>NZ_CABPSF010000017.1 GCF_902459685.1 Pandoraea iniqua | reverse complement strand
TTAGGCAACGATCGTAGCAACCACGCCGGCGCCGACGGTACGGCCACCTTCGCGGATTGCGAAACGCAGACCTTCGGTCATGGCGATCGGAGCGATCAGCTTGACCGTGATCGACACGTTGTCGCCCGGCATGACCATTTCCTTACCTTCCGGCAGGCTGATCGAACCGGTCACGTCCGTCGTACGGAAGTAGAACTGCGGACGGTAGTTGTTGAAGAACGGCGTGTGACGACCACCTTCGTCCTTCGACAGAATGTAGACCTCGCCCGTGAAGTCCGTGTGCGGCTTGATCGAGCCCGGCTTGGCCAGAACCTGACCACGCTGGACGTCTTCACGCTTCGTGCCGCGCAGCAGAATACCGACGTTATCGCCTGCCTGACCTTGGTCGAGCAGCTTGCGGAACATTTCAACGCCCGTGCAAATCGTCTTGACCGTCGGCACGATGCCCACGATTTCGATTTCTTCGCCGACCTTGATCACGCCCGACTCAACGCGGCCCGTCACCACCGTGCCACGACCCGAGATCGAGAACACGTCTTCAACCGGCATCAGGAATGCCTTGTCGATTGCGCGCTCCGGCGTCGGGATGTACGTGTCCAGCGCTTCGGCCAGGGCCAGAATTGCCACTTCACCCAGTTCGCCCTTGTCGCCTTCCAGCGCCAGCTTGGCCGAACCCTTGATGATCGGCAGATCGTCGCCCGGGAATTCGTACTTCGTCAGAAGTTCGCGAACTTCCATTTCGACCAGCTCGAGCAGCTCGGCGTCGTCGACCATGTCGCACTTGTTCAGGAACACGATGATGTACGGCACGCCAACTTGGCGGGCCAACAGGATGTGCTCACGCGTTTGCGGCATCGGACCGTCTGCGGCCGAGCAAACCAGAATTGCGCCGTCCATCTGCGCAGCACCGGTAATCATGTTCTTGACGTAGTCGGCGTGGCCCGGGCAGTCAACGTGTGCGTAGTGGCGGTTAGCCGTTTCGTACTCGATGTGCGCGGTGTTAATCGTAAT
>NZ_CABPSF010000016.1 GCF_902459685.1 Pandoraea iniqua | reverse complement strand
CCACGCCGATGATAGTGCGGATACCCGTGTGAAAGTAGGTAATCGTCAGGCTCCCCTAAAAACCCCTTGCTACAACGCGTAGCAAGGGGTTTTTGCTTTGGGCGAACCGAAATCTTGCGTGTCACTTCGCCGCATGTTGGTGCGCTTCGACGGCCTAAGAGGCCGTTGCAAGGCCATTGCGAGGCCCCAGCGTCCCTGATATTCACCGGACTGGGCACCCCGCAGACTGGCCTCCCAGGCGGCACGCTGAGCCACGGCTGGCAGCAATGTATTCCAATGATCTCAACGCCCCAGAACCCGCCTAGTGACCGCCACGGGGCGCCGTCGGTGCAGCCTCACGGAGGCCGGCCATAGAAGGCCGAGGCTCGTCGCAATGCTGAGCTGCGTGCCTCGCTGCACCGTGGTGGCCTGCACCTGCGTCTGGGCAGTTCGCGCTGCCGCAAATTTGCGAGTTAGCGGCAAAAATTTGCGGCTTTGCTTTGTCGTCTCGATTCCTAGAAAAATCAAAGACTTGCCGCACGAATCGAAAAAAATCGCAGCAGCAGGCACAAAAACTGCTCTTTTAATGCGTGGAAGGTGTTGACAAGGTAGGGCGACATCTCCATAATTGCAAATTCTCTGCGGAGGGGTGCCCGAGTGGCTAAAGGGGGCAGACTGTAAATCTGTTGGCTTACGCCTACGTTGGTTCGAATCCAACCTCCTCCACCAGAATGCGGAAGTAATGAGCGCCGGAAATTCCGGCGCTCATTATCAAGGAAGCGAGAGTCAGAATCCAAGCGGGTGTAGCTCAATGGTAGAGCAGAAGCCTTCCAAGCTTATGACGAGGGTTCGATTCCCTTCACCCGCTCCAGGTGACGCGCAGACGCAGAAGAAGTAAAGGTTTCGCCCATGTGGCTCAGTGGTAGAGCACTCCCTTGGTAAGGGAGAGGTCGGCAGTTCGATCCTGCCCATGGGCACCACTAGATAGTGTGAAGCGCGGCAATCAACATGCCGAGCAACTCGGCAATAGATAACCCGTTAGGAGTTGGAAATGGCAAAGGAAAAATTCGAGCGGACTAAGCCGCACGTGAACGTCGGCACCATCGGTCACGTTGACCATGGCA
>NZ_CABPSF010000015.1 GCF_902459685.1 Pandoraea iniqua | reverse complement strand
CTGGTGCCGGAGAGAGGAACGGGAAAATGCCGTGTGAGCCTCTTCTGGCGGTGATCTGTCAGTTTTCCTGCGTTCCGATACCCCCAGAAGTACCCCCAGTCTCGTGGCCGTTGGCTGCAACCGAGGCGAGCAAGTCACGAATATCCTCGACTCGCCATGCCACCGTGCTGGGTGACAACTGAACCGGTGCAGGGTAGCGCTTTTCCTTCACGCCACGCAACCACGTCGTGCGCGAGACGGGAAACACGGCGAGTACCTGCGGCAGTCGAACAAAGCCCTCGGCGGGCAACGTCGGCTTGTCGTCGCGTGCGCGCTTCGGTGCGCGGGTATGTTCGGTGTGCTGTTGGGCATTCATCCTCGTATCTCCCAGGCGCGGGCAGTCACCCGCAGAATCTCTTTCAGTGCTTCGGCCGTGGCCGGGTGGGTGGTCATGCTGTTTCCTTGATTGCCTCGTTCACCCACCGGATGAACTCGGCCGCCGCTTGCGCGTTGATCGCGTTGCCGTAGGCGCGCAGTCGTCCCACTCTCGCGGGAGCCCCATGAGCCAGCGGGAATGTGCCGGGTTCAACTGGCCGCCACTTTCCATCCCGGCAGAGGAGCCAATCAGCATCTCGCCAGAAGCTGTTAGTCGGGCCGGGCCCTGTGCTTCTTTCGACTGCTGCGCCAGCGAGCTGCCTGTCATCCCCGCTGTAATCCCTGTGCCACATCGTGTCGAATCGCTGGCGCTCGGCGTTGTCCACCCCGCGAGCGCTGCGGCATGGTTGAGCGTCACGTTCGGCGTGGTGAAGTTCGGCGACGGCTTGCGCAGTGCGTCCGTGCTTGTCGTGGTCGGCCATCCTGCCATTTGTGCGACCAGCCCAAGGTCGGTCAGTGCAACCCCCATCTTCGAGCCGCGTGCGATCGAGCGCCGTTTGCGCTCCAGAAACTGTTCGGGCGTTCCTCCGGCTTCGCTGGCCGTAGGCGTGGGCCAGCCAGTAAAGGCGATCTCTGATGTGCGGAGCACCGACGCCCGCAGACGGAAACGGGATCGCCCCGAAGGCGTGACCCAAGCTTTCCATGTCATCTTGTACAAGGTCGAGCCAAGGCCCTGCGTCCTTGCTCGCGACTTGTTCTCCAAGCACGCTTGCAGGCATGAGTTCGCGGATGAGGTGGAACCAGTGCGGCCATAGGTGCCGCTCGTCAGCAAACCCAAGTCCTGCGCCTGCCGCGCTGAAAGGTTGGCACGGACAGGAACCGGTCCAAACAGGTCGGTCGTCAGGCCAGCCTGCCAGTCGGAGTGCATAGGACCAGACGCCGATGCCGGCGAAGAAATGGCACTGTGTGTAGCCTCGGAGGTCGTCAGGTCGAACATCGCGGATATCTCTCGTGTCGACGTCACCGGGCGCGATATGCCCGGCGGCGATGAGGTTGCGGATCCAATCGGCGGCGTATTTGTCATGCTCGTTGTAGTAGGCGCCTCGCATGTCAGTCGCCCAGAATGATCTCGTTCTGTCTCATGAGCACGCCCCCTTAGCGCCGTCGACGCGCTCAAAATAGAACACCACGGGCGCACCGGTTTCCTGAAGCAGACCGTATTGCTTCGACAGTCGGTAGATCGGGTGGTAGCTGTTCAGTGAGTTGATGTGTCCGGCCAGCCAGCCGCGCCACGATTCGAGCGACATTGACGCCTTGCTGATGTTGCATGGCGGGCAGGCAGGCATCATGTTCTCGATCACGTCGCGTTCTGGCCTGAGCGGTGTAGTCGTCGCGAGACGCACGCCGCCGTTAGATGCGTCTACACGCTTCAGGTCACGAATGCACGGCTCGAAGTGATCGGCATGCCAGCGCTCAGGAAGATCGCAACCGCAGTAGGCACAATGGCCGTCGTACTTCTGGCGCACCTGCTCGCGTTGAGCTTTCGTCATCTTCACGATTTCCGCTCCTCCGCTGCCTGAGAGGGCACAACAAGACATTTGAGACATTCGCCACCGGGCCACGATCCACAGACGCATGGGCCAGTAACTTTCCCAGTCGGATATGGCGGCAATCCGTGCGCTTCGGGGTCGTAACTTCCGAATCGGAGTCGCATGCGCTCGCGCACTTTTTCGATGTCGTGCTCATATCCGGTTTCGCCGCCGTTGCCTTCGCCCCATGCCCTCACATGTGAGAGCGCATCTACGGCGTCTGGAAACTCGGCGAGCCATCTGTCAGCGCATTGCACTGCCGCGCGGTATCGTTCGAGCATCGCCATTTCCTGCCTTGCGAATACCCATTTGAGCCAGTTACGCATCACATCCCCTTTGCCTGATTGGCCGTGAACGCTTTGCGAGCCTCGTTTGCGCGCTGAAGAATCGCGGGGATCTGTTCGCGAACCGACTCGAACAGTTCGCGTAATCCAGCCTCGTGCGGCTGCATGTACGTCTTCCCGAGTTGTCTGTAAAACACCTCGAGGAAGGCGTCGACGCCGTATCCGGTCAGCGCATCAAGTGCCCGCATTTCGGCTTCGCTGAACTCGAAGACAGCCCCGACGTGGACTGTTGGTCGTTGTGTGATCTTCGCCATCACTCCCCCTTCGCCTGACTGTCGGCAATAGCGGCTTGTAATGCAACGGTCAGCGCTCCGAGCGTGCCGGCCACACCGTGCGCTGAGAAGAACTCGGATGCAGCGATTGCATCGTCGATCGTCACAGGCTTGCGGCCGAGTTCCATTCCAGACAAGAGGGAAGGCCGCGTGTTGTGATGGCGCGCCATATCCATCAGCGTCGTGGCCGTTGCGATTCGGAGTGCGCGCACAAGCATCCCGTATGGCGTCAGCGGGTTCGTGAGGCTCGGCGATTCCTCCCCGCCATCCGCCGACAGCGCGGCGCGGGCTTGCCAGCACGGCCACAGTAATTCACGCGTGGTGAACGATCCGTAATCCTTGTCGGCGCACCATCGGTCAAACGCCTCCCGCTCATTCCCACCCACCTTCGCGGGAGACGTGAGGGCGGCAACCGTATCGGCCACGAGCTGCTCGAACTTCGCATGCGTCTCGTCGGACTTACGCTGCTGGGAAATGTATTCGCTGTCGGCCTGCTGCCAATAGGTCTGACCAAGGTTGTAAGCCTTGCGAAGCGCCGATTTGATTTCCTCTTGCATTTCAGTACCCCACCGGATTAAGCACGGCAAAGGAGCCGTGGTATTGGATCGCTGCCTTGTTATAGGCGTGAGCTGCCTCGTGGGGCGTTTCAAAATACCCGAGCATCTTCTTTGCTCCGTCCGCTTGGATACGCGCATACCAGCGTTTGTGCTGACGGTGGTACGAAACGCCTTTCAGTCCCGATTTGCCCAAAACCGCTTTATTCATGCAGTTGGTCGAATTGGTCGCGGCGCGCAGATTGGTTAGGCGAAAGTCGGTACGCACGCCATTGATATGGTCGAGCTGTATGGGGCACGTTTCGCTGAAGTGCATCTCCCATGCCATTCGATGCGACAGACGACGAATGCCGTGAAACCATATGACCGGGTACCCCTGATCGGACATGAACTCCATGCGCTTACCGTCCTTGAGACGGAATATCTCGCCGGTATCAGGGGAATATTTGAAAGCGGCTCTGTACGCTTCGAACACATGCGTGCTGTGCAGGATCATTTTTCCTCCTGCTGCGCATCTGCGGCGCGCTCGGCCGCAGCATCGGGGAGCGTGTCGCCGAACAATTCGACATACAAATCGGCCGCGTCGACGCCATTGCATACAAGACCGTCACCTGCGGCGGCATCCAGGAATTTGCGCAGGCCATCGCCGAGATTTCCGGCGCGCGGCATCGATCGGTACAGATTCCACACCGGCCAGCCCTTCGCTGCCCAGCGTTCGGCGGTCGCCTTGTCCCACGTCGTCGCAGACTTATCGATCAGGTGGTCGTCCGTGAACCACGCTACCGGCTCTTGCCCTGCGCTCTGTGCGACTGGCGTGGGGGGACGAGTGTTCCATTTAGCAATGGCCGATTCCGGCTCGTCATCGCTTTGTTCGGTTTTGCATACGCGGCATACGATGTGATACGGAGAAACATGCTGGCCGCCAGATCCATATTCATCCGGCGCGATCAGGATGTTTTCGCAGCCGCAGAACGGGCACGGCAGCAGCGTCGCATCAAACGTCACGGTCTTGAGTTCAGACATTCGCAGTGCTCCCGAAGTAGGCCGAGTACATAGCGTCGAGCGCTTCGACCTGCTCGCCGGTGAGTTGTGTGACTTGGCCGCTGTGCATGACGGCGCTGATCGGCGCAAGGGCCGCGCGCTCTTGGTCGGTGAGGTCGCCGGAGATTTGCTCCAGCGACTTGACCATTTGGGTTGTGGTCGGGAGGCGCATGTCAGGCGGCGTCCGGTTCGTTGAACAGTTGCTGAACCGTCTGCGGCGGGGGCGCGATGAGGTTGATATCGATCTCGCGGCGCACGAAGCTGCACAGTTTGCCGACGTCTTTTTCGGCCGGGGCGCCGACGGTGCGGAAGTTGATCTGCGTGCTGCCGCCCTGAATCGGGAGCAGGCGGAATTTGTCGACCTTCACGTCTTCGAGGACGATGTCGCTCTTGCCGCCCACACCGTAGGCCACGACGAGTTTGTGACCTGCGTATTCCTTGCCCCACTTGAAGCCGCTCATGTCCGGGAAACGCAGTTCCGACGGCATATCCGGGTCTACCATATCGGGCTGCTGCGCGTCCTCCGGCTTCTTGTAGAGAAGGTCGCGCAACTGCGGGTGAAACTCGGCCAGCAGCACATTCGGCACGACGCATGACCACTTCATTTCGAGCTCGGCTTTCGGATTGTCGGTGTCCTGTTCACCGAGAGCACGGACGGACAGGAGTTTCGCTTTCTGGTTGGTCAGTTCAAACATGGTGGGTATCTCCGGGTGGTGGACGTGTTACTGGCTGTCGGAAGGTGCTGCGGGGCCGCGCAGTGCTGCCACGCGATCGTTGAACGCTTTCTGCGCGGCCTCGACGTCAGCCTCGTTGACGAGTTGCATGGCAAGGTTTTTGGCGGCATCGCGCGACTTCTTGTCGCTCATCGATGCAATGGCATCGAGCACCTGCTCGATAGTCACAGCCTGTGCCATGACGAGACGCTTCACAAAGTGCTGAGCCTTCTTGCCCTTCGTCGACGTGAGCGAGATGGCGATGTCGCGCTCGATGTCGCTCAGGTGGCTGATGCGGATGCCGCCGACCACCTCGCCGCCGAACTTCACGCTCGGCTCGTTGAACAGCGTCATCGACTTGCCGATCCAGCGTCGGCCGTCTTCGCCCCACGCGAAAATCAGCAGCTTGCGCATCGTCTTGCACGGCTTGAACGGCCGGCCGTCGTCGTGCTGGTAATGGATGCTGACCGGCTGATCAGCACCACCGCCAACGCGCACGTCGGTCACGGTGATCGTCAGGTCACTGGTCAGCAGTTGCTCGGCATTGAGCTGGTCGCTCTTGGGCACGACCGTGTGACGCAGGTCGGTAATGTCATTCGGCATAGGAAATCTCCACTTCTTCATAGGTCATCGCGTACGGCGGCAGCTCTATCGTGGTCGTGTCGGTGCCATAGCCCGGCCACACGCCTGTTCGCGCACAGCGCTCGTACACATCAAGGTTTCGGTGCACCTCGTTGTAGCCCTCGGTGCGGCTCTCGTCGCCGAGCTTGAACACCTGCGCAGCGAACGGCCATTCAGTCTCGATCACGCAGAAGCGGAACTCTTCGACCGACGTCCCTGCGGCGATCTCGTATCCCTGCGTGTAGAAAGCGTCCTGCACGTGGTAGCGCTTACGCGCGATCTGGCGGCGGAACTCTTCGGCGGACGCATTGGTATAGGTCTTGACGTCCATGAGGATCGACGTCGACGCGCCGACCTGCGCGGCCAAGTCGGGACGGCAGCGGCAGGCGATGCCCGTCTGAGGATCGCGCCAGTACGCGGAGACTTCCACGCTGTGATTCCCCGCCAGCAGTTCGTTCACGCGTGGATGGCGCATGGCCGACTCGGCTTGCCACATCGCGGCGTCATACTGCGCACCCTTGATCGCGACTTTCCCGTCGGCGCGTGCCGCGGCCTCGAACTCTTTCCATTTGTTGGTGTTGCGGCGCACTGCTGGCCCGATCGCATAACGCCGACCGAATTCCTCAGGCTCGAGAATCGCGCAGTGGGCAAGCGTGCCCTCCAACTGGCCCGGCTTCATTTCGTCGCCGTCTTCGCCGAGCGCAACAGCGACGTGCTCATACTGCGGGTCGAGCATGCGGGCGTAGTAAATGGCAGGCGCACGGGCGATCAGGTCGAGCCCGGTCTTCGAAACCGACTCGGTGTCGGCGTGGTAATCCTCGATCGGCAGGCCGTGCACGATCCGACCAGCAGCCGCGCGCATGGGTGCGTTCATCTCAGACGCTCCGGAAAACGACGGGCTGGGCGGCGCGCAGATCATTCTCAAGGTCGAACGTGCCGACGACGCCACAGCCGAGCGCGATGACGGCGATAGCGATGAGAGCGGCGACGCCCGGGTAACTGGCTGTGAAACGGTCGATGGCGCGGATGATCGCCGGGCGGCGACGGCGTGCGACGTGCGGGCAGCTAGACGCCGTGTGCCCGCGTTGCAGGCAGATCGTGCAGTGATCGCGACTCATACGATCTCCTTCGGCTCGCGGGCACGAAGCATGGCGTCGGCCATGTCATAGGCCATGATGGCAACGTCGTCTTCCTTGTAGTCGAGTCCCCCGTCTAGCTGCGCGATGATTGCGGTCATCTCTTTCGCCGCGAAGTAGTCGCGCAGCATCATGCCGAATCCCGCATGGATGGTCGTGTTTTCATCTGTGGTGGGAAAAGCCGGACCGCCGTCGTTGAGCTCGCTCATGCCTCTCCTCCAGTCTTAGCCAAAAGCCACTGAGTCGTTTCCTTGGTGAAGTCACTGTCAGCCGCGTATCCGAACCACTCACAAGCAGCAACGACGCCAATTTTTCGAATAGCATTCTCGAATTCGTCACATGGGGTCTTCACATCTGCCGGAGCTATTTCGCCAGCGCCACCGAATTTGAGAGCGCTCATGCTTCACCTCGGGCTTTGGCGAGGGCGGCGCGAGCTGCGTCGAGAGTCATCGTCTCGGTGGACCAACCGTCCTGTGGGTATTGCTTGACAAGGTTCACTCGCATCGCGGCGTAGACATCGGTGAGCTTGTCCAGCGCCTCCAGCAGTTCCGGCGCAGCGGCGATCAGTTGTGTGTCGGCCATTCCGGCTCCGAACACATCTGCGATGAGCAAGCTGGGATTTTGCCTAGGAGTAATCGAACCGGCAGATGAACCACACCACGGCCCCGGCGTGTGCTTATCCATGCTTCACCCCCATCTGCGCGATCACAGCGGCGCGCTGCAAGTCCTTGGCGGTGATATCCGACATGCGCAGGCCCGGAGTGACGGCAGCCTCAGCGAGACGGATGCACTCGATTTCGGCCTGATCGCGCCATTCGCGGCGAATGATGCGCACCAGCACCGGGCCGAGCGCCAGATCAGCAGCGCCCGAGCGGAACGCGGCGCAGATCACCGTCACGTCTTCCGGCAGGACCAGCGCGCCCAGCACTTCGGTGATGTCGCTCGGGAGAGCCGCGCGCTCAATCAGCGACGCGCGTGCAACGACCGCTGCGTCGAAATCAGCGTCGATTCGATCCAGCGCTTCTGCGGCTTCGCTCTGGCTCATGGAGCCAATCTGGCGATGGATGGCTTGGGGGAGAGGGGCGTTCATTTGTGCCTCGCGTTCCGTGTGGATGTGAGGCAATCTTAGGTCGACCTAAAGAGTTCGTCAAGAATTATTTTAGTCCGGCCTAATATTGATGACGAAAAGAAGGCCGCTCTAGGCGGCCTGTTTTCGTTGCGGCTTACTTCCAACGGGTTCTATGTAGGTCTTTTTCTTCGGTCCGACAGTGAGATCACCTGAGCCATCGGCGGACCTCTTATCCGGCCTTCTTGACCTCCGGCGGCTGGGATGCGATCCAATCTTCCCATGTGTCGCGCATAAACCGACTTACGCGCGCCCGCTCCCGTTCGGGGAGTTGTTCGTACTGTTCGCGTGTCACGCCTTGGAACGGCCATGCCGCTCCCTCGCGCTTTATAGGCAACTTCCCAAACAATACCCACTCAGGTCGCACTCCCAAAAGCTCACATGCTCGGAGAAGATTTTCGGCCTTGATGTCTTTCGCTGGCGTGATTGTGCCTGCCCCAATCCACGCGGACAGACTGGGGGCGGCAACCCCGAGCGCCGTCGCAAGGGCGTTTGCATTGTATGGACTTTGCTCAAGTGCGAGAGCAAGTCGCTTATTCCAGGTATCCATTAGTCGAGCCTAACCACAGTTGTTTTAGCTGTAACTTGCATTTCGTCTTAGGTCGGCCTAAAATCCATTCGAAATCACATGGAGGTTCGGATGGACAACTTAGCCAACGCGGTAATCGACCGCCTCGGTGGCACGTCGGCTGTGGCTCGAATCTGCGAGTGCAAGCCGCCGTCGGTTCACGAATGGCGCATCAACGGCATTCCGAAGGCTCGGTTGCAGTTCTTGCGTCTCGCGTACCCCGAGGCTTTCAAAGACCTTGAACCCAAAAGCACCGATCAGGTGGCCGCATGACCACCGCAGAAACAGTTTCAGCCGACGAGGCGGAAAGTACACGCATGGTCGGTGCACGCAATCACGCGGAGCTTTTGCGCGCAGTTGCACGCACCACGCAGAGTCGTGCTGCGGAATGCCTCGGCGTGCACGCGAGCACGATCAGCCGGCGCCTCGACGATATGAAGGACGTTTGTCTGCTACTGGCGGCTTTCGGCCTTCAACTCGCGCCGCTCGACGCGATGGTCGTCGCGCGGCTTGAGATCGAAGCGCTTGAAGGTTTGGCCTTCAAGTATCTGGAAGGGCGCCAGTACGAGCGCCTGAAGGGGCTTTGACCATGACCGCCGACATCATCGTTGCCGTGGTGCTGGCCGCCGTCATCACGCCCACGTGGTTTGTGCTGCGGCGCAGGGGGTGACCCGTGATTGATCTCCCGCAACCCCTTACTGCTGCCGATTGCGACCTGCGCAATTTCCGAGAAATGCCGATCGACGTTCCACGCCTGCTTGGATCGGATCTTGTGCATGACGAGTCGCCTGAATCGTGCTGGTCAGCCGTATTGCTCTGGTGCGTTGCTTGGCACGAGGTCCCGGCTGGCTCACTTCCTGACAACGACGAGTGGCTGGCAAAACGCGCTGGCTACTGGCACAAGGGCAAGCTCGACGAGACGTGGCTTGATGTCCGCGCGGGCGCTCTTCATGGCTGGGTGAAATGCGCAGACGGGCGCCTGTATCACCAAGTGCTGGCCGAGAAGGTCAACAACGCATGGGCCGCGAAACATCGTCATGCCCATGGAAAGCTTGTGGAACGACTGCGGAAAAGGAACAGAGCGCGGGCGGAAAAGAGCCTGATTCCTCTGGAAATACCCGAGCTAGAGCATTGGATAGAGATGGGCTTTCCTCTGGAACGCGAACTGTTTCCTGCGGAATTCGGAGTCACTTCCGGAGGAAACGTAAAAACTTCCGCTGGAATTCCTCCGGAAAACGCTCTTAAAGGAAAGGAACAGAGCGGAGCGGAACAGAACGGAACAGAACGTAAACCTAAAACCATAGGTTCTAACGACGACGTTGGTGAATCCGCGCACGCCGCGGATTCCACGGACATGCTCACCGCCGTCGAAGTGTCGAAAAATCTGATCGCTTGGGAGCGTTCGCGCAACAAGCTTCCCAGTGGATTGACCGCTAGCGCACAGCAGGTGATCGACCTCGCCGGTACCGGTCTTACGTTCGCCGAACTGCGTGCCGCGTACGACGCCGCCGTTGAGGCGCGCGACAACGCCCACGACCCGAATCCCGTCAACGCAGGTTTCGTGCGCTCTTTCGTCGAGAAGCACCGGCGCCCCGCACCGAAACCCAAAGCACCGCCGCTCCACACGCTCAACGACATCCAGCTCACGCAAGTGGCTCGTGAATGCGGCGCCGGTGAAGCACGCGTCGGCGAGTCCCGTGATTCGTACATCGACCGCATCAAACGCAAGCAGGCTGAAAACTCTCGAGGAGCAGCGGCATGAGCGATACCGTCACCAACGCGCAGGATTCGGGACCGAAATGGGCGTGTGCCGCTCACGGTTGCATGCTGGCCGGCACCACGAGGACCGGTGCCGATTGGCTTTGCGGCTGTCACGCGCACGTCATGCCGATGCACTGGCAGGAGGTCACTGCACGCATGCACGCCCGGGCTGCCTTCGTGAGGGCGTACCTCAACGCGGCAACGATCCATCCCTTCGACTGGGCCAACGGGCGGCACCGCGCCGCTTCTGACGCCATGGCGCGAATCGGTCGACCCGACCTCGCCCCGTCGAACCAGATCCGTACCACGAAGGTTTTCGACCGCAAGGAGCATGCCTTCGTAGAGCACACCCGCACGATCAACGAACAGGACTCCGTGAAGCTTTGGACCGAGCGTCTGTACCTGACGCTCGTCGCCGAGTGCTGTGCCGATCTGGACAAGGCGAAGGTGCGCACCGTGCCAAGCGCCGAATTGCCCTTCACGCCGCCAGCCATTCAATCCCTCATCCCGGAGATGGCCGAATGACGCTCTTCGACGAAATGCCCCGAGTTTGCGCACAAACGCAAACCGTCGATGCACCAGACGAATTCCCGCCCCTCGCGAGCGCGCCCGCGTTTGAGACGCGCCGCAGCATTCTCGCGCTCGACCTTGGCACGAAACTCGGCTGGGCCACCGTAGACCGGAACGGCGTGGTGCGCAGCGGCAGCATTTTGTGTTCCACCTCGATTGGCTCCAGCACTGTCGCGGGACAGCGTTGGAACAAATTTCGTGCGCACTTGAACCAGATGTGCACCACCGTGGGCGATATCGATGCCGTGTATTTCGAGGACGTGAAGAACCACGGCCCGGGGCAGATCATCGCCGCACACGTTTATGGCGGCTTCCTCGCGCACTTGGAGCACTGGTGCACTGGCCGAAACATCGAAATGACGGGCGTAGGTGTGGGGCAGGTGAAGAAGGCATGGACCGGCGCAGGCAACGCCAAGAAACCCGACATGATCGCCGCCGCACAGGCGCGGGGCTTCCGCCCGAAGGATGACAACGAGGCCGACGCTCTGGCCATCCTCTCGCTGGCGATCACGCGGGAGAACGCGCGATGACCGGCCGCTACGTTCGCTGGTCCGAAGAGGACAAAGCCATCCTGCGCGAGATATGGTCGTCGCCCGAGCCGATCGAGTCTCAGGTGCACCGGCTGCCCGGGCGCACCGTAGACCATCTCCGGCAGAAGGCCAACGCGCTCAAACTCGGCAGCAAGCCCCGAGGGTCGCAGGGATGGAAGCGCATTCGCGCGGCATTGCATGGCGGCGCGTTGCTCACCACGCAAGCGATTGCCGACACCGTTTACCTCTCTGGGCAGCAGGTCCGCGAACTGCTCGACGCCGCTGTGCTACGCGGAGAGGTCCACGTCTTCGACTGGGTGCGCGTCTCTCGCAATGGGAAGGCACAGAAGCGCTATCGCCTCGGAGCAGGGCAGAGCGCCAAGGAACCCGCGCATTTCACCGCTGAGCAGCGGCAAGAGCGATGGCTCAACAAGCAAGACCCGCACGAGCTGTTCATGCGCCGGCGCCGTTACTACGTTCGAAAGCTGGCCGACAACGGGCGGCTCGCGCGCCGTGACGCGCTGACAGCGGCATTTTACGGGGGCGTGTGATGGACAACTTCGACCCCATCGGCGCAATCCTGCTCTTCGCCGGTGCCAGTTGCGTCGTCATCGCTGGCTGTCTGGCGGCCGGCATCTGGTTCATCGACCGATCTTTCCCGCTGCCCTAGTGAGGTGATGCCATGTTCGCACGCGTCGAAGTGGACCTGCTCCGTTACATCCGACCCGGCCAGCCGGTGACCTGCGACCAACTCGTCGCCGTCACCGGTTGCAGCCGCATGACGGTGCGCAGGCGTCTCAATGCGCTCGTCGAGGCGGGCGTTCTCGAGGCTCCGGCACGGCGTGCACGCGGTCTTTTGGCTCATTACCGGATCGCCACCGGCTCGCGCCCGGCGATTGTCCGCGAACCTCTCATGGCCGCTTTTTACGGCCCAGCACAGACAAATTTCCGCCCCTAAATGGCTATTTCAGGAGAAACAGCATGGATATGCGCGCCAATCGTAGTTTTATCCCCAGATGGCTCGTTTTCATCGGGGCTGCAATGAGCCTCGGCGGTGTGCATCGCTTTCAGCCCGGATCGCGTGCACATCGTCGCGCAGTCAGCCGCAAATATTCGACCTCGTCGCGCATGCCGCATGAAGGCAAGAAGCAGGCGGAGAAGGCGCGTGCTTTGCAAATGGTGGGCACGTTCCCGAATGGCGTGCCGCGATCGGCCCCGATCATCCAGAAGCGTCCGAGCCTCTGACCATGACCGGCCTCACGCGCCTTTCCGCCATCTGGTGCCGCGACGCGCAGTTTCTCGCGTGGCTCTCCGAGATCGCCGGGCAGCCCATCAGCAGCGACGACGCGGCCTATGCGGTGCGTGAGGCTTGCGGCGTCGCCTCGCGTCGCGAACTCGAAACCAACCCGGACGCGGCCCACGCGTTCATCACGAAGGTACGGCGCCCATTTCTGGCGTGGCGCGACCAGCAGCACCAACCCAAAGGAGCATGAGAAATGGAAGAACTGAACCAACAACCGACCGGCGCCGAGGTGGCGCAATCGGGGGAGCCTGCCGCTGCGACGGCACAGGCGTCGTCCGAGACGACCGGCACGGCATCGAGCGGTGCGGATGCGACTCTGGCCGACGTTGGGCTGACGGGTGCATCGCCCGAATCAACCAGCGCCTCGCCGACGGGAAGCGCCGAGGATTCCACGACGGGCGCTGACGCTGTGCCGCAAGGTGCTATCGCGAAGCTTCGCGCGCACCTCTGGTCGTTCGAGCGCGAGGCTGTGGCCGAACTGCATGCGGCGCTCGACGAAATCGAGGCGTTTCTGGCCTAAACCCATGCGCCGCCAAGCGCGGCGCCGCTTTCAGGAGTTGAGATGGACGAGCATAAGGAAGCGCTTTATGCGGTGTGGATGGATAGCGGCGGCCAGTTCGCTGTTCACGTGGATGGCAAGCCTTCCGTCTGTTCCCTCACCGGTCATTTGATTTTCACTCGCGCCGACGGCGTGGTAACCAGCCGATTTCAAGTGTGGTTCGGCTTCCGCATTCAGGATAAGGAGTAAGTCATGGCTACGAAATGGATCAAGGATGCAATCAAAAAACCCGGTTCGTTGCGCAAGGAACTGGGGGTGAAGGCGGGGGAAAAGATCCCCGAGAAGAAGCTCGACGCGGCGGCGAAGAAGGGCGGCAAGGAAGGTCAGCGAGCCCGACTGGCGAAGACCTTGCGCGGCTTTGGGGGGAAGTAACGATGATGAGCCTCGCATCCTTGGCCGTGGCCTACAGCCTGCTCCGGTGGGCTATCGGCTGCGTCGTGCTGTTCATCCTGATTCAGATTGCGTTCTGGTTCGGTTTGCCGGCGCCTGAGCGCCCGCTGCTTTGGCTGTTGGTCATCTGGACTGTTTTTCAGCTTTGGCGAACCATGCGGGCGTTCCGGGCAATCGTCCGTAGTGCTGGGGGGGAGTGATGGGGTGCAAGACGCTCTACCGGCCCGAGTTTGCCGAATTGGCGCGCAACTACAGCCTTATTGGCGCGCTTGAGGGGGAGCTCGGGCCGCTTTTCAAGGTGAGTGACCGGACGATTCGCAACTGGAAGCGTGACCATCCGGAGTTCGCCAAGGCCGTTGAGGAAGGTGCTGTGCATGCCAACGCGAATGTTGTCGGGCAGCTCTACCGAAACTGCATGCGTGGCGACAACACGGCAATCATCTGGTGGACGAAGAACAAGATGGGATGGCGCGAGAAGGTAGCCGTCGACGCAAATGTGAACGGAAAACTTGATCTGAATAACCTGAGCGATGAGCAGCTTGACAAGATCATCACCGAACTCGGCGCGGCTCTCGGACTCGGAGGCGCGTCGGGTTCGTCTCAATTTGGCGATGGCGCTGGCTGAGAAGGCCGAGCGCCGGGCCCGCAATCGACTGGCTTTGTTCAAGCCATATCCATGGCAACGCAAGTTCTTCGCCGAGGGGGCGAGGAATAAGCAGCGCGCACTCATGGCCGCGAACCGAGTCGGCAAGACCGAAGGTGCCGCATTCGAGCGTGCGATTCACCTCACTGGCCGTTACCCCGATTGGTGGGAAGGGTACCGATTCAGTCGCCCTATCCGGTCATGGGCACTTGGCGTCTCTGGTGAGCAGATCCGCGACGTGATCCAGCGCAAGTTGCTCGGGGACTTCGAGGGCGATGCGCTCGACGGCAAAGGGGCAATCCCCGGCGACTGCTTGGGCGAGTTCATCCGTTCCCCCCAGACGAAGAACCTCATCAAGGAAATCAAGATCAAGCATGAGACGGGCGGATGGTCGACGTTGTCGTTCAAGGCATACGAGCAAGGGCAGCATGTGCTCATGGGCGACTCGATCGACGACATCTGGATCGACGAGGAGCCACGCGACCAGCAGATTTACCCGCAGTGCCTGACACGTACGCTGACCGGTGACGACAATCGCGGCGGCCTCGTCACGCTGACGTTCACACCTGAGAACGGCATGACGCCGCTCGTTTCACAGTTCATGGAGGACATCAAGGAAGGGCAGTACCTGATGAACGTCACATGGGCTGATGCGCCGCACCTGACCGAAGAGGCTAAGGCCCAGATCCTCGCCGCCTACCCTGCGTACCAGCGTGACATGCGCTCGAAAGGCGTGCCGGCCGTCGGTGCGGGCCTCATCTTCACGGTGTCTGACGACGACATCAAGGTCGATCCCTTCCAAATTCCCCCTCACTGGGACGTCATCAACGGCCTCGACTTCGGCTGGGACCACCCGCAGGGCCACGTGCAACTGGCATGGGACAAGGATGCCGATGTGATCTACGTGACGAACGCGTGGCGCGCGTCACAGAAGGACGCAGGGCAGGCGCGTATCGCCGTTCAAGGCTGGGCGCGTGACATCCCATACGCATGGCCTCACGACGGCTTGCAGCATGAGAAGGGAGGCGGCGAAGAGTTGAAAGGTCAGTACGCGGCTGTCGGCTTCAACATGCTTCCCGCACATGCGACATGGCCTGACGGCGGCAACAGCGTCGAGGTCGGCATCTGGGAAATGCAGGAGCGCATGCTGTCTGGCCGATGGAAAGTTTTCTCGCCGCTCGTCGACTGGTTCGAAGAGAAGCGCCTTTATCACCGCGACGAGAACGGACGAATCGTGAAGAAGCGCGACGATTTACTGTCGGCCTCACGCTACGCGTACATGATGCGTCGCCTCGCCACTCCGAACGCCCCACAGCGTCCTGAGCATTTCGATATCCCAAAAACCGTCAACCACTGGAACGCGCGGCGATAGCGCGCAACATCACACTGAGCCGCGAGGAACATCATGGGCAAGAGCAAAACAGAGATTCACAGCGCAGTCGTCGAGGCGTCCCTAGTCGAGTTCGACCGCGCATATTCCAGTCAGCAGGAAGTGCGACTGAAATGCCTTCGCGACCGTCGGTTCGTGTTCGTCGAGGGCGCCATGTGGGAAGACTCGCTGCGCCTCCAGTTCGACAACAAGCCTCGTTTCGAGGTGAACAAGCTGCACATGTCCTGTGTGCGCATCTTCAACGAGTACCGGAACAATCGCATTTCGGTGGAGTTCCGACCCGTCGATGACGCCGCGACGAGCCAGACGGCCGATACGCTGTGCGGCCTGTACCGAGCCGACGAGCAGCGCAGCGGCGGTCAGGAAGCATACGACAATGCTTTCGAGGAAGGCGTGGCTGGCGGCATGGGTGCGTGGCGACTGCGTAACGTCTACACCGACGAGTACGACCAAGACGACGACACGCAAAAGATCGTGTTCGAACCGATCTACGATGCCGACTCGTCGGTATTCTTCAGCCTCGACGGCAAGAAATACGACAAGTCCGACGCTCATCGATGCTGGGTGATTTCAGCGGTAAGCCGTGATGCATACGCGGAGAACTGGGGTGAACCCGGCGAAGCGGATCCGTACGGGAAAGCAGGGATCGTGCTGCCGAGCGCGTCGTCGTTCAAGAAGGTGCAGAAGATGACGGAGTTCGACTGGTATACGCCGGACGTCATCTATGTGGCCGAATATTACTGCGTCGAGGAAATCCGCAAGCGCGTGCATGTGTTCCGCCTGAACAATCAGCAGGGCAAGGATACGAAGGTGCCCGAAGCACAGTTGACGGATGAGTACCGCGAAAGCTTGGCGGCTCAGGGATACACCGAAATTCGGGTGCGCACGGTGAAAGAGCGCCGTGTTCACAAGTGGATCCACGACGGCACCCGGGTGCTTGAAGATTGCGGCTATGTCGCCGGCCCGAACATTCCGGTCATTCCGTTCTACGGCAAGCGCGCGTACATCGATAACATGGAGCGCATCATGGGCCATGTTCGTCTCGGCACCGACGCACAACGCCTGTTCAACATGCAGATTTCGCTGCTGGCGATCATCAATGCGCTGGCACCGCGCCGTAAGCCGATTTTCCTACCCGAGCAGATCAAGAACCACGCCGCTACGTGGGCGAGCGACAACATCGACGATAACCCGTTCCTGCTGGTCGACCCGATCAAGGGCGCCAACGGTGAAAAGGTTCCGGCTGGCCCGATCGGTTATACCGAACCGCCGCCGGTGCCGGAGTCTCTCGCGGCGCTCATGCAGGTCTCGTCGAGCGTTATTCAGGAAGTCACGGGCGAGCAGCAGGCAGGCGAGCAGATCGTCTCGAACGTGTCCGCCAAGGCCGTCGAGCTCGTGCAGAACAAGATCGACATGCAGTCGTTCATCTACATGGACAACATGAGCAAGTCGATGCAGCGAAGCGGGGAAGTCTGGCTTGGCATGGCGCGAGAGATCTACGACGAGGAAAATCGCACGATGCCCTTCGTCGGGAAAGACGACGCTCGGTCGAATATCAAGCTCAAGCAGCCCAAGATGGTCGACGGGGCCGCACAGGTCGTGAATGATCCGGCGACGGGCAAGTTCGACGTGTTGGCCGACACCGGTCCCGCGTTCAAGAGCCGCCGTGATGCCACCGTTCGTGCGCTCGTGGGAATGCTCCAGTTCATCCAAGATCCGAAGATTTCCAGCATCGTGACGTCGTTGATCCTCACGAACATGGATGGCGAGGGGCTGGATGACCTGCGCGAGTTCCTGCGCATGCAGCTTGTGACGGAAGGTGTCGTTCAGCCGACCGAAGAAGAGGCCCGCAAACTGGCTCAACAGGCTTCCCAGCAACAGAACCAGCCGCCGAGCCCGCAAGATCAGTGGTTGATGGAAGCTGCTGGCAACGAAGCGGCCAAGGCCGGGAAGACGAAAGCCGAAACGCTCAAGACGCTGGCCGACGCCGCAAACTCGCGCGCGGACGCAGTTGCCAAGCTGGCGAACGCCAAAAACGATCACCTGCAAACTGCCATCCAGATCCTGCAAACCCTCATCGCTACCACCGGGCCGGCGGCCGCTGCTGCGAGCGCTGTACCAGCGCAACCTGTCGCGAACGCGCCCGATCAAGGCGCGCAGCCCGCAATAGCCCAGTAAGCCGTTTAGATTGGTCATTCTTGTTGGTGTGCCTCACGGTTGGTAGAAACCAGCCTGAGGCCACCGTGGCGCCTTTAAGCCGCGAGTCGACAGGGATCTATATGCAAACGGCAGACCAGCTTACGACGGATGAGAACGCCAACGACGAGGTGCTCGACAATGGCACCGGCACCGAGCCGGCAGCCCTGACGGGCGACGCTGCGAACGACGATCAGCCCAACGGCACTGACACTGCCGCTGAAGGATCGACGAACGAAGGCGACCAAGACGAAGGTGCGTTCGAAATCCAATTCGGCGATGAGGCCCCGCCAGCCTCGGATGAACAACTCAACGGTGCCCCCACTTGGGTGCGCGACTTGCGCAAGCAGAACGCTGAACTTCAGCGGCAGGTGCGCAAGTTCGAAGCACAGCAGGGCGCGGCAGCAACCCAGCAACCAGAAGTCCCCACGCTCGGCCAGAAACCGACGCTCGAGCAGTTCGACTACGACGAAGCGAAATTCGATGAAGCCCTCGGCCAGTGGTACTCCGACAAGGCCAAAGTCGACGCCGTCCAAAACGAACAACGAGCAGCGGCGCAGGCGCGCGAGCAGGCCGCAGTCGAACGCCTGAACGGCTACCGCCGTGAAGCGACCGAATTGCGCGTCAAGGACTATCAGGACGTGGAAAACGATGTGGTGGCGGCACTCACCGTCGAGCAGCAAGGCATTGTGCTCGCCGGCGCGGACCGCCCCGCCGCGTTTGTCTACGCGTTGGGTCGCTACCCGAACAAGCTCAAAGAGTTGGCTTCCATCAAAGATCCCGTCCGGTTCGCATTTGCCGCGGCGAAACTCGAAAAGGAACTGAAAGTGACGCCCCGCCAATCGACCAAAGCAGCGCCCGAAGGGCGCGTGACCTCCGCAGCCGGCACACCGGCCGTCGGAGGCGGTGAGAAAAAGTTGGAGCAGTTGCGAGCCGAAGCGGAGAAGACCGGGGATTACTCCAAGGTCAACTCCTACAAGCGGCAATTGAAGCAGGCGCAGTCGCGCCGCTGACAACTGCTCTCGATCAAATCCGATTGAGGGAAAGCGAAAATGGCAAACAATTTCAGCAAGGAAGAACGGGTCGCCTTCGAGCAGCTTCTGGAAGGCTTTGACGACGCACTCGTCATGTCGCGGCTGGTCAAGAAGTACACGACCAATCAGCAGGGTATGGAGCGGTCCGCGGACATCATCTGGCGTCCGCAACCGTACATCGCCAAGTCGTATTCGGGCTTGGACCAGACGGCCAACTTCAACGGCTATACCCAGTTGTCGGTTCCCGCTTCGATCAACCGTTCGCAGTCGGTGCCGTGGACGATGACGGCCAAGGAACTGCGTGATGCGTTGCAGGAAAACCGCTTGGGGGATTCGGCCAAGCAGAAACTGGCCTCTGACATCAACGTCGCCGTGAACAGTTCGGTCACGTCCCTCGGCTCTCTGGTCGTCAAGCGAACGTCGGCCGCAAGTGGCTTCGACGACGTGGCAGCGATCGACGCGATCTACAACGAGCAGGGCATCGGCATGGACGAGCGCTATGCTGCCTACTCGTCGCGCGACTACAACGGCATGGCGAGCAATTTGGCCGCACGCCAGACGTTGCAAGGCCGTCCGGAGACCGCGTACGACAAGGCATACGTCGGTGAAGTGGCGAACTTCGGCGTGTTCAAGATGGACTATTCGCCGCGCATCATCGCTGCGGCCGGCGGCGCGATCACCATCGGTGCGGCGAACCAGTACTACGTGCCGGCGGCCACCGTCGCAGCGTCGTACGGTGAGGTGACCAACGTCGACAACCGTTTCCAGACGATCACCGTCAGCGCAACGGCCGGCGTCGTGGCTGGCGACTGTTTCACCGTCGCGGGCGTGAACTCGGTGCATCACATCACGAAGCAGGACACGGGCCAGCTGAAGACCTTCCGCGTCGTGTCGGTTGTCGACGGCACGCACCTTCAGATCACGCCGCCGTTCATCAGCGCGCAGGGTGCATCGTTGGCTGAAGTCTGCTACCAGAACGTGACGGCCACCCCGGCCAACAGCGCGCCGATTACTTGGCTCAACACAGCCGGTTCGGCTCTCAATCCGCACTGGAAGATGGATTCCGTCGAACTGCTGCCGGGCCGCTACGAAGTGCCGACCGACGCCGGTGTTCAGGCCATTCGTGGCACGACCGATCAGGGCATCGAGGTCACGCTGACGAAGTTCTTCGACATCAACACGTATGTCACGAAGTACCGCGCCGACATCTATTTCGGTGTCGCCGTGCTCAACACCGAGATGTGCGGCGTTGAGTTGTTCAATCAGGTGTAAATGCCTGCCGGCGGCTTGGGCGTCTCGCACGCCCGGCCGCCGTTTTCACGAGGTGACCCCAATGAAAGGATTCCATGAAGCGACGATGATGTTTCGCGTCGGCAGCGAACAGCGCCTGCATGGCGTCGATGTCGACACGATCATCGTCGAAGCCGTCGAAGTGCCGGACATGCTTGCCGAAGGCTGGCACCCCTCGCCGACGGCGGCCCGCGAGGCAGAGGCGAAACGCCTGCGCGAGACCGAGGAGCGCCGCGAGCGCGAAGCGAAGGAAGCGGCCGAGCGTCAGGCGTGCGAAGAAGCAGAACGTGCAGCAACCGTGGCTAAGGCAACTGAGGGGGCGGCCAAGGAAGCGGTGTCGACTGATAAGCCAGCGAAAGCCGGGAAGGCTGACGCGAAAGCCGGGAGCGGCGCGTAAGCGCCCCGCGTCATGGCAACGAAGAAGGAAATCATCGACGACGCATATGCCGAAATCGGGCTGGCTGGCTACACCTTTGACCTGAGCGCAGAGGAATATTCGTATGCGCTGCGTCGTCTCGACTGGATGGCCGCGATGTGGGATTCACAGGGCATCCGCGTCGGCTACAACCTACCCGCAAGTGCGCGCGCCAGCGATCTAGGCGACGACGCAGGCATTCCCGACTGGGCTTTACAGGGATTTGTCACGAATCTGGCAGTGACGCGCTTGGCGTCGATGAAGGGAAAGACGGTACCCCCTCAGCTTGCGCAAGTTGCCGACGATTCATATCAGGCGCTCCTCACCGGCAGTTTCGAAATCCCGCAGATGCAGATGCCGCGCCATATGCCGATCGGCACCGGAAATCGCCGAAACACCAAGAATCAGCAGTTCTTCGCGCCGGTCGACCGCATCACGACGACCGACGATGACCTTCTTCAGCCTACCGGCAATCCTTGGCCGGACAGCAATTGAGGCCTCGACATGGCAAACATCAACCAGCTTTCGGCAGACACAAACCCGCAGCTTTCCGATCAGGTAGCGATCTGGAGCCAGAACAACGGGCAGGCGCGCAAGGTAAGCCTCGGTGCGCTTCTCGATCTCTTGCAAGCGAACCTCCAATTGCCGGATGGACTCTTGAACGCATCTTCGCTGTATTCCTTGATCCGCTCGCAAGCTGTGGCGCTTCCCGTCGGCACGGTCGCTGTCACCGTTGCGCCGTTCGACGCGAACGGCAACACCGTTCTGAACATCGGCGGCCAGTCGCTGACGCTGAATGTGTTGACCGGCGTCATGCAGGCGACGCGCGATATCGCGGCCGCTGACTTCTGGGTGGCGCTCGACGGTTCACTGCCCGCTGGCCGAACGCTGACCTTGCAGCTTCAAACGGGGCCTGTCGGTGGCCCGTTGCACACGTCGCAGTTCCAGACGATTAAGGCCGGTACCGGGAACGCAGACTGCTTCCACTTCTCCGGCGTACTGCGCAATCCGAATAACGTGAACGGACGCATCAACGAAGGCGACATCATCCAGTTGATCGCCTCTGCGGACGCCTCAACGACCCTTTCTATTTCGCGCGCATCGGTGACTATGCGCCCTCTCGACGGAGTCTGACACCATGGTTAAACAGCCTTTCTCGCCGGCCTATGGCCAGACGCAAACTGTCACGGTGTCGAGCACGCCGACCCCTATCACGGTCGATCCGCTGGCTAAGCAAGTGATGTTCACGAACGCGAATGCATTCATCGTCTTCGTGCGGTGCTACGACGTCGCGAATCCGGTGGCCGCAACCGTGAAGGATTACCCGATCCTGCCCAACTCGAAAGAGGTCATCACGAAGAACGGCACGTTTGGCGGCATTTCACTGCTCAGTACGCTGGTGAACACTGGGCCGGTCCTCGTGACGCCGGGAGAGGGTTATCTGAGCGCCACAACCTGACGAACCATGCAGATCCCACTGAGCGACGGCACATACGCCGACATCGGCGCTGATTTCCGCACCTCGTACCCGCGCAACCTCGTGCCGGTGTTCAAGGACACCGGAATTTCCAAGATGTACTTGCGCACCGCAGAGGGCATAACACGCTTCGATGTCAACGCGCCCGTGATCTACGGTGCGTGCCGTGGTGCTGTCAACTGGAATGGCACCTGCTACCGCGTGCTCGGCCCCAATCTGGTTTCCGTCTCATCGACGGGGCTCGTCACAGTTCTTGGTGAACTCAAGAACGACAATCTGCCGGTCTCCATCGTTCACGGGTATGACAATCAGGGGATCGGCATCGTGAGTGCCGGGAAACTCTATTTCTACACGATCCAGAAGCCCGACGGCACCACGACGAGCACCCCAACGTTACAGGAGTGCACGAACCAGAATGTCGGCACGCCGACAGACGTCACATGGATGGCAGGCTATTTCGTCCTGAGCGACGACACCGCGATTTACGTCACCGACCTCGATAACCAGTTCAACATCAACTCGCAGAAATTCGGCAGCGATTCCAACTCGCCGGACAAGCTCAACGGAACGCTGCGATTCCGCAATGAACTGTACGGGTGCAATCGGTACACCATCGCCGTTTTCGACAACCAAGGGGGCACCGGTTTCCCATTCGTGCAGAACGTCGGCGCCACGATTCAGAAGGGTGTCCTCGGCCCCCACGGGAAATGCCTCACCAGCCAAGGATTCGCATTCCTTGGCAGCGCGGAAGACGAAGCGCCGAGCGTATATCTAAGCGCTGGGCTCGGGCTCGCGACGTCGATCGCCTCGCGCGAGGTGCAGACGGTCATCGGCCAATACACCGATGAGCAGCTTTCCAAGGCAACGCTCGAATATCGGGGTGAGAAGGTGCAGCAGTTCATCTATCTGCATCTGCCAGATTACACATGGGTTTACGACGTCATGGGATCGCAGGCCGCACAGAAGCCGATCTGGTTCATGCTCGACTCCAGTGTCGACGGCAGCGGGCCGTGGCGGGCGTGGCATCCGGTGTACTGCTACGGCAAGTTCCTGATGGGCGACAAGATCGATCAGCGCGTCGGTTATATCGACCCGTTGACCGCCCAGCAGTATGGTGAGCGGGCCCGTTGGCAATTCGACGTCGCGTTCATGTACAACGGCGGAAAGGGCGTCATCGTAAACGCCGTCGAACTGATCGGAACGCTCGGCTATGCCGACCTGAAAGAAAATCCGACTGTCAGCATGCGATATACCCTCGACGGCCGCAAATGGAGCGTTGATAGGTACATCTCGTTTGGGCGCCAAGGGCAGACCGACAAACGCGCACAATGGCGCCCGGCGTTCTCGTTCAAGAACTTCTGTGGCTTCCGGTTCTCGGGCTTCAATGCCGCGCCGGTGTCGATGGCTGCCCTCGAAGTTGATCCTGAACCGTTGAGCGTCTGATGGATATCGATATCGTCACGCCCACCGCGAACCGAAAGGAACTCGCAGAGGCATTCGGCCAGAACCAGACCGCCGTGCGCCGGCTGGAAGACATGACGCGCGACATTCGCGTCACGCTACCGGACGCCGTAGGTCAGGTGGACGATACCGCGCAAAAGGCGCTCGATCTTGCCGAGGCTATCCAGCAGCTTGCCTTTGTGATTCTGGGAACGGTCACCCCGACTTCCCCTAATGCCAAGTCATTGACGCAGGGGGAAGGGATCTCCATCACCACGAACGGCACGCAGGTCGTGATATCCCTCACGGTGCCCGTGCTCACAAAAGACGGTGGCACCGGCCTCACGAACATCGCGCGACATGCTGTCATGATCGGGGCCGACGCTGATCCAGTACGAACCGTGAGCCCGACGAGCATAGGGCAAATGCTTGTGACGACCGGCCCGACGTCAGATCCTGCCTTTTCCAACAAGGCCGATCTGATCAACGGCACCGTGCAGGGTTGTACCGTCACGACCGGGACGATCGACAACACCCCAATCGGCGCAACAGTCCCAGCGAGCGGCGCATTTTCCTCTGTCACGGCGGGGGAGGCTGCGCGCCTGATGAGCACGTCTGTATCGCTTGCTAACGCGGCAGGCGCGGCAGCCGGCACCCTCACAAATGCCCCAGTCGCGGGCAACCCGACGAAGTGGATCACCATCAACGACAACGGTGTGGCGCGGCGAATCCCGAGCTGGTAAGCCATTGGTCATTCGTGAATTGTCACGTCTCGCCGCGTACATTTCGCCATGATTCGTCCCCTGTTTGATCCGATCATCGTCAACAAGGTCTATCGAATGCCCGAGATTCTAGGGCGTATTCGACATGACGACTGGAGTCCCGAGTTCGAAAATAGCCCCGATGTTGGATATCTGGGGGCTTGGGCGGGAGACATGTTCTGCGGGTTCTTCATGATCCGCGAAAAGAGCCGCATCGACGTCGAGGTACACGCCTGCTTGTTACCCGACGCTCTGCCCCACAGCCGCGTACTGGGCGCCGAGGTTTTGCGGTTCATATTCAACGCGAGTTCTGTGCTGCGTGTCAGCGCGCCAATCATCGGAAATCTGGTGAGCGCGATGAACTACGTCAGACGCTTGGGTTTCCAGCAGGAAGGCGTCATACGCGGGTGCTGCCGAAAGAATGGCGAACTGCTCGATGTCGTTCTGTTTGGACTGACGAGAACGGAATTCGAGGCGAACAATGTCATTTATTACCAAGGCCGTCGGTGGGCTCGTCGGTGACCTGACCGGTGCGAACGCGCAGGCAGACGCCGCGCAAAACGCATCTCAGGCTCAGCAACAGGCCGCAATGGCCGGCATCGACGAACAGCGGCGCCAGTTCGACGCAGTTCAAAAGCTTCTCGCGCCATTCGTCAACGCCGGCACCGGCGCTATTGGCAACTATCAGGGCGCACTCGGGCAGCTCGGAAACATCACTGGCGCCAACGGCAGCACGGCGCAACAAGGTGCCCTCGACGCGCTCAAGACCAATCCCCTATACACCACGGCCATGGACCTCGGCCAGCAGGCCATCCTCCAGAACGCAAGCGCGACGGGCGGATTGCGCGGCGGCAACACGATTTCCAGCCTTGGGTATCTCCCGAATCAGGTGCTCACGAATGTGATGGGTAACCAGATCGGCAACCTGCAATCGTATTTGCAGAGCACCGGCAGCCTTATGGGGCTTGGCGAGAACGCGGCGGCAGGCACCGGGAATGCAGGCATCCAGACCGGCAACAACATCACGAACCTGCTCGGCCAGATTGGCTCGTCTCAAGCCGGCGCATCGATCGCACAAGGCAACGCAGCAGCTTCGGGGATGAATGCGCTTGGCGGGATCCTCGGTATGAGCACCGGCGGATCGTCCATCGGCAGCCAACTGCTCGGCGCAGCGGGCAGCGGGATCTCGAGCGCGGCCAACTTCCTCATGGGTCTCTTCTAAGGAATCGTCATGGCAGATATTCAAGCCGCCGCGCCGACGCCGGTGAACTACACGGGGTTGCAGGTATCGGCCGACCCCGTAGGTGCATTCCAGAAAGCAGGGCAGATTCAGGCTCAGACCAATCTGCTGAACGCGCAGGCCGGGATGCAGCAAGCGCAAACCGCGATGCAAGGCGTTCAGCTTCAGCGAGCGATCCAATATCCGGGGATGCTGAAGAAGGCGTTCGAGAACCCCACGGCAGCTAACTTTGCCGCGCTGTCGGCCATGTTCCCGGATCAGCATCAGGCAATCACTCAGGGCTGGAGCACGCTGCACACAGGCCAGCAGCAAGCCGAGATAGATCAGGCGTCGCGCGCGTATTCCGCCTTGTCGAATAACCGCCCCGACGTGGCGCTCGATATCGCCCAGAAGAACCTGTCGGCGCTCCAGAACAGCGCACAAGACCCGAACAATCCGACCTACCAAAAACAGTTGTCGGACGCACAGAACGTCGTGAATCTCATCCGGACGGACCCCAAGGCTGCGCAGGGGCAGCTCGGTGCCGTGCTCTCGTCCGCGATGGGGCCGCAGGACTTCGCCTCGCATTTCTCGTCACTCATGACGCAGCCGGCAACGATTGCCAAGGCTGATGCCGAGGCGACGACCGCCGGCGCAAAGGCACAGGTCGCGCCGCAACAGGCTCAGGCCGACCTCGCGCAGACGCAAGCGAACGTCCAGAACACCATCGACCAAATCCAGCACCGGGCCGCAGCTTTCGGTCTCGACCAACAGCGATTCCAGACCGAGACGGCACTGAAGATGCAGGAACTGCACTACAAGCAGATGGTGCCAAATATGGCCCCGGGTATGGCTGAGCAGCAAGCTACGGCAGTCGCCAGTTCGCAGCAGTTGCAGCAATCCGCAGACCGGGCCGTTGGCATCGCCAGCCAGATTCAGGCGAAGGCGAAGGACGGCACGTGGGCAAATGTCGGTGTGGCTGGCGATGCGCAGATGTCATTGCAAAACCTGCTCGGCTCGCAGGACGCCGTGAACGACCTGAAGAAGGAATATGCCTCGATGCGCGCGAGCGCATTGTTCGGCGTGGTGCAGGGCGGCCGCACGACCGATGCCGACCTCAAACAGATCGAAAAGGGATTCCCGAAGGACAACGCCGACCCGCAGCAACTTGCCGCGTGGCTGAATGCCTACGCGAACGTGCAACGCCGCATGGCCGTCGTGAACGATGCAAAAGCTGACTGGATCAGCGGCGCCGGCACGATGGGGCGTATGCCGCGTGATGCCAACGTGCTTGGCGTGCTGGTTCCGGCCGGCACCTCCTTTAACGACTTCATGGCGCGCGGCCTGAAAGGTGCGCAGTTGAACGTCACCCCACCGAACGCTGCGCCGGGCACGATGCCGCGTTATATGCAATACGGGAACTGACATGGCCGATTACAACGTCAGCGCCTTTCCCGTCAGTTTCAAGGACGCCACATATGACGCGGCGGACAAGGCCGCTTCCGCAGCGCACGGCATCCCTGAAGGCTGGCTGAACAATATTCGTCTGCAAGGCGAGAAAAGCAACGCCGATCAGGTGAGCAGCGCCGGGGCGCGCACTCCTTATCAGATCACCCGGAAGACGCGCGATGCAATCATCGACCAGACCGGTGTCGATCCGTGGTTGAACCCGGGCGCGGCTGCCATGGGGGCCGCATACCTTCTCAAACAGTCCGCAGACCGCAATGGCGGCAATGAGATTCTCGCGACGGCCGAGTATCACGGCGGCACGAACCGTGAGAATTGGGGGCCGAAGACGATGGCGTATGCCAAACGCGTCACCGGCGCGTCGCCGAACAATCCTGACGCGACGCCATCGTTCGCCCAACCGAACGGCCAGAATCCTTACCAGTTGCAGGCTGCGCCAGACGTTTCCAATCTCGGCGCGGGTATGCCGACGTCTTCGTCTCCGAGTCTGTCGAAGGTCATCGAAGCATACAGATCTGGGCAGATGCCGCCGGACGTCGCCGCCGAGTTCGAGCGCGATGTCGACGCTGGTCGCATTCTTCTGCCGCGTGACGTGAAGATTAAAGCCCCCACTGCGCCAGCAAATAATGTCGAACCCGTGTCGTCTGCCGCTGCGGCTCCGACTGAGCCCGGGCAACCGGCAGCCGTTGGGCAGCCGATGCAGATTCCTGCTGGCGCTGTGACAGCGTTCAACAACGGGCAGATGCCGGCCGATGTGCGTTCTCAGATGCAGGCGGATATCAAGGCTGGGCGTGCCGTTCTGCCGCAGGGAGCGTCGTTGCAAGATCCCGATGCGCCGCCGCCGTCGCAAGGCGTCGTTGCAGATGTCGGTCGGCAACTCGGCCTCACAGCGCGAGACGCAATTCAAGGTGCTGGGCATGTGGCTGGCGTCGTCTACGATCCAATCGCTGCGCTCATCAACGGGGCCGGTAGCCTCATCGGACACGATCCGAAAATTGCGCCTCTCGGCTATCAGGCCGAACAAGCTGCTAATGCACTCGGGTTGCCGAAACCGGTGGGTTCATTGGAGCGCGGCGTGAACGCGGCAGCGCAAGGAGCCGCCGAAGCAGGGACGTTTGCTGGCGCCGGGCGCGCGCTCGCCGCAGGTGCCGGTGCACTACCCGAGATTGTGGGGCAGATCGGTAAGACATTCGGCGCAGATGCCGGAAAGCAGGCGGTCGCAATGGCCGCAGGTCAGGCGGCCGCGCAACATGCGAAGGATGCTGGCCTGTCGCCAGCCGCGCAGGCAGCAATCAACCTCGGAACGATGGTTGCCACGATGGGCGGTGCGACGGCGGTGGAAGGTGCGGTGTCGAAGGCTCCAACTGCGATCGGAGAGGCAGCTCAACGCCTCTACCAATCATTCAAAGGCGAAGCGCCGCAAACTCCCGCAGCGGCTCGCGTCGAGCCGACGCTACCGAATCCAGCTGCTGATTCGACAGCGCCAGCATCAAACTCGTCATCTCCCGCGCCCAATACCGCACCTCAATTGGGGGCATCGATCAACCCCGGCGCACCCATAGTCACAAATCCTACTGTGGCTGCATTGCAGCAAGAAAAAGAGGCTCTTTTGCCGCTTGCTGCGAATTCGCCCGCGAAAGGAGATGCTTCAATTCGGGAGCAAATTGCAGCGTTAGAAGGGCGTTCTTTTGATTCGATTGAGGCACGGACGAAGGAATTACAAGGACAAGGTCTTAAGTTCAAGGATGCTCGGGCTATTGCGCAGCGACAGCTTTCCGATGAGATGACGTCCTTCCAAGCTACGATGGATCGTCTCCACGGGCAGCTTGCAAATGCACAGGATGGTTCGCGTGCGTTGCAGCGAATTCAGGAGATTGATTCTCAAATAGCTCAATTGCCTAACTCCACACCGGCATCCCTAAGTCAGATTGCGCAAGGGACTCAGAGGGCTTTTGCCGAGAGCGGTCGGCCTCAAGTTCCAGCAGCGTTGCCCGACGCTGCCACTGCCGCGGCTGCGCCGGCACTTCCAACGCCTGCGGCAGCAGCGGTCGAAACCGCAGCCGCTGGTGGTGCACCGGCCACCGCGGCGGCTACTCCGACGCCTGAGTTCATGGCCGCGTCTGACCTCTCCACACAAGCACGTAAGGCCGTCGGCGCTCAGGGTGCACCCTTCGGCATGGGGAAGGCGAGCGCGCGCGATGTGCTCGCCACGCAGGGTGCCCCCGACGCAGAGGCGTTGGCGGCGGCCGAGCGTCTGGGAATTGCTGACAATCTCCAGCCCGACCACCTGACGAGCAATCAGGCCTATCGGGAGCTCGCGCAGGCCATCAAGTCCACGCCGGGCAGTCTTGCCCGCGCTGACGAAATGGAAGGTCTTTCGCGCGTGGCTGAACGAGGCATGAAGATCGTCGAGGACGCAGGCGGCACGCGCGATTTGAGCGGCTTGTCGGCGCAGGTGAAAAACGACCTCGCCAACACGCAGGCACAACTCGAGCAGAAAGCTGATGCCCTTTACAAGGGTATCAAGGCCGATGTGCCGGCGACGATGCCGGTGGACGCGCCCAACGTCCTAGGGTTCATTGAGCAGCGCGCGACGGATCTTGGCGGCTCGAAGAATCTATCGACCATCGAGAAGATGGTTCAGTCGAAACTCACTGCGAAAGAAGAGCCGATCGTGGTGGGCGGCGCAAAGGTCTCGCCGTCGCAATTGGGCATGGAAGCACAGATGCAGCGGCCGACCTATGCGCTTCTGGACGATGTGCGTCGAAATATCGGCGCGGGCCTGAAGAACGAAGGGCCATTCAAGGACGCCGACAGTGGATTGCTGAAAGCTCTCTATGCACGCGTCTCCGAAGACCAGCGTGCCGCGCTTGCGAACTCCGGCGTGCCGAACGCTGTAGAGCGCTTCGACGCCGCGCGTGCAGCCGTCCAAATGCGAAAGGGGATCGAAGACGACATGACGTCGCTCTTCGGAAAGCAGCTTGGCGACTCCATCGTCGGAAAGCTCGGGTCCGCCGTTCAGTCACTTTCCAAGGGTGACGAAACGAAGTTCGTGAACCTGATGAAGGCCGTTCCGCCGTCGATGCGTCAGCAAGTGACGGCCAGCGGCCTGAACGCCGCTTTCGGCCGAGCCACGAAGAACGGCGAATTGAACTTCAAGAACTACGCGGACTGGATGGATGGCCTGAAGCGTAATTCCGGAGCTTTCAATGCCGTGATGGCAAACCTTCCGGCCGAGACGCGCCATCAACTGCTCGACCTCGCCAAGGTGTCCCGCTCGATCTCCAATGCGACGCGCGAAGCGATCACCACCGGTCGAATCATGGCTGTGCGCGATCAACTCAATGCGCGCGCCGAAGGGCTGATGGCGAACGTTCTCGAGAAGGCCCGCGAGGGTGCCGTCGGGGCGACGGTGGCCGGTGCCGCACACGTCGGTGGCCCGGTGGGTGCCGGACTGGCGCACGCCGTCATGAATGCCCTGTCGCGCGGGAAGCCAGAAGTCATGAAGGCTGCCGACGAACTCATCGTGAGCCCCGAGTTCGTCCAACTCGCGAAGAACTCGATCACTCCTACGAATCAAGAAGTTCGTGCGCTCGCCAACTCGCCGCAGATGCGCCGGTTCTTCAGTCTCACGAATTCCACCCTTCCCAACAGTGCGGCAGCCCGTGAGCAGTGGGTGCGCAGCGCAATTTCGTTCCTCAACCACCCGACCGCAAAAGAAACCAATAGGTGACACATGGGCGCAAACCTCACGAACCCGGTACCGATTTTCATCGACCTTGACGGGAACCCGCTGAATGGCGGGTTCATCTACGTCGGCGTCGCAGACACGGACCCGATGACGAACCCGGTATCGGTATATCAGGATGTCGAGCGAACGATTGCGATGACACAGCCGTTGCGAACGATCGACGGCATGGTCGCGGTCAACGGGAAGGCGAAGCAGGTGTTCGTCGGCGCGAATTCTTTCTCGCTGGCCGTGTTCGACAAGCAGGGGCGGCTTGTCATCTCGCTTCCGCACGGCGAAGACGGTGTATTGATCTCACTGGCCGCACCCGATGGCGTTACGCTGGTCGGCGGCGCACCGCGCGTCGCGAATTCCGTAGTGGATCTCCGGACCTTCCCGAAGACCGCAAATCCGTTCGCGATTGTCACGAGCTATTGGGGCGATGGCAACGGCGGTAGTGGCACCTTTCGGCGCGACCTGACCGACACGACGAGTGCCGACAATGGCGGTACGATCATCGTGGCCAACGACGGCTGCCGCTGGAAACTCTGTCAGGAATCGCCTGTCAGCGTGAAGCAGTTCGGGGCAAAGGGCGATGGCACCACGGACGACACGGACCGATTCAAACTTGCGCTGGCGTGGGCGGCGTCTCTGGGTGGCGCGAGAATCTTCGTGCCGGCCGGCGTGTACGTGCTGACGAACTTCGAGATCGATCAACCGCGTGTGATCTTCGAGGGCGACACCGGTGGCACGACCTACGAGAAGATTCCGGATCTGACGACGATCAAAACTCGGCTGATCCCGAGTGCATCGGCAGTGTGGGTGATGCGTCTGAAAGGAACATCGACAGGAGCGGCCGCACAAGGGTCAGGTTTCCGGAACATCCTGATTACGGACAGTGGGGCCACCGTTCATGACTACGGCTTGATCGTGGATAGCGCCGAGACGATTGCCGAAGATTCGACGGTTCAGGGATTCAAGTTCGGGGGTGTGATTCCGGCTGCTGGGAACAATAACGTTTTCCGGCGTGTGGCTTTCACGGGGGCCGCAAGCATGGGTTTCTTGGTGTCAGAGCATCAGGCCAAGACTTACATGCACCCGAATGTTCCGGATATCCCGGAAATTCCTAGCACGCTCTGGCAGATGAGCGAATGTGTCATTCGTCAAAACGAGTTCGGTGCGATGCTTCGCGACGGCATCGGCGCGAGTCTCGGCGACACCGTCATTGAGAGCAATCGACAGTCCGGTCTGTATGTCTACCGTACCGACGTCAGCACTGTGCGCGACATCACATTTGATCATGTTCACTTCGAAAACAACTATGACGGGTACGCGGGCGATCCTACCGGGTACAGCGTCGCCGGGAACCGTGCTTTCCTGATCGGAAACGCTTCGACCTATCTTGCGTGGTCCAACACATTGCAAGTCGCCTATCAAGTCGTATTGGACTCGCAAACGCACGGTGGTACGGGTGGCTCTGACACCTTGGACTTCCCCCGTTGTGCCATCAACTGCAATAGCATCTATCAGCGTGCCATTCTTGGCTTGTCGGGAACGAAACCGAAGTTTGATACGTTGAACCTCGGTGGTTCAGGTGATACCGACAATCTGATTCGAATGACTTCGGACGTCAATGGCGCGCTCTTCGTCGATCCGATTCCGGGCAACGATCCCACCGGCATCGTCCCTTGTTTGGCGGCCAACAACGGCGCGAATCTGGGCACGCGCGGTATCTACTTGCGCACGGGATCGAGAAGCGGTGACCTTGGAGCAATCTATCCTCAGGTCGGCGCGTTCGGTGGCCCGATTCACTTCCTCGGTCAGGTAACCGGCGATCCGCGCAACGCTGACGCGCGCATGCTCGACGATTATTTCGAGACGCTATTCGCCGGCCTTTGGCGCACCGACGGGGCCACGCCGTTCAACGTCTTGAGTGAGACGAGCTATTTCACGAAGATCGGGCGTTTCGTGAAGGTCCAATGCCGTGTCACCGTGCAGGTCAGTGCCACTACATCGACGCCGCAGACGCTCTATCTCGCTGGTGGTCTTCCACAAGGCGCAGAAAATTCTGGATTCCTCGTGGGCCAGACGTTCGTTTCTGCCCTGTCAGGCGCCACTCCTGTTGTGAACAACGGGCGTACCTCGACAATCACGAATACTACGACCACGATCATAGGCCTCGATCCGGTGTTCCCAGCGCTCACGCTGGGCCATCAATACCTGATCACGCTCGACGCGTCGTACATCACGAAGACCTGATCGGCTGAAGTTCGGGGGAATTATGGAAGAGCGGAACATCATGCGGAAATGGACGGTCAACTGGTCACTCGTGTTGACGGCGACCATGTCTGCCGGCGGTACTGCGTGGGCGGTCAACGCCTCGTATTTCGAACTGGTCGGGCGCGTGACGGCCGTCGAGTCGAAGAATGCCGAACAGGATCAGCACATGCAGCGCATCGAGCAGTCACAAACGAAGCTTGAGAACAACACGACGCAGCAGCTTCGCGACATCAGCAGCGACTTGAAGGAGGTGCGTAACCACCTCCTGAACAACGCGGCCGGCCAACGGCCTGATATCGCCCGATGGAGCCGTCGATGAGATTCCGCCATTTCTTCGTTGATGACCTGCGAGATGTCTGGAAACGCTGGTCGATATGGACGGGCGCAGTCACGCTGATCTTGCTGACCGCTATCCCGGTGATTGACGATCACTGGCCGGACGCTACCGGCGTGATCGTGTCTCTGTTCCCTACACACGGCAAACAGATCGCGCCGATACTCGGCATCCTGATCGCGGTGGCAGCGCAGTGCATCCGGCAAAAGGCAGTACTCGACGCGCTGCGTGGGATATTCAAGAAGGGAGGCGACGATGCAGACCGCAAATGACCTGACGTTGCATTTCACACTGGACGAGCTGACGCACAGCCAGACGGCAGATCGGCGTGGTATCGACAACACGCCATCGGACGAGATCGTCACGAACCTGATACGGGTTGCTCAGACGCTGGAGCGCGTGCGCGTTCTGCTCGGGAGTCGGCCGGTCAGCATTTCGTCGGGGTATCGCTCACCCGACCTGAATCGTGCGGTCGGTGGCGCGCGTAACAGCGCTCATCTCTATGGGCTCGCGGCGGATTTCATTTGCCCGGGGTATGGCACGCCGCTGCAAATCTGTAAGGCGATCGCCGCCTCCGGCATCGACTTTGATCAGCTCATTTATGAGGGCACGTGGGTGCACCTTGGACTCGCAAAAGCTGGAGAGAAGAGCCGACAGCAGGTGCTCACGGCGAAGTTCGCGAACGGGACAGCCTCATATCGGGAGGGGCTATGACCATCGTCGCTCTGTTGCGCAAGTTCGGCCCGTGGGTGCTTGGCATCCTCGGCGTGCTATTCGGTGCGTTCCGGCACCAGCAGGCGAAGACCGTAACGGCCGAAGCGGGGCAGAAGATGGCCGAGGCTGAACAGGCCAAAGCCCAGAACGACGCCGCGCTCGCCGCGGCGAATCAGGCAGGCGTGCAGACGGGCGCCGACAACACAAAGGTGAGACGCGATGAGGATTCTAATGCTGATGGTCTTCCTGCTGGCGACGCTGGCCGGGTGCTGCACGAGGAGTGGGGTCGAGACTGAGCCGCGCGTCGAGTATAAGACGAAGGTCGTAGACACGGCGTGTGACTGGACCAAGCCGATCTATGTCTCGAAGACTGACGTTCTGAGCGACCGGACGGCGGCCGATGTTCTCGCGCACAATCGGGCTGGCGCAAAAATCTGCGGTTGGAAACCGAATGGGAAATAGCCCATTTATTCCGAATGCCTGTAATTCCTGAATGTCGGCAGTGCTGAGGACCTTTATGCAAAAAATGGTAGCATCGTGGCAATTTTTCACGTCTCGCCACCATAAAGCCAATGGTATTCAGCAGCCTGATATTCCTCGGCCTTTTCCTGCCGATCACATTCGTTCTGTATTGCCTGATCACGCCTCAGCTACGCAATGTAGTGCTGATTCTCGCGAGCCTGATCTTTTACATCTGGGGTGAGTTTCATTTCGTCCTGCTGATGCTCGCGCTCATCGCAGCCAATTTCTGTTTTGGGATCGCTTTAAATCACGTCCGATGGCGTCTCGGCCTGTTGTGGATAGCGATCGCACTCAACCTTTGCGTGCTGGGCGTTTTCAAGTACGGCAACTTTGCCGTCGAGACGTGGAACCAGATCGCCGCGCCACTCGGCCGCGCGCCGGCCGTCGTCGACAGTATCGCGCTGCCACTCGGGATCTCGTTCTACACATTTCACGCGATTTCATATCTGATCGACATCTACCGCCGCAACGCGGAGCCGAACCGCAATCCCATTGAGTACGGGCTTTACATTCTGTTCTTTCCGCAACTGATTGCCGGGCCGATCGTCCGCTATAAGGACATCAATCACCAGTTGCGTCACCGCGCGCTCACGCTCGACAACGTGAGCGCCGGGATATTCCGGTTTACGATGGGGCTCGCCAAGAAGGTTCTCATCGCAAATCCGCTCGGCGTTATCGCTGACACCGGGTTCTCAGCGGCGCCCGGCGATATCGGTACGGGGTTCGCGTGGTTCGCGCTGGTCTGCTACACACTTCAGATCTATTTCGACTTCTCCGGTTACTCCGACATGGCGATCGGTCTTGCGCGCATGTTCGGCTTCAAATTCCCGGAGAACTTCAACTATCCATACAGCGCACAGTCGTTGCAGGACTTCTGGCGACGCTGGCATATCTCGCTCTCGACGTGGTTCCGCGACTACGTCTACATCCCGCTCGGCGGTAACCGGCTGGGGGCGACGCGTACCTATGTGAACCTTTGGGGCGTATTCTTGCTCACTGGGTTATGGCATGGGGCTAGCTGGAACTTCGTCATCTGGGGCGCGCTGCACGGGGCATACCTGACGATTGAGCGGGTGGTGGGGCGCGATGCCACGCGTCATACCGGCTGGCGCGGCGTCGTCTATCTGGCCTACACCATCCTCGCGGTGATGATCGCTTGGGTATTCTTCCGTGCGCACACGCTGGCCGACGCCAAGCATTACCTCTTGACGTTGGCCGGGATGCATACGTCAGCACTTGAGGGCATTACGATCGGCAGCGTCTACACACCGCAACTCGGCATCACGATGATTGCCGCCGTCGCACTGTCGCTCGGCCTATATCCGAAGCTGAATCACGTCGCGCGCCCGGTTACTCAGCGTCTGGTCGACGTGTCGATCGACGGCTATCTGCGCGTCGCCTTCGTGCTGCCGGTGCTGGCGCTGTGCCTGATGTCTGTCGGACTGGGCCAGTACAACCCATTCATCTATTTTCGCTTCTGAGGGCGCCATGATTTCTGGTAACGAGTCGTCGCGCCTGCCGCTGTCGAGCATCTGGAGAACCCTGAACGCGGCCGTGCTGCCGGTCGCATTCTTCTGCGCGCTCGCTGTGCCGGTGTTGAAATTCGGCGTGCCGATTCTGCCGGCTGGCACGATCCAAGAGAACCGCAAAATGGCCGCGCCCCCGAAGCCGATGGAAACGTATGGGTTCGAGAACGCCAACCAGTGGTTTTCCGATTTCAACAGCTGGTTCAATGACAACTTCGGCGGCCGCGACGTGCTGGTACATTATGGCGCCCGGGCCGACTTGATCCGCACCGGCGTCCCGGCAAATGCCAATGTCGTGCTCGGCAAGGACGGTTGGCTGTTCTATGACATGAACTACCAGAAGGGGCAGCCGCGCTTCGCCGAATACCTCGGGCGCAACCGGTACACCCCGGAGGTTCTCGCGCGCATGGGGGCGAATCTTGAGAAGGTGCGAAGCGCGCTATCGGCGTGCGGCATACCGTTCTATTTCGTGCTGGCGGCGGACAAACAGACGGTCTATCCGGAGAAGCTGCGGATGTCCTTTCCCGAGCAGCCGGGATCGCGCACAACGCAGTTCATGACCTACCTCTCGCAGACTTACCCGCAGATCAAGAGCATCGATTTACGCGGGCCGATGATCGCGGCCAAGGCGAGTGAGAAGGGAGAGTTGTATAAGCGCACGGATACCCACTGGAACGCGCTAGGGGCGTTCTATGGGTACAAGACGGTGACTGATAGGCTGGTGGCCGACGGCATCGTAAAGCCGACGTGGCATACCGACCGTTCGCGGTATCAGGTCACCGAGCAGCCGTTCGCCGGCGGTGACATTGCCATCAACATGCTATCCGTGGAAGGCATGTTCAAGGACTATGTCTATACGGTGACGAGCGGTACGCCGCATACCGGCCAATACTCGACGGGGCTGCCGAACTGGCCGGTGATTCCGGGCGACGACCATTTCGTATCATTCGAGAATCCCAGCGCTGATGGGACGCTATTGCTCTATCGCGACTCGTTCGGGGCCGAAATGTTCAGCTATCTGAGCGAAGACTACCGACACCTCTACACGACTCGCACGTGGATTGTCGACGGCAAAGACGTCGCCGCGGCGAAGCCCGATGTTGTGATCTTCGAAATCGTGGAGCGCTATCTCACGTACCTCGAACAGCCGCCTGTGAATCTCGGCGCCATGTGTGCAAAGTAACGAGCCGTCACCCCTTCGGCGGCTTCCACCCCGGGGGTCCGGCACTCGCCGGCGCCATTTCGTTGGCGCGCGTCACCTCGATTGCGCCCTCGGCGACCGGCTCATAGACGGCGGTCGGCTCAAACTTCGCGAACCACTCGGCCGCCATATTCGCGTCCATGCGGTGGTGCGTCTTCTTCCAGCGCGTGGCGCCGGGCTGCTGGTAGCGGTAGAAGTGCAGGGTGATCATTTCTCGGCGGTCCGGAGCGTGTCGAGGTAGTCGGCCCAGCGCTGCATGATGGCGCGCCGCTGCTGCACATGGCTCGTGCGGTTGTAGGCCCGACCGAGTGAGTCGCGCACCTTGTGTGCGAGTTGCGCCTCGACGTGGTCGACGTTCTCCTCGAGCACCTCATCCAGAATGGTCCGAGCCATTGCACGGAAGCCATGCCCGGTCATGATCGTGTTGTCATAGCCAAGGCTGCGCAGCGCTGCGTTCACCGTGCTATCACTCATGGGCCTATCGCTGCCGCGCGCGCCGCGAAACACGTACCTGTGCGTGCCGGTGAATCGGTGCAGTTCTCTCAGTAGCTCGACGGCCTGTGTCGGCAGCGGCACGATGTGAGGTCGCCCGTATAGCTTGCCGTCCTTGCGCCGCTTCATGCGCTTGGGTTGAATCACCCACAACGCCTCGTCCAGATCCACTTCGTCCCACTCGGCCATGCGCAGTTCGCCCGGGCGCTGGAACAGCATGGGGGCCAGCTTCAGGGCAATCCGTACGGTGTGCGTGCCCGCGTATCCGTCGATCGAGCGCAGCAGTTGCGTGACCTGTTTCGGGTCGGTGATGGCGGCGAAGTGTCGGACCTCTACTGGCTTGAGGGCGTCGCGCAGGTCCGCCGTGATATCGCGCTTGGCTCGGCTCGTGCCAATGGCATAGCGCATAACTTGCCCGGTGGTGTCGCGCAGCCGGTGAGCCGTTTCATGCTTGCCGTCGCGCTCGACCCGTAGGAGGGCTTCCAGAAGATCCGGCGGTTCCAATTCACCGATGCGCCGCTGTCCGAACCACGGGAAGGCATAGAGCTCGAACCGGCGTATGACCTTCTCGCCATACTTCTCAGTCCATCCTGATTTGACCTTGTCGAACCACTCGCGCGTCACGGCTTCGAAACTGTCATCGACCGTGATTCGGGTGGCGCGCTTCTCTGCCTTGCGCATCGCTCCCGGGTCGGCACCATTCGATAACTGCATGCGCGCGTCGTCGCGACGCTTGCGCGCCTCGGCGAGGGTGATCTCGGGATAGCTGCCGAGCGCCAGCAGTTTCTCTTTGCCGCCGAATCGGTATTTCAGTCGCCAGTGCTTCGAGCCGTTCGGCATGATCTGCACGTACATGCCGGCTGTGTCGGTGAGGCGATACTGCTTTTCGCGCGGCGCGGCTTTGCGCACCTCGACGTCAGTGAGGGCCATCTGTCGATTCCCGGTGATGTGGGGGTATCGAAATGCGGGGGTATGGCCTGCTACCCCCAGAGATACCCCCGGGCTTGTCAGTATTCAGGGGTATCAGATGGTACTACATGGGCAAATAAAAAAGCCGCCTAGCTATATGCTATGGCGGCTTTCGTACTTCATCGCATTCCCAGAAACAAGGGTCTGGTGCCGGAGAGAGGAA
>NZ_CABPSF010000014.1 GCF_902459685.1 Pandoraea iniqua | reverse complement strand
GCGTGGCCCGGGCAGTCAACGTGTGCGTAGTGGCGGTTAGCCGTTTCGTACTCGATGTGCGCGGTGTTAATCGTAATACCGCGTGCCTTTTCTTCCGGCGCTGCGTCGATTTCGTCGTACTTCTTTGCCGTGCCGCCGAACTTCGACGACAGAACCGTTGCGATAGCGGCCGTCAGGGTGGTCTTGCCATGGTCAACGTGACCGATGGTGCCGACGTTCACGTGCGGCTTAGTCCGCTCGAATTTTTCCTTTGCCATTTCCGAATCCTCAGATACTGAATAGACGATTTAAACAGAGTGACGGGCACTGCATCACATGACGCAGACACCCTTCAAAACGAATTTACTTGCTCTTGGCGCTGATGATGCCTTCGCTCACGTTCTTCGGAGCTTCAGCGTAGTGCTTGAACTCCATCGTGTACGTGGCGCGGCCTTGCGTGGCCGAACGCAGCGACGTCGAATAGCCGAACATTTCCGACAGCGGAACTTCAGCGCGCACGATCTTGCCGCCGCCGACCATGTCGTCCATGCCCTGGATAATGCCGCGACGCGACGACAAGTCGCCCATCACGTTACCCATGTAGTCTTCCGGCGTTTCGACTTCGACAGCCATCATCGGCTCGAGAATCACCGGGCTGGCGCGACGCATAGCTTCCTTGAAAGCCATCGAACCGGCCATACGGAACGCGTTTTCGTTCGAGTCCACATCGTGGTACGAACCGAACGTCAGGCGAACCTTGACGTCCACCACCGGGAAGCCGGCCAGAACACCGTTCTTGAGGGTGTCCTGAATACCCTTGTCGACCGCCGGGATGTATTCGCGAGGAATGACACCGCCCTTGATCTCGTCGAAGAACTCGTAGCCCTTGCCTTGCTCGTTCGGCTCCAGCGTGATGACCGCGTGACCGAATTGGCCGCGACCGCCCGACTGCTTGACGAACTTGCCTTCGACGTCCGTAGCTGCCTTGCGAATGGTTTCGCGGTAAGCAACTTGCGGTGCGCCGATGTTGGCTTCCACGCCGAATTCGCGCTTCATACGGTCCACCAGAATTTCGAGGTGGAGCTCGCCCATACCCGAAATGATGGTCTGACCCGATTCTTCATCGGTTTGCACGCGGAACGACGGGTCTTCCTGCGCCAGGCGGTTCAGGGCGAGGCCCATCTTTTCCTGGTCGACCTTGGTCTTCGGCTCGACAGCCTGCGAAATCACCGGCTCCGGGAACACCATGCGCTCGAGCACGATCGGGGCGGTCGGGTCGCACAGCGTGTCACCCGTGGTCGCATCCTTCAAACCGACGGCTGCGGCGATGTCGCCTGCACGCACTTCGTCGATTTCTTCGCGCTGGTTCGCGTGCATCTGCACGATACGGCCCAGACGTTCCTTCTTGCCCTTGACCGAGTTCAGCAGCGTGTCGCCCTTGTTCACGACGCCCGAATAGACGCGGAAGAAGATCAGCTGGCCAACGAACGGGTCGGTCATGATCTTGAATGCCAGCGACGAGAACTTCTCGTCGTCGGCAGCGCGACGCTCGACCGGCTCTTCCTTGTCGTTCGTGCCCTTGACCGGCGGAATGTCGATCGGCGACGGCAGGAAGTCGATCACGGCGTCCAGCATACGCTGCACACCCTTGTTCTTGAACGCAGTACCGCACAGCATCGGCTGGATTTCGCAAGCGATGGTACGCGTGCGCAGGCCCAGGATGATGTCTTCTTCGGAGAGGTCGCCCTCTTCGAGGTACTTGTTCATGAGCGCTTCGCTCGACTCGGCAGCAGCCTCGACCATGCTTTCACGCCACTTCTTGGCTTCCGCTTGCAGCTCGGCCGGCACATCGACGTAGTCGAACTTCATGCCTTGCGAAGCTTCGTCCCACAAGATTGCCTTCATCTTGATCAGGTCGACGACGCCCTTGAAGTTTTCTTCGGCACCGATCGGCACCACCACCGGCACCGGGTTGGCCTTCAGGCGGTTCTTCAGTTGGTCATAGACCTTGAAGAAGTTTGCGCCGGTACGGTCCATCTTGTTGACGAACGCCAGACGCGGCACGCCGTACTTGTTGGCCTGACGCCACACGGTTTCCGACTGGGGCTGCACGCCACCCACAGCGCAATACACCATGCACGCGCCGTCAAGAACACGCATCGAGCGCTCGACTTCAATCGTGAAGTCGACGTGACCCGGGGTGTCGATGATGTTGATGCGGTGCTTTTGGTAATTGTTCGCCATGCCGGACCAGAAGCAGGTCGTGGCAGCCGACGTAATCGTGATGCCACGCTCTTGTTCCTGCTCCATCCAGTCCATCGTCGCGGCGCCATCGTGCACTTCACCGATTTTGTGGTTCACACCGGTGTAGAACAAAATGCGCTCGGTCGTCGTGGTTTTACCGGCGTCGATGTGAGCGCTAATACCGATGTTGCGGTAGCGCTCGATAGGGGTTGTACGAGCCACTTTAAGCCTCTTTCAATGTAGCCGCCATTTTTGAGGGGGCTACTAACACAAACGGGCGAGGCGCAATTTCTCATGCGCACCCGCCCCGGTTTCTGCTCTAGGTACTGCCTGCCAGCGTCAGAAGCGGAAGTGCGAGAAGGCCTTGTTGGCTTCAGCCATGCGGTGAACTTCGTCACGCTTCTTCATCGCACCGCCACGGCCTTCCGAGGCTTCGATCAGCTCGCCTGCCAGACGCAGGGCCATCGACTTTTCGCTACGCTTCTTCGCGGCCTCACGCAACCAACGCATCGCCAATGCCATACGACGCGACGGACGCACTTCGACCGGAACTTGATAGTTTGCACCGCCAACACGGCGGCTCTTCACTTCAACCACCGGCTTCACGTTACCGAGAGCGGTGTTGAAGATTTCCAGCGGATCCTTGCCCGCCTTGGTTTGGATCTGCTCGAAAGCACCATAAACGATGCGTTCTGCCACCGACTTCTTGCCGGCAAGCATCAACACGTTCATGAATTTAGCGACATCAACGTTGCCGAACTTCGGATCGGGCAACACTTCGCGCTTGGGGACTTCGCGGCGACGCGGCATAATTTCTTCCTTAATTGTTTCAGTCGGAGCCAGGCTCCAGGCCACCTACTAGCCCTTCTCGGGCCGAGTGACCACTTACTCAGTGACGATTCAACACCATCACCGAACGTATGTCCGTGAGGCTGCTTAGGCCTTCGGACGCTTCGCGCCGTACTTCGAACGGGCTTGCTTACGGTCCTTGACGCCTTGCGTGTCGAGGCTACCGCGCACCATGTGGTAACGCACACCCGGCAAGTCCTTCACACGACCGCCGCGAATCAGCACGACCGAGTGTTCCTGCAGGTTGTGGCCTTCACCGCCGATGTACGAGATGACCTCGAAACCGTTGGTCAGGCGCACCTTGGCAACCTTACGCAGTGCCGAGTTAGGCTTCTTGGGCGTCGTCGTGTACACACGGGTGCACACACCGCGACGCTGCGGGCAGTCCTGCAGGGCCGGGCTCTTGCTCTTGATTTGAGCAGAGGTGCGCGGCTTGCGGACCAATTGGTTAATCGTTGGCATTGTGATTTCCTAAATGTGTCAAAAGCATGACAACCAAGGCGGGCTACCATGCAGATTTACTGCGCACTTCCCGGTAATTCTTGCGGATTACCCGCACCTAACCGCTTGATGCGAAAGCATTTTGGGTTGGGCACGCGCCTACCGCCGGAAAAACCGGAGCCTGCGACTATACATGGGGGATGTGCAAGTGTCAATGCAACCGGATGCGTTTTCGCTCGGTAAGTCGTTGATTGTTAACGGCTCAGTGGGATGCCCAACCCGCGGGCGCCAAGTGTCCGCTCACGCATCGCGACAGAATTCAGGCATTGCGACCGATATGTATGCAGACTAAACTGCATTACGACGCTGCACAGCGAAAATTCTCCATACATTCTACCGACATCCGCCATGGACGCCTCCCACGACACCCTGCGCGCCACGTTCTGGAAACCCGCACTGGCGGCGGGGAAAGGTCCGCGTTATCTGCGTCTTGCCAGCTTCATCGAGCAGGCCGTCGCGGATGGCCGGCTGCGCCCCGGCGACCGTCTGCCCGCGCAGCGCGAGCTCGCCTCGTGGCTCGGCATCGACTTCACCACGGTCACGCGCGCCTACAACCGGGCCCGCGAGCGCAACGCCATCGAGGGACGGGGGCCGTTGGGCACGTTTGTGAGCACACCGCGCGTAACGTTCGAACAGGTGCTCGATCTGGGCATGAACATCCCCCCCGCGCCGTCCGACCTTTTCCTCGGTGAATTGCTCCAGCAAGGGATCGACGAAGTGCTCACGCACACCGATGCGTCCATGCTCATGGCGTATCAACTGGGCGATGGCGGCATTGCGGACCGGCAGGCCGGTGCCCTCTGGCTGGCCCCCATGCTCGGCGAGCTCGACGCGTCGCAGGTCTCGGTATGCCCGGGTGCGCAGGCCACGCTGGCCGCGCTGTTGCTCACCGAGACGGTGCGCGACGAAACCGTTTTGTGCGAACCGATCGTGTATCCGGGCATTCGCAGCGCCGCCCGCACACTGGAGCGCAAGCTCGTCGCGGTGGCGGCCGATGACGACGGCATGCTGCCCGACGCACTCATCGCCGCTGCCCGTGAGCACAAGGCCCGTGTCGTCTACCTGAACCCGACGCTGCAAAACCCGACGGCACGGACCATGCCCGAGGCCCGCCGGCGCCAGTTGCTCAACGTCGCCGAGACGCTCGATCTGACGGTGATCGAAGACGATCCGTACTGGCGCCTTGCCCACCGGGCCCCGCCGCCGCTCGCGCGCCTCGCGCCGCACCGTGTGCATTACATTGCCACGTTGTCGAAATGCCTCACGCCCGGCCTGCGCACCGCTTATCTGCGCCTCGCCGACGCCCGCCGCCGCGACGCTTTCCTCGGCACATTGAATGCGTTTGCCTTGATGGCACCGCCGCTGATGACCGGGCTGGCTACCCAGTGGATTCACAACGGCATGGCCGACCGCATTCTGGCCGGCGTGCGCAGCGCCGCCGCGCAACGCCAGACCATTGCCGCCGAGGTGCTGGGCGACATTGGCGCGACGCCTGAACAGGGCATCCATCGCTGGCAGTCGCTGCCCGCCCCATGGACCGCCCGCGAATTGACGATGGCGGCCCGTGCCGAAGGCTTGGCGGTGACCCCCGCCGACGCGTTCTGTCTGACCCCCGACGCCCCCAACGCCATCCGTATTTCGCTGGGGGGTGTACGCGACCCCGAACGTCTCGCCAGCGCGCTCAAGCGACTGAAATCGCTCTTGAGTGAAGCGCCGCCCAGCGTGCACTCGGCGATTGTCTAGACGCCTGACGTCGAGTTGATCGGAAACCCCAACGCGTTGCGCCGGAACCGACAAACGCAATCTGCACGAATGGGAACACTGCGAAGCACCACGGGACAGGCCCGTGGTACTGACCGGAATGACCCCTTATGCACATTGGAAAATGGCTGACGGCGGCATTGGCCGCCACAACGGGGATGCCGATCAACACGGCCCCCACCTCCGACTTTGCCGATGCGTTCGTCGCCGGCACGCACCCGCCGCCATCCGACGCGGGCCCTTCGCCCCCTGCCAGACCGTCTGCAATGCGCCGCGCCAGCGTCCCGGCCTACGCGCCAACCGCGGCCCCCACCTTCAGGTCGACCTTGGCGCCGGCATCCGTCACCCCGTCGGCTGACACGTCTGCCGCCACTTCCCCGTCGACATCCGCATCCCCTTCCACGAGCACAACCGCGCCCTCACAACCCTACGACTGGTCACGTCCACCGATCACGCGCGCAGCGTATCTGGCCGAACAACTGGCGGCTGTCCCGCCGGTCTGCGTCGTCGGCAGCCGGATGGACAGCGGCGATTGCCTGCTCGACGTTCCTGCGGGTGAACGAACCTACGTTCGCGTCAGCGAATTGATGCGGCGCGGCTGCGAGAAGTCGTTACCTGAGCGCACGCAGGCAGCGCTGTCCGTCGTCCGGAGAGACGCAGACGCCCTCGAAGCGGGCTTCGAAGCCCGTTTCGCCAGCGAATCGCAGGGTCGCTACGCCACGAAAGCCATCGCGCAGCGCCTGCGAGAGCGCATCGGCGACCTGACGCCGGAACTGCGCGAGGCGCTGGCGGCGGGCACCGCCTACATCGAAGTGCCGCGCCTGACGTTCCAGCGCGTCGTACGCGGCACGCAGGAAGCCCAGCGGAACAATCTGTTCCTGCGCATTCCCGACCGCGACGTGCCGGTACCGGCCGGCGACGCGCTGACCGACGAAGCCACGCTGGGGGCGTTCATCCGGATTCCGGGGGAAAACGGCGTGCGCACGCTGCTCGTCTCGCTGAGCACGCGAGCCACGGTCGAGCCGGTGCGTCACGACCCCATGACCTACACCGGCCTGCATATCGACCACCTGTTTGGCGACGTGCCCGAGTACTACCTCGTCGGACGAATTCACATGCAAAAGCTCGCCGTGGGCGACGATCTCGTGCACACCCTGTCGAAACGGCTCCACGAGGGGCATCGACGGTACCGGGACTTCGCGTACGGCAAGACCCGGGAGCAGGTCGCCCGCAACTCACATGCCGACGTCCGGCAACCGCTCTGCGAGCCCCGCCGCCGACGGCTGTCGCGCACGCAATTGTTGTTCCGGCGGGTTTCATTGGGCTGATCGTTGGGTTGATCGCCGGGCTGATCACGGGCTGATGCCGACGCGGCCGGGCCCGGAGTTTCCGCGTAAAAAAAGGCATAAAAAAGCGACACCCGGGCGGCTTTCCCCCTTGATGCGCATCAGCCCTGTCAAATACCGTAGCCGAAGGTGTCGCAAACGGCGTATCCCGTGTCACCCGGCGCGTTTTATTTGATGCCGCGAATTCGTACACTCCGAGACTTCGTCTGTCACGACGCCTCTCCTCCTATTTCTATATCCCCATGCAGGCGAGTTTCGAAAAAGACAGCATTCTGGTACTCGACGTCGATGGCACGCTCACAGATTCGGTGCGCATCCACCAGCGCGCGCTGCTGGGCGCCATGGAGTCGCTGGCCTTCGAAGCATTGAACACCGACTGGGGCAGCTACCCGCATCACACCGATACGGGGATTCTGATCCACGCGCATGCCGAGAATGGCCGTGCCCTGCCCCAGCCGCACGATCTCGCGCGCTTCGAGCATGAGATCGACGAACGTTTCACGGCGCTGCTCAACGCCCACGGGCTGGCGGAGATTCCCGGCGCGCGCGCTTTCGTCGAGGCCGCGCACCGGTCGCGCTGGGGTGTGGTGTTCGCCACCGGTGGCATCCGGCAGGTCAGCCATCGCAAGCTGCGCTCGGTGGCCATCGATTACACCGATGCCATGCTCATCACGGCCTCCGAATACAGCTCGCGCGAGCAACTGGTGAGCGAGGCGATCAAGCGCGCGCAGGCGGGTTACGGCATCACGAATCCGCGCGCGATCGTGTCGATCGGCGACGGCATGTGGGATCTGAAGGTGGCACGCACGCTCGGCATCGACTTCGTCGGCATCGGCTCGAAGCGTCAGCGCTCACCGCTCTACGCCGAAGGCGTGCCGGTCTACGACGATATGTGGGAAGCCATGCACTGGCTCAATCCGGGTGCCGGCCGCGCGTCAGGTATTCGCTTGGCGTCACGCCCATAAGGCGGCGAAACATCGTGGAGAACGCGCTCGGCGTGTCGTAACCGACTTCGAGCGCCACCTGCGTGATGGGCCGCCCGGCCCCCAGCAGCGGCAATGCGCCGAGCAGCCGCATGTGTTGCCGCCACTCCCGAAACGGCAAACCGAACTCCGTCATGAAACGGCGCTCCAGCGTACGGCTCGACGCGCCCACTTCGGACGCCCAATCCTGCAAGCTGCGCATGTCGGCCGGTGTGGCCAGATAAGCGTCGAAGATCTTGCGCAAGCGGGCATCGACCGGCACCTGCAAGTGCAGCGGCGTGTCGCTCTTCCATTCGATTTCGTGCAGCAGCAGGGCGATGACCAGACCGTCTTTGCCGTCGGCGGCCCAGTCTTTGGGTAGCGCCATGGCGCGCAGAATCAGCTCGCGCAGCAACGGGGTGACGCGAATGGCCACCGGCGTGTCGGGGGCGCTCAGACCACAGCGCGCCACGTCGACGTAAATCGTGCGCATTTCGACTTTGCCCCGCATACGCACTTCATGCGAGACGTTCCCCGGAATCCACAACGCGCGTTGCGGCGGTATTACCCAGAACGACGTATCCGTGCGTACTTCCAGAATTCCAGCACGCGCGAACATCAGTTGCGCACGCCGGTGGCTGTGGGGCGTCACGATAAAACCATCTGGGTAATCTTTCGCCAGCGCGCCGACGGGGCGGTCGTGACCTGGACCATCCAGGGTTACCGCACTTGAGATCGGCATCGGGCCATTTTTCGGCGTTATAGGCGACCACGCCAGCGTAACACCGCCGACACACGCTCACCAAGCCGATTGCCCTCAATGAGCGCCTCGATTGCCTTACCGCGTCATGCGCATCAGAAGGGTTTCACGATAACCATGACGACGATGACGGCCATCGACACCAGCGTGACGGGCAGCGCCCGCTGAAATAGCGACGGCGACGGCTGCGTTACGCCGTCGCGCTCCAGCCTGCGCAGTGTGGCGGACAGGCGCCCGTGCAACGCCGAGATCACCAGCACGAAGACCAGTTTGACCATCAACCACGGCGCGCTCCACCAATTCGCCATGACCGCCAGCGTTGGGCCGCTAAGCCACACGACGATGAGCGCCGGCGACGCCAGCCGATAGTCGGCCTGCCGCGCGATGCGGCGCCATTCGGGCTGCGCCAGACGCCCGCCGAGCGACATCGCCACCAGCCCGGCAATCAACAAAATCACGGCAATCAGATGTACGGCCTTGATCCACAGATAAAGCATCGATGTCTCCTCAGTCGTTTTCGATTATTTCTTAATTGACAAGAGTTGCTTGACGAATGTCGTGTTTATTGTCGAGTCGCGCATCAATAGACTGTAACTGTCGACGATGAATTACACATCGCCCCCTTCAAAAGACAGGAGAAAACATCATGAAGCGCACTCTTATTACCTCGGCTCTGGTTTCCGCAATGCTTGCTGTGTCGGCCGGTTCGGCCTTTGCCAGCGACGCCTTCGACGGTCCTTCGGAATTCTCGTGGGTTCCGCAAACCAGCGTTCTCACCCGCGCCCAAGTTCGTGAAGAACTGATTCAAGCCCAGAAGGCTGGCATCGTGGTTCAACACGACAGCGTCTATCCGAAGGCAGCGCCGAGCGCCCAACCGGTCTCGAGCAGCGCCCCGGTCACCATGGGTTCGGTCGGTGGCTCGCAACGCGCCGGTTCGACCTACTTCGGTTCATAAGCTAAATTGCCGCGCCGCGCGTCCCGCTCAGGGGACCGCGGCGCGGTGCGCGTTCTGCGCATGACGACGCGCCGGCATCGTCCCGGCGTTCAGCGTGTTTCCGGTCTCGTATGGCGGGTGCTGGATGTTTCAGCCAGCCCGGCATCGCCGCAGGCTCCTGTCGCTGTGCGTAGTGGTTCAACGCACAGGACTTTGCCCGTCGCTTCGGCGACGGGCTTTTTTAGCACAGTCTGCCAATGAAAAGCCCGCCCGAAAACTGGGGCGGGCTTTTTTGCAACGTGCGCCGGCTTACTTCGACAACCACGTCGACAAGAACGCGAGTGCACGGCCGTGGGCGAGCGCCGCCGACGGCTGGTGGTACGAGCCACGCGACCAGCAGTTGAAGCCGTGATCGGCCTGCGGATACACGAAGACTTCGGTATTCGGCCGCGACTTCACGGCCTCGGTGACCGCCGTCACGATATCCGGCGTGATGTGGCTGTCCAGCGCGCCATAGTGGAATTGCGTCGGGACGTTGAGGTTGGCGGCTTCGCCGAGATAGTTGTGAATGCCCCCGCCGTAGTACGGCACGGCAGCGTCGACCAGACCGCGCGCCGCGGCCAGATACGACACCAAGCCGCCGAAGCAGTAACCGACCGCCGCCACTTTCGCGCCCGCGTCGAGTTTGCTGCGCAGCGCCTTGACGCTGGCGCCGACGTCGGCGACGGCCTTCTCCACGTCGACCGACTTGCGCAACTCCATCGCGCGCGCCATATCGTCGCCCGAGTAGCCGAGTTCGACGCGCGGGGCGGCGCGCCAGAAGATGTCCGGGGCGATCACGACATAGCCGTCCGACGCGTACTGGTCGGCCACACCGCGAATGTGTTCGTTCACACCAAAGATTTCTTGCACCAGCACGATGCCCGGTGCGTTAGCCGTCTTGCCCGACGGCGGCAATGCCAGATAGGCATCGAAAGTACCGTCGACGGTTTCGACGCGGATCCATTGACTGTTCGACACGGGATGACTCCTCACGAAAAAGGGGGAAAGCCTGCGCTCGCGACCCGCCGACCGGCCGGTCCGCCGGCAACCGTGGGGAACGGCTGCATCCGGCGATGGCTGTCGCGCACAGAAAGGCCGGATCAGTATAGGCATTTTTCGTGATGCGCACCGGGCGTGCCCACGCCCGTGGCATAAGGCTCAGCGGGCGCCCACGCGTGTCCTGACGGTGAGCCGGGGTCCATCGCGCCCGATCGCGGCGTGGCGCCCCTCGCCCGTCGTTTCAGCCGCCGAACCCATGTATCACCGGCATGGCGCCGGGGTCATGCCTTGAGCGCCGCCTCAAGCAGCTTTGCAACACCACCGAAGGCCGCCACTTGTGCGGCATCGATACCGTACAAGGCACTCAGCGCGGGCCCGGGGTTCAGGAAATCCACCCGCACCTCGTCGGCGGAGGCCGCCCAGACCATCACCTTGAGTGGCAACTCCAGCCCGGCATGCGGGTTGGCCGCCATGACCGGCGTGCCGCCTTTCGGGTTGCCGAACAACACCAGACGCGTCGGCCTCAGTGAGAGTCCCGCCGATGCTGCGGCAGCACTCTGATCGATGTCTGCAAAGATCGTCATGCCGTGCTGCTTGAGCGTGTCGATCACGCGCGCGAGCGTCGCATAGAAATCCAGCGGGCTGCGCAGCGACGTGACGGCAACCGGGCGAACGAATTCGGTAGTCATGAAGCGCTCCTTCTCAAAGATCCGCGGCGACCTGCGGCATGGGTTCGCCCACACCGCCGCCAACCCGCATCGCCTCACACATTACACCTCACCCGCCCACACGCCGCTTCCACGCATTCCACGCCTCCCACCTTACACACGGTTACCACCGACCGATGCACAGCACCGCGCACGATACGCTTGGCGCATGCGTTCGACATTCCAGTGAACGTCTTTATTACGGAGTCCATATGATGAAGATCACGCTTCGCCAGCTCTCGGGTGTTGTTGCCATGACCATGGCACTGGCGGCCACCACCACGACCGCCGCGCACGCCGCACCGGCCAATACCTCAGACATGCCGCCGCAAATCGTCCTCGCGCAGAACGGCCCGCAAGGCAATGACATGCCGCACGCCGGCGCCGGGCCGCAAGGTCCTCAAGGCCCCGGTGGCCCGCGTGGCCCGGGACCGATGGGACCTCGTGCGCCGGGTGGCCCCGCGTTCGGTGCGATGCGTACCATCGACGAAATCGCGCACCTGTACCGCGTTGGCGGTCATCCCGAAAACGTGCTGCCGTTCTATCGCGAAACGTTGACGCAAACGCGTGATCCGCTGCTGCGCCACCACTTGCGTGAAGCCATCGCGCGCGAAGAACTGAAGCCGTCCGACACGAACGCGGCCATCTCGACGCTGCGCGCGCAATTGAGCGAGGATCTCGCCGCGCTGCCGTCACCCGACGGCAAGCGCAGATAAGCTCACAGATAAGCGACGCTCATCAATGCGAAGCGGCCCCGCACATCAATCACGCGAGGCCGACATGATGCGTTCGTTCCACTGCGGCAACCAGTCGAGCAGAAATTGCGCGAAACCTTCGGCAGCGGGTGACGCGGCGCGCGACACCGGCCGATACACACACACCTGACGGATCGTCTCCGGCGCGACCACGCGCTGCATCACCAGACCGAAGGTATTGGCGAGCGCCGCCACATAGCCGGGGGTCAGCGTGGACGCGAGACCCTGCGCCGCAATGCCGAGCGCCGTGGTCACGTTATCGACGACATCGATGGGCGTGATGCGTGCGTCGGGCGGTGCGCTCGCGCGCATTTGCTCGACGCTGCGCTCGTGATCGCGTCCTGCGGCCACGAGCGGCGTGTCACGCAGGTCTTGCCAGCGCAGTCGCTTGCGTTTGGCGAGCGGGTGCGACGGCGCGCACCACAACACCCACGGACTATCGAACGCCGGCGCCCCGGCAACATGCGCACCGGTCGCACGATTGGGGCCGATGGCGAGATCGAGATCGCCATTGGCGACGTGATCGATCAGCGCGTCGACCGGCGTATCGACCACGCGCACGACAACCTTCGGACGCAACGCCGCGTAGTCGCGAATCGCTGCCGGCAGTGCCATGCCCGCGAGTACGAGCGGCGCCCCCACGCGCACGATGCCGGCGGCACGATTGCGCAAATCGTCGGCAGTCTTCTCCGCCGCCTGCACGTGACGCAACACGGACTCCGCAGATGCAAGAAAGTCGCGTCCGGCACTGGAGAGCGCCACACGTCGCGTCGTGCGATCGAAGATGCGGAAGCCGAGTACGGATTCAAGCTCGGCCACGAGTTGGCTCACCGCCGACGACGTGAGACCCAGCCGCTTGCCGGCTTCGGCGAAGCTGTGCAGCTCGGCAATGGCAATCAGGGCTTCGAACTGGCGCAGCGTGACACGGGTCAGGGGCATGGGGTTTCGATTATCAAGTTTCGCTTACGAATCGACCAAAATCGATTGATTGTTCCGCAAAGGGTCGTCGCCCACAATCGATTTCAAAAATCCACTGCGATTCCTTTGATCCATTTGCGTCCAGAGTCTGCGACGCCCCCTGCGAGGTTTCATGCGAGGTTCTACGTTTTCTCACGTCGATGCCTATCCCGGCGACCCGATCCTTGGTCTGAACGAAGCGTTCGGTCAGGACCCCCGGCCACATAAGGTCAACCTGTCGATCGGCATCTATTTCGACGACGCTGGCCGTCTGCCCGTGATGGGCGCCGTGCGCGAGGCGGAAGCCCGCGTACTGGCCGACATCGGTCCGCGCCCGTACCTGCCGATGGCCGGCTCTGCCGCCTATCGCGACGCCGTGCAGGCCCTTGTGTTCGGCGACGCCTGCGCCGCCCGCCGCGAGCAGCGCATTGCCACTTTGCAGACCCTCGGTGGCGGTGGCGCGCTACGCGTGGGTGCCGACTTCCTCAAGCGCTACTTCCCCGACGCCACCGTGTGGATCAGCGATCCCAGTTGGGACAACCATCGCGTCGTGTTCGAGAGCGCCGGTTTTCCCGTGCAGGCGTATCCGTATTACGACGACGCGACCGGCGGCCTGCGTTTCGACGCCATGCTCGACACCCTTGCCAAACTGCCGCCGCAAAGCATCGTGCTGCTGCACGCGTGCTGCCATAACCCGACCGGCGTCGATCTCACCCCGCAGCAGTGGCAGACACTGATCCCGGTACTGCGCGAGCGCGGCCTCATCGCTTTCGTCGATATGGCGTATCAGGGCTTCGGCGACGGACTCGATGCCGACGCCTTCGCCGTGCGCGCACTCACCGAGTCGGGCGTACCGACCGTCGTGGCGAACTCGTTCTCGAAGAACTTCTCGCTGTATGGCGAGCGGTGCGGCGCGTTGTCGGTCGTCTGCACTTCGGCCGAGGAAGCCTCACGCGTCTTCGGACAGCTCACCGGCACGGTGCGTGCCAACTACAGCAACCCGCCCACGCATGGTGCGCGACTCGTCGCACAGGTACTCACGACCCCCGCGCTGCGCCAAGCATGGGAAAGCGAACTCGACGGCATGCGCACGCGTATCGCCGCGATGCGCACCGAAATTCACGCGCAACTCGCTTCGCATGTCAGCGACGAGAAGCGTTCGCGCTACCTCGCGCAGCGCGGCATGTTCACGTACACCGGATTGTCCGCAGCGCAGGCAGACGCGCTACGCGAAACCCACGGCGTCTACATCCTGCGCTCGGGACGCATGTGCGTGGCGGGACTCAACACGCGCAATGTCGGCACGGTTGCCGGTGCGATTGCGCAGGTGCTGTCGGGTCACTGAGATAGCACGGGGGCGTTGGCGCCCCCGGCAAAGAACTGCCAGAAACGGATCATCGGAAACACGGAGCGCATGCCTCCGCCAAACGCATGCCGAATCGATAACTACATCACGACATCACGTCGACTGGAGACACCATGACAACAGCCACCGCCGCCGGCGCGCGTCCTGACGCGCACCAAGGCGACCACATTGCCAAGCACCCTTGGCGTGCGGTCATTTCCGCGTCCATCGGCAATGCGCTCGAATGGTTCGATCTGGTGGTGTACGGCTTCTTTGCCGTAACCATTGCGAAGCTGTTCTTCCCGACGCATGACGACACCACTTCGCTGCTGCTCACGCTGGGCACCTTCGGCGTGTCGTTCTTCATGCGCCCGCTGGGTGCGATTGTCATTGGTGTCTATGCCGACAAGCAGGGGCGACGCGCGGCGCTCACGCTGACCATTCTGATGATGATGGTCGGCACGGCGATCATCGCGTTCATGCCGACGTACGCTTCCATCGGCGTACTCGCGCCTGTGGGGATCGTCTTGGCGCGGATGATTCAGGGCTTTTCTGCGGGCGGTGAATTCGGCAGCGCGACGGCGTTTCTGGCCGAACACGCGCCACGGCGACGCGGCTTCTTCGCGAGCTTTCAGGTCGCGAGTCAGGGCCTGACGACGCTGCTCGCTGCCGGGTTCGGCGCGTTGCTCACCAGCACGCTGTCACCGGAGCAAATGCAGAGTTGGGGCTGGCGTGTGCCGTTCCTGTTCGGTCTGTTGATCGGCCCGGTGGCGTATTACATCCGTCGCCATGTCGACGAGACGCCGGAGTTCCTGCAAGCCGAGCCGACCGAGACGCCGTTACGCGACACGCTGGAGCATCAGAAGATGCGTCTGCTGCTCGCGGTGGGCGCTGTCGTCGTCGCAACGGTGTCGACGTATCTCGTGCTGTACATGCCGACGTATGCGATCAAGCAGTTGGGGTTGCCGGCATCGGTGGCGTTTGCCGCGACGGTGGCCACGGGGCTGGTGCAGATGTTCCTGTCGCCGGTGGTGGGCGCGTGGTCGGACCGTGCCGGTCGCACGAAGCCGATGATGATTGCGGCGGCAGCATTGCTGGTACTGATCTGGCCGATGTTCTGGCTGCTCTCGACGTATCCGAGCTTCGGCATGATGCTCGCGCTGCAAACGGTGCTGGGGGTGCTGATGACGGTGTACTTTGCGCCGTTGCCCGCACTGGCGTCCGAGATCTTCCCGGTGAAGACGCGCACCACGGGCCTGTCGCTGTCGTACAACCTGTCGGTGACGTTCTTCGGCGGCTTCGCCCCATTCATCCTGACGTGGCTCATCAACGTGACCGGCAGCAAGCTGGCACCGAGCTTCTACATGATGGCCGCGGCCGCAATCGGGCTCCTCGCTCTGAGCCGGATTTACCGGCATACCGGCGTGCGCTAGGTTGACTTAGAGCTCGTTCAGTCGGTCGAGGAGATCCGGCAACGCGAGATAGTGTCCCAGACCATGTCGAGATTGATTTCGAAGTAGCCGTGAGCGATGCGATTGCGCATGCCGCGCATCGCTCGCCACGGCACCTCTGAATGCGCTTGGGAGAAGTCAGCGTAGCGGTCCATGATCTTGGTAGCCGCTTCGCCGATGATTATCAGACTCATCACCACAGCTTGCTGCGTGCGCTTGTCCTGAAGAAAGTCTTCCTTTGACAAACCGTCGACAAAGTCGCAGGCATCGGTTGCTGCCAGCCGCATATGGTCGAGATAGTCGGGTAGACGTGTCTCACTCATACAGGACGAGCCTCAGCGAGTACCTGTGCCCGAAATTTCAATGGGAGATCTGCTGGCGTCAGCACATCGACGTGCACGCCCAGCATCGACTCCAATTCATCCTGCAAGCCGCCGAGATCGAAGAGTGTCGTGCCGGGCAAAGCATCCACCAGAAGATCGAGATCGCTGTCGTCGCGATCCGTTCCCCGCAGCACCGATCCGAACACTCGCGGATTTACGGTGTGATAACGCTCAGCCGCCTCGCGGACTGCGGCGCGCTTCAGTTGCAGCACCATGGATGGTCGCATGACGCACCTCGACAAAGATGACTCGACAGCCGTCAATATAACCCATGCCCGCACGCGGCTTCATCGCTGCTGCCGCTATCGGATTCGCCGCCCTGAGCCGGATTTACCGGCATACCGGGGTGCGGTAACACGACCCAGATTCGCTAATGCCAACGACCGAGGCCATTTCATACGGAATGGCCTCAGTTTTTTCCCGCCCTTGAAGTGACATTTCACAGATCGCCGGGTGAATCGACATCCCGTCAGCGCCCCGTCGCAAAGTCAATGCAACCTGCGATCAGGGCATCGAATTCGCGGGTTTCCTCGAAACGATCTGGAGCGTATGCAATGTCCGATTCAATGAATTATGCGCAGCTTAAATTTGTCGCCCTTGTCAGAGATTTCTCGCAGTTAACGGGGAAGAATATCCCCGTCAACAGAGGGGGGCACGGCGCACAGCATCTTGGAGACGCCGGGATGAAAGATTTGGCGGACGTGGTCGAGGGCCTCCGATCGTTTCAGACGCGGCACCCCGGGTTCAGTGAGATTCCCAACGACTCCATCCCGATCAACTCCGTCGCGCACGGGCTGGAGATCGTCAACCAAATCGACAATCACAATCTCTCGCCCGAGTACGCACGTATGGACAAGGATGAGCTGCACGCGGCCATCGACTCGTTCATGCACGCTAGCGCAGGCATGGAGCTCTTCCCGAAACGAGACGCTTTCGTCGATCAGAACGGACGTCAGGTAAGCATCGATTACGGCATTCGCTTCGACCACGGCAACATGACGCTAAGCGTGAGCTCGAATCTTCTGGAAGGCGGCAAGATCGTTCAAAGTCGGGCATATGCCGACGCAGACCTGCCCAAGGACCTGAAGCCCGCGGATCTCGAAAACAAGGTGTTCGCGGAATTCAAATTTGTCCCGGCCGGGAAGCCAGCAGAAATCGTCGAGCCACTGATGGCAGCCGCACGTAGCTCGCAATGGTGTGATGTGCTGGCTGCGCCGCAGGTCATGCCTCGCGCCGCCGGGCACACGCCGGTCACCGCAAAGCTCGATGCACTGCTGCAATCGATGGGCGCCTTCACACCGGAGAATCGTGGCATCGACCAGACCCTGACACGATTCACGCTGGCGCCAATGGCATCGATGTCGCTCGCCATAACGCGTTAAGGTCTTCACGGCGGACTCGGCAACGCAGTCCGCCGCTTTCATGCGGGTCGATGGTGCGCAGACTTACTGCGCACACTTACTGCGCACACTTACTGCGGATACAACCCGCGCACCCGCCCAAACAAACGCGCCAACCCGAGCAACGAATCGATATTCGGCGTCGCCACCGAAAGCGTCTGTCCCATCTCGCGCACCACGCTCACCAGTGCGTCGAGTTCAATCGGCCTGCCGGCTTCCACATCCTGCAACATCGACGTCTTGAACGCACCGAGCTTCGCCGTCACCGCGTGACGGTCTTCCGGCGACTGCTCGATCACGCAACCAATCTTCCCGCCAATCGTCGCCGCTTCGGCCATCGCCGCCGAGCAGAACGCACGCACGAGCGGATCGTCGAGCACGCGGTCGATGGTCGCGCCGGTGATCGCGGACACCGGGTTCATCGTCAGGTTGCCCCACAGCTTGTACCAAATGTCCTGCCGGACGTTCTCCGAGGCTTTCACCTCGAAGCCCGCACGCTCGAGCAGTCCGGCCAGCCTCTGTACACGTTCGCTGGTACCGCCACCCGGCTCACCGATGATCAACCCGCGTCCCATCTTGTGATCGACCAGCCCCGGCTCCGGGGTGGCTGCGCTTGCGTGCACCACACAGCCCAACACGTTCGCCAACGGGATCGCTGCGCCGATGGCGCCACCCGGGTCGACACTCGTCAACGGTTCGTCGCCGAACGGCGCCACGCCCTTGCAGAACCACCACGGCACGCCGTTCATCGCCGGCAGCACGATCGTGTCCGGCCCGATCAGCGGCCCGATGGAGGCCGCCACTTGGGTGAGCGCCGGCCCTTTGACCGCGATCACCACCAGATCCTGCACGCCCAGTTTCTCCGCGTCTTCCAGCGGATGCGCTGCGGCCACCGGTGCTGCCGAGAGCGACTCGCCCTGCTTCACGCGCCAGCCGCGCTCACGCAGCGCCGCCAGCGTCGCGCCGCGCGCCAATGCGCTGACCCGCGCTTCGCCCGTCGCCGCCAGCTTCGTGCCGATCAACCCGCCAATGGCGCCCGCGCCAATGATCGTTACCTTCATTCGTCTGCTCCGTACCAAGAATTGCCGCGACATGCCGGCATGACCGGGACATCTTCGGATGCCGCCACCGCGTACGTCAACTACGCCTTATTTGCCGCGCGTCGATAGTTTTCTTTGAAATGCTCCGGCACACGTTCGTCGAAGCCCAGCGCAACGCGGCGCACCTCGGGGCTATCGGTCGGCGCATGTCCCACGCCGAGCGCCGCCGCACGGGGCGCTTCGATGCCGACCACCCTGCCCGACAGCCGGCCCAATCCGGTGATCTCGCACTCGACCAGATCGCCCGCATCGACCGAGCGCGAATGGCACGGCGTGCCCATCAGGATCACGTCGCCGGGCATCAGCGTGATGTGACGCGCAATGTCGGCGATCATGTAATGCGGCCCCCAGATCGTCTCATCGCCGATGTGCGCCTCCTGCACGACCAGTCCGTTGCGATACGTGCGCAATGTCTGCTCGAACAGATTCACGCCACGCACGATGCCGGGGCCGATCGGCAGCAGCGTATCCGCGCCCTTCACACGCAACATCGATCCCTGATCGGTATCGCGAAAGTCCTGCAAGCCCATATCGAGCGCCGGACAAAAGCCTTCGATGTAATCCCACGCTTCGTCGGGCAATATGTTGCGGCACGTCCGGCTGATCACCACCGCATACTCGCTCTCGTAGTTCAGATACTTGCAATCGGCAGGCTTGAGAATCTGCCCGCCGTGGCCGTTGAGCGAGGTCGGCGGCTTGGTGAAATACGTCGGCGTATCGGTCGGCTTCGGCTTGTTGCGCGTTTCCATGCTGCGCGAGCGATACGAGATATGCACAGCGATGATCTTCGACGGGTCGACGGGCGGCAGATGCGCCACCGTTTGCGGATCGACCACACGGCCGTCGTCGAGTCGCAACTGACCACGCAGCGAACCGTCTTCGATCATCGTGCCCCAGAACGCACTGCCGCCCAGCAGAATGCGCCGGCGTTCAACACGCGGGCCACGCATGACTTCGGGGAGGGCTTTCAGCGGAAATTCGAAATCCATCGTGTCACTCCCTCAGGCCTGACGCGCGGTGCGGCTCGCACTGTCGTCGCCGTCGAACCAGATATGCACGTTACCGGTGCCGCGCGCGTTCTCGTAATCGGAGAGCACCACGCCCTTGCTGCGGCATGCCGCGCCGCCCAGCGCACCGACCATTTGCAGATAGTGCGCGCCGTGAGCTTCCCACGGGCGCTTGCGATAGTCGCTGTCCCAATCCGCCAGAATCTGGTCGTGACGCCCCTCGCGAAACGCTTCGATCGCGCGCTTGTCGCTCTCGATGTTCTCCGGCCGCGACACATTGCTCTCGTGAAAAATGCGCGGATGCGTCGGCGTCCAGTCGATACCGTTGAACTTGTGACTCAGCGCACCGGACGCCAGCATCACCACCCGCAAATCGCTGCGGCGAATCGCCTCGCCGATCACTTCCCCCGATTGCAGGAAATGCTCCGTCTCGCAGTTTTGGCACGAACTCACGGTCACGATCGGCCACGCATCGAGCCGCATCTGCTTGATGACGTTGATCGTCGGGTAGTGGCGCGGCAGATCGGGATGCTGCACGGCCCGCGCCCGCACACGCTTCTCACGCGCCACGGCTTCCACGGCGAGCGCGAGTTCGGGATGACCGCGATAGTCATACGGCACACCGTGCAAATACCACGGCATCTCGTCGGAGACGTACATGCCGGAATAACGCGCGCCGCCGTCGATCAGGTGATAGCCGGTCGTGAACCAGTGCGAATCGAAAATCAGCACGACGTCCGGCTTCGCCGCCGCGATTCGCTCGCGCACGCGCGTGTACCCGGCGATCAAATCCGAATCCGCGCCTGCGCCCTGCAAGACGCGAAATTCTTCACACTGCATCAAACCGGGATGGTGCGACACCAATGCCGCGCCGACGATCTGTCCCATGGTGTTCTCCTCAATCTCTCTTGTTTTTTCACTGAATGCGGCAATGCCATCAGCGATGATCAGCGATGGCTGAAGCTCGCCTTGAACGGCTGTTTCGGCACGACGACATCCTTCACGTCGCAGAAGAATTCGAAGCTCCACTCGCCGCCTTCGCGGCCCACGCCCGAGCGCTTGATCCCGCCGAACGGTGCCGCGAGATCGCGAATGCCGAAGCTATTGACCCAGATGAAGCCGGTACGCACGCGCTGCGCGATGGCAATGGCATGCGCCTCGTCGCCGTAGCAGACGCCGCCCAGTCCGAAGTCGGTGCCGTTGGCCATTTCGATGACGTCATCGTCGCTTCGGAACGTCTGCAACGTGAGCACCGGCCCGAAGACTTCCTGTTGCACGATCTCGTCGCGCTGACGCAAGTCGGTGAGCAGCGTCGGCGCGAAATACTGCGCACCGAACGGATGACGCTTGCCACCCCACAGCACACGCGCCCCGCCCGCGACGGCACGCTCGACAAAACCTTCCACACGCTCCAGTTGGCGCGGATGAATGATCGGGCCGACTTCCGTCGCCGCCTCACGCGGGTCGCCCACGACGAGGCTTTCGACCAGCGTGCGCAGCGTCTCGGTGAAACGTTGCGCGACGTCGGCATGCACGAGCAGTCGCGTACCCGCGAGACACACTTGCCCGGCGTTGCGATACATCAGCGCGGCCGTGGCAGCGGCGGCGTCCAGATCGGCGTCGGCGAGCACGATGAAGGCCGACTTGCCGCCGAGTTCGAGACTGCACGGCACCAGATTCGCGGCGGCCGTTTTGGCGATCCATTTCGCCGTCGTGACCGAGCCCGTGAACGAGATTCGCGCGAGGCGCGAGTCGCTCACCAGCGCCGCCCCGGTCACCGCCCCCGAGCCCTGCAACAGGTTGAATACGCCGGGCGGCAACCCCGCTTCTTCCGCACAATCGGCCAGCAGCGACGACGTGAGCGGTGCCCACTCGGGCGCCTTGAGTACCACGGTGTTGCCGGACGCGAGCGCCGGACCGATCTTCCACGTCGCCAGCATCAGCGGCGAATTCCACGGCGTGATGATGGCCACCACACCGGCCGGGTCGTGCCGCACCAGATGGCGCGCCTGCGGTGTCTCGATCACGCGGTCCTGCAACGTCAGTGCATGCTCGGCAAACCAAGTGATGTTTTGCATCGCGCGTGGCACCACGCCGTGGGCCATGCGCGAGCGCAACACGCCCGCATCGTGGCTCTCCAGCGTGGCGAACGCTTCGGCGCGCCGCCCGATTGCGTCGGCAAAGCGTTGCAGATACGGCTGGCGTGCGGCTGCGCCCAGCGCCGCCCACGCGGGGAACGCCTGCGCGGCCGAGGTGACGGCGGCGTCCACGTGCGCGAGATTGCCGCTGGCGATATGGCCGAGCAGCGTCTGATCGATGGGGGAAACGCATTCGAACGTATCCGGCGACGCCACGCGTCGGCCGTCGATGAAATGGTCTGGCGACACCGGAATACCGGCGACGTCAAAACGGGAAGCGCTCATGCGATGCCTCGTTGGGGGAAAGTGGGGGAATTCAATCTGCCGGGCCGGTAAACTTCGCGGCGAGCGCACGGCTCGCGTTGGCGAGCAGCGACGTGTCGATGCCGACGGCGATGAAGGTCACGCCGAGGTCGAGGTAATGGCGCGCCAGCGCCTCGTCGACGCACAGGATGCCGGCCGGTTTACCGGCGGCGCGAATGCGCGCGATGCCGTCTTCGATGGCCTTGCGCACGTCCGGATGGGTCGCCTGCCCGAGATAACCCATCGACGCGGCCAGATCCGCCGGGCCGATAAACACCCCGTCGACGCCGTCGACCGACGCGATGGCATCCACCTGCGCGAGCGCCTCGGCGGTTTCCACCTGCACCAGCAGACACGCGGTGTCGTTCGCCGCATGCAGATAGTCGTCATAGCGATTCCAGCGCGACGAGCGGGCGAGCCCACTGCCGACACCGCGCGTGCCCTGCGGCGGATAGCGCATGGCACTGACCAGCGCCGCCGCCATGTCTGCGGATTCGACCATCGGCACGAGCAACGTCGTCGCGCCGATTTCGAGCACCTGCTTGATGAGCACCGCATCGCCATGCGGCAAACGCACGACTGGATGCGACGGATAAGGCGCGACCGCCTGAAGGGCGGCGAGCGTCGAGCGCAGATCGTTAGGCGCGTGCTCGCCGTCGATCACGATCCAGTCGAAGCCGCTGCCGGCGCACAGCTCGGCGGCGTACGGCGTGGCGAGTCCCATCCACAGGCCGATCTGGCGCTGCCGGTTGGCGAGCGCCTGCTTGAATGCATTCGGGGGCGTTTTCATGAGGTCGGTTCCGAAGTTCGGGGAGTCGGTCAGACGAAGCGCACACCGATCGCCCCCAAGGGGCCGTAATCGGCATGAAAGACATCGCCCGCCTTGCAGGCGACCGGTCGCGTGAACGACCCGGCGAGCACGATCTCGCCCGCCTGTAAGCCTTCGTCGAAGGCACCCAACTTGTTGGCGAGCCACGCGACACCATTGCCCGGGTGATTCAGCACTGCGGCGCTCAGGCCCGACTCTTCGATCACGCCATTGCGGTAGAGCAGCGCCCCCGTCCAGCGCAGATCGATGGCATCCGGTTTGACCGGGCGCCCGCCCAGCACGATGGCGGCATTGGCCGCGTTGTCGGCAATGGTGTCGAACACTTTGCGCGGTGCCTGCGTGTCGCGGTCGAACAGCTCGATGCGGCCATCGATCAGCTCAAGCGCGGGCGTGACCCATGCCGTGGCGTCCAGCACATCGAACAGCGTGACGCCGGGGCCCTTGAGCGGTTTGGCCAGAATGAACGCCAGCTCCACTTCGAGGCGCGGCACGATGAAACGCCCCGCTTCCAGCGTTGCGCCGTCGGCGACGAGCATGTCGTCGAGCAGCGTGCCGTGGTCGGGTTCGGTGATTTGCGCGGCCACCTGCATCGCGCGCGAGGTCAGCCCGATCTTGTGACCGATCACCCGCCGGCCTTCGGCGTATTTCAGCGCGAGCCACGCTTGCTGAATCGCGTAGCTGTCGGCGATGGTCATGTCGGGGTAGCGGCGCGAGAACTGCGTGACCGGCGTGCGGCTGCGCTCGGCGTCGTGCAATTCGCGGGCAAGGGCTTGATGAATCGACGCATCCAGCATCTCGTTTGTCTCCGTAGCGCCGCCGCTCGCTCGGACGCTCGGGCGCTTGGGGCGCGTAGAGCGCGATGTGGGGCAGCGCGGTTCTTGTCTCGATGCGCTCTATTCTTGCGGCTCGGCGCCTACGGAACAATCAATCGATTTTGGGCGATTAGTAAGTAAAACTGGATAATCGTCGGCCGGCCCTCAGGCACCTCTCTGCCCCCCTATTTCCGGTCCGAAAGACCCTACTGTCGCAATCCAGCCACAGCCTCAACTACCCGTTGAAATTCACGAACGGCATTCGGTTTCTCCGGCTTCTTCCCGCATTTCTTCGTTTTTATAGTCCTTTTCCGAGCAATGTGTCCGTTTTTGCGTATCGCTATGCGCACCACGGCCGCGCACCCGCAAATACCGATTCTCGATCAGCAATACCCATTAAAAATGAGAGTGATTTGCATTTATAATCCGCGACGTTTTATTACAACGCATTACTCATAACAACGACCGCGCCCGGGGGCTCGCCAAGAGCGAAGGCCGCGCTCGCCATACTCACGAAGTCTCGAAGGTCAGCAAAGATGAAGATGTCCGAACGTCGCCGCGCGTCAGCGCCGGCCACTTTCAGCGCCGCCGCCCTGTTGCCGGCAGCCCGCCTCCCCCGTGCCACCGCCTGTGCCGCCGCCCTGTTGATGGCCACGCTCGGCGTCGCCCATGCCCAGCAGGCCAGCGATTCGGTCAGCAATTCGGCCAACAACGCCGCCGCCACGCGCGCCGCCGACGAGGCGAAGGCCGACGTCGAACTCGGTGCGGTCAACGTTTCGGGCGACTGGCTCGGTACGGGGCTCGATAACAGTGCGAAGACCTTCCCGGGCGCACGCACGGTCGTGAAGAAAGACCAGATCGACGCCTCGGGTGCGGCGAGCATCGGCGACGTGCTGCGCCGCGTGCCGGGGGTGCAAGCCACTGACAACTCCAGCTCCGCCGGCAGCGCCATCTCGCTGAACATCGGCGTGCGCGGTCTTGCGGGCCGTTTCAGCCCGCGCTCGACGGTGCTGCTCGACGGCATTCCGCTCGCGGTGGCGCCCTATGGCCAGCCGCAGTTGTCGTTCGCCCCGGTCAGTCTCTTCAACATCGAGAGCATCGACGTTGTGCGTAGCGGCGGAGCCGTGCGCTACGGCCCGCAAAACGTGGGCGGCGTGATCAACTTCAAGACGCGCTCGATTCCGAATACGCCGGGCCTGACCGGCGACGCCACGGTGCGTCAGAACATCTACACCACCGGGGGCGGCGCCAATACCCAATACGGCCTGTTCCTAGGTACCCAGATGGACAACGGGCTGGGCCTCGCGTTGCTCTACTCGGGCATGGTCGGTCGCGACTGGCGCACGGGCAGCAACGAGAACGTGAACGACCTCGCGTTGAAGTGGCGCTACGACATCACGCCGAGCCAGCAGGTCTACGGTAAGGTCTCGTATTACGACGCCAAGTCGATGACGCCGGGCGGCCTGACCGCCGCGCAATACAACGCCGATCCGTTCCAGAACACGCGTCCGAACGACTACTGGAGCGGCAATCGCACCGGCCTCGACTTCGGCTACCTGAACACGATCTCGGAGACGCAGGAATTCGAGCTCCGCACGTTCTTCAACGAAAGCTACCGTCAAAGCTCGCTGACCAATCTGTCGGTGCTGCCGCTCGTGACCATTCACCAGCCGCGCAACTATCAGACGTTCGGCATCGAGCCGCGCTACACGCAACGCCTGTTCCTCGGCCCGACGGCGCATGACGTTACGGTCGGCTATCGCTTCGTGCGCGAGCGCGGCGACGACAACAACTTCAGCACGACCCTGTCCAACGGCAAGAACTCGGCGACCACCACGTTCTACAACTACACCACGGCGAACGCGTTCTATATCGACGACCGTATGGCGTGGGGCAACTGGCGTCTGACGCCGGGCGTGCGTTACGAAATGATCGCTTCGCAACGCGTCGACAAGGCCTCGGGCAACACCTTCCGTACCGACAACAACAAGCCGCTGCCGTCGGTGAACCTGTCGTATCTGGTGAACAGCGCATGGACGATCTTCGCGGACTACAGCACGTCGTTCGGGCCGGTGCAGAACACGCAGCTGAACTCGATGTCGGCGACGAACCCGCTTCAGCCGGAAGTCGCGCGCACGTATGAAATCGGCACGCGCTGGACGGACAACCGCTGGCGCGCCGAGTTGACGGCGTTCAAGATGAAGTTCGACAACCAGATTCTGCAAGTGCCGAACGTCAGCCCGGCGACCTTCCAGAACATCGGGGCGACGAATCACGACGGTATCGAAACCGCGCTCGATTACACCTTCGACCGCGACAGCGTGCTGCGCGGCCTGAACCTGTACGCGAACTTCACCTACGTGCGTGCGATCCAGAAGTCGGGCACGACGGCCGGCCTCGATGTGCCGTTCTACTCCCGCTTTACCGACACGCTCGGCGCGCGCTACGCGATCGGTCAGTGGACCCTCAACGTCTCGACCACGCACCAAAGCTCGCAGTACTCGGACTTGGCGAACACCGAAGCGCAATCGGCCGACGGCACCAACGGCAAGGTGCCGGGTTACCGTGTGTGGAATCTGCAAGCGATGTACAAGCTGCCGTTCTACAAGAACGCCGATGTCACCGTGGGCGTGAACAACGTCTTCGACAAGCGCTTCTACACGCGTAACACCGATCAGAACGGCGGCATCATGGTCGGCGCCCCGCGCATGGTCTACGTGCAGGGCCACTTCGGGTTCTGATCATGACGGCGTAGTCGTCACGTAGCAAAAAACCGCAGGCAAAAAAAAACGGCACCCCGCAAAGGGTGCCGTTTTTCACATCGACTGCTGTCGCGACAAAGTCTGCGGTGACAGCGCCGGCTTTCGCCAGCGCTGCCTGCCACCTTACTCTGCCGTCGGCTCTTCCACCGATGCGGGCATCGGGGCAAACGCCTCTTCCAGAGCGATCTGGTCGTGACGCTCGCGATCCGACGTTTCGCGGGCCTTGCGGGCCTTGTGATACGCCAGACCCGTACCTGCCGGGATCAGACGGCCGACGATGACGTTTTCCTTCAGGCCACGCAGGTCGTCCTTCTTGCCCATGATGGCGGCTTCGGTCAACACGCGCGTCGTTTCCTGGAACGATGCGGCCGAGATGAACGAGTCCGTCGACAGCGACGCCTTCGTAATACCCAGCAACACGTTCTCGTACTGCGCCGGACGCTTGTCCAAAGCGTTCATGGCGTCGTTCTCGTCGAGCATGTCCGAGCGTTCGACCTGTTCGCCGGTGATGAAGCGCGTATCGCCCGAATCGACGATCTGCACACGACGCAGCATCTGGCGAACGATCACCTCGATGTGCTTGTCGTTGATCTTCACACCCTGCAAACGGTACACGTCCTGAACTTCGTCGACGATGTAACGTGCCAGTGCCTCGATACCCTGCAAGCGCAGAATGTCGTGCGGATCGGCCGGGCCGTCCACGATCATTTCGCCCTTGTTCACCACCTGACCGTCGTGCACCAGCACCTGCTTTTCCTTCGGAATCAGGAACTCGTGCTGGTTGCCGTCCAGATCGGTAATGACCAGACGCTGCTTGCCCTTGGTGTCCTTACCGAACGACGTCGTACCCGTGACTTCGGCCAGAATGCCGGCGTCCTTCGGTGCACGTGCTTCGAACAGTTCGGCCACACGCGGCAGACCCCCGGTAATGTCGCGGGTCTTTTGCGCTTCGGTCGGGATACGTGCGAGCACTTCACCCACCGGCACTTGCTGACCGTCCTTGATGGTGATCAGTGCGCCCACCTGGAAGCCGATCGTCACAGCGTGATCGGTACCCGGGATCTTCACTTCCACACCATTCTCGTCGAGCAGCTTGACCTGCGGACGCACGTTCTTCGACGCCGGACCACGACGCTTCGGATCGATCACGACCAGCGTGGACAGACCCGTCACATCGTCGATCTGCTTGGCAACCGTGACACCTTCCTCGACATTCTCGAAGCGGGCGAAACCGCCGTGTTCGGTAATGATCGGGCGCGTCAGCGGATCCCACGTACCGAGTTGCACACCGGCCTTGACCTGTGCGCCATCCAGTTGCAGCAGCGTCGCGCCGTACGGCACTTTGTGACGCTCGCGCTCGCGACCGTGATCGTCCGTGATCAGGATTTCACCCGAACGCGAAATCACGATCTGCTCGCCGCGGCCGTTCGTCACGTAACGCATCGTTGCCGTGAAGCGAACCGTACCGTTCGACTTGGCTTCGATCGACGAGGCCACTGCCGCACGCGATGCCGCACCACCGATGTGGAACGTACGCATCGTCAGCTGCGTGCCCGGCTCACCGATCGACTGTGCTGCGATCACGCCGACGGCTTCGCCGACGTTCACACGCGAACCGCGACCCAGGTCACGGCCATAGCACAGTGCGCACAGACCGTAACGCGTATCGCAGGTCAGCGGCGTGCGCACGCGCACTTCGTCGATACCCAGCGATTCGATCGTTTCGACAACGTCTTCGTCCAGCAGCGTGCCGGCCTCGTACACCGTCTCTTGCGTTTCCGGATTCACAACATCCGACACGGCCACGCGACCCAGAATACGGTCACGCAGGGCTTCGACCACTTCACCGCCCTCGACCAGCGCCTTCATTGCCACGCCGTTGCTCGTGCCGCAATCGTCTTCGACCACGACCAGATCCTGCGTCACGTCCACCAGACGACGCGTCAGGTAACCCGAGTTAGCCGTCTTCAGTGCCGTATCCGCCAGACCCTTACGTGCACCGTGGGTCGAGATGAAGTACTGCAACACGTTCAGGCCTTCGCGGAAGTTCGCGGTAATCGGCGTCTCGATAATCGAGCCGTCCGGCTTGGCCATCAGGCCACGCATACCGGCGAGCTGACGAATCTGAGCGCTCGAACCGCGAGCACCCGAGTCGGCCATCATGTAAATCGAGTTGAACGATTCCTGACGCACGGTCTTGCCATCGCGATCGACCGTTTCTTCCGTCGAGAGCTGTTCCATCATGGCCTTGCCCACGGCGTCGCCGGTTGCACCCCAGATGTCCACGACGTTGTTGTAACGCTCTTGCGCCGTGACCAGACCCGACATGTACTGACGGTCGTATTCCTTGACCTTCTTCGACGCTTCGCCGATCAGCTCTTCCTTCTTCGTCGGCACGAGCATGTCGTCGACGCAGATCGAGATACCGGCACGCGTTGCGAGCTTGAAGCCCGACTGCATCAGCTTGTCGACGAAGATCACCGTCTCGCGCAGACCGCAACGGCGGAACGCCGTGTTGATCAGCTTCGAGATTTCCTTCTTCTTGAGCGACTTGTTCAGCACCGAGAACGGCAGGCCCGGCGGCAGAATTTCGGACAAGATCGCGCGGCCGACAGTCGTCGGGTACAGCGTGATCTTCGGCACGAACTTCGGCGCACCTTCCGAGGTGTCCTCGTTGTGAACCATCTCGGTGATACGCACGTTCACGCGCGAAGCCAGTTCGACTTCCTTGTTGTCGTACGCACGCAGCACTTCCGAGACGTCGGCAAACGAAATGCCTTCGCCGCGGCCGTTGATCTTGTCACGCGTCGCGTAGTACAGACCCAGCACGATATCCTGCGACGGCACGATCGACGGATCGCCGTTAGCCGGGAACAACACGTTGTTCGAGGCCAGCATCAGGGTACGCGCTTCCATCTGCGCTTCGAGCGACAGCGGCACGTGAACGGCCATCTGGTCACCGTCGAAGTCGGCGTTGAACGCCGCGCAAACCAGCGGGTGAAGCTGAATTGCCTTGCCTTCGATCAGCACCGGCTCAAACGCCTGAATACCCAGGCGGTGCAGCGTCGGTGCGCGGTTCAGCATGATCGGGTGCTCGCGGATCACCTCTTCCAAGATGTCCCACACCACGGCCGTCTGGTTCTCGACTTCCTTCTTCGCGGCCTTGATCGTCGTGGCCACGCCCATCACTTCCAGCTTGTGGAAAATGAACGGCTTGAAGAGTTCGAGCGCCATCAGCTTCGGCAGACCGCACTGATGCAGCTTGAGCGTCGGGCCCACGGTAATCACCGAACGGCCCGAGTAGTCGACGCGCTTACCGAGCAAGTTCTGACGGAAACGACCGCTCTTGCCCTTGATCATGTCGGCCAGCGACTTGAGCGGACGCTTGTTAGCACCCGTCATGGCCTTACCGCGACGGCCGTTATCGAGCAGCGAATCCACCGACTCTTGCAGCATGCGCTTTTCGTTGCGCACGATGATGTCCGGTGCCTTCAGCTCGAGCAGACGCTTCAGACGGTTGTTACGGTTGATGACGCGGCGATACAGATCGTTCAGGTCCGAGGTCGCGAAGCGGCCACCGTCGAGCGGCACCAGCGGGCGCAGTTCGGGCGGCAGCACCGGCAGCACTTCGAGCACCATCCACTCGGGCTTGATGCCCGAACGCTGGAATGCCTCGAGCACTTTCAGGCGCTTGGCGTACTTCTTGATCTTGGCTTCCGAGCCCGTGGCTTGCAGCTCGGCGCGCAGACGCTCGACTTCCGAATCGATGTCGATCGCGCGCAGCAGCTCACGCACGCCTTCCGCGCCCATCTCGGCACGGAATTCGTCGCCGTATTCCTCGACCTTGTTGTAGTAATCCTCTTCGGTCATGATCTGCCGCGCTTTGAGCGGCGTCATGCCCGCTTCGATCACCACGTAGGCTTCGAAGTACAACACGCGTTCGATGTCGCGCAGCGTCATGTCGAGCACCATGCCCAGACGCGACGGCAGCGACTTCAGGAACCAGATGTGAGCGACCGGCGAGGCCAGCTCGATGTGGCCCATGCGTTCGCGACGCACCTTTGCGAGCGTGACTTCCACGCCGCACTTCTCGCAGATCACGCCACGGTGCTTCAGGCGCTTGTACTTACCGCAAAGGCATTCGTAATCCTTGATCGGACCGAAGATCTTTGCGCAGAACAGACCATCACGCTCGGGCTTGAACGTCCGATAGTTGATCGTTTCCGGCTTCTTGACTTCACCGAACGACCACGAGCGGATCTTGTCCGGCGAAGCCAGACCGATCTTGATCGCGTCGAACTGTTCGTCCTGCTGGACTTGCTTGAATAGATCGAGCAAAGCTTTCATTGCTTTCTCCTATTTGCCTGAACGCGATTAACCGCGCTCCAGGTCGATATCGATACCGAGCGAACGGATTTCCTTGACCAGCACGTTGAACGATTCCGGCATGCCGGCATCGATCACGTGATCGCCCTTGACGAGGTTTTCGTACACCTTCGTACGACCGTTCACGTCATCCGACTTCACCGTCAGCATTTCTTGCAGCACGTACGATGCGCCGTAAGCTTCCAGTGCCCACACTTCCATTTCACCGAAACGCTGACCACCGAACTGGGCCTTACCGCCCAACGGCTGCTGCGTCACCAGCGAGTACGGACCGGTCGAACGCGCGTGCATCTTGTCGTCGACCAAGTGGTGCAGCTTCAGCATGTGCATGAAGCCGCAAGTAACCGGACGCTCAAACGCTTCGCCGGTACGGCCGTCGTGCAGCGTGACCTGGTTCTTCGACGGCGTCATGCCGAGGCCCTTCGCAATGTGATCCGGGAAAGCCAGATCCAGCATGCGGCGGATTTCCTCTTCATGCGCACCATCGAACACCGGCGTTGCGAACGGCACGCCGTTCTGCAAGTTGCGCGCCAGCGACATGATCTCGTCGTCCGACAGGCTGTCGATATCTTCTTGCTGACCGCTCTCGTTGTAGATCTTCGTCAGGAACTTGCGAACTTCCTGGACCTTGGTGTGCGCTTGCAGCATTTCGCCGATGCGCCAACCCAGACCCTTCGCTGCCCAGCCGAGGTGCGATTCGAGAATCTGACCCACGTTCATCCGCGACGGCACGCCGAGCGGGTTGAGCACGATGTCTGCCGGACGGCCATCGGCCATGTACGGCATATCTTCGATCGGCACGATCTTCGAGACCACACCCTTGTTACCGTGACGGCCGGCCATCTTGTCGCCAGGCTGGAGACGGCGCTTCACGGCCAGGTACACCTTGACCATCTTCAACACGCCCGGCGGCAGTTCGTCGCCTTGCGTGAGCTTCTTGCGCTTCTCTTCGAAGGCCAGATCGAACTGGTGACGCTTCTGCTCGATCGATTCCTTGATCTGTTCGAGCTGTTGCGCGCCTTCGTCTTCGGCCAGACGGATGTCGAACCAGTGGTAGCGGTCCAGATCGGCCAGGTATTCCTTGGTGATCTTGGTGCCCTTGACGAGCTTCTTCGGGCCGCCATTGGCCGACTTGCCCACCAGGAAACGCTCCAGACGCTGGAATGCATCGCCTTCCACGATACGCAGCTGGTCGTTCAGGTCCAGACGGTAGCCCTTCAGTTCATCGTCGATGATCTGTTGAGCGCGCTTGTCGCGCTGGATACCTTCACGCGTGAACACCTGCACGTCGATGACGGTGCCGCTCATGCCCGAGGGCACGCGCAGCGAGGTGTCCTTCACGTCCGAAGCCTTCTCGCCGAAGATCGCGCGCAGCAGCTTTTCTTCCGGCGTGAGCTGGGTTTCGCCCTTCGGCGTGACCTTGCCCACCATCACGTCACCGGCTTCGACTTCCGCGCCGATGTACACGATGCCCGACTCGTCCAGACGGCTCAGTTGCACTTCCGCCAGGTTCGAGATGTCGCGCGTGATTTCCTCAGGTCCGAGCTTCGTGTCGCGAGCGACCACGTTCAGCTCTTCGATGTGGATCGACGTGTAACGGTCTTCCGCAACGACACGCTCCGAGATCAGGATCGAATCCTCGAAGTTGTAGCCGTTCCACGGCATGAACGCGATCAGCATGTTCTGACCCAGCGCCAATTCGCCCAGATCGGTCGACGCGCCGTCGGCGATCACATCGCCGCGCGCCACCTTGTCGCCCACTTCTACGATCGGGCGCTGGTTGATGTTGGTGTTCTGGTTCGAACGCGTGTACTTGATCAGGTTGTAGATGTCGACGCCCACTTCACCGGCCAGCGCTTCGTCATCGTTCGCACGAATCACCACACGGCCTGCGTCGACGTAGTCCACCACGCCGCCACGGAAGGCTTGCACCGTCGTACCCGAGTCAACTGCCACGGTACGTTCGATACCCGTACCCACGACCGCTTTTTCCGGACGCAGGCAAGGCACGGCCTGGCGCTGCATGTTCGAGCCCATCAATGCGCGGTTCGCGTCATCGTGTTCAAGGAACGGAATCAGCGAGGCAGCGACCGAGACGATCTGCGACGGGGCCACGTCCATGTACTGGATGCGGTCCGGCGTGACCATCAGCGTTTCGCCGGCTTCACGCGACGACACGAGTTCGTCGGTGAGCGAGCCGTCGGCGCCGATCGACGCGTTCGCCTGAGCGATCACGTAACGGCCTTCTTCAATGGCCGACAGGTAGTCGATCTGGTCGGTGACCTTGCCGTCTTCCACCTTGCGGTACGGCGTCTCGAGGAAGCCGTATTCGTTCAGGCGGGCGTACAGTGCCAGCGAGTTGATCAGACCAATGTTCGGACCTTCCGGCGTTTCAATCGGGCACACGCGACCGTAGTGAGTCGGGTGCACGTCGCGCACTTCGAAGCCGGCACGCTCACGCGTCAGACCGCCCGGGCCCAGTGCGGAAACACGACGCTTGTGCGTGATTTCCGACAGCGGGTTGGTTTGGTCCATAAACTGCGACAGCTGCGACGAACCGAAGAACTCGCGAATGGCCGACGAGATCGGCTTGCTGTTGATCAGGTCGTGCGGCATCAGGTTTTCCGACTCGGCCTGACCCAGACGTTCCTTCACAGCACGCTCGACACGCACCAGACCGGCACGGAACTGGTTCTCGGCGAGTTCGCCGACGCAACGCACACGACGGTTACCCAAGTGGTCGATATCGTCCACTTCGCCGCGGCCGTTACGCAGATCCACCAGGATCTTGATCGTCGCGAGGATGTCGTCGTCTTCCAGCGTCATCGGGCCGAGCACGTCATCACGGCCGACACGACGGTTGAACTTCATACGACCCACCTTCGACAGGTCGTACGCTTCTTCGCTGTAGAACAGACGGTTGAACAGGGCCTCGACCGCATCTTCGGTCGGCGGCTCACCCGGGCGCATCATGCGGTAGATCGCGATACGCGCGGCCGTACGGTCGGCGGTTTCGTCGATACGCAGCGTGGCCGAGATGTACGGACCTTGGTCCAGATCGTTCGTGTAGAGCGTCTGGATATCCGACACACCCGACTCGCGCAGCTTGAGCAGCACGCTTTCGGTGATTTCGTCGTTGGCGTTAGCGATCACTTCGCCGGTATCGGCGTCGATCACGTTCTTTGCCAGCACGCGGCCGAGCAGGTAGTCTTCCGGCACCGAGATGAACTTGGTGTTGGCGTTTTCCAGATCACGGATGTGCTTGGCGTTGACGCGCTTGTCCTTCTGGACAATGACCTTGCCTTCGCGATCGGTGATGTCGAAACGCGCCACTTCACCACGCAGACGCTCCGGCACGAACTCCATCTGCGCGCCTTCCGGCATCAGCTTGAAGTTGTCGAACACGAAGAAGTTCGCGAGGATCTGTTCCGGCGTCAGGCCAATGGCCTTGAGCAGGATCGTGACCGGCATCTTGCGACGGCGGTCGACGCGGAAGTACAGGATGTCCTTCGGATCGAATTCGAAGTCCAGCCACGAGCCGCGGTAGGGGATGATACGTGCAGAGAACAGCAACTTGCCCGAGCTGTGCGTCTTGCCCTTGTCGTGTTCGAAGAACACGCCCGGCGAACGGTGCAGCTGCGAGACGATGACACGCTCCGTGCCATTGATGACGAAGGAACCCGTGGACGTCATGAGCGGAATTTCGCCCATGTACACTTCCTGTTCCTTGACTTCCTTGACGACGGGCTTGTTCGGCGATTCCTTATCCAGGATCACCAGACGAACTTTGGCGCGCAGAGCCGAGCAAAAAGTCAGGCCGCGCTGTTGACATTCCTTGACATCGAACGCGGGAGTACCGAGCAAATAGCTGACGAACTCAAGGCGTGCGAACCCGTTGTGAGAAACGATCGGGAAAATGGAGGAGAAGGCCGCTTGCAGACCCTCCGGTTTCCGCTCCGATGCAAGCGCTTCGGCCTGCAAGAACGATGTGTACGAGGCGAGCTGGGTAGCCAGCAAAAACGGCACCTTGTGCACGTTCGGACGCTTCGCAAAACTCTTGCGAATGCGTTTCTTCTCGGTGAAGGAATAGTGCATTACGATCTCCGAATCACTACGGTGACGACGACGGCAGGCATCGCCAACGGGTGTTCATCGACTGAGACCAGACGTCCTCCACGGCGGGCTTGCCATGGAGCAACGAGCTTGGTGGTTGGCCGCTACCAACCGCTGGCTGACGGCGACGGATGCCTGTGTTGCCCGTCGCCCGACCAAACTTGCCTTCTGCAGTCGCTTCAGAAGACAAAGAGAAGAACCGCCCTGACCTTCACGGCGCGATCTTTTCTTTGGCCTCTCTCAGTGTGTAACGCGCGTTTCAAACGCCACGATTCACACAGCCATCACTAAAACCTGTTTGACTTCAACCACTTGGCGCTTTTCTGCGCCGGCTTTCGAATACCGCACACAGGATGTGGGTTTTGCAACGCCTGAAAGCACAAAAAGGCTGACGACTTTTCGTCGCCAGCCTTCCCTACGCGCGGAGTCGAATTACTTAACTTCGACCTTGGCGCCGGCTTCTTCCAGCTTCTTCTTGGCTTCTTCAGCAGCAGCCTTGTCGACGCCTTCCTTGACAGCCTTCGGAGCACCGTCAACCACATCCTTGGCTTCCTTCAAGCCCAGGCCGGTCAGTTCGCGCACGGCCTTGATGACGCCGACCTTGTTTGCGCCGACTTCCGTCAGGATGACGTTGAATTCGGTTTGCTCTTCAGCAGCAGCAGCAGCACCGCCTGCGCCAGCCGGGCCAGCGACCGACAGAGCAGCTGCCGACACGCCGAACTTTTCTTCGAACGCCTTAACCAGGTCGTTCAGTTCCATAACCGACATCGAGCCAACGGCTTCGATGATGTCTTCTTTAGTGATTGCCATTTGTAAAACTCCTAGATTGTGTTCGGACCGAAGTCAGCGATCGTGTAACCGGGACGAGAATTAAGCAGCTTCCGCTTGCTTCTTCTCGGCCACGGCAGCCAGGACGCGAGCAAAGCCGGAAACCGGCGCTTGCATGACACCCAGCAACTTCGCGAGCAGTTCGTCGCGGCTCGGGATCGACGCCAGCGCTTGCACGCCAGCCTTGTCCATCACCTTGCCGTCGTACGAGCCGGCCTTCAAGATCAACTTGTCGTTGCCCTTCGAAAAGTCGTTCAAGACTTTCGCAGCGGCTACGGGATCCGTCGAGATACCGTAGATCAGAGGACCGGTCATCTGTTCAGCCAGGCCAGCAAAGGCAGTGTTTTCCACTGCACGGCGTGCCAGCGTGTTCTTCAGAACGCGCAGGTAGACGCCTTGCTGACGCGCGGTAGCGCGAAGCTTCGTCAGATCGCCAACCGTGATTCCGCGATATTCAGCCACAACGATGGTCGAAGCACCGGCGACTTGCGCCGAAACTTCTGCCACGACGGCTTTCTTATCATCAAGATTAAGTGCCACGGTTAACCTCCAAAATTGACATCACCTCATGGTGATGCCGTTCCACTAACGGCTTACCGACATGTCTGGAGTTTCTATCACCGCGCCGGTTGCCCATGCGCCATGATGTGACTGCATACTTGTTCGGGTTCGCCATCTGCGTTGGCTGGCGTATTAAGGGAGTGTCAGTGAATGCCCATTCCCGCCAACGGTCTTTGATAACCGAAAGCGTTTTCCGAGGAACCCGCTTTCGCCCAAAGTCTTTTGCTGCTGGCTATCGATCTCTAGGATCTAAAGCCATCCCAGGGGACGCCATCACCCTGCGATTGCGATACTTTTCAGTGCCGCTCGCCGCGTCTGGCGCTTAGGCCGACAGCGTCGTCTGGTCCACACGCACGCCAACGCCCATCGTGCTCGACAGGGCGATCTTGCGCAGGTAGACACCCTTGCTCGAGGCCGGCTTGGCCTTCGTCAGGGCTTCCAGGAGTGCCGACAGGTTCTGTTGCAGCGAAGCTGCTTCGAACGATGCGCGACCGATCGTGGCGTGGATGATGCCGCCCTTGTCGACGCGGAATTGCACCTGACCTGCCTTGGCGTTCTTCACAGCCGTAGCAACGTCCGGGGTCACCGTGCCAACCTTCGGGTTCGGCATCAGGCCGCGCGGGCCGAGGATCTGACCCAGCGTACCGACAACGCGCATCGTGTCCGGCGAAGCGATCACGATGTCGAAGTCCATCTTGCCGGCCTTGATTTGCTCAGCCAGGTCTTCCATACCGACGATTTCAGCGCCGGCAGCCTTAGCTTGCTCAGCCTTTTCGCCTTGGGCGAAAACGGCAACGCGAACCGACTTACCGGTACCTGCCGGCAGGACGACCGAACCACGGACCACTTGGTCCGACTTCTTTGCATCCACGCCCAGTTGAACGGCGACGTCGATCGACTCGTCGAACTTGGCGCTTGCGCATTCCTTGACCAGAGCCAGAGCGTCGCCGACCGGGTACAGCTTGTTGCGGTCGACCTTGGCGGCCAATGCTTGTTGACGCTTAGAGATCTTAGCCATTACAGACCCTCCACCGTGATGCCCATCGAACGTGCGCTGCCAGCGATGGTGCGAACCGCGGCGTCCAGATCGGCAGCGGTAAGGTCAGGCATCTTGGTCTTCGCGATTTCTTCCGCTTGTGCGCGGGTGATCTTGCCCACCTTATCGGTGTGCGGCTTGGCCGAGCCCTTGTCGAGCTTGGCAGCCTTCTTGATCAGCACGGTTGCCGGCGGGGTCTTCAGAACGAACGTGAAGCTCTTGTCCGCGAAGGCGGTGATCACCACCGGCGTCGGCAGACCCGGTTCGAGGCCCTGCGTCTGGGCGTTGAACGCCTTGCAGAACTCCATGATGTTCAGGCCGCGTTGACCCAGTGCCGGGCCCACGGGGGGCGACGGGTTGGCTTTACCTGCAGGAATCTGCAGCTTGATAAAGCCGATGATTTTCTTTGCCATGGTTTACTCCGGAACGAATATGTGGCGCATATTCGGGGTTGAGTCATAGCGCGCGTTCACCAAAAAACGGGCTACTGACGCTCCTCGGCGACGACTGTCACCAACGCAAAAACGCGCCGGACATTGCCCGGCGCATCTTATTCTTAGATCTTTTCGACTTGTCCGAACTCCAGTTCTACCGGAGTTGCCCGTCCAAAAATGGTGACGGAAACACGTAGGCGGGACTTTTCGTAGTTCACTTCTTCGACCGAGCCGTTGAAGTCCGTGAAAGGACCATCCTTGACTCGAACAAACTCGCCCACTTCGAACAACGTCTTGGGACGCGGCTTTTCCACCCCGTCCTTGATTTGAGACATGATCTTGTCGACCTCGGCCTGACGAATCGGCGTCGGACGGTTGCCCGTGCCGCCGACGAAGCCGGTGACCTTGGCGGTGTTTTTCACCAAGTGCCACGTCTCATCCGTCATTTCCATCTCGCACAGCACATAGCCGGGGAAGAAACGACGTTCGGTGACCGATTTCTGGCCACCCTTGGTTTCTACAACTTCTTCGGTCGGGACCAAGATCTCGCCGAAATAATCTTCCATACCTGCGCGCGCAATGCGCTCGCGAAGCGCCTTGGCTACGCTCTTTTCCATGCCGGAATACGCATGAACGACGTACCAGCGCTTCTTACTCGGTGCAGCCCCGGTATCAGACATATCACTTCCAGCCAAGAATTAAAGAGAACACCGCCCATTCAATCGTCTTGTCGCTGATCCAGAGATACAGCGCCATAACGATGACGAACGCGAAGACAATCGCGGTCGTTTGAGCGGCCTCTTTACGGGTCGGCCAAACGACCTTACCCACTTCCCGATACGCATCCTTAGCAAAGGCCATGAAGCCCTTACCGGTTTGCGATGCCAATCCAACACCTGCGGCAATGGCCAGAACGACGACAATGGCAGCAACGCGCACATACAGTGCTTGTTGTTCCAAGGCGTAGAACGCCACGACACCAGCAACCACCAGCAGTGCGGCCAGAGCCAACAGCAGCTTGTCGCCAGTCGTACGTACAGTTTCTACGGGAGAATTCGCCATTTCCAGCTTGCAGACAGTTGTTTGGCAGGGGCAGAGGGAATCGAACCCCCAACCTTCGGTTTTGGAGACCGACGCTCTGCCAGTTGAGCTATACCCCTAAAACAGCAGCGGGGCCAGCCGCCAAAAGCTGACCCCCGTAAGCGCGGACCTTTAAAGGACCGGCTTAGGCAACGATCGTAGCAACCACGCCGGCGCCGACGGTACGGCCACCTTCGCGGATTGCGAAACGCAGACCTTCGG
>NZ_CABPSF010000013.1 GCF_902459685.1 Pandoraea iniqua | reverse complement strand
TCGTCGATCGATGCTCGCGCGTTCCAGGATGCTTGGGGAAGTGACGTGAGCATGCACGGGAGCAATAGCCTGATTGGGCGACTGGGGGTAGCCGCGAACTATACGAACTCGTGGAAGGACAGTCAGAGGCGCTCCATGAACGCGTCGTTCTACGGCATTTTGAACGTCTATCAGGAGATGCTCGGTGGGTCGTCGGTGAATGTGGCGGGTGTGAACTTTGACACGAGGACTGACAGAACGTGGATGGGCGCGGGCGTGGGTGGTTCGTATTCGTGGGCGGATAACAAGTACACGGTGTACGGCGAGAGCTCGGTGAACACGTCGGTCAATCACTTTGGTGGTAACTACAACGTGAAGGCCAATCTCGGCTTCAGAATGAAGTTCTAACTCGCGAAGGATAGCGACAACACGAACAGGCTCCCAGCTAACGCTGCGAGCCTGTTGTTCATCTAGACAAGCAACGCAACGCGCGACGGTACAGCTCGATTCGCAGTCGAATGTGGGCAACGTATTCGACTGAAGATGCATTGAGTGAATGCGATGGCCGCCAGTGCAATTGACTGCCCCTCGTCTCCCGTGCCTTCATTAAGATGGGGACCGCATGTGGACGCATCGCGGTGTGTGGGATTCTTCGCATCATCCTGAGTCGCCGCTGCAACGAGGTTTCGTGTGCAATGGAATATTCCGCGATTGGATGCGCTGCGGGCAGATGTATGTGGATAAACCCGCAAAAATGCGGGGTATACGCGCGGTGTGATGCAACGCACCAGCGGCATGATCTGACCCCAATCTAGAACTCTGTGCGTACCGGAGGTCAACGGGCAGATCCATACCTGCCGTCGTGGGAATCCGCTTTGTGCAAAAGGGATCCGCGGGTTCTAATATCTCAATACTGAAGACATAGGGTACTGCCGGAGAAAATTCCGCCTGTGCCATTCGGTTTACGCTAGAGAAGAGTAGTCAATGTCAACGAAGAAGAGTCATCGATCGGTTCAAATGCGCTCGTCCGGGGGGCGATCCAGCGCGCTACTTTTACCGATGCCGAGGAGGGAGGCAGAACGGATCGTCCTTCGCGTGAGGCTTTCACTGGAGCGCCTGCGCAGTGGGGAGGCTAGTCGTCAGTTGATAAATGCTCTGGCTGAAGTCATCTTGATTGCCACGTTCGTTACGGAGGCCGGTCACGGAGAGCTTCATAGCGACATTCTCGAAAGGACGGAGCGCGATCTCGCATCTGTGTTGCTTGTCGCCAATTCGAAAGGGGAATGGGCTGTACCCAGCGAGCTCATGGATGATCTGACGAGAGTGGTTAACGAATACGATCGACAACTAGCGAAGGTTCGGCTTGGAGTGATCGCCGATGCCTGCAAGCGACTTGAGCAGTTGATGGTGGAAAACGCAGCCTAGCCTTCGGTCGTTCGATTCGAGCCATCGTGGGAGCGGTGACTTCGTGAACAGGATCAGCAATCAACAAGCTCGACCGAGGACGTGATAGTAGGTCGATAGCATATCGGAGGGGGATCTTCCCCATTGTCTCCGCTACTGCGTATCATAGGGCTTTCGGGCCAGTTGAAGAAAGCCCAGATTCTTATTCGAGCGGGGCTTTCGTATTCAGATCAGCGCTGACGCAGTGGTTCGGCCTAGCTTCGCCACGAGTACATCGCTCCGCATCCAAGCGAAACCGCCTGCGCGGCCGATTTCCTTATCGAGGTAGCCTTCGTCCTTGAGCGTGCTGAAAAGCCACCACTCATGACAACGCGCAGAATCGCGGAGGCACATCAGGCGGCGTTATCTGACGCTATTCCAGAAAGCAAAATGCCCCGGCCGGGGAAGAGTGGCCGGGGCTTTTGCAGTTCCCACTTCTTTGGATCACATCGCCAATGATCCGAGGCAGATATTGCGCGCGGCATCATGTGCCCGTGTGCTCTTTGCGCAAAAGATGAGAAATACCGTCCGCGAATCAAACGGGGCGGGTGTATATATAGACAGAGGAAATTATCATGAACAACATGTTCAATCCGCCGCATCCCGGTGAGATTTTGCGCGAAGATGTTTTGCCGGCGCTAAGACTTACCGTGAGTCAGGCTGCTGAGCAGTTAGGCGTGAGTCGCGTTGCGTTGTCGCGAGTCCTGAATGGGCATGCCGGCATCTCGATCGACATGGCATTGCGTCTAGAGTTGTGGCTTGGCGTCGAGAATGGAGGTAGAGCCTCTGCGTGGATCGCGCAGCAGTCCGATCATGATCTGCGGCAAGTGCGTGAATACGGTGCGCCCAAGGTGGCTCCGGCCCGTCTTCCGAAGGAGCTTGCGCACGCTTGATATGCGCAATACGCGGTAGCGTGAGCCGCGCATTCATCAACCCGTTCGTTTGTCACGTATTTTGCCCCGCCGTTTGGCGGGGTTTTTTATTTCAACGGACAGATACTGTTGAACTCCAATAGAACCGCTGGGAGTTCTGATCCGGAGTGGCGGAGCGCGGTCAAAGTACGCGGTGTCGCCTTGGCGCGCGAAGGCGCGGCCCAGAACTGTCGCTGCTCAGTATGTATATTACTGAATGTCAATGTCCTGAAGAATAGTGCGTGGCGAGTGACAACTACGGCGTCGCAGAAATGTTCCGCTTCATATCGGGATGGTTTGCCAAGGTTGGGGCATCGGATGTGCGCGCGAGGAACGCCCCCAAATTGAGCGACGTGATCCGAAGGCAGTGCCATATCGAGCCACCTTGCGACGCGTACACGAGTGTCGGCCGAATTTATGAGGAAATTCGTGGAAACCGTCGAGCGCGGCTCTGTTTTTGTTCGTCACGTTGTTACGCTGACTGCGCGTAGGTCTGGTTCTTCCTTTTTGACTCGATTCGGTGTATCAGCCTTGGTCGACTGCAGAAAGGGTAATTTGGAGAAATGCGTGGGCACTGATGCTGAACACTTACTTAGCGAGCGGTTTGCGCTCATTTTGCGAGGGGCGCTTTCGGCGGTCTACGTGATGGTGTTGATCTTGGGGGATCCTGCTAAAGGAGCTCCCACAACGCGATGGGCTATGGCCACTGAATACCCCGAATCGACAGTCTCTGGGGAGGGTCTCTCCGCGTTTGCACGTCTCGTCAAAGAAAAATCCCACGGCGAGATTGAGGTCATACCGTCATTTGGCTCAGACATTTCTTCCGCTCAGTTGATCGCGTCGATTAAGCGCAATGAGACAACTGGGGGAGATGCATTGACGAGTGCGTTAGACGGTTCCAGCTCCATTTTTGAGCTCCCGGCACTGCCGTTCATTACGCAGTCAACGGAGGATGCAGTTCATCTGAATGAACGCGCGCGCCCACTATACGAGGCCGAGTTGCGCAAACGCGGCATAACATTGCTCTACCTCTCAATTTGGCCTGCCACTGGTCTTTGGTCGAAGCGACCAATACGAGCGCCCGAAGGCCTCTCCACGCTTTCCATAAGAACGTATGATCAAACTTCCGAGAGTGTGATGCGACAAGCGGGGGCTTTGGCAAAGCAGATGCCGCTCAAGAAAGTATTCCCATTGCTCGAAGACGGAGAGTTCAACGCTGTGATGTCGTCCGGTGACGGCGGTGCTGGTCAAAAATTGGCTGGCTACCTTTCCACATTCACCGCGATCCGCTACGCGTGCCCGGTTTCCATTGCCATGATCCGGACGTCTAGTCTGACGGCACTTCCAGCCAGGCTGCGACATGCGGTATTGGACGCGGCGGCGGAAACAGAACGTCTGCAACGCGCATCGGCGGTCTCCCGCACGGAAGCCAATTATGCAATGATGCGAGCGCACGATGTGACCGTCGTCGATCCCCCTGATAGTGACCTAAGCGAACTGCTCCGCTTCGCAGCTAAGGATGCGATAGAGGAGTGGCAAGCCAAGGCATCGAAAGATGCTTGGGCGATCTTCCAAGCGTTTTCCAACCGACAGTCGACGAAGGACGAGCGTCAACGGTGATTCCTCTCGCGGAATCGATGATTTGAGGGCGAAATGACCTGCCCGGCAGGGTTTCCTATCCGAAGGGTCGTAATTGAAACTGGTCTGCACTCTGTGCCATGGGGGGGCATCCGTTGATGCCATTCTGGTAAGAGATTTTGGATTGCATGGAAAGCGTTCGATATCGTTACATTGGCATGCGCGCATGCGATCCGGTAGTCTCGACTGAGCCATTTCGCGATACCCGATTTGGCGCCTAAATGTCACATTCGGGTGGGCCGAATTTCCTGTGCAGCCTGTTACATAGGGATAAGGCGCCAGGGGCGCTGAGTAATGCGAGCAATGAGTGCCAAGGCCAATCGTAGGCGCCAAACGCGTTGCGGGTCGCGAACGTGATATAGGAAAGCGTAATAACCCACGCCAACAGTAATGCCGAAAGGGTGATTCCGCCTTTCCATTTCGCGAGGGCGGGAAATACTAGCGCAATGATTGCGCCCGCCAGGATTGCTGGAATGCCGCCGAAAAAATATGATCCAAACGCACAAAACAATGGGCCGAACGTGAGCGTAACGAAAACAGATTCGTGTGACTTCGTCAATACACTGACGGCGACGAAAAGGCCTAATACGCCCCCACCCATCGGCGGGCCTGCGATTCCAAGCCAGATAGCCCCATAGAGCGTGCGGGATAACGTCTTGCTAACCATGTTGACGAATCTTTTCACTACCGGCGAAGCGGGTCAAGAGAGTGGATTTGGTGCGGCTCTCTTTCGCGGAGAAAAGTGCGGTTGATGAGAGGTTTCTTGTCTTCCTTCTCCATCGAGTAAGAATTTGGAACTCGGTTGGCCGGGAGTCGTCGGCACGCGTTGGCTTGCTATAAGGGGGGGGCACGCTTGCTCGGGTGAAACAGATCGACAGGTTCGCTTGGCGCGTTAGGAGAATGTCAAACATGACTACCGCGGGAGGGGCCGGAGTGTTTCGTCCCGAAATGTTTGGCGCATCGTTGAGATGTCGTGTTCCAGCAAATATCGGTAATGCTTCCGAAAGATGGCGGCAAGCAGTGCATGATTGGGGCCAACGACGTCCATTCCGCGATCGTCGTAGGGAAGGGCCATGATCCGCTTTTCGAGATTGAAGAGGTAGACTTGGCAATATGGCTGAGGACGGATGTATCCGAACTGTGTGCTGAGGGCGCACCACAAGAGATTCGGAATCAGCGCAACCTCCGTGCGAAAGGCAACGTTGAGAATAACTTCCTCATCATTCGCATCAAGCCAGTCAATCGGCTCGATAGAGTCCGTCCAAATCGAGCGTTCGTCTGGGATGGTAATACCTGCTGCCAAAATCTCGGAGAGCGTCGCTCGATGTGACATAAGTCCCTCACTTTGACGTGTGGGGCGCCGTAGGCATGCAACGATGGTGTCCGTGGAGGGGAAGAGGTCGAGGCATATCTCGCGTGCTTTTCGCATCGCGGTGAGGAATTGTGGGATAGCTGAGCCACTTTCGGATAGCTCGAAGCGAAGGCCGCCCGGATAGGTGAAGAAAAGCGGTCGACAGAATGCCTTCGCATCGAAGATCGTCTCGATAGTGTCGCGAAGATCCAAATTTTCACCCCCGACTAATGCAGCAAGAGCCCCTCGCGAGCCCTAGTGAGGTAACAGCAGTGCAGCCACCGCATTGCGAAGGTGGCCTAGATGTTGTCAATTCAACAGATCCGAAGTTTCAAAAAAAGCCCCGGCTGGTTGGCGCAGCCGGGGCTTTGTCCTGCGAGATGAATCGCTTCCGTACGATTCAAGCCCGATCGTACTCGAGGGGTGCTGCGATGGATGTCAGCGTTCCGTGAAATGCGAAATGCCTCAACAGGAGGGCGATTTTTTGTGGAGTCCATGCCTGGGTTGAGTGATGCAGCACGTGCGCCGGACAAGGTATTACGATCCGCGCGCAGTTGCCCTTTGGGGCAATATTGGCTCCTTGGGATATCGACGCTGTTCAACGTCGGTGAGGTTGTTCTTGAAGTTTGCAGCAGCGAGGCCATGCCGATTTCGCTAACGCTATAGTGCAAGCGGGTGTGCGACGTTTGCGAGGGCGAGATGAATGCTGGTATTCGTGCCGAGTGACCGGTGACGGCAGGAGATGCTCACTTATGGATCAATCATTTGACAGTAAATCTTACGTGGGAACGGGCAGTCGAGTACTTCTATTCGATAAAGGGACGCAAACCGATTGCCCAACTCTTTGGACCTGGCGCGAGCATCGTGAGTCACAAGCTTGGCGTGATGTCCGTCGGGGAGTATGAGCGGCGGCTGGCGGATTCCGCCGATGAAGTCGATCTGATTCGAATCTGTCGCCGAGATTTCGCGGGGAGTCTCATGTCGCTCTACATCCAACTAGATTTCAAAGTTGGGGGTAAGTTTCAGTATGTTGACGTCTTCGAGTTTGATCGCTCGCTGCTGATCAAGCGTCTCTATCTCTGTAGGGTCTCGGACGCATCGTTTGATGGGGATGAATGCCTGTTGACGATATGAGCCACCGCAAGCATCAATGCTTGATGCTTCGAATTCTCCGGTTCACTAAATGGCTTTTTTCTGTCGTTATCTATGCGGGATAAGGTGTAGCGTAACGGCGAGATTAATTGCCGCCAAAATAGAGTGAGATCATGCGTGTGAGCAATCCACCTGCGTTGGGCGTTCCGGGCATGTCACTACGTCAACTTGACCGACGTGACATCGATGCGTGGTTTTCTTACCTTCGGTTGCCGGAGGTTGTCAAGCATACGAGTTGGGACGTTGAATCAGCTCGCGATCTATGTCCTCTATTCGAGGCGATTGAGTCCGACTGCAGTGATTCAATTGTTCGGCTAGCAATCGTGGATGATGCGTCGGGCGCGCTCGTGGGGACCGTCGGGTTCCACACGATTTCAACAGTGCATCTGACAGCCGAAGTTGCATACGATGTAGCCCCGTCGCATTGGGGGCGAGGCATAGGGCGGGCGGCATGTGAGGCAGTTACGAAGTGGGGATTTGGAATTGCTGGATGGGTGAGGATCCAGGCGGTTGTTCTGGAAACCAATGCGAAATCGATCGCTCTTCTCGAGTCTTGTCAGTTTCGGCGTGAGGGCTACTTGCGCTCGTACCGCATGGTTCGAGGTGTGCCGGGTAACTTTGTGATTTTTTCCCGCTTGCGTCAAGAGTTTGAGAGCTTCCACTGACGCGTATTGTTGATGCGGCGAAGGGGATGAAGAAAGACCTCGAGCCCCTTTCAAGGGGTGTGTTCTGCTATTCCCCGTACTTGATCACGCCGGTTTGCGACGCGAATCGGCGGCCTCGACTCGCTGCCGAAAAGGTGGACATGTGACGTTCCGAGCGGTGGACCGCGCGGGGAAAATTCGGTTTCGTTCGGGACAGGGAAGGAAGAAAGAAAACGCCCCGGACTGCGCGCACAGCCGGGGCCCTTTCGCATTCCAAAGATCCCGAACCATCGACCAAGAGGGCATCGGACATGGAAAATGAATCGGGTCAACGATTCAGGGGCTATTGTGGCCAAATGTTTGGGCTTTGGGCTGGGGCGCATGAGTAAACAAGAAGTACCTTGCCGATCATCGTGAGCTGACGCTGGGATTGACCTCGCTTTTGTGGTTCGACGACGACAATCTGAAGATTGGAGTCTGTCGGGAATGGGGCGTCTGTGTGACGATTCTTTCTGCGTAAGCTCGCGAGCCTTGCTCATTTTGATGGGCAACGGCCATTGCCAACGGAGTACCGTCGTCTAGGCCTGAAGAAGGTGTGCTGCGGAAATTCGCAAATTCGTTGGGGCGCGGAGATATGCTTCACAAAGCCGCGTTACGCTGTGCAAGCGTTATGTTGACTCCTGCCGACCTGACGTATTGTTCTGTTCGACCCCTCCATTGGCCTCTCAGGGGCAATGGATTAATGCCGCTTCCCCAAGGAGCGGCATTTTTTTGTGAGGCCATTGTTTGACATGATATCGATGCAGGGGTGTTCTTGTGCTTTGCGTGAGGTAGTTCGCGAAAGCATCTGGACCGTGGCTGAGGAAACGAGGCCTTGGTTATGATGAACGTGTGTCGTGCGCGCCTCTCCGTCCGCATGGCACCGTGTGCTCCAGTTGCCCTGACCTCCGGGGCAATGGCTTCTCGCCGCTCCCTTTGGGAGCGGTTTTTTTCGGCATGTTTGCTAGATGACCTAGTACTTTTGATGCTGTTGAAGAAACGAACGCCGCGATGACATTCAACTTGCGAACATAGGCGATGCCGGCCTAGTCTGAGATTGACTGCCGCGAAGCTCTGGCTTGAAGGGGCCAGAGTCAACGGGCAGTCGGCGGTGCACCTCCACCGCATCCCTCCCTGCCTTGGCCCCTCTGCGGCATGGAGATTAAGCCGCTCCCGCCAGGAGCGGCTTCTTTTTTATGGGCCGAGGAAAGTGCGATGTGAAAAAGCCACACTGGTGATTCGCTTGGGCGACTATTGCACGCCGGGCTTCAAACTCGGTGGGGTGGCGTTAACCGCTTACCGGGGCGGTCCGGCTCCTGCTGATTTTGGCCACAGACCTTTGCGGGAGATTCCGCTGCGCAAACGTCGCGGTTGTTAAGTTCCGCAATTCTCGTTTTGTCAGCTTCATCTTGTCGCCCCGCCGGTTGCGTACGTAATGCTAGGTCATCGTGACCGATGTGTGCCCGAGTTGTTTCTGAGCTTGCCAGATAGGGGGGGGGCGCGACGTTCAGAAACTATGGGGAAGATCAATCCCCCGACATTCCTGAGAGTCCAACCGGCATGGTCGACCCGGGCAAGGTCGATGCGAAGAGCGTGATGCGCCGTGGGACGGTCTCACACTAGCTGGAATTGCGCCTCCGGCTCGTCGATAGATTGCAGATGCAGAAGGGCTCTCAATCATAGGCCAGAAGTGCTTACGATCCCGGCAGCAGTCCACCTGAGAGAACGAAATGTCCGCCAACTAGGACGCATATTTTTGTGGAAAATCGCATTTTTGCGTGCGCTGCTGGTCGTGTGTGCGGCGCTTCGGCTAACCGAGAAGATCGACACATCGACGGCTGCGGGGAAGCTCATCACAAACGTTTTCGCCAGTCTGACCGAGTACGACAGGAATCTAACGCGAGAGCGGACGATGGCGGGCCTCAAAGCCGGCAGAGCGCGAGGGCGTAACGGGGGCCGTCCCCCGAAGATCGGCCCGAAGGAACTACGCGAAATAACGTGTTGCTGGCTGATCCGAGCATGACGGTCACCGATGTGGCGAATCGATACGGTGTTAGTCGCACGACTATCCATAAGCATGTGAAGGGAGGTGCGGATGCTGGCTAAGTTGTTGTGTGAGTTGATTTACAGCGCGCGAAATCCTGTTCGCATTGTGGCGAAGATCTACGCGTGGTGTACCGGCGTGCAGCTCGGCATTCTCTATATCTTGGCGAGCATTGCAGACGCACCGCTTACGACGTTGCTGCATCCCGCGTTGCGTGCTTTGACGGCGCTCGCGATTCTATTTTTGGTGCCACGGTTGTTCGACGCGGCTCTTAAATTTCTTTATGAGCACGCTTGATGCTGCGCGCTCTTCTTTCGGTCGTGTTGGCGGTCGCCGCCGCAAACTGTTCGGCCGTTCTAGCACAGGCACCCACGAACGAGAAACCGTGGTTGTCGCAGGTCAAGAGGTGGACTGCCAGAAACTCGGCAGCGCAAAGGGCGGCCCCGAGGATCATTTCAGGCCGCCGCTTTTGGCTACGGTTATCGGTGCTGGGCGAGCCTACTTATATTCCGCGCCCTCACCCGAGTGCATGACCAAACGCATATTCATTATTCCTGGCGACGGCGTCACGGTCTACAAGCCTTACAAGAATTGGTGCCAGGTCATGTATATCAACCGCAAAACCGACGAAGATTTCGAGGGCTGGATCGAGGGGCGCCGTCTGCGGTTGGGCGGCACGACAGGTGCTGAGAGCGATCAATAATCCAATAGTCGCGTCCACCGGGATTTCACTTCCAGCGATCGAACTTCCGCTTGCTATGAAAGCCGTGACGAGATACCACCTTGCCGACCAGAAAAAGCACCCCGTAGGGTGCTTTTTCACATTCTCCAATTTTATCGTGAGCCGAGTAGTAAATAGGCTCTGCCGACTGTGGGCACCGTGCTGCGCGGGGCAATCGAAATGGAGAATTCCATGCGCCTTTATATTCAAGAAACCATCATTAGCCAGTTTGCCGGCTGGTCGTCGTCCATGATGCCGCTGGTCACTCTGCAAATGCGTTGTGCAAAGAAAGGCATTAAAGCGGCTCAGTTTGAGGAGGCCATTGATGAACTGGTGAAGGCTGGCCGCTTAGAAAAACCGGCCTTCAACCGTATCAGGCTGCTGTAAGTCTCACCAACCAACAACAAAGGCCGGGAAACGTGCAGCTGTAAGCGGCAGCAGAAATGCGCTTGCCAGCGCGGCGCGTTTACTGCTGGCGGCGTGCGCGGCGATGGCACGCTATGAGGCGCGCCCGTTCTATGGCGAGGCCGGTTGATCTGCTGCGAGGCTTGCATCTCGAATGGCATGGACATCGGTTCGGTGCACATGCACGTCGTCAACAACGTGGACGGCTCCACCCGATCACCTGGACCTGTTATTGCTGCCCGCACGCCACAGGTGTCAGCACAGTAGTATTTCATTGGATTGTCCCTGTCCACTATGAGTCGGCGGGGCGGTCGTGGCCGCAGACCTGCCCCTCAAATTGACGATGCAACGGATCTACACAGGGAAGTCGCATTTCTTCCTGGTGGTCACTCGGCGTGCAATCGTTGTGCCTCACTCTAGGCGTCATCGAAATGATGGGAGACTCACGTGGCGATGTTCATAGAGACGATCGGCGGGCATGCGGTAGCAATCGACGTCGGTGAGCGACGTTGCACTGGCTGCTATGACTGGGAATATGTCGCTCGCCTTGGTGAAGACCTAGTGGCGGCTCGAAACTCCCATCAAGCGCTTTCTACTGAGAGGCGAGCTTTGGAAGAGGCTCGACATCACTTTGCACTGCGCGTTGGCGTAAAGTTGGAGTAGCCGAAGGCCGTGCCAGTATAGGAGAGTGGGCATTTCGCTTCAGGCGCGGCGAAGGGGGGGGCGCAGGGTGTGAGCGGTGTTTGTCGAGATGGATGTCGGCGGCGCTGCGCCATTCAAGAGCAGCGGCTATGGCGATGAATTTTTGTCCTCAGCGCTTGCTGTCCTCGTCGAGAAGACGATCGGCGAAGAATTCGCCGACGAACGGGGTGATAGCGGGAGTATTTGGGCTGGGGCAGGGCGACTAAAACCAGATGTAGGAGAGAAGTGCTAGGTCGAGAGTCGCATGGATTTCTTCGTCAGATAGCTCGTACCCGGTGCCGCAATGTTGGCACCTGACTTCCCTGATCTCCTGCTCGCAAACGGCGGCAAGCGACTGTGCGTTGAGGCGGTGACATGCGGGACATTCAGTGCTTATCGGAACGTCGAACAGGTATTCTGGTTTCAGCCGGTTCAGCAGTGTCTTTAGCACGTCTCAATCTCCAGAACGAGTTGGTGAACCCATGGCGCCGGCCTTGATCGCGGACATCGTCGTTGTTCGACGACAGATGCGCATAGATGGTCACCTAAGTCGCGAAGCCGTTAAATGCGGGAAATCGCAATCTATTCTCGTTCGTATTTGCATTCATGTTTTCAAAGAGCGCCGGCATGCAGAGGCGAGGACGCTCCAGAGGACCGCCATTGCGTCTACCAATAAGGTAGTAGCTTCGGGCGACCGATGGTGGGTAACTGGACCAAGTGAGCAAAGGCGCGGCGAGTATTTGACTCGTGCATGTGCTGAGCTGGTTACGTGTCGAACAGTTGTTCCTGCAAAGGCTTCCACTGCACAATATGATGAATCTGGCCGCTTGCGAACCACCTAGTTGCTTCCGTTGATATGGATGTGTGGTGCCGAGCTCACTCAGTGTGCTCGTGATTGACGGTAGTTCGGATGTGGTCTCGAAAACCTTTGGATAGGTGTTCGCCGAACGGGGGGGCATATATCACCAGTGCGCGACGTTTTCTTCGACGTCGTTGCGGTGCTGCGCATCGGTCTGTACGCAGAGGGCGATGGCGTTGGCCCCGTATTTTGTTAGTGAAAGCACGCAGGGATTCCCATGTTCGCTATTTCCGCGTCCCTTTGGCGGGGGGAGCTCGAGCACGGCGACGGCGCTCAGCCATCTGGCACCGGCGATCGTGTTAGTCCGTTGGCGGTAGGCCGGTAATGCGGAAAATCGCAAATCTGTTTGGGCGAAGAGTTGAACGAACATGCATGCGTTAACGTACGCCCCGCGCGCCTCCCCGGCCCCTCGGTGGTCGGCGCGTGTTGTGCTCTCCGTTTGTCTTCCCCGAGGCGAATGGCTTCATGCCGCTTCCCTGTGAAGCGGCATTTTTTTGTGCGTTTAAAAAATGCCGCTCCGCTGTTGGGGCGGTGCTAGAAGTGAACTCGACGCACGCTCAGTAGTTGCGAATGGTATTGGCGACGCCTATCCTGAAATCGGCCGACTTGCGGTTCTACCCGGGGGGGGGGGATTCGCGATCGGTCAATTGATAACTTAAGTGGTGTGCTGCGAGGATGCCGTCTTCCGGTGGATGGCATCCTCATTTTTTTGCTCTTCGTCCGCTGCGAGTCGTTGTATGACTGCACCAAATGTTGAGATGGCAGTGCGAGCACCTTGGTTCGAGGGCGCAATCTGTCGTATCGCGGCGGCGCTCAGTCTCTGTTTGCTGGCGAACGTGCCAGCGTCGTAGCAACTATTCAAAGCGCTTCGGGCGATTTGCAATTGAGCATTGCGAAAACTGTTGCGCGAGGCAATAGGCTGTCCGACGGTGCCGTACGAACAGTAGCAGCCGGACAATTGTGGGTCTCGAGAGTAGCTACGCGCAACGAACTGAACTTGGAATCGCGGGGGGGGGCATTGGTGACGAATATCCCAGGCGACTGAACGACTAGCCCTGTATTTCAATAATTTGTTCAAGGATTCGCGGAATCGAAAGCATGAGTAACTCTGTAAAAAAATACTCTTTCAAGTAGCCGTTTCGTTGGTTCCAGCGTTGGTTTCATGCGCCGCAATGGCCGCGGGTGTGCAACGCGATCCTGCGGTAGTGCTCAACGCGCTTAGGGGGCGCATATACTCTGTGGGAGAAACGACAGGCGAAGTCGACGACATGATCGCCGCCGAAGCAGATGCGGCCGAAGAGATCCTCCATTATGTTATCGGGGGCTCGACCGACGGCCTTCTTGCGCGTGAGAAAGGCAAGTCCCCGCTAGCGATAGCAGCCGAGATGGGCTACCCAAACGTTGTGGCGGCGTTGCTGACGTCCAGCCTTGTAAGGGCGCATATCAATGACGAGGATGAATGGGGAGTGACGCCGTGGATTGCCGCGAATTTGTCTTTGATGCAGAGTTCCTGGGTATGCAATCCTGCAGTTGTCGACGATCCATTCAGGTTCGTACCGATGTTAGTAGCACAGCCGTATTACACATCTAATCCAACCCCCCGAATGGGAAGGTGCGTGCAGTGCTCGAAGAGGCCGGAGCACTCGACGATTTGGCCAAGGCAAAAGATGTGTGGCTGACAAACTGCAAGAATCAATCAGAAGAGGTCAAGGCCGAGGTACAAGCCAGTACAGACCTGCAAAAAACAGTTCAGTCGCTTGGCGCAGCTGCATTGACGTCATCAAATCTCTTAAGAAGACCACAGAAGCGCTAGCAGAATAACAACAGGTCCGAGCCATAGCGACGATGCCGCTGAGCCAAGGCGACGATCTGCGCTCGCAGGGCCTGATTGCGATCCGGCGCCGGTTGATAACGGTAGGCGCTGGCGCTCATGCTGATTACCCGCAGGGCTCGGCGCTCGCTCAAGCCACTATCGGTCATATGGCGCACCAGCTCTTGGCGGGACGGTGCGCTCACCACTTTTTTCGCAACGCCTCGCGCGTCACCTCATTCTCCAGCAGCGATTCCGCTAGCAGTTTCTTCAACCGAGCGTTTTCGGTCTCCAGATCCTTCAGCCGCTTCGCGTCAGAGACATTCGTGCCGCCGAACTTACTGCGCCATAGGTAATAGCTGGCCTCTGAAAAGCCGTGCTGACGGCATAGTTCCTTGACCGGTATGCCCGTCTCGGCTTCCCTCAGGAAGCCGATGATTTGCTCGTCGGTGAATCTCTTCTTCATGTCCAATCTCCTGACTACATGATTGGACTCTAAATCGTCGCGCTACTCAAATTGGGGGAGACGTCGCACATCAATATCCCCGGATTTATGGCTTTCTACTTAGAACTCCATAATACGCCATCTGTATAACTGTTATAGCGAAGGCGGTAGTACCGACCGTTTGATTCTCGGCCTAGGTACCGCAAACTTGAATGCGGGCGCAATACGTAGTAGCGCGCCCGCCGGTCCTCGATCACGAGCTTTGCCTCGATGCAGTTGCGAAACTATTCCATCGCCAAGCATTCATCACGGAATATTCCGCATGCCGAGTCGAGCGCTGCAGCAACCTGCGAACGCATACTGCCGGTATGCGTTGCGAGATCTTAACGCATCGGACTGATGGCGGAGGGCTCACGGAATCTGCCTGGACCATCATCCTAAGGGCTGCATGCAGTTTGATGCGAAGTGCATGTGCCGCGCGCGCCTCGCCGCTTCTAGCCACCTGAATCAGCGTCATGCAGCCCAGCAGCTTGGCGGAGCTCGGAACGTATCGGACGATGCCGGATTGGGTGGGATTGAATAACTGTAGCCAGTGGGATACAATATCCCCATGATAGAACTGCGCAAAACCGATGAATTTGCCCGCTGGATTGACCGACTTCGCGACGTGTGCGCTCGCGCTCGCATCCAGGTACGTATTCAGCGGTTGGCCGACGGAATCCTGGCTACGTGCGAGCGGTCGGCGAGGGTGTTAGTGAATTGAAAATCGACTACGGCCCTGGTTACCGGGTGTACTACACGCAGCGCCGCGGCGTTTTCATACTGCTGCTGTGTGGCGGCGACAAGAGCACGCAGGACAGCGACATCAAGCATGCATTGAGCCTTGCCCGAGAAATGGAGGATTGAGTCATGGCAACAACCACTACCCGTTACGACGTTGCTGGGCACCTGCGCACCGAAGAGGAAATGCAGGCGTACATCGAGGCTGCGTTCGAGGAAGCCGGCGACGATGCCGCCTTTATCGCCAAGGCACTCGGCGACGTTGCCCGAGCGCGCGGTATGACGCAGGTTGCCCGGGATGCCGGCTTGTCCCGCGAGAGCCTGTACAAGGCGCTTTCCGGCGAGCGTAGCCCCGACTTCTCGACGCTGCTCAAGGTCATGCGCGCCCTCGGTATGCGTCTGCACCCAGAGCCAGCCTGAAGCCATGTCTCGAGCCCATCCCCGACCACCACGACAGCGCAGGCCAAGGCGAGCACGTCGCCGCGTCACGGTGTCGATTCCGATTGATGTGAGCGTCATCGAGGCGTTTCGCGCGACCGGGTCCGGCTGGCGCAAGCGAATCAATGCAGCATTGGCCGACTGGCTCAAGAGCCGCAATCCTGAAGACGCGCCGGAGCAATCATGAGCCGTAGCAAACGCAAGACGCCGATTTGTGGCGTTACGAGTGCGGTCAGCGAAGCCGAAGACAAAGCGCTCTGGCATCGTGCTCACCGCCGAAGCGAGCGCGTTGCCCTTGAGCGTGATGGCATCGAGTACATCGCCAGCAACCGCCATGCTCACTCCTCGACATGGAGGATGGGCAAGGACGGCAAACACTTTTTCGACGCTGCCGAGTGGCCGACGGTGATGCGGAAATAAGTCCCACGTCGCCTCCATTGCGAGGCGGTTTTCATTTTGGAAACCCGCGCCAGTGCTAGGGGCCTAGTTTCTGGCGGACGAAATTCGCGTGTACGGGCGGAGGTGCTCTAAACCCACTATCCAACCTACCACAAAATTGCGATTTATTCGGATTGTATCAGACGGGGCCGGACGATTTATTTTCGCCGGTATCAGCGGAGACCCTTGTTGTGATTGGGTTTTCGCGATTGCTTCGGACTGTTTCGGATTGTTCCGAATAGATGATCTGGCGGAGGCGGTGAGATTCGAACTCACGGACGATTGCTCGTCGCCGGTTTTCAAGACCGGTGCCTTAAACCACTCGGCCACACTTCCGCGCTGGAGCGGGTGAAGGGGGGGGGGGGCGAGCCCTCGTCATAAGCTTGGAAGGCTTCTGCGCTACCAGACTGCGCTACGCTCCGTTTCAGTTCACGTCTTTCAAGAGCGAAAATGTACCATGTTGGGATGTGCGAAGAGTCGCATTTATGCTACCAGTCTCCATTGCGAACCTAAGCTTTGCTGTTGAATCACTGCGCTATCGTTCGGCTGCCAGCACTTCCAGCTTTTCATTTGTACGCGTGCTCCATATTCTGAATCCGACCGAGTTGTGTTCTTGTCTGAGGGGGCTCAGACCGCAACCGGTCGTGTCATGTCTCCTCTGTTTTGGGTTTGGGATGTCGTCTACGCATGGACGACATCCCTATTTTTTTCCGATTATTATCGAGTTGGATCGCCCCGATATTCGTGGTGACTCACCTTGCGCCCCCTGAAATCGAGCGCGTTGTAATACATCACACATGTGCCTCCGCGTTTGCCCATGCTTGACTCGCGCGGTGACCGTTCCCGACCCCAAAGCGTCCAATCGCGACGCCGCAATCCTTGTCGGATGGCCCTCAGTCAGTCGTATTCCGATTCGATGCATTATGACGGGCGACGCACCCCCTAAATCCGGCAGTGGTCGGGCAGGTCTCCTCCCAGGAAAAACAGATGAAGCTCTTGGCGATTTCTGGTAGCGCCCGCCGCGAATCCGTCAACACGGCGTTGCTAATAGCATTGAAGGTCGCGGCGCCTAAGGGTGTTGACGTATCTGTGTTCCATCGCCTTGATACCCTGCCTATCTTCTCTCCCGACCTGGAAGGGCCGCGAACGCCGGTCGAAGTTCTGGAATTTCTTGAGCTCGTGTCTGGCTGCCAGGGAACCCTTATCGCCAGCCCCGAGTACGTTCGAGCCATTCCGGGGGGGGCTTAAGAATGCCATTGATTGGATGGTCTCTCGATTCGAGGTCATGGGGAAACCCATCGCGTTAGCGCATGCATCTCATCGCGGTGAGGACATGCTCGACTCGCTTCGGCTTGTGCTATTCACTGTAAGCGATGGATTTATTGGCGATATTTTCCTGCGCGTCCCGTTGATTGGTAAGACGTAATTTGAAATCAAAACTATGCTGCAATTGCCCGAGTGGCAGTCGGAGATAAGTGCATTCCTGTCAGCTTTCGCAACTGCAGTCCACACACGAAAGACCCATGTGAGAGGCTGATGCTCTCCCTTGGTCGCTTCGCAACGGCGCGCAGGTATGCGATAGGTCAGGATTGGCCCTTTGGAGTTTCAATTGGAGTGGGCGTCCGACAAGACTAACCTCGGTGAATGTGACGCCTTGCGTGCCGGCGGTTTCTAGAGGCAATGCCGTGCGGACCGCCAACTGCGTGTCGAGGGGGGGCATCCCAATGCGGAGCCTTTGCGGGCTGTGGTCTAGTCCATCACCGCCCATGCCATGTTTCCCACAGGTCGCGCCAGAATGCGTTAGTGTTGCGACGTGCTCGCCAGCGCAGATCTGGCAACGCAACGCCAAGCCACTGTGCCGCGGCATCGATGCGGCGCTCGCCGAATCGCTCGGGCGCGTCGAATAGATCGAGGTAGGCCTGACGGTAGTGACCGACCATCGTGGCGTCGTCATAGTAAGTTTCCATCCACTTACGTGATGCCGCGCCGATTTCCGCGCGCAACGCTGCGTCCGTCAGTAACTCGACTAGCGGAGCCTCTGCTGCTTCAAGTGGAACGTCGACCCAGGGTAGTTCGCACGCCCCTGTGAGTCGCCGCAATTGCGATTGCACACGATTATCGAGATGTCCCAACGTTGGCTTCCCTTGCGATAGCGATTCAAGCCCAGAGAGGTGATAGTTGCCGGTCACGCATTCGTCGAGTGCAATGGCTGCACGCTGCTTGAGCCGTAGGCAGTCATCGTGTGGCGTGCCGGTGATAAGCCTGACTTCACACAGGCCCCGGCGTTCAAGCTTTCGCAGCAGCCGTAACGTCTGCGGCGCGCCTTTCGTCTCCCATCGCTTGCGCCAGCCGGACGAACGGCCGCTCGGAGAGAACACGACCATCGGGCTTCCCGTCTCGCCCGCGCACTCCGGATGCGGCAAATAAAGCGCGTTGTCTATTGGCACGATGTTGGGGACCACGCGGGCGAAGGGGTAGAAGCGCTCCGGTCCTTGCGCAATCACTAGTTGTGGCAGCGGGTCGTTGACGATTTGCTCGCGCATCACAGCGTCGTCGCGAGACCAGAGTTCGGGAGCGGAGTGAAACTGTCGGATCAGTTTTTTGTCGCCGAAGCGTTTCGGCAGGTCAGCGCCGAACGTTGTTTCCATCGGAAAAACCTGATGGATGTGGATGACGTCTGCAGCTGCAATGGCGTCCAGCGCCTCTTCGCGCTGACGTTGCCAGTCGAGATCGACGGCGAACGTGCGCGACGCATACGCCGCAGCGTTGTAGACAATGTGCCGCGCCGCAATGTCGGTGTGCCGGTTCAATGCGGCGACAATGTTGCCCGGGCTACCCGCGACGGGCGTGTGGGAGAGGTGGACGACCTTCATGCGGAGGGAGTTTAGCCCGACGCACGGCAAATGAGTTTAGGTGGAGCGTCGGGCCAGTTTACGCCGCGTTACAGCTGTAACGCCTCCACGTCAGCATTTCGTCAGTGGCGGGGCGGTGCGCGATCGCCGTCAAAGGTTGCCGTGGCGCGAAATGCTTGGGTAATATTCGATCTGAGCGAGGTCCCTTCACTCCAGTCGAAAGCATTATCGACTGAAAAATTTGGTCGTCTTCATTGGCGCAAACGGGTTGGGCGCCTAGCTTCGGTTTCTGTCGGAAAGGAGGAGTGGGGTGGAGTCGAGGATCAAAATGGGGGGGGCAGTGCATAAACTACATTGGCAGATATGCTCGCAGCGTCGTTAAGCATCCGCCCAACTGACACCCTCACAGCTCATGAATGCGAAACAACAGGACGCCGCCGGCGCTCACCAACTGTCCCCTATTTCGCTTGCCTTGGGAAGGCGAATCAAGCAATGTAGGCACCTGGCGGAGAAAACACAGGAAGCTTTGGCGTTTGAGGCACGTGTAGATCGTACCTATATCTCCGCAATCGAGCGTGGCGTGGCGAACCCGTCGATTGAGACAATCGCGAACGTGTGCCACGTGTTGGGTATGACGCTCGCTGAATTGTTCGGGCCCCTCGGTAACGTATCCCTAGCTGCTACTGGTCTGCGTCGCAGGAATGCTGCGACTCCACCAAGAATCAAGCGTCAGCGTTTGCGCTAACGATTTTGTCGGTCAAGCAACCTGACACCCGCAAAGGATCGCTATGGGCAGGCAACGCACCCGACTGGCAACCCGCTGCCATGTGCTTTTCGCCCGGGCCGACCGCCCATCCCCTGTCGGTTGTCGGGGAAAGGTTATTTCTCAGGCTGATCGAAGAGCACGATGAGTTGGCCTCGTCGTTCGACGGCACTACTACGATACTAGGTCGTAGTAGTACCGCTATCCCATGCATCTCGAGGCCTTATAGAAGGCGAATGGCTGCTGGTTCGAACCGCTATCAATGGCTCGGAATTGTCTTCTGGCTGGGACGCCACGCCTTGCCCCACTGGATGCGACATACTCGTGCGCTGGCCCGTGGTGCTGGCCGGGCGGCCGTTTTCGATAGCCTACTGCACGCGTCGGTCGTCCCTCCCAGGACCTATCTACAAAGCGAGGAAGTTAAACGTTTTCTCCAGATTATTCAGGCCTTCGCCGCCCGGTAGTTACGCCGTGGGCCGGGCGCTAACCCTCAGCGTACAGTATCCGCTTTCTGCGCCAGACTGAGCACGCAACCTACTGAGGTTTCAGCACCATCAGGAAATATATGATGACCATTGCGGCAAACGCAGGGTAGCCCAGAAGCTCCCAGCGGCGAGCATAATGCCAGTAGTGCGCGGGAAGCGTAGATTTCTTCTCATCAGCCGATGCGGCTATGCGGCTCATCCGGATCTGGATCCAGACAACTGGAAGCCAGCAGGCGGCAGCCAGCGCGTATAGTCCCGCGGATGCGACGAGCCATGCAGAATTCAACGGATACCCAGCGAGATGCAGCATATAGGCACCTGAGAGGGGCTGGATGATCACGGTGGGCGTGGTGAACCACCAGTCTGCTCGCACGACCAGGCGAGACACGACGGCGATGGTCTCGACGGAGCCGGATCGATTTGCGAAGAAGAGATAGAACGCAGAGCCAAGTCCTGTGCCAACCATCAGCACTGAGGAGAGGATGTGGATGACTTTGACGACAAGGTATTCCATGGGCGTTACTCGGTCAAGAGAATGAACAGGATGGCAAGGATTGGTATGTTCTTTAGTAGCGGACCGAAAGGGTGAGTGAGGAAGCGCGGCATGGCGACCGCGATAATGATGGAATATCCGAGTACCAGCGCGCCTTGTATTGCCCATAGGGCCCGGCTCGGCCTTGCGAGGCAGGCGATCCCCATGCTCAGGTCAAGCAGCGCAGCTCCATACAGTGCGATTTTGGCCATCTCCCCCGTAAGTCCCACCTCGTTCAGGAGTCCGAGGCTCTCACTTGTCGGATACACGCACAGACTAATGAATGCTGTCAAGATCCACACGACCGCTAACGCTCCACGCAACAATGGGAGCCGCCATGCGGCATGGGCGCGGTGCCGAAGAAGCTCCGCTTCGTCCGGGGCGATGAAGTCATCTATTGCCAATGGTGCGCGGTCTAGCAGGGCGCTCAAGTGCTTCGTGTCGCCGACATTGCCTTGCCGAAGCATGCGCAAGGTTTCCGGGGTGAGCTTGGCCCCCGGAATCAGGGTGCCGATTTTCGCGGCAAGTGCCATCAGTGGTGCAGGAATTGTCAGCCATCGCGGCGGCGGCAAGTGCATTCCCTGCCGATAGCAGTCGAGCATATCTTTGTAGTTGATTCGACTTGCCCCTACGCATTCGATACGCTGCCTTGGCGGCGTTGCCGGACTAATTGCGCTTTCAACTGCTTCGGTAAGGTCGTCAATGTGGATAGGCCGGTACTCCACCCCCACGAGTGCTGGCACCGGAATCACCGGGAGGCTGGCTAGGGCTCTGAACATCGACGCGGATACGCCATTCTGTCCATAGACCAGAGACGGGTATAGGATCTGCCATTCCACAGGCAATCGCATCAAAACCTCATCCGCTGCGCGTTTGCTGCGGAAGTAGGCAGTATCGCCGGTGTCGGCGCCCAGTGATGATATCTGGATGATTCGCTGGACGCCTGCTTTGGCGCAAGCCTCGAACAGCGCGGTCGGTGCGCGAAAATGCACATCTTCGAAACGGGCCGCGTGGCTCTCCGTAATGATGCCAACAGCATTGATGACGATATCGATGCCCCGAACCCGCGGCAGCCAACCCTCAACGGCGGTGTCGACACGGAAGTCGATGGCAACATCATTGCTGAATACCGGCACGCGTACTCCCCTTACCACCTCGTGGCCAGCACGGGTCAGTCGCTCACAGATCGCGCGGCCAATGAAGCCTGATGCACCGCAGACAAGGATCTTCATGAGAATCAAGCCTTGATTACCGGCTGGGACGGGATCGGGATGCTCTTCATGATGGCCCCTGCCATCGCACTAACCGAGACCACAATCCCTGCGGTCGCCATCAGGAGCGCGCGGCGGGCGATTTCGCCCAGCGTGATTGTCGCGTTGCTATTGCCGAACGCCAGAGCAAGTAGTAGCGGTCCGGCAATGAGCATGATGGTCGTTGCGCGGACCCAGAAGGCTGCGCGATTCTCGGTACCGCACAGATCTCCCAGCAACCGTAGCGTTACCCCCTTCAGGTACAGGCTAACAAGCAAACCAAGCGCCAATGGAACTGCGCTCTGAGCGACAAGTCCTGGGGTTTCCATAATCCCCTAAATTTACAGTTGTTTCTGTAAATGCAGAAATAACTTCTTAAAAAGAAGCGGGCGATCGCCCGCAACAGTGGCGCGCATCAGGCGCGTTTGCGTATAGCCCTACTAAGCTTAGCTGTGACGCCGAGTGTTTTCATCAACGTCTCGGGCCTGATGCGCAGCATTTCATCAGCAAGCGTGCTCATGATTTCAATGAATTTCAATGTTTCCTCGATACGTTGGTGGGTGCCGGGATCTTCGGCCGCAATCGCCGGGTTATCGAGACACTCTCGCAGGGCGACGGCTGTCGGCGCAATTTCCCGCTGGCGGCGACCAGCTACAATCAGCTTGAATAGTTCCCAAACGTCAGTTGACGTTTCGAAGTGGTCGCGGCGATCGCCCTTCATACGGACCACCTTGACCAGGTTCCACGACTGCAACTCCTTCAGGCTGTTGCTCACGTTGGAGCGGGCCACCCCTAGTGTTTCTGTAATCTCCTCGGCGTCCATGGGACGTGCCGCCAAATATAGCAAGGCGTGGACTTGGGCCACAGTTCGGTTCACCCCCCACCTCGAGCCCATCTCGCCCCAGTGAAGCACGAATCTCTCGGCAATCGGTTTCAGTTCCATGCAGGGTAGTCTATATATTCCTTAATTTCTGTCAAGACGGAAATTTCGATGTGCTGAGACCTGGGGAGTGGACGAACCTATGGGGCTGAGAGACCCGCGAAGCGATGTGCGAGGTGGGCTGCAGATACCACCCCTGCATCTTGGGGGGGGGCTTGGTGTGCAATATTCTCCGTTTTCTGAAGTGCAGTTCTTGAGGCTTTTCGTATTCCTGCCCCTCGTGTCGCGCCATTGTCAGCGGTATGCGTTATAGATATGAGTTCTCGTCGTAAGCTCGGGCTTGCTAAGGGCTCGATTTGTGACATTGCGTCGAAGGCGTCCTCTTTCGAGGCTCTGCATATTCAATCAGCAAACGGGGACATCAGGCGAGGCATAGTCGGCCATTGATGAGTCCCCTACTCTCGCTTTGATATGGTTAAACAACCGGCTTCCCTGGCGGTTGCGGCTTGGTTCATGATTGCCATGGGCACTTTTTCGCTCGTCAGAATGCCGCAGACGTTGTTGCACCCATCAGCCTTTGACGCCGAATTCCTCCGTCATCTGCGATTTCCCAGTTGGGCCTCTTGGGGAGCCGATATCGTCGGCGCGATTTCTCAACTGATTATTGGATGGGCGCTCTTGACCGGCAGGGCGTGGGCGCGAAAGACGTTCGTCGCGACTACCAGCCTCGGTTTCGCCACGGACCTGATCGATATGTCGCTCCCTATGTGGGGGATGCTGGTCCCGCAAATGCTAGTGGCCACATTGCTCGCCGCCGTTCTCTATCAGCCCTCCGTGACCGCATATTTCGCCTCTAAGGATAGTCTGACTCAGGATACTTTCAGCGGACATTTCCTACGAAAAATGTTAGCAGTTGGCCTCTTCATCATATCGGGATTCTGCTTTTCGTTAGTGATGCTCAGTCAACAACTCGCCTACATCTCCCAAACCATCGTGTGGGGAAAGTTCCTGGTCGGGGTCGCAGGGCTTCTTGCCCTATCTGGAGCCGCGACGGCCTTGGGGGCGGTTGTTTGTGGAGTCAACGCCGGTGCCCGATCCGCAGGCATAGCCGTAATTGCGACTGTCGGAAGTGTGACGTACGTCGGAATTTCGTTGGCAGTAATGCAGTGCTCATCTGGGGTCTGGGCGGCGACGTTGCGCCAACGGTTTCCTTTGGCGGTAGCCATGAACCACTTCTGGCCCGCTACCGCTGTTCTGATTCCATATCTGCTGTTCGGCGTATGGCTTGTCCGCCGCAACTGAAGAGGAGCCTGCCGCCATCGGCGCTTGGTACCTATCATCAAGAAGGTCGATTTTTTGGGAAATTCCCATACGTTTCTTGGCTCGGGGGGGGGGCAGTATGCCGTGCGTCGCCGGTTCATGTGCTTGATTCGAAGCACAGTTCATTTTTAGGCAACGGTATGGAGATGACGCCACGGCACAAGGTCGACGCAGCGCGACAAAAGTCATTTGAATCGTCGGCGAGAGAAGTTGGTGAGTCCTACGCCGTCTTGCGCCTCGTCGGTTCGTCGAGATTGCTTATTTTTCAGAATATCTAATGTCAAAGATTGTCAAGGCAAGTGAATTTCCTGGGGGATATCTGACAGGCATGGGGCGAGGCGGCTCAATTTCGAATTCTCCGTGCTCATTCTTCCTCCCATGCAGGGGATCCGACGTGGGCAATTCATCGATAAATTCAGATGTTGCTGTTGTCTGCTTGCAAGGCGCTTCAATAAGAAGAGTGGGTGGAAATCACGGAAACGATGATTCCAATATTAAGGTAATTTGCTGTGCGAGAGAAAAGGATCTGATTTTCATGGGGTCTTGCCATAGAGATCAATTTGATTCAAGTGGTGGCACGATTTCATACGCCAAACTACGGGGTGGGGAACTCTCTTGTAATGTGAATATTGAATCGCCTGGCGTGCTTGAAGATCTGATTGATTTCACCCAATCTGTGTACGATGAAGTCAATGGTGAAGTATATTTCGGTGTTTATTCTTCAGATTTTGCGGGGTATGTGGTTGTTGATGTGGGGTCGAGGAAGTTCAGAAGGATGATTGACTTGTCTGGGAGTGTTTGCAGCGTAATAGACATGCCGCCCGCCGTCACTAAGGATAGGAAGATCTATCTCCCGGATGGTGATGTGTTTTCTACAAATATTATTTGTTTCGATGGTTGTGCTGGTTCGTTAATTTCCTCGATTTCTTTGGGGGAAATGAATGGATATGGGCATATAGTTGCTGGTATTGCTGTAGATAACGATAGCGATATGATCTACGTGCTATCAAATTACGATAAGCCAAATGGTTTGTCGCACAAAAATTATTTGCATCGGATTGACTCGAAGAGCAATGCTTACATAGGCTGGGTCTGTGTTCGCGATGACCGTAACTACTGTGCGAGTCCGGTACTTGATCGGAGGCGCAGAATTATGTACTGCGGCTTTGGTGAAAGTGGAGTTATTGGCATTGATGTCGCGTCGGGCAGCGTAGTTAACACGATTTCTCTCCCGGAGGATCAGATTGTCGCCGACCTTCACTACAATGATCTCAATAACTGCCTCGTCGCGACGACTAGGGACGGGGCCGGGTCCAATAAAGTTGGCATCTACATGATTTATGATCCCGATGTGAGGTAAGAGTGATTGGGTTCTGATTCGATGAGGTGGGAATTTGTAAGGTGAGCGTCGGAGAATGCTTGTTAGCTACATGGAAATTCCGGGATCTCCTGGTGCTGTTCATGAGTTTTTTCAAGCCCAATTATGTCCCTTCATGAAATCAAGTTCGGGCGATCCTTACGATAATCAGGTACTAGGGACGAGATTTAGTGGATCAGAATAAGGCAATGATTGCGCCGGCAGTCGCATGTCTGGTTGGTTCTTGAGCGTTACGCGGATTCGAGATTGAGGCGGTGAGATGGGCCACGTGAGCGCAAGAGGTTTGGCATCGACGACGACGTACGGTGATGTCTGCGGGGTTGATTCGGATGACCGATATACCGTTGCTCGACACGATCGTCGCCGGACCGTGGTGGTGAGTTCTGCGTCGAGCGGTGATGAGATTGCAAGCATGCGCGCGGGTCACCACCCCGTAGATGCTCAGGAGAACCTTAAATGATTCGCAGCAGACGCGCCCCTCGGGGCAAGAGGGGCTGCAAGCTCCTGGTGGTTGTGGCAATGACAATGGCAATGGCTGTTGCGAGCTACGCCAAAGGAGTGCCGGAGAAGAATTGGGTTGACCGGCCTTTGTCGCCAGATGAGCAAGCAGCGGTGCAGGGGTGCGTTGTCGCGCTGTATCCCGAAGGGGAGCCTGGTGTAACGCCGGAGGCTCGCGCAACGATCTCTGCTTGCGCCAAGCGTACTCAAGAGCGGATGGATGGATACGAGTTGTACGTCCTGCATGTGGCGAAGTTGGGGCGGATACCCACAAATTCGGACGGGCTGCGAACTTTCGCGGTCGAGGCCTGCGCAACCGGCCTCACGATGCGTGCAAGGCCCGATGACATGGCCGCGATCTTCCAGTGCGGCGAAGACGTTGAGCACCGATACCCAGAGTTCTGGGAAAAGTTGCACTGATGACTGTGGCTACGCGGGGTCCGCGGCGTCGTGTGAGGTCGGGAGTATTCCTATTTGCTGTGACCTTGGCGGTAGCTCTTTTTACGGCGTCGTTCGGGTGCTACGCCAAGGGAGGACATCACGCCGGCGGGCATCATGGAGGCGGGAGCGGCTGGTCACATGCGAATGCTCTGCATCGAAGTAGCCGACCCCATCCTTCGAATGAGGAGGTGTCGAGCCGACGCACTTGGACTTGGTATTGGGCGGGAGGTGACAGCCTCTTTGATGAGGAAATTTGCGCCCTGTTTTTGCTGATGGTGATTGTTGCACTGGTGGTCCGTCTTAGGGCGTGGATCATTTGCAGGATGTCAGCCCTCTCAGCTGGGACGCGGATCGAAGAGGGAAGGGGGAATAGCAAATCCCACCGGCCAGACTGACCGCGATTGTTGTACGCAGGGATGTGGGCGGAGGATGGATGTGACAAAGGGAGTTGCAAAGACTATCGCACATGGCGTTTACTCCATAAACCAGTCCCCTTATGAAGGGCAGGGCGCTGGTGTTTCGCCTCTCCGTCATACCAAGAAATGACCAAACTGGTTGTCGTCATGGAGCCTTTGGGTATTTGCGTGAGACGCGGTGCCGATAGAGGTTTTGTGATTCTAGCGTCCGTTTTTGTGAGACTTGCTTGGTGGCGTGCTTTCAAACGAATTTCGCGATGACAAAACGCGGAGTCTTGGAGGATCGGCTATTTTGATTGAGTTGCAGTTCCAGCGGCCCAGATTGACTTTCAATACATGATTCGAAAAATCTCCGCATCGATCCTTGCGTTTGCAGGTTCGTTCATATTTTCTGCATCTTCGAACGCCGCCAGCATTGTCGGTGTGAGCCCGCAGGGCGAAGTCGCGAGTGTGAATCAGGTCGTCGTCAAATTCGACGAAGCGATGGTGCCCGCAGGCGATCCCCGGGCGACAGCGCCCGCTGCGGTGCGGTGTACGGATGCGTCGCTGACCGGCGACGGCCACTGGCTCGAACCCAAGATCTGGGTCTTCGACTTCAAGAGCGACTTGCCACCGGGTGCGAAGTGTTCAGTCGAGATGCGCAGCGGCCTGTCCGCCGTCTCGGGCACGGCACTCTCCGGCACCACGAAATACGCCTTCAACACGGGCGGCCCAGCCGTCTCGTCCATCCGTCCGTCGTACGGTCCTATCGACGAAAACCAGATTTTCATTCTCACCCTCAACGGGGCGGCAACGCCTGCCAGTGTGCGTCAGAACGCCTGGTGCGAAACCGAAGGCGTGGGCGAGCGTATCGGCGTGAAGTGGATCGAGGGCGACACGCGCACGGCGTTGCTCAAGCGCTTCAATCTCGACAAGCAGTCGGCGCGCGTCGTCATGTTGCAATGCAATCGCACGCTTGCGGCCGGTGCGAAGATGCATCTGGTCTGGGGGGCGGGGATTGCCACGCCGTCCGGGGTGCCGACCAAACAGGCGCGCCGTTTCGAATACGACGTGCGTGAGCCGTTCACGGCGAGCTTCAGTTGCGAGCGCGAGAATGCCAATGCGCCGTGCACGCCGTTGCGTCCGCTTCGTCTGACGTTCAATTCACCCGTAGCGCGTGACATGGCCGCGAAGATTCGCGTGCAGGGGGCAGGGGCCGAGCGGTCGCCGAAGGCCAGCGATTCAGACCGCTCGTCGAGCGTGACGGATGTCACCTTCGATGCGCCGTTCCCGGAGAAGGCGGAACTCACGATCACGCTGCCGAAAGGCTTTACGGACGACAGTGGCCGCGCGCTCGACAACGCGAACGAATTTCCGTTGAAGACGAAGACGGCAACGATGCCGCCGCTGGCCAAGTTTGCTGCGGCGCCCTTCGGCATCGTGGAGCGATTCGCCGAGCCGGGCATGCCGCCGATGTTGCCGGTGACGTTGCGCAAGGTCGAGCCGGCGCTGCAAATCAACGGTCTCGGCGTCGCGGGCGAAGCGGCGAAGGCTGCGGGCGCTGGTGAAGCCGGACGGACGTTGCAATTGCGTGTCGACGATGACGCCGAGGTGCTGACGTGGATGTCGCGCGTGCGTCGCTTCGACGAGACAACGATGACGCGCAAGCAGATCGCGCAGGAAATGCCGTCGATCCTGACGGTACCGGCGGCGAAGGAAGCGTTCGGACCCAACGCGGCGGCCATCGTCGAAGAGAAGGTCACGCGATACGACACTCGCAGTCTGTCCCTGCTCTCGGGGCTGCAGGGTGTTCAGGCCCTGACGCTGCCCGTGCCGAAGGAGAAGGATCCCAGGCCGTTCGAAGTCGTCGGTATTCCGTTCCAGAAGCCCGGTTTCTATGTCGTGGAACTGGCGTCTCCCTCCCTCGGGGCGGCACTGCTCGGCAAGTCGTTGCCGATGTACGTGCGCACCACGGTGCTGGTGACCAATCTGGGCGTGCACTTCAAGATGGGCCGCGAGAATGCGGTCGCATGGGTCACGACGCTCGACAAGGGACAGCCGGTCGCCAATGCAAAGGTGCGCGTGCTCGACTGTGACGGCAGCGAAGTCGCGACGGCCGTCACCGACAAGACGGGCGTAGCAAAGATCGACAAGGCCCTCGAACGTTACAGGTACTGCCAGAAGACCGGCCGCTCGGGTTACTTCGTGGTGGCTCGCACGCAGGGCAACGATCCGGACATGGCGTTCGTGTCGTCCGATTGGGATCGTGGCATCGAGCCGTGGCGTTTCCACGTACCGACCGACGGTGGCAACAGCCCGACCGTGCGCGCGCAGACGGTGTTCGATCGCATGCTGTTCCGTGTGGGCGAGACGGTGTCGATGAAGCACTTCATCCGTCAGGAGACGATGCAGGGGCTGGCATTACCGGCGAGCCTGCCGTCGCAAATGACGATCACGCACGAGGGTTCCGGACAGACCTACACACAACCTCTCACGTGGCGTAACGGACGGCTCGCCGAAAACACGTTCCAGATTCCGCAGGGCGCGAAGCTGGGCGAATACGCGGTGACGCTGAACTACACGGACAACGATTCGCGGCCGAAGACCTATCCGCAGTCGCTCGACGCCGGGCATTTCCGCGTGGAGGCATTCCGCCTGCCGGTGCTGGCCGGATCGATCGGCGTGCGCGATGCCGTGAAGTCACCGCTGATCAACAAGACCGAAGCGACGGTAAATGTGCAGGCGAACTACGTCGCGGGAGGTCCGGCGGGCAATTTGCCAGTGCGCGTGTCGGCATTGATGCGCGTGCGCGATCTCACGTTCGACGGGTACGACGACTACAGCTTCACGCCCTATCGCCCGCCGTCTGCCCAAGCGGGGGGCGATGATGACGATCAGGGTAACGACGAAAGTTCGGGATCGAGCGACCAGAAGCTGGTGGCCGACAAGCAACGGCTCGTGCTCGACCGCAATGGGGCGGGCACGCTGACGCTCAAGGATCTGCCGAAGGTCGACCGTCCGAGCGATCTGGTGCTCGAAGCGAGCTTCGCCGACCCGAACGGCGAGATTCAGACGCTTCGCGGTAACGCCACCTTGTGGCCGGCCAATCTGATCACCGGCGTGCGCAGCGAAAGCTGGGTGTCGGTGACCAACAAGCTGCCGGTCAAGGCGCTGGCGCTGGATTTGCAGGGCAAGCCGAAGTCCGGCGTGGCGATGGAGGTACGCGCGGAGGCGCGTATCACCACGAGCAGCCGTAAGCGGATGGTGGGCGGCTTCTATGCCTACGACAACCGCACCGAGGTCAAGGATCTCGGCAAGGTGTGCAGCGGCAAGACGGATGAGCGTGGCGAGTTGTCGTGCGACGTATCGCTTTCTCAGTCGGGCGAGATCACGCTGGTCGCGCAGGCGAAGGACGACAAGGGCAACCTGAGTACGTCGACGACCGGTGTGTGGGTCACGGGCCGGGGCGAAGTCTGGTTCGGCGGTGACAACACCGACCGGATGGACGTGCTGCCGGAGCGTCGCGCTTACGAGCCGGGAGAGACGGCCAAGTTGCAGGTGCGCATGCCGTTCCGTTCGGCAACGGCGCTGGTGGCCATCGAACGCGAAGGTGTGATGGAGACGCGCACGGTGGAGATTTCGGGCAAGGATCCGAACATCTCCCTGAAGGTCGATCCGAAGTGGGGGCCGAACGTCTACGTCTCGGTGCTCGCGGTACGTGGGCGCATCCACGAAGTGCCCTGGTACTCCTTCTTCCAGTGGGGGTGGAAACAGCCCCTGGAGTGGTTCCGCGCGTTCTGGTACGAGGGCCGTGAATATCAGGCCCCGACCGGTCTGGTCGATCTGGGCAAGCCGGCGTACCGGTTCGGTCTGACCGAGTTGCGTGTGGGGACGGCGGGCCAGCGCCTTGCCGTGGAAGTGAAACCTGACGCGGCGACCTATCCTGTGCGTGGTCACGCGAAGGTCCGCATCAAGGTCACACAGCCGGACGGCAAGCCCGTCGCTGCAGGGTCCGAGGTCGCGGTCGCCGCAGTGGACGAAGCCCTGCTCGAACTCGCACCCAACACAAGCTGGAATCTGCTCGATGCCATGTGGCAGCGTCGCAGCTACACCGTCACGACGGCGACGGCGCAAATGGAGATCATTGGTCGTCGTCACTACGGGCGCAAGGCGGTGCCTGCCGGTGGCGGCGGGGGTAAGAGTCCGACGCGGGAGCTCTTCGACACGCTGTTGCTGTGGCAGCCGCGCGTGGTGCTCGACGACAAGGGCGAGGCGACGGTCGACGTGCCGCTCAACGATTCGCTGTCGAGTTTCCGGATCGTGGCAGTGGCGGATGACGGCAAGCCCGGCACGCAGGCGCTCGGCTGGTTCGGTACCGGCTCGGCGACGATCCGCTCGACGCAGGATCTGCAACTGGTCTCGGGATTGCCGCCGCTCGTTCGCGAAGGCGACAACTACCGAGCCCAGTTCACCGTGCGTAATACGACGCAGCACGCCATGCAGGTGCAACTGACCGCGCGTGCAACGCAACTCACGCTCGCACCGCAACGCATCGACGTGCCGGCCGGGGAGTCGCGTGAGGTGACGTGGGAAGTCACTGCACCGACGGGGCTGGCCGACACGCGTGCGCAGCGGGTGCTGTGGGAGGTCAGTGCGCAGGCACCGGCAGCAGGCGGTGCGCCTGCCGCGAGTGACGCCATCAAGGTCGGGCAGGACATTCAGCCGTCTCTGCCGGCGACGGTACAGCAGTCGGTGCTCACGCAGGTCGAAGGCAGCCTCACGTTGCCGATGGTGCCGCCTGCGGGGGCGGTGGCGGACAGCACGGGCAAGCTGCGGGGTGGCGTGCGCGTCAACATGCAGCCACGCCTGTCGCAGGGGCTGCCGGGGGTGAAGCGCTGGTTCGAGCTATATCCGTATGCGTGTCTGGAGCAGCAGGCGTCCAAGGCGCTCGGCTTGCGCGATGTTGCGCAGTGGAAGCGCGTGATGGGCACGTTGCCGTCGTATCTCGACGAAGATGGCCTCGCGAGCTACTTCCCGCCGCAGGAGGGTTTCGCCAATCAGGGCAGCGATACGCTGACGGCCTATCTGCTCGCGATGAGCAATGAAGCGAAGGCGCTGGACCCCGCCTACGGTTTGCCTGACGACGCGCTCGCTCGCATGGAGGACGGACTGACGGCCTTCGTGGAAGGCCGCCTCACGCGCCGCTTCTGGGCACCACGCGACGACCTGACGCTACGCAAGCTCAGTGCGATCGAAGCGCTCTCGCGCTACGGTCGCGCCAACGCCCGCATGCTCGGTTCGTTGACGATTGCCCCGAACGACTGGCCGACGTCGGCCGTGATCGACTGGTACGCAATCCTGCAACGTCTGCCCGATGCGCCGCAACGGGCAGAGCGCATGGCGCAGGCCGAGCAGATTTTGCGGGCGCGCCTGTCGTATCAGGGCACGCGGGTGGGCTTTTCGACGCAGGGCACCGACGGCCTTTGGTGGCTCATGGTCGGTCCGGAGACCAACGCGGCGCGGCTCGCGTTGCTGATGAACGCGAACCCGGCATGGAAGGACGATATGCCACGTCTCGTGATCGGCTTGCTGGGTCTTCAGTCGCGCGGTGCGTGGTCGACAACGACGGCCAACGTCTGGGGCGGACTGGCGGTGGACCGCTTCTCGGCGCGCTTCGAACGCGATACGCCGACGGGGCAGACCACGGTCCAGTGGCAGCGCGACAACCAGACGAGCGGCGGGGTGCAGAGCGTCGACTGGGACAAGCTCAAGGCAGGCACCGTCCCGCCGACCGTATCGCTGCCGTGGCTGAGCAACGCGGCCGCCGGCACCGACAACGCGCGCGATGTGTTGCGACTTGAGCAGTCCGGTGCGGGCAAACCGTGGGCGACGATTCAGAGTGTCGCGGCGGTTCCGCTCAAAGCGCCGTTTGCGGCGGGTTATCGCGTCACGCGCAGCGTTCAGGTGCAGGATGCGGCGGACAAATCCGGCGACAGCTTCGTGCGGGGTGCCGTGTTGCGCGTGCGACTCGATATCGATGCGCAGGCCGACATGCGCTGGGTCGTGGTGAGCGATCCGCTGCCGGGCGGGGCGACGGTACTGGGCGGTGGGCTCGAACGCGACTCGGTCATTGCGACGCAAGGCGAGAAGAGCGAAGGCGCGATGCCCGCGTTCGAAGAGCGCGCGCAGGACGCCTATCGCGCGTACTACGACTATCTGCCGAAGGGGCAGCATCGCATCGAGTACACCGTGCGGCTGAACAACGTCGGTAAGTTCGCCACGCCGCCCACGCGCGTCGAAGCGATGTACGAACCGGCGATGTATGGCGAGACGCCGAACGCGCCGGTGCAGGTGGTGCCGGCGAAGCAATGATGACGGGGAAAGTGTGCTGGCCTTGCTGCGCCGCGGATAAATCTGAGGCGCCTACAAGGAGGGAGGGATACCGAGAAAGGAACGAAATGGGTGCGGCGACTCCAACGGTTGTATGGAGTACCCGTTGGGCTCGTTCTTTGCTGGTGACTTTGATGTGGGTCGGGAGTATCTCACTGGCGCACGCAGTGCCATCGTTTGACGAGGTGCGTCAGGACTGGCGTGCGTCGGACTGGATTCTGCTCGACCGCCATGGCGAGCCGTTGCAACGTCTGCGGGCTGACATGCAGGCGCAGCGCGGCGACTGGGTCACGCTTGCCGATGTCTCACCGGCATTTCGTCAGGCGTTGATCGTCTCGGAGGACAAGCGCTTCTACGAGCACAGTGGCGTCGACTGGCGCGGCGTGGCCGCTGCTGCCTGGGGCAATCTCTGGCATTCGCGCACGCGGGGTGCGTCGACACTCACGATGCAATTGGCGGGGCTGCTGGACGACGATCTGCGCCCCAGCGCACGCAATCGTTCCGTGACGCAAAAGATCGGTCAGGCAGCGACGGCCATGTGGCTGGAACAGCGCTGGCGCAAGGATCAGATTCTCGAGGCGTATCTGAACCTCGTGCCGTTTCGCGGCGAACTCGTAGGCATTTCCGCCGTCTCGCAAACGCTCTTCGGCAAGTTGCCCATCGGTCTGGATGCCCGCGAGTCGGCACTGGCGGTTGCGTTATTGCGCGCACCCAACGCGGCGGCGGCGCGTGTCTCGCAACGCGCGTGCGGCATGCTTCGCGACATGGGGCAGGCGTCGGAATGCAACGGTCTCGAGGGCTACGCGCAACTCGTATTCTCTCGACCGGCCAGCGTGATGACGACGCGCGACGCTGTCAATCTCGCACCGCATTTCGCCCGTCGTGTCTTCGGCGAAAGCCGTCCACCTGCGGGGACCCGTATCACCAGCACGCTGGACGTGAATCTCCAGCGCATGGCCGTGACGACGCTGCAGCAGACGTTGCGGGAGTTGGGCACGCCGGGGCGCTCTCGCAACGTGCAGGACGGCGCGATCGTCGTGATCGACAATGCGAGCGGCGACATCCTGGCATGGGTCGGATCGTCGGGCCCGCTGTCGTCGGCTGCGCAGGTGGACAGTGTGATGTCTGCGCGTCAGGCAGGTTCGACGCTCAAGCCGTTCCTCTACGCACAGGCGATTGCCGAGCAGCGATTGACGGCGGCGTCGCTACTCGACGATTCCCCGATCGATCTGCCCACGGGGGGCGGTCTGTACATTCCCCAGAACTACGATCGGCATTTCAAGGGTTGGGTCAGTGCGCGCACGGCGCTAGGGTCGTCGCTGAATGTGCCCGCCGTGCGCACGCTCGTGATGGTCACGCCGCGCCGCGCCGCTTCGCGCAGACACTCGTCGCGCTGGGGCTACCCCTCACGCAAAGCGGCGACTACTACGGCTTCAGCCTTGCGCTCGGCAGTGCGGACGTGACGTTGCTGTCGCTCGCGAACGCCTATCGCGCGCTCGCCAATGGTGGCGTCGCCAGTGGCGTGAACGAGCGGATGCCACCGCCGCTTCAAAACGCAAACGCGCGCGTCGCTGGGCAATCAAAGGGCGCCACGCGCAACGCACAGCGCACGACCGTGTTCTCGCCGCAGGTGAGTTTCATCGTGTCGGACATGATCGCGGACCGCCAGGCGCGCACGCGCACATTCGGCCTCGACAGCCCGCTCTCGACGCGTTACTGGACGGCGGTGAAAACCGGGACGAGCAAGGACATGCGCGACAACTGGGCGGTCGGCTATTCGCGTCGCTACACGGTCGGCGTGTGGGTCGGCAACGCCGACGGTGCGCCGATGTGGGACGTCTCCGGCGTGTCGGGCGCCGCGCCGATCTGGCACCGTGTCATGGACTATCTGCATCGTCGCACGGCGAGTCTGCCGCCTCCGGCACCGCCGGGTCTGGAGCATGTCGCGGTGCAGTACGCCGAGCACGTAGAACCCTTACGCGAGGAATGGTTTTTGCCCGGCACGTCGCAGAGCACGATTGCACTGTCCGCACTGGCGACCAAAGCGCCAAGCGGACCGCTGTGGCGCATCGCGGGACCGACCGACGGGACCATCGTGGCGCTGGATCCCGACATCCCGCCTGCCAATCAGCGGTTGTGGTTCCAGGTGGCTGCGGCGTGGCCCAAGGGCGCGGCATGGCGGCTCGACGGCAAACCGCTGGCGGGCACGGCTCGGGTCGGATGGTTGCCGTGGCCCGGACGTCACGTACTTGCGTTGGTTGACGCACGGGGGGAAGTGCAGGACGAGGTGCGATTCGAAGTGAGAGGCGCTACAGAAAAGGACGGCGAGAATATGCGCAGTAAGTGGCGAACTGGAACTGAGCCAAATCGGAGAGTTCAATGAGGACGCGGCGATTGGGGACCTGGAAAGATCGGGCATCCACGCTCGCATTGGGGGGCACCGCTGTCAAGTTCATGCGGCGCATGTGGATGAAGAAATAGGGGGCGCATTGACTGGGCGATATGACTGGAACCCGATGCCTCATCTTTTGGACATTAAGTGCCCGCGATGTGGTCGACTTGCCGAGTTCGAGTTTGCGGAGGTCCGCGAAATCGTGCGGCGGCGCGATATCGACTTCTTTCAACGAAGTGATCTGTTTGAGTACCGCAAGTTTCAAAAAACAATCGGCCAATCGTGGCACGGGGCACTCTACCACCAAGGGCTTCACGGTAACCCCGAAAGCTCGATAAAAAACTTGCCAACAGGCTATAAAGCATCAGAATGGTCGCATCCGAAATGCTTTCGAGATCGGCGCGGCGAGGGTGAGGGTGCAATCGCCTGTGCTCAATGTCACCTCAGGAGGAAGCACCTCCTGTTGTGGCCAAACGATGCGTATTTCTCTATTCACTACCGGGCGCACACGCTTTGGGCATTCAATGTGGACTCTGCAATAGAGTTGTTGGACTTCCTTTCAGCAAAAGAGCGTGATCAAGACAGATACAGGTGGAGAGGATTTCTCACGCATGTCCCCACCGTTTTCAAGACGAAGAAGGCGCGTGAGGTGGTGTGTAGGAGGCTGTCGCGACTCCTCGATGGTTGCTTCGGGGAGCGCTAACTATTTGTCGCATTGGCCGACGCCTTCCGGAATGAGTGCAGCCCCTCGTCCTGGGGGGCAAGCCGGAGCCCCATAAAACTCCGTTATTCCGCGGTCTTGAACTCCATTGGCATGGGGGCGCGAATAGGGGGCGACAATGGCACAAAAATTCTCATCTTCTCAAACGATCATTATGTTCATCCGCGTCTTCTTCGCTTGTATTGCCACCGCGTCGTCAGCCCTCGTGGTTGCGGCCCCATCAGCACCTATCGCAGTGAAGACGATCACGTACAAGGGCTCGCTGCAAGGCTCGTTGCCATACGCCCAATCCGGTGATACCAGGCGTGACGCTCGCATCAACAATCTCATCTTCCTCGACATGGTCGAGGGGCCGGCCCCAGCCAGGTATTCCGACGAAATAATACTGACGAAGGATGCGGACGGCACCTCGCAAGGTAGCTCTGAATTCGGCTTCTCGGTGTTTCGCAACGACGATCGAATCTTGGCGCTCGAAGTCGAAGCCGAGGGCTGCGGTGCCTATTGCGAGCATTACGGGAGGCAGTACAACTTCGATGCAACCACAGGGCGGGTGATCTTCGCGTCCGACATATTCACACCGTCAGGCGGCGCGAAGCTCCTACAGAAGAACTCAACGAAACGCACGCTTGAGTACAGGAGAGCCATCGAGAGTCTAAACAAGACCGCAGTCGCCAACCGCAAGCTGAAAGGCGTCGCGACACCTTGGCCGAAGCCTCGCCAAAACAACAGACAGGACGATGAAGAGGAGCGCATTGCGTCAACCATCGGCATGTATGAGAGCTGCCTAGAGTCAATTCCAGATTATGGAAAATACTACAAATTGGCCGATGCAACTCTAAAAATAGAAGGTGAGTCCATCACCTTTCTGTATGAGCGCTGCAGCAACCACGCGATGCGTGCGTTGGACGATGTCGGCAACCAGAAGGTCACTTACAAAATCGCTGATCTCGCGCCGTATTTTACTGCTTACGGCAAGTACCTACTAATGAGTGGCCCGAAGGTTGCGCCACAAGTCGATCCGTATGGACAGATTTTGCAAGGCCGTGTGGGGAAGGCCGCCATCACACTGTATTTGTCCCGGCGCTACAACGACGACTCGCTGGACGGCAGCTACTTCTATGACAAGTACCGCACGCCTATCTCGCTGAGCGGAAAGGTGATTGGCAACGTCGTAGAGTTGAGCGAATTCGACAGCGGCGATACGCCCAAACCGCTGATTCGAGCCGAGGTCAAAGGTGACGAGTTAGAGGGCCAATGGCTCGGCAAGAAGTCCCTCGACTTTTGGGCTGCGCCTTGACGTACCTTGAGCTGGGTTGCCAACCAGTAGCTTGCTGAACGGGGCGCGAACAGCCTATTGTGGGGTAGACGCACATGTGCGTGCCACCGGTCAGCGGCAGATTTCATCGATTGTTCTGCCCGGACATGTTCTTACAATCCTTTCGACGAATACTTAGGTCGTCAGTCTCGGAACCCAAGTCGCCTCACGTGTTAATTAACGCATATTGCACTGTTTCTGAGCCGCCAGACCTTCCGTTTACCCACAAACTGATTTCGTGCCGAACTTTGGTCGCCCCTGAGTTTGCACCGCATCTCGACGATGTCGTTGGCCTCTTGTATTCGAGGCGTGGTGCCGTTATGACGTCGAAGCTATATCAGTGCATTCGGCATGTGCAACGCACACAGGTGCACCTGTGTGCGAACATCGAAACGTCTGAATTTCGTTCTTTCTCCGAATGGGCAAGGGGCGCAAATGCGATCGTCATCTGGCCGGATTCTACCGTTAGGGATCCGATCGGTCGATTGCTCGTCTCCGCAACTACTGGGGATTCTCTGGGTACGGATGGAGAGGTCCCGTTTCCTGAAGAGGCGCAGGCTCGACGTGAGCGGGTACTCGAGGGACTTGCGAAGTGCGGATTGCATGTGCCACGAACTCTGCCTCCAGTCGTATCTGTGCGGGAATTGACGCTTTTCGTTCCGCGCGTGAGGTCGCATTGCGCGCACAAGCCCTTTTGATAGTGGCGTTGCAAGGTGAAGCGCTAGCCACGAAAGGGAATCCGCTTATTGATCGGCTTCGCATGGAATTCCCGGCGGGATTTGATGCACTCAGCCCACTTGAGGCGGAATTCTTACGGACGGCTGCCCCGGAGGAGCAATTACTGATTAATTTTGTTTGGCGCTACGAAGCCCTCCAAGTGCTTGCGTGGGCCTTGGAATTGGTCGAAACGTTGCCGGAACCAGTCCACGTTTGCGACGCGGAGGCTCTCGTTCGTGTTGTTCAAAGTGGAGCAAGAATCAACACCCGCTCTAGGCCGAGATTACGGCAACCTGCAGAAATTCTCGACGTTTTAGATGAACATTTCTGCTTGCACTGGTTGGCTGTGCAGGCGCGGCAGAAGGGAATGAGCCCACCGAATGGCATACACGAAGGCATCATTCGCGAGCGGCATCACGCATTGAACTGGCTGGCATCGTTCCTCCGGGCTGCGTGGGACGATGTCCAAACCCCAACGTGAAAGAACTCCTCGGTTCGCCAGCGAGGTGAACTGCGGGACGGCTCCAGCGACATCCTTTTCACACCCGCATACCGCATGCAAGGATTGTCTCATTCGAGACGCCGTTGAAGGGTGCTATACGTCATGATTGCCTACGGTGGGCTGAGAGCGTATCGAAATCTCTCACATTTGAGCGGACATAGCGGGTGCTGATGGGAGGGCGGAGTGAGGGGAAAGAGCAAGGCGAGCTTTGCGCTGGTCGTGGTCCTGTTAATTGTCTCGAGATTGTCGAGTGCAAATGAGTGCGAACCCAAGGAAATTTCTCGGGTCACGGACGACCGAACCAGAATCACGATGACTAGCGGCGAGATCTATCGTGTGGCGGCCGGCGGTAAGAGAACTGCCATGTTGTGGGCTGTGCACGACGAAGTAGACGTGTGCCCGGGGTTCGAAGACGACACGCTAGTGAACAAGGAGAAGCGAGAAGCTGTAGAGGCTTCGCTTGAAGATTGATGATTGCCAATGCCTGGAGAATTGTCATCGCGGTTTTCGCAATCGGTTACGGCATTGTCGAGACAGTGCTAATACTAAGCGATGCGTGGGATCGATGCGCTTCCTACCGAAAGGTGGAAGGCGATGCCGTAACGGCAAGAGACGGCGGGTGAATAGGTCAAAGCCGGATGTAGGCGACGATCTTATCGTCTTTGCTGCTAAACGGCCGAGCGAAGACGGGAAAGTGATCTATGGCCGGTGCCGTACGGGTTGTTCAGGACGACTTGTTGCCAGTTTTCAAATAATCATGAGAATTCTTCGAACTGTTGCAACCTTAGTTGCGCTCACTCCGCTAATGTTGCCGTTTGCCTGCGCAGCCGGTAAGGCGCACTCGATCGACGGTGCGCGAAGTGAGTTCAGTACCCCAGAGGCAAAGGCGGCCTTCGACTTCGAGATGTCGGGCGAAGCACGCGATGACGGCCTTGGGATTCATTTGCCGGACGGTTTTACTGCGAGCTTGCTGCAGTCGGCATTGGTTCCTGGAAGCGATCCTGCTCGTTTGGTACTGGCCGGTGCCAAGCCGTGGTCAGCACGGCCAGATTCTTTTGTTGCCATTGTCTGCTTGGCACACTCAGGTGAAGAAGCTGCGCACATGCGCAAGAGCGATGAGTGTCGGACCGAAAGTGCGCAGGCTTGGTTCGGCGTTTTCGAGCGTGTCAGCGGAGGGAGTCCGCGCCTGATTGCGAGAACTTTCGCACCAATCGAAACGCCGACAGATTGGGTCGATAGTGATATTGACGTTCCGCATGCTGACGATGACGATGCTGTTCTGCCTGACAATTGGTTGCGGTTTGATCTCGCGGCATTTCGCATCAAAGATGACGAGCCGGCCTTCGGTGTTCGCGCTGGCTGGAGCGACGGCTACGCGGGCGGAAGCGCTTCGTTTGAGGCTCTGTATCTGTTTCGCATCGACAGCAATGAATTGAAAGTGGTGTTTGCGGCGCCCATGATGTACTTCGAGATGATTGCTGGGGACTGGAACCCAGACGGTACACGCAATCACGACATGTATGACGCGAGCAACGTTTTGAACGTTTTGGCGGCGAAAACCGAGGGCTTTCACGATCTGCAACTGCGCCAGAGAAAGGGGGCGTGGCGAAAGACATATCGCTGGTCCGAGCACGACGGCCGCTACCTGCCAAAGTAGCCCCAATTAGCCTCGAAATCTGCTGACAGTTCGTTTGCTCGACGTCGGTCCGGAATCCTTGGTCATCCACTCATTTGTGTCCCCTTATCTGGATAATCCCCCTACCCCACAGGGACATCGAGGATTGCGTGTCTGCTGAGCGGTTTTGATGCCGATACGCGGCTCACGTCCGAACCCTGTCGCGGGGCATGGTTTGCGTGCACCGTCGAAGTGATGATGGCTAAGACCCCGGTTTCAACCTCCAGATGTTGGTTCATCAACGCCTGACCGAATCTCGGACAACGCCATCGAGCCGCGGAGGGGCCTATCCGCGACGCTATTGACCCTGTCGGCGATTCGTTTACGGTTCACTTCTCCGGCATGCGCCAACTCCGGTGAAATGCGAGTCTGCCGGCCTCAGGGCCGCACACCCGGTCATCTGCTCTTCGCAATATCTGCGAAAGATCTCGTTTGGGAGGTTTGCAAGGAGTGTTATATCTTCTCATTGCTATCCAAACAATTGCACGGAGTGTGAGCAGGAAAGGATATGTCAACAAATTGGAGAGCACGAGTGCGGCGGTTGCGCTCGCTAATGCAAGCGTCGCTTCTGGAGATAGCGATCTCTCTAGCGGTGATAGCTGTTGTTCTTGCTGTAGCCGCACTGGCTGCCCTGATGTTCTGAGTCACGGTCTATGAAGGACTCAAGATGAAGGCGCCGCTCATCGTGTCGGGGCTGACCCAAGGATGTGTTTCGGGCCGGAAATGTGGGTAAAAGGAATTTCTCGCAGTTCGCAATAGAGCGGTTGGGGTGCAGCGGAGGCAAAGCGGAAGGTGATGATCGCGGCATCGCCACGCCGTGGCAGTGCACGACAGGATGTCGATTTTAGACGAAGTGGATTGTTTGCTCCGGCGGGTGGGTGCAGAGGACGAGAAAACCCGTGACGGCAATAAGAGGATAGGGATGAATACTGATAATTTGGGTACGATTCTTGTGACGATTGTGGTTGGCTATGGCTGCATTGAATTCATGGTGTTGCTCTGCGATGTGCTGTACGGGCAAATGGAGTCGAGTGACATGGCTGAAAACGTTGGACGTGCCGTAGAAAGTGAGTGAAATGAGTACCTGTTTTTCCTTTGGTTCAAGATCGTGCGTAATGCTTGTTTTTATCGCATCCATGCCGATTCCGTTGGCGATTCCCATCGTTTGCCATGTGAAGGGTGGATATTCCGGAGCACGGCGAACGACCAACCCTCACAAGGGCGGGGCTCACTTCGATGTGAGATCAAGCAAATGCTGCGGGAAGCGGTGATGACGGCGACTATGCAGAATATTGTCGGCCTTGTTGGGTCCCTTTCAGTTTTTGTTGTCGTTGTCTGGATGATCCTACTCGCACTGGATGCATATGATCGGCCTGCGCGACGCGAGGATGACTGCGAATAACGTCTTTGGGCAAAAAGGGCTACGCGCCCAAATACCGCAAACACCTCGCGAAGGCCGTTCGCAATGCGGCGCGTATGTGAGGCATGATTAGATATCAGGCGCCCTCGGGTTCGCTGGTTTGCAATCAGCCTCTGGATAGGCGTGCGGGTTGATTGCGTTGAGCTTGCTCGTGCCGATCAACCTTCACATGGCGGTTGCGCGCTCCCCCGCCGCTATCGGCGTCGGCGAAAAGGAGGTTCTTGCGCCCTGGACTCACGCAGCGCATCGCGTTTTCGGCCAGAGCGTTGCTGATCTCGGCGTAGCCTTCTCCGAAGTACGGCGCGAGGGCATCCCACCGGCAAATCGCGGATCGCTCTGGCCAAACCGGATTTCTTCGACAGCGTGACGAGTTCGTCAGTCACCCACATCTAGATGGTCGTCACCTGCGGCATGAGTTTCTCCTGCCGCACGCGCAGTCGCTGCGCGGCGGGTTTGCCGCGGATGTCCGCCTCGATGTCGTAGAGCCCGCCGATGAGTTCGATCACCTGCCGGGGCGCTGCGGGAGGCGTTTGGACATGCTCGTCGCATATGTTCACCTCGTGTGGTTCCAGCATGCCGCCTCGCGAATCTTGCCGCTCTCATACCGTTCGTCAAAAGCGGTGTTAGCGTCGGCCTGCAAGATACCCTCGAATTCGGCCAATGGGGTTGGGGGGGGGCGGATGCTCTTGCGGTCGGGTGCGTAAACAAATAACACTGCGGTCGGTTCGGTGGAGCCCGAACGGGTGTCGTCGCGCACATACACCCATAGGCCGCCCCGTCTTCCGTCTTCTTGCCGGGCTAAAGTGCCGGGATTGGTGTGTCATCCGCGTGTAGCTTCGGCGGTGCCCTCGAGTAGCGGCGCCATGCCTCGGTCAGCGCGTCGCAAAGGGGTCGTACTGGTCGCCACAGCGGCCCATGCTTGCCGGGGCGAGTTGCACACCGTCGCGCGCGGCAATCTGCTATTGTTGATACAAGGGGGCGTGGTCCGCGTACTTCGGAGGAGGATGTCGGCCATCAGGATCGGATGGGCGATGTCGCACGTTATCGGCAGGCTGGGGCATTGGTGGCTGCGAGAAATGGTCGCCGCATGGACAAACCGGTTTGCGCCGGATCGTACGAGTCACCTTGAATATTGCCGCGACCCGGGCGAGTTGCTCGGCCACGTCTTCTCCGACGGACTGCATCGCGCTGCCGCGATTTGGACATGCTGAGTCAGCCTCCAGCACGCGTTCTTCGCGTGGCAGATGCGGTGGTAGCGCTTCTTTCAGAGATGCGGCGCTCCCAGTGTGCCCGCGCGTGATTGGCGGGCGCGCTGAACATCAGTGACGCCGCGCTTGCCCGTCAAGTCCTCAAGCCAACCTCCCGGTCCAAGTGCTCGGATTGGCGCCCGAATTGCATACGCCTGAGCTTGTCGAGTTGCGTATTGACCTGCTCGACCTCTAGATCCCGCTCAGCAAGCTGAGCACGAGCCTTGAGTAGCAACGCTTGCAAAGTTTCAACATCGTCAAGAAGTTCGGCGCATGTTCGACATGCGGCGCAGTTTACGAGCCCCTGCTCTGTGTGTCTGGGCACTCCTGGGGCACGCGCGCGAGTTCCGATCCGACAACGTTGTCAGTGTAAGCCCTTCATCCGGACCGTCTGTTCATGGTACGGAGTCTTGGGTGATCTGATTCCCGTCAGAAGTAGGTTTACACCTATGCTCCTCCTTCACCAGGCCCTTGGTAGACGTCGTTACTGGACCGCTCACAATCAAGAATGGGCGACTGGACTGCCCCGATGGCGAACTCACGTCCGTTGTCAACCAGTTCTGCAGCCTCGACTTCGACTACCCTCTGCCATTCATCTCTCTCGAATCCGCTGCCTTATTGCGATAGAACCTTGTTGTCGGCATTTCAGTTGACTTGTGCGGTAACCGCGCGACCGCGCACGAGCCCTTCGGCCCGTTCGTAGAAGCGCTCGCGTTCTTCTGCCGGCACCAGCGAGCCGCCCGTGGACCAGATCACATGTGTTGCCTGATCCGTGGCGATGTCGTGCGCACGAAGGTACGCCCGGCCCTCGGCCGAGTTGAGTACCCAGTCCGGGCCGCTCAGACCTGCCGCGGCGGAGGGCTCGACCTCCACGTCGAGGCAAGACTTTAGGGTGTGCAGGTTCACGAAGAGTTCGTCGTCGGCCACCGTGAACACGCCGGAAAGCTGCGAGACCATGAGCGGAGCGACAAGATGCGACGCCTCGCCTACCGCCAGCCCATCGGCGTCGGTCCGGTTGTCGAGCCCGATGTCGTAGACGGACACGGGCGTCTCACGCCCGGACGTGAGTTGCACCAGCATGCAGGGCGAAGCCACCGGCTCCGCGAAGAAGCAGTGCAAGTGAGGTCCGAACAGCGTTTTCAGCCCGAAGGTGATGCCCCCCGGCGCGCCGCCGACACCGCACGGGAGGTAGACGAAGAGCGGATGCTGCGCGTCGACGGTCCGGCCCGCTGCGGCGAGTTGCGACGCGAGATGTCGCGCGCTCGCGGCGTAGCCGTAGAAGAGGAGCGACGATTGCTCATCGTCCACGAAATGACTGTGCTCGAGCGCTTCGGCCTGCGCCCGGCCGCCCGCGACGGCGTGCGCGTAGTCGCCTTCATGCTCGACGACACGAACACCGCGATTGCGCAGCCGCGCCTTCTTCCACGCTTTCGCGTCGGCGGACATGTGGACAACCGAATCGAAGCCCAGCGCCGCCGCCATTACGCCAATGCTCAGCCCCAAATTGCCCGTGCTGCCGACCGCAACGGTGTACTGCGCGAACACGTCACGCGCTGCCGGCGAGGCCAGCGCTCGACGGTCGTCGTCTGCAGCGATCACACCGCGTTCGAGCGAGATGCGCTCGGCAACGGCCAGCACTTCGTGAAAGCCGCCCCGGGCCTTGATGGACCCCGCGACCGGCAATGCGTCGTCCCGCTTGAGAAACCAAGCACTGTTATCGTTGACCGGACCGCCCGCGCAGGCCAGTTTTAACGCATCCGCGGACATCAATGCCGACTCGATTTCCCCGCCCGTCGTGGCCAGCTCCGGGAATAACTCGGCCAGAAGCGGTGCGCAGCGCCGCATGCGTGCCTCGGCCTCAAGGATCTCGGTGGTCGAGCCCGTCGACGTGCGAAGCGTGCTGCCGAGTCGGTCGTTCAGCCACAGTGTCGGGGTTCGGGATTGAAGTCTAGTCAATACGAGTCCAGGTGGAAGCAAAGGGAACATAGTTGGCAGATTTTCCTGAGTTCTTTAATACCTCATGGAATCCTAGCGCCTGATGCCGCTCAAAAACAGCGTTGACTTCTGATGAGTACATTAACTGGACTAATGCTTATGCAGTTGGACTCGTCGATTTTGGGCGCACTACGGCATTTCGAGGCGGCGGCGCGATTGTCGAGCTTTACCCGGGCGGCACGGGAGCTGAACTTGACGCAGAGCGCCGTCAGTCAGAAAATCCGGTATCTGGAGGACCGGTTGGGCTACGTGCTGTTCGTGCGGCAGGCCAGAAGCCTAAAACTCACCGAGAACGGCGAGGCGCTGTTCGATGTCACCGTGCGCGCCTTGGGCGATATTGCGGTGACGCTGCAACGGCTGGGTATTTCGAACGCACCGTTGCAGGTCAGTTGCCTGCCCTCCTTCGCGCTGCAATGGCTGATGCCGAGACTGACTGACTTCCATCGGCAGGAGCCCGGCGTCTCGGTCAGGCTGAAGGCGGAATTCCAGAGTATCGACCGGCAGTCGATGCGCGCCGACGACATTGACGTCGCCGTGCGATATGACCCGACGCAATACTCGGAAGTGAAAGCCGCTGTGCTGCTCGACGAGTTTCTGGTGGCCGTGGCCACGCCGGCATATGTCGCCGCGCACCCGGGGCTAACGGATGACGGGGCGTTTCGCGATGTCGTGTTCCTGCACGACGCTTCGCCATGGGACGGCGCGACGGAGTTCGTTGAATGGCGCACGTGGATGGACGCGAACCATCCGGGCACCACGCAGGACATCGACGGCCCGCAGTTCAACCTCTCAAGTCTTGCGCTGACTGCGGCGCTGAACCATCAGGGCGTCGCCATCGGACGGACCGCCCTGATACACGACGACATCCGGAGCGGTCGTCTTGTGCCGATTTCCGGCAAGCCGGTGAAGTCGCCCGCGCGATATGTGTTGCTTTCACGAGATCCCTTAGACCGGCGTACGGCCATCTTCTCCGAGTGGATTCAACAGGAATGCAGGCGCTTCGACCACGACCGCCTGAGCACGCTTGGTGGCTAGGTGACTGGGCTCACATCAGCGAGTAATTGGGGCGTGCGGTGAGCGCGCTTGGCCCCGCGTTGCAAAGGCATTCAGATGGCGCGAACAGCACGTTCAAAACGAACGTGCGTGGGGAAGTACATCGGCAGATCGAGGGCGGTGTAAATAACGATGGCTGGTTGGACGCTTTTTGCTACGGCGATGATGCGTGAACAGGCAGAGGTGGCCGCGCGAATTCAGGCAGTGCGCTAAGTGGAATGTCCGGGCCCTGACGTGTTCCCGGAAAGTGGACATTCCAAAACTGGAGAGAGGTTGCCTCTCTGGGTCTTACTGATCATTTTTGGACGAACTGTCTTGGGGGGCAGACGGCCGAGCGCGCAGTTTTTCACCGTTGAACGGCGGTGTCACGAAGCCGGCAAGGCTAATTGTCCATGCGCGCCGCCGGAAATTACAGGCGTCACTTGAACGGCAGGGGAGCGTTGATGTCGTTGGCTCGAGCTATCAGCGCAGTCGATGCGCCCGACTCGTATGACTGCTCAACGAAGCGTTGCTTGAGGGCGGCCGGAAGGTTCGGCTGTTGGTATCCCGCGATGGTCCGGCGCTCGTCTGATGTGCTGTCCATTGTGGTATTCACCAGAATTGGTGGGTACCAAATTAACCAACGACCATCCTGACGGTTGTCGCGAGGCGTTCACCAAGTGCCCGAGGTCTTCGGGCCCATTCTGGGGGGGGGGCTGAGCTCGCCGAAAATCGAAAAATTCCCCTTGACTCGCACGAACTGCGTCCGGCTGTGCGATTTCGGTCACTCTCCTAAAAGTAAACCCCGCCGGAGCGGGGCTCCTGTACGCTATGGATGGCGTTAAGCCAAGTATTTTGGCTTCAGATCATACGGCGCAGTGTCTCATCACGGTAGAAGTAGTGGTGCACGAGTGCGGCAAGTGTGTGAAGTCCAATCACCCAATAGAAGAGATTGCCGACGGTCTCGTGAATTCCTTTAATCGATCTAGCTAGCGCTGCGTTCGGCGCCACCAAGGCAGGTAAGCTAACACCGAGAGAAGGAATGTCGACCGTGTAACCCGCGGCGTTGTTCGCGAGATAACCGAGTATGGGCTGTGCGAAAATAAAAGCGTAGAGCATGAGGTGCGCCATCGTCGCGGCGGTTCGCACGGACCGACTTTGACCGGGGAGTGCGGGCGGTGCACCGAAGACCAAACGCCACAACAGGCGCGGAACCGCCAAAGTTAGCACGCCGACGCCCAGCCACATGTGCAATGACATTGCCCAATCCCTTTGGGCCGAGCCGCGCGGCAATTGACCTTTTGCGATGATCGCCGCGTAAGCGAACACGATGAGGAGTGCGACGGCCCAATGAAAGAAAATCGCGGGTGGAGCGAAGCGTGTTACCTCGGCACTTTCGGCCGATGAGCTCGTGCTTTGCATAGGAAATACCTTTTCACGTTGACCAGATGCTGATAGTAAGCGTCAACATTCGCTCGACTCCGCTTTCGCATGGATTGTGCGAATTCCCTCTATGCCACGGCTTGGCCGTTGCCGATCAGCATGCATATTGAAACGAGTGTTTGGTAATTTCGGGTAATCCACGATTCTTGTGGGAATTGTGCTGCGTAGACTATCGTGACCGAATTGTGCTGATGTGCCCCCTAGTGCTAGCGGTTTTTCGGCCCATCTGCATTGATGGGCTTTTTTCGTCGTGGCCATGTTGATGGTCCACGCTAGGCGTTTTGGGAACACGGGAGAAATAACAGGATGGGCACCGGGCTCACGCGTTCGTACACGTATAGAGGGCTGCAAATATCGATTCAGGCTCGGCAAGAGGAACCCCGCGGGAAGTGGGCGGTATTCGTTGCTGTGGGCGAGGCCTGCGGCGCTACGCTATATGAGAGCAATCGACATGGTAATGATTTTGCGTCAATGGCACTGGCCCATCTTGCGGGCTCGACGCTCGGAGAGGAATTTGTCGATGAATGGATCGACGGAAATGCAACTGGCACCTAAATTCGGCCAAGCTCCCAAGCTCGTCCGTGTATGCACGTCAGCCTGTCGGCATGTATTGCTTTGAGCCCGCCACGCAAGGTTGATGCTTCTGACGATACTGCCCCCGAACTGCTTTGACCAAACGGCGACAAATATCGATGTCCGAGCGAGGAGTGCGTACCCCTCATTTTTTCGAATTGGTGGCCCTTACCCTCAAGGGAGAAGCTCGACGAAGCGATCCATCTGATAGAGGGAATGCAGGAGTTTTGCGTCGCCTAGCCGACGTGTCGAGCCGCTCGCTTGAAGGAGATGATGAGCGAATTCAAGATAAACCGCAGATCATATTGTCTCATAAGGCGGGAGCGAGTTTCCGCACGATAATGCGCGGCCGGTTGATGTTCGGGCCGGTGTTCATAAACTACACGGAAAGGATTGTTTAATGGAAAAATCGCATAGCGCTCCTAAGTGTCCTGATTGCGGGGTGCTTGGCATTCAACACATTGTGAGTACGCCGAGCGAGCAACAGAGCTCGGCGGGTGACACGTGGTTCGAGGTGGCGCACTGCAACTCATGTGGGCACGTCTACGGCGCATTCGCAAAAGTCGTCAACCGCCCGACGCCTATTGTGCGAACGAAAAGTCTTGCGATGTATTAGTAAGAGGCAGTCAGCCAGGCGTGCAAGATTTGTGAGTTTTCCGAGCTTGTCGCCCCTTCAGCACATCTAGTATCGGCACAATGCGCCGAAATGCGATTCAGCGCAAGTTCACCCGCACGATGTTTGAACGTCGGTGCGGGGCCCCTTTCATGTGTGGACATCAACTCGTCCGCTTTGAACGATCCCACAGGTTTCATCCATCGGTGTGCCGCTACTTACTGCACGCGACTCCGGGAAACCGCGCGACCCGATGTGCGGTGGTTGATGACCCCCAATGGATGGTGGACCCCAATGGATGCATCGGATAGGGTTCCGGAGTCATTCCCGCGCGACTTGTGAATTATGGCGTTCTGTATTTGATATCCCGAGGTTTGGGGTGAGCGCTTCGGCGAGCCACTTGTTTGCCCTATGTCGCAGAGATTAGTGTGCGAGCGTACCTATCTCCCAACTTCCAATGCAGGGGAGACAGTCTGAACCATTCCCGGCAAATGGAGTGCATATTTGCCCGAATGGCAAGGTCAACTCATCAGGACGTGAGATGTATCTCAGATTATTCAAAACATGCGCGTTCACGGTAGTCTTTGGTCTCTCGCTTCTGCCTCACGTGTCGAGCGCATCGCCAACGTTTCTGATTCGTGGCCACTCCGGAGGTGCGCTATACGTCGTCAATGACGGCGAGGCTAGGAAACCGATGCTCATCGGCGAGTCGATGACGGGGGGAGTTGATCTTAATTCACATTCTGGCGTCGCTTGTGGCTGGGAACAGGGGCAGCTGGGGGGCGAGCACTTCTGGGTTGAGGACCTTATCACGGGCCGAACTCGACTAATGTTTGGTGTCCGTCCTGCTGCCGATGCACCCGCCGCTGCGTCTATCGTCGCGACGAACGGGGGGCATTGCCTTGCTTATCGAGCGCATAGCGTATACAGCTTCTCAACCGAGAACGAGCCTGTTGTCATCCGCATTGGGCGAGACGACGCGCAAGTGCCTGACGAGGTTCGTGGTTTGTTCTTTAGCGATAGCAGAGACGAAACCCTCGTTCTATATTCGGCATCATTTGCCATCGTTAGCGGGAATGGATCTGCCGGGGGTAGGTCGATTCGTATATCGAAAGATATGGTCTCGGGATTGACGCTCCGATCGTTTGGACATTATGCGCAATTGACGGAGGACGGCGCATATGTGTACGCGAATGCATACCTAACTAATAGCGAAGACGAAGAGCTGGTCGCCTTGGTACGACTCGATGCAAAAACGGGGCGTTTTCTCAACATCGTGACGAGTGCGCTTTATCCTAAAGCTGCATCACTGGCCGGCGGTCCGTTTGAATTCAACGACGAGCCGTTTCTGTTTCTGAAAAACGGTTCGGAGCTCATCGGCAGTTTTGGGGGGAATCACTACCTATTTTCACGAACATGTCAGGAGGCATATCGCGGATGCCAAGGCAGTGCTCGCATGTTGTCGATTCGAGACCAACAGCCTGTCATGTTTGGAAATCGTACTGGACGTCGGGAAAGCCGAGTTATCGTACGCCCGTCGGATTCCCACATCTTGGCAGTGTTGGAGCATGATGGTTTGCTGCCTTTCGCACCGGACACTGTCGCGGCTCCTCTGGGGGACCTCATTGCTATTGCTCACGGTAACCGAACCTCGGGCACGTACATCGCACCAAAACTGCGATCGCCCTCGAGCATCGGGGAGTCCGCGATTATCTCAGGACGCTATGCAGTCTGCGAGGACCTAGACGGAAAACCTGACAAGCGGCGGTGTGGTACGCCAGCGTTTGGCACGAAGGTGACGGTCGTCGGTATCCTGGCCGCGGAGAGCGTTGGCGATGGGCCGGACGGCATGTCAGTCGAGATTCCAATGAAGGTCGCTGCGACGAAGCAGTGCAACGGCCCGTGTGAAGTTTGGACTATCAAATCGAATTTACAACTGCAAAGTTCTGATGACTCGGTCGTAGGCATTGGCGTATTGCTCAAAGAGTCTCAAGACCATCATGGGGCTGAAGTAAGTGGCGTTATTCCTGGATCGCCTGCAGATAAGGCATCACTGATGGCCGGCGATCGAATCACTGAAGTGGACGGCACGCCAGTCATGTTGCTCTCGCTGCCAGAAGTTGTCTTCCTCGTACGAGGACGTCCCAATTCGTGGGTTACGTTGGCTGTCAAGCGCGCGGCGCGCCACATAACAGTCAATGTGGAACGAGTTCCGTTGGAAGGGGCGCCGTAAATCCTGTCGGAGACTCTATCTGGACCTGCGGCTTTTCCAGATGCTTACTCCTAGCGCCATTCACGTTGAACCGAAGGCGCGCACTCATCGGAGTTGAGTGATGGGCATGTGGGTAACTGAGAGGACTGGGTCAACATAGAAAGAGGCGATGGTTTGCCGGAATGCGCATCGAATGACCTCTACTTCGCGGCGTGGCTGACGGTCGCAAACTTCAACTCTATTTGCCAATTTCCTGGTATTGGAACAATAGATGAACAAAGTCGTTTTCTGGAAACTGATCGATGACGCTCGTCGAGAGGCTAGCCCATCCGCTGCGGTTGCCGCGCTATTGGTGGACAAGCTTGCCGGTATGAGCGTTGGCGAGATCATGCGCTGAAAGCACATCTTCACCGAGTATCAAAAACTATCGTGCAAGAGCAAGCTTTGGGCTGCCGCCTACGTGATCAATGGCGGCTGTAGCGACGACGGCTTTGATTACTTCCGTGGCTGGCTCATCGCCCAGGGGAAAAGAGTGTTCATGCTGGCCCTCGCCGAACCAGACAGTCTGGCGGAGGTCGATGTCGAGATGGATGATGCTTACAACCAAGAGATGCTTGCTGTGGGCTACGACGCTTATTTCAAAAAGATGGGTATGGCTCAGCGCAACTATGCGACGGCACGGAATGCAGGCTCGGAGTATGAGTTGAGCGAGGACGAGCGACGGGCGCTGAGGGAGGAGATCCACTACGCGTCTGATATCAATCGCACTTGGGACGAAGTCAGTGTAGGTGCGATGGTACCTAAGCTTTTTTCAAAATTCAGTTGATTCGGGGATGGTCTGCGATCGAGGATGTACGTTGATCGCGTTGACCACCTTACGTGAAAGCTCCACTGGTACGCTACCGGCGAGCGCGAGATCTTTTGATTTTAGCTATGTGCGCACGTGAAAATATCGTTGGTCGCTGGAAAATCGTGGCTTGGGAGCAGTTTTATGATGATGGTCGGCACATCTTCCCTCTGGGCAAGGATGTCGAAGGGTACATCCAATATGATCCGGACAATCGCATGGCGTGCATGCTGTTTAGTGCGAGTCGGCAGAAATTCAGTTCGATCGGGCCGTGGGATGCCTCCGCCGAGGAGCGGGCTGCTGCGTTTGGTTCGATGATCGCGTACGCGGGATCATTTTCTGTCAATGGCGACGTAGTCAGCCATCACGTCGAACTAAGCGCATTTCCCAATTGGAAAGAAAGCACGCTCAAGCGGCGCATAGAGGTTTCCGGCGGGCAAAATTTGGTGCTAGTCGCACGGATGGAAGAGGGGACGACGGAGGCGAGAACTGCGCGACTGACCTGGAGGCGAAGCTGACCCCATCGTTCATTGCGCGGCTGCACGGCGGCGTTCTTGCTGGACGTCTTGGCCGGATGAGCGCGTTATGTGTGTAATTCACAGGTGAAGACCGGCGAGCCGGGTTCTCCATCATGGTCCTGTGATTTGGTTCTGGCGTCAGTTGTAATCGAACGCGTTGCGCTAAAACTGGGGCGCGTGAACGGGCACGCCGAGCGCGCGTGCCGTGTCCATAAAGCAATTGTAGGTTGCCTCCGTATCTCGGTCGCCGCGCATAATCATAATTCCTTCGCCTGCCTCGCATCCGTACAGGACGCCTTCCCTCGTTATAGCGACATCGGACGGGTCCGGGTTAGTCGGAAAAATCTTCTGCCCATGTTTTTGGAACGCTTCGCGCTGGACGTGGGCGGTCTGGAGGCACTCCTGGACCCGCTTTCCCACCTCCGGGGTATTTGGCGGTTCGCCCTTCGGATACAGCGATGAAGCACAGCCGGCGTTTATTCCCCTATCCAGAGCGGGCGCCTCTCGGTTAGCACCTACCGCGCATGCGGTCAGCGCAACAGTCACGGCCATTGCGGCCGGTAGCATCAACAATTTACGCATCAGTCTTTACCTTCAATTTCTCGCTCCACCTCGGCCAACTGCGCATGCCATTCTTCATTATCCGTCGCAGCCAGTTGGATACCTTCCACCGCAATATTCGCGGAGGGGGGGCAGTGAATGCGGCGTGGCGTTCTCCTGCGGTCTTGGTGGTGGCGCTGGGAATAGGTAGCAGTATGCAATGACGCCAGCGGCCATCACCAAAATGATGGCCAAGAACGCAGACCATTGCCGGCGCGTCGAGGGCAGGTCCACAAGTCCGCCAGATAGGATGATGACGACGATTTCCGCAACTACCATCGTGCCTTTGGCTAACCATCGAAAACCGACTTCTGCGAATCTTGTCGCAAGGCAGCGACTGCGGAAGATGCGCCGCGACGGCGGGATTGACTCGTCAAAATTGTCCATCTTCTCCTCTTCGTGGGCACGGGACCCAACGAGCGAGCTGGTAGTTTCTCTGCAACGCAGACAAAGTCCACCGTCAGCAGGTCGTAAATGCGGCAATTCCCCGTATTTGGGGTGATTTCGGAGGGAGGGGGCGGCTGGAGGTGAAAATGTCAAATTGGGTGTTCTGGGGCATGCGGCGTGGTCTGGCGACTAGCTCGATTGTGAGTCGGTGTGCTGTCGGTCGCCGGCATTGAGATGCTAGACGCGAGTTCATCCCCATGAAATGGGTGCGGGCACTTGCCTAAATCGAGTGGTTCGGCCAAGTGATCTCTACGTGGACGTTGTTGAAATTCGGATCGTTTTCGTCGCCTTGATGCACGCAGACCATGCCTTCAGGTAGCGTCTGCATGTCGATCTCCTGCTTCTCTGGTATGAGACCGCCGTGCGCTTGGAACGTGATAAGGCGATTGAACAATTCCACTGCTGCTGCTCGGTATCGAGCGGGCACACTGTGCAGACTTAGGTCTGGTCTGCCGTATTTGAGTAAGCCTCGGGTGTGGAACCACTGAAACCCATCCCGTTCTTCGGATACCAAGATGACCACGTGCTCGTGTGGTGATGGTAGAGCAGGCTCGAAAATTTTGGCCTTCCACTCAGAAGGTGACCACCAGGTAACGCTTAGTGGGTCATAAATCGCAGTACCACCGTTATCTATTAGACACGTCAGCAACCCTACGACATCGCGGAAATAATTGAGCGTAGTTTCGTCCGCAAATATGCCTCGCAAAACAACGCATTCCATCTGGGCGGCGATTTGGCCTGCTAATACTGGATCTTCGGCTGTCAACTTGTCCCAGGCGGTCCCGTCGCAGAACGAGTCCAGTACTTCTGGGTGCTGATCACGACCATATGAAAAAAGTTCGACGCCGTCCGGGATGCCTTGGCATCGATACTTTGAGCGTGATAGAGCAAGATTCTCGACGTTGGTCCCAAACACCACGTAGAGGAGATGGGCTTTCGCATCGCTCGCTTGATGAAAATCGCGCTTCCAGTCTGGTAAGGGGGGCATCATTGAGGTTCTCGTGGCACCGTCAATATTCTTTGCCATGGGTAGCAAGCTAATCCGGTGAAAAGTCATGTATGGCACTTCCACCACGCTCATTATGAGGCAGGTTGTCAGTTAGGAAAGCTAAACCGAATAGTCGAAAACAACGACCCCATCGAGGAACGGGGTCACGTAGTCCTTGAACTGATCGTGTTGCAGATCAATGAACTGGGCATCTTGCACAAACGGTCGGCCGACGTAAAAGTTGCGGTCACCTTCTGAGCGGAAGGTGACAACGAAAGCTTGCTGAAGACCATGATCCGCCTGCTCACCACTCGTTTGTGTGCCAGTTTCTATAGACACAATATATTCGCGGCCATTCCTCAATGATCGCTGCAAGGCTACGAAGCGCTGGGTGACCTCGTTCCTCTGAGAGTCTCGGACCTCGTCCTTATAGCGAAAAAGGACGATATGACGAATGATGCCTGGTTTATATCCCGATGAGACGAACTGTTCCGTTCCAACGTCTCTGATTTCCGCGTTCAGGCGTTCCGTTGCCGACGGAGAGCGGTTGCCTGCATTCGCCGCAGTGTGGGCCATTTGACGTCCTTTGAGTGGTGCCGCTATCTGTGCCGCGGCGTCAATTAATGATCAAAACGACGTCCCGTGTTCAATGAATTTGAGCCCGAGCATCGTTCGCTATCGAAGCACTATTCACGGAATTTTAGCCACACGCTGCGGACCTCACATTCCGTACGGCTGGAAGCACCGAGAAAGCGCCAGCTTTCAATAACCGTGCGTACAAATGGGGCGCAACAGCGTTTGAGATTTGGTCGATGTCTTAACTTCGACTCTCAATGGTCTGTCAACCCAAGCTCGGTAAGCAGATCATTGAGTCGCCGTGGTGGCCAACGAACTGACGCAGAGAGTAATCGACGGTCTTGGCCAAAGGGCGTTATACGCTGGAGCGGCGGACGAGTTTCCGACATGGAGGAAGTGACGTGTAGGAGCTAAGAGCGTCGCGCTGAGCGTCGTCATTTGCGGCACATCGCCATGACCTTGTTGAAGCAAGGTCGCGCGGCAAAGATCGGGCTTAAGAAGCACTGTCTAGATCCCCGGGGAGGCACCAATACTTAACGTAACTCCACGGCCGGTGAGCTTCCCGTCTGACTCGATACTTCGATCGACAGCCACGGACAAGCTTCAAGGGGTATAGCGAGAAATTAGATTTTGCTTATGGTGCTCGTCGGGCACTCATGATTTACTACGCCACTTTTGGCCCATGTTCAAGCTCCAACGGGAATTGACCGCGGTGCCTTTTCGTCCTGCTCCGGTCCAGCGCCGCGCGGGCTTCCGGGGCATGCATGCCGTTGATCGTTTGCTCGTGGCGAAATTCTCTCATCTTGAGATCGTCATATTCCGATCGCCAGTCTTTGGTCAAGAACCCAAGCTGCACGAGGAGACGAAATTCGTTCTAGGGAACTGGGGCGTAGGGCGCGGCCATACTGTTGGTGCTCGCCGCTTCCGACGTAATAGAAGTATTTCGCCGGACGTTGCCAAGAGGTGTGGGAGCGCAACTTTCGAACTCGATCATCGGTTCATAGAGGCAGTGTCAGTTCAACGTAGTAGACAACGAAATGAATGCCAAAAACTCATCGTCGGACAAGGCCAACTGTGGCAAGGTGACGCTTCGGTATTTTGCGTACCGCGTCTTCAGTAGTGCATCGAAGCTGACGAAGGCCAACGGTCCGCTGAAGGTAGGGCAAGGACTGATCGCCACCATTTTTGCATTGGTTCTCGCTTCGCTGAGTCTACTCGGCGTGATCGCCTTCCATTACCCGCAATATCTAACCACGCCGGAGTTGCGTCATGTGTACTCCGTTGGCACGCTTCGGCACATGCTATTTGGTGCGCTCCTTGCGGCCGGTGGTTTGGCTCTGACCAGTTGCGTGCTCGGAAACCGCCGTCGCCTCAACGGATTGGCATTCGTGATTGTTCTCGCGTCCATTGCGTTGGGTGGGGCAAATGTTCCAGTCGGTGACTTCCCAGACCATACGCCTTACGTCGGGCTTGATTGGTTCATTCTCGACCTGCTTGGGTCAACGACCATCTTCGTCATGATTGAAAAGGCGTTTCCACTCAACCGTAGTCAAGCTGTTTTTCGCTTTGAATGGCAAACCGATATGGTGCATTTTTCCGTTAATCATCTAGTAGTCGGATTGGTGCTTCTGGTTGTCAATCTCCTGGTTCACGGTGTGTTTGGCTGGCTGGCCAGTGCCAAGCTTCAGTTGCTCGTACGGCACCTGTGGTTCATTCCGCAGTTGCTCCTTTGCATGCTAGTGGCGGACATGATGGAGTACCTTGTGCACCGGGCCTATCACGAGGTACCGATTCTATGGAGATTCCATGCTGTACATCACAGCGTCAGATCAATGGATTGGCTCGCCGGCTCGCGACAGCATATTCTTGAGGTAGTTGCGACGCGTGTGGCTGTGCTCGGTCCGCTTTTCGTCATTGGCTTCAGCAAGTCTGTGGTTGACGTCTACATTATCATCGTGGGATTTCAGGCGGTGTTCAACCACACTAACGTGCGCCTCCCGTGGGGGCCACTCAAATACGTCTTCGTTACCCCGGATTTTCATCATTGGCATCATTCGTCGGAGGACGAGGCTATTGACAAAAACTACGCAGCACACTTTGCCTTTATCGATCGCATTTTCGGAACCGCGGTGAAATCGAAAGCCGCGTTCCCAAGGAAGTACGGCGTTGTCGGGGATTATGTGCCGGATGGCTTCCTCGCGCAGCAAGCGTTTCCATTTTTCGGTAGCAAACGGTCGCAATGATCGAGGTCGTTTCCGACGGGTTGCTGAAGGTTTTCAGGGCATTCGAGAAAGTTGTTGATGCATTTGACACTCGCTCCCCCGCCGCTACGAAATGCTCCCAGCTACCTATGCAGCGCACTGCGTGGCTGGCTGTGCATGGGCAAACCAAAGCCGGTGTAAGCGATTCACATCCTGATATTCGTGTCTTTCTCGCATGTGGCAGCAACAAGCAACGCCCTCACCGATACGGAACGAACGGCATGGTTTGTCCGGTAGGTGGGGAATCGAATCGCGCCGGACACGCCATTCTCGAGGACCTGCGCATCGACGAGTAAGTGTTAGCTTGACGCAGAGGCCGATGATGAGGCTGCGACCATCGTCAAGAGTAGGAAAGGACGCGTTAGCTTACTCAGAGCCGGTCTTAGCCATATCTATGCATATCCCTGCTCTACGGGCCAAGGCGAGTGCTGCGTCTGCATCGGTAACGCTCGACGCGCAGGGATCGTCCCAGTCGGTTCCGGATTGCGCAAGCCATTCGAGAACGTCCTCGCCGATTTGCAGAGCGCGGTTCGAAGCGATAGGAGGACAAGTGAAGATCTACGGTTATTCCTTTGGCGGCGATGCTGAGCTTTCCGAGTTGCACGAAGTCTCCTTTGTTGCCTCTCCGGAGGAGTTGCGAAGGATCGCTCGGTTTCTTGAGGATTGCGCTGCAGGAATGGCTGCATGCGGCGGGGACTGGATGCACGAACATTTGTCTGACAATGTCCAGGGCTTCAAGGGGACGCCCGATGTGGTTGTCGTTAATCCGGTACATCATCCGTGAACAATCGTGCTCGCGACTGCCGCATCAAACTGTTCGGAGTATTGCCCTCAAGTGCCTCCTGGTGGAGCCGCTACGTTCCCTAAAGGGGCGCGGCGGGATCGCCTCCTGAGGCGCGCCTCGCGTGTGTACACGAACACAATGCCGATGCACCGGCCAATTATATTGACGAGTTGCTGGCCTGCAACGGGGCAAAGCACGTGCCGGAATCCGCCACGATTGAACGCATTCAAAAACTCGCGGACGACGCCACTTTAACTGCCGTATTTACGGCACAGACCGATCTCTTCCTGTTGGATCGAATTGCTTGAGGGCTGGTTGGCATATTTGGAATGCCAAACTGTGGCACCAAGTCGAGCGTTTCGAAGAATTTTGCGAGGCTATTCGCATTTTTCCTCATTTCGCGGTATCCCGCGATGACGTGCATCGCAAACTCCTGCCCTTCGCCTAATTGAGATTGCGCTTTTGAAAGTGCAACTCGTGCGGCAATTCAAACGAGTAGTCCACTTATCCAAACCGCGGTCTCGTAAGACATCCTCTACGCTCGACGGGTATAAGGCATTCGCCCTTCGCGTTACTTTTTGCTGCCTGTCGACTTCGGAATGTCCGGGCGTTTGAGAAGACGGCTTGCTGGGGGGGGCTTCCATTGAACGAGTGGGTGCGCAGCTTTCAGGCACCACGACCAAATGAAGAGACCGGTCTAAGGAGTTAGCACGTGAACAAGAATCGACATCGAACTGTATTCAGCAAGCGACTTGGAATGCTCGTAGCTGTGGGGGAGCATGCAAAGAGCGTTGGTCGGGGGAATGGTCAGGCGAAGAGGGTGGGCTGTGGTGCAAGCGTGCGCGCAGTTTCGGGCATCAACATCAAGGTGGTGGTGCTGGCGGTGTTGTGTGCGCTGGCTCAGTATGCCGCTCCGGCATTCGCCCAGCCTTCGATTTCCTATACGGGAAGCGTAACTCCGCCGCCGCCAAGTGGCGTTGCAGACTGGGATAATTCAGGTAGTGACGTGACGGTGGGGAATAATGGTGGTGGAACACTGGAAATTCGCGATGGGGGTAAAGTAACCACCGATGCCTTGTATATAGGCCGGGGTAATGGTTACAACCCAGCGTCGGTCACTGTGGATGGCACAGGTTCGACTCTTGTGCTAAGCAATGGCACTCTGACGATGGGAAATAGTTCAGGTGATAGCTCCGCGCTTACTGTAAGCAATGGTGGCTACGTGGACGTTCATGGAGACGCGCATTTTTACCCCGTGGTGGGCGATTCTCCTGGCAGCTCGGGCCATATTACCGTTACAGGGCAAGGCTCGACACTCAATGCTCACGATGGAACAATTCTGCTTGGCTTTGGGGGGGATGGGGATCTAACGATCTCCGATGGCGGAAAGGTGGCCGGATATCAGCTCATAGCAGGAGACTGGCAGGGAAGTAGCGTAATTTCTATTTCTGGCAAAGGCTCGGCATGGAATGGTCAGAATGGAGTTTTCATCGGTCTGCAAGGTAGCGGTAGGCTGGACCTTTATGACGGTGGCAGCATTAACGACGAGTCACTGGATATTGCTTCCTATCCGGGGGCAACCGGCGTTGTTAATGTTGGTGGTGGGGACGGCCAGCCGGCAAAAGCGGCAGGCAATCTGAATGTGGACTGGATCAAGTTCGGTCGTCATGGCGCTTCCAGTGGCGGTACTTTGAACTTCAACACCACTGACGGGCTGACGGTTCGCGCGAATATCAGCAGCGGTACAGCGGGTGCTGGTACGATCAATCAGGTTGCTGGCACGACGGTCTTCACTGGTGATGATTCCGGCTTCTCCGGCATTACGAATGTCAAAGGCGGCACGTTGCTACTTGGGAATGGTTCGAAACTGGG
>NZ_CABPSF010000012.1 GCF_902459685.1 Pandoraea iniqua | reverse complement strand
GGAGCGGGAGACGAGTCTCGAACTCGCGACCTCAACCTTGGCAAGGTTGCGCTCTACCAACTGAGCTACTCCCGCATTTTCATGCGTACTACCAATCCACACTACTCAAAATTTCGCTGCCGGGCTAACGCCGTAGCAGCGAGAAGGAGATTATGTCCAAACGTCGATTCAGTGTCAAGCACCTGCACTGAAAATTTGTGAAGAATTTTCTCCCCCACCGCGCAAATCCCGCACTTTCAGCGACTTACGCTCACATATCACCCCCGCCACGCTCCCGGATCTGCGGCCACGCGCGGCGCAAGTAATACAGCATCGACCACAACGTCAGCACCGCCGCCACGTAAATCAGCCACGTGCCCCAGAACCGCGAGTCGAAACGCAACCCGTTCCACACCACCGTCCCGTTAAACAGCAACAACGGAATCGCCACCATCTGCGCCGCCGTCTTGATCTTGCCCAACTGATGCACCGCCACGCTGCGCGACGCGCCAATCTGCGCCATCCACTCGCGCAACGCCGAAATCGTGATCTCGCGGCCAATGATGATCAATGCCACCAACGCATTGATCCGCCCCATCTGCAACAACATCAACAGGGCCGCCGCCACCATCAGCTTGTCAGCCACCGGGTCCAGAAACGCCCCGAAGGCCGACGTCTGGTTCCAGCGGCGCGCCAGAAACCCGTCAAACCAGTCGGTCAGCGCCGCCAGCACAAAGATCGCGCACGCCACCCAATTCATTTGGACCGGCGTCAGACAAGTGGTCGGCAAGTAGTAAACGCCAACCACAAGCGGGATCAGCACGATCCGAAGCCAGGTCAGGAATATGGGGACATTAAAAGGCATGGCAGCATGAGTTCGGCAAACGGCAGTCGACACACGGCGCACTCGGCAGCCGTACCAGACCCGCATTGTGCCGTGTATGCCCCGCAGCGACAAGGCCGAGGCACCGCTGCCCGGTTGACATATGCGTGACTGTGCCCCTATCTTGCTCGCAACCACCCGCCATTAGCTCCGATCTCGTGAAACTGCTCTGGTCGTCTCTGCCCGCCCTGCGGCGCCGCTTGCTGCCGCCGCACGTGATCGTCAGCCTGCTGGTCGGCCTCAACGGGCTGCTGCTCGTCGCCTCCGTCCTGCTGCGCGTGCCCGGCAGCTTACTCGTCGACCTCTTCGTGCGCGGCGACCTCTCGGCGCTGGAGCGCATCGAAGCCCGTCATCTGCCCCGCCTGCTCTTCGGCCTGAACGCCATCGAGCGCATCGACTTTTCTCACCTGCCCCGTGCGCTTGTCGGCCTCTCGCTCGTCGCCCTCGCCTGTGGGCTGGTCATCCGCGCGCGCACCGCGTGGGCATTTTCGCTCGTGATGCTCACCCTCGCAGCGATCATCAACGTTCATCTCAATATCCGCTTCGACCTGACCTTCGCCCTGTCGATCGTCTGTGTGCTGTTGCTGCTCTGGTACTGGCGCGAATTCGATCGCGCAAGTTTCGCCGCCGCCACGCTCTACACGCTCGTCGCCGTGTTCGCGCTGATCGTCTACGCCACGTTCGGCACGATGTATCTCGGCAGCGAATTCGCCCCGCACGTCACCGATCTGGCGACCGCTTTCTACTTCGCCATCGTCACGATGACGACCGTCGGCTACGGCGACATCGTGCCGCACTCGACAGACGCCCGGCTCTTCACGGCGTCCGTCATCATCTTTGGGATCAGCGTGTTCGCGACGTCGCTCACGGTGGTCATCGGTCCGCTCGTCGGCGGCAATCTCAAGAAAATTCTCGCGGGGAGATTTACTCACGTGATCCGCAAACAACACTTCATCGTGGCCGGTGCGTCGCCGCTCGCCATCAACGTACACCACGAACTCACCAAACGCGGCTGGCCCGTCACGGTCATCATCGCGAGCGGTGTGGATAATCCGTATCCGGAAGACGCCGACGTGATGCACGGCGACGCCAGCGACAACGCCGTGCTCACGCACGCCGGCATCGAACACGCGAAAGCCGTGCTCGCCCTGCGTGCCGACGATTCGGAGAACGCGTTCATCGTGCTTGCCGCCAAGGAAATCGCGCCCACGGTGCGGACCATCGCGTCGGTCAACGACAGCAAGCACCTGAGCAAGCTCAAGCGCGTGCAGCCCGACATGATCTTCGCGCCCCCCGTCGTCGGCGGCGAGTTACTCGCGCGCACGCTCTCCGGCGAGACGGTCGATAACGATACGGTGATGCGCCTGCTGTTTCATGGCGACACCGATAAGTGAGGGGTGGCGATTGATACCGCGTCGGCGGCGATGGTTAGCCGCCGCCCGTGGACGCCACCCGTCTCAGTGCAGTTGACGGAAGATCTGCTCGGCCAACGTCGTGGAAATGCCTTCCACGCTGGCGAGTTCGTCAACGCTTGCCGAGGCCACGCCTTGCAGGCCGCCAAAACGCATCAGCAGGCGCTGACGGCGTTTCGCGCCTATCCCTTCGATCTCTTCAAGCCGTGACGTCTGACGTGCCTTTGCTCGCTTGGCACGCATCCCCGTGATGGCGAAGCGGTGCGCCTCGTCGCGAATCTGTGCAATCAGCATCAGCACCGCACTCTCGCGCCCAAGCTCCAGCGGCGCACGGCCATCGGCGAAGACCAAGGTCTCGAGCCCGACTTTGCGGCCTTCGCCCTTGGCAACACCGACCAGCCGGCCAATGTCGATACCCAACTCGACGAACACCTGACGCGCCACTTCCACCTGCCCCTTGCCACCGTCGATCAATACCAGTTGCGGCAGATTGGCTTCAACATCGGATACGTCCGAAGGTGCTGCCGCGTCTTTCACAAGGGTGTCTGCCGTTGCGCCGGTGTCGTGCGAGTCCTGCGAATCCCCCCCTGACGAGGTGTCGGGCATGACCGCCGTCTCGGCTTCGGCACGCGCCACGTCAGCCGCAACGGACGACGGGTCTGCCGCATCGCTCACCTTCTCGGCTGCCGCCTCCATCAGACGGCCATAGCGCCGCGTGAGCACCTGACGCATCGCCGCGTAATCGTCACCGGGCGTGATCCCCGTGATGTTGTAGCGACGGTATTCGCTGGTTTGCATCTTGTGATGGTGGAACACCACGCACGACGCCTGCGTCGCCTCACCCTGCGTATGGCTGATGTCGAAGCACTCCACGCGCAGCAATGCTGCGTCGTCGATGTCGAGCCCGATCGTCTGCACCAGCTCACGCGTGCGCGCCTGCTGACTGCCCTGCTCGGTCAGCAAGCGTGTGAGCGCCAGTTGTGCGCCTTGCTCCGCCATGTCGAGCCATGCGCGGCGTTGGCCCTGCGGTTGACGCACCATGACGATACGACGCCCGGCCTGCTCGGAAAGCACCGTCAGCAATTCGTCGCTGGGCAGCGCGTGACTCATCACCAGCACCGGCGGCACCGATTGGCCCAGATAGTGCTGCGCCACAAAGGCTTCCAGCAGACGCGATTCGAGCGACGCCGCCGGCGTATCGGACGGCATATCCGACGCGATCTCGGGGGCGAGGGTCGATTCTGCGTCGATGGCGGTGTCGGTGATGTCGGTGGCGGCGGTGGAGTCGGTGTTGTCAGTGTTGTCGGCCGCATCAACGGGTTGCGTCACCGCTGCCGGTACGACTTCGTCTTCGTCGAATTCGTCGGCGATGCCGCCCTCGACGCCACGCTCCACGTGCGCAGGGAAATACGCCTTGTCACCCAAATGACGGCCGCCGCGCACCATCGCGAGGTTCACGCAAGCGCGGCCACCGGCGTAGGCGACGGCAAGAATATCGGCATCGACATCGCCCGCCGTTTCCACCGACTGCTGTTGCAGCACGCCCGAGAGCGCCTGCATCTGATTGCGAACGACGGCCGCCTGCTCGAACTTGAGTGCCTCGGCGTAAGTCATCATCTTCGCTTCGAGAGCGCCGAGCACTTCCTTCTGACGGCCGGAGAGGAACGCCGCGGCGTTGTTCACATCGCGCGTGTAGTCCTCATCGTTGATCGCGCCAACGCACGGGGCGCTGCAACGCTCGATCTGATGCAACAGGCAGGGGCGCGTGCGATTGGTGAACACCGAGTCTTCGCACGTGCGCAGTTGAAACACCTTTTGCAGAATCTGGATGCTCTCGCGCACCGCCCACGCACTCGGGAATGGACCGAAGTATTGCCCCCGGCGATCGACCGAACCGCGGTAGTACGCCATGCGCGGATACTTATGCTGCGTGAGCTTGAGGAACGGATACGACTTGTCGTCGCGGAACAGGATGTTGTAACGCGGGTGCAGCGCCTTGATCAGGTTGTTTTCAAGCAGCAGTGCTTCGGTCTCGGAGCGAGTGACCGTCGTTTCAAGCTTCGCAATGCGCGCCACCATCAACGCAATACGCGGCGAAAGCTGCGTCTTGTTGAAGTAGCTCGACACCCGCTTCTTCAGATTGCGTGCTTTGCCAACGTAGAGAACGTTGCCTGCCGCGTCGTAGTAACGATAAACGCCCGGCAAGTTTGGCAACTGGGCGAGCACCTTGCGCGCGTCGAAAGCGGGGGCGTCATCGGCTTTAGCCTTCGTGACATCTTGCTCGGGCGCGGGCGCCTGCGCAGCCTTCGCCTCGGGGGCGGCTTGCGCTTTACGAGACTTGCGGGGTGGCGTGACGTCGTTGGCGTCTTCGGTCATGAACTCTGGAAATCTGGAGCGTCCTGCAAGCGAGTCAAGCCGCGTTCGATTCGCCGTTGGCGTGGGCGCTGCGGCGTCGTCACGCGTCACAAGGACTAGAATCGCAAGTTTAGACCAATCCGCGTCACCGCCTCGTAATGTCCCTGCCCACGCCTCACCTCGATTCGCCGCCCGCCGCTTTGCCCCTCGTGCCGCGCTGCGATCTCTTCTGTACTGTCGTCGACAATTTCGGCGACATCGGCGTGTGCTGGCGACTCGCCCGGCAACTGGTGCGCGAGCACGGCTGGTCGGTGCGGCTGTGGGTCGACGACCTGACGAGCTTCCGCTATCTGCGCCCCGACATCGATCCGACTTTGGCGCAGCAACGCTGTGACGGCGTCGACGTGCGGCATTGGCCCGCGGACTTCGGCACCATCACCGAAAATAACGCCCCGGGCGATATCGTCATCGAAGCGTTCGCGTGCAATGTGCCCGACAGCTACGTTCGGGCCATGCACGCGCGCAAACAAGCCGGACGCGCGCCCGTGTGGATCAATCTGGAATACCTGAGCGCCGAGGATTGGGTGGAAGACTGTCACTTGCAGCGCTCGATCCACCCGCAACTCGGCTTGATCAAGACGTTTTTCTTCCCCGGCTTCACGAAGCGCACCGGCGGGCTGGCGCGTGAGCGTGAGTTGTTCTCCCGGCGCGACGCTTTTTACGCGTCCCCCGAATTGCGCGACGGCTGGTGGCAACGCACGCTGGGATTGAACGCCGCGCCGAAGGAAGCCCTCGTCGTATCGCTGTTTGCGTATGAGAATGCGCAGCTTCCGGACTTGTTGGCGCAATGGGCCGACAGCGCTACCCCGGTGGTGTGTCTGGTGCCGCAAGGACGCGTTGCCCCTGCCGTCGGTGCTTGGTTCGGGCGCGATGCGCTGGGCGCGCGCGAGTCGGCTACCCGGGGTTCGCTGACGGTGTACGGCTTGCCGTTCGTCCCTCAGGCCGATTTCGACGCGCTGCTGTGGGCATGCGATCTGAATTTCGTGCGGGGCGAAGATTCGTTCGTCCGGGCGCAATGGGCGGCGAAGCCGTTCGTCTGGCACATCTACCCGCAAGACGACAACGTTCACCACACGAAGCTCGATGCGTTTCTTGGCCGATATCTGGCGGAGAACGCCGATCCAGCCACGGCCGACATTGCCCTGACGCAGACCTCGCGCGAAGCCCTGCGGACTTTCGTGCATCTCTGGAACGGCTATGCCCAGACGCCGCCCGACTGGCCTGCACTGGCCGCCGCCCTGCCAGCGCTCACCGGCCATGCACGTGGCTGGGCGAGCCGGCAGGCGGCCCTGCCCGACCTTGCGCGACAGTTGGCAAGCTTCGTGGAAAATCAGGTAAAATAGCTGGTTTTTCAACGCTTTGCTGCTGAACCTGCTGCCCCGGACCATTCCGGGCGGGCGCGGGAATCAAGCGGCGAATGAGCGTATGGAAGCGCTCAACAAGCGGCAAATCGCTTATTTCGTCACAGGATCTCGTTTTTTATGAAAACCGCTCAAGAACTCCGCGTCGGCAACGTCGTCATGATCGACGGTCAGCCGAACGTCGTGCTGAAGACCGAATACGTCAAGTCGGGCCGGAACTCCAGCGTCGTGAAGTTGAAGTACAAGAAGCTGCTGGCCGAAGGCCGTGGCGAACTCTCGTACAAGGCTGACGACAAGTTCGACGTCGTCATGCTCGACAAGAAGGAAGTCACCTACTCGTACTTCGCCGACCCGATGTACGTGTTCATGGACGCCGACTACAACCAGTACGAAGTCGAAGCCGAAAACATGGGCGACGCCATCAAGTATCTGGAAGACGGTCTGGCTTGCGAAATCGTGCTGTACGACGAAAAGGCCATCTCGGTTGAACTCCCGACCACGCTCGTGCGCAAGGTTGAGTACACCGAACCGGCCGTCAAGGGCGACACCTCCTCGGGCCGCGTGCTGAAGACCGCCAAGATCAACGATCTGCTCGAAATTCAAGTGCCGCTGTTCGTCAACACGGACGATCTGATCGAGATCGACACCCGTACCGACGAATACAAGAGCCGCGCTTAAACGTTTGCCACGCGCCCGTGCCGTCCCCGGATGGCACAGCGCGAGGTGCAACGCGGTAGCCACAAAAAAGCGCTCGCCCCTTTGGGGTCGAGCGCTTTTTGTTTGGGTGCGAACGCCGGCACGAATACCGGCGTGTGCGGCGGAAATTACCCGCCGAACGTCTCGGCGATCAGTCGCTTCGCCGCCTGATACTCCGGCTGCGCGAGCATCTTCTCCCAGCCATGCACCTTGCCGCGGCCCTTGAGATGCTTGATACGGCGCTGTGACACCGTGTCGATATCCGTCTTCATTTCACGCAGCAGACGGTCAGCCTTCTCCGGGCTGTTGCAGATAAGCACCATGTCGCAGCCAGCGTCCAGCGCGGCGTGCGCGGCGGTGACTACGTCGCCTGCGGCGCTCGCGCCTTGCATCGACAAGTCGTCGCTGAAGATCACGCCGTCGAAAGCGTACTTGCCACGCAGAATCTCCTTGAGCCACTTGGCGGAGAAGCCCGCCGGGTTCGGATCGACCTGCGGGTAGATCACGTGCGCGGGCATGACGGCGGCGAGCGACATGCCGAGCCAGTCGTACGGCTGCGCATCGACCGAGAGGATTTCGTCGAGCGAGCGTTCGTCGACCGGAATCTCGTGATGCGAGTCGGCCGCCACAAAACCATGCCCCGGGAAATGCTTGCCGCAATTCGCCATACCGGCGAGCAGCAGGCCGTGATTCAGACTCTTGGCGAGCATCGCCACAACGCGCGGATCGCTGTCGAAAGCGCGGTCGCCGATCACCTGCGACGTGCCGTAGTCGAGATCGAGCACCGGCGTGAAGCTCATATCGATATCGCACGCACGCAGCTCAGCGGCGAGCACATACCCGACCGCCGTCGTGACGCGCGTCGCCTTGAAGACGTCGTCGTGCCACAGCTTGCCAAGCTTGCCCATCGCGGGCAGATGCGTGAAGCCGTCAGTGCGAAAGCGCTGCACGCGCCCGCCTTCGTGATCGACCGCAATCAGGATGTCGTCGCGCACTTCACGAATCTGTTTCGTGAGCGAGCACAGTTGCGCGCGGTCGTCGAAATTGCGCGCGAACAGGATGACACCCCCGGTCAACGGATGGTCGATGCGGCGAATGTCGTCTTCGCTAAGGGTCAATCCGACGACATCCAGCATCACCGGACCCGGCCTGCGCTTCGTCATTGCGTATTCTCCGATGCAATCTTGCGTGAAGCGATCGCGAACGCGACCGCATATTCTTTTTCATCCGTGATCGAAATCTCGATCGACAGTTGCCGTGCGGCCAGCCATTCGGCCAACTCGCCCGATGCCACCACCACGGGCTTGCCCGACGGCGCGTTGAGCGTTTGCACAGCGCGCCACGTCATCGGCCAGCGCATGCCGAGGCCAATGGCCTTCGACACAGCCTCTTTCGCAGCGAAGCGCGTGCACAAGTACGCGAGGCCACGAACGGCAGAGCGGTTCTGACGCGCGTGATAAACCTTGAGTTCCTCCGGCCCCAGCACCCGCTCGGCAAAGCGCCCGCCGGTACGCTCCATCACACCCACCACGCGGCTGATCTGAAGGATGTCGGTACCCACGCCGTAGAGGGTGGTCGGCTCGGCCGGCGCAATCGATGGCGCCGGCGTAGCGCCTTGGCTAGCGCCGGGCGCATCGGGGGCATCGGAGGCAGCGGGCCTGTCGGGCGGGGGCGTGTCCTGAATACTCATGGGAACGGGTTAGGGTTCGCGTTTGCGTGAGTGCAGTAACTGCCTGCGAGCGCAGCCGTCAGGCCGCTCAGCCGCGAGCCGCAATGCGGCTGGCAACCATGATCGCTTTCATCTCGCGCACGGCATTTTCCCAGCCGGCGAAGATCGCGTGCGCCACGATGGCATGCCCGATGTTCAACTCACTGATGCCTTCGATGGCAGCGATGGGCTGCACATTTTCGTAGTGCAGGCCGTGGCCGGCATTCACTCGAAGACCCAGCGACACACCGAGCGCGACCGCACGTTCGATGCGGGTGAACTCGGCTTCCCGGTCGGCTTCGTCGTGCGCTTCGGCGTAACGCCCAGTGTGCAATTCGACCACCGGTGCGCCCATGCGAGCCGCCGCACGAATCGGTGCCTCTTCCGGATCGATGAACAACGACACGCGGCTGCCCGCCTCGCTGAGTCGCTGCGTGGCTGCGGTCACCTGATCGTAGAGCCCCACGACATCCAGCCCGCCTTCGGTGGTGAGCTCCTGACGGCTTTCCGGCACGAGACACACGTCGTGTGCCTTCACCTTGCACGCGATGGCGAGCATCTCTTCCGTCACCGCGCATTCGAGGTTCATGCGCGTCTTGAGCAGACCGCGCAAATTCGTCACATCGTCATCGCGAATATGGCGGCGGTCTTCACGCAGGTGCAACGTGATGACGTCCGCGCCCGCCTCTTCGGCCAGCAACGCCGCCTTGATCGGGTCGGGATATGTCGTGCCACGCGCGTTACGCACCGTGGCGACGTGATCGATGTTCACCCCAAGGTCGATGGGGTTGCCGTGAAAGAAGAGGCTCATAGTTTTTGCAGGTCGAGCAGGATCTGCCGGGTATTGAGCGGCACGCCGCCCAAGTGATGGTTGAGAAGAAAGCGCATGAGCAGCTTGCTTTGCTGCACGGTCTGCGCGCGCGTGTAGTCGTCTTGTTCCATGTCGAGCAACGTCTGGCCACTCACCACCGGCCAGTCGGACAACTCGTCGCCACGCGCCGGCCGCACCCCCCAATCGGGGTGAAACACGTACTGACGCTCGGGCACCACTTTGCCGCGCGTCTGCGTGCACCGGTCGAACGCCACGGCGTAACCGGTCTCGCGCAGCAACACGCGCTCGAAGGCGCGCAGGATGATGCCGGCCGGCTCGCCATGGGCGAGGTGGTGCAACGTCGTCAGGTAATGCTGGAAGAGCTTGTCGTGCGGATCGTCGCGCGCGCAAAACTTCACCAGAAGTTCGTTCAGGTAGAAACCTGAGAGCAGCGCGTCGCCTTCGAGCGGGCGCAGGCCACCCACCCATTCGGCCTTGGTCAGCGTGCGCAGTTCGCCCTTGCCGAGCCATGCCAGCGAGAGCGGCTGAAACGTTTGCAGCGCGCCGCGCAGCGCCGAATGCGGACGCTTGGCCCCTTTCGCGACCAATGCGATACGGCCGTGATCACGCGTGAGCACGTCGATGATCAGGCTGGTTTCGCGGTACGGATAGCTATGGAGCACGAAGCCCGGCTGCTCGGACACGCGACTTTGCTCGCGCTCCGCAGCCCGCGCCGGTGAAGGTGCACGGCGCACGCGTTTAGTGGTCTTGGTGGCCTTGGTGGCCTTGGCCGTCTCGTCAGCGTTGGCAGGCGGCTCGGTATCACGCCTGCCGTGGCCCTTGCCCGCAATCTCGGCCTCGCGAAAGGCTTCCGACGCTTCGTCGTCGACCACCCGCGTCGCAGCGCTGGACGCGCGCGAGGGGCGAGTGGGACGTGACGGGCGGGCCGGTTGAGATGATGTCTGAGACATCGGAGACGTCGGAGACATCTGAGATGGGGATGCGGTCCGGGCAGCCGACGCGTTGCCGCCCGTCGGCGTCAGGTCGGCCGACGTGGCAATCTCGTCACGAGTCGTGTCGAGTTCACTCGTAGCCATACGCCCGCAGGCCGGCCTCATTGTCGGCCCAACCGCCCTTGACCTTGATCCAGACTTCCAGATACACGCGGCCGTCGAAGAGCTTCTCCATATCGATGCGCGCGTCGGTGGAAATCTGCTTGAGCTTCGCACCCTTGTTCCCGATGATCATCGCCTTGTGGTTGTCGCGGTCGACCAGAATCGTCGCGAAAACGCGGCGCAGATTGCCTTCCGTTTCAAACTTGTCGATGATCACCGTGCTCGTGTACGGCAGTTCGTCGCCGGTCCAGCGGAAAACTTTTTCGCGCAGGATTTCGGCCGCCATGAAGCGCTCGCTGCGATCGGTCAGATCGTCTTCGCCGTAAATCGGCTCGCCTTCGAGCAGGTACGGACGCAGTACGCCAAGCAGACGCTTGATGTCGTCGGCACGCTTCGCCGAGAGCGGAATGATTTCACGGAAATCGCGCACGGCACCCACTTTTTGCAGGAACGGCAGCATCTCGGCGCGATCAGTAATACGGTCGAGCTTGTTGATGATCAACAGCACCGGCACGTTATCGGGCAGGAGCTTCATCACCTTCTCGTCGTCCGGACCGAAATTGCCCGCTTCAATGACGAACAGCACGATGTCCACGCTCGACAGCGTCGACGTGACCGCGCGGTTGAGCGAGCGGTTCAGCGCCGTGGCGTGACGTGTCTGGAAACCCGGGGTATCGACGAAGATGTACTGGGCGTCGTCCGTGGTGCAGATGCCGGTGATGCGGTGGCGCGTGGTCTGCGCCTTGCGTGAGGTAATGCTGATCTTTTGACCGACGAGGGCGTTGAGCAGCGTCGATTTGCCGACGTTCGGACGCCCGACGATCGCCACGGTCCCGCAGCGAAAATCCGTCTTATCGTTCATGTTTGGAAACTCTCGTGATAGGGGCCGGCGTCATGCACCGTCCCCTTGAATGGTACTCAGGCGGCTGCCGGTGGTTGCTTTGCAGCTTCGACCTTGTCTGCCGCTTTGTCTGCCGACTTGTCTGTCGCCTTTTCAGTCGCTTTGTCGGCTACCTTGTCGGCTACCTTATCCGCGGCCGGCATCGCGACACGCGCTGTGCCATGACCATGCGCGGCGGTCATCGCCGGCACCGGAATGCTGGCTTTGGTATCCCTGGCGTCCTTGGCATCCTTCGACGCGTCCTTCGCCTGCGACTCCGGCGACGGTGCACCCGCGGCCTGATCGGCCTTCTTCGCCTCCGACGCCGCAGCCTTCGCTGCCCGCTTCTTGGCGGCCTTCGCGCTCTTCTCGGCCTTGGGCTTCGCGAGCGCCGGCATCTTCTGCACTTCTTCAAGCGCCTTCTTGGCCGCCGCTTGTTCGGCCGCCCGGCGGCTTGCGCCTGCGCCGCCCACCTTGATGTCGAGCTTCGGCACCGCACACTCGACTTCGAATTGCTGGTTGTGCGCCGCGCCGTGCGTGGCCGTCACCGTGTATTGAGGCAGCGCGATCTTGTGACCTTGCAGATACTCCTGCAACAGCGTCTTTGCGTCCTTGCCGAGCGTTCTCGGATCGACGTGTTCGAGCACCGGCGTGTACAGACGCTCGATCACGGCGTACGCCGCTTCGAATCCGCCATCGAGGTACATCGCACCAAACAGGGCTTCGAGCGTGTCGGCCAGAATGGACGGACGGCGGAAACCGCCGCTCTTCAGTTCACCCTCACCGAGTCGCAGAAACTCGGAGACGCCCAACACCTGCGCAATTTCGTACAGCGACTGCTGCTTGACGAGATTGGCCCGCACACGCGACAGATCGCCTTCGTCGAGCTTGGGATAACGACGGAACAGAATGGCCGCAACGGAACAATTCAGAATGGAATCGCCGAGAAACTCCAGCCGCTCATTATTGGCGGCACTGTGGCTACGATGCGTCAGTGCTTGGCAAAGCAATTCCGCATCGTGGAAGCGATACTGGAGGCGTTCTTCCAGTTGATTCAGTGATTGAGGCATGGCGCAAGTATAGCGCGACGCTCCCGCCCCGGCGCGCGTCGTCGCCAAGAAACGACGGGCGAAACCGCCGTCCGACGGGCTTTTCAGACTCGCGTGAGGACGGTGGCTCAGACAACGCCGGAGGGATAACGGAGAGATCCCCCCAACCGGCCAAGCCAGCCGCATGATTGAATACAAAATTAGAAACAATAATGCGGAAATCAGCGATTTATCGCCAATCTCCGCATTAATAACTCACCGCTTCCGGATTGCCCACGTCAGTGGGCGTCCTTGGCACCTTCCAATTATCGGAAGCCGCCCAGACGCTTGAGGTTCGAGAAATTCATCCAGATGAAGAATGCCCGGCCCACGATATTCTGCTCGGGCACAAAGCCCCAGTAGCGGCTGTCCGCGCTGTTGTCGCGGTTATCGCCCATCATGAAGTAGTTGCCCGGCGGCACCTTGCAGATCACGCCCTGACTGTTGTACTGGCAGTTCTGCTTGTTCGGGAAATCGTCGGCACCCATGATGTACGGCGGCACGTTCGGATCGTTCAGGATGCGATGCTTCACGCCGCCCACTGTCTCTTCGAACTGCTTGTAGTAAGCGATGTGCTCGTCGTCGAAGAAGTCCGGCAGCGCCGTCTCCGGCACCGGCACGCCATTGACCGTGAGCTTCTTATTCTCGTAGGCCACCACGTCGCCCGGCACACCGATCACGCGCTTGATGTAGTCCATGGACTCATCTTTCGGGTAGCGGAACACGACCACGTCGCCGCGCTTCGGCTCGCCCAGATCAATGACCTTCTTATTGATCACCGGCAGGCGAATGCCGTAGTCGAACTTGTTCACGAGGATGAAGTCGCCCACCAGCAGCGTCGGAATCATCGAGCCCGACGGAATCTTGAACGGCTCGACCACGAACGAGCGCAGCACGAACACCGCAAGAATCACCGGGAAGAAGCTCGCCGAGTATTCAAGCCACCACGGCTGACGCAGCTTCTCGTCACGCACCTTGGCGCGCGCACTCGCGAGTGCACCGCTCTCCTGCACGCCCGAGCCCTGAATGCCGGACCCCTGCAATACAAGCTGCTGCTGATCGAATTGCGTCACCGCCTGCTGTGCTGCCCGGCGGCGCGCCGGTTGAAACACCAACTTGTCGGCCACCCAGGCCACCCCGGTAACCAGCACCAGGATCAAAAGAATCAGGGCGAAATTCATGCGGGACCTGTCGCTACGTTATTTGTCTTCGACTTGCAAAATGGCGAGGAACGCTTCCTGCGGAATTTCCACATTCCCCACCTGCTTCATACGCTTCTTACCAGCCTTCTGTTTCTCCAGCAGCTTCTTCTTACGCGAGATGTCGCCGCCATAACACTTGGCAAGCACGTTCTTGCGCAACGCCTTGATGTTCTCACGCGCGATGATGTTCGCGCCAATCGCAGCCTGAATTGCCACATCGTACATCTGACGCGGGATGATTTCGCGCATCTTCGCCGCGACCTGATTGCCACGGCGACGGCTTTCCGAACGGTGAACGATGATCGATAGTGCGTCGACCTTATCGCCGTTGATCAGCATGTCGACTTTGACCACGTCCGACGAACGATATTCCTTGAATTCGTAATCCATCGACGCATAACCGCGCGACACCGACTTCAGACGATCGAAGAAGTCGAGCACGATTTCCGCCATCGGGATTTCGTAGATCAGTTTGACCTGACGGCCGTGATATTGCATGTCGAGCTGCAAACCGCGTTTTTGCTGGCACAACGTGACCACGGAGCCCACGTACTCTTGCGGCATGTACAGGTTGACCGTGACGATCGGCTCGAGAATCTCTTCGATACGGCCCGGGTCCGGCATCTTCGACGGGTTCTCGACGGTGATCGTCGTGCCGTCACGCTGCACGACCTCATAAATCACGGTCGGCGCCGTGGTGATGAGGTCCATGTCGAATTCGCGCTCCAGACGCTCCTGCACGATTTCCATGTGCAGCAAGCCCAGAAAGCCGCAACGGAAGCCGAAGCCCAGCGCCTGCGACACTTCCGGCTCGTATTGCAGCGACGCGTCGTTGAGCTTGAGCTTCTCGAGCGATTCGCGCAGTGCGTCGTACTGGTTGGCTTCGACCGGATACAGGCCCGCGAACACCTGCGGCTTCACTTCCTTGAAGCCCGGCAGCGGTTCGGCGGCCGGCTTGGTCGTGGTGGTCACAGCGTGCGTGACGGTGTCACCGACCTTGGCAGCGTCCAGTTCCTTGATGCCCGAGACGATGAAGCCCACCTGACCGGCCGACAGCGACTCGCGCTGTTGCGAACGCGGCGTGAACACACCGACCTGCTCGACCGGATAGGTCGCGCCAGTGGCCATCAGTTGAATCTTTTCCTTCGGCTTGAGCGTGCCGTTGACCACGCGCACCAGCATCACGACGCCCACGTAGTTGTCGAACCACGAGTCGATGATCAGTGCTTGCAGCGCGGCCGTGGCGTCGCCCTTGGGCGGCGGCACCTTGGCGATGAGGGCTTCGAGCACCTCTTCCACGCCCAAACCCGTCTTGGCCGAGCAACGCACCGCGTCGGTCGCTTCGATGCCGATGACGTCTTCGATTTCCTGAATCGCGTTCTCGGGTTCGGCCGACGGCAAATCGATCTTGTTGAGCACCGGCACCACTTCCACGCCCAGTTCAATGGCGGTGTAGCAGTTGGCAACCGTTTGCGCTTCCACCCCCTGCGAGGCGTCGACCACGAGCAGCGCGCCTTCGCAGGCGGACAGCGAACGGCTCACTTCGTACGAAAAGTCGACGTGTCCCGGCGTGTCGATCAGGTTCAGGTTGTAGATCTTGCCGTCGCGTGCCTTGTATTGCAGCGCTGCGGTCTGTGCCTTGATGGTGATGCCACGCTCGCGCTCAAGGTCCATCGAGTCGAGAACTCGGGATTCCATTTCACGATCGGACAAACCGCCGCTCAGCTGGATGATGCGATCGGCCAGGGTCGATTTCCCATGGTCGATGTGGGCGATGATCGAAAAATTGCGGATATGGTCCATGAGGCGGGGCTAGAGAAAAGTCGGTGCCATGAAGATTCGGCTCGGCAGCGGCTTTCGAGAGAATCGGCTAACACGACATTTTAGCCGAAAGCGCGGTCATTCCGGCCGAAATCGCGTGCATCGCGGCGTTTCATCGGTGGGATTGGGGGAGCCGCCCCCGGGTACCGTCGGGGATGGCTCGGCAGATAGTTGACCTACGGCGCGCGCAATGCCGCTTGCACGGCGGCGGCGTCAAAACGATAGCGGCACAATTCGCGCTCGCCCAGTGCCAGGACCGGCACGATTTCGTCATATATCGCTTCGAGTACCGGATCGCTGTCGACGTCTACGACCGTTACTGAGAAGTCCCACGCCGGGCGCATGGCCTCCAGCGCCGCGAGCATGTCATCGCACAGATGACACCACTTGCGGCCATAGAGGGTCAGCGCCGGCGCGGTCATCGCTGTCAGATCCGTCAACCGCGACCGACTTACTTGCCGGCGGCCGGTGCGCGCGGACGCAACGGCACGAACTGCGTAGCATCGCCACGGCGCACGAGAATCGGCACCAGACGCTTCGGATCGAGCGCCTTGACCACTTCTTCAAACTGCTTCGCGCTCGTGATATCGGTATCGCCCACCCGCAGGATGATGTCACCCTGCTGCAGACCGGCGCGGCCGGCCGGGCCTTCCGACAACTCAACCTGCACGCCGCCGCGCAACTTCAAGTCCTTCTTCTGCGCATCACTCAGATCGGATACCACCAGACCCAATGCATTCGGGTGCGGGGTATCGGCGCTGCCGCTTTGCGCTTTCGACGCCTTCGGTGTGTCGACATCGGCCTCGGCAATCGTAATGCGCAGATCCTGATTCTTGCCCTTGCGCAGCACTTGCAACGTCGCACTCGCGCCCGGCTTGGTGTCGCCCACCATCCGCGGCAGGTCCGTCGCGTGATCGACGGGGCGGCCGTCGAACTTCATGATGATGTCGCCCGGCTGCACGCCCGCCTTTTCGGCCGGGCTGCCCGGCTCGATGCTGCGCACCAGCGCACCCTGCGCACGCGGCAGACCCAGCGAATCGGCCACGTCCTTGCTGACCTCGCTGATCGCCACGCCGATACGGCCGCGCACGACCTTACCTGTCTTCTTGAGCTGGTCGGCCACGCGCATCACTTCGTCGATCGGAATCGCGAACGAAATGCCCATGAAGCCGCCCGTCTGGCTGTAGATCATCGAATTGATACCGACGACCTCACCGCGCATGTTGATCAGCGGACCACCCGAGTTGCCCGGGTTCACCGCCACATCGGTCTGGATGAACGGCAGGTAATCGCCGGTGTCGCGGCCCTTGGCCGACACGATCCCAGCGGTCACGGTGTTTTCCAGCCCGAACGGCGAACCGATCGCAACGACCCATTCGCCGACCCGCAACTTGTTCGAATCGCCGATCGGCACCATCGGCAGATCCTTCGCTTCGACCTTGACCACCGCGACGTCGGTGCGCTTGTCGGCGCCGACCAGCTTGGCCTTGAATTCGCGCTTGTCGGTCAGCGTGACGTAGATGCTGTCGGCGCCATCGACCACGTGCGCGTTGGTCATGATGTAGCCGTCGGCGGACACGATAAAGCCCGAACCCACGCCGCTGTTCTGCTCTTCGTCCGGCTGCGGCTGACCACGCTTGGGCGCACCGCCCTTCGGGCCCGGCTGCGGCATCGGCACACCGAAGAAGCGACGGAACAACTCGGCCATATCGTCGTCCATGCCGGGTGGCATACCGCGCTGGCTGCGACTGACGCGCTCAGTCGTACGAATGTTCACGACGGCAGGACCGACGCGATCGACGAGCTGAGTGAAATCGGGGAGGTTGGCCAGCGGCGCGAGGGCTGCCGGGGCAGCCGATCCAATGGCTGGCGCCGAGGCCGGTGCGGCGAAGGCGGCGGGCGCTCCCGCCAAGGAGGCGGTCATAACGCCGCCGAGCATGACACGAAGCAGGAGAGTCTTCTTCATTGGAAGATCGTAGTGCGCGATAGTCTGGGAATCCCTGAGGGCAACGTTGTCACGCACACGGCTATCGCTGCCATGTGCACCTCGCTGCCCGGGCCGCTCCGTCGCCGGCGGCGGCCCGCCCGGCAGCCGATTACTTCGCCGGCTGCTTGAATTCGATACTTGCAGCGAACTGTTGCAGGGTGGCCTGCGGCACTTCGCCGAGCAAGGTCAGCCAATAGTCGCCGTGGCGCTTGATGAGGATGTTGGTCGCCCCAGCGCTGCCGTGGCCTTCCTTGCGGTCACGCGTGGCCGGCTCGATAAACACCGAAAGTCCTGCCATGCCGTCGGAATATACCACCTGCTGCACATCCAGCGGTTTGCCATCGGCCGTCGAGCGCATCGTGCGGCGCACTTCGCGCACGGCCTTGAAGCCCGGCACCTTCTTATCGACATCGATGCTCCAGCCCGCATCGGACAGATGCGTCGGTGCGATCTGCGGCTTGATGACATGCCAGCCGTGCGTTGCCTGAATGGCATGCACGATGCGCGCCTTCTCGCTCGGCACGCCAATCGAGATCTGCGAGAACGCCGCCTGCTCGAGCATGTGGCCGTCGGCGTCGATGGTCTGCGCACGCAGCAGCAGGCCAGTGTTGCGATCTGCCCACAGTCGGTAGCCGAAACGGTACTCGTCCTTCGGCGTCAGCTCGATCACCACGCAATCGAACCCGGCCATGCGCTCGTTCGGCAGCGCCTTCGGCGTGTAGAAATCGAGAACGTCGCGAGTGGGCGTTGCGAGCAATGCCGGGAACGAATCCTTGCTCTCGCGCTTTTCCTGGAAGACGGTCTTCTGTTCAGGAATCAGCGTGTAGACATCTTCGTTCTGCCGGAGAATGCGGCGCTGGCGACCATCGAGGGTTTCGAGTTCTTCATACTCGTTACCCTTGTCGGCAAAGTGACTGATCTTCGACGAACGCATGGTCGAGCCACGCTGATAGACGAAGGTGCCGACGTAATTCTGGGTCTGCGCGGCGCGATGGATCTTGTTGAGCCACGCGCTGACTTCGCGCCGCTCGACCAACGGGTCGGCCGACGGCGCCGAAGCCTGTGCCCACGCCTGCGATTGCAGCGTGGAGACCAGCAGGAAGGCAAACAGGAAGAAAGTGCGCCCCAAGGGCGCACGCGGCAAGGATTCGATACTCAGGCGCTGCATTTATTCATCCGCTTGCGCCGAGGCTCGCATATAAGGAGACACGCTCTGGCCGATCGGCGCCGGAGCGTATTGCTGATGCGCGGCCAGGTACTGGTCCAGGCGCGCATCGCGCAGCACGATCAGATCGTTCGGACCCGCACCGTTGGCGGCCGCGGCCACAGCCGCTTGCGGCTGCTGCGTGAGCGTCACACGGGTCAGGTTCGCACCACCGGTGGCAGCCGACGGCGCCGCCGTCTGTGCCAGCACCTGCGGTTGTGCACCGCCGGCCGGGTGATCCTGTAAGCGCGGCACTACGACCCACGACAGCGCAGCGACCGCCGCAGCGGCAGCGGCCGTCGGCAGAACGCGACGCACACGCAGGAACGGATTGATACGGGTAATGCGCGAGCCGGCATTGCGTGCCGCTTGCGCGGTGCTCGCCTGAACATCGGCCAGTGCGGCCGGTGCGAGCAGATGCGGCTCGGCTTCGAGGCGTGCGGCGAACGAGGCCATGAAGGCCGATTCCGAACGCGGTAGTGCCAATTCATCGGAACGCAGTGCGTCCCCGATCAGGTGGTAGTCGTCCCACAGAGGCCGGCCCGAAGTGTCAGCCTCATCCAGCAGGGCTGCCAACTCGTCCGCATCGAATTCCCCGTCAACCAACGCGGAAATCCGCTCGGCTTGCAGCCCCCGCTGCGTTTGCACCGTCGCTGATCCCATGATATCCCCCAACGAAAATAACTTCCCCGGCGGCGCGCTCACCAGCGCTTACCGTCAGGCGTGTCCAGCAGCGGCCTGAGCCGGCTGGCAATCGCTTCACGCGCCCGGAAAATTCGCGAACGGACCGTTCCGATCGGGCACCCCATGGCTTCGGCGATCTCTTCGTAGCTCAAACCCTCGATTTCTCGCAGGGTAATTGCCGTTCGAAGTTCATCGGGCAAAGCCTCCATCGCCGTGTTGACCGTTTGAGCAATCTGCTTGCTCATCAGCATCGACTCAGGCGTGTTGATATCCCTTAGTTGATCGGCCTCGGCAAAAGTTTCCGCTTCTTCAGCGTTTGCTTCAGTCGAAGTCGGTGCACGGCGCCCCTGCGTGGCCAGGTGGTTCTTCGCCGTGTTGACAGCAATACGATACAGCCAGGTATAGAACGCCGACTCGCCACGAAACTGCGGCAAGGCACGGTAGGCCTTGATAAAGGCCTCCTGCGTCACATCCTCGACTTCGGCGTGATCGCGCACGAGCCGCGATACGAGGCGGATGATCTTGCGGTGATATTTCGCGACCAGCAGCTCGAAGGCGGCTTTGTCGCCTTTTTGCACGCGCTCGACAAGCGCCTGGTCGATTTCTCGTTCACTCACCTGATATGGATCCGTTTTTTCTCTGGCTGCCAGATCCGGTCGGATCTGATTGCACCATGGCGGCACCTGCCGCCACAGCTGGATATGTCTTGTACGCCGCACGCCCGGGCACACTCACCGGCGCGTGGGTAGCGGAACGGGACGCCTGCGCGGCGTCCCGCGAACTTAGACTCGCTGGAAGACCAGCGTGCCGTTAGTCCCGCCAAAACCGAAAGAGTTCTTCAATGCGACATCAATTTTCATGTCTCGGGCCACGTTTGCGCAGTAATCCAGATCGCAAGCGGGGTCCTGATTGAAGATATTGATCGTCGGCGGCGACTTTTGATGATGCACAGCCAACACGGTAAACACCGACTCCAGACCACCGGCGCCACCCAAAAGGTGACCGGTCATCGATTTGGTCGAATTCACCACGACTTGCTTGGCGGCATCGCCCATCAGGCGCTTCACAGCGACCGTTTCGGCGATATCGCCCAGCGGCGTCGACGTGCCGTGTGCGTTGACGTAGTTCACCGCGTCGGCGTTGATACCGGCGTCGCGCAACGCATTCTTCATCGAACGCAGGGCGCCGTCGCCGTCTTCGCACGGTGCGGTCATGTGGTACGCGTCGGCGCTCATGCCGAAGCCAGTCAGCTCGGCGTAGATCTTCGCGCCGCGCGCCTTGGCGTGCTCGTACTCTTCGACCATCATCACGCCGGCGCCTTCACCCAGCACGAAGCCGTCGCGATCGCGATCCCACGGACGGCTCGCCGTCGCCGGATCATCGTTGCGCTCCGACAGGGCCTTCATGGCGGCAAAGCCACCGATGCCCAACGGCGAAACGGTCGACTCGGCACCCCCGGCGAGCACGGCGTCTGCATCGCCGTACTGGATCATGCGCGCGGCTTGACCAATACAGTGAAGACCCGTCGTGCAGGCCGTGACGATGGCAAGGTTCGGGCCCTTCAGGCCGAACTTGATCGACAGGTGACCCGAGATCATGTTGATGATCGAGCCCGGCACGAAGAACGGGGAGATCTTGCGCGGACCGCCCTCGATAAGCGACTTATCGGTGTCCTCGATCATCGGCAGACCGCCGATGCCCGAACCGACCAGCACACCAATACGCTCGGCATTGGCTTCGGTCACTGCGAGGCCGCTGTCTTCGAACGCTTGAATGCCGGCAGCAAGCCCGTAATGGATAAACGTATCCATACGGCGGGCTTCCTTCGCGGAAATGTACTTCTCGGTCTCGAAGTTCTTGACTTCGCCCGCGAAGTGCACCCGATGGTTGGTCGAATCGAACTTCGTGATGTTGGCGATGCCCGAGCGGCCGGCGACCAGATTATCCCAACCTTCGGCAACAGTATTGCCGACCGGCGAGATCAGGCCCAGACCAGTAATGACGACGCGACGACGACTCACGATACTCCCCTTCTTCTGCTGGGTCATACAAAACAAAAGCCACAGAGGCGACAGGGTCCGACCCCGTGCTCCCTGCGGCTGACAGGCATCCCTGGCGCCGGGAACCGGTCGGCGCTCCGGCCGGCCAGGCGATCCGTAGGCCCCGTTTAGGCCTTGACGTGCGCGCTCGCGTAATCGATCGCTTGCTGCACGGTGGTGATCTTTTCAGCTTCTTCGTCCGGGATTTCCATGCCGAACTCTTCTTCCAGGGCCATCACCAGCTCAACCGTATCGAGCGAGTCGGCACCCAGGTCATTCACAAAGCTCGATTCGTTCTTGATGTCTGCTTCGGCAACGCCAAGTTGTTCCGCGACGATCTTCTTGACGCGTTGTTCAATGTTTTCCATGCAACCCTCCGGGGTAGTTAGTTCAGACAAGTGCGCGCATTTTAACAGGTTTGCCAAGCAAAGTTAGCACGCGCCAAATAATGTTCAATGTCGCGCAAAATCACGTAATTCCACCGTTATTTACGCGACCTGTCGTTAATTCATAAACATGCCGCCGTTCACGTGCAGCGTGGTGCCGGTGATGTAACCGGCCTGCGGCGACGCGAGGAACGCTACGGCATTCGCGATATCTTCCGGCGCGCCCAGACGGCCCAACGGAATTCGCGCCTTCAGCGCTTCGTGCTGGGCTTCGCCCAACGCCTTGGTCATGTCGGTATCGATGAAACCCGGTGCCACACAATTGACCGTGATGTTTCGGCTGCCGATCTCGGCGGCCAACGAACGGGACATCCCTGCCACACCCGCCTTGGCGGCCGCGTAGTTGGCCTGCCCCGGGTTGCCGGCCGAGCCGACCACCGAGGTCACGTTGATGATGCGGCCGTTGCGGGCCTTCATCATCGGCTTGATCACGGCACGCGACAGACGGAAGATCGCCTTCAGGTTCGTGTCGATGACGTCGTCCCACTCGTCGTCCTTCATGCGCATCGCGAGGTTATCGCGCGTGATGCCGGCATTGTTGACGAGGATGTCGAGCTTTCCGTATTGCTTGAGAATGCCGTCGAGCGCTGCGGCCACGCCTTCAGCGTCGGTTACGTTCAGAACGATGCCTTTTCCCGAAATACCGGCTTCGGCGAAATATGCGTCAATGCCCTTCGCGCCCGCTTCGCTCGTGGCGGTGCCGACGACGGTGGCGCCCTGACGGGCCAGTTCGAGTGCGATGGCACGGCCGATGCCGCGCGAGGCACCCGTCACCAGCGCCACATGATTGTCGAGTTGCTTGCTCATGAGAGGAATACCTTTGCCTGTTCTTTGCCGATTGCTTACGAGAGCTGGCCGCGCACGTCGGCGAGCGATGCCGGGTCGGTGATCGCCAGCCCCGTGAGGTTGCCGTCGATACGCTTGGTCAGACCGGTGAGCACCTTGCCCGGACCGCACTCGACCACTTGCGTCACGCCTTGGCCCGCGAGCCACTTGACCGACTCGACCCAGCGCACCGGGGCAGCGGCCTGACGGACCAGCGCGTCTTTGATACGGGCGACGTCGGTTTCGACCGCGACATCCACGTTATTGACGAGCGGGATTTGCGGTGCGTTGAACGTCACGCCCGCCAGATACTCGCGCAGGCGATCCGACGCCGGCTTGAGCAACGACGAGTGGAACGGCGCCGACACCGGCAGCACCAGCGCACGCTTGGCGCCCGCGGCTTTGGCCAGTTCGCACGCCTTTTCGACGCCCGCCTTGGCACCCGCGATCACCACTTGCGCCGGGGCGTTGAAATTGACCGCCTCGACCACGCCGGCCGCCGACGCTTCGGCGCAGACGTTGCGCACGGTGTCGTCGTCCAGACCGAGAATCGCGGCCATGCCGCCCTGACCGACCGGCACGGCTTCCTGCATGGCTTGCGCGCGGAAACGCACGAGCGGCACGGCATCCTTGAAGGCGATCACGCCGGCAGCCACCAAGGCGGTGTACTCGCCAAGGCTGTGACCAGCCACGAACGCCGGCACGGCGCCGCCCTCGGCCAGCCACGCGCGGTACATCGCGTAGGCGGCGGTGAGCATCACCGGCTGGGTATTGGTGGTGAGGTTCAGATCTTCGGCGGGGCCAGCGGCAATCAGCTTGGCCATATCCTGCCCGAGGGCATCCGAAGCTTCGGCGAGCGTCTCGCGCACGACGGTGTTGTCACCGAAGGCGTCCAGCATGCCCACCGATTGGGATCCTTGTCCCGGGAAAACGAAAGCGAATGTCATAGCGCTTGGGTTTGCAGTCAGATTCAGGAAACGACGCGGCGCATTGTCGCGCGTCGTCGTGACGCGCGAGGCGGCATCGGTGCATGGCCGGCACTCCTCTGCGGAATGCCCGACACGCGCACGACACCGCTGCGCCGGAGGGCTTTTACATGCGGAACAGCACCGCGCCCCAGGTAAAGCCGCCGCCAACGCCTTCGATCATGACGTTCTGGCCGGGCTTGATGCGGCCGTCGCGAACCGCCACGTCAAGCGCGAGCGGAATCGAGGCAGCCGAGGTATTGCCATGCTGGTCGACGGTGACGACCATTTTGTCTTCGGGCAGACCCAGCTTGCGGGCCGTGCTCGTCATGATGCGCAGGTTGGCCTGATGCGGAATCAGCCAGTCGATCGCCGACTGCTCCAGTCCGGCCTTCTCCAGGGCCTCGTGGGCCACTTTCTCCAGCACCTTGACGGCCAGCTTGAACACCGCCTGGCCATCCATATAGAGGAACGCCTCACCCTGCACCGCGCCGGCATTCACATTGCCCGGCACGCACAGAATGTTCGAGTGGCTGCCGTCGGCGTGCAGTGCGCTCGACAGAATGCCCGGCTCGTCGGAGGCTTGCAGCACAACCGCGCCGGCACCGTCGCCGAACAGCACGCAGGTGGTGCGATCGTTGAAATCGAGAATCCGCGAGAACGTCTCGGCACCGATCACCAGCACATTGCGGTGGGCGCCGGCGCGGATGAAGTTATGCGCCGTGGCCATCGCGTAAGCGAAACCCGAGCACACAGCCTGCACGTCGAACGCCGCACACCCGTTGGTGATGCCGAGTTTGTTCTGCACGAGGCAGGCCGTGCTCGGGAACACGAAGTCGGGCGTGGAGGTGGCAACGATGATCAGGTCGAGCTGGTTGGCGTCGAGTCCGGCCATCTCGAGCGCACGCTTCGCGGCCTCGGTGGCCATGTCGCTGCTGCTCTGATCAGGCGCCGCGAAATGCCGGGCCTTGATACCGGTGCGCGCGACGATCCACTCGTCGCTCGTCTCGATGCCGCGCGTGGCAAGCTCGTCAGCCAACTGCTGGTTGGTCACGCGTCGTGCCGGCAGGTAGCTGCCGGTACCGATGACACGGGAATGAATCGCGGACTGGGTCATCTTGAGATCGGTTGATCGGTTGGAGCGCCAGGGCGGGCCGGCATCAAAGCGCCGGAATGGCGCTCGCCGGCTTGTTGTCCTGGAGCTTGGATTGATTCTCCTGCATGGCGTGCGACAAGCGGTCGAGCACACCATTGCGAACTGCATCATAGCCGCGTTTGATAGCCCATTCAAACGAGTAGGCGTCGGCCGAGCCGTGGCTCTTGATGACAAGTGCACGCAACCCGAGCAACGCCGCACCGTTATAACGACGGTGATCGACGCGGTTCTTGAAGCGGGTGAGAATCGGCAGCGCGACGACAGCGATCACTTTGGCCCACCACGTACGGGTGAATTCCTCTCTGATCATGTCGCCGAGCATTTGCGCCAGGCCTTCGGAGGTCTTGAGCGCGACGTTACCGACGAAACCGTCGCAGACCACGATGTCGGTGGTGCCGCGATAGATGTCGTTGCCTTCCACGTTGCCGTAGAAGTTCAGCGTGGAGGCGCGCAACAGCTCGCCTGCCTGCTTGATGACGTCGTTGCCCTTGATAACTTCTTCGCCGATGTTGAGCAGACCAATCGACGGATGGTCCTTGCCATCGACCGCCGCGACGAGCGCGTGGCCCATTTCGGCGAATTGCAGCAGGTGGGTCGGCTCGCAGTCCACGTTGGCGCCCAAATCGAGCATCGTGGTGTAGCCGCCCTTCTGATTGGGCAGCACCGTGGCAATGGCGGGACGCTCGATACCCGGCAACGTCTTGAGCACGTAGCGCGAAACGGCCATCAGCGCACCGGTATTCCCGGCGGACACGCAAGCCTGCGCGCGCGCTTCCTTGACCAGATTCAACGCCACGCGCATCGAAGAGTCTTTCTTCTTGCGAAGCGCGGTCTCGACCGAGTCGTCCATAGCGACGACTTCGGTCGCATTGACGACGGACAGGCGCGGGTGATCCGTCACGCGCAACTTTGCGAGCTGCGCGTTGATGGCGTCCTGCTGCCCGACCAGCACGAGCTCGACATCGTCGGTGGATTGTACGAAGTGAACCGCGGCCGGCACCGTCACCGATGGGCCATGGTCACCGCCCATACAATCGATCGTCAGGGTGACTGTCATGTCGACGTGATTGGCTTGCGGTACAGGTAACAAAAAAAGCGGCAGGATAAGTGCCGCTTTTGCCACATCGGACGATCAAACAGCGCCATGATGGGCGCGTGTCGTCTGTCGGGCCGAATTAGTCGTTCTTGGTCTTGATGACCTTACGACCACGGTAGAAACCGTTCGGCGAAATGTGGTGACGCAGGTGCGTCTCACCCGACGTCGGTTCGACGGCGGTCGACGGTGCGGTCAGGAAATCGTGCGAACGGTGCATGCCGCGCTTCGACGGCGACTTCTTGTTCTGTTGAACGGCCATGATAACTCCTCAAAATATCGCGAAATTTTAACACAGTTCGAGCGCCGCCCTACGGTGTCGGCCTGTCGGCCCGACCTGTGCGACTAACGCAAACTTGTACTTTGGTGAGCCGGAAACCCGGCCGCACTTTACTTTCCGTCCTTGTCCGGCGAGCGCTTGAGCGCTGCCAGCGCCGCGAACGGAGACGGCTTATCCTCTTCTTCGGGCTCGGGTTCCGGTTCGGCTAACCCGTCGCTGCCCGTGGCCAGCGCGTCGTGCACACTCGGACAAACCTCGTGTTTGGGCACAATCGGCAAAGCCAACAACAATTCTTCCTCGACCAGCTCGCGCAGATCGAAATGCTTCGAGCCAACCAGCGCCTCGAGTTCGTCTTCATCGAGCGGACGGGCTTCGGCAGCCGCATCGTCGCGCACGATTTCGAACGTCGTCTCCGAGTCCAGCGGCTCCTGATACGGCGTCAGGCAGCGTTGGCACTCCAGCCACATCGGGCCTTCGACCGACAGCGTCAGAAACTGCGCAACAGTGGGCTTACCATCCGCACGCAACACCTGTTTTTCGCTGCCTTCGGCGCGCCAGTGGAACACGCCTTTCGCACGGGCGGCCTCCGAGACTTCAGGAGGCACTTCGGTTACCATGCGCGGCAATGCCGCAAGTTGCACGTCACCTTCCGCCACCCGGCCGGTACGCGCGAATTCGAACAGATCGACGATATATTCGTTCATCACGCTCATCCTTGCCTTGGCGCATCTGACTGCTTTTCAACGTCCCTTGCCCTCGCAGCGCCTTGATCCGACGCCGTTTTCCGGCGTTCGAACCCTGATCGCGCAGACTGGCGGGACCGAGCGCCAGATTGCAAAAGCCGTGAATTCTAAATAGTTTTTCGTTTCTCGTCAAACACTTAAACCCGATGACCGCACAGCCCCTGCCACCGCTGATCCTGGCCTCCGGATCGCGCTATCGCCGTGAACTGCTTGAGCGCCTGCGCCTGCCGTTCACGGTCGTCGTTCCGAACATCGACGAAACCCCGGCATCCGGCGAAACCCCGCACGACACCTCGCTGCGCCTGTCGCGCGAGAAAGCCCAAGCTGTCGCCGCCCTGCACCCGGACGCCCTCATCATCGGCTCCGATCAGGTGGCCACGTTCGAAGGCCGCCAGATCGGCAAGCCCGGTAACTTCGAGAACGCCATGGCGCAATTGCGCGACATGCGCGGCAAGGTGGTGGAATTTCACTCCGCGCTCTGCCTGCACGATGCCCGCAACGACAGCAGCCAAGCCACAGACGTGGTAACGCGGGTGAAGTTCCGCGACTTGCCCGACGACGTGCTCGCCGCCTATCTCCACGCCGAGACCCCTTATGACTGCGCGGGAAGCGCCAAGTCCGAGGGGCTGGGCATCATGCTGCTCGAAACCATCGAGAACGACGACCCGACCGCCCTCATCGGCCTGCCGATGATCGCGCTCACGACCATGCTGATGCAGGCGGGGGTGTCCATCGTCCCGCAGAGCGCACCGCAGCAAGGCGGCTCGGGAGCCACGGCATGAGCGGCACGCTGTATCTGATTCCGAACACGCTCGGCACCGCGACACGCGGCGGCTTGCCCGCCGTATTGCCTGAAGAGGTCCGCACGGTGACGGCCGGCCTGACGTACTTCGTGGGCGAACAGGCCAAGAGCACGCGCGCCTTCCTAAAACTGGTCGGCGTGAATACGCCGATTCAGGACATCGAGATCCGCGAGTTGAACGTCAACACGCCGGCAGCCGCCATTGACGCCCTGCTGGCGCCGATTCTGGCGGGTGCCGACGGTGGCCTCGTATCGGAAGCGGGCTGCCCGGCGGTGGCCGATCCGGGCGCGCTGCTGGTACGACGCGCCCACGAGAAAGGCGTACGGGTGGTGCCCTTCGTTGGCCCAAGCTCGATTCTGCTGGCCCTGATGGCCAGCGGCCTGAACGGCCAGAGTTTCGCGTTTCACGGCTACCTGCCGACCGATGCGGGCGAGCGCGCCAAGCGGCTGCGCGAGCTCGAACAGCGCTCGCGCAAGGAAAAGCAGACGCAGATTTTTATCGAGACGCCCTACCGCAATAAGGCCATGCTCGATGCGCTGCTGCAAAACTGCGACGCGTCGACGCTGCTGTGCGTGGCCGTCGACGTGACGCAGGACGCCGAGCAGATCGTCGCCCATCGCGTGAAAGGCTGGCCGCAGAACACCGTGGAGCTACACAAGCGCCCGGCGATTTTCCTGTTCCTCGCGCAGTAAAAACAAAAACCCCACGAAAACTTCCGTTCCCGTGGGGTTTTTCTTCGATTTTCACCGGAAACGCCGCCCGCGAGCGGGCCCCCGCCTCGAAAATCCGGTTACTTCAGCGACAGCGACGAACCCATCATCATCGTCTTCATTGCCGCCGTGCCGACCGCCGCACCGAACCGGCGCGCCATGCGCTCCGGCAGGTTTTCCTTGACGGTGTAGTCGACCAGATCGGGCGCTTTCAACACGTCGCGAGCGACCGAATCCACCGTGCCAGTGCCGTCGGCCAGCCCCAGTTCGATGGCGCGCTGGCCCGTCCAGAAGAGACCACTGAACAGGTCCGGATCGTCCTTCAGACGGTCACCACGTCCCTTCTTAACGGCCCCGATGAACTGCTGATGCACCTGCTCAAGCATGTCGAGCGCGTACGTCTTCTGTTGATCGGTCTGGGGCGAGAACGGGTCGAGGAAGCCCTTGTTGCGGCCGGCCGTCAACAAACGCCGCTCGACGCCGAGCTTGTCCATGAGCCCCGTGAAGCCGAAACCGTCCATCAACACGCCGATGGACCCGACGATGCTCGCCTTGTCGACATAGATCTTGTCGGCAGCGGCGGCCACGTAATAGCCGCCCGATGCACAAATTTCCTCGACGACGACGTACAGCGGCTTCTTCGGATATTTCGCACGCAGACGGGCGATATCGTCGTAGATCATGCCGGCCTGCACCGGGCTGCCGCCCGGGCTGTTGATACGCAGGATCACGCCGGCGGCCGAGGAATCGTCGAACGCCGACTCGAGTGCCGAGTTGATCTTTTCGGCACTGGCCTGACTATCCGGGGAAATTTCGCCGCTCAGTGTCACGAGCGCCGTGTGCTTGCCGGAACCGCCAGCGGACGATGTGCTGCTGCTCCCGTCGATATCGAAAATCGACCAGACGACGAGGGCAACGATCGCCAGCATCAGCAGGCGAAAGAAGATTTTCCAGCGACGGGCAGCCCGCTGCTCCTTGATGCCGGCCATCAGCACCTTTTCGAGCATCTCGCGCTCCCACGGCTTCACGTCGCGGGGGTCACGCGGGCTCCCACTGCCTCCCGAAGGGGGACGCCCACCGGGCGGCGGAAAACCGGGTTCGGTGCGGGGCGAGTCGGGCGGCAGGGAGTCGGCCATACGTTATCCAGAAAAGCTTGAGGGAAATGCGGTGGAAGTTCGGCAGTCGTCGAATTCAGGTCGAGTTCAGGTTGCTTCACGCGCTCGATGCAGGCGCATCGGGCACTTGTATATAGGCATCCGGCCACCAGACGACCGTCGTCCCGGCGAGGGCGGCATCCGGCGATACCCCGTCGGCTGCGGTCGGCCGTTCCTCGACCCGTACCGGCTGCAATGCCCCGCCACGGCACGGGCCACCGACACAATGCCCGGTATGGGGCTCGTACGTCGCGCCATGCGTAGCGCACATCAAGTATAAGCCGGACGTCTCGAAGAACTGCCCCTCCGACCAGTCCAGCTCCATGGGCACGTGGGCGCACTGATTGAGGTAGCCGTACACCTGCCCGTCGTAGCGAATCACGAAGGCTGGCGTGCGGTGGCCGCCGACCAGCACTTCGAAACGCACGCCGAGCCCGCCGTCTTCCAGCGCGCTACCGGCACAGATCGATTGGGGGGCGGCGGCTTCGCTCACGGGGTCGATCACGGGGTCGGTCACGGCTTCGCTCACACCCGTTCCAACAGCCACTCGCGCAGTTCCGCCACGCTGCCCGCGCAGAACGCCGGCGCGAGCGCCTCAAGCTGATCGCGCGGATGCGCGCCGCCATAAGCCACCGCCACGCTCGCCGCTCCGGCGCTATGCGCCATCTGCAAGTCGTGCGTGGTGTCGCCGATCATGACGGTGCGGCGCAAATCCTGCCCAAGCTCACGGGTCAGTTCCTGAAGCATGGCCGGATGCGGTTTCGAGAATGTCTCATCCGCGCAACGGGTCGCGTCGAACGTGCGCATCAGGCCTGCCGATTCCAGCGCGCGGTTCAGGCCAACGCGCGACTTACCGGTCGCCACGGCCAGAAATCGACCGCGCGAGCGCAGTTCTTCCAGCAATTCACGGACACCCGGGAACAGCACGGTGGCCTTGTCACCTATCAGATAGTGAAAGCGATAGCGCTCGGAAAGGCGCGGATAGTGTGCAGGATCGAGCGTTGGAACGGCCATTTGCAAGGCGTCACGCAGCCCCAGCCCGATGACATGGCTGGCCAGTTCGTCAGTCGGCACAGGCAACCCAAGGTCGCGGCAGGCCGCCTGAATACAGCGGGTAATGGTGGGCGTCGAATCCATCAACGTCCCGTCCCAGTCGAAAACGACCAGGTCGAACTCAGGGCTTGGCATCGGCGGGAGCGCCTCGAAGTTGATTCAGGAATTGCTCACATTCTGGCGGTAACGCAGCTTCCAGTGCAATCGGCGTATCGAGCACGGGATGCGTGAACTTCAGCCGCCAGGCGTGCAGGAACATGCGCTTGATACCGGGCTTGGCGCCGGGACGGGCGAGGTTTTTGTTCAGCGTGAAGTCGCCGTACTTGTCGTCGCCCACGATCGGGGTGCCGCAGTGTGCCAGATGAACGCGTATCTGATGGGTTCGTCCCGTTTTCAGTTCCGCTTCCAGCAAGGTATAAGGCGGAAACGACTCCATCATGCGAAATACGGTGTGCGATTGCTGGCCGTCTTCCTGCACCCTGACGCGGCGCTCCCCCTCGGACGTGACGTATTTATATAGCGGCGCTTTGACCGCCCGCAGCTTGTCGCGCCATTCGCCGGTGACACAAGCCAGATAACGCTTGTCCATCCGGTTGTGGCGAATCTGCTCGTGCATGCCGACCAGCGCGGCGCGCTTCTTGGCAAGCAGCAGAATGCCCGACGTATCGCGGTCGAGGCGGTGTACCAGTTCGAGAAACTTCAGTTGCGGCATGGCCCGGCGCAATTGCTCGATCACACCGAACGACACGCCGCTGCCACCGTGCACGGCCACGCCGGCCGGCTTATTGATGGCCAGCAGGTAATCGTCTTCGAACAATACGGGGAATGTGGCGGCGGGAACGTGAGTCTGGGGTTCGTTGGAACCGGCAGCCACGCGAACCGGGGGAATTCGGATGATATCGCCCAGGACAAGTCGATAGGCTGCGTCTACTCTCCCTTTGTTTACGCGGACTTCGCCGCTGCGAAGAATCCGATAAACGTGACTTTTCGGTACCCCTTTGCACTCACGCAGGAGGAAATTATCGATCCGCTGACCGGCCGAGCCGTCATCGACTTCGACCAACCGCACCTGTGGTGCGGGTGCCGGCGCAACCATTTTGTGCCGACTTTTGCCTAACTCATTCATTATGAATATAATTTGTCCGACAGAGGTGGCGGTAGCGGGAATCGTGCCAAATCCACACCTCTGCTGGTGCATACCCCAAAACGGTATTTTACTTGCACCCCGGGCAGGCTGCTCGTCCGGTGACCCTGGAGCAGCGAGCGCACGCACGTCACGCAGCGTCGGCAGGAAGTCTGGCCCATAGGCCGCTTCGGTCGCAGCGCGCATGACGCGGATAGAGTTGGTGGTTATAGAATTTTTTGGCGGTCAGACTGGAGTCCATTCTTTCAGGCTGATCGCTTTGTGAATATCGTTCGCGCAAAAGTCGAGATTGAGGCGCCGCCACAATAAGAATAAGTGTCGGCAGGCGCCCCGAGAAAATGCTGATGAAGTTTCTCGTGTTACGGACTGCAAACCCGAAGTAATCCGCGCTGTGCCGGCGTTATATGGCACTTCGGCGGTTCCGGGCGAGCGCGTTAGCGTATTCGCAGGCGCCTTTGCGTCCGTGGGCCTCATCGCCCGGACCTCCCCGGCAATTCTTCCACCTCCGGCTCGAACCTCGCGTGTTGGATAACTCGAGTGATACGTGCCCGACGCTCTGCGCATTCGCATTAGCGGCGGGTGGGAGTCGTTTTCATGAAACGCATGTTGTTCAACGCCACGCAGCAGGAAGAACTGCGCGTGGCCATTGTCGATGGGCAAAAACTCATCGACATCGATATCGAGACGGCCGGACGCGAACAGCGTAAAGGCAACATCTACAAGGGTGTCATCACCCGTATCGAACCCTCCCTCGAAGCCTGCTTCGTCAACTACGGCGAAGGCCGCCACGGCTTCCTGCCGTTCAAGGAAGTCGCCCGCGCGTACTTCCGCGACGGCGCCGATGTGCGCAATGCGCGCATTCAGGATGCCCTGTCCGAAGGTCAGGAACTCATCGTTCAGGTGGAAAAGGAAGAGCGCGGTAACAAGGGCGCAGCCCTGACCACGTTCATCTCGCTGGCCGGCCGTTACCTCGTGCTGATGCCGAACAACCCCCGTGGTGGTGGCGTGTCGCGCCGCATCGAGGGTGAAGATCGTCAGGAACTGCGCGAAACGATGGGGCAGCTCGAACTGCCCGAAGGCATGAGCATCATCGCCCGCACGGCCGGTATCGGCCGCTCGGCCGAAGAGCTCCAGTGGGACCTGAACTACCTGCTGCAACTGTGGCACGCCGTCGAAGGCGCCGCCAACAACATCGAACTGCCGCGCGACTCGGCGCTGATCTATCTCGAATCGAGCTTGGTCATCCGCGCCATCCGTGACTATTTCCAACCGGATATCGGTGAAATTCTCATCGATACGGAAGAAATTTCCGAACAGGCCCGCAACTTCATGCAGGTGGTCATGCCCGACCATCTCAATCGCGTGAAGCAGTACCGCGACGACGTGCCCCTGTTCTCGCGTTTCCAGATCGAACACCAGATCGAAACGGCTTACTCGCGTCAGGTGCCGCTGCCCTCGGGCGGCGCCATCGTGATCGACCACACCGAAGCACTGGTGTCGATCGACGTGAACTCGGCACGCGCCACCAAGGGTGCGGACATCGAAGAGACCGCCCTGCGCACCAATCTGGAAGCTGCCGACGAAGTCGCGCGCCAGTTGCGTCTGCGTGACCTCGGCGGCCTGATCGTGATCGACTTCATCGACATGGAGTCGGCCAAGAGCCAGCGTGAAGTCGAACAACGTGTGAAGGATGCGCTCAAGCACGACCGTGCGCGCGTCCAGATGGGCAAGATCTCGCGTTTCGGCCTGATGGAACTCTCGCGTCAGCGCCTGCGCCCGTCGCTCTCAGAAGGCACGCACGTGACCTGCCCGCGTTGCAATGGCACCGGCCACATCCGCGATGCCGAATCGTCGGCACTGCAAGTCCTGCGCATCATTCAGGAAGAAGCGATGAAGGAGCACACGGCAGCGATTCACTGCCAGGTGCCTGTCGAAGTCGCCGCTTTCCTGCTCAATGAAAAGCGTCAGGAAATCAACAAGATCGAAGCGCGCTTCAAGGTTGGCGTGCTGCTGATCCCGAACAAGCACCTCGAGACGCCGCATTACAAGCTGGAGCGCCTGCGCTTCGACGACCCGCGTCTGGACGCGCCCAAGGCCAGCTACGCGCTCGCCGAGGAAGCCGCCCGCGCATCGGAAGACGATCCGGCCGGTTACAGCAAGAAGAAGGAAGACGTGCGTCCGCGTCAGGAAGCCGCCGTCAAGGGCATCACGCCCGAGCAGCCGGCCCCGGCAGCGCAACCGCGTCCGGAACCGGTCGCCGCAGCCCCTGCCCCGGCAGCCCCGGTGCGTAGCGGTGGTTTCATCGGTTTCGTGAAGCGTCTGCTGGGCCTCGAGCCTGCCGCGCCGGCACCGGTCAAGGACGAAGCCCCGGCCAAGCCGGCAGCACGTCCGCCGCGCGAGCGTCATGATCGTCCGCATCAGCAAAACCGTAATCGCCGTGGCAACGCCCGCGACGAGAACAAGACGGGTAAGGACAACGCGGGCCAGCCGGCACGCGAAGGCCGCGCTGCGCGTCCGGAACGTGCCGAGCGCACGGATCGTAACGAGCAACGTGCCGATCGTAATGACCGTAACGAGCGCAATGATCGCAACGAACGCGGCGACCGTACGGAGCGCAATGAGCGCACCGAACGTAATGACCGCAATGAGCGTGGCGATCGTAACGAACGCACCGACCGTCAGGAAGGCCGCGACAAGCGCGAGCGCGACGACGCACAACGTCAACCGGCGCAGGAAGTGCGCGCCGAAGACGGTCGCGAACCGCGCGAAGGCCGCGAGCGTGGCAATCGCCGCGATCGCAACCGCCGTCAGACCGAAGGCGCCGAGGGTCAACAAGCTGCTGCTCCGCAACGCGCGGCGCAAGTGGCTGCCCCGTTGAGCGCTGGTGAAGACGCCGAGTACGATCAGCACGACCGTCTGGCCGCCCAAGGCGCGCAAGCCGAAGGCGCCCAAGGCGTGGCTGGTGACGAAAGTGAACAGGCGAACGAAGAGCGTCGCCGCAGCCGCCGTCGTGGCCGTCGTGGTGGCCGTCGCGAGCGCGAAGCCGGTGAGCAGCAACTGCATGCCGAAGGCGAGCAAGGCGAAGGCGTGGAAAGCACGGAAAGTGCAGCATCGGAATACGCTGCGGCACCGGCCGTGACGGAAGCGCGCGCTGAGCACGTAGCGCCGCAAGCTGTCGCACCGGCCGTCGTGGCCGCTGCTGCCACCGCGGCTACCGTTGCGACTGCTCAGGTTCACGCTGAACCTGCTCATGCAACGGCTCAAGCACCGACCCAAACGTTCCAACCGGTTGAAACCACGCCCGCCGTCGCAACGCCGACGCTGGAGCAGGTGCAAACCCAAGCGGCCCCGGTTGCAGCTCAAGTCGCTCCCGCAGCGCCGGCAGTTGCCGTCGCAACGGTGACTGAAGCCGCCCCGGTGGCAACGCCGGAAGTGCCGGTGCAGGTCGTCACGGAACCGGTCGCACCGGTGAACGTTGCGCCGCTGCCCGCCGTGGAAGTTGCCGCGCCGATCGTTCCGCCGGTGAGCACGCCGCTGCCGGCAGCAACGCCGGCCCCGGCACAGCCGACGGTACCGGCTGAAGCCCTGACCGAAATCGCCGCAACGGCTGCCAGCGCCAGCGCTCCGGTGGAACCGGCGCCGGTGCAAGCGGCACCGGTCGAAACCGCCAAGCCGGTGGAAGTCGCCACGCAAGCGCCTGCCTACGTGGCACCGGCCGTCCCGGCACAACCGGAAGCGGCCGCTGCGGTCACGGAAGTCGTGACGCAGAAGCCCGTGTCGGTCAGCGTGACGCCGGTCGTCGAGCAAGGCGCGTTGGAAAGCACGCTCCAGAGCGTGGGTCTGGTCTGGGTCCACACCGATGCCGACAAGCATCGCGCAGCCAAGGAAGCGGCAGCGCAAGCCGCTCCGGCACCGCGCGTGCAGCGTCAGCGCCGTGCACCTGCACCGGTCAACACCGGCCCGATGGAGCAAGTGGAAACGCAGACGTCATCGGATCACATTGCCTGAGAGGGCGACATGTTGCCCTGACAAAGTCGATGCAGCCTCAGGCAACTGAGGCAGCACCGGTCAACGTCAGGCAACTGCCGTGACGCCAAAAAGGGGGCTTCGGCCCCCTTTTTCATTGGATGCGCCCATAAGAGACGCACAAGCGTGCACACAAGCGCCCAAGAGCACCCAAGAGCGCCCACAAGCGCAAAGACATAACGTGGCAGCGACTCATGCGAATATCGGGACGCCCTCGTGTTGTCCCGACTTGTGCGTGCGACGCACTGCCCGTATCGTGATGCCTGACACTGGCTTGATGTCCCGCATCGAACTGGTTGCTGCCCGACTCCCGGCGCGACGGTAATTCCGTCCAAAAATCCCGGTTTCGGCGGCGAACATGCCAATTCGCTAGAATGGAGACGCAAGCCAAGGCCCCACCATGACCGAAACGATTATCCGACTCACCGATCTGCGCACCGACGCGCGATATGCGACGCATACGCCGCAGATCCCCGCGCAAGTGCGCGCAGCCACCGGCCATCTTCAGGATGCGCTGGCCAGGCCGCTGCACGATCTGCGGATTTCGGTGACCGATCGGTGCAACTTCCGCTGTGTGTATTGCATGCCGAAGGACGTGTTCGACAAGGACTACACCTTCCTGCCGCAATCCTCCCTGCTTTCCTTCGAAGAAATCGAGCGCGCTGCACGCCTGTTCGTCGAACATGGTGTCGAGAAGCTGCGCCTGACGGGCGGTGAGCCGCTGCTGCGCAAGCATCTGGAGCGTCTCATCGAGATGCTCGCCCGCCTGCGCACGCCCTCGGGCAAACCGCTCGACATCACGCTCACGACCAACGGCTCGTTGCTCAAGCGCCGGGCCCAGTCGCTCAAGGACGCTGGTCTCACGCGCGTGACGGTCAGTCTGGACAGTCTGGACGACACGATCTTCCGCCAGATGAACGACGTCGACTTCCCGGTCGCGAACGTGCTCGAAGGCATTGCCGAAGCCCAGCACGTCGGGTTGGGACCGGTGAAGGTCAACATGGTCGTCAAACGCGGCACCAACGACGGCGATATCGTCCCCATGGCGCGCCATTTCCACGGCAGCGGCGTCGTATTGCGCTTTATCGAATACATGGACGTGGGCACGTCGAACGGCTGGCGCATGGATGAAGTGCTGCCGTCGGCCGAGGTCATTGCCCGCCTGAACGACGCCTTACCGGTCGAACCCCTCGAAGCGAACTATCCCGGCGAAACGGCCCAACGTTGGCAATACCGCGACGGTGGCGGTGAAGTCGGCGTCATTTCGTCGGTCACGCGCGCGTTTTGCGGCACTTGTTCGCGTGCGCGGCTGTCTACGGAAGGCAAGTTGTACCTGTGCCTGTTCGCAAGTTCGGGTTACGACCTGCGCACGCTGTTGCGCAACGGCGCGAGCGACGCGCAGATTTCGACCGCTATCGGCGATATCTGGCACGGTCGCACCGACCGCTACTCGGCCTTGCGCACGGCCGCGACGGGCTTGCCCGAAGATGCGCCGCCGAAAGTGGAAATGTCCTATATCGGCGGATGATCACCGGCAGCGGGTGGGGTGCCCCTAACGCTCAGATGGCATCGAAGGCTCCCGACATCACGGGACACGTCGATACGCCACGATAGCCACGAGATACCCCTGGACACCCCTAGACACCACGCCACGCTGCCCGAATCCGAATTCCTGAACTCAACTCATGATTGCTGCTGCCCCGGACGCTAGTTGCGCCCGAGACTCTTTCGCTTTGCCTGAACGTGTGGGCGCAACGTCGCGCCGTACGACGGCACACCCAACGACGCGCCCACGCCGCCTTCGTCTGCGCGCGGTGGCCATCGGGCTCGCCACGCTGGCGATGCTTTGCGCGGCATGGATGCCGTCGCTGGCCCATGCCGACTGCGACCCGTCGGAGCGTGAGATCGCGAACCACCTCATCACCTATAGCGGTCAACTCGGCGAGCGCAACCCGCTGCGGCTCGTGCTGCGTACGTCGTCGGGCGGCAAGCTCGAAGGCCGTTATGCGAACGCCTCGTCGCAGAGCGACACCGTACTCACCGGCAAGCTCGAGAACAAGTCGCGCCTGCACCTGACGGAATTCGACGCGGGCGGCATGCCGCGCGCCACGTTCGAGGGCGAATTCGCCTCGCACGACGACATCAACCGCCAGCGCGGCGGCGCCTCGGGCAGCTGCGAAGTGATCTCCGGCCAATGGAAAGATCTGCGCAACGGCCGTACGGTGCCGTTCGAGCTGGCGATGTCGAATATCCAGACCGGCAAGATCGATCACCTGTACGGCGCCGCCGGTGCCAACGACGACGAAACGATCAATCGCGCGGCGGGCATGTTCCGCAAGGGCGTGCTCGACGATCGCCGCGATGTCGTGGCGCAGTCGATTCGCTATCCCGTGCGTGTGTCGCTGCGCGGCAAGACGCTGATTCTGCGCAATCCGAAGTCACTGCTGGCGCGTTACAACGAAATCTTCACCGACAGCTATGTGCGCGCCATCGGCGCCGCCGTACCGCGTCTGATGTTTGCGCGCGACCAAGGCGTGATGCTCGGCGACGGCGCCGTCTGGTTCGACGCCACCGGACGCGTCATCGCGCTCAACCGCTCATAACGGAAATCTCATGCCCAACCCGCCCATTGCCCGCGACGCCATTACCGGCCTGATCCTCGCGGGCGGGCGTGGGCAGCGCATGGGAGGACGGGACAAAGGGCTGCAACTTTTCGAAGGACGGCCGCTGGCCGCGCATGTGCTCGCGCGGTTACAACCGCAAGTGAGCACGCTGCTGATCAGCGCCAATCGGAATCACGCGGCGTATGCGGCGCTGGGGGCCGACGTCATCTCCGACGAGACGCAGGATTTCGCAGGGCCGCTGGCCGGCATGCTCGCCGGGCTGCGCGCCGCCAACACCGAGTACGTTCTGACGGCACCTTGCGATTCGCCGTTGTTGCCCGAGGATCTGGCGGCACGCCTTGCCACAGCGCTCGTTGCTCCCGACGCCCTAGCCTCTTCACCGATCCCCCTTGCGGCCTACGCCGTCACCTCGGAAGGCCCACATCCGGTTTTCGCGTTATTGCATCGCTCGCTGACCGACGATCTGGCCGCGACCCTGGCCGCCGGCGAGCACCGCGTGAGAGCGTGGCTGGCACGCCACAAGGCCGTACAAGTTCACTTCGGCGACGAGCGTCCGTTTTACAATGTGAACACGCTTGACGAGCTCCATACCGATACGCCGCGCGCCCCCCGGGATTCCGGGCACTGACTCACGGGCACAGATGCGGCCCCGACCCGCCGCCATCGCCCGATGTCCGATGACGACGCCACACCGATGACAACACTAGACGAAGCCCTGGCCGGCTTGCCGGCGTACGACCCTGACGACATGACAGTCGAGTTGGCGCGCACGATCATTGCGCGCACCGCACAGCCCGTCGCCGCTATCGAACAAATTGCCGTACGCAGCGCACTGGGTCGCGTGCTCGGCCGCGATGTCATCTCGCCGCTCGACGTTCCCGCTTTCGAAAATGCCGCCATGGATGGCTACGCCTTCGCCGGCACCGCGCTGGCCGCGGGCGGTAAGGTGCGCTTGCGCGTCGCGGGACGCTCGTTTGCCGGACGCCCGTTCGACGGTGTCGCCGGCTCGGGCGAATGCGTGCGCATCATGACGGGTGCGCTGCTGCCCGCCGGTTGCGACACCGTCATCCCTCAGGAACAGGTGCAACGCGAAGGCGACACCGAAATCGTGACCTTCGCGGCCGATGCCGTGACGCCGGGCCGCCATGTGCGCCATATCGGCGAAGATCTCGCCACCGGCCAGCCGGCATTGCTCGCAGGCAAGCGCCTGCGCCCAGCCGCGCTCGGCTTGCTCGCCTCGCTCGGCATCGCCGAAGTGCCGGTGCGCCGACGCATTCGCGTCGCGTTCTTCTCGACGGGCGACGAACTGCGCTCGGTCGGCGAACCGCTCGTACCGGGCAATCTCTACGACAGCAATCGCTACACGCTGTACGGCATGCTCCAGCGTCTTGGCGTCGAAATTCTCGATCTCGGCGTGGTGCGAGACGATCCGCAAGCCATCGAAGACACCCTGCGCACGGCGTGCCGCGAGGCCGATGCGGTGATTACCTCGGGTGGCGTGTCCGTCGGCGAGGCCGACTACACGCGTGAAATGATGACGCGTTTGGGCAATGTCGTTTTCTGGAAGATGGCCATGCGCCCGGGCCGCCCGTTTGCGTTTGGCGAACTGGAAAGCGACGGGCATCGTGCCCTGCTCTTCGGCCTGCCGGGCAACCCCGCCGCCGTGATGGCATCGTTCTACCATCTGGTGCGCGACGGCCTTTTCGTACTGATGGGCGCCGAGCCGCAGGCTACGCCGCGCCTGCCCGTGCCGACGACAACCGCGATCGCCAAGCGGCCCGGTCGTACCGAATTCCTGCGCGGCATTCTGGCCGCCGATGCGCAAGGCCGCTGGCAGGTCACGGTGGCCGACGCGCAAAGCGCCGGCATCCTGCGCACGATGAGCGAAGCCAACTGCTTCGTGACGTTGGACACCGCTCGCGGCAACGTCGCAGCGGGCGAACTGGTCGACGTCATCGTGTTCGACGGGCTGGTCTAGGGTCGACGCCGGCGCGATTTTCAAAAGACAACACACCGAAATACCCGCAGGCTGCACTTCGACAGCCTGCTTTACACAACAAACCTGCAAACACACACGCGCAATGACTATCCGCAAACAGATCACTTACATCAGTCCCGGTCAGACGGCCAAAGCGCTGGTACTGGTCTACCTCACCTTCAGTATTCCGCTGGTGCTGCTCGCCTTTTTGGCGGCGTTCCTCCGCTACGGCGATCTGCCGGGCCTCGCGTTCATCTCCGCGCTGATTCTGAACGCCATCCTCGGCTTCGTGCTGCTCTGGATCGCCTGCCACGCCTACAACTGGGTGGCCGAGCGTTTCGGTGGCATCGAGATCGCGCTCGGCGACGTGCCCGACGACGAGGACGAGTGACGTCCTTCGCACACCTCCTGAACATTCCGACTGACGAGATTCCCACTATGTCCTTGAACTTGCGTGCGGCCGCCCCGAACGACGTCGATGCCATTCACGGCTTGATGCGGGAACTGGCTGTCTTCGAGAAGCTGCTCGATATTTTCGAGGCGACGCCGGCGAGCGTGCATGACGCCCTGTTCGGCGCAACGCCGGCGGCGGAATGTCTGATGGCGGAGTGGGATGGCAAGCCGGTCGGCTATGCGCTGTTCTTCCACAACTTCTCGACGTTTCTCGGACGCCGTGGTCTGTATCTGGAAGATGTCTACGTGCAGCCGACGATGCGCGGCAAAGGTGTCGGACAAGCCTTGCTTCGACGTCTGGCCAGCATCGCTGTGCAGCGCGGCTGTGGGCGCTTCGAGTGGACGGTGCTCGACTGGAATCAGCCGGCGATTGATTTCTATACCGCGCAGGGCGCAACGGTACTGCCGGAGTGGCGTGTCGTTCGTATGGCTGGCGACTCGCTTGCGCAGTTTGCCGAAGGCGACGCCTGACGCGCCTCCGGTCCGGGGCTTACACGCTTATTCGCGGGTAAGCCCCGACAAACTCACTCCTCGTCGGCGCCGATCTCTACGCCCAGCAACTGCGTCGCCTCCTCACCCGGCAGTGCTTCGACAGTTTTGAGCTTGCGCGCCATCTGACGCGTCCGCACTTCCGCCTGATCGATCGAGCGCGTGACCGTTTCCAGTTGCGACTTGGTCCGGGCCAGCACATCGCCAAACTTGGTGAACTCGGTCTTCACCGCGCCCAACACCTGCCAGACTTCGCTTGAGCGACGCTCGATGGCCAGCGTGCGGAAGCCCATCTGCAAGCTATTGAGCAACGCCGTCAGCGTGGTCGGCCCGGCGACCGTCACGCGATACTCGCGCTGGAGCAGATCCGACAATCCCGGGCGGCGCAGCACTTCTGCGTAGAGCCCTTCGGTCGGTAAGAACAGCAACGCGAAGTCCGTCGTGTGAGGCGGTGCCAGATACTTCTCGGCAATGGTCTTGGCTTCCAGACGAATACGCGTCTCCAGCGCCTTGGACGCCTCTTCCACCGCCACCGGATCTGCCCGTTCCTGCGCATCGAGCAGACGCTCGTAATCCTCGCGCGGAAACTTGGCGTCGATCGGCAGATACACCGGCGTGCCGCTGTCGCCGTTCTGGCCCGGCAGTGCGATGGCGAATTCCACCCGCTCGCTGCTGCCCGGTTTCGTCGCCACGTTCTTGGCAAACTGATCGGCCGTCAGCAACTGTTCGAGCAACGCCTGCAACTGTACTTCGCCCCAGATACCGCGCGTCTTCACGTTCGTCAGCACACGCTTGAGATCGCCCACACCGGCCGCGAGCGTCTGCATCTCGCCGAGTCCGCGATGCACTTGCTCCAGCCGGTCCGACACCAGCTTGAACGACTCGCCAAGCCGTTGCTCCAGCGTCGCATGCAGCTTCTCGTCCACCGTACGGCGCATCTCTTCGAGCTTCGTCGAATTGTTGACCTCGATGTCCTTGAGCTTTTGTTCGAGCGTCGCCCGCACTTCGCCAAGACGCCGCTCGTTACCCTCGGCCAGTTGGGTCAGTTGCTGATGCTGTGCCTCGCCAAAGCGACGCAGCGCCGATGTCTGTTCTTCGCGCATCTGCTGACCGTTGAGCACAAGGCTCTGGCGCACCGCATCGAGTTGGGCCGCGTTGGATTCGGTCAGCTTCGCCAACTGCTGCGCAAAGCCGTCGATCTGATTGTTCTGCACCGTCGCCACGCTCGTCATCTGCGCGGCAAGCGTCTGCTGAAACTGCGCCATCTGGGCACTCTGCTCGCCTCGCCCGGCACGCGCAGTCTCCGCAAATTCCTGACGCAGGCCGCGCTCACTACGCTCGGCCGCCCGCAGAATATCGTCGCGCACGTTCGTGAGCGAATCGACGAGCGTCGCGCGCAGATCGGCGTCGCCATTGCGTTGCCACACCTTCACGGCAATCGCGATCATCACCAGCAAATTCAGCGCCGCCAGCGCTACCAGCACCATCTCCACACTTGCCTCCTTAGGCCTTACGCACGGCGGGGTTCAGCAGGCAGGGCGGTTTGCCCGGCGCCGATCCAAACCCCAACGCGGCAATCAGGTTATCTGCTGCCAGGCTCGCCATGCCCCGGCGGGTTGCGGCCGAGGCGCTCGCGATGTGCGGCGTCAGCACGACATTCGGTACGTTGAGCAGGTCGGGATGCACGCTCGGCTCGCCCTCGAACACGTCGAGCCCCGCCGCCGCAATTTGCTTGTTGGCCAGTGCCTGCGCCAGTGCCGCATCGTCAACGATGCCGCCCCGCGCCAGATTCACCAGCGTGGCAGTAGGTTTCATGGCGGCGAGTTCGGCCGCGCCAATCGTGTGATGCGTCGCCGCCGAATAGGGCAGCACGAGAATGACGTGATCCGCCGTCGCCAGCAACGTGTCCTTGTCGACGTAGGACGCCTTACACGCGGCCTCGGTGGCGGCATCGAGCCGCGAGCGGTTGTGATACACCACGCGCATGTTGAAGCCCATGGCGCGGCGCGCGATCGCTTGTCCGATGCGTCCCATGCCGATGATGCCGAGCGTGCTGCCGTGCACGTCCGCGCCTAGAAACATGTCGTAGGCCCACTTGTTCCAGTGCCCCTCGCGCAGCCAGCGCTCCGACTCCGTGACACGGCGTGCGGTGGCCATCAACAGTGCCCAACCGAAGTCCGCCGTCGTCTCGTTGAGCACGTCGGGCGTATTGGTCGCCATCACACCGGCGGCAGTCATCGCCTCGATGTCGAAGTTGTTGTAACCCACCGCCATATTGGCGACAACACGCAGATGCGGCGCTCCCGCGAGCACCGACGCATCGATGCGCTCGCTCGCAGTCGTGATCGCGCCCGCCTTGTCGGCCAGCCGCGCGCGCAATTCGTCACTCGAATACACGGTGTCGGCGTCGTTGCGCTCGACTTCAAAGTACTGCGCCAACCGTTCGATCACGTCCGGGAAAATGGCGCGGGCCACAAGAATCTTCGGTTTCACCTATCGTCTCGCAGGAGTTGGCCGCACATCGCACAACAACACTACGACGCAATGTCGTCATCGCGTCATAGCGTTAAAGCGTGGCGGCTCAGAAGAAAATCAAGGTCATCAGCACAAACAGCGGCAGCAAAATCGCGCCCGACCACAGCATATAGCCAAAGAAGCTCGGCATGCGAATGCCGCGTTGCTCCGCAATGGCCTTGACCATGAAGTTGGGTGCATTGCCGATGTACGTATTCGCGCCCATAAACACGGCACCCGCCGAAATGGCCGCCAGCGTGGCCGCCCCCGACGTCATGAGCGTTGCGGCGTCGCCACCGGCCGTATTGAAGAACACGAGGTACGTCGGTGCATTGTCGAGGAACGACGACAGAATGCCCGTTGCCCAGAAGTACATGACGTTGTCCGGTGCGCCGTCCGGGCCGGTCACCAGCCGGATCACCCAGCCGAGCGCCCCGGCTTCACCGGCACGCAGAATCGCCACTACCGGAATGATCGTGAGGAAGATGCCCGCAAAGAGCTTGCCGACCTCTTTCATCGGTTCCCAGTTGAAGTCGTTGCCGACGCGCGCCGTGCGCGGCGTGATCGCCAGCGAAATCAACGTCACGACGACGAGGCCCACATCGCGCGCCAGATTCTCGAGCGTCAGCGGCGTACCGAACACGTCGAATACGACGCCCGGCTTCCAGATGCCGCTCATCAGTACCAGCCCCACGGCGGCCGCGAGCAACACGAAGTTGCGTTTGCCTTCAAGACGGAGCGGTGCGACGTGCGGCGTCGGATCGAGTGCTTCGATTTTTTCTTCCACCTTCTGGCGGAAGTAGTACGAATCGATCAGGAAGAACAGCACCAGCAAGATGCTGCAAGCCATCAGCGTTTCAGGCCAGAGGTGGCGCGTCGTCCAGAAAAACTCGACACCTTGCAGGAAGCCGAGGAACAACGGCGGATCGCCGAGCGGCGTCAGTGAGCCGCCCGCGTTCGCCACCAGAAAGATGAAGAACACGACCACGTGAACGTTGTGCTTGCGGTTGTCGTTCGCGCGAATCAGCGGGCGAATGAGCAGCATGGCTGCACCCGTCGTGCCCATGATGCTGGCGAACACCGTGCCCAGCCCCAGCAGGCCCGTGTTGAGCCACGGCCCGCCGCGCAGATTGCCATGCAGGCAGATGCCACCGGCGGTCGTGAAGAGTGCCGTCAGCAGGACGACAAAAGGAATGTATTCGGCGATCAGCGCGTGTACCGCACCGTGCCACGCCGCGCCTGCGCCGTACACGAGCGCAAACGGCAGCAGAAATGCGGCGCCCCAGAAGGCCGCGATCTTACCGAAGTGGTGATGCCAGAACGCCGGCGCGACCAACGGGCCGAGGGCGATCGACAGCAGCAAACCTGCGAACGGCAAGCCCCACCACGCGACGAGTTGTGCGCCGTCCGGGCCGCCTCCTGCGGCAAGCGCGGCAGGACTGATCAACGTCAGTCCCACGGCGGCCACTGCTCCCCAAATGCCCTTCTGCATTGTTCTGGTTCCTGTTGGTTGATGGACGATCTATTGCGAGTCGCCCCTCTCGAAGGAGTGCCCGAAGCGGCAAAAGCTTGGGATATTTCCTATTTGGATCCGAAACGAGTGCCCGAACGGCGCAATGCGACAAGCCTGAAGCGGCCTTCGTGCGCAATTCGACACCTGTCTCACACCCCTTGTACGAAAAAACGAGATCGGAAAACGCAGCCTCGGCGCCTCAATCAGCCCCCCACTCAGGCGCCGTCGACGATGATGACGTGAACGCGGTAAGGGCCATGGGCCCCCAGCACCAGCGTCTGTTCGATGTCGGCCGTGCGCGACGGCCCGGCGATGAAATTGGTCGCGCGCGAGAGTTGTCCGCGTTCGGTGCGCATCAGCGCGAAGGCGTCTTCGTGCCCCGAGACGATGCGCGAGGCCGGCACCACAGCGATGTGTGTCTCGGGCAGCAACGTCGCCGAAGCGAACGTCTCCGGGCCGGACATCATCATCAGCGCGCCCGTCTCGGCCACCGCGCAGAAGCAGCCGGTAATGCCGACGAGATCTTCACCGAGCGGTTTGCGATATTCGACGTGGCAACCTGCCCCCGTCCAATCGAGTTCGCGCAGCGTCGGCCACGCGACCGCTTGCGACACCAGCCCGTTCGCTTGCAGATACTGGGCAGCCGCCGCGGGCACATCCTGCATGGCCGGTACGCGCGCAATCGTGGTCGAGAGCGCTTCGGCCTTGCCGATGAAGGTGGCCACGAGATCGTCCGGCATCACCGGGCGCGGCCCCTGCGGATGACGTGCCAGATAGTCCTCGGCCGCCGCCTGCTCGTTCTCGCGCGCCGCATCGGGGCGATGCTGAGCGTTGCGAATGCGGGCGAAGATGCGATTGCGGGCGTCGGTGGTATCCATGGCTGCGTCCTGAGAGGCCGGCACACCGGTACTTGGCCGGCGTCGTGTCGTTTGTTTCGTGGGTGTCGTGTGGCCGCTGGCGCGAGTCCAGCGGGCGATGCGCAATTATAGCGGCTCGAGAAGCCCACGCACCGGGCATTCGCGCACTATCGGAATGGTCTGTGCGCGCGCTCGGACGAGGCCCACGTCAACGCCAAATCAATGCGGATCCGCTCCGCGCGGCCCGATTCAGCCCCGGCCGGTCACCGGCTCCGGCGCAATCTCGAACACCTGCCGCAGATAGGCCAGATACGCGTCGTCGTCGCACATGTTCTTGCCCGGCGAATCCGACAGCTTGGCCACCGGCTGACCATTGCAGCGCACCATCTTGATGACGATCTGCAACGGCTGGTAGCCGAGGTCGTTGGTGAGGTTGGTGCCGACGCCGAACGCCAGCTTGCAGCGATCGCGAAAGCGCTCGAACAGTTGCAGCACCTTGGGAATGTCGAGCCCGTCCGAGAAGATCATCGTCTTGGTATGCGCATCGACGCGGTTCTCGCTGTAGTGCTGCAACAGGCGCTCGCCCCAGGCGAACGGATCGCCCGAATCGTGACGTGCGCCGTCGAAAAGCTTGCAGAAGTACATATCGAAATCGCGCAGAAACGCCGACATGCCGTACACGTCGGAGAGCGCAATGCCGAGGTCGCCGCGATATTCCTTGGCCCACGTCTCGAAGCCGAAGATCTGCGAGTCGCGCAAGCGCGGCCCCAACGCCTGACACGCCTGAAGATACTCGTGAGCCATCGTGCCCAGCGGCGTCAGCCCAAGTTTCGACGCGTAGTAGACGTTGCTCGTGCCCGCGAACTGTTCGCCCAATTCCTCGCGCAACGTGAGAATGACTTCCTCGTGCCACTCCTTCGAGAAGCGGCGGCGCGTGCCGTAATCGGCGATCTTGCAATCGCGATAGTCCACCGGCTCGGCGAGCATGCGAATCTTGTCGCGCAGGCGCTGACGCCCTTCTTCATAGGCCGGCACGCGCTGGGTATTGCGGAAATACACCTCGTTGACGATCGCGAGCACCGGAATTTCAAACAGGATCGTGTGCAGCCACGGCCCCTGAATGGTGATATCGATCTCGCCGTTGCCCTTGGACGAGGGCTGCACGGTGACGTACTTCTCGTTGAGATGGAAGAGATCGAGGAAGTCGACGAAGTCGCTCTTGATGAATCGCATGGCGCCGAGATAACTCAGCTCCGACTCCGTGAACCGCAGGCCGCACAGCAGCCGGATTTCGTCGCGAATCTCATCGACGTAGGGCGTGAGATCGACGCCTTCCGTGCGGCACTTGAAGCGGTATTCCACCTGCGCCGCAGGAAAGTGATGCAGCACAACCTGCATCATCGTGAATTTGTAGAGATCGGTATCGAGCAGCGACGTGATGATCATGACGACAGGCCCCGGCGGGAGCACGCACAGAAGCAGCGAACGCTGCATATCGGCGATGGGTGCACGACGCATGGGAGTCATCTCCCACATCGCGCACCGCACGCGAGCGAATTTCCGTCCTTGCTAGGCCGATGAGTCGTCACCGGCCTAGCAAGGGCACGCTCGATGGTACCGCAAAGCCGCGGCCCATATGACGCCTGCAACACCTGTCACAAGTCGCCGGGCAGCCTCACCCACGACCCCGGGCTGCGCTACAATACGCGTTTTAACGGCCGATCGAAGCCGTTGCGCCCTACGTTCTGGAGTTGGCATGACCCACGTTGTCACCGAAAACTGCATCAAGTGTCGATACACGGATTGTGTCGACGTTTGTCCCGTCGATTGCTTCCGCGAAGGCCCGAACTTTCTGGCCATCGATCCGGACGAGTGCATCGATTGCGCGGTCTGTGTGGCCGAGTGCCCGGCAAATGCCATCTATGCCGAAGAGGATGTGCCGGGTGATCAACAGGAATTCATCGCGCTGAACGCCGAACTCTCGCCGCTGTGGCCGAGCATCACGAAGACCAAGGCACCGCTGGCCGACGCCGACCAGTGGAAAGACGTGGCCGACAAGCTCAAGCTGCTGGAGCGCTGATTCAGCGGCGGCAGCCACATTCGATGCAGAAAAAGTGCATTCCGAGTGTTGACAGTGTCTGAAAATCGCCACTATAATCGCTTTCTCTTTTGATCCCCGATAGCTCAGTTGGTAGAGCGCCGGACTGTTAATCCGTAGGTCCCTGGTTCGAGCCCAGGTCGGGGAGCCAAGAATTACCGAAGCGATGGCCTCGCGCACGCGAGGCTTTTGTTTTAGTCGATGCACCGTAACAGCGATGCATGACACCCCAGTTTGATCCTCGATAGCTCAGTTGGTAGAGCGCCGGACTGTTAATCCGTAGGTCCCTGGTTCGAGCCCAGGTCGAGGAGCCAAAAACGCAGAAAGCCTCGCCAATCGGCGAGGCTTTTTTGTTTCCGGCGACGGCATCTGCCCCTCCCTTCTCCTGCACATTGCAGCGCCCAATAAAAAACGGGGCACCGTTTCCGGTACCCCGTCCTTGTCAGTCACACCAGCACAGACTTACTCGCTGGCGGGTGCCCCGATCGGCGGCACGTGTGAACTGAGCGTTTCCGGACTGTTCACGCTCTCGATCCAGCGACGGCGCATCGGCTGGAGCAGGAACTTCGCCGCAATGGCAGCCGCGATGCTGATCACGGCTGCGGCGATGAACACACGGTCCCAGTGACCACCCACGGCGAGCACCGAAGCGAGCGGCACCAGCAGCGCGGCCGTTCCCTTTGCGGTGTACAGCGTACCGGCGTTCGACGCGGCATTCTTGCCACCGAACGTGTCCGCACACAGCGCCGGGAAGATCGAGAAGATCTCGCCCCAGCACAGGAACGTCATCGCAGCGAAGAACACGAACATGTACGGGTTCTGACCGAAGTGCATCAGGCCCAGCATCGCCACCCCTTCCCCGAGGAAGATGATGAACATCGCGTTTTCACGGCCGATCTTGTCCGACACGAAACCACACAGCGGACGCGTAAAGCCGTTGCAAAGGTTGTCGATCGACAGCGTCATCGTGAGCAGCGGCAAGGTCGCGCCGAAGAGCGTCATCGGCATCGAAGCAATGCCGTAGTCCTTCGCGATCGGGCCGATCTGCGCGGTGGCCATCAGGCCGCCTGCGGCCACTGCCACGAAGCACACGTAGATCACCCAGAACACCGGCGTGCGAATCATCTGGCCCGAGGTGTAGTCGACCTTGGTCGCCAGATTGCGGCGCGACACGGTGACACCCTTCGGCGCACGCGGCTTGACCATCAGCAGCGCGAGGATGAAGATCGCCACGCCTTGCACAATGCCGAAGTTGAAGAACGCGGCTTCGTAGCCCGACTCGCGAATCATGTTCGCAATCGGAATCACCGTCAGCGCCGCACCCGCACCGAAACCGGCGGCCGTGAGGCCCGCCGCGAGACCGCGCTTGTCCGGGAACCACTTGAGGGCGTTACCCACGCAGGTGCCGTACACGCAACCGGCGCCGATACCAGCGATCACTGCCGCCGTGTAAAGCACGGTCAGCGTCGTGGCGTACGAATACATGATCCACGAGAGCGCCACGCAGATAGCGCCGCCCGCAACGACCGGACGGGGCCCGAAGCGATCGACGAGCCAGCCTTCGATCGGCACGAGCCAGGTTTCCACCACGATGAAGATCGAGAATGCGACCTGAATCGCCGCGATGCCCCAATGATTCTTGGCCTCCATCGGCTCGACGAACAGCGTCCACGAATATTGCAGATTGGCCACCAGGCCCATACAGATGATGCCGATCACCAGTTGTGACCAGCGCCCTCCCAGAAAAGAGGTTTTCTCCTCCGGTTGCGCAGCTGCTTGCATGACTTGCCTCCTGTTCCTGTCAGACGATTGCCGGCGGCCCGCCCGATCGCACGCACCTGCGCGCAGTGAAGGGGGTACCACCGTCATCGCGTGTCGTCGCGCGTCACGACTTGGGTGACAGCGCGTACGGCACGCCTCCTGGCGTTGCATGCGGCTCATGGTTGGCCGCTTGATCCTGGAGCGTCGCCTGGCGGCGCGCTCGCGGGGCTCGGGCCCCGGCTGACTGACTTACGGAAGCGCCAAAGGACACTTCCGGCCCCCGCTTCGGCGCGGCGGCACAGGCGTTTGGCCCGTGCCGGCAAGTTGCCGACTGCCGAAGGGTGGCTACGGTGAAGAGTTCGAGTGCGGGTCGCGGGTCTGCGGTGCTGTCGGTTTGCCGACGTCACCTGACAGGCCGTCCCCCGTCACTCAGGCGGGCGCGCCTCGCGGACGCGTGATCGCCGAATCGCCTGCCCGCAACAGGCGGCAGGGAGATGAGGACCGCCGGGTGCCCCACAGCCATCGTGAGGACATGGGCGACGGATACGACTGGACAGCCAGCGCGGTGCAAACGCCGCACTCAGGCTGCCCGAAAGGAAAGGTGTGCTTACCCAACTTGTGTCTCCGACTTGTGCCGCGGCCTGTCCAACGCCTTCCGGTTCACTCCGGAAGGTCTCGCGGCAATCCGGATTCCCTCGGATTCTTCGCGAAACTCAGGTGGCCGCTCCGACAAATTGAATCTGATATACAAGATTCAATATATCGAATTAAGTATTTTTATGGTTCCAAAAGTAGTCGATGCCTGAACCACTGTCAACCCGAGAGCGCCCGCATCCGGGTGCCGGTCGACGCACAAAGGCGGGTTATCCACGCATGCGAGGTGAGCGCTCGATAACCGTGAAATGCACGGCAGCCTTACGGGTGTGGGGTGACAGGGGGACTGAGACGCGTGACCCTGCGTTGCCGCAGCGTAGTGCCGGGCAGCGCAAGGTCAGGGAAAACGATGACGTTTTGACAGGGGACGCGAGCGTGCGGATGACGCTCGTTTGGTTTGGCCGGCGACGGTTTGCAGCGACGGTTGGCAGCGACGGTCATCAGCCGCGCCACCCGCCGGTCGGTCAGACAGCGCCGGTGTCGCCCGAGTTGTCGCGGATGAAAGCGAGGTGTTCGCGCAGCGAGCGCTGCGCGCTGGCGGCGTCGTGCGACGCCACGGCGTTGAAGATGCGGCGATGCTGATCGATCAGTTCGGCCAGATCGGCGCCGTGACCGACGATGGCGCGGTAGTTGTCCACGACCGAGCCGCGCAGCAATTCGAAGATCGCGTGCATCAGATGAACCAGCACGAGGTTATGGGTGGCTTCCGCAAGGGCCAGATGGAAATGGGCGTCGAGCTCGGGCACCCGGGTCAGCAACGACGCGCCACGGGTGTCGCCGTCCTGACCGTCAAGGCCATCACGTCCATCACGTTCATCACGCCCGGCCGCATACGCCGCCTCCAGTGCCTCAAGCGCCTGCGCCAGCCGTGCGATGTCCTCGGGCGTGGCGCGCTCGGCCGCCAGCTCGACGGCCTTGGCCTCGAGCACTTCCCGCATTTCCAGCACGTCGTCGACCGTCTTGCTGTGGCGCGACATCAGTTGCGAGAGCGGTTCGGCGAGCAGTGGCTGGCTGGCATTGGCGACCAGATAACCGCCACCGGCGCGTCCGACGATCAGGCCGCGCGACTCCAGCCGCAGCAGCGCTTCGCGCAACGAGGGCCGCGATACGCCCATCTGTTGGGCCAGATCGCGCTCGGATGGCAATGCCGAACCGGGGGCCAAGCGCCCTTCGACGACCATCGTCTCCAGTTGCTCGTAGACCATGTCGGACAGCCGCAGACGCGGCGGCGGCGTGACCGGCACAAAGCTGGCGACGGCACCCGGAATATCGCTGGCAGGGGCAGCGGACGTAGGCGAGGACATAGGCAGAGACGGCTCGGTAGACGACATGTCGGCTGGGGTTCTCGACGAAAAATACTCAGAGACGCAACGATACAGGATGGCGCTCCCGCCCGGGCAGGCCAGCGCCGCCCCGGACCTCCTCCCTTAGCGATCCTTTAGCGCCTCCTAAGCGATCGGCTAGGAATTGCCCTCAAATCAAGGGTTAACCCGGTAGTCGGAATAAGACCATTCCCTTTAGGATGACGTCATCGGACAACTGGTCGACCAGTCTACCAGTAGACCAGATAAAACATAATAACCGTCAACGACCCTTCGAGCACGAGACGCCCATGGCTTCGAATCCGCAACCGACACGCAGTCCGCCCGCCGCGGCCGGACTTGTGGCGCCGGACGCCCTGCGCCGCGACACGCCCCCGACCGACATCGGCGATATCGACGACTTCGCCGACACTGCCGACGCCGCCAACGCCGCCGGGCTGGCAACCTTGCCAACCGTGCCGGCCGAACCTGCCTTCCCGCCGGTCGACGAGCACCAGCGTGCTGCCAGACTCGCGGCCTTGCGCGCCGCCGTCCCGGACGCCCTGTGGCTCACCGACCGCGAACAGATCACGCCCTATGAGTGCGACGGTCTGGCGGCCTACCGCCGCCTGCCGCTGGCGGTCGTCCTGCCGACGGACGAAGCTCAGGTCTGCCGCATTCTGCGTGCCTGTCGCGAGCATCAGGTGCCTGTCGTCCCGCGTGGTGCGGGCACCGGATTGTCGGGCGGCGCCATGCCGATTACCGACGGCATCGTGCTCTCGCTGGCGAAGTTCAAACGCATTCTCGACGTCGACGCGTACGCGCGTACCGCCACCGTGCAACCCGGCGTACGCAACCTTGCAGTGTCGGAAGCGGCCGCACCTTACGGCCTGTACTACGCCCCCGATCCCTCCTCGCAGATCGCCTGCACGATCGGCGGCAATGTCTCGGAGAACTCCGGCGGTGTGCACTGCCTGAAATACGGCCTGACCGTGCACAACGTATTGCGCGTGCGTGCCGTGACGATGGATGGCGACGTGGTCGAATTCGGCTCGCACGCGCTCGATTCGCCCGGCCTCGATCTGCTTTCTGTATTCATCGGCAGCGAAGGCATGTTCTGCGTCGTGACCGAGATCACCGTCAAGCTCGTGCCGAAACCGCAAGTGGCGCAAGTCGTCATGGCCAGCTTCGACGACGTGGAAGCCGGCGGCAACGCCGTGGCCGCGATCATTGCCGCGGGCATCATCCCGGCGGGTCTCGAAATGATGGACAAACCCGCGACGCAGGCCGTCGAAGAGTTCGTCCATGCGGGCTACGACCTGAACGCTGCGGCCATCCTGCTGAGCGAATCCGACGGCACGGCCGAAGAAGTCGCCGAAGAAATCGCACGCGTCTCTGCCGTGCTTCGCGCTTCGGGTGCGACGCGCATTCAAGTGTCGACCTCCGAAGCCGAACGCCTGCGATTTTGGTCGGGGCGCAAGAACGCCTTCCCTGCGGCGGGCCGCATCTCGCCCGACTATTACTGCATGGACGGCACGATTCCGCGCCGCACGATCGGCACGCTGCTCAAGCGCATCGAAGCGATGGAAGTGCAATACGGCCTGCGCTGCATCAACGTATTCCATGCGGGCGACGGCAACATGCATCCGCTGATTCTGTTCAACGGCAACGACCTCGATGAGTGGCATCGCGCCGAAGCGTTCGGCAGCGACATTCTCGAAGCCTGCGTCGAGCTCGGTGGCACCGTCACCGGCGAGCACGGCGTGGGTATCGAAAAGATCAACTCCATGTGCGTGCAGTTCTCGCCGGAAGAGCGCGATGCGTTCTTCGCGATCAAGCGGGCCTTTGACCCCGCCGGGCTGCTCAACGCCGACAAGGCGATCCCCACACGCGCGCGCTGTGCCGAGTACGGCAAGATGCACGTGCGTAACGGCCTGCTGCCGCACCCTGATTTGCCGAGGTTCTGATGTCACAGGCCCCTACGACTTCCCCGCTCGCGTCTGCAACATCGAGCGCATCGCACACACCAGACGCACAAGCCGCTCACCCCGTGGCCCAGACACTCGACGCCATCCGCGCGCGCGTGGTCGCGGCCACTGCCGCCGGCACGCCGCTCGACATCCACGGCGGCAACACCAAGCGCTGGTACGGTCAGCCGCCGTCGGGCGAATCGCTCGACATGCGCGCGTACGCGGGCATCGTCTCGTACGACCCGGCCGAACTCGTCATCACCGCGCGCGCCGGTACGCCGCTCGCCGACATCGAAGCCGCGCTCGCAGAGAAGGGGCAGATCCTGCCCTTCGAGCCGCCGCACTTCGGCCCGGGCGCGACACTGGGCGGTTGCATCGCCGCCGGTCTGGCAGGCCCTCGCCGCCCGCACGTGGGCGCACCGCGCGACTTCGTGCTGGGCGCGGTGGTCATGAACGGACAAGGACAGGTGTTGCACTTCGGCGGACAGGTCATGAAGAACGTGGCCGGCTACGACGTCTCGCGCGTGCTCGCCGGTGCACTCGGCACGCTTGGCGTGCTGCTCGAACTCTCGATCAAGGTGCTGCCGCAACCGGTGGCCGAAGCCACGTTGCGCTATGCCATGCCGCAAGCGCAGGCCATCGACCAGCTCAATCGCTGGGGCGGCCAGCCGCTGCCGCTGATGGGTTCGGCGTGGCATGACGGCGTGCTCAGCGTGCGTCTGGGCGGCGCAGCGGCCGCCATCGATGCCGCGCGCACGGCCATGGGCGGCGAACTGATCGACGTGATCGACGCGCAGCACTTCTGGCAATCGCTGCGCGAACAGACGCACCCGTTCTTCGCGCGCTCGCCGATCGGTGCCGAGGGCGAAGCGCTCTGGCGTTTGTCGGTGCCGCCGACCACGCCGGAGCTCGCGCATGGCGAAGAACATCTGATCGAATGGGGCGGCGCGCAGCGGTGGTGGATTACGCCGCGCAGCGCCACCGAAGTGCGCGCCATTGCCGCAGCGGCGGGCGGGCATGCTACGCTGTTCCGCCACGGCGACAAGTCGGCCGGTGTGTTCACCGCACAACCGGCCGCAATACAAGCCATCGGCGAGCGCTTGCAGCAAGCTTTCGATCCGAGCCGCATCTTCAACCGCCACCGGCTGTACTGCTAAAAGACGATGCAAACGAACCTCGCAGAATTCCTCCGCCACACACCGGATGGCGACGAAGCCGAAGCCATTCTTCGCAAATGCGTGCATTGCGGCTTTTGCACGGCCACGTGCCCGACTTACCAGTTGCTGGGCGACGAACTCGATGGCCCGCGCGGGCGTATCTACCTCATCAAACAGATGGTCGAAGGCCAGCCCGTGACGCGCGAAACGCAGCGCCATCTGGACCGCTGCCTCACCTGCCGCAGTTGCGAATCGACCTGCCCGTCGGGCGTGCAATACGGGCGTCTGGCCGAGATCGGCCGCCGCCACGTCGACGCCAAAGTCGGCCGCCCCGCGGGTGAGCGCGCCCTGCGCTGGACGCTCGCCCACGTGCTGCCCAATCGCGCGCTGTTTTCGCCGGCGCTGCGGCTGGGTCAGCAATTCCGCACGCTGCTCCCCCGGTCGCTGCGCGAGAAGGTGCCGCACCGTCAGCGCTCGGGCAGTTGGCCGCAGGGCAAACACGCGCGCCGCATGCTGATGCTCGAAGGCTGCGTGCAACCCGCCATGCTGCCGAACGTCAACAAAGCGACCGCGCGAGTCCTCGACGCGCTCGGCATCGAGATGGTCCGTCCGTCGTCGGCCGGTTGTTGCGGCGCGATTCGTCTGCATCTGAACTATCACGACGATGGGCTCGACGACGCCCGTCGCAACATCGACGCGTGGTGGCCAGAGATCGAAGCGGGTGCCGAGGCCATCGTGATCAACGCGTCGGGCTGCGGCGCGACGATCAAGGAGTACGGCCACCTGCTGCGCCACGACGCGCAATACGCGGGCAAGGCGCAGCGTGTCTCCGAGTTGGCGCGCGATCTGTCGGAAGTCATGCTCGATAACGTGGAAGCGTTACAACGTCGCATGCCGAACCGGAAGACGGGCAAGATCGCCTATCACCCGCCGTGCACGTTGCAGCACGGCCAGCAACTCAAGGGCGTGGTGGAGAAGCTGCTCGCGCAAGTCGGCGTGAACGTGATGCTGCCGCAGGACAGCCACATTTGCTGTGGCTCGGCGGGGACCTATTCGGTGACGCAGCCGGTGCTCTCGCATCAACTGCGCGACGCCAAGTGGAAGTCGCTCGACGCCCTCGACCCGGAGCTGGTGGTGTCGGCCAACGTGGGCTGCATCTGCCATTTGCAGGCGACCGCCAAGGGCGAACATTCGCGCGACCACGCGCCGGTGCAGCACTGGATCGAGTTAATCGACCGGATGATGACGCCGGCCCAGTGATGGCTGTCTGACCCCATCCCTCTGATATCGCCCTGAGGCTGCCGATTTGACCGGCAGCCTCACCACAACTTCCACGGCCGGCCGGCCATTATCCCTACAGCAGGGACAATCAATCCCGGCCGCGCCCGTTTATCTGGACGATCGCGCTCCCTAGAATCGGGGCTAAGTCAGCACAGTTTCGTGCTGACAAGCCAAACGTTGCACTGAACAACAACCGATTCCCTCGCTGGAGCCTGTCATGATCGATACCAAAACCGCCCCGTATGCCGCGCTGTTGCTGCGCGTTTCGCTGGGCATTCTGTTCCTCGCCCACCTGTCGCTGAAAGTGTTCGTGTTCACGATCCCCGGGTTTGTCGGGTTCTTCGGCTCGCTGGGTCTGCCGCCTTTTCTGGCGTATGTCACGATGGCACTCGAACTCGTCGGCGGCCTGATGCTGATCACCGGTTTTTATGCCCGCTGGGCTGCCCTGCCCCTCGCCGCGCTGATGCTCGGCACCATCGTGAGCGTGCACGGTCACAACGGCTGGGCGTTCACCAACAAGGGCGGTGGCTGGGAATTCCCCGCGTTCTGGCTGGTCGCGCTGCTCGTGGTGGCACTGCTGGGTGACGGCGCCTGGTCGGTTCGTTCGGCCGCTCGCACCCGCACCGCGTAATTCATTGCTGGAGAAATCGTCATGTCTGCCCTGCCCACGCTGTTCGTCTCCCACGGTTCGCCACTGCTTGCGCTCGAACCCGGTCGCACCGGCCCGTTGTTGACGGCGCTGGGCCGTGCAGTCCCGCGTCCGCGTGAGATTCTCGTGATCTCGCCGCACTGGTCGACGCCGACCCCGCGCGTCGGGAATCTCGCGCAACAACGCACCATCCACGATTTCGGGGGCTTCCCGCGCGAACTGTACGGCCTGCAATACCCGGCCGCCGGCGCCCCGGCCCTCGCCGAGCGCACCGTGCAGATGCTGCGCGCCGCCGAACTGCCCGCCACGACCGACGATCAATGGGGTCTCGATCATGGCGCGTGGGTGCCGTTGCGCTATCTGTTTCCCGATGCCGACGTGCCCGTCACGCAGTTGTCGCTGCAACGGCAAATGCGCCCCGAGTACCACTACCGCGTCGGCCAGCTGTTGGCCCCGCTCGCGCAGGATGGCGTGCTGATCGTCGCTTCCGGGAGCTTCACGCATAACCTGCACGAAGTGTTTCGCGCGCCCTCCGAGGACCGTGCAGAAGCCCCGTACTTGGCCGAATTCGTCGCGTGGTTCACCGAGCATCTCGCCGCCATGGATCTCGACGCCTTGTTCGACTATCGGGCCCGCGCCCCGCATGCCGAGCGCGCCCATCCGACCGACGAGCATCTGTTGCCGCTCTACATGGCACTGGGTGCTGCCGACAATGCGGCAAAGCAAACGCATTTCGATACCGGAGCGACCTATGGCGCGCTGCGCATGGACGCCTTCGCGTTCGGCAATGCCGCCCCGTCACTCGCAAAGGTCACGGCACTGGCACAATAGCGGTCAACGTTCGCCGACCGACCCACCGATCGGTCCGTCACCTTCAGGAGCCCCGCCCCGGCATGAATAAACTGCGCGAGATCGAGTGTTTCATCGCCGTGGTCGAGTCAGGCAGCTTCGTGAAGGCGGCCGCCGCGCTCGGCATCTCGAAGACGGCCATCTCGCGTTACGTCGCCGATCTCGAAGCGCGGCTGGGCACGCGGCTGCTGCAACGCACGACGCGCCGCCTGTCGCTCACCGAGCCCGGGCAGCGCTACGTGGAGCGTTGCCGCCAGATTCTCTCCGAACTCGACGAAGCCGACGCCATGGCCGGCGAACAGGACGGCCAGCCCGCCGGGCCGCTGCGCATCAACGCGCCACACACCTTCGGCGTGCTCCATCTGGCGCCGCTATGGCCGACGTTTCTGGCCCAACACCCGCAGGTTTCGCTCGATATCACGCTCAGCGACCGTCTGATCGACATCGTCGAAGAGGGCTACGATCTGGCCATCCGCATCACGCGGCTGCCTGACTCGTCGCTCGTGCATCGCCGGTTGGCCGGCACCCGCATGGTGCTCTGCGCGTCACCGGACTATCTCTCGCAGCACGGCACGCCGCAGCACCCGAGCGAGCTCGCCCATCACGAAACCGTCGGCTACAGCTACTTTTCACATCGTCGCGAGTGGCGCTTCGACGGCCCCGACGGACCGGTTTCCGTGCGAACGCATGCCCGGCTGATCGCCGACAACGGCGACACCTGCCTCGCGGCGGCTGAAGCGGGCGCGGGGGTGATTCTGCAACCGGCTTTCCTCGTGCAGGACGCGCTGCGCGACGGCCGGCTCATCGAGTTTCTGCCCGAGTACACACAGGGCGAGACCGGCATTTACGCCGTCTACCCGACGCGCAAATACTTGAGCGCCAAAGTGCGCGCGCTCATCGACTTCCTCGTCGAAGCCTTCGCCATGCCGGGCTGGCGCGCGATCGACCGCACCCGCACCGAAACGTAGCCCGCCGCCGCCCCGCCGTCACCCCGCTGACGCCCGACACGCGGCCCCGCCCGGGATCACGGCAACTTGCTGGCATCCCCTGCGAAAGCCCCGCGAATCACCTAGAATCACCCGGCAAAACACGGGAACTCCGCGGATATTTATTGTCCATTGCAAATGTCACTTATACTGTCGAGCCTGTCGTCTTAACTCGGATATTTTGGAAAACTTCTTACTGATCGTCGCTGCGATCCTGCTGGTGTTTCTTAACGGCTTTTTCGTGGCGGCGGAATTCGGCCTCGTCAAACTGCGCCAGACGCGCGTTCACATCATTGCCCGCCAACGCGGTTGGCGCGGGCGTGTGCTGGCCAAGGTTCACGGCCAACTCGACACCTACCTCTCTGCGTGCCAACTCGGCATCACCCTCGCCTCGCTCGGCTTGGGCTGGATCGGCGAGCCGGCTTTCGCGCGCGTCCTCACGCCGTTGTTCGCCGCCATTGGCGTCACCTCGCCCGAGCTGATTCACGGGCTGGCGTTCTTCATCGCGTTCTTCACGATCTCGTATCTGCACATCGTCGTGGGCGAACTCGCGCCGAAGTCGATGGCGCTGCGCATGCCGGAAGCCGTCTCGGTCTGGACCGCTGCGCCGCTCTACGGCTTCTACTGGATGATGTACCCGGCGATCTGGGTGCTGAATCACAGTGCCAACCGCCTGCTGCGCTGGATGGGTCTCGATCCGTCGCACGGTGCCGAAGCGCACTACTCTGCCGACGAAATCAAACTGATCGTGCGTGGCGGCGCGGCAAGTGAAAAGCTCTCGCGCGACGACTGGAACGTGGTGGCCTACGCCATCGACTTTAGCGATCTGACCGTGTCCGACCTGATGCGTCCGATGAGCGAAGTGGCAGCGTTCCGACGCGACGCGACGTTCACCGAGAACATGGACACGGCGTACCGTCACCGCTACAGCCGCTATCCGTTCTTCGACAACGACGGCGAGACCGTGCTCGGCGTGATTCACCTGAAAGACTTGTTCCTCGCCGAACATCATGGTCAGTCGATTGCCGACTTGGGCAGCATGGCGCGCCCGGTCGAGCGCGTGAAGCCGGACATGCCCGCGCGCGAGCTGTTCCAGCGTTTTCGCCGGGGTGCGCCGCACTTTGCCATCGTCGGATGGCCCGACCAGAAACCGATCGGCTTCCTTACGCTCGACAACCTGCTCTCGGCACTCGTCGGCAAGATTCGCGACGAATTCCGTCAAACGGAAGACGACTGGACGCGCATGGAAGACGGCACGCTTATCGGGCGCGGCAGCCTGCCGATCCTGACACTCGAGCGCGCGCTGGGGCTGGATATCCCCAGCGAACACGCCGAATCGGTGGGTGGCCTGATCATGGACACCCTCGCCTACCTGCCGCGCGAAGGTCAGAAAATCGACTTCGATGGCTTCTCGGTCGTCGTCAAGAAGATGCAAGGCCCGCGTATCGTGCTCGTGCGTGTGTACCCCGATGGGGTGCGCGAAGCCGGTAGCGCGGGCGATGCCCGCGACAAGGCCTCGGACGCCGCCTGACGGCCCCTGACAGCCCTGACAGCCGTGACACGCGGCCCGGGCCTGCCGATTTCCCCGAATGTGGCGGTGCAACAACGGGCGGGTGATGCCTGATTGATGCCCGCCACGCCCCCCGACAGACTACGCTCTATAAGTGCCAAATCCCGATCGAGGAAGGCATGCGTTGCGGGGGTATTGCGTACGTCAGGCTCGTTAAGCTTGTTATACGCGTGACGAGCGTAGCCGTACGGCTGGGGCTGCGGCCAGGGGAGTCCCGAAGTGGACGACACGGGGAACACGGGGAAGTTGACGCTCGACGCGTTGATCGGCACCTGCTACGACGGGGTGCTCGACGAAGCGCGCTGGGACGAGGCACTGCGCGGCATCAATCGGTGGGTGGGAGGCATGGGTTTCCACTCGGTCACTTGGGATCGCTCACGCCACTGCGCCACACGCGACTCGCACACACTGGAAACCTCGCCGGAAGTCATCCGCGAATTTCTGGAAAAGCTCGCGCCGTCCGATCCACGCGTGAGTCTGATGCTGCGCCAGCCCATCGGCCACGCGATGCGTTGCCACCATCACCTGAGCGACCGCTACGTCGCACGCAGCGAACTATTCAACGAATTCCTGATTCCCAACGGCGTGCGTTACACGTACGGCCTGCATCTCGAAGGCGCCGACGGCACCAGCGAGTTGCTGGCGATCTTGCGCTCGCCTGATCATGTCCCGTTTGAAGACGCCGACCCCGAACTCGAAATTCTGACGCAGCATCTCGCGCGTGCCGCCCGCCTGCGCGCGGGCACGCGGCATCTGCAAGCGCAGGCCGCGATGGGCATGGCCGTGCTCGATCAGTTGGAACTCGCCGTCATCATCACCGACGACACCGCGCACGCCCACTATCTGAACGCGGCAGCGCACCAGTTGCTGGGTGAGACGCGCAACATCGCGATCCGCAGCGGCAAGTTCGGCGCCTTGTTGCCGAACGACGAGCGGGCGCTGCGGCGCCTGATCGCGCAGGCCACGGCACCGATGCCGGTGGCGGGCAGCCATCGTCTGCACGGCGAGAATCAGCGGCACTGGGTCGTGACCGCGCTGCCGTTGCGCGAGTCTCACGCGTGCGCTGCGCCGTGGCAGCGCCCGATGACCATGCTCACCATCGGCGAGCTGGACCGGCGCGTGTCGTTGAGCCCTTACACGCTGAAGGTGTTGTTTGGGCTGTCGCCTGCCGAGGCACGTCTGGCGCTGGCGTTGGCAGAGGGGACGGAATTGACGCAGTACGCGCAGGACGCCAAGGTGGCGATCAACACGGCGAGAACGCAGTTGCGCCACGTCTTCGACAAGACGGGGTGCCGCCGGCAAGCCGACCTGTTGCGGCTGCTGCATGCTATTCCGGCGTTGCGGATTCACGCGCCGGTGTAGCGAACATCGCCGACCAGCGTCACGTGCAAAGCGAAAGGGAATTTGAACGACGAGGCCGCTGACCGGGCCTCGTCGGAATCACTGATCCGAACAACGCGCCGTCAGGCGCGTGCGAACGCCTTGCGGTTCAGTTCGAGTTGGGTGATGAGTTTTTGCAGACGCGATTCAGCCGTGCGCGAGAGCGCGATATAGCGGCAGCCGATGTGATATTCCACGTCCTTCGGCAGCGGTACGGTGCGCAGGTTGCACACCTCGAGATCGACCTGCACCGTACCGTAGTCGCGCAGTTCGACCTCGGCGTGCATGAGCATCGAGCCCTTCGGAATCTCTGCGGCCACTTCAGCGCGCGTGCGCAGCCCCAAACCACCGAGCGACAGATCGAACACGTTCAGACGCAGCGGCGCGTCTTCCGGGAACTTGACCGTGCATTGGTACGGATCGAGGATCGGCGTCTTCACGCGGAAATAATCGCGGCGCTGCAAGCGCACGAGCGATTCCGGATACGACGCATAGAACGCCGGGTAGCCTTCGTACTCGCGCTCTTCGATGTCGCCGATCGGAAAATGCACCTGAATGCCTTCGGGCACCCCGACGAACAGCGCGCGCTTGTTGGCGAGCAGTGCGCGGTTTTCCGTCTCCACGCCACCCCAGTCGAAGTAGAAGCCGCGGGCTTGCGGTTCCACCTTGAGCAGCCGGGTGACGAGCTGGCGTTGCCCGTTGGCGAAATACACCGTCATGAAGTCGCCACGCGTGGCCAGGTGACGCAAGACGCCCCCGATTTCAAGCGGATTGCTGATGCGATACGAGTCGTGCAGTTGCGACTCGTCGTCGGTGGGCGGCGGCGTCAGCTGCGGTTCTGTCGTTTCCATACCTGATCTTCTATTTTTCCCCGATACGACCGCACAAGCCGTACGAATTAAGCCTTGGGCGACTGGGCCGGGCGACTCGGCCTTACGGCGGCGAGACGGACTCCACGGCACTCGACGGAACGTCACGTGGCATCACGTGATTAACGGCCATCGCCCGGAAATATTGAGTGCATTGGCGTGTGGGCATACTGCTCCCCGTACCCATCCGCCGCACTTGGGTGCCCGAAAGCACCCTCACCACACCTGCATTCTGCGGTTCCGCAGCCGAACCGGCTTAGCGATGCACCGCAGCCATCAGCGCGCCAAACCCCATGAACACGCCACCGCTGATCCGGTTGAAGGCCTTGAGCACGCGCGCTTCGCGCAGATACGGTGCAATGCGCAGACCGCCCGTGGCGTACACCAGATACCAGCTCATCTCGATGACGGCGAACGTGCCGAGCAAGATCGAGAACTGCGGCAGCTTGGCCGCGACCGGGTCGATGAACTGCGGCAGGAATGCGGCAGCGAACAGAATCGCCTTCGGGTTGCTTGCTGCGACCAGAAAGCCGGATTTGAAAAGCTTGCTGAAGCTGGAATCTTCCGCGACGGCGGAGGCACCCAGACTGGCAGCGTCACGGGTATCGACCGGTGAGCGCCAGCTTTTGTAGCCGAGATAGATGAGATAGGCGGCGCCGGCATAGCGCAGCGTGTCGAACACCATCGGCCACGCCTTGAGCACGGCGCCGAGACCGGCGGCCGAAATCGACATCATGGCGATGAGTGCAGTCATGCAGCCGGCCATCGTTCCGGCGGCGGGGCGCAATCCGTGGCGCGCGCCATGCGTCATGACGAGCAGCATGTTCGGGCCCGGCGTTGCCGACACGAAGAAGACGGTGACCACGTACAGCCACCACGTTTGCAGGCTCATGATTGCCTCGGAAAAATGCGTCACACATTACGATCAGGCATTGTAGCGTCGAACCGCTGCGGTGGCATCGTTCGCGTGCACGTCCTGCGCGTTTCAGTGACGATCGACGGTCCAGAAAAACAAACAGGCTCGATGACTTTCGTCATCGAGCCTGTTCTTTCCGTTGAGCGCCCCCGTTACCGGGGATACTCACGAATACGTATCAAGTGCTATTACAGCGGCTTGATGTTCGCAGCTTGCTTGCCCTTCGGGCCAGTCTTCACTTCGAACTGAACGCGTTGGTTTTCTTGCAGCGTCTTGAAACCTTCTGCACGCACTTCCGAGAAGTGAGCGAAGAGATCTTCACCGCCTGCGTCCGGGGTGATGAAGCCGAAGCCCTTAGCGTCGTTGAACCACTTAACAATACCGGTTTCCATGTTTTTTCCTAATAAACATAATGCCTGGGGTCGACATGACCCCTCCAGCGCTGACAATCAAGGGAAAATGAAGGACTAGAAACCAGCGAGAAGCAGGAAAACTACGTCTGACAACAACTTCGCGGCTTGACAATCTGCAATTGGTTTTATACGTGGCAAAGGCACGCTTGTCAACTGGGAATATGCTGCATATTAAGTAACAGTTTCTCGTATATAGCAGGGAATTTGCGCGTTGATCGACGATCAGAGAGGGTCTCGCAGCCCGTACAATGGGCGTTTTGCACCGTGCTCATGCCGTCGCCGCGCACCCGGACCCGTCTTTCGTGCTGCCAGAAGTGATCTTCAGGCAACTTTCGGCCTCCCCGCTCAGCCTTGCCTGCTGTGCCTCGCGACCGCCTCTGGGCCCTAACCTGCCAACGGATGGAGCCTACTCACCTCGTGCGACCGCCCCGGTTGCAACCCGAAGTGCCGACGCCGCTTGCCGCGTCGCCTCACCCCATCGATTTGTGTAACAACCGCGATATTTATGCGGTTCGCAAATTGTCGAATTGGCGTATTAGCTGGTCCCGCTGGCGTGCGCATGCCGTCAGTCTGGCCGTGTGCGCCACGCTGGCCGCTTGTGCGGGCTCGCCGACGTATGGCCCGGTCCCCGCAGGCAGCTACCGCGTTGCCTCCGGCGACACCCTCTACGGCATTGCCCGCGCCAACAACGCCAGCACGGCCGATCTGGTGCGCTGGAACGGCCTGACCGATCCCGACAAGATCGAAGTGGGTCAGGTGCTGCGCGTCGTGCCGCCGCCCGGCGCGTCCACTGCCCCGGCAGCGGCGGCATCGGGCGGCGCATCGTCCGGGAGCGCCGCCAAACCGCGTCCGAAGGCCCAGCCTGCCCCCAAGGCGGCACCGGCGCCGGTCGCACCGCGCACCGCCACCAACAAGATTCCGATGATCTGGCCCGCCGACGGCCCGGTGCTGTCGAACTTCAACGGCAGCAGCAACAAGGGTGTCGATATCGGCGGCAAGTCGGGCGACCCGGTCTACGCGGCAGCCGCGGGCAAGGTGGTGTACGCCGGCAGCGGCTTGCGGGGGTACGGCAACTTGGTGATGGTGCAGCACGACAACGGCTATCTGACGGCCTATGCCCACAACCGCGCCGTGCTGGTTAAGGAAGGTGCGGCGGTGACCAAGGGCCAGAAGATTGCCGAAATGGGCGACACCGACTCGCACGGCACCGTCAAGCTGCACTTCGAAGTGCGCCAGAAGGGCACGCCATTCAATCCGCGCGACTTCCTGCCGTCACGCTGATCGCGAGTCACCAGCGCTCCAGCACTCACTGCGCTCGCACCAAAACAAAAGGGCTGAGACCTGTGTAAGACAGGACTCAGCCCTTTGTTCTTAACCTCGTCACTTCAGAGCGACCCGCTCAGCCCACTCAGGCCGACGCCAGAAACCCCTGCGACAGCCCATTGGCACGCGCGTCACGCCAGTCGCGATGCGCGCGCGGATCGCTCCACACCAGCAAATGCAACGCCGCCAGTCCGCGCGGATCGTTGAGCAACTCCCACTTCTGCGTGTTCGTCAGCTTCGCCGGCCCCTTGAGCAACGCCGTCTCGACGCGCCCGGCGCGAATCGTGTCGTGCTTCGGATCGTCGTGCGTCGGCGCCACACTCGCGGCCACCAGTGCATTGGCCATCGGATCGACCACCGCATCCACGAAGTTCACGTACGAGCGCGCCTCGTCGGTGTACTTCTCCGTCATGCGCAGCTCTTTCGGCGGCCACGACTCTTCCGGAATCAGGAACAGCCTCACCCGCTTCAGCCCGCGTCCCAGCGACACCCGGCTAGAAAACACCGACACCGGAATCGAAATCATCATCGAGCCGACGATCGGCATGAGCCACCAGATGAAATCGGGATTGAGCCAGTACACCAACCCGCCCCACCCCATGCCGATGATCGTTTGCAGACCGTGGCGGCGAATCGCTTCGCCCCAATGTGTCTCGGCGTCTTCACGCGGCGGCGATTTCCATTGAATGGCGATCCCCGTGAGCGCGGCCAGCACGAACTGTGTGTGGAACAACATGCGCACCGGCGCCAGCACGGCGGAAAACACGAGTTCGATGAACATGCTCACCATCACCGCGAACCAGCCGCCGAACCGCTTCGCGCCCTTCACCCAGATCAGCAGCACCGCCAGAATCTTCGGCAGAAAGAGCAGCGTGGCCGTCGCGGAGAACAGCGCCACCGCCCGCTCGGGATGCCACTCCGGCCAGACCGGGAAGAGCTGGCGCGGCGCCGTGAAGTACTCCGGCACGACGAGCGTGTGCTTGGCCAACAGGCATGTCGAGAGAATCAGGAACACAAACCACAGCGGCGCGGAGACATAAGCCATCGCCCCCGTCACGAACACGGCGCGGTGCACCGGGTGCATGCCTTCGGCGAGGAACAGCCGGAAGTTCATCAGGTTGCCCTGACACCAGCGGCGGTCGCGCTTGAGTTCATCGAGCAGGTTGGGCGGCATTTCTTCGTAGCTGCCCGGCAGGTCGTAGGCAATCCATACGCCCCAGCCGGCACGGCGCATGAGCGCCGCCTCGACGAAGTCGTGCGAGAGAATCGCGCCCGACAACGCGCCCTTGCCCGGCAACGGGGCGAGCGCGCAATGCTCCATGAACGGCTTGAGACGGATGATGGCGTTGTGGCCCCAGTAGTGCGACTCGCCCAACTGCCAGTAATGCAGCCCGGCGGTAAACAGCGGACCGTACACGCGCCCCGCAAACTGCTGCAAGCGCGCATAGAACGTCTCACGCCCGGCGGCCAGCGGCGCCGTCTGGATCAACCCGGCACTCGGGTGCGCTTCCATCATGCGCGCGAGCTTGGTCAGGCATTCACCGCTCATCACACTGTCGGCATCGAGCACGATCATGTAGCGGTAATCGCTGCCCCAGCGACGGCAGAAGTCATCGAGATTGCCGCTCTTGCGCTTCACCCGGCGCTGACGCCGGCGATAGAAGATGCGGCCGAAGCCACCGACTTCGCGGCACAGCGCCTGCCACGCATCGACCTCGGCCGTACAGTTATCGGCCTCGTTCGAATCCGACAAGATGAAGAAGTCGAAGCGGTCCAGCGAATCGGTCTTCGCGAGCGATTCGTACGTCGCGCGCAGGCCCGCGAACACGCGGCCAACGTCCTCGTTGCAGATCGGCATCACGATCGCCGTGCGCGCATCGGGGGCAATCGGCGCATCGCCGGCCGCCATCTTCGAGATCATGTGGCGCTCGCCACCGACCAGCAGAACGAAGAAGCCGAAGATGGCCGTCCAGAAGCCCGCCGACACCCAGCCGAACAACAGCACGAACAGCGCAAGTACCGAGAATTCGAGCGGATCGGCCCCGTGATACGGCAGCACCGACGCCATAAAGTGCGTGGCGAGCGCCGTCTGCGCGATCATCAGCGCAAGCAGCGTCCAGCGGCGGCGACGTCCCGCCTGCGACCAACGGCCCTTCGGATCGGGCGCATCGCGCACCAGCGGATCGGGATCTTTACGGCCCGCGATGGCACGCCAGAGACGTCCCAGCGGATTGAGCGACCAAGGACGCGGCACGAGCGACGTGCGGCGCACCGGCGGCGCAATGCGCAGCGTCTCGACACCACGCACTTCGTTCAGGCCTGCGGCAGCCGCCAGCGAACCGCCTTCCGTGAGCGAAAGACGCGCGGGTTGCGAAGCCAGCACGGCATCGCTGTCGGATTCGATTTCGGCGATATCGGGCACATGCCACGCCGCCGGATCGATGATCTGCGCGGCCGACAGCACGCCTGCCGGTGAGGCAACCGCCTGCGTGCCGGCAGCGTCTTGCGCTGGCGTGCTCACGGCGTCGCTCTCATCGGCATCGGTGGCTTGCGTGCCCTCAATGCCCGCAACGTCCTCAATGTCCGCCGCAACATCACTCGGCGGCACCACCGCAACCTCATCACCGTTCGCAATACGCGCGGCGAGCAGGCGCTGGATACGGGTCAGCACATCGAGCGAATCGCCGCCGTCACGCTGGGCCTGAGCCAGCAATGCACGGCGCTTTTCGGCGGGCAGGGGCAGCCGGTCGACGTATAGCTCGTCGACCGGGATATCGGAGCGATCGCTCACTCGGGGGGTAACAGGTAGCTCCACGTTTCGGATAGGGTATTGCTGCCGTTGCGCAGATAAGCGCGCATTTCGACGGGTTTCTCGGAATCGAGGCGGCGCATGCGGAGCATGACGCGATAGCCTCCCGTGACGTCATTGCGCTGCGTCTGTACTTCGAGGATCTTGCCGTTGGCGTCGGTCGTGACATTGCCTTCGACTTTCGCGTCGTCCGCCAGTTTCTTGAACGCCGGTCCCTCGAAATCGATCGCGAACAGCTGACTATCGTCTGGTTTTCCCCGGTAGCCATGCCCACGCCGGCTTTGTGTCACCCACGCCATCGGCGGGCGCTTGTCGTTATCTTTCTGCCACGACAGCTTGTACTCGAACGCATAAGGCTGCTTGGGCTTGGGCGGCGCATCCGGCACCCAATACGCGACGATATTATCGTTCGTTTCGTCGGGCGTCGGAATCTGCACCAGCTCCACGCGGCCCTGCCCCCACTTGCCCTTGGGCTCGACCCACGCGCTCGGGCGCGACTCGTAGTGATCTTCCAGATCCTGATAGCTGCTGAAATCGCGATCACGCTGCAACAGACCGAAGCCGGCCGGGTTCGACAGCGAGAACGACGACACCAGCAAACGCTTCGGATTGACCAGCGGACGCCAGATCCATTCGCCCGTGCCCGACTGAATCGACAGGCCATCGGAGTCGTGCACTTCCGGGCGATAGTCCGGCACCGGCGCCGGCTGATTCTCGCCGAAGAAATACATGCTGGTGAGCGGTGCCAGTCCCAGCTTGGTCACGTTCTCGCGCAGGAACAACTCGGCCTTCACGTCCACGGTCGTATCGACACCCGGGCGCAGCGTGAAGCGATACGCGCCCGTCGCGCGCGGCGAATCGAGCAGCGCGAAGATCGTCAGGTCCTTGGCACCCGGCGCCGGACGCTGAATCCAGAACTCGGTGAAGCGCGGGAATTCTTCGCCGGAATTGAGTGCGGTGTCGAGCGCCAGCCCGCGCGCCGAGAGGCCATAGGTCTGGTTCTTACCCAAAGCGCGGAAGTAGCTCGCGCCGAGGAACACCATGACCTCGTCCTTGTACTTGGGCGTGTTCACCGCATAGTGAATGCGAAAGCCCGCGTAGCCCAACCCGCGCAATTGCTTCGGATCGACTTTCACCGTGCCGAAATCGAACTGATCGGGGGTGTAGCGCACTTCGCGCACGCTATTGCCGATCAGTTCATTGATCTTGACCGGCCGGTCGTAATACGAGCCTTCGTGGAAGAACATCAGCTCGAACGGCAGCTTCTGCGCGCGCCACAAGGCCTTCTCGGGCTTGAAGCGGATGCCGCGATAGCGGTCGTACGTCAGATTCTGAAGGTCTTTGGGCAGGTTCTGATCGGTCGGCTTGTAGCGGCCGTTCGCGAGCGTGCGGGCCTGCTTGGCCACATCGTCGAACGAGAAAGCGTGCGCCGCGCCCGAGACCAGCGCGCAGACACTGAGCATGCCGGCAAGCGCCAGACGCAGGGCACGGTGGGAAATCATGCGGGAAACCGTATTTGGCAGGAATTCCATCGGCAGTGGGGTAGCGTGTAACGCGCGTACCGGCCGTAGCCAGCGTGCGCTGAACGCGCAATTTTACCCGTTCATTTGCCGATTGACCAAAGCCGCACCGGCAAAACCTTCGAAGCGGGCACTCACATCACCCCAATCGTCCGCGCCGTCGCCGATTCAGCGGGGTCACTAATTTGTGACCATTTGTGACTTATATGAAAATCGAGCCGATTTTTACGGTTTATGTACGGTTTTCATCCCTTCTTCAGCGCTTCTTCGCCGCTTTCTTCGCTCGTTTACTCGCCCTGTCGCGGCGTTCCCGATGCGATATCCCCGCGCCACGCCACCGATGTTGCGACTTCCCTGCGTTCGTCACCGATTGGCGAACGCGAGCAATCCGCCCAGCGCCATCAACGCGCCGCCGATGGTCCGGCGCACGGCGTGCTGGCGGCGGACCATGGCCGCGCGCATCCACCCGGCCGAGAAGCCCAGCGCCACGAGGCTGAACCACGCCCAGTGCGCGAGCGACATGAACGCCCCATAGGCCACCCCCACCTTCCAACTCGTGCCGGCATGGACGACCTGCGTGAACGTGCTCACGACGAACAAGGTGGTCTTCGGATTCAACGTATTGGTGAAAAAACCGGTCCGGAAAGCGCGCCATTGCCCGTGTGTGGCCGCCGGCGACGGCAAACCCCCAGACGCCCCATCGGCCGGTGCCGCGCCGCCTTGCGGGCTTTCTTGTGTGGCATCCGCCACGGGCGAGCGATCTCGCAGGGTGCGCCAGCCGATATAGATCAGATAGGCCGCCCCGATCCATTTGACGGTGGAGAACAGCCACGGCAGCCGCGTCATCAGCAGGCCGACGCCTATCAGCGTGTAGAAGACATGCACCTGCACGCCCGCCGCGATACCGAGTGCCGCCCATAACCCGGCGCGGCGGCCATGCTGCCAGCTCGCGCGCGTGACCATGGCGAAATCGGCGCCCGGGCTGATGACGGCCAGCACGGTGATTGTCATGACGGCCAACAACTCTTGCATGATGAGAACTCACGGATCTGAGCCGGAGACCGCCCCCACGGCAGTGTCATCGAAGCCCAGTGAGTTAAATTTTGCCGGACCTTCGCAGCCGTGAAAAACGATCCTTTCTCACGTCGATACGTGATAATTTCTCACGTATGGACCGTCCCCTGCCCCTGCACGCGCTGCAAGTCTTCGACGTCGCCGCCACCGAGTTGAGCTTCGCCCGGGCGGCGCAACGGTTGTTCGTGACGCACGGCGCGGTCAGCCGCCAGATACGCACGCTCGAAGATGCGCTCGGCCTGCCGCTGTTCGAGCGCCGCAACCGGGCCGTCTTTCTCACGCCTGCGGGCGAGCGTCTGCACGCCACGACGCGCCAGATGTTCGAGCAACTGGCGCAGACGGTGGCGAACCTGCGACCGGTCGCGGCCTCGCGCACGCTGGTAGTCTCGTGCGAACCGACGCTGGCCATGCGGTGGCTGATTCCGCGTCTGGGCGCATTTGCGCAAGCGCATCCCGACATCGCGCTGCATCTGCATTCGGCCGGCGGGCCGATCGATCTGGCGAGCGCGGGCGTGGACGTCGCCATCCGGCGCAATGATTTCTTCTGGGGACATTCACTCGCGGCCGAACCGCTCGCCGACGAGTGGATCGGCCCGGTGGGCCTGCCAGCCACCTTCGAGACACCACACCCGACACCGTTGCACACGCGCACGCGGCCACAGGCATGGCACGACTGGCAGCGGGCGATGAAAGCCGAAGGCCATGCGCCGGCATCCGGGCGTTACGGCGCGCGGGCCGCCGGTAGCCCGATACCGCCCTTCGAACACTTTTATCTGAGTTTGCAGGCGGCAGGCGCGGGCTTGGGCGCGGCCATCGGTTCGGTGTACATGGTGAGCGACGAACTGCGCGCCGGACGCCTCGTTGCACCGCACGGCTTCGTGCGCGATGGCTCGGCCTATGTGGCCCTCGCCCGCGAATCGTTCGACGCGAATCCCGCTACGCACGCCTTGTTGACGTGGTTGCGAAGCGCCATGGCCGAGTCTGCCGCATTGTGGATATAGGCAGCGTGGATAGCAGCAGTGTGGATAGCAGCAGTGTGGATCTAAACAGTTTGGTTCGAAGCCGTGTGAATCGAAACTCACTCGCGAGGGTCGCGCTCGCCTTCACCATGACTGGCGGGCTTCGGCAGCCCGCCGCCACCGCCTCCACTACCGACCGGCGGCACCGGCACGGGTGACGGCCCGGCGGCGGCACTCGCGGCGTCGGCCGATTGCGCTACCGCTGGCGGGGCGGAACGCGGCAACATCCTCACGCCGCGCCAGTTGCCCCACTTGTAATAGATGAGCGCCATCACCAGCGACACCCCAAACCCCAGCGGGAAACTCCACCAGATCGCCTCGGCACCCCACGACTTCTGCAACTGCCACGCAAACGGCAGCCGGATCACCCATTGCGACACGAACAGGATCACCAGCGGTGCCGTGACCGCCCCGGTCGCACGCACCACCCCGAACAACACGATCGTCACGCCGAACAGCACGAACGACCACGCCACCACGGCGTTGATGTGCTGCGCCACCGAAATCGCGTAGCCATCGTCAGGCAGAAACGCATTCATGAACTGGCGGTTGAACAGCAGGATGGCCACCACCAGCGTGCCCGTCATCACGAAATTCAACCCGACGCCGACGCGCCCGATGCGCGAAACCCGGTCCCATAACCCTGCGCCCACGTTCTGCGCCGTCATCGACGAGACGCCGGCACCGATGGCCAGCGCCGGCATCTGCACGTACGTCCACAACTGCGACGCCACGCCGTACGCCGCCGTCGTCTGCGAGCCGTAACCGTTGACGAAACCCATCATCACCATCGCCGACGACGAGATCACTACCATTTGCAAACCCATCGGCAGCCCTTTGATGACGATCAACCGCAGCAGCCCCGGGTCGATGCGCAGATACCGCCAGTCCTTGCGCGGCAGCCACAGCGGATCGCGCCGGCGGTAAAGCGTATAGAGCAGCGCCGCGAGACTCACCGTCTGGGCGATAAGCGTGGCTCCGGCCGACCCCGCGATGCCTAACGGCGGCACCGGCCCCCAGCCGAAAATCAGCAATGGGTTAAGCACCACATCCAGCCCGGCCGAGAGCAGCATGAAGCGGAACGGCGTGCGCGCGTCGCCCGCGCCGCGCAACGCCATCATCACGAAGTTGTAGAAGTACATCACCGGCAGCGCCACGAAGATGATGCGCAGATAGGCGACCGCAAACGCACGGGCGTCGCTCGGTGTGCCCAGCGCGTTCAGCAGCTCCGGCGTGAAGATATAGCCGAACACCGCCACCGCCGAGGACATCAGTACGAAGAACGTCGCACTCGTGCCGACGATGCGCTGCGTGAGCACGTGATTCTTCGCGCCGATCGACTGGCCGATGAGAATGGTGTTGGCCATGCTGATGCCAAACACGACGCCGAGCAGGAAGAACAGCAGGATGTTGGCGTTCGACGCCGCAGTGAGCGCCGACTCGCCCAGATAGTGGCCGATCCACATCGCGTTGATCGACGCGTTGAGCGACTGGAGCACGTTGCTGCCCAGCACCGGCAGTGAGAACCAGAAGAGGGTTTTGCCGATCGGTCCGCGGGTGAGGTCTTGTTCGGCCATGGGTGCCCTACTTTGTGTCGAGCTTCACGCCCGCCGCCGGTGTCGGCACCGCGCATCGGTGCGCGCGCAGGTTGTCGAGAAAGCGCTCGATTAGCGGCAGTACCTTCGCCTCGATGTCGGGATGTCCGTAGCCGAAGCCCGCAAAGTTGTAGTGCGTGGCACCGTCGACCACGGCAAGCCAGTGGCAGCCCGGCGGCAGATCGGCATAAGGCGTGGTGCGCTCCTGCCACTTGCCGTCAAGCGGCGCGTCGCGCGTGCCCGTGACCAGCAGCATGGGCTTGCGGATGTCATGCCATGCCCCGGCCGGAAAGATCGGCCCGGGCCCTTGCGGCGAGAGCACCACGTAGCCGTCGAAACGGTCGTCGCTGTCGAGCCCGAGTTTGTTCTTTGCGCCGGCCTCGAACATCACCGTCGCGGCCCCGGCCGCGTGCCCGAAGAAAACGCTGGGGCCGGTGCGGCATTGGGAGCGTCCCCAGCGCAGTGCGGCGCCCGTGTCTTCGAGACGGTCGTCATACACTTCGGGATCCGTAGGAAGCGCCAGCGAACCGTCGCGCATGCCGCCGCTTCGCACGCGATCACGCAACGCGTCGCGGCCGTTGTCTTCCTTATGCGCCATGGTGATGGCGAGCCAGCCGTATTGCGAGAGTGCGCGGCCAAGCCACGCCAGCGCGTCACGGTCGTCGCCCGCGCCGGGACTCAGCACGGCGAGTCCGTTGCACGCCACGCTGGGACGGAAGACATGCAACATGACATTCGCGCCATCGCTGCGCAATACGCGTTGATCGGTGCCGGTGGCGGCCGACGAAGGCGTAGCGGTAGCGGAACTTGCGGCGGAAGCTGAAGAAGCGGCGGAAGGAGACGAAGCCGCAGAAGGCGCGGAGGCTGCTTTCGGGAAAAGCTTGCCGACGATTGAGGTATCGGCGGCCGTGGCGGTCGAGGGAAACAGAACGGCGGTGCTCAGTGCGCAGACGCCGAACAAGGCGAGCGCGCCGAGCATCGTCCCGAGCGGTCGTCCCACTGTCCAGCGCGCCATTCCGAGCATCCGTTCTCCCCTGATTTCTGGAAGTGCAAAGTCAGGACACCGGTCTCGCGCCGAAGTCCTGCTGCGGCATCACACGATGGGCCATCTTAGCGTGAATTGCGGCGGGGCTCGCATGATTTTTGCGTGTCGGATGCATGTCTCGCGTGCGCAACGCGTGCGAGGCGTGCCGCTTGCGGGCTGCACGACTTCGTGTGCCACCCCGTGCGGCAACGGGGCGCACAGGATGACCGGAATCACGGTAGGGAGAATCGCCGGCCGAGCGCCGACGCATAGCCTTCCGGATCGAAGCGCCATGTCATCGCAACGAGAGCGATGTTCACACCGACAAGTGCGACCCACGCCGGCGTGAAGCCACCGGTCATGGCGCGCACCGCGCCAGCGGCGAACGGGGCCAGTGCCGCAATGCAGAAGCCCACCCCTTGCATGAACGCCGCGAGCGCGGCAGCGTGACGCGGATGCGCGTGATGATCGAGCGCGAGCACGAGACCGAGCGAGAACGTGCCGCCCAGTCCGAAACCGATAGCACCGATCCAGAGCCACGGCGCTGCTTCAGGCGCGAACACCAGACCGACCAGCCCGGCAAGCGTCGCCACCAGCGCCAGCGTGAGCCACCGCCGACGGTCGACATTGCGCCGCGCGAACCACGGCAACGCCAGCGCCGCGACCACCTGACAGGCCGTCAGCCCGGCGAGCAGCGCACCGCTTTGCGTCGCACTCATGCCCGCCTGCTGATAGAACGGCGGCAGCCACGCGACCATCGTCGTGTAAGTGCAGTTGATCAGTCCGAAGTAAATCGCCAGCGTCCAAGCCCGATGCTTGCGCAGCAGATCGAGCATGGAAGGCGCACGCGGCGCCGGCACTTCCGAAACGGCGGCCCCTGACACCGCCTGAACGCCGAGCGGTGCGCGCCACCATGCCAGCGCAGCGGCGCCGACGACAGCGAGCCACATGCCCAGCCCAACACGCCAGTCGTCGGCCAACGACGATGCCCACGGACTCGCCGCCGCGCCCAGCCCGCCGCCGCCCATGAGCGCCGCCGAATAAATCCCCATCATCGCGGTCATGCGCGCGGCGCTGTAGTTCGCTTTCACGACACCGGGCAGCAACGCCTGAATGATGGCGATGCCGATGCCCGACGCGAGCGCCGTCGCCAGCATGAGCACCGTATCGTCGGCAACGAATCGCACGCCACACGCCAGTGCGAGCGCCGCCAGTCCAAGCAGTACACCGCGCCGTTCGCCCAGCCGCCGCGTCAGGCTGCTGGCGGCGAAGGCGCCCGCGCCCATGGCGAGTACGGGCAGCGACGTGAGCAACGCCGCCACCGGAAAACCCATGCCCGTGGCTTCGCGAATCTGCGGCAGCAACGGGCTGATGGACGTGAGTGTCGGGCGCAGCGTCAGGCCGACCGCGACAATCGCAAGCCAAAGCGTCATACGGCCACGCCCTCGCGCACAACGACGCGTCCGTTCGCCACTACCCAGCGACGCGGCGCACGCGTGACGATGGCCTGCGCGGCGTTCAAGGCATCCACCAGCACCAGATCGGCGCGAGCGCCCACCTGCAAGCCGTAGTCCTCAAAGCCGCACACTCGCGCGCCCTGATGCGTCACGCAGTCGAGCGCGATGTCGAGCTCGTCGTCGCGACGCAGGTTGTAGCGCAGGCCGATCATCATGGCGCGCTCCAGCATGTCGGGCGAACCGTAGGGCGTCCACGTATCGCGAATGCCGTCGTTACCGCCCGCGAGCGGCACACCGGCACGCCGGCACGCCATGAGCGGCGGCACCACGCGTGATGGCGGTGCCGTCGTGATGAGCGACACGCCGGCGTCGGCCAAGCGTGCGAGCAGCGCGTCGGCACGTGCGGCGTCAAGTTCCCCCAGACAAAACGCGTGCGAGACGACGACCTTGCCTTGCATGCCCAGTGCCGCAATGCGCTCCAGCATCAGTTCGAACGAGAACACGCCCATCTCGCCCGGCTCATGCAAATGAATGTCGACGGGACAGCCATGCTTGTCGGCCAGTGCGAACATCGCGTCGAGCGACTTCGCCGGGTCGCGGTCGATGGCGCACGGGTCGAGCCAACCCAGCACGTCGGCACCGCGCGCGAGCGATTCGTCGAGCAGCGCGACGGTGCCTTCGCGGTCGAGCACGCCCGATTGCGGAAACGCCACGATCTGCATGTCGAGCGTGTCGGCCAGCGTCTCGCGCGTGGCGAGCACGCCGTCGAGATGGCGCAGACCGGCGTCGGTATCGATGTCGACGTGGGTGCGCAAACGCGTCGTGCCGGCCGCCAGAAACGCACGGCCGAGCGCGAGCGAGGCGGTACCGGCATCATGGCCGCTGCTCGCACGCCACGACCGCTCGTTGTCGATGCGATCGATCAGGCGTGAACCGCATTCGTTCACGTACCACGGCATGCCCCACGCCGTCTTGTCCAGATGCGTGTGCGCTTCCACCAGACCGGGCATCAGCAGCGCGCCCTGCGCATTGATCGACTCGATACCGCCGGCCGCAGCGGGTGCGGCGGGTGCATCAGGCAACGACGCCCCGATGGCGGCAATCGTCGCCCGGCCGTCGACCGTGCGTTCGATGCGCACGGCGACGGGCGACCCGTCGAGTGCGCGGGCATTGCGAATTTCCAGAGTTTCCAGTGCTGTCATGAATCAAGTTCCCTGCGCCAGTCCCGGCGCCACATTGCGAGCCCGCGTCAACACGCTGACGATCACGAACGTTACCGCGTTCACGGCCAGTGCGACGAGCCCCATGTTGATCGATGCCACCGTATCCGGTGCGCCCGGCAGCAACGTATGCAAATTGACGTCGAGCGTCACGGCCAGCGCCAGCACCACGGCACCCGCCCCGATACCGGCAAACGCGCCGTACTTGTTGCCGAACGGACGCGGCAACAGACTGGCCACGAACGACGGGAACAACTGCGTGAGCAGGCTCGAGGCGAACAGCGCCAGCGCGACGAACGTCGCACCGCCGCGCAATACGAAGAACACCGCAACCAGCCCGAAGACCGGCAACACGCGCTTGGCGAGCTTGGCGACAAAAACGTCGCTGGCGTGCGGCGCAAAGCCGTCGCGATAGACGTTCTTGGCGAGCAGCGTCGACGCATTGAGCAGAATCATCGAACCCGGCACCAGCGCGGTCAACACCCCGACGCCACCGATCACGCCGACGAACCACGGCGAGAACGTCTGCTTCACGATGCGCAGCAACGCCAGATCCGAATCGGCACCGGTGAGCCCCGGCACTTGCAGAATCGCCGCAAAGCCCACAAAGAACATGAACGCGATGACCATCTGATACAGCGGCATCAGGATCGTGTTCTTACGCACGGCCGTCTCGCTCTTCGCCGCATACACCGACGTGAAAACGTACGGATACAGGTAATAGCCCAGCGAGGTCAGCAGAATCGTCGAGTTGTACCAAGACAGCGTGAGACCGCTCGTCGGCATTTGCAGGAAGCCCGGACGCGCCGCTTCGATACGGTCGAACATTTCGCCGAACCCGCCGAAGTAGTGCAACGGCAGATAGATGCCGAGGAACACCGCGATCACGAGAATCAGGATGTCCTTGTAAATCGCAATGCTCGCCGACCCGTGAATGCCCGACACCGTGATGTAGAGCACCATCGCGATGGCACCGCACCAGATCGCGACCGTCGGCGTAATCGTGCCGTACGACGCTTCGGACACGATGATGCCAAGCCCGCGCAACTGAATGATCAGCAACGCGCTCATGCCCAGCACGGCGACCAGCGACACCACCACGCCCAGCGCCCGCGAGCGGTACGCCGTGGCGAAGAAGTCCGAGAACGACACGCAGTTGTGACGTGTGGCGTGACGCCATGCCGCCGGCAGCATCCAGTAGCCGAGCAGGTAAGCGAGCGCCCCGTACGCGAGGATGTAGAACGCGGGCGGCCCCTTGCTATAGGCCCAACCGCTCGCGCCCAGAAACGTGAACGTCGAGAAGGCCTCGCCGGCCATCAACAGGAACACCAGCAGCGTGCCGAAGCCACGTCCGCCCACGGCCCATTGCTCCAGACTCATCTTGCGGCCGCGGCGTGCGCGCAGGCCGATGAACAATGCAAAGGCGAGAAACGCCGCAATCACGGTCAGTGCGGCATTCATGACGCGGCTCCCGGGGCCTTCTGGCCCTTGGCGGCGGACGCCGCGCTGGCACGGTCGGCCGCAGCGGCCTCACGCGAACCGTCAAAGCGGAACATCACCACCATGACGACCGAGGTGAGCAACAGCCAGACGATGTTCCATGTCATCAGGAACGGCAGCCCGGCGAGCCGTGTGCCCACATGCTCGGCGAGCCAGCCGCCGCTGTAGAAGGCCGCGACAGGCAGCGCGGCCAGACAATGTACGAGTTTCATGACGTCTCCAGACCCAAACAAATCCAAGGGGGATGGCCGCTGTCGTGCGGCCCGGTGGTTTTAGCCATAAAATGGTTAACCATTTTTGTTGACCATTATCGGCAGTGCGATGCCAAAATGCAAGGTCGCGGGTGTGACAGGCGTCAAACCGAGGGTTTTCCGCAGACGAACAAGCGAATGGAGGCGACGGGTACAATGCGCCCCACAGACACGTCTGCCGGGGCTTTGCTGGCACAGGGCCGCGGCGAATTTGCAGGCGGTTCGCCGTTGAACCCGCTGCCGGGTCCACGGCCGGGTTCGCCGGTTCGCCGGTTCGCATTTCGATTCATGAGGAGGGTTGGTTTGAGCCGCACCGCAGAGGCCCACGAGGCACCGGCAGAAGATTCCCTCAGCGCCGGGAGCGCGGGGCAGCAAATCGAGGCACGGGTGTATGCCGCCATCTCGCAGGCCTTGCTCTCGGGCAAGCTGCGCCCGGGCATGCCGCTGCGTGAGCGCAACCTCGCGCAGGCGTTCGACTGCACGCGCGGGGCGGTGCGCAAGGTGCTCGCCCGGCTGGGTTTCGAAGGCAAACTGGTGCTCGAACCCAATCGCGGCGCCTTTGTGCCGCAACCCTCGCTTGACGACATCCGCCAGACCTACCGCGCCCGGCGCGTGCTGGAAACCGGCGTGATCACGAGTGTTTGCGGTCAATTGAGCACGGCGCAGCTCGCGCAGCTCGACGCGCACGTGGCCGAGGAGGCCGACGCGCATGCGCAGGGCACGCACGAGCGTTCGATCCGGCTCGCGGGCGAATTCCATCTGAAGTTGATCGACACGGCCAACAGCGCCGAGCTGGAAGCCTTCGCCCGTCAACTGGTCGCGAAAACCGAGCTCTACAAGGCGTTGTTCGATCCGGCGGAATTCATCCATTGCGCGCCGACCGAGCATGCGCAACTGGTGGCACGTCTGCGCGCGGGCGAAACGCAGGCGGCAGTGGCATTGGCGACCGCCCATCTGGACGAACTGGAAGCGCGCGTGCTCACCCGGGCCGCGGCCGCAGAGACCCCCGATTTCCACGCCATCTTTGCCGAGGCCTTCGCCAACGCCGCCGTGCGCTGAGCGACCATATCCGGCACCGGCGCGCTCTGCTGACTGCCCGGCGGCGGTCCGTTAGCGTGTCGATGCCTGTCTCACGGCCCGCTGACGCCCGTCAAGCAAGGCGCAACAATCCCACCACGGCACACGGGTCACGTCGCACACCCGGCGCAATCGGGGTATATTTCGCCTCAACCCGAGCCCCCGATTCACGGATCCACAGATTCACGGATTCACGGACCACCCCGCTTGACGCAAGAAGCCCGAAGGAAGCCCATGTCCCATCTGGTAGTCCACGGCGGCCAGCCCCTGCGCGGCCGCATCACGCCCTCCGCCAACAAGAATGCCGTCCTGCCGGTGCTGTGCGCCACGCTGCTCACCGACAAGCCGGTGCGCCTCATCGGCGTGCCCGAGATCACCGACGTTCGCAAGATCCTCGACATCTTTCGCCAGCTTGGCAGCGATGTCAGCGTCGACTTCGACGCCGGTACGCTCGACGTGCATCACCTGAACACGAAGTTCGACCCGCGCACCGACCATCTGCCGGAAGAGATGCGCTCGTCGATCATGCTGGTGCCGCCGCTGCTCGCGCGTTTTGGCGTCGCACGCATCGAAGACAACATCAAGGGCTGCACGCTGGGTGTGCGCGAAATCGATCCGCACATCGAAGTGCTGCGACACTTCGGCGGACGCGTCGAGCGCACCGAAGGCTCGCTGCTCATCCACGCCGACAGCGCCCGCCCTGCGATTCACCACTGGCTCGACTATGCGTCGGTGACCACCACGGAAAACTTCGTGCTGTGCGCCGCCTCGGCCAACGGGCGCTCGCAGTTGAACAACGCGGCGTCGGAGCCTCACGTGCAGGAATTCTGCCGCTTCATGCAGATGCTGGGTGTGCCGATCGAAGGCGTCGGCACCTCGCAACTAGCCATCGAAGGCGTGTCGAGTTTCGGCGGCGGTGAATTCCGCTTCTCGGAAGACTTCCACGAAATCACCACCTTCCTCGCGCTGGGTGCGATTACCGGCGGCGAGATCACCGTCAAGAACACCGCCCCGGAGCAGTTCCCGCTGATCGACCGCACGTTCGCTAAGTTCGGTGTGAAGGTGGAGCATCGCGACGGCTGGTCGACCGCGACGGCTCAGGGTCCGCTCAAGGTGCAGACGCCGTTCACGAAGAACATTCTGACGAAGGTGGAAGCTGCGCCGTGGCCGTATTTCCCGGTCGACCTGCTGCCGATCTTCATCGCGCTGGGCGTGAAGGCCGAAGGCAGTGCCATGTTCTGGAACAAGGTCTACGACGGCGCGATGGGCTGGTCGACGGAGTTGTCGAAGTTCGGCGCGCACGTGTTTCAGTCCGACCCGCACCGCCTGATCACGTTTGGCGGCATTCCGCTATCGCCGGCGGTGGTCGAGAGCCCGTACATCATTCGGGTGGCGATTGCGCTGCTGATGGTGGCGTCGAGTATCGACGGCCAGTCGACGATCAAGAATGCGCTGCCGATCAAACGCGCGCATCCGCGCTTTGTCGAGAACCTGTGCTCGGTTGGCGCCAACGTCGTGTGGACCGAGCCGGAATAAGGTTTCGGCAGGCTATCGTCAGTGTGTCGTCAGGGCAGCCGGCGTCCGGTCCCCCCCGGGGGGGCCGGGCTCGCACTGAGCAGCGCGCCAACGGCAAACGACCCCCCGATCGCCTGCACGCCGGTCATCGCTGCGGCGAACCCGACGGCTGACCATACCTGAGACGCTATTGCCAGACGGCACGAGACCTTTGCCCGACGGCACGTGATGTTTGCCTGACGGAAAAATATTTGGCGTGCATGGCAAAACGCGCCACATCCCCCCGGTACGCCGGATCGAATGTGAAAGAATGACGGCCATCATGAGCGATCGCCCCCTGCCCTTGCCGCCGTCCGGCACAGTTCATTCCACGGCTGCTGCACGCCGTGCCGGCACCCCTTGGTCCGCCTCCGCCCATGCCCGCCAGTTGTCCGGCGCGCGCGTGCTCGTGGTCGACGACAATCAGGAAGACCGCATGCTGCTGATGGATTTCCTCAGCCAGCAGGGCTGCCGGGTCTACATCGCGCAGGACGGCCGCGACGGCTACACCAAGGCGCGCACCGTGCAGCCCGATCTCATCCTGATGGATATCCGCATGCCGGTCTGCGATGGCCTCGGGGCCTGCCGCCTGCTCAAAGCCGACCCCGGTACACGCCACATTCCGCTGATTTTCCTCACCGCCGCCGCGCTGCCGGGCGAGCGCGTCGCCGGGCTCACGGCGGGTGCGGTCGACTATGTGACCAAGCCTTACGACTTCGAAGAAGTGCGCCTGCGCCTGTCGATTCACCTCAAGGCCAGTCTGCCCGCGCCGGCCACCACATCCACCACCTACGCTACCTCGGCCACCTCCGCCACGTCATCTTCGAACGCTACGTTCACGCCTGCTGCCCCTGTGGCTGCGATGGCCCCCGAAGCGCCGTTGCCCGTGCAGGCCCACACGCTCGACGCCGTGCTCTATCGCGCCACGCGAGCGCTGCTGCTGAGTCAGCTCGACGTCACACCGGAACTGGCGGGGCTGGCCAACGCCGTCGGCACCAACACCCGGCGGTTGAATCTGGCGTTTCGCCGCTGCGTGGGCGTGACCGTGTTCGACTTTCTGCGCGAAGAGCGCATGAAGGAGGCGCGCCGCCTGCTGGCGGAGACCTCGCTCGACGTGCAGGACATCGCCAGCGCCGTGGGCTTTGCCAGCGCGGCCAACTTCGCGACCGCGTTTCGCGAGCGCTTCGGCATGCCGCCGAGCGGTTTTCGCGAACGCGGGGCGCATCACGTGCCGGATGCGCCGGACACCCGCGCAGCGGATGCAACGCCCGGGTCTGCGCCGGGATCGTCGCAATGACCGCTGCGCCTGCGGGAAGTCCGGCGCAGGGATGGCGGCGGGCGGTGTGGGCCATCGTCATGCTGCTCGGTTTGCTGACGTTCGCCCACGGGGCACTCGCCACGGCATCGGCATCGGCATCTGTCTCGGCATCGCCCTCCGTCATCGATATCGCCAACGCGCCGTCACCGCTCAAGCTGGACAACCAGCTGCGCCTGCTGGTGGACCCTTCGGCCCAGCTCGACGTGACCCAAGCGCTCGCCGCCCCCGGCTGGCGCGACGTGACGCCCAAGATGCTCAACCCCGGCTACAGCCGGTCGGCGTTCTGGCTTCAGGGCGTCGTCGAAAACGCCAGCGACCAGCCGGTCACCCGCTGGCTCAGTATCGGCATTGTGCGGCTCGAAGACGTGCGCTTTTATGCGATGCCCGCCGGCACCACGCAACCGACGATCTCGTGGCTCGCCGGGCACACCGTCCCGCTGTCCCGGCATCCGATACGCTCCGAGACGTCAGTCTTCCCAATCTCGCTGGCCCCGGGCGAACGCCTGACGTTCGCCGTTCGCGTGCAAACCCGCTCGTCGGTCAGCATCGTGCCGCAACTGTGGGTGCCCGACGACTTCCGGCGCATCGAATCGCGCAACGCCATGGTGGCGATGCTGCTGGCCGGTTCGATGCTCACTATCGCGCTGTACACGCTCGTGCTCGGCATCGCGCGACGCGATATCGTGTTCACCCTGCTCGCCCTCACCACGCTCACGCAGGTGGCGCAGGACATGGCGTTCCAAGGCTTCATCTACCGCTATCTGCTGCCGCAGGGCGGCGAGTTCATCGTGCGCGCGCCGAGCCTGTTTTCGACGCTCACGGCGGGCGTCTTCAGCGCGATGGTGGTCATCTTCTCGGGCCTCAACCGGGTGCGGCTCTGGCGCTGGGTCTATCGCGCCATGATCGCGATCATGGCGTGCATGACCGTCTGGGTGGCGTTCGGCGATCATCGTGCAGCGGCCTTCACGCATCTGCAACTGCTCAGCGTCTTCAATGTGATCTGGGTCGTGTCGATGCTCGACGGCTGGCGGCGCGGCCTCAATAACGCGCGGCTGTGCCTGCTGTCGTTCTCGCCAGGCTGCGTGGTGTTGTTCTGGCGTCTGGCCATCATCAGAGGCCTGTTGCCGGAAGACTGGCTGGCCAACACCGCGATGGCGTGGAGCACGAACCTGTCGGTGCTGATCATGTTGTCGGTCATCGTGGCCGGCCGCTCGCGCGAGCTCGAGCGCAAGCAGCGCGCCGCGCGGCAGGAAGTGCTGGAGACCCGTCGCGAAGAACAGGCGCGGCTCGCCAACGCCGTCGATTCGCGCACGCGCGAACTACAGGCCGCGTTGATTGCCGCCGACGAAGCCAGCAGCGCCAAGAGCGACTTCCTTGCGCGCATCAGCCACGATCTGCGCACGCCGCTCACGTCGATCATCGGCTTTGCCGATCTCGTGCAGGCCGGCGGGCGTGAGGACGCCGACCGGGGCCGCATCATCCGTCGCAGCGCGCATCACATGCTCGCGATGATCAACGACCTGATCGAGTACGCAGGCGGTGGCGCAGCCGACGCGCTGCACGTCGCCCCGGTCTATACGCATGCCTTCATCGACGGCGTCGCGCAGGAGGGCATGAGCCTCGCGCGCAAGCACGGCAATGCGTTCCTGCTCGATATTCGTGCCACCTTGCCGCCGCTGCTCACCCTCGATGCCAAACGGGTGCGGCAGGTACTGGGCAACCTGCTCGACAACGCAGCGAAGTACACCGCCGACGGCACCATCACCCTCACGCTTTCCGCATCACCGGACGCGACGCGACGTGACTTGGTCCACGTGTGCTTCGGCGTCGAAGACTCCGGTTGCGGCATCGCGAAGGACGACCTGTCGCGTGTGTTCGAACCCTTCGCGCGACTCGATCGCGCGCGGCGGCTGCCCGGCGTTGGTCTGGGTCTGGCCATCGTGCGGCAATGGGTCGAGCGCATGAAGGGCACGATCGCTATCGACAGTACGCCCAACGTCGGCACGCGCGTGGCGTTCACGCTGCCGCTACAGATCGCACACGAAGGCGATCTCGTGGCGCAGTCGCTCGCCGGCGCCATGCACGCCCTGCCCTCGCTCGACGGCACGGGGCATCACATCTGGCTCGCGGAAGATTCGCCCGAAATCCGCCAGTTTCTGCACGACGAACTGGCCAGTCTTGGCTTCACCGTGAGCACGTTCGGCGACGGCGTCGCGCTGATTGCCGCGCTAGGCAACCCGCTCGAGACGGCCCCCGATCTGGTGCTGACGGATCACATGATGCCGAACGCCGACGGCTTGAGCGTCGCGCGCGCGGTGCGCCGTTACTGGCCCGGCATGCCGGTGTTGGCCATTTCGGCATCGCCGCAGGTGGTGGCATCCGATGGGGGCTATACCGCCTGCCTGCTCAAGCCGATCGAACTCGCCGACCTGCGCAACACGCTCGCACGTTTGCTCGACCTGCAACGCGATGACGTCCGGGCTCCGGCGCATGACGATGCCAATGCGGTCATCGTGCGTCCCCCGCCCGAACATCTGCAACAGGCCCGGCAGTTGATTGCGCTAGGCGCCATTACCGACCTGATGGACTGGGCCTGCGGGTTGAGCGAACAGGCACCGCAGTTCGATGGCTTCGCACGTCAGGTGCATCAACTCGCCCAACGCGGCGATCTGGCCAGTCTCGAAGCGTTGTGCGAAGCGTGATGCGCGAGCGCACCAGACGGTAGAAGGCAGACATCGCGACAAATGAAAAACGGCACGCCGGATAGCGTGCCGTTTTCGTTTTGCTTTCGTTTCTTGCCGATCGCGACGCGTCGCGAACCGTCAGTCCTTGAGCGGCTTGTGCGCGGTCTCGCGGGCAGCAAACAACGCGATGGCGGTAATCGCCAGCGCCGCCGTCACGTAGAGCGACACCGACACCGTCGTCCCGAACTCCTTATACAGACTCACGATGATCAGCGGCGCAAAGCCTCCGCCGAGAATGCCCGCGAGCGTGTAAGCCAGCGACGATCCGGCGTAACGCACACGCGTCGGGAACTGCTCGGTGACAAACGCCGCCTGCGGCCCGTACATGATCGCGTGAATCACCAGCCCGATCACCACCGACAACACGATCAGCGCAGGGCTCGCCGTATCGAGCAGCACGAAGAAGCCATACGCCCAGATCACCGCGCACAACACACCGAAGCCATACACCGGACGACGGCCGAGTTTGTCGGAAAGCGCCCCGAACAGCGGCACCGTCAGCGCGTTGAAGGCTGTACCGATCAGCACCGCAGTGAGTGCGAGCGGACGCGACAGATGCAGCGTGCCGGTCACATACGTCAGCGTGAAGACGACCATCAGCGCGTAGAGCACATCCGAACCGATACGCGAACCGCCGGCCACCAGCAGGTTGCGCCAGTGCGAGCGGAACACGTCGGCAATCGGCATTTCTGCCTGACGATCCGAGTGCGCCATGGCTTCGAACATCGGCGTTTCTTCCACACCGCGGCGCACCCACAGGCCGAAGGCCACCAGCACCAGACTCAGCAGGAACGGCACGCGCCAGCCCCACGAAAGGAAGTCTTCCGGCGAAATCGCCAGCGTGATGAGTGCAATCAGCCCCGTGGCCAGCAACGTGCCGAACGACGGTCCGACCTGCGTCCACGACGCGTTCAGACCGCGCTTGCGTTGATCGCCATGTTCCACCGACAGCAGCACGGCACCGGCCCACTCGCCGCCGAGCGCCACGCCCTGCACGAAGCGCAGCGCCACCAGCAGCACCGGACTCCAGATGCCGATCGACGCGTACGTCGGCAGCAACCCCATCAGGCCGGTTGTCAGCCCCATCACCACGAGGGTGAGCACAAGCACGGCGCGACGGCCGATCTTGTCGCCGAGGTTGCCGAAGACCATCCCGCCCAGCGGGCGCGACACATAACCGACCGCATACGTCGACAACGCCAGAATCGTGCCCGCGAGCGGGTCGACCGATGGGAAGAACAGGTGGTTGAAGACCAGCGCGGCGAGCGTGTTGTAGACCGTGAAGTCATACCATTCGAGCGTGGTGCCGACCATGCTGGCCGTCGCCAGACGGCCTTTTTTCGACCGTTGCTTACGCGCGTCGGCAGCGGCGGCGTCAGCGTCGATGTCGCGGGTGTCGCGAGCGTCCGTGTAGGTTGTCATGTGTGTCTCCGGGAGGGGCGGATCGGGGCGCGAGATCGCGTGGTGTCGCGTGGTGTCGCGTGGTGTCGCGCGGGCGTAATCAGTCGTCACCGGCACCGAGGCGCCAGAGCATCGCGAAACGCGTGACGTCGGCAGCCGGCACGCCATACGTGGCGGCAAGTGCCTCGGCGGCGGCTCGCACGGCTTCAGCGTCGCTGCCTTCGATGAGCACGACCGCATCGGCCGGCGGCAGCGGCGCGTCTTTGGCCGTAAGCGAGACAGACAGACGCGGCACCGTGACTTGCAGCGTGGCGCGCACGATGCCGTCGGCTTGTGCCAGTTCGGTCAGTTGCGAAGCGAGGCGGGCATGCGACTTCGCGACCGTGGCCTCGTCGAGCACGAAGGCGGCCAACTGCCCGCCCTGCCCTTCACCGGCTTCCACATCGAGCGTGCCGACGCGGCGCTGCGTGCCCTGCATCCGGGCGAAGTTGCGCAGCGACCATTCCGTCTGATGATTAAAGGCTTGTGCGTATGGCTCGCTGGTGAACACGCCGGCGTCCTGCGTGCAGTACAGCGCCAGATACGGACGCGGCGTGTCGTGCAGCGCCTTGAAGCGACGCGCAAACCGGAAGCCCGGAATCGCCACACGCTCCTGCATGTGCTCCCGGTCGTACCAGCGGTTGAAGTCCGCTTCGAAAGCCGGGTCGATATTCGTCCAGATGCAGAGTTGGGCGCGCGGGGCAGTGGCAGTCATGAGGCAATTTCCATCGGTTTCGACAATCGGGGGCCGGCCGGCGCATGACATCGCAGCATGCGCATGGCCCGACCGTTGTACCGAGTGTGCAAAACGGGGGAAAAAGCGTCCAACAAGAAATCAAATTTGCCGTAACAGCAAATTCTTATGACCTGCCCAGTACTTACCCGTTACCTGCCCGTTACTTACCCATTACCTGCCTATGGCCGCAGATGGCCGCCGGTGCGCTCAGGACTCCGCGTCGCCCCATGCCGGGGCGGTCATGGCGGCGGCGGGCGGGATGGCGATATCCGGCCCCATGTTGAGCGCGAACTCGCTCGCGGTGCGTTGCGCAAGGCGGGCGACGTTCTCGGCGAGCAGCGCGCCAGTGCGGAACGAGCCGACCAGCGGCAGATTGGGGAAATTGGCGTTCACGCGCAGCAGGTGCAGGCTGTGCTCGCCGAGTTCACGCTGAATGATGGCGGGTGGCAGCATGGCGACGCCGAAGCCGTCGACCACCAGCCGGATGATCGCCGCCACCGAGGTCATGCAGTGCACCCGCACGGGCCGCTCGGCCGCGACGGAGAACATCCGCTCCAGCGTCTTGTGCGGCCCCGAGTTGCGCGAAAAGCTCACCAGCGAATAGGCCGCGAGGTCGGCGACATCGAGCGTCTCGCCCTTCAGGTTGAGCTTGGGGCTGGCAACCCAGCGCATCGGAAATTCGGCCAGCGGCAGGTTTTCGATGCCGGTGCCGTGCTGCATGTCGGTCTGCAACACCAGATCGAGCGAACCGGCTTCGAGTTGCTTGCACAGATTGATCGTCGTCTCGCTGGTGACCTCGATCTCGAGCTGCGGGTACTCCCGGTGAATCCGGGCCGCCAGATCGGGAAACCAGCTGTGCACGATCGACTCCACTACCCCGATCTTGAGCACGCCCGGCGGCATGTCGGGATCGGAGAGCTCGCGCTTCATCTCCTGACCCAGCATGACGATGCGCTCGGCATAGGCCAGCGCCTTCTGACCGGCGGCGGTCAGCGTGACCTCGCGTGCGCTCCGGTCGAACAAGCGCACGCCGAAACTTTGTTCGAGCGACGCAATCCGGCTCGAGACGCCCGCCTGCGTGGTGTGCAGCCGTTCGGCGGTCAGGCGGAAATTGCGCAGCTTGGCGAGCCAGACGAAGGTTTCGAGAAAGCGAAGGTTCATGCGGCGTGACGAAGAAGAGGGTCCGGGAGCGAAGTCATTGAGGGCGCCGCAGAAAGGCACCGCAGCTTGCGGCACCGACCTGAGCATTAGCCCATTTTAGTGGAACACAAATACCACACGCCGCAGCGTTGCTTGGTGAGCCGGGTAGCTGGGCAGGCGGGTAGGCGGAAAGCCTCGCTTGTTACGTCCGGCGTTCCTGCCATGTTTCGTTTCCGTAACGTTTTGGCAAGGTGCCGAGGGGGTCAATCCCCCTCCCCATCACGCCACGCCTTACAAATCAAATAGTTAAGAATATCGAGAGACATGGCATGAGATTTGCTGAATTCAGGTAACGGCCCGTCGAGGCCGGAGGGCCGATTCCCTGGAGACTGTCATGTCATCAGCCCATTTTCGCCGTCCGCATCCGACAGTGGAACTCGCGCGTTGCGTGTTCCGCCAGCACTACATTCGCATCATGCAGGCCGATCGGCCCGGCAATTACGCCGTGCTGGTGGATGTGTGGCCGATGGACGGCCGCACGTTCGCCAGTATCGATCAGGCCAAGCTCGCGGCCATGTTGTTCATCCGCGATATGGAAAACGATTGACCGAATGGGGCGACCGGGCGACCGGGTCCACATGCGTCAACTTGAGTCCACTTGAGTCCACGTAAGGAAGCCCGCGCCGGAACGCCTGGCGCGGCCAACGAGACGAGACCGACATGAAACATCACCACACCCGCCACGCCGCCGCCCACAGCCACGGCCACGCCCACGCCCTCTCCGCCGTGCCGAAAATGGCGGCGCGTCAGGAAGTCGTGCTCGACCCCGCGGCCGACCCCTTCGCCCGTATCGCCGTCGAAGCCTACGCCGACGCCTGCGCACAGGAACAACCCTGGCTCGCGGAGGCGCTGCAACGCCAATATCAACTGGCGGGCGGGACGCCGTCGAGCGCCGCCGCCATGTGGCGCGTGTTTCATGCAGCGCAACGGCAGGCCCGCGAAGGCGATGCCTACGACGAAGCGGCATGGACACACGTCGCGCTGCACCTGTGCGGCGTGCTGGGGGCAATGAACCTCTGAGTCAAGGTACCGCGAGCCTTGGCGTGACGGCTTGTTGCGCCGTCACAAACCCCGGGCACGTAAAGGCCGGTTCCCAGCGCCATTTCTGGCATACTTCGTGCAGTTTTATTTGACGAAGTCTGCCAGGTATCCAATGAGCAAGACCCATGCGCCGACCCGCAATCCCGGCCGGCATCTGTTTGCCACGATTGTAGGCATTCTCATTCTGCTGTTCCCGGCTGCCGCGTTAGTCGTTCCACGTGGCGGCAATACCGTGGTGTTCCTCATCGTCGCCTGTGGCGCGGCCGCACTTTTCGCGGCGCGCAAATGCCCCCGGCCGCACCCGCAGATGAAGCATGGCCCGTACTTCAGGGTCTTCATTGCGTCCCTGTGCCTGCCGATTGTGGCGGTCGTCTTCGTCGAATTACTGCATCGCAACATCGTCGCCAATACCCTCGACTCGCCGGCCCGCTTTCTATTGGCCGTGCTGGTCTTTCTCGGCCTGCGCCACATTGCGTCGAATATTCCCAGGTGGATCGATCTGACCTTCGGGCTCGGCGCCATCTCGGCGGCGTTCATGGCGCTGTATTCGACGGCCGAAACGCTCGCCCCTCGCGCGGAAAGCACCTTTCTCAACCCCATTCACTTTGGCGATATCGCCTTGCTGCTCGGGGTGCTCTCGGTCGTCTCCATCCACTGGCTTGCCCGCGACCGGCCTTGGCTCGTTGCCTTCAAGCTGCTCGGCGGGGCCGCCGGTTGCTATGCGTCGTGGGCCAGTCAATCGCGCGGCGGCTGGATCGCATTGCCCGTTCTGCTGGTCATCTGGCTGCTTTGCCAATCGCACTCGGCCAATATCAAACGCCGGGTGATCGTCGCCGCAGTGGCCGTCGTGCTCGTGGCCAGCAGCTTCCTGTCTGCCACCGTCAGAGAGCGCTTCGACGCCATCCACTCGGATCTGGCGCTGCTGCACGCCGGTCAGGCGGACACGTCGGTCGGCATCCGCCTCGAATTGTGGAAGGCTGCCGCCAAGCTCATCCGCGAGCATCCGCTGACGGGGCTCGGCGCGCACGGTTACCGTAACGCGATGCCGGCGATGGCAGCGGCGGGCGATCTCACGCCGATGGCCGCCGATTACGGCAAGGGCGAGGTGCACAACCAGATCCTCGCCTACGTCGCCGACTACGGGCTCCTCGGTCTGCTGGCCATCCTTGGCGTTTATCTCGGCCCGGCCCACTTTTTCATTCGTGTCGGCGCGTTGCAACCGCGCAGACGAGAACAACGGGCAGCGCTCATGGGGCTGATGACCGCCGTGGCGTTTGCCGTCTTCGGCCTCACGGTCGAGACCTTCAACCTGAAGGTCACCGTGGCTTTCTATGCAACGATGCTGGCGCTTTTGGCCGCGCTTGCCTATCCTGACAGCCCACCCGACACCGCCGTTGCGGCCGAACGTTCCTAACCCGAGGCCGTAGTCCCTCCATGCTAAGCATCCTGATCCCGACCTGGAATAACCTGCCGTTCCTCAAGCTGTGTATCGACAGCGTGCGGCGGCACTCGGGCGAAGCCCACGAGATTCTGGTCCACGTCAACGACGGCAGCGATGGCACGCTTGCGTGGGTGCGCGAGCAAGGCTTGCGCCACACCCACAGCACCGGCAACGTCGGCGTTTGCCTCGCGCTCAACCAACTCGCGCCGCTGGCGTCGCACGATCAGTTGTTGTTCCTGAACGACGACATGTTCGTGACGCCCGGCTGGGACACCGCGCTCATCGAGGCCGCCCGTGCGCTCGACACGCCGATCTACTACCTGTCGTCGGTGATGATCGAGCCCAACGCGGGCGTGAGCAAACAAGTCGTCTCGCAAGACTTCGGCACCACGACCGAAACCTTCGACGAAGCCGCGCTGCTGGCTTTCGCGAAGTCACTCGGCCGCAGCGACGTCAATGGCGTGCCCACGCAACCCACGCTGGTGAGCCGCAGTCTCTGGCATCTGGTCGGGGGCTACAGCATCGAGTTCGGACCGGGGATGAGCAGCGACGACGACTTCCTGATGAAGCTTTGGCTGGTCGGCTGCCGGACCTTTCGGATCGTCGGCAAGAGCGTGGTTTATCACTTCGGCTGCCGCTCGACGGGCCGGGTGATCAAGAATCGCGGCAGCCGCGAGTTTCTGATGAAGTGGGGCATGACGCAGGCGGAGTTCAAGCGCGACTACCTCGATCACGCCGGTACGCCGGCGGGCGATGCGCTGCCCAATGTACCGCTGCCCAGCGGCAAGAGCCGCATCAAGCGCGCGCTGCATGGTGGCAAGCCCTATCCGCTGGAAGATCTGGCGCGTTGGGACAAGAACGTCCCAAGCCATCTGAAGTTCGACAAATCCTGAACGTCATCCCCTGCCTGCCACACATGGCCGCCTGACGGGCGGGTATGGCGGTCAGCAGGCAGCACACACTTTCCCACGCGGCCGGCTTCAACGCCGGCCGTGGTCGTTTCGGGCAGCGCGGGGCCGTTCAGTGCGTCCGTCTGGCGCTGCCGCGCTCACTCATTGCCGTGGATGCCGGATGCGGGCCCACGCGTGTTCCAGCCGCTGCACGGCGCTGTTGTCGGGGTGGCGTGTCCACCAGACCCCCAACTCCCACACCATGCCCGCGAGCAGCGCAATGACGGCCAGCGCGCCGATCGTGTACCAGATCTCTCCGAACGAGGTTCCCATGTTCGTCTCCCAGAAATGCTTCACGCACCGTCAACGACGGTGCGTGATTGCATTCTAGGCGACACATGGCGGCTTGCCCGCCGGGTCTGCCCTAGGGCCGGAGCATCCTGAGGCCGCTGTGCATCGGCCTTGGCTCAGAGCTGTCCCATCGCGAGCTGCACGCCGAGGCTGCTCACCGACACCGCCGCCCACACCCCGAGACCCAGCAGAATCGGGCGGATCCCGGTCGACGCCATGCGGCGCAGGTTCGACGACAAGCCAATGGCGGTCAGTGCCACGATGATCAGGAATTCAGCCGCGTCGTGAATCCACGGTTGCAGTACCGGCGGCACCAGACCGGCCGTACGGATGCCCGAGGCCACCAGAAAACCCAGAATGAACCACGGGAAGATGCGGGCAAGGCTGAAGTTGCCGGCACCCGAGCGCTTGGCGCGGTAGGCGACGATGGCGGCCAGCGTCAGGCAGATCGGGATGATCAGTGTGGCGCGGGTCAGCTTGACGATCGTCGCGTAGTCACCGGCTTCCTTGCTGTAGCTGTACCCGGCGGCGACCACCGACGACGTGTCGTTGATGGCGGTACCGGCCCACATGCCGAAGCCCAGATCCGAGAGGTGGAGCATGTGCCCGAGCATCGGGAACAGCACCACGGCGGCGATGTTGAACAGGAAGATGGTCGAAATGGCGAAGGCGGTTTCGTGATCGTCCGGCTTGACGATCGGCGTGACGGCCGCGATGGCCGACCCGCCGCAAATTGCCGTACCGACCCCAATGAGCAGCTTGAGCTTGCCGCCCACACCCAGCATGCGGCCAAGGCCCCATGCCGACAGGCCGGCCGCGGTAATCGTCACAGCCGTGACAGCCAGCGATTCGAGACCCGTGTGCGCCACCTGCGACAGGCTCAGGCCGAAGCCCAGCGCGATGATCGACCACTGCAAGACGTACTTCGAAGCGAATTTGATACCGGCTTCGTAGCGCGCGCCGGGGGCGAAGATGTTGCGCACGAGAATGCCCAGCAGAATGCCGAACACCGGGCCGCCGACGAGGGGCATCTGACGCCCCAGCAGCAGCGCGACAAATGCGATGACCGTCGAGAGAACGAGGCCAGCCCACGGGTTGTGTTGATCCGGCACCAGCGTATCCGGGCGGGTTGCCGAAGCAGGGCGGGCGTCGTGGGTTCTCGTTGTCATGGCTGCACTCCTCTTGAATGTTTGCCAGTCTAAGAAAACCGCTTCAATAATAAAAATCGTTATATCGGATACGATATATAAATATTCCCGATATTTATGGGATGGCGTACTAACTCACTGAATTCGTTAGGCTTTCCCGCATCGAGTCGCGGCAGATACCGTCGATGGGTGACGCATAGGGGTCTGCGCTACACTCTCCGGAGCCTGCTTTGCGTGACATCCAGAACCCCAAAAACCCGGAGACCCGCCTCATGCCGCAAGCTGCCGATGCCAATGTCGATGCCAATACCGATACCGATAACCAGACGCACCACGCCGACTGGTATTTCGACTTCTCATCCCCCTTCGCCTATCTCCAGTTCGAGCGCTTCGGCACGCTGCCCCGCTCGCTCAGCATCGAACTCAAACCCATCGTGCTCGGGGCGATCCTCGTCCACGTGCAGACGCAGGGGCCGGCCGAGATTCCGGCCAAGCGCATCTTCACGTACCGGATGGCGCAATTCCGCGCGGAACAGGATGGCATTGCGTTTCGCATGCCGCCCGTTCACCCGTTCCACCCGATTCGCGTCCTGCGGCTGGCCGTCGCGCTGGGGGCCACGCACGACGTGGTGCGCACGATCTTTCGCTTTATCTGGGCGGAAGGGCGCGATGTCACCGACGAAGCCGGTTGGCGCGATTTGAGTGAACGGCTGGGGCTGTCGCCGGAAGACGCGGCGGCACGTACCGATGCCCCCGAAGTGAAGGCCGGGCTGCGCGCGAATACCGAGGCAGCGATTGCTGCCGGGGTCTTCGGCGTGCCGACATTTGCCTGCGACGGTGAGTTGTACTGGGGAGACGACGCCACGGTGCTGCTCAAGCACTGTCTGGCGCATCCGGCGTGGCTGCATTCGCCGGAAGTCGAGCGGTTGCAGCAAATCACGGTCGGCGTAAGGCGCGAGCGCTAATCGAAGCGCTATCGCTTGGCGCTTGGCGCTCGGTGCCGGCCGGAAGGTCGCGCGAAGGTGACGACGCTGCCTTACTTGCCGGTGCCCAGCACCAGCGGCAGCGAGACCGCATCGGCCATCGCCGCGTAACCGGCATCGCTCGGATGGGTGCCGTCGCCGCTGTCGAGCCGCGGCAGCATCCGCGTCGGTTGCCCCGGATCGCGCAACGCCGCATCGAAATCGATCACACCGTCGAACGCCCCGCCCGTGCGCACCCAGTGATTGACCGCTTCACGCACCGCTTCGCGCTCGGGCGGCAGTTTGCCCGGGGGAATCGTGGTGCCCAGAATCCGCACGCCCCGGGCACGCGCCGCAGCGATAAGCGTCTGATAGCCCGCGATCATCTCGGGGGCGGTCACGATCACGTGTGGCACGTCGCAGTCCAGACCGCTATGCGGCGGCACATAGCCGAAATTGATGTCGTTGATCCCGATCTGCACGACCACCGTGCGCACGCCCGGCTGTTCCAGCGCATCGCGCCGGAAACGTGCCACGAGCCGTTCGCCGTAACACGCCGAGTCGTGCAGCAGACGGTTACCGCTGATGCCCAGATTGAGCACGGCGATATCGCGCCGGCCGGCGGCTTCGAGGCGGCGCGCCAGCACGTCCGGCCAGCGGTGATTGGCATTGATCGAGCTGCGCATGCCGTCGGTAATCGAGTCGCCGATGGTGACGATGGCGTGCGCGGGCGCCGCCGGCACCACACTCACGCCGGCCAGCCACAAGGTATTGGTGAATTTGGTACGAAACGCGGTCGGCGCTTCGCTATCGACGAAATCGCCCGCGCCGCTCAAAAACGCCGTCTGCTGAGCGATCTTGTGCCAAGTGGTCGGTGTTTGCGCCTCGCGGGTGAACAGGCTGATGGCCAGCGGCGTTCCTGCCCGGACCGTGATGCCGACCGGGTCGCTCTCGAGCGACGCGCCCGGCGCAATCTTCGCGACCGGCTGACCGCCGAAGGTCAGCGCGCGCAAGGTCGACGCATCGATCGCCGCGCCCCGCACGGAGGCCGCCACGCTTGCCCGCTCGATGGCGAGCGGCTGCGTGCCGTAGGCATTGGTGAAACGCACCCGCACTTCCCCACCTGACAGGCTCGGATAGATGACCTGCCGCACCGTGCGGCCACCAACGGCCGGCGCGCGGTTAAACGACGGCGCGGCCGGATGCTGCGCCACCGCCTGAGGTGCCGTGGCCCATGTGCCGACGCGCGTGTTCTGCGCAACTGCGGGCGACGCGCATAGCATCAGGGCGGCCGTTGCCGCGAGAACGGTGAGAACGTTGAGCGGGGAGACCATGGGGCGGGCGCGCATCGAGGGGGCGCGCGAGACAGCGCACCAGACAGCGTGAAAGACAGCGCGAACGCGGTGCAGACCGTCTTTGAGAGAAAACCGGGGCATCGGCGGTATCGGGAACATCGAGACATCAAGGGACATCGGGGGCATCGACGACAGCGGCGCAGCGGTGATCGGATCTCGGCCACGCCATGTCGACGACAGCCGCCATTGTGCCTGATTGTGGCCGTCGGCAAGGACTTAGCAAGGACTTACATTGCATTACCGCCGCGCCGCCAAACGCACTTCGTCCGATCGACGCGACTGCCATCGCGAGCCGCCAAGCCTTTGCTGGCGGCCCCGGCGCGTGTGCCGCGCCTCGATAACGCGAGTTAAAGCGAATTAACGCGAATTAACGCGTCGAAATAACGATGGCCACGCGCCGGTTCTGCGCGCGTCCGCTGGCCGTGCTGTTATCCGCGACCGGATTGCGCTTGCCCGCGCCAACGGCCTGAATCCCCCCGCGCTGCATCCCGGCATCGACCAGCACGGCGGCGACGGCATCGGCACGGCGCGCCGAGAGCTGTTCGTTGTAGGTGTCGCTGCCCACCGAGTCGGTATAGCCGTACACGCGAACCTCAGCGAGGCCGACCTTCACGAGCGTCTGACCGATACGCGTGACCGTCTGGCGAGCGGCGTCGCGCAGCACGAATTTATCGGTATCGAACAGCACGGTGTCGGACAGTCCGAACTCCCAGCCTTCATCCGTCTGCACAAAGCCTTCCGACTTAAGCGCAGCGATCTGTTCCGCCGTGAGGCCGTGTACCGGCGTGGTCTGGCAACCGGCGAGCGCACCGACGCCGAGCAGACAAGTCAGCACGAGCAGGCGGCGGCTAAGCGTGCGCAAGTGTGCAAGGTGTCGCGCGACGTGTCGCGAAATAAAACGCGCGGCGCCTACAAGGCTGGCATGAACCGGCGACGTGCCCGGGCGCGATTGTGTGGTGTCAACTGCGAAGTTCAAGGTGATTCCCCATTGCGGTGTGTAATCCGGTCGTCGTTATCTTTATGGTGCTGCTTATTTTTTTAGGTGCTGCGGTGCTGCGGTGCTGCGGGTGATGCGGGTGATGCGGGTAGTGCGTTGTTCAGATCATCTTAGGTGCTGCGCGCCGCCTTATCCCTTGGGGCTTTCCGCAACATGCCAAGTGCCGACACCGGCACGCTTGGCCTGATACATCGCGGCGTCGGCGGCGCGCAGCAGCGCAGGTGCGTCGGGCGCGTGCGTTGGGTACAGCGCCACGCCGATACTCATCGACGTGACGATCTCGCCCCCACCGGGCAGCGCAATCGGCTTTTCCATCGCGACCAGCAGGCTCTGCGCGAGTCGCACGGCGTTCGAGGTCTGACGCACGCCCGGCAACATCACGGCAAATTCGTCGCCGCCCAGCCGCGCCACCAGATCCCCCTCACGCAGCGGCTGACGCAGGCGCTCGGCAATCGCCACGAGTACCGCGTCACCGGCATCGTGGCCTTGGTGATCGTTGATCTCTTTGAAGCGGTCGCTATCCAGATACAGCAGCGCGACATGCGTGCCCAGTTCTCGGGCATCGACCAGCGCCTGCGCAAGACGCGATTCGAAGTAAGCCCGGTTCGGCAAGCCGGTCAGTTGATCGTGATTGGCCTGATGGGCGAGTGTTGCATTCTGGGCACGCAGGTGGTTCTGCCAGCCTTCGAATTCATCGAGCAGCGCGTTGAAGTCGTCGCCCAACTCCTTGAGTTCGGCAATCGGCGTGGCCGCCACGCGTTGATGAAACGCACGCTCGCGACGCACCGCGTGCGCCACTTCCGCCAGTGCCCGCAGTGGCTTGACGATATCGCGGTGCATGCGCTTGGCCAGCACGGTCGCCACCGCGAACGTTACCAGCAAACATGCCAGCACGCCGCCCACGCCACTCAATAGGAATACGAAGAATTGATGCCCTTGACCCTGCACTTCGATGTGTCCAACGACATCGCCGTCGTGTCGAATCGGCAGTGTCACCGGCCCCGGCAACGCCACGTCGGCCACGGCGCGCTCCAGCGTTGCCAGCGCACCGCCATCGGGCCGGCGCCACAGCGCAAACTGAGCGCCGTGTGCATCGAGCACACGCACCTGCACGACATCCTCTTCATGCGCGATGAGGGCAATCGCTTCCTGTGCCGCCACGCGGTCGCCGAACACCACGGCCGCCTCGACGGTGTAGGCGAGCGAACGGCCAAGCAGCAGCAAATTGTTTTCGGCATACACACGCAGCGCGATCCACGCCACCAGCGTGAGCGAGACGGCGGCGAGCACTACGGCGGAGACGGCGAGGCGCAGGTGCGTGCGTCGCAGCACCCCTTGCAGCGAGGGCCGGCGGCGAAGCTTTGCCGGTGCACCCGCCGCCCCGGCAGCCGCGGCAGGAGCGGCAGGGGCGGACAACGAGCGGTCGTGCAACGCGCCGTTGGCATGATTGTCGGCAGACGCATGACCCGGCATCTCGGCCGCCGAGAGTCCGGCGGCGGAAGCGTGTGGCATGAAGGGGGCGTCGGGCGCGCCGCTCGGTGGGGGAATGGGGGGGCGTTGGATCGTCATGGTGTCCCCGGCTTGCGCGCCAGCTTCAGCACATTGGGGTGGACACGAACGCCGCTGCGCGCGACGGTGTCGAGGTTGATGTCGAAGGTCACACGGTCGGCGTCGATGTTCAGGCAGAACATCGTGCCGAGCGTGCACGAGTCGTTACGCTCGCTGATCGTGAGCATCGGGTGGCCGGCGATACTGCTCAGCACTTGCCTGCGTTCGGCGTCGCTCACGGCACCGAGATAGAGGGCATCGCACGAGGTGGCCACCGCGGGGTCTCCCACCGGCAGACGTTGTGCCTCGACCGGAAGGCCCGCGCTCGGCAGCGGACCGGCCAGCAAGTCGCGGGCGTAATCCGTATTGCCGCTCACGCACAGCCGCACCTTGGCCGGCGTGGTGGGCCAGCGGGTGAAACTGATGATGCCCAGTACGACCTGCCGCACGTTGGCTTCGCGCGTGCCCGCCGCCGTGGACGATCCCGGCGATCCCGGCGCGGCCGGTACTGCCGGAGCGGCGGTGGCACCCGGTGCAGCGGACACAGCGGGCACAGCGCCGCCGCCCGGCGCTTGCGCGGCAGCGGAGCCCATGGCGAGCCACCACAGGCACAGAAAAAAAAGCGCGACACGCACACGCGCAAACCGGGGGACAAGGTGTGGGTGCCTGCCCCTCGATGCCGTGCTGCCTGTCAACGCACAGACGCAATACAACACTGTAGTCCTTAACAATTGCGAATCACCGAATGTCGATCCCGCAGTGTGCCGCCGGCCCCATTCGAGTCAGGCCGCATCATACCGAAGCCCCGTGTGCGAGGCCATATGAACGCGCCGTCCGGTAAAGTTTTCATCACCGGCCGCACTGGCACACCCCTCCCATTTTCAATGGGCCTCCTGCGCCCACCGACATCGCACAGCATGCACGCGCGAAGCGGTTTCCGAAAGCCCCGCCGCCTCCGCATTTTCCCTTGCACACGCGCGCTTTTACCGTGGCAGAATGATGCACATAACCTTTTGAAAAACAAGGTAAATCGGGTGACGAAGATCGCTCGAAAATCAAGAGATTCGCGACGCCAGGGAGGTGTTGCATGCTGCTGTGGAAGTGGGTCATTCCCGGTGCTCGACGCGCGCGATCATGAACGATCCGGTGCCGCGCCCCGTGCCCGATGTACAGGCCGAGTTGAGCCGTGCTGCGCTCGACAGTGCCCCCTATGCCATGTTCGTTTGCAACGACGACGGCATGATCGAGCGCATGAACACGGCGTTCACCCGCCTGACGGGCTACCTGCCCGAACACCTGCTCGGCCAGCGCAGCTTCCTCTCCCTGCTCGATCCCTCGGAACTCGCGCGCCGGCGTCTCCCGGCGCTGGCGAGCCTGTCCCCCGACGAAGAGGTGCCCTACGACGACGAATGGCACCTGCTCACCCACATACGCAGTTGGCTGCCGGTCCGGCTGGCGCTGTCATGCGTGGAACACGCGCCGGGAGAGCGGCGCTGGGTCGGCATCGTGCTCGACCTGTCGCAGCAGGTGCAGGTCGCCTCCCGGCTCTGGTACGTCACCCATCACGACCCCGTCACCCGCCTGCCGAACCAGACGCTGCTCAACGAGCGGCTCGAACTCGCGATTCATCGCTGCGCCCGCCAGCAGGTCGGGCTGACGGTGATGCTCGTCGAACTCGATCACCTGCGCAAACTGCGCAGCACGTTCGGCCCGCCCACCGCTGAACTCGCGCTACGCATCGCCGCCGAACGGCTGCGCGAAGCGAGCGGCCCGGAAGACGCGCTCGCCTGCCTCGGCAGCAGCCAGTTCGTCATCGTGACGAACGAAACCGGCGACGCAGCGCGCTTGTTGGCATCGCGAATTCAGACGCGTCTGGCGCAATGGGCCGACGTCGACCAGAACCCGGTCGCTCTCGACGCCAGCATCGGCGCCGTGAGTTATCCCGAACACGGCAACACCCCGGAGACGCTGTTACGCCGCGCCCACCTTGCCCTCGCCGAGGCCAGTGCCAGCGGTGGCGGCCTGCGCTTTTTCAGCAGCGAAATGGATGCGCAGGCGCGCAGGCGCAATGAGTTGGAGAGCTTGCTGCGCGTGGCTGTGAACGAGCAGGCGCATTCGCAGTTGCATCTGGTGTATCAGCCGCAGGTCAGTCTGGCGGATGGCGAGATTCGCAGTGCAGAGACGCTGCTGCGCTGGCGCAGCCCGGTGCGCGGTGCCGTCGGGCCGGCCGAATTCATCCCCATTGCAGAGACCTCCGGGCTGATTCTGCCGTTGGGTGAATGGGTGATACAGACCGCGTGCCGGGAAGCGAGCCGATTGCTGCGGCGCTGCGGCCATTTGCCGCGGATTTCGGTGAACGTGTCTGCCCAGCAGTTTGCACGGCAGGACGTCGTGGGCATGGTCGAGCGCGCGCTGCTCGCGCATGCGCTGGAGCCCCGGCATCTCGAAATCGAAATCACGGAAACGGTGCTGCTGGGGGATTCGAGCGCCGCCGTCGGCACCCTGCGGGCACTGCACGATATGGGCGTGGAGATTGCCGTCGACGATTTCGGCACGGGTTACGCGAGTCTCGCCTACCTCACGCGTTTTCCCGTCGACCGGTTGAAGATCGATCAGACCTTCGTGCGCGACATGCTCGTGCATCCGCCAAGCCTTGCCATCGTGAACGCGGTCATTGCGATGGCGCACTCGCTCGGCCTGCGCGTGACGGCCGAAGGCGTCGAGACGCAGGCACAAGCGCAGCGGTTAAAAGAGCTGGGCTGCGACGAAGGACAGGGCTACTGGTTTGCACGGCCCATCGACATGCACGGGCTGTATCACATCGTGGCACCGCTAGGCAGCGGGGCGCGCCGCTGAAGCGTCTTCCTTTCCCGCCTCACATGGCATAGTCGATTCGCCGCTTTTTGGCACTTCCTGACAGGACATCAGCCCCCTAAGCTGAAGTCCTTTCCGGAGGATTCGCCATGTTCAACGTTCCGAAACCCGTGCGCTCGTCGCGTGCACCGGGGTCGCCTCACGCCGCACCCAATGCGCCTTGGATAACGCACCGCGCGGCGGGTGTTCTTGCGGCGCTGGGTATCGCAGCGGCCGGTCTGGCGATGACGCCCCCGGCACAACGCGCCCTCCCCGGCTGGCTCGACACGTTCTGCACGCTGGCGACGCGCGCCAACGACGCGCTCACCGCGAAGGTGACGTCGGCCACGGGGCGCGCAACGCCAACCGCCATGGCAAACGCATCGACCGGCAACGGTGGCGCGGCGCGCCCCGCCACCAAGGTCACGCCGCTGTCGTGCGAGCCGCTCGCCAACGCCCCCGGCAAATCGGTCACGACCGCCATGGTGGAATTTCCGCCGCTCGCCTTCTCGCCCGCGCACCGGCATCCGGGCGCCGTCACCGCCGTCGTGATCGAAGGCACGATCCGGTCGCAACTCAATGCCGAAGCCCCGGTCACCTACCGGGCGAATCAAACGTGGTTCGAGCCGCCCGGCACCCTGCACACGATGACCGAAAACCCCGACCCGGTGCACCCTGCCCGTCTGCTCGCTTTCTTCGTAACCGAAGAGAACTGCGGCCCGCTGACGATCTACGAGCCTGTGACCCAGCCTTCGTGAGCGGTGCGCGGCATCAGCGGCTGGCGCCGCTTTCGCGAGGTGCCGTCAGCGCTCGTGTTGCGCACAGCAGCACGGCCGCGAGACCGCACAGGAAATACGTGCCGCCCAGCGTCTGCGACATGCCCGAAAGCGTGAGCCCCGCGCCGATCAGCAGGTAGTAATACAGCCCGAGTACCGCGCCGCCGGTGCCCAGACGGTCACGATAACGCGCCAGTGCGCTGCTCAGGATGTTGGGAATCGCCAGTCCGAACGCCACGACCAGCAGCATGACCGGCACGAGGAACCACAAGGTGTCCGAGAGCAGCAGAATGGCCGCGCCGCTGATCGTCGCCAGCACGCTGGCGGTCATGACAATGCGTTGCGGCGCAACGTCGCGCGCCAGCAACCGCTTGTTGAGACTCGCGCCGATGCCGGAGCCGAGCGCGAGCGCCAGCCCGGAATAGCCGAACAGCGTCGTGCTCACGCCAAGCCGCTCGAACATAAACGGCGCGAGGCTGTAGTACGAAAAGAGGCAGGTGTTGAACAGCGCGACAAGCGCCGCGGAACGCCAGATGTCGAAGTCGCGCAACATCACCCACAACGTGGCGAACAGCGGCACCTTGGTGACCTGCGGCGGGCGCGTTTCGGGCAATCGCATGACGCTCCAGCCGAGCAGTGCGACCGCTAGCACCGCGAGCCCGCCGAACACGCCGACGTAGCCATGCCAGCCCGCGAGCACCGCCCCCGAGAACATGCCGATCGCCGGGCTCACGGCGAGCGCCATGCCCACCATCGAAAACACCTGCCCCAGCGCAGGCCCCTGATAGCGGTCGCGCAAGATCGTTTGTGTCGCCACCGATCCGACGGCTGCCCCGAAAGCCGACACGACGCGAGCGGCCAGCAAGGCGCCGAACGTATCGACGAACAGCGCCGCGACGCACGCCACCGCATAAATCGCGAGACCGAACAACATCGTCGGACGGCGCCCGATCACATCGCACATGCGCCCCCAGACGACCACGCCGATGGCGAACGCGAAAAAGTAGACCGAGAGCGTGCTGGCCGCGGCGGCCGGCCCCACGCCGAATGTCTCGCCGATATCGACAAGGGCTGGGCTGTAGATCGTCTCGGCGATCTGCGGAAACATAAGCAGCGCGATGGGCAACGCCATCTCACGCCGGGTAGGCAAAGTCATGGAAAGCTCCGGGAAAGTGAAGGCAGCATCTTGCGGGGACATGGGCTGACGTATTATTGGTACTCAGTCGATTTATCCATCAAATCGGACAATTCATTGCATCGGCCCCGTCATGGCATGGCTTGACCCTCAGGCAACGTTCGATCCCGACGCGATGCAGCGCAGCGCGATCGGCATTGCATCCACGCTCGGCAATCACGACTCTGGCGCCCATCGGCACCGCATGGGCCAGTGGCTGTTCACGCAGCACGGCTGTGTTCGCATCACGCTCGCGCATCAGTTGTGCCTGCTGCCGCCCACGCGCGCCGCATGGATTCCCGCCGGGGTGTCGCATCGCGCGGTGACGGGCACGCCGGTGGAGTACCGGTCGATCTTTCTCGGCGAACCATGGATCGACACGCTGCCCGCGCAAATCGAAGTCATCGAGGTGGGCCCGCTGCTGCGCGAAGTGTTCGAGCGCATCGCCTTCGCCGCGTGGGACACCGACTGGTCGACGGGCACGGCCAGCCACTTGCTGGCCTTGTGTCTGGCCGAGACCGCCACCGCAGAGCGCCAACCGTTGCTGTTACCGCTGCCGACCGACCGGCGGCTCGCGCCATTGTTTGCGCATCCGGAACAATTGCCGCCCGCTCTCGCCGATCTGGAACGCACCGTCGGCGCCAGCGTCAGGACCATCGGCCGCATCTTCCAGCGCGAGACCGGCATGAGCTATCAGCAGTGGCGCCAGCAATGGCGGCTGATTCGTGCGGTAGAGGGACTCTCGAGCGGCAAAACGCTCGCGTGGGTGGCGCACTCGCTCGGTTTCGCCGGCGAAAGCGCGTTCATTGCGTTTTTCAAGGGAATGACGGGCAAGACGCCCGGGCAGTTTCGGCAGCAAGTCGCGCGACGAGACGTCACACACGGGCGCTAATGTCACCGGCGAGCCCACGCCCTTTCCGCCTTGCAAATTGCGCACCCGGCGCTGCTTTTTTCATGCAACCCGCGTGTCAAGACTCGCGTGCAAGTTTAGAACGCGGTAAGGTACGTCGCGAAGGGAATCACCCCAAACGTCGTTGCAACGAGGAATTTCTCAATGAAAACCAAAGCCGCCATTGCCTGGGAAGCCGGCAAGCCCCTGACCATCGAGGAAGTCGATCTGGAAGGGCCGCGCGCTGGCGAGGTGCTGATCGAGGTCAAGGCCACCGGCATCTGCCATACGGACTACTACACGCTTTCGGGAGCTGACCCGGAAGGTATCTTCCCTGCGATTCTCGGCCATGAAGGCGCGGGCGTCGTGGTCGACGTCGGCCCCGGCGTGACCACGCTCAAGAAAGACGATCACGTCATTCCGCTGTACACGCCCGAGTGCCGTCAGTGCAAGTTCTGCCTGTCGCGCAAGACCAACCTGTGTCAGGCGATCCGCAGCACGCAAGGGCGCGGCCTGATGCCGGACGCCACGTCGCGCTTCTCGCTCGACGGCAAGCCCATCTTCCACTACATGGGCACCTCCACGTTCTCGAACTACATCGTCGTGCCCGAAATCGCCGTGGCGAAAGTGCGCTCCGACGCGCCGTTCGACAAGGTCTGCTACATCGGCTGCGGTGTGACCACCGGCGTGGGCGCCGTGGTGTACTCGGCGAAAGTTGAAGCGGGCGCGAACGTCGTGGTGTTCGGTCTGGGCGGTATCGGCCTGAACGTGATTCAGGGCGCCAAGATGGTCGGTGCCGACAAGATCATCGGCGTCGACATCAACCCGGGCCGCGTGGAACTCGCGAAGAAGTTCGGCATGACGCACTTCATCAACCCGAACGACGTCGAGAACGTGGTCGACACCATCGTGCAACTGACCGACGGCGGCGCCGACTACTCGTTCGAGTGCATCGGCAACGTCACGACCATGCGTCAGGCGCTCGAATGCTGCCACAAGGGCTGGGGCCAGTCGTTCATCATCGGCGTGGCCGCTGCCGGTCAGGAAATCAGCACGCGTCCGTTCCAGCTGGTGACGGGCCGCGAGTGGAAGGGCTCGGCTTTCGGCGGCGCGCGCGGGCGTACCGACGTGCCGAAGATCGTCGACTGGTACATGGAAGGCAAGATCAACATCGACGATCTCATCACGCACACGCTGCGCCTCGACCAGATCAACGAAGGCTTCGATCTGATGAAGCGCGGCGAGTCGATCCGTTCGGTCGTGCTGTACTGATCGACGCAATCGACGCCATCGACAGGGCCCCCGCCCCATCGTGACCCGCCCCGGCGAGGCCAGCGCCGCATCACCCGATCCGGCGCTCGCACCGGGCCACCCGCTCGCGTCTCCTGCGGCGGGTGAGCTCACCGGACCGCTCGCCCGGGCACGGCGGCGGCGGCATCGCATCCGCCTTGCTGTCTTTCTGACGATGCTCGTCGCGGGTCTCGTCTTCACCACCTACAGTCTCGTTCGCGATGTCGGCCGCACCGGCGAGCACTCGATGGCGCTGCTGCCGTTCGCGCTGCTGGTCATCGCGCTCGTGATTGCCCTCGGCTTCGAGTTCGTCAACGGCTTTCACGATACGGCCAACGCGGTCGCCACCGTCATCTACACCAACTCGCTGCCGCCCAGCATCGCGGTGATGTGGTCGGGCCTGTTCAACTTTCTCGGGGTGTTGCTCTCCAGCGGCGCGGTCGCGTTCAGCATCGTCTCGTTGCTGCCGGTCGAACTAATTCTGCAAGTGGGGTCGTCGGCGGGCTTCGCCATGGTCTTTGCGCTGCTTATCGCCGCTATCGTCTGGAATCTGGCGACGTGGTGGCTGGGCCTGCCTGCATCGTCATCGCACACGCTCATCGGGTCGATCGTCGGTGTCGGCATTGCCAATGCGCTCATGCGCGGGCGCGACGTCACGAGCAGCACGGGCGGCATCGACTGGAGTCAGGTCGCGACCGTCGGGTACTCCCTGCTGCTCTCGCCGGTCATCGGTTTCGGTTGCGCTGCGGTGCTCTTTGTCGCCCTGAAGTTTTGCGTGCGCAACCCGGCGCTCTATGAATCGCCGAAGCCGCGCACGCCGCCGCCATGGTGGATTCGCGGCTTGCTGATCCTCACCTGCACCGGTGTGTCGTTCGCGCACGGGTCCAACGACGGGCAAAAAGGCATGGGGCTCATCATGCTGATTCTGGTCGGCACCGTGCCCATGGCCTATGCGCTCAACCACGCCATGCCGGACGAACAGGTCGCGCAGTTCGTCACCACCGCGCAGACCGCGCAGCGCGCGTTGGCCGCGCATCCCCCGCTGCCCGCGTCCGTCCCCGCCGCCCCTGCCGCCCCCGCCGTGATCGCGGCCTCGCCGCCGCCCCGCGATGTGCTCACCGCGTTCGTGCGCACCGAGACCCTCACGGCCGACGTGCTGCCCGCGTTGTCGGTACTCACCGGCGACATCGCACAGGAAGTCGCCAGTCACGGCTCGTTTTCGCGCATGCCCGCCACCTCGGTAGCCAACGTGCGCAACGACATGTACCTCGCCGCCGAATCGATTCGTCTGCTGGAGCGACGCCGCGATATGACGGTCTCCCCCGACACGGCGCGCGCACTGCGGGCGTTCCGGGGGCAACTCGACGAGGCGACGAAATACATCCCGTTCTGGGTGAAAGTGGCCGTGGCGATTGCGTTGGGGCTGGGCACGATGGTCGGCTGGCGGCGCATTGTCGTGACCGTGGGCGAGCGCATCGGCAAGAAGCACCTGACTTACGCCCAAGGGGCATCGGCCGAGCTGGTGGCGATGGCGACCATCGGCGCTGCCGATCTCTACGGGCTGCCCGTGTCGACCACGCACGTGCTGTCGTCGGGCGTGGCCGGCACGATGACCATCAACGGCTCGGGCTTGCAGTGGGACACCATCCGGAATTTGTTACTGGCATGGGCACTGACGTTGCCCGCCGCCATCGTGCTCGCGGGCGGGCTTTACTGGGCGTTCCGGCAGGTATTCTGAGGCGTTGCGGGCCGATGGGCATGGCTCGGCGGGCGCCACAACGACCTTCCCATTTTGTAAGCCCCGTAATGCGCGCAAATATTGCAGCCCGGTTTCGATACGCGTGACAGCAAACCAAGTGGGCATCCTGTCAGTCGAACTCAATACAAAGCTATGAAACGTGTTGGCCGGTGTGCCTTTCGCCTGGCACCGGACACACGGTTACGACAGGGAGAATGCAATGAACAAGAGCTTCTTGCCGCTCGTCATCACGGGCGCCGCGACGGTCGTCACGCTCGCGGCGCTGCCCGGTGTGGCGTCGGCGCAAGCGAGTCAGGCTGTCATCAATTCACCGGCCAACGTACGGGCCGGCCCGGCGAGCGACTTTCCGATCGTCTCGCAAGCCGGTCCGGGCATGCCGGTGACGGTGTACGGCTGTTTGTCCGATTACACGTGGTGCGATATCGGACTGCCCGGCTCGCGCGGCTGGATCTACGCGGCGCTGCTCAGCTATCCGTATCAGGGCAATCCGGTGCCCGTGCTGAACTACGGCACGATGATCGGCCTGCCGATCGTGACTTTCTCCATCGGCTCGTATTGGGGCAACTATTACCGTGGCCGCCCTTGGTACAACGACCAGCGTTATTGGCACCGCCCGCCGCCTCGCCCGCGTCCGCCGCAATGGGGCGGCGGGCCGGGACCGCGTCCGCCGGGCGGCCATTACCCGGGTCCGGGCCCACGCCCGCCGGGCCATGGTCATGGTGCAGGCCCCGGGCCGCGGCCGCCGGGACACGGTGCGGGT
>NZ_CABPSF010000011.1 GCF_902459685.1 Pandoraea iniqua | reverse complement strand
AAGAGCGTGTGGGTGAGCGCTACTGGACGGGCCAGAACGGCGACGGCCAGACGAGTGGTGCCATTGCGGACAACAACGGAGCCTGGGCACGTGTCGAGGGTGGGCATAACCACCTCCAACCGAACACGTCCACGGCCAGCATGACGCAGGACGTGAACACATTCACCATGCAAGCCGGTGTTGACCACAAGTTCTACGAGGATGATAACGGCAAGTTCATTGGCGGTGTCACTGCGCAGTACGGCAACGGCCGTGCGGATATCTCGTCGTTTAGTGGTGACGGTGCGATCAACACGAACGCCTGGGGTGTGGGGGCGACGGCAACCTGGTATGGCAACACGGGCGTCTACGTCGACGGCCAGGCGCAGGTGAACTGGTTTAACAGTGACCTGAAGTCGTGGGCAACCCATACGGGTCTTGCCGATGGTCGCAAAGCCATGGGGGTTGCCACGAGTATCGAGGCTGGCCAGCGTGTGGCGATCGATCAGAACTGGTCGGTGACGCCGCAGGCGCAACTGATGTGGTCGTCGATCGATGCTCGCGCGTTCCAGGATGCTTGGGGAAGTGACGTGAGCATGCACGGGAGCAATAGCCTGATTGGACGACTGGGGGTGGCGGCGAACTACACGAACTCGTGGAAGGACAGTCAGGGGCGCTCCATGAACGCGTCGTTCTACGGGATTTTGAACGTCTATCAGGAGATGCTCGGCGGGTCGTCGGTGAATGTGGCGGGTGTGGACTTTGACACGAGGACTGACAGAACGTGGATGGGCGCGGGCGTGGGAGGCTCGTATTCGTGGGCGGATAACAAGTACACGGTGTACGGTGAGAGTTCGGTGAACACGTCGGTCAATCACTTTGGTGGTAACTACAACGTGAAGGCCAATCTCGGATTCAGAATGAAGTTCTAACCACCAAGGGGTTGCGACCAAACAAACAGGCTCTCAGCTAACGCTGCGAGCCTGTTTGGCTATGCAGGAGGATGATCGCTGATGCGTGTATGGAACACAAATATGCAGTTAGATCGATAGCCTTCGCACGTGTGCTCTACGCCTGCAGAGCGAAATACAACTGAGAAAAAATACAACATGAAAACTCCAGACTCCGGCAAGCATGACCATGCTACGGAACGTTGGATCATGGACCAACTAAAGGTCCACATCTCTGGAGTTTGCGACTCCTGGATTCTGCATATCCTGGCATCTTGCACCGATGGGGGGATATTTGAGGCCCTTGAAGGTTCGCACGAGTTTATCGACGCGCTTCACGGGGTGAGTGACGCTGTTTGTCCGCCGAGCGTGAGGAATGATGATCGGTTTGCGAAGTACCTTGAACAGATGGTCGAGAGAGGCATACGTGAGGGCGACAGATACTACCTAATGAGTTCTCTCGCCGGACTCGATAAGAAGCTCAATCGCGATCACTTCTTTTCCATCGTGACTTGCGCTAGGCCTTCGATGCTCAATGCGGTGAAGGGTGCCCTGAGCCTGTTGGGTATTCCCGATGAACTCCTAATGATTGAGCCAATCAAGTACCAGGACTATGTGCAACGTAACGTCAATGGTCGCATAGACGACATTGCCGTCTTAGAAGCCACGCTCCAGGTGCTTGATGGAAGCAATTTTCCTTCGAAATATATCGATCAAATTCGAAGTGCTTTGGTCGAGCGACGTGACGCCTAAGGAGGGCGACCATCGACCAAAGCTGCTCGTCTTGCAACTCAACGATATGCTTCGGTGCCCGAACCGGTTCGCGAAAGCGACGCGAGAATGCGCTCACCGAATTGTGTGTGACGCTAGAGGGCTGCGCTGCAGGAATGATTGCATGCGGCGGGGACGATGTACGAGCATTAATGGTCCGCGCCTTGTGCTTACCAGACAAGAAGCCCGCTATGCGCACTAGTTCGATCTGGGCGTGGCTACCGTGCTCGGGGGGCGGCGACGATATCGCACCTTGTGCGAAAGCGCGATGAGACTCGAATTGCAGATTGTCGAGCTTGATCTGACGGTGAACCGTTATTGCGTCGTCAGCATGTTCTCCTCGATCTCATTTGTGTTAGCGCTCGTTTCCGCCACAGCGAACTCTTTTCTCGACGAGACGCGGCATCGGATTGGCGACCTTATAATCACTCCGGTCGCTGTTTCTGCCATTTTTCCTTCAAAAGTAGAGCTATCCGACGAGGACGTCATTTTCGATGAGGGAGGCATTTGATGACTATGCGCTCAAGCTCGGGATTGCGGGTACCGCAAGAATGACGTCCCAAGCGGAAGTCTACCTAAGAGATTTTCATCGGCGTCGGGCCGGAGCGACGCGCCGGGCTTTTGGCAATCAGCCTGCGTGGTCTACGGAGGCAGAATACCTATCGTCCTATCATGCATTGGTAAAGCGGGTCCCGAATGATGGGGCGTCGCGCGCTGTGCTCGATCTGGCATGTGGTGATGGGCCACTGCTGAAAATTCTGAGCGATAGGGGCCATGCAGGAACCAAGTTGATCGGTGTCGACATGAGCGATAGCGAGTTAAGCGCGGCCCGCGCAGCGTTGCCGCAGGATGTGTGGTTGATAAATGGGCGCGCACAGGAGTTGCCGCTCGATACCGGTTCAGTGGACTACGTGCTATCGCACATGGCTCTGATGTTGATGGACGACATAGTGCAGGTAATCCGTGAAATTCGCCGGGTATTGCGTAAAGGAGGTACCTTTTCAGCTGTCGTCGGGCGAACCTTTCTGACCGGGGAAGTCGGGAAAGTCTTTCTAGACATACTCAGACCGATTGCGATGGCGAACCTTGCACATTTGCCACTCGGTGATGCTCGTACACGCAGCGAAGCCGGCTGGAGTCAACTACTCCGGCACGGTTTCGCAAGTGTCGTGTTCGAAGAGATTGAAGTTGACTGGACGCCTACACCGGAGCGGTTTTGGTCGGACATGTTGGACACTTATGATACTGACAGGATGTCCGCGACCACGCGCTCACAGTTCAAGGGCGAACTATTTTCGGCGTTTGCCGCGATTCAACGTGAAGATGGAACGCTAAAAACGGGATGGGGATTACGTCTTATTCAGGCCAGCGCTGCTTAGCGGCCAGCTTCAATCAATAGAGGTTACTAACAACAATGGCCGGTTTCCCGGCCTTTGTTGTTCCAGAATGTTGCTGCGCAGGTACTGCGTGGCGGCCATCGGATGACCTTGGGGCGGTGCTAAAACGTTCGCCGTTGCACGAGAGCGGCTCGTCCTCGCCGGCGTGTAAAGGCGTGGAGAGCACATACGACGGCGACGTTGAGCCCTAGTGAAATGGCGCCTATGTTGACGCCTGCGAAAGTCCAGTTGAGTGCGACACCGGTCACAGCAAAGGCCAAACTGCATACCACGCCGGATATGAGGGCGGTGGGCAAGACCCTGATCCCGAGCAACGCGACCGCGACGGTCGGAACAAACTGAGTGGCACCTACATAGGTGATGTTGACCAATCGGATCATGACCGGCGTAGCAATCGGCAACAGTGCTACGACTACCACCAGAAACAAGGTGATGGTAAGTCGCGCCATTCTGGTCTGGCGGGCTACGGGGAGCGAAGGTACGACGTTGCGGACCACAATTGGGGCGATCGCAAGGCAGGTTCCGGCAAGGACGAACATGCTGGTCAGTGCCGTCGCAGCGGCGACGAGACCGAGCGCCCATGCGGGCAGGGTTTGCAGTGCGGTAACGAGGAATGTATCGCTTGGGGTGACTGCCAATGCCGGGCGCGACGCCGCGTAGTAAGCCGCAGCGATGAGAAATGGAAACAGTAGCATGTACAGCGGCATGAAGATGTGCGCCCGGCGCAATGCAACGGGATCTTTGGCGCTGAATATCGCTTGTGGCGCCAACGGTATTAGATACAGGCCCAACGCCTGAAAGACAATGGTGCTGATTGCGAAGTTGATTTCTTCGTCAGTTAGCGTAGCGCGAATGCGTATGCCACCCGCATCGAACAGAGGACCGACGCCTCCGGCAGCGGTTACAGCAGAAATTCCCGTAGCGACAATTACTATCAGCAATAATAGGTCCTTGAGCATCGCGATACGTGACGATGAGCGCATCCCTGCAATGATGACAAACAGAAATGCGAGGGCTGTGGCGAAGGCAATAACGACGATCGGTGGGAGGTTCAACCCAAGTGCCCTTACTGCGATGATGAGACCGATGAGCTGTAGTTGTCCCCAGGGGACGAGAAACGCTATCGATCCAATGGCAACGACGAGCTCGAAGGTGCGACTCTGAAAGTAGCCCTTGATCAGGTCGGGCAGGGTGATGGCCTCGTACTGCTTGCCCATACGCCAAAGGTGCGGCAGCAGGAAGTATCCAATCGGATACGCGAGCAGAAGGTAGCCTATATACCAAACGCCGTATGCAGCGCCGTTACTGTATACGCCGGCCGAAAAACCGATGAGCGTTCCGATGCCGTAAGATTCGGCGGCGGCAAGACAGAACACGGCAATGGTCGTGAGTTGGCGCGATGCAACAAAGAAGTCGAGCGGCGATTGATTTCGTCGGCCTCGACCGGCGGCGATCGCCAGGGTCGTAGCGAAAGCAATCAAAAGTGAAAAAACGACTGGTGCCATGGTGCCGTCGATCCTTCGTTATCAAACGACGTAGAGAGGCGAGTCTAGTGATGCTTTGCGTCGAACAGACGCCAACAAGTGTATAGACACAGTGAAGTGAGCGGGATGCAACCGATCAGCCAGATGAAGATCAAGGGGACGCCGCCTATGAGCTCACCGGATTTGGCCAACCAACGCAGTGGCAGAAGTACGAGCGCGTAGGGCACGACAAAGCCGATCAGATATCGCATGCATGCCTTTCAAGAGAACGTGGATGGTGCTTGATATTTGAATCTTAAGCTAAACGAAATTGAAAAGCATAAAACGAAGAGGTTGTGTTGTTAATTGAAACAACAAAGGCCGGAATGCCGGCCTTTTTTGTAATTGCGGACGTTGACTCGGTGCGGCGCGCCGTGCCGGAGAACTTGTGATGATCGGCGTGCTACCCAATACGCGAATGTGGACCGAATTCGGTGCTACAGACATCCGATGTGCCTGCCCGGACAAGAACTTCAGCTGACGCTCACTTGAAAAGTGCAGGGTCCCATTGACTGAATTTCGCCGTGCGGAAAGACGGAATTTTCGGCGGTGCCAATGTGGAAACCCAAGACGTTCGTCCTACCACGTCCATCTCATTCCCACGTTGCCGAGAATCATTCGCTGACGGGCCCCGCCCAGATTGAAGATCGTGCCGACGTTCGCGTACATGCCAAGTCTCGCCCCCATTTTTATCCACTGGCCGAGCTCCACTTGCCCGGCAGTGGCACGTACTTGCGTCGTGATCGAGGTCCCATCAAAGCTTGCCATGTCATTGCCGCCGAAAGTACGCAGGACATTGAGCCGCAGCCAAGTTTGCGCCCGTGCCGCCCCAATCGGGTACGCGGCCGCAAGGCGTACTCCCAGGCGCGCGGCCCCGGAGTTGGAGGGTGACAGGTTCACGTCCGAAGCGCTATCGCTGAAGTTGTTGATGGATGCGTGCTGGTAGACGAGTTGGGTTTGGGGTTCAATGGTCCAGGCGGTGTTGGCCGTCGACATCGGCAGCCTCAGAGGCAGACCCGCCTCGAAGGACACCAAGGCGGTGCCGCCATGCGTCGACACCATCATGCCATCGACGGAGTTGGGTTTGGCGTCCACGCCTCCTCCCATGACCACTGCATCGGCATACCACCCTCCCGGCCCGATATGTGTCCAGTAAAGGCCTGCACTATAGGTGTCAACCGCGAGGTGCCCGACAGGGGCGCCCGCGAACCCATTCGCGAATCCTGTCACGTCGCCGGTCGCTCGAGCAATCCCGAACAACGCGCCGATATGGTCACGATGGCCGCTCTCGCGCACGTGCGTGTACAAGTCTTGCCCAACCTGGAAGCCGAACGAGTTGCCATCGAACCTTGGAGAAACGGTGCCGTCTTGCGCAAAATCGCTCTTGCCCCCCAAACACGCGCCCAGCTTGCACTCAGCGCACCCTGCCCCTCATGCAGAAGGGCCTGTTCGCCCTGCCTTTGGTGGAAGCTCTCCGCCTGAAGCAGGCCGAGCATTCGCACGACGCTAGGAATCTCCGCATAGAGAGCAACCTCTGGTCGATACAACACGGTCGGGTCGGTACCGGGCATGGGGGGATCGGGCAATTCTGGTGTCCCTTCGGCCAATGTCGGGCCAATGACAGGGGCATCTGGCCCGTTTGTGGGCGCCGGCGTCGGCGCGATTGTATTTCGCAAATACCAGTTCTGCGAAGTTCCCGGGCTCACACCGCCCTGAGCCAGGAAATACGAATATGCTCCGGCCTTGATCAGTCCCCCCTTGAGCGAAAACGCACCCGCCGTGGTCGTCGCGCCATTGATAGCCTGGATCACCTTGATACCGTCCTGCACCGTCTGGGCACCCGGCCCACCAGCATTCGTGACAGCAAGCGTGGTGGTGCCGCTCGCCGTACCGCCCTGGATCAACAACAGATCAGATGGCGCACCATCCCCGGCGAGATAACTGTTGGTGGCCAGCGTGCCTCCATTGCCGACGTAGCTCGTCACGCCGAGCGTGTTGCCGGTAGTCTTGGTGTTGCTCGATCCGACCTGGACAAGCCCGGAGTTAGTGAGTGTGCCGTTGATCGCGAACGTGCCAGCGTTCTGCCCGGTGAATGCGGTCATCGCATTAGCGACGGCTACCGTGCCGTTGTTGGTCACGTTGCCCGTGATCGTGCCATAGCCGCCGAGGGTCGCCCCGCTTGCGATGATCACGGGACCTCCTCCGGAGATCGCGGCGGAAGAATGACTTGGGTCCCCCACTGCGAGCGTACCTGCAAGTACTGTCGTGCCGCCGCTGTAGGAGCTCACACCATCAAGCTCCAGGGTGCCGCTGCCTTTCTTGGCCAAGCCACCGGGCCCCGTGATCGGCTGCGTGATCGTTGTTTTGAAGCCTTGCGTGTCGATAACTCCGCCGTTCGCCTCCAGCGTAATGAGGCGAGATCCAGCGAGGTCGAACGAAGTGCCGAACTGTAGCGCTCCACCATTGAAACTTACGCCGCCCGAGGTTGCGCCGAGCGCGGCGTCGGTGCTGAAGTTCAGGATGCCCTGTGAAATTAGCGTACCACCTGAGTAGGTGTTGCCAACAGTGGTCGATGGCGCGAGTGTGAGTGTCGCAGCACCGGACTTTTCGATGCGGCCGGAGCCGGCGATATTGCCCGTATAAGTGCCATCAGTCGTCTGGGAAAATCTCACTAGGCCGTCGTCGCTTATTGTCGGTGGCAAGTTCTGCGAGCTGCCTTGCAAGACACCCACGACGCCGACAGACATTTTGCCTGCGTACTTAGTGTTGTCGCCCGAGAGAATCAATGTGCCGCCCTGCACTTCCGTCATTGTGATGCCGCTCATTGTGTCGGATAACGTCCAGGTGCCACTGTCCTGTTTGATGAGAGTCTGGAAATTCTTGAATGCGCCGGCCGACATCGTGTCGCTTCCCAATCCGTTAAGCGTTACAAGGTTTCTCCCTCCACCGCCGTTGATTGAGCCGGAGATCGAAGATTCGGTAAACAGATGCAGTACGTCGTCGCCACCGGCGAAAACGAGATTCCCGATGACCTGTCCCTGATTAGTAAAGATCACCGCGCCATTGCCCGAACTCCCGATTACGTTGCCGGGCGCTGCTATCACGCCATCGGAGAAGTTGTTGACGTAGTTGGTTCCGACCGTGTTCTCGAACCAGATCGCTGCTGCGTGTGTTGCTTGAATGGTGCCGTGGTTATTGATCTCGACATTTGCGCCTTCTGGGTTGATCGTCTCGGCATTCCCTTGGGTGCCGTTGGACAGCACTGTTGCCCCATTGGCGACATTGACGGTGCTGTTTGCACCGACATCGATGGTGTTGGCTCCCGTGCTATACAGGCCGCTGTTCTTGACGGCGCTATTCTGGATGAGGGCACCGGAGGAAATATTGATTGTGGCATTCGCGCCGACCGAGATTGCGGAGGCATCTCCGACAATCACCCGTGCGTTTGTCCCAACATCGACCGTTGCTCCGGACGGCGTAGTGGGGCCGGTTTGGATTGTGCTCGTGTAGGGAGTGGAGACGTTTGGATCGCATAGAGTCGTCGTGCCGGACGTTGTGCAAGTTGCCTGCGCCGAATGGGACGCCAGAGACAACGACGTGATCACGCCTAGGCAGATCAGCTTGACGGGATGCGGTGCGAGCAGCGTGCTTGGAGCGACGCTGACGGGCAGCGTCGGCGCAATTCCACCGTCATGGATGCATAGCGCTCGCGCGATTGACTCGTGTTCGCGCCGGCCCTGAACCATAGCGCCAACGATACGCTTTCCTCTCAACCATTGCTGAAAACTGTGCATTCCGATCCCCCGTTACCGCACCTCGTGCGGTCAGTCCCGCGTTGTGCTTCGTCGAGTTCTTGGTGCTATCCAAATTTCGCCATGGGCCACGTCTGCATCCCCGAGGGGTGTTTCTGCTAATCCCCAGGAATCCATGTAGGAAACAGCTGTGTAGATGCGGCCTCTGTTCGAGCGTTTTCGAAACCGTCAGGTCGTCACTCTGTCTGCAGGTGTGTGCAACAACGCCCCGCAATGGCATTCCAATGTCGATTCGCAGCCCGGTCTTGCAAGTTGATGAAAACGCGTCAAGCGCTTGATCATTGTGGCAGCGTCTATATGCTGCTTCTTTGAAGAAGGCCTCATCGGCTTTTGATATTCAGGTGCAGATTTCGGAGATGTTGCGAAAGGGCTATTAATGCTGACAGTGACACGATGTCCGCCTAGCACCGTCGAGAGCGGGCAATCGGGCAGCGGGTTCCTGCAGGAGCGGGACTGAGGGGCCTTGTAGTTTTGATACGAAGGTTGCTCCGATGCTCTGGGGAGCACCACAGCCGGTGAGGTCCGCAGTAAGGCTGCGGAGCGACTTAGTCAATGGGTATCCGGGCGGGCCGCGGAGACAGGAAGAAATGCGGTGGCTCACCAAAACTCGATCGACTGAGTTCGTCATCTTCATCAGCATGAAGAGCCGTACTCGTCCGAGATGCTAGGACGATGGTTTCGCGTGCAGGATGCCGAGTTGTGGAGATGAGACCAGGCGGCCGATGTCAGCCAACATCAGTGTCCGCGCGCTTGCTCAGCTAAAGTAACCAAGCAGCAAGTCTCGATAAGCAATGCCCGAGTCGATGAACTTTTGAGGCAGGTGCAGTGCCAGCCATCCCGAGATCAACTGGTCACTCGATTGCACAAAGACTTCGGCGGCTGCTTCCGGATTTGGGTGTGTCGAGATCAATGCCACTAGTAGCGCGAGATTCACCATTTGCCTGGACTCAAGATGGCGAAGCCGCTTGGGGTCACACTCAACGATCGAAGTCCTTATTGTCATTGTTCATGGTCTGGTTCGATCCTGCAGTTGACGGCGGGGTTGATCGGTTGCGGCGTAGCCGAAACGCCCGGAATTCGGAGTGACGAAGCGAGCATAGCTTTCGATCTAGCCCACGCGGTGATTGCGGTGCATGAGCGCGATCGGGGCGGTCATGTTTTCAAAATGAGATGCTCGAAATTCAAAAGGCCTGACGATCCACGCGCCGCAACCCTGCGTTTTGACGTTCTCTCTCACGCGTACGTGAACGTCATCCGTACGGCGGCTATGTAGCAACGGGCACGCCGGGAAACGCTGGAAATTCCGTTATCCCGCATTAGCCGAAAGCTATGAGCCAAAATGGCGCGCGCTCAGTTCCATATTCCGAGGGCAGGGAGGCGCACATGGCAATTTTGTCAACTGCGTGCCCCCAAAAATGGAGAGGCTATGAACGAGTGTCTGGATAAGTAGGCAAAAAGGATGCCGTCCGCGTTAGGACGGCATCCTCAACCCACAGCGGAGGAGACATGACACGACCAACCGCGGACCGGGTCCCCCGAGCAAGACCGTGATTGGGTCAGTTTCAGAATATGCGAATGCACGCGTTCGTGGAGACTCAGCACCTTCGGCGAGATTCATTCATGCGGAAACTCAACATAAAAGGCGAACTTTGCAATGGCAACCGTAGCACTAATGCGACTTTTCGCGCGATCTCGTGTGGCTCGCGTTTTACGAGGGCGAATCTGCTCGCTGACATTTCGTCGAAAACGTCAACTGCGACGGCGTTGCCTGATGCCGTTCTGCACCTGAAACGGTGTGCGAGCAAATCACCCCGATCGCCATGGCGGGCTACGTCCGCTATTTCGTATGACCGCCCAACTTCGGGCGAATTGAAAGCGTTGTTCCTAACGGAAGTGGCGCAGGCTCTATGCGCCAAGTGGCCGAGACGCGGGGGCGGGGAGGTGCGCAGCGATACAAGCCGTGGGTGTCGGCGTCTGCGCCTTAAAGCCAAGGCTCACAGCAGTCGATTCCGGACTCGTTGTGGGATGTGCTGCATCGCAAGATAGTGCTTGCGGACGCTTCCAGTTCGCTCACTGCTGCGATCACATTCGACGATCTCACAACCAAGGCACATGAAAAACGCGCTATGGGGTGCGGCTTGAGTCATAAGGTTGTAGTTGTGTTCGGCTGCCAAAGCAACTTCATGCAATTTCCGGCAGCATATACGACCTCTCTACGCGCCCGTAGTGACGTATGATTTGTCTTAGACTCGGGGGTGCGGTGTTCGCATGATGTGCTTCGCGAGCTTCGATTGGGGAGTGTCCGAACTTGCGTCGGAAAGCCTTATAGAAGTGTTGAGGGCTCGAAAAACCACATTGATAGGCCACTTGGGATATCGGCAGGCCCTTTTGTTTTATAAGAAGCGCCAGGGCTGCATCAAGCCGGGTGTTCCGAATCACTCGGGCGATACCGTCGGCACCGTCCATTGCGCGATAAAGCCCGGTCCTAGACATATTGAACCGCGCCATAATGGTTTCAGGCGTTAGGTCAGTGCCAGCAAGTTTTTGGCGGATGTACGCGTGGATCTGGGGGTGCATTGTGTCTGCGTAAGCTGCTTCCTCCTCGGGGGACATGACCAACGCATTGCCGGTCCCCGCCTTCATAAGCCGTCCAACGACATCAAGTGCCAGGGACGCGTCTGCCGCGTTCAAATCAAGCGCCACATCCCAAAGCGTTTTCAAGTAGTCCGCGAGAAGACGGGTCGTTGGCTGCTCCCGTCGCAGGACGACACCGTTCAGATCAGACCGCCCCAATAGTCGCTCCAGGCATATGCGATCGACCACGATAGTTAGCGTGCGACCTTGGACAACCGGTGTGATACAAGCGCGGGCGATGTCTTGAATTAATAGGTCGCCGTATCGAAGCTCGATCGCAGAAGTACCGAAACGTCCCATCAAACCGTGGCCACAGATGAGTTGGAGTAACAGTACGTCGGCGTCGGCCTTTCTCGCCTTTGCTTCTGAACGGAAGAAAATTTGGTCGGAGAAGCGTGTATTAAGAAGCATTAGCTCGCCAGTCGAACGGATCCGACATTCCCCGTCCAAGGCTGAGACAGTGGAGGAGGGCGGTAGGCCAATCTCAAATAGAGGGCTCATGGCTTCGCGCCAATAGTCGACCTTATCTGCGGCATCGACGAGCGTGGTCGTCAGCACGATCTCTTTCGTCGTCATCTGTCATATCCGTCAGATTTGAATGTGCTGCGTCGTCATCGCTGCGTTATTGACTTCTATTAGGACGGCGGATGGGTGAGGCACGACGCGTTTCATGATAATGAGAACATTGTTTTCGTCAACTAGGATTGACGAGTGCCTTGACTCTTCGCCCCAAGTCATTGTTTCGGCGTTGCGTGGCACTTAGCGCATGGCGGTAAGGCCTTGGGGTGCGGGGCGATAGTAGTCATCAGGGCAGGAAGATCTCGGGACAAAAAATGAAGAGCACGTGCGAAAAAAGAATGCTCCAAAAAATTAGGCAGAAGGGGCGCATCGCGCTCCTTCTGCCTATATGCGCGCGAAACGAAACGCCTTAGCTCGGCCGCTTGCCCGATTTGCACCAGGCCTCCCACTCGTTCAATTGGTCCATTGAGACTAATGCGTCACCACCCTTCTCCCGTCGATACGCAGCAGTCCATGCCGCCACGCACGCATCTTCGGCTGAGGAGGCCTTCGGCAAGCCTGAGCTCGCAATAGTCGAGCTTCTGGCTGACGCGGTGTGGCCGACCTCGCGGTAACAGGCGTTACGCATCTCAATGATCTGAGAATCCATGATCGCCAAATTGTCCGGCATGCCGCTGTTGCGCCGGAGCATGGCCTTCTTGTTAGCAATGCAGTCATCAATGGCGGCGCTCGCATGCTCGTACGCTTGGCGGGCTTGTGATTGTTCCGTGGGGTTTGGATGGTTACCAGCGCGGCAATTGCTGCGCCACGAGTCCTTCTGCTCCTCCGTGGCTGGTGTGGTGCCGGTCAGAATCCCCTTTGCCATCTGTTTGGATGTCTGAATGCTCTGATCGGCCTCGTCCCATTCGCGAACACAGTCATCGACCGATTTCCCATCCGTGCCGACCTCTATCCCGTTGGCATACAAAGTTTCCCCTGTCAGTGAGCCAGTGGCATCCCACGACTTGAAAGGGCCATTCAAACGTCCGCCGACATAAGTCGCGCGCAGGATCATTTGTTTGCCGTCGGGCGTGTACTGTACCAATTCCCCTTCGTATTGACCGTTAACAATTGAAACGCGCTTGATGAGCTCGCCCGAGTTGGCGTCAAACCCTTCTTCAGTGCCAGAGAGCACGCCGCTCACCCACGGATATGTGTGTACAAGCTTATGGGTGCTCCATCCATAGATCTTTTGCGTGCCATTGGGCAGGCCATTGTCGAACTTGACTTCAGTTAGCGGGCCATTGCCTGGTCCGCCATTCAGCGTCAGCTTTCCGTCCAACGCCCCACGATTGAAAGACGACTCGATCATGACCGTCTCAGACTGCGGCGCCTTGCAAACGAATTTCCCATCCAACATGCCGTCGCTCACTTGAGCGTCGCACAACGAGTCAAACATGACAGACTGCGCGCCTCCCATGTTTCCGGCAAGGGTCATGCCGGTAACGCGAGCCGCTTTGACGAATCCGTCCTGCTTCAGTAGCAGGGCGTTTTCAGGAATGTTGGTGAGCTTGCCGGTGAAGGGCTTGTTAGCGCCTACAGCGTAGGCCTTTCCGTTAACGATTTCCGCGTTGCGAAAATCGAGGGTTCTGTCGGAGCAGGCGGCGAGCCATATGAACGGGAGGATACTCACCGTCGCGATGCTTAGCCGCCAAAGCCTAGCGGTCTTCGTGTTTACCTGGTCTTTAAAGTCTGTGATGGATTTCATAATTTTTGGGGGATGTTTGTTGACGTAAGAAATTCACTTGGGAACGCCTGGATAGCTAAGGTAGGAACCGATCCCGAGGCGTTTCGACTTCGGTTTGGTAGCGCCTTGAGGACGACTCGACAGTGGCGAGATGCATCGCAGGACTAATGGGATGCGTGTCGAGTCGCTCCCGCGCAAGCGCCCTGGAGGGGGGGGCTGAAGAACCCACGCAGGACAAGTTGAACTGCATCAGTGCGGCGCTCAACTTGCATCCACTGACTTCGCAGCCTTGCGCGTATATGGAACCCACGGGCATCGACATGCTGAGCTCCAAGTATCTTGAGCAGATGGACATGCGCATTGCGATACTCCTTTCCGAGACAGATCAATTGAAACGCATGGACTTCGAGATCGGGATATCGCGCACTGCGCAAAATGTGAGTGAAACTCGGTTGAATATCAACCTAATTGGTTGATTATCAACCTGTTGGGTCCTTCGAGTCAACGAGATGGTGGTCAACCATTTCGGGTGACCGGGAGGAATCATGTCGAAATCGAATTCGGATGAATTGCAGATCGCAATCGGACGCACTATTGCGCGCCAGCGTTTGGCCAGTGGCTTAACACAAGATGAGGTTGCCGAAAGGCTTGGTGTCGGTCTGGAGGCTGTATCTCGTATGGAGCGAGGAAAAGTCGTTCCGACTGTGGCTCGACTATTTGAATTGGCTGAGGTCTTTCAGTGCGATGCTGCCGATTTGCTTACGGATGCCAGTATTCGGCCGTCGGATCAAGCCAGCCATCTCAGTCGGCTGCTGTCAAAACTGACATCCTCAGATCGAGAGATGATGGTCGAGGTGATTGAGCGTCTTTCGGCGCGTCTAGCCCGGAAGCAATCGGAGCATGGGCGGCGTTAGGCGACGCCGTGAGGATTAATGGGGAGCCTCGTCGGTCGGGGAGGCTTTGTGTTGATAGCGCGGTAGTTGCTTTTGCATGAGAGTTATCGCATTGCGTCATTGCCGGTGCGGCTAGGCGCGAGATGCGGCGGTATGGTTTGCGTCATGTCGCACCCTATCGAAGACCATCGCTACCAGCGCGTCGTGAAACTTCTCGCTCAGTTGAGGAAGTCGCGCCGCATTTCGCAGCAGGAACTTGCGGACCGAATTGGTCGCTCGCAATCTTCAGTTTCCAAGGCTGAGAATGGTTTGCGGCGACTGGATCTTATTGAGTTCCTCGAATATGTGCGCGTGCCTGAAGCCGATCCGCGGGCGATTGTCGAAAGCATTTCGACAGTACCTCTCACCTCACTACGCAGCTAATCGGCGAACCTTCGCGGCAAGCGCCTCTTTCGTCGTTCCGTTCTTCCTCAATACTCACTCGGCAATAGGACGGTCGTGAGCGACCGATCCGCCGACGTGATGACCCAGACCTTGCTCTCGTCCGGCAGTGGGTAGCTTGAGAGCACGCGTCCGCCGACCTGGAGTGCTAACGTATTCAGGTCGCGATCCGCAGGGCATAGCTCCCCCCAGTCGTGATTTGCGTGACGAAAGATAAGCAGGCTCAGGGAGACGTCGGCTTGTTCTATGGCCGTCAACGCACCCGGCGTTGCCACGATTCGACCCAGCGGTAGTCGCAGATCGACGAGGTCATGAGTGGTCTTTCCTTGCATCACTGTTCCATTAAAGATTGACGGCGTGGCCTTCTCGTCGGTGCTGGTGAGGGTTGCTGCGGGTTTGTCCTGAAGCGCCCCACTTGGGGATTCGTGCAAGTTCGTGCAGTCGACGCCCAGTGCTCCGAGCTCGTGTAGGACGTCAGCATGCGAGTAGAAGGGCGGGAATCGATAGGCGGGGCCTCGGCTGAGCTCCACAATGAAATGGTCTTGCGTGTCTCGTGCGATGCGCAGAGCAACACGTCTGTGAGACGCGGGGTTCTTGATGTTTTCCATAGTGCGTGTGGTCCCGATGAGTCTGAAATGCAAAGAGCCCCGTTGGCGTTGCCAACGGGGCTCTTTGCTCTTCTGCTTGGGTACTGGGGTGCTCTAGGCGACAAGCTTCACGACTTCATTCCAGGCATCTTGCTTTATGGTGGCTCCTTGTCCAAACCACGCGGCGTCTCTCCGATGGTCAGGCGACTTTGCGCGCCGATGATGGTCGACGTACTCGGTAACGGAGTTGAGCAAACCCCACGCGGTGCCTTGAGCGGAAGGAAAGTCGGCACCCAGCCCTTGCCCTTGATAAAGGTGGGAAATCGCTTTGATTGCACGCTCGTTGACGGTGTTGGAGTCCGCGTGCGCGCGGCTAGCGGTTCCCGAGGTTCCAGTTGAATACGTCATGACCTTTCGCAAAATGGATTCCGCATCCGAGCTTGTGATCTTGCGGTTTGCGAGCGCATGCGTCTGGGAGATGAAGGTCTCCCACGACGACACGGCGATTCCCAACTGACGCTTAACTGCCTGCGCGTTGAACTGCGAGCGGTGAGGGACTTTGACCGTCCCTGTGCCGTCCTGAAGCGCGATCGCAAGCGTGTTGTTACATACCACCCGAACGGACGTGAACTGCGCGGTCGTGGCGAGTGTTCCGTCACACGCGGTCGCTAGCAGGAGGTAACCGTTGACTTCGTCACGACCCTTGAGTGCTGTCCGATGGCCTGTGCGCGCCAGTGCCCAGAACTTGCGCCCTTCCTTAAGCACGCCAGCGGTTTCAAGCTGGAAGCCGCCCACGTCAGTCAGATCCCGGTAGAACTCGAGGATCTCCTGCGGCTGAACCACCTGATAGCGCTTGGAGACGACCGCCAAAGGTGTTTTCGTATCAGACCGGTACAGCACGCGTTGCCCTTCAAATTTTCGAATTGTGGTTGTCGAGCCGTCATCATCGGCGTACCGAACGTCGGTTGTCTCAATTCGCCAGTTCATCCCGGCTTGGTCTGCCCAGACATCGAGTGGTTGATTCAGGGTCAGGCGGTTTCCTAGTCCGTGCCAGGGTTTTTCATTGACATATGCCATGGATTGCACAAGGTGCATGTGAATTCTCCGAAGGTTCGAAAGGGAATGCTGGATTTGGCGGCGCTACTCGGTGGCGCGGATTTGTGAGGAGAAGCTGAGTGTGGCGGGCTAGCGTGATGAGACGGCAAATTGATGGCCGCAATCGAGGCACTCCCGATTGCCGAGGACGTTTTCGTCCACAACATCGCCCACAACTGCGCCAGCCGCACAACCGGCAGCACCTGCGACGAGCCCGGCAACCACGGCACCGGCTACGCCCCCGACGAGTGATCCGATGGGTCCCCCCACCAGTCCGACCGTCGCACCTACCTCCGCTCCGGAGAGGGTTGTCGCTATTCCGCTCGCCGCGCCGGCAACCGCACCGATTGCGCTTCCCGCTTTTCGCCCGACATTTCGATGAGCGACGCGCTCGGAGCGACATCGCGGGCAGTAGGGCTTATTCTTGGCCCCCGGTTCCTGTTTGTGCCGCTCGGGCTCATGACCAAAGTGGTGCCCTGATGCATGAGACGACGTGCTCCGGGGGTGTTCACATGAGAGCGCTTGCGTTGAGCCCTTCTTGTCGGGCCGAAATTGCGCGATTATTGCCACCAGTGTGCGGCGAGTCGCGACGGAGAGGCTTGCAATCCTTGGGCCGTTCGTTCGACGGAGCGGTCTGAATTGCAGCCAGGCGAAGAGGAGCGTGGCGGCCATGGTCATAAATGAGGGGGAAGTTTTGATGCTCAGCTCGTTCATAAGTGCTTCCGTTGTGCGTTCATGCTCGATTGCATGGACGAAGACGGACATCTGTCCTATCTCGAGTTGGTGATATGTGGCTGAAAATTTCTGGAATTCGCCCGAAGGCATGTTGCAACGGCCGAAGAGCGCGGAAGCGGGTTCGATTGTCAGGCGCGATACCTTGAAAATTCCCACAAACCGGGCAGTTTCCGCCGCCAGGGTGTGAGATGGCACGCTGCGGAGCAGTCATTTGCAGGTTGCAACGCTGAACACTTGGCCTGTGCCATGCCGCCCGCCGCAAGAGCTGCTTCAGGTGCGAAGGCCTGCGGTCGAGCCGAAACTCGTGTGGCAAGTGACTTTCGAGCTCCCGCCGATCACAGCAATCAGTAGTCGCAAGCGGTCGTTACTACGGTACATCGTGGACTTTGTCGGTTAGTGCCCATATGCGACGGAAATGGGTGATGCTAATGGTGCGGTGTAATAACGAGTCGACTTATGCGGCAACTGAAGCTTGCGCGGAACGTGACGGTTACTGAGGTGAGGAAGTGAAAGATCTCATTTTGGATTGCATGGACAAGGGCGAGTGGTACAGCAGGCCGGTATTAGCGAATATCTGCGGCATTTCCCGTCGGTGCGTTGATCTGGTCGTTGAGGAACTCATGGATGATGGCCTACTCGTCGAGCGTAAGGTCTCGCGTGCATATGAGTATCAGCTTGCCGTGACTCGGGCCAGATTGCAGCCGGTAGCGGTCCCGGGTCATGCCGACATTGCCGAGCCAACGAGAAGCGAAACAACGGTCGACCTAGCAATAGCGGGACCAATCCATTCTCCGGCGTGGAATCCGATGACGGGGTATGGTGAGGAGCTCAGCCTGCATCAGCAATTGTGCGAAGAGGCGAGGTGAACGGGGATTGGCCGGCCGGGCCAGCTTTGCACGCGGTCGCCACGGCTACGGGAGGGCGTGATCGGTTGGCTCGACGCGCTGGTTGTAACCTATAACGTAGCGACGCTAAGCTTGATTGCTCGCCAAGGCCGAAATGATCCCGAGCCATTGAGTGATCTCGAGTGTGCGCCTACCAATACGAACCCTCTCATTCCGCTGGTATTGCTGCGCGGAGCCATCGTAGTCCTCGGTGAGAACTACTGAGACGTCGAAGTAAGTGTGATTTTACGGAAATTTCACAAGGCTTATCAGGATATGCTCGGAGGGTCGTCGGTGAGTGTGGCGGGTGTGAACTTTGACACGAGGACCGATAGGACGTGGATGGGAGCCGGTGTGGGTGGCTCATATTCGTGGGCGGATAACAAGTACACGGAGTATGGCGAGCGCTCGGTGAGCGCGTCGGTCAATCACTTCGATGGGAACTACAACGCGAAGGCCAATCTCGGCTTCAGAATGAAGTTCTAATTCCCGAAGGATTGCGACAAGACAATCAGGTCCGCGACCATTGCGCCAACGTCAAACCACCGTTCTCCGCCCCACCTACAGATGAAGGAACTAACTACCATGTCATCCGTTCGGGCCCAACTAGATCGAATTCGCGTCTGGGTTCGGCACCACGCCGACCACTTCAGGCGAACAGACTTTTGGCCAGGCTGGGAGTTAAAACAAGCCGCGATTGTCCTCGCGGCTTGGGCGCTTCCCGCGATAGCTGGAGTCATCGCAACGGACTGGCTCAGTAGCCACCTGTCAGTCAAATATCTGCAGATGTCAGTGCAGGAAGGCATTGGGCCACATATCTGGAATGTCTTCGCTGTTCTTGGGATAATTTTTGCCGCTTTGTTGATAGCGGCCCCTCGTCAAAAATGGCTCGCGATCGCTGCATATCAGGTATTGCAGAACACATATGCCCTCGGCGCGTTGATGTTTGGGCTTTTGCTCGGCCAATGGATTTGCGTCACGGCTCCTGAAAACGACATTTTTCTTATCACGGCAACGAGCCTGGTGTTCGTCTTTGCGTTTTGCCTAAATTTCTCTATTTGGTACGTGGCGTTTCTCGTGTCGCCAGCCCGCTTGGATGCTGGCTTCAGGCATTCCATCGCTCAGATGAAGCCGCAGCTCCGCCTGCCGTCGCCTTCTTAATCTTGCTAATCGCGATGACTTCACTTTGCGTGCATCTGGATAAATAACTTGACCAGAACTCCGTCCGACGTTTTTTCAGAGGCTGTGGACTCATGCAGCGGCTTTGACGTGTTCTCCAACAACGTGCCGATACCGTTTGGCGTGTAACCACGGCGTGTAACAAGTGCGACGGGGGCGGTAGAACGCTGACGAATATGGCCGACGCTACAGGACGAGAATCGTGAGTAGTCGGCTGCCCGGACTTCCTCGGAATTCGAGGTTAGTTGCGCTAGGCTGGGATGTAACGTGTACCGTACTGACCTCCCCCCGAAAAACCGTAGCACCGAAAACTGGAGATTTCTGGCAAATTTGAAGCCCTGACGGGCGGGAGGTTTGCATGAAGAAATCGAAGTACACAGAAGAGCAGATCGCGTTTGCGCTGAAACAGGCCGAACTGGGTACGACGGTGGCGGAAGTTTGCCGGAAGATGGGTATTTCGGAGGCCACGTTCTACAACTGGAAGAAGAAGTACGGCGGTCTCGGCGTTTCGGAGCTGCGCCGGCTCAAGCAGTTGGAAGAGGAAAACGCCAGACTCAAGCGCATGGTGGCGGACCTAAGCCTGGACAAGCAAATGCTGCAGGAGGTGGTGCAAAAAAGCTGTGAAGCCGGCCCGCAAGCGCGAGCTGGCTGACTTCTTGATGCAGGCGTATCGGGTGAGCATCCGACGAGCAACGGCAGTGTTGCAACTGCGTCAGGCCACGTATTTTTATCGACCTCATCCCCGCGATGACCGTGCTGAGCGGCGGCGTATCCGGGAGATCGCCGAAACGCGAATACGTTATGGTGCCGAACGCATTCATGTTCTGCTACGACGCGAGGGCTGGCTGATAAATCACAAGAAGACGTACCGGATCTACTGTGAGGAGGGGCTGAATCTTCGGCGTAAGCGGCCTCGGCCTCGGTGTCGTGTCGCTGCCGCACACCGCATGGAGCGACCCGAAATCTCTACGGTGAATGCCTGCTGGAGCATGGATTTCGTGGCCGATCAGCTGTTCAACGGACAGAAAATCCGGGCCTTAACTGTGGTCGATAACTTTAGTCGGGAGAGCTTGGCGATCACCGTCGATTACGCCTTGAGGGCGGCCGATGTGGTGGCAACGATGGGGCCTGAAAGCGCTGCGAGGCGCCCCGAAACGGATACAGGTCGACAATGGGAGCGAATTTATTTCTCATGCGCTGGATCACTGGGCGTATGAAAATGGCGTAACCTTGGACTTCTCCCGTCCGGGCAAACCCACGGACAATCCGTTCATCGAGTCGTTTAACGGCAGTTTTCGGGATGAATGTCTGAATGTGCATTGGTTTCTGTCATTGGACGATGCCCGAGAAAAGATCGAAGGCTGGCGACAGGATTACAACGACTTCAGGCCGCATAGCTCACTAGGCGATCTGACTCCGGGTGAGTTCCGACTTGCCCACCTTGACGCCGGAGATCTCTAGGCCAAGGTGCTCAGTTATCCGGGGGGGAGGTCACTACGTGATTGGACTCTAAATCGTCGCGCTACTCAAATCGGGGGTGACGTCGCTCCGTCGTGCTCTCCAATTCTTGCAATGCAAACGAATGGACGTGAACGACATTGCCTGCGAGAGGGAAAATGGCCAGTGCTTGCGTTCGCAGTTGCACTTCACTGAACAGCCATTCTTTTCGTGCCATCCGTCCGCCGTAGATTGCAACCGATGCCGTCTGTTCATTCTTCCATGCGATCTCGAATGACCGTCCGCCAACTAACTCTACAACCAGCGACTCCGCGACTATCGCCACGTAACGATCATTGTCATCCACGGCGTAGACATTCGCCGAGGCCAAGCTCAGTTCGCCAGCGGGACGTGGCTGGACCGTGACCAGATTACTGGCACACGGCACAATCGATAGCCCGTATGGGCGAACGGGTCTCTCTCTTTCGGATGCTTCATCGCGTGGCACTCGGCCGCCCCACACCTGGATGGACGGCGGTCGAGGATCGTCCGCATGTTGCCGCCACGTGAACTCAAGCGATTGGCCATTGGAAAACTCGATGAGCAGTGAAGCTGCAGGCACTCGCGAGAGTTGTCCACGGACATCCACCGCCAGTACATTGACCGAATTGTCATCTGTCATTGTGAAACACTCCATAGTGGATCAGGCGATTAACTCGACAGTCGCTCGCTCCAGCATAGCGGTATACCTTGTCCCATATCCTTACGCGCCTAGGATGTATCATTGAGACGATGGAATTTTCTCGGCACACGGGGAGATTGCTTCTCGTCCCTTCAGCGCGCGTAGTTGCTTCCAACTCGAGCGGGGGCATGCTTGGGGCTTCTCTTCTGGCATACACCATACCCGAAACGTACTGACACGTTTCTCGGCCAAACACTGATCGAATTTCTCAATACCCAAATATCTGGGTGGCAACACAGCAAGGCAATTTCCAGTGGCCGTCGCCAGTAATATCAGAACAGGAACATGTGAACGCACTCGGTTGATTGCGCACAACATTAAGTACCGATTCACGGCAAGCATCTCACGACCTCCCCAACAAAAATCAAAAAAACGAGCCCTCGGAAATAGCGTTACCGACGCCATCGGAGGACTCGACGCCGCGTATAGCACCGTCGAAGGTTTCGTATTCACTATTTCCATGAACGACAGCATATAGGGTATGGCAAGCAGTCTCCAGGCCACTCGAGCTCTAGCGAATCGTGTTGATGTTCTAGACTAATTTTTTCGTTATCCACATTTTCGGTGGACAAGGCTGTGCATAAGTCATGCGAAGGCCGAGAAATAGGTGCTGCCAATCCGCTGCTCGTGAATTGAGCAGACGCGGATAAAGATAGGGGCGACATTGCGGGCGAGAGTGTTGGGCTTTTGAAAATGCGGCGTCTGCGTTTGAGTTTCGGTGCGGCATTTACGTTGAGGAGGCGTTGGGATGTCGACAGCGTAGAGCCAGCACTAGAATCGGCGCTAATCGACTGGTGAGAACTCGTTCACGTTCTCAGGCGCTGCGTCGAAATACGAACTCAGGGCGTCGAGCTGATGTGCCGTGTTGGGACTTGTCAGGATAGTCCCGCCTGGCTGCCAATGGCTGGGCTGACCCCGCTCTCCGGAGACGCGGTATGCGCCGACTGGTGGAACTTGTCATTTACGGCTCAGTGATTTATGCCCTGGTCCGGGTTGAGATACGCATTCTCGGTGAGAGTTCACCGCATTCTCCCATCGCCATGCCGACATTGGTGGCAAGTATCGCAAATGACTTTTTCCTCGCGCTCACAGTGCTCGGTGTGATAGTCGCTGTGGGACATTGGCTACGCGCCACGCTCAAGCGAAGGTACCGATCGACGTCTGAACAGGGACGGATACTGAGCGCGCATTCGCAAGTGCCCATTTCGGACGAGCACCAAGGCTCTTTGAGGACCGAAGAAATACAGGATGCCTGAGGCAGGCGTGCCCAGATGACGGCTCCTGTCCGACCACCACTTCCGTAGTATTCAATTCTGATTTTCGTAATGCTGTTCAAACGAGGGCATCCCTCGAGACAGGAGCGACAAATGTGTCAAGCATGCGTAGGTAATTTCTTTGGTCGGCTGGGCGCGCTCAGCGGTCTCAAATCTTCAAACTCCTTCTCGCGCCGCCGGTTTCTCGCTACCGCAGCGGGCGCCGGGCTGATCTTACCCTCTATGGCATCAGCTTACGCAAAGGGGAGTGGGGGTGGGGGAAGTGCTGTACAGATTGATTACATTTTCCGCGGCGGGCCGATCATACCGTTGGCGAGCAAGTCGACTGCGGACGGCCCTTTCCACGATTGGGCGGTTGCCGTAAAGGGAGAACGTATTGTGGCCGCAGGGCCTGAGAGCGAAATCATGGCGCAGAAGTCCGCCTCGACCCAAGTGATTGATTTGGCCGGGCGCTCACTTCTTCCTGGCTTCATCGACCCTCATCAACACACCGTTACCGGCGCGCTTATTAAGTCTGTCTTCACGTACTGCGGATATAGTCCGATGAAGCCGGAAGCTCCCAAGGGCTATCCGAATCGAAAGGCGGTCATCGATCTCATTGCGAAGCAGGCCAGTCAAACGCCTCCGGGGCAGTGGCTCCTCTTCTATGCTTACGACAACCTATTGCAGGGCGATGGAATGCATGGGGGAGGGGGCGATTTTTGGATGCCTGATCTGGATGCCATTTCCACTCAGCACCCGATTCTCGTCTATTACATCAACATGCATACCGCCGCGGGAAATAGTACGGCCTTCAAAGCGGCGGGCATCAGCACAAACACCGATGCTGGTGACCTGAACAAAAAGCTCATGGCGAATGGCGGGGGGCACTTCGGCCAAAACCCGAACGGTACGCCAAATGGGGTCATTTATGAAATGCCGGCGCTTGCGATGTTCAGCTCCGCAATTCCTCCGGAAAAGTTGACGCCGGAGAACGCGGGCGCGGCGGTCGCTGCCTGGCTTGCAACAAATGCGTCGTACGGCAACACGTGCATCCACGAGGCCGGACTTCTTTTGCCAGGCGCCGGCGGAGACAACTTGATTGGCGACTACATGGCCGTGGCGAACGAGGCGTCGTGCCGGGCGTCGGTTAGCCTGATGGTCGATTCGCCGGAGAGTCTTAAGGCTGCCGAGCCGTACAAAAAGTTTGGCTACGGTGCAAAGGCCACGCGTATTCCGAACACGCAATTTTCGATCTATGGCATGAAGGTGGTTGGTGATGGATCGAATCAAACGAGAACAGCTGCACAGCGAGCTCCATATCTCGATGGGACGAATGGCACCCCCAATTACACACCGGAAGCGCTTAAGGAGTTGGTAGCATCAGTCAAAGCTGCGGGATGGCCGCTGTTGATTCACTGTAACGGCAGCCAGACCATCGACAATGCACTTGATGCCATTGAGGCTTCATATGGCGCGCATCCTTCCTCGGGTGTCAATCGTATTGAGCACTGCACCATGGTGACATCCGATCAGCTTGATCGGATGGCGCGACTCGGTGTACAACCCAGTTTTCTGATGAACCATGTCTACTTCTACGGTGCGGCCTATCGTGACCAACTGTTTGGGCCTCGGCGTACTGTAGACATGGATCCCGCTGGCGGCTGTGTGAGTCGAAACCTACCGTTCACGCTCCATACGGACGCTCCGTGCTCGAACCTTGGAACGCTCCAGCTTGTGCAGACGGCTGTGACCCGTCAGTGCAATATTGACAGCTCGGTTATCGGGAAAGCGCAAGCCGTCTCGCTGACCAATGCACTTCGAGCGGTTACGAATTTTGCGGCAGGGCAGATTGGCATGGCAGATGAGCTCGGATCGATTGAGGCGGGCAAGCTTGCCGACTTTGCGATTCTCGAGAGCGACCCGTACGCGGTTGATCCTACCAAACTCATGGACATCAACGTGAGCGAAACGTGGGTTGGCGGCCAGAAGAAATTTGCTGCTTAACGGATGGCCGCTTCGCCTGACGCATAAGCGGTCGGTCCCCTTCGTGCTTGCCCTAGTCAAGAGGGCGCGGAGGGGATCGCGCCGCATTCATTTTAGCGATCGATGAGGTCCACACGTATATAGGTGGAGGGAAACGCAATGGAAATTTTGCGATACGTTGGCGGTAGCGTTCTTGCCGTGTCATTGATGATACTTTCGGCAGCGGCGTCCGCCAGTGAGTGCCATCTCGCCCGGACATATCGGAAGACCGAAGACTCGGCAAAAATTGTCAAGCAAGCGCGTCGCGCGAACGCTGAGCGGAATTGCCTGAATGCTGCGAGCAATGCGACTCCCAGCGGTAACCTTGCAGCCAAAACATCTCGTACCAACGAGAAAAAGCGCTGAGTGAGGTATTAGCGTCTCGGTACACTTTTACCTCATAGTCCCCCCGCCCCCCTCATTTCCAAGGGGAGTCTGAATGCACGTCCGAAAGTTGTGTTCGATCCTCTCTTCGCTGTCGCAGCGGTCTGTCAAGCGCCGCATGGCTTGGCGTCGCCGAACGCCGAATGATGTAACCAGTACCGAAAACCCTCATCATCGGGAGCAGATGTACGGAGACGATATTGGCCCGCGCAGAGGGAGAAGGTCACCATAAGGACGGTGCGAACTCACTGGCTGTGGCTTTCTCGTAGTTGACAAATGCGTGCGTGGCATTGTTCCGCGCGAGAACTTTTCCTCAATTTCTGTCGCCTGCTTGGTCCGCTACAGTGCTACTGACTGGGGATTATTTCGAAACGTGAGGGTGGCGATTGAGTTTCCATTGCACGTCAGCGGCGTTTTTGGAATTCGATTGTATGGTCGGAAGCGCTGGGCCTACTCTGAGAGTGCCCAAGTGCCAGTTCCATCCCAAAAGGAGGGGGGGCAGCGCTGGTCGACCTTATTTCTTTTCGTCGATTGCCGTGTATGTTTTACCAGTCGTCGTCTCGCTCAGACGCAGCGGAATCTTTCCCTCTGTGAGTAGATTTTCCCTTTCGCTGAGTGCCCGCGCTTTGACGTTGGTTGTCTGGCGGGGCGACGCTCGCAACTTGTTGGCGCAATTCAAGGTTACCGTCAACTAGCTCGTCGGGCGAGATCTTCATGTTTTCAAGATGCCCGTACGATAATGTTTGTGCCACCCTGTCAACGACGACGGTACAGCACTCTTGCTCTGTACGCCCGAGCATACGTCCGGTCTGAGGATCTTTGATGGCCTTGCCCAGGGAGACGACTTGGTAAGAGGCCCCGACTTTGACCGACTGCCCTCCCTGACTGAGCACAACGTTTATGCCATCGCGCGACGCGATGCTCACCGGAAAGAGCTGAACCAGAATACTAGAGACGACTTTCGACGCGATTGAATTCTCGATCGAGCTCGTGCGCCCATCCGCGAGTTTGGAATTTTGATCAACGGGCGTCGTGTCGCTAAGCAGCACTTCGGATGTCGTGACATTGACCAACTGCTGAGAAATCGACCATTCTCCTCGGCCCCTGACTGCGCTTCCTTCGTCTAAAGCGTTGGTCGGCGAAAGCGCATTCAAGCGGCCAACCCACACAAGATCTGCGCCAACTCCCTGACCAAGCTTTGAAAACTGGTCAGGCGAAGCTTGGCCGTTAGCGATCCGCTCCAACTCCGCGTCAATTTCGGGGGTGGCACCGTGCTCAAGAACGATGAACCGGCCGCTCTGCGTCAGTGCGTCGGTGATACGTTGGCGAACCAATGTCGCTTCTCGATTCAGTGCCGGTGTGACATTGCCGCTGATTCGGATGGGAGCCACGATAATTCGTGGGCGGCCTTCACTATCCGGACCTTTGAATTTTGCGACGTTAGCCTCAATGACGGCGTGTATTGAGCTGTCTGAGGACGACTCGCGTCGGAGTTCGGTCACCCGAAAATCTGATATCGCCCCCCGACTTTCCTGTTGCACCAACTCGGCGAACCCACTCGACTGCAAATCTACCATCGACCTTCCAGTCGAGACAGTTAGAGCGGCCCTAAATTGAGAAGATGCGAGATCCAGCGTCGTGCCGTTCACCTGCATAATGGCTTGTCGTAACGCTTGACTCAGCGCCTCATCTGGGCTCGCCCCTATACCTTCGGCGCGAACGTGAACGTGTGTTACGGTGCCTATGTTTGTTGCGGGAGCGGACGAATCACTTTGCGAAGTCGAACCAGATGCGGGCGCTGGCACGATAGCCGACACCGTGACCTCCTCGCTGTGGTGGTTGAGTTTGTCACAGCCTGCTAGCGTTACAAGCTGCATTCCGACCGCCAATGCGACGGCAGTAGAACGCCAGGATCCTTGTGAAATCATCGACATGCCCGCGCCCGCGCTCATTAGAACTTTGCCGACAGTGCTGCTGTTGCGTCCTTCGGCACCGGAATATCCTGGCTGGTGGCGAATGCCGCCGCCGTCTTCAGTGTCGATCCCAGATTGCTCACTTGTTTCGGGGTCTCTGACACGATGTATGTGCCGGTTGAAAGCTTTTTCGTCACAGCCATCTTATCCATGACGGACGAGCTCTCGAGTTGCGCCTTAGCTTCATTCGAGAAATCGGTGATCTTGCCATGCAGGCCCGCGTATCGAAGAATTCCGCTACCCAGATGTTGCATCCCCTCGGAATAGGCCTTCTTGCTTGACGCATCCATCTGAAGATTGCCGGCCTTGAACTGTTCCTGCAAGGCGATCGACGTATCGCTCATCATCTTGTCGGAATCCTGCAGACTGTCTTTCGTGGCACCGCTGCCGAGGGATTCAGCGGTGGCCTTCGCCTTGGCGGAGAGCTCCTTCAGTCCGACGGCGTCAGCCAGATACGATTGTGCAATGAGGACCTCACGGCCGGCATCAGCATAACTCGAGACAAGAGCGGCTTGCGCCCCGCTTGCGTCGGCAGCGGGCGCACTATTCTGCGTGCCGGTTGTCTTCCCCGAAAATGACGGGAACGCGTGAGCACCGTTCACGAGAAGCATTGCAACAGCAGCCGAGGCGAGGGTTTTCTTGAGCATAAATTTTCCAAGGAAATGATGAGGGAATTGCACGACCGCCCATTGGTTAACCTAAGCGCTTGAAGCGGTCGAAGTTGGCAACTAGCGAACTTGCGCGTTGTTCATTTGTGCCATTAGTTCGCGTGCGGCGGAATCGGCGGCCTTCTTCAAGGCATTGGTCCGCGCTACGCTGGTGTCCGGCCCGGTCCCTGAAAACTGAACAGGGCCCACTGCGGATACAGTTCTTGGGAAATCAGAGGTGACGTCGACCAATTTTGCAGTCACGCTCACGTAGACGCGGGCGAGACCGGTTACGTCGTCTGTGTCTTGCATTCCCACGTCGAGCGTGCCTAAAGCGAGGTACGGAACGTGAGCCGTCCTCAATCCCAGAACGGCTTCTCGCATCGTCGACGGCTGAATGTCGTCGCCATTCTGGTAATCCTTCGCCAAGGCGCTCATACGAAGGTGTCCGCCGGAGGACGGTTCAACATATTCAGCATCGACCACTTGAAATCCCGACTGGGCGAAGACGCCGGTAACGATGGTGCTCAGATTGCCCGATGGCAAAATGCTCCAGGACACCTGATCGGCCTTTCGAGTTCGGCTGCCGCCGCTTTCAATCGATACGGAAGCGTTCCCGGAATATCCGCTTCGAGTCGACTTTTCGCTTGCATGCTCCTTGATGTCGGCGCGCTTATAGACTCGATCGTCGTACGATTTCACCGACGCCTGTTGCCGTGCGACGAAGAGAAACGTGAGAGGGGAATGAGGCGAATTGGTCGCCATGCTTCCCGTGGGTGACGTTCCCTTTATTGCGTTGCGCAGTTTCGCTACGTTGATGTCGACTCGGACAACGGCTGAGTACATGTGCGCATCTGTCTTGTCTGATTCGCTAACGAGTGTTGAACCCAAGATGAACTTGTCGAGGTTCTCGGACACCTTTGCTTCAATCGCGTCGAAATTCTCGGATTGCGATTCTCCATTTTCGGCATAGTAGCGCTCGATCGCATTGATCTGCGCATCGTGGAATGCCTTGGTCTTCACGTCTGAGTTCGCGCCGCTGGAAAATAGCGAACCGTCGTACTTGACGCTGGCCATTCCTTTGCTAGTGACGACTTGTGCTGACGCCGCAACGCTGACAAACATCAGCGTTGATAACATACGACGAGCTATTTGCATGACTTCAAGACTCCTCGGGTATTGTCAATCTGATTCTTGATGTGCTCGCCGGAGGCCGCCGCAGACAACCAATCGCTGTTGTCGCCTGCCAGGGCGCTCGCCAACTTGTCAAACAGCCCGCGCGCTGACTCGGCGTAGGCGGGAAGGTCGTCGACTTGCGACTGTGTAACCGGGACGTTCTTTACCTCGCCGTTCTTGAAGTCCGCATCAAGGTAGGTTGTCCCGGACATGAGCTCCGCGAGCTTGATGTGGCTGTAAGTCGCGTAGATGTAGCTGCTTCCCGCGCTACTGCTTCCGTAGTCGACCCGTTTGAAGCCTTTCAAATCAATGTCGACCGAGTAATCGGGTGCCGGCAGCTTCAAATTGAAAATGTCACCATCGGAAAAGCGCATTGCCATCGCATTCCCGATGGCGTATCCGGCCGAGTACGGCAGCATCGGCACTTGGCTCTTATTCAGCATGGCTTCGCTCATCATGTCGGCCAGCCAAGCCTGCGCGGCACCGGGGGCTTGAAGCGCAGACGGGAGATGTGCCAGTGCAGCGTCAGGGATGCCGACGTGGGCCACTTGCAAGTACTTCGACCCCGAATCCGGTAGGGCTGCCTTAGACATCACTTCCGCGTAGCGAGAAAATAGGCCGGGTTTTCCCGTGTCGCCTAAGAGCAAGCGAAGAACGCGATCGCGTGACTCCTGCTTAGTTGGGACGTGATCCATCACATCCAAGTAGGTTGCGGCCAACGGATATGCACGAACGATCTTCATTGCCCGGAAATCAAAGACCAGTGCTTGAGCGCGAAGACCGACAAGCACTTTGTGCATGTCACCAAAGCGCTCATCCGAGATCGTCTCGTTGGTGATGACCAATGCGGTAGCTAACGCTTGGTCCGATCCGTTAAGTGACGCCATCCCCGCATACTGCATAGCGAAATTCTGAGGGGGATGGGCCTTCAGTTCGGCGATGATGGTCTTTCCTGCCGGATTTCCTGACTCGCGTAGCGAAGCGTCAAGCGATCTGGTGACGGGGTAGCGGGCGTCAATCTGTGCTGCGTCGCCCGCATACGCTAAACCGGCGAAAGCGACAGTTTGGTCTGCATGAGCGGCAGTTCCGATGAGGAGTGCCATTGACAAGGCAAGCCCTCTCAGAGCGGGAATGCAGGACTTGCAGCCTGACTCACGGTTGATGCTTCGAGGCTCAAACGCTTCCATTGTTGGTGCAGAGGAGCAAAGCGAGAAAATCTAACAACGTTTCCGCTGCGATCACATGAGGTTTGCCGCATATGCCGGCCTGGGAGCCGGTAGTTCCGGAGCCGTCACACGCAGGATGGACAACAATCACGGGCTAGCGACTGGCGTTGTAATTCTGCTGGTGGTGTCGAAAAGCTTGTCTTTTTCTTCCGGTGCGGAAGATGCACGCTAATCGGCCCCACGCCACATGGCAGTCATTCCGGTAGCGCCTATGGCCCAACAATGACTCGGATGGCACCTGGGTTGTCCCCGCCTTTCCCGTCGGCCGAGTCACATTCGTCGCCACCGCACGTGGCGAGGAAGTGGACATTTCTCGCACCGCCGGAGACTTGTGTCCACCATAGCCCGTCGTGCCGCGTTCGCTTGAAGGAAGGGTTTACAAACCTTTCATCAGCCTCGAACTCCCCGCGCCACTCGACGCCTTTTGTCGCGGACGTACAATCGTCGAATAGGCTACCGCTATCTCGTAATTCGATGGGGGAAGAAGACTCCCCTGGCATGACCCGTATTGTCTCCGGACCGTGCTCATGCATGCACTCGTCTCCGGCATAGGTCAACGTCAATTCACTTTTCGTTATGTTCGTGAATGTCACATGGTAGGCATGCTCTGCGTGCGCAGTTGAAAGGCTCGCGAATGCCGCAAGCGCGAGCGCGCAACGAACGATGACAATGGTTCTCAAAGCAATTTCCGATAAAAGAAGGCGTTTCAGGAGTTCGTGGATAGCGCTTGACGAAAACGCTAGGGCGAGTCGACCCGAGGAATTGGTGGCAGAGTGCCTGAGCGTTTTGGGGCACACGCTCAGGCGCACTTCGCTTCTGTTCCAATATCCTCCGGCGCAGATATGGCAGACGATGCGCCAACACTTGGGCGCGCCTAGGTTCACGGTGCCACAACTGTATTGTGGTTTGCGCCATCCGACGCAATGCTCGCTGCCAACGCGGTTAGGTTTTGCGGTACAACCCGAATAAAGCCTCCGCGCGGGCTATCGATGTCGGCGATGAGCGAAATTGACAGCGAAGCGCTAAGGGGCAAGATCAGCAGACTCAGGTTTCTTTTGAGAGCTCCGCGAGACATGTAGCCCTGCATGACACTCGATAGGAGGGCGATTATCAGTAGCAGCGCCCAGACGCCAGCAGGAATGCGATTTCGCCACGCGGCTTGCGTGTAGCCCTGAGTATTGAGCACCTCATTAACACTCGCAATAACTAGCGCCATGACCGGATCCGAGCGCTTCTGCCCGATTGGCGAGACTGCGCGCCATAGTTGATCTTGTAGCGTGACAGTCTCGTGCGCGACGGCGCGGAGCCCGGCCTCGTCAGACGCTCCGTAATCGCGGATTCGTAAGTCCAAGTACGCAAGAAGAGTTGCCTTTATTGAGGCGCTGACCTCGCCATCAAGCAGGTCGGCGCGCAGATATGCCGTACTGATTGCGCTCGCTTCCTCTTGCTCGTCGTGCTTTCGATTGTCGTATCGGGACACAAACATCGACAGCGTAAACCCAACCAAAAGTCCGAACAATGTTAGCGTCGCAGCATGGATCACATTGAAGTTCTCTCTTGCCGGCGCATCAAGTGGTGCTTTCTCGCGAAGCAAAAATGCCCCGACCATTGTGGCGATCACCATCGAAAAAAACAAAATCAGAAATAGCGTGGCGGGATGACTAACGATTCTTAACGAAATTGACATGTCGAATCAGGCGCGAACGCGCAAAGTAATTCTCAAGCCCTCGACAAGGACGATCATCCGAGGCCTCCGCGACATCTGCGCCACTGCTTCGCCTCCAACTGATGCCACATGTGCGCCCGGTTCTGTTCGTCGACAGACATGCTTCGCACCGAGTGATGTACACGAAGGGCTGAGGAGGAAGCGCATCGTTTCCGATCCGATGATTCGGTGCACTCTCTCGAATGACGTAGCTATTGGCTTAGCGCATGGACGATTGCTCCGCGTGACACGAGTTTGCGAATCCAAAATATCCCGTTGAGTGGTCGAATGTCGTAGCTGCAGCAACTTTGCGCTACTGGCGCCGCACGTCGTACGCCATAGGTTCATCCCGAGTTAAGCAATCGAGGGCGCGTTGAAGATGAACGTATGTTAGCGCTCGTCGTTTGCCCCACTTGTCATTGCCTGTCGGAGGATTGGGGGATTCGAACTCATGCGTCGCACACACGCTAGCAAATCTCGATGGCGCCAGGCTTTGAACTTCAGGCAGGTTCATTTGATTCTGCGATGGAAATTGAGATTTTCCGCGGTGCTTACTGACAGTTCGGTCCCGTGACGCTTGCGCAATCATTTGTAAAATTTGCTGCGATGCAAAATACCTTCGAGACGCGTATGCTTGCGACCTTCGTTGACGCCGCCGCGCATGGCGTCCCCTCCCTCAAGCATTAATTTGTCTTGAGTTGCGCTTCGCCATCCGTGGGCGTGCTGAGTCTGGTTCGCCGCACACTGCGCGGATGTCGTGCAACAGCGCCTGGTTTTTGTTGCAGCACATCAGATCTCTCTATGTTCCCCATCCTGTCGCTTCTCATCTGGCTTCCCATCTTGGCCGGCGCACTCGTCATGCTGCTGGGCCAGGATCGTCACCCCAATGTCGTGCGTTGGACATCGCTGATTGCCGCGGTGATCTCTGCGGCGCCTATCGTGCCGTTGGTGCATGGCTTTCGTACCAGTGTGACGAGTCTTCAGTTTGTCGAGCGCTTTCGCTGGATCACGTCGTTCGATGCGTCGTGGCATGTCGGTATCGACGGCATCTCGCTCTGGCTGGTGGCATTGACCGGTGTCACGACGGTGATCGTGGTGTTGGCGTCGTGGCGTGCGGTGACGACGCGCATGAGCGCGTACTTCGGTAGCTTCCTCGTGCTCTCGGGGCTGATGCAGGGCGTGTTCACCGCGCAGGACGGCATGTTGTTCTTCGTCTTTTTCGAGGCCACGCTGCTGCCGTTGTATCTGCTGATCGGCGTGTACGGACGCGCCAATCGCACGCATGCGGCCATCAAGTTCTTCTTCTTTTCGCTGACTGGCTCGCTGATGATGCTGCTCTCGATGCTCTATCTGTACATGCAGACCCGGAGCTTCGACATTGCGCGCTGGCAGACGCTGCATCTGCCGCTCGCCGTGCAGGTCATGTTGTTCGTCGGATTCCTTGGCGCCTTTTCCGTCAAGGTGCCGATGTGGCCGGTGCATACGTGGCTGCCGGAAGTGCATCTGGATGGGCCCACCGGCGCCGCCGTGATGCTCGGCATGCTGAAGCTGGGCGGCTACGGCCTGCTGCGTTTCAATCTGCCGCTGCTACCCGATGCGAGCCATTTCCTTGCACCGCTGATGGTGGTGCTGTCGTTGATCGCCGTGATTTACGCGAGCCTCGTGGCGCTGGTGCAAACGGATTTGCGCAAGTTGCTTGCCTACTCTGCGGTCGCGCATATGGGGCTGGTCACGCTCGGTCTGTTCCTATTCTCGGAATTGGGCACGGACGGCGCGGTGATGCAGATGATTTCCTACGGCATTGTGTCCGGCGCGATGCTGCTGTGCACGGGCATGCTGTATGACCGCACGGGAAGTGCGTCGATCGATGCGTATGGTGGCGTTGCGGCCACGATGCCGCGCTTTGCCGCGTTTGCGATGCTGTTTTCGATGGCGAACGTGGGCATGCCGGGCACGTCGGGATTCGTGGGCGAGTTTCTCGTGTTGATGGGCGCGATCAAGGCCAATTTCTGGATCGGCGCGCTGGCGTCGCTCACGCTGGTGTTGAGCGCGGCGTACACGTTGTGGATGTTCAAGCGCGTGATCTTCGGGCGCGTGGCGAATGCTCGGGTGGCGGGATTGCGCGATCTGAGCCGTCGCGAGTTCGCACTGCTGGGTGCAATGGCGCTGATGGTACTCGCGATCGGTGTCGACCCGAAGCCGCTCACCAACGGTATCGACGCGACGGCTATTCATGCCGTACAGGACATCGAACGTCACCGGCTTCCCGAGAACGAGCCTGGCGGCAGTGAAATGGCCGGACGCCGACATGGTGAGGCGGCGGGTCACGCAGCGGCGGTGGTGAAGAGAATGTCATCTGCGGGTTGAATGAGAGGCGTGCGCTGTCAAGTGAAAGCCCTCATGCAATAGCGGATGATGAAGAAGCGGCACATTACCGGGGCTGTTTCGTGCTGTCGCGATCTGGCATGGGATGCTTGGTATGGAGAGGGCCGTGACGTTTCAAAGTTGTAACGCCATGCGGACTTCGAACTAGTCGTACGGATGAGGGGCGAGTTAGCATCTGTGATAGTGGGGCCGCATTAGCTGCAAGCCGGCCGAATGTAGATCTGCAGCCCGTCCTGTTCGTCAAAATGCAGAAGCACCTACGCAAATGGTAGGGGCGCCATATGGAGGTGGCGCCGCCACTAGTTTTCAGTGGGTGTGCCCCCTTTGTGTATGGCAAGGATGGCGTCGGAATCAAACGGAATGACGTCCGTTCCAAAGGTTGGGCCTGGCCCGGCGTGATAAAAGACTTTGTTCCATTTGCGTATTAGGTGTTACATGACGAGTCTCTCGGATAATCAGGTGGAAATTGACGGAGAGCTATCAGTGCCCATCTGGCTCACGCGACTGCTGGAATGCTGGAGGATTTTTGTGCTTCTGGCAGTCGTGACGTCCTTGATGATTCTTGTCGCTTGCCTACTTATTTCCGCTCGTTTCGAGAGTCAGGCGTTTATTTCGGTCACGCGCGATGTTGCCTCGTATAACCTTGAGAAACCGGCGTTTGTGGATCCCCAACGCCTTCGGGAATATCTAGAATTCGTCGGAAAATCGAATACACCTGCTGGTCGATATCTCATTTCCCAGATCAGTGAACGGTTTATCGCCGAACACGTGAAGCTGGAAATGCAATATGACAAGAATGCCTCAAGATTCATCGCCGACAAGGATGCTCGAGGTCTGTTGACCTCTGGTATTTCTTTCAAAGTGCAAAGTACGCTGTCCGGTGAGGACGCGTCGGAGAAGCTGCGGCTTCTGGCGAGCTACATCACGGATGTCATGTTAGGGAGATATCTTCGAGCCGTAACCGACAAGTTGGAGGGGGAGTCTGCGACTGAAGCGCTAAAGATCGACAACGGAATCATTAATGCGGAACTGAGGATTCGAGAGCTCGATAGGCGTCTAGGTCAGGCTCGACGAATTGCAAGCGAGTATCCTCAGTCCGTTCCGGCTAAAGAGCAACAAATCGTCACGACAGAAATCAACGGTCGTTTCCTTCCGCCTGTAACCCAAATTGTTGGACTTGAGACCGAGTTGGTCGACGCAAAAGTGGAACTCGATAGACTGCTGCGGCGGCAGAAACAGAACAATTTTGAAACAGCGTTTTTCGTGGAGCTGAGACGACGCTCCCCACACTTGGCTTCTGGTGCTCGTCTGAAGGGGGCGTATTTGGCTACACTCGCGGTGACTCGCGAGAGCGCGCCCGACGACGATCTCCATCGTGAGGTAATTAACCGTGTGTCCGCGGTAATTACAGATGTCAGAAATCAGCGCCTTGATGCTCCTGACTTCATCTTGGGGCCGACGACGCCGAATCGGAGGTCCACTGTCGCCTTATTCAAAGCGTCACCGTTGGCTGTAGTCTTCGGCATCCTTTTGGCGGGTGCGATAACGCTTACGCTCCGGCACCTTAACCCATCGTGGCTCGCCCGATTTCGCCCACTGCCAAGGGCCTGTATTGAGGGGCAAGGCGCATCAACATGATGTGATGATGGTGACCTGACGGATTTTTTCGTACCACTGGTGTCTATAGATTCACGGCCCCGGTGGTTGAGTTACATTCGCTTGCCCGACGAAATTCGGCCGGGGTTTGGTGCTGCAAACTCGAGTGCGGCCGAACTTCGTTGTAATGAGTCCGGCAGTCTTCGATCACGATCTTCGCTTCGATCCTGTTCCGAAACCACTCCATCGCCAAACATTCATCACGGAATTTTCCGTTGAAGCTCTCGTTTGTACCATTCTGCCAAGGCGTGCCTGGATCAATCAGCGCCGTCTCGATCTGCTCCTGGACCGCCCATTTCAAAAGCGCTGTACTAACAAACTCCGGCCCGTTGTCTGACCGAAGATAGCGTGGTGCGCCATGCACGCTGATTAACCGGCTCAGCACTTCAATGACTCGGCTTGAGCGAATGGATCCCGCCACATCAATCGCCAGGCACTCCCGCGTATATTCGTCGACCACCGTCAGGCATTTGACTTGCTGGCCGTTTGCGCAGGCATCGAATACGAAGTCATAACACCACACCGAGTTTCGAGCTGCCGGCGCATGGGGGCTTGGCCGACTGCCGGCCACGCGGCGCCTGCATCGTTTCTTCGGTACTTGCAGGCCCGCCTGCGCCCAGAGCGCGGCACATCGATCTCGGCCCACGACAATGCCTTCGCGCCCCAGCAACACTCGAATGCGGCGTGAACCGAAGCGCGGGAATTGCCCCGACAACGTCCTCATCGTGTCGATCACCGGTGTGTTTTTACCCGGCATCTTGTGCGTGTAACTCAAGCTTGATCGGATAACCTGCATGAGCGCACACGCTCGCCGTTGGCTCAAGCCACGCTTCATCGCAAAGCGGGCTTGCCCGCAGCGAACCTGCGCGCTCACCACTTTTTTGCGCCGATCTCCCGCATGACCTCAATCTCAAGATCGCGCTCGGCCACCATCTTCTTGAGTCGCGCGTTCTCGGCCTCAAGCGCTTTGAGGCGCTTGACGTCGTCGCTGACCATCTCGCCGAAGCGCTTGCGCCAGGCGTAAATCGACGCTTCGCTTACGCCGTGGCGCTTGGCCACTTCAGGCACTGTGTCTCGATCCGCTTCGCGCAGTATCCGCACGATCTGTTCGTCGTTATACCGGCTTTTCTTCATGCCAACTCCTTATCTGAGCTGAGGAGCCATTATCCCTAGAATTGATTGGTACGAAATTTTCAAGACAGGTCACAACCACCGGGGCCGTGAATCTCTAGACACCAGTGGTACGAAAAAATCCGTCAGGTCAGGCTCAAGTTTTTGCTGCAGAGCGGCCCGGTGGTGCAGCAAATTTCCCTCTGCGCCCTGGGAGCTGATGAGCTCAGGGCATTTCCAGCACGCCAATCCGCGGAAAATGCATCTGGAAATCAAACGTTTTTGCTGGAATGCAAAAGTCCCGAAGGCCTATGTCTGGATAGACTGGTTTAGCCCTTTTTTAGCTTCAATCTCCTTGGGCCTGATTCGCCACGGCTTGTGCAGCAGATCTGATGGGTTAGGGCGGGGCACAATCATCTGCTGCTGAGTATCAGCCATAGCAATTTGGTCAATTGACCCAATGATGAAGCGGCGCTTGGCGTCGCCATTGCTGTTCTGGCGGTGAGTTCGTTAGCCAGAGCCGACGGCGCCGAGGACGGAGCCCCTGCAACGCGGTAGTTGACTCGTGCAATGAGGTTGGTCAATCGGAGACCGGCCGCGCTAAACCGTTGATGAGGCTTAAAACTCGGCTTCATCAAGATTGAGGATACATTGTGATCTGCGAATTGGAACTTCTTGGGCCTGGCCGCTGCCGCAGGCCCTCCTGCGGTTCGCCACACATTCTTGATCAAGAGTTGACCTCACTTGCGCGGGGAGTTCGGCCGTTTCGTCTCCTCGGCCAATGTCTCGGTTCAGGCAAAGGCACACAATGGACGTCCAAATGGCCACTAAGCAGAGTGCTTCCCAAGCGTTCGTCCAGTTCACATCTTGCGTGCCAGCATTCAACTGCGTCGCGATTTCGTGCTTTCGTCACTGGCACCAAACAGCGGGAGGCCAAGACGTCAGACGCGAAAGTCATCGAACGAAAGGCGTAGCGCTAGTTTCTGAAAGGTCCGATCAACTTGCGGCACGTTTCTTCGTCAATATGCCCATCAATTGGGAAGATTATTAATTGATCTACAATTTTTCAAACACCGAAGCGTGATGCTCGTAAATCTAATAATTAAAAGTGTGGTGGTGAGGTATTTTTAATTTTGTTGGGTTGATTTTGGAGATAAAGATGGGAAATATCGTTCCGAGTATGAAATTTAGAATGGCATCATATTCTACGACTCGTATTTTTCTTGATGGGTACGCTGGCAAGGATGAAGTCCGATGGGAGTCGAATGTTCCTGGGGTAACTTTTGATCCGCCCTCTGGATTTCCGGAGCCAGGTACGGGAAGACTTTACACCTGGGTTAATATTGAAAATACCAATACCCAAGATCTAGAAGGGACGAATTTCACCGTAACAGCAACGGATTCACATGGTGCGTACATTACTAGTTCGAGATGTGATGTCCGTAGCCCAAATAATTTTGTTGTTATGTTGAATCGACGATGGGCATACACGTCAAATACGCCGTCCGAGTATAAGGCTGAGGATCAATCGATAGAAGTGCATCTGACGCTTGAAAATCCGATGGTCAACAATCGTTACGATAATTATATCGTTGATTTCACGCCTCGTGGTGGTGGAAATTTTGCGGTGATGGATTCTGACTTCAACATGATGCGCCCCGATCCGGAGCTTGATTATTTTTCTTATTTTGTAATTACCGAGGAGCCCGGAGTTGCAAAGATTAATTTGGCGGCACATCACAGTACTGGAATTTTTTCCATCGAAGCAGGGTTTGGAAAAGGGCACACCTCTGACGCAAAGGATGTTGTGTTCATTAGCAAGCAGCCCGACGCCGGAACCTTGCCCCCACCTAAGCTGAATCTGGACTCCAATGATCAACTTAATCTCGACAAAGAGTCGCCTCAAGGTGTTCGCGTTTGGGTCGATAGGGCTGATATTTCTGGGGTGGATTTAAACATGCGGGCAGTATTGATCGTGAATAATAAGATGGTGGGTGATATTTTTACTTTGTGGACTTTGTCAAATGGATTGTATCTATCCCCTGCTGTTTTTTCTGAAAAGCAAGGTAATGCAATTTATTGGATGGGGACATCGGCAGAGGGGGAAACAGTTGCTTCGTCGGTGCGTTCCTTTACGGTGATAGGCAACGCCTATAACCATCCGCCGACCGACGGAACGCTGCAGAGGCCGATGGCCGATGATCCAACATTGCAGGTGATCGATGAGGAGGCTCTGGCTGATGGTGATGGTTTTATTCAGTTCGATATTCCAAATTATGCAGGTATGAAGTCAGGGGATCAAGTAACGCTTAATTGTTACATAAATGCTTTTTACGGAGGTACGGACACTCCACATAATGATAAAGTAACTGTGACGGTGAGTGCCGGCTCGAACAGCGTCCCGCCTTGTAAGGTCAGTTCGTTGCAGTTGAGTGGGTTTTCTCGATCAAAGTCCGGGGTGGGTGAAAGTACGTTCGAGTGCTATTACACGGTTTCAAGGGCGGGTGCTAATTTTGCATATTCATTGCCGATGAGTCCTAAGATGAAAATAGACACATAACTCGATGGCGGAATTTGTTTTTTGTTGGTTCTGGTTGATTTAATATTGTGTGGTTTTTTAGAAATTTATGCGGATTAATTGGTTGTAATTTTTGGGGGTATCTATGGCCGGGATTTTTTCGCCAAAATTTGGAACCGTGGCACTTGGTGGTGACTCAAGAATCTATTTTTTTTATGATTCGGAAGGGGCAAGTGGGTCGCGGAACGTGACATTCAAGGCAAGTATCGCGGGGGTGAGATTTGACCCGCCAGGTGGAAGTGTTGATGATAAGATTTCCTCATTGGGGACTTATATAATAAATAAAGATTTAAATGTTGGTGAGGAGTTTACGGTGCAGGCTTTGGATGATGTCGGAACAGTTCTTGCCACGAGCGGAAAATTTACCGTTGCAGACGTGGCTATGGGTACGATAGTTTTGGGAAAATCGTGGGCGTATGTGGCTGGTGATCCAAATAAATATAATGTTGACGAATACAACATTGTTGGATACGTGCAGCCAACGTCGGGAGGGGGCGTAACGAAGAATTTCTCAGTTGCTATCGAACCTTCCGGTAACATCGCAGTTCTCACGCTTTCCGGCCAGGAGATGTCGTATGATGATCAGCTTCCAGTAAAATCGTATTTCCTGAACACCGGTAGTAGCGGAGTCGCGGGTGCGAAGTTTGCTGCAGCGATCTCTGCGGGGATTGTCTCAGTGAAAGCTGGTTACGGCTCGAGAGACAGCGCTGCAACTCAAGAATTGGTGTTTTTGGATCGTGACCCCGAAGGTGGTAGGCAAAGCCCCTTGATCTTTGATGGAGTGCGAGACGACGTTTTATATCTCGATGATCTACCTGGTACGCAAGTGGGGGTATCGGTTGACCCGGCGCAGATTTCGATTCCACAAACAACAAAAGTGGTTGTAGTAGTAAATAATGAGATGGCATCCCCGGTCGTTGAGATGAGGGACTTGATCGCCGGAACAGTCGGTATTCCTAAGGCATATTTTCTGACGGGAGGGGAGTCCAATACATATTATTGGATGAGCGCCGATGGTGTGACGGGGTCGATCGAATCGTGTACAGCAGAAGGCAGCACGGATAATTATCCTCCGTCGGACGGGACATTAGGTGCTCCATATCCGACCACGTTGGCCATACAGACGGTCAACGATCAGGTGCTCTCGAAAGACGGTGGAGTTGAGTTCACGATCCCAAAATACGCTGATATAAAAAAGGGCGACAAGATCACGCTGATTTGTTACATGAACAATACATACTATCCAAATAGTTCCAGGTCTCATGTTGGGCAAGCAACGGGGGAGGTAGTAGTTGATGATGCGAGTGTTAGCCAGACCTGCCTGATCCCGGCCGAGTTGCTCTACGGCTATTCGTCTGCGCGAGCCTCCGGTGTGGGGACATTGGATGCCTATTACGTTGTCGAACGTTCTGGCAAAGAGGTGGAGCATTCGCGCAAGATGATGCCACGCTTGGAGATCAATACATAAGGAGCGAGCGCGAATTTATGCACGCCTAGAATTCGCAATTGAACGAGTCCACGCTTGCGTCCGCGGTAACGACTTGCGGACGCAAGTGATAAAGGGGGGAGGGGAGTTGACGTCATTGCGTTATGGCTGATTAGCGTGACAGCAGCGGGAAGCGGAAGCTTGGCGCTGACCATGAGCCCAAGCTGATTGATGCTTACCATCAACCGCGAGTATCGATTGTCGGATTCGCGACGAAGGCCAGCGGACCGTGAACCAGCCACATACGTGGATTCAATCGCGAGAGCGCACGCGGAGCGCTGCGGCGGCGAGTGCGGAGCCTTTGCTGGGTCACCGCGCGAGTGCAGACGATCGCTGCTATCACGACCGCTAGGATGTTGACGACGCGCTAGTGTACGGAATGGAGGAGGTCCTCCCGCGCTGGAGCATTGTGTCTGCTGAATTTTGTGCAGGCCTCGTCAAGCGCTTCCGCGGCATGGATTACTTCCATTGTGATCACCACCGGGTGGGCCAGTACCGTTCGGCTATCTCAGGCCAGTGTCGCGTCGGGTACACAAAACCTCGAGCTAGCGAGGTGTGGCCGGTGCCGGGCGCTCGCGCTTGATTGGTCGGTCGAGTGTCATCACCTCAGCGGCGCTTGCCCGATTCTGTGCTGCTCGTCGCTACGGTTCGTGTTCGGCTTGCGGTTCAGCGCCTCGATGCCCAAACGCTTCAGCAGCGTACCCAAGTGCCGGCGCTCCTCTGCCATGCCACGCGACCCGGCAGGCGCGCTGCTCCAGCGATCGAGGAGGGGGCTCGAGATGAGGTTTGCCGATGTGGTGCGTCAGTTTTAGGCCCGTTTCGTTGGCTGGCCGCGATTCTAATTGACGCTCGAATGGGTAATTCGCATCAGGCGGCGCCTGCTGCACGACGGGTAGTGCGTGGTTTCGGTCAAACATTGCCTTGTGCCTAATGCCCCGCCTTGCCGAGCGCGCGTTCCAAATAATCGTTCCCTGGCGTCTGCTGTCAGATCTTCGCGTGGAGCACCATGAGGTCCTCGGGCGAACGGCTGAAGTCCACTATGCCCGTCTCGAATACTTCCGCCTCGCGCTCGTGCAACCGAGCCTTCGTATGCGCAAGTGGTCCAGATTGGATTGTCTTCGTACTGCTGTGCTAGCTTAGCTAGCATCCTATCGCCCTTCAGGGCTCCCGACGCAACATTTGCCCTGGACTCCGGGCTATGCGACTGGCGGCTGCGGCTATCGTTGCTGGTCTCTATGGACGGCTCAAGCGCCGACTGTTACACCTACCGGCCTGCCCGGACAGGCACTACCCCTCTCGAAAGCGAGCGCTACAGCCCACAGCTTAATGCTCACGTGCGGAGCTTGTGGTGGCTATCCCTGCCTATCGCTGGACATGCTGACGGAGCCGCTGTGGCACGCGCCGGATGCTGATATTTGCAGTTTACTAGCGTTTGACGTCGCACGAGAATAATCCGTTGCCGCGTAACGGCGAGCAAAGCGTATCGGTGCACGACGGACCTCGGTTTCCACCTGACACGGCAGTCGCCCGGAGCGCAACGAAGTCAACTTCGTTGCATATCACCGGTTGCATCGGCGCGATGCAGTTGCGGACGCAGGCTTTGCGCTCGTTTAGCTGGGAATTTGTGGGGGGCTGAATTTACGCTTATCGACAAAGCTGCGGCCGGAAGATAGTGCGACGCGTGAAATGTACGAGAGCCATCGGGGTGTGCCGTCGAAAAGCTCGGCGCGGAATCGGACATCCTGCAGCAAAAGCCGCGCGACAAGGCCGCTGCCAAGCGTTTCGTCAAGCGCGTGCAGCGCGTGGCACTGGCGCCGTACGAGGTCGTGACGGATCAATTGTACAGCTGTCCGGCAGCGAAGGTTGACCTCGCCGACCTGGGCGGCGTGCAGCAGTGCTCGTCTAAACGGAGGCCAGAACCCACAACCGCGCGAAGGGCTCCCATCGACCCGCGCGGGGAGGGGGGATGCAGGGCCGCCGCGATCCAAAGCGTACGCGGGCCCTTTCGTCATGTTTCGGACCAATCGGGCCGCAGTTCGCACTCAAGCGTTGATTTCTATGGGCGATGCTCCATCGCATATAGCACGCCGTGCGCTTTGCTACATGGCGTGAATTGGCCGGCCTGCCCCAAAATCCGTCACCTGCTTTTCGAGCAGCCGTCGCCTCATGCACTGGCTTCGACATACTAGCTCAAGCTGAAAGAGGCGGAAATCGAGATCTCTGCGTTCTGATCAAACGTAAAAGGCGGTTTTGAAAACGTGGAGGAGCGCCGCTTGATTTATGGTGAAAAAAGTGCTCGTTCAACGGATTTTCTTATGAACAGAATATATCGTCTCACGAAAGACAAAAATACCGGTCGAACTGTGGTGGCCTCTGAGCTTGCTAAGAGTGGCGGGGGGTGGGGCCGGGTTGCAGCGGCCGGAGGTGTTGTTGCATTTGCCGCTATGAGCAGTGCAGCGTATGCGGTGGACTACGCTGACACCGTGACGAATACAGATTTGTCGTCGGCCGATACCATCGTGACAACCGACGATGGTCACCATGGTTTTGTTGTCACGGACGGCAACGTTTACGCCGCCCCCGACAACAATGTCATTACGACTAGAGGAAATGCTGCAGTCGGCGTTTTCTTGTCCGGCTCAGGATCGAAGGCGGAACTAAATAACGTGTCGGTTGTTACATCAGGTGATGATGACGGAAACGGAAATGCTGCGCACGGGATATATGTCGATGGTGGTAGCGAGCTGAATATGACGGTGAGCAATGGGCGGCGCAACTCTGTCATTGTGAGCGGTTATGGTGCTAGTGGGATAAAGATGGGGAATGGCGCAGCGGCCACTATCGATAGCGCAGATATTTCCGTTCACGGTACGAATGCCGGCGGGGATTACGATTCAGTCAATGCGGGTATTTTGGCAAGAGAAGGAAACGCCTCGCTGACTATTTCTAACAGTACCATCAGTACGGATCGCAGTTACGCTTACGGCGTGAATGTTGGACGCCTTATGGGGTATAACTTTTCATTCACCAATCTCAGAGTTGCGACTGCAGGAGACAATTCGATTGGCGTGGTTTTCTATGGCAATAAGAGCACGCTGACCGCGGATACGTCGTCCAGCATTGAGACAAAAGGGGAGAGCTCGCTGGGGCTGCTCGCCGGTACTGATGCCAATGTCGCATGGGCTGACGGGAACATTGCTACGCATGGCTCCAATTCCGACGGTGTCCATGTCATGGGCAGCGCTAGTCTTACACTCACCAATACACGTGTTTCTGCCGACCAAGGCGAGGGCGTGAACGTATCGGGGAGTGGCACTTTGACGACGGTCAATTCAACAATATCGACCGGCGACGGCGGCAAAGATGCCGTATATGTTGACGGGGCTGGCAACACGTTGAATTTCGATGCAGCGACCACGCTGAAGACGACGGCCGATGGAGCGTACGGCTTGACGCTTGCAAACGGTGCTCAGCAGACATTTTTGCCTGGCAGTGTCTTGCCTACATTCGATGTCAGCGGCAAAGACGCTGCAGCGATTCGGGTAACCGGCGTGAGCAGTACGGCAACATTCAGCGGTGCGCTGTTCGACGGCGCATCGATGACTCTGGGGGCTGAATCATGGGGAATTCTAGCGGAGAATGGAGGCGCCGTTATCTTCCAAGGCGCCGGAGGCGGAACTAGTGGTGTTGGGATATGGGCGCGAGGTACCCCGGCACAAGAAGGGAGCGTTCAGTACCTGAACGATGCGGCAGCGATAGATACAAAGTTCCGGATCGACGACTACGGAACGATTGATATTTCGCGGATCAATGCACCGAGTCTTACGATCGATTCGCTTGAGGGAAAGGGCGGAACCATGGAACTAGGTTCGCATGGTTTGATCGTCAACGGTTCGGCCAGCACCACCTACGCAGGGAAAATCGATGGATCGGGTGACGTCACTCGTTCCGGCACAGGTACGCTGACACTGACGGGGGGCGACGCATTTGCGTTCGGCGGCGGGGTGCATATCGCTGATACTGCCACGCTGGGGGTCAGCGACGCGGCAACTTCGGCGGCGGGAAAGCAATTCGATTTTGCCGCCCCGGGAGCGACGCTCAACGTCGATGCATCCGTTGGCACATTCGAACTCGGCGGCATTACCAGCAATACTGCGGGCGATGGCACGATCCATCTAGGCGGAAATCTGAACGTCAACAACAGCACCACCGATTCGGCCTTTAGCGGGACGATCGACGGAGACGGTCAACTGATAAAAAATGGAACCGCCACGCTGACGCTGGGCGGCGCCCACTCGTTCGACCACACCGGCATTACGGACATTCAGGGCGGACAATTGTCGGCAACCGGTGCTGCTAATGCCAGCGGTCATACGATCAACGTCGGTACGTCTGGCACGTTGGATGCTCAAACGGTCTCAGGCACCGGCTTCACTGTTGGCATGATAACGGGGGACGGCACTATCAATATCGGTGCTAAATCGCTGACAGTCGACGGCACCAACAGTGGCACATTCTCTGGTTCGATCAACGGCACTGGCGACCTTGTCAAGACGAACAGCGGCACGCTCACGCTGTCTGGCAGCAATGCGTTCAATTACACCGGCGCTACGGATATTCAGGGCGGTGTGCTGGCGTTGCAGAATGTCACACCCGGAACATTTACCAAAACGTTCACGTTGGACGGCGGTTGGCTGGATCTGTCGGAGGCTGGTACGCCGAATGAGACCAACGCCACCAATTGGCCTCGCATCACGATAGACCAGGGAACGAATGCCGCCAAGGGCGGTGTCATTGGCGCTGATGACAATGTCCACTACGACATTGGCACCGGTAATACCGAGACCATCGGTTATCAAATCGGAAGCGGTACCGCGTCGCCGAACGGTAAGGGCGTTTTTGTACTCAAGGATGGAGATGGAACGCTGGAGCTGACCGGCGACAACGAGTATGTCGGTAACACGCGCATCAACGGCGGTATTCTAAAGATCAGCGCGGATCAGAACCTGGGCGATACGAGCGTTGCGCGTGAGGTGGTCCTCAATGGCGGGAAGCTCGAAGTGGCGGGGAGTTTCACCTCACAACGCGACATCGAGCTGCGTAAGGATGGCGCCGTCATCGTCGACGCCGGTGCAGATACGACTTGGAGTAGCGTGCATGGTAGCAATGGCACTGACTTTGTATTCACAAAAGAGGGCGATGGCCGGCTGGCGTTCTCGGGCGCGAGCCGGATGTCGGGGGTAATCGCCAACGCTGGCACGCTCGATATGGGGCCTGCGACCGTCAACAGCACGTCGGCCGGCGTTGCCGCGGTGGCAGCCCACAATAACAGTAGCGTGAGCTTTACGAACGGCACCATCAATAGCGCTGGCGACGGGATTGTTTCCGACGGCAACACGAACGTTACGCTGAACAACACGGCGGTGAATACCGGTGCAGGCTCTGCGCTCTACCATGTGACCGCCGGAAACGGCACGCTGACAACAAACGGCTCAACGCTCAACGGCACCGTGATGGCAGATGCCGGAACCACGCTGAATCTGAACCTGAACAACGGCAGCGCGTACACCGGTAGTTTCACGCGTGGCTCAGGCAGCACGGTGAATCTGAGCTTGGATCCCGGTAGTACCTATACCGGAGCGGTTGCAGCGGACGCAGGCAGCACGTTCAACATGGCGATCACCGACGCAGCGAGCCAGTGGAATATGACTGGCGACTCGATGGTCAACAGCCTCACCAATCTTGGAACTGTCAACTTCGGAGGGGGGGCGCCCGGTGGAGGGTATCAAACGCTTTCGGTAGCCGGTGACTACACTGGTGGCGGCACACTGGCCATGCGTACTGAGCTCAATCTCGGCGGGAGCATGAGCAACCAGCATACCGACCGAATGATCGTCACAGGGGATGCGACTGGCACCACGAAATTGCATATGACGACGACGGGTTCGGGCGGGAATTCCAATACGCGCAACGACAACAAAGCGCATGGTGACGAAGGGATTTCGCTTGTGCAGGTCGGGGGTACTGCAGCCGCAAATTCTTTCCAACTCGACACGAACTATGTTGTGGGCGCCAACAGTGCCTATCAGTACCGGCTTTTTGCTTACGGCCCGGGTTCGAAGTGGGGGGCAGCCGATCCGACGCAGAGTGTTATGCCTAATAACGGCGACAACACCTGGGACTATCGTCTTCAGACGGCTTACGAAGATCCAGGGGGTAATGTGACGCCGGGACAACCCAAAGACGACCCCGTCGTACCGAGCCGGCCGCTGCTGGTGCCGCAAGCGAGTGCTTATTTGGTCGCGCCGCTCGTGTTGCAGCGTTACGCGGCGACGGTGATGGACGGGCTCCATTCTCGGTTAGGCGATATTCGACACGGTGCAAACGGTTCGTCGGTTGTGGGTGGCGAAGCCTTTGCACGTGTATTTGGCGACACAGGGAGCTATACGCCGAACCTCCCCTTCCAAAAATATGGCTACGGCTTTGATCAGCAAACGCAAGCGATGCAGTTTGGCGGGAATTTCCTGCGTTACACGACATCGGGAGGCGATGCATTCCGGGTCGGCGTTGCTGCTACGATTGGTTCGGCCCATGCGACCCCGCGAACCACCGCGGACAATAGCAGTGATCTGTCGGTACAGGCCCAGACGCTCGCATTGACGGCCACCTGGATGTCGCAGGAGGGCTGGTATGCCGATGCGGTGTTGGGGGGGACATTTTACCGGACCACGGTGAAAAGCCTTGCTCGCAACGTTGGTACGCTTTACGGAACCGGCCTTGACATGGCGCTGGAAGGCGGGCGGCAGATCGAGCTAACTTCCGGTCTCATGATCGAGCCGCGCGTCCAGTTTATTGGCCATACGGCAAATTTCAGGAATATGACCGATGCGGATGGCGTAGCCGTAGGGATCAACAATAGCCGCTCGATTACGGCGGCCACCGGCGTGCGTGTCAGCTACCCGATACAGGGTGTTGCATCGAGCGCCAGACCTTACGCCGATATCGGTTGGGGATACACCCAGATGTTCGGGGGGGATGTCAATTTGCCCGGCACGGATCCGCTTTCGACAGGAGGCGTGGGCGGTGCAATGCAACTAGCCCTCGGCCTTACTGGACAGTTCAGCCCGAGATTCCAGGGCTACGCTGAGGTGAACGGGCAGGTCCGCACCGGGCGACACGGTAATTCCGGCGTCGGTGGGAAGGTCGGGCTCCGCTATGAGTTCTGATGGTGTGTGTATTGATGTTTGTATTAATGAGCGGCTTCACAAATCTGCTACCGCTTCGCCCGAAAATGCCGGGAGCGTCCCCGGTAATTTTGGGGCGTTCTTCTGATTTTGAGTGGTGCGCGAGTTGAAGGACCTAAGGTTAACTTGCTGGTTCACGGGGCAGAGGGAGTCGATGTGCCCGGGAGGATGCAGCTAACACAAACTGGACGGAGATGATTAGGAATGGTTGCCTCTGATTGCCGTGTACGGAAACAAACTCGACTGCTCGGAATGATCAGCGTGGAGTTTAGTAGTTCCTCTAGAGACGGTTGTCCTTGCCATTGAGTTTCACGTTGCCGCCGACAGGCGTTGGCTCAATTTCAGGCAAGTTTTCTGGCCCATCAAATTCGCATGCGTTTTGAGTTGGGCTGTCTGTGCTCAGATGGCTCTTGGAGGGGCATTGTGCGAATCATTCCTGAGATATCGGCTTGCATGGTGAGCTTGAATATTGGGCTCGCCCTCGTCACCAGTTTGGTCGCGTTCGGCTACGAATTTGACCTTCTTGAGTGCATTCTCGCCGCAGCGATATTTGCAGCGCTGCTTTACGTGGCCGCGCACATCACGGGGTGTGCGTGGCGAGGCGTTCGACATTCCCGGCGCGAGGGCCGACGCTAATCTCAGTGTGGTGCTGGTTGGCAAATTCAACGGCGACGCTGCGGACGCTATCCAATTAGGTTGCCTGTCCTGAAGGAACGCTAGGCCATCGTCGTCAATCTCTCATTTGGTGGAAGGGACGAGGTGTAGATGAAAAATTCAAAAGTCGGGGCGGCACGTGCGGATGGTCAGAGCTGCGTGCAGGGGGCCGCGTTGCCATTGGCGCATTTGAGCGTGTTGCAACGGAGTTGCTCGCTTGCGGGACGCCTCGCAGGCCAACTCCTGGCGGATCAAGGGGCTCAAGTTTTTGCTGCAGAGCGGCCCGGTGGTTCGGTGAGCGAGCTTGATGGTTATCTCGATCGAGGCAAGACGCTTCTGCCTGTTGAGCGACTGGACGGACTGGCCGACGCGGACTTGGTCATCCTCGACGGGGCAGTGACCGCTCGGCTTTCGTCGCGACAGATCGTACTGGGATTTACGAGTGTTGTACCCGGAGATCAAACATTCGATGTTCCGGATGACGCGAGTGACGATCTACTAAACTCCCTCGCCGGTTTCTACACGGATCTCGGTGTGACTAGTCGATTGCTCGGGCGCGAGGTCATCTACACTCCGCTGCCGCTGTGCTCTGTATATGCGGGTGTACTCGCCGTTTCTGCCGTCTGTGCCGCGTTGGTCCAACGGGAGCGCACAGGAGTAGGCGCGTCGATTGTCATTCCTCGCCTGTCTGCCGGCCTCTCCGCCATTGGCGTTTTAGCCATGAGTGTTCGTGGGATCAAACCCCACCTGGTTCCGCCGGCTCTTCTAGGCTTGCCTGAAGAGTTGGCATCCCTGCTGCCTCGCGCGCGCGAAAGCGAAGAGGAAATGCTCCGTTTCGTCAACCGCCTGAACCCGACGGCAGGTTGCTATCGCACGTCCGATGGACGCCTGGTGATGCCGGTGACAACGGTCAATCGGCGGCTTGCCCAAGCGATGCTTGTGGTGCTTGGGCTCGAGGAGCGAGCCAAAGACCTTGGGGTGGTCAATGTTTCGCCGTATTTTCCGGAAAACGTGTCGTTTGCACAGACCAATCTCGCGGTTCCTCAAGCGATGCGTGCGGATATTTCCATCGCACTTGCCGACGACATGGCGAAGGTGTTCGCCACACAGACTGCCGAGCACTGGGAAGCCGTGTTTGCTCAAGCAGAGGTTCCGCTCGGAATTGTCGAAACGTTCGACGAGTGGATGACGGCTTCGTGGGCTCAAGAGGCTGGTTTGGTGGTGGCTCCAATTGGCGTGAATAGCCCTCAACTCGGACGTGCCGTGAATATTCACTCTGCGCGCCCCTATCCGCCATTGCGTGCTGCAAAGACATCATTGGACGCTGTTCTGACGCCGGCACCATCGAATGGCGGTGATGCCAGTAAGCGAAATACAACTAAGCCGCTGGACGGATACACGGTCCTTGATATGGCGAATGTCATTGCGGGGCCCGCCTGTGGACGGATATTGGGCGAACTTGGGGCGCACGTCGTCAAGGTTGACACAACGCGTCCGGATCATCAGCCGCTGGTGACCGTGGATTGGGGCGCGGAAGCAAGCCAAGGCAAGCAGAGCATCTTGCTCGATTTGAGGATGGACTCCGCCCGGGATGTGCTTCACCGTCTTATCAAACGGGCCGACATTCTCGTCATGAACGAAACCGATGCGGGGGTTCGACGGCTGGGGCTGACGCAAGACGCCGTCGCTGCGATCAATCCGGCCACGGTCGTCGTTCAGGTGAGCGCCTTCAAAGGCGAGTTCGCTGGCGCCTTCGATGATCGACCGGGATACGATCCACTGCTGCAGGCGATTGCCGGCATCATGTCGCGTTTTGGGACACCCGGATTGCCGCTCCTTCATGGGATTGCATCATGCGTCGATTATTTAACGGGCTACCTTGGCGCGTTTTCGGCACTGACGGCTTTGCAGGCTCGCGAGCGCAATGGTGGCAAGCGCGGGGATTGGGCGGAAACATCCTTGGCCTCAGCGGCTTCATTGGTTCAGTTTCCATTCCAATGGACGTCTAGCGGCCTTCCTGAGTGCGCGGTCGGACCCAAAGCCACTGGACCTAATCAAGCATCATCACTGCTTCAACAAGCAGACGGTTGGATATTCGTTGAGGCCAACGGTTCGCTTCCCGAATTGACTGGTCTTAGCGTCAATGATGCGATTGCGGAGGCGAAGCGCCAAGGTGCTCGAGCGGTCCCAGTGCAGACAATCGCCAAGCTGCGGGAGCGGTTCCTCGAGCATCCGAGTTCCACCGTGAGCTTCAGGCAGAGCGATTGCCAGGGATTGGAGGTAACGCTTCTTGAGCCGACTTGGTTTCAGTTTGATGGGGCGCCCTTGGGGCATGCTGGTGATTCGGGGCGTCCCGGCGCCGATGCCGACTCGATCCTTGCGTTCCTCGGTATCGACCCGGCAGAGATCACACGCATGAAGGACGAGGGGGCGGTAGGCGAGCCGGATTGGATGATAAGACGAGGGGCCAGTACGTCATAAGCAGAAGGTGGGTCCTCCGACAGGAGGGCCGTTGCTTTTGCGCCGAGTGGGCTCGCCTCAGAAGCGATGTCGTATGCCAGCCATAGCGCCTAGTTGGCGCGTGACGGGAGGCATCACCGTGGTGTCCCCTTGAAGTTGTGCGCCGATCAGTCCACCAGAATACCTCGCGTAGTCTACTTCGCCATACAATGCCGTGCCCTTAGATAATGACAGATTGGCAACGAGCTGAAGCTGCGTTGCGTTGCCATTCTTTGACGGCATATCTCCATCTTGGAGCGTTCGCCAAAAGTTGGCGCTGAGGTGAGCTCGACCAACGATTTGCGTGACGCCTGCGAAATACATGGTGCGAGCAGACAAATCTAGCATGCCAAGTGCGGCAAGTGACGCTTCCGAATAGCGGCCGAATGACCGGAATCCTTGGGAGAATCGGTTGACAGCGACTCCGAGGTGCAGGCGGGTCATGCCGAGCCAGTACGATCCTCCGTAAGTCCACGTCTTCGCTGGCGAACCATTGGTTGAGTCTCTTGTTAGCAGGTAGGCCGCTGCGAGTGCAAAGGACCGATCGATCGCATAGGTGAGAGACATTGAGCTTTGGCTTCCGTATGACATGTGTCCGGGTTGATTGCCGAAGGCTTGAGATGCTTGGAAGGTAAGGTTGGCAACGCCCGCGGTGTACTTCAGCATATTGTCCGTCCAAGCCCCGGCAGCCATTGTCGCTTCTGGTCGAAATAGATAGAACGTGGGTAGCCAAGGGTTGCTCGCGAATGCTCGGACGGCCGCGTCAGCTTGAGGATTCGTCTGGCGCCCAAGCGTCAGGCGGCCGAATCGATCAGATTCCATTCCGAGTAGCGCTGTGCTGAAGTACGGATGGCTCGGGTCTAGCGCGCCAGAATGGCCAAAGAAGCGATTTTCCAGGCGAAGATATGCCTTGGCGCCTTGGCCAAGATTCTCTTGGCCGTGTAGGCCAATCAAACTCTGCGCAGCCCCACCTGGAGTGACAGACCAAGTCGAGATTCTCGTCGTGGAGGACGTTCCCTCCACGTATCGCACCCCCGTGTCCACAACCCCATACATCACGAGTGCCGACTGCGCAATCGCAGATTTCGCGCTCGAGAAAAATGCGGCGGCAATAGCGGTTAGGGCGCATAGCGTCGCCATAGGTCTGGGGCGCCCGCCTTTCGTCCGAGTCTCCGCTCGGCTGCGAACCGTCGAATGCAATGGATTTGCTTGGATGGGGGACGTGCCTATCGATATCAATATTGCACCTGCTAAGTTCAAATTTCAGGGCGCACGTGTGTGGGGGGGGCTCAGTCTTTGGATGAGGAGTGTACTGAGGCCCGAACCGGCAAAAATTGACGTTTTTCCCACTTGTCTTGTTCTAGGTTGTCTGGACCGCTATTTAGTGCCGGCACCAAACCAAATTGCTTGGTGGCAGGTTGGCATATTTCAAATGTCGAGCTATGGCATTCAGCCACGCTGACCTGCCCCCTTCAATCGGGCCAATCGGCTTCTAGCAAAGTCCCTTAAACCAACTCCTGGAAAGCGGCAGGAGCATCCGCGGTTGCCCGATGTTTCGCCGCAAACTCTGACGGCGCAAGGTAGTTCAGTGCGCTGTGCGGCCTTTGCTCGTTGTAGTCCTGACGCCATGCCGCGATGACAGCCCGAGCGTGCGCGAGCGTTGTGAACCAGTGCTCGTTAAGGCATTCGTCGCGGAATTTGCCGTTGAACGATTCGATGTACGCATTCTGCGTTGGCTTGCCCGCCTGAATCAACTTCAAAGTGACGCCGTTCGCATACGCCCACTGGTCAAGCGCGCGGCTCGTAAATTCGGGGCCCTGATCTGTTCGCACCGCCTTGGGATAGCCACGGAAGCGAGCTGCACAGTCCAATGCCCGAGCGACATACAAACCTGAGATGCCATGGTCGACGACGATGTCGACGGCCTCTTTCGTGAAATCGTCGACGACGGTCAGGCACTTCACGCGTCGGCCGTTGGAAAGCGCATCCATCACGAAATCGATTGACCATACCTCGTTGGGTGCGCCCGGCAATGCCAGTTGCTCGCGTTCAATCATTACGCCGTGGCGCTTGCGACGGCGCCGCACAGCCAGCCCTGCCTCACGGTACAGGCGATAGATGCGCTTGTGATTGGCGTGCGTGCCTTCGCGTTCCACCAGAGCGTGCAATCGGCGGTAGCCGAATCGACGACGTTCGTGCGCCAGCTCCACTAGACGCGCCGCTAGCACCTCATTCTCGTGGTCCGGCTTCGCGTCGTAATGCAGCACGCTGCGAGAAAGCCCGACAAGCCGGCAAGCGCGGCGCTCGGAGATGTTGACCTTCTCCCGAATCGCCGACATTGCTTCGCGTTTGGCTTGCGGGCTCAGGGCTTTCCCTTGACGACGAGCTTCAAGGCTTACATATCGAGCATTGCTTCGGCCAGCAGCTTCTTCAGCCGGGCATTCTCAACCTCGAGGTCCTTGAGCCGACGGGCTTCGGAGACTTCCATGCCGCCGAACTTCGCGCGCCAGGTGTAGAACGACGCGTCACTAAACCCGTGCTTCCTGCACAGTTCCTTGACCGGCATCCCGGCTTCAGCTTCCTTCAGAAAGCCGATGATTTGCTGTTCCGTAAATCGCTTCTTCATGTTCGTCTTCTTCTCCGAAAACGAACTTTACTAGACCCCGGCTGGCCCTGTTTGCAGGGAGCAGGTCATCGAGTTTCACGCCGCGTCGGTATGCCCAATCGTCTAAAGCGCGAGAAGTGAACTCTGTGCCGTTGTCCACGGTGATGGATTCGGGCCATCGGCGAAGGACCGCAGAACGATCCAGCGCCTGACCCACCGCACGGCCGGTCTGTCGGAAGTTGGCCTCCAGACAAACACTCTCGCGACTCCATTGATCGATGACAGTCAGAATGCGAAAGCGGCGTCCATCAAGCATCTGGTCATGAACGAAATCCATGCTCCAGTGCTGATTCGGTCCGGTGGGCGCCGGTGGCTTGCCTCGCAGCAGCGCGATGCGCTTGCGGCGCTTGACCTTCATCCGCAATTGCAGGCCCTCTAGGCTGTAAAGCCCGTAGACGCGCTTTTTACCCACGTCCCAGCCCTCGCGACGCAACATCACCAGCACCCGCCGATAGCCAAACTGCGGACGACTTAAGGCGATGTTCCGGATACGTTGGCGCAGCGCACTTTGATCGCGTGCACGACTCTTCGCGTACCAAGTCGAGCGCTGCAGCAACGCCAACGCGCAGGAACGCTGCACGCTTATGTGGAAACGCTCTTGCATCTAAGCCGCCAGCTCGCGCCGTTTGGCGGCCTTCAGACTTTTTTTCGCACCACCTCTTGCAGGATCTGTTTATCCAGCGTCAGGTCGGCGACGATACGTCGCAAGCGCGCGTTTTCGTCTTCGAGTTGCTTGAGCTTGCGCATCTCGCTAACGCCGAAATCGGCGTACTTCTTCTTCCATGTGTAGAACGTTGCCTCCGACACACCGATCTGCCGACAGACGTCGACCACCGGTGTGCCGCTCTCGGCCAATCGCAGCGCATAGGCGATCTGCTCTTCACTAAATCTCGAGCGTTTCATGGCGACTCCTCGCCCCGTTCGGGGCGCTGAGAAGCAACTTTACCTCTAGTTTTGACCTGTTCGGATATTCCGGGGACACGTCAATGCAGGTTGGCAGACCGGTCGATAGGGGCTGGCAGGGCCGAAGCCCTCCCACATGCCCCGCACATAGGGGGAAGCTATGCGCGCAAAAAAGCCGTGAGTCATGAGGACGGCGCGGCTTATGCGCCTATCGAGCCCGGGCTGCCAAGCCCGCAAACCAGTTGTCTATTGATGATGGCCGAAGTATGGCGCAAGCGCGGGCGGATTGCAGGCGGACATGGCCATGTCCGCGATGTCCCGGAGAGAGGGCCGGCTCACTCTGCCGCTACGGAGCGGATCATTCGCGGCTAACTCATGGCCTATCAGGGCTCGCTTACCAGTACGAAGCCGTCGATTTCCATTCCGGCGTTGGCAACGAGTGTTCCAGTCGACAACGCTCCTTGGTCTATTCCGTATCGATAGATCGTATCTTCGCGCGCGGATGCGGCATACAAGTATTTCCCATCGGGTGTCACTGCTATCGCTAATACTTCACGACCATCAGCCTGCTCGTTAATTGGCGTCAGAACGCCGGTTAAAGGATTAACCGCATAAGAAACGACAGTATTTTTTCCTATGCCAGTGAAAGGACTCGCTGTGGTTGAAAGAAACAAGTATTTGCCGTCCAGACTCATCGTCATCACGCTAACCATGCTTTTCGTGTGGTCGGCGACGCCTTTGAGTGGAGAAAATACGCCCTGAGACACACTGTAGCCGCGAACTTCAGGATTAAAAAATTCCGCCGACCCGGTATAGACATATTTTTGGGTCGGGTCTACGGCAAGGCCAAACTGGAGGGGGTTCACCATTGGAACCTTATCCGTGAGCGTAGGCATGCCCTTTGCATCGATAGCGAAAGACGCCGGACTGTAGTCCCCGTTCGATACAGACGCGTATAGCATTTTTCCCGTGCCGTCGAATTGCAATGTTGTCGCCTCGCCTCCCCCTGGGAGGGGGAGTTGCCCGATCGGGAAAACTACATGGCGGGCCCGGGAATATATGAAAGCATAGAGAGTAGTGGAGGGGGTATCGTTGTCAGTGTAGGGTTCCCCGCAAGAGTAAAAATAGATGACTTCGTCGGTTGGTGCAGTGGCGGCCATACCGAGCTCTCCGCTATCGAAATTACCGAGCGGATGACGCAGTAGCCTCGGAATCAACTGACCGCTAGCACGATCTGCTTGGTAAATATCGACATATGTGGTTTCGTCTGGGCCTAAGCCAAGTGCAAATACCGTGTCGCCACTGGCGCACATGGAGTTATTTGTCGGGAACGAAAGAGGCGCGGGATCACCTAGAGGTACCAAGCTCCCGTCATCGAGGACGTCATAAGCCAAAATTTTCCCAGATCGCAGTGCGTATGCATATAAGCCCATAATGTAGCCTCATCAAAGATGTGAAGAAATGTTCAGAGCTGCCGCTGCCCTGTTGGCCGAGCGCGCATGCGCTAGAACGGATAGGAATACCGATATTCCTACTGCAGTCGTGAGTGAGGTTTTTCTTTTGCTGAGTTTTCATTTGAAAAGCTGTCACTTCCGTTGGCGGCGCAACTCGCCTTACAGCAAGACCGATTCTCTCTGTGTCAGGCGATCGAGGGTGATGTGCTCACGGGCGAGGATGTCACGCAGCCTGTTCAGGCTGTTGCCCCCCACTTGCAGGCGGGAAGTTTGAAATCCGCGCGAACTTCGTTTCTGCAAGGTCCCGTTATTCAGCGGACTTCGTCGCATCGGCTGTTGCGATCCACTTAGGCGCGCGCCTGCGAGCTGAGCAAATCTGCTCGCGGACAACCTAATTTCCTCAACCACCTTCGTCTTGGCGAGCTGGATCTCCAGCGTTTTTTGGTCGCTGCCATGTGTCTATCCGATGAAAAGGTGCGCGATTCGCGGCTCGCGGGGAGGGATGGAGCGTGCTACCGGAGTCGAACCGGTGTGCTCAGCTTGGAAGGCTTGTGCCTGACCACTCGACCAAGCCCGGATTAAAGTCATTGCCGCACTTTGCTACTATTGGCGTGTGGACCGACGTGTTCGCAGGTGTGTTTGGGGAGATGCCTGGCAGAATGTCTTGCTGCGAATCTGCCTGGGATATTTCCGGCTAGCATCCCTTTGGATCGTGGGGCGGCACGCCGTCCCACGCTTCCGGACACCGTAGAGTGATCCGCGCCGGGTGCGCGGCACTTCGGGGAGATTGCTATGAATCAGCGTTTGCACTGCCGGCATTGCGCGGGCGTGTTTGCCGTTGAGGTGATCGCGGCGCACGAGCAGAACTGTGCCGAGGCGCGTCAGGAAATGAAGGCTGCTCAAAGCGAGCGTCTAGCGTCCGGTGAGCGAGGAGAAATCGACCCCCCTGCGATCTGTCCGAACTAATGAGGCAGCACCCTCAAGAGAGCAGCCCGACAGTGCGATCCATCGTGGTTGATGGGGATACAGGATATTTTGTGTCGCCGAGCCGACATGCCGGGCTGCTCGGTTGAGGATACTACCGATGAAACCATGCATTCAGGTGAGCAGCCCCGTGCCGATGAGGGCTTTTGCCGTTATGGGCTATTTAACGTCGCCGCACCGACACTGGGGCGGCTCACTTGAAGGTGCCCGCCGAAGCGGGCAGGTAATTCAGCCGTTCCAGTAGCTCGCCTTGACATCGGCGGCGCCTTCCGGATCGCTTTCGTGATCCCAATTGACACGCTGTTCGAAGCAGGCTTTGGCCAAGTCGACCGCCACAGCCTCAGTGACACCGCCGCGTTGCTGAAACAGTTTGGCACAGCGTCGTTTCCACTCACCACCTGAAGCGATCGGCGCGGTTGCCAAATAGCTTTCACGGCCCGCTCTCGACTCAAGTTCTTTGACGCCCATACGTCCTCCGTCGAACTGAAAAGGGTGCCGTACTCTGGCGGCCGTCACGCCTGCATCATCGGGGGCGTTCCCTCACCGGGGAGGCGTTTGGTCAGATAGCCGGCTGGGCGACGGCGCGCACGAGGGACATGATTCCGGTTTGAATGTCGAGCTTGCCGATACCGGCTCACTTGTGAGGATCGGCATTTTTGAATCGGGTCAACTCAATGGCGTCTGGCGAAGTTCGGTAGTCGGGCACATCGACATTGTTGTATGCGTCGGCCTTGGCGTTGATCTCGCCGTCCAAGTGCGTTTCCAATTCGTCAGCTAGGGCAAGCAATTCGGCCCCTTTAGCCTTGATCCGACGTCACCCCCGATTTGAGTAGCGCGACGATTTAGAGTCCAATCACGTAGTCAGGAGATTGGACATGAAGAAGAGATTCACCGACGAGCAAATCATCGGCTTCCTGAGGGAAGCCGAGACGGGCATACCGGTCAAGGAACTATGCCGTCAGCACGGCTTCTCAGAGGCCAGCTATTACCTATGGCGCAGTAAGTTCGGCGGCATGAATGTCTCTGACGCGAAGCGGCTGAAGGATCTGGAGACCGAAAACGCTCGGTTGAAGAAACTGCTAGCGCAATCGCTGCTGGAGAATGAGGTGACGCGCGAGGCGTTGCGAAAAAAGTGGTGAGCGCCCCGTCCCGCCGAGAGCTGGTGCGCCATATGACCGATAGTGGCTTGAGCGAGCGCCGAGCCCTGCGGGTAATCGGCATGAGCGCCAGCGCCTACCGTTATCAACCGGCGCCGGATCGCAATCAGGCCCTGCGAGCGCAGATCGTCGCCTTGGCTCAGCGGCATCGTCGCTATGGCTCGGGCATGATCTATCTGAAGTTGCGGCAGTCAGGCGTGACAGTCAACCACAAGCGGGTTGAGCGGCTGTATGCCGAAGAAAAGTTGCAAGTGCGTCGTCGCAAGCGCAAGAAGGTACCGGTATCGGATCGTCAGCCGCTGGGGCGGCCGTCGGCGGCGAATCAGGTTTGGTCGATGGATTTTGTGTTCGACCGAACGGCGGAGGGCCGTGTCATCAAGAGCCTGACGGTGGTCGATGACGCCACGCATGAGGCCGTGGCCATTGTGCCGGAGCGAGCGATTGGCGGCCTAGCGCTAACGCGCATTCTGGATCGTGTGGCGTTGCATCGAGGTTTGCCACAAGCGATCCGTACCGATAACGGCAAGGAATTTTGCGGTCGTGCGATGCTGAGCTGGGCACACGGGCGAGGCGTCAAACTGTTCCTGATCGAGCCGGGCAAACCCAACCAGAATGCCTACATCGAATCGTTTAACGGACGCTTCCGGGATGAATGCCTGAACGAACACTGGTTCACCAGCCTGCCGCACGCCAAGGTGGTGATCGAGGCATGGCGACGGGAGTACAACGAGGAGCGACCGAAGAAGTCACTGGGCGGATTAACGCCGGCATCCTACGCCCGAAAATTGGCAGGAATGCAGTTACATTAACCCTCGGACTCTAAAGCTCAGTGCTACTGAAGACGGGGGGACGTCGGATCCGGTTCGTCAGGTCGATTTCTTCGGCGGACAGTTCGCGGCAAGCTTGCCTGTGGGCATATGTGTGCCGCGTACGGCGAGTCATCGACAGCGCCTCAGGAGTTGCCCGATGACGGCAGGAGTGTTCGTTTGGCCACTTCGACGCCTATTAAGAACGCATCGGGCTCTTCGGACTGTAGTACGGCCGAAATGAGGCGGTTTAGCTGATCCAGGACTGCAAGCGTGGACGTTTGAGGATCTGCGGAGCAAAGGATTAGCGCACGGATGGCTATCTGAGTCGCTCGCAATTGCCCCTCCAGTTCCATGAATTTTGAATCGTCTGTCATGAGTACCCCATTTGAAATGAAAGATCAGTTCGAGGAATCTGGATTTTCACGCGATTAGGGGTGTCTGTCCCTTTTTGAGCAAGCGGATGCGACTTTTCTTGGTTTCCCTAATTGCTTGTTTTCTTGTCCATGCCCAGAAGCGTAAGGGCTTTCCGATTCATGGTCATTCGTTGATTTTGCAGGACGTTGAATGATGGAGAACGTTGTTGAATTCCTGCCGAAGCAGCAGGGAGTTTTTTGAGCAAACGTGCCGTCGCACGTTTGTGGACCCTGAACTGAAGCGTCAGGTACTCGATGCGACCCAGCGGGATCCGTCGATGCTGAACAAGGTATCGAACGGGGTTGGTATCGCTTTCGACAAGCTCGATGCCGTGTGCCGCGCAGTCGGGCTGGCGATCGTTGAGGTGGAATACATGGATTGTCGACGCTCAAGAAGGAGTGCGCGGAGCCGGGGGCTGGATTCGACGTCCCCTCGTCTTCAGTGTAAGCGGTCGAGTAACGACGTCTACCCAAGGGCCTGGTGAAGGAGGAGCATAGGTGTCCACCTACTACGGAGGTGGACACCTATGGCTGACAAAGACTCTGAGTTGAGAGTCGTTCGACAAAGTAGTGACGGCCGGCGCCGTTACGATGAGAAGAGCAAGCGGGCACTGATCGAGGCGGCATTACAACCGGGCGTATCGGTGGCGAGGCTCGCGCAAGAACACGGTGTCAATGCCAACCTGCTGCGCAAATGGATCACGAAGTATCTGATGGAGCGCGAGCAAGGACTCTTGCCGATGCAACGCGCCGGAGATATCGATGGCCTTTCGTCGCGCGAGATCGAGAGCGTGACCATCGACTTGCCGGATACGCATAGTCTGGTTTCGGCCACCGCGGTGCCTCCGGCCTTCGTACCGGTCGTTTCGACGCCTCCGGTATCTGTGCAGGTGCCAGCACCGTCGGCTGCGTCGATGCAGCTCGAGCTGCATGTGCGTCTGGCCAACGGCGTCGAGCTCGAGATGGGGCGCGCCATCGCGTCGATCGAGGAGCTGACCACCCTGGTCCGGATTCTGGGGAGGATGCCGTGTTCCGGTTCGACGAAGGCCTGAAGGTCTACCTGCACCGCGATCCTGTCGACTTCCGTTACGGCATGAACAGCCTGTCGATTCTCGTCGAGCAGTCGATGCAGCTGAGCCCGATGGACGGCTCGCTCTATATCTTTGGCAACCGGCGTCGCGATCGGGTCAAGATTCTTGGCTGGGATGGAAGCGGCTTCTGGCTGTTGATGAAACGCTTGGAAGCGAGCCGCTTCATCTGGCCCGACAACAAGACCGAGGTCGTCACGATGACGTCCGACGTGCTGCACGCGTTGCTCGACGGTGACGACATCACAGCCATTCGGCGCCACGCGAAGCAAGAATATCTGCGCGTGAGCTGAAACAGGCGAGTGGCATGCCTGTCTAATCGCGCATGCCGATCACCGTCACGATCACCGCCGATGAACTGAAAGCGCTGCTTGCCGAGCGCGATGCCGCTCGCGGGCTACGAGAAGAAAAAGAGGCATTGTGCGGTGCTCTGCGGCTCGTGACAGCAGAACGAGATCTCGCCGAGGAGCGGCTTCGGGCCTATCGCCGCGAGCTGTTCGGTGCAAAGAGCGAGGCGAGGGGCGACAATCAACTCGGCTTGTTTAACGAAGCCGAAGTGCTTGGCAAGAGCAGCGCCCCCGCGCGGGAGGATATTCCGGAATCTACAGTTGCGGCGCACAAGCGCAAGAAACGAGGTAAGCGCAAGCCACGCGATCCGAATCTGCCGCGCGAAGTCGTGCGGCATGAACTGCCTGAAGCGGAACGTTTCTGTTCGAACGACGGCCACGCGCTCGTCGAGTTTGGCGTCGAAGTCAGCGAACAACTCGACGTCATCCCGGAGCAGCTTCGTGTGATCCAGCACCAGCGCGTCAAGTACGCATGCCCGTGCTGCGATCTGGGCATCAAGGTCACGCCGGCGCCGCCGCGAATCATTGCGCGCGGACTGCTTACCGAATCGGCGCTCGCGTGGATTGCCACCGGCAAGTATCAGTTCGGGATGCCTCTGTATCGCCAGGCCGGTCTGCTGCGCCGTTTCGGCGGCGACATCTCCTCGAACACGCTCGCCGCGAGCATGGTTCGCGTCGGCATCGCGACGCAGCCGGTGATCAACCTGATGCGGGATGCACTGCTAGAGGCCGAGATCATCTATTGCGACGAGACCACGTTCCAGGTGCTCAAAGAAGAAAACCGCCGAGCGCAATCGAAGAGCTATCTGTGGTCGCAGATGACGCAGGCGCAAACGCCGATCCGGTGCTTCAATTACACGCCCGGGCGCGGCGCCAAACTGGCAGACAAGCTGTTCACTGGCATCCGCCAGGGTGCGGTGCTGATGAGCGATGGCTACGAGCCCTATAACGATATCGCCCGGCGTTACCAGCTCGTGCATCTGGGGTGCTGGGTTCATGCCAGACGCTACTTCGTCAAAGCGGAAGAGAATGTGCCGAAAGCCGCGCGAACTCCTGATCTGCTCGCGATGCGCTTTATCGCGCTGATCGGCAAGCTGTTTGCCGCCGAGGCACGCACCGAAACGTGGGATGCCGAACGACGACAACGATTGCGACGACGATACAGCGCTCGGGTGCTTGATGCCATCCACTCACTGATGCTTGAGCAGTCGCCCGGCGTTGTACCGCAGGGCTTGCTTGGCAAGGCGCTGACCTACCTGCGCGCACAGTGGACGAAGCTGGCGCGATACGTTGAGAACGGCAGTTGGCCCATCTCGAACAATCCTTGCGAGAACTCGATTCGCCCGTTCTGCGTCGGCCGCCGATCGTGGCTGTTCTCGGACACCGTTGACGGCGCGAACGCCAGCGCCAACCTCTACTCGCTCGTCGAGACCTGCAAAGCGAACGATATCGATCCGTATCGCTATCTCACCTGGCTGTTTCAGCGTCTGCCGCTGGCGCAGAGCGTCGACGACTATGACGCTCTGCTGCCCTGGAAGATGCCCGCCGATCTGCGCTGACCCGCCTTGTTGCCACGCCTCACGTACCTCGTGATTTTTCTCTGAGGGACGTTATTCGTGGATCGCATACAGTCAAAAACACAGTCGTATGCCTACCCGCTATTGTAAGTGGGAGACTTTGTCCGGACCTTCAGGGGGCCGCTCCAGACCACTACATTCCGGCCTGGCGGCCAGATGCTACCCATGGCTTCCGCTAAACCTTGACCACCTCTTCGTGACACTGTGGCGCTCTTGATCAAACGGTGTGGTGCAATTGCCAAACGCACGGCTGCGTCGGTTACGGCAACATTGAATTGTCGCCTCCGCCTCCCCGGGTGTGGCGACGCTCAGCTTCCATTGCGCCACTCCCCGTGAGCAATGGCCTAATGCCGCTTCCCCAAGAAGCGGCATTTTTTTCGCCCGAGATCGCAAGTTCTCGAAATTTTGGAGTCGCGTTTCTGCGGTCCGCGCCTCGGGCCGTGGCGGGCGGCAAATGCTTGCGAACATGGCCATTCTTGCGGCTTCCTCGTTCGGAATGAGGGGCGGCCGCGGTTGGTGTGCCAAGCGTTCTCAGCTGCTGCCGCATTGTCATCACGTCGGGTGGGAATTGGTCGACGTGGTGGCCGCGACCGATGGACGATCGAGGCCGAGGGGTGCAGAGTCGCCGTGATGAAACTGAATGGCTTCTGCCCCCTCGGCCATCACGGAGCAATCGAGATTGGTCTGAGCGACACGATTCATGTCTAGGTCCTCGCGCTTTCAAACCAAATGCAGCGCTAGTCGCGTCTACGATGCAGGTCAAATCTTCCCAGAGAGGGAGTGGCGTTCGCGAGACTCTGAGAAAAGTCGCATTAGGACTATTTGCCTTCATTGCTAAGCTCGTCTTGGCTGTTGAATGGCTGCTCTATCGCGTCGATACTTGGCTTTTTGCCTTTTCATTTTCGAGCCTGACTCATACTCTGTAAGCGACCGAGATCCGGTTCCGCCTGGGGGGGGGCTCCGTCCGCAATCGGTCGTGTCATGTCTCCTCTGTTGTGGGTTAAGGATGCCGTCTTGGCGTGGACGGCATCCTTATTTTTTCACGGTTGTGCCCAACTTTGTGATTAGACAGCCGTCTCACTATTGGGGGATACAAGAAATCTCACAACCACCTTAGGCACACATCGAGGCCTGCCGCTCCGATGGATATTCAGGAGGTGCAACTTTGACTTGCCGTGTATTGGCTTGCATTTGCCTGCTGGGCGGTGGTTGCCACCCATATCAACTGGATTCGAGTTTGGAGGGCCGAAGGGCTTGCTGTAGCAGTCGGGCGCTTAGCTTGGCTAATGCTTGTTGCACCGATATTGACGCCTTCACTTCTTCTTGTCGCCGGAGTGAATGCAACTGCACGAAGAGTACGGCGCCGATCGCCACGGGCGAGATCCAAACGCCAATAGTCCGGCGGTCCCCCTTCCTGTAGCCAGCGATGTGGGCTGCTTCCGAATCACCGGGCGATTCTTGCGGTATCTCGCTCTCAATTGGGGTAATGGCACGCCCGCCAAGATCGCGCTTCCGGTTTCATTGGGGGGGGGGGGGCGTGGCAAGGCTTGTGTATCGGGATGATCGCGCGTCGTCCAGGCGACTCGTCATTGGTTTGCGCGGTTTGGTAGGAGGCTCAGATTCCTCGTAAGCGCTTGCTCGATCGCATCTCGACGGTCTTTCTGGGCAACGTATTTCGTGTGCACGTGCGTGGCCCCCATCTGAAAAGCGAGACGCCGCAACTTACGATCTGGCAGGGGATTCGAGGAATCGCCTGTTTGGCCAACGTAAATCGGCTCCCAGCCATCGTGAATCTTCTTTACGAAAACGTAAACGCCAGCTTCGGGTAGCAAAGCCGCCGACCGCTCCCGGATTTCAAACCAGTAACCGCACCAATCGAAAACCACCATAAGAGTTCTCCATTTGTTGAGCTTGACATTAGTGCGTGGTAAAGGGGGGGGGCACGAACGCCCTCCAAAAGGTAGGGAATTCTTCCTAAACGGTCCATGTTCGCTATCAAAGCCGGGAGGGGACTGATGGCGTGTCTGTTCAAAGTTTGAATTGTTTCTTGTGCGAGCGTCTCATTGCAGCCGCTTGTCGGACTGCATTGCGAATAGCCTCATTTCCTATGGTACTTGTAAGTGATATTAAGTTTGGTTGTGCTTGCGTCGCGGCTTTCGGGCGCTCCCACTATACGTCCCTGATGAGCCGAACATGATGAGCGCATAGGTTCACAAAGTGCCGGAAAATTTCGAGACGGTAGCGTCGTGTGCGATAGCGCCTCCGTTTGCCTTCCCGGATGGGGCGTTTGGGAACTCGTGTTATCCGGTTAATCAAGGTCGCACCGAACGAATTGCCCCTCTAGCTTCGGTTTGCCACGCATGCACACATGGTGCTGACCGGGCTCTCATGGGTATGGATATCTACAACCTCGGGACGCTGCCGATGCCCGATCTTGCAAGGTGGCAAAAATGGGGGGCGGTTTAAGGGATATCAGTGGTTGACGAAGAATGCGGTTGGGAAATGGTGTGCAAAGGTGACGTGACGAGTCATGGAGGACTTGTTCTCGAGGGGGCTTCCACGCTTCGCCACATGGGAATCCCGGTGGCTTTAGACGGGCATCTGGTGTTTTGCCCCAAGTGTGGTGGGGAATATCCAATCATTGCAAGTGGTACTCGCCGTCATGGAGGCTTGCGGATCGCAAAGTTTGGTGACGAGACGGCATGTGGCGCAAAGCTTATTCGCGCCTGAGTGGGGGGGGGCATGTTCTGTCTCGCCCAGTGATTGCCGCGAAATTGAACTTCCGTCAAGGAAGTGAGAGAGGGCTCCGGAACAAGGAGCGGTGAATTGAACGATCATTCCGCTCGCTTGGATCTGCGATTTCATGAAGGGGGGCGGGAATTCTGGCGACATCGCGATGTTGCTCTTTTGTTAATTATTTTGCACGACGATTATTTTGTTTCCTCCTCTGAATTTCTCTCTAATCGGCCTGACTCTGGTGTTGATTTCGGCTTTGCCGTACAACATCGTCCGACACGCTATTCCGATTTCATCGTTCTACTCTGAAATATTGACGTTTGTGCTCTTTGCGATGCTTGGCACGCTTTCAATGGTCGCCATCGCAAGACGAGACACTCGTCTGCTTCGCTTGCCTCGTGTGGCATGGGTGCCTCTCGCTTTCATATCCGTGATCTTGGCGCAATGCTTGACTGTTCCCACGGAACTGCCGCAGTTGATGGTGGCCGCGATGCTCTACGGCGCTGCGATGCTCGTCGCCGTAAATTCTGGATTCTGGATCGCACAACTTGGTTGGTGGGAACCGTTGTCGTATTGGATGGCCGCGGCATTGACACTGGGGGGCGGGTATGCCGTCGGTGCGCAAATTGCGCAAGTTTTTCATCTAGAAGGGAATGTTCCGTGGCTTGTCGTAAGGCTCCCTGAGTCGGTTTTGCGGCGTCCGTTTGGCAATATGTTTCAGCCGAATCTGCTTGCGACGTATCTCTCGTTCGCTAGCGCTGCTGTGTTCTATCTGTGGCGGCAGCGCAAGCTATCCGCTTGGATCGGACTGCCAATATGGGCACTCTTGGATGTCGGCATTTGCGTGACAGGATCGCGGACTGCATGGTTGCAATTGACACTGCTGTCGCTATTCGGGCTATGGCTCGCCTGGAAAGAAAAATCGGCAGATGCTCAAGGCCGGTATGGCACTCGATGGTTGATGCCCGCAGTGATACTCCCTCTCCTGCTCCTGGCGGCGATGTTCGTGACGTGGGCAAACACTTCGTGGGGATTGCAACTCGAGGTAAGTGTTGCTGCACGCATGCAGCAACCTGAACACGTGGCTGATCGCATAAGTCTTTGGAGGTACAGCTTCACAATTCTTCGTGAGCACTGGATGTTTGGAGTGGGGTGGACGAACTTCAGGGGAGCCGTGTTCGCGCTGGCTGACAAACTTGGCCCGACTGTGATGGCGAACAACGCGCACAATGTTTTGCTGGATCTTTTGGTCAAAACCGGTGCATTCGGTACCCTGCTCGTTATAGTGCCGCTAACGACATGGTGTGTCCGCGCGGTACGGGGAGTCGGTAACGCGTCTGCGGCTTTCGTGTTCGCACTCATTTTGCTAGGCATGCTTCTCATTCATGCGATGCTTGAATACCCTCAGTGCTATGCATACTTTCTTCTGCCGGCATCGTTTCTGATTGGCGTCTGCGAACGGAAGGCGATAAGGTATTTCCCCCCGATAGCTACAGGAGCCACTAGTCTCGCAATCGTGTTGCTCAGTTATATCGCGATTCCTTGGGTTTACCGTGATTACCAGCGTGTCGAAAACGCGTTCTTCGAAGTTGCGATTCTTCGGGACGACATGCAGATGTATCGCGCCGCGCCAGCAAGATTTTTTGCCCCGTATGGCGAGTACGCGCTCACGTGGGCTCTCGATCTCAATCGAGAGCAATTGGATACCAAATTGGCAATGCATCGTCGGGCGCTGGCGTTAAATGCTCCGCTTGACCTCATTGAGCGACAAATTGTTCTTCTAGCGCTTGCTGGGCGAGATGAGGAAGCCTTGAATGACATCAAGCGCTTGAAGAATTACAGCCCGAACTCGTTCGCGCAGCAATACCGGACGCTCATTACCATGTTGCGAGAACATGGTGCTGATCTGGAGCCGTTCGTGAATCGTGTCTTCGACGCTTGGGGTGCCCCTTAAGCGACGTTGCCAAGGAGGTTTTTCGAGCTGAGAGAGCAGATCCCTTCCTGTGGTTGGGGCGGTGGATTCTTGCTCTCTCGGCCTATTCCTATGCGTCTCGAAGCGCACTTTAGCGCATCACGGCGCAAAGCAGTCGTTTTTTATCTCCACACTGGCAATGGCTTTGTGGCCAAGTCGCTCTTATGTCTCGTCGGTTGGGCGCTGGGGTTCAAGTGGGAAGAGCGGTCATTGGTGGGGAGGCGGTTAGATTGGGCGTGGATCTGTCTGCCATGGGCAATAGGCCGGGACGCGCTTTGGCATATCAACAGGAATTCTGGAAATGAAGATTATTGAGAGTCGGTGGTGGTTTTGTTCGGGGGCCGCGGCATGCTTGGCGGCATGGGCCTTCTCGGCCCATGCCGCGGATTTCCGTGGCAATGTGCCGAGTGTGGCAGACGCGCAGATTGAGGCGGGTGCCGATGTGACACCGTCCGCGAATGCCCCCGTATTGGCTCCTGGATTGATTCAGGAGTTGCGCGATCGAATTCAAGGGAAGGAGGTCACGGAACTCCGTACTGCATACAACGCCCGTTACGGTGCGAGTCTGTTGTTCTATCCGCAGACGATGGGGTACTACGTCGCCATGTTTCACGATGGTAGTTTCTGGCGGGTAGTTAAGGTAGCTGACGAAAGTGGTGCGGAGGCTCTCTACTCCAACTTTGTGCAGCAAACCCAAGCTTTGGCCGAGGTTGAGATCCGTAGAACGGTACTTGAAGCGCAGCAAGCGATCATGCAAAAGGAGCTCGCTCGAAGTGAGGCCCGACTTGGTGCTGTGCGAAATGATCTGAATATTCAGCGCAAGCATGAACAAGCGCTAGTTCGAGATCAGAAGGCGGCACGCGAGCAAGCTTCAGCGTTGGAGTCAGAAAACGCTTCTGCACTTAAGCGCTTGGATGGCCTTCAGCAACGAGTTGGGGCGCTGCAGTCTGAGCAAAGTGGGGCTGATGTGGAGCTCATGCGTTCGATAAAGTGACGAACGTGGGTGTCTGTCTAATCTCTGATACGGGAACGATTTGGTTCGGTGGGGATTCGGGTTACTGGTAGCGTCGCGGACTATCCGACAAGGATCTCGCGATTAGTTGGCGGTGCCATTCGCCGATATATCGCGTTTGTGATATTGCCGGCATGCGGAATTTCAGTTGATCAAGGTTCCTTTGCAGGTTCTTCGCCATAAGATTCCCTGCCGCCAGCGCCGGTCTTCGGCATCATTTCCGCGCCTCTAGCCCTCACGATTTGCGATCAGATGGATCTGCGGATATAGCTGCGCTGAGTGCTCGCGTGCTCGCGTGATCGGGAATTTTCGTGCGCGTTGAATAGCCCTTCGCTGAAAGACTTGATCGCATTCGACGGCGAACTATCGGTTCTTGCTGAGCCCGGTCGGCACCTGCGTCCACCTGTTGGACAGGCGGCTGGGGCACGAAGATAGTGCCGCTCCTGCTCTACGAACTTCTGCTCTGAGCAAATGCTAGACATCGCTAGCGGTGCCGACCATAGTAACTCCTTCAGCCTGATGCCGGGACCCGTACGTTCGGACATGGTAATGACGTGCCGGTTCGTTTTCATTTGGGGCGGGCTGGAGGTTGCGTGGATCGGGTGCAACGGTTGGATTGAGTGAGAAGCGCCTTGCGGCCATAGATCGGGAGCACTGGCTCCGAATGCAGACGCGCACTGCCTGGAGGGGGGGGCGCTTTATGTAGTTTGGCAAGCGCAAGGGGCGGCTTTGGGTTGATAAACGGTGCCATCGCGCAGCATGGCAAAGAGCGCGTCGCAGCCCTGGCGTGCCAGAGCGACGAGCGCTTGGTTGTGGCGCTTGCCCTACTGGATCTTTCGACCGTAGTAGGCCCGCGAGATGTGGGCGCGCAAAGCGGCAAAGGCCGAGAGAAACTAGCCGCGTTTGAGCTCTTTGTTACCACGCCTCGAATCAAAGAGCCTGAGCGCCGGGGCATTGGCGCCAGGCCTGCGTCGGCCGCCAATTCTGCGGCGAAGGCAAACGCCTTGTGGGTCACTTCCGTCAGGAGTCGTGCAGCGGTCTTGAGCCGGAAGCTGGGTGTGCTACTCGAGACCGGCCAAAGAGGGGCGCTGTGCATCAGGCGCTCGACTTCGGCTGCATTTCATCGCTTTGCTGACGCTGGGCTGGGAGTTGCTGGGCCGGGCTCGGCATCATCAGCGTGGCGGGGAGGGGGAGCGCTCGGGCAAGTCGAGCACCGTAGGATGATCCACGCGAGGCCCGAGCACCCGCTTGAGCGCGGGATGAATCTGAGTGAGCGGGCCGCGAATGCAGTTACTGGTTTGACTGAGTTGGGCGGCTAGGTCGTCGTCGAAGCCGCACAGCATTCCACTCCGCGAGCGGTTCATCGTTTTGCATTGGAGTTCAGCCAGGAAGTGATATGGCCTGCAACAACCGCGGTGCCTAGTCTCGGCATCCGTGTGACGGATGGCTGAGGGAGGTCCCGTGCCAAACCGTATCGGCGATCACCAGCCGCCCACCAGACTTGGTGACTACTCCTCACGGATCATGACTACGACGGGGGGCATATGGCGATGCCAATTGGATGCGCCTGAAATCCAGTGAGGCGGTAAATCGGCCTGTTGTATCTCCTCGCGCCCCAAATGGGCGAGGGCGGTGGCATCGACGTTAGCCAAATATCCAAGGTCTTTCTCCTATTTTCCTCGATCTGAAGATCAGTTATGTCGCGACTACGTACACTCGAACTCTCCAATTTTTTGTTGGGGCAGCCGGTTTGTGGTTAAGAATTTCCGGCCGAAAAGTCTATTTATTAACGTGGAAATAGGATTGAATATGAAAGATGTCGAGCATTTGAATGATCTGAAGCGGCAGTCAGGTTTCACCTTGATCGAAGCGCTGGTTGTGATGATTGTCGGCGTCGTGATTCTTGCCGCTGCCGCCGCTGGTATCGGTAAGCTCTTCTCGACTTCAGATATTTCGACTGAGGCGAACAACATCACCCAGATGCAAGCCAACACGAAGTCCGTCAAGAATGGTGGGCAAGGCTATAAGGGGTTGAATAATACGATCGCTCAGCAGTACAACATTGTTCCGGTGAACATGGCTCAGGATACGACGGCCCACACTATTTCGAACGCATGGAATGGCGCGGTCGTATTTGGCACCGCTAGCGGCGACCAGGCGTACACCATTGTCTACAATCAGGTCCCCACTGAAGCATGCACCCAACTCGCTCAGAAGCTGAGCACGGCAGGCTGGGGAAGCATTGACGTTGGCGGCACGAAGATCACTTCGGCGAGCTCTCTTGCGAATATCGGTACGGCTTGCTCTGCGTCCAATTCAAACACGATGACGTTCACGTCTGCGAGCTAATCGCGCGTGTTTTGTGGGGGGGGCACAATATTACGCACTCCCCATGTAGGTTCGAATTGCTGTGTGGGGAGCGTCGAGGAATCGCATGGAGGAGTTGATTTCGCTACTGGCGAGTTCAAAAGTTCTGCTTGGCTTTGTTGCCGGGGCTATCGGGTTGTGCGTCGGAAGTTTCGTGAATGTGATTGTTGGTCGGGTGCCGATCATGATCGGTGCTGTTGCCGGTGACGAGAGTCTCGGTCTGTGCTTCCCTCGCTCTCGTTGCCCAGCCTGTCGGCATCCCTTGGCGCCGTGGGACAACATCCCTGTATTCAGCTTTCTGGCGCTGCGGGGAAAGTGTCGATACTGCAGCGTATCGATTTCGTTTCAGTACCCGGCGATCGAATGCGTTACTGCGGTGGCTTACGTTGTCATCGCCGCTGTGGCTGGATGGGATCCGAGATTGCCCGGATGGTGTTTTCTGGCAACAGTACTGATTGCGTTGTCGGGAATCGACCTATTGCACCTTCTGTTGCCTGACCGGCTCACGCTACCACTGCTGTGGGCCGGTCTTCTTGCAAATTCGGTTGGCATATACGTTTCTCCTCGGGACGCCATTGTCGGCGCCGTTTGCGGATACCTGTTATTCGCGTCTGTAGGGATTGTCTCGGGGAAGATTGCGGGGCGCGAGGCGCTCGGAATGGGAGATGCCAAATTGCTAGCCGCCCTCGGCGCATGGATAGGCTATCGGGATATTCCGATGATCGTTCTGTTGGCCGCTATGGCTACTCTCGTGGGGATGCTTGTGAACAAGTTGCGGGGTGGCGGGACATCGCAGTTGCCGTTCGGTCCTGGGCTTGCGATTGCTGGCATGGCGGTCGCGTTAATTCGTTGAGCTCTGCCGATTGGCAGTTAATGGTGTTGATTGAGCGTGAGTGGGAAATGAAGCGAAATAACGGATTTGTAGTGCGATCGACAACTACTCAAGCGGGTTTCACGCTGATCGAAGTCATTGTCGCGCTGATTGTGATGGTTTCGATGGTATCGGTCGCCGTGGTTTTCATCAATCGATCGAGCGATCAAACTGCTAACCAGAATGCGTCGGAACAAATGCGCGTTCTAGGGGACGCGGCGGTTGCGTACGTCCATGCGAATCCCATCGATGCGAACAATTGGCCCGTCGGACAGCCGCATGACATCGTTAAGAACGGTGACTGGACTGCCTTGAAAGATTATTTGCCTCCCGGCATCAGTGTTACGCCAGCCAGCCCAATTGGGGTTAAGTACAACGCGACCGCGGTTCCGCGAGTGGTGCCTGGTAAGGATAAGACATACGACGTTGCAATCTATACGGTGGCAATCCCCGGTGCGGGGCAATTGAGCGTTCCGGATCACGCAATGAAAATTGCGCAGTTGCTGGGTGCTGGCGGTTTTTACGGGGACAAATTAAATCGAGCGAGTTCAACTTCAACGCTGACGTTTTGGGGGGCCTATGGGCAACTTGACAAGCCGGATGCGTTGAGTGAGTTCAACCTAAAACCATCGCTTGGGCTCGTCGTCTATGTTCCGACAATTATCTCCGACCTAGCGACTGCGCCAGGATTGGATGCGGACGAATTTCTTCATCGCCATGAAACGAAGGGGCACCCTGAGTGGAATCAGATGACAACCGATATCGATATGAATGGCAATTCGCTAGATCTAACGACACAAAATGGTGTGGTATACGTCGGAGCCCAGGACGACCCTAACAACGTTGACGCAACGCATCCCAATCAAAACCCGAGCATGACGATAAAGGGTAATAACGGCGCCCCAGGCGGAATTTGGACGTCGAATGTGACGGCTGATGAGCAGGTCACGGGAAAAATCGTCGCCGCCCGGGAAGCGCAAATGGTGTTTGTGAACTCGAAACATGACGTCGGCGAAAATTGCGACGGCATTGGACGCATATCAACGAAAAAGGATACGGGGGAACTGCTCTACTGTTCCACTGCAACTGACGCCAAAACAGGTGTTTCAAGTTCGACGTGGTCGCTGGTGTCAGCTCGTAGCAAGAGTATGAAATACCTGCAAGTCGGCCTCAGCAAGACCAAGCAAGTGGAGGGGCTTCCCGAAGACTATACGTGGGGTAATTTCCGTGATCAGCTCTCTTGTTATGCATGGAGTTGGGACTCTGGTGATGTGGGCAGCTGCAAGACGAGATGGGGTAACAAAAAAGCGTACAACAATCACGTGGGCATGGCGACTCGATCGGTGACCAATAATGGGACCGTGCCAGTCTTTGTTTCGATAACCGCGGTGGGGTTGGTTCAGTCAGATGTGAACGGGGTGATGCGAGGGGAGGATAAAAACTCCTCTTTCTCAACTAAGTGCCAGATGGCTGCTTGGCTGAGTTCTCCTGGTGGTGAGCCAAGCGCGGGCGCTCCGCCATTGGTTTATACGCACATATCGTATACGCCAAGGAGTTCAAATGACAATGCTGATCAGCCTAGAAATTCATCCAAAGAAACGTTGACGACAGATTCCGTGGTTGATTCTTGTGAGCTTTCATTTTATGTTCCGCCAAATAAAAGTGTTATTACCCGATGGGCAACGTGGACTCCTAATGATACTTATGGTTATGGAAATGGTAATGGGCAATCCTTTGTTACCTTGTACGGTGATGAGGGGGAGTTGGATGGTAATAAGGTTGACGTCAGTGACACTAATACGGTGGATGTTTCCTACTGATGGGGTTGGCGTGAGTTGAGTTTTCTTGAGGTGTGTTCATAAAAAATGACGGTCAATGTTATGATTTTGCTCGGGATGATGGTCGTTGATTGTGAGCCTAAGTGTGACGTGGTTATTGTTAATCGTTGTTTTGAAATTTCCGGAATTTTCGAGGGAAATCAAAATAATGGTTGGTCGAATTGAGCTGCTTGGTAGGTGTGTATGTGGCCGATTTCTATCGTGCTTCTGATTTTTTCATTTGTCGTTGGGGTTCTTGGTCTTGTTGCTTACAAGGATAACGCGATTTACGACAGAAGGATTAGTGGCGGTATCGTTGAGATGTTTAATGCTTACGATATTGGAACTCGAGATTTTGCAAAAATTGGAAAAACACAAGTAATTCCGGATTGTTCGCAGGGGCCCTCTATGTCGGGAGTGACTCGAATAATGGCGTGCGAGATGGAGTTCGAGCGCGAACGATCAGGTATGCGATGGCTCAATGTCGACTCTTGGTGTGATGATAGCAGCGGGGGAGGGTGTAGTTGGGGGGCGCTTTATTCAAAGGACGGTGCGTACGTTTATAAAGTTGACGACGGCGACAAGAAACACATGCTGGCTGCATATGCTGAGCTATACGCTACCGATGCCGGGGGGGTGATCGTTACCGGTCAATCGCAGGTGGGTTTTCTCCATAAAGGGGAGTTGTTGGATCCGTCCGGAAAATTGGTGACGTCTGTTCCGCCTGTAACCGTGTTAGATGGGCTTGTTCCGGAAGGCGCCTTGGTTCGTGTTTTAAAAAATAATTGAATTAATATATTTGGGTTTTGTTTTGATGGTCGAATTTAAGGGGTGGTGAAATGCGGAAGTGCGAAATCGCCGTAATGGCTGTGTTTTTTCTGCTTTCCACGGGATTTTGCGATGTCGCATTTGCCCGGAGCGAACCGGACGCAGTGAACGATCACGTAAATAGTCAATCGAGGATAGGTGAGGGTGGTCCTCTCTCGCAAGTGGATTTCCCGGATAGTGGGCTTGTAGGGAGCAGCGGGGCAGCATCGGGCGGGGCGTCACCTGGTACGGATTTTCAGAGCCGTAGATTGATTGCTGCGCCGGTGGATGAGAATGCGGCGATGACTGAGACGAACGATGTGATTGAACAAGCGGTGCGTGTCCCCGCTGCACCCGGTGTGGCACAACGCATCTGGGTCGCGCCAGCGGGAACATCGCTTAAGGCGATCGTCGCGGAGTGGGCCGGCAAAGAGCGTTATGAGCTTGTCTGGGATGCCTCGTATGACTATCCGATTGTGGCGACGGTGAAGATTCAGGGAGATTTCGTTTCGGCCATTTCCCAGATATTCGATTCATATGCAACGGCTGACCGTCCACTAAGTGTCGACATCTATCAAGGTCAGAGGCTCGTTCATGTTAAGGCTCGGGGTGAGGGAATCGATGAGTAACATTCTCAAATGTGCCGTTGCACTGGCGGCAACTGTGATGCTGGCCGGATGCGGTGAGATCAATGCGCTCGACCATCGTGCGGATGAAGACATGGGGCACGCCACCGATACGCTGCAGGATTTGCGTGAGGGCAAACCGCAATCGGTCGTTAATGTTCATGAGACGGGGTATTGGGTATCCACGAAATCGCGGCTTTTGGTCGCGCCGGCCAAGACAGTGGATTGTGATCTCACACTGAATACCGCGGGCCCGTTGAAACTGACTTCCGTAGCTGACAAGATTTGGCAGATATGTAAAGTCCGTGTGCGGGTCAGTGCCGATATACGCAAGTCGGGTGACGCGACGACAGTGCAGTCGGGCGCAGGAAATCCCCAGACAAGTATGACCGTCTATGGCGGCAGGTCGGGATTGCCATTGCCGGACGCAAGCCAGCGTGACGCCGACCCTATGGTCGATGCCAACTGGTCTGGGCCGCTTTCGGGATTAATGGACTCCATTAGCGCCCAAGCAGGTCTGAATTGGGAAGTGACTGAGGAAGGAATCCGCCTCTATCGGATGGCTACCGAAGTTTTTCAAATCCACGCGCTACCCGGCACGGACGCCTTGACGACTTCAATGAATTCGGCCGGATCTGCGTCGATGGGTGATAACGGGGCGAGTGGCGGTAGCAGTGGCGGTAGCAGTGGTGGTAGCAGTGGTGGTAGCAGCGGTGGTAGCGGCAGTGGCGGAGCCAGCGGCACGGCGGCGAACGCACAATCTGTAACGTCGTCGTTGACCCAATCCGTGCTGGACGACATAGAGAAGACGGTTAAATCCATGTTGACCCCGGGGGCGGGAAAGGAAACGCTTTCCCGCTCGACCGCTTCACTGGTAGTGACCGATACGCCGGATGTCCTTGCTCGCGTGAAATCCTACCTGAACCGGCAGAACAAATTGCTTGAGACACAGGTGGTGCTCAACGTCAAAATTCTGGATTTGACGTTCGATCGTGAAGACCAATACGGCATCGACTGGGACCTCGTTTATAAGGGCGGAGGGGTCAGCCCCTCGTTGCGGAATGCTACGGATGCCGTTGACGGTGCCATAAGTGGAGGCGTAAAGATCGTCAGAGGGCCTTTCAGCAATAGTTCGCTGATGATGAAGGCACTTTCCTCACAAGGAAAAGTGTCGGTAATTACGCAACCTTCTGTCACGACTCTGAACCTCCAGGCCGTTCCGATGCAAGTGGCGACGGAAACGACGTACGTTGCGTCGCTGGACACCACAAATACGGCGAATGTCGGCTCTTCGACCGGTGTGAATCCGGGTACCGTCACCACGGGCTTCAACATGATGTTGCTGCCGTATGTGTTGGCGAACAAGGAAGTCTTGCTGAAATACGACATCAATCTCAGCTCGCTGACGGCTCTCAAGAACTTCAAAGCTTCATCGGGCCAAAGTACGGACTCCGACACGGACCCCGATACGGACAAGGATAAGAACAAGGACAACACCTCGGCGGGCACGATCCAGCTTCCGACCGTCGACATGCGAGGGTTCAGTCAAAAGGTGCGGTTGCATTCGGGAGAGACATTAGTGCTTACGGGGTTCGACGCGGATAGCGGTGCGAGCATCCGAAGTGGCGTCGGGAGTCCGAACAATCCCTGGCTGGGTGGCGCGCGCGACGGGCACCGACATCACACCGTCATCGTGATCATTATCACCCCTGTGGTGTTGGGGGGATAAATGGACGAGCAGCAAACGCAAGTTCCCACTTCGCGAACCGAGTTGTTCGGAAAAACGGTGGTGGCCGGGTTGGTCTGGCAGCCTCCTGACGGTGGTATTTCTCGCGCACGTGCTCGCAAGGAGGGACTTGCGTCGGGGTTTGGATTGATGGCCCGACACCGGGTGGGGCATGCGATTCAGATCGGATACGTATCCCACGAGTCATCGCTGATCGGCGCGTACTCGCTCGCGCTGCTCTTGGCGAACAAACTCAAGCATGAGAACTGGATCGGTGCGTTCCGCTTGCCCGACTCGCGCTATGCGCTAGTGGGGGTTCTCCAGGGGGCCATCATGGCGGGGCGCGATGTCATTGGTACCCGCGGCGAAGTGGAGTCGTTGTTGCGCTCGACGGTGCAATTGATTCAGGACGCTGGGCAGACCCTCGAAGCTATTTTTGCGCCGGAAGAATTCGAGACGCCATGGGAGGAGCGCCCTCTTCAGGATGTTCTGACCAAGTCGGACCTCAAGTCCGGTACACGCCTTAAGTCGTTGTCTGGGCAGATTTCCCGTAAGCAGCTGACGCTGTTATTCGGCGTCGGAGCAATGATTGTTGTGGCGGCGGCCGGGAACTGGCTTTGGAAGATGCACAAAGAGCGGATAGCCGAGGCATTGCAAGCGCGCTCGAATCAGGTGGTTCTGGTTCCGCCTCCGAACCCTTGGGAGAAATGGCCGACGGCTGACGCACAATTCGCAGTTTGGCAGCAGGCCGCGGCGCGCGTGCCGTATTCAATCGCCGGTTGGCCCGTTGCGATGATCGTGTTGCAGGAGGATCGCCTGACAGCGGGCTACGTGAGGAAGTCGGGGCCATCCGTACAGGCGTTCCGGGCGCAAGCCTTGGCTACGATCGGGGTTCGACCGCAGGTGGATGCCGAAGGGGGGCGAGGTGAGTATGTCCGCGATTTAAGTCCCCCTGCGGGGCGAGGGAAGGAAACGCTCGAGCCCAGCAGCGCTCTGTTGCTCGATTGGATCTCGTACTTTCAGTCGCTGGGTATTTCCGCGCCCACTCTGAAGCCCATGTCAGCGGAAATGCCGCCACCATTACCGCCGTCCCCCAAGGGGGAGCCGAAGCGGCAATGGGCGCCAGCGGACTGGGAAACCTACGGCTGGGAAATGGAAACAGACATCGATCCAGCGATGGTGATTGGATTGGCTCCATGGCCGGGCGTCAGGGTGATCAGTGTCGTCATCGACACGACGAACGGCGCGCCGCACTGGAAGACGAAGGGGGTAGTGTATGCAAGTAAGCATTAAATGGGCAGCGAAGACGGCGGCGGTTGCGGTATTGGTCGCGGTAATGGGGCCAGCCGCATTTGCACAGGCGCAAGGCTCGTCGGCGCCCGCGCCGGCGCCAGGTGTTGCTGCGGGCGTCAAGCCTAATGAGGCAGCTAGGCCGCAAGGCGGCGAAACCGCTGCAACCACGCCGGCAAATTCCGTCGTCGCTGATTTAGCGAAACTGCAAACAGAGGTCGCGTTGCTTCGCGCGCAGACCGAGCGAGCAACGGCCCAGGCGGAGTTGGATAAGGCAATGGGAGTCAATCGTGCCAACGCAGGCGGCAGAGGGAGCGCGCAATTGCCGATTGTTACTTCCATCTATGGACGGGACGGCATGTTGAGCGCGTCCATTCGTCTCGACCAGGGAGGGAAACTTACGGTACGTGAGGGAGACCACATTTCTGGTGGCTACAAGGTGGCGCGCATCGATTCGCGCGAGGTGACCTTCTCTCGCCAAGGACGGAACTATCCGGTCGCCCCGACTGCCGATTTCGCGGGGGGCATTGGCCCGGGAGAGGGGGGGCTCATGCTCGCGCCTCCGCTCCCGATGGGCGCTATGGGAGGGGCCACTCGACGATGAGTCAGGGCTTCGCGAGACTGATCGAAATGGTTCGATCCGGTGCGTCGGTTCTGTCGCTACAAGAAGGGCCATTGCAGGTTGACGCCGAGGATCGAGGGCTCATGTGTCTCGTTGCCGTGCCAGGGCGGGAGAAGAGAGCGGTGATGGCGATCTCCACGTCGCATCGTCTCGATCCACACGTGCTGCATTACCAGGAAAACGTTAGGCGCCTGGGGTGGGAGTGCGAGTATGTTCCGTGTGACATGCGCAGTGTGCTGGATCTGTACCGTTTCTCTCCCGCCAGATCCGGTGAGCTTGCGGCCTCTGACTCCGATCTGCAGCGCTACATCGTCGGCCTGATCGATGAGGCAACGGAATTGCGATCGTCAGATCTTCATATTGTGGTGCGTAGCGGCTACTGCGAAATTCTGTGCCGGTCCGATGGGGTTCTGCAGCCCATGCAGCAGTTACGTGGCGACGAAGGGGTGCGACTATGCGCGACGATCTACCAGAGCATGTGCGACGTCGCCGAGCCCACCTTCAAGCCGTTGCAGGCACAACGTGCGCGTATGAAGGACGAGTTTCTGGCCGAGTGTGGTTTGTCCGGGGCACGGATCAATACTCGCCCGCTCGCGCGGGGCATGTTGATGGTGCTGCGTTTGCTTTATGCAGAGAGCCCAGGGGCGGTGAAAACGTTGAGCGAGCTCGGTTACTTGCCCGAGCAATGCGAGATCCTCGAAGAATTGATGGAGCAACGTACTGGGATGGTACTGCTGTCGGGGCCGACAGGTAGCGGGAAAAGTACGACACTGAAGGTCATCATGCAAAAGCTGATGGCCGAACAGGCAGGGATTCACCTGCTTACGCTGGAGGACCCGCCCGAGTACGAAATCGAAGGTGCAAATCAGTCGCCGGTGACTGGAGATCGGGGAGATGCCGGCGGTGTTGCTCAGGAGTGGGCGAATGCGATCTCCGACGCAATGCGTTTGGATCCCGATGTCATCATGATTGGTGAGGTTCGTGATTCGGTGACGGCGAAGATGGCATTCCGTGCAGCGATGACAGGGCACTTGATCTGGACCACGATTCACGCAAACGATGGTCTAGCGATTCTCCCTCGGTTGCAGGACGAGTCCGTGATGGAAACGTTGTTGACAGATTCGAAGCTTGTGACCGGTCTTGTCAACCAGTCCCTGGTGCAGGTGTTGTGCCAACACTGCAAGATGCCGTTGATCGGGAACGAAAACGAGGTTTCCTCGCGCCTACTCGAACGGTTGCGCGCGCATTGCAGGCTTGAATCTGTATTTCTCCAGGGGCCGGGCTGCGAACACTGCCGATATCGCGGTGTTGCCGGCCGCACCGTTGTGGCGGAAGTGATCAAAACGTCGCCAGGACTGATGCAGGCATATGCCGACGGACATCATTTGGGCGCTCTGAAGTATTGGCTTCATGACATGTGCGGTCTGAGCAAGGTGGACGCACTGATTCGGAAGATAAATGAAGGATTCGTCGACCCGCGCGCCGGAGAGCGAGTCATCGGACCGGTTGTTCCGGCTCTGTTGACCTTGGGAACTTGAAATATGGATCTTAATGAATACGTAGAACGTGCCAATCGTTGGTTTGCAAAGGCGCAGTTCGGTGTTGCCGCACGCATCAAGTTCTACGAGAACCTCGTGATGATGATCGAAAACCGCGTGATGCTTGTCGATGCGTTACGTGAAATGTACAACATCGCGAGCAAGGATGGAAAGAACCCAATGAATGGCTTTGCAGTCATTCTGGATAGCTGCCACCAGGCGGTTAACCATGGCAGTACGCTCGCTGAAGGATTGAAGCCATGGGTGAGTCCCAATGAAGTTGCGGTGATCGCTGCAGGCGAACAGTCTGGCGACTTGGGGAGTGCCTTCGGGGACGCGATTGCCATGATTGACTCTGGCAGAAAAATCAGAGGTGCATTGCTCGGTGCGTCGCTTTATCCGATGGTCCTTGTCATTATGCTCTGTGTCCTGCTCAACATCGTTGCGGGAAGCCTGGTTCCCAAACTCGCTTCGGTCTCGAACCCAGAAAATTGGCAGGGCGCCGCGTACATCCTGTATTTGATGGCGGAATTTGTTACGCATTATGGACTGTGGACAGTGCTTGTCTTGAGCACGTTGCTTTGCCTGATTGTCATTTCGCTGCCGCTACTTGGGGGGCGAGCCCGGATTCTTCTGGATCGATTCCCACCTTGGGCGTTGTATCGCACGATCCACGGAAGCATTTTCATGCTTAACGTGGCGTTGTTGATCAGGTCTGGAATGATGCTTCAGTCCTCGCTCGAATTGCTGTACCAGCGTGCGGGGTCTCGATGGCTGAAAGATCGCGTCGGTGCAACGCTGACGAAGATTGCTGCGGGCGCCGATTTCGGAAGCGCGCTACAGGAAACTGGCTACAACTTTCCAGATCCTGAGGCGATCGCCTATCTGCGATTGCTATCTCGTCTGCAAGGCTTCGATCAGGCAATGGCAAGATTTGCTCGCCACTGGCTAGACGAAACCATACTGAAAGTCCAAGGGGCGGCGCGTGGATTTCTGCTCGCCTCGATCATCTTGATGGGCGGAATGCTGACACTGACCGTTACTGCGGTTTCAGGAATCGAAAGCGCCATCGAGCAGTCAGCGGCCGCGAACAAATGATCTGCCTTCCAAGGCCAACTCACATCAAGTTATATAAGCATGACCAACACTTCTACATTTGGAACTGTCGCTGATTACGATGCGGCACTGGAAAAACTCAAGGCCGCATGTGGCCCTATCATTCTCGAGGCGCTGAATGACAGCGCCGTCGTTGAAATTCTGGTCAATCCAGATGGAAAGCTCTGGATTGAGGCGCACGGAAAGGGGATGTATATCGCAGACCCTGCATTTTCGGCAGAACGAGCGAACGAGATTTTGACACTCACCGCATCAATGCAGCGTGCGACACAGGCGACGAATTCGGCGATTATCGAGGGCGAGTTTCCAATCGATGGCTCACGCGTCGCCGGCTTGTTGCCCCCACTCGTGAAAGGCCCGACATTTTCACTTCGGAAGCGCTCGCCAAGCGTTTTTTCGCTCGAGGACTACCAGCAGAGCGGAATCATCAAGCCAATCGGGGCCGCGCCGGTGCGACTCGGTACCGACATCGCAATGGGCAAGGCCAGGAGCTTTGTGCACCCGACAGATGCTATTCGTGAGGCCGTGTCGTTGCGCAAAAATATCCTGATCGTCGGCGGTACGGGGAGCGGGAAAACCACGTTAACCAATGCTGTATTGCAGGAAATCGGTGTTCAATGTCCGCGTGATCGGATCGTCGCTATCGAAGACACGATGGAGTTGCAGGTTAGCGTTGCGAATAACGCACTTTTGAGGACCAGTAAAGAGGTCGATATGCGCGCTCTGCTGCGTGTCACCATGCGTTTGCGGCCCGACCGAATTATCGTCGGTGAAGTCCGCGGTGGGGAGGCATATACGCTCTTGAAGAGTTGGAACTCTGGCCATCCCGGAGGCGTCGCGACCATGCACGCCAACTCTGCTGAAGAAGGCCTGCAAAAGCTCGCACATTACATCTTTGAGGATCCTGCAGCGCAAAGTTTCCCCCCAGAGACGATTGGTTGGATGATTGCGTCAGCAGTCAATTTGGTTGTGGTCATTGAAAAGACGCCGGCTGCACCGGGGCGCACGGTAAGCGAAATCTGTGAGGTCACCGGATACATGAACGATCGTTACAACATGAACGTTCTTCGGATGCAAACTAGTAGTGGTCGAAGTGAATTCAAGCCGCGGATTTAACCGTTCGTTGCAAGCCTCGGTTGGTCGTTCGAGGGCTCGACAGCTAACCCGAACGTGCAGTCTATTAGCTTTTTTCGCTATTTTAGGACTGGGCTGTACGTTCGCGTTCGCGGGTGACCACAGTGCCCGAGTGGACATCACGAGCGAACGTTTTCAATGTTCCGTTAGCGCTTCGATTGAGTTTGCAATTCCGGTCAATGCAATGCTCGCCGTCGCCGAGCAGGAGGGGGGGCGTCCTGGCATCTGGATGAAGAATTCAAACGGGACATTTGACGTAGGTGCTATGCAGCTGAATACATCATACCTGCGTCAATTGGCTGGTTACGGCATTCGGGCAGCGGATGTCGCCGCCCCGGGATGTTACGCGTATCGATTAGCAGCTTGGCGAATCCGTCAGCATATTGTTCACGACTCCGGTGATTTTTGGACGCGTGTGGCGAATTATCACTCGAGAACACCGATCTACAACGCAGACTATCGGCAAAAAATCATGGTGCGGGGAATGAAATGGGCAAATTGGCTTGCTCGGAATTTCCCTGTCTACTACGCGCAATAGTTTCTGACGAGAGATCTTGGTGGCCGCGTGATCCTAAATTGCATGCATTCGACGGTACCACGCTCTGGGTAGAGTCAGGTTAGAAAAATTGACCCGGCTGATTCGTATTTTTATCGGCATCGGATCGACCTTCGGTCATCGCGGTTTTCCGGCGAGCAATCAGCAATGCTGTTCAGGTAGCCCTTGGCCCCAGCTCGCGGAACTGGGGGGGGGCTCGGCCTGACCAAGTGCACTCACCATCGCGAAATGCCCAACGGATCGGGATGTTCGAGTAGTTCTCATGATGTGGGAATGGTGGGTGCCGTAGAATTGCATGTTCGATTGCATTCGAAATCGCCCTACACGGAGCATGTGCCTCGGTTCGATCCCTCCGGTCACGACCGCATCACATCTATCGCAGTGCAATAAACCCCTCTGCACTGCGATATCTCTTGATATTCGAGTGAAAATTCACACCGAAGCCCTCCAGGTCTTTCACGTGCGATATATCTGGCGGCACTGCTAAGAATTGTGAAGTCCTCGATAAGATGTCGCAAAGTTGCATCTCCTCGCTTTTCCTAGTGGTCAATGGCGCGCAGATATTGTTTCATCCTAGAAATAAAAATGCATTTTAAATGCATGAAAGCGGGGCGATGTTCTGCGGGAGAATTGGATGGAAGCGATTGAAGTGGTGTTTTCCCACGACAGCGTGGATGCACATGATCGGGGTGATTATTGGCGCGAGATGACGCGACCTGTCTTTGACATCGTCGCTTTAGACGGACTACGCGCCAATACGGCCGTCGGAGATCTGCGAAGTCGAGCGAACGGCGAGCTGTTTCTCGGCCGCACGACATTCTCATCACAGAAATTCACTCGATCACAGAGGAAGGTCCAAGTTTCTGGTTTGGACGGCTATATTCTCCAGTTTCTGACGAGTGGAGAGATGCGTGGGAACGTCGGCAAGGAGTATCTTCAACTCGGGCCTGGGGATATTTGGATTTTGGATCTTAGCCGCACCTGCGAGAATCAGGCGAGCTCAGGGGCACGGCTAACCATGATGATTGAGCGAGACCGTTTGGAAAAGCTCATGGGTCGGCCGGATCTTCATGGTCAGGTATTCAGGCGCCGCCAGCCGGTAACAAGAATCTTATTCGACTACATGGTTGAGCTATGGAGTGTCTCGCTTGACATCACTCCGGGGGCAGCATCGTTGTCGATCGATGTGGTTGGCAACCTGCTCAGAGGGGGGCAGTCAGACAGGTTGAGGTTGTCTCCGGAAGAGGAGCTCAATTTCCTTGAGACAATCCGAGGTCGAATTCTGCGGTTTGTTGACCAGCAACTGGAAGATCCAAACCTCAGTGTGGAAATGATTGCTGATCGTTTTTGTATCTCTAAGAGCAGTTTGTACCGCGCTATGGAAATGGATGGGGGAGTGGCAACGGTTGTTCGCGAGCGGAGGCTCGCGAAGGCATTTTCCCTGTTGGTGAGGGGCGACATGAAAATTGCACAAGTCGCATATGCGTGTGGGTTCTCAAATTCGCAGCAGTTTTTCAAGGCATTTCACCGCAAGTTTGGCTTTCCGCCGAGCGAAGCAAGATACGCCAACGCACGAAATATTATCGCTCCAAATCTCGGAGACCTTCTCTCACACTTCGAAAGGTCTGCCCCGCGGTCGTTATGAAGCCCCATGTCAATATCGAGAAAGATGATGTGCGTGCCAGATATCGTATTTTCGACCTCCCGCTTCCCTGAACATCTTCGCAATCACGTTTGGCGAGATGCAATTTCACCGCTTTTTGAATTCACACCGGTTGATGGGACTCAAGTTGAAGGGCGGCTCTGGCTCAGTCGTGTTGGCGAATTGCTAATTGGAAAGTCTACGCTTAGTGCTCAGAGGTATGAGCGCAGTCGCAGGCTCGTCTTGTCGAGTGGACTGGACCTGTACATCGTTAGCTTGTTTGTTTCCGGAGGACTCGTCGGGGATTGCGACGGTGTGTCCGTCAGCGTGCGTGCTGGCGATATCCTTGTCCTGGATCTCAGCCGTGTTGCGCGCATGCAAGTCGATCCAGGTTCGACTGCCACGATTTTTCTTCCGCGACAAAAGATTGACAAGGCGATCCCGGGACGCGACCTCCATGGCGCGGTGCTCGACGCGGCGATTCCGATTGTCCGTCTACTGGTCAGTTTGATAAATGGCATGGTGGACGAGGCCCCGGCGCTTGCAGGGGAGGCCGCGGCGGCAACCGAAGCCAGCTTGTTGGCACTCTTCGCTGATGCCGTGGCGAATCGTCCAAGTGTGAATCTTGAGTCGGATGACTCTGTAGTGAGTCGTGTGTTGCGGCGTGGAGTGCTTGACTACATCGATGCCAACCTAACCTCACCTGAGCTCAGGCCCGAATTAATAATCGAAAAGTTCCGTGTTTCCCGGGCTCATCTGTATCGCATTTTCGCATCTGACGGCGGGGTTGCCAGTGTCATCCGCGATAGGCGGCTGGACGTAGCGTACCGAGCCCTAGTACTAGGGGGCGGTTCGCTCGACCAATCCATTACGCGTGTGGCATATGAGCTCGCGTTCTCCGGAAGCAATCATTTCCTACGAGCTTTCCGGGCTCGCTTCGGGATAACGCCGAGTGAGGCGAGAGAATATGCTCCAAAATTCGACCTCGCTGGTGGCGGGATTGAAGGATTGCAATCTCATTTTATGAATTACTTGCAGCGAAAAGGTTGATGAAGGTTCGGAGGGGGATCGTGCCGATCTTGTGGGATGCATGATATTCGCGAGTTTTGAATATTCGCGGCCCGATTTTGAAATCCCGTTTCATTGGCGCGAATCTAGTTGCGCCAATCGAGTCCTCCGCGTGGCCAAAGCTAGAATCGGTGCGAAGGATCCCGTTCACGCAAAGAATGAATAACTAGAATGCGCGAAAGGAACGATTCACTCTGACAGACAACGATCCGTTGTTGAGAAGGAAGGCCACGCTTCATGGATGACAATCTGCAGTTTTCGCGAGCAACGCGCTATTCGTCACTCGCCGTGTTCTTTCATTGGGTGGTAGCAATGCTTGTCCTGCTTGCGTACGCGGCAATTCTGATTAATGGGGAGTTCCCTAAGGGATCCGTGCTGCGTGCTACTGCGATGGCACTCCATGAGTGGCTTGGCACTTTGGTGCTAATTTTCGCGGTGCCTCGCTTGATTTGGCGTCTCGTTAAGGGCGGGCTCCAACCGTTGCCGGGGCATAGTCGTTGTGTGCATGTTATGTCAGCGATGACGCACTTCTTGCTCTACGCATTCATTTTTGCGCAGCCGTTCCTAGGGTATCTTGCAATGAATGCCAGCGGGCATACGCTCAGCCTTTCCCTGTTGGGTATCAATCTGCCTGTCGTTGCAGGGTTTGACAGCGAGTGGGCCAAATCAATCAAGACTGTGCACGAGACGATAGGCAGCGCGTTTTACTGGGTCATTAGCTTGCATGCCATGGCTGCATTATGGCACCACTATTTCCTGCGAGATTCGACGTTACGACGCATGCTTCCGTGAGGGGGCAAGCGTTGTCATTCGACTATGCCCCTGCACGGTTGCAGATAGTTTCTGCGACAGTCTCAAATTTCTTCTGCGGGGATGCCTCCCGACCAGCATCCTTGCAGCCTTACTACTATTGCAGTCAGTTTTAGTCATGAGGGCCTGTGCAGGTTGATGCACATGAATCAATCGTCATCGCGCCCCGGACGTGTCGAGATGGTCGCCTACTTTTGAAAACGCGATATGGCGATCGAATGAGTGTTCTCGCGGGCGAGGGGGCTGAGGGGATTGTCATTGACGGGCGTCGTGGCTAGTCTGAAATCGGTCGGGCTTCGATCGCGTTCGGGGGGAGGAATCGAGGGCTGCCCTTCCTAGCCTAGTCAGGTGAGGGGAGATGCCGCTTCCGCGTGAGGCAGCATTTTTTTCGGAAACGACGTTGCCAGACTGGAGGTGGTATCGGGGTGAGTGCTAATGCCAGCGGGAAAGTTGCGGTGGCACAGAGTTCTTCAGCCTTTGCAAGAGATGGAGCCTCAAGGAATCTTCCACTTGGCAATACCGGTGAGTATTCGGTCGTGAGGCGCCTAATTGCTCGATGGTCACGCCGTGGGGAGTAGGTTGGCCTGCTCAAGCATCCATTGCTCAATCCGGTTGTGCCACATGCGAAGCATGTCAAGGGGGCGTCGTCGGTAGTGCTTTTCCGCTAATGCGCTTGGCTTGTGCCCCATGATTTGGGCGGACACGCCTGCAGGCATTTCGATCCATTCACACAGAGTCCCGAAGGATCGGCGCAACCCGTGCACGCTGATGTGTGGCAGGTTTGCTCGGTCTAGCGCTTTCATATGCGCTTTTCTCGGCTCGACAATTCTCCCTTCTTCAGCCGTGATGCTGCTGAAGACCCACTCATTAACGCGTGGTAGTTGCTTCAGCAACTCAGCCAGATAGGGCGTCAACGGGATAATTCGTCCCGTCTCTTCCACCTTGTCCGAAAGTGACAGGCTTCCCCATTGAAAGTCCACATCGCCCCAGCTTAACTGGGCCAACTCTTCGCGTCGCGCACCTGTAATAAGTAGTGCCTGAAGATACGCAGAAATGACGGGGTTCGGAATATTTCGGACTTCCGAAAACCATGGTTCCAATTGCTCCCGCTGCAAGCAGTCCTTCTTCATCTTTGGACGAGGAACCGACTCTTTCACCGCCCGAGCGGAGCATGCTCTTGCATGGGCGATGTTCGCGAACGCCGGTTGTTCATCACACCAGATCAGGAATGCTCTCAATTTTCTATAGGACTGTTCGGCCCCAGTCGGGCGATCCGCCGATTCGGCTGCGAGCCACTTGGACACTGTATCGGGGGTTAGCTCGGCAAGCCGAAGCTGCATCATCGGTGCAAGTGGGCCTGGTCTGGTAAGGCCCTTTCCGCGAATTTTGGTTTCTCCACCGGGCTGCGCGAGATTGATATGGTCTTGCAGATGACGTGTCCCCCAATTCGCCTTGCTGACGTTCAAGTATTCCGTCCAAGCCTGAGATACCGTGGCTCGCTCGCGCTTCACATGCAGCTCTGCCTCACGTGCCGCTACCAGAACTTCGCGTTTCTCTTCCCGAGGATCGCGCCCCTGATCTGTCAGAAGCCTAAGTCGCGTTGCCTCCGTTTGAGCCTTCGCGATCGTCCACGACCGGGTATCGCCGATCGTGATACGAATTGTCTTGCCGTTGAGTCTCCCTTCAAAGATGTAGGACTTGGCTCCGTGCAACGTCACACGTACGCCAAGTCCCGGCGTTTTCGCATCCCAATGGAGTGTCTGTTGTCTTCCTGGTACTGCGGCGAATTTTGCGACCCGCTCGCTGGTGAAGTTGACCTTGTTCATCGCTGCCTCGTGTAGGTGCCGTGTAGGCGCTGTGTAGGCAAATTCTAACCTTTTGGGTCACTCTCGATCAACATGGAGAAATTTTCAGGAAATAATTTTATTAATATAATCAATGTGTTGTTGATTATTTTGGGTGTGTGTCAACTTCGGTCAATTTAATGTTGTTCGGCCTTCTAAGCCGACGGTCGGGGGTTCGAATCCCTCTGGGCAGGCCAGCTTTTCAAAGGGCAGCCGTCGCCCGCTTCCACCGAGTCGCATGTTCATCACACTTTCATCACCGTGAGGACACATGGCGACTATCCGAAAGCTCGGCGCGAAATGGCAATGCCAAGTGCGCAAGAAGGGGCACCCGCCCCGTACCCAATCCTTTCATTCGCGGGCAGACGCCGTTCAATGGGGGCGTGACCTTGAGGCACAGATTGATCGCGGGCAGTTCCTCCCGCCGGTACACGTTGAGCTATTGAGCGCTCTGCTCGACCGGTATTGCGACGAGGTGTCACTGAGCAAACGGAGCGGCAAGAGCGACCTTTGGCGGGCTAAGACCATCAAGCCAGTGTTGGGGGCCAGTCACTGGGGCCGGTAAGGGTTTCGGGAAGAGGTGACCCGCACCCTACACAGGCGATCAACGATCAGCAGATGGGCACCGGCAAGCATCGCAGAAAATCATGGAAAAATTTGACCCGCGAGGCGGCGAAGAAACCTAGGACAACGTCTTGAAAATCAGCAAACAGCCGTCAGGTATAACCAAGGCACATTCCGCGTTCCTAGTGGATTTGCAAATTGTCAGGCCGATTGGTCGCGACCTCTGAGGAGAACATATGGCATCCAAGAAGAAGCAAAAGAAGCAGCCCCAACACTTCGCCCTCATCACATTCGACTTGCACAAGGCGGACCGGGCTCAACGTGATCGGGTGCACAAAGCCATGAGCAAACTTGGCATCGACAAGAAGCTGAAGAAGCGAAATGGTCATTCGCTTAAACCACCACACAACACGTTCACGGGACTTTTCCCGGCGAAGGACTGGCCCAGTACATCAAAGTTGGCCGACCATCTCCGGGCCAAGATTAAAAAGGCGATCAAGCGGGAAGGCCTTGCCGCCATACTAGTCGTAGCCGTTTCGGCAAACTACGCGTGGGCCGTAACCGAATTTAAGGCTTAGGCCCGGGCCGACCAGTATGCAGTCCTGTGCCCCGACTGTGACGCGGACGAGAACCGGTCGAGATGGACGGACTAATGGCGGCGAGTGTGACGCGGGGATGAGTCGAGATGGATGCAGCGAGAGTGCACGAGATTGTTCGGGGAAGATGACCGGGGCCGTCATGTCGACAGGTTCCGTGCATCGTTTAAACGGTATCGCGCCAAAATTAATGACGACCAACACGCTCATTCCGAGTTTACAAACACTTGGCAGAATATGAGGCGGGGTAATTCGGCGAGATTCCGAAAGTTACAAAAACCGCGAAATGGGTTGTGCTACCACTTGTCAACGACGGTGCCCTGCTTTATATTTTCATTGCTCGCCGGAAATTGCCAGCGAGGAAAGTGACAGGTTGTCAAGCCATGCCGGGCATCTCGTAGAGAGTCCAAGCATTGCGAACAGCACGTTGACGAAGAATTCCATTACGCGAATCTCCAAGTTAACACTGACATGATACTGCATTCCTAACATTAGCGGCCAAAGCTCGGGCTTGTCCTGAGTGAGATAATGTAAAGAACATTGATGTATATCCGGGGGGGCGTTTATTTGGATTGCCGCCAACCGTCGTCTCCTCGGTTTGCTAGGTACTATCAATGAATAAGCGCGCAGAATGGTTTAGGAGACGGAGGTATCTGCATTTTGATTTGCCTATTAGCGAACGAGCCGCAACGGCAATCGTTGAAAATCCGGATATCGTTGGGCGCCATTCTTTTTATCCCTTCGTAAATTTCGTCATCACCAGCGCAAAAGTAAAATGGGATGCTGGAATGAAGCGGTTGGTGACGACGCCGAAGGAGCGCTCGGTTAGCTATGCATCACACGTCGACAGCCATATCTACGCTTTTTATGCATCGATGCTCGATAGGCTATACGAGGAAAGACTTAGAAAACTTGGGTGCCAATCGGCTGTGCTTGCTTTCCGAAAGCTTGGGAAGAGTAATATCCACTTTGCTAAAGATGCGTTTGACTCCATAAAGTCAATTGGTGATGCGGATGTTATTACTGCTGACTTCAGTGATTTTTTCGGAAACCTCGATCACAAAATTATTAAATCTGCGTGGTGCGATCTGATTGGCGTTAAAGCGCTTCCAAAAGATCACTATAACGTATTCAAATCTATTACAAAATTCTGCCACACCGACAAGAGAAATCTTTACGCAGCTCTTGGTATTTCAATGAATAACCCGGGGGCTTTCGGGGCTAGGCTGTGTACGCCGGAGTTATTTCGCGCCGTAGTTCGCGGGTGCGGTCTGATCGAAAGGAATCCTCACCCCAAAGGGATTCCACAGGGTGCACCGATCAGCGCTCTCCTTTCCAACATCTACATGTTGCAGTTTGACATGATGGTGTGGGACGCCGTTACCGCAGCTGGGGGAAGATACTTTCGCTATTGCGATGACATGATCGTCATCGTTCCGAAGGGGAGCGGCAAGGATATGTTATCGCTCGTGAGACACCTGTCGGATATTTACAAGCTCCCGTTGCACCCCAAGAAAACTGAAGAGCGCTCGTTCGTGATGACTTCGTCAGGACTGGATGCTGACAAACCCCTCCAGTACTTGGGATTCCTTTTCGACGGGAAACAGGTAATTCTTCGCTCGGCCTCGTTAGCTCGCTACTCCGACAGGATGAGAAGAGGCGTGCGGTTGGCCCGGTTAACCATGCGCAGCAAGAACGAGCTACGAACGGCTCGCGGCGAAACACCTGTTCCGCTGAAAAAGCGCAAACTCTACAAGCGATATTCCTATCTTGGGCGGCGCAATTTCGTGTCGTATGCTCTTCGAGCAGCAAAAATTCTGGACACGCGAGCAATCAAGAGGCAAGTGAAGCCTCTCTGGCGACGGTTGAAGCAGCAGATGGCGTAATCAACTTCGTGATCGCACCTACGTTTTTTTGTCAATCAACGATCTGTACGGGGCAGTGAGGCGCACACTGCTAACTGGAGATATGGAAATATTCGGGGTACAGCCGGGGATGTGGTTCCCCGTTGTCACACTTCTGTTGGGAGCGATCCTAAAGGCGGTGTTCGATGCGATGACAGATCGCAGACTGGAACGACGTGAACAAGCAGCTAGGCATGAAGCTAGACGAGACGCCTTTCGGCTGCGGCACTCAGAGTTTCAACGTGCAACGCTGCTCGAACTTCAAGACGCCGTTGTTACGCTGGCTCGTTTAACAGGGCAATCCCATTATCAAGACTTGATAGCCTATCGCACAAAAGGAACATGGCAGAGGGAGCCAAATACGGACGATGTATCAGAGGGCTTCTTGAAATCGCAACAGTTGCTTTCTAAGCTCCGCGTCCGGGTCAGCAACGATAGAATACGCGAGCTGACGAAAGACGTCTCGTCGGCTTGTGCTGACACCGTCCATGCGCCAGATGAAATGTCTGCCACTTTAGCACTTAGTCGTATGAGCGATGTCCTTTCGGAACTTCAAGACAGCATCGGGGATATGCTCAGAAGTCTTGACGAAGATGACGCAACTGCTGATTCCTAGAACAACGGTAAGCTCGTGGTCCAACGTCTGCTTTGTCCGCCCCTTTCCTTTCGCGTTACGACAGACAAAGTGCTCCCTCTCATGAACCGCGTTCGCAAGGTCAGATATGGTTGATGCCGATACGTTTTCAGATGATCAGAGACAATTCCTTTCCCTCATCGTCGCCGATTTAAATGGACCAACATGTGTGGGCAGCCTGCTCCGCATAATTGAAGACACCCTGTACGCACTTAAGCCGGAATGGGAGCTTGACAGGATTCAAGGCGACGAATTGAGGCGCAACTTGGAGGTCTGCCTGGCGGCGCTTCAATACATGAAGGTCAAAAATGTTTCGGATCACGGATAGCTCACGATCACACGCCGACAGAAGTCGACGCGCCAATCGCTTCTCGCAACATTTCAACTGATGGGACTGGGCGGGCAAGATGCCTTTCACCCGCCCCTTGTTCGGGAGACTTTTTCCGAGACACTCTGCCGATTCTGGCCGGAAGTTAGCAAACTGGCGGTGGAGCAGGAGCAGGAGCAGGAGCAGGAGCAGGAGCAGCTGCGCGGAGCGCGGACGCGAAGGGAGCCGTTCTCTCAGCAGAGGTTATAGGTTCGAGCCTTGTGCCGCCGCCGGATTCGACGGGATGACGGATACGTCCCCCGTTGTTTTCCAACGACGCCCCCCCCTATCTCTTCGCGCGCCGCTCATCGCACTTCCATCACACCGACCGCTATAATCCGCTCTCACATTCGGCTCAGTTGGATTGAAGACAGGAGGCTCCCAGCCCCACTGCCGCTCCAAAGCGAGGCCTTCTAAGCCGACGGTCGGGGGTTCGAATCCCTCTGGGCAGGCCAGCTACTCTCGCGAGCTGACCGCGTCATACCGCGAAGTCACCCCCGCAACGCCTCTCCCTGTCACATCCCCGACACAACCCCCCTCTAAGCTACCCGGTTATCGTGCTGGCGCGGCCACTTCTGCGCTGGCCTCTCTTGCGTACCCGCTCCCATTGTTTCGATGACCGACAAAGAAAAGAGCTGGGCGATTGCCGAGGATGTGGCGCGCATGGCCGGGGTGTCCCGCTCCGCCGTTTCGCGCACTTTCACGCCCGGCGCCAGCGTCTCTCCGAAGACGCGGGCCCGTGTGCTCGAAGCCGCGAAGACGCTGAACTATCACGTCGACATCAACGCCCGGAACATGATTCAGGGCCGCAGCACGTTCGTCGGCGTCGTCACCTCCGCGCTGGTGAGTCCCTTTCGCGCGCAACTGCTCGCCCCGATCGCGCACCATCTGGCCGCGCGCGGCCTGCTGCCCATTCTTATGAATGCGGACGATCCGGACCAGACCAGCTACGCCCTGCAACGACTGCTGAGCTACCGCATCGCCGGCGTCATCATGACCTCCGGTGCGCCGCCGCTCTCCTTAGCGCGCGAATACATCGAACGCAAAGTCCCCGTCGCGATGATCAACCGTGCCCCTGAGCTGGAAGGCGCGGACGTCATCAACAGCGATAACCACGCCGGTGCCGCACTCGCCGCGCGCGAACTGTTCGATTCGGGAGCGACGCGCTTCGCCTTCATCGGACCGCACGCGACACACTTCAGCGGACGTCAGCGTTGCGAAGGTTATGTCGACGCACTCTCGCGTCTGGGCGTGCGCAAGAACCGGATCACGTTGTGCAATTCCACCATTTCATCGTACGAAGCTGGGCAACTGGCCGCGCGTGAAGTGCTCGCCGACGCCGCTACCGCGCCAGACGGTGTCTTCTGCGCCACCGACATGGTCGCGCTCGGCTTCATGGACGAAGCCCGCCGTGCGTTCGGCCGCCGTTTCCCGGAAGACATTCGTATCGTCGGCTTCGACGACATCCAACACGCCGCGCTCGATAGCTACCGCCTCTCGACCATTGCCCAGAACACCGACGCGCTAGCCCATAGCGTGGTCGACATGCTCACCCAACGCATCACCGACTTCTCGCGCGCCGCGGAAGTCCGCATCGCCCCCGTCACCTTCGTGCGCCGAGCCACCACCGGCTGACCCGCGCCCAACACGGACCGACTCCGACCCTTCCCATGCTGACGACGCCAAAATCTCCCGCCATTGCGCCCAACATTGCAAACGAGTGCAACGTGAAAAAACACCGCGTACGCATCGGCCTGACATCGCGTCTGCTGCGCGCCGCTCGCGGGTCGGTGGCTGCCGTGCTGAGCGTCGTCGGCGTCGCCGCGATGCTCCCGCCATCGACGGCCCACGCCGCCGATCGCCTGAGCCTGCTTTGCTCGGCAGATCTCGAATGGTGTCAGTTGATGAAGAAGCGCTTCGAGAAGGAGACCGGCGTCGGCGTCGCCATGATCCGCAAGAGCGCCGGCGAAGCGCTCGCGTTGCTGACCGCTCAGCGCGCGCGCCCGCAGTTCGACATATGGTGGGCGGGCTCCGGCGACTCGCATCTGCAAGCCGCATTCGAGGGGCTGACGCAGGCCTACCGCTCCCCGGCATTGGCACAGTTGCAGCCGTGGGCGCAGCGTTTCGCACAGACCGGCCGCGACCGCACCGTCGGTGTTTATCAGGGGCTGCTCGGCATCGGCTACAACGCCGCAGAGCTGCGCAAGCGCCGTCTTGAACCGCCGAAATGCTGGCGCGATCTTCTCTCGCCTGCGTGGAAGGGCGAGATCCAGATCGCGAATCCGAACGCTTCCGGCACAGCCTACGTGGCGCTCGCCACGCTCGTGCAACTGATGGGCGAAGACGAAGCGTTCCGCTACCTTCGCGCGCTCAACACCAACGTCAGCCAGTACACGGCAACCGGCGTCGCGCCGGGCGAAGCGGCGTCGCGCGGCGAAGCCAGCATCGCTATCGAATTCCTGCACGACCTCGTAAAGCAACGCGTGGCTGGCTTCGACATCGATACCGTCGCGCCGTGCGAAGGCACCGGTTTCGAAATCGGTGGCATGAGCCTGATCGCCGGTGCAGCGCACCCGGTGCTGGCCAAGCAGTTCTACGAGTTCGCGCTGCGTGCCGATGTTCAGGCGCTGGCAGAGCAGGCGCACGCTTACCAAATGCCGTCGAACCGCGATGCCGCCGTGCCGAAACTGGCCCCGCAGCCGTCCAGCATCAAGTTGATCGACTACGATGCCGCGCGATTTGGCGACCCGGCGACGCGCAAGCGTCTGTTGCAGCGCTGGAACACAGAAATCTATGCCCACGCTCGCTAAGCTGCCGCACGACGGCTTTACGCGCGGCGTGCTCATTGCCACGGTACTGGCGCTGGGCGTTTTCGTGGCGTGGCCGCTCGCGAACAGCTTCTTTTCGCTGGTGCCGGCATGGCGTAACGCCGGGGGCGATCTGCCCGCCGCGTGGGCCACGCTGGCGCCCGACGTGTGGCGGCTGGGCTGCGTGCGCGGCGCCGGGGCATGCGGCAGTGGCTGGCACAGCATTGCGCTGGGCATCGCCTCCGCCGCGACATCAACGATCCTTGGCGCCGCACTGGCGTTGCTCGCCACACGTAGCGCACTGACGCGCTCGCGCACCGGCGCGGCGTTGTTGCGTGGCGTTGCGATGTTGCCTGCCATCACGCCGCCGTTTGCCGTAGGTCTCGCACTGATTCTGCTGCTCGGCAGAAACGGCGCGATCACACAGGCTGTGGCCGATTGGCTCGGTGTAACGCCCGGACGCTGGTTGTATGGTCCGCTGGGCCTCTGGCTGGCGCAGTGTCTGGCCTTCACGCCGGTCGCATTCCTCACGGTGCTGGGTGTCGTGCAGCGCTTGCCTGCTGTGCTGGAAGAGGCCGCCGCGACCCTAAGGGCAACGCATTGGCAGACCTTCCGCACCGTGACGTGGCCGATGATGCGTCCCGGCCTCGCCAACGCGCTGCTGCTGTGCTTCATCGAAAGCCTCGCCGACTTCGGTAATCCGCTGGTGCTGGGTGGCAACTTCCGCGTGCTGTCGTCCGATCTGTACTTCGCAGTCGTCGGTGCCGAACAAGATCCCGGCCGCGCCGCCGCGCTCGCCGTCTGGCTGCTGCTGATGGCGTTGGGGGCGTTCGCCCTGCAACGACGGTGGCTCGGCGAGCGCAGCTATGTCGCCGTGAACGGCAAGGGCGGCGGCGGGCGCGCTGCACCGCTCGACGCGCGGCTCTCGTGGTCACTGTCGGCGCTCGTCACCCCTTGGTGCCTGCTGACGCTGGCCGCCTACGGCACGTTGCTGGCCGGCGGCTTCGTCACGCTGTGGGGCGTCGATTTTCATTGGACGCTGGCTCACTTGACAGATGTATTCGGCGTCGCCATGGAAGACGGCTCGATATCACTCACCGGGCAGGCATGGCCGTCCGCACTGGAAACCCTGCGCCTGTCGGCGATTGCCGCACCGCTGACCGCCGTCGCCGCCGTGTTCGGTGGCTGGCTGATCGCACGTCGTCAATTTGCCGGCCGCCGCTGGCTTGAGGGCGCGCTCGTCGCCGCGTTCGCGATTCCGGGCACTGTGATCGGGCTTGCCTACGCGCAGACGTTCAACGCCGCACCGCTGGCGCTCACCGGCACCGGCGCGATCCTCGTGCTGTCATTCCTGTTCCGGAACATGCCGATGGGCTTGCGCACGACCGTCGGCGCGCTGGCACAGATCGATCCGAGTCTGGATGAAGCATCGGCCACATTGCGCGCCGGTAGCTGGACGACACTGCGCCGTGTGCTGCTGCCGCTGCTGCGCCCCGCTTGTGCGGCGGCGCTGATCTACGGTTTCGTGCGCGCTGCGACGGCGGTGAGTGCCGTCGTGTTCCTCGTGAGCGCCGACCATGATCTCGCGACGACTTACCTGATCGGTCTCATCTCGAATGGCAGCTACGGCCCGGCGCTGGCGTATGCCGGTGTGCTGGTTGTCTCCTTGTTCATCATCGTCGTCTCGTTGGAAACCACGCTGCGCGTTAGCGAAACCAAACGCACACGATCAATGGCATTGGCGGTTGAATCGACGCCAGAGGGTCTTGGCAACACGCCACGCATTGGCCGGAAATCACTCGCATGAAAGCAAACCAATCCGCATCCACGTCCACGTCGCGCGGCGCGCTTGCCTTTGAAAACGTCCGTAAAGGATGGGGCACACATGTCGCCATTCCCGATCTGTCTTTCACCGTGGCGCCGGGCACGCTGACGACGCTGCTAGGACCGAGCGGCTGCGGCAAGACGACAACGCTGCGCCTGATCGCAGGGCTTGAGTTACCCGACGCGGGACGCATTACGCTCGGCGGCCGCGACGTGACTCGCCTTGGCGCGCGCGATCGTGACGTGAGCATGGTGTTCCAGTCGTACGCGCTGTTCCCGCACATGAGCGTGTTCGAGAACGTGGCCTATGGCCTCACGGTCACGCGCGTGCCCCAGCAGGAACTGCGCGAACGCGTCTTCGAGTCGTTGACGCGTGTCGGCCTCGCTTCCATGGCGCAACGCATGCCGTCCGAACTGTCGGGTGGACAGCAACAACGTGTAGCCGTCGCACGCGCGCTGGTGCTCGAACCGGAAGTGATGCTGTTCGACGAACCGCTGTCGAATCTCGATGCGCGTCTGCGCGTGCGAGTACGAGAAGACATTCGCGATCTTCAGACACAACTCGGCTTGACGGTCGTCTACGTCACGCACGATCAGGAAGAAGCCCTTGCCATCAGCGATCAGGTCGTCGTCATGCACGACGGACGAATTGCCCAGCAAGATGCGCCGCGCACGCTTGTCGAGCAGCCTGCCGACGCATTCGTCGCGACATTCATCAGCAACGCCAACCTGATCGATCTGCCCGTCACCGAACAGCGCGATGGCCACGCGCAATGCGATTTCCATGGCCTGCCGCTGACGCTGCCCTATGACGGACCGGCGTTGATTAACGCTCGCGTCGCCATCCGGCCGGAAGCGTTGACGTTGCAGGCCGTCCCCCATACCGAAGACCGTGCCGACGCGCTGCACGGTCCCATCGGTGAAATCCGGCGCGCCACCTATCTGGGGCGCGCCACGCAGTACTTCGTTCAAACCTCCGCAGGAGACCTCGTAGTCTTGTCACATCAATTCGAACCCCCGTTCCCCGTCGGCACGCGCGTCGCCGTTGGCTTGCATGCGCGCGGCGCCGCTATCGTAGGAGTCGCCCAATGACCGGCACCGAACGTCAAATGGCATCGTCGGAAAACATCGGCAACAACGACACCCTCGATGCGCGCTATCAACTCGCCCAAGTCATCGCCCGTGAAGCCGGACTGCGCGCACTCGCCATGTTTCGCACGCGCGACGCCCTGACGGTGGAATACAAGGGCGTGCAGGATGTCGTGAGCGTGGCCGATCGCGCTATCGAGCAACTGGTGCGTGAGCGCGTAGCCGCCGCGTTTCCGACGGACGCCTTCCTCGGCGAAGAAAGCGCAGCCGCAGGCAACATGCCCGCGCCGTCACGTGTCACGTGGGTGGTCGATCCGATCGACGGCACCGCTTGTTTTCTGCACGGCATGCACGCGTGGTGTGTCTCCATCGCCGTCATCGTCGATGGCGTGCCGGCCATCGGCGCGATCTACGATCCGAACGCCGACGAACTGTTTCACGGCGCAACGGCGCGCGGCGCTTTTGTCGATAACGCGGTGATGGCTAGCACCTCAACGCCGCGCTTGCCCAATGGCGGTGAGCCTGATGTGCTTCGCGTCAGCACACCGTTGCACGTCGCCGATGTGACTGCGCCGACACGAGGCGTGCTGGGTGTCGGCGTATCGCATCGCGTAGACCGAACTGACTTTCTGGCGTTTCTCGACGGCTGGCTTGCACGTGGCGGCATGTTCGTGCGCATCGGCTCGGGCGCGCTGATGATGGCGTACACCGCAGCGGGACGGCTCATCGGCTACTACGAGCCGCATATTCATGCATGGGATTGTCTGGCCGGTATCGTGCTCGTGCAGGAAGCCGGCGGGCAGGTCAGCGACTTTCTCGCCGACGATGGACTCACGCGCGGCAACCCGATTCTCGCTTCCAGTAAGACGCTATACAACACGCTGGACGATGTGGTGAATGCATCGACGCAGCGCCATTCGGCATCTCCTGATTAATCGTTTTCACGGCATTGATTTCACCGCGATTGCATTCGATTGCAATTTCCCGCGTGAGCAAGACGACGACAGACCCCATGCGAACGATGTCCGGACGACACGAAAAATTCACTAACCACGGCCAGCCATGTCACGGTGAGGTCACACTGAATTTCTACACTTCGTCTCGTTGTCCGAATCGCATTTCTTCTGCGTCGTTTTGCACACGTGTGCAAATGATTTGCAAAAACACGGAAGGAGATTCGGTGCCGTTGATGACCTGCGTCTGCCAAGACGCACAAGGAGAGTTCGATGTCTGGAGCGAATGGCGCAATGCCGCTGCTGCAAGTTCCGGCGCTGCCCAGTTGGTTGGTAGCGCCGCGTGCTTCGCAAGCGCTGCGATTGGTTGGCGTGATCGCATTGCACGTCGTGGCACTCGTTCTCGCACTGCAATGGCATAGCGAACCGACGGTGATCACGCCGCCTGCGCCCATCTACGCCACGCTCGTCCAAGACACGCCGGCGCCTGCCGTCACGCAATCGCAATCGCAGCCGCAGCCGCAACCCCAGAAGCCGCAACCGAAGCCACAAGTCACGCCGAAGGCAACACCGCGCCCGGTCGCCCCGTCGCCGAAAAGCGAACCCGCGCCAAGTACTCCGGCGACTGACCCGACACCGGCAGCCCCGGCCACGGCCGCGCCGAGCGCCGCAGCCGCACCGGCAGCAACGCCGTCACCCGTGGTTCCTGCGACGCCGCACACCATCACGCACGGCGTGCAGTATCTGCGAGCCCCGGTGCTCACCTATCCGGAGTCGTCGCGTCGCATGGGCGAGGAGGGCGTCGTGACGGTGCGCGTACTCGTCGGTGCCGACGGACTGCCGCGTGAAATCACGGTGCGCCAGTCGTCCGGCTCTGCCGCACTCGATGCGGCCGGCATTCGCGCCGTGCAGCACGCCGTGTTCAAACCCTATACCGAGGACGGCAAGCCGCAAGCCGTCTATGTGATCGTGCCGCTGCGTTTTTCGCTCGACACCTGATCCCACCTGACCCGCCAATTTTTTACCGAGGCTTTTATGGCAACTCCTCAATTCGGATTCGAAACACTGTGGGCGCAAGCCGACGGCGTGATCAAGGGCGTCGCCCTGCTGTTGTTCGTGATGTCGGTCGCGTCGTGGTACGTCATCGTGACGAAGGCGTTCGCCAACTGGCGCCTGCGCCGCATGGCCGATCAGGCGACCGGCGCGTTCTGGAAGGCGGGCTCGCTGCGCGACGGTGTCGCCACGCTCGACGGCGATGCGCGCGGTAACCCGTTCGTCGAACTGGCGCATACGAGTCTGGACGCCACGCTGCAACACCATCAGGCCACCGCCGCCGGACGCACGCCGCCTGTGTTGTCCGACTGGCTCACTCGTGCCCTGCGCGAGCGTATTGCCCGCCGTCAGGTGCGCATGCAAAGCGGTATGCCGGTGCTGGCTACGGTCGGTTCCAGCGCGCCGTTCATCGGTCTGTTCGGTACCGTGTGGGGGATTTATCACGCGCTCATGACCATCGGCGCGTCGGGGCAGGCCAGCATCGGTGAAGTGGCCGGCCCGGTCGGCGAAACGCTCGTGATGACCGCGCTCGGTCTGGCCGTCGCCATTCCCGCATCGCTGGCTTACAACGCCTTGCTGCGCGCCAACAAGACGTCGGTGGCCGCGTTGTCCGCCTTCATCTACGAACTGCACGACATGATCGTCGTCGGACAGCGTTTGCCGGAGGGCGGTGAACGTCTCGACGGCGGTGCCGACGCCGATGTGAAGGCACTCGCAACGGCCAAGGAATCGCGCCGTCGCGAAGCCATGCCGGAGGCCGCGTAAATGGCCGGTGCCGTGCATAACGACGTCGACGACGACTTCAACCCTGAGATCAACACTACGCCGCTGGTGGACGTGATGCTGGTGCTGCTCGTGATCTTCATCATCACGATGCCTGCCCTGCAACACGCCGTGAAGATCGATCTGCCGCGCGCGGCGTCGGCACCCGCCGAAGTCAAACCGGAAACGATCGACGTGGCGATCGATGCGACGGGCGTCATTCACTGGAACGACCGTGTCGTCGATCTCGACGGCATGCGTGCCTTGATTGCCGATGCCGCCCGTGCGCAGCCGCAACCCGAACTGCATCTGCGCGCCGACCGCAAGACGGCTTACGAGGACGTCATGCAGGTGATGTCGGCGGCGCAGTCCGGCGGCCTCGCCAAGATCGGTTTCGTCAGCGAGGCGGCGAAACGCTGAAGGCCCAACGGCCGGAATCCAGATCTCGCGCCTTCGTGCGCGGCTTCGCAAAGATTCACCGAGTTCCACCCATTTCCACCTATTTCGATAAGGCACACCGGCCGCTGCTGCGGCACCGGTGGGGGCGTTTGCGCGCCCGCACCGGTGCTAACAGCAACACCAACGTAGCCGGTTGCCAGATAACCACAACCCTTCGCACACCACTTCGATCACCATGCGCCACGATCTATCGCAACGCCTGACGCATCGCAAGACTGCACCCGCGACCGCGTTTTCCGCTTCACGCGTGTCTCCCCATACTTCGGCGCTGTATGCGCGCCTCGTCGCGGCCGGACTCTGTCTGGCTGGCTTGTTGCCGCTCGCCGCCCAAGCGCAGGCAAAGGCAGACGCCGCTGCCACAACCGTAGTGGCAGCGGCTGGTAGCGAAGCCACGCTGCCGGAAGTGAATGTCTCCGCCGCGCAGATCACGTCGCCCACGAGCCTCAAGCGCAGCGCCAGCGCCGGTGCACTCGGCAATCACCCGGAAATCGAAACGCCGTTCTCGATCAAATCGGTGTCCGGCGAAGAGATCGAAGACCGTCAGGCCAACATCCTCTCGGAAGCGGTCAAGTACGACGCATCGGTCACCTCGATCAGCACGAGCTACAGCACGCACCCAGCCACGCTCGCCGTGCGTGGCCTGCCGCTCGACGACCTTAACGGCTACAAGATCGACGGTCTGGCGAGCGTGAACCGTGGCGTGGAAATGCCGCTGGAAATGTTCGACCGCATCGAAGTGCTCAAGGGCCTGACCGGTTTCATGTACGGCTTCGGCAGCCCCGGCGGTATCGTCAACTACGTGACCAAGCGGGCGACCGAGCAATTCACGTTGAGTTATGACCAGAGCTGGTCGGAAGACGGCGTGTGGAAGGAGCACCTCGATACGGGCGGGCGCTTCGGCAAGGACGACCGCTTCGGGTTCCGCTTCAACGCGGTGCACGAGGAAGGCAACGCCGCCGCCGACAGCGCCAAGATCAATCGCACGTCGGTGGGCCTTGGCCTCGACGCGCGCCTGACCAATGACCTGACCGTCACGCTCGACACGATGTGGCAAGAGCGCCGCACGTCGGGCGGTGTCGACATCATCACCAGCCCGAAGTACTCGGTGCCCGATCCGATTTCGGGCCGCTCGAAGCTGTACAGCAACGGCTCCTACACCGACGTGACCTACAAGATGGCCACGCTCGGCGTGCAGTACAAGATCGCGCCGGAATGGGTCGCCAAGGTGGCCTATCGTTATTCGGATTCGGTGCGTCAGTACAAGAAGGACCAGTACTACCTATCGAGCAACAAGGGCGACTACTCGGACCGCATCAGCGCCGAGTACCACAGCTACGAGTTCGACGAAGTGCAGGCGACGGTCGAAGGCAAGTTCAAGACCGGGCCGCTCACGCACGAAATCGTCGTCGGGGCGAGCAATCTGGTGCTGCTGTCGAACAAATCGGTCAACACGCCGAAGGTGGTGGTCGGCAACGGCAACCTGTACTCGCCGACGATCTACTCGGCCAACAACGTGAATTTCAGCGGCGGCACGTACGGTGACGACAAGCTGACGCAACGCGCGATCTTCGCAAGCGACCGTATCTCGTACGGTTCGTGGTCGCTGCTCGCCGGTGTGCGTTACCAGACGTACGACGAAATCGCGCATGCGTCGGCAACGGCGGCGGCTACCACGTACCACGCCTCGCCGGTCACGCCGACGGTGGCGTTGATGTACTCGCCGCGCAGCGATCTCACGTTCTACACCAGCTATGTCGAATCGCTGGAGCAGGGCGGCACGGCCGACAGCACGACGAAGAACGCCAACCAGCAGATGGCCCCGATCAAGAGCCATCAGTACGAAGTGGGCGTGAAGACGGATCAGGGGCGCTGGCGCGCAACGGCGGCCCTGTTCCGCGTGGAGCGCGGGGCGGAGTACGTCAACAGCGCGAACTACTTTGTGCAGGACGGCAAGGTGCGCTATCAGGGCGTTGAACTGGGCGGCTCGGTCGACGTGTTGCGCAGCCTGACGCTCGATGCCAGCGTGATGGGGCTCAATTCGGAATACGTCAACGCGGCCGCCGGCGTGAACGGCAAGCGTGCCGTCGGTGCGCCGAACTGGCAGGCCGCCTTTCAGGCCACTTGGCGCGTGCCGGCGGTGCAGGGCCTGTACTTCCAGTTTGGCGTGCGCTACCTCGGTGGCATGGCGATCGACTCGGGCAACGTGAATTACATCAACCCGTCGGCACTGCTCGACGCCGGGGTGGGTTACCGCACGCGCATGTATGGCAAGCTCGTGACCCTGCGTGCCAACGTGACGAACCTGACCGATCGCCGCTACTGGTCGTATTACCAAGAGAACTACCTCCAAGTGGGGGCGCCGCGTACGCTCAGCCTGAACGCGCGTATCGACTTCTGATCGGGAGACGGAAATCCATGCAACGACATTGCCGGAATCGCGGCGGAAAGTGGGCGGCGATGGCGGTGGTTATCGCCAGCGGCCTGACGACGGCGCTTTTGTCGCCAGTTGCGAATGCTGCGGGTGCGCCGGTCGCAGAGTCGGCGGCCAAGGCATGGGCGCTGTCAGGAATGCGTCTGGAGCGCGCCGTGATCGTCATGCGTCATGGCGTGCGCGCTGCAACCGACACGCCCAAGATGGACGCGGCGTCTGCGCAACCGTGGCCCGCCTTCGAAGTCGCTGATGGGCAACTGACGCCACATGGCTACAAGGCGGTGACGTTGCTTGGCGCGTGGGAGCGCCAGACGCTGAACCGCGCCGGGCTGTTGGGCAAGGAGGCGTGCGCAGGCGCGGCCGACACGTTCGTCTGGACGAGCCCGTCAGCACGCACACAGGCGACGGCCAAGGCGATGCTTGACGGTATGTTCCCGGGTTGCGGTGTGCCCGTGCGGCACACCACCAACGCGTTGGACACGCTGTTTCATGGCGCAGAGATCGGCCTCGGCACGCCCGACCCGAAGCAGGCGAACGCGGCCATTCTGCAAGCCATGGGCGGCTCACCCGAACTGGCGCGCAAGCAGTATGAGGCGGATGTCGCAGCGATGGTCGCGGCGGTCGGTGTACCGGCGGACTGCGCCGCGAAACGGGGTGCGGATACCTGCGGTCTGTATGCGAAGGCGTGGGGCGTGAAGGACAGCGGCAAGATCGGACTGACCGGGCCGGTGTCGGTCGGTGCGAGCATGAGCGAGACCATTCGCATGCAATACGCGGATGGCTGGCCGCTCGAGCGCATCGCCTTCGGGCATGTGAAGGGCGAAGACGATGTCATCCGTCTGATGGGCCTGCGCAGCGCCAAGTACGACCTCGTCAACCACACGCCTTATCTGGCGCGACGCGGTGCCTCGCAGTTGCTGAGTCAGGTGGCCATCGCGATCGAATCGGGCCCGGGTGTGGCGAAGGCCAAGCCGGTGAAGGGCGGGCCGCCGCCCGCGCGCCTGACGCTGTTCGTGGCGCACGACACCAACATCTCGCAAGTGCGCGCGATGCTCGGTTTCGACTGGAAGCTGGGGGCGTATCGCGAGAACGATGTGGTGCCGGGCGGCATGCTGATGTTCGAGCGATTCGTGCGTCAGCGCGACGGCAAGCGTTTCGTGCGCGTGTCGTACGTGGCGCAGAGCCTCGACCAGACGCGCAATCTCGTGCCGCTTGACGAGGCGCATCCGCCCTTGCGGGCCGTCTATCGACCGAAGTCCACCGGCACCGAGTGGCTGACGTTGGCGCAGTTCGAATCGCTGACTGCTGGCGTCATCGATCGGGAGGCTATCGCGCCGGAAGCTTACGTCGGGACGAAGTGAGCGGGTAAATTTGTAAGCCTCAATGCAATGGGCGGCGCTTTGTGCGCCGCCCATTGTTTTTATGGTGTGGCGGCGCTGCCGCGCAGTAATTCCCCAAATCGGCCTTCGCACCAGCGCATCACGTCGTTGGGTTCTCTCCCAAAACGCCACAGCATACGCACGGGCAGCTGCGGCAATCCCAAGTCGTCGCAGCGCAATTCGTGCAGGTCTTCGTACTGGGCAATGTCGATGGGCAGCACGGCCCAGCCGAGCTTGTCGACCACCATGCTGGCGATCACGTACGAGCTATCCGCCCGCCAGATCGACGGGCTCAACTGCAACGGCGTGAAGTCGCCCATCTGCAACAGAATCTGCCGGTATTTCGCCAGATCGCCGCGCGTCACATGATCGCGGAAGGCCAGCGGGTGGTCGCCCGCCACAAATACGCCCTGCACGGCGGAGCCCACGTACTTGTGCCCGAGCGCCGACGAAATCGCGCCACGGTCGACGTGAAAGCCGATATCCGCGCGCTGCTTCTCCACGTACTCCGCCACTTCCGTCGACGTGCCGTTAAGCAGCGTCAGTTCCAGATAAGCGAATTGGTGCGCGAGATCGCGAACCAGCTCGCTCACGGCCTGATAGGGCAACGCTTCGTCGATGGCGAGCGAGAGCTGCGGCTGCTCGCCATACGCCAGCGCATTCGCCCGGTGATTCAGCCCCTCGGCCTGACGCAACAACTCTTTGGCTTCGAGCAACATGACGTCGCCCTGATCGGTCAGCCGGGCGTTGCGGCGGCTGCGGTCGAACAGTTCGAACCCCAGATCGGCCTCGAGCAAGGCAATGGCCGTGCTGACCGCAGACTGGGCCTTGCCCAGACGACGCGCGGCAGCCGATATCGAACCCTCTTCGGCTGCCGCCACAAAATAGCGCAATTGTTCAATTGTCCAGTTCATCCATCCATTCTATAGATAGGTTCCAACTTTTTCTAACATCGTTTTCAGGTCAGAATCGCGGTTCTCCTAGTGAAACGCCGAATTGAAACGCCGAAACAGGCGAGGCGGCAGACGACCGGATCTCCGGTCCGGTGGTCTCAGGTTCAGACCCTTTCGCGCAACGCGCACCTGCCACCCACGGCGACCCATGAAAGAGACGCAGATGCCCGGTTCCCCATCGCCGGCCCTGCCACCGGGTCGACGCAGCGCTCCCAACGCCGTGTCGACACCCCCCCGACCGGATGTCGTATATCCAACGTTTCTACATGTCATCGAAAATCGAATACCGAACCCGCTTCGGAATGCTAACGGGCGCGCTCGCGGGCCTGCTCCTGCTCGCTGCCTGCACGGATCGCGGCAAAGAAGACAAAGCCGACGCCACGCCGGAAGCCGTCGTGCGCACGGTCGAACGTCGCGCCGAGCCACTCACGACCCAGCAGCCGGGACGCCTTGAGGCTTACCGCAGTGCCGACGTGCGTGCGCGCGCTGGCGGTGTTGTCATCGAGCGTCGTTATCAGGAAGGCCAGAAGGTCGCGCGTGGCGACGTGCTGTTCCGCATCGACCCGCAGCCGCTCTCGGCAGCGCTCGATGCCGCACGCGGCGCGCTCGCCAAGGCACAGGCCGAACATGACTCCGCCAAGGACAAGATCGAGCGTTACCGCGGCCTGCTCGAAGAGCGCGCCATCAGCGCCCGCGAAGACGCCGAATCACGTGCTGCAGAAGCCCGCACGCGTGCCGACGTGCTCGCCGCACGCGCCGAAGTCCGTCGTGCCGAGTTGAATCTTGGCTATACGAGCGTCGTCTCGCCCATCGCGGGCCGCGTGCGTCGTGCCGAGGTCACGGAAGGCGCGTTGGTCGGTCTCGATTCGCCGACGTTGCTCACGCGCGTCGAGCAGATCGATCCGATCTACGTGAACTTCTCGCAACCGGCCGCCGAGGTGTACGCCATGACGCGCGATCTGCGCGCCGGCAAGTTGCAGAACGGCAACGAAGCGGCCGCGCCGAAGGTGCATGTCACGCTGCCCGACGGCCGCGAATACGACCTGCCGGGCAAGCTGCTCTTTACCGATCTCGCAGTCGATCCGGGCACCGACACCATCGCCATGCGCGCACTGCTGCCGAACCCTGACGGCGTGCTGCTGCCCGGCGCTTTCGTACAGGTGCGCATGCAGGGGGCGGTCAATCCGAACATCGTGCGGGTACCGCGCGAGTCGCTGCTTCGTACGGGAAATGGTGCGGTTGTCCGCGTGGTCGATGCGCAAGGCAAGGTGCACGACACCAAGGTGCGCGCCGAAGCCATCGAGGGCCGCGACTGGCTCGTGACCGACGGCCTCAAGGGCGGCGAGCAGGTGATCGTGCACAACGTGGCGCAGTTCGCCGAGGGCATGCAGGTCAAGGTGAAGGCAGACGGCGAGCCGAAGGTTGCCGCCAAGCCTGCCAGCGCTGCTGCGGCGGCTACGCCCGATACCTCCGAAGCCCAAGCCAAACTTGAATCCGATCCGGCGCGTGCCGGACCGGCCTCCAAAGCGGAGACGCTCTAACAATGGCTCGTTTCTTTATCGATCGCCCGGTATTCGCTTGGGTGATCGCGTTAATCATCACGCTGGTCGGTCTGTTGTCGATCCGGTCGCTGCCGGTGGCGCAGTACCCCGACATCGCGCCGCCTGTGGTCAGCATCTGGAGCAGCTATCCGGGCGCGTCGGCCAAAGTGGTCGAAGATTCGGTGACTGCCGTGATCGAGCGCCAGATGAACGGCGCGCCGGGACTGATGTACATGTCGGCATCGAGCGGCAACGGCGAATCGTCGATCAGTCTGACGTTTCGACAGGGCACCAGTCTCGATCTGGCCGCCGTCGAAGTGCAGAACCGGCTGAAGACCATCGAATCGCGTCTGCCCGAAGTCGTGCGTCGCTACGGCGTAAAAGTCGAGCGCGCGGCCGATAACGTGCAGATGGTGGTCACGCTCTCGTCGAGCAATCCGTCGGTCGATGAGTTCGACCTCGGCGAAATCGCCGCGGCGCAGGTCATGAACCAGCTCAAGCGCGTGCCCGGTGTCGGGCAGGTGCAGTTCTGGGGCACGGAGAAGGCCATTCGCATCTGGCCCGATCCTTCCAAACTGGTGGCACTCGATCTCACCGCCTCCGACATCGTCTCGCGTGTGCGTGCTTACAACGCACGCGTGACCATCGGCGATCTCGGTGCCGGGGCAACGCCCACGGCAGCGCCGATCAACGCCAACATCGTCTCCGACAGCGCGCTGTCGACACCGGAGGAGTTCGCCAATATTCCGTTGCGCGTGCGCGCCGACGGTTCGGCGATCCGGCTGGGCGATGTGGCGCGGGTGGAGTTGGGCGCGTCGGATTACAACTACTCGTCGCGCGTCGACGGTCTGCCGGCCACGGCCATGGGCATCAAGCTCGCGGCTGGGTCGAATGCCATCGAAGTGATGAAGGCCGTGCGTGCCGTCATGGACGAGCAGGCGAGCCTGTTCCCGGCCGGGGTGTCGTATCAGATCCCGTACGAAACCGCGTCGTTCGTGAAGGTGTCGATCCAGAAGGTCTTCAAGACCTTGCTCGAAGCCGTGGTGCTCGTGTTCCTCGTGATGTATCTGTTCATGCAGAACCTGCGGGCCACGCTGATCCCGACGCTTGTCGTGCCGGTCGCGTTGCTTGGCACCTGTGGCGTGCTGCTGGGGCTGGGCTACTCGATCAATACGCTCACGATGTTCGGCATGGTGTTGGCCATCGGTATTCTGGTCGACGACGCCATCGTCGTGGTCGAGAACACCGAGCGGATCATGGTCGAAGAAGGGCTGCCGCCCTATGCCGCCACGGTCAAGGCCATGCGGCAGATCAGCGGCGCCATCGTGGGCATTACGGTCGTGCTGGTGACGGTGTTCGTGCCGATGGCGTTCTTCTCGGGCGCGGTGGGCAATATCTACCGCCAGTTCGCGGTCACGCTCGCGGTGTCGATCACCTTCTCGGCGTTCCTCGCCCTCTCGTTGACGCCCGCGTTGTGCGCCACGTTGTTGCGCCCGATCTCGGCCGATCATCACGAGAAACGAGGTTTCTTCGGCTGGTTCAACCGCACGTTTGCATTGGGCACCGAGCGCTACACGCGCACGGTCGGCAATACGCTGCGTCGTCCGTGGCGCGCCATCGTGGTCTACGCGGTGGTGTTGATCGCGGTGCCGCTGGCATTCATGCGCCTGCCGTCGGCCTTCATTCCGGAGGAAGACACCGGCAGCTTCATGGTCATGGCCTCGGAGCCGCAAGGCGCCACGCTGCCCGAAGCGATGACGGCGCTCACGCGTATCGAGAGCTATCTGATGAAGGACGAGCCGGTCAAACACGTCTTCGTGCTGGGCGGCTGGAACGAGTTCGGTGCGGGTCCGGGCGGCGGCATGTTGTTCGTGACGCTGAAAGACTGGCACGAGCGCACATCGAAGCACGACGGCGTGAATGCCATCGTCGATCGCGTGAATGCGAAATTCGGCGGTCAGCCGGACCGCATGGTGCTCGCGATGAACAGCCCGGCGCTGCCGGAGCTGGGCTCGTCGAACGGCTTCAGCCTGCGCTTGCAGGACCGCGCCGGGGTGGGCAACGAAACGCTCATCGCCGCGCGTGACCAACTGCTCAAGCGGGCGGTCGAAGACCCGGTGCTCAAGAACGTGATCTTCGCCGGTCAGGGCGACGTGCCCCAGATCGACGTCACGCTCGACCGTCGCAAGATGGAAGCGCTCAAGGTGAGCATGGACGAAGTGAACACGACGCTCGCGACGATGTTCGGTTCCGACTACGTGGGCGACTTCATGCTCGGCGCGGAGAACCGCCGTGTGATCGTGCAGGCCGACGGCCGTCAGCGCGTGTCGCCGGAGAACGTCGGCAATCTGCGCGTGCGCAACGCCAGCGGCGAAATGGTGCCGCTGTCGTCTTTCGTGTCGCTCAAGTGGAAGCTCGGTGCGCCGCAGTTCAAGCGCTACAACGGCTATCCGTCGTTCACGCTGCAAGGGGAATCGGCACCGGGCAAGAGCAGTGGCGAAGCCATGGCGCGCATGGAGCAGTTGATGGCCGACATGCCGAAGGGCATCGGCTACGAGTGGAGCGGCCAGTCGCGCGAGGAACGCATTTCAGGCGCGCAGGCACCGATGCTGTTCGCCTTGTCGATTCTGGTGGTGTTTCTCGCACTCGCGGCGCTCTATGAAAGCTGGGCCATTCCGGCGGCCGTGATCATGGTGGTGCCGCTGGGGGTGATCGGTGCGTTGAGTGCCGTGAGCTTGCTTGGCATGCCGAACGACATCTACTTCAAGGTCGGTTTGATTGCGACCATCGGTTTGTCGGCGAAGAACGCGATTCTGATCGTGGAAGTGGCGAACGATCTGGTCAAGCACGGCATGAGCTGGATCGATGCGGCGGTGGAAGCCGCGCGTCTGCGCCTGCGCCCGATCGTGATGACCTCGCTCGCCTTCGGTTTCGGCGTGGTGCCGCTGGCCATCGCAACAGGGCCCGCTTCGGGCGCACAGCGTGCGATCGGTGTGGCGGTGTTGGGCGGGATCGTGACGGCCACGGTGCTGGCGATCTTCCTCGTGCCGTTGTTTTTCCTGTGGGTCGGGCGCTTTGCGCGCCGGCCGAATCCGAATCAGGCGGACGCTGCGGTTGACGTCAAGCCGGCCGCCGAGGGGAATGTATGAAGAAGTTTCGACCCCGCGTTAGCGGGATGACCATGGGCCGCATCGGCAGTCTGGCGCTGTTCGCCTTGCTAGCCGGTTGCACACTGGCGCCGACGTACGAGCGCCCGGCGGCACCGATGCCGACCACTTACGAGGCCTCGCCGGACGGTTCGGTGCCGGCATCGGCGTCGCTCAGTTCGATGACGGCACTCACGGCTGCCCCGACGGCCGATGCCGATTGGGCCGAGGTGTTCACCGACCCGGGCCTGCAAGCGCTGATCCGCAAGGCACTGGTGCAGAATCGCGACCTTCGGTTGGCCTCGCTGCGTGTGCAGGAAGCGCGCGCGCTGTACGGCATCGAAGCCGCGAACCTGCTGCCGAGCGTGCAGGCAGGCGGTGCCTTCGGCCGCCAGCGTTATGCCGGGACGTCTGACGGCAACGGCGGCACGACGGGCAATTACGTCGCCAACGACTTGCGTGCGACGGTGGGCGTGAGTGCGTTCGAACTCGACTTCTTCGGTCGTGTGCGCAGCCTGCGCGACGCGGCGCTTCAGGAGTATCTCGCCAGCGAGGAAGCGCAGCGCGCGGCGCAGGTGAGTCTGGTCGCCGAGGTCGCCACGTCGTACATCGGGCTGGTGGCGCTCAGCGAACAGATTTCTTATGCCCGCGACGTGCTGGCGGCGCGCGAAGAAGGCATTCGCGTCATCCGTCTGCGGGCCGAACGAGGTCTGGTCGACGATCTCGATCTGAACACCGAGACGACGCAGGTCGAAGTCGCGCGTGCAGCCCTTGCCGAGCGGGAGCGCCAACGCAGTCAGGTCGTACATGCGTTGCAGGTACTCACGGGTGACGTCGGCACGCGACCGGTAGCGGCTGCTACGCTCGATGACGCGTTTGTCGTGCCGGTGGCCGCAGGGTTGCCGTCGTCGCTGCTGATGCGCCGTCCGGACATCCGCCGTGCCGAAGCGCAGTTGCGTGCGACCAATGCGAATATCGGTGCGGCGCGCGCCGCGTTCTTCCCGTCGATCAAGCTCACGACGGAGATCGGCACGGCCAGCACGCGCTTTGCCGATCTGTTCGGTGCAGGCTCGGGTGTCTGGTCGTTCCTGCCGCAGATCACCGTGCCGATTTTCGACGGTGGCCGCAATATTCAGGGCCTGAACCTTGCAGAAGTGCGCAAGGAAATGGCCGTGGTCACGTACGAGCAGACCATCCAGACGGCGTTTTCCGAAGTGGACGATGCGCTGACGGCACAGACGCAACTGGCGCGTCAGTTTCAGGCGCAGAAACGCGTATCGGATGGCGAGCGCGAGCGGCTGCGGCTGGCTAAGCGCCGTTATGTGAACGGCGTGGCGAGCTACCTCGAACTGCTCGATGCGCAGCGCAGCGAGTTTCAGGCGGCGCAGCAGTTGATCGACGTGAAGCAGCGCGTGCTCGTCAATCACGTGGCGTTGTATCGTGCACTGGGCGGTGGCTGGGAGCCGCAGCCGTCGGCATCGTGATCCGCTGATCGACGCTCAGGCAGTCGCTGTCAAAGAAAAACCCCGCCGGTTCGAAAGACCCGGCGGGGTTTTTTCCATCAGGCGATGCGCTTTAGAACGCGAAGCGGCCTTCGGCGGCAATCTTCGCGAGCGGCTCACGCGGGCTCGGCACTTCGCGCGAACGCAGGCCTTCCGGCAGCGTGGCGGGGTCGCCCGGGCGGCCGATGGCGACGGCGGCTTCAATCGTGTACTTCGACGACAGGTCGAGTTCGTTACGGATCTTGTCGTGCTCGATACCGGCCATGGCGTGCGTTGCCCAGCCCGAGAGCGAGGCTTGCAGGGCGAGGTAACCCCACGCGGCGCCCGTGTCGAGCGCGTGCGTCGGTGCCGGCACTTCCTGCTGCGAGCCCGGGGGCGTCAGCGTCGACTTCGAGATCACGATGACGATGGCGGCCGCATGCTTGGCCCAGCTTTGATTGAACTCGTTGAGAAAGCCGACGAACTTTTCCCAGTGCGGCGTGCCGCGACGGGCATACACAAAGCGCCACGGTTGCGCGTTGTAGGCCGACGGCGCCCAGCGGGCGGCTTCGAAGAACGTGTTCAGGGTGGCTTCCGGCAGCGTTTCATCGGTGAACGCGCGCGGCGACCAGCGGGCCACGAATTGTGGGTCGATCGGATGGTCGGCTTGGCGGGGCGTCGTGTCGGTCATACGGAGAGTCTCGTAGGCAAAGAGAAGTCGAAGGGTGAAGCTGGACTATCGGGGCGCTAGGATACCAAGCCGGCGCGCCGATCCCAACCAATATCGGGGCACGTGCATATATCATGACGCTCCATGAACACCCTCAAGAACATGCGGATCTTCGTGCGTGTGGCCGATGCGGCAAGCTTTGCCGGTGCGGCGCGTGCGCTCGACATGACCACGCCACAAGCCTCGAAAGCGGTCTCGGAACTCGAAGCGCATCTGCGCACCCGCCTGCTCCATCGCACGACGCGAAAGCTGGCGCTGACCGATGCCGGTCATCGCTATCTCGCGCGCTGCCGCGAGATTCTCTCGTTGGTCGAAGACTCCGAGGCGGAGGCCGGGGCGGCAAGCGCTGCGCCGAGCGGCACGCTGCGTCTGCACGCACCTGCCAGCTTCGGGCAGGTGTTCGTCATCCCCGCACTGGCGCGATTTCTCGAGCAACACCCGGACGTGCAGGCCGATCTCATTCTGTCTTCACGGGTGCCCGACCTGCTGGAACAGAACATCGACGTATCGCTGCGGCTGGCGACGGCGCAGCTGCCCGATTCCGGCCTCGTCTCGACCCGTATCTGCCGCATGGCGTCGGTCCTGTGCGCCGCGCCGCTGTATCTGGAAATGCATGGCGCGCCGGCCTCGCTGGACGAACTGGCACAGCACACGCAAGTGCGGCTCATCGCACCGCACTATTCCGTCGATCACTGGCATTTCGAAGGGCCCGACGGGCGCGTGAAGATTCCCGTGCCCACGGGGCGTTTGCGCGTGAATACGGCCGACTCGCTGGCGGCCGCGCTGATCAGCGGCTGCGGCGTGGGCCCGGTGCCATTGCTCTCGGCGTTGCCCGCCTTGCGCAGCGGTGCGTTGGTGCGTGTGCTGCCCGACTATGAATTGCAGGGCACCAACGTGTACGCCGTCTATGCCTCGCGGCTGTATCTCGACGCGAAGGTCAAATCGTGGATTGAGTTTCTGCGGGTGTTTGTGGAGCAGGCGCTCGCTGCGCCTGACGCAGCAACGCTATTGCCGCGCACGCGATAAGCAGGCCGATACCGAGCGATACCCAGAGAATGGCGAGATCGCCCCAGTGCTCGCGCGCCAGTGCATAGCCCCAAGGGGCGATGGCGGAGAACGCAAACGCGGGCGTCAGCAACGTGCCTAACGCGCGGGCATAGGCGCCATGCGCAAAGAGTTCCAGTGGCAAGCTGGCGCGCAGCAGGGTGGCCAGACCGTTGAGCGCCCCATACGCGAAGATGAACACGGCTGCCGCCACGAGCGACGACATGCCCGCCAGTCCCAACGCGAAGCACAACGGCAGGCCGCAGCCGACGATCACGTTGAGCCTCACCGCGCTGGTCTGACGCGGTTGCAGCCACTCCAGCATGCGGGCACACACTTGCCCCAGCCCCCATAGCGCAGCGAGGCCGACCGGCAATCCGTATGCGCCGAGCAATGCGGTCAAGTGCGCTGCCAGTCCTGACGACAGGATCGACACCAGCGCCATGACACTGCCGTAGAGCAGGGCAGGGCGGCACGGCAACGCCGTCGCAGTCTTTGGCGTTTCACCTGCCGTGGCCGCACGCGGTGGCGTCGGCGGCAGGCTGCACAGCAACCCCCACGCGATCAGGCCGAACCCGCCGTAGACCCACACCCCCGCGCGCCATCCCCACGCGTCGCCTAGCCAATTGCCCAATGGCCAGAAGACGGTCGTGGCGAGCCCGCCCATCAACGTGATCTGTGTCATCGGCCGACGCGCGGCGGCGCCGTAAAGCGTGGCGAGCGTCGCGAAAGCGGCATCGTAAAGCGACAACCGCATGCCGACGCCAAGCAGGCACCACGCGCCGTAGAACTGCACCAGCGTCGTGCTGGTGGCGAGCACCGCGCAGCCTGTCGAACAGATGAGCGTGCCGGCGCACATCACGCGGCGGCCACCGAAGCGTTCGAGCCAGCGGCCCGAATACGGCGAGACGGCGGCCATCACCAGCATGGCGAGCGATGGGCCGGCAAACACGATCGTCTGCGCCCAGCCGGTTGTCTGCACGATGCGCCATGCAAAAGCGCCGGGCAGATAGAAGCTCACGCCCCAGTTGATCAGTTGCGCAAGACCTAGCGTGACGACGGTGGGCATGGTGATGTAGGGCGCATGCCGGGACGGGCAGCAACGAATGGCCGGGGGAGGCTGCCATGGTGCGCGCAGCCCATCTCTTGGTAAAGTCTTGGCATCTTATTCGATCCATAAGGGAAACTTTGAGATGCGCCGCCTGAATCTGGATCAACTCCATACCTTCGCCGAGGTCATCGACGCCGGCAGTTTCTCCGCCGCCGCCGATCGCCTCGATCTGTCGCAACCCGCCGTCAGCCTTCAGGTGCGCCAACTGGAGCAACGCCTGAACGTGCGCCTGATCGAGCGCGTGGGCAAGCGGCTCAAGCCGTCGTCGGCCGGGCTCACGTTGCTAGAACACGCGCGACGTATCGATGCTGTCGTCGAAGAGGCTTTGCAGGCGTTGTCCACACATGCCGAGGGCGTTGCAGGGGAGGTTGCCATCGGCACGGGGGCGACCGCATGTATCCACTTGCTGCCGCCCATGTTGCGCGCGATGCGCAAGCGCCATCCGGCGCTCGACATTCGTGTGAGCACCGGCAATACCGACGATGTTTTGGCTGCCGTAACGGAGAACCGTCTCGATGTGGGGCTGGTGACGTTGCCTGCCGCCGGACGCAGCCTGCACATCACGCCGGTGTTGCGCGACGAGTTCGTCGCCATCGGCGCATCGGGGGCGCAAGACTGGCCCGAAGAAGTCACGCCGCATGCGCTGGCGGCCATGCCGATGGTGGCCTTCGAAACCGGCAGCAGCACGCGGCTTTTGATCGATGAGTGGTTTTTGCAAGCGGGGTTGCGCGTGCGTCCGGTGATGGCACTCGGCAGCATCGAAGCCATCAAGGAAATGGTCGCTGCGGGGCTCGGCTACAGCATCGTGCCGCGCATGGCCGTGAGCGCTGCGCACCATCGACGAGGCCTGCGCATTGCTGCGTTGACGCCGGAACTCTCGCGCACGCTGGCGATCGTCGTGCGGCAGGATAAACCGCTGGCGCCCGGTTTGCGCCGCGTGCTGCAAGCGCTGGAAGGTCTGGGCAGCGCGACATGATGTCGCATGTTAATAATTGGCAGTCCACGTCAACGGGGCGTGTTGTTTTACTGCTCAAAATAAACTATCCGCAAAATGCGAAGCTCGGACTACAATGCGCCAACATCGGCATCTAACAAGAAAGTGCAATTGGAAATGCATCACAATCTTTACCGATATGAGGGGCTCCTCAGCGCCCGCTCGGTCGAGGCGCTTGACGCAGAATTTCAGCAACTGACGCACGTACTGGGTTATCACGCGCTGTTCTACGCACCGTTGCTGCCGCGCCGCGAGCGCGAGCCGGCGGCGTTTCACGCGGGCGACGAGCGCATCACCGCCGAGGGCATGCCGAGCCGGCACATCTTTACGACGTTTCCGGGCGCGTGGATCGAGCGTTATCAGGTGGCCGGTTATGCGGAAGTGGACCCGGTGCTCATCGCCGCGAACTTGTCGCCGCTACCGATTCTCTGGCGCTCGTTTCTCACACAGAAACGGCCGCATCCGATCTTCGCGGATGCGCGTGAGCACGGACTCGGCTGCGGTGTGACCGTGCCGCTGTACGGTGCGGCCGGCGAGCGTGCCATCTTCACGGCGGCCACGTCGCAATCGCCGGAAGAGTGCGCCGAGCACGAAGCGCACATGATGGGCGAGATCTATCTGGGCGCGCTGTACTTCCATCAGGCTGTGCAGCAACTCGACATGCAATGGGTGGCCAGTCGCAGTGCAGGCAAGTTGAGTCCGCGCGAGATCGAGAGTCTGCTGTGGGCGGCGCGCGGCAAGACGGCATGGGAAATCGGTCTGATTCTGAAGATATCCGAGCACACCGTGACGTTCCACATCAATAACGCCAAGCGCAAGCTGGGTGCCGTCAATCGGCATCAGGCCATTGCCGCTGCCATTAGCAGTGGATTGATTGCCCCCTGAATTCGCGGACGGCGTTGATTCATCGTCCTGAATTCCCTCGCATTTCCCCGGCAACACCGCTTTCCATTCCCCGCTGGATGAAATGGCTCGATCTTCGAGAGATCGATGCCATCTCGCCGCCGCCCGTTTGCCATTCCGGCGCCATTTAGCGCGCAATTCGCCCCGATTTAACAGCTTTTGCGAAACAGTGTGTTGTCGCAATCGGGCTGGCTCATTGCTAGGGGAAAACTATAATTTACTCAGGACGAAAGCTGGCTTGAATGCGGTTTTCGCTCCCTGAGCGTCAAATTAACGATAAAAGGAGTTTTCCATGAAAAAGAACCTGCTGACTGCCGTCGCGCTCGTTGGCTTTGCCATGGCCGCCGGTTCGGCATTTGCCGACCAGACGCAAACGGGTGGTGTGACGCGTGCGCATGTGCGTGCCGAACTGCAAGCCGCGCGTGAACTCGGTCTCTCGCCGGTGACGGAATTCAATTTCCCGTACACCTATGAGCAGTCGATTCAACTGCAAAAACGTACGGCCGAAATCGAAGCCGCACAGCAAGGTGTCGCAACGCAACCGATGACCAACTAAGCACGCAAGCCCACGTTGTCCGTTTGACCTGCTGTTCGTTGCACCCGATTCGCCGACGGCCCGCCTGACCTTTGCGTCCCGCCCGCGCCGCGCGAATCAACCCGACGCCGTACCGCGTCACTTACCACAGCCCCGCCCGAGGATTCGTTCCCGACGGGGCTTGTGTGTTTCTGGGGCCCGGTGTTTTGTGGTCGAGGCAAAGAGAAAGCGGATGTGTCTTGCGACAACATCCGCTTTTTTGCGTCGAGCTTTTTCGTGAAGCTCAGTTTGTCTTGACGACCGGTGCCTCGGAAGTGTTTTCCACCTTCTCGTGCTTCGCATGCGATTCCGCCAGTGACGTCGCATCGTTGGCGGCGCTCGACTGCCAGCCACCGCCAAGGGCGAGGAACAGGTTGATCTGATCCAAAGCGACTTGTGTCTGCGAGGCGGCCAGTGCCGCTTCCGTACTGGCGTGCGTGCGATCGGCGTCGAGACTCGTGAGGTACGGCGCGCGGCCGGCCTGATACAGCTTGCGGTTCTGATCCGCTGCGAGACTCGACTTGTCGCGGGCATCGCGCAGGGCGTCGTCGCGTTCGAGTTCGTGGGTGTAGGCCGACAGGGACGTCTGCGTTTCCTGCAAGGCCTTGAGCACCACGCCGTCGAAGTGCGCGAGCGCAGCATCGGCGCCGGCTTCCATGCCCTTGATGTGGGCACGCACGCCGTTGGTCGGCAGCGACCACGAGATCATCGGGCCCACGCTCCACTGCTCCGTACGGCCCTGCCCGAAGTGTTCGAGCATGCCGCTGGCGCCGACCGACGCGCCAATACGAATGGTCGGATACAGATCTGCCGTGGCTACGCCGATCTTGGCCGTGGCCGAGGCCAGCTCGCGCTCGGCCTGACGCACGTCGGGGCGGCGCTTGAGCAGTGCCGTACCGTCACCGACGGGCAGCGCCTGCTTGAGTTGCGGAATCTGACGGCATTCGGTCAGCTTCGGATCGAGCGAGCCCGGCACTTTGCCGAGCATCACGGCGAGCCTGTACGTGGCGGCTTCGTGTTGCGCCTTGAAGTGGGGCAGGGCAGCGCGTAATGTGTCGGCTTGCGACTGTGCGCGCAGCAGATCGGTCGGCTGATCGCGGCCGACATCGACGAGCTTGCGCGTGATCGCCACGCTCTTTTCCTGCAACTTCAGTTGATCGTTCGCGATGTCGAACTCGTGATTGGCCGCGCAGCTTTGCACGTAGGCGCGCACGGTTTCGGCGGCCACGCTGACGCGGGCCACATCGAGCGCGGCGTGGCTGGCTTCAGCGGCGGCGAGCGCGGCTTCATCTGCACGGGCGAGCCGGCCGAAGAAGTCGATCTGATACGAGATCGACAGTGCAGCGGCAGCCAGATTGATCACCGGCAGCTTTTCTTCCTGAAGGAAGCTCTCGCCGGAAAGCTGCGCGCGCGCCGCGTTGGCTTCGACGCCGCCTTGCGGCAGATTTTCCGATTCGACTTCGTGGTACATCGCAATCGCGCGCTGCACGTTGGCCACGGCCACGCGCACGTTGGTGTTCGCGGCGAGGGCCTGCTTCACTAGCGCGTCGAGCTTCGGGTCGTCGTAGAGTTGCCACCAGTCGTCCGGCACCTCACCGATCGACACGGCGCGCTGGTTGGCCGTTGTGATCGGGCCATTGGCCTGCGCCGAGCGCATCACCGAGTTCTCCGGCAGATGGTAGTCGGGACCGACGGTGGTGCAGCCCGCGACGAGTGCTGCGGCCGCAGCCACCGCACTCATCAAGATCAATCTGGTTTTCACTGCTGTGCTCCCTGAAGGGAACCTGTCGTGCGCGCGGCGGCAACGGTGGTGTGCGCAGCGCTGTCAGTGGCCTCAGCGGCCGCGGCGGACTTTGACGGATTACCTTCTTTCGATCCTTCTTCCGATTTATGGCCCTGTGCTTCCACGACCGTCACGGTGGCGGTGCGGCCGGCGACGAGCCGCATGTCCTTGGGCACATCGTCGAGCGCGATGCGCACCGGAATGCGCTGGGCAAGACGCACCCAGTTGAACGTCGGGTTGACGTTCGGCAGCATCGACGCGCCGCTGGTGCGGTCGCGGTCTTCGATGCCGGCGACGATGCTCTGCACATGACCGTGCAGCACGTGGCGCTCGCCCATCAGGCGCACTTCAACCTTGTCGCCGATGTGAATGCCGCGCATCTTCGTTTCTTCGAAATAACCTTCCACATGCAGCGAATTCGCGTCGACCATCGAGAGCACCGGGCGGCCCGTGCTCACGTAGTCGCCCACGCGCGGCAGGCGATCGTTCAGATAGCCGTCGGCCGGTGCCAGCACGCGGGTGCGTTCGAGATTGAGCTTGGCGAGTTGCACGGCGGCATTGGCTTGCGCCACCGCAGCTTCACCCGACTCGACCTTGGCCTGACCGGCTTCGACGACTTCCTTCGCGACGACTTCGGTCAGTTGATGATTGCGGGCGTTCTCGCGGCGCGATTGCGCGAGCGTGGCGCGCAGCGCGGCGGCGTTGGCTTCGGCCTGTTGCAGCGCCAGCGTGTAGCGGTCGCGGTCGATCACGAACAGCAGGTCGCCGCGATGTACGGGCTGGTTGTCCTTGACCTCGACATCGGTGATGAGGCCGGAGACGTCGGGCGCTACCTGCACGATGTCGGCACGAATGCGGCCGTCGCGGGTCCACGGGGCGACGGTGTAGTAGTCCCACAGGTGCAGGAGAACAAAGACCGCAACGACCGAGACGGCGAGCGTCAGGATGACGGGCCCAAGGGAGCGAAGTTTCAGTTTCATGATTGGCAGGCGCGCACGATAGCGACAATGCCGCCCAGCGCAATGATGTACACAGCAAGGTTGAATAACGAACGGTGCCAGACCAGCTTGTAAAAGCCGATGCGCGCAAGCACGAAGCGCAGCGCACCTGTCAGCACGAAGGCCACGATCATCAGGGCCAGCAGCATCGGCACGAATACGCCGTAGATGTCGATCTCTCCGCTCATTGGGCACTCTCAGGTCGTGTGGCCGGGAACAGCGCAACGTGGATGTCCATGAGCGAGGCGCGCGCACTGCGCGAGGCCTGATCGCTATGGGCCACCAACGAGCGCACAGCGCCCAGCAGTTTGTCGTGCAGCGTGGTGTCGGGCTGGCTCACTTGTTCGTCGAGTCGCGACTGATAAAAGCGCGCCACGTCGGTGAGCACGGCCTGTACGGCATCGCGCTGCGAGGAATTCAGATGCGGCAGCTCTCGCTGCAACGCCAGCGCCGAGAGTTCGACGCGTACTTCGGTAAAGCCGTCGCTCGACGTTTCGCTCTCGCTGGCAGCGAGTCGCGGCACCAACTGGCCAAGCCGGTCGAGCAGGCGTGCCCGCAGGCGGCCGTGTTCGGCAACCGACCGACCGACAGCGTTCTTCGCAATGTCGCGCCAGCTCGAATGAATCAGCCGCCGCATCGCCACGCGTGTGCCGAACGGGCGGGTTTGCAAGGTCCAGAGCAGCGCGAACAGCACGCCGGCAAGACCCGCGATGTTGCTGTTGAAGAACGCCGAGAAGTCAGCGCTGTAGCCGCCCTGAATGCCGACGAAGCTCGCCGTATTCACGGCAACGAGCATCGCCACCATCGTGAAGCGCGGCTGCGGGATGAACGTGCCGAGCAAGAGATACGGCACGGCAAACATCGCCACCAGCAGACCGAAGTCGTGCGCATTCGTCAGGATGAAGAACACGTACACGGCAGCGAAGACCACGCACACGGCCGTCGCCCAGAAGAATGAGCGGATGAACGGTGCGGGCTCATCCATCGCCGCGAAGAAGCAGCAAGCCACGGCACCGAGCGAGACGCCGGCGGCGCCGTCGTTCCAGCCCGTATAGATCCACGCCATGCCCATCAGGAACGTGCACAACGCTGCCGACACCGTCGAGAACAGCAGCAAGCCGTGGTCGTAGTGGCGCGCGCCGCCCAGTTCCCAATATGGAAACGCCGGTTTCCACTCGGGCGCCTCGTCGGTCTGACCGAAACGGCGTTGCAGCGACACGCAGTCCTGCCACAACTGCACGAGCGAGCGCAGGCGGTCTTCGGTCGCCGAAACGAGCGCGGCATACCAGTCGGAGGCTTCGCCGGGCAATGCCGCAGGCTTGAGCAGATGCGCCGGCGCCGGTGACGGGGCGCCCTGACGCAGCCATGCAACCACGTCGGCCATCTTGGCTTCTAGCGCCTCAGGGGCACCCTGTGGGTGTTGGCGAAGTGTCTGCACCAGCGATGCCACGGTCGAGAGCACCGGCATCATCATCGTCATGCGCCCGCGCAGCTCCTGCGCATCGCGCACGCGCGCCGAGGTATCGGCGTCGTACGAAAGCTGGCTGATCAACTGGTCGAGCGCCAGAATGTCGGCCGCCATCCGGTGGCGGCTCATGTGGCGCGCGGCCTTGCCGTCGGGGTCGGCCGAGAGCATGTCCATGGTCCAGCGCGCGGCATCGACGAGCCAGCGTCCCGAGCGATCGTGCAATACCTTCGCCACGCTGGTGGGCAAGATGATGGCGCCGACGACGCTGGCACAGACGATGCCGAGAATGATCTCTTCCGAGCGCGCCACGGCGATGTCGAAGATCCCGTCGGGCGTCCCGACCGCAGGCAGGGCGATCAGCGGCAGCGTGTACGACGCGAGCAAAAACACATAGCTGCGCGGCGAGCGATGGAGCAACGAAATATAGAGCAGCGTGCCGGTCCACAGGCCGACCGCTGCCATCAGCAATTCAGGCGTATTGACCAGCGCGGGGACGAAGACGATCGACGCGGTGGCGCCGAGCAGCGTGCCCAGCACCCGGTACAGGGCCTTGGAGCGCGTGGCGCCCGTGAGCGGATGCGACACGATGTAGACCGTGGCCATTGCCCAGTAAGGGCGGGGCAGGCCGAGCGCGAGCGCGATGTAGAGCGCCAGCATCGAGGCGACAAACGCCTTGATCGAGAAAATCCAGTCGCGTGAGGATGGCCAATTGAACACGGTTTACTTCTTGGGGGGCACCATCGCGAGAATGGTCGCATCGGGACCCGTCGCGCTGGAGAGGATTTCGAACACGCGCAACACCGCTTCGAAATCCTCGCGGGGCACGTTGGCGAAAACCTTCGCGCGCAACTGGCTGAGTTCGATTTCGAGCTTTTCGGCGAGCGCTTCGCCGGCCTCCGTCAGCCGCAGCGCGTTGGCGCGCCGGTCGCTGGCATCGACTTCGCGCAGCACGAGCCCGGCGGCGCACAACTGATCGAGCAGCCGCACCAGCGAGGCGCCTTCGAGCCCGACATATTCGGCAAGCTCGACCTGACGCACACCCTGGCCAAGACGGCGGATGAACAGCAGCGGCCCGGCGCTGGCGGCAGAAATGCCGTACTCGACGATTGCGCTTTGCGATAACTGGCGCCACTGCTTACCGGCCAGCAACAGGTGGCTCGTGAAAGCGAAGCGGAGCGATTCTAAGGAGGTCATGGAGAAAGATTATATGTTAACTAATAATTAGGATGCTAGTTAATATGGTATTGCTTCAGACGAAGGAATGCCGCCGACCGCCCCCGAAGGTAAGATACAGAAACCAAAATGGCGCCACCGGCACTCAGGAAACACGGCTTATGACATCGAAAGGACTGGATAGCGAATCGTTCGCGCTGCTGCTCGCGACCGTGCAACGTTTTATTCGCGAGCGGCTCGTGCCCGCCGAGAACGACGTCGAAGAACACGACGAAGTGCCTGCCGCGCTGGTCGAGGACATGAAGGAAATGGGCCTCTTCGGCCTGTCGATTCCCGAGGAATACGGCGGCATCGGTCTGTCGATGGCGCAGGAAGTGCGCGTGGCCTACGAGTTCGGCCAGACGTCGCTGGCGTTTCGCTCGGTATTCGGCACCAACGTCGGTATCGGCTCGCAAGGCATTCTGATGGACGGTACCGAAGCCCAGAAAAGCGACCTGCTGCCACGTGTGGCGAGCGGCGAGCTGGTCATGTCGTTTGCGCTGACGGAGCCCGATGCCGGCTCCGATCCCGCTGCACTCAAGACGCGCGCCGTGCTCGACGGCGACGTCTATGTCATCGACGGCGTGAAGCGCTTTATCACCAACGCACCGCGCGCCGGAGCGTTCACGTTGATGGCGCGCACGGGCGGCGAGGGGGCGGGCGGCATCTCGGCCTTCATCGTGCCGGCCGACACGCCGGGGCTCTCGCTCGGCAAGCCCGACAAGAAGATGGGCCAGCGCGGCACGAAGACCTGCGACGTGGTGCTCGATGGCGTGCGCGTGCCGGCAGCCAATATCATCGGCGGCGAGGCGGGCAAAGGGTTCAAGACGGCCATGAAGGTGCTCGATCGCGGCCGCCTGCATGTGGCGGCGCTCTCCTGCGGCATGGCGCAGCGCATTCTCAACGAGGCCGTGGCGTATGCGCGCGAGCGCAAGCAGTTCGGCCAGCGCATCGGCGACTTTCAACTGGTGCAGGCTATGCTGGCCGACAGTCAGGCCGAGCTTTATGCCGGCTGGTCGATGGTGCAGGACTGTGCGAATCGATACGACGCCAAACCGGCGGGCAAGCGCGACGCCGAGGTGAGCATGCTGGCGTCGTGCGCCAAGCTGTTCTGCACCGAAATGGTCGGGCGCGTGGCCGATCGCGGCGTGCAAGTGCATGGCGGCGCGGGCTATATCAACGAGTACAAGGTCGAGCGCTTCTACCGCGACGTGCGCCTGCTGCGCCTTTACGAAGGCACGACGCAGATTCAGCAACTGATCATCGGCCGCGCATTGATGCAGGACGATTGACGTTTCAGGCGGCATTCGCCCTGATACACTCGCTGGCGTTCGCTGCCCCCAAGAGCTGCCGTCGTGTCCGACCCGTCATCGCAAGGCCCGCAATCGCCATCCCCACACCGTCCGCCAGCGACATCCGCCCGGACGGTCTCGCAAACGGCCTTGCCGTTGCTCGTCGCGTCGACCTTCTTCATGGAGAACCTCGACGCGACGATTATCACCACGTCGCTGCCCGCCATGGCGCACGACTTCGGGGTGGCCCCTTCCGCGCTTTCCATTGGCTTGTCGGCCTATCTGGTCGCACTGGCCGCGTTTATTCCCGCGAGCGGGTGGCTGGCTGACCGGCTCGGACCGCGCCGCGTGTTTCCGTCGGCGATTGCCTTGTTCACGCTGGCTTCGGTGCTGTGCGCGATGAGCACCAGCCTCGACATGTTCACCGTGTGTCGCGTGCTGCAAGGGCTGGCGGGCGCGATGATGGTGCCCGTCGGACGGCTCGTCGTGTTGCGCAATACCCCCAAACCGGCGCTCGTTCGCGCCATCGCCACCATCACTTGGCCCGGGCTTGCCGCGCCGGTGCTCGGGCCCGCGTTGGGCGGTTTCATCTCGTCGACGTGGAGCTGGCACTGGATCTTCCTTATCAACGTGCCGCTGGGCATCGCTGCGTTTGCGGCGGCGTTGTGGTTGGTGAAACCGTCGCCGGGGCAGCGCAAGCCGTTCGACTTTGCGGGCTTTGTCGCGAGCGGAGTCGGCGCGAGTGCGTTGATGTTCGGCGTGGAGCTGGCCAGCCGCACGCCGGCCGACTGGCCGATGGTGATCGGTTGCCTCGTCGTCGGTGGTGTCGCCATGGTGTGGTCGGTGCGGCACTTTCTTCGCACGCCGCATCCGCTCATCAATCTGGGCGCGATTCGGGTGCAGACATTCGCGGTGGTGGTCTGGGGCGGCTCGCTGTTCCGGATTGCCATCGGCAGCGCGCCGTTTCTGCTGCCGCTCATGTTTCAACTGGCGTTCGGCATGAGCGCCGTGACATCGGGGCTGCTGATGCTGGCGCTGTTCGCGGGCAACCTTGGCATCAAGCCCGCCACGACACCGATCATGCGGCGCTTCGGTTTTCGCGGCGTGCTGCTCGGTAATGGTGTGCTCGTGGCGATCGGCTTCGCGTTGTGTGCGCTGCTCACGGCAACGACGCCGCTCTGGATCAGTGCGCTCGTGCTGCTCTTCGGCGGTATCTGCCGTTCGGTGCAGTTCACGACGTTGGCGACCATGGGTTTTGCCGACGTACCGCCCGACGACATGAGCGGGGCATCGACGCTGTTCTCGGCGTTGCAGCAGATGACCTCGGGGCTGGGCATCGCGCTCGGTGCGCTGGTGCTCAAGATGACCGAAGTGGCCGGGGCGACGCCCTACAGCGCGGCAAGCTTCCGGTGGACGTTTGTCGCAATGGGCGCGCTGGCGTTGCTCGGTCTGATCGATGGCGCACGTCTCCCGGCAGATGCCGGCGCGCAAGTGAGCGGACATTCGCCCCGCACGGTTCGCTGATCAAGGCGTGCCGCATCGTGGTTCGCCCGCGTCATCGTGGTGCGGGTGAACCGGGTTGTGCACTGCTGCGGTGCAGCACGTTGCCCCTGCCGCTTGCCTCGCTCCCTCTGTTCTTCCTCCCCTCCTGCCTTATCCGGCAACGCTTTGCCGATGACTGCACCCTCGCTGGCATGCTTGTTGCGTAGTCACTATCGCTAGCGGCAAAGGCGTCGCGAGCATTGATACCGGTGCGACGTCAGGGGCAAGCCTGCGTTGCACCCACCGGACAACGGCGTCCCTCCGTGCTGCGGCACGGACGGACGCCGTTTTGTTTTTCGGGCGCTGCCACAGGAGCTGTCAACATGCGCAAACCTCGTCTGGTCGTCATCGGCAATGGCATGGCCGGTATCCGCACGCTCGAGGAGCTGCTGGAGATCGCGCCGAATCAATACGACATCACCGTGTTCGGCGCGGAGCCGCATCCGAACTACAACCGCATCCTGCTTTCGCCGGTGCTCGCGGGTGAACAGGCGTTTGCCGACATCGTGCTCAACCCCCTCGATTGGTATGCCGAGAAGGGCATCACGCTGCACTTGGGCAAAGAGGTCACGCAAATCGACCGGCCGCGCCGCGTCGTGCGCTGCGCCGATGGCACCGAAGCGCCCTACGATCGCCTGCTGATCGCGACCGGATCGAGCCCGTTCATCCTGCCGGTACCGGGCAAGGACCTCGATGGCGTGATTAGCTATCGCGACATTCGCGATACCGAAACCATGATCGAGACCGCTCGCGTCAAGCGTCACGCGGTGGTCATCGGTGGCGGCCTGCTCGGTCTGGAAGCGGCCAACGGTCTGAAGCTGCGCGGCATGGAAGTCACGGTGGTGCATCTGGCAGAGACGTTGCTTGAGCGCCAGCTCGATGCCACGGCGGGCAAGCTGTTGCAGCAGTCGCTGGAGGAGCGCGGCCTGACGTTCCGCCTGTCGCATCAGACGGCGGCGATTCTTGGCGACAGTGACGACGGCACGACCGGTGCCGTGCGCGCGGTGCGCTTCGCGAATGGCGAAGAGATCGCGGCCGATCTGGTGGTGATGGCTGCCGGTATCCGCCCGAACACGACGCTCGCCGAAGCGGCCGGCTTGTATTGCTCGCGCGGCATCGTCGTCTCCGACACGCTCCAGACTTACGACCCGCGCATCTACGCGGTCGGCGAATGTGTGAGCCATCGCGGCGTGGCCTACGGTCTCGTCGCCCCGCTCTTCGAACAGGCCAAGGTCTGCGCGAATCACCTTGCGTTGATGGGCATCGGCAGTTATCGCGGCTCGGTGCTCTCGACCAAGCTCAAGGTCACCGGCATCGATCTGTTTTCCGCAGGCGATTTTCTGGGCGGGGACGGCACCGAAGAAATCGTGTTGTCCGACCCGGCCGGGGGCGTCTACAAGAAGCTCGTGATTCGCGACGACAAGCTCGTCGGCGCCTGCCTGTACGGCGACACTGCCGACGGCGCGTGGTACTTCAAGCTGCTGCGCGAAGGGCGCGCGCTGGGTGAGTTGCGCAACAGCATCATGTTCGGCGAATCGAGCGTGGGCGACGTCGGCACACAAGGGCAAAGCCGCGCGGCGGGCATGGCCGACACCGATGAAGTGTGCGGTTGCAACGGCGTGTGCAAGGGCACCATCGTGAAGGCCATCACCGAGAAGGGGCTCTTCACGCTCGACGACGTGAAGAAGCACACCAAGGCCGCCAGCTCCTGCGGCTCGTGCGCCGGGCTGTGCGAGCAGATTCTGATGAGCACGCTGGGCTCGACTTACGACGCTGCGCCGAAAGAAAAGGCGATCTGCGGCTGTACTGATCTGTCGCATGCCGACGTGCGTCGCGCCGTGCGCGAGCATCGGCTGACGTCGCATCGCGCGGCCTACGACTTTCTTGAATGGCGCACACCCAACGGTTGCGCGACCTGCCGTCCGGCGCTGAACTACTACATGCTCAGCACGTGGCCCAAGGAGGCCGTTGACGATCCGCAAAGCCGCTTCGTCAACGAGCGTGTGCACGCCAACATTCAGAAAGACAACACGTTCTCGGTCGTGCCGCAGATGAAGGGCGGCGTGACGAACGCGAGCGAACTGCGCCGCATCGCGGACGTCGCGGACAAGTACCAGATTCCGATGGTCAAGGTCACGGGCGGGCAACGCATCGACTTGCTCGGCGTGAAGAAAGAAGACCTCGTGAGCGTGTGGCGCGATCTGGGCATGCCGTCGGGACACGCCTACGGCAAGTCGATCCGCACCGTGAAGACGTGTGTGGGCAGCGAGTTCTGCCGCTTCGGCACGCAGAACAGCACGCAGATGGGTATCGATCTGGAGACCATGCTCGCGAACATGTGGTCGCCGCATAAGGTGAAGCTGGCCGTGTCAGGGTGTCCGCGAAACTGCGCCGAGGCGGGTATCAAGGACGTGGGTGTAATCGCCGTCGACTCGGGCTGGGAACTGTATGTGGGCGGCAACGGTGGCATCAAGACGGAAGTCGCCGAGTTTCTCGTCAAGGTGAAGACGGCCGAAGAGGTCAAGGAATACACCGGCGCGTTTCTTCAGTTGTATCGCGAAGAAGCCTATTACCTCGATCGCACGGTGCACTACCTCGCGCGCGTGGGGCTCGATTACGTGAAGCAACGCGTAGTGCACGATGCGGCGAACCGTCGCGCGCTATATGAACGGTTGCTCTATGCACTCGACGGTCTGCCCGACCCGTGGCAAGCGCGTATCGACGGCAAGCAGGCGAATGAGTATGTGCCGCTCAAGCCGGTCATCCCCATCACACCGGTCGCCGCGCATTCTGCTGCTGCCCCTGCCACCGCCTGAGGACGACGCCATGACAATGTCTCAACCTATCTGGCTGCACGTGTGCGACATCGATGCGATTCCGCGTCTGGGCACGCGTGTATTGCCGCATCCCGACGGCAACATTGCGCTGTTTCGCACCGAGAGCGACAAGGTCTTCGCGCTGCGTGACAAGTGCCCGCACAAGGGCGGTGCGCTCTCGCAGGGCATTGTTCACGGCGAGCGTGTGACGTGTCCGCTGCACGCGTGGAACATCGATCTCGCGACGGGGCAGGCCTGCGCGCCCGATGTGGGCTGCGCCGAGCGCTTCGCCGTGCGGCTCGACGGCAGCGACGTGTTGTTGTCGTTCGACAAGACGAGCGACGAGACGAACGACGCGACAGTCAACACGCCAGCGGATGCCGACGTGTCGGCCACCGTCTGAGCATTACAGGGCACCCCACACCATGTCCGCGCCGGAGTCCGTCATGAATCTGCTGACCCCTGCTTCCACGTCCATCGCAGCGCCTGCCGTGACGACGATCACGAAGACGACCTGCTGCTACTGCGGCGTGGGCTGCGGCATGCTGGTCGAAAGCGACGGCGAGCGCATTGTCGGTGTGCAGGGCGACCCGGCACACCCGGCCAATTACGGGCGTCTTTGCAGCAAAGGCATGACGCTGCCGCTCACCGCGCAGTCGCTGGCCGGGCGTGTGCTCATGCCCGAGCTGCGCACGTCACGCGACGCAGTGCGAATTCCTGCCACTTGGGACGATGCGCTCGGTACGGTCGCGTCGCGCTTCGCCGACATCATCCGTGAACATGGACCCGACGCCGTGGCGTTCTACGTGTCGGGGCAACTGCTCACCGAGGACTATTACGTCTTCAACAAGCTCGCGAAAGGGCTGGTGCGCACCAACAACATCGATACGAACTCGCGGCTGTGCATGTCGAGCGCCGTGAGCGCGTACAAGATGGCGCTCGGTGCCGATGGCCCGCCCACGTGTTACGAGGATCTCGAAGCGGCAAAAACGGTGATCTTCGCGGGCAGCAACATGGCGTATGCGCACCCGGTGCTGTTCCGCCGGCTGGAGGCGGCCCGGGCGGCCGATCCGTCGATTCGCTGGATTGTGATCGACCCGCGCCGCACCGATACCGCCGCGATGGCAGACCTGCATCTGCCCATCGTGCCCGGCACCGACGTGGCGCTGTTCCACGGCATGCTGCATCACCTGATCTGGGAAGGGTGTATCGACCGCCGCTACATCGATGCGCACACCGAGGGGTTCGACGCGCTCAAGCAAATCCTGCGCGCCTATCCGCCGCAACTCGTCGCGGATGTGTGCGGCATCGAGGAATCGGCGCTGCGTCAGGCGGCGGACTGGTTCGGCGAAAGCCCGGCGGCGCTGTCGCTGTATTGCATGGGCCTCAATCAGTCGAGCCATGGCACGGAAAAGAATCTGGCGTTGATTCATCTGCATCTGGCGACGGGCCAGATCGGGCGTGCGGGTGCTGGCCCGTTCTCGCTCACGGGGCAACCGAATGCCATGGGCGGTCGCGAAGTCGGCGGGCTGGCAACGATGCTCGCCGCACATCGCGACATCGGCAATGCAGCCCATCGAGAGGAAGTCGAGCAGTTGTGGGGCATGCAGGGGCTGTCCGATCGCCCCGGGTTGCCGGCCGTCGAGATGTTCGATGCGGTGCGCGACGGACGCATCAAAGCCATCTGGATCGCCTGCACGAACCCCGTGCATTCGATGCCCGACAGCGCCCGTGTGCGCGAAGCGCTCGATGCCGCAGAGTTCGTCGTCGTGCAGGAAGCCTTCCATCAGACCGACACCGTGCCCTATGCCGACGTGTTGCTGCCCGCCACCAGTTGGGGCGAAAAGGCGGGCACGGTGACCAACTCCGAGCGGCGTATCTCGCGCGTGCGTGCGGCGGTCGAAGCGCCGGGTGCGGCGCGCGCCGATTGGTGGATTGCGAGCGAAGTCGCGCGTCGTCTTGCCCCGATGCTCGACATGCCGGTCGAGCGGTTTGTCTTCGATTCGACAGAAGCGGTCTTCAACGAGCATCGCGCAATGACGCTCGGCCGCGATCTCGATATCGGCGGCATCGACTACGCGATGCTCGAACAACAGGGCCCGCAGCAATGGCCGTTTCCGGCGGGAGCCTCGCAAGGGCAGGCGCGCCGTTATGAAGATGGCGTGTTTGCCACCAGCGATGGCCGTGCACGCTTTCACGCGTTCGAGTACCAGCCGGTGGCCGAGCCGATCAATGCGCGTCATCCGTTCCGGCTGATTACCGGGCGGCTGCGCGACCAGTGGCACGGCATGAGCCGCACGGGCCGCGTGGGCCAGTTGTTCGAACACGCCCCGGAACCCACGCTGACGATGCATCCGACCGACGCCACGCGGCGCAGCTTACGCGCGGGCGACTTCGTGCGGCTGTCCAGCCGCCGCGGTGAGCGCGTGCTGATGCTCGCCGTGAGCGACGACGTGGCGTCGGGCACGGTCTTTGTGCCGATGCACTGGAGCGGCCAGTTTCTCGGCGGCGGCGGTGTCAACGACACGACGACGGGAGCCGTCGACAAGTATTCGAAACAGCCCGAATTGAAGCACGCGGCCGTGCGCGTCGATCCGCTGACGTTGCCGTGGCGTGTCACGGCGGTGCGTCGTGGCGACGCGCTGCGACTGCACGCGGCGGTGCAGCCGTTGCTTGCCGAGCGGCGCTTCGCGACGGTGCGTCTGGAAGGTGAGGACCGCTTGGTGGTATCCGCCGCAGACGATCAGGCCGATGCCGACTGGCTCGAGCGCTTGCATACCGCGCTTGGGCTGCCGCGAGACGAGGCGTTGCTCGAATACCGCGACGCGCGCCGTGCCATGACCAAGCGGGTGGCGTGGCGAGACGCCGTGATCGAGGGCGTGCTCGTGGCCGGAAACGAGGCGGACGTGGCGGGATCGGCGTCGTTGCTCGCGCGGGTGCGCGAGGGCACGCCGTGGACGCGGGCGCGTCACGCCGTATTCGTGGCGGACAGCGCCGCGACGGCCGGTGCCGCGCGCGACCGCACGGTGTGTCAGTGCAAGCAGATCAAGGCGTCGAGCATCGCTGCGGCGATTGCCTCTGGCGCAGACGTATCAAAACTCAAGGCAACGCTCGGCTGCGGCACGGTCTGTGGATCGTGCGTGCCGGAGTTGCAGCGCATGTGTGTGGCATCGAGGGCGTCGTCGTTCGCAGTAGAACCCTCGGCCACGGCCGGGGCAGTGTGATCGACACGACATCGGCATGACGCTCGCCAGCATGCGCAGTACCTCACCAACAGGACATGGAAGAATTGACGGAGAACGATCATGAAGCTCGGCAAAGTTACCCTGCTCAGTGCGGGCCCCGGCGCGCTCGATCTGCTTACGCTGCGCGCCGCGCGGGTGCTGAGCGAGGCCGACGTGCTGCTGGTCGACGATCTGGCCAACCCGGAAATCGCGACCCTCGCGCCACAGGCCCGCGTGATTGCCGTGGGCAAGCGAGGCGGCTGCCGGTCCACACCGCAAGCGTTCATCGAACGGCTGATGTGCCGGTTGGCCCGGCGCGGCGCGCATGTGGTGCGCGTGAAGGGGGGCGACGCGCTGATGTTCGGCCGGGCCGGGGAAGAGATGCGCGCGCTGCGACTTGCTGGCGTGCCGGTGGACATCGTCAACGGCGTGTCGGCGGCGTTTGCGGCGGCGGCCGGGCTCGGCATGTCGCTCACGCACCGCGACCATTGCGCGGGCGTGACCTTCGTCACCGCGCACCGGCAGGACGGCATGGCGCCGAACTGGGCCGCACTGGCCGCGACGGGCACGACGCTGGCGATCTACATGGGCGTGCAGCGGGTCGATGGCCTGTGTGCGACGCTGCTCGCGCATCTCGACGCCGCGACACCGGCGGCCGCCGTGCAGTGGGCGGGCACGGCGCACGAACGGCGTTTGTTGACGACGCTCGGCTGTCTGGCACAGGACGTGAGGGCGGGCGATTTCGCCAGTCCGGCCATTTTGCTCGTTGGCGGCGCGGTCGGTGAGGCGGTACTGGCGTCGAGTGTGGACGCCATCGCCATCGCCGCCTGATTGGCGTGCCTATACTATCGATACCTAGATTTCCCCCTGACTTTCCCCCTGACTCTTGGCCCCCACGATCTTGCCAAAACGACCGGATGCCGGGGATCGCGATCCCCTCGCCGACACGTCACCGATAGCGGCTCCCGCCACTTCTGCTGCTGCGCCTGCCGGCGTGGGTGGTGTGAGTGGTGCGGCTGGCGTATTGCGTGTGCTGCTCGTGACCGATACCGACAAGCCGATTGGCGACTTGCGGGCGGCGCTCGCGCGTCTGGGCTGCGAGATGCTCGCTGAAGTGGCCAAGCCGCAGGCGTTGCCGCGCGTGGTCGAGAGCGAGCGCCCGGACGTGATCATCATCGATACCGAATCGCCCTCGCGCGACACGCTGGAGCAGTTGGCCGTCATGAACGCGGCGGCACCGCGCACGGTGTTGATGTTCTCTGCCGACGGTAACCAATCGCTCATTCGCGCCGCCGTCGATGCTGGCGTGACGGCCTATTCGGTGGAAGGGCTCGCCGCCGACCGGCTGGCACCGATTCTCGAAGTGGCGCTGGCGCGCTTCGCGCACGAGGAAAAATTGCGTGCGCGGCTGACCAAAGCCGAGAGCGAACTGGCCGACCGCAAGCTGATCGACCGGGCCAAACGTCTGCTGATGGACCGGCGCAAGATTTCCGAGCAGGAGGCGTATGCCCTTCTGCGCAAACGGGCAATGGATCAGGGCGAGAAGCTCGTCGAAGTGGCGCGCCAACTCGTCTCGATTGCCGAATTACTGGGATAGACACTGCTCATGTCGACGTCATCATGGAAGGATTTCGGCGCAGGGCGCGCCGACACGCTGGGGGCGGCATCGGGTGGCGGGCCGGAGAAGCGCCATCTGCGCGTGGGCTTCGTGGCGCTGTCGGATGCCGCGCCGCTGGTCGTCGCGAAGCGGCTGGAGTTGGGACACGAGCACGGACTGACTCTGGAGTTGAGCCGCGAGTCGTCGTGGGCTGCCGTGCGCGACAAGCTGCTCACGGGCGAGCTGGATGCCGCGCATTCGCTGTACGGCTTGGTGTACGGCGTGCAACTGGGTATCGGTGGCCCGCGCGAGGACATGGCCGTGCTCATGGTGCTCAATCGCAATGGTCAGGCCGTGACGGTGACGCCGTCGCTGGCGGAGGCGATGACGCAGACCGGGAGCTTGCGAGAGGCATTGGGCACGCTGGGGCGCACGCCGGTGTTTGCGCAGACGTTTCCGACCGGCACGCACGCCATGTTTCTCAATTACTGGTTTGCGGCGCAGGGTATCGATCCGCTCTCGGAGATCGCGCGTATCGTGATTCCGCCCGCCCATATGGTGGCGGCGATGGAGGAGGGTGGGCTGGACGGTTTCTGTTGCGGTGAGCCGTGGCATGCCGTGGCACAGGCGCGCGAGTTGGGACGTACGGTCGTGGTGTCGAGCGACATCTGGCCGAATCATCCGGAAAAGGTGCTCGCATGCCGGCGAGATTTCGTGACCCGCTACCCGAACACGGCGCTGGCGCTGGTGCGAACGCTACTCAGTGCCTGCCGGTGGTTGGATATGCCGGGGCACCGTGAAGAGGCCGCCGGGTGGCTGGCCGAACCGGCGTGGGTCGGTGCGCCGCGCGACCTGATTGCCGCCCGCCTGCTGGGGGACTTCGGCAAGTTGCAGGGCCGGCACGCTTTGTTGCCGGTGAGCTTCTTCGACGATGGCGCGGTGACTTATCCGCGCCTGTCGGACGGGATGTGGTTCATTTCGCAATATCGCCGCTGGGGAATGGTGGGCGACGACGCGCTGGCCGAGGCCGCGCTGACTGCGGCGCAAATCAATCAGATCGGGCTTTACGAGGCAGCCGCGCAAGCCGAAGGGGTGCCGGTCGCCAATGCGCCCGTGCGCGAAGTGCTATGCGATGGCCGGGTCTGGGACGAAGCCGTCTGGGGGCCGGGGACCGATCTGCGTGACTATGTCGAGGGGTTTCCGATTCGGGTGAAGCCGGCCTGAACCCGGGCTGGCGGACGCGTTCGACGCGTTCGACGCTTAGCGCGCGAAGGCGTCGCAGTCGCCGCCCGACGTGCAGAAGGCGCGGATCCCTGTGCGGTGATGCAGGTGCAGATGGCAGACCAGCGCAACCAGCACGAGCTGACGCGAGAGGTTGGCGAACACCGGCTCGAGGCCGGCGGCCCGGGCGAGTTCGCGCCGGAGCGTCGGGTGCAGGCAGACCAGCGCGAGAATCGCGAAAGATCCCGGGACTGCAAGGAAGGCCGCTAATGCGATTTTTTTTGTCATGACCGTCGTGTGTGGCGCGAGCGCACCGCACTCGCGGCGCACTTCATGGAGACGGCAGGGGGTGTTCAACTGAAACCGGCGCACTTTGGAGTACGCCGGAAGTTTTGCGGGCGCGGGCGCCTCCTCCCGACTCGCAACATGACTGCAAGTTTAAGAGACCACGCGCGACGGATAAATACGCAGATTGGAAAACATCTGTTGTGAAATCTGAACAAAATCCCGGGCAGGTGTCCGGGCCTGCCGTCAAATCCACTGATCGTTAGCCACGGTGCGGTCGCCGCCGTCGCCGTCACCGGTGTTTCGCACACCACGCGGTTCGATCAGCAGCAGCTTGGCTTCCTTCGGCGCGAAAGGCTTGTGCTCCGTGCCTTTCGGCACCACGACCATCTGGCCCGCAGGCACGACGATGGTGCGCTCACCCTCGGGGCCGCCGCGCACGTCGATGTTCAATTCGCCCTCCAGAACGATGAAGGTCTCGTCGGTATCGCCATGAGCGTGCCAGACGAATTCGCCAATCACCTTGACGACCTTGAACTGGTAATCGTTCATCTCGGCGACGACGCGAGGCTGCCAATGGCCGTCGATCTGGGAGATTTTGGCTATCGGGTCGATAGCTTGGGACTGTCCGCGCTGTGCCGGGGCACCGGCGGCGTTGTAGTGGGAGGAGGGCATCGTTGGCTCCGGTCGTGAGGGGATGCGTCGAGCCTACGCGCCCGGCCGGCGGCCGTATTGAACGTTTGTGCGGGGCGGGGCCTCGCGCTTCCCTGCTTATCCTCCGGCGGCGCTGCGGGCGGCCTGAAGCCAGCGGCCCGGCGTCAGGCCGAACGTCTTGAGGAAGTGCCGCGACATATGGCTCTGGTCCGCAAAGCCCGCGTCGGCGGCCGCATTGGCCAGCGGTTGGCCGGCCATCAGCAGGCGCCGGACGACGTCGAGCCGGCGCATCGTCAGGTAGCGGTACGGGCTCGTGCCGTAAAACTGGCGGAAATCGCGCGACAAGCTCCAGCGATCGCGGCCGGTGGCGGCTTCGAGCATGTCTAGCGAAACGGCTTGGGTGCAGTTCGCGTGCAGAAAGTCCAGCGCACGGCGCGCCGCGAAATAGTCCCCCGTGGGGTCGCGTCGAGGGTCACCCGCCACCGTCGCCAGTGCGTGGGCGAGTTCGGTGAGCGCGTCGCTTTGCTCCAACGGCTCGAGCGTGTCTCCAACCTGCTGGAGCAGGGCCTCGGCGGCAGCGGCCAGTCGTGGATCGGTCGACAATCCGCCTTCTACGAACGGCAGCGAATGCCCTCCAAGCACGGCCTGAAACAGCGAGGGCTGCACGTAAATCATGCGATAGCGGAAGCCTTCGTCCGTGCCGGCCTGCCCGTCGTGGGCTTCGTCGGGATGCAGCACCATGGTGTGGCCCGGCAGGCTGTCGCGCCGGTCCCGCCGGTAGTTGAAGCTTTGCACGCCCGCCAGCGTGCGGCCGATGGCATAGGTGTCGTGGCGATGCATCGCGTATGCGTTACCTTGAAACCACGCTTCAATGCGCTCGACACCATCGACCGGGGTGGCGCGTTTGACCCAGTCGGCGGTGGCAGGTTTGGCTGGTTGCGGCATAGGCGTGAAGGCGTACGGGTGTTTCGATGATCGTGAATGTGGTCCAGAACCGCAGGTTAGCCGATCTTGGCCGCCTGCCCGGCAATGACCCGCCATGTCGCCCCGTGAGGCCGCCAGAGCCGCGTGTAGGCGAACGTGCCATCGAACGTCATCGTCCCGTACTGGCCGGCGAGCGTCGCTTTGGTCGTCGTCAGATATAGCGTGTCGATGCGGCGGATCTGGGTATCGAAAAAGTCCAGTTGCTTCAGATGCAACTGCCCGTCGCGATGCACCGTCAGGTCTTCCTGTTTGGTGAGCACGCGCCCGTCGGGCGTGGTGAACACCAGATCGTCGTCCAGCAGGCGCTCCAGCGCTGCCACGTCGCTGGCGAGCATCGCGGCGCGCAGTTCGGCTTCCAGTGCAGCAATGGCGCTGATGGTGGCGCTGGTCTTGTCGTCGTCCATGGTCAGGCATCCTTTAGTCGTCTTGCTGATAACCATTCCCGTGGCGGGAAGAAAGTGTCCGGCATCGACCGTCATAATGGCGCGAACATCATTGCCATTCGTTGATGAAACCGATCATGCAGACCCTGTCGCTCGCGCCCCTTCAGCAGTTTTCCACCGTCCAATTCGTTTTAACCGATATGGACGAGACGTTGACTTACCGGGGGCGCTTGGCCGCCGCGACCTATTCGGCGCTCGAGCGTTTGCAGGATAGCGGTATTCGCGTGATTCCGGTGACCGCCGCGCCGGCGGGCTGGTGCGATCAGATGGCGCGCATGTGGCCGGTCGATGGGGTGATCGCCGAGAACGGCGGCCTTTTCCTCACCCGGGGACACGACGGCCATAGCGTGACGCGGACGTATTGGCATGCGCCGGAAGACGTTGACGGTGTTCAGCGGCAGCTTCAGTCGATTGCGGCGCAGATCGAAGTGAGCCTTCCTCACGCGCAACGCGCCGACGATCAGGCGTTTCGGCTCACCAGTCTGGCGTATCGCCGAAGCGGGACGGAACAGGACCAGCAGATTGTCCGCGCGCTCATCGACGCCGGGGCCGACGCCACGATCAACAATCTCTGGGTGCTGGGCTGGCTCGGCGGCTACGACAAGTTATCGATGTCGACGCGGATACTGGCCGAAGCCTTCGGCGTGGATGCCGCGACCGCTCGCGACGTCGTCGCTTATTCGGGCGATTCCACCAATGACGCGCCAATGTTCGCGTATTTCCAACATACGGCGGGGGTGAGCACGGTCGTCGACTATCTACCGCAACTGCCCGTGCCGCCTGCGTGGATCACGCAGGGGCCCGGAGGTGCCGGTTTCGTCGAATTCGCCGAGGCGATCCTGCGAGGGCGACCGGCCGTTTCACCTTGATCGATCAGTGGCTGCGGCGTGCGAGGACTTCGTCGCGCGGGCCCGCATCCACCACGCGCCCGGCTTCCATGACGACGACGGTGTCGAACCGGCTGAGCAAGCTCGGCCGGTGCACCGAGGCCACGATGCAGGCCGACGGGAAGGCCGCGTCCATGCGGTCGAACACGCGGGCCTCGGCTTGTGGATCGAGGGCGCTGGTGGGCTCGTCGAGCAACAGCAATGAACTTCCCTGTGCCGCCAGTGCGCCGCGTGCGAGTGCCAGACGCTGACGCTGGCCCCCTGACAGGTTGCCGCCGCGTTCACTGAGCGCGCTGTTCAGACCGTCGGGGAGTCGCTGCAACACGTCGTCGAACGCGCCGGTATGGACTGCCGACTGCACGAGCGCGTCGTCGGCAGGTTCGCCGAACGTCAGGTTTTCGCTCACGCTCGCTTCGAAGACATCGGCTTCCTGCGGGATCAGGGTGGCCAGCGTGCGCAACTCGGTCCATGCCACCCCTTGGCCATCGCGTCGCAACTCGCCTTGCTGCGGCGGATAGAGACCGGCGAGCATGCGCAGCAGCGTGCTTTTGCCGCCGCCGCTCGGGCCGATCAGCGCCACGCGTGCTCCCCTTTGCAGTACGAGGTCGATGTTATGCAGCCCGCCGCGCGCGTTGTTGGCGTAGTGCCATGTGGCATCGTGCAGCGACAGTGTCTGCCACGCGGCGTCGGGGTCGACGGCGGGCACAGTGGCATCAGGGTCGCTCGGCGCGTCCCAGATGGGTTCGGCACTGCCGTAATCGGTATGCATGCGTGCGAAGCTCTGGAAGTTCGACGCCATGGCGCCGACGACCGTCGCGGCCTGCTGGGCATATTGGTAAATCATGAAGACGGTACCGAGCAGAATCGCCTGCCCGGGCTGCCGCGTTTGCAGCACGTACTCCACCACCAGAATCCACGTGAGCCCCATGCCGAGCAGGTCGACGGCAAACCACTTGCCCTCGTTGACGAGTACCGTGCGGCGCAACGGCACCATCACCGCGTCCATGCGGCGGCCAAGCACTTTGCGCGAGGCGGCTTGCAGCCGCAACCCGATGACGGTGCCCGCGTTGCCGACGAAATCCAGCAACGCAGCGGCGTAGCGGCGTTCTGCGTCGTTTTCAGCGCGTGCAAGCTGCATCAGGACCCGGTCGAAACGCAGGATGATGACGGCGATGATGACGTAGCCGGTCACCGCTATCGCGCCACTAACGCGCGATAGCAGGGCGAGTGCTACTAACGGTCCGACGAAGTTGAAAGCGCTTTGCAGGTACCCGAACTGGTTCTGGGCGAAGTCGGACAGCGCGCGGCTCGCTTGCACTACGCGGTGCTGTAGCTCGCCCGAATGTCTGCCGTCGCGCCAGACCAGCGGTGCGGCGGCGATGCGCGCGTAAAGCTCGTCGGCCAGTCGTACGCGCACGCGTACGCCGACGTTGCGTTCCAGAATCCGGCCGGGGCCATGCAGCAGCCACGACAGTAAATAGATGCCGACGAGGTAAATAATCCAGCGGCCGGCCAGCGGCATGTTGTCCTGCTGGAGCGCGTTGATGGCCTGCGCGGCCAGCCACGGCATGGTCAGACGCAGTAGCTGTGCCGCCGACAGCAGGCCGGCAGCGCCGAGCATCTGCGGGCGCACGCCGGCGGCATGGTGCCAGAGCGCACGATAAAGATCGCGTGCCGCGCTGCCGAGGCCGATGGCGGCCGGCGCTGAAGTGGACTCGGGCGCCGTCATGCGTCGTTGGGCGCGCCGAACCAGCGCGACGCGGCTTGCACGAGGGCGTCGTGGTCGCGGGGCGTGTCGTTGGCATCACTGGCCCAAGCCACAAAACCGTCGGGGCGCAAGAGGACGGCGCGCAAACCGAAGCGCTGCTTGGCGTCGCTGCCGTAGTACGCGATGCGGCCGTTCCAGCGGCTCGCGAGGGCGTTCAATGACGCATCGGCTTCGAAGTCCACCAGCAACCCGTTGCCGTGGGTGAGCAATGCGCCGAGCTTCGTGCCGTCGATAAATTCGAAATCCGGCGCAGTGCGACCGACGAGCGGATGGTCGCTGCCGAGGTCGTAACGCAGCGACGCGCCCCACACACGCTCGGCAAAGTAGGTCGCGCCGTCGCGGGTGTCGATGACGTCGCGAAGGATGGCGCCGAGCGCGCGAGAACTTGCACTCGGCCGCATGATGCCGACTTGCGCGCGTGACCAGTCGAGCACCTGTGCGCCCACCGGATGGCGTTCGGTCGTGTAGGTGTCGAGCAGATCGGGTGGCGCGTCGCCCCGGACGGTCGCCGCGAGTTTCCACGCGAGGTTCATCGCGTCGCCGAGTCCCAGATTGAGACCTTGCCCGCCCAGCGGCGAATGAATGTGGGCCGCGTCGCCTGCGAGCAGCACGCGTCCTTTGCGATAGGTCGTGGCCTGATAGGCGCGATCGGTCCACGTGGTCGCAAGCGAGAGTTCGGTCACGGTAACGTCCGTGTTGGAGACGCGGCGCAATACCGTCTGCACGTGCTCGCGGGTGACGGGGTGCGTGCGGTGGAAGGCACCGCCGTCGAAGTCGGCGATCGCGATGGTGCCGGGCGGCTGGTAGGTGTACATGCCGGTGGGCGTGTAGTGGCGGCCCGGGGTGAGTTTGTCCGGATCGGCCAACTCGACTTGGGCCGAGTAGCCGGTGAACTCGGGATCGGTGCCGGCGAATTCGATGCCGGCGGCTTTGCGCACAGCGCTGCGTGCGCCGTCGCAACCGATCAGCCATTGCGCGTGAAAGACTTCGCCATTCGCATGAACGGTGACGCCGTCGTCGGTGGTGTCGAAGCCATCGACGCCGCAACCGCGCCGGATTTGCGCACCCGACGCGATGGCGTGCGCCGCCAGCACCGATTCGATGTGTTCCATGGCGACGGCCACACTGGTACCCGCTGGATTGGGCTGGAAGTATTGCCACTTCGCGGTGTCGACATTGTCCTGAAAGAACTGGATGCCCGCGAAATGCCCGCCGGGTCGGCGAGCTTGCTGCATCCAGTGCGGAACGCTTGCGTTCGCATTCGCGCCGGTACCGGCCTTCGCGTGTTGCGGTGCGGTGATGTCGTCGAGCAGGCCGCGACGATAGAAAGCATCGAGCGTAGGCATCGAGAGGCCACGCAATCCGAAGGGCAGCCGCTTTAAAGGCGAGTCCGGTGTTTCGGCTTGCTCCAGCACCAATACCGACAGGCCTGCGAGCCGTAGCTCACAGGCGAGAAACAAACCGACGGGGCCCGCGCCGGCAATGATGACTTCGTAGATCAAGGTGAATTCCTTTATTGCATTTGGACGCGGCACACGATCGTTTTCGCGATTATAGGCATCCCGCGTTGGAGAAAGCGCAGCAGTGGCGCTGCGCATCGTTCGGCATCCGTTTCATGTAGAATCGGCCACGGCGTGCAACCGCGCCTCCATTCCGCGGAAAGGGTTCTGCCCAGGTAAAGCGTTTCACCGCATTTTTCATGCGACTCCCGGCCAATGAGCGGATACGGCTATCTTTGGAGATCGTATGCCTCAAGACCTTCGCGCCACGGCGCAAAACGGTTACATCGACCTTGCGCAACTGCGCAAGCGTGCCAAGCAACGCCTCAAACAATTGCAGGAACAAGGTCCGTCCGTCGGGCAAAACGCATTGCTGCACCGTGGCGCATCGCCGGTGCTCGCGGATGCGCAATGGTTGGTTGCGCGTGAACTGGGTTTCGCCAGTTGGCCGAAACTCAAGGCCCATGCCGATGCCATTGAGTTCGCCGCAAAGCATCCACAATTTGCCGCCGACGATGAAGCCGGCACGCAGCATTGGCGTTGCGGAAACGACATTGCGCACAGTCTGCGTGTGGCCGGGTTTCAAGGCGAATTCCACATGTTCGCCGACCCATACTGCATGGGGCCGGTGCCGGATGTCCCGCTGGCGGCGCTGATCGAGGCTCGCTGTGAGTTCATCAGTCAATGTTTCGAGATGCCGTTGCAAGCTGCGCGGCAACGTGCGCAGACCGAATACGGCGCGTTGTCCGGGATGTCTCGGGCCAAGCGTGTGGTGCTGTGGTGCGAGGCCGATGCCTACGACCAGCTGTTTCTGATTGCGGTGCTGGCAAACATGACGCAGCGGCCCGAGCGGTTGGAGTTGATCGAGATCGACAGTGTCCCGGGCGTGGAGCGATTTGTCGGCATGGGCCAATTGGCGCCGCAGGTGCTGGCGTGGCTCTGGCCGCGCCGCCGGGTGCTGCATGACGACGCGTTTTCGTTGGCGCGCAGCGCGTGGGACGCTTACCGGGCTTCGACGCCGCAGGCTTGGGCGGAACTCTGTCGGGACGCGAGTCCTGTACTGCCGCTTCCGCTACTCGTGCCCGCGCTGAAACGCCAGTTGCAGGAGTTGCCGTCGCTGCGCGATGGTCTGGGGCTGACCGAGCGCCTTGCGCTAGAAGTCATTCGCGAGGGCGAGGGCATCACGCTTGCGCAGGTGTTTTCCGAACTGACGCTGCGCCGTGACCCGCTGCCATTTCTGGGGGACACGATGTTCTACGCGATGATGCGCGGCCTGACTGACGGGCGGCATCCGCTTATTGCAGCGTTTGATGCTGAAGCGCAGCCGGCGCGCGAAAAGCGCATCGTCGGTTTGACCCCGCTAGGCGAGCAGGTGCTGCACGGCAAGGCCTATTGGCCCGATCATGCCGAGACCACGCGATGGGTCGGTGGCGTGCGGATCGAGCCTCGCGCCGCGCATTGGGCGCTGGATGAGAATCTCACGCCGGTGCTGAGGCAGCCTTCCCGCTGATGACGACGTAATGACGCACGGCGGTGTGGCTGCCGATCGCTTGGTTGCCGCACCGTCCACATGGGGCGTTAAACCTTTTTGACGAATTCCGTTTTCAGACTCATAGCGCCGAAGCCGTCGATCTTGCAATCGATGTCGTGATCGCTGTCCACCAGACGGATGTTCTTTACCTTGGTTCCCATCTTGATCACGCCACCGGAGCCCTTCAACTTCAGGTCTTTGGTGACGGTCACAGTGTCGCCGTTTTGCAGAACGGTGCCGGTCGAATCGCGATAAACCTTCTCGGTCGGTTCGGTTGACGCGGCCGCTTGCGCAGACCATTCGTGTGCACATTCCGGGCAGATGCAGAGGCCGCCGTCTTCATACGTGAACTCGGAATTGCATTTCGGACAGGGAGGCAATGCGCTCATAGCGGGATCCTTGGGGCAGACGGAAGCATTTAGAGCGCGAGAGTATAACGCCAGCGGTGGCTAAAGATGCTGGCGTGCGGGACGTTATGCCATGTACGTTCATCCCAATCCATCAGACACCATGCGTTCATCGTTAATGATCCATCCCACGCTGCCGGCGCGACAGGTTAAATGTGGTTTCAATATCGGTGCGCTGCTATTCGGGACCTTGTGGGCATATACCGAAGGGCTGATGGTGCAAGGTGGACGCATGGCCGCGGCCGATGCAGCGGCGGCCATCTTCGTCTATGCCGGACAACCAGCGTTGGTGGTGGCCGGATTGATCCTGTTCGCGGCGAAGAATGTCTACGCGGCACGTCATGGGGGCACGTGGATACGCACGCAACTTGTCCGCCAAGGCTATCGTGAGGCAGGTGGCTAATCTGCATGACGTGTCGCTATCGACCGCATGACTCGGGATCGATGCGGAGAATCGCAGTAGTATCGGACGACGGCTTTCTTGGCAGATCATCCCATGCGAATCGATCATCCTCCACAGTTGAATATCGCCGGCATTTCTCTCCGGCAACTTGAGCGTGCCGATCTGGGCGCCTGGTATTCCTATTTGCAGCTACCCAGCGTCGTCGAACACACCAGTTGGAATCTGCAATCCTCCCAAGACCTGATGCCAATGTTTGAATCGCTGGAATCCACTTCCAGCGAATCCATTCGTCGTGTGGCGGTCATCGACAATGCCTCGAACGAACTGATCGGCACGATCGGGTTTCACACGATTTCCGAGCGAAACAGGACAGCAGAAATCGCCTATGACCTTGCGCCGTCTCATTGGGGCCGCGGCATTGCGCGTGTAATTTGTTCCGCGGTGACACAGTGGGGATTCGAGGTGAATAATTGGGTTCGTATTCAGGCCGTGGTTGTCGAAACCAATCTGAGATCGGCGGCCGTGCTTAAGGCGTGCGGATATCAGCCGGAGGGTTTGTTGCGTGCCTATCGAATGGTTCGCGGCACGCCGCGCGACTTTGTCATCTATTCGCGGCTGGCGACGGATACGTAAGTCGCCGGTGCGACAGTACTGTTGCGGATTTGCGGGCGAAGCGCAATGCCTGCCGATTCGCGAAGATTGTCAGTGTGGGGTGTCTGGAAGGAGGTGAGTGCTTATGTCCGATACCAATGTGTTACGTCCGTTCGCGTTCGTTCTTGCCGTGCCGAGCATTGAACGCAGCGCGGCATACTTCAGCGAAGTTCTCGGTTTTCAGGTGGAGTGGGCAGAGGCTTCCGATTGGCGTCTCGTCTCTCGGGGCGCGGTTCGCATCATGCTGGGCGGCTGCCCCAATGCGCAGCCGCCGTCGCAGATTGGCGATCATAGTTACTTCGGCTATATGGAAGTCGACGACGTCGATGCGTTATACAAAGAGTTCGCGCTGAAAGAGGCGATTCTTTTGATGCCACCCACCGATCGTCCCTATGGCATGCGGGAATTCACCATCGCGACGCCCGACGGGCATCGATTCGTTGTGGGGCAGGTGATCGGTCAGCATAAAGCTGACGAATGAGGTTTTAGCGCTTCCGCTAACGAATTTCGCGCGTGAAATAACAAAAGCCCGTTGATCTTGCGATCAACGGGCTTTTCGTATTTGGTTGCGGGGACAGGATTTGAACCTGTGACCTTCGGGTTATGAGCCCGACGAGCTGCCAGACTGCTCCACCCCGCGTCTGAGAGATAGAATAATACGGGAATAACGCGCATCCTGTCAAACGTTTATGACATTTATTTTAAGGACTCCCGCGATATCGTGCGCGACACGCGCATTTCTCCCGCCTCTCACGCATGTTGTTCAATCGATATCAGAAGGTTGCAGAGGCGCAGTTCAGCGCGGTGCAGACGGCGCTGACCGTGGCTGACGTTGGCTGGCAATGAGGCGGCCAATCACCAGCGAATGGTCACCCCAGCCTGCACGGAGTGATCCAACGATGCCGGATTCAAGCCGCGTTTGTAACCCACATCGAGATCGAGATCTTTCGTCGGGCTGTAGATGGCACCGACCAGTGCGTAGGCGGGGCGCGTTGTCGACGTCGGGTCCGTGTTCGTTTGATAGCCGACGTCCAATGCCACTCGGAACTTGTCGGTCACGCTGAACAGCACTGCCGCCGAGGCATTCCACAGGTTTTTCCGATTTCCGTCCCGGTTGTCGTTCCAGACGTAACCGGCGTTGGCGAGAAACGTCCAACGGTCGAGATCGTATTGCATCAGCAGATTCGCGCCGGTGGTTGCGCGACCGTTGCCAAGCCCGCGATCGTGACTTGCCGTCGGCAGCGTCACGAACGGTTTCAGGCCGAGACTCCAGTGGTCCCCCTCCAGAAAACGCCACTTGGCCTGCAATTGCGGATCGGCAAACCCGTTAGTCCATCCCGCCCCGTCGGGACGATTCCGCTGATACGGCGCCTGAATCGCGATGTCCAGATTCGGCAGCACGCCGTAGGTCAGCGTGGAATTCCATTGCTGCTGGCGTGCGTTGACCAATGACGTCCATTCACTACTGAGCTCTAACTGCCAGTTACCAGTGTCTTGGGTGCCGGTGTCATCCGTTACGAGCGGGTTCATCGCGTTTGCGCCTAGGGGGGCGAGGGCTGCGGCGAGGATCAGAAGTTTCTTCATCGAAAACTCCGGCTGGCAGTTCATTGGCCAGACGTTGGATTTTTTATGTCGCCACGTGCAGCGCGGGCCGAGCGTGGTGTTGGGGACGGCGTATCGGGAAATGAAACAGTCGGGCGGATCGTACGCGGCGGCGCTGGGCAGCGTCAACCGCGTTTGAATGACATGGGGCATTCCTCAATGGCTGGCGTCGTGCGAGTCACGACGACGTCATGGGGATATGTTGGCGGAACTCGCGTCATGGTCGAAACGTCGTAGGAAGCCGCCCACGTCGGTGATAGACTCCGCCGCCCTTTACCTTTACGTCGTGGCGCATTTCGTGTGCGAGCAGGGCGTCGCGATGCGTCTCCATGCAGCAGATGGCGAGTGTCGAGGATGTTGTGTCATGGCTTTCCCCTCTCTTCTTCCTCATGCAAGCCAGAAGTCATCTTATTTTCGGTATCGGCGCGACGTGGCTGATGCACCGCACCGGCTGGGCGGCCAGCGTTCATGCGTGGCCGTTGACGCTCGTCGGCGCGCTGCTGCCCGATATCGATCATCCCAAAAGTATGTTGGGACGACGGCTGGCCCCCGTGTCCCTTGCGATTTCCAGTGTGTTCGGACATCGCGGCATGACGCACTCGTTGCTGCCGCTAATAGCGTTCGTCGCGGCGTGCATTTACGGCTGGGGCCATGTGCCGCCTTGGGCGTTGGCGCTTTGTGCTGGGTATTTGTCCCACTTGCTTGCCGATTGGCTCACGCCTTCCGGTGTGCCGCTGTGTTGGCCGCTGCGCACACGATTTCGCTCGCCGCTATATGTAACGACGGGATCGTCTGCGGAGTGGTGCGTCGCCGCTGCGCTCGCCTTCGCCATGTGGCGATGGTGGTGAGCGCGAGCGGTTAGCGATGGGGGATGGGTGTCTTGAATCTATGCGCGAGGTTGGGCCGGCTTGTCGTGCATTGGCCCCGCAAGGGCCTCAGCGCCAGACGAGTGGCGGCTCGTCCATGAGGGCGACCTGTTCGCGCAGTTCCAGAACGCGGTCTTGCCAGTAACGCTGCGTGTTGAACCACGGAAACGCGAACGGGAACGCGGGGTCATCCCAGCGGCGTGCCAGCCACGCGCTGTAATGGAGTAAGCGCAGGGTGCGCAGGGCTTCGGTCAGGTGCAGCTCGCGCACATTGAATTCGGCGAAATCTTCGTAGCCACTCAAGACTTCGTCGAGTTGCATCGTCATCTCGCTGCGCGTGCCGGAAAGCAGCATCCATAGATCCTGCATCGCCGGCGCCATACAGGTGTCGTCGAAGTCCACGAAGTGGGGGCCGGCATCCGTCCACAACACGTTGCCACCGTGGCAGTCGCCGTGAACGCGCAGCAGCTTCACCTCCCCAGCCCGCTCATACGCGCGGGCAACACCGTCCAGCGCCAGATCGACGATGGCGCGCCACGCGTCACGCAGATCGGCGGGAATGAAGTTATGCGTCCATAGATAGTCGACCGGGCCGCGACCGTAGGTCTCGATGTCCAGTGTCAGGCGGTGCTGGAACGGCTGCGTCGCGCCGACCGCGTGAATGCGGCCCAGAAAACGGCCTAACCAATTCAGTGTGTCCGGGTCCTGAAGCTCCGGTGCGCGTCCACCGCGCCGGGGGAATACGGCAAAGCGAAAGCCATCGAAGTGATGGAGCGTCTTGCCGTCGATGACGAGTGGGGCGACGACCGGAATCTCGCGTTCCGCCAGCTCTTGCGTGAATGCGTGCTCCTCGAGAATGGCGTCATCGGTCCAGCGGGCCGGGCGGTAGAACTTAGCGATCAGTGGCGGCCCGTCTTCCATGCCTACCTGATAGACGCGGTTCTCATAACTATTGAGCGCGAGCAGGCGCCCGTCGCTATAACTGCCGAGATGCTCGACGGCGCTGATCACCGTATCGGGAAGGAGTGCCGCGAACGGATGGGCGTGCTCGGGGGCTTGCTGGGAAAGATCGGTGTTCATGCGCGCTATTGTGCCAAAGGCGTGGATGCCGGGGCGCACTGCGGCATCTATATATAGGGAAGCTGGGAATTGGCCGTTCCGGATGGGCGGGAAATTAGCCAGAAGCGGACTATTTTCAAAATTGTTTCACAAACCCCTTGCCAGCATCGCCGAACCTGACTAATATCTCGTCTCTCGCAACGACAGCGACGCAGCGAAAGCGGCGAAGCAGAAGGAAGCGACGGGCTGGAAAGCCCGGTGGTTAGTGGTTTTAGAGCTTGTGAGTCGCTACGGCGGCGAACGAAAAGAAGCGAAAAAAACTGTTGACGACGACGAGAAACTGCGACATAATCTCACTTCTCTGCTGCTGATGCAGCGACGCAGAAAACGAAGCGACGGCGCGGTAATAATGCGACG
>NZ_CABPSF010000010.1 GCF_902459685.1 Pandoraea iniqua | reverse complement strand
TGCATCAGCAGCAGAGAAGTGAGATTATGTCGCAGCTTCTCGTCGTCGTCAACAGTTTTTTTCGCTTCTTTTCGCTCATCGCCGTAGCGACTCACAAGCTCTAAAACCACTAACCACCGGGCTTTCCAGCCCGTCGCATCTTCCTGCTTCGCCGCTTTCGCTGCGTCGCTGTCGTTGCGAGAGACGGAATATTAGTGAAAACCCCGAACGCTGGCAAGCACTTTGTGAAAATAATTTGAAAAGCCATGAAAAAGCCCCGTCACGACGGGGCTTTTTCCTTATTCCATGCACCTGAGCCGTTACTTTTTACCGAAGTAACGCTGATAGATGGCGTCGTACGTACCGTCGGCCTTGACCGCCTCGATCCCCTTATTGATCTTCGCGAGCAACTCGGCATCGCCCTTGCGCACGGCAATCCCGTAATACTCCTTCGGGAAGTTGCTGTCCGCCACGGTGCGCAGGCTGGCGTTGGGATTGTTCGCGATGAAGTTCACCACGACGCCGTTATCGGCCACCACCGCATCGACACCGCCAGCTTCCAGTTCCTTCATGGCGAGCGGCGTGCCTTCAAAGCGCTTAACCGCCGGGTTGTTCTTGCCCATCAGCTTCTGGACGACTTCATCGCCCGTCGTGGCCGTCTGCACCCCCACCTTGAGCGACTTCAGATCGTCAAAACTCTTCACGCTCGAGTTGGCCGGCACGGCAATCAATTGCGACGCTTCGAAATAAGGCGTCGAGAAGTCCATTTGCTTGCGGCGCTCATCGGTAATCGTGATCGCCGAGATCAGGATGTCGCGATCGCCCTGCACCAATGAATTGAAAATGCCCTCGAACGGCGTGTTGATGAAACGCACCGCAATACCCGCCTTGTCGGCGACGGCCTTCATCACATCGATATCGAAGCCGGCGATCTGCCGGGTGTCGGTCTCATATTCGAACGGCGCATAGGCGGCGTCCGAACCCACGACGTAGACAGGCTGGGAGCCATCCGGCCCGACCGAGCGGCCGGCAGCCGTTTCTTCTTTCTTCCCGCAGGCACCCAACAACAGCCCGGAAGACACTACCAGGGCCAGCGCAAATGCACGTCGCTTCATCGACATCGTCTCGTCCTTGCTGAAAAAACCGGCAGCCTAACATACGACGGCCTCCAAAAAGGAGGCCGTCCCAGTTTCTCACTCAGTTTCAGCGATGCTTGAAAACCGGCTTACGTTTTTCAACAAACGCCGCCATGCCTTCCTTCTGATCTTCAAGCGCAAACAGCGAATGGAACAGACGGCGCTCGAATTGCACGCCTTCATCCAACGTCGATTCGAAAGCGCGATTCACCGCTTCCTTGGCTGCCATCACCACCGGCAGCGAGTATTCGCAAATCGTATTGGCCGCGCCCAGCGCTTCATCGAGCAGCGTCGCGACCGGCACCACGCGCGACACCAGCCCGGCACGTTCTGCTTCGGCGGCGTCCATGAAGCGCGCCGTCAGGCACATGTCCATGGCCTTCGCCTTCGACACGGCGCGCGTCAGGCGCTGCGTGCCGCCTGCGCCCGGGATCACGCCGAGCTTGATTTCCGGCTGGCCGAACTTGGCGTTGTCCGCGGCGATGATGAAATCGCACATCATGGCCAACTCACACCCGCCGCCCAGCGCAAAACCCGAGACCGCCGCGATCACCGGCTTACGGATGCGGCGCACCGTCTCCCAATTACGCGTGATGTAGTCGCCCTTGAAGACATCGGCGAAGGTGTACTTCGACATCATGCCGATGTCGGCGCCTGCCGCGAAAGCCTTCTCGCTGCCGGTGATCACCATGCAGCCGATCGCCTCATCGGCGTCGAACGCCGTCAGCGCGGCGCCCAGTCCGTCCATCAGCGCGTCGTTCAGCGCGTTGAGGGCCTTCGGGCGGTTCAGCGTGATCAGACCGACGCGGCCACGCGTCTCCACCAGAATGTTCTCGTACGTCGTCATCCTCTTGTTCCTCCAGTCAAAGTCTCGTCTTGTGATTCAGGGGCTGGCACCTGCGCGACGCTCATGACAGCAGCGTCAGCGCAGCCGCCGGAAACAGCCGTAAGGCATAAGGCGATGGGCGCGCTGCCGGTTCGCAGCAGCACGGCGGCGCGGGCGGCAGACCACGGATTGCGGCCGGCCGGGCGTCGACTGTAGTGGATAGGCATGATGCCATCGTTCCCCCGCCCACGCACCTCCCGTTCCGCCATGCAAACGGCCCGCCGGAGCCCGCCCCGCCGCCCATCCGGGTCGCCGAAAAATTCGGGGAAAACCCGGCGTCATGACCTGCCACGCCCGAAAGATTTGATGCTATATTAACAAACCAACCGGTCGGTCAATTAATGTTGACGACGACCGAATGACAGCATGCCGTCTCCGCCGCCCGCAGGTCCTCGCTCGCGAGGGGGTGCGGGCAGACAGCGAACCCGCCAGCCGCACTCCGATACGGATAGACCCGCCACCATGACCCATCCCCTCTTCGCCAAACACCAAGAGACCCTTGAGCGCGCCCTTCAGGCCATCGCCACGCGTGGTTACTGGAGTCCGTTTACCGAAATGCCGAGCCCGCGCGCCTATGGCGAGACGGCCGCCGCCGACGGTGAAGCCGCCTTCAAGCAATATCTGAACGCTGCCTTCCCGCTCGAACAGCGCGGCAGCACCGGCAGCGCCGGTCAGGAAGCGTCGCCGTTCGGCTTCGCGCTCGGCACGACCTACCCCGGTTTCGAGATCGACACCCTGCTCGCCCGCGTGAGCGAAGCGCACAAGACGTACCGCGCCGCCACCCCGGACGCCTGGGTCGGTGTGTCGCTCGAAATTCTCAAGCGCCTGAACGCGCGCAGCTTCGAAATGGCCAACGCCGTGATGCACACGACCGGTCAGGCTTTCATGATGGCGTTTCAGGCCGGCGGTCCGCACGCACAAGATCGTGGCCTCGAAGCCGTGGCCTACGCATGGGACGAACTGCGCCGCATCCCCGCCGACGCCTACTGGGAAAAGCCGCAAGGCAAGAACCCGCCGCTCGCGATGGAAAAGCGCTACACCGTCGTGCCGCGTGGCGTCGCGCTGGTGCTCGGCTGCTGCACGTTCCCGACGTGGAACGGCTACCCCGGCCTGTTCGCCAGCCTCGCCACCGGCAACGCCGTGATCGTCAAGCCGCACCCGGGCGCGATTCTGCCGCTCGCAATCACCGTGAAGATCGCCCGTGAGGTGCTCGCCGAAGCCGGCTTCGATCCGGATGTGGTGACGCTTGCCGCGACCAACCCGAACGACGGCGAAATCGTCCAGCAACTGGCCAAGCGCGGCGAAGTGCGTGTGATCGACTTCACCGGCAGCACGGCCAACGGCGACTGGCTCGAAACCAACGCCCGTCAGGCGCAGGTCTACACCGAGAAGGCCGGTGTGAACCAGATCGTGATCGACTCGGCCGACGACCTCAAGGGCGTGGCGCGCAACATCGGTTTCTCGCTCGCCCTGTACTCGGGCCAGATGTGCACGGCACCGCAGAACATCTACATCCCGCGCGACGGCATCCAGACGGCAGAAGGCAAGGTGTCGTTCGACGACGTCGTCGCTGCCATTGCCGGCAGCGTGCAAAAGACGTGCAGCGACCCGGCCAAGGCCGTCGAACTGCTCGGCGCCATTCAGAACGAAGGCGTGCTCGCCCGTATCGACGAAGCCCGCAAGGTCGGCCGCGTCGTACTCGACAGTCAGACGCTGCAACACCCGGCCTTCGCCGACGCCCGCGTGCGCACGCCGCTGATCGTGGCGCTCGATGTGGCCGACGACGCCGTCTACACGCGTGAATGGTTCGGCCCGATCGCCTTCGTGATCGCCGTGGACAGCGGCAAGCAAGCCTTCGAACTGGCCGGCCGCATCGCCGCCGAACATGGCGCCCTGACGCTGTCGGCTTACACGACGTCTGCCGAAGGGGAAGCGCAGGCGCTCGACGCCGCCATCGAAGGCCGCGTGGCCCTGTCGCTGAATCTGACCGGCGGTGTGTTCGTGAACCAGTCGGCGGCGTACTCGGACTACCACGGCACGGGCGGCAACCCGGCCGCCAACGCCAGCCTCGCCGACGCCGCCTTCGTGGCCAATCGCTTCCGTGTCGTGCAGAGCCGTCACCACGTGCCGGCCAAGTCCGACGCGGGCGCCGCCTAAGACGGTCAGACGACACCCGAGCGACACAGCACCCTTATATATAGAGAGAGCGCGAACGCGCGCACCGGCAGCGGGAAGTCACTACCATAGTGACTCCTCGCGGGACGGTGATACCGGTGGTACGGGTGGCATGCGAGGCACGCATCGCCCGACTCCACCGCACCGCGCGAACCCCGCCTTCCAAGACAGGAACGAGACATCATGACCGAAGCCTTTATCTGCGACGCGATCCGCACTCCCATCGGCCGTTACGGCGGTGCCCTGAAGGACGTTCGCGCCGACAACCTCGGTGCCATTCCCCTCAAGGCGCTCATGGCGCGCAATCCGAACGTAGACTGGCGCGCGATCGATGACGTGATCTACGGCTGCGCGAATCAGGCCGGTGAAGACAACCGCAACGTCGCCCGCATGGCTGCGCTGCTGGCCGAGCTACCGATCGACGTACCGGGCGCCACGCTCAACCGTCTGTGCGGCTCGGGCATGGATGCCATCGGCAGCGCCGCGCGCGCCATCAAGGCGGGTGAAGCCGGCCTGATGATCGCAGGCGGTGTCGAGTCGATGACCCGCGCCCCGTTCGTGATGGGCAAGGCCGACAGCGCATTTGCGCGTCAGGCCGCCATCTTCGACACGACCATCGGCTGGCGTTTCATCAATCCGCTGATGAAGGCGCAATACGGCGTGGACTCGATGCCGGAGACGGCCGAGAACGTCGCCGACGATTTCAAGATCAGCCGCGCCGATCAAGATCTGTTCGCCCTGCGCAGTCAGGAAAAGGCCGCTCGCGCGCAAGCCGACGGCACGCTGGCTCAGGAAATCACGCCGGTCTCGATCGCCCAGAAGAAGGGTGACCCGATCGTCGTCGAACACGACGAGCACCCGCGCGCGACCAGCCTCGAATCGCTGGCCAAGCTCAAGGGCGTTGTGCGCCCGGACGGCTCGGTGACCGCAGGCAATGCCTCGGGCGTGAACGACGGTGCATGCGCCCTGCTGCTGGCCAGCGAAAGCGCCGCCAAGCTGCATGGCCTGACGCCGCGCGCTCGCGTGCTGGGGATGGCCACGGCGGGTGTGGCACCGCGCATCATGGGCATCGGCCCGGCGCCGGCGACCCTCAAGCTGCTCAAGCAACTCGGCATGACGCTCGACCAGTTCGACGTGATCGAACTGAACGAAGCCTTCGCGAGCCAAGGGCTGGCGGTGCTGCGCCAACTCGGCATTGCCGACGACGATGCCCGCGTGAACCCGAACGGCGGCGCCATTGCACTGGGCCATCCGCTCGGCGCTTCGGGCGCCCGTCTGGTGACGACCGCGATGTATCAACTGCACCGCACCGGTGGCCGCTTCGCGCTGTGCACGATGTGCATCGGCGTGGGTCAGGGCATCGCCATCGCTATTGAGCGTGTCTGATCGCACTTGAGTCCATTGGCGCGCGTGGTCATATCCACTGACGACATGATCACGCGCCTGCACGAGACACCCGGAGGAAGCCCCCGATGACTGCCACGATTCAACTGACGCTGGAAGCCAACGTCGCCACGATCACGCTCAACCGCCCGGAGAAGCTCAACAGCTTCACGCGGCAGATGCATGCCGAACTTCGCGAAGCCCTCGACGCCGCACAGGCACAAGGCGCGCGCGCCATTGTGCTGACCGGTGCCGGGCGCGGTTTCTGCGCGGGACAAGATCTGGCGGATCTCGACTTCACGCTGGGCGCCTCGACCGATCTGGGCGCGCTGATCGACGAGAACTTCAACCCGCTGGTGCGCAAACTGCGCGCGATGCCGATGCCGGTGATTGCCGCCGTGAACGGTATTGCTGCGGGCGCGGGCGCCAATCTGGCGCTGGCTTGCGACATCGTGCTCGCCGCCAGTTCGGCGAATTTCCTGCAAGCGTTCGTGAAGATCGGCCTGCTGCCTGACACGGGCGGTACGTGGTTCCTGCCGCAACGCATCGGCATGGCACGGGCGATGGCGTTGGCGATGCTCGGCGACAAGCTCTCGGCTGAACAAGCCGCCGAGTGGGGTCTGATCTGGCGCTGCGTCGACGACGACGCGCTGACGGCCGAAGCCAACAAGCTCGCCACGAATCTCGCGACGCAACCGACGCGCGCGCTCGCCACCATCAAGGAAGCGCTTTACGCGTCGGCCACCAACACGCTCGACCAGCAGCTCGATCTCGAGCGCGATGGCCAGCGTGCACTGGGCGCGTCGTACGACTATGCCGAAGGCGTGAACGCATTCCTCGAAAAGCGCGCGCCGAAGTTCGAAGGCCGTTAATTTTTCAGTACCGAAATAGCATTCGAAGAAAAAGCAGCGACGCACACGAACCGCCAAAACCACACGCGCCGCGCGAGAGACCAGACCATAAGAAGACTTAACAAGACTTCATAAGACTGACGAGACGAGAGACACCATGAGCCTGACCGCCCCCGCAGGAAACGCCGCATCCCCGGAAACCCTGTCGCCCGAAGCCTTGGCCCGCGCCACCGGCGAAGCGATGTACAGCACCGACCGCGCCAGCCAGTGGCTCGGCATGGAGTTGCAGGAAGTGCGCCCGGGCTACGCGCGCATGACGATGCGCGTGCGCGACGAATTCCTCAACGGTCACGCGATCTGCCACGGTGGCCTGATGTTCACGCTGGCCGACTCGACCTTCGCGTTCGCCTGCAACAGCTACAACATCAACACGGTCGCGGCCGGTTGCAGCATCGAATTCCTGAAGCCGGTGTCCGGCGGTGACACGCTCACGGCCGAAGCGCAGGAACAACTGCTGTCGGGCCGTCACGGCATCTACGACATTCGCGTGACCAACTCGGCCGGCGAAGTCGTGGCGATGTTCCGCGGCAAGTCCGCCCAGATCAAGGGCAGCGTCATCTGACGCCGTCTGGCAGTGCGCGGGCCGGTGCTCGCGAGCAAAACAAACAGTATGTGTAAGACGTAAGCCCCAAGGAGACAGACATGACCACCGCCTTGCCGCTCGATCCGATCGAGAAAGCGAGCCTCGACGAACTGCGCGCCCTTCAGCTCCAACGCCTGAAGACCACGCTGCGGCATGCCTATGAGAACTCGCCGGTGTACCGGCGCAAGTTCGACGAGGCCGGCGTCCATCCGGATGATCTGAACACGCTGGCCGATCTGGCCAAGTTCCCGTTCACGACCAAGAAGGATCTGCGCGACAGCTATCCGTTCGGCATGTTTGCCGTGCCGATGGAACAGGTCTCGCGCATTCACGCCTCGTCGGGCACGACGGGCAAGCCGACGGTGGTCGGTTACACGGCCAACGACATCAGCACGTGGGCCGATCTGGTGGCGCGCTCGATTCGCGCCTCGGGCGCACGTCGCGGCGACAAGGTGCACGTGAGCTACGGCTACGGCCTGTTCACGGGCGGTCTCGGTGCCCACTACGGCGCCGAGCGCGCCGGCCTGACGGTGATTCCGTTCGGCGGCGGCCAGACCGAGAAGCAGGTGCAACTGATTCAGGACTTCAAGCCCGACATCATCATGGTCACGCCGAGCTACATGCTCGCGATTGCCGACGAGCTCGAGCGTCAGGGCATGGCGGCCTCTGAGTCGTCGCTGCGCATTGGTATCTTCGGCGCCGAGCCGTGGACCAACGACATGCGTCTGGCGATCGAGAAGCGCATGGGCATCGATGCGGTCGACATCTACGGTTTGTCGGAAGTGATGGGGCCGGGTGTGGCGTGCGAATGCGCCGAAACCAAGGACGGCCCGACGATCTGGGAAGACCACTTCTTCCCCGAAATCATCGATCCGGAAACCGGCGAAGTGGTGCCCGACGGCGAGTTCGGCGAACTGGTGTTCACGTCGCTCACGAAGGAAGCGCTGCCGATCATCCGCTACCGCACGCGCGATCTGACGCGTCTGCTGCCGGGTACGGCACGCACGATGCGCCGCATGGAGAAGATCACCGGCCGCTCGGACGACATGATGATCATCCGTGGCGTGAACGTCTTCCCGTCGCAGATCGAAGAGTTGCTGCTGCGCCAGCCGGTGCTCTCGCCGCACTATCAGATCGTGCTGGACAAGGAAGGCCCAATGGACACGATGGAAGTGGACGTCGAAGCCGCCGTGGGCTGCCATGACGACGCGGCACTGAAGTCGGCGGGCAGCGAGCTCAAGCGCGACATCAAGACGCTGATCGGCGTGTCGTGCGCCGTGCGCGTGCGTCCGGTGGGCGGCATCGAGCGCTCGGTCGGCAAGGCACGCCGGGTGGTGGATAAGCGTCCGCGTTGAGCGGCGCGTTCCTCGCCAGTCGTTACAAAAAAAGCCCGCGAAACTCGCGGGCTTTTTTCATTGCGCTTTTTTCATTGCGCTTTCTTCATTGCGCATTTTTCACTGCGCATTTCTCACTGCGCATTTCTCACTGATTCGGCAGAAACACCCACATGCGGCCACTCTGCCGCATACGGCCGGCCAGATCGCCGGCGTCGTCGCCCAGCCCCCAGAAGAAGTCGGCGCGCACGCCGCCCTTGATGGCACTGCCGGTGTCCTGCGCGAACATCAGGCGGTTGATCGGCGCGTTGGCCTGCGGCCCGAACGGCGGACGGGTGGTCGAGAGAAACACCGGGCTGCCCAGCGGAATCGACGCGGGGTCGACGGCAATCGAGCGCTCGGCGGTCAGCGGCACGCCCAACGCACCAACCGGCCCTTCGATACCGCCCACGCCGTGATTCGGCATTTCGCGGAAAAACACGAAGCGCGGGTTCACGTCGAGCAACGCATCGACACGCGACGGATTGGCGCGCGCCCAAGCACGAATGCCCTGCATGGTCGCTTGTGCCGCGGTGATCTCGCCGCGATCGATCAGCCAGCGGCCGATCGACTTGTACGGCTGATCGTTGTTGCCGCCGTAGCCCACACGCATGACCGTGCCATCGTCGAGCAGCACCTGACCGGAGCCCTGCACTTGCAGGAAGAACGCTTCGATGGGGTCGTCGACATAGACCAACTCGTTGCCGCGCAGGATGCCGCTGCGGTTAAGCTCGGCGCGTGCGGGCAGCGAGCCCACCTTGCGCCCGGCCGGCCAGCGGTAGAGCGGTGTCTGATAGATGCCGTTGCGCACGCGCGAACCATGCAGCAGCGGTTCGTAATAGCCGGTGATCAGGCCCGACTGCGTGCCATCGGAGTTGGCAATGCGAAACGGCGTAAAGTATTGCTCGAAGAACTGACGCACCGAGGCCGGGTCCAGATCGTCGAGATGCTCGGCGGCGCGGCAGGCCGGCTGCCACGTGCTCTGCCGGCCCAGCTTGACGCAGGTTTGCGCAAGCGCGAGCCGCGCGCCGATCAGCGAATCGTCCTGCCAGCCGTCGACTTGCGACCACGACACGGCCTGCATGCGGCCAGCCCCGGTCGGTGGCGAAGGCACGTTCGACGGCGGTGTGCCTGGACGATAGGCGTCCTTCGGCGGCACACTCGAACATCCGTACAGCAATGCAGCAAACGCGGCGATCGCCAGGCCCCGGCCGGCACGCCACCGCCCGAACACATTCAGGGAAAGCATCATGGGTAATTTGTTCGATGAATATCCGGCCTTGCTGGTCTTGCCGGAAGTCTTGCTGGCGATCGTGATCGTCGCCGCGATTGTTGTGATGCGCCGCAGGCCCTCGCCCACGCGCCGGGTGCGCCAGATGCGGGAAGCGCCGGCGCGGCCGATCCGACCGATGCCGAGCGATACGGTCGACGGCATCGATGCCGGTGACCCAGCGGACCGCGCGTCGACCAAGCCGCTGGACGACCCGCTCAAACGCGAAGACTGGTCCGACGACCGCCGCTGATCAGCCTCCTTCCCTGCGTTCCCCGCCTCGCTCATGCCGCCCCTCAATGCAGGGTGCGCGGCATGGTGAGCGCAAATTCGGCGATCGGCGCTTCAAAGCGCGTGCCGTCCTCGGCTACGCAGAAATATTCGCCGCGCATGGTGCCGACCGGCGTGCCGACCATGGCCCAGCTCGTGTATTCGAACTGTTCGCCCGGTTGCAGGAACGGTTGATGCCCAACCACGCCCAGTCCGTTGACTTCCTGCACCTTGTTGTCGCCGTCGGTGATAACCCAATGGCGCGAAATCAATTGCGCAGGCACTTCCCCGCTGTTGCGAATCGTGATCGTGTAGGCAAAGGCAAATTGCCGGCGATCCGGTTCCGACTGCTCGGGCAAGTATTGCGGGCGCACCGTGACGGTAAATTCATACTGGCTCATCGGGTGTTCCTATTGCGCATACGTGCGGTATTTGGGTCTGTCTGGTCACGCTGGCGGCGCCGATACCCTCGATTCGGGCACCCGCCGCGCGTCCAGCGCGTGTCGTCTTGATTTGCAAGGCATTCTGCGGCAAGTCGTCGCACGGGGCAACCGGCTTTCAGACAGGCGTCAGGCGAAAGCTTTAAAATAGCGCTTTTGACGCTCCAGCCCCATCACGCCATGACGCAATTCTGCATCGCCCCCAGCATCCTGTCCGCCGACTTTGCCCGGCTGGGCGAAGAAGTCCGTAACGTCGTGGCCGCCGGTGCCGACTGGATTCACTTCGACGTGATGGACAACCATTACGTTCCCAACCTGACCATCGGCCCGCTGGTCTGCGAAGCCATCCGCCCCCACGTGGACGTGCCCATCGACGTGCACCTGATGGTACGCCCGGTTGACCGCATCGTGCCGGACTTCGCCAAGGCCGGCGCCAATCTGATCACGTTCCACCCGGAAGCCTCGGAACACATCGACCGCACGCTGGGCCTGATTCGCGACAACGGCTGCAAGGCCGGCCTGGTGTTCAACCCGGGCACGCCGCTGAATTACCTCGATCACGTGATGGACCGCCTCGACATGATCCTCATCATGTCGGTCAATCCGGGCTTCGGCGGCCAGTCGTTCATTCCCGAAGCGCTCAACAAGCTGCGCGCGGTGCGTGCCCGTATCGACGCCTACACCGCCGAGACCGGCCGTGAAATCCGTCTGGAAATCGACGGCGGCGTGAAAGTGGACAACATTGCCGAGATCGCCGCGGCCGGTGCCGACACGTTCGTGGCCGGTTCGGCCATTTTCGGCAAGCCCGACTACAAGGCGGTAATCGACCAGATGCGCGCGGAACTGGCCAGCGTGGCGAACGCCGCGAAAGCTACCCCCGCCACGAAGTAAGGCCGACACCATGTCCCTCCCCCCGAACGATATTCATCTGGACGGCATCCGCGCGGTGCTGATCGACCTCGACGGCACCCTCGTCGACACTGCCGGCGACTTCGGCGTTGCACTGAACGCCATGCTGGCCGACTTGGGGGCTGCCCCCGTGCCGGCCGAGCGCCTGATGACGTTCGTGGGCAAGGGCACGGCCAATCTGGTGCGCAAGACGCTCGCCGAGCGCTTCTCGGAGACCGAGATCGACGCCCACTTCAGCCGCGCCCAAGACACGTACGAAGCCGTCTACACGTCGATCAACGGCGAGAACACGGCGCTCTACCCGGAAGTACGCGAGGGTCTGGCCGCATTGCGCGCTGCCGGTTTGCCGGTGGCCTGCATCACCAACAAGCAGCATCGCTTCGCCATCGGCCTGCTCGAGCACTACGGCCTGCTCGACCAATTCGATCTCGTCTACGGCGGCGATTCGTGGCCCAAGCGCAAACCCGACCCGATGCCGCTCGTGAAAGCCTGCGAAGCGTTCGGGGTGGCACCGGCACAGGCGGTGCTCGTCGGCGACTCGGGCAACGACGCTCAGGCGGCGCGCGCAGCGGGCTGCCGGTCGCTCACGGTGCCGTACGGCTACAACCATGGCGAATCTATACAAACGATTGACACCGATGGTATAGTCGGCTCAATTCTGGGCGCTGCCCGGGCCATCGTGCCCAAGGCGACGCCCTCACTGGCTGGCTGAAACCCTTCAGCGCATTGCCAACTTCCACACTGCATTCAAACGCATGTTCCTGAACAAGAAACGGAGTCTGAGCGTGATCGACCGGGGGGCCTGGCCCTGGCGACGCTGGTCCTGCTAAACCCTTCTCACAGGGTGGCCGGGACCGCTGGAGCTCGTCTTCAGCAACCCGTTTCTTGCATCGTTGTTGTTCCCAAGATTTGCTGCACTCACGCGCCGTTTTGCACGGCGCGCGTCTTCGTCAAGACACGATTCTGTCGTCGCACCGCCGTACGCTTGCGCGTATTGACGGTGCGCGCGCAGACCGGCAGGCGACGAGGAGTGCACGAGCGATGCAGTTCGACCGCAGGTCGGCCTCCCCGAAATACCTTTCAGGTTTTCTTAACGCCAATCCACGCCGAATCTGCGGGACCACCCGCCGGCAAACTTGCAGGCAGAGTGCACCATGACCGAACTCGAATTCAAATCGCTGGCCAACGAAGGCTATAACCGCATTCCCCTGATCGCCGAAGCCTTCGCCGATCTCGACACGCCCCTCTCGCTCTATCTCAAGCTGGCCTTGGGCGACCGGCGCGGTGCGAACACCTTCCTGCTCGAATCGGTCGTCGGCGGCGAGCGCTTCGGCCGCTACTCGTTCATCGGCCTGTCGGCCCACACGCTGCTGCGCAGCTTCGGCCCCAAGACCGAAGTCGTGCGCGACGGCGTCGTCGTCGAAACACACGAGGGCGACCCGCTCGAGTTCATCACCCAGTTTCAGGCGCGCTTCAAAGTCGCGCTGCGCCCGGGCATGCCGCGCTTTGCCGGTGGTCTCGCCGGTTACTTCGGCTACGACGCCGTGCGCTACATCGAGAAGAAGCTCGCGCACACCACGCCGCGCGACGACCTGAACCTGCCCGACATCCAGTTGCTGCTCACGGAAGAACTCGCCGTGATCGACAACCTCACCGGCAAGCTCTATCTCATCATCTACGCCGACCCGACGCAGCCCGAAGCCTATTCGAAGGCGCGCCTGCGACTGCGCGATCTGCGCGCCCGCCTGAAGGCGCCCGTCGACGCGCCGGTCACCTCCGGCAGCGTGCGCACCGAAACCTTCCGTGAATTCGCCAAGCCCGACTATCTGGCCGCCGTCGCGAAGGCCAAGGAAGCCATCGCAGCCGGTGAGCTGATGCAGGTGCAGGTTGGCCAGCGCCTGATCAAGCCGTATCGCGACTCGCCGCTCTCGCTGTATCGCGCCCTGCGCTCGCTCAACCCGTCGCCGTACATGTACTTCTACAATTTCGGCGACTTTCAGGTGGTCGGCGCGTCGCCCGAGATCCTCGTGCGTCAGGAGCGTCGTCAAACGCCGGACGGCGTGCATGAAATCGTGACGATCCGCCCGCTCGCCGGCACCCGCCCGCGTGGCGCCACGCCCGAGCGCGATGCGGAACTCGCTACCGAATTGCTTGGCGATCCGAAGGAAATTGCCGAACATGTCATGCTCATCGATCTGGCGCGCAACGACGTGGGCCGTATCGCGCAAACCGGTACGGTAGAAGTCACCGACAAGATGATCATCGAGAAGTACTCGCACGTGCAGCACATCGTGAGCTCGGTCGAAGGCCGCCTGCAAGACGGCTTGTCGAACATCGACGTGTTGCGCGCCACCTTCCCGGCAGGCACGCTCACCGGCGCACCGAAGGTTCGCGCCATGGAGTTGATCGACGAACTCGAACCCGTCAAGCGCGGCCTGTACGGCGGCGCCGTGGGCTACCTGTCGTTCGGCGGCGAGATGGACGTGGCGATCGCCATTCGCACGGGCATCGTGAAGGACGGCAACCTCTATGTGCAAGCCGCTGCCGGTATCGTTGCCGACTCGGTCCCCGAATCGGAATGGCAAGAGACGGAGAACAAGGCACGCGCCGTGTTGCGCGCTGCCGAGCAGGTGCAGGACGGACTCGACGCCGAGTACTGATCCGCACGGCGTTGCACCAAAGTGAAGCCGGTTGCTGTTTGAAACGCGAGCGCTTTACTTATATTTCATAGGCATAAGCGCTGAAATAAGCAGGGCTCCGAATCGATCCTCTACTCGATTCGGGGCCCTTGTTGATTTAGCACAACCGTTCGCTTTTTTTCGGCCACTTTGGTATACGCCGATTGACGTCACCACGCTATAGTTGGCATGTCCTTCGGGAGGCCGAAACATCTATGGCGAAACCATGCAATTCACGTAGGCGTTCGGGCGTTGCGAATACCCTCGCGACGTCTGCCAAAGCCGCACTTATCGTGACCGCACTCAGCACACTGAGCGCGTGTATTTCGATGGCGCCGACCTACGAGCGCCCCGCGGCGCCGATCGCAGGCGCTTGGGCGCCCGATGCACCCACAGCACCGACGGCATCCACCTCACCCGCAACCGCTGCATCGCAACCCGCCGCCACGTTGAGCTGGGGCGAGTACTTTGCCGATCCGCAGTTACGCAGTCTCATCGAAACCGCGCTGGCCAATAACCGCGACTTGCGCGTGGCGCTCTCGCGTGTCGAGCAGGCGCGTGCGGTGTACGGCATTCAACGCGCCGATTTGTTTCCGTCACTGGGCGTGGGCGCGAGTGAAACCCGTCAGCGTCTGCCCGGCGATCTGAGCCTCACCGGCAACCCGTATATCAGCAGTCAATATCAGGTCGGACTGGGCCTCGCCTCATGGGAGCTCGACTTCTGGGGCCGCATTCGCAATCTGAAAGATGCCGCGCTGGATGACTATCTGGCGTCCGACGCCTCCCGCCGCGCGCTCGAACTGAGCCTGATCACGCAAGTTGCCCAGACGTGGCTGAGCCTGCGCGAATACGACGAGCGCCTTACGCTGGCACAGCAAACCGTCGACAGCCGCGCCGAGTCGTTGCGCATCTTCACGCGCCGCGAGCAAGTCGGTTCTACGTCGAAGCTCGATCTGACCGAAGTCACCACGTTGTGGCAACAAGCGCGCGCTCTGGTCACGCAGCTTGAACAACAGCGTGCCGTGCAGGCGCATGCCTTGCAGGTCTTAGTGGGCGCGCCCATCGATACCTCACCGCGCGCCCTCGACCGTACGGTCGACGATGCCGCGCTGATGCGCGATCTCGAACCCGGCCTGCCGTCGGCGTTGCTCGAAGACCGCCCCGACATCATCGCCGCCGAATATCAACTGCGCGCCGCGCACGCGAACATCGGTGCCGCGCGTGCCGCGTTCTTCCCGCAGATCACGCTCACCGGATCGGTAGGCACGGCCAGCAGCGCACTCGACGGCCTGTTCAAGGCCGGCAGTGCCGCGTGGGCATTTACACCGAGCATCAATATCCCGATCTTTCAGGGCGGGCGTCTCGTGAACAATCTCGATCTGGCCGAAGCACGGCGCGTGGAATCGGTCGCGAACTACGAGAAGACGATTCAGGGCGCATTTCGCGATGTGGCCGACGCACTGAGCGCGCGTCACTGGCTCGCCCAGCAGGTGACGATTCTGCAAGCGACGCAGGACGCGCAAGCCGAGCGCGCTCGTTTGGCCAAATTGCGTTACGACCACGGCGCCGCAGCCTTCCTCGAAGTGCTCGACGCCCAGCGCGATTTACTCGCTATCGAACAACAGACGGTGCAGACGCGCCGCGCGCTGCTCTCGGCGCGCGTCTCGCTCTACTCGGCGCTTGGCGGCGGCAGCCGCCTGATGCCCGCGGCCGACGCGCCCGGTGGTCCGTTCGCACGCACGCCACGTGTGATCGTGCCCTCGACGCAAAGCGTCTCCGGCACGGCGGCCACAGCCCCTGCGCAGCCCGTCCAATAATCAAGAGGTCAACGAACATGACGCTTCCGAACGCCAAGAAACTGGTTCCCGCACTGATCGTGCTGGTCGTCATCGGCTTGGGCTGGTACGGATGGAAGACCTATAGCCACACCGGCCCGGGGGCAGGCTTTGCCAGCGGCAACGGACGTATCGAAGCCACCGAAGTCGACGTCGCCACCAAGCTCGGCGGGCGCGTGCTGGATATCTACGTGAGGGAAGGCGACTTCGTCAAAGCGGGGCAAGTGCTCGCCAAGATGCAGATCGACACGCTCAACGCGCAGCGTGACGAAGCGCGTGCGCAGTATCAGCAGGCCGTCACCAACGTCGCCGCCATTCAGGCGCAAGCCGCGGCCCGAGTGTCGGACAAGGCCACGGCAGAAGCCAACGCCGCCGCACGCGAAGCCGAACTCGATGCTGCCCAACGCCGTCTCGCCCGCTCGGAAACGCTCTCGAAGGAAGGCGCGTCGTCGGTGCAGGAGCTCGATGACGACCGCGCGCGCGTGCGCAGTTCGCGCGCCGCCGTGAACGCTGCACGCGCACAGATCGCCGCCGCGCAATCGGCAGTGGAAGCGGCCAACGCGCAAGTCACCGGTGCCAAATCGACCGTCGAAGCCGCGCAGGCCACCGTCAACCGCATCGAAGCCGACATCACCGACAGTGACCTGAAAGCCCCGCGAGACGGCCGCGTGCAATACCGCGTGGCGCAGCCCGGCGAAGTGCTGGCGGCCGGTGGAAAAGTACTGAATCTGGTCGATCTGTCGGACGTGTACATGACGTTCTTCCTGCCCGAAACCGTGGCCGGGCGTCTCGCCATGGGTGCCGAAGCGCGCATCATTCTCGACGCCGCGCCGCAGTTCGTCATTCCCGCGAACATCTCGTTCGTCTCGAGCACCGCGCAGTTCACACCGAAGACGGTGGAAACCGAGAGCGAGCGCCAGAAGCTGATGTTCCGCGTGCGCGCGCAAATTTCGCCCGAACTGCTGCAACAGCATCTGAAACTCGTGAAGACCGGCCTGCCCGGTGTCGCGTGGGTGAAGACCGATAGTCAGGAAGCGTGGCCGGCCCAGTTGCAGACCAAGCTGCCGCAGTGAGCGCCGCATCATGACGGCGCCCCTCCCTCCTCCTGCCGGCGGCAGCGGCAGCGGTAACGAAAGCGACAGCGCAATGCCCGTCGTGCACGTTGCGGGTGTCACGCTGCGTTACGGCCGCAAGACCGTCGCACTCGACGATGTTTCGATCGATATCCCCGCGAACCGCATGGTCGGTCTGATCGGCCCGGACGGCGTGGGCAAGTCCACGCTGCTCTCGCTGATTGCCGGCGCGCGCGCGGTACAAACGGGCACCGTGGAAGCGCTCGGCGGCGACATGGCCAGCAAGGTGCACCGTGACCTCGTGTGCCCGCGCATCGCTTACATGCCGCAGGGGCTGGGCAAGAACCTGTATCCGACGCTCTCCGTCGAAGAGAATCTGCAATTCTTCGCGCGCCTGTTCGGGCACGACGCCGCCGAGCGTCGCCGCCGCATTGACGACCTGACGCGCAGCACCGGGCTAGCCCCCTTCCTCGCACGGCCTGCGGGCAAGCTCTCGGGCGGCATGAAGCAGAAGCTCGGTCTGTGCTGCGCGCTGATTCACGATCCCGACCTGCTGATTCTCGACGAGCCGACGACCGGCGTCGATCCGCTCGCCCGCGCACAGTTCTGGGATCTGATTGCGCGCATTCGCCGCGAGCGGCCGACCATGAGCGTGATCGTCGCCACCGCCTATATGGACGAGGCGCAGCGCTTCGACTGGCTGGTGGCGATGGACGCAGGCAAAGTGCTCGCGACCGGCACGCCGGCCGAGCTGCTCGCCCGTACGCATCGCGACAATCTCGAAGCGGCGTTCATCGATCTGCTGCCCGACGACAAGAAACTCGGTTATGAGCCCGTCGTCATTCCGCCGCTGCATATCGACGAACACACCGAGATTGCCATCGAAGCCAAGGGCCTCACGATGCGCTTCGGCGATTTCGTAGCGGTCGATCATGTGGATTTCCGCATTCAGCGCGGCGAGATTTTCGGCTTTCTCGGCTCGAACGGCTGCGGCAAATCGACCACGATGAAAATGCTCACCGGCCTGCTGGAAGCCAGCGAAGGCCAAGCGTGGCTATTCGGTCGCGAGGTCAATCCGAAAGACATCGATACCCGCCGTCGCGTGGGTTACATGTCGCAGGCGTTTTCGCTCTACACCGAGCTGACCGTGCATCAGAATCTGGTGCTGCACGCGCGTTTGTTTCACGTGCCCGAGGCGGAAGTGAGCGCGCGCGTGGACGAGATGGTGCTGCGCTTCGGTCTGGCCGACGTGCTCGACGCCCTGCCCGACAGCATTCCGCTCGGCATGCGTCAGCGCCTGTCGCTCGCCGTGGCAATGGTGCATCAGCCCGAGTTGCTGATTCTCGATGAACCGACGTCCGGCGTCGATCCGGTGGCACGCGACAACTTCTGGCGCCTGCTGGTGGAGCTCTCGCGGCGCGACCGCGTGACGATCTTCATCTCCACGCACTTCATGAACGAGGCCGACCGCTGCGACCGCATCTCGCTGATGCACGCCGGGCGCGTGCTGGTCTCGGACCCGCCCGCCAAGATTACGAAAGACAAGGGCGCCGCGACGCTGGAGCAGGCGTTCATCGAATATCTCGTGGAAGCGGGCGGCGGCACGCCTGAAGCGCCCGAGTCGCCGAAGACCGAACCCGTCGCCGCAGCGCCCACTGAGACCGCACACACGCAACGCAAAGCGTTTTCGTTCGGCCGCATGATCAGCTATCTGTGGCGCGAAACGCTGGAGTTGCAGCGCGACCCGGTACGCGCCACGCTGGCGCTCGTCGGCTCGCTGGTGTTGATGCTGGTGATGGGCTACGGCATCAGCATGGACGTGGAAGACCTGCGCTACGCCGTGCTTGATCGTGACCAGACCACGCTGAGTCAGAACTACGCGCTCAATATCGCGGGCTCGCGCTACTTCATCGAGCAGCCGCCGATCGTCGACTACGACGATATGGACCGGCGCCTGCGTAACGGCGAACTGGCATTGGCGATTGAGATTCCACCGGGCTTTGCCCGCGACGTATCGCGCGGCAAGAACGTGCAGATCGGCGCGTGGATCGACGGCGCGATGCCGATGCGGGCGGAGACCGTGCAGGGTTACGTACAAGGGATGCACCAGAACTGGCTGGCCGATCAGTCGTTGCGACGCCTCGGCGTGCGCGCGAACGCCTCGCTCGACATCGAGACTCGATACCGCTACAACCCGGATGTGAAGAGTCTGCCGGCCATGGTGCCCGCCGTCATTCCGTTGTTGCTGCTGATGTTGCCGGCAATGCTCACGGCGCTGTCCGTCGTGCGCGAGAAAGAGCTCGGATCGATCCTGAATCTGTATGTCACGCCGGTCACCCGCACCGAATTTCTCATCGGCAAACAGATTCCGTACGTGGCGCTCGCCATGCTGAACTTCCTGCTCATGGCGCTGATCGCCGTGACGCTCTTCGGCGTGCCGATCAAGGGCAGCTTCTTCACGTTGCTCACAGCCATCTTCATCTTCAACGTGGTTGCCACAGGCATCGGCCTGCTCGCGTCCACCTTTACCCGCAGCCAGATCGCGGCCCTGTTCTTCACGATGATCGGCACCATGATCCCGGCGATTCAGTTCTCGGGCATGCTCACGCCGGTGCCGTCGATGGAGGGTTCGGGCCGGTTCATCGGCGAGATCTACCCGGCGACCTACATGCTGATCATCAGCCGGGGCGTCTTCAACAAGGCGCTCGGGTTTGCCGACCTCGGCAATGCCTTCTGGCCGATGCTCGTCGCCGTGCCCGTGATTCTGGGCGCCACGATCCTGCTGCTCAAGAAACAGGACAAATGATGGCGAGCCCCTCGACCCCTCAATCGCCAACGCCGCCGGCACCACCGGCACCACCGACGCCCCCGACACCTCCTGTCGCGCCAGCGAAAACCCCGGCCGGGTCTGACAAGCCGCACAACACCCACGCGTGGCGGCGGCATCTGGCCAACATCTACCGGCTTGGCGTGAAGGAGCTGTGGAGTCTGGTGCGCGACCCGATGATGCTCGTGCTCATCATCTACACGTTCACGGCCTCGGTGTATTCGTCGGCTACCGCGCAGCCCGATACGCTGCATCTGGCGCCGATCGCCATCGTCGACGAAGACGCGTCGCCGCTGTCCGCACGCATCGTCTCCGCGTTCTACCCGCCGCAGTTCACGCAGCCGCGCATGATCAGCGCGGACGCCGTGGACCGGGGCATGGACGAAGGCGCTTACACGTTTGCCCTGAACATCCCGCCCAACTTTCAGGCCGACGTGCTCGCGGGCCGTCATGCGGAAGTGCAGTTGAACGTGGACGCCACGCGCATGAGTCAGGCGTTCTCGGGCAGCGGTTACGTGCAGCAGATCGTCTCGGCGGAAGTGCGGGAATTCGTCCAGCGATACCGATCGAATGCCGAGCTGCCGGTGGAGCTGGCGTTGCGCGTGCGGTTCAACCCAACGCTGGAGCGAGCGTGGTTCGGCGCGCTCATGCAGATCATCAACAACATCACGATGCTGTCGATCATCCTGACGGGGGCTGCCCTGATTCGGGAGCGGGAGCACGGCACCATCGAGCATTTGCTCGTCATGCCGGTGACACCGACCGAGATCATGCTGGCGAAAGTCTGGTCGATGGGCATGGTGGTGCTGATCGCCGCGGCCATGTCGCTCTGGCTGATCGTGAGCGGCGCGCTGCATGTGCCGATCGGCGGGTCGGTGGCACTGTTCCTGCTGGGCGCCACGCTGCACCTGTTTGCGACCACGTCGATGGGCATCTTTCTGGCGACGCTGGCCCGCTCGATGCCGCAGTTCGGCATGTTGCTGATTCTGGTACTGCTGCCGTTGCAAATGCTCTCGGGCGGGAACACCCCGCGTGAAAGCATGCCGAAGGTGGTGCAGGACATCATGCTCGCAGCACCCACGACGCACTTCGTCGAGCTGGGGCAGGCGATCCTGTTCCGAGGCGCCGGGATCGGCGTCGTGTGGGTGCAGTTCGTGGCGCTGGCCGTGATTGGCGCCGTGTTCTTCGCCATCTCGCTGCGACGTTTTCGCCGCACGCTCAGTTCGATGGCTTGATGCTGGTAACAAGGGTCGCGCAGGTATCGCCGGGTTCTCTGGTGACACCTGCGCGTTCACAGCATCCGCCAAGCCCTGTCATGCCGGATTTGCGAGGTCATTGCCATGCCTGCCAAGTCGTCTGCCGCACTCCAACGCCGAACGTCCCGCGCGAGCGCATCAGCTGCCACCGCGTCTGCCACTTCCCCTGATATCCCATGGCTCGCCGCCAATCCGTGGCTCGACAATATGCCGTGGATGGCCGCTGCTGCCGAGTATGCCGTCGACGCGTGGCAGCGAAGCGTGCTGTACGCGGACGTGATGCGCCAGCGCGGCAATCAATATCAGGAACATCTGGCCGAGTCGGCGCCGAACGTGCTCGACTTCCCGTCGGAGGTGATTCTCGATGGCCACGATCTGCCGCGCCCGTGCAACTACTGCCTGATGCGGATTCAGCCACCCGACGATGCGCCTACGCTGCCCAACGCGCGCCCGTTCGTCGTGGTCGATCCGCGCGCGGGGCACGGGCCGGGCATCGGTGGCTTCAAGCCCGACAGTGAAATCGGTGCGGCCTTGCGGGCCGGTCATCCCTGCTATTTCGTCGGTTTTCTGCCCGACCCGGTGCCCGGCCAGACGGTCGAAGACGTGATGCATGCGGAAGCGGCATTTCTGGAGAAGGTCATCTCGATGCACCCCGAGGGTGCGGGCAAGCCGGCCGTGATCGGCAATTGTCAGGCGGGCTGGCAGGTGCTGATGACGGCAGCCATGCGCCCCGAGCTGTTCGGTCCGATCATCGTGGCCGGTGCGCCGCTCTCGTACTGGGCAGGCTGGCGCGGGCGCAATCCCATGCGCTATTCCGGCGGTCTGCTCGGCGGAAGCTGGCTCACGGCGCTCACGAGCGATCTCGGCGATGGCCGCTTCGATGGGGCGTGGCTCGTACAGAACTTCGAGAATCTCGACCCGGCCAATACGCTGTGGCGCAAGAAATACCATCTGTACGCCAACGTCGACACGGAAGCCCCGCGCTATCTCGGTTTCGAGAAGTACTGGGGCGGGCACGTGTTTCTCAACGCGGTGGAGATGCAGTACATCGTCGACAACCTGTTTGTCGGCAACCGGCTCACCAGCGCCGAGCTGATCACGAGCGACGGCATCCGGCTCGACCTGCGCAATATCCGTTCGCCGATCGTGGTGTTCTGCTCGTACGGCGACAACATCACCCCGCCGCCGCAAGCGCTCGGCTTCATCACCGATATGTATCGCGACGACGCGGAAGTGTTCAGCCACGACCAGACCATTGTGTATGCCACGCACGACAGCATCGGCCATCTGGGCATTTTCGTGTCGAGCAGCACGGGGCGTAAGGAGCACCGCAAGTTCGTCAACAACATCGATCTGATCGACGTGCTGCCGGCCGGCATCTATCAGGCGCAGATTGCCGACAAGACCGCCGATACCCCGCATCGGGAGTTGATCGACGGCGACTATGTGATGTCGATCCAGCGGCGCAGCATCGAAGACGTGCGTGCCATCGTGCAGCCGGATACCGAGAGCGACCGGCGCTTTGCGGCGGTGGCGCATCTGTCGGATATCAATCTCGGGCTGTACCGGAGCCTCGTGCAGCCGTGGGTGCAGGCGATGGTCACGCCCAACTCGGCGTACTGGATGCGCATGCTGCATCCGCTGCGCGTGAGTTACGAAATGTGGTCGGACCGCAATCCGTTTGCCGCGCCGGTTGCCGAGAAAGCCGAGCGCATTCGCGAGACCCGGCAGCCGGTGTCGCCGGACAATCCCTTCCTCGCGCTTCAGACCGCCATGTCGACGGCCATCGAGCAGTCGCTCAACTTCTATCGCGATATCCGCGACGACGGCTACGAGAAGGCTTTCGAGCTGATCTACGGCCAGCCATGGGTGCAGGCGCTCGCGGGGCTGCACGGCAGCGATGGGGCCGCGGTGCGCGTGCATCCGGGCACCTCGCCGGAGCATATTGCGTTCGTGAAAGAGGCACTGGCCAATCGTCAGCACGAACTGCATCACGGCGGCGCACTGGAGGCAGGGATTCGCGCGCTGCTGTGGGTGCATCGCCTGCATGGCGAGGCCGACGAGCGGCAGTTCAATCTGGCGCGATCGTTGCCGCGCAGCGAACGGGACATCTCCATCGAAAGTTTCCGCGAGATGATCCGCCGGCAAGCCGGTTTGCTGCGGATGTCTCCGGACGCCGCCATGAACGCCATTCCCGGCATGCTTGCGCACGCCTCGCCCGAACACATCCGTCTGGTAGCGAAGGCGGTGAAGGATCTCAGCTTCGCGGTGCCGATCGACGGCGACGAGCAAAGCGATCTGGAACGGGTTCTGGCGGTCTTCGAAGACGCTGCATTGAAGCAGGCACCGAAGCTGCAAGCGAAGCAGCAGGCGAAGCCGCAAGCGAAGCCGAAACCCGCTGCGGCGCCCCATAAGCGCACGACGGCGGTCAAGAAAAGCGCCCCGGTGGCGACGAAAGCCACAACGGCCCGTAAGCCAAAAAAGGCCACGTGAACCTCGCATTCTGCCCCCTGACCGGGGGGCAGAATCGTCGAATGTTGGGCCCTGTCTGGCGCAAATTCTTGCGAGAAATGGCCCGATCACGCGAGAAATTCGCCGTTTGACCGCTTTTTGCGACACCCCGCCCACGAGCAACGGTGGTTACTGCTACAATCGCCGTCACTATGAAGTCGATTCAGTCTTCCTCCCTCCTCTGGTCGTCCCTGACCGTCGCCCTGCGCTGGTGGCGGTAACCCGCCACGTCTATCTCATCCCCATAGCGCCCTCCCCCGCGGACCGCGAAGTCAATGTGGGGGCACGCTCAGGGGGAATTCGCAAATCTCATGCGTTCGACATTCCACTGTCACCAGACGAACAGGGACCATCATGCTGCTGATGATCGACAACTACGACTCGTTTACCTACAACATCGTCCAGTACTTCGGTGAGTTAGGCGAAGACGTGCGCGTCTTCCGTAACGACGAGATCACGCTCGACGCCATCGCCGAGCTCTCCCCCGACCGCATTTGTCTGTCGCCCGGCCCTAGCTGCCCGGCCAACGCAGGCATCACGCTCGACGTGCTCAAGCGCTTTGCGGGCGAAATTCCAATTCTCGGCGTCTGCCTCGGCCATCAGGCCATCGGCGAAGCGTTCGGCGGCAAGGTGATCCGCGCCCAGCAGATCATGCACGGCAAGGTAAGCGAGATCGAAACCACGCAACAAGGCGTGTTTGCCAATCTGCCCAAGCGTTTTACCGTCACCCGCTATCACTCGCTGGCCATCGAGCGCGACTCGCTGCCCGATTGCCTCGAAGTGACCGCATGGACCGACGACGGTGAAATCATGGGCGTGCGCCACAAGACGCTCGACGTCGAAGGCGTGCAGTTCCACCCGGAGTCGATCCTCTCGGAACATGGCCACGCCGTGCTGCGCAACTTTCTGCAAGCCGCGCCGCGTGTGGCGCAGGCCGCCTGAATTCGGCGCAGCGCTGCACCCCGAGCGATTTCGAATGACATGAGCAGGTTGTCCGGCATCGATGCCGGCACCTGACGGACAAGACAGCGGATCGCCGCGACAACCGCGCGGCCGACCCGGCAGAGGAGAGAAGTCTTCCATGATTACCCCGCAAGAAGCCCTGCAACGCACGATCGAACACCGCGAAATCTTTCACGACGAGATGCTCCATCTGATGCGTCTCATCATGAAAGGCGAGATCTCGCCGGTCATGTCGGCCGCCATCATCACCGGCCTGCGCGTGAAGAAGGAAACCATCGGCGAGATCGCCGCGGCCGCGCAAGTGATGCGTGAGTTTGCCAATCACGTCGACGCCCCGGCCGACGAGCATTTCGTCGATATCGTGGGCACCGGCGGTGACGTGTCGCACACGTTCAATATCTCCACGGCGTCCATGTTTGTCGCTGCGGGTGCCGGCGCCAAGGTCGCGAAGCACGGCAATCGCGGTGTGAGTTCGAAGTCGGGCAGCGCCGACGTGCTCGAAGCGCTGGGCGTGAACATCATGCTCTCACCCGAGCAAGTGGCCGAGTGCCTGCGTGAGGTCGGCATCGGCTTCATGTTCGCGCCGAACCACCACCCGGCGATGAAGAACGTGGCCGCCATCCGCAAGGAAATGGGCGTGCGCACGATCTTCAACATCCTCGGCCCGCTGACCAACCCAGCCGGTGCGCCGAACCAGCTGATGGGCGTGTTCCACCCCGATCTGGTCGGTATTCAGGTGCGCGTGATGCAGCGTCTGGGCGCGGAGCACGTGCTCGTCGTCTACGGCAAGGACGGCATGGACGAAGTGTCGCTGGGCGCATCCACGGTGGTGGGCGAGCTCAAGGACGGCAAGGTCACCGAGTACGAAATTCACCCGGAAGACTTCGGTTTGCAGATGGTGAGCAACCGCAGCCTGAAAGTGGGCAGCGCCGAAGAATCGAAGGCGATGCTGCTCGAAGCACTCGACGATAAGGCAGGCACCGCACGCGAGATCGTGGCGCTCAACGCGGGTACGGCGCTATATGCCGCGAATCGCGCCGCGTCCATCGGCGACGGCATCCGCATGGCACGCGAGTCCATCACGAGCGGTGCCGCGCGCGCCAAACTCGACGAATTCGTGACGTTCACGCAACGATTCAAATCGTAATCTGACGGTCTGACGTCGAACGTGTGCCTTCGACGTCAGCCCCATTATTGAAGCCCGAAATACCGATCGCTATGTCTACCGTTCTCGACAAGATTCTGGCCGTGAAGGCCGAAGAAGTTGCCGCCGCCAAGCGCGCCCGCGACCTGATCAGCCTGCGCCGCGATGCCGAAGCCACCGTGGGCGACAGCGAATTGCGCACGCGCGACTTCGTGGGCTCGCTGCGCACGAAAATCGACGGCGGGTTGTCCGGCGTGATTGCCGAAATCAAGAAAGCGAGTCCGTCGAAGGGCGTGATTCGCGAGAATTTCGTGCCGCCGGCCATCGCCGAGTCGTATCAGCGTGGCGGCGCCGCGTGTCTGTCGGTACTGACGGACGAGCAGTTCTTCCAAGGCAAGACCGAGTATCTGAAGGCCGCGCGTGCCGCCTGCGATCTGCCGGTGCTTCGCAAGGACTTCATGATCGACGCGTATCAGGTGTACGAAGCCCGCGAGATGGGGGCGGACTGCATTCTGCTGATCGCCGCTGCACTGGAACTGGCGCATATGCGTGATCTTGAAGCGCAGGCACATGAGTTGGGCATGGCGGTGCTGGTAGAAGTGCACAACGGCCGCGAGCTCGACGCAGGCCTTGAGTTGAGCACGCCGCTGCTCGGCATCAACAACCGCAATCTGCATAACTTCGAAGTCACGCTGGACACCACGCTGGGGCTGCTCAAGCACATTCCGCAGGATCGTCTGGTGGTGACGGAGTCGGGTATCCTGTCGCGTGACGACGTGACGCGCATGCGCGCGGCCAACGTCAATGCCTTTCTCGTCGGCGAAGCCTTCATGCGCGCGCCCGAGCCGGGCGATGCCCTCGCCACGCTGTTCGACATGCCGCGCTGATACAGGAGCGGCCCATGGCCATCGAACGCGAACTCAAACTTGCCCTGCCGGGCGATCTCCCCACCGCACGCGCCGACGCCCTCATCGCGCATCTCGACCACCTGCCCGGTGCCGAGGCGCGAGGCGAACGCCATCTCGTCAACCGCTATTTCGATACGCCAACGCTCGCGCTGTCGCGGGCCAAGGCGGCCTTGCGTCTGCGTTTCGTCGCGCGCGACGGTCATCCGGGGCAGTGGCTGCAAACGTTGAAATCGGTGGGTGAAGCGCGCGACGGCTTGCATGTGCGTCACGAGTGGGAACAGCCAGTCAAGGGCGAGGCGCTGGAGCTGGATGCGCTGATCGCCGCCTGCGACGTTCCGGCAACGGCGGCGATGCTGCGCGACGAAGGCGCGAGCGTGGTTGCCCAGTTCGAGACCAACTTCGTGCGGCGGTTGTGGCGCTACGTTGCGGGTGACGGGACAGCGGTGGAGATTGCCTTCGATCGTGGCGAAGTTGCCGTCGAAGCCAATGGCCAGCGCCACACGGCACCGCTGCTAGAGGTCGAGCTTGAATTGCTCGAAGCGCCCGATGACGACCGCAACGCTCAGGGCGAGCGCATTCTCTTCGCGCTGTCGCAGGACTTGCGGCAAGTGCTGCCCGAGTTGCACAGCGACGACGTGAGCAAGGCACAACGCGGCTATCGTCTGCGTCAGAAGGTGCTCGGCGGCTGAAGCCGCTGAGCGAGCGCAACCGTCGCGACGCGCTGTTGGGGGCATCGCCCGACCGGTGTCGTCCGCCTTCCGAATCCACGTATTTCCAAAGACCTACCGCATGACATCACGCGCACGAGCGAAAGCCAACGACGAGCACCAGCGTTCTCTGTTCGACGACCCCACACCGGCCACCGAGACGGCCGACGCCAACGCGGCGGTTGAAACCGGTTCGCCTGCGCGGGTGAGTGGCGCGAGTGAGACCGTGGAAGCCTCTTCTGCCGTCGCGGGGCCGCTGCAAGGCCGTGTCGAAGATCAGTTCGACGCGCTGCCGTCAGCGTGGAAAGCGCTGACCGCGCCATTCGTCGCCAGCGACGCGTACGCGCCGTTGTGCGGGTATGTCGACGCCGAAGTGGCCGCAGGCAAGACGGTCTATCCGGCCGACATTTTCCACGCGTTGCGCATGACATCGCCGCAGGACGTCAAAGTCGTGATTCTCGGACAAGACCCGTATCACGGCGACGATCACGGCATCGCACAAGCGCACGGCATGGCGTTTTCGGTGCAACGCGGGGTGCGGGTGCCGCCGTCGCTGCGCAACATCTACAAAGAAATCGAGCGCGATCTGGGCATATCGCCGCCGTCGCACGGCAATCTCGATGCGTGGGCCAAGCAAGGCGTGTTGCTGCTCAACACGACGCTGACGGTCGAAGCAGGCAATGCGGCAAGTCACGCGAAGCCGTTCAAGAAAGGCGGCTGGCAGGCGTGCACCGATACGTTACTCGGCGGTCTCGCCGCGCAACAAGGGCCGCTGGTGTTCCTGCTATGGGGCAGCCATGCGCAGGCTAAGGCCCCCCTGCTCGCGGGTCACGGCCATCTGCTGCTCGAAGCCCCGCACCCATCGCCGCTCTCGGCGCATCGGGGCTTCCTCGGCTGCGGCCATTTCAGCGCCGCCAATACCTTCCTCGAACAGCACGGCAAGACACCCATCGACTGGCGTTTGCCGGATTGAGGCTGCCGATGATCGCTTTGGCGATCATTTTCAACGTTTGGTGCCATTTTGATAGTTATCGCTATCAAAAAGCCGGACCGTGCCGGTTCAAAGTCATCACGGTTTTACCCATCGAAATATACGAATCCATAGATCCTTTCAAACGTTTACACCTTTTCTTGAACATATTAAACTTCCGGCCGCAATGAGAATTCGTCTCATTATCAACTGATAAGAATCGTGCGTTGCCCGGCCCGTCAGGCGTCCGACGGTGACGCCATAGCCGGAACACACGTATGTCTACCGCTTTCCAGACGCGCCAGCGTCTGCTCGTGACCGCCTGCGCCCTGCTCGTTGCCGGTGGCGCCCTCGCCCTCCCCGCTGCCGCACAGACCACCCAGCCCGCTCCGTCCGGCAATACGGACCCGGCCGCTGCCAGCGCCGCCCCTGCCACCGCCAACGCCAGCGCCGTCACCCTGCCGACCACGCAAGTGAACGACAGCGCCGTGCCGTCGGCCATGCAGACCAAGACGTTGCCGTCGTACAAGTTCGTCGACCCGCTGCGCGACACGCCGCGCTCGGTCACGGTCATTCCGGAAGAGCTGATCAAGCAGACAAACGCCACCACGTTCGCCGACGCGCTCAAGACGGTGCCCGGTATCACCTTCCTCGGTGGCGACGCCGCCGCGAACCCGTCGGCCGACCGCCCGGTCATTCGCGGCTTCGAATCGCGCAACTCGATCTTCGTCGACGGCATGCGTGACTCCGGTGTGCAGAACCGCGAGACGTTCGATATCGAGAACATCAGCGTCATCAAGGGCCCGGATTCGGTCTACGCCGGACGAGGCGCCGTTGGCGGCAGCATCGACATCACGACGAAAGCGCCGCGGCTGGAAGACTTCACCAACGCCAGCCTCGGCTTCGGCACCGACAGCTACAAGCGCCTGACGCTGGATGTGAACCGCCAGCTCAACGATCAGACCGCCGTGCGCTTGAATGCCATGGGCTTCGACGCCGATCAGGCCGGCCGCACCAACGTCTACAGCAAGCGTTGGGGCATCGCGCCGTCGGTGGCCTTCGGCCTGAACAGCCCGACCACCGTCACGTTCAGCTACTACCACCTGAACTCGTACGACATGCCGGACTTCAGCGCGCCGTTCCGCTCGGCAGGCGGCACGCCCGACGGCGGCTTCCAGCGCAACCAGTTCTACGGCCTGAACAATCGCGATTACCGCCGCGGCCAGACCGACACCGGCGAAATCAAGATCGAGCACCGCCTCAACGACACGTGGAAAGTGAAGAACACCACGATGGTCGGCCGCTCCACGCTCGACTACGTGGCGACGAACCCGCAGTTCCAGTCGGCCAGCTCGAACATCATTTCGCTGCAAGCCAAGAGCGGCAAGTACGCCACCAACAGCATCGCCAACCAGACCGAACTCACCGGCAAGGCCACGTTGTTCGGCTTCGAGCACACGCTCACGGGCGGTGTCGAATTCAGCAACGAACAAAGCCGCTACGAGGGCTATCTCGTCGCGGACAGCGCCGGTAACAACATCCGCTCGGGCGGCCCCTGCTCGGTGGCCTACAACTGCACGACCATCGGCGGCTGGAATCCGGACAACCCATGGACGGGCAGCCTCGTCCTCAACGGCGACAAAGCCTTCCCCGGTGCCGCAACGAACACGCGCACCGATGTGGCGTCGGCCTACCTGTTCGACAGCGTGAAGCTCTCAGAGCGCTGGCTGCTCAACGGCGGCATGCGCCTCGATCGCTTCGACGTTCACGCGGTGCAGGCCGGTGCGCCGGACCTGAAGAACATCTCGACCCTGTTCAGCTTCCAACTGGGCGTGGTGTACAAGGTGCTGCCGACACTGAGCCTGTACGCGTCGTACGGCACGTCGGCGAACCCGCCGGGTGCGAACAGCGGTCTGGGCGGGGGCACGGACCAGATTACGACGGGCAACTCGAATCTGTCGCCTGAGCGCAGCCGCAATATCGAAGTCGGCGCGAAGTGGGATGTGCTTGAGCAACGCCTGTCGCTCACCGCAGCGCTGTTCCAGACCGACAAGACCAATGCCCGCGTGAGCGATGGTCTGGGCGGCACGATCAACGCCGGCAGCCAGCGCGTGCGCGGTGCCGAACTCGGCTGGGCCGGCAACCTGACGCAACACTGGCGCGTGTTCGGCGGCTACTCGTATCTGGATGCGATCACGACCGATGCGGGTCCGAGCGCACCGGGTGCGTCGGGTCTGCCGATGGTGATGGTGCCCAAGCACAACGTCACACTGTGGACCGACTACGAAGTGCTGCCCAAGCTCACGCTCGGCGCCGGTATGACGCTCTCGAGCCTCACCTACGCGTCGGTGTCGGCCACCACGCGCAAGTGGACGCCGGGCTACGCGCGCTTCGACGCCATGGCGACATATCGCGTCTCGCGCAGCGTCGATCTGCAACTGAACGTGCAGAACATCTTCGACAAGAAGTACTACGCCAGCGCCTACCCGATCTACGCCACGTGGGCCCCGGGCCGCAGCGCTATGCTGACGCTGAACTTCCATCAGTGATGAATGGCGTGTCGTAGCGTCGCTGCGACAACGTCATGCAGGGACGTAAAAAAGGGGGATTCGGTCGCAATGGCCGAATCCCCCTTCTGCATTCCTTGGGCACTGACTTCAGTCACGCCTTCAGTCACGCCATATCAAAGCGTACCCATCGAGCCTTGCTGGTAACGCCGCATGAGGTTGATGAGATCGCCCTCGTCGCGCGCGGCAAAGTTGCCGCGAAAGACCACCGGTTCATCGAGCGGCGTACCGCCGACGAGCAGCAGGCGTGCGCCAGCGCGCCCCGCCATCTGCCATTCGCCCGGGGGCAGCAACATCGCTTCCACATCGCCGCCATCGGCACGCAACGCATGACCCGCCAGTGCCGCCTCGCCCTGCGCGATCAGCGCGATCCAGCGGCGGCCGTCGCACGGAATGGTGAAGGTACGCAGATCGTCGTCGCGCCAGTCGAGTCGCAATAACGTCGTCGGTTTTCCCTCACAGGAATGGTCACCACCGCTTTGGGGCGTTTCGTCGCTGCTTACGCGATCAGCACGATCAGCGCGATCCACTTGCCGTTCACCCCACTCGCCACAGACGAGCGTCAGATCGAGCCCGCCCGCTTGCCACTGTGGCATCGCGTCGGCGCGCACCACGGTCTGATCGGGGGCGCCATGGGCATGGCGTCCGGCGCGATTGACGACAAGACGCACACCGCGAACGGTCTTGCAAAGGTCTTCCGGCACGTCGTCATGCACGGTGCCGCAATTCGCTTCCAGCCAGAGCAGATCGCCCGGTCGCAGCGTGTCGTCACCGCCTTGCGCGTTTCGGCAGCGCATCGACGTCGTAGATTCGGGAAACAGATAGGTCGCCACGGCACATCCGGCATGCGGATGCGGTGGAATGCATGCGCCGTGACGGCGGAATACATCGACAGAGAGGAACGGATCGGTCTCGCCGGTCTGATCGAAAACACCCGCCCCCGCGGCCGCAGCACAGCGGCCGGGCCGGGAGACGGGAAGCACGCGCGGAATGACCGGCGCGTCGGCATGGGCGGCCGGGCGCTTCTTGACACGAGTCCGTAACGAAACGAGCGATTCGAGAGATTCGGGACCCGATGCGAGACCCGGGACGGAATTCGGGTTGGCCATTGGGGATTCCTGCGCATGCGGGACAACTAGCAATAAGCAACGCGGCGCGCCCGCTCGCCGGGAGAGTCCGGCGAGTCGGGCTACCTACGCAGCCCGACCGGGCGCGCCGCTTCAGTACGCCGAGTTTCAGAACGACGAAACTCAGTACGCTGAATTACAGCGCTGCGATGGCGTCGCGGGCGTTCTTGAAACCGGCAGCGGCCGATTCCGGGCCACGTGCCAGACCTTCGGCGAAGATGAACGTCACGTCCGTCATGCCCAGGAAGCCCAGAATGGCCTTCAGGTACGGGGTTTGGCTGTCGGCCGGCGTGTCCTTGTAGTTGCCGCCGCGAGCAAATGCCACCAGCACCTTCTTGCCTTGGATCAGGCCTTCCACGGTGCCGTCTTCACGGTAACGGAACGTCACGCGGGCACGGGCGATCCAGTCGAAGTACGCCTTCAGTTGCGACGGCACTTGGAAGTTGTACAGCGGCACGCCGAACACGACATAGTCGGCGGCCTGAATTTCGGCGATCAGTGCATCGCTGCGCGCGATGATGGCGTTCTGTTCCGGCGAGCGTTGGTCTTCCGGCGTGAAGAACGCGCCGATCACGGCTTCGTCCAGATGGGGCACGCCGTCGGCCAGCAGGTCGCGCACGACGACCTTGGCACCGGGGTTCTTCGCGACCAGTTGCGTCACGGTTTCGTTGGCGAGCGTGGTCGAGTTGGCACCCTGCGAGCGGGCGGCGGAATTGATTTGGAGAATCGTGGTCATTGCTGTGGCTCCTGAGCCTGGGTTCGGAAAATCCGTCCACGCAGGCCCCCTTCACCGGGGATGCCGTCAATTGCGTGTCGGCTTAGGGTGAATTCTAGTTACCCACAAAAATGAAACAAGCCGCTAAAATCGAATTGTTTGTTCCTATTTTGGAACAATGAATTTGCCCCTTCCGCGTAGCGGTTTCACGGGCGATTCATGGATGATTTAGCGGGTTTGACCAGATGCCATAAGGCGTCGCAAGGAGCGCAGTGCGATGATTGACGATCTGAACGACATGCTGATCTTCGCCGAAGTGGTGCGCTCCGGCAGCATCACCCGCGCCGGTGAACGGCTCGATCTGCCGAAGGCGACGGTCAGCCGCCGCCTGTCCCGGCTGGAGACGCGGCTCGGCACCCGGCTGCTGCACAAGACCACCCGGCGTCTTGAACTCACGGAAGTGGGCGAGGCGTATTACGAGCGTTGCCTGCCGATTCTCGAAGAGGTGGAAGAGACCCGCGATTTCGCGTCGCAGCTCTCGAATAAGCCGCGTGGACGTTTGCGCATCACCGCCCCCGCCGACTTTGCGGCGCAATGGCTGGCGCTCCCACTCGCCACGTTCTGCGCGGCGTATCCCGAAATCACCGTCGACGTCGATCTCAGCTCGCGGCAGGTCGACCTGATCGCCGAGCGTGTCGACGTGGCCATTCGTGCGGGGCAGCTCTCGGACTCCACGTTGGTAGCGCGCCCGTTGCTGATGCTCACGCGCAGCCTCTACGCCAGTCCGCTCTATCTCAGCGCCACCGGCCTGCCCGGTGTGCCGGAAGAACTTGCCGGCCACCGGTACGTGATTCTGCAAGGCGCGCGGCGGCTGTTCAATACCGACACACTGCACAAAGGGCGGCAGCGCGTGGACATCACGATGCACGGCGCGATTCAGGTCAACAGCATGGGGATGGTCAAGGAGATGGCGCTGGCGGGCAGCGGCATTGCCGCGCTGACCGACATTCTGGCCGAAGATGCGTTGCGCACCGGCCGGCTGGTCAAAGTGTTGCCCGAGTGGTCGTTACCGGCCAGTCCGGTGCATCTGGTCACGCCATCGCGCCGCTTTTTGCCGCGAAAGACGCAGGTCTTCATCGAACATATGCTGGCGGTCGCGCGGACGTGTCCCGAAGAAAACCGCGACCCGACGGTGCCGGGTCCGGCGCCTGTCGAGGCCAAGCCGTAATTCATCTCGGCGCAACACCGATCAAACCATCAGCAGGCACTGATCAAACGCAGATCAGGCACTCAGCCACTTCTCGCGGCGTTGGGCTGCGGCGCGATCGCGCGTCGCGGTGATGCGGTATTGCGTCACTTCCGGCGCATCGAGCGTGAGCGTGGCTTCGCGCAACTCGTCGCGGCGGAACGCGTGCACGCGCACCTGATCGCCCGCGCGATAGCGTTCGAGCAGCTTGTCGAGATTGCCCGTCGTCACGCGCAGACCGTCGATAGCTACGAGCGTATCGCCTGCCGACAGACCCGCCGCTTGCGCAGCGCCGCCATCGAGCACTTGCGCGAACGCGAGATCGTCACCGCGCTTGGCCGTCTTCGCGCCCAGTGAGGGGCGGCCGTGTTCCGGCGTCACCGGCGCCAGCGTCAGGCCGACGCGTTCGAGCAACGACGTGAGCGGCAAGTCGCGCGTGCCGTTGATGGCCGTCGCGAAGAACTCCGACAGATCGACACCCGACACTTCTTCAAACAACGGCTGCACTGCGTCTTCATCGATGCCGACCGGCGAGCCGCGATAGAAATCGCGCCCGTAACGCTGCCACAGCGCGCGCATGATGTCGTCGAGCGACTTCTGGCCGCGCGTCTGCGTGCGAATGGTCAGGTCGAGCGCCAGCGCGATCAGCGAGCCCTTCGTGTAGTAGCTCACGATGGCGTTCGGCGCGTTCTCGTCCTGACGGTAATACTTGGTCCATGCGTCGAACGAACTCTCGGCAACGGTCTGCTTGAGGCGGCCGCTGCCGCGCAGCACGTTGGCCACCGTCTTCGCGACCAGATCGTAATAAGCGGGCGCGTCGATCACACCACTGCGCACGAGCATCAGATCGTCGTAATACGACGTGAAGCCTTCGAACAACCACAGCAGGCGCGTGTAGTTTTCCTGATCGAGCGTATAGGGGGCAAAGGCAGCAGGCTTGATGCGCTTGACGTTCCACGTGTGGAAATACTCGTGGCTCACCAGACCGAGGAAGCCGCGATACGCGTCGCTCATCTTCGCCTGACCCTGCACCGGCAGATCGTTACGACCGGCCAGCAGCGCCGTGGATGCGCGATGCTCCAGCCCGCCATAGCCGTCGCCTACCGTCATCAGCAGGAAGACATAACGCGACATGGGCACTCGCGAGCGCGCGCTGGCCCCCGGTTCGAACAACCGGATCTGCGATTCGCAGATTTTCTTCATGTCGCGCAGCAGGCGGTCGAGATCAAGCTTCGGCACAGGGCCGGTGATCGCCACCTCGTGCGTTACGCCGCACGCCTTGAAGGTGCCGTGCACGAAGGTGCCCAGTTCCACCGGCGAATCGATGAGTTCGTCGTAATCGGTGGCGACATAGCGGCCGAAGTCGAGCGGCGCCGTCCCCTGTGCAGGTTCCAGCGCCGTCGCCACGCGCCATGCCTTGTAGGCAGCACCACGCGGACGCAGGATGTCGACTTCGCACGGCGAGTTCTCCTGCCCGTGCACGCGCAGAAACACGCTGGTGCCGTTGAAGAAGCCGTGCGTGTCGTCCAGATGCGCGGCGCGCACCGACAGATCCCACGCGTAGACCTCGTACGTCACGATCAGCGTGCCCTTGCAGGGCGCCGCCTGCCACGTGTGCTTGTCGAGCTTGTCGAGCGCCACCTTGCGGCCACGGCACGTCGCGCCGATGGTCACGATGTTGCGCGCGAACTCGCGCACCATATAGCTGCCCGGAATCCACGCCGGCAACGTGAAACGCTGGCCTTCAGGCGCAGGGCTGGAGACCGTGACGCTCACTTCGAACAAGTGAGCGGCGGGCGACTTCGGGACAATGGCGTACCGAATGGAAGGCGTAGCTTTCATGACGTGGGCGGCGCGGGCGGGCGCTTCTTATGTGGAAGGGCTTACTTGACGGTGGCGAGGGCTTTTTCGAGCTCGTCGGCAGGCACGGCGCCCGGCAGGCGGCGGCCGTCCGACAGAATGATCGTCGGCGTGCCCGTCACGTTGTAGCTGTGACCCAGCGCCACGTTCTGCTTGACCGGACCGTCGTCGCACTTGGCGCTCGGCGTGGCCGGTGCCTTCTTGTCGAGCATCCAGTCGTGCCATGCCTTGAGGCGATCGGTCGAGCACCAGATGGCCTTCGACTTGGCGTCCGAATCCGGGCCGAGCACTGGGTACAGGAAGGTATAGACGGTGATGTTGTCGATGTTCGACTTCAGGGTCTCTTCGAAGCGCTTGCAGTACGGGCAGTTCGGATCGGAGAAGACGGCGATCTTGCGGCTGCCGTTGCCCTTCACGAACTTGATGGCGCGATCGAGCGGGAGCTTCGAGAAGTCGACCTTGTTCAGCTCGGATTGACGCGCTTCCGTGAGGTTCTGACGCGTCTTGGTGTCGATCAGGTTGCCGCCCAGAATGACGTACTGCGCCTTTTCGTCGGCGTAGATGATCTCGCCGCCGACCGCCACTTCATAGAGCCCCGGCACCGGCGTGCGCGACACCGACTTCACGGGGGCATCCGAACCGAGCGTCTTTTGCACGGCGCTCTTCACGCGGTCGAGCGTCGCGTCCGGCTTGTTCTGCGCGACGGCCAGCGTGGTGACACCGGCGGCGCAAACCGCTGCGATAGCAAGCGCCGCGGCGCGATAACGTTGCAACATCGAATTTCTCCAGAAGTAGTGTCGTGCTTGATGGTGCGTATGGGGATGCAGGATGCCGGGCGCGTGCGCAGATACTTGCACTGTCCCGCGCGTCGTTTCGCCAGTTGCGAATCGACGCCGTAGACGAATGCCTTAACCCAGCGCGCGGCCGATCAGGAATTTCTTCACGAAGGGCAGCATGTTCACGCCGTCGAGCCCGGCGTTGCGCGCGAACTTCGCGAGCGGGCTGCTGGTCGAGAACAGTTTGTGCAACCCATCGGTCGTGAACGCCATGCTGCCGATATCTTCCTTGCGCGCACGCTCGTAGCGACGCAGCACGGTGGCATCGCCACAGTCGCGGAACGATTCCCGCGCAGCCACGGCGTCGCCCAGTGCGGCAACATCGCGCAAACCGAGGTTCATGCCCTGCCCGGCCAGCGGATGCACTACGTGCGCCGCGTCGCCGATCAACGCCACGCGTTGGGCAATGAGACGCTTCGCTTGCGCGAGCACCAGCGGAAACCCCTGTGCGCGGGCTGAGACCGGCGTGAGCTGGCCAAGTTCACCCTTCGAGAACGTACCGATGCGCTCGGCAAGGTCTTTGGGATCGAGCGCAAGCAACTGGCTGGCGTGCCCCTCGGCGGCCGACCAGACGAGCGAGACGTGCTGATCCGGCAACGGCAGCAGCGCGATGATCTCGCCGTCATGAAACCACTGAAACGCGGTATCGCGGTGCGATCGCTCCGCGCGGAAGTTGCACACCACACCCAATTGTTCATAAGGGCGCACCGTGCCATCGAGGCCTGCCGTGCCGCGTACCCACGAGTGCGCGCCGTCGGCCCCGACCACAAGCGATGCGCGCAGCACCTTGCCGTCGGACAAACGCACCGAGGCGGCATCCGCGTCGACTTCGAGCGCATCGGCGCGGGCGTCGACCCAATGGACTTGCGGAGAGAAGCGCAGCGCGGCGTCGAGGGCGCGTTCGAGATTCGACGATTCGGCGATCCATGCCAGTTGCGGCACGGCGGCCTGATAGGCCGAGAAGTGCAGGCTGCCGCGTTCGTCGCCGAACACTTCCATGTCGTAGACGGGATTCACGCGCGCGGGATCGACCGCCTGCCAGACACGCATGCGCTCGAAGAGGGCCTGCGAGCTGGACGAAAGCGAGTAGATGCGAGCGCCCCACAGGTCGGCGCCGGGGGCCGAAGCCGGGGCAGGCGCGGCGGCGGGCTGCGCGAGCAGTGCGACCGACAGGCGCGCTTGCGACAGCAGCAAGGCGGCGGCCTTGCCGATCAGACCACCACCGACGACGATGACGTCGTGCGTCTGGCTGGAAGTTTGGGATTGGGCCATGCGGCGAATGCAGCGCCCGCGCCATGACTGCGCGAGCCGACTGGTTCAGAAAACGAGATGGCGTATTGTCGCACGCTTGCCGCCGGGGTGACGCCCGGCCGCGCGGGGCCCGGCTGCGACCGAGCGTCGCGCCGTCGACGCCCGGCGCTATACTTCCGCGCAGGTAACGGGCATCCATGCAGGGGAGATTCAAAATGCGTCTCGACGACGAACAGGAAAGTCAGAACGTAGAAGACCGCCGGGGCAGTGGCGGCGGCTTCGGGGGACGCGCGACCATCGGGATCGGCACGATCGTGGTGGCGCTGGCGGCCTCGTACTTCTTCGGCATCGACCCTCGCGTGATCATCGAAGGCTCGCAGATGATTCAGGGGCAGACGCAGTCGCAACCCCAGCGGGCACCGGGCAATGGCACACCCGCCGCCCCCGCCAACGATCCCAAGATTGTCTTCACGCGCAAGGTGCTCGGCAACATCGAGCACACGTGGGCGAGCGTTTTCCCGGCGCAGCTGAATCGTCAGTACGTGGCGCCCAAGCTGGTGGTGTTCTCCGGGGCGACGGCCACGGCGTGCGGGACGGGGCAAACGGCCATGGGGCCGTTTTACTGTCCGGGCGACCAGAAGGTCTATATCGATCTCGAGTTTTACGACGAATTGCAGCGCAAGTTCGGCGCCGGTGGCGATTTTGCGCAGGCTTACGTGATTGCGCACGAGGTGGGCCATCACGTGCAGAACCTGCTGGGCATTTCCGAGCAGTTCGACGCAGCGCGCCGCCGGGTGAGCGAGGCGCAGGCCAATGCGCTGTCGGTGCGGCTGGAGTTGCAGGCGGACTGCTTTGCGGGGGTCTGGGCCAACAATGCGGCGAAAGCGAACCAGCAGTTGTTCGAGCCGGGCGACATTGAACAGGGGCTCAGGGCGGCGGCGGCCATTGGCGACGACCGGTTGCAGCAGCAATCGCAGGGCCGCGTGGTGCCGGAGTCGTTCACGCACGGCACGAGTGCGCAGCGGGTGTATTGGCTGCGTCAGGGATTGCAGTCGGGTGATGTGCGCAAGTGCGACACGTTCTCGGCCAAGCAACTGAGCTGAGCGCCTGCGCCCCCCGAAGGCCCCGGGGGTGGCAGAGCGGGTGATTCAGGCACGAACGGGTACAATAGCGGACTTTCCGCGACGCAATACCGGATTTCACAGGATTTAGCATGAGCCTCAAATGCGGCATCGTCGGCTTGCCCAACGTCGGCAAATCGACCCTTTTCAATGCGCTGACCAAGGCGGGCATCGCTGCCGAGAACTACCCGTTCTGTACGATCGAGCCGAACGTCGGCGTGGTCGAGGTGCCGGACCCGCGACTGGGTAAGCTGGCCGAGATCGTCAAGCCCGAGCGGATCATGCCGGCGACGGTCGAATTCGTGGACATCGCCGGTCTGGTGGCGGGCGCGTCCAAGGGTGAAGGGCTGGGCAATCAGTTCCTCGCCAACATTCGCGAAACGGATGCGATCACGCACGTCGTGCGTTGCTTCGAGGATGAGAACGTCATCCACGTGGCCGGCAAGGTCAACCCGATCTCCGACATCGAAGTGATCAACACCGAACTCGCGCTGGCCGATCTGGCCACCGTCGAGAAGTCGTTGCAGCGTTACACGAAGGCGGCCAAGTCGGGCAACGACAAGGAAGCGGCCAAGCTGGTGGCGGTGCTCGAGAAGATTGCGCCGGTGCTCAACGAGGCACGTCCGGTGCGCTCGCTCAAGCTGTCAGAAGACGAACAGGCGTTGATCAAGCCGTTCTGCCTGATCACGGCTAAGCCTACGATGTACGTGGCGAACGTGAAGGACGACGGTTTCGAGAACAACCCGCATCTGGACGCGGTGCGCAAGTACGCGGAAGCGGAAAATGCACCGGTCGTGGCGGTGTGCGCGGCGATCGAGGCGGAAATCGGCGATATGGAAGATGCCGACAAGGCCGAGTTTTTGGCCGACATGGGCATGGACGAGCCGGGTCTGGACCGCGTGATTCGTGCGGGCTTCAAGCTGCTGGGCTTGCAGACGTACTTCACGGCCGGCGTGAAGGAAGTGCGCGCGTGGACGATCCACGTGGGCGACACGGCACCGCAGGCGGCTGGCGTGATCCACACCGACTTCGAGCGCGGCTTCATCCGCGCGCAGACGATCGCGTTCGACGACTACATCCAGTTCAAGGGCGAGCAAGGCGCGAAAGAAGCCGGCAAGATGCGCGCCGAAGGCAAGGAATACGTCGTGCACGACGGCGACGTGATGAATTTCTTGTTTAACGTGTAACGACTCAGTCGACTGGATAGATTCGGGGGCACCAGATGCCTCCGAAATCTCCGCAAAAAACCCGCGCTCTCGCGGGTTTTTTTGTTTTCAAGGCGACGTGGGCTAGTTCCGAATCTTCGATCCAAGCATCGAATTGCGCCGCCATCCGCTTGTCCCGGACATGCGATCCCCATATGCTTTCGTTCGTCTCGCAGCTAGCGCGACCGGGGTTCGTTTGACGCAGCGGAGTGAAACCATGAATAACGTCATGATCATCAATGGGCACAAGGCCGTCATCTGCTATGACCCTGAGATTGAAATGTTCAGAGGCGAGTTTGTCGGCTTGAACGGGGGCGCAGATTTCTACGCCGGTGATGTCGGCGGACTGCATCGCGAAGGCCAGTTGTCTCTGAAGATCTTTCTCGAAGAAAGTTTCACTCACCAAGAGTGACCGCCAAATCCTCGTAATCCCCCTCCTCCGACGCCCCCGCACCAACCACAACAAACCCGTGGCGCAGATAGAACGACGTCGCTCGCGAGTTCTTCACCAGACATTTGAGTCGATATCCGCGTGATGGCCAATCCGGGAGCGCTTTCAACAACGCTGCCCCGACACCTGCGCCTTGCGAGGTCTCACGCACGTAGAGCATGTGAATGAAGTTATCCGCTGGCCAGACGGAGATGAATCCGAGGATCTCGTCGTTGACAGCTCTCGCTACTTGAATCGTCTCGCCCGCGGCATCCGACGCGAAGTCTTCATACCGGAACCGGTCGGGCGACAGCCACGTCATCGTCTGCCGTCTGACGTCGAGGTACAGCTGTGCGAGCACAGGCAAGTCCGCCGGTCTCACCGCTTCAATGACAAAGGCGCGGCCGTTCGTGTCGACGTAGCTCAAGCGTCCCAACCCTCTCGAATGATTTGCGCAATCCGCTCGCCGGTTTCCCGGTTATGCGCCTGCACCAATGCCACCGCGCCAGCATCGTCACCGGCCGCACAAAGACGCAGTAACTCGCGATGCTCGTCGTGCGAGCGCTGCGCATTCCCCTGCGTGCGCCACGCCAGAAACAAATACCGGCCGAGGTTCAGCCGCGCCGTCGCCACCGCACGCTGAAAGTAAGGACGCTCCGCCTTCGCGTACAGCATCGCGTGAAACGCCGCGTTGCGCGCCACCACATCCGCAAGATCCGTCGCCGCTTCCAACGCATCCAACGACGCCTCGGCCCGCGCCAGATCGGCGCGCGACAAGTTCGGCATCGCCAACGCCATCAACCGCCCCTCCAGCAACGCCCGGTAGTCGGCCAACTCCAGCGCGTCGCGCTCAGTGAGCGACGCCACCACCGTGCCGCGATTCACGCGGCTGAGCGCCAACCCGTCAGCCGCCAGCATGGTCAGCGCTTCACGCACCGGCACATGGCTCACGCCCAGCGCCGCCGCCAGATGGTCCTGCCGCAGCGCTTCGCCGGGCTTCAACTCGCCACGGCCAATCTGCTCGCGCAACGCCTCGTAAGCCCGCTCCGTCGCGGTGCCCGCTTGCGACTCCGATCCCGCTTCCGATCCGGCATCTTTCGCCATTCGTCGACTCTCCCGGCAAATTATATATAATCAAGAAAAATTATATATTATCTGGAGTCGCCATGTCACAAACCAGCCCGACACCCCTCGCTGGCAGCACGGTCGCCCCCATCCCCGGCGACGCCTTCGCGCCCGGGCGACGTTGGCGGCATGGCTTGCTGGTGGGACTCAGTGCCCTCGTTGGCTTCGCGCTGTACTCGGCAGGGTTGCGTGGCGACACGCTCGCGGTGGCCGTCATCGTGACGCTTTGCCTCGGCTACTGGGCCACCGGCTGGCTGCCCGACTTCCTCGTGTCGTTGCTGTTGATGTTCCTGCTGGTTGCGGGCACATCGCTCGGGGCAGGCGTGGTCTTCTCGGGCTTCACGTCCGATGCCTTCTGGCTGGTGTTCAGCGGCGCCGTCATCGGCATGGCGCTCGCCGTCACCGGACTCGGCGAACGCGTGGCGCGCCGCCTCGCCGCCCACTGCGGACACGCTTACGGGCTCGCCCTCACCGGGTTCGTCGCCATCGCCTTCGTGCTGTCGCTGGTCATGCCTTCTACGCTGGGACGCATCGCGATTTTGGTCCCGATCGTGCTCAGCTTTTGCGACCGCGTCGGCTTCGTCACCGGCCGCCCCGGACGCACCGGGCTGCTGCTCGCCACCGCACTCGCCAGTTGCGAGTTGTCGACCGCCATCCTGCCCGCCAATCTGCCGAATCTGGTGATGGCCGGCAGCGCGGAAACGGTGCTGGGCATCCGCCTCGGTTATGCCGAATACGCCAGCGCACTCATCCCCGCGCTGGCCGTCGTGCGCGGCGCGCTGTTGGTCGTCGTTGCGATGTGGATGTTTCCGGATCATCTCGTCGCAGCAGACCTCGCGTCGTCATCCCCCTCGCCCGCAACCGCATCCGTGGGCCCCGCCGAACGCCGCCTGCTCGGCGCGCTGACGCTGATGTTGGGGCTCTGGTTCACCGAACCTTGGCACCACGTCTCGGCCGGTTGGGTCGGGCTTGGCGTAGCGCTGTTGTGCCTCGGCCCGCTGCGCCTTGTGAATCCGGAAGCGTTTCTCAAGCAGGTGAAGCTCGCGCCGCTGTGGTTTGTAGCCGCGATCATCGGACTGACAGCGGCCGTCGATCACGCAGGTCTGGCCGACGCGTTGCGCCCCGCACTTTCGCGCCTCGACCTCGCGCAAATGTCGGCAACGCCCGCCTATCTCGTGCTGGTCCTACTCTCTGTCGTGCTGATGTTTGCCGTCACCTCGAACGCCGCGCCTGCGTTATTCACTCCCTTGGTCCCCGCCCTCTCACAGGGCGCGCCGCTCAGCATGAAAGCCGTGTTGCTCACGCAGGCCGTCGGTATCTCGACGATCGTGCTGCCGTATCAGGCCCCGCCGCTGATTCTGGCCATGGCCCTCGCCGGTATCGGGCTGCGCGACGCGACCCGGTTTTGCGTCGCCACCGCCCTGCTGTCGCTCGTCACGGTGCTACCGGCCAATGCGCTTTGGTGGCACGTCATCGGCCTGATGTGACGCGCCGTGACGTTTTGCGTTGCCATCCGAATCAACATTTCAAACGCCGGTTTGCCACAGTCACCCGATAGACGTGATCCTTTCGGAGACCGTCTCGTCTAATATCAAAGCGTGGCCCTGCCATCTCGGGAATGCCCTGCTTGAGCTTGGCGTGCCCGCGCAGTGACAATCGTGACAACAACAAAGTAAAAAAGCGGGAGCGAGACTGCGAATAAGACGCGTCGATCATGTCGCGTCGATTCGTGTCGATCCGCGTCAATACGCATCGCCTCGTCGGCCGACTCACCGCAATCTCGCAACACCAAAACAGCAGCGCAATCGAGCATCGCAGTCTTCATGCAGCCAGGGGGGTGTTGGCATGACATCGAAGCCGTCCGCAGTGGTTGACGTAGCAGCGCCCTCGCGCCGGCACTGGAGCGACGATCGCGATCGCATTCGCCTGTATGCCGCCGCCGGCCTGCTTTGCGTGCTCGGCGTGATCGGCATCTGGTGCTATCAGCACTTCATTCAACAGAATCCCAAGGTCGGCCCCTTCGGTCTCGACTTCCTGCCGTTCTGGGGCGCGTCGCATCTCGTGCTGCAAGGGCATCCGCTCGATGCCTACAACATCGAGATCATGAACGGCGTACAACTCGCAGAAGAACCGTGGACAGCCAAGATGGGCGGCTACATGCCGTGGCTCTATCCGCCCGTGATGATGGTGTTTCTCGCCCCCGTCGCGCTGCTGCCTTTCACTTTCGCTTACGCGGCCTATGCCTGCGTCGGCTTCGGCTTTTTCTACACGGCGCTGCGGCGTACCGCGCCGTGGCAGGACGCACGCTTGCCCATCATCGGCTTCCCCGGGGTGTTGCTCGTCGTGGTCGCCGGACAGATCGGCCTCTACACCACAGCCATCGCCGGCTTCTCACTGGTGTTCCTGCGCAAACGCCCCGTGTGGGCCGGCATCTTCGCGGGCCTGCTCTTCATCAAACCGCACATCGCACTGCTCTTTCCGCTGGCATTCCTTTGCGCCCGCCAATGGCGTGCCCTTGCCGCCTGTATCGCCACGGTCGCCGTCACCACATTGCTGGCCGCAGCGGTCTTCGGCATCGACGTCTACGCGGCCTTCCTTCATGCCAACGAGTACGCACGCCAAGGCGTCGCCAACGGCACGGCGCAGGTTGCACGCATTCCCACGTTCTTCATCACCGGACGCATGCTCGGCCTGCCGGTCGTCGTCGCACTCGCGATTCACGCCGTGATTGCGCTGGGTGCCGTGGCCGCCATGATCGACTTCTGGCGACGCCCCACGGCCTTCGCGTTGCGTGCCGCCATGCTCATTTGCGCAACCACGCTCGTGAGCCCATACCTCTACGATTACGACCTCGCGCTGCTCGCGCTCGTCATCGCCTGGTACGTGCGCGATGGTATGGCGCGTGGCTGGCTGCGCGGCGAGCGCGAATGGCTCGTGCTGCTGTGGATCACACCGCTGCTCGGCCTGTTCGGCGTGCTCTTCATTCACTTCCAGTTCATGCCGTTCATCACGCTGGCGACACTCGGCATGCTCTGGCGCCGTCGTCGCAAGCTCGCGCACGTTCCCGATCTGCCCGATGCGTTCGATCGGCGAATCGATGCCGCCGACCGCCATGCCCCCGGCATGGCCCATGTGTTCACGAGGTGACCCGATGCCACGCGCTGCCGACACCCGCCACACACCCGACACCACTCGCGCACCGCTCGTCTCGCTCGTGGTGCCCTGCCACAACGAAGCCCCGGCGCTCGACGCGTTCTTCCGGGCCGTCGTCCCCATTCTCGACAGCGTGGCCGGCGTTCGCTTCGAAATCGTCTGCGTGAACGACGGCAGCACCGACGACACACTCAACGCGTTGCTCGCGTTACGCCGTCGCGACGCCCGCATTCGCGTGGTGGACTTCACGCGCAACTTCGGCAAGGAAGCCGCACTTAGCGCCGGTATCGACGAAGCCATCGGCGACGCCGTGATCCCTATCGACGCCGACCTGCAAGACCCGCCCGCCCTCATCCCCGTGATGATCGAGCGCTGGCGCAACGGCGCCGAAGTGGTGCTCGCCAAGCGCACCAACCGCGCGAGTGACAGCTTCGCCAAACGCGTTGCCGCCGGGTTGTACTACCGCGTGCACAACCGGCTCTCCGAAGTGAAACTGCCCGAGAACGTCGGTGACTTCCGATTGATCGACCGGCGTGTGGTCACAGCGCTCAAGCAGTTGCCCGAGCGCCGCCGCTTCATGAAAGGTCTCTTCGCGTGGGTCGGCTTTCATACGGAAATCGTGGAGTACGTGCGCGAACCGCGCAGCGCCGGTGAGTCGAAATTCTCCGGCTGGCGGCTGTGGAATTTTGCGTTGGAAGGCATCACCAGCTTCAGCACCGTGCCGCTGCGCTGCTGGACTTACATCGGCGTATCGCTGGCGTTCGTCTCATTCGCCTATGGCTGCTTTATCGCGCTGCGCACGCTCATCCACGGCATCGATGTGCCCGGCTATGCGTCGCTGCTGGTCGGCATCCTGTTCCTCGGTGGTATCCAGCTAGTGGGAATTGGCGTGATCGGCGAATACGTCGGACGGATCTATTACGAATCGAAGGGACGCCCGCTCTATCTCGTGCGCCGGCGCTATCAGGCGAGCGGCAAAGTCAGCCATCTGCCGGCTCGCGTGGGCGGCCGCACACCGCGCCATCTGCACGAAAGTCTCGCGCTCACGCGTCGCGATACGTCCAGAGCCGATGCAACAAAAACGTCGCGGGCGGCACGATCAGCACGACAGCGATGATGCCCAGCCAGTGATTGCCGCCCAAGCGCTCGACGCCTCCGGCAATCATCGTCGTGAGCCACAGCCCGAACAGCGACACCCCCACGAAGCGCAGCAGACTCGTGCGGTGTAGCCGCGCGGAAAAACTCCAGAGCGTATTGAGCAGATAGGAACACGGTGTCGCCACGCAAAACGCCGTCGCATTCGCCAGCACCGGCCCCACGCCGAACCCATCGATAAGTGTGATCGCCACGATCACATGCACCGCCGTCGAGATCACCCCCGTCACGCCAAATCGCCATAGCGGCACGAACAACGTGCGCGCATGCCGCGACGCACGCCAACGTTGCAGACGCGATGCCGGTGGCGGTGGCGGTGACGATGGCGGACGGGGTTCGTGCATCAGCGGCGTTGTGCGTAATTGTGCGTAAAGACGAGTGATGACGAACGGGGGGCGAGTAAGAGAATCCGGCAATGATAGGTGTAAGAAAAACACCGCAGGCCGATCGAGTATAGGGATTTCTTCCACCTCGCGGAATATGGGTTGCAAGTCGCCGGGATCTGCATAGGATTGCTGGGTACTTCGCAAGAACAATACCCCCAAAGAAGACAGGAGGAAGACAATGCAACGCCCCAATGCCACATATGCCATCCACGCCATCGGCGCTCTGGCTTGTGCCTTCGCCACGTGGAGCGCGTCTGTGCACGCCGCCGACACTGCCCCCTCGGCCACGCCCCCCGCATCCGAAACACTCACGGTTGCCGGTCTCTCGCAGCCGGCCGATATCCTGATCGATCGCAACGGCGTGCCGCACATCTTCGCGGCGAACGAGCGCGACGGCTTCTTCGTGCAAGGCTTTAACGCCGCGCGCGACCGCCTGTTCCAGATCGACCTGTGGCGACGCCGGGGTCTCGGCGAGCTGTCGGAAGTCTTCGGCCGCGCTTACGTTGCGCAAGACGACGCCGCCCGCCGCTTCGTCTATCGCGGCGACATGGCGACCGAATGGCGCCGCTACGGCCCCGATGCCAAGCCGGCCGCCGAAGCCTTCGCTGCCGGCGTGAACGCCTATATCGAATGGCTCGCCGCGCACCCCGACCAGATGCCGTACGAATTCCGCACGGTCGGGTATTGGCCAGCGAAATGGACCGCCGAAGACATCGTGCGCATTCGCAGCCACGGCCTCACCCGCAACCTCAAGAGCGAAGTCGCGCGTGCCAAGGTCGTGTGCAAAGCCTCGCTCGACGCCGACAGCGTGCGCGTCGGCCTGCAACCGGCATGGAAGACGCAAGTGCCGGCCGGACTCGATCCGTGCCTGCCCGACGATCTGCTCAAGGTCTTCGATCTCGCGACGCAAGGCGTGAAGATCACCAAGGAATCGCTGCAACGCGCCGACGCCGACATCATTCAGGTAGCTGAAGCCGGTCCGTACGACGTGTCGACCGAATCGGCAGAAGGCAGCAACAACTGGGTCGTCTCGCCGCAGAAGTCGGCCACCGGCCGCGCCATCATGGCCAACGACCCGCACCGCGCCTACGCCGCGCCGAGCCTGCGCTACATCGTGCAGGTGAGCACGCCGACGCTCAATCTGATCGGCGCCGGCGAGCCGGCGATTCCGGGCGTGGCGATCGGTCATAACGGCACCATCGCGTTCGGTCTCACGATCTTCAACATCGATCAGGAAGACCTGTACGTCTACGAACTGAACCCGGCCAACCCGGACCAGTACCGCTATCGCGGCAAGTGGGTATCGATGCGCACCGCCCACGAGACGATCAACGTGCGCGACGGCGCGCCCGTCGAGACCGATCTCAAGTTCACCCGTCACGGCCCGGTGATCTACGTCGATAAGGACAAACACCGCGCGTATGCCGTGCGCACGGCATGGCTCGAACCGGGCATGTCGCCCTACTTCGACGCCATGCGCTACATGCGCGCGAAGAACTACGCGCAGTTCCAGAAGGCACTCGACACGTGGGGCGCGCCCACGGTCAATCAGGTCTATGCGGATACGGCGGGCAATATCGGCTGGGTGCCGAGCGGCATGGCACCGATTCGCCCGAACTGGGACGGTCTGATGCCCGTGCCCGGCGACGGCCGCTACGAGTGGGCCGGCTTCTGGCGTCGCGATCAGTTGCCCTCGGCGTACAACCCCGCGACCGGTTACTTCACCACGTCCAACGAGATGAACATGCCGGCCGGGTATCCGTACGATCAGCGCAAGCTCGGCTTCGAATGGACCAACGGCTCACGTCATGCGCGCATCGACGAGGTGCTGAAGGCGAAGGAAAAGGTGTCGATCGAAGATTCGGAACGTTTGCAGAACGACATCGTGTCGATTCCGGCCCGTCGCCTGATGGCGCTTCTCGCGCCGCTCAACAGCGACGATCCGCAAACGGCTGCCGCCCTCAAACTGCTCAAGGGCTGGGACGCCCACATGGGAGCCGACTCGGCACAGGCCGCGCTGGAAGAAGTCTGGTTCAGCCGTCATCTGGGCCGCGCCTACAAGAACGCGGTGCTGCCGAAGGCCGCTGCGGACAGCTTCGGCGCGCCCGACCCCGCACCGATGCTCGACGCGCTCGAACAACCCGCCGCCCGCTTTGGCGAGAACGCCAACGCCAAGCGCGACACTGTGCTGCTGAGCAGTCTTGGCGAAGCATGGGGCGAGATGGTCAAGCTGCAAGGCGCCGACCCGGGCGCGTGGCAGTGGGGCAAGCTTCAGACCAACCTGAACGCGCACCCGCTTGCCGACGCCGTCGACCCCGCCATGCGCGCGAAGCTCAACGTCGGTCCGTTGCCCAAGGGCGGCAGTGCCTTTACGCCGAACCAGTCGACGTATCGCGTGAGCGACTTCCGCCAGACCAACGGGCCGTCGTTCCGGATCGTGGTCGATGTGGGCAACTGGGACAACACGCGCGCCATGAACCTGCCCGGCGAATCGGGCAATCCGGACAGCCCGCACTATCGCGACCTCGCGCAGAAGTGGCTCGACGGCGAGTACTTCAAGCTGCCGTACACGCGTGCCGCAGTCGAAGCGGAGACGGAGTCGCGCCTGCATCTGGTGCCGGAGGCGTCGCGTTGAACTGACGTGCTGGAGCAAGCTGCTTGAATAGAAAACGGCCGGTCGGGGTTGCTCCCGTACCGGCCGTTTTCATTGGCGTGCCTGCACGCCAATCGCGATCTGGCAATCCGACGATCAATGCCCGCCGGGCACGAACTCCGGCTTGTCGCGCTTCACCCCGCGCGCGCTGTCGACGGCGTTGGTCGGCACGAGCAGCAGCAGAATGACCACGCCCACTGAAATCGCGAGAATCGACAGGAACGTCAGGTGCAGCGAGTGTTGCAGCACCGCGCGAATCGCTTGATCGGCCACGGTCGCCACACCACGATCTTCCAGCACGTGACGCAACTGGTCGGAGCTGACGGTGCCCAGCCCGCTCGAATGCGTCAGCCCGTAGTTGAGCACCGCACCGAACAGCATCGCGCCCAGCGTGCTGCCCAAATTCCGCGAGAAGATATTCGACGCCGTGGCACTGCCGCGCTGCGACGGCGCGACAAGCTCCTGAATCAGCACCAGCGCGCTCACGCTGCCGGTCCCCATCGAGAAGCCCATCAGCAACGAGCCGAACCCTGCCAGCACCGGCGAGCTGTTCGGGCCCAGCAACGCAAACACGATACCGCCCATCGGCATCAGCAGGCTGCCCAGCACCAGCACACGGCGCAGACCAAAACGGCTGAACGTCTTGGCCGCGAGCGTCGCGCCAATCGGCCAGCCCACCATGATCATCGTGAGCGCCATACCGGCGACCACCGGCGTTTGCTTGAGCACGCCCTGCGCGTACATCGGCAGGAACGTCGTCAGCCCCATGAGCACCATGCCCGAAAGCATCGTCGCCGCATTGGCCGCCGCAATCGGACGGCGGCTCCACAGCGCGAACGAGATCATCGGGTCCTTCGCGCGGCGCTCTTGCCACACGAACAGCATCGAGGCGATGGCGCACACCAGCACGCCCGACCACACATGCGTATCGGCGAAAGCATTCGCATCGGTGAGCGCAATCATCAGCGCCGCCACGGCGATGGTGAAGAACACGGCGCCGAGGAAGTCGATGCTCGGCTTCTGGCGCGGGGCCTCTTCGTGCAGATAGGCGATGAAGCCCGCCGCGGCCAGCAAGCCGATGGGGATGTTGATCCAGAAGATCCACGCCCACGACAGGTCGCGGATGATGATGCCGCCGAGCATCGGGCCGAGCACGGCCGAAATGGCCCACACGCTCGCCAGATAGCCCTGCACCTTGCCGCGTTCGCTGATCGGGTAGTAGTCGGCAATGATGGTCAGACTCACCGGCTGGATACACGCCGCGCCCACGCCTTGCAACAGGCGGAAGACGATCATCGCGGGCATCGACCACGCGAGCCCGCCGCCGAGCGAGGCAATCAGAAAGATCACGATGCCCGCGAGCACCACCGGCTTACGTCCGTAGAGATCGGCGAGCTTGCCGAACACCACGGTCATGGCGGTCTGCGTGAGCAGGAACGCGGAAAAAACCCAGCTATACAGATTCAGGCCGCCGAGCTGGGCGACAATTTGCGGCATGGCCGTGGAAATGATCGTGGCTTCGATGGCGACCATAGAAGTCGCAGCCATGACGGATGCCACGATGAAAGGCCGCACGGAATTGCGGGTAGCAGTCATTGTTGTTTTGAAGTGGGGGCGACGCGTTTGAGACGGCGGAAGACGGGGATCGAACGTGGCGGGGGTACCGCGCGCGTAGTCAAGACGACTCGGGCCAGAGGATGGCGATAAGCATAGCCGAACACCGGCAAACGCGTATGACGCGCTGGGCCGATGACGTCGATATCCCGCAAAGCCTTATGCCACGGGGCTTAGGCGCCGAGAAAACCCTGACCGGAAGCGGGTTTTGGAAGGTTTGGCGCGGCCAAAGCCCCGCCATGAGCGATGGGCGCTCGCTTTTTCCGCGATCACGCGCCGGTGGTGTTGCTTTTGCCGCGAAACCACCCGGTCGCGATGCGGCCTATCGTCGCACCAGACGCAACAGCGCGAGCAGCACGATCGCGCCGATGGTGGCCGTGATGATGCGCCCGAGGGTGCCGTGCCCGATGGCGATGCCCAGATGCTGAAGCAACCAAGGGCCGATAAACGCCCCGATCACCCCGACGACGATGTCGCCGATCAGCCCGAAGCTGCCGCCGACGACCAGTCCGGCAAGCCAGCCGGCCACCAGCCCGACCAGCAGGAGGGTGAGAATGCTCATGATCGCTCTCCGGGCTCGGGCATCAGGCGGTGCCGCGGCTGCGCTTGATAGCGCCGTAAATCACCAGCAGGACGATGGCGCCGATGATCGAGGCGATCCAGCCGGCCGACTGGCCTTCGGTATAGAGATGGAGGAACTGTCCGACATAGCGGGCGAGCAGCGCGCCGGCAATGCCGAGGATGATGGTCATGATGATGCCCATGCTGTCCCGGCCGGGATGCAAGGCGCGTGCGATGAGACCGACGATCAGACCAACGACGATGGTGCCGATAATGCCCATGACGTGTCTCCAAGGACGGGAACCCGAACGCAGTATATCGCCTATTTCCGGCATTTCGACCACCGAATCATCGGCGCCACAACGGCATTTGTTGCTCAATATTTCATCAAGTCGTCCCGAAATCCGACCCAAAGTGCCCGCACACCGTGCCCTGCCTATGTTCGGTATAAGGGATCGCTATTTGTCAAAAGGGCGTCACTGCGCGATGATGGCAAGCACTGTCCCGGTGCGAAGGGCGCGGGTTCGCCTGAAACGGGCATCGCGTCGACGCGCTATAATCAGGGGCTATTAGATCCCCCACACCATGCAACTGCTCGCTCTCGGCCTGAACCACCATACGGCGCCCGTCTCGCTGAGAGAACGGGTGGCGTTTCCGTTCGAGCGGATCGAGCCGGCGCTGGCAGGCCTGAAGAGTTTGTGGAACGACCGGTCGAGCGCCCCCGAGGCCGCCATCCTGTCGACGTGCAACCGCACGGAAATCTACTGCGTCACCGACGATGCTGCCGCCCGCGAGCGGGCCGTGCACTGGCTGTCGCAGTTCCATAACATTCCGGCCAGCGACCTCGCGCCCCATCTGTATGCCCTGCCCCAGTCCGACGCCGTGCGACACGCGTTTCGCGTGGCCAGCGGTCTCGACTCGATGGTGCTCGGCGAAACCCAGATTCTCGGCCAGTTGAAAGATGCCGTGCGCACCGCAGCCGAAGCCGGCGCGCTGGGCACGTATCTGAACCAGTTGTTCCAGCGCACGTTCGCGGTCGCCAAAGAAGTGCGTGGCCAGACCGAGATCGGCGCGCATTCGGTGTCGATGGCCGCTGCGGCGGTGCGTCTCGCCCAGCGCATTTTCGAAAGCATCAGCACGCAGAAGGTGCTGTTTATCGGCGCGGGCGAGATGATCGACCTCTGCGCGACACACTTCGCCGCACAGAACCCGAAAGCCCTCTATATCGCCAACCGTACCGCCGAGCGCGGCGAAAAGCTCGCCGAGCGGCTGGGCGGCAACGCCATCCGTCTGTCCGAATTGCCGCAGCGCCTGCATGAGTTCGACATCGTCGTCTCGTGCACGGCCAGCACGTTGCCGCTGATCGGTCTCGGTGCGGTCGAGCGCGCCATCAAGGCACGCAAGCACAAGCCGATGTTCATGGTCGATCTGGCCGTGCCGCGCGACATCGAGCCCGAAGTGGGCCGCTTGACCGACGTCTTCCTGTACACGGTCGACGATCTTGGCGCCGTCGTGCGCGAAGGCAATGCGCTGCGTCAGGCGGCGGTCGCACAGGCCGAAGCGATCATCGAGACGCGCGTCCAGCACTTCATGCAATGGCTCGACGCGCGCAGCGTCGTGCCGGTCATTCGCGACATCCACGGCACGGCCGAAGCGATGCGCGTGGCCGAACTCGAGCGTGCGCAACGCATGCTCGCACGCGGCGACGACCCTGCCGCCGTGCTCGAAGCCCTGTCCCAGTCCCTCACCAAGAAATTCCTGCATGGCCCGACGCACGCGCTGAACACGGCGCGCGGCGATTCGCGCGAGCAAATCATTCACCTCATTCCCGAACTGTTCCGCACCTCGGGATCTTCCGACAAATAGATGAAAGCGAGCATGCAAGCCAAGCTCGACCAGTTGACGCAACGTCTGGTCGAGCTTGATGGCCTATTGAGCCAGGGCGACGTCACGCGCGATCTGGACAACTACCGCAAGCTCACCCGCGAACACGCCGAGCTGGCGCCGGTTGTCGCGCAATACCAGCAGTACCGCCAGGCGCACAACGATGTGACGGCGGCGCAGGAGATGGCGTCCGACCCGGAAATGCGTGACTTTGCCGAAGCCGAAGCGGCCGACGCCCGCACGCGCATGGACGATATGGAAGCCTCGCTGCAACGCATGCTGCTCCCGCGCGACCCCAACGACGAGCGCAACATCTATCTGGAAATTCGCGCGGGCACGGGCGGTGACGAGTCGGCGCTCTTCGCGGGCGACCTGCTGCGCATGTACACGCGCTACGCCGAACGTCAGCGCTGGCAGGTGGAAATCATGTCGGCCAGTGAGTCGGATCTGGGCGGCTACAAGGAAGTGATCGTCCGCCTGATCGGTCAGGGCGCCTATTCGCGGCTGAAGTTCGAGTCGGGCGGCCACCGCGTGCAGCGCGTGCCCGCGACCGAAACGCAGGGCCGTATCCACACGTCGGCGTGCACCGTGGCCGTGATGCCTGAGGCCGACGACGTGGCCGACGTCGAGATCAATCCGGCCGATATCCGCATCGACACGTTCCGTGCGTCGGGCGCCGGCGGGCAACACGTCAACAAGACCGATTCGGCCGTGCGTATCACGCACTTGCCCACGGGCATCGTCGTGGAATGTCAGGACGACCGCTCGCAGCATCGCAACAAAGACAAGGCACTCAAGGTGCTCGCCGCGCGCATCAAGGATGCCCAGATGCGCGCCCAGCAAGCCAAGGAAGCCGCCACGCGCAAGAGCCTGATCGGCTCGGGCGACCGGTCGGAGCGCATTCGCACCTACAACTTCCCGCAAGGGCGGATGACCGATCACCGTATCAACCTCACGCTCTACAAGCTCGAGTACATCATGGACGGCGATCTCGACGATCTCGTCAACGCGCTCGTGACCGAACATCAGGCCGAGTTGCTGGCATCGCTGGGCGAGGCCGCCTGATGTCGCAGGGGCAGGACGGCAGCACCACCGTCGAGACGCTGCTGCGCGAACCCGGGCTGCCGCCGATGGAGTCGCGCATTCTGCTCTCGCACGTGCTTGGCTGGTCGCGCACGCAGTTGATCACGCGCGACCGCGAACCCCTCGCCCCTGACGCCGTGGCCGTCTATCGCGGCCTGCATGCCCGTCGTGTCGCGGGCGAACCCATCGCTTATCTCACCGGCACCCGGGAATTCTTCGGGCTGACGTTCGCCGTCAGTCCGTCGGTGCTTATTCCCCGGCCGGAAACGGAACTGCTGGTGGAACTGGCACTGGCGCGCCTCGAGGGGTGTGCCTCCCCACGCGTGCTCGATCTCGGCACCGGCAGCGGCGCGATTGCACTGGCCATCGCTCACAGCCGCCCGGACGCCCAACTCACCGCGCTGGACCGCTCGCCGGACGCCCTGCGTGTCGCCATCGGCAACGCACAGCAACTCGGACTGGCGTCGCGTGTCCGCTTTCTGGAAAGCGACTGGTACGGCGCGTTGGCGGCCGATGAAGCGCCGGCGCCGTTCGACATGATCGTCTCGAACCCGCCGTACATCGTGGCGGGTGACGAACACCTCTCGCAAGGCGACTTGCGGTTCGAACCGGCCGACGCGCTGACCGATCACGCCGACGGTCTGGCCGCCCTGCGCATCATCGTCGCGGGCGCGGTGCCGCGGCTCAAACCCGGTGGCTGGCTGCTGTGCGAACACGGCTACCATCAGGCCGCCGACGTACGCGCGCTGTGCGATGCGGTGGGTTTCCTCGACGTCTTCTCCGAGCGGGATCTGGCGGGCATCGAGCGCACCACGGGCGGTCGCCGCGCCTGACGAGGGACGGCCCGGACCACCCGCAAAGGGCACCCCGGAGGGCACGCACCAACGAGCGCGACGGAAAACCGCTAAAATGGCGGACACGCCGATTTTCCGGCATCCCCACGGGCTTTCCACCATGACTACCCAGCAACGTATTCAGCAAATCGTCACCGACCATCCCGTCGTGCTCTTCATGAAGGGCAATGCGCAATTCCCGATGTGCGGCTTCTCGGGCCGCGCCGTGCAGATCCTGAAAGCCTGCGGCGTGGACAACCTGTTCACGGTCGACGTGCTGCAAGACGAAGAAATCCGTCAGGGCGTGAAGGAATTCGCCAACTGGCCGACCATTCCGCAGCTCTACATCAACGGCGAATTCATCGGCGGCTCGGACATCATGATGGAGATGTACCAAAGCGGCGAACTCAAGCAGATCATCGCTGAGCTTGCCTGAGCGTTGCCTGATCTCCGCCTGATCCCGGCCTGATGACCGTCTCGACGGGCAACCCGCGCCCCGCACGCATGATCGTCGCCATCACTGGCGCGACCGGTGCCGTCTATGGGGTGCGCCTGCTTGAGCGCCTGCGCGCGCTCGGCGGCGTCGAGACACATCTGCTCGTGTCGAGCGCCGGTTGGCTGACGTTACGTCACGAACTGGGGCTCGAGCGCTCGGACGTGCAGGCACTGGCCGACCAGTACCACAGCGTGCGTGAAGTCGGCGCTAACATTGCCAGCGGCTCGTTCGCCACGACCGGCATGGTCATCGCGCCGTGCTCGATGAAAACGCTCGCGAGCGTCGCCCACGGCCTGTCGGACAATCTCATTGCCCGCGCCGCCGACGTCACGCTCAAGGAGCGTCGCCGCCTCGTCATGATGGTGCGCGAAACGCCCTTCAATCTGGCGCATCTGCGCAATATGACGGCTGTCACGGAAATGGGCGGCATCGTCTACCCGCCGCTGCCGGCGTTCTACAACCGCCCCGAATCGCTCGACGCCATGGTCGACGACACCGTCGGGCGCGTGCTCGACCTATTCGGCCTCGCGCCGCAGGTCTCTACCAGTTGGTCCGGACTCGGCAAGGACGCCGAAGCGTAAGCGACTAATCGACTAAGCGGCTAATCGGCTAAGCGAGACTGGGCGGCTAAGCGACTGAGTGCGCTACCTCACGCCATCGAGCCAGCGCTGCAACGTATCCAACGCCCCTTGCGGCTGCCCCGCCGCCGATTCCGGCGTCGCCACACATAATTCCAGCATGACCTCGTTCGGATCGAGCAGATAAAGATGCTCGCCGTCGCCGTGACGCTCGACCACAAACGCCACGTCGTGCGCCGTCAGACGCGATTTCCAACGCTCGAGCGCTTCGAGATCGCGTACGCGCAGCGCCACGTGATGGATCTGGTTGGCCGGGGTATCGGGATGAGAGACGGGCGCCAACCCGTCACAATTGAAGAAGGCCACCGCTTCGCCGGGGGCGATCTGATAGCTCACGAGCAGGTACGGCTTGCCCCACAGACGGCTCATGCCGGTCTGCGCGCCCGCAAGCCTGAAGCCCATCACATCGACATAGAAATTGTGCGTGAGCGCCGCGTCGTAACTGGGATACGCGACATGATCGATGGCCACTGGCGTGACCGGTGCCGACGAGGTGGTGGCAGTGCTGGGCTCGAGAACGGCCTGACTGGTGGACGGACTCATCGCGTACCTCCCGGGCATTGAGGTGGCGAATGTCTCGCCAACGTAGCCGGCGCAGACCGTTGGGACGGCCAGCGGGAAACTGCGTCTGTAGTGTAGTCTTGCAACCCGCGTCCCGACAACCGAGTGTCAGCCGCAGCCGCATGGACTATAGTAAAAACGCCACACTTTGCGTGCCAAGGCGCGTCCCCCGTGGTGTGACACTTTCGCGAACGGAGTTTGATATGGAGACCGCATTCTCGCCTGTTGTCCTGTACGCCGTGTTGACGCTGGTATTCGTGATGCTCGTGCTTGTCGTGCCTGTGGGTGCCCGTTGGCGCCAGGTGGCATGGCCGGCCTCGATGCCACCGCTCTCGCCGCACCGCCCGGGCGATCTGCTCGGCGCTCCGCGCACGCCCTACTGGCGCTCGCCGAACGACACACGAGATTTACGCCGCCCCTCGTACTTCGCCACCTCGGAGCGGCGCGGACGACGTCCCGCCAGCTTTCTCGCACCACGCGATCACGACTGGCGCTAGCGATCGCAGGTTTCCTTACGCCTTGTTACATCTGTAGTCCTGCGGTTGCACCGCCGTGGGACCACGTTCCTTAAAATCGGACGTGATGAAACAAGGAGATCAGATGCAACATCAACATTGGATCGCTGCCGCTGGGATGGCGGCTGCGCTCGTCTCGGGCAGCGCACTCGCACGCACCATGTCTCGGTGAATATCGGCATTCCGGGGCCGGCCATCGTGGCCCCCGCCCCGGTCTACGTCGCACCGCCGGTCTATGCCGCGCCGGCCCCGATGATGGTTGCGCCGCCCCCGCCGGTGGTCTACGGACCGCGTCCGCATTACTGGCGCGGCCCGCCCCCGCGCCACTGGCATCACGACCGTGGCTGGGAGCGCCGCGATTGGCATCGCCATGACGGCTATCGCCGCTAATCTCGCAAGCCGGCACCGCAAGCCGCCACCTTTAATTTGACGGTGAATGCCCGATAAATTGACGGTGAATTGGCGATACGTTGGCGATGAGTTGCCAACAAAAAGCCCCGCATATTTTGCTTGCGGGGCTTTTTATTTTTCACGGCGAACAATTCTCAGTCAATGCGAAATTCAAATGAAACAGGCGTGATTCATATCGCGCCTGTCTCATCATCAACCGATGAATAAGCATTAATTGATCGCGTGTAATTTCGATCCGTTGAATTTCGCGTTTTGTCGCGTTTTGGCTCCCCGATTAAATCCCGAACGACGTTCTCTTTTTCGTCAGGCGAATCAATAGCGATAGCAGCACGGGTGTCCGTAGTAACCCCCGTAATACGGCCGGGCGGGGACGACGACACATCCGGCAAGCGTAACGGCAAGCAGCGCAGCAACAAGCAACTTCATGATCTGACTCCTGATGATAAGGAACGAGGGGAACGCGAGTCCGTTCGATTCCTTTATATCTTTGGCCCGATACGAAGCCCATCACGCGTCTGTAAGCCGTGTAAGCGAAGGTTGCCAAACGGGGAAAGTGTCGCACTTTGTTACGTTACATGCGGCGTCCAACGCCGTAACATCGGCGTCCCCGGTCAGCGGCAGCCGCATGACAACCCAATAACGACGCGGGTTTGCGTGGGAAGCGGCAGCTGGCACGGTGATTGCATAGTATTGTTTGCCGCCCTCTCAATTGCCCCGAAGAGAGTGGCTTTGGATGTCAGCCCCTTCCCGCGTCTGACGTGGGAGGGGGACTTTTTTCCGACAGGCTGCTCAGCCACTTCTATTGCACCTTCTCCGTGCAAACCCCCTCGTATTGCCATTTCATCTACGCGTTTGAAATGTATTGACGCTATAACAGCGTCGACTTTGCGCCCGTTTCATTTATCTTTAAATCTTTATTCGGCGCGGCTTACCGGGTGATTTTGCCGTTCAAGGCAAAAACAACATGCGGGTAGGCACCAATCTCAAGTTGACTTTCCAACTGTCGTAATCGCGTCTATAGAGGAGTGCGCGTCAACTCCTGGGCGACGCAAAAAATCCTTTTCGTGACGGCCGCACGACACGCGCCGGGGCAAGCGTATCAGGGAGAAGGTCATGGAAATCGCCACGCCTGAATTCCAAATGGAACAACAGGAACTACAGGCCATCAGTGCCGCACTTAACCGCGTTCAGGCGGTTATCGAGTTCGATCTGCAAGGTCGCGTCATGCACGCGAACGATAATTTCCTTCAGACACTCGGTTATCGGCTCGACGAAATTCAGGGCCAGCACCATCGCATGTTCTGCGAAGCCGACTACGCCGCATCGGAGGCGTATCGCGACTTCTGGGCGAAGCTCGGACGCGGTGAATTCGACTCGGGCGAATACAAGCGTGTCGCCAAGGGCGGCCGCGAAGTCTGGATTCGCGCCTCGTACAACCCGGTGTTCGATGCGAACGGCGTGCCCTACAAGGTCATCAAGTTCGCGACCGACGTCACCGCCGACCGGGCCCGCCAAGCGGAATTCGAGAGCAAGGTGCGCGCCATCGGCGTGTCGCAGGCCGTGATCGAATTCCAGCTCGACGGCACCGTGCTCACCGCCAACGACAACTTTCTGCAAGCCCTCGGCTACTCGCTCGACGAGATCAAGGGCCAGCATCACCGCATGTTCTGCGAGCCGGAGTTCGCCAACTCACCGGCGTACCGCGACTTCTGGGCCCGTCTGAATCGCGGCGAGTTCGACACCGGCGAGTACAAGCGCATCGGTAAGGGCGGCCGCGAGATCTGGATTCACGCGTCCTACAACCCCGTATTCGACGCCAGCGGGCGCCCGTACAAGGTGGTCAAGTTCGCATCGGACGTGACCGCCCAGCGTCGTCAGACGGCGGAGTTCGAAGGCAAGGTGCGCGCGATGGATCTGGCGCAAGCCGTGATCGAGTTCAACCTCGACGGCACCGTAATCACCGCCAACGACAACTTTCTCAAGACGCTCGGCTACGCGTTCGATGACATCAAAGGCAAGCATCACCGCATGTTCTGCGAGCCGGACTACGCCGCGTCCGACACGTATCGCGAATTCTGGGCGAAGCTCAACCGCGGCGAGTTCGACTCGGGCCGCTACAAGCGCATCGGCCGCGGCGGGCGCGAAGTCTGGATTCAGGCGACGTACAACCCGATTCTCGACATGAACGGCCGCCCCTATAAGGTGGTGAAGTTCGCGACCGACATCACACAGCAGGTTGAACTCGAAGCGAGCGTGAAGCGCCGCGCCGAAGACGATCAACGCAAGGTCGCCGCGTTGCTGAACACCGTCAATCGCGCCGCTGCCGGCGACCTGACCGGCGACATCGCCGTGAATGGCGCCGACCCGATCGATCAACTGGCCGAAGGCATTCGCCACATGATGGACGACCTGCGCGGCGTGATCGGCAAGGTCGTGAACTCGGCCGGCGAATTCTCGGGCGCCTCGCGCGACATCGCGGACCGCGCCAATACCGTAGCGACCGGCGCTCAGGCGCTCGGTGCCACGGTCGAAGAGATGAACGCCTCGATCGAAGAACTGACCGCATCGATCAATTCGATTGCCGACAACACCAAGGGCGCCGATCAGCTCGCCAAGGCCACGCAGCAGGAAGCGGAGACCGGCGCGCGCGCCATCGCCCGCTCGGTCGAGGCGATGGAGTTGATCAACAAGTCCTCGGAAGACATCGGCGAGATCGTCAAAGTGATCGGCGAAATTGCCGGGCAGACCAATCTGCTGGCGTTCAACGCGGCCATCGAAGCGGCGCGTGCCGGCGAGCACGGTCTGGGCTTCTCGGTCGTGGCCGACGAAGTGCGCAAGCTGGCCGAGCGCTCGTCGCAGGCCACCAAGGAAATCTCCAAGCTCATCAACGAGTCGACCAAGCGCGTGGCACAGGGCAGCGAAGTGTCGAAGCAGGCAGGCGACGCGTTCGAGAAGATTGTCGGCGGCGTATCGCGCACCACGCAGGCGATCTCCGAGATTTCGTGTGCCGCGGAAGAGCAGTTGGTCGCCGCCCGCGAAGTGAGTCTTGCGATTCAGCACGTGGCCGAAGAGACCGAGAAGTCGGCGGGCGCGTGCGAGACCATCGCGCAGGCCACGGCCGGGCTCACCAGTGAGGCCGAAGAACTCGACCGCACGGTCTCCCGTTTCAAAGTCTGACGCCGTCCCCGTTCCTTCGATCTGTCACGACTGACGCGTCCGTATCTCCGGAGAGCCCGACATGGAAATCGAAGCCGACGCCGACCCCGGTACCCAGCTCGCCTTATTGCGCGCCGTGCACCGGCACACCGGTATCTCGATGAACGAAAAGAAGTGGACGATGTTGCAGGGGCGGTTGCGCCCGCGCCTGCGCACGCTCTCACTGCGCTGTTATCGCGACTATCTCGCGCTGCTGGAAAACACGCCCGACGAAGTGCGCAACTTCGTGAATCTGGTCACGACCAACGAGACCACGTTCTTTCGCACGCCGCGCGTGTGGGACTACTTCGCGCAGCACTTTCTGCCGCGCTGGCAGGAGGGCAAACCGGGCCGGCCGTTCCGCATGTGGTCGGCCGCGGCGTCCAGCGGTGAAGAGGCTTACTCAGCGGCGATGATCTGCGAGGAATTCCGCGTGCGGCACCCGGACTTCCAGTATCAGATTCACGCGACCGACATCTCGAGTCAGGTGCTGGCGGTGGCGATGGCGGGCAACTACGGCGGGCGCAGCATCGACGGCCTGAAGCAGCAACGCCCGGGCCTGCTCGCCAAGTATTTCCGCCCCAGCGTGGGCGGACATACCGTGGTGCCCGAGCTGCGCGCTCACATCACCTTTGCCGAGCACAACCTGTATCAGCGCATGGCGCGCCGCGAGGCGTTCGATCTGATCATGTTGCGCAACGTGCTGATCTACTTCGAGGCGCCCGATCAGGAGCGGGTGCTCGAGAACGTGCGCCGCACGCTCTCCCCCGAAGGCGTGCTCATCGTGGGCGAGTCGGAATCGCTCTCGCGGCTGTCGACCGGTTACCGGTTCGAACAACCGCTCATTTACCGAAATCAGGGAGCGCCGAATGGGGTCATCGCATGACATTCAGGTGTTGATGGGCGAAGTGCGCATCGGGCGCGGCGAAGACGTCTTGCGCGCGACGCTCGGCTCGTGTGTCGGCATCGCGTTGATGTGGCGCTCGCGCGGCCTGTACGGCCTCGCGCACTGCCTGCTGCCCGAAGCCCCGGCGCCCACGCTCGCCATCGGCGCGAAGTACGTGACGCAAGCCGTGCCCTCGCTCCTGGCGCTCATGAAGGCCGACGGCGCGCGGCGCAGCGAAATCGAAGCCGTCATCGCGGGGGGCGGCAACATGATGCCGCACCAGCCGCCCGCCCGGCACGGGCTGATCGGGGTGGCCAACGCCAAGATGGCGCAAGCACTCATCGCCGAGACCGGCATTCCGATCGTGCACGTGGAAGTGGGCGGCGAAGTCGGACGGCAAATCACCATCGATTGCGCCCATCACTCGTATTTCGTGCGCGTGATCGGATCGAACGGTGCCACCGAGGTACCGCGCCGCCCGGCGCTTCGACTCGTGGGACGGGGCACATGAACGCACGCACACCCGGATTTCCCTTTCTGCATCAGGATGCGCTGGCCGGCACGACCGTGCTGCCGCCGACGGTGTCGCCCTTTCAGGGCTATGCCGGTCGCAACGCTTACGGTTACGGTGCGGGCGCGGCCGTCACGACGCATATCGCGAGCGAACCGACGCAGCGTCGCGACGACAAGGTGGAAGCGATCAACGTCGACGGCATCGATGGCATCGAGGACTTGAGCGGCGTGAACAGCGCCGCTGCGCAGACGGCCGCCCCTGCCGCGGCAACCGCCCCAGCACCCGTGCGGCGCGCGGCGACTGCCGACGACGTCGAAGTTTTCGGCTCGTTCCATCTGGGTGACGTGGAGTTCGCGCTGCCCATCGCCGCCTTGCAGGAAGTAGTGAATTACCCGTCGCGCATTACGCCGGTACCGCTTTCGCCGCCGTTTCTGCTGGGCTTGTTCAATCTGCGCGGCACGCTGATTCCGATTGTCGATCTCAAGCCGTTGTTGTCGATCTCATCGGGTGTAGGTGCGGGCGCGCAGGCACGGGTGACGGAGAAGATTGCCATCGTCGATGTCGACGGGGTACGTGTCGGATTGCTGTTCGATACGACGGGCGAGATTCTGCGTGTGCGCGCTTCGCAGCGCACCGGCTTCGAATACGATGCCGGACACACCGCGCCGCCGGTGGTTTCCGGCGCCATCAAGCTGGACGGCGGCGATCGCATTCTGCAAATTCTCGCGCCGGGTGCGCTCGTTCATATCGAGAACATGCCGCAGTTGCTGGCGCGTCAGTCGCTGAGCGCACCGCAGCGCCGCCAGCAACGTCAGCGGCTGCAATGCGTGTCGTTCACGGTGGAGCAGTCGCGCCTTGCGCTGCCGATGAGCGCGATTCGCGAAATCATCCGCATTCCCGAGTTGCAGAACTCGGCGCTCGCGAGCGTGTTCTGCGTCGGCATGCTGAACCTGCGTGGCACCGTGGTGCCGGTCATCGACTTCGCGCACTTTCTCGGCTTGCACGCGTGCCGGCCGGATGCCGACGTCGCAGGCACCGCTGCCGATCCGCGCCGCATTCTGATCGTCAAGCAGGAGGACGTGCATTTCGGCCTGCTGGTCGACGCGGTGGACAGCATCGTGACGTACTACGCCGACGAGTTGCTGGCGATGCCGTCGTTCAGCACGACGCATGCGCAACTCTTCGCCGGTTGCATCACCCGCGAAGATGCCAGCGACATCGTGCTGCTCAATGCCGACGAACTCTTTACGCACTCGCAAGTGCTCGAACTCACGCGCGGCCATCGCGAGCTGTATCGCGAAGGCGACGGTGCAACGCATCACAAGGGCGGTAGCTCGGCGCGCTTCGCAGCAGGGGCTGCGGGCAAGGCATCGCGCGGCACGCGCCACGCTTACGTGTCGTTCCGTCTGCAACATATGCTGGCCGTTCGGCTCGACCAACTGCGCGAGATCATTCACGACTCGCCCGATGTCATGCCCGCACCCGGTGCACCGTCGTTCGTGCGCGGCATGCTCAATCTGCGCCGCGAGCTGGTGACGATTGTGGATCTGCGTGCGCTCTACGGTATGCCCGCGCAGGAGGACACGCAGGCGCGCAAGATTCTGGTGATCGAACACGGCAAAGACAAGTTCGGGCTGCTCGTCGATGCCATCGAGAACATCGTGACACTGGACGAATCCGACAAGCTTCCCGTGCCCGCGATGCTGCTCGGGCGCGCCACGCACGAGATGCGCAACGACATGCGCGATGCGGTGGAGTTGCCGGCGTCGGACGGCACCGCACGCACGGCCATGCTGCTGGATCTTCAACCGCTGAAGATACGGCTGGAGACAGCACTCACGTTGTAGGCGGGTTGGGCGGGTTAGGCGGGTTGTTAGGCGGGGGTTTGACGCAGGGCCCTGCGGCGTGTCGGGGGGCGCGCCGCAGGGGTAGTTCGCGAGACGGTAGGCGCTCGCCGGACTGACTTCGCGTTTGGCGTTCGATGCTTGTTGCTTGATGCTCAGGCGAGACCCAACTCTCGCCGCACCTGCGCCAGAAACGCGCGCATGACATCGGTCCGCTCGCGGCCGATGCGCTGCCCTGCCGCGGTGCTCAGCCCGTCCGTCAGATGCAGCAATTTCCGCTCGAAATGGTCGATGGCGTACGTCGCGTCGTCCAGTTCGCGATGCTGCGCAAACGGGTCGACCGGGTCATACAGGCGGCTGCCGAGACGCCCCGCCACATAAAACACGCGGGCGATACCGACGGCACCCAACGCGTCGAGCCGGTCGGCGTCGCGCAGAATCCGCGCTTCATCGGTCGTCGGCGTAATACCTGCCGAGAAGCTGTGGGCCGCGATGGCATGCGCCACACGTTCGACGCGCGCCGCCGGCCATTCCATCCGCACCAGCAGCTTGCGAGCGACGTCAGCCGCCAGCGTCGAGGCGCGCGCACGATCCGGTGAATTTTTCTCGACACTCACGCAATCGTGCAACAACGTCGCGACGGCCAACGCTTCCAGATCGACACCGGGGACATCAGCGGCGATTTCTTTCGCAAGGCACCAGACACGCGCGAGATGCGACACGTCGTGCGCGCCGTCGTCGGTCGCATGGCCGCCATCGTAGTGATGCAAGACCTCGGCAACGGTGGCCGAGCAGGGTGCAAACAGGTCGGGCAGAGACAAATTCGATTCCGTTGAAAATTTCGTCGCCGGCAGCGTCAGATGACTTCGTGGCGATGCACGTCGTGCGTGACGAAGCCGGAGGTGTCGCTCGGCATGGCCAGCCACTCGGGATGCGCAAGGGTGCGGCGCATGTCGTCGAGCCCGCTGGTCCAGTGATCGAGCATGGTGGAGAGGCCGAACTGATAGTCCTTGTAATGGCCCTCGTATTCCTTGTTGCGATAGATGAGCTGGACGACGTTGTACCGCTTGCTGCACGCGATCTCCTGCGCCGCGTGGCACCACGGGTCGCGCGCGCGCACGTCGGCGGGCACACGCTCCAGCACTTCGCGCAACACGCGGCGATAGTGCTGCGCGCGTTGCAGGTTATCGGTGACGAAGCGCGTACGGCTGGAAAACTGGATGTCTTTCTGCCGGTCGGCCACGTCGTTCAGATTGTCGGGCAACGGCCCGCGCGCACTCCACAAGTCCACCTGAAAGGCGAGCGTGTCGCGGCGCGGCGACGTGCCGAGCACTTCCGAGAGCGGGGTGTTCGACACCAGACCGCCATCCCAGAAATATTGGCCGTCGATCTCGACCGCAGGAAAGCCCGGCGGCAACGCGCCCGACGCCATGAAATGCTCGGGCCGCAGCACTTCGCGCGTGTTGTCGAAGTAGACGAAATTGCCCGTGTGCACATTCACCGCGCCGACCGAGACGCGCGTCTCGCGCGAGTTGATGCGATCGAAGTCGACAAAGCGCTCGAGCGTGCCGCGCAGCGCGGTCGTGTCGTAGTAACTCGCATGCGCCGGGTCGCCCATCGCCGTCGGCAAGGGCTGCGGCCAGCGCGGCGTGAAGAAGCCTTTCTGACCTTCGACCAGTGCGCGCCACGCCTGCCACGCGCTGTAGGCCACCCGCCCCGACTCCGGACCGTTGAGGATGGCCGCTTCGAAGGGGGCCGGCAGCGGCGGAAACACGGCAGGCTCGCAGATCGCGCGCCAGAACGCTTCGAGCTGCGCGACGCGCGTCTCTGGCGGGTTCCCGGCGATGACGGCAGTATTCAGGGCACCGATGGAGATACCGGCAATCCAGTTCGGGTGGATACCGGCCTCGTACAACCCGGCATACACGCCCGCCTGATAAGCGCCGAGCGCGCCGCCGCCCTGCAAGACAAGCGCCACCGTCTCGTACGGCGGCAGATCGATGGCGCGTTTGGGGACCTTCGGCGGGTTGGCCGTCATGACCGTTCTCCTGAAGCAATGGCGTGATGCCACGCGGTACTGCAAAGGTAAGACACTGGCCATCCGACATAAGCGACAGGCGGACGGCCAGCAGGCTGGCTGCCGGTTATTGCATGAACCAGCCGTGGCTTACCACGAACGACTGACCGGTGAAGGCCGCCGTCGGGAAGGTCGCGAGGAACAGCGCCGTTTGCGCGACGTCATCCACCGTGGTGAAAACGCCGTCGACGGTGCCGCCGAGCATGACCTTCTTAATGACCTCGTCTTCCGAGATACCCAACTCCTTCGCCTGCTCGGGAATCTGTTTGTCGACGAGCGGCGTGCGCACGAAGCCCGGGCAGATCACGTGCGAGCGCACGTTGTGCTTGGCGCCTTCCTTGGCGAGCACGCGCGCCAACCCCAGCAATGCGTGTTTGGCGGCGACGTAGGCCGACTTCAGCGGCGAGGCCTCGTGCGAGTGCACCGAGCCCATGTAGATCACGATGCCGCCGCGATCGTCCTTATACATGTGCTTGAGCGCCGCCTTGGTCGTGAGAAACGCGCCGTCGACGTGAATCGCCTGCATCTTCTTCCAGTCGGAGAACGCGTAGTTCTCGATCGGGTTCACGATCTGAATGCCGGCGTTGGAGATCAGGATGTCGATGGACCCGAACGTCTGCGCCACCTTGTCGATACCGCTGTTGACGGCTTCCTCATTGGTCACGTCCATCGCCACACCAAGGGCCTTTCCGCCCGCCGCCTTGATTTCCTCGGCGACCGCGTCGGCGCCCTGCTGGTTCAGATCGGCGATGGCCACCGCTGCGCCCGCTTTGGCGAGCGTCAACGCAATTTCCTTGCCGATACCGCTGGCGGCGCCCGTCACCACGGCGACTTTTCCATTCAACTGATTCACTGACTGGCTCATTTGCACACTCCTGATTCGTCAAAATGGCGCGCCGTGCGGCGCATCGCGCACACACGGCACGTCGGGGGTCTTGCGTTACGACTTCAACAATTACGGCAGATGAAACAGAAAAGGCGCCTTGCGGCGCCTTTTCCTGCGTTACCGCGCGATCGGCTTGTAGCGGATTCGCTTCGGTTTCGCGCCCTCCTCGCCGAGGCGTTTCTTCTTGTCCGCCTCATACTCCTGATAGTTGCCCGGGAAGAACTCGACGTGCGAGTCGCCTTCGAAAGCCAGAATATGGGTGGCGATACGATCGAGGAACCAGCGATCGTGCGAAATCACCATCACGCAGCCGGCGAACTCGAGCAGCGCGTCCTCGAGGGCACGCAGGGTTTCGACGTCCAGATCGTTCGACGGTTCATCGAGCAGCAACACATTGCCGCCCGAAATCAGCGTCTTGGCCATGTGCAGACGGCCACGCTCACCGCCCGAGAGCGAACCCACCTGCTTCTGCTGGTCGGAGCCCTTGAAGTTGAAGCGGCCGATATAGGCGCGCGACGGCGTTTCGTAGCGGCCCACGGTCAGCACGTCGGCACCGCCCGAAATTTCTTCGAACACGGTCTTCGAGCCATCGAGCGCATCGCGGCTCTGGTCGACATAAGCCATCTTGACCGTCTGACCGATCTTGATCTCGCCGCTGTCCGGTTGTTCACGGCCGGTGAGCATCTTGAAGAACGTCGATTTACCGGCACCGTTCGGGCCGATGATGCCGACGATCGCGCCCGGCGGCACGTTGAAGCTCAGGTCGTCGATCAGCAGGCGGTCGCCGAAGGCCTTCGACACATTCTTGAATTCGACGACTTCGTTACCCAGACGCTCACCCACGGGGATGAAGATTTCCTGAGTTTCGTTGCGCTTCTGATATTCCTGGCTGTTCAGTTCGTCGAAGCGGGCGAGACGCGCCTTCGACTTGGCCTGACGGCCCTTCGGGTTCTGGCGCACCCACTCCAGTTCCTTCTTCAGTGCCTTCTGACGGGCCGACTCGCTCGATTCTTCCTGCTCAAGGCGCTGTTCCTTCTGGTCGAGCCACGAGCTGTAGTTGCCCTTCCACGGAATGCCATGACCCCGGTCGAGTTCGAGAATCCACTCGGCCGCGTTGTCGAGGAAGTAGCGATCGTGGGTGACGGCCACCACGGTGCCCGGGAAGCGCGTGAGGAACTGTTCCAGCCAGTCGACGGATTCGGCGTCCAAGTGGTTGGTCGGTTCGTCGAGCAGCAGCATGTCCGGCTTCGAGAGCAGCAGACGCGCGAGTGCGACGCGGCGCTTTTCACCGCCCGAGAGCACGCCGATCTTGGCGTCCCACGGCGGCAGACGCAGCGCGTCGGCGGCGACTTCGAGTGCCTGTTCGATGTTGTTGCCGTCGCTCGCGGCGAGAATCCCTTCGTACTTGGCTTGCTCGGCGGCGAGCGCGTCGAAGTCGGCGTCCGGCTCGGCGTAGGCGGCGTAGATCTCTTCGAGCTTGGTACGTGCCTCGAAGATTTCGCCCATGCCGCTTTCGACGGATTCGCGCACGGTCTGCTCGGGATCGAGCTGCGGCTCTTGCGGCAGATAACCGATGTTCAGGTTCGCCATCGGGATGGCTTCACCCTCGATCTCCTTGTCCACCCCGGCCATGATTCTGAGCACGGTCGACTTGCCTGAACCGTTCAGACCCAGCACGCCGATTTTGGCGCCCGGAAAGAACGACAGGGAGATGTCCTTGAGGATGTGACGCTTGGGCGGCACGATCTTGCCCACGCGGTTCATGCTGAATACGTACTGTGCCATTCGGCTTTCCTGATCCTGAAACGGTTATGCCGCTCTCGTCGAGCGACAGACATCGGCAAGTTTAACAAAGCGCGGCGTCGGGCGCGTCGATGGTGAGGTCGGCACGCGCGTAACTACAGCACGGCAGCAGCCAGCCCTCGGCCTTTTCATCGCGCGACAGGCCCGGCCATTCGATGCGGTAGGCTACCGACGCCGGGGCCGGGTCGCCAGCGCTCTGCGCGCGGCACAGGCAGGCGCGGCAAGTGCCGTTGCGGCACAGGCTCGGCAGCTTGATGCCGGCGGCCTGCGCGGCCAACAGCAGCGGCACATCGGCCGGGGCGTCGAACTGCCAGCCCGAGGGCAGCAGTGTGACGCGGTAGCGGTGCGGTTCGGGCGCGGCAGGCACGGCGGAATCGGCGCTGGGCGGCGGGTCGGGGGTAAAGCTGTCCACGGTGTAAAGGTTGGAAATCCAAGGTAAGGATGTCGGGAGACGATTCGTGGCTCGCGGTCCGCGATTCAAGGTTCACGACACGTGGCGGCAACTGACGATGAACGCCGATGGCCCATGTGCAGGCCCTTCCCGGGGTGCAGCGCGCGTCCGGCATCAACGCGCTACCATAACCCGTTCCTGCGGCTTTTTGTCGCGAGTACGATGCCGATGGCATCCCGGACGATGACGATCGCCATCATCATGGCCCCCGTCAGTCATTCGACTCGCACCATTGCGCTTTGTGCTGCCGCCCCAATATCGAAGTTTCGCAGACCCTCTGCGATGGCGGCGATGCGATCGCCCGCCACCTTATTCAACTTTTTTCACGTTTATTCCGTCGTCCATGAGCCAAGCGCCCTCATCCCCGGATTCGCCTGCCGATGTTGCATCGTCCGATATCAACGGACATGCCCGTCTGATCGACACCCGGGGTCTGGAAAGCGCGCTGCACGCCTTTGCCGACGCGCGTGACTGGCATCGGCATCACACGCCGAAGAACCTTGCGATGGCGTTGTCCGTCGAAGTGGCAGAGCTGGTCGAAATTTTCCAGTGGCATACCGAGGCGGAAGCCGGCGCGGTCATGGCGAGCAGCGAAGCACGCCATGTGGAGCAGGAACTCGCCGACATCGCCATGTATCTCGTGCGCCTGTCGTCGGTACTGGGTGTGGATCTGAACCGCGCCGTGACCGAAAAGCTCGTCATGAATGCCCAGAAGTACCCGGCGCCGCCGGCGTAGTCTCTCCCCCAATTTCGTTACAGACACCGATATGTCGCAAACTTCACAAGCGTCTCGTGCCCCGTCAGGGGCGACCGACGGCCCGGCTCACCGCCAGGGCAAGTCGTCGCGCCGCACGCTGCCTGCGCGTCCGCGCTGGCTGATGCTCGCCATCATCGCGCTGCTGCATGCCTATATCGGCTGGCGGCTGCTCACGCCGCTACCCGTCGGCATGGGCTGGAAGGTGGTCGGCGCGTTGTGGCTCATCGCCTCCACCGTCTTGATTCCGCTCGGCTTGATGAGCCGTGCGCTCCAGCGCGAGCCGCTCGCCACCTTGCTGAATTGGTCCGGCATGATGGCGGTCGGCATTTTCTCGTCGCTGTTCGTGCTCACGCTGCTGCGCGATGTGGTGCTCGGCGTGGCGATGGCGTTCTCGGTGCTCGACGCGCAGCTCGTGACGCGCTCCGCCGTCATCGTGTTGCTGCTGACTGCTGCCTCGACGGTGCTGGGTTTCTACAACGCGCGGCGGCTCGCACGCGTGGTCGACGTGGATATCCCGATCGCCAATCTGCCGCCGGAACTCAAAGGGTTCACCATCGTGCAGTTGAGCGACATTCATGTGAGCTCGACGATTCGCCGCCGCTACATCGACGCCATCGTCGACGCGACCAACGAATTGAAGCCCGATCTCGTGGCCATCACCGGCGATCTGGTCGATGGCAGCGTGCCCGCGTTGCGCGACCACATCGCGCCGCTAGGTCGACTTGAGTCACGCCACGGCACCTACGTGTGCACAGGCAATCACGAGTACTACTCGGGGGCGCCGGCGTGGGTGGAAGAGCTCCGCCGTATCGGCCTCACCGTGCTGGAGAATCAGCATGTCGTGCTCGATCACGAAGGCGCCGCGCTGACGGTGGCGGGTGTCACCGATTTCGGTGCGCATCATTTCGATCCGGAGAAGCGCAGCGACCCGCAAGCGGCTGTCGCAGGGTCGCCGGAAGACGTGCCGCGTGTGTTGCTCGCGCATCAGCCGCGCAGCGCACCGGCAGCGGCCGAAGCGGGCATCGATCTTCAATTGTCGGGCCACACGCACGGCGGTCAGTTCTGGCCGTGGATGTACTTCGTGCCGCTCCAGCAGCCGTTCGTGCATGGGCTGCACCGGCTGGGACGTCTGGCGATCTACGTGAGCCGGGGCACCGGCTACTGGGGCCCGCCCAAGCGTTTCGGGGCGCCGTCCGAAATTACGCGTATCCGGCTGGTGCCGGGGAACGCCTGAGCGGCGTTCAGTGATGATTGGGCGCCGTTTGCGCAGCGTTTGGCAGGCACGGACACGCGATGAGGCTACAATCGCCCTCCGCCACCGCATTCCGCTACGTTCCGCGCATTCCACGTATTCCGCGCATTCCGTGCATTCCGTCTCTGCGCCTGCGTTCGCCGCGCTCGTTTGCGCGATTCAATCTCCGTACTCGTCTCTGCTGCCATGAAGTCATTGCCTCCTGCCTCCGCGCTTGAAACCGTTGCTGTGCGCCTGCGCGGCAAGATCCAAGGCGTCGGGTACCGCCATGCCGCGGTACGCGAGGGGCATCTGATCGGCGTTCGCGGCTGGGTGCAGGCGCTGCCGGAGGGCGACATCATTGCTGTGGTGCAGGGCACGCCCGAACAGGTCGACAAGATGCTGGAATGGATGCGACGCGGCCCGCCCGCTGCACGCGTGATCGACTTCGAGAGCGAAGTGGAATACACCGGCCGTCGCTTTGACCGCTTCGAACAGCTCTGAAAAAGCTGCGAGGGCTGGAAATGCTGGAAATGCTGGAAAGGCTGGAAATGCTGGAAAGGCTGGGGAAGCAAGCACCGGCAGAACGCAGATACGAGACGTGAGCGTCGGTCGCGCGAAATTGGCGGCCGCACACGTGGGATTCACGCAGGGTTCAACGAGTGGGGATTTAAGACATTCGAAGTGACGAGCAGCGACCATCGAGTCGCTGCGCATCGCTTCTATGCGCGCCGTGGCGATGCCCGGGACGGGCTGCGGTTGGCGCGCCGGTCAGACTTGAGCGCTGACCTTAATTCTTGTGACGGTAATTGATGCGGCCCTTCGTCAAATCGTAGGGCGACATTTCCAGCGTCACGCGGTCACCCGCGAGAATGCGGATGCGGTTCTTCTGCATACGGCCACTCGCGTAAGCAATCACGCCCACGCCATTTTCAAGCGTGACGCGAAAGCGATTGTCCGGCAATACCTCTTCGACTTTTCCGCCGAATTCGATCAATTCTTCCTTGGCCAATATCGTATCCTCTTGTAAGTGCCGCTCGCGATGAGCGCAGCACCGGTGTTACTGAAGGTTCGTTCGCCAATACCGTCGCCACGCCCTGTGGGTTGCAGGGCATCCATCGAAGCCAAACGAGCCTACCCGGCGGACCTGCCATGACTGTCATGGCGGCGCACCGAAACGCGGCGAGAGTTCGAAGGAGCAAGGCACATTGCGGCAGTGCCACAATGACGAGCAGTGCGTGTCGGGAGGGCGGAGACCGGTCGGTCTGCGCCATCGGCACAGCGAGTGATTCGGCTCGCAGGACAAGGCTGTCAGCGGCGCCGATAAAGCATTTCGCGATCGTCAGGCGATGATCGGCGAATTTTCGCCGATCCCGCTAGGATACGCCTATCTGTGTTGCTCGTGGGGAAAAGTTGTCCGGAATGTGCCATTTTGGAGGCTTTTGTCATCAATTTGTGGCGCAATGCATCATTCGGGACGTTCAGCGGCCCCTACTTCCCGTCCACTGCCCGCCCTCCCCCCTCCGGGACAACGCGGGCGTGACGCGCAACGTGGCCTCAACTATCCTGTAAGTACCCGTACCCCGCAGGAGGATGACCATGAAAACAGTCGCTCAGATCCTGAAGTCCAAGTCGGCCGACACGGTGTATAAAGTGCGCCCGTCCGATTCGGTACTCGATGCGTTGACCTTGATGGCAGAAGCGCGCATCGGCGCGGTGCTGGTCAGCGAGGATGATCGCTCGATCATCGGCATCTTCACCGAGCGCGATTACGCGCGAAAGGTGGCGCTCATGGGCCGGACGTCGGTCAACACCCCCGTGCGTGACGTGATGACCTCCGCCGTGCGCTACGTGAGCCCGGAACAGACCAACGAAGAGTGCATGTCGCTGATGACGGAGCACCGCATTCGCCACCTGCCGGTCATGAAAGACGGCGAACTGGTCGGCCTGCTGTCGATCGGCGACTTGGTCAAGGCGATCATTTCCGAACAGCAGTTCACCATCGATCAGCTCGAGAACTACATCATGGGTGGCGGCGCCGCGCTCGCCAGCCGCACGCCACGCCCCAACTAACGACGGGTCATGGGCCGCCTCCCCCGCCCGTTCGAGGACGGGGCTGACGCCCCCTCACATCCCGCCTAAACATCCCGGCGCTTCAGCAGAAGCGCCGTTTTCATTTCACCTCACACACCCTGCGCTGCGGCGCGGCACTGGGCTGTGCCAGAATGCAATTCCCTGACGGCCTCCGCTCGCGTCGCGACGCCTGACTTTGCCGCCCCTCTCTTCATTCGCGCCTGCCATCGCCCCCTCCCTCGCAGCATCGACATTCGCAAGCTTTGCGCCCCGTGTGGGTGACATCGATCGTGTGCGCATCCGTCGCCGTATCGGCTGGATCGCCGTCGCTGTGCTCGTCGCCCATGGGCTCGCGGGCGTGGCACTGCGTGAATGGCTACCTGAATTACCGGACCTGCGCGACGACACGCAACGCCCTGCGATGCAGGTGACTTGGATAACAACGCCGGCACCGGTGACACCGCCTGCCAGCGCAAAAGCCGTCCAGCCGGCAGAACCCACGACGACGCCCGCCACCCGCTTACCCAGAGCACAGCCGGTGCCCGCGACACCCGGCGCTCCGCCTAAACCGATCACCCCCGAACTCCCCTCGCCTCGCGCCATCACGCCGCCTGCGCAGACCGCGCCGATAGCGCCGGCCACCCCGCCGCCCGACTGGCGCGCCGATATTGCGCGTGGCGTCGGCCAGTTGCCGCCCTCGCGGGCCTCGGCACCGGCGGCGTCAGCCGAGCGTGTGATTACCGACCAGTCGCAACGCCCTGCCGCTGGCGGAGACGACACCAATGCCTCGGGATCGGCCACGCAGCGCGCGTTCGACAATGCATTGGGGAGCGGACGCTCGTCCGTCAGCGGCCCATCGGCGACGCGCGAAGGCGGCAACCCACTGGGCACCCGGGAATGCATCGAGATGAATGGCAAGAAGCGCTGTGCGCGCTATCGCAACCAGGCCGCAGACATCGACCCGTTCATGAAGCGAGAACGATTGTTCTCGCCGGATATGCGTTGAGGCATCAAAAAACGTCGCAGAAAATTCCACCGTGGGCGAGCGGCAAGACCACCGCTGCACCCACTCGACTGACGCGAAAGACCAATCAGAAATCTTCAGCGTCGACGTCGTAGTTCGACGGCTCCCAGCGAATCGCCAGCAGCGCGAGCAGCCCGATAGCCGGGGCGATCGCGATCACCCAGAACACCTTGGTCGCCAGCGCCGCCGCGAGCACCGGAAACAGGAACAGCGACACGGTGGAGCTCGAACGCATCAGCGTCTGATTGAAGCCCACGCCCACGCCGCGCAGCGACGTCGGGTAGCTCAGCGACGCAAACGTCATCGAGTGCGCACCCGGGCCAAAGCCTTGCCCCAGCAGGAACAGCGCGAGAAAGCCCAACGCCCATGCCACCTGCACCCCGCTCGCGGGCTTGCCCACCAGCGCCAGCCCGACGAGAGCGGTCAACTGGAAGGCGTAACCGATGACGGTCAACTTCCACGCACCGACCTTCGGCACGAGCCGCACACCCAGCAAGCCACCCGTGAACGCGAACAGCAGGTTGAGCGCCAGCGACATCAGAATCGTCGTGAGCATCGATTGTGCGAGGAAGCTCGCGATGATCACCGGCAAGCCGAACGCCACCGCGTTATACGCGAACGACGAGGCCACCGCGATGATGGTCGCGAGCGTCGTGCGGCGCAGATACACGCCGCGCAGCAACGCCCCATAGTTGCTCCACGCCGCAGGCCGTTTGGCCGTCACACGTTCGGCGTCGGCAGCCACCACCGCATCGATGCCATACGACCGCTTGAGAATCTTCGCTGCCCCTTCCAGATCGCCCTGATTCGCGGCCCACACCGGCGACTCGCTCATGTAGCGGCTGCGCACGGCGATGATGGCCAGCGCCGGAATCGCGCCGAAGCCGAGAATGATCCGCCACAGCAGTGCGCTATGCGACGACGGCAGCACCGAGTAGCACAGCAGCACGAGCAGATACGACGCACAAATCGCGGCGTACCACGTTGGACACCACATCGCCACGCGCGCCGCCTTATTGCCACGTCCCTTCAACTTGGAGAACTCGGCGAGGAACGCCATCGCCACCGGCAAGTCGATACCGACGCCCAGCCCCATCACGAAGCGCGCACCGGCGAGCACGTACTCGTTCGGTGCGAACGCGCAGGCAATTGCCGCGATGACGAAGCACAGCATGTCGGCCATGAACACGCGATAGCGGCCGATGCGGTCGGTGAAGTAGCCACCGAGAAACGCGCCGACGATGGCTCCGAACGTGATTGCCGACGCGACCATGCCGGTGCCGGCAGGCGTGAGGTTGAACTCGCGGGCTACGTCTTTCAGACCGAAGGCGAGTGCGCCCAGATCGTAGGCGTCGAGGAACACGCCGCCGAGGGCGATGGCCACGATCCAGCGGGCATTCGAGACACGTGCACCGCCTTCGTTGACGAGCTGCGCAACGTCGCCCGCCGAGCGGATGACGGCGGGGCCGGACGGGCGGGCAGCCGTAGATGCGGCAGTGGCTGCGGGTGCAGATGCGGCGGGAGACAGGGAAACGTCGACAGACATGATGCGGAACCGGAAAAGCAGGGACGAAAGGTCGCGATGTTACCGCTTGGTACCGTGTCAACCAAGTGCTTTCTGGTTATATGCTTAGACGATTCCCGCGCCAATCGGCACGTTTTCCGAATTTACCGGCAACATCGACCAAATTTCACGACTATATATAGTGGCTTCCCCTCACCCCGCTCGCATTGACAGGGCATGACCCCAAGTCCCACCGCATGGGAATATGATCGAGGCAGGCTTCAAAAACAGGGAGGCTCGCGCAAACCCGCGCCACATCGGGCTTGGCGCCATTACAAATGCTTACCGTTTCTTACAGCACGAATGTCTGCGGAACCCTACATTCCGCGTCGTGGTCGCAAGATATGTGGCACATAGTGCGCGAAGTTACCGACCTCCATGGTGACGGCGCATTTACCTCACGCTCACGAGGAACGACTGAAAATGAAGATCAAAGCACTTACGGGAATCAGCGCGGCACTGGCCGCAGTCCTGCTCGCCGGTTGCGTCGCACCGGGTCAGCAATACGGTGGCGGTTACCAACAGGGTTATCAGCAACCGGGTTACCAACAGCCGGGCTATCAGCAACCGCCGCAGCAGCAGGCACCGCAGGGCGCGCTGTATGGCCGGGTCGAATCGATCGAGCAGATGAACGGCGCGAATAACAGCCCGAACATTCTCGGTACGGTGCTGGGTGGTGCGGCCGGCGGTCTGCTCGGCAACACGATCGGCGGCGGGCGCGGACGCACGGCCACCACCATCGGTGGCGCCGTGGTCGGTGCTATCGCGGGTAACCGCATCGAAAACGGCATGGGTCAGCCGAATGTGCTGTACCGCATTACCGTGCGTCTGGACGATGGCCGCGTCGCCACCGTGACGCAGGCGCCGCCGCTGCGCGTGCAGCAAGGCCAACGTGCTGCCGTCGCCAACGATACGGTGTATCCGTACTAAGCTAAGCACGGAATATCAGAAGACGCCGCACGTAGCAAAGTACGATTCGCTACAGTGAAACGCCCGCCGGTTTTGCCCGGCGGGCGTTTTATTTTTGGGGCGTGTCAAACGCGACACAGTCGCGTCGATCGAGGGGTCTGGCGCCATACGCAAAGACTATTTGGCCTGATAAGATACGCGCGACCATCGGAGGGCTAGGGCTGTGCGCCGTTCCGGAACTTTGTCGAATCCGTCAGTTACCGCAACCCTTCGCATCCGTCATGTCGACCCAGACGACTTATCACCATCGGCTCTTCATGGCGATGGTCGGCGGCATTAGTGCAGCACTCAATGCCGGCGCCTTCTTTGCTGTCCTGCTATTCAACGGACAGAATCCTTATACCCCGTACGGCCTGACGCTCGTCAGCGCGTTGGGTGTGGCGGCCTTCATTGTCTTTGCCCGATTTCATCTGCTGGCCAGCGCCCGTGACGCCCGATGGATGCTCGGACGCGGTGCTATGCGCTGGTGCCGGGTGCTGCTCACGATGATCGTGCTGCTGTTCCTGACGTACGACCGCCCGGAAGACGTGCGCGTCATGCTCGCCGAATGGGCGCTGCTCGCGCTGCCCTTGCAGATGCTGGGGCTGGCCGCGTTGCGCGGTGCCGCCCACAGCATCAACAATGCGCCGGGTAACCAGCGCCGCGCCGCGTTCTTCGGCTTCGGTCCCGAGGCACGCAAGCTGAATCTGCGCCTGCGCCGCTCGCCGATTCTCGGCATTCAGGTCGCCGGTTATTACAACGACGCTCCGGTCGAGCCGGAAGCCGGTGAAGTGCTGCCGTCCTACCTTGGCCGTTATGCCGACGCTGCGGCGCATATTCAAGCCAGCCACTACGAAATTGTCTTCATCGCCATCGGGCAACAGGACAACAAGGAACTCACCGCCGACATCGTCAACCGCCTGTACGACTCGACGGCGGCCATCTATCTGCTGCCCGAATTCCGCTTCCCGGGCGACCTGCCGCTGACCGGCACCGATCTGGCCGGTGTGCCGCTGCTCGCGCTGCACGACATCACCGTGCAGGGCTTCCTGCGCATGATCAAACGCGGCATGGACATCGCCGGTGCCTCGTTACTGTTGTTCTTCCTGTGGCCGGTGATGATCGGCATCGCGGTTGCCGTGCGGCTCGATTCGCCGGGCCCGGTCCTGTTCCGGCAGCGACGCTATGGCGAACGCGGCCAGCCGATCATCGTGCGTAAATTCCGCTCGATGCGTGTCGTTCAGCCGGAGGATGCTGCGGCGGCCGCGACCGGCGGATTGCGTCAGGCGCACGCGGGCGACAGCCGTATCACGACACTTGGTCGGCATCTGCGCCGGACGTCGCTCGACGAGTTGCCGCAACTGCTGGATGTGCTGGGGGGCGCGATGAGTCTCGTCGGCCCGCGTCCGCATGCGGAGGAGCACAACGAGATGTACCGGCGTCTGATTCCGGGTTACATGCTGCGTCACAGTGTGAAGCCCGGCATTACCGGATGGGCGCAGATCAACGGCCTGCGTGGCGAGACCGAGACGCCCGACAAGATGCAGCGCCGCGTCGAGTACGACCGCTACTACATCACCCACTGGTCGCTGTGGCTCGACATCAAGATTTTGCTCAAGACCATTCCGGTCATGATCACCGGGCACAACGCGCTGTAAGGCCTGCGTGCAGGCCAGTACGCTGACGTACGCCGACTAGCGGCTGACTAGCGGCCGTTACGCCACTGCCGCCAGCAGATGCCGACAAAGCGCCGGTCGTCGACCAGATAACGCCGCCACATGCGGCCCGGGTCCTGCAAGATGCGCCAGATCCACTCGGAGCCCGTGCGCTGCATCCACTTCGGTGCACGCCGCTGCATCCCGGCAGCGAACTCGATCGCAGCGCCCACACACAGCATCAATCCGCCCGGCATATTGGCCGCGTTGGCCATCGCCCAGCGCTCCTGCTTCGGCATGCCTACGCACACGAAAATCAGATCGGGCGCTATCTCGCGAACACGCTCGGCAATCGCATCGCCTTCGGGACCTGTCGGATCGAAGCGCATCGACGGGACGATCAGCGTGAAATCCAGCCCCGGGAAGCGCGCGGCGAGCCCTTCGCGAATCCGGGTTTCGAATTCGGGATGCCCCCCCACGAAGACCGCTTTGCCGCCGGTCGCACTGGCACGGTCGCAAAGCGCGGGCAGCAAATCGGCGCCCGTCACCCGGCCCGGCAACGGCGTGCCGAACAAGCGGCTGGCCCAGATGATCGGCATGCCGTCGGCAAACAGATAATCGGCCGTGGCGTAGGCGCGCTTGAATTCGGGCTGCGTGTCGAGCCGCACGATGTGATCGACATTCGGCGTCACCACGATTCGTGCGCGTCCGTCGCGTTGCACACTGGCATGCGCGAGCACATCGACGGCGGTATCGAAAGGCACCGCAGCGAGATTCAGCCCGAACAGGGCAACGCTGGGTTCGAAGACGTCGCGCGAGCGCGTGACGGGTGCGGCGTTCAGATCCGTGTCACTGGTCATGACCTATCGTATTCCTGTCGTCCGGCGAAGCCGGATCCGTTCGGGTGGCAGGCACGATAGTATCAGCGGGCCTATGACGTCAGTGACACTTTTCACCACACGCGCGCGCACCTGTTGCGGAAAGTCGTCGTCTTGACGTCGTGGATCAGCTACCATCGCAGCGGCTATCCGTCCTGCCCCTTCCCTAACTGCTGTAAGCACGCCGCGAGTTGCCGCAGACGATGATTCTCGACGCCCACGACATTCCTTCCGGCGCCTGCCTGCAAGCCGACTTGTGCATTGCCGGCGCAGGTGCCGCCGGCATCACCCTCGCGCTGGCGCTTGAAGCCAGCGGACTCGACGTCATCCTGCTCGAAAGCGGCAGCGACACCCCCGAGCCCGCCACGCAGGCACTCTACGACGGCACCGTCGCCGACGCGCGGCTTCATCCCCCCACGGAAAGCTACCGGGTACGCCGCTTCGGCGGCTCGACCACGCTCTGGGGCGGACGCTGCATGCCGCTCGATGCGATCGATTTCGAAGCGCGCGACTACATGCCGCACAGCGGCTGGCCGATCACCCTCGACGACTTGATGCCGTGGTACGCGCAGGCCAATACGTTGTGCGAAGCCGGTGAGTTCGCCTACACCGCCGAGCGCGCATTCACGAAGCCGTCGTCGCCGATGATCGGCAACTTCGAGAGCGATCTGTTCACCACGAACACGCTGGAACGATTCAGTTGTCCGACCGATTTCGGCGGCCGCTATCGGGCCCGTCTGGCCCGGGGACGCGTGCGCGTCGTGCAGCACGCCAATCTGTGCCGCCTGCCCCAGCGCGACGACACCGCGCGCCTGGTCGGTCCGGCCGAAGTGCGCACGTTGGATGGCAAGATGTTCACCGTCGCCGCACGCGCATACGTGCTCGCCACCGGCGGTCTGGAAGTGCCGCGACTGCTGCTCGATAGCCCGGGCGCCAGCGGCCGCGGCCTTGGCAATGCGCACGACGTGGTGGGCCGCTATTACATGTGCCACATCGCGGGCACCATCGGTACGATGGACCTCGCGGCGGCCACCTCGGTGTACCACGGCTACGAAGTCTCTGACGAAGGCATTTACTGCCGCCGCCGCTTTGCACTGCGCCCGCAAGCTCAGCACGACCTTCGCGTCGGCAACTTCGTCGCGCGGCTGCATCACCCGCGCATTCCCGATGCCGGGCATGGCAGCGGCATCTTGTCGGCGCTGTATCTCGCACGCCCCATCGTCCCTTACGAATACGCCAAGCGCCTCTACGGCGATTCGCCCGACAATTCGCTCGCGAACTGGCTGGCGCACTTGCGCAACGTCATCGTCGACGCACCGAACACCGTTCGGTTCCTGACACACTGGGCGCTCAAGCGCACGTTGGCGGACCGCAAATTCCCGTCGATCATCGTGCGCCCGGCCAACCTGCGTTTCAGCCTCGACTTCCATGCCGAGCAAGCGCCGAACCCCGAGAGCCGCGTGATGCTGGGTGACGCCATCGATACGCTGGGCCAGCGGCGCATTCACATTGACTGGCGCTACTGCGATGAAGACGTGGCGACCGTGACCCGGACACTCGCCGCACTCGCGCAGGAAGTCGAGCGCGCAGGCGTCGGACGCTTCTCGTACGATCCGTCCCAAGTGGAAGCCGAAATGACGCGCTACGGCGCCTATGGCGGGCACCACATCGGTACCGCACGCATGGGTCTCGACCCGCGCACCAGCGTCGTCAACGCCGATTGCCGCTTGCACGAAACCGACAACGTCTTCGTTGCGAGCGCTGCGGTCTTCCCGACCTCGGGGCAGGCCAATCCCACACTGAGCATCGTGGCCATGGCCCTGCGCCTTGCCGATCATCTCCGGCAGCAGGGGAACGTCTCGTCCTTACCCATGCCGCCGTCAGCCAATCCATCCACCTCTTCGTGAAATCGTCCGCCCCATGAAAGCCCGCATCCTCGTTACCGGCGCGACCGGCTTTATCGGCCGCCACGTCGTTCAGGCACTTGCCGCCAGTGATTGGGCCGAACCGGTCGCCGCCTCGCGCCGCGCCGGCCCGGGTCTGCGGGTCGTCGACGCCCTCTCCTCCGCCTCGCTCGGGGCAGCCCTCGAAGACGTCGACGGTCTCGTGAATTGCGTAGCGGGCTCGCCGGAAACCATCGTGGCCAATGCGCACGCGTTGCGCGATGCGCTGAACGCGCGCACCACGCCGGTGCCGGTGGCGTATTTCAGCTCGATGGCGGTGTATGGCGGCGTCGAAGGGCATATCGACGAGACGGCGACGCTCGCGGGCGAGAGCGCCTATGGCATCGCCAAGATGGAAGCCGAAAAGGCGCTCGCGGGCCTGCCGACCGTGGCGCTGTTGCGCCCGGGTTGTGTCTACGGAGGCGGCAGCCCGCAGTGGTCTGCGCGTATCGCTGAGTTGCTGCGCGCAGGCCGCCTCGGCGACCTCGGCGCCGCGGGCGATGCGCACAGCAATCTGGTGCATGTGGACGATGTCGTGAGCGCGGCACTGAGTGCGCTGCGCACGCCCGGCGCCGGTGGGCGCGCGTATAACCTCGCCATGGCAGAGGCCCCGCGCTGGAACGAATATTTCACCGCCTATGCGATGGCGCTGGGCGCGACGCCGGTCAAGCGCATCGGGGCCAAGCAACTGAAGCTCGAAACGAAACTCTTGGGCCCCGCGCTGAAGATCGCAGAAATCGCAGGCCGCAAGGTCGGCTTGAAAAACCTGCCACCGCCGATTCCGCCGTCGCTCGCCCGCCTCTGGCAGCAAGACATCTGCCTCGATGCGCAGTTGGCCCAGCAAACCTTTGGTCTCAACTGGACACCGTGGCGCGATGCCGTCAAAGCGGAAGCCGCCCGCGCGTAATTAGCTGCGGGCCTTCCGGGCAAGAAGACCCGCCACCCAACGCCGCAGCGCAGCGAGTGGCGACACCCCGAGCAGTCGATGCGCGGCCCACGTCGCGGCCGCGCCATTCACCGCAATCGCCAGTGAGGCTGCCGCCGACGCGCCAACGCTGCCGCCGGACGGCGCCAGCAACGCCAACCCGGCCAGCAGCACCACCACCGAGACCGCGTTGATCCGCATGAGCGCCCGCGTGTGCGCTGTCATCCCGAGCAATTCCGGCATGGCGGTAAAGCACGCCGCGGCAATCTGCCCGAGTGCCAGCACACGCAACGCCGTCGCACCATCGTCATAGCCGTGCCCGAACAGGCCCAGCAAGTGCTGCGGAATGACGAGCATCGCCACGGTGACCGGCAGCGCGAGACAAAGCACCAAGCCAATCGCTTGCGCCGCACTGCGCTCCAGCCCCGGCGTGTCGTGCCGCGCATACAGGCTTGCGAAGCGCGGCGCGGCCATGCCCGTCACACCGCTGATCAGCAGATTGACGACGAGCGCCAGACGCCACGCAAGCGCAAACAACCCCGTCTCGCGTGACGACGCAACGATGCCCAGCACGATGGCGGGCGCCGACGTAATCAGCAACTTGGTGAGTTCGAGCGAGAACAGCGACAACCCCGTCTTGAGCAGCCCCTTGGCGGCAGGATGCGGTGCCGCCGGTGCCGCGTCGCTCGTCATGGTTTGCTTCGGCACGTCGCGCAGAAATCGACGGAGCAGCACGGCGCCGACAATCGCCGTGAGCGTGAAGCTCGCGGCAATCAGTATCAACGCGTTGATCACCGTCAGGTGGCCCGTGACAACCAGCGGGATGACGGCCACGCAGAAGATCGCCGGCCAGAGCCACGAATAAATCATCTGGCTGAAGCCCACGCGCTGCAACCCCGCGAGCGCGCCGGCCACAGCCGCACCGAGGTTCTGCGGAACGAACGAGAGCGCCCCCAGCATGAGTGGCAGCGCGAGCCCCGGCTTGCGCAGGATGTCGTCGGCGAACAGCGCAGCGCCGGCGGCGAGCAGCACCGACACGGCCACCGAGGTGAGCACGACCAGCGAGAGCGCACGGCGGATGGTCGGACGCACGGCGCCGAACTGCCCCGAGGCCACGTCCATGGCAAGTTGCCGCGTGAGCGCCTGATCGACGCCAAGACGCCCAAACCCGGCAAGCGCCACCATCGTGCTGAACACGATGTAGAAATTGCCGGTCTCCACCACGCCGAGCGCCGCGGCGATCAGCAGGTGAAAACCGTAGCGGCTGGGCAGATCGAGCAGGCGTACGCCGAGGCTGATCACGCTGCCGCGAATCATCGAAGCCCCGGTCTTGGCGGGCGGCGGGCGCGTGTCGGTCATCTCAGTTCGCCGGTTTCGAGGTGGGCTTGCCTGCGGGCTTCAATGCAGGCTGCGCCGTGCCTCGCAACACCAGCAGCTTGATGCTTTGCGGCGGCAAATCGACGCGCAGCGCACCGTCCGTGGCTGCCACATCGGGGGCGCGCGTCAGTTCGTTGTTCACCAACTGCCAGACTTCGCCCGCACCGCCGACGGCAAAATTGGCGAGCGAAATCGTGGTCTGCGCAGGGCGGTCCAGTTGCTTGTTGATGACCACCACGGTCATCGCGCCGTCATCACGCAAAGCCGCGAATGCCGAAACGGTATCCGGGTCGGGGACGGTAGCCGCCACACTGGTCGAGCCGAACGCGCCGCCGTGCCCGTCGTAGTTCCGGTAAAGCTTGATCGCCTTGTAGACCGGCATCGACGGATCGAGCGTGCCCCAGCGCGTGGCCATGTCGAGTTTTTCACGGCCGAAAATGCCCAGCACATCCGCTTGGGCCGTCGCGCCGTTCATACGCGTATCGGCGCCCCAGTTGTACTCGGTAATGGCGATCGGTGTGCCGGGGTAGTAATACGTGTCGACCCACTGACGCATCATCGGAATCAGCGCCACCACGCTGTTGATCCACGTCGGGTCCTTGTAATTCGGGTCCCACAGATTGCGCGTGGAGCGGTTGCGCATCAGCGCAATCGTGGACGAATTGCCGGTGGGCGCTTCCTCGTATTCACCGCTCTGCGGGTAGAAGTGCAGACTGAAGACGTCAATCGGCCGGCCCGCTTTCTTCCACTGCGCCAGCAGCCACGGCACGTAAGCCATGCCGCCGGTCTCGCGCTGACGGTCGGGCGCCTGCGCATAGCCATGCTTGATGGAATGCTGCTGGTCGAAGCCACTGTACTGATAGCCGTTCCAGCCCCACTCTTCGGGCGCGATCACCTGTGCGCCCGGGTCCGCCGCCTTCACGGCGCGCGAATAGGCGATCACTTTCGCCGCAATCTCACTCGCGTGCGCGCCTGTCGGATGCACGTCGTTGTGAATCAGTTGCCAGAGGCTCGGCTCGTTATCCATCGCGTAATAGCGCACGCCGCCCGCACGCGCGGGCCCGAACTGTTGCACCAGCGCCGCCACACGCGCCTGCTGGCTGGCGGGGTCGTCGGGCACCGTGGCATCGTTCGGGTCATTCACGACCGGCGTGCCGTCGCGCAGGATGCCGTTGCCCGCGTCGGTCATCCCATCCACGTCGTGGTTCTGTTGCAGGCCGTATTTGGCGATCGAGAAACTGGCGAGGCGCTCACGGGCACGCGACAGCGTGGCCACACGCCCCAGCATCGAAATCGTCACGATGGGGGTCGCACCGGCCGCCTTCGTCAGCGCGACAAACCGGTCGCCGAACTGATCGTTGATATCGGCGGGATTGACCGGCAGGCTTTCGTAGTACCAGTCGCGCCCGGCGTTGCGCGCGTCGAGCCGCCAGTTGTAGGCCGAGGCGCTATTGCCGCCCGAGCGGTTGAGCGGCACGCGCAGGTCCTGCAACATCGCCGTCGTGCCGAAGTTGATGCCGTAGATGTACGGATTGATCGGATGGCGGCTGGCCGCCGCATCCACCGCGATGGTCACCGGCAGCAACTCGCCGGGGGTGGCTTTGGTGCAGGCTGCGGCGGACAGCAGCAGCGCTGCCCCGGCCAATTGAATGAAACGGGAGCGGGGGCTACGGTGCCGCAAAACGCGCATGGAAACTCCGGGGATCGGCCCGCCGATCAAAGCCGCCCGCGCGCCAGATGTAGGCAAAAATCGCCAGAATGACGGCGGTTTCGCCCGGCGCGAGCGTCGGCGGGTAGAAGAACGAGGCCAGCAGAACAAACTTCAGATAGTCGAACAGTGCGCCGAGGAAGTCGTCTTCGACCTCCGCGCGCAGGTGCCGGTAGAAGAAGAGTCCGCGCAGTTGCAGGGCCAGAATGATGAGCGCACCGATCAGGCCGAACTCGAACACGATCCCCAGCCAGGTGATGTCCGCCAGAAAGAAAAAGTGGTGGAAGTAACCTATCAGGCTGTCGCCGCTCGCGGGGCTGATGGTGCCCACGCCGAACAGCCAGCGCATCGGCTCGTTACCGAGGAAGCGTGTCGCCAGTTGGGCGGAAATGCGGCGCGTATCGAAACCGGTCTCGGCGCCCGCGCTGAAAATGGTCGCCAGATACCCCATCGAGAACACCGACGCCAGCACCACGGGCACCACCAGCAAAAGCCCGATCCGTGCACGCGGGCGGGCCCAGACGAACGTATTGATGACCAGCACCGCCACGATGCCGATGGCCAGTGCGCGCGACTTCACGATCAGCAGCGCCACCGCCAGCCCGATGAGCACGCCCACGAAATACCGGAAGCTCCGCTCGAAATAGGCGCGGCGGTAGCAGAAGAACAGCAGGATGAACGGGAAATACATCGACATCCGGATGCGATGCCCCCGGCTGTCGGCGGTGAAGAACGGTGCCTGACCGAAGACGTAGGTCTCCTTGTACCAGCTGGCCGGTACCACCAGCCACATCAGGATCAGTGCCCCGACGACGACCGTGCCCAGAATCACGAAGCTGCGCCCCAACTCGCCCAGCGTCGGCTTGAGCATGAGCAGCAGCGCCAGAAACGAAAAGAAATACAGAATCGGCAGCAGTTTGACCTGCGCCGTCAGGCTGACGAAGAAACTCTCGTTGAAATAGATGACGGCGGCGAAGCTCGGGATGATCAGCAGCCACGCAAAACTCAGCAGCACCTGCCGCGTCATGGGAAAGCGCGGCTGACTCCCCAGACGCAGCACCAGCGGCAGCGTGAGCACCGGAAACGCTTTCGACAGGGCCCACAACGGATACAGCGCCGTAATGTAGTGAAAGGTCTGGCCGAACATCGGCAGCACCAGCACCAGACACCAGATCACATAGGCGCGCGAGGCGCCGTCGGCAAAGACGGGCGGCAGTTCGCCCACCGGCGCTTCGGTGCGGCTTGCTGTCATTTCGAGGGAATGCGACCCGGCTGTCACGAAGCGGTTGAATTCGGTGAGTAAGCTTGGCAAACCCGGCCGGCGCAGAGCCCCTGCGACAGCCGGTCATGAACGATCAGAAGGAACGTGCGCCGTTGATGTCGTAGTTCACGTTCTTGTTGAACGGCAGTGCCTTGTTGATGTACTGGTCGACCCAGAGATCCACTTCGGCAATCGACGACTTCGGCACGAAAATCGTGTCGTTGGACGTCAGCACGATGTCCTGCGCCGGGTCGCCCTGCTGCGTCAGTGCCTTCACGTCGATGGTGCGCAACATTGGACGGCCGTCCGGGCTGCGGCGAATCAGGACGATCTCGCCGGTGCGGGCGGTGTCGAGCAGGCCTTGTGCGGTGATGATCGCCTGCATGACGCTCATGCCCGGCGTGAGGGCCAGTTCGCCCGGCTTGCCGACTTCGCCGCCCACGAAGATGTGCGCGGCCGTCTGGGTCACGGCGATCTGGGCACGGGCATTGGCGACCATGCCACCGGTCGCCAGCGCGCGGTCGACGGTCTCGCCAAACTGCGCGAGCGTCTGGCCCGCGGCAGGCAGATTGCCGGCAAACGGCATGGCGATCGTGCCGTCGGGCGCGACGCGTCCCTTGTAGTTGAGCTCGATGTTGAACGGCAGGACGACGGAAATATCGTCCCCCGGCAGCAGGCGGTAGGGCGACGGCGCGGCGTCGACCCAAGTCGCGAAATTGGCCGGTTGCTGGTATTTCGTGTCAACCCAGGTATGAGAGCAGGCTGTCAGCGTCATCAGTGCCAGAACGCAGGCCGGGCGGAAAATGTTCATCGGTAATGATGGCGAGAGGCCGGGATTGGTCGGTTTGGACCGTACTCTAGTGCACTTGGGCGTTCTCGCCAAGCGCGAAGAATGTTTGTCGGATTTAGGGGAAAAAAGTCGATCTTGGGAGACTTTCGGGGGACGATCTTACGTAAGATATGCGCCTTGAAGCCACACTTGATGGCCCGGCAACGCTACCGCTACTCGCACCCTTATGGCAATTACGACCAGAACAAGGCCTGACCGGCACGCCGCTGTCGTCGATTTGACGATCCGGGACTATCTCAATACCTTCTTCTATTACCGAAAGATTGCGACGGCAGTATTTCTGGGGATCGTCGCTCTCGGCATTCTGATAGCCCTGCTGGTACCCATTCCGTACCGCGCACAAGCCACGCTGCTGGTGCTCAACGCCGGCTACTACGACCAGACTAACAACGCTAACGCGGGCGTCGCACTCCAGCCGCCGGTCGGTCAGTTGAACGGCGTGGAAGCACAAATTCTCGCCAGCCCGGAGCTGCACCGCGATGTCGTCCTGTCCAAGCTCGGACCGGCCGCCACCGAACGTGACATCGACCGCGAGTTGCAGAGCTTCGAGCGCAAGCTGCACATCGAGCAGAACGACCTCGCCAACACCATCACGCTGACTTATTCGGATACCGATCCGAAGGTGGCCGCCGAGGCGCTGGCCCGTTTGCTCGACAAATACTTCCGTCAACGCGCCTCGATCTTCACGTCGGGCCGTGTCAGCATGCTGGTGAGTCAGCGCGACGACGTGGGCCAGCAACTCGACAAGGCCGACGCCGATCTGCTCGCGTTCCAGAAGAAACACGGCATCGTCAAGATCGACGACCAGACCTCGCGCGCCGTGCAACTGGAAAGCCAACTGGTGCAGCGCAAGCTGGAAACCGACGCCAAGCTGTTGCAAGACCGCGGCGAACTCCAGTCGATGCAGGCCTCGACGAAGGACGTGCGCTCGACCATCCCGATCTATACCGACGACTCGGAAGCCAGCCGCGCGCTGAACGGCATGCAGATCACGTTGTCGGAACTCGAGACCAAGCGCGCCGATTTCGCCTCGCGCTATCTGCCCACCTCGCCGTTCGTGCAGAACATCGATAAGCAGATTGCCGACATGCGCGCGAATATCGCGAGCCAGAAGCAGCAGATGATGACGGCCACGCGTCTGGGTCATAACAATTACTACGATGTGGTGCAGGAGCGTCTGTCCGTCCTGAATGCCAGCATCGCCGGCGGTCTGGCGCAGCAGAAGGCACTCGACGAGCAGATCAAAGACACGCGCGCCAAGCTGCAAGGCCTGAGCGACGTGTCGAGCCAGTTGAGCCAGTTGCAGGCGCGCCGCGACATCCTCGCCGACAGCTTCAAGGAGCGCTCGCGTCAGGTCGAACTGGCCCGCGTGCAGCAAGGTCAGGCCAGCCAGATCAACGGCACCAACGTGCGCGTGATTCAGGCCCCGTTCCCGCCGTCGCAGCGTAGCGTGGCCGCCAGTCTGGTGATCGCCGCCGCCATCGCAGCCGGTCTGCTGATCTCGGCACTGACGGTGTTGATTCTCGCCAGCCTGCGCGAAACGTTCCTGAGCCCGGAGCAGGTCGAACGTGCGCTGTTGCTGCCGGTGGTCAACGCGCCGGTCATGCTCGGTGCGGAACGACGGGCAGCGGGGACGGCAAGCGCTGCGGGTGCAGCAGGCGTTGCAGCGACGGGCGCAGGAAGCCCTGCCGCCGCAGCGGCCGCCGAGCCGACGCTCAGCCGCCCGGCCTATATGGCCTATGGCCGCATGATCGCGGCGATCAATAGCAGCACCGACGCCCACGCCAAGGTCGTCATGGTGCTGGCGGCGAGCCAGAACGACGGGCAGACGGCCGTGATTCAGGGGCTTTCCGTCGAACTCGAACACCGCTCGGCCAAGCCGATCGTCGTTCTCGACATCGCTTCGAGCGCCGGTGCGCCGCTGTATGGCAAGCCCAACGCGCAAGGGTTGCTGGCGTGGCCGGATGGCGTCGGGAATAGCGGCAGCGGCACGGCGAGCGCCGACGCCATCGTCGGCACCGGCACGCTCGAGTCGCTGGCCTTCACCCGTGTCGATCGCCACAACATCGTGGTGGCGCAACCGCGCAGCGGGGCCATTCCGTCGTCGTGGCAGCAGGTCACCCAATTGTTCGACGCGCTGCGCGAGTCGCACGACTACATCGTCGTGCATGCGCCGCCGTCGAGCCAGTCTTTCACTGGCATCGAAAATGCATCGCTGGCCGATGCGACGGTCCTCGTCGTGCGCGCCGAATCGACCCGTAAGCCGGTCATCGCCGGCCTCAAGTCGCAGGTCGAAGATGCCGGCGGACACTTGATCGGCGTGGCGCTCACGCACCGTCGCGGGTACATCCCTGCGGCGATTTACCGCTTCTTCTAGCCGCCGGTCCCGCCTCGGGCTCGAACTCGGACTCAGACTCAGACACTGACGACCATGCAACAAATCAGCGCGATCCTGCCGATCAAGACCCGGGGACGACACTACGCCGATAACATCGGCCGTTGTGACATCCTCTTCTCGTCGCTGCGTCACTTCACGACGCCGGATCTGTTCCATCGGTTCGTCATCATCGTGCCGCACGACGAAGTCGACGAGGTCAAAGGCTATGCCAAGGCGTGGTCGGACTTCCCCATCGAGGTCATCGACGAATCGCTGTACATGGGCGCGTTCGCGGAATTCTCGCAACGTCACCAGATTCGCAACTGGCACCGTCAGCAGATCATCAAGATCAACGCGCCGGAGTGGATCGAGACCGAGTACTTCCTGATCTTCGATCCCGATTGCTTCGCCACGCACGCGTTCGACGTGAATTCGCTCATCACCGACGGCCGTGCGGTCACGCACCTCCAGCCGCGCAATGTCGAGCCCTACTACTGGGAAGCCTCGTCCAAGCTGCTCGACGTCGAACCGCACCTCGAGCGCGACGGCGTCTGGTGGACGCCAGCCACGCTCTCGCGCTCGCTCTGCCTGTCGTTGCAACAGCGTCTCGAAGCGGTGCACGGCACCGACTGGAAGCGCGTGCTGCTCGCCAACTATGCCGTCGACTGGACGGAATACACCCTGTACTGGCTCAATGCCGAGCACGAGGGACTGCTGGCGCAATATCACACGCAGGCCGTGCCGCCGCAGCGCACGCTGCACGCGACCGAAAGCGTGTGGTTTGCCGAGAAGATGCAGGAGTGGGACGCCGCACATTACTTTGCCCCGGACGCCGACGGCCTCTTCGCGGTCGTGCAAAGCAACACGCAAATTCCGCTCGATCAGGTGGTGGCCAAGCTCTCGCCTTATTTCCCGATTACCATTCAGCCTTACGAGCGCCACATTGACCCGGTGCTCAAGGGCGCCGAGCTTTATTCCGCTGTGGTGCGGCGCGGACTCAAGATGTTGAAAAAGCTGCGAGGCTGAGGTTGATGAGCAGTGGCAAGAACAAGCTGGTCGGTATCGAGATTCTGAGATTTATCAGTGCATTCGCGGTACTCATCTGGCATTACCAGCACTTCTTCTTTCAACCCGCGACGGCGTCGATCGATGTGGTGCGCAGCACCGAGCCGCTGTACGGGCTGCTGCACCCGTTCTATGACTTCGGCTGGCTCGGGGTCAACGTCTTCTGGACGATCTCCGGCTTCATCTTCTTCAATCGCTATCTCGGCAGAATCGCCGCGCGCAGCGTGTCCGGCGGCCTGTTCTTCCTGAACCGGTTTTCCCGGCTGTATCCCCTTCACATCGTCACGCTGATCGCCGTTGCGGCGCTTCAGGCGTACTACGTGCGCGAGAATCACGCGTACTTCGTGTATCCGTACAACACGCCGTACGACTTCTTCGTGAACGTGATCTTCGCCTCGGGCTGGCTCACCCCCTACACCGACTCGTTCAACGGACCGGTCTGGAGCGTGTCGACGGAAATCGTGATCTACGTCGCGTTCTTCCTGCTCGCGCGGTTCTGCCGCATCGGCCTGATCTCGACGCTCCTGCTCATCGGCCTGTCGGCGGCAGCGGGCGGCTGGCTGATTCACCAGCAGATCAAGGGCAGCGAATCGAACATCGTCTACTGCGCCTTCTATTTCTTCATGGGTGGCGCCGTCCACCTGGTCTACCAGCGCTTGCGCACGGTGATCGAGCAGCATCGTCTCGCGACAGTGGCGCTGTGTTGCGCCGCCTATGCGGGGCTGTTCTGGTTTTGCGCCGTCTTCGGCGGCACGAAGTATCTGGCGGCGACGGTCATCGCGCCGGTGTCGATCGTGCTGTTGCAAGTGATCGAACCGTGGATTCCCGACCGGCTGGCGGCACCCATCGTCCATCTGGGCAACACGACCTATTCGAGCTATCTGATCCACTTCCCGCTGCAACTGACGACCGTGATCCTGTTGCAGCAGTGGGGCATCGCCAGTGCCTCAGTGGCGATGAACGCGGGGTTCCTCGCGGCCTATCTGATCGTGGTGTTCGTGCTGGCGCATCTGGTCTACCGGGGCTTCGAAGCCCCGGCACAGGCGTTGATCCGGCGCCGCATGGCGTGGCTAGGCAAGCGCTCGGCGGTCAAACCGGTGAACTGAGGGGACGCATCGGGGACGCCTGACAGGCACGATGCGTGTTGTCGGGTGCGTGTTGTTGGGTGCGTGTGCCGGGTACGTGATACGCGCCGCTCAATGATGGTGGTGATGCGACCACAGCGGGTCCATCGAGTCGACGAACGACGCCACCGCGGCTTTGTCGCCGGTCGCATGGCGCATCAACTGGCCGCACTTGCACCAGCCCTGATACGGCGTAATGTGTGAGCATGCCGACGTCTTCTGCAAATACAGCGTGACGGGTTTGGCGCACTTCGTGCACTTGAACTTGAGAGTGAGGGCGAGTTTGCTCATGATGAATCCACAACGGCGCGCACGTTCTGGCACCGTGCGCAAAAGCATGATTGTACCGGCAACGCCGGAATCGCTCGCCCTGACGCCCGGCGTCGGGTCGCCGATGCGCCGCCGTTTGCTGCAAGCCGCCGCACTGGCCGCCTGTCTGCCGCTTGCCGCCTGCGACGCAGCCCCGGAGATGAGCGGCACGTTCCTGCAACTCTGGCGAGAGCATCTCGACTGGCGGCCCGAACAATGGCGCGCCCGCATCGCAGCCACCCGCGCGCTGGGTTGCCGGGAAGTCTTCGTCCAGTGGATCGCACTCGCCGGCGACCCGGCGAGTCAATGGCGGGCATCCAACGCCTTGCTCACCCAACTGCTCGACGACTGCGCGGCCCAAGGCATGGGCGTTCACTTCGGCGTGCCTTACGACGACCGCTGGTGGAAAGTGCTGGGCAGCACCGAAGCCGGCGCGCTCGACACCTACCTGAACGACGCCAGCGCGGCCGTCGCAGCCACGCTGAACCGGTCACCGTGGCCGCGTCACGCAGCGTTCCGCGGCTGGTATCTGCCGTACGAGGTGGAGCAATACAGCTGGTCGGACCCCGCACGGCGGGACACGCTCGCGAACTGGCTCGATGGGCTATCCCGGCTAGTGCACGATTCGTCCGGCCAGCCGCCGACGATCTCCACGTTCTACAGCCACATTCCCGGCCCCGGCGCGTTGCCGGACCTGTGGCGCGTGCTGCTCGAGCGCACGCGCGTTCATCCGATGATTCAGGATGGCGTCGGCGAATGGGGCATGGAGAACTACGAGGCACTGACCCCGCTGCGCGAGTTATTCATCGCACGCGACACCAAGTTCGATTTGATTCTGGAATTGTTTCAGAGCGCACCGAACGGCAAACAGGACGGCACCGATTTCAAGGCACACGCGGCGAGCTTCTCGCGCGTGTCGAAGCAGTGGGACATCGCACGCGACTATGGTGCCCAGCGCGTTGTCGCGTTCGCCGTCGACCCGTGGGTGCTGGGCGATACCCCCGAAGCCCGCGCGCTCTTGCGCCGCTGGCAGGCCGCGCAACGCTGAGCCGCCGCTGCTACCCGCGCAGGCGCAGGCTCAGGCCGCTTCGACGATCTCGATGAGATTGCCGTTCGGCAAGAACAAAAACACGATGCGCCGGCCACCGAAAGCGACCGCCGGCGCGGGCTCTGCCGTGCGGCGCGCACCGGTATCTTCCAGCGCCGCCAGCGCACGATCGAAGTTGCGCGTCTCGAACGCCTGGTGATACATCTTCGTGCGGCGCTTGAGCACGCCCTCCACCGGCGAACCCTCGGCACTCGGCGCAAGCAGTTCGAGACGCGGGCCCGGCCCGGTCAGAAAGCGGCCCCGCACGCGCTGAATCGGGTCTTCGAACTCCGGCGACTCCAACGTGTAGCCCAGCACTTCCCAGTAGGCTTGTTCGGCGTCGAGATGCTTGCAGGCAATCCCGATGTGATGAAACGTGCACCCGAGTTCGGTCAACATGATGTGGCGTCCGCCGTCGTGAAGTGGATCAAAACTGGAAGTAAAGGAAGCGCGCCGTCTTGTGCAAGTTGAGCATCGCGTAGGCCAGCACCGTCATCGACACGGCAGTCCAGACGAGCGTCGGGCGCCATTGCAGCCAACGCGGCGCCCCCGGTGCAGGGCCTTCCAGTGCCGGTGAATAAACATTCATGATCTGGTTCGAATTCGGTGCGCACCACACCACCACCAGCAACACCGCGATCAGCACGCCCTGCCCCCAACGTTCGAGCAACAAGCGCACCAGATCGCCCGTGGTCCAACCCGGGTCGGCATGGGCGAGCGCCTGAAGCGGATACAGCACCGGGGCGAGCGGCTCCAGACCGTTCATACCGAGCATGTTGGCGATCAGCGTGAAGGCGTCATGCGTGCTGTGCGCCCGGAAGAACAGCAACGCGAACACCACGCAGAGAAACGTCAGCACTACATAGCCCGCGCGCGTCACGCCGGTTGCCGGTTGCGTGCGCTTGGGGCCGAACTGCCGCCATGCGTGATTGACCGTCAGATACGCGCCGTGCAACAGGCCGAAGATCAGGAATTGCAGGCCCGCACCGTGCCAGACACCGGCCACCCCCATCGTGAATACCGTCGGGAACAGAATCATGCTGCTGAACCCGCGCGCCGTGGTCGTGGCCTTACGCCCGACCGTCAGCCCTTTGCGCGCGCGGGCGCGTGTGATCGCCATCGCCACCGGGTTGTAGAGATAGGCCGTCAGATAACGCGTGAGCGTCATGTGAAAGCGCGTCCAGAACTCGATGATGCCGGTCGACTTGTAGGGCGAGTTGAAGTTGAGCGGGAAGCGAATGCCGAACATCTTGGCCAGCCCCATCGCCATATCGGAATAGCCCGAGAAGTCGAAATACAACTGCAACGCGTAGGCGAGCGCCGTGCCCCATGCCGCCAGAAACTGCAACTCGCCGGGGTGATTGAAACCGGCTTCGGCCCACGGCGCGATGCTGTCTGCGAGCAGTACCTTCTTGGCCAGCCCGATGATGAACAGCGTCGCGCCGATCGACAGGTTTTCCGCCTTGAACCGATAGCTTTCGCGATCGGCGAACTGCGGCATCATTTCCTTGTGATGCAGAATCGGGCCGGCAATCAGGTGCGGGAAAAACGTGACGAACAACACGTAACTCACGAAGCCGCGCTCGCGCACCACACCGGCGCGGCAATCGAGCAGAAAGCCCAGTTGCGTGAACGTGAAGAACGAAATTCCCAGCGGCAGAATCATTTCGCTGACGCTATGCGACACGATCCCGAAACCAGCAAGGAAGTCGAGCGTCGCCACCAGATACTTGTAGTAAAACAGCAGCCCCAGATTCGCCACGATGCCGCCCGCCAGAATCCACGATTGCAGACGCGGGCGATCCTCCGTCGACAGAATGCACAGGCTCACAACGTAGTTGAACGCGATCGACCCCAGCAGCAGTGTCACGAATACCGGATTCCACCAACTGTAAAAGACCAGCGAGGCGACGCACAGCCATGCGGCAGCCGCCAGCGGACGCAGGCGGCCGACAAGGTAGTAGCCGCCCAGCGAGATCGGCAGGAACAGCAGGAGGAACGGCAGGGAGTTGAACAGCATACCGGGGAATCTGTATCAGAGAGTCGCGAGGCCGACGGGCAGAGTCACTGTCAGCCCTTGGCCGCCAGTTGTTTCTTGATCAGGCCGATCAGTTCGCTGACGTCGCGCAGCCCTTCGACTTCCGACGTCTTGAAGCGCACGCCGAAACGCATTTCGGTGGCGACCATGATGTTGACGTTCGAGAGCGAATCCCAGGCGTCGAAGTCCTTGGCCGACGATTGGGGCGTGATCGTCACGGTGTCGTCGTCGAACACATCGCGAAAAATCTCGGTCAAGGCGTTAAGGATGTCTGCGTCGGTCATTTCATGCTCCTGATTTCCATGGGTGCGCTTTGTGAGGAGAAGTCGCCAAGGTCCAGCACCCATTCGGTGGCGTTCTCGTGTTCTGCAAGCCGCGTAAAGCCCAGCTTGGCATAGTGATCTTTCACCATGCCGTTCTTCGCGCTCGGGATGTATTCGCCGATGAGGCGCCGCGCGCCCACGGCACGTGCCTGTTCGACGAGCACACCCAGTGTGGCGGGCTCGACTTCGCGGCCCAGCACACGGCAGCTCATCAGCCACGTGTCGATGCGCCAGTCGCCGGGCGCCGCCGGATCGGTCGCGGGCAGCGCGGCAATGACCGCGATGATGCCGTTATCGCCGAAGCTGTCCTTGAGGCGAAAATGCAGCAGCACGGCGCGCGGATCGCCCATCCATTCGAGCACTTCGCTCTCGGTATGGCGTCGCGTCGTGAGATTGAACTGATTCGTTTTTCCCATCAACTGCACGACGCGCGGCAGATCGGTGGTGTTGAACGTATTCCATTCGAGCACCATGTTCAGGCTCGCGAGATACGACCCGAGATCCTTCTGGCTCGTTCGCAAGGCTTCGCGCTGAAGGTTGGCCTGATATTGGCTCGCGCGCTCGCGGTCTTCGGCGGTGAGCGTCACCCCTTCGAAGTAGCCCGAGCGCGACACCGTCGACGCGTACAACGCCGGGTCTTCGGGCATCTCGGGCACTTTCACCATCGGCAACTCGCGGCGCACGAGATTGCGCTCGAACGGGTTGTCGTCGGCGAATACCAGCGCATCGAGACCGATGTTGAGCTGATGCGCAATCGAGCGCAGGTTGCTCGCCTTGTCCTGCCAGTTCGCCACGAAGCACGCAATGTCGTCGCGCTTGAGCACCATCTCCGGATGCGACGTGAACGGTTGCAGCGCGTTGGCCTCGTCGTTCTTCGAACACACCGCGAGAATCACGCCCCGGCGCGTCAGGTCGCGGGCATAGCGCTGGAAGGCGGCAAACGCCTCTCCCTCGCCGTTACCCTGCCCCAACACGATGCCGGCCAGCCCGTCGTCGCCGATCACCCCGCCCCAGAGCGTGTTGTCCAGATCGAGCACCAGACACTTGGCACCGCCGCCGCGACGCGCCGTGATGAGGCGCGCGACCAGATCGCCATAGGCCGGCGATGCCGACGGCGTGACGTACTGCTTGGCGCGCAGCCACAGGCGAGCGTCATGCCATGCGTTCAGACCGTCCTGCTCGCACGCGTCGTCGAGCGCGAGAATATCGACACCCTCTTCGTCGGCCGCCTGTCGCATCGCGTCGTTCAGCCGATGCGTGAGCCAGCGCGCCGAGCCGGGCATGCGTTGTTCGTTGTTGCCCATCATCGCGACCTGTGTGGCCATCAGCGTCTGCTGGATGACATGCGCACCGAAATTCTCACGCAGACGCCGCCACAGCGCGCGCAGATTGTCGATCGCGCCGGCAATCTTCGCATTGGCGTCTTCGACCGTCATCGCGGCGGTCTCGTCGCCGATCAGGTGCTGTGAATCGAAAGCGCACAACGCGACGTTCGGCGCGAAGGTGTGCAATCCCGACGACGGATCGAGCGTCTCGCGCAGATACTGGCCGTAGTCCGGCACGTACAACTGCGCCCAGAGATTGCGCCGCAGTGCGCCCACACGCAGACCCGGCAGCAACTGATCCATCGTCGACGAGCCGAGCACGGCCAAACGTACCGGCGGCGTGGCAAGGTCAGCCGGAGGCTGCGCCCCGAACGCCTTCACGAGCCGCTTGTCGAGCTTGGCGGTCTGCAAGAAATCGAGATTCTCGTTGGCGAGGCCGACCAGTGCCGACCATGCGGGGGCGGCATCCTTGGGCAGCGCATCCACGCGCTGGGCCCAGTCGGGCGAGCGAGGCAACCAATTCAGTTCCGGCATGAGCGTGTCCAGAAAAAAGGGGGGAGGAAGAGCGCAGCGCGCAACCGGTCAACACTCGGCCGCAGGTGCAATTTTCACAACCGATGTCACGACCCCGCTCCCGTCGACGCGTTGCGGGAATCCCCATGCAACAGCGCCGTCTCTTGCGCCGTCAACGGCTGGAGCAGCGACATCTCCGACATCTCCCATATCACCAGCTTCAGGCTCTTCGGCCATTTCTCGCGATCCTGCATGGCTTGCATCAGCGCATCGGCGAACTTGCCGCCATCGCGGCTCACGTTCCACACCGGCTGGCCGAGCGACTGCCCCAACTGTTCTGCAAAATTGCTGCGACGCGAATTCGAACTGCCGGCCAGCAGCACCTCCACCGGCGGCCCGTCGTCGAGCAGCCCGCCGCTCGCGGGCAGCGCGAACGTCTGCGGCACGTAGGTGTCAGGGGCCGGACGCCAGCCATCGGGCGCCTTGCTCAATCCAGCTAGCACCAGCAGATCGCCCACGCGCGGTTCGCGACGGGGTGCGAGCGACACGTCGTAGCGAAGATCGCCACGGCGGCCCACCAGCGGCAGCGCCGCCTTGGCGACGGCCTGTGCCGCCATCGCCGCACCGTCCTGATTCATGTGCACGTCGGTGCGGTAGAACGCGTCGGGCATCGGCTGCAAGACTTGCGTCAGATCGACGTGAGGCACGCCGGCGGCGTCGAGCGCCTGCTGCCATTGCGGCAGTTGCGCCACCGTGGTGGCCGGGCGCGTGAGGCCGCACAGCGCGTTGGCCGCGACGCGCGACTTGTCCGGCACGGTCACGGCCAGCACCTTCACGTTGTCCGCACGCAGTTGTTCGGTCAAACGCTTCATCAGCGCAATGCGCTCGTTCACCACGGACTGCACGTCGGGCACCGGCGCGCGCACGCCATCGGTATAGAACAGCCAGCCGGGGCAGCCCTGCTGCACTTGCGTGCCCAACTGACCCAGCACGCGGTAGCGCCAGGCGGCGTCGGCGGTCTCCATCGTCTCGCGATACGGCAAGGCGAGTGCCGTGTCGAGCCGCTTACCGGCGGTGCCGTCAAGCCACGCGCGGGCGCCCAGATCGCCATGCCCCGCTTTGACCGACTGGGTCACGCCATAGACAAGACCGATGGCCATCAACAGCCCGAAGCAGAACGCCGCAGCACGATGCGACGATGGCGGCGTCGGCACGTCGGGGGTTTGTGGCGCAGGCATCGACAAGCTCATGTTCGACTTACTTCGCAATGGCCGCCGAGACGCGATCGCGCCACGCGGCATCGGTCATGAGCGACGCGGCATCCCACTGACCGCTGGTGTTCGGGCCGTACAGCATCTGCACTTCATTGAGCTGCCACACCACCACCTGCGGGCGCGCCTGCTGGAACGCGGGCGATTCGAGATACTGCGCGAACACGGCCCACGGCCCGAAGTTGCCGTACTTCCACGTCAACCCGACCGGGCGATCGATATCGGCCGAGAGGGCTTGCGGGTACCCGAGATACGGCTGCACGAAGCTGTTGCCGACCACATGCACCGGGGCAGCGGCATCGTCGAGCAGGCCACCCTCGTCGGCCTTGTTGGCGCGCACGGTATAAATTTCCTGACCGACCGCCTTACGTTGTGCAGCCGTCATGAGTTCGGCGAAATCGGCGAAGCGGCGCTCCTTGATCCAGTTGCCCAGCTTCTTGCCGGTACCGGCCTGACCGCTCAGTGTCCAATTCTTCTTGATGACGTCGGCCGTGGCGGCAGCGGCCGCTTCGGCGCTCCATGCCGTCCAGTGCGAGTCTTTCTGGAAGAAGGCCGTCTGGTTGTCGTGCTGCACGCTCTTGAGCACGGGCATCAGATCCACGGTCTGAATATCGGCCCGGCGCAGGGCGTCGATCATTTGCGCGTAACGCTCGCGCACGGCCGGTGCGATGCTCGATCCGGCCGGCAGCTTGTCTTCGTAAAAGCGCGCCTTGAGCGGCGCCACCACGACCACCAGACCGATCCCCTTGGCGGCCAGTGCGTCTTTGGCCGCGCGCATCAGGTTCACCGAGTTATCGATGCCGGCGCGCCCCGCGTCCGTCATGTTGTCCTGCGCGTAGAACAGCCAGTCGTCCTTGCCGATCAGCACGGCCTGCGCATGCGCCGCCGAGGCGCTCAGACAGGCACCGGCCACCAACAGGCCGGACGCCACCGTGCGGGCAACGCGTGTGAAGTGAGAAAGGTTCAGATTCATGAGGCTAACGATGAGGGTTTGTCGTGATCGGGCCATGACACGCAGGCTTCACGCGTGCGGCACGGCGCGATGCATTCAATTCGCCTTATAGGGTTCGGTGCGATTGGTCGCGCCAACGAGCACCGGCGCTTGCGCCGTCCCCACGAGGAACAGGCTGTAGCGATCGCCGCCCTTGAGCGGCGGCAGCGCGAGCGGCGCGGAAGTGTGTCCGGCGCATTCGCCCACGAGCGACGCCGATACCGGGTTGATCGCCCGCGCAGCGCGCGCGCCGTCGGCCACCGCCGGAAACACTGTCGGTCCGCCCGCCACACCCACTTTGGCCGTACAGCCGGGCACCAGATTGTATACCGCCAGTTCGGCTTTCAGACCGTCTGCGGCCGGGCTCTCGTCGACGATGACCTTGGCCGGCGCACTGGCCTTCGCACCATCTACGACGAGCGTCACGAAGCCGCCTTTCGGGGTCTTGCCGGACACGTCGATGGCACGCCCGTTCACCTTGAGCGGATAAGCCTGAGCACCGGGCAGCACACGATAGTCGGTGACGATCTTGCCGTTGGCGGCGAGCGACTCCGCCTTAGCGCCGTTGCCGAGCTGCACGCTCACCGGTGCCACTGCCTGATTGACCACGCGAACGTACACCGAGCCGTCGGGCGGCAGCGCATAGAGCCGCGCGATGTCGTCGGCGGGCGCCGCATGCGCCAGCGGGGCGAGCGAAGTCAGGAAGGCGAGGACGACCGAACCGAATGCCGGACCGAATGCCGAAGCGGAACGTGAAGCCGATCGCGGCGAACGTACAAAGGATGCGAGCGTCTTGGTCATCTTTGACATGTCGTGATCAATAGGAGAAATAGAGCCCGGCGAAGATGCCTTGCGAGCGATCGTCGCCGCCCAGACGCACACGGTATTGCACGTTCAGGTCGACGAACGACTGCGGCGCGTGGTACTTGTCTTCGCGGAACCACCAGCGCGCCGTCACACCGGGACCGATGCCGGCAGTGAAGCGCGTGGCGAGCAGGCTGTCGTATCCGGCCGTCACGCCCAGATACGGCGTGACCACCAGATTGTGGCTGATGCTGTCCATGCGGAATGCACGGCCATAGCGCGCTTCGAACGTGCCCAGCGTCTGCGGATGGTCGATGAAATAGTCGCCTTCGCCGTACACCAGCCAGTACTCCCAGTTCGGCTTGTCCACCCGCAGGCTGCCCCCTTCCCCATCCGACCATGCGGCACGCAGCAGCCAGTCGGTGCGGCTGTTGCTGCCCAGCGGGATGAACTTCTCGACCGCGAACACGAAGTTCTGGCGGCTGAAGGGCTTCCACCGTGCACCGATCACGCCCTGATTGGTCGACAGACCGGTCGTACCGCCCGTGCCGTCATAGAGGGCCTGATTCATGCGCGCATACACCTCGAAGATGCTGCCGTCGCGATTGCCGATCACGGGCGGGCGCCAATAGAGTTCTTCTGACGACTGCAAGGTCTTGCGCGCACTCAACGACGGTGCAAACGCCGCATTCATCACACCGACGGTGCCGTAGCCCAGTGCCGCATTGAAGCCCCACGTGCGGTCGAGATCGGAGACGGCCTGACGTACGTTCTGACGCGGCTGCGGTTCGAGTTCGATCTGACCGGCATCGGCCGCATCGATAGCGCGCGAGAACAAATAGCTCGCCCGCTTGTTGTCATACAGACGCTGCGCGGCATAGGCGGCGTCGAGCAGACTCTCGGGAGGAATGTCGGTCGACTGCGCAAGCGGCGCGTAGGCCGCGCGCGCCTCGTCCTTGCGGCCCGCGAGGCTCAGCGCATTGACCAGCAACAGCCGGTAAGCGACGTTGTCCGGTGCGGCGTCGAGCGCCGCCTGCGCCGATTTTGCCGCTGCGTCGTAATCCTGCTTCGCGAACGCCGCATACGCCTGCGAAGCGGCCTCGTAACCCGGGCCGCTGCCTGCAAGGCTGGAGCCCGCAGGCAGCAGGTTGCACAGCACGTCCTGCGAGTCCGACGTGCAGAACACGACCGGCGCCTGTTCGGCCGCGCTGCGAGCACGGCGCTTGTCGTCGGGGCGTTGCGTATCGGCGGCAATGCGTTTGACGGTAGCGAGTTGCCCCTCGGAGAGCCAGTCTTGTGCGACGGCCTTGTCGAGATCCTTACGCGCTTCGTCGGTACGGCCAAGCTTTTGGCGCGCAAAGCCGCGCATGGCGAGCGACAGCGCATCTTCGCCGTCTTGCGAGAGCGCATCGGACGCCGCCGCATCCGCCTCGGCGTACTGGCCTTCGCTCAGCAACGCACCGGTGAGCAGGTAGTGATAGCTCTGCACGTCCAGGGCCTGACGCACCGCCTGCCGCGCAAGCCCCACCGCACGCGCGTAGTCACGCTCGCGGTAAGCGTCCCAGGCGGCCATCGCAGGCGCCGGGGCCAGACGCCGGTGCATGCGGTCTCGCAGCGCCTGCAAGGCCTCGTCGTCCGGCGTGAGCTTGAGCGCTGCGTCGGCCTCGTCGGCAGCGGCCTGAACCTTGTCCTGACGTTCCAGCGAATAGATCAACAGGCTTCGCATGCCCGCATTGCCGGGTTGCAACCGCAGCGACTCCCGCGCGTTGCGCTCGGCTTCGTCGTAGTGGCCGGCGGCGTAAGCCTTGTAGGCCGCGTCGGCCGACCGATACGCCGGCGATTGCATGGTGCCGGCGGACGCACCGGCCTTGCCGCCGGCGGGACGCGGCGCCAGTTCGGCGCGCAGATTCTCGCGCGCGGCACTCAACGCCGGATCGCGGTGGCCCTTCGCCAGCGCTTCTTCCGTCACGTCGAGCGCCTGCCGCGTGCGCTTCATGTTCTGAAGTGCATAGATGCGCAGCAGCCACAGCCGCGTGACGTCCGGGCGCAGCGCAAGCGCTTTGGCGGCCTGATCCTGCGCCGTCGCGTAGTCCTTGCGGTTATAGGCCTTGAAGGCCGCATCCCCGAATCGCCACGCATCGCCCTCCAAGGGCGCCTCGGCCACGGCGGGTGCCGCATACACGGCACCGGTGGCACCGGCAGCCGCGAGGCAGGCCAACACTGCGGTGTAACAAACGGAACGGGAGAAGAACGTCATGTTTCGGCGTTTCGCTGTGGTGAGTCAGGCGGCGGCGCCGCATCACCCGGCACACTTTGTTGGAATGAGATCGCTTCGTGCAGCGTGGACTCGTCCAGCCAGCCCTGTTCGACCAGAATCTCGCCCAGCGGCCGGCCTTCGCGCTTTTGCACGTCCAGCGCATAAGCCAGTTTCGTCTCGTCGATGGCCTGCCACGACATGAGCAACTCGCCCAGTCGCTGACGCTGCGACGCGATCTGATCGGTCGACGGGAAGTCGTGCATGGTCTTGTCCCAGACAAGACGCTTGCCGGTCACCAAATGGATGATGAACAGCCGCCATGCACGCCCCGCCGCCATCGCATTGATGAAGTTGCCGATGACCATGCGCGGCACGGCGAGAATCGCGTGTTCCCATCCGTACATGTGAAAGACGAAGTAACTGCGCTGAATCACGCGCAGTGCCAACGCGAACGAGTTGATCCCCATGAGCGTGACGAGCCAGCCCCCGGGCGGAAACACCGACGGGTAATAAACCGTCCACCAGCCCATGCGGTCGGCAAACAGGAACAGCAGGAAGTTGAGCAACAACACGTAGGCGATGATGGCGACGAACGACGTGGCCAGCCCCTTGCGGTCGCGGAACAGCAGATACTTCGTCGCGAGCGACCCAGCCCAGCCGACCTGCACCCAGCCCTGAAGTCCGATGCCCAGCGTCCAGCGCGCCTTCTGCCGGTACGCCGTCCTGAACGTGTTGGGGAAGTACTCGCGAATGCCGAGCGGCAGGCGGATCGTCGACACCTTCTCCTTGCCGAAGCCGAACGACCGCTTACGTTTGACCACGTACTCGACCGTGAATTTGCCGAAGATCTGCTTCATGCCGCGTCGCGCCAGACGGGCACCGATGTCGTAGTCCTCGGTGAGCGTGTCGGTGTTGAACGGCTGATTGTCGGTCTCGGCGGCCAGCTCTTCGAGCGCTTTGCGCGAAAAGCAGGTCCCCACGCCCGCCGACGGCACCATCTTCGACATGCTCTCGCGCACCACCAGATCCTTGGTGTGCCATTCGGCGAACTCGTCCATGTAGGTGCCTGCGACGAGTTCATACCATTCGCGCTCGAGCGACGTCACGGGCAACTGGATGAAATCGATACGCGGCAGCAGATAGTTGTAGTACTTCAGCTCCAACGGGTGAAGCACGTCCTCGCTATCGTGAAGAATCACCCCGGCGAACGGCTCCGGCTGCTGCTGGTTCTGCTTGAAAATCGCCTGCACGATCCAGTTCAGACAGTCCGCCTTACAGGTCGGTCCGTCGTGTGGCACCTCCACACGCACCAATTGCCGGTAACGCCGGCGCATGCGCTCGACTTCCGCTTTGGTCTTCTCGTCGTTCTGATAGGTGCCGACGAAAATCATGTAGTTCTTATATTCGAGCGTGCCCACCATGCTCTCGAGCATGGCGGCAATCACGTCGAATTCCAGCCACGCCGGCACCATGATCGCGAGCGGCTGCTCTCGCGCGGCGCGCAACTGCGACGCCTGCAACGGTGTGTAACGTGGCTTGATGAACAGTGAGCGATAGACCTGGCGCCCCCAGTACCAGGCATCGACGAACAAATCGTCGATGCTCGATAACAGGATGATGATGCCGACCACCGCGCTGGCAATTTCCAGCGCGTGGTAGTAGTCGGCCACCAGATACGGCCAATAGAGCGAGGAGATCACGACGGCGTGTCTCTATCGATCAATGGCTGTCTTGTTTCTTGCGTCCGGCGCGCAGCGCCAGCACGAGAACCAGCAGCAGTACCAACAGCGCGATGGCAATCGCCGGCACGCCCCACGAGACATAGCGGCGCCATTCGTAGAATGCGCTCTCGCCGGCGCCCGGCGGCAGGCTGGCATCGGGGTTGCCGCTGTCGATCCACGCCACCGGCCCCGCCGGCCCGATGATCGCGAGATTGCCGCGATTGAGCAGGAACGGCGTGCCGACATCGGCCTGCGGCTCGCCGACGGCGTACCACAGCAGGCCGTCTTCACCGCCACCACGCACCACTTCTACCGTCGACAGACGTTGCAGGCCGGTGATATCGAGCCACTTGGCATCCTTGCCGCCAATTTCCACGCGTTTGCGATCGGTCACGACCACCGACGGCTTGGCCCCGTCGACCTGCACTTCCATCGCCACGAACGGCTTGCTCGGCTTCACACTCTTGTCGCCCGCGGCAACCGTGAGTTCCGCGCGCGACGGCGACAGACCGCTGGCCGACGCAATGCCGATGACACGCTTGATGTTCTCCGGCGAGGCGGCCAGATAACGCTCGGGCACGATCAGTTGCGGATTGCCGGCCATGAGCGGCAGCAGCCCCACAAAAGTACCGTCCGGCTCCGCCTTGCCCGGGCGGATGTAGCTCGCCGCAGGCAGCACGTTGACCGGATAGGCTTGCGGAATTTCGTTACAGTCGGCCGAGTACGGCTGACGCTGCACCGACACGCGTAGATTGTTGGTCACACCGAGCACGTAGCCCGGCACGCGCGCCTTCAACTGCTCGGGACGTCCGTTCGCATCGAGTTGTTTCGCGGCGAGCAAGATCCCGTTCCAGAACACCGTTGCCACCGGCTTGGACGACGCCGGTCCGGGCGCCGCCGAGAGATACAGCGAAATCTCTCCCGGCATGCGGCCGTCGGAGGCCACCGCGCTCAGCGGGAAGCTCACCGTCCAGTCGCCACGCGCAAGCACGTCGAAGCTGTCGGACGAACCGCCGACGCTGGACAGACGCACGACCTGCTTGTCGGCGATGTCGGGCGTGCGCGCGATCGGTGCCGTCACGTTGTTAGTCAGCAGAATGCGGCGCAGCGCATCGTCGAACAGCGCGGCGGCCTGCGAACCGGCATCGCCGGCCACGGCGATCACCGATTGGCTGCCCATCGACAGCAGACGAATCTGCTTGGCGCCGAGTGCGTCCGCTGCGAGCGGTGCGCGTTGGGTTCGCCACGTCTTGAAAGCATCGGCAGCGTCACTGTCGCTCGCGAATTGACCTTGCAACGCGTCGAACGCAGCCGCCAGACGGGCACGCATGGCGGCATCGGCCACCACCACTTCACCATTCACCGCCGGGGCATTGATCGCCAGCAGTGCGCCGAGTTCGGCATCGTTGGCGAGCTTGTGGGTAGCCGTGTTGTCGCGCAACGCGGCAAACGCGGGCAGACCGGCGAGTGCGGCGGGCACGTTCAGGCCGCGTGTATCGACCGTCTCGCCCACCGCCGGCAGTGCGCGCACGACAACGCGCTTCCCGCTGCGCTCCAGCGCCACACCGATACGCCATGCGCTGTCGAAGGCGTCCTTATCGAGCTTGTTTGCCGCGACGAGCAGCGTCGGCGAACCGGGCAGCGTGCTCCACGCATCGTCGAGGTTCGTCACCGACTTCTGGTCGATGCGGTAGGTCAGGCGCGTTTGCGGCGAAATCGTGACGGAATTGGCCTGCGAACGATCGGGTTCGCAACGATAGGTCCCCGTACGCGAATGCCAGTTCACGCCCAGACGCACGAAGCCGGTCTCGCGCGGACGCGCCGACACCGCCAGATTGCGCTGGAGCGGCCCGTCGCCGTCCGGCACCGATTGCGAAGTCACCGGTTGGCCGTCGAGCGACAACACCACCGACGCCGCACCGGGCTCCCCCTTGAGGTAACGCCCGTCGAACGCCACCGAGGCGTCGGCGAGCGGCAAGCCCTTGGGCACCGGCAGATAGAAGTCTTGGCTTGCATCGCCCGTGAGCACGACCGGCGCGGTGATGCCCAGATCGGACAACGCGATGCTGCGGGTCAGGTTCGCACCCGAGCCGAGCGCGCGAACACCGTCGCCCAGTGCGCTGGCCTGCGAGGTCGCGGGCAACAGCATGCCGACGGCCAAGAAGGCGCCGAAGGCCGCCGCCGAGATACGGGTGGCCATCGCATGGGATGGGGCGCGGGACACGCCGCGAGCGGCCGCACTTCGGGAAGTCATCTGGTTGAGCAACGGCATGGTCAATCCATGAGTTAGCGTGTCGCGATGTTCCGGTGACGACACGAGGTTAGGCTGAAGCGGCGAAATTCCGGCAAAACTGGTAATGCTTGAGCGCGCGGGCACGGCGTCAGGGGGCTCGCGCGCCGACCGGCGCGTTGGGGGCGAATTCGGTGACAGGACGCCCGCACAGCGCGTCGACGATACGCGCGGCGGCATGGCCATCGCCGTAAGGGTTGAGGCGTCGTGAAAACGATGCGTGATACGCCACGTCGTCGAGCAGACGCGTTACGCCGGCCACGATGCGCTCGCGATGGGCACCGACCAGCGCCACGGTCCCGGCGGCCACGGCCTCCGGGCGCTCCGTCACATCGCGCATGACCAGCACCGGCTTGCCGAGATACGGGGCCTCTTCCTGCACGCCACCCGAGTCGGTAAGGATGACGTAGGCGCGTTGCATGAACCAGACAAAGTCGACGTAATCGAGTGGATCGATCAGATGTACGTTGTCGAAGCCCGAGAGTTCGGTCATCACCACATCGCGCACGGCCGGGTTCAAATGCACCGGGTAGACGATTTGCAGATCCTCGCGGCGCGCGAGGTCCGCCAGCGCCGCGCAGATATTACGAAAGCCGTCGCCGAAACTCTCGCGGCGGTGCCCCGTGACGAGCAACAGACGGCGGCTCGCATCGAGCCAAGGATATCGCCCGGCTACCTCGGCCGCCAGTGGCGAATCGTCGCGCAGGCGGGCGGTGAGCGTGGCCAGCGCGTCGATCACCGTGTTGCCGGTGACGACGATCTTGCCGTGCAGGTTCTCGCGCAGCAGATTGGCTTTGGAGGTATCGGTCGGTGCAAAGAGCCAGTCGCCGACGGCATCGACGACGCGGCGATTCATTTCTTCAGGGAAAGGCTTGGACAAATCGCCGGTGCGTAATCCGGCCTCGACGTGGCCGATCGGAATACGGCGATGAAATGCCGCCAGCGCACAGGCCGATGCCGTGCTGGTGTCGCCATGCACCAGAACATAGTCTGGCTTTTCGGATTCGAGTACGGCGTCCACCCGCTCGATGGCGCGGGAGAACAAACCGTTGAGCGTCTGATTCGGCACCATGACGCCCAGATCGTAGTTCGCCGTCAGGCCGAACAGCGACATGACCTGATCGAGCATCTGGCGATGCTGCCCCGTCACGCAGACCACGCTGTCAATACTTGCCTCGCGCGCCAGCGCGGTGACGAGTGGTGCCATCTTGATCGCTTCGGGGCGTGTTCCGAAGATAGACAGAACTTTCATAGGCTCGCATCTGTATCGGAGCCTGGTTCCGCCGCAAGGCATGCAGACTCATTGACCCGGTATCACCGGGTAGACAATTTCTGACATGAGATCGGACTACGACAGCAGTGCCGTGGCGAATGCATCGGCGTGCGACGTATATCGAACGGATCCAGAGCAATGACGAATATTAGTCAACTTTAGTCACTGTCTGTCAAGAATGGTGTCCCTCTCCTGCCACGCTCTTCGCGCTTGACAAACGCCCCCCGGCTTATCGAACGCCGCGTGTTCAGTTTGCGCGCCAGATGGTACAAAGTCTCCGTCCCCTTACAGTCCCCCCCGAAAACAACAGGCCCAGTTTGGCTAATCGGGGCAATGAGCCTGCGCCGGGAACCCGCCTGCCGATGGGCGGCCGTACCGCACAAAGCAAAAACGCCCCGCGTGAGCGCCGGAAACGGCGCCACGACGGGGCGAAACACATCACTGGCTTGGTTTTTCCAGTGTTTGTCGTCAAACGATGTAAGCCAACGGATGATGCCTAGCTATCGATCTGCTGACCCTAAACACACTTACGCCTGCCGCTGCAACCGCACCACGTTCTCTTGCGAACCCGGTTGAATACCGGCACGCAGGAGCAGAATCTTCAGGTGATCGCCGATACGCTCGATACGATCGTTGAAGTGATTGAGGAACACCAGCACGAACAACGCCGTCGAGATACCGAGCGCAGTCGCATACAGCGCCGTCCCGATACCGGCCGACACGCCCTTGGCATCCGAGATCCCCGACGCGGCGAGCGACGAGAACGTATCGATAATGCCGAGAATCGTACCGAGCAGGCCGATCAGCGGTGCCGCCGTCACGATCGTATCGAGCATCCACAGACGCTGCTTGAGCTTGGACTTCATCGCGAGATACAGCGCAGCGGAGAGCTGCTCCATGTCTTCACGCGAATGAGCGTCGGCGCGCGCCTTGGCCAGTGCACGCAGCGCATCGGCCGGCACACTGTCATTGCTCTCGAGATGTTGCGTGAGATCGTCGAGCGTACGGCCTTCGCCGAGCAGCATCGCGTCAAGCTCACGAGCGTGTTTGTTCGTGTAGCGATAGAAAATCAGACGTTCGATGCTGATGAACAACGCCACGACCAGGCACGCGTACATCAGGAAAAACGACAGATCGTGTAGCACCTGAGTGTTCATACGAAGGTTCCTCTTTCAAATTCGTGAGTGCGAAAGCAGCGGCTCGCCTCACTGGAAGTCGGCAGACAGCGACACAGACAGCAGCCGCGGTGCGCCCAGGTAGTAATAAACCGTGCCGCTGCCGCCGCCGACTTGCACGCTCGACGGGTTGCGATACTGGCGGTTGAACAGGTTGCTCACGTTCACGCGCACGGTCGGATTCTTAAAGAAAAACGTGTTGTTGAACCGATAGCCCGCATCCAGATCCACGGTGGTGTACGACGGTGCGACTTCGTCGTTCATGAGCGTGGCGTACTGACGCGCCGTGAACTTCGTTTGTGCACGCACGTACCACTTCGGCTGGGCGTACTGAATCGACAGACCCAGCAGCCACGACGGATCCAGCGGGTAATCCTTGCCCGACGTCTGCATCGTGGTCGTCGCCGACGTTTGCAGGTTATCGAGCTGGCGGCTGTGGTTGTTCGTGATCGAGGCGTACGCCGACCAGCCGTGGAACGGCACCGTGCCGAATTCGAGCTGGAAGCCGTAATTACGCACGCGACCGGCGTTCGTGTAGACCGAGTTGTTCAGGTTCGGGTCGTACGCGGTGGCCTGACGATTCTTGTAGTCCACGTAGAACAGCGAGCCCGAGAACACACCCAGACCGCTTTCGTTGCGATAGCCGATGTCATACACGTTCGACGTTTCGGCTTTCACGTTGCCCGTCACGGTCGCCTGACCGTTCACGAACGTCACGTTGCCGTTGGTCGGCGAGAACGCGAAGTTGGGCGGTGCACGGAAGTTCATCGCGTAGCTGGCGTAGACCTGATTCGCGTCGTCGATCGAATAACGCACGCCGGCCTGCGGCAGGAACGCGTTGTAATCCTTGACCACGTTGTACGACGTGCCCGAGTTGCTGCCCTCGTTGGCGAAGTTCGTGAAGTCGCGGCGCACGTGCGGCGTACGGAAACCGGCCGTCACGTTGAGCTTGTCGGCGAGCATTGAGATCGAGTCGGCGGCGAAGAACTGCCACGACGTCGACACCGTCTTCCAGTTACGCGACTCATACGGTTGTCCCGTCGGGCCGGTGATCTGGTTGTCTTGCAGCCAGATGTCGCTGGCGGTGCCGTCGGCGTTCACGAGCACGGCCGGGCCGGTCTGACGGTGCACCGCACGCTCGAACCACACACCGGCCTGAATCTGGTGGTTGCCGAGTTGTTGCGTGACGGTCGTGGTGATACCCGGGCGGTCGGTACGCGTCACGCTGCTGTTCGCCACGATGATCTTGTCGAGCGTGTCGCCGTCGCCGTTCAGATCCTTGCCCAGACCGACCTTGCCGGTGGCCGGGTTCAGGAAGCCGGTTTCCGAGAGCACGTATTGCTGCGTGCCGCCGGTGCCGAAGCCATACCAGTAGTACGGCTGAATCTTCACCTGCGTGGTCGGCGTCAGTCGGAACACACCGGTGACCGACGCGATTACGTTTTCAAACGGGTTCTGCGACAGCCTGTAGTAAGCCGGGCTTTGCGAGGCTTCGTTCTGCGCCGTGCCCTTAACCGGCGGCAGGTGACCGACGAACTGCGACGCGTAATCGCCGTAGTAGCCGTTCTGGTTGAGCTGCGCGAGCGACGGGTTGTAGATGTTGTTGTTGATCGCACGGTTGTAATTCAACGTACCCGTGACGTAGTTTTCCTTGTTGAGATCGAGGCGGAAGCCGAAGTCGACGTGATCGCGCTTGGCCTTGCCTTCACCCTTCCACTTGTCGATTTCGGCGTGCGAGTACGACACGAAGATCTTCGCCATGTCGTTCGCGAAGCGGCCCGAGTCCAGACGCACGAACGAGTTCGTGAGGTTCAGGCCACCGACCGTTTGCGACACGCGCACGCGCTTCTCGTTTTCCGGTTCGCACGTGACGATGCTGACGTTGCCGCCGGTCGAGCCGACGTGCGGAGCGTCGAGATCGGTCGCACCCTGCGTCACCGACATACCGCAGGTGTTCGAGTTGTCGAGGAATTCCTGCGGATACACGGCGAAACTGCCCGAGTCGTTGACCGGCACGCCGTTGATCGTGAAGCCGATCTGGTCGGAGTTGAAGCCGCGAATCGACAGACCGCCACCGAACAGACCCGAAGCGTCGTAGCTGTACGTCGACACGCCCGGCAGCAGACCGATCGACTGGAACACGTTGCCGGTGGCACGTTCCTTTTCGATTTCGGCGCGCGTGACCGTGCTGCGGGTTTTCGGTTCGTCTTCGCGAACCATGAGGCCGGTACCGAGGTTGTCGCCGTCGCCGGTGATGGTCACCGTGCCGATGTTCGACGTGCCCGAGGCACTGGAGGAAGCCGCGGGGGCGGCATTGGTATCGGCGCTCTGCGCGTGTGCAACGCCAGCCTGAAGCAGCAGCACGTGAACGGCGATCATGGACAGACGCAATGCGGGATGCTTAAACGGCTTGCCGGCCGTTGTATGTAGATCGTTCATCTCGGTCTATTCGTTTTGGTTACGGGTGCCTGGATTGCTGCGGCAAAGCGCCGCCGCGTTTTTTTTCACGTGGCACAAGGCCGCGTGGTCAGCGTGAGTGCAACGGGACTTCTGTGTTGCCTGGGTCGCTCCTCAGCTATTGCTCGGGAGCTGGTAATCGAGCTTCATGCAGAACTTGTGCTGCGCCTGCCCTGCGAAATGGGTGTCTTGAAATGCCGGGTACGTGGTGCCTTCGACGAGTCGCGTGGCCGTGTTGTCGAGCAGCAGCGAGCCCGAACCGTTGGTCAGGTTCACGTCTTTCACCTTGCCGCTGCGATCGAGCATCACGCACAACTCGACCGTCCCCGTGGGCTTCTCGGTCATGGCCTGACGGCTCGTCGGATACTTCTTTCGCGACTCCACCAACGCGCGCAGCGAACGCTCGTACTCGCGGTCGGGATCGCCCTTGCTCGGGGCGGCGGCCTTCTGCACAGGCTTCGATTCGGCGGCCGGTGTCGACGGCGCGCTGTTGGTCGCGGTGTTCGCTGTCGGCGTCGCGTTCGACGTCGCCGGTGCGCTGTCGGCGACCGGTTGTGGTGTCGGCGTTGGCGTCGGTGTGGGCTGCGGCGTGGGCTGAGGACGCGGTTGCGGCTGGGGTTGTGGCTTCGGTTCCGGCTTGGGCTCGGGCTTCGGCTGAGGTTTCGGTTCCGGCTTAGGTTCCGGCTTCGGTTGCGGCAGCGGCTCTGCCTTCGGCTGTGGTTGCGGCTCGGGCGGCGGCGGCGCGAGATCGATCTCGGTGAGCACTTCCGCCTGCTTCTCGCCCGGTGGCGGCGTCAAGGCGCGCAGGCCCGGGCCGACCGTAGCCGCGAGGGCGAGCACCAGCGTCAACCCGCCCGCCACCCAGTCGCGGCGGCGATAGATCGGCGTGGGCATCCAGAAAGCGGGGGTGGCGTTCATCGCAGTCATTACGATTTGGCCCGCGTGGCGATCGAGATTTTGCTCACCGACGCGGCCTTCAACGCATCCATGACGTCGATCACACGCTGCATCAACGTGCCTTCATCGGTCTTGAGCGTGACCTGCGCCTTCTCGACGTCGCCGGCCTTCTCCTTCACGCGTGCGCCGAGCGCTTCGAGCGTGGTGTCGGCACCGTCGACCTGCAATGCGCCGTCACGCGTGATGGTCACGACAACGGGCTTCTCAGGGTTGACCTGCGCTGCGCTCGACGACTGCGGCAACGTGGTCGACAGGCCGCGCGACGGGATCACGTTGATGCTGAGCAACACGAAGAACACGAGCAGGAACATCATCACGTCGATCATCGGAATGATCTCGATGCGCGCGTGCCGTTTGGGGGGATCTTCGAAGTGAATCATGGCGACGTCCGTAAAAAAGAACCCGGATTATTTTGGACGTCGATGAAATTTCCATGACGAATCGGCACAAATGCGATGCGAATTCCGTCAGACGTTGCGTTTACCCCGTAACCGCAAAATATATTTCCTATGTGTAATAAAGTTTAACAATCGGCGAATATCCTGCCGTGTAAACCACAGGAGTTCAATGCGCTTCGTTAGCGAAAAACCCCTTGAAACAAGGCGTTTTTGCGATGCGACGCAGACAGTCGACGCGGCCACATATATCACTGCATATGTTAGGTATACGAAGCCATCTCGAAACTGTCACAAAGATTTCCGTGCGAAAGTTTTGCGCCACACACGAACACGACACGTCATTCGAGGAAGTCATGCGTCACACGTTTGCCGCGCTCACGCTAGCGCTGATCAGCATCGCTCCGCTATGCGCTGCGCCCGCCCCCTTCAAGATTCCCGGCTTTGAACTCGTGCACACCGCGCCTGTCGGCGCCGGTGCCGACAGCGACGATCTGCGCGATTCCGTCACCGTCTGGACCGACATGTTCGATCACGCCAAGACGTCGATCGACTTCGGTCAGTTCTATGTCTCAGGCGAGCGCGGCAGCCGCATGGACACGGTGCTCGATCATCTCGAAGCTGCGGGTCGGCGCGGCGTGAAGATTCGTTTTCTGATGGAAGCCAAGGGCGAGCGCATGTCGGACGCGGCGACGCTCGCGCGCGTCAAACAGATTCCCAATCTCGAGTTCCGCATGCTGGATTTCTCGAAGGTGGGCGGCGGCATCATTCACGCGAAGTACTTCATCGTCGATCGTCGCGAGGGCTTCGTCGGCAGCCAGAACTTCGACTGGCGCGCGCTTGAACACATCGACGAGACCGGCGTGCGCGTAAGCGATGCGAAGATCGTCGCGCAGATGCAGGGCATCTTCGAGCAGGACTGGGAAGCGCAAGCTGCACTGGCGAGCGGCGGACAGCCAACCGTGCGCAATCGCAATGTCGTGCCCGCCGATCTCGCGCAGTCGTCGTTCCTCGTCGCCAGCCCGAATGCGTATAACCCGCCGGGTGTCGGCGATTCGCAGACGGCCCTGCCCGCCCTCATCGGGCAAGCGAAGCAGACCGTGCAGATTCAGTTGATGGACTACGCACCGCTCTCGTTCGGTGAAAAGGGCAAGCGCCCGTACTACGGCGTGATCGACACGGCGTTGCGCACCGCCGCCGCACGCGGCGTGAAGGTGCAGATGCTGATCTCGAACTGGAATCTGAAGCGCCCCGACGTTGCGTATCTGAAGAGTCTCGCACTGGTGCCCAACGTCGAGCTGCGTGTCGTGACGGTGCCGCCGGCCGCCAGCGGTTTCATTCCGTATGCGCGCGTGGTGCATAGCAAGACGATGGTCATCGACGGCGAGCTGGCTTGGGTCGGCACGAGCAACTGGACCGGCGGGTACTTCGACAACTCGCGCAATCTCGAAGTGGTCATGCGCGACGCGAAGATGGCGCAGCGTATCGCTCGATTGCAGCGCACGTGGTGGGATTCGCCGCATACGGCCCCCATCGACGTGTCGCGCGATTATCCTGTGCCGCATCCGGGCACGCCGTGAGCGACGTTTCATGATGCCGACAGATATCACTTCACCCGATCGCACCCGCCGCACGCTGCTCAAGGGCGTCGGCGCACTCGCCGCTGTTCCGCTGCTCGGTCCGTTCTCGAGGGCGCTGGCAGCGAATGCCGGTGATCCGTTCACGCTGGGCGTCGCCTCGGGCGACCCAGTGTCCGACGGCTTCGTGCTGTGGACACGTCTCGCCCCCTCGCCGATTTCACCCGATGGTCAGGGCGGCATGGCCGGCATGCCGGCGCAGGTGCCCGTGCAGTGGGAGATCGCCGGCGACGAGGCCATGCGCGACGTGGTGCGTCGCGGTGTCGCCTACGCCCCGGCGGTGTTCGCCTACAGTGTGCACGTCGAGGTGAGCGGCCTCGCGCCGCATCGACCGTACTGGTATCGCTTTACGGCACTCGGTGCGCAAAGCCCGGTGGGACGCGCCGTCACGGCACCGCTCGCCAACGCGCCGGTGGATCGTCTTCGCTTTTCGTTCGCGTCGTGCTCGCACTGGGAGATGGGGTATTTCAGCGCCTATCGTCACATGGCGCAGGAGAACCCCGATCTCGTCATCTTCCTCGGCGATTACATCTACGACTATTCGAACGATCAGACGAAGAAGGATGCCAAGCCGATCGTGCGCGCACACGACGGCCCGGATGCGAAGGATCTGACCGGTTACCGCAATCGCTATGCGTTGTACCGTACCGATCCCGATCTGCAAATGCTGCATGCCGCGGCGCCGAGTCTGATGACGTGGGACGACCACGAAGTCGAGAACGACTACGCCAACGCGTGGTCGCAGAAGGTCGACGTCTCGGCCACGGACTTTCTGAAGCGCCGTGCAGCCGCCTATCAGGCGTATTACGAGCACATGCCGCTGCGTGCGATGTCGATGCCGCGCGGGCCGGACATGCGCGTGTACGACCGCATCGGGTACGGCGCGCTCGTCGACTTCCACGTGCTCGATGGACGGCAGTACCGTACGCCGCAACCCTGCGCACTGCCCGACAATCGCGGTGGCCATGTCGCGCCCGATAGTTGTACCGAGCGCACCGAAGCGCGTCGCACGATGCTCGGCTTCGAACAGGAGGCATGGCTGGCCGACGGATTCCGGCAGTCGCGTGCGCAGTGGAATGTGATCGCACAGGACCTGCTGTTCGTCCCCCTCACGCAGAAGGATCGCAAGACCGGTGTCGTCGGTCACTGGACGGACGGCTGGGACGGTTATCCGACGACACGCGAGCGCATGTTGCAGGCGATGACGCAGTCGCGCCCGAACAACCCGGTGCTCATCGGCGGCGATATTCATTCGTACTGGACGAACGACGTGCATGCGAACGAGCGCCCCGATTCGCCGGTGATCGCGACGGAGTTCGTCGGCACATCGATCACGGCGAATCCGCCGCCGTACGAGGCATTTGCGGCGGTGCTGCCGGAGAATCCGCACGTGAAGTACTTCGAGAGCCGGCATCGCGGCTATGTGTCCGTCGATCTGACGCCGCAGCAGATGCAGACGCGCTTTCAGGTGATCTCGGACCGGGCCGACAAGCAGGCGACGGTCTCGACGTTGAAGCAGTTTGTGGTGGAGTCGGGCGTACCCGGCGCGAAGGTGGTTTGACGTGACAGCTGCCCTTGTCGGCGCATTGGCGTGTTAACGCAAAAGGCCGGATGTCGTTGAAGACATCCGGCCTTTGTTCATGCGATTCGTCGCATCTGACGCCGACGCGGTATCGATGTGTTGCTGCCACATCGACGCCGTTAGATGGCGTCCCCTAGGGGATTCGAACCCCTGTACTCACCGTGAAAGGGTGATGTCCTAGGCCTCTAGACGAAGGGGACAAAAAACAGTCATTCGTTTGGTGGAGGTAAGCGGGATCGAACCGCTGACCTCTTGCATGCCATGCAAGCGCTCTCCCAGCTGAGCTATACCCCCGCGCGAAGAGGCGTGACTATAGCGTGTTTGACGGCGTCGGGCAACTGGTTTTGGCCGGTTCGCGCAATAAGCCGAAGCGCTTCAATTTCCGGTACAGCGTGTTGCGGCTCACGCCGAGCTTGCGCGCCGCCGCGCTCACCTGCCCCTGACAGGCATCAAGGGTCTCGCGCAACGCTTGCCGCTCAGCCGCTTCGAGCGGTGCTTCGCGGGGCGCGTCGCTAGCGACGGCCCGCGCCTGACGTACTTCGTCAGGCAGGTCCTCCGGCGTGATGACACCGTCGTCGCTCAGTGCCACCAGCGTGCGGATCACGCTGCGCATCTGCCGCACGTTGCCGGGCCAATCGAAGGCACAGAGCGCTTCGCGTGCGGCGTCGGTCACGACCACGCGGCTGTCTGTCTGTGCCTGTCTCAGCAGCCGCTGGATCAGGTCGAGTTTGTCGTCGCGCTCCCGCAACGGCGGCACCACGACGGCCAGCCCACTGAGCCGATAGAACAGGTCTTCGCGGAATTGCCGCTCGGTGATGCGCGCCTCCAGATCCTGATGCGTCGCACTGAGCACGCGAATATCGAGCGCCACCGGTTCTCCGCCACCTAACGGCAACACCTCGCGCTCTTCCAGCACGCGCAACAGCCGCGTCTGCATGGCGAACGGCATGTCGCCGATTTCGTCGAGGAACAGCGTGCCGCCATTCGCCTGCCAGAGCTTGCCGCTCATGCCTTCTTTGCGCGCGCCCGTGAAGCTGCCGCCCACGTAGCCGAACAATTCGCTCTCGATCAGCGCTTCGGGAATGGCCGCACAGTTCAGCGCGACAAATGGGCCGTTCGCGCGCGCGCTGGCGGCATGCACGGCGCGGGCGAAGACTTCTTTGCCGCTGCCGGTTTCGCCGCGAATCAGCACCGGCACGTCGTGGGCGAAAACACGGCAGGCGCGCGAGAATTCTCGTGCCAGATGGGCATCGGTGAAGGGGGCAACGGGGGTGTCCTGACGAGGTACGGATTGCGCGGGAATGCGTGGCGTTGGCCGCGCGGCCCGTTCGGGCGCCCGCAGCATCGCCAGCAGTGCCTCACCGGCCTGCGTGCGAACCGGCCAGCAAGTCTGCGGTTGCGGGTGAGCACGCGCCATCAGCGCATCGAGCGATTGCGCAAACCACTGATCGATTCGCGTGCCGACGATGTCGCCGCGCGTGACGCCCAGACGATTCAAGGCACTCTGATTCGCGGCGAGCACCCGGCCGCTGTCGTCAAAGGCCAGCAACGCCTGCGCGAAACCGCCCAGATGGTCGGCTTGCTCCTGCAATTGCAGCAGCCATTCGTCGCGGTAATGCAAAAAGAAGTATTCGCTCTCGACCACCTTCGCGCTGAGATTGACGAGCGCGAGCGTGTGGAACTGGCTTTGACGCGTGAGATCGGCACTGGTCGACGACACATCGATCACGGCGAGCAATTCGCCGTGCGGTGCGAACACCGGACTGGCCGTACAGGTGAGCGGCGTATGCAGCGCGCGAAAGTGATCCTGCTGGCAGATGATCACGGGGGCCCGTTCGACCACGCACGTGCCGATACCGTTAGTGCCCTCGCACGATTCGCTCCAGTCGGCACCGGGACGCAGGCCGGCACGCAGGAAGTCGTCGCGCGTACCGTCGTGCAACTGGCAGTCGACGATGACACCGTCGGGGTCGGTGAGCAACACCGCCTGACGCGGATTCATCAACTGGCGCTGCAACCGGTCCAGCACGTGCGCCGATACATGGCGCAGTTGTTCCATCGCGTTGCGCCGCTCGGTCAGTTGTGACGATCCGATGACATGCGGCGCCATGCGCGCGCCCGGGTCGAGATCGTGCATGTCGAGACAGCGGCGCCAGGAGCTGGCGATGCTCGGGTCCGTCGCAGCCGCGACGGCAGGCAAGTGACCTTGTACGACATTCAGCACACGGCGCGCGTGTGCTGATTCTGTATTCGCTGGCATTGGTTGTCTCCCCGTGCCGGATGACCTTGAAGCCGTCCCCGAAGCATGTCGCAAGCCGCAGGTGATTGCAATGAGGTATGTCAGCCATGCGCGCACCCGGTGTCCCGCCCGCGAGACAGGGGGTGACACCCGTGTCACGGATTCGGCGCACCGGCGAGTGCGGCTCACTCGCACCATGCCCGTCAGACAACGATCTGCCGGGCTGGCCCGCGACTTGCTTACGGACGTGCGTGGCCTCGACGCCACCGGCACGACAATATCCGGAGACACAACATGCGTTATGCCCCGCCCGGCACCCCCGGTGCCCTGCTGACCTTGCAGCCGCGTTACGAAAACTACATCGGCGGCAAGTTCGTCCCGCCCGTCGAAGGACAGTACTTCACCAACACGTCGCCGGTGACAGGCGGTGTCATCGGTGAGTTTCCGCGCTCCAGTGGCGCCGACATCGAACTGGCGCTCGACGCGGCCCACGCCGCCGCGGCGAAATGGGGCAAAACATCGGTGCAGGCGCGCTCGCGCATTCTGCTGCAAATTGCCGACCGGCTCGAAGCCAATCTGGAGAAATTCGCCGTCGCCGAGACGTGGGACAACGGCAAACCCGTGCGCGAAACGCTCGCCGCCGACATGCCGCTGGCCGTCGATCATTTCCGGTATTTCGCCGGTTGCATTCGGGCGCAGGAAGGCACGAGCGCCGAGATCGACGAACACACGGCCGCTTATCACTTTCATGAGCCGTTGGGCGTCGTCGGTCAGATCATTCCGTGGAATTTCCCGCTGCTCATGGCCGCGTGGAAGCTCGCCCCCGCCCTCGCGGCGGGCAATTGCGTGGTGCTCAAACCCGCCGAACAAACGCCGCTCACGATCACGCTGTTCGCCGAGTTGATCGGCGACCTGCTGCCGCCGGGCGTGCTCAACATCGTGCAGGGTTTCGGGCGCGAAGCGGGTGAAGCGCTGGCGTCGAGCCGCCGCATTGCCAAGATTGCGTTTACCGGATCGACGCCGGTCGGCGGGCACATTCTGTCGCGCGCGGCGGCCAATTTGATTCCGAGCACGGTCGAGCTGGGCGGCAAGTCGCCGAACATCTTCTTCGACGACATCATGCGCGGCGAGCCGGAGTTCATCGAGAAGGCCGCCGAAGGGCTGGTGCTGGGCTTCCTGAATCAGGGCGAGGTGTGCACCTGCCCGTCGCGCGCGCTGGTGCAGGAATCGATCTATGAGCCGTTCATGGAAGTGGTGATGGCCAAGGTTGCCCGCATCAAACGCGGCGATCCGCTCGATACCGACACGGCCGTCGGTGCGCAGGCGTCGGAGCAGCAGTTCGACAAGATCCTGACGTATCTGGATCTGGCCCGCAAGGAAGGTGCGCAAGTGCTGACCGGCGGCGGTATCGAGATGCTCGACGGGCCGCTCGCGTCCGGGTTCTACATCCAGCCGACGCTGCTCAAGGGCGAGAACCGCATGCGCGTGTTTCAGGAAGAAATCTTCGGGCCCGTGGTCGGCATCACCACGTTCAAGGACGAAGCCGAAGCGCTGGCGATTGCCAACGACACCGAGTTCGGTTTGGGGGCCGGCGTGTGGACGCGCGACATCAACCGCGCCTATCGCATGGGCCGCGCGATTCAGGCCGGGCGCGTGTGGACGAACTGCTATCACCTGTATCCCGCGCACGCCGCGTTCGGTGGCTACAAGAAGTCGGGGATCGGGCGAGAAACCCACAAGATGATGCTCGATCACTACCAACAGACCAAGAATCTGCTGGTGAGCTACGACATCCATCCGCTCGGCTTCTTCTAAGTATTTTTGAGCCCGATTTGTAGAGTCCTTCGACGCTTTCTGCAATTGCGTCCCTGTTTGCCGCAGATCAAAGACGCGGCCCGCCGATAGGCGGAAGCTGTCTTTAATGCCTGCGAGAAGATCCCGCATCCCCCTGCGACGACGCGACCGGCAGTGTTGAATCTGCCGGCCGCGTGGTCGTGGTGCGCCCCTCACAGAACAGATATAAGGAGCAAAACCATGAGCACGACTTTCTTCATTCCCGCCGTCAACATGATGGGCATCGGCAGCCTCGACGAAGCGATTGCCGCCCTGCCCCAATACCATTTCCGCCGTGCGTTGATCGTGACCGATGCCGGTCTCGCCAAGGCCGGTGTCGCCGAGAAAGTGGCAAAGCTGCTCACGCAACAGGACATTCAGGCGGTCGTCTTCGACGGCGCCAAGCCCAACCCCACGGTGGCCAATGTGGAAGCAGGTCTCGCGCTGCTCAAACAGAATCACTGCGACTTCGTGATCTCGCTGGGCGGCGGCTCGCCGCACGACTGCGCGAAGGGGATTGCGCTGTGCGCGTCCAACGGCGGCAAGATTGCGGATTATGAAGGCGTGGACCGGTCGGCAAAGCCGCAGTTGCCGCTGATCGCGATCAACACCACGGCGGGCACCGCGAGCGAGATGACGCGGTTCTGCATCATCACGGACGAGACACGTCACGTGAAGATGGCGATTGTCGATCGCAACGTCACGCCGTTGTTGTCGGTCAACGATCCGGCACTGATGGCGGCGATGCCCAAGGGACTCACAGCTGCGACGGGCATGGATGCGCTGACGCACGCGACCGAGGCCTATGTCTCGACGGCAGCAACACCGATTACCGACGCGTGCGCACTCAAGGCCGTGACGCTGATCTCGGAAAATCTACGTCGTGCCGTGTCGCACGGCGACGACATGACGGCACGCGAAAACATGGCGTATGCGCAGTTCCTCGCGGGGATGGCGTTCAACAATGCGTCGCTCGGCTACGTGCATGCGATGGCGCATCAGTTGGGTGGGTTCTACGACTTGCCGCACGGCGTGTGTAATGCGATTCTGCTGCCGCACGTGGAAGAGTTCAACGCGAGCGTCAGCGCCGCGCGCCTGAAAGATATCGCGCAAGCCATGGGCGAGAAGGTCGAAGGGCTGAGCGATGCGGAAGGGGCGAAGGTCGCGATTGCTGCGATTCGCCGGCTCTCGAAAGATATCGGCATCCCGGCCGGTCTGACGGAGTTGGGTGCGAAGCAGGAAGATATCCCGACGCTGGCCGCGAATGCGATGCAGGACGCTTGCGGATTTACGAATCCGCGTCGTGCCGAGCAAGCGGAGATCGAGGAGATTTTCCGTCAGGCTTTCTGAAGATTGGATGTAGCGCGGCGATGCCGCGCCATGAGATAGCGACGCCGTTCAGTGATCTCACTGGACGGCATCACCCGCAGCCCCCACCGCTGCGAAGATCGAACTCAACGCGTATCGAACTCAACGCGTCGTGGCTTCTCCACGACCGCCCGCCCTCTCTGTCATTCCCCGCAAATCTCGCTGGTGCTGCTGATGCGCGCACGTCCCCAGGCACATCCCGAAGCACGTCCCCGCGCACTACGCACGCTAAGTACTAACGCTAATACACCTAGCCATAACACGCATATAGTATGGTCGTTATGGTGGCTGGCAAACCTGATACGACAGGCGAGCAAGCATACCCGATTCCCCTGAGCAGGATTGGCTCCGCAGTGCAGTGCCGGCGTGATGCATATTCGACCGGCCGCACGCCCCCAGGAGCGCGCAGTCGGCCGGCTCTGAGGGTAACGCTTCACGAGAAGACAAGAACCCGGCGTTACGACGGCGCAAGACCGTCGGGCTCGCCCCGGAATTCGCGCTTAAGGAGACATCATGCGGTCCTCTGGCCACTCGCCCTGAGCCTTCTCACTATCCCCCGTATTCGTTCGCCGAGGCGCTGCATGCGCTTGCCGGTTGCGCTCGTCCGCAAGGCCGTAGCGCGCCCTCGCACATCAGGCGCACGGCGTTGGCATTCGCGACAGGTTGCATCATCCAAGAGTGAGGAGAGTCATGTCAGACGCGCAACAAACCACGGGTAAGTCGTTCGGTTCGATGGATTCGATCGCAGGAGCAGGCGCACAGGGAGGCGGGAGCGGATTGCGGCGCCGGGATTTCCTGATGCGTACGCTGGCCATCGGCGGCAGTGGCCTCATGCTGGCCACGATGAAAGCATGGGGTGTCGATCTCGCCTCGGTGCGCACGTCGCCCCCGCGGCTGTCGGGCAGCGGGCGCGGCAAGCGCGTGGTCATTCTCGGCGCCGGCCTTGCCGGCATGACGGCCGCGTACGAGCTCTCGAAGCTCGGCTACCAGTGCGAGATCATCGAAGCACGTGGCTTTGCCGGCGGCCGTTGTCAGAGCGCACGCAGAGGGTTTGAGTTGACCGAACTGGGCGGCGAGCGTCAGGTCTGCAATTTCGACGAAGGCCAGTACATCAACCACGGCCCGTGGCGCATTCCGTTCTGCCAGCAGTCCACACTGCACTACACGCGCGAATTCGGCGTGGCGCTCGAGCTCTTCAACAATGACAACGACGCCGCCTACGTCTACAAGGAAAACATCGACGGCCCGCTCGCGGGCAAGCGCCTGCGCCAGTTCGAGATCAAGGCGGACATGCGCGGCTATACCGATGAACTCTTCGCCAAGACGCTGCGTGCGGGCAAGCTCAACGACCAGATCAGCGAAGGCGACAAGGCGCTGCTGCTCGACTACCTCGTGCACGAGGGCTATCTGAACAAGAAGGACCTCGACTACAAGGGCACGTCGGCGCGTGGCTACAAGACGTACCCCGGCGTGCAGGCCGGCGTGCTGACCGATCCGCTCCAGTTCGGCGATCTGCTCAAGTCGAAGCTCGGCAACATCTACCGCTCGGCCAACGACATCGAACAGCAAAAGACGATGCTGCAAGCGGTGGGCGGCATGGACCACGTGGCCAAGGCGTTCGAAGCCCGCACGAAGAAGATGATTCGCTACAACACCGAAGTCGTGAACCTGCGCAACACGGACGGCGGGGTGGTCTTGCAGTGCAAGGACACACGCACCGGCGCCGCACGCATGGTCAAGGGCGACTTCTGTCTGTGCACGATCCCGTTGTCGGTGCTCAAGCAGATCGACACCGACTTCTCCGACGACTTCAAAGACGCCATGCAAGTCGCCTACGAGCCGGTCGGCAAACTGGGCGTGCAGATGAAGCGCCGCTTCTGGGAAGAGGATCACTTCATCTACGGCGGCCACATTCAGACGGACATCAAGGGCGCCACGCTGATTTCGCTGCCATCGACCAACTGGCAGGGCAAGAAGGGCACGCTGCTGTCGTATTACAACTTCGGGGCAACCGCCGCGCAGATCAGCGCGATGTCGCTGAAGGAGCGTACGGACTTCGGTCTGGCAGCGGGCGAGAAAGTGTTCCCGGGGCAGTATCGCGACTCGGCCGAATCGTCGTTCTCGGTGGCGTGGCACCGCGTGAAGTACAACCTCGGCGGCTGGGCCGACTGGAGCGAAGCCGGACGCCGCACCGCGTATCCGCGTCTGCTCAAGGGCGAAGGCCGCACGTTACTTGCCGGTGAACACCTGAGCCATCTGAATGGCTGGCAGGCCGGCGCCATCGAATCGGCTTGGTATCAGATCGAGCAGTTGCATGCACGTCTGAGTGCATGAGCTCGATGCAGCAGCACTAAGGTTTCAGTAGCAACGTCAGTGGCAGTCAGAAGAAAAGGACAGGAGTGAGGCAATGAAAAAGTTGTGGTCGATCGCGTTGTTCGGTCTGGTGGCGGGTCAGGTAGCCGGTGTTTCCCACGCGCAGACACCGTCGGGCAAGACCCTCTTCGGTAACAACTGCGCAGCTTGTCATCAGGCAGGCGGGCAAGGCATTCCCGGCGCGTTTCCCGCCCTCAAGGGCGACAAGTTCGTGCTGGGCGATCCTTCCAAGGTCGTCGAGACCGTGATCGGCGGACGCGGCGGCATGCCGACGTTCAATTCGTCGCTCAACGATGTGCAGATCGCTGCGGTGGTGAGCTTCATTCGCGGTGAATGGGGCAACAACGCGGCCCCGGTCTCGGTCGAGCAGGTCGCGGCCGTGCGCAAGACCGTAGCGGCGAAAGAAGCGGAAGGCGGCACCAAGGGCAACTGATGTTCACGACGTGCTGCGCGATGGCGCAGCACGTCGTGCACAGAACGCAGACGCAGAACGCAGAAGCAGAACGCAGAAGCGACAGTCACGCGTCGGAAATTCCGGCGCGCGTGGGCACGCGCGCGCCATCGATTCAACAATCTTCAGGAACCAATATGACGATGTCAGCGAAAGGATGGTGGAAAGTCGCGGCGCTTGGCGCTGCCATGTGGTGGGCCCACGCGGCCGGTGCGCAGGAAGTCGTGCGCCACCTGCCGAAGACCCCCGGGCCGCTCGCGCTTGCGGTCGAGGTACCGGCCAGCGCCACCACCGTGTATCTGAGCGGTCAGGTGCCCGAAAAGCTCGAGGGTGGCGGTTACGGCAACACCGAGCAGCAGACGGTGAGCGTGCTCAAGCGGATTCAGGCACTGCTCGCTACCATGAATCTCGGCATGAAGGACGTGGTCAAGATGCAGGTGTTTCTCGTAGGCGATCCCGCGAAGAACAACGTCATGGACTTCGGTGGCTTCATGAACGGCTACTACCAGTTCTTCGACAAGAACGGCCCGAACCTGCCGGCGCGCTCCGTGCTGCAGGCGGCACGTCTGGTCGATCCGGGCTGGATGGTGGAAATCGAAGTGATTGCTGTGAAGCCGGTCGGCGCAAAGTGACCGGGCGCTAGCGGTATAGACGTTCGGAAAAATGCGACGCTCCGTGCAGGGAGCGTCGCGCCTCCGGACCACTTAAACGGCGTGTGCAACGCTTGCCATTCGGGAGGGTGATACAACGAAAAGCATACATTAAAATAATTAGGTATACAAATTTATTGTCGCGGCATGGGAGACCGCCGGCGCCGTATGCGCCGGGTGGTTCTGGAATCATCACTGTCCGGAAATGACGTCGCCATCGCTTTGGAGGCAGGCGACGAACAGGCGCATATTCAGGTACATGACAATTAGTTAGTTATACGAAATATATTGCCATTATCTGTGCGATCCGGCGACAGTGGCGACGCCGCGGCGGTGCTATCATGGCCGGCCGCTGCAGGGCGGTTGGCGCATTGGGGAAGGCATTAAATGAAAACATGGGCGTTTCCTCTGGCCGCCGGGGCGCTGATCGCCTCGCCGGCATTCGCGCAATCGAGCGTCACGATGTTCGGCGTGGCAGATGCGAGTCTTCGCTATCTGTCGGGCGCTACCAGTGACAACAAGAGCAGCTTCGCGCTCACCGACGGCGCCATTTCGCAAAGCCGTTGGGGCATCTACGGAAAAGAAGATCTCGGTCAGGGCATGAAGGCACTCTTCATGCTCGAGGGCGGCTATCACCTGAACAACGGCACGTCGCAGCGCAGCGGCAAGATCTTCAACCGCAAGGCCTACGTCGGCCTCGAAGGCGACTACGGCAAGGTCACCATCGGCACACAGGACAACCCGCTCTGGGAGCTCCTGATCGAAGGCTGGGACCCGCTCACCGTCGGCAACTACGACCAGAACGAGTGGATGCCGGTCGTATTCGGCACGAACGGCCCGAACGGTGGCAATAACGCGGTCAAATACACCAAGCGATATCAGGACATCCAAGTCGGTCTGGAGTACATCGTCGGCGGTGTGCCGGGCAGCACGGCGCGCAATTCCGGCTATGTCCTCTCGGTGGCGTACGTGGGCAAGCCGTTCGGCATTGCCGCGAACGTGTTGCAGAACCGGGACATCCAAGCCAACACGCAGATGATCTACAACTTGGATCTCAAGTACGAATGGGGTCCGGCGACGCTCACGCTCGGCTACTACAACAGCAACGACAAGACCGGCTTCGTCGACGGCTTCCTCTCGGGCCGTGGCGTGACGGGCGGCCCGAACCCGCGCAAGGACAACGCGTTCTTCGCGGGCGTGGCGTATCAGGTATCGAAGCCGCTGACGCTTTCCGCCGCCGTCTACTACGACCGTGCCACCAACGTGAACGGTGTGACGGGAGACGCAGGCGACGGATCGCGGGAAACCTACGTGTTGCTGGCGGAGTACGGCTTCTCGCGCCGCACCACGCTCTACGGCACGGTGGACTACAGCGTCGGTCACGGCGCGCAGCGCGCCGAGTTTCCGAATGGCCACGACCAGACCGGCGTAGGCGTCGGCCTGCGGCACCGGTTCTGATCGGCACTCCCGGAAGGCTTCATACGTCGTACCTTCACCGCTGATTCATTGACCGTTGATCGTTGACCCCTGACTTCTGGCCCTTCACCACCGCGATGGTTGCGGTGGTTTTTTTATGCCCGAGAGGTCTGTGCAATGCGGGCGCAAAAAAACGCGCCGTCGCCCGAAGGCTGACGGCGCGTTTTCTTTTTGAGGCCGCGGTCCGCGGCGGGCGCTTTACTCGAAGTTGCGGCGGCGGACTTGCGCGGCAACCAGCGCGTACATGACGGCGGCGATCGCCGTACAAACGCAGAAGGTCGTGATAATGGCGTACCCCATGGCCATCGGCCCGCTGAAGAACAGATGCGAGATCGCGGCAGCGACCGTCGGCCCTAAGGCAAGGCCGAGCAGGTTTTGCACGAGGAAGAACAGCGACGATAGCTTGCCCATCATTCGCCCCGGTGTGATCTGCGCCATCGTCGCGCCGGCCGACGACGGAATCGGGCTGGCAAAAAACGTGTGACACACGTACAGCACGACCGCGAGCGCGTGGTTGTCCGTGAAGGCGAGCAACAGCGTCGCGAGACAGGAGAGGAACGTCGAGACCATCGCCACTTCGAGGGGTGCAGCGCGGCGCCCGCGGCGCGATAACCTGTCCATGACCGCACCGAGCAGCACCAGCCCTGCCGGCACCGAGATCATCATCAGCGGCCCGAGCATGCGGCCGATGCTCGGCAGCGGCAATTGCCAGACACGCGAGATAACGGTGGGCAGCCAAGCGTTGAAGCCCGAGATCGCCATCGCGTAGAGCGTGGCGGCCGTCCACAACGGCACGTAAAGACGCCACTCGCTGCGAACGAAGCGCAGCGCGTCGCGATAGCCCGGTGCATCGCTGGGCTGCTGCTTCGCGGCGCGCTTGGGTTCACGCAGCGTCAGCATCAGCAACGCGAGCGGAATGCCGACCAGCCCCGGCACGACGATCACGAATTGCCACGGCCGCAGCGACCCGAGAATCGGCCAGTGCGCAACGTCGCCGCTCTGCGACAGGCTGAGCAGCGTGCCGCCGACGAACAGCGAGAAGCCAACGCCCAGCATCGGCCCCATGTGATAGATGCCAAACGCGCGGCCGCGCCGGTCCGGCGGAAACGTGTCCCGAATCATCGAATAAGCGGCAGGCTGCAACGCGCCCTCGCCGATGCCGATACCGGTGCGTCCGAGAAAGAGCTGGACGTAGTTCGACGCAAAGCCGCACAGCACCGTCATCGACGACCAGACGAACACCGCCCAACCGACGATACCGCGACGGCTGAACCGGTCGGCCAGATACCCGGCGGGAATACTGAACGTGCTGTAGAGCACCACGAACGAGAGCCCGAGCAGCAGGCTCATCTGGAAGTCGCTCACGCCCAGTTCCTGTTTGAGCGGGCCAACCACGAGCGAAAGCGACGAGCGGTCGACAAACGACAGCACAAAGATGGCCGTGAGCACGATCAGCATGTACCAGTCGCGCCAACCAACACGGCGAGTGTCGCTGCCGGATGGCTGCACCGCGGGTGCGGAAGAGGGTGTGGCAGGCGCAGGATCGTGCGGGGGCGCGTTCGCCGGGCTGGCGTCCATCGCGGATTGGGTCATGTCTGCCTCCAGTATCGTTATCGTAGTGAGTGCTGTGCGCGACTCGCGGCTTGCGGCTCGTGAAACGGTACCTGCCCGCAATTCGGCGCAGCCTAACACGCATACTATATGCCTGTTATGAGCAGTGTCAAACATGACGAAAAAAACGCTGCGGGCCGTTGACAACCGAAATACAACCCGCCTATTCTTTGCCAAAACACGCATACAGTAATACACATTCAGCGTGATTGGCATCGCGCTTTTCCTGTGCGTGCCGCCATCGAGGAGACACACATGAGACAAGCAAGCGTCGTTCGCCGGTGCGAGGCACCGGTGCCGTATCGGGAGGCGCACTGATGGCACGCATCGTTTTCGCGATGGGGTGTTCGCACGGGCCGATGCTCGCGACCCCGCCTGATATGTGGCACTTGCGCGCCGGGGCAGATCGCAAGAATGCACAACACTGGTTCCGGGGCGAGGCAATGCCCTACGACGCGCTGCTGATCGCCCGCGCCGCTGAGTCCCCGCAGTTTGCCGACGCCATCACGCCCGACGCAAAGCAGATGCGCTTCGACGCCTGTCAGCGTGCGCTCGATACGCTCGCCGACCGATTTGCCGTGGCGCGGCCCGACGTGGTGATTCTGCTGGGCAACGATCAGCGCGAAGTCTTCAAAGACGATCTGACGCCATCGATCACGGTCTATGCGGGCGAGCGCATCGAGAACATTCCCCTCACTGAAGCACAAGTCGCGCGCCTGCCACCGGGCGTCGCCGTGGCCGAAGCGGGGCACTGCCCGCCGCAAGGCGCCACGTATCCCGGATCGCCCGGGGTGGCCGATGCACTGATCCGGTCGCTGTGCGACGCGCACTTCGATGTCGCGCGATCGGTGCGCCTGCCCGGCGGAGAGGATCGCCAGCACGGCATTCCCCATGCCTTCGGATTTCTCTACCGGCGCATCATGCGCGACCTGCCACCGCCGAGCGTGCCGATTTTCCTGAACGTGGGCGTGGCGCCCAACCAGCCGCGCGCGGCGCGGTGTCTGGCGCTCGGTCATGCGCTACGCGCCGCCATCGAGCGTTTGCCCAGCGACATGCGCGTGGCGGTGCTCGCCTCCGGTGGCATGACGCATTTCGTCATCGACGAAGCCCTCGACAAACGCGTGCTGAATGCTTTCGCCGCGCGCGACGAGACCGCGCTGGCCGACATTCCCGAGTCGTACTTCAACGGCAACACCGCAGAGATCAAGAGCTGGTACCCGCTGGCTGCCGCGATGCACGACATCGACTGGCACATGACGCTCGTCGACTACGTGCCGTGCTATCGCACCGAGGCGGGGACGGGCAACGCGATGGCATTCGCTTACTGGGCACCGGCATGACACACGCTGCACGCCACATGCAGCAGGCCGCCCGACTTTCGACCCTCACACAATCTGGCAAGGACACGCCATGAACGCCACTTCAGACACCGTCTCACGACTGCGCAAACTCGATGCCTGCGCTGTCTCGGATGCCCTCGACAAGCTCGGGCTGCCCAGCACCGTCAGTCACCTGCCGCAACGATCGGGCGCGCGACGCATCGCCGGGCGTGCCGTCACCGTGAAACTCGTTGCCGCTGCCGATGCCCCCGCCACGACCGGCGCGCCGCGTCATCTCGGCACCACGGCCGTCATGCTGGCGGGCCCCGACGACGTGATCGTCGTCGAGCAACGCACGGGGATCGACGCAGGCAGTTGGGGCGGCATCCTCTCGCTCGCTGCCGTACAGCGCGGCATCGCGGGTGTCGTTGCCGATGGTCCCGTGCGCGATATCGACGAAGCCCGCGACTACGACCTGCCAGTGTTCTGCCGCGCGCTGACCGCACGCACTGCCCGCTCGCGCGTGGCGGAAGCCGGCACCAACATTCCGATCAATGTGGACGGTTTCGACGTCGCCGCCGGCGACTATGTGATCGCCGACAACAGCGCCGTGGTCTTCGTGAGCGCGGCCGAGATCGATCGCGTGCTCGACGTCGCAGAACAGATTGCGCTGCGCGAGGCGGCCATGGCCAAGGCACTGCTGGCCGGCCACCCCGTCACCGAAGTGATGGGGGCGAACTACGAACACATGCTGCGGGACACCGCGGCGTAAGTCGTCGCATTAGTCGTCGCATTAGTCAGCGCAAACGTTGTCGCATAAGTCACCGCATAAGCCGCCGGCCGCTCGCCGCACCCGATACCCCTTCAGGAGACACCACATGACGCAACCGCAAGACACCAACGTCGCACGCGCGGCGGCACTCGACACAGCAACACTGAGCGACGCGCTCGACCGGCTCGGCATCGCCGGTCAATGCCATCAGGTCAAAGCACGTGACAGCCGTTATCGCATGGCCGGCCGCGCGTACACATTGCAGTACGGTCCGGCCAGCACGCCCCCGGGCACCGTCGGCGACTACATCGACGACATCCCGGCGGGCACGGTGCTCGTGCTCGACAACGGCGGCCGCGAGGACTGCACCGTGTGGGGCGACATCCTCACGGAAATCGCCCATCGGCGCGGCATCGCGGGCACGGTCATCGACGGCATCTGCCGCGATGTCTCGCTCGCGTTCGAACTCGGTTATCCGATCTTCAGCCGGGGCAACTGGATGCGCACCGGCAAGGACCGCGTGCAGGTCGAAGCGGTGGGCGTCGCGGTCAATATCGGCAACGCGCGCGTGCATCCCGGCGACATCCTGCGCGGCGATGCCGACGGCGTGATTGTGATCCCGCAGGCGCATGAAGCGGCCGTACTCGATGCAGCAGAAGCGATCGACGCCGCGGAACGCCACATTCGCGAGGCGGTGCGTGGCGGCAAGCGTCTGGACGATGCCCGCAAGGAACTGGGCTATCACCAGTTGCAAACGCGCCAACGTTAAGGAGACGACGCATGGACACCACTTCGCGCGGGACGTCGCTAACTTCACTAACGTCACTAACGTCAACTACGCCACTCACGTCGCAATTTCCGTTCGCCCGTCTGTCGACGGTCAATCTCGATTTCGCGCGGCCGGATCCGGCGCTGGTGGCGAGTGTGGCCGCGTTGCCGGTCGCCACGCTTCACGAGGCGGCGGGCAAGATTGGCGCCCTGCCCGCCGCGATCAAACCGATGGCCCCATCGTTTCGGGTATGCGGCCCGGCACTGACCGTGGATGCCCCGCCCGCCGACAACCTCTGGCTGCATCGTGCGCTGGCCTTGGCCAGCCCCGGCGATGTGCTGGTGGTGCGTGTCGCCGGACATTACGACGCCGGCTATTGGGGGGAAGTGATGTCGACCATGGGCCGAGCACGCAAGCTCGGCGGCCTTGTGATCGACGGATGCGTGCGCGATGGCGCGATTCTGGAGCGCTTCGGCTTCCCCGTCTTTGCGCGCGGCTTATGCATACGCGGGACGGGCAAAGACTTCGATGCGCGGGGGTGGATCGGCTACCCGGTGCGCATCGAGGACATCGTCATTGCGCCGGGCGACGTCGTCGTGGGCGATGCCGACGGTGTCGTGGCGTTGCCGCAGGGCTCGCTCGAGGCGGTGGTGAGCCACGCCCATGAGCGCGAGGCGAAGGAGGCAGACATCATTCGCCGGCTAGAGGCCGGTGAAGCGTCGCTGGACATCTACGGCTGGAATCGTTGATACCGCTGATGCGGCTGATGCCGTAATGAAGGCAGCGGGCAGCGGTCTGTACTCGATGACTGCTGCGCCCGCTAACAGGCAGTGCTGGTCCGCTTGGGGGTGGGCCGGCTTTTTGCAAACCGCGTCGGGGGACGCGGTTTCTTTTTTGCCGGCGCCGCAAAATGTCAGCGCTTGGCAGCAGCCTTGGTGGCCGCATCGCGCGCGGCGAGATACTTCTCGCGCAGCACCGTGAGGTTCTGCGAGACGACCTGACGTGCGGCCTCATCGTTGCGCGCGCGAATCGCATTGAGCAGTTCGCGGTGGCGCTTGATCACGCCTTTGGCCACCGTCTCGGTGGTGTACGGCGTGAGCGAGCGATATAGCACGTGCACGATCGCCTGCATCATCGCTTCGAGAAAGTGGTTGTGCGACGCATGCGCCACCGCGTTACGAAACGCCATCGATGCCTGCGTGAACTCGTGTTGCGTGCCCACCAGCGCCTGCGCATTCTCCAGTGCCAGCTCCAGCGCTTCGATGTCTTCTGCCGTCGCTGCCTGAGCGGCCAGTGCGGCGACCGCGACCTCTATCGTGAACTGCGCATCGAAGATCTCTTCGGCCGACATGCCCACGAGCTTGAGCTGAATCGCCAGCGCTTCGGAGAAGAGCGACGGATTGCCTTGGGCGATACGTGCGCCGCCACCGGCCCCCGTGCGGATATCGACGACACCCAGCGCCTGCAAGCGGCCCAGCGCTTCGCGAATCGGCAGACGGCTCACGCCGAACTGCGTGGCGAGGTCGTTTTCGGAGCCGAGGAAATCACCCGGAGCGAAGTGCCCGTCGAGCAATGCCTCCTTGATCTGACGTTCGACGCGCATGGCGGTCGATTCGGCGCGGCCGAGTTTCCAGACGGGTGTTTCTGCTTTTTCGCGTGGCATGGGATTCCTGGTCGTTTTGTCGGCAACAAGATACTACATTGCGCATAGCCTAGGTCGGTACGCGCTGCGCTTCGGTCAGGTGCGCCAGCAGGGCCTCGCGCGGCACGTTGCGCATGATGAAGACGAAGCGTGAGCATCGTTCGGTATTAGCGGCTGCATAGGCAGCATGGGCAGCACGGCCACCATCGGCACCATCGGCACGCCCGGGCCACGCCGGCAGAGTCTCGGGAGGATGCAGGCAGTGCTGCACACCGTGTACGACCACGGGGCCGGCTTCACCCGCCACATCGACCAATCCCTTCAAACGCAGCAATTCATTGCCGTGATGAAAGACGACAGCGCCAAGCCAACTGCTCAACACGTCCCAATCGAGGGGCGTCTCCAGCGTGATGCAATGCGCGGTGACGTCGGCGCGATGCGGGGCGCCGACGCCCTCGCCGGGCAGCAACGTTAGCGGAACGCAGTCGGTGCACGCGGCGGTGCCGTGGGAATTACACACGGATCGATAGCGCGGCGACCGCGTGTGCGCAGGCGCGTCGTGCCAGCGCAGCGTCACGTCCGCGACGTTGTCTGCCGCATGCATGCCGAGGCCAAGCACGTCCGACGGTGCGATGCGGCCGTGCTCGCACAAATGCTGGGATGCCGCCGGATTTTGCCGGGCCAGCGCCGCACGAAGCGCGTCGAGTGCGTCGTCGTCGACAAGGTCGGCCTTGGTGATGAGCAACCGGTCGGCGAGCAGCACCTGACGCAGCGCTTCCGGTTGTTGTGCAAGCTGCGACATCGAATGCACAGCGTCCACCGTGACGATGACCGCATCGAGCACGAAGCGTCGTGACAGCGCGGGGTCACGCAGCAGTGTCGCCACCACGGCGCTCGGATCGGCCAGACCGCTGGTCTCGATCACGACGCGCGAAAACGGTGTGATCTCGCCACCGAGCAACTGCGTATGCAGCGACAGCAGCGTCTCGCTCAGATCGTCGCGAACGGCGCAGCACACGCAGCCACTATCCAACAGCACCGTGTGCGCATCGAGTGTCTCGACGAGCAGATGGTCCAGCCCCACTTCCCCGAACTCGTTGACGATCACGGCCGTGTCGCCCATGCCGGGGTGCGCGAGTAACGACCGCAACAGGGTGGTCTTGCCGCTGCCGAGAAAACCCGTGAGGAGCGTGACCGGCAAGCGGGCGTCGGTGGCTGACATGGTCGATTCGATGGGCAGTGGAGAGGACGGATCGGGCAGAAAATCGGCGGTTCGGAACATGGTCGTCGCAGCGTAGAGTACGTCCCGCCGAGAGACCTTGACGCTGATCAAGCGGTGTACGCATCGAAGTATAATGCGCATACAGTATGTTTGTAATCGTATCCCGTCAATAGGCGAAACCGCCTAAATTCGCGGGTTTCCACGACATTAGCGGGAAACCGCAGGGAAACTGCGGGGCGATTACACGGACATCGAAGGCCGCCAAGGGATGGCAAGTCGCACGACAAAGGGCGTTGACACGCCAAATAAACACGCATACAGTATGCGCAAATGCACTGTTGAAAGCGGTGCGCATCCCACAAAAAACGGACGGAGACATCCATGCTCAGCGAGGCAAAAAACCAGTTGTTGACGCAGGTCGGGCCCGGCACGCCGATGGGCGATTTGCTGCGGCGTTACTGGCATCCGATTGGGGCCGAGAGCGAGTTCGACGAGATTTCAGTGCGGCCGGCGCGTCTGTTCGGTGAAGACCTCGTGCTCTATAAGGATCTGTCGGGCAACTACGGGCTGGTGGATCGTCAATGTCCTCACCGTCGCGCCGATCTGGCCTATGGATTCGTGGAAAAGTGCGGTCTGCGCTGCAACTATCACGGCTGGCTGTACGACGAGAAAGGCCAGTGCACCGAGCAGCCGTATGAAGACATTGCCAATCCGCAGGTGCGCCTGAAAGACCGCATCAAGATCAAGTCGTATCCGGTGCAGGTCAAGGCCGGCATGATCTGGGCCTACATGGGGCCGCTGCCGGCGCCGCTCGTGCCGACGTGGGAGCCGTTCACGTGGGCGAATGGTTTCCGTCAGGTCGTCATTTCGGAAGTGCCCTGCAACTGGTTCCAGTGTCAGGAAAACTCCATCGACCCGGTGCACTTCGAGTGGATGCATTCAAACTGGAGCGTCCGGCTGCGCGGCGATACCGGCCCCTACTCCCCGACGCACACGAAGCTCGGCTTCGAGGAATTCGAGTACGGCCTGATCTACAAGCGCGTTCGCGAAGACACCGACGAGAAGCACCCGTTGTGGGCGGTGGGCCGTCTGGCGCTGTGGCCGAACGTGTTCTGTCTGGGCGATCACTTCGAATGGCGCGTGCCCATCGACGACGAGAACACACTGTCGATCACTTGGGCTTTCAACCGCGTGCCACGCGAGCGCGAGCCGTACGTGCAGGAGAAAATCCCCGCGTGGTACGGCCCGGTCAAAGACGAGGCTACCGGGCAGTGGATCTCCAGTCACGTGATGAATCAGGACTTCGTCGCGTGGGTCGGACAGGGACGCATCGCCGACCGCACGCAGGAGAATCTCGGGGCGAGCGACCGGGGTATCGCGATGTTGCGCCGACACTTTTTCGATGAACTCGACGCCGTTGCGCAGGGCCGCGATCCGAAAGGGCTGGTGCGCGACGACGCCAAGAACGCGTGCATCGAACTGCCGGTCGCCGCGCGCCGTCTGTTTGTCGATGGGCTGACGCGTGACGAGCTCAAGGCGCATCCGATCATCGGCAAACACCTCAAGGAATACGCCTTTCAGGCCGGGCAGCCCGAAGCCATCAAGCACGCGTTCCACGACGCGATGGGCGTACGCGTAGACGCGCAGGGCAACGTGGTCGATGCCGACCTGACAGACGCACCCAGCGAACCCAGCCAACGCAGCCAGACCGGCCAGACCCACATTTCACGCGAGTCAGTCCGGCAGTCGTACCCGATCCATCCGATTCGGGACGAGCGCCATGACTAAGATCGTGCTGGCCATGGGGACGTCTCACGGGCCAATGCTCTCCACGCCGCCCGCCGACTGGGATCTGCGCGTCCGCGCCGACCGCGCCGAGCCAGCCCATCCGTTTCGCGGGCAAACCCACAGCTTCGACGCACTGATGACGCTGCGGGCCAGCGAGGGCCTCGAAGCCCAAGTCACGCTCCCGGCGCGCGAGGCGCACGCGGCACGCTGTGCCGCGGCACTCGAAGTCCTCTCGCAGGCATTGGCAGACGCGGCCCCCGACATCGTCGTGATCGTCGGTAACGATCAGCGCGAAGTCTTCGGACCGGCAATCACGCCTGCATTGTGGCTCTACGGCGGCGAGTCGGTTTTCGACGAACCGGTGAGCGAGGCGCGTCTGGCGAAGATGCCGCCCGGCATCTCGATCTCCTCGGCGGCCATCAAGCCGGGGGCACGCACCGAATACCCAGCGCATGCCCCGCTCGCGCGGCATCTCGCGACGGCATTTACCGACCGGGGGCACGACATCACGCTCTCGACCGAAGTCCCGCAGCGCGGCAACGACGGTCCGACCGGCATGCCGCACGCCTTTGGCTTCGTCTATCAACGGGTGATGCAGGGCCGCGTGCCGCCGCACGTGCCGATCATGCTCAACACCTTCTATCCGCCCAACCAGCCGCGCGCCACCCGTTGCGTTGACCTCGGACTGGCCCTGCGCGATGCGCTGAACGCATGGCCGCACGACGTTCGCGTTGCATTGATCGCCTCCGGCGGGTTGAGTCACTTCGTCATCGACGAAGCATTCGACCGCGCCTTGCTCGACGCGATGGCGCGGGGCGATAACGCGTATCTGCGCGGGATCGACGAGGCGCTGCTTCAGTCGGGCACCTCGGAAGTGAAGAACTGGTTGCCGGTCATTGCAGCGGCCAATGCCGAAGCGATGACGATGCAACTGGTCGACTACGTACCGTGTTACCGCTCGGCGGCCGGCACGGGCAACGCCATGGGCTTCGTGCTCTGGCATCCGGCCGACTGAGGCCAGCCGCCGCGCACACCCCGCAGAGGGTGACGCGCCGGCCCCACCTGCAAGGAGGCAGGCATGCTTTCCACGCAAGACAACGAAACTCTCACCCGGGTGGGACCCGGTACGCCCATGGGCGAACTGTTCCGCCGCTTCTGGCTGCCCGCGCTGCTCTCTGCGGAGATCGGCGAGCGTGACGGCGCCCCCGTGCGTTTGCGCTTGTTGTGCGAAGACCTCGTCGCGTTTCGCGATACAGAAGGCCGCGTGGGCATTGTGGATGCCTACTGCGCGCACCGCCGCGCCGGACTCTTCTTCGGCCGTAACGAAGATTGCGGCTTGCGTTGCGTCTATCACGGCTGGAAGTTCGATGTGAACGGACAGTGTGTGGAGATGCCGTCCGAGCCGCATGAAAATCCGCAAACGCACAACGTTCGCATCAAGGCGTATCTCACGGCCGAGCGCAACGGGGTGGTGTGGGTGTACATGGGACCGCGCGAATCGGTGCCCGCGCTGCCGGACTTCGAATGGTCGCGGCTGCCCGAGCGTCAACACACGGCGACCAAGCGGTTGCAGTCGTGCAACTGGGCGCAGGCCGTCGAAGGCGGTATCGATTCGAGCCACATTTCGTTTCTGCACAGCCGCACCGAATCAGCCGCTGGCACGCCGGGCAATCGCTATCACGCGTCCGACCGGCACCCGGTCTTCGAAGTGAGCGACGCCGGGCACGGGCTCGTGATCGCTGCTCGCCGTCATGCGGAACCCGGCACGTACTACTGGCGTGTCACGCAATTCCTGCTGCCTTGCTACACGATGATTCCGCCCGTGGGCAACTTCGCTGAGTCGAGCCAAGAGCCGTACGACGGCCACGCGTGGGTGCCCATCGACGACGAAACCACGTGGACGTGGTCTTTCAGCGCAAGCCCCGCGCGTGCTTATCGCGACGAGGAGATTGCGTTTCGCGGCGGTCGCGAGGGCTTCTGGGGACCGGTCGACGAGGGCTATCAACCACTGCTGCATCGGAGCAACGACTACCGCATCGACCGGGCACGCCAGCGCACGTCCAACTTCACCGGCATCGAAGGCATTCCGAATCAGGATGCCGCCGTGCAGGAAAGCATGGGGCCCATCGTGGACCGGTCGCAGGAGCGTCTTGGGGCGTCCGATCGCGGCATCGTGCGCTTTCGCCGGTTGATGCTGGGTCTCGCACGCGATCTCTCACAAGGGCAGGTGCCTGCCTGTGCGAACGACGGGGCGCGCTACAACGTTCGGCCTGCGTCGATGCTGCTGCCGCAAGACATTCCCGTACTCGACGGCGCGGCAGCACTGCTGCGCGGCGCACCGGCGCAGGCGTCGTGACGGCGCACTGCGCAACACCTTCCCCTTTTTATCTCTGTTCCATCGCAACCCAGTCTCAAACCTGACACCGGAGTTCAGCATGATCATCGATTGCCACGCACACGTAAGCGCACCGACCGAATTGTGGGCCTACAAGGCCAGTCTGCTGGCGAGCCGCGGCTCGCATGGACGCGGACGCATCAACGTCTCCGACGACGAGATCCGCGCCGCCGCCAATCGTGCGGAGACGTGGCCGAAGGGTCACCTCGACTACATCCGCGACCACGGCACCGACCTGCAACTGGTCTCGCCGCGCCCGTTCCAACTGATGCAGTCGGAGAAGCCATCGAAGCTGGTGCACTGGTTCACCGAAGAGTGCAACAACATCATCTATCGCCAGACGCAACTGTTCCCGCAGACCTTCGCCGGCGTGGCGGGGCTGCCGCAAACGGCCGGCGATCCCATCGAACAGGCGCTGCCCGAGCTGGAACGTTGCATCAACGAACTGGGCTTTGCAGGCTGTCTGCTCAATCCCGATCCGTTTGAGAACGGTGTCGCCGAAGCGCCGCCGCTGGGCGATCGCTACTGGTATCCGCTGTACGAGAAGTTGTGCGAGCTCGATGTGCCTGCGCACATCCACGGTACCGGGTCGCGCTCCGAGCGCGTGCCGTATTCGCTGCACTTCATCAACGAAGAGACGATTGCGGTCTTCGGTCTCGTGAACTCCGACGTCTTCAAGGACTTCCCGAACCTGAAGATCGTGGTGAGCCATGGGGGGGGTGCGGTGCCGTACCAGATCGGCCGCTTCGATGCGCCGACGCTGCGCCGCCCGAACGGTCAGCGTTTTTCGGAGCGTCTGCGCAATCTGTACTTCGACACGGTGCTGTACACCGAAGAGGCACTGTCGTTGCTGATCAAGACGGTGGGTGTCGATCGTTGTCTGTTCGGCACGGAATGCCCGGGCGTCGGCTCGGCCGTCAATCCCGCCACCGGCCGCTCGATGGACGACGTGCGCTCGCTCATCGACAAGCTCGACTGGTTGAGCGCAGACGACCGCCGCAAGATCTATGAAGACAACGCGCGTCACGTCTTCCGTCTGCCCGCCAAGGTCGCGGCATAACCGGCTGCGCACGACGCTATGAACATGTCCGACTTCACCGACACGCTGATCGTCAACGTCGTGCGACGCGCGCAGGAGACGGCCGCCGTTGCCGTCTTCGAACTGCGGGCACCCGACGACAGTGCGCTGCCACCGTTCACCGCCGGGGCGCATATCGAGTTGTTTCTGCGCGACGGGCTGTCGCGATGCTATTCGCTGCTCAACGATCCGGGCGAACAGCATCGCTATGTCATCGGCGTGAACCGGGATGCGGCGAGCCGTGGCGGCTCTGCTTTCGTGCACGAGCACCTGCACGAAGGCGGGGCGCTCAGGATCAGTGCGCCGCGCAATCACTTCCCGCTCGACGAGACGGCGGCACGCACCGGGCACACCGTGCTCGTGGCGGGCGGCATCGGCGTCACGCCGTTGTTGTCGATGGCCGCCCGTCTCGAAGCGATGCAGCGCCCTTGGACGCTGCATTACTGTGCGCGCTCCCGCGAGACGGCAGCGTTCGCAGAACATCTGGAAAGCGCTGCTTTCGCACACGGGCGTGTCGAATGGCACTTTGATCGCGCGCCGGGACAAGGTTCGCTCGATCTCGGCCGGCTCATCAATGAAGTGTCTGCCGGCACGCACCTGTACTGCTGCGGGCCGTCGCCGATGTTGAAGGCGTTCGAGGCGGAAGTGGCACGTCGCAGGGATTGCCACGGACATGTGGAGTATTTCGCAGGCGTCGGTGCACCTGAAGGTTCCGCTGGCCAATACGACGTGGTGCTCGCGAAAAGCGGGAAGATCGTCGTGGTCAAGCCGGGACAAACGATGCTCGATGCGTTGCTCGACGCCGGCGTGGACGCCCCGTATTCTTGTCGCGAAGGCGTTTGCGGGACGTGCGAAGTTGCGGTACTCGAAGGCACGCCCGAGCATCGTGACCTCGTGTTGAGTCAGGACGAACGGGCCAGCGGCCGCACCGTCATGATCTGCTGCTCCGGTTGCCGAGGCGACCGGCTGGTGCTCGATCTGTAGCAACGCCTATCACTATCAATGCGTCCGGCACAGGACGCTGGAGGAGACGACATGCAAAGCGGTTTCACTCATACCATCGACGGTCGCGGCGAATCGAGCGACGCCTCGTTCGACGTCATCAATCCCGGGACCGGCGCGCCGTTCGCCGCGTGTCCCGATGCGTCTCGCGATCAACTGGATCGCGCGGTGGCTGCCGCGCGCCGCGCATTCGACACGTGGCGCGAGACAACTCCGGTTGAGCGCCGCGACATGCTGCGTGGTTTTGCCGAGGCGCTGCGCGCGCGCAGTACCGAAATCGCCACGCTGCTCACCCGCGAGCAAGGCAAGCCGTTCGCGCGGGCACAGGACGAACTGGGTCGCGCATTCGCCAATCTGGAAGGCCTGCTGGCGATCGAACTGAAGCCGGAGTTGTTGCGTGACAACGAGCGCGGTCACGTCGAGTTGCAGTACCACCCGCTCGGTGTGGTCGGCGCGATCACCCCGTGGAATGTGCCCGTGTTGCTCGCGCTGCCGAAGATCACGCAGTCGCTCTACACGGGCAACACCATCGTGCTGAAGCCCTCGCCGTACACGCCGCTCACGACACTGCTCATTGGAGAGATCGCACGCGAGCATTTCCCGCCCGGCGTGGTGAACGTCATCGCCGGGGGCAACGATCTGGGCGCGTGGATGACCGAGCATCCCGGCATCGACAAGATCTCTTTCACCGGGTCGGTCGCGACCGGCAAGCGGGTCATGGCGAGTGCGGCCAGCACGCTCAAGCGCGTGACGCTGGAGCTTGGCGGCAACGATGCGGCCATCGTGCTCGACGACGTCGATGTGAAGGCCCTCGCACCGCGCCTGTTCTGGGCATCGTTCGGCAACAGCGGTCAGATATGCATGGCCATCAAGCGTTTGTATGTCCACGAGAAGGTGTACGACGCTGTGTGCGATGCGCTGGTGGAGATCGCTCGCCGGGTGAAGGTTGGTGAAGGTTTTGAAGAAGGTGTGTTGATGGGGCCTGTGCAGAACCGCATGCAGTACGAGCGTGTGCTGGCGCTTATTGAGGACACGCGGCAGCAAAACGCGCGCATTTTGTGCGGCGGCGAAGCGTTGCCGCGCCCGGGGTATTTCATTGCACCGACCATCGTGGCCGATATCGCCGAGGGAACGCGGCTTGTGGATGAGGAGCCGTTCGGACCGGTGCTGCCGGTGATCCGGTTCAGCGATGTGGATGATGTGGTGCGGCGTGCCAACAACACGCGGTTCGGCTTGTCGGGCTCGGTCTGGAGTGCGGATCCTGCGCGGGCGCGAGAGATTGCACAACGGCTCGAAGTGGGGACGGCGTGGATCAATCACCACGTGGGCGTGGAATACGACGTGCCGTTCGGCGGCACCAAGGAGTCGGGCATCGGTCGCGAGTATGGTGCGCAGGGTCTGAAGAATTACACCGAGACGCGGGCAGTGAGTGTGCCGATCCTGCCGCCGATGGCACCGATGGCTCCCAAGACACCTGCCTCCGCCGCGCAGGCAGCAGCGCCGATCAACGCTATGCAGCGCTGAGTGCGCCAACGAATCGTTCAGGAGAGACGACATGTCCACCACGAATACGCCGGGTCACACCGGCATGAGTCTGTCGGCGCGCGCCGATGCGCTGGAACATCGGATGATCGAGGAGCTGGACTGCAAGATCGTTCGCTCGGTGATTTTCACCTCGGGCGATCGTGACCCGACGGCACCGATCATGCCGCCGCCCGGCGGCAAGCCCGATCCGCGGCATTTTCTGATGGGCGACGATCCGCGCCTTCAGCCAATGCCGGAGCGGCCCACGTTGCTCGACTTCTTCCGTCACCGCTTTGCACCGGCGAACCACCTGCTGCAAAGCGCAACGCACGCGCTCAAGGCCGGGCACGACGAGAAGACGATTCTCGCGTGTTTGTTGCATGACATCAGCGTGTCGGGTTTCATTCGCGCCGATCACGGGTACTGGGGGGCGCAGTTGCTTGCCCCTTACGTCGACGAGGAAGTCAGTTGGGCCATTCGCTACCATCAGGCGCTGCGCTTCTTCCCCGATGCGTCGGTGGGTTACGACTACCCCGAGGCCTATATCCGGTACTTTGGCGGGGATTATGAGCCGGAGGACTACGTCAAGGCCGACTGGGAGTACGCCCGCAATCACAAGTGGTACATGACGAGCCGGCTGATCACGCTGAACGATATCTACTCGTTCGACCCGAACGCGCAGGTAAGCTGGGATCCGTTTATCGACATCATCGGGCGGCATTTCAAGCAGCCGAAGGAAGGACTTGGTTTTGACGGTTCACCGTCCGCGCATATGTGGCGGACTATTATCTGGCCGACGAAGTTTTTGTGATGGCTGACGGGGGCGGTACGGTCTCAGAGAAGGTGCCGCCCGCAGCCCCGATCCACCGTCGGCTGTGAAAATACAAAAGGGGGATGCGTGAAGATCGCTTCCCCCTTTTTCGACCAGCGTGCGTTACCAGCTCAGACGCACTCCGGCATTGCCTTCCGCCGTGCTCCGGTGCGAGCCGCCCAGATTGAACCAGTAACCGCCCGTCAGGTAGAGACTGACGCGTTGATTCAGCTTCGCGTAGACGCCAGCGCCCACGTGCCCTTGCGTCGATCCGACCGACGAATCGATCTTGGTGGTGTCGGAGAAGTTCACAGTGTCGGTGCCGCCGAAGTAGCGCAACACGTCCAGACGCAAATACGGCTTCCAGTTGATGCCGTTCGCCTGAAACTGCGTCTGAAGTCGCAAACCGAGCCGCCCGATCAGTTCGTTCGCGCTCTTGAACGACACCGTTGCTGCGGGGTCGGTCAGATCGTTGATGTGCGTGTACTGATAGATCAACTGGGCTTGCGGTTCAAGCGACAAGCCGTACGGCAGCGGCAACGGCACCCCGCCTTCCAGCGACGCCGTGAACGCATTCGCCCGCGTCGTAGCGGTATTGCCTTGCAGCGACGACGGATTCACCGACATGGTCGAGCCCATCAACACGGTATCGACATACCAACCGCTCGGTGCGATACGTGTCCAGTAGGCGCCAAGGCTGTACGAGTTGATGGCGAGGCTGCCGGCGGCCAGATCCTGCGTGGCCAATGCGAAACCCTTCACGTCGCCACTGCCTCGGGCGAAACCGAAGAAGAGACCGGCGTGATCGCGGTAGCCGCTATCGGTCGTGTTCGAATAGACGTCCTGCCCGACTTGCAACCCGAAGATCGTGCCACTGAACGACTGATTGACCGTGCCGGTGTGGTCTTGAGACATGTGATCGCCCCACACGCGGCCCCAGCCGCCGCCCCACTTGCCGTTTTCATCGAGCAGGTCTTGCCCGCCCATGCGATCGTGGAACGTGCCGATCTGCTGCACGGCGATCTCGCGCGCCAACGCCGAAATCTGCGAGTAGACCGGGACTTCGGTTCGATACAGCGGAGTTTCGGGATCGACGGGCGGGACGGGCACGATCGGGTCGATCGGCGGGCGCGTCGGGTCGAGCGTGGTCGAGCGCAGGTACCAGTTGTCTTGCGTACCGGGGGTAATGCCACCGCGGTACAGGTAGTAGGTATAAGCGCCTGCATTCGCCGTGCCGCCAGTAAATGCCGAGCCCGCTGTTGACGCCCCGTTCACCGTCTGCACGACCTGAATACCGTCACCGGTGGTTTGCCCACCCGTGCCACCCGCGTTGGCGATCTTCAGCGTGGTGCTGCCGGTCGCCGTTCCGCCATTGATGATGATCTTGTCAGTCGGCGAATTGTCGGTGCCCAGTTGCGTGCGAAGCGATGCGGTCGCTTGCTGGCCGACGTAGTTGCCTGCCACGGTCAACGTGTTGCCGACACCCGGGCCTGCCAACTGAAGCAGTGCGGCGTTGGTGAACGTGCCGTTGACCGTCAGGTTGCCCGTGGCACCGGAGGCGAAGCCCGGCGTGGCGTTGGCGACCGCGACGGTGCCCGTGTTCTGCACGGCACCGGTGACGCTGCCGTAGCCGCCCAGCGTTGCGCCACTGGCCACCGTAACAGCGCCGCCACCGGACAGCGCTGCCCCCGAGGACGCGGGATCGCCCACGGCCAGCACCCCGGCGTTGATGTTTGTTGCGCCCGTGTAGGTGCTGTTGCCGTTGAGCACGAGCGACCCGGCGCCGATCTTGGTCAGTGCGCCAGTGCCGGTGATACCCTGCGTGATCGTCGAGTTGAACCCGTTGGTATCGATCGTGCCGCCCGCGGTATCGAGTGCGACGGCGCGGCCGGCAGCGAGATTGAAACTGGCCCCGAGTTGCAACGTACCGCCGTTGAACGTGAGCGCGCCGCCGGGGGCACCTAGGCTGCTGTCTTGGCTGACGACCAGTGTCCCGGCGTAGAGCGTCCACGGCGTGAGTGCGGTGGTACTGCCGGTGAGTGTCCAGACACTGGTGCCCGTCTTGTGGAAGGCCGAAAAACCTTGATATTGGGCTGTCGGACCGATCAACGACGTATTGAAACTGCTGTTGGCCGTCCCGCCAAGGATGAAGGTGTTGGTACCGACATTCGCATCGACGGTGCCGGTGATGGCAGATCCGGCGCGCAGTTCGAGCGAATTGGTGCCGGCATTGAATTGGATCGCGTCGGCGACGGTGCCATCTGCGCCGGTGCCGCCCGCGATAGCGCCGCTATTGATCACAGCGACGTTCTGGCCCTGAATACCGATACCGCCTGCGCCTGCTGCACCCGCCGTACCGCCGGTTCCGCCTGCCCCACCGGCGCCGCCGCTGATCGAGCCCGTGTTCGTGATGGTGCCGCCGTTGTTGGTCACCAAGACCCCTGCGCCGCCTGCGCCGCCCGCACCGCCGACACTATTGGCGCCGCCGCCACCGCCCCGGTTGCCGATACCGCCGGTAATCGTGCCGGCGTTATTCATGGAGCCGCCGGCGGTAACCACCACCCCGGCACCGCCGCCACCGCCTGCGCCGCCCGCCGACGTGGCGTTTCCGCCGCCGCCGCCGGTACCGCCATCGCCACCGGTAATCTTGCCGGTGCTGGCGTTGGTCACCGTCCCGGTCCCGGCGACGCGCACCCCCGCACCGCCCACGTCGCCATGGCCACCGGTCGTGTTGGCGCCGTTCCCGCCATTGCCGCCGTCGCCACCGGTGACGACACCGGAATTGCCGACAGTTCCATTGCCGCTGAGGGAAATGCCGTCGCCGCCCACGCCACCGCCGCCGCCACCGCCCGCACTGTCGTCACCGCCTTGACCGCCCTTGATGACACCGGTCGACGCGTTGGTGACCGTTCCGGCGCCCACGAGGCTGACCCCGTTGCCGCCGGCCGCCGCCTCACCGCCCACACCGGTCCCGGTACTGTTGCCAGCGCCGCCGCCGCGATTGCCCACGCCACCGAGAATGGTGCCGGCGTTCGTCACGACGCCGCCGCCGTTGAGCCGGACACCGTCGCCGCCCTGCCCGCCGTCGGCGCCGACACCACCGGTAACGGTGCCGGTGCCGGTACCACCGACGAAGGTCGCGCTTTGTGCGCTCCCGCCGCCGCCCGTGCCGCCGTTACCGCCGACAATCGTGCCGGTCGTCTGGTTGTTGAGTCTGCCGCTACCGTCGATGAGCACGCCGACGCCGCCCGCGCCACCGAGCCCGCCGTTGCCGGAAACCGCTAGTGCACCCGCAGCGAGTGCGGAGCCGCCGTTTTCCCCGTTGCCACCGTTGCCGCCGGTAATCATGCCGCTGTTGGTTACGGTACTGCCGCCGGAAAGGGTTGCCCCATTGCCGCCCACGCCCGCGTCGCCACCCCGTCCGCCGTAGGGGACGACTGCGCCGCTGGCACTGACGGATCCGCTGCCGCCACCGTTGCCACCGGCACCGCCAGTGACAACGCCTGAGGTACCGTTCACGAACGTGCCGCCTTGTGCCGAAACGACGGCATCGCCCCCTGAGCCGCCTGCGCCGCCGTTACCTGCAATGAAATTGGTGCCGTTGCCGGTGCCTGCAGAGGTCGTGTTGCCAAAGCTGCCGCCGCCACCGCCGTTACCGCCCTGACCGCCGACCACCGTGCCGGTGTTGGTGGACTGTTGGCTGGTGGTGAGTTGCACCCCGACGCCGCCTGCACCGCCGCCGCCGCCATTGCCGCCGCCACCGGTACCCGTGCTGTCGGTGCCGCCACCGCCGCCGCCGTTACCGCCGCGTCCGCCCGCGATCGCGCCGCTGTTGGTTTGTCCGCCGGGGAGCTCGATACCGACCCCGCCCGCGCCGCCACCACCGCCGCCAGCGCCATTGCCGAGTGCGCCGGTGACGTTTGTCGCTCCGCCGGTGCCACCGGTACCGCCGGTGCCACCCGAAAGCCCGGGTACGCCGGAGCCCGCCTGACCTGCGTCACCATTGCCACCACCGCCACCACCGGTGCCACCCGCGCCGCCATTGCCGCCACTGCCTGCGGCGCCCGTGCCATCCACACTGCCGCCGCCGCCGCCGTTGCCGCCGGTGCCGTTGGTATTGCTGGCGTCAGTGCCGGCGCCACCGTTGGGTGCTCCGGCGCTACCGCCTGCGCAAGTGACACCCGGCGCAGCGGTGCAACCACCGGTGCCGCCGGCGGCAAACGCTTGCGACATCGGGAAGGTGACCAGCGCAGCGGCGCTGAGCGCGGCCGCCATTGCGGTGCGTACTGGGGACGCGGGGGATGCGAGCCATGCGGAAGGAGAGGATTGATGCGAGAGGGATTTGCCGGGTGCCACACTCATCCGCATTCGGACCGCGCGTGCGATAGCAGTGGGGGAATCTTTACGTTCGGTGCGGTCAATGCGATACGACATATCGGTTCGGCCTCCAACGTAGTTTGGAGAAAAAAGTCTACCAAATTTCATTCCCTTACCGATACGTCATTTCATTCATATACAAACACTCGGATGTAGTCCGAATTTGTTTTTCGCTTTGAACGATTCCCTTAATATTCCAGTGATTGGAAGGCTTTAATTCCAATACTCTGAGGTAAAAGTAGCGGCCGATATTCGATCTGAATCATCAGGGCATTGAGATGATCGCGGGCATGTAGGACGATGCCTACAGGGCCCTCCCTCTCAAAACTGGCGGGTTGGCATATGGGTCGCTCTGTAGTCCGAACAGTTATTCATCACAACAATTTCGAATGTCGTTCGGAATTAAATGGCGGTGAAAATATTTCGAACGATGCCTCATCATCATTCGATGCGAATGAGAGATGCAGGATCGATGTAGGGAATGGAGATCGGCGAAGCGCACCCAGCGATCGATTAATCGCGGTTTAAGCCACGCGATGTTGACGAACCAATTTTCGATGACCGCAAAAGCAAAAGGCCCACATGCGAACATGTGGGCCTTGCTTGTTTGGTGCCGGCTGCAGGACTCGAACCCGCCACCTGATGATTACAAATCAACTGCTCTACCAGATGAGCTAAGCCGGCGAAGTCGCACATTGTAACCGATTCATTGGCTATTGCGACTACCTGTCAGTGCAAAATTCCTCACAACTGCGCCCGTTTGGGGAACCGCTCAAGGAGCCGCCCCCATCCGCACACGACGCTGCGAATTACTTCACGACCTTCAGGTGTCCACGCGGGGCATTGCTGCCAGCCGCGCCGTTACCGCCCGGACGCGGCGGTTCCGGATCGTCTTCGTCAGACTCCGGCGACGACGGTACCGACTCCAACTCCGGTCCCGCATCCGCCTGTGCCTGCTTGTCGACCGGGAAGGCCATTCCCTGACCATTCTCGCGGGCATAAATCGCCAGCACGTTCGGGACCTGCACCTCAACCTTCTGCGAGATGCCGCCGAAGCGGGCGCTGAATTCAATCCAGTCGTTGCCCATCTGGAGCCCGCTCGTGGCATCGAAGCTGATGTTCAGCACGATCTCGCCATCTTTCACAAACTCGCGCGGAACTCGTGTCTTGGCATCGACATGCACGGCCAGATACGGCGTGTACCCGTTATCGGTACACCACTCGTACAGCGCGCGCAGTAAATAGGGCTTGGTAGACGTTTCAGGAGGCATAAGACATTTCGTCCCCCTTGGCCAGCCAGCCCGCCAACTTCGACAGGCCGGCCCGCGCCAGCGGGGTATCGACGCATTCGCGACGTAATAACGCCGTATTAACGACGCATGACCTTTTCGGACGGCGTCAGCGCTTCAATGTACGCCGGACGGCTGAAAATACGCTCGGCATACTTCATCAACGGGGCAGCATTCTTCGACAACTCAATGCCGTAGTGGTCCAGACGCCACAGCAGCGGCGCAATCGCCACGTCGAGCATCGAGAATTCTTCGCCCAGCATGTACTTGTTCTTCAAGAAGATCGGTGCAAGCTGCGTCAGACGATCACGAATCGATTGGCGAGCGGCCTGATGGGCCTTCTCGGCCGCACGGCCCTTGTCGTTCTCAAGCGTGCTCACATGCACGAACAACTCTTTCTCGAAGTTGAACAGGAACAGGCGCGCACGCGCACGCTGCACCGGGTCCGCCGGCATCAACTGCGGATGCGGGAAACGCTCGTCAATGTACTCATTGATGATGTTCGATTCGTACAGAATCAGGTCGCGTTCAACAAGAATCGGCACCTGACCGTACGGGTTCATCACCGCAATGTCTTCCGGCTTGTTGAACAGGTCGACGTCACGGATCTCAAAATCCATGCCTTTTTCGAACAGAACCAGCCGGCAACGCTGGGAGAAGGGGCAGGTCGTGCCCGAGTACAAAACCATCATAGCGCGTCTTCCTTAAAAACCAACGGGGCCGGGGTGGGAAACCGACGCTTCCCTGACCCTGGCCCCGTCGTACAGACGTTATTTTACTTCACGTCCTTCCAATAGGCCGCATTCAGGCGCCAGGCAAGCACCGTAAAGAGTCCCAAGAACAACAAAACCCAGACGCCAAGCTGCCTACGCGTACGCTGCGCCGGCTCCGACATCCAATCCAGATAAGATACCAGATCAGCCATGGCAGAATCGAATTCCACCGGTTTCATCAATCCTTGAGTGATCTGCACGAACTGTGCCGGGCCATGCTCCGCGCCCTCCACATGCTTCAATCCACGCTGTCCCTGCAACTGCCAGAACGGGTTCGGCATGCCCACATTCGGGAACGCCACGTTGTTCCAGCCCGTCGGGCGCGCATCGTCACGATAGAACGTGCGCAGGTACGTATACAACCAGTCCGTCCCCCGCGCACGCGCCTCCACCGACAAATCCGGCGGCGCCGAACCGAACCAGTCCTTCGCATCCGCCGCACGCATCGCCACGGTCATCGTCTCGCCAATCTTGTCGGTCGTGAAAAGCAGATTGTTCTTGATCTCCGCTTCCGATAACCCAAGATCCTTGAGACGCGAATACCGCATCGATGCCGCCGAGTGGCAATTCAGACAGTAATTCACGAAAAGCTTGGCCCCGCGTTGCAGCGACGCCAGATCGTCCACGCGGTTGGGCGCCGTGTCGAGCGGCCCGCCCTCTTCCGCCATGGCCGGCGCCACAAAACCGCTGAGGAGCGCCAGGATGAGCAACAGTTTTTTCATCTTGATATCCCTAGTCGACTTGAGTGCGCTCAATGCGCCGCGAAGGTGACGCGCTCGGGCACCGGCTTGAACGTGCCGCGTTTGCTCCAGATCGGCATCAGCCAGAAGAATCCGAAGTAATACAGCGCGCCGATTTGCGAGACCGCAGTCTTCACGGGCGTCGGCTCCTGGATACCCAGGTAACCCAGCACAGCAAAGATGACGACGAGGATACCCAACAACACCTTATGAAATCCCGGACGGTACCGGATCGACTTCACCGGGCTCTGGTCCAGCCACGGCAGGAAGAACAGCGTCACCACCGCGCCGCCCATCACCACCACGCCCCAGAACTTGGCTTCGATCAGGAACATCGCCAGCAACAGCAACACCACGCCACCGGAACCCGCCACCTTGGTGGTTGCCGCTGCGCGACCCTTGATCCACCACACGGCCGCGACGATCACCGTCAACGCCATCAGCACGTGCTTGAAGTCATCGGTCGTGGCCCGCAGCATCGAGTAGAACGGCGTGAAGTACCAGACCGGTGCGATGTGCGGCGGCGTCTTGAGCGAGTCGGACGGGATGAAGTTGTTCGCTTCGAGGAAGTACCCGCCCATCGTCGGCGCAAAGAACACGATCGCCGAGAACACCATCAGGAACACGCCCACACCCATGATGTCGTGCACGGTGTAGTACGGATGGAACGGAATGCCGTCGAGCGGGCGGCCGTTGGCGTCCTTCTTGTCCTTGATCTCGATGCCGTCGGGGTTGTTCGAACCCACTTCGTGCAACGCAATGATGTGCGCCACGATCAGCCCGATCAGCACCAGCGGAATCGCGATCACGTGGAAGGCGAAGAAGCGGTTGAGCGTTGCGTCCGACACCACGTAGTCGCCGCGAATCCACAGCGACAGATCCGGGCCGATGAACGGAATTGCCGAGAAGAGGTTCACGATCACCTGTGCGCCCCAGTACGACATCTGGCCCCACGGCAGCAGATACCCGAAGAACGCCTCGGCCATCAGGCACAGGAAGATCAGACACCCGAACACCCACACCAGCTCACGCGGCTTGCGGTACGAACCGTACAACAGCCCGCGGAACATATGCAGATACACCACCACGAAGAACATCGACGCGCCCGTGGAGTGCATGTAGCGGATGAGCCATCCCCACGGCACCTCGCGCATGATGTATTCGACCGACGCAAACGCAAGGTTGGCGTCCGGCTTGTAGTTCATCACCAAAAAAATGCCGGTGACGATCTGAATCACCAGCACCAACATCGCCAGCGATCCGAAGAAATACCAGAAGTTAAAGTTTTTAGGGGCGTAGTACTCGGAAGCGTGATCTTTCCAAAGCTGTGTCAGCGGGAAGCGACGATCGATCCAGCCCAGCAAGCCCGTCGTGTCGACCTGTTTGTCGGCGGCCATGGTTACGCTTCTCCTTTTTCGTCTTTACCGATCACGAGCCGGGTGTCGTTCACGAACATGAAACGAGGAACGTCGAGATTCTTCGGTGCCGGCTTGTTCTTGAACACGCGGCCCGACATGTCGTACGTAGAACCATGGCACGGGCACAGGAAGCCCGGGTCGTGCCCCAATGCTGGGATGGTATTGGCGTCGTAAGGACCCGATGGGATGCACCCCAGATGGGTACAGATGCCGACCACAACGAGCAGATCCTTATGCTCGGCACGCGCCCGGAACGCGTTCTTGCAGTACTCGGGCATCGGGTAGGAGAACGTCTCCTTGGAGTCCGGATCAGCGAGTTCGCCCGTCACTTTGGACAGCGAATCCATTTCCGCCGGCGTGCGGCGCACGATCCACACCGGCAGACCACGCCACGCCACGGTCATTTTTTCACCGGGCTTGAGATTACTGATATCGGCCTCGACCGGCGCACCGCCCGCCTTGGCTCGCTCAGAGGGTTCCAGAGAACTGACGAAAGGAACAAGTGTTGCAACGCCGCCCACGCCTCCAGCTACGGACGTTGCAATCAGCAGATTCCGGCGGCTACTGTCGACGGCCTTTTCTTGATTGTCACTCATCACAAGCCCCACACGGTTGATTTGGTATTTCCGTCAACCTTAAATCATACGCGAGCGTAAATGCCTGAAACAACGGCTAAACGCCCCAGTCTCCTAGTGGTTTTCGCGTATTTTCAAAGGATTAACGTACCCTGCGGGCGGCTGATGCTCACCCGGGGTTTCGCTTCTGGGATGCTGCACGAGAGTCGCTATGATCGCCGCTTTCGTTGACGCGTGCACGACATTTAGTCATCATTTTCCCTGTCTCACCCCGGTGACAGCTACTGTGCGCGCCCCCGGCCCTCATTAAAACAGCGGAGGAATGGCATGAGCTTCATGTCGGAATTCAAGGAATTTGCCGTCAAAGGCAATGTGGTCGATCTGGCCGTCGGTGTGATCATCGGCGCGGCATTCGGCAAGATCGTCGACTCGGTCGTCAAAGACCTCATCATGCCGATTGTCGGCGCCATCTTCGGTGGCCTCGACTTCTCGAGCAAATTTATTCTGCTCGGCGCCATCCCGCCCGACTTCAAGGGCAACCCCACGTCGTACGCCGATCTGACCAAAGCCGGCGTTGCCGTCTTCGGTTACGGCAACTTCATCACGGTCGCCATCAACTTCATCATTCTGGCGTTCATCATCTTCGTGATGGTCAAGCAGATCAACCGCCTGAAGCGCCCGGCCCCGGAAGCCCCGGCGGCACCGGCCCCGACGCCGGAAGACATCGTTCTGCTGCGCGAAATCCGCGACAGCCTCAAGAAGCAGAACGGCTGAGTTTTCTTCGCAGCCTGCCAGCCACCCGCGTTGCGCGGTGGCTGGCCTTCGACACTGGCCCAACCCCGCCGCCCCGATTCAGACAGACTCAGACAGACTCAGACAGACTCAGACCGGGTTAGGCATGTCGAAAAATTTGTGTTCGAGACCGAAGCGTTCGGCGACGTGTTCGCCAACCGCCCTCGCCCCGCCGCGCTCCGTGGCGTGGTGCCCTGCCGCCAGATACCCGACGCCGCTCTCGTGCGCGAGGTGGGTGGTCGGCTCGGACACCTCACCGCTGATGTAGACGTCCGCCCCTGCTGCAATGGCGGCGTCGAAGAAGCCCTGCGCGCCTCCCGTGCACCACGCGACTCGCCGGACGGCGCGATCGGGCTCACCCAGCATGAGCGGCGTGCGGCCCAGTGTCGCTTCGACATGGGCGGCGAGTTCGGCCAAGGTCGTGGGCTGCACGGGCTTGCCGAGCCATCCGAGCTGATCAGGGCCGAAACGGCCGCCATCGTCGGCGAATTCCAGCAGTTTGCCGAGTTGCGCGTTGTTGCCCAACTCAGGGTGTGCGTCGAGTGGCAAATGGAAGGCGAACAAGTTGATGTCGTTGTCGATCAGCAAGCCGAGGCGACGGCGTTTCATCCCCACAACACGGGCATCTTCGTTCTTCCAGAAATAGCCGTGATGGACGATGACCGCGTCGGCGCCCCAGTCACGCGCCGCTTCGAGAAACGCCAGACTGGCGGTCACGCCGCTGGCGATTTTGCGGATCTCATTGCGCCCTTCAACCTGTAGGCCGTTGGGGCAGTAATCGCGAAATTGCGCGATTTGCAGGGTATCGTTCAGATACAATTCGAGTTCAACACGATTCATATAAGGTCTCGCTCTTTCATGCTCAGACGCTTCTGGCTACTGTTCGCGCAAGCGGTCACCGTGCTGCTTGCGTTGCTCTTCATCATTGCCACGCTCAAGCCGCAGTGGTTGCAACGCCAGGGTTCGTTCGGCAAACAGTTGGCCAACCCGATCATCGCCCTTCAGGAAGTCGCTCCCAGCCTGTCGGACAAGCCGGCTACCGGCTCCTACGCCGACGGCGCGCAAAAGGCCATGCCCGCGGTCGTCAGCATTTTTTCCAGCAAGGAACAAAAGCAGAATCGCGACCCGCGCCTTGATGATCCGCTGTTCCGTTACTTCTTCGGCGACGGCGGCGGCACGGTGCGGCAAGACCCGGTCTCGAGCCTCGGCTCGGGCGTGATCGTCAGCAGTGAAGGCTATATTCTCACGAATCATCACGTGGTGGACGGCGCCGACGAGATCGAAGTCGCCCTCGCGGATGGCCGAAAAGCCCGCGCGAAGCTCGTCGGCAGCGACCCCGAGACCGATCTGGCCGTGCTCAAGATCACGCTGGACAACCTGCCTGCCATCACGCTCGGCCGCATGGATCAGGTACGCGTCGGCGACGTGGTGCTCGCCATCGGGAACCCGTTCGGTGTTGGCCAGACGGTGACGATGGGCATCATCAGCGCGCTCGGCCGCAATCACCTCGACATCAGCACCTTCGAGAACTTCATCCAGACGGATGCGGCGATCAACCCCGGTAACTCGGGCGGCGCGCTGGTCGACGTGAACGGCAACCTGCTCGGTATCAACACGGCGATCTACTCGCGCAGCGGCGGCAACATGGGGATCGGCTTCGCCATTCCGGTGTCGACGGCACGTACGGTACTCGAGAGCATCATCACCAGCGGCACGGTCACGCGCGGCTGGGTCGGTGTCGAGCCGCAGGACATCACGTCAGATATCGCCGAATCGTTCGGCTTGCAGCAAGACTCGGGCGTGATCATCGCCGGTGTTGTGCAAGGCGGGCCGGCGGATAAGGCGGGCGTGCAGCCGGGCGATATCCTGACCAAGGTCAACGACGAGTCGATCCGCGACACGACCGAGTTGCTCAACGTGATCGCGCAGATCAAGCCGGGTACGCAGGCGAAGATCCACGTCACGCGCAAGAAGAAGGAGCTGGACCTGACGGTGACCATCGGCAAGCGTCCGCCGCCGCCCAAGCGCCCTGCGCAGGACGACGACGACAGCAACGACGAGAACGGCGCCGACTGACGGCAAGCTGGGGTTCACACCCCGGTGTCGGAACGACAGAACGGCTGCGCTTCGGCGCGGCCGTTTTTGTTTGGCCGGCCGCGTTTGGCCGCTGCGTTTGTCCACCGCGTTTGTCCACCGCGTCTGGCATCGCCACCGGCTTCGCACCGGATTGCCATGGGCAATAAAAAAGCACGGGACGCAGCCCGTGCTTTCTTTATTACTCGTGGGGACTCACACCTTCATCACGTCGTTATGTCGTCACGTCGTTACGGCGTTGCCTGCCCGTTCTCTTTCTCTTCGTTCGTGTGCCCTTGCTTGACGAAGATCCGTGCGGCGATCAGGCCCAGCTCGTAAAGGATACAGAGCGGAATGGCCAGCATCAGCTGCGAGAGCATGTCCGGCGGCGTCACCACGGCGGCGAGCACGAAGGCACCGACGATCACGTAAGGGCGAATCTGCTTGAGCTTCTCGATGCTCACAACACCCATGCGCGCCAGCACCACCACGACCACCGGCACTTCGAAGGTCACCCCGAAGCATAGGAACATGGTCAGGACAAAACTCACGTAATTGTCGATATCGGTGTTCATCTCCGCGCCCAACGGCGCGTTGTAGTGCGCCATGAAGTGGAACACGGTCGGGAACACCAGAAAGTACGCGAACGCCATGCCGATCAAGAACAGCGAGTAACTGCTCACTACCAGCGGAAACACCAGCTTCTTCTCGTGCTGATACAGCCCCGGCGCGACAAACGCCCATGCCTGATACAGCACGATGGGCAGTGCGATCACGAACGCGACCATCATCGTGACTTTCATCGGGACGAAGAACGACCCGGTGATGTCGGTGACGATCATCTTGCCGCCAGCGGGCAGCGATTGCGTCAGCGGGCGCGAGAGCAGGCGGAAGATGTCCGGTGCCCAATACACCAGCGAGAGGAACACCACGATCACCGCGGCACCCGCGCGAATGATGCGGTTGCGCAGCTCGATCAGGTGCGAGATGAAAGTCTCTTCGGTGCCCCCGTCAGGGGTTTGCTTGTCGTCGCTCACGTCGACTTATCCAGGAATGAGGCCGGTACGGCGCAAGGTGGCGGGAAGTAAGGTGCGCACGCGCCTCAGAAGAACTTGACGGGCCGGCGCAGCTTGGCCGGCGTGTGCCGCGCGACCCGCGCCGCGCCTGACTGCACTTTCGTGCGCGTGGCGCTGGCCTGCTTGAACCACACCGGCGTTGCATTGCGGCGCACGCGCCAGTTGCGGCGCTTGGTCGACGCACGAATGCCGGACGTGACGACCGGCTCGGCGAGGTAGCTGTCGGAGTATCCGGTCGCGGCATCGGTGCCGCCCCCGGCGATCTCGCTGGTCGACGTACCCGTGGCGCTTGCCCAGGCCTCGTTGAGCGAGGACTCCTGCTCATTCAGATGTTTCTGAACCGTGCTCTGGGCGCTGCGTGCCGCGTTCTCGAACTCGCTTCGCATGTTGCGAAGTTCGTCGAGCTCCATCTCGCGGCCCACCTCGGCCTTCACATCGTTGATGTAACGCTGGGCGCGGCCAAACAGCGCGCCCGCCGTGCGTGCCACCTTCGGCAGACGCTCGGGACCGATCACGACCAGCGCCACAACGCCGATCAACATCAGTTTGGAAAGGCCGAGATCGATCATGTCGACGCCGACTTAGCCTTGCTTGTTGTTGCTCGCGTCCTTGGCCTGCACGTCGATGGTCGTCGAGTCGCGCAGTTCCTTGGCCGTCATCGGGTCTTCCTTGGCGGCCGGGGCGCTTTCGCCTTCCTTCATGCCGTCTTTGAAGCCCTTGACCGCACCGCCCAGATCGCTGCCCATGTTACGCAGCTTCTTGGTGCCAAAAACCATCATCACGATCACCAGCACGATCAGCCAGTGCCAAATACTCAACGAACCCATGACCACTCTCCTTGCGTGATTCGCCCCGGCCGCCTGGCGGCGAGGGTCTTATCGGACAACCCCGTCCGATGCATTGTATTTGCCCGTGTGAGCCCTGCAATGTGCCCCATTGTGGCACATCGGGCGTCACGTCCAGCATCGTAACCGCGTCGGACGCCGGGTAGAAATAAATGTTTCGTGAAACCTTTCCCGATGCGGCACTAGCGCACCGTGAACCGGCGATCTGCGGCAATCTTCCGCATCCCGCCGGTGCTTCACATCATTTGCCTCACATGCGCTTCCACGGCCGCGGGCCGGCAAGAATATGCATGTGAAGATGATAAACCTCTTGTCCGCCGCCCGGGCCGTTGTTCACGACCACCCGGAAGCCGTTGCCGTCGACGTTCTCAGGGTCGCCGTCATAGGCGTAACCCTGCTCGGCAGCAAGCTTCGGCGCGAGCAGCAGCATCTTGCCGAGCAATGCCTGATCTTCCGGCTGGGCGTCCTGCAACGTGGCGATGTGCTTGCGCGGCACCATGAGCAGGTGCAGGTCGGCCGCCGGATTGATGTCTTTGAACACAATCACGTCGTCATCGGCATACACCTGCGTGCTCGGGATCTGCCCGGCGACGATTTTGCAGAAGATACAGTTGTCGTGCGTCATGCGGATGTCTTCCTCTCCAATACCTCAAATCGACGAACCCATCGACGAACCCAAATCGACGGCCTCGATCAAACCGGGCCGTCTGCGTCAGCGATCAGGTGCGTGCCGCGTACATCGGCTTGTTGTCGTTCAGATAGAGCCAGCCCTTCACGATCCGGTACAGCGTCCAGATGCCGAGCACCCAGAGAATCGCGAAGCCGACCATCACCACCGCCAACGCCACGCCCAGCACACCCCACAGCACCGACCACCAGAAGGTGCGGATCTGCCACGTGAAATGCGACGCGTACAGCGTGCCGACCGTGTCGTCACGCTTGATGTAGTTGATGATGATCGCCACGATGGCCGTCACGCCGCCGGTCAGCCAGAACAGGGCGTACAGCGCGTAGAGCACGTGCGTGAGCTTGCGCAGCGCGCGCTCCTGCTCGGTCGTGGGCGCATTGACGACGTAAGGGTTGCCGGCGTTGCCGGTGCTGCCGGAAGGATGGGTCGTACCGGGGGTCTGCGGATCGTTCATGGATGGTCTCCCTCGCGTCTGCCGGCGTGATGCGCCGGCATGTCGAATCGGTACAGTGTGTGCGGCGCCGGCTTACCGGCATTCCGGCATAACGGCATTCCGGCGTGCCGACAATCGATGCCGGCGCGCCAGATTACCGTTGCGTCAGTCCGCGTGTTCGCCGCGCGTGCCCCGCTGGGCCTTTTCCGTCAGCCCCGAGAGGCCTTCACGGCGTGCCAGTTCGGCGAGCACTTCGTCCGGGCTCAGGTCGTGGTGGGCGAGCAGCACCATGCAGTGGAACCACAGGTCCGCCGTCTCGTTGACCAGCTTCTGGCGCAGATTGTCTGCACCGCCGATGCGGATGTCCTTGGCGGCGAGCACCACTTCGGTGGCTTCTTCGCCGATCTTCTTGCAAATCGCATCGTCACCCTTGTGAAACAGGCGCGCGACGTACGATTTGTCCGGATCGCCGCCACGACGCGAGGCGATCACTTCGGCAACACGCGCAAGCGTATCGTTCATGGTGCTCACTTATAGATCTTGTGCGGGTCTTTGAGCACCGGCTCGACGGTGGCCCACTGGCCATCCTCGACAGTGCCCTCGAACTTCTGGAAGAAACAGGAATGGCGGCCGGTATGGCACGCAATGCCGTCGATCTGCTCGACCTTCAGCAGCACCACGTCTTCGTCGCAATCGAGGCGAATCTCGTGCACTTTCTGCACGTGGCCCGACTCTTCGCCCTTGTGCCACAGGCGTTTGCGTGAGCGCGAGTAGTAGACGGCCTCGCGGGTCTCGACCGTGCGCGCAAGCGCTTCACGGTTCATCCACGCGAACATCAGCACGTCGTTGCTGCCGACTTCCTGCGCGATCACGGGCACGAGGCCCGCCGCGTCCCAACTTACCTTGTCCAGCCAGTCTTGCGTCATGATCCGTCGATTCCCGTTCAGAGCCGCACCGAAATGCCCTTGTCGGCCATAAAGCGCTTGGCCTCGCCGACAGTGTGCTCGCCGTAATGGAAGATGCTGGCGGCGAGGACGGCGTCGGCATGCCCCTGCGTCACGCCATTGGCCAGATCGGCCAGCGAGCCCACGCCGCCCGAGGCGATCACGGGGATGCTCACGGCGTCCGACACGGCGCGCGTGAGCGCCAGATCGAAGCCGCTCTTGGTGCCGTCGCGGTCCATGCTGGTGAGCAGGATCTCGCCCGCGCCCAGCTCGGCGATCTTCTTCGCCCAAGCCACGACGTCGAGCCCGGTGGCCTTGCGCCCGCCATGGGTGAAGACTTCCCAGCGCGGCGTTTCGCCGTCCGCCGAGACACGCTTGGCGTCGATCGCCACGACGATGCACTGCGCACCGTGCTTGGCCGATGCGTCGGCGATCAGTTGCGGATTCGCGACAGCCGACGAGTTCATGCTGACCTTGTCGGCACCGGCGTTGAGCAGCCGGCGCACGTCGGCGACTTCGCGCACGCCGCCACCGACCGTCAACGGAATGAACACCTGCGCCGCCACCGATTCAATGATCGGCAGAATCAGGTCGCGCCCGTCGGAGGTGGCCGTGATGTCGAGAAACGTCAGTTCGTCGGCGCCCTGCTCGTCATAGCGGCGGGCAATTTCGACGGGGTCGCCCGCGTCGCGCAATTCAACGAAATTGACACCCTTGACCACTCGGCCAGCCGTCACGTCCAGGCACGGGATGATGCGTTTAGCGAGAGCCATGATGTTGGCACACGAGACGGCCGCAGCCGTGAGCTCGCTTATGCCGCTCCTTGGGAAAGCTCATCCGCACGCGTTTGCGCCGACGAGAAATTCAGGTCGCCCGAGTAGATCGCGCGACCGCAGATGACGCCTTCAACGCCTTCGTTCTGCACATCGCACAACGCGTCGATGTCACCCAGGTTCGACAGGCCGCCGCTGGCGATCACCGGCACCGTCACGGCCTGCGCGAGACGCACGGTCGCTTCGATGTTGATGCCTTGCAGCATGCCGTCACGGCCGATGTCGGTGTAGATGATCGACTCGATGCCGTAGTCTTCGAACTTGCGCGCGAGATCCACGACCTCGTGACCGCTCAGCTTGCTCCAGCCATCGGTCGCCACTTTGCCGTCCTTGGCATCGAGACCCACGATGATGTGGCCGCCGAAGGCGCTGCAAGCGTCCTTCAGGAAGCCCGGGTCCTTCACCGCCGCCGTGCCGATGATCACGTACGACAGGCCGTCGTCGAGATAGCGCTCGATGGTGTTGAGGTCGCGAATACCACCGCCCAGCTGCACGGGGATGTCTGCGCCCACTTCCTGAATGATGGAGCGGATGGCAGCCTCGTTACGCGGCTTGCCAACGAATGCGCCGTTCAAGTCCACCAGATGGAGGCGGCGTGCACCCTGCTCGACCCAATGTCGGGCCATCGCAGCGGGGTCCTCCGAGAAAACAGTGGCTTGATCCATGTCGCCTTGTTTAAGGCGTACACATTGACCGTCTTTAAGGTCGATGGCCGGGATGAGCAGCATAGGCAATCGTGAAACGTCGCTAGTGGGAAGTAAAAGGAATTCGCGTAAAACGCGGACAACGCAAAACCGATCCCTGCCCTGCAAGGCGCCGGCACGTCGGGATCGGAATATTCAACATGACACAGTATAAGCTGGCTCAGCCGGCAGGCCCGGGCACCAAAGCGCCGCACGGGTCCCGCTTGGGCGGGTTAAGGTTTCCACTGTGCAAAATTTCGGTAAAGCGCGAGCCCTGCCTGGGCGCTCTTTTCCGGGTGGAACTGGGTGGCAAAGATATTATCTTGGGCCACTGCACAGGTAAAGGGCACCCCATAGACCGTCTCGCCCGCCGTCAGTTCGGCCTTGGCGGGGACGACGTAATAACTGTGCACGAAATAAAAGTAGCTGTCGTCGGGCACACCGGCCCAGATCGGGTGAGCGCGCGACTGACGCACGCGGTTCCAGCCCATCTGCGGCACCTTGAAGCGCGAACCGTCGTCCTGCAACTGGCCTTCCAGATCGAAGCGCACCACGCGGCCCGGCAACAGGCCCAGCGCAGGCGTGTTGCCCTCGTCGGAAATGTCGAACAGCATCTGCTCGCCCACGCACACGCCGAACATCGGCTTGGTGGCGGCGGCCTCGACAACGGCTTCACGCAGGCCCGACTCGTTCAGGCAGCCCATGCAGTCGCGCATGGCGCCCTGCCCCGGCAGCACCACGCGGTCGGCGGCGCGAATCTCGGCGGCGTCGCTGCTGATGCTCACGTCGGCCTCCGGCGCAGCGGCACGCAGCGCCTGATAGACCGAGCGCAGGTTGCCCATTCCGTAGTCGACAATCGCAATCTTATTCATCTCAAACCCGGCAGCAGTATTTTCAAACCATCGATAATGAATTCCACGGCCAGCGCCGAGAGGATCAACCCCATCAGACGCGTGCCGATGTTGATACCGGTGCGGCCCAGCCAGCCTTCGATCCGCCCGGCACTGCGCAGCGCCACCCAGCACACCGCGCCCACGCCCACACCAATCGCCATCAACGCCAGAATCTGCGTCCACCCGGTAGCACGGCCCGAGTAGATGATCACGGTACTGATCGTGCCCGGCCCCGTGAGCAGCGGAATGGCCAGCGGCACCACGGCGATGTTCGGCCGCTCTTCCGCTTCATGACGCTCTTCGGCGGTCGCGCGCGTGTTGCTGGTCTGCGCGTTGATCATGTTCACTGCCATGAGCAGCATGATCACCCCGCCGCCGACTTCGAGCGACGCAATCGAAATACCGAAAAAGCGGATGATGTGCTCGCCGAACAAGCCCGAGCCCGCCACCACCAGCGCCACCGCAATCGCCGCCACATTGATCGTATGGCGTTTCTCTTCGCGCGTCTGCGTGGACGTCAGGCTGATGAACAGCGGGATCGCCCCCAGCGGGTTGATCAGGGCCAGCAGCGAAATGAAAAACTTGAAGGCGTCGAGCGTCATCGTGGGCACGCGGCGCCGGCATTCCGCCGGGGCAAAGAATCGTCGCAGGGGCCGCCAGCCATCAAAGCCGGCGGGCTATCTCGCTAGCTCGCTTACAGGCTGCCCTTCGTGGACGGCACGACACCCGCCGCACGCGGATCGATTTCGACCGCCATGCGCAGCGCGCGTCCGAACGCCTTGAACACCGTTTCACACTGGTGGTGGGCGTTGATGCCGCGCAGGTTGTCGATATGCAGCGTCACGCCGGCATGATTGACGAAGCCACGGAAGAATTCGATGGTCAGGTCGACGTCGAAGTTGCCCACGCGCGCACGCGTGAACGGCACATGAAATTCGAGACCCGGACGTCCGGAGAAGTCGATCACCACGCGCGAGAGCGCTTCGTCGAGGGGCACATAGCTGTGGCCATAGCGCACGAGGCCCTTCTTGTCGCCCACGGCCTTGGCCACGGCCATGCCCAGCGTGATGCCGACGTCTTCCACCGTGTGGTGGTCGTCGATGAAGGTGTCGCCCTTGGCCTCGACTTCCATGTCGATGAGGCCATGACGCGCGATCTGGTCGAGCATGTGGTCCAGAAACGGTACGCCGGTGTCGAGCGTCTTCCGGCCGGTGCCGTCCAGATCGATCTTGACGCGTATTTGCGTTTCGCTGGTATCGCGAACGACTTCCGCAATGCGCATGATGGTGAGTTCTCGTCTTGTAGCTTGTTAGAGTGATGCGGCCAAGGCTTCGACCATCGCCGCATTCTCCGTGGGGGTGCCGACCGTCAAGCGCAGGCAATTGGCCAGCAATACGTGCATTTTACCCACGTTTTTGATCAGCACCTTACGGGCGAGCAGGCCCGCGAAGGTTTTGTCGGCATCCGGCACCCGCACGAGCAGGAAATTTGCGTCGCTCGGGTACACGCTCACCCCGGGCAGCGCCGCCACGGCGGCCGCCAGCCGGCTGCGTTCGGCCCGCAATTCGGCCGCCTGCGCGTCGAGTACGTCGAGGTGATCGAGCATGAATTCGCCGCAGGCCTGCGTGAGCACGTTCACGTTGTACGGCGGACGCACTTTGTCGAACTGATCCAGCCATTCGGCACTGCCGGCCAGATAACCCAGCCGGATGCCCGCCAGCCCGAGCTTCGAGACCGTGCGCATGACCACGACGTTCGGGAAGTCCACCAGACGCGGCATCCACGTCTTGCCCGCAAACGGCTGGTAAGCCTCGTCGATGACCACGAGGCCACCGCTGGCGGCGCGCACCAGCGTCTCGATCTCATCGTCGGCAAACAGGTTGCCGGTCGGGTTGTTCGGGTACGCCAGATACACCACCGCGCCCGGGCGCGCCGCAATGGCGTTCAGCATGGCCGGCATATCGAGCGAAAAATCGGCCTTCAGCGGCACGCCCACGAACTCGATGCCCGCAAAACGCGACGACATCTCGTACATCACGAAGCCCGGCATCGGCGCGATCACTGCCGCGCCCGGACGCGCCGTGGCCGCCGCGATCATGCTGATGATTTCGTCCGATCCGTTGCCCAGCAACAGCTTCGCCCCGGCCGGCACCCCCATCGCATGCGAAAGCTTGGCGAGCAGCGCTGCGGGGCGCGGCGCCGGGTAGCGATTGAGGGCTACCTCGGCCAGACGATGACCCAGCGCGGTGCGCAGGGCCTCGGGCAGGCCGTAGGGGTTCTCCATCGCGTCGAGCTTCAGCAGGCCGCTGGCATCGGGCACGGGATAGGTGCTCATGGCGAGCACGTCGGGGCGAATCACTTGATCGACAGACATGAGGGTCGGACCACCTGAACGGATAACGCGCGAATCGGTTTGAAGGACTGAAGGGTGAATCTACAAGGTTGATGACGTCGGCAACGGCAAATCAGTTGAAAGCGAACGTCAGCAGGCCGGCATCGGCCCCGTCGATCTTGACGGTGCAGCGGCGCCCGGTCTCCACGCTGCCGAGCGCATCGGTGATGCGCTGCACGCGCACGCCGGTCTGCCACGACAGCGCCTGCGCCACCGCCGGGCTCACCCGCGCGGGCGACTCCTCGGCTTCGCAACGCATGGCGACCAGCCGGTTGCCCACGCGGCCGAACACGCCGTGTGCGACTTCGTCGTCGGTGCCGCGCAGCGCCGTCTTGCCATCCAGACGCAGCACATAGACGTCGTTATCGAACGCCTGCCGGCGCACGCACACAGTCATGCGCTCGACGGACGTGCCTTCGAATGTCGCGTGCTGGCAGTAATTACCGGCGGCGTGGGCCGCCGAGCTTGCCGCCGCGCCAAGCGCGAACAGCGCGGCAACACGCATGACCAAACGTGCGACAAAGCGCGTGACGAAAAGGACGGCAGCACGCTGCCCGGTCCGCGCAGGGCGGACAGGCAGCATGACTGACGATATTGGGGATTGGGCGAGCCATGCGCGAGCCCGACGCCGGGACGTAGCCGGCGCCGAAGCGAGTTGCGCGGCGGGCCACAGGGCGTCGTCGCGCATGTCAGGACTCGTGATGCAGACGGAATTCGGCGCTGCGCGCGTGCGCTTGCAGGCCTTCGCCGTAGGCCAGTTCGGCAGCGATTTCGCCGAGCATGCGGGCACCGCCTTCGCTCACTTCGATCAGGCTCGAACGCTTGAGGAAGTCGTACACGCCCAGCGGCGACGAGAAGCGTGCCGTGCGCGAGGTCGGCAGCACGTGGTTCGGCCCGGCGCAGTAATCGCCCAGACTTTCGCTCGTGAACTTGCCGAGGAAAATCGCACCGGCGTGGCGAATCTTATCGCCCCACTGCTGCGCGTTTTCCGTCGAGATCTCAAGGTGTTCCGGCGCGATCACGTTAGCGATCTCGCAGGCTTCGTTCATGTCGCGCACCTTGACCAGTGCGCCACGGCCTTGCAGCGAAGCCGCAATCACGTCGCGGCGCGGCATGTCGTCGATCTGACGCTCCATCGACTGGTGCACGCGGGCGAGATACGCGGCGTCCGGGCACAGCAGAATCGACTGCGCGAGTTCGTCATGCTCGGCTTGCGAGAACAGGTCCATCGCCACCCAGTCGGGATCGGTCGTGCCGTCGCAGATCACGAGGATTTCCGACGGACCGGCGATCATGTCGATACCGACGGTACCGAACACACGGCGCTTGGCCGCGGCCACGAACGCGTTGCCCGGGCCAACGATCTTGTCGACCGCCGGCACGGTCTCGGTGCCATAAGCCAGTGCGCCCACAGCTTGCGCGCCGCCGATGGTGAACACGCGGTCCACGCCGGCGATATGCGCAGCGGCCAGCACCAGCGGGTTCTGTACGCCATCGGGCGTGGGCACCACCATGATGATTTCCTTCACGCCAGCCACACGCGCGGGAATCGCATTCATCAGCACCGACGACGGATACGCCGCCTTGCCACCCGGCACGTAGATGCCCACGCGATCGAGCGGCGTGACCTTCTGGCCGAGCACCGTGCCGTCCGACTCGGTGTACTGCCAGCTATGGCTGCCGCATTCGATGCGTTGCTTCTCGTGATAGGCGCGCACACGCGCAGCGGCCGCTTCCAGCGCTGCACGGCGCTTCGGCTCCAGACTCTCCAGCGCCGCTTCGAGTGCCGTGGCCGGCAACTCCAGCGCGGTCATGTCGGCAGCACTCAGGCGGTCGAACCGGTTGGTGTATTCAATGACGGCTGCATCGCCGCGCGTCTTCACGTCGGCGAGGATCTCGGCAGCCGCGCGGTCGATGGCGGCGTCTTCGCTCGCCTCGAACGCCAGCACGTCGCGAAGCTGCTTCGCGAAGCCGTCGGCAGAGGAATCGAGTTTGCGAATATCGAGTTTCATGCTGTTTGGCGGGAGGCCTGCTCGAAGGCATCCAGAATAGGCTGCAACGACTCGCGCTTCAGCTTGAGCGCAGCCTGGTTGATCACGAGGCGGGACGAGATTTCCATGATCTCCTCCACTTCCACCAGATTATTGGCCCGCAGCGTGCCGCCGGTGCTCACCAGATCGACAATCGCGTCGGCCAGGCCCACCAGCGGGCCCAGTTCCATCGAACCGTACAGCTTGATCAGGTCGACGTGCACACCCTTCGCCGCAAAGTGCTCGCGCGCGGTCTGCACGTACTTGGTGGCCACCCGCAGGCGGGCGCCCTGACGCACAGCGTTCGCGTAATCGAAGCCCTTCGGTACAGCAACAGACATGCGGCAACGGGCAATGTTCAAATCGATCGGCTGATACAGGCCGCCACCGCCGTGTTCGATGAGCACATCTTTGCCGGCCACGCCGAAGTCGGCTGCACCGTACTGCACATACGTCGGCACATCGGTCGCGCGCACGATGATCACGCGCAGGTTCGGGTCAGTGGTCGGCAGAATCAGCTTGCGCGAGGTCTCGGGATCTTCCGTGACTTCGATACCGGCAGCAGCGAGCAGCGGCAGCGTTTCCGTAAAGATACGCCCTTTCGAAAGCGCCAGCGTCAGCGGTTGGCTGAGCGGCTGGGCAGACTTGGCGGAACTCATGCAATCTCTCCCTGGCGTGCTTGCACACGACGGATTCGCGCGCCCACGGCGCACAACTTAGCCTCGATACGATGATAGCCGCGATCGAGGTGATGAATACGGTCGACGAGCGTGCGCCCATCGGCTGTCAGGCCCGCCACGATCAGGCTGGCGGAGGCGCGCAAGTCGGTTGCCATCACATGCGCACCCGACAGGCGTTCCACGCCCGCAATGCGCGCGGTATTGCCTTCGATGCCGATATTCGCGCCCAGACGCAGCAATTCCTGCACGTGCATGAAGCGGTTCTCGAAGATCGTCTCGACGACCTGCGACGCGCCTTGCGCAATGCAGTTCAGCGCCATGAACTGCGCCTGCATGTCGGTCGGGAACGCCGGATATTCCGAAGTCTCAAAACTCACGGCTTGTGCGCGTCGATCCATCGACACACGCAACCAATCCGCACCGGCGGTCACATTCGCGCCGGTCTCGCGCAACTTCGCGATCACGGCATCCAGCGTGCCCGGCACCACGCGACGCAGCGTGATGTCGCCGCGCGTGGCCACGGCCGCGCACAGGAACGTGCCAGCCTCGATACGATCGGGCACGACGTCGTGCGTTGCACCATGCAAGCGCGCCACGCCGGTCACCACCAGACGCTCGGTGCCGATGCCCTCGATCTTCGCGCCCATCTTCACGAGCAGGTTCGCCAGGTCGGTCACTTCCGGCTCGCGGGCGGCATTGGCCAGCACGGTCACGCCGTCGGCCAGCGTGGCCGCCATGAGCAGGTTCTCGGTGCCGGTCACGGTGATCATGTCGGTCACGAGCGTCTCGCCGCGCAGGCGCGACGCCTTCGCCACGATGTCACCGTGCGTGAGCGTGATCTCGGCGCCCATCTTTTGCAGGCCCTTGATGTGCTGATCGACCGGACGCGCCCCAATAGCGCACCCGCCCGGCAGCGACACGCGCGCTTCGCCACAACGGGCGAGCAACGGCCCGAGCACGAGAATCGACGCCCGCATGGTCTTCACCAGCTCGTACGGGGCGGCCGCCTCGGTGATCTGCGACGCGTCGAGCGTCACCGACTCACCCTCGCGCTCGACCTTCACGCCCATGCGCGCGAGCAGCGTCAGCATGGTGCGCACGTCGTGCAGATCGGGGACGTTGCCAAGCACCAGCGGCTCGGCCGTCAGCAGGCTTGCACACAGAATCGGCAGCGCAGCATTCTTCGCGCCCGATACGGTAATTTCTCCCGCCAGCCGCTCGCCACCTTCGATTTCCAGATGGTCTGCGGCCACACGCTCGCCGGCGGCGGACTCGCCGTTGCCGGCTGCGCCGGCGCTTTCTTGCGTAATCCTCATTGCGCCTGATACTCCGCCGGCGTCAGGGTCTTCATCGACAACGCGTGAATTTCTGCCTTCATGCGATCGCCCAGGGCGGCGTACACCAGTTGATGGCGCGCGATGAGGCGTTTGCCTTCGAACTGCGCGCTCACGATGGTCGCGTAGAAGTGCTGGCCATCGCCTTCGACGGCGACGTGCTCACAAGCCAGTCCGGCTTCGATGTACTGTTTGATTTGTTCTGGGGTGGGCAGCATTTTGCCGATCCTAAGAAAGTTCAGTGACGCAGTTTGTAGCCGCGGCGCAGCAGATTCAGCGCCACGGTTGCGAGTATCAGGAACGTCGCACCGACGACCGCGAGGCTCGTGGCCGGCGAGACGTCGGAGACGCCGAAGAAGCCGTAGCGGAACCCGTCGATCATGTAGAAGAACGGGTTGAAGTGCGACACGGCTTGCCACAGCGGCGGCAACGAATGAATCGAATAGAACACGCCTGCGAGGAACGTCGCCGGCATGATCAGGAAGTTCTGGAAGGCCGCGAGCTGGTCGAATTTCTCGGCCCAGATGCCCGCAATCAGCCCGAGCGTGCCGAGAATCGCCGCCCCGAGGAACGCGAAGCCGAGAATCCACAGCGGCGCCGCGAAGGTCAGATGCGTGAACGTCACCGTCACGAGGAACACGCCGAAGCCGACGCACAACCCGCGCACCACGGCGGCCAGCACGTACGCACCGAACATCTCCCAATGCGAGAGCGGCGGCAGCAGCACGAACACCAGATTGCCGGTGATCTTCGACTGAATGAGCGACGAGGAACTGTTCGCGAACGCGTTCTGCAACACGCTCATCATCACCAGACCCGGCACCAGAAACGACGTGTAAGTGATCTGGTCGTAGACCTTCACACGGTCTTCGAGCACGTGGCCGAAGATCATCAGATACAGCAGCGCGGTGAGCACCGGTGCCGCCACCGTCTGGAAGCTCACCTTCCAGAAGCGCAGCACTTCCTTATAGAACAGCGTACGAAAACCGATCATGCTGCCGCCTCCTGCGCGCGCGCACCGGACATGATCTGCACGAAAACGTCTTCGAGATCTGCCTTCTGAATTTCAATGTCCTCGACGATGCCGCCGGCCGCACGGCAAGTGGCGAGAATCGACTCGACTTCGTCGCAGCCCGCCAGACGCAGCGCAAACTGACGCCCGCCGGTGTCCTGTCCGTCCACGAGAAGCGGACGCAGCGAATCGGGCAGCGTGCCCTGACGGAAGCGCAGCACCAGCCGCGTGCCCGCAAAACGCTGCAACAGCGATGCCGTGCGCTCAAGCGCAACGACTTCGCCGCGCTTGAGCATGGCGATGCGGTCGCACAGCGCTTCGGCTTCTTCGAGATAGTGCGTGGTGAGGACGATGGTGTGGCCCTCGCGGTTCAGGCGCGAGATGAACTTCCAGAGCGTCTGGCGCAGCTCGACGTCGACCCCGGCGGTGGGCTCGTCGAGCACGATCACCGGCGGACGATGCACGAGCGCCTGCGCCACCAGCACGCGGCGCTTCATGCCGCCCGAGAGCTGGCGCATATTGGCGTCGGCCTTATCGGTCAGATCGAGATTGGCCATCACTTCGTCGATCCAGTCGTCGTTGCGTGTGAGGCCGAAGTAGCCCGACTGAATGCGCAACGTCTCACGCACCGAGAAGAACGGGTCGAAGACGAGTTCCTGCGGCACCACGCCGAGCTTGCGGCGGGCGTTGCGGTAGTCGCGCACGACGTCGTGACCGAGCACGCTGATGTTGCCGGTGTCGGCACGGGCCAGACCTGCGAGGATACTGATGAGCGTCGTCTTGCCGGCGCCGTTGGGGCCGAGCAGACCGAAGAATTCACCCTCTTCGATCGAGAAGCTGACGCCCTTGAGCGCCTGCAACGCCTGATAGCGTTTTTTGACGTTACGGATTTCGATGGCGGCCATGGGCTGCACGCGCCCGTCTTGGCGGACGCGCCATTTTTTGTAACTCCGGACACGGCGCGCCGAGCGCGCAAACCGGGAGGATGGCGGCAATGACGGCGTCGGTGCCCCGAATGAGGGGGTTACCGCTCAATAGACGGCGGAAAACCCCTGATTATAAAGGAAGCGGGAGTCCGCCGTGGTTTTGGCCGGTCGACCGGCCCGCAAGGCCCCGCCCTGCTGGATTCGACAGGCACCGGCGCCCCCTGCCGGGGCCAGCCCCGGAACAAAAAAAGCGCCGTCGTGAGACGGCGCTTTTCTGAATGCTGCGGGCTTCGTGGGCGGGTCACCCCGCCGACAGGGCACCGGCCGATCAGCTCGAGAGCAGATGGTCGACGCCGTACACCAGCGCGAGGCTGGCCAATCCTGTCGGCAAGTTAGTGAACGCCAACGTCAACCCACGTCGGCCGGCATGGCGGCGCAAGGCCAGCAGCACAGCCAGTGCCGATGAGTCGAAGCGCGTGAGCCCCGCGCAATCGACGTGGGTTTCACCCGCGTCGATGCGGTCGATGGCCTGTGCGAGCACCTCGCCGGCGGTGTCGTGCGTGAGATCGGTTTGCAAAGCGAGCATGCGCTTACTTGCCGCCCGAGAGCTGTTTGTTACGCTCCGTCAGGAACTTGATCAGACCGTCGACACCCGACTGATTGATCTTTTCGCTGAACTGCGTCTTGTACGTCTGGATCAGCCACGCACCCAGCACGTTCAGGTCATACAGCTTCCATTCGCCGCTGGCCGTCTTGTACAGACGGTAGTCGAGCTCGATGGGCTGACCGTTATTGAGCACGCTGGTGTTGACCGCGACATCGGTATCGCCCGGTTGCGCGCGGAACGGCTTGTACTCGACCTGCTGGTCGCGAATCTGCGCGATGGCGCCGGCATACGTGTACAGCAGCAGCTTCTTGAACTCGGTCGTGAGTTGTTCGCGCTGTTGCGGCGTGGCGTTACGCCATGCCGGACCGGTAGCCAATTGCGTGGTCTTCGCGAAATCGGCGTGCGGCATGATCTTGGTTTCGATCAGCTTGGTAATGCTGTTCAGGTCGCCGCGCTGAATGTTCGGGTCGGTCTTGGCAGCCGCCATGACCTCGGACACCGTCTGCTTGACCAGCGCGTCAGGCGCTTGGGCCTGTGCCATCGCCGAGCCCGCAGCGGTAAGCGTCATGAACGCCATGACGGGAATAAGCCAGAACTTCTTCATTGTGGACTTCCTCTTTCGAGTGACGAGTGTTGCGGGTTTTGATACCCGCGTTACGTGTTGAGTTCGCAGATTACCGGCGGCGCGTTGTAACAAACTGTTGCCTGACGGGTCTGCCGGCCGCATCCCGCATGGCGCAACGCGGCGAGGAGGTAGTGCGACGGGACACGCGCGAACGCGTGTCCCTCATAAGATCAACGACGGAACGGCAGACCACCCGGCACCATCGTGCCCGGCAGCGGCGAGCCTTGCGGCGACCCCGGTTCGGCCGATGCACCCGACGCCGGTGCCGGCATCGGCTGCGCACCCGCGCCAGCCGCCGCGCCTGCGGCACCCGTACCGGCGGCACCAGCAGCACCGGCGGCACCGTCTTCCTCTTCGTAGTTCGGCAGCGGGGCACTCCCCGATGCGCCGCCGCTGATCAAATACTTGCGGCGTGCCAGATAGGCATCACGCGTGAACGAATACGGATCGAGCGCTGCGGCTTCGAGCAGGTTCGACGCGTCGAGCAGGTTGGCCCGCGTGTTCACCAGACGTACGCCATACAGCGAATAGCTCACCCAATCCGGCTTGATATAGGACGTCGGATCAAGGTACAGATTGGCCGCCATCCCGGCCGTATCGCGCACCGTGCTCGGGCCGAGCAGCGGCAGCACCAGATACGGGCCGTCAGGCACGCCCCACTTGCCGAGCGTCACGCCAAAGTCTTGGCTGTGCTTGGGCAAGCCGGCCGGCGTTGCAAAGTCGAACAGACCACCCACGCCCCACAACGTATTGATCGTGAGGCGCATCAGATCCTGTACGGCCGCCGTGATCTGCAATTGCAGCAGGTTGTTGGCGAAGTTGTACACGTCGCCCACGTTCGAGAAGAAGTTCGTGACCATGTCGCGCCCGGGCTGCGGCACGATAAATTGGTAGCCCTTGGCCACCGGGGTCATGACAGCCTTGTCGAGCTTGTCGTTGAACGTGAACATCGAACGGTTGAACCCTTCGATGGGGTCGGTCGGCGTGGGGTTCGTTACAGTGGCGCAACCGGCCAGCGTCAAGGCGCCGACGGCCAGCACTGCCGAAGTACGGAAGCGGGTCATTTCTCTTATTTTCCTTGGTTAGCCGTTGCCCCTTGTCCCGGCGCGGCAGCCGGTGCAGGCGCTGCCGACGCGCCGCCCGGTTGGGCTCCGCCAGCATCCGCCGCCTTGTTATACAGGAACTGGCCGATCAGGTTTTCCAACACAATTGCGGACTGCGTGAGCGTGATCGTATCACCGGCTTTCAACATTTGATCGTCACCCCCGGGTTCGAGCCCGATGTACTGCTCGCCGAGCAGGCCGGAGGTCAGGATCTTCGCCGACGAATCTTTCGGGAACTGGTACTGCGAATCGATGTTGAGCGTGACGCTGGCCAGATAGCGTTTGTCGTCGAACTGAATCGACGACACGCGCCCGACCACCACGCCCGCGCTCTTGACGGCGGCGCGCGGCTTGAGCCCGCCGATATTGTCGAAGCGCACGGTCACCGGGTACGTACTCGAGAACGACAGCGAGCTCATGTTACCCGCCTTGAGTGCGAGAAACAGCAGTGCCACGAAGCCGAGAACCACGAACAGGCCGACCCAGAAGTCGAGAGGGTGTTTTTTCATTGTGTCAGTGTGCGCAATCTGTCTGTAGTTGTCTTAGGCGGGATCGCCTGACGGTTAGCTGAACATCAGGGCCGTGAGCAGGAAGTCGAGCGCCAGCACGGCCAGCGACGCCTGCACCACCGTGCGTGTCGTCGCGCGCGAAACGCCCTCGGGCGTCGGCTGCGCTTCGAACCCCTGATACAGCGCGATAAAAGTTACGGCAATGCCGAACACGACGCTCTTGACCACGCCGTTGGCGACATCCGCCCAGACGTCGACGCCGCCCTGCATTTGCGACCAGAACGCGCCGCTGTCGACACCGATCATCTGCACGCCGACCAGATAGCCGCCGAAGATGCCGACCGCCGAGAAGATCGCCGCCAGAATCGGCATGGCGATCACGCCCGCCCAGAACCGCGGCGCAACGACGCGCGCGATCGGATCGATCGCCATCATCTCCATCGCCGTCAGTTGCTCGCCGGCTTTCATCAGGCCGATTTCGGCGGTGAGCGACGTGCCCGCACGCCCGGCAAACAGCAGCGCCGTGACGACCGGGCCAAGCTCACGCACGAGCGACAGCGCGACGAGCAGGCCGAGGGCCTGCTCCGAACCATACTTGTTTAGCGTGTAATAGCCTTGCAGACCCAGCACAAAGCCGACGAACAGGCCCGAGACCGCAATGATCACGAACGAGTAGTTGCCGACGAAGTGGATCTGATCGGTCACCAAACGCGGGCGGCGCAGCAGCGCACCGCTGGAGCTCAGCATACGCAGGAACAGACGCGCGCCGTAACCCAGACGCTCGACATGCCCGCGGACAAAACTGCCGATTGCCGTGATCATGCGCGGCCTCCGATGCCGAAATCTTCCGCGAGCGGCAATGCGGGGTACTGAAACTTCACCGGGCCGTCCGGCTGCGCGTCGATGAACTGGCGCACGGTCGGGTCCTGCGAAGCCCGCAACTCGTCGGGCGTTCCCTCCGCGCCGATGCGGCCGTCGGTAATGAAATAAATGTAGTCGGCGATAGCGAAAGTCTCGGAAACATCGTGCGACACAATGATCGACGTGGCGCCCAAGGCATCGTTGAGCTTGCGAATCAGGTTCGCCGTGATGCCCATCGAGATCGGGTCGAGACCGGTGAACGGCTCGTCGTACATGACGAGGTCCGGATCGAGCGCAATCGTACGCGCCAGCGCCACACGGCGCGCCATGCCGCCCGAAATCTCGGCCGGTTTCATGTCGCGCGCCCCGCGCAGCCCCACCGCGTTGAGCTTCATGAGGACCAGATCGCGAATCATCTCTTCATCGAGACGCGTATGTTCACGCAGCGGAAACGCCACATTGTCGAACACCGTCATGTCAGTAAAGAGCGCGCCAAACTGGAACAGCATGCCCATGCGGCGCCGCAACTTGTACCAACCGTCACGGTCCAGCGATGCCACATCGGTGCCATCGAAATCGACAACGCCACGGCTGGCATGCACGAGGCCGCCGATCAGGCGCAGGACCGTGGTCTTCCCACAGCCGGAGCCGCCCATGACCGCAATGACCTTGCCGCGCGGAAACCGCATGTTCAGCCCAGAAAGGACGAGACGTTCGCCATAACCGAAGCTAACGTCGCGCAATTCGAGCAGATTTTCCGTATTCGGGATAGGCACGTTTCGGGTCTTATAGTGCGGCGCAAAACGCCAATTATAGGGGGGAATGCTGATCGATGCCGTCCACGGGGAGGCTGTGACAGGCAGCATTGGCACTTGCCCGCGGGATTTTACAGGCGGGCGGCCGGCACCGCAGAACCCCGTTCCGACGTGCGTAACGAGGAAAAACGTAACCCGGGCAAGGACTTAGGGCGGGTTTGACCGGCGCGACTGTTGCGCCGTTGCTACAATATGCCGTTTTGGGCAATAAACCATTGATTGTTATGCAGTCTTCACCGGTCAACCCTGACGCCAGCGTGCTCGTTCCGCCGACGCGATTTCAGACGCGTCCGATGCGCCGTGCCGACCTTCCCGAGGTGTTGGTGGTGCAGGCACAGGCCTATGGCGACGTGATGCTGGAATCGGAAGCCACGCTGGGCTCGCGGCTGGCGCTGTCGCCCGCTACCTGCTGGGTTGCCGTGGATGAGGCAGCTGTGGTGGCCGGCTATCTGTTCACGCACCCGTGGCAACTCGCGGCCCCGCCACCGCTCGATACGGTACTGGACGCCCTGCCCGACGCGCCCGACTGCTGGTACGTCCACGATATGGCGCTCGCCCCTCGCACACGGGGCGCGGGCGTAGCCGCCCGCTTGTACGACGCCGCGCTGACCTCGGCACAGACACTGGGTCTTGCCGCCTCCGCACTCGTTGCAGTGCAGCAATCGCAAGGCTTTTGGGCGCGTTTCGGCTATGTGGCGGCCGCCGAGGTCTCACCGCTGATCGCGGCGAAGCTGGCCGGTTACGGCGACGGCGCGGTGTTCATGACGCGCACGCTGTAATTCAGAGGCGTGGCAGTGCAAGGCGCGTCGTCACGACCCTCACTGCCCTCACTACCCGCCTCCCCGGCATCATCCCCGCTTCGCAAATTCCGCTTGCATGCCCTTAACCGCGGCGGCCACGTCGGCGGCCTCGGTCACAGCACGCACGACGGCCGTACATCCCACCCCGGTCTCGAGGACCTGCGGCAGGTTCTGCGCGTCGATGCCGCCGATGGCAACCAGCGGATAGTGCGGCGAAATCAGCGCCACGTAGCGCGCGAGCTTGGCCAAGCCTTGCGGCGCGGTGGCAATGACCTTGGTCGTCGTCGGGAACACCGCCCCCACGGCCAGATAGCTCGGGCGGAAATGGTGAGCCGCGAGAATCTCGTAATAGCCGTGCGTGCTGATGCCCAGTCGCATGCCGCTCGCGTGCAGCGTTTCGACTTCATCGGCGGAAAGCGCCGCCATGTCCTCCTGCCCCAGATGCACCCCGTAAGCGTTTGCCTGCGCCGCTTCGCGCCAATGGTCATTGATGAACCATGCGCTGTCGTGTGTCACACGCTTGCCGGCGGCGACCGTGCGGGCGATCTCCGACGTCAGCGCGGGGTGGGCCGGGTCCTTGACACGAAGCTGCACGGTGCCGACCTGAAGGTCAGCCATGCGCTCGCACCAACTGGCATCGGGGAGTACCGGGTACAGCCCCAGCCGTGCGGGACACGCGGGAAATTCCCCGGGACTCGGCACCTGCCCCACCACTTCAGGGAACGTCGCCAGCACCGTCGGCCAGTCACCCAGCGCACCGGCGTCTTCCGCGCGTGCGTGGCTACCGTCGGTACGCCACGCGCGGCCTAGCACGAGCGCATCGTGCGGCGCAAAGCCACAGTCGAGAAACGCAGCGAACGCGGGGAAAAACGCGGGATCGTCCACACCGGCCACGCGATAGATTTCGCCGTCCGCATACAACGTGTCTTCGACGCCGCCACGCGGCAACGCACGTGAACACAGCACGACGGCACCGGCCGCACGCCACACGTCGATCTGCACCGAAGTGCCGGTATCCAGTGCACCCTGCGGCGTCAGCGGCCACCAGAACACGTCACCCTTGGCGAAACCGCCCGGCGGCACCTGCGCGTGCAGGCGCCATTGCGCGGTGGTGCGCGCATCGGGCCACGGCGCGAGACGGGCGCGAATCGCGGCTGCGGCCTGTTGCCAAGCCTGCGCGAGCGGCGCGTCGGCCGGCAGGCACTGCACGTGAAACAAGGCATCGACATGCCCTGAACCGCCGGACATCGGTACCGCCGCGCGGGCAGACATCGTCATGAGTAATCCTTGCTGTGCCAGAACGGCACACCGACCACCGGCGTGCTGGCCTCGGCACTCTCGCGCTCGGCCATCGGCCCGGCAAGCCACGCGCTGCGACCGGCCTTGATGGCGGAAGCAAACGCACCGGCCATTTCCACCGGTTGTGCCGCCAGCGCCACGGCGGTGTTGAGCAGCACGCCGTCGAAACCCCATTCCATCACCTGACACGCATGCGACGGCAAACCGAGGCCCGCATCGACGATGAGCGGCGTGTCGGGCAGGCGATCGCGCAGCAGACGCAGGCCATACGGATTGATTACACCCTTGCCGGTGCCGATCGGCGCGCCCCACGGCATCAGCGCCTGACAACCCACGTCGAGCAGGCGGCGGCACAGCACCAGATCTTCGGTGCAATACGGCAGCACCTTGAAGCCGTCGCGAATCAGTTGTTCAGCCGCCGTGACGAGACCGAACGGGTCGGGCTGCAACGTGTAATCGTCACCGATGAGTTCGAGCTTGATCCAGTCGGTCTCGAACACTTCACGCGCCATTTGCGCCGTGGTCACGGCTTCCTGCACGGAATGGCAGCCTGCCGTATTGGGCAGCACGGGCACGGCGAGACGCCGCAGCGTGTCCCAGAAATGGCTTTCGGACACCTGAGCGCCGGTGCCCGAGAGCTGGCGGCGCAACGCCACGGTCACCATGCCGGGGCGCGCGGTATCGATGGAATCGTTCAGCGCCTGCAACGACGGGTAGCGCGCGGTGCCGAGCAAAAAGCGGCTGCCGAAGCGGGTGTCATAGAGGGTCAGCGCGTCGCGCGCGCTGCCTGCGGCCACGTTGGCCGATTCGGTAATTGCGTTCATTTCAGCCTCCGGCGACCGGTTGCACCACATCGACTTTGTCGCCCTGCACGAGTTGGCGCGCGGCGTATTGCGTCTTGGGCACGAACTGCCCGTTCACGGCGGCCGCAAAGGGCGGCTTCGCACCGTAAGCGGCGAGTGCTTCGGCGAGCGTTGCGGCATCGGCCACGCTCAGCGTCTGTTGATTGATCTGGATATCCATTGCGTACCGTTCCCTCTCAAGCCCGGCGGAACAGGTCCGGCCACGGCCGGCTTGCTCGCCACGTCTCCCAATCGAGCGCATCTCCCACTGCCGTCGGCGCGCCCTTCGTTTGCATCAATGCCTGCGCCAGTGCGCACGCTTCGCCGGTCACCGCCGGCGCCAGCAGATAGCCGTGCCGGTAGAGGCCATTCACGCGCAACAGCCGCGCACCGTCCCACTGCACGCGCGGCAGATGATCGGGCAGCGCTGGGCGGCAGTTGACGTTCAACTCGACGATGCGCGCTTCACCAAACGCGGGGTTCAGCGAATGCGCCGCCGAGAGCAATTCGAGCGCCGAGCGCACGGTCATCGGCGACATGTCTTCGGATTCAAGCTCGGTCGCGCCGATCACATAAAGATCGTTCTCTTTGGGCGCGATGTAGATCGGATAGCGCGGATGCAGCAATCGCACCGGGCGGCGCAGGCCGATCCCCGGCGCGTGAATGCGCACCACTTCACCGCGCACACCGCGAAGCTGCGTGAGCGCCGCGCGCGCACCCAGACCGCGACAGTCGATGACGAGTCCGGCGTCGGGGTAATCCCCTTCGGCAATTTCGGTGTTCCAGTGCAATTCGGCACCGGCTTTTGCCAGCCCTGCGGCGAGTGCCCGCAGCAACTGGCGGTTATCGAGCTGGCCCTCGTTGGGCAGCAGCCAGCCTTCCTGAAAGCGTCCGGCGAGGGCGGGCTCGACTTCGGCGAGCGATTTCGCCCCTTGGCCGTCGAGGCGTTCTACACCACCACGCAGCAACTCAGGCGGGGCGTTGGCGCGCATGCGGCGGTCGAACATGACGGCTTCGGCGCGGTCGGGCTGGTGCCACACGACGAGCGTGCCGTTGCGTTGGAAAAACACGTGTTCGGGAAGTCCGTCGATCAGCCCGGGCCAGCGCTCCAGCCCGACAGCGCCCATTTCGACGATGCTCGGCTCGGCCACGGCCGCTTCGGCCAGCGGTGCGAGCATGGCGGCGGCCACCCAACCGGCGGCGGACGAGCCATCGGCATCGCCGCGCTCATAAAGCGCGACGCGCGCGCCGGCGCGAATCAGTTGCCACGCGACGAGGCGGCCAGACAGCCCCCCGCCGAGCACGGCAACGTCGGGACGTGAAGTCGTGGCGCTCATACGCGCACGCCCGCACAAGCCATCACGGCGTGCAGGCACTCAGGGCAATGCGAAGGAATTTGCGGAAGGTAACGCATGGGGTCCTTTCCTCATGAAAGCAAAAGGACGAAACGGTGCCAGGCACCTTACCCCACTGGAGGAGTCGGAAACTTCCCACGCCGGTATTACCCGGGTCGGGTGCAAAGGGTCTCTCTCAGCCCCGCGATCGTCACGCATGGTCTACACCCGCGTTCGATACGGAGCACCCCTGTTTCGCCCGCAGCCATTACAACATAGATGCCGACGCCCGTGCAAGCTGGCTTCCCGGGTGGGTAGACGCTCGACGCGTCTCGTTTTTTGACGTTTTTCCCGGGCGTTGTAACAGCGCGTAAACTGAATTTCGGCGTGACGCGAGCCCTGGGCCGGGAATCGTGCAACACACTGAGGAAGACGACGGTCAAACGAACCGTCGGGTATCAGTGACGCCGTCGGGCGTCATCGGGTATTCGATCCGGAACACGGGCAGCCGCGCGTCTCCGGGCACTCCCCATAACACGTTGCACCACTGCGGCAACGCCGCCAGACGATCATGGCCCACACGCCGACGCCACCCACGCCACCCACGTCCGACGAGCCGCCGGGCGCTGCCGATCCGGCGAAACCCGCGCCAACACCCCCGAAATCTCCCACGGCATGGCAACTGATCCGGCCGTATTGGGTCTCGGAAAAGCGCTGGGAAGGACGCCGCCTGCTGCTGCTCGTGATCGCCCTGAATCTCGCGGTGGTGTTCATCAACGTGCGCCTGAACGCGTGGAATGCGCGTTTTTACGATGCGCTCGATAAACGCAACTGGCCGGTCTTCACGTCGTCGCTGATGGAGTTCGCCGTGCTGGCGTTCAGCTTCATCATCATCGCGACGTTTCGCACGTACTTCCGGCAGATGCTGGAAATCAAGTGGCGGCAATGGGTCACCGATACGAATCTGACGAAGTGGTTCACGCGTCAGGCCTATTACCGCATCGAGCGCGATCATCTGGCGGACAACCCCGACCAACGTATTTCCGAGGACATCCGCACGCTGGTGAATTCCTCGCTGGCGCTCTCGCTGGACCTGCTGACCACGCTGGTCTCGCTGTTCTCGTTCGTGACGATTCTCTGGACGATTTCGGGCGCGGTCTCGTTCGCGCTCGGCACGATGAACGTGACGGTGCCCGGCTATATGGTCTGGGTGGCCGCCCTCTATGCGGTGGTCGGCTCGTTCTTCATCTTCAAGGTCGGCCGCCCGCTCGTCGGTCTCAGCTATCGCCAACAACAAGTGGAAGCCGACTTCCGTTTTCTGCTGGTACGGCTGCGTGAAAGCTCGGAGCAGATCGCGCTGTATCGCGGCGAAGGTGCCGAGCTTTCGCGCCTGAAATCGGCCTTTGGCGCAGTGCGCGACAACTGGTGGCAGATCATGGTCGTCACCAAGCGGCTGATTTTCGCGAACTCGATTTACGGTCAGATCGCCATCGTGTTTCCGATCATGGCGGCGGCGCCCCGGTACTTCGCGGGCGCCTTCACACTCGGCGTGCTGATGCGCATCATCGACGCGTTCGGCCAAGTGAGCGACGGCTTCTCTTGGTTCGTGAACAGCTTCACGACACTGGCCGACTGGAAAGCCACGATCAACCGGTTGCGGGAATTTACACGCGTGATCGACGAACCGCCGCGCGCAGGCGGCATTGCGGTAGTCCCCGCGCAGGCCGGGGCAGCACCCGCTTTTACCGCCACCGATCTGCAACTCGCACTCCCGAACGGTTCACCGCTCGCGAACGTCGGCTCGTTTGCCTTTGCACGCGGCTCACGCTGGCTGGTGCGCGGGCGCTCGGGCTGCGGCAAGAGCACGATGCTGCGCGCGCTGGCCGGTCTGTGGCCATTCGGCAGCGGGCAGGTCGACGTGCCCGCCGACGCGCGTGTGCTGTTTCTGTCGCAGCAGAGCTATCTGCCGATCGATACGCTGGCGGCTGCGCTCGCCTTCCCGTCGCCACCGCAAACCTTTACCGATGCGCAGTACCGCGATGCGCTCGCTGCGGTAAGCCTCGGGCAGTACAGCGGCGACCTGCAAACCGTCGCGCATTGGGCGCGGCGTCTGTCCGGTGGTGAACAGCAACGCCTCGCTGCTGCCCGTGCGCTGCTTCAGAAACCCGACTTCCTCTTTCTCGACGAAGCGACCAGCGCGCTCGATGTCGAAACCGAAGAAGCCGTGTACGACGCCCTGCACGCGAATCTTCCCGACACCACGATCGTCAGCGTTGCGCATCGCGAGACACTCGTCCGCTTCCATCAGCACACGATGACGTTGCACCCTGTCGAGGAGGTTGCGCCACCGCGCGCGGTCGGGGCGGCGTAGTTTTTGTACGATCCGTTTCACCGCTGCTTTCGGCATTCGCACAACGGTATTAGCCGCGCCTTTGTTCACTTCCTAATTAATATTGACGCGGCTATTCCACGCCTCCCCCCGTTTGGCATAATCACACGCACCCTCCGCTTTATCCGGGCTCACCGTGATTACCCCTACTTCCTCGTCCGGCGGCGACGCCAGACGCACTATCGTCGTGACCGGTGCCGCCTCAGGCATCGGTGCCGCCATCGCACGACACCTCGCCGCCCCCGACACACAACTCTTGCTGCACACACGCGGCAGTTCCCCTGAGAGCCAACAGCGACTCGCCGACGTTCGCACCACGTGCGAATCGCTCGGCGCGAAGTGCGCCGTGTGGCTAGGCGATCTCTCGGATGTGTCTGCGGCGGCGCGACTGATCGACGCCGCACGCGACGCCTTCGGCCCTGTCGACCAGATCGTCAGCAACGCCGGTTTTGCCACGCGCCAAAGTTTCGCCGACATCGACGACGAGGCCTTTGCTCACGCACTGGCGGCGATGCCCGGCACCTTCGCCGCACTGCTGCGTTGCGCCCTGCCCGACTTGCAACGCTCATCGCGCGCGAGCATCGTCGCGATCAGCTCGTTCGTCGCGCATCGTATCGCCGCGAACACGACCGGATTTCCCGCGACAGCCGCCGCGAAAGCCGCCATCGAAGCGCTCGCGAAAAGCGCCGCCGCCGAGTACGCGCGCGCCGGTATTACGGTGAACTGCGTGGCACCGGGCTATACCCGCAAGGACAGCGGACATTCCGCGATGGACCCGGCGGCATGGCAACGGGCGGCCGACGCCACCCCGACCGGCCGCCTCTGCGAACCCGATGACATTGCCGCACTCGCCGCCTTCCTGCTCGGCCCGCACGCGCGGCAAATCACCGGTCAGGTGATTCACGTCGACGGCGGCCTGACGATTTAACACCGCGTCAGAACAACAACTCCGTGCGACGGCACAGGTGACTGGCGCATGCAGCACACGCACACATAACGACAAATACACGATTCACCGAGGAGTCTTCATGGCATTTTTTTCCTGGTTCAACGAACTCAACACGAAGGAACGCAAGGCCCTGTATGCGGGCTTTGGCGGCTACGCCGTCGACGCGTTCGACTTCATGATCTATTCGTTTCTGATCCCGACGCTGATCGCCGCATGGGGCATGACGAAGGGGGAAGCCGGCATGATCGCGACCAGTTCGCTGATCTCGTCGGCGGTCGGCGGATGGCTCGCCGGCATTCTCGCGGACCGCTACGGCCGCGTTCGCGTGCTGCAATGGACGATCGCCACGTTCTGCCTCTTCACGTTCCTCTCGGGCTTCACCAACTCGTTCTGGCAACTGCTCATCACGCGCACGCTGCAAGGCATCGGCTTTGGCGGGGAATGGACGGTGGTCACGATGATGATGGGCGAAATGATTCGCTCGCCCCAACATCGCGCGAAGGCAGTCGGTACGGTGCAAAGCAGCTGGTCCGTGGGCTGGGCCGCGGCAGCGTTGCTCTACTGGTTCTTCTTCGCCGTGCTCGACGAAGGCACCGCATGGCGCGCCTGCTTCTGGATCGGCATTCTGCCCGCCGTGTGGATCACCTACGTGCGCCGCAACGTGTCGGACCCGGAGATCTTCACGCAAACTCGCAAGAAGATTGCGGAAGGAAAACTGCAAAGCAACTTCACGCAAATTTTCGCGCCCGAACACCTGAAGACGACGATTCTCGGCAGCCTGCTTTGCACCGGCATGCTCGGGGGTTACTACGCGATCACGACGTGGCTGCCGACGTATCTGAAAACGGTGCGCGGTCTGTCGGTGTTCAATACGAGTGCGTATCTGATCGTGCTGATCGTCGGCTCGTTCGTGGGCTATATCGTCGGTGCGATTCTCTCGGACAAACTCGGCCGTCGCGGTGCGTTCATCTTCTTCGCCGTCGCCTCGTTCGTGCTCGGCATGGTCTACACGATGCTGCCGATCACCGATAGCGCGATGTTGTGGCTGGGCTTCCCGCTGGGCATCGTGGTGCAGGGTATTTTCGCGGGCATCGGCGCGTATCTGACCGAGTTGTACCCGAACCATATTCGCGGCTCGGGGCAGGGCTTCTGCTACAACCTCGGGCGCGGCATCGGTTCGTTTTTCCCCATCGCAGTGGGCATGCTCGCGCAAACGGGCTCGCTCGTGAAGGCCATCGGCTTCGTCGCCGGCGGCGGCTATCTGCTAGTGGTGGTCTGCGCACTGTTGCTGCCGGAGACGCGCGGCAAGGTGCTCACGACGCCGGACTTCACTCACTGATCGAGTACTGATTACGCACTGATCACGCGCTGAAATGGCAAAACGGGATGCCGGATCGTTGACGACGTTCGATCCGACATCCCGCTGCCTCACCGGGCGTTCGTCTGAACCACCGCGAGCGCGCCGGACAACTACCGCGGTGCGCGCCGCTTGTGCGCGGCGTCGCGACCGTCATACCCCCGCCTACACACCCGCTACCGGCCCAACATTCAAGACGCCCGCATACCGCGTTTCCGGCAAACCCTGCACGCCGCATCGCACGGCGAATACGTGACCATCGTGCTCGTTGGCATTCGCCCCCGGACGGATCGACGTGACAAACAACGTATCGTACTCGCGCCCGCCAAACGCACACATCGAGGGCTTGGACACCGGCAACACGATCTCGCGATCCAGTGCACCGGCAGGGGTGAAACGCAGCAACCGGCTGCCGTCATTCGCACAAGTCCAGTAGCAACCGTCCGCGTCGACCGCCGCGCCATCGGGGCGCCCGGGGTACTGGTTCATATCCACGAACAGGCGCTGCCCGCTGATCGCACCGCTGTCGATATCGAAGTCGAACGCCCACACGAGACGCCGCGTCGGGTGCGAATCGCTCAAATACATGGTGCGGCCATCGGGCGAGAAGCCCAGACCGTTCTGCGTCACCAATGCGTCGACCAGCGGTGCTGACAACTGGCCCGCGGCGTCGAAGCGGAACAACGCACCGGCATCGCTCGCCAGCGACATGTCCTGCACCATCGTGCCCGCCCAGAAGCGGCCCTGCCGGTCACAACGCCCGTCGTTGAAGCGCATGCCCTTCGCCGGAAACACCGGCGCCGCGAGACGATGGAATTGCGTCGTGTCGACGACGTCTGACTTGCCAAGATCAGCAAGATCATCGCGATGCACAGCGAACAGCCCGGTCTCGGCACCGGCGAGCAACGTGCCCGAGGCGTCGAACGTGAAGCACGCGACCTGCTCGGGGAACGTCCATTGACGATGCGCGCCATCGGCCGGCGTCAGCCGATGCAGTTGCTTCGCGGGGATATCCACCCAGTAGAGCGCCTGTTCGTCATCGCGCCAGAGCGGGCTTTCGCCCACCGCGTGCGGTGTCGCACGCGCCGGCTCCAGTCGCTCGATGCGTTCGATCGACAGACTCATGACTTGGGCTCCATCGGCCCCATCAGCACGAACGGACCGCCTTGGTAGCGCTGGGTCCAGTCATCCATTTGCGTATCGGGCGCTTTCGCCGGGAACAGCCCCGCGAATTCAGCCGAACTGTCTTTCGGACGGTAGCCGAGGAACGACGCCTTGGTGTTGTCGACCCACAGCGTTGGGTTGTCCGACACGCCGTAGACGATGGCGTGGCCCACGCGGTTGGTGAACAGCGAGCAACGCACCAGCTCGGCCAGATCGCGAAAGCTCAGATACGTGACCATCATGCGCGGATTCTTCGGCTGCTCGAACGATGAGCCGATGCGCAGACACACGGTCTCGAGGCCGAAGCGATCGAAGTAGTAGCGCGACAAATCTTCGCCAAAACACTTCGACAACCCGTACATGCCATCGGGCCGGTGCGGCACATCGGTGTCGAGCACTTCGGTGACTTCATGGAAGCCCACCGCATGGTTGGAACTCGCGTACACGATGCGCTTCACACCCTGCTTCTGTGCCGCGCTGTAGACGTTGTACAGCCCCAGAATGTTCGCTTGCAGAATGTCGTCGAACGGCGCTTCGACGGAAATGCCGCCCAGATGCACGAGCGCATCCACGCCTTCGAGCAGTGCATGCACGGCGGCGCGGTCCGCGAGATCGACCTGCATCGCTTCTTCGTGCGGGGCGTCTGCGGTGACCGGCACGATGTCGCTCACGCGAACGATGTCTGCCCATTCGGCAAGCTTGCCGCGCAATTGTTTGCCGAGGTTGCCCGCCGCGCCGGTCAGCAGCAGACGGCGGAAGGGTTTGCCGGAAGTCTGGCTCATGTCACTCCTTGTTCATCGGTAGATCGCCATGCATACGTCGATGCATCGCTACAACGAAATCGACACTGCGCCACACACCCATTAAGGTGCGCGACGCAGTGTCCGTCAAACTTGTCGTTCAAATTCAGGCGCAGGCTCACGCATTCGCCGTGCGCCCCACATCAACACGCTGCGCCGGTGCCGGCGTCGCCGTGCCGGTGATATGCGGCTTGACCACGGTCCACAGAATCACCGCACCGATCAGATCGCCCAGCCCCAGTGCCACGAAGAACGGCGCATAACCGACGGCGGTCACGAACGCACCGATCACCAACGTGAACAGCAGATTGCCGATACCGGCCGAGAGACCCGCCAGCCCGGTGACCGTGGCAACCTCGTTACGCGGGAACAGATCGGCAGACATGGAGATCACGCTGATCGAAAGCGTCTGGTGCGCGAAGCCGCCGAGGCACAGCAGGAAGATCGCCATCATCGGGTCTTTGACGAAGCCAACGCCGCACATCGCCGTCATGACAAACGCACCGATGGTGAACACCACGCGCTTGCCGTTGAAGATGGTGATCTTGAAATGCTTGTTGAGCCACACGGAAATGGTGCCGCCCATCAGACAGCCGATGTCGGCCGCCACGAACGGCAGCCATGCCGTCGCCGCAATCGTCTTCAGATCGAAGCCGCGCGCCTGACTCAGATACAGCGGCATCCAGAACACGATGGTGCCCCACACCGGATCGGCGAAGAAACGCGGCAGGGCGATGCCCCAGAAATTACGTTGACGCAGGATCGAACGCAGGTTCGGCTTGCGCGCATCGGCCACGGCATCGACGACGTTGCCTTCGTTGATGTAGTCGGATTCGGCTTGCGTGAGCGCCGGGTGGTCCGTCGGATGACGATAGAACGCGAACCACAGCGCCCCCCACACCAGCCCCAACGCGCCGGCGATCACGAACGCGGTTTCCCAGTTGTAGCGCAGGATCGACCAAGCGATGAGCGGCGGCGCAAGAATGGCGCCGATAGACGTGCCGATGTTGAAGATACCCGCGGCGAACGCGCGCTCTTTCGACGGGAACCAGAAGGCAGCAGCACGCATACCGGCCGGAATGAACGACGCTTCGGCCAGCCCCAGCAAACCGCGCAGGACGAACAGGCCGACCCAGCCGTCTGCCAGACCGTGCAGCATGCACACGATCGACCACATCACGCCGCACAACAGGAAGCCCAGACGCAGGCCGATGCGGTCCATCAGATAGCCCGTCAACGGGGCGCCGATCGGGTACAGCACAAGGAATGCGCCCGTAATCCAGCCGTACTGCTGGGTGGTAATGTGGAGATCCTTCATTACCGTGGGGGCGGCAACGGCAAGCGAGCTGCGCGCAAGGTAGTTCATGACCGTGCCGAGTGTCAGCAGTCCGATCATCCACCAGCGCAGGCCTTTGATCTTCAGTGCCATGATGGTTGTCTCTCTCCGTGGATTTTTTTGTCGCGAGTGCATGGCTCGCATGGAGAGGCATCCTACGTGAGACGATGTACGATGACAATGCCTGTTTGTGGCGTTTACGGATAATCCCTAGTGTTTTGATTGGTCCCGATGCAGCGCGCGTTACGCCTTATAGGTATTGATGTTTGCACATGTTGGGAAGGATTTCTCACATGTCGTCGCGTCGAAATGACGTCTTGTTGTATGACATCTTATATTTAGCGATTTACTGAATTTCCAGCTTGACGGGCATTGCACCCGACAACGCCCGCGCAAGACGAACAGGCAAGAAAAAACCGCCCGGACGTTGCCGTCCGGACGGTTTCTCCACAGCGGCGCAACTGCCTACGGCTGCGCCCCCTCCTCTCAAACTCAACAACCACCCCGTATTTGTGGTTTTGGCAGGCAAACTTGCTTAGCGCGGCAGTTCCGAATGGCCCATCAGGAACTCGTCGACTGCGCGTGCGCACTGACGGCCTTCGCGAATCGCCCACACCACCAGCGACTGACCGCGACGCACGTCACCGGCAGCAAACACCTTCGGCAGATTCGTGGTGTAGGCGCGCTCGCCTTCGGTCGAGGCACGCACGTTGCCGCGCGCATCCTTGTCCACGCCGAACGCGTCGAGCACGGTCTGCACCGGCGAGACGAAGCCCATGGCCAGCAGCACCAGATCGGCCTTCAGCTCGAACTCCGAACCGGCCACTTCCTGCATCTTGCCGTCCTTCCATTCGAGGCGCACGGCGATCAGTTTTTCCACCTTGCCGTTCTTGCCTTCGAAGCGCTTCGTCGCGACCGACCAGTCACGCTCGCAACCTTCGTCATGGCTCGACGACGTGCGCAGCTTGGTCGGCCAGTACGGCCACACCATCGGCTTGTTTTCCTGCTCCGGCGGCTGCGGCAGCAGCTCGAACTGCATCACGTGTTTGGCACCGTGACGGTTCGACGTGCCCACGCAATCCGAACCCGTATCGCCGCCACCGATCACGATCACGCTCTTGCCGGTCGCCAGCATCTGGTTTGCCAGCTTGTCGCCCGCGTTGACCTTGTTCTGCTGCGGCAGGAATTCCATCGCGAAATGCACGCCTTCGAGCTCACGCCCCGGCACCGGCAGATCGCGCGGCTGTTCTGCACCGCCTGCGATGACCACCGCGTCGAACTGCGCTTGCAGTTGCTCCGGCGAAATCGTCTCTTTCGAGAAGTTGTTGATGGTGGCGTCCGGCGCCTCTTTGCCGATGTACACACCGGTGCGGAAGGTCACGCCCTCGGCTTCCATCTGACGCATGCGGCGATCGATCAGCCACTTCTCGAGCTTGAAGTCGGGAATGCCGTAACGCAGCAGGCCGCCCACGCGATCGTTCTTTTCGAACACGGTCACGTCGTGACCGGCGCGTGCCAGTTGTTGCGCCACCGCCAGACCCGCGGGGCCCGAACCGACCACGGCAACCGTCTTGCCGGTCTTGTGCTTGGCGGGCTGCGGCTCAACCCAGCCTTCGCTCCACGCCTTGTCGATGATCGCGTGTTCGATCGACTTGATGCCCACGGCGTCGCTGTTGATGTTCAGCGTGCACGCGGCTTCACACGGTGCCGGGCAGATGCGGCCCGTGAACTCCGGGAAGTTGTTCGTCGAGTGCAACACCGCAATCGCCGACTTCCAGTCCTGGCGATACACCAGATCGTTGAAGTCGGGAATGATGTTGTTGACCGGGCAACCGTTGTTACAGAACGGGATGCCGCAATCCATGCAGCGTGCGCCCTGTACTTTTGCCTGATCGTCGGAGAGCGCGAGCACGAACTCCTTGTAATGCTTGACCCGTGCCAGCGGTGCTTCGTACGACTCGCTCTGGCGCTCGAATTCGAGAAAACCTGTGACCTTGCCCATGTTTCTTCAGTCGGAAAGTTTTGTGGTTACCGTGCCTCACCCGCGCGCGGCACGCCGACAGGGCCCTCACCCTGTGACGTGACCGCGCATTCGGTATCAGGCCGCCAGTGCTTGTTTGTCGTTGGCTTTGGCCATTTCGCCCAAAGCGCGTTTGTATTCGTTCGGGAACACCTTCACGAACTTGCGGCGGGCGCTGTCCCAGTCTTCGAGCAACGCCTTGGCGCGCATCGAACCGGTGTACTGGAAGTGACGCTCGATCAGCTCGCGCAGCAACGCTTCGTCGGTCTGGCCGCGATGCCACAGGCCCTGACTCACCGTACGCTCCTGCTCGCCGTGCGGCAGCACCGGATCCAGCGCGACCATCGCCGTGTTGCACTTGGCGCCGAAGGTGCCGTCGGCGTCGTAGATGTACGCCACGCCACCCGACATGCCCGCAGCAAAGTTGCGGCCCGTCTCGCCCAGCACGACCACCGTGCCGCCGGTCATGTATTCGCAACCGTGATCGCCCGTGCCTTCCACGACGGCCGTAGCCCCCGAGTTACGCACACAGAAACGCTCGCCGGCCACGCCGTTGAAGAAGGCTTCGCCTTCGATCGCGCCGATCATCACGGTGTTGCCCACGATGATGTTGTTCTCGGCGTCGCCGCGGAAGTCGTTGGTCGGACGCACGATGATGCGGCCGCCCGACAAGCCCTTGCCGACGTAGTCGTTACCGTCGCCCACGAGATCGAGCGTGATACCGCGCGCCAGGAAGGCACCGAAGCTCTGACCCGCCGTGCCCTTGAGTTGCACGTGGATCGTGTCGTCCGGCAGACCTTCGTGACCGTAGCGCTTGGCGACTTCGCCCGAGAGCATCGCGCCGACCGTACGGTTACGGTTACGCACCGGCTGGATGAACGAGACGTGCTCGCCCTTCTCCAGCGCCGGCAATGCCTTCTCGATCAGCGCGTGGTCGAGTGCCTGCACCAGACCGTGATCCTGCGATTCGACATGCAGACGCGGCACCGAGTCTTCGACTTCCGGCAGGTAGAAGATGCGCGAGAAGTCGAGACCCTTCGCCTTCCAATGCTCCACGCCCGACTTGGTGTTGAGCAGGTCGGCACGGCCGATCAGGTCATCGAACTTCGCGATGCCCAGTTGCGCCATGATTTCGCGCACTTCCTCGGCCACGAAGAAGAAGTAATTGACGACGTGTTCCGGCTTGCCTTGGAATTTCTTGCGCAGCACCGGATCTTGCGTTGCCACGCCCACCGGACAGGTGTTCAGGTGGCACTTGCGCATCATGATGCAGCCTTCGACGACGAGCGGTGCCGTCGCGAAGCCGAATTCGTCAGCACCGAGCAGCGCGCCGATCACCACGTCGCGGCCGGTCTTCATCTGACCGTCGGCCTGCACGCGGATACGGCCGCGCAGACGGTTGAGCACCAGCGTTTGCTGCGTCTCGGCCAGACCCAGTTCCCACGGCGAGCCGGCATACTTCACCGACGACAGCGGCGAAGCGCCCGTGCCGCCATCGTGACCGGCGATCACGACGTGATCGGCCTTGGCCTTGGCAACACCGGCAGCCACCGTGCCCACGCCCACTTCGGACACGAGCTTCACCGAGATCGACGACGAGGCGTTCACGTTCTTCAGATCGTGAATCAGCTGTGCCAGATCTTCGATCGAGTAGATGTCATGGTGCGGCGGCGGCGAGATCAGACCCACGCCCGGCACCGAGTAACGCAGCTTGCCGATGTACTCGGTCACCTTGTGACCCGGCAATTGACCGCCTTCGCCCGGCTTCGCGCCCTGCGCCATCTTGATCTGGATCTGATCGGCCGAGACCAGATAGTCGGCCGTCACACCGAAGCGGCCCGAGGCCACTTGCTTGATACGCGAGCGCAGCGAGTCGCCGTCTTGCAGCTCGATATCGGCTTCGATGACGTCGTGGCCCACGATCGAGGCAAGCGATTCGCCCTTCTTGATCGGAATGCCCTTGAGTTCGTTGCGATAGCGGCGCGGATCTTCGCCGCCCTCACCCGTGTTCGACTTGCCGCCGATACGGTTCATCGCGACGGCCAGCGTGGCGTGCGCTTCGGTCGAGATCGAACCGAGCGACATGGCCCCCGTGGCGAAACGCTTCACGATGTCTTTGGCCGACTCGACTTGATCGAGCGGGATCGCGCGTTGCGGATCGACGCGGAACTCGAACAGACCGCGCAGCGTCATGTGGCGCTTGCTCTGGTCGTTGATGAGGTTCGCGTATTCCTTGTACGTCTGGTACGAATTGGAACGGGTCGAGTGCTGGAGCTTGGCGATGGCGTCCGGGGTCCACATGTGGTCTTCGCCACGAATGCGGAACGCGTATTCGCCACCGGCGTCGAGCATGTTGGCCAGCACCGGGTTGTCGCCGAAGGCTTCGCGATGCAGACGCACTGCTTCTTCCGCCACTTCGAAGATGCCGATACCGCCGACGTTCGATGCCGTGCCTTGGAAGTACTTGCGGACCAGTTCCTGCGACAGGCCGATCGCTTCAAAAATCTGCGCACCCGTGTACGACATGTACGTCGAGATGCCCATCTTCGACATGACCTTGTGCAGACCCTTGCCGACAGCCTTGACGAAATGCTTCACGGCCTTCTCGGGCGTCAGGTCGCCGCCTTGCTTGCGGGCGATCTGCGCGAGCGTTTCCATCGCGAGGTACGGGTGCACGGCTTCCGCGCCGTAGCCGGCCAGCAGCGCGAAGTGATGCACTTCACGGGCCGAACCGGTTTCCACCACGAGGCCCGTGCTCGTGCGCAGGCCTTGCGCCACCAGATGCTGGTGCACAGCCGACGTGGCGAGCAGTGCCGGCATGGCGACTTGTTCGCGATTCGTCAGACGGTCGGAGACGATCAGGATGTTGTAGCCCGACTTCACCGCGTCCACAGCTTCGGCGCACAGCGATGCGAGGCGGGCTTCGATGCCTTCCTTGCCCCAGGCGACCGGGTAGCAGATGTTCAACTCGTACGAGCGGAATTTGCCGCCGGTGTACTTGTCGATGTGACGGATCTTCGAGATTTCCTTGAAGTCCAGCACCGGCTGCGACACTTCGAGACGCATCGGCGGGTTGATGTTGTTCGTGTCGAGCAGGTTCGGCTTCGGGCCGATGAACGACACCAGCGACATCACCATGTTTTCGCGGATCGGATCGATCGGCGGGTTCGTCACCTGCGCAAACAGCTGACGGAAGTAGTGATAGAGCGTCTTGTTCTTGTTGCTCATGACCGCGAGCGGGCTGTCGTTGCCCATCGAGCCCACGGCTTCTTCGCCGTTGATCGCCATCGGCGTCATCAACAGCTTCACTTCTTCCTGCGTGTAACCGAACGCCTGCTGCAAGTCGATCAGCGGCGTGGCCGTGTCGTGATGCACACCGGCCTCTTCCACCTTCGGCTCGATCTCGTCGAGCTTGATGCGCACGGCGTCGATCCAGCTCTTGTAGGGCTTCGCGTTGGCGAGGTTGTCCTTGAGTTCCTTGTCGTCGATGATGCGGCCCTGTTCCATATCGATCAGGAACATCTTGCCCGGTTGCAGGCGCCACTTCTTGACGATCTTCGACTCGGGAATCGGCAGCACGCCCGACTCCGACGCCAGAATCACCATGTCGTCATCGGTGATGACGTAGCGCGCCGGACGCAGACCGTTACGGTCGAGCGTCGCGCCGATCTGACGGCCGTCGGTGAACGCGATGGCGGCGGGGCCGTCCCACGGCTCCATCATCGCGGCGTGGTACTCGTAGAACGCGCGGCGGTTTTCGTCCATCAACGTGTGCTGCTCCCAGGCTTCCGGGATCATCATCATCATCGCGTGGGCGAGCGGGTAGCCGGCCATCGTGAGCATTTCGAGGCAGTTGTCGAACGATGCCGTGTCCGACTGGCCCGGATAGATCAGCGGCCACAGCTTTTGCAGATCGCTGCCGAGCACGGCCGACGAGATCGCACCCGTGCGGGCGTTGATCCAGTTGACGTTGCCCTTGACCGTGTTGATTTCGCCGTTGTGCGCCACCATGCGGTACGGGTGGGCGAGTTCCCAGGCCGGGAACGTGTTGGTCGAGAAGCGCTGGTGCACGAGGGCGAGCGCCGAGACGGTGCGCGGATCGGCCAGATCGCGGTAGTAGCGGCCGACCTGATCGCACAGCAGCAGGCCCTTGTAGACGATGGTGCGCGCCGACATCGACGGCACGAAGTATTCCTTGCCGTGCTTGAGCTTGAGCGCCTGAATGCGGTGGCTTGCGGTCTTGCGGATGACGTAGAGCTTACGTTCGAGCGCGTCGGTCACCATGATGTCCTGACCGCGGCCGATGAAGATCTGGCGGATCACCGGCTCGGTGGCCTTCACGTTCGGCGACATCGGCATGTCGCGGTCGATGGCGACATCGCGCCAGCCCAGCACGACCTGACCTTCGGCCTTCACGGTGCGCTCGAGCTCTTGTTCGCAAGCGAGACGCGATGCGTGTTCCTTCGGCAGGAAGATCATGCCCACGCCGTACTCGCCAGCCGGCGGCAGCGTGACGCCCTGACGGGCCATCTCTTCGCGGTAGAACTGATCGGGAATCTGGAGCAGGATGCCGGCACCGTCGCCCATCAGCGGGTCAGCGCCGACGGCGCCCCGGTGATCGAGGTTCTCGAGGATCTTCAGACCCTGCTCGACGATGGCGTGACTCTTCACACCCTTGATATGGGCCACGAAGCCGACACCGCAGGCGTCGTGTTCATTGGCCGGGTCGTACATGCCCTGTGCGTCCGGCGCCACGTACGCCTCACCCGGCAGCGCTGCTGCCGTCGCAATCGGTTGCTGTTTCTTTTCCACGAGTTACACCGTCTCTTGGCGAGGCCGCCGCGCGCATGTTCGTCACGGTCGGCCGGGTTAAGTGGGGGTTGGCCGGGCAGGCCAGACTGCGGTGTCGCACGCGTCGAAGGTCATTCTCGAGTGTCGCCACAGGTACCGACTCAGTGCGCACGGTTTTGCGCATCGCACCAATCGGCCGAAGTTGGAATATACGCTATGAAATTCACAATGACAAAATATTTTAATGGGGTCAGATTCTAATTAACGACCGCACCAAAAGAAGGCTTATTTTTATTGGGGTCAGATTGTTTTCGGCAATTTGACCGCCGTCATTAATTTGTTGAATTTCAAGCAGTTGGGGGAGATTGGCGAACCCAGACAGGTTCGCCGATGGGGAGATTCAGCAGGGGATCAGAGCAGGTCGGTGGCCGACTTACGCGGACGGCCACGGGTGAGTGGACTCACTCGGCGATTCGCCGCCAGCGACATTCGCGCCAGATATTCGGGGCCGCCGAGCAGCCACCCCTTCTGCGTGGCTGTACGCAACGCGTCAACCTCGTAGGGTGGCAGGGGAATCGAGAACCCCTCCGCGTAGGTACGTTGACGCTCGAACGGCGTATTGCCGAGTGACCAATACAGCGCGTGATCGGTGACGAGGCTGTCGACCGTCAGGCCCACGTGATGGTTGTAGCTCGACCACACATAGTTACCCGGCGCGTCGGCCAGCCCGGCGCGCACCGGGTTGAGTTCGACATAACGGCTCGCGAGCAGCAGATAGTGCTCGGCTTCGATCACCGTCGCCCGGTAGCGCCCCTCCCACAAGGTGCCGGTGCGCTGGTGCCGCCGGTTGAAATAGAGCACGTAATAGCGGCCGACCGCCTGAAGCGTGGCGGGCAGGCTGCGCTCGTCGGCGGGCGTCGCGACCAGATGGAGGTGGTTCGGCATCATGCACCACGCGTGAATGGCCAGCCCGTGCGCTCGCGCGGCTTCGCGCAGACGGTCATGGAATACACGCCGGTCTTCGTCGTCCACGAAGATGGCTTGCCGGTTGTTGCCGCGCAGAATCACGTGCTGCGGCTGACGGGGAATAAAGAGTCGCGGTAATCGGGCCATGCGAATTCAAATGTAATGCTTTAAAGCTCGATATCACGATTCGCGAGGCAGTTTCGACACCGAAAAACCCTTTAAATACTGATATCTAGCCAATTCCCTTTGATTCGTACAAAAACTCTAGATTCGACGATTGCGCCCAGAGTCCACCAGCGCATAATGCATCGAAAAATAAATAAATAATCTTGGGAGGATAGACAAATGACAACTCGGACCTACCGGTCCGCAGCGTGCTTTTGCGCGCTCGGTATCGGCATATCTCTGGCGTCCACCAGCGCCACAGCACAACAAGCCGGCGACAACGTCGTCAACCTCGGGTGGTTTCACATCGCGCCGCAGGACTCGAGCAAGCCGATGACCACCAGCACCAATCAGGACGGTCTCACCCCCACGCTCGTGCCTGCGAACTTTACCTCGCCGGGCTCTGGCGCGAAGGTCAGTAACGCCGATACGCTCGGGCTCGTCTTCACCCACTTCGTCACCGACAACATCGCCGTGCAGACCGTGGCCGGCGTCCCCGCCAAATTCAAGCTCACCGGCGAGGGTGTGATTGCACCACCGGGTATTGCCGGCGCGCTCACGAGTATCGACCTCGGCGCGCCGCAAAACAACCCGATCGTGCAAAGCGTTCGGCAATGGAGTCCGGCGCTGGTGTTCCAGTATTACTTCGGTCAGGCGAATTCGACGTGGCGCCCTTTTCTCGGTGTCGGCGTGAGTTATACGTTCTTTACAAACGTCAGTCTCAATCCGAGTTTCGAATCGGCGCTGAATCAGAATTTCGGCAGCGTGCTTGCTTTTACTTCCGGACATAACGGTCCGACAAGCGTAGAAGCCAAATCGTCGGCATCGTGGCAACCGGTCGTGAATGCCGGCTTCTCGTATGCGTTCGACAAGCACTGGGTCGCTAGCGCATCGGTTTCCTACATTCCGCTCAAGACCACCGCCAACATCAAGATCAAGGCGCAGGACGGTACGGTGCTTGCGTCCTCAGATGCCGAAATCAAGCTGAATCCGATTGTGACCTTCGTCTCGCTCGGCTACAAGTTCTAAACCCAGCCTGCGGGACGCTAATTGCGTTCGTAATATCGGAGTCCGGAGTTTTTTCTCAAAGCGTGCCTGACGTATAAAGGCACGCTTTTCTTTCGTCCAGCGCTTTTTTCTAAGGGCATTCCATGAGTCGATGCGTGGAAACAACACCTTTAGAGCGACACCTCCAGTCTCATGCTACCCGCGACTTTCCACGCTCGGCATAATGGCCCTGAATTTCATTTACCGAAATTCTCGACAATAAAGAATCTTGAGCAGGAGACGAATCAAATGAAGTTGAAGCATTTGACCATTGCTGCCGTGGCCATGCTGACGGCGTCGGGGGCCGCTTTCGCACAGAAAGCCGGCGATAACGTTGTCAGCCTCGGCTGGTTCCACCTCTCGCCGCAAGTTTCCAGCGATCCGTTGAAAGTGACGGGATCGAGCGTGCCGGGACTGGCTGCCGGCCTTAACGCTGCGCTTGGGGGCAATACGGGCGCCCAAGTGTCTGACGCCGATACGCTCGGCATCACGTTCGCGCATTTCTTCACCGACAACATCGCCGTCGAAGGCGTGTTCGGTGTTCCGCCGAAATTCCATCTGTACGGCCAAGGCCGCCTGCAACTGCCCGGCAACGGTGCACTGGCGTCGGCCAAGCAGTGGAGCCCGGCTCTGTTGCTGAAGTACTACTTCGGTCAGGCTGACGACAAGTGGCGTCCGTTCGTCGGCATTGGTGCCAGCTACTTCTGGTACTCGAACATCGAGCTCACGGATGGCTTCCAGGCACTGGCCAGCAACTCGCTTGCTCTCGGCCCGGGTGGCTCGACCACGGCAAAGCTGACCAACTCGTGGGCACCGGTGTTCAACGCGGGTATCAACTACAACATGGACCAGCACTGGACGCTGTCTTTCTCCGTGTCGTACATCCCGGTGAGCACGACGGCCAAGCTGACCACGACGCGCGGTCCGATCACCACGACCAGCGAAGCCAAGGTCAAGCTGAACCCGGTGGTCACGTTCCTGTCGCTCGGCTATCGCTTCTAAGTCGCAGTCGCGGCCAGATCACGGCAACGCGCTTCAAAGCGACGCAATACGCTTCAGATGGTTCAGAAAACGCCGCCTTTGTGCGGCGTTTTCGCATTTCTTCGCGGAAACGAGCACCATCGCAATCGATCGATCGGTAAATATCTGCAACTTTCCCTTTTGGACCGCTGTCTCTCATGGTGTACGCCCGCGAACGGCCACGCCATAATGGCCGCTCGCACCAGGTTTCCATCGGCGTGACGCCGGCAAGTCCCCCCGGACATGGCGCATGTCGCATTTCAATACCACCATCAGGGAGTCAGAAATGGGAATTGCCTCGAAAGCGGAATCAGCACTGAACAACGGTCTGGACGATGCCCGTTATGCGGGCCGTCGTACGGCACGCGCAGCACGTCTGGCCAGCGGTGACGTCTCGGCACGCGTTCGCGACCTGCTCGACGATCTCGACCACGCCCTCTCCAACGCAAAGTCGGCCTCCGACATTGAAGCGTTGCGCGCGGAAATCGGCGACAAGCTCCGCGAAGCGCGTAGCGACTTCGGCGATGCACGCGCCCATCTGCGCCGTCGTGCGAATGAGGTCTGGGAAGAAGCCGACGGCTATGTGCACGAACGCCCTTGGCAGACGCTCGGGACGGTCGCAGCCGTTGCACTGGTACTCGGGTTTATTGCCGGACGTAGTTAATCACAGCGCACCGCAGCGCAGCGCAAGGGGCGGCCTTCATCGAGGAGGCCGTCCTCACTCACTTACCCACTACAGTGTCGGCTCGATCGTGAAGAGCCTGCGATATTCCTTGATCGCGTAGCGGTCGGTCATCCCCGCAACGTAGTGCGCAATCCAGCGCGGTTGATCGGCCTCATTCTCGGGGCGGTAATTCGGCGGCAGCAACCGCGGGTCCGAGAGAAATGCGGCGAACAACTCCTGCACGATGCGTTGGGCTTTAGCGGCCATGCGCATCACCAGATAGTGGCGGTACAGGTTCTCGAACAGGAAGCGCTTCAACTGGCCCGCCTGCTCTCTCATCTCGTCGCTGAACGCCACCAGCGGCCCGACACCCCGAACATCCTCCATCGAGGCCGGCGAGGCATCCGCCACGCGGCGGCGCGTCGTGGCAATCAAGTCAACGATCAGCGCGTTGATGATGCGTCGTGTCGTCTCGTGCACGAGCCGGCGCCCGGAGATCTCCGGCCACTCGTGTTGCGCGTCGGCGCAATAGCGCTTCCAGAGCGGCACGGCGTCGAGTTGTTCGAGTGACAACAACCCCGAGCGCACCCCATCGTCGATATCGTGATTGTTGTAGGCGATCTCGTCGGCGAGATTCGCGATCTGCGCCTCGATGCCCGGCTGGCGCCCTTTGAGAAACCGCTCACCGAGTTCGCCAAGCTCCCGCGCATTCGCGCGCGAGCAGTGCTTGAGAATGCCCTCTCGCGTCTCGAAGCACAGGTTCAGGCCGTTGAATCCGCCGTAGTGCTCTTCGAGTTCATCGACAACGATGAGGCTTTGCAGGTTGTGCTCGAAGCCGCCGTAGTCGCGCATGCACGCGTTGAGTGCGTCCTGTCCGGCGTGACCGAACGGTGTGTGGCCGAGGTCGTGCGCCAGCGCAATGGCTTCGACCAGATCTTCGTTGACGCGGAGATTGCGGGCAATCGAGCGCCCGATCTGGGCCACTTCGAGGCTATGGGTGAGGCGGGTGCGAAACAGATCGCCTTCGTGATTCACGAAGACCTGTGTCTTGTATTCGAGCCGGCGAAATGCCGTCGAATGGATGATGCGGTCGCGGTCGCGTTGAAATTCACTGCGCGTCGCCGGGGCCGCCTCGGCAAACCGGCGCCCCCGCGAATTCAGCGAGCGGGCCGCGTAAGGGGCAAGCGACGCTTCGTAATCGACCATCGCCAGCCCTCCCGCTTACACGTTGGCGCGCAGCGTTGCGCGCAGTTCGGCATCGGGCACACGCGTCATGAACGCTTCGCCTAGCCGGTTGAGTAGCACGAAGCGGATATCGCCGCCCTCGGCTTTCTTGTCGACTCGCATCAGATCGATATAGCGATCTTCGCCAAGCGCCGGGCCGGTTACCGGCAACTTGGCCGCTGCGACGAGGGCCTTGATGCGCGGCACCAGCGCTTCGTCGATGTAGCCGAGCCGCGCCGACAGATCGGCGCCCATGACCATGCCGCATCCGACCGCTTCGCCGTGCAGCCACTCGCCGTAACCGAGACCCGCTTCGATAGCATGCCCGAACGTGTGCCCGAAGTTCAGCGTGGCGCGCAGCCCTTGTTCGCGTTCGTCGCTGGCCACAACGGCGGCTTTGATCTCGCACGAGCGTTGCACCGCATACGACAGCGCCGCCGTGTTGCGGGCATTCAACGCGTCGATATTGGCTTCGATCCAGTCGAAGTACGCTTCATCGGCGATCGCGCCGTGTTTGATGACTTCCGCAAGGCCCGCTGCTAACTCACGTTCCGGCAGCGTCGACAACGTGTCGATGTCGGCCAGTACGGCGCTCGGCTGCCAGAAGGCACCGATCATGTTCTTGCCCAACGGATGGTTGATACCCGTCTTGCCGCCGACCGACGAATCGACTTGCGCCAGCAGCGTCGTCGGCACCTGCACGAACGGAACACCGCGCATGTAGCATGCTGCGGCAAAACCCGTCATATCGCCCACGACCCCGCCGCCCAAAGCGATCAGCGTTGCCTTGCGATCGGCTTGTGCCCCCAGCAGCTCGTCGAAAATCAGGTTCAGCGTCTGCCAGTTCTTGTACTTTTCGCCATCCGGCAGCACTGCCGTGACGACGTGTTTGCCCAGACGTTGGAGGGTCGCGGCGACTTTCTCTGCATACAGCGGTGCGACGGTCGTGTTCGTCACGATAATCGCGTGCGTGCCGCGAACATGCGGCGCGAACAAAGCGTCCTGCGAAAGCAGGTCGGTGCCGATGTGGATGGGGTAGGCGCGCTCGCCGAGTTCGAGTTTGAGGGTAATCATGCCGCTGACTGGCTAGTTATCGTGGTCGGCAACATCAGCGTGAGACCGTGTCACGAATCGGTGACATGGCCGTTCCCGCTGCGTCGCTGGGAATGGGTTCGTTTGCGTGTGTGCTGGCGTTCGGCGTGCCCGTCCCGGCCGCCTCGCTGGCGCTGCCGGTGCTGCCGGTGCTGCCGGTGCTGCCGGTGCTTCCGGTACTTTCGCCGCCTTCGGTGCGTTCACCGTGGCCTTCATCGCTCGCGCCCTTGGCATCAACAACGTCACCGCCATCCGCATGGACATCGGCTTCAAGCTCAAGGTGAGGCCCGATCGGCACAATGCCGGCGACTTCCAGTTGCATGAGCACCATGTTGACGAGGGCGTTGACGCTTGGCCGGCCCGTCTCGATGACAAACGTCGCACACTCTCGGTACAGCGCGTCGCGCTCTTGAAACAATTGCTCGAGGCGCGCGCGCGGATCCGCCGTTTGCAGCAGCGGGCGGTTTTTGTCGCGACGCGTGCGCAACCACAAGTCATGCGGTGTGGCGCGCAAATAGACGACGGTGCCGCGCGACTTGATGCATTCGCGGTTTTCTGCGCGCAGCACGGCACCCCCGCCGGTGGCGAGAACGATGCCGCTGCGCTGTGTGAGTTCGTCGATGGTATGCGCTTCGCGCTGGCGAAAGCCGTCTTCGCCTTCGTGCTCGAAGATGACCGGGATTCGCACGCCTGTGCGCGCTTCGATCTCATGGTCGGAGTCATAGAACTGCCGTCCGAGACGTCGCGCGACGGCGCGTCCGACCGTGGTCTTGCCCGCCCCCATCAATCCGACAAGTATTACGTTTTCCAGCATGAATCGCTGATATTTGGGTTCCAATCCCTGATGATACCGGGATATGCGTCGGGCGTGCGGAACGCGTCGCCTCCAAAGACGCCGCCGTCAGCCTCGGATGCCCCACCGGAGCGTCGTTGGCCGGCGCCTCCGGGGGCACCACCGGCTGGCCCGTGAGCACCCCCGATCCGCCCCGTAATGCCTTGCGCGCGGGCGTCTCCTCGTTGTCTCCCGGTAACAGCGCGGCGCTGCCCGGTGCGATGTAGGCATCCACGCCACCGGCCGCCGGCACTACGCTGGGGGTGATGAACACCAGCAATTCGGTGCGCCGGCCCCCCTCCGATCGGTTCCGGAATAGTGCCCCCAGCAGGGGCACATCGCCTAACCACGGCACTTGGGCGCGCGAATCGCGCCGTTCCTCCTGATAAATCCCGCCGATGGCGACCGTCCCGCCGTCTTCGACCTGTACCTGCGTCTTAACGTGCCGGGTATCCACGGCAAAGCCATCCGCGACCGCCTGCCCCACGCTGTCCTTGCGCACATCCACGTCGAGAATGACCTGCCCGCCGGGCGTAATCAGCGGCGTGACCTCCAGACGCAGCGTAGCTTTGCGGAACTGCACCGTCGACACGCTTCGCCGCCCGCTGCGGGCCTGATAGGGCAATTCGGTACCCTGCTCGATGACCGCCTCCGCCTTGTCCGCCGTCACCACCCTCGGCCGCGACACCACCCGCCCGCGCCCACTGGTCTCAAGCGCCGACAACTCCAGTTGCAAAAACCGCGTGGCTGAACGCCCGAACAACGTAATGGCCAAGCTTGGCGGCGCCACGCCGGCGAGCGCCGCCGCAGGCAAAGCACTGTCGAGTACGTCGACCAATCCCTGCCCGCCTGCGCCGCCCGGCGAGCCCTGAGTTCCACTCTGAAGCCCATTCTGAATACCATTGCCCGCCGCACCGCCGTTTCGCTGCGACGTTGTACCACCACGCGCAGGCCCGGCCTTTCCGGCCTTCTGGGCTTGGGTCCGCGCGTAATAGCCTGCGAGGTTGACGCCGAGCGACTCGCTGAACCGATCGTCCGCTTCGACGATCCGCGCTTCGATCAATACCTGCCTGACCGGCACATCGATACGAGCGATGAACGCGCCAAGGGCATCGAGACGCTCGGGCAGATCCGTCACGAAGAGCTGATTAGTGCGAAGGTCTGCGATCAAGCTGCCTCGCGACGACAACAGCCGCTGCGTTTTGCGATCCTTCTCGCCGATGATGACTTCGCGTAATTCCAATGCCCGCGGGTAATTCAGCGTGAAGCGCCGACTGACGAGTGGTTGCATGGTCTCGCGCTTCGCGGCGGTCTCCAACTGTGCCTGCTCGTCGGCCAATAGTTCGGTCTTCGGCGCAACCCAGTCCACACCGTGCAGCGATCGCACGCCCAACCCTGCTGCCCGAATCAGCACCTCGAAGGCTGTCGCCGGGGAGACGTTTGCCATTTCCACCTCAAGCCGCCCCGCGACACGTTCGCCCAGCACCAGATTTCTTCCCGTCAATCGCGCAAACGCCTTCAATGCATCGACCGTGTCCACGCCGTGCAACGTCACGCTGATCTGCGCATCAAGGTCCTGCCCGGAAGGGTGTGCCGGTCCCGCCCAATCCGCGGTCACGCCGTTGGCCGCACGCCGGAACGTCACCCGACGCGCGCCAGCCTGCATCACCCCAATGGGGCTGGCGACGTCGGTGGCCGCCACTGGCGGGTCGGCAACCATCGCCGCACTCGCTTGCCCCGGACGCCCCGTCAGCGATGCCCGGAACACATCGACCATGGCCGTCGGCATCCGCCACGGCGCCGGTGCGTCAGGCAGCTTGGGCATCGGCACCGTGTCACTTACGACGCTGGCGGCAGACGTGCGATGCCAGACGTAGGTCGCTATCGTCACCTTGAGCGTTGCCCGTCCGTCACCGTCATGCCCTGAGCCCGTATCGGGCGCCTGCAAATTCAGCCGCTCGACCACAAGATGACGCGGCACCCGGTCGATCTCGGCAAGCAGGCCAATCAAACCCGCCACCGGCCCGGTCACTCGCATTTCCGCTCGCTCGGTGTCGATACCGGCTTTCGAATCGAATGCCCCCGGGCGGGCCATCTCAAGCACCAGTCCAGCGCGCGCGACAAACGACTCGAGATCGGCACGCCACATCCGGCCGGAACCTGTGTCCGCGGCATTCGCCGCATTCGCCGCATCGCGCGGTGATTGACGCGCGTCATCGGGCAATCGGCCGAGCGCCGCTGAAGCGCTATCCGCAAGTGCTCCCTGCGACACCTCCGGTGGCGCTACCGGCAGCAAACGCTCCCACGCCACGGTCTCGGCTTCCGCGTTTCGCAAGGCCGTCAACCATTGCGGCAATTGCTTCGCCTGTGATGTCGCGAGATCTAGCGCCGTGCGCCCGGCAGCAATGTCATTGTTCAACGATGTGCGGGCCGGCAGCCCGACGAGCCACCACATCGACCAACTCAACATGAGTGCCCCGAGCAAGACCCCTGCCCCGATGCCCCAACGCATGGGCGACGGCCATTCTGCTGGCGACACCGATGCCCATACGGACCAGCGTGTTCGACAGCGCTCGACAAGATCGGCAAGCAAATCACGGACATCGGCCGGTGACTGGCGATCATTTGTCATCGATGCCCTCCTCCTGATCCCACACGCCGCCATCAGTCAATGCAGGTTCAGCGACGGGCCGGTGCTCGACGCGCACCGCGAATCGCCGCACGGCCGGCAACGACGCGGGAGCATCCGCGCCCATCAGTTGCCGCGCCGCACCTTCGGGAATCAGACTCGATTCGACTTCCGCGACCTTCTTGACCCACGGCAGGCTTCGCAAGCGCTTCTGCATCTCACGCACACGGGACTGTGTTGTCGCGTAGCCGTCGACATGCAGTTGCCGGCCATCGATATCGACGCTCGACAGACGCACACCGTCGGCACATGCCCGCATCACGTCGAGAAGGCGGTCCGCCATCGCCTGCCGCCGGGCGACTAGGGCGAGCGCCGCGCGCCGGTGCGCCCGGAGTCCCGCCAGCGCGCGACGTGTCGTGTCGAACGACGCTGTCTCGGCGTCAAGTCGCGAGCGCGCCGCGTTTAGCGTCAACAACTGCGCCTGTCCTTCGTTACGCGCACGAACCTCCCAAGCGATCGGCAGCAGCGCCAGTAACGCACCCGCCAGCGCGAGCACCGCCCAGATTTGCCACTGTCGGCGGAAATCTCGCTGACGCCGCTGCGCCAGCGTGGGCAGCAAATCGATTGGCGGCAGATGAGGCCTTACTGCCATGGCAGCCCCCGCATCGACATGGCGCGCAATGCCAGACCACACGCGACGGCAAGGGACGCGCGTTCAGCGAACGGCTGGCGCCGGTGCGCCGGTGGGCTCGCTGCGTCGAGACGGCGCAGCGGATCAAACGGCCGTACGGGAACGTGGCACGCCGCGATGAGGCCATCGCATATCGCCGCAAACGCGCCCGGCGTCACGCTTTGCGCCGCCACATGCAGCGAGCCGGCGGCGACCGGCAGTCTGTCGAGTAGCTCGCGCACCACGCTCGCCAACGCGTCTGGGCTCCCATTCACGCCGTCAAAGCGCTCCCGTAAGTCGGCCACACAGGTTTGCGCGTCAAACACCGCCAGATCGAGATCGTGATCGCTGATCTGAAGTAGCGCCGTGGGCGATTGCAGCGTAACCGGAGTTTCGTCCGCCAACGCCCTCGGCTCACCCACCGCCGGCCACGCCCATTGGAATGCCCGACGCCCGGCGGCATGTGCCACATCGACGGCATGTGCACGCAAGCCCGCCATTTCCAACGCGGCAAGGCGGTCGTCGACGAGTTCGGCCTCACACGCATACAGCCGCAGGCGGTGACTCCCCGGTTCAGCCCAAGTCACTCCCACGCGCGAACGCAACCCGGGGCTACCGTCGCCCGGCAGCAATAACGCCGCATGCCGTTCGCACCAAGCGCGCAAGGCTTGCGCCGGCATATCCGGCGGGTACTCGACCACGTGCGTCTTGAGTAGATGCGCAGGTAGCGCCAGCACGATGGTGTCGCCTCGCAGGGCTTCGGCACTCGTGCCGGCACGTTCGAGCAGTTCGCCGAGCCGCCGCGCCGCCGCCTCTGGTTTGGCCAGTACCCCGCCGCGCAACACGTCGTCGTCGAGCGCCGCCGTACCGTAAGCATCGAGACGCAACCGCGCAGGACCGGCCACTCGTGCCAGTCGAACAAATTGCAGGGTTCCCGCGTCAAAGTGAATACCGCATCCACCACCATCGAGACGCGGCAAAAGGGCCGCAAAGGGGTGTGCGAAGGGACGTACAAAGGGGTGTGTGATGTGGCGCAAGCTGCGCAGAGCGGCTTCGAGCATGACGTGCCTCCCATGTGGGTCGATGTCGATGTGATCGATCCTAGCCATCGGGGAAGCGGCCTCCAATCGGACAAATCCGAATCCTGGCTCGCTGGCAGCGGTTCTTTTCGCTTTCGGAATCTGCGCCGCTTTTTTCTCATCTTTGTCCGAGACACGGCACGCCTGGAATCCCATTTCCAGCATCTTCGGCAAAGGGGCACCGATCGTTCGGGGGGCCTTCGCTAACCGTTCGTTATAATCGGCCCATTGTTTTTTTCGACTCCCCCATGGCAAGCACACCCCAAACAGAGACCCCACGCGACAAGCGCCCACCCAAGCCGCGCCGCTCGATCTGGCTGCGCATCGTTTTGTGGTTCGTCGGCCTGATCGCCGCGATGCTCGTCTGTGGCGCGTTGCTGGCGGGGTACATCCTGGTGGTCATGACGCCGCAGCTGCCGTCGCTCGACACCATCGTCGACTACCGGCCGAAGATTCCGCTGCGCATCTATACCGCCGACGAGATTCAGATCGGCGAGTTCGGCGAGGAACGCCGTAACGTCGTGCGCTTTGCCGATATTCCGGATGTGATGAAGAAGGCGGTGCTCGCCATCGAGGACGATCGCTTCTATCAGCACGGCGGCGTCGATTTCATCGGGATCTTCCGGGCAGGCGTGGCTAACGTCGCCCGCGGCGGCTCGTCGCAAGGCGCCAGCACGATCACGATGCAGGTCGCACGCAACTTCTTCCTGTCGAGCGAGAAGACATACACGCGCAAGATTTACGAAGCACTGCTCGCCTACAAGATCGAGTCGCGCCTGACGAAGGATCAGATTCTCGAGCTGTACATGAATCAGATCTATCTCGGCGAGCGTGCGTACGGGTTCGCGAGCGCCGCCCGCGTGTATTTCGGCAAAGACATCAAGGACGTCACGCTTGCCGAAGCCGCGATGCTGGCCGGTCTGCCCAAGGCCCCGTCGGCGTACAACCCGATCGTCAACTACAAGCGGGCGCGCGTGCGTCAGGAGTACATCCTCAAGCGCATGTACGACCTCGGCTATATCTCGAAGTCGGAATACGATCAGGCCATCTCGCAAGAACTGGTCGTGCGCGGCCTCGGCAGCGAGTTCAGCGTGCATGCCGGTTATGTCGCGGAAATGGTGCGTCAGCTGCTTTACGCCCAGTTCAAGGACGAGATCTATACGCGCGGCTTCAACGTCTACACGACGATCAATTCGGCCGATCAGGAAGCCGCGTATGAAGCCTTGCGCGCCGGGGTCATGGCTTACGAGCTGCGTCACGGTTATCGCGGACCGGAAGCCAACATCGATCTGCCGAGTGATCAGGACGACCGCGAACAGTTGATCGACGATACGCTGGTCGAGCACCCCGACAGCGGCGACATGGTGGCGGCCGTGGTGCTTGCGGCATCGCCGCAACAGGTCAAGGCGGTGCTGCTCAATGGCGACGACGTGAACGTCACGGGCGACGGACTGCGTTTTGCCGCTGCCGGCCTTAGCGCCAAAGCACAGCCCAAGCAAAAAATTCGCCCCGGTTCGGTCATTCGCGTGACGAAGGACGCCAAGGACAACTGGCGCATCGTGCAGATGCCCGATATCGAAGCGGCGTTCGTCTCGCTCGATCCGCAGAACGGCGCGATCCGCTCGCTCGTCGGCGGTTTCGACTTCAACCGCAATAAATTCAATCACGTCACGCAGGCATGGCGTCAGCCGGGGTCGAGCTTCAAGCCGTTCATCTACTCGGCTGCGCTGGAAAAGGGCTTCGCGCCCGCGACGATCATCAATGACGGCCCGCTTTACTTCACCGCGGCACAAACGGGTGGTCAGCCGTGGGAGCCGAAGAACTACGGCGGTGGCTTCGAAGGACCGATGCCGATGCGCGTCGCGTTGATGCGCTCGCGTAATCTCGTGTCGATCCGGATTCTGCAAAGCATCACGCCCGGCTACGCGCAGAAGTACATCGCGCGCTTCGGGTTCGAAGCCGACAAGCATCCGGCCTACCTGCCGATGGCGCTGGGTGCGGGCATGGTCACACCGCTGCAAATGGCAAGCGCCTACGCCGTGTTCGCTAACGGTGGCTTCCGCGTGAACCCGTTCATCGTGGCGCGCATCACGGACTCGAAGGGCAACGTGATCATGGAGGAGAAGCCGGCCACGGCAGGCGATGAAACGTTCCGCGCCATTCCGGCCCGCAACGCCTTCATCATGAACTCGATGCTGCACGACGTGGCAACGCGTGGCACGGCAGCCAAGACGAACGTGCTCAAGCGTAACGACCTCGCAGGCAAGACCGGTACGACCAACGATTCGCACGACGCCTGGTTCGCGGGGTATCAGTCACAACTGGTGGGGGTGGCGTGGATCGGTTTCGATCAACCGCGCAATCTGGGTGACCGGGAAACCGGTGGCGGTCTGGCACTGCCGATCTGGATCGACTACATGACCAAGGCGTTGCGTGGTGTGCCGGAATCGACACGCCCGGTGCCCTCGGGGATCATTCAGGCGAACGGCGATTATTTCTACGACGACTATCCGCCGGGTCGCGCAGTCAGTACGGTAGGCCTGAGCGCCGATACCGCGCCGGACGGCACCACGACCAGTGCACCGCCGGGGCCGGTCGATACGCAGGAGCGCCAACGCATCCTGGATATGTTCAACAAGCCTTGATGGGATTGATTCGAGAAAGGTGCTGATGTGCGTGGTGGGAAACACGCACATCAGCACCGGACGCGGCAGCCTCAGTCGGCTTGCAGCGTTACCGTCTCGCCGGCTTGCTGCGACGCGAAACGCGAGAGCGCTTCGAACAACTCCGAGTCGTCACGGGTATCGCGCCATTCGTCGCCCTTCAGGCGATAGTGGTAGCCGCCCGAGCGCGCCGCCACCCAGATTTCGCTCATCGGCGTTTGCAGATTCACGATGATCTTGCTGCCGTCGTCGAACTCGAGCGTCAGCACGTTGCCCGTGCGCTCACAATCGATGTCCACGTCGCTGTCTTCGACAGCCGCCTCCACCCGCGCCAGTACAGCCTCGGCGAGCGCCAGGAATTCACTTTCCGTCATGCTAAACTCCACGGTTTGCGTCATCGATTGCATGCCGCACCACGCGGCGATACCCCCATGACAGCACCTATTCGAACCTGCGCGATTGTAGCCTCGATTGCCCTGCTGAGCGTATTAGCCAGCTGTGGCCAGGCCGGCCCCCTTTATTACCCGGCGCGGCCTATCAAGCCGACGCCGCCGCCGGGCGCACCTGTGCCCCCGCCGCCGCTCGTGCCTGAGCCGCAGCGTGGTCCGTCGGTCGAAGTGCCGCCGGCCGCGTCGCTGCCCGCCGCGAAACCGGAGTAAGCTTGTCGGCACCGTTGTCGGGCACCCGCTACTCAATACCCGAGTATGGGGCCCGACGGCTAGTGATCCGGACTGCCTGACTGACTGCCGGACGAGCGTTTCCTGCCTGTTTATATTGCGCGCCACGGCGCGTGCCCTTGCCGATTACCCGAGTTTCCGCGATGTCCAACGCCTTCTTCTCTTACCGCGACGACGTACTCCATGCCGAGGGCGTGGCCCTGCCCGTACTCGCCGAGCGTTTTGGTACGCCCTTGTACGTGTATTCGAAGGCGGCCCTGACGTCCGCTTATCAGGCTTACGCCAAGGCTTGCGAAGGGCGTAACGCGGCGGTTCATTACGCGGCCAAGGCCAACTCGAATCTGGCCGTGCTCGGCGTGTTCGCCAAGCTCGGAGCCGGGTTCGACATCGTTTCGGCCGGTGAACTGGCACGCGTGATCGCTGCCGGCGGTGACGCCAGCCGCGTGGTCTTCTCCGGCGTGGGCAAGCATGCTGACGAAATGCGTTATGCGCTCGACAAGGACGTGTTCTGCTTCAACGTCGAATCGCGCCCCGAGCTCGACCGCCTGAACGAAGTGGCCGCCCAGATGAACAAGCGCGCGCGCGTGTCGCTGCGCGTGAATCCGAACGTCGACGCCAAGACGCACCCGTATATTTCTACCGGTCTGCGCGGCAACAAGTTCGGTGTGGCTTACGAAGAAGCGTTCGACGCTTACCGTGCCGCTGCGGCCATGTCGCATCTCGACGTGGTCGGCATCGATTGCCACATCGGCTCGCAAATCACGGAAATTTCGCCGTACCTCGACGCGATCGACAAGCTCCTCGATCTGGTCGAAAAGCTCGACGACGCCGGGATCTCGCTGCATCACATCGACGTGGGTGGCGGCCTCGGCATTCAGTACACGGATGAAACGCCGCCGGACATCACCGCTTTTGCCACCACGATCATCGACCACATCGCCAAGCGCGGTCACGCCCATCGTCAGGTGCTGTTCGAACCGGGCCGCTCGCTGGTCGGCAACGCCGGCGTACTGCTCACGCGCGTGGAATTCCTGAAGCACGGCGAGACCAAGAACTTCGCCATCGTCGACGCGGCCATGAACGATCTCGCCCGCCCGGCAATGTACGAGGCTTATCACGGGATCGATCCGGTGACGCGCCACGCCGCCGACGTGGTGACGTACGACGTGGTGGGCCCGGTGTGCGAAAGCGGCGACTGGCTCGGCCGTGACCGTGCGCTGGCCATTGCGCCGGACGATCTGCTGGCGATTCGCTCGGCCGGTGCGTACGGCTTCACGATGAGCTCGAACTACAACACGCGTCCGCGCGCGGCAGAAGTCATGGTCGATGGCGTCGATGTCCACCTCGTGCGCGAGCGCGAAACGGTCGAATCGCTGTTTGCCGGCGAACGTCTGCTGCCGGCCTGAGGTTGGCCTGAGGTTGACTCAGCTACGCTGATCGGGCCGGTCATCGGATTTCACTTCGCCCTCGCCTTCACAAGCGGGGCGGCAAACCCAAGCGCCGCCCAATAAAAAAGCCGCCTGCGCACATCGCGCGGCGGCTTTTTTACTTCACACACCGACCGGCCGGGTCGGCACGTGGATGACGCGTCAGAGCTGCCCGTAGCTGTGCAGGCCCGACAGGAACATGTTCACACCGAGGAACGCGAACGTCGTGATCAGCAGGCCGGTCAACGACCACCATGCGGCCACCACGCCACGCAGACCCTTCATCAGGCGCATGTGCAGCCACGCCGCGTAATTCAGCCACACGATCAGCGCCCAAGTCTCCTTCGGGTCCCAGCTCCAGTAACCGCCCCATGCGTCGGCCGCCCAGAGCGCACCGAGAATCGTGGCAATCGTGAAGAACGCGAAGCCCACGGCAATCGCCTTGTACATCACGTCGTCGAGCAATTCGAGCGACGGCAGGCGTGACGAGAAGAAACCGCTGTCGATCGCCTTGCCCGCCGCGACGTTACGCTTTTGTTCGCCCGACTTGAGCAGATAAGCCACCGCCACCATCGCCGCCAGCGCAAACGTGCCGTAACCGATGAAGTTGGCCGGTACGTGGATCTTCATCCACCAGCTTTGCAGTGCCGGCACCAGCGGTTGAATCTCGTAAGCACTGCGTGCCACGCTGTACCAGAGATTAAAGCCCACCGCGGCGCTGATGACCAACAGCACGAACGGGCCGAGGGCGCGCGTCGCATAGTGTTGCTCGTAGTACAGGTAGAACAGCGACGTGATCAGGCAGAAGAGGACGAACACTTCGTACAGGTTCGAGATCGGGATGTGCCCGACGTCGGCACCCACCAGATACGACTCGTACCAGCGCACCATCATCCCGGTGAACCCGAGCAGTACGGCCGCCCAGCACAGTGCCGAGCCGACGCTTGCCCCGAACGGCGAGCGCGCCAGCAGACCGCCCCAATAGAACAATGTCGCCAGGAAGAACAGCGCGCTCATCCAGAGGATGGCCGACTGACTCGAAAGGAAATACTTCAGGAAGAACGCCTGATCGGCGCGGGCCAGATCGTGGTGATAGAGCCCGATGCCGGAGAGCGCGAGAATCGCGATACCCGCCATCAGCCAGCGCACCGAGCGCCAGTGCCAACCCAACACGGCGAAGGTCGGCACCGAGAGCACCAGAATCGTGTGCTCGTAGTAATCCATAAAGTGGCCGTAGCGATTGAGCGCGAAGCCCGCCCCAATCGCCAGCGCCAGTGCGAACAGCCAGTCACCGATACTGCGCCGGCGCAGCCACGAGACGTCTGAATAGCCTTGCGATAACTCCATGTCTCTCACCTTCATCGTTTTGTGACGATCGCGTCCAACTCCGCCTTCGTGCGGGCGAATTCCTTGTCGAAATCCAGCGTACGACGCGTGGTCGACGCTGCCATCATGACCGAGCTGCCGCCGTCAGGAGTGTCTTTCACCCACAGCCAGAGACGTCGTTCACGTACGTAAAACATCGAGAAGATGCCGAGTACCAGCAGCAGACTGCCAAGATACACGATCTTCTTGCCGGGCGAGCGCGTGAGCTGGAAGACGCTCGCCTGAATCTGATCGAATGAGTCGAGTTGCAGGAACACCGGCGCGTCGTACAGGAAGTTGTCCGACAGCGCGTTGGTCGCCGTGTGCACGAAACGCTCGTTGTCCGGCGTGGGCGTTGCGGCCGGCTGGCCTGCCTGCTCGCGCGCGACCTGCCAGAGTTGCCAGATCGTGCCGTCGAGAATGCGGCGGAACATGTCGGCCGCACTCGATTGCTGCTCCTGCGGCACTTTCTCGCTCACGAACTCGGCAATCGCTTGCAGCCCGCCGGTGGCATGGCCATTCGCGCTGACCGGAATGGCACCGGCAAACAGATCGAGCTCACGCTTGGCGCTTTCCTGCAATTGGCCCCGCAACTCAGCCGAGGTCTGCGAAGGCAGCGATTGTGCAGCGAACCGGCGCGCGGCTTCGACCCGGGCACCGTCGTCCTGAAGCGCAGCACGCAATAGCATCCATTGTTTGACGGAGCCGTCTTCGTCAGCCGGAATGCGCAGGTACTGGAACGGGCCATCCGGGGTGTCGCGCACGCCCGTCATGAACACGCGCTGTCCGTCTTCCACCAGAGTCGGCAGCATGTAGTTGCGGTATTCCTTGGCTTGGCCGCTGCGATCTCGCACCTTGTACTGCACTGACGGGCCGACGTTGCGCAAGTCCTTGTTCAGATCGGTTTTCGCGCCCGAACCCAGTTGTGCACTCAGGTCGTCGCGGAACGATTTGCGGGCCACGCCGCGTACGTCCTGCTGCCCGCTGCCGTTACTGATGTTCTCGACGTTGATCGCACGGAAATCGCTGAATTCAACCGTGTACTCGTCTTTGGCTGCGGCACCGCCCTTCAACTGCGTGGAGCCGCCGATGTCACCCGAGAAGGCGAACGTCTTGTCGGACGCGCCACGCATCGGGTAGCCGGTGAGCTTGAGCTTGCTGCCGCCGTCTTCAAAGCTCGATTGATAGATCGCGACGCCCTTGTAGATGAACGGCTCGTTGACTTTCACCGTGGCATCCATCGACTTGCCAGTCTCCGGGTCGGTCACCACGATATCGCTCGCGAAGAGCTTGGGCATGCCCGTCGAGTAATAGTCGACGTGGAATTTCTTCAACTCGATGGAGAAGGGCAGGTCCTGCACGACCGAGCCGTCCTGAAAATTCAGAATCGCGGTCGTCGATTTGCCACCCTCGGGCACGAATGCGTAGCCCCGGAACGCGGGGTTGCTCGACGACAGGCGATGTTCCTCGGGAATCTGTGCGATGACCGCGTTGCCTTGCAACGGCGACTTGCCGAACACGGCCATCTGCATGCGGGTGAGCAGATCGCTGTCGACCAGACCACCCAGACAGATGATCACGATGGCGCTGTGCGCGAAGATGTAGCCGATCTTGTTGATGGCGCCGGCCTTCGCGGCAACGAGCGTCGCCCCATCGCGATCACGCACGACGAAGCGGTAACCGCGCCGCCCCAGAAAGCCCGTCAGTCTGGGCAGCAGCTCGGCGCGCGGCGTCGGGCCGGAAAACTCGCCCTTGTGACCGAAGGCGCGCAGGCTGCCTTCACGCACGTGGTCGCGCCAGCTGCGGATGTCCGCGATCATCTTCGGCGCGTTGCGCACAACGCACAGCGTCGTCGACGCCATCAGGAAGAAGAGGATCAGCAGGAACCACCACGAGCTGTAGACCTTATAAAGGCCGAGCGAGCGGAAGACGTCGGCCCAGAAGGGGCCGAACTGATTGACGTAGTTGGGGTAGGGGTCGCCTTGCTTGAGCACGGTGCCGACAATGCTGGCGATCGCGAGCACGGTGAGCAGGCTGATGGCAAAACGCATCGAGCTGACCAGCTCGACACCGTCGCGCACCCATCGCTGCGCGCTTTTGATCTGCATTCCCGAAGTACTGATGCTCATCCTGTTTCCGGCAACAAAAAAGGGCGGGAGCGCGTTTTTCACGCGCCCGCCACCCTGTGTATGCTAAACCAGTTCTATCCCGTCACCCTGCGGCGACGGAGCTGGTTTCGTTATAAGTCAGCGAATATACCCCGACGTTCACACGATGTCAGGGCAGACCTTACCGATCAGCGCAAACCGGCGATGTAATCCGCGACTGCCTTGATTTCCTTGTCCGACAGTCGCGACGCAACGGCATGCATCGGCGCGTTGTTCAAACGCGTTTCGTCGCGGAAGGCCACGAGTTGTGCAGCGGTGTAATCGGCCCACTGGCCGCCGAGGCGCGGGTATTGCGACGGCATGCCGGCACCGGCCGGACCGTGACAGGCAGCGCAGGCGGGCACGCCCTTCTCTGCAATACCGCCACGGAAAATCTTTTCGCCCAGCGGCACGGTGTCCTTGTTGCGCGCGGCGCCCGGTTTCTCGGTTTGCGACGCGAAATAAGCGGACACGTTACGCATATCCTGATCGGACAGCGCCGCGACCATACCGGCCATGATGGGATTGTTGCGCGCCGGTGTCTTGCCGGGCTGCGCCTTGAAGTCGGTCAGTTGCTTGTAGAGGTACTCAGCGTGCTGGCCGGCAATTTTTGGATAAGCACCACCGGTGCTGTTACCGTCTGCCGCGTGGCACGATGCGCAGACCTGACTGGCAATCGCCTGTCCCCGGTTCAAGTCTGGTTTGGCAGGCGCCTGAGGCTCGGCGGCTTGTCCTGCTCCGCTCAGTAGAAAGCATGCCAGCGCCAATGGTGTTGCAGCGAGAGACTTCCACACTCCTCGGTTCATTCGCACACCTTATATCTGTTTTGTCGGGAAATCGGTCGTTCGAACTCACCGTCCGGCGCCGTGTTTCTCCTCCAACCTCACGGCGTGCGAGACGTTCGGACAAGCCTTGGCAAGGCCAAGGTTAACTTTCGTATTGTACAATAAAGTCTTTCCCCGACTTTAGGGGATTCCATGTAGAAGGCCGCAGAGCGGGGCTTCCCGGGCTTTGGCCGGCAGCATCCCCTCTCATCGTTCTGCGCCCCCTGCGCCCGCGTTGCCAGCCCGTCTCCTGTGGCTGCGGCGCTCCCCGGTTCCTGTCATGTCCCTACTTCATCAAGCCCGCTTCTTTACGACCGTCAATCATCTGCGCGATCTGCCGCCCACGGCAGTGCCCGAGGTCGCCTTCGCGGGTCGCTCGAACGCGGGCAAATCCAGCGCGCTGAACATTCTGTGCAATCAGAAGCGGCTGGCCTTCTCCAGTAAGACGCCGGGCCGCACGCAGCACATCAATTACTTCGAGATTGCCCACCTCGAACATCTCTACGGCTATCTCGTCGACCTGCCCGGCTACGGCTACGCCGAAGTGGGCGGCGGCGTGAAAGTGCACTGGCAGCAACTGCTCGGCGATTATCTGGTGCAACGCCCGCAACTGCGCGGGCTGGTGCTGGTGATGGACTCGCGTCGACCGTTCACGGATCTCGATTGCGAACTGATCGACTGGTTCCTGCCGACCGGGCGCCCGATTCACGTGCTGCTGACCAAAGCCGACAAGCTCACCCGTCAGGAAGCCACCGTCGTCCTGCGCGACACCCAGAAGCGCCTGAACGCCCTTCAGCGCACCGACGGCCTCCCGGCGGACGATCCCAACACGCTGCCCCAGTTCACCGCGCAGCTGTTCTCGTCGCTCAAGCGCACCGGTGTCGAAGCCGCGCAACGCGTGCTCGAAGACTGGCTCGCCATTCCGCCGCGCGAATCCGCGAAGAAATGAGCGTGTCTCAGTAATTTCGCCGTCCGGCACGATTCGGCATTCCACTGCCACCCCCAAAGGTAGATGACCCACGAGCCCGCCGGGCGCGACATAACGTCGCGGCCCGTGGCGGCGTCATTGGTGTCGTTGGCGTCGATGGGAAGGCAATCGGAGCGGCGTGTCGCTGCCTCAACCGAACGGATGAGGGGGCGCGCCAATATAGCGAGATGGGCCGCGATCCCCGCATGCCGCCGATTTCCGGGGCGTTGGGTGCGAGCTGAGGACGACAAAGCGAGCGCACATAAAAAAACCGCCGTGTAGGCACGGCGGGTTTAAATGAGCCTTATCGTAGAACGACAGGCGCCCGCTCAGGGAGGAGAAGCGGGGGACGCCACACACAGTGCGAACATCCGGTTGGTATGATATACCATGCGTCCGAAAGTTTCCCGGCAAGCGGCCTTTTTTGCGCGCTTTCCTCCTTACGGAATCGTTGAGCCGATCGCAACGGCAACGCCTTTTCGGGACGTCTTCACCCGACGAATCACGGAATTTTCAGACGCGCTATTCCCCGTCCAAAGGACCGATCGCATGAGTTCCTATCCCCTGCTTCGCCCGCGCCGCATGCGACGCGATGACTTCTCGCGCCGCTTGATGCGCGAAAACCACCTGACCTGTGACGACCTGATCTATCCGGTGTTCGTGCTCGAGGGTCAGAATCGCCGCGAGGCGGTCGACTCGATGCCCGGCGTCGAGCGCGTCTCGGTCGACGAATTGCTGCGCGTGGCTGACACGTGCGTCACGCTCGGTGTGCCCGTCATTGCGCTGTTCCCGAATATCGATGCGTCGCTCAAGACGCCCGACGGTATCGAAGCCACCAACCCCGAAGGCCTGATCCCACGCGCCGTGCGCGAGATCAAACGCAACTTCCCCGATCTTGGCGTGCTCACCGACGTGGCCCTCGACCCGTACACCAGCCACGGTCAGGACGGCGTGCTCGATGAGAACGGCTACGTCATCAACGACGTGACGACCGCAATTCTCGTGAAGCAAGCACTTACGCAGGCTGAAGCCGGCGTAGATATCGTCGCACCGTCCGACATGATGGATGGCCGCATCGGCGCCATTCGCGAGGCTCTCGAAGCTGCCGGACACATTCACACGCGCATCATGGCCTACGCGGCCAAGTACGCGTCGGCCTTCTACGGCCCGTTCCGCGACGCCGTCGGTTCGGCATCGAATCTCGGCAAGGGCAACAAGATGACCTACCAGATGGACCCGGCCAATTCGGACGAAGCGCTGCGTGAAGTAGCGCTCGATATCGAAGAGGGCGCAGACATGGTCATGGTCAAACCCGGCATGCCGTACCTCGACATCGTGCGCCGCGTGAAAGATGAGTTCCGCTACCCGACGTATGCCTATCAGGTCAGCGGCGAATACGCGATGTTGAAGGCTGCGGCCCAGAACGGCTGGCTCGATCACGACAAGGTCATGATGGAATCGCTGCTCGCCTTCAAGCGCGCAGGCGCCGATGGCATCCTGACCTACTTCGCACTCGACGCAGCGCGCCTGATTCGCGCACAAGCCTGAGCGGAAGAGACCTGAGTAGACTTGAGCTGGCTTGAGCTGGCTTGAGCAGACTTTAGGAACCGCCGGCCACCGGCTGGGCGTATCCGGTCAAGTTCTTGCAGAGAAAAGACAAACAGCTAGTCCGTCACCGGGCTAGCTGTTTGTTTATGTAGCGGCAGGGCCGTACGCCTTATCCAGACTGCGCAGGAATTGGTCGGCCGACTGCGCACCGATCACGCGCGAGCCTGCAACCTCAGCGCCCTTGCCATCGAAGAAGATGATGCCGGGCGGACCGAACAGCGCGAAACGTTTGAGCAGCGCCTGATCATCAGCATTGTTTGCAGTCACGTCGGCTTGTACGAGCAGCATCTGATCAAGGCGCGCCTTCACGCGAGGATCGGTGAACACGAACCGCTCCATCTCTTTGCAACTGATACACCAGTCGGCATAGAAATCGAACATGACCGGCCGCCCCGCCGTGGCAACGACCTGATCGAGTTCAGCAACACTTCGCACGCGCTGGAATTTCACGCCCTCGGAAGCCTGCGCACCCGCACTGGCGCTCCCCGACGCGACGCTCGACAAACCGGCCAGCGGGGCCAGCGGATCACGGGCGCCTGCGGCAGCACCGACCAACGCCACCGCGCCCAGCAACGCAACGGCAACGCCAAGACCTTTGAGCAGCCGTCGCGCACCGCTCACCCCGTCGGGCAAGCTATCGAAGACACGCATAAACGTCGCGGCCACCAACAGCAGCACACCCCAGCCGAGCAGCAAGACTTGCGTCGACAGCAGCGGGCGCACGATCCACAGCGCAACACCCAGCAACAGGAAGCCGAAGAACCGCTTCACACCATCCATCCATGCGCCGGCGCGCGGCAGCAACGTGCCACCACCACCGGCCAGAATCACCAGCGGCAGCCCCATCCCCAACGACAGCGCGAAGAGCGTGGCGCCGCCAAAAACGGCATCCCCTGTCTTGGCGATAAAAGCGAGCGCAGCGGCGAGCGGTGCCGTCACGCAAGGGCTGACGATCAGGCCGGACAGGATGCCCATCATGGCTGCGCCCACCCACTGCCCCGACTTCTGTTTGCGCGCGGCATCGTCGATGCGCTCACGCAGCGCCGACGGCAACTGGATCTCGTACATGCCAAACATCGACAGCGACAAAATCACCATCAGCAGCGCAAACAGCGCGAGCACCCACGGCGCCTGAAGAAACGCGATGAGGCCTTGCCCGAGCAGGCCTGCCGCGACACCGATCACGGTGTTCACGATGGCCATACCGAGCACGTAGGCGATCGCCAGACGCACGGCCTTGCCGCGACTGGCCTCCTGACCGGCGACGATCGACAACAAGATAGGCACCATCGGCAAGACGCACGGCGTGAAGGCCAGCCCCACGCCCAGCGCGAAGAAGATGCCCAACGCCAGCAGGAAGCTACCGCCAGAGAGAATGCGTTCGGCTTCGCTGTAATCGTCACGCGCCGAGAGCCAGCTGCCACCCGAACCGCTTGGCGCAGCCGCGTTTGCATTCGACGTCGCCGTCGCGGGCTTGGCGCCGAGCAGCGCCTGCGTGGCCGGACCGGCAGCGGCTTGCGACGACATCGACGACATCGACGACGCGCCGCCGACACCGCTGGTACCGCTAGCACCGCCAGAGCTACCGACAGCCGCCGAGATCTTGAATGGCTTGTCCATCGGCGGATAGCACAGCCCCTTGTCCGCACAGCCCTGCATCGTCACGGTCAGCGTGAAGGGGGCTGTAACGTCAGCGACAGGAATCCTGACGTCGATGGGCTCGTGATAGACCTCCATATCCTTACCGAAGGTCTCGTCGTGCTTGACCTCACCTTTCGGGAATTCAGGGGTACCGAGCTTGATGGCCGGGTTATCGGCGGCGAACGCAAAACGCTCGCGATAGAGGTAGTAGCCTTTGGCCACTTCAAAATGCAGCAGCACCGCACCGGGTTGCTCAGACTTCGACACCTTGAAGGCAACATCCGGGTCGAGGAAATCGTCTGCCGCATGGGCACGACCGACGCCGACCGTCATCAGCAGCAACGCTGCACAAAGCCACGCGAAGGCCCAGAACGTGAGCCTCCTTTGGGCGCCGATCGTCGATTCAAACATGCAACTTCCCCCGAGTCTCATCCTCAACCCAGCGCGCGTACGCGGGCAACGCAGCCGTCGCGGGCCACGCCACGATCTCCGGCACGTCGTAAGGATGGTGTTCCTTGATGAACTGCTCAAGCGCCGTGTAACGCGCGGCACTTGTCTTGATCATGAGTGGCACTTCGACACTCGTCTCGCGCTTGCCCTGCCAGCGGTAGCTTGAACGCACCGGCGCCATTTGCTGCACGCAGGCCGCCAACCCGGCATCCAGCATGCCGTCGATAGCAGCCTCGGCGCTGGCCTCGTCGGGAAACGTCGTCATGACGATAAGAAGGGCATCCATAGTGTGCAATAGACCGGTCAAACGTAGCGATTGTTCACTGTACACCGGCCGTAAGCAAGCTGCGCAGACGGCCCGTTATTCCGGAGATATCTGCGGCGCGGTTCGGACAACACCTTAAATGAAAAAAGCCAGGTCAATGACCTGGCTTCTCTCTGACAGCTCACGGTACCCGAAGGTCCGTTGCGCAAGTCACTTACTCAGCAACTTCCGGCGCTTCCGTATCGACTTCCGGACGGTCCAGCAGTTCGACGAACGCCATCGGGGCGTTATCGCCAACGCGGAAACCCATCTTCAGGATACGCAGGTAGCCACCCGGACGGGTTGCAAAACGCGGGCCGAGCACGTTGAACAGCTTCGACACCGAGTCACGATCACGCAGGCGGTTGAAAGCCAGGCGGCGGTTAGCCAGCGAGTCCTTCTTGCCCAGGGTGATGAGGGGCTCGACGACCTTACGCAGTTCCTTGGCCTTCGGCAGCGTGGTCTTGATCGCTTCGTGTTCGATCAGCGAGTTCGACATGTTACGGAGCATTGCCAGACGGTGGCTGCTCGTACGATTCAGTTTACGCAAACCATGACGGTGACGCATTTCAACTTTCCTTTAAACAGAGTTTTTCGACCAAGCTCTTCTATCGGTGACAACCACCGCGGGCCGGTGTCGTTACAAACGGCCGTATCGGATCACTCCGACGCACCGCACTTTTGTTGCAACACGGCCGCCCGAAGGCGGCCATGTCTTCACAACTTACTTCTCGAGACCAGCCGGCGGCCAGTTTTCGAGCTTCATACCCAGCGTGAGACCACGCGAGGCCAGCACTTCCTTGATCTCGTTGAGCGACTTGCGACCCAGATTCGGGGTCTTGAGCAATTCGTTCTCGGTACGTTGGATCAGGTCGCCGATGTAGTAGATGTTTTCGGCCTTCAAGCAGTTGGCCGAACGCACCGTCAACTCGAGATCGTCCACCGGACGCAACAGGATCGGATCGATCTGCGGCGCACGCGACGGCGCTTCGCTGGCGGCTTCCGTGCCTTCCAGCGCAGCGAACACCGACAGCTGGTCGACGAGGATGCGAGCCGATTGACGGATCGCTTCTTCCGGCGACACAACACCGTTGGTTTCGATGTTCATCACGAGCTTGTCCAGGTCGGTACGCTGTTCCACGCGGGCCGATTCGACCGCATAGCTCACACGCTTGACCGGCGAGAACGACGCGTCGAGGACGATACGACCAATAACCTTGGCCGAATCATCGCCATAACGGCGCACGTTACCCGGGACATAACCACGACCCTTCTCAATCTTGATCTGGACGTCGAGCTTACCGCCCTTGGCCAAATGTGCAATCACGTGATCGGGGTTGATCAGTTCGACGTCGTGCGGCAGTTCGATATCCGAAGCACGCACCACACCTTCACCATCCTTGCGCAGCGTAACGGTGACTTCGTCACGGTTATGCAGCTTGAACACAACACCCTTCAGGTTCAGCAGGAAGTTGACAACATCCTCCTGAACGCCGTCGATGGTGGAGTATTCATGCACGACGCCGGCGATCGTCACTTCGGTCGGCGCGTAGCCGAGCATCGACGACAACAGCACGCGGCGCAGCGCATTGCCCAAGGTGTGGCCGTAACCACGTTCGAACGGCTCCATCACAACTTTGGCGTGATGCTCACCGACTTCTTCAACCTCGATGATCTTGGGCTTCAATAAACTGTTTTGCATAGGTTTCCTTTTCAATACCCTCGGCTCGTTACACCGATAAGGCTGATGGGTGACAAACCTGCACGGAACGCAAACGCGCCGTGAGGCGCGTCAGCGTTTGGATTAACGCGAATACAATTCGACGATCAGGCTTTCGTTGATGTCGCCCGCGATATCGCTACGTTCCGGCAGTGCCTTGAAAGTGCCTTCCATCTTCTTGGCGTCAACCGAAACCCAGATCGGGAAACCGACTTGTTCTGCCAGCGTCAGCGATTCTTGAATACGCACTTGCTTCTTGGCCTTTTCGCGCACGGTGATCACATCACCGGCCTTGACCTTGATCGACGGGATGTTGGCGACAACACCGTTCAGCACGATGGCCTTGTGGCCAACCAGCTGGCGCGCTTCAGCGCGCGTCGAACCAAAACCCATGCGGTACACGACGTTGTCCAGACGCGACTCGAGGACTTGCAGCAGGTTTTCACCCGTGTTGCCCTTCAGACGATCGGCTTCCGCGAAATAACGACGGAACTGACGCTCGAGCACGCCGTAAATACGCTTGACCTTCTGCTTTTCGCGCAGTTGGTTGCCGTAGTCGGACGTACGAGCACCCGAGGTGCGGCCATGCTGACCCGGCTTGCTATCCAGCTTGCACTTGTCGGCGAGCGAGCGACGTGCGCTCTTCAGGAAGAGATCAGTACCTTCACGACGGGAGAGTTTGGCCTTCGGGCCGATATAACGTGCCACGGTTGTTCCTTTATCTCAAAATTTGACGCAGCGGCGCCTTGTCCACTACGCAAGTCCGGTACCAATGTACCGGACGGTGGTCTTAGAAATTGCTTCGCGCACGGCCGAGACCGTGCGCGAACCCGCGATTATAGCAGGATTTTCTAAAGCGTCTTAGATACGACGACGCTTCGGCGGGCGGCAGCCGTTGTGCGGGACCGGCGTCACGTCCGAGATGGCCGTGATTTTGATACCCAGCGCATTCAGTGCGCGAACCGCGGATTCGCGACCCGGGCCCGGGCCCTTGATGCGAACTTCCAGGTTCTTCACGCCGTATTCCAGCGCCACGCGGCCAGCCGATTCAGCAGCAACCTGGGCAGCAAACGGGGTCGACTTACGCGAACCCTTGAAGCCCTGGCCACCCGAAGTCGCCCATGCCAGTGCGTTGCCCTGACGATCGGTGATCGTGATGATGGTGTTGTTGAACGAAGCGTGGACGTGCACGACGCCTTCAGCAACGCTCTTCTTGACCTTCTTACGAACGCGCTGTGAAGCGGCGTTGTTCTGTTGCTTAGCCATGAGTTTCCTATCCTCTGGTTACTTCTTCAGCGAGACGCCGGCCTTACGCGGGCCCTTGCGGGTACGCGCATTGGTACGGGTGCGCTGGCCGCGGACCGGCAGGCCCTTGCGGTGACGCAGACCACGATAGCAGCCCAAGTCCATCAGGCGCTTGATGCTCATGGTCACTTCACGGCGCAGGTCGCCTTCAACCGTCAGCTGACCGACTTGGTCACGCAGCTTTTCGAGATCGTTGTCGTCGAGGTCCTTGACCTTCTTCGAGAACGGCACACCAGCGGCTTCGCAAATCTGGCGAGCGCGCGTGCGACCGACACCGTAAATAGCCGTCAGGCCGATTTCCGTGTGCTGGTGGTTCGGGATGTTAACCCCTGCAATACGAGCCATTCGTAATTCCCCAACTAAATAGCGTTAAAGGCCGATTAGCCCTGACGTTGCTTGTGGCGTTGATCCGTGCTGCAAATCACGCGCACTACGCCTTTGCGCTTCACAATCTTGCAATTGCGGCACAGACACTTAACAGATGCCAAAACTTTCATGACAATTCCCTCTCTCTAATCACTTCGCCCGGAAGACGATCCGCGCACGCGACAGATCGTAGGGCGTCAACTCAACCGTCACCTTATCCCCGGGAAGGATGCGGATGTAATGCATCCGCATCTTGCCGGAAATATGTCCGAGTACTACATGGCCATTTTCCAGTTTCACCCGGAAGGTGGCATTGGGGAGGTTTTCAAGGACCTCACCCTGCATTTGAATAACGTCGTCTTTCGACATGATCCCAGATGATCAGCGAAGCGTCATGTTATTGCCGCCCTTGAAATTCGCCTTGCGGAGCAGCGACTCATACTGTTGCGACATCACATACGACTGCACTTGCGCCATGAAATCCATCGTGACCACGACGATGATCAGCAGTGACGTTCCGCCAAAATAAAACGGGACGTTCCAGCGCAACACCAGGAACTCGGGCAGCAGACACACCAGGGTGACATAAGCTGCACCGGCCAGCGTCAGACGCGTCAAGATCTTGTCGATGTACCGTGCCGTCTGGTCGCCCGGACGGATACCCGGCACAAACGCGCCGCTCTTCTTCAGGTTCTCGGCCGTTTCTTTGCTGTTAAACACCAGTGCGGTGTAGAAGAAGCAGAAAAACACGATTGCCAAAGCATAGAGCATCACGTAGATCGGCTGACCCGGCGACAACTTGGCCGCGATGTCCTTGAGCCAACGCGTGTTGTCACCTGCGCCGAACCAGTTCGCGATCGTTGCCGGGAACAGGATGATCGACGACGCAAAGATCGGCGGAATCACACCAGCCATATTCAGCTTGAGCGGCAGGTGCGATGCTTGACCACCGTATACCTTGTTGCCCACCTGACGTTTGGCGTAATTCACCAGAATCTTGCGCTGACCCCGTTCCACAAACACGACGAAGAACGTCACGAGCACAACGAGCGCACAGATCACGATCGCCGAGAACGGACCGATCGAACCAGTACCGACGAGCTCGAACAGGCCGCCCACAGCATTCGGCAAACCGGCCGCGATACCACCAAAGATGATGATCGAGATACCGTTACCGAGGCCGCGTTCAGTGATCTGCTCACCGAGCCACATCAGGAACATCGTGCCGGTCACGAGCGTGATCACCGTCGTCAGGCGGAACATCATGCCTGGATCAACGACGAGTCCCGGCTCGCTTTCCAACGTCACCGCGATTGCAGCTGCCTGGAAGAGCGCAAGTACCACCGTGAAATACCGGGTGTACTGCGTAATCTTGCGTTGGCCGGCTTGGCCTTCCTTACGCAAGGCTTCCAACTGTGGCGAAACCATCGCCAGCAACTGCATGATGATCGACGCCGAGATGTACGGCATGATCCCGAGCGCGAAGATCGTGAAACGCGACAACGCACCGCCCGAGAACATGTTGAACATGCCCAGGATCCCGCCCGACTGGCGCTGGAACAGCTGCGCCAGCTGATCGGGGTCGATGCCCGGCACCGGGATATGCGCACCAATACGGTAGACGATCAACGCCAGCAGCAGGAAAACCAGCCGCCGGCGCAGATCCGCATACTTCGGGCCCTGCGTACCAGGCTTAGCGAGATTAGGAGACTTGGCCAATGATGGCTCCGGGGTGTCCTAACTTACTCTGCGACCGAACCGCCAGCCGCCTGAATTGCCGTGAGCGCACCCTTGGTGACGCCCAGACCCTTCACAACGACCTTGCGGGTGATCTCGCCAGCGGCGATGATCTTGGCCGACAACGACAGCTCGCTCACCAGACCGGCCTGCTTCAGAACCAACAGATCGATTTCGTCGACCGGCAGGTTGTTCAGGTCCGACAGGCGAACTTCGCCCACGAAACGGCGCGTCAGCGACTTGAAGCCACGCTTCGGCAGACGACGTTGCAGCGGCATTTGACCGCCTTCGAAGCCCACCTTGTGGAAGCCGCCCGAACGCGACTTCTGACCCTTGTGACCACGGCCGGCGGTTTTACCCAGACCCGAACCGATGCCACGGCCAACGCGGCGCTTGGCGTGTTTAGCGCCTTCTGCCGGCTTAATCGAATTCAATTCCATTTTGCCCTCGCTCAGTCGACGATCTTCACAAGGTACGAGACCTTGTTGATCATGCCCCGCACAGCGGGCGTGTCCTGCAACTCATACGTCGAATTGAGGCGACGCAGGCCGAGACCGCGAACGGTGGCACGATGTTCTTCGCGCGTACCGATCAGGCTCTTGACCAGCTTGACTTTCACAGTTTGTTGCTGCGACATATTGATCACCCTTAGCCGAGGATCTCTTCCACCGACTTGCCACGCTTAGCGGCGATGTCAGCAGGAGTCGATTGTTTCTTCAGGCCGTCGAGCGTGGCGCGGACCAGGTTGTACGGGTTCGTCGAGCCAAGGCTCTTCGTCACCACGTTGGTCACGCCCATCACCTCGAACACCGCACGCATCGGGCCACCAGCGATAACGCCGGTACCGTCTTTCGCCGGCGACATCAGGACGCGCGAGGCGCCATGCTGGCCGAGAACGTTATGTTGCAGGGTGCCATTCTTCAGGGCGACCTTGAACATATTGCGGCGGGCTTGTTCCATTGCCTTTTGAACGGCAACCGGGACTTCCTTCGCCTTGCCTTTGCCCATGCCGATGCGGCCATCGCCGTCACCAACCACGGTCAACGCGGCAAAACCGAGAATACGACCACCCTTCACCACTTTCGTGACGCGGTTGACCGAAATCATCTTCTCGCGAAGGCCGTCGTCGCGTTCGTCAGCCTGAACTTTCGCTTGCATCTTTGCCATGACGGATCCTTACTTAGAACTTGAGGCCGGCTTCACGGGCAGCGTCGGCCAAAGCCTTGACGCGACCGTGATAGCGGAAGCCCGAGCGGTCGAAAGAGACGCTTTCGATGCCGGCAGCCTTCGCCTTTTCGGCGATACGACGGCCGATCAGCGCAGCAGCAGCAGCGTTTCCGCCCTTGCCTTCCTTGTCGCCCAGTTCCTTGCGCACTTCGGCTTCCAGCGTCGAAGCGCTGGCCAGCACTTGCGTGCCGTCTTCCGAGAAAACTTGCGCGTAAATGTGCACGTTGGTGCGATGCACGGAAAGGCGATGCACCTTTTGAGCTGCCAGCTTGATACGAGTCTGGCGAGCGCGGCGCACACGTGATTGTTTCTTGTCCATGTTTCGCACCCTTACTTCTTCTTGGTTTCCTTGAGGATCACCACTTCGTCCGCATAGCGGACACCCTTACCCTTGTAGGGCTCGGGCGGACGGTAACCGCGAACTTCCGCAGCCACTTGTCCGATGCGTTGTTTATCAACGCCTTTGATGATGATCTCCGTTTGCGTCGGGGTTTCCGCCTTAACACCTTCCGGCATGGCGTGCACAACATCGTGCGAGAAACCCAGCTCGAGCTTCAGGTTGTTACCTTCAGCCTTGGCGCGATAACCCACGCCAACGAGTTGCAGCTTCTTCTCGAAACCCTTGCTCACACCGGTCACCATATTGTTGACCAGTGCACGTTCCGTACCATACAGCGCGTTCGCTTCACGGCTTTCATCGGCCGGGGCGAAGGTGATGGTTGCGTCTTCAATCTTGACGTTCACGAGGGTGTTGATGCCGCGGGTCAACGAACCCAGGGCGCCCTTGATCGTCAGCACATTGCCAGTCAGCGTTGCGTCAACGCCCTTCGGCAGTGCAATAGGACTCTTACCTACGCGAGACATTTAAACTCTCCTCGGTTAGGCGACGTAGCAGATGACTTCGCCGCCCACGCCGGTGGCGCGTGCTTTGCGATCGGTCATCACGCCCTTCGGGGTCGAGACGATTGCAACGCCGAGGCCATTCATGACCTGCGGGATCTCGTTGCGGCTCTTGTACACACGCAGACCCGGACGCGACACGCGCTCGAGGCGCTCAATCACAGGACGGCCAGCGTAGTACTTCAGTGCGATGTTCAGCACCGGCTTGGTTTCTTCTGCCTCAACCGCGAAGTCATCGATGTAGCCTTCGTCCTTCAGGACTTTGGCGATCGAGACCTTCAGCTTGGACGAGGGCATCTTCACGGATGCCTTCTCAACCATCTGAGCGTTGCGGATGCGGGTCAGCATATCGGCGATAGGATCGCTCATGCTCATGGTGCTTCTCCTATTACCAGCTAGCTTTGGTCACGCCCGGGATTTCGCCACGGAAGGCGATTTCACGGATCTTGTTACGGGCCAGGCCGAATTTGCGGAAGGTTCCGCGCGGACGGCCAGTCAGTTCGCAACGATTGCGTTGACGCGTCGGGTTGGCGTTACGCGGCAGCTGTTGCAGCGCCAGACGTGCTTCATAACGCTCGTCTTCCGACTTGCTGGTGTCTTCGATGATCGCTTTGAGGGCGTCGCGCTTGGCAGAAAATTTCTGCGCCAGACGGGCGCGTTTCTTTTCGCGTTCGATAAGTGCCAGTTTAGCCACGATTACCTCAGTTACGGAACGGGAATTTGAACGCCGACAGAAGAGCCTTGGCTTCTTCGTCAGTCTTCGCGGTGGTGGTGATGCTGATGTTCAGCCCACGCAGCGCGTCGATTTTGTCGTACTCGATTTCGGGGAAGATGATCTGTTCCTTCACACCGATGTTGTAATTGCCACGACCGTCGAACGCACGACCCGAAATACCGCGGAAGTCACGCACGCGCGGCAGAGCCACGGTGATGAAACGATCCAGGAATTCGAACATACGCTCACCGCGCAACGTCACCATCGTACCGATCGGGTAACCTTCGCGGATCTTGAAACCGGCGATAGCCTTGCGAGCCTTCGTCACCACCGGCTTTTGGCCGGCAATCTTCGTCAGGTCGCCAACGGCGTGTTCAATGATCTTCTTGTCAGCAACCGCTTGGCCAAGGCCCATGTTCAGGGTGATCTTGGTGATACGCGGCACTTCCATGACAGACTTGTAACCGAACTGAGTCGTCAGATCGGCAACAACCTTGTCTTTGTAGAACTCTTGCAAACGGGCCATTCTCTATACTCCCTGCGACTTAGGCACCGACGACCGTAGCACCGGTCGTCTTGAGGAAGCGGACCTTCTTGCCGTCTTCGACCTTGATGCCCACGCGCGACGGCTTGCCATTGGCATCCACCAGCGCCACGTTCGAAACGTGGATCGGCATCGTTTTGTCGACCACGCCACCTTGCGTGCCCTTCATCGGGTTCGGCTTGACGTGCTTCTTAGCAACGTTCACGCCCTCGACGACCAACTTGTCGCCATCAATGGCCAGGACCGTGCCACGCTTGGCCTTGTCCTTACCCGTCAGCACGATGACCTGGTCACCCTTGCGAATCTTGTTCATGTGTCGGCTCCTTACAGCACTTCCGGGGCCAGCGACACGATCTTCATGAAGCGTTCGGTACGCAGTTCACGCGTAACCGGTCCGAAGATACGGGTGCCGATCGGCTCGAGCTTGGTGTTCAGCAGCACGGCGGCGTTGCCGTCGAATTTGACCAGCGAGCCGTCTTGGCGACGCACGCCCTTGGCGGTACGCACGACCACTGCATTGTAAATTTCGCCCTTCTTGACGCGACCACGCGGCGCAGCGTCTTTCACGCTGACCTTGATGATGTCGCCAATGCCGGCGTAACGACGCTTGGAGCCGCCCAGCACCTTGATGCACATCACTTCGCGCGCACCGGTGTTGTCGGCCACTTCGAGCCGGGTTTCAGTTTGAATCATGGTGTTATCTTCCCAACTTAATCCGACACCTGGGCGTCGGTCAGTCTTGGTCCCCGTCAGCATCAAAGGATGCTGTTTGGGTTGAGTCGTTCAAAAGTGGACAACCTTGCTACCTCAACACGACTCGTAGAGGATACGAATCAGTCTCGGAAGCCATCCACTCCCTTGCGAAACCAAAGACCGGTTTTGGCGAAAGAAGCGGAAAGTCCGGAATTATACATCGATAATTCCGGACTTGCAAGTCAGCCTTCGCTTCAGCGCGCCTTAGATGATGCGGGCGGCTTCCACGAGACGGGAAACCGTCCAGGCCTTGGTCTTCGACAGCGGACGAGTTTCTTGAATCTCGACCGTATCGCCTTCCTTGATCTGGTTGGTTTCATCGTGCGCGTGATACTTCTTCGAACGCACAATGTACTTGCCGTAGAGCGGGTGCTTCATTTGACGCTCGACCAGCACGGTAACCGTCTTGTCCATCTTGTCGCTGACAACCTTACCCACGAGGGTACGCTTCAGCGAGGTCTTAGCGGTATCGTTCATTTCTGGCTCGCCTTCTCAGTCAACACGGTACGCACGCGCGCGATGTCCTTGCGCACCTTCTTCAGCTGGCTGGTGTTGCTCAGCTGTTGGGTGGCCGCTTGCATGCGAAGACCGAATTGGGCCTTCAGCAGATCCGACAGCTCATTGTTCAGAGCGACGGGATCCTTGGCACGAAGTTCGGATGCTTTCATTTCAATCTCTCCAATCAAGCGCCAAGGCGACGGACGAAGAACGTCGTCTGAATCGGCAGCTTAGCGGCAGCCAGGCGGAACGCCTCGCGTGCCAGTGCTTCATCAACACCGTCCATCTCGTACAGCATCTTGCCCGGTTGAATCTCGGCGACGTAGTACTCAGGGTTACCCTTACCGTTACCCATACGCACTTCGGCCGGCTTTTGCGAGATCGGCTTATCCGGGAAAATGCGAATCCAGATACGGCCACCACGCTTGATGTGACGGGTCATGGCGCGACGAGCGGCTTCGATCTGACGAGCCGTCAGACGACCGCGACCGACCGCCTTGAGACCGAATTCGCCGAACGACACTTCGTTGCCACGGGTGGCGACGCCAGTGTTACGGCCCTTCTGCTCTTTACGATACTTTCTGCGTTTCGGTTGCAGCATGATTATTCTCCAGTCTTGGCGTCGCCTTCAGGCTTGCCAGCCGGACGGCGTGCACCACCGCGCTTCGCACCGGCCTTATCGCCAGCGTCGTCACGACGGGGGCGACGGTCGCCCGGACGCGCGTTGCGGCGCGGACGCTTTTCTTCGGCCGGCTCTTCAGCCACCGGAGCGTCGTTGCGGCCCAGCGTGTCACCCTTGTACACCCACACCTTGATACCGATGATGCCGTAGGTCGTCTTCGCTTCCGAGGTCGCGTAGTCGATGTCGGCGCGCAGGGTGTGCAGGGGCACACGGCCTTCGCGATACCATTCGGTACGGGCGATTTCGATACCGTTCAGACGGCCGGCGCTCATGATCTTGATGCCTTGGGCACCCAGACGCATCGCGTTCTGCATCGCGCGCTTCATTGCGCGACGGAACATGATACGGCGCTCAAGCTGCTGAGCGATCGAGTCGGCGATCAGTTGAGCATCGGTTTCCGGCTTGCGGATTTCTTCGATGTTCACGTGAACCGGCACGCCCATGCGCTTTTGCAGTTCGGCCTTGAGGATTTCGATGTCCTCGCCCTTCTTGCCGATCACAACGCCCGGACGCGAGCTGAAAATCGTAATGCGAGCATTACGGGCCGGACGCTCGATGATGACGCGGCCAACCGAAGCGTTCTTCAGCTTCTTCTTCAGGTAATCGCGAACGCCGATGTCTTCCTGCAACATCTGAGCGAAATTCTGGTTGTTCGCGTACCAACGCGAAGACCAGTTACGACTGACGGCCAAGCGGAAGCCAGTCGGATGAATTTTCTGTCCCATCGTGACCCCTTAGTTACCCAGCGTCACAGTGATGTGACAGGATTGCTTCTCGATGCGGTTACCACGGCCCTTGGCGCGCGCGGTGAAACGCTTGAGCGAGGTCGCCTTGTCGACGAAGATGCCCTTAACGCGCAGCTCGTCGATGTCAGCACCTTCATTGTGCTCGGCGTTGGCGATTGCCGACTCGAGCACCTTCTTGATGATGACAGCGGCCTTCTTCGGCGAGAAGGTCAGGACATTCAGTGCACGTTCGAGCGGCAGGCCACGAATCTGGTCAGCGACCAGACGCGTCTTCTGCGCCGAGATACGAGCACCGCGATGAATTGCTTTCACTTCCATGATCGGGCCCCTTATTTCTTCGCCTTCTTGTCGGCCGCATGGCCTTTGAAGGTACGGGTAAGTGCGAACTCACCCAGCTTGTGGCCGACCATGTTTTCCGTCACGTACACCGGCACGTGTTGACGGCCGTTATGCACAGCGATCGTCAAACCGATGAAATCGGGCAGAACGGTCGAACGACGCGACCAGGTTTTGATCGGCTTCTTGTCCCGCGATGCAGCAGCCGCTTCCACTTTCTTCAGCAGATGAGCGTCGCAAAACGGACCTTTTTTAACAGAACGAGTCATTTGCTAGCTCCTTAACGCTTCTTGCGACGCTGAACAATCATGCTGTCGGTGCGCTTGGTCGAGCGGGTACGCTTACCCTTGGTATGCTGACCCCACGGGCTGACCGGATGACGACCAGCAGCCGTACGACCTTCACCACCACCGTGCGGGTGATCCACCGGGTTCATCGCCACACCGCGAACGGTCGGGCGAATACCGCGCCAACGCTTTGCACCGGCCTTGCCCAATTGGCGCAGGCTGTGCTCTTCGTTACCGACTTCACCGATGGTGGCGCGGCACTCGATGTGCACGCGACGGATTTCACCCGAACGCAGACGCACCTGGGCGTACACGCCTTCACGGGCCAGCAGCATTGCCGAGGTACCTGCAGCACGAGCGATTTGCGCGCCCTTGCCCGGCAGGATTTCGATGCCGTGGATCGTGGTACCGACCGGAATGTTGCGGATCGGCAGTGCATTGCCAGCCTTGATCGGCGCTTCCGAGCCGCTCACCACTTGCTGGCCGACGGTCAGACCGCGCGGAGCAATGATGTAACGACGCTCGCCGTCGGCGTAGCAAAGCAGTGCGATGTTCGCGCTGCGGTTCGGGTCATATTCCAGACGCTCAACCTTCGCCGGAATGCCGTCCTTGTTACGACGGAAATCGACGATACGGTAATGTTGCTTATGACCGCCACCCATGTGACGGGTGGTGATGTGACCGTTGTTGTTACGGCCGGCGGTCTTGCTCTTGGTATCCAGCAGCGGGGCGAACGGCTTGCCCTTATGCAGATCCTTGTTGACGACCTTAACCAGGGCACGACGGCCCGGCGATGTCGGCTTAGTTTTGACGAGTGCCATGATTACTTGGCCTCCGCTTCAAAATTGATTTCCTGACCCGGCTTCAGGCTGACGTAGGCCTTCTTCTCATGGTCGCGACGACCCATGAAACGGCCAAAGCGCTTTTGCTTGCCCTTGCGGTTCAGGATTTGCACCGACTCGACTTCCACTTTGAAGAGAAGCTCAACAGCAGCCTTCACTTCTTGCTTGTTCGCGTCACGTGCAACTTGGAACACCACTTGCTCGTTCTTGTCGGCCACCAGCGTCGCCTTTTCGGAGATCACCGGCGCGAGCAGGACCTGCATCAGACGATGGTCGTTTTTACGCACGTCGCTCATGACAGCATCTCCTCAATCTTGGCGATCGCGCCCTTCGTCAGCAACACCTTCTTGAAGTAGATGAGCGACAGCGGGTCGGCGAAACGCGGCTCGGTGACAGCGAAGTGAGCCAGATTGCGCGAGGCCAAGAACAGGTTCTCGTCCACGGTATCCGTGATCAGCAGCACCGAATCGAGGCCCATGGCCTTGATCTTTTCAGCGAGCAGTTTGGTCTTCGGGGCATCAATCTTGATGTCGTCGACCACTACCAGACGACCTTCACGGGCGAGCTGCGACAGAATCGAGCACACACCGGCGCGGTACATCTTCTTGTTGATTTTGTGGGTGAAGTTTTCTTCCGGCGAATTCGGGAAGATACGGCCACCGCCGCGCCACAACGGGCTCGACGACATACCGGCACGAGCGCGGCCCGTACCCTTCTGACGCCACGGCTTCTTGGTCGTGTGCTTGACCTGTTCACGGTCTTTTTGCGCACGATTGCCGCTGCGGGCGTTGGCTTGATAAGCCACAACCACTTGGTGGATCAGCGCTTCGTTGTAGTCACGACCGAACACGACGTCCGACGCGTTGACCGCAGCGCCTTCCTGACCTTGCTCATTCAGGAGCTTCAGTTCCATTGTTACGCTCCCTTCGCGAGTTTGGCCTTGACAGCCGTGGTCACGAAAACCTTGCCTTCGTTGGCGCCCGGAACGGCACCCTTCACGAAGAGCAGGCCACGTTCAGCGTCAATGCGCGCGATTTCGAGATTCTGCACCGTCGTCGTCGCGTCACCCATGTGACCCGTCATGCGCTTACCCGGGAACACACGGCCCGGATCCTGCGCCATACCGATCGAACCCGGAACGTTGTGCGAACGCGAGTTACCGTGCGAGGCACGGCCGGAAGCGAAGTTGTAACGCTTGATCGTACCGGCGTAACCCTTACCGATCGACACGCCTTGCACGTCGACCTTCTGGCCTACTTGGAACAGATCAACGCCAACGGCTGCGCCCGGCTGCAATTCAGCAGCTTTAGCAGCTTCGACGCGGAATTCCTTCAGGATTTCACCGGCTTCGACACCCGCTTTCGCGTAGTGACCGGCGGCGGCTTTGGTCACGCGCGTGGCGCGACGCTTACCGAAAGTAACTTGAACGGCGGTATAGCCGTCCGTTTCATCCGTCTTGATTTGCGTCACACGGTTGTTAGACACGTCGAGCACGGTAACGGGAATCGAATCGCCGTCGTCCGTGAAAATACGCGTCATGCCAACCTTGCGACCGACAAGGCCAAGGCTCATGATTTTCTCCATTCCCGACTGCGATTGGCCGGGGCTAAATGACAAAAGGATGGACCACGGATGTGGGCCATCTTTTCAAAACTACACTTGAGCCCGCCATTATAGACGAGCTTTTATCGCTTGACAAGTGTTGCTAAATCGCATAACAAAAGCCCCACCAGATCCAGCATTGGCGGGGCTTTCGAGAGCAAAGTCGCCCGTAAGCCTTACTGCAGCTTGATCTCGACGTCGACACCAGCCGGCAGGTCCAGCTTCATCAGCGCGTCGACGGTCTTGTCCGTCGGATCGACGATGTCCATCAGGCGTTGGTGCGTGCGGATTTCGAGCTGATCGCGCGACGTCTTGTTGACGTGCGGCGAACGCAGGATGTCGAAACGCTCGATGCGCGTCGGCAGGGGCACCGGGCCCTTGACGATTGCGCCCGTGCGCTTGGCGGTTTCGACGATTTCAGCAGCCGACTGGTCGATCAAACGATAGTCGAAGGCTTTCAGGCGGATACGGATTTTTTGGTTCTGCATGGAAATTCTCCAAAGAGCGTGGCAGCCCTCGTTCGGGTGCCGGGTAAATCACAAAGAGCAAACAGACATTCGGTGGCAGGCGCCGGACTCGCCGGCACTTGCCACCTCAAAATCCGCTATTAGGCAACGATCGTAGCAACCACGCCGGCGCCGACGGTACGGCCACCTTCGCGGATTGCGAAACGCAGACCTTCGG
>NZ_CABPSF010000009.1 GCF_902459685.1 Pandoraea iniqua | reverse complement strand
TCGTTTTCTGCGTCGCTGCATCAGCAGCAGAGAAGTGAGATTATGTCGCAGCTTCTCGTCGTCGTCAACAGTTTTTTCGCTTCTTTTCGCTCGTCGCCGTAGCGACTCACAAGCTCCAAAACCACTAACCACCGGGCTTTCCAGCCCGTCGCACCTTCTTGCTTCGCCGCTTTCGCTGCGTCGCTGTCGTTGCGAGAGACGGAATATTAGTGAAAACCCCGAACCCTGGCAAGCACTTTGTGAAAATAATTTGAAAAGGGCAAAAAAAGGCCCGCGTCGTGAGCGGGCCGAGATCCATGGGACAGGACTTCATGGAGGAGACAGCCCCAATGTATCCGGGCATCCCCCGGCGACGCAACCAACGAAATCGCATATGCTTTTGGCTAAGCTTCCCTATATGGAAAGGCCTCCCCAGCGGCGGCGCGCTTCTGCCACCGCTTTTGTCGCCGGTTCTGTCACCGCTTCTTTCTCCCTATATATAGAGCGTTCGAGATGGTCCTACCGCGCCTCCTCCGGTCGCTTCTGCCGTCTCGCCTGATATGGGCGCTCGCACTGTCGCTCCTTGCGGCGGCCTGCACCTCCGTCCGGCCGCCGCCTGAGCCGACGCAGTGGACGTCCCATACGTCCGCCACGGCCCCGGGCGCATTGGCGGATGCCCTCGCCCCGGCGGAGCACGCCCACCCCGGGGAATCCGGTTTCCAGTTGCTGGCCACCGGCTCCGCCGCGTTCACCACGCGTATCGCACTGGTCCAGTCGGCGCAGCACAGTCTCGACGTGCAGTACTACAGCGCGGGCGAAGACATCACTGGCCGCCTGCTGCTCCAGTCGCTGCTCGACGCCGCCGACCGAGGCGTGCGTGTGCGCATGTTGGTCGACGACATCAACCGCCGCCACACCGACCCGACCTTCGCCGTGCTCGACCAGCACCGCAATATCGAAGTCCGCGTCTTCAATCCGTTCGGCACGCGCGACACCACCCTGCTCCAACGCGCCGGCAACCTCCTCACGCAGTTCGACCAGCTCAACCGGCGGATGCACAACAAGGCGCTCGTCGCCGACAACCAGCTCGCCATCGTCGGCGGCCGCAATCTGGGTGACGAATACTTCGACGCCAACCCCGATCTGTCCTTCCGCGACTTTGACTTATTGTGCGCAGGCCCCGTCGTCGACGCGATCTCCCATAGCTTCGACCATTTCTGGACCAGCCCGCAGTCCTACCCGCTCCGACAGGTGCAGTCCAAGATCGATAAGGAAACGCTCGACGCCACCCGCGACGCGCTAGCCCAACACTGGCGCGATGCCGAGAACGTACCCGCCGGACGCGATGCGCTCCATCAGCCACCGCTGGCCACTGGCTTAACCAGCGGCAAGGTGCCGCTTTTTTGGGCACCGGCCGAACTCGCCGCCGATAGCCCCGACAAGCTCGACACACCCGCGAAGGAAACCACCAGCGCGCCGGGCGACAAGCTGCGCGAACTAGCGGCCCACGCCCAGCGCGAGGTGCTGATCATTTCGCCTTACTTCGTCCCGCTGGATGGTGGCGTGAAATTTCTGTCGGCGCTGACTGCGCGCGGCGTCAGCGTGCGCGTGCTGACGAATTCGCTCGCCGCGACCGACGTCGTGCCGGTTCACGCCGGTTACGCGCGTTACCGTCCAGCGTTGTTGCAGGCGGGGATCGAACTGTATGAATTCAAGCCAATCCGCCCGGAGCCCGAGCAGCGGCGCATCACCTTCGGGGGCTCTTCCCGTGCGAGCCTGCATGGCAAGGTCTACATCATCGACCGGCTGCACGTGGTGCTCGGTTCGTTCAATCTCGACCCGCGCTCGGTGCGGCTGAACACCGAATTGGCCATCGTGATCCACAGTGCCGACTTCGCCGAGCGCATGGCGGGGATCTTCGAGCGGGCCGTCGCGCCGCGCTCCAGCTTCCACGTCGAACTGGTGCCCCCGGGCACAACGCCACCCACGCCGACACCTCCGACGATGCCCGCGCTGCGCTGGGTGGGTGAAGAGAACGGCCAGCCGCGCACGTTCGACGTCGAACCCTACGCGCCCTTCTGGCGCAACGCCGTCGCGGGCGCCTTCACGCTGCTGCCCAGCGACGATCTGCTGTAACCCTGCGAACCGACGTCTGCCGAAACAAAAACCGCCGCCCCGACAAGATCGGAAGCGGCGGCTTTTGTAAATCATGACCGCCGTGGCGTCAGCACGGCGAGCGTTCACCCCACGTTCACACCCCACTCAATACGCACAGCACGCTCAAAACTCGAACGTTGCCGACAGCGTTGCCGAGCGGGCGTCGCCCACGGCCACGAAGTACTGGCTCGCGCTCGACGGGTAATACGTCTTGTTGAACACGTTCTTCACGTTGAACTGGAAGTGCACCGGCTGACGGCCGATCTTCGTGTCGTAGGTGGCGAACACATCTGCCACGAAGTACGCGGGCAACGTGAAGCTGTTGGCCGAATCGCCCGGACGCGACCCGATATACCGGCCCACCGCGCCCAATCGCAAATTACCGCTACCGTCGCCCAATACCGGGCCCCAGTCATACACCCCTGCCAGCGACGCCGTATGCCGCGCCACGTTGGCCAGCGTGTTGCCGGTGTAGAGCGGATCGTCTGTGGTCTTCGCGTCGATGAACGCATAGCTGGCAATCACGTTCCAGCGTTGCCCGATGCGGCCCGACACGTCGAGCTCCAACCCGCGCGAGCGCGCCGCACCCGACGTGCGCCAGTCGATCAGCTTGGTCGCGTCGTTGAACTGCGAGACCAGCACGTTGCGCTTATTAATATTGAACAGCGCCACGGTCCCGGTCAGCCCGTTCGGCATATCGAGCTTCGCGCCCACTTCAAACGACTTGGCGTGCTCCGGCGCCACGTTCGAGTCGATCACGACGCCACTTGAGAGCGGCGCGATCGTCGAGGTCGGCTTGAGCGACTCCGAGTAACTGCCATACAGCGACAGATAGTTGGTCGCCTTATAGACGACACCCGCGCGCGGCAGCCACTTCGAGTCGGAGATATTCGTATTGACCTGGAACGGACGCCCCTTGCCCGCCAACTGGCTGTACGTGAGCAAGCGCAAGCCGCCCACGAGAATCCAGCGGTCGGTCACGTGAATGGCGTCTTGAAAGAACAGAGACGCGTCGTGCAGCGTGTCGGTCTGATCGCTATCGGACGCCGACACTGTCGTCGGAATCACCTCGCAGCCGTATACCGGGCTCAGGTAGTTGAACTTGCACGTCGATGCCTGCCGGATCAGGTCACGGCGATAGATGCGCCGATATTCCCAATCGCCCCCGAACTGCACGTCATGCCGCATGCCGGCCAGTTGCACGCGTCCGTCGAGATACGCGATGCCGTAGCTATCAGTGCTATCCGAGCCGCGCGTGCCGTCATTACTGCGCGAAATGATGCCCGTCTTCGTGTTGATGCCGTTCACGCGCAATTGCGTCGCGTCGTACGTTTCGGTGTTGTAGCTGTAGCCGAAGTGCGCCTTCCAGTCGGCGTTGAACTGATGATCGACCGTGATCTGCGCCAGATGCGACTGACCGGTCATCTCGTTATGCACGTCGTCCAAACGCTCACGCGGCGAAATCGCCAACGGCTTGTTGGTCGTCGGATCGATCACGGTGCCGCGGTCGAACGGCGTCAGGAAGTTGCGATATTCGTACGACAGCACAACCTGCGTGTCGCGTCCGTAATACGCCAGCGTCGGGGCGACGAGCGTCTCACGTTGCGAGCCGAAGTTACGCCAGTACTGTTGATTGTTCTGATCGACAACCAATCGATAAGCCAACCCCGAGTCTCCGATCGGCCCGGTGGTGTCGAGCGTTTCTTCCACGCCGTTCTTGCCGTGACCGTATGTCGTGCCGGCCACGCTCACTGCCGTATAGGGCTTGAGCAACGGACGTTTGCTCACCACGTTGATCACACCGCCCGGGTCCATGATCCCGTACAGCAACGACGACGGGCCCTTGAGCACTTCCACCGCATCGGCGTTCGCGTTCAGCCCGCGCCCCTGCACCAGCGGCATGCCGTTGTGCATGATCGAACCGTCGCGATTGCCACCGAAGCCGCGCTTGAGCAGCGTATCTTGCGTGCCTGCCAGCGTATTGCCCTGCACGATGCCGCTCACATTAATAAGCGCATCGTCGAGCGTGCGGGCGCGCTGATCGGCCAGCACTTGCTGCGGCACCACATTGATGGCCTGTGGAATGTCGAGAATGGGCGCGTCGGCACGCGCAATGCCGGCGTCGGCGGGCGTGCGGTAGGCGTCCGTCCATGCCTGCCCCTGAACATGCGTCGTGGGCAAAGCCACGTCGCCAGAGCCGCCGCCTGCTGCCAGCGTGGCCGATGCGGGCGCGCCTTGCGGCACCAACGTGAAGCCCGCCCCTTGCGGCGACGCGACGAGGCCCGTGCCCGCCAGCATCTGTCCGAAGGCGGTCGGCACATCGAACCTGCCTTGTACACCGGGGCTTTGCCGGCCGGTTGTCAGCGACGGCGCGTACGTGAGCAGAATGCCCGCCTCGCGGCCGAAGCGCGTCAATACCGCGTCGAGTCCACCGGCCGGGATGTCATACACGCGGCTCGCGGCGGCGGCCTGAGTGGCAGTGGTCGACTGCGTTTGCTGTGCCTGCGCGACACCCACGCTGAATGCGGACGCGAACGTCACCGCAACGGCGAGGCAAACATGCCGGGGACGTGCGACCCGTGACGCCCGGCGGCGTGCAACGGCGGGGGAATTGGAAAATACGACGGCCATGATGTGAGATCTCGTTCAGGCAAAAGACAGAAGGTTTCACTTCCCTTGTCACGCGAGATGTACAAAACAGCTCACTGGCCGGACAAAAATTTGAAAAAAGAGAAAACGGATCAGCCCCGAGGCCCCACGCTCACCCAGTAGCGCGTGACCGACGCCACCGTTACCGGCAACGCGTGCGGCAGCACCGCCAGAATGGCGTCGACGTCGCCGAGCGGATAGGTGCCCGATACCCGCAGCGCCGCCACGGCCGGATCGCAACGTAGATAGCCGCGTCGATATCGCGACAGCTCCGCAAGAAACGTATCCAAGCGCATGTCGACGGCGACCAGCATGCCGTCCGTCCATGCACCGTCGCCGTCCTCGAGCGCGGTGAGCGGCTCGATCGCGCGTGCCGTGAACTGCGCCTGCTCGCCCGCCTGCACGATGCGCTCGACGTGCGATACCCCGAGCGGCATGACGCGCACGGCGCCTTCGTAGACCTGCACACGCCCGCCTGCGTCGTCCTGACGCACGGCGAAACGCGTCCCCAGTGGCTGCAACGTAGCCTGCGCAGTCGTCACGACCAACGGCCGGGGCGGTACGTGTCCGGCGTCCTTGCCGGTCGTCACCATCACCTCGCCATCGACAAGTGCGATGCGACGCGTCGAGCCATCCATGGATAAACGGACCGCACTGCGCGTATTGAGAACCAACGTCGTGCCATCCGCCAGACGCAGCGTGCGGCGCTCGCCGACGCCCGTGCTTGCGTCGGCACGCAACCGCTGCACGGCGCGCGGGTCCGTCGCGAGCCACGCGCCGCCGCCGACAAACAGCGCCCCGGCAATCGCCTTGATGGCCGTGCGCCGTGCCCGCGAGCGGGGCGCGCGAAGCGCAGCCTGCGCCACCGCCGCACCCAACGTATCGGACACATGCCGCATGCGGTGGTTAGCGCTTTCGATATGCCGCCACGCACGTTCGTGATCGGGATGGGCCTCGCGCCAACGCGCGCAGGCCGCACGCAACGTTTCAGTGGCGTCGCCGCCGTGCAGCGTCACCCACCACTCGACGGCCTGCTGCGCGATACCGGGCGCGAACCCTTGCGCCGTGGTCCGCGTCATGCCACCTCCATCGCGAAGAAGCACTGCGTGCCGGCACGCACCAGATAGCGTTTGACGGTGGCGAGCGAGATGCTCAGTTCGGCCGCAATCTCGGCATGAGACAGGCCATCGAGCTGGGCCAGCAGGAAAGCGCGTTTGACCGGGGGAGGCAGACCATCGAGACAGCGATCGATCTCGAGCAGCGTCTCGAGCACGATGGCGCGCTCTTCCGGAGACGGCACGACGGCTTCGGGCTGCTGGGCCAGCGCTTCGAGATAAGCGCGTTCGATCTGTTCGCGGCGCCAGTAGTTATAGAGAACACGCTGCGCCACGGTGGTCAGGAAGGCGCGCGGCGACGCGAGCACGCGTGGCGGGTCGCGTTCGAGCAGACGGATGAACGTATCGTGCGCAAGATCGGCCGCCCGATGCGAGCAACCGGTCTTGCGATGCAGCCAGCCGTGAAGCCAACCGTGATGGTCGTTATAGAGTCCCTGCAACGCGTCGCGTTGCAGCGTGTCGTCGGCGGGCATGCGCCCCTCCTGTCCCCGGGCCAGGTGTGGCCGAAAGGCTCAGGCACCCGCGTTGCAAATGAGAATCGTTCGCAGTATAGCAAACAAGTCCCGGGGTCGACGCACGATCAATAACGCCTGAACGGGGCGAGAGGGGGACCGTTTAGATTGACCTACTCCAGGAAGGTCTAAAAAAGTCGAAAAATGCCCGAAAAGCCTTGTCCGGTGGTCCTCGGGCTGTGGATAAGTCAAATTGTTGATCAGACGTTTAATTTGACCTAAAAACTAACAAAATCGGACGACAATTTCGCCAATAATTCGTCCGGCACCTGCCAAGAACCCGTCCACTGATCGCTCAAAGTGAGCCGCCAACGACGCGGAACCGAGGCGACGACATCTCGGCAGGATCCATTGTCCCGAGCTCGATTCCGGTTCCTGTTCGATTTCCGTCTGAGACTTGGTCGAGTCGCAGTCGAATGACAGGCTGTTTCCCGGCGATCTTCCCGTCCGGCACCAGAATGACAAGCGGAGTTGCCCCGTTATCGGTCGTGTCGACCAGCACAGCCTTGTAATCCCACAGCAGCGAGGGCACGCGCTCCTGCCACGCGCGAGGCCAGCTCGACAGCGCGGCCATTTCCCCGGCCGACGCGATGGCTTCGTCCGCTCCCGCCTGGGCGACCGCGACCAGCGATTCCGTCGAGTAAGCGGGAAACTCCTGCGCAATGATCGCCGGCAGTTCGGCTTCCATAAAGCCGGCAACCGCAGGCTCGGCCACTTGCGCTGATGTCACCGGCTGATCAAGCCAGTCACTCCAGCGCTGCCGCATCGCCTTGCGATACTCCAGCCCGACCGAATTCATGATCGCGTTGTTTTGCATGTCCACCGGCAGACTCGCCAGCTTCTGGCCAAACGCCATATCCGGCCCCAGCCAGGACTGCCCGACATTGTGATCCCAGCCGGGATCAATCCCTTGAGGCACTCGATCGGTGACTTCACCGTCGGCGTTGGTGATCAGTCGATAACGGACGTCGGGTTCGTTCGATGCCTGTTTGCCGGCCGCCGACATTTCAGCCTCGGAGTATGAACGCACTGTGCATCGGCAATTCCAGCCGCATGGAGGGTAATGTGTTCGCCAGAACGGCGACGTGACCGGCAGAATAGTTCCATTCCACGCACGATGTTGAGGCCGAGTCTTGCTGTCGAGCACCGCCCGATATTCAAGGAACGGACGGCGGTCGGCATTCTCAACGATCTGCTGCCAACGTCCGGCCATGTACGCCGAGTGCATGTTCGCCCGGAAAATCAGCTCCGTGCGCCAGCCACGCGAGCCACGATAAGCCCAGCCTGATCGCTGTACCGTCGCGTCGAAATCTTTGCGGAACTGCGACAAGGTCGTGCCGGCTTCCTGCGCACGCACCAGCGCGGCCTGGATGTCCTTGACCACGTCGAGCGGAGCGCCCGCGACGGTGAAAGCCGTGGCATGCATCGGCCCCAGCATGTCATTCCAGCGATCGGTGGCTACGGGAACCTTGTCACGCAGGTTCGCGATGGCATTGTCGGCGCGTACGCCGAAAGGTTGAACATCCATATTGGTGAGCCAGGAGGTGGAGGTTACGCGCCAGCTTGGTCATGCAACCGTTGGCGAAGCAAATAGCCTTCGTATTGCCAGATCCTGGACATCGCATTTTGCCGAGCGATTTTGCGGCCGATTTCAACGTCGAAGTTCTCCGGGCTCACGCATGCGCTTTCGCCTGTCACGGTGAAACCGTTACGCAGACACAGTACGCAGATGGTCAGAACACCCAGCGCCGAGTACGAACCGGCGGGGATACCTTTGTCTTCGTTGGCGCGCTGATACCCTTGTTCGGCGGTGAAATACACCTCATCGATGATGGTCGCCTCGATACCGGCGGGAGTCAGTCGGGGAGCGGTCTTCCCCGTCTCCTGAATCAGTTGTTCGACGGCTTTATCGTCCATGGAAATCTCCTTTAATGGTGCTTGAAACCCCGATTAAACGGGGGGATGTCAGCCTTCGTTTGACGAGTCGACATAGCCCTGGGTCGCAGACCAGTCGAGCGCTTGTCGCATGATCGTGATGAGCTCGGAGTTGTCGATCTCGCCGACCAGTTGTGTCAGCTTTACTTGAATGTCCGCCAGCGACAGCCCGTCGCGCTCGGCTTGCTCCAGCATGCGGGCGATCGGCTCGATTACAGCCGCACTCAGCGCCACGTCGGCCGCGTCGGACGCCGCGCGCACGCGAGAATCTTCGGCACGAGCCGATGCAAAAACGGCTGCGTCGTCTGATGCGGCGAACTCGGCCGCCGAAGGGCTGCTGTCCATCGGCATGAGCGCGTCGGCTTCGTCCGTCGCCTGCGGAATATTCAACTCTTCGAGCATGGCCTTACGAGACGGACGTGCGCCCATGTTCGCGGCGATCTGGTACGTCTGGGCGCGGTCCTTGCCGGCCGCGTTGATCTGGAAGAACTCCAGTTCGGGCGACGGCACGTCTTCACCGAAATTGAAGGTCGTGATCCACCTGAAAATCTGGGACATCGATGCCGACGCAATATCGCGATCGGAATCGTTGATGTTGCTTTGCCGCGTCATCGCAGTCTCGGTGGCGGCGCGCGCTCCGACGTTTTGCAGCTCAGCGAGCATTGCCTGGCCGGTAAGGCACTTCGACATTTCGCGGTTGGCCGCGTTAATCATCGATTCCTGCGGCAGCATCGATCCGGTGGTGTTGGCAATCAACAGCTCCACGCCGGTTCCTTCCGGGACGATGGCATATCCGCTGTCAATCATGGCTTCGATCGCTCGCGCCAACTCCTCCTGTTCACCTTCGGTCGCACCCATTCCGTAACGCGCCACGGGCCACGGCAGCCCGTGGCGCTCGCAGAACTTCACGAAGTATTTCCAGCCACCGGTCTTGAAAGTCCACGGCCAGAAACACCCGGACAGGAGCGCAGAACCATACGGGTTGGACATCGTGGCCATATGGCGCGACACGATGAAGCGATACGGGTCTTCCACCGGAGCGCCGACCGGTACCGATCGGGTCTTCAGCATCAATTGGGCGTCGACATCGAAGCCGAATCGACGGTTCGGCCGGTCAATGACACTCGTTGGAACGATATAGCTGTTCCAGTTGTTCCACACCAGCTCGTGCACACGATAGCCGGTGAGAATGGCTGTGAGCATTTGCCACATGACTTCAAGCCAGTCGGTAACGACGGCGTTCGGCTGAAAGCTCTGCATCCACTGCTCGCACAAGTCCCGCGCTTGCTGGGCTTTGGCGTCCTTTTCTGCCCACGTCACGACGCGATAGTCCATGCCGCGAAACTCGCCACGGATAGAGCGAACTTCGCCGATAACGTGAGCGTCGGCCAGGATTGACGTATATACCGCATCTGCTACACCCATCGCGCGAAGCACCGGATCCGGGTTCGGCAGCATATGGAGCTTGCCGAAGAAATTCGGATCCGAATCGGCCGCCGCCGCCTGCTTTCCGAATGCGTTGCGAACCGAGCGCGCGAATCCTTTGATATCAAGCCCCATAGAGAGACACCTTTCGCTTACCGAATTTGATTTTGGGAATGACAGAGCCCAGCCCCGAGTACGCGAGCATGAAGAGCATTTGCAGCGCGTCCGGACCATCGTCGTGATCGGCTTCCGGGTAATGCGTCAGCTGCTCAATGAGCACTGTCTGGTTCTTGTGAAGCCGCACTGTGCCGTTCACGGTGTGAGGCTGTAGGGACAGAATCCGCAAATCCTTGTCTTCGTCTGAACGAATGCCACGCGCCGGAATCGGGATGCCTCGCTCTCGCGATCGCTCGACCAAAACATCCTTAAAAAACTCTTGAAACTGGATGATCTCGATGCCCCAAACTAGGCAGCGATACTCCTCCTGGAAGCTGATCATCGTTTCGATCTGCAGGTTTGGCACCATGCGTGCGATCTTCGCTTCGACCACATCAAGAACGCCGGTTTTGCGGTTGAGTCCACCGACCAGGCACGCGCAAGGGTCGCGGCCCTTGTTGCGTTTGCCCATTGACGGATCATGGGCCCCGTAGAAGATCCATGCATCGGATGGGTGGACCCAGAAAACGAGCTTCTGGAACGGGGCGTCTTCGCTGTTCGTCGGATCGTTCTGATACTCGCAATCGAACGCATGATGATCGTTCGCCCGGATTTTCATCAGCCGCAGCAGCGGCCGCATGCTTGGCCATGAAACGACAGCGCCGTCGTCCATTTCGGCGCGGCGCTGCTCATAGAATTCGTCCGCGGCTTCCTCGCCTTCGTTGAGAAACGCTTCCTCCCATTTCTCCCAAAGGTCCATGCGTTTGGGCCATTCGATGATGGCTCGAAACTTCCGGGACTCCCACAGCGGGCTTCGGTGCACGCGGTTGGCCACACCGTCGTAATGCAGAATCGTGTTCAGATAGACGATGTCCATCGAACCATCCGGCGGACCGAGCGGCATCACGACCTTCTTGAGCCAACGTTCGAGTTTGTCGCGCTGGGTCTTCTGCTGGACGTTCTCATCGTTTTCGATGTCGTCCAAGAGCACCAGGTCGGGGCGGAACGGGCCATGCCGAATGCCGCGCATGCGCTTGCCAGAGCCGAACGCCTGCAGCTTGATATCCGTAGCAGTCAGCGCAACGCCCACGTTCCACACTCGGCCCTTTCCGACGTGCTCCGGGAAGTCCATCGCCAGGCGCGGATTGTCCGTGAGCTCGACCTTGATCGCTTCGAGCATCATCTGCGCCTGGTCGCTGCTGTCCATCACAATCGGGATGAAGTGCTTGGACTGGCGCACGACGCAAAGCAACGTGAACACCTGCGTGACCAGGGTTGACTTGGCCTCACCGCGTGGTGCGGATAGATTGATCAGCTTTCCTTGTTTGGCGGCAACGCGCTTCGGCAAATTGTCGAAGCACCAGTCGTGGAACACAGACGACTCGGCGCTGTTGCTGTAGTGCGGAAAATACGTCTGGAAGAAGAACCGATAATCGCCTGCGAAGACACGCATGCGGCGCTCCAAGCGTGCGTCTTCGTCCGGCGTGAAGCCGTCGCACGCGGCCTCAATCAGCCGGCGCTGGTCATCGGTGAATGCCATCAGCTCCTTCAGGAACTGTTCGGCGGCGTTAGATTTTTTTGCCATCTTCTATCAGGAGTACTTCTTCGCGACTTCCTGGCCAAACTCTTCCAGGTATGCGATGAATCGGGCGTGTTCTTTCGGGTACTTCGCCTGCACAAACGAGGCAAAGTCGCGCAGCACGTCCATGCAGACCGATAGCGTGGCCAGCTTCGGGTTGGAGCGACCAGCCGCGTTGACAGTCTTGATAAAACTATCCGACAAGCGAGCGAGAATGTCGGCCTTCTGGAGCGGCTGCAACTTGGCGTTGTTCTTCAGCTCTTCTAGGGTTGCAAGGAACTGCACCGACATCTCTTCGACCACTTGGCTCGTCATGTTCTCGATGTTGCCGCGAGACATGCGCTGGGCCGAGCGCGCGATATCCCAATCGTCGCCCGCTTCTTTTGCCGCTCGCTTCCAGTTCCGTGCAGTTTGATACGACACCTTGCACACGTCGGCAGCCGTCGTGAGGGGCATGCCCTGCAGGTATTTCGCGCGAAGTTGATTGCGAGTCTTCGGGTCGTGAGCCATGCGTTAGCCCTTGGAGACGAATTGCCGCACGATCTCGCCCAATGCGACCATCGCTACGCCCGCGATGCTGCCCATGCCTGCCGTCTTCACGACCAGCTTCCCGTGATCACCTTCGAGCTTGCTGACTCGATTTTCGAGTCCGTCCATGCGGTCGGTAACAGCCCCTTTCAGGTCGTCAATGCGCTGATTCGTCGCTGCCTGGCCGTTTTGCACCATGGCGCGAATCCCGCTCAGTTCGCCCTGGATTTGGCCCAGTGCCAGAAGCACTTTGTCGTTGGTGTCGCTAAGGCTCATCGTGGATTCCCCGTTCTCCGCACTTCAAATCGTCCCTGACATTCCGTGCAACGCGTGGCATATGGCACGCATGCGCGTCGCTCGGCGGGGATCGGTACGCCGCAATCGACACATTCCGAAGTGCCGGATCCCCGGCATTGGGCGCGTGCGAGCGCGATCGCATCGTCTCGCTGCGCCTGCTCTAACTGCTGCGCCAGCTCAAACTGACGTTCATTCATTGTTGTCGTCGTCCTTCAGTAGATACGGCTCGCATTCCGCCGGCATTGCGTCGATCGCTTGCAACACTCCACAGAACCGTGCGGCAAGGCGGTAGTACAACTGCGCGACATCACGGTGATTGGCCTCCAGATCCTTCACCTGGCCGCTCAGGGGCTGCGGCAGCGGCTCGGGCGCTCGCGTCAGATTCGGTGGTGGGGGCACTCGCAAAGGGTCCGGCATTGGCGGCACGCCAACGCTGCAGGCGCTCATCAGGCAACACGTAATCGTCCATAGGAGCAATCGCGTCATGGCGGGCTTCCTCTTCGAGTTTCTTGTAGTAGCTGTCGACGCGTTGCGCGCTCTTGTCCGCACGTACGCCGGCTTTCTGCCCTCGCTCGATGTCACCCTCGACCCGGTTTCGGTCGGCCTGGTAAGCGCGTTGCGCGTCGGCCAGTCGGTCATCCGCCGCAATACTCTTCCCGTCAGCGCGACCGACCAGATAGGCCGCGAGGTGCGTCGCGATTGGTGCGAGTACTGCGAGGACAATGAGGATCACGCGAACGAAAGGCTTGACGTCAGGAAGCTCGACATTCATTTCGTGCAACTCCCCGAGCCCCAGCCGGCACGCACATAAAGCGGTTCGTGCTGCAGCAAGATCCGGCGCGGGTAATCAGCGTTTTCACGCTGATTGCCTGGTGTGATCCCGGGATTGATGTCGCACGTTTTCGCTAGGCAGTACTCGGGAAATCCGGACAGCTTTTGCCGCTTGTATACCCAGCCCAGACCGCCGTTGTAGCCACTCAGTGCGAACGCCATGCGCTCACAGTGGTTTGCGGCCTTCACGCGGTCATAAAGGTGTTTGTCGTAAGTGACGAGCGCACGTAGCGCCCAGGTGGGATTGAATGGATCGTTCTCGCGCAGGCCTGCGTATGCACCGCTGATCCAGCTCGCAGTCGACGGCATGAACTGGGCCAGACCTTCCGCACCGACCGGGCTCTTTGCGTTAGCGCGCCATCGACTTTCTTGATGAATTTGAGCTGCAAACGTGGAAACAGGTGCGTCGATGCCCCAGACGAGTTGCGCCTGGCGGCGAAGATCGAGGCGATAGCGAGTGGCATCCTGAGGCACCTGTGCATGCGCGGGCGTCGAAGCCACCAAGCCTGCTACCGTGATCGCGAGAATGAGGACGAGTGCAGCGAGAGTCGCGAGCAGTGCGAGAAAAGCTCGCAAGGCGTCTTCGCGCCACGCGCGCATGATGAGATCGAAAATCATGCCGCTAGGCCCACGCAAATCAGGCTGGCTGCGACGATGATCGCGCGACGCAACGATGCCGCCTGGAATCCATCGACGCATTGTTTTCCGTCGACATCGCAGTCGTCCACGAACTCATGCGGACGGGCATAGGGAAAGATCAGGCGATCAAGCCAGTAGCCTCCCCAGCCGCCGAGCGACATGAGATGCGCCTTGTAGAACGTGATCGAAAGCAGTGGATCGGACTGACGAGTGACGTAGGCCAGAACGGCCAGCACGATGCTGGCAAGCAGCCAAACGGTGAGGCGCGGGGTTTTGAGGCGGGACAGTTTCACGTAGAGCACTCCATGACTCGGGGTGCACTCGTGAAGGTGGCACCCGTAACCTGAGGCCTCAGGTTACGGATTGCGGGGGGCTAGGGCTTTATGAAACGTTTCACCAAACGCATTCAAGCTCAACTGGTGGTGCTGCTCACTTCGCGGCAGCGCCAAAGCGCCTTCCCCTCAGCGACTTGTTTCAAGAGCTCAGGCTCACAGCTCTCTTTGGGAGCCGCATCACCTGCTCGTGTTTGAATGAAAACTTGCGCCTGAGGTTCGGACTTCAGTTGCCTATCGCAGTCCCCAATGGTGATTTGATAGGCCTTAATTTTCTTTTCGGCCGCAGTCGTAAGCTCCGGTTCGGAGGCACTGCGGATCGTCTCGTCTATGGCCGAAAGCGCGGCGGAGCCAAGCATGCCGCAGGTGCCCAATGGTTCCGACATTGGCTTGCCGAACATCTCAACCGTTTCGCTCGCTAGACGGACATTCTCCAGCGCAACCTTGAGTGTGGCTGCATCGCCTGCGCTGAAACTCTCGGGCGCAGAAACCATCTTGACCATGAGTGCAGTCGACTGATTCATTGAGTTTACGACAGCATCACGATAGCGCTGAGCGTGTTCGCGATGCTCCCGGTAAAACCTAATTTCATCGGCGTTGTTTCCGACGACAGTGTGCGAAGTATCACAGCCGGTGACGGCCAGCAGTGCGATACAGCACCAAAACGTCCTCATGTGGTTAAACACCTCTAGCCTCCCAGTAGCTACCCCATCTAGTCATAGTGAATGCGAGCGTGGCACGCAACTCCCACATCGTCATATCGCGTAGCAACTCGCTATTGAAGTTCGTTCGCGCAAATTCGATCGTCGGCATTTTGATGTGCGGCACGATGCCCCACATTCTCAGAATCTGGGCGACCATGGCGTCATTCGACAGCTCTCGACCCTGAGCGCAGTTCCGCCATCCGTTAAGGAAGATGGACGCTTTCTGGATCATGTCGGGTGTGATTCCTTCGACGCTTTGCACGCCGAGGTATGCGTTCAATGCGCCGCGAACGATCTTGCTCGATACCGAACCTTGTTCAGCCGTCACCACTTCTTCGGCCCATGCAGACAGTTGGCCACGCTCCTGGCGCGACAACTTTCCGATCGAAGGGCTTTTCGCTTTCGCCTGCTGAACAACTATGTTTGTAACAGACAAGTCGCCCGAGACTTGAATGATGTTGCTGCCCATCGCGGTCATCAATGGGGTGTCGTTTTCTGATGCTCTGGTCATCCGTCGGTGTTCCCCTATAGCAAATACGATTCATATTTTGTACATCATTTGGTGTTCATTTTACCGCCACGAGAAATAGAAATTCGGCCTCCTACCTGAGTAATTCCAGTGCCAGTGGCGATCATGTTTCCACGGCCGGTCGGTTCGCGTACAGAGGACACCTCTTCCGGCGGCAACGGCAACGCCTTAATCGTCTGCGGCATCAACGTTTTTACCATTTGTACAAATTGGCTCGATGTCACCTCCACTCCGGAGGACTTGATCATCTCAAACGCCGTAGAAATGGCGTTCTCCATCGCATCGATCGGAACACTGTTTTCAACAGTTCGCCTTCCCGTCGTTATGTACTGAATGTCGACGCCTGCCGAAGCGATTGCGACTAGGTAATTGAGGTCCGGCGAGCGCTTACCCGTTTCGTACACAGTTTGTGAACGTTGGGTGGTTCCGGCCAATGACGCAAAGTCCGTTTGGTTGTATCCAAGGCGAATTCGCTCTTCACGAAGCCTTTCATGAGCACCAATTAGTGTTGACATAGCACCAAATGTTCCTATAATGGGTGTCAGTTGTACTTCTATCGACGTATGAATGGGGTTCAATATGACAGGTGAGCAAGTCAAGCGCAAGTTGCGCTCTGAAGGCAAGACGATCCGCCAATGGGCGGACGAGAACGGTTTTTCGTACATCCTCGTGTCGCGGGTAATTCGTGGTGTGCAACGTGGCAACTACGGAAAAGGACACGACATCGCGGTCGCGTTGGGTATGAAACGCGCCATCGGGGAGGACGCATGAGCCGGGTAAAGAGCATCGTGCCGGCCAAACATGCGGGCAAAATTGATTCGGCAGCAGGCCACGCTGCCGTGGTGGAAGTCAAATCCCCGAACGTTCGGGGATTTGGCGACGCAGAACAGACGCTGGCGGACGTGCTGGGAGTCTCCGTGTCTGGTGGTGCCGAAGCCCGCATAAGCAGTGCCGTGGCAAAAACAAACTCAGCACTCCGACTCGTCATTGAGGCGGGGTTGATCCTTCTGAGCGTACGTGCCGAATGTGGCCATGGTGAATTCGAGGCATTGATCGCCGATCACGGAATGCCCAGTCAGCGTGCCAGTGAAGCTATGACCTACGCCCGATTCGCGGCATCGCTGTCGCCGCAAGATCGTGATCGCGTTATCGAAATGCCCAAGACGAAAGTTCTTGAGCTCGCCAAGGCGGACCCTGAAGTTCTTCAGGATCTATTTGAAGACGACGCCAAGTTTGACGAGCTAACGGCGCTGTCGGTGCGCGACCTTCGTATCGCACTGCGCGATGCCAACGCAAAGCGCACGGACCTTTCCACGCGTAACGAGACGCTGGAGCGCGAGCGCGACCGCTTGCAAGAGGATCTGCGGGTGTTGCGCGAAGGCCGGGTGCGCACTGGTGGTGACGTGCCGGCGGTCGTGCAGGACATCCGGCTGGAGTGCGCCGCACTTCACAAGAAGGCGCTCATGGCGGTCGAGGATGTTGGTCGACTCGGGCGGGAATTCTTTGTGAACGGCCTCCCCGACGACTCCGAGTGGAACGTGCCCGTCGTGCGTCATCTGTATGGCTCACTCGCCTCCCTGCATGCCGTCATCGGCGGGCAGCTCGCGGACCTTCGTAAGAGCTTCGGCCCTCGCGTGGGCGGTGAATCATCGGTGCTCGATACGTTTTCGCCGGAGGAAGCGACGCGGTGCGCGCTTGAATACCGCGCGTTGATCCAAGAGCACGACCACGAAGCCAAGGCTCGCGAGTGGGAGCGTGAAATGGACCGCCCGCGCAAGGCTGGTCGACCACGCACCGCTCCGAAGAAGTAATCCCCCGATCAGATCGACTACCGCCCATCAAGGTGCGATATGCGCTCCGTACTCATCAAATCCGACACCATGACCAGCCAAGTACCGGCTGCGCTGAATAGCGACCCTTGGCTGGTCGCCACCGAAGCGCAGCGGCAGACGGCTGAGCTGCGATATCAGTTGATCGGCCCAGGCGTTCAATTGATCCAGTCCGGCGCCAGCGTCAACAATGTTGCGGCGTTGCTTTGCGAGCGTCTGCGCGATGCAGAGTCCGCTGTCCAGAAACAGCTGCTCGCCCACTTGGGTGAGGTGCCGTCTCTGTCCACGCTCAAGCGCTGGCTTTCAGCGTTCCGTCGTCAGGGCAAGGTCGGTCTGCTGTCCCATCACACCGGCCGCGTCCGCAAGGAATATGGCTGGGAGTTGCGCGCCACCGCGCTGTTCAATCTCCCCAGCAAGCCGAGCTATTCGGCGGTCGCGCTGAAGCTGCGCAAGGAAGGGTTCGATACCGCGACGGAATCACGCGTGAAGACCTATCTGAAGTCCTTGCCGGCGACATTGGGCGAGAACAGCCCCGCCCGCGTTGGCAAGCACCTGCACAAGTTGCGTCACCAGAAGTACCAGCCCCGCACCTTGGAGCAGATCAAGGTCGGCGACATCTACGCAGGCGACGGCCACACCTGCGACTGCTATGTCGCGCATCCGAATACCGGCGGGCTTTTCCGTCCCGAACTTACCGCGTTCATCGACATTCGTTCGCGGTACGTGCCTGGCTGGTATCTGTCCGAGTCGGAGTCGGCGTTGTCGACGGTATTCGCGCTGTCTCACGCGATGCAAACCCACGATCACCTGCCGCTCTTCCTCTACCTGGACCGTGGTGCAGGCTACCGAGCCAAGATGCTCAACGACGAGTCGACCGGCTTTTATGCGCGATTCGAGATGGACGTCATCGGCGCGTTGCCCGGCAACCCGCATGGGAAAGGCTGGATTGAGCGGTGGTTCCGCACGGTGCGTGACCATCACGACAAGTTCTTTGCCGGTGGCCAGCTTTACTGCGGCGACGACATGGCCGAGGAAGTGAACCGCCGCTTGTCCGTACAAGTGCGCTCGGGCAAGCGCCAGTTGGCGTCTTTGGCCGAGTACATGGCAAGCCTCGCCAACTTCATTCACGAGTACAACCACACGCCCATGGACGTGCTGGAGGGCCGCACGCCCGCCCAGGTATGGGCATCGCTTGATCGCAATCCGGTTGTGTTGTCTGCCGAAGCCATTGTCCGACCACGCGAGAAGCGCACCGTGCGTCGTCAGATGGTGGAGCTGCATAAGCGCCAGTACTACGCCGCCGAGCTGGCGCTGTACGACGGCAAGCCACTCACGATCGAGTACGACCTGCACGACGACAAGACCGTCTGGCTCTACGACGCCAAGGACCGATTCGTCTGCCAGGCGTCCATCGTTCGCACTATCGGCGTCGTGCCGCAGTCACGCATCGATGAGCAACGGGAGAAGCGTCTGCAAGGCCAGATCAAACGCCTGGAGCGCAAGGCCGACGAAGCCCGCGCCAGGTCGTTGGACAGCGTGACCGTCCAGGACCAACTGGCGCAACTGCCCGATCTACAAGTTCAACCTGTCATCGATCTGGAGCGCCCTGGCAAGGGGATCGTGATCGATTTGCTCGATAACAACTAAGGAGTGTCCATGACTTCCAAGAGCCAAAACGAAGCGTCGCTGCCGGTGCCGACCGAATGGACCGAGCACTACAGCGAGAAGAACCGCGCCGAAGCGCTCGCAATCTCGAAGCAACTGGCCGACATTGGCAAGACGCGTGCATGGCTCGCGCGACTGTCGCGCGTCAATGTCACCACGCTGTCGACCGTGCTCAATGGCAACTATGCCTCCGATCCGTCGAAGTGGCTGCGGATGATGGCCGATGCCCTGGAGACGATTGCCGGTCGCGCGACGATTGCCGCCATGCCACACGTCCAAACCAGCGTGTCGCAACTGGCGACCGTGGTGTGCGATCGCGCTCGCAAGTATCGCAACTTCGGCGTGCTCACCGGCTTCGTCGGTGTCGGTAAGACGGACGCTGTTCGCCAGTACAAAGAGCAGAACAGTCACACGATCATCATTGAGGCCAACCCCAACATGTCGCCTGCCGTGATGCTCGATGAGCTGCGCGCCAGTCTGTCCGCACCGATGGCGCGCACGCTCGACGGGAAGTTCGCCACCATCGCTGAAGCACTCTCGAGCTCGACGTATCTGATCATCGTGGACGAAGCAGAAACCATGATGCCGAACTGCCTGCATTACCTACGTCGGATCCGCGACAAGGCAGGTATTGGCATCGTCCTTGTCGGCACAGATCGCTTACTCCAACTCATCAAGCCCAGCTACGGCCAGTTCGACCAGATCCGCTCGCGTGTCGGCTTCTGGCCGCAGAACGTTCGCGGCATTTCCCGCGACGACGCCGACGCCTTGGCGCAGGCCGCGTTGGACGACCAGGGCGAACTGTCTGCCGAGGTACTGGAGGCCCTTTGGCATTACTGCCGAGGTTCCGCCCGCATGCTCATCGAAAACTTCATTCCGGCACTGCGCGATTACGGCCTGAAGAAGAACCACGAACTGTCCGCTGAGCTGGTCCATGCCGTCGCTCGCGACGCGCTACTGCTCGGCGATCAACGTACCGCGTGAGGCAGCCATGCAGAAGAAAACTCGCTCATGCATCACCATCACTCAGAAGCCTGGCCGCACGCGTATCAGCGTCACGGGACGCTTCGCGTTGCCGATGCTCGAAGCACTGGCCAATGGGGCAACGCCGCAGGCCGCAGCGATTACCGCGTGGCTTACGACGCCTCCGTCAGCAGAACAGGAGGCGAAGGCATGAACCGGCCAAACCGATGGAAGCGTGGCCCCGTGCTGACGGAAGTACTTGCTGGCCTGCAGCGAGTAGCTGCGGAGGCACGCCTTACTGCTCAGCGCGTGCGCGTGCATTGCCAACTGCGAGCGTTGGAACGCGACGAGCGCCGAGCGATTCGGGAACTTGCGTGGCTGCACCGCGAGTATTTGAATGCCCAAGCTAATTTCGCGCTGATCGAGCGGCGCTGCAAGAACCAACGACGAGCACTTCAACGCCGCTTGCAGGAGACATTGCGCGATCGCTCGGGAGACTGCGATGCCGCTTCCTGAAATCTCCTGCCCGAACTGCCGCGTGCGCATGAGCTTGGACGTCGTGCTCGCTGACGACAGCATGCGCGACATCGTGCTGGCGTTGACCGACATTCACCCCGCCGGCGATGCCTTTATCAAGCCGCTCCTACGTTATCTGAGCCTGTTCGCGCCGCATAAGTCGCATATGTCTTGGGGGCGCATGGTGACGTTGATCCGTGAACTGGAGCCGGAAATGCGCGCCGCGCAGTTGACCTGGAACGGAACCACGTACGCCGCGCCGCTCGCCAATTGGTCGTCTGCGATGGCATATGCGGTCGACCAGGCACACCAGGGAAAACTGGATCTTCCGCTCAAGTCGCATGGTTGGCTTCGCTCCGTGATGGCCAGTCAGATCATCCGCGCGGCCGGGCGGGCGGAGGAAGCGCGCGAAGCTCAACTGCGCGGCGTCGCTGGTGCAGGGTCTGTCGAAGAACGTCGCGCGCCAACAGGTCCGGCCGGAGGTCCGATCCGACTGGACGCCTCACTGCCCAAATCCAAGATGCCACAGCACATCCGTGAACAGCTGAAGTTAAAACCGAGGGACCCATCATGACCAAGCAGACCAAAGAAGTTATTCCGACTGGCTACCGCAAGAACGCCGTGGGCCACCTGGTGCCCGAGGCGACGATCCGCGATATCGATCTGGAGCGCGACGGCCTGGTGCGAGAGATGATCGACGCCGCGAAGGCTGCACAGGAGAGTTTGAGCGGCCTCAAGCAACGTCTGTTTGGCGATGCCAACGCCTTTATCTCCCTCTCTGCCGACAAGTACGACGTGAAGCTGGGCGGCGCGAAGGGCAACGTAACGCTGCACTCCTTTGATGGCTCGCTCAAGGTCGTCATCCAACGCGCAGAGAACATGTCGTTCGATGAGCGCCTGCAGGCCGCCAAGGTGCTCATCGATGAGTGCATCACTGAGTGGGCGCGAGGCAGCGATCCGAAGATTCAAGTGCTCGTCCAGCAAGCATTCGAGACGGACAAGGAAGGCAAGATCAACGTGGGTCGCGTGCTTGCGCTGCGTCGCCTGGAGATCGATGACGAGAAGTGGCAGCGCGCAATGTTGGCCATCGGCGAGTCGGTCCAGGTCGTCGGTACAAAAACGTATATGCGCTTCTACGAGCGCCTGGAGGGCAGCGAGCAGTACACGGCAATCAGTCTTGACTTCGCTTCGCTGTGAGGCCCTGGACATGCACCTGCTCAATTTTCAATCGCACTTCGAGCCGCTGATCGTCAGCGGCCACAAGCCTCACACCATTCGCGCTAAGCGGGTCGACGGACGGGATCCGGAGCCAGGCGACGTGCTGCGCATGTACGTCGCGCTGCGATCGCCGCGCGCCCGGATGATCGCCCAAGAGGTCTGCGAGTACGTGTCTGAGATCCAGATCCTGCCACCGCTCGCCGACCGCTTGCCGCAGGTGTTCGTCGGCGATCGCTTGCTGGAAGAAGCGCAGGTCGAGGCGCTGGCCCGTGCGGACGGATTCGATGGATGGCGCGACATGGTCGCCTACATCGCAGGACAGTACGGCTTGCCGTTCACCGGCAACCTCATCGGCTGGGTTCACACGCCGTCTTACGTTCGATTGCAGTAACGCCCGCCGCGAGCGTTTCGTGGCAACTCAATCCAACTGGAGAACTACCTCATGAACAAGTCGCAACTGATCGAAGCCGTCGCCAAGAATGCCGAGCAAACCAAGGCGCAAGCCGCGCAATCCGTCGATGCGGTGCTCGACGCCATCCGTATCGGCCTGCAGGAAGACGGTGACGTTTCTCTGTCGGGCTTCGGCACCTTCGGCGTCTCGCAGCGTGAAGCGCGCACCGGCCGCAACCCGGCGACCGGTGAGGCAATCGAGATTGCCGCGAGCAACGCAGTGAAGTTCAAAGCCGGCAAGACGTTGAAAGACGCTGTGAACTGATGCGAAACGCCCGCGCAAGCGGGCGTCTATCCGGCGCGGTGGCCGGGTACTGACGAGCAGCCACACTTGAGAAAACCAATGCCGACTATCAAGAAATATACCTTGGAGCATGAGTTCGGTGCCGAGATCGACGTGGAAGTGGATCACGACATCCTGACGCCTGAAGTGCTCACTGAGTTTGTGATGTTTTGGGGTGATGGGGCCGAAAAACTCGCAGAGTATGGGCCGCTGCACGCGTTTCTTCGCAACTTTGCTGTCGCGTTTCTGGTCGAGGCGATCACGTCCATCTCGCCGTCCGACAGCTTCAATCGAGGATGTGTCGAGGGCTACCCCGCAGTGGATGGATCGACCGGCCTGCGAGTGTTGCATTACGACGTTTTCGACTTCGATAGCGCTGATGTTGACGTGCGGGAACGTGCCGCACGCGCTGCGTGAGCTGCTGCCATGGCCGACGTGAAAATCTTCTATGAAGTCGTCGCCGGGGAACGGCTGACTACCGTCTGTGGTGAATGCATTCGACTGCCGTACACCAATGCGTCGTTCGGCATCCATGCACGCCATAGTGCCTTGGGGGAGTTTCAAGGCTGGACCGTAACGCACCTTCTGTCGGGTGCGTGTTTTGGCGAAGGCGGCACGAAGACGGCTGCGTTCCTCAATGCGGTCCAACACGTTCGCAAGCATGGGAACGACATGCCTTCAGTCCTGGCGCGTGCCGTCGAATTCCGGGCGCAGCTCGAAAGCGCCCTTGTTACTGCCCAAGGAGGTTGACATGGCACTGTCTCAGGATCCGGCAAAACGCGACACACAGATGGTCCGCCTGAAAGCCATGAAGGCGGGCATGACCGAGGACCAATACAAGGATTGGTTGTTCGCCCAGTTCGGCGTGCGGTCAGCCACCGCGTTGACGGAGCGGCAACGACGCCAGGCACACGGACGCCTGCATAAGCTGCTCGATGCAGGCAAGCCTCAATCCTGGAATGAGCCGCAATTGCGCAAGCTGCGTGTCTTGTGGGGAATGCTCGCTGAGCGCGGAGCGGTCCAGGTCAAGACGGAGGACGCGATGGAAGCCTGGGCCACGCGCCGTATTCCCGGACTCGACGCGCTTCGCTTTGCGCGAAGCGAGGAACTGCAGCATCTGATCGAATCGGCCAAGAAGTGGCTGCTTCGGGTAGATCCAGACGTCGACCTGACGCTATGAGCACGGGGGCCATCATCAATCGCGCTGCGTTGCCCGAGCTGCTGCGCGAGCTCATCGACTGTATCGGTGAGGCCGCTGCATTCGCACTGATCGACTGGCGCGGTGGCGCGTATCTCTCGGTGCCCAAGCGGGTCGATCCGCAGCATATGCTGGTCGATCATATTGGCCCGGTCGCCTTCGTGGCCCTGGTCGATCGCTTCGGTGGCGAGACGGTCATGCTACCGAAGAAAGACGCAATCACGCGCCAACAGCGCCACCAAATCGTGCGTCATCTTCGCTACTTCGAGCGACTGACCGTCGATCAAATCGCCATCCGCACCGGATACACGATGCGCCGCGTTTTCCAGATTCTCGGAGAGCGCCCCGCTGAACCATCGAGCGGCGATTTGTTTGAGTGAGGTTCGCTGTCAAAGGGAACCCCATTCAAAAACCTTCAAACCGTATTTCAAAACCGCTGCTACCCTCCGGGACGACCCTTCGGTCATCTAACCCCGCCAGCGGCTTGTAGGCCCTCTCAGCACGCCTACTCCCCAACCTCCCAACGAACCGTTTGCTTGTGAAATGGTTCACCAATTTTTCCTAGTCCGAGCCACGCACACTGCGAGGCATGGACAAGACCACTCTTCCTCAAGCTAAGGGCCTCGCCAACTGGATCGAGGTGTTTCGGGCCGGCAGTCATACCGACGCCAAAGGCCAGCACATCACTTTTTCGCGTGCGGATCTGGATCAGATGGTCGCGAACCATGCGTTGGGTGCCGCCCCGGCTGTGCTCGGTCATCCGAAACATAACGATCCGGCCTACGCCTGGACCAGCAGCATCAAGCGTGACGGCGACACGCTGCTCGCCCGCTTCGCCGACATCAACCCGCAGTTTGCCGCCGGCGTCGAGTCGGGGGCGTACCGCAATCGCTCCGTATCGGTGTTCAAAGATCCGCAGCACGGCTGGCGGGTGCGTCATGTCGGCTGGCTCGGAGCGACGCCGCCCGCCATCGACGGACTGCGCCCGGTCGAATTCGCGGACGGCCATGAATGCTTCGAGTTTGCCGCTCCTGGCGTTGCGCAGCTCGGCTGGGGCCTCAATTCGGCCGCACGGCTGTTTCGCGGCATCCGTGAGTGGATCATCGGCTCCCAGGGCATGGAGGTGGCTGATTCCGTGCTTCCGAACTACCAGGTCGAATCCATCGAAGAGGCAGCGCGTGCGGCGAACGATGTTGACGCGGCGTCCGCCATTTCCGCTTTTTCCCACCCCGGAGGTAATGACGTGAACTTCACGAAGGAAGACCTGGACCGTGCGCGCCAGGAAGGCATGACCCAAGGCCGCGAGACGGCGACCGCCGAATTCAGCCAGCGCGTGAACGACGCGGATGCCCGCACGGCGCGCGTTGAGGGTGAGCGCCGCACCGAGCGTATCCAGACGCAGATTGCCGGCTGGCTCGGTGAAGGCCGCGTCCTGCCAGCCGAGCAGGCGGGCCTGGCCGAATTCATGGCACAGATCGAGACTGCTGGCCAATCGTTCGAGTTTTCGGCGAACAACGGCACGGTCTCGAAGACGCCCGCGCAATGGTTCGCAGAGTTCATGTCGGCTCGTGCCCCGGTCATCAAGCTCGGCCAGCACGCAGACGGTGGCACGCCGACCGATGTCAACGACGCGGCAGCGCTTGCGGAGAAGGCCAAGGAGTTCATGAAGAGCCAGCAAGACAAGGGCCTCACGGTGTCGTATGCCGACGCTGTTTTGAAAGTCTCCACTGGCTCGGCAGCCAGCTAAACCAGTCGCGACTCACGCGCTCACGCTCACGCATTCCCACATATCCAATAGAGGATCGAAATGCTCACCAACAAACGAATCTTGGTCGCGAACTACGTTGCGGCCACCGCGATCGTCTCGCACCAGCTTGTCGCGTATGGCGACGCCGACGACCAGATCAAAGCAGCAGCCGGCACAGTTGGCGAAAAGCTGCTGGGCGCGTCCACGGACGTGGGAGCCGGAATCGGAGAGCGCGCCGACGCCGTGCTGCTCGGTCCGACGCCGGTCGTGTACGGCGGTGCTGTCGCGCGCGGTGACCGCGTAAAGGCCGACGCCCAGGGGCGAGCAGTGACCGCTGCCGCAGGCGACGCTTCCGTCGGCGAAGCGATGATCAGCGGCGTCGCGGGGGATATCGGCTCGGTGTTCATCGGCCGCTAATCGCATCGTTTCGCCTTTAGTACACACATCACAGTTCACTCAAAGTCTAGGAGCACTCCATGGCCAGTCCGTTTCCGATCGATCCGCAGTTGACCGCCATTGCGGTGATCGTGCGCAACCAGGCGATGATCGCCGACCTGGTCCTGCCGCGCACGTCGCCGCTGGGCAAGCCGACTTTTGCGTACCAGTACTACCCGCCCGAGCAGCAGTTCACCGTGCCGGACACGAAGGTCGGTCGTCGCTCGCAAGTCAACGAAGTCGAGTTCAACGGCGAGCGCAAGACCTCGGAGACCGAGGACCACGGTCTGGATCACCCGCTGCCTCAGACCGATATCGACAACGCGCCGGATAACACCAATTTGCAGGCGCTGACGACCGAGATGCTGTCCGGCCTGATCCTCCTGGGGCGCGAGATCCGTGTCGCCCGCCAGGTGTTCAACGCTGCGACGTACAACGGCAACTCGGAGAACGTCGCCGCGACGGATCGCTTCGACAACGCGAACAGCGACCCGCTCGAATACCTGCTCGATGTGCTGGATCGCCCGATCATGCGCCCCAACGTCGCGGTGCTTGGTCAGTCCGAATGGCGTGCATTGCGCACCCATCCGGTCATCGCCAAGGCTGTGCACGGCAACGCGGGCGACAAGGGCGCAGCGACGCGTGAGCAAGTGGCCGAGCTGCTCGAAATCGACCAGATCCTGGTCGGCCGTGCTCGTGTGAACCTCTCGAAGCCTGGTCAACAGGCCAAGATTGCACCGGCCTGGAGCGGTGGCATGTCGTTGCTGTATCAGGACACCGCTGCCGCCAAGATCGCCGGCGTTGTCGACGGTGCGAACGTCACGTTCGGCTTCACCGCTGAATACGGCTCGCGCATCGCTGGTGCCGAATCGGACTCGAAGATCGGCCTGCGTGGCGGCGTTCGCGTGCGCGTCGGCGAATCGGTCAAGGAAGTCGTCTGCGCACCGCAGCTCGGCTTCTTCCTCAAGGACGTCATCACGCCGGCATAACAACCCGCGAGCGTGCCAGCGACCCCGGCCGGTGTGGAGTGCAGCGCCGGCCGGCAACGGCAGGAGAGATCATGAGCGAGAAGAAAACGTATGAGGTGGTGCAGCCGATTCGCCTGGAGCGTCGTTCGCATCCCGTTGGTGCGCGTGTTCACGCTGAGCCCGATCACGTCGCCGACCTGGTGGCCGGCGGCGTGCTGCGTGAAGTGGGCGACGCCGTCGCACAACAGCGCCCGACCGATGGTGCACAGTCGAAAGCCGGTGCAAATCCCGATGCAGCGCTGGACACTGCCCCGAAGGGTACGTCGGCTGGGGTTGAAAGCGGCTCGCAAGCCGCCAAAGCGCCCGACAGTACGGCGCAGGCAACAAACGACCAGCCGACGCGCAGCCCTGTGAAGAAGCCGGCCGCAAAAGTCGCAGCGTCGAAAAACGCCCCGAAGCGCGGCACCGCAGCGAAGGGCCGGCAATGACCGCATACGCGACGCTGGCCGAGTATGTGCAGGAGTTCGGACTTGAGGAAACCTGCCAACTGTTGCGTGATGAAGGCGATGATCTCCTGACGCCGGAGCTGTTGCGCGAAGGCATCGCCGACGAGTACACGCCGGAACGTTCGGCTGACGAGCGCGCCGCCTGCGATCGCGCGATGGCCAGGCTGAGCGCCATGCTGGATCAGACCAGCCGGTTCATGGACGGTTACTTGCGCGCGAACGTTCGTTTGCCGCTTCTTCAAGCGGATATCGATCAAACGCCGCTGAAGACATGCTGCCTGGCGCTCACTCGGTGTTCCCTGCAGGACGATCCCGACAACGCGACCGACCTGCAGGAAAAGCGTTGCAAGTCTTGGTACGACTGGCTGCGGGATGTCTCAACCGGGCGCGTGCGGCTGCTGCCGCCGCCAGTAGCAAGCGGTCGACGTGTGCTTTGGGGCAAGGTCGACAGCGGCTATGACTGGGGGAACTACGGGCGATGAATGGCGCATCGGTCCAATGGTCGTTTGACGATGGCCAGATCCGCAAGCACCTCGCAGCAATCGGGGGAGCAACGTTTGAGCGTGTGCGCCAAGACATCGGCGAATACATGCTCGGGCAGATCCAGGATCGTTTTGACCAGCAGCAGCTCTGGGATGGATCGGCGATGCCGCAGTCGCGCGCAGCCCTGGCGCGCGGTGGCCAGACGCTCATGAACACGCGCCGACTGTACAGCAGCTACGTTTATCGGCTGGTGAGTGGCGGCGTCGAGATCGGTAGCAACCTCGTCTACGCCCGGATACACCATTTCGGCGGGGAAACCGGACGCGGGCACGCCGTGCGCATCGAGGCGCGGCCGGTGTTGGGTGTGAATGATGAAAACTCGACCGTGATCGGCAACATGCTGCTCGACGCAATAAGGATGATGTGATGTCACACCCGCTCAAGTCCGTAGAAATTCTGGACAGCGTGAAAGCTGAGATCCGCGCCCGTATGGGATCGATGTTCAAGACCATCGAAGATTACGGCGGTGATTTCGGCGACGAAGAGATCGGCGCAAAGTCGTTCGTGTCTCCTGCTGCGTTCACGACCTGCCTGGGATGGCGCAAAGCAGCGAAGGGATCGTATGTCGGCGGGAAATTTGTCTGGGAAGCCCGCTTCGCTGTGTTCATCGTGACAAAGCATAGCGAGCGAGCCGAGCGCATGCGCGAGGCAATGGTGCGCGCGGAAATGGTGTCGCGCGTGCTTCAGGCATGGTCGCAGCCACCGTGCGTCGGTCGTCCTGACGGCTTGATGGCGGAGAACCTTTACAACCGCAAGCTCGACACCAAGGGTCTGGCGCTCTGGATGGTTGCCTGGTGGCAGGAGGCCGAGTTTAACGGCACGCCGTCCCCTGACGAGATCCCTGCCATGGGCGCGGTTGGTATCACGAGCGAGCCGACGGTGTCGGTACAGGATCCACCTCGCGAGATGCCTGATTTGACTGTGGAACATGAAATCAAAGGAGTGACGAATGGCAACGAAAGCTAAGACCGGCGGCAGCGTCTCCACCGCACCGACGCAAATCGCTACGGAATACGACGTGACCGAGTCTCCCGTCACGCAGGTGCGTTTGCCCGCACCGCGGATGGGGCAAATGATCCGTGTCGTGGCAGCCGCAGACCGTTTCGTCATCAATCGTGAATTCGGCGGCCGCTACAGCGAGACCGAGGCGTCCCCTGCGACCGTCAATCTCCGCATCCTTCGCTTGCTCCAGGACAGCGACCTGATCCGCCAGCCCGACGAGTGATCTTTCCCGTCGGCTGAAACGCACTTTCAACGAACTTTAATGAGGCCTTCGACATGTTGCCGAACCTGCTTTCCTTGAACTTTCTGGTGCCGTTCGTGGCACACAAATTCGATGCATCCAAGGCGATCCGTGGACTTCGCGGCATGCCGCGAAGCCTGCTGCTCATCGGTCAGGCGAGTCCGCCCGTCGGCGTCGACATCACGAAGCGCCAACGCGTAACCAGCGAGGCCGAGGCCGTGGGCCTGCTCGGCGAAGGCTCGATGCTGCTCGCGATGTGGCGCAAGGGCAAGGCGAATGCGGACCTGGGCATGCCGATCGATCTCGTGATCCTGGCGGACGACGAAACTGCGATCGCATCGACCGGGAAAGTGACCGTGCAAGTCAGTGCGCAACACGCTGCGGGCGAATTGCCGCTGTACATCGGCGGCGTGCGTGTGCGCATCGGTGTGGCGATCAACGACACGGCGATCACGGCGGCGACAAAGCTGGTCAACGCTATCAACGCCGTTCCCAGCCTGCCCGTGATCGCTGCGGCAGGTGCAACGGACGGCGAAGTGAAGCTGACCTGCCGCTGGAAAGGCGCGACCGGTAACGGCATTGATCTGCGTGGCACGTATTACGCGGACGACCGTCTTCCTCAGGGTGTGACTTTGACCGTCTCGCCGATGGCTGGCGGCGCAGTCAATCCCGACGTCACGCCGGTGGTGTCCGCAATCCAGGGCTTCTGGCCGACCGAATACGCGATGCCGTACACCGACAGCCCGAACATGGGGGTGTTGGAAACCGAGCTGGAGCGGCGCTGGAACTTCGACAACATGAAGGACGGCCAGGCCGTGACGGTGATGCGCGGCACCGAAGGTGAGGTCGTCGGCTGGCTGGGCCCCCGCAATAGTCCGCAGGTGCACACCATCTGCGTCACGCGTGATCTGACGAATACGTGGGAGACGGCGGCAGCCGCTGCGGCCGCGATCGAAAGCCAGGCGGCGATCGATCCCGCTCAGCCGTGGACGGGCGTGAAACTCAGCGGGTATGTCGCGGCACGCCTGGAGGACGACTGGGAAGTCGAGCAGCGCAACAACATGCTCGTGGCTGGCGGCTCCGTGCTCGAAACCATGGAAGACGGCACTGCCAACATCCTGCGCATGGTGACGAACTACACCACGCACCCGACTGGGGCCGCTGATGCTTCCTGGCGCAATCTGAACTGGGTGAAGACGCTGTCGTATTACCGGTGGTTCATCGTCTCGGAATTCCAGACGAAGTATCGCGGGTACAAGCTGGCCGAATACGTCACTGAGCCGATTCCGGGCCAGAAGATCATGACGGCCCAGCTCGGCAACGACATCATGCTCAACTGTTATGAACAGTTCATGGGAGCCGGCCTGTTCCAGAACATGGAGTACTACAAGAACGCGCTCCTGGTCGAGGTCGACGGGCCGAACGGGAAGCTGAAGATTGTGGATCAGCCGGTCCTCATCACGCAGCACTACCAGACCGAAATCACCAGCGAGTTCATCGCCGGGCACGTCTGATCACCCGCACATCACACTATTTTCTGACTGACTGACTGGAGGGGCTAAATGGCCTGCGATAGCGAACTTTTCCGCGTGGATAGCTTCACCGTCGATGGTGAGGAATGGGCGATTGAGGACGGCAGCGCAACGATTGAAGGCGCGGCCGGCTTTGAGCGCGAGGCTGCTCTGGCGGCAAACGGTCCGGATTTCACCACGCGTAAGCGCGTGGCCCGTGTCATCAAGGCCAAGCTGCTGTTCACCGGGTCGCGCAACCCGGACACGATCAGCCAAATCTGCGAAGCACAGATCGTGATGACCAACTTGCATACCGGTCGACGTGTGCGCGCCGGCAAATGCTCGTTCATGAGCATGGGCGAGGTCGGCACGGGGGCTGTCGACATCCAGTTCGCGGTCCTCACGGCGCTCCAGTGGCTTTAAGCGTCGCCCGCTGATGCAGCTCTCCCGAAGGCAGGATTTTTCCTGCCTTCGTTACTTTCCGCCCACACATTCGAGGTTCACACCATGAATCAGCAAGACATCCATGTCGTCGCGCTCGTTGACGGCCTGCGCTCCCAGGTTGGGGACAAGGAAGTTCGATATCGCACGGTGCGCCTGCGTGAGACGACCGTTGCAGACGAATACGCTGCGATGCAGCTTGCGGAACGCGTTGTCGACGTGAAGGGCAAGCCCACTCTGCTCGTGTCCGACGAGTTGTATCGCGTCGCGTTGACGCTGCGCCATTGCGACCGTTTCCAGTGTGCTGGTCTGGACGACATCCCGCTGAGCCTCATGACACTGGAGATGTTCGGCCGTCTGTCGCCGCTTGATCTGGCTCGCATCGAAGAGCGTTGTGTCCTGGTCGACTTGGCGGCGCAGCTTCGCCACGGCCTGATTTCCCAAGACGCGTTCGAGACGATGCTCAGCGACGTAACCAAACCGGAGGGTGTCGGCCCGCGATCCGAGGGCCAGACTGCAGAGCTGGGAGACGCTGGCGCGTCAGCTCAGTCTGGCCCTTCCATGCTCGCTGACTACGCTGCGCGAAACACCGAAGGTGCAGCTGATGGCGCAGGCCGCTGACTTGGAGCGGATGAATAAGGCACGGCAGGCAGAAGCGAGGAAGAGACGATGAGCAGCATGACGTTGCGATACATCATCAATCTGGCGGGCGACCTCAAGCGAGGCGCTGCGGAAAACGCGCGCGCGATCGAGCAAGCTGGCAAGCGGCAAACCACGGCGCTGACCAACACCGACAAAGCAGCTCAGAAGGCTGAGAAGTCTGTGGAAAAGGTAGGAGCCAAAACGGGCGCGAGCAAGCTCGAATCCGACGCACGTCGTATGCAATCGGGCTTGAACAACGTCACTTCGGCCACACAGCGTGCTGACAGTGCATTGTCCCGCCTGGGCAGTTCGACGGCGCTTGATCGCCAGTTTCGCTACCTCGGGAGCATCGCGCGCCGCATGAGCGATATTCGCCGCGACGCGGATCGTATGGCGGCTGTGCTCGGTCGTGCTGGCCAGACGGCCGGCGCTGTCACCGGAGGTGTGGTCGCAGGCGGCGCGGCTGCTGTGGCCACGCTCAAGCGGCCGGTGCAGTTCGACACGCGTCTGGCCAACATGGCAAACGTGGCCTATGGCGATCGTAATCTCGCGGGTCGCCTGCTTGGCATGAAGGAACTCGAAGGCACCATTAATGACGCGGTCCGCCAAGGCGGCGGTACTCGTGACTCTGCTGCAGAGGCATTAAACAAAGTCATTTCCTCCGGAGTTGTGAAGATTGATACGGCAAAGGCCATGCTGCTTGATCTCCAGCGAGGAGCAACCGCTGGAGATGCCGATGTCGGAGATATCGGAAACATTGCGATTGCCGGTCTGCGAAACTATGGGCTGACCGAAAAGAATATCGGCCAGGCTATTTCCAAAGCCGTCGTCGCCGGGCAGGAGGGCGGATTTGAGCTTAAAGACATGGCTCGTTGGTTGCCGGAGCTCATGGCTGCATCGAGTGACAAGCTGGGCATGCGCGGGATGGCCGACTTCGAGCGTCTGGTGTCGTACGCACAGGCCTCCATCATGACTGCAGGGAGTGCCGATGCTGCAGGCAATAACCTCAAGAATTTGTTGTTGAAGATCAACTCAGCCGACACGGAGAAGGACTTCGCTCGTTTGGGCGTTGATCTTCCGAAGTCACTTGCGCGCGCGCGCGAGCGAGGCGTTGACGGTATCGCGGCGTTTGTAGATTTTGCGGAGCAGATTGCGGGCAAAAACAAGAGCTTCGTGTCTCTTCGCGATCGCGCCGCTACAGAACAAGGCGACGAAAAAAAAGCGACGCTTCAAGCAATGGCTTCGATTCTTCAGGGATCGGCCATCGGGCAGGTTATTCAAGACCGGGAAGCTCTGATGGCGCTCGTCGGAATCATGCAAAACAAGGGCTACGTGAAAGATGTACTGGCGAAAGTGCATGAAGACACAGGGCAAGCCGTCGCGTCGAACTTTGATGTCGTCTCTGGACGCGCAGGATATAAGGCGCAACAGGTCGCAAACGAAACGGACATGGCGCGTAGCCGTGTGTTCGATCAGATCGACGGTCCGCTCAAAGCCGTGCTCAAGAGCGCGACCGATCTCGCCCAGGCATTTCCTGCCGTGACGACAGCGCTGACCGGATTCGGTCAGGCGGTTGGTATCGCTACCGCAGCGGGTGCCGGCGGCGCATTCACCGCCTTTTTGTTATCGCGCGGCCGCTCGGGTGCTCCTGGTGGTGCGGGCCCCGGCGGACTCGGAGGGTTCGGAGCCGGCCCCATTCCTGTTTGGGTTGTGAACAAGATGCCGGGCTGGGACGCCCCTATGCCTGGCGGTCCGGGTGGTGCTGGCGGGGCCGGTGGCCCTGGCGGTGCTGGCGGCAAGCGTGGCGCGGCATTCCTTGGCGGCGCGCGTGGCGCTGGCATGGCTGCTGCCGCATATGCGGCCTACGAGGCCATCCCTACGCTGCTTGATGGCTCCAAATCGGCTACAGAGAAGGTCAATGACTTGGGCCGGATTGCGGCTGGAGCGACTGGAGCGTGGGCCGGCATGCAAGCCGGTGCAGCAGTCGGGGCATTTGGCGGCCCGCTCGCACCTATTACGGTTCCGATCGGCGGCGCAATTGGCGGGGCACTCGGCTACTTCGGCGCAACGCGCGCGGGCGACGCCCTGACGCGCATGACGGCCACGCCATCCCAGCGCGCAGGACTCCTGGCCGATGCGGCCGGATTGCCCACAGATACGCAGGACCGTATGAGCGTCCTGCGTACTGCACCGGCGTACATGACAAACCCGCTCATGCAACCGTCCGTCGGGCTCGACATGATCAAGCGCATCCAGGCAGAACCGCAGCGGGTCGAGATCGGCAACGGCCAGCTCGGCATTAACGTCACCGTGCGCGACGATCGCGTGATGATTGGAACGCAAGTGTTCCGGCAGCCGAATGCGTTGCGCATTGATCCAGGTGCGACGAACCCAGGGGGAGCGAATTAATGTCACTGATCGACAATCTGCCGAGCGTCCCGAGTCTTCCGAGCGTGCCCAGCCTGGGGAACCTGACCAACTTGGCCGGCTTAGGCGGTCTTTCGAGCCTCGCTGGTGCTGGCAAAAACACCTGGTTGAACCAGCTTCGCACGGCATCGTGGCGCGACGTACCGTTTCAGGTCGATTCGACCGAAATGACCGATGGCGATAACACCGTCCTGCGCGAATACCCGTTTCAGGATCTGCCGACGGTGTTTCGCATGGGCTCTGGTGCGAACGAGATTAAGTTCTCCGCGTACCTTATCGGCGATGATTACCTCGACCAGCTCAGCAAGTTGCGCAACGCGCTGACGGGTGACGGAGTGCTTGTCCATCCGACGCAGGGCAGCATTCGCTGCTGGTGTAATGGCAAGTACACGATCAAGGAAGCGCCGACGACCGAGGGCGGGTGCGCTCGTCTGGAGCTGTCATTTGTCAGGGCCGAGCCGCGTCGGTATCCGGCCGGCGTAACCAACACCACAGACCAAGTTTCCGCTGCGGCCGACAACGCAGAAAAGTCGCTCATTGACTCGCTGGCGGCCAATTTCAATGTCGCAGACCTGACGGGCTGGGCCAAGGACAATGTGCTGTCGCGCATGCGCTCGGCGCTTGATACTGTCTGGGATGGCATCTCTGCGGTCAATGGCGCTTTCGATACGTACAACAGCCTTGTGCGCCAGTACATCACGTTCCCGTTGAACGAGTTGTCGGCGATCTCGTCGGTGCTCGGCAGTCGATTTTCGGACCTCACGAAGATCCCGGATACGCTGACGTCGAACGATGCCTGGTCGGTCTTCGGAGCGGCACGCAATCTGTGGAAAGCGCCGACGGCGACGCAGAGCCTCCTGTCGCAGTCGACGCCGGCGTCACCGTCTGGATTGCCGCAAGCGATCAGCCCTGACGTCGCGGCTGCGTACGCCTCCACGGGCTTCACTCCCTCGTCCGCACAGGCCAAGCTGGCCGAGGCCTTCACGCCGCCCGTGAGTCCTTACCAAACGGCGTCGCGCCAGGCAGAAGCGCAAGCACTCAAGACGCTTGAAGGCTTCGTCAACGGAGTCATGACGATCATGGCCGTTCGTGCGGTGACGCAGATCGACCTGGACAACTATGACCAGGCGCTGGCGCTTCGCTCCGACTTCGGCCAGCAAATCACCGAGCTGATTCTGGCCAGCGCGGCTGAGCCGATCGGTGGCGTTGGCACGACGACGACTCACGATTCCCTTGTGCGCCTGAAAACCGCCGTGCTCACGGACCTGCAGGCGCGATCGCGTGATCTGGCGCGTCTCACGACTTACACGCCCGAGTCGTGGCAGCCGGCGCTGTACGTTTCGTATCGGATGTTCGGCACGACTCGCTGGGCCGACGAGATCATGGCCATGAACCCGCATATCCGTCATCCGCTGCTTGTGCCGCCTGGCGCTCCTTTGCGCATCACGAAGCACGACTGACCTATGGCAAAACCAACTCAGTTCACGCGCGACGACGCGAAGATTTATGTGACGGTCAATGGCCGCGACTACCAGGGGTGGCTGTCGTCCAGCGTCGAACGGTCACTTGAGACGCTGTCGAGCCGATTCAGCATCCCGGTTTCCCTTATTCCCGGCAATCCTCCGGACATCAATCGCCAGGACAGCATCAAGATTCGGATCAACGAAACGCTGGTCGTAACAGGGACGGTGCTCGCCGCCGAGCCGTTCTACCGGCGTGACGACTGCGGATTCAAGATCGAGGGCCGCAGCCGTAGCGGCGACCTAGTGGCCTGCTCTGCGATCTATCAGGGCGGCCAGTGGCGAAACGCGAAGCTCGACAGGATCGCGCGGGATCTGTGCTCGCCTTTTGGTATCGACGTGCGGATCGATACCGACATCGGTGAGCCGATCCGCGATCTGAAGATCGAGCACGGCGAGAAGGTCGTCCAGGTACTTGCACGCGCCGCTCGACTGCGCGGTGTTCTGGTGACAACCGATGCGGAGGGACGTGTGCTCATCACCCGCGCGGGCCAAACGAAGAGCCATGGGGCCATCGTGCGGGGCGTCAACGTGATCAGTATGGAGAGTGCCGGCACCGACGCCGATCGTCACTCCGACTACTTCTGTTACGGCCAGGGCAACGTCACGCACCACAAGAGCCTTCAGACGCTCGATGTCGGCGGAACAATGAGCGATGTTACGAAGGCATTCGGTCAAGCCGCTCAACAGAAGGCCCACTCTAAAGATCCAGGCATGAAGCGCTATCTACCGTTGGTGATCCATGCGGATGGCAACAACGAAGCGCCGGACATGCAGCGTCTCGTTGACCACACGATGCGCGTTCGCCGGGGCCACGCGTTCGGCTTTAAGTACACAGTGGAAGGCTGGACGTGGCAAGGCAAGCCGTGGGAAATCAATACGCTTGTGCCGATCTATGACGACATCGCGGGTCTGGACGGTGAAGAATGGCTCATCTGTGAGGTGAAACAGACTGTGGACCTCAAGGAAGGAGACGTAACCGAACTACTGGTGCGCCCGAAGGAGGCATACGACACCGTGCCGCTCAAAACGAAGGTGCGACGTGGTCGCGGCAAGGGAAAGCGCGGCAAGGACGGTTCCGTGCTCGAATTCAAGGGAGACCCGTCATGAACCTGATGAACATGCTACGCCGCGCGCTGCTGCGCGGCCTCAAAGAAGGCCCCGTCCAGGAAGTCTCAGTGCAGGTTTTTGACAGCAGCGGGCGTGAAAGCGTTGAGCGCTGGCAAGACTACGGCTTTGCGGGCAATCCCGTTGACGGGCAGGGGCTGGTCATCGAGGCCGGCGGGCATACGATCGTGTTGCGCATGGATCGTATCGACGGCCGGCCCCACCTGGCACCTTACGACGTGGCCGTATGGCACAAGGAGGGACATAGCATCCTGCTCAGTCAGGGCGGGAAGATCGCGGTGAAGTGCACGGATTTCGAGGTGGAGGCCGACACTATCGCTCTCAAAGGCAAGACCGGCGTGGCAGTCACGACGCCAACGCTGTCGACCAGCGAAGCACTCACCGTCGGCACGCGCGCGGAAGTCGGCGAGTCACTGCAGGTCTCGGAAAGCGAGTATTTCGGCCACAAGCACGACAATGTTCAACACGGTAGCGACCAGTCAGGCGGTGTCTCTCGCTAACCCGCTCCTGTCGTGTGTGAAATGTTTCACAGCGACTTAAACCCCTTCTGAACCGATCATGAAGGCCTAATCAATAGGCCATCATGATCGATATCCTCACCACCTCCCGAGCATCCGTTGATACCGGTATCCCGTTCGACTGGAGCATCGTTCGGAGCGGTCGCAGGACCACGGGTGCCTGGCACGATTTCTCCAATCCTTGTATTGCCGTAGGTCACTATGCCGACCTCCTGGAGGTTCGCGCCCTGGAGCTCGATGACAGCCTTTGCACGGCAGTCATTCTGTCGCTGTTTTGCGATCGCCGAGCTGACGACGACACGGTGTTGCCGCAGAACCAGACGGACCGTCGAGGCTGGTGTGGCGACGAGTTCGTCATGCCTGCTACTGATGCGCCGCGCGATGAAACCGACGCGTGGGGATCGCATCTGTGGCTCTGCTACGTCACCAAATCGACGGTCGACATGCTGGAGCGGGCTCGCTTCGCGGCGTGGGAGTCCCTGCAGTGGATGGTCCGTTCTGAAGTGGCCAGCCAGGTCGACGTGGTAGCGCAGTGGGCGGGGGCAACCAATGAACGCCTCGCGCTGCGGCCGTGCATTTTTCAAGGGAACATCGAACGCCCGGTCTACGACGTGCTTTGGGGCACGAGCCTTCGGAGGGCTGCAGCATGAGCACATTCGTCCAGGTTGCAATCCCTTCGATTGCCGAGCTCAAGGACAATGCCGCTCGCCAGCTTCAGCAAGGGCTTGTCGACGCCGCGACCGCGCAAGGGGCAGATCTATCGGCCACGGACGTGGCGCTCGCACGCTCGAACATCGATGTGCAGGCGTTCGTCCAAGGTGTCGGAATTCACGGCGCATACCGTTACCTGCGCGACTACATCGCCAAGCAAGCCATTCCGACCAAGTCGAGCGACGAATTTCTGGACGATTGGCTGGTCGCCTACGGCTTGCCGCGTAAAGAAGCGAACGTCTCACGCGGCATGGTGATCGGCACCGGCACCGCGAATTCATTGCTGGAAGCTGGCAACGTCATTCGGGCCGACGGCGACCAAACGTTCACGGTACTGGAAGACGCTCGCGTCGCGGCCGATCTGAGTATCACGGCCAAAGTGGCTTGCGACGTCGCAGGCAGCGCCGGCAACCTCGCGGCCGACACGCCGCTGGAGCTGATCGCGACCGTCCCTGGTATTGATGTCAGCTTCAAGGCTGGCCCGGATGGCATTGCCGCCGGCACGGACCGGGAGACAGACGCCGAAGGCATCTATCGGTTGGGGCAGCGATTGGCTAACCCGCCCCGAGGTAGTGCGCCTGGCGACTACGAACGCTGGGCACTCTCTGTGCCGGGTATCACGCGCGCATGGGGTGTTCGCAACCCGAGCGGCCCCACGTCGGCGGGTGTGGTCATCATGGCCGACAACAACACGCCATACGGTCTGCCGACGGCCGCGCAAAAGCAACTGGTTTACGACTACATCCGTGATCCGATGCGCGGGCCGCCCGACGAGCTGTTTGTGATTGTTCCTGAGCCGGTCTTCGTCGACATCGAGCTGGAGATTACGCCGGATACGGCAGCGACACGCGATGCGATCGAGCTGGAGCTGAAAGACCTGTTCTTTCGCGAGGCAGCACCGCACGGCCGCATCCCTCATTCGCACCTGCGTGAAGCCGTTTCGACAGCGCCAGGTGAATTCGATCATCGGTTTATCGCGCCTGTGCTCACGGAGGGCGGCTTTTTAGTCGCCGGCGCGTACGAGATTCTGATCCTTCGATCGGTGACGTTCCGCTGATGGACAAGTTCTGGCAAGCCCTGACGCACTTGCTGCCGCCTGGCTTCGCGTTCCCCCGCGCGCCGGGATCCGTAGTCATGCGTTGGCTCAAGGCATGGGCGGGCGTCCTACGCGAGCACCACGAGTGGGTGGAAAGTGCCGTTCGACAGTGGATTCCCCATCGGACGTGCTCACGTCTAGAGGAATGGGAGGAAGCGCTGGGCTTACCTGATCCCTGCTTCGAGGGCGAACAGGATGGCGAGCAACGGCGCACGAACATGCTCGCGCGGCTGCGTGGTGACGTTGATCTGGCATACGACGACAGCTCGGCGGAAAGCCCGGAGGCGATCAAAGCCTATCTGGCCAGATACGGCTATCAAGTCGAAATCTGGTATTCGACGCCGTTTCGCGTTGGGAGAAACCGGGTCGGCGATCGGCTCGGCAGCCTATCAGGCGTGCTCAACGTGAAGGTGCTGTATCTGTGCGTCCCGTTTCGGGTTGGCGCGAACCGTGTTGGCCAACGTCTGCGCATCTGCAGCCAGGACGGCATTGAAATCCAATGCCTGCTTGGCCGAATCGCGCCAGCGCGCTTTGAAATCAACGTAATCTACCTTTAAAGAGGCTTTGAATGGACTACACAACCAGTGCCGACAATGTGGTGCACGGCCCGACTGGCCACCGCATGCATAGCGACAGCGTCGCAGTGCCGACGGTCTGGTCTGGAAACGACAGCAATATGATCATCTGGAGCCTGATGGAGCTGCTGAAGCTGGCCAACATGGACGGCCAGCCGTTCAATCCTGATGACCCTGACAGTTATTCGCTTCTGCGTGACGCACTCCTGGCCGTCTTCGCGAAGCGCTCCGACTATCCCCGGCTCTACTCGATCACGGCGCTGCCCACCCAGAATATCGGTCCGATTTCCGTGGCCGAGGCCGGGGAGATCTGGATCTGGAGCGCCAGCGCGTATTTCACCGGCTACCGTTCGCCGCTTTGCGGCCGCCCTATCGACGGACATACGTTGACTCCGCTGGCCAGCGAAATTGACGCTGTCGGTGGCACGTTGAGCAAGACCGCATACGCTGGACTGTGGGGCTACGCGCAGGAAAACGGCTTAGTTGTCGCCGCTGGCGCTTGGACGGCCGCCATGCATAAGTTTGTCGACCTCGGCGGAGACAACTTCCGGTGTCCGGACCTGCGCAACCAGATCCGCCGATATACCGGCACCGACGCTGACACTGGAAATGCCCGGACGCTGGGAACGAAGCAGGTCGGATCGATTCAACGCCACTCTCACACGCTGACCATGTTCGCATCGAGCACGGTATTCCCCGCTGGGAGCTACTCAGCCGTCATGCAGACCCCCGGTGACTCTCCGAGCAGCGCGACCAATGAAACGGGAGGGGCGGAAACCCGCCCGACTAACACCGCCTATGCCCCGCGCGTGCACATCTAGATGTGAATTCTCGGACCATAAGCGTTATGTGGAACTACCTTTGAAGGATTGATGATGGAAGAGAAGATCGTGTACCAAACCGACGAGTCCGGTTTTTTTCTATACCAGACAACAGCGCACGAGCTGTTCTTGTCGCCCGGCGAGTTCAATGTCCCCTATGGCGCTGTGGAAGCGGAGCCGCCGGCGGTGAACGAAGGCTCCGTTTCGAGGTGGGACGGCGAGAAGTGGACGATCGTTGAAGACAACCGTCGAAAGCTGCTCTATGTCGTAACGACCAGCGCCCCCTACACGATAGGTGAGCCCGTTGATCTGGTGAACGAGACCGTCAGATACGACGGGGGCGGACCTATCCCGGCGTGGCTGACGCTCGGCCCTCTATCTCCGAAGGATCCGCTGCGTCAGGCGGACTGAAAGTCTGTCGGCGCGCAAGGTCAGCACTTCCATCGGAGGGCTTGCTAGCGCGCTTTCCCGGTGTCGTAAAATTTGCAGCCGAAATTACTGGGTCAAATTAAACGTCAGCGCGGGTCAAAATAAACGGCGCGCTACTGGGCGTCGCGCGGGCGCGACGATTGCCCATCGTTCAGGAACCGATCAAGCACAGATCGGGAATCGATCAATAGTAGGTATCGTCGAGCAACATGTCCTCGAAGAACGCGCCGAAGCGTTGCTGCGGGTCGCGCAAATGGATTTCCAGAATCCAGCGCATCGCCGATGGGGTGGTCTCGAAGTCGGCGAGCGAGCCCGTATGAATGGCGGCATGCGGGAAGTCCGACACGCGATGCCCCGGCAGGTCGAAGTTCAGTTCCCAGCCCATCCGTTTCGCCACATCGTCGGCATAGGCGTACAACGCTTGTCCCGATACGCCGTCGCGCAGCCACTTGCCGCGCACGTCATGAAACAGCGCTTGCGCGTCGTGCGCGCAACGCGCTTGCTCCGCGTGCTCGCCCACGACGAAGCTCGCGCCGCCATCGCCTTCCCACGCGTCGAAGCGCGGCGCGATGTCAATGAAGAAGATGTCGTTCTCACCCAGCACCACACCGGGTGCGGACGGCTGGCGCATGGGTTTGAGCGTGTTCACGCCGAAACGCACCCGCGTCGGATGCCAGCTCAGTTCGAGCCCGGCGGCCACGAGCACGCCTTTGGCCATCTCGACGGCATCCTCTTCCACCATGCCCGGCTTCACCTGCTGCGCGATGTCGGCAATAGCGGCACGCGTCTTGTGACGCGCCATCAACATGCCGTCGACCGAGAACGCCGGGCCGACGCGCTCGGCGAGCGATGCATCGTCCGGATAGCGCACGCGAGGTGCATCGTTGGCCGCCGCCCCGCCCGTTGCGGTGGACGGTGCGGAGGGCGTTGGAGAAATCGGCGGAGTCGGGGAATTCGGGGAAGTCGGGGAAGTCGCAGTTTTGGCGTTGTGCATCGATGCCTCTCGGGGGAAACGCAGCGGCCCATGCCGCCGTCGATGTCACCGATTGTGCGAACGCTGCCTTTGGATGCCACGCGCCCCGAGCGGCCCGATTCTGCCAAACCGAGGCACCTTCGCGCCAATGGCGGGGCGTGATCGGCTCACCTGACCGCTTTCTGCCAAAATGCAGCGCATTACTGCCAGAGCGCCCCTTTGCCATGATCCGGAATGTCGCCTTGCTGGTTTTTCCCGGCGTGCAATCGCTCGATGTGAGCGGCCCGCTCGACGTCTTCGCGGAAGCGAACCGCTTTCTGCTGCCCGGCGATCACTATCAGACGGAAGTCATCGGCACCCAGCACGGGCCGATTGCCTGTTCGAACGGCATGACGATCCTGCCGCGCCGTCACTATCAGGAAGCCGGCGGACATGTCGATCTACTGCTGGTAGCGGGCGGCCCGTCGCTGCTGACCGATGACCTCGGCCCGAACGTGTCGCGCTGGCTGCACGACGCCACGGCACGAGCGCGCCGCTTCGGTTCGATTTGCAACGGCGCGCTGGTGCTCGCCGCCGCTGGCCTGCTCGACGGCAAACGCGTGACCACGCACTGGAACGATGTCGACGTGCTTGCCGAGCGCGCCCCCGGCGCCCGCATCGAGGCCGACCGGCTCTTCGTTCAGGACGGGAATCTGTACACGTCTGCGGGTGTGACGGCGGGCATCGACTTGTCGCTACACCTGCTCGCGCAGGATCACGGGCAAGAGGTGGCACTCAACGTGGCGAAGCGGCTGGTGGTGTTCACACAGCGCGCCGGCGGTCAGTCGCAGTTCAGCCCGTACCTCACGCCCTACGCGGGACCGAACTCCCCGGTCGCTCAGGTGCAGCAATTCGTGCTGGAACATCTGGCCGAGCCGCTGTCGGTGGGTGATTTGGCCGCGGTGGCCAAGATGAGTGTGCGCAATTTCTCGCGCGTGTTTGCTCGCGACGCGGGCGTGACGCCCGCCGACTTCGTGAGCGCCGCCCGCATCGATGCGGCGCGCGTGATGCTGGAGAACGGCAACGCACCGCTCAAAACTGTCGCATGGCAATGCGGCTTCGGCGATCCGCACAACATGCGCAAGGTATTTCAGCGCCGCTTCGGCGTGTCGCCCCAGCAGTATCGCGAACACTTCGGGCAGCCGCAGGACTGAACAACCGACGGCCGCGTGCTGCCCGTTACCGGCGACGCTCCAGCTTCAATGCCAGTAAGAAAACGCCGCCAGCGACGTCATCACGACAATCGCGCCGCCGATACGGGTGGCGATCTGTGCGAAGGGCATCAACGCCATGCGGTTCGCTGCCGTCAGAATCGCCACATCGCCAGTGCCGCCCAAGCCGCTGTGTGTCACGTTGACGATGGCTGCTTCCACCCGATACATCCCTACCCACTTCGCCACCACGAACCCGGTGACCGCCAGTGACAGCACCGTCGAGACGGCCGTCACGATATTGATCCAGTGAAATGCGGTGACGATCTCGCCCCACGGTGTCATCGCGACGCTGATAGCGAACATCAGTGGATACGTGACCGCCGTCGAGAAGAAGCTGTACATGAAGCGTGCCCCGCCCCGCACGCGCGGCGACACGATCTGGAACAACTGCGCGATCACCACGAAGACCAGCATCACCACGGGCGCCGGCCAGTTGAACCACTGATGGCTCAGCACCCCCAGCAGATACAGGGCAATCGCCGTGCCGCCCGCCGCCGCCAGACTCGAGGCGTCGAAACTCTGTGACGACTCATCTTGCGCCGCGAGCGCCTCACCCGCCGGCGTGACCGTCAGTTGGCCATTGCCGGTGAGCTTCGGCTTGCGCGTGCCCAGATAGCTCAACAACCCCGCCAGACAGATCGCCGAGATGTTGCCGAGCATCGCGGCCGAGAGTGCCTGCGCGAAGAGCGGCCCCTGTTCCACGCCGAGAATCTGCGCGTAGCCCGCCGAGAGCGGCAACGCGCCTTCGCCGACCCCGCCCGCCATGATCGGCACGACGATGTAGAAGAACGCCTGCTTCGCCTCGAGACCCAGTGCTGTGCCGACCGACGTGCCGACAATGGCCGCGACGAACGATCCACTTGCCAGCGGGATGAAGATACGCACGAAGCCTTTCACCAGCGTGCGCCGGTCCATGCTCAACACGCTGCCGACGATGATCGCGGCGATAAACAGGTAGAGGAAATTGGAGCTCTTGGTGAACGTGGTGACAGCCTTCGTCACCGGCGCGGGCATGAGGCCGTAATAGACCATTGCCGACGGGATGAACGCCGCAAAGATCGACGTCGCGCCGATATGACGCACCCACGGAATGCGCTTGGCCAACTCGGCACACGTGAAGCCGCCGACGGCGACGAGCGCGATGCCGGTAGGCAGATCGGCGGCGAGCTTGCCGTTGTGCGTCATCGCCGCGAGGATCGCCACGAGCGCGAGATACACCGGCAACGGCAGCGCACCGATGCGCAGGTCGAACACCGCCCACCAACGTTCGCGCAGCGACATCACGCTGCCGCTTGCAGCACCGGCGCCGTCCGTCGTGCCCGAGGGCTTGGGCGGTGTCGCCCCGGCCCTCGGCTGGGTCTGCACGGATGCCCTTGCCGCCTCAGCGCGCGTGGTTACCGTTTCCATGGATTTGTCTCCGTTCATCTTTCTTATATAAGGCGCGCAGCCTTGCGAATCCGTTCGCCTGTCGCGCGCGGGGGGATTCGCTTACTGCACCGCCTCTGTCTTACGCAGCGCGGCGATGTCGGTGTCCGTCAGGCCGAGATCGCGCAGCACTTCATCGGAATGCTGGCCGAAGGCGGGCGCGGCGCGCGATACCGGCGCGTTGCCGTTATCGCTGGCGCCTGCGCCGAACCGGATCGGCTGCCGGAAACCGCGATAGCCCAGATCACCGTTCGTCCCGGCGTAGGTGTAGTGCTGCACCATCGCTTCGGCATCGACCTGCGGGTCGTCGAACATGTCTTCGATGCGACGCGCGGCGGCGCACGGCACGGCGTCGCCAAAGATCACCTCCCACTCGCGCGCGCCATGCGCCTGCAACGCGGCGTGCAACTGCGGCACGATCTCGTCGCGATGCTGCGCGCGCTTGCGCACGGAATCGTAGCGCTCGTCGGCGGCCAGTGCAGCCATGCCCGTCTTTTCGCACAGCGCCTGCCAGAAGTGCGGCGTGTTGGCGGAGATATACAGATAGCCGTCGCGCGTCGGATGGATACCGGTAATACCGCCAGAGCGCATATCGCGACCGACGTCACGCGGTTCGTCATCGGCCCAGATCATGCGGGCGGACTGCATCGCCAGCGCGCTGCGCAGCAACGACACGCCCACGTATTGCCCCTGCCCGGTGCGCTCACGCGCGAACAGCGCCGAGCACACGCCCGCCGCCACCATCGACGCCGCATAGTAGTCGACCACCGAGCCGTAGAGTATTTCGGGCGGCCCGTCGGCCTTACCCTGCATGGCGCACATGCCCGTCATGGTTTGCAGCACTTGGTCGTAACCGGCCTTGTCCTTGTTCGGGCCGGTCTCGCCGTAGCCCGTCACCGCGCAATAAATCAGGCGCGGATTCACTTCGCAAAGTTGTTCGTACGCGATGCCCAACCGGGCGGGCACGCTCGGACGGAAGTTGTGGACGAGCACGTCGGCCGATTCGACCAAACGGCGCAGCACGGCAAGCGCTTCCGGCTGCTTGAGATCGAGCACGAGCCCGCGCTTGCCGCGATTGACGCCGAGAAACGCGCGGCTCTCGCTGGCAAGCGTCGACGGGTATTTGCGCAGGTTGTCGCCCGTGGGCGGTTCGATCTTGATGACTTCCGCCCCCTGATCGGCGAGCAACGTGCAGCCGTAGGGGCCCGCGATGTAGGCACTCAGATCGAGCACGCGGACGCCATCGAGCGGACCGGCAGCGGTGGCAGCCGTCGCGTCTTGGGTGACGGCGGAAGACAAAAGGGAATCTCGGGAATCTCGTTTCATAACCGTCAGTTCACCGGTTGCTCGTCGCGCAGCAGGCCCATGCGGCGGGCGTTGCTCACCAGCGCGCGGGCGCGTTCGACAAACGGCACATCGATCATTTTTCCGTCGACGACATAGGCACCGACGCCATCACGCGCCGCAGTGCGTGCGGCATCGACCACGCGCAACGCATGAGCGATCTCTTCATCGGACGGTCGGAATACATCGTTGGCGAGCGCAATCTGGCTCGGATGAATGCAGCTCTTGCCGAGGAAACCCATCGCTTTGGCGAGCTGCGCTTCGGCGCGAAAGCCCGCCTCGTCTTTGATATTGGCGAAGGCGGCGTCGTAGGCAAAAACGCCCGCCTCCCCGGCGGCCATGCGCAACGCGAACATCGCTTGCGAGATCGCGGCGGTTTCGCGACGTGCCATGCCCAGCGGTTCGAACAAATCACCAAGACCCAGCTGCAATCCGGCCACGCGCGGATGCGCCGCCGCAAGTTCGGCGGCACGGCGCAGCGCTTGCGGCGATTCGATATTCAGCAGCAGACGTACGGGCGTCGTGACGCCGTTGGCGCGTTCGGCCTGCTCGATTCGTTCGGCGGCGGCGAGCACGTCGTCGGCGCTTTCAGGCTTGGGCAGATTGATCAGGGCAACGCCGTTCTGCACGACGGCATCGATGTCGTCGCCGAAGTACGCGGTATCGCGCGGGTTCACGCGCACGATCAGCTGCTTGTCGGCGTGGGCGGAACCCGGCGTACGCAGCCAGTCACGCAGGGTGTTGCGCGCGTCGTGCTTACGCTCGGGGGCGACGGAATCTTCCAGATCGAACGACAGCGCGTCCGCCGCGCTGGCGAGCGCCTTGGCGAAGAGCTCCGGCCGCGATGCGGGCACGAAGAGTTTGCTTCTCATGTCTCCAGTCCTTGCTTTCTTCTGACTGGAAATGAGTCTAAGTGCCGCCTTGCTTTAGATAAACTATCTGCACCTATCTTAAAAGCATAGAAAATCTATCGTTATGGACACGACCTTTCTTGCCAATCTTCTGCTCGTGGTCGATAGCGGCTCGATGGCCGAGGCCGCGCGCCGTATCGGGGTGACGCCTGCTGCTATCGCCCAACAGGTGCAGGCGCTCGAACGCGAACTCGGCGTGCCGCTGCTGGTGCGCGCGGGGCGGACCGTCATTCCGACGGAAGCGGGACATCGGGTGATTGAAAAAGCACGCGCGCTGGTTCGCGAGGCAGCCGAGCTCAAAGCCGTGGCGCTGACCGACGAACCCTCGGGCGAACTGCGGATCGGCACCATTACGACGGCGTTGCTCAGTTTGCTGCCCGACGTGCTGGCGAACTTCTCGACGGCGTTTCCGCAAGCCAAGGTACTGATTCGTGCGGGCACGTCCATGGAGTTGTACGAAACCTTGCAGCGCGGCGATCTGGACGTGGCCATCTGCCTGCATCCGCCGTTTGCGCTGCCTAAGGCCTACGACTGGCACTTGCTGCGCGAGGAGCCGATCGTGGTGTTGGCGCCGTCGCATCTGGCGAATGAAGATCCACACTCGTTGCTGCGGCGCGAGCCGTTCATCCGCTATGACCGGTCGCTGGGCGGCGGCAAGCAGGCCGACCATTACCTGCGCGCGGCCAAGATCGTGCCGAACGAGTTGTTCGAACTGAATTCGCTGATGGCCATCGCCATGATGGTGGACCGCCGGCTGGGCGTGTCGCTGGTGCCCGATATCGTCTCACCGCTCACGAGTGGCCTGAACATCGTGCGTCTGCCGCTGCCAGCCCCCGTCGAGCGCCGTCGTTTCGGCTTGCTGTGGCACCGGGCGTCGCCCCGGGCACGGCTGATCAAGGGGTTGATGGCCTGTGCGGCCGAGGTGATCGGGACGTAATCAGGGCGCAAACACCCCTCCTCAATCGCCCCCGCCATCTCATGGAAAACATTTATTGACCGACCGGCCGGTCGGTTTATAATGCGTTCCATATCCCCATATGCCGCGGAGGCCTTCCTCTATGTATACGCAAGCCATCGATCTGGCCGGCAACAGCCCCAAGGGCGTGCGCACCCTGAGCGAGACGGAGCAGCAGCAACAAGCCCGCTTCGACGCGCGCATGGCCGCCGATCAGAAGATCGAGCCGCAGGACTACATGCCCGTCGAGTACCGCAAGACGCTCGTGCGCCAGATTTCGCAGCACGCGCACTCGGAAGTCGTCGGCATGCTGCCGGAAGGCAACTGGATTTCGCGCGCCCCCAGCCTCAAGCGCAAAGCGATCCTGTTGGCCAAGGTGCAGGACGAAGCCGGCCACGGTCTCTATCTCTATTCCGCCGCTGAAACCCTCGGCACGTCGCGCGACCAGATGATCGACGCGCTGCACTCGGGCAAGGCCAAGTACTCCAGCATCTTCAATTACCCCACGCTCACGTGGGCCGACGTCGGCGTGATCGGCTGGCTGGTCGATGGCGCCGCCATCATGAACCAAGTGCCGCTGTGCCGCTGCTCATATGGCCCGTATGCGCGCGCGATGATCCGCGTCTGTAAGGAAGAGTCGTTCCATCAGCGTCAGGGCTTCGACGCCCTGCTCTCGATGATGAACGGCACGCAGGCCCAGCGCGACATGGTGCAGGAAGCCGTCAACCGCTGGTGGTGGCCGGTGCTGATGATGTTCGGCCCGAGCGACAAGGAATCGATCCACAGCGCGCAGACCATGAAGTGGGGCATCAAGCGCATTTCGAACGACGACCTGCGTCAGAAGTTTGTCGACGCCGCCATCGAACAAGCCCGCGTGCTCGGCGTGACCTTCCCCGATCCGGATCTGAAGTGGAACGAAGCCCGCAAGGCCCACGACTACGGCGAGATCGACTGGTCGGAATTCTGGCGTGTCGTGAACGGCGAAGGCCCGTGCAACAAGGAACGTGTGGGCACCCGCGTGGCCGCGCACGACAACGGCGCCTGGGTGCGCGACGCCGCCCTCGCCCACGCGGCGAAGCAACGTCAGCGCGCTGAAAAACAAGCCGCCTGAACAAGCTGCCCGAACCAGCCGCCCGGCCAGTCACGTGCGCCAGCGGCAACCTCACAGACACGCGGGACGCCCCGCACAGGAACGATCATGACGCAAGCAAGCAACAAGGAATGGCCCCTCTGGGAAGTGTTCGTGCGCAGCAAGATGGGCCTCGAACATAAGCACAGCGGCAGCCTGCACGCCGCCGACGCCGAAATGGCGCTGCGCATGGCGCGCGACGTGTACACGCGCCGACAGGAAGGCGTGAGCCTCTGGGTCGTGCCCTCGGCCGCCATCACGGCCTCGGCACCGGAAGACAAGGCCGAACTGTTCGACCCGGCCGCCGACAAGATCTACCGCCACCCGACCTTCTATCAGTTGCCGGAAGAAGTGAACCACATGTAAGTGGCTGCGCGCCGTCTGTCACGGCGCGCCCCGAGCGAGACACCAGAACATGAAACCGACGCAGGAACACCTGTCCTATCTGCTGCGCCTTGCCGACAACGCGCTGATCCTCGGTCAGCGCAACGCGGAATGGTGCGGCCACGGCCCCGTGCTCGAAGAAGACATCGCGCTCACCAACCTGAGCCTCGATCTGATCGGGCAGGCACGCATGCTCTATCAACACGCCGCCAAGCTCGAAACCGAACTGACCGGCCTCGCCAAGCAGGAAGACGACTACGCCTTCTGGCGCGACGAGTTCGCCTTCCGTAACTGGACGCTCGTCGAACTGCCGCATTACGGCCCGACCGCCGGTACCTCGGCCGCCGAGCGCGACTACGCCGTGACGATCGTGCGCAACTTCCTGTACTCGGCCCTGATGGTCGAAGTCTGGCAAGCGCTCGCGCAGTCGGGCGACGCCGAACTCGCCGCCATCGCCGCGAAGTCGGTCAAGGAAGCGCATTACCACCTGCATCACGCCCGCGACTGGCTGGTGCGCTTTGGCGACGGCACGGAAGAGTCGCACCGTCGCGCGCAGGCTGCCCTCGACTACCTGATGCCGTACATGAACGAAATCTTCAAGCGCGATGCGCTCGAAGACGCCGCGGCCGCTGCCGGCACGGGCGTGACCATGTCCGATCTGAAGGATGCATGGCAGGCCGTCGTGACCGACGCGCTCGACGAAGCCACGCTCAGCGCCCCGGCCACCGGCGCGTTCGAGAGCACGGGCAAGTTCGGCCATCACTCCGAGCACATGAGCTACCTGCTCGGCGAGATGCAGGTCATCGCGCGTCAGCATCCCGGCGCGAGCTGGTAACTGGTCACGCGACGCCCGCCATGCACACGCACCTCGACACGATCATGAATCTGCCGCTCACCCCGCCCGTCGCACCCGACGTGCTGACACCGGCATCGGAAGCCTCGCTGCCGCTCGCGTGGCAGACGCTCGAATCGGTGCCCGATCCCGAGATTCCGGTCGTGTCGATTCGCGAACTCGGCATTCTGCGCGACGTGCGCGTGGTGCAGAACGCGGATGACGTGACGTCGTTCGAGATCGTGATTACGCCGACGTACTCGGGGTGTCCGGCGATGCAACAGATCGCCGAAGACATCGACGCCGCGATGACGCGCGCGGGCCTCGGCCCGTGGCACATCAAGACCGTGCTGGCGCCCGCGTGGACCACCGACTGGATCAGCCCGGAGGCCCGCGAGAAGCTGCGCGGCTACGGCATTGCACCGCCCACGGGCGCGCATGCGGTAGCCGCCGACGCACCGCGCAAGATCACGTTCTACGGCCGCCCGAAAGACGGTGTGCCGTGCCCGCACTGCGGTTCGAGCGACACGGAAGTGGTATCGGCGTTCGGCTCGACCGCGTGCAAGGCGCATTACCGTTGCCGTACGTGCCGCGAGCCGTTCGACTACTTCAAGCCCTATTGATTGATCCGATTGATCCCGACCGGCGGGTGCCGGCGGCAAGGAAGCCCACGATGACGACCCCGCAATTCCATTCGCTGACCATTCGCGAAATCCGTCCCGAGACCGCCGACGCCATCTCGATCGCGTTCACCGTGCCGGAAGCCCTGCGCGACGCCTACCGTTTCACGCAAGGCCAGTTCCTCACGCTCAAGACGCAGATCGAAGGCGAGGAAGCCCGCCGCTCCTACTCCATTTGCGTAGGCGTTCCCGACTACGAGGCGACCGGCGAATTGCGCGTGGGTATCAAGCGCGTGCCGGGCGGCAAGTTCTCGAACTTCGCCAACGACCAGTTGAAGCCGGGCCAGCAGATCGACGTGATGACGCCGGACGGCCGCTTTTTCACGCGTCTGTCGCCTGAGCATGCCAAGCATTACGTCGGCTTTGCCGGTGGCTCGGGTATCACGCCGATGCTCGCGCTCATCAAGACGACGCTGGCTTCGGAGCCGAACAGCCAGTTCACGCTCGTGTACGGCAACCGCTCGGTGCCTGCCATCATGTTTGCCGAAGCGCTGGAAGACCTGAAGAACACGTATCTGGGCCGTCTGCGCCTGTATCACGTGCTCTCGGACGAAGCGCAGGAAGTCGAGTTGTTCAACGGCCTGCTCAATCAGGACAAGTGCTCGGCGTTTCTCGATACGCTGATCCCGCCGTCGAGCATCGACGAAGCGTTCATCTGCGGGCCGGGCCCGATGATGGATGCCGCCGAAGCCGCACTGGCCGCCGCTGGTGTCGCGAAGGAAAAGATCCACGTCGAGCGCTTCGGTGTGCCCACGTCGCAAGCCCCGGTGAAGGCGGTGGTGATCACCGACGACACGCCGATGGCCGAGCTGGTCGTCGTCATGGACGGCAAGGAACGCCGCCTGCGTCAGCCGTACGAAGGCCAGAGCATTCTCGACACGGGTCTCGCGGCCGGACTCTCGCTGCCGTACGCCTGCAAGGGCGGCGTGTGCTGCACGTGCCGCGCCAAGGTGCTCGAAGGCGAAGTGGCGATGGAAAAGAACTACACGCTGGAAGATTACGAGGTGGAACAAGGTTTCGTGCTGACGTGTCAGGCACGTCCGTTGACGGAACGCGTAGTGGTCAGCTACGACGAGCGCTAAGCCCGCCGTTGGGTGCGCAGGGCGGCGGATTCTGTTGCCGCCCGGTGCGAACGCTCCCGAACGCCACGTCATCGCAACGGGATTTGCCTTGAATTGGTGCCAATGCGTCGATTATTCCCGGCATTACGGGAGCGTCAACCCGAGGTACCGGGAATACCGTAAACTACCGGCATGAATACCATCCATGTCGTCTGTGGCGATGTCGCCGCGCAGCAGTTGCGCGCGGCGATGGCGCAAGCGCTTCGCGCCGACCCTGTCCTTGTCTTACGTGACGATCTGGCCGTTGGCCCGTTGCGCGAAATCGACGAGAACGAGCGGCAACGCGCCGCCTTCTGGCAACGTGTCGTCCCCTCCGCCGGCCGCGATTATGCGGGTGAGTTGCGCGAGGAACTGGCATCGCTGCAACGGTTGGTGGAAGGCGACAATGCGGTGGTTTGCTGGCACGGCGACAGTGCTTCCGACCAGCTCACGCTGCGGCGCGTGGCGTTCATGCTGCGCAACACCCCCGCGCGGCTGAACGAGATCGTGCTGCGCAGTACCGATCTGGCCCCGTCTGCCCAGACGGCGACGGCGCAGGATGCCAATCGCCGCACTAGCGTCGGCATGTACGCGCCGGAAGTGCTGGCCGAGCGCTTCGCCCGTATCGCCCCGATTTCGCTGCTGCGGATCGGCCGGTTGTCACTGGAATGGCGAGCGCTCAAGCAAGTGAATACCCAAGTGCGCCGCTGGGTGCACAACACCTTCGAAGGTGCGACGTTCGCCGAAATCGATGACCAGATTCTCGATCGGGCGCCGGTGACGTGGATGCCGATGGCCGCGTTTCTCGGTGAAATGATGCCGCGCGTCGAAGGTTTTTTCGCGACCGACAGTTTTCTGCTCTGGCGCTGCCGCGAACTCGGTGCGGCGGGCCGGCTCGCGTTGCGCGGCGACACCACCGTGCCCGCAGCGTGCGATCTACGACTGGAGTAACCCCCGTTTATGGCACGTACCAAGGCGCCCGACCACGAGTCGCAGCGCGAACAGATTCTCGATGTCGCCGCCGAGGCCTTTGCCCGCGCGAGCTATCCCAGCACGTCGATGTCGGAACTGGCCGCCGCCTGCGGCACGTCGAAAGCCCGTCTCTATCACTACTACGCCAGCAAGGACGCCATCCTGTTCGACCTGCTCGACCGCTACACGCAGCGGCTGATGCTGATCGTCACGGAAGTCGAAGCCCTTGGCCAGCGGCGCGGGCTCTCCGAGCGCGAAACGTTTCATGAACTGATCCGTGCGTTTCTGGACGAGTACGAAACCTCGCAGACGCGCCACATTGCGCTGCTCAACGACGTCAAATTCCTCAACGACGAACAGCGCGAAGTGGTGCTCAACCGCCAGCGCGATGTGGTCGGTGCCTTCTCCCGTCAGTTATCGCGCGCGTTCCCCGAGCGCGTGGGCAAGCCCAATCAGACGGCGCTCACGATGATGCTGTTCGGCATGATCAACTGGACCTTCACGTGGCTCAAGCCGGGCGGCCGCATGCGCTACCGCGACTTCGCCGATGAAGTGATCGGTGTGCTGGAACACGGTCTTGCCCAGCCGCTGCCCGAGACGACCGGCGCGACCGCCGCAGCGACATCGGGCTCCGCGCAGGCCTGAACACCATCGAAGTGAGCGACCACTTACGACAAAAAGGGCGAATTTCGCCCTTTCTTGTTGCTTCGCAGCAACCCCTCCCCTGATGGTCCGACGCGAACTATCGAGAAAACACGCCATTCTTCAGGCACTTAGACGTTTCCTTCCACGGCGCGCTTTTATTTCCTAGGGTTTTTACCTAGCCGTTCGGCTATAATTCTTTTGCGCCGCACAATTCAGTGCACGCTCGAAAGAACACCAAGGAATACGCCATGACTGCCCCGAACCACACGCCCGACGTCGCCCGCGCGACGGTTGCCGCCAACGAGCGGTCGAGCGTGCTGATTCGTGAGCTGACGTCGGGCGACATCCACCGCCTGCAACGCCACTTTCTGGCGCTGGGCGAAGAAGACCGCCTGCTGCGTTTCGGTCAGGCCGTCACCGACGACGTGATTACCCGCTACGTCGCCAGCCTCGACTTCTCGCGTGACAGCCTGCTCGGCGTCTACGACGACAATCTGGCGCTGGTCGCGGTCGCCCACGTGGCACAACTCCCCGAAGGCAAGAACGGCCGTGTCGCCGAATTCGGCGTCTCGGTACTGGAATCGGCTCGTGGCCGCGGCATCGGCTCGCGTCTGTTCGAACGTGCCTCCATCCACTGCCGCAACAAGCGCGTCGATACGCTCTACATGCACTGCCTGTCGCGCAACGCCCGCATGATGCGCATCGCAAAGAAGGCCGGCATGGAAATCAACTACGCCTATGGCGAAGCCGACGGTTACCTCAGCCTGCCGCCCGCCGACACGCAGTCGATGCTCTCGGAAATGATGCAGGATCAGGTCGCCGCCTTCGATTACGCGATCAAGCGTCAGGTGCGTAACGCGCGACGCCTGCTCGGTGCCATCCTGCCGAACGCCGCCTGATTCGCCTCAGACCCGCAGCACGGCAAAACAAAAAACCGGCCAAATTGGCCGGTTTCTTTTTTGTCCCGTCAAAATGACGAATCGCTGGGCATCCTGCGGTCACCGCACGGATCAGGGTAGCGGTAGCGCCGTCGTTTCTTTGAGCTGATCGAGTACGAAGCTCGTTTTCACGTCGACCACGCTGGGATGCATCAGCAGCTGCTTTTGCATGAAACGCGAAAAGTGCGTCATATCGCCGACGTGCACGCGCAGCAGATAGTCCATGTCGCCGGCCATCGCATAGCAACCGACGACCTCGGGCCACGTATCGACCACGTCGCGAAAGTGCTCGTTGACTGTGCCGCCGTCTCCGTCGCCGGGATGCCGTTTGTCGAGCCGCACGTTGACGTACGCCAGCAAGCCGAGCCCCAGCCTTGTGGGTTCCAGCAGCGCAACGTAGCCGCGAATGACGCCGGCCTCTTCCAGACGCCGGATGCGGCGCAGGCAAGGGCTCGGCGAGAGCCGCACCTGTTCGGCGATTTCGAGGTTGGATAATCGGCCATTGCTTTGCAGCAATCCGAGAATCCGGCGGTCGATCTTATCCAATTCGAGTTTTGGCACATCTCCCCCTGATTTTGATATTTATGAGCAATGATATTGCGTCAAAATACGAAAATCATAAAGTCATCACCCTGTTTACCCGATTACAAGACATTACAAGACAGTTCGGGGTAAAGACTTAGGGAATCGCGGCAGTCACGCCGCAAAGACACCCCCTGCGAACCACCCATTAAAAAAGGCGCCAGCCTCATCGGTCGGCGCCCTGTGGTGTGGGGCGGTGTCACGCGGTGGTGACGCGCTCATGGTGTGTCTGGGGCCCGGCTTCGCAGCGCCTGATGCGCTCGCGTGGGAACAGTCTGACCCCGTTAGCCGTTATGCCTGCTACGGCTTAACGGCGCTGAAATTCTCGCGGATCGATCGTGCGCTGGTCGAGCGGGCCTTCGTACCGTTGCGGCTGCTGCGTGGTGCGCAGCGGCGGCGTGACTGCCACGGTAACGGGGGTAGGTTCGGCCGCCTTGTCGCGTGCCAGTTCATCGGCGCGTGCGACGCTCACTTCCAGGGTCAGAAACGAAGCGGAAACCAGCAGGAATTTGGCGATGTTTCGTTGATTCACAGTGACTCCTTCTTTCGTGTTGCTTGGGTGCTTCCTTGCGTACTTCTTAAGCGCAATGTCGTTTTTCCATCTGTCGGGTAACGCAACTTAGTGTGCATTCTGCCCTGCCCGTTCCCGATCGCCGACAGGCGTTACACGTTGTTACCGCCGTGTCAGAAACCACCGACAAGCGTACCTTTGTCGACATAATCGCGACACAATCCCGCCATTTTGCTGCGGAATCCGAAAAACACCACGCGTCACGATGCCGCATCTGCCACCCCATATTGGGATGATGCACATCGGCGCAAAGGGAGGGTTTACGCCAGCCATATGACGTTTACGTAAACGTCATAATCCTCGCTATACTGCCCTCGATCGACAACTCGGCTGACACCGGAACAACGTCGCTACGCGGGCACGATGCCCAGCGGGCGATGGCGTGACGCCGGTGCTAACATAGTTGCGACTGGTAACAGCATCACGAAAAAAGGCCCCGCTCATGGAGTGACATCGTTCACCCATGGGACGTTAAAGAGGCCTGTGTCACCACCGCCGTCCTGCTTCACGAGAGCGGGGGGGCAGGAAGTTTTGGCGATCCCAAAATCAGTGAGAGTGAGGAGCACACCCCATGAACGCCCCCGTCAATCCGAGCTTGCTGGCCGCGCTGGAGTCGGTCACGCTCGACGACAAATACACGCTCGAGCGCGGTCGCGCTTATATGAGCGGCATTCAAGCCCTGGTCCGACTACCGATGTTGCAGCAGGCCCGCGATGCGGCCGCCGGGCTCAACACCGCCGGTTATATTTCGGGCTATCGCGGCTCGCCGCTCGGCGGTCTGGATCTGTCGCTATGGAAGGCCAAGCAGCACCTCGCCGGCCATAACATCGTCTTTCAGCCCGGTCTGAACGAAGACCTCGCGGCCACCGCCGTCTGGGGCTCTCAACAAGTCAATCTGTATCCCGCCAAGTTCGATGGCGTGTTTTCCATGTGGTACGGCAAGGGGCCCGGCGTCGACCGCTCCATGGACGTACTCAAACACGGCAACTCGGCAGGCTCGTCGAAGCACGGTGGCGTACTGGTCCTCGCCGGCGACGACCACGCGGCCAAATCCTCCACGCTCGCGCACCAGTCCGAACACGTCTTCAAGGCAGCCGGTATCCCCGTGCTGTATCCGTCGAACGTGCAGGAGTATCTCGACTACGGCCTGCATGGCTGGGCCATGAGCCGCTACTCGGGCCTGTGGGTCGCGATGAAGTGCGTGACTGACGTGGTCGAATCGTCGGCCTCGGTGATGATCGACCCGCACAACGTCGACATCCGCCTGCCGAACGACTTCATCATGCCGCCCGACGGCCTGAACATCCGCTGGCCCGATCCGCCGCTGGTGCAGGAAGCGCGGATGATCGACCACAAGTGGTACGCCGCCCTCGCCTACGTGCGCGCCAACAAGCTCGACCGCGTCACGATCGATTCCGACAACGCGCGTTTCGGCATCATGACCGGCGGCAAGGCGTATCTCGACGTGTGTCAGGCGCTCGCCGATCTGGGGCTCGACGAAGCCACGTGCCAGCGCATCGGTATCCGTCTGTACAAAGTGGGTTGTGTGTGGCCGCTCGAAGCGCAGGGTGCGCGCGCGTTTGCACAAGGCTTGCAGGAAATTCTCGTGGTCGAGGAAAAGCGTCAGATCCTCGAATATCAGATCAAGGAAGAGCTGTACAACTGGCGCGACGACGTACGCCCGCGCGTGTACGGCAAGTTCGACGAGAAGGATGGTGCCGGCGGCGAATGGTCGGTGCCGATGGCCAACTGGCTGCTGCCGGCGCACTACGAACTCTCGCCCGCACTGATTGCGAAGGCAATTGCCACCCGTCTGGAAAAATTCGAATTGCCGAGCGACGTGCGCGATCGCATCAACACGCGCCTCAAGGTCATCGAAGCCAAGGAACAGGCGCTCGCCAAGCCGCGCGTGGCCGCAGAACGCAAGCCGTGGTTCTGCTCGGGCTGCCCGCACAACACCTCGACGAACGTGCCGGAAGGCTCGCGCGCCATCGCAGGCATCGGCTGTCACTACATGACCGTGTGGATGGACCGCAAGACCGACACCTTCTCGCAGATGGGCGGCGAAGGCGTGCCTTGGATCGGTCAGGCGCCGTTCTCGTGCGACGAACACATCTTCGCGAATCTGGGCGACGGCACCTACTTCCACTCGGGCTTGCTCGCGATTCGCGCGGCGATCTCGTCGAAGGTCAACATCACCTACAAGATTCTCTACAACGACGCCGTCGCGATGACGGGCGGCCAGCCGGTCGACGGCACGTTGAGCGTGCCGCAGATCGTGGCGCAGGTGGCTGCCGAAGGCGCCGAGAAGATTGTCATCGTGACCGATGAGCCCGAGAAGTACGAGGGTGTGAAGCTCGTTGGCGATGTGCCCATCTACCATCGCAGCGAACTCGATCGCGTGCAGCGCGAACTCCGGCTGGTCAAAGGCACGACGATCCTCGTCTACGACCAGACGTGTGCCACCGAGAAGCGCCGCCGCCGCAAACGCGGTGCGTATCCCGACCCGGCCAAGCGTGTCGTGATCAACGAGGCGGTCTGCGAAGGCTGCGGCGATTGCTCGGTGAAGTCGAACTGCCTGTCGGTCGAACCGCTGGAAACGGAATTCGGCACGAAGCGCCAGATCAACCAGTCGACCTGCAACAAGGACTTCTCGTGCCTGAACGGGTTCTGCCCGAGCTTCGTGACGGTGGAAGGCGGTCAGCTGCGCAAGCCCAAGACGGCCAAGGTCGATAACGAAGGTCTGCCGCCGCTGCCGGAACCCGCGCTCCCGCAAATCACGCGTCCGTACGGCATTCTCGTCACGGGCGTGGGTGGCACGGGTGTCGTGACCATCGGCGGCCTGCTCGGCATGGCGGCGCATCTGGAAAACAAGGGCGTCACCACGCTCGACGTGACCGGCTTGGCGCAAAAGGGTGGCGCGGTGACGAGCCACGTACAGATCGCGCTGCAACCGGACGACATCCACGCCACGCGCATCGCCATGGGCGACGCACGTGTGGTGATCGGCTGCGACGCGATCACCACCGCCACCGACGACACGCTGTCGCGCGTACAGCACGGCGTGACGAACATCGTGGTGAACAGCGCCCACACGCCGACGGCCGACTTCATCCGCAACCCGAACTGGCGTTTCCCGGGATCGAGCACGGAGAACGATATCCGCGCCGCCGCCGGTGACAACGTCGATTTCGTCGATGCGAATCACCTCGCACTGCGTCTGCTCGGCGACACGATCTACACCAACCCGTTCGTGCTCGGCTTCGCGTGGCAGAAGGGCTGGGTACCGCTCTCGTACGCCGCACTCACGCGCGCCATCGAACTCAACGGCGTGTCGATCGAGAAGAACAAGCAGGCGTTCGAGTGGGGACGCCGTGCCGCGCACGATCTCGCCAGCGTACGCAAGCTCGCCCAGCAAGGGGAAACGCCGGAGTCCTCAGCCGCCGGCGGCAAGCTGATCACGCTGCACTCGCCCAAGGCGCTCGACGCGCTGATTCAACGCCGCTACGACCAACTGGTGGCGTATCAGGATCGTGCGTATGCCGAGCGCTTCAAGCAGACGGTCGATCGCGTGCGCACGGCCGAGTCGGCCATCGACAACGGCGCGTCGCAAATGCCGCTGACCGAAGCGGTTGCCCGCGCGCTCTACAAACTCATGGCCTACAAGGACGAGTACGAAGTCGCGCGCCTGTACACCGACCCGGCCTTCATGAAGAAGCTGAACGAGCAGTTCGAAGGCGACTTCTCGGTGCACTTCCACCTGGCGCCGCCGTCGCTCGCCAAGCACGACGACAAGGGGCATCTGATCAAGAAGTCCTACGGCCCGTGGATGATGAAGGCGTTCGGCGTGCTGGCGAAGTTCAAGGGCCTGCGCGGCGGCGCGTTCGACATCTTCGGCCGCACGGAAGAGCGTCGTACCGAACGTGCGCTGATCGGTGAGTACGAGGCACTGGTGAACGAGCTGATCTCGCATCTGAACGAGCGCAACACGTCGCTGGCCGTGCAACTGGCCGAGCTGCCGCAGGAGATTCGCGGCTATGGCCACGTGAAGGATCAGAACCTCGCCGCCACGCGCATCAAGTGGACGAAGCTGCTCACGCAGTTCCGCGATGGCAATGCGCATCGCGTTGCGGCTTGAAAGTCCGTTTAGTCTGAGCATGAGCCTGAGCCGATAGCATCACCTGCATCAGAAGCTGTATGAAAAATCCCGCCAGCGCGTAAGCGACTGGCGGGATTTTTTTATCCTGCACTTCCTGCACTGACAGACACGCGCACCGGATCCACCCGGCCGCGTGTCCGTCAGATCATCAACGAACCACGTTGGCAGCAGCCACGGCGGTCATGTTGATGATGCGGCGCACGGTGGCGGCCGGCGTCAGGATGTGAACCGGCTTGGCGCAGCCAAGCAGGAACGGACCGACCGTCACGCCTTCGCCGCCCGTCATCTTGAGCAGGTTGTACGTGATGTTGGCCGCTTCCACGTTCGGCATGACCAGCAGGTTGGCTTCGCCCGACAGACGCGAGGCCGGGTAAGCGGCGCGACGCACCGACTCCGACAGCGCGGCGTCGCCGTGCATTTCGCCGTCCACTTCCAGCGACGGTGCGCGGGCAGCGAGCAGTTCGCAGGCGCGCGCCATGCGTTGTGCCGATGCCGACTTCACGCTACCGAAGTTCGAGTTCGAGAGCAGCGCCACCTTCGGGGCGATACCGAAGCGCTCGATTTCCTTGGCGGCGAGCACCGTCATCTCGGCGAGTTGCTCCGAGGTCGGCGTCTCGTTCACGTACGTGTCGCTGATGAACAGGTTGCGCTTCTCAAGCATCAACAGGTTCATGGCGGCGTAGTTGCTCACGCCTTCGGCACGGCCCAGCACCTGATCGACCACGTCGAGGTGACGGTGGTACGTATCGATCATGCCGCAGATCATGCCGTCGGCTTCGCCCAGATGCACGAGGATCGAACCGATCAGCGTGTTGTCCTTGCGCATGGCGGCCTTCGCCACTTCCGGGGTCACGCCGTGACGGGCGCCCAGGTTGTGGTATTCCTGCCAGCAACGCTGATAGCGCGCGTCGTCTTCCGGATTGACGATCTCGAAATCGACGCCCGGCTTGAGCTTCGAGCCGATCTTTTGCAGACGCATTTCCACCACGGCCGGACGGCCGATGATGATCGGCTTGGCGATGCGCTCGGCCAGCACGAACTGGGCAGCACGCAGCACGCGCTCGTCTTCGCCTTCGGCAAACACGATGCGGGCAGCCGTATCGGCGGCGAAACGGGCACGCGCGGCGGCAAACACCGGACGCATGATGAAGCCCGTGCGGTAGACCGTGCCACCGAGTTGCTCGCGGTAGGCGTCCATGTCCTTGATCGGACGCGTCGCCACGCCCGAGTCCATCGCGGCTTGCGCGACGGCCGGTGCGATCTTGATGATCAGACGCGGATCGAACGGCTTCGGAATGATGTATTCCGGACCGAATTCGAGCGACTGGCCTTCATAGGCGCGCGCGACTTCTTCGCTCTGCTCTTCTTCCTGCGCCAGTTCGGCGATGGCACGCACGGTGGCGAGCTTCATCTCTTCCGTAATGGTCGTCGCGCCCACGTCGAGCGCGCCGCGGAAGATGAACGGGAAGCACAGCACGTTGTTCACCTGGTTCGGATAGTCCGAACGGCCGGTGGCCACGATGCAGTCCGGGCGAGCGGCCTTGGCGATTTCCGGGCGAATTTCCGGCTCGGGGTTGGCGAGCGCGAGAATCAGCGGGCTCGGGCCCATGGTCTTGACCATGTCGCCGGTGAGCACGCCTGCGGTCGAGCAGCCGAGGAACACGTCGGCACCGTTGCTCGCATCAGCCAGCGTGCGGGCTTCGGTCGCCACGGCGTAGCGTGCCTTGCTCTCGTCGAGCTTGTCGCGGCCGGTGTGAATCACGCCCTTCGAGTCGAGAACCAGAATGTTCTCTTTCTTCAGGCCCAGATTCACCAGCAGGTCCAGACAGGCAATCGCGGCAGCGCCGGCGCCCGAGCAGACCAGCTTCACGTTGCCGATATCCTTGCCCACGACCTTCAGGCCGTTGAGGATAGCGGCCGACGCGATGATGGCGGTACCGTGCTGATCGTCGTGGAAGACGGGGATCTTCATGCGCTCGCGCAGCTTCTTCTCGATGTAGAAGCACTCGGGCGCCTTGATGTCTTCGAGGTTGATGCCGCCGAGCGTCGGCTCGAGCATGGCGATCGCTTCGACGAGCTTGTCCGGGTCATGTTCGGCGAGTTCGATGTCGAACACGTCGATGCCGGCGAACTTCTTGAACAGGCAGCCCTTGCCTTCCATCACCGGCTTGGCGGCGAGCGGGCCGATGTTGCCCAGACCCAGCACGGCGGTACCGTTGGTGATCACGCCCACGAGGTTGCTGCGCGACGTGTAGCGATTGGCGGCGAGGGGGTCTTCGGCGATCGCTTCGCAGGCGTAGGCCACGCCCGGCGAGTAAGCCAGCGACAGATCGATCTGGTTCGACAGCGGCTTCGTCGGCGTCACCGAGATTTTGCCCGGGCGGGGAAATTCGTGGTACGCCAGAGCGCTTTCTTTCAAGTCAGGTTTGTCCATATCTCGATACCTAAATACAGGGCGACGGCCGGGCGTCGGCCACCCGAGGGTAGCGCGCAGGCACGGCAGTCTTGTGACGGATCACGGCGGGAAGAGCCAACCGGAGGGATTCGGCGATTTTGTCGCTGACGGTGTTCTTCGCTGCGCGGCGGCGTGATGGCCCCCGCTCCCCCGGGTCTTGCATACCGCGCTCGCACGCGTCAGACCAAGGGCTTGCGGCGCGCCGGACGCACCGCAGGACGCAAAGTGTACACCTTGCGCCAAAAGCTTGATGGCAGTGCACGGCAACCCGTTCTGACGGTTTACCGGGCACTGCGAATCTGTCGATTATCCTGAATCAGGAAAGCGCCTCGCCGCGACGCTCCGGAATCAGGAACAGCGTGGCGATGATGTCGAGCACATAAATGCTGGCGAGAAACACGAGCGCCATCTTGAACGAGTACGCCGCGGCCAGTGCGCCGACCGCGAGCGGGCCGAAACCGCCCACGGCACGGCCGATGTTGAACAGCACGTTCTGCGCCGTGGCGCGTGCCGCCGTCGGGTACAGCTCCGAGATCAGTGCGCCGTAGCCGCCGATCATGCCGTTCACGAACATGCCCATCACGGCCCCGCCGATCAACAGCGCGAACTGCGATTGCAACTGCGCATAGACGAACACCATCACGACAGCCCCGATCTGGTAGCCGATGAACGTCGGGCGGCGGCCGAAGCGATCGGCCAGACGGCCGAACAGCCAGATGCCGAATGCCATGCCGAGCACGGTCACTGCCGTCCACATGGCCGACTTGGTGAGCGAATAACCGAACGCCTTCGACAGATACGACGGCATCCAGATCATCAGGCCGTAATAGCCGAAGTTCTGCACGGAACACAGGATGGCCACGCCGAGACTCGCACGCGTGGTCGCGCAGTCCTTCACCAGCAGCTTGAGCGGCGCGTGTTCACGCGGCTGCTTCTGTTGTGCGATGAAGAGCTCCGGTTCGCCCAGCGTGCGGCGCATGATGAACGACACCACCGCCGGCAGCAGGCCGACCGCGAACATGCCACGCCAGCCGATGATTGGCAGCAGCACCGGCGTGAGCAACGCGGCGGCGAGCACCCCGGCTTGCCAGCCCAGCCCCACGAACGACGATGCGCGGGCACGCCGTGCCGGTGCGCAGGCTTCTGCGGCCAGCGCCATGCCGATGCCGAACTCGCCGCCCAGACCGATCCCGGCGATGGTGCGATACGCGAGCAGGTCCCAATACCCTTGGGCGAGCGCGCACATCCCGGTGAAGACCGCGAACAGCAGAATCGTCCACGACAACACGCGCACGCGGCCGTATCGATCGGAGAGCATGCCGAAGACCAGACCGCCCACGACGGCACCGATGAGTGTCCATGTCACGAGTGCGCCCGACTGCGCGCTGGTCAGCGACAGGTCAGCGGCAATCGCGGGAAGAATAAAGCCGAGAATCAGCAGGTCGAAGCCGTCCATCGCGTAACCGACGGCCGACGCCCAGAGGGCCCGGTTGGCATAACCGTTGTCTTGCGCGTGGCCCGGCACGGCGCTCGCGGCGGGGAATGACGTTGAATCGTTGGACATGTTGGCGGCTCCGGCCGGCGTATGAAATTCGGCGAGAGTGTATGCCTGTCATAAACCGTCGGCAACTGTCTCTTTTTTTGGACTCATCTATCGGGACGGATCTTTCATATGCGCCGTGCGGTCACCCTGCGCGTATGTGACGGCAAGAAAATATACGCTCCGTGCATAATTGACCGCTCGATTGCTGAATGTTGTGGCATAATTCGCGTTTAAGCGCCGGTCCGCCGTGCCGACCTGTCGCGCTGAACCTGATTTCCCCCTGCTGCCCGCACGGCGTGCAGCTATGCAAAGGATCCGCATCATGATTGGCATCGACCGCCAGGCGATCTCCGACATCACCGCCAAAATCCTGCTCGAAGTGGGCGCGGTGCATTTCAACGCTGAGAAGCCGTACATCTTCACCTCGGGCTGGGCCAGCCCGGTCTACACCGATTGCCGCAAGCTCATCTCGTACCCGCGCGTGCGCCGTACGCTGATGGACTTCGCAGAAGCCGTGCTCATCGAAGACGTCGGCTGCGAGCAGTTCGACACGGTCGCCGGCGGTGAAACCGCAGGCATTCCGTTCGCTGCGTGGATCGCCGACAAGCTGATGCTGCCGATGCAGTACGTGCGCAAAAAACCGAAGGGTTTTGGCCGCAATGCCCAGATCGAAGGCGATCTGCCGGAAGGCTCGCGCGTGCTGCTGGTCGAAGACCTGACGACCGACGGCCGCAGCAAGATCAACTTCTGCAAGGCCCTGCGCGAAGCCGGTGCGAGCGTGAACCACGTGTTCGTGATCTTCCACTACGACATCTTCCCGGAGAGCCGTCAGGTGTTGAAGGACATCGACGTGCAACTGCACTCGCTCGCGACGTGGTGGGACGTGCTGCGCGTGGCCAAGCAGCAGAACCACTTCGACACGAAGACGCTGGATGAAGTCGAGAAATTCCTGAACGCACCGGCCGAATGGTCGGGTGCGCACGGTGGCGCAACGTCCTTCCCGAAGGACTGAGCACCGTGGCAATGCCCGCAATGCCCGTAGTATTCGCTTGAGAGGCGAGGACGGCCGGCCCCGAACAGGGTCGGCCGTTTTGTTATCTGCAAGGGGAAAACCTATGTTTGCTTCGGTCGTTGCCATCAGCGTGGGCGCCGCCCTCGGGGCGCTGCTGCGCTGGGCGTTGAGCGTGCAGTTCAACGCCATTCTGCCGACCCTGCCGCTCGGCACGCTCGCCGCCAATCTCGGCGGCGGCTACCTGATCGGTGTTGCGGTCGCGCTGTTCAGCCAGTTCCCCTCGATCCCCGCCGAATGGCGGCTGCTGATCGTCACCGGCTTTCTCGGCGGCCTCACCACGTTCTCGACCTTCTCGGCGGAAGTCACGACGCTGCTGCGCGAAGGGCAACTCGGCTGGGCGTCGATGACGGTCGTCGCCCACGTGGCGGGCTCGCTTCTGATGACGCTGCTCGGCATGGCCAGTGCGACGTACCTCGTGCAGTGGATGCGGCCGGCGGCGTAACTTACCCTACGCCAGCAACATCACCAGCTTCACGTCATCGTGCCCCGAGAGCCGGAACGTCACCTGCGCGAAGTCGATCTCGCCGCGCGTCGGATGATGAAAGCCACGGCGGCCGCCTTCTCGCTCCACCACATCCTGCTGCGACCAGAGCGCTGCGAACACAGCGCACTCGCGTTGCAACGCGTCGGTCAGCGCACGCACCGGCGAATCGTCCAGATACGCGCTGCACTCGGCGCGAAACTCGGCCACCACGCGCCGCGCACGGCTCGGCCAGTCCTGAATCAAGGTCTGCGCGCCAACGTCGAGAAAGATGTAGCGCAGCAAATTCTTCGGCCCCGGCGCATCGAGCCAGCCACGGAAGATGTCGGACGCCGCGTCGTTCCACGCCAGCACATCCCAGCAGCGATCCAGCGCGTAGGCGGGTGCGGCCACGGCAGCGACGGCGGCCTGCACTTGTGCTGCCGCGTGGTGCGGCAGCGGCTCGGCACCCCGCTCGGGGTCGCGCTTGCCTGCGAGATCGAACAGGTACGAACGCTCTGCGCGCGAGAGTCGCAACGCACTCGCCACCGCCGACAACGCCCCCACCGAAATCGATACCTCGCGCGCCTGCTCGATCCACGTGTACCAAGTGGCGGACAATCCCGACAACTGCGCCACTTCCTCACGGCGCAGTCCCGGCGTGCGGCGGCGGCCGATCGGTGGCAGACCGACGGCGGCCGGGGTGAGGCGTTCGCGATGCGCGCGCAAGAAGTCGCCCAGTGCGCGGCGCTGGCTGGCAGCACCCCGGGCGTCGTCGGCGGCATGCCGCTGGGTCGTGGCGTCGGGTGAGGTCATGATAGGGGTAGTTTTCATACCAGGATAAATGGACAACTTGTACCGGTATCGACGAACCATTATCGTGAGTCACATCGAGGTTGCGCAAGCCCGAATACAGGGTCTCCCCGCTATCGGCATGCCCCGACCCGAGCCCACAAACATGACGACTGTCCATTCGAAGGAGACGCCCCGTGAGCGACGCTAATCGCCCCACTTCCTCGTCAGCGCCCCCCGCAGCGCACGACGCCCACAACGCGGTCGTCACCGGCCAGTTCGGCCCGCAGGCATCGGCGTATCTGACGAGCGCCAACCACGCGCAGGGTGCCGACCTCGAACAACTCGCGGCCATCGCCCGCGCACACCCGAACGCCCAAGTGCTCGATCTGGGTTGCGGCGCCGGTCACGTGAGCTTCTTTACCGCACCGTTTGCGGCCCGCGTCGTCGCGTACGACTTGTCTGCCGACATGCTCGGCGTCGTGGCCGGCGAAGCAGCGAAGCGCGGTTTGACGAATATCGAAACGCAACTCGGTGCGGCCGAATCGCTGCCGTTCGACGACGCGAGCTTCGACCTCGTGTTCAGCCGTTACAGCGCCCACCACTGGGCCGACGTCGGTGCCGCGTTGCGCGAGATGCGCCGCGTGTTGAAGCCGGGCGGCCGTGTCGTGATCTGTGATGTCGCCTCCACCGGCCAACCGCTGTTCGACACGTATCTTCAGGCGGTCGAAGTATTGCGCGATACGTCACACGTGCGTGATTACGCGGTGGGAGAATGGCTGACGATGGCAGCAAATGCCGGTTTCTCGGTGGCATCGCTCACGCCGCGCACGCTCGATCTCGACTTCAAGACGTGGACGACGCGCATGCGCACCCCCGAGCCGATGCAAGTCGCGATTCGCGCGTTGCAAACGGCCATGGCCGACGACGTGCGGCGACACTTCCGCATTCAGGACGACGGCTCGTTCACGCTTGATACCGTCACGCTGGAATTCATCGCCGGCTGACGACCCAAGGTTCGTCATGACGCAATGAAAATGGGGCGCTCCCGCAAGAGCGCCCCATCTTTTTTTGCCTTCGACTTCACGCGACGACTTACTGCAACAGCCGCGCGCCGTCGCCATCGTTAGCACCGCTGATTTCTGCCGCCCCGGCGAGCAGCGCCACATAGTGACGAAGCGCGCGCGTGCGGGCGTTTTCATACAGCTGCGCCGCGATGCGATCGGCCACGCGTTCGAATGGCGGCATGCGGCCTTTCACACGCCGCTCGATACGCACGACGTGAAAGCCGTAACGCGTATTCACCAGCCGTGGCAGCACGCCGAGCCGGTCACCGCAGAACAACACCAGCTCGAACTCGGGCGCGCCACTGCCGCGCGTGAGCATCCCGAGACTGCCGCCGCTTCGCCCCGAAGGACAATCCGACTCGCTCGCCGCGAGCGACTCGAAGGCAGCGGGCTCGACACGCAGCCGGTCGAGCGTCGCCTGCGCACGCGAAAGTGTGACGGAGAGCGGCACCCCGGCCGACAGCGCAAACAGAATGTGACTCGCCTGCACCTGATCGCCCACGCGGAACTGCCCCGCATGTTCGTGAAAGTACGCGCGGCACTCGGCTTCGGTGGGTCGCCGTACATGCACATCGCGGGTGAAGAGCGCATCGACAATCGCGTCGTCGCTCGCGCCGGCCATCTCAGCATCACCGAGCAACCGCAGGTCACGCACACGTTGCCGCAACAACTCGCGGCTCACGAGCGCGTGCTGGGCCGCCGTTTCCGGGTCGGCCGCGTCACGATGCTGATCGATCTCATCGGCGACGCGGCGTGCGTCGATGACAATCCCGTTGACGCTCAAAGACATGACGAACTCCTGCAAATGCTCAGAGGTCGGCGCTCACCCGCAATGACACACACTCACGTTCGCGCTCAGAACTCGTTCTGAATACGGCGGTAAGCGCGTGCCAGTTGCACGTTCGTGCGGCTCACCGATTCGGAGAACTCGCGCGCGTCGACAGTGACTTTCGGAATGGTCGCGAGATCGGTCTCGCGGCTGATGTGTGTGGTCGAGGGAATGTAGAAGTTCTCGGGAATATCGCGCCCGTCGACCACGCTGTTGTGCCGCACCACCACGCCGTCGTGCACGACGCAGTTGAACAACACCGAGTTGAAACCGATGAATACGTTGTTACCGATCACACACGGGCCATGCACGATAGAGCGATGGGCAATCGAAGTGTTCTCGCCGATGGTCACGCGTGCGCCGTCTTTCGAATGGATCACGACCCCGTCCTGAATATTGGAATTGGCGCCGATCACGATCGGCTCCATCTTGCCGCCCTCGTCGACTTCATCGGCACGCAATACGGCGTAGGGTCCGATGAAGACGTTCTCGCCGACGATGATCTTGCCGCACAAAATGGCCGTCGGATCGATGAACGAGGTTTCATGCACGACGGGGAAATCCCCGCTCGGATTCTTTCGCAACATTGATGAATGACTCCAGACCGCTCGCTCGTAAGCCCGGGCCCTGCGGACAGTCGCGTCGCGTACGTGCGCGATGCATCGCTGCCTGAAACGGCCTCGTCGGAATACGCCCTGTGGGCAAGCGGGGGAAAGGGAACACGGACAGGCGCCGTGGTACAGATTCTCTCACCGCCGCGAACGGTATAACGTTGTTGTAGGCGATGAGAGACAGAAAGGCAAATGCCCGCGATGACGGTGCGGGCAGCCGTTGCGCGCCGCACACAAGCGTGTTTAGCACGGGAAAAACGCGGTTCGCTACGCAATGACCGAAGTAATGGCCGGCGTAGCGAACGATCTGCTGAACCGCTTAGTGCGCAGCGCGCGTCGGGGCGGCTTGCGCATCGTTGGCGGTGCCCGTCGGGCGACCGCGCCAGTAGCCGGCGAGCAACGACCCGGACAGGTTGTGCCAGACCGAGAACAACGCCCCCGGCAGCGCCGCCAGCGGCGTGAAATACAACTTGCCGAGCGTGGCCGCGAGCCCCGAATTCTGCATGCCCACTTCGATGGCGAGCGTGCGGCAAATCGATTCGTCGAACCCGAGCAGACGCCCGCCCCAGTAGCCGCCGAGCAGCCCCAGACCGTTGTGCAGCACCACGCCGAGCATCACCAACGGACCCACCGTGGCAATGTTGCCCTGATTGGCACCCACCACGGCGCCGATGATCAGCACGATGGCGACCATCGAGACCAGCGGCAGATAGCTTTCGACTGCACGCACGGCACGGTTGAAGAAGCGGTTGATGAGCAACCCCGCGCCGATCGGCAGCGCGACGATTTGCAGAATCGAGAGCAGCATGCCTTCCACGTCCACCGAGATCGACGCGTCCACATACAGACGCGTGAGCAGCGGCGTGGCGAATACGCCGACGAGCGTGGACATCGCGCTGATGGTGACCGACAGCGCCACGTCGCCCCGCGCGAGATAAATCATGACGTTCGACGCCGTGCCGCTCGCGACGCTGCCCACGAGCACCATGCCGGCGGTCAGATCGGGCGGCATATGCAGCACGCGCGCGATCACCCACGCGGCCAGCGGCATCACGAGGTAGTGCAGCACCACGCCCGCGACGATCGGGGCGGGACGCGTAAAGACACGTTTGAAGTCGTCGAACGTGAGCGTGACGCCCATCGCGAACATCACGACGGTCAGCAGCGCGGTGACGTGCGGGGTGACGCCGGAGAAACTGGCTGGCGAAAAATAAGCGGCAACGGAGAGCAGCAGGGCCCACAAGGGGAACAGGCGGGTGACACGGGCGATCATGAGATCCTCGGAGAACGGAAATGCGGCGCGCGAACTGGCGAGTCCATGCGCCCTCGTTCCCTGAGAGGTCATCGCACCTGCCACACCCGGGCCGCCGGGCGCAAAAGGTTAATATTTTACTTAATTTGCGCCAGCCGCCTCTCGGGGACTCCCCGAACGGGTTCGGCATGCGCGCCAGACACGCGCGCAGCACGATGCCGCGAGGCCAAATGAAAACGGGCCTGACGAGCAAAACGCGGTTCAAACTCACCGGAGTGTTGAACCGCGAATGCATCATCAGGCCCGTGGCAAGCGCTGGCGACGCTTAATCACGTGCTTAATCACGTGCTTAATCTCGCTTCGGTTTGCCCATCAACAGGGCAGCACCGACGCCATCACGGCGTGCCGGGCGCGGCCCGCGCTGCGCGAAATCGCTGCGCTCACCGCCGCCCTGCCCGCGCGACGCATTCTGCCCGTCGCGACCTTGCCCTTGATGACCTGCGCCTTGCGTGGCACGTGCCGGGGCGCGTTGCCCTTCGACACGCTTGCCGCCGCCGACACCACCGCTACCACCGTTACCGCCACCGCCTGCGCGTTTGCCGGGTTGCGATTGATTGCCACCGAAGCCGCCACCGTTACCGTTCCCGCCGCCATTACGGCCACCGGTTGCCGCGCCGCTCGTGCGGGGTGCCGGTACGTTACGTTCGCCATTGCGTTGGCCGCCGTCGGCCGCGTGACGCGGCTTGCCGGCATCACCCTGACGCGGGGCACGGCCGTCGCGGCCACCTTCACGGGGCTCGCGCGCTTCACGCGGGGCTCGGGCCTGCTGGCCATCGCCGCGGCCGCGTCCACCACCACCGCCACCCGGCGCACCACGGCCACCCGATTGATTCTTGCGAATCGGCTGGGCGACAGCGGTCGGGTCGGGTTCGAAGCCCGGCACCACTTCCGTGTCGATCTGGCGCTTGATGAGGCGCTCGATGGCGGTGAGCAGTTGATGCTCGTCCACGCACACCAGCGACACCGCTTCGCCCTGCGCACCGGCGCGGCCGGTACGGCCGATACGGTGCACATAGTCTTCCGCCACTTCCGGCAGATCGAAGTTCACCACGTGCGGCAGTTGATCGATGTCGATACCGCGTGCCGCGATATCGGTCGCCACCAGCACTTGCAGCGTGCCGCTCTTGAACTCGGCCAGCGCGCGGGTGCGGGCACCCTGGCTCTTGTTGCCGTGAATCGCGAGGGCCGGCACACCACCCTTCGTCAGCTGTTCGGCAAGACGATTGGCACCGTGCTTGGTGCGCGTGAAGACGAGCACCTGAAACCAGTTGTTCTCGCGCACCAGATGTTCGAGCAGTTCGCGCTTGCGGTCACGGTCGACCGGGTGAATCTTCTGCGCGACCGTCTCGGCCGTGGTGTTGCGGCGAGCCACTTCGATCAGAGCGGGCGACTTCAGCAGGCCATCGGCCAGTTGCTTGATTTCGTCCGAGAACGTGGCCGAGAACAGCAGGTTCTGACGCTTTGCCGGCAACACGGCCAGCACGCGGCGGATGTCGCGAATGAAGCCCATGTCCAGCATGCGGTCGGCCTCGTCGAGCACGAGGATTTCCACGGCCGACAGGTCGACGGTTTTCTGCTGCATGTGGTCGAGCAGACGGCCCGGCGTGGCGACGAGAATATCGACACCGCGCGCCAGTTGACGCACCTGCGGCACCATCGACACGCCGCCGAATACGGTCATCGACGTGAGGGGCAGGTACTTGCCGTATTGCGTGACGCTCTCTTCGACTTGCGCGGCCAGCTCACGCGTGGGCGTGAGCACGAGGGCACGCACGCGGCGTTTGCCGTTGGCGGCAGCGGGGGCTGCACGCGACGAGAGCATTTGCAGGATAGGCAGCGTGAAGCCTGCCGTCTTGCCGGTACCGGTTTGGGCACCGGCGAGAAGATCGCCGCCTTGCAGGACAGCCGGAATCGCTTGTTGTTGAATCGGGGTCGGTTGTGTGTAGCCGAGATCGCTGACCGCACGCAGGATGTCGGCCGATAGGCCGAGCGTTTCAAAAGACATATAAAGACCAATGCGCGGACTCCACGATGTGTGTCCCCGCGCGTATCGATTGATTGTTCTTGATGGAAAGCCCGCGTCGGGCGTGCGACGCACGTCGCGCTCATTTTGGGCGACGCGTCTGAAGACGCCGGCAAGACGACCCGCCGGCTGACTATATGTGTCTAGCGGCTTGGCGGGCGAGGCCGTCGCGGGTACGGCCGTGTCTTGAAAGGGCGTAGTTTACCACGCGCCCCCTGCGCGAGTCAGGTGACATCCCATAGTGCTATCGCGAGCGTGGGCCTAGCCGCTACACTGATGCCATTCTCCCGACGCTCAGGTGGCATTTTCCGTGCGATTCGATCTGACCGACCTGCGCCTGTGCCTGCTCGTGGCCGAGGCCGGCAGCATTACCGGCGGGGCCGAGCGCGCCCATCTGACCCTTGCCTCCGCCAGCGCCCGCATTCGCGGGCTGGAAGAGACGCTGGGGGTCGCCCTGTTCATGCGCCACCGTCAGGGCGTCATCCCCACGCCGGCCGGACGCGCCCTGCTCGCCCACGCCCGCCGGGTGCTAGCTCAGATCGAGCAGATGCGCGGCGAACTCGGCGAGTACGCCGCAGGCCTCAAGGGCAACGTGCGCATTGCGTCGAACACAGTCGCCATGTCCGAATTTCTGCCGGATCTGCTGGGCGCATTCCTCGCGGAGCATCCGAATGTCGAGATTGCCCTGCGCGAACAGACCAGCCCCGCTGTCGTGCAAGCCGTGCTGGAAGGTGCGGCGGATATTGGCGTCGTCTCCGACTGGATCGAGCTGACCGGGCTTGAGACCGTGCCGTTCCGGCAAGACCGGCTGGTCGTCGTCACGCCCCCGGGCCATGCCCTGACGGAACGCGACGACGTCGCCCTCATCGACATTCTCGACGCCGAATTCATCGGCCTGCCCGAGCAGAGCGCCTTGGCCGAGCATCTCGACGGCCACGCGAAACGTGCCGGGCGGCCGCTGCGCTACCGGCTGCGGCTGCGTGACTTCGACAGCTTGTGCCGGGCCGTCGCAGCGGGTGCCGCGCTCGGTATCGTGCCGCTCAGCGCCGCCCGGCGCTCGGCGGCAACGTTGGGTATCGGCATGGTGCCGTTGTCCGACGCATGGGCGCTGCGCACGCTGGTGCTGTGTGTGCGCGAGCGCGACGCCCTGCCCGTCTACGCCCGCCAGTTGCTCGACCGGCTGCAAGGGCCTGCCGTCCATTCAACTGACACGACCGTCGACCCAAACAAAAACGGCACGACGTAATCGCCGTGCCGCTTGTGTGACGCTTGCCTAACACCGGGAGAACGTTCGCCCGGCGTGCTTGCTGTCGATATGGCTTACATCGCCGCCGGCGTTGAAACACCGCGTCCGCGCAGCAGCGCGTACAGGATGATGGCGCCGAACGTCGCGCAACCGATGCCGCCCAGCGAGAAGTTGCCGAACTTCAGCGTGAAGTCACCGGCACCGAGCACCAACGTGACAGCGGCCACGATCAGGTTGCGGTTATCCGAGAAATCCACCTTGTTCTGCACCCAGATGCGCGCGCCGGCCACCGTAATCAGGCCAAACACCACAATCGACACGCCACCGAGCACCGGGCCCGGAATTGTCTGGATCACCGCACCGAACTTCGGCGAGAAGCCCAGCACCAGCGCGATCACCGCCGCCACGGCAAACACCACCGTCGAATAGATCTTCGTGACCGCCATCACGCCGATGTTCTCGGCGTAAGTCGTCACCCCGGTACCGCCGACGCTGCCCGACACGATCGTCGCCAGACCGTCGCCGAGGAAGGCGCGGCCCATGTAGCGGTCCAGATTCTGACCGGTCATGGCGCTCACGGCTTTGATGTGGCCAAGGTTTTCCGCGACCAGAATGATGGCGATAGGCGCCAGCAGCACCATGGCTTCCGGCTTGAACACCGGTGCGGCAAAGTGCGGCAGGCCGAACCAGGCCGCATTGGCGACGATCGAGAAGTCGATCGGCTTGCCAAGCCCCATACCGTTGGTGAGCACCGCGTACAGCACATAGGCGAGCAGCAGGCCGACGAGAATCAGCAGCCGCTGCACCATGCCGCGCGCAAACACGGCGACGAGGCCGACGCACAACACCGTCGCGAGCGCCATCCACGTGTCGAAGCTGGTGGCCGAGACGCCCTTCACCGCCACGGGGGCAAGGTTCAGACCGATCACGGCGACGACCGCACCGGTCACCACCGGGGGCATGAGCGCCTCGATCCAGCGGGTGCCGACCGCCATGACGATCAGGCCGATGATGGCGTACAGCACGCCGCACGCGATGATGCCACCGAGCGCGACGGGAATATTCAGGTTCGGTCCGCTACCGGCATAGCCCGTCACCGAGATGACGAGGCCGATGAACGCGAAGCTCGACCCGAGGTAGCTCGGCACGCGCCCGCCGACGAGCACGAAGAACAGCAACGTGCCGATGCCCGACATGAAGATGGCGAGGTTCGGATCGAAGCCCATGAGCAACGGGGCCAGCACGGTCGAGCCGAACATGGCGACCACGTGCTGGACGCCCATGGCGATGGTCTGCGGCCAAGGCAGGCGCTCATCGGGCGCGATGACGCGTCCGGACGCCGTGTCCCGTTGCTGCCATTTGGGGAAATAACCCTCTGCCATATCGATCTTCTCCTGTGTGTCGTGCGCAAGGTGGGCCAATGAAACTGGCGGCAGTGTACGGAGCGCCAGACCGGAAGGCAAGGCGAGAAAAAGCGGCGCGGGCGGGGATACAACGGCGGGGTGAGTGGCCGGTGAGTGGCGGAGTGAGTAGCAGGGAGACTGGCAATGCGGGCGGCGGCATCCGGAATGCCGCCGCCGTGTGTGACGGGCGCTCAGTGCTTGCCGACGCCTTCGAGAATCAGATCGGCCAGCCGTGTGTAATTGCCGTCGAAGTGGTGGCCACCGGGCATTTTGACGATTTGCACGCGCTTGGGGTCGAGGCCGGGGCAATTGCTGTCGTCCTCGTCGGCGCCGTACACGCACATGGCCAGCCCGTCAGGCAGGCGCTCGACCTCCGGGCGGATCGGCAGGCCGTTCTGGCTGGACATCACCCAGTTAGTCATACGAAATTCGAAGTCGGCCTTCTGCCCCAACCCCATCAGCACGAGCAGCGCCACGCGCTCCTTGCTGACCGGTGGCATGCGATTGACCATGAACGGCAGCACGTCTGCCCCTTGCGAATAACCGATGAGAATCACGCGCTTCTTGTTCCAGCGTGTCTGATAGAAGCGCACCAGCCGGTCGATGTCGAGCGCGCCCGACGCGGGTGTACGCGCCGACCAGAAGTAGCGCAGCGAGTCGATGCCGACCACCGGCAGGCCGTGCGCGGCGAGCGCCCCCGCCACATCGCGGTCCAGCCCGGCCCAGCCGCCATCGCCCGACAGCAGAATCGCGAACGCATCGGCCATGTTGGCCGCGGGCTTGCCCGTCGCGGCGACTTCGATCACCGGCAGGTCGGCCACGGCGGCGGGCGGGCGCGCCGTCCCCGCCACGTGATGCGCGTTGAGCCGCTTGAACGCGTTCTTGTATTGCGTGGCCCAGTCGGCCAGCACCGGCGTGTTTCCTCCCGGTGAGGCGTCGGCACCGTCACCCTGACTGCCGAGACTGCCCGCCAGTCCGCCCACCACCCAACTGGCGTTCGAGGCGCGCGCGACAAAGCCTTGGGCGAGACGATCCGAACAACGCGGCGCACGCGCTACCGGACTGCCCGCCGGGCCGCTCATCGCCAGCCACGGCGCCCCCAATGCAGGGGCCGGCAGCAGACGCATCGGCGCGCCGCCGGCGGTATGCGTGATGCCCCGCCCGAAATGCACGCCCTCGCCCTGACACAGCGGCTTGGCCATCGGCAGCACCGGGCAGAAGTCGACCGAGAGCGCACCGGAGAAGGTTTCGCTCTTAGCTTGCGCGAGCATCGCGTAGGCGAACGTACCGCCGACGCCATCGCCCACGAGAATCGGGGGCGTGTAGCCGGGCAGCTTTTCGTAGGCTTCGAGAAAACGGCCGAAGTTGTCCAGATCGCCCGACGGGAAAACACACGCGCCGTCGTCCTTGGTGAAATTCGCCATCAACCGGGCCGTGTCGATGCCCGCCACGATGGCCCCGGTGTCGACGAGCGCGCGCGCCATGCGCTCGGCGCGCGGCGTCCAGCCATCGTCATCCGAGAGGAACAGCACCGTGGCATTCGGCTCGCCCGCTGGCCGGAAGACCGGCACGTTCTCGAAGCGGCCATGCGAGATGACTTCCGTGGCGGCGCCGCGTGATGCCGCAGCACCGGCCGCCGCGGCTGCCGCGGGCGCCATGACTGGTGCCGTAACGCTGGAGGCAGCCGATGGCGGCACGGCGACCGGGCCCGCCTTGGGCGGTGGCTTGAGCACGTTGCGCGCCTTCGCGGCCTGCTCCGCCGAGCGGGCAGATGCGGCGGACGCGAGATCGGCGTGCGTGACTGTCTGGGTCTGCGACGATGGCGTCGACGGCGCCGCCGTCTGTGCGCTTGCCAACCCGCTCACCGTCAGTGGCAGAAGCAATGCTGCGGCCAGCCACACGCCGCGTCCGCCGCCGTGCTTTATCCCTGCCGTCGCCATTGCGCGGTGTTTCCCCTGCGTTCGATCCATTCGACCCTTTCGATCCATGCGATCTGCCCGATCCGTCATTTCGTAATCATCCCTTTCCAGCCGCCCCCGACAAGCGCCGCCACGTCGGCGAGCGTGAGCATCGGCGCGAGTCCGCCCGGCGTCATCAGATAGCGCGCCTCCCATTGCGGATCGAATTTGTCCTTGAAGCTGCGCAGGCCACGGAAGTTGTAGAACCGTGCCCCGTGCGCAAACATCATTCGCCCGAAGCGATGCCAGCGCGGCGCGAGCTGGTGCGTCACCATGCCCGACATCGGCGCCATGCCCAGCCCGAAGCGCTGATAGCCCTGCGCCTTGAAGTGCAGCATCAGATTGGCGAACAGAAAGTCCATCGTGCCCGCGGGCGCATCCGGCACCTGACGCATCAGGTCGATGCTCGCCTCGATGCGCTGCACGTCCGGACACATCAACGTCGCAAACGCGACCAGCCGCCCGTCACGTCGTACCAATGCCACCGGTTGCCGTGCCACATAGGTGTCGGTGAACGCCCCCAACGAGAAGCCCTTCTCTCGCGTGTGCTGTCGCGCGAGCCACGCGTCGGACACCGCGCGCATCTCAGGCAGATGTGGCGGCACGTCGGCGGGGGCAACGATTTCCAGCGAGAGCCCTTCGCGCTCGCCGCGTGCCACGCCGTGTCGCAAATTCGCGCGGCGCGAGCCTTGCAGTCCGAACTCGGGCAACGACACGAACGCCTCCTCACCGAGCTTGTACGCACGCAATCCCGCATCGATGTAGAGCGGCAGCGCCTGCGGACGTGTCTTGTAAAACGCCGCGCGCCCGCCATGCGAGTCCGCCAGCTCGATGAAACGCCAGATCAATTCCGGCCATTCCTTCTGGTCCCCCACCGGATCGGCGAGCGAGACCCACGAGCGCCGATGCTTGGCGTACATGATGAAAGCGTTGCCCGACGGCGAGAACAGGAAGCTCTTGTCGCCCATGAGCGCGAGGCAGGCGTCGGCGGCCGGTTGCTTCTGAATCACTGCTCGCGCGCGCGCCAGTTCGTCTTCACTCGCAGGCACCATCGCCCCGGCCGACTGACGCAACAATTGCCACAGCGACAGGCCCAGACCGATGACGGCGACCACCATCAGCGCCCGCATCGAGCGCGGCGCATCGCCGTCGAACGTGAATTGCCACCAGAGTTGATTCGCGTAACCCACGCGCCGGTACGACATGAACATCAGCCACGTACATGCGCCGAGTACCGAGAGCACCGCGATGATCCAGCCCGGTTCGAAGGTCTGCGTGAAGAGCGACGAGCGCCGGTCGAACTGTTTGCGCGAGACCAGCAGCAACGTCGCCAGCACGGCCAGCACGAAGCACTCCGACAACGCGATGCCTTTCGGAATCGCGAGCACCGCCGCCACAATCGTCAGCCCGAGCGAGCCCCACCACGCGGCGTCCAGCCGATGCAACAGGCCGCGCGCGAGAAACAGCATCGCCAGCCCCGCCACACTGCCCAGCAAGTGCGAGACTTCGACGAGAAACAGTGGCACGTGTTGACGCAGGAAGTCTTCGGCGTCGCGCGTCGCGGGCGTCACGCCGGAGATCAGCAACATGACACCGGCCACGAGCGTGAGCGCCGCCAATACGCCGGGGAAGAGCCGCACGGCGGCACGTCCGATGGGGGCTGCCGGACTTTGGCGGAATTCAAACCACGCCAGCAGGCAGGCCGCGAGCATGAGAGGCAGCAGATAGTAGATGCCGCGATAGAGCACCAGCGCGCCGGCCACCTGACTCACCGGCGCGTGCCCGTTGGTGGCAAGCAGAATCACGGCCTCGAACACGCCCACGCCGCCCGGGACATGGCTGAGCACACCCAGCGCCATGGCGATGGCGTAGAACACGACGAACGTCGGCAGATCCACCACACCGGCGGGCAGCAGGCACCACAGCGCCGCGGCGGCCATGCCGAGATCGGCGGCGGAGATCAGGAGTTGGCGCAACGCGAGACGCAGCGGCGGCAGCGGGATATCCCAGCGGCCGAAGAGCGCCACCGTGCGCTTGCGTGCGCACAGCGCGAGGAACCAGCCCGACCCGGCGAGCAGCAACAGGGCCGCCAACTGCAACATCCATGCGGGCACCGGCACCAGCGCAGAGACGCGCGACGCGCCCCACAACATCCCCAGCGACCCGAAGACCGTCATGCCTAAACCGAACGCGCCCGCGTTGAAGGCAACGGCCTGCGCGACCTTCGAAGCATCGACGCCTGCCGCCGCATACATGCGCATGCGCACGGTGCCGCCGGTGAGCACGCCCAGCCCGACGGAATTCCCCAATGCATAGGCGATGAACGACGTGAGCATGACCGTCGAGCGCTTGACGGTGGCGCCCGCGAACCGCAGGCCGGAGATGTCGTAACCGGTGAGTGCCGCGTAGCTCGCGAGGGTTGCCAGCATGGCAAGCACGAGCCGTGTCACAGGGGTGTCGTGAATCGCGGCGATAACGTCGTCGTAGTGCACGTGACGCAGCATGTGATGCAGCGCGTCGAAGACGAAGAGGCCGAGCAGGATGACCCCGGCCGTGATCAGCCAAGGGCGTGCGGCGCTCCACGGCAACTGGCGCACCCAGCGCCATCGGGCGGGCAGCGCCATTACAGCAGCAGAATCGGCGGGCCGGCTCGGGCGCGCGCGAGTAGGTTCAGTCATGTATCGGTCGATCCTTCGGCCGGTACGACGCCATCAGACGCCGCCCCTAGGGCCTGTGGGCGAGTCGGAGCCAGTAGCCGATAGATTACACCGCGAAACGTGACAGGTCTTGTCGGTGTGGCGCTGACAGATCGGCTCGGTAAGCCGCAAAGCCTTATCAGGCGGGCATTTGCGGAGGTTGTCTCGCAAGACGAGAGAGTTCTCGGCGTGCAATAGCGACTGCGCGTCGGCCGCCACGCCCGAGGCTTCGGGGCTGGGCGGCTGCGATTGCGTTTAGCTATGGGTGAATTTTGTCGATATGTGCAACTTAATGTAAAATGCGGGCCTTTTGCTAGGTATTTACGCGAAGTTTTTCTAGACTTCGATCAACATTGAAGAGCGCCGCAAAGCGGCAAGTGCGCACCCCGAACCATTCCGACTCCGAAGAGAGTTGAGTTGATGTCCATCGGATCGTGCGCGGGGGGAATTCACAATGTACGTCGTTCGGCACCGCCGGGCGGCAGGGGCACGTTTGACCACGCATGAGGCGTTGCGTTGCATGTCGCGCGACGTCTTGTGCGGCGTATCGCGTATCGGCGCGCGTTTGAGGCGCGTTGCCGATCTTGGCGATACGACCGATGTGAAACCGCGTCAGTCCTTCCGGGGACTGGTGGCGGCCGCGCTTTTCGGCGCGGCGACCCTGCTGACGGCAGTCAATGCGCTTGCGCAGAACAATTCAGCGGCGGCAACAACCGCCAGCAGTGCCAACAGTGCCTACAGTGGAGCAGGCGCTGTCGTCGCACTGCCCTCGACCGGCGGCTCGGTGGCCATTACGCCGGCCGTGCCGATCGGGCAGTCGACCATCACGCAAGGCGTGGCGCAACTCAAGGAGCGCTATAACCTGTCGCACGTCTGGCTGCGCTCGGAAACCGATGGCGGCGCGCCGCTCGAAGCGGCCACGCCCGGCGACGACGCCTCGCGGATGCTGCCCGTGGCCAGCCTGTCGAAATCGGTCACCGCCATCGGCATCGCGCTGCTCGTGCAGCAGGGCAAGCTCTCGCTCGACGCCAAGCTGGGCGACCTGCTCGACACCTATTCCAAGGAACACGGCAAGCCGCTCGACCCGAGCCTGCGCGATTTGAGCGTGCGGCGTCTGCTCGCGCACCGCGCCGGTCTCGCCACCAACGGCTACAACGACCCCGTCAACGGGTTGTATAGCGGACTGGCGATTCGCCGTGTGGGCGGCAGCTCGGACTTCTTCAACTATCTCGATGCGGGCGACGCGGGTCACTCCACGGGCAAGACCGACTTCGTTTACTCGAACGTCTCGTATCTGTTGCTGGGGATGGTGATCGAAGCCGTGTCGGGCACCGACTACAAAGATTTCTGCGAGAAGAACATCTTCGGCCCGCTCGGCATCGCCGATGCGACGCTGCCTGAGAGCTGGCGCCTGCTGGCACCGTTTGCGGGCTGGCAGATGTCGACCTCGGCGCTGCTCAAGGTGTGGCGCGTGTTCGACATTCGCCGCCCGAGCCTGCTCACGGAGAAGACGCTGCGCGCGATGCTGCTCGACAAGCAGGCCGGCCCGATCAATCCGGATCGCGACATCTTCTACACGCTGGGCGTGTTTCTGGTGCCGGGTTCGGGGGATCGCAGTTACCGGATCAGTCACGACGGTATTGCCGACTTCTTCCGCACGCAGTCGACCTATTACACAGTGGTCGAAAAGACGGTGCCGGGGGATAGCTGGGCGCTGGTGGTGTCGCCGATTCCGCCGCGCGGCCAGTTCGGCGCGATTCAGCGCGACGTACGAAAGCTCATTCGACAGGCGCGTCTGGTGCCGTAACTTTGCGGCGGCGCGGTGTCTTTGGCGGCGCCGCTGCATCGCTCACGCCGAAATCCACGGCGAACGTGCCCGCGATCAGCGCGCGCTTTTGCGTCGCACTCAACTGCTTCACCCGATACTCCGCGCGCGACGCTGCGGAGCGGTCGGCAAAATCCATCGACAACAAAATGCGTGACGGCGGATGCGCGCGCGTGAAGCGCGCCCCTTTACCCGCCACGTGGGCGGCGTAGCGCGCCTGAACATCGACGGTGATGCCGGTATAGATGCGCCCGCCCGCGCATTCGAGTAAATAGAGAAACCACGGTTTGCTGGGTGGCGTGCCGGTCATGCCTTCGTCTTCCCCTCACGCGTGAACTCACGCGGCGACACGCCCAACGCGCGCCGGAACATCGCCGAGAACGCGGCCGGGTTCGCATACCCCAGACGTGCCGCAACACTTGCCACCGGCACGCCGCGCGCAATCCAGTCGACAGCACGCGCCAGTCTCACCTGTTGCCGCCACGTGCCGAAACTCGTCCCCAGTTCCGTGCTGAACAAGCGCGCGAGTGTGCGCTCCGATGCCCCCACTTCCGATGCCCACTGCGCCAGCGACCGATCGTCGTCGGGCTGTTCCATCAACGCGTCGCACAGCAACCGCAAGCGCCGGTCGGTCGGCATCTGCAAATCGAGCGAGACGGGGGGCGCGACGCGCAGTTCCTCGAGCAGCAGCGACGTGATCAACCCATGCCGGCGATCCGTCACCGGCATATCGCTCGCCAGCGCGGCGGCCAAATCACGCATCAGCGGCGACGCTTCGATCACCACGCAGCGGTCGGCCGGCAACGGCGACGCCTCGGGCCATAGATACAGCGCATAGAACTCGGCAACGCCCAGTGCCGCCACTTCATGCAGCATTTCCGCCGGCACCCACGCTGCGCGAAAAATCGGCGCGATCAGGCTCGTGTTGCCCGCGATAATGCGCAGACCGCCACGCAGCGGAAAGATCAGTTGCCCCCAAGGATGACGGTGCGATTCGATGAGTGCGTCGGCGGGTGGCGTGCGCAGATGCGCGATGACCGGCACATCGGCGCTCGGCGCGGTGCGCGGCATCGGGAAGAAGTTCGGGCGCGCCGCTGAGGCGCGCGGGGGGCGTGGCATGTTCGCGTTGGTATTTGTCCGGATCGGGGTGTCGTAGCCCCCGATGAGTCGCTAGGATACGACATGCCCGACGCGATGCAAGCCACCACCGCGCAGCGGGCGGCAATACCGAGCAATACCGAGCAATACCGATTCTCTGGCCCATCATCAAAACGACAAGCGCCATGACCAATGCTTCGCCGCAACACTCGCCCGTCCCCCCGCCCCGTCCTGCGGAAGCCCTTCGCCGCGATCGCCTGAAAGCGCAGGCCCGCGCCCTCTCCGGCTACGGCGTCTATATCCTGCTGGCGCTCGCGCTGTGGGCGGCCAGTCACGGCAGTACCACGCTGGGCCTGACACCGACCGCCGCGCAGGCGGCCGTGCTCGTGCTGTTCACCATCGGCGCGTGGGCGTTCGGGTTGTTCCCGGAGCCGATCACCACGCTGACGTTCTTCCTGCTGGCCGTATTGCTGCACGTCGCGAAGCCCGAAGTCATCTTCGCCGGCTTCCACTCGGCAGCGTGGTGGCTCGTGTTCGGCGGCGCCGTCACCGGCATTGCCGTGCGCACGACCGGTCTCGGCACGAAGCTGGCCGCGACGCTCTTCGCGCTCAAGCGCCCCACGTACCCGCGCTATGTCGCGTCCGTGATGGTGGCGTGTGTGGGTCTCGCGTTCGTGATGCCCTCGACGACGGGCCGTATTCTCTTGCTCATCCCCATCGTGCTGGCACTCGCCGATCGCATCGGACTCACGGAGGGACGACGTGGCCGCACGGGGCTCGTCATGACCGTCGCGGCCGCCAGCTATATGCCGCCCACGACGATCCTGCCCGCCAACATTCCCAACAGCGTGCTGATGGGGGCGGCTGACTCGTTCTACGGGGTGAAGCTGCACTACGCGCCGTATCTCTTGCTGCACTTCCCGGTGCTCGGCGCGCTCAAGGCTGTGATTCTGGTGTGGGTAATCTGCCGTCTGTTTCCCGATAACGGCCCGCTCGAGAACACGAAGGACGCCGTCGCACCGCCGCTGTCGACCGATGCGCGGCGCTTGTCGGTCTTGCTCGCGCTGGCGCTTGCGGGCTTCGCCACCGACGCGTGGCACGGCATCTCGCCCGCGTGGATCTCCGTGGCGGCGGCCATCATCTGCCTGCTCCCTGCCATTCACATCGTCACGCCGAAGACCTTCACCGAGCAGATGCACATCACGCCGCTGATCTACGTGGCAGGCTTTCTCGGCATGGGCGCGGTGGTGGCCGACACCGGTCTGGGGGAAAAACTCGCACGCTTGTGTCTCGACGCTGTCGGCATGGTGCCGGGCACGCCGGTCATCAATGCCGCGTGGTTGATCGCCATCGGTGCGGCTATCGGCCTCGTGGCCACGCTGCCGGGGCTGCCAGCGGTGCTCACGCCGCTCGCCGGACAACTCTCCACTGCCAGTGGCCTGCCGCTCTATACCGTGCTGATGTTGCAGGTTCCGGTGTTCTCCACAGCATTGCTGCCGTACCAGAGCCCGCCGATGATGATCGCCATGCATCTCGGCGGCGCCACCATGCGCGACGGCACGCGGCTGACCGTCGTCATGACCGTCATCACACTGGTGCTGCTGTTCCCGCTCGATTACCTCTGGTGGCGCGTGCTCGGCATGCTGCCCTGAACCCTGAATCGTCGTGAGTCCTGAATATCCATGACGTGCGAAGGGCTGCGTTGGCACGAGGCTTGCATGACATCTCATGTAGTCCGTGTGACACCACAACGCAGCGCACGTTTGGGAGATCGTTCATGGCAGCACCGGAGAGAATCGTCGAGTTGGCACACAGCGTTAAAAACATTGCCGACGACAAGATCGCAACCATTGCTCACATCACCCGGGAGACCAAGTACCTCGCGCTCAATGCGCTCATCGAAGCCGCACGCGCGGGCGACGCGGGACGGGGATTCGCCGTCGTCGCCAACGAAGTGAAACATGTCTCGGAGCGCATCACGACGATCGCCGGGGATCTGACCACGGAGCTCGCGGGCTCGCTCACCGAACTGTCTGCGCTCGGCGACAGCATGATCGGTCAACTGGAACAGCATCGCGGGCAACGTCTGGCCGACCTCGCGCATCACATGATCGAGATCATCGACCGCAACCTTTACGAGCGCTCGTGCGACGTACGCTGGTGGGCCACCGACACGGCGCTCGTCGATGTCTTGAGCGACCCATCGCCGGAAGCCGCGCGCCATGCATGCCGACGCCTTGGCGTGATTCTCGACAGCTACACGGTGTATCTCGATCTCTGGGTAGCGGATGCCGATGGACGCATCGTCGCCAACGGCCGCCCCGATCGCTATCCCGGTGTCATCGGCTCCGATGCCTCGCGGCACCCTTGGTTTCTCAAAGCGATGAACACGCCGAGCGGGGCCGACTACGCAGCGTTCGACGTACGCCGCGCAAAGCTTCTGCACAACGCCGAAGTGGCGACCTACGCCACGGCGATTCGGGAGGAAGGCGAAACGCATGGCGCACCGCTCGGCGCGCTGGGCATCTTCTTCGATTGGGCGCCGCAGGCGAAGGCCGTCGTGCAAGGGGTGCCGCTGTTGCCCGACGAACGCGCGCGTACACGTTGCCTCCTGCTCGATGCGGAGCATCGTGTGTTGGCGTCGAGCGATGGCGAGGGAATATTGCTGGAGCGATTCAGTTTGCGTCGACCGCGCGAAGGTGGGGCGGCGTCGACCGGCTTCTATCATGCCGGGGATGCAGGAGGTGCAGGCGACGATGGTCTCGTCGGCTACGCGCTCACGCCCGGCTACGAGACTTATGAGGGATTGGGATGGTACGGCGTGGTGCAGCAATGGGACGACGACGCTGCATTGCGGGAAATACGCACCAAAGGAGTGCTGCCTGCCACGCCGGCCTCGGTGTCTGCATCAAGCACGCATGACGCGTCGAACGGCATAGCGGCAGAGATCGAGCCTTCAACGCAGGCCCAGCGCTGGCTCGCCGCCTGATCGGCAAAACACTAGCCAGCGGTCGCCGTCTTCCTCACGCCAGAACGCCCCTTCGCGTTCAAGCACGGCGGCGAGCCGCTGGCGGGTGTCGCGTCGATGCGCGTCACTCACGCCGGGCAGAATCATGCCGCGCACGTAGGTCACATGCGGCACCGTGCGCAACAGCATCCGGATCAGGCGACAAAATCGGCGCACGACGAGTTCGCTGGCGTTGGCCTCCGGTCCGAGCCTGAAGTCGGTCACCGTCAGCACGGTGCCGGCGGCCACCTTATCCAAGCGATGACAGAGCGACAGCACGCCATCGTCGACACGGTGTCCCAACTCGACCCGCGTGTGCTCGCAGACTTCGACGTTTGCGGCAAAGCGGTGGGTTCGGAAGAATGCCGCGACGGCGCGCTCGCAAGTTCTCATGGGGTTACCGAATGGACTCGTACATTTTGACGACCTGCTGCCCCCACATGCTGAGCATCGCCTGAGACTTTTCGCGAATATCCGCACTGCTCGCTTCGATACGCTGACGCAACCGATCGTTGGTGCGGCGGGTCTCGTCGGTCAGCGATGTTTCGAACTCGCCGAGCACATCGTTATCGCGCCCCGCAAACGATTCGTTGTTGGCTTTGAAGTCGATGCCGTGCTTAATCGTCGTGCCCATGCCATTCGTGATATCGCTGCCGATGCGGGCGATATCACCCATGCCCTTGAAGCCGGCCGCCGCGCCACCGGCGCCTCCGACCAGCGAAAAGAGGCCGGCCCCCAGTCCGCCGCCCGCCGACGACATCCCCGAGCTGTAGTGCTTCTTGTTGGCGTTGTATTTCTCCTGCCGCGCGGTTTGCGCCCGCTCGAACACGATCACATCGTGGCGCGTGCGAAACGACTGATCGACGTTACGCTCTTCCGTGCGCATCGTGACGAAGAGCTTGTGCAGCATGCGCAGCAGTGCAAGACCATCCGGCCGGTCTCGGAGGGACGCCGGGACCCGCAGGCGTTCGCCATCGATCGCGCCATCGAACACGTAATCGGGCGGTACCGAGACGGCGGTTGAAATCGAAGCGGTGCGAAGTGTCATATCAAACTCCGTCATAAGAATGGCGTGGCTTCTGCCACGCCGGATGATTCAGAAGTGGCGCGAACTCACGCCATGGACGCAGCGATGCGAATCCGCGTTGCCCCCGTTTGCTGCACCATCTCGCTGGCGGACGTCGCAATGTCTGCCTGTTGCTCGATCAGCGTCTCCATGCGCTTTGCATTGCGCTTCTTGTCGTCCCCCGTCAGGTCCATGAGCGTTTGCAGCCACATCATGTCGACGCCGAGATTTCTCGCGTCGAAGTTGAGCTTCGCGCGCTGCATGCCGATCACGTTCTGACCGACAGCGTTGGCCCCGACCAGCGTGCTGCGCACCGCCCCCGAGAGCGACCACGAACCGCGCAGCGCCGCTCGCCCCGCCTCCAGACGCAATTGCGAACTGAACGAGTTGCCGAGACTTTTCGCCGTCACCGCTTTACCCTTCGCGACTTGTTTGGTAGCCGCCTTGACGACTTTCTTGAACGCGCGCTCGACCATCTGCTCGGTCATCTGCTGCGCAAAGGTCTCCGCCATCCGGTTGAAGCCCGCCTTGGCCAGCGCACGCGACGTGCGCGTACCGCTTTGCAGCAGCGACTTGCCGACGCGTTTGCCGATCTGGTCACCGATCACGAAACTGACTTCGGACGACACTCGCTTCTTGATCGTATCGATGGCTGCCTTGTCGCCCGCCTTGATCGCGTGTTCCAGCGACTCGCCGGCGGCGCCCTTGAACACGCGCCCGGCGGTTTTCGTCACCGTGCGCGCGGCGAGCACGCCTTTGAGCGAGGTGCCGAAGCCCACGACGGCGCCGATGATCTGAAATGCCATCTGCGCTTTGCCCCACTTTTCCGCCTGCTGCTCGTGGTAGCCCGCGTTCTTGGGGTCGACCAGCGCCATCGTCTTGTGGAACGCCGCACCGAGGCCGGCAATGCCCGCCCCCAGATCAGCGACGCCGCCCGCGATCAACAACGGGTTCATCGTCAAGACACCCGTCACCACTTTGACGGCGCCCACGACCGTCTCCACCGCCGCCACAATCCAGTCGAACACCGCACTGAAGACACCGCCCTTGCGGGCTTTGTTGGCGTCTTCCGTGGCCTTGTCCATTTGCTCGCGAAATCTCTGGATATCTTCTTGGCGCAACTTGTCCTGACGCTCGGCGAGCAATTCGAGCGCGCGTTGCGTTGACTTCGCCGTATCGCCCAGCGCTTCCATCGTGATCATCGACGCCATCATGGCCATGGTCGACGGATCGAGTTGCTCCAGCGATGCGAGGTCCTGTGCGCCGTGATGGCCCTGCGGGCGGAGCGCGTCCGCTGCGAGACCGCTGCTGATCGAGAAGAGCTTTTGCAATAGCCGGGCGAACGCACCATCGGCTTCTTTGGCATCGACGTCGTTCGGCATGTCAGGTGCGAAGTCATCCGATGTCAGCCACTTGTCATTCTCGCGGCGCTTACGTGCCGCATCGGCCTGCGCGCTGTCGGACGCTGCATCGGAGGCCGGCGCATCGCGGACATCCAACGCCCGCAACGGGCCAGCGCCGGCCCCTGCCGAATAAATCGAAATCATGTTGTCTCCTGTCGGGGAGGAATGTCGAGGGATTCGCATCTCGCGCTCGCCGAACGGGCAAGCGTTGCGTGTTGCGGTTCGGCAGCACACAACCGGAGCGTGGCGCGATACGCCTTCACAGCGAATTCCCGATTGCCGGTACGCTCGTAACTGAGCCCGGCGAGATACGGCGCGCGGGGGTCCGACGAGCGGATCACCCCGGCCTTCGCAAAACACGGCAACGCCTGTTCGTGCTGGCCGAGACGCTGGTAACACAGCCCCAGACCAAACCAGTCGTCGAACGACCATTGATCCAGCGTGGCAAGCACGAAGTACACCCGCTGGGCGGCCGCGATTTTTCCTTCCGTGAAGCGCTGACACGCATGGGCACGCACACGGGCGAGATCGGCCTCATCGAGATCGGCGAGCATTCGCAATGCGCCGCCACTCTCGAAAAACCTCGCGAAGATGGTCTCGGCGTCTTCCACCGGAAGCACTGGCCGCGACGCCGCCTCGGGTGCGATGCCGCTCACGTGCGCAACGAGCCGTTGATCTGGTTGAGCTGTGAACCTTGCGAGCTGATGATCGTGTTCACCAACGTCGACGCGCCGTTGTATTGCTGAAGCGTCTTGTTGATCTCGATCTGATCGACGGTGCGGCTATCGGAAGCCTGTTCGCCAAAACCTTCCGCAGCAGCCTTCAGCGCGCGCAGATGCGCAGCGTTGTAATCGCCGTTTCCGCCGGTCGGCGTCTTATCGTTCGCACCTCGTCCCTCCCATTGGCGCATTGTCTTCTTCGTACCATCGTCGCCGGTCGTAATTTCTATGTTGTATTTATCGAAGAAGCTTCGGATGCCCGCGCCGACCGCCACCTTCTTCGCGTTATCCGAGCCGACATCGTTGATCAGTTTCTCGATCTGATTGGCCGCTTCGCGCGCCTCGCGTCCTTGGGCCTGACGCTTCTTCATTTCCTGAATCTTGTAGTTCGCGTCTTCGGCGCCGGCTTCCATCATCATCGTGCCGTACTGCGCCAGCAAACCGTGAAAGTCGAGTTTCACTTTTCCGCCTGCACCTTCGTAACCGCGCAGGTCGCGCTTAACTTGGGATTCGGAGATGAAGCTTGGGATCGAGAGGGGCGTAGCCATTGATTGATTTCCTTAAGTAAGAGATGGGGTTCAGAAGTTTTGCGTGATCGACTTCAACGTCTCGCGCAGACGCGTCTGGGTGCCGTTAGCCAGCGATAACGTGGTTTCGTAGAACATGAGCAACCGCTTGACCTCGACCTGATCCTGCGTCGATGACCCGCCCGCGAACGACAACGCCTCAAGGTCCGCTTTCAGGCGGCGCAGCGCTGGTGCATCGAACGGCGCCGACGACGCTTCGGCGGAGATCAGATCGTGTTGGGCTGCAAATTCACGTAACGCTGGCGGCAACGGTTGGGTTTGTGCGGCGCTCGCCAGCAAGCTGTCGCAGACCTTTACGTAGTCACGCGCGCTGCGTGCCGCGTCGAGTCGGGCGATCAGCAGTGGCAACGCAGACGTCGAGTGCGCGTGCACCTCGATCAGCTGATCTCGCGCCCGCAGAATGACCGCCTTCAGCAAGTTGCCGTCGGCATCGTCGATCCGCGTGTCCGCGCTTTCATACGCCGGGATTTTTGACATGCCGGCAAGCCCTTCATCGAGACGCGTGCCGGACACGCCGGGAATGGCATTCCACATCGTTGCCTCCCGGTTCACGCGCGCGGCGCAGACGGCACACGCTTCGCCGGCTGACTCACGGGTTGATCGGATCGCGCAGCCAGCGATCTGGGGGCATCGGCTTTCAACTTCGCGACGGCGTGCGCCAGCGCACCGCTCATGCGCTGAATCTCACGCTCATCCCGTTGAAAAGACGCGCTGTCGATCAACGTGGCGAGCCGCTGAAGTTTCTCGTGGGATTCGGGGGTGTTGGCCGCCTCAAGACGAGCGACCTCATCGAGCATCGTCTGATATTCCTGCATCTGACGATGTAGCTTGCGACCCGCCAGTTGCATCTCGGCGCAAGCGCGCTCGTACTGGCGGATGACATCGTCCTGCGACACCGAATCGCTCTCGGCGGGCGAGAGCGTCGGCATTTGGGGGACCTGCGATGACTCGGACATTGACGTGCCTCCGTACGTAGATTGGTGCTGTTAGAAACAACACGTGCATCGTACGGAGGCGTCACTGACGTGACTTCTCAAACTGTGACTTTGCTTCCGGGAAGCGGTTAGGCTTCAGTGCTTTCCCATGTCACGCGTGTCATGTTCACCGCATTGCACGGTGACGACTCGCTCATTAACCACGCGATCAACGCACACCAAACCCGCCACCGCCCGGCGTTTCCACCACGAAGATGTCGCCCGGTTGCATTTGCGTGCGGCCGATGTGGCCCAGCGCTTCGCGGGTGCCGTCCGAGCGCTCCACGTAATTTGCGCCCAGCGCGCCGACCTCACCGCCCTGCGCACCGAACGGTGCGTGCACGCGATTGTTCGACAGGATCGATGCCGTCATCGGCGTGAGGAAGCGAATGCGCCGCACGGCACCGTTGCCGCCGTGCCAACGCCCTGTTCCTCCCGAACCTGCGCGAATACGGTGGCTTTCCAGTCGCACCGGATAGCGCCATTCCAGCACTTCTGGGTCCGTCAGGCGCGAGTTCGTCATGTGGGTCTGCACGGCGTCCGAACCGTTGAAGCCCTCGCCTGCTCCGCTGCCACCGGCGATGGTCTCGTAGTACTGATACGTCTCATTGCCGAACGTGAAGTTGTTCATCGTCCCTTGGCTCGATGCCACGCGACCCAGCGCACCGTACAACGCGTTGGTGATGGCTGACGACGTCTCCACGTTGCCCGACACCACCGCCGCCGGATACGCCGGGTTGAGCATCGAGCCGCGCGGCACGATCACCGTCAGCGGTTTCAGGCAACCGGCGTTAAGCGGAATGTCGTCATCGACCAGCGTACGGAATACGTACAGCACGGCTGCCATGCACACCGCACGCGGTGCGTTGAAGTTGTTCGGCAACTGGTCCGACGTGCCCGTGAAGTCGATGGTCGCGCTGTGCGTCGCCGCATCGACGCGAATCGTCACGTCGATCACCGCGCCGTTATCGAGCGGATAACGATAGTGCCCGTCGGCGAGTGCGCCAATCACTCGGCGCACGGCCGCTTCGGCGTTGTCCTGCACGTGGCCCATATAGGCCAGCACCACGTCGCGGCCGAACTCGTTCACCATGCGGCGCAGTTCGTCCACGCCCTTCTGGTTCGCAGCGACCTGCGCGCGCAAGTCCGCCATGTTCTGATCGATATTGCGTGCGGGATAACGTGCGCCGGCGAGCAGTCCGCGCGTTTCACGATCCCGCAGCGCACCGGCGGCCACCAGTTGCCAGTTGTCGATGAGCACGCCCTCTTCTTCGACATGCGTCGAATCCGGCGGCATCGAGCCGGGCGTGATACCGCCGATATCGGCATGGTGGCCGCGCGAGCCGACGTAGAACAACGGCTCGTCCTCGCCCGCCATGAACACCGGCGTGATCACCGTGACGTCCGGCAAGTGCGTGCCGCCGTGGTACGGATCGTTGAGCATGAAGACGTCGCCATCGCGCATCGCGCCGCGGTTGCGTTCGATCACCGTACGAATGCTCTCACCCATCGACCCCAGATGCACGGGCATGTGCGGTGCGTTGGCGATCAGATTACCTTCCCGGTCGAAGAGCGCGCACGAGAAATCGAGGCGTTCTTTGATATTCACCGAGTACGCCGTGTTTTGCAGACGCAGCCCCATCTGCTCAGCGATCGACATGAACAGGTTGTTGAAGATTTCCAGCCGCACCGGGTCGGCCTGCGTGCCCAGACCGCGTTGCGATTCACGCGGCACCACGCGCGTCAGAATTAAATTCCCTTGCGCGCTCATCTGCGCCTGCCATCCCGGTTCCACCACGGTCGTGCCGCTCTTCTCGGCGACGATGGCGGGGCCATCGAGGGTGTCACCCGCGAGCAACGTGTCGCGTGAGAACAGCGCGGCATCGCACCACGCGCCGCTCGCGTACAGCTTCACTTGATCGATCGGTTGCGGCGTACCGGCAGTGCGTGCGGCCAGCGGCGTGATATCGACGGGGGCGTCCGAGTGACCGATCGCTTCGACCGACGCCACTTCGACAATCAGCGCCGCGCCATCCATCAGGAACGAATAGCGCTGACGATAAGCCGCTTCGAAAGCCGCGCGCATTTGTTCGACATCGCCGAAGGGCACGGCAATGGCCGAATCCGTGCCGGCGTAGCGAACGTGCACACGTCGCACGGTTTCGATGCGCGACGGCGGCACGCCCTGCGCGAGCAGACTGTTGGCCGCTTCATCGGCAAGTGCACCGAGCGCGTCTTCCAGTGCTTGCAGACCGTCGACGGCAAGCGGTGCTTCGATCATGCGTTCTCGCATCGCCGTCTGATCGGCGAGACCCATGCCATACGCGGACAGCACGCCTGCAAGCGGATGCGCAAACACCTGCGTCATGCCGAGCGCATCGGCCACGCCGCACGCGTGTTGACCACCCGCACCGCCGAACGTCGTCAGCACATAGCGGCTCACGTCGTGACCGCGTTGCACGGAGATCTTCTTGATCGCGTTGGCCATACTGCCGATCGCGATTTCGAGGAAGCCTTCGGCGAGCGCTTCCGGTGTCTGGCTGCGGCCGGTGGCACGCTCGATCTCTTTCGCCAGCGCGGTGAACTTCTCGACCACAACCTCACGGTCGAGCGCTTCATTCGCCTGCGGTCCGAACACCTTCGGGAAGTGCGCAGGCTGAATCTTGCCCAGCATGACGTTGCAATCGGTCACCGTGAGCGGTCCGCCGCGGCGATACGCCGCCGGCCCCGGATTGGCGCCCGCCGAATCGGGACCCACGCGCAACCGTGTGCCATCGAACGACAGCACCGAGCCGCCACCGGCCGCCACCGTGTGAATACTCATCATTGGCGCGCGCATGCGCACGCCTGCGACCTGCGTCTCGAACACGCGCTCGAACTCGCCGTTGTAATGCGACACGTCGGTGGACGTGCCGCCCATGTCGAAGCCGATGACGCGATCAAAACCCGCAGCACTCGACGCGCGCACCATGCCGACGATGCCACCCGCCGGGCCGGACAAGATCGCATCCTTACCCTGAAAATTATCGGCACGCGTCAAGCCGCCGCTGCTCTGCATGAATTGCAGATTCACGCCCGGCATCTCCTGCGCGACCTGCTCGACATAGCGCCGCAGAATCGGCGAGAGATAGGCATCAACCACGGTCGTGTCACCGCGCGACACCAGCTTCATCAGCGGCGACACCTCGTGCGACACCGACACTTGCGTGAAGCCCAGTTCACGGGCGAGCGTCGCCAGTGCCTTTTCATGCGCCTGAAAGCGATAGCCGTGCATCAGCACGATGGCCAGCGCGCGCACGCCTTTCGCATACACGGATTCGAGTGCACCGCGTGCCGCGACGAGATCCAGCTCGCGCACCACCTCGCCCTGCGCACCGACACGCTCATCGACTTCCACCACTTCCGCATACAACGCTTCGGGCAGCGCGATATCCAGATCGAACAGCCGCGGGCGATTTTGATAAGCGATGCGCAACGCGTCGCGGAAGCCCTGCGTCGTGACCAACGCCAGCGCCTCGCCTTTGCGCTCCAGCAGAGCGTTGGTCGCGACGGTGGTGCCCATCTTCACCATCTCGACTTGTGCGGGCGTAATCGGTTCGCCCGTCGACAGACCGAGCAGGTGACGGATACCGGCAACGGCGGCATCGCGATACTGCTCCGGATTCTCCGAGAGCAGTTTGTGCGTCACCAGCGTGCCGTCCGGACGACGCGCCACGATGTCGGTGAAGGTGCCGCCACGATCGATCCAGAACTGCCAGCGCGGGTCGGTGGCGATGTTGTGTTGGGTAGCAGGCGTGAGAGCGTTCGTCATGGGGTCACTCGCAAAGCAATGGTCAAACGGGAAAGACCGATTCCACAGTTTCACAATTTCACAGAGCGCACGTCTCCCATGCAGGCCCGCATGGACATCGCCACGGGGCTGCACAGAATGATGCGATCAGGGGAATGTGTTCAGGCGCGGCAGCGACGGCTGCCGCGGTGTTTCATCAAATCGAAGTGAGGTGAAGTGCCGAATCCCTCACTGCGTTTTCAGTTCGAGCGATTCCAGCTCGCGGCCACGTGTTTCCGGCAGGGTAAGCGCCGCCAGAATCAGCACACCGTAAGCCACCGCCGCGAAGATGCCGATGGTCGTGCCCAGCCCGTACTGCTTGGAGAGCATGCCGATAAGGAAGGGGAACAGGGCACCCACTGCGCGGCCGACGTTGTAGCAGAAACCTTGGCCCGAGCCGCGAACGTTCGTCGGGAACAACTCGGTCAGGAAGGCGCCCATGCCGCTGAAGATACCGGAGGCGAAGAACCCGAGCGGGAAGCCCAGCCAGAACATAGCGCTGTCGGTGAGCGGCAGCGACGTGTACGAGAACGCAATCACCATCGAGCCCACGGCGAACAGGATGAAGTTCGGTTTGCGGCCCAGACGGTCGGTCAGGTACGAACTCACCAGATAGCCGACCCACGAGCCGAAGATGATCATCGCGAGATAGCCGCCCGTGCCCATCACCGTGAGATGACGCTCGGTCTTGAGGAACGTCGGCAACCACGTGGTGATGGCGTAGTAGCCGCCCTGCGCACCGGTGGTCAGCAATGCCGCGCGAATCGTCGTGGAGAGCAGTTTCGGGCTGAAGATGGCCGCGAGTCCCGGGGCGTCGTCCGACTTCGCCTGCTTGGCCTTCTCCTTTTGATACACCTCCGGCTCTTTCACGTAGCGGCGGATGAACAGCACCAGCAGCGCCGGCAGCAAGCCGATCAGGAACAGCGCACGCCAAGCCAGTTCCGCCGGCATCAGCGAGAACAGCACCGCGTAGAGAATGGCGGTCAGGCCCCACCCGATGGCCCAGCCCGACTGCACCAGCCCCACGGCCTTGCCGCGATCGCGGGCGCGGATCACTTCGCCGATCAGCACGGCGCCGGCCGTCCATTCACCGCCGAAGCCGAAGCCCATAAGCGCACGCGCTGCGAGCAGTTGGTGATAGTTCTGCGCGAGACCGCACAGCCCGGTGAATACCGCGAACCAGAGCACGGTCAGTTGCAGCGTACGCACGCGTCCGATGCGATCGGACAGAATGCCGGCGACCCAGCCGCCGAGGGCCGACGCGAGCAGTGTGAGCGTGCCGATGAAGCCCGCGTCGGCGAGGCTGATGCCCCACGTGGCGATCAATGTCGGGATGACGAAGCTCAGCATCTGCGTGTCCATGCCGTCGAGCATGTAGCCGACCTTGCAGCTCCAGAACGCGCGCTTTTCAGTTGGTGTCGCGTCGCCGTACCAGCCGAACAGACTGCCGCCGGCGGGGGCCGGCGTGTCCGGCGCCGTGGCAGCAGCGGCTGCCGACGGGCTCGCGAGAGGGGTTTTGCTATCCATGAGAAGAAGACTCCGGTGATGTCCTGTCTTGCCGTGTGATGCCCTCGGGCCGCGCTCCGCGATGGGCGTGTTCGGTCGACGGCCGGCAGCAACTGCCCTGCCGACTTCCGTCATGGCGCGGTGTTCTTATGTGATGCGTGCTACGTGGTGCCTGATGCGGGGTGCGTGTCTTGCCGTCAGGAATTAGAAGACGGCGAGCGAGGCATTCGGGATATCGGTCATGAGCATGTAGCCCGGCTTGTGTGCGATGGCGAGCGGCAGCTTGGCGCCCATCAGCGCGGTCTGCGGCGTCACGCCGCAAGCCCAGTACACCGGCAATTCGCCGTCGCGAATGGTCACGGCGTCGCCGAATTCCGGCTTCGACAAGTCGGTGATGCCCAGCTCGGCCGGGTCACCAATATGAATCGGCGCGCCGTGCACGCCCGGGAAACGGCTCGTGATCTGCACGGCGCGAATGGCGTCGGCCCCTTTCATCGGGCGCATCGACACCACCAGCTCGCCGCCGAATTTGCCCGCACGCTGGTTGGCGATCTTCGTGCGATACATCGGCACATTGCAGCCCTCTTCCACGTGACGCAGCGGAATGCCCGCCTTGGCGAGCATGTGTTCGAACGAAAAAGAGCAGCCAATCGCGAACACGACGAAGTCGCTCTGCCAGTACTCGGCCAGATTGTCGACTTCGCCAGCGAGCTTGCCGTCGCGGTAGACGTTGTAGCCCGGCACGTCGGTACGGATATCCACTTCGCGGCCCAGCGACGGCACGTGCCATTGACCGGGCTCGCCCACGCCCAGCAGCGGACACGCCTTGGGGTTGCTCTGGCAGAAGCGCAGGAAGTCATGCGCATGCGCCACGGGAAGGATGGCGAGGTTGGCCTGCGCGAACTCGCCGCAATAGCCGGCAGTCGGTCCACGGAACTGGCCGCTGCGTACGGCCTGACGGAATTCGAAGGGCATGATCGTCTCGCGTTGCGAAGTGAAATCGAGCGGCGTGGCAGGGTGGTTCATGGCAGTCGGGCGAGTGAGCAACATTCCGGGGGAGATGCGTTGAAGTGCCTTGGGGGGCGCATCGGATGGGTGAAGCATAGAAAGAAAAAAATGTTGTCGCTAACGAGTTTTTCTACGCGTCGCCGTATAGAATTTCTTAACGACTTCGCGGGTTTTCCCGAGGTTTGCCGTCTTTCTTTTCTTCACAGCATGATCGCCATTGCGCGCACCGCGCCCCTGCCCCCCACAGGATTGCCGTGAACACCCGATTTCTCGAAACCTTCGTCACGCTGGCCAAACTGCGCAACTTTCGCGCCACGGCCGCCGCATTGCATGCCACGCCTGCCGCCATTTCGCAGCGCCTGAAAGCGCTCGAAGACGAGTTGAATACCGCGCTGGTCGATCGCGAGAGCCGCGAGTTTCGCCTCACGCCCAACGGTGAATATTTGCTGGGCTACGCCAAGGCCGTAGTCGAAGCGGCCAAGCGTCTGCAAGCGGCAGCGTCCGGCGAAAGCACCACGCGCGGACGCCTGCGTCTGGGCGTGATCGAAACGGTGGTGCATAGCTGGCTGCCGCACTACTTGCGACGGCTGGCCGCCGATTACCCGACACTGGAAGTCGAGTTGACGGTCGATGTTTCCGTGCAATTGCAACGACGGTTGCTCGCCGACGAACTCGATCTGATCATTCGCGTGGAAGGCAGCGACGACAGCAGCGTGGTGTGCGACGCGTTAGCCAATTACCCGGTGCACTGGATCGCACGCACTGGCCTGTTTCCGAACACGCGTGGAGGTCTCGCGAAGCAGGTCTTGCAGCACCCGATCCTCACCTACGGACGCGGCACCGCACCACATCGGGCGCTCGAAGATATCGTCGCAAAGCTGGCGGGCGTGCATGGCGTGCCGCTGTCGGAGACGCGCATCACGGGTTCGCCGTCGATTGCCGTCATCGTGCAACTGGTGCGCGACGGCTTCGGCGTGGCGGCAATACCGCGCCTGTTCGTGGACGCACTGATCGCGAGTGGGGAAGTGGTCGAACTGCCGTTGCAGCCCGCGCCGCCGTCCATCGTCGTGTCGATGTCGCGGCGCGCCGATGCGCCGTTGTTCGTGCACGGTGCGGCGACGGCTGCACGTGCGGCCTGCGCGGAGTACTGTCGCAAGAGCGACCGGCGGCTGGTGGAATTGTTGTGATCGTTGGTGCGATTAACCGAAATGTGCCAACCGCGTGAGGAACGTGTAGTCGGCTTCCGTCGCCATGAGCGCCATCAGCACGAGTAGCGCGAGCGGCGGAATCAGAATCGCATAGACGAGCGCCAGCCGCTCCCAGCGCATATGCATGAACACCGCCACGATCAGCCCCGCCTTGGCAACCATCAGCGCGAGAATCAATCCCCATCGCAGATAGCCATGCAGGTTCGCATAGTCGACCAGATACGAGAGCGTCGAGAGCACGAACAGCAGCCCCCACACCTTCAGGTAGATGCCAACCGGGTGCTGTTGTCCGGCGTGGTCGTCGGATGCGGAGGCAGTTGCAGATGCCGTTGAGGATGCAGCAGCGGGGTCCATGGCAGGCCTCTACCAGAGATAGAACAACGCAAAGATGAACACCCAGACGAGATCGACGAAGTGCCAGTAAAGGCCCGCGATTTCGACGAGCTGATAGTTGTCCCGACGCTCAAGCGTGCCGTTGAGCACCTTGCGCATGACGGTGAGCAGATAGATCACGCCCGCGCTCACGTGCAGTCCGTGAAAGCCAGTGATCATGAAAAAGCACGCGCCGAACTGCGCCGCGCCCATCTTGTTGCCCCACGGGCGAATACCTTCGTGCGCGATCAGATTGGTCCACTCGAAGGCCTGCATGCCCACGAACGCAATGCCCAGATACGCGGTCGCAAGAATGCACGCTGCCGTCTTGTCGCGGTCTTTCCGATACGCGTAGTTGACGGCCATCGCCATGCTGCCGCTGCTGCTGATCAGCACGAAGGTCATGATCGCGATGAGCAGCAGCGGCACCGGGTGCCCGTTCACATTCAGCGAAAAAATCTCGGCGGGGTTGGGCCACGGTGCCGTCGTGGAGATGCGCACCGTCATGTAGCCGATGAGAAAGCTGCTGAAGACGAAGGTGTCGGAGACGAGGAAGATCCACATCATCGCCTTGCCCCACGGCACCTGAAATGCCGCGCGGTCGCCTGACCAATCGGTCACGATGCCGCGCCAGCCGCCGGGCAGATGCGCTGGGTCTGCGATGGCGTTCGAAGGGGTCGATGTCGTGTTCACGATGACGCTCCGGCTCACTGACTGACGCCACACAACCGCTGCGCAATCTCCGGCGTGAGATTGGTCATGGCGGCAAACAGCACGAGCCACAGCAGCAGCAGAAAATGCCAGTACTGCGCGGTGAGCGACAGCCGTCTCGCGCGCGTGCCATGCGACATCGCGCGCGGCATGAGCAGCGCCCACGCGACGAGTCCGCCGACGAGATGCAGCGCATGCAGCCCCGTGAGCAGGAAGAAGAAGCTATTGGCCGGATTACCTGCCACGCCGTAGTGGCGCGCGACGAGATCGCGCCAGACCCAGAGCTGTCCGATCACGAACACCAGCGCGAGCACACCCGCCACCGTCCAGTCGCGGCGCGAGCGACGCAGCTCTCCGCGTTTTGCCTGCCAGACGGACGACTGCATCACGATGCAGGCCGCGGCCAGCACCCCGGTGTTCAACCACAGCATCGGGAGCGACGGCAGCGGCCGCCAGTCGCCGAGACTCATGCGCATCACGTAGGCGACGAGCATCAGACCGAACAGCACGCCGATGACGCCCATCAGCCACCAGATGGCAACCTGCGACGCCCTGCGGCGCGGTGGCTGCGCGATTGGCGCGCCTCCGGGCATGGGCGGCCACGACGGAACGGGTCTCATGATGCGGCTCCTTTCGGGCTATCCGGCGAAGGGGGTGTGGGCGGCACTGAGGGCGACGATTGTCCGTGCGAGGGCAAGGCATCGCGATCGACCATCGTCGCGGGGCGTCGTGGATCGGGGGCGAGATTCTGCGCAACGAAGTCATCGATGTCGCCCGGCACGCTGTACTCATACGGCCAGCGATAGGCCACGGGCAGCGTCGGGCCCCAGTTGCCGTGCACCGGCGGCACGTTGGGCGTCTGCCATTCGAGCGACGCGGCCCGCCACGTATTCGCACCGGCCGGTTTGCCGTGCCGCAGACTCCATGCGAGATTGAACAGGAACAGCAATTGCCCGAGCGCGACGATGAACGCCGCCACGGAGATATACGTGTTCATCGTGTGGGCCGACTGCGGAATGAAGCTGTAGCCCTGAAATTCGTAATAGCGTCGCGGCATGCCGAGAATGCCGAGGTAATGCATCGGGAAGAAGATCGCGTAGGTGCCGAGAAACGTGATCCAGAAATGCCACTGCCCGAGACGATCGTTCAGGCGTTTGCCGCTCACCAGCGGATACCAATGATAGATGCCGCCGAACACCACTAGCAGCGGCGCGACGCCCATCACCATGTGGAAGTGTGCGACCACGAAGTAGGTGTTCGAGAGCGGCATGTCCACGCTGACGTTGCCGAGAAACAATCCCGTCAGGCCGCCGATCACGAACGTGCTGATGAAGCCGATGGCGAACAGCATCGGCACGCTCAGATGAATGTCGCCGCGCCAAAGCGTGAGCACCCAGTTGTAGACCTTGATGGCCGTGGGGATGGCGATGATGAGCGTGGTCGTGGCGAAGAAGAAGCCGAAGTACGGATTCATGCCGCTGATGAACATGTGGTGTGCCCACACGACGAACGACAGCACGCCGATAGCGAGAATCGCCCAGACCATCATGCGGTAGCCGAAGATGTTCTTGCGCGCGTGCACGCTGATGAGATCGGAGACGATACCGAACGCCGGCAGCGCGACGATGTAGACCTCAGGGTGACCGAAGAACCAGAACAGATGCTGGAACAGCAACGGACTGCCGCCGCGATAGTCGAGCGGCTGTCCGAGCGAGACGATGGCGGGCATGAAGAAGCTGGTATGCAGCGTCTTATCGAGCAGCATCATCACGCCCGACACAAACAGCGCAGGGAAGGCGAGCAGCGCCAGCACGGTCGCCATCACAATGCCCCAGACGGTGAGCGGCATGCGCAGCAACGTCATGCCATCGGTGCGCGCCTGCAAGACCGTGGTGACGTAGTTGAGGCCACCCATCGTCGCCGCCACGATGAAGATCAGCAGCGAGATGAGCATCAGCACGATGCCCCACTCGGTGCCCGGTGTGCCGGGCAGGATGGCTTGTGGCGGGTAGAGCGTCCAGCCGGCGCCCGTGGGGCCGCCCGGTACGAAGAAACTCGCCATCAGCACGATCACGGCCAGCAGGTAGACCCAGTAACTGAGCATGTTCAGGAACGGGAAGACCATGTCGCGCGCGCCGACCATCAGCGGGATCAGGTAGTTGCCGAAGCCGCCCAGAAACAGCGCGGTGAGCAGGTAGATCACCATGATCATGCCGTGCATCGTCACGTACTGGTAATAGTGACTGGCGTCGATGAACGAGAACTTGCCGGGGAAGCCCAGTTGCAGACGCATCAGGTTGGAGAGCACGAGGCCGACCAGACCGACGGCGATGGCCGTGAGCGCGTACTGCACGGCAATGACTTTGTGGTCCTGACTCCAGACGTACTTCGTCCAGAAGCTTTGCGGGCCGTCGTGGTCGCCGTGTGCGGATTTTCCGTAAGCCATGAAGTCTCTCCTCCTTCACGTGCGTCTTGTCTGTCTCGTCTTTCTCTTCTGTCTCGTCCTTGCGGGTCGATCTATTGCGGTCTCGTTTGTGGCGGGACCATCGACGGCACGCGCGGCGGTGTCACCCCGCCTGACGGTGCCGATGGTGCGTTGCCCGGTTGGGGCGGGATGGCCAAGGGCGGAATCGGTGTCGCCAGCGGCGGCGGCCCGGACTGCGATGGCGCCCGGTAGCCCGATGGGGGCGACGAAGGTGACGGCGACGACGATGAGGACGATGCGGACGACGAGTCGGCCGCAGGTGACAACGGCGCCATCGGTGCGGGCGAGCGCGGCGTAGCCAGCGAGTTCTGGGCGAGTTGCACGGTGTCTGCGCGTGCCGTCGGCGCGGCAGGGGCGGCAGGCGCTGTGGGGGTTGCAGGCGTCCCGGCTGCCCCGCCCGGTGCGAGTGTCTTGATGTAGGCGATCAGTGCGGCGAGATCGGCATCGCTTACGTCGAGTTGCGGCATGATCGGCGCGAAGCCTTTGGGCACGCGCGCCGTCGGATTGCGGATGAACGTGGCGAGATACGCGTCGTCGACCTTGGCGGAGCTGCCGTCCTGAAATGTCTCGGTCTTGCCATACAGGCCATGCCACGTCGGTCCGACGCCCGCAGAGCCGTCAACCGAATGGCAGCCGGCGCAGCCCTTGGCCTGTGCAAGCAGCTTGCCCTTGGCGGCGAGCGGATTCATCGCACTGGCCCCGGCGTGCTGTGCTTGCAGTGCAGCAAATGTCGGCAGTTTGGCGGCCCATGCATCGTAGGCGGGGCGGTCGTCCACCACGACGACGCCGCGCATGTTCGAATGGCCGACGCCGCAAAGCTGGGCGCAGAGAATGTCGAAGCGCCCGGTTTGCGTGGGGGTGAGCCACATCTGCGTGACCATGCCCGGCACCATGTTCATCCGAGTGCGGAATGGCGGGACGTAGAAATCGTGGAGGACATCTTTGGCGCGCAGCAGCAATTTGACCGGCACGCCGACGAGCAGATGAAGCTCGGGGGCATCGACGATGCGATTGTCCTGATTGGCGGGATCCTTGGGATTCAGGCCGAGCGGGTTATCGGCGGTGACATACGCGGGGTCGGAGCTGCCGAGGCGTCCGTCCGGTCCCGGCAGCCGAAACCGCCATTGCCACTGCTGGCCGACAACTTCCACCACCATGGCGTTCGACGGCGGGTTGATGAGCTTGGCGTAGACGAGCAGGCCCGGGGCGAGCATCGCGACGATGCCGACGGTAGTGATACCGATGAGCCAGGCTTCAAGACGGCGGTTGTGGGGCTCGTAGGCGGCGCGGTGGCCGTCTCGATGGCGATACCGAAATACCGCCCATGCCACGAAGAGATTGATGACGACGAACGCCACGCCGGTAATCACCAGCGTGATGGTGAGGGTGTCGTCCATCTGGCGCCAGTTGGACGCCAGCGGGGTCAGCCACCACGGACTCCAGAAATGAAACGCGAGCGCGGCGACGACAATGACGATCAGGAGGATCGGGAGGGCCATGGGGCCTGCCTCTGTCGAGTCGATCTACGACCACGCTGCGATCGGGCGATCGATTTTTGTGAGGCGCTTCCTCTGTACTGCCGTGGATCAGTGAGTTGACTCCCAGAAACCTCGATCCTGAGATGGGCGCCGGCCGATGTTCGCGTTCACCACTAGTAGGTTAGTTCGCGAAACGTTGCTGTCAAGGAACGAAGCAACGAGCCGGGCAGATGACGCCTGACGGCACATGAATGGGTTTCGAGCCCTGCGACGAAACGCCGGGGGGGCATATGCCGCCGCCCCGGCGTCCCAGCGTCACTATGGGAGGTCGCGCTTACGCGGGACGCTGATTCGGCGCCTTCCCGAAGAATTGCAGGATGGTCGAATGCAACGCCGCGACATGGCTGCGATCGCCCGGTGCGTAGGGAGCCACGCCACCGGTGAAGTACGAAAAACCCTTTTCCTGATGCATGCCGTTCTTGATGGCGACGAAGGCGACGTAGGGCTGAAGCGGCCATGCTTCGTCACCGAACGTCACGCGCAGATCGGCAGAGATTTCGTGCGGGTACGTCAGGGTCACGAAGAGACTGTCGCCACGATTGTCGATTTCGCCAAACACCGGCAAGCCGTCCTTTACCACGCGCAGTGCCGACAGGCGCGACTGTGCGGCCAGAGCGTCTTCGGCCGAATCGAACTCGAGAAGAAAGTCGCGGGTCATGCGCGGCTGAATCGACTTGACCTCGACACCGATCAAGCGCATGAAATCGGCGTGGTCCTTGAGCCGGTAGTAGTACTTCACACGGTCATAGGGCAGTTGCGACAAGCCCGTCGCGACGATGACTTCGGTGCGATCGAAACTCACGCAATCGGCCACCAGCCGGTCATAAACATCCAGCATCTCGGCGACCGGGTCCACGTCCCCGGCGACATACCACGCCGGATTCGCCATCTTTGCCTTCGCTTTAACAACGTGCGAATTGAAAAAATAGTGGTGCTGGATGTGTGCCCCCGCATTCAGGAACACGGTGGAAAAATTCGGCCGGTGGGCCCGGAAGAGCTTGGCGTGAATGTCGTGCAGCAACAGATCGAGCACCAGCGCCTTGCGCCACGATGCGCCGCGGCTGCCGGCGATCAGCTTGGCATACAAGCCGTAGTGTTTGGGTTGCGCAAAGCGCAGCAATCCCAGCCCGAGGTGCAGCGCGCTGCGCCACGTGATGCGGGCCTGCGCATTGTCGTTGACCGTCTGGGACACGGCGGACGTCAGGACCCGGCTCCACCACGAATCGTCGCTCGGCGTGGCCGTCCACGGGTCGGGGATAAAGTACGCCGGCGCCTTCAGACGATTCTCGGCGTTCATCGCCGACACACAGCCGACGCTCAGCCCACTGCGCTCCAGCTGCTCGAACACCTGAGGCACGTCCGAGCCGACGATGTCGCCGAGCCGGAAAATCCCGTGCTCGGTATACGTTTTCCCGCTATGGACCGACGCCCATTGAATCCAAGGCTCGAGCTCCTCGTAGTTGCGTTCGCAGGTGGTGCTGATGCCCGCGCCCGACGTCAACTTGGCGAGCGCCGGAAAACGGCCTGGGAACGCCTCGATGTAGTTCGACACAATGTCGAAATTGATTTCATTGAGTTCGACCAGAACGAGTCTTTTGTTCACCGACGTATCACCACTACGCATGTTTCGACCTTAAGAAATTTTTCAGCATTGTATTAGCGGCCGCATGACTGCGGAACACTCGGGTGGCGGGCACCTCGCCGCACAATAACCGGTACGCGGGACACAGTCATTGATTCACCACAAACGGACACTCACTAGCAGACGATGTTTAGGCCGGCGCAGCGGCGAGCCCATTCGTCCGAATATTTGTGGATTTTAGCAGCCTGCCGGTGACGCTCCCGCGCGCACCCCCTGAAAACTGGCGTGGACCGGCCAACCTACACTCAAGTAGAATTGTTCGAACTCTTACAGACATCGGTCGCAGCTATCGCTACCGCCATATCAATCGCGCATCTCAATCGCGTTAGATCGGGATGGCCCGGGGGCGCTATGCCCCGCGTTCGTCGAAAAAGCCGTCAAGCCCATGACCAGTAGACAAGCGAAAATACAAGAAGATACGTATTTCCGAGTGATGCGTATTTTGTCTGAGAATCCCGACCTCACACAGCGGGAGCTGGCCGAGAAGCTTGGCGTCAGCGTGGGCGGACTGAATTACTGTCTGAAATCGCTGATGGAAAAAGGATGGGTCAAAATGCTGAACTTTGCCCATTCAAAAAACAAGTTTGGCTACATGTATATCCTGACGCCAAGAGGGATCGTCGAAAAAGCGAATCTAACGAGCCGATTCCTGAAACGGAAGATGGAAGAATATGACGCTTTGAAAATGGAGATCGACGCCTTGAAATCTGAAATCGCATTCTCTGAAAAAGAAGGGGAGCAGGAAGCATGATTCACGTCACTCCAGTAATTCTGTGCGGCGGCTCGGGTACGCGGCTATGGCCCTTGTCGCGGGCCGGCTTTCCGAAGCAGTTTCTTTGTTTGACGGGCAACGAGAGTCTTTTCCAACTCTCCGTCAAGCGCTCGATGATTCTCGGCGACAGCGATATCGAGATTGCGAATCCCCTTATCGTCAGCAACGAGGAACACCGCTTCCTGCTGGCAGAACAACTGCGTGAAATCGGCGTCGTTCCCGGCGCGGCATTGCTGGAGCCGCAAAGCAAGAATACGGCCCCTGCCCTGACCCTCGCGGCCCTCGAAGGATGCGTCGACGGCCACGACCCCGTTCTGGTGGTGACACCTTCGGATCAGGTGATCGAGAACACGGACGCCTTTGCCGCCGCCATGCGCGCGGCGATCCGGCAAGCCGACAACGGCGGGGTCGTCATTCTCGGCATCAAGCCCGACCAGCCGGCGACGGGGTACGGTTACATTCGCGCGGAGCCTGGCCAAGACGGCGCCCCGATGGACGTGCGTAGTTTTGTCGAAAAGCCCGACTTGGCGACGGCGCAGCAATACTTGCAGGATGGCGGCTATTTCTGGAATGCCGGCATCTTCATCGTGAAAGCATCCACGTGGCTGCGCGCCATCGAGCATTTCCGTCAGGACATCGCGCTCGCCACGAAGGCCGCCTGGACGAAGTGCAGCAGAGAAGTCTCGCTCGACACCCGCTTTGTCCGGCCCGCTAAGGAGGAATTCCGCGACATCCCCGCGGAATCCATCGACTACGCCGTTATCGAACACTGCCCGGGGAGCACTTTCGACATCAAGATGGTTCCGCTGGATGCCGGCTGGAGCGACCTTGGGTCGTGGGACGCCGTGCTTCAGGCATCGCCCAGAGATGAAGCCGGCAATGCCTGCTTTGGCGACGTGCTGACGACCGATACCAAGAACTCGCTCGCCCACGCGTCAAGCCGGTTGGTGGCACTGGTCGGCGTCGAAAACCTGATCGTCATCGAAACGGCCGATGCGGTTCTGGTCGCTGACCGGACACGCAGCCAGGACGTCAAACATATCGTGTCGGCCCTCACGCGGGAAGACCGCGAAGAGCATGTGCTGCACCGCAAGGTGCACCGTCCGTGGGGCTGGTACGACACGGTCGATACGGGCCGCCGCTTTAAGGTCAAACGTATTCAGGTGAGACCCGGCGCCAGCCTGAGCTTGCAAAAGCACCACCATCGCGCGGAGCACTGGATCGTCGTCAAGGGGACGGCCGAAGTCGTCAACGGCGATGAGACGAAGATCCTGACCGAGAATCAGGGTGTGCACATTCCGTTGGGTCAGGTCCATCGACTGACCAACCCGGGGAAGATCCCACTGGAAATCATCGAAGTGCAATCCGGCGGATATCTCGGCGAGGATGACATCGTGCGCTTTGAAGACACCTATGGCCGCACCCCTAAGCAGAATGGTTGATCGCGTCCGCGCCATTCCCACTACATCACGAGACGAACCGAAGCAATGGAAGTGAAAACCAGTCAACCAGCAACCCCGGAGGGCGACGCCCTTTCGTTCGTCTCTCCCGACGCGGTGATCGGGCAGAACGCCACGATCGGCGTCGGTGTTTGTATTCCCAAGGGCGTGACGCTGGGCAATGGCGTCAGCATCCGTAGTCATGTCGTATTCGCGACGCCGGAAGACCCGGCGGCCGATGCGAACGTCGTCATCGAGGACAACGTCACCATCGGCGAGGGCTCGGTGATTTATCCGGGCGTGCGGATGGCCGCCGGGGCCTATGTGCGCCCGGGTACGGTGGTCACGCGTTCGATTCCGCCGAGTGCCATTGTCGAAGGCAATCCCGCGACCATCGTCGGCTACGTGAATACGAACCGTCCCGAGGTACAACCCGTCGCCGTTGCCGAGCGCCGCGCGCCTCGCACCGCACTCGATGTCGGCGGCGTGGAAATTTTCCGGTTCCCCGTCATTCCCGATTTGCGCGGCAATCTCACGGTCGGGGAATTCGAGAAGCAAATTCCCTTCGCGCCGCTGCGTTACTTCATGGTTTACGACGTGCCGAGCAGCGAAATTCGCGGCGAGCACGCGCATCACGAATGCCATCAGTTTCTGATTTGCGTGCGCGGCAGTTGCTCGGTCGTGGTCGATGACGGTCACAAGCGCGCGGAAGTCGAGCTCGAGGACCCCAGCACCGGACTCTATATTCCGCCGATGGTCTGGGGCATCCAGTACAAGTACTCGTCGGACGCGCTGCTGCTGGTGTTCGCGTCGCATCATTACGACTCGAACGACTATATTCGCGATTACGGGGCGTTCCTGAAACACGTTGCCCAAGGGACCTGAGATGTATAGCGCTTTCAGTGATGTGCAAAGCCAATCGATCGGCGAAGGCACGAAGATCTGGCAATTCGTGGTGGTGCTGCCCAACGCCGAGATCGGTGCCGACTGCAACATCTGCTCGCATTGCTTCATCGAAAACGACGTCAAGATCGGTGACCGGGTCACCGTCAAATGTGGCGTTCAACTATGGGACGGCACGCTCATTGAAAATGACGTGTTCATCGGCCCGAACGTGACGTTCTCGAATGACAATTTCCCGCGATCGAAAGTCTATCCCGAGAAGTTCTCAAAGACGATCGTGCGGGAAGGCGCCTCCATTGGCGCCAACGCCACCATTCTTCCCGGCATCGAGATCGGCAGGCACGCGATGATCGGTGCGGGTAGCGTCGTTACGAAAGATGTTCCGGAAAACGCGGTCGTCGCAGGAAACCCTGCCCGCATACTTCGAATCCTCAAATGAATATTCCATTTCTCGATCTCAAGAAAATCAACCTCGCCCATGAGGAAGAGCTGACGCAAACGATGGTCGGCGTCCTGAATTCCGGCTGGTACATCCTCGGCCAGGAAGTGCGTGCGTTCGAGAGCGAATTCGCGAGCTATTGCGGCGTTGAACACGCGATCGGCGTGAGCAACGGACTCGACGCCCTTCACCTGATCCTCCGTGCGTACGACATCGGCCCGGGCGACGAAGTGATTGTGCCGTCCAACACCTACGTCGCCACGTGGCTTGCCGTGACCTACGCCGGCGCGACGCCGGTGCCCGTGGAGCCGGACGAGGCGACGTACAACATCGACCCGGCGAAGCTCGAAGCTGCGATTACGCCGCGAACGAAAGCGATCATCGCGGTCCATCTGTACGGGCAGTGCGCCGATATGGACCCCATCAACGCGATCGCCCGCCGTCACGGGATCAAGGTCGTCGAAGACGCCGCGCAGTCCCACGGTGCGACGTACAAAGGCCGTAAGGCCGGTGCGCTCGGGGATGCGGCGGGGTTCAGCTTCTATCCCGGCAAGAATCTTGGCGCGCTGGGCGACGCCGGTGGCGTCACGACCAACGACCCGGTGCTGGCCGAGAAAGTCAGACTGCTGTTGAACTACGGGTCGAGCAAGAAGTATCACAACGAAGTCAAAGGCTTCAACTGCCGGCTCGATGAGCTTCAAGCGGCGATTCTGCGGAAAAAGCTGAAGTATCTGGACGACGAAAATCAGAAGCGGCGAGACGTTGCGACCATCTATCTGGATACGCTCTCGAAATCAAAGCATCTGATCCTTCCGAAGGTTCTGGCAGATTGCGAATCCGTTTTCCACATTTTCGCCATTCGTTTCGACGAACGCGACCAGCTGCAAGCCAAGCTGACTGAGAAGACGATCGGGACCATCATTCACTACCCGATCCCGCCGCATTTGCAGGAAGCCTACAAGGACCTGAATATCGGCAAAGGCCGCCTGCCCATTTCCGAGAAGATTCACGACACGATCCTCAGCATCCCCATGAGCCCGGTGCTCACCGATGCCGAAGCCAAGTACGTGGCCGAATCGATCCTCGAAATCTGCGGCTAGTCTTCGCAACGGACGGGGCACCGTCTCCGAGATAATTTCAGCCTTAATCATCCCATCAGCCAAGCGCGCATGATCGTTCTGTATAACGCAAATTCTTATCTCGGCGGCGGTGAAACGCTGTTTGTTCGCTTCTGCGATTACCTCGACTCGATCAACGAACCGTACATCGCCATCTGTGCCGAGGGCAGCTTTATCCAGAAGAAGTTGTCCGTGTCGCCGAAAAGATGCGGCACCGTCATCGCGCTTGACGGCAATCTTGATTATTTTTACCTGCAACCGAATGAGCAGGAAAACCTGCTCCGGCGAATCGCCGACGGCATCGGCGAGCATGACAAGATCAATTTCGTGACTTTTTGCATGCGGGATCTGCATCTCGCCAGAGCATTGAGCCGCAAGGTCAGCAACATTGCGCTGTCCCACCTGATTCTTCATGTGCAGGACGATCTCTATCTCGGCCAGACGTTGTTCGATAAGGCGGTCTACGCCGTCACGAAAAAGCGGGTATTCCGCAACAAGGCACTGATCGGGTTCAACAGAGCCTTGTTGAAGCAAATCAATAACAACGACGGATTGATTTGCATGGCCCAGGTCATTGCAGATCACTGGGAACGTACTTTTCAACTGCACGTCCCAAGAAATCGCATCGTTCCGCTGCCCTCCTTCTCCGAGGCCCAGCGAGACGAAGAAGCCGATCCGAACGCCAAATCGATCATCTGGATCGGGCGAATTGTCGACTTCAAGATTCCGGCTGTCTGCGCGATGATCGAGTTTCTCTCGAAGCATCCGGCCTATACATTGACGATTGTCGGTAGCGGTGCGACGGCACAAATCGATGCCGCCCTTCGGAAATTCGGTGTCGATGCCACGCGCATCCGTTTCATCGGCGAACTGCCCTACGACAAGATTCGGGATGAGATCGTCAAGCACTCTGTCGGGTATGCCATGGGCACGTCGCTGGTCGAGCTGGCCAGATACCGAATTCCGGTGGTGATTGCCCTCGCGAGCTACGACCACGCATTGTTCGACCGCCCGATCTGCGGCGGCCTCTTTTACGACAAGCCGCTGGGATGCGATGGCTCTGAATTGATGAACAGTTCGGGCCCGGACATCGCGGACCTGTCCGAGGTATTTCGGCACATCGAGAACGACTATCAGACGGTAGCGGACAAATGCTACGAATATGCCAAAACTAATTATTCCGTCACCGAGAATTTTTCCCGGTATGTCGAAATAATCAAAGGCACGAAGCCGATGGCAGGCGAAGCGTTTTCACAACGCCAGCCCAGGGCGAATGCATTGCGGCGAATCATTTTTCACGCCGCGAAATCCTGAATACCGTCGCCGATATTTTTTGCCAAAGAATCATGCTTCTTCACCTCACTTCCATTCCTGAAAGATAATGAACAAAGAAGAAGAAATAAAGCTGCTTTGTTTATATCACAACAAGGCATTGATAAATACTGAACGGGATTTCCTGTTCAATATTCAATGCGGCAGAAGTGCCATGGATTCTCATCTTCCGATGTCAGGCGATGACGTCGGAGATAACATCAGCAGTCGCAATCAATTCTGGTCGGAAATTACCGGCATTTACTGGGCCTGGAAGCATCTTCCCAAGGTCCCGTATATCGGCGTCTGTAGCTATCGAAGATTCTTCAATTTCGATTTCGGATCTTCAAAACCCATTGAGATTATCAGTCTCCCCGAGGGTCAGAAGTTCATCGATAACTACACACTCCCGTCCGCACATGAGCTTTTCAAGGATGCGGACATCATCACGCCGGTGCCATACACGTACGCCTACAGCATCGCGCGCGTTTGCAGCATGAACTATAACGACGCCGATTTTGAAATTCTGGAGAGCGTTGTCGGCGAGAAGTACCCCGATTACATGGATTCGTACCGGGATCACATGTACGAAAACAACAAGATGATCGGGCACAACATGTTCATCATGAGCTGGGAGAATTTCACCCGTTATTGCGAGTGGGTCTTCGACATCTTGCTGGAAGTGGAAAGACGAATCGATCCCACGAATTACCCAATCCACCAGATTCGCGTGTTTGGGTACATGCACGAACTGTTGCTTGAAATCTACATCAAGAAAAACAAGCTTCGCACCAAGACATCACCGCTCTTGTGGGTCGAGTCGACAGTAAAGAAAACGCACTTCAACAGTTTGCGTTACAGAATTGCCGCGAACGTCTATTACATGCTGGACCGGGCAATTCATCGAAATTATCAACATCGAGCAAAGAAGAAGCTCCACGGCTCATAAATCAAGAGTCAGCAGACTGTCACGGCAGATTTGATTCATGTGCGGATAACACAATATTCCAATGCATGAACGACTGTAATGGATATTAGGAATCTTGCACTATGTCGATAAAAAGAAACTCCCTTTGGAATTTGGCGGGTTTAGGGGGACCGTTACTGGTCGCAGCCGTTACCGTTCCCTATCTCCTTCGCCATCTGGGCGTGGAGTCCTTCGGGATCTTGACGCTGATCTGGACCTTGATCGGCTATTTCAGCCTGTTCGATCTCGGCCTGGGGCGTGCTATCACGCAGAAGGTCAGTTCAATCCTGAATTCGAATCGGAAGAACGAAGTCAATCCGATGATTCAGAGCGGACTGGTCGTCACGGCCGCCGCCGGGTTGTTCGGCATGCTCGTGCTCGCCGCACTGGCGCACGTTCTCGCGCATAAGTGGTTGAACGTGAGCGGCACCCTGATCGACGAGACGTTCTGGTCGCTCATCATTTCTGCGATTGGCATTCCCATCACCACGCTGACGATTGGATTCCGTGGTGTTCTGGAGGCCTTCGAGAACTTCAAGATCTCGAGCACGTTCCGCATCATCTTGGGGATTCTGAATTTTGCCGCGCCGGCAGTCGTCGTTGCCTGCGTCGGGAATTCTCTCGTGTGGATATCGCTGAGCCTGATTGTCACCCGGCTTCTCGTGGCAGCCATTCACTGGCGATATGTGAGTCGCGTCTACGACATCAAATTTGCACGAAGCGGCGTCAGCTGGGCGTACGTCAAGGAATTGATCGCCTTCGGCGGATGGACGACGGCATCGAATGTCATCGGCCCGCTGCTGGTCTCTGCCGACCGATTTTTCATCTCCTCCGTGCTCGGCGCCACCGCGGTGGCGTATTACACCGTGCCGTACGAGATCGCCAACCGAATGCTGATCATTCCGGTCGCGTTGACCGGTGCGCTGTTCCCCCGGCTATCGAACGCCATCGGCTCCCAGCATCACGAAGCCGAAACGACGTACAAGAACAGCTGGAAGTTGATTCTGTACATCATGCTGCCGATTTGCCTTGCGGCCGCAGCACTGTCCAAGGTCTTGCTGACGATTTGGCTCGGTGCAAAATTTGCTGAACAGTCGTGGATGGCCGCATCGATCCTGTTCATGGGGATTTTCTTCAACTCGCTGGCGAGCGTTCCCTTCACGTACATTCAGGCCGCAGGGAAATCGAGAACGACCGCGTTCATTCACATCTTCGAAACGATCGTCTATATTCCGGCGCTGCTTCTGGTGCTCCACACCGTTGGCATTGTCGGTGCGGCGATCGCATGGTCGGGCCGCGCGCTCTTCGATCTGTTGATCTTGCTGTATTTGCGTCGCGAATTGTCCGTAACGGCGCGCGGCGGCGAGCACGCGAAGTCCTCTGACGCCAAACAATGAACGCTTCTACATGACAGACATCACTCATCTGTACTTCGGAACCGCAGGATCGGCCGGACTCTACACACACCGCATTTACAAGGCGCTGGAGGGAGAATTCTCTCAGGAAGCCATTGTGAATTACTACTTTCCGTTCCCGTACGGAAGAAAGATTTTCTTCAAGTACACGGAGTTGACCGGCCCCAATCAATTCAAGAATCACAAATATCTTCGATTCTTCGTGAGATATCTTGAATTGATTTTCGGCCTGCTGCGCTCGCTCGTCATCATCGGGAAAAACAAGACCAAGGTCTTGAATTACAACCTGATCAGCGAACACCTCGTGGAGTATCTTTTCTTACTCACCGTGAAGAAGGTTTTGCGCCGGAAGATCATGCTGACGCTGCACGATGTGATTCCATTCGAGTCGCAGCACGTGAACGTGACGCCGAGACATCGTATCAAGCAGCTCATTATCGATCTGGCCGATACGATCTTGCTTCACAACAAGAATTCCGTCGACGATTTCAAGGCAAGTTTCAAGTTTGCCGGCACCATCCGCTTGCATGACTTCCCGATCATGGACCCCGCGCCCATGCGCGGGACGTCCACGCACGCCGCAGCAGACAACGATCGGGGCAATGGCAAGACGTTTCTGTTCGTGGGACACCCGCGCTCGGAGAAGGGGCTCGACGTCCTTGCCAAGGCTTGGTCGATTTTCGCCGGCGCGAAAGACTTCGACGCATCGACGGCAAATCTCGTGATCGCGTCCAATCTGACGAAGCACCACCCTGCGATGGCATTATTTGCCGGCACGCCAGGGGTCAGCATCATCGCCGAATTCATTTCGGACGCACGATATTTCGATTTGATCGCGCAGGCAGACTACGTCATTCTTCCCTACAAACGGGGAACGAATAGCGGCATACCCGGGACGGTGTTCTCGCTGCGGACGGGGCTGATTTGCTCGGACATCGCGATGTTCAAATCGAATGCCCTGATTCCGGAGTCGTCGTTCTTTGCCAGCGAAACGCCCGAAGCATTGGCGGGGAAAATCGCGGAAGCACTGTCCGCACCGGTCGATCGTTATCGACCGTCTCCCGAGGCGCTGGCGCAGTACAACCTGTCGTTCGACACTGACGTCCGGCGCCTCTACGAAAAGGTTATTGCCGGGGCATAGAGCGCCGAAGTGGCTCGCTGAGCGCGGCCACGATCTGGCGGACCTTCGTTTCGGGTGAGAACAGCTTCGCATAAAGCGATTTGCAGCGCGCCGGGACATCCCCACCGGCGTCGAGATCGTCGATCAGCTCCAAGGCCAGACGTTCCAGCGTTTCCACCGTATTGTCTTCGCTGACCCTGCCGACGCCTTCCGCCCGAATCATGTCGGCCAGATCATTGCCCGGATTGATGTTTGCCAATACGGGCAACCCGCTGGCCATGTAGGAAAGGAATTTCCCCGGGATGTTGTGCGATTTGTGGCGCGGGTCCAACGCGACCAACCCGACATGACACTGCGCATACAGCCCCGGAATCTCGTCCGGGTCGATCTCGTCGCGGAAAATCACGTTATCCAGCCCTCGGCTCGCGGCACTGGCAGCGAGTCTGGCCGCATCGCTGCCTCGACCGACAAACAGAAAACCGACGTCGGTGCGAGCACGCAAGCGCTCAGCCAGATCGAGCAGGATGTCCATCCCTTGCGCCACGCCCATATTGCCCGCGTAGACGAACACCTTTCGTCCGTCCAACGGTGACGCCTGAATCGAGATGGGGCACCCTGCAACCGGCGCCTCGTAGAGCCAGTTCGGCAGCACTTCCACTTTGCGGGCAGGCTTGCGCGCCCATTCGTCGAAATAGCTGACGTTGCCCTGCGTCTGAACCCCGATCGTGTCGGCGACCGAATACTGGTAACGCGCAATCGCATCGAAAAAGCGATACGCCAGTCCTCGGCCCATCAGGCCAAGGTCGGCTGCCCATTGAGGGAAGATGTCGCGAATGATGAGGTACGTTTTGCAGCCGCTCTTCTTTTGCAGGTACCGGACGAGCGGTCCGTGAAAAATAGAAGGCGAATACCACACGATGCCTTCCCACTTTTCGCCGGCGAGCGCGCTGCGACGCAGATTTCTCCGCATCGCAAACGGCATGACGAACTCACTGAGGGTCCGGCGAACGTAGCCGATCCCCTTGGTCTCGGGCGCGCGCAATCGCAGCACCTGAAACCCGTCCATCTGCTCGAGCCGCCAGCTTTCCTGAATGTCGGCCGACGGAAGCACAACGGTCAGGGCATGGCCCTGGCGCGCGAACTCGCGCGCAAGATCGCGCAACTGCACCGCGCCTGATGTCCGTTGTGGCGGAAAGTTTTCCGTAACTAAAGCAATTCGCATCGACTGTCCGAGCGTCAATATTTCTTCCAGACCACACGGTTCACATAGTCCGTGTAGCTGTGAATGATGCGAACGACCTTGTCCGAAACGTTGGGCATGCTGTAGTCGGCGACAAGGCGAAGACCGCGAACGGCACCGCGCGGTTGCGACTCGAGAATCGCCAGACCCTGACGGACGCGATCGAGCTCAAGCCCCACCATCATCACGGTGCCTTCTTCCATCGCTTCCGGGCGCTCATGCGCCTCGCGCAGGTTCAGCGCGGGGAAGTTGAGGATGGAGGATTCTTCGCTGATCGTGCCGCTGTCCGACAGCACCGCTTTCGCCGACATTTGCAGATTCACGTAGTCGTGAAAACCCAGCGGCTTGAGAAAACGAATCTGCGGGTGGAACGTGGAGCCGGCCGCATCGATACGCTTGCGCGTGCGCGGATGCGTCGACACGATCACCGGAATATCGTGATCTTCGGCAATGCCGTTCAGCACGTCGACCAGCTTGCGGTATCCGCTCTCCGGCTCGATGTTCTCTTCACGGTGCGCGCTGACGACGAAGTAACGCTCGGGCGTGAGCGCCAGTCGCTGCAAAACGTCCGACGACTCGATGGCCGGCAGATAGTGATGCAGAACCTCGTACATCGGGCTGCCGGTCTTGATCACCTGATCCGGCGGCAGTCCTTCCCTGAGAAGGTATTCGCGCGCGATATCGCTGTACGTCAGATTGATGTCGGACGTATGGTCGACGATGCGGCGATTGGTCTCTTCCGGCACGCGCAGGTCGAAGCAGCGGTTGCCGGCTTCCATGTGGAAAATGGGGATCTGACGGCGCTTCGCCGGAATCACCGACAGGCAGCTATTGGTATCGCCCAACACGAGAATGGCGTCCGGCATGACCTCTGCCAACACGCGATCCACTTCAATGATCAAGTTGCCGATCGTTTGCGCAGCACTACGGCTGCCGGCGGCACTATTCAAAAAGTGATCGGGCCGGCGGACATCGAGATCTTCGAAGAAGACCTGATTCAGTTCGTAATCGTAGTTCTGCCCCGTATGGACCAATACGTGGTCGCAGTGGGCGTCGAGTGCTGCCAGCACGCGCGACAGACGGATGATCTCCGGCCGGGTGCCGACCACCGTCATGATCTTTAGCTTCTTCATCATTGCCTTACAGAATGCTCGAATAAGTATCGGGCTTAGCGCGATCGAATACTTCGTTTGCCCAAAGCATGACGATCAATTCGCCGTCACCGATGTTCGTAACGTCATGCGTCCAGCCGGGAACCGTCTCGACGATCTCCGCCTTCTCGCCATTCGTGACGAATTCCAGCGTTTCTCCCGTGTGCATGTGGCGGAACCGGAAGCTGGCCTGCCCTTTCATGACGAGAAACTTCTCGGTCTTCGTGTGGTGGTAGTGCCCGCCGCGCGTCACGCCCGGGTGCGCCGTGAAATACGAAAACTGGCCGCAGTCCGGCGTCTTGAGCATCTCGACAAACACGCCGCGGGGATCTTCGTGACGCGGCACGCTGTACACGAAGCCGCTCGCCGGCAAATAGCTGACGAACGTCGCATAAAGCGCCCGCTCCAGACCGGTGCCGACACGTTCCGTCATCAAGGTGTTGCGGCCGTCACGGAACGCCTGAATCGATCGTGCCACGTCGCCGACCGTCGTCGTGTAGGTCGGCATCACCGCTTCGAAGCCCGACGCGTCAGGCGCCGCGTCGGCACCGAACAAGATGTCCGTGAAGCGCTGAAGGACATCGTCCACGTAGACCAGCGTCAACTTCGCCGCCGGGTCGTGGATTTCGATCGGCAGATCTCGGGCGATGTTGTGGCAGAACGTGGCCACCGCCGAGTTGTAGTTCGGGCGGCACCACTTGCCGAACACGTTCGGCAAACGGAATACGAAGGTGGGAATCCCGTGACGTTGCGAGACCGCTTGCACGGCCTGCTCCGCGTCAAGCTTGGTGCGACCGTAGGGGGTGTCTCGACCCGCTTGTGTCGACGAAGTGAAAACAACGGGGATTTTCCGGCCGGTCGACGCGGCGATGGCACCGACGGCATCGCACAGCGTTTGTGTCAGATCGCGATTGCCCCGCTCGAAGTCTTCCGGTGCCTGCGATCGATTGATGCCGGCCAGATGGAAGACGAATTCGACGCCATCGAGCATGCCGGGGAGTTCATCGACCCCACGCCGGGTGTCGAAGCTCACAACCTCCACATCCTTGAACTCGGACAGCTTCAGGAGCAGGTTGCGCCCGATGAATCCATTTGACCCGGTGACAAGTACTTTCATAATCCGTTCGTTGGAGCACCTGCCGTCATTGCCGGCGGGTGCTCGGGTACTGTTCGTTGGTGATGCGAGCCGCCCGCACGTCGCATGGCGACGAGCGTTATCGCGGAATGATCGACTGAATCAGCGGCAACTTCAGCAGCAGTTGCTTCATCCCTTCCACATCGAGCCGCGTCGTGTTGTGCGAGTTGTAGTCCGTCGCCTCGGAGATCTTCGTTTCCCCTTGGTCGATGAACTTGCCGTAGTTCAGGTCGCGAAGATCGGGCGGCACACGATAGTAATCGCCGGAATCCTGAGCCATCACCATCTCTTCACGGCTCAACAGCACTTCGTAGAGCTTCTCGCCGTGACGCGTACCGATGACGTTGATCGGATAGTCCGGCAACTTCATCAACGAGCTCAGCGCCTTCGCCAGCGTATCGATGGTTGCCGCCGGCGACTTCTGCACGAAGATCTCGCCCGGGTTGCCATTCTCGAACGCGTACAGCACCAGATCCACGGCGTCATCCAACGTCATCATGAATCGGGTCATGTTCAGATCGGTCGCGGTAATCGGCTTGCCGGCCTGCATCTGATCGATGAACAGCGGGATCACCGACCCGCGCGACGCCATGACGTTGCCATAGCGGGTGGCGCAAATGACCGTCGAATTGCTGTTGCGCGACTTGGCCACCATGACCTTTTCCATCATGGCTTTGGAGATACCCATCGCATTGATCGGGTAGACGGCCTTATCCGTGCTCAGGCAAACCACACGTTTGACGCCGCACGAAACGGCTGCCTCAAGCACGTTCTCGGTCCCCAGCACATTGGTCTTGACGGCCTCGAGCGGGTGAAATTCGCACGACGGCACTTGCTTCAGTGCGGCTGCATGGAAGATGAAATCAACGCCTCGGACCGCACTCATGACGGACTGATAATCCCGAACGTCGCCGATGTAGAACTTCAGCTTGGGATTGTTGTATTTCTTTCTCATGTCGTCTTGCTTCTTTTCGTCCCGGCTCAGGATTCTGATTTCCCCGATGTCCGAATCGATAAAGCGACGCAATACGGCATTCCCGAATGATCCGGTACCACCGCTGATGAGAAGAGTCTTCTTGTTGAACATAAAAGTATCCATGAGTCTGAACCAGGCCTCAGGCGCGCGTCGGAAAGCGCTCTTCGCCATGACCCACCGTGCTGGAACGCCGGTGTCGCCTGTGCATGCACCCGCGATCATTCGAATCTTGCATTCTACCTAACTCGATAACGTCCGTGCTGAGCCCTGCTCACTTTCCGCTCGGCCGGCGCCCCGGGTACCTCGGCGGCACCTGCGTCATTCCTTCGCTTCCAGTCTCGAAATTTCCTCCCGGTCCGGATCGACCGCGCCCGAGATGAAGGTGTAGTACGGGAAGTAGCGCTTGTACGTGGGGATATCGTTTGTCGGGTTGGGGCTGAGCAAGGGGAGCGTGTTGAACAGCACCACGACCACCAGCACCAGCGGACTGAGGATCGCAGCCTTCCTCAAGCCCAGAAACCTTCCGATGTAGTCCGGCACCGTGCATGCGAAAAGCACGAGCGGAAAGAACACGAAGTAATTCGCGATACGGTCGACATAGGGCGTTGCCGTAATCCGAATGAAAATCAACAACGCATACACCAGACAGCCACTATAAAGAATGCGGCGCGAAATCAACAGATTCGGAATTTCTCTGTTCCGGTAAACGTAAAGAATGAACAGTACCGGCAGAAATCTCAGAATATTGTAGGCATATCCGGCCAGCGTCAGATTGACATCCAGCTTGTAGAAAGAGAGATCGGCCGTGGAGAACGTCGAAATGATCGGTTCTGCATAATTGATCGGATCCCCGGTCAGCGTCAGCAGAACAGCGATCATCAGGGCGATCAGCAGCTTCATCTTGAAAGCGATTCTGCGCGTGGACAACAGCAAAAGCAGGATCGCGAAAATGGCAAACTTGTGAAACCCGATTGCACACAGCATCGACACCGTCATCTTGAAGTATTTTTCCCGCGACAGGAATATGACGGAAATCAGAAACAGCGAAATCGCCAGAGACTCTCTCAGAATCTCCATACTGAAGTACAGGTAGCAGGCCGCAATATAAAATGCGACGCCGAGAAACACCATCTTCGTCGCATTTTTGAAGAAATAGATAATGACGTAGGCCAGCAGACTGGATACCGTGAACTGGAAGAAGAAATACCCGCCGATGCTCTTACACGTCGAAGCGAGAATATTCCAGAGCGGTTCGTATCTGGCGTGAAAAATGTTATCAAGCCCCATCGATTCGAGAGGTGGCACCTCATTCTCGAACCAAGTCATATACCAGACCGTATCGGGGGCCATTCTGAAGCGCAATCCTGCAACGAGTGCCATCAACAGGAATAGCAATACGATATTTAATTTGTATTTGAAGGACGATTTTTTGACATCCTGATCAAATGCAGAGATAAATGCCAAATAGATAAAGGCGATCGTATATGTCATGCGCTGAAGATCTTGAGTGCGTACTTCTGCACTAGGTATCGGGGAGAGATCGCGGGGAAGTCGCTGTCGAATGATAGCCGACTGGAACTCAGCAGGGGCCGCCAAACGCCATGGGCCGGTGGTCCGCCTGTTTGCCGCGCTGTCCCGAACGGAAGGAAGTTGGCCGCATCGAGGCCGATGCGTACCGGATGGTGGAGCGGAGGAGGATCGAACTCCCGACCTTCGCATTGCGAACGCGACGCTCTCCCAGCTGAGCTACCGCCCCACGTGAAGAAATGATCATAGCGGGTTTTTTTCAGCCCGGCCAGCGCCCGACAAATTTGCTCGGGATTAGCCGCAAACCCTTGTGGCAAAAAGCAAAAAGGCGTCAGGCCGCGCCCTGATTCCCCTTCATGCCCTTGATCACCGGCACTTTCGGCGCTTTTGCCACGATGGTCTTCTGCGCCCGCAGGTAGCGCGCCACCACGTCCCACACCGGCTCGCCCTGAGCGCCTTCGGCCACCGGCGCCCAGCCGGCCACCTTGTACGTCTTGCCCGCATCGATCGGCTTGCCGTTCAGGCGCATGTCCGTGATGCGCTGGCCCATCGGTGCCATCGGATCGATCGTGTAGTCCATGCCGCCCACCCGCACCATGTCGCCGCCCTGCTGGTAGTACGGATCCGGGTTGAACAGGTTATCGGCCACGTCTTCGAGTACCGTCTTGATCGTCTCGCCGGTCATCGGCGTGAGCGTCGTATACGGATAGGTAATGGCCGTCTGATCGAGCAGCTGCTCCATCGTGATCGCCTGCCCCGGCAAGAGCGACGTGCCCCAACGGAAGCCCGGCGAGAAGCCGATTTCGGCATCCTTCTCCGCCATGACGGCGTCCAGCAGCAACTGGTCGAAGGTGCCGTTGAAATTGCCGCGCCGGTACAACACGCCTTCCGTCACGGCGAGCGGTTCGGTCAGTTTCGCGGCGAACGGCGCGCGCACACGCTCGATCAGCGCCTGCATCGGCGCGTCGGCCGGCAACAGGTTCGCAAAGATCGGCAACAGCTTGTAGCGGAAGTCGACCGGCTTGCCACCCTTGACGTCGAAGTCGAGCACCGCGAGGAACTTGCCGTTCGAGCCCGCGTTGGTCACGAGCGTTTTGCCGCCCGCATTCTCCACGACCACCGGCTTGGGCACGCCGTCATGGGTGTGCCCGCCCAGAATCGCGTCGATGCCGCGCACACGCGACGCCAGCTTCAGGTCGACGTCCATGCCGTTGTGCGAGAGCACCACCACGACCTGCGCCCCCTTGCCGCGCACCTCGTCGACCATCGCCTGCAAACGCTCTTCCTGAATGCCGAAGGTCCAGTCGGGCACCAGATAGCGCGGGTTGGCAATCGGGGTGTACGGGAACGCCTGCCCGATGATCGCCACCGGCACGCCGTTCATCGACTTCATCGTATATGGCGCAAAGACCGGATCGCCGAAGTCGTTGGTCTGCACGTTCTGGGCGACAAAATCGATCTTGCCCTTGAGCTGCTCCTCGACCACCGACTTCACCCGCTCGGCCCCGTAAGTGAACTCCCAGTGCGCCGTCATCACGTCGACGCCCAACGCGAGCGTGGCGTCGACCATGTCCTGCCCCTTGGTCCACATGGCCGTGCCGGAGCCTTGCCACGTGTCGCCGCCGTCGAGCAGCAACGCGCCCGGGCGCGACGCCTTCATGCGCTTGACCAGCGTGGCCAGATGCGCGAAACCGCCGACCTTGCCGTACGTGCGCGACGCCGCAGCGAAATCGAGATAGGTGAACGCGTAAGCGTCGGGGGTGCCCGGACGCAGCCCGTAGGCTTTCAGGAACGCGTCACCGACCAGATGCGGCGGACGGTTGGCCTGCGCGCCGATGCCCAGATTGACGCTCGGCTCACGGAAGTAGATCGGCAGCAACTGCGCATGGCAGTCGGTGAAGTGCAGAAAGTGCACGTTGCCGAATTTCGGCAGGTCGTAAAACGTCGCTGCCGCCTTGGCCGCCGCCGTCTCGTGATGCGACAGTGCCATCCCGCCGGCCGCTGCCACCGCCAATACCTGCATGAACTCGCGTCGATCCATTTCGTCTCCCGGCACGCGCCTCTGATGGCACGCTTGTTATGTCATTTGTCGGTAACCGCCAGCGCCTCGCGCCGGCCTCACTTGCCTGCGTAATCCGCCAGCGCCGCCACATCCTCGCCGAACATCTCGCCGACTTCCTTGCGCAGCACTTTGCCGTCGCGCCCGATCACGTAAAGCTCCGGCAGCCCGCGCCGCTTGCCGAGCGCCGCCTGCCACGTCTCGTTATCCATGCCGGCCGGGAACGTGTAGCGATGCGCCTTGAGATAGTCGATCGCGTCCGACGGCTTCTTGTCGATCGACAGCGTGACGATCTGGATCGGCTTGCCGCGCGTAGCCTCGTACAGCTTCTGAAGATGCGGATTCTGCTGCGCACAGAACGGGCACCACGACGCCCAGTACTCGACGATCACCGTGCGGCCCTTGAACGACTCGGCCGGCAGCGTCTTGCCGTCGAACGTCACGAGCGACGGCAGCGTGACCGTGTCGCCCACATCGACGGCGTGTGCGGGCATGCCGAAGGCCATGATCGCAGCACCCAACATGGCGAGCGCCGCCCGCCGCGCGGCGTTATCGCTGGCGGTACGAATCGAACGAAACAGGGATGTCATGAGGAACTCCGGAAGCCCGCCGGTCACCTGTCGTCTTCACGCAGGCAACCGGCCGGTACGGCAGACGACTTACTGATTGACCGGCGAGGCCGGGTCGAGCAACAGCGCCATCACGTCTTTCAACTGCTGTTCGGTCAGAATGCCCGCAGCGCCGAAACGCGGCATGTTCGAGCACGCCATGTAGCTGTGCGAGTCATAGACCTTGGCCCACGTGTACTTCACGACTTCGGGCGAATCGCCGCGCAGCTTGCCGTAGTTGTACAACGACGGACCGATGTTGCCGAACGAGATCTCGGTCTTGGTCAACTGGTGACAGGCGTAGCAGTTGCCGCCGTTGACCGTGTCGGCCTTGTCGGTGAACTGCATGCCGCGACCGTTCTGGGCCACCTTCTCGCCCTCTTTCCAGTCGCCCAGATACTTGCCGTCAGCCGGTGCCTTGACGGCGGCCAGCTCGGCCTTCTGCAAACGCTCGGCAATCTTGGCCGGCATCGGCTTCGTCGCGTATTGCGTGCACAGCTTCTGCAATTCGCTCTGATCGATACGGTCGAGTTGTGCGATGCCCGACGGACGGAACGAGTCGCGCAGCTCCTGCACGACTGCGGCATCGGCCGTGCCGGTCACGAGCTTCGCGCCCTCTTGGGCGAATGCCGCGCCGATGACGAGTGCCCCGGCCGCGCCCAGCACGGCGGTCGCCGTGCGCAATGCGAATGATTTCATGGGTGTGCCTCGTGATCGGTCAGCGCTTCAGGCCGGGGGCGTCCATCTTGCCGCCGTTGGCCATCACACCGAGGAAAGTAATCAGATCGATCGACGCCTGCGAGCCGTAGTTCAGCTCCGGCATGCGCTGCTGACGGAAGCAGTCGTACATGCGCCACTGAATCGTGCGCAGTGCGCCTTGCGAGACACGGTAGCCCGGCCACGTCGCAAACGCCTGACGGGCGGCGGCGGGCTTGGTCAGATTCGGCAGATCCTGCAAGCGGATGCGCTTATCGTCCGACCCGTGGCACGACGCGCACGAGAAATCGTACGGGCCGGCACGGTAATAGAAAATCTTCTGGCCGCGCGCGTAGGCATCCTTCTCTTCCTTGTGCGCCTGCGGCACATGGATGACGGCGCCGCGCGACTGGCCCGCCACATAGGCGGTCAGCGATTCGAGATCGGTCGGGTCCTGCCCTTCCTTCGAGAACGGCTGCTTGATGACGTCGGCCCGCTTGAAGCCTTGCAGATTCACCATGCACTCGACGATGCGCGACTCGGCGTCGAGCACACGTTTGGCATCGGGGAAATAGCGGGGCAATTGCGCGTAGGCGTCTTTCACGACACCGGCGCCGAGGCCGAGATCGCATTGCGCGAGCGAGACATTGTTCGGGCCGCGCGGCGTTTTCCAGAGCTCTTCGCCGCGCATCTCGATCAGTTCGGCCGGATTACCGTCGGCAAGCATCTCGCGATATTGCGCGATCGCGTCGGCGGTCGACTGACCGGCGGCAAATGCGGGGGCGCTGAGGCCCGCGATGGCGATGGCGAACATACCGCCGAGCACTGTCCGACGCAGCCATGTTTTGTGTCGCGGGGTGCTCACCCGTGCGCTATCTTGCGCATCAAGCATCTGACTCTCCTCTGTGTGGGTTGTTCGGCGCATCGCGAGGAGACTCCCCGCGAGCGCCACCGCGCACTTCCCGGCGCTTGATTCCTGCACGACCCGTGCGTGAATCGTACTTGAGTCGTGTTTGAAGCGTATCAGGCGACTGCCGTCTCGTCGGTACGTGTGTCGCCCTTGTTGTCGACCCACGTGACCGTGACCTTGTCACCCTTCTTGGCGCCCTTGAACTTGAACGACAGGAACGGATCCTTCGACACTGCCGGACCCCATTCCGCCGTCAGCACGGTCTTGCCGTTGCAGGCCACCGTCACCGTCTGGATGAAGTGTGCGGGCACGATATTACCGGAAGCGTCTTTGCGCTGACCGGTTTCCATGATGTGGCTCATCAGCACCTTGACCTCGACGACTCCGCCGGCCTCGGTTGCGCGAATGCGCATCGGATTACCCATGTGTGGCTCCTCGTTATTCTCTTCGCGCGCTTAACCGCCGCAGCCGCCCAGCGTGACCTTGATTTCTTTCTCGGCCACGAGGTACTTGTTGTCCGCCTTGACGAGCGCGTAGACCTTCGAGGTCTGGCCCATCTTGACGCGCGTGGTCACCGACGGGTCGGTGCCATCGGGAATGTCGAACGACGCCGCGAGGGTGTTCGGATTCTTCTCGATCAGAATCGCGATCGATTGCGTGTTCGGCGCCTTGCTCGTGACCGCCACCGGCACGACTGCACCGTTCTCGGCAATGTCGGGTGCGGTGAGCACGACCAGATCGCTCGGGCTGGCGCTCGTGCCACCCAGTGCCTTGACCGTATCGGCCACGCTCTTGGTGGCAAACGCCGCCTTGTTCCACTGCGCTTCTGCCGCGCGCGCCTCTTCGGGCTTGATCAGCCCGGCGGCCACCGCCAGTCCCATTACCGCGGAAAACCGCAGCATGTCGCGTCGCTGTTGGTTCATCTTCGTGTGTTTCCTTCTCTGAAGGCCGCCGGTGCGAAACATCCTGAACGCACCGGCCGCCGTTCGCTCATCCGGCCGCCTCGCGAACGAGGCGTGCCGCCTGAGCCCCCTGCCCCGGACTTACTTCGCCGGGGCGCCTGCCAGAACCCAATCCACCAGGATCTTGGCGTCGGCATCCGACATGTTCGGGTGCGCCGGCATCGGGATCGGACCCCAGACGCCTGCACCGCCACCCTTCACCTTCTTCACCAGCTTGGCCACGGCATCCTTGTCGCCCTTGTACTTGGCAGCGACGTCCTGATAGGACGGGCCCACGAGCTTCTTGTCGACGGCGTGGCAACCCATACAGGCATTGGCGGCGGCGAGCTTGGTCGCTGCGGCGACGTCGACACCGGCGTGTGCCAGCGAGGTACCGGCCAGCATCGCGGCGGCGATCAACAGCTTTTTCATCGTATCTCCTTCGATTTATGTAGGGGACGGTGTCCTGCGGCGGCATGCGGAACATGGCGCTGCCGTCGGACACCTTGCCCGCTCACTGTGCACCACGGAGAATCCAGTCGACCATCGTACGGACGTCGGTCTCGGCAACCTGCGACTGCGGCGGCATTGGCATGCTGCCCCAGTTACCGGCGCCTCCGGCACGTATCTTCGCCACCAGTTTTTCAGTCGCATCCGACTGCCCATGGTACTTGGTGGCGACCTCCGAAAAGGCGGGCCCGATCTTCTTGTCGGTGACGCCGTGACAGGCCAGACAACCGTTCTTGTCCGCAAGCGTTGCTGCCGGTGACGTCACAGCGGCGGTTTGAGCCGGTGCGTCCGGACTCGCCATGCCTAGCGTGGCGAGAGCCGCCATCTTGCGCACCGACGCATTTTGCGCGGCGGTGCCTGAGAGCGGCGGCAGCTTCGTATCGACACCGCGCACCGGTCCGATGACACGGTTTTGCGCGGCCAGATCTCCATGTGCGTCGCGGGCGTACGCAGGGAGTGCGGACGTCACGATACCAGCCTCAGGACAATCCTGCATACACGCACGGTTATGGGTATCCGGTTTGTCGCCCACGCGCCACATGCCGTGCGCGCGCGTCATGCCGTTGCGGTTGGGCATGCGCTGCTGCACGTCGGCGATGTTCTTGTCGGACAGCACGAAATCGGCCGGCACGATCTCGCCCAAATTCAGAATATAAGCGGTGACCGCATAGACTTCGTCGGGCGTCAGTGATCGCGGCGCATTCCAGGGCATGGCGCGGCGGATGTAGTCCCAGATCGTGGAGACCGTGTTGACCTTCATCAGCGTGGTGCGCACCGGCTGGTTGTTCGCGCGCAGCGAGGCGACGTGGCCGGTCTTGATGTCGTCGTCCGTGGTGCCGCCCACGAGTGGATTGAACACCTCGTTGCTCTCGCCGAACGTGCCGTGGCACGAGGCACAGCGCGCGTCGAAGAGCTTCTGCCCGTCGGCCACCGAACCTTGCCCCTTTGGCAGGCCCTTGAAGTCGGGGCGCACGTCGATGTCCCACGCGCTCAGTTCGGCGGGCGTGGCGTCGCGGCCGATGCCGGTCGGTGCCTTGATGGCCGGGGCTTTGATCGCGGGGGCAGCCGCAGGAGCGGCATGGGCAGAGGTGCTCACCCATGCGCTCACGGTCAGCCCGGCCACAGCAAGCGCGCTCGCCCAGAGGCAGGCGGCCGCAGCGGCCTGCAACCGGTGCCGAAACACGGCGCGCCGGTTCGGCTTGGCCATGCCGTACGGCTTAGTCGACGTGGACATTGGTCACCTCCCCGCTGGCGGCCACTTGCCACGTCTGGATCGCGTTGTTGTGATAAATCGACTTGGTGCCACGCACATCGCGCAACTGGCGATAACGCGGCTGCACGTAGCCCGTCTCGTCCACCGCACGGCTTTGCAGCAGCGCGGGCGAGCCGTCCCACTGCCAATCGAAGTTAAAGCGGGTGAGGCACTTGGGCAGCACGGGCGACTCGATACGCGCTGCGCGCCACGACTTGCCGCCATCGGTCGACACATCGACGCGTTTGATGCGCCCGCGCCCCGACCACGCCAGCCCCGTCACGTTGAAATAGCCGCGATCGAGCAGCGCCTGTCCGCCCGACGGCGACGTGATGACCGACTTGCACTCCTGAATCGACGTGTACTGGCGGTGTTGGCCGTCCGGCATCAGGTCGACGTAGTGACTTGTTTCATCCTTGGCATTCCACGGCGCATCGCCGATCTTGATGCGGCGCAGCCATTTCACCCACGACACGCCCTGCACACCGGGCACGACCAGACGCAGCGGGTAGCCATTCTCCGGACGCAGCATCTCGCCGTTCATGCCCCATGCCACGAGGACATCCGAGAGGGCGGCTTCCATCGAAATGGTGCGCGTCATGCCGGAGCCATCGCCCCCTTCGGCGAGCACGTACTGACCACGCTTGATATCGGCGCCCACGTCGTCGAGCAGTACCGACAGCGGCACACCGGTGAACTCGCAGCACGAGAGCATGCCGTGTGTGTATTGCACCGTGGGCACGGCCGAGTTGCCCCACTCCATGCCGGTGTTCGCGCCGCACTCGATGAAGTGCATGCGCGAGACGGACGGCAACCGCATGATGTCGTCCATCGTGTAGACCTTCGACTCACGCACCATGCCGTGCACCATCAGACGGTGCTGGGTCGGGTCGATCTCCTGCCAGCCCTGATGGTGACGCTCGAAGTGCAGGCCGCTCGGCGTGATGATGCCGAACAACCCCTGAAGCGGCGTGAAGGCAACCGACGCCTGCGCCGTCTGCGTGAGCCCCGGCGATTGCCGGCGTTGCAGGTTGGCTTCGAATTTCGACGGCATGCCGTACGGGCGCGCGGCCACCGCCTGACCCAGTGACGTCGCCCACGGACGCGGCTCGAGAATCATCGGATCGCCGTCGCCGAGCGACTTGGGGGCGTCGGCGGCAAAGGCTGCGCCACCGGCAAGGGCGGCGCCAGCAGCCAGAAAGCTGCGTTGCAGGAAATTGCGGCGTGTGGGGTTCAGCCCGTCACGGGCGATGTCGCCGGCCAGTGTGCCGTCGATGAAATTCTCCGGAGCCCGGCGCAACCGGCCGGCTCGCGATGTGCTATCGCTGGTCTTGCTCACCCTGTCTCCTCGCGTTTTGTGGCGCCCGAGCGCGTCGCGAAGGACACGGATCGGGCTAGAGCCGGTTCACATCACCTCGTGCGAACCCACTCTGGAACCTCGCGCGGTCTCGTCGCCGCGCTGCACTACGGGTCTTGCAATGTTGCGATGTTGCTTCGTATGTCACTGACCGCGCGGCATGAAGCCGTCGACGGCACGGTGCGGCAGCGCCTCCTCCTCGAGCCGGCCGGCCACCTGCACGCACACGGCGCGGCAGATCTCGACCACCCCGGTATCCGCAATCGTGTAGTACACCTGATTGCCTTCCTTGCGACGCCCCAGCACACCGGCCTGATACATCGCGTTGAGGTGTCGCGAGACGTTGGTCTGCGACGAATTCACCGCCGTCACCACATCGCTTACCGACTGTTCGCCACCGCACAAGGCATGCAGAATGCGCAGCCGGGTCGGCTCGGAGAGCAGGCTGAAGTAGTGAGATACCTTTTCGAATACGCGGTCGAGTTCTTCCATGGCGTTCAACAATCAGGTTCGTGTGAAGGCGTAAATAAGACCGTATATGCCTACATACGCATATACGGATAATCGAAATAACGGGCGAGATAAGCAAGCTGCGCTGCAACATATCGGAGGCCGATCTATTGCGCGGCATTCGCTGTATTTGCGCGGTGAAAATGACGGTCCCGTGTATACGGCCGGATATAGCGCGCAGCGGGTTATGCCGTAGCGGGTGGGTCGTGACAACGCCTGACGGCAGGTCACCCGACGCGCCTGACATGGCACGCCTCGGCGGCATCAGGGAAAAACCCGATAAGAAAAATGACGCGGGACGTCGCACCAGCGCACTCTGCTCTGCGTACGACGTCCCGAATGACGTCAGCGGCGAGTCACCGCACATGCGGCTCACTCGAATTGGTAGGAGTAGTTGGCGTTGAAACGCAGCGGCCGGTTCGTCGAATTGGTCGGCGCGTCGGCCATCGGCTTAGCGACCGACAGATCGAGCGTGTAGTACTTCCGGTCGGAGATCCGCACGCCGAGGCCGACCGACGCCAAGCTGTTGTGTACGACCTGCCCGTAGTTCACATAGACGCGCGCGGTGTCGGCGATCAGGTAGGGCTGAACCGTCTTCAGATAACGGAAATCGGTGCGGAACAGCCGGTTGATCTCGATCGACGCGCCCCAGCCCTTGTCGCCGGCCACTTCGCCGGCCGGATAGCCAAGGCCGTAGCGCGTGCCCCCGAAGGTGGCCTGTTCAGACGTCGGCAGTGTGTTGCTGCTGTACTGTGCGCCGGCCGAGACGACGACGCCGAAGTCCCACGGCAGCACCACGCCTTGTTTCGCATCGAGCGTGAAGCGCCAGAACCCCAGATCGTACGGTCCGAGAATCTGCTGAATGCCGGCAGGCTGCGTGGTGTACGACTGGCTCGCGCCCAGCCCGTTGAAGCCCTTGAACACGCCCAGCGTGGCGCTGCGCGTCTGTTTGTCGGTGACTTCGTTATAGGCAAGCTGCACCTGCGCCGCGCGCACGTTGGCTTGCGAATTGATGAAGTTCGGCGAGTTGGGCACTTCGTACCGGTCGCGCGAATTCACCCCGTACATACCGCCGCTGGCCGTCAGGCTGCGTTGGTTGTTCAGCAAAATCGGATACGACAGGCTCACGGCCACACGCTTGGTATCGAGGTGGCGCGTCAGCCCGGCGAGGGCCTGATCGTCCGGCTGACCGCGATAGTGCGACGCATCCAGACGCGCTTGCAGACCGTTCGAGCCGAGCGGCTGAATATAGGACGCCGAGTAGAACTCCTCGTCGTTGTGCCCCTTCGGCGCGATGGCGGTCAGTTGAATCTGTTCGCCCAACGGCGTCAGCGCGTTGCTCGTCACCGTGAACACGCCACGAATGCCCGGGTTGTTATACGAGAGCGACGTGCCCGCGGCGATCGGCTGGCGCGAGACATCGAGCGAGAGCTCGGTGGCGCCGTCGGTCTGCGTCGGCGGCTGCACGTCGGCCTTGATCTTCATGCCGGGCACGAGCGTGAGCAGGTTCAGGTAGCGCTCGAACGTGGCGCGCTTGAGCGGGCGTTCGGCTTCGATGTGTGCGGCGATATCACGCAGACGCTGCTCGGACGGCCCCGGCTTGCCGGTGATCTTCGTGGACGAGATATAGCCTTCGACGATGGTCACACGCACGAAACCGTTGGCGAAGTCCTGCGCGGGCACGAAGGCGAACGACAGCAGGTAGCCGGCGTCCTGATACATCTTCGTGACCTGATTGGCCTTCTCGACCAGATCGCCGATGGTCACTTCCTTGCCGGCCATCGGCGCGAAGAGCGCCGCCACCTGATCGAACGGAATCGACTTCACGCCTTCGATACCGAAACGCTGCGGCGTGATCGGACGGGCCAGCAACGCCTTGAGGGCATCGTCCTGCGAGGGCGGCTGGATGTGGATGGTGGCAGGCGCTGCCTTGGGGGCCTCGATCTTCGGGATGCTTTGCAACGGGTCGCCGCGCACCGGACTGCTGTCGGCCCACGCCGGCTGGCTGGTGAGCCCGACGCCGATGCCGGCGATGGTGAAAGCAGTGATGGATACCGATACGGCACGGTGGACGCTGTGAACTACGCTGACAACTTTACGGCTGCGAACGGTCTTGACCGAGTCCCCGCGCGTGTCGCGCGACGCAAGACGGGACCCTCCCTGGCGATACGCCATCCCTATGCCCCCCAGCTTATTTTTTCGTGGAGCCAGTGTAACCGAGAGGCCTCAGGCCCCGTCAATGAAGGAAAACAGGGGGAATGCGGCGCTCGCGCAACAACCGCGCGACAAGTAAGCGCGACGGCGATGGCATCGGGCTTTCGTCACTTAGAGAAACCCTTCCAAACGCGCTGGACTATTACCTTGCAGGACGAAATACCGTCAGGCGGCGCATCAGGCCAGCATGTCGGCCCAGATTCCCTGCGCCCACGCGAGTCCGAGCGCGAACTCGTCGCGGTTGGCATGTGGCGACGCGCCACCCGTGCCGGGCACGGGCAGCATGGTGCGTTGCGCCGCGTCGTAACGATGGACGCTCGCGACGTGCATGGCCTGCGTTGCCGAGACGAACGTATAGCAAGTGTTGCTGTAGAGCGGCTCGGGGTTGACCGGGCGGCCCGCCAGCGTCGCGACGATCGCCGCCGCGCACACCTTGCCGTGCTGGTTGGCCATGTGGCCCGACTTGGGCATTTGCGGCGCGATCTGTACGGCGTCGCCCAGCACATGGATGTCAGGTTGTGCCGTTGAGGCGAAGGTCAGGAAATCGACGTCGCACCAACGATCGTTGGCGGTGGCGAGTCCGCTCGCGGTCGCAATGTCGCCCGCGCGCATCGGCGGAATGACGTTCAGGACATCCGCACGCACCTCTTCACCCAACTCGAAGCGGGCGATTTGCTTCGCGCCGTCCAGCGCGACTTCCGTGCAGTTGAACTGCGGGTGGTACTCAACGATGCCGGCGAACTGTGTGCGCCAGACTTCGTGAAACTGCTCGGCTTCGGCCAGCACGTCATCGTTGGCGTCGAAGATGAGCACCTTCGCGCGCGGCTTGTGCTGCTTGAGCCACGCGGCGGCCTGACAGGCGCGCTCGTAAGGCGCAGGCGGGCAGCGGAACGGCGCTTCGGGAATCGTGATGGCGAAGACACCGCCCTCGGGCATCGCCTGCAAGCGGGCGTGCAACGCGGCGCTCTCGCGTGCGTCGGTCCAGCCGACCGGCAACGCCTCGCGTACGGCGGCGTCGTTGAAGCCTGCGATGGCATCGTGGCGCAGCGCGATGCCCGGCGAGACGATCAGCTTGTCGTACGGGAGACGGCTGCCGTCGGCGAGTTGCACTTGCTTGTGCTCGCCGTCGATAGCGCTGGCGCGCGTGCGCCGCCAGACCACACCGTGGCGTGCGACCAAGCGGTCATAGGGTACGGTGAGATCGTTCACGCGCAGGTTGCCGCCAACGACAAGATTCGACAACGGGGCGGACACAAAGGCCGCGTTCGGCTCGACCAGTGTCACGTCGACCGTGTTGCCCGACAGCATGCGCAGATACTTGGCGGCGGTCGCACCGCCAAAGCCGCCGCCGATGACGACGACACGGGCGCGCCCTTTGATCGGCGTGACCCATGGGCTGACTGCCGATGCACGCGGCGCGGCAAATGCGCCGGATATGCTGGACATGCCGGATATGCCGGCCAGTGCGGCCATCGCGTTCATGCCAAGAAGAAAGTCGCGACGATGCATGGCGCGGCCTATTGGTGAGTGCGCGCCGCTTCGGGCGCCGGACTGACGGGCGCCGTGTGAGACCGGGCAGGCGGCTGCGATTGAGATGGCGAAAGCGGCTGCGCAATGGGCTGTGCCGCGAAGTAAGCCGCGATGCGTTGCAACTCGTCGTCGCGATAGCCCTTGAGGAGCTGCGGCATGAGGGTGGCAGGACGGGCCCCATCCCCCTTCGCGTTGCGCAGCGCTTGCAGCGCGGCGACAAGCTCAGTTGCCGGACGCCCTTCGAGTTTCGACAACGCGGTTTTGCCTGCCGTCGCCGGGGCAGCCGCGTTATGGCAACTCATGCAGGCCATCGCCCAGTCACGGGCTTGCCAGTCGGGTTGGGGATTGGCCGCGACCGAGGGTGCTGATGCGGGTGCGGCCGCCGCTACCGGCGCCGTCATCCCGATCGCCAGCGAGCCCAGAATGAATAGCGCCGGCATCGCCCGAAGACGATGCCGGCGGTTCGAACCCTCCGGGTGCTGTGCGCTAATCCGCGCCATTCGCGACGTCAGTTGCCCGTGCGCGTGGACGGACCGGGCTTGATCGGCGCGTCGCTGATCGGTGCGGGCGTCGCCAACGGCTTGGCCGTCACGGTGTCGTTGCCGATCGGGGTCGTGGTCACGGTGGCGGCATTGCTGTCGTCACCCTGCGCCGGGGCCGGATTCTTCTGCGCTTCGGTCGACAGACGCTGCGCCTCTTCCGGCTTCACGTACTCATACAGCTTGATGACTTTCTGCACGCCATCGATACGGCTGGCCACGTTGGCGGCGATGCGGCCTTCTTCTTCCGAAACGAGGCCCATCAGATAAACATCACCGCGCTCGGTCACCACCTTGAACACGTTGGCCGAGATTTCCTTCGTATTGATCAGGTTCGCCTTGACCTTGCTGGTGATCCACGCGTCGTTCGAGCGCGAGCCGAACGAGCTCTTCGGTGCGATGGCGAGTTCGTCGACGATGCCGCGCACGTTGCTGATCTGCTTGACGATGTCCACGGCACGTTGCTTGGTGGCGTCGTCCGGCACTTCGCCGGTCAGCAGGACGCGACGGTTGAAGACGGTCACGTTCACATGCACGGCGTCGGCGGTCAGCGTGTTGGCGGTATTGGCTTCCGCCTTGACCTGAATTTCACGGTCTTCCGTCTGCGCACCGACCGAGCGGCGGTCCGTGGCGACGAGTGCCCCGGTGGCAGCGCCGCCGAGGATGATGGGGGCGCAACCGGCCAGGGTTGCTGTGATCAACGCAGCCGCTACCAGCGGCCTGACTGCGCGTTGGAAACTCATCGGGCATTCTCCTTGTTGGATGGGTCGAACGGGCCGGCCCCCGCCGTCCCCTGCCGACACCGCCCGCCCCCGCGGACTGGTGTGCGTGATGATCTTGACGCCTTACGATGACATTAGGTTCACGCGTCGCCGAACAGCATCGCGTCGACCAGGTCGCACAGGCAGTGAATAGTGAGCAGGTGAACTTCCTGAATACGCGCCGTACGATCGGCCGGCACGCAGATGTGGACGTCCAGTTCGCCGAGCACCGCGTTGACCTTGCCGCCGCCTTTGCCTGTCAGGGCGATCACATGCATCTCGCGCTCGTGCGCGGCCTCGATGGCCGCGAGCACGTTGCCCGAATTGCCCGACGTGGTGATAGCCAGCAGGATGTCGCCGGGTTGCCCGAGCGCGCGCACCTGCTTGGAGAAGATGGCGTCGAAGTTGTAGTCGTTGCCGACGGCGGTCAGGATCGACGAGTCGGTGGTGAGGGCGATGGCCGGCAGTTCGGGGCGTTCGCGCTCGAAGCGGCCGACGAGTTCGGCGGCGAAGTGCTGGCAATCGGCGGCCGATCCGCCGTTACCGCAGGCGAGGATCTTGTTGCCGTTGGACAGCGCGTTGAACATGACCTCGGCGGCGGCGGCGATGGGGTCGGCGAGCACGTCGCGCGCGGCCAGCTTGGTTTCGACGCTATCCGTGAAGTGTTGTTGAATTCGTTCGATCGACATGGTCGTTGAGCCAGGGTGTCGCAAAAGCTGTCGGCCCGGTGTGGGCGCAGTGTCCCTGCATGGCCGACGATCAAAGCCGTCACCCTGAAAATCCCGGAAAAGCCCGAGGACACTCGGAGACGGCACTTTCGCAAGTGTAACAGGGCGCGCCCGGCGGGGTTTCGTCATACCGAAGTCACGCGTCGTCCGCACGGAACGCGTCGGGCAGCCAGCTGACCACGGCGGGATGCCCGTCGAAAGCCACGACGTCGAAGCGGCAGCGCCCGGCCGGACGCCTGAGCAGATAGTGTCGCGCCGCGAGCGTCAGGCGCCGGCGTTTGGCAGCGGTGATGCTCGCGGCGGCCCCGCCGAAGTCCGTTCGGCGGCGGGCGCGCACCTCGACGAACACCAGCACCCCGGCGCGATCGCGCATAATGAGGTCGATTTCGCCGCCGCGGCACCGGTAATTGCGCGCGACGAGCCGCCAGCCGCGGCGCTCCAGCATCGCCTGAGCGCGGGCTTCAAACGATTCTCCAAGCTGATTCGACATGGTTGTTCCGATCTGTACCCCGATGTGCCCCGCGTTCGCTGCCTTCGCTGCCTGCGACGTCGACCGGCTTCATGCAACTTGCGACGCGGTCGCACCGACGGCGGGAGGCTGCTGAGATGGACGAACGCCTGATGTCGCTGGCCGAAGGTCAGCACTACCCCACCGGCACGCTCTATGTCGTGGCCACGCCGCTCGGCAACATGGCGGACATTTCGGTGCGCGCCCTTCACGTGCTCGGCATGGCCGACGCCATTGCCTGTGAAGATACGCGCAACAGCGCGCAGTTGTTGCAGCGTTACGGCATCGACAAGCCGCTGATTGCGGCGCACGAACATAACGAAAACACCGTAGCGACGCGGCTTGTGGAGCGTTTGCGGGCGGGCGAGCGCATTGCTTATATTTCGGACGCCGGCACCCCCGGCATCTCCGATCCGGGGGCGCGGCTCGTCGATGCAGTGCGTGCTGCTGGGCTGGGCGTGGTGCCGGTGCCGGGCGCGAGTGCAATCGTCACCTTGCTCTCGGTAGCGGGCGCGTGGGTGGAAACGTTCACGTTCGTCGGCTTCTTGCCGTCGAAGTCGCAGCAGCGCGCGCAGGCCATTACGGCGTTGGCGGGCGCCACCGCAGCGCAGGTGTTCTACGAGGCGCCGCACCGAATCGTCGAGACCGTTGCCGCATTGGCTGATGGGCTCGGGGCGGAGCGAAAGCTGCTGATCGGCCGCGAGTTGACCAAGCGTTTCGAAGATATTCACGAGTGCGCGCTGGGCGACGGCGAAGCGTGGCTGAAAGCGGACGCCAACCGTCAGCGAGGCGAGTTCGTGCTGGTGGTGTCGGGTGCGGCGGCCAGTACGACCGACGATGGCGTGGATGCCGAAGCGCAGCGTGTGCTGGCGTTGCTGGTGGCTGAGTTGCCGACGAAGAGCGCCGCCAAGCTGGCTGCCGCGATTACCGGCGCGCCGAAAAACGCGCTATATGAACGGGCGCTGGCGCTGAAAAACGGCTGATCCGCTGAGAAGTCGTGGGAATCACGGGAGCGGCAGGCCCGCTTCCAATTCGGAATACGCCGTGGGTAATTCTGGCGATTGCCCAATCCATTGCACCGGCAGCCGACCTATGATGGACGCAATTGTATGGTCTCGGTCGGTGCATGCCAGCATGCCGACCGCCTCCCCCCGGGCCCTATGAGACGTGAGATGAAAAACATCCTAGCCCGCGCATCGATCGGAATCAGCGAATTGAAACTGAACCCCAGCGCCGCCATTGAGCGCGCCGACGGCCCCGTCGCCATCCTGAATCGCAATAAGCCCGTGGCCTACCTTATCCCTGCTGCCGATTGGGAAGCCATTTGCGACCGCCTCGACGACGCCGAACTCGCCGACATCATCCGCTCGCGTGCCGGCGAAACGCCGGTGAGTACGAAGCTTGACGACCTATGACCTGCAATTCTTACCTTCTGCCCTCAAAGAATGGCGGGCGCTTGACGCCACCATTGCGCAGCAATTCAAAGCACGCTTACGAGATCGCCTGCGACATCCTCGCGTAGCCGCCAGCCAACTGCGTGCGATGCCGGGTTGCTACAAGATAAAACTCGCGTCGGTCGGTTATCGACTCGTGTACCGCGTTGAAGACGCGACTGTCACCGTTCTCGTGCTGGCCGTCGGAAAGCGCGAAAATCTTGCGGCTTATCGCACCGCGCGCCGACGGATTCAATAATTCCTATCGTGCCTCACCCAAGAAAAAGCCCGCCGAAGCGGGCTTTTTCATTCTGCGGATTTGCCAATCGGCCGATTAGCTCAGCAGTAGCGCGTCGTCGTCGAGTTGTTCGCCGCGAGTGCGCTCGAACATCTGGAGCAGGTCGGGGACGTCCAGTCCCTTGCGCTCCTCACCCGACACGTCCAGCACGACTTTGCCCTGATGGAGCATCACCGTACGGTCGCCGTAGTCCAGCGCCTGACGCATGCTGTGCGTGACCATCATCGCCGTCAGCTTGCTCTCCTGCACGATGCGCGCCGTCAGTTCCAGCACGAACGCCGCCGTCTTCGGGTCGAGTGCCGCCGTGTGTTCGTCGAGCAGCAGAATGCGCGACGGCTGCAACGATGCCATCAGCAGACTCACCGCCTGACGCTGACCGCCCGAGAGCAGGCCGATACGGTCCGACAGACGATTCTCGAGCCCCAGATTCAGCAGACTCAGCTTCTCGCGGAACCGCTCGCGCAACGGCTTGTTCAGCGCCAGCCGGAAACTGCGGCTCTCGCCACGCTTCACCGCCAGCGCCATGTTCTCTTCAATGGTCAACGCCTCGCAGGTGCCCGCCATCGGGTCCTGAAACACCCGTGCCACCTGACTCGCCCGCTGCCACGCCGTCTTCTTCGTAACGTCGTTGCCGTCGATCGAAATCGTGCCCGTGTCGACAATCAAGTCGCCACTGATCGCGTTCAGAAACGTCGACTTGCCCGCCCCGTTCGAACCGATCACCGTCACGAATTGCCCCGTCGGAATGTCCAGCGACATGCCGCGCAGCGCACGGTTCTCAATCGGCGTACCCGGGTTGAAAGTGATTTTCAGGTCTTTTGCGCTCAACATGATCAGGCACCCCCGTTCTTGCGCGGAAACAGCTTGCGACGCGTGGCCGGCAACACCAGTGCCACCGCAACGAGCAAGGCCGTCACCAAGTTCAGGTCCTGCGCCTTCAGACCGATGAAATCGCTATTGAGCGCCAGCGCGATGAAGAAGCGATACAACACCGCCCCAACCACCACCGCCAACGTCGTGAGAATGAGTCGCCGTGCCGGCAAGATCGTCTCGCCGATAATCACCGCCGCCAGACCGATCACGATGGTACCGATCCCCATCGAGATATCCGCCCCGCCCTGCGACTGCGCAAACAGGGCACCGGCAAGCGCCACCAGCGCATTCGACAACGCCATCCCCGCCAGAATCTCGTGCCCCGTGTTCACGCCTTGCGCGCGCGCCATACGAGAATTCACACCGGTCGAGCGCATGGCCAGACCCTGCTGCGACGAGAAGAAATAGTCGAGACCCAGCTTCACCACCGCCACCACGACCAACAGCATGAGCGGACGCAGCACGAAGTCAGGCAGCCATTGCGGGGCATTCTCGGGCAACAGCATCGTGAAGACCGTCGGCGAGGTGATCAGCGGCACGTTCGGTGCGCCCATCACACGCAGGTTCACCGAATAGAGCGCGATCATCATCAGGATACTGGCGAGCAGATCCATGATCTTCAGGCGCACATTGAGCCAGCCGGTAATGAACCCTGCCGTGGCACCCGCCGCCATCGCGCCGGCCGTGGCCACGAACGGATTCGTGCCACCGGCGATCAGCGTTGCCGCCACGGCACCGCCGAGCGCAAAGCTGCCGTCAACGGTCAGGTCGGGAAAATTGAGGATGCGAAAGGAGATCAGCACCCCGAGCGCCACCAGACTGAAGATCAAGCCGATCTCCAGGGCGCCCATCATAGAAAAAAGGGACATTTTTCGTAATTCCACTACACAAGACGGTCCGCACCGGGTCTCGGTGAAGCACGCCGTTGGGGGGACTCAAGCGGAAAAGAGCGGCGGGGACAGGTCATGTCCGGGCGCCGCCCTCTCGCTCACCGGCAAGGCAGGCCGTTCGCCCGCCACACCGGCATCACGCTCGCGTTATTGCTTGATGACCGTCTTGGCTTCTTTCACCAGATCGTCCGACAGCGTCACGCCTTGCTTGGCAGCCGCCGCCGTGTTGACGAACAGTTCCAGATTCGAGCTGGTCTGCGAAGCGATCGCACCCGGCTTTTCACCCTTCAGAATGCGCACCACCACCTTGCCCGTCTGACGGCCCAGGTCGTAGTAGTTGATGCCCAGTGCAGCGATGGCACCACGCTTCACGCTGTCGGTGTCCGACGCCACCAGCGGGATCTTGCGATCATTGGCAACCTTCACCAGCGACTCGTAAGCCGACACGACGTTGTTGTCCGTGTTGGTGTAAATCACGTCGACCTTGCCGACCAGACTGTTGGCCGCCGAGCTGATGTCGACGGTACGCGGTGCAGCGGCTTCAACCAGCGTCAGGCCCGCGGCGGGCAGCAGCTTCTTGAGTTCGTTGACGACCACGACCGAATTGGCTTCGCCCGGGTTGTACACCATGCCCACGCGCTTGGCGTTCGGCACGACACGCTTGATGAGAGCCACCTGCTTGTCGAGCGGCAGCTTGTCCGACACGCCGGTCACGTTGGTGCCCGAAGCGTCCCAGCTCTTGACCAGTTGTGCAGCAACCGGATCGGTCACACCCGAGTACACCAGCGGCACGCTCTTCGTGGCGGCAGCGACAGCCTGAGCCGTCGGCGTGGCGATACCGATGATCGCGTCCGGCTTGTCGCCGACGAACTTGCGGGCGATCTGCGCCGCGGTCGACACGTTGCCCTGTGCGCTTTGATATTCCCACTTGAGGTTCTTGCCGGCTTCGAAACCTTCTGCCTTGAGTTCGTCGCGCGCGCCGTCACGGATGGCGTCGAGTGCCGGGTGCTCCACGATGGCCAGCACGGCCACCGACTTCGTAGCCTGCGCGAATGCGGCGCCGGTTGTCCCCAACAACGTTGCGGCCACCGCGCACAACAGGGTGCGCTTGGCGTATTTGCCCATGGTCGACATCAAAACTCCTCCAGGATTGCTTTTTGAAAGGTGCGCCGTGCCCGGGTCTCTGCGGGCCTCATTCGGATGCACTTAAAGCGTGCACCTGCGCGTGGGGCACAGTCTACCCACATCCCCACCCGCGAACAACGGTTGCCAACGCAACCGATGGCGAGGCCCGCCACATATCGGATTGCGCCCAAACACTGGCAGAACTGTGCGGCAATCGGAAAAAAATTAGTCGATTCGGGCGCGCGCATTCATCCCCGCGCACATTCATGCGAAGCGTTCAGCCAATGAGATACGCCGAAACGGCCAATTCATGGTGAAAAAACCGGGACGTGTTACGCGATTCGCGTCAGAAGGTGACCGATGGTGTCCCACTTTTTAAGACGCGTCCGATTCGAATTCGAGACGGCATGCTATCCGCAGGCACCGGCATGGGCCGCGAAGAACGGATGACGCGAGAGGAATACAGCGAGGGGAATACAGCGGAGAGATTACGCGGGCGAAACCCCGCGCTCAGGGCGCGTTGTTGCTTTGGTCGAGACCGAGGGCAGCGACTTCACTACGCGACAAACGGCGGATTTCGACCTTCGCGTGGCCCGAGCGAATGAAATCGAGCTGTTTGGCGGCACCGTAGGAGAGATCGATGATGCGGTTGCGCGTGTACGGCCCGCGATCGTTGATCTTCACCACCACCGTCTTGTCGTTGGCAACGTTACGCACGAGGACGAAACTCGCCAGTGGCAGGGTGGGATGCGCGGCCGTCAGGTCGTTCATGTCGAACGCCTCGCCGGTGGCGGTACGCCGGCCGTGAAACTTCTTGCCGTACCACGAGGCCGTGCCAGTTTGATAGAACGTGCCCGCATCGGCGCGCAGGCGCGCTTCGCCATCGCGGTCCGGGGCATTCGGGTCGCCGGGGTTCAGGCCTTCGTTACGGTAGGCCCGGCCGGGCCAGTGAAGATCGAAGCTTGAGCCAACCGGTGCGTTGGCTTCACGCGAGCGCGTGCGGACGTCTGTCGCCGAGGGGGCGGCAGCCGTCTGGCTGGGGGGTTCGAGCGGCGTTGTGCAGGCTGTCAACGTCAGGGCGAGGGCGCAGCCGACCGCGAACCGTGTGAGCATGTCGCGTGTTCGCATAGCCCGCAAGTTTAACACGCCGTCAAAGTCAACCCATCAGCGAGCGTTCACTTACATGGCGTGGCTTGTTTACAAAGCGTTACGCAAAAGCGATGTAACACCCGAAGCCCCCGCCCGGCGGGCGATTTCAGCTGGGCACCGCCTAATTCGCGCGCGCTGAGTACGTCGCTGTGCAGGCGGCGAGCCCCCTGCCCGACTTACAATAAGCGAAAACCGCGTCCCCGATACCTCATGAACGTCACCCTGATTCCCGTCACGCCTTTCCAACAGAACTGCACGCTGCTCGTCTGCGACGCGACCCAACGGGCCGCCGTGGTCGACCCGGGCGGCGATATCGACCGCATCGTCGGCGAAATCGAGCGCCAAGGGGTGACGCTGGAAAAGATCTTCCTCACGCACGGCCATCTGGACCATTGCGGCGGTGCCGGCGAACTAGCGGCCAAATACGAAGTGCCCATCGAAGGTCCGCATCCCGACGACGCCTTCTGGATCGACCAACTGGAAGCCCAGAGCGCGCGCTTCGGTTTTCCCGAGCCGCAGAGCTTCACGCCCGACCGCTGGCTGGGCGATGGCGATACCGTCAACTTCGGCGACGTCACGCTGAATGTCTTTCATTGCCCGGGCCACACGCCGGGCCACGTGGTGTTCTTCTCGGCCGATGAGCGTCTGGCGAGTGTCGGCGACGTGCTGTTTGCCGGGTCCATCGGCCGCACCGACTTCCCGCGCGGCAACCATGCCGACCTGATCGCGTCGATTCGCGACAAACTCTGGCCGCTGGGCGACGACGTCACCTTCATCCCGGGGCATGGCCCCGTGTCCACCTTCGGTCAGGAGCGTGAGACCAATCCGTACGTGGCCGACGCCGTGCTCGCCCGGAGCGGCGCATGAGCACCGCCGTCTCCCGCGTGCCGTCGCGCATCATCCCCGTCGACGAAGAGATTTTTGTCAGCACCGACGTCGAGGCCGACGGTCCGATTCCCGGCCCGCACTCGATGCTGAGCTTTGCCTCGGCGGCCTACACGGCCGACAAGGAACTGATCGGCACCTTCAGCGCGAATCTGGAATTTTTGCCCGACGCCAAGGGCCATCCGCTCACGATGAAGTGGTGGAAGACCGAACCCGAAGCGTGGGCAGCCTGCCGTATCGATCCGGAAGATCCGGCCAAGGCATTGAAGGCGTACGTGAAGTGGGTGGAGAAGTTGCCGGGCAAGCCGGTGTTCGTTGCGTACCCGGCGGGGTTCGATTTCACGTTCATGTTCTGGTACATGATGCGTTTTGTCGGCCGTTGCCCGTTCTCGTGGTCGGCACTCGACATCAAGACGCTGGCGTTTGCGATGACGGGCATGCCGTATCGCAAGTGCATCAAGCCGCGTTTGCCGCAGGTGTGGCTCGACCCGCTGCCGCACACGCACGTGGCGCTCGACGACGCACTCGAACAAGGCGCCCTCTTCTGCAACATGCTGGCGGAGCTGCGCGAACAGCAGAAGACGCTGGCCGCGTTGCCCGAATGGCAGGGCGCCGGGTTGACGGCCAATGCTGATAAGCCGGTGTTCGGCTCGGCGGCGGCACAAGCGGCAGCAGCGGCGGCTGAATCGACCGAAGCCCCGGCCGCCGAGGCTGGCCCGGAGAAGGACAGTACGGCGCAACGTTGAGTCATTGCGCCGCCGCGCTGCGGGGGCCTCGCCCCCTCCTGCCGACTTAGCCGACTTAGCTGACCTAAGACCCCTCGTCCTTAAATCGCACTTACAGCACCTCGTTCGCCAGTTCCGGCGGACGAGCGATCACGGCCTTGTCGCCGTTGACGACGATGGGCCGTTGCAGCAGCTTCGGATGCTTCGCGATCGCCGCCAGCAACTCATCGTCGGTCAACTCTTTGTCCGACAGCCCCAATTCCGTGTACTCCGTCTCGTTGCTGCGAATCATTTCGCGCACGGGCACGCCCAGCAGTTTTTGCAGGCGCTTGAGTTCTGCCGCCTTCGGCGGTGTCTTCAGATATTCGATGATTTGCAGATCGCTGCCGCCCACGGCTGGCGAGCCTTCCACCAGCGCCAGCGCTTCGCGCGACTTCGAGCAGCGCGGGTTGTGATACACGGTAATCATGGTTACTCCAATGCGTCAAAAACGGGCAAACGTTCACCCTTCGAACGTGCGCTCCGAGTATGCATGGTATCGTCGAATGCCGCTACTGAGGTCACAGCACAGACCCAGTAACTGACCCGCAGTAACTGATCCGCATCACCTGATTGTTACCCCGCAACTTCACCGTAATGTCCGCGTATCGAACCGACGGCAGCGCCCGACCCTTGCCTCTGACCGGCACAGTGGCGCGCCCGGCCGCACCGCTGCGGGTTTACCGCGCGGCGCAGCGCGCGTGCACCGCCTAAGCTAGGCGATGAGCGCTGTCTGCGGGACGATCCGGCCCCTCAGGAGACAGTGACATGGCAGGACGCTTCATCAGCATCGAGTCGCGCGACGGCAAGACCTTTCAGGCGTATCTCGCCTTACCCGACGCGAGCAAGGGCGGCAACAACAAGGGCCCGGGCCTGGTGCTATGTCAGGAGATTTTCGGCGTGAACGCGCACATCCGCGAACTTGCCGACCGCTACGCCGAAGAGGGCTACGTCGTACTCGCCCCCGACCTGTTCTGGCGCATCGAGCCGGGCATCGAACTCGACTACTCACCGGGTGGCTGGCAGCGGGCGTTTGCGCTATTCCAGAGCTTCGACGTCGATCTCGGCATGGAAGACGTGGGCGCAACCGTCGATGCCGTGCGCGCACTGCCCGAATGCGTGGGCGGTGTCGGTGTCGTCGGCTATTGCCTCGGCGGCAAACTCGCCGCACTCTCCGTCACGCGCACCAGCGCCGATGTCGCCGTGGGTTACTACGGCGTCGGGCTGGAACAGCATGTGGAAGAACTCGCCGGCGACCATCCGCCGCTCGTGCTGCATATTGCCGAACTCGACAAATATGCCCCGGCCGAAGTTCGCGAGACACTCAACGCCAAGCTGGGCGAACACCCCAACGTCACCCTCTATACGTACCCCGACGCCGATCACGCATTTGCCCGGCCCGGCGAGCACTTCAACCGGTCGGCGAATCAGCTTGCGCACCAGCGCACCATCGGCGCGCTGCGCCGGGTCATCGGTCCGCACTTCGATTTCGCCTCCCTTTGGGAAACGCACTGCGCGTACGAATTCGCCATCCGCGAGATCGATCCGCTGATGAAGACCATGGTCGACGAGCCCTACGTCAATCACATCCCCACGATGACGGGCGGGGTCGGTCACCAGCAACTCGCGCACTTCTATCGCAATCACTTCGTCAACAGCAACCCGCCGGATACCAAGCTGGTGCCGATCTCGCGCACCATCGGCGCGACCCAACTAGTCGACGAACTATTGTTCTGCTTCACGCACACGACGCCGGTCGACTGGATGCTGCCGGGTGTGGCGCCGACCGGACGCCGTGTCGAGATTCCGCTGGTAGCCATCGTGCGATTTCGCGGCGGCAAGCTCGAGCACGAGCATATCTATTGGGATCAGGCGAGCGTGCTGGTGCAGATCGGGCTGCTCGATCCCACCGGCTTGCCGGTCGCCGGCATCGAGACGGCGCGCAAATTGCAGGATGAGAATCTGCCGTCCAACACGCTGATGCCGAACTGGTCGTTCGGCACCCGGCCGCACTAAGTAGGCGCAGGTGATTCACGATGGCCGTCGCGGGCATCAAGGTTTGAAGGTTTGAATATCGCGTTTGCGGCGGCCATCGGATAGCAGAACGTGAGCAGGACGTGGCAAGACAAAGAAGCGTCGCTGATTTGGCAGGAGACGCCCATGAAAATCGAATCTTCTCCCAGTGCGCACCCCTGTTGCGCACCTTGCCGGCGAGCCGTCGGCCGGGGACTGATTGCCAGCGTGATCGGCAGCCTCGCGATGCTGACCGGTTGCGCCAATCCCGACTTCGCCCCCAAATCGCCGCTCATCCTCAACTTCACGCCCGGCAACGTGCCGCTCACCGCGCTCGAACAATACAAGATCGCCGCCGCGCAACGCGTGACCGAGGTCAACGCGAAGCAGATCACCCCGGGCAATCCGCAGCCGATGCTGCGCTCCGTCGTGTCGCTGGAATACTGGGTCGATCGCAACGGCAACATCACGCAGGTGCTCCTTTATCGCAGCAACGGCGATCACGAGGCCGAGCGCATTGCCGTGGCGAGCCTGCGCCGGGCGAGTCCGTTGCCGGCGCCAAGCCGTGCGCTGGTCGACAGCAGCGGCCGGGTGCGCGCCGTCGAGACATGGCTATTCAACAACGACGGCCGCTTTCAGGTTCGCAGCGTGGCCGCGCCTCAGGTCGACGGCCAGTGATATCGTGACGGGCATATGCCCATCCGCTTCACGCGACGGAGAGTCTGACCATGCCGCGATTTGCTGCGAACCTGACCCTGCTCTATCAGGAAGTCCCGTTTCTGGAACGTTTCCGCGAGGCCGCCGCCGATGGCTTCCGTGGGGTGGAATGCCTGTTTCCCTATGAGCACCCGGCCAACGAAGTACGCGCGCGACTCGACGACGCCGGCCTCACACAAGTGCTCTTCAATACCCCGGGCGGCGATTGGGCCAGCGGCGAGCGCGGTCTCGCCGCGCTGCCGGGGCGCGAAGCCCAGTTTCGCGACGGTCTCGAACTCGCACTCGACTACGCCGACACGCTCGGCTGCCGCCAGTTGCACGTGATGGCGGGCTGCCCCGACGCGTCGCAGTCACCCGAGCAATGCCGCGCCGTCTATCTGGACAACCTCGCCTATGCCGCCGGACAAGCAGCGGCCCACGGCGTGACCATCCTGATCGAGCCGATCAACCCACGAGACTTCCCGCGCTACTTCCTCACACGTCAGGATCAGGCGCAGGCCATTCGTCAGGAAGTCGGCGCCAGCAACCTCAAAGTGCAATTCGACGCGTATCACTGCCAGATCGTCGAAGGCGACCTCGCGATGAAGTTACGCCAGCACATTGCGAATATCGGGCACGTGCAGGTCGCGGGCGTGCCCGCGCGGCATGAACCCGACACCGGCGAAGTCAACTATCCGTTCCTCTTCCGGTTGCTGGATGAGTTGGGTTACGCGGGCTGGATCGGTTGCGAATATCGTCCGCAGGGCGAAACGCGTGCGGGCCTCGGCTGGCTCAAACCGTGGTTGCGCGGTGCCGCACGTTGATCACCCAACCGGTGATGCAATGAAGGACGTGCCGAGAAAAATTACGCAGGGGTAAATCGATTTCCGAATTTCACTCGGATGGCGAAGCATTTGTGTGACGCGCGATGTCACCGAGCGCAAAAGAAACCGTTTGCATACCGCAATTCAGCGCGTCGAGACGAGCGCGTGCCCACGTGTTTTGCGGGCGTGTCGGAGAACGGGTGAGAAAAGATGTAGGACGTTGCGGACAAAAAAATGGCGGGACACTTGGGCCCGCCAAAACCACACGCTACGGGGTTAGCGCGAGGAGACCAGATTCGGAGCACTGTATCGAACCAGCTTGCAAATCGCGCCGGGGGACGCTCGTTGCCGATACAGTCGCGCTGCTGTGTTACCGGGGGATAAGCACTTCAGCGTTGAGATGCATTGTGGTTGAAACGTCTGGGCCGAGGGGTAACAAAGTGTTTCAGGTTGTAACACCTCGGCCCGAAAACGCCTCGAAAATGGGCATCACTCTCCTTGTCCGGCAAGCGTTTGACGCGTAACACCGAATTCGTCACTTGATTCGTCGTCCTGAGTAACTTGTCTAATATCGCGTCATCCCCGACCACCGGTCGGCAACCTCGCTGAGTGACACCGCTCACCTTGGCCGTCGCCAGCCCCGGTTTCACGTCCTCCGCGTCAATGTGCTAAGTTCGGTCTTTGTGCGTGGCAGCATAAAACGCCACCCAACTTCGCAGTCCAACCGTTGACTCATCGGCCGGACGGGCCGACCCCGCATGGAAACCATCGAACGACTGGCACAGATCCTTGCGCGCGACCGCGTCATCGCGGTGGTGGGCTTATCGCCGCGGCCTGACCGCCCGAGCTTCACCACCTCGCGCTATATGCAGCAGCACGGGTACCGCATCGTGCCGGTCAACCCGCAGGCAGCCGACAGTGGCGAGCCCATTCTGGGCGAGACCGTGTACGCCAGCCTCACCGAGGCGGCCGATGCGCTACGCACCGAAGGGGTGCAGATTCAGATGGTCGACTGTTTCCGGCGCAGCGCCGACATCCCGCCCATTGCGGATGAAGCCGTGGCCATTGGCGCCAACAGTTTGTGGATGCAGTTGGGTATCGAGAACGACGATGCGGCGGCCGTGGCATTGGCGGCCGGGCTCGATGTCGTGATGGATCGCTGCGTCAAGATCGAACACCAGCGCTGGCAGATGCTCGGCGCGGGTCAGTCCTAAGCGCTTCAAGACGACGCATCAGCCGCCCAGACGCCACACGAGCGTTCTCCCGTTCACTCCACACACTGTCCGCTGCCATGACCATCGATGCCGATCTGCTTGCCTACTACGACCTGATGGCGCGCAAGTACCCTGCGCTGTCGGGGTCACCCAGTCCGCAGGAAATCCGTGCCCGCTTCGCCACGGTGGCTAACGAGGCACTGCGCCCGTTGCCCGCCGCCCTGCGCAGCGAGACCTTCGAGATTCCGTTGCCCGGTCGCAATTTGCGCGCGCGGCTGTACCGTCCGGTCGGGCGTGAAGTGCCGCTCGTCGTGTTCTTCCACGGCGGCGGCTGGGTCGTTGGCGACGTGGATACGCACGGCACGATGGCCGCGTTTCTTGCGCAGGATGGCGATGTGGCCGTGTTGAGCGTCGATTACCGGCTTGCGCCGGAGCATTCGTTCCCGGCCCCGGTCGACGATGCCCGCGAAGCGTTGGCGTGGGCGGCGGAGCAGCGCGTGCGGCTGGGCGTGTCTCCGGACCGATTGGCCGTCGCAGGCGACAGCGCCGGTGGACACTTAGCGGCACAGGCGGCCGCGTGGTTCAACGACCAGCACCCGGGCGTGGTGGGCGCGCAGTTGTTGATTTATCCGGTGGTGCAGTATCGGTTCGACACCCCGAGTTACGAGCGTCTGGCGGATGGCGTCGGTTTGACCCGGGACGAAATGCGCTGGTACTGGAAGCAGTTCCTGAACGGCACCGAACCTAAAAACAGCGACGTCCGGGTCAATCTCACCGCCGAGGCTCCCAAGCATCCGCTGCCGAACACCTTGGTCATTGCCGCCGAGTACGATCCGTTGCATGACGAAGCGGTCGAGTACGCGCACTTCGCCGCGCAGTCCGGTGGCCGGGCGGAGGTGATCGAAGCGGCAGGACTGACGCATAGTTTCGCTCGCCTGCAACCGTATGTGCCGCAGGCGAGACTGGTGATGCATGACGCCGCGCAGCGTCTGCGCGATTGGCTGGGTTAAGTAGGCAGAATTGGTGAACTGAATCAGCGCCTCAAGAAGTGGGCTGATTCAGCTCACTTCAGCCACTTATCCACCACCGCCTGATACTCGCCCGTTTTCTGAGCCAGATTCAGCCACTGATCGACGTAGTTCTTGAAGACATCGTCGCCACGCGGCAGCAGGTAGGCTTTCTCGCCGAATTGCAGCGGCTTGTCGGGGTTCACCGGGCAGAGCGCCGGATTCAACTTGTGCTGGAGCAGCGTTTCCGAGGAATCGGTCACCATCACGTCGGCTTTCCCGTCGGCGATCTGTTGGAAGATCGTCACGTTGTCCGGATAAATCGTGAGCGTGGCATTGGGCAGAAACTGACGGGCAAAGCGTTCGTTCGTGCCGCCCGGGTTCGCGATGACGCGCGTGCTCGGCTTGTTCAGATCGGTGAGCGTCTGGTACTTCGCCACGTCGGCGCAGCGCACGATCGGCGACTTGCCGTCCACCATCACGACTCGGCTGTAGTAAGCCTTGCGGGCGCGATCGAGCGTGACCGACACGCCGCCCACCACGATGTCGCACTTACCTGCCGTGAAATCGTCCATCAGCTTGGGCCAGCTGGTCGGCACGATTTCCGGCTTCACACCGAGCGACTTCGCGAGCGAGGCGACCAGATCCATGTCGATGCCTTCGAACTGACCGTCCGGGCGCTTATACGAATAGGGCTTGTAGTCGCCGGTGGCGCAGGCCCGCAGCGTGCCCGACTTCACGATCTCGTCGAGCCGTGAGGGGGTGTTGGCAGCGCCTGCCGACTGGGCTTGTGCGGTGTTGGCGGCGAGCGCCGTCATTGCCATGAGGGCCACCGAGGCGGCCGCGATCATGCCTTTCATGCTTGTCTCCTGATCGTTATCTTTCCGGGCGATCCGTCTGTTGCAGACCGTGTGCCTGGCACCACTTTCGGGGCCCTCCGAGGTCACCCCCGAAGCGGCGCCACAAAGTGTGCCGCCATAGTAAAGAGAGTGGCGGCGGCCGCCAATCGGGGCATGCCCGCGACATCGATCCGTACGCAACAGATGTGCCGCACGGGCGCACTTATGCGCGGCATAACAGCGCCCCAAGCGTCCGGGCCCCGGATACCCGAGTAAAATAGCCGCTTGCCCAAATTTCAGATACCACCGCCTCGACGTGTCCCAAGCTCTGCAAAACGATACTTTCCTGCGCGCCCTGCTGCGCCAGCCGACCGAGTACACGCCGATCTGGCTCATGCGCCAGGCGGGCCGGTACCTGCCCGAATACAACGCCACCCGCGCCAAGGCCGGCAGCTTCCTGGCGCTCGCCAAGAACCCCGCCTACGCGACCGAGGTCACGCTTCAGCCGCTTGAGCGCTTTCCGCTCGACGCCGCAATCCTCTTCTCGGACATCCTGACCATTCCCGATGCCATGGGTCTGGGTCTGTCGTTCGAAGCCGGCGAAGGTCCGCGCTTTGCGCGCCCGCTGCGCACCGAAGACGACGTGCGCCGCCTGCATGCCCCCGATCTCGAGAGCCTGCGCTACGTGTTCGACGCCGTCGCCGAGATTCGCCGCGCCCTGCAAGGCCGCGTGCCGCTGATCGGCTTCTCCGGCAGCCCGTGGACGCTGGCGTGCTACATGGTCGAAGGCTCCGGCTCGGCCGACTACCGCACGGTCAAGACGATGATGTACGAGCGTCCCGACCTGATGACGCACATCCTCGAGACCAATGCCAAAGCCGTCAGCGCCTACCTGAATGCGCAGATCGAAGCGGGCGCACAGGCCGTCATGGTGTTCGACACGTGGGGCGGTGCGCTGGCCGACGGCCTCTACCAACGCTTCTCGCTCGCGTATATGCAGAAAGCGCTCGCGGGCGTGCATCGTGAATGGGCCGGCGCGCGCATTCCGCACATCGTGTTCACCAAGGGCGGCGGCCAGTGGCTCGAGGCCATTGCCGACACCGGCCCCGACGCCATCGGCCTCGACTGGACCGTCGACCTCGCGGCCGCGCGCAAGCGCGTGGGCGACCGTTGTGCACTGCAAGGCAATTTCGACCCGACCGCGCTGTTTGCTTCGCCCGACGCCATTCGTGCCGAAGCGCGCCGTCTGCTCAATGCGTATGGCAACGCGCCCGGTCACGTCTTCAACCTCGGCCACGGCATTTCGCAGTTCACGTCGCCCGAACACGTCGCGGCGCTCGTCGACGAAGTGCATAGCCACAGCCGGAAGCTGCGCCAGCCGGTGTAATGACGGGTGCCGCCACGTGGTGGCGCGGGTTCGCGGGGCATTTCGCCCTGCAAACCCAACCGCCGTTACACGTTGGCAAAGTCAAGGGGAAACGGGTCGAATAACCCCTCCAATTTGCGGAGTTGTCCCAAAGACTTATGCACAAATTCTCGCTGCGCCGCCGCAACTGTCTCGCACTTTGAAGCACCCTACGACGTTGCTCATAAGCTATTGATCAAAAAGCCTTTTTGATTCACGCGAAGAAACGGTGCCGCGCGATGTCAGGCCCGCGCGGTGAGGCTGCCGGGAGATAATCCCCACAGTTCTCAACATAGTTATCCACAAGCGTTTCGGGGCTGCCGGAAAGCCGACTCAAATCCGGGGTTTACCGGAACTTCTCAGGATTCACTTTAAGTTTGACCCGCGCCGACGACCTCCCCGAACCGTCCCACCTTCCGCCGGACTCCTCCGGCGAAGGGGCCGCTGCGGCCGCGCTGCGCGGTGGCGCCGGTGCGTTTGCCATTGCCCGCGTCGCACTCGATACCCCGCTGCTCACGTTGTTCGACTATCGCCTCGATCAGGCCGCCAGCCCGGGCCAGTTGGTGCAGGTACCGTTCGGACGGCGGCAAGTCGTGGGCATCGTCTGGGAATTGACGCAGCGCAGCGAAGTCGACCCGGCCAAGCTGCGGGAAGTGACGTCTGTCTGGCATGAATTGCCGCCGTTGGGCGACGAGTGGCGCGACCTGATGCGTTTTGCCGCGCGGTATTACCAGCGCGGCATCGGTGAAGTGGCGTTGCCGGCCATCCCCGGCCATTTGCGCACGCCGATGCGCTGGTCGCGGCTGCTGGCCCAGCGCGGCGTGCAGCGCTACCGCATCGCCGAGGGTGCGCTCGACATATTGATGGAGAACGTCCCCGCCCGGCTGCGCGCGCAAAGACGGCTCGCCGAAGGGCTGGCGCAAGCTGGGACGCTCGACGCCGACGAAGCCCGTGCGCTCTGTGCCAAAGCCGCCGATGTGCTCAAGCAGTGGGCGGCCGCGGGCTGGGTCGTCGTGGAGACCGTGCCGTTCCATGAGGCGGTGCGGGAAGACGACGAAGACGTTTCGGATGACGTATCGACCGGTGCCTGCGATGGCGTTGCCTCCCCCGAGGAGACCGCCCCCACGTCACCGGGCAACAAGACGCTCACCGCCGGACAGGCCGATGCCGTCGCCGCCATCCACGACGCGTTGCTGTCGTCCGGCACACGGCCACTCGACACGGCCAACACAACAGATGCGTCCGGCGATGACAACGGCGAAGCCCCCGGCTCCGCCGATAAGACCGACAAGACCGACAAGCCAGATACCCCAGATACGCCCGCCTGCGCTCCGTTCCTGCTCTACGGTGTCACCGGCAGCGGCAAGACCGAGGTCTACCTGCGCGCCGTCGCCGAAGCGCTGCGCGAGGGCGACGCGCAGGTGCTGGTCCTTGTGCCGGAAATCAACCTCACACCGCAGCTAGAAGGCGTGTTCCGCTCGCGCTTTCCGCACGAGACGCTCGTCACCCTGCACAGCGGGCTGGCCGAAGGCGAGCGCGCACGGCACTGGCTCGCCGCGCATCGCGGTGAAGCCCGCATCGTGCTGGGCACGCGCCTCGCAGTCATGGCATCGCTGCCGCATCTGCGCCTGATCGTCGTCGACGAAGAGCACGACCCGTCGTACAAGCAGCAGGAAGGTCTGCGTTACTCCGCCCGCGATCTCGCCATCTGGCGCGCCAACCGGCTGCGCATTCCGGTCGTCCTCGGCTCGGCGACCCCATCGCTCGATAGCTGGCGACGTGCCGAGCAAGGCCGCTACGTGCGGCTGTCGATGCCCGAGCGCGCCACGCCCGACGCGGTGCTGCCGCGCGTGTCGCTGATCGATATGGACATCGAGCGCAAGCGTCAGCGCACCGTGCACGAGGGCCTGTCGCAGACGCTGCTTGCCGCGATCAAAGCCCGCTTCGACGCCGGTGAACAGAGCCTGTTGTTCCTGAACCGCCGCGGCTATGCCCCGGTGCTCAACTGCGACGCATGCGGCTGGGTCAGCGACTGCCGCCGGTGCAGCGCGCATATGGTGTTGCACAAGCCCGAGCGCCGCCTGCGCTGCCACCACTGCGGTGCCGAATCGCGTATTCCGCACGCCTGCCCCGACTGCGGCAATCAGGATCTCGCCCCGCTCGGGCGAGGCACGCAACGCATCGAAGAAGCGCTTGCCGAGCACTTCCCCGACGCGCGGCTCGCCCGTATCGATGCCGACAGCACGCGCCGCAAAGGCAGTGCGCAAGCGCTCTTCGCGCAGGTGCACGCGGGCGAGGTCGACATCCTGATTGGCACGCAGATGGTGGCCAAGGGCCACGACTTCCGCAATGTGACGCTCGTGGGCGTGGTGAACGCCGACAGCGCGCTGTTCTCGCACGACTTCCGCGCCTCCGAGCGTTTGTTCGCCCAGTTGATGCAGGTGGCCGGCCGCGCCGGACGCGCGGCGCGGGCCGATGGCCCCGGCGACGTGTTGATTCAAACCCGCTACGCATCGCATCCGCTTTTCGGGTCGCTCATGCGTCACGACTACGCGGGGTTCGCCGCACAGCAACTGGAGGAACGGCGCGTCGCGCTGTTGCCGCCTTATACGCATCAGGCGCTGCTGCGCGCCGAAGCCCGCAAGCTCGATGACGCCATGGCGTTCCTCAAGCAGGCACGCGAAATTGCCGCCGGCCCCGATCTCAACGACCCCCGCATTTCCCTCTGGGACCCTGTGCCCATGACGATGGTGCGCATTGCCGGCACCGACCGCGCGCAGCTCGTGGTGGAAAGCCCGCATCGTGGCGCCCTGCAACGATTCCTCGCTGGCTGGATGGCAGGCCTTCGTGCGCTCAAGGCACCGGTTCGCTGGCATCTCGAAGTCGATCCACTCGAAATATAAACCGGTATATAACGTTCCGGAAATTTGACAACATCGGAAGAATCTCCGACGATGCGGGCATGCTTCGCCCTGCGTCGCGTCCCCACACGCGGCGTCAGCGCACGCATCGCATCACCGCAGCGCGCCAATAAGCACGGCCCTCACAAGCCTCACCGCGCTGCCGCGTCACCCTGAAAGCACGATAAGAACGTCTACAGGAGACATTCCGATGAAGTCGCACGACCCCAGCGCCGCCCCCACGGCCCTCGCTTCCGCTTTGCCCGAATCCTCCGCGTCCCCGGCCTCTACGTGGGATGACCTTTCCGAATCGACCATCGCCGCCACCTCGCGCCGCCGCTTTTTGCGACGCGCCGGTGCGCTGGGTGTGGGCGCAAGCCTCGCCGGCCGTGCGCTCGACACCCTCGCCGCCGTCACTGCGCCACAGACCGTGACGCTGCCGTTTGCCAATGGCGAGCGCGAGCTGGTGGCCTATCCGCAAAAGCGGCCGCTGATCCGGCTCACCGCGCGCCCGCCGCAACTGGAAACCCCGTTCGAAGTCTTCAACGACGGTCTCATCACGCCGAACGACGCGTTCTTCGTGCGCTATCACTTGGCGGGTATCCCAACGGATGTCGACGCCAAGAAGCACCGCATCCGCGTGAGCGGCAGCGTGGCTAAGCCGCTCGAAATTTCACTGGAATCCCTGAAGAAAGATTTCGGCGCGCCCGTCGAACTTGTGGCGGTGCATCAGTGCTCGGGCAACAGCCGGGGCTTTTTCGAGCCGCGCGTCGGCGGCGGGCAGATCGCCAACGGTGCGATGGGCAATGCGCGCTGGAAGGGCATTCCGCTCAAGCGAATTCTGGAGAAGGCGGGCGTCGCGGCCAGTGCGAAGCAAGTCACCTTTGAAGGGCTCGACCGCCCGATCATTCCGGCCACGCCCGAGTTTGTGAAGGCGCTAGATCTCGATCACGCGATGGACGGCGAGGTGATGATCGCGTTCGCGATGAACGGGCAAGACCTGCCGATGCTCAACGGGTATCCGGTGCGGCTGGTGGTGCCGGGTTACTACGGCACGTATTGGGTCAAGCATCTGGCCGACATCAAGGTGATCGACACGGTATTCGACGGCTTCTGGATGGCCACGGCGTACCGCATTCCCGACAACGACTGCAACTGCGTGGCCCCGGGGACGGCGCCGCAGAAGACGAAGCCGATCGAGCGCTTTACGGTGCGTTCGTTCGTGACGAATTTGACCGATGGCCAACACGTGGCAGTGGGCAAACCGGTCCGTGTGCGCGGCATTGCGTTCGATGGCGGTGAAGGCATCCGCGACGTGCAGTTCTCCAGCGACGGCGGCCAGACGTGGCAGGCAGCGAAGCTGGGCAACGAGTTGTCGAAGTATTCGTTCCGCGAGTGGACGGCGTCGTTCACGCCATCGGCCGCAGGCGAGCAAGTGCTGAAGGTACGCGCGACGAATCGCGCGGGTGTCGCGCAGCCGCTGCAATCGCTGTGGAATCCGGCCGGGTATCTGCGCAACGGCGTAGAGACCGTGCGCGTGGTCGCGGCTTGAGACGGGAGATGACCATGAATGCTTTGAAGATATCGCGCCGTCTTGCCGCGCCCGTGATGTGTGCGTTCGGTCTGCTGGGCGCGTTGGCCGCGCCTGCGGTGCACGCGCTTGAAATCAAGTTGCCGCAGGAAACGGCGCAACTGAAAGCGTCGACGCTCACGGGCTATCAGGCAACCAGCGCATGGTGCGTGATGTGCCACTCGGTCGACTACATCAACAGCCAGCCGCCGATGCCTGCCGCGTTCTGGAGCGCAGAAGTCACGAAGATGGTGAAGGTGTACGGCGCACCGATTCCGGAAGATCAGGTGAAACTGATTTCGGAGTATTTGGGCAAGACTTACGGCAACGATCAGAAGTAATCAGCAGTTGTTCATCAGGCCCCGGCACCGTTGCCGGGGTCACCCCGCCCCCCCGCCCCACATCTCCGTTACCTGCGCCCTCGCCGTCGGCGCCTTCGTCGTTCTGACAATTCCCTTCTGGTTTTCGCGAATCCGGGCGTCCTTGGCCCCTCGCTTTTCGGCATTTTCCGTAACTCGGCGAGAGTCCCCGCCAACAGAATCTTGCGTCGACCCTGTACACGTGCATCGCCTTGCACGCCGCACCGGGTCGTATCGCTAACTGGGGGGACAAATGCAACGCAAGCAACGCGGCGTCTTTTTGATCGGCGCAACGGTCGCGGTCGCCATCGTCGGCATGCTGCTGACGATATGGATGAACCAGCGCATGCAGGAAATGCGCATTCAGCGCGCGGAGAACATCGGCGCCGCACTCAAGGTGATTGGCGAGGGCGTGCAGTCGTTCGTCGTGAAGTATCAAGGGGAGATTCATGAGGCACTGACATCGAACCCAACGCCGCCCGTCGTGCTCAAGGATGCGGGAAAGCTAGGAAGTATCAAAGTCGGACGGCTTGCCGACAGTGCCGACCCAGTGTTGGGCATTGGCAATCCACCGGTCGCCATGACAGCAGATCACGTCATTCGGATCATGAATCTGCCGGGGGTAGGCGGCAAGCCGTACGCGTTACCCGATGCGAACTACGTCGTGCGGATTTTCGCCGACGGCAAGGATATCGGCGCCGTCGTCTACCTCGATCGCACGATCACGCAGACGTACGGCAACACACCCGACTGGAACATGCTGAGCACCGCCATTCGTAAGATCGGCGTGCATGGCGGATTTTCCAAAGACGGTGACGCAGCCAACTTCACCTTTCCCCTCACACCATCGGCCGATGCGAGTCGTGTGATTCCGATCACCAATCCGCTCGGCGCGCCCGGACTTCTCGCCGTGCGCGCCGGTTACACGTTCAGTCCGATGAACAGCTATCTGCGACTCGACGGCAAGCATGCGATGACGGGGAATCTCAATATGGGAGCGAAGGACATCGTGGGTGTGGGCGTCATCGAAGGCAGCGGTGGCAAAGACGGCAAAGTGACGATCGGCAACGAACTGGTCGCCAAGAAGAGCATCGCCGCGGTGGAGAACATGGTTGCCGGCACGAATGCACCAGACATCAAGGCGACCCTGCCGGACGGCGACGACGCGGCAGCGGGCAACATTGCCGCGCAGGGTTGGGTAATCGCGGGGAAAGGTCTTGCGGCGGGTAGGGCGCGATTTAGTGACACCGAAATCAACCTGCCCGGGGCCGGCTCTTCGCTGAAGGTCAACGGGATCATCGCTGCAACCGGCGCAATCCACGGGGATTCGATGACAGCGAAGGGCGAGATCAAAGGCAATACCATCAGCGCAGCGGGTGAGATTAAAGGTGCCGTCATCAAGGCGACCAAGGACCTCTCTGGCGGCACAGTTTCATCGGACGCCTACGTCTCGGCGTTTGGCGATCTGGTGTCTGACGAAGGCGTATTTCAGTTGAGGAAGTTCAGAGCCGAAGCCGGTACCGATTGCAGCGCAAAACCGGGTGGCATCGCACTCAACAGCAAAGGTCAAGTCGTCTCCTGCCAAGGCACCACATGGCAAATCAGCCTGCTCACAAAAGAAAAAATCGTTGAAATCGAAAAGATCGTCGACCGCCCGGTGCCGGGCCCGGCAGCGATTTACCGCGAGTGGAATATCGGCGAGATCCCGGACGACATCGAAAACTACATGTTCAAGCATTCATTGGCGTGCCAGTTGTCCATGCACAGGAACGGCCCCGCTTCGACCAAGAAGTATCTGAACTACCACAACGATGCAGAAAGCTCGTTCGTACTTGAAGTGCCCCCGAATGAGCGCGGCGACCTGTCGCAAATCTCTGTCGGATGCATCTCGGATGACGACAGGCTTCGTGCAGTCGGGTTTCGCGGGGGTATGCGGCGCGCCATCGTGCCCAGACTCGCCATCGACTCGCCACTCGGTGGCGGACGTGCCCGTTGGTTGATACCGGCAAACCCACCCACAGTAGAAAAGGTAGATGCATGGCAAGCCGACACGTACTGCCCGTCATGGATCGGTTATCACGACTGGAAGTACAACGTCGACTTAGGGCATTGGGACTACTGCGCCCGACTCGCACAGATCGACGGCTATTGCTTCATCAACGGTAGCAGCAAAGTATCGTTGCCGTTCGTCACCGACGAACCCCACGACGATGCCGACAGACCCAGATGGCGCATCAATACGAAGCGGACCTACGCCGGCGTGATGTGCATGAATTTCCAGCGCTGAGACGCATAACGTTCGAACGCCATACACCCCAGTCCTTTCGCAAATTGACACGCGAATTTTGTATTCGCACACCCCCTGCGGCCATTTCAGATATTCCTGTCTCCTCATTCGCAAATCCATCGCCAGAATTGCGGTCGGCTCGTCACTGAGCGTCGCATCTCGCGCCGCGGCGGGTCACCATCTGTGATCGAGCGGGGAAATGCAAAGCCAACAACGCGGTGTCTTTCTGGTGGGGGCAACCATTGCCGTCGCCATCGTCGGCATGCTGCTGACACTCTGGATGAACCAGACGATGCAGGAGATGCGCATTCAGCGCGCTGAAAATATCGGGGCTTCGCTGCAAGTCGTCGGCGAAGGCGTGCAGTCGTTCATCGTGAAGCACCATGGGGAGATCGGCAAAGCGTTCGATGGCACTGCGCCGGTACCGCTCACGGACACCGGGAATCTGAACGTCAACGTCCAAAGCGAACCCGACGTCAGTGCCGGCCGCATCCTGCGGTTGCGAATCGGCACCGGCAACCTTGCCCCCCCCACCGCCGCAGACATCATTCGCATCATGAAACTGCCGGGCGTCGGCGATAAGCCACCGATGCTGGCGAACGCCGATTACGTCATCAAGATTTTCCGGCGGACGGGCGAGCAGAACATTCACGCGATCATCTTCATCAACCGGACCCTTAAACGTACCTACGGCACCGATACCGACTGGAACATGATGAGCACGGCGGTTCGCAAGATCGGCGTGCATGGCGGTTTTTCTAAACCGGAGAGCCCCGACAGGTTCACCTTTCCCCTCACCCCGTCGTCTGACACCAACACCCCGAACGATTTGCCGAATCCGGCACCCGGTGCGGGCCTGCTCGCGATCCGCGCAGGCTATCTGCTGAGTCCGTTGAGCAGCTTTCTGCGTCGGGACGGTTCGCAGGCGATGCAGGGGAATCTTCAGATGGGGGGCAACAGCATTGTCAAGGTCAAGGAAATTTCCGGCGATGGGAACACATTGACCGTGAAGGGGCAGTTGGTCTCGACCGAGGCCGTCGAAGCGCGAAAAGGTGTGAACGTCACGACCGGCAATGTTTTGGTGGGCGCTTCAGCGGGCAACGAACTCGCTGAGCTTTTGAAGAGGGAGAAGGACCCCGGTACCTCGGGGCACATCGCCACGAGCGGATGGGCCATCGCCGGCAAGGGCATCGCTTCGGGAAGTGATGTGGTCGCGGCGGGCAAAGTGCGAGCGACCGGTGACATTGAAAGCACCGACGGCAACGTGATCGCAGCTGGCAGTGTTACGGCCGGAACCCGCCTGATTATTGGTGCGTCGGGCACGAAGCTCGACCAGAGCACCCTCACTCTCGGAACCCCGATCGAACCTAGCCGAGGGTGCAACTCGAATGGTCAAATCGGCCGAGATGCCAGTGGCATGTTCTACGTCTGCCGATCCAGTAGTTGGCACACGCTGAAGGGAGACAAGGGCGATAGGGGCACACAAGGCAATGCCGGACAGCGAGGGCCTCAAGGTGAGCGAGGGGACCAGGGTTATACCGGTCCCCGCGGTCAGGATGGTTGGAAAAAGATGCCGCTAGTCACGCATTACCACTACAACACCGGCTGCGGCGGAACGCCGAGCGAACCGCTCTCCATTGGACTGGACCAACATCACATGTGTAGTCTTGCGTCCGTCGAGGAGTCCTGCGGGAGCATCTACAACACCAAGGCGCAGGTCTTCCCACAAAATCGCCGAGTCGACAGGCATTTCGGCGAAGAAATCCCGCGCGGGACAAAACGACATTGGACTGCATACACCTATGGCATTCGGATCATTGAAGCCACCTGCCTCGATTTCGACTAATCCACCCCAAGGTGCAACCCGAATATTGACACCGGTTGCACCCACCTGAAAACCCGGTTACGATGCCGCCATTCACCCCGCTATGGGTGTCATGTTTTCGCGTCATCAGGTAACCCTCCATGGCTAACACCACTCTCGGCGTCAAAGTCGACGACGTCCTGCGCACCCGGCTCAAGACGGCCGCCCAGCAAATCGAGCGCACCCCCCACTGGCTCATCAAACAGGCGATCTTTGCCTATCTGGAGCGCATCGAGAGCGGCACACTGCCGCCGGAGCTCAATGGTGCAACCCACGGGGGCACCGAAGTCATCGATGGCCTGAACGGCGACGACACCGCGGCGCACCCGTTCCTCGAATTCGCCCAGAACGTGCAACCCCAGTCGGTGCTGCGCGCCGCCATCACCGCCGCCTACCGCCGCCCCGAGCCGGAATGCGTGCCCGTGCTGATCGGTCAGGCCAAGCTGGCCCCGGCCACCGCCTCGTCGGCCTCGGCCCTCGCGCGCAAGCTCGTGGTCGCCCTGCGCGGCAAGAGCACCGGCGGCGGCGTGGAAGGTCTGATTCACGAATTCTCGCTGTCCAGTCAGGAAGGCGTCGCGCTGATGTGTCTGGCCGAAGCCCTGCTGCGCATTCCCGACAAGGCCACCCGCGACGCCCTCATCCGCGACAAGATCAGCAAGGGTGACTGGCACGCCCACATGGGCAACTCGCCGTCGATGTTCGTCAACGCCGCCACGTGGGGCCTGATGATCACCGGCAAGCTGGTCACCACCACCAGCGAAGCGGGCCTCACCAAGGCCCTCACGCGACTTATCGGCCGTGGCGGCGAACCCCTCATCCGCAAGGGTGTGGACATGGCCATGCGTCTGATGGGCGAACAGTTCGTCACCGGTGAAACCATCTCCGAAGCGCTCGCCAACAGCCGCAAGTACGAAGCCCAAGGCTTCCGCTACTCGTACGACATGCTCGGCGAAGCCGCGACCACCGAAGAAGACGCCCAGCGCTACTACGCCAGCTACGAGCAGGCCATCCATGCCATTGGCAAGGCCTCCGCCGGCCGCGGCATCTATGAAGGCCCGGGCATCTCGATCAAGCTCTCGGCCCTGCACCCGCGCTATTCGCGCAGCCAGCACGAGCGCACCCTCACCGAGCTGCTGCCGCGCGTGAAGTCGCTGGCCGTACTGGCCCGTCACTACGACATCGGCCTGAATATCGACGCCGAAGAAGCCGACCGCCTCGAAATCTCGCTCGATCTGCTCGAAGCCCTGTGCTTCGACCCGGATCTGGCCGGCTGGAACGGCATCGGCTTCGTGGTGCAGGCGTATCAGAAGCGCTGCCCGTTCGTGATCGACTTCATCATCGATCTGGCCCGCCGCAGCCGTCACCGCATCATGGTGCGTCTGGTCAAGGGCGCTTACTGGGATACCGAAATCAAGCGCGCCCAGGTCGACGGCCTCGAAGGCTATCCGGTCTACACCCGCAAGATCTACACCGACGTGTCGTACATGGCCTGCGCGAAGAAGCTGCTCGCCGTGCCCGACGCGATCTACCCGCAGTTCGCCACGCACAACGCCCACACGCTCTCCGCGATCTACCATCTGGCCGGTAACAACTACTACCCCGGCCAGTACGAGTTCCAGTGCCTGCACGGCATGGGCGAGCCGCTGTACGAAGAAGTCACCGGCCCGATCGCCGCGGGCAAGCTGGCCCGTCCGTGCCGCGTCTACGCGCCGGTCGGCACGCACGAAACGCTGCTCGCGTATCTGGTGCGCCGCCTGCTGGAGAACGGTGCGAACACGTCGTTCGTGAACCGCATCGCCGACGAGACCGTCAGCGTCGACGAACTGATTGCCGACCCGATCACCGAAGCCGAGAAGGTGCAACCGCTGGGCGCCCCGCACGCCAAGATTCCGCTGCCGCGTGAGCTGTACGGCACGTCGCGCGCCAACTCGTCGGGCTTCGACCTCTCGAACGAACACCGCCTCGCGTCGCTGTCGTCGGCCCTGCTGGCCAGCGCCGGTACGCCGTGGCGCGCCGCCCCGATGCTCGCCGACGGCGAGCGCGTGGAAGGCACGCCGCGCTTCGTGCGCAACCCGGCCGACCTGCGCGACACCGTGGGTCAGGTGATCGAAGCCACGTCGCAAGACGTCGATGCCGCCCTCGCCCACGCCGTGGCCGCCGCTCCGATCTGGCAAGCCACGCCGGTGGAAGAGCGCGCCGACTGCCTGATGCGCGCGGCCGACCTGCTTGAAGCGCACATGCCCACGCTCATGGGCCTGTGTGTGCGCGAAGCCGGCAAGTCGCTGCCGAACGCCGTCGCCGAAGTGCGCGAAGCGGTCGACTTCCTGCGTTACTACGCCGCGCAGATCCGTCAGGGCTTCTCGAACGACACGCACCGCCCGCTGGGCCCGGTGCTGTGCATCAGCCCGTGGAATTTCCCGCTGGCGATTTTCGTGGGTCAGGTCTCGGCAGCACTGGCCGCCGGTAACCCGGTGATCGCCAAGCCGGCCGAGCAAACGCCGCTCATCGCCGCCGAAGCCGTGCGCCTGATGCACGCCGCCGGTATCCCGGCCGGTGCATTGCAACTGTTGCCGGGCACCGGTGAGACCGTGGGTGCTGCCCTCGTCGCCGATGCCCGCACCAAGGCCGTGATGTTCACCGGTTCGACCGAAGTGGCCCGCATCATCGCGCGCACGCTGGCTGAACGACTCGACGCCAACGGCCGTCCGATTCCGCTGATCGCTGAGACCGGCGGCCAGAACGCGATGATCGTCGACTCATCGGCCCTGCCGGAACAAGTCGTGTACGACGTGCTGGCCTCGGCCTTCGACTCGGCCGGTCAGCGTTGCTCGGCACTGCGCGTGCTGTGCTTGCAGGACGACATCGCCGACAAGACGCTGCACATGCTCAAGGGCGCGATGCAGGAACTGGCGATCGGCAACCCTGACCGTCTGTCGATCGACCTCGGCCCGGTGATCGACGCCGAAGCGCAAGCCGGCATCACCCGTCACGTCGACCAGATGCGCGCCAAGGGCTTCCCGGTGGAGCAACTGCCGCTGCCGGACGCCGCCCGTCACGGCACCTTCGTGCCGCCGACGCTGATCGAACTGACCGACCTGAAGGCGCTGCAACGCGAAGTCTTCGGGCCGGTGCTGCACGTGATTCGCTTCAAGCGCGCGCATCTCGACAAGCTGCTCGATCAGATCAACGGCACCGGTTATGGCCTGACGTTCGGTGTGCATACGCGGATCGACGAAACCATCGCCTACGTGACCGAACGTGCCCATGTCGGCAACGTCTACGTGAACCGTAATGTGATCGGCGCCGTGGTCGGTGTGCAACCGTTCGGTGGTGAAGGTTTGTCTGGGACGGGTCCGAAAGCAGGCGGTCCGATGTACCTGCCGCGCCTGTTGGCGACGCGTCCGGCCGCCCTCGCACCGGAACTCAACCGCAACGAGTCGGCACTGTCGCCGCTGGTGAGCTATCGCGACTGGCTGCATCAGGCCGGTCATTCGCAAACCGGGCAAGCCGAACAAGCCGAGCAAGTCGGCAATGCAGCAGCGATCGATCGCGTCGACCGCTATCTGGCGACGTCGGCCCTCGACGCCACGGCCGTCCTGCCGGGCCCGACGGGCGAGCGCAACACCTACGGTCTGGAGCCGCGCGGTCCGGTGCTGTGTGTGGCCGCCACGCCGTTTGGTGCACGCACGCAATTGGCCGCCGTACTCGCTACGGGTAACACGGCAGTGTTCGCCGACAGCGCCGTCGCTCGCGATCTGGTGGGCGCGTTGCCTGCGTCGATCAAGGGCCGCGCTGCGGTGCTGTCCGCCGGCGTCGATGCCGCCGCAGAACCGTCGCTCGCCGCCGTGCTGTTCGAAGGCGACAGCGACGAGCTGCGCGCGCTGAACCGCCGCATTGCCACGCGTAACGGCCCAATCCTGTCGATGCAGGGCCTCGCCCCCGAAGCCCTCGCCGCAGGCGACGACTACTCGCTGGAGCGCCTGCTCTGCGAGCGCTCGGTGTCGGTGAACACGGCCGCTGCCGGTGGCAACGCCAACCTCATGACCATCGGCTGATCGGTCAGCAGCACCCGTAGGTCACGCGCCTCGCCCGTCCCGCATCAGCGGGGCGCGCGAGGCGCGATTCATTTCTGCATCCAGCATTTCTGCGTCCATTTTTCCCTCCGCAGACAGCGTCCATACGCGCTCCCCGTACTCAAGCGGGTCGCACGCATTCGCGGTATCGTCGCGCCCTCCCCCGACATCTGAAATCGGAAATCCGTAACCGCCTTTGTGCGGTCAACCTGTGCCAGCGACACGTATCGCTGGCCGCTGCCGTCGCCATCACGCGCCAACGCGTCTTTTGTCATGCCGGGAGATGTCTGCGCACGTGCCACGGCGCCGGTCAAGGAGGCTTCATGTCCCTTTGGAATCCCACGGCGGTGACCTTCACCGTCTACTTATTACTGATGCTCGGCATCGGCTGGCTCGGCTATCGGGCGACGCACAATCTCTCCGACTACATCCTCGGCGGACGCCGTCTCGGCAGCTTCGTCACCGCGCTCTCTGCCGGGGCGTCCGACATGAGCGGCTGGTTGCTGCTCGGTCTGCCCGGCGCCATTTATGCCGGCGGCCTGTCGGGCGTGTGGATTGCCGTAGGGCTGGCGTTCGGCGCGTGGGCCAACTGGCATCTCGTCGCCGCACGGCTGCGCGTGCACACCGAGCAGTGCGGCAACGCGCTCACCTTGCCCGAGTACCTCACGCATCGCTTCGGCGACGGCAGCCACGTGCTGCGCATCGTGACCGCGCTGGTGATCCTGATCTTCTTCACCATCTATTGCGCCTCGGGCGTCGTCGCGGGCGCGCGCCTGTTCGAGACGATGTTCGGGCTGGACTACCGAACCGCGCTGTGGATCGGCGCGCTCGCCACGATTGCCTACGTCTTCATCGGCGGCTTTCTCGCGGTGAGCTGGACCGACACCGTGCAAGCCTCGCTGATGTTCGCGGCGCTGGTGGTCACCCCGATTGCCGTCATCGCGCTCGATGGCAGCCCGGCGGCAGCCGTCGCGGCCGTGACCGCCGTGCATCCGACGCATACCGACTGGTTCGGCGATCTCGCGCCGCTCGGCGTGATCTCGATGCTCGCGTGGGGCTTGGGCTACTTCGGCCAGCCGCACATTCTCGTGCGCTTCATGGCGACGCGATCCGCTGCGGCCATCCCCAAGGCGCGGCGCATCTGCATGACGTGGATGGTGCTGTGTCTGGTCGGTGCGGTCGCAGTCGGCTTCTTCGGGCTCGCGTTCTTCAGCGCGCGGCCGGATCTCGCGGCCAGCGCGGGCGTCGCCGCCAACCCGGAAACGATTTTCATCGCCCTCACCACACAGCTCTTTGCGCCGTGGCTCGCCGGCATTCTGCTGGCGGCGATTCTGGCGGCGGTGATGAGCACGCTGTCATGCCAGTTGCTCGTGTGCGCCAGTGCGCTCACTGAAGACCTCTACAAGACGTTCGCGCCCGGGCACGTCAGCCAGCGCCGCCTTGTGTGGATTGGCCGGGCGATGGTGCTCGCGGTTGCCACCGTGGCGGTGCTGCTGGCGCTCGACCCGAACAGCCGTGTGCTGGGCATGGTGAGCTACGCGTGGGCCGGCTTCGGCGCCGCCTTCGGCCCGCTGGTGCTGGCCACGTTGCTGTGGCCGCGCGTCACCCGTAACGGCGCGCTGGCAGGCATTGTTGTCGGGGCAGCGACGGTGCTGATCTGGAAACAGTTCGGCTGGTTCGATCTGTACGAAATCTTGCCCGGCTTTGCGCTGGGCGGTCTGGCGCTGATCGTCGTGAGCCGCCTCGACCGGGCGCCGTCCCACGAGGTGGTGGCCCGCTACGAGGCCGCCGAGCAGCGCCTGCGCGACATTCAGGCGGGCCGGGATGACGGCGCAACGGGCGACACCCCGGTGGCGCAACCTGCGCCATAACCCGGTAGCACCTTCCATCGGAATATGTCCCTCTTGACCGGCGTGCGCAGCCATCCAATACTGCCGCGTCGGGCGCATTGTGCGTTTGATACAGATTGAATGCCGTCTCACGGCCAACCGGCGCGTGGCAGATGGCATCCCACGACAGGCGGGCCGCGGCGATCCCGCAGGCCTGCCACTCAACGACATACACATGCAAGGAGAGGGTTGATGCAATCGAAGCTTACGCTCAGCGCATTCGCGGTCGCAGGACTGATCGCGTTCGGCAGCGCCGCAAACGCGCAACAGGCGCAGGAAGTGAAGCTGGGTTTTGCTGCACCGCTCACGGGCGCTCAGGCGCACTACGGCAAGGACATGCAAAACGGCATCCAGCTCGCCATTGACGAGTACAACGCCACCAAGCCGACCATCGAAGGCAAGCCGGTGAAGTTCGTTCTGCAAGCCGAAGACGATCAGGCCGACCCCCGTCAGGGCTCGCTGGTCGCCCAGAAGCTGGTCGACTCGAGCATCAAGGGCATGCTCGGCCACTTCAACTCCGGCACGACGATTCCCGCCTCGCGCATCTACGCACAGGCCGGCATTCCTGAAATCGCCATGGCCACGGCACCGGAGTACACCAAGCAAGGGTTCAAGACGACCTTCCGCATGATGACGTCCGACATCCAGCAGGGTTCGGTCGTCGGCAACTTTGCGGTCAAGAAGCTGGGCTTCAAGAACATCGCCATCGTCGATGACCGTACGGCCTACGGTCAGGGCCTCGCTGCCGAATTCAAGAAGGCGGCTCAGGCCGCAGGCGGCAAGATCGTGCGCGAAGAGTCGACCACGGACAAGGCCGTGGACTTCACCGCCATCCTGACCAACATCAAGCGCTCCAACCCCGACGTCGTCTTCTACGGCGGCGCCGATGCGCAAGCCGGCCCGCTCGCCAAGCAAATGCGTCAGTTGGGCATCAAGTCCACGCTGATGGCCGGCGAAATGGTCAAGTCGGACGCGTTCCTGAAGCTCGCCGGCGACGCCGCCAACGGCTCGGTGGTGTCGCTTGCCGGCCTGCCGCTCGACAAGATGCCGGGCGGTGCCGCTTACGAGTCGCGCTACAAGGCTAAGTTCGGCGCAGCGCCGGAAACGTACTCGCCGTATGCCTATGACGGCGCGATGGCCATGATGTCGGCCATGAAGAAGGCCAACTCGACCGATCCGGCGAAGTACCTGCCGGCGCTCGCCAAGACCGGCATGCCGGGCGTGACCACGCGTGAACTCGCTTACGACAGCGTGGGCGATCTGAAGAACGGCTCCATCACCGTCTACAAGGTTGTCGACGGCAAGTGGACCGTGCTCGAGACCGTCGGCGGCAAGTAAGCGCTCCGCCATTCGGTAATTCAGTCGCAAAGCAAAAAGGGCTGACGATCACTCGTCAGCCCTTTTGTTATTTGCTGCAACCTAACGTGTTACGTCTGATGCCCTACGACGCGTCCGTCACCGCCGTCGGCAACGACCCCGACCCTTGCGGCGGCACGGGCGTTGCGCCGCCAACGCTGGCCTGCGCCGGCCAGACATCCTTCGGCAGACGCGCCCGCAGTTCCGGCGGCAGCGACTCGCGCGTGAACACCGGCTCGGCGATTCCCGCCTTGCGTTGTGCCGCGTAGTCGCGCCATGCCGCGTGGGCGTACTTGGCGAGCATCGCGATGGCAACCAGATTGATGAAGGCCATCAACGCCGCGCCCACGTCGGCAAAACTCCAGACCAGCGGCAAACTCGCCACCGAGCCCAGCATCACCGCAAGCAGCACCAGCGCGCGGAAGATGTGGAAACACCACGGACGCTGCGTCATGAAGTCGAGGTTCACTTCCGCGTAGGCGTAATTGCCCAGCACGCTCGAATAGGCGAGAAAGAACACCGTCACGCCCGTGAACATGATCGCCCAATCGCCGAAGTGCGCCGCCAGCGCACGCTGCGTGAGCACGGCACCTTCTGCTGCGGCGCCGACTTCGTATTGTCCCGAGAGCAGAATCATGAAGGCCGTGGCCGAGCACACGACGATGGTGTCGAAGAACACGCCGAGCATCTGCATCAGGCCCTGCTGCACCGGGTGCTTCGTGGTGGCGACCGCCGCCGCATTCGGCGCGCTGCCCATCCCGGCCTCGTTCGAGAAGAGGCCGCGTTTCACGCCCATCAACACCGCCTGACTCACTGCATAGCCGGCCACGCCGCCAGCCGCCTGTCCCAGCCCGAACGCGTGATCGACGATCAGCGAGATCATGGCCGGAATCTTGTCGTAGTTGACGATGCAGACATAGGCCGCCAGTCCGAGATAGATCAGCGCCATGACCGGCACAATCCACTGCGCCACGCGTGCGACGCGTCGCACGCCGCCGTAAATGATCGGCGCCGTCATCAGCACGAGCGTGATCCCGATCCAGATGCGCGACCAGCCGAACGACGCTTCAAGCGTCTCGGCAATCGAGTGCGACTGCACGGAGTTGAAAGCGAAACCGAATGTGAACAGCAGCGCCACAGCGAAAACGATGCCGAAGGTGCGCGAGCCGAGGCCGATCTGGATGTAATACGCGGGGCCGCCACGGAACGTCTTGTCGTGATGCGGCACCTTGAAGATTTGGGCGAGCGTCGATTCGACGAAAGCGGACGCCATACCAAGCAGCGCCGTCATCCACATCCAGAAGATGGCACCCGGGCCACCGATGGTGAGCGCGACGGCAACGCCCGCGATATTGCCGGTGCCGACGCGGCTCGCCAGTCCTGTGGCAAATGCCTGAAACGGCGTGATGCCGGAGGGGCTGCCCGAACTGCGCAGCAAACTGATGCTGTGCCAGAGCGCACGCGCCTGAATCGCGCCGAAACGAATCGTGAAGTACAACCCCGCGCCAAGCAGCGCGACCACGAGGGGGTATCCCGACAACACACCGCCGACGGCATCGACCATCGGCTTGAGCCATTGCTCCATTGCTGCGTCTCCTTTCGTTACCTGCGTATTAACGAACTGGCCCTCTGAAAAGGGCGAAAAGACGGAGAGTGGCAAGGATTTGGCCCGAAAGGCGCAATCGGCGACGCACTTTAGGTTGATTCCCAAGTGCAATAAAAAAGCCGCGCGGCAAATACCGGGCGGCTCAAAAGACAAGGCAAGGAGACATCGACGACAAGGTTACCGTCGCAATGTGTCGGTCATGTGACGGTCACGAAGCGACGGCGCCTGTACGCCTTCATCAGCACTCGACGATATTCACCGCCAGACCGCCGCGTGCCGTCTCCTTGTACTTCGTTTTCATGTCGGCGCCCGTTTCGCGCATCGTCTTGATGACGGAATCGAGCGAGACGTAGTGCGCACCGTCACCACGCAGCGCCATGCGCGCGGCGTTCACGGCCTTCACCGATGCCATGGCGTTGCGCTCGATGCATGGAATCTGCACCAGACCGCCCACCGGGTCGCACGTCAGCCCGAGGTTGTGTTCCATGCCGATTTCAGCGGCATTCTCGACCTGCGCGACTGTGCCGCCCAACACCGCCGCCAGCGCACCGGCAGCCATCGAACAGGCCACGCCAACTTCGCCCTGACAACCCACCTCCGCGCCCGAAATCGAGGCGTTGAGTTTGTACAGAATGCCGATGGCACCCGCCGTCAGCAGAAAGTCGATCACGCCCTGATCGTTCGCACCGTGCACGAAGCGGTCGTAGTAATGCAGTACCGACGGGATGATGCCGGCCGCACCGTTCGTGGGCGCCGTCACCACACGGCCGCCGGCCGCGTTCTCTTCGTTGACGGCCATCGCGTACAGGTTCACCCAGTCCATCACCGACAGCGGGTCGGAGAGCGTACGCTCGGCACGCTGCGTCAGTTGACGGTACAGCTCGGGCGCGCGACGGCGCACGTGCAGCGGGCCCGGCAATTCGCCTTCGGCTTCCGGGTTGCCGATGCCGCAACCGCGCGTCACACACGACTGCATCACGTGCCAGATGTTGATCAGGCCCGTGCGGATGTCTTCTTCCTTGTGCCAGACCTTCTCGTTCTCCCACATCAGCTGGGCGATGGTCTTGCCGCTCTCACGGCACATTTCCAGCAACTCCTTGCCCGTGCGGAACGGATACGGCAGTTGATCGTGCGCCGCGAGCACCTGCGCGTTCGAGGCCCCCGCCGTCACCACGAAGCCGCCGCCCACCGACAGATAACGGCCTTCGCGCAACTTATTGCCCGCGCCGTCGAAAGCGTGGAATTTCATACCGTTCGGGTGCTCGGCCATCGCTTCGCGGCGATAGAACACCACGTTTTCCTTCTCGATGAACGGCACGTCGTGTTTGCCCAGAATCGACAGCACCTTTTCACGGCGCAGCTTAGCCAGACGGTCCGCAATCGTGGCGGGGTCGACCGTGTCGGGGGCATCGCCCATGAAGCCGAGCAGCACACCCTTGTCGGTGCCGTGGCCCTTGCCCGTCGCACCAAGCGAGCCGTACAGCTCCGCGCGCAACGACGCCACCTGCGGCAGCAAACCATCGCGCTCCAACCCCTGCACAAACATCAGCGCCGCGCGCATTGGCCCCACGGTATGCGAACTCGAGGGTCCGATACCGATCTTGAACAAATCGAAAACTGAAACGGCCATGGGGCTTTCCTGATTTTTTAGAACTGACTTGAGACTCGGCGAGCGCCACCATACTGGCGCATTCGCGTGACATCTATAGAGACAAAAAGGGGCCAGCAATGTTTCTGCCGACCCCTTTTTATCGAGTTTGCGACGTTTCTTACTCGTAGTCGCTCATCGGCACGCAGGCGCAGAACAGGTTTCGGTCACCGTACACGTTGTCGGCACGACCGACCGGCGGCCAGTACTTGCGCTCGCGCAGCGCCTTCACCGGGTACGCCGCCTGACTACGCGCATAGGCGTGCGTCCATTCGTCGGCGGTCACGACTTCTGCCGTGTGCGGCGCGTGCTTGAGCGGGTTGTCCTCGCGATCGGCACGGCCTTCTTCCACCGCACGAATTTCTTCACGAATGGTGACCATGGCTTCGATAAAGCGGTCGAGTTCGTGCTTCGATTCCGATTCGGTCGGCTCGACCATCAGCGTGCCCGGCACCGGGAAGCTCATGGTCGGTGCGTGGAAACCGAAGTCCATCAGGCGCTTGGCCACGTCGTCGACCGAGATACCGCTCGTTTCCTTGAGCGGACGCAGATCGAGAATGCACTCGTGCGCGATCAGACCGCCCGGGCCCGAGTAGAGCACCGGATAGTGCGGTGCGAGCTTCTTCGCGAGGTAGTTGGCGTTGAGAATCGCGGTCTCGGTGGCCGACGTCAGGCCGGTGGCGCCCATCATCGCGACGTACATCCACGAGATCGGCAGAATCGAAGCCGAGCCGTACGGCGCGGCCGACACGGCACCGATGCCGTCGGCGTCGCGCGAGTAACCGGTCGAGCGCTGGTTCGGCAGGAACTGCGCCAGATGCGCGCCCACGGCAACCGGGCCGACACCCGGGCCGCCACCGCCGTGCGGAATGCAGAACGTCTTGTGCAGGTTCAGGTGCGACACGTCGCCACCGAACTCGCCCGGTGCGCACAGGCCGACCATCGCGTTCATGTTCGCGCCGTCGACATACACCTGACCACCGTTCGCATGCACGATTTCGCAAATCTGACGCGCACCGGCTTCGAACACACCGTGCGTCGACGGGTACGTCATCATGATCGCGGCCAGACGGGTGCGATGCTGCTCGGCCTTCGCCTGAAGGTCGGCCAGATCGACGTTACCGTTGGCGTCGCACGCCACCACCACGACCTGCATGCCGGCCATTTGCGCCGATGCCGGGTTGGTGCCGTGGGCCGAAGCCGGAATCAGGCAGATGTCGCGATGCGCTTCGCCGCGCGAGGCGTGATACGCCTGAATGATCAGCAGACCCGCGTACTCGCCCTGCGAGCCGGCGTTCGGCTGGAGCGACACAGCCGCATAGCCGGTGGCCGCCACGAGCATCTGCTCGAGCTGGTCGATCATCGTGCGATAGCCCGCCGTCTGCGCCGTCGGTGCGAACGGGTGGATCTGGCCGAACTCGGGCCACGTCACCGGCAGCATTTCCGAGGTGGCGTTGAGCTTCATCGTGCACGAGCCCAACGGAATCATCGTGCGATCGAGCGCGAGATCCTTGTCGGAGAGGCTGCGCAGGTAGCGAAGCATCTCGTGTTCCGAGTGATAGCGGTTGAACACCGGGTGCGTGAGATACGCGCTCTGACGCGCCAGCGCCGCCGGGAAGCCGTCGGCAATCGTGGCTTCGATGGCGTCGAAGTCGATCGAACCGGCGCTCTTGCCCAGACCTTCGGCGAACACGTCCCACAACGCGATCACGTCATCGCGCGTGCTGGTCTCGTCCAGCGAGATGCCGACGATGTCCGCATCTTCGCGGCGCAGGTTGAAGCGGCGCGCGACGGCCGCCGTATGGACGGCGTCAGCACGGCCGGCGACCGGCACGGTGAGTGTGTCGAAGAACGTGGCGTTGCGCGGCGCGGCGCCCAGCTTCGCGAGACCGGCGGCGAGGACCGCCGTCAGACGATGCACGCGCGACGCGATGATGCGCAGGCCTTGCGGGCCGTGATACGCGGCATACATGCTGGCCATGATGGCGAGCAGCGCCTGTGCGGTACAGATGTTCGACGTCGCCTTCTCGCGGCGGATGTGCTGCTCGCGCGTTTGCAGTGCAAGACGCAGCGCGGGCTTGCCCTGCGTGTCGACCGACACGCCGACCAGACGGCCCGGCATCGAACGCTTGAGTTCGTCACGCGTGGCCAGATAAGCCGCGTGCGGGCCACCGAAGCCCATCGGCACACCAAAGCGCTGGCTGTTGCCCACGGCCACATCGGCGCCCCACTCGCCCGGCGGCGACAGCAGCGTGAGCGAGAGCAGATCGGCAGCGGCAATCAGCATGCCGCCGTTCGCGTGGATCGCGTCGGCCAGCGCGCGGTATTCGCGCACATCGCCGCCCACGCCCGGGTACTGCACCAGCACGCCGAACGCATCGACGTCGGCAGCGGCGGCCACCGGCCCAACCTGCACTTCGATGCCCAGCGGCTTGGCGCGCGTTTGCACCACTTCGATGGTTTGCGGCAGCACGTCGTCGGCCACGAAGAACGTGTTCGACTTCGACTTGCCCGTGCGCTTGACCAGCGTCATCGCTTCGGCAGCGGCGGTGGCTTCGTCGAGCATCGAGGCGTTGGCGATGGCGAGACCCGTCAGGTCGATCACCATCTGCTGATAGTTGAGCAGCGCTTCGAGACGGCCTTGCGAAATTTCCGGCTGATACGGCGTGTAGGCCGTGTACCAAGCGGGGTTTTCGAGCACGTTACGCAGGATCACGCCCGGCGTAAACGTGTTGTAGTAGCCCTGACCGATGAACGACTTGAAGACCTGATTCTGGTCGGCCAGCGCGCGCAGTTGTGCGACGGCTTGCGACTCGGTTTTCGGCGCGGCGAACTGGCCCAGTGCGGCAGCGAATTGCGGGCCGTCGCGGCGAATCGACGCCGGCACGACCGCGTCGATAAGGGCGGCGCGCGAGGCGTAGCCAAGCTCGGTGAGCATGGCTTGCTGTTCGGGGCTGTCGGGGCCGATGTGGCGCGCAGAAAAATTGTCGCGCTGTTCCAGCTCGGCGAGCGAGCGGCGCGGCTGATGCAGGTCGTTCATGGCATTCATGGGTCAGATCTCTCGTTCGGTCACGGCAAGTGACTACGGCAAGGTGTTGCTACGCGTTGCTAGCGTTACTAAGCCCGGCAGCAGTGGCGATGGCGGCCATCGCCACTGCTGCCGGGCTTGCGGCTCGCGGGCTTAGGCGCCCGGGCCGGCGCTGTATTGCTCGGCGGTGAGCAGGCCGTCGAGTTCCTTCACGTCCGACGGCTTGATGCGGAACAGCCAGTTGCCGTACGGGTCGGTGTTGACCTGCTCCGGCGAGCCGGCCACTTCGCTGTTGGTCTCGATGATCTCGCCGCCGATCGGGGCATAGATGTCCGAGGCGGCCTTGACCGACTCGACCACGGCGACTTGTTCCTGCGCCTTGACCGTGCGGCCGGTGTCCGGCAGCTCGATGAAGACCACATCGCCCAGCGCTTCCTGCGCATGGTCGGTAATGCCGATGGTCACGGTGCCGTCGGCTTCGAGGCGAGCCCATTCGTGGGACTCGGCGTACTTCAGGTTGTCGGGGGTATTCGCCATGTGTGACGCTCCGGTTTCAGTATGGGGTGTCTTATTGAGAGTCTGTCGTGTCGCCAACCGCGCAGGTGTGCCCGTTACCGCTCACGCCACCACGGCCTTGCCGTGACGCACGAACGGTAATTTGACCACACGTGCGGGCAATTGCTTGTCACGAATTTGTACGTGCACGAGCGCACCGTCGGCCACGCCCTTGGGCAGGCGCGCAAACGCGATCGATTGCTGAAGGCTCGGGCTGAACGTGCCGCTGGTAATTTCACCGTCGCCGGCGTCGGTCACTACGACCTGATGGGCACGCAACACGCCGCCCTTGCCGTCGAGCACGAGACCGGCAAAGCGCCACGTCTGGCCGCGCGTGAGCAGCGAATCCTTGCCGACGAACGTGCGCTCGCTATCCTTTTCGACCGTCCAGCCGAGGCCGGCGTCGAGCGGCGAGGTGTCGTCGTCCATGTCCTGACCGTACAGGTTCATGCCGGCTTCCAGACGCAGCGTGTCGCGCGCGCCGAGGCCGGCCGGACGCACGCCGGCGGCGACCAGCGCCTGCCAGAGCGCCGCCACATGGTCGGCATTCACGATGATTTCGAAACCGTCTTCGCCGGTGTAACCCGTGCGCGCGATCATCAATTCGCCGAACGGCGTGTCTTTGGCGAAGGCAGCGTTGAAAGGCTTGAGCACTTCGCTCGCCGACTGGCTGCCCGGCACGGCCTGCCACGTCTTGGCGCGTGCGTTCGGGCCCTGCACTGCCACGATCGACAGGTCGCGGCGCGGCGTGATCGTCAGGCTGTAATCGCCGTGGGCATTGAGCTGGCCGATCCAGGCCAGATCCTTGTCGGCGGTGCCCGCGTTCACGACGATGCGGAACCAGTCTTCAGCGATGAAATAGATGATGAGGTCGTCGATCACGCCGCCGCTCGGGTTGAGCATGCAGGTGTAGAGCGCCTTGCCCGGGGTTTGCAGCTTGTCGACGTTGTTGGCGACGGCGAAACGCAGGAATTCGCGGCAGCTCGGGCCATGCAGATCGACCACGCACATGTGCGAGACGTCGAACATGCCGGCGTCGGTGCGAACGGCGTTGTGCTCTTCGATCTGGGAGCCGTAGTTCACGGGCATGTCCCAGCCGCCGAAATCGACCATGCGGGCGCCGGCGGCGCGGTGCGTTTCGTTGAGCGGAGTGCGTTTGAGATCGGTCATCGAGGCCTCAGGATCCAAGGGTTTCGGAAATACAGTGTCCGAAAATGCAAAAAGGGGTCATCTCGACGACCGGCACCTGCGTTTCGAGCGTGTGCGCATGCACTTGCCCGGCGCGATGCCAGTTGGCGAGATGACCCCTCTGTCCTTGGTACCTGAGAGATTGCCCGGTGCTCGGTGTTGACCGAGACAGCCGGCCCCTTCGGTGGGCTGTCTGCATGACGAAAGTCACGCCACAACCGCTCTCCAGAGATCGAAGGCGATGCCTTCGGCGCGGACGGTCCTTGATGCCTGAGAGTTTGTGGGTATTACCCCTTCGGCGGCGCCGGCATGTGCTTCCCGGCGCGCTCTCCCGACCGCGTTCGCGCACTTTACGGGGAAAGCCGGGGACTGTCAATTTGGCGAAAAACCGCTAGTGCGACTCCCCGGGATTCACCCCGGCCGGACAACCGTCGCGGCCCCATCGTCCGTTACAAACCGCCCAGATGCAGCGCTGCTTCGGCACGACTTCGAACCATCGGTACTTGTCGCACTGCGCGAGCGCGGCGGCGATAGTGGTGGCCGCACCGGCGGCGGACGCCGTCGCCGGGCTGGATGCCACGGCGGGTGGATGCGCAGCGCCTGCTGCGGCAATCGGACCGATGTCGTTGTTGTCGAGGTGCGCAGGCAGGTCAGGGTTGGCCACCGGCCGCGCGGTATTCGTAGCATTGGCAGCATCGCGACGGCTGAGCAGCGTCATCATGTCGTCCGGCGCAGGCGCGGGTGCGGGCGGTGTCAGTGCGGCGGTGGCGGCGGCGGTCAGTGCAGCGGTCGCCGCGGAGGCCGTCATGGGTGGCGTGCTCGCGGCCGCCGACGCCACGTCCGCTGCGGCACCCGACGCCGCAGCATCGACAGCGGCCAGTACCTGCGCGCGGGCGAGCAACGCCGATTCCGCACTGCTGGCGGCACTGGGGGTCCCCGCGCTCACACCGCCCGACGCATTGACCGGTGGCGCGTTACTACCGTTATTGAAGGGGGCGACGACGATGGCGTCTGGTTTGGGCGATGGGTCGACGTAAGGCGCACGCAGATTCCACCAGATGCCGATGAGCGCGATGGCGGCGAAGACGGCGGTGCCCAGCACCAGCACGCCATTGATCCAGCCGGGCTCGCCGTCGCGCCGGCGCTGCTCCCGGCGCTCGCGCCGCGTCAGACGGCGGGTTGGCGTGGGCGGGACAGCGTCGTTGGCCGGGGCGGATGCAGATGCAGATGCGGACGTCTCACCCATGGACGCCGCTGCTTTCGGCACATCGGCGGCATCGGCAGCATCGGCGATAGCAGCGACATCGGATGCACTGAGCACACCGGCCGCCGTGGACGCCAAACTGGCCTCCCGAAAGCCCGGTTCGGCATCTGCAAGGGGCGCACCGCACTGTTTGCAGCGCAGCGCACTCGTCGCATTGTTCGTCCCACAGGTTGGACATTGCACGGCGACCTCACCACGATGGCAACGTTTTTTATTATAGGCACCCCCTGTGCGTGGACGCCAGTTATGGCGCCCGTTGCGTCACGCAGCGTCGCGCTAGCCCCACAGTCCGGGCGCGGTGGGCCCGCCAGAGCCTATTGCCGAGTCCGTCATCATTGGCGCCATCGTCGCGTCACAGGCGCGCGCACGCCCCATGTTAGACTTGCCCACCTCCTGCGCGAGCCCGACGAGGTGCCCTCGCGAGCACCCGGCCAGCCGCCGCCTTAGCCCCCTTGCCCCGTAGCTCCTTAGCCCCTTAGCTCCTTCACCCCCTTCGTCTCCTTCGCTTCACACCATGTCGTCCTTTCCGCTCAATCCTGCCCAGAACGAAGCCGTGCGTTATTTCGACGGTCCCTGTCTCGTACTGGCCGGCGCCGGCAGCGGCAAGACGCGCGTCATCACGCAGAAAATCGCGTGGCTCATCGAGACCAAGGGGTTCGAGCCGAAACACATCGCCGCCGTCACCTTCACGAACAAAGCCGCCGCCGAAATGCGCGAGCGCGTGGCCAAGCAGCTCGAAGGCAAGACGCTCACCACCCCCGGCAAAGAAGGCCGCAAGGTTCCCGTCAATCAGTTGACGATCTGCACGTTCCACTCGCTTGGCGTGCAGATTCTGCGCCGCGAGGCGGAGAACGTCGGCCTCAAGCCCCAGTTCTCGATTCTGGATTCGGACGATTGCTTCGGCCTCATTCAGGAACAGCTGGGCACGACGGACAAAGGGATGATTCGCGGCGTACAGACCGCCATCTCGCTCTGGAAGAACGCGCTGGTCACGCCCGAGACGGCGCTGGCCGCCGCCGAGACTGCCGACGAGCATCAGGCCGCCGTGGTCTATCGCAACTACATGGCCACGTTGCAGGCGTATCAGGCGGTCGACTTCGACGATCTGATCCGTCTGCCCGCCGAGTTGTTCGCGCGCGACGAAGAGGTGCGTGAGCGCTGGCAGAACAAGCTGCGCTATCTGCTGATCGACGAGTATCAGGACACCAACACCTGTCAGTACCTGCTGCTCAAACTGCTGGCCGGCCCGCGCGCGGCGTTCATGGCCGTGGGCGACGACGATCAGGCGATCTACGGCTGGCGCGGCGCCACGCTCGATAACCTCAAGCAGTTGCAGGTCGACTTTCCCACGTTGAAAGTCATCAAGCTGGAGCAGAACTACCGCTCGACCTCACGCATCCTGACGGCGGCGAACAACGTCATCGCCAAGAATCCGAAAATCTTCGAGAAGAAGTTGTGGAGCGAGCACGGTCTCGGCGATCCGATTACCGTCACGCCCGCCAATGACGAAGAACACGAGGCCGAATCGGTCGTGTTCCGTTTGTCGGCCCACAAGTTCGAGCGGCGCGCAGAGTTTCGCGACTACGCGATTCTGTATCGCGGCAATCATCAGGCGCGCATTTTCGAACAGGTGCTTCGCCGCGAACGCATTCCGTACGTGCTGTCGGGCGGGCAGTCGTTCTTCGACAAGGCCGAAATCAAGGACCTTTGCGCCTACCTCCGGTTGCTGGCCAACCCGGACGACGATCCCGCGTTCATCCGCGCGGTGACCACGCCGCGCCGGGGCGTGGGCAGCACCACGCTCGAATCGCTCGGCGGGTTTGCGGGACAAGCCAAGGTGTCGCTGTTCGAGGCGGTCTACATGGGCGCCGTCGAAGCGCGCTTGCAGCCGCGCCAGCTCGAACCGCTGCGTGCGTTCTGCGATTTCATCCAGCGCATTGCGGCGCGCGCCGCCCGCGATCCTGCCAACGAGGTCATCGATGACCTGATGGCAGGCATCCACTACGAGGCCTATCTTTACGACACGTTCGACGAGCGTCAGGCGCAGGCACGCTGGACGACGGTGCTCGAATTCATCGAATGGATGAAACGCAAGGGCACGCGTGGTACCGCCGATGCCGCGACCGGATTGGATAACGCCGAAGATATCGACGACGACGCCAAGAGCCTGATGGAACTCACGCAGACCATCGCGCTGATGTCGATGCTCGAGGGCCGCGACGGCGACGATCCCGACGCGGTGCGCCTGTCGACGCTGCACGCGTCGAAGGGCCTCGAATATCCGCACGTCTTCCTCGTCGGCATGGAGGAAGGCATTCTTCCGCACATCCGCGAGGATGAAGAAGTGACCGCCGAGAAGATCGAGGAAGAGCGCCGGTTGATGTACGTGGGCATTACGCGTGCGCAACGCACGCTGCAATTGTCGTGGTGCAAAAAGCGCAAGCGGGCGCGGGAAACGTACACCTGTGAAGTCTCGCGGTTCGTACCCGAGATGCAACTCGACGAAGCGCCGCCGCCCCCGCCGGAAGACGCCCCGATGTCGCCGAAGGACCGGCTCGCCAGCCTGAAGGCGATGCTCTCGGGCGGCGCGAATAAGACGCCGCAATAAAGGGTCTCCGCCCTAAGATTCCCGCCGTATCTCCGCCTGCCTCCGCTGTATCCCCGCTGTATCTCCGCTGTAAACGAATCGCCCCCCGCGTACGGGGGGCTGGCCTGAGGATTCAGCAGCGTCCGGCCGGGGCTGTCGGCGGCGGCGGATCGCGCAGTAAAGCAAGGCTTGCTGCTATTTGCCACCGCCCGTAGACGTCTGGCCACACGCGATTGCCGGACTCGACGCCACCATCGCGCCTGCCAGACCGGCGAAACCAAGCACAACGACAACCAACAACTTGCGCATAGGCTCTCCTCCACTCGTCAGGTGAGGTTTCACTATAGGAGGCCATTCTTTCGATGACAAAGACATCTTGACCATCGGCGCGGCGCGGGTGATAGTCGGTAAAAAACGGGCGAAACGATACGTGAATTGCGTCGATTTCGGTCCAATGCCCACACCCTCCAACGTTCTCGCGATGCGTCACCAGCACCCTGCCGTGGCGAGTGTGCGGCACCGATCCTCAAGCCTTGTGGAGCGTGGTGCGTGAGATTGCATATCCTGTCTGACCTGCATTTGTCGGTGGCCCCGCTGGCGACGCCCGACGTCGTCGCCGATGTCACCATTCTCGCCGGCGACATCAGCCGCCCGGCGCAAGCCATCGAGTGGGCGAAGCAATTACCACGCCCCGTCATCTACGTTGCCGGCAACCATGAGTTTTACGGCGCGACGCTTGCGGGCACGCTCGCCGAGTTGCGCAAACTTGCGGCGGGCTCGAACGTTCATGTGCTGGAGCGCGGCAGCCTCACGATCGACGGCGTTCGTTTCATCGGCACGACGTTGTGGACCGACTTCGCGTTGTACGACGCCGAAGGCAAGCACGACGAAGTGATCGAGGAGTCCCGCAAATTTGTGCGCGACTTCACGCGCATTCGCGTGGGCGACCCGGCCGCACCGTGGTCCGACCTGCCGTTCTTTACGCCGGAAGACTGCGCCGCGTTGTGCCGTGAGAACGTGGCGTGGCTGTCGCGCGCGCTGGCCGACCCGCATGACGGCCCGACCGTTGTCATCACCCATCACGCGCCGACACCGCAGAGTATTCATCCGCGCTTTGCCGGTTCGCTCGTCAATCCGGCATTCATTTCGGATTTGACGTCATTTGTCGACCAGTCCGACGCCGCGCTGTGGGTGCACGGCCATACGCACGATTCGTTTGATTACCGCGTCGGGCACACGCGTGTGCTGTGCAACCCGCGTGGTTATTGCTTCGAAGGGCGTGTCGAGAATGCGGCGTTCGACCCCGCGTTGTGCGTGACCGTCTGACGCGCTGCAACATCGCAGCCAAGTCGCGACGAGAAGCGATGACGAAAAGCGACGACGAAAACAAAAATCCCCGCCGAAGCGGGGATTTTCTTTTGGTGTCAACGCGGGCTTACTTTGCCGCACTCACCATGTAGTCGACGGCCGCCTTCACGTCGTCATCCGAAGCGTTCGCGGCGCCACCCTTCGGCGGCATGGCGTTCAACCCCTTGAGTGCGGCGTTGTGCAACGTGTCGATGCCGGTCGCGATGCGCGGCGCCCATGCGGCCTTGTCGCCGAACTTCGGGGCGTTCATGACACCTGCGGCGTGGCACGCCATACACACGGTGTCGTACAGCTTCTTGCCCGCGTCGAGGTTGCTGCCGGCGCTGGCGGCGGCCGGTGCGGCGGTCTTGAGCGAGGCCATGGCGGCGGCGGCAGCCGCGGCCGAGCCAGCATCTGCGGCGGGTGCTGCGCCAGACGCCGGGGCGGCTGCCACGGCACCGGAGGCCGGTTGTGCTGGTTGTGCCGGCTCTTGCAGCTTGCCGCCCGAGGCGTTGGCCATATAGACAATGGCGCGGCCAATTTCGTAATCGGTCACGTCGTCGGGGCTGGTGCCGCCACGCGCGGGCATGGCGCCTTTGCCGGCCAGCGCAATCTTGAGCATTTCATCGTAGCCCTGCGCAATTCGCGGGGCCCAGTCTGCCGAGCCGACCTTCGGCGCACCGGCGGTGCCCGCCGCGTGGCATGCGGCGCAAACGGCTTTATAGAGTTGCTCGCCCGTCTGATAGACGCGCGGTGCGTTGGCATCCTTGATTTCGACCTTGGCCACGGGCGCGATGCGCTCGGCGATGGCTTTTTCGGTCATGGCGGAACTGCCCGCGCCGGTCAGGGCGTTGTTGCCCACGTAATTGACCAGCAGGACGATGATGACGATCGGAACTAGAAAACCTGCAATGACTGCCGCGATGAGCTGCTTGGGTGTTTTGATCAGGGACTCATGCTCGTTATGTGCTTCACTCATGCGGGATCTCTCAATAGTTTTTGTGGAAACCGAGTGCGTCGCACTGGGTGGCAGGCGCCATCCAGTCAAAATAACGAGCCATTGTAGCAACAAACACTCACGCGATGACACGTGATGGCCGTGCGCAGACGCCGCAAAAGTCCCGTGTTTTCCCTAACTTACGCAAAACCCAAAGCGGTGTTCCGCGTGGTTTGTGCGTGAAGTGGGATACCGTTGCATGCACAGCAAAACCGCGCCTGACGCGTATCCCGTAGTGAATTGCCGCATTGTGAGGCGAGAGAATGCGCCAGGCATGGACGGCACGCGACAAAACCGCTATGCTTCTACGTCTTTGCCCGCCGGCCCGCGCGTTCGCGCATTTCTCACCGGCGGTCTGCACAGCGCCCGTAGCTCAGGGGATAGAGTATCGGCCTCCGAAGCCGAGGGTCACTGGTTCGATTCCAGTCGGGCGCACCAAATCAAAACACCACCAGCCGGTCCACCAGTTGTGCGATCTTGGCGTTCGCGCCGGACCACGACTCCACGGTCGATGTTCTGCCGTCGAAGTACACGGTATTCATCACCGAGCCGTTCTGACTGAGCGTGAGCGTCGCGTACGCCAGATATTCGCTGGGCGTGCTGCCCCACAGAGAATTGCGCCACGCGCGCCGGACCGCGTAGTTCAGCACGACGCACCCGGTCGGCCACGTGCCCGGGCTGTAAATCGTGCTCACGATGCCGTAGGCGCGCAGCCGGCCCTGAATGGCGGGCAGCAGGTCCGACACCCCGTCAGCCCCCAGTTCGATACACAGATTGCGCGACATCAGCTCCGGCGCGGCCGGCTGCGTCGGCGGCACGACCGACGGCAGCTGATCGGCGAGCACGACGCCTGTGGTCACCACGCTGGCCGCCACCTGCGCCGCCACCACCGGCACCGGCGTGGCAAACAGGCAGCCGCCCAACGATGCGCAGGCCGTCGCGGCCAACGCCAGCACCCCGGCAAGCCGTTTCATCAGAAAGGTGCCACGCCAAGCAACACATGCTGGAGCCAGCCGCCGTTCGCGCCATCGGCCACCTGACCGTCTTCCACACGCGCGACCTTCGCCTGACCGACCTTGCTCGACGCCACGACGTTACCCGGCTGGATGTCGAACTTGTTGACCACGCCCGTGAAACGGAAGGTCTCCATGTTGCGGCCCTGCATCACCTGCTTCTCGCCCCCCACCACATAGGCGCCGTTCGGCAAGACCTCGACAATCGCCACGGCAATGGTGCCGGTCATCGCCGACGTCGAACTCGTGGTGCCGTTGCCCTGGAACGAACTCGCCGACGAGCCGATGTTGAACCAGCGCTCGAGCAGGGTATCCGCCCCGTTATCCTTCGCGCTCTTGGCCGTGACGCTCGCGTTGCGCGTCACGTTGCTCTGCGCCTTGTTGCTGCCGGTCGTGTTTTCCGCCACCTGAATCGTGAGCAGGTCGCCCACCCGGTGCGCCACGGGCGTTTCGAACCAGTTCGTCGCCGTGGTCGACTGATAGATCGACCCCGCCGTCTGTACGTTGGTCACCCGGGGCATCGGCATCACGGCCATCGGCGTGGAGGTCACATTGCCCGTCGAGCACGCGCTCAGCAGTGCCACACCCACCGTGGCGAGGGACGCCACCGTCATAACCAGTCCACGCGCCGCAGCGCGCTGAAGCATCGATAGTGTCGACATGGTGTGGCGCCCCCGCGCCGCTACCGGGTGCGACCCCGGTTGTCATCGAGAAGAGTGAGCTGAGGTGAAACGAGGCAATGGCACTTTGGCCAGCGTCGTAAGGAATAGTAAAAACGCGGAGTGCAGCCAGTGCGCACAAATAGTGGAAAATTTGTGGAGGCACGGCGCGCGTCACCGTGAAGCTGAGAAAATGGCGCGCCATCGACGCTTTCGCCACCTCGTCGCCACCCTGATCCACGAAGCCACCCGGCCAACCCAAGCATGAACTCCGGCATCACGCGCAAACTGTTCCTCGCGATCTTCGCGACGGGCCTGGTCACCATGGCGGCCACGGCGTTCGTCGTGCGCGCCGCGCTGACCGGGCACAGCTGGCTGGCCGGCGACAACCTGCTCTATCTGGGGCTGCTCGGCATTGCCGCGCTCGGCGCCGTTGCCATCCGGGTCGCGCAACGACTGCTCGTGCCGGTTACGCCGCTGCTCGAAGCCACGCACCGCATGGCCATGGGCGATTACAGCGTGCGCGCACCCACGATGGGCGCCGACGAACTGGCCCGGCTCGCGGCCGACCTGAACCGGCTGGCCGATACGCTCGCGCACAACGACCAACTGCGCCGTGATCTGCTCGCCGACATTTCGCACGAGTTGCGTACACCCCTGTCGGTGTTGCGCGGCGAAATCGAGGCCATGGAAGACGGCGTTCGCCCGCTCACCCAAGACGCACTGGCGTCGCTGCGCGTCGAAGTCTCGTTGCTGGCCAAGCTGATCGACGACCTCTACGAGCTCTCGCTCTCCGACATCGGCGCGCTCACTTACCAGTTCGCCCCGGTCGATATGACCGAACGCGTTGCGACGACCGTCACTGCCTTTCGCGACTGGTTCGAGGCGAAGGGCATCGCGCTCACCGTACACATGCCCGACGACGTGCTCACCGTCGACGGCGACCTGCACCGCCTGACGCAACTGCTCGGCAATCTGTTCGAGAATTCGCTGCGTTATACCGATGGTGGCGGCGCAGCGCGGGTATATCTGTCGTCGAGCGGCTCGCAATTGCGGCTCGAGATCGAGGACTCGGCGCCCGGCGTGCCCGACGACGCATTGCCGCGTCTGTTCGAGCGCCTCTTCCGTGTGGAAGCTTCACGCAGCCGGCGCAGCGGGGGCGCCGGGCTGGGGCTGGCGCTGTGCAAACACATCGTCGAAGCGCACGGCGGCCAGATCATCGCGCGCCACTCCCCGTTGGGCGGTCTCGCGCTTTCGATTACGTTGCCGTGTCATCGCAACACCTCGTGTCTTTCCGCGTTTAACGGAGCGCTGGGCGGGGCGTTGGGCGGGGCACTAGGCGGGGCCTTGGGCGGCACGTTCGGCACGCCTCTGCCCGGTACCGGCACGGGCAATGAACCGGCACCCGATGCCGCGTTCTCTACCAGCACACTGACGACCCTTTGTTGACACAGGCCGCAATGAATATCGCTTTGCAGACATTTGCCGACAAGGGCGCCCCGTTGCGCTCACCGACCGACGCCATGACACTTCCCGACACCGCGCCGATTCTGATCGTCGAAGACGAGCCGAAGCTGGCCGCGTTGCTCGCCGAATACCTGCGCGTTGCGGGCATGCCGTGCCGCATTCTCTCCGACGGGCGCGACGTGCTGCCCGCCGTGCGCGCGACCGAGCCGCGCCTCATCCTGCTCGATCTGATGCTGCCGGGTATGGACGGTCTGGAAGTGTGCCGCGCCGTGCGCGAAATCTCCGAAGTCCCGGTGGTCATGCTGACCGCACGCGCTGCCGAAACCGACCGGCTGCTCGGCCTGGAACTCGGTGCCGACGACTACATCTGCAAGCCGTTCAGCCCGCGCGAAGTCGTCGCCCGCGTGAAAGCCATCCTGCGCCGGGTGCGTGGCCCGGCGAGCGCCATGGCCACCGTAGCACCCGAGGTCGTGCCGCAACAACCGGCACTCGTCATCGACGCGGTACGTCATCACGCGCGGCTCGATGGCCATGAATTGCCGCTCACGCCGGTCGAACTCCGGTTGCTCGCCACGCTCGCCAGCCACCCCGACAAAACGTTTCCTCGGGCGCATCTGCTCGATCGTATGTACGACGATCATCGTGTGGTGGCCGACCGCACCGTCGACAGTCACATCAAGAATTTGCGGCGCAAGTTGCAGGCGATTCGTCCGGATGAAGAGATCGTGCGCTCGATCTACGGTGTGGGCTACCGGCTGGAATTGCGCACCGACCGGCCGGGGCGGCTCGCGGCGCGGCACGATGTCGCGGCTATCGACAACCCGCCCGGCGCGGTGCCAGAATAGGCGCACCCGCGCATACACGGGTGTGCTGTCATTGAGGAGATTGACGATGCCCCGTAGCACCGCCACGCTGTCCCCGATGTCTGTCCCGCCGCTTCGCATTGCGTCATCCACGACGGCGTCCCGCACCTCCGCTGTCTCTCTTGTTCCGCTTGTCTCTTTTTTCTCTTCCGTCTCCTTCGTCTCGCGCTTCCGTCTCCGGCATGCGTCATTCCGTACGCTGAGGCCCGGCTCCCTCTTGCGTGCAAGCGTCGCACTCGCCATGCTTGGCACCAGCGGCCTCGCACTCGCCCAGACCCCCGTGTGTTTCGATAGCGTGGGCCGCGCTTTACCGGCCGAACAGTGCTCACAGGCCGCCCGCAATCAGGCCGCCGAACAATCGGCTGCCGCAGCTCCGGTCTCGCCGACGCAACGCGAAGAATGCAAAGCCCTCGCCGACAAAATCGCCAACACGCCCGACAAGGCGGTCTACACCCGCGATCGCCCCGTGGTGCAGCCCAACGGCAATCGCATCGACATTCCTACACGCACGAACCCACGCAAAGCGCTCAAGGAAGAATACATGCGCAAGTGCACGTAGGCAGACTCCTACAAGTTAGCGCGAGATAGGCGCAAGTTAGCAGAACTTATTGCGCGAATTTCTTGACAAAGCCGGTAGACGCCGCATAATCGACGTCATGTCGACGCCCTTCAGGCCACCGCCGCGACGTCTCAAAAGCGATCGCCCGGCGCCTCTGGCGGTATCTATCGGATACCGAAGCATCGACCTCATCATCCGCTTCACCGCCGTGGCGGGCCGCCCACCTCCAAATTCCCGGGCGCTCGTCACGACATGACGTTTTATCCGAATCCATGCCGCGACACTGTCCATGCGGCCCACGCTTCTGGAGGGAGAAAATGCAAAAACGCGATTTCCTGATGAAAACTTCTGTCGCCGTTGCCGCGGCCGCCTTCGCGCTTGCCGGTTGCACGACGACCACGCCGTCGCAAGCCGACAAGAGCGACAATTCGGCCGGCGCCAATGCCAACAAACGCCGCGAAATCGATGCTTCGGTAAACGGCGCACTCGACAAGATGTACGCCTCGGTCAAGGGCTCGCGCGAACTGGTCAATAAGGCCCGTGGCGTGCTGGTCTTCCCGTCTGTGCTGCAAGCCGGCTTCGTCGTGGGTGGTGAATATGGCGAAGGCGCGCTGCGCGTAGGCGGCAACACGCAGGGCTACTACAACACGGTGACCGCGTCGTTCGGTCTGCAAATCGGCGCGCAGTCGAAGGCCGTGATCTTCCTGTTCATGACGCAGGACGCCCTCGACAAATTCCAGCGCACCGACGGCTGGACGGCAGGCGCGGACGCCTCTGTCGCGCTGGTCAAGATCGGCGCCAACGGTGCGGTCGACCTGAACACGGCCACGTCGCCGGTGGAAGTGATTGTGATGACCAACGCCGGCCTGATGGCGAACCTGAATGTCGAAGGCACGAAGGTCACCAAGCTGAAGATCTGACGCTGAGCCTTCGGGCTCGCAGTGCTCCAAAGGAAAACGGCGCCACCCTTCGCGGGGTGGCGCCGTTTTTTATGCCTGTCGCTATTGCACGTCGCTGCTTACTCGTTACTGAAAGCTGCCGGACGCCACTTCAACAAACGCTTTTCAAGCGACGTCAGCAAGTAATCCGCGCCGAGTGCGACGGCAGCGAGCACGATCATCGCGGCGAACACACCGCTCGCGTTGAAGGCGCCCTGCGCCGTCGAGATCAGCAAGCCGATGCCTTGCTTCGACCCGAGGAACTCACCGACGACCGCGCCGACGAGCGCGAAACCGAAGCTCACGTGCAGGCTGGCGAGAATCCACGACAGCGCCGACGGAATCACCACCGCCATCGTCACCTGACGACGCGATGCGCCGAGGATCTGCGCATTCGCAATCATGTAGCGATCGGCTTCACGCACGCCCTGAAACGCATTGGCGAACACCACGAAGAACACCATCACCACCGCAAGCGCCACCTTCGAGGCCATGCCCAGACCGAACGCGATCACGAAGATCGAGCCCAGCACGACACGGGGAATCGAGTTGGCAATCTGGATGTAGAGGCTCAACACATCGGAGAGCAGTTTGTTGCGGCCGAGCACGATGCCGCAGATCACCCCGGCCACCCCGCCGATGAGAAAGCCGAGCACGGTCTCTTCGAGCGTGACGAGCACCTGTGCCCACAACGGCCCTTGCGACGTGCCATTCACGCACCAGTCGTAAATTTGCTCGACGATCAACGTCGGCTGCGAGAAGAAGAACGGATCGATCCAGCCGATGCGCGCGGCCACTTCCCAGCCACCGAGACCGATCACCAGAATGGCGACACGCAGAAAGATCACCAGCGCGCGGCGCTGTTTGATACGACGTTGCGCGGCAGCTTCCTCGCGCGCGAGATCGGCGTCGCCGAACCCTGCCAGCACGGCCTGTTCACTCATGTTCATGCCCTCCTCCTGACGGCATGGGCACGCGCGGCTGCGCGGCCCGTCAATTCACTTTTCATGACCGGCGCCTCACGAGAGATCGCGAGCCCGGTCAAGACATCAACCGATCTTCACTTCTTCGCGCAGGTCAGCCCAGATCTCGCGAGAGATATCGATGAAGCGTTGTTCGTACCGAATCTCCGACATCACGCGCGGACGCGGCAGGTCGATCGTGTACACGTTCTTGAGCGTGGCCGGGCGCGCCGTCAGCACGAACACACGGTCGGCCAGCGCAATCGCTTCTTCCAGATCGTGCGTGACGAACACCACCGAGCCTGACGTCGACGACCACAGTTGCAGCAGCTCGTCCTGCATGAGCGTGCGCGTTTGCATGTCGAGCGCCGAAAACGGCTCGTCCATCAGCAGAATTTCGGGGCCGTTGATGAACGTCTGTGCGAGCGCCACGCGCTTACGCATGCCGCCCGAGAGCTGGTGCGGATAGTGGCTGCCGAACTTGTCGAGCCCCACGCGTTTGATCCACTGATCGGCGAGCGCGTACGCAGCGTCCTTCGACTGGCCGCGAAACAGCGGGCCGGCGGCCACGTTCTCGCGCACGCTGCGCCACGGAAACACCGCATCGTTCTGGAACACGAAGCCGATGCGCGGATCGATGCCGTTCACGGTCTGGCCCATCACACGCACCGAGCCGGCGGTCGGGCGCAGCAGGCCCGTAATCATCGACAGCGTGGTCGATTTGCCGCAGCCGGTCGGGCCGACGATGGCGACGAACTCGCCACGCGCCACCGACATGCTGAAGTTGCGCAGCGCGATGGTCGCCTTGCCGTCAGGCGAGATGAAGCGGCACGACACGTTGTCGAACTCGATGGCCGGCGTGTCGCGCGAGACCGCGCTGGCCGCACGGGCCGGTGCCGGTGCGGTGGGGGTGTGAGTCTGGCTAATCGTCTGAGTCATGCTCAGCTCCTCTGATACGTCGACGGGCTAACGGTGGCGTTGCGCTAATTCAAGGGGTGAGCACGCCCGCACACCGGACGGGGGTCAGGTGCGGGCGGCTCGGATGCTGGTTAAGTTGACGCGGCGTCGTAGAGACCGCGCGCCGGTACTACCGGGTCAAGAGAGGCGAGTCGGGCGAATCAGTTACTTGGCCTGATCGACGAACTCGTTGGTGTAAGTCTTCGACAGATCGATGTGCTTGCCCTTGACGTTCGGATTGAACGCGGCGAGCACCTTCAGCACGGTCTCGGGACCACCGTTCGGCATGCGGCCGTCCGGCGAATACATCGGCAGCGAGTTTTGCAGGGCCTGCACGTACAGCGCCTTGTTGTTGCCGTAGTAGTCCTTCGGCATCTTGTCGGCGATCTCGGCGGCCGAGTGCGTGTTGATGAACTTGAGCGTCTTCACGAACGCACGCGCCAGCTTGGCGGCTTCCGGCTTGTGTTTGTCGAGCCATGCACGCTGCACGTAGAGGCTCGATGCCGGGTAAGCGCCGCCCAGTGCAGCGACCGTGCCTTCCATCGTGCGCATGTCGACCAGCACGGCGGCGTCGCCCGTCTTGAGCAACTGCGAGGCGGTCGGCTCGGTCGTCATGCCCGCGTCGATGCGGTTCTGCTTGATGGCGGCGATAAACGTGTTGTCGGCGCCCACCGGCAGCACCGAGTACTGCGACGACGGGATGCCGTGCTTGGCCGCGAGGTACTGCGTGAGGAAGTTGGTCGACGAGCCGAGACCGGTGACGCCGAGGGTCTTGCCCTTCACGTCGGCCATGCTCTTGATGGTGTCTTTGCTCTTCGCGTTGACGAGCTCGACCTCGCCCGGCACCTGACCGAAGATCACGATCGCCTGAATTTCCTTGCCCTTGCTCTGCAAGTCGATCGAGTGATCGTAGAAGCCCACCACGGCCTGCACGGCACCGGCGAGCAACTCGTTTTCGGCGTCCACGCCGGCCGGCTGCGAGAGCAGCTCGACGTTCAGACCTTCGTCCTTGAAGTAGCCGAGTTGCTCGGCAAGCTTGGCCGGCAGATAAACCATCTTCGTGATGCCGCCCACCATGATCGTGACCTTGCCGCTATCGGCGGCAAAGCCCGGCGCACTGGCAGCCGCCAATGCCACGCCGAACACGCTGGCGAGAACAGGTTTCACAAGGGCTTTCGGCAGGCGCAGGCCAAGGCTTGCTCGCATTGTGGTGTCTCCATTGTTTTAGGGATAATGGGCCGGACCCGCGCGGTGCGGTTTCGGCTGGCCTCGGGCAACGGTGTGACGGTGCATCGAGGTCAAGGCAGCGATCCTTTCATCTGCCTTCTGGCGGATTGTAGAAAAACGAAGCTTTCATCGAGCTTTCGTCCCATGCAGGTTTTCGCCGGCAACGGGTGGGTGTTTACCCGCTGTTGGCTTGCCCGTGCACAGCGGGCACACTCCGGGGCGCTCCCGCAGGCATTTCGCCTTAGCCGTCATGAAACTCTTGCTGATCGAAGACAACGACACCCTCGCCCACTGGCTCGCCCGCATGCTGCGCGACGACAACTTCACCGTCGACGCCGCGCGCGACGGCGATGCGGCCGACCGTCTGTTGCAAACCGAAACCTACGACGTGGTGCTGCTCGATCTCATGCTGCCGAAGCTCGGTGGCAAGCACGTGCTGCGCCGGCTGCGCGAGCGGCGCAACAACGTGCCGGTCATCATCCTGACCGCGAGCGGTTCGGTCGACGAAAAGGTCGATTGCCTTGGCGCGGGCGCCGACGACTATCTCGTCAAGCCGTTCGAAGTGCGCGAGCTGATTGCCCGGGTGAAGGCGCTGGCCCGGCGCCACGCCCCCGAACAAAGCGCCGACTTCGTGTGCGCCGATCTGGCTTATCACACAGGCACGCGGCAGTTCACCATTGCGGGCACCCCGCTCGCGCTGCCCTCGCGCGAACACGCCGTGCTCGAGATTCTGATGCGCAAGCAAGGCAAGACCGTCGCCAAGACCGCGCTGGTCGATGGCGTCTTCGGACTGGACGACGAGCCGAGCGCCGATGCCATCGAGATCTATATCCATCGCCTGCGCAAGAAGCTCGAAGCGAGCCGCGCGGCCATCATGACCCTGCGCGGACTCGGCTACCTGTTGCGCGAGAAAGATGCTTAGCCTGCGCGTCAGACTGCTGATGTGGCTGATGCTGCCGCTCTCGCTCTACATCGGCGCGAGCGCGTGGCTGGCCTATCGCAGCGCCCACGACACGGCCGAGCTCGTGCAGGACCGCGCGCTGCTCACCTCGGCGCAGGTCATCGCCGGGCAAATCACGTGGGTGGACGGGGCGCTGCGCGCGAACGTGCCGCCGTCGGCACTGGAGCTATTCGCATCGCCGGCGCACGACCGCGTGTTCTATCAGGTCATCACCGAGCGCGGCCAGTTGCTCGCCGGGCCGCCCGACTTTCCGCACCCGGCGCTGTTCCCGGCCACGGTGCCGGCCTATTCGAACGTGACCTACAACGGCGAGCCGCTGCGCGTGATCAGCTTCGTGCGCACGATGTACGACTCGGGCACGCCGCACCGCGTCGCGGTGGTGGTCGCCGAGACGATGTACGCGCACGACCGGATGCTCGCCGAGTTGTGGGAGCCGTCGCTGCACCGGCAGATCGCCATGGCGGCACTCGCTGCCTTGCTGGTGCTGATCGGGCTGACGGTCGAGCTGCATCCGCTCATCCGGCTCAAAGACGAAGTGGCTGGCCGCTCGCCGCAGGAGCTGGTGCCGATACGCGCCGGTCAATTGCAGACCGAGCTGCGCCCGATCGTCGATGCCATAAATTTGTGCATCCAGCGGCTCTCCGCGCAGGCACAGCAGCAGCGGCGTTTCGTGGCCGACGCCGCGCACCAGTTGCGCACGCCGCTCACCCTGCTCGACACCCAGTTGCAGTTTGCCGCCCAGCTCGACGATCGCGCCGCGCTGGCCGACGTGCTCACCGCCATGCAGACCAGCAGCCGCGGGCTGGCCGACCTGACCAACAAGCTGTTGTTGCTGTCGCAGGCGGAAGCTGCCGACACCCCGGCGTTCTCGCGTTCGCGGGTCGATCTGGTGGCGGTGGCAGCGGGCGTGCTCGAAGAGCTGGTCGCGCTGGCGCAGCGCCGCAACATCGATCTGGGGTTCGAATCGGCGCACACCCACGTGTGGGTGGCGGGCAACGGCGGCCTCTTTCATGCGATGGTCATGAATCTTGTCGACAATGCGATCCGCTACATCCACGAGGGCGGACGCGTCACCGTGGCCATCGACAGCGCGGACCATGTCGCGCACCTGCGCGTGATCGACGACGGGCCGGGCATTCACGCCGAAGCGCGTCAGCGCGTGTTCGAGCGTTTCTATCGCAACGCGCCGCCGGGCCAGCCGGGCACCGGGCTGGGGCTCGCCATCGTCAAGGAAATCGTTGCCGCCAATCACGGCACCGTCACGCTTTCGCCGGGTGAGGACGGGCGCGGCCTGATCGTGACCGTGTCGTTACCGCTCAGTTCGGAGACCGAAAGCAACGCCCGATAGGGCACACGATGGCGATACCGGCACCAAAAGTGCACACGTAAACCCGTGCGACCGGCTGAAAGAAAATAACAACCGTATGAAGTCGCGCGAAAAATTAAGGCGTTACAATTGTTTAGATCGGAAATGTCGTTTGAAACATACGCTCGACTGGATGCGCTAGGACAAACCCTGATATATTTGGGGCCATCGTAGAATCCTCCTCAAGCAAGTGGAAACTTCTTGATCCAAATCAATTAGTTACACTTCGCTGTCAACCATGCGGGTGCCCGCCGCGTGTAATTGTGACGAAATGTAAAGTTTGTTAAATTGAATGTGGGTCTCGCCGCGTGGGTTGCGGCACGGGACTTTTTCTCTCAGGGATTTATCTCCATGCCGTATCTCGTCGATCCTGCCGCACAGGCTGCGAGACGTCGCGTGTCGCTTGACGATGCGTTGCACTCGCGTGCCGTGACGCCGGTATCGGACCTGCCCGCCGCAAGCGGCGTGGCGCTGCCACTCGAGGCGCCCGAGCCGGCCTCGCGCCCTGCGCGCGCCGTCGTGGCACGTCCGCTCGCGCAATCGGTAGCCCGAAAGATCGACGCCGCACGCGAAGCCGAGCGCACGCGTATCGCGCAAGAGATGCACGACGGGCTGGGCGCCCAACTCACGGCATTGCAACTGGTCGTGGCGCGCCTGTCGGTGCGACCGCCGGCCGATGCCGCCGAGTGGCAATCCCTCTGCACCCAGATTCAGAACGCCGCCAACGCGGCACAAGATGCCGCTGACGAGCTCGTCGGCCGCCACCGTCCGCCCGCACTCGACGCGGGCCTCGTGCCGGCGCTGCGCGTCTGGCTGCGCGGCTTTGGCGAGCAGAGCGGCCTCACGTGCATCTGGCGTTGCGACGACATCACACGCGAGCGCGTGGCCAATCTCACCCCCGACGCCATGCTCGCGCTGTACCGCATTGCGCAGGAAGCGCTGACGAATGTCGCCCGGCACGCACGCGCTACGCGTGTGGTCGTGGCGCTCGACAGCAGCCACCGCTCACTCAAACTTACGATTTCCGACGACGGTTGCGGCGTAGCCCGCGGCGCGCGTCGCAAGCACGGACATTTCGGACTGGTTGGTATGCGCGAGCGCTGTACGGCGCTCGGCGGCACGCTACGTATTGGCAGTGTTCAAGGATCGGGGACGCTCGTGAGCGCACGTCTTCCCTGGCACCAGATCCTGTCGGTCCCGACAGCGGCGCTCGCTGCCGGTCTCAAAGCCCCGGAATCGCTTGCCCTTCACGGATACGCATCATGACGCTTAGAGTGCTCATCGTCGACGACCACGCCATCGTGCGCCAGGGCGTCCGGCAGTTGCTCTCCGATAGCGGGAGCATCGCCGTTATCGGCGAAGCCGATTGCGGCGCGGAAGCGCTGGAGATGACAGAAGCCGCGCAGTGGGACATCGTCCTGCTAGACATTTCGCTACCCGACACGAACGGTCTCGAGATTCTCAAGACCCTGCGACGAAAACACCCGCGTCTGCCGGTGATGATCTTCAGTATGTACGGCGAAGGCCAGTTTGCCTTGCGTGCGCTCAAGGCCGGTGCTGCCGGTTATCTGAGCAAACGCTCGAACGCCCAGCAACTGGTGTCGGCCGTGCGTCAGGTGGCGGCGGGACGCAAGTACGTGAGCCCGATGGTGGCCGAGACGCTGGCCGACTACCTCGGACCGGACGCCGACCAGCCGCCGCACGAACGTCTGTCCGATCGCGAATACCAGACGCTGTGCATGATCGGCTCGGGCAAGCGCCTGACCGACATCGCCAACGCGCTCTCGCTCTCGGTGAAGACCGTCAGCGTGTACCGCACGCGCCTACTCGAGAAGATGCGGCTGAACAACAACGCCGAGCTCACGTATTACGTGATGCAACACGGTCTGGTCAGTGCCGAGATGGGACCGATGTGCGCCTGATCTTGCGCTTGATCGTGCGTCTAACTTGCGCCTAAGTTAGTAAGCGCAAACCGTAACACCCCTATTGCCGCCCCTCGGGCGGCAATATTTTTTCATCCCTGCAAAAAATATTTTGCACAGGGTGCCCGGTCTCGCGGTACCCGGCAATGTCGACCTGAGCGCCACAGTGTGCAGCGCAGGCCGTTACCTCTCCGAGCCTTACCGGACTTGAATTGGCGGCACTTTGCCCCTTTCCTTGCCGGATCAATCGTGGAGGAATTTCGTAGACTGGCTTACTAGCGTTTTTCCGACATCGACGATGCCAGTCGATGGGGGGCGGCAGAGCATTTTGCAAAACCACCCTAAATTTTCCCAAAGGCCGTCCGATATCCCCTACAACGGCGGCTTTCGGCGAATGGCTGTAAGGCCAAAGTTACGGCACTTACGCCGGAGCCAAAAATTTTGGGAAAGGAGTGGCTAAATGTCATCTGTCATCAATACCAATATCTTCTCGCTGGTTGCTCAACGTAACCTGAATACGTCGCAATCGGGCCTGCAGACCTCGATCACCCGTCTGTCGTCGGGCATGCGCATCAACAGCGCTGCTGACGATGCCGCCGGCCTCGCGATCACGGACCGCATGTCGGCCCAGATCAACGGCACGCAGCAAGCTCAGCGCAACGCCAACGACGGTATCTCGCTGGTGCAAACCGCTGCGGGCGCCCTGTCGTCGATCACGGACAACCTGCAACGTATCCGTACGCTGGCCGTTCAGTCGACGAACTCGACGAACTCGGCTTCGGACCGCGCTGCACTGGACCAAGAAGTTCAACAGCGTCTGGCTGAAGTGAACCGCCTGGCCACGCAAACGTCGTTCAACGGCCTGAACGTGCTCGACGGCTCGATGGGCACGGCGAACTTCCAAGTGGGTGCTAACGCTGGTCAGACCATCTCGGTCAACCTGCAACAAAGCATGACCATCTCCAGCATCGGCTCGGTCGCACAAACGACCTCGGCCACGAACCCGCTGAGCTTCACCGTTGCTGCCATGACCGTCCAACTGGGCGCAGGCACGGCAGTGAACGTCAAGGCCGGTACGTACAACAGCTCGGCAGACCTGGCAACGGCCATCAACACGGCTGCACAAAGCGCCGGTTTCACGGGCAACGTCGCTTCGGTCAACTCGGCTGGCGAAATCGCGGTCACCAACACCGATCCGACGCAAACGCTGACGATTGCTGGCGCTGACGCCACCACGCTGGGTCTGGCTGTGGCCGCTGGCGCCGCCGGTACGACGAGCACGTCGACCGCCGTCGCTTCGACGTTCTCGCAAACGCTGGCTACCGGCGATCTGGTCCTGACCGTGAACGGTAAGGCAACCAACATCACCGGCAAGATGAACAGCGCCACCGACCTGGCCAACGCGATCAACTCGTCGAACAGCGGCGTGAACGCGTATGTCGACACCGCCGGCAAGATGCACCTGAGCTCGGGTTCGTCGTTCCAGATCAGCGGCGGTACGGCGGCAACGCTGACCAAGCTGGGCCTGCCGACGACTGCCACGACGTACGCTACGAGCGGCAGCCTGGCACAAGCCGACGTGAAGACGGTCAACAGCGCCACGCTGATGCTGTCGCAAATCGACTCGGCCATCGGCACCGTCGACACGCTGCAATCGACCCTGGGCGCCATTCAAAACCGCTTCCAGTCGACGATTTCGAGCCTGTCGACCACGACGCAAAACCTGACCTCGGCGCGTTCGGGCGTGCAAGACACCGACTACGCTGCTGAAACGGCTAACCTGACCAAGTCGCAGATTCTGCAACAAGCAGGCATCTCGATGCTGGCTCAGGCAAACCAACTGCCGCAACAAGTGCTGAAGCTTCTCCAGTAAGCGCCTGTTTGGCATGGTGTAACGCCCGGCGGCAACTCGGCCGGGCCGCCGGCGGCGCCACCTTCACGGGGGGCGTCGCCGCAAGCATTACAAAGGCTGTAATTTTTTGCGCCGGCGTTTTGCGCGTTGAGCAACTAATTTAAAGAGTGAGCAATTTATGGCGACTACCGGCAGTTCTACAACGGGCTCTATTTCGTCACCGGGCATTGGCTCCGGGCTGGACGTCAACGCGCTCGTCACCAGTCTGATGCAGCCGGCCACGCAAAAGCTCAACTTGCTCAAGTCGCAAGAGGCCAGCTACCAGACCAAGGTATCGGCACTCGGCAGCCTGCAATCGGCACTTAGTTCGTTCCAAACGTCGCTGTCGGCGCTGTCCTCGGCATCGTCGTTCTTGCAAATGACGGCTACGCCGGGCGACGCGACGTTCCTGACCGCGTCGGCAGATACCACGGCGAAAGCGGGCAGCTACACGATCAACACGACCCAATTGGCGCAAGCGCAGAGCTTGACGACGTCGGGCGTGTCGGACCCCGCCGCCTCGATCGGCAGCGGCACGTCCACCAAGCTGACCTTCAGCTTCGGCACGATTTCGGGCGGCACGCTCACCAACGGCACGTACGCCGGCGCCAGCTTCTCGCCGAACGCGCAGCAAGCGCCGTTTAGCGTCACGATCACCAACACGAACAACTCGCTGCAAGGCATTCGCGACGCCATCAACGCCGCCAACGGCGGTGTGACGGCCACGATCGTGAACGACGGCAGCGCCACGCCGAACCGGTTGGTGCTGACTTCGACGCAGACCGGTCAGACGATGAGCATGAAAGTCGACGTCGCAGCAGGCGGCGACAGCACGCTCACGAACATGCTGGCGTACGACCCGACCGGCACGCAGAACCTGACGCAGACCGCAGCAGGCCAGAACGCCAACCTGACCATCAATGGTCTGGCGGTGTCGAGCCCGACCAATACCGTGAAGAGCGCCGTGCAGGGTCTGTCGATGACGCTGCTCAAGACCGGCTCGACCACGGTCAGCGTGAGCAACAACAGCGATGGCGTCAGCAAGTCGGTCAACGATTTCGTCACGGCGTACAACACGCTGCAATCGGCCATCGGCAAGCTGACGTATTTCGACAAGTCGAGCGCCACGCCGGGCAGCACCTCGAACAACAACGGTCCGCTGATCGGCGATACGACCACGCAGATGATCACCACGCAGATCCAGCAGATCCTGAACGGCAAGCTGCCGGGGGTCTCGGGGTCGGTGCTGACATCGCTGGCCGATATCGGCGTGACGTTCCAGGCTGGCGACGGCACCGGCAGCGCCACCGATACCTCGGGTCAGCTCGCGGTCGACTCGACCAAGCTGCAAAAGGCCATCGCTTCGGGCGGGTTCGCTCAGCTTGCCTCGCTGCTGGCGACCAACGGCACGACCACCGACAGCCTGATCAGCTACCAAGGCTCGACCAGCAATACGAAGCCGGGTCAGTACGACGTGGTGATTACGCGCCTGGCGACCCAGGGCACGCTCACGTCGAACGCCACGCTGGGCGCGAACACCATCATCGACGGCACCAACAACACGTTGACGGTGCAGGTCGACGGTAAGAGCACGTCGATCACCATCCCGAACGGCATCTACACGCCGGATAAGATGGCATCGGCGTTGCAAGCGGCCATCAACGGGAACTCGCAGTTCGTCACCAATGGCTCGTCGGTGACCGTCAAGCAAACCAACGGCGTTCTCTCGATTACGTCGAACCGTTATGGCTCCGCCTCGAACGTGCGCGTCACGTCGGGCAATGCCATGACCGCGCTGTTCGGCACCGGCGTGTCGCCGAGCACCGATGGCGTGGACGTCGGCGGCTCGATCGGCGGCGTGATCGCCACGGGCAGCGGTCAGTTTCTGACCGGCGCGGCAGGGTCGCAGACCGATGGCCTCAAGATTCAGGTCACCGGCACCAATCTCGGCAATCGCGGCACGATCAACTTTTCGCAAGGCTATGCGTCGCTGCTGTCGAATCAGGTCAGCAACTTCCTGAGCGCGAAGGGTGCGATCAGCACGGCCCAGTCGAACCTGAACGCCAGCATCAAGCAGGTGCAGCAACAGGAAAGCGACTGGCAGGACCAGATGACGCAGATGCAGAACCGCTATCTCGCCCAGTTCACGGCACTGGATGCGACGATGGCCAAGCTGCAAAACACCAGCGACTACCTCAAGCAGGTGCTCGGTGGTTCGTCCTCTTCGTCGTCCTCGAAGTAAGCGCACGGTACGCGCAATCACGTCCGCGCTCCGGAGAAAGTCATGTACGGTCAAAACGCCGCCAACGCGTATCGCAAGGTCGGACTCGAGACGGGCGTCATTGCCGCGAGTCCGCACCAGCTCATCATGATGCTGTTCGATGGTGCCAAAGCGGCCCTCACCAAAGCACGCGTGCATTTTGAAGATGGCCGCATCCCCGAGCGGGGTCAGGCGCTCTCGAAGGCCATCGGTATCATCGGCGGTCTGCGCGATGGTCTGGATATGGAAGTCGGCGGGGAACTGTCGCGTAACCTTGGCGATCTGTACGACTACATGGGGCGGCGTCTGCTTGAGGCAAATCTCGAGAACGACGTCGCCAAGGTACGAGAAGTCGACACCCTGCTCGACACGATTGCATCGGCCTGGCGAGAAATCGCGCCGGCCGCCGGCACGGGTGCCCCCGCCGCACAGGCGGGCACCGGAGTGCGCTATGAATGAAGCCACAACCTTGTTGAACTGCTACGAAAGCATTGCCGGCCTCACCGAGCGCATGCTCGGCGTCGCCCGTGAAGGCGACTGGGATGCCCTGATCGATCTCGAGACGCAGTACCGCGCCCAGGTCGACGCGATCAAGCAGCTCGACGCTGCCCTGCCGCTCAGCGAAGACGAGCGCGCGCGCAAGCATGCGATCATTCGCCGGATTCTCGCCGACGATGCCGCCATTCGCGACCTTGCGGTGCCGCGCCTTGCGCATCTCGACGCGATGATCAACAGCACGCGCCGTCAACGTGCGCTGCACGAAGTCTACGGTTTGAATCTGGGCGCCTGACGCACGCTCCGCAGCGCGGCGTCTTTCGTCTGTCATTTCGCAACACGCAATACGAAACACGGAGTACGGCATGGCCGGTCTCGACTCGGTAGTCGCCGCCACCCTCGCGCGGCGGCTCGATTCGCTGCTCGGCTTCGGGCAGGGCGTCTCGTCGTCTGCGGCGCCCGGCGCCGTTGCCGGTGCGCCGCCCGCCGGCGACGCGACGTCTGCACCGGCCAACCTCACCACCCAAACGTCTCAAGGTGCCACCGGCATCGGCAATGCGCCTGCGCAAACCGCAGGGCGCGTGCCCACGCCCGTGCAGCAAGCCACGCTCTCGGCGGCGGCGCGCACGATCGACACCATTCTGCGTCTCGCCCCTGAATCGCCCGGCCCGGTGCAGGCCGGCACCCCTGTCTGGCCGGCGGCCCCCGGTACGGGCGCACCGGCGCTGGCGCCGTTGGTCGCCGCAGCGCTCAAGGAAGCGCTGTCGGCGAGTGGCCTTTTTTACGAATCGCATCTTTCGCAGTGGGCCTCGGGCAGCCGCTCGTTCGAACAGTTGCAGGCCGAGCCGCAGTTGCGCTGGCCGGCGTCGGCCAACCTCGCGGCGCAATTGCGTGCTGCGGGCGCCGACGCGACGCTGCCGGGCCCCGGGCCCCTCACGCGTCTGCTCGGTCCGGCGGGCGGCGAGGCAGCCCTCGCCACCGGATGGCCGGCGTTGGGCGTCGGTTCGTTGCCATCCTTACCGTCGGCAGCGACGGCAGCGGCAGCGCCTCTGCAACCGGGCGTGGCCAATCAGGCGGACGGCGGCGACGGTGGTTTGCACACCAGTGCCAACTTGCCGAACACAGCGACCGCGCTGGCCCATGCCGCCAGCGTCGCGCATACGACCAGCAGCGTGTTGCCGACCGGCCGCGAGGCGGACGCACTCCTCGCGGGTGCCACCGATCCGTCAACGGCGAATGCCCAGCCGCACGGCGCCGCGGGCGCGATCGCAGCGGTAGCGAATACCCCCGCCGAAAGCGTGACGCTCGTGCGCCAGCAGCTCGACATGCTGGTCAATCCGCAATTTCAGTGGAACGGCATGGCGTGGCCCGGCGCGCCGATGGAGTGGCAGGTCGAAGAGCGTGCCGGTCAGCAAGCCCCGGGAGACGCGCCTGCGCCGTCGACGTGGCACACGCATTTACGTCTGACGCTGCCGTCACTGGGTACGGTCGATGTCACGCTCGGACTGTCGGGGCAGCAATTGCAGGCGCGGGTGCTGGCGGACTCTTCGGATTCGGCGACCACGTTGGCAGGGGAAGGCGAAGATCTGCGACAGCGGCTGGCTGCCGTCGGGCTCATCGCCAGTCAGTTGTCGTTCGGCGCGCTGGAAGCGCAAGCCGCGACGGCGGGGAACACCGCCGATGTCAGCGGGAATGCGGATGAGAGCGCCGCCGAACTGCCGGTGCCGGTCGCATCGCCCGGCGACACCCCCACGAGCGGAGGCACGGCATGACGCTGCCGCCGGAACGCCGCACCGCCGTCGCCCTCGCTTATGGTGCGAAGGACACCGCACCTCGTGTGGTGGCCAAGGGCTACGGTTTGCTTGCGGAGACCATCGTGCGCACGGCGCGCGAGCACGGTCTTTACGTGCATGAGTCGCCGGAGCTGGTCAGCCTGCTCATGCAGGTCGATCTCGATCAGCGCATCCCCGCGCAGCTGTATCAGGCCGTGGCGGAATTGCTCGCGTGGCTCTACAAACTGGAAGCGGGCCGAGGCGGCAAGCCGCCGCAATTGCCGCCGGGCATTTTGGGGCCGCAAGCCGATGCAGCGGCGTCCACTTCTACGGCTTCGCAAACGCCGACGGGCAACGACGCCTGAGTCGCATGGCACGGTGCGCGCTGCCTGTCGGCGCGCATCGTGAACCTTCTGATTTCTTCCCTTCGCAGTTTCAAGACGATTGCTCGTCAAGTGAGCGTTCATGCGGCTTTGCGCCGTGTCGTCACTGATTGAGAGCGCCGCCCCACGGGCACAGCCTGCCTCGCGTCACTAGCATGTCCTTCGAGTGTTTTGTCTTAGCGGCCAAGATGCTCGTCCTCTTCGACATGACCGACATGACTCGCTGACAAGGCACGCCCCATGCAAATCACACACAACCCATTCAATCCCGGTGCAGGCACCCCGCCGCCGACGCTTTCCGGGCGCGACGACGTACGCGAAAACCTGCACAACTGCGTTGCACGCCTGCTGTTGGGACGTCACGCCAACGGTCAGTTGCTGATCGGCCTGCGCGGCGTCGGCAAGACCGTGCTGCTCGAGCGTCTGGTGCATGACGCCGAACAACAAGGCGCCATCACCGTGCACCTTGAGGCTCCCGAGTTCAGATCGCTGCCGGCATCGCTGGCGAAAGCCCTTCGACTGGCGCTGTTGCGGATGAACCGTATTCAGTCGGCAAAAGATGCCGTGATTCGCGGGCTGCGTGCGCTGGCCGGTTTCGTTTCCGGACTCAAGTTGATCTATCACGACATCGAAGTGGGGTTGGACTACTCCCCCGAACCCGGTTTGGCGGATAGCGGCGATCTGGAGACGGACTTACGCGCGTTGCTTGTCGAGGCAGGCCACGCCGCCCGTTCGGCGAAGACGGTGCTCGCCATCTTCATCGACGAACTGCAATGCATGCCGAAGCGGGAAATGGCGGCGATGCTTTACGCATTGCATCGATGTGCGCAGTTGCAATTGCCGGTGATTTTGATTGGCGCGGGCTTGCCGCAGCTCATCAGTTTGGTGGGTGACGCAAAGTCGTACGCGGAGAGAATGTTCGAGATCTCGGATATCGGCCCTCTCTCTGAGATTGACGCGCGCAATGCGATCTCTGCACCGGCCGCACAGGAAGGCGTCGACATCACACCCGATGCGCTCAGTGCCATCGTCGAGCAGACCGGCGCCTATCCGTACTTTTTGCAGCAATGGGGAAAGCACGCCTGGAGCGCGGCCACGGAGAGTCCTATCACGGTGGCGCACGTCATCAGCGCATCCAGTGCGGCCGTCGAGGCGCTGGACAGGAACTTCTATCGCCTTCGCTTCAATCGCCTGACGCTGGCCGAGAGGCGCTATCTGCGCGCGATGGCCGAGCTTGGCGCAGGCCCACACTATTCAGACGTGGTCGCCGCCGAGCTGGGCAAGCCCGTCGAAACCCTCGAACCCGTGCGGAATGACCTCATCAGCAAGGGCATGCTCTACAGCGCCCCACAGGGTGACGCGGCCTTCACTGTGCCCCGCTTCCATGAGTTCCTGAAACGGGTCATGCCGGATTTACGGCTATGTGCAACCACCGAATAACCCCGGCATATACCTGCCCCGATTCGTTACTTATCAACGCCCCGAACCCGATGCTCCAGACTCATTCACCATTTATCTGCCGTGCCGCCGTGCAGGCGCGCCCACCTCACATGCCGTCAGCGCCCATAACGACGATCTCACACGCTGCGTTTCTCGAGCACATCGCGCGAACCGATGGCGGCATCTTTGCCGCATGGAACGGCAACGTCTGGCGGATCGAAGTGATCGACGGGATGACGTTGAAATTGCTGTCGCAGCCGGGCACCGGCCTCACGGCGACCTTCAATTGTCTGAACGATGTAGCGGACCACCTTCTTGCCCTTGGCATCGCCGAATACTCCGTGGTTCTCGACGAGGGCACCCGGGAGCCGGACGACTACGCAGACTGGCTCCGCGCGGCAGCCATTCAGGCACTACGCGAAGCGAACGACCCGACAACGGCATGGGTATCTCATGAAGCGTCAAACGATGCTGCTGATCGTCTGATTTCGGAACTGATGGCGAAAATAGCGGCGAGGGATGACGAGCAATGATTCCCATCTTCTGGACGCGTCGCGCCATCAGAGAAAGGCTCGACGCACTGCACTATCTGCTTTTGCGCAACGCCCGGGCGGCCCAGAGTCAATCAAAGGAGATTTCCAAACAGGTTTCCGTGCTTCACCGATTTCCGGCCATCGGCCGCCCCGGCGAAGCCCCGGGAACACGCGAACTGGTCATTCGCCGCACGCCGTTTCACACCGTCTATCAATATCGGTCTGAACTCCCGCGCGTTGAGATCGCCCGCCTATTGCACAACGCCCGCCACGGACGTTGACCCTCGTCGCCCAACAAAAAAGCCCCGTCATCGACGGGGCTTTTCATAAGGTCCGCGCTAGCGCGACCGGCCGGATAACCGAGCCCGGCACGCAAACTTGCGCGCGTTACCTCACACCTGCATGTTCATCACGGTTGTGTAGGCCGAAACGAGTTTGTTGCGCACTTGCAGGCTCATCTGGAAACCGATGTTGGCTTTTTGCAGATCGACCATCACGTCGTTCAGCCCCACACCCGGCTCGCCCATCTCAAATGCCTTGGCCTGCGTCTCCGCACCAGTCTGCGATGCCGACACGCGCTTGAGCGACGCTTCCAGCTCCGAGGCAAAGCCCCCCGTCGCCGACGCGGCACCCGCGCCAGCATTGGACGTGCCCAGCACCGAGCCCGCCGCCTGCGACGCTACGCTGCCCAGCTTCTGCAATACCGATTCGATCCCCGGAATGGCCATGATTTTTTGTCCTTAACAGGCGCCAGCCGCCCGCGCCGTCGCGCAGTCCCCACCGGTCAGCCTTTTATCAGTCACGTCGGAGCTTACCACCCCGTGGCAAGCCCCCAATACCCTAATTAGCGGCAAAACACCCGCCTAATCCTCAAAACGATTCCATATTCGCCGTCGAATAATCAGGACCATCGGCGTCGTGCGTACTCGGAAGCGGACCTTTCCATTCCTTATCGCACTCACGGTGCCACGCGTACCCGGAGAATTCTGTCGCATGTTAGTGAGCACTTCCACCGCGATGAACGTATTGTTGACGCTACTGGCGTGGAGCCGCGCATGAACGCCGCCACCCAGACGGCCGACGTCGCCGCCAAACCGCCTCTGCTCACGCAGTTGCGCTCGCGCGAGCGCCTGCCGCTGCTCGTCGGCGGGGCTGCCCTCATCGCGCTGCTGATCGCCGTGTTCCTGTGGAGCCGTGCGCCGGACTACAAGGTCCTCTACAGCAATCTGAGCGATCGCGATGGCGGTGCCATCATCACATCGCTGCAACAGATGAACGTGCCGTACAAGTTCGCCGAAGGCGGCGGTGCCATTCTGGTGCCGTCCGAGCAAGTGCACGACGTGCGCCTGCGTCTCGCCTCGCAAGGCCTGCCCAAGGGGGGTCTGGTTGGTTTCGAACTGATGGACAACCAGAAGTTCGGTATCAGCCAGTTCGCCGAACAGGTCAATTACCAGCGCGCCCTCGAAGGCGAACTCGCCCGCTCGGTCGAATCGCTCTCCGCCGTGCAGGCCGCCCGCGTGCATCTGGCCATCCCTAAGCCCTCGGTTTTCGTGCGCGAACAACAGAAGCCGAGCGCCTCGGTGCTCGTCACGCTCTACCCGGGCCGCGTGCTCGACGACGGTCAGGTCAGCGCCATCGTCCACATGGTGTCGTCCAGCGTGCCGGAACTGCCGGTCAAGAACGTCACCATCCTCGACCAGAACGGCAACCTGCTGTCGGCCCAGAGCGGCAACGCCCTCGGTCTGGACGCGAGCCAGCTCAAGTACGTGCGCGAACTGGAGCAGTCGTACGCCCGCCGCATCGAGTCGATCCTGAACCCGATCGTCGGTGCCGGTAACGTGCACGCGCAGGTGACGGCGGATGTCGACTTCAATCAGGTCGAACAAACCTCCGAGAACTACAAGCCGAATTCGGGCGAACAGGCCGTGCGCAGCCAGCAAAGCAGCGAAGCCACGCAGGTCGGTGCCAACCCGGCCGGCGGTGTCCCGGGTGCCTTGTCGAACCAGCCGCCGGGTCAGGCCACCGCCCCGATCACGCAGCAGCAGAACCAGTTCGTGCAGCAGGGTGCCAACGCGCCGGGCGGCGCCAGCGGCGCGCAGGGCCCGCAAGGTCCGCGCAGCGATCGCAAGGACGCCACGGTCAATTACGAAATCGACCGCACGATTCGCCACATCCAGCAAGCCACGGGCAGTCTGAAGCGCCTCTCGGCCGCCATCGTCGTGAATTACCGTCCGGGCGCAGACGCCAAGGGCAAGCCGGCCATGGTCGCGCTCACGCAAGCCCAGCTCGACCAGATTCAGAATCTGTCGAAGGAAGCCATCGGCTTCTCTGGCCAGCGCGGCGACACGCTGAACATCGTCAACAGCCCGTTCACGGTGGAAGAAGATCCGGAAGCCAACCTGCCGTGGTGGCGTCAGCGTCAGAACATCGAACTGGCCAAGCAAGTCGGCAAGTGGGCACTGATCACGCTGGTCGGTCTGTATCTGTGGTTTGGCGTGGTGCGCCCGGCCATTCGCAAGCATCTGGCACCGCCCCCGCCGGCCGAACCGACGATGGCAGGCGTCGCTGGCGGCGCCGCCGGTGGCGGCAGCGGTAGCGCGGGCGAAGACGGCGAAGATGGCGCGTCCGGCGCCAAGGGCGAACTCAGCGCTTACGAGCGCAACTTGCAGTACGCGCGTCAGGTCGCGCGACAGGATCCGAAGATCGTGGCAACGGTAGTGAAATCATGGGTGGGCGGCGATGAGCGCAGCTGAGGGACTCCAACGCAGCGCCATCCTGTTGATGTCGCTGGGTGAAGACGAGGCCGCGGAGGTTTTCAAGTACCTCGCGCCCCGGGAAGTGCAGAAGCTCGGCGCGGCCATGGCCTCGCTGCGACAAGTCACGCGCGACCAGATCGCCGACGTGCTGCAAGACTTCGTGCTCGAAGCCGAACAACATTCGGCCCTGTCGCTCGACTCGTCCGAATACATCCGCTCGGTGCTCAACAAGGCGCTCGGCAACGACAAGGCCGCCGGCCTGATCGAGCGCATTCTGCAAGGTGGCGACACCAGCGGCATCGAAGGCCTGAAGTGGATGGACTCGACGGCAGTCGCCGAACTGATCCGCCACGAGCACCCGCAGATCATCGCCACGATTCTGGTCCACCTCGACCGCGATCAGGCCTCGGAAGTGCTCGCGCTCTTCACCGAACGCCTGCGTAACGACGTGGTGCTGCGTATTGCGACGCTCGACGGCATTCAACCCGCCGCGCTGCGTGAACTCAACGATGTGCTCACCAAACTGCTCTCGGGCAGCGAGAACATCAAGCGCAGCCCGATGGGCGGCATTCGCACGGCCGCAGAAATTCTCAACTATCTGGGCGGCGTGCACGAAGAGTCGGTCATCGAAGCCGTGCGCAACTACGACTCGGACCTCGCGGCGAAGATCGTCGAAGAGATGTTCGTGTTCGAAAACCTGCTCGACGTGGAAGACCGCAGCATTCAGGTGCTGCTCAAGGAAATCGAGTCCGAGTCGCTCATCATTGCGCTCAAGGGTGCGCCGGTCGAGCTGCGCGAGAAGTTCTTCAAGAACATGTCGGCCCGCGCGGCCGAACTGTTGCGCGAAGACCTGGAGTCGCGCGGCCCGGTCCGCGTCTCGGAAGTCGAATCCGAACAGAAGAAGGTGCTGCAAGTGGTGCGGCGCCTGGCCGATCAGGGCGCCATCATGATTGGCGGCCGCGGCGACGACGCTTACGTGTAACCGGACGGGGCCCACGCGAATGTCGACCATCATCCCGAAAGAACGCCTCTCCGCCTGGCAACGCTGGGAGATGGCCTCGTTCGACCCGCCGCCGCCCCCGCCGCCCCCGCAACCCAAACCGCCGAGCCCGCTCGACGACCCCGCACTGGTCGCACAAATCGCCGCGTGGCGTGAAGAAGCGCGCGCCGAAGGGCACGCACAAGGTCACGCCGCCGGACACACCGAAGGCTATGCCGCCGGACAAGCCGCCGGTCAGGCCGAAGTGCAGGCCCGCGCCGCACAACTCGGTGACATCGCCCACGCGCTGGGCGATGCCGTGAATGCGATTGACCGCGAACTGGCCGAGCCGCTGCTCGGCCTCGCGCTCGACATCGCGCGTCAGGCGCTGCGTCAGACGCTCACCATCCGCCCCGAGACCCTGCTGCCGATCGTGCGCGACCTGCTCGCCAACGATCCGCTCACAGGCTCCCCGCGTCTGCTGCTCAATCCGGAAGACGTCGCACTCGTCGAAGCCCATGTCGGCGCCGAGTTGCAGGCCGCTGGCTGGACCGTGCGCGCCGACCCGGCCATCGAGCGTGGCGGCTGCAAGGCCGAAGCGGCCAGCGGCGAAGTCGATGCCACCGTCGCCACCCGCTGGGAGCGCGTCATGGCCGCGCTGGGCAAGGATTTGCCATGGTGAATGCCGAACTCACCCCACTCGCCGCCCATGCGCCGGTGCTGCCCAGCACCGAGAACACGCATGGCGACGCGCCCGCCACGTCTGCCACCGCTGGCCCGGCAACTGCGCCGGCCAACGACGGCACGTCGCCCAGCGTGCGGCTGTGGGATGAGATCGACACGCACGTGCAAGCCGGCGCCTTGCAGCCGGACGATCACGACGAAGCCCCCGACACGTCCGAATCCACCGACTCCACCGAATTGCACGATTCGGGCAATTCAAGCGATTCCATCGATGCGGACGACGCCGTAACGCACGCCGACGCACCGGCTGCCAGCGCATCGCACGCCCTCGGTGCCCGCGAAATTGCGCGCGACGCCCATCTGCGCCGCTGGCAGAACACCCTGCGCGAGCGCATCGCGCACGTGCACGCCATCGAACCGACGCGCCGCTGCGGCCGTCTGACGCGCGCCGCCGGTCTGGTGCTCGAAGCCGTGGGGCTGCGCCTGCCGGTCGGTGCCGGCTGCCTGATCGAGTTGCCCGTTCACGATGCATCGCGCGAACCGGCGACCGCCGAAGCGGAAGTCGTCGGCTTTGGCGGCGACCGTCTGTTTCTGATGCCGCAAACCGAAGTCACCGGCTTGTTGCCGGGCGCGCGCGTGTTCCCGATGGAACCGGCCGCCGACGGCCCGTTGCCCAGTCAGCGCCACAACGGCAAACGCCTGCCGGTGGGCGACGCCCTGCTCGGCCGCGTGGTCGACGCTGCCGGCCGCCCGCTCGACGACATCGGCCCGCTCGGCCTGACCGACAGCGCCTCGCTCGCCTCGGTGCCGATCAACCCGCTCGGGCGTGCCCCGATCGAGTCGGTGCTCGACGTCGGCGTGCGCGCGATCAACGCACTGCTGACCGTCGGACGCGGCCAGCGCATGGGCCTCTTCGCCGGGTCCGGTGTGGGCAAGAGCGTGTTGCTCGGCATGATGGCGCGCTTCACGCAGGCCGAAGTCATCGTCGTCGGCCTGATCGGCGAGCGCGGCCGCGAAGTGAAGGACTTCATCGAAAACATTCTCGGCCCGGACGGTCTGGCCCGCTCAGTGGTGGTGGCTGCGCCGGCCGACGTGTCGCCGCTGCTGCGTCTGCAAGGTGCGGCTTATGCGACCACGCTGGCCGAACACTTCCGCGATCAGGGCAAAGACGTGCTGCTGATCATGGATTCGCTGACCCGTTACGCCATGGCCCAGCGCGAAATCGCGCTCGCCATCGGTGAACCGCCTGCCACGAAAGGCTATCCGCCTTCGGTGTTTGCCAAGCTGCCGGCGCTCGTCGAGCGGGCCGGCAATGGCCCGGACGGCGGCGGCTCGATCACGGCGTTCTACACCGTGCTGACCGAAGGCGACGACCAGCAGGACCCGATTGCCGACTCGGCCCGCGCCATTCTCGACGGGCACATCGTGCTCTCGCGTCAGTTGGCGGAGTCGGGGCACTACCCGGCCATCGATATCGAACAATCCATCAGCCGCGCGATGGCGTCGCTCATCGACGACGCGCAGTTCGATACCGTGCGCCGCTTCAAACAGATGCTGTCTCGCTACCAGCGCAACCGCGACCTGATCAATGTGGGCGCGTACGCACCGGGTAGCGACCCGATGCTCGATCAGGCGATCGAGCTATATCCCCGTCTCGAAAGCTTCCTGCAACAAGGAATGCGCGAGCGGGCCGGCTATCCGGATGCCGTGCAGATGATGCACGGCCTGTTCCGTTAATCGGAGGTGTGGCTATGAATTCCACCCTGCCCCTGAAACTCCTGATCGAACTGGCTCAGAAGGACGTCGACGAAGCCGCACGCCTGCTGGGCGAGCGTCAGACCCAGCGCGCGGACGTCGAACGCCAGCTTGAAGCCCTGCGTCAGTACCGCCACGAGTACCGCACGCGCATGCAAACGGCCACCATTCAAGGCATGGCCGGTTGCGACTGGCGCAACTTCCAGCAGTTCATCGATACGCTCGACACCGCCATCGGCCAGCAGACCATGCTGCTCGAACAAGCGGAAGAGCGTCTCGCCGCGGCCCGCCGTGAATGGCAGGCCCAGCAGCGCCGCCTGAATTCCTTCGGCACGCTCGCCTCGCGCGAACAGGCCCGCACGACCTTGCGGGTGGCACGCCGCGAGCAGAAAGAAAACGACGAGTACGCCGCGCGCAGCCTGCGCCGCCGTGCCGAATCACCGATCTGAAGGACATAGGAGTCATCATGTCGATTCTGAGCTTCCTGCCCGATTCCGCAGGCGCCTCGCAGGCCGCGAATGCCGCGAGCCGCGCTGGCGCATCCAGCACCGGTTCCAGCACCGATAGCGGCGTGCTGCCGTTCTCGGCCGTGCTCTCGCAGCAGCAAACGCGCCAGACCGTGCCGACGCCGGTGAGCAACAACAACACCAACAACGCGTCGCAGTCACAAACGCAGCAGTCGCAGTCGTCGAACAACTCGACCAAGTCGACGGACAACGCGAACAACACGACGGCGCAGGCTGGGCAGACCGGCCAGACTGCGGCGTCGAAGAAGCCCACGCAACCGTCCAAATCGGCAGACGACGATAAAGACGGCGACGACGAAGCGCAGGCCAGCACCGCCGCACCGGCCGATCCGGCCGCCGCCGCCGCGCTGGCTGTCGCACTGGCCGCCATGAACGGTACGCCGCTGACCCCGCCGCCGCCCGCAGCCGCCGCTGCCGCATTGGCCACCGATGGCGCGACTGACGGCAAGCCGGGTACCGGTACCGGCGCCGCCATTGCCGCCGCCGTGAACGGCGCGCTGCAAGCCACCGGCGCCGCGCAACTGACCGGCCAGCCGCCGGTCGGTACCGCAGACACGGCAAGCACCACGGCCACGGCTGATACGAAGGCCCCGGCTGGCCCGGCAAGCACGAGCGCTGGCGTCGGCACCGCAGCGACGCCCGCCAAGACCGGCGGACTGTCGCTCGACGCCCTCGCCAAGAACGCCACCGCCACGCAAACCAGCGCACAACCGGCCGCGACCGACGCCAAAGCCCCTGCGACGCCAGTCGTCAGCGCCGACGCGCAGACGCAGCGTCTGGTCGATGCGATGGCCGCATCGCAAGGCGGGCGCGACGCTGCCGCACAGGCCGCCACGGTCGCCAATCAGGCCGCCGCCCAAGCCGCGCAGGCGACGACATCAGCCGTCGATGCCCAGCCGCAGTTGCAGGCACAGGCCGGTCTGCCGGCCACGCTGGCGCTGAATGCACGCGTCGGCACGCAAGACTGGAACAACCAGCTTTCGCAGCAAGTCGTGTGGCTGTCGTCGGCACACGCCCGAACGGCGCAACTGAGCCTGAACCCGCCCGATCTCGGCCCGCTGCACGTCGTGCTGAACGTGGCCAACGACTCGGCGCAGGCGATGTTCGTCTCGCAACACGCCGCCGTGCGCGACGCGGTGCAGGCCGCTCTGCCGCAACTGCGCGAAAGTCTCGCGAACAACGGCATCGCGTTGGGGAATGCCTCCGTGAGCGCCGACAGCTCCCAGCAGCAAGCCTTTGCCCAACAGGGTGCCAACGGCAACGGTGGCGGCAATGGCAGCGGGAATGGAAATGGGCGCGGCCTGCCGGGCTTCGGTCAGGGGGACGACGCTTCGCTCGCCGCCACGACCGTGAGCGTGCCGGTGCGCGTCTCCAATGGCTTGGTAGATACGTTCGCCTGATATTCGCCGAGTTAGCCGAGCCCCTTCAAATTGGGCTTCGGCCCGCGCAGCATAAGGGTTTGCGGTGTGTTCGCAGTGCAGTCATTGCGCGACGCGACGCCGCATTACCCTAAAGCACACGGGTTTTTCTGCCGTTAAGACAAAGACGCGAGTTAGACGCGATTGTCCCTTCTTTTCGGCCGATCACCCGGTGGCGGGTTGGCCGACAATCATTACCCAATAGCAGGCGAATACATGGCAAATCCCGCACCCACGCAAGCGGCCGCTCCCTCGGGGGGAGGTATGCGCAAATGGATCCTGTTGATCGTCGCGGTGGCATTGATGGCCGCCGCCGGCGCGGCGACTGCGGTGTATCTGCTGACCGGACACAACGAGACGGCCAAAGCGCCGCCGCCGCCCCCGCCGCCCGTGTTCGTAGGTATGGACCCGTTCACGGTGAACCTGTCGGGCGAGGACGGCGAGCGTTACCTGCATATCGGTCTCTCGCTCAAGGTGGCAGACGCCGAGACGCAGGCCCGCATCACGCAGCACATGCCCGAAGTGCGTAGCCGCGTGTTGTTGCTGCTTTCGTCCAAGCAGCCGCAGGACCTGGCCACGATCGACGGCAAGCGCCGTCTGGCGAGCGAAATCCGCACGCTGGTCGCGCAACCGTTTGCGGCCAACATGCCACAACAGGCTGTGGGCGAAGTGCTGTTCACCGCGTTTGTAATTCAGTGAGTGATTCATGGCGCATGAGGAGTTCCTGTCGCAGGAAGAAGTCGATGCCCTTCTGAAGGGTGTCACCGGCGAACAGGATGACCGGTCGGAGTCGGAAGATCATTCCGGCATCCGTCCATACAACATCGCGACGCAAGAGCGCATCGTGCGCGGGCGCATGCCCACGCTCGAGATCATCAACGACCGCTTCTCGCGCCTGTTCCGCATCGCGCTGTTCAACTTCATGCGCCGCAGCGCCGAAATTTCGGTCAGCCCGGTGCGCGTGCAGAAGTACAGCGAGTTCATCCGTAACCTGCCCGTCCCGACCAACCTCAATCTGGTCCACATCAAACCGCTGCGCGGCACGGCCCTGTTCGTGTTCGATCCGAACCTCGTGTTCCTCGTGGTGGATAACCTGTTCGGCGGCGACGGCCGGTTCCATACCCGCGTCGAAGGGCGCGACTTCACGCAGACCGAGCAGCGCATCATCGCGCGCCTGCTCGATCTGGTGTTCGAGAACTACGGCGCGTCGTGGAAGCCGGTGCATCCGGTCGAATTCGAATACGTGCGCGCCGAAATGCACACGCAGTTCGCCAACGTCGCCACGCCCAACGAAGTGGTGGTCACCACCACGTTCGATATCGAGTTCGGCTCGGTCGGCGGCGAATTCCATATCTGCATGCCGTACTCGATGATCGAGCCCCTGCGCGACCAGCTCTCGAGCCCGCTGCAAGGCGAGACGCTCGAAGTCGACAAGCGCTGGGTGCGGCTGCTCTCGCAGCAGGTGCAGGCCGCCGATGTGGAAATCGTGACCAACCTCTCGCAAATCGACATGACGCTCTCGCAGCTGCTCAACATGCGCGTGGGCGATGTGATTCCGCTCGACGTGCCCGAGCTGCTCGAAGCCAAGGTCGACGGCGTGCCGGTCATGCATTGCAATTACGGCGTCTTCAACGGTCAATACGCTTTGCGCGTGAACCAGATGATCAACCATTCGCATAGCGATTACACGAAGGACAACGAGTGATGAGCGATACCCCTCAAACGCCCGGTGACGACGCCCAGGCCATGGCGGACGAGTGGGCCAGTGCCATGGCGGAGCAGACCGCGGCCGAGCCGGCACCCGCCGCCGCAGCCCCGGCAGCCGCGCCCGTGTTCCAGCCGCTCGCAGCGGCCGCCGGCAACCCGGCAGGCGCCACGCATAACGACATCGATCTGATTCTCGACATCCCGGTGCAGATGACCGTGGAGCTGGGCCGCACGAAGATCGCCATTAAGAACCTGCTGCAACTGGCACAAGGCTCGGTGGTGGAACTCGACGGCATGGCCGGTGAGCCGATGGATGTGCTGGTCAACGGCTGCCTCATCGCGCAAGGCGAAGTGGTGGTCGTGAACGACAAGTTCGGCATTCGCCTGACTGATATCATCACGCCATCCGAACGCATCCGTAAGCTCAACCGATGATTGCAACGAAAGTCCACGGCCTGCCCGTGAGGCGCGCCTTGGCACAAGCAGCAGCGCTCGCGAAGCCGCGAGCGTGGCTGCCGGGCGCACGCTCCTGCGGCATCACAGCTGGTATTGCGGCCGATATTGCGGCCGATTGCGCATCCTCCTGCCCGGCACGTCTCGCCGGTCTGTTCCGCCTCCCATTCAGTCTCTTCACTGCCTTCACTGCCTCCACGCTGCTCATGGCGAACGCCGCGCACGCGCAAGGCACCGCGTCGCAAGCGGCGGCCGTGCCGAGTCTGGGCGGCGCCGGCATCGTGCAGACCGGGCTGGGCCTCGTGTTCGTGCTCGCGCTGCTCTTCGGGCTGGCGTGGCTCGCCAAACGATTCGGCCTGCAACGCCCGCTGGGTGGCGGCAACGTGCGCATTGTCGGCAGCGCCGCCGTGGGCCAGCGCGAACGCGTGGTCGTGGTGGAAGTTGCGGGTGACTGGGTGGTACTGGGCGTTGCCCCGGGGCAAGTCCGTGCCTTGCACACCATCGACGCCCAGCGCGTCGCCGACCTGCCCGCCACGCCGAGCGGCCCGCATCCGGGTGCGCAGGCCAACCGCGCCGCGCAAGCCTTTGCGCAAAAGCTGCGCGAATCGATGAAAAAGGATTCCTGATGTCTCGTGCCTGGCTGCCCGCCGAGTGGAAACTGGGCTTGGCGCTCGGACTGGCATTGCTCTGCGCCGTCGCCCTGCCGGGCACGGCCATGGCACAGGCCACCCTGCCGGCGCTCACCACCACGCCCGCCCCGGGCGGCGGACAGACGTATTCGCTGTCCGTGCAGACGATGTTGCTGCTCACATCGCTGGGCTTCCTGCCCGCGATGTTGCTGATGATGACCGCCTTCACGCGCATCATCATCGTGCTCTCGCTGCTGCGTCACGCCATCGGCGTGACCACCTCGCCGCCCAACCAGATTCTCATCGGACTGGCGCTGTTCCTGACCTTCTTCGTGATGTCGCCGGTGTTCGACAAGGCGTACACCGACGCCTATCAGCCGTTCGCCGCCAACAAGATCAGCTTCGAACAGGCCATCGACACCGGTGCCAAGCCGTTCCACGCGTTCATGCTCAAGCAGACCCGCGAAGCCGATCTCGCGCTCTTCGCCAAGCTGGCCAAGACACCGCCGATGAACGGCCCGGAAGACGTACCGATGCGCATTCTCGTGCCGGCCTTCGCCACGAGCGAGTTGAAAACGGCCTTCCAGATCGGTTTCACGATCTTCATCCCGTTCCTGATCATCGATCTGGTGGTCGCGAGCGTGCTGATGGCCATGGGGATGATGATGGTCTCGCCCTCCACCGTGTCGCTGCCGTTCAAGCTGATGCTGTTCGTGGTGGTCGATGGCTGGCAACTGCTGCTGGGCTCGTTGGCCCAGAGCTTCAACATGTAGCGGGGAGGCACGCCGAATGACTCCGGAAACCGTCATGGCGCTGGCCCATCAGGCCATGCAAGTCACGCTGTTGCTGGCTGGCCCGCTGCTGCTCGTCGCACTCGTCTCGGGTTTGCTCGTGAGCCTGTTTCAGGCCGCTACGCAGATCAATGAAATGACGTTGTCGTTCATTCCGAAGCTGCTGGCCGTGTTCATCACGCTGGTCGTGGCCGGACCGTGGATGCTCAACCTCATGGTCGACTACATGAAGCAGTTGCTCACCGGCATTCCCGGCCTCGTCAGCTAAGGCGGGCCGAGTCATGCCACGGCACGCCGCCCTCTCCCTCGTCCCTTGATCAGCTTCACCTACGACCAGCTCTCGGGCGTCATTGCGGCGTTTCTGTTTCCGTTCGTCCGCTTGCTCGCGCTCACGATGAGCGCGCCGCTCTTCGGCGACTCGGCGGTGCCGGCGACGGTCAAGATCGGCCTCGCGGGCATCGTCGCCCTCACACTGGCACCGATGCTCGGCCCCATGCCGGCCGTGTCGCCATTCTCGTGGGAAGGGTTGTGGATTCTGGCGCAGCAGCTCATGATCGGCGCCGCGCTCGGCTGGTGCATGCAGATCGTGTTCTCGGCGATCAGCATGGCGGGCGACTTCGTGGGCTTGCAGATGGGTCTGTCGTTCGCCACGCTGCTCAACCCGAACAGCGACGGCAGCACCGCCGTGCTCGGCATGTTCCTCAACGTGGTGGCGATGCTGGTGTTTCTCGCCACCAACGGCCATCTGGTGATGTACGCCACGCTCGTCCAGAGCTTTGCGGTGCTGCCGATCTCGGGCACGCCGATCTCGGCAGGCGGCTGGCAGTATCTGGCGTCGTTAGGCGGGCAGCTCTTTACGCTGGCGCTGATGCTCTCGTTACCGCTGGTGGCAGCCCTGCTGATCTGCAATCTGGCGCTCGGCATTCTTAACCGCGCGGCGCCGCAGCTCAACATCTTCGCCGTGGGCTTTCCGCTCACGCTGGCCGTCGGCCTCTTCGTGCTCGAACTGATGATGCCGCGCATTGCGCCGGTGATGGACCACTTCACCTCGATCGGCGTGGACATGATGATCCGCGCCACCGCAGCGTTCGTCCCCAAGGCCTGAACGGCCGCACCTCTCCCCCGAAAAACAAACGGGCCACGCGGCAATGCCGGTGACCCGTGTCGTCCTGCGACGGCGTGGTGGCGCGTTTGCGCCGCCCACGCTGCGTGTGTCGCTTACAGCAAGCTGAACAGCGAGAGCTTCTGCGTCTGGAGGAAGCTTTGCTGCGACGCCTGCAATGCGGCCTGCAACTGCGCAAACTTGGTCGCCGACGAATTCCAGTCGACTTGCAGCAGGTCGGCCAGTTGCGACTGATAGTTCAGCGAATTGCTGTCGCCGATATTGTTCAACGCCGTCAGCTCGTTCATGCGCGAGCCCACCGTCGTGCGCACCGTCGTGACGTTGTCGTACGTGTTGCTGAACATCTCGCTGAACGTGGTCAGCGCGTTCGAAAGGTTAGACTGCCCCGCTTGGCCGGCGCTACTGAGCGGCGTCTTGAGTGTGTTGATCAGCGCTTGCAGGTTGTCGAACACGTTGGTGCTGGCTTTGTTCGCCGGTTGCACCTGATAGTTGTCGCCATTGGCCGGCACGCCGTTGAAGGTCACCGACTTGCCGCCGAACGTGATCGGCTGACCAGCCGTGTACGCCCCCGTCACGTCAGGCACCGTCGTGTCGGTCTGATCCTTGACGGTGTACGTCGTCGTCGGCGGCGTAGTCGTGCTGTCGACGGCGAAGCTGATCTGATACTGATGGGTCGCGCCCGGGTTGGTCACGTCGGTCGTAGAGACCGGCTTGTACGTGGCGGAGCCCTGATTGCTGCTGTTGCCCGTGATCAGCGCACCCGCCGTGCCCGGCTGAATGCTCTGGAAAATGCTCGAACCGATGTCGTTGATCGCGATTTGACGATTCGGGCTGACCTGCACGTAGCGCACACCGGCGTCACCGGCATACGACGCCCCCGTGGCCGACGTCACGTAGGCCGCCGAGTTGCCCTGAAAGCCCGAGAACAGGTACTGACCGTTGGCATCGGTCGTGTTCGCGAGCGAGAGCAGTTGCTGGAAGCTCGACTGAAGGTCGGTGGCGATCGTGTTGCGGTCGCTGTCGTTGAGCGACGGGTTACCCGCCGTTACGACCTGCGACATCACGTGTTGCAGCGTGTTGATGATGCTGCCGAAGGTCGAGTCTTCGAGTTGCAGCTGCGTCGTCGCCGAAGCCCGGTTCGCCGAGTACTGCGAGTTCATGTCGTTGTTCTGCGACACGGCCACGGCTTGGGCCGATGCCACCGGGTCATCGCTGGGCGTGGTCACGCGCAGGCCCGACGAGAGCTGCTGCTGCGTGTTGAGCAGATCAGAGGTGTTCTGGCTCATTGCGCGCAGGCCCTGATCGTAAATCATGTTGGTGCTGATTCGCATGGCGCTGTCTCCTGCCCTTAGTTGACCATTTGCAGGATCGTGTCGAACAACGACGACGCTGTCTGAATGACCTTGGAGTTGGCCTGATAAAGCTGTTGATACTTGATCAGGTTGGCTGCCTCTTCGTCGAGGTTCACGCCGGAATTCGATTGCTGGGCCCCTTGGGCCTGTTGCAGCAGCGTTTGCTGCGCGGCGCTGGTCGCCTTGTAGGTGTTCGTGGTCGAACCGACATACGACACGAGATTGGCGTACGCCGACGTGTAGCTCTGCGAGCCGCCCACTTTGGTCTTGTCGTTTTGCAGCGCCGACAGTGCCAGACCGTTACGGTTGTCGGTCACCGCGCCCGAGGTGTTCGGGGCGATGGTGAACTTGTCGCCGTCGGCTGGGGTGCCGCTCACGTTCACGGTCACACCGCCCATCGTGATCTTGGCGCCGTTGGTGGCGTCGTACGGCACGGTATCGCCCGCGGCGTAGGAGGTCGTCACACCGTTGACGGTCACCGTCATCGGCGACGGTGCGACGAGCGTGAGCGCGCCGGTCGTGGCGTTCTTGCTGAACGTGAAGTTCACCGGCCCCGTCAGCACGTTCGACAGGTAGTTAGCATCCACCGAGCCCTGATCGACCTTGAGCGAGCCGCCGTTGCTGCTGCCTGCCGAGGCGATGACCGGTGCGGCCAGTGCAATCTTGCCCGGGTCAGTGATCGCGACGCCGATGTTCTGCGCGGCGTTGCGGGTCGGCTGAATCGTGAAGCTGTCGCCGGCGGCCATGTTGCCCACCGTGACCTTGAAGCCGTCGCCAAACGCGGCGCCGCTGCTGTCTTGGAAATTCAGGGGCGCGCCCGGCGTCGCCGGCGCACCTGCCGTCCACTTGGCGCCGTCGGTCAGGCGCGTCATGGTGTAGTTGGTGCCGTCGTAGGTCACGGAGTAATCGCTGGCCGTGATCTTCGAGGCATCGGTGATCGACGCGTTGAGCGTCGCCGAACCGGAATTGCTGGTGTTCGCAATGATCGTCGGGCTCGGCACCGTGAAGAAGTTACCGCCCATCTGGCCGTACAGATCCAGACCGAGCTGGTTCTGTGCGTTGAACGTGCCGGCCAGCGACAGCGCGATCTGGCCCAGCGAGTTCTGCGCCTGCGTGAGTGCACCGCTGCGGAACGACAGCAGACCGGCCAGCGAGCCGCCGGTGATCGACGATTCCGGAATGGGGATCTTGGTGCCGTTGGGCGACACGTAGGCGACGGTCAGTTGCGACGGATCGCTCGTCGACGGCACCGTGGTCATCTGGTACGCCGAGTTGCCCATCACGAGCGACTGGCCGTTGCCCACGAACACGTTGTACGAGCCGTCGGAATTCTTCACGACGTTCGTCTGAACGATAGCGTTCAGGCTGGCTACCGCCTGATCGCGCTGGTCGAGCAGGTCGTTCGGGGTGACGCCGCCGCCATTGCCCTGTGCTTGCAGAATCGCGTCGTTCAACGTGGCGATCTGCTTGGCGTAGGTGTTGATCTGTTCGGTCGACTGGGTGAGATTGCCGTTCACGGCCGTACGCAGCGACGAGAGCGCCCCCGAGAGCGACTGGAACATGCTCGTGAGCGTCTGGGCCGACGAGATGACCGTGGCGCGCGTGGCCGAGTTGTTCGGCGCGGTCACGATGGTCTGCAAGTTCGTGAAGAACGAGGACATCGAGGCCGACAGGCCGGTCGTCGAGCTACCCAGCGCGTTGTTGATCTGCGAGATCTGCTGGTAGTAAGTGTTGAGCTGGCTGTATTGGGTCTGCGCCTGATTGGCCTGACCTGCCAGAAACTGGTCGTACACCCGCGACACGTCGCTCACCAGCACGCCCGAACCGATATAGCCCACGCCCGCGAACTGGCTGTCCGCCTGGGTGTAGCTGACGATTTGTCGGTTGTAGCCGGCCGTCCCCGAGTTGGAGATGTTGTTGCCGGTGGTGTTGAGGGCGAACTGGGCGGCGTTCAGCCCGCTCATGCCAATATTGATTAGGCTCATGATCTCGCGGCTTGAGTTGGAGGCGCGTCCCACGGGAAAGCCCGTTCGCGCACCGTTACCGATGTGTTTACGGCAGCCTGGCAGCAATATTGAGGCCCGGCCGGTTTTGCCTAAAATTTAGGCAGATTGAGCAGCCACTTCGCCTCAGGCGAAGTGCTTCATGATCTTCATCAGCTTGTTGGCGTACTGCGGGTCGGTCGCGTAACCGGCGCGTTGCAGGTTGTTGGCGAAGCTTGCCGCGTCGTTGGCGCTGGCCACCACCTGCGCGTAGCGCGGGTTGTTCGAAATCAGCTTGGCGTAGTCGGCAAACGCCTCGTCATACGAGCCGTACGCGCGGAACTTGGCCATGACCTTGCGCGGCTGGCCGCCCACATATTCCGTAGTGGCGACCTCCACCGTCGGTCCGGTCCAGTTCTTACCCGCCTTGATGCCGAACACGTTGTGGCTGGTGCTGCCGTCGCTGCGACGGATCTCGCGCTTGCCCCAGCCGGACTCCAGCGCCGCCTGACTCAGCATGAAGCGTGCCGGGATACCGCTTTGCGCGCTGGCGCTCTGTGCGGCCGAGGCCATACGGTCGACAAATTCGCCCGCGACCGCCGGGGCACCGTCGGCCACGCCGATGGCGTCGGCCGAGTTGTAGGCACGGCCCTGCAACGACTGCTGGCGGCCCATGGCGGCGGGCGGCAGCGTGGTACCCGTCTGGGCGAGCTGCTTGAGCATCAGGTCGGCCAGCCCCATACCCTTGTGCGAGGCGAGTTGCTGGGCAAGCTGGTCGTCGAGCATGCCGTTGAACATCTTTTCCTGATCGCTGCCGAGCAGGCCGCCGGACATCGTGGCGTCGCGCATGCTCTTCATCATCATCTGCGTGAAGACGGCTTCGAACTGCTTGGCCGCCTGCTGGGTGGCCTGCGGCGTCTGCTGATGCGCGGCGGCGCGCAGGGCGGTGAGGCCCTGCATGTCGTAGGTCGCACGCTGCGTCAGGTCGGGCAGGTTCTTGCCAGCGAGTCGGTTGCCGTCCGCCATATCAGATGATCTCCAGATCGGCGCGCAGCGCGCCCGAGGCCTTCATGGCCTGCAAAATCGACATCAGGTCCGCCGGGCTTGCGCCGAGCGAGTTCAGCGCCTTGACCACGTCGGCGAGGTTCGCGCCCGCCTTGACCAGCTTGAGCGCGTTGTTCTCCTGTTGCACGGAGATTTGCGAATTCGGGGCCACCACCGTCTGCCCGCCCGAGAACGGCGCCGGCTGGCTGACATTGTTTTGCGTGTCGATCACCACCGACAGGTTGCCGTGGGCCACGGCGCACTGCTGGATCGTCACGTTCTGGTTCATCACGACCGAACCGGTGCGGGCGTTGATGATCACGCGCGCTGCCGAGTTGTCCGGCTTCACTTCAATGCTTTCCAACTGGGCGAGGAACTGCACCCGCGCTGACGGATCGGTCGGCGTGCGCAGCAGAATCACCCGGCCATCGAGCGCCTGCGCCGTGCTGTAGCCGAAGCGGCGGTTCACCGCATCGACCACGCGCTGGGCGGTCGAGAAGTCGGTGGCGTTCAATTCCATCTGAATGGTGCCCGGCTGGCCGCCCATGGCGGTCGGGACACTGCGCTCGACGATCGCGCCGTTCGGAATCCGGCCCGACGCGAGCTGGTTGACCGTCACGCTCGACCCGTTGGCCGACGCGCCAGCGCCGCCCACCAGCAGGTTGCCCTGCGCGAGCGCGTAGACCTGACCGTCCGGCCCCTTGAGCGGGGTCATGAGCAGCGTGCCGCCACGCAGGCTCTTGGCGTTACCCATCGACGAGACGACGACGTCGATCGGCTGACCCGGGCGCGTGAACGCCGGCAGCGTGGCAGTCACCATCACCGCCGCCACGTTCTTCAACTGCATGTTGGTACCGGGCGCCACGGTAATACCGAGCTGCGAGAGCATGTTCGTCATGCTCTGCACGGTAAACGGCGTCTGGGTGGTCTGGTCGCCCGAGTTGTCGAGGCCGGCCACGAGACCGTAGCCGATCAGCTGGTTGTCGCGCACGCCCTGAATCGAGGCCAGTTCCTTCAGGCGCTCCGCATGGGCGGCACCGGGCGCGAGCATCGCGAAGCCGGCGGCACCCGCGACGACGAGGGCCTTAACGAGCACCTGAGCAAGCGCCTTCGCCATCGGGTGAGCGTGAGCACGCGGGCCAGCGTGTTGGCCAGACTGGCGGGAAGCGTGCGCGCGGCGCGGCAGGGACGACATGATCGACATCAGAACGGCGAAACGTTAAGGAAGAAGCGTTGCAGCCAGCCCATGGTTTCGGCTTCGTTGATGTAGCCCTTGCCACGGTATTCGATGCGCGCATCGGCCACCTGCGTCGAAGGCACGGTATTCGCGCCCGAAATCGTCTGCGGGCTGACGACGCCCGAAAACTTGATGTACTCCGTGCCCTGATTGATCGCGATCTGCTTCTCGCCGGCCACCGTCAGGTTGCCGTTGCCGAGCACTTCCATCACGGTCACGGTGATCTGCCCCGAGAACACGTTGTTGGCGTTGGCCGCGCCCTTGGCGTCGAACTTGTTCGCGCCATTGGCATCCAGACTCTGGTTGTTGAACACCCCGCCCACGACGCCCGGCATCTGATTGAGCGCGAGCGAGCCGCTGCCGGCGCGGCTGGTGTTGGCGGCCGAATTCTTGCTGGCCGCCGTGTTCTCGTTGATCGTGATGGTCAGAATATCGCCGACGTTACGCGGACGGCGGTCTTCGAACAGCGGCCGGTTCGAGTAGATCGGGCGATAGATCGACCCTTCCGGATCGGCCGCCATCGGCGGGGGCGGCGGACGCGTGGTGGTCGGGCCCTGCACCACCGGTTCTTGCGGTACGTAGGCGCAGCCGGCCAGACCGCTCAACGCGACGGCGGCCATCAGCGCGAGGAACCGCGCCGGGCTTGCGGTACGTTGAGTAACTGAATCGGTCGATTTGGCTGACTGAACTGACATCTCGGCTTTCCTGAACACGAGTCTGACGGCAACGATAGCGGCAAGCGCCACTTACATCTGCGTCAGACGCTGGAGCATCTGATCGGACGCGGTCACGGCCTTCGAGTTGATTTCGTAAGCACGCTGCGCCTGAATCATGTTCACCAGTTCTTCCACCACGTTCACGTTCGACGTTTCAACGTAGTTCTGATTGAGCACGCCCGCGCCGTTGGTGCCCGGCTGTGCCACGTTCGGCGCGCCTGACGCGGCCGTCTCGGCGTACAGGTTCTCGCCCAGACTTTGCAGGCCGGCGTTGTTGATGAACGTGGCGAGCTGGAACGTACCGATCTGCACGTTGGCCGTGCTGCCCGGCTGCGTCACCGACACCGTACCGTCGCGCGCAATGGTCAGCGACAGGGCGTTGGCGGGGATCGTGATCGCCGGCTGAATCGGGTAACCCGACGCCGTCACCAACTGGCCGTTGTTGTCGACCTGAAACGAGCCGTCGCGCGAGTAGGCGGTCGTGCCGTCCGGCATCAGCACCTGGAAGAAGCCGTCGCCGTTGATGGCCACGTCCTTCGCGTTGCTGGTGGACGTCAGGTTGCCCTGCGTGAAGATGCGCTCGGTCGCGGCCGGACGCACACCGGTACCCAGTTGCAGGCCCGACGGCAGCAGCGTTTGCTGCGACGACTGGGCGCCGGGCTGGCGAATGGTCTGGTACAGCAGGTCCTCGAACACCGCACGGCCTTTCTTGAAGCCGTTCGTGCTGGTGTTGGCGAGGTTGTTCGAAATCACGTCCATGTTCGTCTGCTGGGCGTTCATGCCGGTAGCAGCGATGTAGAGCGAACGGATCATTTGGTGTTTCTCCCCGTGTACGGTCGTGGCGCGCCGGGTGTGGCGCGCCGTCGGCCCGTTAGCTGAAATTCAGCAACTGGTTGGCGGACTGCTCGTTGGTATCGGCCGTTTGCAGCATCTTCATCTGCATTTCAAACGCACGCGACTGCGAAATCATGTTGACCAGACTACTGACCGGGTTGACGTTGCTGTTCTCGATCGAGCCTGCGACCACGACGACATTCGGGTCGACTTGTACCGGTGCGTTGTTGCCCGTACGGAACAAGCCGTCGTCGCCGCGCACCAGATTGCCTTCCGGCGGATTGACCAGCTTCAACTGCCCCATCACAGCGATCGAGTTGGGCGGATCGCCCTGCCCCAGCGCCGAAATCGTGCCGTCGGTGCCGATGGTCACGGCCGCGCCCGGCGGCACGGCGGCCGGCCCGGCGTCGGTCATGACCGGCAGACCGTGCAGCGTGATCTGGCCGTCTGCCGTCATTTCGAGGTTGCCGCCACGGGTGTAGGCTTCGCGGCCCTGCGCATCGCGCACGGCCAGCCAGCCTTGTCCCTGAATGGCGACGTCGAGCGCGCGACCCGTTTGCTGCATCGCGCCGGGCGTGAAGTCGGTGCCCGGCGTCGAAGTCGTGACGAAGGTACGCGTGCCGGCAGCGCCGTCTTCGGCGCGCACCGGCACCTGACGGAACGAGGCGAGCTGGGCCCGAAAGCCCGGCGTCGAGACGTTGGCCAGATTGTTGGCGGTGGTCGATTGCTGCTCCATCGCCTGCTTCGCGCCAGTCATGGCGACATAGATCAGACGATCCATCGACGTCCCTCGTGCAAGTTACGCATGCGCGCCGCTCCGCTTACAGGTTGACCATCGTTTGCATCAACTGGTCTTCCGTCTTGATCGTCTGCGCGTTGGCCTGATAGTTGCGCTGCGCGGTGATCATGTGGACCAGTTCGGCGGTCAGATCGACGTTCGAGGCTTCGACGGCACCGGCTTGCAGCTTGCCCATGTTCGTACCGCCCGGCACGCCGACGATGGGGATACCCGAGGCGGCCGACTCTTGCCAGAGGTTGTTGCCCATCGGGATCAGACCCTGCACGTTGTTGAAGTTGGCGAGGGCCACTTGGCCGAGCACCATCGACTGCGTGTTCGAGTACGTACCGACGATCGTGCCGTCCGCGTTGAACGTGAAGCCCGTCAGGCGGCCCGACGTGTAACCGTTCTGCGTGAGCGTGTTCGGCGTGTACGTGTTGCCGTACTGCGTCGTGCCCGTCAGGCTCATCTTGATGTTGCCCGCCGATGCGCCGTTGCCGTACGCAATCGTCGGCAGCGTGATCGGGCCAGTGACGGCAGTGCCCGTCGAGTCCGTTTGCGCAACCAGGCTGCCTGCCGAGTTGAACGTGAGCGTTGCGACCGGGCCGGTGCCGATCTGCGTCGTGCCATCGACGGACGCGTAGACCTGCCACGTGGCGTTGTTCGTCGCCGGGTCGACGGCCGACTTCTTGAAGTACAGGTTCACGTCGTGGGAATTGCCCAGCGAGTCGTAGACCTTGAGCGACGTACCGTTGGTGTACGAGTTCGGATCGGTGATCGAGAACGTCGTGGTGTTCACGGCGCTGCGCGAGTCGAGGTTGAACTGACCGGTGATCGTGCTCGTGGCCGTCGGGGCCAGATCGCCCGTCGGAATTTGCAGAGCGACCGGCGACACGCTGTTGATGATGCCGTTCGGGCCGGCCAGATAGCCGGTCAGCTGGTCGCCATTGGCATCGACGATGTAGCCGTTCTTGTCGAGCGAGAACTGACCGTTACGCGTGTAGGCGATGGTGCCGCCGTTCGACACGCGGAAGAAACCGTTGCCGGAGATCGCCAGATCGAGCTGACGGTTCGTCACGGTGATGTCGCCCTGCGTGAACTGCTGCGCAATGTTCGACACGCGCGTGCCGATACCGACCGTGTTGTTGCCGGCGCCGAACAGCGAGCTGGCGTAGATGTCGGCGAATTGCGCCTGACCCTGCTTGAAGCCGACGGTCGCCGCGTTGGCAACGTTGTTGCCGATGACGTCCAGATCCTTGGAGGCGGCGTTCAGGCCGCTCAGTCCGGTCGAAAAGGCCATGGTGATACTCCTGAAATTCGGTTGACGACGCTATCGGTCGCGATAAAACGGTTAAAGACTGACTTCGCTTGTTATGTCGCTTGATACGTATTCGGTGTCACACGCGGCTTACAAGATCTCGCGCACGTCCGAGAGCTTGATGTTCGAGCCCGTGCCGACGTTGAGCAGCGGCGCGCCGGTGGTGCTGGCCACCACGCTTTGCACCTGCGCGTACGACAGCAGCGTCGGCGTCACGGCCTTGCCGTTGGACGTTGCGGTGACCGCCAGCGTGTACTTGCCATCCGCCACGGCATTGCCCGCGTCGTCCTTGGCGTCCCACGTGAGCGCCTGCACGCCCGCATCGAGCGCACCCGCGTTGACGGTACGCACCACCTTGCCGGTGCTGTCCTTGATCTGGATCGTGACGGTGTCGGCGTCGCTCGGCAGTTCGAAGCCGAACGGCGTGGCCGTCTTGGTCACCGTGCCGTCGGTCGCCGTGGTGCTGCCCACGCCGATGTTGGTGCCCGGGATCAGCACGCCCTTGCCGACCAGTGCCGCGGCTTGCAGGCTCTGCGTCGAGTTGAGCTGCGAGGTCACCGACGACAGCGTGGTGTTCAACTGGGTGATGCCCGAGACCGTGCTGATCTGCGCGAGCTGCGAGGTCACCTGCGAGTTGTCCATCGGGTTCAGCGGATCCTGATTGTTCATCTGAGCGACGAGCAATTTCAGGAAGCTGTTCTGCAAATCGTCCGCGCTGCCGGCCGACGATTTGGAGCTCGAGCTGCTGCTGTTGGCGGTGCCGTTGACCGAATCGAGGAAAGTCTGCGAGAAATTCGCTGCGTTCGACGTATTGATACTTGCCATCTTCTGGTCTCCGCGCGGCTGCTTATTGGCCGACCGTGAGGGTTTTGAGCATCAGCGTCTTGGCGGTGTTGAGCGCCTCGACGTTGGCCTGATAGGAGCGGGAGGCGGAGATCATGTTGACCATCTCCTCCACCGGGTTGACGTTGGGCATCGTCACGTAGCCCTGCGCGTTGGCCGCCGGGTTCTTCGGGTCGTAGACGGTCTTGAGCGGCGACGAGTCTTCGACCACGCCGGCCACCTTTACACCGCCCACTTCGCTGCCCGTCACCGGGTTCACCTGAAACACGACCTGCTTGGCGCGGTACGGCTGCCCGTCCGGCCCGGTCACGCTCTCGGCGTTGGCCAGATTGCTGGCGGTGACGTTCATGCGCTGCGACTGGGCCGTCATGGCCGACCCGGCGACATCGAAAATGCTCATGAGTGGCATGGCGCTTACCCTTGACTCGTGATGGCCGCCAGCATCGTCTTGATCTGGCTGGAGAGGACCGTGAGGCCCGTTTGGTAATGCACGGCGTTATCGGCGAAGTTCACCCGCTCGGCGTCGAGTTCGACGGTGTTGCCGTCGATGCTTTGCTGATACGGCACGCGGTAAAGCAATTCGGGGCTGCCCATGGCCGGGGCCGGCGTCGTGGCGCGCGCAGCGATATGGCGCGAGGAGGTGCGCGTGAGCGACACGCTCGACTCGGTGGCGAGTTGCTGCTGGGCGCCGCGCTCGACCGCCTGACTCAACGCGTTGTTGAAGTCGACGTCGCGCGACTTGTAGCCCGGGGTATCGGCATTGGCGATGTTCGAGGAAATGACTTCCTGACGATAGGCGCGCATGGCTAACGCCTGCTGATTGAATCGCAGTGCCGCGTCCAGTTTGTCCATGATCTCGCCTCGCTCGATGCTTGCCTTGATGCCCGGTACTGCTGAAGAAGATGGCTCCCGCTGCCCGGGACACCGCACTCGGTGTCCACCGGCGTCTGCGGTGTCGCCGCTGAGCGCTGGCTCATCGACGTGTACAGACGGGATGCCCTGCCGGGTCCGAAAAAAGTACGGACCTTTTGGCATGCTTCGCATCGTATGCCTCACCCCCTCGGTTCAATCGGAGGAATAGCAAGGGTATTGACCGCCATTTCGACCCATAGCGCGGGGCCGGACGTCTCTAGAATGGCTTCCTGACGGCATCGGGCGGAGCTCGCCCCCCAGGCACAGGAGCGCTGCCCGGTGCCGTCGGCTTCTGAAGAGGGACGCGACGTCCCGGATGGTTGAGCGTGCGGCTGACGCAACAGCGGGCCGCGCCGCAAGGAGAGAGAGCATGGCTGGCAAGTTCGGCGGCAGTTCCGCCTTGGCCTCCCGCGCGCGACAAGCGCTGCGGCATGGCCGGCGCACGGCCGTACTGCGCTCCGGCCTGCTGGCATCGGTACTGGCACTGGCGGGTGGTTTCGGCCTTGCAGGCGTTGCCGGTATTGCGCATGCAGCCAATCCCGCGCAGGGCATCGCCACCGATCCGAACGCCCAGAATCTCGGCGATACCCTCGGCCCCGGCGCCATCGTCATTCCCGGCAACAATGCCGCAGCGGGTGGCGTAGCGACCAACGTACCGAACAATCCACGCTCGGTTGCCCCGGCAGCTGCGGTGAACGCCAACAACGGCTACTCCAATGGCGGTGCGAACGGCGGCGTGGCAAGTGCCCCGGCGCAGCAAGCCACGCAAGCCCCCCAGAACAATTCCCAGTTCCAGAATACGGAAGCCGTGCGGCAGACTGCCGAGCGGTTTCTGCGCGAGCAGACGACCGGGTTGCCCGGACGCGTGACGATCACGGTGGGTGATGCGGTGTCGGACCGCATGCCGGCGTGCGGCGCGCTTGAGCCGTTCCTGCCGCCGGGCGCGCGCCTGTGGGGCTCGACCACGGTGGGCGTGCGTTGCGCGGGCGAGCGCCCGTGGACGCTGTACCTGCAAGCCCGCGTGAGCATCAACGCGACCTATTTCGTGGCCGCGCGCCAGATCAACCCGGGCGAGACCATCGGCCCGAACGATCTGTCGCCGCGTCAGGGCGATCTCACGCTGCTGCCGCGCACGGTGGCGACCGATGCCGGGCAGATCGTGGGCACCGTGGCCGTGAACCGTATTACGTCGGGTCTGCCGATTCGTTCCGACCTGTTGCGCAGCGCCATCGCGGTGCAGCAAGGCCAGACGGTGCGCGTGGTCACGCGTGGCTCTGGTTTTGAGGTGAGCACCGAAGGTCAGGTGCTGTCGCGGGCCAGTGCTGGCGACCCCGTGCAGGTGCGTACGCGTGCCGGTCAGGTCATTAGCGGCACCGTGAAAAGCAACAAACAGGGCAACATCGAAGTCGAAGTTGCACTATAAGTAAGTATTCACTCTTACCAAGAATTTGCTGACTTCACCCGGGCACTTGAACTGGTAACAGGATGTTACTTGCCTAAAGTTACAGCGGATAATGCCGTTACACAGGCAGGTTTCTGGGGAAAGCACATGAAAATCGAACCACCCGCCAATCCGTTGCCCGGCGTCGGCCCGACGAAGGGGACGACGACCGATCGGACGAGCACCGGCGCTGCGAGCGCTGACGGCGCGGCTACGCCTGCGGCCGGTAACGACGCGAGCGTGAGCACGAGCGCGTTGTCGTCGGAAATGCGCGCGTTGCAGGCGGCACTGGCCCAAACGGGGTCGGCCGACATCGACGTCGCCAAAGTGGCCGAGATCAAGCAAGCGATTGTGGAAGGACGTCTTACCATTGATACCAGCAAGATTGCGGACGGCCTCATCGAGACCGCGCGCAGTTTGCTTCCCACGCAATCGAAGTCATGAACACCGAAGCCCTGCTGACTGCCCTCACGACCGAAACGAACGCGATCAACGCGTTTTCGACGTTGCTTGGCGAAGAACAGCAGGCTTTGGTCAGTGGCACGCTCGACGCGCTGCCAGAGCTGACCGAGCGCAAGACGCGTGCGGTTGCCGACCTCGCGACGCTTGGTCGCGAGCGCGATGCGCAGCTTCAGGTGCTGGGCTATTCGCCGGATGAAGCCGGTGCGACGGCGGCCGCCGCCAGCGAACCGCGTCTGGGCGCCGCGTGGCAGGCATTGTTGAGCGCAGCGGCCGAAGCCAAGCGCGCCAACGAGACCAACGGCGTACTCATCCGCACCCGCCTGACGTACACGCAGCAGGCGCTGAACGTGCTCTACGGCCCGGAACAGAACGCCCCGCTCTACGGCCCCGACGGCCGCACCACGCCGCGCTCTAGCGGTGGGAGTGTGACGGCGTAATCGCCTCACCATTCATCTGCATCTCGGCCACCACTTCGGCCACGACCTCGCGTATCCCCCTCAGCGCGCCGTCAGGCGTCGCATCTAGCCACGACAGCGACGGAAACTCGGCACACAGGCCGACGTGTTCGTTATCTTCCTGTGACCACGTCAGGTAGTAGGTGTATTGGTCGGCGGCTGCGGGCGCGGAACGCCGGTGGTAGATATTCGGTGATGAAGTCATCCGGCAATGATGCCGGGATCGGTCACGGTGCTTCAATCGCGAATTGTCCGAAAAATCTTGCGCCGACGGACAAGGGGCACATTTGCCACGTACGATCCCGCGTTCATCGGGACCACTCGCCGCCTGACCATGCATTTGTCTTTGCCCGATTTCCTCGGCATCCTCGGTGCCGCATTCGTGGTGCTTGCCTACTGCCTGAATCAGACAGACCGGCTGTCATCCGGCGATTGGCGCTTTCCAGCGATCAATCTCAGCGGCTCGGCTTTGATTACGGTGTCCCTCGTCTACAACCCGAATCCGGCGTCCCTGCTGATCGAAATCTTCTGGGGCGCGATCAGCCTCTACGGATTGCAAAAAGCCCTCAGACGCGCGAGCGCCTGAGGGCTTTTCTGTTCGGCTAACGCCGTAATGCCTTGGTGACTTAGCCCGCCGACGTCCACGCCTTGTCGCGCAGCGTCGCGCGCAAGCGTGAAATCGCCTGACTGTGCAACTGGCATACGCGCGATTCGCTGACTTCGAGCACCGCACCGATCTCGCGCAGGTTCAGCCCTTGCTCGTAGTACAGACTCATCAGCAACTTCTCGCGGTCCGGCAGCCGGTCGATCGCATCCACCACACCGTGACGCAACCCCTCGTCGAGCAGCATCTTGAGCGGGTCCGCCCCCGGGTCTGCGCAAATCCGGTCGATGAACGGCTCTTCATCCGCCGATTCGAAGTCTTCGTAGTAGATCAACTGGCAGCCGTGCACGTCCTGCAACATCTGCTGATACTCAGTCAGCCCGATCGACAGCTCGCCCGCAATCTCGCTCTCCGACGGGCCACGGCCCAGCCGTTGCTCCAGCCGCTGCACCGCCTTCTCGATCTGACGCGCCGTCTTGCGAATGCCGCGTGACGCCCAGTCCAGCTCGCGCAACTCGTCAAGCATCGCGCCGCGAATGCGCTGACTCGCGTACGTCTCGAACTGCGCACCCTGCGTTTCCTGATACCGGTTCGCTGCATCGAGCAGCCCCAGCATGCCGGCCTGAATCAGGTCTTCCAGTTCCACACTCGCCGGCAGCTTGGCCATCAATTGCAGCGCCAGTCGGCGCACCAACGGCGCGTATTGGGTCAGCGTGTCGTTCGTGTCGACCTTCCCGCGCGCGGTATACATGTTTCCCTCCGCTTCCTCTCGACGCGTGCCGTGGCGCTCAGGCGGTGGCCGCAGGCAATACGCCCGCGCCATGCGCCATCTCGCCCATATCAGCCATGCCCGCGGCCACTGTCTCGCGTGCCGCCAACGGCCAATGCATCACCTGTGCCGCCAACTGACGATACGCCACCGCCGCCGGGGCCATCGGGAACGCATCGACCACCGTGCGCGTCAGCTGTCGCGCGCGCAACACCTGCCGGTCCGACGGCACATGACCCGCCAGCTCCAGCGACACCGCCAGATACCGGCTCGCGGTCGTGGCCAGATTGCGGCACACCACGCGCGCTTCCACATCCTCAGCGCGATTCACCAACACCCGGAACTGCGCCAACGCATATTCGAAATGGGCCTGCTTGATCCACGAGTACGCCCCCGTGATCGACGCCGGCTCACACCCCAGCACCACCAGCACATCGTGCGCATGCGCCGCCAACGGACTCAGCAACGCACCTGCATGCGTGCAGTCGATGACGACCACGTCCGGCTCGCCCACGGTGAGCAACGGCATGGCCCGCACCGGGTCGATGCGCTCGGGATGACGGTGCGCCACCGGCACCAGGACAAAATTGTCGCGCGTACTCACCCGAACGGCGTCGGGCGAGACCCGCCCCGCCAACACGTCATGAATGTCGCCGCGCAGCGGCAACCCCATGGCGGGCGCGGCATGGCCGCTTTCGTCGGCCAGCACGACATCCTGACCATGATGGGCCAGCGCACTGGCCAGATTGAGGGCAACACTCGTCTGACCGGCTTCAGGCGCACTTCCCACCACCGCGACGACGCGCGTGGTATGGCGCGCCACCAACCGGCGCAGCCCTTCCGCTTGATCGAGTACGAGTTTAACCAAAGCACGCCTCGCCTGAAGGTTGGGCGGGCGCAAACAGCCCGCTGTAGTTAGGATCGACCCCGCGCACAACCGCCATCAGATCTTCCTCGGCCGGCACGAACGGCGACCCGGTCACCGGCGCCGACAACGCCGTGTCGATCAGGAACTGACGATCCGCCACGTGCAGGTTCTCCGGCACACGCTGTCCCGTCGACACGTAATGCACCGGCAGACGATGACGAATCACCGTGTCGAGCACCGACCCGAGGTTGGTGGTTTCGTCCAGCTTCGTCAGAATACACCCGGCCAGATCGCTGCCACCTTCGGCACTCGCGCTCCGGTAGGCATGCACTACTTCATTGAGCGTGTCGCCATGGCTCGTCGCGTTGAGCAACAACAGGCGCTGCACCGGCGTCTCGGCCCCGCACAACATCGCCACTTGCTCGGGCACGGTGCGGTCGCGCTGGCTCATGCCGACCGTATCGATCAGCACCATATGCTTGTTGCGCAATTCGGTCAGCGCAAGACGCAGATCCGTCGCGTCTTTCACCGCATGCACCGTCACACCGAGAATCTTGCCGTAGATGCGCAGTTGCTCGTGACCGCCGATACGGTAGCTGTCGGTCGTGAGCAGTGCGAGCTTCTCGGCGCCGTGACGCATCACGCAACGTGCCGCCAGCTTGGCCGTCGTCGTGGTCTTGCCCACGCCGGTCGGCCCCATGAGCGCATACACGCCACCGCGCTCCATCAGTTCGTCTTCATTGGGCATGACGGGCAGATTGCGCTTGAGCGCGTTCTTTACCCAGTCGAGTCCGGCATTGCGGTCGCTGCCTTCAGGCAGGTGTTCCAGCAACGCACGGCCCAGTTGTGCCGAGAACCCGGCGGCCAGCAGCGTGCGCAGAATCTCGCCCTGCGCCGGCGAGCGGCGCTGCTTGTCGTTCCACACCAGCCCCGCCACCTGCTCTTCGAGCAGACCGCGCATGGACTGAAGCTCACCCATCATGCTCTGCGCAAATGCGCTGGCCGCCGCGGCGTCCTGCACCGAGGCCGAGGGCCCGGCGAACGCGGCCGGTGCAGCCGCCACCGGCTGAGCGGCTTGGATGGGCTGGGCCGGACGCGGACGTGGCCGGTGCGTCGGCATGTCGCCGCCGGCGAGTGCGTCCAGATCCTCTTCCGCCAGCGCGACGATTTCCACGCCGTTAGCGACCGAACGATTGGACAACACGACCGCGTCGGGTCCGATTTCCTCGCGAATCTGGCGCAGTGCGTCGCGGCACGTGCCCGCAAAGAATTTACGAATCTTCACGCTTGACCTCCGATGAGTGCCGTCATTTTCACGTTGCGCGTATCAGGCACTTCCGCATACGACAGAACCTTGAGCTGCGGCAGGCTGCGGCGCAAGAAGCGCGAGAGCAGCGAACGCAGCGGATGTTGAACCAGCAAGACGGCCGGCAGCCCCTGACGCTCCTGACGCGCCACGGCTGCCTGTGTTTCGCGCAACAGCGTGTCGGCGAGGCCCGGCTCCAGACCGGTACCCCCGCCAGCGGACAACGCCTGCGTCAGAATGCGTTCGAGATTGGCGTCGAGGCCAACCACTTCGAGGTCACCGTTGCCCGGGAACACGCTCTGCGTGATCGCGCGGCCCAGCGACAGGCGCACCAGCGCCGTGAGTTCGTGCGGGTCTTGTACGCGCGCGCCATGTTCGGAGATCGCATCGATGATGGTGCGCATATCGCGAATCGGCACCTGCTCTTCGAGCAGGTTTTGCAGCACTTTTTGCAGCGTGGTGAGGGCGACCGTCTTGGGCACCAGGTCTTCGATAAGCTTCGGCGCGTCCTTGCCGATACGCTCGATGAGCTGCTGCACTTCCTGACGGCCGAGCAATTCGTGGGCGTGCCCGTTGATCAAGTGGTTCAGGTGGGTCGCCACGACCGTACCGGCATCGACCACCGTGTAACCGTAAGCCTGCGCTTGATCGCGCTGACCCACGTCGATCCATGTGGCCGGCAGGCCGAAGGCCGGATCGCGCGTGGGCGTGCCTTGCAGCGGTGCGCTGACCTGACCCGGATCGATCGCGAGCAGTTGCCCCGGATACGCTTCGCCTTCGCCGATGATCACGCCCTTGAGCGTGATGCGGTATTGGTTCGGGCGCAGCTCCAGATTGTCGCGAATGTGCACCACCGGCGCGAGGAAGCCGATTTCCTGCGCGAATTTCTTGCGAATGCCCTTGATGCGTTTGAGCAGCTCGCCGTCTTGATTGCGGTCCACCAGCGGAATCAGGCGGTAACCGACTTCCAGCCCCAGCGGGTCGACCAGCGCCACGTCATCCCACGAGGCTTCGGCCACTTCGCTGGGTGCCGACGCCGCGACCGGCGCGGGACGCGTCGATTCCTGCTTGGCGCGCTCGGTGCGCTGATGCTGCCAGCGGGCCAGTGCGCCCAACCCGACGGCCAGCACCAGAAAGGCAAAGTGCGGCATGCCCGGAATCAGGCCCATCAACCCGAGAATCGCGGCCGTAATGCCCAGCACGCGGGGGTTGTTGAACAGCTGCGAGACGACCTGCTGACCAATGTCTTCGTCGGTCGCCACGCGCGAGACGACCACACCGGCCGCCGTCGAGATCACCAGTGCCGGGATCTGCGCGACCAGACCGTCACCGATCGTGAGCAGCGTGTAGTTCTTGGCGGCCGTGCCGATGTCCAGACCGTGCTGGGCCACGCCGACGATCAGGCCGCCGACGATGTTGATGACCATGATCATCAGGCCCGCCACCGCATCGCCGCGCACGAACTTCGATGCACCGTCCATCGAGCCGTAGAAGTCGGCTTCCTGCGCGATCACCGTGCGGCGCTTGCGCGCTTCGTCTTCCCCGATCAGGCCGGCGTTCAGGTCGGCGTCGATGGCCATCTGCTTACCCGGCATGGCGTCCAAGGTAAAACGCGCGCCCACTTCGGCGATACGGCCGGCACCCTTGGTGATCACCATGAAGTTGATGACCACGAGGATGATGAACACCACGATACCCACGGCGTAGTTGCCGCCGACGAGGAAGTGGCCGAACGCCTCGATCACCTTGCCGGCCGCATCCGGGCCGGTGTGACCTTCGAGCAGCACCACCCGGGTGGACGCCACGTTCAGCGACAGGCGCAGCAGCGTGGAGAACAGCAGCACGCTCGGGAACGCCGCAAAGTCGAGCGGCTTTTGCGTGTACATGCTGACCAGCAGCACCATCACGGCCAGCGCGATGTTGAACGTAAAGAGCAGATCCAGGATGAACGGCGGCAACGGGAGGATCATCATGCCCAGAATCATGACGATCAGCACCGGCGCGGCGAGTGACTTCAGGTTGCCGCCGAGCAACGTTTGGGACGAGCGCAGAAACTGGTTCGCGCGGGGGTTGAGGTTCATTCGTTACGCTCCGGCGCGCGGCAGCGCGTCGAGTTCAGCCGGGACCGGCAGATCCGACGGGGTGCGCGGCTCGGCGCCCCCTTCGTTACGCCAGCGGCGAAGCTGGAAGACCCACGCAAGCACTTCGGCCACGGCCGTGTAGAGCGTGGCCGGAATTTCGTGACCGATTTCCACGTGCTTATGCAGCGCACGGGCCAGCGGCGGGGCTTCGAGAATCGGGATACGGTGCTCTTCGCCCATTTCGCGGATACGTTTGGCCACCAGATCGGTGCCCTTGGCCAGCACGCGCGGCGCGCGCATGTTGTCCTTGTATTCGAGCGCGACGGCAAAGTGCGTCGGGTTGGTGACGATCACGTCGGCCTTGGGTACGTCCTGCATCATGCGCCGGCGTGCCGCCTGACGCTGCAACTGGCGGATATGCGCTTTGACGTGCGGATCGCCTTCGTTTTCCTTGTTCTCCTGACGCACTTCCTCTTTGGTCATGCGCAGCTTCTTGTAGTGCTGCCAAAGCTGGAACGGGATATCGATGGCCGCCACCAGCAGCAGCGACATCACGATGAACGCGCAGCACACCACGATCATCTCGCCCACATGGGGCAGCGCCACACGCGGCGACTGGGTCATCAGGCCCATCACGGCGTCGCGGTCGCGGGCGATCGCCCAGTAAGCAACCGACCCCACCAGCAGGGTCTTGGCGATGGCCTTGATCAGTTCGACCAGCCCCTGCGTCGAAAACATGCGCCCCAAGCCCTTCGCCGGGTTGAGCCGGCCGAAGTTGGGTGCGAGCGATTTGGTGGAGAAGAGCCAACCGCCCAGCGCCATGGGCGCAGTGATCGCTGCCAGCACCAGCAGGCCGAGCAGCGGGGCAATGACCATGAGGGCGTCGGCCCCCGAGTGGGCGGCGTTGGCGAGCATGCGGTGGGTGTCGAGCGCGGTGCCCGGCTCGAATTGCATGCCGTGGCGCATCAACTGGGCGAAGCCCTGGGAGATCCGGTCGGCGGTCATCCACATGCCCGCGACACCGGCGGCCAGCAGGGCAAAGGTGGATAGCTCGCGCGAACGCGCAACCTGCCCCTCCTCGCGCGCCTTTTCAAGACGCCGGGGAGACGCGGGTTCCGATTTTTCGAGATCGCTTTCCTCAGCCATGCCCTATCCACGTCGGGCGGACAGACCCACCCTATCCCGACCGATTATGTCCGTAACCGTCAAGACACAAAGGGGGGAATAGAGGCGGGAATGGGCGGTATTTCAGAACCCGAGGCTGGCAAGCAGGTCGTCGACCTGCTCTTGATCGGACACGATGTCCGTGCGACCTTCTTTTTTGACCTGCGGACCGTTGAGCAGAGAGTCTTCCGCTTCCTTGCGCTTCTCGGGCGGCATGTTCTCGAGCAGCGTCTGGAACAGGTGCTTCTCGATCTCCTGCACGACTTCCATGATCTTCTTGATGACCTGACCGGTCAGATCCTGAAAGTCCTGCGCCATCATGATTTCCATCAGATGGGCATTGGTCGCGCGGGTGTCTTCGGGCACCCGGCGCAGGTAGCCGCGCGTCTCGGTGACCAGCTTGCGCGCGTCTTCGAGTTCGAGCGGCTGGTCGAACCAGCTCGCCCAGCGCGCATCGAGCGCGTTGGCGTCGACTTCCAGCCGCTCCTGAATGGGCTTGGCCAGTTCAATCGCGGTAAGCGCGCGCACGGCGGCCTGTTCCGTCATCGTCGCGACGTAGTTCAGCCGGTCGCGCGCGTCGGGAATGGCCTCAGCGGCTTGCTCGAGTTGTTTATCCAGGCCGAGTTCGCGCAGGTTGTCGCGCAGCATGCGCGTCAATTGCCCGATGCGCATGAGCATGCGCTCGGCCGGGTCTCCTGCCGGCGCGGCCCCGTTGGGCTCGACCGGCCATTCAGTGCTCGCGTCGTGGGTCACGCTCAGGCCCCCGTCTTTTCCATTTTCTCGAAGATCTTGCCCAGCTTTTCATCAAGGGTTGCGGCCGTGAACGGCTTGACCACATACCCGCTCGCCCCCGCCTGCGCGGCAGCGATGATGTTTTCCTTCTTAGCTTCGGCAGTCACCATCAGCACCGGCAGCTTCGAGAGGTTCGGGTCGGCGCGAATCTGCTGGAGCATCGTCAGGCCGTCCATGTTCGGCATGTTCCAGTCCGAAACCACGAATTCGAAACTACCGCCGCGCAGCTTGGCGAGCGCCGCCGCGCCGTCTTCCGCTTCGTCGACGTTCGAGAAACCCAGCTCTTTGAGCAGGTTTCGCACAATTCGGCGCATCGTCGGGAAATCGTCGACGACCAGAAACTTCAAGTTCTTGTCTACCATCATCACTCCAATTCGGCCGGCGCCCCCGAGGGGCCCGGCGCCATTTCATGGGGCCTTCGCCGCAGCACTCCAGTGCCCTGGGTACTCGCAAAACATGCGAAGCATACTGCGAAAAAGAAAAGCGCCCTACTATACTCGTTGCGTGCGTTCGCCAAATTTCGCGACCTGATGCAGCACTTTGCGCGCCATCTCCGACAGGGGCACGACCTCTTCGGCCCCGCCCATCGCAATGGCTTCGCGCGGCATGCCGAACACGATGCAGCTCGCTTCGTCCTGCGCAAACGTGTGCGCGCCTGCCCGGCGCATCTCCACCAGCCCCGCCGCACCGTCGCGGCCCATCCCCGTAAGGATCACCCCAATCGCATTGCGCCCGGCGTGAACCGCTGCGGAGCGAAACAATACATCGACCGACGGCCGATGTCGATTCACCGGCGGTGCCGGGTCGAGCAACGCCACGTAGTTGGCACCGCTACGCGAGAGCTGCAAGTGGGTGTCGCCACCCGGCGCAATATACGCGTGGCCCGGCAGTACGCGCTCGCCATGTTCGGCTTCCTTCACCGTGATACGGCAAAGCCCGTTCAGGCGCTGCGCGAACGACTTGGTAAAGCCGGCCGGCATGTGTTGCGTAATCAGAATCGCAGGCGCATCGGGCGGCATCGGCACGAGCACTTCGCGAATCGCTTCGGTCCCGCCCGTCGATGCGCCGATGATGATCAACTTTTCAGTCGACACCAGCGGGTTGCGCAGCAGCGGCGCCGCTTCGATCGGTGCCGGCGTTGCGCTCTTGGGCGGTGCACTGCGCACGCGGGCGCGCGCGGCGGCGCGAATCTTGTCGGCGATCATCTCGCCGTACTCGAGCATGCCGTCGCGAATGCCCAGACGCGGCTTGGTCACGAAGTCGACCGCGCCCAGTTCCAGCGCGCGCAGCGTGACTTCCGAGCCGCGCTCGGTCAGCGATGACACCATCAACACCGGCATCGGCCGCAGACGCATGAGCTTCTCGAGGAAGTCCAGACCGTCCATGCGCGGCATTTCGACGTCGAGCGTGAGCACGTCAGGGTTGTGTTGTTTGATGAGATCGCGCGCGACCAGCGGGTCGGGCGCGGTCGCCACCACAGTCATGTCCGGTTGCGCATTGATGATCTCGGTCATCAGGCTGCGCACGAGTGCGGAATCGTCCACGCACAGGACTTTGATAGGTTCGCTCAAGCCTCCTCCATTTTTCGGTTGTCAGGCCCCGGCCGAGGCTTGGCGGTTCTGGCCGGTGGCGCAAAGAGTTCTACGGAGCCCCGTACTTCGCGTGTGCGCAGTCGCTGCGCATACGCCTGTTCGCGCTGCGCAATCGCCGGGTCTCCGCGATCGCCCAACTTTTTGACCATCACCCGGCCGGTGCGCGGCAAAAAACACACCTTGCGCGGATGCGGTCCGAGCAGATCCTGCGCAGTCACGCGAATCTGCTCGGTCTCGAGATAGCGCAACACAAAGTTCGCGTTGCGATCCCCGATGTTCAATGTGGTCATGCCCGCCAGCACGGCGCCGCCGCCAAACACCTTGGCTTCGAGCCGCTCACGGCGTGCCCCGAGCTTGATCAGCTCGTTGATGAGCATTTCCATGGCATACGCGCCGTAGCGCATCGACGCCGAGAGCAGCCGGTCGCGGTCGCTCTCGCCGTCGTCGGGCAGCATGAAGTGATTCATGCCACCGATGCCCGTGACGTTGTCGCGCACACACGCGGCAACACACGAGCCCAGCACCGTCACGAGCATGATGTCTTCGGTCGTGACGAAGTATTCGGACGGCAGCAGTTTGACAGCGCGCGTGTTGAACGCACTGTCGAAGTAATGGTTAGTCGCGAGGGCTTCGGCCAGCGGCTGCGCCATGTCAGGCTCCCCTTGCTCCGGTGCCGGCCAGTTCGTACACCGTCTGCCCGCGCAGACGGAACGCCCGGCTCACATACGTGAAATTCTCGGAGTGCCCGGCAAAGAGCAGTCCGTCCGGTTTGAGCAACGGCACGAAGCGCTCGAGAATGCGCGCCTGCGTCGCCTTGTCGAAATAGATCATCACGTTGCGGCAGAAGATCACGTCGAACGGCCCGCCAAGCTGCCACGACGGGGCGAGCAGATTGAGCGGCGCAAAGGTGACCAGTTGCTGCAATTCGGGGCGCACCTTGATCTTGCCGGCGTTCGCGCCCGTGCCACGCAGAAAGTGGCGGCGCAGTTGTTCCTGCGAGAGCTTGCCGGTTTGCTCGCCGTTGTAGACCGCCGCCGAGGCGCGCGCGAGCACCTGCGTGTCGACGTCGGTCGCAATCACGCTGGCGTTGGGCCGCGAGCCCAGCGTATCGACCAGCGTCATCGCAATCGAATACGGCTCTTCGCCGGTCGAGGCCGCACAGCACCAGATCGAGATCGGCTTGGCGCGGTTGCGGATGAACTCGGCGAGCAGCGGGAAGTGATGCGATTCGCGGAAGAACGACGTGAGGTTGGTGGTGAGCGCGTTGGTGAACGACTCCCACTCGCTGTCGCCGGTGTCGGCTTCGAGCATGTCGAGATATTCGGTGAAGCTCGTCATGCCGAGCGCACGCAGCCGCCGTGCGATACGGCTATAGACCATCTCGCGCTTGTGTTCGGCCAGCGCGATGCCCGCACGCTGATAAATCAGATTGCGAATGCGGCCGAAGTCGGCCAGCGAGAACGCGAAGTCGCGCTCGCCCGCGAGCGCAGCCCCGCTGGCACGGGCAAACTCCGTGCTGCGGCTGCCGTCGCCACCCTCGTTACCGGGGGTGCCGCGACGCGTCGTATGCGAGGTAATGCGCGAGTCAGTCATTGAGTTTCACCGGCGTCAGTGGCTCGCCTTATGCCGCGCGAGCGAACGGTTGCGGCGTGTTTTCGCGACGCGTGGCGCTCATCGCATGAATACTTGCGCTGCCCGCCCCGCTCGTCTGGAACACCGAGACCGCCGCGCGCAGTTCGTGCGCCTGCGATTCCAATGCCCCGGCGGCCGCAGCCGCCTCTTCCACGAGTGCCGCATTCTGTTGCGTGACTTCGTCCATCTGGGTCACGGCACGATTGACCTGCTCGATACCGTTCGACTGCTCGGCCGACGCCGCCGAAATCTCGCCCATGATGTCGGTCACACGCTTGACCGCCTGCACGATCTCTTCCATCGTCTGGCCGGCTTGTGCCACCAGCGAGGTGCCGTCCTGCACCCGGCGCGACGACTCTTCGATCAATGCCTTGATTTCCTTCGCGGCCGACGCGCTGCGCTGCGCCAGCGTGCGCACTTCGCCTGCGACCACCGCGAAGCCACGGCCCTGCTCACCGGCACGCGCGGCTTCCACCGCCGCGTTCAGCGCGAGGATGTTGGTCTGGAAGGCAATGCCGTCGATCACGCTGATGATGTCGACGATCTTGCTGGAGCTGGCCGAAATGCCATCCATCGTCGTGCCGACCTGCCCGGCCACCTGACCGCCACGCGAGGCGATCTCCGACGCGGTCACCGCGAGCTGGCTGGCCTGACGCGCGTTATCGGCGTTCTGGCGCACGGTCGCCGTGAGCTGCTCCATCGACGACGCGGTTTCTTCCAGCGACGCGGCTTGTTGTTCCGTACGCGCCGACAGATCGGTATTGCCCGCCGCAATCTGCTGCGCTGCCGTTGTGATCGACTCGGTGCCTTGTCGAATCTGTCCGATGGTGTCGGCCAGCGTGTGTTGCATGCGCTGCATCGCGAACAGCAGGCTGGTGTTGTCGCCCGCGGCCACGTTCACATGACTTTGCAGATCGCCCGCCGCAATGCGTTGCGCGATTTCTGCCGCATATTCGGGCTCGCCGCCAAGGCTGCGCTGTACGTTGCGGATGATCGCGACCATGGCCGCCGTGACGATGCCGCCGATGAGCAACAGCGCGATGCCGTAGCGCAGCAGCGTCGCGAGGAACGCGTCGTCGACGTCCTGCACATACACGCCGCTCATGAAGCCCCAGTCCCACGGCGCGAAGTACTTCACGAACGAGAGCTTGGCCATGCGCTTGTCGCTGCCGGCCACTCGGCCGTAGTAGTCGACGAAGCCTGCGCCCTTGTCTTTGGCGACGCGGGCCATTTCGACATAGAGCAGCTTGCCGTTCGAATCCTTGTAGGTGGAGACGTCTTTGTTCACCAGATCGGTGAGCGTCGGGTGCATCAGCACGGTCGGCTTGGTGTCGAAGATGACCACATAGCCGCTGCCTCCGTCGCCGTAGCGCATCGACTTCAGACGCGCCATCGCCTGCTGTTTGGCCTCGGCCTCGGGCATCTTGCCCGCAGCGGCCTGTGCGGCGTAATCGCGCACGATGCCGTCGGCGGTGGTCACGATGTCCTGCACGGCGTCTCGCCGCTCGGCCAGCATCGTGCCGCGTTCGTGCCACGACGCCCAGCCGCCGAGCAATAAAAGACCCAGCCACATCAGCGCGAGCGCGGACCAGAGTTTTGCCTTGAGACTCAACTGCATCATGATGTGACCCTCCACCACCGGCTCACCGTCGCGCGGACATCGTGTCCCGCACGCACGGCGGCTTTTGTCTTACCCATTGTTGCCACTTGCCGACACGCGCCACCCGGAGTTGTAAGCTGCCATCTCCGGACGGGCACGTGCACCTTTCCTGTAGTTGCTGCTGGTGTTGCCTGTACTGCGCGGAATGCTCGTAATGCTTGTAATGCTCGTGTTGCCTGTACCGCGTTGCCGGAAGGGCGCGCTATCGCGGGATAACGCGCGCTTCAAGACGATCAGAACGTTTCCCAATCGCCGTTGGCGTCGTCCGTGCCGGTGCGTGCCGCCGGGGCCGCTGCGGCCGGGGCCGGGCGGCGCAGCGGTGCGGCGGCCGGGGCAGCCT
>NZ_CABPSF010000008.1 GCF_902459685.1 Pandoraea iniqua | reverse complement strand
GTCACGGTGCAGGCCCCGGTCCGGGGCGTCCGCCCGGGCACGGGGCGGGCCCCGGCCCACGGCCGCCCAGTGGAGGGGGTGGACACGGTCCGCGCCCGCCCGGTGGTGGCGGTGGCGGCGGTGGGGGCCACGGCGGTGGTAATGGAGGCGGCCATGGCGGCGGTGGCGGGGGCCATGGCGGTGGCGGCGGTGGGCGTCCGGGCGGTGATCGCTGATCCCCGAACCGGCACCCGGAGTACGTGACCCTAATTCAGTGGCCACTGCACGCGTTTTGGGAAAAACGCTTAAAATGTGAGCATTGCCGGCCAGGCGGAGGCGCCGATCAGGCGCCGATGGCCGGCCCGCAGGACAGCGAGCCCTTAGCAACGCAAGCGCGCAACTGACACACCGGTGCCCCGGCGCCGGTGTTTTGCTAGCCAGCTTAACGGGCACCCGTCACATTGCAGACCACTTAGCAGATCTCTCAGACGTGCCGTCGCAGCCTCACCGCGCGACGTTCACGGCAGTCCGGCAAGATCCTCCGTAAGTCTCGATCGTGTTCGTCCCGCCCCGGCGTGCCTTTGCACGCCGCGGTTGCCTATCGCCATGCCGCGTCCGGTATGCACCACCCGTGCGTCCCGTGAGCGGCCTTCGTCATCCGTGGCCGATGCCTGATAGGCAGCCACGCACCCGACAGCGATCAGGCATGCGCGGCGCTTCGCTCTCCCTGCGGCCAATCCGTCAGGCATGGGAACGAGCGGCCACAAGCCCAGGGTGCCCTTGCAGCCAGGTCGCGGGACATCGTTGCCCGCGGGATTTCTCCATGGCGCGCGTCACGCGCGCGCCAGAGACATACGTTGCAGGAACCTTTTGCAGGTCATGAGTCTTTTTCGAACCAAAAACATCGAGAGCATGCTGGCGGCAAGCCGCACCGGCAGTCTCCGCAAGGTGCTGGGCCCCATCGATCTGGTCCTGATGGGCATCGGCGCCATCATCGGCACCGGCATTTTCGTCCTCACCGGCACGGGCGCCCTCACCGCTGGCCCCGCCCTCACCATCTCGTTCATGATCGCGGCCACGGCCTGCGGCTTCGCCGCGCTGTGCTACGCCGAGTTCGCGTCCACCATTCCCGTCTCCGGCTCGATCTACACGTATAGCTATGCAACGCTCGGCGAGATCGTGGCGTGGATCATCGGCTGGGATCTGATGCTCGAATACGGTCTGGCATCGTCGGCCGTGTCGGTCGGCTGGTCGGGTTACTTCCAGTCGCTGGCGGCCGGTTTCGGCCTGCACCTGCCCGCCGTCATCACAGCAGCACCGGGCAGCGTGCCGGGCGTGACAACCTTCATCAATCTGCCGGCCGTGGTCATCATGTTGCTGGTCACGTGGGTGCTGTCGTATGGCGTGCGCGAATCGGCGCGGATCAACAACCTGATGGTCGCGATCAAGATCGGCGTGGTGCTGCTCTTTATCGCCGTGGGCGTGTGGCATGTGAAGCCGGCCAACTGGACGCCGTTCATGCCGTTTGGCACCAGCGGCATGTTCAACGCTGCGGCGCTGGTGTTCTTCGCGTTCATCGGTTTCGACGCCGTAACCTCCGCCGCTGAGGAAGTGCGCAACCCGGGCCGCGATCTGCCGATCGGCATCATCGGCTCGCTGATCGTGTGCACGCTGTTGTATGTCGTGGTCGCCGCCATCATGACCGGCATCGTGCCGTTCGCGCAGTTCGCGGGCGTGGATCACCCGGTGTCGCTGGCACTGCAATATGCGGGACAGAATTGGGTCGCGGGCTTCGTCGATCTGGGCGCGATTCTCGGCATGACGACCGTGATTCTGGTGATGACCTACGGCCAGACGCGTATCACTTACGCGATGTCGCGCGACGGCCTGCTGCCGCCGCTGCTCTCGCGCATCCACCCGACGCACAAGACCCCGTTTGCGGGCACGTGGATCATCGGCGTGGTGTTCGCCGTCATCGCCGGGTTCGTGCCGCTGGGCGTGCTCGCCGAGCTGATCAATATCGGCACGCTGTCGGCGTTCGCGCTGGTGTCGGTCGCCGTGCTCGTGCTGCGCCGCACGCGTCCTGACCTGCCGCGCGCGTTTCGCGTGCCGGGGGCGCCGGTGGTGCCACTGATCTCCGCAGGCCTTTGCCTGTTCCTGATGGCCCACCTGCAAGCCGCGACGTGGATCGCATTCGTGGTGTGGCTCGCCATCGGCATGGTGATCTACTTCACCTACGCGCGCCGCAACGCGCTGCTGCATAAGCACGGCGACGTGCCTGCGCACCCGCTGCAATAATCGAACGTCATCGGCAGTATTACGCGGCGCCCCCGGTCATAAGGGGCACCGCTGCCCCCTTCCGTCTACCGACAATTCCGCATCCCGCCCTCGCGCGGGAGCGCGTATAGTCCGGCACAGGCCCCTGCTGCACGCTTGATCGTGCAGCGCGGGCCGGCCGCCTTCATGGCGGTTCTGCAAGTCGCTCGCTCGTGAATTCCGTTGCTTGTCTCGCTCACAAAGCACCCACAAAAGGAACAAGAACATGCGTCGCTACGTCCTGCTTGCTGCCGTACCTGCCGCCTTCGCCGCCGGCTTCCTCTCGTCCCATCTGATGCCCAGCGCTGTGGCGCAGGCCACCGCCCTCACCCCGCAAATCATCGACGTCGGCGCCATGACCGACGAACAGATCGGCAAGCTCGTGCCTAACGTCGGCACGCTGCGCTCGCGCACGCTCGTGGCCACGGCCAACGGCACCGTCGCCGTGCAAAGCGGCAACGTGCCGCGCCACACGCATCAGGACGCCGACGAGATTCAGTACGTGATCGCCGGTAGCGGCACGTTCTGGCTCGGCGACCAGCAGCGCGACGTGCACCCGGGCGATCTCATCATCATTCCGCGCGGCACCGTGCACGCCGGGTCGCAAAACACCAGCGGCGAATTCAAAGTGCTGGCGATCAAGCTGCCGCCGCAGGCACCGAACGACATTCAGTTCGTGAAATAACCATCAGGCCTGCGCCGCCCGACGGCGGCGCAACCCGATGAACGTCAGTTCGGCAAACACCAGCACGGTCACGATCTGCACAGCGATGAACGCTGCGCCCAACGCGTTTGGCGCGATCCAGTCCGACGCCAGCAAGATGGCGCAGTCGAGCGCCCAGATCGCATTGATGGCGATCACCGTCCATGCGGCACCCGCCGGCAACGTCGTGCGGCGCACCAGCCACACCAGCGCCGCCCCATAGACGAGCAGCACCAGCCCGGTCACGCGCAGACCGTCGGCAGGCAGATCCAGCAGTGCGGCCAGCGGTGCCGCCGCCAGCACCTGCAACAGGCCGACCGCGCCGCTCACGAGCGCGTCGGCGAGCAACGCGCGGGCAAGAAATAGCGATTTAGCCGACGCCTCCTGCATTGACGGCTGAACCGACGACTGCGCTGAAGATTGAACCGAAGTTTGACGGGATGACATCATGGCGACCTCCATCGAAGTTGGACCGATCCGCACCGCACGCAGACTTCCATCTTGCTGCGGGTGATCAGGACGACGAGACATCGGGTCTCGCTGACTGACATCTTCGTGAGCCCACGACACGCCGTCGATTACCTGCGAGGTAATGGCGGCGCATTCCCCAGCCGCTATCATCCGTTTCATGACAACACCTGCTATCGGAACCCTGTTGCGCGACTGGCGTCAGCGCCGGCGCATGAGCCAACTCGATCTCGCGCTCGAAGCGGAGATCTCGACGCGCCATCTGAGCTTTGTCGAGACGGGCCGCGCGCAGCCGAGCCGCGAGATGCTGCTGCACCTTGCGCAGGCGCTCGACATTCCGTTGCGCGAGCGCAATGCGATGCTGGTAGCGGCCGGCTTCGCACCGCGCTTCGAAGCCCGCGCGTTCGATGCGCCCGACATGGCCGTGGCCCGCGAAGCCGTGCAGCGCGTGCTCGACGGCCACGAGCCGTACCCGGCACTGGCCGTCGATCGCCACTGGACATTGCTGGCGGCAAATCGCGCCGTCATGCCGCTGCTCGCTGGCGTGGACCCGTCATTGTTGAGCGGCGCGGTCAACGTGCTGCGCCTGTCGCTGCATCCCGACGGGCTGGCACCGCGCATCGCGAATCTGCCCGAATGGCGCGCGCATCTGCTGCATCGTCTGCGTCAGCAGATTCATGCGAGCGGCGATGCGACGCTGGGCGAGCTGTATGAGGAGTTGAAGGCGTATCCCGTGTCGTCACGGGAGCCGCCGCCTGCGGTGCCCGCATCAGCGAGCATCTTCGTGCCGATGCAATTGCGCACCGACGCCGGCCTGTTGTCGTTCTTCAGCACGACGACGGTGTTTGGAACGCCGGTGGATGTCACGCTCGCCGAACTGGCGCTCGAAGCGTTCTATCCGGCCGATGAGGCAACCGGCCGGGCCATGCGCGCCATGGTGTTGTGACGACGGAACGTCGTCAGCCGAAATTGCGGTTGAACCACACCACGCCATAGCCGAGGGCGAACATCGTGAGCAGTAGCGGCACGGAGATGCGAAGCACCTGAATGACGAGCGGGCGCGGCGGCACGTCCTCGTCTTCGGGCATGCGGTCGGCCTCGCGCAACGCGCCAGTACACAGCGCCGCCGCGACGGCGCTCACGAACACCCAGAAGGTCTGGTTGTAGAGGAGTGCGACCAGCAGCAACGCCAGAGCGACGTTGCGGCCGTGATAGATCATGTTGACGGTATTGCGAAAGGCTTGCGGCGACATGTCGGTGTAGCGCAGGTATCGACCGCCAAGCGGCCCCCGCGCAAAAGTTCTTGTTATGTGACTTCAACCCCCGCTTGTGCCACGTATCGAACCCGGGCAAAGCGGACCTATCGAAAGCTCAGTGAAGCATATCCACACTTAACGGCCGCTGCTACCTCAGTCTTTAACATCGACGCAATCGGCCGTCATGCGAATGCGGTATTCTCCCTCGCATGACCGAACCCGCTTCCCCCCCAGCCCTCCCCACGGCGGCCGACAGCACGCCCGGGCGCGCCATCTATGTCATCGTGGCGCATCCGCGTTGGCGCGACTCACGCGTGAACCGCCGCCTGCTCGACGCCGCGCGCAGCATTGCCGGTGTCGACGTCAACGACCTGTATTCGACCTACCCCGACTTCAGCATCGACGTGGCTGCCGAGCAGCAGCGCGTGGCGCGTGCCGATCTGATCGTGCTCGTGCATCCGATCTATTGGTACAGCATGCCGCCGCTGCAAAAACTCTGGTTCGACGAAGTGCTTACATGGGGCTGGGCCTACGGACACGACGGCCACGCGCTTGCCGGAAAAGACCTCTGGCTCGTGCCGAGCACGGGCGGCCCGCAGGCCAGCTACTGCGCCGAAGGCTACAACCAGCACGACTTCGCCGACTTTCTGCCGGCATACGAACAGACGGCACGACTGTGCGGCATGCGCTTCCTGCCGCCGCAAGTGTTCTACGGCGCGCGCCGCAGCGGCGACGCCGCACTCGACGCACATGTAAGCGAATTCGCCGGCCGTCTGGCGACGTATCCGCAATGGCCGGAACTGATCTCGATGGACGCCGCACCCGAGTGCAGCGACATCCCCGACAGCGACCGCCCGCGCTGCCCGCCGGACGTCGCGCCGCCTGCGGTAAGCGCACCGGCCACCACTGACGCCACCACTGACACCGCCACCGGCGCCCGTCCCGGGAGGGCCATCTGATGGAACACGTCCCGTCGTGGCTGCTCGCCAGCCTGATCTATCTCGCGGCAGCGGTCATCGTGGTGCCGCTCTCGCGGGCGTTAGGGCTAGGCGCAATCATCGGCTATCTCGCCGCCGGCATCGCCATCGGTCCGTGGGGCCTCGGACTCGTCTCGCGCGTGGAAGACGTGCTGCACTTCGCCGAGTTCGGCGTGGTGCTCATGTTGTTTCTCGTCGGCCTCGAACTGGAGCCGCGCCGTCTGTGGAATTTACGACGGCCGATCTTCGGCTGGGGCTCCGCACAAGTCATCGGCTGCGCCGTGCTGTTGTTCTGCGCCGGCTTCGCACTCGGTGCACCGTGGCGCATTGCACTCGTCGCGGCGCTCGGACTGGCGCTGTCGTCCACGGCGATTGCCTTGCAGGTGATGGCCGAGCGCAATCTGCTCGGCACGCCCAGCGGACAAGCCGGTTTCTCGATTCTGCTGTTTCAGGACGTTGCCGCCATCCCCATTCTTGCGCTGCTGCCGCTGCTCGCTAATTCGGTCGACAGCCATGCCCTGACCGGTACCCAGCGTGCGCTCGAAGCGCTGAAAATCGTCGGCGTGATCGCGGCGATCATTCTCGGTGGCCGGCTCGCGTTGCGGCCGTTGCTGCGCTGGATTGCCAACAGCAAGACGCCGGAAATCTTCACGGCCGCTGCGTTGCTGCTCGTTGTCGCCATTGCCGCGTTGATGCAGTGGGTCGGTTTGTCGATGGCGTTGGGCGCATTCCTCGCCGGTGTGCTGCTGGCAGAAAGCGAATACCGGCGCGAACTCGAAACCGACATCGAGCCATTCAAGGGGCTGCTGCTCGGGTTGTTCTTTATCGCCGTGGGCATGAGCATCGACTTCGGCGTGTTGTTCGCACAGCCGCTGCGCATGCTGGCGGTGGTTGTCGGATTCATGGCCGTGAAGGGACTCGCGATCTACGGCTTGTCGCGACTGATGAAGCTGCCGTATCAGGAGCGGCCGATCTTCACGCTGCTGCTGGCACAGGGTGGTGAATTCGCCTTCGTGGTGTTTCAGTCGGCGGGCCCGCAAGTCTTGCCACCGGCGGTGTCGTCATTCCTGATCGGTGCCGTCGCGCTATCGATGCTGATCTCGCCACTGCTGCTCGTCGCCATCGACAAGTGGCTGCTGCCGCGCTACAGCCTCAAGGGTTCGCCGCGCATGGAAGAGATTGCCGAGCCGCAGACCGCGAGTGTGGTGATCTGCGGGTTTGGCCGCTACGGCCAGATCGTCGGACGGGCGTTGATACCGCAGGGCGTTTCGGTGACGGTGCTCGATCATGACCCGGACACCATCGAGAGCCTGCGGCAGATTGGTTTTCGCGTGTTCTACGGCGATGCCACGCGGCTCGACCTGCTGCGCATCGCCGGTGTCGCCAATGCGCGTGCGGTGGTGGTCGCCGTCGACGATGTCGATCAGTCGCTGGAGATCGTGGATTTGCTGCGCGAGCATTTTCCAGCGGTACCGATCGTCGCGCGGGCGCGCAACGTGGGGCATCTGTTCCAGTTACGCGACCGGGGCGTGAAGCACATCGAGCGGGAAGTGTTCGAGTCGTCGCTTCGCAGCGCACGTTCGGTGCTGGAAGAACTCGGCTGGCCGGCCGCCGAAGCGCGCGAAGCGACCATGGCGTTCCGGCGCGGCAACATCAAGCTGACCGACGAGATGTACCCCTTCTATCAAGACCGCAACAAGATGATTGCGAAGTCCAAGGAAGGCCGCCGTCAGTTCGAGGAGCAGATGACGCGCGAGCGCGAACAGCGCAAGGCGCAGCGGCAGGTCACGTTCGGCTGGGATGGCGACAAAGCGCCGGACATGACGCCCACACCATCCACACCGCCCGAAGCGCAAGAGAAAAGCGCTGGGCAGTAATCGCCACAGCGCAACACAGCGCGCAGCGTAAGTCTGCGCGCTGTGTTTGCTACCCCACCATTCGTCGCATCAAATCGCTTAATCGAACGGCTTGAAATGCCCGTCTGCCGGCACTTTGGCGTCGGTGCGCAGGCGTTCTTCGGCATCGGTGCCGGCCAACCCGCGATAGTAGAGATGCACGGCAATCGCGGCCGAATAGCGGCGAATTTCCACCAGCGTGAGGAAGGCGTGCGCGACCGACGTGAACATCAGGTACGGCGACTCTTCCTCGATCAGGCCGGCGACCTGATGCAAGCCGTGGCGGTGAAGCACTTCGGCGAGTTCGTCGCGGCTGCGGTGCGTGGTGGCATCCGTGGCCGGGTACATCATGCGCAGCAAGACGAGCGGGTGATCGGCGCACGCCAGCGACAGCGCCTGTACGACGGCGTGACTGTCCAGAGCCGTGGCCACGGCTTCACCTTCGGGACGATGCTGCGGAAAGAGTTGCTCAAGGGTCAACGTCATGATGAGTCCAATGCAAAGAAGCTGAAAAACAGCGACAGCGGGCTCACCAGTCTAGTGAGCCCTTGACTCAGGATAAACGCTGCCGGACGATAACGCGCGTTGCGTCAAACGAAACAATTACAGCATATTTCAAACGCCCTTTCGGCACGTGGGCGTCTCACTTCTGCCGAAATTTCGTCTCGCATTCGCGCGCGGCGAACAGACAATTCTGGGCGGCGCGGCCTGAATGCTTGATGGTATGATTTTTGCGAATGCAGACCTGACCGATACCTCATGCGATATCCCGAACAGATGTCCGACACGCAGGCGGTAGCCGTCGCCGAGGCCGACCACGTCATGCGCCATTGGCAATTCGATGTCGATGGCCCCGTGGCGATTGGTTCGGACTCCCACAAGCAGATGTTCTGCCGCATGCTGCTTGAGTCTCATAACCCCTACAAGCCGGCCGTCATCGACTGGCCCGAGCTTCCGCCCGACGCCCTCAAGCGGCTGACCGCGCTGCCCATCTGGGACATCGCCGTGCAGACCGAAGGCCGCGCCTCCATTCGCGTGGCCACCTACGCCGCCACCATGCAGGACCCGCTGCTCCGCAAGGCCCTCGTCATGGACGGCGAGGAGGAAGCACGGCACAAGGTGGTGTTGTCGAAACTGGTGGAAGCCTACGGCATCGAGCTGGCTCCCGAGCCCGCCTATCCGCCGCCCGGCGATCCCGAATGGGCGTGGATGAAAACCGGCTTCAGCGAGTGTATCGATAGCTTCGTCGCGTTCGGGCTGTTCCGTTCCGCCCAGCGCTCGGGTTACTTCCCCGAGGCCCTTGTCGAAACGTTCGAACCGGTGATTCAGGAAGAGGCGCGCCACATCCTGTTCTTCGCGAACTGGGTGGCGTGGCATCGCCGTAACCTGCCGTTCTGGAAACGCCCGTGGTTTTTCGCGCGCATCGCCGCCGTGTGGGTCACGTTGATCTGGGACCGTATGGCGATTGCACGCGGCATCGACACCGACGGCGTGGCCCGCGATGCCAACTTCCCCGCGACCAGCACGGCCGAGATCGGCGAATCGCTCAAACCGCGCGACCTGATTGCGCTGTGTCTCGAGGAAGACGCGCGCCGCATGGACGGCTACGACAAGCGCCTGCTGCGCCCGACCTTCGTGCCGAAACTGGCGCGTCTGGCGCTGCGCTTCATGAAAGCGTGAAGCCATCGCGGCTGCGTCCGCCCCAATGAAAAAAGCCGTCCCCAATGGGACGGCTTTTCACTTGATGCGGCGGGCGATACTGGCAGATCAGCTGCCTTCGCTCACATTCAGTTCGCCAGCAGCGCGGGCGCGGGCGAGTTCTTGCTTGACGTCAGCACGCGAAACGCTCGGGCCTTGCGACACGACGATCGGGTAATCCACGTCGTTTTCTGCCATCAGGCCTTCGGCACGGGCTTGGGCCAGTTCGTTCTTCACTTCGACGCGGCTCTTGGCCGGGCCCGAAGCGACATACACCGGATAGTCGGCGTCGCCTTGCGGGATCAGACCGTTGGCGCGGGCTTGGGCCAGATCGGCCAGCACGGCAGCGCGGGTGAGCGGTGCACCTTGCGAAGCGACGTCAGGGTAGTTGTTGCCGTTTTCAACAGCGTAGCTGGAGGCGGCACCGAACGAAGCGGCGGCGGCGATAAGGGCGATTGCGATGTTCTTGCGGTTCATGTTTGAAAACTCCTGTCAGTTGCGACGGCTTTGTTTTGTTAAAGCGCCGTCGATGGAAGGAAGTCTAGAACTCGCAAATGCAATGAAAAACGCGATATTTGTCCACGAACTATTGCGTGTTTCGATGAGAATCGCCTGCCCGATATTGGTGCAAACCCTGAGAAACCGCGCCCCGTAACGATCCCGGGGCGCGAACGTCTCAGTTGGCCAGCGATGCGCCGAGGGCGTCGAGCAAGAAATGTGTGCCCCGCTCACGCGAACCGGCGTCGTCGTACCCGTCGAGAAACGCGCCTTGCTCCGTCATGACGAGTTGTGTGCCGCCGTCATGCGCGCGCAGTTCGATGGTCGCAAGCGATGCCGAGATCTTGCGGGTATCGAGGTGCATCTCATAGGCATAGACCAGACGCGTATCGGGCACCACATCGAAGTACTGGGCATCGAACGTCGAGACCATGCCGCCGGCCCAGCGGCCTTTCGAGTGCTCACGGCCCCCGGGGCGCACATCCATCGAGCGCTCGAGCTGGGTGAAGCCTGCGCCGCCGGTGAACCACCGGTCCTTGGCTTCGCGCTCGGTCAATGCCCTGAAGACCCGCGCCGGCGTCGCCGCATATTGCCGTTCGATACGGAATGTCGCGTGCACGACCGAACGATGCGAGGGCACGTCCACATCGGAGCGGGTGACTTCGCGGGCGAGTTTGTCGAGCGTTTGCGCCCAGCCTTGGCTGGCACCGGCAGGCATCCACGCAAACGCCGGATCGACCACCGTATAGCGTTGCTCGACTTCGAGCCGCGTGCCGTCGCAGACATTCGCGAAACCTGCCGTTGTTTGCGCACGGAACAAGACATGCCCGGTGGCGTCCGTCACGTCCATCTCGATCACCAGCCGCACGGGCGCGTCGATTTCGGTGAAACGCCCGCGAATCCAGTGCGACTCGCCTTCGGGCGACTGCATCCGCAATTCGAAAACACCGCCGACACGCGCATCGACCTGCGCCTCGGGAACGGTATACCCCGTCGGACAAAACCAGCGTTTGACGGCTTCCGTGGTCGTCCAAGCCCGGAATACGGCGTCGCTCGCGGCCGCATAGGTGCGGCCGATCGTCATCGGTGGCAGGGGCGCCACGCCTTCACTTGCTGTCCTCATGAATCGCTCCTTCGGGCGGCAGGCTGGCCAGATACTCGCCCAATCGGTCGAGATGGCCCTCCCACTCATGTCGGCGCTGGTTGATCCATCGCTCTGCAAGGCTCAGCGCCTGAGGTTCGATCCGGCACGTACGCACACGGCCGGCCTTTTCCGTTCGCACCAGCCCTGCGCTCTCAAGCACGGCAAGATGCTGCATGACCGCCTGTAGCGACATCGCCAGCGGCTGCGCCAACGCGCTCACCGACGCCGGCCCCTGCGCCAGGCGCACGAGCATAGCGCGGCGGGAGGTGTCGGCCAGCGCCTGAAACGTCAGATCGAGAGTGTTGTCATGGTCAAGCATGTGCTTGAGTATAGTCGCGCAAAATAGTAAAGCAAGCACTTTAGTATCAAAGGCTTGCTAAGGGAGGAAAACGGCTCAGGTGATGATGTGGTGCTCGCCGCGCTCGCGCAGCTTCGCGGTGTGCTGGCGATGCAGGATCTCGCGCAGCGATTGCTCGGTGGAATCGGACATCGCGTCGAGCGCGAGGTCATTGGGTTCCAGCCCGAACGGCTCTTCGATCTCGGCGCTCACGGCTTCAAGCGCGAAGAAGGTGTACGAGATGAATGCCACAATGACCGGCGTCATCGGTCCGATCGAGTCGACCAGACCGAACGGCAGCAGCACGCTGTAGAGATACGTCACACGGTGCAGGATCACGCCGTACGTGAACGGGATCGGCGTCGAGGCGATGCGCTCGCAGCCGCCGATGGCTTCGCCAAGCCGGTCAAGGTGCATCTCCATGACCTGCGCGAGCGGCGCGTCGATCTGCCCCTTCAGCCGGCGCTCACGCAACCATTCGCCGGCCATCAGCAGAATCGTGATCGGCTTGAATTGCTTGCGCATCAGGCACTTCACGTCTTCCGGGCTGAGCAGACGCTCGAAGTCCGCCCGCGGGTCCGTGCCGCGCAACTGATGGCGCATGCCGTGCACGAACGCGATCAGGTAGGCCACGAAACGCGGTGAATCAGAAGTGTCCGAGACCAGCGTCATCGACTGGCGTGCGAGGGCACGCGTCTCGTTGAGCACACTGCCCCACAGCACGCGGGCTTCCCAATAGCGGGCGTAGCTCGTGGTGTTACGAAAACCGAGAAAAATCGCGAGCGTGATACCGATGAGCGAGAACGGCACGAAGGTGAGCGGAATCTTCCACTCGAACACGCGGCCGTGCGCCACCGTGACGACAATCGAAATGATCGTCGTGAAAATGAGCTGCGTGGCGATCTTGGGCACGATCGAACCGCGCACGACGAAAAGCATGCGCAGCCAATGCAGATTGGGACGAACGATCATGGCAACAAATGGCGCTCGCAAGCGCTCAGGACAGGCTGTGGGGGGAGCCAATTCGCGGGCATCATACGCCCCTGCCCCGCGTCCGGCAACGATTTCCAGCAATTTCAACGAATCCGGCGGCGACCGTCCGGCGGGCTCGTCCGCCAACGCCGCCGCGCCAGAACGGTGCATGCCGGCACCTGCGTCACATTGCCGCGGCTGAAATGGTTGCAACCGAATGCAACATCGCTACCCGCCGTGTGTGCGCCTCGCCAGAATGCAACTGCGCCGTCTTGGCGTGTACAAGTGCTCAATAACGATCATGAATCCACATCGCACTCAGGGTAAGTCTCGCGGCCTCGCCGCTCTCGCACTGGTCGCCGGCCTTGCCGGCGTGGTTGGCACGTTGTCTGGCTGCGTCGTCGAGCCGCCTCGTCCTGCTCCTGCCGCGCGTGTCGTGGTCGAGCAAGACCCGCATACCGTGGCCGTGCAACGCCGCGAGCAGATCGACCGGCGCATCGGCAACGAATCGCGCGACATCGACAACCATGTGAACCAAGGCTATTACCCGCCGCCGCGCGGCTACGAGCTGCATCGCCGGCTCGATGCCATCGCGCAGGAAGCGCGCGATATGGCGGCCCAGCACGGCGGTGGCTTGTCGGGTGACGAGCAGCGCGCGCTCAATCAGGAACTCGATCAACTGCATCACATGATTGCCGGCTGATCTGCGGGAAACGCCCCGCTTTACCCGTCGAACGCTCGTATGACAAAACGCCCGGTGGCTGCCAAGCCATCGGGCGTTTTATCTTGATAACGCACGAAAGTCGTTACTTCACATCGAGTGCCTGTGCCAGCGTCACCGGGTCTTGGAAGATGCTGGAGAAGTCGAGCGCACCGTGGCCATTAGCGCGATGCACTTCAAAGATGCGTCGTGCCAGATCGCCGAGTGGCGTCGCGACATCGCTGCTCGCTGCGGCCCCGTGCGCAAGGCGCAGGTCCTTGGCCATCAGGTCCGTCGCAAACCCGCCGGTGTAGCCGCGCGACGACGCCGCGTTCTCCATCACGCCCGGACACGGGTTATAAACCTCCAGCGTCCAGTTACGCCCCGAGCTTTGCTGCATCACCGCCGAGAGCACCTTCGGGTCGAGCCCGTTGGCAATGCCCAGCCGCAGCGCCTCACTCGTGCCCGCCATCAGAATGCCGAGCAGCATGTTGTTGCACAGCTTGAGCGTCTGACCGGCACCGAGCGCACCGCCGTGATGAATCGCGCGGCCCATGTTGGCCAGCAGCGGCCGCATGCGTTCGACGAGTGCAGCCTCGCCCCCGACCATGAACGTCAGCGTGCCCGCCGCCGCGCCCGCCGTGCCACCCGACACCGGCGCATCGAGCAAGGCGGTACCAGCGCGCGCGAGCTTCGCCAACTGACGCGGAATTTCCGGCGGCACGGTACTGCTGTCGATCAGCACCGCATCGGCCGGCGCATTGGCCAGCACACCCTCCGGTCCGTCATACGCGGCGAGCACATGCTCGCCTGCGGGCAGCATCGTGATCACCACCTGCGCGTCGCGCACGGCGTCGGCAATCGACTTGGCTGCCTGACCGCCCCCGGCGGCGAGCCGGTCGACGGCCGCCCCCGACAGGTCGAAGCCGCGCACCGTGTGGCCGGCCTTGACCAGATTCGCCGCCATCGGGCCGCCCATATTGCCCAGCCCGATGAACGCGACGCGCCATGTGGGCTGAGAGGTCGTTTCCGTAGCCATCGTCATGTCTCCCGAAAAATAGCCGTGCGTTTTACTTCAGCGTGATCGTCGTGTTCACACCGGAGGGGCCCGTGCCGCGCGCTTGCCAGCGGGCCGTCACGGTCTTGGTCTGCGTCCAGAACAGAATCGCCTGCTTGCCGTTCGGCCCCAGATCGCCGAGCTTCGAGCCGCGCGAGCCCGTGAAGCTGAACCACGCCACCGGCACCGGAATCGGCAGGTTGATACCGACCTGACCGACGTCGATCTCATTCTGGAACTGACGCGCCGCGCCGCCATCCTGTGTGAACAGCGCGACACCGTTACCGTTCGGGTTGGCGTTGACGAAGGCAATCGCTTCGTCGAGCGTATCGACACCGGTCATGCAGAGCACCGGCCCGAAGATTTCGTCACGATAGATCGACATCTCGGCCTTCACGCCGTCGAAGATGGTCGGGCCGACGAAGTTGCCTTCCGGCGCTTCCTTCACGACATGGCCACGGCCGTCGAGCAACAGCTTCGCGCCCTCCTCCACACCGGCACCGATCAACTTCTCGATACGGGCACGCGCCTGCTTCGACACCACCGGACCGAGATCGGCCTTGCGATCGGTGCCCGGGCCCACTTTGAGAGCGCGCGCACGTTCGACCAGCTCGGGCACCCACTCACGGGCCTCGCCCACGAGTACGGCCACCGACGTGGCCATGCAACGCTGACCGGCCGCACCGAATGCTGCGCCCAGCAGGTGATTGATCGCTTGTTCGCGATCGGCGTCCGGCAGGATCACGCAATGATTCTTCGCGCCCATCATCGCCTGACAACGCTTGCCGGCTTCCGACGCGCGACGGTAGATATGCGTGCCGACATGCGTCGAACCGATGAACGAGACCGCCTTGATGTCCGGGTGATCGCAGATCGCATTGGCCGTGTCCGGGCCGCCATGCACGACGTTCAGCACGCCCGGGGGCAGACCGGCTTCGAGCGCCAGCTCGGCCAGACGCAGCGAAGCGCTCGGGTCTTGTTCCGACGGCTTGAGCACGAACGTGTTGCCGGTGGCGACCGCCAGCGGGAACATGAAGCACGGCAGCATCACGGGGAAGTTGAACGCCGTGATACCGGCGCACACCCCCAGCGGTTCGATCAGCGTGTACACATCCACGCCGCCTGCCGCGTTCTGCGCGTATTCGCCCAATTGCAGCGAGGCAATCGAACAGGCGTGCTCGACCACTTCCAGACCACGACCGATTTCGCCTTCGGCATCGGGCAACGTCTTGCCATGCTCACGCGTGATCAGCTCGGCGAGTTCGCCCGTGTGATCGCGCAGCAGTTGTTGGAAACGCAGCATCACGCGCATGCGCGACGCCTGCGACGTGGCACGCCACGTCTTGTAAGCCGCCTTCGACGACGCGACGGCGGCATTGAGTTCTTCAGGGGTGGCAAACGGCACGCGCGCGATCACTTCCTGCGTGGCAGGGTTCACAACGTCGCGCCACTGCGACGTCTTCGACTCAATGCGCTTGCCGTCGATGAGCAGCGGAATAGTAGGCAGGGACATGACACGCTCTCCAGATCGAAACGAATGCAAAGTTCAGGAATGGCGGCCTGCGGGGCGATGCTGAGAAACATCCACGCCGCACAGCGCCGCCGGTAACTCAAAGATAGGCAATCGGCGCGAGGCCGTTGCCCGGCAGTTGAAGCATTTATCGCGCTGCGGCAGTCGTCTTCACGAGCGGGCAGGTCGACTTCGACAACGGTTGGAACGCTTCGGTGGCGGGCACCGTCGCAACCGTGGAGTAGTAATCCCACGGGCCCTTCGACTCGGCGGGCGCCTTCACGCGGAACAGATACATGTCGTGAATTACGCGGCCATCGGGGCGAATCGAGGCGTTATGCATGATCGGATCGCGAATCGGCATTTCACGCATCTTTTGCGCAACCACCTTGGCATCCACGCTCTTCGTCGCTGCCACCGCGCGCAGGTAGTGCAGCACGCTCGAATACACGCCGGCCTGCACCATCGTCGGCTTCAGGTCCTTGTACTTTTTCTGGAAGCGAGCCGACCACGTGCGCGAGGCATCGTCGAAGTCCCAGTAGAAGCCATCCGTGAACATCAGCCCTTGCGCGGTATTCAGACCGAGCGCGTGCACGTCGGAGAGGAACACCAGCAGCGCCGCCAGCTTCTGCCCGCGTTGCACGATGCCGAATTCGCGCGCCTGCTTGAGCGCGTTGACGGTGTCTTGCCCGCCATTGGCGAGCGCCACCACTTCCGCCTTCGAGCTTTGCGCCGACAACAGGAACGAGGCGTAATCCGACGCGTTGAGCGGGTGGCGCGATTGGCCCACCACCGTGCCGCCGAGCGCCTTCACGTTATCCGCTGCGTCTTTCTCGAGCGAGTGCCCGAACGCGTAATCGACGGTGATGAAGTACCACGTCTTGCCCCCGTTCTTGACCATCGCGCGCGCCGTTGCGGCCGACTGCGAATAGGTGTCGAACATCCAGTGGAAGCCCGTGGGCGAGCAGTCTTCGTTGGTGAGGCGTGTGGTCGCGGGGCCCGAGAACAGCGCGATGCGCTGCTTGTCCATCGCGATCTTTTGCACGGCGAGCGCCGCGGCGGAATTGGTCAGGTCAGCCACTGCGTCGACGTTGTCGCGATCGAACCATTCGCGGGCCTTGTTGGCGGCCACGTCCGCCTTGTTCTGGTTGTCGGCCGAGACCAGATCGATCTTCATGCCCTTACATTCGGCGGCCAGACAATCGTCGATCGCCATTTGCGCGGCCACCACCGAGCCCGCGCCGCCCATTGCCGAATACGTGCCCGACATGTCGGTGAGCACCCCCACCTTCACCGGACGGTCCGGCAATTGCGCCATGCTGCCAACCGACGTCATCCCAAAACCCGCGCCCAGTCCCAGCGCGAGCAGCCACGGCTTGATCTTCATCGCTTTGTCTCCTGGTTTTTATCGTGCGTCGCTGTCGTCTATGCGCAGCGCTCATGAATTGTATTTGTGCGAATTTGCTTTACATAGCACATAGCTGCATCTACTTTGTGCATAAATGCACATAGGAGACGGCGCCCATGGCGACCCGCAAGCACGCATCCCCCACCCCCGTCACGGGAGCCGAGCCGCGCCCCGACTGGGACGACCTTCGATACTTTCTGGAAGTGGCGCGCACGCAGCGCGTGAGTGCGGCAGCGTTGCGGCTGGGCGTCGATCACACGACGGTCTCGCGCCGCGTCCGGGCGTTGGAGCAATCGCTCGGCACGTTGCTCTTCGACAAGTCGCGCAACGCGGGCTTTGCCCTCACGCACGAAGGCCAGCAGTTGCTCGTGCATGCCGAGCAGATGGAAACCACCTTGCAGTCGGCCTGCGAGCAGGTAGCCGGCTTAGGGCAGACGCTCTCCGGCCACGTGCGCATCGGCTCGACCGAGGCCTTCGGCACGTATTTCGTCACGCCCGTGCTCTCGCACTTTCAGCGCGAATACCCCGCCATTCAACTAGACGTATTGCCGGTGCCGCGCTTCGTGAGCCTGTCGAAACGCGAGGCCGACATCGCCATCACCATCGAGCGGCCGCAGCGCGGGCCTTATGTGTGCAGCAAGCTATGCGACTACCGGTTGCAGTTGTACGCGACGCCCGGCTATCTCGCGCAATACGGCGGCATGGAAACGTTTGCCGACCTGAGCGGCCGCCGTTTCGTCAGCTATGTCGACGAGTTGTCGTTCAGTAACGAGTTGCGCTATCTGGAAGATGTCGTGCCGGGCTGCGACGTGGTAATGCGCAGCACGAGTGTGATCGCGCAATATCAAGCCGCGTTGCAGGGCGAAGCATTGGCGATTCTGCCGTGCTTCATGGCCGCGCAAGACCCACGGCTCGTGCCGTTGCTGGTCGACGAGGTGGTCGTCACGCGCAGCTTCTGGATCTATTGCCACGAAGAGTTGCGCACGCTCAAGCGCATCACCACGCTGTGGGACTACCTGCGCGACGCGGCCCAGCGTAATGAAGCGCTGTTGCAGGGCAAAGCCGGAAAGCTCGTGCAGGCGTGAGGTTACAAATCGCGAATCTTGCGCTGCTCGCTGTCGATCACCGACGGCACCGCAGCGCGCATCGCTTCGACAAAGCGCAGCAAGCGCGCCGGGTAATGCTTCGCGTAGGGATAGATGATGTACATCGGCAACGCCGTCGAGCGCCAGTCCGGGATGAGTTGAATCAGGCGCCCCTGCGCAACGTCTTCGGCCATCACCCACGCCGAACTCACGCCAACGCCCAGCCCGCGCAATGTGGCGCTGCGCAAGACATACAGGCTGTCGGTACTCATGCGCGGTTCGAATGTCACTCGCGCACTTTCTCGGGTGTCCTTGTGCGTGAGCGTGATGTCATTGCGATAGAACGTCGTCAGCGCCAGCCACGGCATCTGCGCCAGCTCGTGCGGATGCGTGGGCAAGCGCCGGTCTTGCAGCAACTCGGGAGAAGCCACCACGATGCGCGGTACGTCGGTCAACGTGATCGCCACGTTTGACGGGTCGCGTAACTCGCCCACGTGAATGGCGCAGTCGATGCCTTCCGCAATGAAATCGGGTTCTCGATCCTGCAAGAACCAGTGCACCTTGATGCCCGCATAGCGCTCGAGAAAACTCACCAGCGGGCCCACCAGCAACTCTTGCCCGAACGCGTGCGGCGCCAGCACGCGCAACGTGCCTTCCGGCTCTTCGCCGGTGCCGCGCAAATCGGCTTCGAACGCCTCCCAGCTTTCCACCAGCTCTTTCGCGCGGGTAAAGCAACGCTCCCCGTCCTCGGTGAGTTTCATCTGATGGGTGGAGCGTTGCAGCAGCCGCAGCCCCAGCGAGCGCTCCAGCATTTGCAGACGGCGGCTGACCGTGGGCTGCGTGGTGCCCAGCAGCGCCGCTGCCGCCGACAGGCTGCCCGCTTCGACAATGCGCACGAAGGTCTGCATCAGCTCGACGCGGTCGGCCCCGCTGGCCTTGAGGGCTGGGACGCCCGGGGCAATGATTGGCGTTTTTTCCGTCGGGAGGTTAGGTGAATCAGGCGATTCCGGGGCTTTGGTCATACGTCGCACGTATAAAGGTTCTACGGATTATAGGTCTACCGCTGCACTGCACCAAGGGCGACACTACGCCCCGTACTGTGACCTCACTGGAGCAACGCATGAGTTCCGCCCAGCTTTCCAATGCCAGTCCGTCAGACACCCGGCCTCAGCCGGAACTGTCGGCGCGACTGATTCTGCTACTCGCCGCCGGCGCTGGCCTGACGGTGGCCTCGCTGTATTACGCCCAGCCGATGCTGGGCATCATGACCGACGACATTCACGCCGCCAACACGACCGTCGGCTGGGTGCCTACGCTCACGCAACTCGGCTACGCGCTCGGCATCTTGCTGTTAGTACCGCTCGGCGACCGGTTCGACCGCCGCCGTATCGTGCTGATCAAGGGTGCGGCCCTGTCGCTGGCACTGCTGCTCGCCGCCGTGGCGCCGGGTATCGGCACGCTGCTATTTGCGAGCCTCGCCATCGGGCTGACGGCCACCATGGCGCAGGACATCGTGCCGGCCGCCGCTGCACTCGCCCCCGAATCGATTCGCGGACGCGTGGTCGGCACGGTGATGACCGGCTTGCTGCTGGGCATTCTGCTCTCGCGGGTGATTTCGGGATTCGTCGCGCAGAACTTCGGCTGGCGGGCGATGTATGTCGTCGCCGCCATCAGCGTGGCAGGCTTCGGCGTAGTGGCTTGGCGCGGTCTGCCGTCATTCCATCCGACCACGCAGATGACCTATCGCCAATTGCTCGGCTCGGTGATCGGCCTGTGGCGCAAGCACCCGGCACTGCGCCGTGCGGCGCTCGCGCAGGGACTGCTCTCGGTGGCCTTCAGCGCCTTCTGGTCGACGCTGGCGGTGATGCTTCACGAAGCGCCGTTCCATCTGGGCGCGGCAGCCGCCGGGGCATTTGGTCTGGCCGGTGCGGCCGGTGCACTGGGCGCCCCGCTTGCCGGACGCATTGCCGATCGCAAGGGGCCGCAGGTGGTCACGCGTCTCGGTGCTGCACTGGTGGCCGTGTCGTTTGCGGCGATGCTTTTTGCCCCGTTGCTCAGCGCCCATGCCCAGTTGTGGCTGATCGGGCTGGCCGCCATCGGCTTCGATCTGGGGGTGCAGGTAGCGCTGGTCTCGCATCAGACCATCGTGTACGGGATCGAACCGCCTGCTCGCAGCCGCCTGAACGCCGTGCTTTTCGTCGGCGTGTTCATCGGCATGTCGGTCGGTGCCGCACTCGGTGCGCAAGCGTTGTCGCTGTGGGGCTGGACGGGCGTGGCGTCGCTGGCGACGCTCGCCGCACTCGGCGCACTGGCCGTGCGGATGTGGCCGGGGACGGTGGTCGCCGATTAATGACGGATTGATCGCTGCCGCGAGCGTCAGCAAGACAAAGGCCGCGTCCCGTTAGGGCGCGGCCTTTTCGTTGGTGCTTCGGGCAAATCAACCAGCGGCTAGCGCGGCGCCGGCTTGCGCGCGCCGGAACAGATCGTCGATATCGACGTCGGTAACGTTCAGGCCGAAGCGTTCTCGCACCAGTTGTTCGAGCTGAGCCGACGAAGTAATCTCGGTCTCGTTGACCAACTCACCGCGCATCCCGCGCTCCGTCATCCGCGTGTTCAACACGGCGATCCGGCCCTGCGGCAGCGCACGGCACAGCATCAGCGTCTTGCGAAACACCGACTCCGGCGCGGCCGACGTGAACCAGTTGCCCAGCTTGTAATCGACCCACTCCGCCGGACGCGTCACAAAGCGATACACCGGCAGCCACTTGTCGGCCGATTGCACGCTCAAGTGATACTCGCCGTCGTCGGCCACCGCGAAACGATACGTTTCGAGCGGAGTTGCCTGCGGTTCGGTCGAATGCAGACGCAGCGGCGCAGTGAGCGTGACCGAGCCGAAGCCCACGTCGGCCAGCCACGCTTCGCCGTCCAGATCCACGCGCAGCAGCATATGCGTTTGCGACGCTTCGGCATCGAACGTGCGCCCCCACACCACCCGGCCGATCAGCGGCGTGACGGCAAAGCCGAGGTACTGGAGTGCCTTCGCGAAAATCAGGTTCTGCTCGAAGCAGTAGCCGCCGCGACCGCCATCAATCAACTTGCTCACCACTGCCGGTAGATCGATGTGAACAGGACGCTCGCGCAGGGGGTCAAGATTTTCGAACGGAATGGTCAGCGGATGCAGCGCGTGCACGCGACGAAAAACGTCGAGCGTGGCTTCATGCGGACCGGTATAGCCGATGCGCTGAAAATAGCGCGCCGGATCGAAAGCGTCGGACATGTCTGGCGTTCCCGTGACGAGAGATGCCAGTACGTTACCGCATCGCCCGCACGCGCGGGCAAAGCCCGAGTTTCGAAAGGGACATTCCTGCCGTGTATGAGCGATGTGGGCCTTAGCAGCCTGTGACTTTCGGTAGGATTCACCACGCACCGGCTGCCGTATCCTGACGCCTTCGCGCTCACGCGCCTGCCATCGTCTCGGGATTCGTTCGATGACAACAACCACCCACACCCTGTCCGTGACCTGCCAATGCGGTGGCGTCACGATGCAATTGCGCGGCGAGCCTGCCGCTCGCGCCAACTGCCATTGCAACGCCTGCCGCGACTTTTACGGCACACCGGTATTGGCCGCGACGGCGTGGTCGCCGGACCAGCTAAGCATGGCGGGTGCGACAAAGGTTTTTTCCCATCCGGCCCGCAGCCTCACGCGACGCTTCTGCCCGCAATGCGGCGAAACGTTGCACGGCACCAACCGGCTGGATATGTGCGTCGTCCCCAACGCGCTGCTCGCGCGGGCACACGACGGCCAACTGCCCGCCGCCCTGCGCCCGACGATGCATCTGTTCTATCGCCACCGGCTATTCGACGTGCGCGACGACCTGCCGAAGTATCTCGACGGTTGGGACGGCCCCGTGCACGACGAATGACGATGGCGACGACGGAGTCGCGTGCCGATCCGGTCAGCCGTTCGACTCGCAGAAGCGGATGTGGTTATTGAACGGATCGGTGACCGTCATCTGCTTGCCCCAATCGAGTTCTTCGATGCCGGGGTTCATGTTCGGGTAGCGTTTACCGGACAGTTCCTGCTGATAGGCCGTAACGCCATGCATGAACACGAATGTCGTGGCACCCGGGCTGGCGTCGCCGAAGTGGCCCGACAGATGCAGCGTCATGCCTGCACGCGAGACCTGACAGTAGAGCGGCATGCCGTCGGCAAAGCGGTGTTCCCAATCGAGCCGGAAGCCGAGAAAGTCGACATAGAATTCGCGTGCTTTCGCTTCATCGAAAATCCGGTGAATCGGGGCGACGGTGTCGAAGACGATGCCGTCGGCGCCGGAGGCCGAGGCCAGCTTCGCTGCGAGCACGTTCCAGTCCGCAAAGCCGAACTGGGCGGCGACGGACTCGAGTGCCTGCGCGTGGGAGATATCGATGCCCTCGCGCGAAAGACGGTCGCGCAGGGATTTGGCCATGATTTTGGCGTCGAGATAAGTTCGCATGTTTGCCATCCTTGATAGCGTTCTACGGCGACGGGGCTGATCAGTGCTCGCGTTGCTGATGCGTGTCGCCAATGGAACGGGACGGACATGCCAGACATTTGACTTGCGATGCTTTCACCGTGCCCGGGTTGCGGGTGCGAGCGGCAGGCAGCAACGGCCTTGCCGGCGATTCTAGCAGCAATCGCCGCAAAACCGGAAGCACCCCGGCCATGCCGGAATGCGATGACTTCGCCCCGAATTCCCTATTGGCCGACGGCGCGCCGCGCCGGTATAGTGGCGCTCGTTGACACCGCCCCCCGCCACGCTTGGCGGACCGGTCGTTGTATTGCGGAGCCCTATTCTCATGATCGACGCCGCGCGCGTAATGCAAGCGCTGGCCGAGCGCCACGTTGTTCCCGATAGCCGTCAGCGTGATGCTCTCGCGGCCCTCACTGCCCTTGGCACGCCCGCCAGTCCCTTCGACGGTGTGTATTGCTACGGCCAGCCCGGCCGTGGCAAGAGTCTGATGGTCGACACGGCGTTCAGTGTGGCCGCCGGCGAAAAGCGCCGGGTGCACTTCCACGAATTTCTGCGCGACATGCATCGTCAGCTCGTGCGCGAACCCAAGTGCGACGACCGGCTCGCCGCCGTCGCCCATCGCTGGCTCACTGGTGTGACGTTGCTGTGCTTCGATGAATTCCACGTGCACGACATCGCCGACGCGTTTTTGATCGGCCGCTTTCTCGATATCGCGCTCGCCCGTGGCGTGAAGCTCGTGCTGACGTCGAACTACGCGCCGCAGGACTTGTTGCCCGATCCGGAATATCACGCACGTTTCGAGGCGACCATTGCGGTCATCGTTCAGCGCTTCGCCATCGTGCATTTCGACGGCGCCACCGATTACCGGATGGGAGGCGAGCCCGCGTCGCTCTCACGCTGGATTGCGCCGCTCGATGTGGCGAACGACGTGCTGCCGCAGCACTTTGCGCAACTCGAAGGCGCGCCGCCGGGCGCAGCGGCGGAAGTCTCGCTGGCGGGCCGCCCGCTAGCGGCACGCAGTTCGGGCGAACATGTGTTGTGGGCGAATTTCGACGACTTGTGCGTCGCGCATCGTTCGCATCTGGACTATCTGGCGCTGGCGGAACACTGGCAATCGCTGATTGTCGACGCGTTGCATCTCGAGCGACTACGCCGGCCCGACACCTTGCAGCGATTTCTCTGGCTGGTGGATATCTGCTACGACCGGCAGCGCACGTTGATCATCGCCTCGGACGCGGCGTTGATTCCCGCGCTCGATGCCATGCGCGACTGGCGCGATCTCTCGCGCACGATCAGCCGACTCGCCGAGATGGGGTCGCTCGATTACGAGCACCGTACGCTCACTCGCCCTCGCTGAAGATTTGTTCGATCGGCAGACCGAACACGCGGGCAATCGCAAACGCTAACGGCAGACTCGGGTCGTAGCGCTGGTTCTCGATCGCATTGACGGTCTGACGCGAGACGCCCAGCGCCGTGCCCAAATCGCTCTGCGACCAGCCGCGCGCGAGGCGCAATTCCTTGACGTCGTTTTTCATCGTATGTTGTCGCGTACGCGCATCCGATCACCCAATCAGCGATACCGGGCGGCGCACAGTTGCCCCGCCACAATCCACAACGCACACATCAGCGGCCACACCACGAACAGTGAAAGCTTCGGGAACCCGATGCCTTCGAGAAACCCGTAAGCAAAGGTGATCAGGCCCGTCCCCGCGAACGCGATGGCAAACGCCTCAAGCTGAATGCGTTGCTGCAACTCATCCATCCGCCGCAAATTCCGGACGATGGCCCAGCACACGCCTGCGCCCGGCAACACCGGTGTCAGCGCGATCAAGGCGCGCGCGTATTGCGGCAAGTCCGGCAGCGCCTGCAATACTTTGATCGACCCAATCAGCAGCACGGTGTAAGCCACCAACGCCCCGCCCAACTCCTTGACGTAAATTCGCATTGCTCAACCTCATGTAAAGGATGCTTTACACGATAGCGAAATCGCGACGTCATGTAAAGTCTCTTTTACACCCCAATCCGTTGGATCATGCGCACGGATTTGCTGCCCCTACACGGCATTCGCAATGCGCTCCCGCAGCCATTGGTGCGCCGGATCCCGGTGCACGCGCTCGTGCCACAGCATGGAAATCTCAAACCCCGGCACCTCGACGGGGGCGGCCACGATTTGCAGCGCGGGGTCGTCGCGCACCAATCGCTCGGGTGCCATGGCCACAAGATCCGACGTCGCAATCGCAGCGCGCGCAACGAGAAAGTGCGGCACCGATAACACCACGCGACGCGCATGCCCCAGCGCGGCCAGCACCTCGTCCGTCCCTGCCTGAAAACCACCGCTCTGGGACACCATCACGTGCTCCAGCGCGCAGAACTGCTTGAGCGTCGGACGGCGGCGCAGCTTCGGATGGTCGCGACGCCCCACCAGCACATAGCGCTCGGTGAATAGCTTACGGCGGCGCAGCCCATCGGGCGAGCCGTCCGTCGTGTGAAACGCCAGATCGATATCGCCCTGCTCCGCCTGCTTCGCCATCAGCGCGGGCGTCATCTCAATCAGCGCGAGACGCGTGTGCGGCGCTACGGCACGCAAGCCGGGCAGCATCGGCAAGATCACCGTCGACTCGGTGTAGTCGGTCGCGGCAATCCGCCAAGTGTGATCGGCGCGCGCCGGATCGAACGGGTCGGCCGGCGCCACCGCCTTCGACAGCGCCGCCAGCGCGTCACGCAGTGGCTCGCGCAGCGCCTCGGCTCGCACGGTCGGGCGCATGCCACGCGGGCCGGGCAACAACAACGGGTCACCCAGTAGCTCGCGCAACTTCGCCAGATGCACGCTCACCGCCGGCTGCGAGAAGTGCAGCCGTTGCGCCGCGCGCGTCACGTTCTGCTCGTCCAGCAACACGTCGAGCGTGACGAGCAGATTCAGGTCGATGCTTCGTAAATTAACCATGGTTATACCTGCAATATCAGCAATTCATTTCCAATATACCTGCTGCCCACCTAAGCTGCCTTCATTCCCTCAACGCTTTGCTGAGGTTCCCAGTTTGAAATGGAGGTTGGCAATGAATGTCCTGATCGTCTATGCGCACCCGGAGCCGCGCTCGCTGAACGGCGCGCTGCGCGACTTTGCCGTACAACGGCTCGAAGCGGCTGGACACCACGTACAAGTCTCGGATCTGTACGCCATGCAGTGGAAGGCCACTGTCGACACGCACGACTCGCTCGTGCACGAGGCAGACGCACCGTTCAACCCGTCGCTCGACTCGAAGCAGGCTTATGAAAGCGGCCAGCAGAGTCCCGACATTGCACGCGAACAAGAAAAACTGCGCTGGGCCGACACGGTGATCCTGCAATTCCCGCTGTGGTGGTTCTCGATGCCCGCCATCATGAAGGGCTGGATCGATCGCGTGTATGCCTACGGCTTTGCGTACGGCGTTGGCGAGCACTCCGATGCGCGTTGGGGCTTGCGTTACGGCGAAGGGTCGATGGCCGGCAAGCGCGCGATGCTCGTCGTGACGACCGGTGGCTGGGATTCGCATTACAGCCCGCGCGGCATCAACGGCCCGATCGACGACGTGCTGTTCCCGATTCAGCACGGCATGTTGTTCTACCCGGGCTTCGATGTGCTGCCGCCGCATGTGATGTACCGCACGGGCCGCACCGACGCGGCGCGTTTCGACCAGATGACGCGCCAGCTTGGCGAGCGTCTCGACACGCTCGCGACGACGCCACCGATTGCGTTCCGCCGCCAGAACGATGGCCAGTACGAGATCCCTGCGCTCACGCTCAAGGACGCTATCGCCCCCGGCAAGACCGGTTTTGCGGCTCACGTCGACTGACGACGTTCCCCCGGTGAGCGGCCCCGCCAGCCGCTTGCCGACGCGCAGGTTATCTGCAAGACTGGCAGCCGATTCCCCCTTTCGGTGCGTCGTCATGCAACTTTCCACGCTTGCGATTTATGCTACCGCCGCGCTCATCGGCGGCCTGATTCCCGGCCCGACCACGTTGCTGGCGCTGGCCAACGGCATCTCCGGTAACTGGCGGGTCGTGCTGGTCGGGATGTGCGGCGCGGCACTCTCCGACATTGCCATCGTCGCGGCGGTCGGTGCCGGGCTGGGCGCGTTGCTGTCGGCATCGGCCATGCTCTTCGCGACGGTCAAATGGGTCGGCGTGCTCTATCTCGTCTGGCTGGCCGTGCAGTTGTGGCGCAGCCATCCGAAGGATCTGAGTCAGGTGCGCATCAAGGCGGACATGAGCGCGCGCCGGGTATTTCTGCGCAGCTTCGGCGTGACGCTCACCAATCCGAAGATTCTGTTGTTCCTGTCTGCGTTCTTGCCACAGTTCGTCAACACGTCGATGCCGCAAGTGCCGCAGTACGCCGTGCTTGCCGTGGTGTTTGCGCTGGTCGATATCGTCGTGATGACGCTGTACGCGACCGGTGGCGTACAGGCGGCGCGTCTGATGACGGCACGTGGCCTGAAACGCCTGAACCGCGTGTGTGCCGTCGTGATGTTTTCCCTCGCGGGCGGGCTGGCGTTGTACCGAAAATCCGGCAATTGAATTCCCCGATGCCGGCGCCCCCCGCCCGGACGAAGGCTTGCCCTACCCATCGTCCATTTGAAGGATTCCCAAGGATTTTCGTTTCCCTTATTTTCTGACGCGCGTCGGTGGCATCGGGTCACCCGTCACGGCGCGTCGTAGATAGCACGTTTTGAATGACAAGTCCCCGGCGCTGGGCCAACACCGGCGCGCGGCGGGGTAAAAATAATGACGTTGCTGTAACGGCGCCAAGCGCCGCAGGGGAAACGATATGAACCGGTATTCGGCCATCACCGCCGTCAGTGCGGTGGCCATCGCCTTGTTGCCTTCTCTGGGCTGGGCGGCAAGCAATCGCTGTAACTCCGAGGCCTCGCTGCTGAACACGAGTGTCAACGCGTCACAACTCAAGCCTTTGTTCGCACCCGAGAAGAACCTCACCTCGACGTCGACCGTCGGCGAACTCCAGATCAAGCCTGAACAGCTCAACGAGCTGGAAACCACACTCACGACGTATCAGGTCTCCGGCGACGGAAAGTTGGACGTTGTCGTGGGACAAGCCAGCGCCAGCGGCAATGAATTCCTGACGATTTACTCGTTCAAGCAATACCTGTCGGACGGCGGGAAGAAGTACGGAATTTCGATCGAGATGCGCCTTCACTACATCTCAAAGTCCGGTTCGATCTCGCTCTCCAACCTGTTCGGTTTCCTCTCGGCCTCAGGCAATGCCAACAAGTTCGATGGCAGCATCAGCTTGTCGGTGCATGGCATCGGCAACACCAAGACGGCTGCCTTGTTGCCAATGCCGAGCAAGCTCGACGACAGCGCCGCTGCCCTGTATTTCTCGTACATGGGCACGCTCAAGAGTCTGATTACGGATCAAGGGACGCAAATTCTCCCGGTCATCCTCTCGGAATGCCTCTGACGGCAGACAGTGATTGCCCGCTCTCCCGCGATTTCCCGTCAGCACGCTCCGGCCTCTGCGTCGATACGCCGGGGAGTGCCGCCAGTACACAGGAACACAGGAACAGGAAGCCCCATGACGCTTCGCCGCCATATCGCTATCGCTATTGCGTTACTCGCATCGCCATTGATGGCTTACGCGGGCACCGCCCAGCAGGCCGATTTCGACTTTCCGGCGCCCACCGCCAGCGCCACGCCGAAAAAGCTGTGGGCAACGCATTACTACGTCACCACGGTCGCGAGCGTGCCCACGGGTATCCCGTTTCGCGATGCCGCCGGCAATGCACTCTCGGACAATATTTCGCCACGCGACTGGTGTCTGAGCGCGATTGAAGGCACCGTTCAGGTCACGCAAGGCAATACGCGCCACACGCTGAACTACGCGGGCACCGGCACCCAGCAGGTCGACTGTGCTGCGACGCTCAAGATCAGTACCCGCAAGAAGCCGTGGATCAAGACCACGGGAAAGAGCTACTTCGAGGTCGCCAAGGGGCCATTCGGCGACGGCGTGAACGGCTATCAGTTGGTGCCGCTGCGAACGATCGCGGTGGATAGCAGCGTCATTCCCTACGGCACCGTGGTGTACATCGCGGCGGCGCGTGGCGTCATGGTCGACGTCGATGGCGAGAAGATCCGGCATGACGGCTACTTCTTCGCAGGGGACACCGGTGGCGCCGTGAAGGGCAATCACGTCGACGTGTTCTGCGGCGCCACCTCGGCAAACTGTCTGCCGGGCGTGGTCGCCAGCGACGACAAGCACACGTTCGACGCGGTTGTGATCACCGACGCCGATATCACCCGCCGTTTGCGCGCGGCGCATGGGCGTCCGTCTCCCTGAAGCGCCCTGAAGTGCCCTGAAGCACTCTGTATCAACCGGATAGCCAGCAATTCCCCGGCTATCCGGTGTCCGACTTAGTCGCCCGGCTGCCCCTCACTGTCCCGGCAACACCTCACCCCCGGCCCGCCCCATCGCGACGCGGACGGCGCAGCGTGAATCGTTCGAAAGGCGCGATCTGGCCGTCCAGCCCCACCACGTCGAAGTAGGTCACGCGAATTTCCGTCATATCGCCGGGATGGCGTCCCGGGTCGACGTCGAACGACGCAAAACCGTACGCGCGTGCGGCATTGCGCACGGCCGACCACGGGGCATCTTCCTTGACGTAGATCGGCGGGCGCTTGCCGGTTTTCTCGTCGCGCTCGCCCACACCGGTAATGACCCGGCAGCACGGCGGATTGAACAGCAACTGATTGGACGGTGCCGAAGTGCCGCCACCGCCGATCACCATGTGAACGGTGCCCTGCGTGGTGTCGATGACTTCCGTGCCAGTAGCGACCGGAATCGGCGTCAGCGTGCCGTTGGCCTGCTGGCCCCGAATCGGGTGCGAGCGCTCGTAGTGGTGTTCATGGCCGCACACGACCAGATCGACGCCGTACTTGTCAAACAGCGGCAGCCATTCTTCACGGATCCCCAGATCGGCGCCGTTGAATTTGTCGGCGGTGGAAATAGCCACCTGATGCATGCAGACGATCAGCCAGTCGATTGACCGGTCGGCGCGGGCGGCCGTCAGTTCCTTTTCTAGCCATGATTTTTGCGCGCCGTTGGAATAACCGCGCACGTAAGAGTCGCCGGCGTCCTGATAGCACACGTCGTCGTTAGCGATGGCGATCACACGTACGGCACCCGCCGTGAAGGCGTACCAGAGGCCACGCGTTACATCGGACTGGCCTTCGGCGGGGGGCACCGAGAAATACGTCTGGTAAGCCTGATAGCCGATCGGTCCGTTGCCGAGTTCGTTCTCGTGATTGCCCGGTGACGGCATCCACGGGCGATTGCGGGCACTGCGCGTGTTGTTGTTCCAAAAGTCCCACCACGTGCGCACGCGATCCTGCGCGAGATTGGCGTAGCAAAGATCGCCATTGAACAGGTGGAACAGCGGGCGCAAACGCTCGACGCCAAGCACCGTATCGCCGGCCACCGGCGAGCCGAGGTTGTCGTTCACATAGGTGGGCGGCAAGGTGACACCGGCCGGCGGCGTGAAGAGTTTGCCGAGGGTCGGCGTGCCCTGATCGCCGAAACTGGTGAAGCGCAGCGGCTGGCGTCCGCGTGGTGCCGTGCGGAACGTGCCGAATTGCGGCTCTGCGCCGTCGTGCAGCGCGGCGTAGAGATACGCGGAGTCGGAAGCCAGCGCGCCAATCTTCGCGTGATAGGCATATACGGTCTGTTTCGACTTGCCGTCGACATAGTGCACTTCGTCGGCAGCGACCGTTTTCTCTAACCGGCCGTCAGGACGGCCGAGCAGTACGCGAGGACGCTTGACCGGCTGGAGCGTGTGCCACGACACCACGATCTCGCGCGAGGCGTCGGCACCGAACTGAAGATGCAGGCCCGCGACCGGCGGCGTGGCGACGGGGTCGGGCGAGCTGCCTGCCAGTGCCGGGGCCGTCGTTGCTACCGCCGCCTTGCCTGCGGCTTCGGCACCCAGCGGCGCCATCATCCCCACGGCACCGATGCCCGCTGCGGCGAGCAGGCGACGGCGGGCGAGATCGGGCATGACGTCAAGATGCGCGTCGTGATTCACGTCGTAAATTGCGTCGCCATCATCGGGTTGGGTGTCGTGAGCAGTCATCGCAGAGGCCCGGCAGCTTGGTAGGGACCTCCACGTTAGACGGCCAATGTGACAGTGTTCCGATGACCGATGGGCAAACAGCCCATTGCCCGGCTACCGGACAGCCTCCCCGCGCTCGATACGCATTTGCGAGTGCCGTGCCGATGCTCGGGAGTTCCCGAGCACGGTCGCCACGACACTCAGCAAGCCGACCAGCGACACCGCCGTGATGAACAAGCCCGGTGCGGCGCGGTCGTGGGTGGCACTCGTCAGCAACGAGGTGACGAGCGGCGTAAATCCGCCGAGCAGCGCCGCCGCGAGGTTGTAGGCAATGGCTAGTCCGCTGAACCGAAGACTGGTCGGAAACAACTCCGACGCGAGGGCGCCGAACGTTCCCGCAATGAACGACACCGCGACGGCCGCCAGACCGAAGAGCAGAAACGGATGGGCAGCCCCCGTCGCCACGACGACATAGAACGGATAGCTTCCCGCAGCAATCAGCACGGCGCCCAGCATGTAGATCCGGGCCTTGCCGAACGTATCGCTCAAATAGCCGACGATGACAATGCAGACCGACATCGTGGCGATGGCAAACATGACCAGTTCGCTCGCGGTGTTCGCGGGGTAGCTCGCCACTTGCATGAGGTACGGGACCATCGCCACGCTCAGCAGCGCGATGAGCGCCTGATTCAAGCCCACGATGCCGATGGCCGCGACGATCTGGCGCCAGTGGTATTGCACCACCTCGACGGCCGGCAGCCGGGCACGCTTATGCTGTTTGATCGACAGAAAGAGTTCGGTTTCCCGTAACCCGCGACGCATCAGCGCCCCCGCAGCTCCCAGTCCGCCACCGACAAGAAACGCGATGCGCCAGCCGTACGAAAGCATGTCGCCTTCCGTCAGCGTGGCGTGCAACCCGACGCTGACAAGCGTCGCCAGCAGGCTCCCCGAATTCACACAGGCAAACATCACGCCGCACGCGAGGCCGCTGCGTTTCGGGGCGGTCTCCACGACATACGCGATGGCCCCGGGCAACTCGCCGCCAATGCATGCACCTTGCAAGAACCGCAACGCCACAAACGCGATACTGGCCGTCACGCCGATGGATTCGTAGGTCGGCATGAGCGCCATCCCTGCGGTCGTCAACGTCATCACGACGAGCGAAAGCTGGAATGCCACACGACGGCCGAACTTGTCGCCGATATGACTCAGCACCAGCCCGCCGAGCGGTCTGGCGATGTACCCCACGGCGAAGGCGGCGAACGTCGCGATCAATGGCGTGGTGCCGATGCTCGTCGGGAAAAATGACCTCGCGACGTAAGTGGCAAAGATGCCGTAGACGATGAAGTCATAGAATTCCAGCCCGCCACCCACACTCGCCAGAAAAATCGTGCGCCAGTCGATGGGCGCGTCTGGCCCGTTTTCTGGCACGTTTGCTGGCGCGTCTGGCGACGCATGCTCGCCTGTTTCGTTGTTCATGTGCATCGCGTGTCTCCTGTTCGCCGTCTCGCCCGCTCAGAAGAACGGATAGCCACCCGGTTGGGTCACGGTCTCGCCGATCGCCTGCGACGCCGCCAGCACGGCCTTCAACCGATTGCTTTTGCGTTGTGCACTGGCCAGCGTCAGCCGCTCGACCACGGCCGCCGGTGCGACGTCGGGCGTGCCTGCGCGATACGGCGGTTCGGGGTCGTATTCCAGCAACAACTGAATCCCTTGGGCGGCCTCGACGCCGACGATCTCGCCGACCACCTTCAACGCCATGTCGATCCCAGCGGTCACGCCGCCAGACGTGAAAAACCGGCCGTCGATGGTCATGCGCTGACGGCTCGGCACCACGCCGAAGTGCCTGAGGAATTCCACCGCTTGCCAATGGCAGCTGGCGCGGCGCCCGGTAAGGCAGCCCGTCGCCGCAAGCAGCAGCGACCCGGTGCAGATGCCGAACACATACGCGGCGTGGGCCGCCTGATCACGAACGAACGCGACGAGCGAGCGGTTCAGCATCGCCTCGTCCACCCCGGGGCCGCCGGGCACCACGAGCAGGTCGTACTGCGGGGCGTGTGAAAAATCGACCGTCGGCATGAATGCAAATCCTCGCGCGCAACGCACCGGCGACAAGGTCTCGCCGATGAGATCGACGGTCCAGCCGGGCACGGCACTCAAGACTTCCAACGGGCCGGTCATGTCCAACTGGGTCATCCCCGGGAACATCACTACCCCCACACGAAACGCGGCATTCGTCATACCATCGACCCTCACATCAGAAATGAACGAGCCGATTCTAGGAGGTGAGAAATGGAAAAAAACTCAAATTCCCCACCTTTCCTGCCACCTCCACCACGCAACGTCGTCTTTGTCGTATACGACGGGTATCAGCCGCTCGATCTGGCCGGTCCGATGCAGGTTTTCGCGCTGGCGAATCGTGACCTGCCGTCTCCCCCGTATGTACTAACCACCGCAACCGTACGCCCCGGGCGCGTGCGCGCCAGTGCCGGCCCCGACATCGTGGTGGACGCAGGTCTCGACGCCATTGCCGGTGCCGACACCGTGCTGATCCCCGGCGGACCGGGCGTGGACGACGCCTGCGCAGACCCCGACCTTCGACGGGCGATTGCCGACGGGCACGCGTCGGTCCGGCGACTGTGCTCGGTATGCACGGGGGCGTTCCTGCTCGCAGCGGCGGGCGTGCTCGACGGCCGTCGCGCCACGACGCATTGGGGGCGGTGCGATGATTTGCAGGCGGCTTACCCCAAGGTCACCGTGCAGCCGTCGCCAATCTTCGTGAACGACGGCAACGTGTGGACATCGGCCGGTGTTACCGCAGGCATCGATCTCGCACTCGCGCTGGTCGAAGCGGATTGCGGCTACCGCGTAGCGGCGTCGATTGCCCGCAAGCTGGTGGTGTACCTGCGGCGGCCCGGCGGACAAGCGCAGTTCAGCGAGACGTTGCTGATGCAGGAGCGCGCGGGGGCAGCGGAGTTCTCATCGCTGATGGCCAAGGTGGCATCAAACCTTCACAAGACGTGGAGTGTCGATGATCTGGCCGCCGAAATGGGGCAGACGTCACGCACGTTTCAACGGCGCTTCCGGCTCGCCATGGGATGCTCGCCATTCGCCGCCGTGCAGGAAGTGCGGATTTCCCGGGCCCGGGTGATGCTGGAGACGACGACCAGTGGCATTGCCCTCGTCGCCAGTCGCTGTGGATTCGCATCGGAAGAGCAGATGCGGCGCGTTTTTCAGCGCAAGTTCGGGTTGCCGCCCACAGCCTTTCGCAGTTTCTTCGGTCAGGACGCTTAATAGATTAAATATCTTTGAACGGATGCCGTTATCTCTGCGGTGGACTCGCCGGGGATGGCCTGTCGTTCATGTGAGATTTGTGAGATAGCGGAAAAATGAATTTGAGCATTCGATATTGCGTTGCCACTGCACTCCTCTGCGCCCTGCTGACGGGCTGCGAAGACTCGGAAATCGGCACGGTGAAAGCGGCCAGCTACCCGGGCGATCAGACCCACACCTACGGCTCCGCGTTGTCGGATCGTGCGGTCTGCAAGAGCACTAGTTGGAAAACGTTCAAGGACGCGAGCAATCGGTCGGCCGTGGAGTATCGCTGCGAGCTCAACGACGCCGTCGCTGCGCTGAACAAGGTCCGTGACGCCCAGATCGACGACCTCAACGGCTACCTCAAAGCGAGCAACGACAACCTGAGCAAAGCTATCGAGGGCACCGCGGGCGACGCGGATCGCTACGCAAAACTGCTGGAAGAAAAGAAAGCGGTCGTTCAGCAAATCGATGAAAAGGCTCAGGTGCAACTGGCCGGCATGGACGGCCCGTCTGCGCTGAAAGCCAAGCAGGTGTTGGATGCCTCGCGCGCTTACGCCGTCTCGGAAGTCGAGCGTTATCAGGCAGAGCTGGACAAGGCCAAGGCCGGCGGCAATGCGGAGTCGCTGAAAGCCTCGATGCAAAGCTATCAGGACCGGGTGACCACCGACATTGCCAGCCTGCACGCGAAGTACGACGGCGTGAAATCCGTGACGGAAGTCATTCAGTGGGCCGTGAACGACAAGACCGTCGTACCCACGTACTTCGGCTTTGAAATCGACTCGGCAAACGGCAAGCAAACCGTCGACAAGTCGTCGCAGTTCACGGGATATCTCCGACAGATCGTCGCGAACCGTGGTCAGGATTACGTGACGCTCGTGGCGCCGACCTTGCTGGCCGGCGTTGCCAATACGACCGGAAAGTAGCGGGCAAATAACGAGCAAATAACGGTCGACTGTGATTTGTCTCAGTTTCGCCAATTTCCCCTGCCGGGTATCGTTGCATCAACTCGCCGACACAGCGAGACCGATGAAACCCAACACTGGAGGTGTGAAATGCCCTGGATGGCTATCTTGGACGGAATGGTTGCAGTGGGTTCGTGGGCTAGCCGGCTGGCTCCGGTCGCAAAGTTCATATCGGACACCGCAAGCCTCTTCATGTAAGCCCCTGCGGCGGGTGTTGCACCCGCCGCAAGACTTCTCTTACCTGTAGCCCCGTTTTACGCTGCGCCGGCGCGCGCCAGTTCGCGGAAGTTCATCCAGTGCGAACTGACCAGCCAGCCAGCGTCGACGGGCAAGCTGACACCGGTGATGGCGCTCGACTGGTCGCACATTAGGAAGCTCACCGCCGCCGCGATTTCATCTGTACCGACCAGACGTCCCAACGCCGAATGCGCCTCGATGGCCGATGCGCTGCGTTTGCCGGTCGCAAGCTTGTCTTCAAAGATCGGTGTGAGCGTGAAGCCCGGCGCCACCGAATTCACCCGAATGCCCGACGCGCCAAGTTCTCCCGCGGCCAGTTGCGTCAAGGCCCCCAACGCCACCTTCGTGGGCGAATAGGCGTGCAGCGGTAGCGGACGCAGTTCGTTGATCGACGTGATGTTGACCACGGCGCCCGCCCCGGCCTGTGTCATCAGCGGCGCAAACGCGCGCAGGCAATGCTGCGCGCCGAAGTAGTTCACTTCCCAGACACGGCGCTGCATGGCGTCGTCCATGTCGAGCAGGGGCATGGCGTCCTGCAACAAGCCCGCCACATTCACGAGCCCTGCTACGCCGCCGCGTTCACGCAGCGATGCGGCGAGCGCGTCGACGGCGGCATGATCGGTCACGTCGATGGCGGCCAGCGCCATTCCCGGTGTATCGGCACGCTCACCGAAAACGTCGCGCAGTCGCGCCAGATCGAGGTCGGTCGCCACCACGTGCCAACCATCGTCGTAAAGACGGTTGGCGACGGCCAGACCGATGCCGCCGCTCGCACCCGTCACGACGACGGCGTGTCCGCTATCGCGCAACGCGTCCAACGAGATGCGCTTCGCGCGGCCAGAAGAAGTGTTCATACAGGGCGTCTCCGTCAGGTTGTGTCGTTGTTTTAATTTCTAAACTATTCGTTTAGTTTATTCACAACCCGGTTCGACGCGTCAAGCTTTTTTTGCACGCCGTGCAGACTTCACAGCCAAGGCCGGCACCGTGCCATTCGGACCGATCAGGCCCTGCATGACGAGGTTCACGTGCTCACGTACGAACGCGCGGGTCAACGGCTTGTGGCCGACGAGCAGGCGGTAGTAGAGCGGCGCATAGAGAATATCGAGCACGACATCGGGATCGCCCGGCTTGATGAGCCCGCGCGCCACCGCGTCACGCACAATCTCCACGCCCTGCTGGCGGCGGGCCGAGACATAGCCGTCGCGAAATGCCTGCGCGATCTCCGGGTCCGACTGCCCTTCCGCGATCAGCGCGCTGATCATCGTGCCCATCGGTCCGCAAAACTCTTCGGCCATCTTGAGCAGGCGGGCAAAGATGCTGTCGAGCTTCAATTCCTCCGGATACGGCAGCGCCTGCCCGGCTTCGCGCAGAAACGCCGTCATGATCACCGACGCGCGGTTGGGCCACCACTTGTAGATCGTCGCCTTGCTCACACCGGCAGCCGTCGCAATGGCCTCCATCGTCGTGGCGGCCAACCCCTGCTCCAGCAACAACCGATAAGCCGCGTCGAGCACAGCGCGCTCCGCTTCGACACTACGTTTGCGACCGCGCCGGCCTGACGTGGAAGATTCGGGATTCAACTGACTTGACATTCGCTCGGTCCAGACAAATACTAAACTGAACGTTTAGTTTATAAATATCGTCGCCGCTTTGCTAGCGGTACGTCGGTTCGGAGAACGGAATGCAGAAGTCTGACACAGTTTTTTCTTCATTTGACCTGCCTGCCGGCGAAGTGCTCGCCGACACCGGCACGACGCCGGCCGAGCAGCGCGTGCGCGAGGATCTCGCAGCGGCGTATCGACTGTGTGCACTCAATGGCTGGGACGATCTGATCTACACCCATTTGTCGGCACGCGTGCCCGGGCCGCAGCATCACTTTCTGGTGAATCCGCTGGGCTTGTCGTTCGACGAGATCACGGCGTCGAACCTCGTGAAGATCGACCTTGAAGGCCGCGTCATCGGTCACTCGCTCTATCGTCCCAATGCGGCCGGCTTCGTCATTCACGGGTGTATCCACGCCGCACGCGAGGATGCTGCCTGCGTAATGCATCTGCACACCGAGGCCGGCATGGCGCTCTCCGCACTGGAAGACGGCCTGTTGCCGATCACTCAGCACGCGATGCGCTTTGTCGGACGTCTCGGCTATCACGACTACGAAGGCATCGCGCTGACCACCGACGAGCGCGAACGGTTGCTGGTCGACTTGGGCGAGCACACGGCGCTCATCCTGCGCAATCACGGCACGCTCACTGTCGGGCGTTCGGTCGGACATGCGTTTGTGGAAATGTTCTATCTGGAGAAGGCGGCGCGCGCGCAACTGCTCGCGCAGGCGACGGGCGCTGCACTGCGAATTCCGCCGCATGACATTGCCGCCTTGACCGCCGAGCAATGGGTGACGGATCTGCGCGGCTCGGGCGATCGCGAATGGCCGCCGCTGTTGCGCAAGCTGGAACGCCACGGGCATGAATACAAGCTGTGAGGCTGGCGTGAGGGCCACGTCGGTAATGAGTCAGTAAATCGTAGAGAAGTCGTGCAATACCGCAAGTTCGTATCACCCAGCTGGCAGCGACCAGCATTCATAACAGCACCATGACGGAGACACCCCTTGAACCCGACCCCCGCATCTCAGGCGAGTCCACCGGTCGCGAGCGGCGATAACGCTGCCGCGCTCGACTCGCGTCTCGCGCAGGAGACGATCAGTCAGCTACTGCGCCGCATTCTGCCGTTTCTGATTCTCTGCTACATCGTGGCGTTTCTCGACCGTGTGAACGTCGGCTTCGCCGCGTTGCATCTGAACGGCGATCTCGGCTTCACCGCAACCGTCTACGGCTTCGGTGCGGGCATCTTCTCGATTGGCTATTTCGTCTTCGAGGTGCCCAGCAACCTGATCCTTCACCGGGTCGGCGCACGTATCTGGATTGCCCGCATCATGGTCACGTGGGGGATCGTCTCGGCGGGCTTCGCGTTCGTGTCGGGGGAAACGTCGTTCTACGTGATGCGCTTTCTGCTTGGCGTGGCCGAAGCGGGGTTCTTCCCGGGCATCGTGCTCTACCTCAGCCTCTGGTTCCCGGGACGGGCCATGGCGCGCGCGACGGCAATCTTCATTCTGGGTCTGCCGCTCGCGGTGCTGATCGGGGCGCCGTTGTCCACCGCCATCTTGAGCTCGTTCCACGACTTCGCCGGTCTGCGCGGCTGGCAATGGATGTTCCTGCTCGAAGGCGCGCTCGCGGTGGTGGTGGGTGTCATCGCCTATTTCGTACTCGGCAATTCACCGGACAAGGTGACGTGGCTCAGCGCCGCCCAACGCGACTGGCTCGTGCGCACGCTCGCACAGGAACGCGCTGCGAAAGAAAGTGCGCGCCAATACAGCGTGATGCAGACACTACTTTCGGGCAAGGTGCTGCTGCTGGCCTTCGCTATCTTCTGCAACATCACCGCGCTGTTCGGCATCACCTTGTGGATGCCGCAGATCATCAAGGGCATCGGCGGTCTGGACAACACCCGTGCCGGGCTGCTCAGCGCCGTGCCTTATGTGTGCGCCGGCGTCGCGATGGTCATCAACGCGCGGCATTCCGACAAGACCGGTGAACGGCGCTGGCACATTCTCGTGCCGGCAGCGATCGGTGCCGTCGGGCTGGTGATCGCGGGGAATGCAACATCGCCGGTCGTGGGGATCGTCGGGCTCTGCATCGCCGCGTCGGGGATTCTGGCGTCGAACATCCTGTTCTGGCCGCTGGTGCCCATGTTCCTGACGGGGGCTGCGGCGGCAGCCGGTATCGGCCTCGTGAATTCGGTCGGCAACCTTGGCGGTTTCGTTGGCCCGTATCTGACGGGCTGGGCGAAGGACACCTTCGGTGGATACGGCGCGAGCATGAGCACGCTCGGCGTGATGGTGCTGCTCTACGGGCTGCTGCTCTTCGCGTTCCTGACGGTGGCGACGCGACGCGCAAGTGACCCGAGCCGTCACGTTGCGCCGGGTGCCGCACGTACGCCTGCGCATTGATTTGACGACGCGCGACACGAGTCGCGCGCGGCTTTATCGATTCCTCACCTTCTTCCTTACCTTCTTCTGTTCCCGCATCGCCCGTTCATCGGGTGATGCGCGATCGCTTCCTGTCATGAACATTGCCAATACGCTTGCCCGCGCTGCTGCGCGGCACCCCTCGCACATTGCCACCTATCTCGGTGATTCGCCGCAGTTCGACTACGCCACGCTGTCCCGGCGTTGTGCCGGCATTGCCGGCGGCCTGCGCTCGCTCGGTCTGGCGGAAGGCGCTCGCGTCGCGCTCTGGATGCGCAATCGACCGGAGTATCTCGAATGGCTCTATGCGATCTGGTGGGCGGGTCTGGTCGCCGTGCCGATCAACGCGAAGCTGCATCCGCGCGAAGCTGCGTTCATCGTCAACGATGCGCAGGCGGAGGTGATTCTGGCGGAAGCGGAGGATCTCGACGCCATTGCCGAGTTTCTGGAAGTCCCGGCGATTCGCATCGCACCGGAGGATGCGCGCATCGACGATTGGGTGAAAGGCGCTGGCGCACCGGCATTCCAAACCGGTGCAGTTGTCTCCCGCGAGAATGGGGATCTGGCATGGATCTTCTACACCTCCGGAACCACCGGGCGCCCCAAGGGCGTGATGCTGTCGCATCGCAATCTGTGGTCGCTTGCTGCGTGTTACCTCGTCGATGTGGATGCGATCGGGCGCGACGACCGCACGCTCTACGCGGCCCCGATGTCGCATGGCGCCGGGCTGTACAGCGTCGTCTTCATGATGCAAGCCGCGGGACACGTTTTCCCCGCTTCGGGTGGTTTCGATGCCGAGGAAATGTTCGCGCTGGCGGCGTCACTCGGCGGTATCTCCTGCTTCGCGGCGCCGACGATGGTCAATCGATTGGTACGGCACGCACAGGCCTCCGGCGCGCCGTCCGATGGCTTCAAAACGATCGTGTACGGCGGCGGGCCGATGTACACGGCCGATATCGAACAAGCGCTTGCCGTGATGGGTTCACGCTTCGTCCAGATCTACGGTCAGGGCGAGTCGCCGATGACGATCACGGTGTTGCCGCGCGATTGCATTGCCGCGAGTGAGCACCCCGCGTGGGCACAGCGGCTGGCGTCGGTCGGCCACGCACACGCGATGGTGGAAGTCGAAGTGGTGGATGACGACGGAGTGCCCGTGGCCCCGGGCACGCCCGGTGAGGTCGTGGTGCGCGGCGATGTTGTGATGCAGGGGTATTGGAAAAATCCAGAAGCGACCGCAAAGACGCTTCGTAACGGCTGGCTGTGGACGGGCGACATCGGCGTGCTCGACGACGACGGCTTTCTCACGCTGAAAGACCGCTCGAAAGACGTCATCATTTCCGGCGGTACGAACATCTATCCGCGTGAAGTCGAGGAAGTGCTGTTGCGGGCGGATAACGTGGCCGAGGTAGCCGTCATTGGCGAGCCCGATCCGGAATGGGGCGAAGTGATCGTGGCGTACGTGGTGAGCCGCGCCGGCACCCCGCTCGATACCGCCGCGCTGGATGCCCATTGTCTGGCACACATCGCCCGATTCAAACGCCCGAAACGTTATGTGTCGGTGGATGCGCTGCCCAAGAATCACTACGGCAAAGTGTTGAAGACGGCGTTGCGGGCGAGCGCCGGTTAGGCCGCTTGCCGGGGGCCGTCAATCGCGACGCGGTTGCGCCCCGCGTCTTTCGCGTCGTACAGCAAGCGGTCGACACGCATCATCAACGCTTCCATGGACTCGCCGGGTTGCCTCGTCGCCACGCCAAAGCTTGCCGTGACCCGATAGTCGGCGGGCAACCCGGGAAAGTGCGCCGTCGCGATCGTCTCGCGCATGCGCTGCGCGATTTCACATGCGTCCACACTGCCGGTGCCGGGCAATAGCACCAGAAACTCTTCCCCGCCCACTCTTCCCGCCTCATCGCCCGAACGCAAGACGCTGCGCAACAATCGGGCGACATGTCGCAGTACCGCGTCGCCCGCGGTGTGTCCGAAGGTGTCGTTGATTCGCTTGAAGTGATCGACGTCGCACGCGATCAGGCTTGACGGGGTATCGGACACACGGCGCCCGCGGAGCTTCGAGGACTCGTCGAAGCCTCTGCGGTTGAGCAGTCCGGTGAGATGGTCTTCGTTGCGCTCGCGTCGCAAATCGTCGATCTTGTCGGCCGTTGCGGCAAAGATCAGGATGACGGCGAGCGCGACGCCCGACAGCACCAGCCACATCTGCAGGGCGATCCAGAAGCTGGAGGTCCCGAAGGCATGCGTGCTCATGCTACGGCGCACTTGCCCTAGCGTCAGCCAAGTCCGCGGGAAGAAACTCAGTGCAAAAGCGAGGAACGCCCAGAACACCACGCGATCCGTCGGCTTGCTGCGCAGTAGCGAAGTCATCCGCATTGCGGCGGCCAGCAACACGGCGGCACACCCGAAGTTAAGCAAGTAGACCCGCGCGACTAGGTTCCGGTCGCCGTAGTAGAGGTATGCCAGCCCGCCCACGATGCCGATCAGCGCGACGGGCGGAATCACCCTGCCCAGCGTGAGGTTCGTGCGCCGCAGCACGCCCTCCGCGAGCAGGATCACGCAACCGACATACAGCGCCCCCGAGATAACTGCGTTCCCGCCGGCGTCGGCCGGGATGCCGAGAATCTGTCCCGACGCCGCGAGGGCAAACAGTAGAAACGACGCGGCGAGCAATTTGAGATAGCGCGCCGCCTGGTGAAAGCGCGACATCGCCAGAAAGCTCAAGGCAAAGAGTACGGCGATGCCCGGACTGGCAAGCGTCAGGGTTTGGACGGTGGTTAGCTTCATATCTGACATGCCGGATTCCCAAGCAAATGCCGCGTGCCGATCTGATCCTGAGGTTCTTGAGATTCCTGAGATTTGCACTCACGACGATATCCGCAGCCGGGATTATTGCACTTTGGCCCATCCTTTCATTGCATTTCATCAATTCGTCATGACACCGACGAATACTTTGCGACTTCGAACAAGTTCCAAAGAGGACATCGGGGTTTATGAAACCAATTGCCATTCTGGCAGGCGTCATCGCGCTTTTCGCCGAGCAGCACGCCTTCGCCGCCAACTTCGTCATCAACAACGGGCAGACGTCCAACACGGCCCAGACGCTCTCCAGCGGGCAATCCGGCACCATCGCCAGCGGCGGCACCCTGTCGGTGGGCGGCAGCACCGTCGGCATTACCGCGACCGGCAACGCCACCATCGTCAACAACGGCTCGATCAACATGACGGGCACCGGCCGGGCGATCCGCGATAACACCGGGGGCCTGACCCTGACGGTCACTAACGGGGTCGGGGCCAGCATCACCACGTTCGACGCCGACGTGATCCAGATGAACAAGTCGAACAGCAACATCGTGTTCAACAACTACGGCACGCTGACCTCGACCAACAACTCCGCCGGCGGCAGTCAGGCGATCGACTTCAACGCGATCACCACCGGCACCAACGTCCTCAACAACTTCGCCGGCGGCGTCATTCAGGCGAACGAAGCCGATGCCGTGCGGCCCGGCGTCAACGGCGTGGTCAACAACGCGGGCATCATCCGCTCGACCAACAACCCCGGCAGCACGAGCAGCAGCGACGGTATCGATGCCCAGTCCAACAGCGGCATCACGGTCGTCAACGCGGGCACCGGTTTGATTCAGGGCGCGCGCCACGGCATCACCGGCGGCGTCGACACGACCACGGACGGGACCTTCAAGCTCTCCGTCACGAACAACGCCGGTGGCACGATTCAGGGCATGAACGGCTCGGGCATCAACATCGACGGGTTCAACGCCAAGGAGGTCGTCACGATCAACAACAGCGGCACGATCATCGGCAATGGCGTGACGGGCGACGGCGATGGCGTGGACGTCGACGGTATCGTCAACATCACCAATTCGGGCACGATTCGCGGCGCACGCGCGTTCAACGACGTAAGCGAGGGCGTCACGGTCGGTGGCGGCACGATCGTCAACAGCGGCACCATCGTCGGCGAGAACACGCCCGGCGGCATCGGTCGCGGCATTACGCTCGCCGGCGTGGACAAGGACCCGGCCACGGGGCTGGCCATCGCGCCGCAAGGCATCTACGTCAATTCGACCATCGTCAACAGCGGCCTCATTCGCGGGCAAAGCGACTCGGCGATTGCCGTGACCGGCAGCCGCAACGCCATGACGGTGACGATCATCAATCAGGCGGGCGGTGTCCTTGAAGGCGGCGGGGCGACGGCGGCTGCGGTCAATACCGGTGCCAACGACGCCACGGTGATCAACTACGGCACGATCACGGCCGACCAAAGCGGCAAGGCCGTGGATCTGGGGAGCGGCAACAGCAGCCTCCAGATTCTGGGCGGCGCGGCAGTGGTGAACGGCGACGTGTCTGGCGGCACGGGCACCAGCACATTGACCATCACGCCGGGCAGCGGCAACGCGTTCAGCTACAACGGCGCGATCTCGAACTTCTCGGCAGTGGCGCTCGGCGCGGGCACGATCGCTCTCAACGGGGCGAGCACGTACGCCGGCGCGACGGCGATTGCCAGCGGTGCCACCGTCATCGTTGGTGACGCCTCGCACCGCAACGCGACACTGGGGAGCGGCCTGACGACGGTAGCTGCCGGTGCGACGCTGGCTGGTTACGGCGGCACGCTGGGCAGCGTGACGAACGCCGGTATTCTCGCGGTCGGCAGCGCATCGCCGGGGGCCACGGCGGGCAATCTCGGCACGTTCACGATCGCAGGCGACTACGTCGGCAACAACGCGACGGCTCTGATGGGGGCCACCATCGCCGCCGACGGCACGGCGGCGTCGGACAAGCTCGTCATCAACGGCAATGCGAGCGGCACCACGCTGCTCAAGCTGAAGGTCTCGGGCACCGGCACGCCGACCTCGGGCAGCGGCATCCAGCTCGTGCAGGTCAACGGGACGGCCTCCGACGGCGCATTCAAGCTTGATTCGCCGATTCAGGCAGGTGCGTATCAGTACCTGCTTCGCAAGATCGGTCCGGCGGGCGGCGACCCGAGCTGGTTCTTGTCGACGTCGTACGCCTCGGGCCAGACCGCTTACCGCGCGGCAACGGTTGCTTACGCCATGACGCCGCAGTTGAACACCGATTTCGGTTTCACCATGCTGGGCCGCTTGCAGGAGCGCATGGGCAACGCGCGCACCACCGGCACGGCGGGTGACGATACGTCCAATGGCGTGTGGGGCCGCGTGTACGGCAAGTCGATGGACGCCAATATGTCTGGGCGCTTCGATGCGGATGAGCGCATGTTCGCGGCTCAGTTCGGGCGCGAGTGGCGTTTGAACACCGACGCTTCGGGCTGGGGCGGCAGCACGCTGGCGGGGGTGACGGCCACGTTCGGAACGGCCTCGGCGTCGTTCTCCGACAGCGCACGCACGCTCGACCCGACGCTCTCGGCGGCGACCGGTTCGGTCACGATGCAGGCGCAGTCGGTGGGTGCCTACTGGACGAGAATTCTGCCGCAGGGCGCTTATGCCGACGTGACGACGCAGATCACGCACTATCGCAATAAGTACAGCGATGTGACGGGTATTGGGGCCACGCAAAATGGCTTCGGGGCTGCGCTTTCTGGCGAGATCGGCCACCGCTTCGCCATTCTCGGCTCGGGCTTCACCGTCGAGCCGCAGGCGCAGTTGGCGTATCAATACCTGCATCTGAACGGCTTCAGCGACAGCTTGTCGACGGTGTCGGGCAACACGACGAATGCGCTGCGTGGACGTCTGGGTGTCAAGTTCGCTACGCCGGATCTGGCGAACGTCGCAGGGGTTGGGTCGGCGTCTCCGTACCTGAGCGCCGACGTCGTGCACGACTTCCTGTCGCCGGGTGCGACCAACGTGGGGGGCGCGAGCTTCGACAGCAGTCTCGCTAAGACGTGGTATGAAATCGGTGCCGGTCTGGATGCAACCCTCGGGCGCGCGTCGTCGCTTTATGCGAGCGTGAAGTACGCCCGCAACATGGGCGGCGATTACCGTCGGAATGTGTACGGGCAAGTGGGGTATCGGTATCGGTGGTGATGGGTTGACCTGACCCAAGGCGCGGCGTGATATTGCTCTTCCCATGATGTCATGCCGTCGCCTTGAGTGCCCGAGCGCAAGTGGCGTAGAATCCGCACCCTATGCGCTTCTCCGACTTCGACCAACGCCTCGCCGCACTCGGCGCTCAGCCCGTCCATCGCGGCCGGGTGGCGCGCGTCTGGCTGAACGGTCAGGCGCTCGATACCGGCACGCGGCGTCGAAGCTCGGAGCACTTCCTTCCGCTGGCGCTGCGTAACGCCCTTCCCGAGATCACCGCAGAACTGGACGCGCTTGCGCGCGTGCGTTCCGAGCATGCCGGCAACGATGGTTCGCGCCTGCTTGTGGAACTCGCCGACGGGCAGATGGTGGAAAGCGTGTTGCTGCCGCGTGACGGGCTCTGTGTCTCCACACAGGTCGGTTGCGCTGTGGGCTGCCGGTTTTGCATGACCGGCAAGAGCGGTCTGATCCGCCAGATTTCGAGTATGGAAATCTTGGCTCAGGTCGTGCTGGCGCGACGCCTGCGTGCCGTGAAGAAAGTCGTCTTCATGGGCATGGGCGAACCGGCGCACAACCTTGAGAACGTGCTCGAAGCCATCGACCTGCTGGGCACCGAAGGCAATATCGGCCATAAGAATCTCGTGTTCTCCACCGTGGGCGACCCGCGCGTGTTCGAGGCGCTGCCGCGCCAGCGCATCAAGCCTGCGTTAGCGTTATCGCTGCACACCACCAAGGCGGAACTGCGCGCGCATCTGCTGCCGCGCGCGCCGAAAATCGCACCGGACGCGCTGGTCGAACTCGGTGAAAAGTACGCCCGCGACACGGGGTATCCGATCCAATACCAGTGGACGCTGCTCAAAGGCATTAACGATGGCGACGATGAACTCGACGCCGTCGTGCGCCTGCTCAAAGGGAAATATGGCGTGCTCAACGTCATCCCGTTCAATAGTCTCGAAGGTGACGACTACCAGCGCCCCGATCGCGAGCGCATTCGCGAGATCGTCCGCTATCTGCACAGCCGCGGCGTGCTGACCAAAGTGAGAGACAGCGCCGGTCAAGACGTCGACGGCGGTTGCGGGCAGTTGCGCGCGCGTGCCGTTGCCGGTGCCGCTGGCGAGGTGCAGGTGGTCGAATTGCGCCGCTCGCGTGCGGTAAAGCCGGAAGCGGCATAGCTCTCGCACGACTGTTTGCCACGTACCGGCGCCACACGCCGGTAATCCCCCTGCGCTCGGCCATCATCAACATGGATGATGGAGCTTGTGCCTCCCACTGAGTAATCTTCGCTTGCGGAACCCTGCATGGAGGTGTCCATGCTGGCCGCTTCCGTCCTCACGATCCGCTGGATTCGGATCTATACGAGCGTCGGATCAATAGCACTTAGAAAGTGGGGAAGGACCATGAGAAACGCACTGGATTTCACGAAACTCATATTGCTGGGCAGCCTGACCACGCTCGCCGCGTGCGCATCGGCGCCGCGCGCGCCAGCCCTTCCATCGACTTGGACAATGACCACGGAAGGCTGCCAGACGTGGAACCGAACGCCGTCAGCGTCGAGCACGGAAACCGTGACTTGGGACGGCGCGTGTGTAGGCGGCTATGTCGACGGCCCGGGGACTTTGACTTGGTTTCAAGACGGCAGCTATTCGCAACGCTTCGTCGGCACCATGCGTGCTGGCAAGCGTCAGGGCACCGGCGAGTATTACTGGGCGAGCGGCGATCGTTATCAAGGGGCATTCGAGAACGACCTCCGTACCGGCAAAGGCAGCTACACATGGAGCAGCGGCGACACGTATTCCGGTGATTTTATCGACGGCCAGCGCACTGGATACGGCGTTTATACGTATGCCAACGGCAATCGCTTTGAAGGCGATCAAAGCAATGGCAGTTTCATGAACGGAAACCTGACCGCCGCCAATGGTGAAGCCATCGCAAGATACACCGATGGAAAGCGCATTGCGCTGCGCTACGAGCCTGCTCAGGCGTCGAATCAAACGAGCAGCGGCGCGGGATTCGGGGCAGTGCTGGGCGCCATCGCGCAGGGTCTGGCGGCGGCAGGCGGGAAGAATTCCGCACAGCTTCAGGCCGCGGCGTCTGTCATGAACAGTACTGCTGGCGGTGGTGGCAACGCGGCGCGGGCGTACAGCGCGCCGAACACGGCTGCCAGTGGCAATGCGACCAGCGGGATGAACGGTACCGAGACGCAGCCGATGGTCAACAACTGCCTGAGCCTGACGCGCAGTCACAAGTATTCGATGCGGATCAACAATAGCTGCGGGTTTGAAGTGTCGATGATCTATTGCTACACCAGCATCAGCAACGCGGCACGCACCGGCTTCGATGTCACATCGAATGCCTGCACGAATTACCGCACGAGTGCTTCGGCCAATGTCGTTGTCGGCGCGTCATCGTTCATCGAGGTCAACGCGCCCGACAATACGAACCCAGTCGAATTCATCGCGTGTAAATCGGCGAATGACGGTTATCCGGAAAAACTGCGTTTCGACGGCAGCCGGCTCAACGGGCAATGCCATTACAGGCAAACTACGGCGGGTAGCGGGTCGCGTGGTTTTGGGGCGGTTAGGTAGGGATCTGATGGTGACTAGATTGCCAAAAACCCCAAACCGCGCTTAGAATGTCGGTCTTCGCGGGCGTCGTATAATGGTAATACCCTAGCTTCCCAAGCTAGAGCCGTGGGTTCGATTCCCATCGCCCGCTCCAGAGATTCTTCGAAGAAGCCGTCCTCGTGACGGCTTTTTTGTTTCTGCGCGCCGCATCTCCCACAGCCCTCGAACCAATTCCACAACCGATATCAGGTTATTGGAACAGTCGTTAAATAATCGCCTATAGTTTCGTCTATCGGACTGGCGCATTGACGTCGTCCAATGCGCTACCCCGTTTTCGTCCCCCTGACATCGAGGCACATCAACATGAGCGGCAGACCCAGAGAATTCGACGACGCGGCCGTCATCGAGGCCGCCATGGATGCGTTCTGGACGAACGGCTATGAAGGCACGTCGGCGCAGACGCTCGTCGAATGCACGGGGCTCGGGCGTGGCAGTCTTTACAACGCCTTCGGCAACAAGCTGAACCTCTATCACGAAGCCCTCGAGCGCTATCAGACGCTCGGGCTTCAGACGCAAGTCGACATTCTCAACGCGCCCGGCGCGGTCAAGGACCGGCTGCGCGCCCTCATGCAATGGGGGATCGACCAAGACCTCGATCCCCAGACGGGACGTGCCTGCATGGGTCTTTTCGCTGCCCTCGAACGCGGTGGCAAAGACCCCAGAGTGCGCCAGATCAGTCAGGCCTATCTCACCCGTATCGAACAGGTGCTCGTGCACCTGATCGCCATCGGACAACACAGCGGTGAACTCTCCACCGATCGGCCCGCACTCCTCGTCGCCCGTATGTACGTCAGCAGCTATTTCGGATTGCGCGCCCTCGGGCGCACCGTCAGCGATCGCGCATTTCTCGAAGACATCATGGAAGGCACGATCGCCCAGCTCTGACGCTACCGACTCACACAACGCACCCAACACACAAGCCTCACCCGACATTCGCGCGTAAAGCCCTCTGGGCTTTTTCTTCCCCCAAATATTGAATGATCGTTACAGATATGACGCAAAAAACCTCGATGCCACCGGTCGTGTACTTATTAGGACTCACCGTCTTTGCCATGACCACGGCGGAATTCATGGTCGCCGGCATGATGCCCGCGCTCGCCCATGCGATGAACGTCGGCATTGGCGATATCGGCAACCTGATCTCGCTCTACGCACTGGGCATGACCATCGGCGGCCCGGTGCTCACCGCCCTCCTGCTCGCCTTGCGCACGCCGCATAAACAGGCACTCGTCTGGCTGCTCGTCATCAACGTGGCAGGTGGTGTGCTCGCCGCTGTCGCCACGCGCTACGAAGTCATGGCGCTCGCCCGCATCATCATGGGCGTGGCCAGTTCCGCTACGTTCGGCGTCGCGCTCACGCTGTGCGCCGACCTCGTCGCGCCGTCGGTGCGCGGTCGTGCGGCGTCGTTCGTGCTGGGTGGTCTGATGTTCTCGCCCGTCGTGGGTGTGCCGCTCACGGCGTTCATCGAGCAGCACTTCGGCTGGCGTGCCAGCTTCTGGCTGGTCGCGGTACTCGCCGCCCTTTGCACCGTGGCGGTCGCGCTGTGGGCGCCGGCCACCGAGAAGCGCGAAACGGTCAGCCTCGCTGCTGAATTCCGTTCGCTGCTCAATCGTCCGCTGTGGGCCGCCTTCATCACGAGCGGCCTGATCATCGGCGCGACCTTCGCCGCGTTCAGCTACTTCTCACCGATCTTCCTGAACGTGGCCGGGGTTTCCGCCGCCACGATTCCGAATCTGCTCGCGATGTACGGCATCGCCAACATCATCGGCAATGCCGTGACGGGCCGATTCGCCGACCGCCATACGCTCACGGTGCTGATCGTCGGCCTGAGCGTGCTGGCACTCGCCTTGGTCAGCTTCGCACTGTGGGCAGACATCACGCCCGTGGGGATTGCCGCGTTTGCCGCCATCGGTCTGACCGGTGTGTCGCTCAACCCCGCCATGGTCGCCCGCGTGATGCGCGCCGCCGCGCCGGGGCCGCTCGTCAATACGATGCACACGTCGGTGATCACAGCCGGTCTCGCGTTCGGCACTTGGGCAGGCGGCTCCGCAATCGACGCAGGCTACGGCATGCGCGCGCCGCTCTGGATCGGCGCCGCCATGGCCGCCATCGGTCTCGCCAGCCTGCTGCCGTATCTGCGCAGTGGCCTCGCACAAACCGCCGACGCTACCTGCTGAACACGCTCGCTGTCGCGCTTTACGCCGTCTCTGGACTAACCTCGCCCGCCGCCTCCACCTCACGGCGGAGATACGCCCAGAGACGGTTCGCCACCGGCCCATGCGGGCCGTCGGCACGCCGCACCGCAACGATTTCCTCTGTGTGCACGGGCAGATGACGGCCAGCGATGGATTTGAGCGCGCCGCTTCGTAATTCTTCCTCGATCAGATGCGCAGGCAAGTGCCCCCAGCCCAAGCCGTGCACGATCACATCCTTCTTCATCGCCTGATCGGCCACCGTGCACTGATGCGCCCCGTCGATCACAAAGAAGCTTTCGCCGCCCGGCTGCCGGGCCGAATCGCGCATGACACATTGGGTGTAGCCGCGCATGTCCGCCGGACGCACGACGCGCGGTAGTGGTGCGGTAAGCATTTGCGGCGCCACCACCGGCACAAGCCGCACCTTGCACAGATCGATCCACGCAATGCCGGCATCGCGCTTGTCGACGCGGTGCAGGATGAGATCGGCGTCGCCTGCCATCAGCCGCTCCATCGGTCCGCCGACCGTCTCGAAGTGCAGTTGCAGTCGCGTATGAGGACACTCCGCGAAGAAGCGCGCCAGCAACCCCAGCAGCAAACCGCGCGGGCACAGGTCGCCGACGACCACGTTCAACTCACTCTCTTCGCCCATCGCCAACTGCACGGCATGCTGTCGCAAGCCGGTTGCCTCACGCAGCAGCGGCTGCGCACGCCGGTAGAACGATTCACCCGCGTCGCTTAGCTTCACGCGATAGCCGCTGCGGTCGAGCAACGCGAGGCCCGTCTGCCGCTCCAGCCTCGCCACTGCCGCGAACACGGCCGGGTGCGTGCGGTGCAATACCGCCGCTGCCGCCTGAAAACTGCCCTCGCGGATCACGGCATCGAAGCATTGCAGGTCGTGCAGGGTGAATTCCATCATGTCATCTCTTTTGACAAAGATCGTCCGATCTTTGTAATTTAAATCATTTACGGCCTCGCCCAGAATGGACGTCACGAACTGACCTCAACGTCTTTTTCCTGATCTCCCCCGGAGGCTACGATGGACAACCTTTTCTTCTTCGACACCACTGACGGCGCCCGTATCGCTTATCGGCTCGATGGCCCCGATCAAGCGCCCGTGCTGGTGCTCTCGAATTCGATCGGCACCGACCTGCATATGTGGGACGCGCAGATCGCCGACTTCTCGCAACACTTCCGTGTGCTGCGCTATGACGCGCGCGGCCATGGCGCGTCGAGCGTGCCGCCCGGCCCCTATTCGCTGGCGCGTCTTGGCGAAGATGTCGTGGAGTTGCTGGATCATCTGGATATCGCCCGGGCGCACTTTCTCGGGCTGTCGCTCGGGGGCATCGTCGGGCAATGGCTCGGCATTCATGCCGCCGCGCGCATCGATCGATTGATTCTGAGCAACACGGCCGCCTATCTCGGCCCGGCCGACGTCTGGGACGCGCCGATTGCTGCCGTGCTTCAGGCGAGAGACATGCGAGAAACCACACAAACGTTTCTTCGCAACTGGTTCCCGGCGGCCATGCTCGATGGCGACGATCCGGCCGTGGTGCCGTTTCGCGAAACATTGCTCGCGACTAACCGCCACGGGCTGGCCGGCTCGTGGGCGGCCGTGCAGCACACCGACCTCCGGCGCGATATCGCCGCCATCACGCGCCCGACACTCGTGATCTCCGGTGAATACGACACGGTGACTTCCGCCGCGCTCGGAGAAGCTGTCGCGAACACGATTCCCGGCGCACGCCTGCAAGTGTTCCCTGCGGTGCATTTGTCGAACGTGGAATTTCCGGCGCGGTTCTCGACAGCGGTCATCGCGTTTCTCGTGCCATCGAATTGACACGAAACGCGTGCCGCGCCGCGGGCGGCAAACCTCAACCCGGGGGTGCCGGGGGCCGCGCAGTGTAAACTGCAGGGTTTTTGACCCCCCAGTGGAATGGTGCAAGTGCCCCGGCGTCCTGTAATCAGCGCCCCGACACTCATACGCTCGCTGGCCCGTCTGAGCACGTTCACGCCGCCTGAGGCCGCGCCGTCGCTCTCGGACCGCATGAGTGAGTGGCTGGGCTGGACCGACGCCATCGCCCTGTCGTCGGCTCTCAAAGCCTCCTCGCCGGCCGAAACGCCCGGCGGGCGCACGGCCGCCCCGGCTTCGGCCAACGGCAGCCGGGAATTGGCACGTGTACGCACGGACCTCGCCGCCGCCATCGCCCGCGATTGCGGTCTGGCCGCCGCCCCCGGCGGGCAAATTCGGGCAATGAGCGCCGCCGAGCGTCAACGGGCCGCCTCGTTTGCCGAGTTTCCCGCGTACCGGCAGCGCTATGCCACGTCGCAACAGACCATGGACACGGCCATCGGCGCCCTGCGCACCCGCATGCGCGCACAACTGGCGTTGATGTCGCCAGACGCCGCCCGGCTGGCCAGTGTCGATGCCGTCATGGAGCGCGTGCTGGGCGCCCGCGAGCGCACCTTGCTCGCCAGTGTGCCGAACCTGCTCGAAGGCCATTTCGTGAAGTTGCGCGATACCGAGCAGGCCGCGCTGGCCGCACCGCGCGTGCCCGGTGCCCCGCCGCTCGCCCCGGCAGGCACGTGGCTCGACACTTTCCACCGGGACATGCAGAGCATCCTGCTCGCAGAACTCGATATCCGCCTTCAACCGCTTGAAGGGCTGCTCGCCGCCCAGCTCGCGATTGAACCCGGCGAAAACGTTAGTGAACCCGGACAACATGAATCGTTACCTCGTTGATCTCGTCGCCTTTGTCGCCGGACTGGCCGTTGTCGGCTGGATCGCCATCGGCTATGCCGGCACCAACACCCTCGCGCTGGCCGTCACACTGGTCATCGCCGCCGTCTATCTCTTCGGCGCCCTTGAGCTCAAACGCTTTCATCAGTCGTCCAACGCGCTCGCGAAGGCAGTTGGCGAACTGAATACGGCGCCGGCGTCGCTGCCGTCGTGGCTCGACACGCTGCCCGCCGGCCTGCGCACCGCCGTGCGCCTGCGCGTGGAAGGCGAGCGCGTCGGCCTGCCCGGCCCGGCACTCACGCCCTATCTCGTGGGCCTGCTGGTGCTGCTCGGCATGCTCGGCACGTTCCTCGGCATGGCGGCAACGCTGCGCGGCACCGGCATCGCCCTCGAAGGCGCGACCGATCTGCAAGCCATTCGCGCGTCGCTTGCCTCGCCGGTCAAGGGCCTCGGCTTCGCGTTCGGCACCTCGGTCGCCGGTGTTGCCACGTCGGCCATGCTCGGCCTGCTCGCCGCGCTCGCCCGCAAGCAGCGCGCGCAAGTCGTGCAATCGCTCGACGCACGCATTGTCACCACGCTGCGCGGCTTCTCGCAGCAACATCAGCGCGAAACCACGCTGCAACTGCTCCAGCAGCAAGCCGCAGTAATGCCCGCGCTGGTCGACCGTCTGCAAGACATGATGGCCGCCATGGAGCGCCAGAGTCAGGGCCTCGGCGAACGGCTCGTGGCAAATCAAGATGCCTTGCACGCCCGCACGGATGCCTCGTACGCGCAGCTGACAAACGCGATGCAGCAGTATCTGAAAGACAGCGTGACGACCACGGCCAGCGCCGCCGGTGCCGCGATTCGCCCCGAAGTCGAGGCGACCATGGCCAGTCTGGCGCGCGAAACCGCGTCGTGGCACCAGACGGTGTCGTCCGCCATGCAAGACCGTATGGACGGCTTGTCCGACCGCTTCGAAGCGACGACCTCGCGCGTGGCGAATGTCTGGAAAGACTCGCTCGACGCCCAGTTGCGCACTAACGAGTCGCTCGCGGTCGATCTGCGCGGTGCGCTAGGCGAATTCGCGCAGACGTTTGAGACACGCTCGGCACGCCTCGTCGACGACGTTGCCACCCGACTCGAAAGCGCAACCGGTCAGGTCAGCACGGCACACGCCGGTGTGGCGCAAACGTGGGAAGCCTCGCTCGCCGCGCAGCAGCGCACCAGCGATGCGCTCGCGAAGGAACTCGGCGCCACGCTCACACAGTTCGCACAAACGTTCGAAACCCGCTCTGCCGGCTTGCTGGCCGATGTGACCTCGCGACTCGATAACGCCACCGGCAGCATCGCCACCGCGCAGACGACCGTCGCGCAGGCTTGGGAGCAAGCACTCGCGCAGCAGCAAAGCGCGCACAACGCGCTGACGCAAGACCTCGGCGTGGCGCTGGAGCGATTCGCACAAACCTTCGAAGCGCGTTCGACGGCGTTGCTCGGCGACGTGGCGGCCAAGCTCGACGCGACCAGCGGCAACGTGACCGGCGCGCACGAGCGTGTGGCGCAGGTGTGGGATCAGGCACTGACGCAACAACGCCTGTCGCACGACACGATGACGCAGGAACTTGGCGCCGCGCTTGAACGCTTCGCACAAACGTTCGACGCGCGTTCGAATGCGCTGATCAGCGACGTGGCAGTGAAGCTCGATACGACCAGCGGCAATGTGTCCGGTGCGCACGAGCGCGTGGCGCAAGTGTGGGATCAGGCGCTGACGCAACAACGCTTGTCGCACGACACGATGACGCAGGCACTCGGTGCCGCGTTGGAGCGCTTCGCACAAACGTTCGATGCACGGTCGAATGCGCTGATCAGCGACGTGGCCGCAAAGCTCGATACGACCAGCGGTAATGTGTCCGGCGCGCACGAGCGCGTGGCACAAGTGTGGAATGAATCGCTGACGCTGCAAAAGGCCGCCAACGCGTCGCTGGCGGCCGATCTTGGCGCCGCATTGGGCCGTTTCACGGAAACGTTCGAACAACGCTCGACACATCTGGTCGAGGGTGTGAGTACCCGCACGGAAGGCGCGATGCAAAGCGTTGCCGATACGGCGGCGGTGGTTTCCGGCGAGTGGAAGCAGGCCATCGCTGCGCAGCAACAGGCCAACGACTCGCTCACGCAAGACCTCGCTGCCGCACTCACGCGCTTCGCCGACACCTTCGACACGCGCTCGACGCAACTGCTGCAAGGTGTTTCGACGCAGATGGACGCCGCGTCGACTAACGTCGCACAAGCTTGGCGCGACGCCATCGCCGAACACGCTCGCGTGAGCGAACAACTGGCAGGTGGCAATCAGCAACTCGTTGCCGCGACGACGACGGCCTTCACCGAACACAGCGCGTCGCTGCTCGATGCCCTGAACGCCGCCAACGCCGCGCATCACGACGCCACTGCCGAGCGCGAGACGCAACGCCTGTCGGCATGGACCGAAACCCTCGAAGGCACGCTCGCGACACTGCGCGAACAGTGGCAGCAGATGGGTACACAAACGGCCAATCAGCAGCAAACGATCTGCGAGACGCTCAGCCGCACCGCGCTCGAAATGTCGGAACAGTCGCGCAACAATGCGAGCGACACCATCGCCGAGATTTCGCGCCTGATGCAGACCGCCGCCGAAGCCCCGAAGGCCGCCGCCGAAATCATCGCCGAACTGCGCCAGAAGCTCTCGGACAGCATGGTGCGCGACAACGCCATGCTGGAAGAACGCTCGCGCCTGCTCGACACGCTCGGCACGCTGCTCGACACCGTGCGCCATGCCGGCAACGAGCAACGCGCTGCGGTCGACGATCTCGTCACCACGTCGGCACAGTTGCTTGAGCGCGCCGGCGCGAATCTGGGCGATGCCATTGCCGCCCAGACCGAGAAACTCGCCGCCGCGTCGGCGCAGGTCACCGGCAGCGCCGTGGAAGTGGCGAGCCTCGGCGACACGTTCGGCGCCGCCGTGCAGGCCTTCGGCGAATCGAACACGCAACTGCTCGACCATCTGCAACGCATTGAAGCGGCACTCGACAAGTCGATGGCCCGCAGCGACGAACAGCTCGGCTACTACGTCGCGCAAGCGCGCGAAGTGGTGGAGTTGAGCGTGATGTCGCAAAAGCAGATTCTCGAAAACCTGCAACAGCTGGGCGCGGCCCGCACGCAACCGGGTAGCGCGGCAGCATGAGCCACGACTTCGACTCCGAGATGGCCGACGGCGACGTTGGCGCCGCCGCGCCGGCGTGGGCCGTGTTCGGCGATCTGATGTCGGTGATGCTCGGCGCGTTCGTGCTGATCATGCTCGGCGTGATCGGCGTGCAGCTCGAACTGTCGGCCAAGCTGGAGCGCGAGGTGAAGGAGCGTCAGGCCGAAACGCAACGCCGCGAAACGCTGGAGAAAGCGCTCGCCGGGCCACTGGCGGGCGGGCGTGTCACGATCGTGAACGGCCGCATCGGTATCAGCGGCAACGTGCTCTTCGCGCTGAATTCGGATCAGTTGCAGCCGCAGGGCCGCGAAGTGCTGCGCAGTCTCGCCGCGCCGCTCGCCGCCTACCTGAAGGTGAGCGACGAGATTCTGATGGTCAGCGGCTTCACCGACGATCAGCAAGTGCGTGAGACCAACCGTCGCTTTGCCGATAACTGGGAGTTGTCCGCACAACGCGCGCTCACCGTCACGCGCGAACTGATTGCGGCGGGTATCCCCCCGTCGTCGGTGTTCTCGGCGGCGTTCGGGGCGGAACAGCCTGTGACGTCGAATGGCGACGAGGCCGGCCGCGCCAAGAACCGGCGCGTGGAAATTGCGCCGATGCCGCGCAGTAGTGCGGGGAATGGGGGGAATGGGGGCAATGCAGCAGGCAAGGCTGGGAAGTCAAATGGCTGACGCTGATACCACCGGTTCCGCTGATACCGCCAACGCCGCCGATCAGTCGGTCTGGCAGACGCAGCTCGACCTCTGGCGAACGCAACAGGCCGACAAGCGCGACCCGGTTCGCTTTCACCTTATCGAAGCGCTGGCGCGGCGAGCAACGAGCTATACGGGCGAAGCAAGGCGCGTGCTGGATGCGCGCCTGCAAACGCTCGTCGACGCGTTCTCGAAGGCGTTGACGGACGTTGCAGCCCCGGACGCCCCTGACAGCGTGCCCACGACGCAGGAAGGCGGGGTTGCCGCCATCTCACCGTCCCAGTCGTCCCAGTCGGCCGTGTCGCCCCTGTCAGCCCTGATCACCGACATGACGCAACGCGTCGGCGAGCGGCCCGCACGGTCGGTAGCGTCCATCAAGCGACCCGCGAGCCCGGCACCTGCGGCGCGCCCGGTCAACGCGGCGTCATCCGGTATGACGGCAGGCGCTTCGTCCGCCGCGTCATCTGCCGCTTCATCGGTCTCCCCTGCGATCGCACCGCCTGCGCCGCCGACGGTCATCGCGACCGACGACAGTTTCGAAGACATGGACGTGCTGGAGTATTTCCGCGAAACGTGGTCGAAACTCAGCACCGACGGCAATCTGCGACAGTCGCTGGCGCAGGTGCCGGAGAACGCCGGGCCGCTGAATTCCAGCCATCTCGTGCATCGCGCGCTCTCGCTCATGCACGACGTGTCGCCCGACTATCTGCGCCACTTTCTGCGCCATGCCGACGCCCTCTCGTGGCTCGAAGACATGGATGGCGCCGGTGCAATGCGCAACAAGAGCGCGGCGCGTGTCGCGGCGTCGGCCAAGCCCTCGCGGGCAAAGGCGCGTTGAGCGGTACCGGGGCCCAACTTGCCAGTCAAGACCGTTCCGGGCGATAATCGCGCTCGTTCCCGCTGCCAAAGCGCGGGAAAATCCTTTGAAAAATCATCGTGTTGGGCGCCAACGCAGGCTTCACTGCCAAGCGCGCCGCCCGCCGCAGCACTTCCTCGACAAGCCGTCGCCCCCGACGGCTTTCTGCTTCCATGACGAACCACGGACAACCGCCGGCTGACGACGCGCAACCGGCCCACGACGACGACGCCGACCTCGACGCGCCGAATACCTCTGACGCGCAAGACGACGACGCACAGGTCGGCCCGGACGGCGTTGCGCACCCGCGCCGCATCCGCAGCTTCGTGCGCCGTGCCGGTCGCAGCTCGGAAGCGCAAAAGCGCGCGTTCGATACGCTTGGCCCGAAGTTTCTCGTGCCCTACGCGCCCGAAACGCTCGACTGGCCAGCCGCCTTCGAGCGCCCGAACGCCCCGCGCATTCTCGAAATCGGTTTCGGCATGGGTGACGGCACCGCGCATATCGCCAAGGTGCGTCCTGACGACGACTTCCTCGGCGTGGAAGTGCACGAACCGGGCGTGGGCGCTTTGCTCAAGCTCATCGGGACTACGCCGCTGTCGAACGTGCGCATCATCCAGCACGACGCGGTGGAAGTGGTTCAGCACATGCTGCCGGAAGCGTCGCTCGACGGCGTTCACGTGTTCTTCCCGGACCCGTGGCACAAGAAGCGTCACCACAAGCGCCGCCTGCTCCAGCCGCCGTTTGTCGCGCTGCTCGCCTCGCGCCTGAAGCCGGGCGGTTATCTGCACTGCGCGACCGACTGGCAGGAATACGCCGAACAGATGCTCGAAGTGCTGGGCGCCGAGCCGACGCTCGAGAACACGGCCGCCGACTATGCGCCGCGTCCCGATTACCGTCCGGTGACGAAGTTCGAAAACCGTGGCCTGCGCCTCGGTCACGGCGTGTGGGATCTGGTCTTTAAGAAGCGCGGCTGAACGGCGCGATTGAAAGGCTGAGGTATACGAAAAAGGGCACCGCGACGTGCCCTTTTTTCATTGCGTCAATCCGTGATGCTTAGTCGGCCCAGACCACCAGCCCGCTGTAACCGGTCGCCAGCACCACCAGACCGAACACGATGCGGTACCACGCGAACGCCGTGAAGTCGTGCGACGCGATGTAGCGCAGCAGCCAGCGCACGCAAATGAAGGCGCTGATGAACGCCGCCACGAAGCCGATACTGAACATACCGACGTCGTCCACCGACAGAATCGAACGCGATTTATACAGTTCGTAGATCGTTGCGCCAAACAGGATCGGAATCGCGAGGAAGAACGAGAACTCGGTCGCCACCTTGCGCTCCAGCCCGAACATCATCCCGCCGATGATCGTGGCGCCCGAGCGCGACGTGCCGGGCACGAGCGCGAGGCACTGCGCAAAACCGACCTTCAGGGCGTCGGCCAGCGACAAATCGTCGATGGAGTTCACACGCGGCAATTGACCGGCTTCGACATTACGGCGGTTATGCCGCTCGACCAGCAGAATGATCACGCCACCCACGATGAACGCCGTAGCCACCACCGTCGGATTGAACAGCATCGCCTTGATGTGCTTGCCGAGCAGCAGCCCCAGCACGATGGCCGGCAGGCAGGCGACGATCACGTTGATGGCGAAGCGGCGCGACGTAGCATCGCTGCCCAGTCCGGCCACGACGCGCGCAATCTTCACGCGGAATTCCCAGCACACGGCCAGAATCGCGCCGAACTGAATCACGATCTCGAAGACCTTGCCTTTGTCGTCGTTAAAGTTGAGCAGACTGCCGGCCAGAATCAGGTGACCGGTCGATGAGATCGGGAGGAATTCGGTCAGACCTTCGACCACACCGAGAATGATCGCCTTAAGCGCCAGCAACAAGTCCATGCAATGGTTTCCTGATAAGTGTCTTGAAAGGGTGAAATCGGGAGATTCGTGAGCCGGCGAGCGTTGCCGCCGGATTAACGGATTAATTGATCAACGGATTAGCGCGAATCGAATTTGACGTTCACACCGTGCGAAAGCACCGTGATCTGGCCGGGTTGCCGTGCCACGCCGCCAATGTTCAGTTGCTCGGGCTTGAACGTGTAGATCGGGGCGCCCTGCAACAACTGGGTGGCGAGCAATGCGCCAGCAGCGTTGAGCTGGCGAGACCAGCGCTCGGGCAGGCCATCGATCGTGAACGTTTCGACTTCTGGGTCGCGCAGCACCACGGACAGCGTGGCCGGGTCGTAGGCCAGCGCACTGTCGATGGCCAGCGTGCCGGTGAGCGGTGCGCCGCCAAGCGGATGCGTCACGGTGGCGTCGACAGCCACCGCCAGCCGGTTACGGTCCGGCAGCAGCGTGAGACGCGGGTGCGACAGGTTCACGTCGAGCACGGCCAGCACGCGGCGGTCGAACGGAAACTTGCGCTCCAACGCGCGCTGCAATTGGCTTTCTGAAAACGTGTAGTCGTTGCCGAACGGCAAACCGGCACAAGCGGCAAGCCCGGCAGCAAGTGCCGATGCGCCAGTGAGGGTCAGCCAGCGACGACGCGAAGGGTTCGTCGCTTCGTGCACATCGCGTGTGTCCAATGCCTCGCACTGCTGATGATGTTGCCGGTCCGGATGCGTGTGACGCGCCATGTCTCATTCCACTACAGGGCGCCCAGCGCCCGACACGCGCGACTATAGCATTCGCCCATGACGCCGAACTACCCTGCGCCTATTGGCGTAGCGCCGTGCTGGATGACGTTTGATGTGGCGGCGCGATCCGCCGGTTACCGCACCGGCGCAGTCAGCGCTTCGAGCTCGGAGAGCCAGCGCACGGCCTGTTCACGGTCGTCGCCGCACATTTCCACGGAAGGCTGCAACGAGCCGCACACGGCCGGGCGCAGCGGGCTGCCGAAGATCTGGCAGCGGTCGGCCTCGTCGAGTTGCACGCAACGCGTGTTCGCCGGCTTGCCGTGCGGCATGCCGGGAATCGGCGACGAGATGGAAGGCGCGATACAACAAGCCGCGCAATGAGGTCGGCAGTTCATGAAACGATCGGTCGGGGCCGGTGGCGGAGGTGTCACCGGATTAGCAGGCTGCGCATTTTACCGCGAGCACAACCTGCCCTCCCCCTTCACCTGATCACCACGGCAACGCGCCTGCCACGTTAAAGAAGCCGCCGTTGACCGCCCCGCGCTCGCCCAGCGCCAGCATCACCACGCTGCGCGCACCGTCTTCCACGCTCTGCGTGCCCCGCTTGCCGTTCAGATCGGTGGCCGTGTAGCCCGGGTCGACCGAATTCACGGTGATCGCCGTCTCGCGCAAGGTGTGCGAGAGCTGCACCGTCAGCATGTTGAGCGCCGCCTTGGAAGCGTTGTAGCCGATCAGCTTGAACGCGGCATGCTCCCACGCCGGGTCGCCGTTGTAGGCGAGCGAGCCCAGACCGCTCGACACGTTGACGATACGCGCGGCATCCGAGCGCGACAGCCACGGCAACATGGCTTGCGTCACCCGCAAGGTGCCGAAGAAGTTGGTCGCGAATATCCGCTCGACTGCCTCGATGGACGCCCGCTCGGGGGTGTCGTCGCGCGGATCGGTAATGCCCGCGTTGTTCACCAGCACGTCCAGCCGCCCGTGATAGCGCCCGATCCGGTAGGCCGCCGCGTGCAGCGTCTCCGGCTTGAGCAGGTCGATCACCAGCGTCTCGGCCTGAAAACCCGCCTTGCGCAGCGGCGCCACCACCTCTTCACCTCTTGCCTCGTCGCGGGCCCCCACCACCACCGTCATGCCCGCCTCCGCGAGCGAGCGTGCCACTTCCTGCCCAATTCCCTTGGTTGCGCCCGTCACCAGTGCCACCCGTCCCAGATGGCGTTCGGCGTCCGCTCGCACTGCGTTGTCGATTGCGTCCCGTTTCATCACTGCTCCCGTCGTCATGCCTGTTGTTCTGCGCTGAACTGCATGCAAAGCCGCGCAAATTTGTTAGCATCGAGTTTATGAAGAATCCTTCAGATTTTCTATTCGCATATGAAACCGGACATCCGAGGGGCCTCAGGGCCCCGTAAATCGCCGCAGCAGGCCCGTTCGCGTGTCACGATCGACGCGATTTTCGAGGCCGCCCTTCAGGTTTTGCTGCTCGATGGCGGGCGCCAGCTCACCACCACCCGGGTGGCGGAGCGCGCCGGGGTGTCGGTCGGCACCCTCTATCAATATTTTCAGAACAAACAGGTGCTGCTTTATGCCGTGCTGGAGCGGCATATCGATCGCATCGTCTGCACGGTGGAAAAGACGTGTCTCGATTCGCACGGTCTGCCGCTCGAGGCGATGGCCCGGGCGCTGGCCGACGCGTACGTCGGCGCGAAGATGACGGATATCGAGGAGGCGCAGGCGCTCTATCGTCTGTCGGAAGATCTGGATGGCCGGGAGGTGTTTGCGGGGGCGAGCCAGCGCATGCATGCGGCGGTCGTCGCCATGCTGGATACCGCGCAGGACGGGCGTTTCGACGATACGAGCACGGTCGCATTCGTGTTTCTGAATTCGATGACGGGGCCGATCAAAGCGATTCTGGAGAACCGCACGCCGGCGGGCACGACCTGCGGCCAGCTCGCCGCGCACATTGCCGATCAGATCGCCACGATGTGTGCGGCATATCTGCATCGGGTGACCCTTCCCACCCCATAAGTTCACGCGTCATCATGACCGTCGCCCGGAACTGGTAAAATGCGCGGTTGTGTTTGCCTACAATCCCACGGTAATCGAAATGAATTACGAACAGGCCCGCTTTAACATGATCGAGCAGCAGATCCGCCCTTGGGATGTGCTCGATCAGCAGGTGCTCAATCTGTTGACGGTGGTCAAGCGCGAAGACTTCGTGCCGGCGCCCTACCGCAACCTCGCTTTCACCGACGTCAAGATCCCGCTCAAGGGCGCCGCGATCAGCAACGACAGCCAGTTCATGCTGGAACCGCGTGTCGAAGCGCGCATTCTGCAAGCGCTCGCGCCGAAGAAGAACGAGAACGTGCTGGAAATCGGTACGGGTTCGGGCTATATGGCCGCGCTGCTCGCGTATAACGCGCATCACGTGACCACGGTGGAATTCGACGCCTACCTCGCCCAGACCGCCCAGCAGACGCTGCGCGCGAACGGCGTGACGAACGTGGAAGTCGTGAACGCCGACGGCGCGCAAGGCTGGAGCGCCGCCGCCCCGTACGACGTGATCGCGATCTCGGGCGCGCTGGCAGAACTGCCGCAGGCCTTCCTCGCACAGCTCAAGGTGGGCGGCCGTCTGGCAGCCTTCGTGGGCGGCTCGCCGGTGATGGAAGCGCAACTGATCACGCGCCTGTCGGAAAACGAGTACCGCACCGAAAACCTGTTCGAGACGCAAGTGGCCTATCTGGTCGCGCCGCAACCGTCGAGCTTCAAGTTCTGAGCCCGGCGCCCGGGTGTGTACCGCCGCCAGCTGACGGCGGTGCGCCCGGATTGCCGTGTGCGGACCAGTCCCACGGGGGATGAACGAGGACTGGCCGCCATCTATACGACACACGTTGATCATGCAAAACATTACACCGGCGCAATTAGCCCAGTGGCTGGCGGATGGGGACCGCGGCCAACCCACGCTTCTGGATGTGCGTGAGGATTGGGAAGTGCAGACCTGCCACATTGCGCAGAGCAAGAACGTGCCGCTCGGCGACGTGCCTGCCCGCCTGAACGAACTCGACGCCGACGCGCCCATCGTGTGCATTTGCCATCACGGCATGCGCAGCGCCCGTGCAGCGATGTTTCTGGAACAACAAGGTTTTACCCAGCTTTTCAATCTCGACGGTGGTATCGATGCCTGGGCTCGCCAGGTCGACCCGTCGATGCCGACTTACTGAGTCAGGGCCATGCGCCCCTCGAGGCTCGCCGCGCTCCCGCGCGCGGCCAAGCGTGCGCCTGCCCTGCGCGCAGCGTCTGCGATGCCCGTCGTCCTCGCGACGATGTGCTTCGCGCTCGCAGCGCCCGCCGGTGCTACCGATCTTCTCCAGCTTTATGGGGAAGCCCAGACCCGCGACGCGCTGATCGCCAGCGCCCGCTCGGCCTATCTCGCGAATGTCGAAGCCCTTCCGCAAGCCCGCGCCGCCCTGCTGCCGCAAGTGACCGCGCGCTGGAGCAGCGTGAATACGCACTACGGCTCGGGCAATATTTCGAACACGTTCGGCAGCGGCGGTTACAGCCTCGCGCTCACGCAACCGATCTTCCATTGGGATAGCTGGCAGACGTATCAGCAAGGCAAGCTGACGGTCGCCGCCGCCGAAGCCTCGTTCGCGCAAGCGGAGCAGGATCTGATTCTGCGTGTGGCCGGGGCCTATTTCGATGTGCTCGCGGCGCAGGACGACCTCGCGCTGGCCGGTACGCACAAGCAGGCGATTGCCGAACAACTCGCCGCCGCGAAGCGCAATTTCGAAGTCGGGAACGCGACGATCGTCGACGCGAATGAAGCGCAGGCCAGTTTCGATCAGGCCACGGCGCAGGAAATTGCCGCGCAGAATACGCTCGATGTGCGCCGCGCTGCATTTGCGCGCATCGTCGGCCACCCGGTCGGCTCGCTCGCGACGCTGCGCGCTGGCTCGACGCTGCCTTCGCCGCAGCCGAACAATGTGGCGGACTGGGTCGCACAAGCGGAACAAGCGAACTACGGCGTGCAGTTGCAAACACTGACGCTGGAGACGGCGCGACGCGAAACGTCGAAAGCGAAGTCGGGCTATATGCCTTCGATCGATCTGATCGCCAGTGGGGCGCACTCGAACGTCGGTAACGCGAACAGCCTGCTGTCGTCGGCGATGTCGAGTCCGACCAGCCAAGGCTCAGGGCCCAGCTCGGCCGGACAGATCGGTATTCAGATCAGCATTCCGATCTTCTCGGGCGGCTCGGTGCAGAGCAAACTCCGCCAGACACTCGCGCTGGAAGACAAGGCGATGAGCGATCTCGACGACGCACGCCGGCTCGCCGTGCTGAGTGCGCGTACCTCATATCTCGGGGTTTCCAGCGGACTGGCTCAGGTGAAAGCGCTTGAAGCCGCAGAGCAATCGGCGCAATCGTCGGTCGCGTCGAACAAGCTGGGCTATCAGGTCGGCATCCGCATCAACGCCGACGTGCTCAACGCGGAAGACAAACTCTTCACGACACGCCGCGATCTCGCCAAGGCACGCTACAGCACGCTGCTCTCAAGCCTTCAGTTGAAGGCCAGCGCGGCTACGCTGGTCGATACGGATCTGCAACTGCTCAACGCGCTGCTGACGGAAAATCCTGACGCGTCAGCCGCGATGGCTGGTGTTCGCGAAGCCGCGCCGAAGAACGCTGGGGCGGGGTTGCCCGAAAAAGGTGTGCGGCCGGGGACTACGGCGCCATTGCGACGCTAAGGCGCTAAGGCTGATGGGTGCGCCCAGTCTGTCCTCCGGGACGGACCGGGGCCCCTTCCCGCTGCTCAGACAAGTTCAACTCGCCTCGGGAAGGGGCCCCGATCCATCCCCTCCCACATCGCCTGTCCGCCCACGAAACCGATCAGCTCAAGTCGCGCTCGGTGCGGCTTTCACGACTTGCTCTACCGTCGTTTCTTCGCCCAGCCAACGGCCCAGTGCGCCCACGGTGCGCCGGGTCGCGCCCTGATGCTGCTTGGCAAATAACGTCGCCGCCGTACGCATCGCCAATCGACGATCGTCGTTAACCAACAAGTCCGCCAACGACGCCGCCAACTCGCCCGCATCGCTCACCCGTCGCGCAGCACCCGCCGCCAACGCGTTTTCGCTCGCCTGCGTGAAGTTGAACATGTGCGGACCAAAGATCACCGGGGTGCCCGCGGCACACGCTTCAATCAGATTCTGGCCACCCAACGGCAGCAAACTTCCACCGATGAAGGCGATGTCCGCCGCCGAAAAATACGCCGGCATCTCGCCCATCGAGTCGCCCAAGACCACTTCGACGTCGGCAGGTAACAACGTGCCATCGTCAGGCCAGGCGCTGCGACGCACGTAGTTGAGTCTGAACTTCTCCAACATCGCCGCGACTTCGTCGAATCGCTGCGGATGCCTCGGCACCAGTACCAACAACGCACGGCGCCCTTCGTCCGACGCTGCCGCCAACATGGCCCTCGCCTGCAATACCTGCGCTTCCTCACCATCGCGTGTGCTGGCGGCCAGCCACACTTTCCGATTGCCGAAACGCTCGCGCCACACTTTGCCCAGCGCAACGAGTGCGGGCGGTGCCGTCATGTCGAACTTGAGATTGCCCAGCACGTCGACGTCATGCGCACCCAACATGCGCAAGCGCTCGGCGTCGGCATCGCTCTGCGCAAGCACGCGCGTGAAACCACCGAACACCGGCCGGGCCGCTTCGCCAAACTTGGCCGCCCGCTTGAATGAACGCGCAGACATGCGCGCATTGACGAGCACCAGCGGCACACTCTGTTCGCGGCACGTGAAGATCAGGTTCGGCCAGACTTCGGTCTCCATCACCACACCGACACTCGGGCGCCACTGCTTCAGGAAACGCCGGATCGGTCCGACCATGTCGTACGGCAGATAACAACGCAACACGCGATCGCCGAACAGGCTTTCGCCCGTGGCACGGCCGGTGGGCGTCATGTGCGTGAGCAAGATGCCGTGCGACGGATATTGTTCGAGCAAAGCCTCGATGAGCGGCTGTGCGGCACGCGTCTCGCCAACGGAGACGGCATGCACCCAGATGAGCGGGCGGCCGGTGTACGGCGCCGCATCGTAGAAACCGAAACGCTCACCAATGTGACGGCGATAGCCCGGTTCGAACCGGCCGCGCCACCACAGGCGAATCACCGCGAGCGGCGCTACGATCCACCACAACGCACCATAGACGAGACGCAAGAACATCAGATGAGCGCCCGGTGCGTGAGACGTTGCAAGACCGCCAGCGGCGAGCACTCGGGGTGCACCATCGCGTCGGCAGGCAGGAAGAAGGTCTGCTCCATCATGAACTGCCCGGACATCACGGCATGCGAGGTCTGGTCGGAAAAACAGATCCACACGCTCCCCGGCGGGAACGGCATGGTCTGCTGACCGGCTTCGCTCTGGTAAGTCATGTCGGCCTTCATGCCGTCGTGCAGATTCAGCATGATGTGGTCGTAACCACTGCGCGGACGCTTGGTAATGCCCACCGCGTTTTGCAACCACGCGGAGCCCGGCCACTGGGTCGGCACTTTCGGCAGGAAACGCTTGGCCACGTCTTCGAATGGCTCACCCACCCGCCACACGCGCGGCTGGCCCGCCGGGTTGATGTTGGTGAACACGCGCAGGATGCGCTCGCCATAGTTGGGCCGCGACGGGAACGCATCGACGTGCAGACGGCTGTCGTCCTTGCGCCACGAGGTCTGGCGCGTCTCGACCTGATGCAGACGCAAGCTCGTCGGCGCCGCACGCAGCTTGCCCCGGTACTCGGGCAACAAACCGTCGATCAGGCTGCTCGCCTGCGCATAGTAGCGTTTGACGAGTGCATGCACTGCGCGCTGGGTGGCGTCGTCGGACGCCACGCCCACGAGGACGTCGGTTTTCGGATCGAGGCTGATGTTCTTGCGCTTAGGATCGGCAATCGCCGGGTCCAGCAGACGCTTTTCGTCCGCGCCGATCGCAAAGGCCAGATGCGGGAAATACAGCACCTTGCCGGCCTCGACATCGGCCACCAACCGCTCGCGTGGCAGCGACAACTCGCCGCCCTGCCAGTTGCCGGATTCGACGGTGACGATCTGGCTGCCCTCGTTCGCAGTGTTCGCCGTGCTCGTAGTATTGGCAGCACTGGTTGAATTCGTTTGGCTCATGCGTTTCGGTCCTCCCCGGAGGCGGCGACGTTGCCGGGCAACCCATGCGCCGGCGGCGAGGCTGCCGGCAGCAACGGTGCGAACGCGCGCACGGTGTCGCGCACCTGCGCGAGCGTGGGTTTGTGCTCGGCGTCGCCGAGATTGACGATGTGCGGCGACCAGAATCCGCCGGTGCGCCACGCAGTGCTGAAATTGTATAACTCGATGGTCGGACGGTTCAGCGCTGCGGCAATATGTACCAAACCGGTATCGACCCCGACGGTAAGCGCGCCGCGATCGATCAGCCCGACCACCTGCGACAGGTTCATCTTCGGCGGGACCCATGCGCTGTCACCCAGTGCCGCGCCCAAACGCTCGGACACCTCACGTTCGGCCGCACTGCCCCACGGCAACACGATCAGCAGGCCCTGCGCGGCCAGATCGCGGCCCAGCGCAATCCAGTCGGCCTCGGGCCACGTCTTGTCGTCACGCGAGGTGGCATGCACGAACACGGCATACGGACGGTCCGGGCACTGGCTGTGATCGGCACGCTCGGTCGCAATGCCGAAGTCGATATCCCCCGGCACCTCGAAACCCATCGCCCCGGCCACCAGCAGGCGCGAGCGCGTCACGACATGGGTGTGCGGTTCGATCTGCACCATGTGCTGGTAGAGCAGCCGCACGGGCCATTCGTAGCTGGCGCCTTCGGTGCGATTGCCCAGCCCCCACACGGCACCACGCGCCGTGCGCGCGATCCAGCCGGTCTTGACCAGACCCTGCGTGTCGATCACGTAGTCGTAGGGGGTTTCGCGCAGGGCACGGCGGAACGTGCCGATCTCCTGCCACGTCTGGGCAGCGAGCGGCTTCTTGCGCCAGCGGCGCAGCGCAAAGGGGATGACCCGGCGCACACCGCGCACGAGTTTGACGAGGTCGACGAAGCCCTCTTCCACGACCCAGTCGATCTGGGCGTCGGGATGGTGACGCAGGATGTCCTGCACCACGGGCATGTTATGGACGACGTCGCCGAGCGACGAGACTTTGACGATCAGAACCTGCAACCGAACGCTCCGGCGGTTCGGCCGGGCCTCGTGAGCAAAAACGCGATTTTACTCTGTCCCAGCCCGCCAATCATGGCTTCGGTGACAGTTCGGGCCCGACGACACCAGTGGATGGCGAACGTCAGGCCCGAAATGCCCTCAATCCACGCTTAGAACGGCAGCTTGGCGTCCGGCTTGACCGCCAGAATGGCGCTGCGGAAGTCGTCCTGAATACGCTTGATGGCAGCCTCGCTGTCGGCTTCGAAACGCAGCACGACGACCGGCGTGGTGTTGGACGAGCGCGCCAGCCCGAAGCCATCCGGATACTCGACACGCACGCCGTCGATCTTGATGATTTCCTGCGAGCCATCGAACTTCGCGGTCTCGCGCAGCTTGTCGATCAGCGCGAAGTTCTCGCCTTCGGCCAGCGGAATCTGCAACTCGGGCGTGGAGATCGAGTTCGGCAGCGCATTTAGCACCGCGCTCGGATCGGCCGACTTCGAGAGAATCTCGAGCAGGCGCGCGCCGGTGTACAGGCCGTCGTCGAAACCGTACCAACGGTCCTTGAAGAACACGTGACCGCTCATCTCACCAGCCAACGGGGCGCCGGTCTCCTTGAGCTTGGCCTTGACCAGCGAATGGCCCGTATTCCACATGACCGGCTCGCCACCGTGCTCACGCACCCAGCTGGCGAGATTACGCGTGCATTTGACGTCGTAAATGATCTTCTCGCCCGGGTTGCGGCTCAGCACGTCGGCCGCGAACAACATGAGCTGACGGTCCGGGTAGATGATCTGGCCGTCTTTGGTCACAACCCCCAGACGGTCGCCGTCGCCATCGAAGGCGAGGCCGATTTCGGCATCGGTGGTCTGGAGCGTGCGGATCAGGTCCTGAAGGTTCTCGGGGTGCGCCGGGTCCGGATGATGGTTCGGGAACGTGCCGTCGACATCGCAGAACAGCTCGATCACGTCGCAACCGAGCGCATGGAACAGCGCCGGAGCATAAGCGCCGGCCACACCGTTGCCGCAGTCGACGGCAATCTTCATCGGACGCGCCAGATGCACGTCGTTCGAGATGCGCGAACGATACGACTCGCCGATTTCGTCGGCCGTGTAGGTGCCCTGACCGGTCTCGAAATCCTGCTGCTCGATGAGCTTCGCCAGACCCTGAATGGCATCGCCGTAAATGGCGCGGCCACGCAGCACCATCTTGAAGCCGTTGTAGTCGGGCGGGTTATGGCTGCCCGTGACCATGATGCCGGAATCGACGACGCGTCCGTGCAGGGTCACGTTGGTGGCGAAATAGACCATCGGGGTGACAACGACGCCGATGTCGACCACGTCGACGCCGGCGGCGCGCAGGCCGTCGGAGAGTGCGCCGACCAACTCGGGGCCGGACAGACGGCCATCACGGCCGACCACGACGGCATTGCCGCCTTCGCGACGCAGCGCCGTGCCGAAAGCGCGACCGATCAGGTGCGCGACGTTGGCATCGAGGGTCTTGCCGACGATGCCGCGAATGTCGTATGCCTTGAAAATCGCAGGCGAAACTTGCGTGGTTTGCGTCATGGAAAAGGGTCTCTCGGAAACGAGGGGGAAATTAGTACCTGATGCGGATACGCGAAGCGGCATGTCAGAGCATGCGGCCATGCTGCCGTATCAAGAAAGGCCCGCCACGAAGGCAGGCCGGTAACGGCTGCATTACGCTAAAATTATACGGGACTTCGCCGCACTGCGGCACGCCGCGAAACCCTTGTCAGCGAGTGCCTACAATCGCCCTGCGAACCGTACCGGCTCACGATGACAAGCCAGTGAAGTCCCCCAGCACCGGCCTCCCCAGGCCGGTTTTGCTTATTTTGAGATCGAGTGAGCCCCGCGCCCGCCTACATGCCCTACCGGACCATCATTCGCAATATCCTCTGGATGCTGACCGAGCGCGGCGCGCAAATCGTCGGCGGCATCGTGGTCTCCGGCCTGCTCGCCCGTAGTCTCGGTGCCGCCCAGTTCGGCCTGTTTCAATACGCGCAATCGTTGGTGTTTCTGGCCGCCTCGCTCACGCTGTTGTGCGGCAGTGAAGTGGTCGTGCCGCGCCTCGTAGGCAAGCCCGAAGCGGAGCAGCGCACGGTCATCGCCCACGCCTTCATGCTGCGTCTCGGCGCCGCCGCCGTGGCCTACGCGGCGCTGGCGATCTATGTGATCGCGTTTGCCGACTCGGAACTGATGGCCGCCGCCCTCTGGCTCGGCGTGGCGTTGTGGTTCCGCGAACCGGTGGGCATCGTCATCGCGTGGTTGCAGGCACGCACGTTCAACCGCCCCAGCGTGACGGCCAACTTGTGCGCGCTCGGCGCCAAGCTCGCGCTGGTGGCCGTGTTGTTCGTCACCCATGCGGGCATCGTCGCGTTCGCCATCGTCTACGCTGTGGAAGCCGCGGTCGCCGCCGCGCTGCTCGCCCGTTATTACTTCCGGCATTCGCCGTCGACCCGCGTGGTCTGGCGCCCCGAACTGCTGCGAGAATTGCTCACGAACGGCATGACGTTCTGGGGCGGACTGATGCTGATGATGCTCTTCAAGCGTATCGACCAGCTCGTACTCAAGCCGATCATTCCGCTCGCCGAACTCGGCGCTTATGCGGCCGCCATGCAAATTACGGAGAACTTCGTACTCGTCGCGCCGATCATCGCGAATTCGCTGGCGCCGCAATTGATCTTTCAGGCGAACGACAACCTGCACGCGCGCCGCAATACCGTGCGTGCCATGTGGCTGATGGTCGCGGCCGGTGCCAGTCTGGCCATCCCCATCGCCCTGCTCGCCCCTTGGATCGTGCATTTGATCTACGGCGCCGGGTTTGCGGAGTCGGCGCAGATTCTGCGCGTGTCGGCCCTGATGGGCATTCTGGTGTTTGCCGACGCCGCCCTCAATCTGACGCTGGTGCGGCGCGGCGCCGGGCGCTGGGTGATCGCCAAGTGGCTGTTCGCGGCAGTGATCGCGTTCGCCGTGGTGCGCACGCTCGCTCCGCAAATCGGGGCATTGGCGGGAGCACTGGGGTATGGCGCGGGCTACGCCGCCGCCCTCGGCCTCGGCATCTGGCTGCTGCGACGGGACTGACGCGATGACGACCTCCACGCCCATCCGCTCGCCCCAGACGATCTGCCTGTTCACCGGCACATTGGCCGCCTTCGCCGGTGCCGAGCGGGCGACCGCCACGCTGGCCAATGCGCTTGCCGCACGCGGCCACCGCGTCCATGTGCTTTCGCTGTGGGGCCATACGCCTGTCTTTTCGTTGGCCTCCGACGTTCAGCATCACGCATTATTTGCCGAACGGGTGGCGTTCAAGCATCACTATCTGTCGATCGTTCGAAACGTTCGGCGATACGTGCAAGAACACGGTATCGACGTAATGATCGACGTCGACCCGATGCTCGCGCTCTACACGCTCCCTGCCACGTTCGGCCTGTCGTTGCGCCGTATCGCGTGGGAGCACAGCACGTATGCCAGCGACCTTGGCCGTCGCGCGCGCCGTTGGGCGCGAAGTCTGGCGGCACGCCGCTACGACGCCGTTGTCGTTCTCACCGATGCGGATCGCGATGCTTGGCAAGCGCACCACCCTCACGCGCGAGCGCAGTTCGTCACGCTGCCCAATCCGCTGGGCATCGCCGCCCCTGCCGATGCGCCCTCGCACGACGGCGCACGTCGCATTCTCGCTGTCGGGCGGTTGGTGCCCGAAAAGGGATTCGACCGGCTGATCGACGCGTGGGCGAAGATTGCGGCGGAAGTCCCCGGCTGGCAGGTCCGCATCGTGGGCGATGGCGCATTGCGCGACACGCTTCTCGCTCAGGCTAACGCGCGCGGTGTCGGCGACAGCGTGCAGTTGCTGCCTGCGGTGGCCGAGATTGCCCGGCATTACGCCGAAGCCGCCATCTATTGCCTGCCGTCGCGACGCGAGAGTTTCGGGCTGGTGCTGCTCGAAGCGCAGGCGTTTGCGCTGCCCATCGCGGGCTTTGCCGCCGACGCCGGGCCCCGGGCACTGCTGCATGACGGGATCGATAGTCTGATCGCCACCGATGGCGACATCGCCGCGCTTGCCATCGCACTGCGCCGCCTGATCGACGATGCGCCGCTGCGCCTGCGGCTGGGTGCGGCCGGCTACGTGCACGCTCAGGCGTATCTGCCCGATACCATCGCGGCGCGCTGGGAGGGGTTGTGGTCGCCGTGGCCGCACGCGACGACGGCCTCGGGGGAGGCATCATGAAAATCGTACTGTTCGTGACCGGCTTGCAGTTGGGCGGCGCGGAAACGCAGGTCGCCGATCTTGCCCGTGGCTTTCTCGCGCGCGGGCACAACGTCGTCATGATCTCGTTGACCGGCGAGTGCGCTGTCCGGCTGCCGGACTCCCCACGCTTCTCCCTGATCGAATTACGCGCCGCCAAGACGCCGTGGTCGCTGGCTGCGGCCGTGGCAACGTTGGCCTCGCATATCCGGCGCCTGCGGCCCGATGTCGTCCATGCCCACATGGTGCATGCGAACTTGCTGGCCCGCGTTGCGCGGCTGTTTGCGCCGATGCCGGTGCTGGTGACCAGCGCGCACAGTCGCAATGAAGGCGGCAAGCTGCGCATGCTTGCGTACCGGCTCACCGACCGCCTTACCGACCTGACGACCAACGTCAGCGACGACGCCGTCGCCGCGTTCGTGGCCCAACACGCCGCCCCCGCCGCGCGCATCGTCAGCATGCCCAACGGTATCGACACCCAGCGTTACCGCCCCAATCCGGCCGACCGCCCCACCCTGCGTGAACGTTTGCTGTCAGCAGATGCCCGTTCGCCCGCTCCGACCGCGCCACCCGTCGTCTTCGCTGCCGGCCGTCTGGTCGACGCGAAGGATTACCCGACGCTGTTCGCCGCCTTCGAACGGGTGCTCGCCGACATGCCGGATGCCCGGCTCTATATCGCCGGCGACGGTCCGCTGCGTGCCGCGTTGCAGGCACAGATCGAGACGCGGAACCTGTCGCACGCCGTTACACTGCTGGGCCGTCGCGACGACGTCGCACAATGGCTGCGCGCCGCCGACGTCTACGCCATGTCGTCGGCATGGGAAGGCCTGCCGCTGGTGGTCGGCGAAGCCATGGCGAGCGGCCTGCCGGTGGTGTCGACCGACTGCGGCGGGGTACGCGAACTGCTCGGCGCTGGCGGCGGCAACGTCCTCGTACCGGTCGGCGATGCCCGCGCGCTGGGCGATGCCCTGCTCCGCTTGCTGCGCCTGAGCGCCGGCGCACGCGATGCGATCGGGGCCGCCAACCGCGAGCGCATCGTCACTCATTACTCGCTCGACGCCGTCGTGGCGCGCTGGCTCGATGCCTACGCGCAGCTCGCCGCACGGCCTGCTTCAACTCACTGATCGCCCATGCGCCCACCCGTTCTGTTCTGCTCCAATTCGTTCTGGTCGATCCACAACTTCCGCGGCGGCCCGATCCGCGCCCTGCTGGCCGATGGCTACCCGGTGCATGTGGTCGCCCCGGATGACGACTATTCGCCGCTCCTGCGCGCGATGGGGTGCGTTGTTCACCTCATGCCAATGGCATCGAAGGGCAAGAATCCGCTGGACGATCTCGCGCTCGCCCGGCGGCTGTTCCGCCTTTACCGCAGCGTTCGCCCCGCCGTGTGCTTTCACTACACGATCAAGCCCAATATCTACGGCGCCATGGCCGCGCACTGGGCGCGTATTCCTTCGGTGTCGATCACCACGGGCATGGGCACGGTCTTCATCAACCGGTCGTTCCTGACCCGGATCGTGCGCCTGCTCTACCGCCACGCGTTTCGCCATACGCGGGAGAACTGGTTCCTGAACGAATCGGATTTCGACGCCATGGTCGGTGGCGGACTCGTCGACCTGCGCAAGGCCCGGCTTCTGCCCGGTGAAGGGGTGAATCTCGATCACTTTGCCAGCGCACCGTGGCCGGCCGACAACGGTTCGTTCCGGTTCCTGCTGATCGCCCGCATGTTGCGCGACAAGGGGGTGCTGGAGTTCATCGAGGCGGCCCGCGCGCTCAAGTCGTCGGCCCCGCACGTAAAGTGCCAGTTGCTGGGCCCGGCCGATGTGGAAAACCCCACGGCCATCTCCCGCGATCAGATTGCCGAGTGGGAACGGGAGGGGCTGGTCGAGTATCTGGGGGTCACGCAGGAGGTGCGCCCCGCGATCGCACAAGCGCACTGCATAGTGCTGCCGTCGTATCGCGAAGGCTTGTCCCGGACGCTGCTCGAAGCGGGGGCGATGGCGCGCCCGGTGATCACAACCGACGTTCAGGGATGCCGGGAAGTGGTCGACCATGGTGTCACCGGATGGGTCGTGCCGGTTCAGGATGCCAAGGCACTGGCAACGCAAATGGCGGCAACTTCTGGCATGCCACTGCCCGAGTTGCAGGCGGTTGGGCGGGCCGGGCGTGCTAAAGTAGCGCAAAATTTCGACGAAGGTCTGGTGATCGCAGAGTATTTCAGAATCCTCGGCGAGATCGATGGGAGCCCCACTCGCACCCGGCTCTCATCCGATTCAGCGCAATAAGCTGACACCGGTCGCACATAAGAACTAACAACGCGCTCAACGACTTGTCCGCACTATGCTGAACCTGACATTGGCCCTCGTAGTCTCGTTTGTCACCACGCTGCTGATCGTGCGTTATGCCCACGTGCACGCGCACTTTTCGAGCGACAGCGACACGAAGGGCGTCCAGAAGGTCCATGCGCATCCCGTGCCACGCATCGGCGGGCTGGGCATCATGCTCGGCCTGCTTGCTGCCGGTACGTTTGCGAAGTTCCACTACGATGGCCCATTGGAAGAGATTCTTCTTCTGGCCGCCTGCGCCGCCCCGGTGTTCCTCGGTGGTTTCATCGAAGACATCACCAAGCGGGTGTCGCCGCGCATGCGTCTGCTGTGCGCCATGATCTCGGCGTTCGTCGCCTATCTGGTGCTCGGCATTCACATCAATCGCATCGGCATCGCGCCCGTCGATCATCTGCTGACGATCCCCGTCATTTCAGTCGTGCTGACGGTCATCTGCACCGCCGCCATGACGAATGCGGTGAACATCATCGATGGCTTCAATGGTCTGGCGGCGATGGTGAGCATCTTCATGTTCGCGTCGCTCGGCTATGTCGCTTTTCAGGTGGGCGACTACATCGTGCTGGCCACGTCGATGATCATGATCGGGGCCGTGCTGGGCTTCTTCATCTTCAATTACCCGAACGGCCTGATCTTCCTCGGCGACGGCGGGGCCTATTTTGTCGGCTTCATGCTGGCTGAACTGGCCATTCTGCTGGTCATGCGCAACCCGGCCGTGTCGCCGTGGTATCCGGCGCTCATGCTGATCTATCCGATCTTCGAGGTGTGCTTCTCGATTTATCGCCGCCGTTTTATCCGTGGCGTTTCGCCCAGCATGCCCGATGGCGTGCACCTGCACATGCTCATTTACAAGCGCATTCTGCGCTGGGCAGTCGGCTCGCGGGTCGCGGCGCAACTCACGCGCCGTAACTCGCTGACGTCGCCGTACCTGTGGGTGCTTTGCCTGCTCGCGGTCATTCCCGCCACGATCTTCTGGCGCCACACAGGCATTCTCGTCGCGTGCTGTCTGGCGTTCATCGTGACCTACACGTGGCTGTATCGCCGCATCGTGCGATTCCGCTCGCCGCGCTGGTTGATCGTCAAGAAAAAGAAATCCTGATTGTCCGCTTCACTCTTTGATGGCCCCGTCGCGGGCCATCGGGCTGCATCATGCTGAGTCTTGCCATCGCTCTCGTCGTGTCGTTCGTCGCGACGCTGCTTATCGTGCGCTACGCGCATGTTCACGCCCGCTTTTCCGGTGACAGCGATGTCGTCGGTGTGCAGAAATTTCATGTGCGCCCGGTGCCGCGCATCGGTGGTGTTGGCATTCTGGCCGGCCTGATCGTCGCCGCTACTGCTCTCGCCTTCCCCTACCCGAACGTCGCGCGCGACATTCTGATGCTCGTGGCCTGCGGCCTGCCTGCGTTTCTCGGTGGCTTTGTCGAAGACCTGACCAAGAAGGTCACGCCGACGGTGCGGCTGGTCTGCACCATGTTCGCAGCCGTGCTCGCCTGGCTGCTGCTCGACATCCGCATCACGCGCATCGACATCGGTTTTGCCGATCGTGCGCTGTTGCTTGCCGCCGTGTCGGTGCCCCTCACGGTGCTGTGTGTGGCCGGCATGGCCAATGCGGTCAACATCATCGACGGCTTCAACGGGCTTGCCGCCATGGTCGCCATGATCATGTTCGCCTCGCTCGGGTATGTCGGGTTTCAGGTGCAGGACCCCATCGTGCTCACCACCTCGATGATCATGGTTGGGGCCATCTTGGGATTCTTTATCTTCAACTTCCCCGGCGGCCTGATCTTCCTTGGCGATGGCGGCGCCTATTTCGTCGGCTTCATGCTCGCCGAAATTGCCATCCTGCTCGTGATGCGCAACCCGCAGGTCTCGCCGTGGTATCCGGCACTCATGGTGATCTATCCGGCTTTCGAGGTCTGTTTCTCGATCTATCGCAAGCGCTTCGTGCGCGGCATCTCGCCCGGCATTCCCGATGGCGTGCACCTGCACATGCTCGTGTACAAACGGCTGATGCGCTGGGCCGTCGGCGTGCGCACTGCGAGTGCCCTCACGCAACGCAATTCCTTGACGTCCCCGTACCTGTGGCTGTTATGCTTGCTGGCAGTGATCCCGGCGACTGTCTTCTGGCGACACAGTCTGGTGCTCGCACTATGCTGCGTCGCCTTCATGGTGACGTATGTCTGGCTGTACCTGCGCATCGTCCGCTTCAAGGCACCCCGCTGGCTGATCTACAAAAAATGAAAGACCACGGGGGGCGACGCACTTTAGTACGACACTGAAGTGCGCGGCCGCGGCACACGGAATCCCCCTGTTCGGGACAACAAGACAAGACAGCGCCACCGCGATGCGTGACATCTATGCCATCGGCGACCTTCAGGGTTGCCAAACGTCGTTTGAAGAACTTCTTGCCCTTCTGCCGCAAGACGCCGACCTATGGCTGGCGGGCGATCTCATCAATCGCGGCCCCCGTTCGCTCGACACGCTCCGTCAGGTCATCGCCCTCGGCGATCGCGTAAGTGTCGTCCTCGGCAACCACGACCTGCACCTGCTGGCGGTGGCCGCCGGGGTGCGGCAGGCGCACGGCAGCGATACGCTCGACGATATTCTCAACGCTCCCGATCGCGACGCGCTCATCGACTGGGTGCGCCATCGTCCGCTCGCGCACTTCGCCCACGGCCACCTGATGGTGCACGCGGGTGTGTTGCCGCAGTGGGACGCCGAGCAGGTCATCACGCTGGCGCGCGACGTCGAAAGCCAACTGCGTGGCCCGGACTGGCAGACGTTTCTCTCGCGCATGTTCGGCAATCAACCGGATCAGTGGCGCGAAGGGCTGGCCGACGAGGACCGTCGACGCCTCACGATCAATGCGCTCACGCGGCTGCGCTTTTGCACCGCCGACGGCCGCATCGATTTCAAGCTCAAGGAAGGTGCCGACGCCGCTACGGACGACCTCAAGCCGTGGTTCGACGCGCCGAATCGACGTACCGCCGACATCACCGTCGTGTTCGGTCACTGGTCGGCGCTCGGTCTGGTGATGCGTGAGCATGTGCTCGGCCTCGACACCGGCTGCGTGTGGGGCGGGCAACTGACGGCCGTGAAACTGGCCGACTCGCCGGCACAACGCGACCTGATTCAGATCGACTGCCCGCAGGTGCGTGATCCGTTCGGATCGGGCGATGGCAAGAAGCGCGGCAAGATCAAGAAGGCCGAGAAGGCCGAAGATGCGTTCAAGGCCGCGAAGGAAGAAAAGCTTGGCAAGTCCGTGCGCAAGCTCGAGAAGATCGGCAAGAGCGCGGCGAAGCATTCGAAGGCAGAGAAGCTGGAGAAGAACGACAAGCCTGAGAAAGCGGCCAAGCGCAAGGAAGCTTGACCGCGTTGCCGTCTACCGTCGCGTAGGACACCTACGACGCCTAGGACGCTTAAGACACATCAGGTCATCGTCGAGACAAGAACGGCGCCGTGAATGCGGCGCCGTTTTCATTTTGCAATGCTGGATTCAGTCCAGCATCACACCTGCTCACACCTGCTCAGACCTGCACGGCCTGCGTGGTGTCGCCCTCTTCATCGCCCACAGCGGCGTCACGCGACCCCACCGAGCCGCTCTGCGGCAGCACCGCTTCCGGCAAGTAGCCCTGCAACTGATCGCCCACTGCCTTCTGTGCGGCGAGTGCGACTTCGCGTCGATGCTGCCCTTCCTGCGGATACTGCGGCTCACCGACCGCCAGACGCACCGTCATCGGCGGCGCCCGCAGAATCATGTCGATGGACTCGATCAGCGTCATCTCGCCGATGTACGCCGGTGCCATCGTGTGACGCCCGCTGGCGGCATCGGTGTAGAACAAGCACAGCGGCTGCACGGGCTTGCCGGTGCTGACAGGGGCTTGCAACAGATTGGCGTGGAACGGCAGAAGGCTTCGTCCGTCCGTGGTCGTGCCTTCCGGAAACACCGTGATGATGTCGCCGTCGCGCAAACATTCCGACAGGTAATGCATGATGCGGCGCGCGTCGGCACGGCGTTCACGTTGCAAAAAGATCGTGCGCGTCTGCACGCACAGCCAGCCCACCAGCGGCCAGTGACGGATCTCGGCTTTCGCGACGAAACGCACCGGCTGCCACGCGTTGATCGCGAAGATGTCGATCCACGAGACGTGATTGCACAACAGCATCACGCCGCTCTCCGGGAGCGGCCCGCGCTGTTCGACTTCGAGTTGCATGCCGCACAGTCGCAACAGCTTTTGCGACCATGCGCGAATGCGGCGATGCCGGCCCGCTTCCGACAGGAACGGGAACAGCAGCAGCGCGGTCAGCAGGCCGCGCGCGAGGTGCAGGCCCAGACGGAGTTTTTTGATCAACAGCACGGCAATCGCGTCCTAAACGGCAAGGATTTCATACGCCACATGGCCGCCGACCAGTGTGAAACGTACGCGTCCCGGCAATTCGTAACCGAGGAACGGGGTGTTGTGTCCCGCACTGCGCAGCAGCCCCGGCGACACTGTCCAATAGGCGGAAGGTTCGAACACGCAGAGATCGGCCGGCAGGCCAACGGCAAGCATACCTGCACCGGCCGCCTTACCGCTCGTTCCGCTCGTTCCGCCGGGCCGGGCCGGATGGCTCAGGCCGTCCAGATGCTGTGCGGGCCCGTGGGTGACGCGCGCCAACGCGTCGATCAGCGGCACCCGGGCCTCCTCGGCCCACTTCAATACCAGCGACAACAGCAGCTCCAGCCCCGTCGCACCGGGGGCTGCCTCGGCAAACGGCACGAGCCGGGCATCTGCGGCGAGCGGCGTGTGGTCGGAACAAATGGCATCGATCGTCCCGTCGCGGGCCGCGTCGCGAATCACTTCGCGATCGCGCTGGCCGCGCAACGGCGGGTCGAGCCGGTACTGGGCATCAAAGTAACCGATGTCCATGTCGGTGAGATGGAGGTGATGTGCCGCGACGTCACACGTCACGGGCAAGCCCTCGGCCTTGGCTGCACGTACCAGCGCAACGCCCGCGGCCGACGACAGGCGGCACAGGTGCACCCGTGTGCCCGTGACACGCACCAGTTCGAGGATGGTGTGCAGCGCGATCGTCTCGGCGGCCACCGGGATACCGGCCAGCCCCAGACGTGACGCCACTGCCCCGCTGGCAGCCACGCCCCCGGCGGCAAGTGCAGCGTCCTGCGGGCGTAGCCAGACGGTCAACCCGAAGGTGCCCGCATATTGCAGCGCGCGCAGCAGCGTGCGGTTGTCCGCGATGGGCGCATTGGCCTGCGACAAACCGATACAACCCGCGGCACTCAACTGGGCCATTTCGGTGAGTTCTCGGCCAGCGAGTCCGACGGTGAGTGCGCCGAGGGGATGCACCTGTGCTTGGTGCATCGCCCGAGCGCGAAGTTGCAGCATTTCGACCAGATCGGGCGCATCGAGCACGGGATCGGCATCCGGCGGGCATACGGCACGCGTCACGCCACCAGCCAGCGCCGCCGCCGCTTCGCTCGCCGCCGTCAACTTGCGCGCCGCCAGATCCACCAGCCCCGGCGCCACGACGAGGCGCGACACATCGATCGTACGGTCGGCGGTGAAGCCATCCGGCGCGCTCGCCAAGCCGGCAATGTTGCCGTCCGCAATGAATACGTCTTGTACCCGGTCGGTGCGGGTGGCGGGGTCGATGACGCGGCCGCCCTTCAGATGCAGTTTCATGGGCGCGCTCATCCGTGGTTTCCGGCGACGATACTCATCACCGCCATGCGCACGGCAATGCCGAACGACACTTGTTCGAGAATGACGGACTGCGGACCATCGGCCACCCGCGAATCGATTTCCACGCCGCGATTCATCGGCCCCGGGTGCATGACGATGGCGTCGGGCTTGGCCAACGCCAGTCGCTCGGGGGTGAGGCCGTAGTATTTGAAGTACTCGGCTGCCGACGGCAGCAGTGCACCGTTCATCCGCTCGTTCTGCAAACGCAGCATGATGATGACGTCCACGTCGCGCAGCCCTTCGTCCATGTCGTGAAACACGCGCACGCCGAGTTGTTCGAGCCCGGTCGGCAATAGCGTGCGCGGCCCGATGGCGCGCACTTCCGGCACGCCGAGCGTGGTGAGTGCGTGAATATCGGAGCGCGCGACCCGCGAATGCAGAATGTCGCCGACGATGGCCACCGTCAGGTTGTTGAAATCGCCCTTGTGGTGGCGAATCGTGTACATGTCGAGCAGCCCCTGCGTGGGGTGCGCATGGCGTCCGTCGCCCGCGTTGATGACGTGTACGTGCGGGGCGCAATGCTCGGCGATCAGATACGGGGCGCCCGACTGTGCGTGCCGCACGACGAACAGATCCGCATGCATCGCCGAGAGGTTGCCGATGGTATCGAGCAGGGTTTCGCCTTTGCTCGTCGACGACGCATTGATATTCAGATTCAGCACGTCGGCAGACAATCGCGCAGCCGCGATCTCGAACGTCGTGCGCGTACGTGTGGAGTTCTCGAAGAACAGATTGAAAACGGACTTGCCGCTCAGCAGCGGCACTTTCTTCACATCGCCGTCGTTCAGACTGACGAACTGCGTCGCGGTGTCGAGAATATGGGTGAGAACGGCGCGCGGCAGGCCTTCGACCGTGAGCAGATGCTTCAACTCGCCATTGCGAGTGAGTTGCGGGTGGCCGCGCCGGCCGAGCATTCCATTAGCCATGCGGCGTCTCCGGGGTGGCGGCCCAATGCCGGGGCGCCTCGCCCGATGCGGGCAATTCGGGCAATGCCGATAACGCCTGCGGCGCAGCGTCAGGCAGGCACATGCTCGTCGAAGTACTGCTGAAGAATGATGCGGGCGGCTTCGGCGTCGAGGGAGGTCTTTTGCGAGACCTTGACGCCGGCTTCCGCGAGGGCGGCGGCCGCGGCCACCGACGAATAACGCTCATCGACCCACACCACGGGCACATCGAAGCGCCCATTGACCTGATTACCGAAGCGCTTGGCCTGCTGCGTCATTTCATGCGGCGTGCCGTCGGGATGGCACGGCAGGCCGACGACGATCAGCTCGGGCTGCCATTCGGCCACGAGCTTGCCGACTTCGGCAAAACGGACTTCGCGATTGAGATTGGCGAGAACGGTGAGTGCACGGGCTTCTCGCAGCAGCAGATTGCCGATCGCCACGCCGATACGACGCTCGCCATAATCGAAGGCGAGCACCGTCGCGCTGCCAGCCGTCATGCGTGGCCAGCGTCGGCGGAGAGCATCGACGACGACACCCCCAGCAACGCGAGTGCAGCGTCAAAACGCTCTGCCGGCGGAACGTCGAACACGATGCCGGGGTCGGCCGCCACCGTCAGCCAGCCGTTGCGGCTGATTTCGTCTTCCAGTTGCCCCGCGCTCCAGCCCGAATGACCGAGCGTGAGCAGGAAGCGGCTCGGACCATCGCCATTCGCCACGGCTTCGAGCACATCTTTGGAAGTGGTCATCTCGAGACCGCCCGGCACCGACAGCGACGAGCTGTACGGCGTGCCGGTCGCTTCGTGCAGCACGAAGCCGCGCTCCGTCTGCACCGGGCCGCCGAAAAACACCGGCTGATGCGCCAACGGGTCGATTTCGAGCTTGAGGTCCAGCCGTTCGAAGAGCGATTGCAGGTCGATATCGGTCGGACGATTGATCACCAGTCCGATCGCGCCGCGCTCGCTGTGCTCGCACATATACACGACCGTTCCGGAAAACGTCGGATCGGCCATGCCGGGCATGGCGATGAGGAACTGATTCGTGAGATTGATACGGTCGTTCGGCATAGGGCCAGAGTATATTCGCGGACGGTTTGCGGTCTTACCGCGTCGTGCTACGGCCATCGGTCGCTTTGGGCAGCCTTTGCGCCGACTTTATCACGGAACGTCGCGCCCGGTGACGAGCCGCTGTCCGAATACACTCGCATCCAGCGCCCGCTCCCGCCACATCGCCATCTCGGCAATCAGGTCGGGGCGCGGCTCCGGATAAGCGTCTGCGGCGAACTGATGGAGCATGCCGCGCAACGCCTTGACGGTCATGGCCAGCGCCGCCGGGCCGCCCGGCTCGGCCGGTGGCGACGCCGCCAGACGCTCGCCCGTCGCCGACACGGCGGCAGCCAGCCGCGCGACCGGCGCCAGACCGATTGCCGACGCGTAGTCGGCAACACGCCCCGCCACGGCAGGGTCGTTCAGATTCGGTAATGCCTCGTCGGCAAGACTCAGGAAGGTCTGGCAGACGTCATGACGCACCGCAATCGGACCGATACGCAGCCAGTCGCGCGAACTCGTGCCCGCGCCCTGCTTCTGGGCGGCCTCGACCGCGTCGGCCAGCGACGCGGGAAGATGGCCGCCACTGCGCAACACGCCGAAATCGGCCAACAACGTGTTCAGCCAGCTGTCCGGTGCCTGCGCCTGCCACGTCGCCAGCGCTTCGAGCAGGTCGTGTCCCGGAATGACTTCGGTCTGTGATTTGGCGGCCGATGCAGCACTTGCCGTGCCCGCCGTGCCTGTTGCACTCGTTGCGGCCGTGCCGGCTTGTCCCGGTGCCGCAGGCGCTGCCGACAGGTTCTGCGCGGGAATACCGGTGGTCGTCTGACCCGGCTCGGTCGGCCGTGTCAGTTGGCGCCGCAGCGCCATGTTCATTCGCCCGATCTGACGCTTGTCGGCCAGACTCAGTGGCGCACGGGCAAAACGCAGCCATGCGGCCGCGAGACGCCAGTAATCGAGTGGGGCGGTCGCGCCGGCACGGTGCAGGTCGGCGGCCAGATCGGCCAGTTGCGCAAGCGCTGCCGTGGTGTCGGTCGCATCGGCATCCGGGCGCAGCAGACGCAACAGCACGCGCTCGACATCGGCACGCAGCGGTGCGGTCCCCGCCGGCAAGCCATGCAGACGCGGCGTGGCAATCGCCCAGCCGGTCATGCGTAGTTCGCCGGGCGTCGGCGAGCCCGGCCAGTCTGAGGTTGCCGTGGGTGTTACCGCAGTTGCCGCCGTCGGCGCGGATAGTGCCGACGGTGCGGTGCCGGCCTGCCAGATCTCGCGCTCGAACTGGCGCAACGCATTGCGCATGGCGTCCTGACTACCGGGCTGGCCGTAAGCCGTCTCGGCAATCGCTTGCACGAGGCGTTCGCCATGGAGCGCCCAGTCGGCATGACCGCTGGTCTGCAACAAACGATTGGCACGCCGTAAGGGTCCGAGCGCTGCCGCCGGTCCGTTCGACCATGCGTCGGAGGCTTCGGTCAACGCCTCGGCGACGTCGGGCAGCCGCCATAGCGGGGCGTCACGCGTCTCGCGTGTCGCAGGACCGGGCGTGCTTGCGGGGGCGTCGAGGGGCGTTTGCGGAGTCACCATGGGCCATCGGCCTCAGATCTGCACCATCTCGAAGTCTTCCTTGCGCGCCCCGCACTCGGGGCAGGTCCAGTTGATGGGCACGTCGTCCCAGCGCGTACCGGGGGCAATGCCTTCGTCGGGCAAACCTGCCTCTTCGTCATAAATCCAGCCGCAAATGAGGCACATCCAGCTCTTGTATTCCATTCTTTCTTTAGCGACTAGCGTTCCGTTACAATGGCTTGTCAACCGCTTCGGGCCCCGGCGACAGACTTGTCGAACGGTGATGTGGGGGACCTGCCGATGCATTGCCCGGCCGGTGCTGCCCACGACGCTTGCAAGCGCTCCGAAGCGGGCATTTAAGGCGTGATGGTACCAACGAACCCAAGCCCTGACCAGATCGCCGTCTATCCTGCCCCCATGCAAACTGAATCCCCTCCCATTCTGCTGACCTTCGGGCTTTCCGATCCCACTTCGGCCACCGGCATTCAGGCCGACCTGCTCACGTTCGCGAGCATGGGCGGCTACGGCGTGTCGGTGCTTACCGGTTATTCATCGCAAGACTCTCGCGCCTGCGCGGACGTGCAGACCGTCGATCCGGACTGGATCGTCGATCAGGCGCGCATGCTGCTCGAAGACATGCCGGTCGCCGCCTTCAAAGTCGGCAGTGCCATCAATGCCGAGAACGTCGCGGCCATCGCCGAAATCGTCGCCGACTATGACGAGACGCCGCTGGTCGTAGCGCCGGACTTCGGTCTGGCCGGCGAACACCTGCTCTCGGCCGACGAACTGCGCGAAGCCACCGCCAGCCTGCTGGTGCCGCAGGCGAGCGTACTGGTGGTGAGCCCGGCGAGCACCATCGCGCTGGCACAGACGGTCAGCGAGAACGAAAACGTGTCGATGGAGGAAGCCGTGAGCATCCTCCTCGAACACGGCTGCGAGTTCATTCTGGTGAGCGACAGCAACGCGCCGCAATTCACCCACACGCTGTATTCGGACGATGGCGTGGTGCGCGAAGACACTTGGGACCGCCCGCCGCATAACGTGGCAGGTGCCATGGATACGCTCGCGGCGGCAGTGGCTGCGATGCTCGCCAATGGTCTGGCCATGCCCGAAGCCGTGCGCGAAGCGCAGGAGTACTTGCAACAAGTACTCGAGAATGCGTTCCGCCCGGGGATGGGGCGGCATTTCCCCGATCGCTTCTTCTGGGCGCGCAACGACGAAAACGAGGACGATCCGGTGGCGGATTCCCCCGATATCGCCGTGCCGCCCCCGGTCGCACCGAACGAAGGCGACAAGGCCTGACGGCCCACGTTTGCGCCCCGCGTCGCCCCAAAGAAAAACGCCCGCAATGCGAATTGCGGGCGTTTCCTTTTCGCCGGGCACGTCAGCGTGAGCGACGCTCAGGACAGCCGTTTCGAGGCCGATGCCGGTGACGTCATGGCTTCGTCGTCATCCGGATCTCCCTTCGGGCGGCCCCACTTCTCGATGACCCGCTTGGTGAACGGCTTCAGATCGTCGCCCTGAGCGCGCAGCAAGCGAATCAACGCCGCGTACTGACCGTCGAAAATCTGCATGTTGTAATTCTTCAGGCGCTGCACGTCCTCCAACGCCTCATCGTCACGCCCCGCGAGGGCGAGCAACACGATGTAGCGCTTGATCATCGTCGGCCCGGCACCGAGCGCCAGCGCCTCGCGATGGGACGCCAGCTTTTCGTCGAGCTGATCGCGATTGAGGTACAACGCGCCGGTCACGGCGTAGTCGCCATACGGCGCGAAGAACAACGCCGGGTCGGTGCGATACGTGTCGATCTTGCCCGCACGGTAGGCCACCTCCACACGCTGGTAGTCGCCGATCAACCACGGAATCGCCACGCAGCCGAAGAGCACGATCACGCCGTTGATAGCGCCGGTCGCAGTCGGCGACACGCCATTGATGGCCTTCGTATCGCAAAAGCCCAACAGGAACAGCGCCGGGAGCAGGAAGAACGCGTAATGCTGCGGATACTCGAGCATCGCGTGCACCGCAAGCATGCCCAGCAAGATGAACGCGAACGCAATCGGTGCCGACTTGATGCCGCGCACTGCCCGGACGAACCAGAGCAGCAGCGGCACAAGGACCAGCAAGGTGCCGACCAGACCGATTTTCGCGAGCAGATCGAGCAGCGCATTGTGGGCGTTGTCCGCCATCTCGACGGGGCCGAGCTTGTCGACCAATGCGAACTGCGCGTCGATGTAATTCGACCACCCCGCACCGAAGAACCAATGCTCACGGAAAATCGCGAAGCCGTATTCCCACAGATTCAGCCGCCCCGTGACCTGCCCCGCCTGCTGCATGCGCGCCACCGCGCTGCCGTCGAGTTGCAGTCCCCACGCCCCATTGGCCCAGCCGACGAACATCGTCATCAGGCCCAGCAGCGGCAGAATCGCGATGGGCGCAAACCAGCGCATCGGACGGCGCATGTTGTGCGGCGAATCGACGCGCTCATTCCAGACGAGCCACAGACCGAATGCCGACAGCAAGGCCAGTTGCAGCCACGGCGTGCGCGAGCCGGTGAAACAGATACCGATATCGAACGCCGCCCACACGGGCAGCAGCAGCCACACCGGCAGCTTGCGGTGATACCAGAGATAGAACGCCCCGGCACTCGCAAGCGACAGATACGTCGCCAGATGATTCGGCTGATACATATTGCCGAACAGGCGCCGCGCCACGCTGACGGTGTACTTCGCGACCAGCCACGGCACATGCGCTTCGAGATGGAAGGCCTGCACCACCTGTGCACCGAACGCATAGAGGCCGCCAACGGTGAGCGCCGCCGCACTCAAGCGCATGAGCGTGCCGCGCCAGCCCAATTGGGCGAGCCAGTAGCCCGAACTCACCGCCACGATCATCGCCACGCCGTAGAGCAGCGCCGTCATCATCAACTGCGGCAACTCGGTCGCCATCGTCGCGCGCTGGACGAGAATCACCGCGATGAACATCAACGGCATCCACGTAACGCGTGGCAGTTGCAGCAAACGCGAGTCGCGCCGCAGCACGGCCACCATCGACAACACGCCGAGTGCGCCGAACAGCGAGAACGTCAGCGCCTCCGAATAGAACGTCGAGATCGGATACGTGTGTTTAACAAAGTTGTAGGGCAGAGCCCAGATCGCGGCCAGCGTGAGCCCGATCATTGAAAGAAGCAGAGGTGGAAACAAGGTCGCCGCCGTGCAGTACACCGGTTGAAAGATGCGCAAGCATAACGAAAAACGGTCGCCGAAGGGGCGACCATTTCATGCGAGAGACGACATGCAGGAGACGAATCGCCGCCTCTCGTTCCGATGCGCAAACCATGCGGCGAATGACGGACGGTTTCCCTCCCCCGTCCCTCATCCCCGCTCACACCATTCGCTACCCGGGCAGACTCAGCCCTTGGCAGCTTCTGCCGGCACACCGCGGCATTCCGGCGGGGCAACCTTGGCCGACAGCGTGGCACCACTCGGGGCACCGTCGCGGCCTTGCGCATAGCACGTCCAGACGATCTGCCCTTCCGGTGCTTTGCCGCTGTCCAGCACCTTAGGCTTGCCGTCGGGACCGGTCTGCATCGGCACCAGCACCAGCGTGCCGTCGCCGGCGCGTTGCGTGTAGGCGATGCTGACGTTACCCGTGCCGCCATCGATATTGACCGAGTTGACGTTATCCGTCGCGCTCGGCACCTGCCAGCCGCTGTTGAACGGCGCGCCGTGCATGGCGTTCTCGGCGACGAGCGCCTTAGCCGCCGCCGCCGACCCGAGACCCTCGACGACGCGCGCACGCACCAGATAATTTTGCAGATACGGGACACCTGCAGTGACCAGCACACCGATGATCGCCAGCACGATCATCAGCTCGATCAGGGTGAAGCCCCGGGACTTGGCGATACCGGTGGTCCGGTGGCCGAAACGACGCATTATGTAACTCCCAGCGATAGCATTGAAAACGAAACGGACGCGCCATTCCAGGCTCGGAACGGCGCTCGTCGGGGGGAAGTGGGCGGAGTATGCCATAGCCCCCGCGCCGAGAACCCTGCCGCAGATCAAAATCGGGCGGGGCTGTATGGGTGATGAGAAATCACCCGGTAATGGACCGGATTATTCCGAAGAGGTTGCACGCAATTGGCGCGCCTCGCTGCGACGCCGGAGTATCAGCCCGACACCGACGACCAGCAGTGCCCCGATACCCGACGCAATGTAGTGCGTGTATTCGGCCGCTGCGCCCGGCAGGTGAAGCCAGGGGCCGATGCCCGGGTCGGTCACGATCAGGTTGCCCGCAATCCAGCCAAGCAGCGCCGCGCCGGCCATCACGATGATGGGAAAGCGGTCGAGCGCCTTCAGCACCAGTTGCGAGCCCCAGACGATGAGCGGAATGCTCACGAGCAGCCCGAAGATCACGAGCGGCAGCTGGTGGTGGTCGGCGGCCCCTTCGGCGGCACCGGCAATGGCGATCACGTTGTCGATGCTCATGACCAGATCGGCGACGATGATCGTCTTGACCGCGGTCCAGAGCTTGTCGGCTGGCTTCACGCTGTCGTGCGCGTCGTGGTCGGGCACGAGCAGCTTCGTGCCGATCCAGAGCAGCGCCAGACCGCCCACTGCCTTCAGATAAGGCACGGCGAGCAGCGTCACGGCGAACGCGATCAAGATCACGCGCAGTACGATCGCGCCGACGGTGCCCCACATGATGCCCTGCAAACGTTGCTTGGCCGGCAGATTACGGCACGCGAGCGCGATCACCACGGCATTGTCGCCACCCAGCAGGATGTCGATCATGATGATTTGCAGCACAGCTGCCCAGTTCAGCTCAGCGAAGAACGCCAGCATGGCAAGAAATCCTTGATATGAAACCCATAGCAAAAAAGGGAGCCCGATAGTTCAGGCTCCCTTTCTAGTGACTCATCGCAATGGCTACCGGTTCCGGCAGCCGCAACGGAGTCAACCGGCGGTAATTACAGCACCGACTTGAGCAGGCGGCCCATTTCCGACGGGTTCTTGGTCACCTTGATACCGCAGGCGTCCATGATGGCCAGCTTGGCTTCGGCCGTATCGGCACCGCCCGAGATCAGCGCGCCGGCGTGGCCCATGCGCTTGCCCGGAGGCGCCGTCACGCCTGCGATGAAGCCGACGACCGGCTTCTTCATGTTGCCCTTGATCCACTCAGCAGCCGTGGCTTCGTCCGGACCACCGATTTCACCGATCATGATCACGGCGTCCGTATCCGGATCGTCGTTGAACATCTGCATGACGTCGATGTGCTTCAGACCGTTGATCGGGTCGCCACCGATACCGACGGCGGTCGACTGGCCCAGACCCAGGGCAGTCAGTTGGCCGACAGCTTCGTACGTCAGGGTGCCCGAGCGCGACACGACGCCGATGCGGCCCTTCTTGTGGATGTGACCCGGCATGATGCCGATCTTCAGTTCGTCCGGCGTGATCACGCCCGGGCAGTTCGGGCCGAGCAGCAGGGTCTTGCGACCTTCGCGGCGCATACGGTCCTTCACTTCGATCATGTCACGAACGGGGATGCCTTCCGTGATACAGATCGCCAGGTCCAGATCGGCTTCGACGGCTTCCCAGATCGCGGCAGCAGCGCCTGCGGGCGGGACGTAGATCACCGAAACGGTGGCGCCGGTTTGTTGCTTGGCGTCCTTGACCGAACCGAAAATGGGGATGCCCTCGAAGTCCTCGCCGGCCTTCTTCGGGTTCACGCCTGCGACGAACGCGTTCTTGCCGTTCGCGTATTCGCGGCACATGCGGGTGTGGAACTGGCCAGTCTTGCCAGTAATACCCTGGGTGATGACCTTGGTATCTTTGTTGATCAGAATCGACATTGCTTGATTTCCTTCATCCGGTTGCCGGGCAGCGTTCGCACAACCCCTGAGGCGGTGCGCCGCTGCGGCTTAGACAGTTAGTTAGTTGCCTTTGGCAGCTGCAACAACCTTCTGGGCAGCTTCTTCCATGCTGTCTGCGGCGATGATCGGCAGGCCGGATTCGGCGAGCATCTTCTTGCCCAGGTCTTCGTTCGTGCCCTTCATGCGCACGACCAGCGGCACCTTCAGCGAAACGGCCTTCGAGGCAGCGATCACGCCTTCGGCGATCACATCGCAGCGCATGATGCCGCCGAAGATGTTGACCAGGATGGCGGTCAGGTTCGGGTTCTTCAGCATGATCTTGAACGCTTCGGTCACCTTCTCCGTCGTGGCGCCACCGCCCACGTCCAGGAAGTTGGCCGGCTCGCCGCCGAACAGCTTGATGGTGTCCATCGTGGCCATGGCCAGACCGGCACCGTTCACCAGACAGCCGATGTTGCCGTCGAGCGAGATGTAGGCCAGATCGAACTTCGAGGCTTCGACTTCAGCCGGATCTTCTTCGTCCAGATCGCGGTACGCGACGATTTCCGGATGACGGAACAGGGCGTTCGAATCGAAGTTGAACTTGGCGTCCAGTGCCGTGACCGTGCCGTTGCTCGACACGTTCAGCGGGTTGATTTCGGCCAGCGATGCGTCAGTTTCCCAGAAAGCCTTGTACAGACCTTGCAGGATCGCGCGGGCTTGCGGAACCGAAGCGTCCGGGACGCTGATCTTCTTGGCGAAGTCGTCGGCTTGCGCGTCGGTCAGACCGGCCGACGGATCGATGACAACGTGGTGAATCAGTTCCGGATGCTTTTCGGCGACTTCTTCGATGTCCATGCCGCCTTCGCTCGAACCCATCATCACGATCTTCTGCGTGACGCGGTCAACCACGAGGCTGACGTACAGTTCGTTATTGATGTCCGCGCCTTCTTCGATATACAGGCGGTTGACCTTTTGGCCTTCCGGACCGGTCTGGTGCGTGACCAGTTGCATACCGAGGATCTGGTTGGCGTACTCGCGCACTTGCTCGAGCGACTTGGCCACCTTCACGCCGCCGCCCTTACCGCGACCGCCTGCGTGAATCTGGGCCTTGACCACCCAAACCGGACCGCCGAGTTCTTCGGCTGCCTTCACGGCCTCATCCACGGAATAAGCCGGAATGCCGCGGGGAACCGCGACTCCGAATTTCCGGAGGATTTCCTTGCCTTGATACTCATGAATCTTCATGCGTGATTCCCTTCTTGCTGAGTTGGAAGTTTGGGTTCGAGCTTGCGAGTCGAGGCACCATCGCGCACCGCTTCGGTAGTGGCGGGCGTCGTGGGCTCGTTCGCTCGATCGTTTGCGCGGCCGTTGAACCAGCGCGGGTAAAACCGGCGCACTGCCTCGCCATCAAACCGCAAGGCGTGACAATGTCCGAGTTGGAAAGGAGGCGCCGTGTTTTCGGCGTCATTGGCCGCAGTGTCCGGTGTATGGATGACAACACCGGCAAAGGCCTGAATCGCTGCCGTAGGCAGGACACTACAAAGTTCGGTCAGATGGGTACAGCCTGCCGCGCCGGCGAGTCGCTCGCGCACACCACGGCGGAAGCCGCGGCGCAGGTTAAGACCGATCAACTGACGGTATTCGGGGCCGATCTGATCGCAAATGCCGGGATATGGCACCCAGTCAGAGACGGCTTCGGCGTCATGCACCTCGAAATCTTCGTCGATCGTCAAGCGCAGCCACAGCTCGTGGATCGGCGTGCCCTCCTTGCGAAGGCCCGTTGCCAATGCAAAATCCCGATCTTTGTGATCGGTCAGACGGGCTTCGATGTCCCATAGGCCATCCTCGCGCGAATACGCTTCGACAGCGATCGTGCGGCGGTGACGCAGGGTACGAGGGGCGGGCTCAGAGAGCGGCATGCGAGAGTGTGCAATGCATGAACGCAGAAAGACCTTGATTCTAGCATAGGCCACGAAGTCTTCTGCCGCAGCGCAGCAGACGCCCGCTGCATAAGGCCCGATTACCCGACCCATCGGTCGGGTTATGCGGATTTCGAGGTCGTGGGGAGCATGGTGCGACGCCACATCCCGATAAGCGCGCAACCAAGGTGTCATGCGAGTTTCCGTGCCGCGTCATACGTCACGTGACGTGGCTCGCGCGCCCTCATAAACCTCGCGTATTGCCGATGAATGGCCGCCTATTCATGAGAAACATTTTTTGTGCTCACCGGATGCGGCTCAGTCATCGTCCGAGAATTCGTCGGCGCCTCGCACGATTTTGCTGATAACGGTACGCGAAAAGCCACGCGACGCGAGAAAGCGCATCTGTTTGGCGCGTGCCTCGGGGGTGGTAGCAACTTCGCCGAACTTGCGTTGCCAGACGGCGCGCGCGCGGGACAGCTCGGTCTCGCGCAATTGCTCTGCGAGCGCGGATACGGTGTCCGGGTCGACCTGATGTTGTTTGAGTTCGCCGACGATGCGCGACGTACCGAGCCGCGACGACCGGCGGTGCACCACACTTTCCGCAAACCGCTCGTTGGACAACCAGCGCTCGGCCTCGAGCGTGTCGAGCAGGCGATCCAGTGCTTCGGGGTCCTCGGCATCGGCGTACGGCATCAGCTTGCGGCGCAATTCCGCACGGCTGTATTCCCGGCGCGACAGATAGCCCATGGCGCGGCCCTTGAGACTGAGCACGGGTTTTCGCGAGCGCTTGACCGCGACCGCCTCGTCACCCGGTGGCGGGGGTGGATCTTGCGGGTTGCGGGGAGGACGTCGATTGATCATGAAGATAGCGCGCGGATAGGACCAAAGCAGGGATCAAAGCAGAGCCTAGCGCTACGGCCCGAACGGCAAAACCAAAACGACAAACAAAAACGGCAACGCGACGCCGTATCAGCGTCGCGTTGCCGTATTGACTCGGGGGTCATCAGACCTCGTCGTCTGCTTCGATCTCGCCGGTTTCGTTAATCGCCGTCACGCCGAGCGATGCACGCACCTTGTTTTCGATCTCGTGGCCGATGTCAGGATTTTCACGCAGGAATTCGCGCGCGTTGTCCTTACCTTGGCCGATCTTCTCGCCGTTGTAGCTATACCAGGCGCCCGACTTCTCGACGATCTTCGCAGTAACGCCCAGATCGATGATTTCGCCTTCGCGCGAGATACCCTGACCGTACAAGATGTCGAAGATGGCTTCGCGGAACGGCGGCGCCACCTTGTTCTTGACGACCTTCACACGGGTTTCGTTACCGACGACTTCGTCACCCTTCTTGATCGAACCGATACGGCGGATGTCCAGACGCACCGAGGCGTAGAACTTCAGCGCGTTACCGCCCGTCGTCGTTTCCGGGTTACCGAACATCACGCCGATCTTCATCCGAATCTGGTTAATGAAGATGACCGTGCAGTTCGTCCGCTTGATCGTGCCGGTGAGCTTACGCAGCGCCTGCGACATCAGACGGGCTTGCAGACCCGGCAGCGAGTCGCCCATTTCGCCTTCGATTTCGGCCTTCGGCACCAGTGCCGCCACCGAGTCGATCACGATCAGGTCGATCGAGCCCGAACGCACCAGCGCGTCGGCGATTTCCAGTGCCTGTTCACCGGTGTCCGGCTGCGAGATCAGCAGTTCCGGGACCGAGACGCCCAGCTTGCTGGCGTAGCCAACGTCGAGGGCATGTTCTGCGTCGATGAACGCGCAGGTGCCGCCGATCTTTTGCATCTCCGCCACGACTTGCAGCGTGAGCGTCGTCTTGCCCGACGATTCCGGGCCGTAGATTTCGATCACACGGCCGCGCGGCAGGCCACCGACGCCAAGCGCGATGTCCAGACCCAGCGAGCCGGTCGAGACGACCTGGATGTCAGCTTCGACCTCGCTGTCGCCCAGACGCATGATCGAGCCCTTGCCGAATTGCTTTTCGATCTGCGCGAGGGCAGCGGCGAGCGCCTTGCCCTTCTCGGCCGACAGATTGGCAGACCCTTTCTTGCTTTCTTCCATGAATCGTCCTTTGATATGATGAGCGAGACGGCTCGAGTGAGGCGTGAATGCCAGCACTGTATAAAAAAACAGTGCTTTTGGCAAGTGCCTGTTGTCCGAAAGCGCCGAAACGACAAAAAAAGCCGCGAACCACGCGCCGCAACATCACAGGAGACACGCCGCAGCCGTCAGGCTCCGGTGCCTAACAAGCCTATCACGCCCATGCGAATTCTCATCGCAGAGGATGACAGCATTCTGGCTGACGCCCTGACCCGCTCGCTGCGTCAGGGAGGCTACGCCGTCGATCACGTCAAAACCGGGCTCGAAGCCGACTCCGCGCTGTCTGCCCAGACGTTCGATCTGCTGATTCTCGATCTTGGTCTGCCCCGCCTGCCCGGCCACGAAGTCCTACGCCGGTTGCGCGCACGAAACTCCCATCTGCCTGTATTGATCCTGACCGCATCGGACAGCGTCGATGCGCGCGTGAAAGGGCTCGATCTCGGCGCCGATGACTATATGGCGAAGCCGTTTGCGCTCGCCGAACTCGAAGCACGCGTGCGAGCGCTCACGCGACGCGGTGCCGGCGGCGGCTCGACCGTGATCCGGCACGGCCCGCTCAGTTTCGATCAGGTCGGGCGCACGGCCTATATTCATGAGCAGATGCTGGATCTGTCGGCGCGCGAGCTCGAACTGCTCGAAGTGCTGCTGCTGCGTACCGGCCGGCTCGTCTCGAAGGAGCAACTCGTCGACCATCTGTGCGGCTGGGGCGAAGAGGTGAGCAACAACGCCATCGAGGTGTACATGCACCGGCTGCGCAAGAAGATCGAGCCGAGCGGCGTGCGCATTGCGACGATCCGCGGACTGGGCTACTGTCTGGAAAAACCCGCCACCGCGCCTGCCAATGCGGCGTGATGGGATGCGACGCGGGGTGCGACGCGATCTACACAGCGGGCAGCGGGATGTGACCCGGACGACAAACGCAGATCAAGTGAACCCGGCTTGATGACCGCCAAGCGTCGCCGGCCGGACACCGGCGCCTTCAGCGACTCGAGGCCCTCCAGAAATTCCGAGGTTTTATGCGCCTGAGTCTTCGTCATCATCGCGATGCCAACACGGCGAACGGCTCTCGGCCATCGCGTTCGTCAAGTTCAGCATACGACGACGCCTTCCCGCCCGACATCGAAGAGCCGTCGCTCGACTCGGTCGACACCACCGACCCGTTCGACCCGTACGCCGACCCCTTCACGCGCCCCGGCTTCGGCGCGCCGCTGGAGCGCGAAGCCGAGCCACCGCCCCGCTCGCTCTTCGGCGAGATTCTCGACTGGATGCTCGCGCCGTTGCTGCTGCTCTGGCCGATGAGTATTGCGGTGACGTATCTCGTCGCCAAGTCGATTGCCAACGGCCCCTTCGACCGCGCCCTCGAAACCAATACTTATGTGCTTGCCCAGCAGGTCCACACCGATCGCGGACAAGTCACACTGACGCTGCCCATGCCTGCGCGTGACCTGCTGCGCGCCGACGCGACCGACAGCGTCTACTTTCAGGTGCTCGGCGCGAAGGGCGAACTCGTGGCCGGTACCGCCGACTTGCCGCTGCCTCACGAAGACGACCGCCCGCAGCCGGGCGTCGTGCAGTTTCGCGACGAGACCCTCGGCGGCAACGACATTCGCGTGGCGTTCACGTATGTCGATCTGCCGCGTCTCGAGCCGAAAGGCGGCATGGCGCTGGTTCAGGTCGCCGAGACACTCGACAAGCGCAGCCAACTGGCGAACGAAATCATCAAGGGCGTGATCCTGCCGCAGTTCGTCATCCTGCCGCTGGCCATCGTGCTCGTCTGGTTCGGACTGTCTCGCGGGCTCGCCCCGTTGCACGCGTTGCAGGAACACATTCGCGCGCGGCGTCCCGACGATCTCTCGCCACTCGAAGCGCGGCAGGCACCGCCGGAAATTGCCCCGCTCGTGAATTCGCTGAACGATCTGCTGGGACGGCTTGAAACGAACATGAAGCTCCAGCAGCGCTTCATCGCTGACGCCGCCCATCAATTGAAGACGCCGCTCGCGGGCCTGCGCATGCAAGCCGAGCTGGCGCTGCGGCAAACGTCGCCCGACGAATTGCGCCGTTCGCTCTCGCAGATTGCCGTGAGTTCCGAACAGGCGGCACGTCTCGTCAATCAGTTGCTGGCACTGGCGCGCGCAGAAAACAGCGCGAACGATGCGGCTGCGTTCACGCCGGTCAATCTCAGCGTGTTGGCGCGCAATGCAATGCAGGACTGGTTTCAGGCGGCGTTCGCCAAGCGTATCGATCTGGGCTTCGAGGAACCGCCGTTCCCCGTGCAGTTGTCGGGTCAGCCGGTGATGCTGCGCGAGTTGCTCAACAACCTGATCGACAACGCGATTCGTTACACACCGGCGGGCGGCAAGGTCACCGTGCGGCTGCGTCATGAGGCCTCGGACGGCTTCGTGCATCTGGAAGTCGAAGACACCGGGCCGGGCATTCCGGCGGCGGAGCGCCCGCGTGTATTCGAGCGCTTTTATCGCATTCTCGGCAGCGACAGCGACGGCAGCGGACTGGGTCTCGCAATCGTGCGCGAGATCGTGCAGATTCATCGCGGCGACGTGAATGTGCTCGACCATGTCGACGCGCAGCATCCCGAAGCAACGGGCACGTTGATACGCGTCACCCTGCCCCTTGGGGACCCTATCGAAAACCCGCATGCCTGACGAAAATACGTCCAAAACCGTCAATTTCGGGGCAAAGACGAGGGTAAGTCCCTAGCAACGTAAGCTTCGAGTCAGTTTGGCGTCAGACGGCGGTAAGGTTGCGCTCCAATAATCAGTTGCAACGGCCCGGGCACGACCCAGGGGCGTGCTTACATTACAGGAGACAACCGCATGGCTACTGCAACGACAGCCACTACGCATGCGCCGATGACCAAAGAAGAACGAAAGGTCATCTTCGCGTCGTCGCTGGGCACGGTGTTCGAGTGGTACGACTTTTATCTGGCCGGTTCGCTGGCCGCCTTCATCAGCCGGCACTTTTTCTCGGGCATCAACCCGACCGCGGCATTCATCTTTACGCTGCTGTCGTTTGCGGCAGGCTTCGCGGTGCGTCCGTTCGGCGCCATCGTGTTCGGCCGCATCGGTGACCTGGTCGGCCGTAAATATACGTTCCTCGTGACCATCACGTTGATGGGTCTGTCCACGCTGGTCGTCGGCTTGCTGCCGGGCTACGCGTCGTGGGGCATTGCCGCGCCGGTGATCTTCATCGCGATGCGTCTGTTGCAGGGTCTGGCACTTGGCGGCGAGTACGGTGGTGCCGCCACGTATGTGGCCGAGCATGCCCCGCACGGTCGTCGTGGCTTCTACACGTCGTGGATTCAGACGACGGCCACGCTCGGTCTGTTCCTCTCGCTGCTGGTCATTCTCGGCACGCGTATGGTGATGGGCGAAGAAGCGTTCGGTGAGTGGGGCTGGCGCATTCCGTTCGTGCTGTCGATCGTGCTGCTGCTGATCTCGCTGTGGATTCGTCTGCAACTGAGCGAATCGCCGGCGTTCCAGCGCATGAAGGCTGAGGGCAAGGGCTCGAAGGCACCGCTCAAGGAATCGTTCGGTGAGTGGAAGAACCTGAAGATCGTGATTCTGGCGCTGGTTGGCTTGACCGCCGGTCAGGCAGTCGTGTGGTACACGGGCCAGTTCTATTCGCTGTTCTTCATGACACAGGTGCTCAAAGTCGACGGCAACACCGCCAACATCATGGTGGCGCTGGGTCTGTTGATCGGCAGCCCGTTCTTCGTGTTCTTCGGCGCGCTGTCGGACAAGATCGGCCGTAAGCCGATCATCATGGCCGGCTGCCTGCTCGCGGCACTGCTGTACTTCCCGATCTTCAAGGCACTGACGCACTACGCCAACCCGGCGCTGGAAGCGGCAACGGCACGTTCGCCGATCACGGTGATCGCCGATCCGAACGAGTGCTCGTTCCAGTTCAACCCGGTGGGTACGTCGAAGTTCACCAGCTCGTGCGATATCGCGAAGAGCTATCTGTCGCGCGCAGGTTTGAACTACGAGAACCAGGCGGCACCGGCGGGCACGATGACGACGGTGAAGATTGGCGACAAGGTGATCCAGTCGGTGGACGGCAAGGCAGCGGACGCGAAGGACAAGACCAAGGCGTTCGAGGCCGACATGTCGGCCACGCTCAAGGCGGATGGTTATCCACCGAAGGCTGACCCGGCGCAGATGAACAAGCCGATGGTTGTGATTCTGCTGGCGATTCTGGTGATCTTTGTGACGATGGTGTATGGCCCGATTGCGGCGATGCTGGTGGAAATGTTCCCGACTCGCATTCGCTACACGTCGATGTCGCTGCCGTATCACATTGGTAACGGCTGGTTCGGCGGCTTCCTGCCGGCAACTGCGTTCGCCATCGTGGCGGCCAAGGGCAACATCTACTCCGGCCTGTGGTACCCGATCGTCATCGCGCTGATCACGTTCGTCATCGGCATGCTCTTCATCAAGGAGACGAAGGACGTCGATATCTACGCCAACGACTAATGGCGTGACCTGCCAGACAGGTTGAATGGATCGTCAACGCCGGTGCCCTCGGGTACCGGCGTTGTCTTTTGGTGCGACGGCGGGCTGAGGGGGCTGACGGTTATTTTCATCTTCTCGTAAAAACCTGTTGACAGCCCAAGGTGGCCTTCATATAATCTTTTTCTACGGCGAATTAGCTCAGTTGGTTAGAGCGACGGAATCATAATCCGCAGGTCCGGGGTTCGAGTCCCTGATTCGCCACCAAATGCAAAAGCCCTGTAAATCTCTGATTTACAGGGCTTTTTCACTAAGGGCTCTGCGGCTTCGCTGCGAGCCCTTTTCTTTTACCGGCTCCTCACGGTGCAAATTCGGTGCAATACGCGGTGCAGACCTCAAGGAAGGAGCACCATGGCAGCACTCACAAAAACACCCTCAGGAACCTGGAAAGCGACGATTCGTCGCGTGGGTTGGCCCACCGCAGCCAAGACATTTCGAACGAAGCGCGACGCAGAGGATTGGGCCCGCCGGACCGAAGACGAAATGGTCCGAGGTGTGTTTATTCAACGCGCGCCATCCGAGCGCACTACCGTCGCGTCGGCGCTGGCACGGTACGTCAAAGAGATCGTCCCCACGAAAAAGGCGTCCACACAACGCCGCGAACAGGCCCGAGTCGCCACGCTCCGGGCGGCATTCGGCAAATATTCACTTGCAGCGGTTACTCCCGACCTGATCGGAAAATTCCGCGACCAGCGACTGGCGGAAGGCAAGGCGAACAATACAGTTAGGCTTGAGCTGGCCCTTCTAGGTCACCTCTTCACGGTCGCGATAAAGGAATGGCACATCGGGCTCGCCTACAACCCTGTCGCCAATGTCCGAAAACCGAGCCCGGGCGAAGGTCGCGACCGTCGCATTACTCACGACGAGCAAACACGGCTGCTCGCAACCATCGACAAGCACTCAAATCCGATGATGGGTCAGATTGTGCGCATCGCGATCGAGACAGGCATGCGCCAATCGGAAATCCTGGGGATCCGACGATCGCAGGTTGACTTAACGCGACGGGTGGTCAGATTACTGGATACCAAAAACGACACAGCGAGAACAGTTCCCTTGAACAAACAGGCGACGATTGTCTTCGCTCAGGCCCTCGCGTGTCCTATTCGCCCCATCGATACTGATCTGTTATTTTTTGGCGAGCCGGGCAAGGATGGAAAACGTCGCCCCTAACAGTTCGCCAAGACATGGAACATCCTGAAAAAGGGAATCGGCCTGTCCGATTTACGATTCCATGACCTCCGACACGAGGCCGTCAGCCGCCTTGTCGAAATGGGGCTGAGCGATCAGGAAGCTGCAGCCATAAGCGGTCACAAATCGATGCAAATGCTTCGGCGGTACACGCACTTGCGAGCAGAGGATCTCGTGAAGAGACTGGACATGCTTTCGGCTTAACCGCATCGCGACGATTGTGCGGGCAAGAGGACAGCTTCTCCGCCCGCCGTTACGTTCACTCCGCAACTTTCGGAGCAAAGGTTCCGCGATAAACGTAAGGATCCAGATCGAACGTATCGTTAAGCTCGTTGCGAGCGTACACAGCGATCTCAGGAGCGCGCAACGCGTTTGTGACCATTGCTAAACGCCATCGCGGGTTCGACAGCATTCCCTCCCTATATTCGTTTCGAGTCAAGAAAAACTGAGGATTGGAGCTCGCAGTTCCTTTTACCTCAACGTGCAACTTCTTCCCTTTTTTCGAGAAAACAAAGTCATACCCACAAGGCAGATGCGTCACTCGTTCACAGGCGAATCCGTCGCTCTGATAATGGGCAATCACTGCATCTTCCGCAGCTTTCTCAACGGCCTTTCTATGCTCAGGCGTACCGAAGCCTTTCAGCGGATCAACGGGATCTAGTTCAGGGTCGGGAAGGGAATTTTCATCAGGATTCCGCACGACGAAAGGTCGCAAGGCATCGATGCGCCCCTCCAACAATGCGAGCACACGCTGTCTCGATTCATTGGTCTCGATATCCGGCCCCTCAAGATATGAGTATTTTCCTGTCCGCACCGCTGGGTCGGAAAACGGAAGGCGTCGAGACTCTGGCGGGATGAAGTATGCCGTCCTGCTTGAGATGCAATACGACCAGTCATACCCAGCGCGATCTGTGTCGCCACGTTGCGGTATGAAGTCGGCCGGTGGCGCGAACCATTTCCCGTAAAGCGTTGCGTTCTCGTACCAACCTACGACATAGATCCCGGTACGGTCGGGGTGCTTCGCGAGACAGATCACAGTCCAACCGTGAGGATCGTCGCTTGACGGTGCAGCTCCTTTCCCTTGGGGTGGCACGTAGCAATAGTAGGTACCATCCTGAGACGGCTTGAAATTGAACGCCTCATGGCCTCTTCCACCGTTCTTTTCTCCGTTCTCTTTTAGCCAGCCGAAATTACCGTCAACAGGGCCACCTCGGTAATACGCCGACCATCCGAACTTCACCCACAGAACTTTCTTCATTTTTTCGATGTTGGCTATGTTGCAAGCGCGTCCCTTCGGATCTGAGCACGCCGATTATATCGATACGAAGTATCGCTGCGCGCACATAGAAACGCGCATGACGAACGTGCGGCCAAGTAGGGGCATGACAAACATTACAAATATAGACAAGAGGGCCTACTTCTCACAGAAGTCACACGCCAAACAGCGAGGCATCAAGTTCACGCCCTGGTGCTGTACAGGGAGGGCAGCGTGAAGAAGGACAGCCTTGGCGCGTTGCTTGGATCGGCAAGCTGCTGGTGAAGTTTTACGGGCGACGTGATGCTACGTACACACCAGTTCGCAATTGATCGGGCTGTCGATGTGCGCATCAACGTCAAACAACTCCGAGTGGTGATACCAGTAACGAAGCGCCTCCACATAACGAGGATTCGACGCGATGCGCTCACGCTCCATGTGAGTGAAGTACCTCCTGATGTCCTCATAAACACTCAACAGCCGTAGGCTAGACTGACATGCCATCAGTGCCCGATGGACGATGACATAGCTTTCAATTGCCGCGCAAACATCATGCAACTCATCGCGCAGCAATCGCCGGTACATCACTACCGCGCGCCCGAGATCCGCAAGCTGCACCGCATTGGGATCACGGCGCTCCGCGTTGGTCAATTTCTGGCCCAGCACTTCAAGCAACGCATCGATCTTCCGAGCATCGCCCCAACTCTCACCATAAGCCCCCGTGGCAGGATAAAGCTGCCAGAGCTGATCGGACCCGCTTTCACCATCCCAAATGGCCGACCAAAGCCGACCGGGCCCAAATCGGAATAAGCAATCCGCCGGCGAAGTCATCAGCGAAACCTCACCCCATTCGCCCTGCTCCATCCCCGTGTCCGCGTACTCGACACCCTTACCGGCGTCCGAACGAGTCGTTGCGACGTAAAAACGCCCGTCAGGGAACAACTCCCGCAAAAATGATCGTGACTCCTCGGCCATCGAGACATCCCCGCGGAAATTCTTTCGCCATTTGTTTCGACTCTCAGACTCCCATGCTCGGCCGGGGTGCAGCGCACGCATTCTCTGATCAAACCAGCGAGAGAATTGATTGACGTTGTCGACGACCGTAACGCGCAAATATAGTGCTCGCAGCATCGCCATCGTCTTCACACGGTCTCGTACTCGAGCATCAAAGGTTTTCACCGCACCTCGCGGTCGCCCTCGTCGGACGCGCGTCTCGGAAATTCCCTCTGACTTAATTAGGCTCGCGCTCATTTGCGTCGGTAACAAATATCGAACGAATTTATTTTACCGACAACTGAGGGGCTCCAGAGCGAAAACTACCGATCAGTAACGTAGTTAACCGTTAGAGAAGGAGTTCCTGATGACAACAACAAGTTCAACGCTTACGGAGAAGTACTCTGTCCTGCTGACGTTGAGTCAGTTGGCAGCAATCCTAGATCGAAGCCCTGAGGGGCTCCGAATTAGCCTGTCGAGATCATCCTCGGATTGGGCAACCAAGATCAATGCCACCAAGGTTTGCATCGGCAGACGGGTTTACTTTCGAACCGAGGCAATAGCTGCCCTCATTGACGAGGAATTTTCACTGCTCAAAACGGTTGCATGATGTCGCAGCAAGACGCAGATGAACTTCGCGCAGAGACAACATGGTTCCATGTGTTTCGATCAATGTTCTCGTCGGGCGACGCGGCGAAAATGGGCCCGCACGCCGTTGTCGTCTACCTCGTAATTAAGGCGCACGCCAACTTCCGGACGGGGTTCGCGTCGCCCTCCATCGACTTGATATCGACGATGTCTGGCGTAAGCCGTAGTCAGGTCATCAGGGCACTCGAAACCCTAGAGAGAGAAGGCTATATCGAGAGAACGCTTGCAGGCAGAAGCAATAAATACGTACTTCGTGAGAAAGTGCTCATTCGGGATCGATCCGGCCAACAATCCGCCATCGCAAGCTGGAACTACTTGCCGGGATCATTGCACACCACCATTGATCACGTGAAAACAGCGATGCGGTCCGGGGACCTCGCGAGCTCTCCCGTTGTGCATATCGAGAGGCTTCAGGTCAACGTAACTCAAGTGCAGGGGCCAACTCTTATGCTTAATTTGGCGGACATTGAGGGCTTACCGCCAGGCGCCAAAGACGCATTGCTGTCTCTCTACGGGAAGCTCACACAATAGATATCCACAGCTCCACTGGATACGGTTTTAGGGGACACCCAACTTGTCCACACCGGTGCCGCACTGACACCATTTCGAGGGCAATCAGTGTCTCCATGACACCCTAACAAGATTATTGATATTTCTAATGAATACGGAGGCATCTCCGGCAAGTTACCCACATTCGCACAATGATGCCTGAGTGGTTACCCCCCGGGATCTGCCGGTGGCATTAACATCCCCGCACCCAGTAGTGGAACATAAAGAACGTATTCGCCGACGTGCGGAGAATTATGCTAGATGTTTGATTTTATTCATCAAAAGCGAGCATACGTACAGATCATTTTTTCCAAAAATGTATTCCAAAGCGAATACATTCCGCGTGGTGACGAAATGGTGGCGAGATGTTGATACTACGTTGATTCTTTGTTGACTTTGGCTCGCGAGGGGACCGCCCCGCCCTTTGCATCCGATTCTCCGCCCCAGCGGGAAGCCCCATCAGGAGATAGCGAAATGACACGGGAGCAAGACGATATTGGTGCCGAGATAATTCGGCTCATCGAGCAGGATGTGGAGGACGATTCGGAGGCGCGCTGGCACTTATCGGCAGGGCGTGCAATTTATTACGATCTTCCCGAACTGGATTTGCTCGTGCGCGAACTTCCTGATGGAACAATCGAACGCGTGGATGTCGCCGACGACGGAACAATCATCACGCTTTTCTCGCATGCGAGAAATCGTGACAAGAACTCATAACACTAGACCCAACCATACTTTAAACTGGGCCCACCCACGCATGCGCCCTTTACCTCTTCGGACCTATTGCGGTTTCAGCTCTAGGAGAAACGATTTCATCGGTCCAGCGTCGCTTTTCCGCAACCCCTCTAAAGCGCGCGCGTAGCTATGCTCAGCTCGGATAAAAAACTCCTGCGGGCTGGCAAGCGTTGGGATTCGCCCGAACGCCGCAAGCAGCGTTGTCAGCACCGATTTCAGGTATGCCTCGAGGTTTGCACAAAGCAGCGCAATGTTCACCATGCGACCGCCACTATGGACGATGTCGCAGCGGGCTCTCCAGATGCGTTGCAAATGCCACCGAAGCCCCTCCTCACAGCGCTGAAGAAACTCGCCCATTCGCTGGGGCGATACCAAGAACTCCATGAAGCGATCAAGGCGCACTTGCGTAAGTGGCAGCGCCTGCAGCTTTGCGTTAATCGTCTGCCGATGATCCGCCTGACTCAGCGTGTCATAAAGTTGGACCAAATCGAGTTCCTTGAGGGCAATCGGCCGACCACTTTTGGCATCTATAAGCTCAACTGATTGCTCGAGCAGTACCTCACGATAAGCATTGAGGTGATTAATCACGGACACCCCCATAAGGACCGGAGTGACACTACCCTCAACTGCTGCGACGATGGAATTCGAACCACCCATGCCCTTGGCTAAGAATTCGAGTCCTGTCCACCAATTCACAAGCTTATTTTCGAAACCCGTTGTGTCTGCACCCATTCTGTACAACCTAAACGCTGCGAGCACTCGATCACGGCCCTCTTGAGAGAAGCGATCACCACCGACCAACGCGCTCACGTTTTTCGCAAATGCGTCGAGCTGCTCGGGGCTGACCGAGGATTGCGGATTAGGCACCACCTTCGGAATCGGCAGCAGACGCCAATTGTCATCAGTCTTCTTGCGGACTGCGAACAAATCGGAGACGGCAATATTCGCTCGATCGTATTCAAAACGCACCAAGTCGAGCACTCGATTGATGCGCTCATGAACCCGCTGCCCCGCAGTGCGCGCATCAATCGCGCCCTCAACAGCCGTCACAAAGAGACGGTGCCCCTGCTCTTTCATACCGCCGTCCAGCACCGCGACCTCTTTGGGGCTGGTTTCGGCGAACGCAATCCCACCGATGCTTTCGGGAAATGCGGCAGGATCAGTGATTCCATCGACTGCGAACCATACCTCCCATGGCCGTTGATCTGACGCAATCAGCTTTTTGAGTAAGTCGAAACGCTGCGCAAAATCATATGGCTTCGGCAACCGACGGACCGGGACGAGAACATGGCTGTACAGCTGAAATAACCCCTCGATGCTCTGCCCTTGAGCGATCAAGTAGCTGATAAGACTACCCGTCAAGGATCGAATTTCGTCAAAGCGCTCAAGCTCGGGTCTGGCGTCCGGAGATAACACGGCATCATGGATGCCCTGAATGGTTTCGCGAAAATAGTGGCAACCCAACGTCGCTTGATACTCTCGCAAGTGGGACTCAAGCAGGAGACGCCCCTTGTCGAGCGCAGACTTATCGTATTTCTCACCGAACGACTTGACCAACAATGCACGAATGGTCGCCGTCGGCACGCTAAGCGAAGAGCGCTTTAGTACCGCCTCCGAGTCCAAAATTTTGATCGCCTCACGGCCCACCATCCATCGGTCTTCGCCGTTTGCATGGGCGTACGCGTTCAGCCTCGACAGTTCCTCAAGAATATTGACCGAATGCATAACGCGCACGCGATGCGAATCCAAGGAATAGGCATACGTCATGTTGTACCAGACGCTCGCGAATACAGCCTGTTCACGGGTCAACTTGTACTGAGCAAGTTTGGGATCGTTTTTCATCGCTTCTGAGGCACGCCTATTTTTCGTTTTTTGGCATAGACTGTCTGATGCCGCGATTTCGCGACGACGTTTTTGGGCACATTACGACGCATTTTCGCAACGTCGTTTTTGTTGACCGCGGAACTTCGCGCGCCTATAGTACGTCTTACCCTCTCAAGCCCGTCGCGTTTTTGACGGCAAGATTATCAAGGGGTCAGGGGTGTGGGCCTGGGCGGTGTCCCGCTACATTTTCTGTTCCCCAACCTATTCAGAAGGCTCGCCAAATGGCGGGCCTTTTGTTTTGCCCCCCCTCACGCCAAGCGACTCCACCACCTCAACGCCTGGGTCCGCCAGCCGCCAGCCGCCAGCCGCCATTGCCCAACGGGACGCCCCGCCTGCTTTCACACTGCCTTTTGCACCCTCGGCTGAGCATCGCAGGGCCCTTTTCGCGAGCATGAAATGATTGTATCTTGTAGCGCTACACAATACAATACATCAAAGAATAATTGTTTATCAGCTCAAGTTCATGAGGATCTTATGACTCTGCCCACCGACATTCCCCATCCTGGAACGCGCATCAGGGCTGAGATCATTCCGCAGGGGATGTCTGTCACAAAAGCTGCGCAGCTTATTGGGGTGGGCCGCCCCGCCCTGTCGAATTTGCTCAATGGCAATGCATCGCTGTCCGCCGAGATGGCAGCCCGTCTAGAGAAGGCGTTTAGCTACCCGCTCAAGGAGCTCATGGAGATGCAAGCGCAGTACGACGCGGCACAGGCCAAGCAAAAAGACGCACCTGCCGACACCAAGACCTACGTGCCGCCTTTTTTGAGAATTAAGGCTAACGATATCGAAGATTGGGTCTCGCATAACATCACAGCGCGAAGCCGCCTAGCTGTGTTTTTGCGCACACTGATTCATTCAACCTCGAGTGGCCTTACGAAAGTGGACTTTCCAGGCAACGACGATGCCGAACGCCCAGGATGGGACGGTGTCCTTGAGGCAAACGAAGGAACGCCTTGGGTTCCTATCGGGCGTTCCGGCTGGGAGTTTGGAACCAACGAGGACCCCAAGGCCAAAGCCGAGAGCGACTTCGAAAAAAGCGTGAAGGCTTTGGGTAGCGAAGAGCGTGCAGAGACGACGTTTATGTTCGTTACTCCGCGTCGATGGGCTGGGAAGGCAACTTGGGTTGCGACCAAGAAGGCAATGGGGCTTTGGAAGGACATTCGCGCCTATGACGCGAGCGATCTTGAACAATGGCTGGAGCAGTCTCTGCCCGCACAAACGTGGTTCGCCAATGAGACGCAAAATCCTTCGGTCCACGTTCGCTCTCTAGACAAGTGCTGGGCAGACTGGGCTGGCGTCAGCACCCCGCCATTGAGTGGTGCTCTGTTTGACTCCGCCATCCAGTCAACCAAAAGGTCCTTGCTCGCTCGACTCACGAGACCGTCAGAAGGGCCGATTTTGATTGCGGCTGACTCTACTGACGAGGCGCTTGCCTTCCTTGCCCAATTGCTAAGCGAGCGCGGCGGTAACGATCTGATGCTGTATCGCGACCGCGTTTTGGTGTTCGACACACCAAACGTATTGCCCCGCCTGATGACAGGGGCACAAACGTTCATCCCTGTAGCGTTTTCGCGGGAAGTCGAGCGCGAACTCGCACCATACGCCAACTCTACGCATTCTATCGTCATCTACCCTCGAAACGCCGTGACTGCCACCCCAGACATCGTTTTGGAACCGGCCAGCTTCGAGACCTTCAATAAGGCGCTTGGCGAGATGGGCAAGAATCGCGACGAAATCGCGCGGCTAGCGGGTGCGTCGGGCAGATCACTCACCGTCTTACGCCGTCAGCTATCTTCGCTCCCAGCCGTCCGATCACCGGAATGGGCGATGGATCGTCAGACGGCGGGAAGCCTCGTTCCGTTCCTTTTTGTGGGCGCATGGAATAGTCAGAATGAAACCGATAGGATCGGCCTTTCGCTTCTGGCCGACGACCGTCCGTACGACAATCTCGAGAGAGACTGCCAAAGCCTTGCTCAATTGAATGACGCGCCTATCTGGTCTGTCGGCACATACAGGGGCGTGATCTCGAAGCTTGACCTGCTCTACGCTATTGCCGGCACAATAACGCGGGCCGATCTAAACCGCTACTTTGCGGTAGCACGTATGGTGCTCGGCGAAGACGACCCAGCACTCGATCTCGACGAGGATCAGCGCTGGGCGGCGGCGATTCATGGCAAGACGCGCGAGTTTTCAAGTACCTTCCGCGACGGCATTTCGGAAACGTTGGTCCTATTGGCCTTTCATGGAAAGCAACTGTTCCAGAGTCGCCTCGGCATAGATACCGAGATCGAGGCGACACACGTCGTGCGAGAGTTACTGACACCACTGAGCACGCGGATTCTAGAGGCAAATGATCGCGACCTACCTACCTATGCAGAAGCAGCTCCTGACGAATTCCTCTCGATCCTTGATCGCGATCTTAACGCCAAGAATCCCGCCGTTCTTGGACTTCTTCGTCCGGTAGACGCCGGCGTTTTTGGGCGTAGCCCAAGTCGAACCGGATTGCTTTGGGCATTGGAAGGTCTTTCCTGGAATCCCCAAACGCTACCGCGCGCCGCCTTGATCCTCGCCCGACTTGCACAGGTAGAAATTGCCGACAACTGGACCAACAAGCCGATCAATTCGTTGCTGTCCATCTTCCGCGCTTGGATGCCCCAAACCGCAGCGAACCACGAGCAACGAGTGGCCCTGATGAGAAAACTCGCAGAGAGATTTCCAAGTGTGGGATGGAAGATTTGCGTCGCGCAATTTGGCAACCATCATCAAGTCGGTGACTATAGCCACAAGCCACGCTGGCGCCCCGACGGGTACGGATTCGGCGAACCGTTTCCTACGTGGGGACCAACCATCGACTTCGTTAGAGAAATGGTCGAGATGGCGTTGACATGGCCGAATCATTCGCTAGGAATGTTGTGCGATCTGATTGAGCGCCTACACGACCTAACCGAGGTCGACCAAAATCGTGCCTGGACGTTGATCGTAGACTGGGCAAATAATGGCGCCAGTGATGCTGATAAAGCCATATTGCGCGAAAAGATCCGAGTTTCCACACTCACTCGACGGGCAGCCCTCCGAACAAAAAAGAGCGGACAAACAACTCACCTTGCGACCGCGGGCATGGCTGCCTACGCAGCGCTTGAGCCAAGCGATCCCCTTAATAAACACGCATGGTTGTTCCGCAATGGATGGGTCGAGGAGTCTGCCGATGAGATTGATGATATTGAGAAAATCGATTTCCACAAGCGCGAGGAGCACGTCACTCGCCTAAGGGTCGCCGCACTCTGCGAGATCGTCGCGCAGCGTGGTCTAACAGGAATACTAGAGCTTGCCGAACGCGGGAATGCTGCGTGGGTGATCGGCGGACTCGTGGTCAGCACCGTCTTGTCCGAGCAGGAACTAGTGGAATTGTTGCGACTCGCACTTGCGCCGATCCTACTGGCGCAGGAGGAACTACATTCGCACAAGACTCTCATTAGCGGAGCCTTGCGAGCCATGGCCGACGACGACAAACGCAGTGCGACCCTTAAGAGCGTCGCGGTTGGACTTGCCCCTGAGGATGTGGTGCAGATGTTTGTCCTCGCACCGTTCTGCAAAAGCACCTGGAAGTTGGTCGATGCCCTCGATGAGGCGAACCAAGCCAAATATTGGAGTGAGGTCACGCCAGACTGGATTCACGACGAAAGCGGCGAAAACAACGAAGCGGTCGAGAGACTATTGGGTGCAGAGCGACCACGTGCAGCATTCTCGTGTATTCGGTTTCATCCGACCAAGCTCGATGCAAAAGTTCTTTTCCGAGTTTTGTCGGCAATGGCAAAAGGCGGAAAGGATCGCCCCGGCGAGTACGCGCTCGAGCATTACTATGTTGAAGAGGCATTCAAACACCTCGACAGTAGTCAAGCACTAACTCTCGATGAGAAGGCTGGCTTGGAGTTTGCGTACCTTGATGCCCTAGCGCGCCCTTGGGATCGCCAAGGTCAGTATGGAATTCCAAACCTAGAGCGGTACGTCGAGGTGCATCCCGAACTTTTCGTGCAGGCAATATGTTGGGTCTACAAACGTAACGATGGCGGAACAGACCCTGCTGAATTTCAGGTCTCAGCCGATAGCGTCGTGAATATGGCGGAGCGGGGATATAAGCTGCTGGAAGCCATCCAACGCATTCCGGGCCATAACGACCTCAACGAACTCACCGGGGATCGTTTAGCGAAGTGGATTTTGACCGTTCGACAGTCCTGCGCCCAGTTGGACCGCTCCGAAATTGCCGACATCTGCATTGGCAAGCTGCTTTCCGGCGCACCTATCGGCCACGATGGCGCGTGGCCGTGTGAACCGGTACGGGACGCGATGGAGGATATCCAGTCAGAGCCGCTAATGGAGGGGGCGTGCACCGGAGTTTTCAATTCGCGCGGAGCACACTGGCGCGGCGAAGGCGGCGAACAGGAACGCGCACTAGCAGAAAAATACCGAAAATGGGGCCAGATGATTCAGTTTTCACACCCGTTTGTCTCTTCCAAACTTCTCATGGCGCTAGCCGAAAACTACGATCGTGACGCTAGCCGTGAAGACATTGAAGCAGGCATTAGGCGTCGCTTGAGGTGAGTGTTCTGACCACAATGCACTCGTCACTCCAGCGGCACTTCGACGGGAAGCTTGTGGGGCTAGGCCCCCGCTTTCGGTGCAACGAAGGTGCAGTGCTCAATTCTCCAAGGGTCGCTGAAGTTACGCTAAACTATTGACGCCAAATAACTTTGCATTATGTTCGTTTACGGGTACATAAGCTTATTTTTCAGCAACTTACCGCGTCACACGCCGAATCATAATCCGCAGGTCCGGGGTTCGAGTCCCTGATTCGCCACCAGATGTAAAAAGCCGCTGTTCCGAAAGGAGCAGCGGCTTTTTCTTCGTTTGCGCATTTGCGAGTGCGCTGTCTGCGGTTACCTCACTTCAATCTCCCTGCTTCAATCAAAGTCGAACATCTCAAACAGCGACTTCTTCTTTCTTGGCTGATCGTAGTGGCGGCGGCGGTCGTCGTGGCCGTAGTGGGCGTCGCGGCGCTGTTCGCCGCTGTGGCCGAAGCCGTGTCCTGCGCTCTCCTTGCGATACTCGCGCTCGATGTGCTGGCCGCGTTCGTCGCTGTCCCGGCGCTCACCTCGATCGCTTCGGTCGCCGTTGCGGGTCAGATGCGCCGGCATTGTCGCGCTCCCGTCCGTGCGCTCGATCAGCTTGTCCAGTTCGCCACGGTCCAGCCACACGCCCCGGCAGATCGGGCAGTAATCGATCTCCACTCCCTGACGCTCCGTCATCAACAGATCCGGGGTACTGCACACAGGACATTTCATCGTTTCGCTCCGTTACGTAAAAGACAACGTCCTCAATGTATCGGTCGGCGGCATCCCAAAAAACCTGCATTTTCATTCATCCAACTTCGCAAAAACCGAACTCTTCAATCGCATCGCCCAAACGAAAAAGCGGCGCCGATTCTCATCGGCACCGCCTTGTTCACTTCACCCGCACTTCACCCAATATCGCAGCGACGTGACGTCAGTCAGCCTTCGACACGCACGTCACACTTGTTGCGTATCGCGGAGCACAGGTCACTCCACTACCCGCGCCTTCTCCACGTTGCGCCGCGCTTTGGCACGACGCGTCAACATGTTCAGACCTTCAACGAACGCCGAGAATGCCATGGCCGCGTAGATGTAACCCTTGGGTATGTGTGACCCCATCCCTTCCGCAATCAGCGTCATACCGATCACCAGCAGGAAGCCCAGCGCCAGCATGATCACCGTCGGGTTCGCCGCGATGAATCGCGAGAGCGGCCCTGCCATGAACAACATCGCCGTCACCGCTGCAATCACCGCAATAAACATGATCGGGATGTGCTCCGTCATGCCCACCGCCGTCACGATACTGTCGATCGAGAACACCAAGTCCAACACCAGAATCTGGATCACCGCCGCCTTCGCCGTGATCGTCACCACCGCGCCGGCCGCCGACCCCGTTTCAGCATGCGGCTCATCATTGGTTCCCGACGCCACGTGGTGATGCATCTCCTTGGTCGCCTTCCACACCAAGAAGAGACCGCCCGAAATCAAAATCAGGTCGCGCCACGAATACCCATGACCGAACAACTCGAACAGCGGGGTGGTCAGCTTAGCAATCCAAGCCACCGTACCCAGCAGCGCCAGACGCATGACCAACGCCAACCCAATGCCCATGCGCTGCGTGCGCGCACGCATCGATAGCGGCAACTTGTTGGTCAAGATCGAAATGAAGATCAGGTTGTCGATGCCAAGCACGACCTCCATCACCACCAGCGTAACGAGCGCCGCCCATACCGCCGGGTCGGCCGCCAAAGCAAGCAGATAGTCCATAAGTGCGCCAGAGTTTCCGTAGAGTTATCGAAATCGCGCCGCCAACCACCCTCGCCAGCCGCCCCGATTCCGTTTGTTGTCCCGCAAACAACGCATAACGCGGGTTCAGGTCAGCATCATCGTCGAACTCATGCTTCGCAAAAACCAGTTATATACTTCACCTTAGTTCGGTTTTTTCGAAGTTGCCGCTTTATGTTGAACTACCGTCATCTTTACTATTTCTGGGTCGTCGTCAAGGAGGGAGGTTTCGCACGGGCCGCGGAACGCCTCGACATGGCCGTGCAGACGATCAGCGCGCAGGTTCGCGAACTGGAAAAATCGCTGGGCCACCAGTTGCTCAAGCCGCTGGGGCGCGGCGTGGCGATGACCGAACCCGGTCAAGCCGCGTTCCGGCGCGCCGAAGAAATCTTCCGGCTCGGGCAGTCGATTCCCGATGAAGTCCGCGAAGCCGCCAGCGGCCGCGTCGCGCGGCTGGCCGTCGGTCTCTCGGACGGGATCTCGAAACTCGCCGCCCATGCCCTGCTGGCGCCGGTGCTCGCTACACCCTCGCTGCGACTCGTCTGTCATGAAGGCGAGCACGAGCAACTGCTCGCCGAACTCGCCCTGCACAAGCTCGATCTGGTGCTCGCCAGTCAGCCCGCCCCCTACAACCCCACCCTGCGGCTCGCCAGTGAGCGCCTCATCGAGTCGCCGGTCGACTGGTACGGCCCCGCCTCGCTCGTGCGCAACGTCTCGCGCGAACACTTTCCGCAATGCCTCACGGAACTGCCCGTGCTGATGCCCACCGGCCACTCGGCCCTGCGGGCGCGTCTCGACCAATGGTTCGAAGCCCAAGCCATTCGCCCGAACATCGTCGGTGAATTCGAAGACAGTGCGTTGATGGCGGTCTTTGCCACGCGTGGCATGGGTGTGTTTCCGCTCAGCGAGGCCGGCGCGGGCGACGTGTCGGTGCTGCGCGGCCTGCGCTGGCTCGGACGCCCGCACGGCGTCCATGAAGAAATTCACGCGATTCGCTCGCGGCGCGGCGAAGGACATCCGCTCGTGCACCAGATCATGCAAGAAGCGGCCGCGCTCGCGGCGACGCCATCCGAGTCTGATATAACAACGAGTGCGACGATCACACCGAGTACCACGGCGAAGGCGCACACCCTGCGTGCGACGCGTGACACCTCCGCCGAGTCGTTGACACCCCCAGCCGCTTCGAGGAAATCTCATGTCAAGCCGTAGCGAGCAGCGCAAGTTCTTCCATCTCCTGCTGTTCGCCGTGACGGTCGCCTTCGTGTGGATTCTGTTTCCGCTGTTCGGCGCCGTCTTCTGGGGAACGATTCTAGCCGTGCTGTTCCAGCCGATCCAGCGCCGCATCGAGCTTCGTATGCGTGGCCGCAAGAATCTGGCGGCCCTCGTCACCTTATCGCTGATCCTGATCATCGTGATTCTGCCGCTCACATTGATCGTCGGCATGCTCACGCAGGAAATCGGCACGGCCATCGTGCGCTTTCGCACCGACCTGCCGCAACTCACCATCGCGTTTCAGGGGCTGCTCGACCGCCTGCCCCTGAGCGTGCACCGGATCATGGATCTGGCCGGAATACAGGACGTCACGGCCATGCAGTTGAAACTCGGCGACGGTGCCGCGCAGATCGGCCGCTTCGTGGCCGTCTACCTGCTGAGCATCGGCCAGAACACGGCGCAGTTGCTCGTGAGTTTCGGCGTGATGCTCTATCTGCTGTTCTTCCTGCTGCGCGACGGCATCGTGCTGGGCGTGATCATCCGCCGCGCCATTCCGCTCGACGAACGTCACAAGACGCAGTTGCTCAAGCAGTTCACGACGGTCGTGCGTGCAACGGTCAAGGGGAACATCGCCGTCGCCGTGGCGCAGGGCGCGCTCGGCGGCTTCATCTTCGCGGTGCTGGGGATTCAGGGCTACGTGCTGGCTGCCGTGGTGATGGCGTTTCTGTCGCTGCTGCCGGCCGTGGGCGCGGCCTTCGTCTGGGTGCCCGTGGGCGTGTGGCTGTTTCTCTCGGGAGATATCTGGCGCGGGGTGATCCTGTTCGCCTTCTGCGGCACGATCGTCAGTCTGGTCGACAACGTGCTGCGCCCGATTCTCGTGGGCAAGGACACCAAGCTGCCCGACTGGGTGGTACTGATCTCCACCCTCGGCGGCATGTCACTTATCGGGTTGACCGGGTTCGTGATCGGCCCGCTCATCGCCGCCCTCTTCATCGCGTGCTGGAATATCTACACCCGCATGCGCGACGAAGAGGTCGATCAGAGCGATATCGGCTGACCCGGGCGGCCGTCGAGGCGGCCATCGTTCAGCTCAGCCCGCGACCGGCTCGCCCTTCGCGTTCGTCGCGATGGCGGCAAGATCTTCACTCACCTGCGCCATCACGGCATCCCAGTCGCCGCGCTGCGGCTGGCGATAGAGCGCTGCCGACGGATACCATTCGCTGTCGCGACGCGTCAGCTGCCAGCGCCAGTCGGGCGTGTGGTTGAGCAACACCCACACCGGCTTACCCAGCGCGCCCGCCACGTGCGCCACGGCCGTATCGGCCGTAATCACCACGTCCATCTGTGCGATGACCGCCGCGGTCTCGGCAAAATCGCTGAGCTTCGCGCCGATGTCGCGCACGTTGGCGTGCGTGGCAAGTTGCGCGCGCTCTTCGTCGGTCGCATCCACCTGCAAGGAAAAGAACTGCGCCCCGGTCGCAAACACCGGCTTCCAGTGATCGAGGCCGACATCGCGATTCGGCGGGAACGGACGGGGACGCCACGCAAAGCCCACCCGCACTTCGCCCGCAGGTTTGGCCCCCAGCATCGAGCGCCAGATCATTTCGCGCGCCGCGCTCGAGCGCACATAAGGCATGTGCCCGCTGCTCACATCGCCGCCGACGCCGAGCAAATGCGGCAGGCTGAGCAACGGCATCTGCCAGTCGAACGACGGCACCGGCATATGTTCGCCCAGCACCGTCACACCACGGGCGAAACCGCCCAGCAACGTCACGAGCGGCGCTTGCACGCAGAGCATCACCTGCGCGCCCAGTTCCACCAGCCGGGGCACGAAGCGCACGAACTGAAGCGTGTCGCCGAAACCCTGTTCGCTATAAACAAAGACCTTCTTGCCCGCCAGCGGCGCACGGCCGTCCCACAGCCGGTCGGGGAAGCGCCGCGTTTGCCCGCCATCGAGCCAACGCCATTCGTAGTCGCGCCAGCCGTGCTCGAAGTCGCCGAGCAGCAGGTTCGTCTGCGCACGATTCGTGCGCGCACCCGCGTGTTCCGGCGACAACTTCACGGCTTGGGTGAAGCACTGCAAAGCGTCTTGGAAAGCGTGTCGCTCGCGCAGCGCCACGCCGAGATTGACCAGCGGATCGGGCTGCTGCGGCGCAATCGCGTTGGCGAGCCGGTAGGCATCGATTTCTTCGTCGTAGCGGCCCAGCGCACCGAGCGCACGGCCACGGTTGAAATGCGCCTGCCACAACGCCGGTGCCTTGGCGGCAGTGCGCTCGAACCAAGTCAGCGCGCGGGCGTTGTCGCCCGCCTGCGCCCACGTCATGCCGACCGTATGCATCGCGCCGATGGCATCGGGAGACTGTTGCACGGCCGATTCGAACAGTGCATCGGCCCGCATGGGACGGCCGGCCTGCAAACTGGCCATCGCCGCATCGAAACTGACTTGCGCGCCGGCCTTCGGCACCAGCGCCAGCATCCGGTCGAACGCATCGGCCGCCGCGTCGAACGCGTTCATCCGCAGGGAGACGTAGGCGAGACCTTCCAGACCGGGCAGAAACTCCGGTGCCTGTTTGAGCAACTGACGCAGTTCGGCAATCGCTTCGCCCAGCCGGCCGGCGGCACTCAGTTGTCGTGCGCGCTCGCAACGCGCATCCATTGGCGTCGTCATTCGGCGCTTCCTTGCTGTTCTTAAAATTGGGGGGCGGGTCGGCCAGGCGGTCCTTTATACATGACGTACATCGAGTACCGGCGGCCCGAACAAGCGGTGCACACTACACCACCGCACGGCACGAAGCAAGCCGCGGGGATTCGGCCTTCCAAGTGACGCAAAGTTCACATCCCGGAGCGACGTAAATGTGACAATTTCTACAGGCGGTACCGAAGCTTCCGAAACGGCCTTCGCCGGCCGTCTTATCCATCGAAACCATAACTGCGGCAGTGCAGCATAAAAACCACAGTCGGCAAATGGCGAGCGCAGTTTGCCAGCCCGTTGCGGTCGCTTTAACATCATTTTGCGGGTCAATCTGGTAGCATCCGCTGCCGTCCATGTGCACGTGCGCGATCGCTGGCCCTATTGCCGCCCTGCCGCATGCCGACGCCGAGTCCGTTGTTCGTCCGACCCCTCAAAATCACGAGGTCCTGATGCCGCGCGTAGCCCGACCGTTCATTCCCGCCACCGCGCGACGCCTGCTGCCCAACCGCTGGGATTTCATTGCCTTCCCGATCATCATCGGCTTTCTGATGGTCAGTTCTTCAGGCATTCGCCAGACTTGGGCCCCGCTGGCCGATCTGCAAACCGAAGTCATCTCGCTCGACCCATCCAATCTGCCCGAGTACGCGCTACGCACCACCCTGCGCATGCTCGCCGCGATGGTCGCCTCGCTGATCTTCACGCTGATCTACGGCACGCTCGCCGCCAAGAGCCGCCGCGCCGAGAAGCTGCTCGTGCCGATGCTCGACATCCTCCAGTCGGTGCCGGTGCTGGGCTACATCTCGTTCACGGTCACGTTCTTCCTCGCGCTCTTCCCCGGGCGCGTGCTGGGCGCCGAGTGCGCCGCGATATTCGCGATCTTCACGAGTCAGGCGTGGAACATGACGTTCTCGTTCTACCAGTCGATGCGAACCCAGCCACGCGATCTCGCCGAAGTCTCGGTGAACCTGCGGCTCTCGCCGTGGCAGCGCTTCTGGAAGCTCGACGTGCCCTACTCGATGCCCGGCCTCATCTGGAACATGATGATGAGCATGTCGGGCGGCTGGTTCTTCGTGGTGGCGTCCGAAGCCATCACCGTGGGCGACAAGACGGTCACGCTGCCGGGCATCGGTGCCTATCTGGCCACCGCTATCATCCAACGCGATCTGCACGCCGTGGGCTGGGTGATTCTTGCGATGACGATCGTCATCCTGATTTACGACCAGTTCCTGTTCCGCCCGATGGTCGCGTGGTCGGACAAATTCCGGCTGGAAGACACGGTCTCGCAGGCCGCTCCCGAGTCGTGGGTGCTGAACATGATTCAACGCACCCGTGCGATTCAGTACCTGCTGCGCCCGTTCGGCAAGCTGCTGCGCACGATCGCCCGGGCGCGCATGCCGATCTCGCTGCCGGCCGCCATCCATTCCGAATCGAATTCGCCGCTGTCTCGCGTGATCGACTGGATCTGGGCGGCGGTGCTGGTCGGGCTCAGCGTGTTCGCCGCGTGGAAGATCGTGGCGTTCGTGCTGGCCGAAGTCGGCTTTTCCGAAATCCTGCGGGTGTTCGGTCTGGGCCTGATCACGCTGGTGCGCGTGATGGTGCTCATCGCCGTGGCGTCGGTCGTGTGGGTGCCGCTGGGCGTGCTGATCGGCCTGCGACCCAAGCTCGCCGAACGGATTCAGCCGCTCGCGCAGTTCCTCGCGGCCTTCCCGGCGAACCTGCTGTTCCCGATCTTCGTGGTGGCGATCGTGCATTTCCACGCCAACCCCGACATCTGGCTCTCGCCGTTGATCGTGCTCGGCACGCAGTGGTACATCCTGTTCAACGTGATTGCCGGCGCGACCACCTTCCCGAACGATTTCAAGGAAGCCGCGACCAACTTCCGCATCCGCGGCTGGCAATGGTGGCGTCAGATCATGCTGCCGGGCATCTTCCCGTACTACGTGACGGGCGCGATTACCGCCTCGGGCGGCGCATGGAACGCGTCGATCGTCTCGGAATACGTGCAATGGGGCGACGACAAGCTCGCCGCGCACGGTCTGGGCGCCTATATCGCGCAAACGACGGCGGCCGGCGACTATCCGCGCATTCTGCTGGGCATCGCCGTGATGGCGCTGTTCGTCGTACTGTTCAACCGCTTGCTGTGGCGTCCGATGTACGCCATCGCCGAAAACAAGCTTCGCCTGAATTGAAGGGACCGTGATGCCGAACGATACCCAACCGACCGTCGGAAAAGAGATCTTCTCGCTCGCCAATGTCAGTCGCGGTTTCCGCAAGGGCAGCGACGAGCGTCAGGTGCTCGATGGCGTGAACCTGCAACTGCATGAAGGCGAAATCGTCGGCATGCTCGGCCGCTCGGGCTCGGGCAAGTCGACGTTGCTGCGCATCATCGCCGGCCTGATCCAGCCCAGCTCGGGCGACATCCGCTATCTCGGCGAGCCGCTCGAAGGCCCGCCCGAAGGCGTGGCGATGGTGTTCCAGACCTTCGCACTGTTCCCGTGGCTGACCGTGCTGCAAAACGTGGAAGCCGGTCTCGAAGCGCTTGGCGTCGAGCCGAAAGAGCGCCGCAAGCGTGCGCTCGCGGCCATCGACCTGATCGGTCTGGACGGCTTCGAGAACGCCTATCCGCGCGAACTCTCGGGTGGCATGCGCCAACGCGTGGGCTTCGCCCGTGCGCTGGTGGTCAACCCCACGCTGCTGCTCATGGACGAGCCGTTCTCCGCGCTCGACGTGCTGACCGCCGAAACGCTACGTACCGACCTGCTCGACCTGTGGAGCCAGCGCCAGCTGCCGATCAAGTCGATCCTGATCGTCACGCACAACATTGAAGAAGCCGTGTTCATGTGCGACCGCATTCTGGTGCTGTCGTCGAACCCGGGGCGCGTGGTGGCCGAGATCAAGGTGCCGTTCCCGCACCGCCGTAATCGTCTCGACCCCGCCTTCCGCAAGATGGTGGACGAGATCTACGCGCTGATGACCTCGCGCCGTAACGCGCACACCACGCAGAAGATGCCGCTGGAACTGTCGAGCCCGCTGCACGAGGTGTCGACCAACCTGATGGCCGGTCTGCTCGAAGCGCTGGCGGGGCCGCCCTACAACGGCCGCGCCGACTTGCCGGATATCGCGCAGACGCTGCTGCTCGAAGTCGACGATCTGTTCCCGGTGGCGGAAATTCTCGACCAGTTGGGCTTTGCGGAACTCAAGGAAGGCGACCTGCTGCTGACGGCGGCCGGCAAGCGTTTTGTGGATGTGAGCACGCAGGAGCGCAAGGTGCTGTTCGCCGAGCATCTGCTGCGTCACGTGCCGCTCGCCGCGAAGATTCGCGCCGTGTTGCAGGAACGTCGTGGCGGGCGCGCCCCGCGCGTGCGTTTCGAACAGGAACTGGAAGATTCGATGTCGGACGATCTCGCGCAGGAAACGCTCGATACGGCCATCAACTGGGGCCGTTACGCCGAGATCTTCTCGTACAACGACCACACCGAGACGTTCAGTCTCGAGGACGTGGAAGGCGCGACCTGAGCGTGATCGTTCGCGCGGATCGGCGCCGGTAGCGACGATCCGACGAACATTGACCGCAGGGTTTTACGCCGCGCAGGACGCCAGTCCCCGCGGCGTTTTCGTTTCCGGGTCGGGGTTCACAACGAGGCTCAGAACGCGTACCCCACGCCGATCATCCACGTCTGGTTGATCGTCTTCGAATCGGGTTCGTAGGCGTTGACGCCCGGCGACACCTGCGTCACGTCGGAGCGGCCGTACTGGAAGCGCGACCACTCGTAGGTGGTATTCACGTGGAAGTTGCGCGTCACCGCGTAGTCCAGACCAAAGCCCGCCACGACCACCGGCTTGCTGCCCAGCGTGAACGTGTTCTGCGAGCCCGCCAGCGTCATCGAGGCGCCAAGGACCGCGCCGGCCCGCACATCGGCCGTCGCCACCAGTTTCGAGGTGACTTCGAGCTGGCCCATCAGACCGCCGCCCACGACGTGGTGGCGATACCGCTCATAGAAACCATACGGGTCGCGGCTGCTGTCTCGAATCCAATCGCGATAGCTGTAGCTCACGTACGGGACGACTTGCGCGTGCCACGTGCCGAGCATGAACGGCAGCGCCTTGCCCGCCTTGAGCGTGACGTCGGTCGCGGTGGAGCGCGTACTCATCTGGTAGTTCGGCAGCACGACGCGGCCCGTCGGATCCTGCAAATAGCCGCCGTAATCCGTGTTGCCGTGGGCAACGCGCACCTGACCACTGAAATACAGATTGGAAATCCCGAACAGCTGATGCTGTGTGGATGCGCCGAGCCCGAACGCGGCAGTGGTGCCTCGCTCGGAATCGCTTTTGCCCCCACCGATGTTCTCCCAGTAGTGCAGTTGCTGCACCCCGCCGTCGACCCAGACCTGATTGTTGGCGCGCAGCATGGCTTCCTGCGCATGGACGTTGCTCGCCATCAAAGTCGCGGCAACCAATGCAATGGCGGTGGCCGCGTGACTTGCAGCGGCGGCTCCGCGTTGGCCGCAATCGATGGTGCGGCGCGTCTTCGGCGTCATGGCACGGCCCTCCCCAGGCGTGAACTCAACGACGACTCGGCAATGGCCGTCAGCGCGGCCACCGTTTTCAGGCATTGTTTCAGCGCGTGACGTGGTGCGCAAGCGGGCAACCGTGGATTTTTTGTGGTCTTCGAGATTCAAAAATCTCGCGATTCGAGAGACCTATGCGCACTTGCCCCGGCCAACGCATGGGCGGCCTTGATGGGCGAGCGTGAGGACTGCGCAAGTGTGGAGGGAAGAAGAGGTTGGTCGATCCCGAGGATGGCGTCGAAACGCATGGGACGGCGACCTGACCGTGTCAAAAAGGCCACACCTATCAGTGTAGATACTGATTAGCGGTCGTTTTTGTGCGGTCGCATAATCAGTCAAGGATCTGCCTGTCACGCGCCGGGGGGCGCTGCGACAAGCCTTCGCGCAGATCCCATCCGCGGCAGAGACCGTGTGTCAGAAGACCCGAGATACGCACTATGAGCTACTACCATTCGAAAGAAGAAGGCCGGGGACGCGCCATCACCTTCACTACTGGCTATCGCTGGCGCCGTCGCGGCATGGCCGTCACCTTTGCGGTCATCGCCGCGCTGGTCTACTACGCGGTACATCACCCGAAGTAAGGCCCGGAAGTAAGGCTCAGCCGTAAGGCCCCGAAGCACGGCCCCGTCAATCACGACGCGGCCGCTTCCTCCCTCTCGTGCCCTTCAGGCGGCGTTTCCCAAGGCCGGCGCATGCCAGTCGAGGGGAACATTCGCGAGCATGTCGTCCACCATCGCCTCCAGACCGAACGCCGGCTGCCAGCCCCAGTCGTAGCGCGCGTGCGTGTCGTCGAGCGTATGCGGCCACGTCTCGGCAATCGCCTGACGGAAGTCCGGCGCGTACTTCACCGTGAAGCCCGGCACACGACGCTCGATCGCCGCCGCCAGCGTCGCCGGATCGAAGCTCACCCCCGCCACGTTATACGACGAGCGCACGCGCAAGCGCGATGCGTCCGCGTTCATCAATTCGAGCGTGGCGCGCACGGCGTCGGGCATATAAATCATGGGCAGCGTGGCGTCTTCCTTCAGGAAGCACGTGTATGTCTCGCCTCGGCGCGCCGACTGGAAGATATCGATCGCGTAGTCGGTGGTGCCACCGCCCGGGGGCGTCTTGTAGCTGATGACACCCGGGTAGCGCAGGCTGCGCACGTCCACACCGAACTTCGCGTGGTAGTACTCGCACAGCCGCTCACCCGCCTGCTTGCTGATGCCGTACATGGTCGTCGGGTCCATGATCGCGAGTTGCGGCGTTTCAACGGCCGGCGTGTGCGGCCCGAACGCGGCGATCGACGACGGCCAGAACACGCGCAAGCCCTTGCGCGACTGATGCTCGCGGGCCAGTTCCAGCACGTTGAGCAGGCCGTTCATGTTGAGCGTCCATGCCTGCAACGGACGGGTTTCGCCCGTGGCCGACAGCAGCGCCGCCAGATGGAAGATCTGCGTGATGCCGAAGCGCTCGACGAGGGCGGCCAGACGCGCCGCATCGAGCACGTCGAGGGTCTCGTAATGCACCGGATGGCGCGACGGCCCCGGTGCGATATCTGTCGCCACGACATTCTCTTTGCCGTACTGCGCGGCCAAGGCTTCGACGAGTTCGCTGCCGATCTGCCCGTTGGCGCCAATGATGAGGATCCGTTCCATGTTCAACCTTGCTTGAGAATGCCGAGTTCGTTACCGGCCTGCGCAAAGGCGGCCAGCGCGCGCGTGAGTTGTTCACGCGTGTGGGCCGCCGAGAGTTGCACGCGCACGCGCGCCTGCCCCTGCGGCACCACCGGATAAAAGAAGCCCGTGGCGATCACGCCCAGTTCGTAAAGACGTTGCGCGAAGCTTTGCGCCAGCGTGGCGTCGAACAACATCACCGGCACGATCGGGTGCGTGCCCGGTTTGATCGTGAAACCCAGCGCGGCCACTTCATGGCGGAAGAACGCCGTGTTCTCATGCAATTGCTCGCGGCGTGCCGACGAGTGTTCCAGTTCATCGAAAACCGCCAGCGACGTGCCGACGATGGCCGGCGCCAGACTGTTCGAGAAGAGATACGGACGCGAGCGCTGACGCAGCGTCTCGATGACTTCGCGGCGCCCGGCCGTGAAGCCGCCCATCGCGCCGCCCAGCGCCTTGCCCAGCGTGCCCGTGATGATGTCGATCTTACCGATCACGCCATGGTGTTCGTGCGTGCCGCGCCCGGTCGCGCCCATGAAGCCGGTCGCATGACACTCGTCGATCATGATGAGCGCGCCGTACTGTTCGGCCAGCGCGACGATGCGGTCGAGCTGCGCAATCGTGCCGTCCATGGAGAACACACCGTCGGTGACGATGATGCGGTGACGGGCCCCGGCAGCGGCCTGCAACTGGCGCTCCAGATCTTCCATGTCGTTGTGGGCGAAGCGCAGACGTTGCGCCTTACACAGCCGCACGCCGTCGATGATCGAGGCGTGGTTCAGGGCGTCGGAAATGATGGCGTCCTGCTCGTCGAACAGCGGTTCGAACACGCCGCCATTGGCGTCGAACGCGGCGGCGTACAGGATGGCGTCTTCGGTGCCCAGATAAGCGGCGATGCGTGCCTCGAGCTCCTTGTGCGGGCCTTGCGTGCCGCAGATGAAGCGCACCGACGACAGGCCGAAGCCGAAGTCTTCGAGCGCCTTCTGACCGGCCTTGACCAGCGATTCGCTACCCGAGAGGCCAAGATAGTTGTTGGCGCACAGATTGATGCGGGTCACCCCGTCGTCGCACATGACCTCCGGCCCCTGCCGCGACATGAGCACGCGTTCCTGCTTGAAAAGGCCTTGGCGGCGCGTGTCTTCGAGTCGTTCGGTCAGTTGCTGGTAGAAGCCCTCGCGGGCTTCCGCGGTTTGTGCGGTCATCGTGTACTTCTCCTCGGTCGTTCGGCCGGTGCGCTCTGCTACCATGCAGGCATTCACCTTAGCGGAAACTATACTTTATATTGAACTAGTTTCAATATATTGAAAAATTCTAATATCCCGGAAAGAATATGGCAAGCACCCCCGCAACGCCCGCGTCCGTGCCAACGGCACCGCCGCCGGTCGGCGACATGATTCAACAGCTGCGCAAAGAGCGCGGCATGACGCTGGAAACCCTCTCGCGCGCCTCGGGCGTCTCGAAGTCGATGCTCTCGCAGATCGAACGCGACAAGGCCAATCCGACGATTGCCGTGGCGTGGCGGCTGTCCAACGCACTGGGCGTGCGGCTCGACCAGTTGCTCGGCGCACCCGCCGGCGATCCGGAACCGGTGCGCGTGATCGGCAAGCACGAAATCCCCACGCTGGCCGGCGCGGAACATGCCTATCAGTTGAAGATCCTTGGCCCAATGGAACTGGCCGGGAAATACGAGTGGTACGAGCTCACGCTCCAGCCGGGTGCCGCGCTCGTCTCCGACCCGCATGACCCGGGCACCCGCGAGCACTTCACGGTATTCGACGGACAGGTGGACATCGAAGTCGAGACGTTCTTGCGCCGTGCCAAGCCCGGCGAGACCGCCCGTTACCCCGCCGACCGCGCCCATGCGATCCGCAACGCGGGCAAATCCGTGGCGCGCGGACTGCTCGTCGTGATTCACGGGTAAGCCCTTCCCGCTCAAGTCCGCCGCCAGACTGCCGTTACCACACGTTCGGTCGGTGCCTTCATCAGGGGCACTGATAACCAATACACAACCGGACCGCCCGGACGTCTCCCCCCTTGTGAGACGTCAAGGGCAGCCACCGCCAGCGCAAGCACCTAGCTAGCACCTAAGCGGAACGAGTGGGGATGACGAAGTAATGCAGCGATTGAGTTTGAATGCGAAGTTGTGGTCGGCCGTCGGGTTGATGTGGATCAGCCTGCTGGCGATGGCCGTGTGGGGCGCGTGGGCACAGCGCAACACGATGCTCAGCGAACGTCGCGCGGGGCTGACCCACGTGGTCGATTCGGGCCTCAGTCTCGTGAAACACTACGCCGAGCGCGCCGAACGCGGCGAAATGACTGTCCCCAATGCGCAGAAACTCGCCCGCGAGCAGATCGGCGCGATCCGCTACGACGGCGACAACTATTTCGGTATCTTGAACTCGCAGCGGGTGATCGTGCTGAACTCGGTCAATCCGAAGCTCGAAGGCAAGGATATGAGCCAGTTCCGCGACCCGTCGGGCAAGCTCATGTTCTCGGACATCGTCGCCGCTGCGCGCACCGACAATCCGTTCGTGACCTATCTCTGGCCCAAGCCGGGCTCGGACAAACCCGTCGAGAAGATCAGCCGCGTGGGGGCCTATACCCCGTGGGACTGGTATCTGACGACCGGCGTCTACGTCGACGACATCAACGCCGCCTTTGTCGGCGCGCTGCTGCGCTGGGGTGCCATTCTGGCGGTCATCGGTCTGGCGGTCTCCGCCGTCATGCTGCTCATCATCCGTAACGTGCGCGACAGTCTGGGCGGTGAGCCGGAATACGCGGCCGACATTGCCTCGCGCATCGCCGACGGCGATCTGCTCACCCAAGTGAAGCTGCGTCAGGGCGACCGCGCCAGCCTGCTGTATGCGATGCAGCGCATGCAGGGCAATCTGCAACAGATGATCGGACGGATTCGCAGCGGCACCGGTGCGATCACCACCGCCGCGCGCGAGATCGCCGAAGGCAATACGGATCTGTCGGCACGTACCGAGCAACAAGCGGCAGCGCTCGAAGAGACGGCATCGTCGATGGAGCAACTGACCTCGACCGTGCGCCAGAACGCCGACAACGCCCGTCAGGCCAGCCAACTCGCCGAGAGTGCCTCGTCCATCGCCGTTCGCGGCGGACAGGTGGTCGATCAGGTGGTGGCGACGATGGAAGGCATTTCGTCGAGTTCGAACAAGGTGGTCGACATCATCAGCGTGATCGACGGCATTGCCTTCCAGACGAATATTCTGGCGTTGAACGCCGCCGTGGAAGCTGCGCGGGCCGGTGAACAGGGCCGGGGGTTTGCCGTCGTGGCCGGCGAAGTGCGTACGCTCGCCCAGCGCAGCGCCGCCGCCGCGAAGGAAATCAAGGAACTGATCGAAGCGTCGAACGGCCGCGTGCAAGACGGTTCGATCCTCGTCGCGCAAGCCGGACAGACGATGCACGATGTGGTGCAGGCCGTGCGCCGCGTGACCGACATCATGGGCGAGATTTCCGCCGCATCGAGCGAACAGAGCCACGGCATCGAACAAGTCAGCCGGGCAGTCACGCAGATGGATGAAGTGACGCAGCAGAACGCCGCGCTGGTGGAGCAAGCCGCCGCAGCAGCCGCTTCGATGGAAGATCAGGCCCATCAACTCGATGCCGCCGTGGCCGCCTTCCGGATGGCGACGGGGCAGCATCTCGAGACGGCGTCAGGTCCGCTGAGAACGCAAACCGCGTCGGTGGCGATGCAGCGTCTGGCGGCCTAAGAGAGCGCCAGATAACGCGAACGGCGACGGTTCGTGCCGTTCGCCGTTGTGCTTCCTCATCAGGCGGGTGCAGCCACTTCCGATAGCGCCGCGTCGATGATCTGCGCGGCCACCGTAGGCAGCACCCGCAACGGGGCCGACCCCGGGCCGAACGTCTGGCTTGCGGCGTAGGCGCCTTCGAGCACCAGCGACAGCGCATCGACCAATGGGGCCGGTTCCTGCAAACCGGCAGCCGTTGCCAACTCGGTGAAGCGGCGCACCACTTCCGCCTTGTAGTTCACCACCGACTTGCGGGCCGGGTGTTCCGGATCCGGAAACTCGGCGGCCACGTTCACGAACGGGCACCCGCGATAGCCGGGATGGCTTGCACGTTCCGCCAAATCCACGAAGATCTGAAGCAACTGCTTGCCCGGCTCGCCCGGTCGGCGGGCAATACTCTCGTCGATGCGCTGAAGACTGCACGTCTGCATTTCATCCAGATACGCCAGAATCAGCTCGTCTTTCGACGCGAACTGGCGATACAGGCACATCTTGTTGACGCCCGCGCGCTTGACGACGGCGTCCACCCCCACGGCCCGCACGCCCTCCGTGTGAAACAACTCCACAGCGGCATTGAGCAGATATTGCTGCGCCAACGGTGCCGGCGTCACATGCCGGCCGCCTTTGACCGTGCTGCGACCCGTTGCGGGGGAGCCTTCCGCGCTGGTGGCTTGCGTGGGATCCCGGGCTATCGTTTTGGCCATTCTCTGGCGCTCCTGATTCTATGATTTGTGACGGAAGGCATGCGGCGCCTCGGCAGTGCGCTGGCGGGTCGCGGAAAGCCCCTGCCGTCACAAAGGAATGCTTGACATGTTACCGATCGGTTCATAACATGGCAACCTCATGTTACCGAGCTGTCACAAACCGTTATCCCGATAGACAGCACGGTGACAGGCAACGTTCCCGAAATCGTGACGCGGTCCCCCGGAACCGCAAGGATTCCCGCCATGAAGGCAGCCATTGCAAGACGCATCAACGGCCATTTCCACTACGGGTGGATTGTCGTGGGCGTGATTTTCCTCGTCCTGCTCGCCTCGGCGGGTATTCGCGCCACGCCCAGCGTGATGATGGTGCCGCTGGAGCATGATTTCGGCTGGAGCCGCGCTACGGTGTCGCTGGCGATTTCCGTGAACCTTGCGCTGTATGGCCTGACCGGGCCGTTTGCGGCGGCGGCGATGCAGCGTTTCGGCATCCGTCCGACGGTCATGGTCGCCTTGCTGCTGTTGTCTTCGGGCACCGCCCTCTCCTCGCTGATGACCGCCCCGTGGCAGATGATTCTGATCTGGGGCGTGATGGTCGGTGGCGGTACCGGTGTAGCGGCAGTTACGCTCGCGGCAACCGTCTCGAATCGCTGGTTCCATACGCACCGTGGCCTTGCCATGGGCATTCTCACGGCCAGTTCCGCGACGGGTCAGATGGTCTTCCTGCCGATGATGGCCGCCATCACCGAGCGTTACGGCTGGCGTCCGGTCGTGCTGATCGTCGCGGTGGTTGCGGCGCTCGTGCTGCCGCTGGTCGCGTTTCTGGTGCCTGAGCGTCCAGGCTCGGTCGGGCTGCGCCCGGTGGGCGCTCCGGAAGACGCCCCCGACGTGCAACTCGCCCAAGGCAACCCGCTGAAGCACGCGCTGTCGGTACTGCGCATGGCGGCCGGCAAGCGCGACTTCTGGCTGCTCTTCTTCAGCTTCTTCATTTGCGGCGCCAGCACCAACGGTTATATCGGCACGCACTTCATCGCGATGTGTGGCGACTATGGCATCTCCGAGGTCAAGGGCGCCGGTATTCTCGCCGCGATGGGCGTGCTCGACCTCGTGGGCACAACGCTCTCCGGCTGGCTCTCCGATCGCTACAACAGCCGTGTGCTGCTGTTCTGGTACTACGGGCTGCGTGGTCTGTCGTTGATCTATCTGCCGCATGCGTTTGGGCTCGACTTCTTCGGCCTGCCGCTGTTTGCCCTGTTCTACGGTCTCGACTGGATCGCCACGGTGCCGCCGACGGTGCGCCTGACCACCGACGTGTTCGGCAAGACCATGGCGCCGATCGTTTTCGGCTGGATCGTGGCCGGGCACCAACTCGGTGCAGCCACGGCGGCGTTGGTCGCCGGCTCGCTGCGCGCCACGCTGGGTAACTACACGATGGCATCGATGCTCTCGGGCGGCGTGTGCATCATTGGCGCCTTCATGGTGTTGCGTATCGCGCGCCGGGCACCGACGAGCCCGAGCCCTGCAAGCGCTTAAAAATTGCCTTAACCTGTGCAGGTTTTTGTGCAGCACAGCAACCCCCAACTTTCACAGGACCTTCAGCAATGACGGATTCCCAAGCTACCCAACTCTCGTCGCTCGACACGGACCTTTTTTCGCCGTACCGGCTGGGCCCGCTCGAGCTGAGCAATCGCGTCGTGATGGCGCCGCTGACCCGCAGCCGCGCCAGTGCCGGTGATGTGCCCGGCCCGCTGGTCGCCGAGTATTACGCGCAACGCGCTTCGGCCGGCCTCATCATCAGCGAAGCCACCAATATCTCGCAGCAAGGCAAGGGCTACGCATTCACGCCGGGCATCTACACGGACGAGCAAGTCGCCGGCTGGAAGCAGGTAACCGACGCGCTGCACGCCAAGGGCGGCAAGATTTTCTGCCAGCTCTGGCACGTGGGCCGTATCTCGCACCCGTCGCTGCAACCGGACGGCGGACTGCCGGTCGCGCCTTCGGCGATTCAGCCGGCAGGCAAGGCCTTCACCGAGCACGGGTTCGAGCCGCACCCAACGCCGCGTGCGCTTGAGACGTCCGAGATTCCGGGCATCGTCGAACAGTACCGTCATGCGGCCGAGTGCGCCAAGCGCGCCGGTTTCGACGGTGTGGAAATTCACGCCGCGAACGGGTATCTGCTCGACCAGTTCATGCGCGACAAGACAAACCATCGTACGGACCAGTACGGCGGCAGCATCGAAAACCGCGTGCGCCTGACGCTCGAAGTCACGCAGGCCGTCGTCGATGTGTGGGGCGGCGATCGCGTCGGCATTCGTCTCTCGCCGATCAGCCCGGCCAACGATTGCGGCGACAGCAATCCGGAACCGGTGTTCACCTATGCCGTGGAACAGTTGAACCGTTTCGGCCTCGTGTATCTGCACGTGGTCGAAGGGGCGACGGGCGGCCCGCGCGAAGTGGCGGACGGCTTCGATCTGCAAAAGCTGCGTCGCTTGTTCAACGGCACGTACATGGCCAACAACGGCTATGACCTCGCGCTGGCCATCGAAGCCCGCAAGGACAACCTCGCGGATCTGATCGCCTTCGGCAAGCCGTTCATTGCCAACCCGGATCTGGTGGAACGCCTCAAGCGCGGCGGCCCATTCAATCCGCTCGACCGCGACACGCTTTACGGCGGCGACGCCCGCGGTTATGTGGACTATCCGACGTTGGATGAATCGGTGGCGTAATTAAACTAAATGGGGGGCGACGATCTGACACCGCGCCCTCGCGGCGTTGGCGATAGGTCGCCGGACCGATTGAGAAGGGCTCCCGCTAGGGAGCCCTTTTTCATGACATTCACGCCATCGATTCAATGAACGATCCCGTCCCGATCATCATCGGCAAAGGCTTCGCGCAGATGGTGCATCGTGTCACTGAGCGCCGCGCTGTTGAGCACCCCAACCCGGCGCACCAGACGCCGCCTGTCGATTGCCCGCACCTGATCGACGACCAGCGACCCATGTCGCCCATCGAAACTAGTCGGCACGCGAAAGCGCGACATACGCGCCGATGACGTCAATGGCACCACAATCACCGTGCGAACATGTCGGTGCATCCGCGCAGACGACACCACCACGCATGGACGCGTCTTCCTGATCTCACTCCCGACCGTCGGATCTAACGCAACGAACCAGACGTCGCCGCGTTTCACCACGTCCACTCCTCCTCATCGAAGTCGTTGCCGAGATTACCGAGCAAGAGTTCACCATCGTCATAGGTGTCATCCGCCACGGCGTCCGATGTCTTTACTGTTGCGTCAAAGCTGTCCCTGTCATCCATTGCACCACCCCATCACATTGCCCCGTCGACATCTCATCTTGCGTGAGTCGTGAAGCATCGTCGCAGGCGTGAACGGTGAAGTAAACAGGGGCAACAATCTTCCGGAATATTCCTGAAGCGGGTCTCGGAAAAATCGCGCGATCAGTCAGAAACAGCGCACAGTTTTTATGCGTCATGCACGCGCGTTTTTTCCTCACGCTCTCGCCAATATCAAGCCGCCCGCTGCTGCCAGCGCAGCAAATCGGCACCTGCCGGGTTCTGGTACATGCGCAGGCCGAACTCGGGCAGGATCGCGAGCAGGTGGTCGAACACATCGCCCTGCACGCGCTCGTATTCCGCCCACACGATCGTGTTCGTGAAGCAGTACAGCTCGACGGGAATGCCCGTGGCCGACGGCTCTAGCGAGCGCACCATGCATGTCATGTTCTCGTGAATATTCGGATGCGACTTCAGATACGCCAACGCATACGCGCGGAACGTGCCGATGTTCGTCAGCCGGCGCGTGTTCGCCAGCACGCCCGCCGCATTGCCCAACGCCGCATTCGCCTCGGCAATCGTGCGTTGCTTCTCCGACAGATACGGCGCCAGCAGATGCACTTTCGACAAGCGCGCGATTTCGCTCTCGTCCAAAAAGCCCACGCTGCCCGCATCGATGCACAACGTGCGCTTGATGCGTCGCCCGCCCGCCTGCTGCATGCCGCGCCAGTTGCGGAAGCTCTCCGAGATCATCCGCCACGTCGGAATCGTCGTGATCGTCTTGTCCCAGTTCTGCACTTTCACCGTGTGCAACGCGATATCCACCACGTCGCCGTCGGCACCGACCTGCGGCATTTCGATCCAGTCGCCCACGCGCAGCATGTCGTTGGAAGTGAGCTGCACGCTCGCCACGAACGACATGATCGTGTCCTTGAACACCAGCAGCAACACCGCCGACATCGCCCCCAGCCCGGAGAGCAGCAGCCACGGCGAACGATCGATGATGGTCGCCACGATGGCAATGGCCGCAACCACGTACAACGCGATTTTGCCCAACTGCACATAACCCTTGATCGACCGCGTGCGCGCGTGCTCCGACGTCGCATAGACAGCCTGCGAAGCGTTCAGCATCCCCGCGATGGCGAGCGTCGCGTAGAGCAACGTCGTCGCGAGCGCCACATTGGCGATCACGATCGCAAGCTTCGGCGGCACATCGGGGACTAATTCAATGCCGAACTGAATCACCAGATACGGCAGAATGTGCGCCGCCCGCTGGAAGACCCGATGGGTCAGCAAAGCGTCGTCCCATCGGTTGGCCGTGCGCTGCACGACCATGCGCGCCACGCGCACGATCACGAAGGTCGCCACCGCCTGCACCAGCAACGCCGCCACGACCAAGATCGCCAGCCCGCCGACCATATGCGCCCACTGCGCGTTCTCCAGCCACATCAACATCGAATCCCACGTCATCCTGCAACTCCTTGACTACGATTTGCCTGCTTGCTGCTTGCTGTGTACGTTCCGCATCGCCACGTTCACGCATTGTCCACGTGCGGACGACAGATGCGTCAGATGCGACAGATGCGACAGATGCGACAGATGCGACAGATGCGACAGATGCAAAAATGACGGCCCTGCTGGACCGTCATTTCCTCACACCGTGTCGTGGCAGATCATCTTGCCCGGACCGCGCACTGCCTTAAATCTGCGCCCCGAACGGCACACTCGCCACCACGCTCGGCGAACCGGGCAGCGACGGGGCGGAAATCGTACCACCGCCGCTACTGCCCCGCGATTTGCCGGAACTCAGATAGTCGGCAATCGAATCCTGCGTGACTTCGCCCAGATACTGATTGTCGTCGCCGAGCACCGGCAGCGATGCCAGATTGTGTTCGTACATGCGCGAGAGCAACACACGCAGATTGTCGTTGGCCACCGCCGACGCCTTGAAATCGCGCACTCGCTCGCCACACGTCCCCTGTGCATGACGGGTGTCGCGACGGGCAATGTAACCCAGCGCCTTCGCGTTTTCGTCGACAACCACCAGCGAACGCGTATCGAGCTCATCCATCATGCCGTAGGCTTCCGCGAGCGTGGTCTGCGGCTTGACGGTCGGCTGCGGCGTCGCGGCATCTTCCGCACGCACCAGCAGCAGGCGCTTCAGAATGCGGTCGTGACCGACAAAGCTCGCCACGAACTCGTCGACCGGGCGCGCCAGCAGCGCATCCGGTTGTGCGTACTGCACCAGACGCCCCTGCCGGAAGATCGCAATGCGGTCGGCCAGCTTGATCGCCTCGTCGATATCGTGACTCACCATGATGACGGTCTTGCCCAACTGACGCTGCATCTGGAAGAACTCGTTCTGGATCGACTCGCGATTGATCGGGTCGACCGCGCCGAACGGCTCATCCATGAGCAGCACGGGCGGATCGGCCGCCAACGCGCGAATCACGCCGATACGCTGCTGCTGCCCGCCGGACAACTCGCGCGGATAACGCGACAGATAGTGCTTCGGATCGAGGGCCACCATCGCCATCAGTTCGGTCGCACGTTCGCGGCAGCGCTTCTTGTCCCAGCCCAGCAGACGCGGCACCACCGTGATGTTCTCTTCGATGGTCATGTTCGGGAACAGACCGATCTGCTGAATCACGTAGCCGATGTGGCGGCGCAATTCGATTTCGTTGATCTTGCCGGTGTCTTCGCCGTTGAGCAGAATGCGGCCCGACGTGGGCTTGATCAACCGGTTGATCATCTTGAGCGTGGTCGTCTTGCCGCAACCCGACGGGCCGAGAAAGACGCAGATTTCGCCCGGCGGCACTTCGAGACTGACCGAGTTCACGGCGTTCACGCGGGTGCCGTCCTTCTGGACGAAGCTTTTGGTGAGATTGTCGAGTGTAATCATGCGGTTCGAATTCCTTTGGGTGTCAGCACGCGCTGGAGGCGGTGCAACAGAGTGTCGGCAACGATGGCGAGCAAGCTCACCAAGACCGCACCCACGACAAGTTGTCGGGTATCGCTCTGGCTGATCCCTTGGGTGATCAACACCCCGAGGCCGCCGGCGCCGACGATGGCACCAATGGCCATCACGCCAATATTCATCACAACAGCCGTGCGTACGCCGCCCAGCACCACTGGCACCGCCAGCGGCAACTCAACCAGACGCAAGCGCTGCCAGAACGTCATGCCGATGCCGATGCCCGCTTCGCGGATGCTCGGATCGATCTGTTGCAGCGCCAGACACGTGTTGCGCATGATCGGCAACAACGAATAGAGAAAGACGGCGGCCACGGCCGGCGCCGGCCCGATACCGATGCCATAGACCGACAGCAGCGGAATCATCAGGCCGAACAGCGCGATCGACGGGATCGTGAGCACGACCGTCGCCAACCCGAGCACGACGCCCGACAGCCAGCGAAAACGCGTGACCAGCACGCCCAGCGGCACGCCGACCACGATGGCCGCGCCGACCGACGCGGCCACCAGCCACGCATGCTGGACCGTGAGGTTCAGGATGCGGTGCCAGTTGTGAGTCAAAAATTCAATCATTGGAGTTCCTCGATCTGTGACGTCAGCGGCGGAGCCATCTGAGGCAACGGCCTCACTGCACCAGCCCTTCCTGTGAGAGGAATTCGCGCGCCACGCGAGCCACGCCCTTGTGCTCGATGTCGACCTTGGCGTTCATCTCGCGCATGTTCTCGTCGTTGATCTTCGCGGCCAACACGTTGAGTTCGTCGGCCAGCTTCGGATTCGCGTCGAGCACTTCCTTACGCACTACCGGCGTCGCCGCGTACGCGGGGAAGAAGCCCTTGTCGTCGGTGAGCACCTTCAGATCGAAACCCTTGTTGCGGCCGTCGCTCGTGTAGACCAGACCGCTGTCGATCTGCTCGTTCTTGAGCGCCGTGTAGACGAGGCCCGGGTCCATCTGCTTGATGTTCTCGCGCTCGAGATGGAAGTCGTAGAGTTGTTCCATCGGTTCGAGACCATCCGAGCGGCCGACGAATTCCATGTCGAAGGCGAACTGCATCTTCGGATTCGCCTTGAATCGCTCGATCAGTTGCGAGACCGTTTCGATGCCGGCTTCGCGGGCGATCTTGCCGGGCATGGCGAAGGCGTACGTGTTGTTGAGCGTCGACGGGTTCAGCCAGACGATGCCGATCTTGCCGTCGAGTTCTTTCACTCGCTCGTAGGTCTGCGCCGGGTCGAGCTTCTCGGTGACCTTGTTGTAGACGATCAGCGACGTGCCGGTGTATTCCCAGACCACGTCGAGCTGGTTGCTCTCCATGCCCTGGCGCATCACCACGCTGCCCAGACCGTTCTTGAGTTCGACGTCGTAGCCTTTGCTTTTCAGGTACTGCGCCGTCATCTCGGAGAGAATCAGTTGCTCAGTGAAGTTCTTGCCGCCGATGGTGAGCGTGGCGGCCTGCGCCACGCCACTCACTGCCATGGCCGTCAGCGCCAAGCCGACGACAGCGAGCTTGCGCGTCCGGCGCGCTACGTTCATGAAACGAGGCAGCTTGCCAAAGCGTGTTCGGGAGAAAATGGATTTCACGTGTGGGGTCTCCTTTGTCTTAGCGCGTGGCCGCGCCGTGACGTGCAAACCAGAGGCCGCTCGCGAAGGCGACAATGCCGTCGAGCACGAGCGCAAGCAGCGCGGTGCCGGCAGCGCCGAGCAACAACTTCGTCTGGTCGTTCAAATAGATGCCCGGGAAAATCAGTTGTCCCAGACTGTCCGCCCCGATCAGGAAGGCGAGCGGCGCCGTTCCGACATTGATCGCGAGCGAGGTGCGAATGCCGCCGATGATGACCGGCATGGCGTTGGGCAGGTCCACGCGAAACAGCACTTGCGCGGGCGTCATGCCCATGCCGCGCGCCGATTCACGCAACGCGGCGGGTACTTGGCGCAGGCCTTCGTAGGCGTTGCGCACGATCGGCAGCAACGATGCGAGCCACAGGGCCAGAATGGCCGGGCGATCGCCGATACCGAGCACTGCCATCGATAGCGCCAGCACGGCGAGCGACGGCAGCGTGTTGCCGATGTTGAAGATCTGCACCGCGCGCTCCGCATGTTTCGCGAATATCGGCCGCGAGATCAACACGCCCGCAGGCACGCCGACGGCAATGGCCATCGCCATCGATATGGCCACGAGCTTCAAGTGCTGTTGGGTGTAATACACCAGGTCTCCCCGGTATTTGACGAGCGCATCCACGCCCAGCCAATACACCAGACCGGCGACTGCGGCGGCAACACCAAGCAGCCCGAAACCGGCCAGATAGAGAATGCGATACTGCTTCGCCACGTTCATGCTCCCTTTGAATGGGTTGGCAGCGCTGGCGCGAGGCAATAGCAATCGCCCCGCGTGACAACGCGGTCAAACAAGCATGACAACTGATAGCTGCCTTGCGAATTGTGAGGTGTTCGATCCGAAGGTCTGAGAAAGACAACGGTGACGAACCAGGCGTCGCGATATGCGACATGAGAGACGAGCTTTCGACGCCGTGGGCGCCTGGGCCTCTCGATGCACGCTTATTGAAAGCGCGCGAATGTTTTACTGCACAAGCTCATTGCGTGATGGTACGGATCGCCGGCGCAACGAGGAACACCGGCAACGCTTATGTTTCTATTGGCCAGTCAGAGCGATTGGCCTTTTTTATTCTAGTACAGATAGTGCGTCGATGCCAACCCATGAGACACCTTCTGCTACGAATGCACTGCAAATTCGCATAATCTGCCGCGATATTTCTCATATACATCGGATACCGAATTAATTGCACACACGGCAATCCCCCGTCATCTCTGGGTTCTCACTAGGTCAATGGGATTTGTCCCATTTTTTAAAAATCGCGCGTTTCGCAGAGCGGTTCAGTGTGTCGCGCCGAATTATTTTCCTGACTTAGTAAGGAACCCTCTAAACGCTTTTTCGAGTGCCTGAAACCCGCCTGTTCATGCGGGTCCGAGCGAATTTAGAGGGGGGTCGTGGAAACGGATGCCAACCCTTGGAAACTCGTGTATTCTCCGAGGTTTATCTTAGTTTTCAACCATTTAGCGCTAAATCGGGGAAACGCGGCGGCAACGTGAGGCTATGACCTGGCGGCCAGTCGCGAGTGCAAAGGTTGGACGGTAAAAGAGCGATCGTGCGCGAGGCACGAGGGCGTTGATTGGCAAATAAGAACTATGAAAAGCACCATCAGCCGTACCGAACAGGGCAACCGCGTTGCTGCGACGACGATTCTCGTCGCGTGTGCCGCGCTCACCCTCGCGGGGTTTCTCACACGCGCCTTCGAAGGTGCGGTGAACCCGTTGCTCACGTTCTTCTTAGTCTCTGCCGGAGGCATCCTCAATTTATCGACGGCGTGCCTGCTCGGCGTCCAGTATCTCTACAACGGCAAGCGCTACTTCGCCCAGTTCGGCTGCGCGTTTTTGCTGCGCGGCCTGTTCATGTTCACGCAAGGGGTGTTGTTGGCGAATCAGCTCGCTGGCATCTCAACGCACGTCACGCGCGCCCCCTTCTGGCTCTGGCTGGTGGCCGAAGCGAGCTTCGCCGCGTACGTGATGATCAGCGTGCGCAGTTACTCGCGCACACGCAGCGACCCGCACACGCGCCCCGGCTATCGCGACGCGGCGCGCCACGGCGCCACGGTGCTGATAATTTGGCTGACGGTATCGCTCTCGGTGGTCGGCGCGGCCCGCACGCTCGTCACGCCAAAGTTTGCCGGGGGTGTCGACATCGAGACGATGGCACTGGGCGCACTCTTCGTCGCCTACGTCGCGTTGTGGTGGCGTATCGCGGCGGTCACGCGGCTTTCGCACAAGTTGTTCCTGCTGGTGTGGGTGGTCGTCACCATCTCGCTGTGCCAGTTGCTGCTCGCGCTTACCGCGCCGAGTGAAGCGTCGTATCAGTGGTACGCGGCCCGCCTGCTGGCGCTGGCCTCGCCGGGTGTAGCAACGCTCGCGCTCGTGTGGGAAATCACGCGCCAGTATCAGTCGCTGGCGCTCACGAATACCGATCTCGTCGAGAAGGTGTTCATCGATCCGCTCACGCATATCTACAACCGGCGCTATTTCGACAACCGCATCCGCATCGTCGCGGATCGCGTGCAGCAATACAACACGCCGCTGTCGGTGCTGATCATCGACATCGATTTGTTCAAGCAGGTCAACGATCGCTACGGGCATCCGTTCGGCGACACCGTGCTGCAACGCATCGCCAATACGATTCAGCATTGCATCCGGCTGCCGAGCGATTTCGTCGTGCGTCTGGGTGGGGAAGAGTTTGCCGTGGTGCTGCCTGAAATCGATCAGCACGCTGCATTGCGCGTGGCAGATCGCATTCGCGAGTCGGTCAAACGCGCCAGTACCGACCTGCTGCCTGCCAAGGCACGTGAAGACGGCGAAGCGATCACGATCAGTGTGGGCATCGCGTCATGGCACCCGGGCGAGCCGCTGGTCATCAGCGCAATGCTGGAGCGCGCCGACAAGGCGCTGTATCAGGCAAAGCACAAGGGCCGCGATCAGAGCGTGCTGGGCCAACTGGCCGCCTAACTTCGCGTTGGCGGCCCCTTGAGTTCCACGACATTCCCATCGGGATCGGTGAGATAGCAGGACGGCCCTTCGCCGTGTGCGCCGTACCGCTGCACGACTTCCCCGAGCGTCACGCCATGCGAGGCCAGTCCTTTGCGGATGGCCTCGTCGTCGAACGGTTCGACGCGCAGACAGAAGTGATCGAGATTGTGCCCCTCGGCGCCCGGCGCTTCACCACCCTGCCGGCCGATGGCGCCGGCCACGTCGACCAGATCGATCAACGCGTCGCCCGCACGTAATTGCACGAGCCCGATATCGGCCTGCACCTTCTCGAGCGTGCAGCCCAGCACGTCGACATAGAAGTGCTGTAGCCGCGCCACATCCACGGTGCGCAGCACCACGTGATCGAGTGCGACGAACGGGATCTTCATCGGGCCGCCGCTACCGAACTCTTCGCACTCATGCGCTGCTCATCCGGCACTCACGCCGCGCTCAGCGAATAACGCCGGCGCTTTTCGACCTTGGTCTCGTGGGTCATCTCGCTGCGGCCGTCTTCGAACACGGTTTCCAGCCTCACCGTAAATCCCCACAGACGTGCCACGTGCTTGAGCACCTCTTCGAAACCTTCGTCGAGCGGCTTCCGGTCGCTTTGCACATGCCGCAGCGTGAGCGAGCGGTCGCCGTGCAAATCGACGTGCGAGACCTGAATATTCGGCTCCAGCGTGCTGAGGTTGTACTGCTGCGCGAGCATCTCGCGAATCTCGCGATAGCCGTTGTCGTTGTGAATGGCCGTCACACGCAGGCGGCTGTCCCGGTCGTCGTCGAGCACGGAAAAGAGCTTCAGATCGCGGATGACCTTCGGCGAGAGGAATTGCTGGATGAAGCTCTCGTCCTTGAAGTTGCGCATCGCGAAGTCGAGCGTCTTGATCCAGTCGCTGCCGGCAATATCCGGGGCCCACAGACGATCTTCCTCGGTCGGTTCCTCACACATGCGGCGGATGTCCTGAAACATCGCAAAACCCAGCGCATACGGGTTGAGGCCGCTGTAATACGGGCTGTCGAACGATGGCTGATACACCACGTTCGTGTGCGCGTGCAGAAACTCCATCATGAACGCGTCGTTGACGAGTTTCTCTTTGTAGAGCTGCTGGAGAATCGTGTAGTGCCAGAACGTCGCCCAGCCTTCGTTCATCACCTTGGTCTGGCGTTGCGGATAGAAATACTGGGCGAGCTTGCGCACGATACGCACGATCTCGCGCTGCCACGGCGCAAGCTTCGGCGCGTTCTTCTCGAAGAAGTACAGCAGGTTCTCCTGCGGCTCGCCCGGGAAGGCCGGTTCGTCTGAGTCGGTCGGGTCGAGCCCGTCGTCCTCGTCGTCATCGTGCAGCACGTGATTCGGCAACGTGCGCCACAGATCGTTGATCTGCAATTGCAGGTAGTTTTCGCGCTCTTTCTGGCGCGCCTGTTCCTGCGCGAGCGACAGACGCTTGGGTCGCTTGTAGCGGTCCACGCCGTAGTTCATCAGTGCATGGCACGAGTCGAGCAACAGCTCGACCGACTGCTCGCCGTAACGCTGCTCGCACTCGCTGATGTAGTTACGCGCGAACAGCAGGTAGTCGACGATGGCGTCGGCGTTCGTCCACGTGCGAAACAGGTAGTTGCCCTTGAAGAACGAGTTATGACCGTAACTGGCGTGCGCAATGGTGAGCGCCTGCATGGTCATGCTGTTCTCTTCCATCAGATACGCGATACAGGGGCTCGAGTTGATGACGATCTCGTACGCGAGACCCATCTGGCCGCGCTTGTAGCCGCGCTCGGACGACAGGAAGTGCTTGCCGTACGACCAGTGGTGATACCCGATGGGCAACCCCACGGTGGCGTAAGCGTCGAGCATCTGCTCGGCGGTGATGATCTCGATCTGGTTCGGATACGTATCGAGCTTGAAGTTCGCGGCGATGCGCGCGATCTCATGCTCGTAACGCTGAATCAGCTCGAAGGTCCATTCCGATCCGGTCGATATGTAGGCCATAGTCAGGCCGCCTTTTTCTTGAACAAATCGTGCAGCACCGGGTAGATCTCCGCGGCCTCCATGATGCGTTGCATCGCGAAGTTCGAATGCTGCTGCTTGACCGACAGGTACTCGTTCCACAAATTCTGCGGTTCCGCGCTGGCCACTTCGACATACGCGAAGTACTGCACGGCGGGCATGATCGATTGCATCAGAATGTCGCGGCAAATGGGCGAGTCGCCATCCCAGTTGTCGCCGTCCGACACCTGCGCGCCGTAGATATTCCAGTCGCTCGGCGAGTAGCGGTCGGCGATGACTTCCATCATCAGCTTGAGCGCGCTCGACACCACCGTGCCGCCCGATTCCCGCGCGTAGAAGAAGTCGTCCTCGTTGACTTCCTTCGCCGTCGTGTGGTGCCGGATCAGCACCAGATCGATGCGCTCGTAGTTATGCCGCAGGAACATGTAGAGCAGCATGAAGAAGCGCTTGGCGAGATCCTTGCGGCTCTGGTCCATCGAGCCCGACACGTCCATCAGACAGAACATGACGGCCTGCGCCTGCGGACGTGGCTGCATGACGCGGTTCGAATAGCGCAGATCGAGCTTCTCGATATACGGAATCGCTTCGACGCGCGTGCGCAGGTGCGTGATCTCGTGCGCGAGGGCGACGGCGCGTGGCGAGGTATCGCCTTCGCGCGCCACGACATCGGCGTACTCGTTCTCGAGCTCTCGCAACTGCTTGCGATACGGTGCGGTGAGTGCGATGCGGCGGCCCAGCGAGCTGCGCATCGTACGGATGACGTTCAGATTCGACGGCGTACCGTCGATGGAATAACCCGCCCGCACCTTGCGAAACTCCGGGATCTGCGCGAGCCGGCGTTTAGCGAGGTCTGGCAGCGCCATGTCCTCGAAGAAGAATTTCAGGAACTCCTCGCGCGAGAGGTTGAAGACGAAATCGTCCTCGCCCTCGCCCGAATCGCTGGCGCGGCTGCCGCCGCCACCGGCGCCCGATGGCGGACGCTCGAAGTTATCGCCCACCACGAACTCGCGGTTGCCGGGATGTACCATCTCCCGCCGCCCGCCGGGCCCGTGGTGGAACAAGGGCTCCGAGATGTCCTTGACCGGGATCGAGACCTGTCCGCTGCCATCGATATCGGTGATCTTGCGCCCAGACACCGCCTTCGCTACCGCGCGCCGAATCTGATCGCGGTAGCGCTTGATAAAGCGTTGCTGGTTGATGGCGCTTTTGTTCTTACCGTTTTGCCGTCTGTCGATGATCGCTGACATAGTGGCCCCGAGTGGTTACGAGGATTTGCGCACGCGCAGGTACCATTCCACGAGCAGGCGAACCTGCTTCGGGGTATAGCCTTTTTCCACCATCCGGTTGACGAAGTTGGCGTGCTTTTCCTGATCCTCTTTGGACGACTTCGCATTGAAGGAGATCACCGGCAGCAAGTCCTCGGTCGTGGAGAACATGCGCTTCTCGATGACGGCCCGCAGCTTCTCGTAACTTGTCCAGAGCGGATTCTTGCCCGCGTTGTTGGCGCGCGCACGCAGGACGAAGTTGACGATCTCGTTGCGGAAGTCCTTCGGGTTCGTGATGCCGGCCGGCTTCTCGACTTTCTCCAGTTCATCGTTGAGCGCCGTGCGATCGAGAATTTCGCCGGTATTCGGATCGCGATACTCCTGATCCTGAATCCAGAGATCTGCAAAATTCACATAGCGGTCGAAGATGTTCTGACCGTACTCGGAGTACGACTCCAGATACGCGGTCTGAATTTCCTTGCCGATGAACTCGACGAACGGTGCGGTCAGATACTCCTTGATGTAAGAGAGATAGCGCTTCTCGACTTCGCCCGCATACTGCTCGCGCTCGATCTGCTGTTCGAGCACATACAGCATGTGCACCGGGTTGGCCGCGACTTCGGTGTTGTCGAAGTTGAACACCTTCGAGAGCACCTTGAAGGCGAAACGCGTCGACATGCCGGTCATGCCTTCGTCCACCCCGGCGTAGTCGCGATACTCCTGATACGACTTGGCCTTCGGGTCGATGTCCTTGAGGTTCTCGCCGTCGTAGACGCGCACCTTGGAGAAGACGTTGGAATTCTCCGGCTCCTTCAGACGCGTGAGCACGGCGAACTGCGCGAGCATCTTGAGCACGTTCGGGGCGCGCGGCGCATTGGCGAGCGAGCTGTTCTTCACGAGCTTCTCGTAGATCTTCACCTCGTCGGTCACGCGCAGGCAGTACGGCACCTTCACGATATAGATCCGGTCGAGGAAAGCCTCGTTATTGCGGTTGCCCTTGAAGCTCTGCCATTCCGCCTCGTTCGAGTGGGCGAGCACGATGCCGTCGAACGGAATCGCACCGAACCCTTCCGTACCCTTGTAGTTGCCTTCCTGCGTTGCGGTCAGCAACGGGTGCAGCACCTTGATCGGGGCCTTGAACATTTCGACGAATTCGAGCAGGCCGCGATTGGCCAGACAGAGGCCGCCGGAATACGAGTAGGCATCCGGATCGTCCTGCGGGAATTCTTCGAGCTTGCGGATATCGACCTTGCCGACCAGCGACGAGATGTCCTGATTGTTCTCGTCACCTGGTTCGGTCTTGGCGATGGCGATCTGTTGCAGCACCGACGGACGCAGCTTCACCACGCGGAACTTGGTGATGTCGCCGTTGAATTCGTTCAGGCGCTTGGTCGCCCACGGCGAAGGAATCGTCGTGAGATACCGAATCGGGATACCGAAGTCCTCTTCAAGAATCTTGCCGTCTTCCTCGGGCGAGAACAGGCCCAGAGGCGACTCGTGCACCGGCGATCCCTTCAGGCAGTAGATGGGCACTTCTTCCATCAACACCTTCAGCTTCTCGGCCAGCGACGATTTGCCGCCGCCCGGAGGCCCGAGCAGATACAGGATCTGCTTGCGTTCTTCGAGCCCCTGCGCGGCGTGTTTGAAGAACGAGACGATTTGCTCGATGGTGTCTTCCATGCCGTAAAAGTCACGGAAGGCCGGATAGATCTTGATGATCTTGTTCGAGAAGAGCCGCGAGAGCCGCGGGTCATGGTGCGTATCGATGAGCTCGGGCTCACCGATGGCGCGCAGCATTCGTTCGGCCGCCGACGCATACGCGGTCGAGTCCTTCTTACAGATCTCCAGATACTCCTGGATGCTGTACTCCTCTTCCTTGCGTGCGTCGAAACGTGTCGTGTAGTGGCTGAAAATATCCATATGCCTCACCCCCGCTTCATCGGAAAACACCGCAACGCGATGCCCGCTCTGTTGCCTAAGACCCGGATGACTGCGCAATGGTTTCGACCTGGCTCACTGCATGCCGGAGCGACGTTCGCGAAACCTTTCGCACTGTCCCCTCCCTCACATGAACGACTCAAAATCGGTTTAGGTTGACTTTAAACTTGTCACTGGAAAAAGCAACCGTTAACTCATCATATGCACAAACAAAAAAACTGTCGCTAGATATTTTCCGCAGCGCTAAGCATCCTCGATAACCCGCAGCCCGTAAGGGTTTCCGAGAAATCTACGCATTGCGCATGCTCGTTGAAATACATCAAAATTCGAGCGAATTCTCACGCGTGTCGACACGCATTGCGCACTCGGGTTTGCCTGCATTCGCAACACATCGTAATGTGTCGCTAATTATTAAGTAATCCTATTTATTCGATAGTGTTAAACAGGAAATGTCTGCACGCTGCGTGCGATGTTTTTTGGAAAAAAGAGTGGGCGGCCCGACGACGTCGACGAAAGCGAAGACGTGGGCGCGAGACGAGTAGCGTTCCGGCAGAAGCCGCGCGGCTGCGCAAGCCGCGAAGGTCACACGCACTGCATGCGCGACTGGCATGGAGCCGTGACCGGAAAGCCGACGACGATCGGATGATTGAACGGGCGAACCTCCTCAGGCAGGGTCGGCATGCCGCGTCGCGCGAGAGTCGCTGCGTCGCACCATGTCGCCGTCTCATCGATGCCTTGCATATTGCCGAACTCTGGAATGAAGCGAACACCATGCCAGTCGATTCAGCGTGAAGTCATGTTACGCCGGTTCGCAAAAACGTGCTGCGGCGATATGTAACCCGTTGTGTCTCACCGACGCCCCGCCCCCACCCCGAGCCTCCCCCGCCAGTCCGTCCACCCTCATCGACGCCCGCGACGTGCCTGACGAATCATGTAATAATGCAACTTTGTTGCATTTATTACACAGTTGCAATCTGTGTGATGTCCGCCCTACCCGCGCCATGATTCGCTTTTCCGTTTGGCTCTATCGCCTCGCTGGCTGGCAACGCACCGCACTCACCCTGCTGGTGCTCGTGCCGCTATGGGCGCTCGTCCTCTGGGCACTCCAGGGAGTCGCCTCGTGATCGGCTGCCGTAATCTCTCGGTCCGTTTCGGCCCCAACCTTGCGCTCGAAGGCGTGGACGCGACGTTTGCGCCCGGCGTGCTGTCGGCGGTCGTGGGCCCGAACGGCGGTGGCAAGACCACACTGCTGCGCGTGCTCGCTGGTCTCCAGAAGGCGACCACGGGCAATGTCATTTGCGACGAGCCCGTCGCCTATCTCTCGCAACGCCCCGAGACCGACCATCGCTTCCCGATGTGCGTGGAAGAATATGTGCTCACCGGCACGTGGCGCCGCACCGGCGATGCCCGCCGGCTCGGCCGCGACGAGTTCGCGCGCGCCCACGAAGCCCTCAGCCGTGTCGGGCTTGCCGACAAGCGCGCCCAGCCGCTGGAAGTCTTGTCGGGCGGCCAATGGCAGCGTGCCCGCTTCGCCCGCCTGATCGTCGAAGATGCGCCGATCGTTTTGCTGGATGAACCCCTTACCGGCATCGATGTGCCGTCTGCGGAACTGTTGCTGGCTTTGCTGGATCAATGGCGCAACGAGGGTCGCACGGTGGTGACGGTGCTGCACGATCTGCCGCTGGTACTGGAACGCTTCGCTTATGTCGCCGTAATGGCCGGCAAGCTGGTTGCCGCCGGACGGCCGGCCGACTGTTTACATAGTGGCTTCCCGTCGGCAGGCGGCGCATTCGGCATAGGCGGTCTCGGTGGCGTTGGCGGCAACGCGCACGTCGGCCTATCCGACGCCGGCGGCTACACGACCTTCACCGCAGGAGGCCGCCATGGCGCTTGAGTCGCTGGGCGCCGTGGGCAACTTGATCCACCTGCTGATCGGCCCGTTTGCGGAATTCGATTTCATGCGCCACGCGCTGGTCGGCAGCCTCGCGCTGTCGCTCGGTTGCACGCCCGTAGGGGTGTTTCTGCTGCTGCGGCGCATGAGCCTGATGGGCGATTCGCTCTCGCATGCCGTGCTGCCGGGCGCTGCCGTGGGGTATCTGATCGGCGGGTTGTCGCTGCCGTGGATGGCCGGCGGCGGTATGGTCGCCGGTCTGCTCGTGGCGTTGCTGGCCGGGGTGTCGAGCCGCCGCACGCGGCTCGATGAAGGCGCGTCTTTTGCCGGCTTTTACTTGCTGGCGCTGGCGGGCGGCGTGGTGATCGTCTCGAAATGGGGCAACAGCGTCGACCTGATGCACCTGCTGTTCGGCTCGGTGCTGGCGGTGGACGACCCGTCGCTGATTCTCGTGGCCGCCATCGCGACCGTGACGCTGGTGTGGTTCGGCTGGCATTATCGCGGCCTCGTGCTCGACAGCGCCGATCCGGCGTTTCTCGGCCACGGGCATGGCAAAGCCGTGCTGCGCTATCACCTCGGCTTCACCGTGCTGACGGTGATGAATCTGGTCGCAGGGTTTCAGGCCATGGGCACGCTCATGGCCGTGGGTCTGATGATGTTGCCGGCGGCCACCGCCCGTCTGGTGGCGAGCACGCTGCCGGGCATGCTGCTCGTGGCGTGGCTGGTCGCCAGCGCGTCGAGCGTCATCGGACTGCTGATTTCGTACTATCTGGCCTGCCCATCGGGGCCGGCCATCGTTTTGACGGCAGGGATCGCCTATCTTGGTGCGCTCCTTGTCACGCCGGGCCGCACACAGGCTCCGGCGATCTAAGAGAGGAAAACATGTTCGGATTGGGTAAATCGGGCGGTAAATCATGGCCGGGTGCGCGTTTCTTCGCCGCGCTGCTTTCGTCGGTCGCGCTCACGCTGGCAGCCGCCGGCCCGGCACAGGCACAAGACACACGTCTGCCGGTCGGTGTGAGCTTCAGCATCCTGTCCGACATCGTGAAGGTGGTGGGCGGCGACCGCGTCGACGTCACGACACTGGTCGGCCCCGATCAGGACACGCACGTCTATGAGCCGACCCCGGCCGACGTCGCCAAACTCTCGGGCACGAAGCTGTTCTTCGTGAACGGCCTCGGTTTCGAGGGCTGGCTGCCGCGCCTGATGAAGGCCAGCCACTACCCGGGCAAGATCGTGACGGTCACCGACGGGCTCAAGCCCCGCACCATGCGCGATGACGGTAAGGTCGTCACCGACCCGCACATGTTCCAAGACCCGGTGCTGGTGAAGTCGATGGTCGACAAGGTCGCCGCCGCGCTCTCGCAGGCCGATCCGGCCGGGCGCGCCTACTACACCGATCGTGCGAAGAACTATCAGCTCGCCCTCGACGACCTGATTACATGGGCCCGCAAGCAACTCGCCGCCGTGCCGGCCAACCGCCGCGTGGTGCTGACCTCGCATGACGCCTTCGGCTATCTGGGCGAGCGCTTCGAGATCAAGTTCCTGGCCCCGGAAGGCGTGTCGACGGAAAGCGAAGCCAGCGCGCGCGACGTGGCCAACCTGATCCGCATCATCCGCCGCACGGGCATCAAGGCCGTGTTCATGGAGAACATCTCGAATCCGCGCCTGATTCAACGCATCGCGCACGACGCGAAGGTGCAGGTCGACGGCAAGCTCTATTCAGACGCGCTCTCGCAAAACCCGGAAGCCTCGACCTACCTCCAGTTGTTCCAGCACAACATCCGCGCCATCGCCGCCGCGATGAAGGACAACCGCTAAGCACGGCTGGCCTCGCTGCCCCGGCCGGCCCTCGCCGGCCCGGGCAGCCGTGACGCCGCCAGCGTCCACCTGACGCAATACCCCTGCCGTTCACGCGGTATAATGCGCGCACCACTCACCGGCCCCGCTACGGAGGTCCGGACAGGCCGGCCACGCCGGCTTTTGCGTTTTGGCTGCCGCTTTTTTCTCTGGCCGGCCACCCGACAGAACCCCGGAAAACCTCCGAAATAACCAATTACGGACGCCCCCAGGTTAACCACTGCGAACGGCGCACACTCAATGGCAAAGAAGATTTACATCAAGACGTTCGGCTGTCAGATGAACGAGTACGACTCCGACAAGATGGCGGACGTGCTCGGCGCCGCCGAGGGTCTCGAGAAGACCGACACCCCCGAAGACGCTGACGTCATCCTGTTCAACACCTGCTCGGTGCGTGAAAAGGCGCAGGAAAAGGTGTTCTCGGATCTGGGCCGCATGCGCGCCCTCAAGGAAATCAAGCCGGATCTCGTGATCGGCGTCGGCGGCTGTGTCGCCAGTCAGGAAGGCGCCGCCATCGTGCAGCGCGCCCCGTACGTCGACGTGGTGTTCGGCCCGCAAACCCTGCACCGCCTGCCGCAGATGCTCGAAGCGCGCCGTTCCACCGGCCGCTCGCAAGTCGACATCTCGTTCCCGGAAATCGAGAAGTTCGATCACCTGCCGCCCGCCAAGGTCGACGGTGCCACGGCCTTCGTCTCGATCATGGAAGGCTGCTCCAAATACTGTAGCTACTGCGTCGTGCCGTACACGCGCGGCGACGAAGTCTCGCGTCCGTTTGAAGACGTGCTCACGGAAATTGCCGGTCTGGCCGAGCAAGGCGTGCGCGAAATCACGCTGCTGGGTCAGAACGTGAACGCCTACCGCGGCCTGATGGCCGACGGCGAAATCGCCGACTTCGCCCTGCTGGTGGAGTACGTGGCCGAAGTGCCCGGCATCGAGCGCATTCGCTTCACGACGAGCCATCCGAAGGAATTCACGCAGCGCCTGATCGACATGTACGCGAAGGTGCCCAAGCTCGTGAGCCACCTGCACCTGCCGGTGCAGCACGGCGCCGACCGCGTGCTCTCGGCCATGAAGCGCGGTTACACGGCGCTGGAATACAAGTCGATCATTCGCCGTCTGCGTCAGGTGCGCCCGGACATGTCGATGTCGTCGGACTTCATCGTCGGCTTCCCCGGCGAGACCGAAGAAGATTTCGACAAGCTCATGGCGATGATTCACGAGATCGGCTACGACACGAGCTTCTCGTTCATCTACAGCCCGCGCCCGGGCACGCCCGCCGCCAACCTGCCGGACGACACGCCGCGCGAAGTGAAGCTGCGCCGCCTGCAACACTTGCAGGCCGTGGTCGAAGAGAACGCCGCGCGCATCAGCCAGCGCATGGTCGGCTCGCGTCAGCGCATTCTGGTCGAAGGCGTCTCGCGCAAAGATCCGAACGAGTTGCAAGGCCGCACCGAGAACAACCGCGTGGTCAACTTCCCGGCGTCCGAGGCACAACGCAGCGCACTCATCGGCCAGATGACGGACGTGGTGATCACCTTCGCCTACCCGCACTCACTGCGCGGCGAACTGATCATCACGCACTGATCGCACTGACTGCCCTGACAGCACTGACCCATCACACCGGATCATCTTGAAAGCACTCGCCCAAGAATTTACCGCGCCGCGCGACGACAATCGCCGGCTGGCCAACCTTTGCGGCCCGCTCGACGAGAACCTGCGCCAGATTGAACAGGCTCTCGACGTGTCGATTTCCCGCCGGGGCCATCGCTTCACGATTCGCGGCAAGAGTGCCGTCATCGCGACGCAGGCGCTGGAAAGCTTCTACAACCGCGCCACCGAACCGCTGTCGGTCGACGACATTCAGCTGGGTCTGGTGGAAACGCGTCAGGGCCATGAGCCGATCCTGCGCCACGGCGACGATAATCCGTTCGCCACGGGTGACGAGACGGAAACCGGCTCGCCGGTGCTGCACACCCGCCGCACCGACCTGCACGGCCGCACGCCGGCGCAGCGCGACTACCTCAAGCAGATTCTGTCGCACGATGTCACGTTCGGCATCGGACCGGCGGGCACCGGCAAGACGTATCTGGCGGTGGCCTGCGCCGTCGATGCGCTCGAGCGCGACGCGGTCAAGCGCATCGTGCTGACCCGCCCGGCCGTCGAGGCCGGTGAGCGTCTCGGCTTTCTGCCCGGCGATCTCGCGCAGAAGGTCGACCCGTACCTGCGCCCGCTCTACGACGCACTCTACGATCTGCTCGGCTTCGACAAGACGCAGAAGTACTTCGAGAAGCAGATGATCGAAATTGCGCCGCTTGCCTATATGCGCGGGCGCACGCTCAATCACGCGTTCATCATTCTGGACGAGGCGCAGAACACCACGCCGGAACAGATGAAGATGTTCCTCACGCGGATCGGCTTCGGCAGCAAGGCCGTGGTGACGGGCGATACGACGCAGGTCGACTTGCCGCGTGGCCACAAGAGCGGCCTGAACGAAGCGCAAGTGATTCTGAAGAACGTGCGCGGCATCGCGATGACCCGTTTCACCAGCGTGGATGTGGTGCGTCACCCGCTGGTCGCGCGCATCGTCGATGCGTACGAAGCCCACGCCCAACACGCAGAAGCGGGACTCGATCTGCCGGCCTCGGCCGATCATGAGCCGCGCCAACCCCGTCAGGCGCGTGCGCCGCGAGGCAACGCATGAGCGGTGCCCGCCCCCGTCACGCGCTGACGCTCACGAGCCAGTTCGTGCTCGGGCGCGACTTCGCCGCCCACAAGGCGGTGCTCTCGCGCGCCAACCTGCGCCGCTGGGTGCAGGCCGCGCAACTGGCCGACGCCGAGCTGACGCTGCGCTTTGTCGATGCCGACGAAGGTCAGGAGCTGAACCGCAGCTATCGCGGCAAGGACTACGCGACCAATGTGCTGACGTTCGCGTACGCGCAAGACGAGAGCGACCCGGTCATGGGCGACATCGTGCTGTGCTGCCCGGTGGTCGAGCGCGAAGCGAACGAGCAGGGCCTGACGCTTGAGGCGCATTACGCCCATCTGATCGTGCACGGCGTACTGCACGCGCAAGGCTACGATCACGAAGAAGACGACGAAGCCGAGGAAATGGAAGCGCTGGAGACGGAGATTCTCGCCGGCCTCGGCTACGCCGATCCTTATGCGTCGGAGAAGATCGCCACGCAGCGCAAGACGCCCAAGACCACGCCGGCCGCTGCCAAGACCACCCCGCCGGCCAAATCGCGCCGCGCCTGAACCGCCGAACGCATAGACCGCATGGACCGCATCCCAGACCACCCGACCGCCCCCGAATCCCCTCAGGCCAGCGTGTCGAGCGGCCCCGGATGCACCCAGTACCCGCCCGACCTCGGCATCGCCCGCCATCTGAGCCCCGAAGAGCTGTCGCGCTCGCTCGACGCCGCCCTCGCCGGCTGGAACGGCAAGCAGGATCTCTGGATCTTCGCCTACGGCTCGCTGATCTGGAACCCGGGCGTGCCGATGGAAGAAAGCCTGCACGCCCGCGTGTTCGGCTATCACCGGGGCCTTTATCTGTGGTCGCGCGTCAATCGCGGCACCCCGGAACACCCCGGCCTCGTGCTCGCGCTCGACCGGGGCGGCTCATGCGCCGGCGTGGCATTGCGCCTCTCGGCAGCAACCGCACGCGCACACCTCGAATCGCTCTGGCATCGTGAAATGGCGATGGGCTCGTACCGTCCGGCGTGGCTGCACTGCGCGCTCGCCGACGGTCGCACGACCCCCGCGCTGGCTTTCGTGATGCGCCGCGACGTGAAAAGTTACGCCGGCCGTCTGCCCGACAACATCGTGCGCAAGGTCTTCGATCAGGCACAGGGCCGCTACGGCACCACCCACGATTACGTGGCCCGCACGGTCAAAGCACTACGCGAAGCGGGCATGCCCGACCCCGCGCTCGAAGCCGTGCTGCACCGCTGCGGTGCACCGACCGGCCAGCGCTGACACGGCAATGGCGTGCATCTGGTGTATCCTTTAGCTTCCTGAAACAGCTCGGCGTCCGCCCAACTTGGACGCGCCGTCATGAACGACCCTTATCCCAGTCGACCCGGTCAAAAAAAGCCCGAAAAACCTCGCTCTCTGCTCGAACGCCTCACCGATCTGATTTCCCCGGAGCCGGAGTCGCGCGCAGAGTTGCTCGAAATTCTGCAAGACGCTCACGCCCGCAACCTGATGGACGCCGATTCTCTGGCGATGATCGAGGGCGTGTTCCAGGTGGCCGATCTGTGCGCACGCGACATCATGGTGCCCCGCGCCCAGATGGACGCCATCAACATCGAACAGACTCCCGAAGAATTCATGCCGTTCGCACTGGAACAGGCGCACTCGCGCTATCCCGTGTACGAAGGCAATCGCGACAACATCATCGGCATTCTGCTCGCGAAGGATCTGCTTCGCTTCTACGCGAATCACGACTTCGATGTGCGCGACATGCTGCGCCCGGCGGTGTTCATCCCCGAGTCGAAGCGTCTGAACGTGTTGCTGCATGACTTCCGCGTGAACCGCAACCACATCGCCATCGTCGTGGACGAATACGGCGGCGTGGCCGGTCTCATCACCATTGAAGACGTGCTCGAACAAATCGTCGGCGACATCGAAGACGAGTACGACTTCGACGAAGAAGAAGACAACATCATCGCGGCGCCCGACGGCAGTTATCGCATTCGCGCGCTCACCGAAATCGAGCAGTTCAACGACGCGTTCGGCACCCAGTTCGTCGACGCGGAAAACGACACGATCGGCGGTATGATCACGCACCAGTTCGGTCGTGTGCCGCGTCGTGGCGAACGTCTGCGCGTCGGCAATCTCGTGTTCGAGGTGCTGCGTGCCGACGGCCGTCAGATCCATATGCTGCTGTTGCGGCGCGTGGAACCGGCACCCGTCGTTCAGACTGACTAACCTCATCGATCCATGCAGGAAATGACCGTCCACGCGCCCGAGCGGCGCTCGTGGCCGGCCTGGCGTGCGCGTGCGCTCGCCGGTCTGGCCGGTATTGCACAAACGCTGGCTTTCGCACCCCGCGATGACTGGTGGCTGCAACTGCTGGCGATGGCCGGCCTGTTTGCGCTGGTCGAGCGCAGCGCATCGCGGCGCGATGCGTTGTGGCTCGGCGGCTGTTTCGGCGTGGCGTCGTTCGTCTCCGGCATCTGGTGGCTCTACATCAGCATGCACACGTACGGTGGCATGCCCGGCGTGATGGCCGGTGCCGCTGTCGTGCTGTTCTCGCTTTATCTGGCGATCTACCCCGCACTCGCGACCTTCGTCACGCGCTGGGTACCGGCCACGGGCCCGTGGCGTGCGTTGGCGTTTGCCGGCAGTTGGACGCTCGCCGAATGGCTGCGTGGCACCGTCTTCACTGGCTTCCCGTGGCTCACGCCCGGTTACGCCCACGTCGATGGCCCGCTCGCCGGCTTTGCGCCGCTGCTCGGCGTGTATGGCATTGGCGGTCTTGCTGCACTGGCCGCCGCATGGCTCGCGCGTGCGGTGTTGCCGCTGAACATGGCGACGCGACCGGCACGCCGACTGCTCGCGGTCGTCGGGGTGCTCGCACTGCTCAGCATCGGTACCGGCCTCGCCCGTCACGCATGGACCACGCCTTCTGGGCAACCGCTCACGGTGCGACTGCTGCAAGGCAATATCCCGCAGGACATGAAGTTCGAGCGTGCCGGTATCGATCACGCGATGGCACTCTATCGCGACATGATCACCGCAGCGCCGGCCGACCTGATCATTACGCCGGAAACGGCCTTCCCGGTGCTGCTGCAAGGGATTCCTCCGGAAATTGCCGCACCGATCCGCGAATTTGCGGACCGCACCGGCTCGCACGTCGTGCTCGGCGCTGTGGGCGCGACGTTGACGCCGCAAGGTCCGACGGATTTGACCAACAGTCTGTTCGGCGTCACGCCGCGCGACCAGACGCTGCACCGCTACGACAAACACCATCTCGTGCCATTCGGCGAGTTCGTGCCGTGGGGCTTCCGGTGGTTTGTCGACATGATGCATATCCCGCTGGGCGACTTCCTGCGCGGCTCGGCAACGCCGACCGGCTTCCCGGTGCGCGATCAGCGTGTGGCGCTCGACATCTGCTACGAAGACTTGTTCGGCGAAGAGATCGCTCAGGCGCTACGCAACATGCCGGAGCCCGCAACGGTGCTCGCCAACTCGACCAATCTGGCGTGGTTCGGCGACACCATTGCACTAGATCAGCATCTGCAAATCGCCCGCATGCGCACGCTCGAAACCGGACGTCCGATGCTGCGTGCGACCAACACCGGCACGACGGCCATCATCGATGCACAGGGTCGCGTGCAAGGCCGCCTGCCGGCGATGACCGTCGGCGCGCTCACGGGCAAGGTGCAGCCCTACACGGGCCTCACGCCTTACGTGCGTTTCGGCAATGTGCCGGCACTGCTGCTGGCGCTGGCCGCCCTCGGCCTTGGCCTGATCGCCGGTCGCCGCACGCGCTGAATCCGTCACATAAATGCGCCACGCTTGACGGGCGCTGCGGCAAGGCTGGCGCGTCATTGGTCGGCCAACACCCCGCTCGGGCCGGATTCCCGCTAAAATTCAAGGTTTTGGGGCCTGTTCACCCTGGTTTTTGGCGGGCAATCCTTGCCCGATATCAGGATGAACAGGCCCCAGTTCGTCGGCCGCGCTCGCGGCCGGGCCGATGAACTGCGCAAAATCCGCATATTTCTCTTTTCGTCCGCGCGAATTCATCATGCTTACCTTTCAACAAGTCATCCTGACGTTGCAGGATTACTGGGACAAGCAAGGCTGTGCGTTACTCCAGCCTTACGACATGGAGGTCGGCGCCGGTACCTCGCACACCGCCACGTTCCTGCGCGCGATCGGCCCGGAGCCGTGGCGCGCCGCCTACGTGCAGCCGTCGCGCCGTCCGAAGGATGGCCGTTACGGTGAGAACCCGAACCGCATGCAGCACTACTACCAGTATCAGGTGGTGCTCAAGCCGGCACCGGAGAACATTCTCGACCTGTATCTGGGTTCGCTGCGCGCGCTCGGTCTCGATCTGACCGAAAACGACGTGCGCTTCGTCGAAGACGACTGGGAAAACCCCACGCTCGGCGCCTGGGGTCTGGGCTGGGAAGTGTGGCTCAACGGCATGGAAGTCACGCAGTTCACCTACTTCCAGCAAGTGGGCGGTCTGGACTGCAAGCCCGTGCTCGGCGAAATCACGTACGGCATCGAGCGTCTGGCGATGTATCTGCAACAGGTCGAGAACGTGTACGACCTCGTGTGGACGGAATGGGAAGAGCAGACGGCTGACGGCCCGGTGACGCGCCGCCTGACGTACGGCGACGTGTTCCATCAGAACGAAGTCGAGCAGTCGACGTACAACTTCGAGCACTCGAACCAGCCGATGCTGTTCAGCTTCTTCGACAACTACGAGAGCGAAGCCAAGCGCCTCATCGAAGCCGAACTGGCCCTGCCGGCCTACGAAATGATTCTGAAGGCGGCACACACCTTCAACCTGCTCGACGCCCGTGGCGCCATCTCGGTGACTGAGCGTGCGGCGTACATCGGCCGTATCCGGGCGCTGTCGCGTCTGATCGCACAGGCCTACTACGCTTCGCGCGAGAAGCTCGGTTTCCCGATGCTGAACGCCCCCGCCGCCCAAACCCGAACGCAAGCCGCATGATGAGCACCGCACAACGTACCCTGCTGGTCGAACTGCTGACCGAAGAACTGCCGCCGAAGGCACTGGCACGTCTGGGCGACGCCTTTGCCGATGGCATCGCCAACGGCCTGCGCTCGCGTGGTCTCACGACCGACGCCAGCGTCGTCACGCCGTACGCCACGCCGCGCCGTCTGGCCGTCACGATCACCCACGTGCTCGAGCGCGCCCCGGATGCCACCATCCGCGCGAAGGTGCTGCCGGTGTCCGTCGCGCTCGACGCCAGCGGCAACCCGACCCCGCCGCTCGCGAAGAAGCTCGCCGCGATGGGCTTCGCCGACCTACCGGTCGCAAGCCTCGAGCGCGCCATGGACGGCAAGGCCGAAGCCTTCTTCCATACCTACACGGCCGCCGGTGCCCAACTGGCCGACGCGCTGCAAGCCTCGCTCGACGAAACGCTCGGCAAGCTGCCCATCCCGAAGGTCATGAGCTACCAGCGCCCCGACGGCGAAACGGTGCAGTTCGTGCGCCCGGTGCATGGCCTGATTGCGCTGCACGGCGACACGCTCGTGCCGGCGACGGCGATCGGTCTGGCCTCGGGCAACAAGACGCTGGGTCACCGCTTCCTGTCGAACGGCGAAGTCGTGATCCATCAGGCGGACGAATACGCCGCCACGCTGCTCGATGAAGGCAAGGTCTACGCGAGCTACACGGCCCGCCGCGATGCGATTCGCGAGCAACTGCTGGCCGCTGCCGGCAACGACCACGTGGTCATGCCCGACTCGCTGCTCGACGAAGTCACCGCACTGGTGGAATGGCCGGCCGTCTACGCCTGCCATTTCGAAAGTGAATTCCTCGCCGTGCCGCAGGAATGCCTGATTCTCACGATGCAGACGAATCAGAAGTACTTCGCGCTCACCGACAAGCCGCTCGCCGAGGGTGGCCGTCTGACGAACCGCTTCCTGATCGTCTCGAACATCGCCACCGACAAGCCCGAGCAGATCGTGACCGGCAACGAGCGCGTGGTGCGCCCGCGTCTGGCCGATGCGAAGTTCTTCTTCGAGCAGGACAAGAAGAAGCCGCTGGCCGATCGCGTGCCGTTGCTCGCCAACGTCGTGTATCACAACAAGCTCGGCTCGCAGCTCGAACGCACGAAGCGCCTCTCGGCACTCGCGGGTGCGATTGCACAGATGACCGGCAGCGACGTGGCACTGGCCGAGCGCGGTGCACTGCTGGCCAAGGCCGACTTGCTGACCGACATGGTCGGCGAGTTCCCGGAACTGCAAGGCACGATGGGCACGTACTACGCACGCCATGACGGCGAGCCGGACGATGTCGCCCTCGCGTGCTCGGAACACTATCAGCCGCGCTTTGCCGGCGATGCGTTGCCCGTGAGCCCGACCGGCACGGCCGTGGCACTGGCCGACAAGCTCGAAACGCTCGTCGGCATCTGGGGCATCGGCCTGCAACCGACCGGTGAAAAAGACCCGTTTGCGCTGCGTCGCCATGCCCTCGGCATCGCGCGCATGCTCATCGAGAAGCGTCTGCCCGTGATGCTGCCCGACCTGCTGCGCGTGACTTACGAAGGCTTCACCACGGGCGTGGCCGATGGCGCCTATCTGCACGACGTCTACCTGTTTGTGCTCGATCGCGTGCGCGGTTACCTGCGCGAGCGTGGTTTCGGTGCGAACGAAATCGAAGCCGTGCTGGCCAATCAGCCCCCGTATCTGGGTGACTTGATCGAGCGTCTGGAAGCCGTGCGTGCGTTCTCGGCACTGCCGCAAGCCGAAGCGCTGGCCGCCGCCAACAAGCGTATCGGCAACATTCTGAAGAAGACGGCGGCGCCGCCGGACGGTGTGATTCAGCCGTCGCTGCTGATGGAACCGGCCGAGAAGGCGCTCGCCGCTGCGCTCGACAAGGTGACGCCGCTGGTGGAGACGAGCTTCGAGGCGCGTCAGTACGAGCAGGCGCTCACGGCGCTGGCGCAATTGCGCGATGCGGTCGATGCCTTCTTCAACGACGTGATGGTGATGGCCGACGACGAGGCACTGCGCAACAACCGCCTCGCGTTGCTCACGCGCCTGCACGTGCAGATGAACCGTGTGGCCGATCTCTCGAAGCTCGCCGCCTAATTTGCCGATATCCGATGCCGAACATGGACTCGCGTAAAGACCGTACCCCCGGCCCCGCCGCTCGCAAGCTGGTGATTCTCGACCGCGACGGCGTGATCAACGTCGACTCGGACCAGTTCATCAAGTCGACCGACGAGTGGGTGCCGCTGCCCGGCAGCCTCGAAGCGATTGGCCGGTTGAATCAGGCCGGTTATCGCGTGGTCGTGGCCACCAACCAGTCCGGGGTCGGACGCGGCCTGTTCGACATGGCGACGCTGGGCGCCATGCACGCCAAGATGTCGAAGCTGGCTGCTGCTGCGGGCGGCCGTATCGACGCGGTGTTTTTCTGTCCGCACACGTCGGCCGAGGGTTGCGATTGCCGCAAGCCGAAGCCCGGCCTGTTTCAGGAAATCGCCCGTCGCTACGAAGTCGACCTGACCGGCGTGCCGGCCGTGGGCGATTCGTTGCGCGACTTGCAGGCGGCTGCCGCCGTGGGGGCTCACCCGCATCTGGTGCTCACCGGCAAGGGCAAGAAAACACAGGCCGCCGGCAACTTGCCGGAAGGCACCCGCGTGCACGACAGCCTTCAGGCATTCGTGAACGACATGCTCGCCGAAGAGGATGCCAAGGACGCCAAGGGTGGCTGATGCGGTCTGAACCGGCTCATGCCGGCTCATGCCCGCTCAAGCGCCTGAAACACCCGATGCTCCCCGGCCCACACATTCAAGCCCAGATCTGATGCAGCGACTTCGTTCGATTCTTTTCTTCCTCTTCCTGATCGTCTTTACGATTCCGTATGCGATCGCGTGCATCGTGACGTTTCCGATCCTCAACCGCGTCCGGCGTTATTGGTTCGCGGTGGGCTGGTGCCGCACGACGATGATCGTGGCCGACAAACTGTGTGGCATCCGCTACCGCGTGATCGGCCGCGAGAACCTGCCCGATTCGCCCGCCATCGTGCTCTCGAAGCACCAGTCGGCGTGGGAGACGCTCGCGTTGCCGGCACTCATGCCGCGCCCGCTGTGCTTCGTGTTCAAGCGCGAATTGCTCTACGTGCCGTTTTTCGGCTGGGCGCTCGGCCTGCTGAGCATGATTCACATCAACCGCAGCAAGGGCACCGACGCGTTTCAATCGGTGGTGGCGCAGGGGCGTGAGCGTCTGGCCGAAGGCTCGTGGATCATCATGTTCCCGGAAGGCACGCGCACGAAGACCGGCTCGCGTAACAAGTACAAGTCGGGTGGTGCGCGTCTGGCGGCGACGACCGGGGCGCCGGTGGTGCCCATCGCGCACAATGCCGGGCGTATGTGGCCGCGCAATTCGTTCATGAAATTCCCCGGCGAAGTGATCGTGTCGATCGGCCCGGTGATTCAGACGGAAGGACGCACGCCGGAAGCCGTGAATGCTGATGTGGCCGAATGGATCGAACGTGAGATGATTCGTATCGACCCGGCAGCCTACACGTCGGCCCCGAAAGCCACGCCGGAAGCCACCCCTCGGACCTGAGCGCACTACGAGACAGTCTCATGTCGAAAGCCCGAACCGCGAACCGCAACGCCAGCAATACCCGCGATCGCCGCTCCCGGCATGAGATGCTCGTTCCCCAGATGGAACTCGACCTGTTCGGTAGCCCCGCCGCCGAAGCCAATGGTGTGGCGACCGATGCACCAGCGGCTGCACCCGCTATACCTACCGGCCCCGCTATTCCCGCTATCCCCAGTATTCCCCCTCTTTCCGCTACGCCCACGATCCCCGTTACCCCAGTTACCCCAGTTACCCCAGTTACCCCAGTTACCCCCGAGCCACCCAAGCCACGCCGTGCGCCGGCCGCCGGCGAGCGCGTGATCATGCTCGACGGGCACGCGCTCTACTACCGCTTCAAGCGCTCGTCGCGCCGCACGATCGGCTTCATCATCGACGAATCGGGGCTCGCGGTGACCGCGCCGCGCTGGGTCACGATCGCCGACGTCGAAGCCGCCGTCGTGGAGAAGAAGCGCTGGATCTTCAACAAGATCGCCGAGTTTCGCGAACGCTCGGCCCGCCGCGTGATTCCGCGCGTGAACTGGGTCGATGGCGCGACGCTGCCGTATCTCGGCCACACGCTGACCGTGCGTCTTGGCGGCCGCCCCGGCGCGCAGCAGTACGACATTCACACGCATACGCTCTGGCTCGACCTGCCGCCGCAAGCCGCACCGGAGCAGATGCGCGACCGGGTGCAAGGCTGGTTGCAGCAGGAAGCCCGCAAGCTCTTTACCACCCGGCTCGATGTGTATGGCGAGCGTCTGGGCGTCAGCTACTCGGCGCTCGGACTGTCGTCGGCAACCACGCGCTGGGGCAGTTGCAGCGCCGATGGCCGCATTCGCCTGAACTGGCGCCTGATCCACTTCCCGCTGGGCGTGATCGACTATGTGGTGGCGCACGAACTGGCGCACTTGAAGGAAATGAATCACGGGCCGCGCTTCTGGCAGGCGGTGGCGTCGATCTTCCCAGAGTTCGAATCCGCACGCGACACGCTCAAGTCGCATGCCCCGGAATGGCTGCCGGAGTTTTAAGCGTCACACTGAAATCGCTCAACGCTGCATGAACGCGGCTCATTTTTACTGGCACGGGTACAATTGACGCTTCGTTTGTCCCCACACAGTCAAAACACCATGCGAATGCTCCACACCATGCTGCGCGTCGGCGACTTGCAGCGCTCGATCGACTTCTACACGCGCGTGCTCGGCATGCAACTGCTGCGCCAGAGCGAAAACCCCGAGTACAAGTACACGCTGGCTTTCGTGGGCTACGGCCCCGAGTCGGAGAACACCGTGCTCGAGCTGACCTACAACTGGGGCGTGGAAAAGTACGAGATGGGCACGGCGTTCGGCCATCTGGCCGTCGAAGTCGACGATGCCTACAAGGCTTGCGACACGATCCGCGCCGCTGGCGGTAAGGTCTCGCGCGAAGCCGGCCCGGTCAAGGGCGGCACCACGGTCATCGCTTTCGTCGAAGATCCGGACGGCTACAAGATCGAGCTGATCCAGAAGCATTCGGCCAAGGGCGGTCTGTAAGAAGCAACGGCGGCGCCTGCCCGTTGTTGATCGGGCAGCGCCGCCCGTCGTACGTTCTTCAGAACTGCACCATCGCGAAGTCTTCCTTGCCCACGTCGCATAGCGGGCAACGCCAGTCTTCCGGCACCTCTTCCCACCGCGTTCCCGGCGCAATGCCGTCTTCGGGATAGCCGGTCGCTTCGTCGTAAATCCAACCGCAGATCACGCAGACCCACTGCCGGAATTCCGGTGCCGTGGCAGCACTCGCTTCGCCGTCGTTGGCCCTGTCGGTGTCGGTGTCGGACTCGCTGCCGGTGGTGGCGCCTTGGCCCTTGTTCCCCGGCACAGCGGGATCGAGCAGCGTGAACAACAACGGCTGATCGGTACCAGCAGCATCCGGCTCAGTGCCCGCCAGATGCGTTTGCAGCGCCGCCAGCAGCGCCTGCGCTTCGTCACGCGTGAGATCGATCCAGAACGGATCGCCCGCCCCATCGTTGAGTCGCGACGGAGAAAACTGGAGTTCGACAGCGGAGCCTTTCTTGTACATGGGGATGACTGCGGGGGAATGCTGCGGTGATGAGAGGGAGATGACGTGCGATGACACCTGAGCGACGTATTCTAGCGGCGCGACTGTCCCCGATAAACCCTCGTGAGGGGGAGACATTGTGCCGCGCAGAGCAACAATGATTACCCCTACGGCGCGCACCAAAATGATGCGCCCGCGAGGCGGATCATGGAGAATGGGCGGCGAATCGGATGGGCAGACGACCTGCGGCAACGCTGTGCCGCGTCGCCCGCTTGTTCACCCCTCCCACTCCCGAACCCATCTCATGAACACAGCCCCTCGCCCGATCGATGCCACCGCCCTCGCCATCATGGTGGGCCTGTGTGCGATATGGGGCGGCCAGCAGGTGGCGGTAAAACTCGCGGTGACCGCTGTACCGGCCGTGCTGCAAGCGGGTCTGCGCTCGGTGATTGCGACCTTGCTCGTGGGCGGGTGGATGCTGTGGCGGCGTCAGCGGCTCGTCACCGGCGACGGCACGCTACCGGCCGGTATTCTGGCGGGCGTGTTGTTCTCGTTGGAATTTCTCTGCATCTTCGTCGGGCTGACGCACACCACGGCGTCACGCATGGCGGTGTTTCTGTATTCCGCGCCCTGCTTCACCGCTATCGGCCTGCATTGGACCGTGCCCAGCGAACGGCTGCGTACCGGGCAATGGCTCGGCATGGCGCTGGCCTTCTGCGGCATCGTGGTGGCGTTCTCGGATGGTGGCAGCACGAGCCTCGCGACGACTTGGCCGGGTGACCTGCTCGGCATTCTGGCGGGCGTCTTCTGGGGCATGACGACAGTCGTCGTGCGGGCATCGCGGCTGGCAACGGCCGCCCCCGCCAAAACGCTGCTCTATCAGTTGGCCGTCTCCGCCGTGCTGTTGTGTGCACTGGCGCTGGTCACCGGCAACGTGCACATCGGCGAGATGACGAGTACGACGTGGATCAGCCTCGTCTATCAATCCATCGGCGTGGCGTTTGCGAGCTATCTGATCTGGTTCTGGATGCTCACGCGCTACAGCGCCGCCCGCCTCGCGTCGTTCTCGTTCCTGAGTCCGCTGTTCGGGGTGACGTTCGGCGTGCTGATTCTTGGAGAATCGGTGAGTTGGCGCTTTGCGGGCGCCGTCGCCCTCGTGTTCGCTGGTATCAGCCTTGTGAACCGGCGCCGCTGATCGTACGCGCCAGCGCCACGTATTCGTCGACGGAGACGTCTTCCGCACGACGCGTCAGATCGAACCCGAGCGCATCGAAGTCGACGCGGTCGCGATAGCTGTGCAGCGTGTTGCGCAGCATCTTGCGACGCTGCGAGAACGCCTGCGCGACCACGGCTTCGAACACCGTCAGATCCACCTCGGGCAAGTCGGCCTGTGCACGCGGAATCATCCGCACGATGGCCGAATCGACCTTCGGCGGCGGATTGAACGCCTCCGGCGGCACATCCAGCACCTTGTCCATCCAGTAGCGGTATTGCAGCATCACCGACAGCCGGCTGTAGTTGCTCGACCCGGCCGGTGCGACCATGCGCTCCACCACCTCGTTCTGCAACATGAAGTGCTGATCGCGCACTTGCGTCGCAAAACGCATCAGGTGAAAGAGCAACGGGCTCGATATGTTGTACGGCAGGTTGCCGACGATGCGCAGCGGCGACTCGTCGCTGCGGTCTTCCGGCACCAGCGAGCCGAAGTCGAAGTCGAGCGCGTCGCCCGCGTGCACGGTTACGCGATCGCCGAACTTGCGCGTCAGGCGTGCGACGAGATCGCGGTCGAGTTCGACGACATGCAGATGCGCGAGCCACTCGGCGAGAGGCGTCGTCAACGCGCCGAGCCCCGGCCCGATTTCGACCATCAGGTCATCGGTGCGCGGCGAAATGACGCTCACGATGTCGTCGATCACACCCATATCGACGAGAAAATTCTGGCCAAAACGTTTGCGCGCCACGTGGCCCTGTTGGACGCCCGTGCGCTTCGATGCGCTACTCATGTGAAATTCCTCAGGAACGCGGTGGGATGTCGGTGTCGCCGGCCGCGGCGGCCGCATCGCTGGCGGTGCCTGCTGTGCTGGGGGTGCCTGACGAGTCTGACGAGTCTGACGAGTCTGACTTATCGACAGTGCCAGCGCGCAGTTGTGCATGGGTGGCCGCATTGGCGGCCATGGTCGCGGCGGTGCGCAGGGCTTCGAGCAGGCTGCCGCTCTCGGCGCGCCCAGTGCCCGCAAGATCCAGCGCGGTGCCGTGATCGACCGACGTGCGAATGATCGGCAGGCCCAGCGTGATGTTCACGCCTGCGCCAAAGCTCGCGTATTTGAGCACCGGCAGGCCCTGATCGTGATACATGGCGAGCACCGCATCGGCCCCGTCCAGATGACGCGGCTGAAACAGGGTGTCGGCCGGGTACGGCCCACGAGCGTCGATGCCTGCCGCATGCGCATCGTCGAGCGCGGGCGTGATGACATCGATCTCTTCACGGCCGAGATAGCCCGACTCACCCGCATGCGGATTGAGTCCGGTCACGAGAATACGCGGACGCGTCACGCCGAAATGGCGCATCAGGTCCTGATTCAGGATGACGAGGGTTTCCAGCAGATCGTCCCGGCGAATGGCGCCGGGCACCTGCGCCAGCGGCAGATGCGTGGTGGCGAGCGCCACCCGCAGACCACCACCCGCCAGCATCATCACCACGCGCGGCGTATGCGTGCGCTCGGCGAGATATTCAGTGTGACCGGTAAAGGCCACGCCGCTGTCGTTGATCGTGCTCTTTTGCAGCGGCGCCGTGACGATCGCATCGAACGTGCCGGCCACCGCGCCATCGATGGCGGCGTCGAGCAGCGCCAGCACATAGGGCCCGTTGGCGGCGTTCAGTTGCCCGGCCACGGCCGGCACGGCGAGCGAATGATGCTCGACGCGCACACGCCCCTGCAACAGCAAGGCCTGCCATGCATCACCGAGGCCAACCGCTTGCGCGCGCGCCGTTAGCAGGGCAGCGTCGCCGAGCACGGCAAACTGACAATGTTCGAGGGGATCGGTTGCCGATAGGGCTGACGGTGTGAGGCACTGAACCAGTGCCTGCACGGTCAGCTCCGGCCCCACACCTGCCGGTTCACCGGTGGTGATGGCAAGGACGAAGGGCCGGGCGGATGTCATACGAGGAGGTGTGGCGTGTCGGGTCGTCGGATCGGGCTGCGCTTACTGCGCAGCCGTGCTCAGACGGTAATCGACATAAGCGCTGTCGCGCAGTTGTTGCAGCCAGTCGCGATACTGCTGCTCGGCCTTACGGCCACGCAGTTCCTGCATCGCCAGGTTGCGTTCCTGATCGCCCGACACTTGCGACTCGCGATGGCCGAGCACCTGAATCAGGTGATAGCCATATTCCGAGCGCACCGGATCGCTGATCTGGCCGTCCTTGAGTTCCGACATGGCACGCTCGAACGCCGGCACGGTCTCACCCGGTGAAATCCAGCCGAGGTCGCCGCCTTGCGAGGCCGAACCGTCCACCGACACCTGACGGGCATACGTCGCAAAGTCGCCCTTGCCGGCTTCGATCTGCGCCTTGATATCGAGCAGCTTCTTCTGCGCCTGCGCTTCGGACACACCGTCGCCCACCCGAATCAGGATGTGGCGTGCGTGAATCTGCGGCACGGTCATGCCCTGATCGCCGCCCTGCTTGCGGGTGTCGACCAGCTTGATGACGTGAAAACCGTTATTGCTGCGCAGCACCTGCGGCACCAACGTGCCCGCTTGCAGCTTCTGCACCTGATTCAGGTACAGATCGGGAATACGTTCAGGAATGCGGAAGCCCATGTCGCCACCGGCACTCGCGTCGGACGCATCCGAATATTGCTTGGCGAGGGCAGCGAAATCGCCACCGGCTTTCGCCTTGTCGAGCGCGTCGTTAGCCTTCTTCTGCGCGGCGTTGACCTGATCGGGCGAAGCGCCGTCCGGCACCTTCACGAGAATCTCGCTGATGCGGTATTCGGTTTCGGAAGGCGTTGCCGATGCCCCACGCTGGGCGGCGAGGAACGTGTTGATTTCGGTCTCGCTGACCTGAATCTGGCTGTCGACTTCCTTATCGCGCAGGCGGGCCAGAATGATCTGTTCGCGCACTTCCTTGCGGAAAGCATCCCAAGGCACGCCGGCTTGCGACAGGCGCGCCTTGTACTGATCGACGGACAGGCGGTTGTCGGCGGCGATGCGTTGCAGCGCCTGCTCGACGTCGGCGTCCTTCACGACGATGCCATCGTCCTTGGCGCGCTGGAGCTGCACCTGCGTGATGATCATCTGTTCGAGCACCTGACGCTGGAGCATGTCGGCCTCGGGGACCGGACGCTTGGCAAGCGTCAGCTGGTGCTTGGCTTCCTCGATTCGCGTGTTGAGTTCTTTGCGGGTGATCACGGCATCGTTGACCACGGCCACGATCGAATCGACCGACTGCGTGGACGATGCGGGCGCACCGGCGGCGCGGGCGCTGACCGGGGCCGGCTGGGCCACCGCCACCCCGGCGGCGAGACACAGGCTCGCCAGCAGCGAGGCACGCTTCACAAACATGTCATTCATAGTTGCTGAATCGAGAAGGAATCTGGTTCGTCGGCGGCGGCTGGTAGCCAGGCACGCCTTGCTTGAACGCTTCGGTGGCGCTGGTACCGGACTTGGTCAGGCCCTTCAACTCCAACTGCGCAAAAATACGCGAAGTCGTTGTCGTGGCATTGGTCGCATAGCGCTGCACGCCCACCCGGAAAGCCCAGCAGTCGGCATCATACTCGAAACCCGCCAGGGCATCGATGAACGACTTGTCCGTGATGCTGTAGTTGATCCGGCCCACCACGCCGAATCGGGGTGTGATCGGCCACTGCCCCGAAAGTTCGATCTGGTTGATCGGGGTCACCGTCAACGCGGTCTGCCCCACCACCGGCGGCGGGTTGCGCAGGTAACGGTAGTAGACGTTGAAGACGCGGCGCTCACCCGGACGCCACGTGATCCCCACGTCCGACCGGTTGAACTGCGACGTGCTCGGGCTGTACTGCACCGCCGTGCTGAACGTGATGTTGCTGTACAGCAGCGCCGAGCCGCCCACCAGAAAGTCGGACACCCCGGCGTTTTCCGGCGTGCCGCCCGGCATCGTCACGAGCGACTGCTGAATGTTGTAGCGCTGCGCATACCAGACGCGCGCGCGCTCCACACCGCTCTGCGCATCGATCAGGCGCGAGGTCAGCGCCATCGTGACGCGGTTGGCATCCTGAATCCGGTCTTCGCCGATGAACGAATTCTCGCTGAAGATTTCCGCGAGGTTGAAGTCGGCGACGGCACTGTCGAAAATCGGAATCGAGCTCTGATTCCGGTACGGCGTATAGACGTAGAAGATACGCGGTTCCAACGTCTGCTTCATGCTCGTACCGAACAACGTGAGCGGACGCTCGAACGTCAGACCGGCATCGAGACTGACCGTCGGGACCGTGCGCGTGATCGACGATTGCATCGTCGACCCGTTCGGATAGTCGACGTTGTACGACGCCGCGTTGAACATCACCTTCGGGATGATGAAGTAACCCGGCGTCAGAATCGGGTAACTCAACGTCGGCTGCGCATACAACCGCTCGCCATCGGGCTGGCCCGTGGTGGCCGCGATGTGGAACCGGTTGTACCGGATCGGCATCGTGAAGTCGAAACCGCCGAAGTCCAGCTTGTTGTACGTCGCCGACAGCTCAGGCACCGATTCATACTGCGGCGCACTCGGGGCGAGCGTCTGATACTTCAGTATTCGCGCAAGGAACGACCAGTCGCCGTAGTTCCACGTCACCCCGGCTTCGCGGTTGTACACACGCGTCACACCGGTCTGGAAGTTGGTCCCCGCGCCGAAGTCGTCAGGATACGTATCGTCCGAGACCTTGGTGAAGTTGACGTAAGCGTTGACGCCATAGCCCAGCGACTGCGCGTGCTGCCACGTAAACGTATAGCGCGCGTCGCCCGTCACCCGGTCCTTCGGCAGGTACTCGATGTGAAACAATCCGGAATACGTGTTCTCGAGGTACCGGAAGTCCCCCATCAGCATCGTGCCGCGCTTGGTCATGAAGCGCGGCGTGATCGTCAAATCGCGATTGGGTGCGATGTTGAAGTAATACGGTTGCGAGAACTCGAAGCCCGTCTGGGTCGATTGCGTAAAGGTCGGCGCGAGCAAGCCCGAGCGGCGCTCGGTGGTCGTCGGGAACGACATGTACGGACTCGCCAGAATCGGCACGCCCTGGAAGAACAGAATGCCGTTATAGGCCGTACCTTCCTGCTGTTCCTGATCGAATTCGAACGACGACGCCTTGATGTACCAAGCCGGCGTCTTGTCGTCATCGGTACAGGCGCACGCGGAATAGGTGCCGCGCTGCAACGTGACCACGTTGCCTGCATCGACATCCGCGCGTTCACCCTTGCCGCCGCCGCCCGTCACCAGTTGATACGTCGGCGTGAGCATGTAGCCGTCGCCTGCACCGGTATACATATGGGCTTCAGGGCCGACAAATTTATTGCCGCCCTGCGACATGTGCGCGTTGCCGTGCGCCACCACCTCGTCAGTGTCCTGATCGTAGGTCAGGCGATCGCCCTTCACGTAGGAGCGCAGTTTGCGCGCCTCCGCGTCGCCGTCGACGGTCGCGTCGACGTTGGTGCGGCCAGTCAGATGCATGCCGCGCACGTACATCGGCACGTCGTCGCCTTCCCCCAGTGCGAATTCCGACAGCGAAGGGACCGTGCGCAGCACAAGGCCGTCGCTCTTCGAAAGATCGGGGGGAGGGGCTTCCTGCGCACCGGCGAGCGAACACCACACCCCCGGCAGGGAGAGCAGTAGCGCCAGTGGCTTGCGTCGCGTGCGCATCAGGCGGCGCAGCGACGAAACTTCATTCGTATGGACTTGTTTATCCGGCATGTACGCAAACAGCATGACAATCGAGGCGCCGGTTGCGGGCAGCCAATTCCCCATGTCCGGACAGCTTTGCCGGGACATTCGGAACGGTCGATCGAGGTCGAGAATCAGGGCGTCGGGAAAACATGATCGGGTATTATATGGCAAGACGTTTACCGCCCCCATCATGACCGCACAACCCTCCGCTCCCGTGAGTGTTTCCAAGGCTTCCAGCCTGCTCGCCGCCGCTACCGACGATGCCCGCCTGCAATCGCTTGCCACCTGGCTCTCAGGGCTGGCCGAGCCGTTTTCTCTCGACATGGCGCAATGGGCGCCCGCCTCGGCAGACGCGAGCTTCCGGCGCTATTTCCGCATCGGCAGCCATGATCCCGCCCATCCGAGCCTGATCGTGATGGACGCCCCGCCGCCGCAGGAAGATTGCCGTCCTTTCGTGCACGTCGCGCAATTGCTCGACGAAGCCGGCCTGCAAGCGCCCAAGGTGCTCGCCGAAGACCTCGCACAAGGCTTCCTGCTGCTCACCGATCTGGGCAACCAGACCTACCTCGACGTGCTCGACGACGACAACGCCCGCCCGCTCATGCGCGCGGCGCTCGATGCGCTGATCGTGTGGCAGCAAAGCTCGCGGGCCGACGTCCTGCCCGCCTACGACACGGCATTGCTCCAGCGTGAGCTCGATCTCTTCCCCGACTGGTACATCGGTAAGCATCTGAAAGTCGAACTCACGGCCGACCAGCGTGCCACGCTCGACCGCATCAATCAGTTGCTGATCGACAATGCGCTCGCGCAGCCCAAGGTGTTCGTGCATCGCGACTTCATGCCGCGCAACCTGATGCCGGGCCTGCCGGGCACGACCGGCCCGGGCATTCTCGACTTTCAGGATGCCGTCTACGGCCCGCTCACCTACGACGTGATCTCGCTCATGCGCGACGCCTTCCGCAGCTGGGACGAAGAACGTCAGCTCGACTGGCTGGCCTATTACTGGGAACGCGCGCGCAAGGCCGGGCTGCCGGTGGACGCCGACTTCGGCGAGTTCTACCGTCAGGCCGAATGGATGGGGCTGCAACGCCATCTGAAGGTGCTCGGCATCTTCGCCCGCATCAACTACCGCGACGGCAAGCCGCGTTATCTGGCCGACACCCCGCGCTTCATCGACTACGCCCGCAAGGTGGCCGAGCGTTATGCGCCGCTGCGCCCGCTGGCACGACTGCTCGACACGCTGACCGACCAACAGGTCGACGTCGGCTACACGTTCTGAGGCACCGGGAATGGCCGGTCCCCAGCGCGCAACCCCTGCGCCGATGCCGCTCAAGGCGATGATCTTCGCCGCCGGGCGCGGCGATCGCATGCGCCCGCTCACCGACACCACGCCCAAACCGTTGCTGCCGGTGGCCGGCAAGCCGCTGATCGTCTGGCAGATCGAAGCCCTCGCACGGGCGGGCTACACCGACATCGTCATCAACCACGCGTGGCTGGGCGAGCAGATCGAAGCCACGCTCGGCGACGGCAGCCGCTTCGGCGTGCGTCTGACCTATTCGGCCGAGAGGGAAGCCCTCGAGACGGCGGGCGGCATCGTTCAGGCGCGCCCCTCTCTCGAAGGCGCGGGCAACGTGTTTCTGGCCATCGCAGGCGACCTTTTCACCGACTTCGATTTCGCCACGCTGCGTGCCCCTGCCGCACGCCTCGCCGCACAGGCGCAGCCCGGCATGCATCTGGTGATGGTGCCGAACCCGCCGTTTCACCCGGCGGGGGACTTCGCACTCGATGCCGCAGATCGTCTGCACCTGCGCGAGAACGCCCCGCCCGGCGCCGTACCGCTCACTTTCGGCAGCATCGCACTGTACGACCTGCGTCTGTTCGACGGCATTGCCCCGGGCACGCGCATGGCGCTCACGCCGCTGTACCACCGCACGATTGCCGACGCCCGCGCCACGGGCGAACGCTTTGACGGCGAGTGGGACAACATCGGCACGCCCGCACAGTTGGCGGCACTGAACGACATCGTTAGCGCCCGATAGCACCCGGAAACACTCGGCAGCACTCGAAAGCATCCGAGCGCACTCGGCAGCGCTGAACCCCCGGCAGTAGAATCGCCTCAATACGACAATAATGGAGCCCGCGATGACCGATTCCCCTTACCGTGCCCGCCGTGAGCGTGCCATCGAGCAAATGCGTCAGGCTGGCGGCGGTCTCGCCATCGTGCCGACCGCGCCCGAAGCGGCCCGCAACCGGGACAGCGACTATCCCTATCGTCACGACAGCTATTTCTATTACCTCTCGGGCTTTACCGAGCCCGAGGCCGTCGTGGTGCTCGATAGCCGCAACGGTCAGTCGATTCTGTTCTGCCGCGCGAAAAACGAAGAGCGCGAGATATGGGACGGATTCCGTTACGGCCCCGAGGCCGCGCGTGAAGCGTTCGGCTTCGACGCCGCCTACCCGATTGATGAAATCGACACGCGCCTGCCGCAGTTGATGGCCGACGCCCCGGCACTCTTCTACGCGCTGGGCGCCTCCGCACAGCAAGACCGTCAGGTGCGCCACTGGCTGAACACCGTGCGTGCGCAGAGCCGCACCGGCGTGTCGGCGCCCGCAGCCGCCCATGACATTCGCGCGATTCTCGACGAGATGCGCCTGATTAAAGACGCCCACGAGATCGACATCATGGCGCGCGCGGGCAAGATCTCGGCCGACGGCCACGTGCGCGCGATGAAAACGTCGCGTCCGGGCCTGCGCGAGTATCACCTCGAAGCCGAGCTGCTTTACGAATTCCGCCGTCACGGTTCACAGTTCCCGGCGTACACCTCCATCGTGGCGACGGGTGCCAACGCGACCGTGCTGCACTACCGCGCGGGCGACACCGAGCTGCGCGACGGCGACCTGTGCCTGATCGACGCCGCCTGCGAGCTCGACGGCTACGCCTCGGACATCACGCGCACGTTCCCGGTGAACGGGCGCTTCACGCCCGCACAGCGCGAGCTGTACGACATCGTGCTCGCCTCGCAGCAGGCTGCTATCGACGCCACCCGTGCCGGGGTCGCCTTCGACGCGCCCCACAACGCCGCCGTGCGCGTGCTTGCGCAGGGCATGCTCGACACCGGGCTGCTCAAGCGTGACACGGCCGGCAGCGTCGACGACGTGATCGCCGACAAGTCGTTCAGCCGCTTCTACATGCACCGCACCGGCCACTGGATCGGCATGGACGTGCATGACTGCGGCGAATATCGCGAAGACGGGCCGAACGGCGAACGGCCGTGGCGCACGCTCGCGGCGAACATGGTCACCACCATCGAGCCGGGCATTTACGTGCGCCCCGCGCCGGACATCGACGAGCGTTACTGGAACATCGGCATCCGCATCGAAGACGACGCTGTCGTCACCGCGAACGGCTGCACGCTGCTCACCCGCGACGTGCCCGTCGACGCCGACGAAATCGAAGCGCTCATGCGCGGTTGATTCGCCAGCCTGCGTTCTGACATGACGACGGACATGACTCCTGAGACCACGCGCCGTTTCGACGTCGCCATCGTCGGTGCCGGCCCGGTCGGCACGGCGCTGGCGCTGTTGCTCGCCCAGCGCGCGCCGCAAATGCGCGTGGCACTCATCGACGCACGCGGGCCGCAGGCCGGCTACGACGATCCTCGCGCGTTGGCGCTCTCGCACGGCAGCCGTGAGATTCTGGCGCGTGCCGGGGCGTGGCCGCACCCGGCGCATGCTGCCCAAGCGTTATCCGCTAACGCCAATATGGGCCTCGCCACCACGCCGATTCAGCATATTCACGTCTCGCAGGCGCGCCGCTTCGGCAGCACCGAGATCGATTTTCGCGAGCATGGCGTGCCGGCACTAGGCTACGTGGTGCGCTACGGCGCCTTGATGCGCGCGCTCGATAACGCCATGTCGCAGGTGCCCACGCGGTTCGAACACTCGCCGCAGTCGCCTCTCGCATCGGGCGAACTTCCCCCGGGGCTGCATCACTTCCGCCCATATCAAGCGATTGCCCTGCGTCAGGACGCACAGCAGGTCACGATCACCCTCGGCACCACCGCCGACGATCATGCCGAGACGCTGCATGCCACGCTGGCCGTCAATGCCGAAGGCGGGCTGTTCGAGGGCCAGACTTCTCGTCCCCGGGCACGCGATTACGGGCAGACGGCGCTCGTCGGTTTCGTCACATGCGAACGCCCGCGTGCAGGCTGGGCGTGGGAGCGCTTCACGTCCGACGGGCCGCTGGCCCTGTTGCCGCAGGACCACGGCTACGCCCTCGTGTGGTGTTGTTCGCACGATCAGGCCAAGCGCCGCCGCGACATGGACGACGCCAGCTTTCTCGCTGAACTGCACGCCGCCTTCGGCGACCGCATGGGCCGTTTTACGGCGATCAGCGGCCGGGCGGGCTTCCCGCTGGGCCTGAACGCACTGGGACAGGTCGTCGACGGGCGGGTGGCCGCTATCGGTAACGCCGCCCAGACGCTGCACCCCGTGGCTGGCCAAGGCCTCAACCTCGGCCTGCGCGACGCGTTCGACCTCGCCGACACGCTGGTGCGCCACGTGCACGGCGTGCGCGATATGTCCAGCCCGGCCCCGTCGGCCTCCCCCGCCGACGCGATCGGCACCGTCGGCACCATCGGCACGTCTGGCATCCCCGGTCCGGCGGCCCTCGCCGCCTTTGCCCGGCGCCGCCGCGCCGACCGTGGCATGACCATCCGCATTACCGACCTGCTGCCGCGCGTTTTCGGCATCGATGCCGCGCCTGTGGCCGTGCTGCGCGGCATGGCGCTCGCCAGTCTCGACCTTGTGCCGCCGCTCAAGACGGCCTTCGCCCGCCAGATGATGTTCGGGCAACGCGGGTGATCGTGCACATTTTTTAGGCGACGGGGACCGGTTTTCGCAGTAAAATGCTCGTTTTTTCCCGGCGACTCCCTACATCGTGCGTATCGGCCCCCACGAACTCCGCAATAACCTCTTCGTCGCGCCCATGGCTGGCGTGACGGACCGGCCATTCCGCCAGCTGTGCAAACGGCTGGGGGCGGGTTATGCCGTCTCGGAGATGGTGGCTTCGAACGCCCAGCTCTGGAAAAGCGAGAAGACCATGCGCCGCGCGAACCACGCGGGCGAGGTGGCACCGATTTCCGTGCAGATCGCCGGTGCCGACCCGGCCATGATGGCCGAGGCCGCGCGCTACAACGTCGAGAACGGCGCCCAGATCATCGACATCAACATGGGCTGCCCGGCCAAGAAGGTCTGCAACGTCGCCGCAGGCTCGGCCCTGTTGCAGAACGAGCCGCTGGTCGCGCGCATCGTGTCGGCCGTGGTCGGCGCGGTGGGCGATGTGGTGCCCGTCACGCTGAAGATCCGCACGGGCTGGGACCGCGAACACAAGAACGCACTCACGGTGGCGCGTATCGCCGAAGAGTGCGGCATCAGCATGCTGACCGTACACGGCCGCACGCGCGCCGATCTCTATCACGGCGATGCCGAGTACGAAACGATTGCCGCAGTGAAGGCCGCTGCGCGCATCCCGATCGTCGCCAACGGCGACATCGCCTCGGCACAGAAAGCCAAACACGTACTGGATGTCACGGGGGCGGACGCCATCATGATCGGCCGCGCCGCACAAGGCCGGCCGTGGCTGTTCCGCGACATCGAGCTGTTTCTCACAACGGGCGAGATTGCCCTGGCGCCGCGCGTCGACGAGATTCAGCAAATCATGAACGAACACCTCGAAGACCATTACGAGTTCTACGGGGAGTTCACCGGGGTGCGAACGGCGCGCAAGCATATTGCGTGGTATTCGCGCGGGCTGCCGGGGGCGGCCACATTCCGCCAGCGCATGAACACGCTGGACAGCACGCAAGACCAGTTGGCTGCGGTCAACGAATTTTTCGAACAGCAGAAGGCGCACTCGGACCGTCTCTGCTATGAACAAGAATCGCCGAGGGAGCTATTAGCCGCATGAGCAAAACAAACATAGAACAATGCGTACGCGACAGTCTGGATTCGTATTTCCGTGATCTGGACGGCGCCGTACCACACGATGTCTACGATATGGTTGTCACCGTCGTTGAAAAGCCGTTGCTCGAATTCGTGCTGGGCAAGGCCGATGGAAATCAGTCGCTCGCCGCAGAATATCTGGGGATCAACCGCAACACGCTGCGCAAGAAGTTGCAGCAGCACGGCCTGCTCTAGTCGCCCGCGGCGACGGGTGGCAGCGCGGATATCACCGATGCGAGCGCGCTACCTGTTCTGCCCCGCCGGGGCGCGCGCGTGCAAGGCTGAGGTCAGCCCCAACGTTTCTGCCCGCCCTATTTGTCCGTTTTTGCCGCTTCATTTGCCGCCTCACTACCGTCCGTCATGATTAAGCAAGCTCTCATCTCCGTCTCCGACAAGACCGGCATCGTCGACTTCGCCAAGTCGCTCGCTGCACAGGGCGTGTCGATTCTCTCCACTGGCGGCACCGCCAAACTGCTGGCCGACGCTGGCCTCAAGGTGACCGAAGTGGCCGACTACACCGGCTTTCCGGAAATGCTCGATGGGCGCGTGAAGACTCTGCACCCCAAGGTGCACGGCGGTATTCTGGCGCGACGCGATCTGCCCGAACACATGGCAGCGCTCGACCAGCACGGCATCCCGACGATCGACCTGCTCGTGGTGAACCTGTACCCGTTCGTGCAGACGATTGCCAAGGATGACTGCTCGCTCGAAGACGCCATCGAGAACATCGACATCGGCGGCCCGACGATGCTGCGCTCGGCTGCGAAGAACCATCGCGACGTGACCGTCGTGGTCGACCCGGCCGATTACGCCGTGGTGCTCGACGAGATGAAGGCCAACAACAACACCGTGGGTTACACCACGAACTTCCGTCTCGCGACGAAGGTGTTTGCCCACACGGCGCAGTACGACGGTGCCATCACCAACTACCTGACGAGCCTCGGCGAGTCGCTGCGTCACAACGAGCGCGCCGCCTACCCGGCCACGCTCAATCTGGCGTACACGAAGGTGCAGGACATGCGCTACGGCGAGAACCCGCACCAGAGCGCGGCGTTCTATCGCGATATCACCACGCCGGAAGGCTCGCTCGCGAACTATCGCCAGTTGCAAGGCAAGGAACTGTCGTACAACAACATCGCCGACGCGGACGCCGCGTGGGAATGCGTGAAGACGTTCGACGCTCCGGCCTGCGTGATCATCAAGCACGCCAACCCGTGCGGCGTGGCCGTGGCGGCAACGCCGGCCGACGCCTATGCGAAGGCATTCCAGACCGACCCGACGTCGGCCTTCGGCGGCATCATCGCGTTCAACCGCGAAGTCGACGAGACCGCCGCACAAGCCGTGGCCAAGCAATTCGTGGAAGTGCTGCTGGCCCCGTCGTTCACGGAAGGCGCCAAGCAAGTGTTCGCGGCCAAGCAGAACGTGCGTCTGCTGGAAGTGCCGCTGGGCAACGGCGTGAATCAGTACGACTTCAAGCGTGTGGGTGGCGGTCTGCTGGTGCAATCGCCGGACGCGAAGAACGTGGCCCCGCATGAACTGCGTGTGGTGACCAAGCGTCATCCGACGCCGAAGGAAATGGAAGACCTGCTGTTCGCTTGGCGCGTGGCGAAGTACGTGAAGTCGAACGCCATCGTGTTCTGCGCCGGCGGCATGACGCTGGGCGTGGGCGCGGGCCAGATGAGCCGTGTGGACTCGGCGCGTATTGCGAGCATCAAGGCGCAAAACGCGGGTCTGTCGCTGAACGGTTCGGCCGTGGCGTCGGATGCCTTCTTCCCGTTCCGTGACGGTCTGGATGTGGTGGTCGACGCTGGCGCCACCTGCGTGATCCATCCGGGTGGCTCGATGCGCGACGATGAAGTGATCGCCGCTGCCGACGAACGCAATGTCGCGATGCTGATGACGGGCACGCGCCACTTCCGTCACTGATCTGTCGTGATTCGCGATTCGTGACTCGGGGTCTCGTGCCCCGGTTCGCGAAAGTCGCAAAGAAAAAAGGCCGCTTCGGGTGATCTCCGAAGCGGCCTTTTTCGTTTTGCAGCCGGGTGCTGCTCCCCCCGTTCGCTTATTGAAAGAACGGTGCGGCGGTCGAGAGCATGATCAGACCTTGGAAGGCGTATTCGGCGGCGAGCATGAGTGCGGGCATGGTGTTTCTCCTTGATTCTGGCTTTGCGCGGAGTTGCGTGAGCCGGTGAATGAAGTATCGTCGTTGCGCCCTCTTGCCGAAACTGTGATTAATACAACTCGCGTGAGCGTCGCCTCCGAGTCAGACGCGCGCCCGGTGCTGTGCCTGACACCGGGCGCGTCCGACACTTCCCGCACGGCTGTCCCCCCGGATCAGCCGTGCGCTACGAGGCAGTGACGGTGCCGCCTCAGAAGTAGTGTGCGAGGCCGACCGCTACGCCGACCTGATTGCTGCCCGGCACGATGCTCAACCCATATCCGGTCACGCCGAGATTCGAGTTGTTCTGGTTGCGCGAAAAGCCGACTTCCGCGAAGAGCTGCGTGCGCTTGGACAGCAGATACGCCGCATTCGCCGCGAGCAGATACGGGTGCTGATTGGCCGACGAAATGTCGTTGTAGTAAATCGCTCCGGACAGAATGACTTCCGTCACCGGGCGATATTGCAGGCCCGCGTAGTACAACGCATTGCGCCCCGCGACCCCGGGTACATTGCTCAGATACCACTGATACCCGAGATACGGTTTGACGTTGCCGATGGCGTAACTCGCCCCGGCTGCCACGCGTTGCGAAGTCGCCCCCTGCGTTGCGACGGAGGTGCCCTTTTGCTGGTCGTACACCAGCGAGACGTTGAGCGGGCCGTTGGCATAACCCACCGACACGCTGTACTCCTTGCCCACACGCCACTCGCCCGGCACCTGCGCACCGTTGACGATGGTCGCGTCGTAGCCGGTCGAAAAAAGGCCGGCGACTTTGAAGCCGTTGAAGTTGCCCGCGTACTTGATCGAGTTGTCGGCGCGGCCCGCAAACTGCGCATCCATCGCAGGCAGCGAGTAGCTGTAATACGACAGCGGATCGAGTTCGAGGAACGCGTCGTAGATCAGGTTCTTCTGGCGGCCGATGGTCAGTGCGCCCCATTCGTTCTGAAGCCCCACCCAAGCCTGCCGGCCAAACATTCGCCCGCCTTGTTGCAACTGCCCGGAGTCGAGGTTGATGCCCGCTTCGAGCTGCATGATGGCCTTGAGGCCGCCGCCCAGATCTTCCGATCCTTTGAAGCCGAACCGGTTAGGTGCCTGCGAGCCATTGCTCACGCGAAAGAGCGACGACTTGCCGCCGTTCGCGCCAGCGCCTGCATTAGTGAGGTATTCCAGACTGTTGTCCAGAATGCCGTAAATCTGCAAACCCTCCGCCTTGGCGCAGCCCGCCGCGACGGTAAGCGCCATTGCCATCCAGACCTTGTGTTTCATGACATTCCCTGATTTTTATGTTGGATTCCAAACGACTCGTCCGTCAGGCACTACAAGACCGGCATGCGCTCGTTCCTTGTGAGAACGCGATGAGCGATTGCCGAGGGGGGAGGTGATTCAGCAGCACAGGAAGGCATCACACGGCGCGTGGTGTCGCCGAGCGTGCCGTTGCGCAGAGCGGTGATCTCTGCAAGGATCGCCAGCGCAATCTCCGGGGGGGTTCTTGCGCCGAGGTGAAGGCCGACCGGTCCGTACAGCCGGTCGATCTGCGCGGGCGTCAGATCGAACATGGCGAGGCGCTCACGACGCAACGACTGATTGCGGTGTGAACCGATGGCCCCGACATAGAAGGCATCGGATTTGAGCGCTTCGAGCAACGCCATATCGTCGAGCTTCGGGTCGTGAGTGAGCGCCACGATGGCGGTGTTGCCGTCGGGACGCAGACGCACGATGAGGTCGTCGGGCATTTCGCTCACACGCGTGACGTGGGGTGTCTGCGCATGGGGTTCGCCCTCGCCACGATCGTGAATATCGTGAATGTCGCGCGGATCGCAAATCACGATCTGATAACCCAGCGGCACCGCCATAGCCGTGAGATGACGCGTGAGCTGCCCGTCGCCGATGACGATGATGCGCCAGCGAGGCCCGAACGGCACGGTGAGGCGTGCGGGCGTGTAAGCGAATGCGGCGGGCTGTCTGACATGACGTACGCGTGCCTCGCCGGTCCGCAGATCGAGCTCGCGCGTGCCAAGCTCGCCCGCGTTGATCGCCGCGCGCATCGCATCAAGGGCGCTGCGCTCGGTGACGGCTTCAATGATCAGTTCCAAGGTGCCGCCACACGGCAAGCCGAACCGATGCGCTTCATCGGCGGTGAGACCGTACGTCTGCACGTGCGGGCGCAAACCGGGGTGAAAACCATCGGCCACTTTGGCAAGCAGATCGTCCTCGATGCAACCGCCCGACACGGAACCGGCGACCCGGCCACGTGCACCGAGCGCCATCATCGCGCCGACCTGGCGGGGTGCCGATCCCCACGTGCGGGCCACGGTCGCGAGCAGCACGTCGTCGCCCTGCGCCTGCCAGCGCGCCACGGCGTCGAGCACCTCGGCATCGAGGACATCCATTACGCGTGTCCCTTTGCGCCGGGCGCAGCGTCGCCCGCCAGCGCACGCGCCTCGGCAACGGTCTGCGGCAGCGGCATCGAGCGTGGCCGCACGCCCGTAGCACGCCGGATCGCTTGGGCCACTGCGGGGGCCATCGGCGGCAGCGAGACTTCCCCGCAGCCCTGCGGCGGCCGGTCGCTCGGCACGATCACGGTCTCGATCTTCGGCATCTCGACGAGATACAGCAGCGGGTAGTCGCCGAAGTTGCTTTGCTCGACGCCGCCGTTCGCAAACGTGATCTGGCTCTTGAACGTGTTGGTCAACGCGAAGCCGATGCCGCCTTCGATGTTGGCGCGAATCAGATTCGGATTGATCGCGCGGCCGCAGTCGACGGCACACACCACGCGCTCAATCTTGAAGCGATCATTCACGACGCGCATCTCGAGCGCGACCGCAACGTAAGTGGAGAACGCCGCAGCCCGGCCGGTGTAGGTGCAGTATCCGAAACCGCGATGCACACCGGGTTTGGCCGGAACCTGCCAGCCGGCCGCCTTGACCGCTGTGTCGATGACGGCACTCGCGAGCGCATCGTGTTTGAACAGGCGCTTGCGATAGACGATGGGATCGATGGCGGCCGCTTCGGCCATTTCGTCGATGAAGCTCTCGAGGAAAAACACGCTGGACGTCGAGCCGACCGAGCGCATGAAGCTCACCGGAATGTTCGGCTGCGGCACGTCGACCCCTTCGACGCGCAAGTTCGGCACGGCGTAGACGAGGTCGTATAGCCCGTCGAGCATGGTCTCGTCGTAGCCCGCCTTCTCGTAGTTTTCCTTCTTGATGACGTTGTAAAGCGACTGGCCTGCCACGCGAAGCTGCATCGCACGCGGTAAGCCGTCGTCACCCAAGACAGCCTGAAAGCGGCCGGACGCGCAGGGCCGATAGAAACCGTGCCGCGTATCGTCTTCGCGAGAACGAATCACTTTGACGGGACGCCCCACGGCAGCGGACGCCACCGCCGCATGGATGACAAAGTCGGGGACGTATTTGCGCCCGAAGCTGCCACCGAGGAAGGTGGTGTGCACGGTCACTTTCTCGGGCGGCAGTTTGAAGATGCCACCGAGCGCCCAGCGCACTTTGTCCTGCCCTTGAATCGGGCCCCAGACTTCGATCTCGCCAAGGTCCTTGCGCACGTGCACGGTCGCGTTCACCGGCTCCATCGTGGCGTGCACGATGTAAGGCGTGTGGTACTCGCCGGTAACGACCTTGCCGCCCGCCGCGATGATTCCCGGCGCATCGCCGATGTCCGTGGCGATGCCGGGTTTGCCGTGGATGAGTGCCGCGCGACGCTCGGCAAGAATGGTGGCGCTGTCGGCCGCCGCGCCCGCTTTCCATTCGACGTCGAGGGCGTCGCAGGCTTTCTTGGCACGCCAGTAGTCGTCGGCGACGACGATGATCGCGTCCTTGGCGATCACGACGTCATGCACGCCTTTGCGCGCCTTGATGTCGTCGCGATTCTTGACCGCGAGCGGCGCGCCGCCGGTGGTCGGCGCCATGCGCACTGCACCGATGAGCATGCCGGGCACCTTGACGTCGATGCCGAAGACAGCGGAGCCGTCGACTTTCGGCGGCGAATCGAGACGTTGCATCGGCTTGCCGATCAGTGCGTGAGCGGTCGCCGTCTTCAGGTGCGGATGCGGATTGAGCGGCAGCTTCGCCGCGTCGGCGGCCAATTCGCCGTAGCCCAGCGAGCGGCCCGACTGTGGATGGATCACGCGGCCTTCGCGTGTCACGCAGTTGGTAGTGCGCACGCCGAGGCGTTGCGCGGCCACGCTCACGAGTGCCTCTCGCGCCTGTGCGCCGGCAATGCGCAGGCGCTCGTAGAAGAGCGTCACGCTCATCGACGCGCCCACGAACTGCTGCAATGCCTCGTTGGCCGCCGCCGTACGGTACGCGTCGCGCGCCGTGACGAATTCCACCCGCACGCGCCGCCAATCGGCATCGAGCTCGTCGGCAAGTACTTGCGGCAGGCCGGTGTACACCCCCTGCCCGACCTCGCATTGCGACAGGCCGAGCACCGTCGTCCCGTCGGCGTCGATGCGAATCCAGTCGTTGATTTCGATGAGGTGAGCGCCCGGCGGATTGCCCGGCTCACTGCTCGCCGCACGGGCTTCGGGGCTCGCCACCCACGACGCGGAAATCGGAATCAGCAGGCTGCCGGTGGCGAGCGTCACGCCCTTGAGCCATTGGCGGCGTGAGGGCAATGCCACTGCCGTCGTGCCCTCGGCGATATCGTTCACCTTCGGCACGGTGCGCTCACCTTGCGCAGTGCGATCAGCGTTTAGCAGCGGCATGGATGGCCTCCCGAATGCGGTGATACGTCGCGCAACGGCACAGATTGGTCATGGCCTCGTCGATCTGCGCGTCGGTCGGGTGCGGATGCTTGTCGAGCAACGCCGCCGCCGCCATCACCATGCCCGACTGGCAGTAGCCGCATTGCGGTACGTCTTTGGCAATCCACGCCTGTTGGATCGGATGCGAGCGCGTGGGCGACAGCGCCTCGATCGTCGTGATGCGCTTGCCCGCCACGGCCGACACCGGCAGCACGCAAGTGCGCGTGGCGACGCCTTCGAGATGCACGGTGCAGGCGCCGCACGCGCCGATTCCGCATCCGTATTTGGTGCCGGTCAGTCCCGCGGCATCGCGGATGACCCACAGTAACGGCGTGTCGTCTTCACCCTCGAAAACGAACGGCCGCCCGTTGAGCTGGAATTCCATGGACTCTCCCGTTGTGTCTCGCCACCGGCATCGACACGCGTTGGCGCGCGCCTTCCGATGGCGATTGAATTCTCACAACGAGAAAAATGCCGAACAACGGCCGGCCGACCCGAAAAGGTCGCCGTTCGTCCAGAGACGGGAAAACCCCTGTGCCTCTGCCCGTGCGGCCGGTCGCTGACGCGCCGCCCGCTTTTTGTTTTTAGTGGCCCAGCTCACAACTGCGCAGATACTCGCGGGGCGGGAGTCCGTAACACCGCCGGAAGGCTCTCGTGAAGGCTTTCTCCGAGGCGTAGCCCACCGCGTCGGCCACGTCGGCCACTCTCGCCCCGGCACCCGCCAATCGCTCTGCCGCCATGTACATCCGGTGTGCGGTCAGATACGACATCGGTGACTCGCCCACTAACTCCCTGAACCGCAGACAGAACCGTGACCGCGACATGCCCGCGATGCCCGCCAACTGTTCCACCGTCCACGCTCGCGACGGCGCCTCGTGCATCGACGCAATCACCCGGCCCATCTGCGGGTCGGTCATGCCACGCAGCCAGTGCGTACTCGTCCCGCCGCTCGACGCCAGATACGCCCGCAAGATCTGCACGAACAACACGTCGGCGAGGCGCGCCACCGCCACGCGCCACCCCGCGCCGCGTTGCATCGACTCCTCGATGAACCCGGCGAGTGTCGTGGTCAGTAGCGCGGGCACGGCGGGGTCGCCCGCACGGATGTGAATCACCGGCGGCAGCGACGCCAGCAACGGGTTTCTCACGCGCTCCCGAAACATCACCACCCCGGTGTACAACTCGCTCACCGCGCCCGTGCCCCCGGCCCGAAACGCCAACGGGGTATCCAGCCGCGGTGCGATGCCCTGCGCCGACATCATTTGCTCGAAGACCACCGGCGTCTCGTCCAGCGACGAACACATCACATGCTCGTGCCCATGCGGCAGCAGCACGCAATCGCCCGGCTCGACACGCACCGGCGGCATGCCGGCCACCACGAGATAGAACGGCGCCCCCAGTGCCGTGCGAAACGGCACACCGTCCAGTGCAGGCTTTCGTAGTGACCACGGCGCACCGAACGTAAAGCGCCCGGTGACCACGGCATCCGCCCGCACATCACTCAGAACGTCACTCAGAACGTCACTCGACGGATCCATGGCATGGGTCCTCGCACGTAGGGATGGTTTGTTTCATGGGTGGAACTTCGATTTATATATGGATTAATCGAAGTATGCCGTTTCGCTCGCCGGAAAAGTATCCGGATCGGCCTAGGGGAAGTACGGGGGAGATTCTGGGAAGGACAGGGGAAGGATGCTGCGGAGGGCGGGGACGAGCGTCCCCGCCGAAGGGATGCGAGTGAGATGCGGACTTAATGCCGCATCGACTGCATCAGCCGTGCAGCCGCGTCACGCAGGTGAGGAACACTTCGCTCGACGGCCCTACGGCGCGTAGTTGGCACGCGGGTGCGTCGATCTGGTCCAAGCGCAGCGCGTGGCCAGCCGGCACGTGCACGGCCTCGCCATTGGCGAGTGCCACGCTGACGCCGCCCTCTCCCTCTGCACAGTAGAGAAACGCGACGCTGTCGGCCTGCGCCGGCAGTCCCCACGTCACAACGTCGCCCGTCAGGCGATGTTGCACCAGCGTGTGTTGCCACTCGCTACGGCGCGTCATGACGTTGAAGTCGTCGATGGGCACCCCCGCGTTCTCGAGCGCTGGCGTGCTGCTCACGGCAAGTTCGCCACCAAACGCATACGGCGAGGTTTGCGTCGTGAGCGTAACGTCGTCACGGCCTTCCACGTTCAGCGTGAGCGATCCGCCGCGCACGATGGCCAACGAGCGGTCGATGCCTGCGAAAACAGAGAATGGTCCGGCCGTGGCAACCGTCGCCGTGCTGATGCGCCAGTCGAAGCCGTCTTCGCCGGGGCGGCGCGCAACGGCCAGTTCGGTCGTCACGCCCAAGCCGTTCTTCCACGGCATCTTCTGGAAATCGGCCGGGCCGAGAACTTGTACTTTCATGCCCACTTCCCTGACATTCGCGCGCGTTGAGGTGTCACTCATCGAGCGTCACTTATTGACGCACTTCGCCGTGACCGAACACGACGTACTTGAGACTCGTCAGCCCTTCCAGCCCCACCGGGCCGCGGGCATGCAACTTGTCGTTCGAAATGCCGATCTCGGCGCCCAGCCCGAACTCGAAGCCGTCGGCAAAACGCGTGCTCGCGTTGATCATCACGCTCGCCGAATCGACTTCGCGCAGGAATTGCATCGCCGCGCTGTAGTCCTCGGTCACGATGGCATCGGTGTGATGCGAGCCGTAACGGTTAATGTGTTCGATCGCCGGGGCGAGACCATCGACGATCTTGATCGCGAGGATCGGCGCGAGATACTCGGTGGACCAGTCTTCCTCGGTCGCCGCCACGACACCGGTCACGCCCGCATCGGTCAGCGCCGCCACGGTGCGCTCGCAGCCGCGCAACTCGACCTGTTTGCCTTGGAACATGCGGGCAATCGCGGGCAACTGCGCCAGCGCGTTCTGGTCGACGAGCAGCGTTTCCATGGTGTTGCACGTGCCGTAGCGATGCGTCTTGGCGTTCTCGCAAATCGCCAGCGCTTTGGCGGCGTCGGCGCGTTGATCGACATACACGTGACAGATGCCGTCGAGATGCTTGATCATCGGCACGCGCGCATCCTGCATCAGGCGGGCAATCAGGCTCTTGCCACCGCGCGGCACGATCACGTCGACATATTCCGTCATGGTGATCAGCTCGCCCACGGCGGCGCGATCGGGTGTGCTGACGACCTGCACCGCATCGCCCGGCAAGCCGGTCGCGGCAAGCGCTTCGGCAATGAGGGTCGCCAACGCGGTATTGCTTTCGATCGCCTCGGAACCGCCGCGCAGGATCGTCGCGTTGCCCGACTTCAGGCACAGCGCCGCCGCATCGATGGTCACGTTCGGACGCGATTCGTAAATGATGCCGATCACACCCAGCGGCACGCGCATCTGGCCCACCTGAATGCCGCTCGGCTGCACGCGAACGTTGCTGATTTCGCCGATCGGATCGGACAGACCGGCGATCTGGCGCAAGCCTTCGATCATGGTGCGCAGTGCCTTGTCGGACAGCGTCAGACGGTCGATGAAGGCGGCGTCCTGCCCGTTGGCTTTGGCGCGTTCGAGATCGCGCCGGTTCACTTCCTGCAACTTCGCGCCATCACGCTCGATGGCGTCGGCAATGGCCAGCAATGCGCGGTTCTTAGCGGCCGTATCGGCACGCGCCATGGCGCGGGATGCCTCGCGGGCACGCTGGCCCAGCGACTGCATGTAGGCTTTGATATCCATCTCGTGACTCTGCTCGATTGGGTCGATTGGGTCGATCCGGCGGAGGGTCCGCCGTCGTCATTTGATATTTTTGGGGCGCGGTCTACGCGTGCGCCGGACGTGCCGGGCGGGCGGAGCGCGCCGCCGGCGGTCGGTCGCCGACGAGCAACAGGCCAAGTTGCAGCATGCCGTCCCACGGGTCGCCGGGCAGACCGTCGGCACGCAGCCCCTTGACCTGCCGGTCGAGACGCGCCGCCAGTTGCAACGCTTGGGCAAGCATCGCCGGCGTGACGCGGTTCGCCGCCTGTTCCATCAAACGCTCGCGCGGGCCCCACACACGGTATTCGCGCAACAGCATCGCGAGCGGTTTGCCAGCGGCCATGCCGCGTGTGATCTTCGCCAGTGTGCGCACTTCTTCGGTAAGCGCCCACAACACGAGCGGGGCCGCTTCGCCCTCGCCGCGCAAGCCGTCGAGCATTCGCACGAGTCGCGGCGTATCGCCCGCGAGCACCGCTTCGCTCAACTTGAAAACGTCGTAACGCGCGACGTTAAGTACCGCATCCTGCACCTGCTCGAATTCGAGCGTCCCCGACGGGTACAGCAAGCCGAGTTTCTGAATTTCCTGATGCGCCGCGAGCAAATTGCCTTCGACGCGATCGGCGATGAACTGCAACACCCGGCGTCCCGCTTCGCCCGCAGCCACGCGCTGCCCCTGTGCGGCAAGACGCTGCGAGATCCAGTCGGGCAACCGCGCCCGGTCGACCGTATCGATCTTGACCGTCACGCCCGCACGATCGAGTGCGGTGAACCAGTCGGACTTGGACGCCGCCGCATCGAGACGCGGCAACGTGATGATGGTCAGCACGTCGCCGCTGGCCGCCTCGGCATGCGCCTTGAGCGCAGCACCGCCGTCCTTGCCGGGTTTGCCGCCGGGAATACGCAACTCGATCAGCTTGCGGTCGCCGAACAACGACATCGACTGCCCCGAATTCGCCAGCGCGCCCCAGTCGAAACTGCGCTCGACCGACAGCACATCGCGCTCGGTAAAACCACCGGCGCGGGCCGCCGCGCGCACGCGATCGACCGCTTCCTGCACGAGCAGGCTCTCGTCGCCGTAGATCACGTAGATCGGCGAGAGGGTCTTGGCAAGATTCGCGTCAAGCGCGTCGGGGCGCAGTTGCATGGCCGTGAGTGTCGTGGGTGTCGTGGGTGTCGTTGGTCTAGTGGTCCGGGTTCGGCGCCGGCATGGTCTTCACCGCTTCCATGCGGCGAATGATCTGATCGACGGCATCCTTCTGCATGTCGCGATTGAGCAGCGCCGCTTCGGTATCGCGGGCCGTCGCCTCGCTATCGCTGTACGGCAGGTTACGCGTCAGACGGATCGTGCTCAGCGGAATGATCGGCGTACCGTCCGGGGTCACCAACTGGAACGTGAACGTACTACGCATCTCGTACTCACGCGCCTGCCCCGTCGAGTCCAGACTGACGGCGGTTCTCGTGGCGGTCTGCCCCAGAATTTCCAGCCGCGCATCGGCATCCGACGGCGCATCGACGACGACCGTCCCCTTACTGCCGTAACGGATGTATCGCCGGATATCGATACCCATCTGCCCGCCGCCGGAGATATACAGGCGCTTGAATGCGTACTCGCTCGCCCCGCGCAGTTGGAAACCACACGCGGTGAGCGTCAGCGCACAGCCCAGCAGGGCGATCCAGCCGAAGATCCTGCGCGTCATGCCCGCGCTGCGTTGCCCGGATGTCATTTGCACGTGATGTGCCCTCTTGTCACCAAATCATGGATCGGCAGTCGCTGCCGGCTCAGACCACCACGTTCACGAGACGACCCGGCACGATGATGACCTTCTTGACCGGCTTGCCTTCGCCGAACTTGACCGTCATCTCATGCGCCAGTGCCGCCTGCTCGATGGCCTCACGCGAAGCGTCCTTGGCCACGAGAATCGCGCCGCGCACTTTGCCCGCCACCTGCAACACGAGTTCGATTTCGTCCTGCACCAGCGCAGCTTCGTCCACCACCGGCCACGAGGCGTCGAGCAGATCGCCCGACTCGGCCGCGTAACCCAGCGCATCCCACAGGCCGTGCGTGACGTGCGGCACCACCGGGTAAAGCACGCGCAGCAAGATGCCGTAGCACTCGCGCACCGCGCCGGCACCGGCCGCGCCCTTGTCGTTCTCGATGGCGTTGAGCATCTTCATCGCCGCCGACACGACCGTGTTGTACTGCACACGCTGGTAATCGTAATTGGCTTGCTTGAGCACGCCGTGAACCTCACGACGCAGCGCCTGCGCGGCCGGGTTGGCGGTCTCGATGGCGACACCCGTCTGACGCAGCAACGCGGCTTGCGATTGACCAAAGCCCCACAGGCGGCGCAGGAAGCGGCTCGCGCCTTCCACACCAGCGCCCGACCATTCCAGCTGTTGTTCCGGGTGCGCCGCGAACATCACGAACAGACGCGCCGTGTCGGCACCGTACTGATCGATAAGCGATTGCGGATCGACACCGTTGTTCTTCGACTTCGACATCTTCTCGATGCCGCCCAGCACCACGTCGCCGCCGTCGGCCTTCGAGGTCGCGCCCACCGGACGACCCTTGTCGTCGAGCTGCACCTGCACGTCGAGCGGGTTGAACCACGTCTTCTTGCCGGCGTCGTCTTCGCGGTAGTACGTCTCGTTGAGCACCATGCCCTGCGTGAGCAGGTTCTGCGCCGGTTCCTTGAAACTCACCAGCCCCAGATCGCGCATGACCTTGGTCCAGAAGCGCGAATACAACAAGTGCAGAATCGCGTGCTCGATACCGCCGATGTACTGATCCATCGGCATCCAGTAATCGGTGCGCGCGTCGACCATGGTCTCGGCGTCCGGGCAGGCGTAGCGCATGAAGTACCACGACGAGTCCACGAACGTGTCCATCGTGTCCGTCTCGCGACGCGCCGGCTTGCCGCACTTCGGGCAGTCGCACTTCAGGAAGGCTTCGGACTTGGCGAGCGGGTTACCCGAGCCGTCCGGCACGAGGTCTTCCGGCAACACCACGGGCAGATCTTTCTCCGGCACCGGCACCGCACCGCACGTGTCGCAGTGGATGATCGGGATCGGCGTGCCCCAGTAACGCTGGCGCGAAATGCCCCAGTCGCGCAGACGGAACGTGATCTGCTTGTCGCCGACTTCCTGCGCCTTCAGATCGGCGGCAATCGCGTCGATGGCGGCAGCAAAGCCCAGACCGTCGTACTTGCCGCTGTTGATCAGCGTGCCTTCCTTGTCGCCGTACCAGGCCTGCCATGCGTCGGTCGAATACGTCTCGCCGGCGACCGCTACGACCTGCTTGATCGGCAGACCGTACTTGCGCGCGAACGCGAAGTCGCGTTCGTCATGCGCCGGCACGCCCATCACGGCACCTTCGCCGTAACCCATCAGCACGTAGTTGCCGATCCACACTTCGACCTTGTCGCCGGTGAGCGGATGCGTGACGAAGAAACCCGTCGGCATGCCCTTCTTTTCCATCGTGGCGATGTCGGCTTCGGCCACACCGCCCTGCTTGCATTCGGCAATGAATGCCTGCAAGTCGGGGCGCTCGGCGGCCAGACGCGTGGCGAGCGGGTGCTCGGCGGCAATCGCGCAGAAGGTCACGCCCATGATCGTGTCGGCACGCGTGGTGAACACGCGCAGCAGCTTGCGCTCGCCGTCGAGCTCGTACGGGAACCCGAAGTTCACGCCGAAGCTCTTGCCGATCCAGTTCTGCTGCATCACTTTGACGCGCTCGGGCCAGCCGAGGGCGTCCAGATCGCCGAGCAACTCGTCGGCATAATCGGTGATGCGCATGTAATACATCGGGATCTCACGCTTCTCGATCAGCGCGCCCGAACGCCAGCCGCGGCCGTCGATCACCTGCTCGTTGGCGAGCACGGTCTGATCGACCGGGTCCCAGTTCACCGTCCCGGTCTTCAGATAGACCACGCCCTTTTCGAGCATCTTGAGGAACAGCCACTGATTCCAGCGGTAGTACTCGGGCGAGCAGGTGGCGACTTCGCGCGACCAGTCGATCGCCAGCCCCATCGCCTGCATCTGCTTCTTCATGTAAGCGATGTTGTCGTACGTCCACTTCGCGGGCGGCACATTGTTGGCCATCGCCGCGTTTTCCGCCGGCATACCGAACGCATCCCATCCCATCGGCATGAGCACGTTGTACCCGCGCATGCGCATCTGACGGTACATCACGTCATTGATGGTGTAGTTGCGCACGTGTCCCATATGCAGCTTGCCCGACGGATACGGCAGCATCGAGACGCAATAGAATTTCTGCTTGTCCGCGCGCTCGGTGGTCTTGTAGGCATCGATTGCCTGCCAATGCGACTGGGCGGAGGCTTCGACGTCGGCGGGAACGTATTTTTCTTGCATGATGGGTCGGCGGATAGGATTCGGCTCGGCTTTGCCCTGCCGGTGTGCGGCCATCGGCGCGGCACACGGGTATTTGGGGCAGATCCGGGGAAAACGATGATTATAACGCCGCCGGGTGCGGATTCAGCGCGATGGCGGCGGGCGTCGCAACCTTCAGATCGAAGGGCTGCCAACACGGTGCAACGGCGGTGCTGGCAATGCGGGCCGGCAATTGACCGGGAAGCGAAAGGGCCGGGTTATCGACGTGCGCACTTCGCACGTCAAACGCCCCGGCCGGGCAGGGGCTTAGCGTAGGCCTAGCACGTCCTGCATGTCGAACAGACCGGTCTGGCGTTCGACGAGGAAGCGGGCAGCGCGCAGCGAACCCTGAGCATACGACAGGCGGCTCGACGACTTGTGCGTGATCTCGATGCGCTCGCCGATGCCGGCAAACAACACCGTATGGTCGCCCACGATATCGCCGCCGCGCACGGTCGCAAAACCGATGGTCGACGGATCGCGCTCGCCGGTCACACCTTCGCGGCCGTAGACGGCACATTCTTTCAGATCGCGCCCGAGCGCGTCGGCCACGACTTCGCCCATGCGCAACGCCGTGCCCGACGGGGCATCGACCTTGTGACGATGGTGCGCTTCGATGATCTCGATGTCGTAGCCGGTGTTCAGGATCTTGGCGGCCACTTCGAGCAACTTGAACGTGGCGTTGACGCCCACGCTCATGTTCGGTGCGAAAACGACGGCCACGCGCTTGGCGCCTTCGGCCAGACGTGCCTTGTCTTCGTCCGAGAAGCCGGTCGTGCCGATGATCATCTTCACGCCATGCTTCGCGGCGGCAGCCAGATGCAGCAGCGTGCCTTCCGGACGGGTGAAATCGATCAGGAATTCGGCGTTAGCCAGTGCGGTGTCGAGATCGGCGGTGATGTGCACGCCGGTTTCGCGGCCGAGGAAAGCGCCGGCATCGTGGCCGAGGGCCGGGCTGCCCTCACGGTCGAGCGCGCCCACCAGCTCGGCGTCATCGGCGGCCAATACGGTTTCAATCAGCATCCGGCCCATACGGCCGGACGCGCCCGCAATCGCAATCTTCATCATGGTGAGTCTGGTTGTATTTCTGACGGCTTACTTGGGTGCCGAGAACAGGCCACCACCGGAGGTCACGCGCGGCGACGGCACCAAACCCGTACCGCCGGCGGTACCGGCATTGCTGCTCGTGCTGGTGGTGGCGCTCGACGCAAGGCCGGCGTTGGTCGGCGTGGTCTGGCTGGCCGCCGCGTCGGTCGACACGGTCGCCACATCGTTGACTGCCGGCGTGGCGGCGGCCGTCGGTGCGGTGGCGGCAGCGTCAGGCGACGGCGATGCAGCTTCCGCTGCGGCCGCGCTCGCGGTCGACGGTGCCGGCGCATCGGTCTTCACCGTCTTGCCCTTCTGACCGTCGATTTCCTGCACCAGCTGGTATTCGGTCGGCAGGTTCTCGCCGCCGTCCCAGCGCGCCAGCGCATCGTTCTCGAAATACACCCTCAAATGGCGCTCTTGCACCACCGAAGTGTTGCCGCGCTTGAAGTAGAAGACGTAATCCCAGCGGTTGGCGTGGAAGATATCGGTGAGCAGCGGCGTGCCGAGCACCTGGCGCACTTGATCGCGCGTCATGCCGGCCTTGAGCTGTTCGTAGGCTTCCTTCGAGACGAAGTTGCCTTGAACGATGTTGATTCGATACGGCGTCACGACGCCGATCACCTTGTCGGTCACGCTGTCGTACGTAGAGCAGCCAGCCAGTGCCAGCAGTGCTGCGGCAGCATAAAGGGAGAGATAACGACGCAAATCTGACTCGCTTTCAAAAAAATCGAACTTGATCCGGCACGCCGGGCGCGCCGCCACATCGCCCCCGTTGACGGCTGAAACCGTCCCGTTTGCGCCGGTTTGCGCCGGGCAAGGCAAAAAGGCATTATTATTGGGGCTGTATTGTACTCTAGGGACGTAGAGCGATGCCGAATCCCGCCGATCTGAAAAATATCGGACTGAAAGCCACGCTTCCGCGCCTCAAAATTCTGGAAATCTTCCAGAACAGCGAGGTGCGCCATTTGACCGCCGAAGACGTTTATCGTCACCTGCTCGGCGAAAACCTCGACATCGGTCTGGCCACGGTCTACCGCGTGTTGACGCAATTCGAACAAGCCGGCCTATTGTCGCGCAGTAACTTCGAGTCCGGCAAGGCCGTATTCGAACTCAACGAAGGCCATCACCATGATCACCTGGTGTGCCTGGACTGTGGTCGCGTCGAAGAATTTTTCGATGCAGAAATCGAACGCCGCCAGAAGTTAATCGCAAAAGAACGCGGTTTCGCACTTCAGGAACATTCCCTTGCCATGTACGGGAGCTGCACGAAGGATCCGTGCCCGCACCGGCAGAAGAATTAATTCCACATCCTTACCCATCCCGGAGGCCTGGTCCGGGAGATGTTCCCCCAAGTCGGTTATTTGGAACATAAAGAGGGGTCACCGCATCAAACGGTGATTACCTCTCGCGCAAGGCATACGACCTTTCGGTCACGTCTAGACGTTCGATTCCACCCGATGAATAACGATAAAACACTCAACAAAACGACATCCGAAGGGCTGTCCGATCTCACACTCGCGGACGTATTGGACTTTGTACGAACCAATGCCAAGTGGATCGCCGGCCTTGCCATTGTGGGTGGCGCCATCGGTGTCGGCTGCACGTATCTCGTGCAGAAACAATGGGAAGGCAAGCTGACCCTGCAAGTGGGTCGTGCGGCCGGGTCCCCGGTAAGCGGGCCGGATGGGCCACTTATCGAGTCGGTACAGCAAACCGTCGGACGTGTCGGCCTGAACACTTTCCGCGATGACCTCACGGAAAAGGTACTGCCCGAACTCAAGGGCAACCTGGAAGCCCTACACAATTCTGTCGTCTGGAAAACGATCAAGGCGCGCGCCGTCCAAGGCACGACGTACGTTGAAATCGTCGCACGTGGCACGTCCGAGCAACAGGCCGGGCAAGCCCTCTCCACGGCAGCACAACAAATTCTCACGGAACACGCGGCCATTCTGGAACGCGTACGCGATCTGCCCAAGCAGCAATTGAGCGTCATCGACGCGGCAATCGATGCGAATACGAAGGCGCAGGAGCAACTCGGTGCCGCATTGGCGCAGTCCAAAAATACGGATTCCGTCATGGCGCTCAGCGCCCTTCAGAGCAGCCGCTCGGAGCGCGCGGTCCTGAACGACAGCCGGTATCGCGTATCGCAACTGCTCGCCCCGGATCAGTCCTACAACACCCGCATCGTCAGTGCCGTACAAGTTGACGATCACGCCGTCTATCCCCGCAAGCTCTACTTCGGTGGTGGCGGGCTGGTGCTCGGCGGTATCCTCGGTGTGCTGATCGGGCTGTGCCGCAAAAAGTCGCCCGCGGGTCGCGAAGTATAATCACACGGAAGCGCCGTCGCACACGACGCGCATGCCGACATGCGTTGTCGTGAGACCCCAAAGAAAAAGCCGCTGTCTTTCGACAGCGGCTTTTTTCATGCAACTACCGAAGCAGCAGTTTACTTGGCCGACATCAGCGCGACGGTCGTGTCGAGCATGCGGTTCGAGAAGCCCCACTCGTTGTCGTACCACGACGTGACCTTCACCAGACGACCCGAGACCTTGGTCAGCGTACCGTCGAAGTTCGACGATGCCGGGTTGTGGTTGAAGTCGACCGACACCAGCGGTGCCGTGTTGTACGTAGCGATAGCCTTGAGCGGGCCTTCAGCGGCTTCCTTCAGGATCGCGTTGACTTCATCGACCGTCGTGTCGCGCTTGGCGATGAACGACAGGTCAACGATCGACACGTTGATCGTCGGGACGCGAATGGCGTAGCCGTCGAGCTTGCCGTTCAGTTCCGGCATCACCAGACCAACGGCCGAAGCAGCGCCCGTCTTGGTCGGGATCATGCTCATCGTGGCCGAACGGGCACGACGCAGGTCTTCGTGATAGACGTCCGTCAGCACCTGATCGTTGGTGTAAGCGTGCACCGTCGTCATCAGGCCGTTTTCCAGACCGATCTTGGCGTGCAGCGGCTGCACCAGCGGTGCGAGGCAGTTGGTCGTGCACGAAGCGTTCGAGATGACCGTGTCGGTCGACTTCAGCACGCCTTCGTTCACGCCGAACACGACCGTAGCGTCCACATCCTTGCCGCCCGGGGCCGAGATGATGACCTTCTTCGCGCCGCCCTTCAGGTGGGCGCCGGCCTTTTCCTTCGTGGTGAAGAAGCCCGTGCACTCGAGCACGACGTCCACGTTCAGCTCGCCCCACGGCAGTTCGGCCGGGTTGCGGTTAGCCAGCACGCGAATCTTGTCGCCGTTGACGATCATGTAATCGCCGTCGACCGTCACCGTGCCCGGGAACTTGCCGTGCGCGGTATCGTATTGCGTCAGGTGAGCATTGGTCTGCGCATTGCCCAGATCGTTGATGGCGACGATTTCGATGTCGTGCTTCTTGCCACCTTCGTAATGGGCACGCAGTACGTTGCGGCCGATACGGCCATAGCCGTTAATAGCGACGCGAATGGTCATGGGGGTTTCTCCGTAAGGTCTAACGAAATCAGCCAAGCACGGACTTGACCGTCGCGACCACGTGGTCGACGGTGAAGCCGAAGTGTTTGAACAGCACGCCGGCCGGAGCCGACTCGCCAAAGGTGTCGATACCGACCACGCCGCCTTCCAGGCCGACGTACTTGTGCCAGAACGCCGTCACACCGGCTTCGATGGCCACACGCGGCACGCCGCGCGGCAGCACGCTGTCGCGATACGCCTTGTCCTGACGGTCGAACACATTGGTCGACGGCATCGAGACGACGCGCGCAGCAATACCCTCGGCCGCCAGAACTTCGGCGCCCTTGAGGGCCAGATCCATTTCCGAACCGGTCGCGATCAGCACGATCTGCGGCGTCGCCACGTCACGCAGCACATAGCCGCCGCGACGAATATTGGCGATCTGCGCATCGTCGCGCGAGACGAACGGCAGGTTCTGACGGCTGAGCACCAGGCTCGAGGGGCCGTCGTGACGCTCCACGGCCGCCACCCAGGCGCTCGCCGTTTCGGTCGTATCGCACGGACGCCACACGTCCATTTGCGGAATCAGACGCAGGCTGGAGACATGCTCGATCGACTGGTGCGTCGGGCCGTCTTCGCCCAGACCGATCGAATCGTGCGTGAACACGAAGATCGAACGCAGCTTCATGAGCGCGGCCATGCGCAGCGCGTTGCGGCTGTAGTCCGAGAACGTCAGGAACGTGCCGCCGAACGGAATGTGACCACCATGCAGCGCAAGGCCGTTCATGATGGCGCTCATGCCGAATTCGCGCACGCCGTAGTTGATGTGGTTGCCGTACTGCACGCCATCGGCGTTGGCACGCACCGGCTTGCTGGCTTTCCAGTTGGTCAGGTTCGAGCCGGTCAGGTCGGCCGAGCCGCCGAGGAATTCCGGCAGCACGGCAGCCAGACCTTCGATCGCCAGTTGCGACGCCTTACGCGTCGCCACGGTCTCGGCCTTCTCGTTGGTCTTGGCGATCAGGGCGGCAGCGGCCGACTTGAAGTCGCCCGGCAGTTCACCCTTCATGCGGCGCTCGAATTCAGCGGCTTCGGCCGGGAACTGGCCGCGATACGCGGCAAAACGTTCGTTCCAGGCGGCTTCGGCTTGTTGACCGGCGGCCTTGGCGTCCCATGCGGCGTAGACTTCGGCCGGCACTTCGAACGGCGGCAGGGTCCAGCCCAGTGCGGCGCGCGTGGCGGCGATTTCATCCGCGCCCAGCGGTGCGCCGTGCACGTCGTGACCACCCTGCTTGTTCGGTGCGCCCTTGCCGATCAACGTCTTGCAGCAGATCAGCGTCGGGCGATCCGACGTCTTGGCCTGCGCAATGGCGGCATCGACCGCGTCGGCGTTGTGCCCGTCGACATCGCGGATCACGTTCCAGCCATAGGCTTCGAAACGCTTGGGCGTATCGTCGGCAAACCAGTATTCGACATCGCCGTCGATCGAGATGCCGTTGTCGTCGTACAGTGCGATCAGCTTGTTCAGGCGCAGCGTACCGGCCAGCGAACAGGCTTCATGCGAGATGCCTTCCATCAGGCAACCGTCGCCGAGGAACGCATACGTGTGGTGATCGACGATCTCGGCGCCCGGACGGTTGAATTCCTTGGCGAGCAGCGCTTCGGCCAACGCAAAGCCGACGGCATTCGTGATGCCCTGACCCAGCGGGCCCGTCGTCGTCTCGACGCCCGGCGTGATACCCACTTCGGGGTGGCCCGGCGTCTTGCTGTGCAGTTGGCGGAAATGCTTGAGTTCTTCGATCGGCAGATCGTAGCCCGTCAGATGCAGCAACGAGTAGATGAGCATCGAGCCATGGCCGTTCGACAGCACGAAGCGGTCGCGATCGAACCAGTGCGGATTGACGGGGTTGTGCTTGAGGTGACGGCCCCAGAGCGCGACCGCGATATCGGCCATGCCCATAGGCGCACCAGGGTGACCGGAGTTGGCCTGTTGGACCGCGTCCATGGAGAGGACGCGAATGGCGGATGCCATCAGCGCAGCCGTAGCAGTAGAGGAGTTCGTCATGGTGACCAGCCGGAATAGCGGGCGTGCCCCGTTGCCGCGAGCTGCCGCGCGAAATCAAGTGCAGGATAAAGATCGCGATTTTATCAGATACGGCACCACCCCGGGTCGCTTGCGGTGAACTTCCCCAAATGGCGAGAACGTGGAATGATGCCAAAAAGTGGCGCAATCGCCGCAATTTAGAGGAAGTTGTCACAACAATGCCCGTCATAAGCGACGTCACTGCGGACGATTCCGATGCCGCACTCAAGCCGTTTTCCGCCCCGCTCGGCCCCTGGGCGACCTACGCGCTCGCCGGCCGCACGGTCGCGACGGCGGTGTCGCCTTATCAGCACATCGAAATCGTCGATCTGCCGGCCTTCGGGCCGCTCGGACGCGCTTATCGGCTCGACGGGCGGTTCATGGCCGGTCTCGCAGACGCTCATATTTGCCACGAGTGCATGGTCCATCCGCTACTGCTCGCACACGGCGACGCGAAACGCGTGCTCGTGATCGGTGGCGGTGATGGCGGCTCCGCACGCGAGGCTTTGCGTCACGCGAGCGTAAGCGAAGTCGTCATTGCCGAACTGGACGCCCAAGTCCCCGCGACGATTTTGCGGCACATGCCATCGCTCGCCGGTGGCGCGTTCGACGACCGGCGCACGACGCTCGTTATCGGCGACGCACGCGATTACGTGGACGCCGCACGCTCGCACGGCGACCGTTTCGACGCCGTGATCTTCGACCTCACCGAAGCCGACGGTGCGGCCGCCCCGCTCCACGACGCGGCGTTCTTTGCGAAAGTCCGGTCACTTCTGTCACCCCATGGCGGCATCGCAGTGCAACTGGGTGCGCCGTGGTTCGAGCCGGCGCAGGTGCAACGTGTGCTCGCGGCGCTGCGCTCGGTATTTGCGCACGTGCAGCCGATGACCGCCTACGTGCCCCTGTACGGCTCGCTGTGGGCACTGGCCATCGCCAGCGATGCGCTCGACGTGCGCGGCACCGACACCAACTCGTTGCAAGCCGCCGCCCAACGGGTCTCACCCGACCAGCTTCGCAGTCTTCGGCACTACGCCGTGTCGCGCCATGCAGCGCTTTTCGACATTCCCCCCGAACTGATCGACACGCTCGACGCCGCCGATGCGCCGATTGGCACGAGATGACACACCGCGGGGTGAAGATCGTGCGCGTTCCTTGTATATTGGATGCTCGTATCGAACGCCGGGCCTGAGGGCCGGGTCTTACGACTGCCCGGCAGCAACAACGGAGGAAAGTCATGTCCGATCCCCGCCCGTCACATGTGCCTTGGTTGACGCCCTATCTGACCGTGCGCGACGCGCGAGCTTCCGCCACGTTCTATGAGCAGGCGTTTGGCTTTACCGTGCACAACACGATGGACGACGATGGCGCCGTGATGCACGTCGAAATGTTCTATCAGGGCGAATTGATCCTGATGTTCGCCCCCGAAGGGGCATTTGCCAGCGCCGCCCGTTCGCCGCGAACCTCGGGCGTCGAAGCCCCGCAGAGCTTCTACGTTTTCACGGAGGATGTCGACGCGCTCTACGCGCGCGCGACCGCAGCCGGCGCCAAGGGCCTGATGCCGCCCGAGGACCAGTTCTGGGGTGACCGATTCTGCCAGCTTGAAGATATCGACGGCTATCGCTGGGGCTTCGCACGCCCCGTCGCACCCCGCGCCTGCCGTTAAGTCCCTGCGCGCCCCCTTGCGGTATGCTTCAGCCCCCGACCGGTTGCTGATGTTGCTTCGATAGCACCGGTGCCGCCCATTTTGTCGCCTGATCCGGCCCCTTTCCATTACGTATGCCCCGCTTCTTCGTTGATGCGCCACTGCACACCGGCGCCCTGCTCGACCTTCCCGACGCGGTCGTGCGTCATGTTCAGGTATTGCGTCTTAAAGCGGGCGACACGCTCACGCTGTTCAACGGCACCGGCGGGGAGTATCCAGCCGAGCTGACGAGTCTGGAAAAGCGGCATGCCATGGTGCAATTGGGCGAACACGATCCCCGCGAGGCCGAGACGCCCTATCGCGTGACACTGGCACAGGGCATTGCCGGGGGCGACAAGATGGACTGGCTGATCGAAAAGGCCATCGAGCTGGGGGTGACCGACATTCAACCGCTCGCGACGGAGCGCTCGGTGATTCGGCTCGACAGCGAACGGGCCGCCAAACGGGGCGCCCATTGGCAGGCATTGGCACAAGCGGCATGCGAGCAATGCGGTCGAAATCGCGTGCCGCAGATCTTGCCGATCCGGCCAATTGCGGCATGGTTACGCGATCGGGACGCGATTACGAGTTACACATGGCGTGTGCTATTGTCACCTAGAGCGGACAGCGGCTTTGATTCGCTATTGCCGCAGGCACCGGCGCAGCCCGGCGTGTTGCTCTTCGGCCCGGAAGGCGGGCTCACACCTCAAGAAGAAGCCCTCGCGCGCGACACCGGCTTTGAGGCCATTCGCCTCGGGGATCGGATTCTTCGCACGGAGACAGCGGGTATTGCAGTCCTTGCGGCGCTTGCCGCACGCTGGGGGGGTTGGTAAGGCTTTGTGTTGGGTAACTCCGTCATGAGTAACGGCCTAGCAGGCCTCAAGGAGAGATCGTCATGGGTATTCTCGATTCCATTCTCGGCGGCGCGGCCGGTAACCCCGCAGGCGGTAACAGCGGTGGTGGCAATACGCGCATGTTGCTGCTGATGGGCCTGCTGGCGATGATCGCCAGTCATACGGGCAAAACAGAAGGACAGGATGGCGGTGGCGGCGGCCTGCTGGGCTCACTCGGCGGCGCGCTGGGCGGCATGCTCGGCGGCGGTGCCGCAGCGGGCGGCGCGGCGGGCGGCCTTGGCGGTTTGCTCGGTGGCTTACTCGGCGGTGCGCAGGCACCCCAGCCCGGCGGTGCCGGGGCACCGGCAACCTCGCCGACCGATCTGATCGGTGCACTCGGCGGTCTTGGCGGCCTCACGCAGGTGCTGGAAAACGGTGGACTCGGTGACGCCTTGAAGTCGTGGGTCGGCACCGGCGGCAACCAACCGGTTTCCCCCGATCAGGTGGCGCAGGCGCTCGGCCCGGGCGGCCAGCTTCAGCAGTTGGCCAACACGGCGGGGGTCAGCACGGACGAAGCCGCGCAGCAACTGTCGTCAATTCTGCCGGAAGTCGTCAATCACCTCACGCCGAACGGCGATGTCCCACAGGGTCAGTTCGATCTGGCAGGCCTCGCCCAGAAGTTTCTGGCCGGACACACGTCCTGAGCGGCTGACCCGGTGAAAGCGTGACGGGCCGACATCTGCCCGGAAAATGAAAAAAGGTCCGCGATTGCGGACCTTTTTCTTTGCAGCACGACGAACGCTGAATCAGTCGATTTGGCGATATTCAGTGACGTTCACGCCAAATCAGCACCCGATGCTTACGCGAACGAGTAGAACACGCGGAAGCTCACGCGCCGCTCACCCCAAAACTCGGCGGCGTCACGGAACACATCCAGCAGCGTTTCGCGCGCATCTTTGTCGAACTTCGTCGCCACCGGCAGCCCTTCGAGCACGACCACGAAGCCCGGCTGTGCGCCGCTGCGGCTGACGAGATCGGTCAGGCAATCGTGTAAGGCGTCAAAATTCTTGCCGAAATGCTTCGGGAGCTGGAAGGACGTAGCGATCGTTTCAAGCACTTCGGCCTTGCTCTGCGCTTGTGCGCAGTTGGCATACAGGAAGTGCTGCCCCAGTCGCTCGGCCTCGTCAGCCAGCTCCGGCACACGGAAGGCGCGGATCGACTGCACAATATTCGGCCTGACGGTCTTGAAAAGACTCATATCTCCCTCTTCCGATAAGGCATGGCGGCGGCCAGCCCGCGCGACAGCATGCAGGCCCAGCACCTGCTTGAACAAGTTGCCCTCGCCCGCACCGAATGGATCTGCCATAAGATCTTTCCCGCGTTCTTGTGCGAAAACCGGCTCACTCATACTGCTGTCATTCCCTTATGCGTCTAAAGCTGTTGTAGTGATCTTGGGTGTAGTAACAAGGATCGACTGCACGTTGATCACCGCCACAGATGATGCGCCTGGCACCTCTATTGCGGGCACCGGGAGTCGGCACCGTATATTCATGGTAATAGCCGCGCGGCATTTTGGGCAGGCGCTTTTCGTAGTTCCCAAACACAATGCCATCTTTGGCATAGGGGAACGGCCCACCCTGCGCAATCAGCGACAGCGTGCGCTGCGCTTCGCGGGGCAACTCGGTGGCGGATACCGCCGCCGTTTGATCCGTGACATATGGCGCGGTTTCGCGCGCCACGGCATTCGCCCCCAGAAAAACACTCCCAGCCGCCGTCAGCGCCACGATGCTCCAGTGAAGCCAACGTGCCATTGTCATAGCTAGGTTGTCGGCCTGCGCGGTTTTGCGCTGCGGGCCCGTTCTGGTGGGTGAAGCCGTAAGGGTATCGCTATTACTCCCCGGAATCAATGTCGGCTTACATTTGGCAACTAATTCACTCAACAAATTCATGAAAACAAAGAGTTTTTCATGGAAGTGAGTGCACACATATCGATATACGATACGAAAAATGCGTCGCTAAAATGACAAAACGCCGCCCCGGAAAGGTGCGGCGTTTTGTGGCTAATGTGGGCCGAACGGCGGCGAACCGCCCATCGGCCCTGATCGGTCAGCGCGTTTCTTGTTGCGCTGCCGCATCGGCCACTACCAACGCGACCATGTTGATGATGCGTCGCACCGTCGCCGATTCCGTGAGGATGTGCACCGGCTTGGCCGCCCCCAGCAAGATCGGCCCGATCGCCACGTTGTTGCCTGCGGCCGTCTTGAGCAGGTTGTAGGCAATGTTCGCCGCGTCGATGTTCGGCATGACCAGCAGGTTGGCTGCACCGGTCAGCGTCGACTCCGGCATGATGCGCGCACGCAGCTCCGGGTCGAGGGCGCAATCGCCATGCATTTCGCCGTCCACTTCCAGCTCAGGTGCACGTTCTTGCAGAATCGCCAGCGTTTCGCGCATCTTGCGGGCGCAACCTGCGTCGCTCGTCCCGAAGTTCGAGTGCGACAGCAGTGCAACCTTCGGCTGAATGCCGAAGCGGCGGATCTCTTCCGCGGCCATCAGCGTGATTTCGGCGAGTTCTTCCGCGCTCGGATCCTGATTGATGTGCGTATCGACCAGGAAAATCTGACGATTCGGCAGAATCAGCGCGTTCATCGCGCCGTACACATGACCGCCTTCGCGCTTGCCGATCACACGATCGATAAAGTGGAGGTGACGGCCCGGGGTCGACACGGTTCCGCAGATCAGGCCATCGGCTTCACCCTTGCGCACCAGCATGGCGGCGATGAGCGTGGTCCGGCGGCGCATTTCCACACGTGCGTACGATGCCGTCACGCCCTTGCGGTTGGTCAACTGGTGATACGTCTCCCAGTAGTCGCGGTAGCGCTCGTCGTGCTCCGGGTTGACGACCGTGAAGTCGACGCCGGCGGTCAGACGCAGACCGTACTGCTGAATACGATGTTCGATGACGGCCGGACGACCGACCAGAATCGGCGTGGCAACGCGCTCATCCACGAGAATCTGGACCGCGCGCAGCACGCGCTCTTCTTCCCCTTCGGCAAATGCGATGCGCTTCTTGTCGGCCGGCACACTGCGCGCCACCGAAAACAGCGGCTTCATCAGACCGCCGCTGTGATACACGAATTGCTGCAACGATTGCTCGTAGGCGTCGACGTCGGCGAGCGGACGCGTTGCGACACCAGCCGCCATCGCGGCTTCGGCCACGGCAGTAGCGACCTTGACCAGCAAGCGCGGATCGAACGGCTTCGGAATCAGATATTCAGGGCCGAACGACAGGTTCTTGATGCCGTAGGCCGAGGCGACGATGTCGCTCTGCTCCTGACGTGCCAGTTCTGCCAGCGCGTTCACGGCGGCGATTTCCATCGAGCGCGTAATCGTCGTGGCACCCACGTCGAGTGCGCCACGGAAGATGAACGGGAAGCACAGCACGTTGTTGACCTGATTCGGATAGTCGGTGCGGCCCGTGGCCATCACGCAATCCGGACGCACTTCCTTCGCGAGTTCCGGCGTGATTTCCGGATTCGGGTTGGCCAGCGCGAAAATCAGCGGCTTGTCGGCCATGGTCTTGACCATTTCCGGCTTGAGCACGCCCGCAGCCGACAGGCCGAGGAACACGTCGGCACCGCCGATCACCTCGGCAAGCCCGCGCGCGTCGGTCTTCTGCGCGAAGCGAATCTTCTCGGGGTCCATCAGTTCGGTACGGCCTTCATACACCACACCGGCCAGATCCGTCACCCAAATGTTCTCGATGGGCAGGCCCATGTCCACGATGAGGTCGAGACAGGCGAGTGCTGCGGCACCGGCGCCGGAGGTCACCACCTTGACCGACGTCAGATCCTTGCCGACCACCTTCAGGCCGTTGATGAGCGCCGCTGCCACCACGATGGCGGTGCCGTGCTGATCGTCGTGGAAGACCGGAATCTTCATGCGCTCGCGCAGCTTGCGCTCGACGATGAAGCACTCGGGCGCCTTGATGTCTTCAAGGTTGATCGCGCCGAACGTCGGTTCGAGCGCCGCGATGATGTCGACGAGCTTTTCGGGGTCCTTCTCGTCGATTTCGATATCGAACACGTCGATATTGGCGAACTTCTTGAACAGCACGCCCTTACCTTCCATCACCGGCTTGGAAGCGAGCGGGCCGATATCGCCGAGACCCAGCACGGCCGTGCCGTTCGAGATCACGCCGACCAGATTGCCGCGCGCGGTGTAGCGCGAGGCGTTGAGCGGGTCGATGACGATTTCTTCACACGCGGCGGCAACGCCCGGCGAGTACGCCAGCGCCAGATCGCGCTGGTTCAGTAACTGCTTGGTCGGGGCGATGGCAATTTTGCCGGGGGTGGGGAATTCGTGATACTCGAGCGCAGCTTCGCGCAGTTTCGGATCGATCGGCGTGGGCATGAGGGGAAGCTCTTAACGGACAGAATGGCTCAAATTTTCTATGCGAATTGTAGCCCTATTTATTCACGCCATTTATGCAAAAAGCGGATAAGGGCTGCACCTTCGATCTGAGCATCGTCGCGATAATTCCGCGAGAATTCAACGCTGCATCGCACCATATTCGCGATTTTCGGACCAGGGATGAAATTTCGGTAAGGTGCAGTCCGAGACATGACTAAGCCGCGTGCCGAAATCGTACAAGCACGCCACAAGGGCATTGGGAAAACCCGGGGGCGCTCGTAAAATAGGTTGCCGTCGTCTTTTCGCCAAAGGCCTGCCGACTTCGCATGACGCGCCACGTCATTGCCCGCAACGCCGACACTTCGTCACCCATGACCATGCCTACGTCAACGCCCTTACCTTTGTCCGAGTTCTCGCTGATCGATCGCTTCTTCGCCGGAGCGACGCGTCAGGGGGATCAAGTGACGCTCGGCATCGGCGACGACTGCGCCTTGCTGCGCCCGCCAACGGGCGAACAGCTTGCGATCTCGACGGACATGCTGGTTGAAGGGCGTCATTTCTTCCCTGACGTGGATCCTCGCGCGCTGGGTCACAAGACGCTGGCCGTGAACTTGTCGGACCTCGCGGCGATGGGTGCCAAACCGCTCGGTTTTACGCTCGCGCTCGCCTTGCCCGACAGTGACCCGGCGTGGCTCGGGCCCTTCGCGGCAGGACTGGCCGCGCTGGCCGATCGCTATGATTGCCCGTTGATCGGCGGCGACACCACGCGCGGCCCCCGCAACCTTTGTGTGACTGTTTTCGGCGCGGTGCCGGGCGCACATGCGCTGCGACGCGACGCGGCACAGCCCGGCGACGATATCTGGGTTTCCGGCACGTTGGGGGATGCACGGCTGGCACTCGGCGTATTGCGCGGTGAATGGACGTTGGACGATGCCAGCGTCGATCGGGTGCGCCGTGCGATGGACTGGCCCGAACCGCAGATTGCGCTCGGCATGGCGCTTCGCGGCGTGGCGCGTGCGGCGCTCGACGTGTCCGATGGCCTGCTCGGCGATCTCGGTCATATTCTCAAGCGCTCGGGGGTGGGGGCTCGGCTCAACGTCGATGCGTTGCCGCGCTCGCCCGAACTCGCCGCACAATCGCAGGCGATCCAGCGACTTTGCACATTGGCCGGTGGTGACGATTACCAGCTGTGCTTCTGCGCCGACAGCGCGCAACGCGACCGAATTACCGCCATCGGCAACGAACTCGGCCTGCGCGTGACGCGTATCGGTACAATAGCGCTTCCTGATGCACGTCAGACCCCACTGCAATTACACGATGATACGGGGGCGCCTGTCGCTGCCGACTTCAAAAGTTTCGACCATTTCCAATGAGTACTGACCAAACGGCCGCCCTCAATCCGGGCAGCGGCCCGCGCCGGCCGAACACGCGTTTCCTGCTGTCGCACCCCGCCCACCTGTTTTCCCTCGGCTTCGGCACGGGACTGTCGTCCCTGGCACCGGGAACGGTCGGCACGCTCTTCGGCTGGGCTTCGTATCTCGTACTGAATCTGTATCTGACGGTCACCGGCTGGGCGACGCTGATTGCCGTTGCGGTCATCGGCGGCATCTGGATCTGCGGCTTTACGGCCCGCAAGCTCGGCACGCAGGACCCGAGCGCCGTGGTGTGGGACGAGATTGTGGCGTTCTGGATCGTGCTGCTGCTCATCACACCCACGAGCTTCGTCGGTCAATTGGTGGCGTTCATCCTGTTCCGCTTCTTCGATGCGGTGAAGCCGCCGCCGATCCGTTACTTCGACCGCACCGTGAAAGGTGGCCTCGGCATCATGCTCGACGATCTCGTCGCCGCATTCTGCACGCTGCTGGTCATTGCACTGTGGCGCTCGATCTGAATGGCGAACGAATGGATGGTCCGGTCGGCCGCAGCACCCCGCACATACACTTTTGAAGGCGTCGTCCCGTGGTTTCCCAACAAGCTCTTCTGGCCCAACTGTCGGTAAAAGTCGGCAATCGTCTGCGTGACGAGCGTCTGATGCTGACCACCGCGGAGTCGTGCACCGGCGGGCTCGTGGCCGCCGCGATCACGGATATTTCGGGCAGCAGCAACTGGTTTGAACGTGGCTTTGTCACTTACTCGAATCAGGCCAAGACCGAAATGATCGGCGTGCCTGCCGAACTGATCGAGAAACACGGTGCGGTGAGCGAACCCGTGGCACGCGCCATGGCCGAAGGGGCGTTGTTCAACAGCCGCGCGCAGATTTCGCTGTCGATCACCGGTGTTGCCGGCCCCGGTGGCGGCACGCCCGACAAGCCGGTCGGCATGGTGTGCTTCGGATGGAGCAATCGCGTGAAGACGATTGTCGAAACGAAACACTTCAAGGGCGACCGCACACAAGTGCGCAGTCAGGCGGCACAACACGCGTTGCGCGGCGTGATCGAATTGCTCGACACCGCCGAGTCGTAAATCACGGCGCCGGCACGCTCTCGGGTCAACATCGACACAACATCGGCCCGCCCCAACGGCGAAGCCCGAAAGACATAAAAAAACAGCGCCTTGCGATTTTTCGATTCGCAGGCGCTGTTTTTTATCGTGGTACTGGCGCTGACGCAGTACCGCAGTCGCAGCCCCCGTGCGACGGCCTCCGCCGCATCACGGGTGTCTGCCGGGATTACCGATACGCGTTGATGCTGTCGCGCGTCTTCTCCGCAGCGACGGCGGCAGCGGCAGCAAACTGCTCATCGCGTCCGGCGTAAATAATGGCGCGCGACGAGTTGACCATCATGCCCGTGCCATTGGCCGTGCGGCCGGCCTTGACCGTCGCTTCCACATCGCCGCCCTGCGCTCCGACACCGGGAATCAGCAACGGCATGTCGCCGACGATGCCGCGCACCGTAGCGATTTCGGCCGGGAACGTGGCACCCACCACCAGACCGATCTGCCCGCTCGTGTTCCACGGGCCAGCGGCCAGACGGGCAACCGTCTGATACAGCGGCTTGCCGTCGACATCGAGAAACTGAAGATCGCTGCCCCCCGGGTTCGACGTGCGGCACAGCACGATCACGCCCTTGTCGGTGTGCGCCAGATACGGCTCCAGCGAATCGAAACCCATGTACGGGTTCACGGTCACGGCATCGGCGCGATAGCGCTCGAATGCTTCGCGGGCGTACTGCTCGGCGGTGCTGCCAATGTCGCCGCGCTTGGCATCGAGAATCACGGGCAGGCCCGGATGATCGGCGTGAATGTGAGCGATCAGGCGCTCAAGCTGCTCTTCGGCGCGATGCGCTGCGAAGTAGGCAATCTGTGGCTTGAACGCGCACGCGTACGGTGCCGTGGCATCGACGATCTGGCGGCAGAATTCAAAGATGGCGTCCGGGCGCCCCTGCAAATGGGCCGGGATACGCGACGGTTCGGGATCGAGGCCGACGCACAACAGCGAGTTGTTGCGGGTCCAGGCTGAGCTGAGGGCTTGCGTGAATGTCATGACGGTTTTCCGGCGGTGTTCCGATTCGAGGCCGCTATTTTACCTGCTCGGCACCCTTCCCCCTCAGTCGAGCCAGCCGCGGTGACGGAAATACAGGAACGGCGCGATCGCCGACAGGATCATCAGGCCGACCGCGAACGGATACCCCGCCTCCCATTGCAGTTCCGGCATCATCTGGAAGTTCATGCCGTAGATACTCGCGATGAGCGTCGGCGGCAGGAACGCCACCGCGGCCACCGAGAAGATCTTGATGATCTTGTTCTGATTGATGTTGATGAAACCGATGGTGGCGTCCATCAGGAAGTTGATCTTGTCGAACAGATACGCCGTGTGGTTGTCGAGCGACTCGATGTCACGCAGGATCTGCTTGCCTTCCTGATACTGCTCGTCCTTGAGCATGCGCGTGCGCATCAAAAACGACACCGCCCGCCGCGTGTCCATCACGTTGCGCCGGATACGCCCGTTCAGATCTTCCTCGGCCGCAATGCTCTCGAGCGCCTTGGCCGCATCCGCGTCGGTCAGGTTCTTGCCCAGCACGCGCCGGCTCACCTCTTCAAGCGCCGCGTACACGCCTTCGAGCGAGTCGGCCGAATACTCGGCATCGGTCGAATACAGATCGAGCAGCACGTCCATGGCGTCGCGCACCGAACCGGGCCGGATACGCGCGCGCATGCGCACCAGCCGGAATACCGGCAGGTCTTCGTCGTGGATGGAAATCAGCAGGTCTTTGAGCACAACGAACGCGACCGGCACGTTGCGCGACTGCTCTTCTTCGTCGAGCAGAAAATCGGTGCGCACGTGCAACACGCCGCCATCGTCTTCGTAATATCGCGCCGACGCCTCGATATCGGTGAGTTCGTCGCGCGTGGGCAACTTCACGCCATAGGCCTCTTCGACCCAGCGGCGCTCTTCCTCCGACTCACTGTGCAAATCGACCCAGACCGGCGAGACACTCGCCAGATCGCTCGGATGGTCGCAGGTCACCTGTTGCAGGCGGCCATTATGGATGACGAAGGCATTGATCAAACGGAATTCTCCCTGCTACGCGGCGACGCCAAGTGTACAGGCACGCGACAGGCACGCCAAGGGCGGCACCCAACGGCTCAGGACGCGCGTGACGATAGCGCCGCCGCCGTGCCGCCAGCGTCAGCGGACGCCGTATTTCCGTGTAGGACGATTCTCAAAGTCGGCCAGATCGCTTCCATTCGTCGCCAGCCTCGGCACACTTGAAGAACCAATCAACGCACTTTGCGTCAATTTTGATATCGACGTTTCCGAGACGTCTGCTGACAGGGAGTTGAAGAGATGACAGAAGTGACCACACCCTTGGCGTCGTTCGATGCCGTGATGGGGTTTCTCACCGCCAACGCGGTGAACTACGGCCTGTCGTTCATACAGGCCGTGCTGATTCTGCTGATCGGCTTCTGGATCGCGGCACGGCTGGGCAATTTCGTGCGCAGGACGCTGGGACGTTCGCCGAATTTCGACGCCACGCTCAAGCCGCTGCTCGCGTCGATCGTGCAATGGTCGGTACGCATCATTACCGTCATCGCCGTACTGGCACAGTTCGGCGTGCAAACGGCCAGCATCATCGCGGTACTCGGTGCGGCGGGTCTCGCCATCGGTCTGGCGTTGCAAGGCACTTTGCAGAACATTGCGGCGGGCACGATGCTGCTGCTCCTGCGGCCATTTCGCATTGGCGACTACATCACAGCGGGCAGCGCGGTGGCCGGCACCGTCGAAGAGATTGGCCTGTTCACCACGACGCTCACCAATGCCGACGGCATTTACGTCTGCGTGCCGAATAGCCAGATCTGGGGCCAACCGGTGACGAACTACAGCCGTAATGCCACGCGCCGCATGGAAATCACCGTCGGCATTGCGCTCGACGACGATCTCGATGCCGCCATGAACGCCCTGCGCGAACGCGTGGTGCAGGATGATCGCGTGATCGATAAACCGGCACCGGAAATCATGGTCAAGCAAGTGAGCGACAGTTCGGTGATCGTGAACGTGCGTGTCTGGTCGCTGCTCTCCAATTACTGGGGGCTTTACTGGGATCTTCAGCGCGGCGTGAAGGAAACGGTCGAAGGCGCGGGCTGCTCGCTGCCGTACCCGACCCGCACTGTCGTGCAGATCCCGGCGGACATGCCGCGCTAAGAGAATCGCGGCCTGCCGGCATCACCGGAATTGCCGCTACTGCGGCAATTCCGCAGCCCCCATGCGCCGCGCAATCACGCCCGCGCGTTGGGCAAGATACGGCGAGTTGCGGTGCGTGTCGAAATAGCGCGGCCGCGGCAGCATGACGGCCAACCGCGCCGCCTGCCACGGTGACAGCTTCGACGCCGGCACACCGTAGTAATAGCGCGCCGCCGCTTCGGCACCGAACACCCCTTCGCCCCACTCCACCGAGTTCAGATAGATCTCGTAGATGCGCTGCTTGTCCATCCAGAATTCGAGCATCCACGTGATGCTGAACTCCTCCGCCTTGCGCAGATAGCTCTTCTCACTCGAGAGAAACAGGTTCTTGGCGAGTTGCTGCGAGATCGTGGAGCCGCCGGCGACGATGTGCCCCTTCTTCTGATTCTTCTCCCACGCACCGAGCATCGCGTCGATCTCGTAACCGTCGTGATTGACGAAGTTGGCATCCTCGCTGGCGATGATCGCGCGCTTCAGATTGCGCGATATCTGGTCGTACGGCACCCACTGATGCTTGAGCGTCGCGTTCGAATCGGTCTCGCGCAAACGCTGCTCCGCCGCACGCATGAACGCCGTCGATTGCGGATTAAAGCGCACCCACCAGCCGATTTGCAGGAAGTAATAGAGCTGCGTGGCGAGTATGCCCACCACGAGCAACGTCACGAAGTAGGCGGTCCATTGCCATGGCCCCCACCGACGTTTGCGGGCACTGCGTGGGGCACGGCGTTGGACGGCGCTCATCGGACGCGCTCAGCCCTTGGCCACGAGACGCGCGCGAAGCGCCGCCCGCACGGCTTGCGTCGTCGCCGCGGACGGACGCACACCACGCCATACGGCAAACGCCTCGGCGGCCTGCTCGACCAGCATCCCCAGACCGTCGGCTACCTTCGCCGCACCGTGTGCGGTGGCGTGCGTCATGAACACGGTCGGATGCGCGCCGTACATCATGTCGTAGGCCAGCGCGCCCGTGGCGTAGACGCCCGGCGGCAATGGCGGCACGTCGCCTTGCAGGCTGCCGGCCGTGGCGTTGACGACCACGTCGAAGTCGGTGGGAATCGTGTCCCAGCCGCCACCGGCGAGACTGACACCGGCGTTGCGGGCAGCGTCGGCGAAGCGGGCAGCGTCGGCGAAGCGGGCGACGAGTTCATCCGCGCGCGCGGCCGTACGATTCGCGACGAACAGCAGCGAAGGGCCCGCACCGATCAGCGGCAGCAACGCCCCGCGCGAAGCGCCGCCAGCGCCGAGCACCAGCACGCGACGCCCGGCCAGCGATACGTCGAGTGACCCTTCGATATCGCGCACCAAGCCCACGCCGTCGGTGTTGTCGCCCGTGATCCCGCGTGCGTCGAACACCAGCGTATTGACCGCACCGGCGGCCTGCGCGCGCTCGGTCAGATGATCGGCCAGCGCGTGCGCTTCCAGCTTGAACGGCACCGTCACGTTGGCACCGCGTGCGCCGCTCTCGATGAATGTGCGCACGGAGGCGGCAAAGCCATCGAGCGGTGCCAGCAGACGCTCATAGGTCAGGTGCTGCTGCGTCTCACGCGCGAATTCGGCATGAATATAGGGCGACTGGCTGTGTTCAACCGGGTGGCCGATCACGGCGTAGCGATCAGCAGGCTCGACAGCCTCGGACGGAGTGTGGTTTGTCATCGTAGTCAAAGACGCGGCGCCTGGCTTTCGCACAGGCGCCGTTTGGAAAATGCATCGGATCGTGCGCCGATCGTACCGCATGCGGTGGCCTTCGCGCGTCATGCGTTGCGGCGCATCGATCCTTCAAGTCAATCGGGCCAACCGGGCTATACCGGTGGGACTTCTTCGACGGTGGATCACAAGAACACCCACAGCGCGATACCCCCGAACAGCGCCCACTTCACCGCATAGTACACATAGTAGTTCCACGCCTTGAGGCGCTTGCCGACGATGCGGATCGCGTAAATATACTTGAACACCCGGTTGAGCCCGCCGGTGCGGTCGCCCGCGTCGTTCGGCGACGCTGCCGCGCCCACCAGATGGCGCCCGAACCAGCGGTTCACGGCCTGCGTCCAGCGATATCGCATCGGCCGCTCCACATCGCAGAACAGAATGATCCGGTTCTGGCCGCTCTGATTCTCGGCGTAATGGAGGTAAGTCTCGTCGAACAACACGCCCTCGCCGTCGCGCCAGCTGTAGCGCCGCCCGTCGACGTCGATGAAGCAACGATCGTCGTTCGGCGTAACCAGCCCGAGGTGAAAGCGCAACGACCCCGCAAACGGATCGCGGTGCCGCACCAGCCGGCTGCCGTGCGGCAGCTCGGCAAACATCGCCGCCTTGATCGTCGGAATTTGCTGCACCAGTTGCGTCGTCACCGGGCACAACGCATGCGCCGACGGATGCGCCTCGTCGTACCACTTCAGATAGAAGCGCTTCCAGCCGCTCTTGAAGAACGAATTGAAGCCGACGTCGTTGTATTGGTCAGACGCTTTGATGCGGCGGGCTTCGAGCAACGCAACGGCTTCCGCGCGAATGGCTTCCCAGTGCTGACGCAGGGGTTCGAGTTCGGGGAAGTCGTCCGGCTTCAGATACGGCGTCGTCGGGACCCGCGAAAACGTGTACATGAACACGTTCAACGGTGACAGAAACGTCGAGTGATCGGAGAGTTGGCGAAAAAAACGATGGCGGATCTTACCTCGCAGGTGGACATACCCCGCGCACGCAGCAAAGATCGCCAGGAGGACCCATTTCATGGCGGACTTTCCAGTTCGAAAAAACTTCCAAATTATAAAAAGGATTGGAAAGTTTTACCGTGCAGGGCCTCAGGGCGAGGCTTTGCCGCCAGTGGCGCCAGTGGCCGACGCCGGGGACGCAAGGGTTTGCGCCTGCACGCCCTGACGCGAGAACGTCATGCGCGTGACGATTTCCAGAATGTCGTAACGCTGCTTCATTTCCGGCGAAAAATCGCCGAACGGTGCGCTGGCCTGCACGATGGCCACGGCACGCCGGTCGAGATCGCGGTTACCGGAGCTGCGGGTGATTTCCACCCCCTGCACGTCCCAGCCGTCCTTGTGATAACCGAGTCCGCCGCGCTGGTTGACGTTGAGCGTCACGATCAACTCGCCGTAGAGGCGGTCGTTACCCACTTGCGGGAAATGGTCCGTGCCGTAGCGCTCGATACGATGACGCAGCGTGTCGAAATAGCGTGCATAGGCCACTTCGCGCGTATTGGCCGTGACCTGACCGCGTTTCGGACGCGTCTGATACGCGCGCAGTTGCTTGTCGATTTCCGCCTGCAACCGGGCAATCTGCTGGTCGACGGTCTGGTCGTCCTGCCCGCGGCCGTTTTGTGCGGCGTTGGCCCGGCTGCGCTGCGACTCGGGCACGGCGGCGTACTGGCTTCGCAATTGCGAGAGGAGCTTTTCCTGCACGGCCTCCAGTTCGCTCACATTGCGCTGAACTTGAGCGACGGGTGCACCGTCGCGCTCGGCTTCGCGCGATGGCAGCGGCGAGGTCGCGCGTTCGCCGTCGTGTTCGCCACCGCCTACGAGGTTGGCTTGGGCGAGCGCCGTGGCCTTATCGGGCGCGTTGGCCGACTTCGCGTTGACGAGAACGACTTCGAGGGGGGTGTCGGCGCTGTGTAGCCGGAAGCTGTCGGGCGCGACGAAATGCACCGCCAGTGCGATCAAATGCACGATGGCGGAGATGACCAGCCCCGTGGCGAGCGGATGCTCGCGCACGATGGCCCAGCCGCGGCGGCGAGCCGCGGCCAGATCGCCGGACGCGACAGCCGGTTTCAGCACGCAGCGTTCGCCGAGGCGTGGGTGGCTTGCGCGGTGCCAGCGGCGCCGGCAGCGTCTGCGGCCATCACGGCAACACCATCATCATCGTTGGCATCGCCGGAATCACCGCCAGCATCGTCGTCCGACTCGACATCGGACTCATCGGACGCGTCCGACGTATCGGCAGCACCGCCGTCGGTATTGCCGTCAACGCTTCCGTCGGCTTCACCCGATCCAACGTTACCGCCGTCTTCGTTGCCTTCACCGCCGTCGCCGTCGTCTTCATCCTCGGCCACCACCGACTGGCTGGCGTCGAGCACTTGCGACACACGCACCGAAATACCCAGCGTGACGACGTCGAGCGAGAGCATGTCGAGCATGATCTGCGTGCCACGCGCATGCGGCGCGAGACCCGGCACGACCAGCGTGAGCGGCACGTCGTTCAGGCGCACGGTATCGCCCTTGAGTACGCTCGCCTGCACCTGCGACTTGTTCTCTTGCAGCAGCCAGCGCAGGCACCAGTAACGCTCCATGCGGCTCTGATGCTCGGCATACGCCGCGTAAGCGGCCTCGAAGCTCGACACGGTGACGTAGAGATCGGCGTCCTTCGGCTTGAACGGCGCCGCCAGCTTGGCCGTCACGCCGTGACGCACGCATGCCAGCAACTGCCATTGATTGACCAGATCGACGTAACGGCGCAGCGGCGAAGTGCTCCACGCGTACTGCTCCACGCCAAGCCCTTCGTGCGGCGCGGGCGAAGTCTGCATGCGCGTACGGTTCACCCCGTAAGCACGCTGTGCGCGATAGATCCCCGGCACGCCGCAATCGGCCAGCAAGCGGCCCCAGCGACTGTTCGCCAGAATCGCCATTTCGGCCACGATCAGATCCAGCGGCGCACCACGCATGCGCTGCTTGATCGTGACGTGTTCGCCGTCGACGTAGAAATTAAAGTCGGTCTTGTTCTGCACTTCCGGGCGCAGGCCATAGCCCACGCGCGCGGCCTGACGCTTGTCGTACAGCGATTGGGCAAACGGCCACAGCAGGCGCAGTTCTTCCTTATGCGGATACTCGCCGCTGCCGTCGGCCAGCGTCTCGGCCGTAATGATCGAATCGAGTTCGTTATGGCGCAGATTCGCGGAGATCGGCACCAATTCGGCACGCGTCTCGGTGGTCACGATCTCGTAGGTGTCGGCCTTGACCACGACATACAGCGACAGCGCTGGCCGGGCACCGCCTTCGGCGAGCGTATAGGTCTCGACCACCGAGTCGGGCAGCATCGTGATCTTTTCGCCCGGCGCGTAGACCGTCGACAGGCGCACGCGCGCAATCTCGTCGATGGCGTCGCCACGCGTGATACCCAGCGCGGGGGCGGCAATGTGGATGCCCACACGCAGCAACCCGTCGGGCAGCAACTGCACCGACAGCGCGTCGTCGATTTCGGTCGTGGTGGAGTCGTCGATGGAGAACGCCTGAACGTCCGCCAACGGCAGGTCTTCGGTCGGCACCGGCGTCGGCCCCACATCGGGGAAGCCCGTGCCACGCGGGAAGTATTCGTACAGGAACGCGGCCTCGTGATACGCACGCGGCGACGCAATGCCGCCGCACGCCAGCATCACTTCTGCCTGCGTCTTGCCGAGGGCGCTGGCGGCCGCGTCGAGGGCCTTCCATTCGATGGCGTTCTTGTCGGGGCGGAACAGCAGTTGCAGCTCCTTGCCCTTGAGTGCATCGGGCAAGCTGCCCGCGATCAGCTGATCGGCGTAGCTGGCCTGCAACTCGGCCTGCTGCTGCTTGCGCGCCAGCCCGGCGAGCGCGGCCTGAATCTGTTCCTGCGGTGCGCGTTGATATTGACCACGGCCCTTGCGGCGGAAGTAGATCGGCGAGGCCTGCAAGGCGAGCGCGAGGCCCGCCTGCTGCGCGACGCTCGCCCCTTCACCGAAGTACTCGGCGGCGAGCACTGGGAACGCGAATTCCTCGGCCGGCGCGCATTCCCACAGGAAACTCATGTCGATATCCTGCGATGCCGCCTGCGCTTGCACGATCAACTCAGCCGGCGCGGGGGACTCGAAGCGCAAGAGGACATCGCGTCCTTTGATCTTGCTGCGACGTCCGCCCGGCAGCTCCACCTGATACGACTCGCCCTGCTGCGACAACACCGTGCCGGCCTTGAAGCCGCCGGATTCCTCGAAAAAAATGTTCATGAAACAGCCATCGATCGCAATAGGCGACATTGTAGCCCGCCGACGTGCGGCGGTTTAGGGCAGAAAGGGAACGCGCGCATCGTCGACACCACCGGCAGAATTCGCCGCCAGGCGTCGCTGCGGTGAGTCATTATTCCCCGGCAAAAGCGGCGGACGTGCCGATGGACGCCGGCACATCGATGCCGGCGAAACGCAGCACATCGTCCATATAGTCGACAAAATCTGAAATCCCGTGATCGCTGCCCTCAATCAAGGTGAGCTTGGCACCGGGAAATTTCGCGATCATGTCGCGGTAATCCAGCGTCTGGTCGCCCGTAGCAGCCACCAGGTAATAGCGCTCCGGACGGGTGATCTGCGCGACGTCGATCATGCGCAACTCGTCCAGATGGCGGGGCTCGACGACGATCGTGCCGCCGCCATGCCACATCGGCTGTTCGCCGAGCCATTTGCCAAGGTCCTCGTACGGACGCGTGGCCGGATTGAGCAGCACGGCGCGGCAGCCGAGCTTCTCGGCCAGATAGGTTGCGTAGTACCCGCCGAGCGAGCTGCCAACGATGGTCAACTCGTCGGGGTCCACCCCGGTGAGCAGGCGCTGCGCGTCGACGACGGCCGCCAGAGGCGACGGCGGCAGTTGCGGGCAGGCCCACACATGCCCCAGCCCGAGCTTGTGCATGCGGGCGGCCATCAACTGCGCCTTGAACGAACGCGGCGAGGAACGGAAGCCGTGCAAATAGAGAATCATGTGAGGCTCCGGAAAACTTGTCTTTCAGTAGCGCAGGCGGGCATCGCGGGTGTCATGAAGCCAAGCTTAGGCGCGCGCGGCCAGCGCATCGAGCAATTTCTGATGAATACCGCCGAAGCCGCCGTTGCTCATGACCACCACCTGATCGCCCGGCTGGGCCGCTGCCACCACGGCGCGTACGAGCCCGTCGATGTCGCTGAAGGCCTGCCCCCGCGCGCCGAGCGGTGCCAGCGCCTCGGCCAGATTCCAGCCTAGCGAGTCTTTGCCGCTCGGGGCGCCATAGCCGAACACGAGATCGGCGTCGGCCAAACTCGCGGGCAATTGCGCCTTCATCACGCCCAGCTTCATCGTGTTGGAGCGCGGTTCGAGCACGGCCAGAATGCGGGCCTCGCCAGCACGGCGGCGCAAACCGGCAAGTGTGGTCTGGATGGCGGTCGGGTGATGCGCAAAGTCGTCGTAGACCGTGACACCCGCGGCCACGCCGCGCACTTCCATGCGGCGCTTTACGTTTTCGAACTTGGCAAGCGAGGCCGCGCCCTGCTCGGGCGGCACACCGACGTGACGCGCCGCAGCAATCGCCGCCAGCGCATTCATCCGGTTGTGTTCGCCCTGAAGCGCCCACTTCACCTCGCCGGCAGCCGGCTGGCCATGGTGTACCCAGAAGGCTTCCTGCCCCGGGGCCAGCGTTTCGGTCGCTTGGGCGACGTGCCAGCCGTCGGTCACGCCAAAGCGCTCGACTTCGCTCCAGCAGCCGCGCGCCAGTACGCGCTCGAGCGCCGGTTCGCGACCGTTGACGATCAGGCGGCCCTGCCCCGGCACGGTACGCACCAGATGATGGAATTGCGTCTCGATTGCCGTCAGATCCGGGAAGATATCGGCGTGATCGAACTCAAGATTGTTCAGGATGGCCGTGCGCGGGTGGTAGTGGACGAACTTCGAGCGCTTGTCGAAGAAGGCCGTGTCGTACTCGTCGGCCTCGATCACGAAGAAGTCGCTCTCGGTCAGGCGCGCCGAAATACCGAAATTCATCGGCACCCCGCCCACCAGAAAGCCCGGGTGATAGCCGGCGTCTTCCAGAATCCATGCCAGCATCGACGTCGTGGTGGTCTTGCCATGCGTGCCGGCCACGGCCAGCACCCATTTGTTCGAAAGAACGTGCTCGCCAAGCCACTGCGGGCCCGAGGTGTAGGGAAGATTCCGGTTCAGGATCTCTTCCATCAGCGGATTGCCGCGCGAAACCACGTTGCCGATCACGAACAGATCGGGCTTGAGCGAGACCTGATCCGCATCGAAGCCCTCGATCAGCTTGATGCCCTGCGCCTCAAGCTGCGTGCTCATCGGCGGGTAGACATTGGCGTCGCAACCGGTGACGGTGTGACCGGCCTGACGCGCCAGGACTGCCAGACCGCCCATGAACGTGCCGCAGATGCCAAGAATATGAATATGCATGGATGGGGAGCTGATGAGGACGGGCGGCGCCCGTGCGGGAAATGGGAGTGCGGATAACCGAGGGCTACATTGTACCTGCCACGTGACGCGGGTGGCCCGGGCGCAGTCTCAGATGCGTATCGGATACCTCTTGAATAAGTACGCCAACGCATACCCGGTACGCACCGCCGCCGGCAGGCGGCCGGACACGCCTTTCGGGTATCATCGGCCGCATGACACGTAAATCCTGGACCGATGCCCAACGCCTGCGCGAAGAAATCGCACTGGCGGCCGCTCGCCTCATCGCCGAGGAGGGGGCCGACTATGCCACCGCCAAACGCAAGGCGGCGAAACAGGTGACGGGCGAGACTCGCATCGCGGGTGAATTGCTGCCGGATAACGACCAGATCGAAGCGGAAGTGCGCGAGTACGTACAGATATTCATGTCTGACACGCAACCCGCCGAGCTGGCTCACCTGCGCGACGCCGCCCTGAACGTCATGGATGAACTGGCCCGCTACCGCCCGTACATTGCGGGCGCCGTCTATAACGGCACGGCCACGGCGTTATCCGATATCTATTTGCAGGCTTTTTGCGACAACCCCAAGGAAGTCGCCATCGATCTCCTGAACCGGGGGATCGACTACGAGGTGTCCGAGTCCCGTCACTTCAATGGCCGGGGCATGGTCGAGACGCTGAGTTTCCTGTGGCGCCAACGCGGTCAGCGGGGTGACCCGGCGGGTGTGCACCTGTCGCTCTACTCGCTCGACGACATGCGCGGCGCGCTCAAGGCGAGCGACGGCAATGGCCGCCCGGCACGCACTGACGCCAACGGCTTGCGCGCCCTGATGGCTGCCGAGGCCGCCGAGGCTGCCACGCGTGCGGCGCAAGCCCCCGGCACTGCCGGTCAGGCCCGCGCGGACGAACGCGAACACTGACGCAGCAGGTCATCAAATCGCGTCGATATCGCCACATCTTCTCCATATTTGTCAGCCGTTTCCCGGCTATTGTCTACTCAGCGTGATTTTTCCCTTCCCGTCATGACAAAACGCATCGTCATTCTGGTGGTACTGGCGCTCGTGGGGCTGGGGGCCGGCTTCTGGCTCGGCCACCGTAACCAGCAAGCGGCGGACACCTCCGACGCCGCCGTCGCCCAACTGCTTGCGACCCGGCTGCCCGATCTGACCGGCACCGAACAGCCCGTATCGCAATGGCGCGGCAAGACGCTCGTCATCAACTTCTGGGCGCCGTGGTGCGGCCCCTGCGTAGAAGAAATGCCGGAACTGGCCGCCCTGTCTCAGGAATATGCGGCGAAGAACGTGCAATTCGTCGGGATCGGCATCGATACGGCGCAGAACATGATCGCCTTCGAGCAAAAAGTGAAGGTCGACTACCCCCTGCTCGTGGCAGGCTACGCGGGCACCGATCTGGCGCGGGCATTAGGTAATAAGGCAGGCGCCCTGCCGTTCACCGTGGTGGTCGACGCACAAGGGCGCATGCACTATCAGAAGCTCGGCCGCATTACGTCCGACGAAGTGCGCGCGGCGCTCAAACCGCTCATCTGACCCCGCTTGTCCGGGGCGCCCGAACGGACGGCCCCGCGCGGTCGGGGCGAACACCCCGGAAAGCCGCATAATACGGTGCCGATTTTCGCCCCACTGGACAAAATCCACCAACTGGCGTTTAATTGCGCCCAATTTCGTGAAATTTGATTCGCCGATGCCTCACCGCATTCTCGTGCTACATGGTCCTAACCTGAACCTGCTCGGTACTCGCGAGCCGGCGGTGTATGGCCGCACGACGCTGGCCGACATCGACAACGCCCTGCTGGCGCAGGCCCAGGCGGCCGGTGCGGAGCTGGCGACGTTTCAAAGCAATCACGAAGGCGCACTGGTTGACCGGATTCAGGCAGCGCGCGGTGAATCGATCGACTTCATCGTCATCAACCCTGCGGCCTATACCCACACGAGCGTCGCCATTCGCGACGCGCTGGCGGGCGTTGGCATCCCGTTCGTCGAAGTTCACCTCTCGAACGTCCATGCCCGCGAGGCCTTCCGGCATCACTCGTATTTTTCCGATATTGCGCAAGGTGTGATCTGCGGCCTGGGCTGGCGCGGGTATACCTACGCACTCGAATTTGCCCTGCACCGGCTCACCGGCGGGTAGTCCTCTCATCCCCTATTTCCCATCGCGGGACGCTGTTCCCGCGTCGATACCGAATCAAGGAGCTTCCTTCATGGATTTGCGCAAACTCAAGACGTTGATCGACCTCGTGGCCGAATCGGGTATTTCCGAACTCGAAGTCACCGAAGGCGAAGGCAAGGTCCGCATCGTCAAGGCACCGCCGCAACTGATCGCCGCCCCGATGCAAATGGCCATGCCGGTCGCCCCGCAAATGAGTGCGCAAGGCCCCGCCGCGACCCCGGCTGCCCCCGCAGCGCCGGTGGCCCCGGCCGTGCCGCAAGGTCACATCGTGACCTCGCCGATGGTCGGCACGTTCTACCGTGCCCCGTCGCCGGGCGCCGACGCGTTCGCGCAAGTGGGCGACTCGGTCAAGGAAGGCCAGACGCTGTGCATCATCGAAGCGATGAAGCTGCTCAACGAGATCGAGTCGGACAAAGCCGGCGTGATCAAGGAAATCCTCGTCGAGAACGGTCAGGCTGTGGAATACGGTCAGCCGCTGTTCGTGATCGGCTAAAGCCAGTTGCCGGACGCGCACGCGTTGTTGCGGACTGCGGCTCGCCCGCACCGCACCGCCGGGCGGCCGGCCCCGCTCCTTACCCCTACGGGCAGGACTGCACAAAATGTTTGAAAAAATCCTCATCGCCAATCGCGGCGAAATTGCCCTGCGCATCCAGCGTGCGTGCAAGGAATTGGGCATCAAGACCGTTGTCGTCTACTCCGAAGCCGACAAGGAAGCCAAGTACGTCAAGCTCGCCGACGAAGCCGTCTGTATCGGCCCGGCCCCGTCGCAGCTCAGCTATCTGAACATGCCGGCGCTGATCAGCGCCGCCGAGGTCACCGACGCGCAGGCCATCCACCCGGGCTACGGTTTCCTCTCCGAAAATGCCGACTTCGCCGAGCGCGTCGAGCAATCGGGCTTCACGTTCATCGGCCCGCGCCCCGACACCATTCGCCTGATGGGCGATAAGGTCTCGGCCAAGCAGACCATGATCAAGACCGGCGTGCCCTGCGTGCCGGGTTCGGAAGGCGCATTGCCCGACGATCCGAAGGAAATCGTGCGTATTGCACGCCAGATCGGCTATCCGGTGATCATCAAGGCCGCTGGCGGCGGTGGTGGCCGCGGCATGCGCGTGGTGCACACGGAAGCGGCACTCGTGAACGCGGTCAACATGACGCGCGAAGAAGCCGGCCGGGCGTTCAACAACCCGGAAGTCTATATGGAGAAGTTCCTCGAGAACCCGCGCCATATCGAGATCCAGGTGCTCGCCGACAAGCACAAGAACGCCATCTGGCTGGGCGAGCGCGACTGCTCCATGCAGCGCCGTCACCAGAAGGTGATCGAAGAAGCCACCGCACCGCTGATTCCGCGCCGTCTGATCGAGCGTATCGGCGATCGTTGCGCCGACGCCTGCAAGAAGATGGGTTACGTCGGTGCCGGCACGTTCGAATTCCTGTTCGAAAACGGTGAGTTCTACTTCATCGAAATGAACACGCGCGTGCAGGTCGAACACCCGGTGACCGAAATGATCACGGGCGTGGACATTGTGCAGGAGCAGATCCGCATCGCGGCCGGCGAGAAGCTTGCCCTGCGTCAGCGCGACGTGCAGTTCCAGGGTCACGCGATCGAATGCCGTATCAACGCCGAAGATCCGTACAAGTTCACACCGTCGCCGGGCCGCATCACCGCCTGGCACATGCCCGGCGGCCCGGGCATTCGCGTCGACTCGCACGCTTACAACGGTTACTTCGTGCCGTCGAACTACGACTCGATGATCGGCAAGCTGATCGCCTACGGCGCGACGCGCGACCAAGCCATCCGTCGTATGCGTGTGGCGCTGTCGGAAATCGTGATCGAAGGTATCCAGACCAACATTCCGCTGCACCGGGAAATGATGCTCGACGCCAAGTTCGTCGAAGGCGGCACGAGCATTCACTATCTGGAACACAAGCTGGCGCAGAAGTCTGCCGTCGGCGGTAATTAAGCCGTTTTTAGCCGTTCATCTGTAAGGAAGCACTCGCCCTATGTATCGCGAACTCGTCGTGGAAGTTGCCCGCGCACAAGCTGAGGCCCTGTCGGACACCCTGATCGACCTGGGTGTCCTGTCGGTCTCCGTGGAAGACGCGGATGCCGACACCCCCGACGAGCAACCGATGTTCGGCGAGCCGGGTCTCACCCCGCCGGACACCGCGTGGCAGCGCTCGCGCGTGGTCGCGCTGGTGGGGGAAGATCAGGACGCCGCCGTGCTGCTCGCGGCGGCCGTCAACGAACTCAACCTGCCCGAGTCGCCGGCCTTCACGGTGCGCGACGTGGAAGATCAGGACTGGGTGCGTCTGACGCAATCGCAATTCGAGCCGATGCAGATCGGCGAGCGCATCTGGGTCGTGCCGTCGTGGCACGATGCGCCCGATGCCGACGCGCTCATCCTCGAACTCGATCCGGGCCTCGCGTTCGGCACCGGCAGCCACCCCACCACGCGCTTGTGCATGGAGTGGCTCGAGCAACACGTGCAAGCCGGGCAGTCGCTGCTCGACTACGGTTGCGGCTCGGGCATTCTGGCCATTCTGGCGCGCAAGTGCGGCGCCGATCCGGTGGTCGGCATCGACATCGATCCGCAGGCGGTCGAGTCGGCACGCTATAACAGCGAGCGCAATCACGCGCCGGTCGAATACGGCCTGCCCGACGATCTGCGCGACGGTCAGTTCAATATCGTGGTCGCCAACATCCTGTCGAATCCGCTCAAGCTGCTCGCCTCGATGCTCACCTCGCGTGTGGCACCCGGCGGCCGGCTCGCGCTCTCGGGCGTGCTGGAGCGGCAGGCCGACGAGGTGATCGCCGCTTACGCGCCCTATATGAAGATGTCGGTCTGGCGCGCACACGACGGCTGGGTCTGCCTGCACGGGCAGGCCGCCGGTTAAAGCGCTCACAACGCGCCGAGTCCCATGACCCCATCCCCGCGCGTTCAGGCTACCCGCTGCCCTCACTGTCATACCGTCTTTCGCGTCGTCGCCGACCAGCTCAAGCTGCGCGACGGACTGGTGCGCTGCGGCCATTGCCGCGAGGTGTTCGATGGGCGCGCGTACCTTTGTGAACCGCCGGGAGACGGAGACGACGAGGCACCGCAGGTGGCAACCGAGTCGGTGCCGGAGATGCACGCGGCGCCGGTCGCCTCACCAGCCGCATCAGCACTTGCTCCCGCGCCCGTCGTTAGCGAACCCGCAGACACCGCGAACCCAAGCCTAAGCGATATCGAAAGCGAAGCCTCGACAGCGCGCATGTCCGTGCCCGAGATGCTGACGCCCACGGCGATCGCAGCGTTGCTCGGCACACCCGACGAGAGCCGTGCGCAGATGCAGCACGGTCCCGGTCGTTACATCGACGACGAAGACCCCACCGTATTACCGGCACCGACGGCGACACCGGCAAGCGCAAAGCTCGCGGGTGCGTCCGCCATCACGCCGGCGGAAAAGCCGCCGGGTGCCGCCCGCGTCATCTGGCGTGTGCTGCTCACGCTGGCCGTCATTGGCCTGCTCGCGCAATGGGCATGGCTCGAACGCGCGGCGCTCGTCGACCGATTCCCTGCGCTTCGCGACGCGTTCGCCGCCGTCGGACGTCCGCTGCACATCGCCATCGCACCGGCGCGTCAGCCGGACATGCTGCAACTCTCGAGCGTCACGCTGGTGACCGACGACGGCAGTGCCACCAACACGACGGATAGCAATAGCGCTGCCAGCACCGCGACGGCTTCGACCATCGCCGCCGCGAGCGACGCCTCGGCAGACGCCACCGTCCCGGCCGACAGCGTGCCGATGACGCTGACCGTCTTCATGCGCAACGATGCCGGCCACGCGGTGGCGTGGCCATCGCTTGAACTTACCCTCTCGGATATCGACGGCAAGCCGGTCGTGCGACGCGTTTTTGCTGCGGGCGATTATGTTGCCGACAACACGTTGCGCGATGCCGGCCTTGCACCGCACAACGAACGCACGATTCGGTTACGATTGTCGGCGCAAGCAGCGCTTGCCAGTAACTATCGGGTACTCGCGTTTTATCCCTGATAGCGCTGCCGCACTCAACACTAGGAGATATCAATGTCCCAAGTCACCCTCGGGGGTAACCCCATCGAAGTCGACGGCCAGTTCCCGCAGAAGGGGCAAACTGCACCGGCGCTCAAGCTGGTCAATGCCAAATTGCAGGACGTCACGCTCGATGACTTCGCGGGCAAACGCAAGGTTCTGAACATCGTGCCGAGCCTCGACACGCCGACCTGCGCCACGTCGACCCGCAAGTTCAACGAAGCCGCCGGCAAGCTTGAAAACACCGTCGTGCTCGTGATCTCGGCCGACCTGCCGTTCGCCATGAGCCGCTTCTGCGCGACCGAAGGCCTGAACAACGTCGTCACGCTCTCGACCATGCGCGGCCGCGAGTTCCTGAAGGACTACGGCGTGGCCATCACGACCGGCCCGCTCGCCGGCGTGAGCGCCCGCGCCGTGGTGGTGCTCGATGCCGAGAACCGCGTCGTGCACGCCGAACTCGTGCCCGAGATCAAGAACGAACCGAACTACGACGCCGCACTGGCTGCACTGGCGTAAGCCGGTAGTTCATCGGCCGTCATCCGTGACGGCCAAACGCATGACCCGTGCCGGCGCCTGCGCCGGCACATTGCCGTCCGGCTGACGTGCCGCCGTGCCCCTCTGACTTCTAGTAAGGAATCATCTCGTGACTACCGTGATCTGCGGCTCGCTCGCCTACGACAACATCATGACGTTCGAAGGCCGCTTCGGCGAGCACATCCTGCCCGACCAGGTGCACATCCTGAACGTGAGCTTCCTCGTGCCGACCATGCGCCGCAATTTTGGCGGCTGCGCGGGCAACATCGGTTACAGCCTGCATTTGCTCGGCGGATCACCCACGGTGATGGCCACGGTCGGCGAAGACGGCGGCGCCTACCTCGAGCGTTTCAGCTCGCTCGGTATGACCACCGAGTTCGTGCGCACGGTGTCCGACACCATGACGGCTAACGCGATGATCACCACCGATCTGGACAACAACCAGATCACCGCTTTCCACCCGGGCGCGATGATGTTCTCGGCACAAAACCGTGTGGCCGACGTGAAGGGCGCAACGCTCGGCATCGTGGCACCGGACGGTCCCGAAGCGATGCTCGCGCACGCCGAAGGGTTCGCCGCCGCGGGCGTCCCGTTCGTGTTCGATCCGGGTCAGGGCCTGCCGATTCTGTCGTCTGAGACACTGCGTCGCATCGTGGAACTTGCCACTTATCTCGCGGTCAACGACTACGAAGCCAAGCTCCTCGCCTCCAAGACCGGTTGGTCGCTGGAAGACCTCCAGTCGCGAGTCGAGGCACTGATCGTCACACGCGGAGAACACGGGGCCCTGATCTTCGCCGGCGGTGAGCAGCACGACATTCCTGCTGTGAAAGCCAAGCGAGTCGTCGATCCGACCGGATGCGGCGACGCGTTCCGTGGCGGGTTGCTCTATGGCATCGAAAAGGGTCTCGACTGGCCGACCACTGGCCGACTGGCCAGCCTGATGGGTTCGCTCAAGATTGCCGAGCAGGGCCCGCAGACCTATGCACCGACGCGCGCCGACATCGACGCGCAATATGAAGAAGCGTTCGGCCACCGCTTCGAATGATTTCAGGATATTAACGATGGCACGACTGACCACACCGCTCGTAGTTCTCACCGTCACGGCATCGCTCATGCTGTCCGCCTGCACGGCGTTCGGCCCGAGCAATTCCGCGAGCGTCTACAACAGCCGCCAGGCACAACGCGAACAGGTCGTTCGCATGGGCACGGTCGAATCGGTTCGTCCGGTGACGATCGACAGCAGCAACGGCGATCCGGGCGTGCTCGGCGTTGTCGGCGGCGGCGCACTGGGTGCGATCGGTGGCAGCGCCATCGGTGGCGGTCGCGGCTCGATTGCCACGGGCATCATCGGCGGTCTGCTCGGCGCCGTTGCCGGGCAAGCCGTCGAGAACCGGATGAGCAAGAAGGCAGGGCTGGAGATCACCGTGCGACTCGACAATGGCGAGCTGCGTGCGATCACGCAGGATGCCGACGACGCCTTCCAACCGGGCCAGCGCGTACGCCTGCTCTCGAGCGGCGGTGTGACCCGCGTGACCCATTAAGCTGGTCCGTTAGACGGCAAGACGTGCGAGCGCCGCCACGGCGCTCTGAGCGCAATCCAAGCGCATGCAGCGGGCGACCACAGGTCGCCCGTTTGCATTTCTGCACTCGCACACCCGCTGTTCGTTCGCCCATGAAAAAACCCGCTGTGGCGACTCGCGTCACAGCGGGTTTCTGATCGAGTAGGACTACTCGGTCAAAAGACACCTAAGTGTCTTGGTCCCTGCGTCAGCACTCGAATTACGGACGGCTGCCGGTCGGGAACGGCCATGCAGCTGCCGGGTTCAGTGCCGTCTTCGGAGCGGCTGCCGGTGCTGCTGCGGGAGCCGCAGCAGGCTTAGCAACCTTCTTCACGACAGCCTTCTTCACAGCGGGCTTCTTGGCAGCAGCCGGCTTAGCGGCCGGCTTAGCAGCAGGCTTCTTCGCCGCAGCGGCAGGCTTCTTAGCAGCCGGCTTCTTCGCAGCAGCCTTCTTCGCAGCAGGCTTGGCAGCCGGCTTCTTGGCAGCAACCTTCTTCACTGCTGCCTTCTTGGCTGCCGGCTTCTTGGCGGCGACTTTCTTGACGGCTGCTTTCTTAGCGACCGGCTTCTTCGCAGCAACCTTCTTCACTGCGGCTTTCTTGGCCACCGGCTTCTTGGCTGCAACCTTCTTCACCGCTGCCTTCTTGGCCACCGGCTTCTTCGCAGCAACCTTCTTCACTGCGACTTTCTTGGCTGCCGGCTTCTTAGCGGCGACCTTCTTGGCGGCCGGCTTCTTAGCGGCAACAGCCTTCTTAGCGACCGGCTTCTTAGCGGCCACAGCCTTCTTGGCGACAGGCTTCTTGGCAGCAGCAGCCTTCTTCGCTACCGGCTTCTTCGCAACAGCAGCCTTCTTGACTGCGGGTTTTTTCTTAGCAGTAGTAGCCATCACAATGCTCCTTAACGTGAGATATCACTCAAACGAAACTACCTGAGAAGGAAACCCGACCACCGCACGGCGAACCGCCGGCGAGCGGGCTATTCATCGGCGTACGCATCGGACATCGACGGCTTACGCTAATGAATTCGGCGCTGCGCGCATGACGCTTACCATGAGTGGTCACGCGCGCAAAAAAATTGCCGACGACATCGCCGTCAGCAATTCGATTGTCTTGAAAAGGGGAGTTCGCCAGATTCTTCGGGGGGTAGCTTGCCTGTCCCGTCATCGGGATGGAGGAGATTGCGATAGCGGATAAGCGATACTGCTTGCTATGCACCAAGGTTTTTACGCTCCGTAACTACCAGCTCTCTGTCGCGGGAGGAAAGCAATGTGCTTTCGTGTGTTCATCGAGACTGCAATTTATTTGAGCGAATAATAATTCTTTTGTGATGCGATGTTAATACTTTGCGCATAAAAAAGCGCACATCAATCGCAACGAAGAAGTCAATCTGTTGTATTTGATGCACATCGCACGCGTGCTTCGATCACTTCGACGCACTCACGAGCATGCGATGACGAGGGCGATGTGTGTGACTCGTGCCTTCTCTTGCGCTTCGCTTTGACTTCTCTTCGCACAAGTCACGCGTGCTTCGCACGCACACACCACCCTCTCAAGAACCGCATGAATGCTGGCTTTGCAGCCAGCACCCATTTTCATGCAACGCTTAGTCCCAGCTCAACGCACCGCCGGTTTGATAATCGATCACTCGCGTCTCGAAGAAGTTGCGCTCCTTCTTCAGGTCGATCATCTCGCTCATCCACGGGAACGGATTCTCTTCGTTCGGGTAGAGCGCCTCGAGACCGATTTGCGCGCAGCGACGGTTCGCGATGAAGCGCAGATAGCTCTTGAACATGCCCGCGTTCAGACCGAGCACGCCGCGCGGCATCGTGTCTTCAGCGTAGCGATACTCCAGCTCGACAGCCTTCTTGAACAGCTCGCGAATCTCGTCGCGGAACTCCGGCGTCCACAGGTTAGGGTTTTCCAGCTTCACCTGATTGATCAGGTCGATGCCGAAGTTGCAGTGCATCGACTCGTCGCGAAGGATGTACTGATACTGCTCCGCAGCACCGGTCATCTTGTTCTGACGGCCCAGCGCGAGGATCTGCGTGAAGCCCACGTAGAAGAACAGACCTTCCATGATGCAGGCGAACACGATCAGCGAGCGCAGCAGCTTTTGGTCATTCTCCTGCGTGCCGGTCTGGAACGACGGATCGGCAACGACTTCGATGAACGGCAGCAGGAACTCGTCCTTGTCGCGAATCGACGCCACTTCGTGATACGCGTTGAAGATCTCGCCTTCGTCCAGACCCAGGCTCTCGACGATGTACTGATAGGCGTGCGTGTGGATCGCTTCTTCAAACGCCTGACGCAGCAGGAACTGACGGCACTCGGGCGCGGTGATGTGGCGATACGTGCCGAGCACGATGTTGTTCGCGGCGAGCGAGTCGGCGGTCACGAAGAAGCCGAGGTTGCGCTTGATGATGCGGCGCTCGTCTTCGGTCAGGCCATTCGGATCTTTCCACAGGGCGATGTCGCGCGACATGTTCACTTCCTGCGGCATCCAGTGGTTGGCGCAACCGGCCAGATACTTTTCCCACGCCCATTTGTACTTGAACGGCACCAGTTGGTTCACGTCGGTCGTGCCGTTGATCACGCGCTTGTCGGAGGCGCTCACGCGGCGCGTCGACGACGAGGCGATCACATTCGGGGTATCCCCCTGCGTGCCAAGGATATTTTCTGCCGGCGAGAAGGTCGCGGCGGGGGCTGCCGGTGCAGCGGGTTTGGCGGTGGTGGTCTCTTCTTCCCAGTTCAACATAGGGTCTCGGTCCGTTCAGGTTGATGCGGTGCACACAAACGCGCACACCGCCGAAGTGGCAGATCAGCCGATCACTCGCTTGGCGCGTGTGCGACTCGGCTGATACGAATCAATGGTTACTTAACTTACTGGGTCACGCGCAAAAAGCCATGCGTTCCGGCGGACATCATCGCGTGATTCGCGTGACGGGCGGCGGAAAATCCGCAAGGGTCGATACCGTGTTTCGGGGGCCAGTCAGATGCGCATTCGCGCAGTTTTGAGGGACTTCGCAGACGGGGGAGTTGGCTTGCGTCACTGGCAACATCATGACCTCCCGACGTCAAATTGAATGACTCCAATTTAGCACAATTACGTCGCGCATTCCAGCACCCTCCACTATATATAGTGCCGCACCCCATACAAACCACTATACCTAGTGTTCTGGCGTAACACGCGTGCCATGCCCGTCAAGGCCCACGGGACCGGCATGTTGCCATGATTTGCGGGCGGGCGGTAGGGCTTGCGCAGCACCGGACGCGACGTTGACGGCGAGCCACTCGGCACGACGACATCGGGCGTATCCTATGCGTCACGCGTCACCCGCACAGTGAATTCGGACGGCAGATCCGGACGCGCTGCGCGTCAAGGCGCGAAGGAGACGAAGGAGATACCGACGATGCATTCCCCTGATGCCGACACGCGCGCCCTCGCGACGCCGCTCACCCTCACCCCGGGCAAACCGGTCCGGCTCTCGGCCGGGTCGTTGATCGCGGAAGTCCAACCGGGCTGCGGCGGGCGGCTCGCCCGACTGGCGCGACGCGACACACGCGGCGATCTGTTCGACTACCTCATGCCGCTCGGCAACGAACCCTTTGCGTCGGACGAATGGCCGAAGGCCGGCGCATTTCCGATGCTGCCCTATACCAATCAGTTGCGCGACGACACGCTCCACTGGCAAGGCCGCACCATCGTCGCGCGGGAAGCGGCGGTGGCCTCCAGTTCGCTGCATGGCTGGGGGCTGCGCCGCCCTTGGGAAGTCGTGGACGAGAGCGCGCACTGCTGCGTGCTGCAACTCGACAGCCCCGCGCAACCCGAGTGGCCTTGGCACTATCAGGCCTACCTGTCGATCTCGCTCGATGCACAGGGTGTCGACATGCAGCTCTCGCTCACCAACCTCTCGGCGGGCGAGATGCCGGCGGGGCTCGGCCTGCATCCCTACTTCCGCTGGCCCGCCGGGGCGCGCCTGACGTTCGAAGCGGAGTCCATCTGGCGCTCGCCCTCGGAAGACGTCCGGTGGCCGAGCGAGCAACGTATTCATGTCGGCGCGATCGAGGTGGTGTCGGTCGGCGGCGGACTCGACAGCGAAGGCCGCTCGACGTGGTTCGCCGAAGTGCCCACCGAAGGCCGCTTCGATGCGCGCATCGACTACGCAGGCGGCCTGCGCTCGGCGACGGTGCGCAGCGACGACGCCTCGTGGCTCGTGGTGCACTCGCCCGCCGGGCGCCCTTACCTGTGCCTGGAGCCGTCGACGCATCGCGTGGGCGACTTCGATCACGATCACATCGGCGTGCCGCACGGCGAGACGCTCAACCTGTCGATGCGGATTGATTTAGCGTGATCCGACCCGAGCGGGACGGCACGCAAGAAAAAACCCCGTCGTCCTGAAGGACCGACGGGGGTTTTTCCGAGCGCCCGGCACCGAACCGGCACCGGCGCGAACTCAACTTACTGGCAAGCTTCGCACTCGTCGAAGCCGGCATCGCCCGGACGCATCGTGCAGACGGCGCCTTCGGCTTCCGGCATCGGCTGGGCCAACGGCGAGGTCGGCTCGGCCGAGAAGCTGCTCGTCGGCGTCACACCGCCCGAACTCACCGAGTTCAGCGCGCCGTGGTTCACCGTCGACTTCTCGACGTGCGTGGCCGACATCGTACGGAGGTAGTACGTGGTCTTCAGACCGCGCGTCCATGCCAGCTTGTACGTCTCGTCGAGCTTCTTGCCCGAAGCGCCGCCCATATAGATATTGAGCGACTGCGCCTGATCGATCCACTTCTGACGACGCGAAGCCGCTTCGACCAGCCACTTCGGCTCGACTTCGAACGCCGTGGCATAGATCTCGCGCAGATCGGCCGGCACGCGGTCGATACGGGAGAGCGAGCCGTCGAAGTACTTCAGGTCGGCGACCATCACTTCGTCCCACAGGCCACGCGCCTTCAGATCACGCACCAGATACTCGTTCACCACCGTGAATTCGCCCGACAGGTTCGACTTCACGTACAGGTTCTGGAACGTCGGCTCGATACAGGCCGACACGCCGATGATGTTCGAGATCGTTGCGGTCGGTGCGATCGCCACGCAGTTCGAGTTGCGCATGCCGTGCGAAGCGATGTGCTTGCGCAGGCTGTCCCAGTCGAGCGTTGCCGACTGGTCGACTTCGAGGTAACCGCCACGCTCTTCGGCCAGCAGCTTGATCGAGTCTTGCGGCAGGATGCCACGATCCCACAGCGAGCCCTTGTACGACGAGTACTGACCGCGTTCCTTGGCCAGCTCGCTCGACGCCCAGTAAGCGTAGTAGCAAACGGCTTCCATCGAACGGTCGGCGAACTCGACGGCATCGTCGGACGCATACGGCGTGCGCAGCAGGTGCAGGCAGTCTTGGAAACCCATGATGCCCATGCCCACCGGACGGTGATGCAGGTTCGAATTACGCGCCTTCGTCACGGCGTAGTAATTGATGTCGATCACGTTGTCGAGCATGCGCATCGCCACGCGAATGGTGCGCTGCAACTTCTCGTGATCCAGCTCGTAGCCGTTGGCCGTCTGCTTCAGGTGAGCCACCAGATTCACCGAGCCGAGGTTACACACGGCAATTTCGGTCTCGCTCGTGTTCAGCGTGATTTCCGTGCACAGGTTCGACGAGTGCACCACGCCCACATGTTGCTGCGGCGAGCGGATGTTGCACGGGTCCTTGAACGTGATCCACGGGTGCCCGGTTTCGAACAGCATGCCCAGCATCTTGCGCCAGAGCGCTTGTGCCGGCACCTTCTTGAACAGCTTGAGTTCGCCGCGCGCTGCCTTGTCTTCGTAGGCGGTGTACGCCTGCTCGAAGGCCTTGCCGTACTTGTCGTGCAGGTCCGGGCAGGTCGACGGCGAGAACAGCGTCCATTCACCACCTTCCATCACACGCTTCATGAACAGATCGGGAATCCAGTTCGCCGTGTTCATGTCGTGCGTACGGCGGCGGTCGTCGCCGGTGTTCTTACGCAGTTCGAGGAATTCTTCGATGTCCAGGTGCCACGTTTCGAGGTACGCGCAGACCGCGCCCTTGCGCTTGCCGCCCTGATTCACGGCCACGGCCGTGTCGTTGACCACCTTCAGGAACGGCACCACGCCCTGGCTCTTACCGTTCGTGCCCTTGATATGCGAGCCGAGCGCGCGAACCTGCGTCCAGTCGTTGCCCAGACCGCCGGCGAACTTCGACAGCAGTGCGTTTTCCTTGAGCGCTTCGTAAATGCCTTCCAGATCGTCCGAGACGGTCGTCAGGTAGCACGACGACAGCTGCGAGCGGCGCGTACCCGAGTTGAACAGCGTCGGGGTCGAGCTCATGAAGTCGAAGCTCGAGAGGATCTGATAGAACTCGATCGCACGCGCTTCGCGCTCGACTTCGTTCAGCGCCAGACCCATTGCCACACGCATGTAGAACGCCTGCGGCATTTCGATGCGATGGCTGTCGATATGCAGGAAGTAGCGGTCGTACAGCGTTTGCAGACCCAGATAGTTGAACTGGAGGTCGCGCGATGCGTCGAGTGCAGCACCCAGCTTGGCCAAGTCGTACGTGAGCAGTTGCTCGTCGAGCAGTTCAGCTTCCACGCCTTGCTTGATGAAGCGCGGGAAGTATTCGACGTAACGGGCAGCCATCTCGCCCTGCGGCACTTCTTCGCCGAGGATTTCGCGGCGGATCGTGTGCATCAGAATACGGGCCGTGACGAGACTGTACGCCGGCTCTTTCTCGATGAGGGTACGCGAGGCGAGGATCGCCGAGTCGTACACCTGCGACAGCGGCACGCCGTCGTACAGGTTCTTGATGGTCTCGGTCAGGATCGGCTCGGCGCTGACTTCGTTGCCGAGGTTTTCGCAAGCGGCCTGCACCACGCCACGCAGCACGCCCATGTCGAGGGCACGCGTCACGCCGTTGTCGGTCACACGCAGCACCGGCGCGTCAGGCGCTGCCGTCTCTTGCGTGGTTTCAACCGCGTGAGCACGCTCTTGCGAACGCTTTTCGCGATACAGCACGTAGGCACGTGCGACGTTGTGCTCGCCCTCGCGCATCAGCGCGAGTTCGACCTGATCCTGAATGTCTTCGATGTGGAACGTACCGCCGTTCGGGCGGCTGCGCACGAGCGCACGCACGACGGCTTGCGTCAGTTGCTCCACGAGTTCGCGAACACGCGCCGAAGCCGCGCCCTGACCGCCGTTCACGGCGAGGAACGCCTTGGTCACGGCGATGGCGATCTTCGACGGCTCGAAACCCACCACCGCGCCGTTGCGTCGAATCACTTTGAAGTCGGCGTTGGTCGCCGGTTCGAAGGCACCCGTCGTCTGGGGCGCCGACGCACCCGTGCTGCCGGCATTCGTGGCAGCGGTCGGGTTCGGGCGGGTGAGGTTTTCGTTAGTCTGCATGTAAAAACTCCCGTTCCAATGAGATGGTGCTGTTAGCGCGTCTCTACCAGTTTGACGGCCGGCAAAAATGCGCCCTGGGGGCGCCGATGGAGCGAAGTGCTGAACACCGTACGACCGACGGACGGCCAAGGGTTCGAGGTGTCCGCTGCACGGCTTTGCTGCTGTACCGCCCCACAAAACGCCGCGGGACAAGCACGGTATTGATGGATATTGCTTCCTGCGCCGACCTCATGAAAAACCACTACATATAGTGGTCGGCACCCGAATTGGCACTAAGTATAGTGGAGATGACGCACTCCGCAAACTCAAAAATTTGTCTCGCCGGGAAGGCCCGTGGCGTCGCCGTGTCAAGCAAAACCTATTCCGGCATGGGGGTTAATCCGCCGGTTGAAACGGCAACATCGCGGGGTTCAGGCCTGCCATCCGGCGCAACCGCTGCCACTCGAAATGCGGCCCCGGATCCGTCTTGCGGCCCGGTGCTATATCGGCATGTCCGGCGACAGCTTGAATCGGGTAACGCACCTGCAACGTTTGCGTCAGCGCCGCCAGCGTTGCGTACTGCGCCGCCGTGAACGGCGTCTCGTCGGTGCCTTCGAGCTCGACCCCGATCGAGAAATCGTTGCAACGCGCGCGCCCTTCGAACGACGACGCACCGGCGTGCCATGCCCGGGCGTCGCACGACACGAACTGTTGCAACGCACCATCACGGCGCACGAGAAAGTGCGACGACACGTGCACGCCGCGAATCTCGTCGAAGAACGGATGCGCGTCGTGATCGAGCCGGTTCTGGAAGAACGCCGGAATCTCGTCGCCGCCGAACTGCCCCGGCGGCAGCGAAATGTTGTGCACCACGAGCAGGTCGGTCGGCAGCCCGGCCGGACGTGCATCGAAATTCGGCGACGGCAGCCGCTGCGCTTCGCGCACCCAGCCTTCGGTGTCGAGCGTGAAGACCGGCAACGGGTTCGCTGTGCCTTCGACTTTCGATCGATCCGGTGCGTTCATGCCGCGCCCCGCGACAACATGCGCGATACCGCAGCGCAAGCGCTGACGCGGCAATCCGGCCGGTGGGCAACGATAGGGGACACAAATGACTGGAGCATGACGGGCACAGCGATCTCCCGTAGAGCGAGGGGCGCCATTGTAGCCCACTTGGCGTAACGCCGCCGACGCGGGGCCCAACGGTCGCTGCGGGGTGCGGTGAGAGGCGCACTCCCGCTAATGTGCCCGGCCGATGCCCCGAAAAAAATCGGCAGAATCCCCAAAGAAGAAGCCTCTCGCCGCACTAGGCCGAGAGGCTTCCATGGGCGTTGCCACGCCCGGGGGTGGCAACGGACTCGTGTCGTGCAACACGCGTACCACCCCGCACCGCTCACAGGGGCGGCGCCATTGGCCGTTGCCGGCCGGATGAACCCATCGATCACGGAAATGCCGGAATCGCCGCCTCCACCCCTTCCATATGCGCTTCGGGATGGTGCGCTTTCAACATCTCGCGAATCTCGTCGACGCGGCTCTCGCGCACATCGGCCATCAGCAGAATCTGGCCTTGCTCCAGCGGCTCACGGAACATCTTGAGCCGCGAGTTCGGCACCGATACGCCGATCATGCTCGACACCCACGCGCCGAACAGCGAACCGAGCGGCGCGGTAATGATCATCAACTCCCATTGGGGACGTGTGCCCACGATGGGGAAAAACGCCGCGACTGCACCGACTGCCAGCCCACAGAAGCCACCGATCACGAGCCCGGCTTCGGCGCCGTGCACGATATCGGAAGTCTGTAGGAGGTTAGCCTCGTGCAGTCCCTCCAGGTCCATTTCGTCACGTGCCATGAAGTGGATGTGACGCTCCTCGATTCGCGCCAGCAGCAGGTCACTCATCGTGCGCTGCGCACTCGCCAAATCGGGAAGAAGGAAATACATCCGTCTGCGCATTAGCATATGACGCCCTCCTGTCGACTGATCCCCCTGCCCGTCGTCGTCATGCTCGTTCTTGTTCTGTACGGGGCCGGTTACTGTGTTTTAGTGCATGCGACAGGCATGCGCAAGCCGGCCACGGGGGCAGGCTTGCTAATAGAGAGAGGGAGCGAGGGCAGAAGAGAGATGCCGCGGGAAAGAAAGTGCGGCGAATCGGCGAAGCACGGCCGACGAATGACTGATGAATGCGCCCGGACGAATGCGCGGTGATGCCGCGCTTCGGGGCTCAGGCGCGGCGTTCGCGCGCGAGATAGGCGTCGCGATGCGCGCCACTGCAAAAATGCGTGCCACCGGCGCCGTGGATCGCGTCGCTCTCGGGCAGATAGGTATCGCACTCCTGACACCGCACCATGCGCTCGGCGGGCGGCAGCGACTGTTGCACGGTGGTCTTCGCCCCGTTCGCGGGCGGCGGGCGCATGCGATCGGCGTCGCGCTTGCGCTCGTTATGACGCATCCACCAGGTGCCCAGCACCAACAACACCAGTAACAGCAAGATATTGCGCATCGCGCTTCAAGTCTCCGTCATGCGATGCAGCACCACCTCTAGCACGAAGCGAGAACCGACATACGCCAGCAACAGCGCCACGAATGACGCCAGAACCCAACGCAGCGCGACCTTACCGCGCCACCCATAAAAATGCCGTCCCAGCAGCACCGCGCCGAACATCAGCCACGACACCACCGCAAACACGGTCTTGTGATCGATGCGCACCGCGCGCCCGAAGAGCGCCTCGGAAAACATCACGCCGGAAATCAGCGTCAGCGTGAGCAGCACGAAACCCGCACCGATCAGACGGAACAGCAGCTTCTCCATCGTGAGCAGCGGCGGCAGCGTTTCGAGCCAGCGGGCCAGCCAGCCGGTCGGCTCGCTGCCGCGCGACGGATGCAGTTGCCGCTCGGCATAAATCATCAGCAGCGCATGCAGCGCCGCCAGTGCAAACAGGCCGTACGCCATGTTCGCGATGATGAAGTGCACCTTGAAGATCGGTTCGGCCGCAAAGCCGAGAATTCGCACGTCGGGAAAAACGAGCGGCAGAATGCAGGCCACGGCCGCGATCGGTGTGACCATTAGCCGCAGGCTGTCGAGCGGGAAGAAGAAACTTTCGATCCAGTAAATGCCCACCGAGAGCCAGAGCATGGCCGAGAGCATGTACGCGAAACCGAAGTGCATGCTGTCGGCGCGGAAGATCGTCTGATGCAGCAACACCCCGTGCAGCGCGAGCGCGACGAACAGCGAAAGCTGCATCGGCCAACGCGAAGGCGTGCCCGTGACCGGCGCAGGCGCGAGCTGCCCGCCCGCCATCGCGAGTGCGGCATCGCGCCGGTAACCTTGCCACGAACAAACCGCCAACCCGGCGTAGAGGATGGCGGTCAGCGCATACAGTAAAATAGTCATGTTTGAAGTTTACACCAGCCCATGACGGGCGCGCTGCCGTGCTGCTCACTCGCCCGGGCACGCCCGCCCACCGGGCCACTGCGGGTCTTACAGGATACGTTTCATGCTCGACAATCTCACTACGCGCCTTGCCAAGGTCGTCAAGACCCTGCGCGGCGAAGCCCGTCTGACCGAGGCCAACACGCAGGAAATGCTGCGCGAAGTGCGCCTTGCCCTGCTTGAGGCCGACGTTGCCCTGCCCGTGGTCCGCGATTTCGTCGCCAAAGTGCGCGAAAAGGCGCTCGGCGAAGAAGTCGTCGGCAGCCTCTCGCCGGGTCAGGCGCTCGTGGGCGTGGTCCAGCGCGAACTGACCGCGCTCATGGGCGGCGACTACGAAGGCCGTGCCGCCGAACTCAATCTCGCCACCACCCCGCCCGCCATCATCCTGATGGCCGGTCTGCAAGGTGCCGGTAAGACCACCACCGTCGGTAAGCTCGCCAAGCTGCTGCGCGCGCAGAAGAAGAAAGTCCTCACGGTTTCCGTCGACGTCTATCGCCCTGCCGCTATCGCGCAGTTGCAGACGGTGACCGAACAAGTCGACGCCGACTTCTTCCCGTCGCAACCCGATCAGAAACCGGTCGACATCGCCCGCGCGGCAGTGGACTGGGCGCGCCGCCATCACCACGACGTGCTGCTCGTCGACACGGCCGGCCGTCTGGGTATCGACGAAGCGATGATGCAGGAAATCACCGCCCTGCATACGGAACTGAAACCGATCGAAACGCTGTTCGTCGTCGACGCCATGCTCGGTCAGGACGCCGTGAACACCGCGCGCGCCTTCAACGAAGCGCTGCCGCTCACCGGCGTGGTGCTCACCAAGCTCGACGGCGATTCGCGTGGCGGTGCCGCGCTGTCGGTGCGTCACATCACCGGCAAGCCGATCAAATTCGTCGGTGTGGGCGAAAAGCTCGACGGCCTCGAAGTCTTCCACCCGGACCGCATGGCGAACCGGATTCTCGGCATGGGCGATATTCTCGCGCTCGTCGAAGAGGCCCAACGCGGCGTGGACGTGCAGGCCGCCCAGAAGCTCGCCGAGAAGGTCAAGAAAGGCGGCGACTTCGATCTGAACGACTTCAAGGCGCAAATCGGCCAGATGAAGAAGATGGGCGGGCTTTCCTCGCTCATGGACAAGCTGCCGGCGCAGTTTCAGGCGGCCGCCAGCCAGACCAATATGGATCAGGCCGAGAAGCAGGTGCGCCGCATGGAAGGCATCATCAACTCGATGACGCCCACCGAGCGCGCCAAGCCCGAACTGATCAAGGCCAGCCGCAAGCGCCGCATCGCTGCCGGTGCGGGCGTGCAGGTACAGGAAGTCAACCGCATGCTCAATCAGTACGATCAGATGCGCACGATGATGAAGAAGCTCAAGGGCGGCGGCATGATGAAGATGATGCGCAGCATGAAGGGCATGATGCCGGGCATGCGCTAAGCGCAGACGTTGTCTACCCGGTCGCAGGGTTGCGGCCCGCCAGATTTCGGACAGATCCGGTTAACGCCGGCTATTCCGTATATACTCCGGGCCGCAAATAGCGACATCCCCCGCAACAAGTGATACAGGGTCGCCCCATATGAACCGCGAAGAAGCCCTCGAAGTATTCCGTAATTCCGAAGAAATCGTCTCGTCCGATCAGGTCAACGCCTCGGTCGACCAGATGGCCGGTGCCATCAAGGCCGCCATCGGCGACGAATTCCCGATGGTGCTGTCGGTCATGGGCGGCGCCGCCGTCTTCACCGGCATGCTGCTGCCGCGCCTCGACTTCCCGCTCGAGTTCGACTACATCCACCTCTCGCGCTACAACAACACCACGACTGGCGGTGCCATGCAATGGCGTGTCGCCCCGCGCGACTCGGTGCGTGACCGCGTGGTGCTCGTGCTCGACGACATCCTCGACGAAGGGGCGACGATGGCCGCCATTCGCGACCGGATTCTCGAGATGGGCGCGTCGAAGTTCTACAGCGCCGTGCTGTGCGAGAAGATTCTCGCCAAGGACAAGCCGTCACATCCCGACTTCTGCGGCTTTACCGTGCCTGATCGCTATGTCTTCGGCTGCGGCATGGATGCCAAGGGTTACTGGCGGAACCTGCCGACGATTCGCGCACTGACGACGCCGCGCTGATATCGTTTTGACATCAGCCACATCGCCATGAAGAAAGGGCCCCTCGGGGCCCTTTTCTTTTGCTGCCGATGCCTTCGATGCATAGGCTCAGAACTGATGCACGAAGACCTTCACGCCCTTGAGGATCATCTCGACCGAGATGGCCACGAGAATCAGCCCCATCAGACGCTCGAACGCCGCCACCACGCGTGAACCCAGCAAGCGCTCGATGCGGTCGGCCAGCAACAGCACCACCGCACACACGGCCATCGTCACGCTCAGTGCCGTGATCCATTCGAGCATCCTGCCCGGCTGCTGCGACACCAGCAGCATGACGGTCGCCAGCGCCGACGGCCCGGCAAGCGCGGGGATGGCCAGCGGCACGATGAGCGGCTCGCCAGTGGTCGGCAGCGACCCCTGATCGGGATGCGGGAAGATCATGCGCAGCGCAATCAGAAACAGCACGATGCCGCCCGCCAGTTGCAACGACAGATCGGTCAAGCTCATCATCCGCAGGAAGCGATCGCCCACGAGCATGAACAGCAGCAGAATCGCGAATGCGATCAGCACCTCTCGCACGATCACGCGCGGCCGTCGAGATGCCGGCACGTTACGCAGCGCGTTGACGAAAATGGGGATATTGCCGAACGGATCCGTGATGAGCAGCAGCAGGATCGTGGCCGAAGCGAACGTGTATTCCATACGGAGAATGCTCTGGATATGACAACGGCAGCCGCCAAGGCGACTGCCGTCAGGTAATGCAGGGGCCAGCCGGTTCACCCTCTAAAGGATGGTGCGGCTGGTTGGCAGGTGCAGTGTCGCCCGTCGCATCGCATCGAATCGAACGAACCGATGCGGCTCGACCCGCACCCGCCTCACTGACGCTCAGATCGCCTTCGCGGCGCGCACCTTGCCGGCAACGATCTCGGCCACGGTCGCAGCGTCGAGCAACTGGGCTTCCGTCTCGCGACGGCCCTGATACTCGATCTTGCCTTCCTTCAGGCCGCGATCGCCGATCACCACGCGGTGCGGCACGCCGATCAGTTCCCAGTCGGCAAACATCACGCCCGGACGCTCGCCACGGTCATCGAGAATGACGTCGACGCCGGCAGCCAGCAGGTCCTCGTGGAGCTTGTCGGCAGCGGCGCGCACGGCGTCGCTGCGGTCGTAGCCCATCGGGCACAGCACCACTTCGAACGGCGCGATCGATTCCGGCCAGATGATGCCGCGATCGTCGAAATTCTGTTCGATGGCGGCGCCCAGCACACGCGTGATGCCAATGCCGTAGCAACCCATTTCCATCGGCGCCGGCTTACCGTTCTCGTCGAGGAAGGTGGCCCCCATGGCATCCGAGTACTTGGTGCCCAACTGGAACACGTGACCCACTTCGATGCCGCGGCACAGGGCAATCTCGCCCTTGCCGTCCGGCGACGCATCGCCCGGCACGACGTTGCGCAGATCGGCCACCACTTCGGCCTCGGGCAGGTCGCGGCCCCAGTTCACGCCGGTGATGTGGAAGTCCGCCTCGTTGGCGCCGACCACGAAGTCGCTCATCTTGGCCACCGTGCGGTCGACCACCAGCTTGACCGGCTTCTTCGTGCCGATCGGGCCCAGATAGCCCGGCGGCGTGCCGAACCACTCGACGATTTCGGCTTCGGAGGCAAAACGGAAGTCCGTCAGCCCCGGCACCTTGCTCGCCTTGATTTCGTTCAGATCGTGATCGCCGCGCAGCAGCAGCAGCCAGACCGTGGTGCCGGCGTCTTCGCTGTCGGTGGCCAGCACGATCGACTTGACCGTGCGCGCGAGCGGAATCGACAGCAGTTCGGCCACGGCTTCGCACTTGGCCTTGCCCGGCGTCGCGGTCTTGGTCAGGGCTTCGGCTGGGGCCGCACGCTCGCCTTGCGGGGCGGCGGCTTCGGCCATTTCGACGTTGGCCGCATAGTCCGACGTCGGGCAGTAAGCGATGGCGTCTTCACCGGTATCGGCGATCACGTGGAATTCATGCGAACCCGAGCCGCCGATCGAGCCGTTATCGGCCACGACCGCACGGAAGTCCAGCCCCAGACGCGTGAAGATGCGCACATAGGCGTCGAACATCTTCTGATACGAGACTTGCAGGCCGGCACGGTCCTTATCGAACGAGTACGCGTCCTTCATCATGAACTCGCGACCGCGCATCACGCCGAAGCGCGGACGGATCTCGTCGCGGAACTTGTTCTGCACCTGATAGAAGTTGACCGGCAACTGGCGGTAGCTCTTGATCTCGCGGCGCGCGATGTCCGTCACCACTTCTTCGTGGGTCGGCCCGACCACGAAATCGCGGTCGTTGCGGTCCTTCAGGCGAAGCAGCTCCGGACCGTACTTTTGCCAGCGGCCCGATTCCTGCCAGAGTTCGGCCGGCTGGACGGCTGGCATGAGCAGTTCGAGCGCGCCGGCGCGGTTCATTTCTTCACGGACGATGGCTTCGACCTTGCGAATCGAGCGCAGGCCGATCGGCAGGTAATCGTAGATACCGCCGGCAACGCGACGGATCATGCCGGCACGCACCATCAGCTTGTGGCTGACGATCTCGGCGTCCGCGGGAGCTTCCTTGAGGGTGCCGATGAAGAAACGAGAGGCTTTCATGCAGATTTCCGGAAAAATTAGGGGTCAACGGCCGGGTTGCTTCGGTCGGGTGCCCGAGCCCCGCCAGCCGCCGCGCCGGTGATTATCTGTTTATAATCGAAGCAATTTTAAAGGATTCAAGGGTGGTTGTATGCTTGACCGTGAAGGCTTTCGCCCGAACGTCGGCATCATCCTCTTAAACGCACGCAATGAAGTGTTCTGGGGCAAGCGGCTGGGCGAACACTCCTGGCAGTTCCCGCAAGGCGGCATCAAGTACGGCGAAACGCCCGAACAGGCCATGTTCCGAGAATTGCACGAAGAAACCGGGCTAAAGCCAGAACACGTCAAAATCATCGGTCGCACGCGCGACTGGCTGCGTTATGAGGTGCCGGACAAGTTCATCAAGCGCGAAGTGCGCGGACATTACCGGGGCCAGAAACAAATCTGGTTCCTGCTGCGCATGGTCGGTCGCGATTGCGATATCTGCCTGCGGGCGACCGATCATCCCGAGTTCGACGCCTGGCGCTGGAACGAATACTGGGTGCCGCTCGAGGCCGTGATCGAGTTCAAACGCGAAGTGTATCAACTCGCGCTCAACGAACTCTCGCGCTATCTGCGGCGCACGACGGCGCGCGCCCAGCACGAGCGTCGGCGGTTTCCGCGCGCGGGTGCCCACATCGGCGAATTGCCGCCGGGCGCCACGAGCGGGTCGTACGGCGACGCGATCGACCCCGGCCCGGGTGAGCATCACTCGGGCGAGTACAGCGACGATTGCGCCGGTGCTTCGGTGGCGGTCGACGATGCCGATGCTGCCGAGCACGCCGGTAATTCGGGCAGCGCCGTCAGTCCGGTTAGTCCGGGTAAGGGTTCCGCAGGCGGGGGGCACTGAACCGGGCCGCGAGCGCGCTGTCCATCATCCGTACGCGGGCGTCATGCCCGCGTCGTGCTGAATTCTCCCCGTGTTCGTTGTCGCGATGTTGTCGCCGCGTTTGCCGTCGCCGCATCTGTCGTCGATCACCCAGAACATTTTGCGCGGCCTCGCCCGCTTTTGCTCATCAGCCGTCTTACTGACCGTCACCTCATGCGCCTGTCTTTCACCCGCCGCGCTCCGCGCCTCGCCGTTCTGGTTCCTCTGGCCGCGCTGTCACTGCTTGCCGCTTGCAGCAGCACGTCGCAGCCCGTTCAGGATCTCGACGAATACTTCGCCCAGCAGGAAGCCGCCAAGGGCAAATGGAAGGAATCCGACTTCACGATGCCGACGACGGCCCCGCAGAACGCCGATCTCGCCACCTTCCCCACCCTGCCGGGCTCCTCGCTGACCTACGCGATCGACACCAAGTCCGTGCAAGTGTCTGACGACGGCGTGGTGCGCTACGTAGCCGTCATCACCAGCAAGGAAGGCGCGCGTAACGTGTCGTTCGAAGGCATGCACTGTTCGACGTTCGAGACGCGCCTGTACGCCACCGGCCGTCCCGACGGCACGTGGGTCGCCGCACGCAACAGCGAATGGCGTCCGATTCGCCCGTACGGCTCGACCGCCTATCAGGGCATTCTGTACCGCGACTACCTGTGCCGCGAGAAAACGCCGCTGGGAAAGCCGAAGGAAATCGTGCAAAACCTGCGCTTTCCGGTGGGCAACCCCGATTACAAGTAATCGCGCAGCAGGAGACTGCGGGCGGAATTTCGTCCGCTGGCTTTCGCGCCGATACCCATCGACGTTCGTTGATGCCATAAAAAACGCCGGCCACGGTTATCGTGCCGGCGTTTTTGTCTCTGCTTCTGTTTGTCGATTCACACCCGGGAGCCCCGGCAGTGCTTATCGGTCAGCGCAGAATCAGGTTGTCGCGGTGAATCAGCTCAGGTTCGTTGGCGAAGCCCAGCACCTGCTCGATATCGCTGCTCGGGTGACGGCGGATGAGCCGGGCCTCCGAAGCGCTGTAGTTCGACAAGCCGCGGGCGACCTCGTGACCGGCTTCGTCCACACACGCAATGACTTCACCGCGCGCGAACGTGCCTTCCACGTCGATCACGCCGATCGGCAGCAGGCTCTTGCCCTCTTCGATCAGCTTCTTGCACGCGCCCGCATCGATCACGACACGCCCGCGTACCTGCAAATGGTCGGCCATCCACTGCTTGCGCGCCGTCAGTACGGCCGTGCGCGCCACCAGTTGCGTGCCGATCGCCTCGCCGCCCGCGAGCCGCACCAGTACGTCAGCCTCGCGGCCCGACGCGATCACCGTGTGCGCACCGCTGGTCGCCGCCCGCTTTGCCGCCAGAATCTTGGTCAGCATGCCGCCACGGCCGATGCTTGAACCGGCACCGCCGGCCATCGCTTCGAGACGCTCGTCGCCCGCTTCCGCTTCGTGCACGAACTCGGCATCCGGATTCTTGCGCGGGTCGGCGGTATAGAGCCCCGACTGATCGGTGAGAATGACCAGCGCGTCGCCGTCGATCAGGTTGGTCACGAGCGCGCCCAGCGTGTCGTTGTCGCCGAACTTGATTTCGTCGGTCACGACCGTGTCGTTCTCGTTGATGATCGGCACCACGCCAAGGCGTAGCAGGGTCAGCAGCGTGGTCCGGGCATTCAGATAGCGCTCGCGGTCGGCCAAATCGGCGTGCGTGAGCAGAATCTGCGCGGTGCGCACGCCGTGCTCGGCGAAGCGCGTCTCATAGACCTGTGCGAGCCCCATCTGTCCGACAGCGGCGGCCGCCTGAAGCTCGTCGATGGCTTTCGGCCGACGCGTCCAGCCCAGACGCTGCATGCCTTCGGCAATGGCCCCCGAGCTTACGAGCACCACTTGCTTTGGCGCACGCCCGTCGCCACCATGCCGCAGGGCGGCAATCTGCTGCGCCCATCGCGCAATCGCAACATCGTCCAACCCGCGACCATCGTTGGTCACAAGGCTGGAACCCACTTTCACCACGAGCCGCCTGGCATCGGCAATGACCGAACGCATGGGACTGGTTTCTCCTGCGGATGTATTGGGGAAGGCTGGTTCGCTGGCACCGTCGGGCGAGAGCGGCGGACGCGTCGATACGCCCCGTCGAATCTGCACCGCTCATGGCCAGCGTGGCCGGATCACCGGCGGCAACGTCATTGCGACGGCACCGCCTGTGTCTTGAGTGATGTGGAGTTTACGCCTTTGGCGTATCGTCCGGGGGCGTTTGTGGTGCGGGTTCGGCAGCGGGCGCAGCCTCGGGGGACGCCGTACCTGCGCGGAAGCGCGGATCGAGCGCGGCATCTTCCAGCGCTTCTTCGACAGCACCGCGTTGCTGGTACAGATACTCCTGCACCGAAAGGCACAGGTGTTCGCAGCCTTCGCCGGTCAGCGCCGAAATCTGGAAGGTCGGACCGTCCCAGTCGTAACGCTTGAGGAAGTCGGCCACGCGCTCGGCGCGCTCGTCTTCCGGGATCATGTCGACCTTGTTGAGCACCAGCCAACGGGGCTTCTCGAACAGCATCTGATCGTACTTCTGCAATTCGAGCACGATGGCCTTCGCGTCCGCCACCGGATCGACGCCTTCGTCGAACGGTGCGATGTCCACGATATGCAGCAACAGGCCCGTACGCTGCAAGTGACGCAGGAACTGGTGGCCCAGACCGGCACCTTCGGCGGCGCCTTCGATCAGGCCGGGAATATCGGCGATCACGAAGCTCTTGCCCGGCGCGGTGCGCACGACACCGAGGTTCGGGTGGAGCGTGGTGAACGGATAGTCGGCGATCTTCGGACGCGCGTTCGACACCGACGCGATGAAGGTCGATTTGCCCGCATTGGGCATGCCGAGCAGGCCGACGTCCGCGAGCACTTTGAGCTCAAGCTGGAGCATGCGGCGCTCGCCGGGCTTGCCGTCGGTCTTCTGACGGGGCGCACGGTTCGTGCTCGACTTGAAATGGAGGTTACCCAGACCGCCGGCACCGCCTTGCGCGAGCACCACTTCCTGACCGTGTTCGGTCAAGTCGGCGATGACTTCACCGGTGTCCATGTCGCTGATGATGGTGCCCACCGGCATACGCAGATGGATGTCGTCGCCGCCCTTGCCGTAGCAATCCGAGCCGCGGCCGGTCTCACCGTTGCGCGCCAGATGCTTCTTCGAGTAACGGTAATCGATCAGGGTATTGATATTGCGATCTGCCACGGCATACACGCTGCCGCCACGACCGCCGTCGCCGCCGTCGGGTCCGCCGAACGGCACGAACTTCTCACGGCGCATCGATGCCGAGCCATTGCCGCCGTCCCCGGCGATCACCTCGATACGCGCTGCGTCAATGAATTTCATGGTTCCGTTCCGCTTTGTCGACCGTCCGCAGACGATACTGAATTCTGTACAACGCCCCGTGAGCCTCGCGACATTTCGCGAATGTGGCGACGGGACAAACAAAAAAGGCTCCGCATGAGAGCGGAGCCTTTTGGTGGCAAAAGGCTTAGCTTACGCTGCCGGCACCACGCTAACCACTTGCTTCTTCGCTGCGCCCTTGATGGCGAATTGCACGTGGCCATCGGCCAGTGCAAACAGCGTGTGGTCCTTACCAATACCGACGTTTTCGCCGGCATGCATACGAGTACCGCGTTGGCGAACGATGATGCCGCCAGCCAGGATTGCCTGACCGCCGTACACCTTCACGCCGAGGCGCTTCGACTCGGAATCGCGGCCGTTACGGGACGATCCGCCTGCTTTTTTGTGTGCCATGACTTAACTCCTTACCTAGCTCTATCGATTAGCCGTTGATGCTGTCGATACGCAGCTCGGTGTAGTTTTGGCGATGGCCTTGACGCTTTTGGTAGTGCTTGCGACGGCGCATCTTGAAAATCTTCACCTTGGGGTGACGACCCTGGGCGATAACGGTAGCCTTGACGGAAGCCCCACTAACCAGCGGTGCACCGAACTTAATCGATTCACCCTCGCCGACGGCGAGAATCTGGTCGATGGTGATTTCAGCGCCAATGTCAGCCGGTATCTGTTCTACTTTAAGTTTTTCGCCAGCAGCAACCTTATATTGCTTGCCGCCGGTTTTTATGACCGCGTACATTGTTGAACCTCACTCATAAACAAGAGATATTTTCTTCCCGTGCAGGCCGAGGGTCCCGGTCCCTAAAAAGGACGCTTTGGACGCTGCTTACCGGCCAACGCCGCCCCCGCAGCCCGTCATACCGAAGTATTTTCGGACTTGTCGCGAAGAATGCGCGCACGAAAACCGGGGATTATACAGACTTTATCCTTTTGAGTCAAAGACTTCCGTGAAGCCAGTCATTCCGCGGGGCTGGTGCCCGAAAGTGGCCCTGCGCACTATATAATTTGGGGCGAATTTTTCCTCACCCGAGCCTTGTCTTGACTGCTTCGACTTCTCCCCAGAACGTACTGGCCGCCATCGCCGACGACATGCGTGCCGTCGACCAGCTTATCCGCCACCGGCTGGCCTCCGAGGTGGTCCTGATCAATCAGATCTCGGAGTACATCATCAATTCGGGCGGCAAACGGCTGCGCCCGGCCTTGCTGCTGCTCGTCGCGAACGCGCTGGGCGTCACCTCGCCGGCGCGTTTCGAACTGGCCGCCGTCATCGAGTTCATCCACACCTCGACGCTGCTGCACGACGACGTGGTCGACGAATCCGACCTTCGCCGCGGCCGCCAGACGGCCAATGCCCTGTTCGGCAATGCGGCGTCCGTGCTCGTCGGCGACTTCTTGTACTCCCGCTCGTTCGAAATGATGGTGAGCGTGGACAACATGCGTGTGATGCAAATCCTCGCGCGCGCCACGAACGTCATTGCGGAAGGCGAAGTCCTTCAGTTGCTGAACATGCACGACCCGGACGTCGACGAAGCGCGCTACCTCCAGGTCATTAAGTACAAGACGGCCACGCTGTTCGAAGCGGCCACGCAACTCGCGGCTGTGCTGGCCAATGCCGATGCGCAGACCGAAGCGGCGGTACTGGAATATGGCGGCCGCCTCGGCACGGCGTTCCAATTGATGGATGATTGGCTCGATTACGCGGGCGACACCGATGCGATGGGCAAGAACGCCGGCGACGATCTGCGCGAGGGCAAGCCGACGCTGCCGCTGATTCATGTACTGCAACATGGCACCGACGCCGAACGCGCGCTCGTGCGGGAAGCCATCGAAAATGGCGGCACCGACAAGTTCGAACCGATCCTCGCCGCGATTACGCGTACGGGGGCGCTCGACTACACGTTGGCACGTGCACAAGAAGAAGCCGATGCGGCCGCACAAATTATTTCTACACTCCCCTCTTCACAATACAAAAATAGCCTGCTAGAATTGTGTTCTTACTCGATAGCGCGACGCACTTAACAAGCGGAGCGACAAAATCGAAAGCGGGGTGTAGCTTAGCCTGGTAGAGCGCTACGTTCGGGACGTAGAGGCCGGAGGTTCGAATCCTCTCACCCCGACCAAGATTCACTTTGCTCTCATGCAAAGCAAAAAAACCGCCGGATTCGTCCGGCGGTTTTTTTATTTCTACGCTGCCCTTTCTCCCCCCTTTTTCCCTGCGCAAATGCCATGCACTCCATCGCATTCGCAAACTTTCCCCTCACCCGCGTCACGCTGGCGGAACGGCCAGCCCCCTCTGCTATAGTGGCAACTCATTGCCACCCCCCGCGCCACTGGTGCACAAATACGCTTGGAAGCCTTGCCCTTATGGGCGCAAATTTGCGCCGTCGCCCTGCTGATCGTCTGTTCGGGCTTCTTCTCCATCTCAGAGACGAGCATGATGGCGCTCAACCGCCATCGCCTGAAACATCTCGTGCGCCTCAATGTGCGAGGCGCGAAGGACACACAGGGTCTGCTCTCCCGCACGGAGGATCTGCTGTCGACGATTCTCGTCGGCAATAACGTCATCAATACCGTTGTCCCCGTACTCACCACGTCCATTGCGGTGCGCTACTTCGGCAACGACGCGGTCACCCTCACGATTGCCACGGCGCTGATTGCGTTGCTCATCATCGTGTTCGCTGAGATTGGTCCGAAAATCGTCGGCGCGACCTATCCCGAACGCATTGCGCTGCCCACCAGCGCGCTGCTCAAACCGATCGTCACGCTCGCAACGCCGCTTGTCTGGGTGCTCAACGGCTTCGTGCGCGGCATTCTGCGGGTGCTCGGCATCAACACGCGCCGCGACGCCAGCGAAACACGGCTCACCACTGAAGAACTGCGCACCATCGTGCTCGAAGCCGGCAACTACATGCCGACCAAACCGCGCAGTGTGCTGCTCAACCTGCTCGATCTGGAGAACATCGCGGTGGACGATGTCATGGTGCCGCGCGCGCGTATCGAAGCGCTCGATATTTCGGCACCGCTCGAGACGATCCTCTCGCAGCTCGAGACCTGCTATCACAACAAGTTGCCGGTGTACGACGGCGATATCGACCGCATCGTCGGCATCCTGCCCGTGCGCCGCACACTCTCCGCGCTGCGCCATCCCGACGACATCACGGTCGACACCCTGCGCGCGCTGCTCGTCGAGCCGTATTTCATTCCGAGCGATACGCCTGCACTGCGCCAGTTGCAGTACTTTCAGGAAAACCATCGCCGCGTAGGACTCGTCGTCAACGAATACGGCGAAGTCGAAGGGCTCGTGACGACGGAAGACATCATCGAGGAACTGATCGGCGAGTTCACCACGAGTACGCACGGCTCGGGCGGCAGCCGCTCGGGCTGGAGCAAAGACGCCGATTGTCTGGTCAGTGGCGGCGTCGGGTTGCGCGACCTGAATCGCCGGCTGAGCCTGCATCTGCCGACCGATGGGCCGAAGACACTCAACGGCTTGATCCTCGAAGTGCTGCGTGAGATTCCGGAAGCGTCGGTGAGTCTGGAGATCAGCGGCGTGCGTATGGAGATCGTGCAGATCGACAATCAGGCGATCAAGACCGTGCGATTGTTCAAGCCGGCGGTGCACTCGTCTGCCAACTGACGGCGGCGGTGCCGGCGAAGAAGATTGCGCCGATTTAGCGGGTTGAAATTAGCCGGTTGAAATTACCGGGTTGAAATCCCCTCGTTCACTGCGCGTTACACCGCCCCATTTTTCGGGCAATTCCGATTGAGATCCCTCAGGGTTTTGACGAGACTGAAGCTTCACGCCGCTCTCGTCATACCCTGTCATGTCATCGCAAACCGTCTCGACGCCCTCTCGTCCGACACCCGCTGAATCCCGCGGCGTCGACGCACCGATTGCCGCGTCGTTTTCATCCTCCGCACGCGAAGCGACCTCGCCGCTCCAGTATCTCGAACAGATGCTCGGCGAAGCCGTGCGCGCCGGCGCCTCCGACATTCACTTCGAGCCGATGGCACGACGGTTCCGCATTCGCTTACGCGTGGATGGCGCACTGCACGAGCACGCCGAAGTCCCCGTGGCGTGGCGCGACATGCTGGTTGCCCGATTGAAAGTGCTCGCCCATCTGGATATCTCGGAAAAGCGGTTGCCGCAGGATGGCCGCATGTTGTGGCGCGAAGCGGGCGACCCTGTTGAATGCCGCGTCAGCACGTTGCCCACGCTCTACGGCGAGAAGCTGGTGGTGCGGCTGCTCGATGGCGCCAAGGTCCCCCTCTCGCTCGAATCGCTCGGTTACACGCCCGTGCAATATCAGGCGCTCGCGCGCGCCATCGCGCGCCCGCACGGCATGATTCTGCTCACGGGGCCGACAGGGAGCGGCAAGACGGTGTCGCTCTACAGTTGCCTGCGGCGGCTCAACGACACCACACGCAATATCGTGACGATCGAAGACCCGGTCGAAATCCGGCTGCCGGGCGTCACGCAGGTCAATCTCAACGAGCGGGCCGGGCTCGACTTCTCGACCGCCTTGCGCGCCTTCCTTCGCCAAGATCCCGACGTGCTTGTCATCGGGGAAATCCGCGACGCACAAACCGCCTCGATTGCCGTGCAAGCCGCACAAACGGGACATCTGGTCTTCGCCACGGTGCACGCCAACGATGCGTCGAGCACGGTCGCCCGATTATTGGATCTCGGCGTCGCCCCGTTCAATCTTTCATCGGCACTTCTGCTGGTCAGCGCGCAACGTCTCGTCAGGCGCCGTTGTCCGGCGGGGTGTGAAGTGGCCGGGAGTGCCGACGCATCGAAGGAGACGCCGTCGGCCCCGTCCGAGATTGCCGGGCATGGAGCGCGCGGAGGGGACCGCGACGAAGCGCAGCGCCGCCACACCTGCATGCGCTGTCACGGCACTGGGTTTGCGGGGCGCATTGGTGTGTTTCAGGTGATGCCGATCAGCGCGACGCAAGCGGTCAACATCGCGCAATCGCGCAGCCCTCACGAACTGGCGGCGCAGGCGGCGAGCGAAGGCGTCATGACGTTGCGCGAAGCCGGTTTGTGGCACGCCGCTGCGGGCACGATCTGTCAGGAGGATGTCGATGCAACAACACCTGCCTGACCGGGCGCCCCGACACACGCCGGGCGCCCCACCCCGTCGCTGGCACTGGCAGGGCCGCGACGCCGATGGCCGTGCCCGGCAGGGTGAGTTGATCGCGCATGGCGAAGCGATTGCGCGCCTCGAACTGCGCCGGCAGCATATGAGCGTGACGCATCTGAGCGCTGGGCGCCGCCACACGCCCGCCATTCGCGTGAATGCCCTAGATGCCGCCAACCTCATGCGGCGCCTCGCCACGCTGCTGGCCGCCGGTGTGCCATTGAGCGCCGCACTCGATATCCTCGCGCGCGGCGCACATGCCCGTGGCCTCAAACGTCTCGCGCGCGAAATCGGGCACGACGTCAGGCAAGGTTTTCCGCTGGCACAGGCGATGGCGCGGGCAACGCATCACTTCAACGCCATCGATTGTCAGTTAGTCGCCGCCGGCGAGCTGGGCGCACAACTGGCGCCGACGCTCGCGCGGCTCAGTGCGCAGCGCGACCACACACGGGCGCTACGGGAAAAACTCCAGCGGGCGCTCTCCTATCCGCTGACCGTGCTGGGCGTGGCCATTGCGATCGTGATCGCACTGCTCCGCTGGGTCATCCCCGAGTTCGAACGGCTCTTCGCCAACGCCGCCGGCGGTGGCGTACCGCTGCCCCCGCTCACCCGCTGGCTCATCGACGTGTCCCGCGCAGCGATCGACGACGGGCCGTGGCTGCTTGCCGTTGCCAGTGCCGTGGGGGTTGCCGTCAGCGTGACACTCCGGCGCAGTGCACGCGTGCAACGATGGCGAGATCGCCTGATCTTGCAACTGCCCGGTATCGGTCAGATCATGCGCATGACGAGCACCGCGCGCTGGGCGCGCACGCTGGGCACGCTGCTCGACGCAGGCATTCCGCTGGGCGACGCGATGGACGCCGCAGCCAATGCCTGCGGCAACCTCGTCATCCGGCAGTCGGCGCATGTCGTGCACGTGTCGGTTGCCCGCGGCGCACGGCTGGCAACGGCGCTCGAGGCCGATACGCACTGGCCGCTGGTCATCGCGCAACTCGCCGTGGTGGGGGAGGAATCGGGTACACTCGGGCGCATGCTCAACCAGGCGGCCGATCTGCTGGACGACGAAGCCGCACATACGCTGGTGAGCGCCTGCGCGACGCTAGAACCCATGATGATTACGTTGCTCGGACTGCTGATCGGGGGCATGGTGCTCGCCATGTATCTACCGATGTTCCAACTCGGATACGGTGTCGCATGAACGGCTACGCAGAGCCTCTGCTCATCGACTTTCTCGCCGAACTGGCGCCGCACTGGCGCTTTGCACTCTTTGCTGCGGTCGGCATCGTCGCGGGCCTATTGCTCGATATCGCCATACGCCGCGTGCCGGTCGCCGTCGAGCGCGCATGGCTGGCGGAATCCGCCAACGCGGCCACCTCGGTCACGTCAGTCACCTCAGTCACTGCACGGGCGTCCGTCGTATCCACCGACCATGACCCTGCGGACGTTCCTCTGGCATCGATCACTGCCCTATCCGCAGAACGCTTTCAGGCAGTGCCATTCCCCGATGCCGCCCCGACGCGCCGCTGGCAGTTGTCGCTGCTCACGGCGCTACTGAGTGTAGCCGTGGCATGGCGCTTCGGCCCGACTTGGCAGAGCGTTGGTGCTCTCGGTCTCGTGTGGACCCTAATCACGCTCGCCTATATTGATTTCGACACGCAACTGCTGCCCGACATCCTGACGTTGCCGTTGCTGTGGGCGGGCCTGCTCTGCAATCTGGGCCACTGGTTCGCGGCGCTGCCTGCGGCGGTGATCGGAGCGGCGGCAGGCTATCTGAGTCTCTGGTTGCTGTACTGGGTCTATTGGCTGCTGCGCCGTCGCGAGGGCATGGGCTTTGGCGATTTCAAACTCTACGCCGCCCTCGGCGCGTGGCTCGGATGGGCCGCGCTGCTGCAAATCATGACGCTCGCGTGTTTGCTTGCCATCGTGGTGGCCGGCAGTGCCTGGCTCGCGGGCCGGCTGCGGCACGATCAGATGTTTCCGTTCGGCGCGTTTCTCGCGGCGGCGGGTATTGCCACGCTGTTCGGTGGCAACGAATTGATGATGTGGATCGGAGGCCCCCTATGACTTACGCCATCGGCCTGACCGGCGGCATCGGCAGTGGCAAGACCACCGTCGCCAACCTGTTCGCCACGCACGGCATCGCGATCATCGACACCGACGCGATCGCCCACGGCATTACGGCACCCGGCGGTGCTGCCATGCCAGCCATCCGCCGCACGTTCGGCGATGACTTCGTCGCCCCCGACGGCTCGCTCGACCGGGCTCGCATGCGCGAGCTCGTGTTTGCCGACGACGCGGCAAAAGCGCGTTTGGAGGCCATTACCCATCCGCTGATCCGCACCGAATGCGAGCGCGCGGCGGCGCAAGCCGAGGGGCCCTATCTGATTTTCGTCGTGCCGCTGCTGGTTGAGTCCGGTACGTGGCGCGAACGAGTGCAACGCATACTCGTTGTCGACTGTCCGGAAGAAACGCAGATTGCCCGCGTGATGGCGCGCAACCGTTTTTCGCGCGATCAGGTGCTCGCAATCATGGCGCGGCAGGCCACGCGAGCGCAGCGGCTCGCACTCGCCGACGATGTTGTCGACAACGACACGCAGCACGCTGCCCTCACCTCGCACGTGGATCGGCTGCACGCGGAATATCTCAAACTTGCGGCGCAATCCGGTGCACACTGAGTCATTCGACAGTCACAGGAGCATCGCTATGCAACGCTTGCTGAGCGTACGCACTGAGCACACGCACCGCAATTGCACGCCATGGAACGCCGACGCGCGTTGCTTCTCTTTGGATTCCCGCATTAGAATGTCGCCATTACGCTGAAAAGCGCCAACTTTTGGGCCAACGCGCTTGATCCTGTACGAATATCCGCTCAACGAACGCATTCGCACGCTGCTTCGGCTAGAAGAGCTGTTCGGGCGCTTTGCCTTTTTCGTCGGACAGGATCAGCCGCTCGATCATCACGCGGCGCTGATCACCATGTTCGAAATCGCGGACATCGCGGGGCGCTCCGACCTGAAGAACGATCTGGTCAAAGAACTGGATCGGCAGCGGCTGACGCTTCAGACCTATCGCGGCAATCCTGACATCGCGTCGGATGCCCTCGAACAGTTCATCGACGAAGTCGAGCGCGCGATTGCCAATCTCAATCAGATTCCCGGCAAACCCGGCCAGCACCTGAACGACAACGAATGGCTGTCGAGCATTCGCAGCCGCTCGGTGATCCCGGGGGGCACGTGCCGTTTCGATCTGCCGTCGTATTACGCGTGGCGGCATAACGATACCGAACAGCGCCGCCAGGACATCGACAAATGGATTGGCCCGCTGATGCCGCTGCGTGATGCCATCGGCATCGTGCTCGGGCTGGCGCGCGAATCCGGTCATGCCAGCAAGGCGATGGCGCAGCAAGGCAGCTATCAGCAGATGCTCACGGGCCGCGTCTACCAGCTCATGCAGGTGCGCGTGGCCGCCGATCTGCGCGTGATCCCGGAAGCCAGCGCCAACAAGTACATGCTTTGGGTGCGTTTCACCACGCAGGACGGCGATCTGAAGCCCCGTCCGGTCGACAGCGACGTACCTTTCCTGCTGACACTCTGCAATCTGTAAGACCATGACAACCGTCGTCAATTGTCCGACCTGCGGCAAGAAAGTCGTTTGGGGCCCTGAAGCCAAGTTTCGTCCGTTCTGCTCGGAGCGCTGCAAGCAGATCGACATCGGCGCATGGGCCGCAGAGAAGTACACCATTCCCGCAGAAGCCGCTGACGATCCCTCGCAAGACTCACCGCTCGATCCGACGGAGCGCTGAAACGGGGCGCTAAATCAGTCGCTGACGTTGGTCGCTGACGTTAGCCGCTAGAACAAGAAAGGCACCCGAGGGTGCCTTTCTTGCTTTCCAGACCTTGCGTTGCCGCACGTCTGTTACCGCGTCACTTGCCGGCCATTTCCTCAGCAAGCCACGCGAGCGGCGGTTCTGCGGCCGGCAGCAAGGGCGCTACGCCCACCGGCGGCCGCTCCCACGCCAATGCCTGCCCTTCCTTGCCATGCGGCTCGCCGTCCCATGCCGTGACCTTGCAGAAGTGCAGACGGACATACGCATGCGGGTAGTCGTGCTCCAGCACGCGCCACGGCGCGCACCGTACGACCGTCACGCCCAACTCTTCGTGCAATTCGCGCGCCAGCGCCGCCGCCACCGACTCGCCTGCTTCGAGCTTGCCGCCCGGGAACTCCCAGTAGCCGGCGTACGGTTTGCCTGCCGGGCGTTGGCCCAGCAGCACCGTGCCGTCGGGGCGCACCATCACGCCGACCGCCACTTCCGTAATGGCACGCCCATCGGGCGCGTATCGCTTCGATTCAGTCATAAGTCTGCGGTTCTCTTGGCCGGGCGCGCCATCGCTGCGCACGCCCCGGCTTTTTTGCGGGTCTGTTGTCGGACTTGAAAAGGCGTCAGGACGCCGCCGCGCCGCTGAGCTTGCCCGCCCAATCGCGCGCAAACTGGAACGCCACACGCCCCGAGCGCGAACCGCGCTCCAACGCCCAGATCAGCGCCTCATGGCGCGCTTTCTCAAGCTGGTCGGCCGGCACACCGAAGTGTTGCAGCCAGTGGCCGACGATGCTCAGATAGTCGTCCTGCTTGAACGGATAGAAGCTTACCCACAGGCCGAAACGCTCGGACAGCGAGATCTTCTCTTCGATCACTTCGCCCGGATGAATCTCACCGTCGTCGGTGTGGCGATAGGTCTCGTTGTCCTTCATGTACTCGGGCAACAGATGGCGGCGGTTCGACGTCGCGTAGATGAGCACATTGTCCGATTGCGCGGCGATGGAGCCGTCGAGCGCAACCTTCAGCGCCTTGTAGCCCGACTCGCCGTCCTCGAACGACAGGTCGTCGCAAAACACCACGAAGCGCTCCGGACGCGCCGAAATCAGGTCGACGATGTCGCCCAGATCGACCAGATCGTCCTTGTCGACTTCGATCAGACGCAGGCCCTCGCTCGCATACTGATTCAGGCAGGCCTTGATCAGCGACGATTTGCCGGTGCCGCGTGCGCCCGTGAGCAGCACGTTGTTGGCCGGCTCACCGCGCACGAACTGGCGCGTGTTCTGTTCGATCAAGCCCTTCTGGCGCTCGATGTTCTGCAAATCGCCCAGCGTGATTTCCGAGACGTGCGCGACCGGTTGCAGGAACCCGCGTCCCTGCTTCTTGCGCCAGCGAAACGCCACTGCCGCATTCCAGTCGATCTCGGGCGTGGCCGGCGGCAACATCGCCTCCAGTCGGGCCAGCACGCCTTCGGCGCGCGTGAGGAACTGCTCCAGCTTGTCCATGCTTCGAATCCTTGCGCTGGCGAGAAAACGCCAGTCGATGTCTCGTCGTTCGGTGTTGTCGTTTCCCTTCGCTATCGGCCCCGACGCTCGTGCCATCGGCGACCTGCCTGCCGGCGCATTGTTACCGGCACCTCGAACGGCGCATCGCCCGTGCCGGTCGGGCACGCATCGATGTCGCCGACAGCCCTCGTCTCCGGTGGAAGACAAGGGCTGTCGCGTCGGGGCTCAGGAGCGGTAGTCCGCGTTGATGCTCACATAGTCGTGCGACAGATCGCAGGTCCACAGCGTTGCTGCCGCGTCACCGCGACCCAGCACCACGCGCACCGTGATCTCGCTTTGCTTCATCACGCGCTGACCGTCTTCCTCGCGATAGTCGGCGTTACGGCCGCCAGCGCGGGCGACCAGCACGTCGTCCAGATACAGGTCGATCTTGCTGACGTCCAGATCGTTCACGCCGGCATAGCCGATGGCGGCCAAAATCCGGCCCAGATTGGGGTCCGACGCGAAGAACGCCGTCTTCACCAGCGGCGAGTGGCCGATGGCATAAGCGATCTGACGGCACTCGGCCACGTCGCGGCCGCCTTCGACGGTCACGGTGATGAACTTGGTGGCGCCTTCACCGTCGCGCACGATCAGTTGCGCCAGTTCCTGCGAGATCGACAGCAGTGCGTCGCGCAGGGCAGCAAAAGCGGGCGTGTCGGTGCTGCTGATTTCCGGCAATTCGGTCTGGCCCGTGGCGGCCACGATGAACGAGTCGTTCGTCGAGGTATCGCCATCGATGGTGATCGCGTTGAACGAGCGGTCGGCCACGTACTTCACCAGCGCGTCGAGCACCGGCTGTGCCACGCGGGCGTTAGTGCCGACGAAACCGAGCATGGTCGCCATGTTCGGCTTGATCATGCCGGCGCCCTTGCTGATGCCCGTCATGACGATGGTCTGGCCGTCGATCACGACTTCACGCGAGGCGGCCTTCGGCAGCGTGTCGGTGGTCATGATCGATTGAGCGGCTTCGTACCAGTGCGCCGGTGCGAGATTGCCAATGGCTTGCGGCAGCCCTGCGACCAGACGATCGACCGGCAGCGGCTCGAGAATCACGCCCGTGGAGAACGGCAGAATCTGGTTCGGCGCAACCGACAGCAGCTTGGCCAGCGCATCGCACGTGGCGCGCGTCGCGGCCATGCCCGGCTCACCGGTGCCAGCGTTGGCGTTGCCGGTGTTCACCACCAGCGCGCGAATGCCCGCGTGTGCGGCCAGATGCTCCTTGCAGACGGTGACCGGCGCCGCGCAGAAGCGGTTCGTGGTGAACACGCCCGACACGGTGCTGCCGGCGGCCAGTCGCATGACCAGCACGTCCTTGCGGTTCGGCTTACGGATATTGGCTTCGGCCCAACCCAGTTCGACGCCGGGCACGGCGCGCAATTGGGAGGCTTCGATCGAGGGGAAATTGACGGCCATGAGGGTTCGCCCGCGAGAGGTAAGGGTTGCATCTCCCGCCCTGGCGACGTCGGCACGACAGTCCGCCCGGGCGGCGGTTGATCGGTGCGGCCGGAGACTGCAAGTACCGGCGCCACAAACGACTCGGCGCCGATTTTTGGTCGGCGCCGCGTCGCTCGGTTCACATCTTAAGACAGTTTGCCGTGGCAGTGCTTGAATTTCTTGCCGCTGCCGCACGGGCACGGATCGTTGCGGCCGACCTTCGGCAGCAGATCGTCGCCACCGGCCACCGCAGCAGCAGCCGAGGCGATCGCCGCGACCACCGGACGCCCGGCGTCCTCGTCGACTTCGCCTTCACCGCCCACGGTCTCGAGTTCGTCATGCTTGAACTCGATGTTGACCAGCCCACCCGCGTTGTCTTCGAGCGATTCGGTCGCCTGCTCCAGCTCTTCCTGCGACTGAATCCGCACGTTCATGATCACGCGCGTGACTTCCAGCTTGATGGTTTCCAGCAACTGGGAGAACAGTTCGAACGCTTCGCGCTTGTATTCCTGCTTCGGGTTCTTCTGTGCGTAACCGCGCAGATGGATACCCTGACGCAGGTGGTCGAGCGCGGCGAGGTGTTCGCGCCAGTTCGAGTCCACGCTTTGCAGCATGACCGAACGCTCGAAGCCCGAGAACGACTCGCGGCCCACTTGATCGATCTTGGCGTTGTAGGCGGCCTCGGCGGCTTCGAGCACTTCCTTGAGGATGTCCTCGTCGTCGATCTCGTCGGCGCCTTCGATACGCGATTGCAGCGGCAGGTCGAGCTGCCACTCTTCGCGCAGCGTCGTCTCGAGACCCTTCAGGTCCCACTGCTCTTCCACCGTACCGGCCGGCACGTAGGCACGCACGATGTCTTCGAACACGCTCTGGCGCATGCCGGCGATGGTCTCGGAGACGTCTTGCGTTTCGAGCAGTTCGTTACGTTGCTGGTAGATCACCTTGCGCTGATCGTTGGCCACGTCGTCGTACTCGAGCAGTTGCTTACGCACGTCGAAGTTACGCGCTTCGACCTTGCGCTGTGCCGATTCGATCGAGCGCGAGACGATGCCGGCTTCGATGGCTTCGCCTTCGGGCATCTTCAGGCGATCCATGATCGCGCGCACGCGGTCGCCCGCAAAAATGCGCAGCAGCGGATCTTCCAGCGACAGATAGAAACGCGACGAACCCGGGTCGCCCTGACGGCCCGAACGGCCGCGCAACTGGTTGTCGATACGGCGCGACTCGTGACGCTCGGTGCCGATGATGTGGAGACCGCCAGCGGTCTTCACTTGCTCGTGCAGCCCTTGCCACTCGTCCTGCAATTGCTTGATGCGGCTTTGCTTGTCGGCTTCCGACACGCTCTCGTCGGCTTCGATGAACGCCGATTGCTTCTCGACGTTGCCACCCAGCACGATGTCGGTACCACGACCGGCCATGTTGGTCGCGATGGTGATCACGCCCGGACGGCCCGCCTGCGCCACGATCTCGGCTTCACGCTGGTGCTGCTTGGCGTTGAGCACCTGATGCGGCAGCTTTTCACGCGTGAGCAGTTGCGAGAGGTATTCCGAGGTTTCGATCGAGGTCGTGCCCACCAGCACCGGCTGGCCACGCTCGACGCAATCGCGGATGTCCTTGATGACCGCGTCGTACTTCTCTTTCGAGGTCTTGTAGATCTGATCCTGACGGTCGATCCGCTTGGGCGGACGGTTGGTCGGGATCACCACCGTCTCGAGACGGTAGATTTCGTTGAATTCGAACGCTTCGGTATCCGCCGTACCCGTCATGCCCGAGAGCTTGGCGTACATGCGGAAGTAGTTCTGGAACGTGATCGAGGCGAGCGTCTGGTTCTCGTGCTGGATCGTGACGTGTTCCTTCGCTTCCACGGCCTGATGCAGACCTTCGGACCAGCGACGGCCCGACATCAGACGGCCCGTGAATTCGTCGACGATGACGATCTCGTCGTTCTGCACCACGTAGTGCTGGTCCTTGTGGAACAGCGTGTGACCGCGCAGGGCGGCATACACGTGGTGCATCAGCGTGATGTTCTGCGGTGCGTAGAGGCTGTCGCCCTCGGCGATCATGCCCCACTCGGCGAGCAGTTGCTCGGCCTTCTCGTGACCGCGCTCGGTCAGGAACACCTGACGTGCCTTCTCGTCGAGCGTGTAGTCGCCCGGCACTTCAACGCCCGTGCCGTCGGCCTTCTCTTCACCGATCTGACGTTCGAGCATCGCCGGCAGGCGATCCATCTTGACGTACAACTCGGTGTGATCTTCGGCCTGACCCGAGATGATGAGCGGCGTACGGGCTTCGTCGATCAGGATCGAGTCCACTTCGTCGACGATGGCGTAGTTCAGAGCTCGCTGCACGCGCTGCTCGGTCTCGTAGACCATGTTGTCGCGCAGGTAGTCGAAGCCGAACTCGTTGTTCGTGCCGTACGTGATGTCGGCAGCGTAAGCGGCCTGCTTCTGATCGTGCGGCATCTGCGACAGGTTGATACCCACCGACAGACCGAGGAAGTTGTACAGGCGGGCCATCCACTCGGCGTCGCGCTGGGCCAGATAATCGTTGACCGTCACAACGTGCACGCCCTTACCCGAGAGTGCATTCAGATAGGCCGGCAGCGTGGCAACGAGCGTCTTGCCCTCACCCGTGCGCATTTCGCCGATCTTGCCGAAGTGCAGCACCATACCGCCGATCAGCTGCACATCGAAGTGACGCATCTTCAGCACGCGCTTGCCTGCTTCACGGCAGACGGCGAAAGCTTCGACGAGCAGCGAGTCGACGCTCGCCCCTTGGGCGATACGTTGCTTGAATTCCTCAGTCTTGCCACGCAGTTGCTCGTCGCTCAGCTGTGCGATCTGCGGCTCGAGCGCGTTGATCGCCGCAACGGTTTTCTGGTACTGCTTGATGAGCCGCTGGTTGCGGCTGCCAAATACTTTTTTGAGAAGACCGGGAATCATCGGATCACTGGTTAGGGCGGCAAATGTCGTTCGCAAGCGTGCGGACGGTCAAAGGAACAAGGTCCGAGCGCCACGAAAATCCCCCCGTGACATCCGGACCGCCCGACGCGCCTGCGCACTGCGGGTCACCAGCATTTGGCAGGCTTGCCACGTGCCGGTTCGATACCTGTTCTAAAAAAAGGATTCTAGCATGCTGCGGTGATACGCCCGGGCGCCATGGCATCGCGCACAGCCTTGGTTTCTCGCTTCTCGCCGGGTCCACGCCCGATCGCGGGGTAGAATATGAGGCATTCTCTGTCTCACCATATGAAACGACGCAAAGCACCTCGTGTTGCCCGCCCGCTGAACGCCCTGTTATCCGCATCTGACGGTGCGGGGTCGTTGCTGGCCGCCGCCGAACAACTCGGCCGGCTGGAGCGCGATGTGCACGCGTTGCTGCCGGCGCCGCTCACCGCGAGTGTGCGACTCTCGCCGCCGCGCGATGGGGCCCTCGTCTTTCTCGTTGCCAACAACGCACTGGCCGCGCGCCTGCGTCAGCAGACCCCCTCGTTGATCGAAGGCCTCGCCAAGCGCGGCTGGCTGATTCGCACGATTAAAATCCGCGTGAGCATCACCGCGCCGGAGCCACCCAAACCGCCCAAGGAAGCCCGCCTGCCGCGGCAAGGTCTCGTGAGTCTGCGTGATCTGCGCGATTCGCTGGAGCCGTCGCCGCTGCGCGATGCGCTGGCGCGGCTGGTGGCACGGCACTCTTACGGTGGCACCCGCAAGCCGTGAGCTTTGCGGTCATCAGACGCGACCGAAACTTGTTGCGCGTCAAATAAAAAAGCGCCGGAAAACCGGCGCTTTCGTTTTGTTACATTCACACCGGCTAGCGGTGCGGCACGTAACGTGTGCGTAAATTATGCGAATTGCGTTTGCGGTTCGAACTGGAAGCCGCGCGGTGCGTCTTCGGCACGCTCGAACGTCACCACTTCGAACGCTTCCTGCGCGAGAAGCTCGCGCAGTAGTTGGTTGTTCAGACCGTGGCCCGACTTGTACGCCGTGTACGACGCCAGCAGCGGGTGACCGATCACATACAGATCGCCGATCGCGTCGAGCATCTTGTGCTTCACGAACTCGTCGTCGTAGCGCAGGCCGTCGTTGTTCAGGATGCGGTACTCGTCAAGCACGATCGCGTTGTCCATGCTGCCGCCACGGGCCAGACCCAGCTCACGCAGCATTTCGACTTCATGCGCGAAACCAAACGTGCGGGCACGGGCGATTTCCTTCGCGTAGGACGTTTCGGCGAAATCGACTTCGAGCGCCTGACCGGTGCGGTCCACCGCCGGGTGACGGAAATCGATCGTGAACTTGAGCTTGAAGCCCTCGAACGGATCGAGGCGGGCGAACTTGTCGCCTTCGCGAATCTCGACCGGCTTGGTCACACGGATGAATTTCTTGGCGGCGGGCTGCTCTTCGATGCCGGCCGACTGGATCAGGAAGACGAACGTTGCAGCGCTGCCGTCCATGATCGGAATTTCTTCGGCGGTCACATCGACGTACAGATTGTCGATGCCCAGCCCTGCGCATGCCGACATCAAGTGTTCCACGGTGGAAACACGCGCACCATCCTTCTGCAACACCGACGCGAGACGCGTGTCGCCGATCGCCATCGCCGACGCCGGAATCTCCACGGGGGGATTCAGATCGGTGCGACAAAAGACGATGCCGGTGTTCGGCGGCGCCGGACGCAACGACAACTCGACCTTGCGACCGGAGTGCAAGCCGATGCCGACTGTCTTGGCGATGGATTTGAGAGTGCGCTGCTTGAGCATGCTATTTATTAAAACTATCAGACGCTAATGACCATAGATCGAATTATATCAGATCGGCGCCTTCATCGCTGTGCCACAAACACAACGATTCGTTACTAAACATTTTGGATTGTGCCTCACGGATACACATTCCGAATATCCCGTCATACGAAACAAGCCATTTCGCATTTCAGCGAAGGCCATTACCTCTCGGGGGCCCCTCGCGCCCTTCAACGTTCATCCTAGAACATCGACGCGCTGGTGCAGGGCACCCCGGCCACCGCGACGGAGGCATGCCGCGGTGGCCGGGGGACAGACCCGCGAGACCGGGTCAGGGATAACAGACGCTTACCCGTAACGCCCGTCATCTGTCACGCGTTGACCTCTCATGCGACTCTGGCTGTCGCAACAACGAGACATCAACCCACGTAACAACCTTGCCGTATCGCCTTTCAGACTCGTACTGCGGCGCGCCTTCCCCACACCGAAAGGTATGGTTCATAGGGCGGCGACGAGTCCTCACGACGACCTGCGTAGGTCTCGCGATTCCCAAGGTGCGGCGGCGCCAGGCACTGGCACCCGGCCCGCGCGCAACCCTGTCAGTCGGCTTGCTTGCGCAGGAAGGCCGGAATGTCGTACGTGTCGACACCCTTCTCCTGCAACGCGGCAACGTGCGAGGCTGCGGTCTCGCGCGTGCTGCGCCACACGGCCGGCGTATCGAGCGCGCCGTAATCCGTACCGCTGGCCTGACCCACGTTCGGCACATGGCCGGTCGCGATCGGCATGTTGTCGGTACCGGTCTTGAGCAACGTCATCGGTGCAGCGGCCTTCTTCGCCACAGCACGGCCCAGGCCCGTTGCGACCACGGTCACGCGCAGTGCATCGCCCATCTTGTCGTCGTAGACGGTACCGAAAATCACGGTCGCGTCTTCGGCGGCATAGCTCTTGATGGTGTTCATCACTTCACGCGTTTCCGACAGACGCAGCGAGCGCGAGGCCGTGATGTTGACCAGCACGCCACGCGCGCCCGACAGGTCCACGCCTTCCAGCAGCGGGCTTGCCACGGCTTGCTCGGCGGCCAGACGTGCACGATCGACACCGGCAACCGTCGCCGTGCCCATCATGGCCTTGCCCTGCTCGCCCATCACCGTCTTCACGTCTTCAAAGTCGACGTTCACCAAACCGTCGACGTTGATGATTTCGGCGATACCGGCCACGGCGTTGTGCAGCACGTCATCGGCGCACTGGAAGCACTTGTCCATCTCGGCATCGTCGCCCATGACTTCGAACAGCTTGTCATTGAGCACCACGATGAGCGAGTCGACGTTGTCTTCCAGCTCTTGCGCACCCGTCTCGGCCACGCGCATGCGCTTGCCACCTTCGAACTCGAACGGCTTGGAGACCACACCCACCGTCAGAATGCCCATCTCCTTGGCGATCTGTGCGACCACCGGTGCCGCGCCCGTGCCCGTACCGCCGCCCATACCGGCGGTGATGAACACCATGTGTGCACCACGCAGAGCATCGGCGACGCGCTCACGCGCTTCGTCCGCTGCGGCACGGCCCATCTCCGGCTTCGCGCCAGCACCCAGACCGGTCTTGCCGAGCTGGATGTTGACGGAGGCCTGCGAGCGGCCCAGTGCCTGCGCGTCCGTGTTCATGGCGATGAATTCCACGCCTTGTACACCGCGGTTGATCATGTGCTGGACGGCATTGCCGCCAGCGCCACCAACACCCACCACCTTGATGATGGTGCCGTTGGTTTCCGTTTCCAACATTTCGAAGTTCATAGCGCCTCCAGTGAATTAAAAACAGATCCGGCACTGCCTGATCACGCGCCGCTCGGGTAAGCCGCTCGTGGGTTCAACACCGAATCCACACCCCTCAAACAACTCAATAAAACGACTTAAAAATTGCTGAAGAACCAGTCGCGCATGCGCGTCCACACCTGGTTCGCTTGTCCCGATTGCACGGCGACCTTGCGGCCGCGCATGCGTTGCGAGCGCCCTTCGAGCAGCAGGCCCATCGCGGTCGCGTAACGCGGGCTGCGCACCACATCGGCCAAGCCGCCCGCATACTCCGGTACGCCGATACGCACGGGCTTGAGGAAGATGTCCTCGCCCAGTTCGACCATGCCCGGCATCATCGCGGCGCCGCCCGTGAGCACGATGCCCGAGGACAGCAGTTCTTCGTAGCCCGACTCGCGCACGACCTGCTGCACCAGCGAGAACAGTTCTTCCACGCGCGGCTCGATCACGGCCGCCAGTGCCTGACGCGAGAGCGTGCGCGGACCGCGCTCGCCAAGGCCCGGCACTTCGATCATTTCGTCCGGATCGGCCAGCGACTGCTTGGCGATACCGTGCTGAATCTTGATGTCTTCCGCGTCGGGCGTCGGCGTGCGCACGGCCATCGCGATGTCGCTCGTGATCTGGTCACCGGCGATCGGAATGACCGCCGTATGGCGAATCGCGCCTTCGCTGAAAATCGCGATATCGGTCGTGCCGCCACCGATATCGATGAGCACCACGCCCAGTTCTTTCTCGTCTTCCGTCAGCACCGAAATGCTCGATGCCAGCGGTTGCAGAATCAGGTCGTTCACTTCGAGACCGCAGCGGCGCACGCACTTCACGATGTTCTGTGCGGCCGACACGGCGCCGGTCACGATGTGCACCTTCACTTCGAGACGGATGCCGCTCATGCCGATCGGCTCGCGTACATCTTCCTGACCGTCGATGATGAATTCCTGCGTGAGGATATGCAGCACCTGCTGGTCGGTCGGAATGTTGATCGCCTTGGCCGTCTCGATGACGCGCGCCACATCGGCCTGCGTCACTTCCTTGTCCTTGATCGCCACCATGCCGCTCGAATTGAAGCTGCGGATGTGGCTGCCGGCAATGCCCGTGAACACGTTGGTGATCTTGCAGTCGGCCATCAGCTCGGCTTCTTCAAGCGCGCGCTGAATGGATTGCACGGTGGCCTCGATGTTCACCACGACGCCCTTCTTCAGGCCCCGCGATTCACTCTGGCCGAGACCGATCACTTCGTAACGGCCTTCAGGGCGCAGCTCGGCCACCACCGCCACGACTTTCGACGTGCCGATATCGAGGGCGACCAACAGATCTTTGTAATCTTTGCTCATAGCGTGTGTAAGTCCTGAAGTCTCACTGGCTTCGCTTCACCGGGGCGGCAGACTTCTTCGCTGCCGGCTTTTGCGAATCCCGCTTCTGCGGCGGGGCGGCGGCGAGTTTCTTGGCCTGCTCTTCGCTCAAGAAACGCATCCCCGCTGCCCGTACCGCAAAACCGTTCGGGTAACGCAGATCGGCATACTCGATCTGATTGCCCCAGCGCGCCGCTACCTGCGGATACGCCTGCACAAAACGACGACTGCGCGTGACGAGGGTCTCGGGCGTACGCTCGCGTCCCAGCGCCAGTTGCAGCCCCCCTGCCAAACGCACGCCCCAGGCGTAGCGGTTCGACAGCGTGACCGCTTCGGGTTTCATATTCAGCGGCGCGAACCACTTCACGAAGTCGTAGTACCGCGCCGTCACATCTTTCTCGCTGCCCGGCGGACCGGCGAATTCCGGCAACTTGCCGTCGTCCTCCGCTTCGGCCAGATTTGCCGCAAACAGTTCGCCGTCCACACTCACCAGACGGCCGTCGTTCCACGTCGCCAGCGGCTTGTACTCCTCGATCGACACCGCGAGCTGGTTCGGCCATACCCGACGCACGCTCGCATGACGCACCCAGGGCACCGCTTCGAACGCCGCGCGCGTGGCATCCAGATCGATCGTGAAGAAGTTGCCCTTCAACCGCGACACCGCATTCGCACGCAAGGTCGGTCCGTTGATGTGCGCCACATCCCCGTCGATCTGAATCGCCTTGAGCGTGAAGATCGGTCGCTGAATCAGCCAATGGCCGCCCGCCGCGAGCGCCGCCAGCACGACGAGTGCGACGAGCGCACTCGCGATGGCGTTGAGCAGGCGTACGTTTTGCCACATGGCGATTCGCTTTCCGTATCAGGGCGTTCTTCAACGCGTTATTCAAGATGTCACTCAGGTTTCCACTGCGCGTTCGGATGCAGATCGAGCGTCGCAGTTGCCAGAATTTCAACCACCAGGTCTTCATACGACAGGCCCGCCGCCCGCGCCGAAATCGGCACCAGCGAGTGGCCGGTCATTCCCGGCGACGTATTGATCTCCAACAGATACGGCTTGTTGTCGCGCTTGCGCAGCATCACGTCGGCACGCGCCCAGCCACGGCAACCCAGCACCAGGTACGCGCGCAACACGATGCGCTGCACCTCTTCCTGCAACGAAACCGACAACGGCGGCGGGCACTCGTAGCGGGTGTCGTCCTTGAAATACTTGTTCTGGTAGTCGTAGTTCGCGTCCGGCGCGACGATACGGATCACCGGCAGCGCACGCGCCGCGGCGGCCCCCTTGGTGCCCACGCCGAGCACCGGCACGGTCAACTCGTCACCGTCGATGAACTCTTCGGCGAGCACGTCCGGATCAAGCGCGACGGCCTTCTCGAACGCCGCCTTCAGTTGCGACGCCTCAGTGACCTTCGTCAAACCGATGGTCGAACCTTCGCGCGACGGCTTCACGATCAGCGGCAGGCCGAGATCGCGCGCCACGGCGTCGAAATCGCTGTCGGCGTTGAGCATCGTGAAGCGGGGCGTCGGCAGCCCTTCGTTGATCCACACGCGCTTGGTCATTTCCTTGTCCATCGCCAGCGCAGACGCCAACACGCCGCTGCCGGTGTACGGAATGCCCAGATGTTCGAGCGCGCCCTGCAACGTGCCGTCTTCACCGTAGCGGCCGTGCAGCGCGATGAACACGCGGTCGAACTTCTGCGCGGCCAGCGCGGCCAAGTCATGCATGCCGGTATCGAAACCGTGGGCATCCACCCCGCGCGAGCGCAGGGCTTCGAGCACGCCGTTGCCCGAAATCAGCGAGATCTGACGCTCGGCCGAGCGTCCGCCCATCAGGACGCCAACTTTGCCAAAACGTTTCGGATCGAAAGCACTCACGTCAAACTCCTTGCTGAACTTGCAACTTCGCGGGCACCGCGCCGATCGAGCCGGCACCCATGGTGATGACGACGTCGCCCGCGCGGGCGACCTGCGAAATGGCGTCGGGCAACAGCGCGACGTCTTCCACAAAAACCGGTTCTACCTTGCCCGCCACCCGCAACGCGCGCGCGAGTGCGCGGCCATCGGCGGCCACGATGGGCGCTTCGCCCGCCGAATAGACTTCGCCGAGGACCACGGCATCGGCTTCGGACAACACTTTCACGAAGTCTTCGAAGCAGTCACGCGTACGCGTGTAGCGATGCGGCTGGAACGCCAGCACGATGCGACGGCCCGGGAACGCACCCCGTGCGGCAGCGAGCGTCGCCGCCATCTCGACCGGGTGATGCCCATAGTCGTCAATCAGCGTGAACGTGCCGCCACCGTTCGCTTGCGGCAGGGCGATTTCGCCGTAGCGCTGGAAACGACGGCCCACACCGTTGAATTCGGCCAGCGCCTGTTGAATCGCGGCGTCGGGCACTTCGAGTTCGGTCGCAATCGCAATCGCCGCCAGCGCGTTGCGCACGTTGTGCTCGCCCGGCAGATTCAGCGTGATATCCAGCGGCGGCGCACCGTCGCCGAACGTGCGAAGCACGGTGAAGCACATACGCCCGGCATCGGCGCGCACGTTGATAGCGCGCACCTGCGCGTCTTCCGACAAGCCGTAGCGCACGATCGGCTTCGAGACGAACGGCAGAATTTCACGCACGTTCGGGTCGTCCACGCACAGCACTGCAATCCCGTAGAACGGCAGGCGCTGCGTGAAGGCCACGAACGACTGCTTCAGCCGCGCGAAGTCGTGCCCGTACGTGTCCATGTGATCCGCATCGATGTTCGTGATGACTTCGATGACCGGATTCAGATTCAGGAACGAGGCGTCCGATTCGTCGGCCTCGACCACGATGAAGTCACCCGTGCCGAGCTTAGCGTTGGCGCCCGCGCTGTTCAGGCGGCCGCCGATCACGAAGGTCGGATCGAGCCCGCCTTGGCCCAGCACGCTGGCCACCAGACTCGTCGTCGTGGTCTTGCCGTGCGTGCCGGCAATGGCGATGCCCTGCTTCAGACGCATGAGTTCTGCGAGCATCAGCGCGCGCGGCACGATCGGAATCTGACGGGCACGGCCCGCGAGCACTTCGGGGTTGTCTGCCGTAATGGCGGTCGACACCACGATGGCGTCCGCGCCTTCGATGTTCTCGGCCGCATGGCCGCGGGCGACGCGTGCGCCAAGCGCCACGAGGCGCTGCGTCACGGCGTTGTCGCCGAGATCGGAGCCGCTGACCTGATACCCCAGGTTAAGCAGCACCTCGGCAATGCCGCTCATACCTGAGCCGCCGATGCCGACAAAGTGAATGTGTTTGACGATGTGTTTCATTTCAATCCTTGGCCAGGGACGCGCACACGCGCGCCACTTGTTCGGTGGCGTCCGGCTTAGCGAGCGCCCTGGCTTTCTCTCCCATCGCGAGCAGCGATTCGCGCGTCTGACGGCGCAACCACTCGGCCAGGGTCTCGACCGACAGCTCGCGCTGATCGATCAGCGTTGCCGCGCCCTTATCGGCGAGGAAACGCGCATTGGTCGTCTGGTGATCGTCGACCGCATGCGGGAACGGCACGAACAGCGCCGCCACCCCGGCAGCGGCCACTTCGGCCACCGTCATCGCGCCCGCCCGGCAGATCACCAGATCCGCTGCGGCATAGGCCTCGACCATGTTGTCGATGAACGGCAGCGCTTCGACCGTCACCCCCGCTGCGGCGTAATTCGCCTGCAACGTCTGAATATGCTTAACGCCGGCCTGATGCGTGACCTGCGGACGCGTCTCGCGCGGCAGCTTGGCCAGCGCCTTCGGCACGATCTCGTTGAGCACCGTCGCGCCCAGACTGCCACCCACCACCAAGATGCGCAGCGGGCCGGTACGGGCACCGTAACGCTCAGCCGGCGGCGCCATGTCGTCGAAATCGGCGCGAATCGGGTTACCCACCCACTCGCCGCGCTCGATCGTGTCGGGGAACGCCAGCAGCACCTTGTCTGCCACGCGCGCGAGCACCTTGTTCGCCAGCCCCGCCACCGAGTTCTGTTCGTGCAGCACCAGCGGGCGGCCCAGCAGCGACGCCATCATGCCCGCCGGGAACGTGATGTAACCGCCCATGCCGAGCACCACGTTCGGCTTGGCGCGACGCACCGCCGCGAAGCTTTGCGCAAAGGCGCGCAGCAGGTTCAGCGGCAGCAGCAGCTTAGTCATCAGCCCCTTGCCGCGCAGCCCGCCGAACTTCACGAACTCCATCGGAATGTCGTACTTCGGCACGAGCGTCGCTTCCATGCCGTTCGGATTGCCGAGCCACACCACGCGCCAGCCCTGCACGCGCAAGAAATTGGCAACCGCGAGGCCCGGAAAGACGTGACCGCCCGTGCCGCCGGCCATGACCAGCAGCGTGCGTGTCTTCTTCTCCGGTGCCGGCATCGCGGTAGCGCGCTCGGTCATACTTTTCCTCCCCGCATCAGCACGCGGTTCTCGTAATCCACCCGCAGCAAAATCGCCACGGCCACACAGTTGAGCAAGATGCCCGAGCCACCGTAACTGACCAGCGGCAGCGTGAGCCCCTTGGTCGGCAGCAGGCCCAGATTCACGCCCATGTTGATAAAGGTCTGCGCACCCAGCCACACGCCGACGCCCTTGGCCAGCAAGCCGGCGAAGGTACGTTCGAGGGCCAGTGCCTGACGGCCGATTTCGAACGCGCGGCGCACCAGCCAGTAAAAGAGCAGGATCACCACCAGCACGCCCACGAAGCCGAACTCCTCACCGATCACGGCGAGGATGAAGTCGGTATGCGCTTCGGGCAGGTAGTGCAGTTTTTCGATGCTGCCGCCCAGCCCCACGCCGGTCCATTCGCCGCGACCGAACGCGATGAGCGAGTGCGTCAGCTGATAAGCCTTGCCGAGCGCGTAGTCTTCGCGCCACGGGTCGAGATACGCGAAGATCCGCTCGCGACGCCATGGCGATAGCCAGATCAGCATCGCAAACGTGCCGACCGCCGTGAGCGCCAGACCGCCGAACAGGCGGCCGTTCACGCCACCGAGGAACAAGATGCCCATGGCGATGGCGGCCACCACCATGAACGCGCCCATGTCCGGTTCGAGCAGCAGCAACAGACCCACGAACACCACGGCAATGCCCATCGGCAAGAAGCCCTTGCCGAAGCTCTGCATGAATTCCTGCTTGCGCACGGTGTAGTTCGCGGCGTACAGCGTCACCGCGAGCTTCATGATTTCCGACGGCTGGAGGTTCAACACGCCAAACGGAATCCAGCGCTTCGAGCCGTTCACGCCCTTACCCACGTGCGGAATCAGCACGATGATGAGCAGCAGCAGCGCGAGCAAAAAGACCTTGGGCGCGAGCTTATCGAGCGTCTTGACCGGAATGCGGAACGTAATGACAGCCGCCGTCAGCCCGATCGTGAGCGACACGATGTGTCGGCCGAGAAAGTGATACGTCGAGTAGCCGTTGTACTTGGGCGAATCGGGCAGTGCGACCGATGCCGAGTACACCATCACCAGACCGAGCGAGAGCAGCGTGATCACCACCCACATCAGCGCGTGATCGTATTCGAGCATGCGCGAGCGCGTGGGCTTGATGCTGCCCAGCGTGCGGCTCGCCGCCGTGGTTGCCGCGCCGGGTGCCGTGGCCGTACCCGCGCCGGCAAACCCCGCCTGACGCTTCTTGCTGAAGAACGACTTGAGACGATTCATAGCATCACCCCCGCGTCGGCGGCCAGATCAATGACGGTGTCGCGAAATACCTGCGCACGATGCTCGTAGTTACGGAACATGTCGAAACTTGCGCACGCGGGCGAGAGCACCACCGCGTCGCCCGGCTGGGCCAGCTTGGCGGCTTCGCGCGTGGCGTCTTCGAGCGTCGGCGCGTCGATCAGATCGACGCCGGTGTCGGTCAGGGCTTCGCGCAGCAAACCGGCGTCGCGCCCGATGAGGAACACGGCGCGCGCGTGATGCGCCACCGGATTGGCCAACGGCGAGAAGTCCTGCCCCTTGCCTTCGCCGCCCAGAATCAGCACCAGCTTCTTGTCCAGACCGGTGATCGCGGCGACCGTGGCACCGACGTTGGTGCCCTTGCTGTCGTCGTAGTACTCGACTTCGTTGATACTGGCCACGAGTTGCACGCGATGCGGCTCGCCCGGGTATTCGCGCAGGCCATGCAGCAGCTTCGCCATCGGCAGATCGATCGCGCGGGCGAGTGCCAGCGCCGCCAACGCGTTCGACGCGTTGTGCTGGCCGCGAATGCGCAGGGCATCGGACGGCATCAGGCGCTTGCCGAACACTTCGACAACGGCCTGCTCGGCGTTGGCCTTGCGGCGCTTCGGCGCGGGCGGGGCATCGTCGCGGGTGATGCCTTCCACCAGCCACCACATGCCGCCTTCCATCTCCAGACCGTAGTCGCCCACCGCATCGGGGGCCGACGTGCCGAACGTCACGATACTCGCCTCGGGCGACGCCATGGCGATCACGCGCGAATCGTCGCGGTTGAGCACGCGAACGGTCTGCGGCCCGAAGATGCGGGCCTTGGCGGCAACGTACGAATCCATGTCGCCGTGCCAGTCCAGATGGTCTTGCGTGATATTGAGAATGGTCGCCGCGTCGGGGGCGAGCGAGTGCGTGGTCTCGAGCTGGAAGCTGGAGAGTTCAAGCACCCAGACGTCGGGCAACGTCGCGTCGGCGATGCACTCGGTCAGACGATCGAGCGCCGACGGGCTGATGTTGCCCGCCACGGCCGTGCGCTTGCCGGCGCGACGGCACAGCAAACCGGTCAGACTCGTCGTCGTGGTCTTGCCGTTCGTGCCGGTGATCGCGAGCAGCTTCGGTGCGTAGCCGCTGGTCGCCTGCATATGACGCAGCGCCTGCGCGAAGAATTCGATTTCGCCCCACACGGGAATGCCGCGCTCGGCGGCCTCGGCCAGCAGCGCTGTCACATCGGACGCGAGCGGCGAGAGGCCCGGGCTGATGCCGATCAGTTCGATGTCGTCGAGCAACGGGTCGATGCGATCGGCAAACGCGCCGCCGACAAACTCGGCCTGCGGGGCTTCGGCGTGCAGCGTGGCGACATTCGGCGCGCTCGGCGGCAACGCGCGCGTGTCTGCCGCACGGACGCGGCAGCCGTAACGCGCGCACCAACGTGCCATCGCCAGGCCGGACTCTCCCAGACCCAGGATCAGGACACGCGGTTGCCAGGATTCACCAAACTTCTCGCCAAACACGTCGCTCTTCCTTTTATCGATTCAAACAACCTACGAATGCATCGCTTCTTTGCCGCCGATCTCCCACTATCGGCGTGAGCGGCCCTACCTTTAGCGCTTTACGACTTTTTGCGGCTTGATACCGCCTTAGCGCAGCTTCAGCGTCGACAAGCCGATCAGTACCAGCATCAGCGTGATGATCCAGAAGCGCACCACAACCTGCGTTTCCTTCCAGCCCGACAGTTCGAAGTGGTGATGCAACGGCGCCATCTTGAAGATGCGCCGCCCTTCCCCGAACCGTCGTTTCGTGTACTTGAACCACGTGACTTGCAGCATCACCGACAGGGTTTCTGCCACGAACACGCCGCCCATCACGAACAGCACGACTTCCTGACGCACGATCACGGCCACGGTGCCGAGAGCGCCGCCGAGTGCCAGCGCGCCCACGTCGCCCATGAAGACCTGCGCCGGGTGGGTGTTGAACCATAGGAACGCGAGCCCGGCCCCCGACATCGCGGAACAGAACACGAGCAACTCGCCCGCGCCCGGAATATGCGGGAACAGCAGGTATTTCGAGTAGACGACGTTGCCCATCACATAAGCGAACACGCCGAGCGCCGCACCGACCAGCACCACCGGCATAATCACCAGCCCATCGAGACCGTCGGTGAGGTTAACGGCGTTGGACGAGCCGACGATGACAAAGTACGTGAGCGCAATAAATCCGAACACGCCCAGCGGGTAGCTCATCGTCTTGAAAAACGGCACGATGAAGTCGGCCTTCGGCGGCAAATCGAGCGGGAAGCCGTTACGCACCCAGCTGATAAACAGCTCGAAAACCTTCAGGTTGCTCGTCTCGGACACCGAGAACGCCAGATAAATGGCGGCGAACAAACCGATGATCGATTGCCAGAAATACTTCTCGCGCGACGACATGCCGCGCGGGTCCTTGAACACCACCTTCCGGTAATCGTCGATCCAGCCGATGATGCCGAAGCCCAGCGTGACCATCAGCACGATCCAGATGAAACGGTTGCTCAGATCCGCCCAGAGCAGCGTCGCGACGGTAATGCCGATCAGAATTAGCACCCCGCCCATCGTGGGCGTACCCGACTTGATCAGGTGAGTCTGCGGGCCATCAGTACGCACGGCCTGACCCACCTTCATTTCGGCGAGCTTGCGGATGACCATCGGCCCGAACGAGAGCCCGATCACCAGCGCCGTGAGGCTTGCCATCACGGCCCGAAACGTCAGGTAGTTGAACACGCGCAAATAGCTCGCATCCGCTTGCAGCCATTGCGCCAACGTCAGCAACATTCCATCAATCCTTTTTTACTTAGCCGGGGCGTCGCCGCCCCCGGTTTCACTCGTAGCGCGCAGTGTTTCCAGCACGCGCTCCATCCGCATGAAGCGGGATCCTTTGACCAGCACCGTCGCCGGCGCACTCAGCGTCGCGTTCAGTGCCGCCACCAGCGGTGCGACGTCCGCGAAATGCTCGCCGCCGTCGCCGAATGCCGTGACTGTGTCCTGCGTTTGTTCACCCAGCGTCATCAACACGTCGATGCCGCGTTGTGCCGCGTATTCACCGACTTCCCGATGAAACTCGGGACCGTTGTCGCCGACTTCGCCCATGTCGCCCAGCACCAGCACGCGCGGCGCAGGGGTTTGAGCGAGGACGTCGATGGCGGCCCGGACCGAATCGGGGTTCGCATTATAGGTGTCGTCGATCAGCGTGACGCCGGCGAGCGGCCCCTTCGAGAGCGTCGACACGTTAAGACGGCCTTTGACGGCAGAAAACGCTTCGAGTGCCCGCACGATCGAACCAATATCGACATGTGCGCCGAGCGCACATGCAATCGCGGCCAGCGCGTTGCGGGCGTTGTGCTCGCCGAGCAGCGGCAGCTTCACCGTAAATTCGCCGGCGGACGACGCCACGCGCAGCACGCGGGTGGCCACGTCGTAGCGGCCGGACACGGCCGCGCGCGCATCGAGTGCGAAGTCGAGCACGCGGCGCTTGGTGCCGGGTGCGTCGGCAATCTCCCGCCACATCGGTGCGAATTCGCTTTCCGCCGGGAAGACGGCAACGCCATCGACCGGCAGCGCCGCCAGCACGGCCGAATGTTCTTCGGCCACGGCGGCCACGCTCACCATGAATTCCTGATGCTCGCGCTGCGCGTTATTGATGACAGCCACCGTCGGCTGCGCAATGCGCGCCAGATAGGCCGTCTCGCCCGGATGATTCATGCCCAGTTCAAGCACGGCGAGCTTGTCGCTGTCCTTGAGGCGGAACAGCGTCAGCGGCAAACCGATGTCGTTGTTGAAGTTGCCCGCCGTTGCCAGCCGGCCTTCGACACCGACCGCCTCGGCGAAGATTGCCGAGATCATTTCCTTGACCGTCGTCTTGCCGTTGCTGCCCGTCACGGCCACGACCGGAATCGCGAAGCGTCGACGCCACGCGGCCGCCAGTTCGCCCAGCGCGATACGCGTGTCGGGGACAAGCAATGCCGGCGTCTCGAAACCGTCAGGCACGCGCGAGGCCACCACGGCGGCCGCACCGGCGCGCACCACGTCGGCGAGGAAGTCGTGCGCATCGAAGCGCTCGCCCTTGAGCGCCACGAACAAATCGCCCGGCTGCACCGAGCGGCTGTCGGTCACGATGCGGGCAAACGCCGTCGCCACCGAACCCAGCACTTGAGAATCGGCCACGGCGGCCTGCGCATCGCTCAGTTGCCACATGCTCATTCGCCACCTCCGCGCACGGTCGTTGCACGCGCGGCAAGTGCCAGACGCGCATGCTCCTGATCGGAGAACGGCTTTTTCTTGCCCATGATTTCCTGTGTACTTTCGTGCCCTTTGCCCGCAATCAACACCACGTCGGCGGCCTGCGCGCCGCGCACGGCTTGCAGAATCGCGCTCGCGCGGTCTTCGATGCGGCGCGCGGCGTCGGGCTGCGCAAGACCGGCAGCAATCTGCGCCATGATCTCGGCAGGCACTTCGCTGCGCGGGTTGTCACTCGTGAGGACGATCGCGTCGGCCAGACGCTCGGCCACCGCACCCATCTGCGGCCGCTTGCCCGCATCGCGATCGCCACCGCAGCCAAACACGCAGACGAGCTTGCCGCCACGGGCATCGGCCACCGGACGCAACGCGGCGAGCGTCTTGTCGAGCGCGTCAGGCGTGTGCGCGTAATCGATCACCACGAGCGGCTGCCCGGGCTGACCGATTTGTTCCATGCGTCCGGACACCGGCGTCAGCGAGGCGAGTGCGGCAATCGCGGCATCCTGCGGCACACCGGCGGCGAGCGCAGCGCCCAACACGGCCAACGCATTACTAATATTGAATTCGCCGATCAACGGCACCGTGATCTGCTGGCTATGGCCGTCGATATGCAGCGTGAAGCGCGTACCGATGGTCGTCGCGCGGATGTCTTCGGCACGCAGCAGGGTGTTACCGTGCGCCGACGCCGCATCACCATGCAGACCGTATTCGTAGACCGGCGTCTTGCCTTTCAGACGTGCGAGCAGGCGCTGGCCCATCGCATCGTCGCGATTGATCACCGCAGACTTCAGACCCGGCCAGTCGAACAAGCGCGTTTTGGCCGCTTCGTACTCGGCCATCGTGCCGTGATAGTCCAGATGGTCTTGCGTCAGATTGGTGAACACGGCGACGTCGAAGGCCACGCCGTTCACGCGCCCCTGATAGAGACCGTGCGACGAGACTTCCATCGCGAGCGCCGCCGCGCCTTGTGCGCGCAAATCGGCAAGACTGCGCTGCAACTGCACGGCGTCGGGTGTCGTGAAGCCGGTGACCGTCAGATGGCCGGGAAAGCCGCTGCCCAACGTACCAATGACCGCACTGCGCGTGCCCGCCTTCGTCAGCAACTGCGCGAGCCATTGGCTGCACGACGTCTTGCCGTTGGTGCCCGTGACACCGAGCATCGTCATGCCGACGCTCGGCTCGCCGTACCACAGTGATGCCAGCGGGCCAGCCAGCCAATCGAGTCGCGGCACGCCGAACTGCGGCACATTACCGAGATTGGCGATGCCTGACGGCCACGCGAAATCGTCGCTCTGCCACAGCACCGCCGCAGCGCCACGTTCCACCGCATCGGCAATGAAACCGCGGCTGTCGGCGCCCTTGACCGCATAGGCGACAAACACATCGCCCGGCCCGACGCGACGGCTGTCGGCATGCAGGACGGCACCGGCCGGCACCGTGCGGCGCAGCCAGTCCCAAGCTTGTGCCAGCGTGGCGCGCTCGGTGGCGTTGGCGATCATCGCCAGCGTGACGGGGGAGGGATTCACGGTGCCCATGGCTCGCTCTCCTCCACGGCGTCGCTCACCACGAGCTTCGTTACCGGCGAATCCGGCACCACATTGAGCGAGCGCAGCGTGCCGCCCACGATCGCGGCAAACGCCGGACCGGCGGCCACGCCGCCGTAGTGAGCACCGCGGCCCGGCTCGTCCAGCGTCACGGCCACAATGATGCGCGGCTCGGACATCGGCGCCATGCCGACGAACGATGCGCGGTATTTGCTCTTGTCGTAACCCTTGCCCGATTGCTTGTAGGCCGTGCCCGTCTTGCCACCCACGCGGTAGCCGATGACCTGCGCGCGCGTGGCGGTACCGCCCGGCGACGTCACCATTTCAAGCATCTTGCGAACTTCGCGGGCCGTGGCAGGCGAGATCACCGGCGTGCCCTTCACGGTGCTGCCGTCGGTCTTGTAGATCGAGATCGGCAGCAATTCGCCGTCGTGCGCAAACACGGTGTAGGCGCGCGCAAGCTGAATCAGCGAGGCAGACAAGCCGTAGCCGTAGCCCATCGTCGCCTGCTCGATCGGGCGCCAGCTCTTGGCCGGACGCAGACGTCCCGCCACCGCGCCGGGAAAGCCGATCTTCGGCGCCTGACCGAGACCCACACTAGTAAACATGTCCCACATTTCCTGCGACTTCATTTGCAGGGCGATTTTCGCGGTGCCGATGTTGCTCGAGTGCTGGATGACGCCCTGCACGGTGAGCAGCCCGTAGTCGCGGGTATCCGTGATCGTCGCACCGAAGAAGTTGGCGCGGCCGGTGGTCATCACCGTCGTCATCGGCTTCACGTAGCCGTTTTCGATAGCCGCCGCGACAGTGATCGGCTTCATGATCGAGCCGGGCTCGAACGTGTCGGTGATCACGCGGTTGCGCAACTGGGCGCCGGTCAGATTCGTGCGGTTGTTGGGGTTGTACGTCGGCAGGTTGACCAGCGCGAGCACTTCGCCCGTGCGCACGTCGAGCACGACCGCGCTACCGGCCTTGGCGCCGGTGCGCTCGATGGCATCCTTCAACTCGCTGTAGGCGAGGAACTGAATCTTGCTGTCGATCGAGAGCGTGATGTCGTGGCCATCGCGCGGTTGCGCGAGGATATCGAGATCCTCGACCACGCGGCCCAGACGGTCTTTGATCACGCGGCGGCTGCCCGGCGTGGCGGCGAGGTCCTTCTGCATCGACAGCTCGACGCCTTCCTGCCCGATGTCTTCCACATTGGTGAAGCCGACGATATGCGCCGCGATCTCGCCTTCCGGATAGAAGCGCTTGTATTCCTTGCGCTGATAGATGCCCGGAATGTCCAGATCGGCCACTTGCTTGGCCACGTCCGGCAGCACCTGACGCTTCACATAGACGAAGCTCTTTTCCTGACCCAGTTTGCGGCGCAGATCGGGTTCGCCCATCTCGAGCAAGCGCGCGAGCTTGCGCACCTGATCGGTGGAGACATCTTCAGGTACATCTTCGGGAATGGCCCAGATGGCCTTGACCGGCAAACTGGTCGCGAGCACCTGCCCGTTACGGTCGAACACTTTGCCGCGCGTGGCGGACATCTCCAGTGTGCGTTCGTAACGGCTCTCGCCCTGACGTTGATAGAAGGCGTTGCCGGGGCCCTGAATCCAGAAGGCACGCGCAGCCAAAGCGGCAAACGCGCCGAAAATCACGAAGACGAGCATCTTCGAGCGCCACATGGGCAGACGCACGGACAGCACGGGGCTGGCAGAGAACTGCACATCCTTCGTCTTGGCCTTGGCGTCTTTGCGGCGGATCATCGCTTGCCTCCGCTGGCAGGGGCCGACGCGGCGCTCGCGGTCGGCACCGGCACGTCGACCATCGCGCCCGTGCCGCCGGCCGGGGCCGACAGATATTGCGTGCGGCCCGGGGAGACGGCCTGCATCTTCAGGTCGCTACGCGCCACGTTCTCGATGCGCGCGCTCTTGCTCTGCGCGCTCTGTTCATATTGGAGACGGTCCCAGTCCTGCAACAGCTGATGCTCGAGCGCCTGCTCGCGGTTCAGTTCGACGAACGTCCCGCGCGCACGATATTGCGCATTGATCAGCGACAGCGCGCAGCCGATGAGCAGCGCGAGCAGGAGGATGTTGAGCCGGCTCATGTCGACACCCGCTCCATGACCCGCATGATCGCCGAGCGCGCACGCGGGTTCGCTTCCACCTCGGCGGCGGAAGGCTTGCTCTTGCGATGGGCTTTGAACGGCGGCTCGGGAATTTCGTGGGCGCGCAAAGGCACGCGGCGATCCACCACCGGCGCGCTCGTGCGCGCTTGCATGAAGCGCTTCACGATGCGGTCTTCCAGCGAATGAAAGCTGATCACCACGAGTCTGCCTCCGGTTTCGAGGACATCGGCCGCCGCTTCAAGTGCTATCTCGAGATCCGCAAGCTCTTGATTGACGTGAATCCGTATAGCCTGAAAGGTGCGTGTTGCCGGGTCCTTGCCTTTCTCACGGGTCTTGACGGCGCCAGCCACGATCTCGGCAAGCTCGCGAGTGCTGACGAGTGGACCGAGGTGATCGGCGTTTGCCCGGCGAGCAACAAGCGCCTTTGCAATCTGAAAAGCAAACCGTTCTTCCCCATAGTCCTTGATGACCTCCGTCATTTCTTCCAGCGTTGCCCGGGCCAGCCACTCGGCGGCCGACTCGCCGCGCGTGGTGTCCATGCGCATGTCGAGCGGCCCGTCGAACCGAAAGCTGAAGCCGCGCGCAGGGTCGTCGAACTGCGGCGACGACACGCCGAGGTCCAGCAATACACCCGACACCTTGTCGACACCGCGACGGGCGAGCCCGTCACGCAGCGTCGCAAAGCTGTCGTGCTCAATCGAAAATCGCGGATCGGCAATCTTTGCCGCCTCCGCGATCGCTTGGGGATCCTTGTCGAATGCGATCAGCCTCCCCTGGGCCCCCAGCCGCTCAAGGACTCTGCGACTGTGCCCGCCCCGCCCGAACGTTCCGTCGACGTATACGCCTTCGTCGCGCCACAGCAGGGCGTCCACGGCCTCGTCCAGCAGGACCGTGCGGTGCTGCATTACCGTTTCCACCGCGTGCGCCATGCTCGTCGGACCACCTGATCAATCAAAAAGTGAAGTTTTTCAGTGCTTCCGGCATACCCTGCGCCATCGCTGCCTGTTCCTTGGCGGCGTAAGTCGCGGCATCCCAGAGTTCAAAGTGACTGCCCATGCCCAGCAGCATGACTTCCTTGTCCATGCCTGCGGCGGCACGCAATTCCGGCGCTACCAGGACACGCCCCGCCGAATCCATCTCGACGTCAGCGGCGTTGCCCAGGAAAATACGGCGCCACCAGTGCGCATCCATCGGCAGTGCGGCGATCTTGCCGCGGAAGATCTCCCATTCGGGACGCGGAAACAGCAGCAGACAACCATCGGGGTGCTTCGTGATCGTGACCTTGCCTTCGGCCTCGCCTTGCAGCACGTCACGATGCCGGGCCGGAATCGACATCCGTCCCTTTGCATCCAGTGAAAGTGCCGAGGCTCCCTGAAACACGTGCGCTCCGTGAGGTTTCGACCGCCTGTCCGTCATGCCGAGAGAGAAAGATTTCGTGCCTAACGCCACACAAAAATACACTTTCTCACACTATTTCCCACTTTAGAGGAGAGTGTTTGGCCGGTCAAGCGTTTCGCCGGTTTTTCGAAGGGGATTTGTTAGGCAGAACAATGACTTAGCGCACTTTCCTCAAGCAGCCAAACGAATTTTTGTCAGAAAAATTAATGACATAACTGCGATAGTGAAAGTGGAACCTCAAACTCGTGGCCCGGCCTCGCGCGAGGCCCGCCAACGCTATCGATACCGGGTAGTGCGCGCTCACGCCATTCGGCGGCACGCCAAATGACGCATGACACGGGCTACGCGAGGGGAGATTGGCCGAGAAGAGAGGAGGTGCCTGAGACGACCGCGGTGCTCTGACGAATTGCCTTTCGAGTGCTCTATATATAGTAGGCCGTCGTCGTCATGACCTTAGCGGCGGCGCGCATCACGCGCTGCACCGGCACCGGCAATTCGATACCACCGGCATCCCGCGCTGCCTGACCGTGCTCGATCTCGTCGAGGCGCATCTGATCGACGATGGCCCGCGAGCGCAGATCGTGCGCCGGCAGCTCATCCAGATGGGTATCGAGATGGTGTTCGACCTGACGTTCGGTCTCGGACATGAAACCGAGGCTGACGTTGTCGCCGCACTTGCCGGCAACAAAGCCGATCGCGAACGCACCGGCATACCAGAGCGGGTTGAGCAGACTAGGCCGGGAGCCCAGTTCGGTCAGCCGGTGTGCCGTCCATGCGAGGTGATCCTCCTCCTCTTTGCCGGCATGCTCGAAAGCCTTACGCAGTTCGGGCCGCTTGGTCGCCAGCTTCTGTGCCTGATAGAGCGCCTGCGCACAAACCTCGCCCACATGATTCACACGCATGAGGCCTGCGACATGGCGACGCTCCTGCGGGCTCAACGCATCGTCGGCGGCTTCAGGGGATGACGCTACACCATCGGTCGCCCCCGTTACCCCGTCGACTTGGGTCGACTGGGTAGTCATTTTTGCGGGGACGGGCGTCGGCCGGGAGGCTTGCGTGACACCCACGATTGCTCGCAGGCCACGGTCAAGTTCGGAGATCAGGCTGTCAGAGAACATCTTGCTTTCAACTCACTTCAATCTTTCACAATGTGGAATTCAGGACGATTCCACCGTGCCTGCCGGGGATCATACGCCCCTTTGCCAGACGTGCCTTGCGCGGGAGCAAACGCGCGTAACCCGCGCCAGAAGCCGGTTTCCGGGCTGTTGCGTAAACGAAACAAAGGTCGCCGCAAACCCGCGCAAAACCGGCCTTTTCCTTTGCCGCCCACATTGAATTTGTTACATTACGTCCAACTTCTCGCGAAGTTGATTAGCAAGGACGTTATCACTAGTGACCTTGTTAAACAAATCTCACAATCCTTTGGAGATCACTCAATGAAAAAGTCGCTTCTCGCTCTGGGTGTGCTCGGCGCATTCGCTGGCGCTGCTCACGCACAAAGCAGCGTGACCCTGTACGGTATCATCGACGCTGGCCTGACCTACACCAGCAAGACTGGCGGTAACCTGGCCGGCACGGGCACCACGTCCAAGAACTTCGCGTTCAGCAACGGCAACCTGCAAGGTTCGCGTTGGGGCCTGAAGGGCGCTGAGGACCTCGGTGGTGGCGTGAAGGCTATCTTCGTGTTGGAAAACGGCTTCAACCTGGGCAACGGTACGCTGGGCCAAGGCAGCCGTGAATTCGGTCGTCAAGCTTACGTCGGTCTGAGCAGCGCAACGGCTGGTACGTTGACCATCGGTCGTCAGTACGACTCCGTGGTTGACTTCGTTGGTCCGTTCGCAGTCGGCAGCCAGTGGGCCACGTTCGCGGGCGCCCACCCGTTCGATAACGACAACTTGAACAACTCGTTCCGCGTGAACAACACTGTCAAGTACACGTCGGTCAACTACGCTGGCTTCAGCGCAGGCGGTATGTACGGCTTCTCGAACTCGGCCAACAACGGTACGGCTGGTTCGGGCTTCGCTAACAACCGCGCATATTCGTTCGGTGCTGGCTACGCTAACGGCCCGCTGTCGTTCGGCGCTGGCTACTTGTACCTCGCCTCGCCGGGCACGAACACCAGCGGTGTTCTGACCGCCGGTGATGTGAACACGCCGATGAACCTGGGCGGTGCTGCTGTCAGCGACAAGGCATGGATCGGCGCAGCTGGTCTGTCGTACGCCTTCGGCCCGGCAACGGTCGGCCTGGTGTATGGCCACAGCTCGTACACGTACGTTGGTGGCGGCAGCTGGAAGTTCGACAACGTCGAAGTGAACGGCAAGTACATGCTGACCCCGGCTCTGCAACTGGGCGCATCGTACACGTACACGTGGTCGACGCTGAACAACGCCGGCACGAACGTGTCGCCGAAGTACCACCAAGTCAACCTGGGCGCCGACTACTTCCTGTCGAAGCGCACGGACTTGTACCTGGTTGGTCTGTACCAGCACGCCAACAACGACGCTCCTGGCGGCGCGTCGATGAACGGCCTGGGCTTCTCGAACGGCACGAACCAGTTCGCTGTCACGAGCGGCATCCGTCACAAGTTCTAAGCTGACAGTTTTCGTCACTTAGTCTTTGTTTGACGAAAGGGCACCTTCGGGTGCCCTTTTTTTATTGCCTGCGCGTTGTTTCCAGAGCAATGCCCCACGGAATCCCGGCTTGACCCGACGTTTATTTCAAACCTAAAATTTCCATACTGTAAATTTCACTGCGCCTCCCATGAGCCTCGCCGATTCCGACTCTCTCGATCTCGAAACGCGAGCCAATGATCGCGAGCACGACGCCTTGCGTCTCTGGCTGCGGCTGCTCACCTGCGCCAACATGATCGAAACCGACATCCGCTCGCGACTGCGCCAGGATTTCGATTGCACTCTGCCGCGCTTCGATCTGCTGGCACAGCTCGATCGCCATCCCGAGGGTTTGAAGATGGGAGAGCTCAGCAAGCGCATGATGGTCACCGGCGGCAATGTCACCGGCATCACCGATCAATTGGAAAAAGAGGGCTGGGTGACGCGCGAGACCGTCGTTAACGACCGGCGCGCCTTCCTGATCAAGCTCACGCCGCGTGGCAAGAAAGCGTTTTCGAATATGGCCCGCGCACACGAGGAATGGATCGAGCAACGGCTGGGCCGATTACCCGAAGACAGGCAGCGTCAGCTATATGCGTTGCTGGGGGATTTGAAGGCGGTGATTGCCTGACGCTTAGGCCAATATCCCGACGGGCGTCGGGTGGTGGTTTTTAAAGGCCCGGCCTCTGCCAAGGGCCGTCGCGAGGACACCAGAAACTGCCCGGTTCGACGCGCAGCTTCCCTCAGAGGTGCATCGCACAGGACGCGGGCCACCGCAAAATTCAATCGCTTCCGCTACTTGGCAGCATGTTCTCGTGCGTTCAAAGTCGCCCGCGCGGCGGCGGCCGCCGGTGTTTCGTCTAGTGCGGCAAGCGCCGCGTCACGGTCGGACGCTTTGCGCTTCGACAACGCTTTCACTGCCGCATAGAACTTGGGCAAATCGTTGTCCTCTTGCGCGAGCAGCGCCATGAATGCTGGCACCCACTGGTTATAAGTAGCGAACGATCCGATTTTTGCGTTATTCAGATCACTCGCGAACCAGAGATCGAACCCCTTATACCCGCCCCACGACACTTTGAGCGCCGCGTAATCGGCGCGCATGTGAGTGAACAGGATCTCCTTCTGTGCCGCTTTCTGCTCATCACTATCCGCCCCGCTGTAGAGCGCTTCCAACTGCTTCCGGTACCCTTCGACCAGATCACGGAACTGCCGCCGATACGCGTCATACCGCTCATACTCGATCGCCGCATCCGGATGCGCCGCGAGCCACCGCTGCACGCCGACCGTTTCTACCGTCACCGCAAACGATTCATTGAACGTCGTATCGCCGCGGACAAACAGGATCTGATGCGCCAGCTCATGGAAGATCATGCGGGCGACTTCGGCGCGCGGGAGGTAAATGAAGGTGCTGAGCAGCGGGTCATCGAAGTATCCCAACGTCGAATATGCGGGAATCCCGGCCACGAAGGTTTCCCATCCATCGCGGTGTAGTTCGGCGGCATAAGCCTCGGCCGACTCCCGGGAGTAATACCCGCGATATTCGACACATCCGACGACCAGCAAACACGACTCGTGCAGCTTGAGCGAGAGCGCCGGCGCAGCGAACACGTTATAGACAACGAACGGTCGCTTGATGTCGGCATAGCTGCGATAACTTCCGTTGTCGGGTTCGCCCAGCGCCGTTACGGCGTAGCTGCGAATCTGCTCGGCCTCGGCAAGACGCCCCCGCAGACGAGGGTCCAGCGAGGGGTCCGCCAGCAAATCATCGACCGGCTTCGCCTCGTGCAGCATCGCGAAATGCCCGTTGATCGACTGCGCATAGTAGCCAACCTGACTGCACCCGCAAACAGCGAGCAACATCGCCCATGCCGTCAGTGCCTTGAGACACCGAAACCCGATCGGGTAAGGCTTCACAGACAAGGTCGACATGACAAGCTCCATGAGCATTGATGTGCGTCGAAGAGCGCGGATGCCCTCGGGCGTCGGGCGTCGGGCGGTTGCCGACTGCCGACTGCCGACTGCCGGTCATTCAGGCTACTCAGGCCGGAGCGACGTCCACAAGGCAGTCATAGAACGTCGGTGCGCGGCCGAGGTCGGTGAGTTGCTGGCTCGTGACTTCGTTGGCATTTTTGCCGTCAGGCGCCAGCTTCTTCCACCAGATCGACAGCCCAACAACCACGCCCTCACGGGCTTTTTCCGTCACCCGTGCTTTGGCATTCAGGGTGCCGCGATCGTTGAAGATACGCACGCCTGCACCATCCGCAATCCCGCGCGGCGCGGCGTCTGCCGGGTGAATATCGAGTGTCGGCTCGCCGACGGACGAACGCAGGCTATCCACGTTGACGAAACTCGAATTGAGGAAGTTACGCGCCGGCGGCGAAATCATCGCCAGCGGGTAGCGCGCCGCCAACGTCGGATTACTCGCGACGGATTCATACGGCGGCACCCAATCCGGCAGCGGATCGAAGCCTTCCTGCACCATGCGTTCGGAATAGAACTCGCACTTGCCGGACGGGGTGAAAAACCCGCCATTGGCAAACGGCGCTTCGGGCAAGTCGTACCGCACCCAGCCATCACGCTTCAACGTTTGCCAATCAGTACCGGCCATCCGTGGGTCAGCCCATCGAATCGACTGCTCCGCCAGTTGATCGTCCGTATCCGCGAAGCACGGTTCCTGCCACCCCATGCGTTGCGCGAGCAGACGGAATATCTCGGAATTGGGCTTCGTCTCGCCCAAGGGTGCGATCGCAGGATTGTTCGCGAGCAGATAGGTGTGCCCGTAAGCCTTGTGAATATCCAGATGCTCAAGCTGCGTCGTCGCCGGCAGGACGAAGTCCGCATAGTCGGCCGTGTCGGTCTGGAAGTGCTCCAGCACCACCGTGAACAGATCCTCCCGCCCAAAACCCGACGCCACCTTGCTCGACTCAGGGGCCACGGCCACCGGGTTGCTGTTGTAGACGACGAGCGCTTCGATCTTCGGCCCGAACGAGGCGTCCCCCGGGTGGCACAACGCGTCACCGATGGCGCTCATGTTCACCAGCCGCGGCACTTTGGCCGGCTCTGGCCGCAGGTCCGGACGAGTTTGGGCGAGCCCGTCGACCGGGGCATAACCGGATGTCGACATCAGCATGCCGCCGGCCGGGTCGCGCCATGCGCCGATGAGCGCCGGGAGGCAAGCGACGGCACGCGTGGCCTGACCGCCCCCCTTGGCACGCTGCATGCCGTAATTCAGTCGAATCGCAGCCGGCTTGGCACTGGCATATTCCCGCGCCAACGTCACGACCGTCTCTTCACTGATGCCGCAAATCTCGGCGACACGCGCAGGCGTATAGCGCTGCGCCCGTTCCTTCAACTGGGCGTACCCGACCGTGTGCTGCGCGATGTACGCGTGGTCGACGAGATCCTCGGCGATCAGCACATGCATCATGCCTAGCGCCAGCGCGGCATCCGTGCCGGGCAGCAGCGCGATGTGCTGATGACATTTCTCTGCGGTGAGCGAGCGATAAGGATCGATTGCGATCAACTTCGCGCCACGTCGCTTGGCCTCCTGCGCGATCGCCCAGAAGTGGACGCTCGACGTGATTGGATTACTGCCCCAGATGAGAATCAGCTTGCTGTCGACAAAGTGTTCGACATGCATCCCGACGCCCGCGCCATAGGTGTAACGCAGACCGGCAGCGCCCGCACTCGCACAGATCGTGCGGTCGAGATCGGAAGCGCCGAGCTTATTGAAGAAGCGCGCCGCCATGGTTTCGCCTTGCACAAACCCCATCGTGCCGGCATAGCTGTAAGGCAGGATCGCTTCGGGGTCACGCGCGGCAATCGCCGTCAGGCGAGCGGCGATCTCGTCGAGCGCCTGATCCCAGCTCACCTGCACAAACTTGCCCGAGCCCTTCGGCCCCACACGTTTCAGTGGATGCAACAGACGATCGGGGTGATAAGTACGCTCGGTATAGCGAGAGACTTTCGTGCAGAGCACGCCCTTGGTCGTCGGATGGTCCGGATCGCCCTGAACCTTGATCGCGACGCCATTTTCCACCGTCACGTGAAGTGCGCACGTGTCGGGGCAGTCATGCGGGCAAGCGGCCCGAACGACGTGAACATTGGACGTCATGAAACTACTCCTCTCTCTACCGAAATGCTGCGTCTGGCTGGGGTGCGACGCTGGCGATATTGTATTACGTTCGCCGGCGCTTCGCCCCGCCCGGCGCGGCAGAGCCGCATTTTCCGGACACGTCTGGGGTGCCGCTCGGGGGATTCCTATCGAGATGCCAGACCCTGCCTTTAGGGGTAAGATGAGCCATTGCGTACGCAGGAAAACCCCGTCATGAAGCTTATTCCCGAAATCGATGCCGCTCGCGGCGAAATCCAGACCATTCGACGTGACATTCACGCGCATCCGGAGCTGTGTTTTGAAGAAAAACGCACCTCTGACGTGGTGGCCGAAACGCTGACGAAGTGGGGCATCCCCATTCATCGCGGACTCGGAACGACTGGCCTCGTCGGCGTCATCAAGAATGGCAGCAGCGACCGCGCGATCGGTCTGCGCGCCGACATGGATGCCCTGCCGATCAAAGAGGCCAACACCTTCGAACATGCATCGAAGCACGAAGGCAAGATGCACGCGTGCGGCCACGACGGCCACACGGCCATGTTGCTCGCAGCAGCGCAGTACCTCCAAAAGCATCGCAACTTCGACGGTACGGTGTACCTGATCTTCCAACCCGCAGAGGAAGGTGGCGGCGGTGCTCGCGAGATGATCAAGGACGGCCTGTTCGAACGCTTCCCGATGCAAGCCGTCTTCGGCATGCATAACTGGCCGGGTGTCCCCACGGGCACGTTCGCCGTCACGCCCGGGCCGATGATGGCATCGAGCAACGAATTCAAGATCACGCTGCGCGGCAAGGGTACGCACGCAGGTATTCCGAACGCCGGCATCGACCCCGTCATTGCCGCGGTACAGGTGGCTCAGGCGCTTCAAAGCATCATCACGCGAAACAAGCGCCCGATCGACGCCTCGGTGCTGTCGATCACGCAGATTCACGCGGGTGATACCACGAACGTGGTGCCGGACACGGCATGGCTGGGCGGTACGATCCGCACGTTCTCGCTGGAAGTTCTGGATCTTATCGAATCGCGCTTGCGTGAAATCTCAGAGTTTGTGGCCAAGGGGATGGGCTGCTCGGCCGAGATCGAATTCCAGCGCAATTACCCGCCGACGATCAACGATCCGGCCATGGCGGCCTTGTGTGCCGACGTGATGCGCCAGGTGGTGGGCGACGAAAACGTGAATGATAAAGTCGAGCCGACGATGGGTGCGGAAGACTTCTCGTTCATGCTGCTGGAAAAGCCGGGCGCCTATGTCTTTATCGGCAATGGCGACGGTACGCATCGCGATAGCGGTCACGGCCTTGGCCCCTGCAATCTGCATAACGCCAGCTACGATTTCAACGACGATTTGCTGCCACTCGGCGGCACTTACTGGGTCAAGCTGGTCGAGACCTACTTCGGGCGCGATAAATAATCGCTGCCACGTTGTTGCGTTATTCAACAAAAAAGCCGGCAATTGCCGGCTTTTTTGCGTCGATTAACACTACTTGGCAGCGGTGGTGGTAGGAATACCATCCGTATCCAATCGAATATCGCCATACCATGCGGTGAATTTCGATTGCGTATTGTCGCCGTCGCTCATGATGGCGATGCCGATCAATCGGCCCGGCGGTTCGCCGAATGCCTTCTCGTAATCCTTCGCGATATCACGCGAATAAGATTGCCATTGGCCGAGTCCGTCAGTCCCCCGCTGAACCACGATCGCGCGAATACGTGCGGTGTAGGGATTTCGCACCACCTCATCCGGTGCAAACTTCCCATCGCCCCACGTGTACATCAACGTTGCGTAAGGTAATTCGCGCCCGCTCACCAAGCGCGCCAGCTCGCGATGCAAATGATCCTGCACAGTGAGTTTCGCGGGGTCGCCGTCGAAAGCGAGTGCAATCCGTACGGGGGCATCATCGTATCGCTTCGTCCGAATATCGGCGGAGGCCGGCATTTCATCCGCACGCCATCGCCAATTCAATTTGGCGCCGGGATAGATGGGAATATCGAGCTTCTGTGCAATTCCTGACGCGGATTCGTCGACCTTTGCGCGAATTACCGCAATGCCATTCGCATCGAGCGCCTGTTCGTAGTTCGTTCGGCGCTTGTTGTTCGTCACGAGATAGGTCTCCCAATGAGGCGGAAGACCGTCAGCATTCAAAGCAGCTGAAAGGGGGGCAATATCGTCACTTCTTACGGCAGCGGTTGTCGCGACCGTATCACTGGCTGTCTGATGCGTGGCGCATCCAGCAATCATTAATGCAATACCAAGTGCGCCGCCAACCAAAACCCATCCACGCCACGTTGCATGGCGCTTGCATCGATCATCATCTACCACTGGTTTCACTCCCCGAACCACGGCCAACCCCGTGATCGAATGCTAAGCGAGAAACCGGCGTCGATCCATCCGAAGTTTCACTTCACGACATTGATGCAACACATTTTGGTTTGCGGGGAGACGTGATGTTCACGAAATCGCCCGCGCAAAGCAAAAACCCCCTGCTACGCGTTGTAGCAAGGGGTCTTTAGGGGAGCCTGACGATTACCTACTTTCACACGGGTATCCGCACTATCATC
>NZ_CABPSF010000007.1 GCF_902459685.1 Pandoraea iniqua | reverse complement strand
AGGACCGTGAAACGACTCCACGCCGATGATAGTGCGGATACCCGTGTGAAAGTAGGTAATCGTCAGGCTCCCCTAAAAACCCCTTGCTACAACGTGTAGCAAGGGGTTTTTGCTTTAGGCCGACGGAAACCTTTGCTCTGCCCCTGCAAGCCGTTTTCTTCGGATCAATTCCCTCAACATCAATGCCCCCAAGTTTTCTCTCTCCCGAGTTTTAAAGCCGCCGTTTCGATAATCGTTCGAAAGATACGAGAGATGACACATTCCGGGGCTATCGTCGCGGTTGTTTTACTGACCGATATGGGCATCGCTGAAGCGTATCTTCGTGCGCGGTGCTGCCCGGCACACGATGAAGCCACTTTCGAACTCGGGGACAAAGCTCCCGCCAGTCGTCGTCATCTCGCTGACCGATAGCGTTACGCGTCGCGCGCACATCACTGAGCAACTCAAACGTGCCGGCGTACCGTTTCGGTTCTTTAACGCCGAGCGCGTGAGCGAGTACCCGGCCGTCTATGACGCGCCAACCCGTCTTCGCACCTATGGCAACCACCTGACACTGGGTGAAATCGGCTGTTACGACAGCCACTACCGTGTCTGGCAGGAGCTCGCCGATTCGAATAACGACATCTGGTGTGTGCTTGAGGATGACGTCCAACTCGCGCCCGGTTTTGCCGCCCGTCTGAGTTACACGCTCGATGCGACGACGCCGTGGGGGATTGCCCGTCTCAATGAAGGTGGTGACGCAGGCCGCTGGCCTGTGGGACGTCTCCCAGACGGGGCGATTCTGCATGACCATCGCAAGCAGCCCGGGGGAACGCAGGCCTACCTGATTCGCAGGGACGCTGCCCTGACGCTTCTCGCTTATGGCAAGCGCATGGTGCACCCCGTTGACGATATGTTGAATCGAAACTGGGAGCACGGAATCCGCATGATCTCGACGTCGCCCGCCGTCGTTTGTCATTGCGACCAGATTGTCGACACGACCATTACCGGGCGAAAGAAAGCACAACGCTCGCTATCCGAAAAACTACGCCGTGAGTTTCATATGGGCAGAGATAGCCTGAACCGGCACGTGGATGTCTGGCGCCGGCGCTTCTTGGCATCCCGTCGATGGGACGAGAGGACGTAGAGAACGAAAGAACGAAAGAACGAAAGCTCCCAGACAAAACAAAAACGCGCTGCCTCAGAGAGGACAGCGCGTCGTTGTTACGGAAAGGGACAAACGAGTGAATTCAAGTCGATATCACCGCTTGAATTCACCTTGCCGCGGCGATTTACGCCGTAGCCGTTTCCTCAGGGAACACCGGCTCACCAAGGTTCAGCATCAGGCGATTCGCCCACGCGAAGATGGCAATCGAGTGGATCAGGTCGAGGATTTCTGCATCCGTCAGTCCCACATCACGCAGCGCCTGCAACTGTGCCGGGCGCACATCACCCGGCTTCTCGGTCAGCTCGATCGAGAACTGCGCAATGGCCTTCTCCCGCGCGGTCGTCCCTGCCGTACGCGGCTCGTCGAACACTTCCCGGATCACATCGTTACGCTTCGCCAGTTGCTCGAAGCGCTGTGCGTGCACCGACGCGCAGTACACGCAGCCATTGATGCGCGACACCACCGTCGTCGACAACTCGCGCTCAGCGCGCGGCATTCCGCCCGGTGCGTACATGATCGCGTTGAACGCCGCCGAGCGCTGGCGCAGCACTTCCGGCTGATGTACCAGAAAGAGGTAGTAATCCGACGTCTTGGCCTTCGGATGACTCTCCTCCAGCACTGCGACCTGTTCCGGCGTGGCCTTGTCGAGTGCCACGACGTCGAGCCACGCGTCCCAGTCGAGCGACTCGTTGGTAAAACCGTGGGAACGGATGATTTCGCTCATGCTGTCGTCTCCCGCGGAGCCAGTTGTTTGAGGGCTTGCAGACCCACCACCAGACGCGTCTGGTACGACAGGAACGCAATCAGTTGGGCAAGTGCCACCACCGCCGGCGTCGTCAAACCTGCCGCCGGCAGTTGCTGCAATGCCGCCTTGTCGCCCGCGACCGGGTTTTCGATCAAGGTGCGCGTGAAGATCAACATCGCACGCAGACGGGCATCCGTCACGTCTTCGGGCTTGCCATTTTCGACGGCGGCCAGTTGTGCGGCATCGACGGCATGCTTGCCCAATTCAGCGCGATAGTGCGAAGCGAGCGACGGCGAGGGCGTGAGCCGGCTCGCATACAGCGCGACGAGCAGACGTTCGACCAGCGAAATGCCTTCAAGCGCAGGATCGAACAGGCCTTCGTAGCTGCCTTGCGTGGCGACGGCAACCTTGTCGCGTGCATGTCGCAGCGTGTGCGCCGCAGAACCGGCTTCGAGTCCGGCCACGCGGTCGACGAGATCGTCAGCGATGTCGTATTGAGTGTTGGCGGTCATGATTGTCCTTGTGATTGGGCGCGCTCGGCCACGGCTTTCGCGAGGAATGCCTGAACGGCACTCCACGAACGCTGGTCGGCGAGTGCGTTGGCATCCGGCTCACCCCCGCCGGTGCTGATCTTGCCCGAGACTGGATGCGCATAAACGAGCTGCGTCGTCGGCACATACGGAAACACGATGGCGTGTCCGGCACGCGAGAAATCGAGATGCTCGACCGCATACGGATGGTCATGCTCGGCCAGCCGCTCGGTCACCATCTTCGAGTAAAGGCTCGACGGCCACGAGCCATCGTCCTCGGCGGACAACAGCATCACCGGCCCACGAATCTTCTCGACCGGAATGCGAGCCCGCGCGACGGCGTCCGCATCACCCAGTGCCGTCAACATCGCTTTGGAATGACGATGCGGCGGCGGTCCTTCATCAAACGGTGCCCACGACGCCGTCCGGTTGTTTTCCCAGATATGCGGCAACGGCTTGCCATCCAGCAGCCAAGTCGGGCCTTCGCGGCCGAGTGCTGGGTCGCACGCATTCTGCGCACTATGAATCAATGCACTCGGCACATAGCCGATGACGGCCGACACCGCTTCGGGGAACGTCGCGCCGAGCAACAGCACGAGCTCACCGCCACGTGACTGACCCGACAGCGCCACGAAATCATGGGCCGGTTTCACCGTACGGCGAAGCCAGTCCATGCCCTTGGCAAAGTACTCCAGCGGCGTGTTGGAGATGTAATCCGACAACCCCGGCGTCTTGAAATAGCCCAACGCGAAGGCGGCATAACCGTGCGACGCATAGAGCGCCGCGCGCGGTTCGTTAATGCCGCCACCCGAGCCGTTCAGAATCATGACCGCCGGGTGCGGGCCGTCGCCCGGCGGCAGGTACAGCGTGCCGACGAGCCCGTCTTCACGCACCTCGCGCCGGGTGACGCCTTCGGCTGCCAGACGCTGGGTGAACGAGACGGAAACCGAGGTGGTCTCCCCCTCATCTGCCTGCGCCACAACCGTCGTCACCAGCGGTGCCGACACCGGTTGCGGGAACACGTCACGGCCTTTGCCGTCTTCGGGCACCTGCGACCAGATGAGTCCCATGGCGGACACGCCCTGATAGCTGCCGGCGACGGGCGCATCGCGCGCCACGTCGACGCAGCCTTCAGCGTCGGCTTCGAAAGTGGCTTCGGCGTGCCACACCACGCCGCCCGCCCGCGCGGTATGCGCGGTGAGCGTGACGCGCGCACCGGGCGCCGCGCCGCGCACCACCAGGTGGCGCGGCACGTCGATCAGTGCATCCGCGGGTGTTGCCGTGAGAATGAGCGATGACGTCATAAGGCAATAGATCCCGTGGCGTCCGCTTACTTCGCGGCCTTGGTCACTTGCATCGCGACCGTACGATCGCTCGTGAACGGCGTGACCTTCAGGCCCTTACGCACGGCCCAGATGTTCTGATAGTGATACAGCGGAATCACGCCAACGTCGTCCGACACGACCTTGACCGATTGACGCAGGATCGCTTCGCGCTTGCCTTCGTCGAACTCGGCGGTCGATGCGTCGAGTGCCTTGTCCACGGCCGGGTTGCTGTAGTGGCCCCAGTTCGAGGCGCCCAGACCCTTCTTGGCATCCACGGTCGCCAGCACGTTCACGAGCGCGTAGCTCGCTTCACCCGTGCCGTTACCCCACGCGAGCATCGTCATGGCGTAGTCGTTCTTGTTCGCACGGCCCGAGTACACGGCCCAAGGCACCACTTCCACCTGCGTCTTCACGCCGATGCGCGTCCAGAACTGCGCCACTGCCTGCGCCGTTTCCGGGCCCTGCGGGTAGCGGTCGTTCGGCACGTGCATCGTGAGCTTGAAGCCCTGCGGGAAGCCCGCATCGGCCAGCAGTTTCTTCGCTTGTGCGGCGTCGAACGGAATGTTCTTCACGTCCGGGTTGTAGCCGAACGTGTCTTTCGGCATCCACTGATTGGCTTCGCTGGCCGTGCCCTGCATGATGCGCGACACGATCGCGTCGCGATTGATGGCGAGCGAGAGCGCGCGGCGCACACGCACGTCGAGCAGCGGGTTCTTCGCAAGCGGCTTGCCGTTGTTGTCGGTAATGAAGTCGTTCGGACCGTCGCGGAAGGTCGGTTGCAGCAGCATCACGCGCAGACCCGGGTACGGGAACACCGTCACGTTGGGCGACTTCTTCAGACGCGGAATGTCCGAAGCGGACACCTTGTCGATCACGTCCACGTCGCCGGCGAGCAGCGCGGCGGTCCGTGCGGCACCGTTATTGATGTAGCGATAGTCGACCTTTTCCCACTCCGACTTGCCGCCCCAGTAGTTGTCGTTACGCACCATTTCCACGCGGTCGCCCGGCGTGTACGACACGAACTTGAACGGCCCCGTGCCGATGACGGCGCGCCCGGCGTTGTAGTCGTCGGTGTTCGACTTCTCGCCCACGTGCTTGCTCACGATATGCACCGACGCGAGGTTCAGCGGCAGGTCCGGGTTTGCAATCTTGGTCTTCACGACGAGCGTGAGCGGATCGGGTGCGCTCATCGTCTCGATGGTGCGCAGGTAGCCCGCGAACGTGGCCACGCTGCCCGGCACGTTACGTGCGCGCGTGTACGAATAGATGACGTCGGCGGCCGTGAACGGCTGGCCGTCCTGCCACTTCACGTTCGGGCGCAGCTTGAATTCCCACGTCTTAGCGTCGATGGCCTTCCACGACACGGCGAGGCCCGGTTGCAGCTTGTTCCACTTGTTCTCGACCAGCAGATCCCAGAAGTGCAGATCGACCGAGCGGTCGCCCGCGTGGTTGTTCAGTTGCGGATCGAGCGACGAGAGCGGATCGGCAAACGCGATGCGCAGGGTCGAGCTTTGGGCGTTTTGTGCGGAGGCCGCGGCGCTCGTCACGAGCAATGCAGCGGCTAACGAGGACAACAAGAAGCGTTTCATTATCGGCAATCCTGGTCGTTGATGAATGAAAGAAGGTCTGACGTGACACTGACCGCAGGCCGGTCACGTCGTCGAATGATTCGAATGAGGCAGTTAATTCAAAGAATCCGGCGACATCAAACGTCGTTCAGATGGCACGCACTCACGTGGTTGATCGCCACCCCGCGCAGCGTCGGCACTTCCGTGCGGCAACGCGGCATGGCGTGCGGACAACGCGGGTGAAAGTGACAACCGCCCGGCGGCGCAATCGGGCTCGGAATCTCGCCACGAATCGCCGAGAACGTCTTGTGACGCACGTCGATACGCGGAATCTCGGCCAGCAGCGCCTGCGTGTACGGATGATTCGGGCGGCGGAAGACTTCTTCGACCGGTGCGCTCTCGACCACCCGGCCGAGATACATGATCACCACACGATCGGACAAATGCTCGACCACACCGAGGTCATGGCTGATGAACACGTACGTGAGCTTGAGCTGCTCGCGCAGATCCATGAACAGATTGAGAATCTGCGCCTGAATCGACACGTCGAGTGCCGCCACGGCTTCGTCGCACACGAGCAGATCGGGCTGCACGGCCAACGCGCGTGCGATGCCGATGCGCTGACGCTGACCGCCGCTGAACTGGTGCGGATAACGATGACGCAATGCCGGATCGAGCCCGGCGCGCTGCAACTGCGCGCTCACGTAGTCGTCGAAACCCGCGCGATCGGTCAGGCCATGCACCAACGCGCCTTCACCGACAATGCGGTCGACGCGCAGGCGCGGATTCAGACTCGAATACGGGTCTTGAAAGATCATCTGGATCTTCAGGCGGGCGTCGCGCTTTTCGTCGTCGCTCAACGAGTCGGCGGGGCGGCCATGAATCTGCACTTCACCCGACGACGGCTTGAGCAGCCCCGCGAGCATGCGCCCGAGGGTGGACTTGCCACACCCCGACTCGCCGACGAGACCGACCACTTCGCCCGGCTTGACGACCAGATCGACGTTATCGACCGCGCGCACGACGGCCGGCGGATGCGACAGGCCGACGCGTTCGAGCAGACGCCCGGCCGGGCCGACGTGACGCTCGCCAAAGCGCTTGCTGACGCCGCGCAGCGCGACGATAGGCGCAGGCAACGTGGCACTCGGGGCGGTAGCCGCACGGTTGCCGCCAGCGCCGTGATGACCCTGCGGGCTGTTGGGTTGTGCGGTGCTCATACCATCTCCTTTTGCAGCGCGGCGCCCGGGTGGAAACAACGCACCAGACGGCCCGGTGCGGTCTGCGTCATCTCGGGGCGAACGGCACAGGCCGCCGTGGCGTAGGCGCAGCGCGCGGCGAATGCGCAACCGGCCGGCATCGTGAGCAGATTCGGCGCCATGCCGGGAATCTGGCGCAGACGCTGACCGCGTTTGTTCAGACTGGGCAGGCTGCCGATCAGCCCGGCCGTATAAGGGTGTTGCGGCGCGTCGAGTACGGCGTCGACCGCCCCTTGTTCGACGATGCGGCCCGCGTACATCACGGCCACGGTATCGGCCAGACCGGCGACGACCGACAGATCGTGCGTGATCCAGATCAGCGCGGTGCCGTGCTGGCGCGCAAGCTTCTGCACTTCCGAAAGAATCTGAGCCTGAATGGTGACGTCGAGCGCAGTGGTTGGCTCATCGGCAATGATCAGATCGGGCCGGTGCAGCATAGCGATGGCGATGGCCACGCGCTGACGCATACCGCCCGAGAGCTGATGCGGATACGCGCGCAGGCGCTCGTCGGGGCTGGGAATGCCCATCATGCCGAGCGTGTCGCGCGCCAGTTCGCGCGCTTGCGACTTCGACACGCGTTGATGCGCACGCACGGCCTCGATCATCTGCACGTCGATGCGTAGCACGGGGTTGAGCGTCATCATCGGGTCCTGAAAGATCATCGCGATGCGATTGCCTTGCAGGTGGCGCAACTCGGCCGGCTTCAGCCGCGTGAGATCGCGCCCCTGAAACAGCACTTCGCCGCCCACGATACGGCCCGGCTCATCGACGAGACCCATGATCGAAAAGCCGGTGACCGACTTGCCCGATCCCGACTCGCCCACGAGGCCCATGATGTGCCCGGGCGGCAGCGAAAACGAGACGTCGTCGACGGCCGGCAGCGTGCCCGCGCGCGTGACGAACTGTGTGCGCAGGTTGCGCACTTCCAGCGTGAGCGGCGTCGCGGCACTAGTAGGAGTAGAAGGCGTCGCACCGCTCATTTCTGCAACCTCGGATTGAACACATCGCGCAGGCGATCGCCCACGAGATTGATGGCGACGACTGCGATGAGCAAGGCGAGGCCGGGATAAACGCTGATCCAGTATTCGCCGGAGAGCATGGTCTGGTAGCCGTTGGCGATGAGCAGGCCGAGCGACGGCTCTGTGATCGGCACGCCAAGGCCGAGAAACGACAACGTGGCTTCGAGCGTGATGGCGCGTGCGACTTGCAGCGAGCCTACGACGATGAGCGGCGGGAGGCAGTTCGGCAGAATATGGCCGAGCACGATGCGCCAGTTCGGAATCGCTTGGCAGCGGGCGGCTTCGACATATTCTCGACGCGATTCGACGAGCGCCTGACCGCGTGCCGTGCGCGCGAAATACGCCCACTCCAGCACCACGAGTGTGAGCACCACGTTGCCGATGCCTTTACCCACGTACGCAAGGATCATCAACGCCACGAGAATCGACGGGAACGACAGCAGCAGATCGACGAGCCGCATGATGAGCGCATCGACGCGGCCACCCGAGTAGGCGGCCACCAGACCGAGAATCGTGCCGAGAATACCGGCGATGAGCGCCGAGCCGACACCGACCCCCAAGCTGATGCGCAGGCCGTAAATGATGCCCGACAGCAGATCGCGCCCTTGACCATCCGTGCCCAGCCAGTAAGTGAACGTCGCGGCACCGTTGGCGGTGCCCGGCGGCAGACGTGCGTCCATGACGTCGAGCTGCATCAGGTCATACGGATTCTGCGGCGTGATCCACGGTGCGGCGAGCGCGGCGACGGCCAGCACGACAAAGATGACCAGACCGAACACGGCACTCTTGGAGCGCAGGAATTCGTGCAGGCCCTGCTGCCAAGGCGACTCGCGACGCACCGGTACGGGCTCGACGGTGGGTGAAACAGGCGGTGCGCCATTCGGAGAAAGATTGAGCGACATCAGGCAGCGGCCTCCACGCGCACACGCGGATCGAGCCACTTATAGAGCACGTCCACGATCAGATTGAGCGACACGAACAGGCACACCACAACGATGAGATACGCCACGATCACCGGGCGGTCCAGTGAGTTGATGCTGTCGAGAATGAGCTTGCCGGCGCCCGGCCACGAGAACACGGTCTCGGTCACCACGGCGAAGGCAATCGTCGAACCGAACTCGATGCCGAGCACCGTCACGAGCGGAATCAACGTGTTGCGCAACACGTGCACGACCACGATGCGCAATGGCGAGAGGCCCTTGGCGCGCGCGAATTTCACGTAGTCTTGCGGCAGCACTTCGGCCACGCCGGCACGGGTGAGGCGCAGGACGAGCGAGATTTTGAACAGCGCCAGATTGAGGGCGGGCAAGATCAGGTGACGCAAGCCATCGATCGTCAGGAACGACCACTCGACGCCGAACACGCTGACCGTGGCCCCGCGTCCGCTGGCGGGCAGCACGCCCAGATGCACGGAGAAGAACATGATCAGCATCAGGCCGACCCAGAACGTGGGCAGCGAGAAGCCGACGATGCTGCCCGTCATGAGCAGCTTCGAGATCGGGTTGCGCGGGTAAAGCCCGGCGAACAGGCCCAGCGGAATGCCGATGAACACCGCGAGAATCAGCGCCGAGACAGCGAGTTCGAGCGTGGCCGGCAGGCGTTGCAGGATCAACTGAATCGCGGGCACGTTATAGACGAAGCTGTTGCCCAGTTCGCCATGCAGCGCACCGCCGAGGAATGACAGATATTGACGCCACAACGGCTGGTCGAGTCCGAGCTGCGCGATGATGCGCGCACGGTCGACCTGATCGACGTCCTGACCGATCAGGATGTCGACAGGGTTGCCGATGGCATGCAGGCCGACGAACACGATGAGCGTCATCAGCCAGACGACGAACACCGCTTGCAGCACGCGGCGAAGAATCCATGCACTCATGCGATGCGCTCCTCGCGAGCGGCGCCGTCGTCACCATCGTCGCCGTTCAGTGCGGGCGGCGGCGGGGCGGGCGTCCATTCATCGCCGTAGACTTCAGGCTCGGCGTACGTTTCCATATTGGCGTAGTGGTGCTCGACGTCTTCGCGGTAGAACGAACCCGCCAGCCCTTGTGCGAGACGCTTGGCGCCCTCGCTCACGGCGGGGATATCGCCGGAGACGGCACCATGCGTGAGCGTGGCCGGTGCGCAGAAGCAGTGAATGCGATCGAGGCCCGGGCAGGCGCCGGGTGTCTTCTCGAGGAATTCAAAGTTCGGTCCGAGATCGGGCGAATCGGAGAGTTCGACATCTTCGTCACCGGCCGCAGGCGCGTAGCGGTCGCTCCACTTACGCACGTACTGCGCAAACGGGGCAAACTCCGGACGGCTCGTGATATCGATGCGGAACCCCGTGGCAAAGACGAGGAAGTCGAGCACAAACGTGCCCTTGGCCGTGCGCACATGCAGTTCGTCGCCCACCGGGGTGACGTCGAGAATCGGCGCCCCCAGATTGAAGCGGGCATTCGGATGACGCGACACGCGCAGCGTGCTGCCGCGCGGGGGCGGCACTTGTTGCACGTTGACGTAGTGGCGGATGCGCCATTTCCATTCGTCGGGCAGATTCAGGTGGCCGTGGGTCAGCCCCGGGTTGCCCGCGCCTTTGCCCTTGTTGACGCGCGGAATATCGGCGCGGCGAATCAGCAGATCAACGCTGGCGGCACCCGCTTCGAGCGCGGTGGCGGCGCTGTCCATGGCCGATGCGCCGGCGCCGATCACGCCCACGCGTTTGCCGCGCAGCGTGGCGTAGTCCATCTCGTCGGACGAGTGCGCCCAGAAGCGGCGCGGCAGGTCGCGCGCAAACGCGGGCACGGTCGCGCCGCCCAAACCGTCGCGGCCCGTGGCGAGCACCACGTGGCGCGCGTAGACGGTGCTGTCGCCTTCGGGCGACGTCACGGACAGCGCAACCAGACCGTCTTGCCCGCCGCTCAGCGGCGTAATGGCGGTGATGCGATGTTCGTTGCGCACGTCGATCGCGAGCACTTCGCGATACCAGCGCAGGTAGTCCATCCATTGCAGGCGCGGAATCTTGTCGAGCGCATCCCACGCGTCGAGGCCGAACTGCGCTTCGAACCATGCGCGGAACGTGAGCGCAGGCAGGCCGAGCGCCGGGCCGGTCAGTTGCTTGGGCGAGCGCAGCGTTTCCATGCGGGCAGTCGTGGCCCACGGGCCTTCGAAGCCACGCGGCGACTGATCGAAGATCACGGCGCCCACACCCAGATGCGTGAGCGAGGTGGCGGCCGCGAGACCGGCCATGCCGCCGCCGATGATGGCGACGTCGAGCACGGGTTGTCCTTCGTATGTGCGCGCGGGCACCCAGCGCTTGGCGGGCAGTTCGAGCCAGGCGAGGTCCTGACGCAGGCGCGTTTCGAGCGCGGTCAGGCCGATGGCGGATGTCGGGGACTGGGTCATGACGACAGGGCTTCCTTGGGGGCGGGCAGATCGCCGTAGAGCGACTGCAAGACTTGGGCGTGTTCGGTGGCGGCGCGCTGCGCGAAGTCGGGCAGCAACGTGCGGGCGGCATCGGCCAGTGCGTCGACGAAAGCGAGCGCAGCCGGAGACGGCGCACGGGCATCGCGCGTAATGACGCCGAAGAAGAACGGGATGTCGGCGTCGATGGGACGCACGGCAACGTCGGCCAACGGCAGACCGTAAGCGGTCACGGGTTCGAGCACGGCAATGCCGAGGCCGGCACGCACAGCGGTCATCGCGTTGATCGACGCGTTGGTTTCAATCAGTCCAGCCGGTGCGACGCCCGCTTGGCTGAACGCCTGATCGAGACGGCGGCGCAGCCGGTAGGGGTTTTGCATCGTGATGATGCGGCGGCCCACACATTCGGCCAGCGGCAGGCGGTCGTAAGCGGCAAGCGGATCGTCGCAGCGCACGGCGGCGACGCAAGCCGACTCGCCGATCCAGTGCACGACGATGCCGCGATGTTCGAGCGGCAGGCTGGTCACGCCGATGTCGGCGGCGCCCGTCAGTACGGCGTGCACGACTTGCTCGGGCGACGTGCTGCGCATCTGGATCTGGATGCTGTCGCGCGCGAGTCCGGGCAATGCGAGGGCGGCGGGGACGAGGCCGGCGGCGAGCGCCGAGGTCGCTGCAATATGGAGCGGGCGGGTCTGACCCCGGGCGATCTCGTCGGCGCGGGCGCGAATTTGTTGCAACCCGGCGAGCACGTGCTCGACGTCTTCGAAGAGCAGAAAGCCTTGTTCCGTCGGCGTGACGCGCGGGCCACTGCGGGTGAACAGGGCGTAGCCGATTTCGGCTTCGAGCTCCTGAATCATCCGCGTGATGGCGGGCTGCGAGCGTCCGAGCAGGCGTCCGGCAGCAGTGATGCTACCGGTCGACATGACCGCCGCGAAGGCTTCGAGTTGGCGTAATTCCATCGTGCTCGGTGGGGTGGGACGGCGTTGGGCGGGGCGCGACGGCACAGGGTGCAGAGCGCGTTGTCCGGTCATCGACGTCGCCGAGGCCGCAAAAACGGCAATTCTTGTTGTATTCGAATTGCGTATTCTTCGGCCATCAGCATGCGTCTTGCAAATACTTAATATTTATATGCTCATGCCGTACGGTGCAAAGGAGGGTTTTGCCTAGGTGACGACGGTTCGGAAATAAATGGAGGGGCGGTGCGGGGGAGGTACGGCGGCGTCTTCAGGGCGAGCGCAGGCGGTGACGCCCGGCCCGTGGCTGGCCGGTGCGTTCCGTGTTGGTGCTGCGGCGGGGGATTTATTCCGCGTCGAAGGGCAGGCGGCGCTGCGCCGGGTCTTCCGGGCGCGGCACCCGGCGACGCAACAGCGCCACACTCTTTCGCTTGGGGGCAACGTCCTGCGGCGGTTCGACGGGACTCAGGCGAAATGCCGGCCTTGTGAGGTGAATGATCACTAACGGGGACGACGCGGCCAAACGTCGCCCGAGCAGGCGGTAGATGTCCGGATCGAAACCGGTCACCGGCGGCATGCCGTCGATCAGATCGTTCAGGGCGTCTTGCGAGCGCACGCTCCCAAGGTACTGCCAGCGGTCGATCACGTGATACTCGACGTTGGGACCATCGGCGTCATCCACGACACCTTCGGCCCCCTCGGCACCGGCGCGGCGTTCTTCGATGGCAATCGGGCCATCGTAGGGCCATGTCTGCAATTGCAGGGTGGCGAGTGCTTCGCGCAAGCGCGCCGTGTGCGGGGCCAGTGGCGCGGCACCTGTGCACACGCCGTCGCAGCGTTTGACCTGATAGCCGAAGCAGGGACGGCCCGCTTCGCTTTTCTCCAACCCGAGTTGTGCACAGCACAGCCGGTGTTCGTCGGCGAGCGAACGCAGCGCCATTTCTGCCCGGTTGCGGGACGAGAACGTGCCGTAGAGCGTGCCCACACTAGCAAAGTCCACGGTGCGGGCGTTCACGAGTTGCGGCGTGTCGCTCTGCGCGTCCATCTGCCAGCTATAGAGACTGGCCGAGCGTCGCAGCATCCGGTTATGAATCGGCTGCAATTGTTTGACGAGTTGCGATTCCAGCAGCAACGCTCCGAGTTCGCCTGCCGTGCGCCGCGCTTCCACGCGGCGAATTTCCTGCGAGATGCGCAAGTCTTTGGCGACCTGATGGTCGCTCGAGAAGTGAGAACGCACGCGCGCGCGAATGTCGACGCTCTTGCCGACATAGAGCAACGTATCGCCCTCGCCATAGAACAGATAGACGCCGGGGGCGTCGGGCAGGGCATCGATGGCTTCATCCGGCAACTGTGGCGGCTGGCTGGCGCGTTTGGTCACACGCTGTACCGCTTGGTCGATTAACGCCGGTTGATAGAGCGTGTGCAGCTTTTGCCAGAATTGCCAGAGCAGATCCGCATCGGCGAGCGCGCGGTGGCGGCCCAGCGGTTCGAGGCCGAAGCGTGCGATCAGTGCGTCGAGCCCGTGACGTGCGGCGGCCGGAAACAGCAGCCGCGACAGCCGCACCGTACACAGCACATCGGCCTGAAACGGGATGCCGGCGCGGCGAAATTCATTTTTGAGAAAGCCGTAATCGAAGCGGGCGTTGTGGGCGACGAACAACTTGCCATGCAGCCGCTCGGCCAACCCTTGCGCCAGCGTGTCGAACGACGGCTGACCCCGCACCATCTCGTTGGTGATGCCGGTGAGTTGCTGGATAAAAGGGGGAATCGATTCGGCTGGGTCGAGCAACGTACTCCATTGCTCAATGCCGTTCGGCCCGACCTCGACTACGCCGATCTCGGTGATGCGGTCGGACAACGCATTGCCGCCGGTGGTCTCAAGATCGACGAACACCATCGGCGCAGACAGCGACCGGGCAAGCTCGTCCGGATCGACCGGATCAACCGAATCGACCGGGTCGGCTGGAGCGACTGGATTCAGGCCGAGCATGCCGGGCCACCGGCGTGGGGCGATGACGAACGTGGTGCGGACTTGATACCTTTCGCCGCAGCAAAATTCGCGGTGTCTTCATGGCTATCGTCGCCAGCGAATGCGGCCACGATAGCGCGGAACACGGCCGGTGTCGGCGCGTCGGGCCAATGCAGGTCGACGTTAGCGTCGAGCGCGGGCAACTCGCCCGCACGGCGCAGGGCTTCGTCTCCCGGCAAGCGCAACACGTGCGCCAATACCCACGCCTCGTGGCGTGCATGCAGTCCGATGTCGGCCTCGGCTTCGTCGGCGATGGCCACGAGCGTGCGCCAGTCGAGCGCCATGACGGTATTGGCAGCATGGGTGGCATTGGTGGCCGTAGCGTCGGCGTCATTGGCGTCGGCACGCGCGGACAGCTCGCCCACGAGCGTGCGGTGATGCTGCGCGTAACGCGCGGCAATTTCGCGCACGACGCCCGCCAGATCCCGCTCGGCGGCGCTTAGCGCCAGTTGATCCCAGTCGATTGTTTCCATGAGAAGGTTCCTCGATTGGGGTACATGATACTGTATAAAACCACAGTGCGCGAGTGACGTGGACGCGACATTGGCCGCCGGGGCGCTCACTCATGTAATACTCTGCGCCATCCTTATTCATCCCCTTTTTGCGCAGGAGTTTAGCCACGATGTTGACCCTGTACACCTTTGGTCCGGCATTCGGACTGCCCGATGCCAGCCCGTTCGTCATCAAAGCGCAGATGCTGCTCAAGCTGGCCGGGCTGCCTTACCAGACGGATCGTGGCGGCTTTCGGCGTGCGCCCAAGGGCAAGCTGCCGTTTATCGACGACGACGGGCAGATCGTGCCGGACTCGACGTTGATTCGCCTGCACATCGAACGAAAGTACGGGTTCGACTTCGACGCCAGCCTGACGCCCGAACAGCGTGGCGCGGCGTGGATGTTCGAGAAGGCGCTGGAGGATCACTTCTATTGGTATGTGGTGCAGGCGCGCTGGTGCGATGACGAGAATTTCGCCAAGGGCCCGGCGTCGTACTTCAAGTCGATTCCGTGGCCGGTGCGCCCGGTGGCGGAATCGTTCATCCGCCGCAAGATCCGCAATACGCTGCAAGGTCAGGGCACGCAGCGCTATTCACCTGCGGAGCAACAGCAGTTGCTCGCCCGTGGCGCTCAGGCCGCCGCCCAATTGCTTGGTGACAAGCCGTATTTCTTCGGAAGTTCGCCTTGCGGCGCGGATGCCACTGCATTTGCGTTCATCGCGAGCGCCATGGCGCCGCAGTTCAAGCATCTGTTGCGCGACGAGATCGACAATCACCCCAACCTCATGGAATACGTCGCGCGTATGCGTCGCGAGTTCTTCCCGGAGATTGCCAGCTGACGCCGACTGACGCCGACTGGCGGCACGGGAAGCGTCAACCCGCTTCCGACGCGGTCTCGTCGCTCGACAGCACATCGGAGAGCACGAGATTGCGCCCGGAAATCTTCGCGGCATACAGCGCGCGGTCGGCCCGCATGCACAGCGCTTCGAGACTCTCATGCTCGTGCCACGTCGCGACACCGCCGCTCAGGGTGTAGTGACAGACGCCGAACGGCCCGGCCACGAGGTGCCGGCTCACTTGCCCGCGCAGGCGCTCGGCAATACGAATGGCCCCCGCCGTATCGGTGCCGGGTAACAGCACGGCAAACTCCTCGCCGCCCAGCCGCCCGAAGACATCGCCTTCGCGCAAGCCGTCGCGCACCAGCTTGACGAACTCGCGCAGCACGGTGTCGCCGCCCGCGTGGCCGTAGGTGTCGTTGATCTGCTTGAAGTGATCGAGGTCGATGACCACGATCGACAACGGCCAGCCGTGTGACAGCGCCCGCGCCATCTCCTGCCGGGCGAGCAGATCGAAATGCTTGCGCGAGAGCGCGCCCGTCAGATAGTCGCGATTGGCGGCTTCTTCCGCCGTGGCCAGCATCGCATCGTGAATCATCATGACCGATCCCATGGTCAGCGCCGGCATGACCACGGCACCGATAGTGAGCATGACGGCGTTGAACGTCGACGCCCCCATCAGCTCGGGGCCGGGCGCAGGTGCCCAGCCGAATACGGCGCCCCGCACGATGTGGCCGATGGCGAATGCCGTGGCGAGGCCCGCCGTGAGCCAATAGTTATAAGGATGCCGCCGTGGCGGAATGTGCCGCATGATGAGCACGGCCGTGGCGAGCAGCACCACCGCGTGATACGCCGACACGATGACCACCCGAAGCTGCGTGTTCTCGCTGCCGTAAAACCAGAACAACATGGCCCCGGTCAGCACGCCGAGCGACGCACCGAGCACCGGCCAGTGCGGCGACTGGCCGAGGTAGCGGGCACAACCGGCGTAATAGAGCAGCAGGCCGCCGCCGAGCATGACATTGGCAACGGGAATCGAGAGGAAGTCGGGCACGTGGCCGCGCAAGGCGAACAGTGGCAGCGAGATGAGCACGGCCGCGTTGGCCCAGCACCACTCGCGCACACCCGCGACGCGCGAGCGTACCAGCGAGCCGATGATCAGCAACATCATGAAGCTGAGCAGGGCAGTGATCGCGAGCAGAGACGTCGTCAACATGGGGAAGGCCGGCGGGGGGAGGCGGGCATGTGTAGTGCATTGTAATGTACGACGCTGCGCGCGTTACACACCAGTAGAATGGCCGGGTTAAGGTTTACCGTCTATCTTCTGGAGCTTTTGTCATGTCGATGTCCCGCCTTCACCGTTTCCTGACACTCACGCTTGCCGTGGCCGCCGGTCTGAGCGTGGCCTCGGTGCAGGCGCAGGAGCCGATGACACGGCGCTCGGCCCAGCCGCCGCTGTTTGCGACGCCGGCCAGCGGCGTGAGCGCCCCGGCAAGCGACATCAACCGCGATGTGAAACCGGCACTCGAAGCCGCAAATCTCTGGCTCGGACTGGTGGATATCAATCGTGCAGCCCAAAGCTGGGAACAGGCCGCAGCCGTGTTTCAACGCTCGCTGCCGGCCGACGCGTGGGCGCAGAGCCTGAGTGCCGCGCGTACACCGCTGGGCAAAGTGAAGTCACGCAAGGTGGCGGACGCGGTGTTCACGCGCAACATTCCGGGGCAGCCCGAGGGTGAGTATGTGGTGATTCAGTACGACACGGCGTTCGAGAACAAGACCGATGCGCATGAAATGGTCACGATGTTTTACGGCGTCGACAGCCGCTGGCGCGTGGCGGGATATCTGGTGCGCTGACCGGCTGGGCAATTCGAGGTAGCCCACGCCCTTGACGTGACCCGGCGGAAGCCTTCTGGGCACGTCTATGCGTCTTGTATGGGGAATGTAGGTAGATCGCGCGCCTGAGGCCCGCAGCAGATGCCGTTCAGCGCGGCAGGGCGGGCTCGACGATGCCCATGGTGGTCTCGACGTGATGGCGCGCAATCTGCGTGGCGCGCACTTCATCGTGGGCACGCAGCGCATCGAGCAATTCGCGGTGCTGGGCGTTGGTCGCGCTCAGTTGCTCGTCCGAGAACATGACGGGAATGCGCAGCGCCCAGTAATAGAACTGAATGCGTTCGTGAAACTGCGTCAGCACGACGTTATCGGCGGCTTTGACGATCAACTCGTGGAATTCGCTGTTCAGCCGGTTCAGTGCCAGACGCGGCAGATGCGTGCTCGGCTCCATTTGCTCGATGAGCGCGGCGAGCGCATCGCAGGCTTCGGGCGTGATCTTGCGGGCCGCTAGCCGCGCCGTTTCCGCTTCGATCGCGGCACGGCTTTCGAAGATCGCGTTCACCTGAAGGTGATCGACCCCCTGAACTTCCCAACCGCGATTGCGGGCGATAAAGCCTTCGCCTTGCAGGATCAGCAGCGCTTCGCGCACCGGTGTGCGGCCAACGCCGAGCAACTGGATCAGATCGTCTTCGATAAGGCGCTGCCCCGGCTTGAGCTCCGAGGCGAGAATCATGCCGCGGATTTTGGTCCGCACTTCACCAGTAATCAGGTTGCTGGGCGCTTTCATCTGATGCTTATCTTCCCTTGAGCGGCGAGGTATCCCGTGGGGCACGTCGTCGGGACACGGCTTGTGTCCTGCACGGCCCCCCATTGCCGCTGCGGATTTTACAGAGTTTCTTTCTGACCCTTCAAAACCGTTCCCAACGCGTCAAAGTTGTGGCAGCCATGCAGGCCGCGGATGAATGCGGTCCGGTTTTGCACAATTCTTTCGGTTTCCGAAGCGAGGGCTCGCTTATACGCGCGTTTGAAGCGAGAGAAAAATACCATAAGCCCCGGCGTAGCGGGGTTCGCGCTCACTAACTTGTTGCGTGAGTGCCCACATCGCTAGCGTTGCGGGTGCCGAAACATGCGTCGCCCAATGCGGCTTCCGGGTTGTTGAATATGTGAAACATCGAGCAGGTAGCACCGGCCGGTATAACCCTTCAAAGTTGAGGGTTATACCGAATGACGAGCTTGGCTTCTGACTTATTGGACGTGTAGGCGCGAGGCGCCCCCATACGACCCCGTTTCATCCAATTATTTCTAAATATGAAATAAATGATTGTAATTGATGGTATTTATCATCAATACACGCACGAATAGACTGTCATTGTCGACGATGAATCAAGCATCGCCCCCTTCAATAGACAGGAGAAACACCATGAAGCGCACTCTTATTACCTCTGCCCTGATTTCCGCCATGTTGGCTGTGTCGGCCGGTTCGGCCTTCGCCAGCGATGCTTTTGACGGCCCGTCGGAATTCTCGTGGGTTCCGCAAACCAGCGTGCTCACGCGTGCCCAAGTTCGCGAAGAACTGATTCAGGCACAGAAGGACGGTCTGGTCGTGCAACACGACACCGTCTACCCGAAGGCTGTGCCCAGCGCACAACCGGCCGCCGCTGCGGCACCGGTCACGCCGGGTTCGGTCGGTGGCCTGCAACGCGCCGGCACGACCTACTTCGGTAACTAAGTCGTCACTCAGCCCCCCGGTTGCCCTGTCATTGAGTGATGGGGGCTGATGCCTCAAAGGCACGTCCGTAAGTCTCTGTCAGTAGGAGGCGGCGGCGTGCCTTTTTGCGTGGTGCTCGCCATGCGCGGGCCCGTGGCACAATCGCCGGCATCCGCTTTGTGCCACTTTGCGTGCCATCGCACGCTTGCTCTCATGACCCCAATGCCCCCAATGCCCCCAACGCGCCTGCGCCGTGTCTCCCGATACTGTGCGGCGGCATTGCGCGCGTGCGCTTTCGCCAGCCTGACGTCGCTCGTTCCTTTGATCGCCCTGTCGGGCGTCGCACCGTCGGTGGCCCATGCCGCCGATAGTGCCGACAGCAACGCGGGGCCGGCGTATGGGCCCGAGCTTCAGGGCTTCGACTATCCGTATCCGGTGAATCGTTTTGATTTCACCTCGCAGCGCACGCCGTTGCACATGGTGTATCTCGACGTAAAACCGGCGCAGCCCAATGGCCGTACCGTCGTGCTGCTGCATGGCAAGAATTTCTGCGCGGCGACGTGGCGCGAGACCATCGACGTGCTGTCGGGGGCCGGTTATCGCGTGATTGCGCCCGACCAGATCGGCTTCTGCAAATCGAGCAAGCCCGCGCAATATCAGTACAGCTTCCAGCAACTGGCGAACAACACGCATGCGCTGCTCGCGTCGCTGGGAATCACGCGCGCCACCATCGTCGGCCACTCGACGGGGGGCATGCTCGCCGCGCGCTATGCGCTGATGTATCCCGGCGAGACGCAGCAACTGGTACTCGTCAATCCGATTGGTCTGGAAGACTGGAAGGCCCTCGGTGTGCCGTCGAAAACGGTGGACGAGTGGTATGAGCGCGATCTGCGCACGAGCGCACCCGGTATTCGCCGCTACGAACAGGCGACGTACTACGCCGGACAGTGGAACGAACGCTATGAACCGTGGGTGCAGATGCTCGCGGGGATGTATCGCGGGCCGGGCAAGCGCATCGTCGCGTGGAACTCAGCGCTGCTCTACGACATGATCTACACGCAGCCGGTGGTGTATGAATTCGGCCAGATTCGCGTGCCGACATGGCTGCTCATCGGCGACAAAGACACGACCGCGATCGGCAAAGATTTTTCGCCGCCGGAAGTACAGGCGCGCATCGGGCATTACCCCGTGCTCGCGAAGGCGGCGCACGCCGCGATTCCCGGCTCAACACTGGTGGAGTTTCCCGAGCTGGGCCATGCCCCGCAGATGCAAGACCCGGCGGCATTCCACAAGGCGTTATTGGAAGGACTGGCCGCTGTGCACTGAGCGGTGCGTCAGAGTTCAGAGATGCTTGTAATAGAAGGTCGTGGCGCAGAATTCGCCGTCGGGCATGAGCGCGAACTTCGGCACGTCGCCCGCGCGTTGCCAGCCGCTGCGTTGATATAACCGCTCGGCGTCGCCACCGGTGACGGTGTCCAGCACGAGGACATGGCGGCGCTCGGCGCGCGCCACGTCATCGATGGCTGACATCAGCGCCTGTGCCACGCCTTGCCGACGCGCGTCGCGATGCACCAGCATCTTCGCCACGTCGGCGCGGTGCGGCTGGTTTTCGGGAAGGTCGAGAATCAGCTGCACTGTGCCGACGATCTTGCCTTGATTCCCTTGGTCGCCATCACGGCTGCGCGCAACCAGCAGCACACGCTCGCCACGCGCCACACCGTCGGCGACCTTGCGCCAGAACGTTGTAGCACGGTCGCGCGTGAGCGGCAGCATGAAGCTGACCGATGCGCCGCCTTCCACGCAGTCGATCAGTACATCGGCGAGCGCGTCGACTTCGGCCAGCGCTTGCGCGCCGTCGAGCCGTTGCAAGGTAATGGATGACGTCATGTTGCCCTCCGGGCAGCGACGAACGGTAGCGTAACGAGCCCGACGAGGTAGTGCGCCGTCGCCGAAGTCGGGTTGTGATAGCCGATCGGTCGATCGAGCCGCATCGCGAGACAATCGCCGGCATCGAGCCGCCACGTGGTGTTGCCCAGCGTGATCTCGATGGTGCCGCCGATGACCCAGACCTGTTGCCAGACTTCGTTATCGCGCGCGCCCGTGTCGTAGGCCACGCGCTCGCCGGCCGGGAAGTGCACTTCCACGAATTGCAGCGGCGAGGCTTCGGCGGGTGAGAGGTTGCGGCGCACGTAACCGGAGTCGGGATCGGTCCACACGGGTTGATCGGCGCGCCGCGCGACGGGCGAGGGCAGGGCATCGTCGCCGGTGCTTTCGTCGAACAACGACGCGAGTGTGACGTCGAGTGCCGTGGCCAGCTTGTCGAGCACATTGGCGGTCGGGCTCGTCTGGGCGCGCTCGATGAGCGAAATGCTCGAACGGCTGACGCCGCTGCGTTCGGCCAGCGTGTCGAGGGAGTAGCCGCGCTCGCTTCGCAAATCGCGAACCCGGCGGGCGATGCGTTCGTTGATATCCATGCTGTCCAGTTTACTGGAAATTAATTTCTAGTAAACTAGATGCCGAAATTAGACATCATTGTCATCGCTACACCTTGCGTGGAAATCTCATCATGAAGCCAGCCGTCACCGTTCGCGACGCCACCGACGCGGACCTCGCCGTCATTCGCGATATCTACAACGATGCCGTGGAACACACCACGGCCATCTGGAACGAAATCGTCGTCGATCTCGACAATCGTCGCGAGTGGCTGGCCGCACGTTTGGCGAAGGGCTTCCCGGTCATCGTTGCGCAACGCGGCGACGACGTGCTCGGCTATGCCTCATATGGCGACTGGCGCGCGTTCGACGGCTATCGTCACACCGTCGAACATTCGATCTACATTCACCAGAACGCGCGCGGTGGCGGCGTGGGCGAGGCGCTCATGCGTGCCCTGATCGAGCGTGCGCGTGCCGCCAACATTCACGTGATGATTGCGAGCATCGAAGCGCAAAATGCGCCGTCGATTCGCTTGCACGAGAAGCTCGGTTTTCGCACGGTTGGTGTTTTCAGCGAAGTGGGTACCAAGTTCGGCCGCTGGCTCGATCTCACGTGCATGGAATTGCGCATCGTCTGAGCGCTGTGCGTGCAGTTGCCTGCACTCATCGGACGCCGCCTGAGAAAAACGATAAAAATCAGCGCACTGCACAAAATAATTTGCAGGGCCCGCCGATATCGGGATGGCGCCGTATTCCACTGGATATAGCGCCATTTCCGATCAAGCATAAGCAACATCATCCGCGCCGAATATCGCCCGCTCGTGCCCGCCGCATGGTGCGCAATGCGCGCAAAGCCGCGCCAGTTCTCACGCAGCGCGTCATCCGTCACCTTGTCATTCACATAGGCGGCGTGTAGCCTTCAGGTGTCCGGTGTCACTCATGAAGCGTGGTCCTATAAGACTTCACGACGACATCACGGCAGATGAATGTCGCGCACTGCGCACAAGCATCGTGGGTCATGACTTTGCCCCAGGCGTCGTGATCGTAATCGTGCTGTTTTGCGTGCCGTTTTCCGTTTCGTGTTGGTGATACGTCCCCCCAAACAAGAAGGCCGTACCCCCGGCCGACGGACGGAACGCTTATGCCGCGCCTGCCAAGAAAACACTGTCCGCCAGCGGCAATGTCGAGCGATGATGCTCGCTCATCTGCTGCTTCCGATGCACCCCAGACCCCCGATACCTCAAGTCCTTCAGGCTTTGCCCTGTCGCGACGCGGCTTTCTGAAAGCCTCGGTGATCGCGGGCATTTCGGTCTACATCGCCCCGCTCGGCAGCCGCGCATTTGCCGCGCTGTTCGAAGACAAGAACCTCACACCGGTCGCGTGGGATGCCGCCACGGGCCAGGCCAAATTCCGTATCGACGGCACGGCCAAAGTCACCGGCGCGAAGATTTTCGCGCGCGACGTCCGTGCGGCCGATATGCCCGGCTGGCCGAAACAGCAGGCGCATGCGTTTGTGCTGCGCGCGACGCAGGCCGACCGGCCCTATCTCGGTTTCGATCTCTCGCGCCTCGACGATGGGCTGAAGCCCGATCGCGTGGTGACGGCCGATGATCTGGCGCGCGACGGTGTCGCATTCCCCGAGTTTTATGGCGACGACATGCTGCTGCCTGCGGGCAAGACGCCAGCCTATCTCGGCCATGCCGTGGCGATTTTGATTTATCACGACTTCGCACGTTTTCGCTTCGCCAAGGACAAGCTCAAGTTCCACGACGAAATCATTCGCTACGGCGCAGTGAGCGGCCCGCTGGAACGTGACCCGTGGGGCACCTTCCGCTTCGTGCGCGTGGGCGGAAAGACGGCCTACGACGACGATGTCTATTCGAGCCTGAAAGATGCGCCGATCTTCCCGAGCATGATGCGCAAGCATCTGCCGGTGTGGCCCGACGGCAACGATCACGGCAAGCTCGACGAGCAGGGCATGGCCTACGCGGGCAAGATCGGCGAGTCGCTGACGCACCCGCCGGGCGACTGGCTCGTGATGTCGCGCGAGTACCGCACGCAGTCCGTCGACACGGCGGCGCTCGAACCCGATAACGCCAACTGCTGGTACGACGCCAGCACGCAGACGCTGCACATGGTCGTGCCCACGCAGTCGCCGTCCGAAGTGGCCGAGAATGCGGCCGCCATGGTGGCCAAGGGGCACTTTCCGGTTAAGCGCCTGATCGTGTACCCGTGCTACACGGTCGGCTACGGGTCGAAAGACCACTACAACATGCCGTTCTACGGGTTGGCCGCGGCGATGTACGGCGACGGACTGCCCGTGCGGCTCGCTAACGACCGCTACGAACAGTTTCAAACCTCGCTCAAACGCCACGCCTTCACGATGCGTTATCGCATCGGTGTCGACAAGACGAGCGGTCTGTTGCAGGCGTTCGCGGCCGACATGGAGTGCAACGGCGGCGGGCGCATGAACTTCTCGCCGTCGGTCGCCATGGTGGGCGCCACGGCAGCGCAGTCGATCTACTACTTCCCGCAGAGCGATCTGGCGAGCGTGGCGATTGCGTCGCGCGCCATCGACGCGGGCTCGGCGCGCGGCTACGGCACGTTGCAGTCGATGGCGGCCACCGAAATGATGATCGACGAGATGGCCGCGCAACTGGGGCTGGACGCGATCGACTTTCGCATGAAAAACGCGCTTCGCTCCGGCATGAAGAACACACAGGGCGCGATCCCTGCGGGTGCCGTGCGCGTCGATGAAGTGCTCGCGAAAGCCAAGGCGCATCCGCTCTGGACGCAGCGCGACAAGAAGAAGGCCGAGTACGAAGCGGCGCATCCGGGCCGCCGCTACGGCGTGGGCTTCGCGTGCGTGCAGAAGGACTTTGGCACCGGCGCAGAGACCTCGTTCGCACGGGTGGAGATCGACGATCAGGGCAAGATCAGCCTGCATCACACGGCGGCCGAAATCGGCACGGGGACATCGACGTCTCAGGCCGTGGCCGTCGCCAAGTGGCTCGGCATGCCGGCCACCGACGTGCACATCGCCATCACCGACTGGCCGGAGTTGCCGGTGGTCACGAGCGGCGATCCGTATCTGATGTCGCAGGGCGATCAGGACAAACTGGCGGCAAACCCGCGCTGGTCGCCGGGTTACGCCTCGCCGTCGAGCGCGACGAATTCGGCGTTCTATTTCACGCACAGCACGCGTGAAGCGGCGCGACTGCTGTTCATGCAAGGGTTGTGGCCGGCGGCGCTGTCGATCTGGCGCCGGGGGCTAGGCGGTGGTCAGGCGGCTCCGCTCGTGGTGCGCGTGGAAGATGCGCGCTGGGTCGAGGGCAAGCTCTCGGCCGCCGGCATGGAAGCGTTGCCGTTGGCCATGATCGCGAAGACGGCCCACGAAATGGGGCTGGTGACGGGCGCGACCGTGCACGTATTCAACCGCTGGCAGTGGGCGGAAGCCGACTGGGATCTGGGTGACGGCACGACGCAGCGCCTGCCGGTCGACGGCATTGCGCTGCGCTTCGGCAAGGGCGGTGCCAATGCATCGGCTGCGGCTCCGGCATCCACACCCGCAGCCGCACCGGCACAAGCGCCGGCCGGCAAGGGCAGCCATCGCAACAGCAATGCGTCGGCGAAATCGGCTGCTGCAGCGCGTGCGGCGAACGCTTCTGCCATGCAGGTCGCAGCGCCGACGCCAGCCACCGGCTATCGCGTGATCGACCGCAAGCGGGTGTTTTATCCGCCGGTGCAGCGCAACAACGCGGCGGTGACGTATTACAGCGCCGTCGGCACGCTGGTCGAACTCTCGGTGCATGAGGCGACGGGCAAGGTCGAGTTGCTCACGCACCACTCCATCATGGAGTGCGGCAATCAAATTTCGCCGCAGTTGGTGTCCGGTCAGTTGCAGGGCGGTCTCGCCATGGGCATCGGCCACGCGTTGCACGAGTACCTGCCGCTCTATGAGGACGGGCCGGGCAACGGCACGTGGAACTTCAACCGGTATCACCTGCCGCGCGCGACCGATGTGGCCGTGTGGACGCAGACCGGTGAAGTGCTGCCACCAATTTCCGAATCCGATGTGCCCAAGGGCATCGCCGAAGTGGTGATGATTCCCGTGGTGGGCGCGATTGTGAACGGCCTCGCGCATGCGATCGGCCATCGTTTTACTGACTTGCCGGTGACACCGGAGAAGATCCAGGAGGTACTGGCATGACGGACACGACAAACGCCCCTCAAGCGGCGTCGGACGCCGCGAGCAGCGCGGCAGCGGGTGCAGCACAGCAGATCGATGGTGCCTCGGCACCTGCCGCAGCAAGTGGTGCGCCGGCGCAGGCAGCGCCTGTCACGGCCGCTGCCGCCAGCAACGGCAAAGCGCCTTGGGACGTATTGCCCGTCACGGTGAAAGTGAACGGCGTCTCGCACGGGCCGACCGATGTGCCGGCCGGGCTGATGATGATCGATTACCTGCACGAGACGCTTGGGCTGACCGGCTCGCGTCTGGGCTGCGGACAAGGCATTTGCCACGCCTGCGTGGTGATCGTCGATCACGCCGACGGCAGTAGCGAAACGGTGCGCACCTGCATCACCGGCGCGAACTACTTCGACGGCAAGACGGTGAGAACGGTCGAGGGCCATGCGACGCACGATGCCGACGGCAAAGTGACGCTGGCCCCGATTCAGCAAGCGTTTCTCGATCACTTCAGTTTCCAGTGCGGCTACTGCACCCCCGGTTTCGTGAACGCAGCGACGGTGCTCATCGAAAAACTGAAACGCAAACCGGTGGCGCGCGCCGATCTCGAGGCTGCGATTACCGAAGGGCTCAACGATCATATTTGCCGTTGCACCGGGTATGTGCGGTATTACGAGGCCGTGCGCGACGTCATTCTGAAGACGCCCGGCTGCCTGACCGACGCGAAGTGAGAGGACACGCCATGAACCTGAATCGTGTCACCTCTTCGTCCCTGCCGGCTTCGCTGCGTCAGCTGAGTCAACTAAGCCGCGTGGGCGCCAGTGCAGTTTGCGTCGCGGCCGCGCTGCTGCTCGCGGCGTGCAACGACTCGACGTCGCCCAAGCCACCCGACCCTTCGCAGCCGTCGCAACCGCCGCAACCCAAGACGTCGATGATGCCGTCGCTCGTCACGAGTGCGATGGCGGCCGATGCGCCGGCGTCCGGTGCTTCGGCGGCTGCCGGTGCTGCGGGAACCGGCAACGCAACGGCCGTCGTCATGACGCCGGGTAACCCGGCACCGCCGGAACTGGTTGCACGCGGCAAATACCTCGCGCGCGCGGCCGATTGCGCGGCATGCCACACGAGCGCCGACGGTGCGCCGTTTGCCGGTGGCGTGCCGCTCAAGTCGCCGTTCGGCACGTTCTACGGCACCAACATCACGCCGGACAAGACCAACGGCATCGGCAACTGGACGGCCGACGATTTCTATCGCGCGCTGCACGATGGCAAAGCGCCGGACAAGGTGCTGTATCCGGCCATGCCGTACACGTCGTACCGGCAGATGACGCGTGCCGACAGCGATGCGATTTACGCCTATCTGATGTCGGTGAAACCGGTAGCCGTGGCCAATCGGAAGCACGATCTCTCGTTCCCGTACAACATGCGTTTCGGCATGCGCTTCTGGGACTGGATCTTCCTCAAGGACACGTTGCCCGATGCATCGAAGGGCCAGTCTGCCGATTGGTTGCGCGGCCGCTACCTTGCCAATGCGCTCGGTCACTGTGCGGAGTGCCATACGCCGCGCGGCACGTTCGGGCAACTCGATAGCGCGAAGCCGCTCGGCGGTGCCGCACTCGCCCGTATCGCTGCGCCGGACCTGACGCCCGAAGCGCTCGCTGCGCGTGGCTGGACGTTGAAGGACTTGCAGACGTTCTTCGGCACGGGTGTCGCGCCGCAGGGCTCTGCCTTTGGCGAGATGTATCCGGTCGTGCACTTGAGCTCGCAGTATCTGACGCCGGATGACCTGCGCTCATTGAGCACCTACCTGCTGGGCGATGCACCGCCGGCACCGACGCCGTTGCCGGCGAGTCCGGATACCAGCAAGCTCGTCGCGGGCCGCAACATGTACCTCGCGGTATGTGCCGGTTGTCACGCGGCGGACGGTACGGGCAAGCCGCACGTTGCTGTGCCGATGCTGGGCAATTCGACCGTGCGTCAGAAGGACCCGCGCAACCTGATCGTGGCGATTCTGGACGGTATCGAGCCGCAGAAATTCCCGGGGCTCGAAGCCATGCAGGACATGCCCGGTTTCGACAAGCGGCTGACGGACGCGCAGATTTCCGAACTGACCAACTACCTGCGCGTGGCCTACGGCGGTCAGCCCGGCGATGTGAACTCGGAAATCGTCAAGCAACTGCGGCAGAAGTAATTCGCGGCAAGTGTAACGAGGGTCAGGGCTACAGTCGTGATCCATGATGGAGAAGCGCACGTTTCGACCGAACGGTTGAACGTGCGCTTTTTTCGTTCTGATCGGGCGCATAATGCGCGCCATGTCCCGCACACAACGTCTTTTCTCTCTGATGCAACTGCTGCGCCGTCACCGGTATCCGGTGGCGGGGGCGTCGCTCGCCGAATCGCTGGGCGTGAGCCTGCGCACGCTGTATCGCGACATTGCCACCTTGCAGGCGCAGGGCGCGCACATCGAAGGCGCGCCGGGGCTGGGCTATGTGCTCAAGCCGGGCTTCATGCTGCCGCCGCTGATGTTCTCCGAAGAGGAGATCGAAGCCATTGTGCTGGGGTCGCGCTGGGTGGCCAATCGTACGGATGGCGCATTGGCCGATGCGGCGGGCAACGCGCTCGCGAAGATCGCCGCGGTGCTGCCGGCCGATTTGCGCGCGTCGCTCGAAGCGTCGACGCTGCTCATCGGTCCGGGCGATCCGCTGCCGCCGATGACCGTCGATCTGACCGTCATTCGCGAGGCGATTCGCACCGAGCGCAAGCTGCAACTGGCGTATCGCGACGAAGCCGGCAAAACGTCGGAGCGCGTGATCTGGCCGTTCGCGCTGGGCTTCTTCGAGCGCGTGCGCATGGTCGTTGCGTGGTGCGAATTGCGCGACGGGTTCCGGCACTTTCGCGCCGACCGCATCGAGGCGATGACCGTGTCGGCGGCGCGTTATCCGCGCGGCCGCCGCTCACTGCTCAAGGCGTGGCGGGAGACGACGGGGCGGCACGGAGAGTGACAGGAAATGACGGTAAGTTGTCTGTCGACTACTGACAAAAACTGACAGCATGTCCTTCTACGATACGGGCAATGACGACGCACACCGAGATGTCCGGTGCGTGAGAAACGTCAGTTGATACGTGAGTGAATACGTCAGTTATCCAAATCGACAGGAGCTAGTCATGCTGCATCCGAATATGGTCATTCTGTATGTTGCCAATACCGCTGTGAGCGCTGCGTTTTACGCCGATCTGCTCGACCGTCAACCGGTCGACACGTCGCCGGGTTTCGCGCTGTTCGTGTTTCCGTCGGGACTGAAGCTGGGGCTGTGGGCAAAGCACACGGTGGTGCCGACCGTGATTGCGCCGCCGGGCGGCAGCGAAGTGGTGCTGCCGGTGGCGTCCAACGCGGAGGTCGACGCCACCCATGTGGACTGGAGCGCTCGCGGCATCACGATTCTGCAAGCGCCCACCACGATGGATTTCGGCCGCACGTTCGTGGCGTCCGATCCCGACGGTCACCGTCTGCGCGTGTACAAACTGGCGGACGAGCCGAAGTAAGGGGACTTAGGACGCTGACGCCGTCTTCACGAGCACCGGCGTATCGCGATACTGCGTGGGAAACATCCGCTTGAGGTCCTTCACCTTGGGCAGGTCGTTGATCACGATGTACGGATACGTCGGGTGCTCGGTTAGAAAGTCCTGATGGTAGCCCTCGGCGGCATAGAAGCCCGTGTACTTCTCGATCTTCGTCGCAATCGGCTTCGAGAACGCGTGCGAGGCGTCGAGTTGCACGATATAGGCTTCGGCCACGCGGCGCTGCGCGTCGTTCATCGGGAACACGGCTGAGCGATATTGTGTACCGCTATCCGGGCCCTGACGATTGAGTTCGGTCGGGTTGTGGGCGACCGAGAAGTAGATTTGCAGCAGCTTGCCGTATGACACCTTCTGCGGATCGAACGTGACTTCGACCGACTCGGCGTGGCCAGTGCTGCCGCTGCTCACGGTTTCGTAGTCGGCCGTTTTCGCCGTGCCGCCCGCATAGCCGGAGACGGCTTTCGTCACGCCCTGCACGTGCTGGAAGACCCCTTGCACGCCCCAGAAGCAGCCGCCCGCGAAGACCGCAGTTTCGGTGCGTGCGCCAGTGGCGGGCTCGTCCAGTTTGGGGGCCGCGATCGACACGGCCGGCTCGGCACCGCCGAACGCGTAAGCGCCAACCTGCCATGTGAGCACACCGGCGGCGACGGCTGCGGCTGCCAGCAGCGACCGGCGCAGACCTGAGGCCAGTGCAGTCGTGCGCTTGGTGGCAGAAGGGGCACGCGTGGCCGGCGTGGCGGGGGTAGCCGGAGCATTGTGTTGCGGATGATGCTTGTTCATCTGAGGACTCCCGATTCGATTAACCGAACGTGAAGGCATAAGCCGACACACCCGGGTCAAGAAACTCGATGCTGAAGGTGCGGTCGCTCACGTCGCCGGACTGGCGCACGAGCTGATACAACCGCTGCGAGGTCACCGTGCCGGTGCCGTCGGCCGCTACGTCGGTACCGTGCGCATCGCCGGGGGCCTGACCATCGACCGTCACACGGAAACGCACCGGTTTGCCATTGGCGTCCGGGCCCAGTACCAGATGCAGGTCACGGGCATGGAAGCGGTAGACGATGCGGGCGCCGGCCTGCGTGGCTGTTGCTTGCTCTGCGCCCACTTTCCACGAGCCGCCAAGACCCCATGCGTTGAGCGACGGCGTCGACGGCGCGCGGTAGTCGTTCGCCTGATTGCGCACGGCCCCACCCGGCGACGCGAAGTTCTCGGCCCGCTCGTAGCCGACATAAGTCTCGGGCGAGCGCACGTCGCGCATATCGGCCGCCTGTTGAATGCCGCTCGCCTGCACGTCCGAGATGCTGCTCGCCACCTGCGTGGCACCGGCTTCGCGCAGCAGTTGCTGGATCACGCGCTCCGATTCGGCATAGTTGCCTTCGCCGAAGTGGTGATAACGCACGCGTCCCTGAGCATCGATGAAGTAGTGCGCGGGCCAGTACTGGTTGTTGAAGCCGCGCCAGATCGCATAGTTGTTGTCGATGGCGACCGGATAGTCGACGCCGAGGTCATGAACGGCCTTCTTGACGTTGCCGATATCGCGCTCGAAAGCGAATTCCGGGGCGTGTACGCCGATGACGACGAGGCCCTGATCGCGATACTTCTGCGCCCATGCCTTCACATACGGAAGCGTGCGCAGGCAGTTGATGCAGGAGTACGTCCAGAAGTCGACGAGCACGACCTTGCCACGCAGCGCCTGCGCGGTCAGCGGCGGCGAATTGAGCCACTGCACGGCACCGTCGAGCGACGGCAACTGACCTTCGACCGGCAACGGCGCCGGTTCGGTCGCGGCGGTGCGCGTCATGGCGTTGTTGGTGTTGCCAGCGCCCGTTTCAGCGGCGGCGGCATCGCCTGCACCGGCACCATTGCCGACACCACGGCGGGCACCCAACTGGTCGACCAGCTTCTGTTCGATGCCCCCCGTCGACGCGGTCGAGAGCTGGGCCAGCACACCGGTATCGAGGCCGAGCGCAATCGCGGCGACGCCAGCGAGCATGAGGCCGCCGAGCACACGGCGAATCCATTCACCGGCCCCCAGCGAGCGCTTCATGGCGGCGAACACCCGGCCGCCCACGAGCAGTGCCAGTGCGAGCGACGTGGCGGCACCGGCGGCGTACGCGATCAGCAGCAGCGTCGTGCCGACACTGGCGCCTTGCAGCGCGGCACCGGTGAGCAGCAGCCCGAGAATCGGACCGGCGCACGGGGCCCACAGCAGGCCAGTGGCAATGCCCAGCAGGAACGAGGCGCCCGGACGGGTACCCGCGGTCGCGCCGTCGCTGGCTTGCCCGTCACCTTGGGCCGACTGCGACAGCCGGTCACCCAGCGAGACGAGCGGATGGGTCAGGCGTTCGGACAGCTTGGGGAACAGCAATGTGGCGCCGAACAACCCGACCAGCGCGAGGGCGAGCCAGCGGCCGTACTGGTTGGCCTGCACGACCCAACTGCCACCGACGGCGGCGAGCGTGGCGACGAGCGCAAACATCAGCACCATACCGGCGAGCATCGGCAGCACGCTGCGCGAGAACGACTGTCCGGCGCGCGAGAAGACGAACGGCAGCACCGGCAGAATGCATGGACTGACGATGGTCAGGATCCCGCCGAGATAGGCGAGGATGAGCAAGGTCATGAAAACGCTCCTTTAGCGTGGTCCGGCGGGGCCGGAGGATTAGCGTGTTGTTAGTTTGTCGACCGCTTGTTGCGAGTGGTTTGCCAGCGTGTTGCCCGTTGGCGATTAAGCGGGCTGCGGGCGGAACGTCATGGCCAGACCGTTCATGCAGTAGCGCAGACCGGTCGGCTTCGGGCCGTCGTCGAAGACGTGGCCCAGATGACCGCCACAGCGCCGGCAGTGCACTTCCGTGCGGGTCATGCCGAAACTCGTGTCGGTATGGGTGCCGACGGCGTTGTCGAGCGGCGTCCAGAAGCTCGGCCAGCCGGTATGGCTGTCGAACTTGGTGCGCGACGAGAACACCGGCAGGGCACAACCGGCGCAGAAGAACGTGCCGGTGCGGTGTTCGTCGTTGAGCGGGCTCGAATACGGGCGCTCGGTGCCTTCCTGACGCAGAATCTCGTACTGGCCGGGTGTCAGGCGTTTGCGCCATTCGGCGTCGCTGTAGGCCACTTCGAAGTGCTCGGTCGCGCTGGCGCGCCGGGCATCGTCGGCACGGGCCGGGCGTACAAGGCGCGGCACGAGTCCGACAGCCACGGCGGCTGCGGCGGCCGTGGTGCTGAGCAGGAACAGGCGGCGCGACGTCGTTTGGCGAGTCGCCGGTGCGGCCGTGCTGGCGGCCGTGCTGCGGGCAGTCGCGACGGGCTGGGCGGCCTTCTGGGACGGCGTCTGGTCGGACAACTTCATGGCATCCTCCGGTGAGTGGGCTGATCCGGGGCCGGATCGATGACTGAAGGGTAGTGCGTCCGTGATGGCAAAGTCCTCACGTAAGATTAAACAATTCGTGATACCTCAAAGGGCCTGAACTGCGCACAATGAGGTCACCCAGACCCACCTTTCCCGGGAGTTCCCCCTACGATGGATTCGCCGCGCCGTGTCCTGCTCGTCGAAGACGACGTGCATATCGCCGATCTGCTCACGCTGCACCTGCGCGACGAACGCTTTGACGTCGTGCATTGCGCCGATGGCGATGAGGGGTTGCGGCGCCTGTCCGAAGGTGGTTGGGACGCCCTGATTCTCGACCTGATGCTGCCGGGTGTCGATGGTCTCGAAATCTGCCGCCGCGCGCGGGAAATGACCCGCTACACGCCGATCATCATCACCAGTGCCCGGGCAAGCGAAGTGCACCGCATTCTCGGGCTGGAACTGGGCGCGGACGACTATCTGGCCAAGCCGTTTTCGGTGCTGGAGTTAGTCGCACGGGTCAAGGCGCTGATGCGGCGGGTCGATGCGCTCGCCCGCAACGCCCGCATGGAAGCGGGCAGTCTGGCGGTGGCGGGCCTGTTTATCGATCCGATCGCCCGCGAGGCGACGCTGGGCGGCAAGCTGCTCGACCTGACGCCGCGCGAATTCGACCTGTTGTACTTCTTCGCCCGCCAGCCGGGCAAAGTGTTCTCGCGCATGGACCTGCTCAATGCCGTCTGGGGCTACCAGCACGAGGGTTACGAGCACACCGTCAATACCCACATCAACCGTCTGCGCGCGAAGATCGAAGCCGATCCCGCCCAGCCGGCCCGCATTCTCACGGTCTGGGGGCGTGGCTACAAATTCGCCAGCGATGCGACGCCCGAAGGCAATCCGACCGACGCAGGGGCGGCATGATGACGCGCAAATGGAATCTCACGCTCACGCAGCGGCTGTCGCTGGTGTTCGCGGCGCTGCTGCTGGTGTGCTGCGGCACGTCGGCATGGTTGCAGGTGCGGGCAAACCGTATGCACGAGGCCGAAGTGATTCAGGGCCTCTCGCGGGGGCTGGCCGAGCACATTGCCGCCAACGCGCAACTGATGGATGCGAACGGCATGAAGCCGGACGCCGTGCGAAACCTGTTCGGGCAACTGATGGTGGTCAACCCGAGCGTCGAGGTGTATCTGCTCGACGAACAGGGGCGCATTACCGGGCACGCGGCGCCGGAAGGACATCTGCGGCGCACGCAGATCGATCTGGCGCCGGTGCATCGGCTGATCGATGGCGAAGCGCTGCCGATTTATGGTGACGACCCGCGCAACACCGATGTGCGCAAGGTCTTCAGTGCGGCGCCGTTGCGAGTGAACGGGCAGGAAGTGGGCTACATCTACGTGGTGCTGTTGGGCGAAGCGCACGACCGCTTTGCGGCGCGCGGCGCGACAAGTGCCGCGCTCAGTACCGCGTTGTGGTCGATCGGGCTGGTCGCGGCGTTGTGCCTGATTGCCGGTCTGGCGGCGTTTGCGTGGATTACGCGTCCGCTGCGCCGACTGACCGATACCGTGCGCGAGTTCGATATCGACGCGGCGCCGGCCGCGCTGCCTGCGGTGTCTGCCGATGAGCTGGCGTCGCAACAGGCGCGGCCGAACGACGAAATCGTGGTGCTGGAGCGCGCATTCCGGCAAATGGTGGACCGGTTGGGCGAGCAGTGGCGCACGCTGACGCGTCAGGATCAGGAGCGCCGTGAACTGATCGCCAATATTTCACACGATCTGCGCACACCGCTGTCGTCGCTGCATGGTTATCTGGAAACGTTGTCGCTCAAGGATGCCACGCTGGCACCGGCCGACCGGCGGCGCTATCTGGGCATCGCGCTGGATCAGAGCCGCAAGGTGGGCGCGCTGGCGCAGTCGTTGTTCGAGTTGGCACGTCTCGAGCACGGTTTCGTGCAGCCCGAAGCCGAACCGTTCTCGGTGACCGACCTGATTCAGGATGTGTTCCAGAAATTCGAATTGAGCGCCGAGTCGCGCGGCGTCGCATTACGGGCGCAACTCGCGCCGCAGGTGCCGGCCGCGCGCGCCGATCTTGGGTTGATCGAACGCGTGTTCACCAATCTGCTGGAGAACGCGCTGCGTTACACGCCGTCGGGTGGTGAGATCGTGGTGGCCGTGGCCCCGGCCGGGGCGGATATCGAAGTGCGGGTGAGCGACACTGGGCCGGGGATTCCGGAGAGTGCGCGCGAAGGCCTCTTCGAGCGGCCCTTCACGGTGGGCGGTGCGCGCCGCGAGGGCGGTCTGGGCCTGCGTATCGTGCATCGCATCCTGCAACTGCATGGCCGCCGCATCACGCTGGTGGAAACCAGCGCGCAGACTGGTCAGGCGGGGCATGCAGGGCAGGGCGCGACGTTCCGCTTTACTCTGCCGACGTAAGCTTGCCGGCGACGGGTTCCGATGCCGAAGGTGCCAAAGGTGCCAAAGGTGCCAAAGGTGCCAAAGGTGCCAAAGGTGCCAAAGGTGCCGATGTTGCCGCCGGGGCTGGCGTGCTTTCGCTGGCGGTACCCGGTGCCGTGGGCTTGTCGGTGGCGACCGGCGTGACTGGATCGAAATAGGTCAGCTTGCGCACGAAGACGTTCGCAAACGGATCGACCTTTTCGCCCGTGCCGGACGGCGAGGTAATGACCACGCGCACGACGTTGCCGCGTTTGTCGTGGCGATAGTGATACTCGGAGACGTGACGCTCACCGGTCGCGGCGTCGGTGCGCGTGACGCGCATGAGTTCGTGACGCGGCGAGTATTCCGAGACTTCGTTATCCCACGCGAGCGGCAGCCACTGACCGTCGATGAAGGCGGCGGCGCCGGTGTCGCGCACGATCCGGCTGCCGTCGGGCTTGCGCTCCACGTTGGCAAACGTGCGATAAGAGACGACTTTGGGGGCCGGGCGCACCTTGCCGTCGGCGGTGACGATCTGACGGGCTTCGTTGGGCGCTTCCCATTGCCGCGAGAGTACGAAGCACTCGTCGTCGAACAGGCGCGCCTGCAAGCTGCCCTGACGGCGATGATGGGTGCCGTTGGCGCCGACGATGATGCGGCGGGTCCACTCGACGCGCTCACCTTCCAGACGCACTTGCTCCTTCCACGTGCCGCGCCGCGCGGCGCCGTTCACGATCCATTCGTCGGCGCCTTGCCATGCCACTGACGCGCCATCGACGCTCAGCAGCCGGCCATCGGCCGCGTACGTGTAGCGCCCGCGATCGGTGCTGGCGAGCAGATGTCCCTGCGGATCGAATTCCATCACGAAGCGATTGCCGTTATCGAGCGGGCCGACCTTGCCGGTCGTGCGATCGTAGCTGGCGATAAAGCGGGTTTCTTCGATACGGCGCACACCGGCGGGGATGCCGCCGAAGTTGCGCATCAGGTCGTCTTCTTCGCGCAGCGACGTCTGAACGCACCACGGCAGGGCGGCGGGCGCGGCGCTGGCGGCGTCGGTCGCGGCGGGCGAAGGCGTTGCAGGGGAGGTGCTGGCGGCGTTTGCCGGCGGGGCGGCGGGTGCCGTGAGGCGCGGCGGGCTGGCGGCGCAACCGGCCAGCAGAAGGACCAGTGCGAGAGAACCCAGAACAGGACGCGCGGAGAACACGGATCGGACAGGTCGGACAGATAAAGCGGACGTCATCACGAAAGGTTGCCGGAGATATTTTTCCACGATTGTACCGGCTCTGAGTGACATGCTCCCGGGTCCGGCCCGGACAAGAGGACAAAGCGGGGCCTAAGCAGGGACAAAGCGGGACCCAAGCACGCCCGTCAGAAATTTGTTTTTGCCACCGTTGGGCCGTATGATTGGCCGGACGTTTCGACCACAAAGCGATGTTTTTCGGACGTAAGGGGATTGGGCATGGGGACGGGTATGGGCGACCGGATACGAAAGCCAGCGCAGTCACAGGACGCGACACGCGTCGTGCAGGCCAAATCGGCCGTAGCCGGTGGTGGCCACGCCGACTTCACGGACAACCGGCCCGAAGCCGAAGGGCTGCGCCAGTTGCAGGCCATGGCCGACAACAGCCCGCGGATGGTCGCGCAGCGTCAGGCACAGGCGCCGATCAACCGCACGGGACTCCCCGATTCGCTCAAATCCGGTGTCGAGTCGCTGTCCGGCATGAGCATGGATCATGTGCGGGTGCACTACAACTCGCCGGCCCCGGCGCAACTCAGTGCCCACGCTTACGCACAGGGCAACGACATTCACCTTGGCCCCGGGCAGGAGCACCACCTGCCGCATGAAGCCTGGCACGTGGTGCAGCAGGCGCAGGACCGGGTTCGGCCAACGATGCAGTTGAAGGCCGGTGTGCCCGTCAATGACGACGAAGGGCTGGAGCGCGAAGCCGATGAGATGGGCGCGAAAGCACTGGCGTCCGGCAACCCTGCAACGGCTTAGGGCGAACCGGCCCTAGCCCCTAGCCCGCCGTCGTCGCCACGCGAACCAGCACCACCGTCGCGCCGTTCTCCCGCAGCAAGGCCATCGTGCCACCCAAGCGCTGCGCACGCCTGCGCATGCTGTGCAGCCCGGTGCCAGCGCGACGGCCGTCACTGTCAGTACCACCCAAGCTACTCAAGCTACCCGCGCCGCCAGCCTCAAACCCCACGCCGTTATCTTCCACTCGCAAGGTGATCGCCTCGCCCTCGTCTCGCAAGTCGATGCAAACCCGGCTCGCGCGGCTGTGCTTGAGCACGTTCGTGAGCGCTTCCTGAAGAATGCGCAGCAACTCCAGCGACTGCGCGGCGCTAAGCTCGCATTGCCCGATGCCTTCCAGCCGCCAGTCGCATTCGATCTTCTGACTCTCGAACAGCACGGTGATCCGGTGGCGCAACGGCGCAATCTGTTCGGCCAGCGTCAGCCCGCCGTTCTGATGCGTGGCGGCCGTATCGATGACCATGCGCAACTCGTCGCGCAGTTCCTTGAGCAGACCGAGAAATCGTTCTGGCGGCAGCGTATGCGGGGCGTGTTCGATGGCGGCGATACTCGACACCAGCGCACCGCCCAGACCGTCATGCAAGTCATGCGCGAGGTTCAGCCGTTCTGCCAGACGCGCGTTCGCGACTTCGAGTTCGTGCTGGCGATTGAGCGTCAGCGCCAGTTCGTCGCGCGCGTCGTCGACCCGCACGCGCAACTCGTCGTTGAATTGGGCGATGCGACGCGCGTTCTCTGCGAAGCGCCGCGCCAGCACCACCGCCATGCCGATCATCAACACCTGCGACGTCTGCGCCGTGTAGTAGACGTTGGACGCAAGCACCCCGAAGAACACCAGAAAGTCGTGCGTACCCGCGATGACAAACGTCAGTGCACAAAGCGATACCACGCGCTGTTCAAGCTGCCGCTCGCGCCACGTGAGGGCGAAGAGCAAGATACAACTGGCCAGATACGTCACGCCGGGAATGACCGCCCAGATCGCGCGCGTGCTCGCGATACTCGGGTGCGGCATGAGCACCAGCCAGACGGCACCGATGCCGAATATCGTCCACATCGACGTTTCGATTCGCGGCATTCTGCGCCCGCAGAAGCGCAGCACGAACATCGTGAAACAGCCGCAATACGCCAGAAAGGCAATCGACACGAACACTTCCCACGCGTCGTTCGTCAGCCAAGGCCACGGGCGCGTGGCGACCTGATTGACGGCGTAAAGCCACCACGTGAACGACATCGCACTGAACCAGCCGTAAGCGGTTTCTTCGCGCCGGTACAACCAGAGCGTGAGCACGAAGATGCCGAGCGTGATGGTGATGGCCAGACTGAACAGTTGCAGATCGCGCCGCACCCATCGTTCTTTCTCATAGCGGGCGTGAATCTCTGCGGGCGCGCCACGTACGACAGGGCCGAGCCCCGGGCTGTAGGCCGAAAGCCCGGACACGCGCACGAGCAGCGTGTTGACGCCCGGGCGCAGCGCCGGTGCTTCCACCACCCAGTAGCGCGGGGTATTCCACGCGCGGGTGAGGGGCTCGACCAGCGAGTCGTCGCGCGAGAGCAGGCTGCCATTGAGATAGACGGCACCCGCCATATTCAGATACTCCAGCAGCAAGCCGCGCGCCTGCGCGGGCGAAGGCTCCTGCCACGTGAGCCGGTACCAGACCACGCCGTCGTAGTGCGGCCAGCGGGTGCTCCAGACATCCGGCAGCGTGACGCTCTCCCAGCCGGTATCGGGCGGCTGCGTGGCATGCCAGTCGGCACCGGCACGCACGGCTTCGATACGTTCGAACGTCAGGGGACGAAGATCGGTGCCCGCGCCCGGTAGCTGCGCATGAGCGGCACTCGCAAGCAGGCCGACGACCGCGAGGAGATGACGTCGCCGAAATCGATGGATGTGAAGGAAGTGAAGGAAGTGCCGGAGCGCCGCAATCAGCGTCAGGGCAGCAAGCCGAACGTGCGGGCTTCGAACACGGCTTGCGTGCGCGAGTTGACCGCCAGCTTCTTGTAGATGTTCTTGATGTGGCATGCGACCGTGAGACTTGAGATGGAAAGCAGTGCTGCAATCTCGCGGTTCGTCATGCCTTTGGCGACGAGCCCGAGAATCTCGATTTCTCGCGGGCTCAATGCCGGTGGCGCGTCGGCCGTCTGCGATGGCCGGGTGACGCCGACAAGGCTGAGGATGTGTCTGGCCACAAACGGATCGATCGGCGCGCCCCCGCGTAACGCGCTGCGAATCGATAGCGCGATCTCCGTATCGTCGCGCTCCTTGAGCAGATAGCCGGTGGCGCCTGTGCGCAGCGCGCCCACGATGATCTGCTCGGTACTCCACGCGGAGATTACCAGAATCGGTAACGCCGGATCACGGGCATGAAGCTCGCCAATCAGGTCGATGCCACTGCCGTCGGGCAGGCCCATGTCGATGAGCGTGAGCGCGAACGGTTGATCGGCCAGAATCGCGCGCGCCTGCGCCAGACTGCCGGCCACGTGCACGGCGTCGTCCGTATAGCCAAGGGACGTGAGGATGCTGCGCATCCGCGTCTGGGTGGCGGGATCGTCTTCCACAAGCAACAGCGGGCCGGGCAGAACCGGCTCGGCAACGACGGGCGTGCTGGCAGACATGGCGGTGTGGGGAAGCGGAAAAAGGACCAAAAAGGATCAAAAAGGACCACAAAGTACCCAAGGCACCGAAAGGGACCGACGGATAACGCAAATTAGCACGCCGGCGCAACCGGCGCCCATCCCCGAAACAGGGGAGGCGGCGCCCCCCGGCTCCCCTTTGCTCCCCTTACTCAATTCGGGGGATAGTGCACAAGGGCTGCGTAGTGCTAAGTTTCTCCGGAAATTACCGCGCCTTTCCAAACGCACCAAAAACGATCAAAAGCGATCAGCAGAGCGGCGCGCATCCTGTCAGTCGGCACACGATTCGGAGTACGGGGGCAAGCGTGCGAGGCAAATCATCTCAGGTGGCGGTACCGCTTCGTTTGAAGGCGCTTTGCAGCGTCGCAGGCGTCATGCTCGCCGGCCCGGCGTTCTCTCAAACCTCGGGGCCGTTGTTCCTCGACTATCGCGGTGCCGCAGGCGGGTGCTGTCACAGCGACAACGGCTACGACGGCGCGCCCGGACAAATCGACGTCGAACGCACGATCACCGGCCTGAACATTCGCTCGGCCAATGGTGCCACCGGCGTGGCCGTCGACGTGAGCGGCGGCAACGGCGGCAACGGCAACACCAACGACGACGACAACGGTCGCGATCACTGGGGCGGCAACGGCGGCTTCGGCCGTATCGTCGACTTTGGGCTGGTCAACAGCACGGTCATCAGCAACGGCGCCGGCGTGTCGGTGCTCTCGAAGGGCGGCGATGGCGGCCTTTGGGGCAACCGCGGGAACGGCAATGGCAACGGCAGCGACGGCAATTTCGCACGGCTGACGATCGACGGCGGCGCGGTGACGGCCGTGGGATACGGCCTGTCGGCGCAGGCGATTGGCGGCAACGGTCAGGCGAGTACGATTCCCTCGTTCGCGGGCATCCAGCCCGGCTTGAACGCCGGGGTCGGCGGCAACGCCGGAGACGCCAGCGTGGTGGTGCGCGGCGGGGCCAGCATCACGGCGACGGGCGTTGGCAACAACGGCGGCGCGGCGATTCGCGCTGAGTCGCTGGGCGGACAAGGCGGCCTTGGCGTGGACGATTCGGAGAGCGGATACGTGCTCTCCGGATGGGGTGGAAACTCGGGCAACGTCACGGTCTCGATCGCAGATGGCACGGTCGCCGCCCACGGCAACGGCGTCGTGGGCGTGCTGGCGCGCTCGATCGGCGGCAGCGGCCCGGCGGGTGTGAGCACAGACGTGAAGGGCTCGAATGGCGGCAACTCGGGGCAGGTGACGGTGACCAATGGCGCCGCCATCACGACCGACGGTGCCAATGCCCCGGGCATTGCCGTGTACAGCCTTGGAGGGCGCGGCGGCGACGGCGGGGGCGGTGTGACGGGCAGCGGCTTCACCGGCGGCGATGGCGGCACGCCGGGCGGGGCCTCCGTGACCAACACCGGCAGCATCGCCACGCTGGGCCTCGGCTCGATGGGCATTCGCGTATCCGTGGTTGGCGGCGCGGGCGGCAACGGTGGGGCGGCGGGCCCGTGGTCGGGCCACGGCGGCAACGGCGGCGGAGGCGGCAGCACCGGACAGTTGGCCGTCACGATCCATAACGACGGCAATATTTCGACCGCAGGCAAAGACGCGCTCGGCATTCTCGCGCATGCCGTGGGCGGCGGCGCAGGCTCGGCCGACGTGAGTCAGGGCCTAATGAATATCGGCGGTGGCGCGGGCGGCAACGGCGGGCTGGGCGGCAATATTCAGGCCGACAGCAACGGTTCGATCTTCACGACCGGCGATCAGAGCGCCGGGGCCTTAATTCAGAGCATTGGCGGGGGTGGCGGACACGGTGGCGACGCCGATACGACCGGCATCATCGTGGGCATCGCCACTGGCGGACATGGGGGTGCCGGTGGCGCCGGGGGCACGGCCACGATGGATCTGGGCGGCGCGATCTCGACCGCCGGCGCCGGTTCTGCCGGCCTTATTTTGCAAAGCATCGGCGGTGGCGGCGGCGCTGGCGGGTCGGCCAGCGCCATCACTGTAGGTGTCGGGCTCGGCGTGTCGGTCAGCCATGGCGGCAGCGCCGGTGGCGGTGGCCAAGGGGGCACGTCCCGCCTGACGCTGGATAACGGCAGCAGCATTACCACGCAAGGCGCGGCCAGCGACGGTGCGGTGGTGCAGAGCATCGGCGGCGGTGGCGGCTACGGCGGTCTGGCCAGCTCGGCGGCCATTACTATCGCGCCCGATCTTGGGCCGGAAATCCCGACGGCCACCTTGAGCCCGCACTACACCGCAGGCGGCAGTGGCGGCGATGGCGGCAACGGCGGTTTCGCCCAAGTCGACAACGCGGGTGGCGTCTGGACGCAAGGCGACAAGAGCATCGGCATTCTGGCGCAGAGCATCGGCGGCGGTGGCGGGGGCGGCGGCAGTGCGGCGGCGGCGTTGCGCACGTCGACCATCGCGGCGGCGGGTAGCCGGTTCAATATCAGCGTGGGCGCGTCCATTGGCGGTTCGGGGGGGCAGGGCGGGTTCGGTGGTGTGGCAACGGTGACCAACGAGGTCTCCGGCAGCGTCGCCACCGCAGGCGATCACGCGCCGGGCATCGTTGCGCAGAGTGTCGGTGGTGGTGGCGGCAGCGGCGGTATCGTCCAGCAGGAAACCGCGCAATCGTTCTCCGCCACTCTCGGTGGGCCCAGCGCAGCGCTCGGGAGTCTGAAGTCGCTGGTCAACTGGCTGGCGAGCGGAAGCCAGCCGCCATCAGTCTCGTTCGGATCGCTGACGGTGGGCGTAGATGTTCGTGTGGGCGGCACCGGGGGCAGCGGCGGTGATGGCGTGGGGGCCAGCGTCTTCAACAAGGGGCGGGTGACGACGGCCGGTGACGGCGCTGCGGCCATCGTCGCGCAGAGCATCGGCGGCGGGGGCGGTCAGGGCGGGACGGCGGCCTCGACGAGTGTGTCGAGCCTGATGTCCAGCATCGACAATCTGCTCGGCGTGGTCGCAGGTAAGGTCGGCTCGTACTTCGATCTCTCGCCCAACGTCGGCACGAATGTCGCCGTCGGCGGTTCCGGAGGCAGTGGCGGCAATGGCGGTCCTGTGAGCATCGCCAACAGTGGCCTTCTCGCGACGAAAGGTTTTTCGTCCCCGGGGATCGTGGCGCAAAGCGTCGGTGGCGGGGGCGGTGCAGGCGTGGCCACCGCGCAGAACCTCGAAGCGTTCGTCGCCAACTGGGCACCCGACAGCGCGCCGGAAATCATCGGCGAAGTGACGCGCATCGTCGATCTGCTCGGCTCCAATCTCGCGAGCGCACAGCACAACGTCAATGTCAGTGTCGGCTCGCAAGGCGGCAGCGCGGGCGTGGCCGGACAGGTGAACGTGGATGCGAGCGACCCGACCAGCAACATTCAGACAAGCGGCGACAGCTCACCGGGCATTCTCGCGCAAGGCATTTCCGGTGGCGGCGGGATGGCGGGGGCCACCAGTTACACGTTCGGTTCGAGCAGCTTCGGCACCGCCGCCGGCGCATCGACACCAGCGTTGTCGCTTTCGCTCGGCGGGACTTACGCGGGCAATCTGGCCAGCATCAATACCGCCCCGTATCCCGTGGTGGTCAAGAGTGGCGGTGTGATTGCCACGCAAGGCGCCGATGCAAGCGGCATCGTTGCGCAGAGCATCATGGGCGGCGGCGGGGCGGCATCGGTTGGCCTCGCGGGCAACGCGAGTACGCATCTGGCCGATGGTCAGCAAGCCAGTGCGCCGACCATCACGCTCGGCAGCACGTTGAGCGGTTCAATGTCGCCGGCGCTGATGACGGCGAGCAGCGTCAACGTCCTCAGCGGCGGCAGCCTCTACACCAGCGGCACGCTGTCGCACGGCATTCTGGCGCAGTCGGTCTCGGGCGGCGGCGGGGTCGCCGGGCTGACGTCGAGCGCGTCGATGACGGCGTTGCTCGCGGGATCTGTCGTCACGCTGGGCGCATCGCAGTCGGGGAACAATAGCCTGCTTGCCAACGCCGGCAGCGTGCTTGTCGATCTGTCGAGCGCCACCGGCAACGCGAATGCGCCTTCGGTGATTGCAACGCAAGGCGCGCTCTCCTTCGGCGTGCTTGCCCAAAGTATCGGCGGTGGCGGCGGCTATGCGGCATTGACGAGCGGCGATGTGCCGTCGACGCTACCTGTGACTCGCCTGACGCTCGGTGCGCAGAATGACACCGGTGGCGCCGGGTCGGATGTCGCCGTGACAGTGGGCAATAACGTCGTGGTGCAAACGCAGGGACAGAATGCCCATGGCGTCGTCGCACAGAGCGTGGGCGGGGGCGGCGGTATCGCCGGTCTCACGACGGCGCCGGGGCTCGTCACGCTGGCGCCGGTGAACAACACGTTCAGCAACGCGGGAGCCAATGACGGCGGCACGGTCGAAGTGATGGTTGCCGGTGGCATTCGCACGCAGGGCGATGGCGCGGCGGGGGTGCTCGCGCAGAGCGTCGGGGGCGGGGGTGGTATCGCGGGCGATGCGGCTGCCGTGACTTATGGTCTGGACATGGTCCGCTTGGCCAACGTGTCCGGTGCAGTCGGGGCGGGCAACACCGTGCGAGTGAGCGCGTCGGGCAGCATCGTGACGTATGGCGTGAACGCCCCCGCCATTCTCGCGATGAGTCTGGGCGGCGGCGCGGTGTTCACCGACGGTGGCGTGCTGCTGAAGAACCCGCCGAACTGGAGTGGCAATGCTGGTGGCGAGATCGACGTGAGCGTGCAACCGGGCGCGACAGTGGCGGCCATGGGTGCTGGCTCCCCCGCCATTGCCGCGATCAGTATGGGCAATGCGGGCACGACCGGCAACAACGTCATGGAGGGCAAGCCGATCAGCGTCACGGTGGGCAAGGGCGCGACGGTCATGGCGAATGCGACGTCGGGCATCGGCATTCTGGCGATCAACACCGATGGCGTGACGATCGACAATGCGGGCACCGTCTCGGCGGCCACGGCCATCGAGTCGTTGGGCAAGGCGAGCGTCAACAACAGCGGCATCGTGCAGGGCAACGTACAACTCACGACCGACAGTACCTTCGTGAATCAGACCGGGGGCGAGTTGCGTGCGGGCCAAAGCGTGACGGTGGGACAACTTCAGAATTTCGGCACGTTCAGCCCCGGCGGCGCGGGCGTCTTTCAGGTGTCGCATGTGTACGGTGCGTTCTCGCAGACCGGCACCGGCGTGTATGCGCCCGATCTCGATTTCACGCATCACAACAGCGACTTTCTGGTGGTGTCCGGCGCGCTGACGTTCGGCGGCAGCGTGGTGCCGGTGCTTCACAACCCGGTGAAGAACGTCTGGCTCGGGATCGGTCACTTCGATCAGGCGCCGACGGGCGAGACGGCTGTCGCGAAGAGCACCGCCATCGTGTTCAACTACCAGATGAAAAACAACGGCGGCGGCTCGCAAGATCCGCTGATTTCCGTCGACGCCAATTTCCGGCCGGCGGGCGTCGCCCTGAACGCGAACCAGACGTCGTTCGCCAACTTTCTGCAGACGCATTGGGACATGGGGGTGGTGGATACGGGGCCGCTGTTCCAGCCGTTTGCGAATGTGAACGACGCGGCGTCGTACCGCAAGGCGCTGGATGTGCTCTCGGGGGCGGCAACGCTCATGCGCGCCGGTTCGCGCGGACACGAAAACTACGACTTCCTGAATCGGCTAATGAGCTGTCCGCAGTTCGACGGCGTGGGCACGCGGCTGTCCGAGGGCAGTTGCGTGTGGGGGCGCGTGATCGGCACGCGTGCCGATCGTTTCGATACGGCGGATGACGTCGGTTTCCGCAGCCAGCAGGTGACGTATCAGTTCGGGGCGCAAAAGGAGATTGCGCCGGACTGGTTCTTCGGCGGCTCGGCGAGTTATGTGGTGACGCATGCGCGCTCGTCGGATCGCTCGCTCGATGTGTCGAGTGACGGTTTCCGTGGCGGCGTGACGTTGAAGCGGCAGATGGGGCCGTGGCAAATCGCGCTGGCGGTGCTGGGCGGTTACGAGAGCGGTACGCAGAATCGGACGATCAATTATCCGGAGGCCGTCGCGCGAGCGACGAGCAAGCCCGATGCCTTCTTTGTCGGGGCCCGGTCGCGGCTGTCGTACCAGTTGAATTTCGCCGACTGGTATGTGAAGCCTTATGCGGATCTCGATGTCGTGTACGACCGCAGCGGTGCCTACAGCGAGAGCGGGGCGGGTGTGCTCGATCTCGCGGTGCAAAGTCAGGGACGCACGACGGCCGTGCTGAGTCCCGCCGTCGAGGTGGGCGGGCGCTTCGATTATCGCGGTGTGACGTTGCGGCCTTATCTGTCGCTCGGGATGAGTTTCGCGTCGAAAGGCGATGTGAGTACCGAAGTGTCGCTGGTGCAGTTTCCGAGTGCGCCGTTCGTGATTTCGTCGTCGCAACCCCGCGCCTACGGCAACTTCGCCGTAGGGGTGGAACTGCTCTCGGGCAAGGGGCTGGAGATGCGTGCCGAATACAGCTTGCGCACCGCGCCTTCGCAGACGGTGCAGAGTGCGGCGCTACGGTTGGCGAAACACTTCTGACGCGTTGCTGATGTGACGCAATGACAAAGGCCTGCCCGCTTGGATCGCGGGGCAGGCCTTTGTTTTGATGCGGATCGCCGTGGTTTCGCAGGTCAGGCGGCGGCCTTGGCCGCAGCCTTGAGCACGTCGCTGGCGGCGGCGATGAACTCGCCGGTGCGCTCGACGCTCGTCTTACCGTCGAGCCAGTTCGACGTGAAGCAGAACGTCACGGGGGTCTTGCCTACGAGCATTTCGCCCGCGAAGCACAGCGCGTGGAAGTTCTCCCAATCGAGACTGCCGCCCTTGCCGTACGCGAGCAGGCCGTCGGGAACTGCCATCCACACCGCATCCGCCATGGCAGAGATTCGCTTGAATTCGGTGAGCGACGACGGTTTTGCGAACAGCTTTCCGCGCAGCACCTGCCGATACCACTTGACCAGATCGGCGGCGGAACTCGTCATCGTTTCGTGATCGTTGATGACGTCGGTGCGCGGCTTCAGCCCGAGGTCTTCGTTGCGCTCCATCTTCTGCATGCCGGCCCAGCCGAGGTCGACGCCCGGTGCTGCGCCTGCCAAATACGAGAACAGCTTGCGCGTGGAGTCCGGGATGCGTGCCGTGGGCAGGCCCACACGCTTGAGCAGTTCGCGAACGCGGTCGGGGCCGACGGCAGCCAGTGAAATGTCGGTGCCCAAGTTGTCGCTATGCGAGATCATCGCTTCGAGGGCGGTGCGGTATTGGGTCTGTCCGGTGAGTCCGATCAGCACCGGGCTGCCCGGTGTTCGCACGGCGTCGTTGACGTCGCAGAGCTGGGACTCGGAGCGCTGGTTGTAGCCGGTTTCCACGTCGAGCAGAAACTGCCCGAGGATGTACGTTTTGACCGCGCTGCCGACGAACAGCATCCGGTCCGGCGCATAGGCCGACTGCCAGCCACCGGACGGAATGTCGGCGAGTACGAGACAACCCGTCGTTTGCGGTGCGAGGGCGCCGAAGCGGCGCACGGCGGCGTCGAGATCTGCACGGCCGGCTGCGATGGCGTTGGCGGCTGGTGTGAGCAACGCCGGTGTGGCGAGCGAGGCGGCGGCAAATTGCAGGGCTTGCCGGCGGGTGGGACGAAAGTCGGTCATTGCAAGAGGTCTCCGAAGCGTAGGCAGTGGGCAGGGCGGAACATGAGGCTTGTATGCCGCATGTTCTTGCCTGTGTTGCTTTGCGGCGAGGCCGGGGCTGACGTTAGCACGCAGTTTTTACGATGACGATCCCCTCTTTTGAGTAGTCGCCAATGCGCGGCCGCGCCACGCTATGATGGCGACGTGCGCGGGCTGCCCGGGTAGGTCAGGAAGGTCGGAGTCGTGGGGGCGGCATCAGTCGTGAGCGCGGACGTGACGAGCAACATCGTATCCCCGTAGTGCCACCGATTGGACGACATGACGGAAGACATGACGAACGACATGACTGGTACCGTGACCGACACCGCACGCCATAACCCCGACAGCCCCGGCAACCGCGACGATCGCGGCAACCGAGATATCCCCGGCAACCCCGGCGGCCCCGGCAATCCTGAAGGACCTGTGCCGGCGCGGCCCCGCTCGGCGACACACGGCGCGGTCGGCGCCGCCGGTTTCGCGGCCTTTCTCCTGTCGTTGATCCTGCTGCGCGCCTACCACCCCTTCGGGAACGACGTGGTGGCGAGCGCCCTGTTCATGGTCGGCATGACCTCGGCGACGGTGCTGCTGGTGGATCTGTTGTGGCAGAAGACTTACCGGCGCGCCTCGACCGGATTGAGCTTCGAGCGTGACGCTCCGTCGTGGTCCCGCACGATGGTCAAGTTCACGGGCCTGTTGGGCAGTCTGGGCTTTGTCGCGGTGTTGTACTGGCTGTTTCCGGAGTATCACGGCGACTTCTACGATCGCTACTACCGGATGCTTGCGCTGATACTGCCGCCATTGCTGGTGCTGGCGCTGCCGTATCTCTATTTCGTCGACCGCAGGATGCCGCAGCCGCACGACGGTTACTGGCACGTTGGCCAACTCGTGACATTGCAGTGGGCCAACATCGACCGCCGCATCGTCGGTCAGCATCTGCTCGGCTGGCTGGTGAAGGGGTTCTTTCTGCCGTTGATGTTCGGCTATTTGTGCAACGACCTTGCCCGATTCCTGAACGCCGATGTCAGTCAGCTCTCCGGCTTCAAACCGTGGTTCGATCTGTTGTACGGCCTGTGCTATTTCGTCGATGTCGGTCTGACGGTGATGGGCTACCTGCTGACGTTGCGCCTTGCCGATACCCATCTGCGCTCGGCCGAGCCGACCATGCTGGGGTGGGCGGTGGCGCTGGCGTGTTACGAGCCGTTCTGGTCGTTGATCGGCCGCCAGTATCTGCGTTACGACACGGGTTTCGCATGGGGCGAGTGGCTGTGGGGGTCTCCGCTGCTTTACGGCATTTGGGGCAGCGCGATCCTGCTGCTGACCATGATTTACGTCTGGGCCACCGTGAGCTTTGGCGGGCGTTTCTCCAACCTCACCCATCGCGGCATCATCACCAACGGCCCCTATCGCTGGACCAAGCATCCGGCGTATGTGGCGAAGAATCTGTCGTGGTGGCTGATCTTCATCCCCTTCGTGGTGCACGGGCCGGTGGATGAGGCGCTGCGCCACTGCCTGCTGCTGTTGGGCGTCAACGGGCTCTATGCGATGCGGGCGTGGACCGAAGAGCGCCATCTGTCGCGCGATCCGGTCTATGTGGCGTACGCGCGCTGGATCGACGCGCATGGGCTGTTTCGATTTCTGCCGAATTTGTCATGGTTTGGCAGGCGTCGGCAGGCACAGGGCGCCAGCTAGGCGGGGAACCCCCGGCGGCCGGGCATCGTCAAAAACGGGACAATCGCCCGTGAAAGTGGCGTCGATCCCGTCGATGTCGATCCGTCGCATCCAAGAATATTCACCTCCGGGAAAACCCCGCGTCTTGAAATCGTAAAACCCCGTCCCTATAATTAGCACTCGTTGGTGTAGAGTGCTAACGTCATGAATTCATCTTATATGCAACATCTTGCATATATCGTTTTGACAATCTCACTGAGAGAAAAGAGGAGCTTGTAATGAACCTTCGTCCCTTGCATGACCGCGTTATTGTCAAGCGCCTGGACAACGAAACGAAGACCGCATCGGGCATCGTGATCCCTGAAGCCGCCGCTGAAAAGCCGGATCAGGGCGAGATCCTGGCGGTTGGCCCGGGCAAGAAAGACGATCAAGGCAAGTCGATCGTGCTCGACGTGAAGGTGGGCGACCGTGTCCTGTTCGGCAAGTACGCCGGCCAGACCGTGAAGGTCGATGGCCAGGAACTGCTGGTCATGCGCGAAGAAGACATCATGGCCGTTCTGGTCAAGTAAGACTGTCCCCCCAGACATCTACGTAAAGAATTCAAGGAGTTATTGCAATGGCAGCTAAAGAAGTCGTTTTCGGCGATTCCGCTCGTGCAAAGATGGTCGAGGGTGTCAACATCCTGGCCAATGCCGTCAAGGTGACCCTGGGCCCGAAGGGCCGTAACGTGGTGCTCGAGCGCAGCTTCGGCGGCCCGACGGTGACCAAGGACGGTGTGTCGGTCGCCAAGGAAATCGAGCTGAAGGACAAGCTCCAGAACATGGGCGCGCAAATGGTCAAGGAAGTGGCTTCCAAGACCAGCGACAACGCCGGTGACGGTACCACCACCGCTACGGTGCTGGCCCAGTCGATCGTTCGCGAAGGCATGAAGTACGTTGCCTCGGGCATGAACCCGATGGATCTGAAGCGCGGTATCGACAAGGCTGTCGCCGCTGCGATCGAAGAACTGCGCAAGATCAGCAAGCCCTGCACGACCAACAAGGAAATCGCGCAAGTCGGCTCGATCTCGGCCAACAGCGATTCGTCGATCGGTGACCGTATCGCCGAAGCGATGGACAAGGTCGGCAAGGAAGGCGTGATCACCGTCGAAGACGGCAAGTCGCTGCAAGACGAGCTGGATGTTGTCGAAGGTATGCAATTCGACCGCGGCTACCTCTCGCCGTACTTCATCAACACCCCGGAAAAGCAAGTCGCCATCCTGGACAACCCGTTTGTCCTGCTGTTCGACAAGAAGGTCTCGAACATTCGTGACCTGCTGCCGGTGCTCGAGCAAGTCGCCAAGGCTGGCCGTCCGCTGCTGATCATCGCCGAAGACGTCGAAGGCGAAGCCCTCGCAACGCTGGTGGTCAACAACATCCGTGGCATCCTGAAGACCTGCGCCGTCAAGGCTCCGGGCTTCGGCGACCGCCGCAAGGCCATGCTCGAAGACATCGCCATCCTGACGGGCGGCCAAGTCATCGCTGAAGAAATCGGCCTGACGCTGGAAAAGGCAACGCTCAACGAACTGGGCCAAGCCAAGCGCATCGAAATCGGTAAGGAAAACACCATCATCATCGATGGTGCTGGCGAAGCCGTGAACATCGAAGCACGCGTCAAGCAAATCCGCGCCCAGATCGAAGAAGCCACCAGCGACTACGATCGTGAAAAGCTGCAAGAACGCGTGGCCAAGCTGGCCGGCGGTGTTGCCGTGATCAAGGTCGGCGCTGCGACCGAAGTCGAAATGAAGGAAAAGAAGGCACGCGTCGAAGATGCGCTGCACGCTACCCGCGCTGCCGTGGAAGAAGGCATCGTCCCGGGCGGCGGTGTTGCACTGCTGCGCGCTCGCGTGGCCGTTGCCGACATCAAGGGCGCCAACGCTGACCAAGACGCCGGTATCAAGATCGTGCTGCGCGCGATGGAAGAGCCGCTGCGTCAGATCGTTGCGAACGGTGGCGAAGAAGCCAGCGTCGTCGTGGCCAACGTGATTGCCGGTAAGGGCAACTACGGCTACAACGCATCGACCGGCGAGTACGGCGATCTGGTGGAAATGGGCGTTGTCGATCCGACCAAGGTCACGCGCACCGCGCTGCAAAACGCCGCTTCGGTGTCGGGCCTGCTGCTGACGACCGACTGCGCTGTTGCCGAACTGCCGAAGGAAGATGCCCCGATGGGCGGCGGTATGGGCGACATGGGCGGTATGGGCGGCATGGGCATGGGCATGTAAGTCTCGCAAGAGACGGCATGTCCGGGGCGCCTCCATGGTTTGGGGTGCCCCGATTGCCCGGTCGTCGGACTTCAACGGTTGGCTATGCTTTGCCGTCGAAGTCCGCGCCAACGAAAAGCGGCAACGAGTTCTTACGAATTCGTTGCCGTTTTTTTTATGGGCGCGCGGTTTTGCCCCCGCGTGCGATGCCCTTGCCGAGTGGCACCGTCGCGGCAATCTCATCCTGCATCCACTGCCAGAACGCGTGGATAGCGCGCTCGCGCGGATGATGTTCACGCCAGCTGACGTAGTACTCAAGACTCGGCGGGATGCAGACGTCACCCACCTGCACCAGTTCGCCCGCCGCGATGGCGTCGCGCACCAGCAGGCTGCGCGTGGTCGCGAGCCCTTGCCCCGCGACGGCGGCGCGTAGCAGCAAGCCCGCATCGTCGAAAATCGGCCCGCGCGTGGGCTCGTGTGGCGGCAGACCTGCGGCAACCAGCCAGTCGCGCCATGACCGGTGCGCGAAACGCAGCATCGGCAGCTTCGGGGTGTCGTCGATCGTGAAGTCCGGGAGCCGGTCGATCAACTCGGGGCGGCAGACGGCGATGACGTAGTCGGTCAGCAGTTTGCGAGACACGAACCCGGTCGCTTCCACGCGCTGATGCCAGATGCCGACGTCGACCGAATATGGGTCTGGCGCGGCGACATCCGTGTGGAGCCGGATCATCAGATCGATACCCGGGTGCTGCGCGCTGAAGCGATCGAGCCGTGGGATCAGCCACTGCGCCGCCAGATCGGTCATCACGCTGACTTCCAGCCGCACCGTGGCGGGCGATGCCCCCGCTGCCGTGCCCGCCCGGGCTTCGGTGAAAGCTTCGTCCAGTTCCGACATGCCGATGCGGATGCGCTCGGCCAGACGCGCCCCGACACTGGTCGGAATCATGCGGGCACCGACCCGGCGGAAGAGGGGCGTGCCGAGTTGCTGCTCGAGCGAGCGCATGTGATGACTGACAGCACTGTGCGTCAAATTCAATTCGTCGGCCGCCCGCGTAAAACTCCGGTGACGGGCAGCCGCTTCAAGTGCACGCAGCGATTGGAGGGGAGGGAGGTGTCGAAACATGATGTCAAATTCTACTCACAATGCGCGCTCAAAGGTTTCGTTGGCTTGGGATCGCCGTTCCTCGGACAATGGATACCCAAGTAAATTACTAAGGTATGGCTTCATGTCGAAAGCACTACGCATCTTTGTGCTGTTCGCCTGCGGGTACTTCGTTTCCTACGTGTACCGCGGTGTGAACATTGGGTTTGCGCCGTTCATGACGCGTGAACTCGGACTCTCCTCGGCCGATCTCGGCTTGCTCACGAGTCTCTACTTTCTAGGCTTCGCCGGTGCGCAGTTGCCGGCGGGTGTGCTGCTCGACAAGTTCGGGCCGCGCCGCGTGGCGTCGATCGTGTTGTTGCTGGCGGCGGCGGGCGCGGTGCTGTTCGGTCTTGCGCATGGCGTGGGCGCGCTGATGGTGGGGCGTCTGCTCATCGGTGTGGGCGTGTCGGTGTGTCTGGGCAGCGCGTTCAAGGCGTTGGCGCAATGGTTTCCGGTGGCGCGTCTGCCGTTGCTCAACGGGCTCGTGATGGCCGTTGGCGGCTTGGGCGGCGTGGTTGTCGGCACGCCACTCAACTGGCTGCTCGGCATGACCGACTGGCGCGTGGTGTCGTTCGGCTTGGCCGGACTGACCGTCTTCATGTCGGTGGCGTTGTGGTTTGGCGCACCGGAGAAGCAGGGGGCGCATGCGCAGGGTGGTTTGTCGGAGGCGCTGCAAGGCGTGCGCCAAGTGCTCGGTAGCGCCATGTTCTGGAAGGTAACGTCGCTCTCGGGGATCACGCAGGGTGTGTTCTATGCGATGCAGTCGCTCTGGATGGCGCCCTTCATGCGTGACTTCGAAGGCCTGTCGGCGGCAGAGGCGGCGTCGCTCGTGTCGGTGGTCGGGCTTGCGATGATGGCCGGCAGTGTGGTGTTCGGTGCGGCGGCACGCTCGCTCGAGCGTCGCGGGGTGAGCGTGTTTGCGTTCTCCGGCGTCGGCATGGTGATCTTCGTCGCGGTGCAGTTGCTGCTGATGCTGGGCGCGCCGATTCCGCCGGTCTGGCTGTGGACGGCTTACGGCATTTTTGGTGGCACGGGCATTCTGTCGTACGCCGTGTTGGCCGAGTATTTCCACGGCACGCTGATCGGACGCGTGAACACGTCGCTCACGCTCGTCATCTTCGTGCTGATCTTCTTGTGTCAGGTGGGCATCGGCGCAGTGCTCGGCGCTTATCCGGCACACAGTCCGAATGCGCACTTCACTGCGTGGGCGGCGCTGATCGTGCTTCAGGTGCTGGGCGCCGTGTGGTACTTCTGGCCGCAGCGCCAGCGTGTGGGGAATGCCGCGGCGGCTTAACGAACGGACTAGCTCAGGCTAGCGCTCGCTTTCCAGCAGCTTGAGCCAGGCGATCAGCCCGGCGTCGATCTGCGCGAGCGCTTCGGCCGACAGGGGAGCGAGCATGCGATGCTCGTTCGCCACGTGCGCGTCGACGGCGCGCTCGATCTGTGCGAACCCGGTGTCGGTCAACTGGACGAGCGTGCTGCGCGCGTCCTCCGGGTTCGGCACACGCGCGATCCAGCCGCGCGTCTCCAGACGTTGCAGGCGATGCGTCATCGTGCCGGACGTCACCATCAATGTGGAAAACAACGCCGTCGGCGCCAGTCGATACGGCGCCCCTGCGCGACGCAACGTCGCCAGCATGTCGAATTCCCAACCACTCATGTCGAACTCGGCGAACGTCGCGTCGAGTTGCTGCTGAACCAACGCGGCACAGCGCTTCAGCCGGCCGATGATCGCCATCGGCGCGACGTCGAGATCGGGGCGCTCGCGATTCCACTGCGCGAGGATTGTGTCGACCGCGTCGCCCGTACTATCTGCGCCCTTGCTAGTTTGTCGGCTCACCATGCGTGACCTCACTTATCTTGACATCAAGACAAAATGATACCAAACTGCAATTTATCTTGAATTGAAGATAAATAATCATGACGACTTCGACGTTGATTTCGCCCGCGCGATTGAACTGGATCGACGTGTTGCTGACGGCCTTGGCCCCGATGATCTGGGGATCGACCTACATCGTGACGACGCAGCTTTTGCCACCGGACCGGCCTTTCACCGCCGCACTGATTCGTGTGTTGCCGTCGGGGCTGTTGCTGCTGATCTACGCGCGCCGATGGCCGGTGACGCGCGATTGGGGGCGGTTGCTGGTGCTCTCGGCGTTGAACATCGGCGCATTTCAGGCGTTGCTGTTCGTGGCGGCATATCGCTTGCCGGGCGGCTTGGCTGCGGTTGTCGGCGCGATTCAGCCGTTATTGGTCATGGGCTTGGCGTGGGGTGTAGAGCGCAATCGGCCGTTGGCTCCCACGGTGTGGGCGGCGGTGGCGGGTGTGGTCGGCATGGCGATCCTGCTGCTTTCGCCGACGACGGTGTTCGAGCCGGTAGGCATTCTGGCGGCGCTCGCGGGGGCCGCGAGCATGGCGACGGGGACTTATCTCACGCGTCGCTGGCGCGTGGACATGCCGGTGCTCGCGTTGACGGGCTGGCAGTTGGTGCTGGGCGGGTTGATGCTGGCGCCGTTGGCGCTGTTCGTCGACGCGCCGCTGCCGTCGCTCACAACGTTACAGACGCTGGGATATCTGTATTTGTCGGTGGCGGGGGCGTTGCTGGCTTACGCGTTGTGGTTTCGCGGGATTGCGCGTCTTGCGCCGGTCGCGGTGTCGTCGCTCGGGTTGTTGAGTCCGCTGACGGCCGTGGTGTTGGGATGGGTGTTACTGGGGCAGGCGATTACGGGGGTAGCGTTTGTCGGGCTCGCGATGGTGTTCGCAAGCATTCTCGCCGTGCAGTGGACGGCGTCGCGAGGGAAGTGATGTCCCCCCGGCCGCTCGCGAAAGTCGCTGGTTACGCCGCGACCCAGTCGCCCGACTTGCCGCCGTGCTTCTCCAGCACGCGCACGTCGGTAATGGTCATGCCGCGATCGACGGCTTTGCACATGTCGTAGATCGTCAGCAGGCCGACTTGCACGGCCGTGAGGGCTTCCATCTCAACGCCCGTGCGGCCGATGGTTTCCACCTGCGTGCGGCAATGGACGGCATTCGCGCCGTCGTCGACGAGAAACTCGACCGTCACGCGCGTGAGCGCCAACGGGTGGCACAGCGGAATCAAATCTGCCGTGCGCTTGGCGCCTTGAATGGCGGCAATGCGCGCGATGCCCAGCACGTCGCCTTTCTTCGCGGTGCCTGTGCGAATCAGCGCGAGCGTTTCGGGTTTCATCAGGATGGTGCCGCGTGCTACGGCAATGCGGTGCGTGCTGTCCTTACCGCCGACGTCGACCATATGGGCCTGACCAGCGGTGTCGAAATGGGTGAGTTCTGCCATGGATAGGTGCCAAATGTGATGTGCGGAGCCCGTCGGGAAACACGCCGGGAACGTCCACACTTGGCTGCTATCATAGCAGCAGCCTCGAATGACCTGCGCCATGCCGCGCCCATTTCCATGACGCGTTCATCACGTTCGTTCCGCGCTTTGTCACGCACTTCCCCTTGGCGGCGGGCCGTCGCTTGGGCGTTGCTGCCGGTGATGAGCGTGATGACGTTCGCGGCGGCCGTGGTGCCCACACAAGCGGCGGCGCAGTCGCTGCCGACACTCGGACAAAGTTCGGCTTCCGATTTATCTCCCGCGATGGAACGCAAGCTCGGCGAGCGGGTGATGCGCGAGATTCGCGCCGACCCCGACTATCTCTCCGATCTGCTGCTCTCCGATTACATCAATACGCTTGGCGGCAAGCTGGTCGCGGCCACGCGCAAGGTGGGGCTCGATGCGAGTCAGAGCTTCGAGTTCTTCGTGGTGCGCGACGCCGCCATCAATGCGTTTTCGCTCCCCGGCGGGTTCATCGGCATCAATACCGGCTTGATCGTCACGACGCGTACCGAATCGGAACTCGCGTCGGTGGTCGGCCACGAGACGGGACACGTCTTGCAGCACCACATCGCGCGAATGCTCGGACAGCAGGCGCAGAACTCGTGGATTGCGCTTGGCGGCATGCTGCTTGGCTTGCTCGCCGGGATTGGCGCGCGCAGCTCCGATCTGGGGATGGGCATCGCGATGGGCGGGCAGGGGTTGGCGGTGGATCGGCAACTGCGTTTCTCGCGCGATGCCGAACGCGAAGCCGATCGTGTCGGCTTTCAGTTGCTGCAAGCGGCGGGCTTCGATACGTATGCGATGCCGACGTTCTTCGAGCGCCTGCAACGTGCGGATGCGATCAACGAAGCGGGCGTGCCCGAGTATGTCCGCACTCACCCGCTGACGACCGAGCGCATTGCCGACATGCTTAACCGTTCGCGCAACGCCGGCTATCGTCAGCCGGAGCAATCGCCGGAATATGCGTTTGCGCGGGCGCGTTCGTTGGTGTTGCAGCAGAAGTCGGCGAGCGATTTCGCGACGATTGCCGATGCGCAACGCACGGCCATTCGCTCGCAGACGGCACCGAGCGTTGCGGGCGCATGGTATGCGGTGGCGTTGGCGGAGTACAAGCAACATCGCTGGGAGCCGGCGCGCGAGGCGCTGGAGAAGTCGCGTGCCGCGTTTGGCGGTACGGGCGTAGGCACGCCGAGTCTGGCGGTGCTGGCGTCCGACATCGCGCGCATGCAGGGCAAGCCGGCCGAGGCGCTGCGCATTGCCACGGAGGCGCGGGCGGCGTTCCCGCTGTCACAGGCGTCCGACATGGCCTATGCGGATGCGCTGGTGGCCAGTCAGCGAATTCCCGAAGCCACCAAATTTCTGAAGGATCAGGTCGAGCGCTATCGCAGTGAGCCGATCTGGTGGCGCGCATTGGCGGGTGCGTGGGCGGCAGGCGGCAAGCGTGCCAAGCAGCATGAAGCGCTGGCTGAGCAGTACGCGCTACAAGGCCAATGGATGGCCGCCGTCAGCCAGTTGAAACTCGCCCGAGACGCCGGCGACGCCGACTTCTACGAGATGTCGACCATCGACGCACGACTGCACGAATTCCAACGTCGCTATAAAGAAGACAAGGAAGACGAGAAGGACTTCAAGCAGTTTGGGTGAAGAGGGCAGCCGTTCCCGTGACTTGCTAATTTGTCCCGTCGGCCTGCGGATCCCGCTCGAACCCATACGTCTTTGGCAACGTGCCCGCATGCACGGTGGTGAACGGTAACGATTCACCGTTCTGCCAATGCAGTCGAACTGCGGCTTCGGCGTCTGCCGTGTCGTCAGCGGTTTGCGCGATTTCGGCGGCCTGCGCCAGATCGGAGACGCGCGTCAGCAGATCGATGTCGTGATCGTGCAGCAGGGCCAGCGGCGCAACGGGGCGAACGCGATCACCCGCATCGTCTTCGCCATTCCCACCACTCCCAAGCCCAACCGGCGTCTCTCCAACAAACGCCACGTTGCCATCCTCATCGAGCAGACAAGCCTGCGGCACGAACGCATGCCCCAACTGATCCGTCAGCACCGGTGCACCCTTGCCCTCGTTCGCCGCGGCATCCCACGACAGTCGCACGACGAACGGCGCATACGCCAGCCCGACATACACGCGCTGCGGGCCGTTCTGGAAATACCACCGTCCCGCTTCGTCACTGTCGTAATTGCGAGCGATGAACGCCAGCAATGCCGTGTGGCGAATCGGATCGCCCGCCGTGCCCGCCGCCTGCGCAGCCTCGTCGCGCATGCGCCACTGCCCGCGACGGTCGAGCGAGAGCCAGCCGTAGCAGTGCGGCACGTTGGGCCACTTGGCCATGGCCTGTCGAACGATCTCATCCATGGGGTGCTCGGGGAAGGAATTGGCGGAAGTAATCGACGACGGTACGCGGCATCCACGTCATGCCGCCCGGAAACGGACCGCTCATGAAGCCGACATGCCCGCCATTGGCCGGTTGCAACAAATGCACGAAGCGGCCGACATCGGCCTCGCCGGGCAACGCGCTGGCCGGCTGGAACGGATCGTTGCGCGCGTTGAGCACCAGCGTCGGCACTTCAATGGCCGGCAAGATCGGTTTGCTTGACGCCCGCGTGTAGTAATCAAACGCGCTGTGATAACCATGCAACGGCGCCGTCACCACATGATCGAACTCGCCGAGATCGCGCGCCGACATCATCAGATCGCGGTCATACAGCCCCGGGTACTGCTCCAACTTGGCGAGAGCCTTCTTCTTGAGCGTGCCGAGAAAGTTGCGCGTGTACACCATGTTGAAGCCGTGCGAAAGCGCCAGTCCACCGGCACGCAGATCGAGCGGTGCGGACACGGCACTCGCCGCAGTCACGATCTGCGCAGCATCCCCTTCGCGCTCGCCGAGCCAGCGCAGCAACACGTTGCCGCCCAGCGACACGCCCGCCGCAAACATCGGCCCCGACACATGCGAGCGCAAGCGCCGCAGTATCCAGTCGATCTCGGTGCTGTCGCCCGAATGGTAAAAGCGCGGCGCACGGTTCATGCGGCCGCTGCAACTGCGAAAGTGGGGAATGACGCCGCGCCAGCCGAGCGCTTCGACTTCACGCATCAGCGTGCGCGCGTAATGACTGTCGGAACTGCCTTCCAACCCGTGGAACAACACGACGAGCGGTGTTTCGACAAGCCCGGTCGGGGCGGGCGGTGCCTTGTCCGATGCCGGTGGGGCGACCAGCCAGTCGACGTCGACGAAATCGCCGTCGGGGGTATCCCACGTCTCGCGCCGGAATTCGACGGGCGGACGCCGGCCCAGCAGCGCCGGGTAAATCGTCTGGCTGTGCCCGTCGGGCAACCACCGGGGCGACCGGTAATCGGGCGGGAAAAATGTCGCTGGCCGGGCCGTCATGTTGACCTCATGACCTTGTGACGATCAGTGCAGCCCGTCCGGACGGGCGTGCATCATCAAACTGAATTGCTCGACGGCGTGCTGCGGCAGCGGGCTCGAATGGATGTGCGCGAAGCGCCAGTCCCCTTGCTCGTGCACCAGCACGTACGTCGTGTGAATGAGCTGGGCGGTCGTCTGCCCAGCATCTTCCTTGCCCACGCGCATCGCTTCGGTGGCGGTGTGCACGACGGTGCCGACGGTGTCGTACTCGGTCGTATCGAGCGAATCGATCAACACCACACTCTGCGAGAACTGCGCGACCAGCCCGCTGCGAATCTGCTCCAGACCGTCCCAGCGCGTACCGTCGGGGCGGATGTAGCTCACGAAGTCTTCGTTCGCCCACAGCGACATCGCACGATCCGTCTGGCCCCTGCGCAGCGCGTCATAAAAGGCCGTGATGGTTTCACTGGCGGCATCGAACAGGCGGACAAAACGTGGCATGAGGATTTACCGTTGGGTTTAACCGTTAGGACTAACCGGGGGCGAAACTTACCGCTGCGTGAGCAGAATGTTGCGCAGATTGGCGAACACATGCTCCGGCATCAGCTCGTTCAGGCAGCGCGTATGGCCCAGCGGACACTCGCGCGCGAAACACGGGCTGCATTCCAATTGTAGCCACAGGATGTGGGCTTGATCGGACAGCGGCGGGGTGTGGCGCGGATCGGACGATCCGAACAGCGCGATCTGCGGGCGGCGCAGGGCAGCCGTCACGTGCATGAGCCCGGAATCGTTGCTCACCACGGCGTTGGCGCGTGCCAGCAACGCACAGGCTTCCGCCAGTGACGTCTGACCGCACAGGTTGCGCACGAACGGGGCGTCGGCAGCGATCTGCTGGGCCAGCGCACCGTCCTTGCCCGAACCGAGCGCGATGATCTGCGCATACGGGAACGAGCGGCGCACCAGTTGTGCCAGCTGCGCGAAGTGGCCCGGCGGCCAGCGCTTGGCCGGCCCGAACTCGGCGCCCGGGCAGAACACCACGAGCGGCACACGCAGATCGAGGCCGAAGCGCGCAAACACGCGCGCCGATTCGTTCAAGTCGGCTTCGATACGCGGCGTCGGCAGCGTTTCGGGCAGCTTGGCACCGGGCGCAAACGCCAGCGCAGCGTAATGCCGCACCATCGGCGGGCGCTCGTCCTTGCGCGGATTGGCGTGGCGCACGTTGAGCAGGCCGTAGCGCTGCTCGCCCTTGTAGCCGATGCGCAACGGAATGCGCGCCAGCCACGGAATCAGCGCCGACTTGAAGGAATTCGGCAGCACATAGGCGGCGTCGTAACCCTCGTCGGCGAGCACGCTCGCGAGCTGATAACGCGCGAGCGGCTGCAACTTGCCGTGCGCGAGGTCGGTCGAGACCACGCGCGAAATCTCCGGCATGCGCTCCAGAACCGGGGCGACCCAGCTCGGTGCGATCGCGTCGATGGTCAGACGCGGATGCAGACGCTTGAGCAGGGTAAACAACGGCTGCGCCATCAGCGCGTCCCCAATCCAGTTGGGGGCGATCACCAAGGCTTTATGCATCGTGGCGGAGACTCTAAACGTTAAGCGTAGCGATGAAACTCACAGGTGACCGGCACGGCGACTTCGCCCGCACGGTCAGGACTTGCATGACCTGTCAGGCAGCTTAGTGGTGACCCTTGAGTACCACACCGGCCTTCAGGCGATAGCGCGTGCCGCAGTACGGGCAGGCGGCTTCGCCATGGGTCACATCGATGAACACGCGGGGATGGGCGCTCCAGGCTTCCATCTTCGGGTTCGGGCAATGCACCGGCAGATCTTCGGCGCCGACTTCGACGATCGGCATTTGTTTGACTTCGCTCATGGGGTTCAGACCGTGATGGGTGTTCGGGTATTCGGAATTTCGGGGCCGGCACGGCTCACCGTACGGGGCGGCGTGCTCACCAAAAGTCGCTATTGTAAAGCAGCCGACCCCTTTGCGGACGGCTCGCGGCACGCACCGGCGCGCGTCGCACGGGCCATCGCCACCCCAACGTGGCGCATATGCGACACCTCATGCGTTGTACCTGCAAAAACCGGCAGTAACTGCCGCTTAGCTTACTAAGCAACTATTTACCGTGACTATAATGGCCTGTCGTCCGCCATAGATGATGAATATATTCAGGAGACAATCCGGCAACGCCAGGCGGGCGAACGGGCGTGCCGGGCGCCGTCGGGACCGCTTTGCCCCGCAATGCCATCCAGTGCGTCGCTTGCCACGGCGCTCGCCCCCAAGACCATGCCAACGCTTCGTTTGCCAGCCGCTGAACGTGAAGGGTTCGCGGCCGGTTTTCGCATTATTTCGCCGCTGTTGCCTGCCATCTTCTCGTGGGGCCTCGTGACCGGGGTGGCCATGAGCAAATCGGTGCTCACCGTGCCGCAAGCCATCGGCATGAGCCTGATGCTCTATGCCGGCTCGGCGCAGTTGGCCACGCTGCCCCTCTTCGCCGCCGGCATGCCGCTCTGGACGATTCTGCTCACGGTTGCCATCGTCAATCTGCGCTTCGTGATCTTCAGCGCGGCGCTGCAACCCCACTTCTCCTATCTGTCGCTGCCCCGGCGCATCGTGCTGGGCTACGTGAACGGCGATCTGGGCTTCGTGATGTTCATGAACCAGAACTTCGCCAATGGGTACGTGCCGGGCAAGGAGGGCACGTACTTCGGCATCACGATCAGCAACTGGGCGGTGTGGCACGTGTCGTCGATCCTCGGCATCATGCTCGGCGCCCTCGTGCCCGACAGCTGGGGGCTGGGCTTCGCGGGCACGCTAGCGCTCATTCCAATGATGGTGCACACGATTACCACCCGCTCGATGCTGCTCGCGGTGACGCTGGCGTCGGTCATCGGGTTGCTCGCGTTCGATCTGCCCTATCGGCTGAACCTCGTGCTGGGCGTCGTCGGCGCCCTCGCGGCGGGGATGGTGTGCGACGAGCTGACCGCACGCCACGCGCGCAAGCTGAGCGGAGGGCAGCGCTGATGAGCACGCTCGAAATCTGGTTTGCCTTCGTGGCCATGACCGCCGTGACCGTGCTCACGCGCACCTTCTTCCTGCTGGCCGGCGAGCGGGTGACGCTGCCGCAGCGCCTGCAACGCGCGCTGCGCTACGCCCCGGCGGCGGCGCTGGCGGTCATCGTGGTGCCTGAGGTGCTGCTGCTCGACCATCAGTTCGCGCTTCACATCGGCAATCACAAGCTGGCTGCTGCGGTGGCGGCCACCGGCTGGTTCGTCTGGCGGCGCAACATGATCGAGATGATCGTCATCGGCATGGCGGTCTACACCCTCGGGCGGTTGTTCCTCTAAGCAAAACCCCGGGGCACCCAAAATGGTCAATCGGGCGGTGGGATCAGTTAAAATGCATGTTTTTCCCACTATTTATTCCGGATTCTCATGGCTTCCGTCGTACGTCTTTCCGATTTGATCGCTCAGGGCCGCCTCGCCGGCAAACGTGTCTTCATCCGCGCCGATCTGAACGTGCCGCAGGACGATGAGGGCCGTATCACGGAAGACACGCGGATCCGCGCTTCGGTGCCGGCGATCCAGATGGCGCTCGACGCCGGTGCTGCCGTGATGGTCACGTCGCATCTGGGCCGTCCCACGGAAGGCGAATTCAAGCCGGCCGACTCGCTGGCCCCGGTGGCACAGCGCCTGTCGGAACTGCTCGGCCGTGACGTGAAGCTCATCGCCAATTGGGTCGACGGCGGTTTTGAAGTCGCGCCGGGCGCAGTCGTGCTGCTGGAAAACTGCCGCGTCAACAAGGGCGAGAAGAAGGACAACGACGAACTGGCGCAGAAGATGGCCAAGCTGTGCGATGTCTACGTGAACGACGCGTTCGGCACGGCCCACCGCGCCGAAGCCACGACGCACGGCATCGCCAAGTACGCCCCGGCCGCCTGCGCCGGCCCGCTGCTGGCCGCCGAACTCGAAGCGCTGGGCAAGGCGCTGAACGCGCCGGCCCGCCCGCTGGTGGCTATCGTCGCCGGCTCGAAGGTCTCGACCAAACTCACCATTCTCAAGACGCTGGCCGACAAGGTCGACCAACTGATCGTGGGCGGCGGCATCGCCAACACGTTCATGCTGGCCGCCGGCCTGCCGATCGGCAAGTCGCTCGCCGAGGCCGATCTGATCGAAGAAGCCAAGGCAATCATCGACGCCATGGCCGCACGCGGCGCATCGGTGCCGATCCCGACCGACGTGGTCTGCGCCAAGGAATTCAGCCCGACGGCCGAGGCGACCGTGAAGGCCGCCGCCGACGTGGCCGCCGACGACATGATTCTCGACATCGGCCCGCAAACGGCCGCCAAGCTGGCCGAACAACTGGGCAGCGCGGGCACCATCGTCTGGAACGGCCCGGTCGGCGTGTTCGAATTCGACCAGTTCGGTCATGGCACCGAGACGCTGGCGCGCGCAATTGCCGCCGCCAAGGGCTTCTCGATCGCCGGTGGCGGCGACACGCTGGCCGCCATCGCCAAGTACGGCATAGCCGATCAGGTGAGCTACATCTCGACGGGCGGCGGCGCTTTCCTCGAATTCCTGGAAGGCAAGACCCTGCCGGCCGTGGACGTGCTGCAACAACGCGCAGCCCAAGCCAACTAATTGGACTGAAGGAGATCTAAGTGGGGCGGGGCTGGAGGACCAGTTCGTCGGTCCGGAAATGGAGCGTGCATGGCCGTTTTGCACGCTTTATTGCGAACGTTTGAGTTCGAATCGAACGATTTCGTACGGACAATACGAACTTTTTGGTTAACCTCTGGCCGCGTAAATAAAGTACAACCATCGAAGCGCCAGCATTGTCGAACGCGCTGCTACCAAAAGAGGATGAAGAGATGGATGTAATGAACCGCTCCACCAAGATCGTCGCCACCATCGGCCCGGCATCGAGCACGCCGGAAGTGCTCTCGCGCATGATCGCTGCCGGCGTGGACGTCGTGCGGCTGAACTTCTCGCATGGCAAGGCGCAAGACCATATCGAGCGCGCGCAGATGGTGCGCGACGCCGCTAAGGCCGCTGGCCGCGAAGTGGCCATCATGGCTGACCTGCAAGGCCCGAAGATTCGCGTCGGCAAGTTCGAGAACGGCAAGACGACGCTCGAAACCGGCGCCCCGTTCATTCTGGATGCCGATTGCGAAGTCGGTAACGACGAACGCGTGGGTCTGGACTACAAGGAACTGCCCCGCGACGTGCGTCCGGGCGACGTGCTGCTCCTGAACGACGGCCTGATCGTGCTGACCGTCGACCGTGTGTTCGGTAACGAGATCCATACGACCGTGAAGGTCGGCGGCGATCTCTCGAACAACAAGGGGATCAACCGCCAGGGCGGCGGGCTGACGGCACCGGCGCTGACCGCGAAGGACATGGAAGACATCAAGACCGCGATGGCGCTGGGCGCCGACTACGTCGCGGTCTCGTTCCCGAAAAACGCCACCGACATGGAAATGGCGCGCCGTCTGGCCAATGTGGCCGGCGAGCCGTACGGCATCAAGCCGCGCATGATCGCCAAGATCGAGCGCGCGGAAGCCATTCCGGCGCTGGAAGAAATTCTGGCGGCCTCCGACGCCATCATGGTCGCCCGTGGCGATCTGGCCATCGAAGTGGGTAATGCTGCCGTCCCGGCGCTGCAAAAGCGGATGATCCGTCTGGCGCGCGAGATGAACAAAGTGACCATTACGGCCACGCAGATGATGGAATCGATGATCCACAACCCGGTGCCGACCCGCGCCGAGGTCTCGGACGTCGCCAACGCCGTGCTCGACGGCACCGACGCCGTGATGCTGTCGGCCGAGAGCGCTGCGGGCAAGTATCCGGTGGAAACCATCGCGACGATGGCGACCATCTGCGTCGAGGCCGAGCGCTTCGAGACGGTGGAACTCGACCGCGATTGGCTGGACCAAACTTTTACGCGCATCGACCAAACGATTGCCGCCGGCGCTCTGTTTACCGCGTATCATCTTGGCGCGAAAGCTATCGTGGCGCTGACCGAATCGGGCGCGACCGCGCTCTGGCTGTCCCGGCACAAGATCCACGTCCCGATTTTTGCGCTGACGTCGCAGCTCTCGAGCCTGCGCAAAATGTCGCTTTATCGCAACGTTTTTGCGATGGGTGTCGAGTCCACGCATGACCGCGATCAGGCGTTGAAGCAGGCTGAGCAATTGCTGCTCGCGCGCGGTGTGGTCAAGCGCGGCGACACGATCGTGTTGACGGTCGGTGAGCCGATGGGGCAACCCGGTGGTACCAATACGTTGAAAATCGTCCAGGTGGGGCACGCGTGATTGAATGGGCCGCGCGCGTGAGGCGAGGCGCAAAAGCGCATCGCCCCGTGCGAGCCGTCGTCATGAAGGGCACCCCTGGGTCGACGAAAGATTTGCTTAATTTGTGATTCCAAGGAGAACATCATGCCCCTAGTCTCTATGCGACAGCTGCTCGATCATGCCGCCGAAAACGGCTATGGTCTGCCGGCCTTCAACGTCAACAATCTGGAACAGGTGTCCGCAATCATGGCCGCTGCCGACGAAGTCGGCGCGCCCGTGATCATGCAGGCTTCGGCAGGTGCACGTAAGTACGCCGGTGAGGCGTTCCTGCGTCACCTGATTTCCGCCGCTGTGGAAGCCTATCCGCACATTCCGGTGGTGATGCACCAGGATCACGGCCAGTCGCCGGCGGTGTGTATGGCCGCCATCAAGAGCGGCTTCTCGAGCGTGATGATGGACGGTTCGCTCGAAGCCGACGGCAAGTCGGTCGCCAGCTACGAATACAACGTCGAAGTGTCGAAGAAGGTCGTTGAGTTCTCGCACTACATCGGCGTGACGGTGGAAGCCGAGCTGGGCGTGCTGGGTTCGCTCGAGACGATGAAGGGCGACAAGGAAGACGGTCACGGCGCCGACGGCACGATGACGCGCGAGCAACTGCTGACCGATCCGGATCAGGCCGCCGACTTCGTGAACCAGACGCAGTGCGACGCCCTCGCGATCGCCATCGGTACCTCGCACGGTGCCTACAAGTTCAGCCGCAAGCCGACGGGCGACATTCTCGCCATCGACCGCATCAAGGAAATTCACCGCCGTATTCCGAACACCCACTTGGTGATGCACGGTTCGTCGTCGGTGCCGCAAGAGCTGCTCGCCGAGATCCGTGAATTCGGTGGCGACATGAAGGAAACGTACGGTGTGCCGGTCGAAGAAATCGTCGAAGGCATCAAGCACGGCGTGCGCAAGATCAACATCGATACCGACATCCGTCTGGCCATGACCGGCGCGATCCGTCGCTATCTGTTCGAAAACCCGAGCAAGTTCGACCCGCGCGACTACCTGAAGCCGGCCCGCGAAGCCGCCATGCAGGTTTGCAAGGCGCGCTATCTGTCGTTCGGTTGCGAAGGTCAGGCAGGCAAGATCAAGACGGTGTCGCTCGACAAGATGGCCGAGAAGTACAAGAGCGGCGCGCTGTCGCAGATCGTGAAGTAAGTCGAGAAGTCAGTATCAGACTTGGGGTCTTCGGACCTCAGGTTGCAGGCCCGGCCTTCGCCAGCACACGCTGGAACAGAAGCCGGGCTTTTTCTTTGGGCATCTGCAACTGGAATTTGCCGCCCAGCTCGGAGCGGATGGTGGCGGTGAGCATCTCCACGCCATCGACGATCAGTGTCATCGGCTCGTTCATGTGCTGACGCGAGAAGTCGCGCATGCGCGTGGTTGCCCCTTCGCGCAGGCTCAGCGTGATCACCACGTCGCCGTCGGGCGCGATGCCTTCGGCCTGCATCGGGAACTGCAAACCCATCGTTTCGATATCTCGCGCCGCGTAGAGCGCGAAACGCGGAATAGCGTCGTCGGGCTCCGGCGTGGCGATGGCGATCAGTCGAGGCAGCACGGGGCGGTCGTCGGCGGTCGATGTGGAGGCCGCTGCGGCGCCGGAGGCGGCATGCGCCGGGGCGGGGCGGTGTACCGGAGCGTGGATATGCGGTGACGCCGGCGATGAGGCAGCGGGGGCGGACGACTGGCCGGGCGGCGCGGCGGACGACGCCTGCGCCCCGGCGACTGGGCTGGTGATTGTGGCGAGTGTGGTGAGTGCCATGACGGCCGCGATCACAACAGTGACGTTCGACGTGGTTGACATGACAGCCCCTCTCCCGGGTGGACATTTCCATTGTAGGCGGCGCAACCGTCGCGCCAAGCAACGCAAACCCGACCCGTGTCCTGTTTAGGTGCAGCTAAGGTCCAAGGTCGCCAAGTTCCCAGCAATTTCCCGCAATTTCCCGCTAAGGCCGCAAATCCGCAGCCGACTCCCGAATGCCAAAGCCCCGCCCCGGTGGACGTGAAAGTCTCTCGGGCCCTGATCACGTGGCCCGATCCTGATCTTGATCTTGATCTTGATCCGGATGCCGGCAGCCCCGCTTTGGAGTTTGCGATGCCCCGCATTTTCTCGTTCATTTCCCGTTCCCGCGCCACCGTCCCGGTCGAACCTCCGCCGCGGCAAGTTGCGGCGCCGGCCGATACCTTGTCCAACGCGCTGTGCGGCGTCGCGAACCGCCCTTCGGATCGCTCTGCCGGCGGAGGCGAGCCGCCGTCCCCGTGGGTTGGCTCGCCCATTCTCACACTCGGTCAACTAGACCCGTTCCAGCAAGGCGCGCTGCTCGCGAATTCGGAAAAGGCCACGTGGATCAACGCATACGGCGTGAATCCGCAGACGTTGATTTGCGTCGATGGGGAATGCACACGCTACGGCTTGCTCACATTTGGCGAACACCGGTTCATCGTGGGGCCGACGGCCACGTCCGCGGAAGGCGCCGCCCTGACCCGCATGCTCAAAGCGCATCCGGACATCGGGGCCATCTTCTCTGTCGAGCCGGGTGCGATTCAGCAGGCAGGGGAGGCAAACGAGAACGAGGAGACCAATCGCTATCTGCCACGATCGGCAGTCCGTTATCTCGCGAGGGTCTCCGCACAGCAGGGCCCCCATCCGCAGTCACGGCTCGCGGTACGCATGGCTGCCGATGTTTCGAAGGTCGAGGAAAGTCTCGCACACGTGACATGCATGGAATTCACCGGGATGGAACACGGCGGCGCTGCCATTTCCGGTGCAACGCTCTGGCAGGCGGGTAAGGGCGTGGCAGATTACCTTCGCCAAAACCCCGGCAAGATCGCACTCGTGTGTTCCGAGCAGGGCGTCTCGCGCCCGTGCGCCGTCATCGCCAGCGCCTTGCTGCAACTGCCTTCGGCCGACGGCAGGCCGCCGAGCGTGGACACGATCGTCGATCAGGTGCAGATGCAGCGTGCGCAGCAGAGCGCCCACCACATCGGACGGGCGCGCGCCAGCTTCGGGCAAATTGCCGAGTGTGCCGAACTGATCAACACACTGAGAAGCCCCGACGGCTGGTGCATGGCAGCGAACCGCCTGTTGCCCCGGGCGATCGACCGCCTGAAGGACTTCGATGCACTTCACGTCTCGGTCATCGCGCGGTGCGATCCGCCAGAGGGTTATCACGGCCCCGTCATGCCGCCTGCGACGAACCGGTCGAATGAACTCGCGGTCTTCGTCTCCAACGGCCTGTACTTCCCGACCCACGATCGGCACATGCCCCCGGCCATGCGGGCGTCCGATCCGGCCGGATTCCTGTCGGCGCTGTATCGCCGCCTGCAACGGGTGCGTGACAGTGACGCGAGGGGACGTACGCCGCCGATCGACCTGAACGCCGAAACGCAATGCATCGCGCGTTGGCGGCACCAGATGGCCGACTACCTCGAAGCCGACTTCGACCGTACTGTCTCGCTGCTGGCGTCGACTACCTTGCCCACGGGCACCGAATTGGTCTGGCTGCCGGGCCAGACCGACTACTTCACCGGCTTCCGGCACGCCAGTGAGCATTACCTCGGCCCGCACACCGACCGGATCTCGCTGGAGGATATCGACCCCGCCAGCCCAGACGCCATGCGCCTGATCACGCGCACCGACGACGCCACGCTCATGTGCGACAACAAGTTTTACGCGGCGGCGTCGGTCGAGCAGTGGCATCGGCAATGCCAGCGCTCCGGCAAGCCGATGTCGCATCCCACTTCGCGTGCACCGGTCGTGGCGCTACTGGTGGGCGAGGGCCATGCGGCGCGAATTGGCGCCCTGTTGCACGAGTTGGCGGTGTAAGTCCCGAAGGCCGCCGAGGGGCGCGCAAGGCGCGTATAATTACGCCTTTGCCCTTCTGACATCGGGTCCCGCCGTGACTACCCCCGCCTTGAACGCCCTGTACGAATCCTCCCTCAAGAGCCTGCCGCTGCTCTCCCGCGGCAAAGTGCGCGATAACTATGCCGTCGGCGACGACAAGCTGCTGATCGTGACGACCGACCGCCTTTCGGCGTTCGACGTCATCATGGGCGAGCCGATTCCGGGCAAGGGCCGTGTGCTCAACCAGATGGCCAATTTCTGGTTCGACAAGCTCGCGCACGTCGTCCCGAATCACCTGACCGGCGTCACGCCGGAATCGGTGGTGTCGGCCGACGAAGCCGCCCAAGTGGCCGGCCGCGCCGTCGTGGTCAAGCGCCTGAAGCCGATTCTGGTGGAAGCCGTGGTGCGTGGTTATCTGGCCGGCAGCGGCTGGAAAGACTATCAGGCCACCGGCGCCGTGTGCGGCGTGAAGCTGCCCGCAGGCTTGCAAAACGCACAGCAACTGCCGGAGCCGATCTTCACGCCGGCCGCCAAGGCCGAGCTGGGCGAGCACGACGAGAACATCAGCTTCGACGACATGGTGAGCCGCATCGGCCGCGAGTTGGCCGAGCAGATCCGCGAGATCTCGATTCGCCTGTACAAGGAAGCCGCCGCCTACGCCGCCACGCGCGGCATCATCATCGCCGACACGAAGTTCGAATTCGGTCTCGATGACGACGGCAAGCTGCATCTGATGGACGAGGCTCTGACGGCCGATTCGTCGCGCTTCTGGCCGGCCGATTCGTACGCCGTGGGCAGCAACCCGCCGTCGTTCGACAAGCAGTTCGTGCGCGACTGGCTCGAGACGCAAGTGTGGGGCAAGACCCCGCCCGCGCCGAAGCTGCCGGATGAAGTCGTCGAAAAGACCGCTGCGAAGTACCGCGAGGCGCTCGAGCGCCTGACCGGCCAGCAACTGGCCTGAGCGGGACGGAAACGACAATGACCGCAACGAGTGATAAGCAAGCCGCTGCGCCCCGCGTGGGCGTGGTGATGGGGTCCAACTCGGACTGGGAAGTGATGAAGAACGCGGCCGCCATTCTGGCCGAGTTCGGCGTGCCGTACGAAGCGCAGGTGGTCTCGGCGCACCGCATGCCGGACGACATGTTCCGCTACGCCGAAGCCGCTCGCGAGCGCGGGCTGGTGGCGATCATCGCCGGGGCCGGCGGTGCCGCGCACCTGCCCGGCATGATTGCCGCGAAGACGACCGTACCGGTGCTGGGTGTGCCGGTGCCGAGCAAGTACCTGCGTGGCGAAGATTCGCTGCTCTCGATCGTGCAGATGCCCAAGGGCGTGCCGGTCGCGACCTTCGCCATCGGCGAAGCCGGTGCGGCCAACGCGGCGTTGTTTGCCGTGGCCATGCTCGCTGCCGACGATAAGACGCTGGCTGAAAAGCTCGACGCCTTCCGCGCCAAGCAGACCGAAGCGGCGCGCGGCATGACGCTGCCGGCACTCTAAAAACAAGCCCGTCCCCGCACGCTTTCTCGCCTCAACGAAGATGAATCCTGCCTCCGCTGCGCCCATCCTCCCCGGTCAATGGCTGGGTATGCTGGGCGGCGGCCAACTCGGCCGCATGTTCTGTTTCGCCGCCCAATCGATGGGTTACAAGGTCTGCGTTCTCGACCCGGATCCGCGCTGCCCGGCGGGTGCCGTGGCCGACCGTCTGATCGTGGCCGATTATCGCGACGAAACCGCACTCGCCGAGCTGGCAGCGTTGTGTCCGGCCGTGTCGACCGAGTTCGAGAATGTGCCGGCGCAGTCGCTCGACTTCCTCGCGCAAAGCACCACCGTGAGCCCGGCGGGCCGCTGCGTTGCGATTGCGCAGGACCGCGTGGCAGAGAAGCGATTCATTGAAAGCTGCGGCGTGCCCGTGGCCCCCCATCTGGTGATCGAGTCGACCGACGCGCTGCACGCCATTGGCGAAGCAGCGTTCGAGACTGTGCTGCCGGGCATTCTGAAAACCGCCCGCATGGGCTACGACGGCAAGGGTCAGGTGCGGGTCAATACGCCCGCCGAAGCGCGTGCCGCGTATGCCGAAATGGGCGGCGTGGCGTGCGTGCTGGAGAAGCGTCTGGCGCTGGCCTACGAAGTGTCGGTGCTGAGCGCGCGTGGCGCCAACGGCACGGTCGCGACGTATCCGCTCGCGCAGAACGTCCATATCGACGGCATTCTGGCCACTACCACCGTCCCGGCGCCCGATGCGGCCCCGGCGCTCGCCGATGCAGCGCGGGCGGCGGCAGCGGCCATTGCGTCGCAAATGGACTACGTGGGCGTGCTGTGCGTCGAGTTCTTCATCCTCAAGGATGGCTCGCTGATCGCAAATGAGATGGCACCGCGTCCGCACAACAGCGGTCACTACACGATCGATGCGTGCGCCGCGAGCCAGTTCGAGCAGCAGGTGCGTGCCATGGCCGGCCTGCCGCTGGGCGAGACGCGTCAGCATTCTCCCGCCGTGATGCTCAACCTGCTGGGCGACGTGTGGTTCGAGGGCGACGCCAAGGATCAACCCCGCGCACCGGCGTGGGACGACGTCGTGGCACTGCCGTCGGCGCGTCTGCATCTGTACGGCAAGGAAGAAGCGCGCGTGGGCCGCAAGATGGGCCACATCACGTTTGCAGGCGCCACGCTCGACGAGGCACGCGATGCCTGCGTTGCCGCAGCGGCTAGCCTCAATATCGCGCTGGAAGACTGACCGATGACGTCGTCGCAGGCCCCTCGCATCGTCATGCCGTCGGCGCAAGCGATCACGCAAGCCGCCGGGCAACTGGCCGCGGGCGAACTGGTCGCGTTCCCGACCGAGACCGTCTACGGCCTCGGGGGCGATGCCGAGAACCCGCAGGCCGTCGCGGCCATCTATGCGGCCAAGGGCCGGCCGGCGAATCATCCGGTCATCGTGCATTTTTCGCCCGAGGGCGACCCCGGTTACTGGAGCGACGACGTGACGCCTGCCGCGCGCAAGCTCATGGACGCCTTCTGGCCCGGCCCCCTCACGCTGATCGTCAAACGCGCGCCGCATATTCCGGCGGCGGTGTCGGGCGGTCAGGATTCCGTGGGTCTGCGTGTGCCGTCGCATCCCGTTGCACAAGCGCTGTTGCGCGAGTTCGCTCGCGTGAAAGGCGGTGCCAGCGGGCAGGGCGGTGTGGCGGGCCCGTCGGCCAATCGATTCGGTCAGGTGAGCCCGACCGCCGCGCAACACGTGCGCGACGAGTTCGCCGGTCTGCCGGGCGTGACCGTGCACGTGCTCGACGGCGGCGAAGCGGCCGTGGGTATCGAATCGACGATTGTGGATTTGTCGCGGGGCTTCCCGGCACTGCTGCGTCCGGGGCACATCACGCCGGAACAGATCGCCGAAGTGCTGGGCGAGATGCCGCGCCTGCCGGGACAGGACGCCAATGCGCCGCGTGCTTCGGGCACGCTCAAGGCACATTACGCGCCGCGCACGCCGCTTTATCTTTGCGACGCGGCGCAGTTCGCGCCGGCACTGGCCGTGCATCCGAAAGGCGAGCGAGTGGCTGTGGTGGCCTTCACCGGCACGCTGGCGTCGCTGCCGTCACTGTCGGGTGCCGACGCTTTGGTTGAACTAGGCGACGACGTGGTGAAGTTCACGTTGCCGCCCACGCCCGACGCGCTGGCGACCGATCTCTACGCGCTGCTACGCCGTCTGGATCGCGCAAACGTCACACGTATTCTCTTCGAGCGCTTACCGGACACGCCCGCGTGGGCTGCCGTCAACGACCGCCTCGGCCGCGCTGCGGCGGCTTTCGAGCAAGCCTGACGACCATTCGGGAGGCCCGAACAGGGCCATCCACTTGTTACGCCAGCCGGGCAGCGTGACTGCATCGCGCGCCATCGACCTCCACTCGTGAAACGTCAGCGTGATCGGGTTGTGGGTGTGAATCTGATTCACGATGCCGTACTCGCACGGCTCCGCGTCGCTTTCTTCCACATACGAGCCGAACAGGCGATCCCAGATCACCAGCACGCCCGCGTAATTGCGGTCGATGTAACGCGGGTTGCGTGCATGATGCGCGCGGTGAATCGACGGCGTATTCAGCACGTACTCCAGCCAGCCGAGTTTCGGAATGGCCTGCGTGTGCACGAAGAACTGGAACGCGAGATTGAGCAGCACCACGCCGACGATCTGAATCGGCGTGAAGCCGATGAGTGCCATCGGCGTCCAGAACAACCACATGCCCGCGACGGGATACATCAGGCTCTGGCGGAATGCCGTCGACAGGTTGAGCCGCTCCGACGAGTGATGCACGACGTGCGCCGCCCACAGCCAGCGAATGCGATGGCTGGCGCGATGGAACACGTAATAGAGGAAGTCCTGCACGACGAAGAGCAGCAGGAAACCGACCCAGCCCGCCGGCATCGTGTAGATGCGGTGGTGGTCGTAGAGCCACGCGTAGAACGGCACGATGAGCAGCCACGCGAGCTTGTCGGCGCCCTGATGCATGAGCGCGAGCGTGGCGTTGCTCACGGTATCTTTCAGGCTGTACATGCCGGGGCGGCGGCGTCGCCAGTACCATGCTTCGATACCGATACACAGCACGAACACGGGCGCGAGCGCCAGCAGAATCAACTCGACGTTCATGACCTCGCGTCTCCTCACGATAGGGTCATCTGACCGGCGTCTTTCCGTCTGAGCGGAAATGACGCCGATGAAGCGTCTATTCTGAGGCCAATGTCACGCCTTGGCGCAGCGGCTAGAGTGAATCCTCGAAAGCCGCTTTTATGCTCGGTGAGTGCTCAGGGCGCGCTCAGGGAGCATTCTCGTACACCCACGAAATCAGCGCATCGTTGAAGGCGCGCGTGTTGTTGGCCTTCGCGTCGTTCACGAGGGAAACCACCACGTAGATGTCGCCGTTGCGCGTGCCGACGTAGCCCGCTACCGCGCGCACGTCGTCGAGCGTACCGGTCTTGATGTGTGCGTTGCCGGCGACCGGGCTGCCGGTCAGGCGGTTACGCATGGTGCCGTCCACGCCGACCGTCGGCATCGACTCGACCAGCACCTGCGCCGTCGGGCTGTTGATCGCGTGCTGCAAGAGCCCGGTCAACTCGGCGGCGCTGATGCGTTCGCGGCGCGACAGGCCGGAGCCGTTCTCCACCACCAGACCCGGCATCGACAGATCGTGCTTGTCGAGCCAGCGAGCGAGGGCTTCGCGCGAGCGCGTGACGCTGGCCGGTGTCTTGCCATCGGGCGGCAGGCCCAGCGTCAGGAACAACTGACGCGCCATCACGTTGTTGCTGAACTTGTTCATGTCGTGCACGACTTCCGCGAGCGTCTGGCCACGGTGCGTGACCAGCAGCTTCGCCCCGGGGGGAACCACACCGGTGCGCACGTTGCCGTTGAACTGGCCGCCCGACGCTTGCCACAGCGCACGGAAACCGCCGAGGAAGAAGCGGTCGCGATCAGGCGCGGCAACGTTCCAGTCCTTGTCTTCGCAGGCCGTCGGGTAGGTGCCCGAGAAGCGCGCGACGTACATGCCATCGGCGCCTTGATTGAGCGTCGGATGAATGCGGGTGAGCCAGTCGCCGCAGTTACCGGCATCCGTCGACGACAACTCGTTCGACACCTGCAGATTCGCCAGCGGCGGCAGCACGTTCACGTTGACCGTGCCGTTCGGGTTGCCCGAGAAGCTGAACGAGACGGCCTTGAACGAATAGAGCAACGCGTCGGGCGCGACGTTGTACGGGCGATCGCCACCGCCGTCGATCGCTTCGATCGCGCCGATGTCAGAGCTATAAGCCGAACGGTCGAGCACGATGTCGCCGTTGATGTTGGTGACACCGGCGTTATGCAACTCGGCGACGAACTTCTCCATTTCTTCGGGCACGAGTTTCGGATCGCCGGTGCCCTTGAAATACAGATTGCCGTTGAGCGTACGCCCGTCGAACTGGCCGTCGGTGAATGCCTGCGTGCGCCAGCGATAGTCGGGGCCGAGCGTGTCGAGGGCGGCAATCGTCGTGACGAGTTTCATCGTCGATGCGGGATTGCGCGGCACCTTCGCATTCATCGAGATGAGCGGTGCAGCGAGACGGCCGCGCGTTTGCAGCGGATTGTCGACCTTCGCGACGATCACGCTCACGTGGCCCGCAGGCACTTTGCTGGCGGCGAGCAAACGGGCGAGCGGCGCGGGCAGCGGTGTTGCACTCGGCGCCGCGGCTGGCACCTTCGGCATCTTGTGCTTGGCGGGTTTCGCCTGCACAGATGCGCTCATCGCGACGGCGACGGCAAACGCGGCGCAACCGGCGGCACGCGCGACGGTCATTGCTGACGCGCGTGCTGTCGCCTGCGAGGACGTACCGCAAGGTGCGTGCGCGGACAATGACGTGATGGAAAGGGAGCGTGCGGACAAGAGCGTGTGGCGGGAGCGGCGGAAGACGCGCATGGCGGGCGGTGTTCTCCAGTGTTACGCGCAGCGAAACCGTACGGGCACCTTGGCGGGTGCGGGGGCGTGCGGTGGGCTGCGGGCGAAGCGGTCGTGTGTTCGGCGTGCGGTGGCGAGTGTTTTGACGCGCACCGCACAATGTCCGCCATTGTAAGTCGGGCATGCAACGAACTGTCGCTACAATGGGTCGAAAATCGACGGAATGTCACTCAGAGGCAACATCGCGGATGGCGCGGGTGACGTCGCAATTGCGCACGGCAACGCGGACTACCGCGTGACGATGTCGCGCCGTTGGGGGCCAAATACATGCGAATTCTATTGGTAGAAGACGACGCGATGATCGCTGCGGCAGTGACGAAAGGCCTGCGGCAGGATGGCTGGACGGTCGATCACGTCGACGACGGTCAGCGCGCACTCGACGCCTTGTCGCTCGAGTCGTACGACGCGCTGCTGCTCGACCTCGGGTTGCCGCGCCGCGACGGTATCGACGTGTTACGTACGTTACGAGCACGTGGCCAAACACTGCCGGTCATCATCGCCACCGCACGCGATGCGGTGGCCGATCGCGTCAAGGGGCTCGATGCCGGTGCCGACGACTATCTCGTCAAACCGTTCGATCTGGACGAACTGGCGGCGCGTTTGCGGGCGCTGGTACGGCGGCAGGCCGGACGCAGCGAACCGTTGCTGCGGCACGGCGGCATCGTGCTCGATCCGGCCACACGGCAAGTGAGTTGCGACGGCACGCCGGTGACGCTGTCCGCGCGCGAATATGCGGTGCTCGAAGCGTTGCTCAACCGGCCCGGGGCGGTGCTGTCCAAATCGCAACTCGAAGAGCGCATTTACGGCTGGGGCGAGGAAATTGCGAGTAACACCGTCGAGGTGCATATTCACGGGCTGCGCAAGAAGCTCGGTGCTGATGCCATCCGTACCGTACGGGGCGTCGGATACATGATGCCGTCACCGGGGGCGCAGGGCACGCAGGCTGCGTCGGGTACCTCAGGTGGCGCAGTGGCGCCGGAGGCCGAGTGATGCGCTCGATCCGTCGCCGTCTGCTCGTCGGCTTGCTGCTCACGCTGGTCGCGGCGCTGTTGCTCGCGGGCATCGCCATCTTCCGTCAGGCGCGTACCGAAGCCAACGCGCTGTTCGATTTCCAATTGCAGCAGATGGCGTTGTCGCTGCCTGCCGAGCCTTTTTCCAGCGTGCCGGGCGACCATAGCGACGCGGGCGGCCTGGTGATCCAGATCTGGAGCCGAAACGGCGTCGAGCTGTATTACTCGCATCCGCGCACGCCGTTGCCGCCGCGCGCCGAACTGGGGTTCACGACGGTACAGACACCTGAAGGCGACTGGCGCGTGTATGCAGCGCTCGTGGGCGACAACGTCGTGCAACTGGCGCAACCGATGGTGATTCGCGATTCGCTCGCGGTGTCGATGGCGCTGCGCACGCTGTTTCCGCTGGTCATCGCGATGCCGATTCTCGCGCTGCTCGTGTGGATCGTCGTTGGCCGGGGGCTGCAACCGTTGCGTCGTGTGACGCGCGCACTCGATGCCCGCGCGCCGGGGGCGCTTTCCGAGTTGCCCGAGGCCGGGCTGCCGGACGAGGTGCGCCCGCTCGTGCGCGCGCTCAACAGCTTGCTCGGGAGACTCGACGAAGCGCTCGTGCAGCAGAAGGCTTTCGTCGCCGATGCTGCCCATGAACTGCGTACGCCACTGGCCGCGTTGCAATTACAGGTGCAGTTATTGGAGCGGGCGCATACCGATGGGGAGCGCGCCGAAGCGATGCGCGATCTGCGCGATGGCGTACGTCGCGCGTCGCATCTCGTGGGGCAGTTGCTGACGTTGGCGCGTCAGGAGCCCGATGCCGCACGCGCGGCGAGTGCGTTCACCGAGTTGCCGCTCACGCCGTTGCTGCAAGATGTGGTGGCGCATCACGCGGCGCTCGCGGTAGCGCGCGGTATCGATCTGGGACTGGATGCGCCTGACGACATGACCGCGCGTGCACGCGTGCATGGCGACGCTCATGCATTACAGACGCTCTTCGGCAATCTCGTGGATAACGCACTGAAATACACGCCGCAGGGTGGGCGAATCGATGTGCGGCTCGTGAGCGCTGGTCCGGTGACCGTAGAGATCGAGGACACTGGCCCGGGCATTGCGCCGGCCGAGCGCGAGCGCGTGTTCGATCGATTCTTCCGGGGCGGCGATGGCGAACCGGCAAAGACCGGCGATGCGCGTGCCGAAGGGAGTGGCCTTGGGCTGGCGATCGTGCGCAATATCGCGCAGGCGCATGGTGCACGGGTCGAGTTGCTCGATGCGCGCAGCGGCCATGGACTGCGTGTGCGCGTGAGTTTCGACGCGTCGACGGCCGGTGTGCCGCCCGCGCTTTGATGTGTCGAAAATGCGCGGCGCAAAATCGCGCCGCGCTGTCGGACCTCACCCACGCGTCACGTTCGTGACCTTGTCGTTTTCAATGGTGAGGGTGCGACGCTCGGGGCGATGATCGCGCGTGAGCGGCATAGCCTTGCCGTCCTGCTCGCCGATGCGCCACGGACAGCCTTGCAGCAGCGACTTGGCTTCGGTCAGCGACTTGCCCACGATGGCATTGTCCGCCGGCATCTCGCGGGAGCAGTTGCCTTGGGCCTGCTGCGTGCCCTGCATCCCTTGCATCCCCTGCGCTTGCGTCGAATCGGCGGGGCCTTGTGTGCCCTTGCCGTTACTGCTGCCCGGGGCGGCCTGCGCGGAGAACGCCAGCGCCATGCCGAGCACGAAGCCTGCGGTGCCGATGGTGCGCGTGGCGCGAGCCAACATCGAATCGGTGATTTGCATCGTGATGCCTCCTGAATGCGAGAGTGGTGGAGCGGTGGAATGTGAAGCTCATGCGGCGCGAAATCGCACCACCTTGCCACCGTAGCCAGCGGGGCACACCACACGCAAGCCGAACCACGCGAGCCCCGCTATCAAACGCCTGAAAGCGTTACGCATAGCAATCAAAATCCCATCCTCCTGCACTCGATGCGTGACACCCTCATCCGAACGGATGTCGCATCGACGCGCTTTGGATTTCCGCTTCTACGATCTCTCGTTGTCGCGTCCTCGCGTTTTCGCGTCTTAAGGTTCTCTTAAGGGAGCCTCTCTAGGATCACAGTCATGTCAAACGTGGTCGTCTGGAAGGAGAGACTCATGCGGACTTCGAAGCTCACTCGTACGTTGGTTGCTGGCGCCGTGCTCGTCGCATTGACGGGCGGCTATGTCGCGGGTCGTCAACACTGGCAGGCCCCGCTCGCCTCGGACGTGGTCTCCGACGCCAGCGCGGCGTTGCCGGCCGCCGCCTCGGCACCGGGCGCCGTCAATACGTCGAATACCGCGCCGCGCATGCTGGTGCCGGACTTCTCGCAACTCGCGGAACAATACGGACCGGCCGTAGTCAACATCAGTGTGACGCACGATGGGAAACCTTCGGCGGGCCGTGGCGCTTCGACGATGCCGATGCCGCCGGGCATGGATCAGAACGATCCGCTGTTCCAGTTCTTCCGCCACTTCTACGGCGCACCGGGTAACGACGGCGGCGATGGGGGTGACGATGGCGGCAGCAGCGCCGACAGCGGACCGACGCGCAGCCTTGGCTCGGGCTTTATCGTGAGCCCGGACGGCTACATCCTGACCAACGCGCACGTCGTTGACGACGCGAGTCAGGTGACGGTGAAACTGACCGACAAGCGCGAGTACAAGGCGAAGGTCGTGGGCAGCGACAAGGCGAGCGACGTGGCGTTGCTCAAGATTGCCGCGACCGATCTGCCGACGGTAAAGATTGGCGATCCGTCGAAGTCGAAAGCGGGTGAATGGGTGGTGGCCATCGGCTCGCCCTACGGTTTCGACAACACCGTGACGGCGGGCATCGTATCGGCGAAAGCGCGTGCGTTGCCCGACGAGAATTACACGCCGTTCATTCAGACGGATGTGCCGGTCAACCCGGGCAACTCGGGCGGACCGCTGTTCAACCTGAACGGTGAGGTCATCGGTATCAACTCGATGATCTACTCGCGTACCGGCGGCTTCCAAGGGCTGTCGTTCGCGATTCCGATCGACATGGCGATGAAGGTCAAGTCGCAGCTTCAGCAGTACGGCAAGGTGAGTCGTGGGCGCATCGGCGTGACGATTCAGGAAGTGAATCAATCGCTGGCGAAGTCGTTTGGTTTGCCCAAGCCGACCGGGGCACTCGTGTCGTCGATCGACAAGAACGGCCCTGCGGCGAAGTCCGATCTCAAGGCGGGCGACGTGATTCTCGCGGTGAACGGCGCGACCATCAACGACTCGGTGCAACTGCCCGAGAAGATCGCCGATATGCGTCCGGGGCAAACCGCGACGCTGACGGTGTGGCGTAACGGCGCGCAGCAAACGGTGTCGGTGAAGGTGGCGGCGCTCAACGAGAAGAAGGACGTGGCAAGTGCCGACGATTCGGCCACGCACGGCCGGTTGGGGCTCGCGGTGCGCGAACTGTCGCCGGACGAAAAGCGTGCGGCGCAGGTGACGAACGGTTTGCTCGTCGCCCGTGCTGGCGGCCCGGCAGAGCAGGCCGGTGTACAGGCGGGCGACATCATTCTGTCGCTCAACGGCACGCCGGTGACAAGCGCCTCGCAACTGAGCGACAAGCTCAAGAAGGCGGGCAATAATGTCGCGTTGCTTGTGCAGCGCGACGGGCAACAGATTTTCATCCCGGTCGATCTCGGCTAAGGCGAGTCACGCAGTTGAAGACGCGCCGCCGAGGGCGGCACTCGCGGGATGCCACGCACTACCTTGTGTGCCGGCGCGGCTGCGGTGTCATCGCAGAGATACCGCCGCCGTACCGGCACGATCCGGCATCGTGAAGTCATGAAACGGGAGGTCGAACATGTGGCAACAATGGCAACGCTGGTCAGTGGCAGGTGCCACGGCCGCTGTGCTGGCAGGCAGTCTCGGCGGTATCGGACTGGCACACGCACAGGGCGGCAATCTGCCGCAGGAGATGCATCAGGGCAACGTGACGTATGTCTCCGGGGGCATCGATAGCGACGAATCCGGCGCGTTCAAGCGCTCGGCGGGCGGCTGGCCGCTGTCGATCGAGATGGCGGCGCGCGGCGACGGCGCGAACGAGTATGTGGCCGATGCGCAGGTGCAGATCATGCGCGGCGGCGAGACGGTGCTCGATGCGCATTCACGCGGGCCGTTCATGCTGGTGAAACTGCCGGCCGGCGACTACACCGTGAAGGCGACTTACAACGGCAAGCCCATGACGCGGGAAGTGAAGGTGCCCGCCAAGGGGCATGCCACGGCAACATTCTTGTGGCCGCACGATTGATGTGCCGATCGATCCGCAGCCACGGATGAGGGAGTAACCCAGGTAGTAGGCAGTACCCGTAGCAACGAGTGAGCGAGTTGCGCCGCCGAAAGGCGGCGCTTTTTTTATGCCTGCGCGCGGCGTGCCGATTCGGATTTCACGCCGCTGTACGGCATTCCGAGGCGGGCGAGGAATTATCCAGATCGTCCGGCGAGCGCACCGCGAACGTCTGCGTCACCGTGATGCCGTTCTTGATGGCGGTCATCTCGGCGAGAATTGCCACGGCAATTTCAGCGGGCGTGCGCGCGCCGAGATGCATGCCGACCGGGCCATGCAGCCGCTCGATTTCTTCCTGACTCAGATCGAACAACGACAGCCGCTCGCGGCGTCGCGCGTTATTCACGCGTGAGCCGATTGCCCCGATGTAGAACGCGGGCGACTTGAGCGCTTCGAGCAACGCCATGTCGTCGAGCTTCGGATCGTGCGTGAGCGTGAGCACGGCACTGTGCGAGTCGAGTTGCAGTCGCACGATCAGATCGTCGGGCATCTCGCGCGAGAGTTCGGTGCCCGGCACCTGCCATTCGTCCGCATACTCGGTGCGGGGGTCGCAGACGATCACGTGATAGTCGAGCGCGTTGGCCATGCTCGCCACGTACTTCGACAACTGCCCGGCGCCGATGACCACCAGCCGGTGGCGCGGGCCGTGCGACGTGATCAGACGCCCGCCGTCGAATTCGACCGACGGCGTGCGATGGCCCGGTGCAATCTGCACGGCGCCGTTGGTCATGTCGAGCTCGCGCACGACGAGGCGGAATTGCGAGATGGCGTCGAGCAGATCGGGAATGCGCGACGATTCGCGCACCGGCTCGAGCACCAGTTGCAGCGTGCCGCCGCACGGCAAGCCAAAACGATGGGCTTCTTCGGCCGTCACGCCATAACTCGTGAGTTGCGGCCGGTCTTGCGGCCAGTCACCCGCGCGGATGCGCGCGATGAGATCGTCTTCGACGCAGCCGCCGGAGACGGAGCCGACCAGATGGCCGTCTTCACGAATTGCGAGCATCGAGCCCACGGGGCGCGGAGCCGAGCCCCACGTACGCACGACAGTGCCCAGCGTGACGAAAAAGCCCGCGCGGGTCCACTGTACGGCGGACTTCAGCACTTCCAGATCGACACTGTCCATTGCACGGTTCCTTCGCCATTACGCGAGCGGCAGCCCGGATGGGCCACGGCACCGAAGACGCGGTCACACGGCAATGCCAGCGCATTCCCGACACTTGTTCGCGAAGCGCGGAGGCAAGTGCCAATGCAGGCAGCCGAGGGACCGGCTGTTGCCGAAGAGATACCGCTCGATGTGATTCGGCGAGTATATCGCGCCCGCGCCCAGCTTGCCTTGCGCTGTATTCGAGCGGATATTCGGCAGTGGACTCCCATGGCGGTAACTCGTGTCACAATGCCTCGATGTTCGAGACGATTCCGTATTCCATATTCCGTATGGCCTGACGGCAAAGGGGAAAGGGCAATGGAACTTCAGAACCGCCGGCAATTGCCGATGGCGCGAGACGTCGCATGGATCGCGCTGAACGATCCCGGCGTATTGCGCCAGTGCATTCCCGGGTGTGAATCGATCGATCGCCTCGACGACACCACCTGGTCGATCGTGATGGCCGCGTCGGCGGGGCCGGTCAAAGGGCGCTTCACCGGGCGCATCACCCTCACCGACGTGATCGCACCCACCTCGTACACCCTCCATTTCGACGGTCTGGGCCCGTCCGCCGGGTTCGGACGCGGCACGGCCGCTATCACGCTTGAACCGCAAGGACCGATGAACACCGTACTGACTTACGACGTGAACGCCCAGATCGGTGGCGAACTGGCGCACGTAGAAAACGCGCTGGTCGACGACGCGGCGCGCCGTCTTGCCGACGAATTCCTGCGACGCTTCATTGCGGTCGTCGCACCGCACCACGCCGTGGGCGAACCCGTGGCGGCCGATGGCGAGGTGGCCGCAGCGATGGCCGCTGGCGCAGCGACGCGTGAAGGGACACCGGCGCGCAGCCCGTTGTCACGCTGGTGGCCGTGGGCGGTCGCCATCGTCATTCTGATTCTCATTGTGATGTGGGGGAACCATGCCAGCTGAGCGCCGTTCGGGAAAGACCGGCGCGGCCGGTGCGGCTGACGCCCCGCAAGCGGTGCCTAAGACGCCAGCACAGCCCGGCGTGGCCGGTTACGACGTGCGCGTGCGCATTCGCGACGGCGACGCCCCCGTGTTCGGCCCCGGGCGCCTGACGCTGTTGCGCGCCATCGACGAGACGGGCTCGATTTCTGCCGCCGCCCGTGGCATGGGCATGTCGTACCGGCGGGCGTGGTTGCTGGTGGAAGCGATGAATCACGAATTTCGCGAGCCGCTGGTGACCCGCCACATCGGCGGCGTGTCGGGCGGCGGCGCCCAACTCACGCCGTTCGCCCAGAACCTGACCGCGCACTACGACACCCTCGTCCGGGAGATCCGCTCCCTGCTCGACGCCCATGTACCCACCTTCGACGCCTATCTGAAAGGCCGCCCGGTACAGGACCCCGACGACGCGTAATCCCGTAATTCCACGAGTCCTGACCAAATCTCACAAAATGATTATCTTTTCGACAGGACTTTGTGACTGAAAGCGCACGACACTGTCTCCATCGACGCCAAAAACAAGCGATGGAGACGTCATGCAAGCCGCCACGAAACCTTCTGCTGCACACGAGCCCGCCGCGCACGCTGAGCGGGCTCCCTCGCCACCCCCGGCCCCCGGCGCCTCGCCGGTAGTTCAGCCGGGCTGGTTGCGCGTCACCCATTGGATCAACGTACTGGCCGTGCTCGTGATGATTACGAGCGGCTGGCGCATCTATAACGCCTCCCCGCTGTTCGACTTCCGCTTCGCCAACGGCATTACGCTTGGCGGCTGGCTCGGTGGCGCACTGCGCTGGCATTTCGCGGCGATGTGGCTGCTCGCCGCCAACGGCCTCGTCTACCTGCTGCTGAATCTGGCGAGCGGGCGCATGGCGCGCCGGTTCTTCCCGCTGTCCGTCAAAGGCATCCTGCACGACGCGTTTGCCGCGTTGCGCGGCCGTCTCGCGCATGCCGATCCGCGTCACTACAACTATGTGCAGCGCGCCGCGTATCTGTTCGCCGTGCTCGATCTGATGTTGCTCATCGCGTCGGGACTCGCCATCTGGAAACCCGTGCAACTCGGCTGGCTGTGCGACCTGTTCGGCGGGTTTCAGGGGGCGCGCTGGGTGCACTTTCTGGCGATGTCAGGGTTGGTGGCCTTCATCGTGGTGCACGTGGTCATGGTGGCGCTCGTGCCCCGCACGTTGCGCACGATGATTACCGGACGCTGAGCGTCCGGGCGTACTCGATATCACGCGGTCTCCAGCGATCTCCAGCGATCTCACAAGCGAACACACAGGCTCAGGACGAGGCACTGCCATGGCTTTCTTCAAACGTAACGACGACAAGACCTCGCTGATCGTGCGCGACGGCGACGCGATTCTCAAGGAAGCGCGCACGCTGGTGACGCGCCGGGTGACGGAGCCGTCGCGCCGTGCGTTTCTTTCCCGCACGTTGTCGCTGGGTGGGGTGGCGCTGCTCTCGGGTTGCTCGCTCGACGACAACGCTGGTGTCGAATCGGCGCTCGACACGATGTCGCGCTGGAACGATCGGGTGCAGGCGGCGCTGTTTCGCTCAGACGTGCTGGCGCCGACCTTTTCGGCGTCGCAGATGACGCGGCCGTTTCCGTTCAACGCGTTCTATTCGATGGACGAGGCCCCGGTGGTCGACGCGGCCGACTATCAACTGGAGTTGTCGGGCCTGATCGCCGACAAGGCGGCGTGGAACCTCGACACGCTGCGCACGTTTGCGCAGGCACGTGCCGCCGAGCAGATCACGCGCCATGTGTGCGTGGAAGGGTGGAGTGCGATCGGGCGCTGGGGCGGCGTGACGTTTTCCGACTTTCTCAAACGCATCGGCGCCGACACCACGGCCCGCTACGTCGGCTTCAAGTGCGCCGACGATTACTACACGAGCATCGACATGCCGACGGCACTGCATCCGCAGACGCTGCTCGCGCTGACGTACGACGGCCAGACGCTGCCGAGGGAGTACGGCTTTCCGATGAAGCTGCGTATCCCGACGAAGCTTGGCTACAAGAATCCCAAACATATCCGCGCGATTTTCGTCACGAATACGTACCCGGGCGGGTACTGGGAAGACCAGGGCTACAACTGGTTTGGTGGCAGTTGATTTTTCTCACTCAATTCATGGAGCAACGACAATGAAAATGCGATATCTGGCAGTGATGACGATGGGCCTTGCACTCGGCACCGGCGCGGCGTTTGCGCAGGACGCCATGAGCAAGGGCGATGCGATGGGTCAGCAAATGGACAAGAGCGGTTCGATGTCCAAGGACGGCATGTCCAAGGGCGGCGCAATGTCCAAGCACGATGCCATGGGCAAGGGTGACGCGATGAGCAAGGGCGGCGCCATGTCCAAGGGTGATGCGATGGGCAAGGGCGATGCGATGGGCAAGGGCGATGCGATGAGCAAGGGTGGCGCTATGTCCAAGGGCGATGCCATGGGCAAGGGCGACGCGATGAGCAAGCCGCAGGGGCAGTGAGATGTCACCGGGCGGCACGGTGAAGTTCTGCCGTGACGCCCGGTGTGTTGGCGCTTTCTTGTTGACGCTTTGTCAGCGCGTGAGGGCGACCGACTTGATCAGCAGATACACCTCGCGCGCCGGCGCGAGTTGCAGTTGATCGGCGGAGAAACGCGTGATGCGCGCATGCATCGGCGTGCCGTCGGGCAGCATGGCTTGCACTTCCACCGAATCGCCCAGATCGCGCAGCGCGCTGACGCGGGCCGGCAACACGTTCAACACGCTGGTTTGCGTCGGTGGTTCCGTGGCAACGGCAACGGCAACGTCGCGTGCACGCACCAGAATCCGGCAGACGTCGCCTGCTTCACCGCTTACACGCGGCACGCGCAGGCGAATCGTGTCGCTGCCATTCACCGCAAGCTCGGTCAGCCCGTATGCGGCGTCGTGCGCGACGACCTTGGTTTCCAGCACGGTTCCCGGCGCTTCGGCGGCGCCGTCGAGCGCATCGCGATGCAGGTTCAGCACATCTGCGGGATTGCCTTGCGAGATCGTGCGGCCTTCACGGAACAACACTACCTGATCGGCCAGACGCATCACTTCGTCAAGCGAGTGCGTGACGTAAAGCACAGGCAACTTCAGTTCGTGCCGGATGCGGTTCAGGTAGTCGAGCACTTCCATGCGTCGCGAGTGGTCGAGCGAGGCGAGCGGCTCGTCCATGAGCAACAAACGCGGGCACGACAACAGCGCACGGCCGATACCCACGCGTTGCTTTTCGCCGCCCGACAGGGCACCGGGACGACGGCTGAGCAGATGGCCGAGATTGAGCACTTCGACGACGTGGTCGAGCGCAATCGCGCCGGTGCCTGCCGCGCTCACGTCGCGACGTCGCAGCCAGCGGCCGAACAGCAGGTTCTGACGCACGGTGAGGTGCGGCAGCAGACGCGCGTCCTGAAACACGTAGCCGATGCGGCGCCGCCACGTCGGCAGTGCGATACCGGCGGCGCTGTCGAAGAGCACGTCGTCACCGACGACGATGCGCCCGGCTTCGGGCTTCAGCAGACCGGAGACGGCATTGACGACCGTGCTCTTGCCACTGCCGGACGGCCCGAACAGCGCCGTGACGCCCATGCCGGCAGCGAATTCGGCGTCGAGTTGGAACGCACCGAAGCGATGTTGGAGGCGAACTTCAACCGTCATAACCAAGCGCCTTGCGATTACCGAAGCGAATCAGCACTTCAGAGAAGATGAGCGTGGCGACAGCCAGCACGACAGAAATGGCGCATAGGCGCCAGACCATCGCGTCGCCGTCGGGCACCTGCGTTGCCGTGTAGATCGCCAGCGGCAGCGTCTGTGTCTGCCCGGGAATATTCGAGACGAAGGTGATGGTCGCGCCGAACTCGCCCAGCGCTCGCGCGAACGCGAGTACGAAGCCGTGCAACGCGCCCGTGGCCGTGAGCGGCAGCGTGACCGTCAGGAACGTCAGCCACGGGCCGGCACCGAGCGTTTGCGCCGCTTGTTCGAGTTTGGTGTCAGACGCTTCGAGCGCCTGCCGGATGGCGCGCACGAGCAATGGAAACCCCATCACCCCGGCCGCGAGTGCGGCACCCGTCCAGCGAAACGCGAACGTGAGGTTGAACCACTCGCGCAACAGTTTGCCGATGGCGCCTTGTGCGCCGAACAACACGAGCAGTGCGAAACCCACGACCACGGGCGGCAGCACGAGCGGCAAGTGGAGGATGGCATCGAGCAGCGCCTTGCCGGGGAAATTCCGGCGGGCGAGCAACCAAGCCGCTGCGTAGGCAAAGGGCAGGCTGCACAGCGTGCCCCATAGGCCAACGCGCAAACTGAGTTCGACGATGCCCCATTCTTCCGGGGTAAGACTCATGGACATACGGCGAGAACACCTTGAAAGGATCCGCGTGAATTGGGGCCTGCGCGCGGTGGCCGGCGCACATGGCAAAACCGGGGCTGTCGAGGACAGTCCCGGTCTGGGTTCGTCATTCTTACAGGTGCAGCTTATGAATGCGAATTAAGGATGCGAACTACGGATACGAATTACGGACGCGTGAAGCCGTAGCGCTGGAAGGTCGCGAGGGCGGCCGGCGTCGTGATGAACTTGTAGAACGGATCGGCGGCAGCGCGATCGGCCTGCTTGGTCACAGCGACCGGATAGACGATCGGGGCGTGGCTGTCGGCGGGGAACGTGCCGGCGATACGCACGCGCTTCTCGGCGTTCGCATCCGTCTTGTAGACGATGCCGTACGGCGCTTCGCCGCGAGCCACCAGCAACAGCGCGTTACGCACGTTGTCGGCAGCGGCGACCTTGCCTTGCACCTTCGACCAGACACCGAGTTTTTCGAGTGCCGCCTTGCCATAGAGGCCTGCGGGCACGTGGGCCGGATCGCCCATGGCGAGCTTGCCGTTGCCCAGCTTGCCGTCGAGGTCGACGCCCGGCTTCAGATCGATGTCGCCCGACGTGGTCGTCGGGGCGATCAGTACGAGTTCGTTGCCCAGCAGGTTGCGACGCGATGCCGTGTCGATCAGGTCATGCTTCTGCGCGTAGTCCATCCAGTCTTGGTCGGCCGAGATGAAGAGGTCGGCCGGTGCGCCCTTTTCGATCTGACGCGCGAGCGTGGAGCTGGCGCCGTACACGAGCACCGGCTTCTTGCCGGTTTCCTTGGTGTAGGCAGCGGACAGATCGTCGAGCGCGTCTTTCATGCTGGCCGCGGCAAACACTTGCTGGGCGGCCGCCTGACCGGCGAACAGCAGGCTCGCGCCGAGGGCGGCGGCGCCCAGTACGCGGCGCAGCGTCACGCGCGAGTGGGTGGCTTGGGACTTGTTGGGCGTAGCAGTAACGACAGCTTTCACAGGGTGGTCTCCAGCATGTAGTGGCTTGATGGTCTTGCGAAGTCGTGCGAAATCCGTGCGATCGCGTTGCAATGGCAGTTGCGAAATTGCAACGGTGGCGTCACCGGGGCGCTGCGAAATTGCCGCGCAATCGCTGCAAGACAGCAGTGAGTTCGCAGCGCAATCGGCGCCGTGATGGTGCGTCGCGTTGTGTAGGATTATATATAACGGTGCGACGCTGTACAGGTATACGAAGTATCACGGCGTCCGAATGGATTTCGACGCGGCAACACCGCATGCGGATCCCGAATATTCGGGACGGCAGATGAAATGCTGCGTCGGCGCGCAGCCCGTACCCACCAAAAAAAAGCAGGCACCGCGAAGGGTGCCTGCTAATTAATATATGTACTAAATCGGGAATCGAACGATTCGGTAGATTCGGCAGATTCGGCAGATTCGTTATGCCATCGCCGGGGTTTTCGCCGGTGCGCCGGGGCGCAGCATGGCGGGGCTGGTGCGCAGCATGTCGAAGAACCCGTCGACGATGGCGTCGCATTCCAGACCGAGATCGTAGTCGGGCAGGAACAGCCAGTCCGACATCATGCCGACCACCAGCGCGTGCAGCATGATCGCGGCGCGCCGGGTGTCGAGCCGCGCGGGCAGTTGACCGCGCTCAATGGCCCGTTCCATATCGCGCATGATGCGCTGCTTGCCGTCGGCGCAGGCTTCGCGCTGACGATCGAGCACCGAGAGCATCTCGTTGGTGTATTCACACTTGTGGAACAGAATGTCGAGCACGCGGCGGCGGCGCTCGTTGCGCGCCGTTTCCTTGAGCACCAGCTTGCAGATATCGTGCATGCGCACCATCGGGTCGCCGTGCTCGGGTTCGGCACATTCTTCGTCGATCATGCGCTCCATCGGCAGACGGATACGGTCCGTCATGGCGTTGAACAGGTCGATCTTGTTCTTGAAGTGCCAGTAAATCGCGCCGCGGGTGAGGCCGGCGGCTTCGGCGATGTCGGCCAGCGATGTGCGCGACACGCCCTTCTGTGCGAACACCGTCTCTGCGGTGTCGAGCAACAGGTTGCGCGTCTCTATCGCTTCCTCTTTGGTTCTGCGGGCCATCGTCGTGTCACGGGAACAGCGGAAATTGTGGAAGGTGCTGTAAACCGCGCCGCTTTATGGTGCGACGCAATGCGATTTACATACATTCATGAATGTATCTATAATAGCAGCCGCTTGCTCTATTGCACAGGGACCATTTAAGCTCCTTCGACTACGGGAAACACCTGAAGGGGCCCGAGGGGGCGAACCGACAGAGGCGCGCCGCTCGCGGTTGCCGTCTGTCACCTGGTGTCCCGGAGCCTGTTCGACGATCCACACGAGTGCCAGCACTGGCGGTGTATGCCGCGCTGGGGCGCGCGACCGGTAGCGATCCGGGCTCAAACCCGATCATCTGCGCTGCCGGTTCACCGCCGTCCGGTGACCCGTTGCCTGACACTCGCTTGCCCGCCTATGTGCGATGGGATTGCGGACCGGCCTTCGCCGTCGCAATCGTCGCAACGTACTGGTTACTTGTCATTTTGTTTGACCGCATTCCATTTATCGGGGGCGTATATGCACGTCAAGAGAAGTTCACTGGGGATGGTCACTGCCGTGGCACTCGCGGTTTTGACCCTGGCCGCGTGCGGCAAGAAGCCGCAGCAGCCGCAGGGCATGGTGCCGGAAGTCGGCGTCGTGACGCTGCAACCTCAGAACGTAACACTGACGACCGACCTGCCCGGACGCACCTCGCCCTACCGCGTCGCCGACGTGCGTGCGCGCGTCGACGGCATCGTGCTCAAGCGCGACTTCACTGAAGGCGGCGAGGTCAAGGCAGGACAGCGTCTGTACAAGATCGATCCGGCCACCTATCAGGCCGCCTTCGAGAACGCCAAGGCGACGCTCGCCAAGGCGGTGGCAAATCAGGCATCCACCAAGCTGCTGGCCGACCGTTACAAGTCGCTGGTAGCCGTTGAAGCCGTGTCGAAGCAGGATTACGACAACGCTGTGGCCGCCGCTCTGCAAGCCGATGCCGACGTTGCTGCCGGCAAGGCTGCCGTCGATACGGCGCGCATCAACCTTGGCTACACCGACGTGCCGGCCCCGATTACGGGCCGCACGGGGCTGTCGCAAGTGACCGAAGGCGCGTATGTGCAGTCGGGCGCGGCCACGCTGATGACCACGGTGCAGCAGATCGATCCGATGTACGTGGACGTAACGCAATCGGCCGCCGATGGCCTGCGTCTGCGTCGCGCACTGGCCGATGGCAAGCTGCAAAGCGCGGGTCCGAACGCTGCCAAGGTGGAACTGACGCTGGAAGACGGCACCAAGTATCCGCTGGACGGCAAGCTGCAATTCTCGGACATCACCGTCGACCAGACGACCGGCTCGGTGACCGTGCGCGCGATCTTCCCGAACCCCAACCGCGAGTTGCTGCCGGGCATGTTCGTGCACGCCAAGCTGGCCGAGGGTGTGAAGGAAGGCGGGTTGCTGGTGCCGCAACAGGGCGTCACGCGTGACCAGAAGGGCCAGCCGACCGCGCTCGTCGTGAACAAGGAAGGCAAGGCCGAACTGCGCCAACTGGTGACCGATCGTGCGATCGGCGACAAGTGGCTGGTGACGTCGGGTCTGTCTGCGGGCGAACAGGTGATCGTTTCGGGTCTGCAAAAGGCGCGTCCGGGCGCTCCGGTGAAGGCCGTGCCGGCGCAACTGCCGGGCGCTGCTCCGGCACCGGCGGGTGCCAGCGCACCGGCCGCTGCCGACCCTGCCACGCAGGCGAGTGCTGCTTCGGCCGCCAAAGCTCAATAACGCGGAGCCTTATTCATGGCAAAGTTTTTTATCGATCGCCCGATTTTTGCGTGGGTGATCGCGATTGTCATCATGCTGGCCGGTGCGCTTTCGATTCTGAAGCTGCCGGTCTCGCAATATCCGCCCATCGCACCGCCTTCGGTGCAGATCACCGCGACCTACCCGGGCGCTTCGGCGCAGACCGTGCAGGATACGGTTACGCAGGTGATCGAGCAGCAGATGAACGGGATCGACAACCTCGAGTACATGTCGTCGACGTCCGACGGCTCGGGTACGGCACAGATCACGCTGACCTTCTCGCAGGGCACGAACCCCGACATCGCACAGGTGCAGGTGCAGAACAAACTGCAACTTGCCACGCCGCTGCTGCCGCAGCAGGTGCAACAGCAAGGTATCAAGGTGGCCAAGGCGACCAAGAACTTCTTGCTGGTGATCGGTGCGTATTCCGACGACGGTCAGATGACCGACATCGACTTGGCGAACTACATCGCAGCCAACGTGCAGGATCCGATCAGCCGTGTGAACGGCGTGGGTCAGGTGCAGTTGTTCGGCTCGCAGTACGCCATGCGTGTCTGGGTCGATCCGCAGAAGCTCAACGGCTACAACCTGACGGTCATCGACGTTTCGAACGCGATTCAGTCGCAGAACGTGCAGATTTCGGCGGGTGAGCTGGGCGGTGCACCGGCAGTCAAGGGGCAGCAGCTTAACGCCACCGTGACGGCCCAAAGCCGTCTGCAAACGCCGGAGCAGTTCCGCAAGATTCTGCTCAAGGTGAACAAGGACGGTTCGCAGGTTCGTCTGGGCGACGTTGCCCGTATCGAACTCGGCGGTGAGTCGTATCAGGTGGTGGCACGCTACAACGGCAAGCCCGCTGCCGGTCTGGCCATTACGCTGGCCACCGGTGCCAACGCGCTGCAAACCGCAACTGCCGTCAAGCAGGCCGTCACCGAGCTGGAGCCGTACTTCCCGCCCAGCATGAAGGTCGACTACCCGTACGACACCACGCCGTTCGTGAAGATCTCGATCGAGGAAGTGATCAAGACCCTCATCGAAGGTATCGTGCTCGTGTTCCTCGTGATGTATCTGTTCCTGCAAAACCTGCGGGCGACGATCATCCCGACGATTGCCGTGCCGGTCGTGTTGCTGGGTACGTTCGGCATCATGGGCGCAGCAGGCTTCTCGATCAACACGCTATCGATGTTCGGGTTGGTGCTCGCCATTGGTCTGCTCGTTGACGATGCCATCGTGGTGGTGGAAAACGTCGAGCGGGTGATGGCCGAAGAGGGGCTGAGTCCGAAGGAAGCGACCAAGAAGGCCATGGACCAGATCATCGGTGCACTGGTCGGTGTGGCGCTGGTGCTCTCGGCCGTGTTCGTGCCGATGGCGTTCTTCGGCGGCTCGACGGGCGCTATTTATCGCCAGTTCTCGCTGACGATCGTGGCGGCCATGGCGTTGTCGGTGTTGGTGGCTATCGTGCTCACGCCGGCCATGTGCGCGACGATTCTCAAGCCGATCAAGAAGGGCGAAGTGCACGAGAAGCGCGGCTTCTTCGGCTGGTTCAACCGCACGTTCGACAAGGGCTCGAAGAAGTATCAGAGCCAGGTCGAGCGCATTCTCAAGCGCAGCGCACCGCTCATGATCGTCTACGTGGTGATCGTGGCGGCGGTGGGTTTCCTGTTCGTGCGCATGCCGACGGCCTTCTTGCCGGATGAAGATCAGGGCTACTTCTTCAACTTGGTGCAGTTGCCGCCGGGCGCGACGCAAGAGCGCACGCTCGAAGTGATGAAGCAGGTCGAGAAGCACTACCTCGAGAAGGAAAAGGACGCCGTGCGTTCGATCTTCACGGTGACCGGCTTCGGCTTCAACGGCCGGGGTCAGAACGTGGGTCTGGCCTTCACGATGCTGCGTCCGTGGGAAGACCGTCAGTCGTCCGACCTCAAGGTGCAGGCAGTGATTGCGCGTTCCTATCAGGCTTTCGCGAGCGTGAAGGACGCCATGATCTTCGCGATCAACCCGCCGTCGGTGCCTGAACTGGGTAACGCGGGCGGTATCGACTTCGAACTGCAAGATCGCGCGGGTCTCGGCCACGATGCGTTGATGGCCGCACGTAACCAGATGCTGGGTGCCGCGGCGAAGAACCCGAACCTCGCGAACATGCGTCCGAACGGTCTCGACGACACGCCGCAGTACAAGGTGGACGTCGACGAGGAAAAGGCGTCTGCGCTGGGCCTGTCGATTGCCGACGTGTACAGCACGCTCTCGGCGTCGTGGGGTTCGTCGTACGTCAACGACTTTATCGACCGTGGCCGTGTGAAGAAGGTGTACGTGATGGCAGAGGCAAAGGACCGCATGCTGCCGCAGGACATCAACAAACTCTTCGTACGTAACGCCAGCGGGACGATGGTGCCGTTCTCGGCCTTCGCGACCGGCAAGTGGACATACGGCTCGCCACGTCTGGAGCGCTACAACGGTGTGCCGGCAGTGGAAATTCAGGGCATGCCTGCGCCGGGCAAGTCGAGCGGTGACGCCATGAAGGCGGTCGAGGAGATTGCCAAGGATCTCCCGCCGGGTATCGGTCTGGAATGGACGGGGCTGTCGTTTGAAGAGCGCATTTCCGGCTCGCAGGCACCGGCGCTGTACGCCATCTCGATCCTGATCGTGTTCTTGTGTCTGGCCGCGTTGTATGAGAGCTGGTCGATTCCGTTCTCGGTGATTCTGGTGGTGCCGCTGGGTGTGTTGGGTGCCCTGTTGGCTGCGTCGCTGCGCGGGTTGTCGAACGACGTGTACTTCCAGGTGGGTCTGTTGACGACCGTGGGTCTGTCGGCGAAGAACGCGATTCTGATCGTGGAATTCGCCAAGGATCTGCAAATGCAGGGCCGCACACTGATGGAAGCGACGATGGAAGCCGTCCGATTGCGTCTGCGACCGATTCTGATGACGTCGATGGCGTTCATTCTCGGGGTGCTGCCGCTCGCGATTTCCAACGGTGCCGGCTCGGCTTCGCAGCACGCTATCGGTACCGGCGTGATCGGCGGTATGCTGGCGGCAACGTTCCTCGCGATCTACTACGTGCCTGTCTTCTTCGTGCTGGTGCGCAAGCGCTTCGCTCATGAAAACCTGGACACCGTGGAACATCCGGAAGCCCGTCATGAAGCACCGGACGCGCCCGAAGGCCCCGCCAAGGAAGGAAACTGACCTATGAAGCACAAAGCATTGCCGATTGCCTTGGCGGCAGCGTTCCTGGCAGGCTGTACCCTCGCGCCGCACTATGAGCGGCCCGAGGCACCGGTCTCCACGACGTTCCCCACTGGCCCGGCTTACAAGACGCCCGGTGCGGCCAACCAGAACGGCGCGACTGATCGCAATGCGGTCATCGCGGCCGAGCTGGGCTGGCGCGACTTCTTTACCGATCCGCGTTTGCAGAAGCTGATCGAGATCGCACTGGAGAACAACCGCGATCTGCGAGTCTCGATGTTGAACGTGGATGCTGCGCGTGCGCAGTATCAGATTCAGCGTGCGGCGTTGCTGCCGAACGTTGGCGTGGCGGGGCAGGGTTCGGTGCAGCGTTCGCCGGCCGACCTGTCGTCGTCGGGGCGCGCGGGCATCAGCCGCAGCTATCAGGTCGGTGTGGGCTTCACGTCGTATGAGCTCGATCTGTTCGGTCGTATTCAGAGCCTGAAGGATCAGGCGTTGGAGACGTACCTTTCGACCGAAGACAACGCGAAGGCTGCACAGATCACGCTGGTGTCGGAAGTCGCTTCGGCGTATCTGACGTTGCTGGCCGATCAGGAACTGCTCAAGCTCACGTCCGATACGCTCAAGAGCCAGCAATCGTCGTATGACCTGACCAAGCGCAGTTTCGACGTGGGTACGGCCTCCGGGCTGGATCTGCGTCAGGCGCAGACGCCGGTCGATACGGCGCGTGCGAACTTTGCGCAGTACACGCGTCAGGTTGCACAGGACGAGAACGCGCTGACGCTGCTCATCGGCCAGCCGTTGCCGGCCGATCTGCCGTCAGGGCGTCCGCTCGACGGGCAAGGGCTGTTGGCCGATCTGCCGGCGGGTCTGCCGTCCGATCTGCTGCTGCGCCGCCCGGACATCACGGCTGCCGAGCACACGCTCAAGGGTGCCAACGCCAACATTGGCGCGGCACGTGCGGCGTTCTTCCCGTCGATCTCGCTGACCGCGAGCGCGGGCACGGCGAGCGCGTCGTTGAGCAACTTGTTCAAGGGCGGTCAGGGTGCGTGGGCGTTTGCGCCGACCATCACGCTGCCGATCTTCGCGGGCGGGCAGAACATCGCCAACCTCGAATTGGCCAAGGTGCAAAAGCGCATCGACATCGCGCAGTACGAGAAGTCGATTCAGACGGCGTTCCGCGAAGTCTCGGACGGGCTGGCAGCACGCGGCACGCTCGACGATCAGGTGTCGGCGCAAGAGTCGCTCGTGAAGGCGAGCGACGAGAGCTACAAGCTTTCGGATCTGCGCTACCGCAACGGCGTGGACAGCTACCTGAACGCGCTGGTTTCGCAGCGCTCGCTGTACACGGCGCAGCAGTCGCTGATCGCAACGCGTCTGGCCCGCTGGACCAACCTCGTGACGCTGTACAAGGCGCTCGGCGGCGGTTGGGAAGAGCGTACCGTCCCGGCGAACGCGAACGCCGCCTCGGCTCCGGCAGCATCGGCGTCGTGATCGTGTCGTAATGGCACAGCGAGACGTCTTGCCGATGTAAATTTTCGGCGCGCGATTGTCTCGCCAGCCTGCAAGACTTGTAGTGTGAGACGCCCGGCAAACTGCCGGGCGTTTTTCATTGGGGCGATTGTGTGGCGCTGGCGAAGTGCGGTGCGCGGGGTAGCGTGCGTGTCGTCACGAGGGATGCGTCTGCGCGGCATCGTGATACAGCGTGCAGGAAATGCTCACAGTTCCCGAGAGGTTTAGACGCAGGGTTCTACGCTGACCTCTACCTCGCGCAAGGCTTCGTCGTTATCCTTGCCCCAGTTGTATTCGCAACACACAGAGCGTCTACGCGAATGTCGGCAAGTGATGGCAATCGACGCTCTGTGCACTTATAAGCTGACCGTTTTTCCAGGGAGAGACACCATGAGCGATCTTCAAGCCCGTTTCGACGAGGCAGTGGCACAGTCCAAGACGCTGCCTGAACGCCCCGACAATCTCACGCTGCTGCGCATTTACGCGCTATACAAGCAAGGCACGGAAGGCGACGTGTCGGGCTCACGTCCGGGCGCGATGGATTTCGTCGGCCGCGCCAAGTACGACGCGTGGGAAATGCTCAAGGGCAAGTCGAAAGACGACGTGCAACAGGCGTACGTCGAGCTGATCGAAACGCTCAAGCAGGGCTGATGGCGAAACGTTGAGCTCACGAGGCGGCGGTTGTTGCTGCCGTTCTCGAGAGGTTCGATGGTTTTTGCTTGAGAAGAAACGGCGACTTTGGTCGCCGTTTTTTTATGTCCGTTTTGTTCGAAAAGCGGCGACGGTGCCGCGATGTGGCACCTGCGATGCATTGTGTTTGAGGAGTGCGGGCGCGTATCGAGCGGTGGTTTTTGCGGTGGCGTCTGATTGGCGTAATGCGTGTGCGGCGCGACGATGACTTCGTTATTCACCCAACGAGGTAGCGAAGCATGCAACAGGATCGCAGACATCAAAAGCGCCGGGCAGACCGGAAGACGCAACGAGATGCGGCCCGTGGGAATGGCCGCAGGGTTGTCGTCATGACGCCGCGAGACGTGTCGAAAAACGCGCTGCAACGATTGGCATATGCGGCGCGGGCAAATCACATCGTGCCTGCGGAGCCGCCGGTAAATCGGCCGGCGGCCGGGCGGACGGCGCTGGCAGCACTACCCGCACCACCAGCAATTCCAGCGCTATCGGCGCTACCTGTGCCGTGTAAGCCCGCGGCTGCCGAGCCGCGAGATGTGTCGTCGCCCGGCAGGCTGGCGGGCCTGCGGCGTACCCGCGCCTACCGTGCGCGAATGCGCGGCGCCGCGTTGCTCGAAGTGATGTTCATGTCGGCGGTGCTGCTTGCCGGTGCCGGGGGATTCGCCAACTGGCAGGCGGTCGACGGCATGCCACAGCAAGCTTCGGCGATTGCCGACGGTGCGCAGCAACGCGGGGAGCTGTCATGAGACGCCTTGTCATTGGCGGGCGGCGTAGCTCATCCGGCGCGCGGCATGCGAGGGGCTTTACGCTGCTCGAACTCACGCTCGCGATGCCACTGGGACTGTTAGTGGTGATGGCCGCCATCGCCATCTATCTCGCGGGCCTCAGGCTCTGGCGCGTGCAGGTGGCACGGCTGGACGTACAGCAACGGGCCGTCTTTGCGCTGACGCAACTCACGCGTGCCGTTCAGATGGCGGGCTATCGCAACTGGGACCCGATGGAAGGCGGTGCGATGCCGCCCCCCACAGGCAAGCGTGATTGGGTTTCGCTTCGCGCCGCGGACGAATGCGCGAACAGCGTTGAGACATGTCCACGCCGGGGCTGGCAGGGGAGCGCACTCATGGAAGTGCAGTACCACGGGGCCGGTGTGAAACCCGGTAACGGTGCGATTCAGAACTGCGGCGGGAAACGCGCGCCAACGACCTTCTACTCAACTGATCGACACATCAATATCTTCTATGTCGCCAAAGGCGAGGATGGCTTGCCGTCGCTGTTCTGCCGATACAACGACCCCGAAAAAATGCCGTCGAAGCTGAAGCCGGGACAGGTGTTGGTGGCGGGCGTCGAGGCGATGTATGTGCGATTGGGGGTGCGCGGTGGCGGCAGTCGCGTTATCGGCGGAGAGCGGATGTTCTGGATTGAACCGGTGAAAAGCGCACGCGGAAAGCGACCGCTGGTGCCCATCGGCATAAGCGATTGGGAGGACGTGGAGGCGGTGGCATTCTCACTCGTGCTGCGTGGCGCGCCGCGTGCGGGCGTCAGAAAGGGCACTGCGCGCGTGGTCGAGGTCTTCGACGCGAAGTCCGGCGGGGGGACGTACAAGCGGCTTGCCGATGCGGGGCAGTTCCATCTGCATGTGTTCACCGCCATTGCGCATCGTCGGAATGACGGCGGCTTCGGCAAGGAGGCGGCGTGGTTGGCGTCTTCCTCATGATGTGGCTGGCGGCGCTGATGACGTTGGCCGCGTCCGGCTCGCATCATCGCCAGTTGTCGGGGCGTTTTGCGGCGTACACCAATGACCGTGCGCGTGCGTTTGCGGCGGCAGAGGCGGCGCTTTCCGAGGCCCGGCATTGGCTGACCCATGACGCAGGTGCGGTGGACATTGCCTTGGCACGGGACGACGCGGCGGGGCCGTACGGCATTCTCGCGCCCGAGAACCGTATCGATTGGCCACTGAATCTTGCGCGCCGCTGGCAGACGATGTGCTGGGACAGTCGCGACAAGACGACTGAATCGTCACGCGGCCGGTACTTTGTCGAGCGGATCGCTTATGCCCCGGAAGCCCTCGCCATTGCGATTGGCGGCGCTACCCGGGCGGCCGGGTCAAACGCAACGACTGCATCGGAAAAGCGGGGTGCCTTGCCGCGCCGGTATCGGGTCAGTGCCGTGGGGTATGCCGATCTGCCGGGCACGAATGTGTACTTGCAGGCGATCTATGAGGTCAGGCGTCTGGCGGCCCCGGACCTTACTGGTGGCAGGGACGCGGCGGTATTCACATCGCGTCGGTTGAACTGGCGTGAGGTGACGGTCTGGCAGCGTTCTACGCCCGATGCGCGCGATGACCGGACTGGGCGGACTGGCCGTGGGTCCCGTGGTGGGCGGGGCGCCCGTGGTGGCTGGGGGCGGGAGCGATGACCGCAATCGGCGATCGCCAGACGCGGTCGCGCGGCATCTCGTTGCTGGAGTGCGTTGTGGTGACGGCCGTGTTGGCGATTGCCATGATGGCAGCTGCGCCATCGATACAAGCGGTTCGCAACCGGGTGGCGGTCGAGATTACGGCGCGCGCGCTGCTCGCTGCGATCAATACGGCGAAAGCGGAAGCGTTGGGACGGCACCGCCGGGTGACCATCGCCCCTCACGACGGCAAGCACTGGAACAGCGGTTGGGTGACGTTCATTGACGACAACCTCAACGATCGCCACGACGCGGGAGAGCGGTACCTCGCCCGCTATGCACCGTTGCCGGCCGGTGTGGACGTCACGACGAACTGGTCGCTCTACACGCAGCCAGTCGTGGCATTCGAAGAAAACGGGTTCATGCGTGTCGAGAAGGGGGGATGGCTATCGGGAAACATCCAGATCAGCGGCCACGAGCGCTGCATCGGCATCACCTTCAACGCGTACGGGCGGCCGCGTGTCGCGATGACGTGCAACATGTGAGTTCGACCATGGCGTGAAAACACGTCGGCCGGCGCACGAGGCGCCGGCCGACAGGTTCAAAGCATGGGAACGGGGGGAGCAGGGGGAGTCGAGGGACTCGAGCGAATGAATAAGCGGGGGTGCTAGATGAGCGGCGGTGCGCCGCCATCGTTCGAGCCGGGCTTAGTGGTACGCGTGCCGGTAGCGCCCGGCGAAGCGGCCGCGCCTGCGGTGCCGGTGCCGTCAGTGCTGCCAGCGGTAGCCGTCGCGCCATCGGCAGCGTCGCCCGATTTCGATTGCTGCCACATCTTGAAGCCCTGATAAGCCAGCACACCGAGGCCGCCCCACTTGAGGCCACGGCGTACGACGCGCCCGACCGGCGTATGCGACAAACCGGTCAGTGCGATGGACGCGACGGAGCTGACGAGCGGGTAGCGTTCAAGCAGGCCGCCGAGCTTCAGGCCGGAGCCGGCGAGCCCGCCCAGACTGCCGAGGCCGCTGAGCTTTGAAAGGCCGCCGGGCAGCAGGTAACGCATCCAACGGAAATTGCGCAGACGTTCGCGCGTGTTGTGCGTTACCTGAATCAACTCGGCGCGTTCGACGGCGATACGGGTGAGTACCAGTTCCTTGCGAATCGCCAGCAGGTCGTGACGCGAGCGCCGCGAGGGGCGTTGGCGTCGGGTGCGATTGGGTTCTAGCGGCACGGGGCGGTCTCCTTCAGTCCGGACGCAGGGCGTCGCGGTCCTTTTCGAACTCGGCCAGCGTAGCCTCGAACGGCATCGGGGCATCGCGCAGGATATTGCGTGCGCGCAGTGCGCACCACAAGGCGAGCAGCAGATACACGATGAAAATGCCGGTCATCGCCTGGAGACGGTACGTGTCCCAGAACACCACGATGACCAGAGCGGTCAGCGAGACGAGCGAGAGAACGCCAAAGAGCATCGCGGCAAGGCCAAGGAAGGCCACACCCATCAGGCGCTCTTTTTCCTCGGTGAGTTCGATGCCGATCAGTTCGATGCGCGACTGGACGATCTCGAGCAACGCGCCGGCGATGCGCCGCAGCGAGGGCCGCGGCGGGGTCGTGCGATCATTGTCGGTCATGGGCTGGGCTCGGCGGGCCGCCCGAACCTTTGCGCTATGGCGCTGGGTCAGGCGAGCTCCGCTTCAGACTGAGTGGGCGAATAGCGAATAGCGAATAGCGAATCGCGAGTAGCGGGTAGCTAGTCAGCGGTGCTGTGAACCGTTCGCGCCGGCAACCGCCGACGCGACACTGACTGACAACAGCTTACTTGCGGTTGAGCAACAGGCCGATCACCACGCCGATACCGGCGGCGATGCCCACGGCTTGCCACGGATGATCGTGCACGTAGTCGTCGGTCACGCGGGCAGCCTGCTTGCTCTTTTCCACCACGACGACCTGCACGTCGGAGGCTTTTTCCTTCGCTTGCTTGAGCAGCGCCAGTGCCTTGTCGCTCAGCTCGGATGCCCGTTCGCCGGTCGTGTTCGCGGCTTGCTTGAGCAGGTCTTCGGCGTCAGCCAATACGGTTTTGATGTCCGTCATGAACTTCTCCTTGTTGGTATGCACTTGCGACAAAGTCGTCACCCGATTGCCTTGGGAGTCAATGCAAAAAGGGCTAAGGTTGGATATGGGGGTTATCGTAACGCTTTCAACGTGTCGTTGCCAGAAAACAACAACCGTTGCGGCGCTATATTTCCAATTCTTATTTGCAACCAATTTTTTATTCGTTCTTGCAAAGCTTAGCATCCTTTAGTCTTTACCCCACTCAGTTGAAGGATCTCAAGGAGACCGTAAATGACTTTGCGTTTGGGTGACATCGCTCCCGACTTCGAGCAGGACTCGTCGGTTGGCACTATCAAGTTTCACGAATTCCTCGGCAATGGCTGGGGCGTTCTGTTCTCCCACCCGGCCGACTACACGCCGGTGTGCACGACCGAATTGGGTCTGACCGCCAAACTGAAAGGCGAGTTCGAAAAGCGTAACGTCAAGGCCATCGCGCTGTCGGTGGACGACGCCGAGTCGCACAAGGGCTGGATCAGCGACATCAACGAAACGCAGAACACGTCGGTCAACTTCCCGATTCTGGCTGACGCCGACCGTAAGGTTTCGCAGCTGTATGACATGATCCACCCGAACGCCAGCGAAACCGTGACGGTGCGCTCGCTGTTCGTGATCGATCCGAAGAAGAAGGTGCGTCTGATCATCACCTACCCGGCAAGCACGGGCCGCAACTTCGACGAAATCCTGCGCGTCATCGACTCGCTGCAACTGACCGACAACTACTCGGTCGCCACCCCGGGCAACTGGAAAGATGGCGAAGACGTGGTGATCGTGCCGTCGCTCAAGGACGAAGCCGTGCTCAAGGAAAAATTCCCGAAGGGCTACAAGGCCGTGCGTCCGTACCTGCGTCTGACGCCGCAGCCGAACAAGTAATCGGCCGTGCGTACCCGGTGGCGATGCCACCGGCGGACACAAAAAAAGCCAGCTCGAGAGAGCTGGCTTTTTGTTTTGCATGGATCCTCCACCGGCTTCTTGTCCGGCCATGCAGTCCGCGTCATACCTTGTTTGCCACTAGCCTTTCAGTCGGCATGACTGCTTGTCGGGTACGCGCCGTTGCTCGGGGGATTGACGGCCCGCAACACGCGGCCTGAGAACGACGCGTACCCGACAAGTCGGGCAAAGCGCGAACCGTACCGCTAGTACCGCTGATGCATACGGTTCGCGCTTTTGATCCTGCGAGAGGATCGGCAAACGATCAGAAGGCGATCAGAAGAACGCCTGAATACCCGTTTGAGCGCGACCCAAAATCAGCGCGTGGATATCGTGCGTGCCTTCGTACGTGTTGACCACTTCGAGGTTCACGAGGTGACGCGCGATGCCGAATTCGTCGGAGATGCCGTTGCCACCGAGCATGTCACGGGCGAGACGCGCCACATCGAGGGCCTTGCCGCACGAGTTGCGCTTCATGATCGAGGTGATCTCGACCGCAGCCGTGCCGTCGTCCTTCATGCGACCCAGACGCAGGCAGCCTTGCAGGCCCAGCGTGATTTCGGTCTGCATGTCGGCAAGCTTCTTCTGAATCAGTTGGTTGGCGGCAAGCGGGCGGCCAAACTGCTGACGATCGAGCACGTATTGACGTGCCGTGTGCCAGCAGTACTCGGCGGCACCCAGCGCGCCCCAAGCAATGCCGTAACGTGCCGAGTTCAGGCACGTGAAGGGACCCTTCAGGCCCGAGGCGCCCGGCATCAGGTTTTCTTCCGGCACAAACACCTGATCCAGCACGATTTCGCCGGTGATCGACGCGCGCAAGCCCACCTTGCCGTGGATGGCGGGGGCCGACAGACCCTTCCAGCCCTTTTCCAGAATGAAGCCGCGAATCTTTTCTTCGCCATTCTCGTCGGCGAGCTTCGCCCACACGACAAAGACATCGGCGATCGGCGAGTTGGTGATCCACATCTTGCTGCCGCTCAGCTCGAAGCCGCCCGCAACCTTCTTCGCGCGGGTGATCATGCCGGCCGGGTCCGAGCCGTGGTTCGGTTCGGTCAGGCCGAAACAGCCGATCCACTCGCCGCTGGCCAGCTTCGGCAGGTACTTCTGCTTCTGCGCTTCGCTGCCGAATTCATAGATCGGCACCATCACGAGCGACGACTGCACCGACATCATCGAACGGTAACCCGAGTCGACACGCTCCACTTCACGCGCGATCAGACCGTACGCCACGTAGCTCAGGCCGGGGCCGCCATACTCCTCGGGAATCGTCGGGCCGAGCAGGCCGATTTCACCCATTTCGCGGAAGATCGCGGCGTCGGTGCGTTCGTGACGGAATGCCTCGAGCACGCGCGGCATGAGCTTGTCGTTCGAGTACGCCGCAGCGGCGTCACGAATCATGCGCTCGTCGCTGGTGAGCTGCGCGTCGAGCAACAGCGGATCTTCCCAATGAAATTGTGCGTTGCCTGCCATGACCTATCTCCTCCGATGTCCTCGAAAAACAGTCTCGCGACCTGTGTCGATTCAGCGAGTTTGCGGAAATCGACGTCTTGACGAAAGTTCCGCAATGCGGAACAATGTTCTGAAATCGAAGTTAGTTTAACACTAAAGTTTTTTGTCGGGCAACGGCTGGTGCGTGCACCGGCCGTCCTTTATTTCTTGACGCGGAGTGTGCGATGGCTGTGGTCAAAACGTCTTTGTCTGCCTTTGCCGGGGCGCCGGCGCACGGTGTGCCGCCGTCGCATGATGAGCGCAAGTTCGTGACGGCGCTCGCACGGGGTCTGGAGTTACTGCGGGCATTTGGTCCCGATGACGCATTGCTGGGCAATCGCGACTTTGCGGCGCGCACCGGTTTGCCGAAGGCGACCGTGAGCCGGCTGGCGTACACGCTCACTGAACTGGGCTATCTGCGGTACGACGTCGATCTCGGCAAATACGCGCTCGACGCGGGCGTGCTGGCACTCGGCTACGCGTTTCTGAACGGCACGGACATGTTGACGCTTGCGCGCCCGCACATGCGCGCGCTGGCGAAGGAAATGGGGTGTTCGATTTCACTCGGCTGTCGCGAGGGGCTCGACATGATGTATCTCGAAACCATCCGCAGCGACGCCGCACACCTCACGCTGGGGCTGACGGCCGGCTCGCGCTTGTCGATGCTGACGAGCTCGATGGGGCGCGTCTATCTGGCGGTCATGACGCCGACCGAGCGCGAGACCATGCTGGCCGATCTGCACGACGCGTACGACGCCAATCCGGCAGCGTTGCGCAACATCGGCTGGGGCGCGCTCGAGGCGAGCGTAGAGAAGGGGCTGGAATCGTACAAGCGCGAAGGCTGCTGCTACTCGTTTCGCGAATGGCACGAGGGGGTGAATGCGGTGGCGGTCCCGCTGCGTGACGTGCGGCAAAACCGATGGCTGGCCATCAGTTGCAGCGGTCCGTCGTCATCGATTCCCGACGCCGTGTTCCGCGACGAAATCGGTCCGCGATTGAAACAACTGGCGGCGCGCCTGACCGGGCAGGCGTAATCACCCAATCGCCACATTGCCAAATCGCCACGGCCCGGATGTCCGACAGAACGATCCGGGCCGTCGATAGAACAATGCCGGCGGCAACGCCACCGGCATCAACAACATCACAGCCGCATTACAACAACCTCACAGCAACGTACGCACGTGCCAAAGCTCGGGGAACAGCACCACATCGAGCATCTTGCGCAGATAAGGTGCACCGTTCGTGCCGCCCGTCCCTTGCTTGAAGCCGATGATGCGCTCGACGGTCGTCACGTGACGGAAGCGCCACTGACGGAACGCATCTTCGAGATCGACCAGTTCCTCGGCCATCTCGTACAGCTCCCAGTGCTGCGACGGGTTGCGATACACCTCAAGCCAAGCGGCCTCCACGCTCTCGTCGTGCGGCGTCGGCAATGTCCAGTCGCGATCGAGCCGCGCCGGCGAAATCGCAAAGCCGCGACGCGCCAGCAAACGCACCACTTCGTCGTAGAACGACGGCGCGTTCAGTGCCGCTTCCACTTGCCGGAACAAGTCGGGCCGATGCTCATGAGGCTTGAGCATCGCTGCGTTCTTGTTGCCCAGCATGAACTCGAGAATGCGGTACTGGTACGACTGGAAGCCCGATGAGCTACCCAGCGACGGACGCATCGACGAATACTCCGAAGGCGTCATCGTCGCGAGCACGCTCCACGCTTGCACCAATTGCTCAAGAATGCGCGACACACGGGCGAGCATCTTGAACGCGGGCGGCAGCGCGTCGTTGTGCACCGCCGTGCGGGCAGCCTCCAACTCGTAGAGGGCCAGCTTCATCCACAACTCGCTCGTCTGATGCTGAATGATAAACAGCATCTCGTTGTGATCGGTCGAGCGCGGATGTTGCGCGTTGAGAATGGGATCGAGCGACAGATAGTCGCCGTAGCTCATGCTCTTCGAGAAATCGAGCTGAGCGTCGTGCCATTGCGAGTCGCCAGCCGAGGCAGTCGACGAAGCAGACGACGAAGCAGCCGAGGCCGCAGCAGCACTGCCCGCCGCCGGAGCGTCGGCCGATGCGCCGTGTCCGAACGGGCAACCGCCCTGCGGTGCGTCAGGCGCTTGTGACGCCTTGCCCGGGAGGTCATGCACGTTGCTGGCGGGGGTAGAGGTCTTTGTCATGCGTACTGCTCCTGCTTAGGTCACCGTGCCACGGCGATGGAATTCGGGCTTGTCCCACGAACCGGTGGTGAGTACGTCGCGCAGAATCTCGACCGAGTCCCACACGTCGGCGAAGCTCGTGTACAGCGGCGTCATCCCGAAGCGCATGATGCGCGGCTCGCGGTAGTCACCGATCACGCCACGGGCGATCAGGGCCTGAATCACCGCAAAACCTTCCGGATGCTCGAAGCTCACCTGCGAGCCACGGTCGGCATGATTGCGCGGCGTCACCAGCGTGAGCGGGAACTCGGCGCAGCGCTCTTCCACCAGCTTGATGAACAGGTCGGTGAGGGCCAGCGACTTGCGGCGCAGGGCGTCCATCGACGTTTGCGCAAAGATGTCCAGACCGCATTGCACGAGTGCGAGCGAGACGATCGGCTGCGTGCCGCACAGATAGCGGCCAATGCCGTCGTCCGGCGTGTATTCCGGTGTCATGGCAAACGGCGTGCGGTGACCCCACCAGCCCGACAGCGGTTGCCAGAACGTGTCCTGATGACGCTTGTTCACCCACACGAATGCGGGCGAGCCCGGGCCGCCGTTCAGGTACTTGTACGTGCAACCCACGGCGTAGTCGGCGTTCGCGCCGTTCAGGTCGACAGGCACCGCGCCGGCCGAATGGCACAGGTCCCACACGGCGAGTGCGCCGGCGGCGTGAATCTCGGCCGTGCGAGCCGCCATGTCGTACATCGCGCCCGTGCGGTAGTTCACGTGCGTGAGCAGCACCACGGCCACGTCGTCACCCAGTGCGCCCACCAGCTCTGCCGGCGAGTCGATCAGGCGCAGCGAGTAACCGTCGTCGAGCAGGCGCGTGAGGCCTTGCACGATGTACAGATCGGTCGGGAAGTTGCTGCGCTCGGAGACGACCACCTTGCGTTGCGGTGCGCGCGTGCGTTGTGCATCGAGCGCCGCAGCCATCACCTTGAAGAGGTTGCTCGACGTCGTGTCGGTCACCACGACTTCGCCCTTGCCGGCGCCGACGATCGGGGCCATCGCGTCGCCGAGCGTGCGCGGCAGCGCGAACCAGTTGGCATCGTTCCAGCTGCGAATCAGGCCGTTGCCCCATTCGCCGGTAATCACTTCTTGCGCGCGCTTGGCCGAGGCGATCGGACGCGCTCCCAGCGAGTTGCCATCGAGATAGATCACGCCCTGCGGCAGGTCGAATTGTGCGCGCAGCGGGGCAAGCGGATCGGCCGCGTCGAGGGCCAAACAGTCATTGCGGGAAGACGTCATGGTGTCAGGTATTGAATAAAGACAATGCGTTAAAAATCGAAAAGGTTTGTGAAGTGCAAGGTCATCGCCGCCACCTTCGGCGGGTTCGCCGTGGGATAGCGATGCCCTTCGTACGGCCCGCGTCAGTTCGTCCGATCGTTCAATCGTCAAATCGTCCAATCGTCCAATCGTCCAATCGATAACGCCGCGCGTGGCTCTGTGTATGTGTTTGTCAGTTCAGGTGAGCGAGCGCAACACGGCACGCACGGGGCTCGCATCAAGCCGCATAAATTTGAGCGGCAGCGCAATCAATTCGTAATCGGCAGGCGCGATTGCATCGAGTACCAGCCCTTCGAGAATCGCCATGCGATGCGCGCGAATCCGATGGTGCGCATCCATCGTTTTGCTTTCCTGCGGATCGAGCGACGGCGTATCGATGCCCACGAGCTTCACGCCGTGCGAGGCGAGCAAGTCGATCGTTTCGGCAGCGACGGCACAAAACGCGCTGTCCCAGCGAGACACCGGCGCTTGTTGGTAAGTCCGCAGCAACACGCGCGGCGGCACGTCGGCCAGATGCGCCGCCACCATCTCGGGCGTGACCACCGGCGATGCACCGAGGCAATGAATTACGCGGCACGGCCCCAAATAGGTGTCCAGCGCCACTTCGCCGATACACGCACCGTCCTCGTCGTAATGACGCGGCGCATCGGCATGCGCGCCCGTGTGCGGCGACAGGGTGATGCGTCCGACGTTGACGGGGCACCCGGGGCCGATCTGCCAGACCGCTTCTTCCGAAAACGGCGTGTCGCCCGGCCAGACCGGTGTGTCGGCCGAGAGCGGGGGGCTGATATCCCACACGCGACGTGTGTCGGTGCGGTGGTTGTGGGGTGCGGTCATGGCCTTGCTCAAATACAAGATTCGATACAGGGCATCTTAGAAGAATTCGCGTTGCAAGTGCTTGCGTATTCGCTGGCCGCCGCGGCCGCGTTTGCCGCCGAACAACCGTTTTCGTGGATTATTCGACAGAAAATTCGACAATATGGCGAAGTGATCGAATTTATAACGAATGGCGCCCGATCGTTTGGGGCGGCGCTGTGTCAGATCCGGAATGGACCCAAGCAGAAGAATGTTGTGTCTTGAGAACGGTGCAGACGGACGCGTCAGCGCGCCATTTCGTCGATGAGCCGACGCAGCGTGTCCTTGAGTTGCGACGACTGCTCGGCGCCGAAGCGTGCAAGCACACCGGCTTCATGTTGGCGCGCACTGATCAGCAGCGGCGCAACGCGCTCGCGACCCGCATCGGTGAGCGACACGAGCGACTGGCGCCGGTCGGTCGGGCTTTCGCCGCGCACCACGTCGCCGGTGGCCTCCAGCCGGTCGATGACCTTGGTCACCGTCGGCTGCTTGGCGAGCACGATGTCTGCCAACTGATTGATGGTGCGCGCCTGCCCGTCGGAGAGCGTGGCCAACACGCGCCACTCGGATACCCCCAGACCGGCTGCCGCGACTTCGCGATGAAACTCATCAGAGACGAGCGCACTCGCGCGGGCGAGCAGATACGCCAGATAGTCGTCGACAAACGGCACGCCCGCTCCCATCCCCATGACCCCGCGCTTACCCGAGCGACTGCGGCTTGTGGAAGCCGCCGGCGTGGAAGACGAGCGGCATGCGATTGGCCACGTCGGCGTGCACGCCGCAACGTTCCACTTCGCCCACGAAGATGACGTGATCGCCTTCGTCGTACCGGCTGCGGTTATGACACTCGAACCACGCGAGCGCACCGTCGAGCACAGGCGTGCCCGAGGCCGAGAGCGTGTACGGCACACCCGCGAAGCGATCGCCCTTCATCGTGGCAAAACGCTGGCAGATGTCGAGTTGATCGGCTGCCAGCACATTCACCGCGTAGTGCGAGTTCTCGCGAAACACCGGCATGCTGCCCGCGCGCGTGGCGAGGCTCCACAGGATGAGCGGCGGCGTCAGCGACACCGAATTGAAGGAGCTTGCCGTAATACCGATGAGCGAGCCGTCGTCGGCGCGCGTGGTAATGACCGTGACGCCCGTGGCAAATTGCCCGAGTGCATGGCGAAAGGCGGCGTTGTCGAAATCTGGCGCCGTGGCGCGTTTGGCGTTCACTGTCCCTGCACTCCCGTCGGGCAAATTTGATCGGGTTGATTTGTATGAATATTCATATACTATGGCACGAACAACAGATCGACAAGACGCGTGACGGCCGACGATGTGCCACGGGGCATGGGCCCCTGGCAGGCGGGAGGTCAGACGCTCAGGAGACGATATGCTGATCGAGCGAATCGAGCATAAGTGGATCGACGTATTTGCCGAGACCTTGCGGCGCTGCGACATTCAACCCGGTGATGTGGTGGCGATTGTAGCTGAAACGCAATCCCGGCCTGTCAATGTGGAATTAGCCGAACTCGCCGCGCAGGCGCTCGGCGCGAGGCCTTTCCGACTGGTCGTACCGAGCCCGCGCGTCAGTGCACCGGTGCCCGTGCGCTCCACCGGCGCCAGCGACGCGTTGGGGCAGCTTGCCCCTGTCGTGGCGGCCCTCAAGGGGGCGGCGCTGGTCGTCGATTGCACCGTGGAAGGGCTGCTGCACGCCCCCGAACTGCCCGAGATTCTGGGCGGCGGCGCGCGCGTGCTGATGGTCTCGAACGAACACCCCGAAATTCTGGAACGCTGCGCCACCGACCCGGCCCTCGAGCCGAAAGTGCGCGCCGCGATCAAGCGTTTGCGCAGTGCAGCAGAAATGCACGTCACCTCGAAAGCCGGTACTGATTTGCGCATCAGTTTGCGCGACGCGCGCGTCGGCGGCGTCTGGGGCTGGTGTGCCAAACCGGGGCAAGTGGCGCACTGGCCGGGCGGCCTCGCACTGGCGTTCCCCGCCGCACACAGCGTCAATGGCCAACTGGTTCTGGCGCCCGGCGACATCAATCTCACGTTCAAACAATACTTGCGCGACCGCATCGCGCTCACGGTCGAGGACGATTACGTCGTCGAGATCGAGGGCGAAGGCGTCGATGTCGATCTCATGCGCGAGTACTTCGCCGCGTGGGGCGACCGTGACGCCTACGCGGTGTCGCACGTCGGTTTCGGCCTGAACCAACGCGCCCGCTGGGACGCGCTCGCCTGTTACGACAAACGCGACTGCAACGGCACCGAGCAACGCGCTTTCGCCGGTAACTTCCTCTATTCGACCGGGGCGAACGAAGTGGCCGGGCGTCATACGCTGGGTCACTTCGACCTGCCGCTGCGCCGCTGCACGATTGCGCTCGACGGCAACGTCGTCGTACGCGACGGGCTGCTGCAAGGCGAGTTCGCATGACGGCCGCCGTCACGCCGACGCCTGCGTTCCAATCGGCGGGCGATGGTCCCCTGACGCTGGTGCTGTTGCACGGCATTGGCGGTAATCGCAACGTCTGGCCGGCGCAATTCGACGCCTTTACGCGCGACGGACATCGCGTCGTTGCTTGGGACATGCCCGGCTACGGCGAGAGTCCCATGCCCGCAACCGCCACGATGGCCGCGCTGGCCGACAGCCTGCGCACCTTGCTCGATGCTTTGACGAAGACAGGCGCCTCGCGCTTCGTGCTCGTCGGGCACAGCATGGGCGGCATGGTGGCGCAGGAACTGATGGCACGCGGCGAACCGTTCACGCGCGATGTGGCGGCGCTGGTGCTCTGCGGCACATCGCCCGCGTTCGGCAAACCGGATGGCGATTTTCAGCGCGAGTTCGTGCGTCAGCGCACTGCGCCGCTGGAAGCCGGCAAGACACTCCGCCAGATGGCCGAAGCCATTGTGCCCGGCATGCTGGGCGAGCCTGACGAAGCGATGCGTGCCAAAGCACACGCCATTGCTGTGGACGCCATGGGCGCACTCACGCCCGAGGCGTATCGCGCGGCGTTGCAGGCGCTCGTCGGTTTCGAGCAACGTGCGGCGCTCGCGCGACTCACCGTGCCGGTACTGCTCATTGCCGGCGAACACGACACGAATGCCCCGCCGAAGGTGATGGCGCGCATGGCGGAATCGATCGCCAATGCACGCTACGTTTGCCTGCCCGGCGCGGGCCATCTGATGAATCTGACGCATGCGGCGCCGTTCGATGCCGAAGTGCGCGCTTTCCTCGCAACACTCTAGGAGACAACCGTGGCCTATCAGCCCCCTTCGATCGTCGGCGAACACTATCCGCTCACCGACAAGCAACGTCGTCTGCTGGCCCTCGCCGAGCAGGTGGGACGCGAGTCACTCGCCCCGCGCGCCGCGCGCTGGGACCGTGAAGCCACGTTCCCGTTCGAGAACTACGACGACATGCGCGCGGCCGGGCTGCTCAAGCTCTGCATTCCCGAAGCGCACGGCGGGCTGGGGGCGGACTTCGCCACGTACATGATGGTGTCGGCCGAACTGGGCCGTCACTGCGGCGCGACTGCGCTCACGTTCAACATGCATACGTGTTCGATGATGTGGACCGGCATTCTGGCCGACGATCTCGACATGACCGAGGAACAGCGCGTCGAACACGCCCGCTATCGCGAGCATCATTTCGCCCGCGTGACGAAAGACGGCGCCGTCTACGCACAGCCGTTCTCCGAAGGCAGCGCAGCGGCGGCGGGCAAGGCCCCGTTCGGCACCACGGCCACCAAGGTCGACGGCGGCTGGATGATCAACGGCCGCAAGATCTTCGCATCGCTCTCGGGGGCCGCCAATTATTACGGCGTGCTCTGCACCGAAGACAAGCCCGAGCTGTCGATGAAAGACACGATGTACATTGCCGTGCCGGGCGACGCGCCGGGCGTGACGGTCACCGGTGACTGGGACCCGCTGGGCATGCGCGGCACGGTCTCGCGCACGTTGTTGTTCAAAGATGTGTTCGTGCCGGACGAACTGCAACTGATGCCGCGCGGCGTCTACTATCAGGCGGCGAGCCGCTGGCCGCACATGTTCATGACGCTCGCCCCCACTTACATGGGCATCGCGCAGGCGGCCTATGATTTCACCGTGAAATACCTGCGCGGCGAAGCCGAGGGCATGGGCGCACCGATCAAGCGTCGCATGTATCCGACCAAGCAGATCGCGGTGGCGCAGATGCACATCATGCTCGAGCAGACGCGCGCGCTTTTCCTGCGCGCGTTGCAGGACGGCCGCGCTGACCCGGGTAAGGAAGCGCGCCTGCGTGCCTATGCTGCGCAGTACACGATCATGGAGAACGCCAACGAGATGTGCCGGCTGGCGATTCGCACGTGCGGCGGGCAGTCGATGCTCAAGACGCTGCCACTCGAACGGATGTATCGCGACTCGCGTTGCGGCGCATTGATGCTGCCGTGGACGGCCGAACTCTGCCTCGATCGCATCGGGCGTGAAGCGCTTTACGAACCGGGCGAACGCGACGAATAAGCCGCACCAATCAGTGGCACGAATGAGCCGCATGAATCAGCCGCATGAATCAGCCGAACGAATAAGCGGAACTGTGCAAGCTGAAACACCTCTTGTCACGGAGGACAAGTTGACGCCTTTTGTAGAAGCGCTTGCCCGTCACGCGCGCGCCACGCCAGAGCGGCTGGCGCTGCGTTGCGGTGTGGGGCAGCAGGCTGAAGAAACCGACTACGCCGCGCTGTGGCGGCGCATCGAGCGCGTGGGTGGGCATCTGCGCGAGACGTGGCGTATCGCGCCGGGGGATCGCATCGCGTGCCTCGGTCTCAACGACGAGTTGCAGATCGCGCTGCTGTTTGCGTGTGCCCGTGCGGGGGCGATCTTCCTGCCGCTGAACTTCCGGCTGGCCGTGCCGGAGCTTGCCGCCATCGTGCGTCATGCAGGCGTGCGCGTGCTGTGGTTCGACGCGGAGCATCGCACCGCGGCCCGCGAGATTCGCGACGCGCTCGAACAAGAGGCCATCACCGATCTGCCGCCGCCGGCCATTGCGCCGATCGAAGGCCTGATTGCCGTGCCGTCGATCAAGCCTGTCGTATATCCCGACGTTTCGCCCGATGCGCCTGTGCTGCTGGCCTACACGTCGGGCACGACCGGCGAGCCGAAAGGCGCATTGCACACGCAGACGGGCCTGCTCGCCAACGCCGAAGCCAGTTGGTGGGCGCACGACATGCGTGCCGACGATCACGTACTGTCGACGCTGCCGATGTTCCACGTGGGCGGTCTTTGTATTCAGACGCTGCCGGCGTTGCTGCGCGGTGCCAGTGTCACGCTGCACCCGCGCTTCGATCCGGCGGCATGGCTGGCCGATGTGGCGTCGCGTCGTCCCACACTCTCGTTGATGGTCCCGGCGACGATGCGCGCGGTGCAATTGCATCCGGCATGGCCGACAACCGATCTGTCGTCGCTGCGTGGTGTCATGGCGGGTTCGTCCGTGGTGCCGTTGTCGGCGATCGATGCGTTTCACGCGCGCGGCATTCCGCTGGGGCAGGTGTATGGCGCGACCGAGACCGGTCCGGTGTCGATTGCGTTGCGCTTCGGTGAAGCCAAGGCTCATCCGGGGGCGGTGGGCCGTGCGTGTCCGGCGGTGGAAGTGCGACTGGCCGATACCGCTGGCAACGAGGTCGCGCCGGGCGAGGTCGGCGAGATTCTCGTGCGCGCGCCAAACGTCATGCGCGAATACTGGCGCGCCCCGCAACACGCGTCGTTCGTCGAGGGGTGGTTCCGTTCGGGAGACCTTGCGCGCTTACGCGAAGACGGCTGCTTCGAAGTGGTCGGGCGCAGCAAGGACATGATCATCTCGGGCGGCGAGAACATCTATCCGGCAGAAATCGAAAATGCGCTGGTGGATTGCCCGGGCGTACTCGAAGCGGCCGTGGTGGGTGTTGCCGACGAACGCTGGGGAGAAGTCCCCGTCGCGGCCATCGTCGCTGCGCCGGTGGCAGGCTCATCGGCCGAAGTGACACCACAAGCGGTGCTCGACTACCTCGGCACACGTATCGCGCGCTTCAAGTTGCCGCGCCGGGTGGTGATACTCGACACATTGCCGAAAAGTGCGCTTGGGAAAGTGCAAAAACCGATTCTCACCGCGTGGCTATCGAAACCGGAGGAAGGGCAAATCCCAACTGCGAGTCGATAATCAGAGGACTTCCTCAAATTGCTCTGTAAAACGCCGAACCCCTTGTTAATCAAGGGGTTCGGCGTTTTTGCTTATGTCGCTTACGCAATGCATAAGGGAAAATCCCTATGAGTAAATCCTCATTTTGTTACCATCCCATGGGAATTTGATTTTTTACTTTGGGAATTTCCTCGCAAGATACGCCCATGTCGTCATCGGCGTTCAACCCCGCCGATTTTTTTGCTTTTTTCTGGTTTTAGGACGATGGACACCACCGAAGCTCATTCGGTCTCCGAACGCGTTTTACAGGTCCTCGTGACCGTAGCGCGTCACGGACGCCCGATCGCGGCACGCGAGATCGCCGCGCAGACGAGCCTGCCGCTCTCCACGGTTTACCGCCACCTCGTACCCCTGAAGAAATGGGGGCTGGTGCAGGAACACGCCCATGAGGCGTTGTATGAACCGGGTCCGGTCGGCGTGCAACTGGCGTGGGGTTTCGACCACAACTCGCATCTTGTCACGCAGGCGCGTGAAGAAATCGACGCCCTTGTGCAGCGCACCGGCGAGACCGTCGGCCTGCTGGTCGCCGCCAACGGTCAGGTGGTCTGCCTCGACATGCACGAGAGCGAGCAATCGCTGCGTTGCTCGTTCGCGAAAGGCCGCGCGCATCCGCTGGTGCACGGCGCCTCGGCCAAGGCATTGCTCTCCTTCCTGCCGCAAGCGACCCGCGAGACCCTGATCGGCCGTCAGTTGGCTGGCCAGCCGGTCGCGCAGGAGCGTCTGATCGCGCAGGTCGAAGAGATTCGCAAGCAGCGTTATGCGGTGTCCGAGAGCGAAGTGGATTTCGGCGTCTGGGGCGTGTCGGCCCCGGTGTTTGCCGCCAAAGAACGCCTGGAGGGCACCATCACGCTGATGGCGCCGGCCGTGCGCGTGGCCCAGCGCCACGAAGAGCTGATCCGCCTGACCGTGGCGGCAGCCGAGCGTATTTCGAACCGATTGCAATATTTTTAACCGGTTACCCGACCGAGACTACACGAGGAGTACCAGATGAAATTGCGTCACATTCTGTTCACGATGGCGCTGGCCGTCACGTGTTCGAGCAAGGTTTTCGCGGCTGACGACGTGCTGCGCGTCGCCACCGATGCCACCTTCCCGCCGTTCGAATACGTGGAAAACGGTAAGCGTACCGGCTTCGACGTCGAAATGATCGAAGCGCTCGGCAAGGCCATGGGCAAGAAGGTCGAATGGACCGACATCGACTTCAAGGGTCTGATTCCGGCATTGCAATCGAAGCGCGTCGATGTGGCCGCCTCGGCCATCTACATCACCGACGAGCGCCTGAAGGTCGTGAACTTCACGCACCCGTACTACACCGGCGGTCTGGCCATCATGGTCAAGGCTGACAACAACACCATCAAAGAGCCGGCCGATCTGAACGGCAAGAAGGTGTCGGTGCAGGTGGGTACGAAGTCGGTGCAGTTCCTGACGGAAAACTATCCGAAGGTGCAGCGCGTGGAAGTCGAGAAGAACCAGGAAATGTTCAATCTGGTGGAAATCGGCCGTGCTGACGCCGCCGTGACCGGCAAGCCGGCGGCGCTGCTGTACGCCAAGGCACGCCCGGGCGTGAAGGTGCTCGACAAGACGCTGACGATCGAGCGTTACGGTTTCGCCGTGCGTAAGAGCGACACCGAGCTGACCAACGAAATGAATCAGGCGCTGGAAAAGATTCGTGCCGACGGCACCTACGCCGCACTGGTGACCAAGTACTTCGGCACGTCGAAGTAAGTTCGCAAGCCGCAACGACCTGAGACCGGGCAGATACCTCGCCCGGTCGCAGGTTGGCCGCGGCAAGAAAGTCGCAATAAAGCAGTAGAGCAACTGACGGAGTACGCATGGAACTCGATTTTTCGCCGGTGTGGGCAAACTGGCAGGACCTCGCGCACGGCGCGCTCGTTACCGTCGAGGTAACTGTCTGCGCGCTGGCCTTGGGCTGCGTGTTGGGTTTGCTGGTCGGCATGGGGCGCCTGAATCCGGCGCATCGCATCCGCTACGGCATCTGCACCATCTACGTCACGTTCATTCGTGGCACGCCGCTGCTGGTGCAGCTCTTTATCCTGTTCTTCGGCCTGCCGCAGTTCAACATTCTGCTGCCGGCGTTCCTGTGCGGTGTACTGGGTCTGGGCATTTATAGCGGTGCCTACGTCTCGGAAATCGTACGGGGCGCCATCCAGTCGATCGAGCGCGGCCAGATGGAAGCCGCCCGCTCGCTCGGTATGCCCTACGGCATGGCCATGCGCTCGGTGATTCTGCCGCAGGCGATCGTGCGCATGATTCCGCCGCTGGGTAACGAATTCATTGCGCTGATCAAGAACTCGGCACTCGTGTCGTTGCTCACCATTCACGACGTGATGCACGAAGGCCAGAAGATCATCAGCGTGTCGTACCGCTCGCTGGAAGTGTATCTGGCGATTGCGTTTGTTTATCTGATTCTGACCGGTGCCACCACGCTGCTGTTGCAGCGCGCCGAGAAGTCCCTGCGTGCCGGAGGTGCCGTGCAATGAGCAATGTGAAGAAAGACATCGGCGCGCCGATTCTCAAGATCGAAGGGCTGGGCAAGGCCTACGGCAGCCATCAGGTGCTCAAGGGCATCGACTTCGAAGTCGATGCGCGTCAGGTGGTCGTGGTCATCGGGCCGAGCGGCTCGGGCAAGAGCACGTTCCTGCGCTGCTGCAACGGGCTGGAAACGGCCGAGCAGGGCACCATCGAGATCGTCGGCAAGAAGCTCGTCGATCACGGCAAGATGATGAGCGAGAACGCCCTCAACGACCTGCGCACCGAAGTGGGCATGGTGTTCCAGTCGTTCAATCTGTTCCCGCATCTGACGGTGCTCGAGAACGTGACGCTGGCGCCGAAGAAGCTGCGCGGCATGAAGGGCGCGGAAGCCGAAAAACTGGCGCGCGAGTTGCTCGCCAAAGTGGGGCTCGCCGCCAAGGCCGACGTGTTCCCGGGCACGCTCTCGGGCGGTCAGAAGCAGCGTGTGGCCATTGCGCGTGCGCTGGCCATGCAGCCGCAGGTCATGCTCTTCGACGAACCGACGTCGGCGCTCGACCCGGAACTCGTGGGCGAAGTGCTGCAAGTGATGAAGGCCCTCGCCAACGACGGCATGACCATGCTGGTCGTGACGCACGAAATGGGCTTCGCCCGCGAAGTGGCCGACGTGGTCGTCGTGATGGATCAGGGCCGCATCATCGAAGCCGGTGCGCCCGAACAGATTTTCACCGCACCGCGTGAAGCGCGTACGCGTGAATTTCTGCAAGCAGTTATCGCACGGTAAGGGCAAGGCAGGTACACGTATGACAATCGATCGAACGGTGTGGCAAGGCCGCGTGGATACTGGCGAAGCCGGTCACACGCTGCGTCTGCATCAGGTGCTGCGCGACTACGATGCGACACAGGTCGCGGGCGGCGCTGTCGTCTTGGGTTTTTGCAGTGACGAAGGCGTGCGCCGCAATCACGGGCGTCAGGGTGCGGTAGCTGGCCCCGACATGCTGCGCCGCGCGTTGGCGAGCCTGCCCGTGCAGGGCACGCCGGCCGTGTTCGACGGCGGCAACGTCGTGTGCGCCGACGACCGGCTTGAAGCGGCGCAGGCCGCCCTCGGCCATCGCGTGGCCGAAGTGCTGGCCGCTGGCGCACGTCCGGTGGTGCTCGGCGGCGGTCATGAAATCGCCTACGGCACGTTTCTCGGTATCGCCGAACACTTCGGCGACCGTCTGCGCGACGAGCCGATTCTGATCCTCAATTTCGACGCGCACTTCGACTTGCGTGCGCAACCGACGGCCAGCTCGGGCACGCCGTTCTGGCAGATCTCACAGTTGCTCGCCGGGCGTCAGGCGCCGTTCCATTACGCGTGTCTGGGCGTGAGCCGGTATAGCAATACTGACGCCTTGTTCGAACGTGCGAAGGCACTCGATGTCGACTTCTGGCTCGATGCGGAAATGCTGGCGCATCGTCTGCCGGAAATGTGCGAACGGCTGGAGAAGAAGCTCGCCCGCGTGAGCCACGTCTATCTGACCATCGACATGGATGTGCTGCCGGGCGAGAAGGCCCCGGGCGTGTCGGCACCGGCAGCGCACGGCGTCGCATTCGAGGTGGTCGAGGCGCTTATCGGTGTGGTTCGCCGCTCGGGCAAATTGCGCGTGGCCGATATTGCCGAGTACAACCCGACGTACGACCGCGATGGACTGACGGCACGCGTGGGCGCACGTCTGCTGCACCCGTTGATCACGCAGATCAACGACTGAGCGAGGCTGAAACAAGGCCAGAGCAAGGTTGAAGCAAGGCCGAAGCAACGCTGAATGTGCAGGCGATGGCAGGAGACGATGGGCGCGAAGGGTTATTTGCGCCCATCGCGGAATTTCTGCGCGACAATAGGGCGGGCGATCGAAAGTGATCGCCCGCCCTATTTGTTTTGGTGCGTGTTTTGGTGCGCCGCCGCAAAAATCTCCGGATTTCGCGGGGCGCCCGCCGTCCGAAGTCGACAAGCGAGGTCACGATGACAGAGCAGACGAATTCCCCGAACGATGCCAACACCGAAGTCGCCACCTTGGCCGGTGGCTGTTTCTGGTGTCTTGAGGCTTGTTACCAGCAGCTTGACGGCGTGAAGCGCGTCGTCTCAGGGTACGAGGGCGGTCAGGTCGATAACCCAAGTTACGAGCAGGTTTGCGAGGGCGATACGGGCCACGCCGAAGTGGTGCGCCTGACTTACGATCCGGACATCGTCAGCTATGAAGAATTGCTGATCGTATTCTTCTCGATTCACGATCCGACCACGCTGAACCGGCAGGGCAACGACGTCGGCACGCAATATCGTTCGGCGATCTTTTATCACGACGAGAAGCAGAAGCAGGTGGCCGAGCATCTGATTGCCGAGCTGATGGCAGAGATGACCTATCCGGCACCGATCGTCACGCAAGTCGTCCCCGAAGAGACGTTCTGGCCGGCCGAGGCTTATCACCAGAACTACTTCGTCCAGCATCCCGATCAGGGCTACTGCGCGTACGTCGTCGCCCCGAAACTCAAGAAATTCCGCGAGAAGTTCTCGCGCCGTTTGAAGGCCGCTTGAAGGCCGCTTGATGACGGTCGCTTGATGAAGGCCGCTTGAGCGTAAGCGCCGGACTCGCACGTGAGACGGATACCGTTCTCACGTGCGGCGTCGCGTACCGCGCTTACGCGTCAGCGGTGCTCAGAGAATGGCGCAGCGCATAGCCGCCCTCGGCATCGTCTGCGCATCCGCCGTCACCAGTGATTCGGCCTCACGGCGTTGCTGGCATGTCGCGAGATGGCGCGTGAAATCGGCGATTTGCATCATCGCCGGCGTGATCCTCGTCTCCCTGTTTTCCCGTGCACCGTGCCCAGCCATCCCCGCGGCCCCGTAATGGAAGTCGATGATGGCTGCATGGGCGCTCGCGACATCGTGTCGATACTCGTTGGGGGTGTCGAGAAACATGAGCTCGCTGGCACCGAAGTCCAGCAACTCCGCCTCGCCGGGCTCTCCTTCACTGACAGAAAAGACGCCGCTTGCCACCGCGTGCGCGCCCACGTCATAGCGCAATGCGTTGAGCGTGCCGGGCGCGTATTCGGGGTCGTCGCGCAGTAGCGACGGCAGGCCAATTTGGCCGATGACGCGTTCAAGCGAAGTGGCATCCCCTTGCGGATGCAGCGTGAGAATCGTCGTTAACATCTCGCGCAGTTGCGCGTTGCCGGGCACGCAGGCGTTCGGGCAACCGTCTCGTGGCGTCAACAATTCCGTCAGTGCGTTTCGGACATAGCGGTCGACCGGCACCGGCGTGCACTCGATGACACCGAGCCGGAAACGATCGGTCGCGCCGAGGGAGAGGGACGGCCCCGCAGGCAGTGCCGGTCGCGCATTGGTCATTGCGCGCAGATCGGCGGCCACACGAGGTGGTTCGGCCGAACGCAGGCCGAGGCTGGAGGGTTCGCTTGGCAGGGCAAGGGCGGGAGCGATGGCGTAGGAAGGCGGGCAAAGCGTAGGACTGACGACGGCAAGACTCGGCATGTAACGCGATCTCCTGAGCGTTGAGGCGGGTTTCAGGCGGGAATGAGGCTCATCCCACCACGGTGACTGGCATTCCCTCGGCTTCGGCGAACAGAATCAGGCAGTGTTCCCCCACATCCAGCGCGTGACCGTAGGCGGCGTCGAAGCTCTCGAAAACGAAGGCTTCTCTGGCGTCGGCAACGGGTTGCGTCACGATTTCGAACCGATGGTGATCGAACCGGATATCAAGATACGTATCGCTCTCGTGAAACCAGACGACGTAGCCCCCGAAGGGCAGTGAGGCGGGGGGCTCGCGCACCGTTGCCGTGTCGGCCGTGTCCGCCGCGACAGGCTCGGCGGACGTGGCGGTGCAGGGAGCCTGCTGCGTCAAACGGGCATTGGGCGGCTGAGCATCCAGCCAGCGCTGATAGTCGTCACGAAAGGGCCGATCCGTCATGGGCGTATCTCCTTGGGAATGACAATGGCGCCTGTGAGGCGCCGGGGCGATGGTGCGATAAGTGACGTCCGCCGGTTGTTGCGAACGGGCTTTTCTTTGCGGAATTTGCGTCGTGTCGGGCGAGGCAAACGGCATCCCGTGGGCGCGGCCGATGGGGTGGAGCTCACGCCCCTTGGGATGTGTCGATAGTGCCTTCCGGGACCGGGCGGTAGTGCAAGGGACTTCCGAAAACGGTCTAGGACAGCACCTCGATCCAGAAAATTCGCCAATCTCCAGCCGCTTTCCACTGAAAACCCTCGCCGATACTAAACGTTCATATCTTCATTATTTTTCGCATAGAATGACGGCTCCCCTCATGAAGTCTTCAGGTAGTTAGCCGTGCGCCCCCTGCCTTTTCGCGATGCGTTGATGGCCATGATTGGCATCGCGCTCGTCAACATGCTGGTCGCTCTTGACCAGACCGTTGTCAGTACTGCCCTCCCGTCCATCGTCGCCGAACTCAAGGGTTTCGAGTATTACGCCTGGATCGCCAGCATTTATTTGCTCGCGTCCGTCGTGACCGTGCCGGTTTTCGGGCGGCTGGGCGACTATTTCGGCCGTCGCCAGTTCGTCATTGCCTCGGTGGTTACCTTTACGGCGGCCTCGGTGCTGTGCGGTCTGGCGCCCAATATGCCGTTCCTGATCTTCGCGCGAGCGTTGCAGGGGCTGGGTGGCGGGATGATGGTCGGCACGGCGTTCGCCTCGGTGCCCGATCTCTTTCCCGATGCGCGTTCGCGCGTGCGCTGGCAGGTGGTGATTACCACGGCGTACGGCATCGGCACGGCGGCCGGCCCCTCGTTGGGCGGTTTGCTCTCCGAGCACTTCGGCTGGCGTTCCACCTTCTTCATCAACCTGCCAGTGGGCCTCGCCGCGCTGTATTTCGTGTGGCGGTATCTGCCGAAATTCCCGTCGGTGCACAAGGGCGATGTCCGCGTCGACTGGCGCGGTGCGCTCTGGATCGCGGTGGTGCTGGGCGGTTTTCAGGTGTTTATCGAGAACGTGCCGGCGCATGGCGCGTCGCTCACCAATCTGTTGCTGATCGTGGCGGTCGTCGTCGGTTTTTGGGTGTTGTTGCGCACCGAGCGTCGCGCCACGCACCCGATCGTGCCGCTCGACATGTTCCGGCACCCGCAACTGGTGGTGCTTTTCACGTTGTCCGTGCTGATCGGCTTCGTGATGTACTCGCTGATCTTCTTCGCGCCGCTGCTGCTGCAAGGCGGCTTCGGCCTGAGTCCGCAAACGGCCGGGCTCATTGCCACGCCGATTGCCGCGTGCATTGCGCTGGGCAGCTTCATCAACACGCCCATCGTGGTACGCCTGTCGCGCCCGACCAACATGCTGATCCTCGGCTTCTGCCTGCTGGCCGTCGCCTCGGCCGGCGTCGGGCTGGCGCATCGCGAAACCTCGCACGCGGTACTCGCGCTGATGATGGCGTTTGCGGGCATCGGCATCGGCTTCATCCTGAACAACATGAACGTGTTCGGGCAGGAGATTGCCGGGCGCGAGCGCTTTGGCATTACCACCGCGCTGCTCCAGTCGACGCGTATGGTCGGCGGCATGCTCGGCACGACCATCGTCGGCACGCTCGTCAATCATTGGTACGCCAGCGGTGTGGCCGGTGCCGTGTCGGCCTACGACGGCACGCCGGCGTCGCACGCGGTCACGCGGGCCCTCGATCCGCGCATTCTGATCGACCCGGCGCTGCGCGGCGACTTGCTCACCGACCTGCGCGCCATGGGGATCGACGGCATGCCGCTCGTTGAAACCGCCCGCCAGACGCTGGTTAGCGCCGTGCACGCCGGCGTGCTGCTCACCGGCGTGGCGGCGATCGTCGCCGCACTGCTCGTGCGCCGCATCCGCCAGATTCAGTTCCCGAAGCGGCTCGACCGGTCCGTGGTCGTCGCGCCGGAATAACGCGATAAGACGATAAGGCGTCGACCTCGTTTACAATGCGCGGTGTTTGCCGGTATGCGGCATCACCGAATTTTGTGAACGAGGTTTCCATGATCATCAAGCCACGCGTGCGCGGCTTCATCTGCGTCACCACCCATCCCGTCGGCTGCGAAGCCAACGTCAAGCAACAGATCGAGTACGTGAAGGCTCAGGGCCCGATCGCCAACGGCCCGAAGAAGGTGCTCGTGCTCGGCGCGTCCACCGGTTACGGTCTGGCCGCCCGCATCACGGCCGCCTTCGGTTGCGACGCCGCCACGCTCGGCGTCTTCTTCGAGCGTGCCGGTTCTGAGACGAAGCCGGCGACCCCGGGTTGGTACAACACGGCGGCGTTCGACAAGTTCGCCACCGAAAAGGGGCTGTACGCCAAGAGCATCAACGGCGATGCCTTCTCCAAGGAAATCAAGGCCAAGACCATCGAGACGATCAAGAACGATCTCGGTCAGGTCGATCTGGTCGTCTACAGCCTCGCCGCACCGCGCCGCATCCACCCGGAAACGGGGCAGGTCTTCAATTCCGTGCTCAAGCCCATCGGCAAATCGGTGACGCTGCGCGGTATCGATACCGACAAGGAAGTAGTCAAAGAGTCGGTGCTCGAACCGGCATCGCAGGAAGAAATCGACAACACCGTGGCCGTCATGGGCGGTGAAGACTGGCAAATGTGGATCGACGCGCTGGCCGAAGCCGGTGTGCTCGCCCCGGGTGCCAAGACCACGGCATTCACGTATCTCGGCGAGAAGATCACGCACGACATCTACTGGAATGGTTCGATCGGCGCCGCCAAGCGCGATCTCGACGACAAGGTACTGAACATCCGTGCCAAGCTCGCCGCCAATGGTGGCGATGCCCGCGTGGCCGTGCTCAAGGCGCTGGTCACGCAGGCCAGCTCCGCGATTCCGATGATGCCGCTGTACCTGTCGCTGCTGTTCAAGGTGATGAAGGAACAGGGCACGCACGAAGGCTGTATCGAGCAGATCTACGGTCTGTACAAAGACAGCCTTTACAACGCGGCGCCGTTGCTCGACGACGATGGCCGTGTGCGTACCGATCAGAAGGAACTGTCGCCGGAAGTGCAGACGGCCGTGATGGCGCTGTGGGACAAGGTGACCAACGACAATCTGTACGAATTGACCGATTTCGCGGGCTACAAGCAGGAATTCCTGCGCCTGTTCGGCTTCGAGATCGACGGTGTGGACTATGACGCCGATGTGAATCCGGACGTGCAGATTCCGCATCTGGTCGCGTAAGTTGACCCGGTAAGCCTCACAAGGTTGTCCGGACGAGGGCCTGACCCCGGCGAATTGATTGAATTCGCTGGCGTCAGGCCCTCGGCGTTTCTACGTCTGTGGCGCCGGTGTCCGGTGTGCCGGTTGTGTCGGCAGCCGGTGTCGATAGTTCGGCAATTCGCTCGGCCAGCGCCTGACACGATAGCGGCGACGAACCCTCTGCCTTGTTGTTGACGATCACATAGACCGGGTGACCGGCCAGCGCATAGTGCGTGGCCAGCGCGGCGAGCACGTCGCGAGTCGTTGGGTCGGGGTCGACGATCTTGTCGAACGGCGCGTACTTCGCTTTGGCTTGCTCGTAGCGATGCCCGCTGTTGAGATTCCAGCGCACCACCAGCGGTCCGGCGCCGGCTTCATCGAGCATCGCCAGTGCGGCCGCCTGCCGCTCCACATGTGGCATACGCGCATGCAGGCCGATGCAATAACGCACGCCCAGTTGCCCGAGCGCGCGCATCAGCCGGGGCGTCAGCAACGCGCCGTCGCGAATCTCCAACGCATAACAGGGTCCCGGCGTCGGTGCACCCGAATTCGGATCGTCCGGCAGCGCCGGCAGCGGTGGCAACGCCGCGAAAAACGCCTCAATACGCTGCACCAGCGCAGGAATATCACGCAGGAGCTCCGAGGGCAGCGGCGACATCTGGAATACCAGCACGCCCGCCTTCGCACCGAGCCCGGTCAGGCAGGGCGTGACAAATTGCTCAGCCGCAATGCGCGCATCGAGAAAGCAGGGGTTCGACGACAGGCCTTCGCCTTTCTCGCCGCGCACGACGGCATCTGTGACGAGGGTCGGCGCCTTGACCAGAAATCGGAAGCTGTCGGGCACTTGCTCGGCGTACTTCTGATATTCGACGATCGTCATCGGCTTGTAGAACGACCGGTCGATGCCGACGCAGCGCAGTACCGGATGACTCGCGTACGCGGTGAGCCCCTGACGGGAGAGCTTGGTATCGCTGTAGTCGTCATCCCAGACAATCCCCTTCCAGCCCGGAAACGACCACGACGAAGTCCCCAGCCGGATGTTGCCCGGGAGGGCGTTACCCGTGGTTTGCAGGGTGGGGGAAACGGCAGCCGCACCGACGCCGCCACGGCGGGACGTGCCCGCGCGGCGGTCGGTAGATTCGGGGGCGGTGGGAACGAGAGGGACCGGACCGATCTGCCCGGCGCGCCCGCCCGGCGCAGGATCGTCAGGCGGTGCCCCAAACAGATCGAACTGACTCATGAATACCTACGACGCGATGGATGACGGTATGGACGACGACGGACAACGCGATTAGAACACGTCCCGCAGGTTGGCCGTCGTCACGTCAGCCGCTCATCCCCCGATCGGGTTCTCGTACATATAGCGACGCGACCACGGCAGACCCTTGGCCGGCTGCCCCGCCTTGCGGCACACGATCTGATAAATCGACACATGATCGTGTTCGAACGCGTACGCACAACCCGCGAGATACACGCGCCACACGCGGAAGCGCTCTTCGCCCGCCAGCTCGCGCAGACGCGGCGCATGCGCTTCGAAGCGTTCCGACCAGAGCGTGAGCGTACGCGCGTAGTGACGGCGCAGACTCTCCACGTCGCTCGCTTCGAGCCCACCGCGCTGCATCGACTCCAGCGCAAGGCTGATGTGCGGCAGTTCACCGTTCGGGAACACGTACTTATCGATGAATTCGCCACCGCCCATCGCGGTTTCGCCACTGTCCGGGTCGGTCGAGGTGATGCCGTGATTCATCGCGACGCCATCGTCCTTGAGCAGCGATGCCATCTTGGCGAAGTAGTCGGTGAGGTTCTTGCGGCCCACGTGTTCGAACATGCCCACGCTGGTGATGCGATCGAACTGGCCTTCGACGTCGCGGTAATCCTGAATGCGGATCTCGATCTGATCCTGAAGGCCCGCCTTCTTCACCCGCTCGGTCGCCAGATCGTACTGGTTTTGCGAGAGCGTGACGCCCACGCACTTCGCGCCGAACTTCTTGGCCGCGCGAATCACCAGCGCACCCCACCCGCAGCCGATATCGAGCAAGGTCTGCCCGGGCTGCACCTGAATCTTGGTGAGGATGTGATCGATCTTCTTTTCCTGCGCCGTATCGAGGTCTTCGTCGCCCTGCTCGAAGTAGGCACACGAATAGACCATGTTCTTATCCAGCCAGAGCTGGTAGAAGTCGTTCGATACGTCGTAGTGAAACTCGATCGAGCGCTTGTCGGACTGCTTTGTGTGATTGAAGTGGCGTGTAATGCGCCCGAGCGGACCGATCGCCGAGAGACTGCTGCCGGCGAGCGCGTAGCTCATGTCGATAACGTCGGAGAGCTTGCCTTCGACGTCGATCTCGCCCTTCACGTACGCCTCGCCGAGATTGTCGAGGCTGGGGGTCAGCAAGCGCGTCATGGCCGCGGGGCCATTGACGCGCAACGTCACGCTGGGGTTGTCGAACGCACCAAAATCATAGTGCTGCCCGTTCCAGAGCGCGAGGCGGATCGGCAGGTTGGAGGAAGTCTTGACGCCGCTGACCCAGCTTTCGAGTTTTTTCTCCCACAACATGGATGTGCTCCAAGTGTCACCAAAAAAACTTTAAGTCCGTACCGCACGGCGCGGCGACGTCTCCTCGTCAAACGGGCGGGCAGGCGTACCGCGTCGGCCAAGCCGATGCGTGGGTCAGGGTGAAAGGCGCGCCACGCGCCACGACCCATCGGCAAGCCGGAAATACTTGATTCGATCATGCAGGCGCGACACGCGGCCCTGCCAGAATTCGATGCTCTCGGGGTTGAGGCGATAGCCGCCCCAGTGCGGCGGGCGCGGCGGGGCGTCGCCGAACTGGCGCCGGAAATCCGCTTCACGCTCCTCGATGATGCTGCGATCGGCCACTTCGGCGCTCTGCACCGAGGCCCAGGCACCCAGTCGTGAGCCGACCGGACGCGAGTGATAGTAGGCGTCGCTTTCTGCTTCTGTCACCTTCTCGACGCGTCCCTCGATGCGCACCTGACGCTCGAGTTCGATCCAGTGGAACAGCAGACAGCCGTACGGCGTCGCGGCCAGTTCCTGCCCCTTACGCGATTCGTAATTCGTGAAAAACGTGAAGCCGCGTTCGTCGACGCCCTTGATGAGCACGATGCGTGCGTCGGGACGGCCGTCGGGCGTCACCGTGGCGAGCGTCATCGCATTCGGCTCGGGCAGTTGGGCCGCGAGCGCTTGCTCAAACCAGCGTTGGAATTGGTCGAGCGGGCTGGGCGCTACGTCGGCCTCGGAAAGTGAGCCGAGGGCGTAGTTTTTGCGCAGGTCCGCGAGTGATGGCGTCTGGGTCACGACGATCGTTGTCGGTCAGTTGCGGTTGGGGGTTGCGACACAGTATAGCGAAGAGTCGGCGAATTTGCGCACGTGGCGATTTGTCGCATCGCCGACACGCCATCGCGCCGAATGCCGCGTAGTACGGGCATCCAGCGCCATGTGCTTGATATTTAAGGAGTGAACTAATTTGCCGGCTCGCTGGCGCCGCGCGGCAACGATGGCGCCGGCGGGGTGCCGCAAATCCCTGCGGCTGGCATGGGATTTGCGGTGTCCGAGGCGGCTCAGGGCGCCTCGCGGCCCGCCCCGAAAGTGGGCGCCGTGCTGGGCACCGGTGCGCCGCGCGAGGGCGTCGCCGCTTTGCCGTTCGCACCGGGCACCGCCTTGGCCGCCCCGGGGTTGCGGCTCGCCGGGCGTTGCAGGTTGGCGAGCAGCTCGCCGCACGGGCTGTCCTTGCCCGGGCCGAGTTCGAGCAGCGGCACGAGCGCCGTGTACGGGGCGAGCACCCCGAGCGCGATGGCGCCGCCCGCCCGGGCGACCAGCGTCGGCACGTTCACGCCCACATCTGGGTGCTTGAACGTGCCGTGCACGTACAGAGGCGAGCGCAACGACAGGAGACCGAAGTGTTTCGGCTCGGGGCGGATCGTCAGGTTGAAGCGTTCGCGCTTGAGATCGACCTGCCCCGTCACGCCGATACTCGTGTCGTCGGTATCGATCACGAAGGTGCGGGCATCCATGATGCCGTCGCGCACCGCAAAATCGGCCGCCGCACAGCGCATCTCGATCTGCTTGTCGCCAAAGAGCTTGGTGAGCACGATGTTGCCCACGTTCATCCCGAGATACTGCAACAGCAGTTTGCTGACCGAGCCGCGATCGATCAGCGTCTTGATCTCGCCGTTCGACGAGCCGGCCAGCGCAGCAATGGAGTTGCCGGTGGCGGTCAGTGCGGCGTCGCCATTGACTTCACCGACGCTGGTCTTCATCAGGTCCACCTCGGGCAGCAGTTCCTTCATCTTCAGATGTCGCAACGAGACCTGCGAGTCGACCTTCATCGGTTCGGCTTGCCCGTTGAGCACCAGATTGGACGTGATGCGCCCGCCCGCCACACCGAACTCCAGCGGCTTGAGCGAGAGCACGCCGTCGTCGAGCACCACGTGGGTGACGAGGTTGTCGATCGGCAGACTCTTGTCCTTGATGATCTTGCGGCCAGTGAACTGCACATCGGCGTCGATGGCACGCCAGCGGTCCGTCTTGAACGGATCGACGGGCAATACCTTGTCCGACGGCGGCGCTTTCGGCTTGCCGGAAAGATCGCTGCCGCCCGACGGGTTCTGGCCCCCGACGACCGGGCCCAGATCGACCAGCCGCAGCTGATTCGAGACCACGGCGCCTTGCAGAATGTTGCGCGGCTCGCGTTGGCGGAACACCAGCGTGCCCGACAGATCGCTCTGGCCGACCTTGCCCTGAAAGCGCTCATAACGCCACACGCCGGCCGTATGCAGCAGATGGCCGTTGGTTTCGTAGGCAGGGGTTTCCGGCAGCAGCACGCCGGTAATCGGATAGAGGTCGGCCATCGTCGGGCCGGCCAGACGCAGGTGCATGTCGAGCGCGGAGAGCGTGGCCGGGTTGGTGAACGTGCCGCGCGCCGCAATTTGTGTGCGCCCGATACGCACGCTGGCGTCGAGCGGGTAGGGGTCTCCCGAGTCCTCCAGCGAGAGCACGTCGCCCCCGCGGGCTTTACCGGTCACGGCGGCCTTGCGGAACGTGCCTTTGAGTGTCACGCCGATGCCATACGGGGCTTGCCCGTCGATGGTGGCGACATTGGCGGTCAGGTCGAGCTGTTGCGGCACGATATTGGCGCGAATCACGCCGTCTTCGAGAATCAGGCGGCCGATGCGAAACTTCCACGGCGAGGGCTCGCCGTTGCTCTTGGTGAAGGTCCAGTTGTTCTGGCCGTCGGCCCGTTCTTCGACAAGTATCTTGGGCGCGGAGAGCGTGACTTCGGGCAGGACGATGCGTTTGTCGAGCAATGGCAGCCATTCGAGCGAGAACGTGAGGCGGCCGAGCGAGATCATGTTCGGCGTCTCGCTCCACGCAACATTGCCTAACACGATATCATTCGCGATCAGGCGAGGCCGCGGCAGCCAGCGCCCCAGTCCCGGGGTCTGTGCGTTCGGGGCGAGCCAGTGCAGTGACAGGTCGCCGCGAATCTCGAACGGCCGGCCGGTCGCGGTGCTCACTTCCCGATTGATCCAGGGCCGGGCGTAGTTCCAGTCAAACCACGTGATGAACGCCGCGAATGCCAGCACGATGGCGACCAGAGTGATCGCCAGCCATTTCAAGGACGTTATCCATCGCATCATGAACAGTACCCCGTCGATTATTGTTGCTCCGGTGTCTGCCACGCCATCGGAGGAGGATTTTGACGCGAACCGCCGTTTTGGCGGTATCGCGCGTTTATACGGTGACGACGGTCTCGCGCGCCTGCGTGAAGCGCACGTCGCGGTCATCGGCATCGGCGGCGTTGGCTCGTGGGTGGCGGAAGCACTGGCGCGCAGCGCCGTGGGCCGGCTCACCCTCATCGATCTCGATAACGTCGCCGAAAGCAATACCAATCGTCAGGTGCACGCGCTTGACGGCAACTACGGCAAGCCGAAAGTTGCCGCGATGGCCGAACGTATTCTGGCCATCAATCCTGCCTGTCAAGTTACGCTTATCGAGGACTTCGTGGAACTGGAGAACCTCGACACGATGCTTGGCGGTGGCTTCGACTGGATCATCGATGCCATCGACAGCGTGCGGGTGAAGACGGCGCTTATCGCGTGGTGCGTGGCGCATAAGCAGCGTCTTATCACCGTCGGCGGGGCCGGCGGTCAGATCGATCCGACACGCATTCGTATCGACGATCTTGCTCGCACGATTCAAGATCCGTTGCTGGCGAAAGTGCGTGCGCAATTACGCAAGCAACATGGTTTTGTCCGTGGTCCTAAAGCCAAGTTCAACGTGCCGGCCGTGTACTCCGACGAGCCTTTGCAGTACCCCGAAGCGGTTTGCGCCCCGGGCGAAACCCCCGATGCTGCTGATGGGCCTCAGGGGCTCAATTGCGCGGGTTTCGGCTCAAGCATGTGTGTCACAGCGACATTCGGCATGGCGGCTGCCGCGCACGTTCTGAAGCAGATGACGATGCGTGCCCCGAGAGCACGCACCTGACGTGTCTTTGTTTTACCAAGTCACGCGCGCCACGTCTGTAACCAAAAGTTACCAATGGACGTGAGGTCGATGTGACGGCGCGACCGAGCGTGGAATGAAAAACGGCCGGGGACTGAACAGACCCCGGTCGTTTTTCATTGACATACCGATCAGCGAAGTTCGCGGCGCAGCACCTTGCCCACGGGCGTTTTCGGCAGTTCTTTGCGGAACTCGATCACGTGCGGCACCTTGTAGTTCGTGAGGTGCTGGCGGCAGAAGTCGATCACGATCTGCTCGGTCAGGTCGGCCGACTTTTTGACGATGACCGCCTTGACCGCTTCGCCCGTACGCTCGCTCGGCACCCCGACGACGGCCGATTCGAGCACGCCCGGGCACATCGCGAGCACGCCTTCCACTTCGTTCGGATAGACGTTGAAGCCCGACACGATAATCATGTCCTTCTTACGATCGGTAATACGAACGTAGCCTTGCTCGTCCATCGTGCCGATGTCGCCGGTGCGCAGCCAGCCATCGGGCGTGATGGTCTTTGCCGTTTCGTCGTCCCGGTGCCAGTAGCCCTTCATGACTTGCGGGCCGCGCACGCAGATCTCGCCTTCCTGACCAAAGCCGAGGGCTTCGTTGGCGTCGTTGCGGATGCTGACCTCGGTCGACGAAATCGGCAGCCCGATCGAGCCGTTGAACTCGCTGCCGAGCGGGTTGATACACACGGCCGGCGATGTTTCGGTCAAGCCGTACGCTTCGATGAGCGGATGCCCGGTCACTTGGCGCCAGCGCTCGGCCACAGCGCGTTGCACGGCGGCACCGCCACCGAGGGCGCACTTGAGGGCGCTGAAGTCGAGCTTGTCGAACCCCGGGGTATTGAGCAGGCCGTTGAAGAGCGTGTTCACGCCGGTCATGAACGTGAACTTCCACTTGCTCAATTCCTTCACGAAGCCCGGCATGTCGCGCGGGTTGGTGATGAGCAGGTTGAGCGCGCCTAGTTGCAGGAACACGAGGCAGTTCGCGGTCAGGCAGAAGATGTGATACAGCGGCAGCGCCGTGACGATGATCTCTTTGCCCTCTTCGAGACCGGAGCCGATCCAGGCGCGTGCCTGCAACATATTGGCGATCATGTTGCGGTGCGTGAGCATCGCGCCCTTGGCCACGCCGGTGGTGCCGCCTGTGTATTGCAGGAAGGCGATGTCGTCGTGACCGAGTTTCACGTCGTTCAGCTTGGCGCGCGCGCCTTGCGCGAGTGCATCGCGAAACGACACGGCGTGCGGAATATTCCAGTCGGGCACCATCTTCTTCACATGGCGCACCACGTAGTTCACGATCCAGCGCTTCGGGGCGGGCACGAGGTCGCCGATGGCCGTCGTGATGATGTGCTTGACGGGCGTGTCGGGCAGGGCCTTTTGCAGCGTGGCGGCGAAGTTCTCGATGACGACGATGGCGGCGCAGCCGGCGTCCTTGAGTTGGTGTTCGAGCTCACCGGCGGTGTAGAGCGGGTTGACGTTCACGACGACCATGCCGGCGCGCAGGATGCCGAAGACGGCGACCGGGTATTGCAGCAGGTTGGGCGACATGATCGCGACCCGCGAGCCTCGCTCGAGACCGGGCAGACTTTGCAGATAGGCGGCGAAGTCGCGCGATTTTTTCTCGAGGTCGGCGAACGTCATCGTCACGCCGAGGTTGGAGAAGGACGGGCGATTTGCGAATTTCTGGCAGCTTTGAAGAAACAGGTCGTTCAGCGAACGATACGCGTTGACGTCGATCTCGGCCGGCACGCCGGGCGGATAGCTCTTGAGCCAGACTTTTTCCATGAGCGCCTCCTTGAATATGGTTTTTATCGCATCGTCGCTTCCGGGGGAAGGGGGTTCCCCGTGGCGCCGTGCCTGTTTTGAATGTCGACGCGCGAAATGGTGCGCTGCCCGATGTTCCCTTGGGGAACTGTGCTCGGTGCAGGCGGCGCCTTGAGCGCAGAAATCATGCGTCGCAAAAAGCCGTAGGATACCGTGTCGTTTGCGCGCGTAGCAGAGGGAATCCCATGATTTGGCGCGGGTTTGCGTGGAGTAATTGTTCTAGCGGCAAACACTTGCCACGGTGGGCGATTCCGCGCTAATCCCGCATGGAATGCGCGGTGAGGCGGGGAAATCAGGGATATGACAAAAGAATTGCAAAAAACACTTGCGCGGTGAGTTGGTTTCTTACATAATTCTGTTCTCACAGCGCGGCTGTAGCTCAGTTGGATAGAGTACTTGGCTACGAACCAAGGGGTCGTGGGTTCGAATCCTGCCAGCCGCGCCATCTGATTCGAGGGTCTCCTCACGGAGACCCTTAGTTTTTCGGGAGAGTCTTTCCCGTTGGCGCACCTAGTTTTTAGACAGGGCATGCGTTGATGAGAAAGCGTATCGACAGCGTCAAATCGTCTGATCGGTACCTCGCGTGCAGTTTGTGCGGCTGTAGCTCAGTTGGATAGAGTACTTGGCTACGAACCAAGGGGTCGTGGGTTCGAATCCTGCCAGCCGCACCACGTAGTAGAAAAAACGCTCCAGAGGCGAAAGCTTCTGGAGCGTTTTTCATTGGTGCGCCGGTTCAGAGTCGGTCATTCAATCCCTTGGCGAGTTGATCGACGAGGCGCTCGCAGTGTGAGTAAGCGTGGTTGACCTCGGTGGCAGGTGACACCATGGCGATGATCAAGCGGTCACGAAGTTTCCCGTCGGCCAACCAGGTTTCTATCTCGTCACGGACCCGCATACCCAGAATCGTCCGAATGTCTTTGCCGAGAAGGCAAGCGCCTGCGAGCGTTTGATCGTAATCGCAGGCCATCAAGGTCATCATCTCTTCGCCGTAAAGGCGGTCCAGATTGCCCGCCTCAGCATAGGTCTCCAATAATTGCCGGAGATCTATTGCGTCTTTGCCATTCTCGTGACCGCGTTCTCGCCATGCGACCAGTTTCATGGACGTGAGTCCTGGAATAGACGCGACACGCATGGAAACACCCTCCTCGAGCGCCACGCTCAGTGAGGTGCTGTGAGCTTCGGCGTATCCCGCGACACGCATCATGATCGCCCAATCGGGTGGCCAAGCAATTCGATGGTCTGCATCCGCGATATTGCCGAAGGGCAGCAGATCCACGGGCAGCGGCGCGAGTCCTTTAGCGACGAACCGCAAGCGCTCGGGGCGCTGCGGCGTTGCATGGAACTCGCCGGTCGCGACAAGCGCGGCACTCATGCGACTGAACATTTCCCAGTCGGGCAGGAGCATGGCGATATCGACATCGAAACTGGCCCGCTGAATGCGAAAGCCGAACTGATAGTGGAGCAGAATATCGCGCGCGGTGGCGCCAGCGACAAACCACTCGATGCCAAGTCTTGCGGCTTCGCGCGCGACACGGCTGAGCATCGCGTGCTGGTTGGCAGGCAGAGCGTGCCTAAGCCCAATCGAAACCATTGCTTGTCTCCATCGCGTTGCGAAGCGCTCGTGCCGCTTCGCGATTGCGTGGCTCCCTCGTTCTCATCAAGTCTGCATAGACTAGTGGCGCAGGTGCAATGTTTCGATAGGTTCGCGTTCTGGCGTAGTTATCGTCAAATTCCCAAAAGGCATCGACGACCTCGAGGGAGCCCATGGGGTCGGCCCGTAATCGATGATCCATCGCCAAGTTTTTCAGCAAGTCGTGTCGTGCATCTGGTTTGACATATAGCGTCTGTGCAGCCGGACGCAACTCGCCAAACACTTTGTTGACAGCGACTTCGCCACCCCATTGGGCCAAGCCCTCGACGTCGTAGTCCACCCACCAATCTTGCGAGGCGAGCGTGAATCGTTGTGACGGGAGTTTCGGATAAATGCGTTGCTCATAACCGATCACCCATTCGTCCAGCAGTGTTGACGTCGAGAGCAGGTGTCGGCCGGCTTTTGAACTGTCGTCACTGAGAAGGTGTCTTGCGCGCCAGCTATCGAAGGTTCCCGCAACGGAGCCGACCGAGACGCCTGCGGCATGCGCGATATCCCGATACGACTTATTGAGGAGTTCAGCGTCACGCATCACAGCAAACATGACGTGTAGTGCGGCCGTCGACGTGGCTTTAGTCAGAGGACGTTGTGCTTGCCAAGTGTTATTTGCGCGCTCCGGAAGTCGGCGCCCCACGATCTGGATGTGTAGGCCGTCGGCATGGAGAAACGCGTTTCCCGCAAGGTCGATGAACTGGGCCTGCCGCGCGATGCATGTCTCGGCCATCCCGCGCGTCAGATGTGACGTGACCAGTAGCGTTGGTCGGTCGGTATCGGTCGACGAAAGTCCTGCGAGGGCAGTGGTGAGCGTGTTTGTGTTCAGCGTCTCCGGTCTAAGCACGGCGAGATAGTGAACATGACGCTCGCCGATTTGCAGCGCGACTTCCATTGAGGCGCCGGCTTGTGCCGCCGCCGGACGCGTCCCAGCGATCGCGACGTCGATCCTGAGTGAATCGCCCAACGCATCGACAGCGGTGCGAATGAAATCCAGGTTGGATTCATCGCCGGGGTGAGTCTGTAGATTGCTCATCATTTCGCTGTGTCCCGCGCGGGACAAATGGAAATTCTGAGCAATCTAGCATTATTCCTGCCGATGTTCAATTTTTATATTTGTTCAAAAAATGTGAACAAAAATATTTATTGAACATCGGCCATACGATACGCCATCGTCGCCTTACCCCACCTGCCACCCCAACCCCAACGCCTTTTGCAGCGTCACGAACGACTTGAGCAATTGCGCGTCGCCGGCGATGCGGTCCTGCTCGGCGGAGAAGCGTGTGCGTTCGGCATCGAGCCAGTCGAGCGTGCTTGCTGTACCGGCGCGATAGCGTTGACGCGTGAGCGTTGCGGCGCGGGTGGCCGACGCCTCCACACTGCGCAGCCGGTAGACGTTCTCGCGCTGGTGTCCGTAGCGGGCGAGCGCCACGTCGGCGTCGCGCAGCGCCGTCAACACGGCACTTTCGTACTTCGCCTGCGCCTGATCGCGCCCGGCCTTCGCGCCGTCGACACCGGCCTGCACGCGACCGAAGTCGAGCACGTTCCATTGCAGACGCGGCAGCGCCATCCAGCTGAAGTTCTCCTTGCGCACGAGATGACCGGGGTCGAGTGCCGAATAGCCGAGCTCACCCATGATCGAAAGCTTCGGGAACCAGTTCGCGGTCTGCACGCCGATCTGCGCGTTCTGCGATGCCAGACGCCGCTCTGCCGCACGAATATCCGGACGCGCCTGCAACAGGGCCGTCGGGTCGCCGATCGCCACCTTCGCAGGCACTGTCGGCAACGCCTTGGGTGCCTTGAATTCCGCGTCGAGCGCGCCCGGCGCACGGCCTGTCAGCAGCGCCAACTGATCGAGTGATTCGATGACGTCCGCCTCCAGTGGCAACACCCGCGATTGCGTCTGCTCCACCTGCGTCACCAGACGTTCCACATCAAGCTCCGATGCCACACCACCGGCACGCCGCTGACGCGTGAGGTCCAGCATCTCGCCCTCAAGCTGCGCAGAGTCGCGCACCAGTGCCAGACGTGCCTGCTGATCGCGCAACGCGACATAGGTCTGCGCGACCTCGGCGGCCAACTGCACATGCGCATCGGCGAGATCCTCCGACGCCGCATCGGCGTCGGCGCTCGCCGCTTCCACGGCCCGGCGCGTGCCGCCGAACAGATCGACTTCCCAACTGGCATCGAAGCCCGCGATATACAGATCGAGCGGACCACGCCCGCTTGAGCCGCTGCCCCCATTCCCTCCGAGCAGGCTCAAATCGGGAGAACGCGTGCGCAGCATCGTCACATCCACCGTGCCTTTCGGCAGCAGATCGGCCTCGTGACTGCGCAGGCTGGCGCGCGACTGGCGCACTTTCGCCTGTGCCGCACGAATGTCCGGGCTGTGCGCGATGGCATCGTCGATGAGGGCGGTGAGTTGCGCATCGTCGAGCGCCGTCCACCAACGTGCCACGCCGGGCGTATGCGCTTCGACGCCGTTACCCGCATGCGGATAGGCGCCCGTGCGCATGGCGTCGCCGGCGACATCGGGCGCGCCGTGGTAATCGGGGCCGACCGTGCAGCCCGCAACGAGAAGCGCCGAAGCAACGGCCAAGGTTCGCAAATAAAGAGTCATGATCAGTGCCCGCCGGAGCTAAAACCCGCGGGTTGCTTGAGCAGCAGGGCAAGCGGCACGCATAGCAGCAGCGCAATGCCCAGCGCATAGAAGGTCTCGGAAAACGTAATCACACTGGCTTGCTGCGCAATCTGGGCGGCGAGTTGCGCCGTGGCCTGTAACTGCGCGTGGGCCAGATCGCCGGTCTGCGCAAAGAAGCCGGCCGCGTTCGCCGCCAGATGTTCCTGTCCGAGCGAACTGTTGGCGGTAATCGTCTCGCGCAGCATCGCGTCGTGATAGTCGGTGCGACGGTCGATCAGCGTGCCGAGCAGGGCCAAGCCAACCGAGCCGCCGAGATTGCGCGCCATGTTGTAGAGCCCGGCCGCGTCACCCGCGTCCTGCGCCTCCACGGCCGCCATCGAGGCCTGATTGAGCGGCATCATCGCGAGCATCTGCCCCACGCCGCGCAGCAACTGCGACACCGTGAAGTCATGCCCCACGCTCTGCGCCGTGAGGTCGATATCGAGCATGCAACTGGCGAAAAAACACAGCAGCCCGACAATCACAAGAAACCGGATATCCACGCGGCTGATGAGCCGTGGCAAGAACGGCATCATCAGAAACGCGGGCAGACCCGAGAGCAGCATGATGTTGCCCGACTGTTGCGCGTTGTAACCCGCAATCGTCGCGAGAAACTGCGGCAGCAGATACGACACGCCGTAAAGCCCCGCACCCACCGTGAACACGATGTAGATCACGCTCGCGTAGTTCTTGTTACGCAGCAGCGAGAGCTTGACGATGGGTTTCTCCGCCGTGAACTGCGCCACGAGCATCATGCCGATACCCACCGCCGAGAGGATCGACAGCCAGATGATCATGTGCGAGTCGAACCACCGCTCGCGCTGCCCTTCTTCGAGCACCACTGTGAGCGAACTCAAGCCGATGGTCAGGCCGACGATGCCCAGCCAGTCGGCTTTGACGAACGCGTGCAGATTGGTCGGCTCGCGCTTGAGGCCGAGCATGAGCAGCGAGACGATGGCCACCGAGATCGGCAGATTCAGGAAGAAGCACCAGCGCCAGTTCGCGTTCTCTGTGAGCCAGCCGCCGACCACGGGGCCGAGCAACGGCCCGAGCAGCACAATGAGACCGAACATCGCCATTCCCACGGCCATCTGATGACGTGGCAAGCGAGTGCGAATGATCATCTGTGCGGTCGGAATCATCGCGCCACCGGCGAAGCCCTGACCGATACGCCCGATCACCATCTCCGGCAGGCTGCTGGAGATGCCGCACATCATCGAGAAGATGGTGAAGAACACCGCGTTGAGCGTCAGAAAGCGGCGCAGACCCAGCACGCGCGTGAGCCACGCCGCGAGCGGAATCATGACGATTTCCGACATCAGATAGCCGGTCGAGATCCAAGTGCCCTCAGTGCCCGAGGCGCCGATCTGGCCTTGAATCTGCGGCAGCGCCGAGTTGGTGATCGAGATGTCGAGCGTGGCGAGCAGGGCGCCCATCGCCCCGGCCGCGACGGCGATCCAGTCAGACGCCGAGGCGTTGCGAGGCGTGGCGGCCGCCGCACCGCCACTGCTGCCGCCACCACTACCACCACCACCGGTGCCTGCGGCGACAGCGCTGCGCGCCTCATCGCGTGAAAGTGTGCCCGACGCGCCCGGCGAACCTGCCGGAGCGGGGAGCGTGTGTGCTTCAGCCACGTTGCACTCCGGTGCTGTTGCTCCCCGGCGTCGCGTGCGCATTGACGTTGGTCGCGGGGCCTACGGTGATGTTCAGCGGTGCGCTCAGCGCCAACGGTGCGATCGACTGACCCGGCGGCGTTGGTAACGCCGCCTGCGCGGCCTTCGCGGGTGCCGGGGCGGGGGCGGCGGCGCTTTGCTTGCGTCCATGCGTGTCCACGTCCGCCGTCACCGACAGGCCCGGCAGCAAGACCGTGCGCAGCGACTCGGGCACTTCCAGTCGGATGCGCACCGGCACGCGCTGCACGATCTTCGTGAAGTTGCCGGTCGCGTTCTGCGCCGGCAGCAGCGCGAACTGCGCGCCCGTGCCCGGCGAGAGCGAATCCACCACCCCATGAATCGGCTCACCGGGCAGCGCATCGACATGCACCGTCACTGGCTGGCCCGGGCGCATGTGGCCGACCTGCGTTTCCTTGAAGTTCGCCGTCAGATAGACGTTCTGTACCGGCACCACGGTGAGCAAACGCGTGCCCGGCTGGGCAAACTGGCCAACGCGCACTGCGCGATCTCCCACGCGGCCGGCCAGCGTGCTCTTGACCACTGTATCGGCGAGATCGAGCTCGGCCTTGCGCGCGCTGGCCTGCGCCACCGACAACTGCGCTTTGGCCTGCGCGAGCGCAGCGTTGAGGGTATCGGTCTGGCGAACGCTCGCGTCCACGCTGGCCTCGTTGCTCTTGAGCGTCGCGTCGGCGCGCGTGCTGGCGTTGCGCAACTCGGCGAGCCGTTCATCCGTTTCTGCGCCGGTGGCGACAAGCGGCGCGTAGCGCTTGACCTGTCCGGCCGAGTACGCGGCGTTGGCCCGGGCGCTTTCCAACTCGGCGCGCGTTTGCGCAATGTTGGCGGCATGCTGGCCCAGTTCGGCCTGTGCACGGGCGACATCGGCCTCGCGGGCCGCGACCGTCGCCTGCGCTTCGTCGTAAGCGGCCTGATACTGACGGCCGTCGAGCTTGACCAGCGGCTGGCCGAGCGCGACGGTCTCGTTGTCGCGAACCAACACTTCGGTCACGTAGCCGCCGACTTTCGGGGCGACGGTCATGCTGTCGGCTTGCAGATAGGCGTCGTCGGTCGATTCGATAAAACGTCCGACAAACCACCATTGGGTGCCCCAGCCGAGGGCGGCGATCAACGCCAGCACACCTGCCCCGATGGCGAGCTTTTTACGACGGGGGTTGCCGGGGGCTTTCTGGGCGGGGCGATTCGCGCCGTCCGGCGCGGCGGACGGGGCGGCGGTGCCGGGCGCTGTCTTGGCCTCTTCGGGCTGACGCGTGGCCGTATCGATCGACTGTGCCGACGTTTCGAGTCGGGCCTGCGCTGCGGTAGACATCGGAAAACTCCTAAATTATTCCAATTGGCAGAATTATTCCAGTTGATCGATTTATGTCAAGTGTTATATTTTTGACGAAAGTTTTGGGAAGCAAGGAGATTCATGGCACTGACACCACCGCAGACACAACGCGCACCACGCGCGGCAGCCCGCCCGCGACACGCGGTCGACACGGGGTACCAGCGTGGCGAGGAAACGCGCGCGCGCATCATCCTGGCGGCGATCAAATGTTTCGGCGAGCACGGTTTTGCGGGCGCGTCGACGCGCGACATCGCCAACGAGGCCGGCGTGAACGCCCCGGCGTTGCAGTACTACTTCGATAACAAGGAAGGGGTGTACACGGCGTGCGTCGAGTACATCGTCGACGTGGTGTGGACGCAACTGGGCGAGGCTGTCATCGCGGCCGAGGCGGTGATTGCCGATCCGGCCGCGGGCGATGCTCGCCTGATCGACGCGTTCTGCGCGTTGCAGGACCGCAAGGCAGGTTTTCTCGAAGACGTGCCGCAGATCGACGGCTGGCACATGTTCATGGCGCGCGAACAGGCGGGGCTTGGCCCGGACGCCGGCTTCAAGGTGTTTCACGAGCGCCTGTCGCGACGGATCGCGGCGGTGACCGGCGGGATTGTGGCGCGCCTTTGCGGCACGTCGACGGACGACGAACTCACGTTGATGCGTGCCGTGTGCATCAGCACCACGGGGATGGCGTTCCGGGTGATGGGCCGCTCGGTCAATTGCTCGATGGGCTGGACTGGGGACGATCCCGAGCGTAATCGACGGATTCGCGCCGTGATTGTCGGGCAGACGCGCGACATGCTGGAATTGCTGGTAAAGCGCCGCGATAACAAGGCGGATGCGTAACCTCAAGCCGCCCGGTACAAAAATCGCACGCTGAAACATCACGGGGGCGCCAAGTGGCGCCCCCGCTGCATTTCAACGCTGCATGTTGCGCGTTTTGCCGAGCCTTCAGGCGATCACGGCTGCGTGGCGGCTTGCGCCTGCGCCTCGCCATCGCGCTTGCGATACCAGAGGAAATACACCAGCAGCACCACGGCCACGAACGGCACGCCGAAGAGCAGTGTCATGCGAAACACGCCGGTAAAGAGCGTGGTCACCATGACGGCGGCCATGAGCGCCGCACCCAGCAGCGTGAGCCACGGAAAGCCCCACATCCGAAACGCGAGACGTGGGTGATCGCCGCGCTGCCATGCCCGGCGGAAGAAGAAATGCGTGACGAAGATCATCATCCACGTGAGCATGGCGCCGAACATCGAGATCGCCATCATGAACGTGAACGACGACTCGGGGTAAAGGAAGTTCACCAGCGTGGCGAGCGCGATACCCACCGTCGACAGCATCAGTGCGGCGAGCGGCACACCGCGCTTGTTCACTTCGCCGAAGCGCGCGGGCGCATAGCCGGCACGCGAGAGCGAGAACATCATGCGCGTGGTGATGTAGAGCTGGCTGTTCATCGACGAGAGCGCGGCAATCAGCACCACGAAGTTGATGACCCCTGCCGCGCCCGGAATGTTGATGGCCTGCATCACTTTCACGAACGGGCTTTCGTCGTGACCGGCGGCCGTCCACGGCACGATGGCGAGCATGAGCGCCAGCGTGAGCAGATAAAACAGCACGAGACGCACGACCGTCGAGCGGAACGCGCGCGTGACCGCCCGCTCCGGGTTTTCGGCTTCACCTGCCGCCACCGCAATCATCTCGATGGACAGATAGCTGAAGATCGAGATGATCACCGCGACCCACATGCCCCACAGGCCTTTCGGAAAGAAACCGCCGTGTGCTGTGTAGTTCGCGAAGCCGGCCGGCGAGTGATCGGCGTTCACCACCGAGCCCGGCGCGATAAACACCACGTAAGCCCCGATCATGATGAACGCGACGATGGCCGCAATCTTGATGAGCGAGAAGCCGTATTCGATCGCGCCGAACAGGTTCACCGACATGGCGTTCACGAGCACCAGCGCGGCGGAAAAACCGGCCACCCAGTACCAGCCCGGCACCTGCGGGAACCAGTACTTCATGTACACGGCGATGGCGCTCACTTCTGTGCCGACGGCGAGCACGATGCACGACCAGTACGCGTAGCGAACGAGAAATCCGGCCCACGGCCCGATGTAGTGCTCGGCATACGCGCCGAACGAGCCGGACGTCGGATGCGCGACGGTCATCTCGGCCAGGCAGCCCATGAGCATCAGCGCGATGAGCGCGCCAATACCGTAGGAGAGCAGCACGCTTGGGCCCGCAAAGCCGATGGCGAAGCCGCTGCCGAGGAAGAGCCCGGTGCCGATGGCGCCACCGATGGCGATCATGGCCATCTGGCTGGCGGTGAGCGAGCGTCGCAAACCTTGTTCGCGGCGCGTGATGTGAGAGAAGTTACGGGGAGACGGGGGCAGGGGAGAACGCGACATGGCACACCTCTTGGGGCGCCGTCGGCATCAGGGCGGCACCCGCATGAAAACCGCATTGCTTGTTATTGCCCGTTCGCGCCTGACTGACGAACGCAACTCAAAAACGGCGCGACCGGACCCCACCGCCCCGGCCGAAGCCGGGGCGGGTCAAACCACTGCAAACGATGGAACTAAGACCAGCGCGGCTGGTACGGCTGGTGCAGGTAAGGCGACATCAGAAGATGTGGCGAATACCTGTGCCCACGCCCACTTGCGTCGAGTTACCCGGCAGTTCGACGCGTGCGGCGCCGCTGACCTTGTTGTAATCGACCGTGCCGTAGACCTGCGTGCGTTTGGACAGCGCGTACTCGGCGAGCAGCACGTACGTGTAACGACGGCCCGAACCGGCATCGCCTGCCTGCGCGTTGATGTTCTTGATGTCGTCGAAGTAGGCGGCGCCCGTGATCGCGAGGTTCGGCATGGCCTGAATGGTCGTGCCGAGATAGAACGTCATGTCCTTGCGCGGGTTGTCGTTCAGGTTGCCCGTGGCGACGGTTTGCGACGGATCGTTGAGCGTACCGTCGAGCCAGCCGCTGCGGTCGCGACCACCCATGTAGCCGACGAACACCTTGGCAATCGAGACGCTGTAGATACCGCCCAAGCCCCACATCTGCTGCACGCGCTTGCTTGCGTCGCGGGCTTGCTGATACACGCCGGCGAGCTGGAATGGGCCCATCGCGTAGGCGGCACGCGCACCCCAGTAATTGCTGGCGGCCATCGTGCCGGCTGTGTTGCCGAAGCCGTAGGTCGCACCGACCGACAGACCCCCGAACGTACCGGCGTAGCTGACGGCATTGTCGACGCGGCCGCGCGTGATGTTGTACATCCACGAGTTGTTGGCGTAGTTGCCGATCGTGAGCGGGTCGAAGTCACCATAGACGTTGAACGCCTCGGTGGCCTGACGGCCGATCTTGATGGTGCCGTACTGGTTTTGCAGGCCGACGAAGGCATAACGATCGAACAGGCGCGGGCCGTTGGCGAGCGTGCCGTTCTGCGGGTTGATACCCGATTCCAACTGGAAGATCGCCTTGAGGCCGCCACCGAGGTCTTCCGTGCCTTTGAAGCCGAAACGGCTGTTGGTCACGGCGCCGTTGGTCACTTGCCAGAGGGCATCGTTATTGGCATTGGCGTTGGTCTGGTAGCGAACGCTCTGGTCGACGATCCCGTAGAGGGTGACCGAGCTTTGGGCGGCGGCGGTAGTGCTGAAAGCCAGGCCGCAGGCGGCCGTCACAATGGCCAGGCTGGCCGGAATTGCAGACTTCATGGGTCTCCTTTTTAGTCTTGTAGACATCAGCTAATTGTCGAAACTGGCCCGCTTCTCCTTCCGATATAGGAGACGGCGGACTCTTTTTGGCACGACAACGGCGACAACCGGAACTGCACTTTTGGTGCCTTGGGTGGTTGCGCAACGCGAGCAATCCCCCGATGTCCGGCGCAAACAATGCAGCCTCCCGGCTGAAAGCCGAGGGCTATCATATCAATGCAAAATTTGAATTTGCTTGCTATTTATGCCGAGCAACTGGCGGGACGTCGAAGGATCTGCCAAAATCCCGGAAAACTTGATGGATTCTGCCAATGAACCTTGACCTTGCCGATCTGCGCATCCTGCGCCATCTGGAACTCAATGGCCGTATCTCGAACCAGGAGCTGGCCGATGCTGTCGGTTTATCGCCTTCAGCCTGCCTGCGCCGGGTCAAATTACTTGAAGACCGGGGTGTGATTTCCGGATACCGCTGTATCGTGGACGCACAGCATATCGGTCTGGAGTTCGAAGCGCTAGTGCAAATCACATTGCGTCCGGACGTCGATCAATGGCATGAAAAGTTTCTGGCGTGCGTGCAGAACTGGCCTGAAGTCGTGACTGCACGAATTGTCACCGGATCAGCCAATTACATCTTGACGGTAAGAGCCCGCAACCTCGCGCATTACTCCGACTTCATCGTCAATGAGCTATACCGAGCGCCGGCTGTCATGTCGATTCAATCGAACATCGTGCTCAAGACAATCAAGCACACGCAGTCGCTTGTCGATCTCGTCAAGCAGAAATAAAACAATAGAAGATATTAACTACCTGTAATTCTCGCAATAATCGATTTTCAGTCGCTTCTCAGGTGATTCTCAGTCGATTATCAATCGGTGATACAGGTTTTTCAAGCGGAAGAGGCTCGTTGTATCACTCGTCGAATATCATCGCGAGTTGATTTGAATTGAGTCGAATTACCGACAACCGATGCCGGTCTTTGAATCGGCACTATCAAAAACCAAAGAGACGCAGCATGGCAGTGATCACCACCATCGAGGACTTGCGGGTTCTCGCGCAGCGGCGCGTACCGCGCATGTTCTACGAGTATGTCGATTCGGGTTCGTGGACCGAGTCGACCTACCGCGCCAACGCGGAAGACTTCAGCGCAATCGGTTTTCGCCAGCGGGTGGCGGTCAACATCGAGCACCGCAGCACGCGCACGACGATGCTGGGCACCGACGTGGCCATGCCCGTGGCGCTGGCCCCGACCGGCATGACGGGCATGCAGCATGCCGACGGCGAGATTCTGGCAGCGCGTGCCGCCGAGGCGTTCGGGGTGCCGTTCACGCTCTCGACGGTGTCGATCTGTTCGATCGAAGATGTTGCGGCGCATACCAAGGCGCCGTTCTGGTTTCAGTTGTACGTGATGCGCGATCGCGACTTCATCGAGCGCCTGATCGACCGCGCGAAGGCGGCGGGGTGTTCCGCGCTGATGGTGACGATGGATTTGCAGATCAGCGGGCAGCGCCATCGCGACATCAAGAACGGGCTGTCGGCGCCGCCCAAGCTCACGTTGCCGAACATCATGAACATGATGACCAAGCCGCGTTGGTGCATGGGCATGTTGGGGACCAAGCGCCGGACGTTCGGCAACATCGTCGGCCATGCGAAGGGTGTTGACGACATCGGCTCGCTGGCGGCATGGTCGGCGGCGCAGTTCGACCCGTGTTTGTCGTGGGACGACGTCGAGTGGATCAAGAAGCGCTGGGGCGGCAAGTTGATCTTGAAGGGCGTGCTCGATCCCGAAGATGCGCGTGCGGCACGCGACACTGGTGCGGACGCCATCGTCGTGAGCAATCATGGCGGGCGTCAGTTGGACGGCACGATGTCGACGATTCGCGCGTTGCCCGACATCGTCGCGGCGGTGGGGCGCGACACGGAGGTCTGGCTCGACGGCGGCATTCGCTCGGGGCAGGACGTCATCAAGGCGGTGGCGTTGGGCGCGAAGGGCACCCTGATCGGCCGTCCGTTCCTGTATGGACTCGGGGCGATGGGCGAAGCCGGCGTGCGCCGTGCACTGGAAGTGATGGCGAAGGAAATGGACGTGACGATGGCACTGACAGGCCGCACGACCGTCGACCGTCTCGACCCCTCGATGCTCCTGCCGGGCAGCTACCCGACGGGCCTCGGCCCGTATCTCCCGGAGCCGGGCAGGGCGTAAGGGGAGATTGCTGGTACGACGTTGGCGCGCACCAACAAAAAAGCCCTGCGATCCGCTCGCAGGGCTTTTTGTCATCTACCGGCCGATATCACCGGCATCCGCATCGATCAATGATGATGGTGTTTGCGATGGCCGCGGCGCTTGCCGTGGCGATAGTCGTCGTCGTAGGAGTTCGAGCGCGACATGTTGCCGCCGAGTGCCGCACCGGCGCCGCCGCCCAGCGCTGCGCCGATCAGGCCGCCGGACTGGCCGCCCATCGCATTGCCGGCTGCCGTGCCGGCACCGCCGCCCAATGCACCGCCCAGAATGGCGCCCGTGCGTTCGCGACGGTTCGACGTGATCGCACCACCGGCGCCACCGCCGACCGCGCCACCCACGACGGCGCCCGTGCTGCCGCCGAGCGCACCGCCCACCGCCGCACCGGCCACGCCGCCCAGCGCACCGCCGAGGGCATTGTTCATATCACCGGCCGTGGCCGTCAGGGAAGTGGTTGCGGCCAGTGCAGCCAGCACCACCATCGGGAGAATTCGCTTGAACATGAGGCTCGTATAGATTCGGGTTAATCGCGCAGCCAAGTATAAGGAGCCGTCGCCGCACTGCCCGCACCTCAATGTTTCATCTTTCGTAAGACGGGTAACAAAGTGTATCGGCGCGTGATCTTCGCGCCATTTGGTTATAGGGCCGGCTCCGCCTTCCGGCGCGACGTCACCTTCATCTCCGCGACATACCGGTACAGCTGCTCCGCCGCCGGCGAGAGCGGGCGTCCCTTGCTGCGAATCATGCCCATGCGGCGCGTGACCACCGGGTCGATCAGCGGCACGCTCGTCAACAACGGATGCTCCGCGCCCGGCATCGCCATCGTGGGCACCGCCGCCACCCCGAGTCCCGCTTCCACCAAGCCGAGCATGGTCGTCACGTGCTGCGTCTCGCAGATGCTGGGCGGGCGCTGCGGCAACCCCGTCAGCGCCTGATCGAGCAACAACCGGTTGCCCGACACCTTGCCGACGGTGATGTAGTCGTATTCGTAAAGCTCGCGCCACGTCACGCGCTTTTTTCCCGCCAGCGGATGATCGCGCCGGCACGCGGCCACATAGCGCTCCTGCAACAAGAGCTTGAACTCGATGTTCGGCTCCTGCGAGCCGATGAAGTTGAGCCCGAAGTCGGCGTCGCCGTTGACCACCGCCGCCAGCACTTCATTGGCGCTCGCATCCAGCACCGAAATGCGAATGCGCGGAAACGCCTTGTGATATCGCGAAATCACCTGCGGCATGAAGTAATAGGCCGCCGACGGCACGCAGGCAATCGTCACGTGCCCGAGGCTCGTCGACGCCACATCGCGAATGCCCAGCAGCGCGTTGTCGAGATCGGCCAGAATCCGCTCCGCATCGCGAGCGAAGGCGCGCCCCACATTCGTGAGCGCTACGCGCCGTGTGCTGCGCTCGAAGAGCTTCACCCCCAGCGCGTCTTCGAGCTTGTCGATACGGCGCGATAGTGCTGGCTGCGAGAGATGGATGGACTCGGCCGCGCGCCGGAAACTGGAAAGCTGCGCGACGGCGCGAAAGGCTTGCAGATCGTTCAGATCGAAGTTGATCGCCATGACGTTCGGGGGGGAGGAAAAACGTGTCTCTGACGGGGTGTTTGGCGACGGTGTTGTAGCCAGCAAAACGAACAAAAAACACGCCAAAAACGCGTGTTACACGAGGCGCCGCGAGTCTACCTTGTTACCGCTCGGTCGGTGCATCAGCATCCTACGATTGATAGCGTATGCGCATCAATCTTTCCAAAACTTGCAATTCACAAGGGTGGAACTTACGGCGCAACATTGGCGGCTTCAAAAAAGCGCCCATGACGGTCTCGACACGTCCCTTGGCAGAGGCGCAGCAATGCGACGATTTTTGCGGACCGACCCCCCGGGCCGCAGGCAACACGGAGACAGCGCATGCCACAGCGCCCCCAAGACGCGATTTCGCGTCGACCCTCGAAAGCCGGCGCGGTACTGCGCGTCACCGCCGGCAATTTCCTCGAACAATTCGACTTTTTCCTGTTCGGTTTCTACGCCACCCAGATTTCGCGCGTCTTCTTCCCGACGGACAGTGAATTCGCCTCGCTCATGCTGACCTTCGCCGTGTTCGGCGCGGGCTTCCTGATGCGGCCGCTCGGCGCCATCATTCTGGGCGCGTATATCGACAACGTCGGCCGCCGCAAGGGCCTCGTCACCACGCTCGGCATCATGGCGAGCGGCACCATCCTCATCGCGTTCGTCCCGGGCTACGCCACCATTGGCATGGCTGCGCCGGTGCTGGTGCTGATCGGCCGTCTGTTGCAAGGCTTCTCGGCCGGGGCTGAGCTCGGCGGCGTATCCGTCTATCTGGCAGAAATCGCCACGCCGGGCCGCAAGGGCTTCTATACGAGCTGGCAGTCGGCCAGCCAGCAGGTGGCCATCGTCGTCTCGGCGGCGCTTGGGTTCATCCTGTCGTTGACGCTCACGGCGCAGCAGATTGGCGAGTGGGGCTGGCGTCTGCCGTTCTTCGTCGGTTGCATGATCGTGCCGGTGATCTTTGCGCTGCGCCGCTCGCTTCAGGAAAGCGACGAGTTCAAGCAACGCAAGCGTCATCCGTCGGTGGGTGAAGTCTTCCGCTCGATGGCGGCCAACGCCGGTGTGGTGATCGGCGGCGCGCTGCTCGTGGCGCTCACGACCACCGCGTTCTACCTGATCACCGTCTACGCGCCGACCTTCGGCAAGAGCGTGCTGCACCTGTCGAGCACCGATGCGCTGCTGGTGACGTTGTGTGTGGGTGTGTCGAACTTCATCTGGCTGCCGATCGGCGGCACGCTGTCCGACCGCATTGGCCGCCGCCCGGTGTTGCTGCTGTTCGCGGGCCTCACGCTGGTCACCGCCTACCCGGTGCTGTCGTTTCTGGTGCAGGCGCCGAGCTTCTCGCGCATGCTGATCGCTCTGCTGTGGCTGTCGTTCCTGTACGGCATGTACAACGGCGCGATGATCCCGGCGCTGACCGAAGTGATGCCGCCCGACGTGCGCGTGGCCGGCTTCTCGCTGGCGTACAGCATCGCAACGGCACTCTTCGGCGGCTTCACGCCGGCCCTGTCGACGTACCTGATTCACGCCACCGGCGACAAGGCTGCGCCCGGCTACTGGATGAGCTTTGCGGCGCTATGTGCGATCTGCGCGACGCTCGCGCTGTATCGCGGCCGCACGGGCGGCCAAGGCCAGACGCGCACCGATCTGCGCACGGCCAACTGATCGTGAGGCGGGACGCATGCGTATCTGCCTGCTTCCCGCCTTCACTGCTTTCAATGCCTTCACTGCTTTCTCTGCCTCGTCGGTCCTGACGCAGGCAATCCCTCAGAAAAACACCATCGAGCGAGACAACTCATGAATGCCCTGACTTCCAAGGCGCGTACGCGCACGTCCCGACGTTTGCTGAGCGCCATCGGCGCCGGCCTGTTGCTGGCCACCGCACTGGGTGCCACGACCGCCCGCGCGGAAGACCTGCGCGTGATGAATTCCGGTGGTTTCACTGCGGCCTACAAGGCGTTGCTGCCGAAGTTCGAAGCGGCCACGGGCGATCACGTCGACACGGCGTGGGGCCCGTCGATGGGCAAGGCACCCGAAGCCATTCCCAATCGTCTGGCACGGGGAGAATCGGCAGACGCCGTCATCATGGTTGGCTACGCGCTCGACGATCTCATCAAGGCAGGCAAGGTGCGTGCGGATTCACGCGTCGATCTGGCCGATTCGCGCATTGGTGTCGTCGTGAAAGCGGGCGAAGTAGTGCCCGACGTCAGCACGCCGGAAAAGCTGAAAGCCGTACTGCTCGCCGCCAAGTCGGTGGCGTATTCCGATAGCGCGAGCGGTGTGTATGTCGAGCGCGAACTGTTCAGCAAGCTGGGCATTGCCGATCAGATGCGCGGCAAAGCCGTGATGGTGCAGAAGACCCCGGTCGCCGAGAAAGTGGCCGCGGGCGACTATGCCGTGGGCTTGCAGCAAGTGAGTGAGTTGCTGCCGGTCAAGGGCATTGCGTTTGCGGGCAAGATTCCCGAGTCGCTGCAATCGGTGACGCGCTTCGCAGGCGGTGTGCCGGTGAATGCGCCGCATCCGGACGAGGCGAAGAAGATGTTGATGTTCATGGCAGCCCCTGCGGCGGCGCATGACGTCGAGTCGACCGGGCTCGATCCGCTCACCCACTGATTCACGAACGAAGCCTTGATGCCGGGAGCGAAATTTTTCCTCTCGGCATCCGTGGCGGGTTTGACCGACAATGACGTGTCAGACAACGGCGTCGCCGACAGAGCGACGCCCCGCCAAGGAGAGAGACAAATGGCCTCTGTGCCGAACGTGCCGACCCCGGCCGCCGTCGATTCACAAGTGGACGCCCCCGCCGCCGCCGGAAATTCCCCGCACGCGCCCCACTCCGCAGAACGCCTCGACGACATCGTCGCGCTCGATGCACTGACGCTGTCGGATGCGATCCGCACGCGCCGCGTGTCGTGTCGCGAAGTCATGCAGGCGTACCTCGCGCACATCGCCCAACATAACGCAGCCGTCAACGCCATCGTCTCGCTGCGCGACGCCGACACGCTGCTGCGCGAAGCCGACGAGCGCGACCGACAACTGGCACAGGGGCAATATCTCGGCTGGATGCACGGCATGCCGCAGGCGGTGAAGGATCTCGCATCGTGCGCGGGCTTGCCCACACGCAAAGGCTCGCCGCTCACGTCGACCGGCCCCGACGCACAAGACAGCATCAGCGTGTCGCGCCTGCGGGCGGCGGGCGCGATCTTCATCGGCAAGACCAATGTGTCGGAGTTCGGGCTCGGCTCGCATAGTTACAACCCGGTGTTCGGCACCACGCTCAACGCTTACGACACAAGCCGAATCGCAGGGGGCAGCAGCGGTGGCGCGGCCAGCGCACTTGCCATGCGCATGCTGCCGGTGGCCGATGGCAGCGACATGATGGGATCGTTGCGTAACCCGGCGGCGTTCGGCAACGTGTATGGCTTTCGTCCGTCGCAAGGGCGCGTGCCGTATGGCCCAGTACCGGAAATTTTCGTTCAACAATTAAGTACCGAAGGCCCGATGGGGCGCACCGTCGCCGACGTCGCGCGGCTCCTCGCCACGCAGGCCGGTTACGACGCGCGCAGCCCGCTCTCGCTGGCCCATGCCCATGATCCGGCGCAGTTCGCAGGCGCACTGGATCGCGACGTGAAGGGTTTGCGTTTGGGGTGGCTGGGCGACTACGGCGGCTATCTGCCGATGGAAGACGGCGTGATGGCGCTGTGCGAAGCCTCACTACGCGACTTTACGGAGATGGGCTGCGAAGTCGAACCATGCGCGCCCGATTTTTCGATGGACCGTCTGTGGCAGACGTGGCTCACGTTGCGCCACTGGCTCGTCAACGGTTCGTTGGGCGAGATGTATGCCGACCCTGCGCGCCGCGACAAACTCAAGCCCGAAGCGCAATGGGAAGTGGCCGGTGGCGAACACCTGCGTGCGGCGGATGTGTTCCGCGCGTCGATCGACCGCAGCGAGTGGTATCGCTCGCTCGCCCGCTTGTTCGAACGCTACGACTTTCTGCTGCTGCCTTCGGCACAGGTCTTCCCGTTCGACGCGCAGACGCATTGGCCGGCATCGGTGGCGGGCAAGCCGATGGACACGTATCACCGCTGGATGGAAGTGGTGATCGGTCCCACGCTGGCCGGTCTGCCGGCGATCAGCGTGCCGGTCGGTTTCGATGCACGCGGGTTGCCGATGGGTTTGCAGATCATCGGCCCGGCGCAGGCGGATCTCGCCGTGCTGCAACTGGCCCATGCGCACGAGCAGCGCACGCAGTGGGTGCGCCGGTTCCCGCCCGCGATGCTGGCCTCAGGCCGGACCGCGTGAGGCTTTAAGCGGTTTCAGCAAATCGCCGAGCGCGTTGTGATCGATCTCGTACATCAGCGCGAGCAGGCGGCCGATCTCGCCCGTGGGAAAGCCTTCCCGGGCAAACCAGCTCAGATAGTTGGCGGGCAGATCGGCAATCATCGTGCCCTTGTGTTTGCCGTAAGGCATCGGCGTGGTGACGAGCCGCAGTAGCGCGTCGGTGTCGAAATCGATCATGTGAACAAATCGCGTGAGCGCCCGGAGGTCGCAGAAAGCGTCACGCTATCACATACCGTGCCGGCATCACGCGCGCGCTGTGAGCAGCAATCGCCACCCGACCACGCCGAAGACCAGCGCGAGTCCGCCATCGAGCCAGCGTCGCAGGCGCAGATAAGTGCGACGCGCCGCATGCGTCGAAAACAGCAGCGCATAGCCGCAGAACACCGTCACGCTGATACTGATGCATCCCGGCAAGATGGCCGGCTGCACCGCGCCGTCATGCGATGACGACAGCGCCACGATCGACACCCAGCTCAACACCGCCTTCGGGTTCGTCAAATGCAGCAGCGCGCCACGCAGATAGATTCGGTTGAACGGCTCGCCTTCCGTCGACACGGCGGCCTTATGAGATGAGGGATTGAGGGCAGCACGTCCCGACTTGAACGCGAGCCACAGCAGATACACGCCGCCGAAAATCTTGAGCGCGACGAGAAACTGCGAGTAAGCGATCAAGGCCGCCGACACGCCGAGCATGGCGACCGTCGCCCAGAACATCGATCCCGTGATGACGCCGAGCGCAAACGTAAGCGCGGGCTTGCGGCCATGATTCGCCGCGATGGACATGATCGCCAGATTGCTCGGCCCGGGGCTCGCCGTGCCGACGAAATAAGCCGTGTAAGCCACCAACAGGTTGGCGGAAAGCAAAGTGACGTCGGCCATCGCGCGCCTCGTGCGTCGTTGATAGGGGGAGTCTTCGCAGTGTCGACGCCCCCGCGTTGCGATGCCATAGACAGTTCGTCAATCTCCCACCGAGCCAGTTGCCAGACGCCCGTGTTTGCCGTCGCCGGCCGATGCATCGGGGGCATGGCGGCGATAGCGGAACAACACGCCCGCCATGACCACGCACGTCAGTCCGCCGCCGATCATGGCCAGTGCGAACCCTTGTGTCATGGCGACTCGGTAAGCCTGCGGCAGCCAGTTGAGTTGCCCGTCCATCACATGCGCTGTGACGGCCAACCGCGCCAGTCCCGGGGCATCGGCGGCGCCGTGGGCCTGTGCCGCCCCGGCGAGGCCGTGCATGGCCCGCAGGCTCATCACGCTGCCGAGCAGCGCAATGCCCATCGTCATGCCGGTCTGGCGCAGCGCGTTCATCGTTGCGGAGGCCATGCCGGTGCGCTCGGCAGGCGCGAGCCCCATGACCGTCGTGCCGGTGGCGGGCACCGCGAGACCCATGCCGAGGCCGAGCACGGCAAACAACGTGCCGACGATCCAGAACGGCGTGTCGGGGGTAAAGGCGGCCATGGCACACATCGTCAGCCCAATCGCGCCGTAGCCGGCCACCATCAACAAGGGCAGGGCGACGCGATGGGCGATGCGGCCGAAGAGCAGCGACGTCACCCCCATCATCAGAAACTGAGGCATCAACTGCCAGCCGGTCGCGGCAGGCGTATGGCCTTGCGCCTGTTGTAGAAACAGCGAGAGAAAGAACAGACTGCTGTACCCCGCGAAGCCCAGCGCGAACGAGGCGATGTTGGCCAGCCGCATGGGCGGGTCGCGCAGCAACGCCATCGGCAGCAGCGGACGCGCCACGCGCCGCTCGACCCAGACGAATGCGATGAAGGTGACGACGGCGATGGCGAAGACGACGGCCAGCGATTCACGCGATGTGTCGGGCTCGCCGAGTTGAATCAGCCCGTAGGTCAGTGTGCCGAGGCAAATCACGCTCAACACTTGCCCCGCCGGATCGAACACGCCGTGAGGGTTGCGCTCGCGCGACGGAATGCCCCAGATACCGAGCGCCAGCGCAATGAGGCCCAGCGGCTCGTTCACGAGAAAGATGCTCTGCCAGCCAAAGTGTTCGACGAGCAGGCCACCCAGCAACGGCCCGAGAATCAGCGCGAGCGCACTGAATGCCGACCAGCCGCCGATAACGCGTGCCCGTTCGCGTGGATCGGGAAACGCATGCGTGAGAATCGGCATCGCGCTGGGAATCAGCAAGGCACCGGCCACGCCCTGAATTGTGCGGCCGACGAGCAGCGGAGCGAGGGTGTCGGCACAGGCGCAGACGGCCGACCCCAGCGTAAAGAGCACGACGCTCGCGCTCCACACGGGCTTGTGGCCGTAGCGATCGCCGAGCGGACCGGCGCTCAGCATGAACGCCGAGATGGCAATGGCGTAGGCATTGACGACCCATTGCAGGCCCGCCATGTCGGTGTGCAGACGGAGTTGGAGCGTGGGCAGCGCCACGTTGACGATGCTGATGTCGAGCGACGCGAGGAACGTGCCGAGGTAAGCCGCACAGACTAATGCGCGGCGGCGAGAGGGTTGCATGGTGACATCCCGGTGGTCGATAAGTTGAGAATGGTTCTCATCTTAATTAATCGACTGACCGTCGGTCAATGGAAATCTTCCACGCAATCGAGGCGCGCACCGATGCCACGACGCCGCAGCGCCGCAGTGCCGTAGCGCCGCGGTGTCGCAGTAGTGCTGCGATGGAATGGAGCCGCGACGCCCGCCCCGGACGGCGGAAGTGCCGCGTCCGGGCGAGTCCTATCGCTTACGCCGAAATCGGAAAGCTTCGGTCGTACGTCGGTTTCACGTCGAGCGGCTGGCGCAGCAACCCGACCTGTGCGTAGAAGTCGGCGGTGCGTTGCTGCTCGGCGACGAGGGCGTCGTCGATGTTGCGCCACTTGGTCGCGCGACGGGAAAACTGCAAGCGCGCGGCTTCGGGCGGAATGCCGATGATGCGCGCCATCGCCGCCGAGAACGCATCCACGTGCTGATACGACCAGACCTGTGCCCGCACCACGCGCGAGAGGAAGTCGCGCAACACTTCCCGCTTCGCGGCAAGCGCCGCGTCGGTGGCCGCGAGGTAACTCAGTCCCGACCACAGCCCCCGTCCATTGACGAGCACGCGACCGCGCCCCGTCGTTTCCGCGACGGCGGTGTAAGGCTCCCACGTGGCCCATGCATCGACCGAGCCGCTGGCCAGCGCGGTGATGGTGTCGGCGGGCGGCAGAAAACGGAAATTCACGTCGGTCGGTTTGAGCCCGGCCGCCGTGATCGCCTTGAGCGAGACGAAGTGACCGATCGAGCCGCGCGTCGTGCCGATGTTCTTGCCCTTGAGATCGGCGGCGGTGCGCAGCGGCGAATCGGGCTGCACGATGAGGGCCGTACCGTACGCATCGGAGCGATTGGCACCGATGATCTTGATCGCGGCTCCGGCGGACAGCGCGAAGATGACCGGCGCGTCGCCAATCGGGCCGCAGTCCACCGCCCCTGCGTTGAGCGCTTCGGCAAGTGGCGCGGCGGCAGGAAATTCCGACCACTGAATGTCGTAGGGCAACTGCTTGAGTTCGTCGGCGGCTTCGAGCAGCGCACGCAACCCGCCTTTCTGATCGCCGGCTTTCAGCACGGGGCGCCCGGACTGTGCGAGTGCCGAACCCGGCAGCGCAAGCGTGGTGAGGGCACCGGCGGCGCTCGACGTCGTGACGTATTGAAGAAACCTGCGGCGAGAAATCGTCATGTGAAAAACCTGTGGTGTTAGTGGGAGTTCGGTCGTTGGACGGTCAGACAAAGCGGTCAAGCGATCAATGCACGAAGCCGCCTTTGATGAAGCGCACCGGCTCGTTGTCCATCTGGCGCAGCGTGGCGCTTAGCGGATCAGGGGCGGCCGGCGATGTGAGCGACGCGGCAACGGATGACGTGGTGCACAGCAGGCCGCCGTCGGCCCAGCCACGCTTGCCCGCGGGTGCGAGCGCCCGCAGCCAGCCGTCGCGATCGGCAAGCCATTCGGTGCCCGCGAGGTCGTCCGGCGTCGTCCCGGCGATCTGTGCAAAGACCGGCCACGCCTCGGGCGAATCGGCAAAGCAATCGGCGCGCGCACCAAGGGTCGTCGTGGTCGACGCGACCGTCGTTGCGATGGCGGGCCGTGCCGTCGCGCGCAGGCCATCGGCAAGCGGCGCCGAGACACGCCGCACCCCGGCCGCCGCACCCGGCAGTGCGCGCAGCCGGGTATCGAACACGGCCGTCTCATCGCGACGAATCAGCAACGTCAGAAAGCGGGGATCTTCGAACGGCGCCGGATGCCGCGCATCGACGGCCACCACGCGCACCCGCTGCGTGCCACGCCATTGCGAGAGTTGCGAGAGGCTTCGCGCGGGCGCGTCGCCACAGGTGACGGTCAACGCGGGCAACGCAATCGGCACCGGCCAGCTTCCGCCCGCCGCCATGCCCGCCGACGCCGACAGTACGCGCATGTAATCGAGCGCGGCCCAGATTTCTTTGTCGCTCAGCCGGCCGGTAAAGCCGGGCATCGTCACGCCCGCATCGTCGCGCATGCCGTACAGCACGTGCCAGAACAACTCGCCATCGGCGCGACGGCTGAGCAGCGCGCTGGCCATCGTTGGCGGCCAGCGCCGCAGTGCTGCCGCTTGCGGCCCCTCGCCGCGGCCGTCCGCGCCATGACATGCCGCGCATTGCGCCGCATACACGTGCGAACCCCGCGCGATGCTCTCGACGGTGAACCCGCTGGGGTTGGTGTGGAAGCTGGTCGGTACCGCCGCCGTGAGCCACAGCGACGATGACGGCCACGGGGCGAAGACCAGCGATGCGATGGCCGCCGCGATCAGCCAACGGCGCGCGCGCCGCCAGAAAATTGCGATCAACACGCAGGCGACGGCGAAGGCCAACGCGGCGAGCGTCCATGCAAACTGGCGGGCCAGCGCGACGTCGATGATGAGGTTTTCGCCAGCGATGCGTGAGTCCCACGGCCACGCGGGCGCCCCATGCGTCTCACCCGCGATGCCGAGCGCATGCAGCGCCCACAACAACGCGGCCTGCACTGATTGCAGGCCGAGCAGAAGGGCGTTGAGCCAGACGTGTGTCGGAGGCAGTGTCATCGGGCGCGCTCCGGTGGCGCGCCCTTCAGGGTGCTTGTCAGCGTACTCGTCAGCGTGCTCGTCAGCAAAGTATTACCAGCTTGCATCGAGCCCCAGATGTCGCAGCGCCTCATGACGCAGTTCGGTGATACGGGCATCGCCGCGATGACGCGGGTAGGGCAGGTCGACACGCAGTTCGGCAACGATGCGCGCGGGGCGCGGGCTGAAGATGACCACGCGCTGTGCGAGGAAGATCGCTTCTTCCACGTCGTGCGTGACGAGCAGCGACGAGAACCCCGCGCGCTGCCACAGTTCCACGAGTTCGCTTTGCATCGCCAGCCGGGTGAGCGAATCGAGCTTGCCGAGCGGTTCGTCGAGCACGAGCAAGCGCGGATCGTTCACGAGCGCACGGGCCAGTGCCACGCGCTGCGCCATGCCGCCGGAGAGTTGATGCGGGAACGCGTCGGCGAATTCCGTCAGCCCGACACGCGCGAGGGCGGCGTCGACCCGATCGCGTTCGCGCGACAGCACGCCGCGTGCTTGCAGACCCAGCGCGACGTTATCGCGCACGCGTCGCCATGGGTAGAGCGTCGGGTCCTGAAACACGACGATGCGAGACGGATCGGGGCGCGTAATCGCCGTGCCATCCTGCGTGATCGTGCCGCGCATCGCCGTCTCCAGACCGGCGACCAGCCGCAGCAAGGTGGATTTGCCGCAGCCACTGGGGCCGAGCAACGCGACAAACTCGCCGGGTGCCACGTTCAGATCGACGCCGTCGAGCACCTGCAAGGGCGCCTGCCGTGTGCCGAACCAGTGGCTCACGCCACGAATATCGATCTGCGCACCGGTGTTGTTCGCGGCTGCCTGACCGGCATGGGCCGATGTTTCTGTCGAAGCGAGTCGCGCCGCAGCCGAATCGCCGCGCGTCGTATCGGATGAAGGAGAGATGGCCGTGCTTACCATTTGACGGTTCCTTTCTGCCACGCCAGCGCGCGGTCGCGAACGGTGAAGAGCAGGGTGATGACACCCGAGAACAGCAGGGCCATGACGATCAGTGCGGCGTACATGTTCACGTAAGAGGCCCAGCCCTGTGCCCACGTGAGGTACCAGCCGAGGCCGGACTTCACGCCCATCATTTCGGCCGTCACCAGCACCGAGAACGACGCGCCAAGCCCCATGAACAGCCCGACGAAGACGTTGGGCAGCGCCGCAGGAATGGCGACACGCAGCACGAGAAACACGTCGGACGCGCCGAGCGTGCGCGCCACGTCGTAGTAGCTCTTGTTCACGCTGGCCACGCCGGACCACGTGAGCACGGCAACCGGAAACGCCGTCGACAGCGCAATCAGGAACGCCGCCGCGGAATAGCTCGACGGGAAGAAGTAGAACGTCAGGGGCAGGAGTGCCGTGGCCGGCACCGGGCCGAGTACGCGCAGCACCGGATGCACCCAGTAGCCGATGGCGCGCGACCAGCCGATCGACACGCCGGTCAGAAAGCCCGCCACCGCACCGAAGCCGAAGCCAAGGCCCAGCAGCCGCAGGGTATTGAGCGCGCTGTCGCCCAGCCGTTGCCAGTCTTCGGTGTAGACCTCGATGAGCGCCTGCGGCGGGGCAAAGAACGGCGTGGGCAGCGAGGCCGTCTTCGCCGTGAGGATTTCCCAACCCGCGAGGACGACGGCGATGGCCACGAGCCACGGACCGCTGCCGGTCAGCGCTTCACGCAAACGCAGCAGGGGCGAGGTCGTGCGTCCTGCTACCGACAACACCGCGAGCGCGGCGGCGACCACCAGTGCGACCACACCCAACTCGTCGGTGAAGGCCCAGTCGGAGAAGCCGACGACTTTGTTGGGCCAGCGCAGTGTGATCGCACCGAACGCGGCCCAGGCGAGTGCCGCCACGAAGCCGACGCCCCACAGGGGCGGCGTGCGGGGCGCCGCAAAGAGTTGATCGAGGCTCGTGTCGTCGAAGGCGTTGGCAATAGCGCTGGTCGAACCGACTGCCCCCGCGCCATGCACGTTGCGTTCGCGCAGCGAGGGGCCGTCTGCCTGTTCTGCCAGTTCCAGTGCGCCAGCGGGGCTGGCGGCACGCAATGCGGCATTGTCGAGAATGGCGCTCATGGTGTTTTACCCAAGGACATTGGCGTAGACGTGCTGCGCCAGTTTCTGCGGATCGGTCGATTTTTTGAGTACGCCGATACGGCGGAAGTCGTCGGCGAAGAACGCGATCTCGTCGCGCAGATCGACACCGGTCGGATGGTGCGAGTAAGTGAGCGTGGCGTAGAGCTTGCGCAGGTCTTCGGGGCTGATCTTCGGCGAGTACTTGGCGAAGATCTTGGCGGCCTCGTTCGGGTTCTCGTTGACGAATTCGGTCGCCTGCACGATAGAGCGTGCCAGCGCGCTTGCTGCCGCGCGGTCGTTACGCACCAGTTCGCCACGTGCACCGATCACGCAGCAGACCTTGCGTGCGTATTCGCCGGTGAGGTTGGTCGCCAGTTCCACATACGCGCCGTTGGTGCGCTTTTCCAGCAGATAGAGGTTCGGGTCGCCGTCGGCGATGGCCTGAATCTCGCCCTTGTCGACGGCCACGCCCAGCAGGTCGGCCGGGTACTGGCGCCAAGTGATGTCACGCTCGGCATCGATGCCGTGCTTCGAGAGCAGAATCTGGAAGAAGTGCTTGCCCGGGGCGGCGAGATCGGACACACCGACCGTCTTGCCCTTGAGCGATTCAAGCGACGTGATACCGGCAGCCTTCGAGCCCAGCAAGCGCACGCAACCGCCGTGCGAGCTGCCGATGATCTTCACGTCGAACCCGGCTTCGAGTGGCTTCAACCAGCGGTGAATCATGCCGACCGCGGCGTCGGCCTTGCCGGTGGCAATCGATTCGAGCAACTGGTCGGTCGAGCCGCTGTAGTTGATGAGATCGACCTGAAGCCCGTTCTTCTCGAAGAAACCCCGCTCCTGCGCCGCCACGATGGGCGTCAGGCAGAACGAGTTCTGGTTCCACGCGAACGTGAGCTTGCGCTTCTGCGACCATGCCTTGCGGCCGAGCAGCAACGCCGGCGCCGCAAGGGCCACGGCCCCCCCGGCTCGCAACACCTTGCGGCGCCCCGTTTGCACGTTATCGATCACCGGCGACGGTGCGGTATTCCCCTTTTCCAGAAACTTCATGACGACGATTCCCCTGTTTGTTTTTGATGGTGGGTCTGAACGGGTTGCGATGCGGCGGATCAGCCGCGTAGATCAGTCGAGCCGGTCAGTCGAGCAGATCGGGCTCTGCTTCGACGAGCCCTTCGAACAGGCTCTCGAACGAGTACAGCGCACCCTCGGGGCCGCCGACCTGACTGTGCGTGTGCCGTGCGGTGGCCTCATCGATGGGCTGCGGCGTACCGGCGGCTTCGGCGAGCAACTGCGTGTGGGCGGCGTTCTCCAGCGCGATGTACCACCATGCGGTGGCCTCCACCGTCGGGCCGGCGGTGAGAATGCCGTGATTCTTGAGAATCACGCCTTTCACCGTGCCGCTGCCGTTGGGCTTGTTCAGCGCGTGCGCAATGCGTTGCCCTTCGCTGTCGTCGACCACCATGCCGGTGAAGTCGTCGAACAGCGCGTGGTCTTCGAAGAAGCCGCAAGAGTCTTGCGTGAGCGGATCGAGCGCACGGCCCAGCGTCGACCACGCTTTGCCGTAGGTCGAGTGCGTGTGTGCGGCGGCGACGAGATGCGGATGCGCTTCGTGAATGGCGGCATGAATCGCAAACGCCGCCTTGTTCAGCGGACGGTCGCCGATGACCGTCTCGCCCTTCGAATTCACCAGCAGCAGGTCGGAGACCTTGATGCGCGAGAAATGCACACCGAGCGGGTTGACCCAGAAGTGGTCGGTCAACTCGGGGTCGCGCGCGGTGATATGTCCGGCGAGGCCGAGATCGAAACCGTGGCGCGCGAAGATGCGGAAGGCAGCGGCCAAACGCGTCTGGCGATGGCGGCGCTCGGCGAGCACGTCGCTGCGCACGGGCGGCGCGTCGAACCAGAAGCGCTGTTGCGGCGCGGCGTTGAGCACCAGCCCCGTGGGCGTGGTGTGTGTCGGATGAGGGGTGTTGTGCGCAACGTCATCGTTGCGGGCAAAGGCGGTGGTGTTGACGGGCAGAACGGCGGCCATGGTGTTTTCCTTGGGTCGGCTGGACGTGATCAGGCGGCGCGGCGCGTAGCGCCGCTCTCGCTGTTTTCGCTGTTTTTGCCGTTCTGGCGGTCGCGTTCGGCAACGAGCGTGCGCAGGCGCGGAATCAGTTCGCGGCCGTAGTCGATGGTGTCGCCCAGCGGGTCGAAGCCACGAATCAGGAACGTGCTGACGCCAAGGTCGTAATAGTCGAGGAGCGCGTCGGCAACCTGTTCGGGCGTGCCGACGAGGGCGGTCGAGTTGGAGCGTCCGCCGATGAGCCCGGCGATCTCCGTCCACAGCACTTTGTCGAGGCGCGCGCCCTTGTCGGCTGCTGCCAGCAGACGCCGTGCGCCTTCGCTTTGCAGGGCCGAGCCTTGCGACAACCCGGCCGCGGCGCGAATCGCCTTCGCTTGCGCCAGAATCTGGTCGGCGCGAGCCCACGCTTTGGCTTCGGTTTCGGCCAGAATCGGGCGGAACGACACCGAGAAGCGGGGCGTGCGTCCATGTACGGCCGCTGCCGCGCGCACGCGGGTGGTCAGCTCACGCACCTGATCGAGCGATTCGCCCCACAGCGCATAGATGTCGGCATGTTTGCCCGCGACTTCGAGCGCCGCACCGGAGGCACCCCCAAAGAAGATCGGCACGTGCGGCTGCTGCACCGGCTTGACTTCCGAGTAGCCCTGCTTGAAACGGTAGTACCGGCCCTCGTGATCGAACGGCTTGTCTTCCGTCCAGATACGGCGAAGGATGCCCAGATACTCGTCGGTGCGCGCATAACGCTCGTCATGCGAGAGGAAGTCGCCATCGCGCGCCTGTTCCTCGTCCGACCCGCCGGAAATGAAGTGCACGCCCAGACGGCCGCCGCTGAATTGGTCGAGCGTGGCGATCTGGCGCGCAGCCAGCGTCGGCGCGGTAAAGCCCGGACGATGCGCGAGCATGAAGTGAATGTTCTCCGTCACCGTCGACGCATAGGCAATGGTGAGCGTGGCCGACGGGCTGGTGGAGTGGTGCGGCACGAGAATCCGGTCGAAGCCCGATTGCTCGTGGGCGCGGGCGAATGTGCGCACATAGTCGCGATCGACCACGGGGCCGCTTTTCGGATGAATTTCGGACTGCTTACTGCTTTGGATCATGCCGATGATCTCGACGCTCATGAGCGCTCTCCTTGCTTTCTCTTGTGGGGCAACAGAGGCGGCAGCGCGGACAGGGCGACGTGGGCCGGTTTGCGCTACACGCCCATCGATCGGAACAGACGGTGAACGGGAGTGAGCCTACGCAAACAAATCTCGGCCGTTAAATAATCATTTACGCAAAGATTATTCAATATGGATGGTTGGGCTTATGCGGGTGGCGCCTTACGCTATGAGCACTGCCTGAAACCCGGCGAACCGGCGCGTCCTATGCCGGACGCGTATTTGCTTATTCCAAATCTCATGTCTACCGTTGCTCAACCTTCCGAGTTGGCCGCGCCGGGCGACGACCGTACCGGCGTCTCCGGCGCCGTGCTGCATCTGGCCAGCACGCAGGGCGAGGTGCGCCATCCGGGCGCCGAGGCCCGTGCCATCCGCGCCGACACGTTTTCGCGATTGCTGGATGCGCGCTTGCCGCAGCTCACCCGCGACTTCGCTGCGGGGGCTGCCGCGCTCGATCGCGATGCCCGCTTCCCGTTTGATAACTTCGCGCAGTTGCAACGTCACGGTCTGATTGCTGCGGTGATTCCGCAGGCCCATGGCGGCCATGGCGCGGGGTTGGCCGAGGCACGCCGCATCATCGGCGCCGTGGCGGCGGGCGAATCGGCCACGGCCCTCGTGCTGACGATGACGTATCTGCAACATCGCTCGCTGGTACGTACCAGCACGCGATGGCCCGACGCCCAGCGCAACGAGGTGTTCCGCAGCGCTGTGACCGGCGGCGCGCTGATCAATGCGCTTCGCGTCGAGCCCGATCTGGGCACGCCTGCGCGCGGCGGTCTGCCGTCGACCATCGCGCGCCGTACCGAGACGGGCTGGCGGCTCTCGGGCCGCAAGCTTTATTGCACCGGCATTCCGGCGCTTAGCTGGCTGTCGGTCTGGGCGCGCACCGACGAGGCCGAACCGCGTGTCGGCGTGTTTCTGGTGCCGAGGCCAGCCAGTTTTCAGGATGGCGGGGATGCGCTGGATCGTCCGGGCATTCGCGTCGTGCCGAACTGGGACCATCTGGGGCTGCGCGCATCGGGCAGTCACGAAGTCATCCTCGAAGACGTCGATCTGCCGTTTGGCAACGCCGTCGATATCCGCCCGTTGCACGAGTGGGCACCGGCAGGCATCGGCCAGCGCGACAACGATGCCCACATCGAACAGCAGGCGTGGATGAGCGTGCTGCTGGGCACGCTGTATGACGCCGTGGCGCGCGCGGGCACCGAATGGCTCGTCACGTTCCTGAACACGCGCGTCCCGGGCAATCTGGGCGCACCGCTCGCCAGCGTGCCGCGCGTGCAGGAGACCGTCGGCGAAGTCGCGGCGTTGCTGCACGTCAACCAGCGCCTGCTCGATGCGGCTGCTGCCGCCGCCGATGCGGGGCAGCCCGACGACGACATCGCCAGCGGCGCACTCAAATTCACCGTGACGGGCAATGCCATCCGCGTGTTGGAACTGGCCTTGCAACTCACGGGCAATCACGGGCTCTCGCGCAACAATCCGCTCGAGCGCCATCATCGCGACGTGCTGTGCAGCCGCATTCACACGCCGCAAAACGACACCATCCTGAGCGCGGCCGGCCGGCGCGCGCTCGCTGCCTTCCGAGTTCACGCATGACCGCTGCTTTGGTTGAAAACAACCCGCCCAACGTCTCCGACGTTGCTAATTTGTCCGCGCACGACTACGACGCTCTCGACCCGCTGCGCAACTTTGTCGCGGCATTTTCACGGCTGCTGGAACGCCGTCCACACGAGACGACCTTGCTCGAAGAAGGCGCTGGCCTGCTCGCGCAACTGGTCGCGCGTGACGACTGGTTGCCTGATGCGTTCGCCACGCCGCACCCCGAGCACTATCAGCAATACCTGCTGCATTGCGATTCGGGGCAGCGTTTCAGCATCGTCAGCTTTGTCTGGGGGCCGGGCCAGCGCACACCGATTCACGATCACACGGTGTGGGGGCTGATCGGCATGCTGCGGGGCGCCGAAGATTCATTGCCCTATGTGCTCGATGCCAAGGGCGTGCCGGTCGAAGCCGGCGAGCCGGTGCGGCTGGTGCCCGGTGATGTGGAGATTCTCTCGCCGCGTCTTGGCGACATTCACCGTGTGACCAATGCCTTCGACGATCGCGTTTCGGTCAGCATTCACGTGTATGGCGCGAACATTGGCGCCGTGCACCGCAGCGTGTTCACTGAAGCGGGCGAGCGTAAAGGCTTTGTCTCCGGCTACGCCAACGCGCAATTGCCGAACCCATGGGGCAGGGCGGCGCAGCGCGTCTGACGCCCTTGCGCGGCGCGCCGCTCATGCGATGCCGCAGCGCACCACATCGCGTGGCACGGGCGGCCGGGGCTTCTGCCACAATGGCCGTCTGGCTGCGCAGGCCATGCCCTCCCTATTGCTTGATTCCGTATTCAAGGATTTGCTGTGTCCGATCATTCGACCGACGTGCCGTCGCAGACGGCCGAACCTGCCTCCTTTGCCCAACTGACCTTTGCCGACGTGCGCGCCGCGTTGCTCGCCGGGCAGGAGATCGCCCTGCTGGACGTGCGCGAGGAAGACCCGTTTGCGCAGGCGCATCCGCTGTGGGCGGCCAACCTGCCGCTGTCTCGCGTGGAAATCGAAGCGTGGGCGCGCATTCCGCGCCGCGATACGCGCATCGTCGTCTACGGCGAGCACGACGGGCAGGACCTCGCGCCGCGTGCCGCTGCCGTGCTGCGCAAGCTGGGCTATGGCGACGTGAACCTGCTCGCGGGCGGCCTCGACGGCTGGATTGCCGCAGGCGGCGAAGTGTTTCGCGACGTGAATGTACCGAGCAAATCGTTCGGCGAGTGGGTCGAAGGGCTGCGTCACACGCCGTCGTTGTCCGCGCAGGAAGTGCAGGCGTTGCTCGACGACGAAGCCGACGTGGTGGTGGTCGACGCGCGCCGCTTCGACGAATACCAGACCATGAACATCCCCGGCTCGACCAGCGTGCCCGGCGCGGAGCTCGTGCTGCGCGTGCGCGAACTCGCCCCCGACCCGGCGACGCGTGTGATCGTCAATTGCGCCGGCCGTACGCGCAGCATCATCGGCACGCAGTCGCTGGTGAATGCCGGCCTGCCCAACCCGGTGGCGGCGTTGCGCAACGGCACCATCGGCTGGACGCTGGCCGGTCAAACGCTGGAGCGCGGGGCGCAGCGCCGTCATCCGGCGCAGGTGCGCGAAGCGACGCTCGCCGTCGCGCGTGAAGGCGCGCGTGCCGTGGCCGACCGTGCTGGCGTGCAGCGCATTGCGCTCGATGCGGTGGCAACGCTGAACGCGCCCGGCCGTACCGTGTATCGCTTCGATGTGCGCACGCCGGAAGAATATGCGGCCGGTCACTTGCCGGATTTCGCGAGTGCGCCGGGCGGGCAACTCGTGCAAGAAACCGATCATCAGGCCCCCGTGCGCGGCGCGTGGATCGTGCTCGCCGACGACGATGGCGTGCGCGCCGACATGACCGGCTCGTGGCTCGCCCAGATGGGCTGGACCGTGTACGTCGTGGAGCCGCACAGCGCGCACGCGCGCAGTGCACAGGGCGGTTGGCCGTTGCACACGCCAAGCGCGCCGGAGGTCGCCTCGGTCACGCCCGCGCTGCTCGCACGCTGGCTCGACGATGCGGCGCCCGGCGAGATTGCCGTGCTCGACTTCACGGCGAGCGCCAATTACGTCAAACGGCATATTCCGGGGGCGTGGTTCGCGATTCGGGCCCGGCTGGCCGAGGCGTTGCGCGCCGTCGGTCCGGCACAGCGCTATGTGCTGACGTGCGGTTCGAGCCTGCTGGCGCGCTTCGTGGCGGCGGACCTGCGCCACCTCACCGATGCCGAGATCGTCGTGCTCGAAGGCGGCACGCAAGCGTGGATCAACGCAGGGCTGCCGCTGGAGACCGGCGAAACGCGTTTGGCCAGTGCGCGCGACGACCGCTATCGCCGTCCCTATGAGGGCACCGATAACGCGGCCGAGGCGATGCAGGCTTATCTGGACTGGGAGTTCGGACTGGTCGATCAGTTGCATCGTGACGGCACGCATCGCTTTCAGGTGATCTGACGCCGCCGCACGGGCCATCCCGACATTCCCGACGTTCCCGACATTTCCGGCAATCTGGGCAGTCTGCATGAGCGGAGCGGCAAGCGTGGCATACTCCGGTTTTTCCGAGGTCGCCGGCGGGCTCATCGACGTGAGCACGGGCCGGTACGGCGGCCCGCTTGCCCTCCGATTCGACCATGCCATTGCAGCGCTTCATTGCCCGCCGATTGGGCGCCCTCACCGAGCCCAGCACGCGTATTCCCTACGCGTGGGTGTATCACGAGCCCGACGTCTTCCTGCAACGCACGTCGCATCTCAACGTCGCCAAAAAATATCTGCATCGCCGCCTGCGTCTGGCGCTGAGCGGTCAGGCGAGCCGCGAGGTGCGTCACGTGCCGCCCGATGCGCGCGTGTTGTGGATCTATGGCGGCAAGGCGTCGGTGGGCGATGCAGTCATGGACCTCTCGGGACGTGCGCTGCTGCGCGGACGTGAGGCGCCGGTCGATCTGCTGATCACCCCCAGCCTCAAGGCGGTATTCGAAGGCGACGACATCTTCCGGCACGTCTACGACGATCCGAAGGCCGTGAATCCGGCCGATTACGACGTGGTCGTGATGCAGGAATTCAACTACCCGACGCTGCGCATCAAGCGACGCCATTTCCCGGCGTTGCCGTTCGCGTGCCTGTTCCGTTTCTTCCACGGCCCGGATCGCAATCAGACGCAGTTCAGTCTGGCAGCGGTCAACGATGTCTTTGCCCTCGGCCTCGGTCCTGACGCGTTGTTCTCGCGCGCGAAGCCGTATCTGCGTGCGGAGACCGATCTGCCCGAGAGCATCGCGCAGCAGCTGCCACAGCGTCCGTATCTCGTACTGGCGATGGGCGGTGTGGAACCGCGCCGCACCTATGCGCACTGGCGCGAATGTCTGGCGGCTTACGACGCCGCCTACATGACGGGTATGCCGGCGGGCATCGTGCTGCTCGGTTCGGGCAATGGTGTGGACGCCGCCAAGGCGCTCATGGAGGCGGAGTTCGCGCATCTTCAACTCGTCTCGTTCGTGGGCCAGCTCACGTTGCGCGATGCGAAGCGTGTGATCACCAACGCGGCGCTTTTCGTCGGTGCCGACGGTGGCCTGATGCACGTGGCGCACACCACACCGACGCCGAGCGTCACCCTGTTTGCGAAGGCGGAGCCGCCGTATCTGCGGCTTACGCCGGGTTGTCAGTCCACCCCGCTGCAAACCGAGAGCGACGTGAGTGCGGTCGATCCGGTCGAGCTTGCCGATACGATCATGGCAACGCTCGCGGCATCGCCGGCGCGGCTGCGCTGATCCCCGGCGCTTTCATCGCTTTCGTCACTTTCTTCGCTTTCATCACTTCCCCCCTTTTTCGACACACGAAGTCCCGCCGCGCCGCACCTGTCAACGTTGACAGGTGACGCTGCCTCCCCACAGGCCTATGTTGATCGCAGGCGGCGGCGTCGACGATGGCTGTGTCAGGATCGAGCGTACGTAGGACGGCTGTCGCGTTTAGCAGTCCGTCGTTCCTTTCTGAAAAGGAGCCAGCGTCATGCCTACGTCAACTTCCACAGCACCCCGGCAGCGCGTTCTGGCTTCGGCCATCGGACTCGCCCTCGCGACACTCGCGGTGTCCTCGCAAGCCGGCACGGTCATCGGGACCAATCAGACCATCGACGCACCCGGCGACGCGGCCGAAACATGGACAGTCAGCAACACCGGCTCTCTCACGGTCAATAGTGGTGCCGCGACCAACTGGATTGCGATTCAGGGCGCGCCCCCGTCGACGGGCCCCTCGACGCTGACGACCAACGGTGCGACGATCATCTCGACCGCACCGGGGGCCGGTGGTGGTACGCCGCCAGCCGCGGTCACGATCGAGAACTCCAACGCGACGATTTCGAATTCGACCATATCGAGCGCGACGAATGCCGGCATTCAATTGGTGGGGCAGACCACCGCCGGCCTCGTTGCGCCCACGGCAACCGTCACGAACAGTACGGTGTCGGGCTTCCAATACGGCATCTCGGTATCGTCGAACGGCGTCCTCACGTTGAATAACTCGAACGTGAGCGCCGGAACTGGCGCCGCGGGCGGGATCAACGGCGGCGTCGTGAACTTCGACTCGACGGTGGTCGCCACGGGCGGCACGATCAGCGGCAACATCTCCGGTGTGACAGCGACCACGACCAACCTGACCACGGAGACGACCTCGACCACGACCTTGAGCGGCGTCAGTGTGAGCAGCGCGACCGGTGCCGCAATCGTGGTGCAACCGGCCCGTCCGGCAGCGGCCTTCGAGGGACACACGGCCAATATCCTGATCGAGGCCGGCACGACACTCACGGGCGGCAACGGTTACGCCTTGCAAGCCACGGGCCTGATTACCGCCAACGCCACGATCGACAACTCGACCATCGTCGGCAACGTTAGCGGTGACGGTACGGCCACGCTCAATCTGACGTTGCAGAACAACGCCAACCTGACCGGTTCGCTCGCCAACATCAACGTGCTGGCGGTCAATTCGAATGCGACGTGGCGGCTCATCAGCGACAACACAGTCGGGACGGTGACGATGAATGGCGGGAACATCGATATTTCGGGCACCGCGCTCGGCACACCGACCACGCATACGCTGACCATTGCCACGCTCTCCGGCACCGGTACGTTCCTGATGAGCACGAATCTCGGCACCCACACCGGCGATCTGCTCAACGTGACGGGCACCGCCGCCGGGACCTATCAACTGCACGTGCGTAACTCGGGCGGCGAGCCGACCAACCTTTCACCGCTCACCGTTGTGCAGACCGGTGGCGGGGGCGCAGCGTTCTCGCTGGTCGGCGGCAAGGTCGACGCCGGCGTCTACAGCTACACACTGGAGCAGCAGGGCAACAACTGGGCGCTGGTCACCAACCCCGGTTCACCGGAAGACCCCGGTGAAGGCGATCTGACGCCGGGCGCGAAGACCGTGCTCGGACTCTCGGGCGCGGGGCCGACGGTCTGGTACGGCGAAGCGGCCATCTTGCGTTCCCGGCTGGGTGAACTTCGTATCGGAGACCAAAGTAATAGCGGTGTATGGGCACGCACTTTCGGCAAGCAATACAACGCCAAGCCGGGGGACGGCACCAGCTACCGGCAAACGCAGTACGGCGTGATCGGCGGTGTCGATGGTGTGGTCGGCCAGTCGTGGGGCGGTACGTGGCTCGTCGGCGCGATGATGGGCACCAGCCACAGCAAGCTGAGCTTCGACAACGGCTCGACCGGCGGCGTGAACAGCTACACGGCAGGTCTTTATGCGACGTGGATCACTAAGGGCGGCTGGTACTTCGACGGCCTCGTGAAGTTCAATCACTTCGTCAACAGCGCCGACGTCATCATGAGCGATGGCACCGGTTCGCACGGCGGCTTCAATAACAACGGCATCGGCATGACGCTCGAATTCGGGCGGCACATCGAGTTCGGCAACCGCTGGTTCGTCGAGCCGTACATTCAGGCGTCGATGGTGCGCATCGGCGGAGATAATTTCTCGCTGGATAATGGTATGCAGTCATCGACATCTCACACCGGCTCGGTCGAGGCGCGTATTGGCGCGGCGCTGGGCAAGACGATCGAACTGTCCGGCGGCGCACTGCTGCAACCGTACCTGAAGCTGGCCGTGATTCAGGAGTTCATCTCGAACAACCAGATCATGATCAACGGCCTCGGGTTCAACAACGACATCTCCGGCACGCGCGTCGAGTTCGGGGCCGGTGTGGCGGCACAACTGCGTCACAACCTCCAGATCTATGCCGAAGTGGAAACGAGCGCAGGGCACAAGATCAGCCAGCCTTGGGGGGCTCAGGTCGGCTTGCGCTACGCGTTCTGACGACATTGGCGGGCGCTCGCTTCGACCCGAGGAGAGACGGGTCGAGAGACACGGGTCGATGAAAAGTAATGAATATCGCTGAAATTCGTCATTAAATCAGTGGTTTACGTCATATTTGGTTCTACCGTCTGCCTCGTTGGTCAACTTTCAACGAGGTCTTCTCTTGGCGCATTCGACGTTCTTCCCGCGTTCGCAACCTTCCCAGCTTTCCGTTCTTCCTGCGCTCTCTCAACGCGCCCAGTTACCGATGCGTGTTCTGGCCGCGTCGGTGTTCCTTGCCATGGCGGCAGTGTCGACTGAAGTCCGGTCAAAAGACATCGTCATCGGCGCGCCTTGCATCGGCACCGACCTCAGCGGCTTTTGCAATCATGGTCACAACGAGATCGACGGCAACAGCGTTACCGTGACCGGCGCCGGCCGGGCCCGCCTGATCGGTGCGCCGGACCGCGCGACCTCACTGGAATATCTGCGAGTGCTCGGCGGTGGCACCGTGGAAGCTTCGAATCTGACGATTTCCGGCCATTTCACCGCCGACATCTCCAGTGGTCTTCTCAGTGTCGTCGACGGCAGCCGTTTATCGCTGACCGATTCGACCGTCATCAATACTGGCGACATCGCGCTTTCCGTGGGGCGCTCGACGCGAGATCCGTCGCTGTCACCGGCGATCGCGAGTCTGGATAACGTGAGCCTGAAAGCGGTCGGCCGTGGGGTGCTCCTGACCGGCGACGCTCTCCTCGAGATGTGGGGCGGCGAGGTGATCGCCGAGCGTGGCACGGGCCGGTTGAATTACGCCGTACAGGTGACCGACAGTGCGTTTCGCGCCTACGGCGCGCGCCTCGTCGGTGCCGATCACGCGGTAGTTATCCTGACGGAAGTCAACCCGACCCAAGCGGGCTCGGAAGTCATCCTCTCCGGCGCGACGCTTGAGTCGGAGGATGGCGCGGCCATCAGCATTTATCGCGAGCGCGGGTCCACGCCAAACGACTTCGACGTGTCGCTCGCCATCGTGAACGGCACGACCATCAAGGCGGGCAATGGCACGCTGATAGAAGTGGGTTTCGATCAAGTGATCGATGACCCGCTTAGCGTGGACATTACGGTCGACAACAGCCGTCTGGAAGGCGACATCAAGATCAAGGATTACGTCGATTCCGATCTTACGCTGTCGAATCATGCCGTCGTCACCGGGCGCATCGAAGGCGCTGATCGTCTTCATCTCAACGACGGCGGCGAATGGCGCCTGATCGAGAGCAGTGCGACCGCCAATATCGCCATGCAGGGCGGTATCGTCGACATTCACGGCACGGCGGCCGAAGGGCAGTACCACACGCTGACAGTCGGTTCGCTCTCCGGCACGGGCATGTTCCGCATGAGCGTGGATCTGGTCGATGCCGTGAGCGACCAACTGCATCTGACGGGCGGGGACTCGACCGGCGACTTCAACCTCGCCGTAAAGAACACCGGCACCGAGGCGAAGGTGGAGCGTCACCAGCTCGTGCAGGACGACGGCGGTGCCGCCGGATTTTCGGTGCTCGGCGATAAGGTCGATTTCGGGGCTTATTCGTACAGCCTGCAAAAAGAAGTGATCGACGGCAAGACCTATTGGCATCTCGTGCGTGACGGCGGACCGTCGGCCGGTACTGACTCGATCCTCGGCATTTTCAGCGCGATTCCGACGGTGTGGAGCGGCGAAGCAGCGACGCTGCGCACCCGTCTAGGCGAAGTGCGCATGGCGCAGGAAAAGGAAGGCGGTGTTTGGGCGCGCACGTTCGGTAACCGTCACAACGCGAGTCCGAGCGTCGGTCAGGGATATTCGCAAGACCAGTGGGGCTTGATCGCCGGGGCAGACCGTGTGATCTCACGCAGCGACAACGGCACGTTGCTGGTCGGTGCCATGGCCGGTACCAGCAGCAACAACCTGAAGTTCAATGTCGGCTCGACCGGTTCGATCGAAAGCTACACCGCCGGTGTGTATGCGACGTGGCTCGGCACGCGTGGCTACTACCTCGACACCGTCTTGAAGTACAACCACTACCAGTCCGAGCTCGACGTGCGCATGCGCGATGGCCAGCGCAGCAAGGGCGACTTCAACAGCAATGGTGTCGGCGTCTCGGCAGAATTCGGCCGCAAGATCGCGCTCGCCAATGATTGGTTCGTCGAGCCGTATTCCCAGATTTCGGCAATGACGGCGGGCAGCGCCGAATTCACGCTCGATAACGGCATGACGGCCAAGTCAGATCGCAATGCGTCGGTACAAGGGACGTTGGGCGTGACGCTCGGCAAGACGTTCGAGACATCGAAGGGCAATTTCCAGCCCTACGTGCGTGCTGCCGTCGTGCAGGAGTTCGTGAAGAACAACAAGGTCCGCATCAACGACATCGAGTTCAACAACGATCTGTCGGGCACCCGGGGGGAAGTCGCCGTCGGTCTGGCGGCGCAGATGCAGCACAACCTGCAAGCCTATCTGGACACGTCGTACTCGATCGGCTCTCGTCTGGACAAGCCGTGGGGTGTGAACGTGGGCGTGCGCTACACCTTCTGACGCGCATTGCAGTCCCCAAGACTTCTTTCGTGACGAAGCGGGGGTGGGGCCGATCCCCGAAAGGTCGGTGCCGCTTCCTTGCCCCGTGTGACTTCTGTCACGCGGGGTTTTTTTATGGCCGTGCGCAGTACACGCGAGGTTGATCGGCAACGGCGACCGCCATGCCTTCACCCACACGCATCGCCTGAAAATAATCGGTGTTTCCCGGGCGAAAGCCCGGCAGCAGGTAGCGATACACCATCTCGTCGTCGGACGCGTCGTTGATCAGCCGCGTCGTGCGCGTGGTGGTCACACGCAGGATGTTGCCGACCGACTGATAGTCGAACTCCATGGCGCGATGTACACGTGTGAGCGGTGCGTCGCCGGGCTTACCGGTATCGGGGCTCGCGCGCAAAAAGCCCGAGAACCGCGTGAAGCCGGTGCCGTCCGGCCGGTACTCGGCATCCGCCCGGCCCCACGATCGCACCAGCCGTTTGCCGGAGTGCGTGGCGAATTCGACATCGGCCAGACATTGCCACTCGACGCGCTCCGGCTGCATCGAGAACCAGACGGCGCCCCACGGCAGCAGCGTGGCAAGGGCCATGCCCAGAACGAGATAACGCGGACGAATCATTGACGTCATGAGGAGGCGTGGGCCGCTTGCTGGTTGACGATCAGATAGGACACGCAATCGGGGGCGTGTTCTTCAATGGCATAGCGGCAGAGGATGTAGCTGGACGTATCGCCATGGGCGGTGTCGTTCATGTAGACGCGTCGCGTGTCGAGGTCCCCGACCGATACCGGTGGCTCCCGGTGAAGTGTGGCGATGCGATCCGCGATGAAGGCGGCGTCTCGCGCGCGCTCGGGCGTGATGAAGTAGCGGTGCGTGTCGTCGCCGTCAACGGGCAACCAGACGGCTGCTCGTGCGTTCGTGCGCAGGTCGCCGCGCAGCGGCGGGATCACCTGAAACGCCGCGAGCGTGCTAATGAGCGCGATGCTCGCCCAGATGGCGGTGGCCATCAAGGGCCGGACGGTGAACCGGGAGACAGCGCGAACTGACAATGACACCGGCGGCGATGTCGCTGGAATACCGGCCGCTACGTTCGATGCCTGTGCTTCTGCCGCTGATGAAATTTCTTTCTCATCTGCGTCACTTTGGGCATTTTCCCGGCCAAAGTGCGGCATGGGCAGCACCGGAGAGGCAGGAACGACGCTGGGTGCGGTGTTGGCGTCCACGAACGGACTGACCCTGACAACCTGATTCAGGCGATAGCCGATACGAGGGACGGTGACGAGCACGGCCGGATCGACGCTGGCTTGTTCCAGCGCCCGCCGGATCTGGACGATCGCCTGACTGAGGTTGTTGGCGGAGACGACCGCCCCGTATTGCTCCCACGCCTGCGCGAGTAGTGTCTTCTTGGTGACGATGTCGCCATCGGCTTCGAGCAGCACCAGCAGGCATCTGGCCGCGGCGGCGCCCAACGAGAGCGGCACGTCGGGGGCTTGCAGGCTCTCCAGTGCGAGGGTGTCGCTGTCGAAGCGGGCGGCATCGCCGATGAGGTACTTGGCCATGTCGAGGGGTCCGGAGGTGTCTGCGTTGCCCCATGTTACGTCGAAAACGCCGCTGTAAAAGTGTCGAGCCCGGCACCTCGGCCCCATGAAATAGACCGCACACCCCGTCAGGCGTGTGCGGTCTCAACGCCCCGTTACCGGGGCTGAAGGGGCTTCTGTCGACTAACGCGCTTTCTTGCCACCTTTTTTCGGCTTGCCATTCGACCAAGGCGACGGCATACGGGTGCGGCCGATGCGAGACACGGCTTGCAAATTGCTCATATCGCTCATATCGCCGGACGTCGACCAAGGGCCTACCGGACGATCGGGGTCAACCGGCGGATTGTTGTTGACCCGCGTGTCGCCGATGACGAACGACTCGCCCGACGTGACCGATTGCCCGGCGGCATTGGTGACGGTGACCGTGGCATACACCTGCCCCAGCAAGTGCACGTACTGAATGCGCTCCCACGGGTACCGGACTTCCACTTCCTGTCCAACGTCGCTGATCGCGACATATTTTTCGAACGAGTAGCCCGGGATCGGTGTGTCGCCGGGTTGGCCAAACTCGGCCCTGTCGATCGGCCCGAGCGCGCCGGTGCGCCCGAAGGCGGCATAGACGTGAACGTGCAGCAGATCGCCGTCCTTCATGTTGATGTAGGGCTGCACGAAGAGCGGCGCGTAGCCGACCCCCTTACCTTCAGGCGGCGGCGGTGAGGTGTCGTCATACCCGATGTTCTTCCTGAAAAGCGGCGGCGGCAGCGGATCGCCTCCGCCCGGCAGTTCGCCTGCGCTCTCTACCGTCACGTCCTGTTTGACGGAGTAAGCCACGTTGAACAAATCGGGAAGGGGGCCGTTGGCCGGCCGAATCAGGCGGGCGCTCGTGTACATCACCGGAATCTCGCCCGAGCCATGGGCGGTGATTTCAGCCTCGGGCAGCACAAACTCCAGATCGACGCCCGCAGTGACTTCTGCGGCGGTGACCGTGTGTTCGAAAAACGCGAGCGGCCACGGATCGTCGTCGGTAAAGGCATCGTCGGAGTAGTACAGACGAATGGTGTCGCCTGCCATGAAGGCGGCGTCACCGGCACCGGGCCCCATTGCAATTTCCCATGGCACGACGAAGGTAGCGTCGGCCGTCGAATCCGCAACCGGAATGACGTTTTCATCGTCGCCGGCCTGCCAGCCGTTGCGGCGCACGATTGGTACGCCGAGCCCCTCGTTTTCCGGCGTTTCCGGGTCGGGATCGATGCCGCCGGACTGATCGAGATTGATCACGACGGGCGTCGGAGGTGATACGCCGAGCAGACGCCCGTTGCGAAGAACTTCATAGGCGACGTCGACATCGTTGTCGCCTTCCGTCAAGACCGATGCCAGCAACAGAGCATAGGGGATGACAACGAACTCCATCGGGTCGTTGGTGTCGGTTTCGTTTGTGACGATGTGCGGTGCGCTGCGAAGCGTGGGACTCCAGAGCACGATGATCTCGTCACCATCGAGAATGCCGGCATGGCGCGGAATGCCGACCTGAACCGGCTCGCGGGCGTCGGCCTCGTCGATGATCCCATCGTCGGCATTGCGCGGCACGATGGGGGCGAGCAGGTCATCCATCCCTTCGTTGATGAACGCGGGGACTTTGACCGGCGTGGAGCGCAACGAGGTGTTGCCTGCCAGATCTGTGATGTCGTAGGTAAAGGCGAGCGTGCCGTCGCCGAGCGCTTCGAGCTGGGCGCGCGTGAACGTGACGACGAGATCATCGTTCGCGCCGCCGACGGGGATCATGACCGAGACTTCGTCGGTGGTGCCGGTGTCTTCATTGACGAGGTACACCGTGACCGTATCGCCGTCGATACGACCGGAGTAGCTGAGAATCGTGCAATCGAGCACGTCGCCCAAGGCAGTCAGCTTCGCATCGCTCAGGCCTTCCGCTTCCACCCCTTCAGGCAGATCGAGCCGCCCGAGTTGGGGTGACCCCGGCGCTTCGGTATCGACGATGTAGGTGAGGAGAGGAGCGTCGTCCGTCTTGTCATTCGAGATCGAGGACTCCAGGAAGTACGTCAACGTGTGCGTGCGGTCTGCGCGGGGCGCCGGGATCGTAAAAACCAGTACGCCGCTGGTGAATTCCTCCGTCGTGATGTCGCGCACGGGCTGCGGCACATCGTCGATTTTGAGATGGACAAAATCACCGTCATACCAATTGGGCAGCAGGATGGATGTGATCGTCAGCTCATTCGCCTGCCAGGACGACAGTAGCAACAACTGGTCCGGAAACCCCGAGGGAAGCGTGACAAGGGCAGCCGCTTCGATGACGAGGTCGTTTGGCGCCTCCAGAATCGCGGTGGCGCCCGCTTTACCCGGTGGTTTGTCCTTCTTGAGCGCGATCTTACGGCGGCCGGGGACTCTGTACTGCGCATAGTTCGCAGAATCGCGTTTCATGGCGGACTCCTTCGTCTACTGATTCGGACGTGCGTCTTGTCCGGCGGCGTTTGCCGCCGGGACACTGCCGTAGACGGCAGCCCCGTCACTCGCACGCAGCGTCGGGGAGCCCATTGTGGAACCGGAGATTTGTGCCCGGTAACTGTCAACGTTGACAGTTGGCGCGCGTGAGGCCGGCGTGGCTTGATGGGACACCGGATTGCCGGCCGCGCCACCGCTCATGTGGCATTCCCCCGGTTTCACGATCATGCGGAGACGACCATGCTCACGAACGACGCCCTGTCCGCCCTTCAGGCGAATTCATCAGCCAGTGCGAGGGGCAGTGCGACGGGCTCCCATGGCGTGCTTGCGCCGGTGACGCGCGACCCGACCTACGAGGCGTTGGTCGACTTCGACCCGCCACAGATCCCGGCGGCACAGGCCTACGACGGCATCGGTGCGCGCGACGTCAACAAACCGGACGGCAAGATCAAGGTGATCGTGCCGCCGAGCATCCTGTGGGATCTCGGCGATTCGATTGCGCTGTACTGGGGTGACGATCGCGTGGCCGTTGCACACCACGTGCTCGGCGCCGGTGACCTCGGCCTGCCGCTGACGCTGGAGGTCGACGTGCTCATCGTGCAGCGCGTCTACGATGCCTCGGGGCTGCAAGTCAGTCCGGTCGACGTCTGGTACGTGTTCACGACCGGCAATACGGGCGATGAACAGTCCTCCGTGGCAACGACCATCATCGTCAAGCTCACGTTACCCGGTGGCCCCGATCCCGATCCTATCGGCACGCCGTGGACCAACGACAATCTGGCGCCGGCCGAGATTCCCGACGGCATCATCGGCGGGCCGGACGCCGATAACGGCGTGCCCGTCACCGTGCTGCCGTGGCTCAACATGGCCGAGGGCGACGTCCTGCGCATTCGCTGGGGCACGCAGTCGGTGTTTCATGCGCCGCTCACCGCCAGTGAAGTCGGTCTGCCGGTCACCGTCATGATCGGCAAAGCGACGATCATCGATGCGGGCGACAGCGACACATTGATGGTCACCTACGACATCGACGATATCGTGCGCGAGTGGTCGCTCAACTCGCTGCCCGTCTTTGCGAAAGTCGAAGCGGGCGACGCGATACTCTCGCCGCCGACGGTACTCGAAGCGCAGGCCGGCGATCTCGACTACGACGCACTGGGTGGCGACGACGCCACGATCGTCATCGCGTTTCAGGACCCGCCCATGGTGGTGGGCGGCACGTTGCATATCGTCTTCGACGGGCTGGCGTCGGACGGCCATACGCTGCGTCACGAATTCGACGTGGCCATCGTGTCGCAAGCCCCCGTCATCGGTGCGGACCTGCCCAACGATGTGATCGGTGAAGTCACACCGGGGACAGCGTCGCTGTACTACATCGTGCGCGACGGCACGGGAGACACGGGACGCTCGCAGCGCACCTCGCTGCGTATTCTCGGCGAGCGCGTGGCGTTACCCGCGCCAGTCGTGCCGGAAGCCGTGGGCGACGAACTCGATCCGGCGGACGCTACGGCAGGGGCGACCGTCGTTGTTGCGGCGTGGGCGGGCATGGCCGTCGGCGACGTGTTGACGTTGCGCTGGGAAGGCACCAAGGCGAGTGGCTTGCCGATGGTGCACACGGAAGACAAGACGGTGGCGGCCGTGGGGGCATCCGTGAGTTTTCTGGTGCCGCCCGATTACGTGGCGGGTCTCGCGGGCGGGGCGGTGGACGTGTTTTACATCGTTAAACCGGCGGACGGCGATGCTTCGACGCGCGAGTCGGACCATCTCGCGTTGCGAGTGACCGGCGAATCGGCCCTGCCGGCGCCGCAGGTGGTGGGCATGGTGGGCGGAGAACTGAATCCGCCGGACGATCCGGTGGCGACCGTGGACGTCATCATCCCCGTCTGGGAGTTGATGAGCGTGGGCGACGTGCTGGAAGCGTTCTGGGACGGCCAGTCGCCGGAAGGCTCGACCAGCGGCGAGGTCACGATGACCGCGGCCGATCTGGCCAAGCCATACGTCTTCACCGTGCCGCGCAGAGTGATCGATGTGAACGCCGCAGGACAAGGGGCGGTGGACGCGTGGTATCGCGTGACGCGCGCCGGGCAGAGCACACCTCAAACGTCTGCCATCACGCGCTTTCGTGTGGTGGCACCGTCGCTCGACCTGTTGCCGCCGCCCAAAGTCGATGAGGCCGTGGGCAATATCCTCGACCCCGCGCCACTGCCGGCCGCAGGCGCGACGATACGTGTCGCGCCGTATGCGGGGATGATCGCAGGCGACTACCTCACCCTTCGGTTCGGTCCCGGCACCGGCGGCGGCGAGCACATCGATGTGATCGACGTCACCGAGAACATGGTGGGCCGCGACATGACCCTGCGCGTGCCTAAGACGAAGGTGCAGTTCCATCTGAGCAGCACGGTCATCGTCAACTACACCGTTCACCGGCTGGACGGCAGCGAACAGGATTCGGAAAACCTTGTACTCTCCGTGCGCAGCGAGACGAAGTGGCCGGCCCCGGATGTGGACGAAGCCGAGGGCGATTACCTCGACCCGGAACTGGCTGAGTTCGGTGTCGCGACGCGCGTATTCGGTTACACCGACATGCAGCGCAACGATCGCATCGTGCTGCACTGGGGCAACCCGGGCGATACCGGTTATTACACCGACAGCATCACGGTGAGTACCGAGCGCGACTATCAATTTCGTCTTCTGCCCGAGGACGTCACCCCGTGGATCGGCCGTACGGTGCCGATCTGGTATGAGGTCGAGCGCGGCACGCAGCACTTTACGTCGGAGACGTTTTCGCTGCGGGTCGGCATGGCACAGCAGGAATTGCTCGATGCGCCCGATGTCGTCGAGGCCGGGGGCGGCATTCTCGATCCGTCGGACCTGATCACCTCGGCCACCGCACGCATTCCGGTGTACGACGGCATGCGCAGCGGCGACTACATCCACATGACATGGGGCGGCGGCCCGGGCAGTGGCGGGCTGGAGTGGTTCATCGACGTGACGCAGGGCATGGTCGGCAACCCGATCACGCGTCCGATCCCGCTGGCGAACATCACGCCGTTCGACGGCAAGGATGTCACGCTCGTGTACACGGTCGACAGCGGCACGCCGCCTGAGCGCCAGTCTGAGGAATACACCGTGCGTGTGCAGCGCGGGACGATGGATCTGCCTGCACCCGAAGTGCCCGCCTTGCGTGACGACGGTGTGCTCGATCCGCGCGATGTTGCGCAGGGGGCCGAGGTGCGCGTGCTGCACGTAGATGGCATGCAGCAGGGCGACACCATTCGTCTGCACTGGGACAGCACGATTGACGGGGGCAGCGACGAACAGGACAAGATCGTCGGCAGCACGGCGGATCCGATCACGTTCACGGTGGCGACCGACAAGGTGCTGGCCGGTGTGGATGGCGGCGTAGCGGCGTGGTACGAACTCGTGCGCGGCGGCTCGGTGATCGGCACCAGCGACAAGCTCGATTTCACCATCAAGCTGTCGGCGCTGCCGTTGCCGGTGATCGATCAGGCCGACGGCGACACGCTGGACCCGGACGACGTGCCGGCCGGTGGCGCCACGGTCACGCTCGCCGCGGCGGCGTTCTTCAAGCAGGGGGATCGCATTGCACTGTCGTGGGACGGCGCACCGGGCAATGGCACCGGTCAGTATTCGCATACGGTGACGGCAGGCGAGGCGGGCAACAGCGTCAAAATCGCCGTGCCCAAGGCCATTGTCGAAGCGAACAACGGCGGCACGGTGGCGCTGAGCTATTCGGTCACACGCGCGGCGGGCGGCCCCGTGGAGACCTCCGGACGCAAGATTTACGACGTACGGCGCGAAATCGGCAGCGGCGATCTGCTCGTCATGGGGGCGCGCTACAACGGCTCGGTCTATCGCGCGTCGAGCGCGGCGCAATACCTGCGGGCGCTCAATCGCACGTCTCGTGCCGATCTGGTTGCGGAATGGCGTTACGACGACGAGGTGACGTGGACGACCGGCGTGACGTTCAAGGACACGCGTCCATGGCGGTCACTGCTGGTGCGATCGGCCACCAATCAGGTCACCATCAACGCGGCCAACATCATCGGCACGGGGGGCGACAGCGTCACGGTGCAGGGCAATGCGGCGCTCGTCGCCTATCTCACCCGAAAGAACGTGATCGGCTGGGGCAACGCGGCCTATGGCGCGAACGTGCCACCGACCATCATCACTTACACCGACGTCGTCGAGGTTTCATCGACGCGCTCGGCTTATGCCCTCAGGCGAGTCAACGGACAGGTCGCAGTCTGGGGCAATACGGCCGAAGGCGGGGCGATTCCCGGGGGCGGCGCTGACATCGTCAACGCGGTGCGTATTCACAGTAACGGCACGGCCTTCGCCGCAGTGCGCGGCAGCGGGTACCTGAGCGCCTGGGGGACGGCCGCGGCCGGCGGTCAGTTGACGGCCGAAGCGCAAGGCCTCACGGACGTGGCGTTCGTGGCGGCGACGGGGACGGCGTTCTGTGCGCTGCGCCGTAACGGGCAACTCGTCGGTTGGGGCACCACCGCCAGTGGGGGGACGGTGCCGCCCGAAATCAAGGCACTGACCGACATTCACGACGTGCGCGGCAACTTCACGGCGTTCTGCGCGTTGCGCGCGACCGGGGCAGTGGTGGCGTGGGGCGTACCGGCCGACGGCGGCGCCGTACCGCAGGCCATTGCGGTGCGCACCGACATCATCGAGCTCGCCAGCGCGTCGTCGCGAGCGCTCGCGGTTCGTACCGGCAACGGGCAGGTGCTGACGTGGGGACAAGCCGGTTACGGCGGTGCAGTGCCCGCCGAGATCGGCGCGCTGAACGATATCGAAGAGGTAACGGCCACATGGGGCGCGTTCTGCGCACGGCGCGGCAATGGCGCCGTCGTCGCGTGGGGTGACGCGACACGCGGCGGTGCGGTGCCGACAGACATTGCCGTGCTCACAGACATCGTGCAGGTCGCTGGTTCGAGCGGCGCCTTCGCGGCCTTGCGCCGCAACGGCACCGTGGTGACGTGGGGGCTGGCTGCGGTCGGTGGCAATTCGTCCGCGGTGGCCGGTCTGCTCGTCAACATCCGCGCGGTGTATGCCAATACCGATGCCTTCGTTGCCATCGAGGACGTTGGCGGGGCGGTCACCTGGGGCGTGCCCACGGGCGGTGGCAACAGCGATGCGGTGAGACCGATTCTGGATACCAACCTGTTCTATCAGGCGCTCGCCGGTGGTGCGTCAAAGCATGCACGGGCAACGCAAAAGGGAAGACCCGTCGCGGCAGCACCGGTGCCAGTCAAATGAGGCCGGCCGATGCGGGGCAATGGCGGCACTGTGCGCGCCGGTCGTTTCAGGCCGGCCGGCAACGCGCCGTCGTCGAGACACCCGGCAGCGATGTCTGGTGCCAGATTCCCATGGCCAGCGCCCGGCGTGGCCGCAACGGTCGACGGTTGTCCCGGCGCCGCGCCGAGTGAGGGCGGCGTACGCCCGCGCCCGGGGCTCACTGTCAACGTTGACAGTTGGCGCGCGTGAGGTCGGCGTGGCCTGATGAACCATCGAATTGCCGATCGCGCCACTGAGTGAAGGGCGCTGCTTCGGCCTCACCTTCTCGTGGAGACGATCATGCGCAGCAACGACCCCCTGTTCGCTTTTCAACGCAATTCGTCGGCACGCATGGGGGGCGGCGCAGCGAGCGCCCGACACCTGCTCGCGCCTGTTACGCGCGACGACACCGTCAGGCTTGGCAAAAACATTGCCAATCTGGAGCCGCCGCAGGTGCCCGCGGCGACGGTGTACGGCGGTATCGGTTATCGCGATGTGCGCGATGCCAACGGTCAGATTTTTGTCGTCATCAAGCCCAACAGCCTGTTCAAGGTGGGCGACACCCTCACCCTGTATTGGGGGGACGCGAACCGGCCCGTTGCGCAGCACACGCTCGTGGCCGGTGAGAATTTCTTTCCTGTGACGATGCAGGTGAATGTGGCCGACGTGCTCAGCACTGGCGATGGTGTGATCGACGTATGGTTCGACCTGACGTCGATCGACACGGGTGACACGACGACCGGCGCGCCGCTGGCGGTGATCGTCAAGACCACGCTGCCGGGCGGCCCCGACCCCGACCCCGTCACGTCGCCTTGGGTCAACGAGAACCTCGCGCCGCCCACGATTCCACCGGGCATCATCGGCCAGCCCGAGGCGACCGACGGTGTGCCCGTGACCGTACCGGCATGGATCAACATGGCGCCGGGTGACGTGTTGTGCATTCGCTGGGGAACGCAGTCGGTCTACTGGCCGGCGCTCACCGCCGCCGAAGTGGGCCGCCCGGTGGTCGTCGTCATCGACTATCAGACGATCATCGACGCGGGCGACAGCCCCAACCTCGTCGTGACCTACGACATCGACGACATCGTGCGCGAGTGGTCGCTCAACTCGCTGCCGGCTTTTGCCGAAGTCGAAGCGGGCGATGCCACGCTCGACCCGCCCGTGGTGCTTCAGGCGCCTGCGGGAGAACTCGATCACGATGCCCTCGGCGGCGACGATGCCGACATCGTCATCACGTTTCAAGACCCGGAAATGGCCGTGGGCGACACCTTGCATATCGTCTTCGAAGGCTTGTCTTCGGAGGGGCGCGAGGTACACCACGAATTCGACGTGCCGATCGCGTCGGACACGCCTTTCGTCACCGCCAAGCTGCCCAATGGCGTGATCGGCGACGCGGCGCCGGGCTCGGCGTCGCTGTTCTACATCGTGCGCGATGGCAATGGGGATAAAGGTCGTTCGCAACGCAATTCGCTGACGATTCTCGGGCAACCCGCACGGTTGCCGGCACCGATTGTCACGGAGGCAAACGGCAATGACCTCGATCCGGCCGATGCCGTGACGGGGGCCAATGTCGTCATTACCGCATGGCCCGACATGGCCGCGCAGGACGCGGTGACGTTGCGATGGGAGGGCGTCAAAGCCAGCGGTGCGCCGTGGGTGCATATCGAAGAGAAGATTATCGCTGCCGCCGACGCCGGACAGCCGGTGAATTTTCTGGTGCCACCTGCCTATGTCGCCGATCTCGCCGGCGGCAGTGTCACGGTGTACTACATCGTCGACCCGGCGGCGCCAGAGGTGTTGCCGCGCGAGTCGGCGCGCGTGACGTTGCGCGTGCTTGGCGAAGCGGCGCTGCCCGCACCGGATGTCGAGGGCGTGGCCGATGGCGAACTCAATCCTCCGGCGGATCCGGTCGAGGGTGTCGAAGTCATCATCCCCGTGTGGGAATTGATGAGTGTCGGCGACGTGCTCGAAGCGTTCTGGGAAGGGCAGTCGCCGGGCGGAACCGTCACCGGCACACATACGTTGGCCGCCGCCGACTTGAATCAGCCGTACGTCTTCCTTGTGCCGCGCGAATTCGTCGATGCCAATGCGGCAGGGCGTGACTTCGTCGACGTGTGGTATCGGGTCACGCGCAACGGTCAGACAACTTCGCAGACGTCCGCCATCACCCGCTTTCGTGTGTTGGCGCAGGCCCCCGATCTGTTGCCGCCGCCGGAAGTCGACGAGGCCGAGGGCGATGTTCTCGACCCCGCTCCGCTGCCTGCCGCCGGTGCGACCGTGCGGGTGGCGCCGTACGCCGGCATGACCGCCGGCGACGCCATTACGATTCGCTTCGGCGTAGGGTCCGGCGGTGGCGAGCACACCGATACGTTCGACGTGTCCCAGAACATGGTGGGGCAGGACGTCACGATGCGCGTGCCGAAAACCAAAGTCGAGTTTCATCTGGGCAGCACGGTCATCGTCAATTACACCGTGCATCGGCTCGATGGCCGCGAGGAGGATTCGGAGAATCGTGAGCTGCAAGTGCGCAGCGAACTCAAATGGCCTGCCCCGGTGGTGGATGAGGCCGAGGGCGATTATCTGGACCCGGAACTGGCTGTCTTCGGTGTGACCACACGCGTGCGCGGCTACGCCGGCATGCTGCGCGACGACCGTGTCGTGCTGCACTGGGGTAACCCGGGGGATGACGGGTATTACGTCGACAGCATTACGCTGAGCACGGCGCGTGACTATCAGTTTCAGTTGCTTGCCGCAGACGTTGCGCCGTGGATTGGCCGTACGGTGCCGATTCACTACGAGGTCGAACGCGGGGCGCAGCGGTTTGTCTCGGAGACATTGCTGCTGCGAATCGGCACGGGATCGTCGACCGACCTGATCGCACCCGAGGTACTCGAAGCCGAGGCTGGTGTGCTCGACCTGTCGACACTGACCACGCACGCGACGGCAAGTATCCCGGTGTATGACGGCATGCGCAGCGGCGACTACATTCATCTGACATGGGGCGGTGGTCCGGGGAGTGGTGGTGCGGAATGGTTCATCGACGTGACGGGTAATCAGGTCGGCAAGCCGATCACCCGCCATATCCCGATGGACAATCTCACGTCGTTCGATGGCAAGGATGTCGTGCTCGCCTACACCGTCGATAACGGCACCCCGCCCGTACTTGCGTCAGAGGAATACACCGTGCGCGTCGAACGCGGCGCCCCTTCGGTGTGGGCGCCGCCCCGCGTGCCGGAGGTCGTTGACGGCATTCTCGATCCGCGCGATGTGGTGCAGGGCGCGGAGGTCGTGGTGGACTTCGTCGAAGGCATGCGTCAAGGCGATACGGTCCGCATGCACTGGGATTGCACGATCGCGGCGGGCAGCGACACGCAAGACAAGATCGTCGGCAGCTCGCAGACACCCATCGCGTTTCTGGTCGATCGTGCCAAAGTGCTCGCCGGTGTGGATGGCAGTATCGAGGCGTGGTACGAGGTCATTCGCGCGGGCAATGTCGTGGCTACCAGCGAAACGTTCGGGTTCGCCATCAAGCTGTCTGAGTTGCCACTCGCGGTCATCGATCAGGCGGACGGCAAGACGCTCGATCCGGACGATGTTCCGGCAAGTGGCGCGACGATCACGCTCGATGCGACGGCCCTGTTTCAGCCGGGCGATCGGGTGGTGTTGTCGTGGGAGGGCGCGCCGGGCAGTGGTTCCGGCGAGTACTCGCACACGGTATCGGCGGGGGAAGCCGGCGGCGCGATCAAGATCACCGTGCCGAAGGCGGTCGTCGAAGCGAACAACGGTGTCACCGTTGTGCTGCGTTACACCGTCACGCGTGCGGCGGGCGGGGCGGTCGAGACCTCCGGCGAAAACATCTACGACGTGCGGCGAGAACTGGGCAGCGGCGAGTTGCTGGTGATGGGGGCTCGCTATTGCGGCAGCGCGTTTCGCTCGTTCGGCATGCCGCAGTATCTCCACGCACTCCATCGCACGACAACCGCCGACCTGCTGGCGGAGTGGCGCTATGAAGACGACGTCTCATGGGGGACCGGCGTGACATTCAAGGACACCCGTCCATGGATGCCGCTTCGCGTTCGCTCGGCGACCCATCAGGTCACCATCAACCCGGTCAACATCGTCGGTTCGGGCGCGCAGGCGACGGTCGCGGGGGGCTCCGGCGCTTTTGTTGCCCGCCTCGCGCGCAGGAACGTGATCGGTTGGGGTTTCACAACCTACGGTGGCACCGTTCCCGCCGGCATCATCGACCATGCCGACGTGGTTGAAGTCTCGTCGACCACGGCGGCCTATGCGGTCAGGCGTGCCAGCGGGCGCGTCGCCGCGTGGGGCAATACCACCTTAGGTGGCGCGATTCCCGGTGATGGTGCGAATCTGACCGACGTGGTGAGAGTTCATCCCAATGCGGCAGCATTCACCGCCGTGCGCGGGGCGGGTTATTTGACCGCGTGGGGTGCCGCAACACTGGGAGGTGCACTTTCCGATGAGGCGCAGGGACTGACGGACGTGACTTCCGTCGCCGGGACGGCGTATGCGTTTTGCGCGTTGCGGCGCAGCGGACAAGTCGTAGCGTGGGGCAATACGACCTATGGCGGAAACGTGCCGGACGCCATCAAGGGGCTGACGGATATGTACGACGTGCGCGCCAATTGTTATGCGTTCTGCGGGTTGCGCGAGAACGGCACGGTGGTGGCGTGGGGAGACGCGGGGAGCGGCGCAGGCGTGCCTGATGACATCGCTGCGCGCACCGACATCGTCGAGTTGTCGAGTGCGTCGATCGGCGCTTTTGCCGTGCGCACTCGAACCGATCAGGTACTCGCGTGGGGGTTTGGCTCTTACGGCGGTACTGTGCCGCCGGCGATTGCTTCGTTGACGGACATTGCCGAGGTCACGGCCACTTGGTATGCCTTCTGCGCGGTGCGGGGCAATGGGGCGGTCGTGGCGTGGGGCCATGAATCGTATGGCGGCGCGGTTCCCGTGGAAATCGCCCGGCTTGGCGATATCGTGCAAGTCGCCAGCTCCAGTGGCGCGTTTGCCGCGTTGCGCCGCAACGGCACCGTCGTCGCATGGGGCATCCCAACGTCGGGCGGCGACACGTCGTCAGTGGTCGACGATCTGGTCAATATTCGTGCGGTGTACGGCAACAACGACGCCTTCGTCGCGATCAAGGCCTCGGGCGGCGCCGTCACGTGGGGCCAGGCTGCCGCCGGCGGCAACAGCGACGCCGTCAAGGCGCTTCTCGACACCGACCTCTTTTACGAATCATCCGCAGGCGGCACCCAGCGCAAGCCGAAGACGCCGCACGCCGACCTGTCAACGCTGACAGTTGTTGCGCCATGAGGCCGCGTGGCTAGATGGTATTGCCGCCGTCGCGCGCCTGCGGACGGCGATCCGGGCGCGAGGCGTCCGATGCTCACCGGTGTGGAGATTCTTATGTCCAAGCTAGATGCAACCCTCGAACGGCCGGCTACGGCCATGCAACGCTCGGGACCCAAAATGTCCGGCCGAAGCGCCGCAGTTTCCTCGTCCGGCCTGCTGGCCGATGTCGATGCGCCCGTGTGTGAGCAAGCGGTAAATGGCGCGCTCAACCCCGACGATCTGACCGTGCAGGGCGCGAGTTTCATCGTCAAGGCGTATGCCGGCATGGCCGTCGGTGACTACCTCCTGCTGCGTTTCGACGTCGCCGGCCCGAACGAGGTGACGGTCGATTTCGACGTCACGACCAACTTCGTGGGGCAGGACATCACGATCCGGATTCCCAAGAACAAGATCTTGCCCGCGCTCGATACCGAGGTCGATGTCGACTACGTGGTCGAACGTGCTGCGGGGGGCGACAACCTCGAATCCGACATCCTGTCGTTGTACATCGGCGTGCGTGACGATGCCGGGCTGACGGCGCCGTCGGTCGATGAGGCCGATGGCGATCATCTCGATCCCGAGTACATCGAGTACGGCATACGCGTGCGTATTCCCGTGTACGACGGCATGGCGATCGGCGACGAGATCGTGCTGCACTGGGCCGCACTCGACGACGCCGGGTACTACACCGATAGAATCACCGTGCGAGCCGTACGCGAAGTCACGTTTCCGATTCTCACGGAGAACCTTGCGCCGTTTCTCGACAAACGGGTGCCGGTGAGCTACGAGGTGTTGCGCGATGGCGCGACCTATCCGTCCGACGTTTTCGACCTCCGCATCGGTGAGGTGGCAGACGAGGGATTGCTCGCGATTCCCGCGGTCGTCGAGGCCACCGGCAACGTACTCAATCCCGATCTGGTGACGGGCGGCGCGACGGCGCACATCGGTCCCTATGAGGGGAATCAGGCCGGCGATTACGTGCACGTCGTGTGGGGCGGTGGTCCGCCGACGGGGTTCGAGAGCTACATCGACATCACGGAGCGATATTTGACCGAGCCGTATCCGGTGCGTATTCCCTTCGACAAGATTTCACCGTTCATCGACCGGTCGGTGGCGCTGTACTACGAGAAGGAACTGCCCGACGGCACGTGGCAGCTGTCACAAACGCTGACGCTCGACGTCAAGCGCGAGACGGTGCAGGCAGGGCCGCCGGCCGTGCCGCTATCGAGCGACGGCAAGCTCGATCCGCGCGACATCGATCCCGCTTATGGGGCCGAAGTCGCGGTGCCGCCGTACCCGGGCATGCGTCAGGGCGACACCGTCGTCATGATTTGGAAGGGCGAGGGCGGTGGCGACTTCGAGAGTCCGCCATACATCGTGAAGTCGACCGACGTCGGCAATGCGGTGAGCTTCTACGTGCCGTATCTGAGTGTCATGGCCAGTCTCGACAAGGGCGTGGACGTGCACTACGAAGTCACGCGGGCAGGGACCGTCATCATCGTGAGCACGGCACTGGAATTGTCGATACGGCAGTCCGACCCGCCGGCAGCGATCCTGCTCGAAGCGGTCGGCGACAGCGTCAACCCTGACGATTGTCTCGACGGCGCGCATGTGCAGTTGCCCGCCGGCGCCAAGTTCCGCGCGGGCGACAAGGTGTCGTTCCGATGGCATGGCCTGTCGGGGGCCGGTACGTTCACCAAGACGATCACCGTGGCGGACGCCGAGGCGGGCGGCCCCTTGGAAGTCGTCGTGCCACACGCCACGGTAGCCGCCAACGTCAATGGCACCGTATCGCTGGAATACACCATTTCTCGCGCCAACGGTGCCGAGGACGAGACGGCGCCGCCGGCCATCCTCGATGTGGTCGCAGTGCCGGGCAGCGGTGAGTTGCTCGTGCTCGGTGCGCGTGGCAGCGACAACGTTTGCTTCGGCTATGGCAAGCCGCAGTACGTGAGCACATTTCAGAAGTCGTCGCGGCAGGGCCTGAACGCGCAATGGCGCTACGACGATGAAGTCGACTGGACACTCGCCCATAGCTTCCGGGACGTGCGGCCATGGATGCCCCTTCGTGTGCGTTCGGCGGACGACACCCTGACGCTCAATCCGGCCAACATCACAGGTTCCGGTGTGCAAGAGAGCGCCCTCGGCTACGCGGCATTCGTCGCGCACCTGAACAAAGGCAACGTTGTGGGTTGGGGATCGGCCGCTCACGGGGCCACGGTGCCGTCGACCATCGTTACGTATGACGACGTGATTGAAACCAGTTCGACCGAGGGCGCGTTTGCCGTGCGTCGCAGTAATGGCCGGATCGCCGTGTGGGGCAACACCGCGCAGGGCGGCGCTTTACCCGCCGACTTCACCGTCACCGATGCGGTCCGGATCGTGGGCAACACCAACGCGTTCGCGCTCTTGCGGGCGAACGGTCAGGTGAAAGCATGGGGGCGGGGAAACACCGGGGTCACGATTCCGCCGGAAATCGAAGCACTGACGAACATCATCTCGTTACACGCAGCAGGCACCGCCTTTGCAGCAAGGCTGGCAAGCGGCGCAGCGGTCGCGTGGGGCGTCGTCGCCTCCGGCGGAAGTATGCCGGCGGAAATCGGTGCGCTTACCGATATCGTGGACATACGCGGCTGCCGCGGTGGATTCTCGGCCTTGCGCGCCAACAAGCACGTCGTCGCATGGGGGAGCACACCGTACGGCGGTGTGGTGCCCGGCGCCATCGCGGCTCGCTCGGACATCATGGAACTTGCCAGTGCCACGATATACGCCTTTGCAGTTCGCACCGAAAGCCATGAGGTGCTTGCGTGGGGGGATGCCGACTTCGGCGGCACAGTGCCCGCAGACATTGCCGCGCTCAGCGATGTCGAGGAAGTGGTTGCCACGCAGAGCGCCTTCTGCGCACGCCGTGCCAACGGTGCCGTCGTCGCTTGGGGGAACGCGGCACAGGGTGGCACCGTGCCGCAGGAGGTGGCCGTGCTCAATAACGTTGTGCAGGTTGCCCGTACCTGGGGCGCTTTCGCGGCCTTGTGTTCCGACGGCACGGTGGTGGCGTGGGGAATGCCCGCGATAGGGGGCAGCACCGCGGCCGTGGCACCGCAGTTGGTGAACGTGCGCGCCATCTACAGCAACACGGAAGCCTTCGCCGCGGTACTGGCGGACGGCGGCGTCGTGACGTGGGGCGTCGCCGCAGCGGGTGGCGACAGCACGGCGGTCAAGCCGATTGTGGATTCGGGCCTGACGTATGAGGCGACGTCTGCTGTGCGCGGCCGCGCGCTGACGGCGCTGGCACTTCAGATGCGATGAGGTGAATCACGGCCCGGGAGCATCTGCCCCCGGGCATTGCCGGACATCACCGGAGCATGACCATGTATCTGGACAAAGACACCAGCGGCAAACGCAACAGCGCCGCGTCGCTCGAAGCCCCCTCGGTCGAAGAGGCCGACGGCGGCTCACTCGACCCCGGTTCGCCGTCGGCCACCGTCGTCGTGCCGTTATACCAAGGCAAGGCCGTCGGCGACACCGTCACGATGCACTGGGACGGCGAGACCGGGGCGGGCTCGACCAGTGACAGCATTCAGGTCACGGCGTCAAACCTGCCGCGCGTCATTCGCTTCTACGTGTCGGCCCAGTACATCGAGGCCAACGACGGCAAGACCGTTGCGGTGTCCTACACCGTCGTGAGTGTGGCGGGCGGCACCGAATCCTCCGACGCACTCACGCTTACCGTGGGCGATGCGTCCCCTGAGCCCGGGCTCGTTGCGCCGCCTGAGATCGAGGGTGTCGTCAACGGCGTATTGAATCTGGAAGACGTACCGGCAGAGGGGGCGAAGGCCAGCGTCGCGCCCTACGGCGGCATGGCGCGTTACGACGTGGTGTTCGTCAGCATCAACGGCGGCGAGTGGGAAGACGCGAAGTCGATTGCGACCGACGCGGACGTGGGGCAGCCTGTAACGTTCACCATCGCTCGCGACGTGCTGTTGCGTTTCTCAGGGCAGGCCGTGTCGATTCGCACGCAGATCATCCCGGCGTCGGGCGATCCATTCGAATCCAACGCATCCATCGCACGCATTCTTGAGCCGGTCGGTGCGTTGCCGGCGGTCGACGTGCCGCTGGCCGAAGGCAATTCGCTGGACCCCGAACAAGTGAGCGGACCGACCCTCGATGTCGTGCTCAAGCCTTATCAGGGCATTGCCACGGGCGATGTCATCGAGTTCACGTGGACCAATGCGAGCGGCGTACCGGCAGCGTTCGTCGAGACGGTGACCGTCGGCGAGACACCTCAGCAGGACCACGTTTTCGAAGTGCCGCGCGCGCACGTCGACCAGAACCGCGACCAGTCGGCGCACCTGTCGTACACCGTTAAACGGGGGGGCGGGGCGCCGGTCACATCGGATGTGCTCACGCTCTTCATCGGCGAAGCCTTCGAGGCATCCGCCACGGTCGATGCGACCGGCAAGGGCTACCTCGTTGCAGAGAAGCCGCCGCTGGTCGTGCCGGCCTTCGCGACCTACACGCGCGAGGGCAAGTTCGGCACCGCGCCATACACCTATGCGACGTCCGATTCGGATGTGGCGCAAATCAACAACACGGGTGTGGTGGTAGCGACAGGCAACGGCAGTGCGACGATCTCAGCGACCGACAGTCTTGGCCAGACGCGAAGTCATACCGTGACGGTCAAGGGCGTCCGGCAAGTGTTTTTTGTGAGTGCCTCGGCCAACTTTGCGGGCGCCAAGGTGGCGTGTACGACTGCCGGACTGGACATGGTGTCGCTCGACGACATGAAGGCGTTCTGGCGTGTCTACTACCCGAGCACGGGCCCGGTGGCCGGCTACATGGGGTGGTTGAGCTACCAGTTCTGGACCGGCACACAGATCGGTGCGGGAACGGCCTATGCCTACGATCTGAACGGCGGCTCGGAGCAGGGCAATGCGACGGGGCGTAACGAAGCGGACTTTTTGCAGGTGATCGGCATCGCGCCGTGATGCGAAATCGAGAGGTCATTCATGTTCTGCCGTCGCGTACTGACGATGACGCTTGGCGGGCTCGTCGCCGCATGGCTTGCGTTGCTGGCGATCCCCGCGCTTGCGCTGAGCGGAGCGGACGTGGCGAATCTGATCAACCAGCGATACCGGAACACGCCCTCGAAATGCTTCGTCAACAGCCCCGTCTACGAGTGCTCCGGTGTGTTATTGCGCACTGCGCCGCGCGATGGGGCCGGGGGCAATTTCTGGCGCTTGAGCGCCGATGATGCCGCCGCTGGCTATGCCGAGCTGAGCTACGCGAGGCAGGACCTGCCGCGCGTCGATCCGCCCGATACCGTGGGTTTTGTGCTGGCTGACAGACCGACGGCTGCGGGGGATGGCAAACCCTACGCGCTGGTCTGCGGCTGTCCACCGGTTCAGAGCCCATTGCCGCCCTGTACGCCGTGTCCGGCGAACGCCAGCGCAGCGGGCGTCAGTCTCTGGAACGCAAGCGCCCCCGCGAGCCTCGCCGTGCAGGCCATTTACTACGACGTCGCTGCGGGCGGTCAATTGGCGCAGGCGGTGCGTTATCAGAAGCAGTATTTCGACGGCACCGGGCAATGGGTGCCCATTCTGAAGGCGTCGATCGGCGACGGTGCTGCGACGGCGTTCGGCTTCGACGAGCGCGATCAACTTGACTGGGGATACGCCGTCGCGAAGCAGCTCGAGGCGCGCTATCTCGATACCCGGATCACGTGCCCGGGGAATTTGCCCGGTTATGACTGCTCGGGGGTACTGATCCGGAATACCGGTTTCGGCACCGCGTTCCATGCGTGGAATCCGAGCCCCAACTCCGTGTCTCGAAATGGCGTGTCGTTCTCGTATGCGCGCGTGGACATGAACATGACCCTGACCACGGGCGGGGTCGGCATCATCATGCGAGAGCTGTCGGCGCCCGCACAGCATCCGGTGATATGGCGCTGCGCGTTCCCGGTGAATGCCGTGACGGCGCAGCGTCCCGACAGTTGCTCTACCGAGGGCGATGCGCGGTTGTGCGATGCGTTGGGGATTACCACGGCGGCCCAGTATCTGGCGACGTGGGCAAACGGCAACGGGTGCGGTCTGGCACCGTCGGCCGCACAGTTCGGCGTACTGGTCGACCTGCGTAAATCGTTCGTCGACAAGCACAACGAAGTCATTCTCGCCGCGTGGCCGCAGGACATTCCTACCCAGATCCCGCTGGAATCGCTTTTCTATACGGGCGCGGAGAACTTGCCGGGGACCGAGTACGTTCAACAGGATTACATGGCCGTCACCGGCCGGTTCATGCCGATTGTGTCGGTCACCCTCTCGGCGGCGCCGGGGGCCATCTTCACATACGACCCCGGGCAACAGGACGGTGCGTTGTTGCCCGGTGCCCGCTTCATTGCGCCCGGGTCACGCAGTACGAATCTGCATTGGTGGAATTCGGAATATTGACCGATACTTGAAAGCACGTGGGTCTGAAAAATGGAAGGCGGTACCTGTCAAGGTTGACAGTTTCCGCCCATTTTTGGTGCCGATACCCTCGTTTCATCCAGCCTGTCGACGGAGGTATGCGATGCGGGTAGATGTTTTGAGGGGCGCACAGATGATGCCGTCGACGCGCGCGGAGATCGCACGCTTCCGGCATCGGGTCTTCGTTCAGAAACTGGGGTGGTGTGTCCCCGCGTCGCCGGTGACTGCCCGCGCGACGGCTGGTGAAGAATCCGACGAATACGACCACGACGATACCGTCTACGTGACCTTGCGCGGTGACGGCGATGCCATCGTCGGTTGCGCGCGCCTGCTGCCCGCTACCCGTCACTTCCTGCTGGGCGATCACTTCCGGCATCTCGTCGACGACATGCCGGCCGCGGTCATTTTCGAATACCCGAAATTGCGCCATCTCGACGAGGCGCTGAGCCTCGACCACGAGGCCACGTTTCCGGACGCTGTGTGGGAGTTGTCGCGATTTGCGCTGTAAGCTGCCGACGTGTGGACGCCCCGCTCGAAAGTCGCGTTGGAGCAATCGGCGCAAGGGGCACGGGAACTGCTGCGGGCTGCCATCTTTACCGCACGCGCGCTGGGTGCGCACCGGCTCGTTGGCGTGACCTATGTGAGCCTCGCGCGACTGTTTGTGCGCCTTGGTGTGCCGACCCACAAGCTGGGAGTGGCGTATCGCATCGACGGGCGCTGGGTCGCGGCCTATCGCATCGACATCGATGCGGTGGCACTGGCGGCGCTCGGGTTAATGCGTAACACCGGCGCCGACGCATCAACTGAAATCCCAGCCGGTGCCGACACTTTGCCGGCCGTGCCTTCAGGCGCGCATCAGCGCCACATCACCAGACGGATCGCGCTCTGAACCTTATTGCGACAGCCGGTTTTGTCGAGGCAGTTGCGAATATGGAAGTTGACCGTGCGCGTGGAGATGCCAAGGATGTCGCCGATTTCGTCGGCGGTTTTTCCTTCGGCCGTCCAGAGCAGCACTTCGCGCTCGCGTGCCGAGAGCGAGTCCATATCGAAGGGCGGATGCTGAGGCCGGAGCAGACGGCTCATCGATTCGTGCGTGTAATTCGCCAGCACGCCCATGCCGACGTTGAGCGATTGCAGCTCGGAAGACGATAGCGCGTCGTGCGCTCGCCCGAAACTCAGCAGACCGAATTCGCCGTGCGGCCCCCAGCATGAGCGTCCCACACCGTGATTCAGACCGAAGTCGGCGGCTTCCTGCCAGAGCGCGTCTGCGCGTGGCATGGCCGGATCGCGCCACAACAGCAGTTTGTCGCTATGCATGCCGACCAACACCGTCGGATCCACGTCGAGAAAGCCTTGATGGCAGTAGTGCGACATCCAGCCGGTCGGGTACGTGTCGAACACGCGAACTTCGGCCTGCGTCGCAGAACGGTGACTGCGAAAGCCGTAGCAGCAGAATTCGAAGCCGATGCGGCTTGAGAAGTTGACGATCCGCTGAAAGAGCTTTTGCGCGTCGTCGATGTCGACGCAATCGTCGTGAATCGTTTCGAGCAGGTGCATCAGTGCAGACATGACGCCTCCAGAGGCGGGTATTTCCGATCATGTTGCGGATGACGGTCTGGCGTGCGGCGCCCTGATCCAATCGCGTACACGCCTCCAGCGCGGTCTTGGCCGCGTCGGCCCTGAGGTGTGCATTCACGTCGGACTTGGTAACGAAGGGCGTAACCGAGGGGTTCCCGAAATCCCGGACAATCTATTTTCTGACGGGGCGCATTATCTGCACCGGATGTTTCAACTCAAATTCCGGTCGCCATTGTTTTTGGTAGTCCGGTTTATTTCGTACGTCGATGTGATGAAGGATATCACCGGGTTCCGGAGAGTCAATGCGTTATTTGTCCGGGTTCCGAGACAATCTCTTGCGCTTCAAGAGGTCTTTCTCAAATCGTTACATATTGATTGAATGGTTCTTATTTCATCGAAATGTCAGGGCGAATCGCGTGTTTTCGATGAAGTGCCGTCGAGCTTCGAGATCCTTGGCGGGTGGGATTTCGCAGGGTTTTTTCGCGGTGCGAAATAATTTATTTTCAATTTTTTGAAAATCAAAAATAAAAATAAATTCAAAATTTCCCGCAACTATTTAATTTTTAATTCGGCATTTATTTTTTGTAATTTTATTAAGTGTCTATTTATATATTCGTTGAATATGGAAATTTACACATCAGAATGCGGGAAAAATGCATCAAGCGTTGCAACAAATGATGCCGTCGTGCCTCGATTGGTTTCCCGGACAAAGGCACGAAATGCTTCGCTGCGCGCCAGCCAAGCGTCGATATTGCCGACGATCGTCAGTTTGATGCGGTAGTTCACGAGTTTTTGCAGAATGGCGCCCGCGAGGCCGGTTTCGAGCCGGAAAAAGTCGTCGTGCAGCACGTGAGTGTGCAGGGCGACCCAGTCCACATCGTTCTCCCATGCGGCGGACAGCAGGTCACCGACATCGGCTTCACGGGATAGCGCGTTCGCGGGGGCGTTCCAGACCAGAACGGGGCGAGCGTCGAGCGTGACGATCTCATCGCGAGGGTTGAGGGCTTGCGGCATGGGCAAAATCGGTATCAGCGTTGATTGGCAGCGATGGCGGCACGGATGAGGGCGGTGAGCGCTTTCTCGTTCACCGTGTCGCCTTCATGGAGATCAATGGCCCGGCGGGTGTTCCCGTCGAGGCTGGCGTTGAAGAGTTTGGCGGGGTCGGGCAGCGAGGCACCTTTGGCGAAGGTCAGCTTCACGGCGGCCTTATACGATTCGCCGGTGCAGAGTATGCCGTCGAGCGACCAGACCGGCACGCGCCATTTCCATTCCTCGGTGATGCCGGGATTGGCCTTCGTGATGATGGCGCGGACGTGGGCGAGCATGTCGCCGCGCCAGTCACCCAGTTCTGCGATACGCGCGTCGATGAGTGCGGCGACATCGAGCGGTGTGGGGGGCGTGGGGGAAGTCTCCGACTGGGGCTTCTTCATGGCGAGTGCCTCCGGGGGAACGCGACAGGCGTTCGGGAGCGCACATTGTAAAACGAGAGAAAATCGGGGAGGGGCGATTCAGGGCGAGGGGCAGGCGCTGCGCCCGTCCCGGAGGACGGGCGCAAGAGAGGCTCGATCAGAACGCTGCGCTATAGATGGCAAACGCGTCCGCTTCTTTGACTTCGCGGGGGTTGTTGACCAGCAGGCGGGTCTGAAGCATCGCGTCGCTGGCCATCCGTGCGATGTCGTCCTGCTTCACACCGACTTCACGCAACGTGCGCGGAATGGCGGTCGCAACGATCATCGATTCGATGTGGCGGATCAGCGCATCGGTTTTGGCTTCATCGCTGCCGGTGGCGTTATCGCGCAGGATCACGTCGGCCAGTTCTGCATACAGCTTGCTGGCAGCAGGCGCATTGAAGCGCATGACGTGCGAAAGCACCAGCGCGTTCGAGAGACCGTGCGCCACGTGGAAGATGCCGCCGATCGGGTAAGCGAGCGCATGCACCGCTGCAACCGGCGAGTTGGCGAACGACTGACCGGCGAACATGGCGCCCACGAGCATGGCTTCGCGTGCGTCGCGGTTGTTGCCGTCGTCGCAGGCGGGCAGCAGGTTACGCGAGAGCAGTTCGAGGGCCTTCACGGCCAGCATGTCCGAGACCGGGTTCTTCAGGTGCGCTGACGTATAGGCTTCGATGGCGTGCACCATCGCGTCGATACCGGTGGCGGCAGTGGCCGCGCGCGGCAGGCCGAGCGTGAGTTCCGCGTCGAGAATGGCCAGATCGGCGAAGAGTTGCGGTGCAACCACGCCCATCTTCGTCGTCTCGCCGGTCGTCACGATCGAGACAGCGGTGACTTCCGAGCCCGTACCGGCGGTGGTCGGCATCTGCACCAGCGGCAGGCGCGTGCCCGTCACTTTCTTCACGCCGTACATGTCTTTGAGCGATTGCGTGCCCGGCAACAGCACGGCGAGCAGCTTCGCCACGTCCATCGACGAACCGCCGCCCAACCCGAGCACGATTTCCGCATCGCCGGCGCGCGCACGTTCGGCAGCTTCGAGCACCACATGTTCGGGCGGATCGGCGATCACGTCGTCGATCACCGAGACCTGCCAGTCATGCTTCGTCAGATCGGCCAGTGCCGGGTTCAGCAGACCGCTCTTGTGCAGAAAGCCGTCGGTGACCACGCACAGGCGCTTGCCCGACGGAAACTGCTCACGCAGCAGCGCGCCGAGACGGCGGGCTGCACCAAATTCCACAATGACGGTGGGGACCGTCTGGAAACGAAACGGATTCATCATCGTTTTCCTCTTGGTGACTGCGTGCGGCTCGCCTTCATGCATCCATGCATCGGCGCGCCGCACGCGACAAAACTAGACAGACGCCGCGACCATCTGGCCGCGATCGATACGGTAGACGTTATCCAGCACCGCGCCCGCGTGTTGCAGGTCGGCGCCGGACAGAATGACGGCGAGGCCGGCGCCACGCATCTGACCGATCACTTCCGCAATACGCTTCGAGAGCGCCGGGGCCACGCCCTCGAACGGCTCGTCGAGCATCAGCAGGCGCGAGCTCGTCATCAACGCGCGTCCGACGGCCACCAGTTTCTGCTGGCCTCCCGACAATTGCAAGGCACGGCGCGGCGCCCATTCGCGGGCTTCAGGAATGATGCGGTAGACCGCGTCGAGACGCGTCTGCACATCCTTTGCCTTCAGGGCCCACGCGGGCACGCAGAGATTCTCTTCCACGGTCATGTCCGGAATCAGGCGGCGGTCTTCCGGCGCGTAGCCGATACCGAGCGACGTGCGCTGATGCGACGGTGCGCGCACCAGATCCACGTCGTCGAATGTCAGCGTGCCCGAGGCCGGTTTCACCAGCCCCATGATCGCGCGCAGTGTCGTCGTCTTGCCCGCGCCGTTACGGCCGATCAGTCCCACGATGGCGCCCTTGGGCACCGAGAACTGCACGCCGCGCAGAATATCCGTTGCGCCGAAACGCACGTTCAGATTTTTGACTTCAAGCATGGGCCACCTCGCCCGGGGTCGTGGCCGAGCCGCCGGCCGCAGGCGCTGCGGCCACCGTCTCGCCGATGATCAACTCGCGCACCTGCGCGTCGGCCAGCACCACGTCGGGGGTGCCATCCGCCAGAATGCGGCCGTCGCAGAAGGCGAGCACGCGGTCGCTGTAGCGGCGCACGATTTCCATATCGTGTTCCACGAACAGCACCGTGATGCCGAGCAGGCGCGCAGCATCCAGCACGCGGTTCATCACGTCGAACTTTTCTTCAGCGGCCACGCCGGACGTCGGTTCGTCGAGCAGCAGCACTTCCGGCTTGCAGACCATCGCCAGCGCAATGTCCAGCAGCTTGCGAACGCCTTCGGGCAGCGTGCCCGAGATCATGTCCGCGAATTCCAGCACGCCCAGACGCGCCAGACTCTCGTTCGCCAGATCGGCTGAGAGCCCCGAAATCGCCAGTGCAATCTCGATGTTCTCGCGTGCCGTCTGCGAGCCGAACAGCTGCGGAATCTGGAACGAGCGGGCAATGCCCAGACGCGTGATCTTGCGCGGCGCCAGCCCCGTGATGCGCTTGCCGCGAAACACGATCTCGCCCCGATCCGGTTTGATGTAGCCCGTGAGCATGTTCACGAACGTGGTCTTGCCCGCCCCGTTCGTGCCGATCAGCCCGACCACGCTCTGCGCGTCGATATTGACCGTGATGTCTCTGGCAGGTGTCACGCTGCCGAAGGTCTTGTGCAGGCCCGTAGCCTCAATGATGTGATTCGATGCCATCTCGCCAGCCCTCATGCCGTCGCGTCGCCCGAGGCGCGCGCCGTCTTCGTTTGCGTGACCGGGTGTGCTGCCGCCGTCTTGCGACGGCCCAGCCCCAAACTCGTCAGACCGCCCGGCAGGAACGCGATGATCGCCAGCATGATGGCGCCCATCACGATTTGCCACGTGTTCGGTGCGTAGCGGTAGGCCATCGCACGTGCCACTTCGAGCAGCAGGGCACCGATGAACGGCGAGAACGCGAAGCGCGTGCCGGAGAGCACGGCGATGAAGACGAACTCGCCCGACGTCGTCCAGAACGCCATGTCCGGATCGATGTGACCGATGTTGAACGCCTGCAACGCGCCACCCAGCCCGGCGAGTGCACCGGCGATGATGTACGTCAGGTGAATGTTCTGGCGTGCCGACGTGCCCAGATACTCCACACGGATCTCGTTATCTTTGATTGCCGGACCGAGACGCCCCGGTGTCGAGCGCATGTACAGCGCCACCACCATCACGCAAAGGATCGCTGCGATAAAGCCCACCGCGAACAGGTTGGTGCCCGTGAGTTGCCACGGCGTTGCGCTGCTGCCCAGCGTCGGGGCGTTCACGTTGAAGCCGTCGCTGCCGCCAAGCTCAACGTTGTTGAGCAACAGGCCGTAGCAGATCATCGACAGCGCCAGCGTCAGCATGGCGAAGAAGATGTCGCGATATCGCGCGAGCAGGAAGCCGAGCACGAACGCGAGCACCGCCGACACGATCATCGACAGCGCGAGCAGCGCAAACAATTCGGTCAGCCCGTAGAAGTTCATGCCGAGGCCGACGCAATACGCGCCGACGGCGAAGAACAACGCCTGACCGAACGACGCGAGACCCGTGCGAAGCAACAGCGCGAGACCCAGCGCCACGATGCCTTTCGACAACGCGACGGAGACGAGAAACTGCCACTGCGGCAGCGCCAGACCCGCCGCGCCGATAACGACGAAGCCGATCACCGCGAGCCACGTGCCGGGCGCGCGCAGGTGAGAACAGATTGCGGAACTCATATCTTGCGAGCCTCCATCGGAGCGAAGATGCCTTTGGGACGCACAGCCAGCACCAGCGCCATGACGATATAGATCGAGAACAGCTCGCCTTGCGGCCAGTAATGCACGGCACTTGCGCGCACCAGCCCCACGAGCAACGCGCCGAAGGCGGCGCCGGGCAGCGAGCCGAGCCCGCCGATGACCACCACGGCAAACGTCAGCACCACGATTTCGACGCCCATGCCGGGCGCCACCGATACCGTCGGTGCCGTCAGCGCACCACCGATGGCGGCGAGCACGGCACCGGCCATGAACGTGATCACGAAGTAGCGGCTCACGCGAATGCCCATCGCCTGACTCACTTCGCGATCGTGAATCACGGCGCGCAGCAGGCGGCCGCTGCGGGTGAATTTCAGAAACGCGGTGAGGCCCACGCCGGCGATCAGCGCAACGCCCACGATCAGGAAGTTGTAGTTCGGGTACGAGAGGTCACCGACTTCGAAATTGCCGAGGAAGCTGTACGGCTCCGAGACCGTGTACGGGTCGACACCCCACACGAGCTTGATCGCGTCTTCCATGATCAGGAAGAGCGCATAAGTGACGAGCAGCAGCACCACCGGGTCTTGCCCGTAGAAGCGCTTGAGCACGCCGCGCTCCATGATGAAACCGATGGCCCCGCCTGCGACCATCGCCGCCAGCACGAGCAACAGGTAGCTCACGTAGAGGTTGCCGCCCTGGGCAACCCACGGGCCGATCAAGGTCACGCCAGCGTACGCGCCGAGCGCGTAGAGGCTGCCGTGCGCCATATTCAAGATTTTCAGCACGCCGTAGACGAGGGTCAGTCCCAGAGCAACCAGGAACAGCCACGCGGCGTACATCACCCCGTCCACCAGGACGGCGTAGATCTGCGACATCTCGCATTCTCCTTGGAACGCAGAACGGGCAGCGCGCGATACGCGGCGCCCGCCCTGCGGGTACGACTCAAGCTTGCTTTGTTACGTTGAAGCAGCGAAGGCGCGGTGCGCTTAGTGCTTCAGGCCGCCCTTGATCCAGTCGGCCGACTTCACACCTTCGGGCGGCGTGACTTCTGCGATCGAGTACTGCTTCACGTCCGTCACGGTGACCTTGCCGTTCACGTTCTTCACGATGCCGAACGCGGTGCCTTGCGCGGCCTGGTGGCCCTTGCCCAGCGTCAGGCCGATCTTGCCGGCCGGGGCTTCGAAGGCGAGGTGTTCGAACGAGGCGATGACCTGCTCCGGCGTCGGCTGCTTGCCGCCGTTAGCGGCCTGCGCCTTCTCGTAAGCGGCCTTGAGCGCGAGAATGCTCTGGTTCATCTTGTACGACGGGTAGCTCGGCGTGTCGTTGAACTTGGCGCTGTAGGCCGTGCGCAGCCAGCGGTTCAGTGCGTTGTCCGGCGCAAACATGCCGTACATGCCGCGTGCGCCGATGATCACGCCGTCGGGCAGACGCGTCTTGCCGTGCGTGGCCGTCTCACCAGCGGTCAGCACCGTCAGCGACTTCTTGAACAGATCGCGCGGACCGGCCTGCACCACGAGGCCTTCCAGATCGCCACCCCAGAAGCTGGAGTGCAGCACGTCCGGGTGGGCGGCGAGCAGGCTCGAGATGCCGGCGTTGTATTGACCCGCGCCCAGTTGCGGCATTTGCGAACTGACCGACTTGGCGTTCGGCTTGAGCGACTTCAGCGTGCCTTCGAAGTCGGCCCACGCGTCCTGACCCCAGGCGTAGTTCTGGTTGATACCGGCGTACGTTTGCAGATCGGGCTTGCGCTCGGCGACGTAGCGGGCAGCGCCCACGTTATCCATCGTGGCCGTGGCGACCGGACGGAACACGTACTTGAAGCTCGCATCTTCGAACACGCGCGGCGTGCCGCAATCGAAGAACAGCGTGACCTTCTTCATTTCTTCGGCCACCGGCGCAATCGCCAGACAGTTGCCCGACGACGTGTAGCCGACCACATAGTCCACACCCTGATTCAGCAGGTTGCGGTACTCGCTCACTTGCTTGCTCGTGCTGCCGGCTTCGTCGATGTAGACGAGTTCGATCGGTGCACCGCCGAAGCCCTTGGCGGCGTACGGTGCGGGCACCTTGCCGGCGTTGAGTTCGGCGGCCGTCACTTCGGCGGCGTTCTTGGCGGGCACGCCGAACGGGCCGGCGGCGGCGCCCGACATGAACGTGACGATGCCGATCTTGATCGGCTTCACGGCCGGCGTCTGGGCTTGTGCCGTAGCGGCAACCGAGGCAATGCCGGCGGCGGCCGCGAAGGTCGCGATAGCGAGGGCGAGCGGCTTCATGCCGCGCTGGGTCACGCGCTTCATACTGGTTTCCTTTGGTGGTATTGCGACTTGTGTCGTGTTATCGGTCTTGTGCCGTTAGTGGATGCTTGTTCGTACCGGGCATCACACTTGCAGGCACAGATACTTCAGTTCGAGGTATTCCTCGATGCCGTAGTGCGAGCCTTCACGGCCCACCCCGGATTGCTTGATGCCGCCGAACGGGGCGACTTCGTTGGAGATCAGCCCGGTGTTCAGGCCGACCATGCCGTACTCGAGGGCTTCGGCCGTGCGCCATGCGCGGGCGATGTCGCGCGTATACAGATAGGCAGCCAGACCGAATTCGGTGTCGTTGGCGAGGGCCACGGCGTCGATGTCGCGCGTGAAGCGGAACAGCGGGGCCACCGGGCCGAAGATTTCTTCGCGCGCCACGCGCATTTGCGAGGTGGCGTCGGCGATGATCGTCGGCGTGTAGTACGTGCCGCCCAGCGCATGGGCTTCGCCGCCGACGAGCACACGGCCGCCGCGCGCCTTAGCGTCTTCCACCAACGTCACGACCTTCTCCACGGCCTTGCCTTCGATCAGCGGGCCGATGACCACGCCGTCTTCCAGACCGTTGCCGACCTTCATTTCGGCGACGCGCTTGGCAAACTTCTCGGCGAAGGCGTCGTACACGCCGTCCTGAATATAGAAGCGGTTCGCGCACACGCACGTCTGGCCGCCGTTGCGATACTTCGCGGCAATCGCGCCTTCGACGGCGGCGTCGAGATCGGCGTCGTCGAACACGATGAACGGGGCATTGCCGCCCAGTTCCAGCGACAGACGCTTGATCGTCGGTGCGCATTGCGCCATGAGCAGACGGCCCACGCCGGTCGAGCCAGTGAACGACAGCTTGCGCACGGTCGGGTGTGCGGTCAGCACGCCACCGACGGCGCGCGCGTCGCCCGTCACCACTTGGAACACACCGGCGGGGATACCTGCACGATGGGCCAGCTCAGCCAGTGCGAATGCGGACAGCGGGGTGAGTTCCGACGGCTTCACTACGATGGCGCAGCCGGCGGCGAGGGCGGGCGCGACCTTACGCGTGATCATCGCGGCCGGGAAATTCCAAGGCGTGATGGCGGCGCACACGCCGACCGGTTGCTTGATCGTGACCAGACGCTTGTCGGCCGCCGGGGTGGCCAGCACGTCGCCGTCGATGCGCTTGGCTTCTTCGGCAAACCATTCGATGAAGCTGGCCGCGTAGGCGATTTCGCCGCGCGATTCTGCCAGCGGCTTGCCCTGTTCACGGGTCATCAGATACGCGAGATCGTCGGTGTTGGCGATCATCAGGTCGAACCAGCGGCGCAGCACAGCGGCGCGCTCTTTGCCGGTGCGGGCGGCCCACGGCTTCTGGGCGGCTTCGGCGGCGACGACGGCGCGCGTGGTTTCTTCCGCACCGAGTTCCGGCACGCGGGCCAGCACTTCGCCCGTGGCGGGGTCGAGCACGTCGAACGTCTTGCCGCTGTCGGCGGCGATCCACTGACCGTCGACCCAGGCGAGTTGCTTGAAGAGGGGGGTGTCTTTGAGTTGCATGGTGGTGGGCCGGGGACGCCGGCAGAAGTCGTTGATGGCATGACGCGCTACGTCGGTGCCGAGGTCTCCACTCACTCGGCTGGCAGCTTGCTGTTCCATCTATTGAACGGTATTCTATGTATTGAATTGAATTCTACGTATTGAACGGTATCGGTGCAACTAGGTGGTTTTCCTAGGGCGGATTGAGAATGACTTCCCCGTACCATGCTGGCGGCACGCCACCGGCGAACCGTTGTTCCACGCCGTTTTTCAGTTACCCACTTCCCTGAAGCCGATTTCCGATACATGCCCAAGCGCAAACTCGACGTCCCCGCCCACGCCCATCTCCATGCCCATACGACTACCGAGGCAGAACCGCTCAAGACCACGGCCCCGGCGGTCGTGCGCGCGGTGAATATCCTCGACGTGATCGCGGCCTCGAGCGAACCCGTGGGGCTGGCCGATCTGGCGCGCGAGACGGGGGTGCCCAAGAGCACGCTGCACGGGCTATGCGACACGCTTGTCAAGCTGCGGCTGGTCAAGCGGCACGCCAACGGCGGCATGACGATGGGCTCGTACGTGATGGGGTGGGCGAACGCGTTCCTGTCGCAGACGAACATCACCGAGGAGTTCCGTGCGGTGTGGGAGGACTCTCGCGCGTTTGCGCAGGAGACTGTCACGCTGTCGGTGCTCGATGGCGCCGAGGTGATCTATCTCGCCTGTCACAACGGCAACCGTCCGTTGGGCGTGACGTTCCGTATCGGCATGCGCCTGCCCGCGCCTTATACCGCCACCGGCAAGGCCATGCTCTCGACGCTGCCCGCGCACGAAGTCGCCGATCTGCTGGCCGGTGCGTGGCCGGCACCGTTGACCAAGGCGAGCGTGGCGACGTATCCGGCGTTGTCCGAAGAAATGGCGCAGGTGCGCCGCGATGGTTATTCCATCGACAACGGTCAGATGCGGGAGGGGATGATCTGCTTCGGCGCGCCGGTCTTCGATGCGTCGGGCGAACACGCAGTGGCGGGGCTGGCGGTGAGTTTTCTGACCAATGAAATCGATGCGGTCACGGGCGAACGTATTGGCCGGCAAATGCGCGAGCTGGCCGACCAGTTGTCGATGCGGTTGGGTGCACCGGCCAGACGCTGACGTCGAGCGCTAAAGCCGAGCGCCAAAGCCCGACGCAAAACCCATGTCGGCGGCCCGGTTATCGGGTGAGTGCGGCAAACCTCAGGCGCGAACGCTGTCAGCTTCGCGCCATTTTTCTGTCAGAACAATGTAATGACCCGGACAGCGTGGCGTGGCCGTCCGATTGTTATCGTTTACGGAACAGTCATGTTCACGAATGCGGGCTATCCCCTAAGGGTTATCGCTGGCATCATCTGGCCTTGACTGATGTCCAGACAGCCAGCGGAAGCGAAGGGAAGCGCGATCCGGGCGGTGCCATGGGGCGGACATCCTGAGTTAGGAAGCACTACGCCATGTCCAATATCGCAATCGTTTACTACTCGCAGGGCGGCGCAACCGCCATGATTGCCCATTCGGTTGCCCAAGGCGTCAACGACGCCGGTGCACACGCACAATTACTTAGTATCGAACCGCATCAATTGATCGACGGTCAGTGGCACGACGAAATGATGCTGGCGCGTCTGGCGAATGCCGACGCCATCATCTTCGGTGCTCCGGCGCTGCAAGGGGGTATCGCCGCGCCGCTCAAGGCTTTTGCCGACGCCACGATGGATATGTGGCGCGCGCGCAGCTGGCGCAACAAGGTGGCCGGCGGGTTTTCGTTCAGCTACCGTCCGGGCGACGACAAGCGCAACACGCTCGACTATTTCGCCGCACTCGCCGCCAAGCACGGCATGGTGTGGGCCGACCCGGAAGACCCGGACACGCCGGACGAAGGGCTGCATGCCCGCCGTCTCAAAGACTTCGTGAGCGTGACTGGCCAAGGGGTGGAAGCCGATGCGGCTTACGCGCTCGATCCGGCAGATGTCATCGCCGGCAAGCAATACGGCCGCAGTGTGGCGGCGCTGGTCGCGCGTCTGGCCGGTGAAGTGCTGGAATCGCCCGCCGTGCTCGCACGTCGTGCGCGGGAGGCTGCCGAGCGCCGGCTGTGAGGCGCCCGGCGTCGGCTGGGGAGGGTGCGCGGTTAAACGACTTCGTGTTAATCGTTGCGCACGTCCCCGACCGGCTCCGCATGAATCTGCAACACCGCATCGCGCTTGGCGAGCAGGTGCTTGCGCAAAATCTCCGATAGCCGTTTGCCGTCTTTCGCTTCGAGCGCAGCAATCATCTGCTCGTGCTCGTCGATGGCCCGGTCCCACTTGTCGGTGCGGAAGTTCGAGCGAAAGCGCAGCGCCATCAAACGGCGATTGATCGAAATGTAAGTCTGCCGCAACGCCCCGTTGCGCGCAGCTTCATTGATCCGGTCGTGAATCTCCTGATTACGTGCGTAATACCCCGGCAGATCGTGCTGCGCGCGACACGCCAGCATGGCGTAATGCAGCGCCTTGATCTCGGCCAGTTCGACGGCGGTCATGCGCTCGGCGGCCAGCTCACCAGAAAACCCTTCGAGCGCACTCATCAGCTCGAACGTCTCCCAGATCTCCTTTTCCGTCATGCGTGCCACGCTCGCGCCGCGATTCGGCGCGATGTCGATCAGCCCCTCGGCGGCGAGCACCTTGAACGCCTCGCGCAACGGGGTGCGCGAAATACCCAGCGTCTCGCATAGCTCACGCTCGTTGAGCTTCACCCCCGGCGCGAGCACGCCTTCGATGATGAGCTTGCGCAGGTGTTCGACCACGGTGTCGTGCAAACGCAAGCGTTCCACGCGTGGGATCTCGGTTCCGGTAATCGTCGGCAAGTCTTCCATCTTTTGCATTCAAAATCATCAAACCTTCATGGCGGCGATTGTACCGTACTGAATCCCGGTCCCGTCCCGCCCGGGTAAACACCTGTATTAAAAGTGTTTCTCGCCCCTTGCGAGAATTTTCGGCTCTGCTAAAGTATTTTGCATGCAAAATTCAAAAGGAGAGAGTCGTTCATGTTGAAGCTCGATTTCCATCCCTCGGGTCGCCACTTCCTGCAAATTCCCGGACCGAGTCCGGTGCCGGATCGCATTCTGCGCGCCATGAGCTATCCCACCATCGACCATCGCGGCCCGGAGTTCGGCGCGCTCGGTCGCAAGGTGCTCGCTGACATCAAGAAGATTTTCAAGACCGAACAGCCGGTGGTGATTTACCCGGCATCGGGCACGGGCGCGTGGGAAGCCGCGCTCTCCAATACGCTCTCGCCGGGCGACACCGTCCTGATGTTCGAGACGGGGCACTTCGCCACGCTGTGGAAGAAGATGGCGGAGAACCTCGGCCTGAAGCCGGAATTCATCGGCCTGCCGGGCACCGACGGCTGGCGTCAGGGCGTGAAGCCCGAAATGATCGAGGCGCGTCTGCGCGCCGACACCTCGCATGGCATCAAGGCCGTGTGCGTGGTGCATAACGAAACGTCGACCGGTGTGACTTCCGATATCGCGGCCGTGCGCCGTGCCATCGACGCCGCCGGTCACCCTGCGCTGCTGCTCGTCGATACGATCTCGGGCCTTGGTTCGGCGGACTACCGTCACGACGAATGGGGCGTGGACGTCACCGTCTCGGGCTCGCAAAAGGGCCTGATGCTGCCGCCGGGCATCAGCTTCAATGCGGTCTCGCCGAAGGCACTCGAAGCCGGCCGACACGCGAAGATGCCGCGCGCGTTCTGGGGCTGGCAGGAAATCATCGAAGCCAACAAGAACGGCTACTGGCCGTACACGCCGAACACGAACCTGCTGTACGGCCTGTCGGAAGCGCTCGACATGATTCTCGAAGAAGGGCTGGACAACGTGTTCGCCCGTCACCAGCGTCTGGCCGAAGCCACCCGCCGTGCGGTGCAGGCGTGGGGCCTCGAGATTCAATGTCAGGACCCGGCGGTGTACAGCCCGGTGCTCACCGGTGTGGTGATGCCGCAGGGCGTGGATGCCGATGAAGTGCGCAAGCGTATCTACGAGCGCTTCGATATGTCGCTCGGTCAGGCGCTGGGCAAGATTCGCGGCACGATGTTCCGCATTGGCCATCTGGGCGATTGCAACGACCTCACGCTCATGGCCACGCTCGCGGGCTGCGAGATGGGCCTGCAACTGTCGGGCGTGAAACTGGCGGGCTCGGGTGTGGTGGCGGCGATGGCCCATCTGGCCGAAGCCAAGAGCACGCCGTCGCTCAAGGCCGCTGCCTGAACTGGCGGTCGCGCGATTGAGCGGGTGAGTGCGCGGCCCGTCGACGCAGCCAGCGCCCCGGTCTGGAGGCCGATTCTGTCGTAGACCGAATCGTTGACCGGGGCGTTGGCCCGTATTTCGAAGGTCGACTGGGCCGTTGAACGCCTTTGCCTGAGGCATGTTTTCGGGAAACAGGCGGGAATTACGGGGTATGCCATGCATGCCCTTGCAGTGAATGCTTTGCTTGCAATTCAGCCGGCTCCGGGCCATGTCACAGAACCTGCCCGTGCCGCCGCAACACCTCACGCGCCGCCTGCTGCGACCGGGCGCGCCCTACGGGCTGTTTCAGGAGACATGCAATGAAGCTTTTCAGAGCGACGCGAGTCGTGCTGGTGATGCTATGCGTCATGTATTTCATCACCTACCTCGATCGCGTCAACGTCAGCACGGCCGCTGCCGGCTTCGGTAAGGAATTCAATCTCAACAAGACCGAAATCGGTCTGGTCTTTTCGGCCTTCGCCTACCCCTATCTCGTCTTCCAGATCATCGGCGGCTGGGTGAGCGATCGCTTCGGCGCCAAGCGCACGCTGCTCGTGTGCGGTGCATTGTGGGCCGTCGCGACCATCCTCACCGGCATGGCCGGTGGTCTGGTCACGCTGTTGCTCGCGCGTCTGTTGCTGGGCTTGGGCGAAGGGGCAACGTTCCCGGCGGCCACGTCGGCCATGTCGCGCTGGATTCCCAAGGAAAAGCGCGGTTTTGCGCAGGGCATCACGCACGCCGCCTCGCGTATCGGTAACGCGGTCGCACCGGCGCTCGTCGTGGCGATCATGGCCACGCATGGCTGGCGCGAGTCGTTCTATCTGTGCGGTATCGTGAGCTTGGTGTGGGTGGTGGTGTGGGGCTTCACGTTCACGGAGCGTCCGCAAGATCATCCGCGCATTACGACCGAAGAACTCGCCACGTTGCCTGCACTGAAGGCCAAGAGCCCGTCGGTGCCGTGGGGCCCGCTGTTCAAGCGCATGGCACCGGTCACGATCGTGTACTTCTGCTACGGCTGGACGCTGTGGCTCTTCCTGTCGTGGATTCCGCAATACTTCCTGCATAGCTACGACCTCGATCTGAAGAAGTCGGCGCTGTTTGCGTCCAGCGTGTTCTTTGCCGGGGTGATCGGCGATACGCTCGGCGGCATCGTGACCGACAAGCTCTACGAGCGCACCGGCAGCCTCAAGAAGGCGCGTAGCTGGATGGTCTCGGTGTGCATGCTGCTCACGCTGATTTCGCTGGTGCCGATGATGTTCACGCACCATCTGTATGTGTCGATGGCATGCCTCGCATTCGGCTTCTTCTTCGCTGAAATGACGATCGGTCCGATGTGGGCGATTCCGATGGATATCGCGCCGGAATACTCGGGCACGGCCAGCGGCATGATGAACACGGGCTCGGCGCTCGCGGCCATCCTCTCGCCGGTGATCTCGGGGTATCTGATCGACCGCACGGGCAACTGGGAGCTGCCGTTCGTGGGCAGCATGATCCTGATGGGCGTAGGCGTGGTGCTCGCCTTCCGCATGCAGCCCGAGAGCAAGTTCTCGAGCGCCGGTGAAGCGAAGGGCGCAAGTACTACGCGCCAGCCGGCTTAAGCGACACGTCGGCAACACATCGGCGGCACATCAGCCACACATTCCTGCCGGGCGGGCGTTGGTCCGCCCGTGCAGCGACGCCTCAGGCCAGCTCAACGCCAGCAACGTCATGAATTCGCAATCGAAATCCTCTACTTCCTCTGTGCTCCAGCCCGTGCATCTGATGCCGATGCAACGCGGCGGTGTGGCCCTGACCCCGTTGCAGGAACGGCTGCGCCGCGAACTGCGCGGTGAAGTGCTGTTCGACCGCGCGAGCCGGGGCCGCTATGCCACCGACGCGTCGATCTATCAGATCTTCCCGATCGGTGTGGTGGTGCCGCGCGATCAGGACGATCTGATCCGGGTCCTCGATATCGCCCGCGATCAGCATGTGCCGGTGCTCGCACGCGGCGCGGGCACGAGTCAGTGCGGCCAGACCATCGGCGAAGCGCTCGTCATCGACAACAGCAAGTGGCTCAATCGCGTGGTGGCGTTCGATGCGGAGGCACGTACGGTGACCGTCGAGCCCGGCATCGTGCTCGACCATCTGAACGCGTGGCTCAAGCCGCACGGCTTGTGGTTTCCGGTGGATGTGTCGACGGCTGCGCAGTGCACGATCGGCGGCATGACCGGCAACAACTCGTGCGGTTCGCGCTCCATCGAGTACGGCAACATGGTGCACAACGTGCTTGGCATCGACGCGGTGCTGGCCGATGGCGCACAACTGCATTTCGGCTCGCTGCATACGCCGCCGTCCGATGCGCGCATGCAAGCGATTCTGGCGGGCGTGCACGAGATTGCCGTGCGCGAGCAAGCGGAACTGCGTGAGCGTGTGCCGCGCGTGCTGCGTCGCGTGGCCGGCTACAACCTCGATCTGTTCGACTGTCTGAACCCGCGCGCTTATACCGACGACGGCGTGGCGAACCTCTCGCATCTGCTGGTCGGTTCCGAGGGCACGCTCGCGTATAGCCGTCAGATCACGCTCAAGCTCGTGCCGCTGCCGGTGCACAAGACGCTCGGCGTGGTGAACTTCCCCACGTTCTATCAGGCGATGGATCTCACGCAGCACATCGTCAAGCTGGGGCCGGTCGCGGTCGAGCTGGTCGATCGCACGATGATCGATCTGGCGATGGACAACGCTGCGTTCCGGCCGGTGATCGAGAAGGCGCTCGTGGGCGATCCGCAGGCGATTCTGCTGGTGGAATTTGCGGGCGACGACGCGGCGGCACTGCGCGCAAAGCTCGACGATCTCTCCACCTTGCTGGGCGATCTCGGCTTGCCCGACAGCGTCGTGAAGATGCCCGAGGCCGGGCCGCAGAAGGCGCTGTGGGAAGTGCGCAAGGCGGGACTGAACATCATGATGAGCATGAAGGGCGACGGCAAGCCGGTGTCCTTCATCGAAGACTGCGCCGTGCCGCTCGAGCATCTGGCGGAGTACACGCGGCGTCTGACCGAGGTGTTCCATCGTCACGACACCGAAGGCACGTGGTATGCCCACGCGAGTGTCGGCACGCTGCACGTGCGTCCGATTCTCGACATGCGGCGCGACGGTGCGCACAAGATGCGCGCGATTGCCGAGGAAGCGGCGGCGCTCGTGCGCGAGTACAAGGGCGCTTACTCCGGCGAGCACGGCGATGGTCTGTGCCGCGGCGAATGGGTGGCTTGGCAGTACGGGCCGCGCATCAATGCGGCGTTTGGCGAGATCAAGCAGTTGTTCGATCCGGAGAATCGCTTCAATCCCGACAAGATGGTGCGCCCGCCGAAGATGGATTCGCGCGAGCTGTTCCGCTTCGCCCCGGGGTATGCGGCCAAGCCGCTGACGCCCGCGCTCGACTGGAGCGCATGGAACGTGAAGCGCGACGCGCTCACGGGCGAGCAAACCGCGCCCGGCACCGGTAGCGACGCCTCGAATGGTCTCGCGTCGGCCGTGGAGATGTGCAACAACAACGGCCATTGCCGCAAGTTCGACGCGGGCACGATGTGCCCCAGCTATCGCGTCACGCGCGATGAGCAGCACGTCACGCGCGGGCGTGCCAACACGTTGCGCCTCGCCGTATCCGGGCAGTTGGGCGAGGACGGGCTGGCCAGCGACGACGTCAAGGAAGCGCTTGATCTGTGCGTGTCGTGCAAGGGCTGCAAGCGCGATTGCCCCACGGGGATCGACATGGCGCGCTTCAAGATCGAAGCCCGTCATGCACGGGCGAAACGGCACGGCGTGTCGCTGCGCGACAAGATGATTGCGTATCTGCCGCGTTATGCCCCGTGGGCCAGCCGCGTCGGTGGTCTGCTCGATGCCGCGCAGCGCCTGCCGGGCGGGAATGCCGCCAAGCGCTGGCTGGGGCTCGCGCTGGAGCGCTCGGTGCCGGCGCTGCGGCGGTCGTTCCTCGATGGGCAGGCAGCGCTCCCGAATCTTGCGAACGGGCATCAGACGACGGCAGCGCAGGGCGAGCGCGAAGTGCTGCTCTTCGTCGATACGTTCAATAACTACATGGAACCCGAGAACGCGCTGGCCGCGAAGCAGGTGCTCGAAGCGGCGGGATATACGGTGCATGTGAACCGGCGTGAGGGTGAGCGGCCGCTGTGCTGCGGACGTACATTCTTGGCGGCCGGAATGGTAGACGAGGCGAAGGCCGAAGCGCGCCGGTTGCTCGATGCGGTGCTGCCGTATGTCGAACGCGGCGTGCCGATCGTGGGGCTGGAGCCGTCGTGTCTGCTGTCGCTGCGCGACGAAGTGCTCGGCTATGGTTTTGGCGACACGGCACGCACCGTGGCCGATAACGCGTTCCTCTTTGAGGAATTTCTGGTTCGCGAGCAGAAGGCAGGCCGTTTTTCGGTGAACTGGCAAGCGTTGCCCGATGGCGTCGGCGAGGCGCTCGTGCACGGTCATTGCCATCAGAAGGCGTTCGACGCGTTCTCGCCGGTGACGGCGGTGCTTGGTTGGCTGCCGGGGCTGAAGGTATCATCGATCGAGTCGTCATGCTGCGGCATGGCGGGCAGTTTCGGTTACGAGGCCGAGCACTACGACACCTCGCGCGCGATGGCCGAATTGTCTTTGTTGCCGGCGGTCCGGCAACGTAACGCCAATGCCATCGTCGTGGCCGACGGCACCAGTTGCCGTCATCAGATTCACGATGGTGCGCACACGCAGGCGCTTCATGTGGCGCGCGTGCTGGCGAAGGCGCTGCCCGCATCGCTGCCCGCGTAATTTGCCGCGCGCTTCCGTCAAAGGATTGTTATGCCTGATTCGGTCAACGCTGTTTCGACGTCTGCTTCCGTAGTGTCTTCCGCCGCGCCGCCGGTTGCCGGCGGTATCGCCGTGCCGCCCGTGGCGAAAGTGGGCGACGCGCTCGCCCAGATCGCCACGCCTTCGCTGGTGCTCGATCTCGACGCCTTCGACGCCAACATCGAGCGCATGGCGAGCGCGGCCGCAGCCCGGGGAGTCGCGGTGCGCCCGCACGCCAAGGCGCACAAGTCGACGAGCATTGCCCGTGCGCAAATGGCTGCCGGCGCTGTCGGCGTTTGCTGCCAGAAGGTCACCGAGGCTATTCCGTTCGTCAATGCCGGCATCGGCAATATCCACATCAGTAACGAGTTCGTTGGCGAAGCACGTGTCGCGCTGGCAGTGGCGATGGCGGCGCGCGTGACGTTGTCGGTTTGCGTGGACGATGTGCGTCAGGTCGCGCCGCTGGGCATGGCCGCCAAGCGCGCGGGCGTGCGCATCGCCGTGTTGCCCGAAGTCGACGTGGGGCAGGGACGTTGCGGGGTGGATTCGACCGATGCGGTGGCGGCACTGGTCGATGCCATCGATCACTACGAAGGGCTGCGCTTCGGCGGCTTGCAGGCGTATCACGGCAGCGCGCAGCACATCGCCAGTTGGGATTTGCGACGCGACACGGCGCGGCAGGCGGCAGACAAAGCGGCCGCCTATGTCCGCTTTCTCGAGGCGCGCGGCATCACGTGTCCGGTCGTGACGGGCGGCGGCACCGGCACGGCGGAATTCGATATCGAAAGCGGTGTGTACACCGAGATTCAGCCGGGCTCGTACGCGTTTCTCGACGGGCACTACGGCTCGCTCGAATGGCGCGACGACTGGCGCTTCCGGCACGGGTTGTTCCTCGCGTCGACGGTAATGAGCACCGCCCGTCCGGGCGTGATAGTGTGCGATGCAGGACTCAAGAGCGTGGCGACCGATTCGGGCTTGCCGCGCTTCTGGTCATCGCAGAAAGCGGGTAAGCCGCATTACCGTACGGCCTCCGACGAACACGGCGTACTTGAGCTGGCGTCGGCGACCGAAGACAGTGCGCCGTGGCTCGGCGAGACGATTCTGCTGGTGCCGGGGCACTGCGACCCGACGGTGAATCTGTATGACCGGTATGTCGCCGTGCGGCACGGACGTGTTGAGGCGCTTTGGGCAATCGAGGCGCGCGGGCTGAGCCAGTAAAGGCTCGGGTGTTGTCGAAATTCTCCAAAAAAATTGGAGAGGGGGCTTCACAACTTCAAAAAGCTGCGCTATAGTCTCACTTCTTCGCCGCACGGGGGTATAGCTCAGCTGGGAGAGCGCTTGCATGGCATGCAAGAGGTCAGCGGTTCGATCCCGCTTACCTCCACCAAACGGAAGACTTTAAGTCCCCTTCGTCTAGAGGCCTAGGACATCACCCTTTCACGGTGAGTACAGGGGTTCGAATCCCCTAGGGGACGCCAGATTCATCGGCGTGACACTCGGTTAGCTCCGGTTGCACGTCAGATAATCGGTTGTCGGCAAACGCGCTTGGCTTCATCGCCAAGCGCGTTTTGTTTTTTGTGCCGCAGAAATTCACCTTCAGCGCACCGGCGTACTCGCCATCTTCCCTACGACAGTTTTCCACGGCCGCACGCGCCACGATTTCACCAGCCCGTTGCGCACATACGGATCGGCATTGGCAAACGCCTCGGCCGACGCGGCACTCTCGCCCTCGAACAGCAACGCCGCCGTATCGACGGGATCTTCCAGCGCACCCGCCAGCAACAAATCACCCCGATCCACCGCTTGCCACGCGAGCGCCAGATGCGCGTCGCGATATTCGGCGCGCCGGTCGAGATAGTCGTCGACGAGTTCGTAAGTCAGCAGGTAATGCATGGGGATGTCTCCGTAAACGATCAGCGATCAGCGATCAACGATAAAACGCTGACGGCGGCACGCCGAAGTGCCGCTTGAACATCGCGGCAAACGCGCTTTGACTAGCATAGCCGTGATCGAGCGCCACGTTGACGATCTTCTCGCCATGCGCGAGCGCTTCGAGTGCCTGTAGCAAGCGTGCCTGCTGACGCCACCGCCCGAACGTGATCCCCGTCTCTGCCGCAAATCGCCGCTGGAAGGTCTTGGCCGACAGGCTGACTTCGCGCGCCCAGTCGTCGAGTGTGGCGGCATCGGCCGGCGTTTGCACGAGCCGGTCGCACACACGGGCGAGCCGCGCGTCGCGTGGCCACGGCAGATAGAGCGGCAGCACGGGCAGGGCGGTCAGCTCGTCCAGCAGCAGCCGCATGAGCCGGGCGTCGCGCGAGTCCGGCGCGTAGTCGAGCGGAATGGCGATGGCAGCCAGTATCAGTTCGCGCACGAGTGGCGAGATATCCACCACGCAACTCGCTTGCGGCAGCTTGGCGGCATCGGGTTCGACAAACACCGTGCGCATTTTCACGTTGCCGCTCATCTGCACCGTGTGTTCGAGCCCGGCGGCCAGCCACACGCCACGTGTCGGCGGCACCACCCAGCGGCCAGACGGCGCCGCGACGATCATCACCCCCTCAATGGCATAAAGCAGTTGCGCGCGCCGATGCCGGTGCGAGGCGATGAACGTGTTGTGGGCGTAATCGACGGCCATGGCGGCCATCGGCATGGGCGTGCGTTCGAAGCGAAGATGATCGGTCGAAATCAGATCCGTCGGCGGCATGACGATGTCTTTTTTGAGATAGGTTTGGTTATTTTAGCGTGAGACACCCAAAAGGTTATCGCCGACGATGGCCCTTCCTTTTTCTGACTCTCGTGGGAATCGTCATGGGGTACATCCTGTATCCGTTGGGCGCCATGCTGTTGTGGGCCGGCAACGTCATCGTCTCGAAACTCTCTGCCAGCGCGATCGCGCCATCGGCGATTACGTTCTATCGGCTAGTACTGGCCGTAGCGGTCCTGACACCGTTTGTCATTCGGCCGCTGATGCGCAACTGGTCGCATGTGCGCCCGCAGTTGGCGAAGCTCGGGTTCCTCGGCTTTCTGAGCATGTCGTTCTATCAGAGCCTGTCGTATCTGGCGGCGCATAGCACCACGGCGACGAACATGGCCATCGTGACGGCGCTCGCACCGCTGCTGACGTTGCTCTGGAGTGTGGCGCTGCTGCGCGAGCCGCCGACCCTCGGCATGCTCGTCGGCGGTTTGCTCTCGCTCGCGGGGCTGGTGTACCTGATCGGGCGAGGCCATCCGGCCACGCTGCTCGACGGCGGTATCCATCTGGGCGACGTGCTGATGCTGATCGCCTCGGCGTCTTACGGGCTGTACAGCGTGTTGCTGCGTCGCTGGCATGTGGCGGTGCCGTCGACACAGTCGGCGTATGTGCAGGCGTGGGCGGCATTGATCACGATGATTCCGATGGTCGCGCTGGTGCCCGCCGGTCAGGCGCAACTCAACGTGGCGACCGTGCCGCTGGTGTTGTACGCGGGGCTGGGCGCATCGATTCTGCTGCCGATTCTGTGGATTCAGGGCATTCGCCATCTCGGTCCCAATCGTTGCAGCATGTTCATCAACGTGCTGCCGGTGATGACGGCAGTGCTGGCCGTGCTGATGCTCGGTGAGCAGTTGCATACCTTCCATATTCTTGGTGGTGGCGTGGCGCTGGTGGGTGTGGCGATCGCGCAGCGCTGGAAGCGTCCGTTGCCGGGCTTCGGCGGGGACGATGCCGCAGATTCGGATGAGGTGCCGGCATGACAGGCACCGCGTGGAAATCGACGGCGCACCGGGAGCGAGGAACCACACCGGCCAACGGTCATGAGGCCGTGCCGGGACAGGGCGCGGGCGACCGCGCTTCGACGGACGCGCCGTTGTACAGCGGGCAGCAGGGGCCGGGGGGCACCTCGCCCGTGGCGCGGGCGTCGGCAGCGCAGGCATCGCCATCCATCAACTCAGGAACGACACCGGGCGGCGCACCCGGCAACGGCGGGGGGCAAGACGCCCTCGCCCCGTTGTGCGCACGGCTGGATCGCCTCACGGCGCTGGTCGAACAGTGGCTGACCGGCGATAAGTTGTCGACGGTCGACTGGAGCGCGTCGGTGGCCTTTCACTGGCGCGGCTCGCGGGGTGGACAGGGCGGGCAGGGCGGTGCAAGGCTGGTACCCGTGACCGATCCGCAACTGATCTCGTTCGACGACTTACGCAACGTGTCGCGTCAGCGCGAAGTCATCGAGCGCAATACGGCGCAGTTTGTCGCGGGGCATCCGGCTAACAACGTGCTGCTTACCGGCGCGCGTGGCACCGGTAAGTCGTCGCTGGTCAAAGCGTGCCTGTACCAGTTCGCGCCGTTGGGGCTGCGGCTGGTCGAAGTGGATAAGGCCGATCTCGACGATCTGCCGCATATCGTGGGCTTGCTGCGTGCGCGCCCAGAGCGATTCGTGTTGTTCTGCGACGATCTGTCGTTCGAGCCGGGTGAGTCGAGCTACAAGGGATTGAAGACGGCGCTCGATGGCTCGGTGTCCGGCGGCGCGGCGAACGTGCTGGTGTATGCGACATCGAATCGCCGGCATCTCGTGCCGGAGTCCGCCAGCGACAACCTCGACACGCACGCGGGCGCGAACGGCGAACTGCATCCCGGCGATGCGGTGGAGGAGAAGATCTCGCTCTCGGAGCGCTTCGGTCTGTGGCTAACGTTCTACGGCTTCACGCAGGACGAATATCTGGCGGCCGTGGCCCTTTGGCTGGGGCATCAGGGCTTCGACGATGCACAGATCGCCGAAGCACGAGAAGCCGCATTGCAGTGGGCACTCACCCGGGGCGCTCGCTCCGGGCGCATTGCCGCACAGTTCGCCCGTGACTACGCGGGGCGGCGCTTCGCGGCGTCGCTGGACGCTGTCCCATCGGACGTCCCGCCCACGGCGACCCCGTAAGTGCTCACTATGCGACGGTCCTGCTCGGCGGCGGAAAACGCCTCCCAGAGCAGGCCGTTGCAATCGGTGCTGCTGCTGTATTCCGGTGCGGTATCGTCTTCGAAGCCGACGTGGCGCAACTCCCCTGCCCGCGAGGGCGACTGGTTGATCGAGAAGTTGAGCAGATCGGTGCGCCACATGGCGTAGGCGCCGGGCACGACGGCCGAGGGCGGCTGGCCGAGGCGGACCGAATAATCTTCGATGGACTGGTCGAGGTCGCGCACAGCGAGTGCGATGTGAAAGCGTTTCATGGGGTCTCCCTTTTTCAATGACGAACGACGCGTGCGACGGATGCGACGCGAGCGATCACTCGCTTACCGTCGGCGGTCGTTGTCAGAGATCGTAGGAGAGGCCGGCGGGGCTAACCAGACGGCGCGTTATCCCGGTACCGGAAGTGATGGGGTAGCGGGATGGGCCGGAAGAGCGGGAAGAGCGGGCGGGCCGCGTGTTAGCGGGCGCTTACTGGGGCCGTTGAAAGTCGTTGGCGACCCACGCCTGAGCGCTGTTGCGCGAGAGCTTGAAGTTCGGCTGGACTTTCACCGACGCGATGGTTTCGCCGAAGCGGTCGATAGCGCTGAGGGTGGCGTACGGATCGTACTCGTCGGGCACGATGTCGAGCGTGACTTCGATGTCGCCATCGGGGCCGTCGACGCTCACCCGCTTGTGCATTTGCGCGCGCAGTTGCTGCTCGTGACGGCGCAGCACTTCCGCCGCGGTTTTCACCAGCGTATTGAAGGCGTTCACGTCGAGCGGTTTCGGATTCTTCTTGTCGCGGCCCATGGTCCACGGGCCGACGAGGGCGGGTTCGGACTCGCCGTCCTTGTACATCGCGACGGCCCAACCGTCGTCTTCCTCGTTCTTGATCACCTTAGCCGTCCAGCCGTCGTCGCACCACAGACGTGCCTCGTGGATGACGCCATCGTTGTCGATGAGGTCAGCGTCGGCAGGGGTCTCGAGGGCGTTCGGATCGGTGTTGGCGGGTGTTGCAGTCACGGTCGGGTCGGGAGGGAGAAAGGCGAAGTGCGCAATTTTACCGCGTCCGGCGTTGGCGCGGACGCGGCCGTAGCTGACGGGGCTCGGGGAAGAAGTTCAGTCCCGAAGTTCAGCCATGAACTTTAGCCCCGAGGATTAGCCTCGTCAGCCTTTCACCAAGCCCCCGTCCACGATCAAATTCTGCCCCGTCACCGCGCGCGCCCATGGCGAGAGGAAATACAGCACGGCGTCGGCGAACTCTTCCGGCGTCGTGACACGGCGCAGCGGCGTGAGGCTTGCAATGAGGTCGAACACGGCCTCGGGCGTGGCGGCGCTCGCATCGGTCACGCGCAGCAAGCCGCCGGAGACCATGTTCACCGTGATGCCGTCGGGGCCGAGATCGTTGGCGGCCGTGCGTGTCAGTGACAGCAGCGCGGCCTTGGCGGTCGTGTAGTCGTGGTACGGCACCACCGGGTTCTGGAACAGGTTGGTACCCACGTTCACGATGCGCCCGAAGCCGGTCTCGCGCATGCCCGGCAACGCGGCCTGCATGGTATTGAGCGCGCCTTTGACGGCGCCTTCGAACTGTTGCGTGAAGCGCGACCACGAGATATCGGCCAGTTGCGGGCGCGCGTCGCCGTCGAAGCGGAAGTCGGCCAAGGCATTGTTCACCACCGAGACGATCGGTGCGCCGGTGCGCTCGCGGGCTTCGGCAAAGAGCCGGGCGACGGCTTTCTCGTCGGTCACATCGGCTTGCAAGGCGATCGCGCGCGGCCCGAGCGATTCGGCCAAGGCGCGCGCGGCGACATCGCTGCGCAGATAGTTGATGATTACCCCCGCGCCCTCGCGCGCCACGGCGCGCGTGATGGCCGCACCCAAACCGCGGGCACCGCCCGTGACGAGCACCCACTGCGATTCCAGCTTCATTCCGATGTTCCTTGTCTTGGTTTGTGATGTTCTGAGGTGCGCCGCGCGCACCGGGCGTCACTGAGGCGCGCCGGGCGTCATTATCGCGCGTTCTGCGCAGTGCCTGATGCCTTGCGCCCCGAGGCGTCACTCATTTGCTGCGGCTAGCGCACTCAGTAGCGCCACGGGCAACAGCACGCACCAGAAGCTCGTCCCGTGATACGCGAACCCGCCGAAAACCGCGCCGACGGCAAACGCCGCCAACGCGGGAATCATCTTCTTCAGGCGGGTGCGCGCGGCCTTGTCGTCGCCCGAATTGCCGCTCGCCAGTTCCACCATGTCGATCACGATCTGTGTGGTGTTGCCCGTCATGATCGTCGTGGGAGCGAGGTCGGCCAGCAGCAGCCGTCCGACGGCGTTTTGAATGGCCAGCGCCGCAACGCCGAGCATGCCCGCCAGAATCGCCAGCGGGGCATCGGCCGAGACGATGGGGCGCGCGATCAGGCCCACGATCATGAAACCGAGCAACAGCAGCGTCTGCACGCCCAGCAGCAAGCGCAACGGACGGCGCCCGGCACGCGAGAAGCCCTGCACCGCGAGTTTCACCATCGCGACCACCGCGACAAACACCGGCAACGCGAGCAATTTCGCAAGCACACCGATATGTGTGCTCGCCACGAGCTGCACGCCAATCATCACAAAGTTGCCGGTGACGTGGGCGGTGAACAGGCCGAACAGCGCAATGAAGCCCACGACGTCGATATAGCCGGCGACAAAGGCCAGCGTCATGCCGATGTTGGTCGGTTTCGCGAAATGCGTGACACAGAGGCGGGCGAATGATGCGGCCTGCGTCGGCGTGGGGATGTGACGGGGCGTTCCCATGAGGACTCCTGTTCGCAAGGCGGGACAGTGCGGTGCAGTGCGTACGTGGGGCATGGCGGATGCTGATGAAGCATATCACCGCAAGTTGGATGTCACCGTCAGGTCGACCCGCTATACTTCAACCCACTGCGGGGCACACGGTATGAAACACTGAACAACACGCCGCGTCTCACGTATTGTCCGAACCAATGAATGGAGATTCCCGATGAAGACCAGCGCACGTAACCAGTTCACCGGCAAGGTCGTCGCCCTGCAACGTGGTGCTGTCAATGACGAAGTGACGCTGCGCACCGATGCGGGTCAGGAAATCGTCGCGGTCATCACGCACGAGAGCACCGTGAACCTCGGTCTGAAAGAAGGCAGCGAGGCCGTGGCGCTGATCAAGGCATCGTCGGTCATCGTGATGGTCGATGCCGACGCGAGCAAGGTGTCGACGCGCAATGTCATCACCGGCAAGGTGTCGCGCGTGGAAACCGGCGCAGTGAACAGCGAAGTCGAGATCAAGGCCGATAACGGCGCGGTGATCGCGGCCATCGTCACGAACGAAAGCGCCAAGCGCCTCGGCCTGCAAGCCGGTCGTGAAGCCGCTGCACTGGTCAAGGCATCGAGCGTGATCGTGGCGGTTGCCTGAGCGACCCTGCCGACCCTGCTGCATGACGATGGAGACATCGTTGACGCCTTTGCAACCTTCGCACGCGCGCCCTGAGGGCGCGATCTTCGCCGCGTTGTTCGTCCCGAACGCGACGCCCGAGCGGGCTGCCCGGCTCGGGCTGTCGGGGGCCGCATTCGCGGAATTGCTGCGACGCCATTTCGCCCCCGTGCCTGCCGAGTGGCGGGCGCTGGTGGCGGATCTGCCGACGCCCGCGTGGGCGGCCCACGCCACGTTCGTGGTGGAAATGCGCGAGATGCTGCGCCGCCGCGCCGACCCGATTCTGCATCCGACCGACGCCGCCGATATGGCGACGATTCTCGCCACGGCCTGTCTGCGTCCCGATCACCTTTGGCGCGATCTGGGCTTGTCCGGGCGTGACGATGTCACGGCACTGCTCACCCACTTCTTCCCGGCCCTCGCGGCGGAAAACACACTGAATCTGCGCTGGAAGCGGTTTCTCGCGGAAGCCTGCGCCAGTGCCTACGGCCGTGCGCCTGCGCCGGCACCGGGGTGCCCCGGCTGTGAAGCCTACGGCGAGTGCTACGCGCACCTGCGACAGCGCTAAGTAGCGGACCTAGCAGACCTAGCAGCACTAGCAGCACGCGCTCGGACGTGACGGGGGCGTGAAGGGGGGTGGGTCCACGGCGAGAATTTCCACGCGCTGATAGCATGTGCGTTTGCACGGCGCAGTGCCTGCTGCGCCCACGTCCCTGCCCCCGGAAGGAGCCTCACTATGTCGATTTCCCTTTATCGCGCCACCGTTCCCGTCTACCTGCGCGGCCTGACCGTCATGGCCGACTACATCAAGAAAGCGCGCGCGCACTGTGAGGAAAAGGCGCTCGATCCCGAGTCGATTCTCAAGGCGAAACTGGCCCCCGACATGCTCGATTTCACCGCTCAGGTGCAGCGCGTCAGCGATACGGCAAAGTTCGCCGTGTCACGGCTGACGGGTGTGGAATCGCCGAAATTCGAAGACAACGAAACCACGTTCGATCAACTGCGCGATCGCATCGCCAATACCGAAGCGTTTATCGCGGGCGTGCTCGAAGACCGTTTCGAAGGCGCGGAGTCGCGCGAGATCACGTTGAAATTCAAGGCGCATCAAACGACGATGGACGGCGTGGATTACCTGCTGAAATTCGGCTTGCCGAACTTCTACTTCCACGTGACGACGACGCACGACATTCTGCGCGCGCAAGGCGTGGCCGTCGGCAAGACCGACTACCTCGGCCCGTACGAAATGGAAAAGATCTGAGCCTGAACCGCCGTCGTCAGCGCTCAGTGCGTCGAAATCGGCAGGTACATGCGTAATTCGTCCTGATACGTGTTGCCGATGCGCATGGCATCGGGCTCACGGCCGATTTCGACAAAGCCGAACGATTGATAGAGTGCGATCGCCGCCCGGTTAGTCGCACTCACTTGCAGCGTCAGATGGCGCAGGCCGGGTTGGGAACGCGCGAGCGCCACCGCCGATTCGATCAGCGCCCGGCCAATGCCGCGCCCGACGCTGTCGGCCTGCACATACATCCCCCACAGAAAGCCCACGTGCGCGAACTTGCTGGCCTTCTGCCGGCCGAGACCGAGTACGCCCACGAGACGCTCGTCGCCGCCTTGGCGATCGAACGCACCGAAGACGCCCACATCCGGGCGCACCTCCAGCCACTCGCGCACGCGCTCGATCGGCCAGTCTTTCTCGACTTCATAGCTGGAACCGAACGCTTCCGGGTGCGCCTGTAAGCCGGCGAGACGCAGCGCCTGAAAGGCGAGTGCATCGGCCGGCACCAGACGCCGCACGTCGACATCTGCGGCCACGGCCGTGGCCGTCGTTTTCGCCATCGTCGGGCGGGCAGGAGGACTCATGGCAGACGTGGCTCCATCATGGCGAGCACCGTGCGGGCCGCTTCTTCGGACGAGGCGGGATTCTGGCCGGTCACAAGGCGGCCGTCGCCGACGACGTGCGATTGCCAGTTGTCGGCCTTTTCATACAGTCCGCCCAGTTTCGCGAGTTCGGTTTCCACGAGGAACGGCACGATGTCGGTCAGCCCGACGGCCGCTTCTTCATCGTTGGAGAAGCCCGTCACGTGACGTCCGCGTACGAGCGGCTCGCCATTGGCGTCGCGCACTTTCAATAACACCCCGGGCGCGTGGCAGACAAAGCCGATGGGCTTGCCGGCGCGCTCGAAAGCTTCGATCAGACGGATGGAATTCGGGTCTTGCGCGAGATCCCACAGCGGGCCGTGGCCGCCGGGATAAAACACGGCGTCGTAGTCGTCCTGCTTGACGTCGGCCAGCCGCAGCGTGGTGGCGAGGGCCTTCTGCGCGTCGGGGTCTTCGCGAAACCGGCGCGTGGCGTCGGTCTGTGCGTCGGGCTCGTCGCTCTTCGGATCGAGCGGCGGTTGTCCGCCGGCCGGTGAGGCGAGCGTGACGGCGAGCCCTTCGTCGATGAAGACGTAATAGGGGGCGGCAAATTCTTCGAGCCAGAAACCGGTCTTCTTGCCCGTGTCGCCCAAGCGGTCGTGCGAGGTCAGAACCATCAGGATGTTCATGAAACGTCTCCCTGTCGAGTCAGCCGTGCGAATCATTTTACCTGCCATAGCGTTCACTCGCAGGCGACAGGTTGTGGATTCACATGTTCCCGGCAAAGATGACCGAATTCAGCGAACCGCTCAAGGTCACTGGCGCGGCTTGTGAGCGGAATTGGCAGAAAGCCGCAAAGGAATTCGATTTGCGGGCCGCGGCGCGTCCGCTATGCTTGTGCGGATGCGGGCCACGCCCGAAGCCCGAAGCCCACTGGAGCGAGACATGCAATTGATCGGAATGCTGGATTCCCCGTACGTACGCCGCACGGCCATTTGTCTGAAGCTGCTTGGCCTGCCGTACGAGCATCGCTCGCTGTCGGTGTTCAGCACCTTCGACGCCTTCGCCGCCATCAACCCGGTGGTGAAGGCCCCGACGCTGATCACCGACGATGGCACGGTGCTGATGGACTCGACGCTGATTCTGCAATATCTGGAATCACTGGTCGATGCCGAACAGCGCTTGATTCCGGTCGATCCGGCCGAGCGGCTGCGCGCCTTGCGCCTGACGGGGCTGGCACTGGCGGCCTGCGAAAAGTCGGTGCAACTGGTGTATGAGCGCGAACTGCGTCCGCTCGAGAAGCGGCACGAGCCTTGGACGGATCGTGTGCGCACGCAGGTGCGTGCAGCGTTTCGCGGGCTGGAGGTGGAGTTGGCGCAGGTGCCGATTCAGGCAACGCCGGACGCGATCGGCGAGCATGGCGTGACGATTGCCGTGGCGTGGCGCTTTCACCAGTTGCTCTTGCCGGAGGTCGATTTCAGCGCGGAGTTTCCGGAAGTGGCCCGGTTCTCCGCGCAGGCAGAGGGGATGCCCGCGTTCCGCGAGACCCCTCCGATCTGAAGCTGAACGAAGTCAGTTCTTGAGACGGTAGCCCGTCTTGAACATCCACGCGATCACGGCGACGAACACGGCGAGGAACACCAGCGTCATGCCGAGGCTCACGCCGACGCTGACGTCGGCCAGCCCGTAAAAGCTCCACCGGAACCCGCTGATCAGATACACCACCGGGTTGAACAGCGTCACCGTGCGCCAGAACGGCGGCAGGATATGCGTCGAGTAGAAGCTGCCGCCGAGGAACGTGAGCGGCGTGATGATGAGCAGCGGTACGAGTTGCAGTTTCTCGAAGCCGTCTGCCCAGATGCCGAGGATGAAGCCCAGCAGGCTGAACGTGATCGCGGTGAGCACCAGAAACAGAATCATCCAGAACGGATGCTCGATGCGCAGCGGCACGAACAGTGCCGCAGTGCCGAGCATGATCACACCCAGAATGACCGACTTGGTTGCCGCCGCCCCGACATAGGCGAGCACGATCTCCATGTACGACACCGGTGCCGAGAGTAACTCGTAGATGGTGCCGGTAAAGCGTGGAAAGTAGATCCCGAACGAGGCGTTCGACACACTCTGCGTGAGCAGCGAGAGCATGATCAGGCCCGGCACGATGAACGCGCCGTACGGCACGCCCTCGATCTCCGGAATGCGCGAGCCGATGGCCGCGCCGAACACCACAAAGTACAGCGACGTCGAAATCACGGGCGAGATGATGCTTTGCATCAGCGTGCGTCGCGTGCGCGCCATCTCGAAGTTGTAAATCGCCTTCACGGCGTAAAAATTCATGGCGCGGCTCATCCTTCTTTTTTGTGCACGAGCGAGACGAAGATGTCTTCGAGCGAGCTTTGCGTCGTATTCAGATCCTTCACAGCGATGCCGGCGCGCTCCAGATCGCGCAGCAGGGCGGCGATGGTCGTCTGTTCGATGTTGGCATCGTAGGAGAAGACCAGTTCGTTGCCTTCCTGTCCGATCGTGAGGCCGTAGCCGCCCAGCGCATCGGGCACGGCCGAGAGCGGTTCGCTCAGTTGCAGCGTCAGGTGCTTGCTGCCGAGGCGGCGCATCAGTTCGGTCTTCTCTTGCACCAGCGTGATTTCACCGCCGGTGATGATGCCCACGCGGTCCGCCATTTCTTCGGCTTCTTCGATGTAGTGCGTGGTGAGAATGACGGTCACGCCGGTCTCGCGCAGCGACTGCACTAGCCGCCACATGTCGCGGCGCAGTTCCACGTCGACACCGGCGGTCGGTTCGTCGAGAAACAGCACACGCGGCTCGTGCGAGAGCGCTTTGGCGATCAATACGCGCCGCTTCATACCGCCCGAGAGCTGCATGAGACGGTTGTCTTTTTTCTCCCAGAGCGAGAGCGAGCGCAGCACCTTTTCGATGTGCGCCGGGTTCGCGGGCTTGCCGAACAGGCCGCGCGAAAAAGAGACCGTGGCCCACACCGATTCGAAGGCATCGGTGGTCAGCTCCTGCGGCACGAGACCGATGGCTTCACGCGCCGCACGGTAGTCGGTGACGATGTCGTGACCGTCGACCGTGACCGTGCCCGAGGTGGGCCGCACGATGCCGCAAATGGTGCTGATGAGGGTTGTCTTGCCGGCGCCGTTGGGGCCGAGCAGTGCGAAGATCTCGCCGCGATGGATATCCAGGCTGATGTTCTTGAGCGCCTGGAAGCCCGATGCGTACGTCTTCGACAGATTTTGGATTGAGATCACTGGAGGCATGGCGGCGACGATAGCACAGGCTTGCGGAATCTGTTGGCGAGGGGCGACGGTTGTGCCGCATGCGAAACGGGCATCGCGTTGTTGCCAACCCGATGCCCGCAGACCCGCCCTTGAGCGGGCGGGCCGATGCATTGCTTGCTGCTTGCTTGCTGCTTGCTTTCTTCTTGCGGCCGATCGTCAGGCCTTCGGCATCTCGCGCGGCACGATGACCATCCAGTTCATGCCGAAGCGGTCCTTGACCATGCCGAACGTGATGGCGAAGAAGGTCGGCCCGAGCGGCATGCCGATCTCGCCGCCGTCGGCCAGCGCGTTGAAGGCTTTTTCGGCGTCTTTGCTGTCGGTGAAGTCGACCGACAGCGAGAAGCCGCCGAAATTCGGCTTACCGCTCACGCGTCCGTCGGACACCATGACCATCGTCTCGCCAATGGTGATCTCGCCGTGCATGATCTTGTTGTCGCTGCCCGGCGGCAGCATGCCTTCCGGACACGATTCCGGGCTGTCGCCGTAGCGCATCAGCATGCCGGGCTTGGCACCCAACGCCTTCTTGTAGAACTCCAGCGCTTCTTCGCAACGACCTTCGAAAAACAGATAGGAATGAACTTGCATGGAATGCTCCTCGATCTCTTCTGGGGATGGGGGGCTGACACCCGCAGGCGACGGCCCTTGATGCGCTCAAACAAGATGAATCAACGGTGACAGCTCAACACGGTGCCAGCGCCATCGGCACCGACGCGTGCTCGTGCACGACCCGCCAGCGGCCCTCTGTCTTGCGATAGCAGACGGTGGCACGCACGGTGGCGCCGCGCGACTGGCCGTCCGGGCTCGTATTGCGCACAGTGTTCACGCTGTGGCTAAACGCCAGTTCGCCGGCGAGCGTGAGTTGCCACTGCGCCACTTCGAAATGAATCGGCCCGACCGCATGGCTGAACCAACTCTCGAGCAACTGGCGGTACGCCTCGATACCGCGATGCTCGGTGGGTGGCATCACGTCGAACAGCACGACCTCGGGGTCGTAATGCGCGAACAGTGTGCCGACCTTCTTGTTGCGCACGGCGTCGAGCCATGCCGCATTGATCGCACGAATGGCGGCTTCGTCGCCGTGTGCGGGATACGTCTCAACCATAGTGCCTCCTGATGCAAAGCGTGTGACTTCGGGGGGACTGCAACGGCGACGAAATGAAACGAATCGAAACGAAATGAAACGACTGAAATGAACGCGGGCGCGGCATGAAAGCGGGAGGGAATAACGCCTGCGTCGACCATCCCGGCGAGTGCAAATGACGCTTTTTGCGCACTGCAACTTGCCTTTGTGGACAGTGTACACAAACAATAGCAGACATAATGGACACTGTCCACAAGGAGTTGCAATGACAGAAGAAGACACGACAGCGGGGCCGGTGCGCACGACTTACCGTCACGGGGACCTGCACCGGGCCTTGCTGGAGGCGGGGATTGCGCTTGCGCGCGATGGTGGACCGGACGCCGTGATCCTACGTGAAGCGACCCGCCGCGCCGGGGTGGTTCCCAACGCGGCGTATCGGCACTTTGCCAACCGGCAGGACTTGCTGGATGCGGTGCGCTCCGCCGCACTGGCCGAATTGGCGGTGGCGATCGAGCGCGAACTGGCGACGCTAGACGCGATGCCGCAGGACGACGCGGTGGCCCTTGCGCGTGCTGGTCTGCGGGCGGTGGGGATTGGCTATCTGCATTACGCACGCCAGCATCCGGGGCTGTTTCGCACGGCGTTTGCGAGCTCGGAGAATGTGCGCGGGCCGGCCGATCCGGAAAAAGCGGGCGCGAGCGGGTTGAACCCGTTTCAGTTGCTCAGTGCGGCGCTCGACCGGATGCTGGCGGCGGGGGTCATTGCGCCGTCGCAGCGGCCCGGCGCGGAATATCTGGCTTGGGCCGCCGTGCACGGCTTGTCGGTGCTGGTGATCGACGGGCCGTTGCGCGACCTGCCCGATGCGCAAGTCGATGCTCTTGGGTATCGGCTCGTGGCGATGGTGGAGCAGGGGCTGTAAGGCACATCGCGGCATCCGGCGCGGGATGACGTGCTGGCCGATGTGCTGGCTGATGTGCTGGTGTGCCAGTTGTGCCTATTTGCCCTCGGTTGCCGTCAGCTTCGGTGTGAGCAAATCGGCGAGCCAGTTCATGAAGGCTTGCGCGCGGCGGGGCAGGTGGCGGCGGTTGGCGTAGAGCAACGTCACCGCCAGCGGCTCGGCCTGAAAGTCCGGCATCACCTCCCGCAACGTGCCTTCTGCCAGATGCGTGCGTACGCCGGTTTCCGGCGCCTGAATCAACCCGAGTCCCGCGAGACAGGCCGACTGATAGGCATCGGTGTTATTCACGGTCAGCACGCCGTCCATTGGCCACTGGGCGTAACGCTCGCCATCGAAATACTCCCAGCCGATGGGGCGCGTGCCAAGCGTGGTCGTGTAGTGAATCAACCGATGCTCACGCAGGTCGTCGAGCGACTTGGGCTCGCCATAGCGCTTCAGATACGTCGCACTCGCGACATTCACCTGCCGTAACGACCCTAGCGGCCGCGCAATCAGCGTCGAATCGGCATTGGTGCCGATCCGCAACACACAATCAAACCCCTCGCGCACGAGATCGACACGCCGGTCGGTGCTAGACAATTCCACACGCAGCGCCGGGTGCAGCGCCAGAAACGCCGGGAGTTGCGGAATCACGACGGTGCGTGCAATCGTCGCCGGCAGATCCACGCGCAGCCGCCCCGTGAGCGCTTCGTCGCGCGCCACGAACATCGTCTCCCACTCTTCCATATCGGCGAGCAGGTCTTTGCAGCGCTCCAGACACGCCTGACCGTCCTGCGTGAGTTGCACGCGCCGGGTGGTCCGATGGAGCAGGCGCGTGCCCAGTTTGGTTTCGAGTTGCTTGATGGCGTTGGATACGCTGGCGCGCGGCAGTCCCAGACTGTCGGCGGCCTGCGTGAAACTGCCGGTCTCCGTCACCCGGACGAAGATGCGCATGGCGTCGAGTTGATGCATGGCGGGGAGTATCCGGCAAACGTGCCGGTCGATTGTTATCGGAATTTGATCAGTTTAATCAAATTCATCGGGTTTATTGGTGGAATTCGTTGCAATAGGATGTTGATACCGAGGCGTTGACAGCACCTACCGCATGCAGCGCTCGAACTCAGGAGTTACACCATGACCCGCAAGATCGTTCTAATCACCGGTGGCAGCCGCGGTCTGGGCCGCGCTTCGGCACTGGCCGCCGCCCGTCGCGGTATCGACGTCATCCTTACCTATCGCAGCCAGCGTGCTGAAGCCGACGCGGTCGTCGCCGAGATCGGCAAGCTTGGCGCCAACGCCGTCGCCCTGCCGCTCGACGTTGCCGACAGCGCCCAGTTCGCTCCGTTTGCCGCCGAAGTGAAGCGTGTGCTCAAGGAAGTCTGGAAGCGCGACACGTTCGACTTCCTCGTGAACAACGCCGGCACGGGGTTGCACGCACCGTTCGCGGAAACGACCGAAGCGCAGTTCGACGACCTCGTGCGCATTCACCTGAAGGGGCCGTATTTCCTCACGCAGACGCTGCTGCCGTTGATCGCCGACGGCGGACGCATTCTGAATGTGTCGAGCGGTCTGGCGCGCTTCTCGCTGCCGGGGGCATCGGCCTACGCGATCATGAAGGGCGGCATCGAGGTGTTCTCGCGCTATCTCGCGAAAGAGTTGGGCGCGCGCGGCATTCGGGCCAACACCGTTGCGCCGGGGGCGATTGCCACCGACTTCAACGGCGGCACGGTGCGCGACAACTCGGGCGTGAATCAGATGGTTGCCGCGAACACGGCACTCGGTCGAGTGGGCGAAGCCGAGGATATCGGCGGCATGGTGGCGGCGCTGCTGGCCGATGAAACGGGCTGGATCAACGCCCAACGCATCGAAGCTTCGGGCGGTATGTTTATCTGATCGGCGGCAGTTTGTTTCACATTCACACACAGGGGCTCCGGCCCCTGTTTGTGGTTATGGCCGCCGGAATCAGTGGGCGCCGCGACGCCCGCGCATCCAGCCGGACCATGCAACGGCCCCGACGATGCACGCGCCGCCCACGAGCATCTTCAGCGTGGGCGAGGTGCCGAACAGTACCCATGCAAACGCAATCGCATACACCGGTTCCAGCGCAATGACGACGGCGGCCTGACTCGCTTTCACGGTGCGCAAGGCGTGGATGAATAACGTGTACGCGAGCGCCGTGCATACGATGCCGAGGCACGCAAGCCAGCCCCATTGCGATGCGGGCAGGTCGAGCGCCTCACGGCCGACGAAGGGCGCGAGCACGATCACGATGGCGAGGCACTGCCACCAACTGGCCTGCAACGGCGACGCCTGCGCACCGAGCACCCGATTGGAGAGCGCAATGACGGCGTAGATCGCCCCGGAAAGCACGCCCCACGCGAGGCCGATGGTGGCGTTGGCCTGCCAGTCGAATTGCGGCGTGACAAGGGCAAGCCCGATGCACACCAGCGCAATGACACCCGCGTCGCCGAGCGTCGGACGCTCACGGCGCAATGGCCATTCGAGCAGGATGACGAACGCCGGGAAGCACGCAAAACCGAGGGTGCCGACGGCGACCCCGCCTTCTTTGATGGCGAGAAAGAAGGCCAGCCAATGCACGGCGAGCAGGACGCCCGCGATGAGCAGGCGCACGGCCGACGACGGGGCGAGACCCTGCCATGGCGCGCCGCCCGAGAGCCGCGCAGCACTGCGCAGGCCGGCGAGTCCCGCCATGGCGATGACGGTGAGCGCCAGCCACGAGAACAGCCCGCGCCCGAACACGATCATCGTGCTCGATGCCGCAATATGCTCGCCAAACAACGCCGACGCGCCAAAGAGCATGGCGGCCGTGTGCAAGGCAAGTTGTTGACCGACGTGCGACGTGCCCTCAGGCATCGCCGGACGCGTCGGGTACCGGCACGGCAGTCGTGTAAAGCACCTGCTTGAGGGCGAAGCTGGAGCGGATGTTACGAATACCGGGGATGCGCGAGATGCGATCGGTGATCAACGTCTCGTAGGCGCTCATGTCGGCCACCATCACGCGCAGCAGATAGTCGGCGTCGCCCGACATCAGGTAACACTCCATGACGTTGGGCAGGGCGGTGACGGCGGCTTCGAAGGCGTCGAGGCCGTCGCGATGCTGGTTCTCCAGCGTGACGTGAATGAACACGTTGATGTGCAACCCGAGACGCGCCGGGTCGAGCAACGTCACGCGCTGCCGGATGTAACCCGCCGTTTCGAGCGCTTTCACCCGCGCCAGACAAGGCGAGGGCGAGAGGTTCACGCGCGAGGCGAGTTCCACGTTGGTGAGGCGGGCGTCGGCTTGCAGCTCCCGCAGAATCTTCAAATCAATGGCGTCGAGTTCCATACCACAATGCGCTGCGGCCCCTGATAAGGACCGGCGTTCCAGTCAATTGGCCGCCCGGTAGGCGACAGTGCCGCAATACTAGCTTATTTATCGCGGATTTCGCGCTGGTATCGACGCCCCCTCGATCCCCGCTCAGTCCTCGCTCAGTCCTCGCTCAATCCCCGCGGCTCACACGCCGAATGCCTCCCCGCCGATCCTGATGCGCTCGCGTCGCAGGGCGCCTGACAAAAAACACCGCCGTCGTCAATATTCCCCGCGCTGTAAGGATTTGGAATGTTGTGAATGTTGTATTTGGGTGTTGTTTCTCCCGGCACGGCTCAACGTTTGTTGACGATGCGTAACAGTCTGCTACCATCCCGCGTCACGAATGAGAACGTTAACGATTCTCATTAACAAAATTAGCAAACAGGCTTTTTGCCTCTGTCACTCGGGATTTTTGTCATGTCTTTCGATTACGCCTCACGTGCGCGCCGCACGGCCGGCCGCCGGATTTCCGGCACCCAGTTCGTTCGGTTCACGCCGATCACCCTCGCCGCTATGCTGGCATTGGGCGTGAGCGCCCCGGCGCTGGCCCAGTCGGCCGATGCAAGTGCCCAGACGCCTGCGCTCACCACGGCACCCGCCAACGACGCGAGCACGGCGCAGGCCACGCAGGCCACGCTCAAGGCCACGACGGTGACCAGCTCGGTGCTGCGCGAAACGCCGCAGAACCTGAAGCAGTCGGTGTCGAACGGCGCGCTCGGCTCGCGCAGCCAGCTCGATACGCCGTTCTCGACCACGGTGGTGAGTCAGGAACAACTCGAACAACGGCAACCGGCCAAGCTCGGCGACGTGTTCTCGACCGATGCTTCGGTTACCGACGGCAGTAACGCGTTCGATGCGTGGGCCGGTTATGTCTATGTGCGCGGCATGCCGATCGACTGGCAATACGGTTTCAAGCTCGACGGCCTCCCGGTGATGACCTACGGCGTCACCATGCCGTACGAACAGTTCGATCGCGTGGAATTGCTCAAGGGCCTGTCGGGCTTCATGTACGGCTTTGTGGCGCCGGGCGGCGTGATCAACTACGTGACGAAGAAGCCCACCGACGAGCGCATCGCCAGCGTGGACGTGGGCTTCCACTCGGAGGGGATCTGGCGTGAGCACGTCGATCTGGGCGGGCGCGCCGGGCCGGACGATATGTTCGGCGCTCGCCTGAATTACACGCACGAAGAGGGCCGCACTTATACGGACGGCAATCTGAATCGCGATACGGTATCGGTCGCGCTCGATGCCCGCATTACGCGCGATCTGACGTGGAATTTCGGCGCGATGTATCAGGACCGCCGCGCAACGGGCACGTCGCCGTCGCTGTCGACGTACAGCTTCACGGGCAATCAACTGCCCGGTCCGATCAACGCGTCGACGTCGAACCTGCAAACGCAGGCTACGCACCTGAACACGATCACGCAGTTCTACACGACGGGTCTGCAATATCAGATCAATCCGGACTGGAAGGTGTCGGCGAACTACGCGTTCAACAAATCGACGCGCGACCGTAACGAAGCGACGCTGTATCTGCTGAACGGTGCCGGCGACTTCAGCGGTCAGAACGATCTGGGCTCGGAGACGAACATGTTCCGCGCTTGGCAGATCACGGCCGAAGGCAAGCTGCGCACGGGCCCGTTTGCCCATCAACTGACGTTCGGCATCGCCTCGCAGTACCAGACGAACGACTACGCTTACGTCTACAGCCCGACCTATCTGGGCAATCTGTATCAGGGCACGTCGTATCAGTACTACGGCAACGGCACGCCGCTTCAGGCACAACGCTCCAGCGCGATCGAGCAACGCTCGGCGTTCGCGTCGGACACGGTGCAGCTCACGGATCGCTGGTCGGTACTCGCCGGGGTTCGCTTCACGAACTACAACCAGACGAACGCGCAGGGCGTGTCGACGTACTCGAAGAACGGTGTGGTCACGCCGACCATCGCGGTGATGTACAAGCTCACGCCGAATACCACGGCCTATGCGAGCTACGTCGAAGCGCTGGAAGCAGGTGAAGTGGTCGCCGTGCAGTACGCGAATGCGGGTGCCGTGCTGAACCCGGTGAAAAGCCGCCAGTACGAAGTGGGCGTGAAGACGGAACAGTCGAACTGGAGCGCAACGGCGGCGCTGTTCCGCATCGAGCGCGGCGCCGTGTACACGGATGGCAGCAACGTGCGTGTGTCGGACGGGCAGTCGATCTATCAGGGCATCGAAATGGCCGGCTCGGTGAAGCTGGGTACGCAATGGACGCTGGGCGCCAGCGCGATGGCACTCGATAGCTGGTACTCGCGCACGAACGGCTTCGACGGCAATCGTGTAGGCGGTGCGCCGCGCTTCGTGCTCTCGGGTAACGTCGACTACAAGATTCCGTATGTGCCGGGCCTGTCGGTGGGCGGCGATATCCGCTACAACGGCCGCACGGTGCTGAACCCGGCGAATTCGCTCACGGTGTCGGGCTACACGCTGATCAACATCGGCGCGACCTACCGCACGCGCGTTGCCGGCAAGGACGTGACGCTGCGCGCGGCCGTCAGCAACCTGACGAACCGCAAGTACTGGGAATATCAGTACGACAACTACATCAAGCCGGCCGACCCGCGTATGGTCAGCCTGAACGCCAAGATCGATTTCTGATCGACGCGCCGGGCCGCAGTGGCCCGGTCGGCAAGCCTTGCCAGACCAGACAGCGGCTTTCGGGCCGCTGTTTTCTTTTGGCCGGGCAGGTGTCGGCGATGCCAACTATCGCCCTGATTGAAAGAAACAATCGAGGTCGGCCGAAAAACATCTTGCTTATCTATCTACCAGTAGATAAACTTCGCTACATGAATCGCACAACGACATCGCCGGGAACCCCCACCGTCAGGGAACAACTGCTGGAGCAAGCGCAGACGTTTCTGATGACGCGAGGCTACAACGGCTTCAGCTATCGGGATCTGTCGGAGCGGGTCGGTGTGAAGACGTCGAGCATCCATTACTACTTCCCCGCCAAAGAAGATCTGGCGCTCGAAGCGGTGAAGGCTTATGACGAGTCGATCAGTACAGGGCTGGCAAGCATCGATGAGGCATTGCCGGCGGCTCAGAAGTTGTTGCTGTATGCCGAAGCGTTTGGCCGTATTGCTGCCGACGGACACCGCATCTGCTTGTGCGGCATGCTCGCGGCAGACATCGAAACGCTGCCCGAGCCGGTGCGCGAAGCCGTACAGAAGTTCTTCGCGTACCACGAGGCTTGGCTGGCACGGGTGCTGGCAGATGGCGTGGCGGATGGATCGCTGAAGTTGACGTCCTCACCGGAAGCGGCGGCACGAGCGCTGTTCGCGGGGTTTCAGGGCAGCGTGATGGCATCGCGGCTCTTCCGGTCGCCGTCGCGGCTCGGCGATGTGGTGACGTCGGTGTGCGCGATCGCATGAGCGCGTGAGCGCACGGCAGATTTGAAGGAACACGGGAGCGAGACTCCCGTTTATTTGAATTCATTTATCTATCTATGAGTAGATAAATAAATATGAGGTTGTTGTCTAAAGCCAGACAAACGGGACGCGTGAAATCGGTTAGCGTCACGGTTATCGTCAGGCAGGTGCATTAAGATCGTTTTTCCACTTACCAGGAGTTCGTCATGTCGATCGAAAAAGTGCTGTACACCGCCCATGCCACCGCTACCGGAGGCCGTGACGGCCGCGCCGTCTCGTCGGACGGCGTGCTTGATGTGAAGTTGGTGGTGCCTAAGGAAATGGGCGGCCCGGGCGTGGGCGGTACCAACCCGGAACAACTGTTCGCCGCCGGTTACTCGGCTTGCTTTCTGGGCGCGCTGAAGTTTGTCGCCGGCAAGGAAAAGGTCGCACTGCCGGCGGAAACGAAGATCGACGGCAGCGTCGGTATCGGCCAGATCCCGACGGGCTTCGGCATTCAGGCCGAACTGAAGATCAGCGTGCCGGGTCTGGATCGTGCCGTGGTCGAAGCGTTGGTGCAAAAGGCCCACATCGTGTGCCCGTATTCGAACGCGACGCGCGGCAACATCGACGTGACGCTGACGGTGGTCTGAGCAGGACGCTGCGCCGATTCGCCGATGTCGATGCTTTGACGTAGATTCATTGAGGCTGATGCATCGGCAGCGATGCAAAAAGGGCTGAGCGCCATACGGCAACTCAGCCCTTTTTCATTTTGCAGATCGCATCGCGTCGCTTCGGCTACTTCGTCTTGACCTCGACCTTGATGCCGTCGGGCAGCACGGTGATCGCGCCGGGTTCGACGTCGCGTCCGCCGTAGCGCAGTTGTTCCGGCTTGAACGTGTAGATCGCGTATTGGTTGAGCACCTGCTGGGCGACGGTGCCGCCCACGGCGCTCAGTTGCTGGCCATAGGCGGGGGGCATGCCGTCGACATCCACGCGTTCGACGCTCGGATTGTCGAGCACGACCGCCCGTTTGACCGGATCGTATTTGAGCGCACTCGACATCGCGATCACGCCTTTGAGCGGCTGCCCGCCGATCAGCACGTTTGCGACCTGCGCATCGACCTGTGTGTTCACGCGATTGGCCTGCGGATTGAAGGCGAGCTGCGGATGCGTCAACTCCACCGAAAGCAACTGGCCGTAACGCAGCGTCGTCGGAAAGCGCTTGTCGACCGCGCTCTCGATTTCCTGACGCGTCATCGTGTATTCCCCGGTCCAGATGTTGTACGCGGCGTGGGCCGGACGTACGACAGGCACGAGCACGAGACCCAGTGCGCCGGCAGCGGCGAGACGCAGCATGTCGCGGCGTGACGGCGCGGCGCGCTCGTCGGTGACGCGGGCGATGCGGCCTACATCGGCCGGGGAAATGCGGGGCAAGCTACGGCGTGAAGTCATATCGCGATAGGCCGGGAGGCCTCGGGAGACGTGATCGCACGGGAGGTCCGTGCGCAAACCGTCGATGGTGCTGGGACTGCGTTGGCGCCGATTCGTTCGGAATGGACGCGCCGCGTGCCCGATGCCATCAATAGTGCGGGGGGATTTCGTGGCGCGGATTGCTGTCGTTGCCACCCTGACCCTGCGACAGCATTTGTTGATACAGCGCGCTGAATTGCTTTTGCAGCAGATCGATCTGCCGCTCCTGACGCGTGACGATCTCGTTGAGCGTCTCGATCAGGTCTTCCTGAAACGCCGTCTTGACTTCGAGTTCGACGATGCGCGATTCCAATGATTCCATGACCTTCTCCGGTGAACGCGGCATTGTAGGCCATCAATCGATGCATTGACGCACGCGATGTAGGCCTTTGCCGGACGTGGCAGGGGTTCTGGGCATAATCGCACCATGAAAACCTTTCTGCTTTATGTCGTCACGGCGGTGGCGGAAATCGTGGGCTGCTATCTGCCGTGGCTGTGGCTGCGACAGGATCGCAGTGCATGGCTGCTGGTGCCCGGCGCGCTGGCGCTCGCGCTGTTCGCGTGGTTGCTTACGTTGCATCCGGCCGCGGCCGGGCGTGTTTACGCGGCGTATGGCGGCGTGTACATCTCCGTTGCGATCGTCTGGTTGTGGGCCGTCGACGGTATGCGCCCCACCCCGTGGGATCTGGCGGGCGTGGCGGTGGCACTGCTGGGCATGGGCCTGATTGCGTTTCAGCCGCGCTGAATCTACGTAATCCTCGGGTCTCGCATCAGTTTTCGCATCAGGCCTCGTCGGCCTGATCACCCGCCGCTCAGTTCGTCCGAACGCGATACGTGCAGCGTTGCCCGCCCGCGAGAATATGCGTTTCGCGCGTGACGGTGCCGCGCGCGCCCACCAACTCCTGAAACAACTCCAGCTCGGTGCTGCAAAAGCCCTGACACGTCTTGGCGGCGGCGCAGATCGGGCAGTGATCTTCGATCAGCAGCCAGTCGTCGCCATCGCGCTCGACACGCGCCATATAGCCCTCTGCCGACCGAATCTCAGCGAGCCGCGTCAGCCGTTGCGGCAGCGTCGGCAGCGGATCGACCGCGTGCTTGTACTGCGCCCGCGTTTCGGCCGCACGCTGCGAGATCAGGCGATGCAGCCCTTCGTCGCCGAAGAGCTGCTTGATCGAGCCGATCAATTGAATCGTGAGATGGGAGTGGGCATCGGGAAAACGGTTGTGACCGGCGCCGGTGAGCATCCACGCCTGACGCGGGCGCCCGGCACCACGTGACGGCATCGTCTCGCCCACGACCAGACCGTCGGCCACCAGCTTCTGCACCTGTTGACGCGCCGCTTCCGCCGTGATGCCCAGCCCGGACGCGACCTCTGCCGTCGACGCCGGTCCCTGTGTCTTGAGCCAATGCAACACACGCTCGTGTGCGGCATTCGGAACCGTTGCCCTATTATCCAAGTGGTTATTTGGGTAATTCATTGTGCCGCATGTAATATCCAAGAATTATCTTGCATATTAGTCGGCCTGCGGTCGACTGTCCATCCATGACAACAACAACGACGACAAATGCTGCGGCGCCGGGATGGCGCGATCTGTTGACCGGCAACAACGGCTGGCGATCGCTGGCGCTGGCGGGTGGTGTGGCACTGCACGCCACCAATGTGTATGTCGCGACGACGGTATTGCCGTCGATCGTGCGCGAAATCGGTGGTCTGGATCTCTATTCGTGGAACACCACGTTGTTCGTCGTGGCGTCGATTCTCGGGTCGGTGTTCGCGTCGAAACTCTTCACGTCACTCGGGCCGCGCACGGCGTACGTCGCGGCCCTGATCGGTTTCAGCGCGGGCACGATCGTTTGCGCAGCAGCGCCCACGATGGCGTGGATGCTGGCCGGGCGCACGTTGCAGGGCTTCGGCGGCGGCATTCTGCTCTCGCTCAGTTATGCGCTGATTCGCGTGGTGTTCGCGCCGCCGTTGTGGTCGCGGGCGATGGGACTGGTCTCGGGCATGTGGGGCGTGGCCACGTTGTGCGGGCCTGCTGTGGGCGGAGTGTTCGCGCAATTCGGCCATTGGCGCTGGGCGTTCTGGTCGCTGTTGCCAGTGGTGGTCGGGCTCGCGCTGATCATTCGTGCGCAGGTGCCGGCCGGGCGTGCATCGCAAGCGTCGGGGAGTGCAGAGGCAACGCAAGCCGATGAAAACCATGCGTTGCCTTGGTTCAAAGTGATGCTGCTATCGGCGTCGGTCGTGGCGATTTCGTTGGCCGCCGTGGTCAGCTCGCATCTGATGGCCGCCGCGTGGGTGATCGTCGGTCTGGTGCTGGCGTGGTGGCTTGCCCAGCGTGAGCGCAGCGCCCGCCATGCGGTGCCGCGTCTGCTGCCGACCGGGGCGTACTCGATGCGCACGCGGCTTGGCGCGCTGTACGCGGCGATGAGCCTGCTCGGCATCGCGACGACGAGCGAAATCTATATCCCGTATTTCCTGCAAACCCTGCATGGCCAGACGCCGTTTGCCGCTGGTTATCTGGCCGCGCTTATGGCGGCAGGCTGGTCGATCGGCTCGATGACGAGTGCAGGACGCCACGGTAAGGCGGCTGAACAGCGCGTGCGGCTGGGGCCGGTGATCGTCACGCTCGGCATGCTCGCACTCGCTTGGTTGTTGCCGCAGGCCGCACTGTTCGAAACCGCGACGGGCGTCACGTCGCTCTGTGTCGCGTTGTTTGCGGTCGGCGTCGGTGTCGGCATGGGCTGGCCGCATCTGCTCACGCGAGTGATGACGGCGGCGCGTCCGGGCGAGGCGCATCTGGCGTCGGCCTCGATCACCACCGTGCAGTTGTATTCGATGGCGCTTGGCTCCGCATTGGCAGGGCTTGTCGCGAACTTGGCCGGTCTGGCCGATGGGCAATACGCCGACGTGCAGCGTGCGTCGGTCTGGTTGTTCGCCGTATTTGCGCTGGCACCGGCGGCGGCCGCCGTGCTGGCGTTGCGTGGCCGTGTGGCAGCGCCTGCGGTGCCCCTTTCAGAGCATTCCGAGCAGCAGTAGGAGACATCATGATCGATCGGATCACCGCCATGCGCACGTTCGTGCGTGTGGCCGACGTCGGCAGTTTCACCAAAGCAGCGGCCTCGCTCGATCTGCCGCGCGCCACGGCGACGACTCAGGTGCAGCATCTGGAACGCTGGTTCGGCGTGGCACTCTTCACGCGCTCGACGCGGCGTGTCGCACTTACCATCGAAGGCGCCGTCTACTACGAGCGGTGTGCGGCGATTCTCGCCGACATCGAAGAGGTGGAGGCGGGGCTGTTCGGTGCCGAAGTGCAGTTGCGCGGACGCCTTGCTGTCGTGCTGCCGCCGGTCATCGCGCGTGAAGTGGTGATGCCGGCGATGGCCGAGTTTCAGGCGCGCTATCCCGGGCTCGAAATCGCCATCGATGCGACACCCGCGCACGGCGACTGGCGTGGCGATGGTGTGGAGTGCGGGGTGGTGCTGGGCGAGTTGCCCGATTCGCGGCTGGTGGCGCGGCATCTGGGGGACTTACCGCGCGTGACGTGTGCAAGCCGCCGCTACCTTGAAACGCATGGCGTGCCCGACGATCTCGAAGCGCTGACCGCACACACCTCGGTGAAGTGGCTGACGGCGCCTGCGGAGTCGCTGTCGTCGGCTTCAGTGCAGGCTTCGGCAGGGCAGGCGCCGCACTCGGCCTCGGCGGCGAATGACGCGCTGCCTGCGCTCGGTTCGACGCTTGTCACATCGTCGCCGCCTCCTGCACTGGTCACCGCCCGTTGCGGCGATCTGACGTTGATGGTCGGCGATCGGGCTACGTGCGTGCGCACGCGCGGACAACTTCATGTGGGTGATGAGGCCGCGTATCTTGCCGCAGGGCTCGAAGGGCTCGGTCTGATTCAACCGACGCTGCTGGCAGCGGCCCCGTATCTTGCCTCGGGACGTCTGGTGCCGGTGCTGCCGAAGTGTCCGCCACCGCCGTTGCGGCTCTCGGTCGCGTACCCGGCGCAAAAGCGCGTGTCACCGCGCGTGCGCGCCTTCGTCGACTGGCTCGCGCAGATTTGCGAACCGCTCGCGACGCAGCAGAGTTATGCGCCACCCACGCCGCCCGCCGGTCCGCTGCCGGAGGGCAAGCCGTCCAGCACGCGACGTTCGTTCAGACTGCCCGCGTAGTGATTGCGCTTCTCTTCGTACATCAGCAGATCGGCTTTCTGCACGGTGGCTTCGAGGCGCTCACCGGCCTCGCACGTGGCCATGCCCATCGAGAACGACAGCGGCGTGCCCGGATAGAACGAGTTGTTGAGTTCGACGAGTTGGCGAATGCTCTCCATCATCGCCGCACCGCCCGTCGCATCGGTTGACGGCAGCAGCAGCGCAAATTCGTCGCCGCCAATGCGCGCTGCAATCTGCGGCGCCACCACCGATTTGCCGAGCACTTCGCCCGCACGGCGCAGCAGCGCGTCGCCTGCGGCGTGTCCGAGCTGGTCGTTCACCGCCTTGAGTCCGTTCAGATCGGCGACGATCACCGTCACCGGGAACGGACCCTTGCGCTCCAGACGGTTCAATTCATCCACGTAGAACGAACGATTGCGCAGCTTGGTGAGCACGTCGTGCTTGCCGAGGAATTCGAGATACGACTCGGCCTTCTTGCGCGCGGTGATGTCCGTGAGCGCGACGAGCACCAGATCCCAGCGCGGCTCGTGCCCGGGGAGCACGGCAAATTGCAGGTGGACGTTGATCTCGTTGCCATCAAGCGCGTAGTTCACGACTTCACGCTGCTGGAAGAGTTTGTTCTCCCACAGGTCGATCAACTGCTCGCGGAAGTTATGCCGCATGTCGTCGCGGAACACATCCGGCAGACGCGAGAGCAGGGTGGCTTTGTCGGTCGCCACGAACATCGCGAGCGTGTGACGGTTCACGTCGAGCACGTGGATCTCGTTCATGCAGCGCTCGACAAACTCGGGGTGCACGTCGGTGAAGGTGCGAAAGTCGGTGATGCCGCGCGCACGTGCGTCGTCGAGCAGCAACTTGATCGCGCTGAAATCTTCCACCCACAACGAGACCGGCGAGTACTCGAAGAGGCCCCGTGCGTATTGCTCGCCCATGGTCACGCGCTCGCGTGCATGTTCGAGTTCGGTGACGTCTTCGAGCGAAATCAGCACGCGGTCGAGCGTGGTTTCATGCCCCGGGAGGACCGAGCCGTTGAGCAGCACGTCCAGACGCCGTCCGTCGAGCGTGTAATTGACGGTCTTGCTGGTGAAATGCGTGCGGCCATCCCAAAGCTGGCAGAGCTCTTCGATATGCGTCTTGAGCATGTCGTCGCGAAACACGCGCGGCAGGTTGGCCACGAGCGCGTCAAGCGACGGCGCGTTGAACATCGAGAGCGTTTTGCGATTGACCTTGACGACGCGAATGCGCTGCGAGCACGCCGACACGTGTGCCGGATCGGTCTTGAAGTGCGCACGCAAATCGGTCACGCCCTGTGCCCGCCATTCGTCGAACAGATGCCGCACGCCGCTGAAGTCTTCGAGCCAGAGCGAGACCGGCGCGAGATCGAACATGACGGCGTCGTCGCTGGCGGCGCTCGGGAGGGCAGCCGCTGGGGCAGCGGAAGACGTGGAAGGTACGGCGGGCATGGCGTCCGGCATGTGGCACCTGAAGTCGGGTCAGGCCGTCATTCTAAGGTGAAACGGGCCCTAACCCCTATGGGGCGAAATGGGGCCGTAATCACGAAGCCACAGGGAAGAAACCGCACCGAATCACAGCAGTGGCGCACCGGTGTCGCGTTTGACTTCGCGCAGCGAGAGCATCGACTCGATGGAGGAGACGCCGGGCAGGGCGCGCAGCACGTCGCGGGTGAACAGGCCGTAGTCGTCGAGATCGGTGGCCACCACGCCGAGCAGGTAGTCGGCGCTGCCTGAAATGTTGTGGCACGACACGATGCGGTCGATGGCCTGCACTTCACGCTCGAACTGCTCGGAAAGCGCCCGGTCATGCACGGCAAAGCGCACGTGCACGAAGGCGACCACGCCTAAGCCCAGTGCGCGGCGGGAGAGTTCTGCCCGGTAACCGGTGATATAGCCGTCGGCTTCGAGACGCTTGAGGCGCCGCGCACACGGAGTTTCAGAGAGCGACACGCGCTCGGCGAGCTTGGCGTTGGAGATGCGACCGTCGCGCTGGACGATGGCGAGAATCGCCCGATCGATGGCGTCGAGTTCGTTCATGGTGGGTATCCCGCTACAAAATCTGCTGCAAAGACGGCATTCCACCACGATCTGCGGTGCTGGGGAAGTGTTACCCCTCATCCGCACGGCTTAGGTCGTCTGGATATCGGTGAAAAGTGGTCTTGAAGGATTACCTTTTCATTTCTCCAGTTATGGAGGAATCAACTAAATATGGCACTTATCGTGGATGGAAAACGCCACGTTTCACTGCATGATTAGCGTGATCATGAATGCCTTTCCGGTCATCGTGACCGGCTCCGGAGACGTTTCATGGTTTCGCTTCAGTTGCTCACGGTTTTCATCGGCGCGCTTGTGGTGGTGTACGCATTGCCCGGCCCGGACATGGCGCTGGTGATGCAGACGAGCATGGTGCGCGGCGTGCGGCACGGGCTAGCAACGTCGGTCGGGCTGGCACTGGCACGCGCGGGGCATGTGACGCTCTCGGCCTGTGGTGTGGCGGCACTGCTGCGCGCGGCCCCGTGGCTGTTCGAGACGGTACGCATTGCCGGTGCGATCTATCTCGCGTGGATCGCCATCCAGATCTGGCGCTCGCCGGCGTTCGGCATCGAGGCACTGTCGACATCGCGCGAAGCGGCGCCGCCGCTGACACAGGCGGTGCGCCGTGGCGTGTTGTCCAGCGTGCTGAATCCGAAGGCGTTGCTGTTCTGTTCGGTGCTGCTGCCGCAGTTTGTGCGCCCGGAAGCCGGGCCGGTGTGGTCGCAGGTGCTGGAGTTGGGCGTATTGCTCGTGGCAGTCGGCGCAGTGTTCGACGTGACGCTCACGTTCGGCGCAGCCCACATCGCGCGCTGGCTGCGCACGCGCCCGCTTGCACAAAAAGTACAACGCTGGTCGTTCGCGGCGGCGCTCATGGCGTTCGCCCTCAGGCTGTCACTCGATTGACCTGACTCGCGGTAAGCTACCGCACTTCCCTCTGGGCAAACCATTGCACCAACCCGGTGCATTTCGCTGCGACACCGCAATTATGGGTGCGACAGAACGTCGCACCTATTGAAAAATGGGAACGTTCCCCAATTGCTGCATTGCACAGCGTTTGCCGTCAAAAGCCCCCATAACTACGTTGAAAACGTCGCGCGCGTACGCGGGTGACCGGCGCGACACATTGTCGCGCAGCCGTGCCCATCATGTCCGGCCTTATTAAACTTCGGCATAATGCCGCACCGTGATGGAAGTAAAAGACAAGAAGTCGGACAGTGACTTGAGGTCTGCGGGCGGCAACCTGCCCCGGTTCCCGTCTTTTCGATGACACAGTCGTCGTAGTTCGGCCGGTGCAATACCGGCGCGGCGACTGCTCCCGTCTCACCTTAACCCTTGCCATCCTCCTGCGACCCTGCATCAGGCCGGTAAGCCCGTGTTGTGCCGTTCGCTGGCCAACTCAACCCTGTCGTGTGACATGAAGAAACACAGAAACCCGCGATTGCTTAGGCTCCTCGCCTTGTGTTCGCCGCTGCTTTTGGCTGGCTGCGACATGGCGCTGCTCAACCCCAAAGGGCAGGTCGGAGAAGAGACCAAATCCCTGATCCTCACGGCCACTTGGCTGATGTTGATCGTTGTGATTCCGGTCATCGTGATGACGCTGTGGTTTGCGTGGAAGTACCGCGCGACCAACAAGTCGGCCCGCTACGAGCCGAATTGGTCTCACTCGACGGCCATTGAGGTCGTGGTGTGGCTCGTGCCGATCATCATTATTGCGATCCTCGCGCGCATTACCTGGGTCAGCACCCACGAACTCGATCCCTACAAGCCGCTGCAAAGCGACGTGAAGCCGATCACGGTCGAAGTGGTGTCGTTGAACTACAAGTGGTTGTTCATCTACCCGGAACAAGGCATCGCGACGATCAATGAACTGGCCGTTCCGGTCGATACCCCCGTGAATTTCAAGATCACGTCGGAATCGATCATGAACTCGTTCTTCATTCCGGAACTCGGTAGCCAGATCTACTCGATGGCCGGCATGGAAACGAAGCTGCATCTGATCGCGAATCACGTCGGCACGTTCGACGGTATTTCGGCGAACTACAGCGGCGGCGGTTTCTCGGGCATGCGTTTCAAGACGCTGGCGATGACGGACAACGACTTCCAGCAATGGGTGACGAAGGTGCGTGAGTCGAAGAAGGTGCTCGACAAGTCGACCTACGCGTCGACGCTGGCACCGATGAGCGAGAACACGCCGGTAACGTATTACAGCTCGGTCGACGCGAACATGTTCCAGTCGATCCTGCACGCCCCGATGGCCGCGGGCATGGCTCAGCAGCACGAGGGTCACGCCGCCGGTCACGATGCCCATGAAGGCATGGACATGAAGGGCATGGACATGAAAATGGAAATGAAGGGCGCGGGTACTGACGCGGTGGCAGCTCCGGCTGCGGCAGCGAACGTGCAGAACGGCCAGCCCATGACCATGGCCATGGACGCCGGCACACCGCACGCAATGCATGCGATGCAAGCCACCGGTACGGCCGCGCACGCGCACAAGGAGTAAACAACAATGTCAACGCTGTTTGGCAAACTGACCCTCGAAGCCATCCCGTACCACGAGCCGATCATCGTCGGCGCCGTGGGCATGATGGTGCTGGGTGGGCTGGGCATCCTCGCGCTGCTCACCTACTTCGGCAAGTGGAAGTACCTGTGGAATGAGTGGATCACGTCGGTCGATCACAAGAAGATCGGCATCATGTACGTGCTCGTGGCGCTGGTCATGCTGTTGCGCGGCTTTGCCGACGCCATGATGATGCGTACCCAGTTGGCACTCGCCCACAACTCGCCTGGCATTCTGCCGCCGGAACACTACGACCAGATCTTCACCGCCCACGGCGTGATCATGATCTTCTTCGTGGCAATGCCGTTCATGACGGGCCTGGTGAACCTCGTGGTGCCGCTGCAAATCGGCGCACGCGACGTGGCTTTCCCGTTCCTGAATACGCTGTCGTTCTGGCTGTTCGTGGCCGGTATGGCGCTGGTGAACCTGTCGCTGGGCGTGGGTGAATTCGCACGCACGGGCTGGCTGGCTTACCCGCCGCTCTCGGGCATTCAATTCAGCCCCGGCGTGGGCGTGGATTACTACATCTGGGCTTTGCAGATTTCAGGCTTGGGGACGTTGCTCACGGGTGTGAACTTCGTCGTCACGATTCTGAAGATGCGCGCTCCGGGCATGAACCTGATGAAGATGCCGGTCTTCACGTGGACGGCACTGTGCACGATGGTGCTGGTGTGCGCCGCGTTCCCGGTGCTGACGGTGACCCTGGCGCTGCTCTCGCTCGACCGCTACCTCGACTTCCATTTCTTCACGAATGAGTTGGGCGGCAACCCGATGATGTATATCAACCTGATCTGGATCTGGGGTCACCCTGAGGTGTACATCCTGATTCTGCCGGCGTTCGGTATCTTCTCGGAAATCATCTCGACGTTCTCGGGCAAGAAGCTGTTCGGCTACAAGTCGATGGTGTACGCCACGGCCGCGATCATGGTGCTGTCGTTCCTCGTATGGGCGCACCACTTCTTCACGATGGGCTCGGGTGCCAGCGTGAACGCGTTCTTCGGTATCGCGACGATGATCATCTCGATCCCGACGGGCGTGAAGATCTTCAACTGGCTGTTCACGATGTACCGCGGTCGCGTGCAAATGACCGTGCCGGTGCTGTGGACGCTGGGCTTCATCGTGACGTTCGTGATCGGCGGTATGACGGGCGTGCTGCTCGCCGTGCCGGGCGCCGACTTCGTGCTGCACAACTCGTTGTTCCTGATTGCTCACTTCCACAACGTGATCATCGGCGGCGTGCTGTTCGGTTACATCGCCGGCATGAACTACTGGTTCCCGAAGGCTTTCGGCTTCAAGCTCGACGAACGTCTGGGCAAGTACAGCTTCTGGTGCTGGATCATCGGTTTCTACCTCGCCTTCATGCCGCTGTACGTGCTGGGTCTGATGGGCATGACGCGCCGTCTGAACCACTACGACAACCCGGCCTGGCAGCCGTGGCTGATCGCCGCACTGATCGGTGCGCTGTTCATCGCCGCCGGTATCGCCTTCCAGGTGCTGCAAGTGGTGGTGTCGATCAAGAACCGCAAGGCGCTGGCCGATACGACGGGTGACCCCTGGAACGGCCGTACGCTGGAGTGGATGACGTCCTCGCCGCCGCAGTTCTACAACTTTGCCGAAGAACCGCGCGTGCACGATGTGGACGAGCTGGCCTACCGCAAGGAACACGGCATCAAGAGCGATCTGAAGACGAGCTACGCCCCGATTCACATGCCGAAGAACACCGGCGCCGGTTTCATCATCAGCGCGTTCTCGCTGGTGTTCGGTTTCGCCGCAATCTGGCACATCTGGTGGCTGGCTATCGTTGGCTTCGTCGGCATGATCGTGGCATTCATCTGCCGCAGCAACGACGATTCGATCGACTACTACGTGCAGTCGCCGGAAGTGGTGGCCATTGAAAAGGCCCACCATCAGGCACTGGCTGTAGCAGCAAAGGCTTAATCATGACGAGCGAAGTTCTTAAACACACGGGCTCGCATGCGGATGCGCATGCGCATGACCACGCGCACCACGACACCGGCGGCAATACGATCTTCGGTTTCTGGGTGTACCTGATGACCGACTTGGTGCTGTTTGCCGGCCTGTTCGCCACCTTCGCGGTGCTGCGTGACTCGTCGGCAGGCGGCCCCACCGGCAAGGAACTGTTCGACCTGAAGTTTGTGCTGGTCGAAACGTTCATCCTGCTGTTCTCGTCGATCACCTACGGCTTTGCCATGGTCGGCCTGCACGGCGGCAAGAAGGGCACGGTCATGGGTTGGCTGGCGGTGACGTGGCTGCTGGGCGCCGCGTTCATCGGCATGGAACTGTATGAGTTCCATCACCTGATCCTGGAAGGCGCCGGCCCGCAACGCAGCGCATTCCTGTCGTCGTTCTTCGCGCTCGTGGGCACCCACGGTCTGCACGTGGCCTCAGGCCTGCTGTGGATGGCCGTGCTGATGTTCCAAATCGGCAAGAAGGGCCTGAGCTCGACGAACACGACCCGCCTCCAGTGCCTCTCGCTGTTCTGGCACTTCTTGGACGTGGTCTGGATCGGCGTGTTCACGGTCGTGTACCTGATGGGAGCGATGTAAATGAGCAATAGCAAATCGGTGCAATCGCACGGCCACGAAGCTGGCCATAATGCCGCCGGTGGCAGCCACGGCAGCGTGAAGTCGTATCTGATCGGCTTCGTGCTCGCAGTGATCCTGACCGTGGTGCCGTTCAAACTGGTGATGGACGGCACGATGCCCCCGTCGACAGTGCTGCCGCTGATTCTCGGCGCAGCCCTGATCCAAATGATCGTTCACCTGATCTACTTCCTGCACATGGACCGCTCGTCGGAACAACGCTGGAACATCATGGCGTTCCTGTTCACCGGCCTGATCGTCGTGATCGTGCTCGTGGGCTCGCTGTGGATCATGCACAACGCTAACTCGCTGATGATGCCGGGGATGTAAGTCTTTCCTTCTCGGTGTTAGTGGTAAACAAAAAGGGCAGTTCGAATGATCGAACTGCCCTTTTTGTCTTGAGGGTTACGATGCGATGACGCCGACCGTTCCTCAACCCACATCGCTCTTTCCCGCCACCCAGGCCCGCGGCGCTTGCCGGCCCTCCGGCTCACTCCAATTTAAAGTCGCTCCGCCAGAGGGCCGACAATCACCGCTCATATTTCCCGTCGTTTCCCCACTCCCACCCTATCCATGCGATCCCGGATCGTCCGCCGGTGTATCCGTCGTCGGTGCAGCCAATATCACACCCGGTCTCACCGGCAAGTCCGGTCTGATCCCCAATAAGGGCAACGCCTGTGACGCGATTTCCGCAAACGCAGGGCCCGCCGCTTGTCCCCCAAAGTGCTGCGACGCCTTCGGCTCATCCACCGACACCGCAATCACCAATCTCGGCGCCGACAACGGCGCAATCCCCACAAACGACGCCCGATACTTCGAGTGATCGTAGCCGTGCACGCCCGCCTTGTACGCCGTGCCCGTCTTGCCCCCAATGCTGTATCCCGCCACCTGCGCCGTCGTCGCCGTACCACCCGTATCGACCACGGCCGCCAACATCTTTCGCATCTCCGTCGCCGTGCGACTGTCGATGACGCGTACTCCCTCCGGCTGCACCTGAGCATCCGGCTTGATGATCGTGATCGGTACCAACACACCATCGTTCGCAAAGATGGTGTACGCACGCGCCAACTGGAACAACGACGCCGAAATACCATAGCCATACGCCATCGTCGCCTGCTCAATGCGCCGCCACGATTTATACGGGCGTAATCTCCCCGAGACAGCACCCGGGAAACCGAGCTTCGGCTGCTGACCCAACCCAATCTCGGTGAACATGTCCCACATCTCCTCCGCCCGCAACATGGTCGACACCTTGGTCATGCCAATGTTGCTCGACTTCTGAATCACACCCGCCGCCGTCAATACCCCGTTCGCGCTGTCGTCGCTGATGGTGGCACCCTCGAACACATACCGGCCCGGGCCCGTGTCGATGAGGGTGGCCGGCGTCAGACGATGCAGGTCCAACGCCAACGCCATAGTGAACGGCTTGAGAATCGAACCCGGCTCGAATACGTCGGTAAACACCCGGTTTCGCAACTGCTCACCAGTCAAATGCTCCCGATCATTGGGGTTGTACGTCGGGAAGTTGGCCAGTGCCAGCACCTGTCCAGTCTTGGCGTCGATGACGACGGCCATGGCGGCTTTGGCGCCAGTGCGATCCAGTGCGTTCTTCAACGCCTCGTACGCGATGTACTGCACGCGGGTGTCGAGCGTCAGGCGAATGTCCTTGCCGTCGCGCGGCGGACTGGAATCGTCGAGATCCTGAATGGTGCGGCCGATACGGTCCTTGATGACGCGCCGTACCCCGGCTGCGCCTTCAAGCAAGGGCTCTTCGCCCAACTCCATGCCTTCCTGTCCCTTGTCCTCGACGTTGGTGAAACCCACGACGTGGGCGGCAACGTCGCCTTCGGGATAGAAACGCTTGTACTCGCTGCTCTCGTACACGCCGGGAATGCCCAGCGCTTCCACCTGCTTGCCGATCTCGGGCGATACCTGACGCTTGATGTAGACGAATTTCTTCTCGCCGATCAACTTGCTGCGCAAGTCCTTGGCCGGCATGTCGAGCAATTTGCTCGCTTGCTGAATATCGCTGTCGGACAGGTCGTCCGGCACTTCGGTCGGCACGGCCCACACGGTACGCATGGGCAGGCTGGTGGCAAGCACGCGGCCATCACGGTCTTCGATCTTGCCGCGCACGGCCGGCATGACGATGGTGTGCTCGTAACGCTTTTCACCCTGCGCGATGTAGAAGCCGTTGCCGGGGCCCGCAATCCAGAAGGCACGCACGACTAAGCCGATGAACGCGAGGGTGATGACGATGACGACGAGTTTGGAGCGCCACAAAGACATGCGCGATTGAAGGACCGGACTGGCGGAGAACGTGACGTCCTTGGGCTGGCGTTTCTTTTGCATGGCGCTCGCGGGGCGTTGAGATGCGATGACTGCGGTGAGCCAATCAACAGACTCTGGCTCAAATTCTAGGCCAGATAGCGTAGCACGCAAGCGACTGTTGCAATAGCGCAAAAGCCCCGTCAGACGGGGCTTGCAGCGTTTTTTTCGATGACGTTGCGACGCGATCGCGTATGGGTGTCAGCAGGTGAAACCGGACACGAAAAATCGGCGGGAAAACATCCGTACGCACCCGCTCCCATTCGCTTCTTTCCGCGTCGGTGCCGCTACTTCGCCGCTACTTCACCGCGCCGAACCGGACGTCGCCGTACCACGCGTGCGCACTCGCGTGAGTGTTGTCGCTGTCGGTGAAAACCCCATAGCCCATCAATTTGCCGGGCTTCTGGTGATAAACGCGCTCGTAGTCGGCCGCGAGATTGCGCGAGAAGGACTGCCATTTGCCGACGCTGGCATCGGCACCCGCCACGACGAGCATCTGCACGCGGTCGGTATGCGGGTTCTGGATGACGCTGCCCGGCGTTGCATCGTTGGACCAGATGTACATCAGCGTGGCGTAGGGCAGGTCTTCGCCACCCGCTTTGGCGAGGCTCATTGCCGCCCGGTCGCCGAAGGGTAACGACGATTTGTCGCCGTCGAAGAAGAAGACGATCCGTGCCGGTGAGTCTTCTTTGTCGGCTTCGCGGTTGTCCGCCCCGGGAATCGCGCCCGCCACTTTCCAGCGCCACGAGACGCTCGGAGTGGCCGCGAGATCGATGCCGTCGCCCTTGTACATGAGCGCCGAGGCCGAATCCACGGATTTGGCTTCGATCACATTACGTCCGTCGTCAGCGACGACGTTGTACTGGGTGAGCTTCTTGCCTTTGACGACGGGCAGGTTCTGCGCGCCAACAGGCAACGCACTCCCCACGGGGGCTTGCGAGAAGAGGGCACCGCTCGCTCCATCGCCATCCGCCGCGAAGGCCACGCGCGGGGCGAGGCCAACGAGGGTAAGGGCGAGTGCGGCGGTGCACGCGGCGCGAAGGGCGCGCGCCCCCGGGGAGATCAACGGGCGGCGGAGGGTGCTGGAAATGCGGGAATTGCTGGAATTACTGCAATTGCGAAGCGGCGAGACGATGCGTTGCATAGTGAGCGACTCCGGCTTTGTGAGGGGCGCGGCAGGCCCCGGAACACTTACCGCTGTTGCATGGCGACGCGCAAACCCAGTCCGATGAAGATGGTGCCGATGATCTTGCCCTGCCAGCGCAGCAGCCACGTAAAGCGCTTCACAAAGCGGCCGAGCGGGCGTACCGACAGGGCAATCGCGGCCGTGTACACGGCGCTCATGGCGACGAACACCATGCCCAGCACCAGAAACTGCATGAACACGTTGCCTTCGCTCGCATGCACGAACTGCGGCATGAAGGCGAGGAAGAAGAGGGCGGTCTTGGGGTTGAGCACTTCGGTGGCGACGGCTTGGGCAAACGCGCGCGTGGGCGATACCTGCGGCGCCACGGGCAACTGCGGATCGCTCGGGCGCTCACGCAGCGCCTTGATGCCGAGATAGATCAGGTAGGCCGCCCCGATGTATTTGACGACGTCGAACGCGAGCGCCGAGGTCATCAGCACGGCCGACAGGCCCACGGCGGCGCACAGGGTATGGACGAGATCGCCCAGCGCGATGCCCATGCCGGTCATGACGCCGGCGCGGCGCCCGCCCTGCACGGTGCGGGTGATGGTGAGCAGCACGGCAGGGCCGGGAATCAGGAACAGCCCGAGCACGACGGCGAAGAACGTGGCGAGGGTGGCAAAGGTCGGCATGGGGTCTCCGTGGAACAGGGCCGTCTCATAGTGGTGGGCGGCGGGTGGCCGGTGACCGGGCAGTCGCCAGCAGGCAACGGCGGCCGGACGGCACGATTGCGACATCATCCCAGATTTGGCGGCGGCCTGCTCAAAGGCGCCGAGGGCCGGTGCGGGCGCGCGCCGGCAAGCCCTTTGCCATAACGCCGCGAGCAATCCCGCAAGCTGGCACGGTGCCGCCACGACATGCTGCGCGCTTCGTCAATTACACCGAAGGTATACGAATGCCACTGTCCATCGACACACTCGCACGTCTGGTCGATCTGGGGCCGTTGTTGGGCCGGCATCTGGCGGCGTTCGCCGGGCATGAAATGGGGGAAGCGCTAGGTGCTATGCGGAACTGCACACTGACCCACGGCTGCTGCGAAGTGACGCGGAACAAATCGTTCGACCTGATTCTTTCGCATTGCGGCGAAGGCCCCGACTCGTTCTACGACGATTTCATCTACGCGTACAGCGCGTACAGCGAGTATTGGGCACCGGTGACGGCGCTGGCCGGCGCGGGCCTTTGCTGGACGTCACGGGCCGCACTCGACAAACTATTCTCGCCTTGGTTGCGCTCTGACAACTGGATTCCGCCGACCCTCGGCGGGGCATTTCCGCGGCCGGTCGGCGAGGCGGCCGCCACGGCGCCATCAGACATTTCGCCGGACGAGTTGCATGCGAATCAGCAGTACGACGTCGCCCGTCAACTGACAGCATGGCGAAAGCCCGGCCTGCCGCAGGCAGACGCCGATATTTCCCGGGCCTTGATCGTGCACCTGTCGAACACGCCACGTGCGAGCGATCTGGATAGCTGGCACATCGTCGCGTTGTGTGGACTGCTGGCGCATGGGCTCGACTTTCAACTCAATGCCGCCGACGAACAAAGTCTTCGCATCATTCCCGCCATGCCTTCGTTGATTCGGCGTGACGAGATGTTCGGGCTGCTCCACGACGTGCTGGTGCCGGACTGGACATCGGATGCGCCGGGGACGCCGACGTTTTCAGTGCACCCGGTCGACGTGCAGTTGTTCGATCCGGAGGAAACCACCGACGATCTCGAGGCACCACCGGCGGCACGCGTCGATGCATCGACACCGGCGCCATCACGCGACGCGCGAAAGCAGGAGATCCGCGAGACCCGGGAACGGTTGACGGACCCAGCGGCGCTCGCGCGCGTACGTTCGCGTGTGGTGTCGCTGATCGCTGCCAGCGTGCGCAACGACTGTGGCATACGAGCCGATTGGCAATACCTCTTCAATATGCGGATGTCCACCGCGTCGGTGTATATCGAAACCTGCGCAGAGGTGCTGGAACGCATCGGAAACAGCGTGATGGCCGACGTCTCGACGCGTGACATCTGGAAGTGGCACGACGCGCCCCCGGCAGGTACCCATGGGCCATGGCCGCCGTCGATGCCGATGCACGTGGCGCAGTGGCTGGCACGCGTGCTGATTATCGAAGCCGGAGTTCAGGCAACGCCGGCGGCGCGCTCGGCCTCCGGATTTGCGGCGATGGCACGGATGGACACACCGCCTGCGCTGGTCATCGGCTCGCTGGCGTGGGGCGACCTCGTCAAGGGCGTGGAGGTCATGGGCAACGCGCACTGGCATGCGTCGTTCGACACGGTTAGCCGCGCTGGTAAAACCGGCGTAAATCCGATGCCGGATGCGAGCGGGCAGGACGCCCCTGAGCGTGAAGCATCGTCGCGCAGGCAAAAGCCGAAGCGAGCCCACAAGTCACGCCACAAGCACGGCGCGAACTGGCGCCACGCTTGAGCGTATCGCTTACAACCACGCGCCGCCGATCAACCCCGCAACGCTGCCCGCCGCCAACCACCACAACGGGTGGACACGCGTGCGGATGGCAAGCACGGCCACGCTCGCGGTAATGCCCGCAAGCAGCCACGATGTGGCCGATGCCTGAGCAATCAACGCCGCACTCGCGGCCACGAGCCCTGCCGTCATCGGCATCAAGCCGGCCTGAACGATGCGCCGCCATGGCCGGTCTTTGAAGCGCTGCCACAGATGCAGCACGAAGATCGTAATCAGCGACGACGGCCCGAACTTGGCGAGCGTGGTGACCAGCATCCCCTGCCAACTGGCCACATGCCAGCCGACCAGCGTGACGATCATGAGATTCGGGCCGGGCGCGGCCTGCCCAAGCGCGAACAGCGCGCTGAATTCTTCGGAGGTCATCCAGTGGTGGATGTCGACGACCTGACGTTCCATCTCCGGCAAGATCGTGTTGCCCCCGCCGAAGGCGAGCACGGACAACTGCGTGAAGATGAGCGCGAGCGAGATGAGGGTGCCGGTCATTGCGAAACCCTCCACGTGGCGTAGATCGACAGCGGCGTCATGATCAGCATGGTGAGCACGAGCGGCACGCGCAGCACGGCAATCATGATGAAACACGCCGCCGCCACTCCGGCCAGCACGGCAGACTTGCGCAGCGGCCACGACACTTTCCACGCCATCTGTATCAGCAGACCGGCCGCCGCCGCCGCGAGCCCGGCGAAGAGATGCTTCACGTGCGGGTCGTTCTGAAAGTGCTGATAGACCATGCCGAGCATGATCACGACGGCAGAGGGCGCCGCAATCAACCCGAGAATCGACGCCAGCGCGCCGCGCCAGCCGTGAAAGCGCATACCCAATGCCACGGACAGATTGATGATGTTGCCGCCGGGCAGAAACTGGCACAGCCCGAGCAGATCGGTGAATTCTTCTGAAGTCAGCCAACGATGCCTGTCGACGATCATGCGGCGCGCAAGCGGCAGTGCGCCGCCGAACGCGGTCATGCCCAAGCCGAGAAAGCCGAAGAAAAGCTGACGAATGCTCGGGACGACGGTGTTGGCGGTGTCGAGGGTGTCTGGGGTACCGGAGATCGGGGGATCGGGCGGACGTGTCGCCGGCGGGGCGAGCTTGGTGGACGGAGCCGGAATGCGCATGGCGGGAATCTTCTAGAACTACAACAGCCGTGGGGGCCGCCCGGCAGGAGGTGACATCGCTGAAGGAGATGCACGGGCGCCGCGTGGGACAACGTCAGAGTAGGTCGATTGCGCTATATTGTCCAATATATGGAAGTGACTGAAATCATATCGAACTAATATGGCAAACATCGACATCCGGCTGCTGCGTTATTTCATTGCGGTGGCCGAAACGGGCCACATGACGCGCGCGGCTGAACGGCTCGGCATTGGTCAGCCGCCGCTCTCCCAGCAGATTCGCGTGCTGGAGACACAACTGGGTGTGACGCTCTTCGAGCGGTTGCCGCGCGGTATGGCGCTCACCGACGCGGGGCAGGCGTTTCTGGGCGACGCCTATGACGTGGTGCGCAAACTCGATCAGGCGGTGGATGACGTCCGGCGCGTGGCCGCAGGCGTCAAAGGGCGGCTGGCGGTGGGCTTTACGAGTTCGTCGGCGCTGCACCCGTTCGTGCCTGCCGTGATTCGTGCATTCCGGGCGGATGCGCCAGCGGTTTCTCTGATGCTCGATGAGAGCAGCACGACGGAATTGCTCGATGGCCTGCGCGACGGTCAGCTCGACGCGGTCTTCATTCGTCAGCCGCTGGGCGACATCGCGCAGATTGCCATCGTGCCGGTGTTGGAAGAACCGATGGTGCTGGCGGTGCCCTCGTCGCATCCGCTCGCGCTCAAAGGGCGTGCGGGCAAGGCAGCGGTGCCGCTGACGGCACTCTCGGCGGAGAAACTGATTCTCTATCGACGCCGCACGGGGCAGGGGTTGTACGACGCGATCATTGCCGCGTGTCACGGGGCTGGGTTCAGCCCGCATATCGAGCAGGAGGCGCCGCGTTTGCCGTCGACGCTATCGCTGGTGGCCGCCGGGCTGGGGGTGTCGATCGTGCCGGCATCGCTCATGCGCATGCAGGTGGAAGGCATCGTCTACCGGCCACTGACACCGGCACCGCGCGCGCCGCTGCACTTCGCGTATCGGGATGGGGTACTCGCAGGGCCGACGGCGCGTTTGCTCGACCACGTGCGAACGGCGGCGAAAACCGGTGGATGGGGGGATGTGAGTTTGTTGAACGAAATGAGTGGGGAGAGTGGAAAGAGTGGCAAACGTGGGAGATGACGTTCGCCGGAAAGTGATCGATATCCGCCGCAGCCATCTCCCATCGATGGATGTCCTCAAGCCGTAGAACCCCCGCCGCCCTGTTGCAGCAACGCCTCGATATGCCCGTGCAGGCCGACGTCGGTCCATTCGAGTTCGCCCATGCGCCAGAAGCGCGCATTGCCGGCGCGGTCGACGAGGTAGGTGGCCGGTAACCCGATCGCACCGAAGCGCTTGAACACGCTGCCGTCGCGATCGAGCAGCACGGTGCCGTCGATGGGCAATTTCGAGAGAAACGGTTTGACGGTCGGGGGCGACTCTTTCACGTTCACGGCCACTAGCGCCAGACCGCGACTGCGATACTGCCGGGCCACTGCGCCCATCGCCGGAATCTCTTCGCGGCACGGCCCGCACCACGTGGCCCAGAAGTTGAGCACCACCACACGCCCACGCCATTCCGATAACGCATGCTGCTGACCGTCCAGCCCTTCCAGCGTGAACGCCGGGGTTGCCCCGCGCCACGCCGAGAGCGTGCCGCCGGAGTTGCCCGCGAGCGCGCTGTCGTCGACTTCGGCGCCGGGCTTGCCCGGCCCTGCGGCCAGCGCTGGGGTGTCGATTCCGGCCAGCGCCCCGGCTGTGCCGAGTGCGCCCAGCGTCTGAAGAAAATGACGGCGTTGCATGGTGAAGCTCTCCTTCGTTGTCTGACGCGAGTCCCGAGAGACCCGCAAGTCCCGCAAGTCCAGATCAGGCCTTGAGTTCGCGCGCGCTCATGCGATAGCGGAAAGCGTCCGGGTCCAGACTGTCGAGCCGGCCTTGTGCCACTTCGCCATTCGGATACATAAGGAACGGGACCGAGCCGTCGCGCTTGTCGCGCGCGCCCGGCAGCGGCACGTCGGCACCGTGATTGAACGCGACCCAGTTCATTTCCCACTGGCCGAACAACATCGCCCGCGCCGCCCGCACGCGCAGATCGTCGACGGGCAGACCGCCCGGCACTTCTTCGAGCACGACCTTGCGCACGTCTGCCGGATCGACCGGCACCCAGCCATAGCCGGCGGCATAGAACTCGGCGCGGCAATGCTGCGCACGCGTCACGTCGCCTGCTTTGCCGAGACTGTTGAAACCGTGATTCGATGTCGCCACGCGAACGCCGTACGCATCGCGTGCGGGAATGCCGACCGAACGTGCAAGCGCGGTGAACAGCGCGTTGATGTCGGCGCATTTGCCCGCGAGGTCGCCCGTCGTGAGGATGTAGCGCACGTCGCCGGTGCCGCAACCGCGCACCGACCCTTCGCGGCGGCAGTTGTCGACGATCCACTGATAGATGGCCTGTGCTTTCGCCACGTCACCGTCTTGCCCGCGCGTGATGCGCTGGGCCGTTTCGCGCACGAGACCGTCGGTCGGCTGCAACTCGGTCGGTTGCAGATAACGGCGCAGCACTTCGGCCGACTCGCGCGGTGCATTGGCCGACGGCGGCTGCGACAAATCGACGCGGCGGTCGCGTGTGGCAAACGTGTTGATGAGGGTCACCGTGCGCGCCGGGGCACCCTGTGCAGGCGCATCGGGCCACGCGACGGCGAGCATCGGCACATCGACGCCAGCAGCACCGCGCACCTTGCGCAATTCCGCTTGCGCGCCCGGCGCTTCCCAACGGGTGCCGAGTGCTTGCTGGTACGTTGCGGAGGGCGAAATCGCGACCGGCAGCCAGACGTTGGCAGGGCCGGCGGAGGAGGGCAGGTCGACTTGCGTCGTCAGCTCGAAGGTGCGCCAACCGTCGGCCGCATTGGGCGTATTCGTTGCGGCGGGTTGTGAGGTGGCGGCTTCGGCCCGGCCAGTGACCAGCGCGGCGGGCAGCATGGCGGCGGGTACGGTGGACGCGGCGAGCGAGAGAAAACGACGACGTTGCATGATGGAATCCCCGTCAGAATCAGCGCCCACGGCGCATGGTGGTTGGGATGTCGTTCGACCGGCGACGCCATAGCACGGGCCATCGGGCGAAAGCTGCTCCATAATACGTCGACTTTTGGCAAACTGTCGTCATTGCACCGCAGGGTATGTACGTAGTCTGAAACAGACATGCCGCACATCCCTTCCGCGCGCCACGAGCGCCACGAATGCTACCCAATCCAACGCCAACGACCATGACCGCACACGATGCCACTCAGGTGGATGCTTCACAGCCCGCTTCGCAAGCCGCTCCGCAGACGACGCCTGCCGTCCCGCGATTGACTTCGCTCTCGCACGGTGGCGGCTGCGGCTGCAAGATCGCGCCGGGCGTGCTCTCGGAACTGCTCGCACGCAACGAGTCGCCCATGCCGATGCCGGCCGCCCTGCTGGTGGGCACCGAGACCTCGGACGACGCGGCGGTCTATCAGTTGAACGACGAGCAGGCGATCATCGCCACGACCGATTTCTTCATGCCGATCGTCGACGATCCGTTTGACTTCGGCCGCATCGCCGCGACCAACGCGCTCTCCGATATCTACGCCATGGGCGGTAAGCCGATCTTCGCGCTGGCGATTGTCGGCATGCCGATCAACGTGCTGCCGCGCGAGACGATCCGCGACATTCTGCGCGGTGGCGAATCGGTGTGCGCCGAAGCCGGTATCCCGATTGCGGGCGGTCACAGCATCGACTCGGTGGAACCGATCTACGGGCTGGCGGCGATGGGCGTGGTGCATCCGAAACGCATCAAGCGCAATGCCGACGCGCAGGCGGGCGACGTGCTGGTGCTGGGCAAGCCGCTCGGCGTCGGCGTGATGTCGGCGGCGCTCAAGAAGGGCCTGCTCGACGCTGACGGCTATCGCAGCATGATCGATGCGACCACGCGTCTGAATCGTGTCGGCCCGGCACTGGCCGCACTGCCGGGCGTGCACGCGCTCACCGACGTGACGGGCTTCGGCTTGCTGGGACACACGTTGGAAATGTGCCGTGGCGCCAACCTCGCGGCGTATCTGCGCATGTCCGACGTGCCGCTGTTCGATGGCGTGCGCGAACTGGCCGACAAGGGCTGCATCACGGGTGCGTCGGGTCGCAACTGGGCGTCGTACGGCAGCGCCGTGGAACTGGGCGAGCGCCTCACCGACCGGGATCGCGACCTGCTGTGCGACCCGCAGACGGCGGGCGGGCTGCTGGTGTCATGCGCCCCGGGCGCGGTCGACGATGTGCTCGCCGTGTTCCGCGCCGACGGTTTCGCCGAAGCCGGTATCGTCGGTGCCATGCGGCCGGGCAAGCCAAGCGTGCGTGTGATCTGATCCGGCTAACAAATCGCCGAGCAGATCGCTGATGTGGATGCCGTTCTTGGCGGCGTCCATCTGCTCATCGGGGGCGGGGCCGTTGCGCCGCAAATCGACGAGCGCCTGATTGAGATCGACGTAGGGCCGCATGCGCCCTTCGTACTCGGCAAACGCATGCGCCGGATTCGGCCAGTGTTGCGCCAGCGAATACGCCAGCACGGCGGCACCGACCAGCGCAAGGCTGGTGCCCTGTCCAGAGAATGGCGAGGCGCAATGCGCTGCATCTCCGGCGAGCGCCACACGTCCCTTCGACCACGACGCCATGCGTATCTGCGCCAGTTCGTTGTAATAGAACTCGTCGGTGGTCTGCATAGCTGCGATCAACGCGGGGATGTCGCCGCCCAAGTGTTCGCAATGCGCCGTGACGAGGCGCTTCTGCGCGGCCATGTCGTTACGCGGTAACGCCGGAGCGGGGGCCTCGAAGCCCACGCCGATACGCAACGAATCCTGATCGAGACTCGGGTAGATGATGTACCCCACGCCGCCCTCGCGATGGCCCAGTTGCCAGTCCTTCAGATCGATCAGGTTGGGCGTGGAGAACAGGGCCAGCACCATGTTCAACGGCCGCACGACTGACGCCTCGTCGTCGAAGCACAGGCGGCGCACGTTGGAATAGGTGCCGTCGGCGCCAATCACCAGATCGAAGGTGCGCGATGCACCTTTCTCGAAACTCACCACGACCCGATCGCCCTGATCGTCGATGGCACGAATGCTGTCGTCGTAAAGCCACTCGACGTCCTCGCCCAGTGCACCCGCCAGCAGCTCGCAGAGATCGTCACGGAAGACCTCGATGTCGCCGATATTGATCCGGCCGCCGCTGAAGGTCCGCTCTTCGGAGCGATCGAGCTCGTTGCCCTGCGCGTCCAGCATCGACATGCCTTTGAGTTGCGTGCGCAACGCCTTTGCCTGCCCCAGCAATCCCATCGCTTCGACTACATCGAGCGCAACGCCACGAATGTCGACCGCCTGACCGCCCCGGCGCAGTTCGGGCGCGCGCTCGACCACCGTGGTGGCGAAGCCCGCTCGGTCGAGCCAATACGCCAGCGCCAGACCGCTCACGCCAGCGCCGGAGATCAATACGTTTGCCTTCATGAATGCCTCTCGTTCGGATAAGTCGTTCCGGACATCGACGGGACGGCGGTCGCCATCCCTGCATCAATGTTTCCAGTGGAAAGATTTTGACGAGACTCCCGATTGCCGTCAACATATTTTTCCGTTGGAAACATTGACCTCAGGTATGACAGACAAATCCCCCGGCAAGCCTGCCGACAAGGCCGCCGATGAAACCGCCCGGGCACCGCGTGCCGGCCGTGGCGCGAAAGTGCGTCCGTACCATCACGGCGGTTTGCCCGAAGCGCTCTTGCAGGCCGCCGAGACGGTGCTCAAGCGCGATGGCCTGCGCGGGCTGACGTTGCGCTCGATTGCGCGCGAGGCGGGGGTTTCGCACACCGCGCCGCAGCATCACTTCGGCGATACGGCGGGGGTGTTGAGCGAACTCGTGGCGGATGGGCATCGGCGGCTGGCGGCGGCGATGTCGGCGCGCGCCAGCGAAGCTACGCCCGGCCCGGCGCGTCGCAAGGCGGTCGCGCATGCGTACATCGATTTCGCGGTGGCGAATCCGGACATGTTCCGTCTGATGTCGCGCAACGAATTACTCGATCTGGAACGGACATCGTTGCAAGACGCGCGCCGCAACTCCATGCGCTTGCTCTCAGGCGTGCTCGATCCCGCGCCGGTAGTGGATGCGCAGGGCAATAACGAGTGGTGGGGAGAGTTGGATGCCGAGCGTGCCGTCACGATGGCGGCGGGCTGGGCGTATGTGCATGGTCTGGCTGCGCTGCTGGTCGATCAGCGCTTTGCGGGGCTGGTGCGCCGCACGCCGTCCATCGAAGATGCCAAGGCGCTGGTGTATCGCGCCATCGAAGATATGGCGATTGCGCCGGAGCGTTGAGCCCGCCCCGGCGCGGTGAATCCGTGAATCTGCGAATCGTGAATCAAGCGGCGCGCTGATCGCCTGACGCTTCGAGCGCACCGCCGCCATCGATGAACGACACGATGGCTTGCGCGAGTGCCTCGGGGGCATCGCGATGGGGGGAGTGTCCGCAGTCGGGCAGCTTCACCACTTTCGCATGCGACACGTTGGCGGCAATGCTGTCCATCTGCGCCATCGTGCCGTACTCGTCGTCTTCGCCCTGAACCGCGAGCAGCGGCTTCTCGATACTCGCCACTGCACCGACGAGATTCCATTCGCGAAACGCCGGGTTCAACCAGATATCGTTCCAGCCCCAGAAGGCGCTCTCCACATCGTCGTGATAGCGCGCGAGCTTGGTGCGCAGATCGGTCGTCTCGAACACCGTTTTCGTCTTGGCAATACTCTCGACCGACACGTCTTCCACGAACAGATGCGGTGCCAGTACGACCGCCCCTGCCAGCCGGTCGGGGAACGCGGCCGAGAACAGCAACGCAATCGAACCACCGTCGCTATGGCCCACGAGCCACACGCGCCCGGCGGCTTCAGGGCCGACACCGACCGCATCGAGAAACGCAGGCAACACTTCGCGCGCCTGCTTGTGCATGAAGTCGACCGGCCACTTCTCGTCATGCGGGCGCGGCGTCGAGCGGCCGTAGCCGTTGCGCGAAAACACGAGGCCACGATAGCCGCCCGCATCGCACAACTGCTGCGGCCAGTCTTTCCACATCGCGACCGACCCCAGCCCTTCGTGCAGAAAGACCAGCAATGGCGCGTCGGTGCGCTCACGATTGAGCCACCGGTATTCCAGCGAGAGCGGCCCGTGCGAGGCCGTCTCGATCCGGGCGAACTGTACGTCCGACATCGTCTCGTCTTCTCCTATAGCAACTCGCGCAGTTTGAAGCGCTGGACCTTGCCCGTCGCCGTCTTCGGCAGATCGTCGACGAACACCAGCTCGCGAGGGTATTTATGCGGCGCCAGACGCGCCTTGACGAACGCCTTGAGCGTCGTTGCCATCTCGTCATCGGCCACGACACCGGGCTTGAGTACGACAAACGCCTGCGTCTTTGTCAGACCGTTGTCGTCGCGGCCGACCACACCCGCTTCGAGTACTGCGTCGTGCTGCATGAGCACCATCTCGACTTCGATGGGCGAGACATATTGGCCGCTGACCTTGAGCATATCGTCACTGCGCCCGGCATAGACGTAATACCCATTGGGCAGACGCTGGTACTTGTCGCCGCTCTTGAGCCAGTCACCGAGGAACGTGGCGCGCGATTTCTCGCGATTGCACCAGTACATCAGCGCCGCACTTGGCCCCTTGATGTACAGGTCGCCGATCTCGCCGTCGGGCACGGGCTGGCCGTTCTCGTCGCGCAGTTCCACCGAATAGCCGGGCACCGCTTCACCCGTCGTGCCGTAGGCCACTTGCCCCGCACGATTCGACAGGAAGATGTGCAGCATTTCAGTCGAGCCGATACCATCGAGAATCTCTGCGCCGAAATGCGCGGTGAAGCGCTCGCCGATTTCGCGCGGCAACGCTTCGCCTGCCGACGTGCACAGGCGCAGCGCGACGTCTGCGCGGGCCGGCAGGTGCGGCGACGCGAGCAGGTTCGCGTAGAGCGTGGGCACGCCGTAGAAGATCGTCGGGCGATGCTGTTTCAGGCGCTGCGCCACCGCTTCGGCGGTCGGGCGCTCGGCCATCAGCAACACCGTTGCGCCGACGGACAGCGGGAACGTGAGGGCGTTGCCCAGCCCGTAGGCGAAGAACAGTTTCGCGGCCGAAAAGACCACGTCCTCTTCGCGAATGCCGAGCACGTTGCGGCCGTAGGTTTCCACCGTCCAGTACAGGTTCGCGTGCGTGTGCACGGTGCCCTTGGGCTTGCCGGTGGAACCTGAGGAATACAGCCAGAACGCAATGTCGTCGCCGGCGGTGTCGGCGGGCACGGCACTGGGCGGCCCGTCGATGAGCGCGTCGAACGTGACGGGCGGGGTCTGTTGTGCGGCGTCGGCAGCATCGGCGACGGCCACGGGCTGAGACACCACACACGGCGGCGGCGCGCCGGTCTTGTCGAGTGCGGCCTGCACGGTGGGCATCAACGCGCCCGAGGCGATCACGAGTTGCGCCTTGCTGTGCGCGATCATGTACGCGTAATCGTCGGCCGTGAGCAGCGTGTTGACGACAACGGGCACCACACCGGCATACAGCGCGCCGAGAAAGGCGACGGGCAGGTCGATGGTGTCGAGCATCACGAGCAGGATGCGTTCTTCCCGATGCACGCCTGCGCGTGCGAGTCCCGTCGCAAAGCGCCGGCTACGCTCGGCAAGCTCGCCATAGGTGAGCGATTGTGTGTCGTCGAGATACGCCGTCTTGGCGGCGCGAGCGCGATTGAGCGCTTCAAGGTGCGCGGCGAAGTTGAAGTTCGCCGGCGGTGGGGTGAGTACGGCTTCCATGTTGCCTCCGGTGGATCGCCGCGCGTGCCCTGCACACGTGCGAGGGCAACGCGCACGTGGCGTTGGTTCTCTTCGGCGCTCTGACGGCGCCTGTATGAAACACCTTGACTACGACGGCTTGCGACTTTTTTCGACTGCTTTCGGCTGCTTGTTATGGCTTAGGACTGCTTGGCATTGATAACGGCGACTACTTCGGTAATTCAACGGCATCCGCCGTCAGGGATTCGACCAACGCTGCGGGGCCTTGGATTGCCGAGCGCACGTGATAGAAACGCAGCGCCCGCAGCCCGCCCAGTTCTTCACCGCCGCCGGCGCGGCCCGGGCCGCCATGCAACGACTGCGGCATGACGTTGCCGTGACCGGTCTGCGTCTTGGCGACCGACGGATCGACGGCATGCACGCGACCATGGGCATCGGCCAGTGCAACGGCGGGTGCGCGCATGGCGAGTGCGTCGTTGCTGAACAGCGACACGACGAGCGAGCCCTGACCGCGTTTGGCCAGTGCGACCGCCTCGTCGACATCGCGATAGCCGACGAGTGTGGCCACCGGCCCGAAGACTTCCGTGTTGTGCACACGCCGCCCCGACGCGCCATCGCGCAGGCCGAGCAGTACCGGGGCGACGCAGGCGCTATCCGCGGTGGCATCGACGAACGTGGCATCGCGATTGCCGTCATAAAGCGTTTCCGCTTCGGCTTGCAGATCGGCAATGCCTTCCAACACGGCGCGCTTTTGCGACAGGCTCACTAACGAGCCCATCCGCACGGTGTCGTTGCGCGGATTGCCCACGACGGTCTTCGCCAGCCGCTCGGCAATCGCTGCCGCTGCCGCATCGAAGTGTTCCACCGGCACCAATGCGCGGCGAATGGCGGTGCATTTCTGTCCGGACTTGACGGTCATCTCGCGGGCCACTTCGCGCACGAACTGATCGAACGCAGCGGTGCCGGGCGCGGCATCGGGCAGCAGCAGGGCGCTGTTCAGACTGTCGGCTTCGACGTTGATACGTGCCGAGCGCTCGGTGAACGCCGGGTTCGCGCGCAACGTGGCGGCCGTGGCTGCCGACCCGGTGAACGACACCACGTCGAACGGACCAATACGATCGAGCAGTCCGGCGGCGCTGCCGCAAATCACCGAGAGGCTGCCTGCGGGCAGCACGTTGGCGGCGACGACATCGGCCACCATGCGCTGCGTGAGCCATGCGGTGGACGTCGCAGGCTTCACGATCACGGGCACGCCGGCGAGTAGCGCTGCGGCAGCTTTCTCCCACAACCCCCACGCCGGGAAGTTGAAGGCGTTGATGAAGAGCGCGACGCCCGGCGTCGGACGCAAGAGATGGCGCACGGCAAACGAGCCATCTTTCGCGAGCGGCGTCGCAGCGCCGTCGAGCAGCGTATGCGCGTCGCCGAGTGCGGCGCCCAGCTTGGCGTAGGTCGACAGCGTGTAGATGGCCCCGTCGATGTCGACGGCAGAATCGGTGGCGACGGTGCCCGAGTTGGCCGTGGCAATCGCGTAGTAGTCGTCGCGATTCGCCTGCAACGTGGTGACGATCTGCGACAGCCGTTGCGCGCGCTCGGCGAACGACAGCGCCCGCAGCGCAGGCCCGGCGGTATCGCGTGCGAAGGTGAAGGCGGCGTCGAGATCCAGTCCGTCGCTCGACACACGGGCGAGGGTGTCGCCGGTGACGGGATCGGTGAGGGCAGTCCCTTCACCGCGACCGGCGACCCATTGGCCCGCGACGTAGTTTTCCAGCAAGACAGGCGTACTCATGGCAAAGACTCGGTGAGCAAGCGCGCGTGCGCCGGGTGGCCGCGTTGTCACGCAGCCACCGCAGAATCGGGCGTCAGGCGCTGCGGGTAAATTCGATGGCCCCTTGGGGCAGGAGATACAGCACCAGCGCGCGACCCTGTGCCACGGTCGGGCGATGCGCCGTGCCGGGGCCGTAGACGCACCAGCCGGCCGGATGCCCGTCGAAGGTCGCGCCGGGCGTGAGCGGCATGATCAGATCGATTTCGCCATTCGGATGCGTATGGTGCGGACCGGCCAGATCGGCCATGTCGACCACATCGACGGAAAAACCATGGGTATCGGGGGTGGGCTTGATCACACGGCCATAACGGATGCCGCCGCCTTCGCGATTGCACAGCCAGCCGTCGGCAACGCCGGTCTGGCAGGCAGCGGTGAGGGCCGCGAAGCCTTCGGAATCGGCACCGTAATGGGTGTTGAGCCAGTCGGCGAGGCCGGCGTCGAGCGCACGGCCGTCGAGCTGTCGCGTAAGGTCGGCGATCAGCGCCTGAAATTGGGGCACATCCATCCATGTCTCCTGGGGATGACGCAATGGCAAGCTGACCGCTTTTTCGCTTCGGCGAACACCATCGGGCGATGGCATGGCGGCGGCTCGCACTGTCTTGTTCTGACGATCTTCCGTACACCGGGTTTGACGCCGATCAGGCCGGGCGACGGCCCGTGTTTGCTTTTTTATCGACGCATGGTGAAAATTAGAGCATGCAATTTTCGCTGTCAAGCAATATATTACATGTTACCTGTTCTGAGGATCTCGCCCAATGAATAAGAGTGCGCCTGCCGATGGGGTGTTGACGGCGCGTGCCGCCGTAGAGAAAGACCCGTTTCTGGTTGCGCTGGGCGAGCGCGTGCGCACGCTGCGCGCCCGTCGCGGCTTGACGCGTAAGGCGCTGGCGCTCGACGCCGATGTGTCCGAGCGCCATGTCGCCAATCTGGAGTCGGGCGTGGGCAACGCGTCCGTGCTGTTTCTGCGTCAGCTCGCACAGGCACTAAATTGCACATTGGCGGAAATCGTCGGCGATGAGACCACGTCTTCCGCCGAGTGGCTGCTGATTCGCGAAATCCTGCACGGTCGCGATGGCGAGGCGCTTACGCGGGCCCGTCAGGCACTCAGCGAGTTGTTTGCGGGCAGCGAGCGTGACCCGGACCGGCGCGGGCGTATTGCCCTCATCGGGCTGCGTGGCGCGGGCAAGTCCACGCTGGGCCGGATGCTGGCCGACGACATGCACGTGCCGTTTGTCGAACTCAACCGCGTGATCGAACAACTGGCCGGCTGCCCGCCGTCGGAAATATATTCGCTCTACGGCGCCACCGCCTACCGCCGCTATGAGCTGCGGGCGCTGGAAGCCGTAGTCGCCGAGCATCCGCGCGCAGTGATCGCGTCGCCGGGCGGCATCGTGAGCGACGCGTCCACCTTCAATTTCCTGCTCACCCATTGCTATGCCGTCTGGCTGCAAGCCTCACCGGAAGAGCACATGAAACGGGTGGTAGCGCAGGGCGACTTGCGGCCGATGTCGGGCAACGCGGAAGCGATGGACGACCTGAAGCGCATTCTCGCCGGCCGGCAGGACTTCTACGCCAAGGCGGACATGAGCTTCGATACCGGCGGGAAGGCGCTGGCAGACGCTTATCTGCAACTGCGAGGGCGCTTGGCAGTGCAGTTATCGTCCGACTGAACGTCTCGTATCTGCAAAATAATTCATTTTTATTCAAGTTAACCGTTGACGGTGGGTTTGTGCTGCACTATATTGCAATTCAACAAGATCATTATTCGAGTTGGAGGCAATCATGTTCGGCAAACCCCACGTCGACTACCGTACGGACCCTACGCAGTACAAGCACTGGAAGCTGAGTTTCGAAGGTCAGGTCGCCACGCTGACGATCGATATCGCAGAAGACGGCGGCATTCGCGAGGGCTACAAGCTCAAGCTCAATTCGTACGATCTGGGTGTGGATATCGAACTGCACGATGCCGTTCAGCGCATCCGCTTCGAGCACCCTGAAGTCAAGACCGTGGTGGTGACGAGCGCGAAGGACCGCGTGTTCTGCTCGGGTGCCAACATCTTCATGCTGGGCGTGTCCTCGCATGCGTGGAAGGTCAACTTCTGCAAATTCACCAACGAAACGCGCAACGGTCTGGAGGACTCCAGCCGCTACTCGGGTCTGAAATTCCTCGCTGCCGTGAACGGCGCCTGCGCAGGCGGCGGCTACGAGCTGGCACTGGCCTGCGACGAAATCTATCTGGTCGACGACCGCTCGTCGTCGGTGTCGCTGCCGGAAGTGCCGCTGCTTGGTGTGCTGCCGGGCACCGGCGGTCTCACCCGCCTGACCGACAAGCGCCACGTGCGCAACGACCGCGCCGATATTTTCTGCACCATCGTGGAAGGCATTCGCGGCGAGCGCGCCAAGCAATGGCGTCTGGTCGATGAAGTGGTCAAGCCCGCGCAGTTCGCGCAAACCATCTCGGCACGCGCGCTGGAACTGGCGCAACAAAGCGACCGCCCGGGCGGCAAGGGCGTGACGCTCACGCGCATCGAACGCACCGACGAACCCGATGCCATCCGTTACGAATTCGTCGACGTCGAAATCGACCGCACCAATCGCACGGCCAGCCTGACCGTCAAGGCACCGAAGTCGGCGCCGCCGCAGGACATCGCCGGCATCGAGGCCGCCGGCGTGCGCTGGTGGCCGTTGCAGATGGCGCGCGAACTCGACGACGCCATTCTCAATCTGCGCACCAACGAACTCGACATCGGCACGTGGCTGCTGCGTACCGAAGGCGAGGCCCAACACGTGCTGGCGGCCGACGCTTCGCTGATGGCGCATCAAAGCCACTGGCTCGTGCGCGAAACCATCGGCATGCTGCGCCGCACGCTGGCCCGCATCGACGTGTCGTCGCGCTCGCTGTTCGCGCTCATCGAGCCGGACTCGTGCTTCACGGGCACGCTCGCCGAATTCGCCTTCGCGGCCGACCGCACTTATATGGCCGCGCTGCCCGCCAGCGAGGAAGACGAGCCGGCGATCACGCTCTCGGAAGTGAACTTCGGCTTGCTGCCGATGGTGACCGACCAGTCGCGTCTGGCCCGCCGCTTTTACGAAGACAAAGCAGAACTCGACGCCGTGCGCGAGACCATCGGGCGCCGCGTGCGTCCGGACGAGGCCGAGCGTCTGGGGCTGGTTACCGCAGCGGTGGACGATCTGGATTGGCCGGACGAGATTCGCATCGCCATCGAAGAGCGCGCGGCCATGTCGCCCGATGCGCTCACCGGTCTGGAGGCCAACCTGCGCTTCAATGGCAAAGAGACGATGAACACGCGCATCTTCGGGCGTCTGTCGGCTTGGCAGAACTGGATCTTCACCCGCCCGAACGCCGTCGGCGAGAAGGGCGCGCTGAAGGTCTACGGCAAGGGCAACAAGGCGCAGTTCGACCTGACCCGCGTCTGATACCCCCCACGACGAGACGTTTCCACAGATACGCACGAGACACGAGGAACCCCACGATGGCTTCGATCAACTACAGCGAGAAGATCCCCAACAACGTCAACCTGTCCGACGACCGCACGCTGCAACGTGCGCTCGAACAATGGCAGCCGAACTTCCTGTCATGGTGGGGCGACATGGGCCCGGAAGGCTCGCACGGTTTCGACGTCTATCTGCGCACGGCCGTGAGCGTGGACCCGAGCGGCTGGGCGCACTTCGATCATGTGAAGATGCCGGACTATCGCTGGGGCATTTTCCTCACGCCGGGCGACACTGACCGCAAGATTCATTTCGGCGAACACAAGGGCGAAGCCGTGTGGCAGGACGTGCCGGGCGAGCATCGTGCCAACCTGCGCCGCATCATCGTCACGCAAGGCGATACGGAACCGGCGTCGGTGGAACAACAGCGCCATCTGGGCCTGACCGCGCCGTCGATGTACGACCTGCGCAACCTGTTTCAGGTGAACGTGGAAGAAGGGCGCCACCTGTGGGCGATGGTCTATCTGCTGCATCGCTACTTCGGCCGCGATGGCCGCGAAGAAGCCGAAGCGCTGCTCGGCCGCCGATCGGGTGACGAAGACAACCCCCGCATTCTCGGCGCGTTCAACGAGAAGACGCCGGACTGGCTGGCGTTCTACATGTTCACGTATTTCACCGACCGCGACGGCAAGTTCCAGCTCTCGGCACTGGCGGAATCGGGTTTCGATCCGCTCGCGCGCACCACCAAGTTCATGCTGACCGAAGAGGCGCACCACATGTTCGTGGGCGAGTCGGGCGTGTCGCGTGTGATCTCGCGCACAGCGCAGGTGATGAACGAACTGGGCACCGACGACGTCTCGAAGCTGCGGGCGGCAGGCGTGATCGATCTGCCGACGATTCAGCGCTACATCAACTTCCATTACTCGGTGACGATCGATCTGTTCGGTGCCGACCAGTCGTCGAATGCGGCCATCTTCTACAGCTCGGGTCTGAAGGGCCGCTATGAAGAGGGCAAGCGCGACGACGACCATCAACTCAATGGTCAGATGTATCGCCTGCTGGGCGTGGACAACGGCAAGCTCGTGGAGCGCGACGTGCCGATGCTCAACGCGATGAACGAAGTGCTGCGCGACGACTACATCAAGGATTCGGTGGCCGGTGTGAACCGCTGGAACAAGGTGCTGGAGAAGGCGGGTATCGACTTCCGCCTCACCGTGCCGCACAAAGCATTCAATCGCCAGATCGGCACCTTTGCGGGCGTGCGTGTATCGCCGGATGGCCGCGTCGTGAGCGAGACCGAATGGGCCGCACATGAACGTGAATGGCTGGCCACGGCGGAAGACCGTGCCTATGTCGCATCGCTCATGGGCCGTGTGATCGAGCCGGGCAAGTTTGCCAACTGGATTGCGCCGCCCCCGCTGGGCATCAACCGCCAGCCGATCGACTTCGAATACGTGCGGTTCAACTGAAGCTAAAGCTAAAGATAAAGCGGGCCAGTCGAGCCCGCAGCGCAACCCCACAAGGAGACAGCATCATGAACGGCCCCGTTCCGGTCGAAGTCCTGAAGCAGCATCTGATCGATCCGGAGATCTGCATTCGCTGCAATACCTGCGAGGAGACGTGTCCGATCGACGCGATCACGCATGACGAGAACAACTACGTCGTGCGCGCGGACACGTGCAACGGTTGCATGGCGTGTATTTCGCCGTGCCCGACGGGGGCCATCGACAACTGGCGCGATGTGCTCAAGGCCGAGTCGTACTCGGTCGACGCGCAGCTCACGTGGGACGAACTGCCGGTGCAGGACGACGCGCTGGCCGGTCAGGGCGCGATTGGCGAGGCAGCGGAAGGGGCTGCCGCCGGGACAACTGCGGGAGATGCCGAGTTCGCCGAGCCGGCGATTGGCGGCTCCGATCTCGTGCGCGGTTCGGTCGTGCCGCCGTGGTCCGCCGCCAAGCCGTACGTCAATCTGTATAACCACAAGGCGCCGGTGCAGGCTACCGTCGTCGGCAACTATCGCGTTACCGACGCGAGCACGGAAAGCGATATTCATCACATCGTGCTCGACTTCGGTAAGCAGCCGTTTCCGGTGCTCGAAGGCCAGTCGATCGGCATCATCCCGCCGGGCACGACGGCGGATGGACGCGCCCATCACGCGCGCCAATATTCGATTGCTTCGCCGCGCGACGGCGAGCGTGCCGGGTACAACAATCTGGCGCTGACCGTGAAGCGCGTGACGAAGGATCACCACGAGCAGGCGGTCGGCGGCGTTTGCTCGAACTATCTGTGCGATCTGAAGAAGGGCGATGTGGTGAACGTGATGGGCCCGTTCGGCAGCACGTTCCTGATGCCCAATCACGCCGACTCGCATCTGTTGATGATCTGCACGGGCACGGGGGCTGCGCCGATGCGCGCGATGACCGAGTACCGGCGTCGCCGCCGTCTAAAAGGGGCGACGGGCAAGCTCATGCTGTTCTTCGGCGCCCGCACGCAGGGCGAACTGCCGTACTTCGGCCCGCTGCTGAATCTGCCGAAGGATTTCATCGACACCAATCTGGCCTTCTCGCGCACGCCGGGGCAAGCCAAGCGCTATGTGCAGGACGCCATGCGCGAGCGCGCGGCCGACGTGGCGGCGCTACTGCGCCATGAGCACACCTACATCTATGTGTGCGGCCTGAAGGGGATGGAAGACGGCGTGTTGCAGGCACTGCAAGCGATTGCCGGTGAAGCGGGACTCGACTGGCAGGCGTTGTGGCAACGGATGAAGACGGAAGGGCGCCTGCATCTGGAAACGTATTGAATCGTCAGGCGTCTGTGCGGCTGCGCCAACGTGGCCGCACAGGCACTCACCATTGACCGACGGCGCCTTGCGCCGGCTTGACACCGCGTGCTTCGGCGCGCGGTTTTTTTTGTCCCGTCGATTGTCGACGTGGATGTGCCGCGATGGCGTCACTTGCCGGCGTTACTTGGCCGGCTTCGCGATGGGTGACAGCATCCGCAGGCACGCGTCCGAGAGGCTTTGCGCAAACTTGGCACTGTCTTGTGCACGCTTAGGTTTGGCCGCGATGAGGTCGTCTGTCGCACCGTGAACACCCGAGTAAATCAGCAGCGCTACGACGCGGGGTTCTTCCGGCGCCCACGCGCCCGCCGCTTTGCCGCGCACGATGATTTCCGTCAACTGGTCGAGGATGGCGTTCTTGTCCCGGTTGGTGCGGTCGTGATGGTGGTGATGGGTATAAACGATGTCGTGCGTGCGGTAAGTCTTCACATACGTTTCGACATTCGTCTGAATCCACACGCGAAGCCGTTGCACCCAGTCGTCTGCTGCGCAGGCATCGACGGCGTCCTGCAACGTCGCCATGAACTGCTCGGTATAGCGCTTGCCCAGCGCGTCGAGCATCTCGTTCTTGGAAGCGAAGTAGTGATAGAAGGTGCCCTTGGCCACCTGCGCCTTCTCGACGATTTCATTGATCGTGGTGGCTTCCACGCCCTGCGCCAGAAACAATGCCTCTGCCGCCCCCATCAATTCTTCAAGACGAACCTCCGCCGGTTTGGTGCGGGGGCGCGTGGGTGCGGTCTCCGGCAGCTTCGCTTTGAGGGGTCTCACAGGCATCGGGTCAATTCACGAGAGTCAGGAATAGGGCAGCGGCGTCAGTTTAAGGGAAGTCTGCAAGCGCTGTCCCCGGGGCGTCACCGGAATTGGGTAACATGGGCGTGCTGTTTCCTTCCATTTTTTCTCTGAACGGAGAGTCTCATGGGCAAGAAGCGGATTCTGGTACTGGCTGGCGACTACGTCGAAGACTACGAACTGATGGTGCCCGTGCAGGCACTGATGGCCGTGGGGCATCGCGTGGAAGTGGTGTGTCCGGGCAAGAAGGCGGGCGACAAGGTGCGCACGGCGATTCACGATTTCGAAGGCGATCAGACGTACAGCGAGAAGCGCGGTCACGACTTCACGCTCAACGCGACGTTCGATGGTCTGTCACCGGCCGATTTCGATGCGCTGGTCATTCCCGGCGGCCGCGCGCCGGAGTATCTGCGTCTGAACGAGCAGGTGCTCGCCGCCGTGCGGCATTTTGCCGAGAACGACAAGCCGATCGCGGCGATCTGTCACGGCGCGCAATTGCTGGCGGCTGCCGGTGTGATCGAAGGGCGCGAGTGTTCGGCGTATCCGGCGTGTGCGCCGGAAGTACGGCTCGCGGGCGGCAAATACATGGAGATCGAGATCGACGCGGCGCACACCGACGGCAAACTCGTCACGGCACCGGCATGGCCCGCGCATCCCGCATGGATTGCGCAGTTCCTCGCGGTACTGGGGACGAAGATCGAGCTTTGAGATTGGGTGGTGCGGTAAGCAGCGGGGGCCAGTGACGGCCCCCGTTTTTTATTGCCGTCACGGGCATTGCAGACCTTGGGACGCGTCAGACGTCCCGCTCGTCTAACGCACGCAAACGGGCGTCTGCGGCGGCGAGCGTGTGTTCGCTGAAGACTTCAATGCCGTGCTCGCGCAACAACGCAGCGGCCACGCCGCGCCCGGCGATCTTCGCGCCGGTAAATGTCCCGTCGTACACGAACGTGCTGCCGCACGACGGGCTCCCTTCCTTCAATACCGCAATCCGGATGCCGTGACGCTGGGCGATGGCCAGTGCGCGCTGGGCGCCGTCGATGAATTCGGCCGTGACATCGGCGCCGGTGTCGTCGATCACGCGCGCCACCTGTTGCCAGACGCGCTCGCCACCCGCCGCCGCGCTGATTTCGGCAGGCGGGCGCGGTGTAGGCAAACCGCCAGCAACCTCCGGACAGACGGCGGCAATGAGGCCCGCCTTGCGCCAACGTTCGAGGATGTCGGCGGCGGCGGCTTCGCAAGGCGCCGCGCGTCCGTGATAGCGAACCGGCTGACCGAGCAGGCAACTGCTGACAAGAATGCGAGGCGTGCGCGCGCCGGCTGTCGCGAGGGGAGAAGTGGGCTGCGTAGACATGCGCCGGAGCCTATCACGGGGTGCGCATATGTGTCAGGTTTGTCCGAATGCAGCGCGTTTTCGAAAGCCTTTCGCCGGGCGGCGCAGCAGAATCCGCCGATTCTGGCCTCGGCTGTTGGTGCGCAGAACGGCGCGCGGCGGTGGCCTCTTCAAACGATCACATGATGATGGAGGATCGCCATGCAGCGCGTTGACCTTGCCCGTCCCTACCGCATCCCGGAAAGCAATCACCTGTCGCCCGTGCCGGAAACGTTGCCGCAGCCGGATGCGGCTTGCCCAGCGCTGCCGGAGATGGGGCCGCACGGCATGTACGGCGCCGTCGTCGGACACGATGGCAGCACGGCGGCGCTGCCGGCGATCGGCCCCTACGATTTCTCGTCGGCAGAGCGCGTGCGCGACGCACTGCCGATGGGCGCGACAGGGGCCGCAGTGCGCATGACACTCGCGTCTCACGCGAATGCCACGCAGTACGTGGTCAAGCGCTGCCCCGACGCGTGGCACACGACGCAGGCATGGCTCACGTCGCGTCTTTTCGGCGCACTGGGGTTGCCGACCCCGACGACGTTTCTTGTGCGCGGGTGCGACGAGGCGTTCGATGGTACGCGGGAGTCCGGCAGGTTGCATCTCGCGAGTGTCTATCTGGCGTCGTATGAAGACTTCGGCCTCTGGCTGGTCGGCGAAGAAGCGCGGCGGGCAGTCGTGGGGCAGGCGCAAGACCGTGAGCGCACGACGATCTGCGATGGCGCACGCATCGGCGCCCACATGGCGGGCCGCGTCATGGAGAAGTTGTGCAAGCAGGAGCGGGTGGCGTTCTGGGAGCTCTCGCCGCAATGCGCGCGGATCTACGCGGGCGAGGTCAAGAGCCGCAACGCCATGCTCGGTCTGCTCTGCGAGATGTTGCCCGACGTCTACCAATGCGAGCTGGAGCGGCACTACATTGCCGCGCTCTGGCTGGGCAACTGGGACTTGTGCAATGTGTTCATGGAAAACGTGGGTGTGTGGCGTGACAAGGAGGATTTGCCGCGCATGATGACGGTGGACTTCGGTGCGTGTCTGGAGATGGGGTTTCAGGGCACCTGCAAAGACTCCGGTTATGCAGTCGCCGTAAATCAACGGGAAGGGTTGCCGGCACTGCCGCCACTGACCGAGACGTTCCGGCCCGATGCCGCCTGTTTCGCGTCGGCACTACCGGCCGATGCGCTGACCGATCTCTCGCAATTCCCCTATGGCGAACAGTACGCGCCGTTCGTGCGCCGATTGAAGGGGTTCACGCCGGACGCCAGCGAGGACGTTGTCGTCGAAGAACTGAAAGACCCGACCGGCACGCGCGCCGTGGCCGCCGAAATGGCGTACCGGCTCGGCAGAATTCATCAGGAAGCGCTCTTGCCATGGGCGAACACCGCCAACGAACTTGCCTGTGCAGAGATGGGCGGTGCGCCACCGCAGGGGCGATGCGATGCGCCGGCGCAAGTGCACCATCTGCTGTCCCGGCGCGACAGTCTCGTGCGGCTGCTGGGCGGCGAGTGGGGGGCGCAGGCATGGGCGCTCGCGCATCCGACGCGGGCTGCGGCGATCATGGCGCAGCAGTCACCTTTCATGAGTCTTTGAACTCGGGCATGAGCGCCGACATCAGCGCGTCGATGGCGGCGCGCAGCTTCGGCGACGGATGGCGCGTATCGGGCCAGACGAGATGCAGCGGGGTGCCGGCCGAGCGGGTGTCGGGCATCAGTCGAACCAAGGTGCCGTGGCTCAGGGGCACGGCGGCGAGCCAGTGTGGAATGCAGGCGACGCCCAGCCCTTGTTCCGCTGCCGTGACCAGCGCCACGAGGTCGTCGAGCACGAAACGCGCCGTGCGCCCCCGGCGAAAACCGGCGGACGCGCGGCTTGTGGGCGGCGGTGGATTCGCTTCGGCATCGGAACGCGTATCGGAATGTGTATCGGATGTATCGACGCGGCCATCGGGGCGTGAGGCGTCCGGCACCGCGCATGGCACGAACGTCGGCCATTCGTAGAGATTGCCGCCCCGGCCGTACATCAGGCGTTCATGATCGGCCAGCTCCGCGAAGGTGCGCGGGGTGCCGTATTCGGCCAGATACTCGGGCGACGCGCACAGAATCATCGTCTGCTCGCCGAGCGAGCGTGCCTTGAGGCCGGGCGTATCGTCGAGCCGCCCGCTGCGCACGGCCAAGTCGTAACCTTCCTCGATCAGGTCGACGCGCCGGTCGCTGAACGCCATTTCCAGACGCAGTTGCGGATGTGCCTTGGCCATCGCCAACAGCACCGGGGCAATGCACTGCCGCCCGATCTGTACCGGCATCGTCACGCGGAGCTTGCCCATGGGCGATTGTGTTCCTGCGCTCAGTTCGTCTTCCGCCTCCGACAACTCGGACAACACCTTGATACAGCGCTGATAGAACGTCTCGCCTTCGTCGGTCAGATGCTGGCTACGTGTCGTGCGGTGAAAGAGCCGCACGCCCAGCCGCGCTTCGAGCCGGGCGATGCGTTTGGCCACGGCCGAGCGCGTCAGATGCAGCCGCTCGGCGGCACCGGCAAAGCTGCCTGCGTCTACCGCCGCCACAAACGCGGAGATGCCCGAAAGCCGGTCGGGCGTATAGCCGTCAGTTAATCCCATTAATTGATTCCAATATGTCGCCAATAAGTGGATAAATTGCCATCACTGCTTCGAAGTATTCTCCAATAAGCTGATGCTTGTCTACCCAACGCGCTTTCGGTGCGGCGGGGCTCCCCAAGATAAGGATCTAGCGATGACGACGATGAATACGATGAAACAGTGGCAAATGGCGACGCTGGGCGAAACCGCACTGGAACTCGCCACGGTCGATATTCCGCAGCCCGGCCCGGGCGAAGTGCTGGTGAAGGTGAAGGCGGTGTCGCTCAACTTCCGCGATGCGTTGATGATCGATACCGGCATGGGCTTGCCGGTGACGTTCCCGTTCGTGCCGGGCTCGGACATGGCGGGTGAGGTCGTCGCCGTCGGCGAGGGCGTGACGCGTGTGGCGACGGGCGACCGGGTGATCAACACGTTCTGGGACCGCTGGCTCGACGGCGAAGCGGCGCCGGCCGGGCTCAAGGTCTTCGGCGGCACCTTGCAGGGCGTGCTGCGCGAATATGCCGTGTTTGCCGAAGACACGCTGCTGGCGGCACCGGCCACGCTCGACGACGTGGCCGCGTCGACGCTGACGTGCGCCGGGCTGACGGCATGGTTCGCGCTGTTCGAGGCAGGCCACAAGTTGCAGCCGGGCCAGACGGTGCTGTCGACCGGCACCGGCGGAGTTGCCTTGTTCGGCGCGCAGTTGGCGCTCGCCCACGGCGCGAAGGCGATTGTGACCAGCGGCAGCCCGGACAAGCTGGCGCGCGCGGCGGCGCTGGGGGTGACGCACGGGGTGCAGCGCCGCGAAGGCTGGGCCGACGAGGTGCTCGCGCTGACCGGCGGACGCGGTGTCGAACAGGTGCTGGAACTGGCCGGGGGCGACATGGCCGGGACGATGCGGGCGCTGGCGCCGAACGGGAAGGTCTCCGTCATCGGCATGCTCGACGGCGAGACCCTGCGCGCGCCGGTCTACGGCGTGCTGGGCAAGCGGGCCCAGATTCAGGGCATCGGCGTGGGCCATCGCCGGGCGCTGGCCGCGCTGGTCGCCGCCGTGGACCGCCATGAAATCGTGCCGGTGGTCGACGCCGTGTATGACTTCGCCGAGTTCGGTCAGGCCTTGGCACACCTGCGCCGGGGGGCGTTCGGCAAGGTTGTTGTGCGCGTGTAACGGGCGTGGAGGGGGCGTAGAGGGGCGTAAGAGGGGCGTGGGAGGGGCGCGCGCAGCGGGCGGCATGGGCGGTTGCCTAACGCCCAAAGCTCGCATACACTATCGACGCCACAAACCCCGCGTGACTGGCGATTAGGGCGCACAGCCTTGTGTGCCCGAGGTGGAGCAACCCACCGGGAAGCGCTGGGGTCTTATTTGCCGTTCGCCTGGGCAGCCGTGATGGTTGGTGCTGCCCTGTCTATCGTCTTCCAAAGCACAAAGGAAGATGCGCTGCGCCATCCCCTCCCGGAAAACCTGTTCAATTCAACGCAAACGCCATGTTCGATAAATCGAAATCCACTGTTGCCGCCGTCGATCCCGAAGTCTGGGCCGCGATTCAGAAGGAAGATCAGCGTCAGGAAGACCACATTGAGCTGATCGCGTCGGAAAACTACACCAGCCCGGCCGTGATGGAAGCGCAGGGCTCGCAACTGACCAACAAGTACGCGGAAGGCTATCCGGGCAAGCGCTATTACGGCGGTTGCGAATATGTCGACGTCGTCGAGCAACTGGCGATCGACCGTGTGAAGGCGCTGTTCGGGGCAGAAGCCGCGAACGTGCAGCCGAACTCGGGCTCGCAGGCTAACCAGGGCGTGTATTTCGCCATGCTCAAGCCGGGCGACACGATCATGGGCATGAGCCTCGCGCACGGCGGTCACCTGACGCACGGTTCGCCGGTGAACATGTCGGGCAAGTGGTTCAACGTGGTGAGCTACGGCCTGAACGAGAACGAAGACATCGATTACGACGCTGCCGAGAAGCTCGCGCAGCAACACAAGCCGAAGCTGATCGTGGCCGGCGCCTCGGCCTTCTCGCTGAAGATCGATTTCGAGCGTATGTCGCAGATCGCCAAGTCGGTCGGCGCGTACTTCATGGTCGACATGGCGCACTACGCCGGTCTGATCGCTGCCGGTGTGTACCCGAACCCGGTGCCGCACGCCGACTTCGTGACCACCACGACGCACAAGAGCCTGCGTGGCCCGCGCGGCGGCGTGATCCTGATGAAGGCCGAGTTCGAGAAGCCGATCAATTCGGCCATCTTCCCGGGTATTCAGGGTGGTCCGCTGATGCACGTGATCGCCGGTAAGGCCGTCGCGTTCAAGGAAGCCGCCACGCCGGAATTCAAGGCTTACCAAGCGCAAGTCGTGAAGAACGCACGCGTGCTGGCCGAGACGCTGGTCGCGCGCGGTCTGCGCATCGTGTCGGGCAAGACCGAATCGCACGTGATGCTGGTCGATCTGCGCGCCAAGAACATCACCGGCAAGGCTGCGGAAGCCGCGCTGGGTGCTGCGCACATCACCGTGAACAAGAACGCGATCCCGAACGATCCGGAAAAGCCGTTCGTCACGAGCGGTGTGCGTCTGGGTTCGCCGGCAATGACCACGCGCGGCTTCAAGGAAGACGAAGCCAAGCTGGTCGGCAACCTGATCGCCGACGTGCTCGACAACCCGGAAAACGAGGAAAACCTGGCCAAGGTGCGTGCACAAGTGGCCGAGTTGACCAAGCGTTTCCCGGTCTACGGCTAAGCGGACGGCCCCGCACGCATGCGTTGCCCGTTCTGCCGGCATGACGACACGCAAGTCATCGACTCGCGTGAAGCGGAAGACGGCGCTGCCATTCGGCGGCGCCGGCGCTGTCCGTCGTGCGACAAGCGATTCACCACCTATGAGCGCGTCGAGCTGACGATGCCGGCCGTCGTCAAGAAAGACGGCAGCCGCGCGGAGTACGACCGTGCGAAGGTGCGCGCCAGCATGCAGTTGGCGATTCGCAAGCGTCCTGTGAGTGCCGAAGCGATGGATGCCGCGATTGCGCGCATCGAGTACAAGCTGCTGGCCGGCGCGGAGCGCGAAGTGGTGAGCCAGCGCATCGGCGAACTGGTGATGCGCGAGCTCAAGCGTCTGGACAAGATTGCGTACATCCGGTTTGCGTCGGTGTATCGCAGCTTCGAAGACATTGCCGAATTCCGCGATGTGCTCGAAGAGATCGACACTCCCGACGTCAAGCCCAAGCGCAAACCTGTGGCCTGAGCGCGAACGCTGCGAATGCAAGACGGAAAACCCGTCGTGCCCGAAAGGGGACGGCGGTTTTTTTATTGGTTATTCATTTCGTGAATTTAATGTCGAACATTTACATTTTTGGGAAATTATTCAATTAAGGACTGGGTGATGTATTAAAAGAACGTAGCGGTGACCGGCTTTCCATAAGCCGCCTCATAGAATTCGCGAGCCTTGACGGATGGCGATCTGCCGTCGTCTGGCGCGTGATGAAGCCATTCATCATGTCTCGCGAATTCAATGAGAGGTTGTCAAATGAAAGCAGTGAGTTATCCATCGTTCGCGCTCCGCGTCACCGGAATGTTCACGGCGGCGGTTGTGCTTTTTTCGATGGCGGTGTCACCGGTGAAGGCTGACGAAGCGGCTGAAATGCGCAACACGCTCATCGTGCTGTCGGGCGCGGCGCTGTTGAACAACGCCGTCACGGCCCAATCGGCGGCCAGTGCCTTCCAGCGGGCCATGCAAACGCGCACGATGAGCGGCGGCGTAACGTTCGATGACACCACCGGCAAGGGCCTTGCACCCGGCAACGGCGATCTCGTCGGTTGGGCCTCGTTCACGGGCGAGCGCTCGCATCAGAACGGCGAAACGCGGTTGTTCGACGTGCGTGGCGTGAACGGTGCCATCGGTGTGGACTCGCGAATCGACGCGAACACCATCGTCGGTGGCTCACTGGGCGTCGGGAATCACAACTCCGAGATCGACGGGCATCTGGGCGAGGCCGGCGTCAACAGCGTCAGTCTGGGCGTGTACGCGTCGCATCTGAGCGACCAGCAATGGTTCGTCAACGGTGGCGCGACGTACACCAACCACAGCGTAAAGACCGATCGCAATGTCGACACGAGCGATGCTTCACCACGCGTTAAAGGTAATACGCGAGGCAACACCTTCGGTGCGTTCGGTGAAATGGGCCGGCGCAATGCACTCGGCGCCGTCCATCTGGATTCGACACTGGGCATGCGCTTTTTGTCCACGCGCCTGAACGCCTTCGACGAAGCCGGTGGCGGCGACGCCAGCGCACCGAATGCCCTAAAGGTCGGCTCGCAGTCGCGAACGTCGACCCGTGGCATTGTCGGCGTCCGCCTGTGGCACGAATTGGTCAACGTGGCAGGCGGCAAGGCGATTCCCTCGCTACGCGTGGCCTATGAGTACGAGTTCGGCGACAAGCGCAGCAGCCTGACCAATGCGTTCTACGGCGCCACGCGTTCGTTCACGGTGCAGGGCGCAAAACTCGGGGCCCATATCGTCACGGCCGAGCTTGGCGTTGACGTTCAGTTCGATAACCAGCTCGAAGTGCATGTCGGGGGCAATATGAGCGCACGCCGCGGCGAAACCACTGTGGGCGGTGGTATTGGGGCGAAGTACCGCTTCTAAGCCTCTTTTAAGCCGCTTTTAAGCCACCGCTCCTCCGGCATAGGTGAAGGCAGCGCGTCACGACGACCGCGTACACAAAGCAAAACCCGCCGCAGCCCAAAGGGCCCGGCGGGTTTTTTGTGACGTGACCGGTGTGCCGGTCGTGTGCGGCTATGTGACGGCAGCGGCTTCAGAAGGAGTGCGAGATCCCGATATACGCGCCGGTCTGGCCTTTTCCGGGCGGTGGGTTGTCGAGCGAATCACTCGGAATCGCGGCGACCGAGAAGCTCTGGTTGGCGCTGTTCAACACGTAGGCGACGGTGCCATACAGGAAGGTGCGCTTCGAGAGGTTGTACGTCGTGCCCAATTCGAACATGGTCGCGTGACCGAAGCTCGGCACGTTGACGTGATACACGGCGGCATTCGCGGCCCACACTTGCGTCGCCTGATACTTCACGCCGGCCCAGTAGTGGTCGGCACGCGTGGCGAAGTTCGGGGTCGGCGCGTCCGGTGCCGACATGTGGGTGTAGCCCAGCGACACGGTGAAGCGGTTCAGGAAGATGTTGGCACCGGCGAAGTACTCGCGCGACGATGCGAACACGTCGGTGAACCGCCCGTTGGAATCCCGAATTTCGTCGTACAACGCGCGCAACTGGAACCGGTCGTGCGTGTACGTCAACTGGGCGCCCAATCCCCGGCCGCTCGTGAACTGCCCGACGACGTTCGAGAAAGCGTACTGGCTGGCGATATCGAAGCCATACCAGTTCGGGCTCTGATAATTGACGGTGTTACTCGCTTGCGGCCAGTTACGTCCGCGTACCAGCGACGCCGACGAGAAGGCCTGCTGCTGGAACGGATCGAAGTCCCATACCCCGTTACTGATGAACAGGTTGCGCCCGATCGTGAACTGCCCCCAGCTCTGCGAGACGAAGCCCACCAACGCGCGACGGTCGAAGATCGAGCCCGAGCCGTTGTTGTTGTAGCCGTTCATCAACTGGAAGCCGCCTTCCAGATTGAATACCGCATGCAATCCCTGCCCGAGATCCTCGTACCCCCGCAGGCCGAACAGGCTCGTGCCGTAGTCACCGCCCTGCGCACTCCAGCGCGAGGTGGTGCCGCCGTTGCCGTCCTGCAAGTTGCTCATGTATTGAAAGCCGCCATCGAGACGGCCATACAGTTGCACGCTGGATTGCGCGTGCGCGATCGTTCCGATGCTGCAAAGCAGGCTAGCTGCGATGAGCTTCTTTTTCATGGTCTGCTCCCCAGGTTGCGTTTGCCCCGCACCTTCGACTTGCGTGGTTATGACCGTCGTCGCGCGTCGTCCATGCGGAGACAACGCATTACGCCTTCGGTAAAGCCTGAAAAATCGTCACGAGTGGTGAGACATCGGCATGCAGGAACGCCGGGGCAACGCGGGCCGCGTGAGGGGACGCGGGCGCTTGCGAGTGATGCCGTCACGCTCTGGTCGTCAGAGTTCGTAGTCATGGCAGTCCACTGGCGTTGGGGATGCAGCGGGCGCGGTATTAACGCGGGCCGTGCAACCGGGATCGGTGGCGAAGGCGGTGGGTGGCAACCGTTAGCGGTGCTGTCACGCAGAAGAGACTTTTGCTGTCACGCAAAGCGCACCTTCGCTCGAATGGCTCATTTATATCCGAATTCGATGCCCCGCAACATCGGGTAAAGGCTTAGTACCCCGACTGTTGCGCGGCTACAACCTGGTGGCGCTATTCCAAACTGCGGTATTGCCAACGGCGGGCAATGAAGTGGACAACAAACCAGACAACGACGCCGCCTGCGCGGGGATCAGTCCGGCGCGCCGAACGCCTCCATCTTGCTGGCCAGATGCGTGAGCAGCCGATTGGCCGCGCCGGAAAGCCGCCGCCCTGCGCGGGTAATGAGATGGGCTTCGGCGCTCGCCAGAATCGGATGGTCGACGGGCAGCGCGCTCAGCACGCCGGCCTCGATCTCCTGCGAGACGGCAAACGTCGGCAGGAAGGTCGCGCCGAGCCCCGCGCGGACGAAGTGCTTGAGCACCGAGATCGAGTTGGTCGTCACGGTCGCGTTCAGGCGGTGCTTCTCGGCTTGCTCGGCCAATTCCATCAGTTGGCGGGTGCCGTACGCGCCGTGCATGAGCGCGAGCGGGGTGTCGTAAAGGTCGTCGAGTTTGAGCGCCGAACCCGGCGGTTGCTGCGCGAGCCGGGCGCGCAACGGCGAGTCGGGCGCCACGATGGCGTGCACGGGCTGGCGCATCTGGGCGCGCGAGACGATCTTGGGCTCGGCGGGCGGGTTGTACACCAGCCCGATATCGGCGTCGTCCTCGGCCACGGCGCGCATGACCTCGTTCGTGCCCGCGAGATCCAGCGTGAGCGTGATGTCCGGGTAGCGCTTGCAGAAAAACCGCAACGGCGCGCCCATCAGGTCGCTCACGAAACCTTCTCCGACGGCGAGCCGGATGTGGCCGCGCCGCAGCCCTCTCACTTCTTGTAGCTTCGCCAGCAGGTCTTCCTGATGCGCGCGCTGCTCGCGGTAGTACTCCATGAGCAGGCGGCCGGCCTGCGTCAGGTGCACCCCGCGCTTGTGGCGCTCGATGAGCGGCAATGCCAGTTCTGCCTCCAGCAGCGCAATCTGACGGCTGACGGCGGAGGGAGCGATGTCGAGCCGGTCGGCAGCGGCGCGGATGGTGCCGCACTGCACGGCTTCGAACAGATAGGGCAGGCGGTTTTCGTTGATGGCGGGTGTCATGCCCTAAAGACTAATAATTAGAACAAAAATCTTCAAGCGTTGTCATTGAGCGTCGTTTTTTTTCACTCCACACTGCGAAGCATGCGGATCGGCCCCATCGACGGGCAACGAACCCAGGCGAGGCCTGACGACGGCGGCCCGATTCCGCGCCAGATTTCACGTGAGGTGCCGTAGATGATTCCTCCGGGCAATACCCGATTCGGTATCGATCATCCGCTGGTGACGGTGCATGACCATCCGCGGCGTCTTTCGCATTACCAGCGCATGGGCTTCACGCCGTCCCCGGTGTCGTATCACCCGTGGGGCACGGTGACCTCGCTGATGATGTTCGGCAACAACTTCATCGAGCTGATCGGTGTAGACGACGCCCGGAAGTTCGGCACGAACGCGCAGGGCGACTTCTGTTTTGGCCGGTTTCTTGGCCGCTTTCTGGCTCGCGAGGAAGGCGTATCGCTGGTCGCGCTGCATAGCAAGGACGCGCGCGCCGACCATAGCCGGCTGACGCAGGCGGGCATCGAAACACAGGGGTTCATCGATTTTCGACGGCCGATGACCAAACCCGACGGCACGCGCGACGAAGCCGTGGTCTCTCTCGGGTTGTTTATCGACGACCGGCTTGGCGATGCGTCGAATTTCATCTGTCACCAGCATCGGCCCGAGCTGATCTGGGTGCCGGCGTGGCAGCAGCATCCCAACGGGGTGACCGGCATCGTGGGCGTGACCTACGTGACCCCCGACCCGGAGGCGCTGCGCCAACTGGCCACGCGCTGGCAACGGATCTACGGCGCGCGCCATGTCGACCTGTATCAGGGCGGCGCGATGGCCGATACCGGATGCGGGCATTTGCGGGCGCTTTCGCCGCAACGCGCCGAGGCCCGCTTTGCCGCCGTGGGGTTGCCGATGGCACAGGCCACACGCACCCACGCCGTGGCGCTCACGCTGCACGCGCCGGACCTCGCGCACATCGAGGCGTTATGGCGCGAGAACGGCGTGCCGTACGGCTACAACGAGCATGGCCTCGTTGTCGAACCGGAGTTCGCGGGTAATGTGGTGCTGGAGTTCGTGAATCACCATCACTGATGTCTCCCTGAATATTCCGTAGTATTCCAAAATAATAGCGTGTTATGAATCAACAACCCGCCGGTGCAGACCGGGGGGCGGAACAACGCGGCATCGCCCGTGGGGGCGGCGCCATTCTCGCAGTGAAACTGGAGTCAACATGAAAATCATCGGAGTGGTCGGTCTGGGCAATATGGGGCGTGGCATGGCGCTGTCGTTACAGCGCGGCGGCTTCACGGTGCTCGGTTTCGATCCGTCGCCGGCCGCCGGGGCGGCGCTGGCGGAGGCGGGTATCGGCTTGCGCAATTCGGTCGCGGAACTGACCCGCGAAGCCGACGCGCTCGTGCTCTCGCTGCCGACCTCGCAGGTTGTCGAAGCCGTGGTGAACGGTGCCGACGGCATTGCCGCCAACGGCCGCGAAGGGCTGATCGTGATCGACACGTCCACGGCCGATCCGCAAAGCACGCGGGCGCTGGCGGTGACGCTGCGCGAGAAAGGTATCGCGCTGGTCGATGCACCGGTCTCGGGTGGCCCGAAGGGCGCGCTGAACGGCACGCTCACGATGGTGCTGGGCGGCTCGGTCGACGACATCGCCCGCATCGAGCCGGTGCTGGCAACGATGTCGGCCAAGCGCGTGCACATCGGCGATGTGGGTGCGGGCCATGTGACCAAGCTCATCAACAACCTGATGTGCGCCGCGCATCTGATCGTGGCGGGTGAAGCGATGCGTCTGGCCACGGCGGCGGGTGTGGAGCCCGCGCAGGTGCTCGAAGGCCTGAACGCCGGCTCGGGCCGCAGCGGCATTACGCAGACCAATTACCCGACGTGGATTCTGAACGACGCGTTCGACTCGGGCTTCACGATGAAGCTCATGCGCAAGGACGTGCGCTTGGCCATCGCGCTCGCCGAGCAGACCGGCACGCTGGATACCGGGCCGCTGTCGGCCGAAGTCGGCCGCTTGTGGGCCGCCAGCGCAGCCTCGGTCGGTGACGACGAAGACTTCAACCGCATCGTGCAGTTCATCGAAGCCGGTCGCGCGTAATTTCACCCATTCATTGACACTCCGAGGGGCTGTAACTGCCGCCTCGGGGTGTATCACGTATCACGTACCACGTATCGCACGGAGTTATTTTCATGGCAGACAACCAAGCCGCCGCTTTGCTTGGCGCATTCGCAAAGTTCTTCCCCAACGCCACGACCATCGGTTCGTACGTCAACGGTGAGCTGGTCACGGGCACCGGCGAGAGCACGATCGACATCGTGAACCCGGCTACCGGTCAGACGGTACTGGCTTACCGCGACGCGGGCGCCGACGTGGTGGCGCAGGCCGCCGAGGCGGCGCAAGCCGCACAAAAGACCTGGTGGGCCCTGACGCACGCCGCACGCGGCCGTGTCATGCAAGCCATTGGCGCGAAGGTTCGTGAGAACGCCGAAGCGCTGGCGCAGCTCGAGTCGATCGGCGCGGGCAAGCCGATTCGCGATTGCCGTGGCGAAGTCGGCAAGGTCGCCGAAATGTTCGAGTACTACGCCGGCTGGACCGACAAGTTCTTCGGCGACGTGATTCCCGTGCCGAGCACGCACCTGAACTACACGCGCCGCGAAGCGATGGGCGTGGTGTTGCAGATCACGCCGTGGAATGCGCCGGTGTTTACCTGCGGCTGGCAACTCGCCCCGGCAATCGCCATGGGCAACGGCGTGCTGCTCAAGCCGTCGGAACTGACCCCGGCCAGCTCGCTGGCGGTGGCAGCACTGGCCGAACAAGCCGGCCTGCCGCGCGGCCTGATCAACGTGCTCGCGGGCTTCGGTCACACGACCGGGCAAGCCGCGATCTCGCATCCGGTCATCAAGAAAGTGGTGTTCGTGGGTTCGCCCGCAACCGGCAGCAAGATCGCTACGGCAGCGGCGCAGCGCCTGTTGCCGAGCGTGCTGGAACTGGGCGGCAAGTCGGCCAATATCGTGTTTAACGATGCCGACCTCAAGCGTGCTTGCCTTGGCGCGCAGGCGGCCATCTTCTCGAGCGCCGGCCAGAGCTGCGTGGCGGGTTCGCGCCTGCTGGTGCAGCGCGGCGTGTATGACGAGATGATCGAGATGCTGGCGCGCGGTGCTGAAAAGATTCGTGTGGGCGAGCCGTTGGACGACGCGACCGAAGTCGGCCCGATCTGCAACCGCAACCAGTATCAGCATGTGATGAACATGATCGACGCTGGGGTGGCGGGCGGGGCGCGTCTCGCGGCCGGTTCGCAGCAGCGCAGCGACGGCGGCTTCTTCGTGCGCCCGACGGTGCTGGCCGACGCGAACAATCAGATGGGCGTGGCGCGCACCGAAATCTTCGGGCCGGTGGTGGTCGCCATTCCGTTCGACACGGAAGAAGAGGCGCTGGCGATCGCCAACGACAGCGAGTTCGGTCTGGCCGGTGCCGTCTGGACGCAGGACGTCGCCCGCGCGCATCGCGTGGCCGCGCAGGTCAACGCCGGTACGTTCTGGATCAACGGCTACAAGACGATCAACGTGGCGTCGCCGTTTGGTGGCTACGGCCACAGTGGCTACGGCCGCTCCAGCGGCGTGGAAGCGCTGTACGAATACACGCAGACCAAGAGCGTGTGGGTCGAGACGGCCGCCAACCCGGCCACGCCGTTCGGTTACGTCTGATCGTTTGATGGTCTGATGGCTTGACGCGCAGGGCGTGCGGCTTCCGGCCGCGCGCCCGCTGGTTTCCCGCCGCTTTCCCGTTGTACGGGAGCCGCGCCCAAGCCATGAGAATGTGCTGTCTTCTTGTCGGTAGTTGTTTGGAAAGTGAGGTTAACGTGTCAGGCGCCGGCCGTGAGGCCCCGTTTGTCGCGTCGCCGTTTCAGCCTGCGAGATTCGTGGCCTGAAGGGGTTTTTTACCCGCGTATAATGCCGCCCTTCGGGTGGTTCTGCGCGGGGCGCTGTTACTGTCACCGAGGCGTGCCAACATGTCGCTGCGAGGCGCTGTGGGGGAAGTCCGCAGCAGTCGGGCGGACGGCGCGTCGAATTACCTCGACCACCGGTTGATCCAGCATTGACCAGCGGTTACTTACAACGTTAATCACCGAATTGTTCGTACCCCGTCCGGTCGACCGGATGGCACCGGACCGGTTCAACAGCAAGTGCAGTGGAGACCCAGATGGCAGTCATGGAACAAAACGCGGCCAAGCCGCAAGGGGGCGCCTTCAGTGATGGCGTGCGCCTGTACGTATGGGCGATCGTGATTCTCGTGATCGCAGAGCTGATTGGCGCAATCAGTATCAAGGCCGGTCACGGCAAGATCGTGCTGTTGCCGATGGTCTGGGCGTTGTTGCTCGGCGCCGCGCTCGGTTTGTCGTCGGCACGTCTGCCGCGCTTCGCGCAGATCGATCTGCCGATGCAACATAAGGCTGCCGCCATTCTGCAACCGGCGCTGCTGCTCTTCGTCGCCAAGCTCGGCCTGCTCGTGGGCGGCTCGCTGCCCAAGCTCGTGGCCGCCGGTTGGGCACTGGTGTTCCAGGAGTTCGGCCACTTCGTCGGCACGATCATCCTCGGCCTGCCGGTCGCCCTGATGCTCGGCATCAAGCGCGAAGCCATCGGCGCGACCTTCTCGGTCGGCCGTGAGCCGAGCCTCGCGATCATCGGCGAAAAGTACGGCTTCGATTCGCCGGAAGGCCGTGGCGTGCTGGCCGAGTACCTGACCGGTACGATCTTCGGTGCCGTGTTCATCTCGCTGTTCGCCGGCTTTATCGCCAGCCTGAACATCTTCAATCCGCACGCGCTCGCGATGGGTGCCGGTGTGGGTTCGGGCTCGATGATGGCCGCTGCTGCCGGCGCCATCGCGGCACAGCAGACGCCGGAAGTCGCCAAGGAAGTCGCCACGTTTGCCGCGGCGTCGAACCTGATCACGACGACCATCGGTACGTACTTCACGCTGTTCATCTCGCTGCCGCTCGCCGTCTGGGGCTATCGCGTGATGGAGCCGGTGCTGGGCCGCATGACCAAGCGTGGCCGTGCCAACGCCGAAGCCGCTGCCGTGGCCGACGCCGAAGCCGCACAGGAACTCAAGCAAGCCAGCAAGGCGCACACCGTCGACATGAACTTCGGCGCGCGTCTGTTCGCCTGGGTGTTCTCGGGCGCGCTGGCGCTGCTGGGTAACAGCATGGCCTTCAAGACGTCGTTCATCGACGGTGTGCCGGGCATGCTCGTCATCATCGGCGCCGTGCTCGTGGGCGAAGCGCTGTACTACATCACGCGCCGCAAGGTGCCGGCCGTGTGCTGGGTGTCGTTGGTCGCCATGTTCCTGACGTCGCCGGCCTTCCCGTACGCGCCGATCGTCGAGCAGTTCACCGGCAAGATCAACTTCCTGTCGCTGGTGACGCCGATGCTGACCTTCGCCGGTCTGTCGGTTGCCAAGGATGTGCCTGCTTTCCGCAAGCTGGGCTGGCGCATCGTGGTCGTGTCGTTCCTCGCGAACGCCGGCACCTTTATGGGTGCAGCGGTGATCGCGCAGTTCTTCACGCATCCGTAATGTGTGTCATGGGGTGTGTCATGGGCGCTTGAAACGAGCGCCCGTGATGTGAAGCCTCCGGTGGTCGACCGCCGGGGGCCGAAGTCTGAATAGAAAACGCCACGGCAATCGGTTGCCGTGGCGTTTTTTTATTCACCGGAGCGAGGCGGTTTGTACTTGCCGCCTGACCCGGTTCAGGGCTTCGTTGTGGCTGCGTCGGCCTGAGAGCGCTCGTGATAGTAGCGGCGGAAGTAGGCGCGAATCTCGGCGGGTGAGAGTTTGCCGTCGTGATTGACGTCGATCTCGTCGAAATGCTGGTACAGGAATGGCTCGGTGGCGGCGACCTCGTCACGGCTCAGATAGCCGTCGCCATCCTTGTCGGCCGCCTTGAAGTAGCGCTCGAAGGTGGCGCGCCGGGCTTCCAGTTGACTGCGTTGATAGGCCGCCCATTCATTGCGGTCGATCTTGCCGTCGTGATTGGTATCGATAGCGTCGAACGAGCGCTGCAAATACAGGCCGAGCGCGGCGTTCTGGTCGGCGGCATCGCCGAAGTCGGGGCCGGCGGCGGGCGGCGGCGGTGCCGTCGGTGTTGTCGGCACCACGCCGTTGATCGGTGCGCGCGTCTGCGCGTAGCTCGGCAGCGCGGCCAGCGAGAGCGCCGCGGCACCGGCACAGAGCGTGATCGCGGCTAACGTCGCGCGGCCGATACGGCGCGTGCGCAGGGTTTCAATCGTTCTCAGCGAACGTTGGCGTTTGGTTTCGGAAGTGGTCATGTCGCACTTTCTCCTGAATGTCATGAGGTAGGGCGGGGCGCAACGTCGGGCGCCGATCAGCGGCGGCGGTCGCCCGTCACGACGTTACCGATCACGCCACCGACCACGGCACCCCCGACGGTCGTGCCGAGGTCGCCGCCGGAGATCAGTGCGCCGCCAAGCGCGCCGACACCGGCACCCACGGCGGTGTTACGTGACTCACGCGGCGTCATGCCGCCGCATCCTGCCAGCGAGCCGATCAGCGCAGCCCCGAGAAGCAGGGTGCCGGCAGTGCGCGAGATCCGTTGTTGAGTCGTTTTCATGAAGCATGGCTCCTTCAAAGGGGCACGGTGCCCCGGGTCTTGCAGGCCACACCCGATTCGATCGTGCGGGCCTGCTGTTCGTGGAATGCATCAGTGGGCCGTGTCAGACCCGTTCTCCGGTGCGCCCATACCATTGGCCGGGTTGCTCTCCTGATACGCAGGAGGCGGGGGCGGCGGCGGATACGGACGCCCTTGAGCATCGGACGGATACGGTCGGCCATAGCCATCGGTCGGCGGGTACGGACGCCCGTAAGCGTCGGTCGCCGGTGCCACTGGTACCGGCGGTGCAGCGTACGGGCTGCACGGTGACCCGGCCGGATAAGGCGGCGGCCCACAGTTCGGCTGATACGCCGGGTTGGTCGACTCGTTGCCGCGATACGGCAGACGAGGTTGCGGCGGCGCTTGGTACGCGCAGCCCGCGATGGTGAGCAGCACCGCGGCGAAACCCGTCGCGGTCACCGCGGAAGCCACGCGTCGCGTAGATGGACGCAGCGGACGCGGCGCACTCGATGCGCGTGTTGCGCCCTGTTGCGTATTGGTAGCGACGCCGGAATTAGCGTCAGTTCGGTTAGTTCGCATCATGACCTCCTTGCGAGGGTAGTGTTCATCCCACCCGTCGTCATCATGGATAGACAAGGGTTCGACGCTCGATGCGTGAATTAGATCGCGCGATCTTGTAAGTCTTTGTAATGGCCCCGCGGGGGCCACTTCGCGAACGCAATCGTCTCGAACTACGCAAGCAGCGTTAGTTAACTTTAGTACATGGGTTTGCGTATGTGATGCACTCCGAACTATGTAGGAAGGCGCTGACACGCGCTGAAGGACGGCGATGTAGGACACGCGGACGAGGCCGCGTGAAAAGCGATTGCATGCCGCTTTAGTGCCGCTTCAGTGCCGCTCTTGGCGCATCACAAGAAGCGTGCGCTGCGCGTCCCTGAAGCATGCACGGCGCAGGCGAGCAGGGCGGCCACCAGCCCGAATGCACAGACGCCGTCCCAGCCCCACGCACTCCATGCCATCACGCCCAGTGCGGAGCCCAGCGCACCCATCAGAAAATACACACTCATGTAGAGCGTATTCAGGCGGCTGGTGGCTTCGGCATCGAGCGCGTAGATACGCGTCTGGTTGGCGATCTGCCCGGTCTGCACGCCGAGGTCGAGCACGATCACGCCGAGCGCGAGGCCCGCGAGACTCGCCTGCCCGATCCAGAGCGCGGCGAACGAAAGCACCACGGCGCCGATACCCACCCACAGCACGCGCCGCGGTCCGCCGCGATCGGTGAGGCGTCCGGCAAGCGGGGCCGCAAGCGCGCCCACGATACCGATGACACCGAAGGTGCCCGCCACGCCGGCATGCTGCCCATGCACCGGACTCGCGAGCCAGAGCGTGAGCGTCGACCAGAACGCGCTGAACGCCGCAAACAGCAGGCCGCCGATGAGCGCCGACTGCCGGAGCGCACGGTGCCGCCGAAAGAGCGTGATCATCGAGCGGAGCAACGCGGGGTACGTCATCGACGTAGTTGGTGGTGCGTAGGGCAAGCGTCGGCCGAGCAGGGCCGCGAGGCACAGCATGGCAAGGGCGGCCATGCCGAACATGGCGCGCCAGTGCCACCACGTTGCCACCCAGCCCGCGAGCGTGCGCGCACCGAGAATGCCGATGAGCAGACCGCTGACGACTGTGCCCACCACGGCACCGCGCCGCTCGGGCGGGGCCAGTTGCGCGGCGAGGGGCAGGATGTGCTGCGCGACGGTTCCCGTTACGCCGATTGCAAAGCTCGCAATGACGAGTACCGCGAAGTGGGGGGCCGACGCGGCGAGCAGCAGCGACGCACACAGGCCGAGCATCTGCCACACGATCAAACGCCGGCGGTCGGCGACACGGTCGCCCAGCGGGGTGAGCAGCAGCAGACCCGCTGCGTAGCCCAGTTGCGCGGCGGCGGGCACCAGCGAGAGTTGCCAGCCCGATGTGTCGAAGCGCGTGCCGATGTGGCCGAGCATCGGGTGACAGTAGTTGAGATTGGCGACCGCCAGCCCGCAGGCCATGGCCATTAGCCAGATATCGGCGCGGCGTAATGGGGCAGCGTGCGGTGCCGGGGAAGGAGATGCGTTGGAACGGAACATGATGAGCGGCGCGCGGGCTCATCCGGGGACTTGGCTTCGTGTCAGACGGAAAAATGCGATGCGCCATGATCCGGCGTGGTGCATGGCATCGCGTATCACGTCGTATATGACGATGACTGTTTCCCGTCAGTTAACTGACAGCCTATCGACAGCAGGCGGTCAGTCATTTGTCGGCGAGCGATCGCTGGGTACGCCGCGAAGCCAAAGTCTCGCTCACAGCTCCCTGATTCACGCTCGGAAAATGCCGATTGAAAAATGAGAATGCCGAACTGGTGACGGCTGACACGAAGGGTTCCCGGAGGCACGGCGGCAAGCGGAAAGTCCTCATGCTAAGGACGATGCCGCGGGCTGCGGGCATGCACGCTAAAACATCAGATAAGTCCCACGGCAACATCGCCGCCGTGGCTTGCAGATAAAGGCGTGCTGCCGTTGATGCCACACGCGGCGCAGCGCTTTTTTCGTCGGAAATGAGGCGAGCCGGCCATCGCATAGCGGCCCGTTTTCTGTCGATTTTCGAGGGGATGGGGTATGCGCGTAATACGCGGTAATCCGGCGCATAACGCGATGTCTGTCATCGCAAACCGCGTTGTATGCGTTGGAATACCGGGAAAGTCCGGGGGAGTGTTTGCGCTTAGTTTTCGCCGCAAGCTGCGTTGGCGCTGGCATACTACCCCCGCTGACGTTCGGTATTGACCTCAGCGTGAGGTTGAGAAATTTCGATTGAGGTGCGTGGCCTACCCGCGCAGGCTTACTCATGCCACAAGTCAAGAAAGAAGACATTCGTCTGGCCATCCTCGAAGCGTCGCACGCCCTTTTTCTCGAGAAGGGGTACGTCGAAACGACGATGGTGCAGATCGCCAAGCGCGCGGGTATTTCGCACGCGAACATTTACAGCTACTTCACCGCGAAGCTGCAAGTGTTCTTCTGCGTCTACGAGCGCTGGTTCAAGGCACGCATTGCCACGCTCGAAGCCGAAGTGCTTGCCGCCCACGGCGCCCACGCGCGCATGCGCAGCCTGCTCAGCGGCCTGCTGGTGGAGACGCCGCGGCTCGACAACGGTTTCTCGCACAACCTGGTGCAGGCACTGGCCACGGTGACGCCGGGCGACCCGTACGACCCGACACTGTTGCAGTGGTTTCGCGAGCGGCTCTCGGCCATGCTCGCTGCCAGTGCGCCGAGTCTCGCGCGCGACAGCGTACGGCGTGCGCGTCTGGTCGACATGCTGGTGCTGATGTTCGACGGCTGTCTCGTGAATCATCACGTCAACCCGTCATCCCTGCCGGATGTGGCGATGCTCGAAGAGTTCGTCACCGCCTTCCTGTCGGCCGAGCCTGCCGACCCGACGCCTGTGCCGCAGGGGGCCGGGCCGGGTTCGCCGCCCTCCGCGGCAGCGGCCTGAACAGGATCCCGATGCGTTCATTGCCCTGGACTGCCCTCAACCTCGGGCGCAAGCTCAAGTTCCATCAACTTCAGGTATTCGATCGTGTGCTCGAGACGGGCTCGCTGGTGCGCGCTGCCAACGAGACGGGGCTTACGCAACCTGCGGTGAGCAAGATCGTGCATGAGCTGGAGGCTTGTTTCGAAGGGCCCCTGTTCGTGCGCAGCAACCGGGGCATGCAGCCGACCGAGCTGGGCGAACTGCTCGGCCACCGCGTCAAGTCGCTGATGGCCGAGTTGCGCTACCTGACCGATGAGGTCAACGCGTTCAGTGCGGGCACCAGCGGGCATGTGATCGTCGGCACGCTGATTTCGGCATCGGCCGACTTGCTGCCGCGCACGATCGCCATGCTCAAGTCGCGGGCGCCCGGCGTGCTGGTGACGGTGCGTGAGGCCACCACGGCACAGTTGTTCCCGGCGTTGGCCAGCGGCGATCTCGACATCGTCGTCGGCCGCTTGCCCGAGCGCGCGCTGCCGGTCGCCAATGCCTTTGCGTTGACCCACGAAATTCTCTTCAACGAATCGCTCTGCGTGGTCGGAGGCATTCGTCACTGGGCCGATTCGGCGGCGCGAGTGCCGCTGGCGCAATTGCGCGAAGGGTCATGGATTCTGCCGGTGCCCGAGTCGCCGTCGCGACTGGCTGCCGAGCGCCTCTTTCACGATGCGGGGCTGTTGCTGCCCGAGGATGTCGTGGAGTCGCTGTCGATCCTGACCAATATCGGTTTGATGCTCGAATCGCCCCGCGTGGCGCTCATGCCGCGTGCGGCCGCCAAGCCGTTTGTCGACTCGGGTCTGTTGCGGGTATTGGCCGATACGGTATCGGGCAGCTTTGGCGACGTGGGCTACTCGCTGCGCTCGGACAAACAGCCGAGCCCGGCCTGCGAGCGCTTTGTGGCGTGTCTGCGCGAGGCGTGCGGTCTGAAGCCCTGAGCATGCGAGGGAAGGGTGAGGAAGGCGGCGGAGGGGAAAGAGACAGCGGGCGGCGCATCGACGGTCGCTGACCGCTGACCGCCGCCCCCGGCATCTGCATGGACGCAGACGCTACACATCCACTACACAGCCACTACAGCGAAGCTACCCGCCCTCAGAGGCCGGCGAGCGCCGAGACGAGTCCCGGATTCTGTTGCACGAGCCGGATCAGGCACGCCGCCTGAGCATTCGGCCGCGCACGGCCTTGTTCCCAGTTTTCCAGCGTACGCGGGTTGGTCCGCAGGTAATGCGCAAAGACATTGCGCGACATGCCCAGATGCTTGCGCAAGGCGAGCAATTCTTCGGGAAACACTTCCAGCTTAGGTAGCGGGGTACGCGGTAATTCCTTGATGTTGAGCGGCAAGTCCGCAGGGAGTCCGCTATTGACGTGCGCCGGCTCGGTGGGCGGTGGCGCACCGGTGTCCTGCGTGAGCAGCCAGCGGAACGGATTGGAAGGCGTATTCGAGTAAGCCATAGTCCTGCCCGGTGTCAGTGGGTGAAAGTTAAGGGGAGCGCGTGCGCGGATGAGGTGAGTCGCGTCAGGCTTGTGAAGTCAATCAAGCGGGACTGATTGCAACACAACGTCTGCCCGGGCGCTTTCACAAAACTCTCGTGGTTTTCGCGTCTGACACCTATCGAGTACTACGCACTCAGGTGATGCCTGAGTGCCGCAGAGTGGGTGTGCGGGTGCAGCGCGAGGCTGCGGCCCGCCACTTCCGGCCCGGTTCACACGCCGAGATAGGCCTGCAATTGCGCCATATCGCGGCGCAGTCCGGCGGAGTCTCCCTGCCACGCCACACGGCCCTTGTCGACGATGTAGTGACGGTCGCCCAGCTCCAGCATCGGCGCCAGATTCTTATCGATACAGAGAATCGACAGGCCGCTGCCTTTGAGTTGCTTGAGGCATTGCCAGATTTCACCGCGAATGAGCGGCGCGAGGCCTTCCGTCGCTTCGTCGAGAATGAGCAATTTCGGATTCGTCATCAGCGCGCGCCCAATCGCGAGCATCTGTTGCTCGCCGCCCGAGAGATTGCTGCCGAGATTTTTCTCACGCTCGCGCAGGCGAGGGAACAGTTCGTAGATGCGCGCGAGCGTCCACGGCGAACCGGCCCCGTGACGATTGCCTGCCGTCGCTACGAGATTCTCGCGCACGGTCAACGTCGGGAAGATCTGGCGGCCTTCGGGCACCAGCCCTATACCGGCGCGGGCAATGCGATGCGAGGGGCTGGCGTGAATCGGCTGACCGTCGAAGACGATCTCGCCACGCGCCGGGCGCATGAGTCCGGTGATCGACTTCACCGTGGTCGACTTGCCCATGCCGTTGCGCCCGAGCAGCGTGACGAACGCGCCGCGCTCGATCTCGAGCTGCATGCCGAACAGCGCCTGACTCGCCCCGTAATACGACTCGACGCCGGCCAAAGACAACAGAGTGCTCATGCCGTCGCTCCCAGCATTTCGTTGCGGGTTTCGTCCCCGAGATAGGCTTCGCGCACGCCCGCATCGTTGCGGATCGTGTCGGCGTCGCCGCAGGCAATTGCGCGGCCGTAGACTAGCACCGTGATGCGGTCAGCCAGTGCGAAGACAGCGTCCATATCGTGTTCGACGAGCACGATGCCGTAGTCGCCCTTGAGTTCGGCGAGCAAGTGCGTCATCTGCTCCGATTCGGCTTGCGACATCCCCGCCATCGGTTCGTCCAGCAGCAGCAATCGCGGCTGCCCGGCCAGCGCCATGGCGAGTTCGAGTTGCCGATGCTCGCCGTGGGCGAGGGCGGACGCGGGAACGTTCATGCGTGCCGCCAGCCCGGTGCGCGCCAGAATCTCGCGCGCCGGTTCGACGAGCGACGCCTGACGAATGGCCGGCCGCCAGAACCCGAAGCTGTGCCCCTGCATCGCCTGCACGGCGACCAGCACGTTCTCGAGCGCAGTGAATTCGCGAAACACCGAGGTGATCTGATACGAGCGGGCGAGGCCGGCGCGCGCGCGTTGCTCGATCGGCATGCCGGTGATGTCGCGTCCGTCGAAATGGATCGATCCTTCGTCGGAGCGCAACTCTCCGGCCAACTGGCCGATGAGCGTGCTTTTGCCGGCACCGTTCGGTCCGATGATGGCGTGCAGCTCGCCCGGGGCAACGTCCAGACAGAAATGATCGGTGGCGGTGAGTCCGCCGTAGCGTTTGACCAGTTGGTCGACTTTGAGCAGGCTCATGCTTTGCCCTCCACCGCGCGCGTGCGGCGTGCGAGGCGCACTTGCAGGTCGCCGAGCAGGCCGTACAGGCCGCGTCGCGAGACCAGCACCGAGATCACGATCAGCGGGCCGAAGATGATCATCCAGTGCTCGGTCAGTCCTTTCAGGCCTTCTTCGATGAGCAGCATCGCGGTGCTGCCGAGCACCGGGCCGAAGAACGAGCCGAGTCCGCCCAGCACGACCATCACGATCAGTTCGCCCGACGCCGTCCACGCCATGTAGGCGGGCGAGACGAAGTGGGTGAGGTTGGCGTAAAGCATGCCGGCCACGCCGCACACCATGGCGCTGATGACGTAAGCCACGAGCTTGTAGCGCAGCGTCGGGTAGCCCAGCGCGCGCATGCGGCGGTCGTTCTGGCGGCTGCCGCGAATCACCATGCCGAAGCGCGCGTCGACCAGCCGGCGGCCTGCCCATACGCACAGGCAGAGCACGGCAAAGGCCACGTAATAGAGCACGGTCGGGTTATCGAGCGACACATTGCCGAAGCGGCTGGCTGCGGCCACCGGCAGGCCGTCGTCGCCGCCGTACTGCTTCAGGCCTACGGCCAAGAAGTAGAACATCTGCGCGAAGGCGAGCGTGATCATGATGAACGCGATACCGGTCGTGCGCAGCGAGAGCAGGCCGGTGAGGGCGCCGACGAGGGCGCACACCAGCAGCGTCACGCCCAGATGCACGAAGCCGTTATCGATGCCGTGAAAGCTCAGAATGCCGACCACATAAGCGCCCAGCCCCAGATAGAGCGCATGGCCGAAGCTGACCATGCCGCCGTAGCCAAGAATCAGATCGAGCGAGACGGCGGCGATGGCGAACACCACGATGCGGCCGAAGAGGGTGAGATAGAACGGCTGTTGCACGGCCGTCGCGTAAATGGGCACCAGTGCCAGAAAGGCCAGCAACAGCAGCGGCACGGCGGTGCGAAGATTCAGTTTCATTTCCATCGTCAACCGTGTTTGACCGGGAACAGGCCTTGCGGACGAACCGCGAGTACCGCGGCCATGACAAGGTAGATGAGCATCGAAGCGAGCGCGGGGCCGGCGGTGTCCGCCGTGCTGCGCTCCATCAGACTGCGAAGCAGCGTGGGCAATGCCGTGCGGCCGACCGTATCGACCACCCCGACGATGAGCGCCGCGAGAAACGCGCCGCGCACCGACCCGATGCCGCCGATCACGATCACCACCATCGTGAGAATCAGGATGGGTTCGCCCATGCCCGGCTGCACCGAGAGAATCGGGCCCGCCATCAGGCCGGCAATCCCCGCGAGAATCGCCCCCAGCCCGAACAGCAGCGAGTTGAGCAGCACGATATTCACGCCGAGCGCGCCGACCATCTGACGGTGCGTCGCGCCGGCACGAATCAGCATGCCGATGCGCGTGCGGTGAATCAGCAGATAGCAGCCGAGGGCAACGGCCAGCCCCACGAGAATGATGAGGAAGCGATACGCCGGGTATTGCAGGCCGAACAGATCGACGGTGCCGCCCAGCCACTCGGGCACTTCCATGTAGTAGGGCGACGGGCCCCAGATCATACGCGCCAGTTCGTTGAAGAACAGGATGAGGCCGAACGTGGCGAGCACCTGATCGAGGTGATCGCGGTCATACAGCGTTTTGAGCGCCACGAATTCGACGATCAGGCCGATGATCAGCATGGCCGGAATGATCGCGATGGCAGCCAGCGCGAACGACCCCGTATGGTTGTAGACGGTGGCCGCGATAAACGCGCCCATCATGTACAGCGAGCCGTGCGCGAGGTTCACGAAGTTCATGATGCCGAACACGAGCGTGAGCCCGGCCGCCATCAGGAACAGCAGCACCCCGAGTTGCAGCCCGTTCAGGCACTGCATGATGAAGAGGGTGAGGCTCATTTGGCCTCCTCGCGGTTCGCGGCAGCGGCCGTGCCGGCAAGCAACCCCATCTGACGGAAGATGGCCTGCGTGAGCGGGCTGGCCGGGTCGTTCAGCGTCAGCACGATATCGAAGTGATTGGTGCCGGGCATCGGTACGTACTCGCCGGTGAAGCCGCGCTCACGCCATGCCGCGAGGTAGTCCACGCTCTGGCGTTTGAACTCGGCCGTCTCGGTCTCGCCGTACGACACGACGATCGGGCAGCCGTGGGCGGGCAAGTGAAACTGCGGGCTGTTGCGCGTGGCATCGTCCGCGCTGAGCTTCATCCATTCGTTGATATGCGTGAACGGAATCGGCGTGAGATCGAACAGGCCCGAGAGCGGTGCGGCACCGGCAATCACATCTTCCGGCACGCCGTATTTGGCATGCCAGCCCTGCGCGAGCAACATGCCGGCGAGATGTCCGCCAGCGGAGCTGCCGCACACGTGAATGCGTTTCGGGTCGCCGTGATGCGCCCCGATATGGCGATGCACCCACGCGAGCGCGCGGCGGGTCTGGTCGACGATAGTGTCGAGCGACGCGCCGGGGGCCAGCGTGTAGTTGATGGTGACGACAGTCGCCCCGGCCTGCGTGAACGCGGGCGCCATGTTGCTGGAGTCGCTCTTGTTCAGGGCGCGCCAGTAGCCGCCATGGACGAAGAAGAACACGGGCGCACCGGGCGTGGGGGCGGGAAAAATGTCGAGCGTCTCGTCGGGATGATCGCCGTAGGCGACGTCGAGGACGCAGGGAACCGTGGCGCGTGCGTGCGCGCTATCGGCGGCGTATTGCTTCAGGATGTCGAGGACGTTGGGCGTGGTGGCGCGGGCGTTGTACTCAACGTCCAGCTCGGCCTCGTCGAAATTGCGGTAGCGCTTCATAAACCCTCGTAGTGCTCAGGTAATGCTCAGCTGGTCCAGCGGATACGGATCGTTCAGATGTGCGGGTCGTGCAGGAACAGTGCCGCCGGTGCAACGGCACCGGGGCACTTGCGGCCGCCCGTCATCGACACGGGCGGTGCGCGGCTTACGAAAAAGACGGATGCAGACTTACGACTTGATCTTGCACTGCGCGGCCAGGTCGGCACGCGTCTGGATCTTGATCTGGCCCTTGGTCGCGAAGGCGGCACCTGCGCTGTCTTTGACGACATCTACGCGATAGAACTGCGCGATCGGGAACTGGTTGCTGGCAAACTTGAACGGGCCACGCACGGACGAGAAGTCGGCTTGCTTGAGTGCCGCGCGCAGCGCTTCGCGATCGGCCACGCTGCCCTTGGTCTTGGTGAGCGCCGAGTCGATCAGGTTGGCTGCGTCATACGACTGCGCGGCGTACATCGACGGCACGCGGTTGTATTTCTTCTGGAAGGCCGTGACGAACTGCTTGTTCTGCGCGTTGTCGAGGTCGGGCGAGTAGGGCGCGCTGGTGATGGCGCCTACGGCGAGTTCTTTCAGTGCGGGCAGGGTCGAGCCATCGATGGTCGACACGGAGATCAGCGGAATCTTGCCGAGCAGCCCGGCCTGACGGTATTGCTTGACGAAGTTCACGCCCATGCCGCCCGGGTAGAAGACATAGACGGCATCGGGTTTGGCCGCCTGCAACTGGGCGATTTCTGCCGAGTAGTCAGGCTGGTTGACCTGCGTGTACACCTCGTCGACGATCTGGCCCTTGTAGTCGCGCTTGAAGCCGTTCACCGCGTCGCGTCCGGCCTGATAGTTCGGCGCCATGACGTACATCTTCTTGTAGCCCAGATCGCTCGAGAGCTGGCCGCCGGCCTCATGCAACTCGTCGTTGTCCCACGAGGTGGAGAAGAAGTTCGGCGAGCATTGCGCGCCGGCAATCGGGGTCGGGCCGGCGTTCGAGCCGACCATGACCACACCCGCGTTGGTCACGTTCTTGTGGATGGCCATCATCACGTTCGAGAACGTCACGCCGGTGATGATCGACACTTTGTCGCGCTCTACGAGCTTCTGCGCGGCCTGCACGCCCACGTCGGGCTTGAGCTGGTCGTCTTCCTTGATCACCTGCACCGGCACGCCGCCCAGCTTGCCGCCCTTTTGCTCGACGGCGAGCATGAAGGCGTCGTACTGGTCCTGACCGAGCGCACCGCCCGGGCCGGAGAGCGTGCCGATGAAGCCGATCTTGACCTCGGCATGCGCACCGCCGGCGGTGAGCAGTGCTGCGGCGGCGGCAATAGCGCCCAGGACTGCGATCGTTTTGCGTTGCGTGGTCTTCGTTCCCGTCATCATGGTCTCCAAACTAAGTTCCGGAACTGGCAAACACTGTGAGCAGAGGGTTCGTGCCGGGCAGCCTGAGCGCTTCTTTATGGCGGTCATCGTCAGCCGGGCACGTCGGTCATACGTAGGCGTTATTTCGATGGCTTAATTTAAATTGTTTAAGCATCAAATATTTCAGTGCCCAGCCTAAACGACGCCTATTACGTAGGCAAGCAATTTCAAAAACACCTCGGGAAAGCACCAGTTACAGCCCGAAGAACTCCCGGGCGTTGCCGGCCAGAATGCGCTCGCGGGCGTGGGCGTCCAGACCCGGCTGATCGGCCACCAGCTTGCCGATCTCCTGTTCGCCGAGCGGGAACGGGTGGTCCGAGCCGAGCATGATGCGATCGACGCCCATCGTGTCGACCAGCAGGCGCAGGGCGCGCGGGTCGAACACCGCGCTGTCGACGTAAAAACGGTCCAGATAATGAGACGGCGGGTGCGGGCTGTCGGCGCGCACGATGTCGCGGCAATGCCACGCATTCTCGGCGCGGCCCAGCAGGTAAGGGAAGCCGCCGCCGCCGTGGGCGAAGCACAGCTTGAGCGAGCGCGGCAGGCGCTCGAAGGCCCCTGAGAGAATCAGCGACAGGATGGAGAGTTGCGTCTCGGCCGGCATCGCCACCAGCCACGGCATCATCCACTTCTTCATGCGGCCGTCGGTCATCATGTCCCACGGGTGCACCAGCACGGGGATGTGTTCGTTGCCGCAGTGCCGCAAAAACGCCACCAGATGCTCGTCGTCGAGATCTTTCGGTCCGAGGTGATTGCCGATCTGCACGCCGACGTGGCCGGTGGCTTTGGCGCGCGACGCTTCGGCGCAGGCGAGATCGAGGTCTTGCAAGGGCACCTGCGCCATCGCCTTCAGGCGCGTGGGTGCGTACGCGCAGTGCTCCAGCGCGAGATCGTTCATGCGCTGCACCCAGTCCATCACGGCATGGCCGTCGTAGCGATAGCCGAACATGATCGGCGTCGCGCAGACCACTTGCAGGTCGATCCCGTGACGGTCGAGTTCTTCGATGCGCAGCGCGGGGTCCCACAGCGCGCGATAGACGGGGCGGAAGGCCTTGTCGGCGAGCATGATGTTGCCGGTCTCGCCATTCTCGTCAATGCGCAGCCACGGCGCGGTGGCGGCGTCCAGTCGTGCCGCTTCTTCCTGCGTGATACGCGGGAAGAAGTGGGCGTGCATGTCGATTTTCTTCATGAAGTGACTTGTTCTGTCGGGTAGTGGGCTGGGGCCGAGGGCCGAGGGCAAATTGCGCCGCGTCAGGCAGCCGCCGGGGCCGATGCAGCGCGCCCCGGGTGGATCTCGCCGCAGCTCGGGCAACGGCGCAACGTTTCGCTGCCGTAGAACGCGTCGAACAGCGGCGGCAGGTCGGTCACGATGCTTTTCAACTGCACTTCGACGCGATGCACCTGCGTGCCGCACTTCAGGCAATACCACTCGAAACCGTCGAGCAGACCCGCCGGACGCTGGCGCTCGATGACCAGACACAGGCTGTCGGCCTCGGGGCGTTGCGGCGAATGACGCACGTGCGGCGGCAGCAGGAAGATGTCGCCTTCCTTGAGATCGACGCGTTCTTCACGGCCATCGATCCAGAGCTTCAGCCACGCGTTGCCCTTGAACTGATAAAAGAATTCTTCGAGCGGATCGTCGTGATAGTCGGTGCGGTGGTTGGGGCCACCGACCACGGTCACGATGAAATCGCTGTCCTGCCAGACTTGCTGGTTGCCGACCGGTGGCTTGAGCAGATGGGCATGCTCGTCGATCCAGCGCTGGAAATTGAAGGGTTTGCCGTACGTCAACATGCTGTCTCCCGAATCATGTCGCGTTGAATTTATTTTGCGTCTGGCTCAGCGGGCGCGCGGCGAGTACGCCACGCACTTGATCTCGATGAGCAGCAGCGGGTGCGGCAATTGGTGCACGGCCACGGTGGTGCGCGTGGGGCCGTTTTCATCGAAGTATTCGCCGTACACCTCGTTATAGCCGCCGAAGTCGTTCATGTTCACGAGAAACGAGCCCACTTCCACCACATCGGCCAGCGTCGCGCCTTCGCTCGCGAGGATGTCGCGAATGTTCTCGATGACGGCGCGGGTCTGTTCGCGAATGTCGAGCTGGGTCACGCCCAGCGCATCGACCTGCGCACCGGCGTAGCTGTTGTCGGGGCGGCGCGAACTGGTGCCCGAGACGAACAAGAAGTCGCCCGCACGCTTGATGTGCGGGAATTTACCGCGCGGCTTGGCCTTGCCGGCGACGACGCGGGCTTGCGTGTCTTGCGATTGCGTTGCGCTCATGAGTGACGCGTCTCCGTAATTTTTCGTGTGCTTCTGTTGGCTTGTCAGCGTGCGGCGCACGGGCGCGGGGGTATCGACCCCCATCGATAGCCCCCGCGCCGTCGCCTCACATTGTCAGGTCAGAGTTTGATGCAGATGTTGGTGATTTCGGAATAGAAGTCGAGCGAGTGACGCCCGCCTTCGCGTCCGAGGCCCGACAGCTTCACGCCGCCGAACGGCGTGCGCAGGTCGCGCAGGAACCACGTGTTCACCCACACGAGACCGGTCTGGAACTGACGCGCCACACGGTGAGCGCGCGACAAGTTGGTCGTCCACACGCAGCCGGCCAGACCATAGTCGCTGTCGTTCACGCGGCGGATGACTTCGTCTTCGCTGTCGAACGGCGCGACGTGACACACCGGGCCGAAGATTTCTTCGCGCACGCAGCGTGCCGTATCGGGCAGGCCGGTCCAGACAGTCGGCTGCACGAAGGCGCCTTCGTCGCGGGCGTCGCCGAACACGGGCACACCGCCGCCGGTGACGACGGTCGCGCCTTCTTCGACGGCCAGCTTGTAATAGGACAGCACTTTTTCACGATGCTTACGCGAGACGAGCGGGCCCATCTGCAGGCCTTGCGCGTCCGGGGCGTCGATGCGCAGGGCGGCGGCGCGCTCGGCCAGCGCGGCAACGAAGCGCTCGTAGATCGGGCGCTCGACATACACGCGCTCGGAGCACAGACAGACTTGGCCTGCGTTGGTGAACGACGAGCGCACCACGCCGTCGACGGCGGCGTCGAAGTCGGCGTCGGCGAAGACGACGGCGGCGTTCTTGCCACCGAGTTCGAACGAGATTTCCTTCACACCATCGGCCACGGCTTTCATGATGGCGCTGCCCGTGCGCGACTCACCGGTGAAGGTGATGGCGGCGACGTCGGGGTGCTTGGTCAGGAATTCGCCCGCCGAGTTGGGGCCGAAGCCGTGCACGAGGTTGAACACGCCCGGCGGCACGCCGGCGGCGTCCATGACTTCGGCGAGCAGCGTCGCCGACGAAGGCGTTTCTTCCGACGGCTTGGTCACCACGCAATTGCCCATGGCAAGCGCTGGTGCAACTTTCCACGTGAAAAGCAGAAGCGGCAGGTTCCACGGCGAGATGATGCCGATGACGCCGAGCGGCTTGCGGGTGACGTAGTTCATCACGTCGCCGCCGTCGGCTGCGCGCATCTCGTACATCTCGGTGCCGGCGGTCTTGATCAGATCGGCAAACATGCGGAAGTTGGCGATGCCGCGTGCGATGTCGAGCGTGCGGGCCTGTTCGACCGGACGGCCGGTATCGGCGACTTCGGCGGCGACGAAATCGTCGAAGCGCGCCTGAATGCCGTCGGCGATGCGATGCAGTACGGCGGCGCGTTCGGCCGGGGTGGTCTTGCCCCACGGGCCTTCGTGCAGGGCGCGGCGGGCAGCGACGACGGCGCGGTCGACGATGGCGGCATCGGCTTCGCAAACCTTTGCGATGAGCCGGCCATCGACCGGGCTCACGTTATCGAACTGACGATCGGTGGCGATGAACGCACCGTCCACGTAGTGCCGCAGCAGCGGCGGGGTCGCAAGGCTCACGAGGTCTCCCAATACATTAGTGTTTTGCGGGACGGTGGCGCTTGGGTGGCGTGCCGCCAGTAGCGTCACGCGGGAGAAGGCGATAGGCCACCGCCAGATGCCCTCAAGTCTAGGCATCCAGCGATATAAAAAATAATGAAATCTATCGTGGTGTCTATTCCTTTGTGGAATATCGGCATCCATTGCAAGGCGGCCCGGTCCGAAAGCCATCCGGCGAATGCCGACAGCGCTTGCAGGGGGCCGCACTGAGAATTGGCGCTCCTTTCGTCCGGGCGGCCTAATGAAACCTACCTCCTCTGCGGCACCCGGTGTCGATCGCTTTTCTCCCTATCCCCGTCAATCGGATCGCCTTCGCCCCGGCATCGCCACCGCATCTTCGCAACCCCCGGGTCTCTCACCCATGCCTCGCGTTCCGGCTTCGACGGCCGTTCACGGCCTCACCAGACCGCCCAGTGATGCAACGATCCATCAGCTCTTTGCCGAAGGGCTCGCGAGCGTGCTGCAATCGCACGTCGATATCGTCAGCCCCCGCTACCCGACGATTCGCGTCGCCCCGTGGGACCACGATGCCGGCGTCTGGGTGATTCGCTTCTCTACGCCCGAGGCGGCTTCCACGGCGCAGGCGGGCGAGGTGGGTGAGGTGGGCGCGAGTCTCGCCCCAAACCGCAGGTTGCATCTCACGCTCAGTCATTTCGATTTCGCGCAATGCGAAGTCAGGCAGCGCAGCGGCACCGTGCCCGAAGATCGGGCGCTCGCGTGGGCAGGGGCAGCGGCCCGCCAGTGCCAGCGCGCGCAAGCAGCGCTGGGTCGGGGTGCGGCGTTACCTGACGAGGCCCCCTCGCGCTGGCATTGGCAAGTGGGTGAACTGCCACGACTGCGCAATGAAGACGTCGACGCGTTTGAACTCGACCTGTCCGGCTATCTGCAACGTCTGGTGCGTGCTCAAACGCCACCGGCGGTGCCGTTCTCGGCACGGGCGCACACGACAGGTTCTACGTACTCGGCGGTTTCGGCGGCATCAGAACTGGACCCCGTCACCTCTGCGCCTCCCGACGTTGCGTCGCTGGCGTGGTGTCCGGAGGGTATTCCGGCGTTTCACGCTTCGTCGCCAACGCTGATGCGAACCCGGGACGTTGCGCGTTACCTGTTTGCCCGACGCCGCTTTGCTCCCGCCCGCGATCTCTGGCGTGAACTCAAAACGTGGGGCGTTCCTAAAACGGCGCTCGCAACGTTCCTGAACAACGATATGGGCACGCGCACGTGTTTCGATGAAGGGCTTCGCGAACCCTGGAACGGGCGGTTGGTCTGTCTCGACGATCTCGTGGCGTGGGAAGCCACCGCAGCGCATTACGAAGTGCGGGACACCCGGACGGTCGCGGCGTCCACTTTTGCGCAGTCGCGTCATATCGACTCGCGACAGTTTGACGACATGACGTCGATGACGTCCCTGCACGAGGTGATCGTCTGGCACGCGCAGGGCAGGTCGCTCGAAAGTCTTGATCGGGAATGCACCGGTCTGGACATCTCGGTGATTCAGCGAGAAACATGTGCGCCGATCACCTATTTGTTGAGAATGCGCAGAACGCGCTTTGCGATGTCTGAACCGAGCCGACGTTCAAATTCGACACAATGAAAACGGCGCTCACCGCTTTCACCACTTCGCTCCGTGCCTACCGCTTCAGACCTTACGCGAAGGCTGAAACGGCACCGTGCCCCAGCCCGCCCATCAAGCCGGATCGAACCCTCGGCGACAGCACGTCCCGCGACGGCACTGCCAGCCATCGTCGATTGGCTGACGCGTTGGCGAGCGTGCTTCAGAGTCGCGTCGATATCGCTCACCCGCGGCATGCGACGGTCCGGATCTGGCGGGGCTTGCCCGAAGGCAGCCTATGGGTGATTCATCTGACGTCGCTGCATGCGCTGCGCGATCACGACGAGGCAGATCAGCGGCTACACCTCACCCTCGGCTATTACGACTTACGCGGAGACAACGCAGCGCAATACGGCGGCGTCGTGCCCGGGCATCGGGCGATGGCATGGGCCGGGGCGGTGATCCGGCGATGTCAGCGCGCAGCGGCCGCGACCCCGGGGTCGGATGCGCGTGACGAACGGGGGGGCAACGCGTCCGATGTGCCCGATGTGCCCGCTGGCTGGCGTCTGGTGTTCCGGGCGATGCCTGATGTGACGCCGGCAGACGTCGACGCCTTCGAACTCGATATGCAGAGCTACTTGAACCGCGCTGCCAATGTCGACGCGTCCCCGTCACCGGCGTCTTCGCTGCCCTCGTCATCCCCGTCCCAGTCGTCGGTATTCCAGTCGTCCGCGGCATCCCCGGCATCCCCGGCATCCCCCGTATCTCCTGACGTGCCGCTGATGGGCGTGATGCGTGGCGGTCTGCCGGCGTTCCACGATGCCTCGCCGACCATCGTACGGAGCAAAGATCTCGCTCGCTACCTGATGGCACTGAACCGGACGCACGACGCGCCCTTTGTGGTGTGGGACATCGCCAAGTCTTGGGGGCTGGAACCCAACCAACTGGCCAGCTTCATGAACAGATACTTTGATCCACGGTCGTGCTACGACACACTCCTGAGCGAGCCTTGGCGAGGGCGGCTGGTCTGTATCGAAGATTTTTTGGCGTGGGAGCGCCACGTGGCGAAGTGGGCACAGCGACAGTGGAATGCCGCGATGTGGCCTAAGACGTTTTCAGATGAGCACGGCATCGACACCCTTCAATTCGCCGACATCATCAGGTCGAAGGCGTGTGGCGTCATCACCTCATGGGTCCGGCAGGGGCGTTCGCTTATCGATGCCAATGACGTACCCGGCGTACTGAATGTCACACCGCTCGAGCGGATGGCGCCACCGGGGGTGTACTGGATCAAACGGACCACCCGTCAGCCCCGCCCATCATGACTGGCCCGGGCGCGGGCCGCACGAAGGTCGCGCGGGGTGCGGTCTTCGCCAATGGCGGCGGGCGGCAGGTCCGTATCGAGGCATTCCACCAGATGGGCATTGAGTACGGCGGCGAGCCCTTCGCCGCCACGGCGCATGACGTAATTGTGGTTCCAGCGGAACAGCGGCTGGGCAAGCGGCGCCAGTTTGCTCATCCACGCCCGGTTCGTGCGCACATCCCAGCCGTACCGCACGACGGTAATCGACCCCTCGGTGTCGAATCGCCATAGGCCGGTGCCTTCCGCGTCGCCGCTGGCTTCCACCCGGATTTCGCGCATCGGCTCGACGTGCGTGACCCGCGTCTCGAACGTAAGCGAGTAGGGCAGCGCACCGTGCCACGTCAGACGCCGCACGGCACCGACGCCATCGGCGCCGCCCGCATCGAGCGTTTGCACCTCGCGTACGCAGGGCCACCAGCGGGCCCAATGGTCGACGTCGCGAATGGTGTCCCAGACTTCTTCGAGCGGCGCAGTGAGCCGCCACAAGGTGAGGAAGTGATATTCGTTCATGGCCGATCCCGGTCGTAGTGGGTGGGGGTGCCGTCACGCCCGATGCATGGGGAATTTCAGTATAGGTCGCATCCCCGGGCTTCGACGCCCGCCGCAACGGGCGGCCGGCTGTCATCAATTCATCACATTGTCTCCATAGAATCCCGGAGTGAAAACGTTTTCGTAAACGTTTACATTTACGCAAAAGCCGCTAACGGTCGTGATTGCCCCAACGGGTCGATCCGCCGCACGGCACCACAAGAGGAGACTGGGTTTGGCAGATATCCGGGATGTCGCGCAACGCGCGGGCTGTTCGATCGCCACCGTGTCACGTGCGCTCAATTCGCCGCAACTGGTGCGTCCGGAGACGCTCGCCCGTGTGCAGGCGGCTGCCGCCGAGTTGAAATTCCGCCCCAATGCGCTGGGCCGCCAACTGCGCGGCGAGCGCACCGGCCTCATCGGGGTGATGCTGCCGACGCTGGGCAACCCGGTGTTTGCCGATTGTCTGGAAGGCATCGAAGCCGCCATCGACGGCACGGGCCGCCGCCTGTTGCTGGTGACCACCCAATACGACCCCGAGCGCGAGCGCAATGCCATCGAGACGCTGCTGCAACAGCGCGTGGACGGCCTGCTGCTCACCCTGGCCGACGCCGAACACAGCGCCCTCGTCGACGACCTCGCCGCCGAAGGCGTGGCGTGCCAACTGGTCTACAACGACGCCCCGAACCGGCCGTGTGTCTCGGTCGACAATCGCGCCGCCGCCGCGCAGGGCGTGGCCATGCTGATCGAGGCGGGCCATCGCGACATCGTCATGGTGACCGGGGCGCTGCATGCCTCGGACCGCGCCAAGCGCCGCTTTCTCGGCTATGGCGACGCGATGCAAGCCGCCGGGCTCACGCCGCTGCCGGCCTTCGAAATCGATTTCAACAGTGGTGCCCGTGGCGAACGGGTGCGCGAGTGGCTGGCGCAGCGCGAGCGCGACGGCGCCCGCCCCACGGCGTTGTTCTGCTCGAACGATCTGCTGGCGCTCGGCGTGATGCGCGCGCTGCGTGAAGCCGGTCTGCGCGTGCCCGACGATATCTCCGTGCTCGGCTTCGACGGGCTGGCCGTGGGCGAACTGCTTTCGCCGACGCTCGCCACCGTGGTGCAGCCCAGCGTGGAGATTGGCCGGCATGCGGCACAACGGCTGCTCGCCCAGATCGAGGGCCGGTCGCCCGGGGGCACTTCACCCGCGCCAGCGACGGCCGAGATGAGCCACGCGCTGATTCTGCCCCACACGATTCGCCGTGGCGGCACGGTGGCGCCGCCGCCGCACAAGTGACAACAGGTTTCAAGCATCAGGTTTCAAGCAGTACAGCAACACAAGGTATCGACAAGGAAATTGGCCGGCGACTCGCTCCATCACGTTGTGGCAGAGAGCGCAGCGACGGCCGAGGCAATCAGGCATCAGGCCGCAAGGCCCGAATCGTCAACATCGACAGCAACGCAGTACCGACCGCACCTACCCGGCAGCACGCGAGTGCCGCCAATGGTCAAGACGCTCAGGAGCCCACAGAAATGAAGCTTTGGATCACCCGCGCCGCCCGCACGCTGGCGCTTTTCACCCTGCTCGGCGCTGGCGCCGCGCACGCCCAGCAGACGGCAATCTGCTACAACTGCCCGCCGGAATGGGCGGACTGGGCCGGTCAGGTCAAGGCCATTGCGCAAGACACCGGCATTCGCGTGCCGCTCGATAACAAGAACTCGGGCCAAGCCGTTGCGCAGATGATCGCGGAACAGAAGGCACCGGTGGCCGACGTCGTCTACCTCGGCATCACCTCGGCGATCGAAGCCGGCAAGAAGGGCCTGCTCGCCCCGTACAAGCCGGCCCATTGGGATCAGGTGCCGGCAAACCTGAAGGACCCGAACGGCCTGTGGACGACGATCCACTCGGGCACGGTCGGCTTCTTCGTGAACCGCGATGCGCTGGAAGGCAAGCCGGTGCCGCGTTCGTGGGCCGACCTGCTCAAGCCGGAATATCGCGGCATGGTGGGCTATCTGGACCCGAGCAGCGCTTTCGCCGGCTACGCCGCAGCGATTGCCGCCAATCAGGCACTGGGCGGCTCGATGGACAACTTCGCCCCGGCCATCAGCTTCTTCCAGAAGCTCAAGGCCAACTCCCCGATCGTGCCGAAGCAAACGGCCTACGCGCGCGTGCTCTCGGGTGAGATCCCCATCCTGATCGACTTCGACTTCAACGCCTATCGCGCCATCTACAAGGACCGCGCCAACGTGCAGTTCGTGATTCCGATGGAAGGCACCGTGTCGCTGCCGTACGTGATCGCGCTCGTGAAGAACGCCCCGCATGCGGACAACGGCAAGAAGGTCATCGACTACACGCTCTCGGACAAGGGCCAGGCCCATTGGTCGCAGGCGTTCCTGCGTCCGGTGCGTGCCAGCACGATGCCGGCCGACGTGGCTGCCAAGTTCCTGCCGGCCACCGACTACGCCCGTGTGAAACCGGTTGACCTTCAGAAGCTTGCCGACCAGCAGGATGCATTCGGTCAGCAATATCTGAAGAACGTGCGCTAAGCACGACCTACGGGACTGAGGAAGAGGAACGAGACGATGCGTGACCTGACCCTGCCGCGCGGTTGGCGCGTGGCACTCCTGCTGCCTGCGCTGGCGGTGTTTCTGGCCTTCTGGCTGTTGCCGATGGCCGCGCTCGTGCAGGTCAGCGGCGACGGTCACGCGTTCGAGACCTATCGCGCCATTCTTACCAACGCGCGATATCTCGACAGCCTGTGGCAGACGGTCGTGCTCTCGGCACTGGTCACGCTCGCCACGCTGGCGCTATCGCTCGTCGCGGGCCTCTTTCTCACCCGGCATGACTTCGCGGGCAAATCGATCCTCGTGTCGATGCTCACGTTGCCGCTGGCATTCCCCGGTGTGGTGGTCGGTTTCATGGTCATCATGCTGGCGGGACGTCAGGGGCTGATCGGCGATCTGACGCTCAAGCTCGTCGGTCACAAGCTGGTGTTTGCGTATTCGCTGGCCGGGCTGTTCCTCGGCTATCTCTATTTCTCGATTCCGCGCGTGATCCTCGCCGTGATGGCCGCTGCGGAGTCGCTCGATCATTCCCTCTCGGAAGCCGCATCGTCGCTCGGCGCCGGGCCGTTTGCGATTCTGCGCGACGTCACGTTGCCGGCGCTCGCGCCTGCGCTGATCGCTTCGGGCGCGATGTGTTTCGCGACCTCGGTCGGTGCGTTCGGTACCGCGTTCACGCTCGCGACCGACATCGACGTGTTGCCGATGACCATCTACACCGAGTTCACGCTCAACGCGAATGTGGCGACGGCGGCAGCGCTCTCGGTGATTCTCGGCATCGTCACGTGGGCCGTGCTGATGCTCGCGCGTAATTTCGCCGGGCAGACGGTTGCCGCCGGAGGCTGATCCCCATGCTCAAGAAAACCCTTTTCACGCTGCAACTGCTGCTCACGCTGCTGATGTGCGCGTTCTTGCTGGTGCCGGTCGGCATGTCGGTGCTCGCCGGCTTGTCGGTCAATTACTTCAAGGGGCCGTCGGCCGGTCTCACGTTCAAGTGGGTGATTCAGGTCTGGCAGGACTATCACGACGCCATTCTCAACTCGCTGTACGTGGGTGCCGCCACGCTCATTCTCGTGACGCTGCTCGGTGTGCCGGCGGGCTACGTGCTGGCACGCTGGAATAGCCGCATGGCCCGCTGGATCGAAGAACTGCTGACGCTGCCGATCGCCCTGCCGGGGCTGGCCAGTGCGCTGGCGTTGATCAGTGTGTATGGCGGCATGCGCGACTTCCGCCAGAGCCTCGCGTTCATCGTGGTGGGCCATGTGATCTTCACGCTGCCGTTCATGGTGCGTGCCGTGGCGGCCGCGTGTGCCGATTCGCGAATCAAGCTGATGGAAGAGGGCGCCGCAAGTCTCGGCGCGACGTTCCTGCGACGCTTTATGACGGTGGTGCTGCCCAATATCCGCAGCGAGATCGTGGCGGCGGCGCTCATCGTGGTGACGCTCTCGCTCGGCGAATTCAACCTGACGTGGATGCTGCACACGCCCGACACCAAGACGCTGCCCGTGGGGCTGGCCGACGCGTATGCGTCGCTGCGTCTGGAGATCGGCAGCGCCTATACGGCGGTGTTTTTCGTGCTGATCGTGCCGCTGCTCATCGTCATGCAGATGACGGCGCAGCGCGCCAAGGTTCGCAATGCGCGCGGCCGCACCTGATACGCACAAACATACGCACGCGCCATTGCACACAAAGCATGCCAAGGAAATTGCGATGAAACTGACTTCGATTCCGATCCATCTCGAACGCTGTGCCAAGACGTTCAACGGCAACACGGTGTTGCAGCCGCTCGATCTGACGATCGGTGCCGGCGAGACGCTGGTGCTGCTCGGCCCGTCGGGCTGCGGCAAGACCACTACCCTGCGCATGATCGCAGGCCTTGAGCGCCCCGATGCAGGCGGGCGCGTGCGCTTCGGCGATGAGGACGTCACCCGTCTGCCGATCGAAAAGCGCCGCGTGGGCATGGTCTTCCAGAACTACGCGTTGTTCCCCAACTTCACGGTGCGCGGCAATGTGGCCTATGGGCTGAAGCTGCGCGGGCTGCCGTCGGCGCAGGTCGACAAGCGCGTGGACGAATTGCTCGACCTCGTGCATCTGACGCCCTATGCCGACCGTGCCATTGCGCAACTCTCTGGCGGTCAGAAGCAACGTGTGGCACTGGCCCGTGCGCTCGCGCCGGAACCGCGCGTGCTGCTGCTCGACGAACCGCTCACCGCGTTGGACGCGAAGCTGCGCGAGACCGTGCGCGCCGATATGGACCGGCTGCTGCGCGGTCTGGGCGTGACGACGGTGTATGTCACGCACGATCAAGACGAAGCGATGGCGCTGGGCGATCGCATCGTGGTGATGAGTGCCGGGCGTATCGAACAGATTGGCGCACCGCGCGACATCTACTACCAGCCGGCGTCGCGCCACGTGGCGAACTTCGTCGGCACGCTCAATCGCATTGCCGGGGTGTGGCGCGAGGGGCACTTCCATACGGAAGGCGGACGGCTGGCTTGTCCGGACGTGCGCGCCGATGCGCAGGAACTGTATTTCCGTCCGGAAGACGCCATCGTGGTGCCGCCGGTCGATGCGCCGCTCGTCGGCAAAATCGAAGCCGTGCAATTCCTCGGCGACCGCACGCGCCTGACCGTCGGTGGCGTGTCACCGGCCGGTGCGGTGCTGGTCGAAGTTTCGAGCCGTCGCGAATGCCGCGTCGGCGACCCGGTGGGCCTGTCGTTGCCCGCCGCTCATGTCTTTACGCTTCACGGATAACCCGCTCATGCTGTTCGCGCAAATCAGCGACCTTCACATCAAACGGCCCGGCAAACTGGCCTATCGGCGTGTGGATACCGCCGCCTATCTCGAGCGCTGTGTGGCGCGCCTGAACACCCTCGTGCCGCGCCCCGACTTCGTGGTGCTCACGGGCGATCTGGTCGACTTCGGTGCTCGCGAAGAATACGAACACCTGCGCCGCCTGCTCACGCCGCTGCAAATGCCGTACTACCTTGTCATCGGCAATCACGACGGCCGTGACGCGCTGCGTGAAGTGTTTCCGGAGCACACGTATCTCGGCAAGCCGGGCGCGTTCGTGCAGTACACGGCGATGTTCGGGCCGCTGCGGCTGGTGGCGCTCGATACGCAAGACCCGCCCAATGGCGGCGGCCGTCTGTGCGACGAGCGGCTCGACTGGCTCGAAGCGACGCTGGCCGCCGATACCGAGACGCCGACGGTGATCGCCATGCATCACCCGCCGTTCGCCTGCGGCATCGAGCATATGGACGTGCAGGCGCTGGACGCGGGCGATGCTGCCAAGCTGGCCGCCGTCGTGCGCCGCTTCGATAACGTGGAGCGACTGATCTGCGGCCACGTGCATCGTCCGATTCACACGCGCTTCGCCGGCACCATCGCCAGCGTGTGCCCGTCGCCCGCGCATCAGGTCGCCCTCGACTTGCGCGAGGGCGGGCCGTCCGCGTGGGTGCTCGACCCGCCTGCGTTCCAGTTGCATCGGTACACGCCGCAAAGCGGACTCGTGTCGCACCTTGGCTTCGTCGACGATGCCGGTGGCACGCACCCGTTTTACGACGCGGCGGGCAAACTGATCGACTGAGATCAGCCCAGATCGAGCGCTTCCGGACCGAACACTTCGCGATGGATGCGCTCGGCAGGCACGCCCTGATCGCGCAGCGCACGCCATTGCGTCTGCATGAACGGCGTCGGTCCGCACAACAGGTAGTCGGCGCCCTCGGGCAACGGCAAGCGGGTGACGTCCATGCGCCCGGCGAAGGTGTAGTCAGTGCCTTCCCGCTCACTCGCCAGCGGCGTCTCGAAGAACGTGGCGACGCGCAGATGCGGCAATTGCGTGCCGGCGTGCAGCCATTGACGGCGCAGTGCCACGTGGGCGGCGTTACGCGCCGCGTGAGCAAACACGATCTCGCGGCGTGAGCCGTTGGCCGTCAGCGTAGCGAGCATCGACATCATCGGCGTGATCCCTACGCCAGCACTCAACAGCACCAGCGGATGGGCGGCGTCGAGCGTCGTCGTAAATTCGCCATACGCCGGGCTCACCTGAATACGATCACCCGCCTTCAGATTGGCGTGTAGCCAGTTCGAAACTTGTCCGGCCGGTTTGCCGTTCGACGCATCTTCGCGCTTGACGGTAATGCGCCAGTGCGGCGCCGTGGGCGCATCCGACAGGCTGTACTGGCGGCGCTGACGCAGGCCGTCCGGCAGCGTGACGGCTACGCTCACATATTGTCCCGGCACGAATTCGCCCGGCGACGTGCCTTCCGGTGTTTGCAGATAGTACGAAACGATGTGCTCGGTCTCGCGGTCGACGTCGGTCACGACCAGTTCGCGCAGCGCGCCCAGCGGTGCCTGCGTGCGCTCCGAGAGACGCGCTTCGGCCGCGATCAATTCGCCCGCCAGCAGCCAGTACGCTTCGTCCCATGCGGCAATCAATTCAGGCGTCGCGGCGTCGCCCAGCACGTCTTTGATGGCGGCCAGCAGATAACGGCCGACGATGGGGTAATGCGCGGGCGTGATACCGACCGAGACGTGCTTGTGAACGATGCGCTCCATCACGGGCGCCAGCGCAGCGGCATTGTCGATGTTCGCCGCGTAGGCAAACACCGCAGACGCGAGCGATTGCTGTTGCGCACCGCTGGCCTGATTCCCCATGTTGAAAAGATCGCGCAGTTCGGGATGTGCCTCGAACATGCTGGCGTAGAAGTGTCGCGTGATGGCGAGTCCGTGGTCGCGCAACACGGGGACGCTGGCGTCGATATACGGGCGGGAAGCAGCGGAAAGCATGGGGCACACTCCGAGTGTTATGAGTTCTGTTTCGGGCACGACGCTGAAGGCTTCAGACGTCGCGCACCACGGAGTGATTATAAGATGTAAATAAAATGCATCTTTAAGGGTGCGCCCAAATGCCGCATCTCAGCGGCGGGGGATTCGGTGCGCTTTCCCTTGGCAGATGCGATGTATCAGGCGAGCGCCGACGCGGTGGACGGTGCCTGTGTGCGGTGGGCGATACGTCCGCGTGCGAACTGAAGTGCCGTCTGCGCAACGCGCCAGCCGAGATGACGCGCCGTATCGAGGTCCGCTTCGGGCGGCGCCAAATCGGGGCCCTGATCGGTGTTCGATTGGGCTGCCGCGCCCAGCCAGAAGCCGAGGCGATTGAGATCGTTCGCCGAGCCCTGTGTGGAATTGTTCGCGGGCGGTAAGCCGAGGTTCACCCAATGCATGCCGTGCTGTGCGGCAAAGAGCGCCATCTGGATGAGGGTGGCGAGTTTGTCGCCGGCGTGCGCACCGGAGTTGGTAAAGCCCGCCGCAATCTTGTCCTGCCACACGTAGCCCTTCGTCATGACGATGTTCGACGTGGCTTCGGCAAACACTCTGAATTCCGCCGACGTGCCGCCCATGAAGGTCGGCGCGCCGAAGATGATGGCGTCGGCCTGTTCCAGATCGTCCCAGCGCGATGGCGCGGTTTCGCAGGGAATCAGGAGCGCGCTTGCACCGTCGGCGCGTTCGACACCTTCCTTGACGGCGGCGGCTTGTCGCGCCGTGTGGCCATAGCGACTGTGAAACACGATCGCGACGTTTGTACTCAACATGCTTAACTCCATTCGATCAGGGGATGAGAGGGGGATGGGGTATAGGTCGTATCTCAAGGGGGCTTGCTCACAACTCGACCAGCACCACACCTTTGAGCTTGCCCGCGCAGGCTTCCTGCAAGGCGAGCGGTGCGTTTTCCAGACCGTGGAACATCGTGCACGGCAGGTGAAAGCTGCCGTCGAGCCGCCACGCGTTCTGACGTGTGATCCATTCGTCGAACACGCTCTCGTCGTCGTCCGCGCTGTAGCCGCGCAGCGTGATGCCTTTGATGGGCAGTTGGAAGGCATCGATTTCGGTCGGTGCCACCGAGGTGGAGTGATTCGCGTGCAACTCCGCGCCGAGTGCGCCGAGAATCGCGAAGCGAGCCCCTTCGCGGGCTTGCGCAACGGCGGCGGTCAGTTGCTCGCCGCCGACCATATCGACGAAGACGTCGATGCCGTCGGGCGCGGCTTCGGCCAGTTGCGTCGCGAAGGGTTTGCCGTTGCGCACGATCACGGCGTCGTAGCCGAGGGCCTGCGTCATCCAGCCGGCTTTGTCGGCACTGCCGGTGCTGCCGATGACGCGTGCCGCGCCGAGACGGCGGGCGATCTGACCGGCCATCGAGCCGATGGCGCCGGCGCCGCTGGAGACCAGCGCGGTGTCGCCACGCTTCACCGTGATGCCGCGTGTAAGCGCGGCGTAGGCCGTCCAGCCATGGCCGAGATAGGCGGCGGGATCGAGTGGCCCGCTGGGCAGCCGTTTGCAGTGCCGCGCGTCCACCACGGCGTGCTCACGCCAGCCGAGCCGATGCGAGACGATCATGCCCGGCGCCAAGCCGGATTCGGGCGTGGCGGCGATCACTTCGCCGATGGCGCCGTCGGCGAGTGAGTCGCCGGGCGTGAGTGTGGGAAACGGGATGCCCTTGATGGCGGTGGCCTCGCGGCTGGCCATCAGCCGGGTGGAGATCGAGACGCGAAACCATCGATTGCGCACCAGCACCTCGTGCGGTGACAACGGGGGCAGGGGCACGTCGGTGAGTGCGAAGGATGACGAGGTCAGCGTGCCCTCGGGGTGGGCAGTGAGCGTGACGTGCCGGGTGATGCGAGGCAGGGCTGGCATAGCAAAATCCGTAGCGAAAGCAGGGGCACCGTGCGCTCGGGAATCGACGCAGGTATATTGCAATTTTTGCGTGGAACCCCCGCCATGCCTACTCGCCTTTCCTCAGGGCCGGTCGCGGCCCGCAGAGTCCCGCGGCAGCAGCGTTCGCGGGCGACGGTCGACGCGATTATCGAAGCCGCGGCTCGCGTTCTCGGTGCGCGCGGCTGGGCCAAATTCAATACCAACGAAGTCGCCAGTGTCGCCGGTGCGAGCATCGGCTCGTTGTATCAATACTTCCCCGACAAGCTGGCGCTGGCCGAGGCAATTCGCGAGCGCCATCTCGACGCGGTACTCGCGGTTCTGCCCGATCCGGATTCGCCACATGTGCCGGTGCGACTCGACACGCGTGTGGCCGATCTGATCGACGGCGTCATCCGCATTCACGCAGGCGACCAGCGTATGCATCACGTGTTGCTCGAGGAGGTGCCGCTCTCGACCCGTACTCAGGCCTTCGATGCGGAATATCTGCGCCGCTATCAGGCGCTGATCGTGCCGGACGGGCAGGCCGCGTGTGAACCGCGCGACGCCATTGCGGCGAAGGTGCTGGCGTCGGCGGTGGAAGGCGTTGTGCATGCCGCAGTGTCGCGCGGTGAGCTCGATTCGCCAGACGTGCGCTGGGAGCTCAATGGCTTTGTGTGCGCTTATCTGCGCGAGCGCCACGGCGGGTTGGCGCTCGGCGGCTGACGCGGACGACGCGGACGACGCAGCGCCGGGGGCCTCATGGCGTATTCAGACCCGGATGGCCGCTGGCGTGCATCCAGCGGGCATAGTGTGAAGCCAGAAAGATGAAATGTTTGCGCTGAAACGGGGGCAACAGATCGATGGCCGTTTCCCCGCTGGCATTGAGCGCGTTGGCATCGCCCCCTGCGGCCAGTGCGGAAACGATCGCGACGATCGCTGCGCTGTATTGCGAGGACGCCGACTGTAAGGTCCGGGCGAGATGATGCAAGACGGAATTCATTTCACGATCGGTTGCCGCGGGGCAGGCCCCGAACTGGAGAACGACGCGCGCGGCATCGATATAGCCGTCGAGTACCAGACGTGCGGTGAGCGGCATGCCTGCGAGGTCCGACACCGAGAGCTGGGCACCATGGTTGACCAGCAGGGCAACGCGATCCTGAATGGCATGGTTTAACGCCTGCGGCGACAGGTTGGCGCGCCGCGAGGCGAGCGTCACGGAAGTGAGCGCCGTATAGACCAAGGGATAGCCATGCATGTCGCGCTGATTGGCGCACGGCGTGATGTCCAGCAGGAACGCCAGCCAGTCGGGGGCGTGCGTGGCGCACAGGTGCGAGAGCGGCGGCAGGCAGCGTCCCACGTTGTACGGATCGGGAACGTCGATGACCCTGTCGCGCCCGACGGCGACCAATACCCGCAGCGCAGGGCCGAGGTCTGGAGAATGGGGCTCCGGTGTGATTTGCGAATGCAATCGCTGGCTCACGTGATCGACGAACAGACGGTGGTAGCCATCTGGGGTCGCGCCGTATCTGAGCCAGAGCAGCAGCCCCTCGTCGGAGGACAGCAGGTCGAGGTCGTCGCGGCTGGCCCCGTCATGCAGGGTCGCCGCGCCGAACATGCCGGTGTCGCGCAGTTGGTCGAAAGTGCGGCCCGTCACGGGTGTCGTGAGCAACGAGATCACGGTGTTGCGCAGTCTCGCGGTGTCGTCGCAATGGGCCTGTCCTTCGCGGCTTGCGAAGGCGCAGAGCGCGAGAAGTTCATCGGCGGCGGTGCACCCGGCACACCAGAGAATGCTGGCGAGCAATGTCGCGCGGATGCGGCCTTCCCGGAACTCGGTCAGCACGTGCACTAAGGGCTGTCTCGCCAGCGCCGTGAGGCAGGCGGCGGGCGCTGTGGTGGACGAGACCTCCGGGGTGGCGGTGGGCATATGGGCAGGCATGCGGACGGGCATACGGACAGGGGCGGGAATCGCAGGCGTGAGTGGACTCGGACGTGGCATGGTGAGGTGAGGCATGAGCGCTGTAGAGGAGAGCGGCATCATGCGGGGGCACCGGCGTTGCGGCCGTCGTGTCCCGCGGCGCCATTGCGGACTCTGTGAGGCCCGCCGCGCGTTTACAATGTCGGCTTACTGCGTCGCTGCCACGCGTCGCGCCAAAGCTTTTCTTTCCGTAGTTTTGCCCATGTCCGATTCGAACGACCTCGGTGCCACGTCGCCCGAGACAGAACCCCAAACCGAAGCGACCGCGGCGGTGATTGCGGCCACGCGTCACTGGCTCACGCGCGCCGTGATCGGCCTGAATCTTTGCCCGTTTGCCAAGGCCGTGCATGTGAAGCGCCAGATCCGCTATGTCGTGAGCGATGCGCACGACATGGAGGGCGCGCTGCTCGACCTTGAGCGCGAATTGCAGTGGTTGGCCGAAGCCGATCCGGAAGCGGTCGATACCACGTTGCTGATCCTGCCCGACGCGTTGCTCGATTTCCACGAGTACAACGACGCGTTGTTTTTCGCGGAGCGCATGCTCAAGCAACTGCGCTATGAAGGCGAGTTGCAAGTGGCGAGCTTTCATCCGGACTATCAGTTCGAAGGCACCGATCCGGACGACGCAGAGAACTACACCAACCGCTCGCCGTACCCGATTCTGCATCTGCTTCGCGAGGCGAGTATTGATCGCGCGGTCGAGGCGTTTCCGGATGCCGAAGAAATCTTCGGGCGCAACGAATCGCTCCTGCGCAAGATGGGCGTAGCGGGTTACCACGCGTGGATGGCAGAGCCTGCGGAAGACGAAGACGGGGCGAATGACAACGCGATCGGCGATGCCGAGGCGGCGGTGAACAAACCGGCGGGGGAAGGGAAGTAAATCAGGCAGGAACCCCACCATGACGGATGGGGTTTCGTCGCACGCCAAAAACAAAAAAGCCGCGCGACTGAATCGAGCGGCTTTCTTGTTGACTACGTACTACCTTCTGCTTGCATGACCAGGGACTGAAGAAGTCGCTGGTGCCGGAGAGAGGAACGGGAAAATGCCGTGTGAGCCTCTTCTGGCGGTGATCTGTCAGTTTTCCTGCGTTCCG
>NZ_CABPSF010000006.1 GCF_902459685.1 Pandoraea iniqua | reverse complement strand
CAGTGTCGGCAGCTTGTTCAGCGCTTGCAGCGTCGCGACATACCCCTCGTAGACTGGCACCGAAGGGCTATAACGGCGATCCGGGCTCGGCCCCGGGCCCGGCGGGTCATCACCCATCTGGCTGGTCAGGTACCAATTACCATCCCCGTTGCCCGCACCCGAGCCCTGTTGCAGCGTGTACGCATACGCACCGCCCATCACGGCTTGCTTGCCGTCCTTGGTCACGTAGTCACCCAGCAACGAAAAGGTGCCATTCGATTGACCGGCCACGTCCACAACCTCGATGCCGCTCACCGTCTGGGCACCCAGGCCACCGCGATTGACAACCTTCAGATTCGTCGAGCCCGACGTATTGCCTCCGACCTTGAGCATGTCGGTCTTGGAACTATCGCCATCCAGAACGGTATTGAGCACCAGCGTGCCGCCATTGCCGTTATAGTCGCCCGCGACATTGAGCACCGTGCCACCCGTGCCGCCGAAATTCACCGTGCCGCTATTCGACAGGCCAGCCATGTTGGTGGAGTAGCCGCCCAGATCGATCAGGGCGCCATTGGCAACGGAATAGTTTGAAGCCGAGGAGAACGCGCCCTCAGCGCCTTGCACCAGAGCGCCGCCGTTCACCGCGGTATCGCCCGAATAGGTGCCAGTCCCCGTCAGGGTCAGCTTGCCGGCACCGTTCTTGGTGAGTCCACCCGTGCCGTCCATCGCGCCCGAGAACGTCGTATCTGTGCTCTGCTCGAGAGTGAGGGTACCCGAACCCAGGGCCACATGGCCCTCACCCGTGAGCCCGCCCACGGTTTGGTTCAGGTTGGCTAGATCCGCGGTACCATCCTGCTCAACGGTGAGCATCCCTGCACCGAACGCGTGATCCGCGATGCCGGCCTTAGCTGTACCGTGTTCAACCGTCAGGCCACCGGTGAAGCTGTTGTCCCCCGAGAAAGTGGTGGTACCGGTACCGCGCTGAAACACGTCACCTGCCCCACTGATCTGGTTGGCCAGGGTGAAGTCGCTCGTCTTATCGATGGCCAGCGTGCCGTGACCGTAGCGCGTCGCCGCCAGCACGATATTGCTTTGATCATTGATGCTGCCGCCCTCGCCCAGCGTGAGCGTTCCCTGCGACACCGTGGTCGTGCCGGTATAGGTATTTACACCACCGAGCACCAGGTTACCCAGGCCAGACTTCGTCAGCCCGTCAGTGCCCTGAATGACAGAGTTGATCGTGGCGGTCTTGGTGGTGTCATCCACTTCGCCGTCACCGACGATGATGAGCGGATCATCCTTACCACCAAGCGTGAGGGCGCCGCCCTGAAGCACATAGCCATCGGTCATGAACTGCATGCCATTCACGCTGGGTGTAAAGCCGCTATCGATCGTGACTACGCCGCCCTTGCTGGTCGGGGTATCTCCGTTACTGAACACGGCGAAGCCGTTGCCAGACCACTTGGTGTTGATCTGCCCGTCCGCACCGGTCCAGTTGGTGGTGGTGCCATTCCAGGTGCCGTTGCCGCCATGGATGGTACCGTCACCGGTGAGCGTGCTGCCATTCCAGAAGAAGAACTGACGGCCGAACGTGCTAACAAGATTAACTTGCCCTTGCTGCTGCGTTTGCAGTTGATAAAACGACGCATCTCCTTCGGATACGTTGCCGATGGTCATCGTACCGGTGAGCGCGCCCGAATAGTCGAAGATACGATAGACACCAACGTCCATCGCACTACCATCCTCGATGTTGAGTTGGCTGGTACCCAGATTCAGGTCACCTTGGACGTTGAATATCGAGCGAGTCGATGGCCCGCCGGATAACACAACATTGACCTGGTCAGGCACAACCAGATTGTTTTGAAAGGTAAGTTGTTGACCGCTTTGACCGTAAAGCGTGCTGCCGCTGGCAAATGATGTCCCTCCTTGGACCACACCGTCACCGCCGAAGGTGCCACCAGCCATAACGTTGAGTGTGCCACCCAGTTTCGAACCATTCCCAAGTAGCAACGTGCCGCCTTTGACATTCGTAATGCCGGAGAAGCCGGAATCATCACCGGTAAAGATGGTCGTGCCAGCAATCTGGTTGATTGTGGCGGTACCGCCGTAGCTGCTTATATCCGCACCAAAAAAGTAGTGATCACCGGTATGGTTAAAGTTGATTGTGCCAGTGCCGCCACCCATCGCGCCGAAAGCAACAGAATCCACTTGCAACTCACCGGGGGCAACAGCTCCGCTCCCCGGAGCGGCCCCAATGTTCAGAACGCCCGTAGACCCCGCCCCACTCGCAATGTCCACACGGCTCTGGCCCTGAACGCTAACCATACCTCCTTCCGCAATTGTGAGAGTGCCCGTGCCGAACTGAGCAATTGAAAACGTGCCAGTATGTGTCCAGTTTGAGTTCCGCCCGGTGACCGTGGCGACGCCATCACCATTATTACCGATCACGGCAGTAGTACGGGAATCGACCGTACCGCCGTCCTCGATGTTCAATGTGCCGGCACCGGTTCTCCCAATTTCGAAATCATCTGAACTCGTCAGCTTGGAGCCTTGTCCGTTGACGGTAACCGTGCCCACACCGCTTGCTCGAAAGCCAATCGCAAAGGTATTGCCGGTCTGGGTAACCTGTCCGCCATTGTTGATGTTCAGAGTGCCAGCTCCTCCATCGCCAACGTAGAGGTAACCGGTACTACTATTCCATATGGACCCGACTCCGCTTACTGTGACGGTGCCACCAGCGTTAATATCAGCGTTTAGATTCGTAACGGTGCCGCCAGAATTGACGTTTAGTTGCCCGAGAACAATAAGATCGTCATTCACGTCCCACAATGAGCCATGCTCTACGCCCGGCACATCCACGCTCACACCACTGTCGATACGCTGATACGAAAAAGCAGGAGCGGCATACGGAGCCAATGCGCACAACACCGCCATCACGACCGCCTTGAAGCCTACATTCGGGACCACGCGCACGCTAACGCCCCCCCCCCTTCGCTTGGCCATTACCCCGACCGACGCTCTTTGCATGCTCCCCCACAGCTACGAGCATTCCAAGTCGCTTGCTGAATACAGTTCGATGTCGATTCTTGTTCATGTGCTAACTCCTATGGACTGGCCTCTTGATTTTGTCGGGGTACCAGAAAGCTGCGCACCCACTCGTTCAATGGAAGCCCCCCCCCAACGAGCCCCCTTCTCAAACGCCCCGACCATTCCGAAATCGACAGGCAACAGAAAACGATGCGAAGGGCGAACGCCTTATACCCGTCGAGCGTAGAGGAGGTCTTACGAGACCGCGGTTTGGATAAGTGGACTACTCGTTTGAATTGCTGCACGAGTTGCACTTTCAAAAGCGCAATCTCAAATAGGCAAAGGACAGGAGTGTGCAACGCACGTCATCGCGGGATACCGCAAAAAGAGGAAAAATGCGAATAACCTCGCGAAACTCCCTGGAATTTCTTGGTTTATGGGAGAAATCGTCAGTGAAAATTCGCGGACCGGCGCACATAGCATTACCGCTCCGACGGACTTCACTTGAAAGATCAGGCAGCGCAACTCAAAGCGAATACGGAATCGCCCGATTTCGTCGTCCAGCACACGGCTAGATCGACGAATCCCTGGGTTTTCCGTGCCCCGTTCACTCAATACCCAACTTCGACATAGCGCCGCCATGTTTCGCACGACGGAGAGATTCGAATCGGCAAGCGGATGCGGGCGTCACCGTAGCAAATTCTTGTCGGTGGCCGCGACATGGGCGCCTTGCGTGTCCGTTAGCGCCAACTTTCGTTGCTGATCGCCTGAAATGGAAGGAGAGAATTCTCGGCTCGTCCCCATTTGAGCCCCCCCTACATTTAACTCACCGAACAGTGACGTCGAACTGCCAGCATCCCCACAAGTAGATCGACTCCAACGAAACTATCACCAACAAAACGGCAAAAACCTGAAGCGCCACCCACACCAATTTGGAACGGGACTTGCGCCGAAATATGAGCGACAAATGACGTGACATGACCAAACACTCCTTACAGACTCCCTCCCGCTTCATTTGAGGTTATCAAGCATCGCTCCACGCCAGCATTGAAGTTCAAGGAAGTACTTTTGAATATGCAACGCGATTCTCTAGACGACCGAATACACGCAAGCCAAAAGTGAGTTCGCTTAGCCATTGCAGCATCCGCAAAAAAAGATCGACTACTCCGCTTTACGAAGCAACGTTCACATATCGCCGCATGTAAAACGCGACGCAATGAAATAACGACATCGCGTCAGCGGGGAGACATGGGGGCCAGGTGTTACTTGGTCGACGTCAGCAGCCGTTGGACCGTCTGTCGTTGCCCCCCCCCAATCCGTCGAGTTTGGTCGGCGAGTTGAACACTCACCTCGGTTGTCGCTGACGAATTACCTCACCGCGCAAGGCACATTCCGCAAATTGCGATTTCCCTCATCGACGAAATGATTCGTGCCGAACGATTATTTTTCAAACGAGGGAACTATCCTCAACTTCAGGATAAGGATCTGCGACGATGAAAAAAATGGAGAATTCGACAGCGGGCACGGAGACAATCCGCACCGGCGTCCAGAACAAGGAAAACTGCACCGAACTGGCACGAGTAGCAGGAGAGACGTCAACCTACGAGATGCTTCCTCCTGACAGCAAGGCCCGATCAACCAAGATTGCCCTAGAACTGCAACTCGAAAAGCACTATGGCCGCGAACAAACGCGGAGGCTTATGCGCGTCGTTTTCCAGCTCTACCGCCCTGCCGCGCGTTGCGTTCACCTCGCGAGACAATTCCGGGCGCTAAAGAACGAAGCCGTTGCAGCAATGAATTCAGGTGCGGGACTGGGGCAAATTCGGGATCTACTCACGACGTACATCAACTGCGGCATCGGTCCACGCTACCCCGCGACCTCAAACGCGCCGCAGCTACCCTTGCTCCGAAGTAACATCGAACTTGGAACGCTCCCTCAATCGGGTATAGAGCTCCATGACACCAAAATCGACCAATGAAGCGCGAGGAATACCGATCCCGATATTCCTAGAAAGGTTAAGCCCCGGGACAGATAGCCCATAGAGCTCCGGGTGCTGAGCCACCATCGATCTAGGCGCATAGGCGACCCCAACACCCGCAGCAACCAAGCTTAGCGCCAGCTCAAATGATTCAGCTTCTGCCGCCGGAGTGACGTCGCCACTCCGGCCGTCGAACTCCAAAAGCGTCGCGTGAGACGAATGTGCCGGGCACGTCACCCAGTCTCTCTCGTCGAGTCGCCCCAGAAGACTTCCTGATTTTGCCGCCGCTTCCCGGTGAAACGGTATTGCGAGAACAAATGGCTCCGACCATAGTGGAAAGAACTCGTCTTGCTGTCGACGGAATTCGTCCGTGCCGAACCATATCTGCCCGTTCTCGCCAAAACGCAATTTCACGCGCGCAGAAGGAACTGCATCGCGAATCATTTCGACGGCCGCGGATACATCTAACGAAGCCACATCGGAGCTCACCCCCATCACGAGGTGCGAAGCTGGTTGATCACAGGGGACATTGACCACCAAGGACGCGACCTCACGGACAAGGCGGCGAACCTTTGGATACCACGCTCGCGCAGCATCAGTGACAGAGACGCCCCCCTCCCCAATCTCAAAGAACTGCGCGCCGACGTCTCTTTCCAAGTATCGGATAGATGCTTCTATCGACTCCACAGGAAGAGCCAAGCGATTCGCCGCTCCCACTAAGCAGCGCTCTTCAAATACCGTAACGAACGAAATCAGGTGCCGGATTTCCATATGCGCTGGAGCGGTCCTCGAGAACATCCATTGGCGGGCACGGAAACGCTCATCCCGCGAGATATCATCACTTGAAGAAAACAGGTACCGATGCATGGAAAGAGTGCTGTCTGAATATTGCTCTACGACTGATAACGATCTTCAAGATTGGGTAGAGGGTCAGCGGTCAAGGCTGTCAAGAATCACCCAGAACTTCGGCTTGCGCAGGCGACGGCTGACACGGCCCTTCCCATCAACCGATTCGCTGCTCCTCCGCCCCCCCTCCCGGATTAGAAGATCGTCGATAACCCCACAACAGGGCCATGCTGCGTCACACGCCATGAGAAGCGATCGCCGCCATCGCCATGGGCGTAATCCTGATACCAGGCTCGATAGCCCACCCGAAAAATTGCAGGCTGCTTGAAGAGAAACATCCGATATCCTGCATACACCTGGAGATTCGTACTGAATCGGGAGCCGGCACCAAACCCGCCGATGTCCGCCTCGGAGAATAAAGTCCAGCGCTCCGAAAGGTCTGCATTCACACGAAGGCCGATGAATGGATCAATCCAGTTCGACGTATGTTGCCCGACCATCGGAGTGACCGACGCAATGAGTTGGGTCCAACGAAAACCAAATGTCGGCTCGATCGAAATTTCTCGCGAATGACCAAAGCGCGTGAGCCCAGATTGGCTAAATGTCGCAGCGCGAAAGAAGCCTCCAACGGTAATCATCTTGGAAGTTGTCGCGAATCGCGCATCAAGACCACCTATCGAAGCGTCCTTCCCTGCGTTGGTGTACTGACCATCGAAATACACACCATATCTACCGTTGGTTACCTCGACCTCCCCCATTACCGCAAGGTCTAAGTTGCTGACGATCGTCGGGAATGACACTCGTGCAGGCACCTCGTTCGGTCCAAACGCTCCGTGACCGCTCAGCGACGCCGCCCAAATATAAGGGCTAACGACGACGGACCAGCGTCCATCCTGCTGCACATCCATCTGTTCAGACGCATATGCGCTTTTCCCGATCATCGCCATCAAAATGCTTGCAACCACCAACCGTATTACCGCACGTCCAAGCATGCCTGCCCCCCATTGCCCACGCTCACGTCAGTCGGACTCTGCGCAGCGCAGACCGGTTCGTTTCGGAACTCCGACGGAGACATTCCTGAAAAGCGCTTAAATGCCACACTGAAGTTGCACGGACTTGGAAAACCGACCTGGCGTGCCACGACACCCACCGCAACGCCGGAATTTCTCAGGAGCCATGCAGCTCGCTCCATCTTTTCCCGACGTAAATATTCGGTCGCCGACATTCCCCACGACTCTCGGAATTCGTCCGTCAATCGACGCTCGCTCACACCTACCCGTCTGGCGAGCGACCTAACGCTCCATCTTGCAGGGCCTTCGCGATCAATTAACTCCACGGCGACTTGCGCGCCGCGGGTATTTGTCAACTGCCGCTCCGCCCGCTCAGTTTGGCAGGCGTCTCGCCTACCGATCTCGATAAGTAGCCTGAGTCTCGCGACGAGCTCTTCCGGCATAAATGGCAGAACGATGCAGTCCGACGCCCCCGCGGCAAACGCGCGAATTCGAGTTTCACTTTGAGGCGCCTCATCAGCAACAATGAGGGGGATTCGCTCCATTCGCTCAGTTCCTCGCACGAGGTTACAAAACGCTACCGCATCCATGCACGTGAGTGCGCTGTCGATAACAAAGGCAGTCGGCGGCGCGATCAACGCTTCATCGTGAGTACGCCATCCATCCTTCACAACGCGGACACTGAACATCTGCGAGCGGAGCATCTCGATGCCCTCCTCAAAGATCTCCCGCCGCTCTGTCAAAATCCAAATAGATATGGGCGTGCGAGCCGAAACGTCAACGCCGACGTGATTCGCAGACGCGCGACTATTCTGGATTCCCTGATTTTCGATTTGAGCATTCATACGTCACCAGAACTCACCAAAAAACCATTTACCCCGCCACCTTGATTCTCCCTGAACCTCGATGGGCTCATGCCTATCAATTGCCGGAAGGCAGTGGCGAAATTGGCACCGCTGGAGAATCCGAGCATCTCGGCAATAGCGGTAACGCTCATTGAGCTGGTGCTGAGCATTTGCCTCGCTCGCTCGATCCGATGACGACGCAGAAACTCTACGGCGCTACACCCCTCAACTTCCTTGAATGCCGCTTCAAGGTTAGCAACCGACACACCAATGCGGGCGGCCAACATCGCCTTCGAAGTCACCGTCGCATCTGCAGATCTCAGATATCTGACGGCAAGGCGATGAACCTCGTATCGGCGCGACGCTAGCCCAGCGCTTGGCGCCTGAGCGACGTGGTCGGGGACCTTGCCCAGGGTCATTCGGATCCTGATGCGCATCTCCACCTCCTCACGATTTGCCCCCGCTTCGATGTAATCCAATGCCCCGACGCGAAAACACTGAACGCGCAACTCTGGCGCGCCTGCTGGCCCCAACACCATGACTCGGATACGGCGAGACATGTCGCTCATCCCAAATTCAACACATCGGGCAACCGCGTCTACCGATCCCGATGTGACTTTCATTAGAACCAACGCCGCCCGCCTCTCCGTTTGCGCGTCTCGCATTGCGCCAAGAACATTTCCGACGGCCAAACTTTGGTATCCTGCCCTGGCGACTCCCTCCATCACCTCAACAGATTGCGTGATTGGCGCGTCGATCAAGACAATGCGCTCCCCATACAACGCTTCACCGAACATATCTCCCCCTTTCCCTCAAAGTGGTGTCAATGTTTCTCGACGATCGCCCCGGGCCCCACAGACGAATATCCGCGTTGTCTGTGATTGCCTCGCAAACATTGCAAACCGCACCTAACCAAACGTACAGGGACTATTTTCGAAAATTTGATTTGATATGGCTCTCCCCAATGTCTCACTCGACCCTCCCAAACCTCCCAAAAATCATCAACCCAGTGTTTGCGCGCCTCACAGGGGGTTTGATAACCTTTTCACTACCAAATCAATGGCTCGTATCAGACTGCGGGCCGAATCATCATCGAAATTGCCTCCGTCGAGCCAATCCTCTGTCTCTCGCGCAGTCGTCGCCAGCTCATTCAATCCAAACCAAGCAGCGGTACCTGCCGTCCGGTGCGCGATCTCCCGCAATTTCGCCGCGTCGCGCGCCTTCAGCGTGCCAGGCAAGCGAAGTTCGGCCAGGAGTTCGTCCAACGCAGCGATTAGTCGAGTCCGAAGAGCAGGGTTTTCTTCAAGGGAGAGCGCGCTTCGCGCATTGAGAACAGCGTCGTCGGCCACTTGCTCAGTGCCGAGTTTTGATTGCAACGTGACTAAGTCCAGAGGCTTGAGGAGCACCTCGTTGGCACCGGCCTCTAGACAGGCTGCCCGCAATGTCGTCGACAGATGGGCGGTAAGAACGTAGATTGGTACCGCGGCATGTCCAAGCTCGCCCCTAATGCGCGCGATCAACTCTGGGCCGTCCATGCCAGGCATCGCGTAGTCTGTAATGATCAGGTCGTAGCGCTTGGACCTTAGCAACCGCAACGCCTGAGCGCCATCGCTGGCAACATCACAGGTCATTGCAAGCCGCGCGAGTTGCAACTGCAGAAGATCTCTATTCAACTGCGCATCATCTACCACTAGGACGTGCATCCGCTGCTTACCTCGGAGCCAATTCCCATCAGGCGGTGGCTTAGCCAGTTCGGGAGGCTCAGAAGCCAGCGAGTCGACGACCACACTCCTCGCGATCGGAAGCGTGAGCTCAACGGACATCGTCGTGCCGTGCTCCTCGAAGCGAGATACCGAAATCCGCCCTCCCATGGACTCAACGATTGCTCGGGAAATTGAGAGCCCCAACCCCACGCCCGGCTTGTCGCGATTGGCGCCATGCCCTCGGACGAACGGCTCAAAAATCATTGCAACTTCATCGGGGGCAATCCCCATGCCGGTGTCACTGACTTCCAGCGTAACGAGGTCGCGCGACAGATCCACAGATCGAGAGGAGACCCTCAGCACAACGCGTCCCGACTCCGTAAACTTCACCGAGTTTCCGAGCAGATTCAGAAGCACTTGGGCAAGCCGTCTATCATCGGCGACGTAGGAACACGCCAAACCTGGAGCAACATCGACCTCTAGCGAAAGACCTTTTTTTTCGGCAGAAGGTTCGATGAGTGCAGCCGCCTCACGGGCAACCGCAACTATCGACACGTTTCTCGGGACAACCTTCAACTCGCCTTGCGTCGCCGCGGAAAAGGCCAAAATGTCTTCTAGAATCGCAGAAAGAATCGACGCTGCCGACCGGCCGATCCCAACTAAGCGCTGTTCTTCTTCGCCCAACTCCGCGTGCTCAAGGAGCTCCAATATGCCCTTCACACCACTTAACGGCGTCCGGAGTTCATGACTCACGGTTGCAAGTAGCGCGTCCTTCGCCGCGGACGCGGCCTCCGCGTTGCACTTAGCATCAGAAAGCGCCAAGCTTTGCCGACGCGCTTGAGTGATGTCTTGCACATAGCCATTCCAGAGCATCCCTTCAGCCTTACCGTCTGATGGGACAGCAACGATTCGAACGACTTCCTCTTCGTTTGACAGCCTCGATAGCTCTATCTCCATGTCTGTCGCTTGGTCATGACACGAGCCACGCAGCAGACTACGAATCAGGCGATATCGCGCCGGTTCGGATAATGCTTGGCCGAACGCCAGGAGCAGGTGCTCAGCAACGTCCGACGAAACCCCCAGCATCCGAAATGCGGGAGCGTTGACGAACGACAATGAAAAGCCAACTTTGGGCAGATACCGAAGCTGGAAAATCCCGATCGGGACCGACTGTGTCAACTCAACCAATTGCTGTTTGAGTTCGACCTCTCGCCGCTGCATTTTTCTGAGATCCGCAACGTCAAGGAACGCGGCAAGAACCGTATCGGGATGATCTGCCCCCCCTGTGCAGGCTCTTACCCAGTAGAGCGCCTCCCGGCGCTCACCATCCAGGGTCGTGTAAAACGTTGAACCCTTGACTCGGGCGGACGTAGCGCGCACTTGAGTCAAACTCGATTCGATCTTGCTCCACTCATCAACATCGAACAGCCCCGCGCCATCCGTTGGTTTGCCGATAAGTTGCTCCGCGAGTAAGCCTGTGGCCTCTTCCAGCGCGGGATTTACCGCCAAATATCGCCCATTCTCATCCTGCAAGAAGAGTGGTGTAGGGACCGCCTCCATGACAGCCGCTTGCAGGCCAATCTGAAATCGCAGTGATTGCTCGGTGCGCATGCGCCAGCGAATCTCTTGTCCCAGGCGAATCAACAGCAATGCGATAACCAGAACGCTTAACGCAAGGACGAACGCTACGACCATCAAACCGATATGCGTGTTGGCAACCTCGGTACCGGCGATATTGGACTGTCGCTGCTGTCCCCATGAGGCTGCATAGGGAAACATGCTTAAAAGGGCACCACCCAGCCAGGCTCGACACCCGGCCGAACATCCCGCCGCACTCACTGCGCTACTGCGAGAGCTTTTCATTGTTTCGGCAAAAATCGAGTAGTTCTTGGTTTGTCGCCAATCCTAGCTTTTCTTGCGCGTTTCGCTTGTGTTTGCTGATGGTTTTTGGGCTTCGGTGAAGGCGTTTGGCGATATCTAAGATCGAGAGCCCGTCGTACGCAAACATACGAAGAACTTCGATTTCGGAGCGAGTCAGCACTGACTCGCGAAACAGGCTGCGCTCGGATAACTGGGCCTCGCGAAGCAACTTCCGGATACTGCCGCTCAGGTAGACCTCCCTTCGCAGCGCATAACGCAGCGCCATTATCAAGTCGTCAATGCCACTGCCCTTGTCCACAACGGCCAACGCCCCACGCGAAACAAGCATCTTCACGATCGCAAGATTTCGCATTGCGGTAATTACGACAATCGGAGTGTGCGGTGTGAGACGGCGCAGCCGCTCGACCAGGAGCACGCCATCCCGCTCCTGGGATGCAGGCATGGACAGATCTGTCACAATTACGTCGCACTGAATCTGCTTCACGGTCGAGACCAGTTCCTCTGCTGTCGCAACCTCCCCGACGATTCTTCCGACACCGCTCGCCTCAATCGCCATTCGAATTCCGTAGCGCACAATCGAATGGTCGTCCGCCAAAATGATTCGCATCTTCCCCCCTACTCTCACCAGCCCGAAAGGCACGGCAAACTTCCAGCGACGCGATCGATAGCAGCGTTGAGTCGACTACCCAGAAGTTCGAAAACAACAAATATTACGTTTGGGAAACCACCTGGAAAATGAGATTTGCCTCAGATCATCAGGCTAGGAGAGCTGCATCCAACCGGCACTCCGTCCGTTTCCTGCTGACCTTGCAGGTGCCGCACGAAGACTTCACCTGCCATCGGTCTCCCGAAAAGGAACCCCTGGAAGACCGGCACACCCAATTCACGCAAAAACTGAGCTTGCGATTGGCGCTCGACCCCCTCTGCGATGACCGTGAGATTAAGCTTCCTGGACATTTCGAGAATGCTCTCCAACACCTTCTCAGATGCAGGATTCTCCCCAATCTTCGCCACAAATGATCGATCAATCTTGATAGCATCCATGTCAAAGTCTCGCAAATACGAAAGGCTGGAGTGCCCGGTACCAAAATCGTCTACAGCAACTTTGACGCCCATCTCGTGCAAGGCACCAAAGATTCCGCGAATGTGACTGTTGGGTTCCAGCAGTTCGCGCTCTGTCAACTCGAGCACCAACTGAACGCTTTGCATCCCAGGTCTCGCAAGAAACGCTTCGCAATCGCGAATGATCGTCGAGCAGCGCAAATGCTGAGCACTTACGTTGAAGCTAAGCCTAAATCCGTCGGGGACCTCAGCTTCACTCAGAACAGTGGCCACTGAATCAAATAGCCCGCGGGTCATCGGGACAATCAAGCCGGTCGATTCGGCCAGTGGGATAAAGTCATTGGGAGCAACAATGCCTTCTTTAGGGTGTTCCCACCGGATCAGCACCTCTGCACCAAGCCACCCCCCACCGGAGGCACTCACCAACGGTTGGAAATATGGAACAAACTCTCCCGTGCGCAGCGCACGCTCCAATTCGTGTCGACGCGACCCAACGAGACTAAGGGCCTTCCTGGCGCAAAGCCCAAGAATCGCACCGAAGACGGCGAACGCAAGCAAGAGTACGGAGTAGTCAGCAAGCACGCGCCGGCGAAGCTCCCCTTTGGGGATTTCAGCCCATACGCTGATCGGAAACAACTTAGATTGCAGAACGATTGCGTCGCTTGGTGCCACAATTCCGCTGGGCATGATGCCGTCCCGCCCAAGCACCTCACCGCCAACATCAAGCATCAAATCTGTGCCATTTCGCCTGACCATTGACAAGGCATCGCGAACGTGGCGCCCGTCTATCGTCACGATCGCCCCCCGCCCCCCACTTACCCATCGATAGATCAGTAGGCTCGAATCAGGCTGCGTACCGCTATGGCGAAGTAGTCGAACTCGGCCATCGACATAGGCCTCGACGTCAATGCTCCTGCGATACTCGCCCTGGAGCGAGCTGCAGTAAATTTCCTGATCATTCGTTAGTAACTCTACCGAGCGTACAAAAAGAACGGAATCCACCTGCTCACGCAGCTCAAGGACCACATCGGCGCATCGAGCACCAGCCTCAAGCCCGACACGCTTCGCGGTCATCGATGCGTTCGAGAGCATTCGATCAACTTCCTCCAGCGCGCGGCTCGCTTGCATGTTCGCGTCCGCGACCATCGCTCTCCTGGCTTCTACGCAGGACAACCAGGCACCGCAAACCAATGGTGCCACAGTCGCAGTAAGTGCGATCCAGTGGCGCCAAGCCTGGGGAACCGGGAAGTCGAAGAGACGATCTCGCAAGTTTTCTCCTGATAACGCGCCCAGCAGTGCACTCCAATCGTATGCACCAAGGTACCGCTGAGCCCAAAACTCATTCTTTTTATTTTCGAAGCTCGCGTTTGAATTCGCGTCAAATCAGCTGCATCAAGTCACTCGGCGGTATCCTCTTGGAACTTATTTGGATGAACCGATGGAAGTGCGGCGTTCTATTTTGACTGCGGGAAGGGGATAAATTCGGACACCTCTCTGCGAGAAGCAGAGGGCAGCTACGCTGCTTGAGCTTTCAAAGCTTCGGACTAGATTGTGGCGAGCGGGACGAGCGTAATCTGGAAGTTCTTCACTTTGGCGGTTTTCGCATCCATCAAACACTCGAACGAAAAGTCGCGCCATCCGCCCTCAAAGCGAGCTTGGCCAACACCAACCAGCTTGGTCGTACTTTCGAGCGACAGACTTTCAGGATCGTTGTTTCCAAGAAAGACACGGTCCGCCCCTTTCAATTTCTTTGCTAACGCCGGCAGTGCCGCGGGGCGGCAAATGAACTCGGCCACCTGCTTTTCTTCGGTCCACTCTCGGGCCACGGAACGCTCACCACTTAACTTGAGTTTGGCGATTCCCGCATTGATGGCACGTTGCTGGGCTGACGAAACGAGATTTCCTTTTGCCTGTCGCACCGTTTGTCCGACCGACACGCCGGAATGGCCCCATGTGCCGATGAGGATGGCACAAACAAGTGTGAACGACTTCATTTTCATGGCTGATAAATCTTCCGCAAGGAGGTAAATTGACGCAGCAATCTCTGACGCCCTTAGCATGCCGGCGCAGGGAGTCACAAGGCCACACATAGACGAAGGGCAACGCTCTAGCAATCGCAATGGATGACAACGTCTGCACGTCGTCCTGCCAAGGGATCGCATGAAACTGTGGGGCATCCGCTAGTGCCATCCATATATGCGCTGACGACATCGATTGCGATGGTCTATCGGCCATCTGAGTTTTCAACCAAGCCAACTCCAGTAGCAATCGAATCCGCCGGGAAAAGCCCGAACCGTCTTCTGGTAACTCTCTCACGTTGAGCGCAGCAGCCTCACATAGATGCCGCTCCAGCTTACTTGCGTCAACATCGAGTTGCCTCAGAATGGCCCCCACCGCCCCACCGGGCTTCCTAAGCATCGCGATCAGCCAGTCTTCTACGTCAACGACTGGCGCCGTCCGCGCTTGTTGCGCTTGGCGCGCATCGTTAAGTGCACATTTGCACCAGATACTCAGCGCAGAAACATAGGGCGCAACGCCTCCTTCGGCATGCGCACCGGGAATAAATTCACTCATGCCCGAGGTCAAAACTGAAACCCGACACCCGCCAGAAAGATGTCACTATCACGCCCGGCTCGAGACACAACTCTAGACCATGACGCACTCAAGGACACACGCTCAGACGGCTTTAGATCAGCCGCCATCGTCAAGAGGCCAGCGATTGTACTTTGCCGACCGGATGCCTCTGGATTCGGCTGATATCTTTTCCACGCCACGTACGGCCCTATTCCTAGGCCCAACGCCAACCGATCATTCGCAAGCCCCTTTCGGAGCCAGACCTGTGCGGCTACCCCGCGACGCTCTCCGATGTCACTGCGCCCCTCACGTAGTAGGGACAACGTCCCGTCCATAGAACTAGTCATGCTCCTGCGAAACTCGATCGCATAAGCACCTGCATTTTGTGACGTAAGGCTATTTACAACCGACAAGCCACCGAGCAGCGATAGCGTGTTGCTACCTATCGACGGCCGCTGAGAAGGTTCTCGCATGTCTCGATGAAGCGCAGCAAAACGATACGTAAGTCCGATTGTGTAAGCGTTCGTTCTCACACCCTCACTGGCACGAACCCAATCCCCCTGGAAGGTTGCCGACCAACGCCTCGCGAACGGCCATCCGACGTATGCGCTGTAGATCAATCCGACACCATGGCGGTTGCGATAGGCACGATTTGAACCAACTGCGACGGTATCAAAGTAGCGGTACGGACCAAACCCGACACCCGCATCGAGCCCACCAAAGATGCCTGTCTTGCCGGCCCAAAGCTGCACACCGAATCCATCCCGATGGTGGTCCGTAATGTGCCCTTCGTTATGCCAGGAAAACGACGTAGAAATGAGTGGCGAAATTGGCTGCCTATAGCCGAAGCTCCACGCGTAGCTATGCTCGAGATCATCGCGCTCAAGGTGCATGAGGCCACCTTGCAGGTTAACCTCCTGAGCACCGGCGCCCGAGCAATACAGTAGGAAACACAAAAACAGACTTCGCCAAACCACCGCACCTTCCCCTACGCGGACCACGCAATTCGCGAGGTCCGCTCTCTAATCCGGGCGCTACTCAGTAGCGCGCAACACGCGCGACATGAGGCCACCAATTCCCCCCCCCACAATGGGGACCAACCAGAACATCCAAAGCTGATCGACGGCCCACCCACCTTGGAATATGGCCACCCCAGTACTGCGAGCGGGATTCACTGACGTATTTGTCACAGGAATCGATACCAAGTGAATCAACGTTAGCGCCAACCCAATCGGAATAGGAGCGAAGGACGCGAGTGACTTACGGGAAACGACCCCATTGATGATGACTACGAAAAATGCTGTCAGTACAAACTCAATGGCAACACAGGCACTCAGAGCGTAACCGCCTGGGGAGTGATCACCATACCCGTTGGAGGCGAACCCCGATGCCGATGCGTCAAACCCGGGCACACCGCTGGCGATCAGGTACAACACACCGCCGGCAACAGCCCCACCTGCCACCTGCGCGATCACATAGGGAAGAATATCCTTCACCGGAAACAGCCCTCCCGCCCATTGACCGACCGTAACCGCGGGATTGAAATGCCCTCCGGAGAGATGCCCAACGGCATACGCCATCGTCAGTACGGTCAAGCCAAACGCAAGCGCCACTCCAGAAAATCCAATTCCAAGCGAAGGAAATGCCGCCGCCAATACGGCACTTCCGCAACCACCAAAGACCAGCCAAAACGTCCCAAAGCTCTCTGCCAGCATACGTCGAAGCATGATTCCTCCGTAGATATAGGATTCGCCTACCTCAGCGCCCAACCAGTTCGTCAGCCGGCACTGAGCTATTCCGCACTGCTCGTTCGCCCTGATTTGACGCTCATTTCCCAACTGCCATATTTCACAAACAAGCAAAGATGTTTGATCCGTAGCAGCACGCCTCAAAAAAAAGAAGTCACCAAAATTTGGCGACTTCTATTAAGGTTCCAGAGGAACATGCGGACACACCAACAACAACGACGGATAGTATCTGCAACATAAGCCCGCCATTTGGCGCCTCGACCTAGATTGCGGGAAATCTCACATAGAGCCCACCCACTGGGGCTCACTCGACGACAGTCTCATAAAGTCTCGAGATATGTGGATTACGAAGCGCTTGGGCCCCAATGCAGAGTCCTACACGCCGAGAAATTGCCATGCTAGGTATTAATTTTGCGCCGACGCCCCGCCTCTCCATCACCAGCGAACGAGGAACAATTGCGACTCCCGCCCCGGCCGCGACCAAGTCCAGGGTGCGCCGCAACGATGTTGCCTGCGCGACAGCATTTTCACCAGCCTCGCCGTAAAAGGGGAGCAACTGCTGATGCGTCGGGTGTGATGGGCAAGTCACCCAGCGAGAACGGATGAAGCTCTCGCCCGAGCCCCCAAAGTCCAAGCCAAGCGCGTAGGCGAGAACATAAGGCTCGACCCACAAGGAAGTGAACAACTCTCCTTCACAGCGCCGCTCCTCACTTTCGAGTCGGATTTCCCCTTCGCATCCTTCGCGCACGTGAAGCGATACGGACAGGAGATGCCGCTCAACGCGCTGGACAAATGAACTCAACATGCCGCCCGAGACGTCGCTCCCAACCCCCATCTCAAGCACCGTCGCTGCACGGCCGGAATGAAAGCGTATGCGCAGGCGCTCGATGTCGGCAACCATCCTCTTCGCTTGCGGATACAGGCTACGCCCGTCAGTTGTCACGCCTACGCCACGCGCCTCTCGCGAAAACAGCGACACGCCGAGCGTTTGCTCCAACTGCTTGATGCAGTTGGATATCGCCGGCTGCGTCAGATGCATGCGATGCGCTGCAGCCGTGATATTGCGCTCCTCAAAAACTGCGATAAATGCACGGAGGTGCCGATACTCCATAAACAATCCATAAATTTGAATTATGCATACTACAAGAATTCTCCATTTCTCAACGGGAGGTGGATTCAATAGACTTCGGCACGCTTCGTACCGAAATGATCTCCAACAAGGAACCGCTCAGCATGACGACAACCTTGCTTCCCCTTATTGCAATTACCGGAGCGAGCTCTGGCATTGGACTCGCCACCGCCGCCAAGTTCTCCGCCATGGGGCACCCTCTTCTGCTCATGGCCCGTCGCACGGAACCGATGTGCACGTTAGCCGGGCCACAAACAATGATCGTAAGCGTCGACGTGACAGATCGACAGGCCTACATGAATGCAGTCACACAAGCCGAAGCGCGCTTTGGACCTGTCGACTGCCTCGTGAACAACGCTGGAGTTATGTTACTTGGCGACGTCGCGAACCAGGCGCCCGAAGAATGGGATCGCATGATTGACGTTAATGTTCGCGGCGTACTGAATGGCGTTCACGCCGTAACGCAGGGAATGATCACCCGTCAGCGCGGCACTATAATCAACGTCAGTTCAATCGCCGGTCGGAAGAGCTTCCCGAATCACGCAGTGTATGTAGGTACCAAATTTGCCGTGACGGGAATGTCCGAGAATCTTCGTGAGGAGCTCTCGCAACACAACGTTCGCGTCGTCACAGTCGAACCCGGCGCAGTCGAAACCGAGTTGCTTAGCCACACAACCAATGAGGCAATCAAGTCAGACTACGCCAATTGGAAGAGAGAGATGGGAGGTATCGTCCTGAGCGCGGACGATGTCGCCAATGTCATTGCATACGCATACGCACAACCCCAGCACGTGTGCGTTCGGGAGATCACGCTCGCCGCCACACGACAAGCGGCATAAAACCCTTTCCCAAAGAATGTGCGGTGGCCCGCGAGGGGGCCACCGCCATCGGACCACAACTGCAGTTATTCCGACTTTGCCGCCATTAGGAACTCACCTACCGCTCGAAAAGCCGGCAAAGTGATCCAGTCATTGGCGCCATTCGCCGGCAACTTGGTCGATGCGAGACGCACTATCGTCATTTCAGCCTCGGGATCCACATAGATGGCCTGCCCAAATATCCCTCGAGCCTCGTATGCACCATGATCATCGCCAGAAACCCACCACATGTCCTTATAACTCCACCCCGGCAGTGTCTTGAAGCCGGCCATCGCAAATTTCCCGCGATCCCCGCCACCACGGATTTCAGCGACCACACGTGCGGGCACAATTTGGCGGCCGTTGTAGCGCCCCTCGTTGCGCATCACCTCCCCGAACCGCGCGAGATCACGTAACGTTGCGTTGAAGCCTCCCCCAGCACATTCGGTCCCTTGACTATCGACATCAAAGTAGGCGTCGTCCTGCGCCCCCATTGGCTGCCAAATCATTGCTGAGACCAACTCCGACAACGGACGGCCGGTTGAGCGCTTGATTATCCAACCCAGGACTTCAGCGTCGGGCGTCTTGTACGCAAATGCCGCACCGTGCTCGCCATTGCGTTTCAGGGTCTTGAGGAAGTCGTACAGGTTCGTTGGGCCAACATAGCCGTCCGGGCGTTTGATAACACCAGCAGCTCGAAAATAGGCCCAGATTTGGGCAGACGGATCGCTGTACTGCTCCGAATACTGAACGCCGATCGTCATGTCCATGACCTGTCGAACCGTCGCACCATCGAAAGCACTACCAGCCAACTCAGGAACGTACTGGGTGACTTGAGCGTCTGCATCGAGACGCCCATCCTCGACCAGCATCGCAGCTATCGTGCCGACGATGGATTTCGTCACGGACATGACGGCGTGTGGCATTTCGCTTTTCAACACGCCGGCATATTCCTCGTACACAACTTTCCCCTTGTGTAGCACGATGATGCCATCGGCATCAGTCACTTGCATCAGATCAGAGAACTTGTGACGAACGCCATTCAAGTCGGCAAAAGTGACATCTCCAATGGGTGAGCTGATGTGTTGCGAGCGAACGAGGGGGGACGGTTGGCCGTCTCCTCGCCACACGTTGGCAGACGGCATCAGCCGGCGCATGTTTGAGAAACTCCAACGATTCTTGGGGTAGACGAACCCACCGTTATCGAGCGTAATCGATGCATCCGGGCTAGGCGGCGAGCCCTGCATCCAACTGGTCGGATTTAGCTCTGCATTGTCCACCGGAGCACTCGCCATTGCGGAAATTGAAATTCCCATGGCCACTGCGGCAAGCGCTCCCGTAATCACATTTCGCGCACAAGGCGACGATTGCGCCAGCCCTTCGCGCATCGTGTGCAGCGACGATCCCAACACATTTCTCTTCTCGAACATTCTGTCTCCTCACGTCAATTTATTGGTCAATTACACACCGTCAATCCCCCGTGCCCGATCCTCCTCAAACGTCAACGGAAACTACGTCGTAAACACCCCCAGCCATTACAGCTTCGATATATTCCATCAGCCAGCGGTCAACATTATTCAGTTTTGAGGTTACCTTCAGGACTGCGATCGGATCCTCAAACCGAATGAGTGTGACGGCCACGAGACGTCGCAAATCGTCCTCGCAAGGCGAAGCAATCATAGTGAGTCCCGTAGCGATCGCCGCCGCAGCAAGCAATATCGGATGAGATCGGCTCTCATTGGCACTTGCGAGTATGTCGGGACGCAATCGGCACGTCGTATCAATACACAATTCGGCGACTCGCCAAGCGCTAACGTTCCCGTAGGGCCACCCTAAAGGAAAGCTATTGCTCGGCGATCTCAGCATTCGAACGAGAACAAGCGCCGATGCTCGCCTATGCAGGCAATCGCCGATCTTCCGCCAGAGCGAGACTGCAGTTGATACACCGACCAATGTTTGCAACATATGCCCTCCCCGCATAGCGCGCTCAAATCCCCTGACATCACACGGATTCGCTTCCTGAGGATATATATCAATCATTCAGACCGTCAGACATAAGGGAAGCCTCAATTTCCGGATTTTCAACAGTTCGCACGAAAGTGCCGCCCCCCCTTGAATATGGTCGTGTTCGGTTTCGAGGAGAGTCAAACTGAACCTCCCTCGACTCAACAAGAACGCTATCCGGTCTCCTCTTGGACTGGCGAGCCCGAATCTCTCCCGCTCAATAGTTTTGAAATCAACGCATCTGCGGTTGAAATGGCGCTCATGCGTACACACAGCGAAGCAACAGTGGTCCAGCAAACCGAATCCACGGCTACCCTACGCAAGTGGACCGGCACGCGAAGCAAACATGCGGGATTCGACTCACTGCATTCGTCAGGACATAGTGGAATACGCAGCCAGAGAAATGCCAGGACGCCAATAGCTTGCTTTTTTTGCGCATCAAGCGCCGATCACATCGCATCCCCAGACGGAAATGGTGCAGGCCAAAATTTCATGCGCACCACTACTCGCCTTGAGAATTTCTAAGCGCCATTTTCTCGCTGCCACGACGAGACTTAGGGTACCGATCGCTTTGATTGTTGGCATTCTTCTGGCGGCTTTCGTCTATAGCCACCAGACGATTCAAAAGGAGATGCCAGCCCTACACGAGCTTGTCTCCGACTATGAGTTTGCAGTCGACGAATGGATTGAACTTACCAATTACTAGAATGTGAAGGCATGCAACAGCGCATGCAAGGCGGCCGTGCACTGGCGCCGCAGACTCTACCCAGGCACTTCGTACAAACGCTTTTGGATGCGAAACGATGATTAACTCGAGACTGAAACACCTTGTCGGGGCCCTCGCGATGTCATTCGTGAGCTACGCGGCTATGGCTCACACTGACGTTGGAATAGCGATCGGGGTTCCCTTGCCGGCATACGCCCCCCCTGCAGTGATATACCAGCCACCGCCGGTTTATGTGGCACCGGTTCCTAGTTATGCGCCCCCGCCGGTGATCTACCAACCCGTACCAGCGCCATACGTCGCACCGACCCTCTCGATTTCCATCGGTTGGCATGGCGACCGATATTGGGACGGGCGCCGCTACTGGGACCGAGAGGAGTGGAATCGCCATCACGGCCCCGACCCCAGATGGCACGATGATCGCTACGACCGGGGGCGTGGACGGTTCGGCCCAGGCCCCCAACGTCGGTATTGAGTCATTGGATCGCGAACATATGGTTTCCGAGCGACCACCCGACGGATAAAGGCGTGCATCACAGGTTGCGGCGTCTCGCTGACGATGCAACAACGTCAGAGAGACCGCCCCCCCCCCACGGATTGCCAAAATCCTTGCCCTCTTCCCAAGCGAGGACTTAGAGATGCGCGCCAGCGCTGCGAAGAGGCATTCTTTTCGCGACAGTTTCGGGGCTCACAAAATGGCAGATCTGACTATGTTGGAATCCGTGATCACACACGCCCCCAAGTCAATTCACATCAAGACGGCGGATATCCACATAGATGCCACTGGCAAGTCTGCTATACAGCAATGCAAAGTGCCCGTAGGAAGCACGTTCTTCGGAGTGCCGATGAAAAATGATGTTTTCCATGGATGGAAAATTGAACCACCGCACCTTTGCTCCGAAAACGACGAAGTATGGTGGGTAAATGGTCGAATATCGTCAATTCGCGACGGCACCTCTACTCACATCGCTCTACCGATGCATTTCTCGTCACGGACGCTAGCATTGCGTAGATATTTCATAGTGGCCCGACTACGGATCTTGGCGTTGGGGTAAACCTAGTCACCTTCGGTTGCCCTTCCCTCCATTGCCTTCACCGGATCACGAACAAGGCAAGTTGGGATCGACACGTTGATGATGGATCGCCAGCGGGGGCTGAGTCCCCCCCTACACAGACCTCGTTTGGCTGACAGCGATTCAGCATCTAGATGCTCACAGCCCTCCCACCTCATCAGCCGCTCCCGCCTAAGGCCCGCTCGCATTTCTCACTGCCGGCCCCTACCTTGCGACATACGCCTAGCCTCGCGGAATTGCCCACATCCGGCGAGGCACATTGAAGTGCGGCGATACGCCCGCCGCCCAGCCGATGACCAGGTAATCTGCCCTGCCAGCGCGCTCCCGCATATATGCCCACCACCAAGATCGACACGACAAGTGCGACAACCACCCAGCGAAAGATGGGCGTGCACGATGCGCCAATTTCGTACCAGCGGTTCTGCCTGAAGAGATTTCTCGAGATTCGCTGTTTTCCGGATTTCATTCTTTTGCACGCTCCCATGCACCCACGCAGTCGCGAAAAGTCGGCACCTCATATACATTCACATTTCGGAACGAAGCGAACCGGCGCGCCCTGGATTCTCGGAGCCGCCACACAAAGAAAAAGGCCGCTTCTTGTGGAAGCGGCCCGCCCTTCTGCCAATTGGGGGGCGGCAGAAGGGGTCAAACACGGCACAATGTTCTGCGCCTAAGCGAATTATGATCGGCAAATCCGCCATCCATCCTTTCGCCCACCAAAAAGCAGACTTCCCTTGGAGACAGGGAATCCCCACGTTCACGCGACTCAGGTCCGCCGTTGCAGCGTAGGACCACGCACCCAGAGGAACGAGAGGACAATCAACATCACAAGAACATCAACAGCTATGACGACGGCTAGCGGGCTATCCCAGCCTCGAACCAAGTCCTCTCGCGGCTGCCCTCCTCCATATGCATCAAGAACGATCGCCCAATTAAAAGCCAAGGTCACAACTGCAAATACGAACAACATCACAATAGATATTGCACGAGACATGATCGATCACCTCCGTCCGATATCAGCATCCGACAGGCAACCGGTCAACCACGCCGACAATCTCCTATTGCGCCCGTCGTCGACTCGCTCTTCACTCGGTGAAGCAATGGTTTTAGGTGCTAGCGCCGGGAAGAGCGACACTCAAAAAAGTGCCGCTTCGCACGGAAGCGGCAAAAGCACAACCAAAGAGGAGATATGACTCGCTATGCACTGACCGAACTCAGTGGGTGCAATCAGCGATAGCAGTGCCAGACTATCGCGAACTCGCCTTCAAAAGCTGGAGTGCTCGTATCGCGACCTCGAAAACCACGCGCATTCAATCAAAAAACTGATTTTTGAAAAGAGCACTTCGCTCCCCCTGCGCGCCGCAATATGCCCACAAAGATTCAGGACAATGCGCTGCAATCACGGCGAACACGAAATCCAAACGCCGGCATCCAAAAATCAAAGCGGCATACGAACTCGAATGCCGCATGCTTTCAAGCGCCGAATACCTCGGCTCACGGGATGCTCGCCCCCCCCCCATCAGACTGACACTGCCTAGGAGACCATACTTGCATCAAACCTATCGGTATGTGCTAGCTGTCGCCGCCATCACCCTGTGTCTCGCACGAACCGCTCATGCGGAACAATCGTTTTCGATGATCATCAGCAATCTTTCGAGCGAAGACCTCACGCTAAACTACGTCGCGGATGCGTGCATGATCGACCACGGCCCAACGGTCATCGAAATCCGTGCGGGAGCAACGTCGCAGCGAATGGAGCTCCGGTCAAGCGACAGCCCATTCGGCGATTGCCGGTCAGCCACTAAGAGCATCAACTGGATAGGTAGCTTCAACAGTCCGGATAAATTTGTCACCCCATCATTCACGTACACGTTCGACCGCGGGATGTGGTGGACAAAGGTAGCTGGCGGAGCGAGAGATGTTTCATTCAGAGCCACGTGTGGTCACGACGTGTGCGATTCCGGAATGGGGAAGGTGGGCCCAAACCCCGGGACTATTCGCATATTTGTCGGACCTTAGTCTCGACATAAAATGCTCCGCCAACTTGCGGTCACGCGATTGCCCTCCCCCAACACTTCAACACTACTATGGCGCGCGTGCCGAGTCTTGGGTCGATGCGTGGTACACGACCGCGCCGCTCCCCCCCCCCCTAGAACGAAAGACCCACCCCGGCGTAAGCCCCATTGATCAGTCGACTATCCGGTGCTCCGCGCCGCCCACCGAGAGACTCATATCGCCACCCCGCCTCAACCACGACGGGCTTAAGGCTCCACTGAAGCCCGGCGGCGAATTGCGAATAGCCGCCCAATCGGCTATTGAAGGCGGTTCCAGGTGTGTAATACGCGCGCCCCGACAGGGCCAAGTGACTCGCAAGCCCCACGCTTGCAGTCAATCCGAACGGCGTTGCGAGGCCTCCGTTACCGCTTGAGGAACTGACATACAAGGCTTTTGCGCCGACCCCCAGAGATACCCCTGCGACCTTCAACCCGATAGAGATACCGGGTCCGACAGCAAGCGCCGTATTACTGCTTCGCGCCGCATCAAAGGTCAACCCAGGCCCTTCCCCGACCGGATCCCGCGAAAGCTCCTGATACCTATCCCCAAACCGGAAAACATAATTTGCAGCTTCAGCAGTAGGTACCTGCGTCAAACCGACACACACCAATATCGCAAACAGTGCTTTCTTCAACTTCCCCTCCGTTAAAACAAGGACCTCATGTGGCTCACAACACGTGCCGGGAGTTCTGCATAGTCGGATAGCTCACGCGTACCAACGCACATACGGATTAGACTTCATGCCGAGCCCTATTCCTGACATAACAAATCAGGCTCCCAGAGCTATCTCTCGGATCAAACTCCTTGCGAAGCCGCCAACGAGGAAACAAGCCGGCACCCACAGAGGCAACGATGCATATGTAATGCGATCGGAACGCCCCGATCCCTGAACGACGCGGCGCCTTCGGCAATATTCGTTTTTCCATGCAGTTCACAGATTGCAGGATCACCCTGGCGACCGACACCGAGGCCGAGAAACAGGAATGTTGGCGAGCAGCCGATAACTTGACCACCATGTTCAAGGGCATCCCCGATGCGGATTGGATTCGGCATACTGACGTCTCGCAGAATGTGCAATTGAAGTTCATCTGGGGACGAAAAAAAACCGCTTCTTGGGGAAGCGGCGAAGACCCATATCCTCAACTGACGTGATCACCTCTTCTCAACTCGAGGAGGAAATGCTTCGCATGAGGAGCATGCAGGTTATCATCGCGCGTTCGCTCAGCCGCATCACCACGACGAGATCCAAGACTTTCCGCAGAAAGCACTCACATCCTGGAGGGTGTTCAAGCCTGACTCTTGATATTTGCCCGCTTGTACCGCCAGTGGGTGAGCTAACGAACGGCCGCACAGACCATCAGCGCCCCAACAATTTCCCCTCGCTCAAGAAGAAGTCATTGCCCAGACCGGTTGCGCCTAACGTGGCCATAGACCCAAATCCTCTGGTTCGGACTCTCGCGGAGTGGACATTTCGGCGAATGACGCAGAGTCGCTCGACTGACGACCAGTTTGGAGGGGCTTTTCCAAGGTTGCCATTGAGCTCCAGACTGTTGCAGAGGATTGAAGAGCTGAGTGCGCTCGGCCTGCGACCAGTCCGATCTATCGTTACGCCTGTATCGACGCCAACTCGCTCTGAAGAAGTGAGCGTCAGGGACGTGAATGAGGCCTCTCGCGTATTTGGTTGGCGCTAGGTGCGCGTAAACCGATTATGAATCGACTTCCGCACGCCCGCACCTACTCCGTCAGTACGCCTATATAGAATCGCTAGCGCGTGGTTCAGTGAGGACATCCATCGGCCCAGCCATGCCGATCACTTATCGCGGCCCCGCCTACGCCCTGCTTTGATCTTCTTGGGGACCTTACCCCATCCGATCGTTCGCATACGCCGAAGCCCCTTCGTTCGAAGATATTGATCTGCCTTCGCCATATACTCAAGCACCTTTCGCAGCGCCACCCGCTTCTCGACATCTACCGAATTGATCTGCCCAACTCCAATGCCAAATCCGCTCGTTTGGTAGTGACGCTTGCGCTCTGGCGTATTGCCATTCCAATAGTCGCCGACACCGTCCGTCACCTTCTCCACCCAATACTCACCGATCTGGCGCGCATAGTACTCATCGTGGTTTCGATCCGATGCGTAAAAAAATAGAACGTGCATATGCATTCCGACGTCGGCCCCCGCTTCGATCGTCCACACGTAGTTCTTGACGCCGGTCATCGGTTTCGTCGTGCGTCGAGCCGACAGAAGCTTGTTCCGGTGTTCGGATATAAGTTCGGGCGTAACTGAACTTCGATAACGCCTCTCATAGCCCAAGGTCAACCAAAGGATCAACCAGCGCGAACGCCCTTCCCCTTGGTCACCTCCCTCTGAGAACATTCTCGCTTCCAACTCCATCAGGCGCTTCACGTTCCGTTTCGCGTTCAACCGACTCAACCGCTCCGCTTCTTTGAAGCGACGCGAACCACAGCGCTTGCGTATCAATCCAATCAATGCGTTGAACAGATCCATAGATCTGGTGCCGTCCTCGCGAAGCCGACTGCGTGGAGGTCGAAAGCCATCCCAGCCGGACATCAGGTCAAGGTCACGGCAGGCTTCGTAAAAGGCACTGACTTTGGGAGCATAGTGGGTCCCCTCCTGATATAGACAGATCCAACCACTCACCTTTCCGTAATAACGCTTGGCAAGTCTTCCTTCTCTCACGCAACCCAATTCGTTCGCTTCGGTCTCGGTGAATGCCAACTCGTCGGATCTCAATAGATCTGCCACAAACTCCTCGATGTGGAAGAGATATCTTGGGGTCCTGGCATCCCGCAGAGTTGCACGAACTTCTCCGTCAATCTCAAGATCCTCATACATAGAACGCTGATGCATGTGCTGGCATATTTCCAGCACATCTATCAGTTCATTCTGCGCGTCCATTTAGCCCCTCGTCGTCCAATTCGTCGTCATTTCATGGCCGAATGACTTAACTTACCAAGGCAGTGAAATCCGAGCGGAGCCCCACTGTGCGTCCATCGTGCGCGTGGACACCGCCTTCCGATGGAGACTTGGCGGGATTTGCTGACTAGTCCAAGCATCGACAATTGGGTATGTCGTCCTATGCGGGGACGCGTCTGCAACGCGTTCTGATGAGTACCAACTACGGCCTACCTCTCCTACCTATACCTATTCCATAAAGAAGCAAAAGTCGCACCGACGCAAGGCTTCGATGGGCCGAGGGAATGGCGCGCTTGCTAAGCGTTAAAACCTTGCAATTCCTCGGAGGCGCGCTTGCAGAACTTACGCACGCATCACAGCCATTCGGAACGCCAAGGTTGAGTCGCATGCCGGAACGGAAATGGTCGAGGCAACTGAGCGAACAAAGGACTGCACGCAGTGCCGGACAATCTGAGACACCTTGGGCCGTTGTCAAGGGAAGCCGCCTCCCCCAAAAAAACGCTGCTACAAATGCTACGGTAGCAGCGTAGCTTTACACCATGTATCACGCACAGCCCCGACCACGCGCCGTATCCTCGTGAGCGAAAGACCTAAATCGCTCCTCCGTTTGCGATGATCGCCTCCCCCCACCAACGAATACTGTTGGCCGCGCATCCGAGTCGAATATCGACTTGACACGCTGGCCGGGCGGAGACATTGGCCGCTCCCACGAATCTGGGCAGCGGACAATCAGCCCTCCCCTCGGGCCGACCGTCTTCTGAATATTGCCGCGCGAAGCCAGCTTCTCAATTGCGAATATGACGTCCTCACCCCGCACACTCGAATGGTTTCTGAGATCTCGCTCAGAGTAGGAACCGACGGGGAGCCGACCGTAGGCAACGCCATTCTTGACCGCTTCGCGTAACCAACGCAGCAATCGGTGCGCGCGCTGCTCATCGAGCTTCGCAGCGGAGGGCGCGTACTTCTCAAAAATTCGCACAAACGACTGCCCGTACCAATCACAGAATGTGATGGCGCTCCGCATCGTTTTCGCCGATATAGCGCCACTCTCCCCCGAAAAATAGTGGAACAACGCCGCCAATCGAGTCGCATGTTGTCCGATTTTTCTGAAAAACGACGCGACCTCCTCGGAGAACCCACAAGCGCTAACGTAGTCGCTAACTTGGTCCTTGTACCGAGCCCAAATATCCGCCGCCTCATCGGTTATGTCTAACGTCTTGCGATCACTCACCGCAGGGACCGGCGACGCGAGGATCTCAGCAATGCGTGCGTTGAAACGCGCAAGATATGGCTCGTTCGCCACGTGAGTCAAGGTGCGACGCATGTGTCCCGGACGACTTTCCACGAAAGCAGGTAAAGTTCGCGCTAGCAAGCCAGTATCAAAAGCAGCAGCACCTCGGATCTTCATGTAATCGTCGAATCGCCCCCCTTGGACTAATATCGACGTCGTCAATCGTGGGCCGACTACAGATTTATCGCCGCCGACAAGACCAATACGCCTCGCCTCACCGCTCCAGTACCCGGACAGTGCAGCGGGTTCGCGATAAATTGGACCGCTCAGAGTTTGCCCTCCCTCTACCGAAATGATGGATGCACTCGACTGATCGGCGAGCGCGTTCCGCAACTGCTCAGAACTGCCGTCAAACTGCATCAAGTCATAGCGAACCGGCCTCTTTGGCATTGCCTTGGCGTGCTCAAGTCGCATTTCAGAGACGCGATTTGCCGCGTCCGAACTTGGCGCAACCCGGTATGACAGCTTGGAGAGTCGAGCACCCTCGTCTCGCCAAATCGCCGACCTCGCATCAAACTCCACCATCTCTTCGTTGAACGTTTGTTCACGAACCGTCTGTGCCGCCTCGATCGCCCTAAAATACCGCTGTTGCGCTAGAGACTTTCCGCCACTTGAGTCGCTTATCGTAAGAAGAAAAACGCCAACCGGTGCTGGTTCGAAGTTAGGTACCAAGATGTTTACGCGGTCGTGAACCGCTACGGAAATGGCACCGATTGCCGCTTGAACGACAACCTCAAGCGGAATATCGATGGTTGACGTCGTCTCCTGGACGGCTTCACGAACAATACCCGGAAGCTCGTTCACTGGACACGGCATGTCTGGCGCCGGAGGTACATAGCCCAGGTTCCAGCGTCGATTTTGGGAAAAATCCACAATCACTCCCTCTCAGATTTTTTAGCACCGAAACGTTCGTGATACATCCGATTCAATTCTCCTGCCCTCCGTTGACCGCAGCCCAGGTACGCTCGAATCTTGCTTTGTGTGGGCTCAATCAGGCCGTCCTTGACCGCAGAGTGAATGAGACCAAGCCTCGATTCATCTTCTGACTCGGTCCCACGTCTTGGCGATTCATATCCCTTGTCGCCAGCAACATCACCATCTGTCGCCCCGTCACGCTTCACTGTCTCAGACTGTGACACCAATGTCAGCCTCGGCCGACCACGTACGTCCTGTGCCACGACCGTCCAACCGACTATGGCAGTCGCCTCAAGAACCACGGCCAGCATGAGTCCAACAAGAAACTCCACGCGACGCTCCGTCGTCCCGACCCAAGACGCGACTACACTCGCGACAGGGTCAGATCGTGCTGCCGCACGCTGCGACTCCGTGTGCGACAGCTGCGCGTCATGCGCATCCTCTCGCGATTCGCGACGTTTCGCCTCGTCTAACTCCACAAGGAGAAAGGACCTCTTGGCAATTAAACGCTCCCGGCGCACCTTCATGCTGTCGCACCCTATGTAACAACGGTCTTGTGAAAACTTTGGCAGCGCTACGTCTACCGACATGATGTCCTTCGCGATGTCGACCCGTGATCGAGCACCGTGGTCGCGCGACTCAACGAGAGGACGTACGGCGACTACAAGTCGCGCTCGAGCGTCGGCAGCGTGACTCTGCGTCATCAAGAAGAATGAGATCTGTCCGTAAAGAACGGGAAGTAGCGCGATCAGCCAAACGGCGACGGCTGCAAAACGAGGGCGACCAGCAAGACAGTGGAACCTGACCGGTAGCAAGTGCACACTTAGGACACAAACACTGACAAGTGCAGCACGCATGAGTTGCTCCGGCAGCCTGTCCGTGGAGGACCAATTCGCGTAAATCGCAATCGCTAGCGACGTACCAGTGGCAAGTCCCGCCAGAAGGAGGCCGCCCCAAACCTCCCACCCCATGCACATCCAGTATCTGGAGCGACGGCGCATCGCCAACCAGGACGTTTCGGGGACAGGGATGCTTACCGAATCCATGTTCTGACCTCCTCGAACCGCACCTCCGCGGGGGAAGAGACACCTTCGGCACTTCCAGCGGGCTTGACTCCCGGCAGTTGGCTTGAATCGTCCATGCAGCCGAAAAACTCGAACGCGCCTACCCTCGGGCGGAGCTCAAACGACATCGCGCCCCCTTTTTGCCAGTTGCTCTACAGCGTTAGCGGGCCAAAGCAAGCGCCGGCAAGCCTCAAGCTTTAGGGGAACCACACCGTGATAGCTGCCGGTCTGGGAATAGCGTTTGCGGATTGACTGCGGACGCAACGAAATTGCCGAAGCGAGCTCGTTGGTTGTGAGAAAACGACCAACCGAGGTCGATTGGGGTGTGAGAGACATCACTTTGCTCCAATTTTGCAGCGAAACTGAGCACGGTTTCGCGTTGCGTGACGTCGTCGCCGTGTATCAGAATTGATTTCACGGCAACGACATGGAGCGAAGGTTATTAGGGTCGATCCAAACTGAGAAATTACTGGTGAATTTTGGTCACTTTTGGTCTTTTTTGGTCGTTTCCAGCTTCCGCAACGCGTAGCGATAGCGCTTTCCCAGCATCTCACGACTTAAACACGAGATCTCGCCGCTGATGTCGCAATACTTGACTTCGTTTTCCGCATAGCCTGTCAAGTGATGAGGGGGGTTTTCCATTTTCGCCAACGCGACTAGAGCACTCCACATCGCATTCGCATCGTGCGGGACGTCAGATTTTGTGTATGCGGAATTTAACGCAGGGCCCAGATGGCCAGAGAACCAAAGGTGTGGACGGCCAACGGGCGTCGGACCACGTTCCCCAACCAGCCCACCGGGAAACTCGTCGGCCTGCTCGCCGACCAATCGTTCAGTCTCGGCCGCCTTACAGCTAGAGATCGACGTGTCCTTCTCATTCGATACATCGTCACGCCAAACGCGAGGGATGCCGAACTTGCACAAGAAGCGCACGAGTTCAGGTCTATCAAACCCGATCAACCGAACTCGAGGAAGCCCTTGGCCCGGATGGCACAATCCCGTCCCGGCGACAGTCGGGGATGTCCCCCCTCCCCATCGCTGCGATGAGAAAGTTGGTTGGATTGCAGCCGTTTTATGGTCCCACTCCCATCTCGCTCGAACTTTGAGCTCTGACAGCCCGTTGTTGCGAGCCGCTTCATCTTGAATAGGGATGTTTATTGCCGATCTGTCAAACCACTTCGGCAAATCTGAAGCATCGGAATTTGACAAATACTTCAACAGCTTGACCGCCGCGCGAGATTCTTTGAATAGCTGCCTGAGCGGGGATCTACTCATCAGCAATATCGTCTCGTCGTCCGACGTATGAGCGGGCAAATACGCATCGACCTCCTCATCAGCCACGACGATCGGCCTAGCCGTAGCTTCGATCAACTCAAGAAGCGACACAAAGTCAACATCACGCTCTATAGACAAATCGAATCTCCATGGTCAAGTAACAAGTTCAATTCCCAGTCCCAACGAAGGCATGGGACTGATCCACAAATCCGGACTCGTTGCAGTACTAGAAATTGTGGGCCTAGATCCCACGCATCGGCAACACTCGCGTTATCGGTGCTTTCCGTTTCAGTTGTCGCGGGTCTGTTAGCCCCCAGGACAGTCACTTCCCCAAGCTTCGCCGGGATACGTCAAGACGAAAGCTCACCCCACGGACTCTGCCACGCCGATTCTTCAATACATTGAAAAATCCGAGCGACGGCCTCAAAGCAAGTGCGCAAAGATACGGCGTCCAACTGCTCTGCCAACGTCGCCCAGTCGCCATGAGCAAACGAGTTCCGTATCGCGCGGAACGCGTGAACAGTGCCGACCGACGCCTCATCAACGCTCAGATTGAGTCCTGCATTGTGCCGAAGATGATGAAGCATAGACTCGAAGTCGCTCATAGATCGGTCACGCTTTCGGGGGATGGCACCGCAGAGTTCCCTTGTGACCAGTTTTAGTGCCCATTCGACAAAGCTGCAAAGAAGTACGATCGATGTAGCTCTTCCAATCACTTCGATGTTGTCTTCCCACATTGGAATCTCATCATCGAGCCAGTCCAGTTCCGATGCACAACGACTTCGCCCGTCGGTGACACTTCGTTGAGCTGTGAGCATGCGCAGCCGTCCCTCCGACGATAGAAGCTGATCGAAGCAATAATCGTTGAGTTGTCGCAACTTATCGAAGAGAAGAAAGAATGTGCTGGAGAATCGTTCGGGCTGATAAATGTAGAAGCCGTCCGCCAGCGCATTGCCATTTTCGTCCTCAGCACTGGCTCCAGCCCAATAGAGTCCGTACTTACTTGCGATGTTCAGTTCGTCGTCCAATGCCATGACCTCCGTGGAGCTAGTGCTGATTTCGTAGCAGCAAGCGATCTTAGAGAGTGGTACATATCGCAACACCCGTTGATGACCGGCAGCGCCATCGATGTTGAATAGGCACTGATATTAATATGGGAGCACGGCTCTAGGAGATTGGGGCCTTATGCTGCGACACAAACAAGACGAAAGGGAGCGGTGAGAACGCACGCGCGAGTTGAAGCGCCGGAAGGCTGTCGATTGATCCGATGTCGGCGCTCAGAGTGTGGATTTAACTGGCCGGGGGGCGACAACCGGGTGAGAGTAAACACAGGTTGGAGCGTCTTGCGCTGACAAAAGAAGATGACAACAAAAGGCCCAACGTACTTCATCTCTTCCGCCTCTTCGACCGCCCCCCCTTTTTCGTGTCCGTCCGGTCCGTTGAAATCGGCGGGTCGTCCCCGTGTTCGCGACGGTACGCAGCTGCACATACGGCAACTCAAGTGTCTTCGTTGAATGCTGCCTGTGTAACGCACCCGCCAACGGATTTTGCGGCCAGGACCGCTTTCCGAACTGCGGCATAGCACGCGTCATGCATCAGCAAGACTTTCTAGTCCCTGGAGACAATGAGGCCTTGCGTACAGTTGTTGCCTGCTAGCTCGGCCTCTTTGTCCATCATTCACTTGTGCCCCCTTTGCTGGTTTGGTTTTCAGGTCGATGGAACGCGGATATCAAAAAGGCCGCCCTCGGCAGCCATTTTTCACCCAAATATCTTATGCTCCCCCTCAATGCTGAGGGTTTCGAGAACCACAGGCGGACTCCATATCAGGCGAACTTCTCTTTCATGAATGACACGATATAGGGCGTCGCTGCCGCAGCGACTGTCGACGCAGTGGCGGAATCAATCCCCATTCGATTTGCAAGCGCTTGGGCAACGCGGCCGGTCAACATTCCGGCACCACCGCCCTCTAGCGACTTGAGAAAGCCATCGCCCCGAACAAGCCCTGCAGCGAAGGCGGCAAAGAAGCTTTTTCCGGCATGATCGCCCATCCAACTGGAGCTCTGTTCCTCGGTACCAGCATGGGCAACATCAGTCGCATGCCCCAACATCTTTTGGGCATCGTCAGCATTAACACCCTGCGAAATCAGGGCTTGCCTAGCTTGCTTACCCAGCTCCGAAGTCATGAATTCGGAAACCAATTGCTGAACGTCCATAGAGAACCTTCCTTCAAACGATCAAGGGAAAAAATGCCCCTCCACGCAGAAGCGGCAATGTCCTTTTGAGAGGGGGGGGGAGACATGACAAAACTCAGTGCGAACTCCGTCTCCCGACCTGAGATCGCAGAGAGCTCCCTCTCAGAATATGCCATTGTGGTGTGGAAGCAGAACCTCCAACACCAACAATCAGTGCTATGCCACCACGAATCAACAGTCGCGCACTAAATACCAATGCCCCTCATATTTCATCGCATCAGCGAGGCCAACGTAATTGCGTTGCACCTGGAGCCGTAACTCCCCCTTGCAGCCCAAGTTCAAGAAAGTGACCGCAGCTTGCCGTACATGGCACCTGTCAGCGCAATTGCTAGCAGTACCGGCCAGAGAAAGAACGTTGCAGGCACCTCCAGCAACACTCGGAGGCTTCCCCAGTCCATATACACCGAACGCATTTCGAGTACGTTCGGAAACCCGCAGGAAGCCAATAATCTGCTCTTCGGTGAATCGCTTCTTCATGCCCAATCTCCTGACTACGTGATTGGACTCTAAATCGTCGCGCTACTCAAATTGGGGGAGACGTCGGCACAGCGCAGTCGTGTTCATGGGCTGTTCATCGATAGCCGTAGCGCAGCGGGTAGTCGCAGCATCACCGGAACGATGCGCTAACAAGTCATCCCAATGTGGCACTCCAATTAAGTCGTTCGATGGCGGAATGTGGGTGATCTGCAATCAAGCGGGCACCAGACCTACAAGCGAACAACGATCGGACATGCAAGTATTCCGAATCGCCTGAATCGAGGTGCGCATTGATCGGCGACGCCCCGAAAAACCTACACCACGCCTACACGGGGAAAACTACGAAGATGATGAATTAAAAATATTATCGCAAACCATTGATTTGATTGGCCTGCCCAGAGGGATTCGAACCCCCGACCGTCGGCTTAGAAGGCCGATGCTCTATCCAACTGAGCTATGGGCAGTGCGTGTTGGCGGCGACCGAGTGTCGCTGCCGGAAGGTTCCTGAGACTAGTGCACTTTGCTGCGGATGATTCGCAATCGCAAGAATGCGCTGAAATGCCCGAGGAATCGGCGATTATAGCGCACGCGCATGCCAAATTCATCCGCGTGCCCTCAGGAGATGTCCTCTTTACGTGTCCCTCCCTTCCCATCTAGACTACTGACGTGGAGGGACGCGCTCATGAACGAGATCGAACGCGAACAACGCTACGGCGCACACAACTATGCCCCGCTCCCCGTCGTGCTCTCGCACGCCAAGGGCGTCTGGGTCTGGGATGTCGAGGGCACCCGCTATCTCGACATGATGAGCGCCTACTCTGCCGTCAGCCACGGCCACGCTCATCCTCGCCTCGTCGCGGCACTCACCGCGCAGGCGCAGCGGCTCGCCATCGTCTCCCGGGCGTTCTATTCCGACAAGCTCGGCGCCTTTCTCGAACGCCTCTGCGATCTCACCACGCTCGACGGCGCGCTGCCGATGAACACCGGTGCCGAAGCCGTGGAAACCGCCATCAAAGCCGCCCGCCGCTGGGGCTATAGCGTCAAGCGTATTCCCGCTGAGAAAGCCGAAATCATCGTCGCCGATGGTAATTTCCATGGCCGCACCACCACCATCGTCGGCTTCTCGTCCGAACCCGTCTATCGCGCCGACTTCGGGCCCTTCGCCCCCGGTTTCGTACGCGTCCCGTTCGGGGACATCGACGCCGTTCGCGCCGCCATCACCCCCAACACCTGCGCCGTCCTCTTCGAAACGATTCAGGGCGAAGGCGGTGTCGTCGTGCCACCCGATGGCTTCCTGCGCTCGCTACGCGACCTTTGCACAGAGCAGAACGTGCTCATGTTGCTCGACGAAATTCAATCGGGACTCGGACGCACCGGGCGATGGTTCGCCTATCAGCACGAAGGCATCGTCCCCGACGGGGTCATGCTGGGCAAGGCGCTCGGCGGCGGATTGCTGCCCGTCTCGGCATTCGTCGCAAGACACGACATCATCGACCTGTTCGAACCCGGCAGTCATGGCTCAACGTTCGGCGGTAACGCGCTGGCCGCCACCGTCGCGCTCGAAGCGCTCGACGTCATGGCCGACGAAGACCTGCCCGGCAGAAGTGCGGAATTGGGGGAGTATTTGCTCTCACGTCTGCGGGCGATCCATTCGCCCGTCATCCGTGAAGTGCGCGGACGCGGCCTCTGGGTCGGCATCGAAATCGACCCCGCACTCGCCGACGCCCACGATCTCGCCATGCGGCTGCTGCGTCGTCACATCCTTGCGAAGGAAACACGCTCGACCGTACTGCGTCTCGCCCCGCCGCTCATCATCGAGCGCGCAGAAATCGACATGTGCGTCGGTGCGCTCAAGGCAGTGCTCGCAGAAGCAGAAGCCGAGCAAGTCACGGCTTAGTGCGCCGACGATTTCGACCAGAGATTCATCACCAGCACGCCGGCAATGATCAGCGCCATGCCGAGCATCGCAGCGGCATCGAGCTTCTGCCCGAACAACACGCGCGACACGATCGAGATCAGCACGATACCCAGCCCCGACCACATCGCATAGGCGATGCCCACGGGAATGGTGCGCAGCGTGAGCGACAGCATGTAGAACGCCACGCCATACCCCGCCACCACCAGCACCACCGGCCCCACGCGCGAGAAGCCGTCCGACGCCTTGAGCGCCGACGTGGCAATCACCTCCGCCACAATCGCCACCAGCAAGTACAGATACGCCATCGCTAACCTCCGGTTTTCAAGGCCGCCCATCATAACCGACGGCCCCCGCAAAATTGTCTTGCACAATCTCACGCCGCCTTGCTAAAGTCGCCGTCACGGTGTGGCCAGCACACCGGCGTCGCTCGGACGGTTCCGGGCGCTTACGTTCCAGGATCAACATGTCAGGCTCCCAGAGCTCGCGCAGCTTTGCGCGCATCAATCGCCTTCCCCCGTACGTCTTCAACATCACCGCCGAACTCAAGATGGCGGCGCGTCGTCGTGGCGAAGACATCATCGACCTGTCGATGGGCAACCCCGACGGGGCCACGCCGCCGCACATCGTCAGCAAACTCGTCGAAGTCTCGCAACGCCCCGACACGCACGGCTACTCGACTTCGCGTGGCATCCCGCGTCTGCGTCGCGCCATCACCCGCTGGTACAAAGATCGCTACGACGTCGAACTCGATCCCGAGCGCGAAGCCATCGTCACCATCGGCTCGAAGGAAGGCCTCGCTCACCTGATGCTCGCCACGCTGGACCAAGGCGATACGGTGCTAGTGCCCAACCCGTCGTACCCGATTCACATCTACGGCGCGGTCATCGCCGGGGCGAACATCCGCTCCGTGCCCATGACGCCCGGCATCGACTTCTTCACCGAACTCGAACGCGGCATTCGCGAAAGCCATCCGAAGCCCAAGATGGTGATTCTCGGCTTCCCGTCGAACCCGACCGCGCAGTGCGTCGAACTCGAATTTTTCGAGCGCGTGATCGATCTCGCCCGCAAGCACGACATTCTCGTGGTGCACGATCTGGCCTACGCCGACATCGTCTATGACGGCTACAAAGCGCCCTCGATCATGCAGGTACCGGGCGCGAAAGACGTCGCAGTGGAGTTCTTCACGCTGTCGAAGAGCTACAACATGGCCGGCTGGCGTATCGGCTTCATGGTCGGCAACCCGGAACTGGTCGCCGCCCTCGCGCGCATCAAGAGCTATCACGACTACGGCACGTTCACACCGGTTCAAGTGGCCGCCATCGCTGCGCTCGAAGGCGATCAGACATGTGTGGAAGAGATTCGTGAGCAATACCAACGCCGCCGCGACGTGCTCTACAAGGGTCTGATCGAAGCGGGCTGGGCGGTCGATCTGCCCAAGGCATCGATGTATATCTGGGCACGCATTCCCGAGCCGTATCGCGCGCTCGGCTCGCTGGAATTCGCGAAGAAGCTGCTCGCGCAGGCGAAGGTGTCGGTCTCCCCCGGTATCGGCTTCGGTGAGTACGGCGATGAGTATGTTCGCTTCGCACTGATCGAAAACGAATCGCGTATTCGTCAGGCGGTGCGCGGCATCAAGCACATGTTCCGCGAAGACGGGCTCGTCACGCCGACCGTCGCGTAAGTCATCACGACGCAGCATCATTGCTTGACGTTGACACACACCGGGGCCTCCGTTCAGACGGACGCCCCGGTTTGCTTTTCAAGGCCGCTGCAAGTTAAGCACGCGCTTCCAGATACCGGCTCGGCACGTCACCGAGTACACGACGAAACGCCGACGTGAATGCACTCGGGCTGCCATAGCCCAGATCCAGCGCCACACGCGTCACGGACTGCCCCTCACTCAGGCGTGCGATCGCTGCCAGCAAGCACACTTGCTGCCGCCATTCGGCAAAGCTCACACCGGTCTCTTCACGAAACCGGCGCGTGAAGGTGCGACGACTCATCGATGCGGCATCCGCCACGGCATCCAGATCGGTCGCAATCGACGGTGCCGCAAAGACCTGCCGGCACACATCCACCAGCCGCGAATCGCTCGGCATCGGTGCATGCAGCGACAGGCGCGGCATCGCGGCAATCTCCGAGACGAGGAAGTCCATGAGCTTGCCATCTCTCCCGTTGATGTCATACAGGGCGGGCAGATCCACCGCTTCATCCATCAACTGCCGCAGCAACGCCGACACCCCGAAAACGCAACAATGCCCGGGCAATCCCGCCGCCTCGGCAGCATCGCTCGCCACGAAGGTGTTGAGCATCGTCACCGGGCCGCTCATGGTCATCTCGTGCTGCACACCCGCCGGTACCCAGCAGGCGCGCTGCGGCGGCACGAACCAGCGCCCCTGCGGCGTAGCGACCGTAATCATGCCGCGCGAGGCGAACGCGAACTGCCCTCGCCCGTGCGCATGCTCGGGAAACGTCGATCCCGCCGCATAGCCGTTGGTGGTCACGACCACGTTGCGCGGCAAGGTTTCGTAGGGATCGAGCAGTGTATTTCGCATGGCCCGGATTCTACAGCGATTGACCCACTGTTGATGGCGGGCAATCCCGCAGGCCACTACGATGCCTGTCTCGGCAGTGCATCGCACGTCGCCACGATCAACCTCTGGAGTCGATATGCCCAATACGTTCCATCGCGTAGGGAATGGCCCTCACGCTGTCTTTGTCCTGCACGGCTGGTTCGGCGATGCGCACGCGTTTGAGCCCATCGAGGCGTGGCTCTCGCAGGACGACTTCAGCTACGTCTTCATGGACTATCGCGGCTATGGCGGCATGCGTGAAATCGCCGGCGCTTTCACGATGGACGAGATTGCCGACGACACCCTCGCGCTCGCCGACGCACTCGGCTTCGCGACCTTCAGCCTCGTCGGCCACTCGATGGGCGCGATGGCCATCGAGAAGATCGCCGCCCGCGCCCCCGAGCGTGTGCGAGCGTTAATCCCCGTCGCCCCGGTGCCGTGCGGCGGCGTGCCGTTCGATGCAACGCGCCGTGCGCTGTTTGAAAATGCCGCGCATGACATCGCACTGCGCAAGACGATCATTGACCGCAGCACCGGCAACCGGCTGCCGTCGCGCTGGATCGACTGGAAGGCGGCCTACTCGCTGTCCACCTCATCGCCCGAAGCGTTTGCGGCTTACTTCCGCACTTGGGCCGACACGGACTTCAGCCAAGAAATCACCGGCGTACACCCGATGAAAGTGCTCGTCGGCGAGCATGACCCGACTTTCGACGCCACACTCGCGAGCGCGACGTACCTGCGACGCTACCCCCTCGCCACACTCAACGTGTTGCCAAACGCCGGTCATTACCCGATGAACGAAACGCCGCTGGCGCTGGTTGCCGCCATCGAGTCGTTCCTGCATAGCGTCGGCGCATGAAAAAGGGGAGTCCGCAGACTCCCCTCTCCGTCGCAACCACCACGACATCCCGACTCACGCCCACCGTCAAGACGCCGGCAACCACTCTTGCAAGGTCACTTCGATGGTAATGAACGACAGGTTGCCGCCGCGCACGAAGCGCCCGGCGAACATGCGCCCCTCGGTGTCCGCGACCATGCCGTGCAGCATCGGCAGCGACTTGGCGGGGTCTGTGCGCACATCGACTTCGCCGAACACGTTGAGGATTTCCACGCCCGGGCCCTGCACGAGTTGCTCGCGCCAGCCCTCTCCCGCGCGAAACGCGAGGCGTGCATCGATCAGACTGCCGACCGCCCCGCGCACGATGGCGCGCGAGATCGCATGCTCGGCGCAGAGCGCCTCGATGCTTTCGGTCAGGTCCTGATTCGGTTTGAGACGGGCCACCACCAAGCGGCCCAGCGTGCCATTTTCAATGGCGACGGGAACATCGAGCGCTGCGCTCATGAGAGGTCTCCGGCAACGGGATGGAGCAAGTGAAAGCGCGTTTCCTCATCGTCTGCGGTCACATACCCGCCGTGCTCGAACAAGCACAAGCGGATCACCACGGGCTCGTCGCCGGCCCACGTGTGATCGAGAATCAGATGGCCACCGTGCAAGTTGCCCGTGGGGTCGGAAAACCCCGCATGGCAATGCAGCAATGTCGCACCGTCGGCCGTCCGGCCTACGGTGATGGCACCGCCGATCAGGTCCACTTCCCGGGTTTCGTCGACCGGCGCCCCATACCCGAAGGGGCGCTCTGTATCTGCGGTGTTCTCAATCATGTGATACCGCAGACCTCGCGCGGTCCCCGCGCAAAAACGGCCGACGCCGCCGCCGTACGCATAGCGGGATAACGCCGCGCGCAACGACTCGCCAAGATTCGCACCAGACCGGATCGTCACGCGCAGTTCGTGCTGCCCGCTCAACACGCAGTCTTCCACACGGGGTAACGTGGGGGCGCCTGCATGCCGATAGATCCGTGAAAGCGCAGGTTTCATAGTCGATAGTCTCCTTGCTCTTCGAGCATCGTCTTGATTTGCTTCTTCACGATCTTGCCGTAGCCCGACTTGGGCATGGCATTCCAGAACACGAAGCGGCGCGGCCACTTGTAGCGGGCAATACGCGCTTCGAGATGTCCCAGCAACTCGTCGGCTTGCGCGGCCATCCCCTCACGGGCCACCACGACCGCCAGCCCGCTCTCACCCCACTTGGGGTCGGGCACACCGAGCACTGCGCACTCAGATACCGCCGGGTGCGTGAGCAACGCTTCTTCGATCTCGCGCGGATACACGTTTGAGCCGCCCGAGATGTACATATCCGACGCACGTCCCGTGATGTACAAGAACCCTTGTTCATCGACATGACCAAGATCGCCAGTGTGGAACCAGTCGTTCTTGAACGCCTTGGCGTTGGCATCGGGGTTGTTGTGATACCCCATGAACACAGCCGGGCCGCGCACGCAAATCTCGCCGGAACCGAACGGCGGCTGACGCATGCCGTGCTCGTCGAGAATCGCCACCTCCATGCCGGTGCGCGGCAAACCGCACGTGCCCACGCGCGCATCGGGTGCGTCGTCGTCATCGCCATGCAACCACGGCGGCAGCACGGTGATGTTGCCCGTCACTTCGCCCAGACCGTAGTACTGCACGAGTACGCGGCCCAGCTTTTGCAGCGCGTATTTCTGATCGGCGCGATACATCGGCGCCCCCGCGTAGATCACGAAGCGCAACGAGCTGTGATCGTACTCATCCACGGACGGGTCTTCGACCAGCATCTTCACGATGGTCGGTACGGTGAACATGTTGTCGATGCGGTGGCGCTCGACCGCCTGCCAGACCTGCGCCGCGTCCATCTTCTCGCCCGGCAGCAGCACGCTGGCCGCACCGCGCGCCGTGTTGACGATGGCGTGAATGCCTGCACCGTGCGAAAGCGGTGCAACCACCATCGAGCGGCTGCGATACGTGATGCCGGGCATCAGGTCCGCCAAATGGTTGGTGACGACGAATGCCATCTGTCCGTGCGAAAGCACGCCCGCTTTCGGATGCCCGGTCGTGCCCGACGTGTAGAAGAACCACAGCGGGTCTTCGTACTCGACTTCTTCTTCGAACTCGGGGGCGCCCATATGCTCGGCGACCAGCGTCTCGTAGTGCAGCTCGCCGGCGCGCGGCGTGCCCAATGCGATCACGTGGCGCAGCGCGGGCGAAGCGGCTTTCACCGCGTCGACATGGCCTTCGAAGCCCGCGTCGTAGATCATCACGCACGCCCCGCTCGACTGCCCCAGATAGGCGGCTTCGGGTGCGGTAATACGGAAGTTCGTGGGCACCCAGATCGCGCCAAGCTTGAACGCGATCCACGCGCTCTCGAAGATCGGCAGGTTGTTGCGTGAATGCACGAGCAGCTTGTCGCCCTTACCCACACCGAGCTTGCGCAGCGCATCGACGGCGGCATTCACGCGCGCATCGATCTCGCCCCAAGTCGTCACCTTGTCGCCGATGATCAACCCCGCCTCGTTCGGATGGCGCCGGGCAACGTCGGCCAACAGGCGGCCGAGATTCATGACCTTCTTGAGCATCTTGCTCGTCTCCTCTGCTTTCCTCTTAGTCTTCTTTGCCCGGCCTGCATCGGTGTGCATAGGCGTCCAATAACAGGCCCCGGGCCGCGTGCCGATCAGCGCGCTTCGAGAATGCTCACGTAGTTGGCCACCGCTGCGCCGCCCATGTTGAACACGCCCGCGAGTTTGGCATTGGGAATCTGCATCCCGCCCGCCGTGCCGGTGAGCTGCATCGCCGCCATCACGTGCATCGAGACGCCCGTGGCGCCGACCGGATGCCCCTTCGACTTCAGGCCGCCCGACGGGTTGACCGGCAGCAGGCCGTCTTTTTCCGTCAACCCTTCCGCGACGACGTTGGCGCCCTGTCCCGGCTTGGCCAGACCCATGGCTTCGTATTCGATCAGTTCGGCGATGGTGAAGCAGTCATGCGTCTCCACCAACGACAGGTCCTTGAGCGACACGCCGGCCACGCCGAGCGCCTGACGCCATGCGTGCTGGCCGCCTTCGAACGCGAGCGCGTCGCGGCGCGACAGCGGCAGGTAGTCGTTGACCTGCACGGCGGCGCGAAAGCCCACGGCCTTCGGCATGGTGCGGGCAACGTCGGCCTTCGAGATCACCAGCGCGGCAGCACCGTCGGAGACCATCGAGCAGTCGGTGCGCTTGAGCGGGCCAGCGACAAACGGGTTTTTATCGGAGACGTTGCGGCAGAAGTCGTAGCCGAAGTCGCGACGCATGTGGGCGTACGGATTGTCCGTACCGTTGCGGTGGTTCTTCGCCGCGATACGCGCGAGCGCGTCGGACTGGTCGCCGTAGCGATCGAAGTACTGCTGCGCAATGGTGCCGAACACCCCGGCGAAACCGCCCGGAATACCGGCTTCTTCACGCGCATACGAACACTTGAGCAGCACTTCGCCGACCTGCGGCGTGGCGAGCTCGGTCATCTTCTCGAAACCGATCACGAGCACGTGCGTGGCTTTGCCGGCTTCGATCGATTGCAGCCCGCCGTGCACGGCAGCCGAACCCGTCGCGCAAGCGTTTTCGTAACGCGTCGCGGGTTTGAAGCGCAGGCCGGGAATGTTGTTGAAGACGAGCGACGACGGGAAATCCTGATACAGGAAACCGCCATTGAAAGTGCCGACATGAATCGAATCGATCTGCTCGGGCGCGAGGCCCGCATCATCGAGCGCGGCTTGCGCGACTTGGGCCAGCAGAACTTCGGCGTCGACGTTATCGAGTTTGCCGAACTGGGAGTGGGCCCAGCCGGTAAGGCATGCAGCAACCATGAAGTTTCTCCGGAAAATTGGGGTGATCCAGACTCCGGTGAGCAATTTCGATGCCAGATTCGCGCGGTTCACGATCGCCACGGCATCGAACGCCGATTGCGCGGCAAGACGGTGGGGGGATTCACAGAAGATTCGCCCCGCCGTCCGGTCACACGCTTATGGCGTGCGCGCAATTGACGTAAGCGTAAAGCGGGACTCCTAAGTGCATCAAGTGAATTCGAAAGCGTGGCGCATGAAACGAATTTGCTGTGGCGCAACATGGCTCGCCCCGGGAGACAGCCGGCGGCCCAACTGCGACAGGTGTCTCACCGGCGGCGACATTCATGCGAGACAGTTGTCGCACGTGCAGCCGCGCCATGCGACAGGTGTCGCATGCCCGTGAGTCATCGGCTCAACGCCCCCGGCATGCCTGTCATAGCGCGCCATCCGCCTGTTCCACCAGACAAAAGCCGCCTAGCGGGCGCGTTGGGACGAGGTTGAGAGGGCGTTGAGAGGGTGTTGAGATGGCGTGGATGTTTAACAACGTAAGGGTTTTCCCGTCAGGGCGTCGAACTGGCATTCGATTTGCGTAAGATAGCCAAGCCACTTGTGAGCCCGCGTTCCGAGTTGGCAGGAAGGTTGCAGGGCAACACGCCTGTACCGTCCCGCTTCAGACGCAGTCACCAAACCTATAAATCAAGGAGACATGCAGTATGAGCACCATGGATCGTCGCCACTTCATTAAAGTCGTGGCCGCCTCATCGGCCGCTGCCGCCACGGGGTTGTACCAAACGCAGGCGCATGCCGCCGAAATCACGCTGAAGTTCGCCAACAACCTGCCGATCAGCCATCCGATGAACATCCGCGCCAAGGAGATGGCGCAGAAGATCGCGGAACAGTCGAAAGGCCGCGTGGACTTCCAGATTTACCCGAACAACCAGCTCGGCACCGATAGCGACATGCTGAGCCAGATTCGCTCGGGCGCCATCGACTTCTTCACGCTCTCGCCGCTGATTCTCGGCACGCTCGTGCCGTCGGCACAGATCTCGGGTGTGGGTTTCGCGTTCAAGGACTACGGTCAGGTATGGGCCGCCATGGACGGCGACCTCGGTGCCCACGTGCGCGGACAGATCGCCAAGACCACGGTCTTCGCGTTCGACAAGATCTGGGAAAACGGTTATCGCCAGATCACCACGAGCAACCGCCCGATCAACTCGCCGGCCGATCTCAAGGGCCTGAAGATCCGCGTGCCGACGAGTCCGCTGTGGACCTCGATGTTCCGCGCGTTCGATTCGTCGCCCACCTCGATCAACTTCTCTGAAGTCTATTCGGCGCTGCAAACGAAGATCGTCGAAGCGCAGGAAAACCCGCTCGCCCTGCTCACCACGGCCAAGCTGTACGAAGTGCAGAAGTACGTGTCGATGACGAACCACATGTGGGACGGCTTCTGGTTCCTCGCCAACAAGCAGAAGTGGGACAAGATTCCGAAGGACTTGCAGGACATCATCACCGCCAACGTGAACGCCGCCGCACTGGTGCAGCGCGACGACGTGAAGAAGCTCAACGACGGCGTGATGGTCGAGCTCAAGCAGAAGGGTCTCGTGTTCAACGCACCGAACAACGAACAGTTCCGCGACAAGCTGCGCGCAGCGGGCTTCTACACGGAATGGCACAAGAAGTTCGGCGACGAAGCCTGGGCCATGCTCGAAAAGTACACCGGGAAGCTCGCGTAAATGGAAACGTTGACGATGACGGCCGAGCCCACGCACGCGCTCGCCCGCCTCTTCTGCCACGTCAACCGCGCGGTGATGAAAGTCACCGAGGCGGTTGCCGTGCTGCTGGTCGTGGCGGAGACTCTCATCCTGCTCGCGGGCGTAATCTCGCGCTACGGGTTCGACAATCCGCTCACCTGGTCGGATGAACTGGCGCAAATCCTGTTCATCTGGCTATCGATGCTCGGCGCGGTCATCGCGCTCGATCGCGGTGAGCACATGCGCCTGTCCGCCATCGTCAACAAGCTCCCTGCGGCGTGGCGTGACTGGTTTCAGACGATGGCCGCGCTCACGGTCTGCGTGTTCGTGGCGCTCATCATCATGCCCGCGTATACGCATGCCATCGAGCAGATGGACATCACCACGCCCGCGCTCGAAATTCCCGATGGTCTGCGCGCCGCAGCACTGCCGGTCGGTGCCGCGCTGATGCTGCTCGCCGCAATCTCTCGCATGGCGCGCTGCTCCACGATGCGCCAGTTCGGGTTGGGCGTGCTGGTCGTCGCCGCGCTCGGTGCCGCACTGTGGCTCGGCCGCCCGGCGCTGATCGCGATGGGCAACTACAACCTGCTCGTGTTCTTCGTGCTGATCGTGGGCGTGTGTGTGGCTGGCGGCATTCCGATTGCATTTGCCTTCGGGACAGCCACGCTCGGCTATCTCGCGCTCGTGACGGATGCGCCGTTGCAGATCGTCGTGAGCCGTATGGACGAGGGCATGTCGGGCCTGATTCTGCTGTCGGTGCCGCTGTTCGTGTTGCTCGGTGCCCTGATCGAAATGAGCGGGCTGGCGCGCAGCCTGATCGAGTTCATGGCATCGCTGCTCGGTCACGTGCGCGGCGGCCTGCAATACGTGCTGCTCGGCGCGATGTTCCTCGTCTCGGGCATCTCGGGGTCGAAGGCGGCCGATATGGCCGCCGTTGCCCCGGCACTGTTCCCCGAAATGCAACGCCGTGGCTCGAAACCGGAAGACCTTGTCGCGCTGCTGTCCTCGACGGGTGCGATGACGGAGACGATTCCGCCGAGTCTCGTGCTGATCACCATCGGCGCGGTATGCGGGGTATCGATTACCGCGCTCTTTGTCGGCGGCCTGCTGCCGGCCGTGATCGCGACGCTCGCCATCGTGGTGGTGTGCTTCACCCGCTCGCGCAAGGAAGCACCGAGCGCAGCCCGACGCGCACCGTGGGGTGTGATCGGCAAGACGTTCATCATCGCGCTGCCAGCGCTGGCCCTGCCGATCCTGATCCGTACGGCCGTGATCGAAGGTGCTGCCACGGCCACGGAAGTCTCGACGGTCGGCATCGCCTACACGATCGTGATCGGCCTGATCGTGCACGCGTTCAAGAAGCATCTGAACTTCAAACGTCTCTACCCACTGCTCACGGAAACGGCCGCACTCTCCGGCGCGATTCTGCTGATCATCGGCATGGCCACCGCCATGGCGTGGGCACTGACGCAGTCGGGCTTCTCGGCCAAGCTGGTCAGCCTGATGCACGGCGTGCCGGGCGGACAAGTCGGCTTCCTGCTGATCTCGATGGTGGTGTTCATCGTGCTGGGGAGCGTGCTCGAAGGTATTCCGGCCATCGTGCTGTTCGGGCCGCTGCTGTTCCCCGTGGCACGTTCGCTGGGCATTCACGACGTGCACTACGCCATGGTCGTCATCCTGTCGATGGGCATGGGCCTGTTCGCCCCGCCGCTCGGCGTGGGGTTCTACGCTGCGTGCGCCATCGGCAAGACATCGCCCGACAAGGTGTTCAACCGCATGTGGACTTATATGGGCGCGCTGCTCGTGGCGCTGCTGATCGTGGTCTTCGTGCCGTGGATCTCTATCGGCTTCCTGAAGTAAGTGGTTCGGCGCGGGGCCGGTGGGCGGGTCGTGGGTGACCTGACCACCCGCCCGGCGCCACCGCGGCAACGGTTCGAATTTTCGCTGGGTAACTAACGGACTCCGCCTCACTGCTGGCGGTGGAGCCCGCGCTGTAAATCGAAATAAATTTAGGAGTCCTTAGCATGACCGAGAAAGTAGCAGTGGTGACGGGCGGTGGAATGGGTATCGGTGCAGCCATTTGCGAGCGGCTGGTCAAAGACGGCATGACGGTCGTGGTCGCCGATCTGAACGAAGACGTCGCGAATGAGACGGCGGGCAAGTTGAGGGCATCAGGCGGAAACGCGTGGGCACTCAAGATGAATGTGGGCGAAGAAGCTTCCATTGCCGACGGGTTCCGGCAAGTGGCGCAGAAGCACGGCCGCTGCGATGTGCTGGTCAATAACGCAGGCATCGCCAAGACGTTTCCGTTTCTCGAATATCCGCTCGATCACTGGCATCAGGTGATGGCCGTCAATCTGACCGGCACCCTGCTGTGCGGCCAGCATGCCGCGCGCCTGATGCGCGAGCAACGCTGGGGGCGCATCGTCAATCTGGCCTCGGTGGCGGGCATTCTCGCTAGCGCGGGGCGCACCGCATATGGCACGTCGAAGGCGGCCGTGATCGGCCTCACGCGTCAGATGGCCATCGAACTCGCTCCGTTCGGCATTACGGCCAACGGCGTGGCGCCGGGCCCGATCGACACGCCGCTGACCAAGGTGCTGCACTCGGATATCTCGCGCCAGCACTACACGGAAACCACGCCGCTGGGCCGCTACGGCCAGCCGGAAGAAATCGCCGGGGCGGTGAGCTTCCTCGCGTCGGACGACGCGTCGTATGTGACCGGGCATATCCTGCCGGTCGACGGCGGCTTCGTGGCCGCCGGGATTCTGGAAATCTAAACCGCTAAACCGGAATCGGCATCGGCATCGGCATCGAGAATCAGCGCAGGAGGGTGTCCGGCAGATCGGGCACCACCCGCGCGCCCGGCACGCGCTGCATCTCGCGCCACGCGCGCTGGGCATTCTCGACAAACGTGGCAACACACGGGTTGTGATTGTCGCGGCTCCACAGCAGGGCCACTTCCGCCACAGGCGCATTGTGCAGCGGCTTGAACACCGCGGTGCCCGACGCGCTCGCGCTGCTCATCGACATCGGCACCATCGCCACCCCCAGCCCCTCCCCCACCAGATTGATAATCGTCTGCTGAAGGTTGGTTTCGAGCCGGATATGCGGCGAGAAGCCCGCGCGCCGGCAATGCGTGACGATCAGGTCGTAGACCAGCGGGGCAATCTCGCGCGGAATGCTCACGAACGACTCTTCCGCCAGTTGCGTCGCGTCGAGCACCCCCACGTCGGCGAGCGCGTGCGTGCGCGGTATCACCGCCACCATCTCTTCACGGAACACCGTCGCCGAATCCAGCCCGGATAAGTCTTCCGGACGGTACATGATGCCCACGTCGATACGGCCGGCACGCACCGATTCGGCCAACAGATTGGGCAGTGCTTCCGCCAGCTTCATGTCGACGCGGGGATACGCCGCAGCGTAGGTGCGCGTAAGCGCTGGCAGGATGTTGTAGGCCGATGACATCATGAAACCCACGGTGATCGCCCCATCCTCCCCCCGGCTGGCCGCCACGGCATTGCGTTTCGCCCGGTCCACCGAGTTGAGAATTTCCACCGCATCTTGATAGAAGCGCGCGCCGGCACGGGTCAGGCGAACGCTGCGCCGCGTGCGCTCGAACAGTTGCACGCCAAGCTCAGCCTCCATCAACGCAATCTGCCGCGACAGCGGCGGCTGCGAGATATGCAATTGCTGCGCCGCGCGACCGAAATGCAAGGTCTCGGCCAACACGACGAAATACTGGAAATGGCGCAGCTCGATCATCTGATACCCCAGAGGTATTAATAGCGCACCAATATTGTATTGGATGTTATGACTGAGCGGTCGTATGCTCCATTTGCGGTCGCCACCCGAGCGAGACGCAAAATAAAGAGACGTGAGGAAACGCCAGGCCAAAAGCCACCGACGGCGACCTTTCGTAACGATACGAGAAGGAGACAGTCATGCCCGCTCACCTCGCTGTAGCGAACGCCCCCGCTCGACCTGTCGGATCGCTTGGCCCCCTTGGCAACCTAAGCAACCTAGGCACGCTAGGCACTGTTGCCCCCATTGCCCCCGTCCCCGCCATTTCCCCCAATTCCCCCGCTGGCGCGTCCGCCACCTTCGGTAACGTCGCAGCACTGGTGCCTCTCACGCATCCCGCCACGGTGCCCTCGCCCGCCTCACCCGCCTCACCCGCCTCACCCGCCGCCGCAGCGGTCCAGCGCCAGATGCGCCCCGACTACCTCGCCATCGATGACCTCAGCGGCACCGACGCCCACATGCGCGATCTGCTCGCGCGCGGCAAGCGCTTCGTCGATCGCGGCCTGCCCGTGCTGATTCTCGGCGAGACGGGCACAGGTAAAGAGTTTCTCGCCCGCGCCCTGCACGCGTACAGTGAACGGCGCTCGCAAGCGTTCGTCGCGATCAATACGGCATCGATTCCCGAACACCTAGTCGAGAGCGAACTGTTTGGCTATCAGCGCGGGGCTTTCTCGGGCGCGTTGCCCGGCGGCATGAAGGGAAAACTGCAACAGGCCGACGGCGGCACGCTCTTTCTCGATGAAATTGGCGACATGGCGTACGCCCTGCAAACGCGATTGCTGCGAGTGTTGTCGGAACGCGAAGTCACGCCGCTGGGGGCGAGCCGCGCCATTCCGGTCGACGTGCAATTGATTTGCGCGACCCATCAGGATCTGGCGAGCGCAGTGGCCCAAGGCAAGTTTCGCGAAGATCTGTATTACCGCGTCGCCGTGGGTGTGCTGACGCTGCCCACGCTGCACGAGCGCGACGACAAGCCGGAACTCATTGCCCGCATGCTCTGCGACGAGTGGCCCGGCACGCGCATGGATCAGGCGCTCGCACGCGTGTCGGCCGAGGCCATGGCGCGCCTGCTCGCCTATGCATGGCCCGGCAACTTGCGGCAGATGCGCGCGGCGTTGCGCTACGCGTGTGCGGTGATGAACGGGAATGTGATGCGAGTGGAAGATCTGCCGCCGGAGCTGACGGCAACGGCGATGTCCACACACGATGCGCCGCTGCGCGAGGCGGCGGTGTTGCCGATGCCGATGGTAGCTTCAATGTCGGCGGTCACGCGCGCGGGGTCCGCACAGGGTGTGTCATCGAACACGTCGGCGTTCTCCGCAACCGAGCACGATGCCCCGCGCATGCAGGAGCGTGAGCGCATCTTGCAGGCACTCGCGCAACATCGCTGGAATATTTCTGCGGCGGCGCGCACGCTCGGCTTCTGCCGTGCATCGCTGTATCGCAAGCTCAAGCAGCTGAGCATTCCGCATGTGCGCGATTGCGCCGACGCGCTGACGTCGGGTCACTACGCATGACGAAAACGCGTGATGAAAACGCGTGACGAAAAACGCAGGCGAAAAAAAAGCGCGGCCGATGAGGCCGCGCCAAGGTTTGGAGACTTTTCACTCAACGCAAAAGTCTACTTCTCGCGGAACGTAGTATAGGTGCGGCCCCGAGAAACATTCTCATCATTCGGCGCAATGATTTATTTGTCGACTCGCAATAGTCTGTAAAACCCCATAAACAAAGGGCTTTTTTGACGATGTGCGAAATCCCGTTCGCACATAACTAGGAATTGTCGCATCGCAAGCGTTCGATTTAACGCGCTTGCGTGCGTCGATGACGCGAGAATGACAGCGCGCTGTCGTGAACCGATCACGAGCCAATTTCCCACCGATTTTTCCACAACGCGACGCACGCGACGGCCAGATATCTCTGTGCTGAAAATCACGAATCACTGAGCAACATCGCGAAGACATTCGCAGCGTCGTTCGGTTCGATTTCAATGCGATGCACCGCTCGCGCAAGACGGCAGTTCCGCATGAATTCGCAGCGCGGGAACCAATTCAAATCACGCGTGTCGCGCGCAAATCCAGTGCTGGTAACGCTTCGCAGCCGCCTCATCATCCCCGCAACACTGTGTCCCGAGAGCAACACACACCGCTTGCATTGCCATTTCTGGCCTAGGCTTAATCAAGCCAATCCCTTGCCACACAACGCTTTACGACACATCGAGATGATTCTTTTCATAAGTGAAATAGATTCTTGCGGATTCTGAAATAGGCGGGAGTGATGCCCACTCATACACTGCCCCCTGTCAGCAGAACAGTGCCGATACCTGATCGGGTCCGCGAATGACAAACCGTCACCTCGACATGTTCTGTTTCGCCGCGTTCTGTTTTCACGCGAATTCTGCGATTCGTGTCACGTTACTGGAGCTTAAACCATGAAAAAAACTCTTCTTGCCGCAGCCGTTGTCGGCGCGTTCTCGGCGACTGCCGCGCATGCTCAAAGCAGCGTCACGCTGTACGGCTTGATCGATGCTGGCGTTGCTTACACGAGCAACTCCACCACGTCGGCGGCTTCGGGTTCGAAGAACTTCCGCGCAACGAGCGGCCTGATCAACGGCAGCCGTTGGGGCCTGAAGGGCTCGGAAGACCTGGGTGGCGGTAACAAGGCCATCTTCGTGTTGGAAAACGGTTTCTCGATCAACAACGGTCAGTCGGGCCAAAACGGCCGCATGTTCGGTCGTCAAGCCTTCGTCGGCCTGCAGAACGACAAGTTCGGCGCCGTGACGATCGGTCGTCAATACGACTCGCTGGTTGACTACCTGGCACCGCTGACCCTGAACGGTTCGTCGTTCGGCGGCACGATCGCTTCGCACCCGTACGATAACGACAACACGAACAACTCGTTCCGTGTGAACAACTCGGTCAAGTACTCGAGCGCCAACTACAACGGCCTGACGTTCGGCGGCCTGTATGGCTTCTCGAACAAGGCGGGTGACTTCGCCAACAACCGTGCATTCAGCGCCGGCGTGAACTACGCAAACGGCCCGCTGACGGTGGCTGCTGCTTACTTGGAACGCCAAGGCAATCCGGGTAACAACAACGGTTCGGGCGCTGTCGACACGTCGAACGGCGGTGACTCGGTGTTCCAGTCGCAGAAGCAACGCGTCTGGGGTATCGGTGGTAACTACGCCTTCGGCCCGGCTACGGTCGGCCTGGTGTACACCCACACGCAACTGCAAGGTCTGTCGGGCCTGAACTACAACAGCACGGCTGTGTCGTTCAACAACGACGGTCTGAAGTTCGACAACTTCGAAATCAACGGTCGCTACATGCTGACCCCGGCAGTCTCGCTGTCGGCCGCGTACACGTACACGATGGCCAAGCAAGATTCGACGGATCAGAAGCCGAAGTTCCACACCGTTACGCTGCAAGCTGACTACCGTCTGTCGAAGCGTACCGACGTGTACCTGACCGGTTCGTACCAACATATCTCCGACAACGAAGGCACGGGCTTGCAAGCTGGTGTCGGCGCCGCCGGCGGTATGTCGTCGACCAGCTCGCAAACTGTTGTGGGCACGGGCATCCGTCACCGCTTCTAATCGACGCGGACAGAGCGCTGCCGGCAGTATCGCAGCGCTCTCGACATGAGAAAGGGCAGCCTCGGCTGCCCTTTTTCTATTTCCACATCGATGTGAAATCAGCGCATCAACAACCCATCAGAAGCGCGTCTCGCGCGCGGCACGCAGGAAGTTGTCCAGCACCGGCGTGCAATCCAGAAACTCCGGGCCACCCGCACGGTGAAACTCCGGATGCCATTGCAGACCCATCACGAACGGCGCCTTGCGATAGCGAATGGCTTCCACCACGCCATCTTCCGCACACATCGCCTCCACACTCAGATCGCGCCCCAGCGTCTTGACCGACTGGTGGTGAATCGAATTCACGATGGGCACATCGACCGGGCCGAGCATCTGCGCGAGCGACGATCCTTCGGGGAAGGTCAACGTGTGGCGATTGTGCTCGTACGTTTCCGTCACGTGTGGAATCGCTTCCGGCAAATCGGTGGCGATGTCTTGGTGCAAGGTGCCGCCGAACGCCACGTTGATCAGTTGGCAGCCACGGCAAACGCCGAGAATCGGCTTTCCTTGTTCGACAAATTCGTGCAGCAGCTCCAGTTCGTACATGTCGCGCATGCGGTCGCCCTGCCATTCGTGGCGCGTGGCGACTTCCGAATACGTGAGCGGCGCAACGTCCGCGCCACCCTGCAACACCAGACCGTCGAGATGCTTGGCGTAGTCGTGCAGGCGGATATGGCTCGGGTGCAGCTGGCCTTGTGTATCCACCGTCGGAATCATGAACACCAGCACGTCGCGCGACATCACCCAGTGCGCGATGGATTCTTCAAGGTATTGCAGGGTTTTGCTGCGCAGGCCCTTGTTGCCGGGCTCCGGATGGAAGATCCGCGCGGAAATGCCGATCTTTAGCGTGCGCTGCGTGATGCGCTGACCGGCGCGGTCGTACCACGCACGGAAGCGTGCGCCCATGATGCGTCGCAGGACCGACCACGGCGAATCGCCCGCTTGCAGATACGACGGCGCACCGCCCATCGACGCAGGGCTGCCGGGGCGCGGCGCGCTGCCGCCGAAGGTGGGTTGATGGGGCGGTTCGCCGCCGCCGGAGCCACCGGAGCCACCGGAGCCGCCTGAGCTGCCTGAGCCACCCGCGCCGCCCGACGAGGCAGACGTCGCGCCAGTGCCGGAGCCAATCGTCCCGCCAGCGCTGCCCACGCCCGCCGCCTTGACGTCTTCGCGCGACGCGGCAGCCGGCGCACCGATCGGATTGCGGTCGGACGCGACTTCAGCGATCGGCTGCTGACCGACGACGGGCGCCGCGGGCGTAGTCGGCGTAGTCGGCGTGGTCGGTGTAGCGGCAGGTGTTGCGGCCGCACTCGCTGTCTTGGCCGGCGGCTGCGGCTGTTCGGCCTGCGCATCGGCCGAGGCGCCCGGTTCCGGCTGATGTACCGGACGGGTCAGCGTGTCGGGGTTGGGCGGCATGTCGGCAGAACCCTCTGCCGTGCCGCCGACAGGTTTGCCGGTCGCACGCGGCGAGGCCGGTGTCGCACCTTCAACGTAGTCAGTCGAGGTTGTCGAGGCGCTCGATGAGGTTTCCGGGGTGGCAGGTGTTGCTGGTTTGGCTGCGCTCTTGGTCGCGTCTGACTCGGGCTTGGGGGGCTGTTGCGGCGATTTCGGATCTTGAGCGTCGGTCATAGTGGCGTTGGATGCGTCCGCTAGGAGGGAAAAAGGGGTAGACCACGGCGATTGGCAAATTATCCCGCCGCCCCTGTTACGCCGCAATCGCGAAAGCTGCCGTTTCCTCACTTGCCCGGCAAACACTTCAGCAAGATGAAACCGTAGCGACGCAGCGATGTCGAAGTCTTTTGTAACGCGTAGTGCGTGCCCATGCCTATCAGCAAGAAACATCGCTTGCGCGTATCATTCTCAACACTTTGAACGATGTTATACGACGTTTGCGACGTTTTCGACGTTTGCGTCGGTTAAGCACGTAATTCTGCAAAACCGCCTCCCCGTCGTGACATCTGCTTTGGGAGTCTGCAAGTGAAACGTTTTCTGCGTCTGTGGCAATTGGCGCGCCACGATTTCCGTATTCTTTGGCGCGCCGTGCGCGACCCGCGCCGGCCACGCTGGCTGCTGCCTGCCGTGGCGGCACTGGTCGTCTATCTGCTCAGCCCGTTCGACCTGATTCCCGACTTCGTGCCGGTTTTTGGCCTGCTCGACGACGTGGTGATTATCGGGATGGTGGTGCACTGGCTGGTCGGGCGCCTGCCCGTCGACGTCCGTGAGGACGCCCGCGCGCACATCTTCACGCAGCGCGCCTGAACGGCGGCGGCGCCAGCACCAACGAAAAAGGGACGCCACCGGCGTCCCTTTTCTTTATGCCCCGAGGCCGGAGGCCCCGATTACGGCATCAGCAGCGTCGAGCCTGTCGTCTTGCGCGCTTCGAGATCACGATGCGCCTGAGCGACGTCGGCCAGCGCATAACGCTGGTTGACTTCGATCTTCACGGTGCCCTTGGCGACCACCTCGAACAACTCGTTGGCCGTCGCTTCGAGATCCGCACGCTTGGCCGTGTAGTTGAACAAGGTCGGACGCGTGAAGAACAGCGAGCCGCGCGAGACCAGATCGGCCGTGTTGATCTGTGTCACCGGGCCCGAGGCATTACCGAAGTTCACCATCGTGCCGAGCGGGCGCAGGCAGTCGAGCGAGCCGATGAAGGTGTCTTTGCCGATCGAGTCGTACACCACCGGCACGCCTTCGCCGCCCGTGATGTCCTTCACGCGCTCGACAAAGTTCTCACGCGTATAGACGATCGGGTGATCGCAGCCGTGCTGGCGCACCAGCGCGGCCTTCTCGTCGGACCCGACCGTGCCGATCACCGTCGCGCCGAGCGCCTTGGCCCACTGGCACACAATCAGCCCCACGCCGCCGGCGGCCGCGTGAATCAGGATCGTGTCGCCGGCCTTCACCGGATACGTGCGACGCAGCAGGTATTGCGCGGTCATGCCTTGCAGCATCATGGCGGCGGCCTGATCGTCGGTGATCGCGTCGGGCAGGCGCACGAGCGGCGCGGCCGGCATGACGCGTGCCTGAGAATAGGCACCGCACGGGCGGCTGGCGTATGCCACGCGGTCGCCCGGCTTCACATGGGTGACGCCCTCGCCCACGGCGTCGACCACGCCAGAGGCTTCCATGCCGAGTCCGGCGGGCAGCGGCTGCGGGTACAGGCCGGTGCGGAAATACACGTCGATGTAGTTCAACCCGACCGCGTTGTGACGCACACGCGCCTCACCCGGGCCCGGCTCGCCGACTTGCACGTCCACGTACTGCATCACTTCCGGACCGCCATTCGTTTCGATGCGGATCGCTTTTGTCATCCTCGCTCCTTGATACTTCGGGGGTTTGTTCTGGGGATATCGGTTGCCTGCCGTGCGCGCGACGATCAGGTCGCCAGCGCTTTGGGCTGGGCAGCCAGACGAATGATCAACTGCTCCAGCAACAGGCGCGCCGTCGAACTATTGGTCGCGCACGGCACGTTGTGTACGTCGCAGGCGCGCACGAGCGCATTGATGTCCGGTTCGTGCGGCTGGGGTGTCATCGGGTCGCGCAGAAACAGCACCATGTCGACGCGGCCTTCGGCCAGTTGGGCGCCGATTTGCAGATCGCCGCCATGCGGGCCGGAGAGCTTGCGCTCCACGTCGAGTCCCAGCTCCGTGGCGATGCGCCCGCCCGTGGTGCCGGTGGCGACGAGGTCGCACTGGCGCAGCACGTCCACGTAATCGCGCGCGACGGCCAGAATTTCATCTTTCTTCTTGTCGTGCGCGATGAGGGCGATGCGAACTTTCGGTGCGCTCGTGACGGTAGTTACGGTCATGTGGGAAGTCTCTGCCTAGAAAGTACCGGGATAAGCGCCGCCGTCGATCAGCACGTTCTGCCCGGTGATGTACCCGGCCTGCGCGCTGCAAAGGAACGCGCACGTCGCGCCGAATTCGTCCGGCTGGCCGAAGCGGCGCGCGGGAATCGCGGCGGCCCGCTTGGCACGGGCTTCGTCGACCGACTGGCCACTCTTGTCCGCCCACGCTTTCATCGTGCCGGCCAGACGGTCGGTATCGAACGCGCCCGGCAGCAGATTGTTGATCGTGACGTTATGGGCGACGGTCGTGCGCGACAAGCCGGCCACAAAGCCCGTCAGGCCCGAGCGGGCGCCGTTCGAGAGGCCCAGAATGTCGATCGGCGCCTTCACGGCCGACGACGTGATGTTCACGATGCGGCCAAAGCGGCGCGCGATCATGCCGTCGACGGTTGCTTTGATCAGCTCGATCGGGGTGAGCATGTTGGCGTCGAGCGCGCGGATCCAGTCGTCGCGCTGCCACTCCCGAAAATCGCCCGGCGGCGGGCCGCCCGCGTTGGTCACGAGAATGTCGGGTTGCGCGCACGCGGCGAGTGCCTGTGCACGGCCTTCCGGCGTCGTGATGTCGCAGGCGACGGCAGTTACCTTCACGCCCGTCGAGGTGCGGATCGCGTCCGCGGCTTCGTTGAGTGCTGCGGCCGTGCGCGCGACGATCACCACATCGGCGCCCGCTTCGGCCAGCGCCTGTGCGCAGGCGCGCCCCAGCCCCTTGCTCGCACCGCACACCAGCGCCGTGCGGCCCTTGATTCCCAGATCCATGGTTCAGCCTTCCAAGTCAGTCGCGAATTCGTGGAAATACGGCCCTGCGAGCCGTCTTGCAGCGATTCTAAGGGAATCGGGAGATGGCCGCTGACGCGCGGCGTGATGGGCGGCATTTCGGGTGCGTGGAGTCGAAAGCCGGACCGCCGTAGCCGGCATCGGCTAAAATCGCGGCCATGCGGGCCACACCGGCCCTGCCTCAGAATGCTGCCATGAAACAAGATAATCGCTTCCCGAATCTCTTCATCTGCGATCACCCGCTGATCCAGCACAAGCTCTCGCACATGCGCGACAAGGAAACCTCGACGCGCACGTTCCGTGGCCTGCTGCGCGAGATCACCTTGCTCATGGGCTATGAAATCACCCGCGACCTGCCGCTCACGACCGAGTCGATCGAGACGCCGATGGTCACCATGGACGCCCCCGTCATCGCCGGCAAGAAGCTGGCCATCGTGCCGGTGCTGCGCGCAGGCGTGGGCATGAGCGACGGCCTGCTCGATCTGGTGCCGTCGGCACGCGTCGGTCATATCGGCGTGTATCGCGACGAACAACATCGTCCGGTGGAGTATCTGGTGCGCCTGCCCGACGTGGCTGACCGCCGTTTCATCTTGTGCGATCCGATGGTCGCCACCGGCTACTCGGCCGTGCATGCGGTCGACGTGCTGCGCAAGCGCGGCGTCGAGGAAGAGAACATCGCCTTCCTCGCCCTCGTTGCCGCCCCGGAAGGCGTGAAGGTGCTGCACGACGCGCACCCGGGCGTGAAGCTGTACGTGGCGTCGCTCGACGAGCGTCTGGACGACCACGCTTACATCATCCCGGGTCTGGGTGATGCCGGTGACCGTTTGTTCGGCACGAAGAACTAAGGCCTGCTCCCTCCGTCAGCGCGCCTTGCGCCGCGTCGCCATCGCCACGCCGATGGCGGCGAGCACCATCCCACCCCACGCGAGTGGCGGCATGTGTTCCCCGACCATGATCCACGCGGCCAGTGCCGCGGCGGGCGGCACCAGAAAGAACAGCGCCGAGACGCGTGACGCTTCGCCCCGCCGGATCATCGCCAGCAGCAACGAGATGGCCACGATCGAGTTACCGATGACAAGGTAGACGAGCGAGAGGCTGAGTTGCCACGTCCATGAGACGTGCATCGGTTCGAGCCACCATGCCAGCGGCAACGTCGCGGCGAAGCCCACGGCGTATTGCACGAGATTGGACGTGATCGGGTGCTGCCCGACGCCGAAGCGCTTTTCGTACAGCGTGCCGCAGGTAATTGCCCCCAATGCGATGAAGGTAAACAGCAGGCCGAGTGCCGACGTCGCTTCTACTGCCGAGCGCGCCACGATCACCAGCGCCGCCCCGGCCAGCCCAAGCCCCAGACCGATCCAGTTCATCCCGCTCACACGCTCGCCGACCAGATGCGGCACCGCCAGCGCCACGAGAATCGGTTGCAGCGACGTAATCAGCGCCACGCTGCCCGCCGAAACGCCAATGCGTAGCGCGAGGTACGTCATGCTGAAATACAACGCCTGAATCAACAGCCCGATGACGATGAGATGTCCCCACGCCGCCGCAGTCTTCGGCAAGGGCGGCCGCATCACGATGGCAAGCGGCGCGAGCAGCACCAGCACGAGCCCGTAGCGCAGGGCGAGGAACGTGAGCGGGTCGGCGTACGCGAGGCCGATCTTGGCGACCGTGAAGCCGACCGACCACAGGAACAGGAAGATCAGCGGCGCCGCGCGCAGCCACAGCGGATCGTGAGCAACGCCGGTACGCACCGGGTCAAGCGAGGTTTTCAGTGACATCGGGAAGCGCAGACTCCTTCGTTGTTATTGTTGTCAGGGTGATGCGGGCCACTCGCGAGTGGCCTGATTGCTATCAACGATGCATACCGATGGCGACCGGTGACAGCCGGTAACGACTACCAGCGACGACTACCTACGACGATTGCCGCCAAAGATGCTGCCCAGTACGCCGCGGACGATTTCGCGTCCCAACTGACTGCCGATGGTGCGGGCGGTGCTCTTGACCATGGCGTCGATCGGCGTGTCCTTGCGGCTTGAACCGCGAGCGCCGCCAGTGCTGCCACTGCCCCCGCCGAGCAGACCGCCAAGCGAATCCTTCACGGCATCGAGCAAACCGCCGCCGGACGACTCGCCGCCCGTCGAGGCGGCGCCGCCCGGTGCGTCCGGTTGGCGGTCGTCCGTGCGGCCCACGAGCTTTTCGTAAGCCGACTCGCGATCGACCGCCGTCTCGTACACCCCCGCCACCAGCGAGTTCGCCATCACCGCCTGCCGCTCTTGCGGCGTGATCGGCCCGATGCGCGACGCGGGCGGCGCGATATAAGCACGTTCCGTCACGGTCGGGCGTCCCTTTTCGTCGAGCAGCGACACCAAGGCCTCGCCCACACCCAGCTCGCCAATGACCTTCTCGATATCGAGCGACGGGTTCGCCCGCATCGTCTGCGCGGCCACCTTCACGGCCTTCTGGTCGCGCGGCGAATAGGCGCGCAACGCATGCTGCACGCGATTGCCCAACTGACCGAGCACGGTGTCGGGCACGTCGACCGGATTCTGTGTGACGAAGTACACACCGACACCCTTCGAGCGAATCAGGCGGACCATCTGCTCGATACGCTCCAGCAACGCCTTCGGTGCCTCGTTGAACAGCAGATGCGCCTCGTCGAAGAAGAACACCAGCTTGGGCTTGTCGGGATCGCCCACCTCGGGCAGGCGCTCGAACAATTCGGCCAGCAGCCACAGCAAGAAGGTGCCGTAGATGCGCGGCGCCGTGAGCAGCTTGTCGGCGGCGAGAATGTTGACGATGCCGCGCCCCTGCGCATCGGTCTGCATGAAATCGTCGATGTTGAGCATCGGTTCGCCGAAGAACTTGTCGGCGCCCTGCTGTTCCAGCGCGAGCAACCCGCGCTGAATCGCCCCGACCGATGCGGCCGAGATATTGCCGTACTGCGTCGTGAAGCTCGACGCGTTCTCGCCCACGTGCTGGAGCATCGCGCGCAGGTCTTTGCTGTCGAGCAGCAACAGACCGTTGTCGTCGGCAATCTTGAATACGAGGTTGAGCACACCCGTCTGCGTCTCGTTCAGGCCTAACAGGCGCGCGAGCAGCAACGGGCCGAGATCGGAGACGGTGGCACGCACCGGATGGCCCTGCTCACCGAACACATCCCAGAGCATGGCGGGACTGCCGTGCCAGTCTGGAGTATCGAAGCCCAGATTCGCGATGCGTTCCTTGAGCTTGGGAGTCTCTACGCCCGGTTGCGTGATGCCGGTGAGATCGCCCTTCACGTCGGCGAGAAACACGGGCACACCGATATCGGAGAAGGCCTGCGCCATGACTTGCAGCGTGACGGTCTTGCCCGTGCCGGTCGCGCCGGTGATCAGGCCGTGGCGGTTGCCCATGGCGGGCAGCAGGCCGAGCACGTGCTGGTCGTTACGGGCGATGACGAGTGGTGCCCCGGTTTCATGCGCCCCGGCAGCGCCGGAGGATGAGGCGGATTCAATGGGAGATGCAGAGCGGGAAGTAGCGCTTGAAGCAGATGCGGGGGACGGCGACGCTTGCGACGGCGCGGGCTTCTTTGGCATGAGCGACCTCGGCAGTAGACACGGCGCGGGTCGTGACACGGCGCAGCAAACACCCGTGGCACGGTGCGGCGGCATGATAAAATTGCCTCCGATTATAGCGGCAGGTTGCCGCCCGGGCCTCGCAGGCCGAGGGCTATGCCTGTCAAGCGCCCGCTGCCCTTCGGTGGCGGGCGCTCCCGTTTCAAAGGTTGGCCGCGCGGCATTGCGCCGGCCGGCAGCATATTCAGCCGCACTGCGGCACGACGGAGAATTTCATGGCGGGTCATAGCAAATGGGCCAACATCAAACACAAGAAGGCTGCGGCAGATGCCAAGCGCGGTAAAGTCTGGACACGCCTGATCAAGGAAATCACCGTGGCAGCGCGTCTGGGCGGCGGTGACGCCGACAGCAACCCGCGCCTGCGTCTGGCCGTGGAAAAGGCTGCCGACGCCAACATGCCCAAGGACAACGTCAAGCGCGCGATCGATCGCGGCGTGGGCGGTCTGGACGGCGCCAACTACGAAGAAATTCGCTACGAAGGCTACGGCATCAACGGCGCGGCCGTGATCGTCGACACCATGACGGACAACCGTGTGCGTACGGTCGCGGAAGTGCGTCACGCCTTCTCGAAGTTCGGCGGCAACATGGGCACCGACGGCTCGGTGGCGTTCCTGTTCACGCACTGCGGTCAGTTCCTGTACTCGCCGGAAACGCCGGAAGACAAGCTGATGGAAGTTGCCCTCGATGCGGGTGCCGATGACGTCATCAGCAACGACGACGGCAGCTTCGAAGTGATTTGCCCGGCCAACGACTTCCAGACGGTCAAGACCAAGCTGGAGGCCGCCGGCCTGAAGGCCGAAGTCGCGGAAGTCACCATGAAGCCGCAAACCGAAGTGGTCTTCACCGGCGAAGACGCCGTGAAGATGCAAAAGCTGCTCGACGCGCTCGAAAACCTCGACGACGTGCAGGAAGTCTTTACCAACGCCGTCATCGAGGAATAAACAAGCATGAAGATTCTGGTTGTCGGCTCGGGTGGCCGTGAACACGCCCTGGCGTGGAAACTCGCGCAATCGTCGCGCATCCAACTGGTCTACGTCGCCCCGGGCAACGGCGGCACGGCGCTCGACGAGCGCCTGCGCAATGTCCCGATCAGCGATCCGAACGTGCTCGCCGAATTCGCCATTCGTGAAGGCATCGCCCTCACCGTGGTCGGCCCCGAAGCACCGCTCGCCGCCGGTATCGTCAACATCTTCCGTGCCCGTGGCCTGAAGGTGTTCGGCCCGACGCGTGAAGCGGCGCAGCTCGAATCGTCGAAGGACTTCGCCAAGGCGTTCATGAAGCGCCATGGCATTCCGACCGCCGATTACGAAACGTTCTCCGACGCGGCCAAGGCCCATGCTTACATCGACGCCAAGGGTGCGCCGATCGTGATCAAGGCCGATGGTCTGGCTGCCGGCAAGGGCGTGGTCGTGGCGATGTCGCTGGAAGAAGCGCACAACGCCGTGGACGCGATGCTCGCGGACAACAAGCTCGGCGACGCCGGTGCGCGCGTGGTCATCGAGGAATTCCTGCAAGGCGAAGAAGCCAGCTTCATCGTCATGGTCGACGGCAAGAACGTGCTGCCGCTCGCCACGTCGCAGGATCACAAGCGCCTGCTCGACAACGATCAGGGCCCGAACACGGGCGGCATGGGCGCCTACTCGCCCGCGCCGATCGTCACGCCGCAAATTCACGCCCGCGTGATGCGCGAGATCATTCTGCCGACCGTGCGCGGTATGGAAACCGATGGCATTCGCTACACGGGTTTTCTGTACGCCGGCCTGATGATCGACCCGCAAGGCAATATCAAGACGCTCGAATTCAACTGCCGCATGGGCGACCCCGAGACGCAGCCGATCATGGCGCGCCTGAAGGGCGACTTCTCGGTGGTGGTCGAGCACGCAATTGCCGGCACGCTCGATAAGGTCGAACTCGACTGGGACCGCCGCTATGCGCTGGGCGTGGTGCTCGCCGCTTACGGCTACCCGGATAACCCCCGCAAGGCCGATCGCATCTCGGAGATTCCCGCCGAGACCAGCGATTGCGTGACGTTCCATGCCGGTACGCAGTTGGAGAACGACGTGCTGTCGGTCACCGGCGGACGCGTGCTGTGCGTGGTCGGCTTGTCGGACACGGTGCGCGGCGCGCAAAGCGTGGCGTACCAGATGGTCAACCAGATCAGCTTCGACGGCATGCAATATCGCCACGACATCGGCAACCGCGCCCTCGCGCGCAAGCCGGAAGGCACTGCCTGATTGTGTTGTATTGAGGTGCTGCAATAAGGTGCCAAAACCTTGATGCCCCACGGCCCGGACGATCACAAGTCGTCCGGGCCGTTGTCATTTCAAGCGAGACATCGTTGGAACGTGACGGGTCAGCCACATCGGCGTCATTTCGCTATCCCTTATCCCATCGGCGAGATTGACAAGCGAAACGCAACTTGGCACGCTGGCAGCGGCGCAACCTGCGTAGTTCCACGATGGAATGCGTGGCATACGTCCCCGGTCGCCTCTCCGGCCAGCCTCGGCGGAACCCAGCAGTTTTCCCGACAGATCCCTCGCTCGACGGAGACGCGTATGTTCGACCTCAACAAGCTGGTCAACGATTATCTGGTGCCGTTCGGACTGAAGATTCTGATGGCGGTTGTCATCTGGATCATCGGTGGCATCGTCATCAATCTGGTCGCCCGCCTCGTGCGTGCCGCGATGACCCGCCGGGCCATCGATCCCACCCTCGTCCGCTACTCCGAATCGTCGCTGCGCATTGCTCTGCGCATCGCCTTGGTCATCACCATCCTGAGCGTCTGCGGCATCGAAACCACGTCGTTCGCGGCGCTGCTCGCCGCTGCCGGCATCGCCATCGGTGCGGCATGGTCAGGACTGCTGTCGAACTTTGCCTCGGGCATCTTCCTGATCGTGCTGCGCCCGTTCAAGACGGGCGACATGATCAGCGCCGGCGGTGTAACCGGCGTCGTCGACGAGATCGGCCTGTTCGTCACGACGATGACCACGGCGGACAACCTGCGCGTCTACGTGGGCAACACGAAGGTGTTTAGCGACAACATCACGGTCTACGACGCCAACGCGTTCCGTCGCGTCGATCTGAGCGCACAGCTCGCCCATACGGTCGACGTGCAGGACGCCGTCACGCGGCTCAAGGCGCGTATCGCCCAGATTCCGAATGTGATGAGCGCGCCCGCTGTGGACGTCGCCATTCTGGAGTTCAACCCAGCCGGGCCGGTGCTCGCGGTGCGTCCGTACTGCCATAACCGCGATTACTGGCAGGTGTATTTCGACACCAACCGGGCGATTGCGGAAGTGGGCGGTACGGCGCACTGGCCGGTACCCGCGCCGCGCCAGATACTCATGCCGCCGCCGGCGGACGTGGGGGGCGGCAACGCCAGCGCAAACGCGCCGATCATCGGCACGGGCAATGCCGCACCGGCGGGTTCACGGCCGAACGCACCGGCGCCCTGACTGGCACCCTGACTGGCACCCTGAAGCGTGGGACGGGCTTCGCGAACGTCCCGAAAGTCACACCATCACCTTGATACGGGTCATCCGGGCGGCATAAACGCCGCCCCGGCGCCCCGTCTGGCGCCCCCGAACGCCCGCCAGCCGGTACAATCCGTCTATTACCAAAACGGGACGTAGAAGGATGACCGCGAGCACGACGGCGAACGACGCCGCACAGATGCCGAACACCGGCGCAGTGCGAACTTATCTGCTCGGTCTGCAAGACCGTATTGTCGAAACGCTGGAACGGCTCGACGGCAAGCGCTTTCTCGCCGACGACTGGCAACGCCCGGCCGACGGTGCGCTGCGTGGCGACGGGCGCACCCGCGTGCTCGACGACGGTGATTTCTTCGAGCGCGGCGGCGTGAACTTCTCCCATGTGGTGGGCGACAAGCTCCCCGGCTCGGCCAGCGCCTCGCGCCCCGAGTTGGCCGGACGCGGTTTCGAAGCCCTTGGCGTCTCGCTCGTCCTGCATCCCCGTAATCCCTATTGCCCGACCGTGCACTTCAACGTGCGCATCCTGATCGCGACCGCCCCCGGCGAAGCCCCGGCGTTCTGGTTCGGCGGCGGCATGGACCTCACGCCTTATTACGCGTTCGAAGACGACTGCCGGCACTTCCACCAGACCTGCAAGGACGCCCTCGATCCGTTCGGCACCGATTGGTACCCGCGCTTCAAAGCCTGGTGCGACGAGTACTTCTATCTGAAGCACCGGCAGGAGCCGCGCGGCATCGGCGGCATCTTCTTCGACGATTTCTCGGGCGGCGGCTTCGAAACCGGCTTTGCGGTCATGCAAAGCGTGGGCGACGCCTTCCTCGACGCGTATGTGCCGATCGTGGAACGCCGCCGTGGCATGCCGTACGGCGAGCGCGAGCGCGATTTTCAGGCGCATCGCCGCGGCCGCTACGTCGAATTCAATCTGGTCTGGGACCGTGGCACGCATTTCGGCCTGCAATCGGGCGGCCGGACCGAGTCGATTCTGATGTCGATGCCGCCGATCGTGAAGTGGCACTACGACTGGAAGCCCGAGCCGGATACCCCGGAAGCCAAGCTCTATACCGATTTCCTCGTGCGTCGCGAGTGGGTGTAAAGGCGACCCACGAATGACCGCAACCTCTCCCGCCGCCCGTGGCCCCAAGCGCATCGGCGTGCTCGGCGGCACCTTCGACCCGATTCACACCGGCCATCTGGCATTGGGCGCCCTGTTTGCCCGCACGCTAGCACTCGACGAGCTGCTGCTGATGCCTGCCGGCCAACAGCCGCAAAAGCAGGGCAGCACGCCCGCCGTGCACCGTCTGGCGATGACCCGGCTGGCCGCCGAATTGCTGGCGGAGGAGTTGCAACGCACGCATCCCGCCACGCAACTGATCGTGAGCACCCGCGAAATCGAGCGGGCCGGCCCCAGCTATACAGTCGACACGCTGCGCGAGTTGCGCGCCGATTACGGGCCCCAAACGTCGCTGTCGTTGCTGATCGGCTCGGACCAGCTGGTGCGTCTGGACACGTGGCACGCCTGGCGCGAACTGTTCGATTACGCCCACGTATGTGCGGCGGCACGACCGGGTTTCAGCCGCGAAACGGCGTCCCTGCCACTGCGTCAAGTCTTCGCTGAAAGGGAAAAGTCCGCGCTCGGGGTACAATCCACGCCATGCGGCGGCATCCTGATCGACGACTCACTGGCCGTCGACATCTCCGCCACCGAGTTGCGCGCCGCACTGGCGCACGCGTCAGACGCGGCCTCACGGCCTGCGAATCTGCCCGAACCCGTGTGGGAGTACATCCGCGCGCAACACCTGTATCGCGCCTGACAAGCCCTAGCGGCCCGCCGTCTCGCGCCCCTGTTTGCCTCTGCTTCACCAAGACAACGCACTATGGATATTCGTAAACTTCAGCGCCTTATCGTCGACGCCCTCGAAGACGTCAAGGCTCAGGACATCAAGGTGTACAACACCGAGCACCTCACCGCCCTGTTTGAGCGCGTGATCATCGCCAGCGGTACGTCCAACCGCCAGACCAAGGCCCTCGCCGCCAGCGTGCGCGACAAGGTCAAGGCGGCCGGCGGCGACGTCATCAGCATGGAAGGCGAAGACGTGGGCGAATGGGTGCTGGTCGACACCGGCGACGCCATCGTGCACATCATGCAACCGGCCCTGCGCCAGTACTACAACCTGGAAGAAATCTGGGGCGAGAAGCCCGTGCGCCTGAAGGCTGCGGGCACCAAGGCCGGCGTCAAGGCCAGCGCCGAAGATGACGGCGAAGCGGAAGACGACGGCGACGACGCCGCCGAAGCCAAGGCACCGGCACGCCGCAAGGCCGCCAAGTAAGACCCGCCGGTTTCGCTGTCATGCGTCTGTACATTCTCGCGGTCGGGCACAAGATGCCCGGCTGGATCGAGACCGCCTTTGCCGAGTACGCGAAGCGCATGCCCCCCGAGCTGCGCATCGAGCTCAAGGAAATCAAGCCGGAGCAACGCTCCAACTCCCGCACCGCTGAGACTGTCATGGCCGCCGAGGCCCAGCGCATCGACGCGGCCCTGCCGCGCGGCTGCCGCCTCATCTGCCTGGACGAGCGCGGCACGGATCTCACCACGATGCGCCTCGCCCAGTCGCTCACCGGCTGGCAACAGGACGGCCGCGATGTCGCCTTCGTGATCGGCGGTGCCGACGGGCTCGACCCGGCCCTCAAGGCCCGTGCCGATACGCTCATCCGCTTGTCCAGCCTCACGATGCCGCACGGCATGGTGCGGGTGCTGCTCGCCGAACAGCTCTACCGCGCGTGGAGCATCAACGCGAATCATCCGTATCATCGGGTCTAGACGCCGCCCCAGCCTCCCCTGCGCCCTCACGGGCAAATAAGTCAGAAATAAGTCAAAAATGCTTGTGCAGTGCAACGGCGCGTTGTGCTTGGCTGCGGCTTCAGGCCAATGCCACGCCCCGCGCCTGCGGGCATAGCGCGCCGGTGAATTCCAAAATTCTGTCAATCCCGGCCGAGACGCCGCCATACAACAAACGGTGCTGCACTGCGGGTGGAAAAAACACGACGGCGTGGTAGTCTACGCGGCGCTATACCGTTCGCACCGCGAACAGACAAGACTTCTCGTGAACCACCGGAGATTGGCATGAAGCAACCTTCCCTGCGCACGCTCGCCCTGGCCGGCGTCGGTGCGGCCCTGGCACTCGGCATGAGCACGTCGGCACTGGCCGCCACTGAGATCCAGTTCTGGCACTCGATGGAATCGGCACTTGGCGAGCGCGTCAACCAGATCGCCAACGATTTCAACGCCTCGCAAAGCGATTACAAGATCGTTCCGATCTACAAGGGCAACTACGAGCAGGGCCTGGCCGCAGGCATCGCTGCTTTCCGTGCCGGCAACGCCCCCGCAATTTTGCAGGTGTACGAAGTGGGTACGGCCACGATGATGCAGGCCCAGAAGGCTGTGAAGCCGGTCTGGCAAGTCATGAAGGACGCCGGCGAGCCGTTCGACGAATCGGCTTTCGTGCCGACCGTGGCCAGCTACTACGCCGACAGCAAGACCAATCACCTCGTGTCGATGCCGTTCAACAGCTCGACCCCGGTGCTGTACTACAACAAAGACGCCTTCAAGAAGGCGGGCCTCGATCCGAACACCCCGCCCAAGACGTGGGCCGATGTGAAGGCCGACGCCACCAAGCTCAAGGCCGCCGGACTGTCGTGCGGTTTCACGATGGGCTGGCAGAGCTGGACGCAGCTCGAGAACTACAGCGCATGGCAAGCCCTGCCGTTCGCGACGAAGAACAACGGCTTCGACGGTCTTGATGCCAAGCTGGTCTTCAACGGTCCGCAGCAAACCAAGCACATCCAGTTCCTCGCCGACATGGCCAAGGAAGGCACGTTCACGTATGTGGGCCGCAAGGATGAAGTGACCTCGAAGTTCTACAGCGGCGACTGCGGTATCGCGATGACCACCTCGGGCGCACTCGCCAACATCGCCAAGTACGCCAAGTTCAGCTACGGCGTGGGCATGATGCCGTACGACGCGGACGTGAAGGGTGCCCCGCAGAACGCCATCATCGGTGGCGCCAGCCTGTGGGTGCTCGCCGGCAAGTCGTCGGCCGAGTACAAGGGCGTGGCCAAGTTCCTGAACTACCTCACCTCGCCGGCCGTGGCCGCGAAGTGGCACCAGGACACGGGCTACCTGCCGGTCACCAAGGCCGCCTACGAACTGACCGAGAAGCAAGGCTTCTACGCGAAGAACCCGGGCGCCGACATGGCCATCAAGCAGATGCTCAACAAGCCGCCTCTGCCGTTCACCCGTGGCCTGCGTCTGGGCAACATGCCGCAGATCCGTACGGTGATCGACGAAGAACTCGAAGGCGTGTGGAGCGGCAAGCAAACGCCGAAGGCCGCGCTGGATAAGGCGGTGGCCCGTGGCGACGACCTGCTGCGCCGCTTCGAAAAGTCGGGAAGCTAAGCGCTACCCCGCACACGGCACTGACAGCGATGCACGCGTATTTCGTGCATCGGCGAATGTGACCGTGACGTTACAATGACGCCACCCGGCCCGCCCATGCGGGCCGGGTTGGCGTTTTTTTCATTGGTTCAAATCGTTATGGCGCACAACTCAAGAGAACGCCCTCGCTTCGGTACCGGCTGGCTGCCCTACGCGCTCGTCGCTCCGCAGCTGCTCATTACCGTCGTGTTCTTTCTGTGGCCCGCGGGCGAGGCCCTGTGGCAATCGACATCGACGCAGGACGCGTTCGGGCTTTCCAGCCAGTTCGTCGGCTTCGACAACTTCTCCGCGCTCTGGAGCGACCCGCTCTATCTCGCGTCGTTTCGTACCACGATGATTTTCAGCGGTCTGGTGACCGTGTGCGGGCTGGTGATCTCGCTGTTGCTCGCCGCCATGGCCGATCGCGTCACGCGCGGCAAGCGCGTGTACCAGACACTGCTCATTTGGCCGTACGCGGTCGCCCCGGCGATTGCGGCGGTGTTGTGGGCCTTCCTGTTCAACCCGAGTATCGGCCTCGTGACCTACGGGCTCGGCAAACTCGGTGTGGAATGGAACCACGCGCTGAACGGCGGTCAGGCGATGTTCCTGGTCGTGCTCGCGTCGATCTGGAAGCAGATCAGCTACAACTTCCTGTTCTTCTACGCCGGCTTGCAGGCAATTCCGCGCTCGCTGGTCGAAGCCGCGGCCATCGACGGTGCCGGTCCGGTGCGGCGTTTCTTCGGGTTAGTGCTGCCGCTGATCTCGCCGACCACGTTCTTCCTGCTCGTGGTGAACCTCGTGTACTCGTTCTTCGACACCTTCCCGGTGATCGATGCCGCCACCGGCGGCGGCCCCGGCCAGTCGACCATGACGCTCATCTACAAGATCTACTCGGAAGGATTCAAGGGGCTCGACCTCGGTAGCTCGGCTGCCCAGTCGGTGGTGCTGATGGCAATCGTCATCGTGCTCACGGTCGTGCAGTTCCGCTTCATCGAACGCAAGGTGCAATACGCATGATCGAGAACCGTCGCGGCCTGGACATCTTCTGCCACGTCATGCTGGTGATCGGCGTGCTGCTGGTGGTCTTTCCGCTCTACGTGGCGTTCGTCGCCGCCACGATGAACGAGCGCGAAATTTTCAACGTGCCTCTGTCGCTCATTCCGAGCACGCACCTGCTGGATAACCTCAGCACGGTGTGGGGCCGGGGCACGGGCGATTCGGCGATGCCGTTCGGCCTGATGCTCGGCAACAGCCTGCTGATGGCACTGGTCATCACGATCGGCAAGATCTCGGTGTCGATCCTGTCGGCCTTCGCCATCGTGTATTTCCGCTTCCCGCTGCGCAACCTGTTCTTCTGGCTGATCTTCGTCACGCTGATGCTGCCGGTGGAAGTGCGTATTTTCCCGACGGTGCAGGTGATCTCGAGCCTCGGGCTCATCAACAGTTACGTCGGTCTGACGGTGCCGCTGATCGCATCGGCCACTGCCACGTTCCTGTTCCGGCAGTTTTTCATGACGCTGCCCGATGAACTCGTGGAAGCGGCGCGCATCGATGGCGCCGGCCCGATGCGCTTCTTCGTGGATGTGGTGCTGCCGCTCTCGAAGACGAACATCGCGGCGCTCTTCGTCATCACCTTCATCTATGGCTGGAATCAGTACCTGTGGCCGATTCTGGTGACCAACGCCCCGTCGATGACGACGGCCGTGGTGGGCATCAAGAGCATGATCGGCAGCGGGGATACCGCCACGCAATGGCAGCTCGTGATGAGCGCCACGCTACTCGCGATGCTCCCGCCGCTCGCTGTGGTGCTGCTCATGCAGCGTTGGTTCGTGCGCGGTCTGGTCGATTCGGAAAAGTAATCATGGCAAATCTCAAACTCCATAGCGTCAAGAAAACCTACGACCAGACGAACTACATCCTGCACGGTGTCGACATCGACATTCAGGACGGCGAATTCGTGGTCATCGTCGGCCCGTCGGGCTGCGGCAAGTCGACCCTGCTGCGCATGGTGGCCGGTCTCGAATCGGTCAGCGAAGGCAGCATCCTGATCGGCTCGCAAGTCGTGAATAAACTGGAACCGAAGGATCGCAACATCGCGATGGTGTTCCAGAACTACGCGCTGTATCCGCACATGGACGTGCGTCAGAACATGTCGTACGGCCTGAAGATTCGCGGCATCGACAAGAAGACCATCGACGAGCGCGTCATGGCGGCTGCGAAGATTCTGGAACTCGAACCGCTGCTCGCGCGCCGTCCGCGCGAACTCTCGGGCGGTCAGCGCCAGCGCGTGGCCATGGGCCGCGCCATCGTGCGCGAGCCGGCCGTGTTCCTGTTCGACGAGCCGCTCTCGAATCTGGACGCGAAGCTGCGCGTGCAGATGCGTCTGGAAATCCAGCGCCTGCATCGCCGCCTGAAGACGACCAGCTTGTACGTCACGCACGATCAGGTCGAAGCCATGACGCTCGCCGATCGCGTGATCGTGATGAACAAGGGCTACGCGGAGCAGATCGGCACGCCTTCGGACGTGTACGAGCGCCCGGCGTCGTTGTTTGTCGCCAGCTTCATGGGCTCGCCCGCGATGAACCTGCTCAAGGGCCGTGTGGATACGGAAGGCCGCTCGTTCCAAGTGGACGGCGGCGGCCCATCGCTGCGCCTGCCGCCCACGAGCATGGCGCACGCCAATCGCGAACTGGTGCTGGGCGTGCGTCCTGAGCATCTGGTGCCGGCGGAACAGCCGAACGGCATCGGCGCATTCGCGGCGCAAACGAATGTCATGGTCGATCAGCTCGAACTGCTGGGTGCCGATAATCTGGCGCACGGCCGCTGGGGCGATCAGCACATCACCGTGCGTTTGCCGCACGAGCTGCGTCCGGCGGCAGGCACGGTGGTGCCGCTGGCCATCTCGGCAAAGGCACTCCACCTGTTCGATCCGTCCACCGGCAAGCGAGTCGAAGCATGAGCGAAAGCGCAACGCCTTCTCATTTGTGGCGCGCGTGGCCGTACCCGCGCATCGTGTCTCATCGGGGGGGCGGCAAACTGGCCCCCGAGAACACACTGGCGGCGTTCGAGACGGGCGCCTCGCTCGGCCTGCAAATGGTCGAGTTCGACGCCAAGCTCTCGGCGGATAACGTCGTTTTTCTGCTGCACGACGATACGGTCGATCGCACCAGCAACGGCCACGGTGCCGCCGCGCAGATGACCTACGACGAGATCGCGAAGCTCGACGCCGGCGCCTGGTTCGACGAGCGCTTTGCCGGGCAGGTGATGCCCACGCTGGCGCAGGTGGCTGAGCGCTGTCAGGCGCTCGGTCTCGCCGCCAACGTTGAGATCAAGCCGTGTCCGGGGCGGGAAGTCGAGACGGGCACGCTCGTCGCACAGGCTGTGCAAGCGCTGTGGCCTGCACACGGCCTGCCGCCGCTTCTCTCGTCGTTCTCTTACGAAGCCATCGAAGCCGCCGCCAAGGCCGCCCCCGAGTTGCCCCGTGGGATGCTCTACGAAGCCGTGCCGGCCCACTGGCGCGACGACGCGAAGGCGCTTGCCACCGTGTCGCTGCACGCCAGCCATAAGCACCTCGACGGCCCGCAAGTCGCCGAGATCAAGGCCGCCGGGCTGCAAATGCTGGTCTATACGGTCAACGACCCGGCCCGTGCCCGGGAACTGGCTGCTTGGGGCGTCGATGCCATCTGCACCGATCGTATCGACCTGATCGGCGCTGATTTTCTCGCCGACGCCTGAAGATCGGCGGTTGGGGTGAGGGGGTCTCTCTCCCCCTGAAACTGGCGGGCGGGGGCGCAAGGCGGCATAATAGGGCGTTCCCTTCGCCCAGCCTACCAAGCGGCCCGGTGCAGCCCGAATTCCCTTTCGAGCGCCGGGCTGGACGATTTCAAGCCAAGCCGCCCATGCCGTATATCTATCTCGCTTCGCAAAGTCCCCGCCGTCAGGAGCTGCTGCACCAACTCGGTGTGCGTTTCGAACTGCTGCTCCCCTCCGCCGACGAAGACGCCGAAGCGCTCGAAGCCGTCCTGCCCGGGGAACCGCCCGACAATTACGTCCAGCGCGTGACCCGCGCGAAAGCCGAAGCTGCCATCGCCCGGCTCGCCCGCGCCGGCCTGCCCGACGCCCCTATCCTCGCCGCCGATACCACGGTCTGCCTCGACGGCACGATCCTCGGCAAGCCGTTCGACGACGCCGATGCGCGTGCGGTTCTCTCGCGCCTCTCTGGTACGCGCCACCGTGTGCTCACCGCCGTGGCGGTGTGTACGGGGGATCAGATTCGTCAGGCGGTGAATATCTCGCATGTCTGGTTCCGGCCGCTGCGCACGGAAGAAATCGAACGTTACGTCGCGTCGGGCGAAGCCATGGGCAAAGCCGGCGCTTACGGTATTCAAGGCAAGGCCGCCGAATTCGTCATGCGCATCGACGGCAGCTATTCCGGCATCATGGGCCTGCCGCTCTGCGAAACCGCTGCGCTGCTGCGACAAGCGGGCGTCGACTTCTGACGCGTACCGAATTCCCAAGAATTTGAGTCTGGTCGACACTTTATGAACGAAGACATTCTGGTCAACATCACGCCGCAAGAGACGCGCGTAGCGCTCATGCAAATCGGCGCGGTGCAGGAGCTGCACATCGAGCGCACGCTGTCACGTGGCCTCGTGGGCAACATCTATCTGGGCAAAGTCGTGCGGGTATTGCCCGGCATGCAATCGGCATTCATCGATATCGGTCTGGAGCGCGCCGCGTTCCTGCACGTGGCCGATATCTGGCATCCCCGCACGAGCAACGATACGTCGGTGCCGCACCCGCAACCGCCCATCGAGAAGACGGTGTTCGAGGGCCAGACGCTGATGGTGCAGGTCATCAAGGACCCGATCGGCACGAAAGGCGCACGGCTGTCGACGCAGGTGAGCATCGCCGGGCGCACGCTGGTGTATCTGCCGCAAGAGCCGCATATCGGCATCTCGCAGCGCATCGAGAGCGAAGCGGAGCGCGAGGCACTGCGCAGCAAGATTCAGGCGCTGGTGCCCGCTGACGAAAAAGGCGGCTTCATCGTGCGCACGATCGCGGAAGACGCGGCCGATGCCGAGCTGGCCAACGACATCGCCTATCTGCGCAAGTCGTGGCAGACCATCGGCGAGCAGAGCACCCGCGTGCCGGCGCCCTCGCTGCTGTATCAGGATCTGAATCTGGCCCAGCGCGTGCTGCGCGACTTCGTGCACGAGGAAACCGGCAAGATTCTGGTCGACTCGCGCGAAACGTTCCAGAAACTCGCCGACTTTGCCGCCATTTACACGCCCGCCGTGCTGAGCAAGCTCACGCACTACACGGGCGAGCGGCCGCTGTTCGACTTGTACAACGTGGAAACGGAAATCGAGCGCGCGCTTTCGCGCCGCGTGGATCTCAAGTCGGGCGGGTATCTGATGATCGATCAGACCGAAGCGATGACGACGATCGACGTGAACACCGGCGGCTATGTCGGTGCGCGCAACTTCGACGACACGATCTTCAAGACGAATCTGGAAGCGGCGCTGATGATCGCGCGCCAGCTGCGCCTGCGCAATCTGGGCGGCATCATCATCATCGACTTCATCGACATGGAAAGCGCCGATCATCGCGACTCGGTGCTCGCTGAGCTGAAGAAGGCGCTGTCGCGCGATCGCACGCGCATTACGGTGAACGGCTTCTCGCAACTCGGACTGGTGGAGATGACGCGCAAGCGCACGCGCGAATCGCTGGCCCACGTGCTGTGCGAGCCGTGTGCAATTTGTCAGGGCAAGGGGCAGGTGAAGACGCCGCGCACGCTGTGCTACGACATCCTGCGCGAAATTCTGCGTGAGTCGCGTCAGTTCAATCCGCGCGAATTCCGTCTGATCGCTTCGCAGGAAGTGGTGGACCTGTTCCTCGAAGAGGAATCGCAACACCTCGCCATGCTAATCGACTTCATCGGCAAGCCGATTTCGTTGCAGGTGGAGTCGTCGTTCCACCAAGATCAGTACGACATCATCCTGATGTAATCACCCTCGCGCGCATCGCTCTCCCATGCCCTACTCCAACTACGACAATCTGGCGGCATCCAGCGAAGCGCTCGACAAGCACGCGGTCGCGCGACATTCGACTTGGGTCAGTATCTGGGTCAATGTCGTGCTCACCACGGCGCAGATCGTGATCGGCATCTTCGCCCGCTCGCAAGCGTTGATTGCCGACGGTATTCACTCGTTCTCAGACATCGTCTCGGACTTTGTGGTGCTGGCCGCCGCACGCGGCAGCGCCCGGGCACCGGACGCCGATCACCCCTACGGGCACAGCCGCTACGAGAACGCCGCCTCGCTCTTTCTCGGCGCCATTCTGCTGGTGGTCGGTGCGGGCATGCTATGGCGCGGCGTCGAGCGCTTGCTTCACCCGGAAGAGATCCCGGAAGTTCACGCCATCGCGCTGGCCGTGGCCGTGCTCGTACTGGTCTGCAAGGAAGGGCTTTTTCGCTACATGCTTCGCGCAGCACAGCGCGTGCGTTCGGCGATGCTCGTCGCCAACGCATGGCACGCGCGCTCCGACGCGCTCTCGTCGCTGGTGGTGGCCTGCGGCATTCTGGGCAATCTGGCCGGCTACCGCCTGCTCGATCCGCTCGCGGCAGCGCTCGTCGGCCTGATGATCGGCCGCACGGGCTGGAAGTTCGGCTGGAACGCGCTGCAAGACCTGATCGACCGTGGCGTGGACGACGCCACGATGGTCACTATCCGCCAGCATCTGCTGAATACGCCGGGCGTGCGCGCCATCGACATGCTGCGCACGCGTCGCATGGGCGACGAAATCGTGGTCGACGTGCATGTGCTCGTCGACGCACGGCTGTCGGTATCGGAAGGTCACTACATCGCGGAACAGGCACGGGCAGCCGTGATGAACGTGCCGCAAATTCTCGATGTGCTCGTGCACGTCGATCCCGAGAGCGATACGAAAGGCACTGCCTTGCAGCAATGGCCGGCCCGCGCGGCGATCGTCGCCGCCGCTGAAGTGCTTTGCCGGGCGAACGCGTTGGCGCTGCACGACGTGAAGCTGCATTACATCAATAACGGGCTGGAAGCCGACGTGATCGTGGAAGGGCTGCATGAACCGGCAGCGTCCGCACTGCCGGCAGAACAAGGCGACGCCTGTGGCGAATACGCCTCGCAAACGGTCGCCGATGCGCTCGCGGCGCGGTTTGGGCTGCGTCACGTAAGAGTGCTGCGCGTCACGGGCGAAACTACCACCGTGTTGTCGACGGCGCCGACCGAGCCTGTATAGCGCAAACCGGCAAACCGGCAGACGCGTGAAAAACAAAAACGGCGCTTCATCAGCGCCGTTTTTCATGCCATCGCCAACACCACAAGCTCAGTCTTCGTGCTTGTAGTCGGCGAACAGCATGCCTTGCTTGTCCTTGTCCGACACGGCCGGCGTGATGCCGTCGAGCGGCCAGGGAATGGCCAGCGACGGGTCGTCCCAGCGGATGCAGCGCTCGAACTGCGGCGCCCAGTAGTCGGTCGTCTTGTAGAGCACTTCGGCGTGTTCCGACGTCACGACAAAGCCGTGTGCAAAGCCTGCGGGCACCCACAACTGCTTGTTGTTCTCAGCGCTCAGCACTTCGGCAACGTACTTGCCGAAGGTCGGTGACCCTTCGCGGATATCGACGGCCACATCGTAGATCTCGCCCTGCAACACGCGCACAAGCTTGCCCTGCGGTTGCTTGACCTGATAGTGCAGGCCGCGCAGCACGCCGCGCGCCGAGCGCGACTGGTTGTCCTGCACGAACGAGAACGTACCGCCCAGCGCCTCGTTAAAGTTACGCTGGTTGAAGCTTTCGAAGAAATAACCGCGCGAGTCGCCGAACACCTTGGGTTCGATGACGCACACGGCCGGAATGGCGGTCGGGGTCACTTTCATAACGGTTACCGGTAAATATCAAGAGACGGCAGCGAACGGGCGCACGGCCCGTTCGACACTCAAGCAATTCAGAACACGCGCTCGCGCAACATCGCCAGCAGGTACTGGCCGTAGCCGTTCTTCGCCAGCGGTTGCGCCAACGCTTCGATCGCGGCGGCATCGATCCAGCCGCGACGGAAGGCGATCTCCTCCGGGCAAGCCACTTTCAGGCCCTGACGGCTTTCGATCGTCTGGATGAAGGTGCTCGCCTCGAGCATCGACTCATGCGTGCCGGTGTCGAGCCACGCGTAACCGCGTCCCATGATCTGCACGTTCAGCTTGCCGCGACGCAGATACTCGTTGTTGACGTCGGTAATTTCCAGCTCGCCGCGCGGCGACGGCTTGATCGAGCGGGCGATGTCGATGACGTCGTTGTCGCAGAAATACAGGCCGGTCACGGCGTAGCGCGACTTCGGCTCTTTCGGCTTCTCGACGAGTTCGATGGCCTTGCCGCTGTCATCGAACGTCACCACGCCATAGCGCTCGGGGTCATGCACCGGATAAGCGAACACCGACGCGCCGTCGGTCTGCTCGTTCGCCGCCGACAGCAGGCCCGCAAAGTCGTGCCCGTAGAACAGGTTGTCGCCAAGCACCAGCGCGCACGGATCGTTGCCGATGAAGTCCGCACCGATCAGGAAGGCCTGCGCGAGACCGTCCGGCGAAGGCTGCACGGCGTACTGAAGATTCAGGCCCCATTGGCTGCCGTCGCCGAGCAACTGCTCGAAGCGCGGCGTGTCCTGCGGGGTCGAAATGATCAGGATGTCGCGAATGCCCGCCAGCATCAGCGTGCTGAGCGGGTAGTAGATCATCGGCTTGTCGTACACCGGCAGCAACTGCTTCGAGACGGCCAGCGTGGCCGGATACAGTCGCGTGCCGGAGCCGCCGGCGAGAATGATGCCCTTACGTTTGATGCCCATACGTGCCTCGCTCTTATTTCTGATAATGCGTTTCGATCCAGCGCTGATACTCGCCCGACAGCACCTGACGCACCCATTCGCCATTGGCGAGGTACCACTGCACCGTCTTGCGCATGCCGGTCTCGAAGGTTTCGGCCGGACGCCAGCCCAGTTCGCGCTCGAGCTTGCGGGCATCGATGGCGTAACGGCGGTCATGGCCCGGGCGGTCGGTCACGAAGGTGATCTGATCGACATACGACTTGCCGTCAGCGCGCGGCGACAATTCGTCGAGCAGCGTGCACAGATGCTTCACCACCGACAGGTTGTTCTGTTCGTTCCAGCCGCCCACGTTGTAGACCTCGCCCAACGCGCCCTTGGCAAGCACTTCGCGAATCGCCGAGCAGTGGTCGCCGACGTACAGCCAGTCGCGCACGTTGCTGCCGTCGCCGTAAATCGGCAGCGGCTTACCGGCGAGCGCATTGGCGATCACCAGCGGAATCAGCTTTTCGGGGAATTGGTACGGACCGTAGTTGTTCGAGCAATTCGTCGTGAGCACCGGCATGCCATAGGTGTGGTGATACGCACGCACCAGATGGTCGGAACCGGCCTTGGACGCCGAGTACGGGCTGTTGGGCGCGTACGGCGTAGTCTCGGTGAACGCCGGGTCGGTCGGGCTCAGCGAGCCATAGACTTCGTCGGTCGACACGTGCAGGAAACGGAACGCGTCGCGGGCGTCGCCTTCGAGCGTGCCCCAATAGGCGCGCGCGGCTTCGAGCATGGTGAACGTGCCGACGATGTTGGTTTGCACGAACTCACCCGGACCATGAATCGAGCGGTCGACGTGGCTTTCGGCCGCGAAATGCAGCACGGCGCGCGGACGATGCTCGGCGTAGAGCCGGTCGAGCGCAGCGCGATCGCAAATGTCGACCTGCGCGAAACGATGACGCGCATCGTGTTCGAGACTCGCCAGATTGGCCAGATTGCCGGCGTAGGTGAGTTTGTCGATGGTCACCACCGGCTCGTCGTTTTGCGCCAGCCAGTCGAGAACGAAATTTGCACCGATAAATCCGGCGCCGCCAGTCACGAAGATCATGAGTATCGAGAGTTGAGAGAAGTAGATTTAGCGGGTGCGCGGCACGCGCCCCATCAAGAAGAATTCGTCGTTCGGCCGCATGGACACCGCATTCGCAATGCGGTTGGACATGCCGAAAAACGCCGTGATCGCCGCAATATCCCAGATGTCCTCGTCGTCGAGGCCATGGCCGCGCAACTCGGCGTAATCCTGATCGCCCACTTCGTGAGCGCGTTCGCAAACCTTCATCGCGTACGTGAGGATGGCCTTCTGACGCGGCGTCAGGTCGGCTTTCAGATAGTTGACGGCGACCTGATCGGCCAGCAACGGCTGCTTTTCATAAATACGCACCAGCGCGCCGTGCGCCACCACGCAGTACAGGCACTGGTTGGCGGCACTCGTGACCACCACGATCATTTCGCGCTCGCCCTTGCTGAGGTTGCCCTCTTTGAGCATGAGGGCGTCGTGATACGCGAAAAACGCGCGAAACTCGTCGGGACGATGCGCCAGCGCCAGAAACACGTTCGGAATGAAGCCCGCCTTTTCCTGCACTTCGTCGATACGCGCCCGAATGTCCGCCGGCAGGCTCGCCAGTTCGGGCACAGGAAAACGACTGATCGGTGGCTGGCTCATCGCAATCTCCTCGAATTAAGCGACTTCCTGCGCGTATTGAATGCGGTGCAAATGCGCGTAGAGGCCATTATGCGCCAGCAGCGCTTGGTGGGAGCCCTGCTCCACGATGCGGCCGTGCTCCAGCACGACGATGCGATCGGCGCGCTCGATGGTCGACAACCGGTGCGCAATCACCAGCGTGGTGCGGCCTTCCATCAGCACTTCGAGCGCGGCCTGCACATGACGTTCCGACTCCGAGTCGAGGGCGGACGTCGCCTCGTCGAGAATCAGGATCGGTGCATCCTTGTAGATCGCGCGCGCAATCGCGAGACGCTGACGCTGACCGCCCGACAGACGCATACCGTTGTCGCCCACGAGGGTCTCGACGCCGTCCGGCATGGCCGCGACAGCATCGATCAGATTCGCTGCCCGTAGCGCCGCTTCGACGCGCGGCGTATCGATTTCCTGCCCATAGGCGACGTTCGCGGCGATGGTGTCGTTGAAGAGCACCACGTCCTGACTCACGAACGCGATCTGACGGCGCAGATCGGCCAGCCGCAGGTCGCTGAGGGGAATATCGTCAAGCAGAATGCGCCCGCCGGTCGGATCGAAGAAACGCGGCACCAGATTGACCAGCGTGGTCTTGCCGCTCCCCGACGGGCCCACCAGCGCTACCATTTCGCCCGGCGCGACATCGAGCGAAATACGGTCGAGCGTCGGGCGATCGCTCGCGCCGTAGTGGAAACTCACCTGATCGAACGTCACGCGGCCCTTGGCGCGATCGAGCGTGCGCTCACCGCCGCTGGGCTCGATTTCGACGTCCATCACTTCGAAGATGAGTTCGGCGGCCGTCATGCCGCGTTGCAGCGGCTGGTTCACGTCCATCAGGTGTTTAAGCGGCGAGACCACCAGCAGCAGCGCCGTGACGAACGCCGTGAAGCCGCCGACGGTCATTTCGCCCGACGACGATTCGATCATCGCCACCGTAATCACGATCGCCAGCGCCAGCGATGCCAGCGCCTGTGTCACCGGCTGCGCGAGGCCGCCCGAGACCGTCACGCGCATGGCATAGCCGCGCAGCGTGCTCGTCATCTTGTCGAAACGCGACTTTTCGTACGCTTCGCCGTTATGAATCTTCACGACCTTGTAGCCGCCGACCGCCTCTTCCACCACGTACGACAACTTGTTGGTGAGGGTTTGCTGCTCGCGGTTCAGGCGGCGCAGACGGCGGTTGATCTTGCCGACTAGCCAGCCGATGAGCGGCAGAATGACGGCCACGACGAGCGTGAGGCGCCAGTTCAGATAGAACAGGTAGCCGAGCAGGCCGATCACGGTGAGCGAATCGCGCACGAGCGTGATCAGCACGGTGGTCAGCACGCCGAGCACCTGATTGACTTCGTAGACGATGGCGTTGATCAGCGTGCTGGTGGTCTCACGCTGGAAGTAGGCCGCCGGCGCATGCAGCAGGCGCTCGAACATGCGCACGCGCAGGTCGAGCAGCACGCGGTTGGAGACCCACGAAAGCATGTAGTTGGCGGCGTACTGCGCCAGACCACGGATGACGGCTAGGCCGATCACGGCGGTCGGCACGTACCAGAGCTTCCACGGATCGCCGCCGGAGAAGCCCTTATCGAGCACCGGCTTGAGCACGGCCGGAATGGCCGCCTCGGTCGCCGCGACCATGGCCATGGCGAGCACGGCCAGCAGGCCCATGTGCCAGTAAGGCTGGAGATAGCCCAGCAGACGTCGCAGGATCGGTCCGGAAGGCGGGTGCGGTGCGCTCATGTATTGGGGGACGGCGGAAAAACCGCTATTCTAACGTACCGGCCTGCCCCGCCGGGACTCGTCTGCCCCGGTATCGGACGCCTCCGGAAAATTCCTCGGAAAGCGGCCTATTCCAGCCCTCTCGCACGCCTGCCCGGGATGGGAACCGGTATACTCCCGCCCATGGCAAGCGCACTCGAAGTTCTCCGTACCGTATTCGGCTATAACGCATTCCGTGGCGATCAAGCCGCGATCGTCGACCATGTGGCCGGCGGTGGCGATGCGCTCGTGCTCATGCCCACCGGCGGCGGCAAGTCGCTGTGCTACCAGATTCCCGCGCTGCTGCGCCCGGGACTCGGCATCGTCGTCTCCCCGCTCATCGCGCTCATGCAGGATCAAGTCGATGCGTTGCTGCAAGCGGGCGTGCGCGCGGCCTATCTCAATTCCAGCCTTAGCTTCGACGAAGCCGTCGATACCGAGCGGCGCGCTGCACGCGGCGAACTCGATCTGCTCTATGTCGCGCCGGAACGGCTGCTGACCGATCGTTTTCTCGACCTGCTCGACCGGCTCGACGAGCGCGGGCAACTGGCGCTCTTCGCCATCGACGAAGCGCACTGCGTGTCGCAGTGGGGGCATGATTTCCGGCCGGAATACATTCAGCTCTCGGCGCTGCACGAGCGTTACCCGAGTGTGCCGCGTATCGCCCTCACGGCCACGGCCGACGCGGCGACACGCGAGGAAATTCAGACCCGGCTGGGTCTTACCGAAGCGCATCTGTTCGTCTCGAGCTTCGACCGGCCGAATATCCGCTACGAAATTGTCGACCGCGATAACCCGCGCAAGCAATTACTGACGTTTTTGGGGCGGCATCGCGGCGAGGCCGGGATCGTCTACTGCCTGTCGCGCAAGAAAGTGGAAGAAACCGCTGCGTGGCTGGAGACGCAAGGCATTCCGGCCCTGCCTTATCACGCGGGTCTGGACGCCGACGTGCGCCGCACCCACCAGCAACGATTTCTGCGTGAAGAAGGGCTGGTGATGTCGGCGACGGTCGCCTTCGGCATGGGCATCGATAAGCCCGACGTGCGCTTTGTCGCCCATCTGGACTTGCCCAAGAGTCTCGAAGCCTACTATCAGGAAACCGGCCGGGCGGGCCGGGACGGCGAGCCGGCTGAGGCGTGGATGGCCTACGGGCTGAACGACGTGGTGGTGCACCGCAGCCGGATCGACGAATCGAACGCGCCGGATCTGCAAAAGCGCATCGAGCGCCAGAAGCTCGACGCCCTGCTCGGCTATTGCGAAGCCCCGCGCTGCCGCCGCACCGTGCTGCTGTCGTACTTCGGCGAGACCAGCGAGCCATGCGGTAACTGCGACGTGTGCCTGAACCCGCCGGAAGTCTTCGATGGCACGATTGCGGCGCAAAAGGCGCTGTCGGCCATTCTGCGCACCGGTCAACGCTTCGGTGCCGGCCATCTGGTCGATCTGCTGCGCGGGCGTAGCACTGACAAGATGCGTCAATTTGGCCATGAGAGCCTGCCGACGTTTGGCGTTGGGGGGGAACTGGACGATCAGGGCTGGCGTGCGGTGTTCCGTCAGTTGATCGCCCACGGCCTGATCGAGCCGGACAGCAGCCAATACGGTGCGCTGATTCTGAATGCTTCAGCGCGGCCGGTGCTCAAGGGGGAAACGACGCTGTCGCTGCGCCGCCAGCGCGCCGTCGCCAGCAAGAAGAGCCGCTTTGCCGGCTATGCCTCACCGGCCATCGAGCTGGACCCAGCCGATCAACAGTTGTTCGACAAGCTGCGCGCGTGGCGGCAGGACATGGCGAAAACGCAGGCAGTGCCCGCGTACGTTATTCTTCACGACCGGACGCTGCGAGAACTGGCGCAGCGCCGCCCGCGTCACCGCGATGGTCTGGTAGACATCACCGGTCTGGGCGAAGCCAAGATCGAGCGCTATGGCGAAGCGCTGGTCGAGTTGCTGAACGCCTGAGCGTCTGAACGCCTGAACCTTCGACATGACTGAAGCCCATTCGACCTTGCCGAGTGCACCGAATCTGCCCTCGTCACCGCAGCGCCTGCCGCTGACCGTGACGATTCTGACGCGCAACGAGCGGCACAACATTGCCGAGTGCATCGCGTCGGTCCGGGCACTGGCATCGCAAATCGTGGTGTTGGATAACGCCAGCACGGACGGCACCGCGGACATCGCCCGCGACGCGGGTGCCGAGGTGCATGTCACCCCCGACTGGCCGGGCTTCGGGCCGCAGAAGAACCGCGCGCTGTCGTTTGCGACCCAGCCTTGGGTGCTCTCGCTCGATGCCGACGAACGCATCACGCCGGCGCTGGCCGCCGACATCGCCGCGGCCATCGCATCGAACCGTCACGCGGGCTATCGCATGCCCCGCCTGTCGCAGTTTCTCGGCCACTGGGTGCGCCATTGCGGGTGGTATCCGGACTATGTGCTGCGGCTGTTCCGCCGCGACGCCGGGCGCTTCTCCGACAACCTCGTGCACGAGCGTGTGATCGTGGAAGGCGAGATCGGCACGTTGCCCAATCATCTGCTGCACTACAGCTACACCGAAGCGCGGCAGGTCGAGGACAAGGTGCAGCGTTATGCCAAGGCAGGTGCGAAGGAAATGGCATTGCGTGGCAAGAAAGTCTCGGCACTCAAACCATGGATCAACGGCGGATGGGCCTTTGTGCGCACCTTTGTGCTGCGTCGAGGCTTTCTGGATGGCGCCACGGGCGCCGCGATTGCGCGCATGAACGCGCGCAGCGCTTTCCTGAAGTACGCGTTGTTGAGGCGCGGTGACGCTTGAATACGGGCGTTGCCAATGAAAAAAGGACGCGATGACGCGTCCTTTTTTGTTTGATCGACCCGAGCTTTACTTCGCGAGCGCTCGCTTGATGCGCGAACGGAACATCTGCCAACGCAGTTGGCCGTCGTCGACGGGCTCCCCCACCGAACCATCGCTGCCGGCGGGCACGACCTTGCCGCGACGCAGATAGTAGCGGTCGAAGATCTTCTGGGTCATGCCCCACTTACGCAGAAACTGCGTGCGGCCGTCATTCTTCACGACCTTGCCCGTGCTCTTGCACTGGAAGTGATAGACGAGACTCGCCCCCACGCCGATGAACTTGCGGCAACCCGCTGCCCACAGTTTCATCGAGAAATCGTTGTCGCTGCTCATGCCCGGGCTCAGTTCTGTGCTGTAACCGCCCACGAGGAACCACCAGTCGCGATGCACCAGCGTCGGCGGCCACGTGGCGCCGAACCAGTCCGCCTTCTGATACGTCGGCACCGCCGCGAGCAGCGCCGCCTCGTCGAAGGTATCGACTTCGCGCCCAAAATCCGTCACGAGCACGCACGGATTGCCGGTGTCCACCGGCTCGATCATCGTGCCTGAAAGCATGAACGCCTTGTCCGGCATCGCCTCGGCGCGTTCGATCAGCGCAGTATCCCAACCCGGGCAGCAGTACATGTCGTCGTTCAGGTAGACGATGTACTTCTCCCGCGCGAGCGCCGCCGCCTGATTCACGGCGTAACAGATCCCGATGTTGTCCGGCGAAGCCGTGTGGTCGAGTCCCTCGGCGCGCACCCAGTCCAGCGTGCCGTCGGAACCATCGTTCACGTGAACGATGATCTGATGCGGCATGCCCGAGTTCTGGCGAATGCTGCGCACACAAAGTTGCAGCAGCGCGAGGTTGTTCCACGTCGGAACGATGATGGAAAACATCCGGAAATTCCTTGTTGATCAGGCCAATCGGGCAGGCTCGGTTACGTGGTCAGGTCGCTCAGACAGACGCTCACTCAGGTAGCTCACTCAGGTCGCTCACTCAGGTCGCTCAATAAACGATCTGGACCGAGTCGGGGGTAAGCCACTGACGAAGCTCGCCCAACAGCTCATCGCCGGGCTGCACCTTCCAGTCGTCCCCGAGACGCGACTCGCATTCGGCGTCGGTACGGCGGTAGACGATGTGCACGGGCAAACCCGTCGGCTTATCGTCGTCACCATTGCCATTCCCGTTGCGCCGGCCGAAGCCACCGCCTCCACCACCGCCATTGCCCCCCTTGAAGCCGCCACCACCGCCGCCGCCAAAGCCCCCGCCCCCGCCACCACCTCCACCACCGGATCCGGCGCCAGCGGTTGCCGTCACGCGATACATCGTGCAGTGCGGTTGCAGCGTGGCGCGCAGACGCGTCCAGTCGGCATTGCCGTTGAACGACAGCTTGAGCGCGCGCGCAAAGCGGGCACGCGCACGGCCGAGGTCCATCAGACTTTCCGTGGTGAAACGAAGCCCGCCGGTGAAGCTGTCGGGTCGCGCACTGCCGTGCACGATCAGCAATTCGTCTTCCTTGAACAGTTGCTTGTTGGCTTCGAACTGCTCGTTAAAGATCGTCACTTCGAGCGTGCCGGACCCATCGTCGAGCTGCGCAATCACCATCTTGCCGCGCTGCGTCATCATCGTGCGCAGACTTGCGATCACGCCGGCCACCAGACGGTCACGCCCTTCGCTCAGATCCTTGATGCGCGTGCGCACAAAGCGGCGCACCTCTTCGGCATAAGAATCGAACATGTGGCCCGACAGGTAGAAGCCGAGCGCCTGCTTTTCTTCCTGAAGCTTTCGTTTGTCGGTCCAAGCCGGCTCGTCGGCCAACTCCAGCGGTGCCTGCAAGCTCTCATCGCCCAGATCGAACAGACTGACCTGATTGGCTGCCGCACTCGCCTGCTCGGCCGCTTCCATGGCCATGGGCACCGACGCCATCAATTGCGCACGGTTATCGTGAATGGTGTCGAACGCTCCGGCACGGATCAGCGCTTCGATCGTGCGGCGATTCACCATGCGGCGATCGATACGCTGGCAGAAATCGAACAGATCGGTGAACGGCCGTTCTTCGCGGGCCCGCAGAATCTCTTCAATGGCCGACTGACCGCTTCCCTTGATCGCGCCAAGACCGTAGCGCACAGTCTTCGAGTCAGCAGGCTCGAAACGGTAGGCGGAGACATTCACGTCCGGCGGCAGCACCGCCAGACCGTTGGTCAGGCAGTCTTCATAAAGAATCTTGACCTTGTCCGTATCGTCCATGGCCAAGCTCATATTGGCCGCCATGAATTCGGCAGGGTGGTGCGCCTTGAGCCAAGCCGTGTAATACGCGAGCAGGGCGTAAGCCGCCGCGTGCGACTTGTTGAAGCCGTAGCCTGCGAACTTCTCCATCAAGTCGAAGATTTCGTCGGCCTTCTCAGCCGTCAGCCCGTTCTTGTCCGCGCCCTCGCGGAACAAGCCACGGTGCATGGCCATTTCTTCGGCCTTCTTCTTGCCCATCGCGCGACGCAGCAAGTCGGCGCCACCGAGCGAGTAACCGCCGATGATCTGCGCCATCTGCATCACCTGCTCCTGATAGACCATGATGCCGTAGGTCTCCTGGAGCACCGGCTCGACGCGCGGATCCGGATATTCCACCTTCTCGCGGCCGTGCTTACGCGCGCAGAAGCTCGGAATCAGGTCCATCGGGCCCGGCCGGTACAACGCCACCAGCGCAATGATGTCTTCGAAGCGGTCGGGCTGGGCGTCTTTCAACATGCCCTGCATGCCCCGGCTTTCCAGCTGGAACACGGCCACCGTATTGGCCTTTTTGAGAATGCTGAAGGCGGCCGGGTCGGTCAGCGAGACCTGCTCGAGCGACCAGTCCGCCATCTCCGGATGCAGGCGCTTGATGTAGCGCTCCGCCCAGTTCAGGATCGTGAGCGTGGTCAGGCCCAAGAAGTCGAACTTCACCAGCCCGACGGCTTCCACGTCGTCCTTGTCGTACTGGCTCACGACGCCGCTCGCGTCTTCGCCGACACCCTGCGTGTACAACGGGCAGAAATCGGTGAGCTTGCCCGGGGCGATCAACACGCCCCCGGCGTGCATCCCGACGTTACGCGTGAGGCCTTCCACACGCTGCGCCAGTTCGAGCAACTGTTTGACTTCGTCTTCCGTGTTGAAACGCTCGGCCAGTTGCGGCTCTTCCTTCATCGCATCGTCGAGCGTGACGAGTTTGCCCGGCTTGAACGGAATGAGCTTGGCGACACCGTCGACGAAGTTGTAGCCGAGATCGAGCACGCGCCCGACGTCGCGCACCGCCGCCTTGGCCGCCATCGAGCCGAAGGTCGCGATCTGCGAGACGGCGTCCGCGCCGTACTTCTCTTTCACGTACTGAATGACGCGGTCGCGCCCATCCTGACAGAAGTCGATGTCGAAGTCGGGCATCGAGACGCGTTCCGGATTCAGGAAGCGCTCGAACAGCAGGTTGTACTTCAGCGGGTCAAGGTCGGTAATGCCCAGCGCATACGCGACGAGCGAACCGGCGCCCGAACCCCGGCCCGGACCGACCGGTACGCCGTTGTTCTTGGCCCACTGGATAAAGTCCGCCACGATCAAGAAGTAGCCCGGGAAGCCCATCTTGATGATCGTGCCGGTCTCGAAATCGAGCCGCTTGTAATACTCGGGCCGCTGCGCGTCACGCTCCGCCGCATCGGGGAAGAGCTGCCCCAGACGCATTTCCAGCCCTTCTTTCGACAACTGCACGAGATAGTCGTCGAGCGACATGCCGTCCGGCGTCGGGAACAGCGGCAGCTTCGGCTTGCCGAGTTCGAGCGTGAGGTTGCAACGCTTGGCGATCTCGACGGAATTGGCAATCGCGGACGGCACATCCTCGAACGCGGCGATCATGTCGTCCTGCGTGCGGAAGCTCTGGTCCTGCGTGAAACGGCGCACCCGGCGCGCATTGCCGAGAATTTCACCTTCCGAAATACAAACGCGCGCTTCGTGCGCGGTGAAATCGTCACCGGTCATGAACTGGATCGGATGCGTAGCGACGACCGGCAGCCCGACTTTCGCCGCTAGCTGCACCGCCTGCTGCACATACGTTTCCATGCCAGCCTGACCGGTGCGTTGCAGTTCGATATAGAACGCCCCCGGAAACACCGTCGCCCAATGCTGCGCGCACTGCGCCGCCAGATCGGGATTACCGGCTGCCAACGCGGCACCGATGTCCCCCATCTGCCCGCCGGAAATCGCCAGCAGGCCCCGCGCGAAGCCATCGGGTTCGAGCCACGCCGGGTCGATTTCTGCACGTCCGCGCCACTGGTTGCCGAGCCATGCCTTTGAGAGCAACTGGCACAGGTTCAGATAACCTTCCTTGTCGCGCGCGAGCAGCAACAATCGCGACGGCTTGTCGCGATCGGCCGCATTGGTAATCCAGGCGTCGCAGCCGATGATCGGCTTGACGCCCTTGCCGCGGGCTTCTTTGTAGAAACGGATGGCACCGAACATGTTCGCGAGGTCGGTGAGCGCGAGCGCGCCCTGCCCGTCCTTGGCCGCGGCTTTGACGACGTCGTCAAGGCGCACGATGCCATCGGCGATCGAGTATTCGGAGTGGAGGCGGAGGTGGACGAAACGAGGTTCTGACATGGGCCGTATTGTAACGCGGCGGCTCCGGATTTCGCGCGCAGTGTCCCCGCACCGGTGGCATATCTGCGCTTTTCGGACGGCACCGGCCAGCCGCTCGGAATTTGCCGTATCCGGCGCGGGGGCATCGTCCGATTCATCGCGATATCAGCGACTTATGGGGTGAAATCAAAGTGCCTTCGGGCCAGATCGGCGATAATGGCGGTTTATTGCTTCACGCTTTTGCGAAACTCTGTTGCCATGTCTATCGTCAACATCGCCGCGTACAAGTTCGTCTCGCTCGACGACATCGCAACACTGCGCCCTGCGCTGCTCGAACACTGTCAGGCGCTCGACCTGAAAGGCACGATTCTGCTGGCCCCGGAAGGGATCAACCTGTTTCTGGCCGGTTCGCGCGAATCGATCGACGCGTTCCTCGCCCGGTTGCGCGCCGACGCCCGCTTCGCCGACCTCGCGGTCAAGGAGAGTCTCTCCGAGGAACAGCCGTTCCGCCGCATGCTGGTCCGCGCCAAGAAAGAAATCATCACGATGAAGATGCCGGTCATCAAGCCGGCAGACGGGCGCGCGCCCGGTGTCGAACCCGCCACGCTCAAGCGCTGGCTGGACGCGGGACAGGACGACGAAGGCCGCCCGGTCGTGATGCTCGACACCCGCAACGACTTCGAAGTGGACGTCGGCACGTTCGATAACGCGGTCGACTATCGCCTGACCAAATTCTCCGAATTTCCGGACGTCATCGCGGCCCATCGCGAAGACTTCGAAGGCAAGACCATCGTGTCGTTCTGCACGGGCGGCATTCGCTGCGAAAAAGCCGCCATCTACATGCGCGACATCGGGCTGGAACACACGTATCAGCTCGACGGCGGCATTCTCAAGTACTTTGAGGATGTCGGCGGCGCCCACTATCAGGGCGACTGCTTCGTGTTCGATTACCGCACGGCACTGACCCCCGACCTCGCGCCGGCGGGCACCGTGCAGTGCTTCGCGTGCCGCGCCGTCGTCACGCCCGAAGCCCAGCAAAGCCCGGACTATGTCGAAGGCGAGCATTGCCCGGCGTGCGTTGGCGGGAAAAGCGCGACGCCTGCCGCGCGTGCTGAACGCGCAGCCCCGTCCATCGCGGACTGAGGCACGCCGGTGACGCCGACTTCGTCACACGACCCGGCACGCGTCGAATCAGGTCAAACGCGGCGCTATCGCGGCCGCTTCGCGCCGTCCCCGACCGGTCCGCTGCATCGCGGCTCGCTGGTCACGGCGCTGGCGAGCTGGCTCGATGCCCGCGCGCACGACGGCGTGTGGATCGTGCGCATGGAAGATCTGGACGAGCCACGTTGCATTCCGGGCGCGGCTGACGACATTCTCGCAACGCTCACCCGGCTGGGCCTTCACAGCGATGAACCGATCGTCTGGCAAAGCCAGCGGCATGCGGTGTACGAGGACGCACTCGCTTCATTGACAGCGTCGGGTCTCGTGTACCCCTGCGGCTGCACCCGGCGGGAAATTGCCGACTCGCTCACCCGCGAACATGCCCGCCACAGCACGCTGGCCTATCCGGGCACCTGTCGCGATGGCCTGCACGGCAAGCCCGCGCGGGCGTGGCGACTGCGCGTGCCGGATGGCAACGCGGCGTGCATCGATTTCGATGATCGCTGGATGGGCCCGCAGTCGCAGGATCTCGCCACCGAAGTCGGCGATTTTGTGCTCAAGCGCGCCGACGGCCAGTGGGCGTATCAGTTGGCCGTGGTGGTCGATGACGAAGCGCAGCACATTACCGATGTCGTTCGCGGCACCGATCTGCTCGACTCCACCGCCCGCCAGATCTACCTTCAGCAATGCCTTGGCGCTGCCACGCCGCGCTATCTGCATGTGCCGCTTGTGATGGCCGACGATGGCGAGAAGCTGAGCAAGCAGAATGGCGCAGCGGCGCTATCGCTCGATTCCGATGAGGCCGTGCTTGCGGCGCTTCAGGACGCGGCCACGCATCTCGGCCTGCCCGCCGTCCTGAGTCGCACGACGCATCGTGAAGATTTCTTCGCGGCGGCAACACAGGCTTGGCGGGAACAGCACGGCGACTGATCGCCATAAAAAAAGCCAGCGCGATACGCTGGCTTTTTTCATTCGGCACCCTGAAGGGCCTTAGCCCTTGAAGCTCACTCAGTTGCTGGCCTTGCGCGGAAACCCCGCGAGCAGTGCCGCTACCTGACGCTTCGGCGCCTTCTCGGGCATGGCACCGAAAGCACCCGGCGCAGCCGCGTCTTGCGACGACTTGTTGTTTTGCTGCGCATCGTCGGCCGTGGGCGACGGCTCGTACGGCTTGTAGAAGAACTCGTCTTCCGGGCGAACGCGACGCTGACCCGGCAGGCCGCTGCTACCGCTGCGGCTGGCGCGCAGACCGTCGTGACGGCCATGGCGTTCGCTGCGCTCACCGCGCTCGGTACGTTCCGAACGCTCCGGGCGCTCACTGCGCTCAGGACGATCGCCACGCTCGTCACGCGAACGGCTGCGGCGCTCGAGCACCAACTCGCCACGCTTGAGTTCGCGCTTGATCAGTTTTTCGATTTCAACGAGGTGCTTGCGCTCATCCGGTGCGCACAGCGAGATGGCCTCGCCCGATGCGCCTGCACGGCCGGTACGGCCAATGCGGTGAACGTAATCTTCGGGGTTATACGGCAGATCGTAGTTGATCACGCCCGGCAGATCGGAGATATCCAACCCACGCGCAGCCACATCGGTCGCGACCAGCGCTTGAATGCCGCCCTGCTTGAAGGCTTCGAGGGCCTGCATGCGTTCGTTCTGCGATTTGTCGCCGTGAATGGCCGCCGTCACCACGCCGTCGCGCTCCAACTGACGCGCCAGACGGCTAGCACCGATCTTGCTGTTCACGAACACGATGACCTGCTTGAGGTCGCGTTCGTTGAGAATCTGAACCACCGCGGCACGCTTGTCGTCTTCCGGCACTTCGTAGACGATTTGCTCGACCGTATCGGCCGTCGCGTTGCGGCGTGCCACTTCGATCGTCAGCGGGTTGGTGAGGTAGCTCGAGGCGAGCTTCTTGATTTCGTTCGAGAACGTTGCCGAGAACAGCAGCGTCTGGCGCTGCTTCGGCAGCAAATTCAGAATGCGCTGGAGGTCGGGCAGGAAGCCCATGTCCAGCATGCGGTCCGCTTCGTCCAGCACCAGCATCTTGACCTGCCCCAGATTGACCGTCTTTTGTTCGACGTGATCGAGCAGACGTCCCGGCGTGGCGATCAGAATCTCGACACCACGGCGCAGCGCGTCCTTCTGCGGGTTCATGTCCACACCGCCGAACACGACGGTGTTGCGCAGCGGCGTGTGCGAAGCGTACAGACGCACGTTCTCAGCCACCTGGTCGGCGAGCTCACGCGTCGGCGTGAGGATCAGCGCACGCACCGGGTGACGGGCAGGTGAAGCACTCGTATTAGCGTCGGGCAGCAGGCGTTGAATGATCGGCAGCGAGAAACTTGCCGTCTTGCCGGTACCCGTTTGCGCAGCACCCATCACGTCGCGGCCGGAAAGTACGACCGGAATGGCCTGCGCCTGAATCGGAGTCGGACTGGTGTACCCCTGCTCGGCGATGGCCCGCAAGATGTCCGCATGCAGCCCAAAGCTATCGAAGCCAGGGGTAGGAACAGCATTCACATCAGCCATGGTGAAGGGACATCTCTTTTAAAAAAACGGGGGCCGCCACGCGGAAGGATCCGCATCAAAGCACACTCGCGAAAATTCAAGGGGCGCTGGGCGCCATGCTCAGGGCTGGCGCGAGAGGGGACTGTCAGGGGACAGATGCGTCGGGCGCCGCCGGACCAGGGAGGTCATTAAGAAGCGAAACAGACGCAATTCTAGCACTTGCGCACGACCAACGTGTGACAGCGAGGCTTTGCGGCACTTTGCGCCGGCCCGCGCGACGTGCCGCCGGACGCGATTTTCAACACATTCGGGCCGCCTCGTGCCTGAACTAACAAGCACGAAGCACCCGTGTCGGCAGGATGTCTGCCCGATGCCCGGCAATACGGTAGCGATTGGCCGAGGAAGCGATCAGAAGCTACCCGCTGATGCAGCCAACGCCGCGCACCACACCCGCCATACTTATCGGCCTGCGCCGGCTTTGGCGCTACCGTCCGACTTCACAGCCTTGGCAGCACCGGCCTTGCCGGCTTTCGCCTGAGCGGCGCGCTGCTTGGTGGCGTAGCGTTGCGCCAGCACGGCGCACACCATCAGTTGCATCTGGTGAAACAACATCAACGGCAGGACGATCGCGCCCAGCGGGCCGGTGGCAAACAACACCTTCGCCATCGGGATGCCGCTCGCCAGACTTTTCTTCGAGCCGCAGAACACGATGGTGATTTCGTCTTCGCGCGAGAAGCCGAGCCAGCGCGCCGAGAACGTGGTGATGGCGAGCATCACCGCCAGAATCACCGCGCAGCAGCCCACCAGACCGACGAGCGCCAGCGGCGGAATCTGATGCCACAGGCCGGTATTGACCGCCTCGCTGAACGCCGTGTACACCACCAGCAGGATCGAGCCCTGATCGACGAACTTGAGCAGCGCGCGATTGCGCTCGACCCAGCCGCCGATGGCCTTGCGCGACAACTGGCCGGCGATAAACGGCACGAGCAGTTGCAGCATGATGTTGCCGATGGAGTCGAACGGCGAGGCGCCGGTGTTGCCGTCGTGGTGCACCACGACCAGCCCCACGAGGACCGGCGTAATGAAGATGCCGAACAGGCTCGAGGCCGAGGCACTGCACACGGCCGCCGGCACGTTGCCGCGCGCCATCGACGTGAACGCGATGGCCGACTGCACCGTCGCGGGCAAGGTGCACAGGAACAGAATGCCGAGATACAGCTCAGGCGTCACCGCCCATGACAGCAAAGGCTTGAGCGCCACGCCGACAATCGGGAACACGACGAACGTGCTGGCAAAGACCAGCAGGTGCAGGCGCCAGTGCGTGGCGCCGGCCAGCACGGCTTCGCGCGAGAGTTTCGCGCCATGCAGGAAGAACAGCAGGGCAATCGCCACGCTCGTGAGCAGGTTGAAGGCAACTTCACCCTCGCCGTGCGCCGGCAGGAAGCTGGCGAGCGCTACGGTCGCCACTAACATCAACGTAAAGTTGTCGGGAAGAAAACGCGGTCGGGCCATCGTCAATCTCGGGGGAATCTCGAGGAAATCTCGGCGGGTCATAAAAGACAAAGCCCGTCCACAAGGACACGGAACGCCGCAGCTCAGGGCTGACAGCGTGGTCGTGGGTCGATGCATGCGCGATCAATAGCGGATCAATATGCGATCGAAGGTGACCGGAAGTGTGCGCTCGCGATACGGGTTTTCACGTATTAGAGCGCAAGGATAGTTAAAATACAAATTCATTTAAAAAATTTATTCATACCAATAACGCATGAATATCTCGCTGCGCCAACTCAAGGTGTTCCTCGCAGTCGCCCAGCACGGCAGCTTCAGCCGGGCCGGAGAGGACATTGGCCTGACGCAACCGGCCGTGAGCCGTTGTATTCGCGAACTGGAACAAGAACTCGGCCTCAAGCTGGTCGACCGCACCACGCGCGAAGTCACGCTGACCGAAGTGGGCGCTAGCCTCTCGGCGACGCTTGCCCGGGTGCTCGACGAGTTGGAAAGCGCGTTGCGCGATACCCACGGGCTTGCCGAAGAGCGGCGCGGCCGCGTGCGGGTGGCCAGTGCGCCGACCATTTCGGCCAACCTCATGCCCGAATGCATCTCGGCGTGCGCTGCCCGCTACCCGGACATCACACTCATGCTGCGCGATCAGGTGCAGACGCTCGCCACCGACAGCGTGCGGCACGGGGAAGTCGATTTCGGCGTGATCGTGGCATCGGAAGGCACCGACGATCTGGTGGGCGAGCCCATCATGGTCGAGCCGTTTCTCGTGGTGTGCGACCGCTCACATCGCTTCGCCAAACAGTCGCAGGTCACGTGGAAAGAACTGAACGGCGAGAAGCTGGTGCTGCTCGACTACGCCTCGGGCAGCCGGCCATTGATCGACCGGGCGCTCGCCGAACACGGCGCTTACTGCCAGATTGCACAGGAAGTCGGCCACGCGATTACCGTGTTCCGCATGGTCGAAGCGGGTATCGGCATCAGCATCATGCCGGCGCTGGCGTTACCGGCCATGCCCGGTTTGCCCGAGAACGGCGGGCGTCTCGTCGCCCTGCCGCTCGTGCCGCAACTGGACCGCACCATCATGCTGGTGCGGCGCAAGAACCGCACGCTGTCGCCGGCCGCGCAATCGGTGTGGGAGTTGATCCAGCAGATTACGGCCAACACGCCGCATGCGCTTGCCGCGAAGGCAGCAAAGGCAGCGATCGCAGCCAAGCCCACCAAAACGACCAGCAAACCCTGACATCATTGGAGATAGCATCCGATAGCGGGGGTAACCGCAACGTTGGCGAAAATTGAATTCAGTTATCGCCTGCGTTGACAGCTTTCTCGTGCGAAATGTAAGTGAGCACCTGCTACAATCAGCGTGCGTCGACTCCCCCAAGCGCCTGACTGTCGCGTGAGCACTGACCCGGTTCTCACCCCACCATGCCTCGACGCCATGCCCGCGCCCTGCGGGCATTGTGTTTCCGGTACGGCGTCATGGACTTGTTCATCAAATACTTCAGCCCGCTGTGGCTCTTCCACGCGGCGGCCGATCTGTCGTTCTGGCAGCGGCATCAACTCGACGCGCGCATGCAGGTCGTGAGCCGCTTCATGTGGCGTTACGTCATGCGTTGGAGTGTGGTGACGGCCATGCTTTTGGTGCCCGCCGCCGTGATGGCGCACGGCCTCGCCGCCACCGGACTCGCGCTCGCGGGCGGCTTGTCGGCCAGCGTGGCGGTGCTGATGGCCGCCCTCGCACTCGGCTGCCTGATCGGCTCGCGACTGCGCTAGCGCGCCTGTCGTTTCGTCATGCGCGTCGACGAGCATGGAACGGCTCGCGTCGCACCGCCGGCATGGACTGCCCATGACGGGCGTGTCGCGGCGCTTGCCCCTCTAGACCCTTAGGAGTGTTCCATGGCCAACGCCAAGATCCTGGTGGTGTTCTACAGCATGTACGGGCACATCTACACGATGGCCGAAGCGGTTGTCGAAGGTGCACGCAGCGTCGCCGGCGCCGACGTGACACTGATGCAAGTGCCCGAACTGGTTCCCGACGAAGCTCTCGAAAAAAGCGGTGCGAAGGCTGCACGCGCTGCGTTCGCGCACGTGCCCGTCGCACGCGTCGAACAACTGGCCGATTACGACGCGATCATCTTCGGCACGCCCACTCGCTTTGGCAACATGACCGCGCAGATGCGCAACTTTCTCGACCAGACCGGCGGCCTCTGGGCCAAGGGCGCGTTGGTCGGCAAAGTCGGCAGCGTGTTCGCCAGCACCGGCACGCAGCACGGCGGGCAGGAAACGACCATCACCAGCTTTCACACCACATTGCTGCATCAGGGCATGGTGATCGTTGGCGTTCCCTATACCGAACCGGGCCTGACCAACATGCAGGAAATCACCGGCGGCACGCCTTACGGCGCCACAACGCTCGCGGGCGCCGACGGCTCGCGTCATCCCAGCGCGAACGAGTTGAAGATCGCGAAGACGCAAGGCCGGCATGTGACGGAAATCGCGTCGGCACTCAAACACGGCCGCACGCTATAAGCGACGGCGCTCTCCCCGTTTGGCCACAGACCCGCCCTCGGCCGGTCTGTGGCCAATATCACACCGGCTTCAGATCAACTTCAGATCCTTCAGCACCGCGCGGGCAATCCGGGCGCGCTTGGGCGCGTCGGCGTCGCTGCGCATGTCCATGTTCAGCGCAACCGTCGTGATATTGCCGTCCCGCTCGATCCAGCCGACCCACCAGCCAATGTCGTGCTTGCCGTCGACATACCAGCCGGTCTTGCCGTGCAAGACATAGTCCATGTTCGCTTCGGCAATCGAAATCTGCCGCACGATGTCCTGCGTACGCGCCGAGAACGGCAACTGCCCGCGCGCCAGCCGTTGCAGGAATACCACCTGCTCACGCGCTGAAATTTGCAAGCTGTTATCGACCCAATACGCATCGGCCGCGGACCCAATGGTGTGATTGCCATAGCCCACCGCATCGAGTTTTCCCTGCGCGAACGCCCGTGGAATCTTGCGCGAGACCACCTGATAGCACGGCAGACACGACACCCGGAACGCATCGCGAAGATTCATCGCGGCGTTCCAGCGCTTCATGCTGCGCGGCTTGCCGTCCCAAGGAATGATCTCGCGCTCGTTGTCGAGCGCGCCGGACTCCAGCGCCAGCAGGCTGTTGAAAATCTTGTACGTTGACGCCGGCGACATGCGCTGATTGGCGCGAGTGCTGTCATACGCCTGATAGCCCCCGGTGCGGCCATCGAGCACGATGATCGTGCCCTTCGCACCTTCGGCGTCGAAGTACTTGCCCCAGTCGGCCCGTTCCACAATTTTCAGCGCCGCAGCATTGGCAGCATTAGCGGCATTAGCGATAGCGTCTGCATGCGCCGGTATCGCAACCGCCAGCGGAGATAACAACGCGGAGATCATCCGCAGCACAACGGCGCGACGCCGCCAGCGAGAAAGCATCATCATTTTGGAGTCCTGATGTCAGTGGGTGAATGCAACGAGTGTCGTAAATCTCGAAGCGCTGGCCGGGCGCTCGCTTCCGAAAGCGCTTGCAGAATAGGAGGTGTTTCGACACGTGGAAAGTCACAGTGCCGTAACCGATGTAACCGCCGTATCATTGCCACGAAATCGGCGGATCCTGCCGGTCGTTTCCCCGTTCAACGCTCCTTTCCCGTGCGTCGCCATGCCTGACGATCGTGTTCACCCACCCCACGCGACGGCGCCGGCCGCAGCGCCATCTCCGCTAGTCATCCGCCTCGACGCACCGCAGCACGTCGGTGCTCAACCGGTGCGGTACCAGAGCCTGTGGCTGTTGATGCGCCTGTACTACGCGGCGCGTTACGAGTCGGCGTCGGTGCCGCTTGCCGCGCTCAAGTCGCGCTTCGCTCAGGCAGGCGACCTGCGCATGCTGGTAAGCCGGGCGTTTGCCGACTTCGCCGAATGGGGCGTCAGTGCCGGCTGGGGCGACGACCGGCAAGCCGACGCGCGTCTGCTGCCCACGCGCGGACGCAGCAAGGGGCCGTTCTGGCTGTCCGGCCATGAACTTGCGCGCATGGTTGTCACGATTGGCGGCGCCGCGCCCGCCGACGAACGGCGTACGCTGGCCACCTTCCTCGGTCTTTCGCAGGACGTGCCGCCCACACTCGACACACCCGCGCTCGACTACGTGATGCAGGACATTGCGTTCTGGCATCACGTCACGCTCGGCAAACGCGACATGCAGGACGGCATCTTCTTCGCGCCGTCCGACCCCGTGCCACCAGGGCGCGCACGCACGCAACGCACCGGTGCCATTCCGTCGTTTCATGCCGCACAAGTCTGCGCGGTCGACGATGTACAGCGCGGCATTGCCCTACTGGCAGAAACCATTGTGTGGCGCCGCATGGGCGACGTGGCACGCGCGAAACGCACGCTCTCCGCATTGGCCGAGACGTTCGGCGCGACGCAGCCCACGCAGAATGCCTCGCCCACCTTGCGCGCGATGCACTGGATCGTGCAGGCGTGGCAGGCGTATGCCTTGCGTGACGAAGCGGGCGCCTTCGCGCACTTGCAGCGCATCAGCGACGATGCCTCGCTCGCGCCGTGTCTCGTCTACAACCCGCGAATTCGTTTCGAAACGCGCAATTTGCAGGCGCTGCTGTACAAGACGCACGCCGCGCGCCCCGGGCCGCAACCCGCGCGGGCGCAATCGGCGGCCGATGCCCTCGCCGCGTTCTCCGACGCCCTGCAAGCGGCGTTCGAAGCCGACTCCATCGAGCTGGCTCAGCACGTGGCCGCCAACATCGGGCTGTCGCTGTGGCTGTTCTGGCAGGACTCGTTGATCGACCCGGCCCGGCGCCTCGCCGTGAGTGACGTGCAGCGGCAGGCATTACGCTGGATCGGCTTGTCGGAATGGATTTGCGACCGCTTCGGTGTAGGTGGGAATTCCGTGTGGAATACGGTGTTCCTGCTGCGGATCGCGCGCGGTGCCGTGCCCGTGCGGCGCGCCCCCGATCTGGCAACGCTGCGCGCGAGCACCCCGCTGGCCGTCGACGCCTTTCTCGACGCCGTGCAGCCGTTCGGCGCGCCATTCTCGCGCGCCAAGGGCTTTTCGAAATGGACCGATGTGGTGGCGACGACGCTGGCCGACCACGAGGATGGACGCGTGCGTTTCGAGCCGTTGCAGCTCGCCAATCTGTGGTTCGAAATGCTGTGGTTTGCGCTGCATCAGGACGGCGACTCGCCACAGGCCACCCACGCCGCGCAATCGCTCGGGCGCGTACTGCCGATGCTGCCGCCGCCTGATCGCCGGTTCTTCCGCGACGCGTTACGGCTGATGCCCCGCGAGTTTCAGCGAGAAGTACGGATCGCGGAGTAGCGTGATCCGCACCCTCTCGTTCGATCGTGCGATCGTGCGAACTAGCGATTTAGCGCACGCCCTTCGGCGTCTTCGGCAGTGCCGAGCGGAACGAGATCGCCAGACGGTTCCATGCGTTGATGGTGCTCACCGCGAACGTCAGGTCGGCGATTTGCTTGTCGTCGAAGTGCTCGCGCAGGTCGGCAAAAACAGCATCCGGCACATGGCCGTCCTGCACGTTGGTCACAGCTTCGGTCCACGCCAGAGCGGCGCGCTCCGACGGCGAGTACAGCTCGGTTTCGCGCCACGCATCGAGCAGGTGCAGGCGGCGCGCTTCGATGCCGACCTTCAGGGCGTCGGCCACGTGCATGTCGATGCAGAATGCGCAGCCGTTGAGTTGCGAGGCGCGCAGCCACACCAGTTCCAGCAGGCCGTCGGGCAGGCCGCAGTCGTGGAAGTAGCCGCTCAGGGCTGCCATGTGTTCATAGGCGCGCGGTGCGGCTTTGATGTAGTTCAGACGTTGCATTTTTCAAGTCTCCGTTGAGTGTCGGGAAGTCAGTCGATGGATATAACGATACGGCCTCTTGGCCTGCTTCAAAAGAGCCAAAACCGAATAGAATCGGTAGGCCAAAAAGACGCTGGAGACCGTCCCTATGCGCGACACATCCGATCTGAGCGGCCTGCGCCTCGCCGACGCCGCCCAAGCCACCGGCATGCCCACCTACCGCGCGCTGTACGAGCGTATTCGCGAGGGCATTCTCTCGGGCAAACTCGCGCCCTCGTCGCGGCTGCCGTCCACGCGCGCGTTGGCGAGTGAGCTTGGCGTCGCACGCGGCACCGTCGAAGCGGCCTACGAGCGGCTGGTGGCCGAAGGCTTCGTGATCGGACGCGGCGCCGCCGGCAGCCGCGTGAACCCACACTTGAGCGGCGCACGGCTCGATGCGGCGGCCAAAGCGTTGCCTCGCGGCCTCCGCCACCGCTCCATCGGAGACGAAAAAACCGCCCGCACGAACACTGGCGAGCCAGCCGTGAACGGTAGCCCTCGCGCGCCGCGACGGAACCATCGCATCGAAAACCCGAGTTACGTGCCGCTTAGCGCGCACGGCACGCCATTGCCGTTGCAGAACGGCATGCCGGCATTCGACGAATTTCCCCGCAAGTTGTGGGCGCGCCTCGCCGCACGCCATGCCCGCCACTTGCCCGCCGACGCGCTCAGCTATCAGGACGCCGCCGGTCTGTCGCCCCTGCGCGAGGCCATTGCGGGCTATCTGGCCATTGCGCGCGGCATTCACTGCGACCCCGCGCAGGTCATCGTCACCACGGGCTTTCAGGGTGCGCTCGCGTTGATCGCCCGTTTGCTGTTGCAGCCGGGCGACGCCGTCTGGTGCGAGGACCCCGGCTATTTCCGGGCGCACGAAGCTTTGCGGATGGTGAACGCGACGCTGGTGCCAGTGCCGGTCGACAACGACGGACTCGACGTCGCCGAGGGTGAGCGTCGTGCTCGCCACGCGCGGCTCGCGGTGATCACGCCCTCGCACCAGTCACCGCTGTCGGTGGCGCTATCGCTGGAACGCCGTCTCGCCTTGCTCAACTGGGCGCAAGCCAATCAGGCGTGGATCGTCGAAGACGACTACGACAGCGAATTCCGCTATACCGGTGCGCCGTTGCCCGCTCTGAAGAGTTTGGACGGCGGCGAGCGCGTGCTTTACGCGGGTTCTTTCGGCAAAGTGCTGTTTCCCGGCCTGCGGCTTGGCTATCTCGTCGTGCCACCCGCGTTATGCGACGCCTTCACGGCGGCCACCGCTCTGCTCTCGCCCGTGCACGGCTGGATTGAACAGGCGACCGTCACCGACTTCATCACGGAAGGCCATTTCAGCCGCCATATTCGTCGCATGCGCCAGCTCTACGGCGAGCGCCGCGCGGCACTGGCCGACGCCTTGCGGCAGCACCTTCCCGGGCGCATCGAACTCGCGCAACAGGCCGGCGGCATGCATCTGCTGGGCTGGATCGAGCCGCATCGCGACGATCGTGCGGTGTGCCGGGCCGCCCACGCCCACGGGCTGGCGCCGGGGGCGCTGTCGTATTTCCGGATCGAGCGGCAGTTACCGCCGGCGCTCGTCATGAGCTTCACCAATGTGCCGCAAGCGAGTGCAAACGACGTCGCCCAGCGCCTGTCCCGTGCGTTCGACGACGACGAAAAATCGCGCCGCGGATGACGCAGCGCAACATTTTTCTGTTGTCGCATTGGAACAATTTTCGGATGGTTTTCGGGACATATCGCGCTTGTGTTCGCGTGTCATGTCGGTGTATCGTTGCCGCAAAGCTAGCGCAGGGGTCCTGCAACGTGAGTTGTGGGTGAGAAATACCCTTAGAACCTGATCTGGATAATGCCAGCGCAGGGAGCGTAGAAGTCACTCGCCCCCGTTCATGCTCCTGAGCCGCTTTGCGCCGAATTTGTCGGCGTCAACACGTGCCCCGCCAGGAGACATTGCATGAACGCCAATCCGAAGTTCCTCTCAGCCAACGCGCGCGTGGACGAAGCCGCGATCGCACCGCTGCCCAATTCCCGCAAGATCTATGTGAACGGTTCGCGCCCGGACCTCCGTGTTCCGATGCGCGAAATCTCGCAATCGGACACGCCCACGAGTTTCGGCGGCGAAAAGAACCCGCCGATTTTCGTCTACGACACGTCGGGTCCGTACACCGATCCGGACGCCAAGATCGATATCCGCTCGGGCCTGCCCGCCGTGCGCGCCGCATGGATCGAAGAACGTGGCGACACTGAAGCGCTGCCGGGTCTTTCGTCGGCATATGGCCGCGAGCGCGCCGACGACTCGGCGACGACCGATCTGCGTTTCCCGGGCCTGCACCGCACGCCGCGCCGCGCCAAGGCCGGCAAGAACGTGACGCAGATGCACTACGCACGTCAGGGCATCATCACGCCCGAGATGGAATACATCGCCATTCGCGAAAACCTGCGCCGTCAGGAATACATCGAGAGCGTGCGCAACGCCGGCCCGCAGGGCGAGCGCCTTGCCAAGCTGCTCTCGCGCCAGCACCCGGGTCAGCACTTCGGTGCCAGCCTGCCCGCTGAAATCACGCCGGAATTCGTGCGCAGCGAAATCGCCCGCGGCCGCGCCATCATCCCGAACAACATCAACCACCCGGAATCGGAGCCGATGATCATCGGCCGCAACTTCCTCGTGAAGATCAACGCGAACATCGGCAACTCGGCCGTGACGTCGTCGATCGGCGAAGAAGTCGACAAGATGACGTGGGCCATCCGCTGGGGCGGCGACACGGTGATGGATCTGTCGACCGGCAAGCACATCCACGAAACGCGCGAGTGGATTCTGCGTAACAGCCCGGTGCCGATCGGGACGGTGCCGATCTATCAGGCGCTCGAAAAGGTCAACGGCAAGGCCGAAGACCTGACGTGGGAAATGTTCCGCGACACGCTCATCGAGCAGGCCGAGCAAGGCGTCGACTACTTCACGATTCACGCCGGTGTGCGTCTGGCCTACGTGCCGATGACCGCCAACCGCATGACGGGTATTGTGAGCCGTGGCGGTTCGATCATGGCCAAGTGGTGTCTCGCGCACCACAAGGAAAGCTTCCTGTACACGCACTTCGAAGAGATTTGCGAAATCATGAAGGCCTACGACGTGGCCTTCTCGCTGGGCGATGGCCTGCGTCCGGGCTCGATTTACGACGCCAACGACGAAGCCCAGCTTTCGGAACTGAAGACGCTCGGCGAACTCACGCAAATTGCGTGGAAGCACGACGTACAGGTGATGATCGAAGGCCCGGGTCACGTGCCGATGCAGCTCATCAAGGAGAACATGGATCTCCAGCTCGAGTACTGCGACGAAGCCCCGTTCTACACGCTCGGACCGCTGACGACGGACATCGCCCCCGGCTACGACCACATCACGTCGGGCATCGGTGCCGCGACCATCGGCTGGTACGGCACGGCCATGCTGTGCTACGTCACGCCGAAGGAACACCTGGGTCTGCCGAACAAGGACGACGTGAAGGAAGGCATCATCACGTACAAGCTCGCAGCGCACGCGGCCGATCTGGCCAAGGGTCACCCGGGCTCGCAGATTCGCGATAACGCCCTGTCGAAGGCGCGCTTCGAGTTCCGTTGGGAAGACCAGTTCAACCTCGGTCTCGATCCGGACAAGGCACGTGAGTTCCACGACGAGACGCTGCCGAAGGATTCGGCCAAGGTGGCGCACTTCTGCTCGATGTGCGGCCCGCACTTCTGCTCGATGAAGATCACGCAGGACGTGCGCGACTACGCTGCCAAGCAAGGCCTCACGGAAGAAGCCGCGCTCAAGCAAGGCATGGAAGTCAAAGCGGTCGAGTTCGTGAAGAAGGGTGCCGAGATTTATCAACGCACCTGATTGATGCGTTGAATGGCACGGTCTGGCAACGCTGTTGATTAGCGGTTGTTTTGTCGCTGATTGGTAGCTGACCGGCAGATGATTTGCCGATGAGAAAACGCGTCCGGGAGTGATCCCGGACGCGTTTTTTTATGCCTTATACGTCATGCGTTAGTGGTGCATCAAACATCGGAATAGTCGTAGTTCTCCTCGGCATCATTCCCAGCGAACGCTTTGATCGTCGGCACATGCTGCGCCGTCATTTCATTGCGCAGGCGCCGGCAGGCTTCGTGCGGACGCAACGACGTGTGCATCGATGTCGCCAACGCGGTGAAAGACTGCGTATCGGTCACCGGCAACCGTGCCGACTGCATGACGTCAGCGTGCCGCATGCCCCAATGACCGTCGCCGATCTGTTCGATACCCAACGCCAGTTTGGCCCAGTCGTTGGAACACACGGCAACGGTTGCGGGAAGATCGTTGCGTGCCATCGCCTGCTGCATCGGCGACCCCGTGGAGAGCGCGACACGCAGCATCCAGCCGGTCGCGTCCGGCGCGGGTAACTGGCGGCGGCCAGCATGCAGGTGCAGGTTGATCTGCTCGATGAACGTGCTCACGGGGTCTCGCACGCGACACACCTGCGCCCACTCCTTCTTGCCGACAAGATCGGACTTGCCCGTCCAGCGGCGCGCCGTATCGCCCACCGATTTCGCGACATCGGAGCGAAGCACCTCATAGGCTGCCGTGCCGTTGCGTCCGTCCGTGCCGAGTAGTGCACTGCTCACGACCTCGTTGCAAATCTGTGCGCGCTCGCTGCGTGCCTCCGGCATGATCACCGGGTGATTCCGCTGACCGGCGGCACGCGGGGTAGCGTCGAATCCGGCCGGTCCCGCGCAGACATACAACGTTTGCAGCGCCGAGGGGCACAGGACCGGGGCGGCGCGCTGGGTGCCATTCGTCTTAGCCAGTGCCGTCAGGGCCTCTCCCGCACCGGCAAGACGATCGGCAAACGCCGGTAACACTGCCGAATCGAACTGGTCGCCGGCCGGCTTCGACGGGGAATCGGTTGAACCGGTTGCCTTCGCGACCTCGCGAAGATCCGCCTGCATGGCGCTTGCCAGCGACACCAGCGATACCAGCGATGCCGGCAGCGCGCCGGCACGGATCGCCTCTGCCGGGTGCCCTGCCCGGGCGTTTTCGACACGGTGTAGCGGAAAGCCCTTATCGGGCGCTTGCAGCGTATTTCGGATCAGGCTGTCCGCGAGCAGTGCCTGTGGCAGCGAGTGTGTGGCCAGTCCGGTCAGCCCGGCAAAAAGGGGTTGCAAGCCATGCATCGTGAAGTCCTCCGTCAGTGCGGTGAGCGTGGCCATCGGCCACGGCCCCGACAAGGTGTCGAAGCGGCGTTCACGATGCCCGACAGGGACTGTGCACATTGTCGGTTCTGCACACGCACACTCCCCGCTTGCGCGAGCCACCGCCCGGCAGGAGACAGTGAACGTCCGTCGCGCAACGCGAACGTTGCCGGGATGCCGCTGTCGGGGCGACATGGACTTATGGCATGCTATCGGTCAGCGGCACAGCCGACGCGGCTGCTGCGCCCCCGCGAAATCGCCACACACGCCAACGCTCCGGGGACGCGCTTTCCGCACCCCAGCCCGAAGGCATCTCAAAATGATGGCCACCCGGCCTTGTTTCGAAATGTCTCCGCGCAACCGGTTTCGCCCTGTCTTGGGGCGTCACCGCCTTGCTCCCGTCGCTGCTGTGCGCCTGACTTTGTACTTACAGGTGACAACAATATGAGTGGTTACGGCTTTCTTTTCAGTATCTTGCTGCTGGTTCTCGCGAGCGCATTCTTTTCCGCCGCCGAGATTTCACTGACCGCCGCCAAGCGCACCAAGCTTCAGGTGCTCATGGAAAAGGGCGACCAGCAGGCCATCAAAGTGCTCGCGCTCAAGGAGCAGCCCGGCAACTTCTTCACCGTCGTGCAGATCGGCGTGAACGCCGTCGCGGTGCTCGGCGGTGTGCTTGGCGAGAGCTTCCTCACCGGCTATCTGTTCGACTGGCTCTCGTCGTTCACCGATCAGGCCATGGCGCTGCGACTGGCCGGTATCGGCTCGTTCCTGTTCATCACCATCGCGTTCATTCAGTTCGCCGACCTGATTCCGAAGCGGCTCGCTATGGTCAACCCGGAACGCGTCGCGATGTCGATCATCGACCCGATGCTGCTCTGCCTGAAGGTGCTGCGCCCGTTGGTGTTCATCTTCAACGGCATCGCGAACATGTTTTTGCGCATCTTTAAGCTGCCCACGCATGCTATCGAGAACATCACGTCCGAAGACATTGCCGCGATGGTCGGTGCGGGCGCCGAGGCGGGGGTGTTGCGCAAGCAGGAACTGCATCTGATCGAAAACGTGTTCGAACTGGAGTCACGCACGGTCGGCTCGGTCATGACGTTTCGCGACGACGTGGTGTACTTCACCATCGCCGAGGAAGAGCGCAGCATCCGCCACAAGATCATCGAAAGCCCGCATTCGAAGTATCTGGTGTGCCGTGGCGAAATCGACAACGTGCTTGGCTACGTCGACTCGAAAGACTTGCTCCAACGCATCGCCAGTGAAGACCTGTCGAGCGTGATTCGCAACCTTGACCGTCTCTACGCGAAGAAGCTGCTGGTCATTCCCGACACGCTCAACCTCTCGGAAGCGCTGGCCCGCTTCAAGGAAACCCGCGAGAGCTTCGCCGTCATCATCAACGAGTACGGCATGGTCGTGGGTGTGGTCACGCTCAACGACATCGTGGGCGCGCTCATGGGCGACGTGGTCCACCCGGCCGATGAAGACCAGATCGTGCAGCGCGACGAGCACTCATGGCTGGTCGACGGCGTCACTTCCGTCGAAGACGTGAAAAAGGCGCTCGACATCGACGAGCTACCCGGCGAGGGCGAGTACGAGACCATCGCCGGCTTCATGATCTATCAGCTCAAGCGCATTCCGAAGAAGTCGGAAGCGACCGAAGCCATGGGCTACAAGTTCGAAGTGGTCGACATCGACAACTACAAGATCGACCAGTTGCTCGTCACCCGGATGGGCGCAGTTGCCGAAGCCGCCATCGCGGCGCAGAAGCTGGCCCAGTCTCAGACACAGACGCCCACTTCCTGACGGTTGCGGGTCACGAAGGCATGGCTTCGATGACCTGCGCCAACCGATCGGTCAATCCACCGTCGCGTTGCGTCGGGCGCAGAATCGCCGACGCGATGACTTGCCACGGCGCATACAGCCACGCCTGACGGCGGGCACGGGTCACGCCCGTGTAGATCAACTCGCGCGACAACACGCGGCTCGACTGCTCGGGCAGCACGATGGCGACGCGCTCGAACTCCGATCCCTGCGACTTGTGGATCGTCATCGCGAACGCAGTCTCGTGTGCCGGCAAGCTGGCCGGCGAGTACAACCGGTACCCGCCATCCGGGGTGGCAAACGCCACTCGCAGCGCGCCACCCGGCCCAAGCGGCAACGCGATACCGATATCGCCGTTAAACAGATTCAATGCGTATTCGTTCTGCGTGACCAGCACCGGACGCCCTGCGAACCAAGCGCCGCCGCCAGCATTCAGTGCGACGCCCGCGCGACGCGCCAGCAATGCGGTGAGTTGCGCCCCAAGGAATTCCACGCCGCGGCGTCCGCCCCGTGTTGCACACAACACCCGAAACTGACCGAAGGCCGCGAACACCGGCTGCGCCACCATCGCGATGTCACCTGCCGTCGCCGCACCCGGATCGCCCAGTTGGCCGATAAGCGTCACGGCATCGGTCAACGCGTCGAGGTAAACCCCATAGCCGTCCGCCAGCGCATTGAGATTGGCCACAGAGAGCTGCACACCACCGTCTTCGCTGAGGCTGACGCGATCGGAGGCTGCCGCCGATACCGATGCAGACGCCTGCGCGGACGCCGCTGGAGACGGCGACGTCATCGACGCACGCCCATGCCCCGATGCCAGTACGCGCTCTGCACTTTCCGTCGTGAACTCCTTGCGTGCGTCGGCCACACGCCCCGTCTTGATCGCCGTTGCCAGTCGACCGATGGCCGAGTTCTCGCCGAAACGGTAAGTCCGTTCGAGCCAGACCACGGCATCCTCCAACCCGCGCGACACACCGGCCGGGGCGTTTGGCGCGAGCGGTCCGTGCACAGGCGGCGATCCCTTCGGCCAACCCAGCGCCTGTAACAGTTGCGCACGCATATCGACGGAAAACGCGCGTTTGGCACTCATCTCGCCGAACACCGCACCAGCTTCCACGGCGGCCAATTGGTCCTTGTCGCCCAGCAGAATCAATCGCGCGCCCTCGGGCACCGCTTCAAGCAACTGCGTGGCCATCGACAGATCGATCATCGAGGCTTCGTCAACGACGATGAGGTCGTAAGGCAGCGGATTGCCCGCGTGATGGCGGAAGCGTCGTCCCACCTGCTCCGCCGATTCGGGCAGCACCCCCAGCAGGCGGTGGAGCGTCAGCGCCGCCTCGGGCAGGGCTTGCCGGACGGCTTCAGGCAGGTCTTGACGGGCGGTGAGCGCTTCCTGCATCCGTTGCGCCGCTTTGCCCGTGGGCGCAGCCAATGCCACCCGCAGATTCGCGTCGCGTTCGAGCAGACACGCGAGCAGCCCCACCACGGTGGTCGTCTTACCGGTGCCCGGTCCGCCGCTGAGCACTACCAGCGAGCGTTGCAGCGCCAATGCGGCTGCCGCCATCTGCCAGTTCGGTTCGGGCTGACCATCTGACGCGGTGGACGAGGCAAGCACGCCTTCGCCGAAATACTTGCGCAAACGTTCGCGATCCTGCGCCGTCACCGGTGTCGTTTCCGACGTGGCCAGCTTGCGGCCGAGCGCCGCCGCGAGGCGCGCTTCATATACGTAGTAACGCGCCAGATAGAGGCGGTCTTGTTCGTCGAGCAACAGCGGCCACGCGTCAGACTGTGCGTCGCTGGTCAGCACGTCAGCAAGGCTGGCCGGTGCGCACAGGCCGCTGGCAAAAAGCGCATCGCGCCACACCGACAGCGATGGCGAATCGTCGGGGAACAACTCGCCACTGGCCTGCGCATCGAGAAAGTTGTCGAGTGGCACGCAGACGTGCCCCTCGGCAGTCGCCAGACTCACGGCCAGTGCCGCGCGCCAGACGTAACGGCATGTCGACTCGTCGGCACCACGCCCGCGTGCGAGCATCGTCATGCGGCGGGCGAAACCCTGCGCAAGTCTCACCACGCCGGTGTCGGCTTGCGCAGACCCAGCCGGATCGTTCAGGTTGAGGACCTCGCTCATGCGCGAACTCCTTCGGCATCGCCCGCAACATCGGAATCATCGGAACCATCGCTGCCGTCACGGCCGTCACGGCCATCAAGCGCCAACGCCTCGGCGAGCGCTACATTCTCGCCAGCGGCGAACAGTCGATCGAGTGCATCGACCATCTCGCGCGACGGTTTGTCGAAATAGACGCCCGGCACATGGTCTTCCAGCCGATTGGCCTCGGCCCAGTCGGGACGCACGCCGCGCACAAAGAGATAGAGACTTCCCGCCATATCGCGGTCGTAATCGTAGTCGGGCAGACGGCGTCGCAAATAGCGATGCAGCGCCAGCGTGTAGAGCAGGTACTGCAGGTGATAACCGTGTTCGGCCATGGCCTCACGCAGACCGTCCGGCCCGTAGTTCTCAGGGGCAGTGCCCAGATAGTTGGACTTCCAGTCGAGAATCCACCACTGCTTGCCGTGACGGAACACTAGATCGATAAAGCCTTTGAGATAGCCGCGCAGCACCGTGGCATCGAGCGGCAGATCGGGATAACCGAATTGACGCAGCAAACCGCGCAGCGCATCGAGCGACACGGCGTCAGCCGGGTACGTGAACTCCATTTCCGTGAGCCGGTCGGTCATGGCGACGTCCGACAGGTGCAAACCGGGTCGCAGCGGCGTGTTCAGCGTATCGCCTAGCATGCTCATCATCATCGCGCGCCACAAGTCGTTCTGTTCTGCGCCAAGCCCGGGCGGACGCTCACGCAAAGCACGCGTAACCGCCTGCGGCCATTGGCCGCGCGCGGTGAAATCGGCCAGTTCGAACACTCGGTGCAAGCTCTCGCCCGCGGCCGGACCCCGTGGAAAACGCAGGATGTCGTCGGGCGGCGGCCACGTGTCGTCGCCTTCGGGCGGCAAGGCGAACGTCGGCCCAGCATTGGCTTGTGCGTCGTAATCCGGGCGCGTGCGCTCGGGTGCACTCAATTGCCCGCCCCCCAGTTGCGGCCCGGCATGCATGCCGGCCAGCAGACCGGAGAAGCTGCCGATACGCCACACCTCGCGCAACGCGCGCGTGCTCGTGCGAGTGGAAAGTTCGGGCGGCGCATCGTGTCCGATACGCTCCCCCTTCCCCAAGGCATCGCCCACCGGCAAGGGAATCACGTCGACGGGGCCACCGGCGAGCGCCTGCCATGCGGCACGAATCGTGTCGACGCGGGCATCGGCATCAACGCTTGGCGAAATCCAGTCGTCGAACGCCGTGCCCTCTCCGGCGGCCAGCCAGTTGAGCATGCCGCCGCAGGCCTCTTTCACGCTGCGCCGCGACGTGTAGATCCCCGCAGCGAGATAGCAACGGTAGACCGCGCGGGTCAGCGCGACGTACAACAACCGCGCCTGTTCCGCCGACTGCTCGCGGCGCAGCGCGCCGTGGGCCGGCGAACCCTTGGCACCGGCTTCGGTAAAGTCGATGACCGCATTGGGCCCGTCGTGATACTCCAGACCGTCGAGGCTGCCGCTGTCACGCACGGCGCCATCCCACAGGAACGGGCAGAACACGACACCGTATTCCAGCCCCTTCGACTTGTGGACGGTCACGATCTGCACGAGATTCTGATCGGACTCGAGACGCAACTGCGCGTCTTCCCCGCCGCTGGTATTACGTTGCGAGGCCAGCCAGCGCAGTAGTGCCGGCATGCCCGGCTGCTCGGCCCAGCGGGCTTGCGCCAACTCGGCCAGATGCATGAAGTTGGTAAGCCGCCGCTCGCCGCCTGCCTGCGAGACCAGACGCGCCGCCAGCCCCAACTCGCGCATCAGCGTGCGCCACATGGCAGAAAAGCCTCGCTCGATCCACAACTGCCGATAGCGTTGCAGCCGTTCGATCCATGCGATCGCCTCCGCATCGGACGCTTCGCTCGTCTGCATTCGGAACAACGCCGAAGCGTCCAGTCCGAACAATTCCGTCGCGAGCGCAGCACGTAACGCACGCACATCGCCGGGTGATTCGACGGCGCGCAAAACGCGCAACAGCGTTTCCGCTTCGTCGCTCGCAAACACCGAGTCTTGCGTGAGTTCGACGCTGCCCACCGCGTGTTCGGCGAGCATTGCTTTCATCAGCGCACCCTGCCGGTGGGTTTGCACGATGACGGCAATATCCCCCGGTGCCAGCGCGCGCTCACCGATCAGAACCTCCCCGCGCGACGCGCCGGAGAGCAGCCGCGCGACTTCCGCCGCCGTGGCACGAGCACAGGCTTGCTGGGCGTCGTCCTTGGAGAGCGGCCCGTCGCCTTTGCCTTGCTCGCTGCCCTCGCCTTCCGGTAACCACCACACGGTGAAGTCTGCGACGGTGCGCACATCGGACAACGGCGGGCGCGGGCGCTGCCCCGGGCGCACGGGCGGATATACCAGACCGTCGAGCACGAACGCGCGCGCATTGGCCCCAAACAGGCGATTACCCGCTTGAATGATCGCGGGCGTCGAGCGTTGATTGACGGCAAGCGTGTATGCCGCGTCGGCATTTTCACGGGCGGCCAGATACGTGTGGAGATCTGCCGCACGGAAGCTGTAGATGGCCTGCTTCGGATCGCCCACCATGAACATCGGGCCGCTCTTCGCGAGTTCAGCGTCGTCGCCTTCGTCGCCGTCGACGTGTGCCCGGGCATCGGCGTTCGCATCCGTCAGTGCCGAACCCGCGCGATACACCGCATTGAAGATGGCGAATTGCAGCGGGTCGGTATCCTGAAACTCGTCGATCAGTGCGCACGGGTAGCGCGTGCGCAAGGCGTCGGCCAGATCGGGGTGCTGCGTCAGCGCACGCGAGATGTTGCCCAGCAAATCGTCGAACGACACGACGCGGAGTTCGCGCTTGCGCTGCGCCAGTTGATCGGGGGCCTCGTTCAACCACGCACGCAGGATACGAAGCCACGCCATCGCATAACGCTCGTCGGCGTCGGCGCGCGCCTGTACCAACACGTCGGCCAGCCCGAAGAAGCGGTGATCGGGGGGCGTCTCCCCTTTCTTGATGTCCTTGGCCAACCGCGTCGTCGTGAGCAGCTCCGCCTTGGTGTGCAGCAGTGCGCCAACGTCACCGGCGTTCAGATATCGCTGCCACGCAGCGACCGCCTGCGCCAACGACGTCTCGTGATAGATGTTCTTCTTGAACGACGGCAGCGCTTTGCGCATCAGTTCGGCAATGCCCTGCGCATCAGCCTCCCAGCACTCGCGGGCGGCGGCATACGTTTCGAGCAGCGCAGCGTCGGCGGCAGTCGAAGCCTCGGCCCGCACCGCGGCGGGCCAGCGCAGCGTCGACATCGGCTTTTTCAAACGCCGTGCCAACTGGTCCGTCAATGTGCCCGGCGAGCGTTTTCGATCCACCAGCCACGCGGCAAACCCATCGTCTTGCGCGGCCAGCGGCTCCACCACGCGACGCCAGAATTCGATCGCCAAATCATGGCGCACGCCGTTATCGTCCGGCACCAGTTCATAGGCAAACGGCAAGGCTGCCGCGAACGGTACTTCGGCAAGCGCGCGCTGGCAAAAGCCGTGAATCGTATGGATCGATGCCTGATCGAAGCCACGCAGTGCCGCTTGCAGGCACTCGCGAATCTGCTTCACCGACATCTCGCCGCGCTCGATCAGCCCGGCGATCATCACGGTAAAGAGCGGATCGTCGCTGGCGTCGGGATCGAAGTCTGGAAATTCATCATCCCCCCCCTCATCGCCGCCCCCACCTGCGTCTTCCTCACCAAACATCGGTGCCATGGCCGCGACCAGCCCCGACAGCCGGCCACGAATACGCTCGCGCAGTTCGGCCGTTGCTGCGTTGGTGAACGTCACCACGAGGATCTGCTCGACGGTAAGGTGCTTCTCGAGCAGGAGACGCACGTACAGTGCACAAATATTCCACGTCTTGCCGGTGCCGGCCGACGCTTCGATCAGGCAAACGCCATCGAGATCGCAGTGGAAGACGTCGAGGTCGATTAGCTGCGTCATGCGCCCTCCACGAGTTCGAGATGAGCGGCCAACGGACCGAAGACGGTGTTCGCAAGCAAGTCGAACGGCGCGGCCAGCGGGTCCTCCACCCCTCGCCACACCAGCCGGGTGTACGGGTCGTCAGCATCGCCACGGGCAAACGCCGAGCCCTCCCATTGACTCTCGGCGTCGCTGCGCTTGCCGGTGCTCGCGAGCTTCCATGCGCTGCGTGCGAAGAATGGCAGCGGCCGTGTCTGCCCCAGCCGGTATAACGCCACCAACTCACCGAGCAACGTGGCGGCGTCCGCCACCGGGCGTAGCGCGAACGTCTCGTCCTCGCCGTACCAGAGCGTGCGCGCTGCGATGTCCAGCCCCGCGTGCGCCGGTTGCTGCAAGTGGGCGCACAGCGCGAGGTGGGACAACCACGCCGCCAGCAGGTCGCTGGGACGCATGCTGCCGTAGCGATACATCACGAGGCCATAACGCGACACTGGCGCTAGCCGCCCCTGTAACAGACACGGTGCCGACAGCGTGGCATCACCGTGCCAGCCGGCATCCGTCGCCTGCTGCCACATGGCGGGCAGTGCCGGGGCGAGCGGCAGCATCGTCAGGATCTCCTGCGTGCCTTCCGCCTGCGCCTCACGCACTTGCGACGCCAATGCGCGAAGCCCACCCAACTCGCGGCGACGCCATACCGCCCCTGTCGCTCCCCCGGGTAACTCGTGACTGACCAGCGCAATGCGCTCGATGGCTTCGGTTCGCGTGCGGGCGTCGCCGCCATCCTCACGCAACAACCGCGGCAAGAGTCGCGCGGCCAATGCGTCGCGACCGGCCCAGTCGAGCACGAACGGTTCATCGTCTTCGACCTCGGTGAGCACGTCGCCGAGCGACAGGCCCAACCGGTCGCGCGACCACGCCCGCCCGGGGTGACGCCAGAATCGCAGCAAGTCGTCCAGCGTCAGGTGCGTCTGTGCGACCGCTGGCAGGGCTTCGGTCACGAACGGCGGGGCTTCGGCGTCCGGTACCGGCGCCGCCATTTGTGCCGCCAATTGCCGCGCGGCTTCCCCGTTGGAGACGTCGTAGCTATAGAGCGACGCATGCTGCCCGTCGAAGTACGCGGGCGAGAACGGTTGCAGCGGGTGCAGCACGACGAGTCGCTCGCGTGCCTCACGCTGGTCATCAACGTGAAAACCCTGCGACGCCGGGGCCAGCAGTTGTCCCGTGAAATCGAGCAGTTCGTCCACGGCGGTCGACGGCGGCAGCGGAGCGTTATCGCGCACGCTGCGCCCCGTGTAAGTCATCAGGAATCGATCCTGCGCGCACAGCAGCAGATCGAGAAAGAGATTGCGCTCGTCGTCGCGACGCTGCCGGTCGCCGCGTTGCGGCAACACACGCATCAGGTCGAATTCATCGGCACGCACGCGCCCGGGCAGCACGCCGTCGTCCATGCCAAGCATGCACACCACGCGGTAAGGCAACGAGCGCAAACTGGGAATCGCCGCGAACGTCACGCGCCCCGAGGGCACCCCGCCCCGTGTCGGGTCGTCCAGTGCATCGGCCAACACGCGCGCAACGACTTCCACCGGCACACGCACCGCCGGCGCCCCGTCGGCAATCGCCGAACCGATTTGCTCGATCGCCATGCGCACTTCCGCCACATCGTCGGCAAAGCGCGAATCATCCGAGAAGAACTGCTCCAGCATGGCCAGCAACTGATCGCGCCATGCCAGCCCCGTGCGCTCGGTTTGTAGCGCGACTGCCGTAGCATCCAGATCGTCGATCAGACGTGCCAGCTCTCCCAGCAACTCCGCGCGGCCGCCTTCAATGCCCCCGACCGGCAGCCAGTCGTCGACCGGCAGCGCGTCGTCCGGCAACGCGTAACCGAGGAACAGGCGCATCATCGCGTCGCCCAGCGTGTGGCGCTCTAAGGCGGGGGTCCCGTTTGCGGCGTCCGCCGCCTTTACGTGTGCGCCCTGCGCATCGAGGCGCAGCAGCGCGTCGCCGCGCCAGCCACGGCGCGCGCCGGCCGCATGCAACCAGTTCTGAATCGAATCGAGCACGTTGCCGCCGAGGTCGTAGCGCTGCGCCACCGCCTCCGTACGCGCCAGTTCCACGAGGTCGGATGCCGCGACGCGCAGTTGCGGCAACGCCAGAATCGACGCAAACGCCCGGGCGACCGGGTTGGTGCGCGTAGGCGGCAGCCCGGTCACGAGATACGGAATGCGGGGCGTCGCCGTGCCGAACACCGCATCGATCAGCGGAGCAGCCTTGCCGAGGTCCGGCACCGTAATCAGCACGTCGTCGGGCCGCAAATCCGGAATGTCGTCGAAGCAGGCCAGCAGCCGGTCGTGAAGCACCTCGATCTGACGCGCGAGGCTATGGCAGACATGCACTTCCACCGAGCCGTCGGCGCCCACGCCATCGGGCACGCCGTAGCGGCCGTCGTCCAGCGTGAGAATGCCGTTTTGCAGCGCGGCGAGCAGCGTCGGCGCGGTATTCGGCTGAAACAGCGCCCGGTCTTCCACCGCCTGCTGGGCAAGATCGGCGTAAAGCGCGTCGATGTGCGACTGGGTCTGACGGCCCCACTCGGCCAGCAGCGGATGCCCGACTTCCCGGTGGGCCGTCCCGTCGCGCCGTTTGAGATACGACAGCCGGGACGGTGGCACGATATCGAACCAGTAGCTCTCGCACGGGTTGAGCACGTACAGATGCACGTCGATCAGGCGCGACATCGCCTTGAGCATCACCATCGAGAGCGGCGGCATCGAGGAGAGCGCGAACACCGACACGCGTGCGGGCCAGCCTGCTGGCAGCGTTTCCGGCGTCAGTTGCTCGATCTGGTCGATGGCGCGCAGCGTCGGGTGCCGCTCGCGAATATCGAGATGCTGCAACGCCCGGCGCCACAACTCGCTCTGCCACGCTTCGTCGTCACGCTGCACGTCGCCCCAGCCGGCGGCCCCGTGGGTCGGAATCGTGTCGCCCGTCTGCCAGCGTTCGAGCCAGTTCGGCCGGTACGTCAGGTATTGGTCGTAAATGTGCGCCAACCGCTCGGCCAGCTCGAAGCGCATGACGTCGTCCGCCTCGGACAGATAGCCCGCCAGCCGGGGCGACGCCTTCACCCAAGGCTGGGCGAGACACTGGTAAAGCGGCCAGACGAGCCGGTCGGGCGCGAAGGGCGAACTCTCGGGCACCGTCAGCAGCTTGCCCGCCATGTCCCACAGCCATTGCGCCAGATAGGTCAGCCGCACGTTGGCGCACACGCCGAACACGTCGGCGTAGTCCAGTTCGAGCCGGCGGCGCACCGCCACACTTGGCACGACGATGGTTTCCGAATGCATCGGATCACCCGGCGCCTGTGCGAGATCGCGCAGCAAGGCGGCTTCGAGCGTAGTGAACCGGTTCGAGAAGAATAAGTGGAGCATGCGGGTGTGGCGACCTGATGGGACGGAAGGCTAAGGGCCGGGGGCGTTGAAACTCATCTCAAGCGGCCAAGGAAACCCACGGCAGAGCGACTGTTCGCAAGCATAACAAAAGGGCCGCGCCGAGGCCCATCGGAGCCGTCCGAAAAGCCGGGCCTGTCGGGGTCACAGCACAGCCGGGCGGCTCGTGTAACCGGCAGTATCCCCTCTTCGCGCTGCGCGGGCGTTGGGCTAGACTCCTGTCTGCGCCGCGCGCTACCCGCGCACGGCCGGCTTTGCAGCGGAACCCTCGCACCCGACGCATGGACTACCAGACCGATATCAAGAAGTTCTTATATAGCCACTATTTTTTCACCGGCACCCGGCAGGCAGTGGGTGTCGTCTTGCCTGCGCTCGTGCTGTTCTGGGGGCTCGATCAGCACCTGCTCGGCATCGAAGTCGCCTCGGGGGCGTTGTGCGCCAGCGTCGTCGACATCAACGGCCCCCTGCGTCACAAGCACACCGAACTGCTTAGCTGCACGCTGCTCGGCGCGCTGACGGTACTGATCACCGGCATGGCCACCGCGGCCCAGCCGTGGCAGCTCTGGCTCACCACGCTGATTCTCACGTTCGGCCTGTCGATGCTCGTGGTCTACGGCTTTCGCGCCTCGCTGGTGAGTTTTGCCTGCCTGATGATGATGGTGCTCAACGTCGAGGCCGATCTCACCCGGCATCAGGCCGTACTCGACGCCGGGGCCGTATTGATCGGCGGGCTCTGGTACACCTATTTCAGTCTGGTGGTGTGCCGTGTCTGGTGGTTTCGCATCGAACAGCAGACGCTCGCCGAATGTTTCTTCGTCACTGCGCAGTATCTCGAAGCCAAGGCGGCGTTCTACGATTCGTCGACCGATATCGACGATTGCTACCGGAAGTTGATTGCCGCGCAGGTCAACGTGGTCGAGAAACAGCAGGCCGCGCGCGAGATCATTCTGCGCAATCTGCCCCGGCTGCGCACCGGTACGCTGGAACCGCGCCGCACGATGCTGTTCAATCTGTTCATCAACATCGTCGACCTGCATGAGGTGGTGGTGTCGGTGCACACCGATTACCCGATGCTACGCCGCGAGTTCGCCAACGAAGACGTGCTCGTGTTCTTCCGCGACATGGTTCGCAAGATCGCCGTCGAGGTGGACGCCATCGGCTACGCCATCGCCACCAACGAGCCGTCGCGCGCGCAGCGCAGCTGGCGCGCCGAGTTTCGGGCGATCGAGTACGAGATCGAGCTGATGCGCAAACAGCAATTGCCGCAGCGCGCGCCCGAGGCCTATCAGGCCGTGACCAGCACCTTCCGCCGGGTGTGGAGCGCCACGCGCGTGCTCGAGCGCATGCATCGCAATACGAATATCGCCACGGCCGCCTCCGCCACGGAGATGCAGATCGATCAGGCGCTGCTGCGATTCACCTCGCGGCAGAGCTTCTCGCCCAAGCTGCTGCGCAAGAACCTCACGTTCTCGTCACCGAGCTTTCGCCACGCGCTGCGGGTGACGATCGCCATCACGGCCGGGCTCATCATCTGCGAGAACTGGTCGTTGCTCGCGGGGCAGGCGCACAGTTACTGGGTACTGCTCACGATCATCGTGATCTTGAAGCCGGGCTTCAGCCTGACGAAGCAGAAAAACGCCCAGCGTCTCACCGGCACGCTCGTGGGGTGTGTGAGCGTGCTGATCATTCTGTCGTTCGTGCACAAGCCGTGGGTACTGTTCGCGCTGATGTTCTTCTGCATGGTGATGGGCAACAGCCTCTCGCTCTTCAACTACGGCTTGTCCGTGGTGTTCATGTCGTCGTACGTGCTGCTGCTGTTCCACTTTCTGCTGCCGGGCTCGTTGTCGGTGGTGGGCGAGCGCGCCATCGATACGTTGATCGGTTCGGGCGTCGCGCTGGTGTGTTCCTACTTGTTCCCCTACTGGGAATACCGTCTGATGGGCCCGCTGATCCGGCAGGCCGTGCAGTCCACGCGGGCGTATCTCGAGTCGTCCGCCGGCCGCGAAGGCAAGCGCGACGATCTCGCCTATCGCATGGCGCGCAAGGACATGCATATTGCTTTCGGGAATTTTGGTGCAGCCTTCAAGCGGATGATGCTCGAGCCCAAGTCGAAGCAGGTGTCGGTGGGTGAGCTCAACGACCTGCTGGTGCAGAACCATGTGATGGCGTCGTACATCACCGGCATGTCGGATGTGCTGCCGCGTCAGATTGCGGCCGACAAGAGTGGCGAACTGGGGCAAGTGGTATCGGCCATCAGCGACTTGCTGTCGCAAGCGGTGGCCGCCCCGGCCGCCTCAGTGCCGACCGATGCGCAGGCCGCCAGCGAAGCCATGCGCGACTACACGCGGCGTCTCGACGCGCTCGTCGTCGCGCAGGAACAGCAGCCCGATGCGGTCGACGCCAATGTGCAGGAACTCAAACAGGTGGTGCATCAGTTGAAGCAGATGCTCCGCGCGGGCGAGTTGATTCTGCGCGATATGCGCGGAATCCGCCTGCCCGCGTGAGCCTGAAGTTTCCATGGGTGTGGGGGGCACGGGAAGCATGACGCGTGAAGTTTTATTGTTGCGCCGGCATCAGGTGATACCGGTTCGCGTGGCGTAGTGATAGAGATCGACGTCCCGGTCGAGTCCCAGCTTGCGCATGGCGTTGGTCTTCTGTGAACTGACGGTCTTGACGCTGCGGCTCAACTTGAACGCGATTTCGCTGATCGTGAGTCCCGAGACGAAGAGCCGCACCACCTCCACTTCACGCCCCGAGAGTTTCGAGGCATCGGCTTCGGCATCGTCGGCCACCGAATCGTGCAGCCGCGTGGCCAACCCGGCAGGAATGTAGCGGCTGCCGTCGGCCACCACGCACACGATGTCGGCAATGGAACTCTGTTCGTCGAGTTTCGAGAGGATCGAGTGCACGCCCAGCTTGAGCATGCCGCGCAGGATCGCCAGATTCTCCAGCATCGTGACGACGATGATCTTGATATTCGGAAAATACCGGCGCACGTAGCCGATGAGAAATAACCCGTCTTTGAAGTGACCGCCCGGCATCGAAAAATCGGTCACCAGAATGTCGCACGGCGACTTGGCCAACATGCTGACGAGTTCCGACGAATTGGCCGCCTCCCCGACCAGTTGAATCATCTCCCGCTCTTCTAGCAAACGGCGAATTCCGTAACGCACAATCGGATGGTCATCTGCGACCACGACGTTGATTGTCATCGCTGTCCCCCTCCTTGATTTGTCATCTGGCAGAACTGCCGCGGCAACACGGCGCTTCGTGCCTGCCATCGCAGCGAAGTGGGAACATTCTGGCAAAACGATTCGGCCATCCTCGCTGGGAGATCGCCCATAGACAATTCAACCGGGCACCCTTGCTACGCACTGTGGTCAACGCGCGAGACGCCCAGCCACTGCCTCATAGCGAGGTAACGGCTGGCGAAACGCTTGAACACGCTCGCTTGAAGGTGAAATCACTCACGCCCGGCGCCCCCCGCTTTGTGCTACTCGCGTCACACCGGTTCGGACAATTCGCAGCAAGGACTTCCGCGATTCCGAGTGCGAAGTTCGGAAATAGCTCAAACACCAACTCGCAAATCGGTGGGCGGCCCCCGCAGATGCTCGGAAATGACGCATTACGCGGGGCAACGCGTCACCGTCTGCCGGAATGCAAAACGCCGCGCAAGGCGCGGCGTTCGACGATGGCGTGGGAACGAATCAGCCGGCTGACGCGCCGGACGCCGCCCCGGGTGCTGCCGGTGCTGCCGGTGCTGCCGGGGCTGCGGGGGTCTCGGGGGTGTCCGTGACCGCCGGCCCGCCGTCCTCCGGTGGCAAGCCGTGCCAGCCGCCGCCCAGCGCCGTCACCAGCAGCACGTTCGCGGTGAACTGGCGGCCGAGAATTGTCAGCGACGTACGTTCCGTGCTGTACGCAGTGGCTTGGGCTGTCAACACGTTCTGAAAGCTGACGGTGCCCGCCTTGTATTGATTCAGGATGAGCTGCGCCGCCTCGCGCGACGACTGTACGGCCTGCGTCTGCACGGTTGCCTCGCGGCCCAGATAGTTCAAGGCCGCCAGATTGTCTTCGACGGACTGGAACGCGGTGAGCACCGTCTGACGATAGGTCGCCACCTGCGCGTCGTACGCCGCGATGGCCGCGTCGGTTTGTGCGCGGCGCAGACCGCCGTCGAACAGCGTCGCCGCCAGTGCCGGCCCGACCGACCAGAAGCGGCTCGGCAGCGTCAGCCAGTTGGCGAAGCTGCTGCTCTGGAAACCACCGGACGCCGAGAGCGAGAGCGCGGGGAAGAAGGCCGCCTTGGCCACACCGATCTTCGCGTTGGCCGAAGCCACCGCACGTTCCGCCGCCGCGATATCCGGGCGACGCTCCAGCAACTGCGACGGCAACGTGCCCGGCACAGCGGGCAATGCTGCGCGCAGCGGCGCCACGGCCAGCGAGAATGCCGCCGGTGCCTTGCCGATCAGCAACGCGATGGCATGTTCCAACTGCGCGCGCGTGACTTCGATATCGATCGCCGACGCCTGCGCCGACTGCAATTGCGTCTGCGCCTGAATCACGTCGGAGCGCTGCGCCACACCGACGGCGTATTGGTTCTGCGTAAGCTTGAGCGTCTGTTCGTAGGCCGCAACCGTCCGGTCGAGCAGCGCTTTCTGGGCATCGGTCACCCGCAGATCGAAATAGTTCTGCGCCAGCAACGCTTGCGCCGACAGGCGCGCATTGGCCAGATCGGCGGCACTCGCTGCCGCGCTCGCATCGCCCGATTCGACCGAGCGGCGCACGCTGCCCCAGATATCCGGCTCCCAACTGGCCGTCCCCGACAGGCTGTAGCTATTCGAAATACCGCCCGCGCCCGAGCCGCTCACTGCCGTGTTGCTCACGCGTGAGCTGCTGCGCGTCAGGCTCGAATTGGCCTCGATCGTCGGGAAAAACGCCGAACGGGCCTGCGAGGCCACCGCCAGTGCCTGACGGTAGTTGGCCTCGGCGACCTTGATGTTCTGGTTGTTCACGTCGACCTGCGCCATGAGGTCGTTCAGCACAGGGTCTTGATAAATCGCCCACCACTCGCCCTTGGCCGCAGCGTCGTTCGGTTCGGCCAGCTTCCAGTCGCCGGTTTCCTTGAACGCGGCCGGGGTGTCCATCTCGGGGCGCACGTAGTCGGGCCCGACGGCGCACCCCGCCAGCCAGAGCACAGCGCTCGCAGCGAGAAACGCGGCCGTACGGCGTGTGCGCAACGATGCCCCCGCACGCCCCACGGCAGGGTGGCGGGCAGCGTTGACTTGACGATTCAGGGTACGAGGCATGGCACGGGTCGGCCCATCGGCCGAGACAGGAGAGTCGGATTCGGAAAAGATCACGGACGCCGCACGTGGCACGGCCAGCATCGGCAGCCAGCGAAGCGAATGCAGCGAATGCAGCGAAAGCACTGGCCGGTTGAAGCTGCGATCAGCCATGGCCCACCTCCACGTCGCCGTGGCCGCGCGCACGCCAGCGCGCCCAGCGCAGGCGCACCCGGTCGAGATACAGGTACACCACCGGCGTCGTATAAAGCGTGAGCACCTGACTCACGAGCAGACCGCCCACGATCGAGATACCCAGCGGCTGGCGCAGCTCTGCGCCGTCGCCCGTGCCCAATGCGAGCGGAATGGCGCCGAGCATGGCGGCCATCGTCGTCATCATGATCGGACGGAACCGCAGCACGCACGCGTGAAAGATGGCATCGCGCGGCGCCATGTTCTGACGCCGCTCCGCATCGAGCGCGAAGTCGATCATCATGATCGCGTTCTTCTTCACGATACCGATCAGCAGAATCACGCCGATGAGCGCGATGATGCTGAACTCCGTATTAAAGAGCAGCAGCGCGAGCAAAGCGCCTACGCCCGCCGAGGGCAGCGTCGAGAGAATGGTGAGCGGGTGGATGTAGCTCTCATAGAGCACGCCGAGCACGATATACACCGTGAGCAGCGCCGTCAAAATCAGGAACGGCTGCGACGAGAGCGCCGACTGAAACGCCTGCGCCGTGCCCTGAAAACTGCCGTGCACGGACGTCGGCATGCCCAGACGCGCCACCGCGTCGTTGACCGCCGCCTGCCCCTGCGAGAGCGACACGCCCGGCGGCAAGTTGAACGAGATCGTGCTCGCCGCAAACTGCCCTTGGTGCGAAACCCCCAGCGCCGTATTCGTCGGCCGATACTTCGCAAATGCCGACAGCGGCACCTGCGCACCCGCCGAGGTCACCACGTAAATGTCTTTCAGCGACTCGGGGCTCTGCCACCACTGCGGGGCGACTTCCATCACCACTTTGTACTGATTGAGCGGGTTGTAGATGGTCGATACCTGCCGCTGGCCGAACGCGTCGTTCAGCACGTTATCGATCTGACTCATCGACAAGCCCAGCCGCGACGCTTGATCGCGATCGACGTCGAGCGTGGTTTGCAGCCCCTTGTCCTGCTGGTCGGTGTTCACGTCGGCCAGTATCGGCAGCCGCGACAGCGCGTTACGCACCTTCGGCTCCCACTCGCGCAACTGCTGCAAGTCGTCGGCCTGCAACGTGTATTGGTACTGTGCGTTGCTGGAACGCCCCCCCACCCGGATGTCCTGCACCGATTGCAGATAGAGCTGCGCGCCCGGCTCCTTGGCCAGCTTGATCCGCAGGCGCGCAATGATCTGATCGGCCGAGAGCTTGCGCTCGGACAACGGCTTCAACGTGACGAACATCGAGCCGCCGTTGCGATTCGAGCCGCCGGTAAAGCCGGTCACCGTCGCCACGGCCGGGTCGGCCTGCACGATCTTGATGAAGTCGGCGAGCTTCTTTTCCATCGCCTGAAACGAGATCGCCTGATCGGCCTGAATGAAGCCGATCATCCGCCCAGTGTCCTGCTGCGGGAAGAAGCCCTTGGGCACCACGGTGTAGAGCCAGACGTTCAGGCCGATGGTCGCGAACAGAATCACCAGCATCAGCGGCCCGTGGCGCAACGCCCACGTCAGCGACCGTTCGTATTCGCGCAACATGCCGTCGAACATGCGCTCGGTCCAGTTGCCCATGCGCGTCCAGATCGACGGCCGGCGCGGCGGTTCGGTCGCGAGCGGTGCCGCGCCTTCCGGCACGCCCGGCGCCGCGCGCCCTTTGAGCAGACGCGCGCACATCATCGGCGTGGTCGTGAGCGACACCACCAGCGAGACCATGATGGCGGCCGAGAGCGTGACCGCAAACTCGCGGAACAGCCGCCCGACGATCCCGCCCATGAGCAGCAGCGGAATGAACACGGCCACCAGCGAGATACTCATCGACAGCACCGTGAAGCCCACTTCCCGCGTGCCCTTGAGCGCCGCCGCGAAGGGACTCAGCCCTTCTTCGATATGCCGCGAGATGTTCTCCAGCACCACGATAGCGTCATCGACCACGAAGCCTGTCGCCACCGTCAGCGCCATGAGCGAGAGGTTATCGAGGCTGAAGCCGCACAAATACATCACACCGAACGTGCCGATCAGCGAGACCGGCACGGCCACGCTCGGAATCAACGTCGCACGCCAGTTCCGCAGGAAGACGAACACCACGCCGATCACGAGCGCAATCGAGATCAGCAACGTGCGCTCCACTTCGCGCAACGATGCACGAATGGTCGGCGTGCGGTCCATCACCACATCGAGATTGATGGCAGCGGGAATCGACGCGCGCAGGTTCGGCAGAATCGCGTTGATGCCGTCGACCGTCTGGATGATATTGGCGCCCGGCTGCGTCGTGATGATGAGCAGCACCGACGGCTTGCCGTTGGCCGAGCCCGCATTGCGCACGTCTTGCACCGAGTCGACCACGTCGGCAATGTCGGCGAGCCGCACCGGCCGGCCGTTCTGATAACTGACGATGACGGGCAGGTATTCCTTGGCCGTCTTCGCCTGATCGTTGGCCAGAATCTGCCAACGGCGGTCGCCGTCTTCCAGCGCGCCCTTCGGCCGGTTGGCGTTCACCGACTGAATCGCCGTGCGCACCGACTCGATAGGAATCTGATACTTGTTGAGCGCCGTCGGGTTGAGTTCGACACGCACCGCCGGCAGCGAACTGCCGCCCACAGTGACGTCGCCCACGCCTTCCAACTGCGAAATCTTCTGCGCGAGAATCGTCGACGCGGCGTCGTACATCTGCCCGCGCGTCATGCTCTCGGACGTGAGCGCAATGATCATCACCGGCGCGCTGGCCGGGTTCACCTTGCGGTACGTCGGGTTGCTCGGCAGACCGGTGGGCAGCAGACTGCGCGCCGCGTTGATGGCCGCCTGCACGTCGCGCGCCGCGCCGTTGATGTCGCGGCTCAGGTCGAACTGCAGCGTGATACGCGCCGACCCGAGCGAACTGTTCGAGGTCATTTCCGTCACGCCAGCGATACGGCCGAGCGAACGTTCGAGGGGCGTCGCCACGCTCGCCGCCATCGTCTCGGGGCTGGCGCCCGGCAACGAGGCCGACACCGAGATCGTCGGAAAGTCGACCTGCGGCAACGGCGACACCGGCAGCAGCCCGAAGGCGACGATGCCCGCGAGCGTGACGCCGATGGTCAGCAGGACTGTGGCGACCGAGCGCCGGATGAAGACAGACGACAGGTTCATCGCGTCTGACCGTCCGGGGTGTCGCTGACGGCATGGCCGCCGTGGCCACCATGGTCGCCATCATCCGACGGACCGAAGCGCCGCTCGCGCCATTGACGCGCACGCATGGCCAGACGATCGAACCACAGGTAGATCACCGGCGTGGTGAAGAGCGTGAGCACCTGACTGACCATCAGGCCACCGACCATCGTGATACCGAGCGGCTGACGCAGCTCCGAGCCGACGCCCGACCCGAGCATCAGCGGCAGCGCGCCGAGTACGGCGGCCATCGTCGTCATCAGAATCGGGCGGAAGCGCAGCAGACACGCCTGATAGATCGCCTCGCGCGGCGCCATGCCGTGCTCGCGCTCGGCCTCCAGCGCGAAGTCGATCATCATGATGGCGTTCTTCTTGACGATACCGATCAGCAAGATGATGCCGATGATCGCGATGATGCTGATGTCGTTACCCGAGACCATCAGCGCGAGCAACGCGCCCACGCCCGCCGACGGCAGCGTCGACAGAATGGTGATCGGGTGGATGTAGCTCTCGTAGAGCACGCCCAGCACGATGTACATCGTCACCACGGCGGCAAGAATCAGCCACAACGTGTTCGAGAGCGACGCCTGAAATGCCTGTGCTGCGCCTTGGAAGGTGGTTTGCGTGCTGATCGGCAGGCCGATGGACGCTTCGGCCTCGCTGATCGCCTTGACCGCGTCCCCCAGTGAGGCGCCCTTGGCGAGGTTGAACGAGATCGTCGCGGCCGGGAACTGGCTCTGGTGGTTGATCGCGAGCGGCGTGGGCTTCTCGGTGATCGTCGCGAACGACGACATCGGCACCTGCACGCCGGTGTTCGACGCCACGTAGATACTCTTCAACGCATCGGGACCACGCTGGAATTCGGAGGACACCTCGAGCACCACACGATACTGCGACGCCTGCGTGTAAATCGTCGAAATCAGCCGCTGGCCGAACGCGCTGTACAGCGTCTGGTCGACGGCTGCCGGGGTCACGCCGAGGCGGCTTGCCGTATCGCGGTCGATCTCCACATACGCCTGCAAGCCATTGACCTGCAAGTCGCTCGTCACATCGGCCAGCAACGGCACATGTTTGAGCTTCTCGACGAGTTTGGGCACCCAGATGCCCAGCGTGTCCAGACTCGGGTCCTGCAACGTGAACTGATATTGCGTGCGGCTGATACGGTCTTCGATCGTCAGATCCTGCACCGGCTGCATGTACAGCGCGATGCCCGGCACGTGCTCCAGTTGCGGTTGCAAGCGGCGAATGACGGCCGAGGCATCGAGCCCTCGCACATCCTTGTCTTTCAAATTGATCAGCAAACGGCCGCTGTTGAGCGTGGCGTTCACCCCGTCGACACCGATGAACGACGACACCGATTCGACCGCCGGATCTTTGAGCACTTCGTTCACGAGCGCCAGTTGGCGTTCACCCATGGCGGCGAACGAAATCGACTGCGGCGCTTCCGAAATCCCCTGAATCACGCCCGTGTCCTGCACCGGGAAGAAGCCCTTGGGCACCCACAGATAGAGCAGCACCGTGAGCACGAGCGTGCCGAGAGCGACAAACAGCGTCGCGGTCTGACGGTCGAGCACCCACGTGAGCCACTCGCCGTACTTGGCGATGATGCGGTCGAACATCTCGCCGGTCTTGCGGTAGAACTTGCCCTGCTTCTCGTCAGGCACATGGCGCAGCAGCTTCGCGCACATCATCGGCGTGAGCGTGAGCGAGACCACCGCAGAGATCAGGATCGAGACCGCCAGCGTGACGGCGAACTCGCGGAACAGCCGGCCCACCACGTCGGCCATGAACAGCAGCGGAATCAACACGGCGATCAGCGAGAAGGTCAGCGAAATAATCGTGAAGCCAATCTGCTCGGCGCCCTTGAGCGCCGCCTGAAGCGGCTTTTCGCCCTGCTCCAGATAGCGCGTAATGTTCTCGATCATCACGATGGCATCGTCGACCACGAAGCCCGTGGCAATCGTCAGCGCCATGAGCGTGAGGTTATTGATCGAGAAGCCCGCGAGATACATCACGCCGAACGTGCCGATCAGCGAGAGCGGCACCGCCACGCTCGGGATGATGGTGGCCGAGACGTTGCGCAGGAAGACAAAGATCACCATCACCACCAGCGCGACGGCGAGTATCAGTTCGAATTGCACGTCGGCGACCGACGCGCGAATCGTCGTCGTACGGTCGGTCAGCAGCTTCATGTCGACGCTGCCGGGCAGCGCGCCCTGCAACTGCGGCAGCAGCGCCTTGACCTTGTTGACCGTCTCGATCACGTTGGCGCCCGGCTGGCGCTGCACGTTCACGACGATGGCCGGCGTGGTGTCGGCCCATGCGGCGAGCTTGGTATTTTCCGCACCGTCGATCACGTCGGCGATGTCGGTCAGCCGAATCGGGCCGCCGTTCTTGTAAGCGATGACGAGATTGCGATATTCGTCGGCCGATGCCAGTTGATCGTTGGCGTCGATGGTCGAAGCGCGCAGCGGGCCGTCGAAACTCCCCTTGGCCTGATTGACGTTGGCTGCCGCGATCGACGTGCGCACGTCTTCGATGTTCAGGCCGTACGACGTAATGGCGCGCGGATTGACCTGAATACGCACCGCCGGACGCTGGCCGCCCGAAATGCTCACGAGGCCGATGCCCGGCAACTGCGAGATCTTCTGCGCCACGCGCGTGTCGACCAGATCCTCCAGCTTGGGCAGGGGCATGGTCTTCGACATGATCGCCAGCGTGACGATCGGGGTGTCCGCCGGGTTGACCTTGTTGTAGATCGGCGGCATCGGCAGATCGCTCGGCAGCAGGTTGCTGGCGCTGTTGATCGCGGCCTGCACCTCCTGTTCGGCAACGTCGAGCCCGAGATCGAGCGAGAACTGCAACGTAATCACCGAGGCGCCGCCCGAACTCGTCGACGACATCTGGTTCAGGCCCGGCATCTGGCCGAACTGGCGCTCGAGCGGTGCCGTGACCGAGGACGTCATCACATCCGGACTCGCGCCCGGGTAGAGCGTGACGACCTGAATAGTCGGATAGTCGACTTCCGGCAGTGCCGAGATCGGCAACAGCCGGTAGGCGACAAAACCGGCGAGCAGAATCGCCAGCATCAGCAGCGATGTGGCAACCGGTCGGAGAATAAACGGGCGGGACGGATTCATTGGCAGCGTCGGGGGAGCATCTCTATGGGCGGCGTGCGGGCGGGCACCGGCATTGGCGCGGTGCCCGCGTATTCGATCAGCAGGGGCGGCAAGGGCGGCGGGGGCAGCAGACTCACGCTTGCCGCACCTTACTGCGCCGGACGGCGATGAGCGCCATTGCTGTTACGCTTCTCGCCCGGCTGGCGCGGTGCGGTCGCCGCAGCACGGCTCTCGGCCGTAATCACTTCCACCTTGGCGCCGTCGCGCAGCTTGTCCATACCGTCGATCACGAGCTTCTCGCCCGGCTCCACACCCGACTCCACCGCGACGTTGGTGCCATCGGTCGGCCCGAGCTTCACGGTCTTGAGTTTGACGGTCTGGTCCGGCTGCACCGCATAAACGAAGCTGCCTTGCGTGCCACGCTGCACCGCTGCGCTTGGCACGAGCGTTGCGTCCTTGAGCGTATCGACCAGCATCTTCACGTTGACGAACTGATTCGGGAACAGCATGCCTTCGGTATTGGCAAACGCGGCCTTGAGCTTGACGGTGCCCGTCGTCGTATCGATCTGGTTGTCGATGGAAGCAAGCTTGCCGGTGGCGAGCTTGATCTTGCCCGCCCGGTCGAATGCGTCGACCGGCAGCGTCTCACCGGCCCGCGTGCGCTTGACCACGCGCGGCAGGTTGTCTTCAGGAATGGTGTAGACGACGGTGATCGGCGTGACTTCGTTGATGATCACGATGCCGTTGGTGTCGGACGCATGAATGATGTTGCCCGGGTCCACCTGACGCAGGCCGGCCAGCCCCGAGACCGGCGCGGTGACGCTGGCGTAGTTCAATTGCAGGCGGGCGTTGTCCAACTGGCCCTGATCGGACTTGACGGTGCCTTCATATTGTTTGACGAGCGCGCGCTGGGTATCCACGGTCTGCGAGGCAATCGAGTCCTGCTTGAGCAGCGTCTCGTAGCGGGCCAGATCGAGCTGCGCATTCTTGAGCAGGGCCTGATCGTGGGCGAGCTGGCCTTCCTGCTGGGTCACCACCACCTGAAACGGCCGCGGGTCGATCTCGGCGAGCAACTGGCCTTCCTTGACCATGTCGCCTTCCTTGAAGTGCACCTTCATCAACTGACCGTCCACGCGCGAATGCACGATGACGCTGCGGGTCGGGGTTACGGTGCCCAGCCCGTTGAGGAACACGGGCAGGTCGCCCTTCTTCGCATCCACGGCGGTCACCGGCGTGGCCGGCATGCCGCCAGCGCCTGCCATACCGGCGGGCGGGCCGCCGCGGCGTCCGCCCTGCTGGGCCGGCCCTTGCGCGTTCTGGGCCTGCAAGCGGTAGTAAACACCGCCCGCGATCAACACCAGAATCAGCCCGATCACGCCCGGCACGAGCCAGCGGCGCTTGCGCGAGGCCGGTGGGGTTGCCCCCATGTCGCGGCGCGCCCCGGCTGCGGGGGACGTGGGCGGCACTGACGAACGACCGGAATCGTTCGGTTGGTCGGAACCGTGGGGACCGTGCTCGGTCATGACTTCCTCGTTACAACGGAGTGTTTAGCGGATTCGTCCGGTGCGGACGACGTTATTTTTTCTGATTGCTGCGGCGCGGCAAGCTGGCCCGGGGGGGCTCCCCGCCCCTATGCCTCGCCGAAATCGGTGGATCAGCATAGCAGACGGACGTGACACCTTTATGGGGCGGGACCAAAAAGCGCGTTATGCCGTAAGGGACCCGATACACGGGAGATGGTTCGCTGTCCGGCGATGCTTCGCAGACCTGCTTATTCCCGCGTGCCGCGCCTCGCAGTGCCTGACCGCAGCGTTCTCCTCGCCCACTTGCAAAAGGCGTGCAAGGCGAGAAAGTGCGGTTGGGTGTGCATGGAAGAGGTGATGCGCAGACAGTGCGAAGCTTAAATGATGTTCGCGGAAGTGCGCGGTTTTCGTGCGCGGACGGCACAGGCTCTATTATTACGCATGATTACAGGTGACCAACACTGTAATGCCCGGAAACAAAACGCGTGCAAAGCCGCACGGGGAGGCCACTATCATGACGACACAACCTGTCAGAACGAATATGAAGATTCTTGTTGTCGACGACGATCCCGATCTGCGTGACCTGCTGCGTGAATATCTCAGCCGTCACGGCTTCTCTGTTGCTGTCATGCACGACGGCGACGGGCTGGCCGCGCGCCTCGAGCGAGAGCGCCCTGCGCTGATCGTGCTCGACCTGATGATGCCGAAGGTCGACGGTCTGACGGCGCTGCGCGATCTGCGCGCACGCAACGACGACGTGCCGGTCATTCTGCTCACCGCGCGCAGCGACGAAATCGACCGCATCGTAGGGCTCGAGATCGGTGCCGACGACTATCTCGGCAAGCCGTTCAGCCCGCGCGAGTTGCTCGCCCGTATCAACGCGGTGCTGCGCCGGCGCAAGTCGCCCGACGCCGCCGTGCCCGAGCAGCGCGAGAACTACACGTTCGGGCCGTTCGTACTGGACTTCCGCAGCCGCACGCTCACACGCGATGCGCAGTTGCTCACGCTCTCCGACGGTGAGTACGGGTTGCTGCGCCTGCTGGTCAATCACGCCATGCAGGTGCTCTCGCGTGAACGCATCATCGAATTGCTTTACGGCGCCGACAGCGACGTGAACGATCGCGGCATCGACGTGCAGATCTGGCGCCTGCGCCGCCTGCTCGACGAAGACGCTCAAAGCCCGCGCTTTATCCAGACCGTGCGCGGGCGCGGTTACATCTTCGTACCCGACGGCCAGCGGGCCGACATGGCAGCCGGCTGATGCGCCGGGACCCGGGTCGGGTGTTATACCGGCGTCGCACGCTATTTCCCGAAGTCTTTCGTTGGAAGGGCTTCGCTCACCGGTCTGGCAAGGACTCCGGCAATGTTGTTAACCCCGGGCCACATGCGGAGCCCCGCATGAAAGGCCGTTTCGACACGCTGTTTGGCCGTCTGGCGCTGCTCATCATTGCCGCGCTGGTCATCAGCCATTTCTCTTATCTGACGATCCTGCGCAGCGATCACGACGATACGCGCGTACAAAACGCCGCCGAACAGATGGCGTTCATCATCAAGGCAGCCGCCGAGGTCCACGATGGTCACTCGGAGCTCATGCTGCCCGACCTCGTGCAGGTGGTACCCGCTACGTTTGCCCATGGCGACGTGTTCGAGCCGCCCAGCAAGACCCAGCGTCTGACCACGGAACTGGCGCGCCGCCTGCCGGCCGGCACCCAGTTGCGCGTCGAACGCACCCCGCCGCCGCGTATCTGGGCACGTTTGCCGGGCCGCGATTACTGGATTGCCACGCCCGTGCTGTCGGTGCGTAACCCGCCCGGCACCGCCACGATCCTGCCGGGTCTCGCGGCGGTGCTCGGCATCACGGTCATCTTTGCGCTCTTTGCCGCGTGGCAATTGCAGCGCCCCGTGCGAGATATGGCAGCGGCCGCCGAGCAACTGGCGACCCATCGCATCCGCACGCCGGTCAAGGAACGTGGCCCATTGGAAGTTCGCCAGCTCACCGAGCGCTTCAATCGCATGAGTCACGACATCGTGCAGACCGATCGCGAGCGCAATACGATGCTCGCCGGGATTGCCCACGATCTGAAAACGCCGCTCGCCCGGCTGCGCCTGCGTGCCGAGATGATCGACGACACCCAGATGAGCGAAGGCATCACGCGCGACGCCGAGTCGATGACCCGCATCGTCGATCAGTTCCTGCTGTTTGCACGAGGCATCGAGTCGGATAGCGCCGCATCACCGGTGGAAGCGCGCATGCCCTCGCTGATTCAGCCGTTCCTCGATCAGGGCTACGCGATCGAGCTGGATCTTCAGGCCGGCCCGGGCTTCAAGCTCAAGCAGACCTATCTCGAACGCATCGTCAACAATCTGCTCGACAATGCCGTGTCGTACGGGCGGGCGCCGATGGCGATCCGCACGTCGCAGGACGCGAGCGGCTGGCAACTGGTCATCGAAGACAGCGGGCCCGGCATTCCCAATGAAGACATCAACCGGATCATCCGCCCCTTCGTACGGCTGGACCCGGCGCGCGGTGGTAACGCGCACTGCGGGCTGGGGCTGGCCATCGTCGACAAGCTGACGCAGCAACTGGGCGGGCGTGTCTCGTTCAGCAATCGCCCGACGGGCGGGCTGCGCGTCACGTTAATGTTCCCGCCGGACGATCCGGGCGCGGCTTAATCCTGTAACGCCCCGCAAGATTCGTTTGAAACACCCATGAAAAAACCCGCCGTCCAGCGTTGGACGGCGGGTTTTATTCATTACGGGCACTGCATCACATCAAGCCACAGCCAGGCGATCCGGGATGGGGGGCAATACAACTACTGGGCTGCTGCTTTACTGCTCACAGGGACACGTTGGAGATGGCTCAGCGCGATGTTTCTTGTAAGACACCGCAATGATGCTTCGCCCCGCCTTCCCTGGCATGTGACCGGCAATGCCTGTCCGGCAACGACACCGGCGGCCTTACTTGATCAGGAACTTCTCTTTGTTCTTGCCAATCCACTTGGGTGCGCGACCGCGGCCCGACCACGTTTCGCCCGTTGCCGGATTCGCATACTTAGCAGCGAGCGGCGCGCGTGCTGCGCGGCGACGGCCATCGGTCGTGGCAAGGCCCAGGTCCTTGGCGGTCAACTCGTACTCTTGAATCTTCTGCTTGAGTTCTGCAATGACTTGCGAAACTTCCTTGGCGCGAGCTTCGTCCGCTTGCTTTTCAAGCTTCTCGATCTGCGCGCGAATTTCCTTATAGTTTGCCATCTGGCGTGTCCTTACATTGTTAAAATGGATCGCCACTTAAAATAGCACGAGTTTTAACAAATTGAAAACAGCATTTCCGATGAATGAGTCTGTGCCAGCACAAATCGCATTGAATCTCGCGAACTCAACTTCAGAATATGCACAGAATCAGGGCATGAATCCCGGAATTTCCCCAGCATTTCCCCCTTCATTACCCCCGGCTAATGATGTTCATTGCCACGCAATCTGGTGGGAATAGCGAAACAGGTCGTCAGGACTCCGCATTGCCTGAGCCGCTGCGCAACATTCGGCAAGACTTCGTAAGGATTCGCAACAAAACCCCATGGACCACAACACAGACCGGCATTCCCAATAAAACGCAGCCCAAAATATACGATCACAAATATTTAAGAGCGCGCCGATTAGTCTGTTATCCAAAACACTACTGACATTCGGGGATTTCACATCGGCGTAGCGCAATTTCCGGATAAGCACTACGGTGAATTCGCGCAAGCGATTGGTTGAGATTCAGGCCACGCGTGATGGGTGACATGAAAACAGGTGGTACGCGTTCAACGGAATGAACACCGGCGCAATATCTGCCGATCGCTTCCATGAATTGCGCAACAAGCCATGCTGCGTCGCGCCATCGATAAATCGGGACAGAAATTCTTTCGTTAACGTATACGTCAATTCGCTATTGCGCACCCATGCATCAATGTCATTTCCCCGTCCGCGCCGGTTTCCGTAAGATGAGAAATGCCGTGAATGCCGATTTTCCCTCGGAATTCTCCTGAATGCCCATCAGGTAAGGCTGAGCGTCGATTTCGAGGGTTGGCATTTGCGCGTTTAGAATTAAGCAAATGACGAATTCCCGCCCTTGGTAACTCGGCAACGGATTTCTGCCGCTTTCATTGATTCGCTCAATTCGCATGACAACTTCGCCCTCCGCACCGGCGCTGCCCGAGCGCCACGACACGACGCCGGTCACGCTCACGACCGCACGCACCGTACTCCGCCCATGGCGGACGGACGATTTGGCTGCGTTTGCCGCCCTGAATGCCGACCGGGAAGTCATGCGTCACTTCCCGACGACGCTCGACCGCGCCCAAAGCGATGCCGTCGCGCAGCGCCTGCGCAACCATATGGAAACCCACGGCTTCGGTCCTTGGGCGCTCGAAATTCCGGGCGTGACGCCATTTGCGGGGTTCGTGGGGCTCATGCGCGTTGGATTCGACGCGCCGTTCGTCCCTGCCGTGGAGATCGGCTGGCGACTCGCCCGGCCGTGGTGGTCCAACGGCTATGCCAGCGAAGCGGCCCGCGCGGCCGCCCATTTCGCGTTTAATGTGTTGCAACTCGACGAGTTGGTGTCGTTCACCGTGCCGGCTAACGTGCGCTCGCGCGCGGTCATGACGCGCATCGGCATGCGCCATTGCCCCGACGAGGACTTTCTGCACCCGCTGATTCCGCCGGGTCACCGGCTGCGCCGTCATGTGCTGTATCGCCTGAATGCCGACGAACTGCGTCAAGCCATGCCGCCAGCGTCAGCCTGACGCAGTGACGTCGATTGGCGGCGCACAAGCGGTCGGCGTCGTCTTAGCGATTGAAGGCGACACGCGCGTTATGGGACAATCCATCTCTTTGCGCCAGCCGTCCCCCCCATCGTGTCGCGCGCCGTCATTATTCCGCTCATCATCGCTTGCGCCCTGTTCATGGAGAACATCGACGCAACGGTGATTACCACCTCGCTGCCAGCCATGGCACGCGACCTGCACCAAGATCCGATCTCACTGAAGATGGCGCTCACCGCCTACGTGGTGGGGCTGGGTATTTTCATTCCGATCTGCGGCTGGGTCTCCGACCGTTTCGGCGCACGAAACGTTTTCCGCACCGCTATCGGCATCTTCATGGCGGGATCGATCCTGTGCGCCCTGTCGTTCTCGCTGCCGACCTTCGTGTTTGCGCGCTTCCTGCAAGGCGTGGGCGGCGCGATGATGGTGCCGGTCGGCCGGCTCGTCATCTTCCGCGCCGTGCCCAAGCACGATCTGGTCAAGGCGATCGGCTACCTGACCATGCCCGCCCTGCTCGGCCCGGTAATCGGCCCGCCGCTCGGCGGCGCGATCACCGCCTATCTGCACTGGCGCTGGATCTTCTTTATCAATATCCCGGTCAGCCTGTTGGGGATTTATCTCGCGGGCAAGTACATCGATAACGATCGGGGCGGCGATGCCGGCAAGCTCGACACCGTCGGGTTCGTGCTGTCAGCGCTCGGCAGCGGCCTGTTGATGCTGGGGCTCGCCATGATCGGCGAACATCAGGTGCCCGACAGCGTCGTCATCGTCATGTGCGTGCTGGGCGCCGTCTTTCTCTACGGCTACTGGTGGCACGCCAATCGCACCGAAGCGCCGCTGCTCGACTTCCGGCTGCTGCGCATTCCGACTTTCCACGCGAGTGTGGTGGGCGGCTCGCTGTTTCGCATCGGCTTGGGGGCTGTGCCGTTTCTGCTGCCGCTGGCCTTGCAGGAAGGGCTGCATATGGACCCGTTCGAGTCCGGCATGATTACCTGCGCCTCGGCATTCGGTGCCATTTTCATGAAGGCCATTGCGCAGCGCGTGCTGGCACGCTTCGGTTTCCGGCGGGTGTTGATCGTCAATGCGGCGCTCGCCGGACTGGCGCTCGCCTCCTACGGCCTGTTCACGCACAACACGCCGGTGCTGGTGATGTTGGGCGTGGTGGCATTCGGCGGCTTCTTCCCGTCGTTGCAGTTCACCTGTCTGAATTCGATCGTGTATGCCGACATCGCGAGCGGCGACGCCAGCCGGGCGACAAGCCTCGCGAGCGTGATTCAGCAGTTGTCGCTGGGTCTGGGTGTGACGATTGCCGGGATGGTCTTGCAGGCGAGCAGCCGGCTCGCGGGGCATGAGCAACTGACGGCCAGTGATTTCCTGCCCGCGTTTCTCGTGATCGGGCTGTTCTCGTGGCTCTCGATTCCGGTCACCCGCCGCTTGCCCGCCGATGCGGGCACCGAGCTGGCAAGGCGGCACTGACACGCACGGCGCCGGGCACGGAGGACATCCGCTGCCCGGTCAGTGCTTCGCCGGCGCCGCCGGTGCCGTGTGTTTTGCCGCCCTCGCGGGCAACATCGCGTGAATCGCCATCCCGGCGAGCATCGCCACGACAAACGTCAGCCCCTTGCCCGAGCCCGCGCCGAGCAACACGAGCGCCGGCCCCGGGCAGATCCCGGCAATCCCCCATCCGATACCAAACACCAGCGCACCAAGCACCAGACGCTTGTCGATGCCGTGCAGATTCGGCCATGCGCGCGGTTCGCCCGTCCATGCCATCGGCTGCGCACGCGCCAGCCGGAAGCCGACCAGACCGACCGCAATGGCACCGCCCATCACAAACGCGAGCGACGGGTCCCAGCGCCCGGCGATATCGAGAAAACCGAGGACTTTCGCCGGGTTAGCCATGCCGGCGAGAATCAGGCCGAGACCGAAGATCAGCCCGCCGGCGAACGCGAACACGAGCTTCTTCATGCGGCACCTCCGACATGCAGCACATGGCGCACGACGAACACCGTGAGGAAGCCCGTCACCATGAAGCACAGCGTGGCGGCCAGCGATCGCCACGATAGCCGCGACAACCCGCAGACACCATGACCGCTCGTGCAGCCCGAGCCGAGCCGCGTGCCAAAGCCGACGAGCAAGCCCGCCCCGACCAGCATGGCGAAGCTCGCATCGATCTGCGCTTCGGGCACGACCGCCAGCAGGCGATAGACCCAAGGGGCTGCCATCAGTCCGACGATGAACGCCAGCCGCCAACCGATGTCACCGGCACGTGGGCGCAACAGACCACCGACGATGCCGGAAATCCCGGCAATGCGGCCATTGGCGAGCATGAGCCAGACGGCGGCCACGCCGATCAGTACGCCACCGGCCAGCGCAGTCCACGGCGTGAAGTGAAGAGTATCGAGGGTCATGGGCAGTCGGTCGGACAGAGAGAAAGCAAATGACAGGGGGCAGGCGGCAGGAAGGCGGACAACGAACGCTTCACCGGCTCACGTTTTCGGGCAGAACTGATCGTAGAGGCAAGACAGCACCGCCAGCACCGTGGCGTCGCCGACCGCGTAATAGATGCGCTTGCCGTCGCGTCGCGTGGTAACGAGTTGCTCGGTGCGCAGTACGGCGAGTTGTTGCGACAAGGTCGGTTGCCGGATATCGAGCTGCGATTCCAACTCGCCCACAGACCGCTCGCCTTGGGTGAGCTGGCACAGAATCAGCAACCGGTCTTCATTGGCCAACGCCCGCAACAGCTTGGTCGCGTCGCGCGCGGCACTGCGCAGGCGCGCGACATCCAACGACGCAGCCGCGCCTTGACCCTCCGCGCTCACGGATCTCACAGATTTCGCGGCTATGGCAGGTACGGCGGCAAGTAACGCATCGGGAGCGTCTGGTGTGTCAGAAGCGTCGTCGTGCAGGGGTGACGAAGTGGCACGTGGCATGGCAGGATCGAGGCAATTCGAGGGCGGACGCCGCGCGACGCTATGTCACGCATATCGCGTACACTTTACTCGTTTATAATATATCAATCGATAAACCTTTGCAGGAGCCCGGCCATGTCAGCCACCGCAGCCCACATCGAAGCCTTTTTCGACACCGGCACCTCGACGGTGACCTATGTCGTATTCGATGCGCCGGGCGGTCGCGCCGCGATCATCGACCCCGTGCTCGACTACGACCCGAAGGCGGGCCGCACGCACACGGGCTCCGCGGAGCGCGTGCTCGATTTTCTGAAGGCGCAACAACTGACGGTCGACTGGATTCTGGAAACACACGCCCACGCCGATCATCTGTCGTCGGCGCGCTGGCTCAAGGAGCGCGTTGGCGGGCGCATCGCCATCGGCGGGCATATCCGCGACGTGCAACACGTTTTCAAGAAGCTGTTCCATCTGGGCGCCGACGTGCCGCCCGATGGCTCGCAGTTCGATCACCTCTTCGACGATGGCGAGACGTTTGCCATCGGCAATCTGCAAGCCGAAGCGATGTTTGTCCCCGGCCATACGCCGGCCGATATGGCTTATCGCGTCGGCGATGCGGTATTTGTCGGCGACACGCTCTTCATGCCCGACGTCGGCACGGCGCGCTGCGATTTCCCCGGTGGCAATGCGCACACGCTCTATCGTTCGATCCGCCGTCTACTGTCGCTGCCCGAAGCCACGCGTCTGTATATGTGCCACGACTACCCGCCGGCGAGTCGCGCGGCGAACTGGCAAACGACGGTCGGCGAGCAGCGCCGCGCGAATATTCATGTGCATGACGGCATCGACGAAGACGCCTTCGTCGCCATGCGTGAAGCCCGCGACCGAACGCTCGACATGCCCACGCTGATCTTGCCCGCCGTGCAGGTCAACATTCGCGCTGGCGACATGCCCGCGCCCGAGTCCAACGGCACGCGCTATCTGAAGATTCCGATCAACGCGCTGTAACGCGTCCCGTAGTTCATCTTGCAATTCATCCTGTAAGTCATGCGCTCAACGCGGCTGGCGCGGCAAGCTGCGACGCCAGCGCCTGACGCGCCTGCGTGACCCAATCGGGCTCACCCCGGCGCGCGGGCAACAGATGAAACTCCGCTTCGGGCAGCTTAGGCAAGCGCCGCCCGCTCACCAGCTTGTCGATCCGCATGAGCGACGGCCCCGCCGCCGACGCGTTCAGACACGCCACCCCGAGTCCTGCACTCAACGCCAGCTGCAACCCCGCCACCCCCGACGCCACATGCGCAATCGTGTACGGCACGTGATGCGTGTCGAGCCATTGCGTGGTGAAACGATGCAGCGCACAGGTATCCGGCAAGACAAGCAACGGTAGTGGCGCATCGGCATCGAGCACGAAGTCCGGTGCGGCCACCCAGTCGAGCGATTCGCGCGAAAGTGCCTGCGTACCGGCAACGCCATCGCGACCGAGCGACTTGCCGAGAATGCGCATCGACACCCCGATATCGAACTCGCCCGTGTCGTAACCCGTTTCGATGATGCCGCTCTTGAGAATCGTCACGTGAATGCGCAGCGCCGGGTACACCACGCCCAGATGCCGGAGCATGCGAGCGACTTCCCCCGGGCGGAAGTAGTCGGTGATGGCCAGCCGTAGTTCGCCTGACAGCGAAAAGCCGCGCACGTCGTGCCATGCCTGCTCACTGTGCGCGAGCAACTGCCGCGCGTGCCCCAGCAGGCGCTCGCCGGCTGCCGTCGGCGCCACCCCCAGCTTGCCGCGCGTGAACAGCGTCACCCCGGCGCGCGCTTCCAGCTTGCGGATCTGCTCGCTGACCGACGATTGCGACAGAAAGACAAGCGGTGCGGCCGCCGACAGGCTGCCGGCATCCGCGACCGCGACAAAGGTGCGCAACTGATCGAAATCGAATCCCGGCAGCATGTTTCACCCATTTGATAAACCGATAGATTGCATCGTAAATTCCCGCTTTTCCGATGTCAACCGAGACCCTAGACTGAAGTCACGCTTTTCAGGCGCCCGAACGCGGCCAACCGCGGGGACCCACCCCGGAACCGCCCCCGGCGCCAACACTTTCGTCACTCACTTTCGTCACCACTTCAGGAGTCTCGTCATGCCCCATCTCGTTCTGCAACTCTCCGGCACGCCCAACGACAAAGTCACGCGCGAAGCCGTGCGCGCCGTCTCGCAACTCACCGTCGACGTGCTCCACAAAGCACCCGACGTGATCGCCGTCACCGTCGACTACATTCCTCACGAACGCTGGTTCATTGGCGGCGCGCCACTCTCGGAGCAAGGCAAAAACGCCTTCCATCTGGATATCAGCGTGACCGACGAGACCAATACGAAAGCCGAGAAAGCGCAGTACATCGCACAGGTGTTCGAGACGCTGTCGGGGTTGCTCGGCAACGTGCACGCGTGCTCGTACATTCACGTGATCGACGCGCGCGCGGCCGCGTACGGTTACGGTGGCCGCACGCAGGAATTCCGGCATCAGCACAGCGCGAAGTAAGTTCGGATAAAAGTGCAGATAACGCTCACTATCGTGTCCACCGGCGGGCAATGCCGACTGCCCGCCGGTTTCGCAAAAACATCGTAAAGCCGCTGTTCATGCGGCTTTTCGACCAACAGAACGAAACAATTCCAACACTTTCTTACGACTATTAGCTTCGTTATTCGCCACATCACCTCGTACGATGAAAGCGCACTCAAAGACATCGCTTTCAAGGGGGCGAATATGAAAAAACTGACTCTTACCATCGCGCTCGTTGCTGCCACGCTTGGCGGTATTGCCGTGGCACCGGCACACGCCCAAGTGGGCGTTTCGATCAGCATCGGCGCACCGCCGCCGCCGCGTTACGAAGTGGTGCCGGCGCCGCGTCCCGGCTATGTGTGGGCACCGGGCTTCTGGGATTGGGACGGCCATCGTCACGTGTGGTCGGGCGGTCACTGGGAACGTGAGCGTCCGGGCTACGCCTATCGTGCACCGGTCTGGCATCAGGGCCCGCATGGCTGGGCGCTCGATCGCGGCGGCTGGGGCCATGGCCAGGGACCGGATCGTCATGATGACCGCGACCGCGATCACGACCATCGTTACGACCACCACGGCTGATCGTCCGGCCGTATGGCGAGCGTGACCATCGGCACGCTCGCCTTGCCGTTCGATACGAAACACCCCGCACGCCGGCGCTTATCTGCGCCGGCGTTTTGCTAAGAAAAATCGATTGGTTGGGCGCGCCTGCGAGCCCCGTTATCGTGTGAAACCCGCTCGCCACTATCCGTGACGAGTTACCGCCGAATTCTGTCCGGAATATCCCCGGCGGTATCGAGTGAAGGTTTTACGCGTTTTAAAAACGGAGCCCATCAGGCCATGCAAAACAACAATCGCACACCACGCGCCAGCCACACCCAGCACACCCAACGCCGCCAGCGCGGCCGCAGCTCGGTCTTCGCCGCCGCCCTCCTCTCTGCCGTTGCCCTGCTGCCGCTCGCGGCGCATGCCGACAAGCTCGACGACATCAAGAAGGCCGGCGTGCTGCGTGTCGCCACGTTCGACAGCAACCCGCCGTTCGGCTACGTCGATGCGAAGTCGCACAAGATCGTCGGCCTCGATGTCGACTACGCCAAGGCCATCGCCGACAAGCTGGGCGTAAAGCTCGAACTGCAACCGACGAACCCCGCCAACCGCATCCCGTTCCTGACGTCGAAGAAGGTCGACCTCGTGCTCGCCAACTTCACGATCACGGACGAGCGCGCCAAGCAGATCGATTTCAGCATTCCGTACTTCTCGTCGGGCCAGCAGTTCCTCGCGAAGAAGGGCACGCTCTCGTCGGCAGATCAACTGAGCAAGCTGCGCGTGGGCGCCGACAAGGGCACCACCAACGAAATCACGCTGCGCGAGAAATTCCCGAGCACGACGATCGTGGCCTTCGACGACACGCCGTTCGCCTTTGCCGCCCTGCGCGCCGGCACCGTGCAGGCGATTACGCAGGACGGCCCGAAGCTGGTCGGCCTGCTCGCCAACGTGCCCGACAAGCAGAACTACGAAATCCCGGCGTTCACGATCTCGAACGACTACATGGGCGTAGGTGTGCCCAAGGGCGAAGAGCGCCTGACGGCCTTCGTGAACGACACGCTGCGTGGTCTGGAGAAGGACGGTACTGCCGTCAACATCTACAACCGCTGGTTCGGCCCGCAAACGTCGCAGCCGCTGCCGCGCCTGTTCAAGATCGGCGACAAGGTCTGAGTCTGGTACCGCCAGCAATACCGGCGGTGACCCCGCAGTGACCCGCCCGCCAGCCGGGGTACAGGAGGATGCGTCCTCATGTGCCCCGGCGTTTTTGCTTGGACATCCCTTGTCATGATCGATTGGCTCGCCCCGAAATACCTCAGTTGGCTGCTGCACGGCTTCGTCGTCACCGTCGCGTTGGCCGCCGTGGTGAGCGCCGCCGCCACATGGCTCGGCTTCGGGCTCGCGCTGGCGCGCAACTCGCGCAGCGCGCTGTTTTCACGCCCTGCGGCAGCATTTGTCGCACTCATGCGCAACACGCCGCTGCTGGTGCAGCTGTTCTTCTGGTACTTCGGCGTGGCTGCGCTGTTACCTGCGGGTGTTGTGGCGTGGCTCTCGCAGCCCCACGCGCGGCATCTGGTGCTGTTCGACATTCGGTGGCCCGCGCTTGAGACGCTTGCCGGCTTCGTCGGCCTCACGCTTTACACCACCGCCTTCATCGGCGAAGAAATTCGCGCCGGGTTGCGCGGCGTGCCTGCCGGTCAGACGCACGCGGCCGCCGCGCTCGGGCTGAGCCGCTATGCCGTGTTCCGGCACGTGGTGTTGCCGCAGGCCGTGCGTATTGCGCTGCCGCCGCTGTTCGGCCAGTACATGAATGTGGTGAAGAACTCGTCGCTCACGATGGCTATCGGACTCGCCGAGCTGTCGTATGCGTCGCGTCAGGTCGAGACCGAGACGTTCAAAACGTTTCAGGCGTTCGGCATTGCCACCCTGCTCTACGTTGGCGCGATTGCCCTGATCGAAGCGGTCAGCCTCGCGACCACGCACCGCCATGCGGCGGCTCCTTCGCGCTGATCATGAATTTCTCCGCCGTTATCGATAACTTGCCCTACTTGCTGTGGGGCACCTTTCCCGACGGTCCGCTCGCGGGCGCCGCGCTCACGCTGGTGCTCGCCAGTACGAGCGCAGTGGCGTCGGGCCTGCTCGGTCTTGCGGGAGGCATTGCGCTGGCGATGCTCACCGGACCGACGCGCTGGCTGCTCACGCTGGTCATCGGCTTTTTCCGCGCGATTCCCGTGCTGATGCTGATCTTCTGGACGTATTTCCTGCTTCCGATTCTCTTCGGCGTGGATGTGCCCGGACTCGCCACCGTCGCCTGTGCGCTCTCGCTCATCGGCGGGGCGTATCTCTCGCATACGGTCTACGCCGGTATTCGCGGTGTGGGCACGGCACAGTGGCAAGCCGGCATGTCGCTCGGCCTCACGCGCGTGCAGACGCTGCGGCACGTGGTGCTGCCGCAGGCGCTGCGCATGATGGCGCCGTCGTTCGTGAATCAGTGGATTTCGCTCGTGAAAGACACCTCGCTCGCCTACATCGTCGGGGTGGCCGAGCTGTCGTTTCTGGCGACGCAGGTCAACAGCCGGTTGATGGTGTATCCGGCGGAAGTGTTTGCCTTTGTCGCGCTGATTTACTTCGTGATGTGCAGCGCGCTGGAATGGCTTTGCGGGAAGGCGTTCAGTCAATCGGCGCCGACGCGGGATAGCGGACGAGCCGACCCAACGTCAACGCCCCGGCGCGGCTGGCAACGCATCAGGACGATGCGTTGGATCAGCTTGCCGGGGCGTTGGCGGACAACTAGCGTTTCTGCGGTGCCGGGGGCATCTGGGGCAGGGGCATCGGGTAATGCCGCTGAATTACCCCCGGCGAACGGGCGCCGCGTCGACTTCAGTCACGATTGGCCTGGATAACCGTGAGCGCCGTCATGTTGATGATGCGTCGCACGGTCGAGCTCGAAGTCAGCACGTTGACCGGTGCGCCCACACCCAGCAGGAACGGACCCACGGCGACATTGCTGCCCGCGCCCGTCTTGAGCAGGTTGTAGGCGATGTTGCCCGAGTCCACGTTCGGGCACACCAGCAGGTTGGCGGCACCCTTCAGACGCGAATGCGGCAGGATGCGGCTGCGCAGGCCTTCGTCGAGTGCGCAATCGCCGTGCATTTCGCCGTCGATTTCCAGATCGGGCGCCTGTGCCGACACCAGATCCAGCACGCGGCGCATCTTGGTGCCCGAGGCGGCACTCCCCGAGCCGAAGTTCGAACGCGAGAGCAGCGCGACCTTCGGGTTGAGGTTCAGCCACGACATCTGCTTAGCAGCGGCGATCGTGAATTCGGCGATTTGTTCGGCCGTCGGATCGTCGTTGACGTGCGTATCCACGAGCGCCACGGTGCGCTTGTCGAGCAGCAGGATGTTCATCGCGGCGTAGGTATTCGCGCCGGCTTGCTTGCCGATCACTTCATCGACGAAGCGCAAGTGGTCGTGATACGCGCCCACGGTGCCGCAAATCATGCCGTCGGCATCACCCAGACGCACCATCATCGCGCCGATCAGCGTGAGACGGCGGCGCATTTCCACGCGCGCCATTTCCTTCGTAATGCCGTCGCGGCAGCGCAGTTCCCAGTAGCTGGTCCAGTACTGGTGGAAGCGTTCGTCGTAGTACGGGTTGGTCACTTCGACGTCTTCGCCCAGACGCAGGCGCAGACCAAACTTCTCGATACGGGCGAGCAGCACTTCCGGGCGGCCGACCAGAATCGGGCGGGCCAGCTTCTCGTCGACGATCACCTGAACGGCGCGCAGCACGCGTTCTTCTTCCCCTTCCGCGAACACGATGCGGGCCTTGCCGCCGTCGCGCACGAGTTGCTTGGCCGCCGAGAAGATCGGCTTCATGAACGCGCCCGAGTGGTACACGAACTGTTGCAACTGGTCGGCGTAGGCGTCGAAGTCGGCGATCGGGCGCGTTGCCACACCGTCTTCCATGGCGGCACGGGCCACGGCCGGGGCGATACGCACGATCAGGCGCGAGTCGAACGGCTTCGGAATCAGGTATTCCGGGCCGAACGAGAGGTCATAGGCGCCGTAGGCGGTCGCCACGGAATCGTTCGGTTCTTCCTGCGCCAGCCCGGCAATCGCGTTGACCGCCGCAATTTCCATGTTGCGCGTGATGGTGGTCGCGCCCACGTCGAGCGCACCACGGAAGATGTACGGGAAGCACAGAACGTTGTTGACCTGATTCGGGAAGTCCGAACGGCCGGTGGCGAGCACCACGTCGTCGCGGGCAGCGCGGGCGTCTTCCGGGAAGATTTCCGGCGTCGGGTTGGCGAGCGCGAGAATCAGCGGGCGCGGACCCATGGTCTTCAACATTTCCGGCTTGAGCACGCCACCGGCCGACAGGCCGAGGAACACGTCGGCACCGTCGATCACTTCGGCCAGCGTGCGCTTGTCGGTCTTTTGCGCGAAGCGGGCCTTGTCCGGGTCCATGCCGACCGCGCGGCCTTCGTAGACGACGCCGTCGATGTCGGTGGCCCACACGTTCTCGATGGGCAGGCCGAGGTCGACCATCAGGTCCAGACATGCCAAGGCAGCCGCACCGGCGCCCGAGGTCACGACCTTCACTTCCTTGATGTCTTTGCCCACGACCTTCAGGCCGTTGATGAACGCGGCCGACACAGTAATGGCGGTGCCGTGCTGATCGTCGTGGAAGACCGGAATCTTCATGCGTTCGCGCAGCTTGCGCTCGACGGTGAAGCACTCGGGGGCTTTGATGTCTTCGAGGTTGATGCCGCCGAAGGTGGCTTCGAGGCTGGCAATGATCTCGACGAGCTTGTCGGGGTCGCTTTCGGTGATTTCGATGTCGAAGACGTCGATACCGGCGAATTTCTTGAAGAGGACGGCCTTGCCTTCCATCACCGGCTTGGAGGCGAGTGCGCCGATGTTGCCCAGACCCAGCACGGCGGAGCCGTTGGTGATCACGCCCACGAGGTTGCCGCGCGCGGTGTAGTTGAACGCCTTGGCGGGGTCGGCAGCAATTTCCTGACACGGGATGGCAACGCCCGGGGTGTAGGCGAGCGCCAGGTCACGCTGCGTGACGAGCGGCTTGCTGGCCGTCACGGAGATCTTGCCCGGAGTGGGGAACTGGTGATATTCCAGGGCTGCCTGGTGATCGTTGTTGTTGCTCATGGGCGTGTCGTCCTCGTTGGATGTCATCTCTCTCGTGCACCGCCCGGCCGTTCTTCGAGACGGTTGCCGCCCGGCGCACCTGATTGCGAAGCCATTCTAGGCAGCCGCTATTGCGAGGCGATTCTGAATTACTATGGGGCCATCATATTTTCGTTATGAGCGTACTTTCCCTGCTGTGCCGGGGATGCCGTGGATATCCGGACGGCGGGACGCTCGCAGGATTTGGGGATTCAGGGGGTAGGAGTGGTGCCTTTCGATACGGGCGAGGTGGTGCGGCGTCTGACCACGCGGCTCAAGATGCGCCATCTGGTGCTGTTGTTGCAGATTCAGCAGCATGGCTCGCTCACGCGCGTGGCCGAGCACATGGCGACGAGCCAGCCGGCCGTGACCAGCGCGCTCGCCGAGCTGGAAAGCATGCTTGGCGGCCCGCTGTTCGACCGCACCCCACGCGGCATGACGCCCACGCCGCTCGGCGAAGTGGTGCTCGCCCGGGCGCAGGCGATGGTCCACGATCTCGACCATCTAACGCGCGACATCGAGGCTGTGATGGCCGGGCATGCGGCACGCCTGCATGTGGGCGTGATTCCGTATATTTCAGGCAAGACGCTCGCTGCCGCCATTCAGCAGACGCTCGCGCAGATGCCGCAACGGCTCACCGTCACGCTGCACGAAGGCACGAGCGAAGCGCTCATGGCGCAGTTGCGCGATCACACGCTGGACGTGGTGATCGGGCGCGCCGCCGCCAGTGTCGACCTGACGCAGGTGCAATTCGAGGTGCTGATGCACCAGATGCCCCGCGTTGTTGCCAGCCGCCGGTTGGCCGCCCGGCTGGGCCGCAGCGCCCCGGTTTGGGCGCAACTCGCCGAGCTGGATTGGGTCATGGGCGCCCCCAATACGCCGATGCGCGATCAATTGGCCGACTTGTTCCTGCATGCTGGCGTGGTGCCCCCCGTGCCTGTCGTGGAGAGCTTTTCGTCGCGCCTGACGGGTGAGTTGCTCGCCAGCAGCGAGCGCGCCGTGTCGCTGTTGCCGGCCGACATCGCCGAGGAACTGGTACGCGTTGCCGGCGTAGCGGTGGTGCCGTGGTCGCTCACGTGGACGTTGCCGCCCGTGGCGATGTTCACCCGCCGTGAAAACCCGCGCGAGACCCATCAGCGGTTTACGCAAGCCCTGCGGGCTCAGTATCAGGCCATGACGGGATCGGTGTGAGCGTGGCGCTGCAATAAGCCGTGGAAAGCCGCAGTAAGGCGTGGAAAGGGTTTTCCGTCGAAAAACCCGGCAAATTCGCGAAATAACCGCCTTTTGGCACGTTTGTTCGTCGATTGCGATTCGACCGTCAGACGTAAGGTAACGGCATGAATGATGCCGCCCCCTTCGCCCAGTCACCGAACCAAATATTTCTCGCCCCCGCCCTGCTGCCGACGCAAGTCGGCCCGGCAGGGTTGCGTTTCGACTTCAACGACGGGGCGCGGGTAGTTATCCCCGACTTCGGGCAACCGTTGCCGTGGCGCGTGCGAATCTTCGACACGCGCGACGATGCCACGCTCATCGAAACCGCGTTGTCGTCGGGGGTCGTGCGCAGCCCCGCAAAGTACTACGTGCCGCACGGCATCACCATCTGGCTCAACGACGTCGTCGTGTTCGAGCATCGTTACGACGCCCGCGATCAGGACGTGCTCGTCCAGTTCGCCGTGGCCGCCCTCGGCGACGTACTGGGCTGGCTGCCGTATGCCCTGCGTTTCGCCCGGGAACATGGCTGCCGTCTGGCGTGTGTGGTGAGCCCCGCCGTCGCTTCGTTGTTTCGCGACACGTATCCCGAAGTGGAATTCGTCGCGCAAGAGAATGTCGAGCGCCGCAAGTACTACGCGACGTACAACATTGGACTCTTCTTCGACGACGGCGAACTGACGCAGCAACCGCGCGATTTTCGCGAGACGGGGCTGCACCGGACGGCGGCACATATTCTGGGCGTGGATGACACGGAAGCGCCTGCACGTCTTGGCCTACCGGACACGTCGCGTCCGTTGGCGGCGCCATACGTGTGCATCGCCGTGCAAAGTACGGCGCAGTGCAAATACTGGAATCGGGCGGACGGCTGGGAGACGGTGGTCGCGGGCTTGCGCGCGCGAGGGCTTCGGGTGATCTGCATCGATCAGAAGCCGCGTCATGGCAAGGGCGACTTCTGGCAGGCCATTCCCGAGGGTGCGGAAGATGCGACCGGCGATCTGCCGCTCACGGAGCGCGCACGGTGGCTGATGCATGCGAGCGCATTCATTGGGCTATCGAGCGGCCTGTCGTGGCTGGCGTGGACGGCAGGCACACCGACGGTGCTGGTGTCCGGCTTCACGCTGCCGCACAACGAGTTCGCCACGCCCTATCGCGTGATTGCGGAGAACGTCTGCACCGGCTGCTGGCACGATCCCGCGCTACGCTACCGGCACGATGACTTCCACTGGTGCCCGCGCCATCACGGGACATCACGCGCCTTCGAATGCACTCGCGAGATCACGCCAGAACAAGTGCTGGCGGCGGTGGATCGGATACCGGGGATTGCCGCAGCGGCAACGAGTGCGCGATAGGGCGGCAGCCGCCCGGCGCTGGTTTCAGGCCAATTGCTTACGTAGGGCAGCACTGGAAATGTCGTCGATATGGCGAAACGCCGGGGCGATGCGCTCGATGTCGGCAGCACTGACCGAGAACTCGTCGAAGAACACACGCCACTCGCGAACAACGCGCCAGACGTCGTCGATTAGTTGCGACGCTACGCGGCGCGACAACGTAAAGCGCTCGTGGGAATCCAATGCATTGTCCAGCGTGGCCAAACGTCCCTGTGGCCCCACACCGAGGTGTAAGACGCGCTCTTGCGCGCCACTGCTTCGCGGCATGACATCGTAGAGCGGGCTGAGGCGCCAACCACCAAGGTGGGCGTCCCAGACGAATCCATGATTGCGCAGATGGTCGTCGTCGTTGCTGACAAAGATGTTGTAGATCATCCGCTTGAACAATTCGGCGTTGTCCTGTCGGATGACGCTCGTATGGCAATAACGGCGCACGGCATCGGCAAGGTCGGCGTACGACTTCGTGTGCGATTCGCTTTCGTCGCATCCGACGAACGTCAACCCGCTCACAAACGGTATGCGACGTTCGACATATCCTCTCTCGGGTCCGACCGATGAAGTCGCCGCGTCGGCGCGGGTTGCTTCATCGGGGGTCGTCCAGAATCGGTCGAAACGACGGATCAGCATCACCTGACGCTCGCCCAGCTTGCGCACGTGAACCGACGGCACCGTCAAGCCGGCACGCGCGGCCAGTTGTAATGTCGCGCACTCCAGCGTCGGCACATTGAACGGATCGGTCCGACTGGGAAATTTGGCGAGCCACAGCACCCCCGCCTCGTCGCGTACGGAAGCTTTGGGTCGTGCACCGCCGAGTGCAGAACCGTCGACGAAGATGGCGTCCAGATGGGCCGGCACCGGCAGCCCCGCTTCGATCCGATCGGCCGCTTCCACCAGATAAGCCAGCGATTTCACGCCGGTCACACCTGCCGATGGGGCATCGTCGAGTCCGCTTCGCACATCGAGCGCACCGACACGCTCACTTCCCGCGTGAAGCAGATAGGCCGACTCAGGAAGACTGTTGGCCGGCACCTTGAGTTTCGCCTCGATCACACGCCGCCCCCACGCATCGGGCGCGGCGTCGCGAATGCCACCGAATGCCGTCAACTGGTTGTGGGGAAATAAGCGTCTGGCTTCAACGCTCTCGCGTTGGCGAATACCAAGACTCACTGGATCGACTTCAATGGCGTCTTTGCGACGCAGGTATTTCAGACCATACGCAAACGCTGACGCCATCAACGTAGCCCCAGATTCCGTGAGATCCAGTTGGCCGCAAGGTGCCCAGCCCTGCACCAAATGCGCAAAAACGGTGAGCCGGGTCGTGGCCTCTGCCATTGTTCGCACTCCAAGATAAGAAAGAAGTCACTGAAGCAGCGGGGGATTTCGGCCTTCGCTCAGAAGTCGAGGGCTTCGAGATCGGCACTCGTCAAATCGCGCACCCGCTGGGTTTGCTCCCGCAGCTTCAATGCAGCCAAGGCGGGATCCGATTCAGCATATAGATCCTGGAGCGTTGCGCCGGGAGCGACGGCGTCCAGATAGCGCAGGATCTGCCCAAACGCGAGACCCGGGTCACCGTGCTCGATGCGATAGATGGTGTTACGCGAAAGCCCGGCACGTGCCGCCACATCAGTCTGCTTGAGCTGGCGCGCCTTGCGCAGTCTGGCAAGGAGTTGGCCAAGACGCGCAGCTTCGGCCTGCAATGCCGAGGATATCGATTCGCTTTGGGATATTTTCATGATCGTAAAATCGAGCATTAACGCGTTAATGTTTGATTTTACGATCAAATTCGGAAAAGGCAAGATTATTGATGCTCGTAAAATCGAGCATAATCGCCGTAATGCTCGATTTCACGAACATTCGACGCGTAGCACCTCACTCCGGCCGGCGCCGGAATGCCCACCAGCCGGCGGCCGCCGTGCCGGTCGCGACGATAGCGACCAGTACCCAGAACCCATGCGGATGCTCGGCCAGCGGAATGCCGCCGACGTTCATACCGAAAAAGCCCGCCACGATGTTGATCGGCAATGCCAGCACCGTCACGACCGTCAGCGTGTAAATCGTACGGTCCGTGCGCTCGCTGACCATCGCCGCAATTTCTTCCTGCAACAACTTGATGCGCTCGAGCAGCGCCGACAAGTCGTTGAGCACCACCGCAAACTCTTCCGTCGCCTGACGGAATTCCTGCACGTCTTCGGCATGCCCCCACACCGGCGGGCGGCTCAACAATCGGAAGAGCGCCGCCGGCTCGGGTGCCAGCAAGCGTTGCAGCCGCACCAGCACCCGCCGCAGCGAACCCAGATCGGCCCGGTTGCTCTCGATGCGCTGCTGCAACAACCGGTCTTCCACGGTGTCCACACGGCGGCTGGTCTCGCGCACGATGCGCTCCAGCACATCCGCCTGATCGCGCAGCAAGTGCACCAGCAACGCCAACGGCGAACGAAACGCCTCGCCGCGCTTGACCGACGCGCGCAGCTTGTCGATCGATCGCAACGGCTTGACCCGCCCGGTCACCAGCAGCCGCGCATTGGCCGCCACCCGCAAGGTGGAAATTTCGGACTGCGCAATGTCGAACGCGAAGATCACGTCGTTGATCACGGCCAGCAACCAGTCGTCGGAATGTTCGATGCGTGTCGAGCGCGAGCCTTCGGTCAGCGCGTCGAAGAACTCCTCCGGCAGGCTCATGTGTTGTTGCAGCCACTTCTCACACGCCGCATGTGCGAAGTTGAAATGCAGCCACAAGAACCCGTCGGCGTGCTCGCCGCGCGCAAGCTTCGCCAGCCACGCCAGCGCCTCACCGGAATCGATCGGCGCCGGCGACGCGCCCTCGGTGAAGTGATAGCCGTAGATCAAACCCGCCTGATCGCAGCCATAAGCATGATGAGCAAGGTCGGCAAACATGCGCACTGTCGGAGTCAAACGTGGGGAAGTCGGTAACGGTCGTGAAGACCCCAACGGCCGGTCGAGCCCGGCGCGTCGGGAATGCCTCGCCAAAACGTGGCGGGACCGGCCATCATGACAATGTCATATGTCTTTTATGTGACAGTCACAAACCCGTTGCACGCGCGGTGCGCCCCGGAACACGGCCCTCGCCAGCGCCATGCGGGTGTCATAGAATCGTCGCATACTCAGTTGCTCAATCCGCCACGCGGGGGTTTTCTCCGCCCCGTACCGAGATCGTCGCCATGACAAAATTCGACTCCGATGCCGACCACGACGCCTCGCTCGCGCGTCGCCTCCAGGATGACCTGATCGACAGCTACGACGAAGAAATCGAGATGGAAATCGACGATCTGCGCCTGCCCGGCCTGAACGATCTGACCGACACCGCGCGCAGCGAACGTCTGCAATATTTCCGCGAGCTCTTCCGCCTGCAAGGCGAACTCGTCAAGCTGCAAGACTGGGTGATTCGCAGCCGTCACCGCCTCGTGGTGATCTTTGAAGGCCGCGATGCGGCCGGCAAAGGCGGCGCCATCAAGCGCATTACGCAACGCCTGAACCCGCGTGTGTGCCGCGTCGCCGCCCTGCCCGCCCCCAACGACCGCGAACGCACGCAATGGTATTTCCAGCGCTACGTGCAGCACCTGCCCGCTGCCGGCGAAATGGTGCTGTTCGACCGTAGCTGGTACAACCGCGCCGGTGTCGAGCACGTGATGGGCTTCTGTACGGATGACGAGTACGAAGAGTTTTTCCGCTCGGTGCCCGAGTTCGAAAAGATGCTCGTGCGCAGCGGCGTACAGATCGTCAAATACTGGTTCTCGATTTCGGACGAAGAGCAGGAAGCGCGCTTTCTCGCCCGCATTCAAGACCCGCTCAAGCAGTGGAAGCTCAGTCCGATGGATCTGGAAAGCCGCCGCCGCTGGGAAAGCTATACGCGCGCCAAGGAAGTCATGCTGGAGCGCACCCACATTCCTGAAGCACCGTGGTGGGTGGTGCAGGCCGACGACAAGAAGCGCGCGCGCCTGAACTGCATTCATCACCTGCTCGCACAAGTGCCCTATCACGACGTGGAACGCACGCCCGTGCTGCTGCCCGAGCGCGCCCGCAGCGAAGACTACATGCGCCACCCGGTGCCCGACACGATGATCGTGCCGGAGATTTATTGAGCTTGATTGGCGGAAAGGTTGGCGCGCAACGCGCCAACCGGTAAGCACAGCGTGACGCGCAACCCGCCTTCCGGTGACGTCGCGAGCCGCACCGAGCCGCCCAGCCCTTCGACCAGACGCCCCACCAGCGACAAGCCAAGGCCGCAGTGGCCTTCGCCGCCACGCGAAGCATCGAGCCGCACGAACGGCCGCATCGCCAGCGCTACCTGATCTTCCGGAATTCCCGCGCCGCAGTCGGTCACTTCGATGTAGCCGATATCGCCTTCGCGCCACGTCGCCAGCCGCACCGGCGGCTCGCCGTGCTCCAGCGCGTTGTCGACAAGATTCGACATCACGCGATCGAGCAGCGTCCGCGGCAGCCTGAAGTCCGGCCCCGCGCGCAGGTCGCAAGTGAACAACGCCTGATCCGTGCACGACGCGCCAGCGGCACCGCTCAACGCTGCGGCGCCGTCAGCCCCTTCGGCATTTTCACCATCGGCATAGGCAAGCGCTTCGACGACCATGTCCGTCGTCATGAGCGGCGGGACAGTCGCGTCACACACCTCTTCCGCAGGAAATTGCTCGCGCAGAAACGCGTCGACGCCGACGAGCGGACTCGTATCGGCCTCGTCGCGGGCATAGGCGAGAAACTGCTGAACGATGTGATTGATGGAAGCGATATCGCGCACGAAACCGTCGCGCGAGCCTTCGCTGTCGATCAGATCCGCGCGCAGACGCAGACGCGTGAGCGGCGACTTCAGATCGTGCGCAATCCCGGCGAGCATGATCGCCTGATTGTCTTCGGCCTCGGCCAGACGCTTGGCCATGTCGTTGAACGCGTGGGCCAGATCACGCAATTCGTGCGGCCCTTGTTCGGGCAGCAGCGCGGGACGGCGTCCCCGGGCGATCACCCGGGCGGCTTGTGCCACGCGTGCAATGGGGCGCTGCATCTGCCACGCCATCAACAACGCCAGCAACACCGCGCCAATCAGAATGCCGACTGTCTCGCGCACGAACGGCGGCATTGGCGGCAGATCGAGCGGGATGACAATCCATTGATCGTGGTTCGGCAGTAAGACCCACAAGCTGGTGCGCTTCGGCTCTTCGCGCACATGCAACTGCGTGCCGGGCGGCAGCTTCGAGAGGAGTTCGTTACGCAGATGCGCAGCGCGGCCGTCTTCCGACGGATCGGCAAACACCGGCGCCTGCGAGACCGGCACGCGCCGCAACCCTCGCGGCGGTGCGAGGCTGCCCGGGTCGACGGCGCGCTGATCGACGCTTTGAATGGCGATGAGCAAGCCGCGCGCGAAACCGTCGACCTGCTGGCGAGGCCGCTGGTAGAACACTAGCGCGCTCCACACGATATGCATCACCAGCAAGACGCCGATGCCCAGCAATGCCATGCGCCCGAACAGCGTGTCGCGCAGCCGCCAACACAGTTTCACGCCATCGACTCCCGCCAGCCACGCACGGCACGCTTGACCACTGGGGCCACCGCCGCGACCGCAGCCACCGGCGACACCGCAAGCGCCCGGCCATCGTCGGCGCCACCGGCGTCATGTTCGCGCGCGTCGGACGTCGCATCGGCCGACAGCTCGCCGCCCGGCACAAACACGTAGCCCTTGCCGCGAATCGTCTGGATATAACGCGGCTCGGACGGATCGGTTTCGATCAGGCGGCGCAGGCGCCACACCGGCACGTCGAGGCTGCGATCACGGAACGAGATGCCGTCGCCGTACAGCATCGCGTGCAGCTTCACACGCGGCAGCACTTGCATCGGATGTTGCGTGAACGCCTTGAGCATTGCGAATTCGGTGTCGCGCAGCGGCAGACGCTCGCCTTCGCGCTGCAAGGTGCGCAGCGTGAAATCGAGTTCGAACGGACCGAAACGGTACGGCGCGCGCGCGTCGGGTGCACTCGCCGCTACCGGGCCACGCCGGCGCAAGACCGCGTGAATGCGCGCAAGCAATTCGCGCGGATCGAACGGTTTGGCGAGGTAATCGTCAGCCCCCAACTCCAGACCGAGGGCCCGGTCGAGCGGACCGCCACGCGCGGAGAGCATGATCACGGGGATATCTTCGCCAGCCGCGCGCAAGTCCTGCAACGCGCGCAGGCCATCACGCTCGGGCATCATGATGTCGAGCAAAATCACCGACGGACGCTCGAGTTCGAGCCGGCGCAGCAACGACGCGCCGTTGTGAAGCACCGAGACCTGCATACCGTTGGCATGCAGCAGCTCACGCAGCAGGTCGCGCACGACGGGATCGTCGTCGACCAGAAGAACATGCAGACTCATGAAGGAATTCTCGCTAATTTAGGCTCGGCCCAGCTCACGCAGGGAGGCCGAACTCTGGACTGCCGCTACGGCAGGGTCTTGCGCCGTATGCTGTACCGACTGCACCGGCTCGGAGGCAGCAGATTCGCGCACCCCGGAGAGCGATCGCAGCGCATTCGTGAAACGGTCGGGCGATGACGAAGCGCGGCGTGTGCCGACGGTAGCGGCGGTGCCCTGCCCCGGCAAACGCCAGGCCCGATGTAGCGCCGCACCCGGCGCGCCAATGCCTGAGGACATGGTTTGTGCTCCCACGGTGTCGAGATACGCTGAAGTTTGCGCGCCCGTCCAGCCACCCGTTGGCCGAAGCATCCAATAAAATGGCATCCAATCCTTATTTCAGAAAGGATTGGTAAGGCAACCTGATCCGCAGTCCAGCCGGTCACAATCGCCGCTCGACCAAAAAATGTAGATTTGAGCGACGTTGCAAGCGATAGCGCGAAATTATAGTCATCTTGGCGCGTGCGCGCTGGTTTCACGTGTTGCAGCATTCACCCCGTACGTTTCGTGGGAGGTCGTATGCGCCGTCCAATCTTCACATTGTGCAAACGCGCCGCCACCGGGCTGGCTTTGGCGATGGCTGTCGCGGCAACGGCGAGCGCCGCCGCAACTGCCTTGCCGGGCGGGGCTCCCGCCGCGCCGGCAAGCACAACGGCTGCCGGCGCCCATGACGATCTGCGCAATTTCGGCAACGATCCGTTTCTCCACATTTCCTCGGCGGTGGCCAACTGTCCGGTGCCATTAGGCCCGTTTATGCGCGAATCCGACTGGATCGCCGATGCCCACCACCGCATCGAGAAAGGCAATCACTGCTGGTTCGAGGGGCGCTGCCGGCTCTCTAACAGCTATCGCTACGATGTCGAGATTGCCGAGAGTGCGCAGCGACGGCTTTCCTCCGTCGCCGCCGACATCCCGTGGAAAACGCAGACCTCGCTCTGGCTCACGTTCCAGCGGCGCATCATCGTCATGCAGGGCTGCATGGCACCGGGGTTTCCGCTCGCCAGACTCATCAAGGCGCTGGAACAGACAGCCGACGTCGAGGCCGTGGTCGATCAAGTTGTCATCCGGCGCCCCGGGGCACCATTGCCCGCACTGACCTATCCCACCCCAGATCATCCGGCGTTGCCCGCGGGTGCACGCCCATTGCCCTAGGGCACGCAAACCGACGCAATTCCACCGAAAGCGACATAAATCCATGTCCGGTCAATTCTGTTCACAAAGTCGCAACAACTGAAAACAGTTTGTCCCGCCCCCTTTGATTAGGATCGCCACATGTCTGCACAACGGTGCGGACGCGGTGCTTATTTCCTGATCAATGACGCTCTCACGCAAGTTTCGCCTCACCCGTCGCCGCAAGACCGCCGCGGCCGTCTTTCTCGCGCTGTGTGCCATCGTGGCGTGGCAATGGCCGCAGGCGAAACCGCCGGCCTATCTCAGCGCGAAGGTCACCCGCAGCAGTCTGGAAGATGCCGTGCTCGCGACGGGCGTGCTTCAGCCGATCAAGCAAGTGGAAGTCGGCTCGCAAGCCAACGGGCAGTTGCGCTCGCTGAAGGTCGTGCTCGGCGATAAGGTCACCAAGGGGCAATTGCTCGCGGAGATCGACCCCACGCTCAGCGAGAACGATCTTCGCGAAGTGACGGCGGGCCTCACGACGCTCGCCGCCGACCGTCGCGCCAAGGCCATTCGCCATGCGCAGGCCGAGCGCGAGCTGGCACGCCAACGGCAGATGGCCCGCGAGGACGCCACCTCGCCGCGCGACTTTGAAAAGGCGCGCACCGACTATGAGGCGCTGAGCGCCGAACTCGCCGCACTCGACTCGCAAATCAGCCAGCAGAACGTGAAGGTCGACAAGGCCCGCACCAACCTGTCGTACACGCGCATCACCGCGCCGATCTCGGGCAGCGTGACGCTGATCAGCACACAGGAAGGCCAGACCGTCACCGCGATCTATCAGATCCCGACGATTCTCAAGATTGCCGACCTCTCGAAGATGACCGTCAAGGCGCAAGTCTCCGAAGCGGACGTGGTGCGCATTCGCGAAGGCCAGCCGGTGTATTTCACGATTCTGGGCGCGCCGCAGACGCGTTACGAAGGCAAGCTGCGCGTGATTCAACCTTCACCCGAGAAGATCAACAACGCCATTTTCTTCAACGCCCTTTTCGACGTGCCGAACCCGAACGGCGTGTTGCGGCCCGACATGACGGCGCAAGTCTCGATCGTGCGCGAGCGCATTTCGAACGCGCTGACGTTCCCCTCGGTCGCGCTCGGCGAACAGCGTGCGGATGGCCGGTTCAAGGTGCGCGTACTGGACGCGAAGGGCCATGCACAGGCCCGCTGGGTCAAGGTCGGTCTCGACAATCGCCTGACGGCGCAAGCGCTCGACGGGCTCGCAGAAGGCGAGCGCGTGGTGACCGCCGACCCCACCGATACGCCCCCGCCCGGCAGCGGCGACACCGGAGGTGGCCTGCTGTGATGCACGTGCGCCCATCGACCGACGCCATGGCGCCGGCATCCGATATGCCTGAAACGCCGAACACGCCGGATACGCTGCATACATCCGCCGCTGCCCCGCTGTTGCGCCTGTCCGGCGTGGCGCGCTCGTTTGGCGAGGGCGTCGGCGCCGTGACTGTCCTGCGCGATGTCGAACTGGTGATCCGGCGCGGCGAGATGGTGGCCATCATGGGCCCCTCGGGCTCCGGCAAATCGACGCTGATGAACGTGCTTGGGTGTCTCGACCGGGCCAGCAGCGGGTGCTACGAAATCGACGGCCGCGACGTGGCGTCGCTTTCCGATGACGATCTCGCCGCGCTGCGCCGCGAGCACTTCGGCTTCATCTTTCAGCGCTATCACCTGATGGGCCACCTCACGGCACAGGGCAATGTCGAAGTGCCCGCCGTGTATGCCGGCACGTCGAAGACGGCGCGTGCGCAACGCTCGGCGGCCCTGCTCGGGCGGTTGGGGCTCGGTGGACATTTGTCGCACCGGCCGTCGCAGATGTCCGGCGGACAGCAGCAGCGCGTGAGTATTGCGCGCGCGCTGATGAATGGCGGCGACATCATTCTCGCGGACGAACCGACCGGGGCGCTGGACAGCCGCAGCGGTCTGGAAGTCATGCAGATCCTGTGCGAACTTCACGCACGCGGGCACACGATCATTCTCGTCACGCACGACCCTGGTGTCGCCGCGTGGGCGCAACGCGTCATCGAAATTGCCGATGGCCGCATCGTGCGCGACCGGGTGAACGAGACGCCACGTACGGCCGAGCTTGCCGCGTTGACGCGTGAACGAACGCAGTCACAGTCACGATCGCAATCGCACGAAGACTCACACGCAGGCCAAGTCGACCCCACCGCAGAAGAAACCGCGCCGCAGACCGATGACGTTACCTTGCAGAAGCCGCCGTCAGTCGAAGCGCGTCGTCGCTGGTTCGCGGGCTGGCCAAAGTTCTCGGAAAGTCTGTCGATGGCGTGGCACGCGCTCGCTTCGCACCGGTTGCGCACGGGGCTCACGATGCTCGGCATCGTCATCGGTATCACGTCGGTGGTTTCGCTCTCGGCCATCGGCGAGGGCACTAAACGCCGCGTGCTCAACGATATCGGCAGCATCGCGCCGAACACGATCACAGTGCTGCGTGGCCGAGACTTTAACGACGACAAAGCCGCCGAGATTCGCACGCTGCTGCCGCGCGACGCCGAACTGCTCGCCGCGCAACCGTACACGGACAGCGTGTCGCCGCAGGTGAATGCGCGTACGGTGCGCGTGCGCTTCGGCCGCATCGATACCGATGCTCAGGTGCACGGCGAAGGCGCGAACTTCCTGCGCGCCAACGGGCTGAAGCTCGCGCGTGGGCGCGGCTTCGACACCAGCGAAGTCGAACGTCAGGCGCAGGTGGCCGTCATCGGCGAGAACGCGCTGCGCAAGTTGATGCCGAACGGCGGCGACCCGATCGGCCAGATCGTGCTGGCGGGCTCGTTGCCGCTGCGGGTGATCGGTGTGGTGCGCGACCGTTCGTCGATGTTCGTGAGCCGCTCGCTCAACCTTTATGTGCCGTGGTCGACCGCCGCCAGCCGTCTTGCGGGTCAGCAGCATCTGGAAGCGATCACCGTGCGCATTCTCGACGGCCATCCGCCGTCGGCCGCCGAAGCAGGCATCGTGCGCGTGCTGACCCGGGCGCACGGCAACAAGGACTTCTTCACGTTCAACATGGACACGGTCGTGAAGTCGATCTCGCGCACCAGCCAGATGCTCACGCTGCTGCTCTCGTTCGTCGCGTTGATTTCGCTCGTCGTGGGCGGCATCGGTGTGGCGAACATCATGCTGGTGTCGGTCACGGAGCGCACGCGTGAGATCGGCATTCGCCGTGCCATCGGTGCGCGGCGGCAGGACATCCTGCGTCAGTTTCTGATCGAGGCGGTGCTGGTCTGCCTGATGGGCGGTGCCGTCGGCGTGGTGCTGTCGTACGCCATCGGCCAACTCGTCGCGTTCGTGGTGCCGCAGGTGGCTGTCGTGTTTTCAGTCAACACTTTCGCGGCGGCCGTGTTGTGCGCCAGTGTCATCGGCGTCGCCAGTGGCTGGTGGCCGTCGCGCAGTGCGGCACGGCTCGATCCGGTCGATGCGCTGGCCCGTGAATGAATTGCCCCCCAACCGTCCCGCTGCGCCCCCCCTCAGGCTCGGGATGGATTTATACCCCGCGCGCGATTCGGTGTCGCGCGCGGGGGTCTTTTTGACGATTCGATGACCCGCTCCCTGTTGCGTTTCCCGACGGCTTTGTCGTCACCCGCCCGTCTGCCCGTGCTGTCTGTTCTGAGCCTCGCCTTGCTGCTCGCCGGGTGCGGTCTGATGCGTACCGATTACGAACGTCCGGCGCTGCCGGTGCCCGCGCAATACCGCACGCCCCTCGATGGCGCCACATCGACCAGCGCTGCATCACAGCCCCAAGCGGCGAGCGATACGCCCGCTGAAATCGATCCGTGGTGGCAAGGCTTCGGCGAGCCCGGTCTGAACACGCTCGTCACCCGCGCGCTGGCGGGCAATCCGGGGCTGGCGCTCAAATCGCTTCAGGCCGACCGCGATGCGCTTCAGGCAGGACTGACGGGCGCGAATCGCTGGCCACAACTTTCTGCCTCGATTGCGGGGGCCAAGTCGCGTTCGCTCGATGGTGGCAACGCGGCCATTGCCGCGATTGGGCAGACGCAAACGACGTCCGGCACCAATGCGAGCATCAGTTACGAAGTGGATCTGTGGAACAAGCTCGCTGCGCAGCGCGATGCGGGCAACTGGCAGGCGGCGGCCAGCGCATGGGATCGCCGCGCCGCGGCACTCACGTTGTCGAGCGATGTTGCGTCGCTGTACTGGCGTCTCGCCTATCTGAACGAAAACGTGCGCAGCGCGAAGGACGATCTGGCGTCGGCCGACAAGGTCGTCGCGCTGGTCGACGCGCGTCGCCGCGCCGGGGCCGTGTCAGCACTCGACCCCGTGCAGGCGCAACAGGATCGCGACACCGTGGCCGGCGCACTGGCCGACTGGGAGCGTTTGCGCGATCTCGCCCGCCATGCGCTGGCGAATGCGCTCGGCGAGCCTGCTCAGACACGTTTTAGCGAGCGCGAATCGCTGGCAGACACGACACTGCCCGAAGTGGCGCCGGGCTTGCCCGCCGAACTGCTCGCCCGCCGCCCCGATCTCGCGGCGGCCGAGACCCGCGTGCGGGCGCGATTGGCCGATGTCGATGCGGCGCGTCTGTCGTTCTATCCGTCGCTCACGCTCACGGGGTCGACGAGTACGACCAGCGACTCGCTGTCGCGCTTGCTCGCCAATCCCGTCGGCACGCTCGCCGCCACGATCGCCATGCCGTTTCTGCAAATTCAGACGGCGCGCTTAACAACGGCGCTCGCCCGCAACGACTTCGCGCAATCGACCGTCGTGTTTCGCAGCACGCTGCTCACGGCCCTCAAGGAAGTGGAAGATGCCCTCTCGACGCGCGAACGCACGTCGGTGCAGTACGAAGCGCTGGCGCGGGCGGCCACGCTCGCCCAACGCGCGTCGGCATTGTCGGGTGCGCGTTATCGCGCCGGTGACATCGACTTGCAGACGTGGCTCGATGCACAACGGCTGGCGCGGCAGGCACGCCGGAACGCCGCGCAATCGCGCCTCGATCAGATCGATGCCACGCTCACGCTCATCAAGGCATTGGGGGGATCAGCGAACGGCGAGGTGTGAGGCCGTCCTTAGGCGGTCACCGCAGCATCGGCGTCGACGTCATCGCTGCGGCGAAGGCGGATAAGGCTCGCCGAGATCCCAACGCGACTGCCAGTGCGCGACGTACTGGCGTGCGATGTCGGGCATGTCGCGAATGACGATCACGTTCTCGGAATTGCTCGTCTCGGCGGACGGCGCGAAGTTGAACGAGCCGGTTTCCACCGTATTGCCGTCGACGATGATCGTTTTGTCGTGATGGATGTTGAAGTGGTCGTTGGTGCGCAACGCCACACCTTGCCCCGTCACGAAATCCATCGCTGCCTTGCTGGCTTTGCCGGTATTGCGCTTCTTATCGATCACCACGCGCACCGCTACGCCGCGTTTTTTCGCATCGACCAGCGCCTGCATGATGTCAGGTGCCTGAAACGAGTAAGCAAGCATCTGGATGCTGTGCTTCGCGCTGCCGATGGTCTCGAGCACCAGCGTGCGTGCCGAGCCCTCCGGCGAGAAGCCGACGCGAATATCGGGTTCGGCATGCGCGACCGACAGCGGCGCAACGCCCGGCAATGCGAGCAGCGCCACGAGTGCGAAATTTCGAAATGTCGTCATGTTGCCAGTGTCGCCAGCAGCGCCGCCACGTCGGGATACTTCAACCGATAACCGAGTTCGCGTTTCAGGCGCGTGTTGTCCAGCCGGCGCGACTCCGACATGAACGACAGCAGCGTCGGCGGCAACTCCAGCACGGCCGCTTCACGCGAGATACGCGGCGGACGGGCCAGACCGAGCGCATCGGCCACCCGGTCGAAGTACTCGCCCATGCGCCATTCGGTGTCGTCGCTCGCGTGCACCGCGCGCTGCGGCTTGCCGCGCCACATCGCCCGGATCAGAATCGCGGCCAGATCGTCGGCATGGATATGGTTGGTGTACACGTCGTCCGATTCGCGCAATGCGGGCGTGCCACGCTCAAGACGCGCCGTCGGAAGCCGGTCGGCGGCGTAAATGCCGGGAATTCGGACGATGGACGCGCGCCAGCGCACGCGGGCCCGCTCCGCTTGGCGCCAACTGGGGCGCACACCCGCCACGCTCGTCGCACTCGCCGGTGAAAGCGTGCGTGGCGGCCCGGCCGCCCACTCGCGCCGCGCATTTCGGGCGTGCGCAGAAGGCCGTCCGAGTGCGCGCAAGGTGCGCTCCGCATCCACTCGCCGCTGGCCGCGCGGCGAACGCGCTTGCGGCGTGCGTGTCTCATCCACCCGTGCGCCGCCGCAATCGCCATACACCCCGCTGGTACTGGCGTAGACGAGGATGCGACGCGAAGCGCGTGCGCCCCCCTCGGGTACAATATTGGGCTTCGAGGGCCGTAAAAGTGCGGCCCGCAAACGGCGCGTGCGCAGGTCTTGGGTGCCGCTGCCGGCAACACCGTCGGGCGGCGCCAGATGCAACACACGCGGCGCCAGATGGGCGATACGCGCGAGACTCGCACGGTCGTCCAGATTGGCGGCAACAGGCACTGCGCCGGCCGCACGCAGGAGCGCATGACGCGCGTCGCTGGAAGTCACGGCATAGACGCGAAAACGTTTGACGAGGGCCGGCAGCGCACGCATGCCGACATCGCCGCAGCCCACGACCAGAAGGCGTGGGCGACCGAGGGATTTGGACGGATTTTTCATTTTTCGGATTGTAGTATGGCTTACAACGTTACCCTCGTGCCGAGCGGGCGCGAGTTCCAGGTCGAAGACGGCGAGGCACTGCTCTCGGCCGCGCTACGTCAGGGCATCGGCCTGCCCTACGGCTGCAAGAACGGTGGCTGCGGGTCATGCAAGGCGAAGCTCGTCGAGGGCGCCGTCGAACACGGCGCGCACTCGGCGACCGCACTCACCAAGGACGAAGAAACGCGCGGTTTCGCGCTGCTGTGCTGCGCGCACGCCAAGAGCGATGTCGTCATCGAGAGCCGCGAAGTCAAGGGCATCGGCGACATCCCGGTCAAGCGCCTGCCGTGCCGCGTGAACGCGCTGACGCGCCTCGCGGACGACGTCATCGTCATGCGCCTGCAACTGCCGGCCAACGAGCGCTTTCAGTATCTGGCCGGCCAGTACATCGAATTCATTCTGAAAGACGGCCGCCGCCGCAGCTATTCGATGGCCACCGCGCCGCACGAAGAAGGCTTCATCGATCTGCACCTGCGCCATATGCCCGGCGGCGTGTTCACCGATCACGTCTTCAACACGATGAAGGAGCGCGAAATCCTGCGCTTCGAAGGTCCGCTCGGCACGTTCTTCCTGCGTGAAGATTCCGAGAAGCCCATCGTGCTGCTCGCCTCGGGCACCGGCTTCGCGCCGATCAAGGCCATCGTCGAGCACGCCGTGCACAAGGGCCTGAATCGCCCGATGACACTGTACTGGGGCGCCCGCCAGTTGAAGGACATCTACCTGCGCGATCTGGTCGAGCAGTGGGCGCGCGAGATTCCGGGCTTCTCCTTCGTGCCGGTACTCTCCGAAGCCGCACCCGAAGACCAGTGGCAAGGCCGCACGGGGTTCGTGCACCGCGCCGTGGCCGAAGACCTGCCGGACCTGTCGGGCTACGAGGTGTACGCCTGCGGAGCACCGGTGATGGTCGAATCGGCACGCCGCGACTTCATCGCCCACCACCGCCTGCCGGAAGACGCGTTCTTCGCTGACGCCTTCACCACCGAGGCCGACAACCCGGGGAGCGGCAACTGATCGCCGGGCGCGCGTCAGGGGCAAGACAGATGCATGAACGCGACAGTTCACGCATTCCCTTTGACAAGCGCCGCATCATCGCCTTATTCTTGCCGACATGAACCTGATTGCCATCGCCTCGATCCGACGTCGCCGTACGCTGCCCCTCCCGGGATGCCGCGCGGCGCGCTATGGACTGCGATAACAAGCGAGTTCTCAAGCACAGCAAAGCCACGGGCACACCCCGTGGCTTTTTTTATTCCTCGTCTCTTTACCTTTCGTCCTTCGGAGACCGTTATGTCGCTTGCTTCCCAATCCGCCGCATCGTCATCGTCAACTTCGTCGACCTCAACGACTTCGTCTGACGCGAAGTTTGCCGAGTTCGCCACTCACGCCCTGTTGCCGATCACCTCGCGCCCGGATCTCGTGTTCACCCACGGCAAAGGCGCGTGGCTGTATGACCACGACGGCAAGCGATATCTCGATTTCATTCAGGGCTGGGCCGTGAACAGCCTCGGCCACTGCCATCCGGTGATGCGCGACGCACTCGCCACGCAGGCCTCGCAACTGCTGAACCCGAGCCCGGCGTACTACAACCTGCCGATGATCGAGCTCGCCGACCTCCTCGCGCGTCTGTCGGGGCTGGGCAAGGTGTTCTTCGCGAACAGCGGCGCCGAAGCCAACGAGAGCGCCATCAAGCTCGCCCGCAAGTGGGGCCAACTGCATCCGAACCCGGCCGGTGGCGCGCGCTTCGAGATCATCACGTTCAAGAACGGTTTCCACGGCCGCACGATCGCCACGATGTCGGCCAGCGGCAAGCCGGGCTGGGACACGATTTTCGCGCCGCAAGTGCCGGGCTTTCCGAAGGCCGATCTCAATGACATCGCGTCGGTCGAGGCCCTCATCGGCCCCGACACCGTCGCCGTGATGCTGGAGCCGATACAGGGCGAAGCAGGCGTAGTGCCCGCCACCGAGGCGTTTCTCAAGGAACTGCGTGCGCTCACCAAGGCACGCGGCCTGCTCCTGATCGTTGACGAAGTGCAGACGGGCTGCGGCCGGACCGGCACGCTCTTCTCGCACCAGCAGGCGGGCATCACGCCCGACATCATGACGCTCGGCAAGGGCATTGGTGGCGGCGTGCCGCTGGCGGCCATGCTCTGCGGCGACGAGTTCGCCGTCTTCCAACCGGGCGATCAGGGCGGCACGTATAACGGTAATCCGCTCATGTGTGCGGTAGGCCTCGCGGTCATGCGCACGGTCAGTGCCCCGGGCTTCCTCGAATTCGTGCGGGCACAGGCCGATTACCTGAGCGCCGGGCTGGAGCACCTGTCGTCGCGCTACGGCGGCCAAGGTGAGCGCGGTGCCGGCCTGCTGCGTGCGCTGCTGCTCGGGCGCGACATCGGCCCGCAACTGGTGGAAGCGGCGCGCGACATGGGGCCGGACGGCCTGCTGCTCAATTCGGCTCGCCCGAACTTGCTGCGCTTCATGCCGGCGCTCAACGTGAGCCGCGACGAAATCGATCAGATGCTGTCCATGCTCGACTCGCTGCTCGCCAAGCACGCGTAAGACCCGCCGCTACGTTCCCAGATTCTCAGAGGAGAGACCCACGATGAACGACATGAGCCAGGCGCACGCGACGCCACCGGCCGACGCCATCGTCGAAATATCGCCCGATCCGGCCAGACTGGATATCGGCTTCATCCACAAGGCGCTGTCGACGCAGACGCATTGGGCGAAAGACATTCCGCGCGACACGCTCACGCGCGCGATTTCGCACTCGCTGTGCTTCGGCGCGTACGCCACGCACGTCGAAGGCGGGCCCGTGCAGCAGGTCGGTTTTGCCCGTGTGATTACCGATCGCGCCACGTTCGCGTATCTGGCGGATGTATTTGTGGATCCGTCGATGCGCGGGCTCGGCATCGGCAAGCGCCTGTGCGAGAACGTGCTCGCGCACCCGGCGTTGCAGAACCTGCGGCGCTTTCTGCTCGCCACCACCGATGCGGCGAGTCTCTATGCGCGTTATGGCTTTGAGCCGCTGGGCGAGCCCAACAAGATGATGCAGATTCACCGGCCCGATATTTATACCGGCAAGGAGCATGCATCGTGATCGCGCTGGCCACCGACATTCATATCCGCACGTTCGACGACACCGATACCGACGCGGTGATCGCGCTCTGGCGCGAGGCGTTTCCCGAGTACAACCGCGCGGACAAGCCACATCGCGAGCCGCGCCGCTCGATCGCCAACAAGGTGGCGATGCACGACGGCCTGTTCTTCGTCGCCGTGCGCGATCGCAAGGTGATCGGCACCGTAATGGCCGGTTACGACGGGCATCGCGGCTGGGTGTACTCGCTGGCGGTCGCGACGTCGCTGCGCCGGCGCGGTGTCGCCAGTGCGTTGCTGCGTCATGCGGAAAATGCGCTGACCGAGCGCGGCTGTCTGAAGCTCAACTTGCAGGTGCTCACGCAGTCGCGCGAAGCCCTCGCCTTCTACGCGGCACACGGTTATGCCGCCGACGATGTGGTGAGTCTTGGCAAGCGCCTGCCGCTCACTGCCGGTGCGGGAGCGATGCTGTAAATATTGGAATCGCTGTAAGTGCTGGCGTCGCCGCCATGAAAAAAGAGCGCCGGGGTTTCCTCCGGCGCTCTTTTTCCTTTCAGCAGCGTATCGATACGTGCCGACTCGCTAAGACTTACTCCCCGAGATACGCGGCGCGCACCTTCGGATCGTCGAGCATGTCTTTCGCGTTACCGGTCATGGTGACGAGCCCGCTGTCCATCACATAGCCACGGTTTGCGGCCTGCAACGCGAGCCGTGCGTTCTGCTCGACGAGCAGCACCGTCACGCCTTCACTCGACACCGTACGCACCACCTCGAAGATCTTGTCGACCATGATCGGCGAGAGGCCCATCGACGGCTCGTCGAGCAGCAGCAACTTCGGTTGGCTCATCAGCGCACGGGCCATCGCGAGCATCTGCTGCTCACCACCCGAGAGCGTGCCGGCAAGTTGGTCCTTACGCTCCTTCAGACGCGGGAAGATACCGAACATCTTGTCGGTGTCGTTCTTGATCCCGGCCGTGTCGTTGCGCAGATACGCCCCCATCTGCATGTTCTCGAGGATGGTCATGCGCGTGAAGATGCCGCGGCCTTCCGGCACCATCGCCAGCCCCTGCTTGAGCAGATCGAACGCCTTCACGCCGCGAATCGACTTGCCCAGATACTCGATATCACCATCGGCCCACGGCAACAGGCCAGTGATGGCCTTCATCGTGGTCGTCTTGCCCGCACCGTTCGCGCCAATTAGCGTGACCAGTTCGCCCGGCTCGATGCTCAAGTCGATCCCCTTGACCGCCTTGATACCGCCGTACGCGACTTTCAGGCCCTTGATCGTCAACATTGCGCTCATCAATGGCCTCCTGCACCGAGATACGCTTCAATCACCGCGGGATTTTTCTGCACATCCTGCGGCAAACCTTCGGCAATCACCTTGCCGTAATCCAGCACCGTCATGCGGTTGCACAAGCCCATCACCAATTTCACGTCGTGCTCGATGAGCAGGATGGTCTTGCCGTCGCTGCGAATCTTGTCGAGCAAGCCGCGCAACTCGATCTTTTCGGTCGCGTTCATGCCCGCAGCCGGTTCGTCGAGGGCAAGCAGCTTCGGGTCGGTGGCAAGCGCACGCGCAATCTCCAGACGGCGCTGGTGGCCGTACGAGAGGTTGGCCGCCGTGTAGTTGGCGTACTTCGCTACGCCCACGTACTCCAGCAACTCCATCGCGCGGTCACGGATGGCGCGCTCTTCAGCCTTCGCCCCCGGATACCGGAGGATGGCGCCGATTACGCCCATCTTCGTACGCACGTGGCGCCCGACCATCACGTTCTCGACGACGGTCATGCCGCCGAACAGACGAATGTTCTGGAACGTGCGGGCAATGCCCGCGCGCGCCACTTCATGCACGGCGGTCGGCTTGTAGGTGCTGCCGTCGAGCGTGAATTCGCCGGAGTCGGGCGTGTAGAGCCCGGTAATGACGTTGAAGAAAGTGGTCTTGCCGGCACCGTTCGGGCCGATCAGCCCATAAATTTGCCCCGGCTTGATTTCCAGACCCACATCGGTGAGGGCCTGAAGACCGCCGAAGCGCTTGTTCACGCCCTTCACGGACAGAAGAATTTGTTCGCTCATAGTCAGATCATCTCCCTCGGCTTACAGAGTCCGTTCTTCCGGACGCGGCGACGGCCACAGGCCGGCCGGACGGTACAGCATGATCAAGATCATGGCCAGACCGTACAGCAGTTGCCGGATCACCTCGGGATCGACGATGACGCTGCCGAACAATTTCATTTGCAACGGGCCCATGGTCGAGCGCAGGATCTCGGGGAACGCCGAGAGCAGCACACCGCCCAGAATCACGCCCGGAATGTGCCCCATGCCGCCGAGCACCACCATCGAGAGCACGACGATCGACTCCCAGAAGGTGAACGACTCGGGCGAGACGAAGCCTTGGAACGCCGAGAACATGCCGCCGGCCACACCGCCGAACGACGCGCCCATGGCAAACGCGAGCAGCTTGATGTTGCGCGTGTTGATGCCCATCGCCTTGGCGGCGATTTCGTCTTCACGAATGGCCACCCACGCCCGTCCGATGCGCGAGTGCTGCAATCGCACGCAGATGAACGCGATGACCAGCGCGAGGAACACGAACAGGTAGTAATACATGTACACCGAGCTGACCTGTATGCCGAAGAAGTTGTGCGCCTTCGAAAAATCGAAGCCGAACAACGACGCGGGCTGGATGCCGGTGATCCCCTTCGGGCCGTTGGTGATGTTCACCGGACGGTCGAGGTTGTTCATGAAAATGCGGATGATTTCGCCGAAGCCCAGCGTCACGATGGCCAGATAGTCACCGCGCAGACGCAGTGTCGGCGCCCCCAGCAAGATGCCGAATATCGCCGCCACCGCCGCCCCGATCGGTATCGTGAACCACACGGGCACATGCAGCCCGCCGGGGAACAGATGCCCGATCCACTCAAACTGCGTGGTGAGGTGCGGTGAGCTGAGGAAGGCAGTCACGTACGCGCCCACGGCATAGAACGCGATGTAGCCCAAGTCGAGCAGGCCGGCGAAGCCCACCACGATGTTCAGGCCCAGCGCGAGCATGATGTAGAGCAGCGCGAAGTCGAGCACGCGCACCCAGTAGTTGCCGCCGGCATAGCCGACGAGCACCGGGGCGAAGATAGCCGCGATCAGGAAGAAGGCGAGGCCGCGATAGGCCTTGCGTGTGGCGGCGGCCGCCGAAATTTGCGTGGCCGGGCCCGACGAAGTTTGCACAGGTTGATTCATTGTGTTTGTCCTCGCCGCTTATGCACGATCTGCCACGCGCTCGCCCAACAAACCGGACGGACGGAACACGAGCACCACGATCAGAACGACGAAGGCGAATACGTCCTGATAATTACTGCCGAAAACACCCCCGGTGAGGTCACCGATGTAGCCGGCACCCAGCGCTTCGATCAGGCCGAGCAGCACGCCGCCGACCATGGCGCCTTGCAGGTTGCCGATCCCGCCGAGCACGGCGGCGGTGAACGCCTTCATCCCGGGAATGAAACCCATGTAAAAGTGCGCGTTACCGTAGTTCGACGCCATCATCACGCCCGCGAGCGCCGCCAGTCCGCCGCCCAGCGCGAAGGTCGCCGAGATCACGAAGTTGGGGTTCACGCCCATGAGACCCGCCACATTGCGGTTCTCTGCGGTAGCGCGCATGGCACGGCCGAGCTTGGTGCGGTTCACGAGCTGCGTGAGGCCGAACATCACGAGGAACGCGACGACGACGATCACGATGCCGGTGCCGTTGGTCACAGCGCCCGGATGGTTACCGCGCTCCGGGATGACCGTCATGGCGTCGGTAGGCAGCAGCTGCGGGAACGACAGCGGGTTGCGCGACCAGATCAGCATGGCGATCGTCTGCAACAGCAGCGACACACCGATGGCGGTGATCAGCGGTGCGAGACGCGGCGCGTTACGCAGCGGCCGGTACGCGACCCGTTCGATCACGAAGTTGGTCAACGCACACACGGGCACACACACCGCCGTGGCGATGGCCAGCATGAGCACCGGATTCATGTTCGGTGCGATCTTCATCAACAAGTTGATGGTGGACAGCGCGACCATCGCGCCGATCATCATCACGTCGGCGTGGGCAAAATTGATGATGCCCAAAATGCCGTAGACCATGGTGTAGCCCAGCGCAATGATCGCGTACACGCTACCAAGCACGAGGCCGTTCAAGATTTGTTGGATAAAAATATCCATGAAGCTAACTCCTTGTTCCCCGAAAACGGGCTCCCAGCGCGCTTCACCGATAGGCGTCGCAGGGGTGGCTGAGAGAACTGCGGGTGTTGAGGCTGATCCTGGTTCAGGAGGGGGGGCCGTGCCCGTCATGCAGGCACGGCTTCGTTCCGCAGATGAAGAAACGGCACCGAAAGGGTAGGCAACGGTGCCGTTTCATGGCGCTAGCGCCCGGGAGTTACATCTTCACCACGTCAAGCACGCTCTTCTTCTTGTTCTGATAGTTGTAGAGCGTAATCACCGGTTCCTTCATGTCGCCCTTGCTGTCGAAAGCGATGTGGCCAATGACACCCTTGTAGTCGGTGGCCGGCATGGCCGCCAGGATCTTGGCCGGATCGGTCGAGTTGGCACGCTTCATCGCGTCGACGATCACATTGACAGCGTCATACGTGAACGGGGCGTAAATCTGGATCGGCTGGTTGAAGCGAGCTTCATAACGCTTGGAGAAGTCGTCGCCGCCTTCCATCTTCGACAGCGCCATACCCGCTTCCGAGCAGACGATGTTGTCGATGGCGTCGCCGGCCAGTTCGGCCACCTTGTCGGTACACACGCCGTCGCCGGCCAGCACCTTGGAGCCAATGCCCAGTTCCTTCGACTGCTTGGCGAACGGGCCGCCGGTCGCATCCATACCGCCGTACATGATGATGTCCGGCTTCTCACCCTTGATCTTGGTCAGAATGGCGCGGAAGTCCGTGGCCTTGTCGTTGGTCGCGTCGTGCGAGAGCACCTTCAGGCCGTTGGCCTTGGCGGTCTTCTCGAACTCGTCGGCCAAGCCCTTGCCGTAGGCGGTCGCGTCGTCGACGATGGCCACCGACTTGGCACCCAGCGTCTTCGTTGCGTAGTTGGCCAGTGCCGGACCTTGCTGAGCGTCCGTTGCCACCACGCGATAGGCCGTCTTGAAGCCCTGTTGGGTGTAGGCCGGGTTGGTTGCCGACGGGGAGATCTGCACGATACCCGCATCGCTATAGATCTTGGAGGCCGGGATCGTCGTGCCCGAATTCAAGTGGCCCACCACTGCGACGACTTTCTCGTCGACCAGTTTCTGTGCAACCTGGGTCGCGGTTTTCGGATCGGCCGCATCGTCTTCAGCCACCAGTTCCAGCTTGACCGGCTTGCCGTCGATGGTCAGACCGGCCTTGTTGGCTTCCTCAACTGCGAGGCGTGCACCATTTTCGTTATCTTTGCCCAAGTGAGCAATTTGGCCCGTCAACGGTGCAACGTGACCAATCTTGATAACAACCGCATCGCCGCCCCCGCTGGCGGCAGTCGTCGCGGCAGGTGCAGAAGCGGCACCCGAATCGGCCTGCTTTTCTTCCTTCTGACCGCATGCCGCCAACAGCGTCACTGCGGCGACTACGGGCAGTACCTTCGCGAACTTGAGTTGCATGTGATTATCTCCTGATTGTCGGCGGTTTAATAAAACGCCAATAACGCCAATTCAATGTTTCGTATGCGAAACGCGCGCATTGTAACTCCATTCTTTGCGGCTGCGACGCCCGCCGCCACAGGGTTTTCCATAATGGAGGCCTAAGGTTTATACCGACTTGTGCAACCCTATTTTTTCAAAAGTGCAACCCCGCTTTCGATCAAGGTTTTACATACCTGGGCGAATCCGCTCAGGCGGCTCCATGGTGCATACAATGCACCAAATATGGGATTCATCACCATAGTTATTAATAAAGCAAATTACGTGCCCGATCGATTTGGAGCGAATACTCTAATTAAGTGAATATATAAATAATTAGATAATTGAAAAGCGAATGGCGTTATTTGGCATTAATTCATTAAGTGATGAATTGCGGAAATCACGCAGGTGGTTTTAATGGCCGATACGGCGAAATTCGCCAAATCGCCATTGCGGGGATTCCGCAAAAACGTACGCAGAATTGCGTAGAGGTCGCGTGGGGTTTTGCCTGAATTTGCGTGCGTCTATTGACGACGTGCAAGGGTATGGGGAGCGGCGCCTGCGTCGCTTCCAGAAAGTGCTGAGAGGGGGCGGGGGGAGCGGGAGGGGGAACAAGCAGGACAACAAAAAGCCGGGGTGCGCATAGTGCGACACCCCGGCTCTTGTGACTGCGGGCCTTCGTGCTTCTTCGTGCTTACGACGCCCCGCAGACGATCATGCTGACAGCGTAAAGCTTACTCGGTCACCGGCGTCAGGCCCTTGGGCAGCGGGAACGCGATGTTCTCTTCGACGCCTTCGAGCACCTTGACCTGATTCACGCCGAGTTCACGCAGGCGCGCGACGATCGACTGTGCCAGCACTTCCGGCGCCGACGCGCCTGCCGTCACGCCGATACGGCGCTTACCGTTGAACCACTCGGGCTTGAGCTGCGCCGGCGAGTCGATCATGTAGGCCGGCACGCCCATCTTCTCGGCCACTTCGCGCAGACGATTCGAATTGGAGCTGTTCGGGCTGCCCACCACCACGACCACATCGCATTGCGGGGCCATGAACTTCACGGCGTCCTGACGATTTTGCGTCGCGTAGCAGATGTCCTGCTTCTTCGGCTCGGTGATCAGCGGGAAACGCTTCTTGAGCGCGTTGATCACTTCGGCGGCGTCATCGACCGACAGCGTCGTCTGCGTCACGAAGGCCAGCTTCGTTTCGTCGGCGACTTGCAGTGCGAGCACGTCTTCGATGGTCTCGACGAGGAACATGCCTTCGCCCGACTGCCCCATCGTGCCTTCGACTTCCGGGTGGCCCTTGTGGCCGATCATGATGATCTCGTGCCCTTGGCCGCGCATCTTCGCGACTTCGACGTGCACCTTGGTCACGAGCGGACAGGTGGCATCGAAGATGCGCAGACCGCGCTCCTGAGCCTCGGCACGCACGGCTTGCGACACGCCGTGAGCGCTGAAGATCAACGTGTTGCCCGAAGGCACGTCGGTCAGCTCTTCGACGAAAATCGCGCCCTTCTTGCGCAGGTTCTCGACGACATAGGCGTTATGTACGATCTCGTGACGAACATAGATCGGGGCACCATACATAGACAGCGCGCGCTCGACGATCTCGATTGCACGGTCGACGCCCGCGCAAAAACCGCGCGGCTGGGCCAGCAGAATTTCCGCGTCCGACAGGGTCGGCGCAACGACTTGGGTGGCGCTCATTTCGATTCCTACAGAATGCCGATAATCTGGACTTCGAACACAATCGGCTGTCCAGCCAAAGGATGGTTGAAGTCGAACAATGCCCAGCCGTCACCCAACTCGCGCAGGATGCCCGCATAGCGGCCGCCGCTCGGCGCGTTGAATTCGACCAGATCGCCCACGGTATATTCTTCGCCGAAATTGCTGTTCTCTTGCAGCGTCTTCATCGTGACACGTTGCAGCAACTCGGGATTGCGCGGGCCAAAGGCCTGCTCCGGGGCAAGTTCGATACTACGGCGTTCCCCCACACTCATGCCCAGCAGCGCCTGTTCGAGCGTCGGCGCCATCTGGCCGCCGCCCAGTTGCAGCGTGGCCGGCGTGCCTTCGAAGGTGTTGACGATATCCGCGCCGTCAGGGGCGCCAATCCGGTAGTGCAGCGTCAGATAGGAATCGTCCTGAACCACGGGGGATGCGACAGAATTCATGGGGGTCTCACAGCAAGGTCAAGCTAATATTGTAAATGACGACGCGTTGCGCGTCCGGCTCCCCCTACGCGCAGTCCGGAATTTTACCTCCAGCGACTGTATTTCTCTTTAGTGACATCGCGACGATTCATGCGCGCGGCGGTGTCTGCGCCTGGAGTCGTCATGTCCATCGCCCAATGGCCGCTCGCCGAGCGGCCCCGCGAAAAAATGCTTGCCCGTGGGGCCAGCGCCCTTTCCGATGCCGAGTTGCTCGCCATTTTCCTGCGCACCGGTTCGCGCGGGCGCAATGCCGTCGATCTCGGCCGCGATCTGCTCGCGCGCAGCGGCGGCTCGCTAACCCGCCTGCTGGCCTCGCCGTTCGACGCGCTACGGCAGATTCCCGGCCTCGGTCAGGCCAAGTTCGTGCAATTTCAAGCCGCACTGGAAATAGCCCGCCGCATGCTGGGCGAGCGCCTGGAGGCCGGCGATGTGCTCGATACCCCCGCACGCGTGCGAGATTATCTTCGCCTGACGCTGCACGACCACTCCCGCGAGCGCTTTGTCTGCCTGTTTCTCGATGCCGGCCATCGTCTGGTGAGCGCCCGCATCATGTTTGAAGGCACCCTCACCCAGACCTGTGCCTACCCCCGCGAAATCGTGCGCGCCGCACTCGAAGTCAATGCGGCCGTGGTAATCGTCGCGCATAACCACCCCTCGGGTATCGCCCTGCCAAGCCCGGCAGATCTAGCACTCACGCGCTTGCTCGGGGACGCGCTGGCCTTGCTGGAGATACGTTTGCTCGATCATTTCATCGTCGCCGGCGATAGCGTGTACTCGCTCGCCGAGCAGGGCGAATTGTGATCTGCACAACAATTTAGCAAGCAGTTCGCGTTCGCGGGCCGCTTTGCGCTATAATCCGTCCCTTCCCGAATCTCCGACAGGCGCTTCCCACCATGGGCTCGCGTCCTACATCGTCTAAAGCGATTGATTTGTCTGGGATTTTTGTGGTATCATCGCGGTCTGTCTTTTCGACTCACCACTTTTTTTTACACAGAATTCTGGGTTAGGAGTGCTTCATGGCACGCGTATGTCAAGTGACCGGGAAAGCGCCGATGGTCGGCAACAACGTTTCCCACGCCAACAACAAAACCAAGCGCCGTTTTCTCCCGAACTTGCAAAATCGCCGGTTCTGGGTTGAGAGCGAAAACCGTTGGGTGCGCCTGCGTATCTCGAACGCTGGCCTGCGCCTGATCGACAAGAACGGCATCGATTCCGTTCTCGCCGACCTGCGTTCGCGCAAGGCCATCTAAGTTTTAGGAGCTCATCATGGCAAAAGGCGCTCGCGACAAGATCAAGTTGGAATCGACCGCTGGTACCGGTCATTTCTACACGACTACCAAAAACAAGCGTACCAAACCGGAAAAGATGGAAATCAGCAAGTTCGATCCGGTCGCTCGTAAGCACGTGCCGTACAAGGAAACCAAGATCAAATAAGATCAACAGGTTTTCTCGCAGCAGTTCGCTGCTGCGTTCAATGCCCCGCCTCTGGCGGGGTTTTTCATTTGGGCGTCCCGAAATTCACCAAGCTACGCGTTGCGTAGTCATCCCTCCTCCGATTTTGCCGATGTGCGCATAGGGTCATGTGCCACGCGCGTATCGACTCGCTATACTGGCTCACTTCCCATCATGCGAATCACGTCACCGAGATGACGTCGATTACGGAGACAGCCCGTATCATGAATTTCGATGTCGTCATCGTCGGCAGTGGACTCGCCGGTCAATCGGTCGCCCTTCATCTGGCGAATACCTGCCGCGTCGCATTGGTCGCCAAACGCCCGATGCCCGAAGGGGCCAGCGACTGGGCACAAGGCGGCATCGCTGCCGTGCTCGATTCGGCCGACAGCGTCGACGAACATGTGGCCGATACCCTGATCGCCGGCGCCGGGTTGTGTGATGAAGCCGCCACGCGATTCATCGTCGAACATAGCCGCGAGGCGATCGAATGGTTGATCGCACAGGGCGTGCCGTTCACGCGTGACGAAGGCGCCGAACTCGGTTTTCACCTGACACGCGAAGGCGGCCACAGCCATCGCCGCATCATTCATGCGGCCGATGCGACCGGCCACGCGGTGATTACTACCCTCACCGAGCGTGTGCGCCAACACCCCAATATCACGCTGTTTGAAAATCACTTCGCCGTCGATCTGATCACCTCGGATCGCGCGGACGCGGCGCCGACCGCCGGCCGCCATTGCCAAGGGCTTTACGTTCAGGATATGGCCACCGGCGCGGTGCATGCGATGACCGCACGTCACACGGTGTTGGCCACTGGCGGTGCGGGCAAGGTTTATCTCTACACGACGAATCCCGATACGGCGACGGGCGATGGCATCGCGATGGCGTGGCGCGCCGGTTGCCGGATCGCGAACATGGAATTTATCCAGTTCCATCCGACCTGCCTTTACCACCCCTACGCGAAGTCGTTTCTGATCAGCGAAGCGGTGCGCGGCGAAGGTGGCCGGCTGGTGCTGCCGGACGGCACGCGCTTCATGCCGCAACACGATCCGCGCGCCGAACTGGCGCCGCGCGACATTGTGGCGCGCGCCATCGACTTCGAGATGAAGAAGCACGGACTCGATTGCGTGTATCTGGATATCAGCCATCAAAGTCCCGAATTCCTGCAAGAACACTTCCCGACGATTCTCGCGCGCTGCGCCGAACTGGGTATCGACATCACGAAACAACCGATTCCGGTGGTGCCCGCAGCGCATTACACCTGTGGCGGTGTCGTCACGGATATGAACGGCCGCACGGATTTGCCGGGACTTTATGCGGTGGGCGAAGCGACTTATACCGGCCTGCATGGCGCGAATCGACTCGCCAGCAATTCGCTGCTCGAGTGCATCGTGCTGGGCAAGGCCGCCGCGGAAGATATTCAGCGCGATGAGGTGTCGCTGCCCGGCATTACCGACGTGCCCGCATGGGACGAGAGCCGCGTGGCCGATGCGGATGAAGAAGTCGTGGTCGCCCACAACTGGGATGAATTGCGCCGGATGATGTGGAATTACGTCGGCATCGTGCGTACGAGCAAACGTCTGGAGCGCGCGCAGCATCGTATTGCGTTGCTGCGCGAGGAGATTGCCGAGTACTACGCGAACTTCCGCGTGAGCCGCGACCTGCTTGAACTGCGAAATCTGGTCGACGTGGCGTCACTGATCGTGGATAGCGCATTGTCACGCCACGAAAGCCGCGGGCTTCACTACTCCCGCGATTTCCCCGACACACTGCCCAAAGCGTTGCCGACCGTGCTTTCGCCAGTGTTGCCGCGCAAGCGCTGACTCGCCGCAAAAAATAACACCCCGAACACTGGATCAATTTCCAACGTGCGGGGTGTTGTTCTGAGACTGGAGTCAGCGGGCGAGCGCCTTCCGCACTGACCGTTTGATCCTATTACAGGGCTTAGCCCACCGTCTCGATAATACGCATCGAGAAATCGGTGGCGCGCACGTCCTTGGTGAGACCGCCGACGGAAATGCGGTCGACACCGGTCTCCGCAATGGCGCGCAGCGTTTCCAGATTGATGCCGCCCGAGGCTTCCAGCACGGCGCGGCCATCGGTCACGCGGGCCGCTTCGCGCATCATTTCCAGCGTGAAGTTATCCAGCAGGATCGACTTGGCACCGCACTCCAGTGCAGTCTCCAACTCTTCGAGCGACTCCACTTCGATCTGCACCGACGCGCCATCGGCAAGCCGATCGGCGTTCTCGAGCACCTGACGAATACCGCCCGCAGCCGCGATGTGGTTTTCCTTGATAAGAATTCCGTCGTACAGCGCGAGGCGTTGATTCGTCCCCCCGCCCACAAGCACGGCAAATTTCTGCGCCAGACGCAAACCCGGCATCGTCTTGCGCGTATCGAGCACGCGCGCCTTGGTGCCTTCCACGACATCCGCATACCGGCGCACGGCAGTCGCCACACCCGAGAGCATCTGAAGGAAATTCATCGACGTGCGCTCGCCCGTCAGCAACGCCCGCGCGGGACCGTGGATGTCGCACACCACCGAATCTGGCGTCATCGGCTCGCCTTCGCGGTAATGCCACTGAACACGAACCGACGCATCGATGCTGCGCATGCAGGCCTCAAACCATTGCACGCCACACAACACGGCGGCTTCACGCACGATGATGCGCGCGTGCGCCATCTCGTCGGCGGGGACCAACAGACCCGTCAGGTCGCCCGCGCCGACGTCTTCGGCCAACGCGTCGCGCACATTGCGCGAGAGTGCGCTCTGGAGGGGCTCGCCAAATTTGGCGAAGTCGGGAGACAGTGCCTCGGTGGTGCTCAGGGATTTGGATTGCGTCATTATGCGGGGCCTACACCTGCAAACAGCGCGCCGTCGCGCGCGAAATCGCCGCTGGCGCGCACATTCTTCTTGCGCGCTTCGGCAAACGACAACATGCGGTCGATACACGTGTGGGCCCGTTGGCCAATCTCCGCGTCGACATGAATTTCGTTCTGGCCGGACTCGAGCACGTCGGCCAGATTTTGCAGGCTGTTCATCGCCATCCACGGGCAATGCGCACAGCTTTTGCAGGTGGCGCTGTTACCGGCCGTCGGCGCTTCAATGAAACGCTTGCCGGGTGCCGCCGCCCGCATCTTGTGAAGAATGCCATTGTCGGTCGCCACGATGAACTCGGTTGCGTCCATCGTCTGAGCGGCCGCAATCATTTGCGACGTAGAACCGACCACATCGGCCAACTCGACCACCGCCGCCGGCGATTCCGGATGCACGAGCACCTTCGCGTTCGGATGTTCGCGGCGCAGCAGTTCAAGCTCGGTCGCCTTGAATTCATCGTGCACGAGGCATGCGCCCTGCCACATCAACATGTCGGCACCGGTCTGCTTTTGCACGTAGCTACCGAGGTGGCGGTCAGGCGCCCACAGAATCTTCTTCCCCTGCGCGTGCAGGTGCGCCACGATTTCCAGCCCGATCGAGGACGTCACCATCCAGTCGGCGCGTGCCTTCACCGCTGCACTGGTATTCGCATAGACAACGACGGTGCGGTCGGGATGCGCGTCGCAGAACGCCGCAAATTCGTCGGCCGGACAGCCCAGATCGAGCGAACAAGTCGCGTCGAGATCGGGCATCAGAATGCGTTTTTCGGGACTGAGAATTTTCGACGTCTCGCCCATGAAGCGCACGCCGGCCACCACGAGAGTCTTCGCCGGATGATCACGGCCGAAGCGCGCCATCTCGAGCGAGTCGGACACACAACCGCCCGTCTCTTCGGCGAGATCCTGCAAGTCGGCATCCACGTAGTAATGCGCCACCAGCACGGCATCCTGCTCGACGAGCAGACGTTTGATACGGGCCTTGAGTGCCGCGCGCTCCTCTTGCGAGGGCGCATCCGGGACGCGTGCCCAAGCTTGCGCAACACACAGGGCGCCGCCCGGTGCGGGGCGATCGAATTCTACGGATTTGAGTGAGGCATTCATTTTCGCTGGGTCTGTGGGGACCGGAATGACAAAACCCCGCCGTAGCGGGGTTCTGATTATGCGACAAAAACGAAATTCTGGCTGATTCGCCTTACGCGTAACGGCGCAGTCGCGTCGCGAATTCCTGCAACGCGTGAATTCCGCTTTGTTCGGCGCGATGGCACCAGTTCTGCAACTGGCTCAGCAACTGCTCGCGCGAAGCGTTCGAACGTTCCCAGATACCGGCCAGTTCGCTGCGCAGTTCGTAGTACGTCTGTACCGACTTGCTGTGCGCGAAGATTTCGCCGAGTTGCTGCTTCTGCGGCTCTTGCAGCGAGGCTTCGTCGTGATGCAGCCACTTGCGGGCACCGCGCAACAACTGGTACTCGCCGACCTGACGCTTTTCCTTGAAACGAGCCAGCTCTTCGCTATAGGCGCGCTTGAAGGTCTTGGCGTAGCGCTCCATGACTTCGTAGCGGTTCGAGAGCACGGCCTGCAACGTATCGTCGTCGCACGTGGCCTTGTTCTTCGCGAGCTTCGGCGTCGGTGCGATCTTCTTCACCTTGGCCAGACCCACGGCCGACAGAATGCGGATGTAGAGCCAGCCGATGTCGAACTCGTACCACTTGTTCGACAGCTTGGCCGACGTGGCGTACGTGTGGTGGTTGTTGTGCAGCTCTTCGCCGCCGATGATGATGCCCCACGGCAGCAGGTTCGTCGATGCGTCGGCGCAGTTGAAGTTACGGTAGCCCCAGTAGTGGCCCAGACCGTTGATCACACCGGCTGCCCAGAACGGAATCCACACCATCTGCACGGCCCATACGGTCAGACCGATGGCGCCGAACAGCGAGATGTTGATGATCATCATCACGCTGATACCGAGAATCGGAAAGCGCTTGTAGATGTTGTTCTCGATCCAGTCGTTCGGCGTGCCGTGACTGAATTTGCGCATCGTTTCTTCGTTCTTCGCTTCGGCACGATACAGCTCAGCGCCTTCGGCGAGCACCTTCCACAGACCACGCGTTTGCGGGCTGTGCGGATCTTCCGGCGTTTCGCACTTCGCGTGGTGCTTGCGGTGAATCGCAGCCCATTCGCTCGTGATCATGCCCGTGGTCATCCACAGCCACAGACGGAAGAAATGGGCGACAACGGGGTGCACGTCGAGCGCGCGGTGCGCCTGGCAACGGTGCAGATAGATCGTCACGCCGGCAATCGTCACATGGGTGACGATCAACGTGAAGAAGAAGATCTTCCAGCCGCTCCAGTCGAGCAGGCCGGTCGAGAGAAATCCAAGGAGACTGTCCAGCAAAATATCACTCCAAACTAATCAATACGGTGGCAATGGCGGCAATGTTGCCGCGCCTTGTCTTGTCGGGCCATGCGGAGGGCCAGCCACCGCGTCCGGTCTCGTTCTTGCGCTCGCTTGACGCTTTGATTCGCAGGAACTCCGCAAGTTGCGTAAATTCCCGGGGCGAGTGAGCGCTAAACGTGCCAGTGAACGTCTGGTTTTTTATGGTTTGCGGGGCATTTTACCTGACGGACTGTTCCCCGTGTGTAACGTCCCCGCCACGCATTTTGTCGCAGGTCAAGGCGCCGCCGTAGAAAAAACCGTCTACGGGGTCGGCTTTTTGTCCTCGATGGCCTGTGTTTGCGCCAGTTCCGGCGTACCGGGGGGCACATCGACCCGGCTGACGGCGTCCGCCGGCCCGCTCGCAGGCACACCGTCGGCCCAGTCGTTCAGAATCCGTATTTCGCGCTGTGCATACGGAATTTCAATACCGTGCTCACGAAATGTGCGCCAAATCCGCAAATTTATCTGCGAACGGATCGATCCGCTGCCTAAAGCCGGGTCTTGTACCCAAAAACCCATTTCGAGGTCCATACCGTCGGCCCCAAAGTTCAGGAGCAACGCCGACGGCGGCGGGTCCGTGAGTACGCGGGGAATCCCTTCGGCAGCCTTCAGCATCAGCGACATGGCCAACTCTACGTCGGCGCTGTAGGCCACCTGCACGTTCACTTTGACGCGTCCGCGCGTCTCGGTGAACGAGTGGTTTTGCACGACGTCAGTCACCAGCTTTTCATTCGGCACCAGCGCTTCGATTCCATCGAGCCCGCGCACGACCGTATATCGCGTGTTGATCTGGGAAACGGTGCCGTGATACGGCGCCACCGTGATCAGGTCGCCCAGCCGCACCGAGCGGTCGAGCAGGATGATGAAGCCCGACACGAGATTCGACGCGATCTTCTGCAAGCCAAACCCCAGCCCCACACCGAGGGCCCCGCCGAACACACCCAGCACGGTAATGTCGATGCCCACGAACGACAGCGTGGCAAGCACGGCGATCAGCGTGAGCACGCCCTTGACCAGCCGCGACATCACCACCTTGAGGTTGCCGTCGAGCGTGGTGGTGCGCATGATCCGGTCTTCGATCAGCGAGCCTACCCACATCGCCAGCACCAGCGTCACGCCGATCCAGAGGATGCCCGAGAGCATCGAGAGCAGCGTCAGATGGCTGGAACCGACGGCAAACCGCACGCTGGCGAGCCAGTTCAGGATGTCGTCGTGCACGCCCAGCACGTAGGCCAGCATCGACAGCCATGCGAACGTGGTGAACACCCGCTCGAATACCTTCAACAGGCCGTAGGCATGGGGTGAGGAGGCAAACAGGCGGCGCGCGAAGTAGAACGCGAGATAGATCAGTGCCGTCCCGAAAAGCGGCACTTCGGCCAGTCGCAGCAGCGACACGCGCATGTACTCTTGCAGCACCACGCGCGTGAGCGCCACGCACAGCCAGCCGAACATGGGGAAGAACGAGCGGCGCAGGCTCGACGAACCGGCCCGGCGCGACGGTGCCACGGTCTCGAAATGGCGATCGAGACGGCCGATCATCCAGCGCCGCAGAACGAATGCCACGCCGAGCGCGGCCACCAGCGCCACGATCTGCCAGATGATTTGCGGGTCGCCGAAGTCGCGAACGACGTCGCGCACCAACCTCGCGAAAGCCGGACTTTCCTGCATCGCCATTTCTCTTTTTTCCCTTCTTAGCTAACGCCCGTCACCCGGCTTACTCCGCCGAGGCTTCCGGCGCTTCCGGTGCTGCAACTTCAGTAACTTCCGTGACTTCCGGTGCTGCCTTAGGTGCCTTCGGTGCCTTTTCTGCTGCACGGCGCTCGAACACGGCGGCAAAGAAGCCGTCCGTGGCGTGGCGATTCGGCAGCAGCTCCAGATACTTGCCCGTATCGAGCGCAATCTTCTGCGACGCCAGCAATTCGTTGGCCGGCACCAGCGCAAAGTCCGGATGGGCCGCGGCAAACGCCTCGGCGATCGCGCTGTTTTCTTCGTTCAGCAGACTGCACGTGGCGTAGACCAACCGGCCGCCCGGCTTCACCAGCCGCGCAGCGCTCGCCAGAATCGACGTTTGCTTTTGCGTCAGCTCGGCCACCGATTGCGGCGACTGGCGCCACTTCAGATCCGGATTACGGCGCAGCGTACCCAGCCCGCTACACGGCGCATCGACCAGCACGCGGTCGATCTTGCCCGCCAGACGCTTGATCTTGCTGTCGTTCTCGCTGTCGATCATCACAGGATAGACGTTCGACAACCCGCTGCGGGCCAGACGCGGCTTGAGTTTCGCCAGACGCTTATCCGACACGTCGAACGCATAGAGACGCCCGGTCGAGCGCATCTGCGCGCCGATGGCGAGGGTCTTGCCGCCCGCCCCCGCACAGAAGTCGACGATCATCTCGCCACGGCGCGGCGCGACCAATTGGCACAGCAACTGGCTGCCCTCGTCCTGCACTTCGATCGTGCCCGAGATGAACAGCGGGTGCTTTTGCAGGGCGGGCTTGCCGGCCAGACGGATGCCGTTCGGCGCAAACGGCGTCGGCTCGGCCGAGAACCCGTCAGCGCGCAGTTGCGCGAGCACGTCGTCGCGGTTCCCCTTGATCAGGTTCACGCGGCAATCGAGCGGTGCCGGCTGATTCAGCGCGGCGGCCAGCGGTTCGAGTTCTGCGGCGTCAAAACGCTTCGCGAGACGCTCGTACAGCCAGTCCGGCAAATTGGTGCGCACACGCGTGGAAAGGCTCGCCGGATCGATCTGACCGACGTGTTCCAGCCACGTGACTTCGTCAGGCGTGGCGACCAGTTGCACCGACGTCAGACCGCGCGTGAAGGCCAGCCCCAGCAGCGCCAGACGGCGCTCCAGCGGGCCCGAACCGCTGCCAGCGTGCTGACCGAATTCGAGCTTGCGGCGCAGGATCGCGAAAACCGTCTCCGCCAGCACACCGCGCTCGCGGTGGCCCAGCTTGGCGTTGGCGCGGAAATAAGTGCTCACCAGCATGTCGGCCGGCCCGGTGAACGTGAGCACGCTGCCGAGCAGGCGCTGCGTATGTTCGAAGAGTGCGGGCGACAGGTGGTCGCCGCGCATGCGGGCGGTCTCGGCAGGCGGGGCTTCCGGGCGGCGATCGTTGCGGGTGCGGTCGTAGCGGTCGGGGCGCACGTAGCGCTCCTTCGTCTCGGACGACTTGCCGCCTGAGCGGTTACCGGATTGATTTGCGCCATCGCGGCGCTGTGTCGGACGGGTGCTCATGCGTTCTCACCAAAAAGCCATTGCGGATCGGGCGTGCCATCGGCGGCGGGTTTGACTGTCACGCGGCCATCGGCCACGACCAGACGGTCTTCCACGAACCACCGCACAGCGCGCGGATAAATGATGTGTTCCAGCGGAAGAATACGCTCGGCCAGTGCCTCGGGCGTGTCTCCGGCGATGACCGGCACGGCCGCTTGCAGCACGAACGGGCCGTGATCGAGCTCGGCCGTCACGAAATGCACGGTCGCGCCGACGACCTTGCAGCCGGCTTCCAGCGCCCGTGCGTGGGTCTGCAAGCCCGGAAACGCGGGCAGCAGCGACGGATGGATATTCACGAGGCGTCCGGCGTACCGCTCGGTGAATTCAGGCGTCAGAATGCGCATGAAACCGGCAAGCACGACCAGATCGGGTTGGTGGCGGTCGATTTCGGCGGCGAGCTCGCCGTCGAAAACTTCGCGGGTCTTGCCGCGGCTCGGAACGACGGCGGTGGCGATGCCGTTCTCGCGGGCAAAGGCGAGGCCCTCGGCCTCGTCGCGGTTGGCGATGACAGCGGCCACGCGGGCCGGCCAGCCTTCCTCAGTACAGGCACGGACGATGGCCTCCATATTGCTGCCACGTCCGGAAATCAGGATGACAATGTTCTTCATCGCCGGATTTTATCATTGGCGCGCCGCACCAGACACGCGATCCGCGCCGCGAAGGCGCCGAAGCGTTTATAATTCAACGTTCTGCGGCGCCGCAATGTCGGATCGGCCGTCCTGTCAGGCACCCCGGGCCCGCCCCGCCGCCGCAGGCCGGGCAGTCCCGGGCAGCACCGTGTAGCTTACCCACCAACGTTCATCAACGTCCTGTACTGACGCTTCCTTATCGTGCGAGTCTTCCGGGGTCTACCCAACGCGCAAAGCAAAGCGCCCTGTGTGCTGACGATCGGCAATTTCGACGGCGTGCACCTCGGCCATCAGGCCCTGCTCGCGCGCGTGCGCGCCGCAGCGGCTGCGCGCGGCCTGCCGGTATGCGTGATGACGTTCGAGCCCCATCCCCGCGAATACTTCTCCCCTGACAAGGCGCCCGCGCGCATCTCGAACCTGCGCGACAAGTTCGAAGCACTGCGCGCGCATGGCGTCGACCGGTTGGTGGTCGAGCATTTCAACGCCCATTTCGCCGGTCAGTCGCCCGAAGATTTCGTTCGCAACATCATCGTCGACGGCCTGCACACGCGCTGGCTGCTCGTCGGCGACGATTTCCGCTTCGGCGCCAAACGCGCCGGCGATATCGAGTACCTGCGCGAAGCGGGCCGCCAGCACGACTTCGTCGTCCAGCAAATGCCGACGATCGCCCATGACGGCGTGCGCATTTCCAGCTCGGAAGTGCGCGCCGCGCTCGCCGACGGCAACTTCGAGCGCGCCCATGCGCTGCTCGGTCGCCCGTATGCGATCTCGGGCCATGTGGTGCATGGCATGAAGCTCGGGCGCAAGCTCGGCTTCCCCACGCTCAATATTCGTATCGCGCACAAACACCCGGCCCTCACGGGCATTTTCGTCGTGCAGGTGCATGGGCTGGCCGACACGCCGCTGCCCGCCGTGGCGAGCCTCGGCCTGCGCCCGACCGTCGACGATTCGGGCCGCGTGCTGCTGGAAGTGCATCTGCTGGACTTCGCGGGCGATTGCTACGGCAAACTCGTGCGCGTGGAATTTTTGCAGAAGCTGCGAGACGAAGCCAAATTCGACGGTCTGGCCGAACTCGAAGCCGCCATCGCGCAGGACACGCGCGAGGCACGTGCCTACTTCGCCCATGCGCTCGACGCCAACGGCCCGAGCGCACGACGCGACTTCGCCACCTCGGCAACCGACCGAATTAGTTGATCTTCGCCCGCGTGCACCGGCGCTTCGCGTCGCGCGCGCGGCCCGCTGCCGCCTCTGGCACACGTCGTCGCCAAGCGTTCTACCGGCCCCGCCGGCCGGCACGCGACGCACACGGCACCAGCGCCCCACACCGATTTCCAAAAATTCGTAGCGAAGCACCATGAGCGAAAAGAAAGCCCCGAGCAAGTACCCCGTCAATCTGCTGGATACGCCGTTCCCGATGCGCGGCGATCTGCCCAAGCGCGAGCCGCAATGGGTCAAGCAATGGCAGGACAAGAAGATCTACGACAAGATCCGCAAAGCCAGCAAGGGCCGGCCGAAGTTCATCCTGCATGACGGCCCGCCGTATGCCAACGGTGACATCCACCTCGGCCACGCGGTCAACAAGATCCTGAAGGACATGATCGTCAAGGCGCGCAGCCTTGCCGGTTTCGACGCCGCCTATGTGCCGGGCTGGGACTGCCACGGCATGCCGATCGAAATCCAGATCGAAAAGCAGTTCGGCAAGCACCTGCCCGTGCGCGAAGTGCAGGAAAAGGCGCGCGCCTACGCCGCCGAACAGATCGAGCGCCAGAAGCCCAACTTCAAGCGTCTGGGCGTGCTGGGCGACTGGGACAACCCGTACAAGACCATGAACTTCACGAACGAAGCCGATGAGCTTCGTGCGCTCGCGAAGATCATGGAGAACGGCTACGTCTACCGTGGCCTGAAGCCGGTGAACTGGTGCTTCGACTGCGGCTCGGCACTGGCCGAAGCGGAAGTCGAGTACAAGGACAAGACCGATCTGGCCATCGACGTCGGCTTCGCCTTCGCCGAACCGGAGAAGGTTGCCAAGGCGTTCGGTCTGGCCAAGCTGCCGACGGACACGGGCTACATCGTCATCTGGACGACCACGCCGTGGACCATCCCGTCGAATCAGGCCCTGAACGTGCACCCGGAAGTCGAGTACGCGCTGGTGTCGACCGAGCGCGGCCTGCTGATCCTCGCCACCGACCGTGTCGAAGACTGCCTGAAGACCTACGGCCTGCATGGCGAAATCATCGCGAAGACGAAGGGTGAAGCGCTCTCGCTGATCCGTTTCCGTCACCCGCTGGCAACCGCCGACGCCGGTTACGAACGCACCTCGCCGATCTATCTCGGCGATTACGTGACGACCGACACGGGGACCGGCATCGTGCACTCGGCCCCGGCCTACGGCGTGGAAGACTTTTTGTCGTGCAAGGCGCACGACATGCCCGATTCCGAAATTCGCATGCCGGTGCTCGGCGACGGCCGCTATCAGGACAGCCTGCCGCTGTTCGGCGGTCAGTCGATCTGGGACGCGAACCCGCACATCGTCGACGCGCTGCGCGAAGCCGGCAGCCTGTTCCACTCGTTCAAGTACACGCACAGCTACATGCACTGCTGGCGCCACAAGACGCCGATCATCTACCGCGCGACGAACCAATGGTTCGCCGGCATGGATGTGACGCCGGTCGAAGGCGCGCCGGGTGACGGCAAGACGCTGCGCGAGATCGCACTCGCCGGCATCGAGGCGACCGAGTTCTTCCCGGCGTGGGGCAAGCAGCGCCTGCACAACATGATTGCGCACCGCCCGGACTGGACGCTCTCGCGCCAGCGCCAATGGGGTGTGCCGATGGCCTTCTTCGTGCATAAAGAAACGGGCGCGCTGCATCCGCGCACGCCCGAGTTGCTCGAAGCCATCGCCAAGCGCGTGGAAATCGAAGGCATCGAAGCCTGGCAGACGCTCGACCCGGTGGAACTGCTGGGCGATGAAGCCAAGGATTACGTGAAGAACCGCGACACGCTCGACGTGTGGTTCGACTCGGGCACGACGCACTGGCACGTGCTGCGCGGCTCGCACGCGCATGAACTGGGCTTCCCGGCTGACCTGTATCTGGAAGGCTCGGACCAGCACCGCGGCTGGTTCCACTCGTCGCTGCTGACCGCCTCGATGCTCGACGGCCGCCCGCCGTACAAGGCCCTGCTCACGCACGGCTTCACCGTCGACGGCCAAGGCCGCAAGATGTCGAAGTCGATCGGCAACACGATCCTGCCGCAGGACGTCGCCGACAAGCTGGGCGCAGAAATCATCCGCCTGTGGGTGGCGTCGACCGATTACTCGGGCGAGCTGTCGATCTCGGACGAAATTCTCAAGCGCGTGACCGAAGGGTATCGCCGCATCCGCAACACGCTGCGCTTCCTGCTCGCGAATCTGGCCGACTACGACCACGCGAAGCATGCGATGCCGGCCGATCAATGGCTGGAGATCGACCGCTACGCCGTGGCGCTCGCGAATTCGCTGCAAACCGAAGTGCTCGGCCACTACGACCGCTATGAATTCCACCCGGTCGTGTCCAAGCTCCAGACGTTCTGCTCGGAAGACCTCGGCGGCTTCTATCTCGACATTCTGAAGGACCGCCTCTACACGAGCGCCCCGGATGCGCCGGCCCGCCGTGCCGCACAAAACGCGCTGTATCACATCACGCACGGCCTGCTCAAGCAGATGGCCCCGTTCCTGTCGTTCACGGCGGAAGAAGCGTGGCAGGTGTTCCAGCCGGGCAACGACACGATCTTCACGGAAACGTATTACCAGTATCCGGAAGTGGCCGAGAGCACCCGACTGCTTGAAAAGTGGTTCCTGCTGCGCAACGTGCGCGGCGACGTCACGAAGGCACTCGAAGAAGCCCGCGCCGCCGAGCAAATCGGTTCGTCGTTGCAGGCCGAAGTGGAAGTGCGCGTGTCGGGCCGCAAGTTCGACGTGCTGGCCAGCCTCGGCGACGATCTGCGCTTCGTGCTGATCACGTCGGCAGCCACCGTCAAGCAAGTGGCCGGCGACGCCGATGAAGGCGTGGTCGTCACACCGTCGACGCATCAGAAGTGCGAGCGTTGCTGGCACTATCGTTTCGATGTGGGTTCGGACGCAGAACATCCGACCTTGTGCGGCCGCTGCGTGTCGAATCTGTTCGGCAGCGGCGAACACCGGAGCGCGGCATAATGGCTGGCAAAGCAGGCGCTCGTTCGGGCGCAAGACGTAACAACGGTAGCAATGGCAATGGCGGCGGTGCCCGCGTCGGCTCCACACTCGGTCTGGCCCCGTGGCTCGGGATCGCGGTCATCGCGATTCTGCTCGATCAGGTCACCAAGCTCACCATTCTGAAGACGTTCCAGTACGGCGAATTCCACCCGCTGACCTCGTTCTTCAATCTGGTGCTGGTGTACAACAAGGGCGCAGCGTTCAGCTTTCTGGCCGCTGCGGGCGGGTGGCAACGCTGGTTCTTCACGTTGCTCGGCGTGGTCGCGGCGGTGGTCATCATGTGGCTGCTCAAGCGTCACAACGGCCAGAAGATGTTCTGCCTGTCGCTGTCGCTGATTCTGGGCGGCGCGCTCGGGAACGTGATCGACCGTGTGATCTATGGCCATGTGATCGACTTTCTCGACTTTCACGTCGGCGGCTGGCACTGGCCGGCGTTCAACGTGGCCGACTCGGCCATTTGCGTGGGCGCCGTGCTGCTGGTGATCGACGAGTTGCGACGCGTGCGGCGCGGCAAGTAGCCACGCCAGAGCAGTATCTGCGGCACGGTTCGCGGGGGGTAGCGTAAGACAGCATTACACCCCGTCGAACCGATGCCACCACCGTCGCGGCGCCCCGGAGGCGCCGCGCGGCACTTTGGAGGAGGCATTTTCAAATGGAACTTGCGGGCAAGACCATCGTCCTCGGACTCACCGGCGGCATCGCCTGCTACAAGTCGGCCGAACTCACGCGACTGTTCATCAAGGCAGGCGCGACCGTGCAGGTCGTCATGACCGACGCCGCCACGCAATTCATCACCCCGCTCACGATGCAGGCGCTCTCCGGGCGGCCGGTGTTCACCAGCCAGTGGGATAACCGCGTCGACAACAACATGGCGCACATCGACCTCTCGCGCGAGGCCGACGCCATTCTCATCGCCCCCGCCTCCACCGACTTTCTCGCCAAGCTCGCGCACGGCATGGCCGACGATCTGCTCTCCACGCTGTGCGTGGCACGCGATTGTCCGCTGCTGGTGGCACCCGCGATGAACCGGCAGATGTGGGGCAACCCGGCGACGCAACGCAACGCGGCAACCCTGCGCGGCGACGGCATCACGATCCTCGGACCCGACAGTGGCGATCAGGCGTGCGGCGAAGTCGGCGATGGCCGCATGCTCGAGCCGGAAGATATCTTTGAAGCCGTCGTCGGCTTCTTCCAACCCAAGCGTCTGGCAGGCCGGCGCGTGCTGATTACTGCGGGGCCGACCTTCGAGCCGATCGACCCGGTGCGCGGCCTGACCAATCTGTCGAGCGGCAAGATGGGGTTCGCCATCGCGCGCGCCGCAGCGCAAGCCGGTGCCGATGTGCATCTGGTGGCGGGACCGAGCGCGCTCGCGACGCCGTATGGCGTGACGCGCAGCAACGTGCAGACGGCGCAGCAGATGTACGACCGCGTGCTCGCTGACGCATCGCATAGCGACATCTTCATCGCCGTGGCGGCCGTGGCCGACTGGCGGGTGCGCGAGGTCGCGCATGACAAGATCAAGAAGACGGGCGACGCCGACGTGCCCACGCTCGAATTCGTGCAGAACCCGGATATTCTCGCGGCGGTGGCAAAGCTGCCCAAGCCGCCGTATTGCGTCGGGTTCGCCGCCGAATCGGGCGATCTGGAAAAACACGGGGCCGAGAAGCGCCGCCGCAAACAAGTGCCGCTGCTCGTGGGCAACTTGGGGCCGGCGACCTTCGGACAGGACGACAACGAAGTCATCCTCTTCGACGACGCCGGTCAGAAGCGCCTGCCGCGCGCCGACAAACAATCGCTGGCGCGCAGCCTGATCGTCGAAATTGCCGCGCGCCTGCCCTCGCGCGCGCCCGGCTGAGCGCCCACGCTCGCCTGAGTGCCTGAGCATGCCCCTACTGGCCTCGCGGCTGTCATCGTCGTTGTCCGGCGACGGTGACACACTGGCAACTCGCCACGGTTGCCCCGCGATGTTGGCCACGTTTCTATCGCATTTTTCGCTTTAATCGCATCACTGCCCCCCACCGACTCCGGGGGGCCGCACACGATAACAATCAAAATGACGCAACCCGCTCCAACGCCGCGGCCAGTCGTCAGTGTCTACGGGACACTGAGCATGCTGGCCGCCATCATGTTCTTCGGCTTCATGACCATCGGCATGCCGCTGCCCGTGCTGCCGGTGTATGTCCACGAGACGCTCGGCTACGGCTCGTTCGTCGTCGGCGTGACCATCGGCATCCAGTCGGTCGTGACGCTGCTGCTGCGCTCCTACGCCGGGCGCACCGTCGACACTCGTGGCCCGCGCCGCGCCGTGCTGACAGGGTTGTGCGGCTGTGCCGCCGCCGGCGTGTTGTATCTGATCGCGTCGATGATCCCGAATCCCACGCTCGCGCTGGGGGTGTTGTTCGCCGGACGCGTCGTGCTCGGTTTCGGCGAAAGTCTGCTGCTCACCGGCGGTATGTCGTGGGGCATCGGCCTGCTTGGCGCCGCACACGCCAGCAAAGCCATCTCATGGCAAGGCGTGTCGATGTACACCGCGATTGCGATGGGCGCGCCGTTCGGTGCGTATCTGCTGGAATCGGCCGGGTTCACCGTGGTGTCGCTGGTCAGCATTGTCGTGCCGGCGATCTCCTTCGCCATTGCCCTGCGCCTGCCCGCCGCCGCCCCGGTTGGCGGCACCCGTTTGCCGTTCCTGCGGGTGGTCGGCCTCGTGTGGCGACCGGGGCTGGCGATGACGCTCGGCAGCATCGGCTACGCCGTGATCGCGGCGTTCATCACGCTGTACTACGCCAGCCACGGCTGGACCGGCGCCGCCTACGCGCTCACGCTGTACAGCGGCTGCTTCATCGGTATGCGCGTTCTGTTCGCCCATGCGGTCGATCGCTTCGGCGGGCGCCGCGTCGCGATGTGCTCGCTCGTGTTCAGCGCGCTCGGTCAGTTTCTGTTGTGGGGTGCCGTCCATCCGCACATGGCGCTGATCGGCGCCGGGTTGACCGGCCTCGGCTTCTCGCTGGTGTTTCCGGCACTTGGCGTGGAAGCGCTGCGTTCGGTGCCGCCGCAAAACCGGGGCGCAGCACTCGCAGCCTATTCGGCATTTTTCGATCTGGCATTGGGCCTGATTGGGCCAATGGCTGGGCTGGTCGCGAACTATTTCGGTTACGCCTCGATCTTTTTCTGTGGCGCGCTCGGCGGTATCGTCGCCATTCTGATGATCTCGCGCTTGCCGCACGCCACGGCAGACCATGCGCCGGCGGGTCCGGCCGGCGGCGGGCACTGAGCGGCTCGGCGCATTGTCGAACCGCCGAATTATCGAATTGTCGGTGCGTGAGAGCCTGCGGGAATGCCTGAAGGCTCGCGGCCGCACCCGGTGATGCAAGGAGCATCGATTCCATGACGCAAACCCGCAATCGCATCAAACTCTCGGTGCTCGACCAGACACCGGTGATTCACGGCCACAGCGCAGCGGATGCCATCGCCGCCACGGTCGAATTGGCCCAAGCCGCCGACGACCTCGGCTACACGCGCTACTGGTGCGCGGAACACCACGGCCTGCGTGGCGTGGCCAACCCCGCCCCCGAAGTCATGATCGCGCGGCTGGCCAGCGTGACCAAGCGGCTGCGCGTCGGGTCCGGCGGCGTGATGCTGCCGTATTACAGCCCGTTCAAGCTGGCCGAGCAGTTTCTGATGCTCGAAGCGTTGTTTCCGAATCGGATCGACCTCGGCGTCGGACGCGCGCCCGGTGGCGACATGCGCACCGCACGCGCCGTCGCCAAGGGGCCGTACGACGCCGGCGAGCACTTTCCGCAGCAAGTGGAGGAACTGGCCCGACTCTTCGACGGCACCCTGCCCGACGATCACCCGTATCGCGGCGTGCTGCTGCAACCGGCTGTCGAAACGCGGCCGGAGCTTTGGGTATTGGGATCGAGTGAATTCGGTGGATTGCTCGCCGCGCAACTCGGGTTGCGCTACTGCTTCGCACACTTCATCAACGCGCACTATGGTCATCGAGTGACCGAGGCGTATCGCGAGCGCTTTACGCCGGGACAGCTCGGCAAGCCTTACTGCTCGGTGGCGCTGTTCGTAATCTGTGCGGATACCGATGCCGAGGCGGAAGCCCTCGAAGCAGGCGTCGACCTGCGACGCGTGCAGATGGCTTACGGCATGAACGAGCCGATTCCGAGCCTTGAGCAAGGCGCGGAAGCCAAGCCGCAATATCGTGACCGCGAGTTGTCAGTGATCGCGCGCGAGAAGCCGCGTAGTATCATCGGCACCCCGGAACGCGTGACCGCTCGCGTGCTCGAATTGCAGGAGCAGTTCGATGCCGACGAGATCATCGTGCTGACGGTGGCCGGCAGTTACCGCGCCCGTCTGCGCTCGCATGAATTGCTTGCGCAAGCGTTCTCGCTGTCGGCGTCCGACGGCGCCTCCGACTGATTTTTTACTGAATTACGCCAAGCCTACGCCATGAAACTCGACGTCAAGATCCTCGACGAACGCCTGCGCTCGCAGCTCCCCGCCTACGCCACGCCGGGTAGCGCCGGGCTCGATCTGCGTGCGTGCCTCGACGCGCCGCTCACCATCGCCCCGGGTCAGACCGTGCTCGTGCCGACGGGTCTGGCGATCCATCTGGCCGACTCGGGCTATGCCGCGCTGATTCTGCCGCGCTCGGGCCTCGGCCATAAGCACGGCATCGTGCTCGGCAATCTGGTCGGGCTGATCGACTCGGATTATCAGGGCCAGTTGATGGTCTCGACGTGGAACCGCGGCAACGAGCCGTTCGTACTGAACCCGTTCGAGCGTCTGGCACAACTGGTGATCGTGCCGGTCGTGCAGGCCGAGTTCAACCTCGTGGACGAATTCCCCGAGAGCGATCGCGGTGCCGGTGGCTTCGGCAGCACGGGCAAGCATTGAATTTGTCACGTTGCGCCGCGTGGTTTGCGGCTGACGCGTCCATGAAAAAACGCCGCATATAGCGGCGTTTTTTCTTTCCAGCAGGTTCGTCAGCGCATCGCCTGCCGGCTTACAGACTTAAAGACTTACTCGACTTCGGCGGCTTCCGGCTCCGAGCGGGCGTTGCCGTCCTCGGGAAACGACAGTTGCACCTGATCGTGCTCGTCGAGATCGACGGTCACACGGCCACCCGTCGTCAGACGCCCGAACAGCAATTCGTCGGCCAGTGCACGACGAATCGTGTCCTGAATCAGACGCTGCATCGGTCGTGCACCCATCAGCGGATCGAAGCCCTTCTTCGAGAGATACGTGCGCAGCTTGTCGGTGAAGACAACTTCGACCTTCTTCTCGTGCAACTGATCTTCCAGCTGGATGAGGAACTTGTCGACCACGCGCAGGATGATCTGCTCGTCGAGCGGCTTGAAGCTGATGATCGAGTCCAGACGGTTACGGAACTCCGGCGTGAACATCCGCTTGATGTCGGCCATTTCATCACCGGCCTGACGCTCGTTCGTGAAGCCGATGCTGGCACGATTGATCGTCTCGGCACCCGCGTTCGTCGTCATGATGATGATGACGTTGCGGAAGTCGGCCTTGCGTCCGTTGTTGTCCGTCAGCGTGCCGTGGTCCATCACCTGAAGCAGCACGTTGAAGATGTCCGGATGCGCCTTTTCGATTTCGTCGAGCAGCAGCACGCAATGCGGCTTCTTCGTAATCGCTTCAGTGAGCAAACCGCCCTGATCGAAGCCCACATAGCCCGGCGGCGCGCCGATCAAACGGCTGACCGCGTGGCGCTCCATGTACTCCGACATGTCGAAGCGAATCAGTTCGATACCGAGCGTGAAGGCCAGTTGCTTGGCGACTTCGGTCTTGCCGACCCCGGTCGGGCCCGAGAACAGGAACGCACCGATCGGCTTGTCCGTCTTGCCCAGCCCTGCGCGCGACATCTTGATGGCAGCCGACAGCGCGTCGATGGCCGGGTCTTGCCCGAACACCACGCTCTTCAGGTCGCGATCCAGCGTCTGGAGCTTGCCGCGATCGTCTGCGGACACGCTTTGCGGCGGGATGCGCGCAATCTTCGAGACGATCTCTTCGATCTCGCCCTTGCCGATGGTTTTCTTCTGCTTCGACTTCGGCAGGATGCGCTGTGCGGCACCCGCTTCGTCGATCACATCGATCGCCTTGTCCGGCAGATGACGGTCGGTGATGAACTTGGCCGACAACTCGGCGGCGGCCGACAGGGCACTCGACGAATACTTCACGCCGTGGTGCTCTTCGAAGCGCGACTTGAGGCCGCGCAGGATCTGCACGGTTTGCTCGACGGTCGGCTCGTTCACATCGATCTTCTGGAACCGGCGTGAGAGCGCTGCATCCTTTTCGAAAATGCCGCGATATTCGGTGAATGTCGTCGCGCCTATGCACTTCAACTGTCCCGACGACAGCGCCGGCTTGAGCAGGTTCGAGGCATCGAGCGTGCCGCCCGATGCAGCACCCGCGCCAATCAGCGTGTGAATTTCGTCGATGAACAGGATCGCGCCCGGGCGCTCTTTGAGTTCCTTGAGCACGGCCTTCAGGCGCTGCTCGAAGTCGCCGCGATACTTCGTACCGGCGAGCAAGGCACCCATGTCCAGCGAGAACACCGTAGCGTCTTGCAGAATCTCGGGCACTTCGCCGCGCGTGACGCGCCAGGCGAGGCCTTCGGCAATCGCCGTCTTGCCCACACCGGCTTCACCCACGAGCAACGGATTGTTCTTGCGGCGGCGGCACAGCACCTGCACGACGCGCTCGACTTCCGACTCGCGGCCGATCAGCGGATCGATCTTGCCGTCGCGGGCGAGCTGGTTCAGGTTTTGTGTGTACTGCGCCAGCGGGCTTTCTTTGGCGCTCGCGCCCTCTTCACCCTCGGTGCTGCCTTCACCGGCCTTGGCCGACTCGCCCGCGGCACCGGTCTTGGTGATGCCGTGCGAGATGAAGTTGACGACATCCAGACGCGTCACGCCCTGCTGTTGCAGGTAGTAGACGGCATGGGAGTCCTTTTCACCGAAGATGGCCACCAGCACATTGGCACCGGTCACTTCCTTCTTACCGTTGGAAGTGGACTGTACGTGCATGATGGCGCGTTGAATCACGCGCTGAAAACCGAGCGTGGGCTGGGTGTCGACCTCGTCGCTGCCCGGCACCGTGGGCGTATTGTCCGCGATGAAGTTGCGCAGGTTCTGGCGCAAATCGTCTAGATTTGCGGCGCAGGCGCGCAGCACCTCGGCAGCGGTCGGGTTATCCAAGAGGGCGAGCAACAGGTGCTCGACCGTGATGAATTCATGTCGGGCCTGGCGCGCTTCCATAAACGCCATGTGCAGGCTGACTTCCAATTCCTGGGCAATCATGCTTCCTCCATCACGCACTGCAGCGGGTGCCCGGACTGCCTTGCATGGCTAACAACTTGCTCAACTTTGGTCGCCGCGACATCGCGCGTGAAGACCCCACAAACTCCCCTGCCCTCTCGGTGGACCTTGAGCATGATCTGCGTTGCAGATTCCCGGTCCTTATTGAAATATTCCTGAATGACCATCACCACGAACTCCATCGGGGTGAAATCGTCGTTCAACAGTACCACCTTGTACATCGAAGGCGGCTTGAGCTGTTGCTCTTGCCGCTCCTGTACGGTGTCATCATGCGTTGTCGGTAAGGTTGCCATACGTGGATTCTAAACAACTCCGGGGCGCAGGAAGCAATCGAAGCTCCTATTGCCGCCTGCCGCCGGTGTCCACCGGAATGCCAACACTCGCCAAATCGCCGCGTGCGTTGTCCAGCAAGGCGCCGCAGCCCCGACCACCGGGGGTGCCACACCCATATGAGTCAGCTTAACCCAAATTTCAAGGGCGTGTCGCGGCACTGCTTATGCCCTCCTAGATATAAGGGTAAAACCTGATCGAACTCATCTTCTATCGGCGAAAAAGGGCTTGACACTATTGGCAGTTAGCGAAAACAATCAACTTGGCGCTTTTCCTCTATAAGCGTTTTAAAAGAAAAGATGCCTGGGTGAGCCTAAGAAGCCGCCGCGACTAGTCGGCGGGTTTTTCAGATGTGCTCGTTGTTGCGGTGATATGTAGTAGTCGTAATTGTTTAGGGGAAGTTTGTATGGCAACCGGTACGGTCAAATGGTTTAACGATGCCAAGGGTTTTGGTTTCATCACGCCGGATGAAGGTGGCGAAGATCTGTTCGCTCACTTCTCGGCGATCCAGATGAACGGCTTCAAGACCCTGAAGGAAGGTCAGAAGGTGGTCTTCGAGGTGGTGCAAGGCCCCAAGGGCAAGCAGGCTTCGAACATTCAGGCACCGTCCTGATACGCTGAGCTTCAATGCATCGGAAACCCGGCTTCGGCCGGGTTTTTTATTGCGCCGCACAAAAGACTGCACCAACTTGAATCTTTTGGATCCGTTTTTGAATACAAAACGAAACGCAACTTTCCACTCAGCATCATGCGCACGACACAATTTATCTGCGTTTAATCGCTTATAAAACCCGTCGCATAGCAATATTCCACTCAGTTATTAAAATAACGCGCGTCGATACCGGGTTGCGGAAATCAATTACGCAATTAGCTGAAAAGGCTAAGTATTCCTACGCAGGCCACTGTCTGACAGCGACTGCGATATGCCACAGATAAGCGCCGGAAATGAATAGCTTTTTTAACGATTGCGAGTGGAGAAACAAGCCAAAACGCGAGGATGCTGCCGCCGCAAAAAATGATTCATATGTATCACTCAACAAAACAATGAATCATGTGAGCCAGCCCGCTACGTGTCGTGCAAACACGACGGGCCGCCTCGTCGGCAGCCCGTTTGGATGTTTTTCCCTAGACCGGCCGAGACCGGTCCTTTCCTCAGCCCAGATCGACGTACACCGTGCCGGCCTCGATTCGGATGGGATAAGTCTTCACCCCCTCGGTGAGCGGCGCGCACATGGCCGCGCCGGTACGCACGTCGAACTTGCCCTGATGCAGCGGGCACTCGATCTCGTGCCCCTCCAGAAACCCGTCGCACAGGCGCGCGTTCCCGTGGGTGCACACGTTATCGGTTGCGAATACCTCGCCGTCTACCCCATACAGGGCAATGTCACGCCCGCCGACCACCAGGCCGATGACGTCGTCCTCGGGAATGGCGTCGCGTGAGGCCGCCTCGATCCAGTTACCGCTCATGATGTCCTCGCTTCAGATCGGGTAGATCAGCGAGTTGGGGATCATCTCGCTGTCGAAAATGCACAACCGGGACGCGAATTTCCACCCGTCGCCGGTACGTTTGACGATGTCCAGATAGCGGCCGACCGACAGAATGTCGGTGAGCTGATCCGGCTTGGTCCGAAAGACCGCGTAGTTCGATTCCACGTGCAGCGTGGTCTCGTCGAGCACCTTGATGCTCGGCAGTCCGATCACGTGCCGTTGGTAGTACGGATCATGAAAGAGCGTGTCGCGGATGCCGTAGATGCGGTCTTGCAGCATCCCCCGGCTTTCGAACGAGAGCGTCGCAAGGGGCAGCCCCATCTCGTGGTTCTCGCGCGGCTGCACGCGGTAAATACAGTCGTCGAGGAAGAACCCCGGCCACGCATCCCATTGCTGCGCATCGAGCGCCGCCGCATAGGCCGCATTGAGCTCGACAACGGCTTGAAACGTCACAAAGTCGACCATCGTCTCGTGTCTCCTCAAACGCCCATCACGCGGCGCCAGTACGCGTACATGCCGCGAATCAGCGTCTCGGTCACCATGTGGTCGGTGTTCTCCACCCCCGTGCCGCCCAGTTCCGCCAGCACACGGTGCCACGGCTTCTGTTCGAACCCTTCCTGCGAACATTCGATCGCCTCGCCATCGTCGGCCGACACGAACCCCGCCGGGCCGAACAGGTTGGCCTGTCGCAAGCGGCGCTGCGTCATCTCGTCGGTGTCGTCTTCGAAGCCAAAGTGCGTCCACACGAAGTCGAACGAATCGTGGCCGCGCGGCTGAATGTGACGCGTGGAAACCGAGTTGACCTGCTGCTGAAGAATGACGCTGGGAAAGAGCGTCATGAGTACCGCCGTCGGGCCCTTCCACCAGTCTTCCTGCACGATGTCGAGAAAGCGCGTGTCGTTGAGCGACATCGCCTCCTTGAAGCTCGACACCCCTGACGTCACCTCTCCGCCACCGCCCTGACCGCGCGTGGAAATCATCGCGGCGTGACGGCCGTGGGCGTCCATGACCAGACGCGACTTGTTGTCTGCGCGCCAGAGCCCGAACGTGACGAACCACGTGTGCAGCAGCCCCGGGTGATACGGGTCTTTGATGTTCTCCTGCATCAGCTTCCAGTTACCCGGAATGCGTTGCTTGTTGTAGCCGAGCAGCTTGAGCTTGCGCCCATCGAACAGGCGGTCGAAGTACGCACCGATCTCGGGGCCGAGAAAGTCGTCGAGCGACTCGATCTCGTGATCGAACGACGCGAAGATCACACCGCCGCGCGTCGCGACCTTGAGCTTCGTCAGGCCGTGGTCTTCCGGCTTGAAGTCTTTCGGCATGCCGCCGTTGACCTTGCCGTCCTGCTTCACGCCGCGACGGAACGGCACGCCCTGAAGATTGCCCTTGAGGTCGTAGTTCCACTGGTGATAAGGGCAGTGAAAATCGGTCCGGTTGCCTCGCTTCTCTCGGCAGAATTTCATGCCGCGATGTGCGCAAACGTTCTCAACCACATTGATCTCGCCGCTCGCATCGCGCGTGACAATCACCGAGCGCTCGCCGATGACTGTGCGCTTGAAGTCGCCGGGGTTCGGCACTTCCGCTTCCAGACCTACGTAGTTCCAGTGGCCGCGATAGAAGCACTGTTCGAGCTCGCGCCGATACAGATCGGTATCGGTATAAACGCGAAACGGAATACGGCTCGTGCCCTCGGCGGGCCAAATGTCGGACGGGCGTGCCGACGCCGGATCGTGTCCGGTCTGCGGTGTTGTACTCACGGTTGTCTCCTTTGAGGAATTCATGAGGCGAGTGACGCCGGACGGCAAAGACGCAGCGCACACATCGTCACGATGCGTCACGATGCGTCGCGCGAAATCAGGCCGCCCTGGCATAAAAGGCGTCGGCGTAGATATGACTGGCGTCGATCCCGCGCCCGCGCAGCAACGTGGTCGCAGCGTCGACCATCGGCGGCGCACCGCACAGATATGCTCGCCAACCCGTCAAGGCCCCGGCGCCGACAAAGTCCGCAGCGATGGCATCCGTCACGTGACCGAGTCGCGAGGGCGCACTACCGCCTTCAGTCGCAACAGCCGGTTCAGCAACCGGCGACGCGCCACTCGTCGTCACAACGTGCAAGCGCAAGCTGCCGTCGTGGCGGGCGGCCAGTTCGCGCAGCCATGCGAGGCCGTACACATCGGATGGCGAGCGAGCGCCCACGTAAATTTCGATGGGATTGGTCATGCCGCGGGCAACCGCCCCGCGCACGATCGAAAGCACCGGCGCGAGTCCAGTGCCTCCCGCGACACACAGCATCGGACCGTCATGACGCGTGCGCAGATACGACGTACCGAGCGGCCCCGACACACGCACGGCGTCGCCGACCTTCAGTTGCTCCGCGACATAGCCGGTGACCGCACCGCCCGGCACGCGGCGGATGTGAAATTCGAGCGTCCCGTCGGCGTCGATTCCCGCCATCGAGTACGGCCGGATGTGTTCGGGTGTGAATTGCAGGGTCGCGTATTGCCCCGGCGAAAAACTCAGGGGCTTGGCCGGCTTGAGCACCAGACGCTGGATGTCATGGGTGAGCGGCTCAATGGCGAGCACGGTCGCCTTGAGAATCTTTGCGGGATGCACGACGACTTCGTCGACTTCCGGCAACTCGATCTCGCAGTCGCCGTGCACGGTTGCCTGACAAGCCAGCACGTAGCGGGCATCGGTCGACGCGTCGCCGTCAGTGCCGGCGTTGTGCCGGTACTCGTAGCCCCCGGTCTCCTGCACATTGCCGGACACGACTTTGCAGCGGCACGTGCCGCAGCGCCCCGAGAGGCAGCTATACGAAATGGGGATCTGACGATCGGTGAGGGCTTTGAGCAGGTTGTCGCCGGGGGCGGCGGCAAAGCGCTCGCCGAGCGGTTGCACGCTGACTTCCATGGGGGTTTGTCTCCGTTCTGCCGATGCCCGCCGGGCACCGTTTTGTCGCGTTGTCACGCCGTTTGAACGAAGGATCGCGCACAGGGCGATATAAACCAATAGAATCTCGCTTATATCCTCCATAGATTTCAGTGATAACACTGCAATCGCCTCGACGGCCCGCCATGGACCTGCACACTGTCGATCTGAACCTGCTGGTGGTTTTCCAGCACCTCTACAACGCACGACGCGTGTCGCGGGTGGCCGAAGCCATGGGCGTCACGCAGCCTGCGGTCAGCAATGCCCTCGCGCGACTCCGCAAGTTGTTCAACGACGAACTGTTTATCCGCACTTCGCGGGGCATGTTGCCCACGCCGATGGCCACCGAACTGGCGGAACCGGTAGCCGCTGCGCTCGACGCGCTGCATGGCGTGTTCAATCGTCAGGTGGCGTTCGATCCCGCGACCAGCCAGAAGGCGTTTCAGATCGCGATGACGGATATCGGTGAAGTGCACTTCCTGCCTCGTCTGATGCACGCCCTTGGCGAGCAGGCGCCGGGCATTACGGTGAGCACCGTGCGCAACACGGCAATCAACTTGCAGGAAGAGATGGCGGCCGGACAGGTGGATCTGGCCGTCGGCCACCTGCCCGATCTGACGTCCGGCTTCTTTCAGCGGCGACTCTTTCGCCAGAAGTACGTCTGCATGTTCCGCCCCGGACACCCGCTCGACCGGCCGGACGGCGACAAGGCCGCCGCACTCTCACGCGAAGATTTCGAGCGCGCCGAGCAAGTGGTCGTGGTGGCCGCCGGCACGGGCCACGGGCAGGTCGACGAGTTCATGGCGCGCGCACACGTGCATCGCAACATTCGTCTGCGGGTGCCGCACTTCGTCGCATTGGCCGATATCCTGCACGCGACCGATCTCGTCGCAACGGTCACCGAGAAGTTCGCGCAGCGCAGCGCCCAGCACTTCGGCTTGCGTTATGTCGAACATCCCATCGACGTGCCCGATATTCAGATCAATCTGTTCTGGCACGCGCGCTTTCATCAAGAGCCGGCCAGCCAGTGGATGCGCACGCTGCTGTTCGAGTTGTTTTCGGAATGAAGATGCCGTGAGTGCGCAGTTCAGCGCCCGTGCCACGTCTCCCAGAGACCCCGCCAGAAGGCATTGGCGTTGCGCCGGGCCCGCCAGCGCAGGTTGGGCAGCGAGACGGCGAGCCACTGCGTAGCGTCGTCGATACGCCGCTCGGTGAATCGATTCGGCGCGTTGAAGAGATCGAGATACGCCTGCCGGTAGTGCTCGACCATCGCGCTTTCCTGATAGTAGGTCTCCATCCAGCGACGTGACGCTGCCCCGATCTGCGTACGCAGCGCCGCGTTCGTCAGCAACTCGACGAGCGGGGCCTCGGCGGCTTCGAGCGGCACATCGACCCATGGCAATTCATACGCACCGGTCAGACGGCGAAGCTGCGACTGCACGCGGTTGTCGAGATGACCGAGCGTGGGCTTGCCCTGCGAGAGCGCTTCAAGCCCCGAGAGATGGTAGTTGCCCGTCACACACTCATCGAGCGCGACCGCAGCACTTTGTTTCAGGCGCAGACACTCGTCATGCGGCGTACCGGTGATCAGGCGAATTTCGCATAAGCCGCGACGTTCGAGCCTGCGCAACAGGCGAAGCGTTTGCGGCGCGCCTTTGGTTTCCCATCGCTTGCGCCAGCCCGACGAACGTCCACTCGGGGAAAAGACCACCACAGGACGCCCCGCGTCGCTCGCCTGCTCCGGTTGGGGCATGTAACGCGGATCGTTGAGCGGAACAATGTTGGGCACCACGCGCGCGAACGGATAAAAGCGTTCGGGGCCTTGCGCGATGACCAGTTGCGGAATGGGATCATTAACGATTCGCTCGCGCATTGCCGCATCTTCGCGCGACCACAGCTCAGGTGCGGAATGGAACTGGCGTATCAGCTTCTTGTGCGTGAAAAGCTGCGGAAAGTCGGCACCGAACGTCTTGTCCATCGGAAATATCTGATGGAGGTGGATGACGTCGGCGGCCGCGATGACGTCAAGTGCCACATCGCGCTGGCGTTTCCAGTCGATATCGACGGCGAACGTGCGCGTCTGATACGCGGCCGCGTCAAAGACGACGTGCCGCGCTTCGATATCGGTTAACCGGTTGAGCGCCGAGACGATGTTCCCCGGACTGCCCGCCACCGGCGTGTGCGAGATGTGGACGACCTTCATGAAGGGAGTCTAATCGCCGCCCTCGCGCCGGAGTTTACTTGGCGAGGGCGATCCGCTTACGGCCGATTACCGCCGATTACGGCGGTAATACTTGCCGTCTTACGCGTTGAAACCACCGTCGATGGTCAGGCTGGCCCCGGTCACGAAGCCCGCTTCATCGCTGGCGACGTAGGCAACCATGGCGGCGATTTCCGACGGTTCGGCGTGGCGCTTGAGTGCCATCAAGTCGTGCATCACCCCGGCAAAATCGCCGGTCGCGGGGTTCATGTCGGTCGCGGTCGGCCCCGGCTGCACATTGTTGACCGTGATGCCACGCGGGCCGAGGTCACGCGCCATCCCTTTGACCAGTCCGACGAGCGCCGCTTTACTCATCGCATACGCTGCGCCACCGGCGAACGGCATGCGATCGGCGTTACACGAACCGATGTTGATGATGCGCCCGCCATCGCCCATGTGCGCGAGCGCCGCCTGCGACGCCACGAACACCGAGCGCACGTTGACATCGAGAATCCGGTCGAAGTCGTCGAGCGCCATGTCGGCAACGTTGGCCATGGTGAATACGCCGGCGTTGTTCACCAGAATGTCGATCTTGCCGAATTCGCGGGCGGCGTCGTCGACGGCCTTGCCCAGTGCTACCGCATCGGCAGCGTCGGCCTGCAAGGCCAGTGCGCGTCCGCCAGCGGCACGAATGCCCGCCGCGATGGCTTCGGCTTCCGCCTTCGAGCCCTTGTAGGTGAAGGCGACCGCAGCGCCATCGTCCGCCAGTCGCTGCACGATGGCCGCACCGATACCGCGCGAGCCACCCGTCACAAATGCTGCCTTGCCTTGAAATTTCGTTGCCATGACGCCACTCCGTTGTTTGGAAAAGTGAAGCCAGTATGGTCGGCGGATTACCTGCCAACTAGTCCATAATTCCGATCATCACTTTCAACCCAATGGAACAGGTGACACATGGAAGCCCTGAACCTGCTCGAATCCTTCGTCCTCAGTGCGCGTACCGGTAGCTTCTCTGCGGCGGCGCGCAGACTCGGCATCACGCCTGCGGCGGTGAGCAAGAACGTGGCGCGACTGGAGGCGCAGATCGGTTTGCGGTTGTTTCACCGCAGTACGCGCAGTCTCACGTTGAGTGCGGGCGGCGAGTCGTTCCTGCGGGAGATCGACGGCCCCTTTGCGGCACTCACCGACGCCGTCGCCCGCGCGGCCGAGCGCGAAAGCGCGCCGTCCGGGGTGCTCAAGGTGAGCGTGGCGCACGCCTTCGGGCGGCAGTATCTGGTGCCCATGCTCGGCGAGTTTCTTACGCGCTATCCGGACATCGTGCCCGACTGGCGCTTCGATAACCGCAGCGTGGATGTCGTGAGCGAAGGCTTTGACGCCGCCATCGGCGGGGGCATCGAGTTGACGCCCGGGGTGATTGCGCGACGTCTGGCGCCCACTTACGCGGTGATTTGCGCGTCGCCCGCGTATATGGCGAATCGGGCCAATCGGGCGATGCCGAAGCATCCCTCTGAATTGGCGTCGTTCGACGGCGTGATGCGCCGCTCCGGGATGTCGGGCCGACTGCGCGCGTGGGAGCTGCGCAATGCGCGCGGCGAGCGGGTCAATGTCGAAGCACGCACGCGCATGATCTTCGACGACCCCGAGGCGATGGCGCATGCGGTCGCACTCGGCTACGGCATCGCGCTATTGCCGATGCCCCACGCTGCGCCGTTGCTCGATAGCGGCCGGCTGGTGCGGCTGCTCCCGGGCTGGTGCGAGGAGTACGGCGGCCTGTTCGTCTACTACTCGAACAAGAAGCAGTTGCCCCTGCGCACGCGGGTGTTTGTCGACTACGTGGTGCAAGCGTTCGAAACGCAGAAACTGGCGGCGTATTTCGATGGGCGGTGAGTCGCACGCGCCCTACGCCGGGGAGATGGCGCGCCGAACGCGCGGTGCGGCGGTTATCGATGCGACAGAATGTTGAGGAGCCGGTCGAAAGGATCACGGACGTAGAAGCGGCGCACGCCCCAAGGTTCGTCCGCCGGGCCGTATTCGATCTCCACACCCGCGGCGCGCATACGTAGGAGCGCTTCGTCGACATCATCGACTTCGATCGACAGATCGGGCACGGGCGTACCCGCGCCGCCTTCGGTAGCGACACTCATCTGCACGGTCATCTTTGCGGCATTGCCATACGTCGCGATCCAGCCGTGATCCATCAGCAAATCCAGTCCGAGCAGTTCACCATAGAAGTGTTGCGCGGCCTGCATCGCTTCGGGCGACGGCACGGCAATGTTTGCAACGATGCGGTTGACCTTCATCTTCACGCTCCCTTTCAGGTTTGTTGTTCCGTTGGCATCGGGTTATCCCGATGGTGCGATCCCACGACCGCGAGCGCGGCACTTGATCTATCGGTTGCCGCTCCTTGCTATACGGGCTCGCGTGCACTGTAATTGAATTGTCGTGCCGACGTCATGCCGGGAATTGAGAACGTCCCCAGTCGGCCGCCCGGGGGGTGGGAGATCCGACTATGGATACCGCCATCACCGCACGCGCCACATCCCGCCGTCGAAACGTTTGGCGTGCGGGCCGTGTTGTCCTTTTCGTCATCGGTTGGCTGGGGATCGGCGCGGCCTTCGGTCAAGCCGCTTACCCGCCGGCATCGATTGAAATCACGGTTCCCGCCGGTGAAAAAGTCGCGATCTGGGTACAGCCCAACTACAGCGCGTTGTGCCGCTCACTCGGACAACCCACCTTTCAACTCGACTCCGCCCCTGCGCTCGGTGAAGTGTCCGCCGAGTGGATCGATTACACCGTACCTGCGGGACAACGCTGCGAGACGATGCGCTTTCCCGGCATGATCGTCTGGTATCAGGCGGGGAAAGTCGCGGGCACCGACGTCGTGACATGGACGGTCGGTTTTCCGCGCGAGTTCACCAGCCGTATGCCATCGACGGGCGATCATCACGTTACGACGACGGTGGTCGTTCAATAGCGAATTCACTGAATTTCAGCGATTAGGGATTATTCGGATTTGCTGCTTCGCGGCAGGTAAACGCTTGCGTCCGACGTATGGCGACGAAATAGTATTTGTCATGCCCCCCATCCTTTCGTCGCTTTCGAATTTCAGTCGCAGGTTTTCATGATCAAGATTTCTCCTCAGACACGCGAGAAGCTTCGCGGCGTCGCAAGCTATACGGTGATCGGTATCTCAGTGACCGGTGTCACCATCGGCAACATGGAACTCCCCTTTTTCCCTTTTGACCCGCGCTACATCGGTGCCGCAATCGGCGCATCGGTGTCCGCGATCTGGCTCTTTTGCCGAAGGTGATATCCGGTGATGCCGAATTTCATATTTGACGGGAATTGGGTCGAGTACGGTGCGTTCTTTCACGGCGCCATTTATGTGGCATGGCGGATTTGGCGGACACGTCGCACACCCGCAATCGCGGCCCCTGTTCGTGCTGAAGAGTTTGCGTTCGGCGTTGGACTCTTCCCGCAATACTTGCTGCTGTTATCCGTCATGTCATCGACGATTGTCGAAGGCCTCGCGCAATCGAGCCAACTGAGTCTGTGCGTTGCCGGGAGCTATGCGCTCGCCGCGATGTGGCAGGAACGCCGGGACGGCCGTTTGCTCAGACGTTAGCGGCGCAGGCCATCGTCTGATGATATGAGGCGCTGCCGTCGATCGATCACAGAAAAAACCCCGGCGAGCGGCGCTCAACCGGGGTTGCGATGACATTGGATGCCATGGCTGCGGTGATTACCGCAGCTTCCCGCCTTACATATTCTCGATCATGACCGCGCCGAAGCCCGAGCAGGACACCTGCGTCGCGCCTTCCATCAACCGGGCGAAATCGTATGTGACCTTCTTCGAAAGAATCGACTTCTCCATCGACGCGATGATCAGGTCCGCCGCTTCGGTCCATCCCATATGACGCAGCATCATCTCTGCCGACAGAATCTCGGAGCCCGGATTCACGTAATCCTTACCCGCATACTTTGGCGCCGTGCCGTGCGTGGCTTCGAACATCGCGACCGAGTCCGACAGGTTCGCGCCCGGCGCAATACCGATGCCGCCCACCTGCGCTGCCAACGCATCCGAGACGTAGTCGCCGTTCAGGTTGAGCGTGGCAATCACGTCGTATTCGGCGGGGCGCAACAAAATCTGTTGGAGGAAGGCATCCGCGATCGAGTCCTTGATCACGATGTCCTTGCCCGTCTTCGGATTCTTCACCTTGCACCACGGGCCGCCATCGATCTCCGTCGCACCGAACTCTTGCTTCGCGAGACCATACCCCCAATCGCGGAAGGCCCCTTCGGTGAACTTCATGATGTTGCCCTTATGCACGAGCGTCACCGAATCGCGGTTGTTATCGATCGCGTATTGAATCGCCTTGCGCACGAGACGCTCCGTCCCTTCGCGCGACACTGGCTTCACCCCGATCCCCGAGGTCTGCGGGAAACGAATCTTGCTGACGCCCATTTCGTTTTGCAGGAACGCGATCAACTTCTTCGCGCCCTCGGACTCGGCTTCCCACTCGATACCCGCGTAAATGTCTTCGGAGTTCTCACGGAAGATCACCATGTCGATCTTCTCGGGCTGGCGCACCGGCGACGGCACACCTTTGAAGTACTGCACAGGGCGAAGGCAAACGTAAAGATCCAGCTGCTGGCGCAACGCCACATTCAGCGATCGAATGCCGCCGCCGACCGGTGTCGTGAGCGGCCCCTTGATCGAGACCACGTAGTCCTTGACCACTTCGAGCGTCTCTTCAGGCAGCCACACGTCCGGCCCATAGACACGTGTCGACTTTTCACCCGCGTAGATTTCCATCCAGCTGATCTTGCGCTTGCCGCCATACGCTTTCTCAACCGCGGCATCGACAACCTTGAGCATCACCGGCGTGATGTCCACCCCAGTGCCGTCGCCTTCGATGTACGGGATGATCGGCGTGTCCGGAACGTTCAGAGAGAAGTCCTTATTCACGGTGATCTTCTCGCCGGCGGGGACCTTGATGTGCTGATACGACATGGTGGGGCTCCAATTGGATAGATCGGATAACGCACGACAGGCGGCGGTATCGCCATCGGGTTTACCGCCCTATTGTAGTCACAGCGCTCATCGCTGCGTACAGCAAGCCTTTAGTCTTATATAAGACATAAGACTGATTTTTCCGATTATGCATTAACATGTCAGGCCTGAACAGAGGTTGCCGCCCTGTTGCGAAGTCCGCGAAGTCCGCAAAGGCCACAAAATGCCGGGTGACGTGTAATGTCGCACTGCCTCATATCGGCAATCTCCGATTTTCTTCCCTTGGTATGACACTTCTCGCACTCAACAAGCCCTTCGGTACGATCTGCCAGTTCTCGCCGCATCCCACGCGCCCGACGCTTGCCGAATGCGTGCAGCGGCCGAACGTCTATCCGGCCGGCCGACTCGACGCCGATAGCGAAGGCCTGCTGCTGCTCACTGACGACGGGCGTCTGCAAGCGCGCATCGCCGAGCCCGAGCGCAAGTTGCCCAAGACTTACTGGGCGCAGGTCGAAGGCGCTTACGACGAAGCCGCCGTCGCCCGGTTGCGCGCCGGGCTCGATCTCGGCGACTTCATGACGTTGCCGTGCGAAGCCCGCGAGATTCCCGAGCCCGAATCGCTGTGGCCGCGCCATCCGCCGATTCGCTACCGCGCGAGCATCCCGACGCACTGGCTCGAGATCCGGCTCGTCGAAGGCAAGAATCGTCAGGTGCGGCGCATGACCGCCGCCATCGGCAAGCCGACGCTGCGACTCGTGCGCGTGGCCATCGGCCCCGTCGACGTCTTTGCGTTGAACCTCGCCCCCGGACAGTGGTGCGAACTACCGCAACAAATACTTACACTTTCCGGTCAACGAAGCGGTCGCTCGACTCGTTGAGGGAACAGGTGCGCAACATACGCACCACTAATTGAAACGAGGAAACCAAGTCATGAACAAACTGCTGCTCGCCCTGACCGCCGGCATGATCGTGTCCGGCGCCGCGATGGCCCAACAATCGGCGCCGGCGACGGCACCTGTCGCGCCGGCGGCGCCCGCAGCAGCAGCACCCGCTCCGGCGGCGGCAGCTGCCGACAAGGCTGCGCCGACGAAGAAGGCATCGCATAAGAAGCATCACCACAAGAAGTCGGCCAAGAAGGGTCCTGCGACCCAACCGCCGACTGGTAACAAGCCGTAATACTTCACGTCGTAAAAATCCGCGAGTGAGTTGTCAACCGATGTCCTGAATGGACGTTATTAGAGGTGACTCACTTCGCGGGTCAACGAGTTCACTACCCAAACATCGAGCTTCAACGAGGAATCTCATGAAAAAACTGATCGCTGCCCTGGTCGCTGGCCTGTTCGCAACTGGCGTGTTCGCTCAAGCTGCTGCTCCGGCCGCTCCGGCTGCTGACGCAGCTCCGGCCGCCGCCGCAAAGCCGGCTGCCAAGAAGAAGTCGACGCACAAGAAGTCGACTCACAAGAAGTCGGCGAAGAAGGCTTCGGCTGCTGAAGCGCCGGCCGCCGCCAGCAAGTAAGTACCGCGTCGCGCAGCTTCTTTGCGCAACTGACGGTAATAAGCAGGTTGCTCACGCAACCTGCTTTTTTTTCGTCCGGCGGCTACAATGACCCGCCATTCGTCTGACGTTTTCAGACCTTCCCAGGAGTCGTTCGTGATCCGGATTTCACGTCAACTGGCCGCGCTCGCTGCCAGCACCACGTTCGCTGCCGCCGCTGCCGTCATGGCCCTCGCCCCGGCCTCCGCCGCCGCGCAACAGATCAAGCAACCCGGCGATTTCCCGACCATTCAGCTCTCCGCCGGCATGTACCTCATCAAGGCGGAAGTGGCCGCGACCGAAGCCGATCGCGAGCAAGGCCTGATGTATCGCCAGAAAATGGCGCCGAATGCCGGCATGCTGTTCGTGTTCGAGAATCGCGCCATGAACTGTTTCTGGATGCGAAATACCGATCTGCCGCTGTCGATCGCCTTTCTCAAGGACGACGGCACGATCGTGAACATTGAAGACATGGCGCCGCAAACGGACGACAACCACTGCCCGCGCGAACCGATTCGCTACGCACTCGAAATGAATCAGGGGTGGTTCAAGACCAAGAACCTCGGGCCGGGTGCGAAGATCTCGGGCCTGCCGAAGTCGACGCGCTAACGCGCGCCACTTGAAATCGCCAGCGCGGGCATGAGCGCCCGCTCCAAAAACCGGTCGAGCAGCCACGGATCGAAGTGGCGTCCCCGCTCACCGAGCATCGCCTTGACGATCTGCGCCGGTGTGAGCGCCGCCCGATACGGCCGGTGGCTCGCCAGCGCGTCGAAGACGTCGACCAGCGCGACGATGCGGCCGGCCAACGGAATACGATTGCCCGACAATCCGAACGGATAGCCCCGCCCGTCATACCGCTCATGATGCGTGCGCGCGACGTTCGCCGCCAGATCGCAGGCAGCGCCGCCGATGGCATTGAGCATGTCGGCCCCGAGCTGCGGGTGCATCCGCATCACTCGAATCTCATCGACCGTCAGCTTGCCCGGCTTCTCCAGAATCGAATTCGGAATACAAAGCTTGCCGGTATCGTGCAGCGCTGCGGCCAAACCGAGCGCCTGCGCTTCGATCGCCGGCATCTCCAACGCCTGTGCAAAACGCCACGCCAGCCGGCCGACACGCCACATATGCGACGCCGTGCCGCCGCGCTTGTGTTCGGCTAACCGGAACAGCGTCCACGCCGCAGGCGGCAGACTCCGCATGAGATGGGCATCGGCCAGCCAGTAGCGCTGGTGCGACGAATGCTGCGACGGATGCTGTGACAAATGAGGTTGCGCATCGGGCGTCGCGCGTTGGGCAGCACGAGCACGAGGCGGTGAAAAGCAGGTATCGCGCGTTGGCGCAGGGTCTGGCATACGTTATCCGGTCGTTGGAAGGGGTTACTCTAACGACGCTTGCCCATCCGAATGTTGACCCCGATCAAACGACATCACCCTGCGGGCAAACCGGCGGCGGCTGAAAACAAAAAGCCCATCGCATGCGATGGGCTTTTGCTTCACCGGCGAGGCGCCGCGCTCGGGTCAGGCGCGTGACGCCAGGGTTGACCTCGTTGCCGGTGAATTCCGGGTGTTCCGGGGTATTCGATTAAGCGAAGTTCTTCGCTGCGAAGTCCCAGTTAACCAGACCCCAGAATGCCTCGACGAACTTCGGACGGGCATTGCGGTAGTCGATGTAGTACGCGTGTTCCCACACGTCGATGGTGATCAGCGGCTTGTCCGTGCCGGTGATCGGCGTGGCTGCGTTGCTGGTGTTCACGATGTCGACCGAACCGTCGGCCTTCTTCACGAGCCACGTCCAGCCCGAACCGAAGTTGCCCACGGCCGACTTCGAGAACGTTTCCTTGAAGGCGTCGAACGAGCCGAACTTGGCATCGATGGCCTTGGCCAGATCGCCCGTCGGTGCGCCGCTGCTCTTCGGCGACAGCGTGTTCCAGAAGAACGTGTGGTTCCACACTTGCGCTGCGTTGTTGAACACGCCGCCCGACGACTTCTTGATGATGTCTTCGAGGGACGCGTTTTCGAATTCGGTGCCCTTGATCAGGTTGTTCAAGTTCGTCACGTAGGCTTGGTGATGCTTGCCGTAGTGATACTCCATCGTTTCCTTGGAGATGGTCGGCGCCAGTGCATCGATGGCGTACGGCAGTTCAGGGAGCTTGTGTTCCATGGCGATTGTCCTTTGTGCTCTGAGGGGAACCCGATTTGCATTATCCGGAACCACCGATTCTAGGGCAGATGCGATAACCCCGCAAACCCGACGGTTACTCGTTTCACCGCACTTTGCGCTTCACGTGTGACGATTGTGTGCCGATCCCGACTAATCGACGCAGATTGTCTGCACTTCACTAACACTGGCGCTCCGACATCGCTAAAAAGTATCGTCTAGCCTGACCTGGACATCACCAATGCTCACGTCCGCCGCGCCATCGGCCAGATGCATCGTGACCTGCTGGCCCCGCTGGAGCTTGCGCGGGTCACGCACCGGCTGGCCGCGGCCGTCGAGCACGGCGGCATAGCCGCGCTGCAACGTGCGGCGCGGATTGAGGAGTTCGAGCTGGGCGGTCGCATCGACGAGTCGCTGCGTCGAGCGCTCGGCGCGCCGTGACATGGCCGTATGCAGGCGCTGCGAGAGCAATGCGAGCCGCTCATGCTGCGACGCGACATCGGGCACGGCGCGCGCAAAACGCAGGCGCAGCATCTCGAACCGGCTGCGGCGCTGCGCCAGCGGGCGTTCCAGCGCATGACGCATCCGGTCGGACAGATGGGCCAGCGCCCCCTGTTGCCGGGCCAGACGCTCACGCGGTGACACCAGACCGCGCGACAGACTGTCGAGTTGCTGGGCGCGTTGCTCCAGCGTGCGCCACATGGCGCGCGTCAGGCGTTGCCGCTCGCGGTCGACCTCGCGCAGACACTCGTCGCGCGCCGCACTGATCAGCTCGGCCGCGGCCGTGGGGGTGGGTGCCCGCACATCGGCCACGAAGTCGGCAATCGTGAAATCGGTCTCGTGGCCGACCCCCGAGACGACGGGCAACTCGCTGCGGGCGATCGCGTGCGCGAGCACTTCTTCGTTGAACGCCCAGAGATCTTCGATGGAGCCGCCACCGCGACACAGCAGAATGGTGTCGACTTCGCGGCGGGCGTTGGCGGTATCGAGCGCTGCGGCCAGACGCGAGGCCGCATCCGCGCCCTGCACCGGGGCAGGGTAAATCACCACCGAGACATGTGGCGCCCGGCGGGCGAGCGTACTCAGCACGTCGCGCAGCGCCGCCGCCTGCAACGAGGTCACCACGCCTACCCGGCGGGCGTAACGCGGCAGCGGCCGCTTGCGATCGGCGTCGAAGAGCCCCGCAGCCGCGAGCTTCTCCTTCAGACGCAAGAACGCTTCGTAGAGATTGCCCTGCCCCGCGCGCCGGATCGCCTCGACGTTCAGTTGCACCTCGCCGCGCGGCACGTACATCGACAGCAGCGCCCGCACTTCGACGCGGTCGCCCTCTTTCGGTGAAAAATCAGCGTGTTGCGCACGGCCACGGAACATCACGCAGCGCATTTGCGCCTGCGCGTCCTTGATCGAGAAATACCAATGGCCACTGGCGGCACGCGTGAAGTTCGAAATCTCGCCGCTCACCCAGGCGAGCGGAAAACTCCGCTCCAGAACCCCGGCAACGGCCTTGTTCAAATCCGAAACACTGAGCACGCGATCCGCACCACGATTGGGCCGGGCGTCGTCAAAAGAAAGGTTCATGCGATTCGGCAGGTCAAAAACTGTCCACAGGCCCGTTAATTTAAGGGTTTTCGCACCCCGCCGCCGCACTTTTCCTACATCGGGGCGGTAAAGCCTTGACTGACGGGGCTGTCCGGCGGGTGTCGCACCCGCGTCACATGGCATTTTCGTGACAGACAGCAGGATATACGGGCGCCCGGAGACATGTGCACAAAGTTATCCACAGGCTGTCTTTGTCCGTTTGGGAATCGAGAGGTTGCGGAGGTGTTCATATCTGAAACCATTCGTTGCTCATTTTTTCATCACGAACCAAAAACCTCCTTGCGGTCAAAGACTTGCCAAAAGTATCCCAAGGTTGTCCACATCCTTGTGCTCGTCAGATGTGGAAAACGGTGCTTGCCCATCCCCACCCTGCACGCTACAGTGCGGACTCGTTTGCCCATCCCCGCAACAAGCAAGAGGTCGTCTTTGTTCGCCGTCATCCAGGCCGCCGGCTGGCCCATCTGGCCACTTCTCATCGCATCCGTCATCGCCCTCGCCCTGATCGTCGAGCGCGCCCTGTCGTTGCGCCGCGCACGCGTGCTGCCCAGCGGCGTGCTCGAAAACGCCATTACGCTCGCGCGCCGCTCGCCGGCCAAACACGACGCCACCGAAGCGCTCGCGCGCGGCTCGCTGCTCGGCCGCGTGCTTGCCACCGGCGTGCGTTACGTTGCCCATAACCCGCAAGGCCCGCGCGACGGTGCCAAAGAGGCGCTGGAAGAAACCGGCCGTGCGGTAGCGCATGAGCTGGAGCGCTTTCTGCCGGCGCTCGGCACCATTGCCTCGGTAGCCCCGCTGATGGGACTGTTCGGCACGGTGGTGGGCATGATCGAGATTTTCGGCTCGCAAGACGCCACCGGCACCGACCCGGCGCAACTCGCGCATGGTATTTCGGTGGCGCTGTACAACACCGGGTTTGGCCTGATGATCGCCATCCCCGCGATGATCTTCTATCGGTACTACCGCACGCGCGTCGATGCGTTCCTCGTAGAACTGGAAACGCAGGCCGTCCATTTCCTCGATGCCACGCTGCCGCGGCACTGATCGGCGAGGCGCACGATGAATTTCCGTCGAGGCCTCTCCACGCGCGACGAGCCGGAGATCAATCTGATCCCGCTCATCGACGTGCTGCTCGTCATCCTGATCTTCCTGATGATCACCACGACCTACACGCGCTACACCGCGCTCAAGGTCAACCTGCCCACCGCCGACGCCGAGAAAGCGGTCGTGCCGCCGCGCCAGATTGTGGTGTCAGTGGGTGCGGACGGTAGTTATGCCATCGACCGGCAGGCCCTCGGCCAACGTGACGTGGCAAGCCTGACGGCGGCGCTGCGGCAAGCCACTGGCACGCCGAGCGCCGGGGCCGAACCGCCGGTCATCATCATCAACGCCGACGCGAAAAGTACCCATCAATCGGTCATCAACGTGATGGAAGCGGCGCGCGAAGCCGGTCTGTCGCGACTGACGTTCGCCGCGCGCTCGAATACCACCAACGGCAAGCCCGCCCGATGACGACACCGGACGAGCGCAACGCCACCGGCACCCCGGGCAAAAACGGCACCGCCGGTGCCTCGGGTGCCCGCGCCCGTGCGTTGGTCCCTCGGTTGTCCGGTTCGCTCGTCCATTGGGTCAGTGCGCAGTGGCAGCGGCGCGGTGCCATGGCATGGCTGTTGTGGCCGTTTTCGTGGATTTTTGCCGGCGTGGCCGCATGGCGGCGCCTGAGTTTCCGGCGCGGCTGGAAAACATCGACACACCTACCGGTGCCGATCGTCGTGGTCGGCAATCTCACCGTCGGCGGCACCGGCAAGACGCCGACCGTCATCGCGCTGGTCGCGGCGCTGCGCCAGCAGGGCTATCGCCCCGGCGTGCTCTCGCGCGGCTATGGGGCACAGTTGTCGCGTCCGACCGAAGTCGTCGCAACGTCACGCCCGGAAGATGTCGGTGATGAACCGCTGCTCATCGCAAAACGTACCGGCGTGCCCGTATGGGTGTGGCCGGCACGCGTCGAGGGCGGGCGAGCATTGCTTGCCGCGCATCCCCAATGCGATGTCATCGTCTGCGACGACGGCCTTCAACACTACGCGCTGGCGCGCAACGTCGAAATTGCCGTCTTCGATCACCGGCTTGGCGGTAACGGCTTTCTGTTGCCTGCCGGGCCGCTGCGCGAACCGCTCTCGCGCCGGCGCGATGCCAACCTCATCAACGATCCGTACGGCAAGACGCTGCCTGACTGGCCCAATACGTGGCGCCTCACGCTGGCACTGGGCGACGCGTGGTGCGTGAGCCAGCCATCGCTCTCGCGGCCGCTCGCTCACTTTGCCGGCGGTAACGCTTCGGCTTCGGTTTCGGCTCCGGTTTCGGCCGCAGCCAGTGCCTCGGCGGCCCCGGCCTCAGCCTCGCGGCGCATCCTCGCCGCGGCGGGTATCGGTGCCCCCGAGCGATTCTTCGCAGCGCTGCGCGCGGCGGGTCTGACCATCGAGACGCTGCCGCTGCCCGATCATTACGATTTCGCGACCAATCCGTTCGACGGGGTCGCGGCCGATGCCATCCTGATTACCGAAAAGGATGCAGTAAAATGCCTCACCTGGTCCGACCCGCGTGTGTGGGCCGTACCCGCCGAGGCCGCGCTCGATGCGCGCCTGGTATCCCTGGTAGTGGAGAAATTGCGTGGACACCCGACTGTTTGAAATTCTCGTCTGCCCGTTGTGCAAGGGCCCCCTGGAGTACGACAAGAAAGCCCAGGAACTGATTTGCCACGCGGATAAGCTTGCGTACCCCATTCGTGACGGCATTCCCGTCATGCTGGCCGACGAAGCCCGTCAATCCGTCGAAGGCACGCCGGTGCCGCTGACCGACGACAAAGCCGGATCGTGAGCCAAGTGACCGATTTTGTTGCTGTCGTCCCGGCGCGTCTCGCGTCGACGCGCCTGCCCAACAAGCCACTCGCCGACATCGGCGGCAAGCCGATGGTTGTGCGTGTGGCCGAGCGGGCCCGCGAGTCGGGTGCCCGGCAGGTCGTCGTGGCGACCGATTCTCAAAGCGTTGTGGATGCGGTTGCCGCCCACGGGTTCGACGTCGTGCTCACGCGCGCCGATCACCCGACCGGCACCGACCGTCTCGCCGAAGTCGCGGTGCAGCAGGGCTGGTCCGACGACACGATCGTCGTCAATGTGCAGGGCGACGAGCCGCTGATCGACCCGCGCCTCGTGCATGCCGTGGCGGGCCATCTCGCCGACCACCCGGAATGCGCGCTGTCGACGGCGGCACATCCGATTACCGACAACGCCGAGATCTTCTCGCCGAATGTCGTGAAGGTCGTGCTCGATGCGCATAGCCGTGCGCTTTACTTCTCGCGCGCCCCGATTCCGTGGTCGCGCGATGCATGGAGCGCCGGGCTCGCGAATCTCGCTGCACTGCCGGCAGCAACGACCCCGGTCTATCGGCATATCGGGCTATACGCCTATCGTGCCAAGTTCCTGCGCAGCTATCCCAGCCTGCCGCAGGCACCGTTGGAGACGGCCGAATCACTCGAACAGCTGCGTGCGTTGTGGCACGGCGAGCGAATCGCCGTACTCGTGACGGATGACGCGCCGCTGCCCGGTGTCGACACGGCCGAAGATCTTGAACGCGTGCGCGCGTTGCTTCGCGACTGAGCCTGTCACGGCGACGTCACACACGGCCTCGTTCGTGACGTCGCGCGGCACTTGTCTCATGACGGCTTCACCACTCACCGCAACGCACCCAATCGTCACGTAATCCCCGCGCGAACCACACGGCGATCGTCTCGGAATTCGCACAGGCATAGCGCCAGCGAGCCCGCAAAACGCCGACGGGCGGACACGTCGTGGCATAATCGCTTTTGATTCTCGCGAGCAGACCTCCGGTCGCGCGCGCCGCGCTGCTGCCAAGCGCGCCGCCTGCGCGCCGTGTTGCGTGTCGTATTGCGTGCCGGTCAACGCCCCGCACGCCCACGCAAAACCCGGAGACGCCACTGCCTGCCGCACGCACAGCATTCACAAATCACAAACTTTCAGGAGTCATCGATGCGTCTGATTTTGTTGGGGGCACCCGGGGCCGGTAAGGGCACCCAAGCCACTTTCATCAAAGAAAAATTCGGCATCCCGCAAATCTCGACCGGCGACATGCTGCGCGCCGCGATCAAGGAAGGCACCCAGCTCGGTCTGGAAGCCAAGCGCTTCATGGACGCAGGCGATCTGGTGCCGGACGGCGTCATCATCGGCATGGTCCGCGAACGCCTGACCGCCGACGATTGCAAGAACGGCTACCTCTTCGACGGTTTCCCGCGCACCATCGCGCAAGCGGAAGCCATGAAGGAAGCCGGCGTCGCCATCGACTTCGTGCTCGAGATCGACGTGCCGTTCGATGAAATCATCACGCGCATGAGCGGTCGTCGCACGCACCCGGCATCGGGCCGCACGTACCACGTTAAGTTCAACCCGCCCAAGGTCGAAGGTCAGGACGACGTGACCGGCGAGCCGCTGGTGCAGCGCGACGACGACAAGGAAGAAACGGTCAAGAAGCGTCTGGCTGTGTATGAATCGCAGACCAAGCCGCTGGTGGCCTATTATTCGGATTGGGCCAAGCACGGCAGCCCGGGCGCCATCGTCGACGCACCGCAGTATCGCAAGATCTCGGGCCAAGGCAGCGTGGACGAAATCCGCGCGCGCGTGTTCGATGCACTGAAGTAAGCGCATCATCATCGCACCCGCGACCATGCGCCGGCCCTCACCGTTCCCGGTTGACGTTCGGCGCAGATGACGCAACAAAAGAAGGCGGCCAGTGCAGACTGGGCCGCCTTTTTTGCCTCAGGAGGATGACGCATGGAAATTCAGGGCAATGTGTTTCTGATCACCGGTGGCGCCTCTGGGCTCGGCGCCGCTGCCGCGCGCTGGCTTGCCGGACTGGGTGCGAAGGTCGCGCTCGCCGACGTCAACATTGACGAGGGCGAAGCGCTGGCCGAAAAACTCGGCGGCAAATTTATCAAGTGCGACGTTACACGCGAGGACGACGGCAAAGCCGCCGTGGCCGCCGCGCAGACGCTGGGCACGTTGCGCGGTCTGATCAATTGCGCCGGCATCGCGATTGGCAGCAAGACCGTCGGTCGTGAGGGCCCGCACCCGCTCGATGCGTTCTCACGCGTCATCCAAATCAACCTGATCGGCACGTTCAACATGATCCGGCTGGCCGCCACGGCTATGAGCCAGGCCGAGCCCAATGGCGATGGCGAGCGCGGTGTCATCGTCAATACGGCCTCGGTTGCGGCCTACGACGGTCAGATGGGACAGGCCGCCTACGCCGCGTCGAAAGGCGGCGTCGCGAGTCTGACGCTGCCGGTGGCACGCGACCTGTCGCGCAGCGGCATTCGCGTCATGACCATTGCGCCGGGCATCTTCGAGACGCCGATGATGCTGGCCATGCCCCCGGACGTGCAGGCCTCGCTCGGGCAGATGGTGCCGTTTCCCCCGCGTTTGGGTAAGCCGTCGGAATACGCGATGCTCGTCGAGCAGATCGTGCGCAACCCGATGCTCAACGGCGAAGTCATCCGGCTGGATGGCGCCATCCGCATGCAGCCCAAGTAGGCGTCCAACCGCGGCCCAAGCGCGGCCCGAAGGCGGCCCAAAGACACCAAGCGGCACCCCGAGACACTTTGCCGCATCGCAGCAATTTGCCGTGCCGAGTATGACTACAATGAAACTCAGGCCGCACTCTGCGGCCGACTCCGACGCCGGTACGTCGCCGGCCCCGCGTGTTCCCCCCGTCCCCCGAGGCAGGAGGCTGGCATGAAATCACTGGCGCAACAGATGTCGTTCTACCAGCGCTATCACCGCAGTCCCAAGAATCGTCTGACCCATTTCTTCGGCGTTCCCATGATCATCCTCGCGGTGATGCAGGCGTTTTCGTGGATCCCGCTCGGCCCCAGCGGCCTGAACGCCACGCATGTGATCGTGTTGGTGCTGCTGATGTACTACTTCCTGCTCGACGTGCCACTCGCGCTGGCCATGACCGCATTCTTCGCCGTCATGCTCGCCGTGACCCAGCACCTCGCCCGCCTGCCTTGGCCATGGGCACTGACCGCGTTCGGCGTGTTGTTCGTCGGCGGCTGGATCATCCAGTTGATCGGCCACCATTTCGAGGGACGCAAACCCGCCCTGCTCGACAACCTCTTCCAGATTTTCATCGCACCAATGTTCCTGATGGCCGAAGTGTTTTTCTACTTCGGCTACAAGCCCGGGCTGCGACGCCGGGTGGAGGAGTTAGCGGCACAGTCAGCGTGAAACGAAAAAACGCCAGCCTCATCGGCTGGCGTTTTTTTCGTTTGGTTGCAAGAACACTGGAATCCGCTGGAATCCGCTGGAATCCGGCGTTATCCGTGGCTTCCCGGCCGACGGCTCAAGTCGTCGAGCACCTGCCGGATGGCGTCGGCGTCTTCGGCTTCGGGCCGTTTGCTCAGATAAAGCTCGAGATCATCTTGCGCCGGACGTACGAGTTTGAGCCTCGCGTAGGCCAACCCACGATCCCGCTTCTCGATCGGCTGGTCGGGCAACAAGAGGACCATTCGCTCCTGAACGGCCAGCAACCGCTCCCACCGCTCGTTCTGCGTATAGATCGCCCGCAGATTACGGAGCATGCGCGCGAGGATCTCCCGCGGCGTCGCCGGTTCCAGAAACGGGTGCAATAGTGCCCAGAGCGCCAACTCTTGAATCGGTTCGGCGCTTTCGTCACGGTAGTGCTTCAGATACGGCTCGACCATTTCCAGCAACCGCTGCGGCGAGAGCGAATTACCGGAGAGCGGATCGATGACCACGTCGCCGGCCGGCACCGCCAGTCTCAGCAGAAAGTGCCCGGGGAAGGACAATCCGCGCAGCGGCAGACCGATCTGATGCCCGATTTCCATGCACAGCACCGCGAGCGAAATCGGAATACCGCGCCGACGATCCAGCACGATATGCAGATGGCTGTTGTCGGGATCGTAGTAGTCGTTCTGATTGGCGGAGAAGCCGAGTTCGCGGAAGAAGAAGTGATCGAGCAGTTGCAGCTTCTGCAACGGCCCGGCGTCCTGCGGCAAACGTCTGGACAAGCGAGCGGCAAACGCGTCGATCTGCGTGAGCGTGTCTTGCACGTCGAGATCGGGGTAGACGTCCTGCGCGATGGAGATAGCCGCTTCGGTCAGCGGCAGGCCATCGTCAGACGCCACCAGTGCAGCAAAGTACTCGAGAAAGCGATTCGCCATGCGGCACCCGTGGGTCCTGCCGCGTCAATTCGTGCGACGGCGGAAGAACGAGAAATTGAAACCCATGAGGAATAATGCGCCGAAATACACCACGGCGCATAGCACCAGACTCGCGCCCAGCAGCGCGATACGTGCGAGCGGCCGCGCCCCGAGGGCGACCCAGTCGAAACTCTGCGTGAACCACAGCAACACCCCGGCGAGAATCAGACAAGCCGCCAGCAATTGCACGAAGAAAAGCCGCCAGCCGGGCGCCGGGCGGTAAATACCCCGCTTATAGAGGCCCGCGAAAAGCAGCGCCGCGTTCATGCACGCACCCACGCCAATCGAGAGCGATAAGCCCGCATGCGCAAACCAGCGCACGAACAGCAAGTTCGACAGCTGCGTGGCAATCAATACCACGATGGCAATCTTCACCGGCGTCTTGATGTCTTGCTTGGCATAGAAGCCCGGCGCCAGAATCTTGATCAGAATCAGGCCAACCAGCCCCACGCCGTAGGCCGTCAGGGCGTGAGCCGTCATCACGACGTCGTTGGCGTCGAAGCGGCCATATTGATAGAGCGTGGCGGTCAGCGGTTCCGCGTAGACGAAGAGACCCACGGCGCTCGGCATCGCCAGCAGGAACGTCAGACGCAGCCCCCAGTCGAGCAGCGCCGAATATTCGGCCCCGTCGCCGTCGGCATTAGCGCGGGAGAGGCTCGGCAGCAAAATCGTGCCCAGCGCCACGCCCAGCAACGCGGTCGGAAACTCCATCAGGCGGTCGGCGTAGGCCAGCCACGAGACGCTGCCTTGGGCGAGTCGCGACGCGATATTCGTATTGATGATCAGGCTCACCTGCGCCACCGACACCGCCAGCGTGGCCGGCACCATCTTCGCGAGCACCCGCTTCACGCCGGGATTACGCAAGGCAGCCACGATATTGATGGTGATGCGCGGCACCATGCCGATACGGGCGAGCGCGGGTAACTGGATGAGCAGTTGCAGCACGCCGCCGACGATGACGGCGTAAGCCAGCGCGTAGACGGGCGTTTCGAGGTGCGGCGCGACCCACAGCGATGCGACGATCGAGCTGACGTTGAGCAGCACGGGCGCGAACGCGGGCACCGAGAACTGGCGCCACGTATTGAGCACCCCGGCGGCGAGCGTCGTGATCGAGATCAGGGTGATGTACGGGAACATCACGCGCGTCATAAAGACAGCGGCGTCGAACGTGCCGTTTTCGCGCGAAAGACCGGTCGCGACGGCATAAACGACGCCGGACGCCCCGAGAACGCCTGCCACGGTGATCGAGAGCAGTACCCAGAACAACACCGTGGTGACGGAATCGACCAGTGTTTTGGTCTCGTCGGCGCTTCGTTGCGACTTGAATTCGGCCAGAATTGGCACGAATGCCTGCGAAAACGCCCCTTCTGCGGACAGACGGCGAAGCAGATTGGGGATACGGAACGCCACGTTATAGGCGTCGGTCATTGGACCGGCCCCGAACATGCGCGCAATGAGAATTTCACGGACCAGACCGGTGATGCGCGAAAGCATCGTAAAACCGCTGACCGTAGCGAGAGCTTTTAGCAAATTCATGTTGCGGGTATTATACGCACAGCATTGCAGCAAAGACGTTGCAATTTCCGTTGGCCTTCGGCTATAATCGACGGTTTCGAAGTCAATGGATTGCTTCCTGGCCACCGTGTCTCCCAGGGAGCCGAGCCAAACTGCATAGAAAGCCGCATCAGGCGGAGCAATTCAAGGAATTCACCGAACATGGCAAATACTGCACAAGCACGCAAGCGCGCGCGTCAAACCGTTAAGATCAACGCTCACAACTCGGCGCTGCGTTCGCGTCTGCGTACGGCTGTGAAGGCTGTCCGCAAGGCTATCGCCAAGGGCGACCAAGCCGCTGCCAAGGAAGTGCTGCGCACTTCGGCAAAGACGATCGACATCATTGCTGACAAGAAGATCGTTCACAAGAACACCGCTGCTCGCCAAAAGAGCCGCCTGTCGGCCGCCATCAAGGCGATGTCGGCTGCTGCCTAAGACAGCAGGTCGAAAGACCACGCTGCAAAGCACGACAAGTTGCTTGCCGGTTCTGACTTCGGTCGGAACACTAAAAAGCCCGCTTCATGCGGGCTTTTTTCTATTCTCCGGTCCGAAACCGCGACCACCGGCGTTCTGCCCATCAGAACGCGTAGACGAGCCCCACGCGAATCGATTGCGTATTGCCGATCACAATATTGTCGGCAGCTCGATTGAGCGACGAATTGATGAACTCGTACTGACCCCGTACATGCAGGCTCGGCGTGATGCGATACGTGATACCCGCGCCGATGGCCGGGCGCAGCTTAAACGCCGACGACTTCCGGCTGCCCATCGCTTCCATGTCGGATGTCGGGTCGTTCTTGTAATTCAGCCCGTAAATGCCCACCGTGCCGAACAGCTCGAACTTGTCGGAGAGCGGATAAATGCCCAGCGCCGCGAGCCGGAAGCCATGCATCGCAACGTTCTGGTTGCTCTTGAACGATGAGGATTCGCCGCCCGGATTCATCTGCCAACGGCCGTCGAAGGTGTTCTTGAACGTGCCCAGAACGGCATATCCCAGTTCGACAGCGAACGCGGGGGAGATTCGGTAGCCAAAACCGAGTTGCAGCGTCGAGGAACCGTCGGTCGACGAGGCTTCACTCACGCTCATTGCGGCGCCGCCATCCACCGGAAACCCGCCCCGAGCCGGCGTGTCGCCCGCCTTCGCAACGTTCGCCCCGACGTCTCCATACACATAGATGTTTGTGCTGGCCGGCGCGTTCGCTGCCGCCGCCGTCACACCCCACGCGCCCAACATGCACGCCGCAACTTTCCAGACTGCCTTTTTCATCGATAGACCTCTGCGGTAAAACCAATTCGCCGGACGGGACATCGTGTGCCGCCCGGCACCCGTTGAAATCATGCCGAAATGCCCCGCCGGGCGGTGTGGGCGAACTCCCACACAACAGAGGGAAAGGTCTGGCTTTTGCCCTGTCGACCGAAAACGCGCGTCACAACACCGCAGAAAATCAGCGAGACAGACAAGAAAAAGTGGGACTGGGGAAGAGATCGGAAGGTAGACGACGGTGAGTCAGGGCCAAAGGCCCGGCACTCACGTCAGGCCGAAGACATCGGCCTAGGGGGTACTGAAGAGTATTACTTTACGTCGGGAACGAAGCAGGCTTCGGTCAGTTGCAGATCGTTGTCGCGGGCGAAATTCATGACGAAATCGAACGCCATCGGCTCGATTTCGCGAAGTCGCTCGTCAACGACGACGCATTTGACGTCACCCACCATAATCGGGCGCACATAGGGGGAGTACTGCATGTATGCGTTCGGGCCGGTACCCCGGCCACAGAACGACACGGCGCCGCACAGACGTTCCGCCCAGTCACTCGGCCGGAACTTCTTGCCATCCCGGGTCAGACCCTGGATGAAATACTCGCGCGCGGAAACCTGGTCGGTCATATCGCTCAATCACCTCAAAAAAACACCTGACCAGCCATACGCGGGTAGCGTTGCTGACAGAGACAGTATTATATCTTATATAAGACTCAAACCCGTCTCCCCACCGTTGCCGCAGATGTTTTTTTCGGTCTTGCCAGCCCTTCCGGGCTGTGCCGCAGCGGTGTCGATCATACGCTTTTCGTGTGACGACAAAACGATTTGGTAGACTAGGGGTCTGCTCCTCCAAGTGGGGGAGCGGGCCTTAAGGCTTGTTCATCGCGCCGACAGCGGGCGAGTTCCCGCCGGGTCTCCCGATCTCGTGTTCGCCTTCGTGATCCCCCGATTCTCGGCCTCCTGCAGAACATCCACATGACCACCGCTAAACCCATCAAGCATTACCTTCAATTTTCGGATCTGGCCCTCGACGAGTACGACTACGTGCTCGAACGCACCCGCATCCTCAAGAAAAAATTCAAGAACTACGAGACCTACCATCCGCTGCACGACCGCACGCTGGCGATGATTTTCGAGAAAAGCTCGACCCGCACGCGACTGTCGTTCGAAGCCGGTATTCACCAATTGGGTGGGCACGCCGTGTTCCTGAACACGCGAGATACGCAACTTGGCCGCGGCGAGCCGATCGAAGACGCCGCCCAAGTCATCTCGCGCATGACCGACATCATCATGATCCGCACGTTCGGTCAGGAAATCATCGAGCGCTTTGCACAGCATTCGCGCGTGCCGGTGATCAACGGCCTGACCAACGAGTACCACCCGTGTCAGGTGCTGGCGGACATCTTCACGTACTACGAGCATCGCGGCCCGATCAAGGGCAAGACCGTGACGTGGATCGGCGACGCCAACAACATGTCGTACACGTGGATTCAGGCGGCCGAGATCTTCGGCTTCCAGGTCAACATCTCGACGCCGCCGGGCTACCGCCTCGATCAGGCCATGGTGGCCGAATCGAGCCGTCCGTTCGTACGCGAATTCGACGACCCGCGCGAAGCCTGCGAAGGGGCCGACCTCGTGTCGACCGACGTGTGGACCAGCATGGGTTATGAGGCCGAAAACGAAGCCCGTAAGGCCGCCTTTGTTCAATGGTGCGTGAACGCGGACCTGATGAAGCAAGCCAAGGCCGATGCCCTGTTCATGCACTGCCTGCCCGCTCACCGTGGCGAGGAAGTGTCGGCTGACGTGATCGACGGCCCGCAGAGCGTCGTCTGGGACGAAGCCGAGAACCGTCTGCACGTGCAAAAGGCGCTCATGGAGTACCTGATGCTCGGCCGCGTCTGATCCAGTCCGCTCCCTTCGGTAAGCGCGACACGCCAAAGGCACCTCGCCTTCCGCTATCATCGCTAACGCGCCGCAGCGCTTGCCGCTCGGCGCGTTTTTCGATGTTTTTGGGCATTTATTGACGATAAGGCAGCGATTTTCTGCCTTTCTTCATAGCCACACGATCTGAAGCGCACCACCCGTCAGAACATTTCGCAATTTGCACCACCTCGGTGCAAATTTGTTGTGCACTGCACAAATGTCAGCCGGGTCGACGCTCGAAACGTGCTAGCATGAATTCACCCCTGCCCGCCTGATGTGTTGGTTAGCGCCGACGCCGGGCAGCAGGACTTCCGACTTCCGAATCAAACCGCATCCGGTCATGACGCAAAACGCAACGCAGTTCGACAACGTTTCCGTAATCAAGCGCGCTAATACTTATTTCGACGGCAAGTGCGTCTCACACACCGTGCTGTTCCCGGACGGCACGCGCAAGACGCTCGGCGTGATCTTCCCCGCCACGCTGGCGTTCGGCACCGATGCACCGGAAATCATGGAAGTGACAGGCGGCCGTTGCCGCATTCGTCTGGCCGGTCAGACCGAGTGGCAGGAATATGCCGCCGGTGAGCAGTTCTCCGTGCCGGGCAACAGCAAGTTCGATATCGAGGTCGTCGAGACGCTCGATTACGTTTGCCACTACGGCTAATCGCCGGCCAGCATCGCAACCGCACGGATTGATTCGCGCGGTTGCCCTCTCGGCCGGTTCAGCGCGGCCCGGCGCCGCTACTCACTATGTCGCGTCTGCCCCCCGAATTTGCCGACGATTCTGGCGACAATCCTGCCGACGATGCTGCCGGCAACACTCCCTCCACAGCCCCTTCGGGCCACACCAGTCTGTCCGACACCGCCACCGCGCATGCGAATGGCACCGCTTCGGATCTCGAGCCCAGCGACGTCCCGCTGCTGCCGCCCGACGGTCTGACGGCACCCGCGAAATCCGGCAAGACAGCCAAGACCGCTGAACCCGCCAAAGCCCGCACCCGCTCGCGCAAGAGCGACGCGGCAGAATCCCCAGACACCCCCGACACGCTCGACGCCAAAGGCACCGAAGCCACCACGCCCAAAGGCACCAAGGCGAGCGCCACGCGTCCGTCACGCAGCCGTCGCGGCAGTGCCAAACGTAAAGGCATCGATCTCGGCTTGCAAGGCGGGGGCGCGCACGGCGCTTATACGTGGGGCGTACTCGACAAATTGCTCGAAGACGGACGTCTCGAGTTCGAAGGCATCAGCGGTGCATCCGCAGGCACCATGAACGCGCTCGTACTGGCGCATGGCCTGCTCGACCGGCCCGGCATCGACCCACGCGAAAAAGCCCGTGAATCGCTGCACAGCTTCTGGCTAGGGGTATCGCAGGCCGGCTCGTCGGCCACGGCGTGGGCGCAAACCGTCTTCAGTTGGCTCAACGGCCGCCCGACCGAATACCCGGTGTGGCACGACTGGATGCAGAGCATGCAGCAGTGGATGATGCCGTTTGCGCAGCCCACGGCCGAAATCAACCCACTGCGCACGGTGCTCGAAGCGCAGGTCGACTTCGAGCGTCTGCGCGAGAGCACGGCCACGCGCCTGTTCGTCTCGGCGACGAATATCCGCACGGGCAATATCCGCATCTTCCGCACGCATGAAATCACGCTCGACGTGGCAATGGCGTCGGCCTGCCTGCCGTGGCTTTTCAAACCGGTGAAGATCGATGACGATTTTTACTGGGACGGCGGCTATCTCGGCAACCCGCCGCTCTACCCGTTCTATTACGAAACGCTCACGAGCGACATTCTGATCGTGCACATCAACCCGATCGAGCGCAAAGAGAAGCCTGTGCTACCGGGGCAGATCATGAACCGCGTGAACGAGATCACCTTCAATGCGTCGTTGCAGCGTGAATTCCGTGCGATCTCGTTCGTGCACAAGTTGCTCGACGAAGGTTGGCTCAAGCCGGAATTCCGCAAGCGTTTGAAGTACCCGTTGATTCACTCGATTCGTGCCGACAAGGAGTTGTATGACTTGTCGTCGTCGACGAAATTCGTGACCGACTGGCACTTTCTGACGACGTTGCGCGACCGGGGGCGCGACGCGGCCGCCCGCTGGCTCGACGAGCATTTCAACGATGTAGGGGTGCGCTCTACGGTGGACTTGCGACGCGACTATCTCCAGCGGCTGCCGGACGCCACGTCGATCAAAGCATGAGCGGTTCGGGTTCGAGCGTGATGCCGAAGCGCGCGTGCACGCTGGCCTGCACGGCCTTTGCGAGCGCGACGATGTCGGCCCCGCTCGCCCCGCCGCGATTGACCAGCACCAGCGCCTGACGCTCGTGTACCGCTGCCGCAGCCGCGTTATCGAGCGACTTACCACGCCAGCCGCACTGATCGATCAACCAACCGGCGGCGACCTTCCACGTGCCGTCGGGCTGGGCATAGCCGACGATCTGCGCAAAGCGCTCACGCAGCGAGGCAAACGTCTGCGCATCGACGACCGGGTTCTTGAAGAAACTGCCGGCGTTGCCGAGTTCCAGCGGATCGGGCAGCTTGCGGCGGCGAATATCGGCCACCGCTTCGAATATCTGCACCGCGCTGGGCGCCTCGACGCCCGCATCGGCAAACGTGCGCGACACGTCCGCATAACCGGTCACTGCCTGCCACGGACGCGGCAGGCGCAGCGTCACCGACACGATGATGTAGCGCCCGGGTTCGCGTTTGAACAGCGAGTCGCGATAGCCGAAGGCACACGCCTCGCGCTCCAGCGTGACGAATGCACCGGTCGCGGTATCGAGCGCACGCAACGAGGCGAAACGCTCGGCGAGTTCGAGCCCGTAGGCGCCGATGTTCTGGATAGGCGCGGCGCCGAGCGTGCCGGGAATCAGCGCGAGGTTTTCGAGCCCCGGGCACCCTTGCGCCAGCGTCCAGCCGACAAAGTCGTGCCAGACCTCGCCCGCGCCGCCACGCACATAGCTCGCATCGGCATCGTCGGCCAGCCGTTCACGGGCGCGAATCGCCATCTTCAGCACCACGCCGTCGAACTCGCGGGTCAGCACCACATTGCTGCCGCCGCCGAGCACCAGACGCGGCAAGCCCGCCAGTTCAGGCATGGCGAGGGCGGCCACCAGCGCCGCTTCGCTATCGATCGTGACGAAGTAGCGGGCTGTGGCGGGCAGACCGAAGGTATTGAATTCGCGCAGGCTGACGTCGCGTTGCAACTGGAGCATGAAGAGTGGTGATGTGATTCAGCGGCCGGCCGGCCCCGTAAATGATTGCGGGATGGATGCAGGGCGGACGCCTGAATTACAATGTCGGGCGAAAGAATTTTGCGCATTATACCGGCCATGCCGCGCAGTACCGCTGATTGCCCGGATTGTGCGGATTGTCCGGATTGCCGGGACTGGCCGCCCCACGGCGCAGGCGCCTCAACGGCGCCGCACGCGGGGCCAGCCGTCCCTTTCACGAACCCTTTGTATTTCAGGAGAGCCAGATGCCATCGTTTGACGTGGTTAGCGAAGCCAACATGGTAGAGGTCAAGAACGCCATCGAGCAGGCCAACAAGGAAATCTCGACGCGTTTCGACTTCAAGGGGTCGGACTCGCGTGTCGAGCACAAGGAGCAGGAGATCACCCTGTTCGCCGACGACAACTTCAAGCTCGAACAGGTCACGCAGGTGCTCATCGCCAAGATGGCCAAGCGCAACGTCGACGTGCGTTTTCTCGACTACGGCAAGGTCGAGAAGGTCAGCGGCGACAGAGTCAAGCAAGTCGTCAAGGTGAAGAAAGGCGTGGAAGGCGATCTGGCCAAGAAGATCGTGCGCCTGATCAAGGACAGCAAGATGAAGGTGCAGGCGAGCATTCAGGGCGACAGCGTGCGCATCGCCGGCGCCAAGCGCGACGATCTGCAAAGCGCCATGGCGCTGCTGCGCAAGGACGTGACCGACACCCCGCTCGACTTCAACAACTTCCGCGACTGAGCGTTGTTGTTTCAGCCAATAAAAAACCCGCAGTGCTCGCTGCGGGTTTTTTATTGGGCAGGCGCTGTGAGTCCCTTGCCGCTCCTTACTTCTTCTTGCTGCCGATACGGCTTTCCTTCCCGGCGATCAGCTTGGCGATATTCCCGCGATGGCGATAGATCAGCAGAATCGCCATGACGATGACGGCGGGCGCATACGGACCCAAGCCGAACATGAACACGTAGTACAGCGGTGCGAACACGGCCGCGACCAGCGCCGCCAGCGACGAATACCGGAAGAACACGGCAATGATGAGCCACGTGGCAGCCACCGCCAGCCCGAGAATCGGGTCGATCGCGAACAGCACGCCCGCAGCAGTCGCCACGCCCTTGCCGCCCTTGAAGCGCAGAAACACCGGGTAGAGGTGGCCGATGAACACGGCCAGCGCCACTGCCGCCAGACCGAAGTCGCCTACGCCCCAGGCGTCGGCAAAACGCTCGGCGAGGTACACGGCGAGCCAGCCCTTGAGTGCGTCGCCGAGCAGCGTGAGCACGGCGGCCTTCTTGTTACCCGAGCGCAGCACGTTGGTCGCGCCCGGATTACCCGAGCCGTAGCTACGCGGGTCGGCGAGACCCATCGTGCGGCTGACGATCACCGCAAACGGCACCGAGCCGATCAGGTACGCGAGGACGATAAAAACCAGAGTGGCCATGAACTTCTAGCGTGAGGAAGATTTGTAATGGGCGCCATTCTACTTGAGACGCCCTGCCGCCCCATTCTGGCAAACACGGGGTTGCGCGAAGTCCCGGCGCGTCGGTGGCCGACGGTGGCGCTCGCTCAGTCGTCCGCCAGCGCGCACGACACCGGCTTGGCCGCCAGCGTGTTGAGCAGCACCTGCGGCGCAATGCCGATGAGATAACCGCGCCGCCCGCCATTGATGTAGATCTGCGGCAAGTCGAGCACCGACGCCTCCACATACACCACCATCGCGCGCTTCGTGCCGAACGGCGACGTGCCGCCCACCATATAGCCCGAATGCCGCTGCGCCACGTCGGGCTTGCAGGGGTCGACACGCTTGGCGCCGATCTGGCGCGCGAGATTCTTCGTCGAGACGGTGCGGTCGCCGTGCATCAGCACGATCAACGGGCGCGCCTTCTCGTCTTCCATGACGAGCGTCTTGATAACCGCATGCTCATCCACACCCAACTGACGCGCAGACTCACCGGTGCCGCCGTGCTCGACGTACTCGTAGACGTGTTCGGTAAAGGCCACTTTCTTTTGCTTCAGAAACTGCGTGGCCGGCGTTTCCGAGACGTGTTTGGTCTTGCTCATGGGCGCCTATTGTAATGAAACGCCCCTGCTGTGTCGCCGTCATGCGCGGGCATTACAATGCGGCCATGGCTGCTACCCCCGACACCTCGCAACAGGATGCGCTGGCCGCCCAATGGCTGGCGAACCTGCCGCCGCGCATCGACGCCCTGCCCGCGCGCATTGCCGCGCAAACGCCCACGCGCATCGCGCTCATCGACGACTTCCGCCGGCTGACCTACGGTGAACTGACCCACGCCGTCGCCACGTGTGCCGCCCATCTGCGCGACCACGGTGTGCGCGGCGGCGATCGCGTGATGATCGTCGGCGAGAACGGCATTGCCTACGTCGTGCTGCTGCTCGCCGTGGCGGCGCTCGATGCCTGGCCGCTGCTCTGCAACGCGCGATTGTCGGCTACCGAACTGGCCGTCATTCGCGATCACGCACGCCCGCGCTGCGCGATCTTCACGATCGATGCCTCTCCCGATGCGGCCGCTCATGCGCGCAGCCAAGGCGCGGCCATCGTCTGGACCGATCTGGCACTGGGTGCGCTGGCCGCCACCGACGCCGACCCGCAAAGCGAAGCCGAACCGGTGCAGACCGACCCGGCAGCGCAGTGCGGCGCGCTCATCTACACCACAGGCACGACGGGTACGCCGAAAGGCGTGCGTCTCTCGCATCGCAATCTGCTGTTTATTGCCGCGATTTCGAGCACGTTGCGGCGCGTCGGCGCCGACGACGTGGCCTACGCCGTGCTGCCCATTTCGCATGTCTACGGTCTGACGTCGGTGTGTCTGGGCACGTTGTATGCCGGAGGCACCCTGCGGCTGGCGGCGCGCTTTACCCCTGAAGCGGTGCTCGACTCGCTGGCCCACGATGGCCTGACGATATTGCAGGGCGTGCCCGCCATGCACGCACGCCTGATGGCTCATGTGGCTAGTCAGGGCACCTCGCTGGTGGCCCCGCGCCTGCGCTTCGTGTACTCGGGCGGCTCGCCTCTCGATGCGGCGCTCAAGGCGCGTGTCGAAGCGTTCTATGGCCTGCCGATTCATAACGGTTACGGGTTGACGGAGAGCAGCCCGACGGTATCGCAGACACTGCTCGACGCCCCACGCGACGACTGTGCCGTGGGCCCGGCGATTCCCGGCGTGTCCGTGCGCATCGTCAGCCGGGAAGGACACGATTTGCCCGACGGTGAAGTCGGCGAACTCTGGGTACGCGGCCCGAATGTCATGCTCGGCTACTACCGCGCGCCGGAACTCACGACTGCCGCCATCACGCCCGACGGCTGGTTACGCACCGGCGATCTGGCACGGCGCGAAGCCGACGGCGCGCTCTTTCTCGCGGGACGTGCGAAGGAGTTGATCATCCACTCCGGCTTCAACGTGTACCCGATCGAAGTGGAGCAAACGCTCGCGAGCCACGCCGATGTCCTGCAAGCGGCCGTATTGGGACGTGAGGAAGACGGCAACGAGCAGGTGATCGCGTTCGTCGAAGCGCGCCCGGGGCACGTCATCGATGTGGCGGCGCTCGCCGCATGGGCGGCCGAGCGACTGGCGCCCTACAAACGCCCGGCAGAGATTCGCGTGCTCGATGCCCTGCCCGCCGCGTCGACCGGCAAAGTGCTCAAGCACAAGCTCAAGGCGCTGCTGTAGGTGCCACTGGCGACGGCTGAATTCGCTTAGCCGCGCGGATGATGTTGCGCGTGCAGCGACTTCAATCGCTCGCGCGCCACGTGTGTGTAGATCTGCGTGGTGGAGATATCCGCGTGCCCGAGCAGCAATTGCACCACGCGCAGGTCGGCGCCGTGATTGATCAGATGCGTGGCGAACGCGTGCCGCAGCGTGTGCGGCGAAAGCGGCGCGTGAATATCCGCGAGCTGGGCGTAGCGCTTGATCAGATACCAGAAGGCCTGCCGCGTCATGCCATCACCGCGTTGGGTGACGAACAACGTGTCGCAGGCACGGCCCGCGAGCAGCACGCCGCGACTCTCCGCAAGATATCGCGTTAGCCACCCGCTGGCTTCGTCGCCGAACGGCACCAGCCGCTCCTTCGCACCCTTGCCGAAGATGCGCAGCACGCCCTCGTTGAGACCCACTTCAATGGTCTTGAGCGCGACCAGTTCCGACACCCGCAAACCACTCGCGTACATCAGTTCCAGCATCGCACGGTCGCGCAAGCCGAGCGGCTGAGTGAGATCGGGGGCACCCAGCAGCGCTTCGACCTGCGCTTCGGATAATGTCGACGGCAAGCGCTGTGCGCGTTTCGCCGAGGCAATGCGCAGGCACGGGTCCACGTGCACGATGTGCTCGCGCAGCGCCCAGTGATAGAACCGCTTGAACACCGACAACCGGCGATTCACGCTGCTGGCCAGACTCTCGCGGCGCCAAGCGAGATACGCCGACAGCGCCGCTTCGTCGACGCCATCGAGCGCCATGTCGTGCTTGGCCGCCAGCCATTCGGCGAACAGGCGCATATCGCGCCGGTAAGCGTCGAGCGTATTGCGCGAGAGCCCGTCTTCGAGCCAGATCGTGTCGCAGAACTGGTCGATGAGCGTGGCGCTGCGCACATAGGCGGCACCCTGCGCGTCGAATTCGAGCACGTCATCCGCGCGCATGTCGGCTTCGGCGGTGTCATCCAAATCGCCGAGGGCCGCTTGCTCGAATGGCTCGTCGTCATCGAAATCCACCGCCGGGTCGCCCGCAGCCGTCGGCGTCTTTTTAGCGCGCGTCGTCAAAGCGTCGCTCCTTCCTGAGCCAGTGCCCATTGCACATGCTCGCGCACCAGCGCGGAGGGGTGCTCCATGCGCGCCGTGAGTGCGTCGCGCAGCGGCTTGCACGCGCTCTCGTTCGCATTCTCACCCTGCGCCCCCGGTGCACTGACCTCGCGCAGCGCATTCCCCAGCCCGACCGCCAGATTGCGCAGCCATCGCTCGTGACCGATGCGGCGGATCGGGCTGCCTTGCAGCCGCGCGAGAAACTCGTCTTCGGTCCACGCGAACAATTCCACCAGCGACGCACGATCGAGATCGTTGCGCGGATCGAAATCGGGCAACGGCGACGGCTGCGCGAACTTGTTCCATGGACAGAAAAGCTGACAATCGTCGCAGCCGTAGATGCGATTACCCATCTTGGCGCGCAACGGTTCGGGAATGGCGCCCTTGTGTTCAATCGTCAGATACGACACGCACAGCCGCGCGTCCACACGATAAGCTTCGGTGATCGCGCCGGTCGGACACACGTCGCGGCATCGCTGGCACTGGCCGCAGTGCTCGCCGCGCGAGGCGCCCTCATCAACAGGCAGCGGCACATCCACGAAAATTTCGCCGAGAAAGAACAACGATCCCGCGTCGCGCGAGAGCAGCAGGGTGTGCTTGCCACGCCAGCCGAGGCCGGCCTTCTGCGCGAGCTCCACTTCCAGCACCGGTGCCGAATCGGTGAACACGCGATACCCAAACGGCCCGATGGCCTGCGAAACCCGGTCGGCAAGTTGCTGCAAACGATTGCGCATCACCTTGTGATAGTCGCGGCCGCGCGCATAGATCGACACCACCGCTTCACCCGGCATGTGCTGGCGCGCGGCTTCGTGCGCGCGCCAAGTGGCCATATCGGTGTCTTGGGGAAGATAATTCATGCGCGCGCTGATCACGCGCACCGTGCCGGGCACGAGTTCTGCGGGGCGGGCCCGCTTCATGCCGTGCGCGGCCATGTAGTCCATATCGCCGTGACAGCCGTCGTCGAGCCACTGCTGCAAGCCCGGTTCGGCGTGCGAGAGATCGGTGTCCGTGATGCCCACTTCGCCGAAGCCGAGTTCATGCGCCCATGTGCGAATTTGACCCGCGAGCGTCGACAGTTGCGCTGCACTGAGCGAAACAATCGCCGTATTGTCGCGCGAGGGCGACACTTCGGGCCCATCCGGCAGTGCCGATGGCTCGACTTGTGCGGCGGGAGCGGGGAAAATCACGAAAGCTTTCATCGACTCTATTTTACGCAATGCCCGATCACACAGCGTCCGCGCCACTGGGCGAGCGCATTTTTGCGCTCCCCGACGAAGCTGCCACCGAAGCCTTCGCAGCGGCACTCGCGCACGCCATCGTCTCGCGCATGGCGCACACCGACGCCGCCCATGCGGGCCTGCACGTGCAGCTCTCGGGCGATCTCGGTGCCGGCAAGACCACGCTGGTGCGTGCGGTACTGCGCGCGCTGGGTCACCACGGCCGCGTCAAAAGCCCGACGTATGCGCTGTGTGAACCGTACAACATCGACACGCCGCAGGGTGTATTGCCGGTCTATCATTTCGACCTGTACCGCTTTGCCGATCCGGCCGAATGGCACGACACGGGCTTTCGCGAGCATTTTGCCGGCGACGCCCTGTGTCTGGTCGAATGGCCCGAGAAAGCCGGCGGTCTGCTGGGCACCCCCGATTTACGCCTTTGGCTGGAACCAGTTGGCGATGGCCGACGTCTCACGACGAGCGCCTACACGCCGGCCGGTCTGGCTTGCCTGAACTCATGCTGATCAAACGCTTCGCCCGTACCGACGACGCCTCCTCGCCCAATGCCGGCCGCCGCCGCGCATTGCGAGCCGGCGCATCGACGCTGATCCTCGCCCTCACCGGCCCCCGCTTCGCCTTTGCCAACGCCATCGTCGCGGTGCGCGTGTGGCCTGCGAAAGACTACACACGCGTGACGCTCGAGACCGACAACCCGGTCAAGTTCCAGCAGCAGTTGATGGAGAGTCCGAACCGCTTCGTCATCGATCTCGATGAAGTGGATCTGAGCCCGACGCTGCGCGATCTCGTCGCCAAGATTCAGCCGAACGACCCGCAGATCGCACAAGTGCGCGTGGGGCAGTTCAAACCCGGTGTGGTACGCATGGTCTTCGACCTGAAGGCCGGCGTGAAACCGCAGTCGTTCACGCTGCCACCGGTCGCGGGCTACAAATACCGCACGGTGTTCGATCTGTATCCGGCAGTGGAACCCGATCCGCTCATGGAGTTGCTCGCGAAGTCCGGCCGCAAGGCCGAAGCGCTCGCGCAGCAGGGTCCGGGCCCGTCGTCGGGCGGCACGCCGAGTAGCGAAGAGAGCGAAGCGTTCTTCCAGCAATATGCCCAGCGTGACGCAGGCAACGCGGCCCCGTCACGCCCGCCCACGCCGTCCTCGTCGACGCGCCCGCCCCGTCCGGCCCCGGAGAAGACCCCGCCGCTTGCGCAGCGTAACGACGACGATGACGACGGTCTGTCCATCGCACCGCCACCTTCGCGGGGTCCGAAAACGGCCCGGCTGCTCACCATCGCCCTCGATCCCGGCCATGGCGGGGAAGACCCGGGCGCCATCGGCAGCAAGGGCTCGTACGAGAAGCATGTGGTGTTGCAGATCGCCAAGCGCCTGCGCGACAAGATCGATGCGCAGCCCAATATGCGCGCGATGATGACCCGCGACGCCGACTTCTTCGTGCCGCTCGGCGTGCGCGTGCAGAAGGCCCGCCGCGTGGACGCCGACCTGTTCATGTCGATTCACGCCGACGCGTTCACCTCACCGGCGGCCAACGGCTCGTCGGTGTTTGCGCTGTCCGAGCGCGGTGCGACCAGTGCCACGGCACGCCTGCTCGAAAAGACCCAGAACGCGTCCGATCTGATCGGCGGCGTGAACATCAAGACCAACGACCGCACGGTGGCGCACGCGCTGCTCGACATGTCGACCACGGCGCAGATTCGTGACAGCAAGGTGTTTGGCGATGCCCTGCTCAAGCAGATTGGCGGGCTGAACCGCTTGCACAGCGGCCGCGTCGAACAGGCCTCGTTTGCCGTGCTCAAGGCACCGGATATCCCCTCGGTGCTGGTCGAGACCGCCTTCATCAGCAATCCCGATGAAGAACAGCGGCTCAACGACCCGGCGTATCAGGAGAAGCTGGCCAACGCGCTGCTCACCGGCATCAAGGCGTATTTCGCGAAGAACCCGCCGCTGGCGAAGAACCGCACGGCCTGATATCGGCGGTCGCCGGTCCGCCGGTCCGCCGGTCTCCGAAGACCGGCATCGAAAACAAAAATGGCGCGCCCAATCGGACGCGCCATTTTCTTGTCTGAAGCTTCTCTGAAGCTTGGCGGGCGGGAATTACCGACCCGCCACCGCCCCCTCAGGCGATCACTCGCCTTGGCTTTGCGGCACGCGGCGACGGCCACGCGTGAACATCTTCCACAGTGCGCCCAATGCGATCGGCACCACGGCTGCGCTGATGCCCACCAGCACGATCACGTTCAGGTATTGCTTGACGATCGGCAGGTTGCCGAACACGTAGCCACCGCCCACGAGCAGCACTACCCAGATCGCCGCGCCCAGCACGTTATACAGCTGGAAGCGCGCCCACGACATGGCCGACACGCCCGCCACGAAAGGAGCGAACGTGCGCACCACCGGCACGAAACGCGCCATCACGATGGTCTTGCCGCCGTGGTGTTCGTAGAAATCGTGCGTCTTGCGCAACGCGTCGCGATCGAGAAAACGCCAGTTTTTCTCGTACACGCGCGGCCCGATCTTCGAGCCGATCCAGTAATTGAGCGTATTGCCGGTAATCGCTGCAATAAAGAGCAGCACGCCGAGCAACCACGGGTCCATGGCACCCGTCGCGGCAAAAGCACCGCCGATGAACAGCAGGGAATCGCCCGGCAGGAACGGGAACAGCACCAGCCCCGTCTCGACAAACACGATCAGGAACAGGAACAGATAGACCCAGTTTCCGTACTGATCGATAAACACACCCAAATGCTTATCGATGTGGAGCACCATCTCCAGCAACTGCACCAAAGTATCCAAGACGAATCCTCAAGATAAAGGACGCCGGCCCGTCCCCACGGGCATACGACGAATCGCATCATACCAGCGCATTCATCGGGCGTCGTTAAGTGCCGGTGGCGGGAAAAATCGCCCGTTCACCGGCTGTCGGTCCCCTTCAGCCACGCCGGGCCCTGCCCCGACCTTCCTATGACTGCACTATATAGGGCTTTTATTAGCGTCAAGTTAGGTATTGCAGGCTGAAACACAGACCGATCTATGTCTTTGAGGGCAACCTTTATAATGGTTCCCATGTCTGCCACCCCGACCTCAAATTCCGCTGCCGAGCGCCTCGCCGGTGCCCCCGACGACACCACCAACGGTGCCGCCGACGCCCATAGCGATCACGCCGAGCGCCCGGCCCGCCTGCCCGGCCCCATTCCGGCTGCCTTGGCGCCCGCGCGGGCCATCCGCGTCCTCCCGGACCAGTTGATCAGCCAGATCGCCGCGGGCGAAGTGGTCGAACGGCCGGCCTCGGTGGTTAAGGAACTGCTCGAAAACGCCCTCGATGCCGGTGCCCGGGCGCTCCAGATCAAGCTCGAAGAAGGCGGCGTGCGCCGCATCGCGATTACCGACGACGGCGGCGGCATGTCCTCCGAGCAATTGCCGCTGGCACTGACGCGTCACGCTACCAGCAAAATTCGCACGCTCGACGAGCTGGAATCGGTGCTCACCCTCGGGTTCCGGGGTGAAGCGCTGGCGTCTATCGCCTCGGTGGCGCAGCTCACGCTGTCGAGCCGCCAGATCGACGCCCCTCACGCCACGGCCATCGACGGCAATACCGGCGCGCTGACGCCCGCCGCCGGGCCGGTCGGCACGACCGTCGATGTGCGCGACCTGTACTTCAACACCCCCGCGCGCCGCAAATTCCTCAAGACCGAGCAGACCGAATTCGGCCACTGTATGGATGTCATCCGTCGCAGTGCGCTCGCGCGCCCCGATGTCGGCTTCTCGATCCTGCATAACAACCGTGCGGTCGAGCACTGGAATGTGTCCGACGCTGCCACGCGGGTCTCGCGTGTGCTCGGCAACGACTTCGCCGACGCTCACATCGCACTGGATGAAGGCGCGGCAGAGCTGCGCCTGTCCGGTTTCGTGGGGCTGCCCACGGCGAGCCGTGGCCGCGCCGATCAGCAGTATTTCTTTGTGAACGGCCGCTTTGTGCGCGACAAGCTGCTCACGCACGCCGTTCGCGCCGCCTATGAAGACGTGCTGCATGGCGACCGTTATCCGGCCTACGTGCTGTATTTCGAATTGCCGCCGCAACTGGTCGACGTGAACGTGCATCCGTCGAAGATCGAAGTGCGTTTTCGCGATGCGCGCAGCGTGCACCAGTTCGTCTTTCACGCGGTGCAGCGCGCGCTCGCGCGCGCCGCCGGCAGCGGCGGTGCAACCCACGCCGCGCACGTCACCGAAGGCGGTGGCCTCGCGGCAGGGAATGGCAACAATGGCGGAGGCTTCGGCTTCATGGGCGCACGCCCTGCCGCTGGTTTCGGCACCCCGGGGGGCAGCAACTGGAATCCGCGCGCGCAGCAAGGCACGCTGCCGGTCGCACAGCCGCTCTCGGTCTACGACAACCTGTTCGGACGCGCCGCACCGCCTGCACCTCGCCCGTATGGCCAACCGGGCGTCACCGATGCCCCGGCTTCGGCTTACGGCTCGCTCGGCAGCCCCGGGGCAGCAACAGATGCGACTGGCACGTCGATGACCGACGGCATGACGGCAGGCGCCACGCCTGACGCCATGCAGCTCGAACAGCCGCTCGGCTTCGCCCTCGGCCAACTGCACGGCATCTACATCCTCGCGCAGAACGCCTACGGGCTCGTGCTGGTCGACATGCATGCCGCGCACGAACGCATTCTGTATGAACAGTTCAAGCACGCGCTGATCGAGCGCGTCGTGCCGGTGCAGCCGTTGCTCATCCCGGTGACGTTCTTCGCCGACCCGGTCGAAATCGGCACGACCGAAGAGCATCAGGAAACCTTGAAAGCCCTTGGTTTCGATCTCGCCGCGATGTCGCCGACGACGCTCGCAGTGCGCGCCATTCCCGCGTTGCTCGACGGGGCCGACGCGCAGGCGCTGGCCCGCGCCGTCCTCGCCGATCTGCGTCAGTACGGCGGCTCGCGTGTGCTCACCGAACGTCAGCACGAGTTGCTCGGCACGCTGGCCTGCCACAGTGCCGTGCGTGCCAACCGGCGTCTGACGCATGAGGAAATGAACGCGCTGCTGCGCCAGATGGAAGCGACCGAACGCGCCGACCAGTGCAATCACGGCCGTCCCACGTGGTATCAGCTCACGCTGAGCGATCTCGACAAACTGTTCATGCGCGGCCGTTGAGTTGCAGCACCAAGCACGACAAGATATCCGGAAGTCCATGAATCACCCGCCCCCGATCATCTGCCTGCTGGGCCCGACGGCCTCCGGCAAGACCGCTGCCGCGCTTGCGCTCGCGCAAGACACACCGATCGAAATCATCAGCGTCGACTCCGCCCTCGTCTATCGCGAGATGGACATCGGCACGGCCAAGCCCAGCGCCGCCGAACTCGCCGCCGTGCCGCATCACCTGATCGACATCATCGATCCGCGCGACGCCTACTCGGCAGCCCAGTTTCGCAACGACACGCTGCGTCTGGTCGACGAGATCACCGCGCGCGGTCGCCGGCCATTGCTCGTGGGCGGCACCATGCTCTACTACAAGGCGCTTACGCAAGGCTTGTCGCCGTTGCCGTCCGCCGATGCCGACGTGCGTGCCCGCCTCGATGAGGAAGCCGCACGCGATGGCTGGCCGGCGATGCATGCGCGGCTGGCCGCCGTCGATCCGGTCACTGCCGCGCGTCTCGCGCCGAACGATTCGCAACGCGTGCAACGCGCACTCGAAATTTTCGAGTTGTCGGGCAAACCGATGTCGCAATGGCTCGCCGAACAGGCGCAGGCCCCTGCCGAAGCATCGCCACACACGTTCATTCCCGTCGCGCTGGAACCGAGCGATCGCGCGGTGTTGCACACGCGCATTGCCGAGCGTTTTCGCCTGATGCTCGCCGCCGGTTTCATCGAAGAAGTCGAGCGTCTGCGCGCGCGCGGCGATCTCGATCCCGGCCTGCCGTCGATGCGTTGCGTGGGCTACCGTCAGGTGTGGGAATACCTCGACGGCGAAACCGATTACGACACCATGCGCGACAAGGGCATCTTCGCCACGCGCCAGTTGTGCAAGCGTCAGCTCACGTGGCTGCGCTCGATGCCCGAACGTCATATCGTCGACTGCACCGCCAGCGATGCACCGCAACGCGCGCTCGCCACCGTACGCCAACTCTGGCAAGACTGACGCAAGTCCGAGTCAAAACTCACCTGCCCGCGTTCCGCCATGCCGCTGTGCGGAACGCATTCTGAATACCTCTCCCGCCTCCGTTGAAACCCTGACAGCTTTCCGGTTTGCATGTCGATTTTGATATGCTAATTTGCATATCAACGTTTCGATCAATTCAAAATTGCATCGAATCCACGATACCGGGAAGGGTGCCAATGACGCAGACTTCGATGGAACAGAGTGGGGTGCCGGGCACGCTGCAAGGCGGTGCGCCAAGCGACACGCTACGGTTACCGGCAGGCAAGCCGCGCGGCATTTCAGCCGGCAAATGGGCCGTGCGCGCCGGTGTCACGCTGATCTACCTGTTCATGCTCAGCCCGCTGATTTTCGTGATCTGGCTGAGCTTCTTCAACGACGCGATCATCACCTTCCCGCCCAGCGGCTACACGCTGTCGTGGTACGCCAACGCGTGGCGCAATGCCGCGTTCGCCAACGGTTTCCTCCTGTCTCTGCAACTCGCTGCGTGCGCAGCCATCGGCGGCGTCATTCTCGGCGTAGCCGCTTCACTCGCACTCGCGCGTTATCGTTTCCCCGGTCGCCGCACGCTCGGCAACGTCTTGCTGCTGCCGCTGGTCGTGCCCGGCATCGTTGCCGGCATCGCGACTTACCTGTTTTATCTGCGCGCCGAAAACATCTTCGATGTGGATATCGTCGGCACCTTCACCGGACTGGTCGTCGCGCACATCTGCCTCACCATTCCGTGGACGATGCGTCTCGTCGGCGCGAGCCTCGCGCAGATCGACGGCACCATCGAAGAGGCTGCGCGCAACCTCGGCGCCGGCCCGTGGCGCACGCTCTGGCGCGTCACGCTGCCGATGCTGCGCCCGGCCATCGTCGCCGCCGTGTTGTTCAGCTTCATCGTGTCGTTCGAGAACCTCGAACTCACGCTGCCGCTCGTCGGCCCGGGCAAGACCACGCTGCCCATCGCGATCATGCAGTACCTCGAATTCAACCTCGACCCGACGATTGCGGCGGTCTCTGCCGCGCAGATCGTGTTGCTCGGCATCGTCATGCTGATCACCGATCGCTTCGTCAAACTCAGCCAGGTGATCTGACATGGCCAACGTCTGTCTGCGCGGTCTGCGCAAGCAATACGGCAACTCGGCGGCAGTGGCCGACTTCTCGCTCGACATTGCCGAAGGCGAACTCGTCGCCTTCCTCGGCCCGAGCGGCTGCGGCAAGACCACGACGCTGCGCATGGTCGCGGGGTTTGTGGAACCGACCGACGGCGAAATCTGGATCGGCGGCAAAGAGGTGTCGCGCCTGCCGCCGCACCGGCGCAACACGGGCATGGTGTTTCAACGCTATGCGCTCTTCCCGCATATGACCGTCGCGGAAAATGTCGCGTTCGGGCTGGAAATGCGCCGCGTCTCGAGCGCCGATCGCGCGACCCGCGTGCGTGAAGCGCTCGACATGGTGCGGCTGACCCAACTGGCCGATCGCTACCCGCGCCAGCTCTCCGGCGGACAGCAGCAACGCGTGGCGATTGCTCGCGCGCTTGCGATACGGCCCGACGTCTTTCTGCTCGACGAACCGCTCTCGAACCTCGACGCCAAGCTGCGCACCGAAGTGCGCGAAGAGATTCGCGCGCTGCAACAGCGTCTCGGTCTCACCACGATTTTCGTCACCCACGATCAGGAAGAAGCGCTCGCCATTGCCGACCGTCTGGCCGTGATGCACGACGGCCGCGTGCAGCAGATCGGCACCGCCGACGCGCTCTACGAGCGTCCGGCCAACCCGTTCGTAGCGAACTTCCTCGGCAAGATGAATTTCCTCGCTGGCCGCATGAACGACGGTCATTTCGTCACCGCGAAGGGCGAGCGATTTGCCCTCGCCAACGCTGCGCCCGACGCCATCACGCTCGGCATCCGGCCGGAGCGCCTGCGCCTGACCGATGCGCCGGTCGGCAACGAAAGCGCGGTGCCGGTGACCGTCGATCAGACGATTTATCTCGGCTCCACGCTCGAACTGCGTCTGAAGAGCCCGCACGGCGAGATGCTGGTCGCGCATGTGCCGAACACAGCAAGCGACAGCGCCGGGCGATATGCGCCGGGCCAGATGCTCAAGGCGTGTTTCGCCCCCGGCGACTGCCTGCTGTTCAACGCCTGACTCTCTGTTTTCTTACCAGCGGTCCCGTACCGGTGCCGCCCTTTGTTTCGGCCTCACGTTAGGAAGGATGACGACATGACGCACGCCCTGAACCGCCGCACGTTTCTCAAGACCGCCTCCGGCCTGGTGCTCGCCCCGGCGCTCGGCCTCGAAGCCCTCTCGGCACGCGCGGCCGATGCCTGCCCGAACGTGGTGGTGGGCACGTGGGGCGGCGACTATCTGAATCTGCTCGAACAGAACATCGGCAAGCCGATCATCGAAGCCGCCGGTGGCAAGGTCACGTACGACTCGGCCGATCAGGTCGCGCGCATGACCAAGCTGCGCGCCGAAAAAGCGTCGCGCCGCGGCTCGCTCGACGTCGCCTGTCTGGCCGACCTCGACATGTACGACATCAACCGCTCGGGCATTCTCGAACCCATCGACGCGAAGCTCGTGCCGAACCTCGCCAACACGCTCGAATCGCTGCGCCGTCCGTACTCGATCCCGCACATCTTCAGTGCGATGGTGATCGTGTACAACCCGGAAAAACTCGGCACGAAACCCGACTCGTTCATGGCCGCGCTCGATCCGAAGCTCAAGGGCAAAGTCGGCTTCTCCGACATCCTCTACAACTTCAACGTGGTGAGCAGCTCGCTCGCGGCAGGCCACAAAGATGGCGATACCGCTGGTGGCATGCAGTTCCTGCGCGAGTTGCGCAAGTCGCAGCAACCGAAGGTGTACCCGTCGAACGAAGCCGTAGCGTCTGCTCTCAAGAGCGGCGACATCTGGTTCACCTGCATGTGGAAAGCGCGCGCGCTGCAATGGAAGAAGGCCGGCGTGCCGATCGAATACGTGGTGCCGAAGGAAGGTGCCGTGCCGGTGACGTTCGAAGCGGCCGTGCCGAAAAACTCGCAGTCGAAGATGTGCGGTTTCAACTATCTGAACGCAATGCTCGACCCGCGCGCGCAGATCGGTTTCGCCGAAACGATGGGCTATGCGCCGACGGTCAAGAACGCCAACCTGCCGCCCGCACTGCAACAGAGCGTGGGCTTCACGAACGCCGAACTCGATCGCATGGTCAAGCTCGACTACGCCAAATTCACCGCCGACAAGCCGGCGCTGCTCGACTTCTGGAACAAGGAATTCAAGGTGGGCCTGTGAACGCCGCAGCTGCGCCAGATTCCCCTGAGTCAACCATGCCATCGCCGACCCGCCTCCCCTCGACCTCGCCCACATCCCGAGCCGCCACCGCCCGCGCGGTGCGCGGCGCCTTCACGGGCGGTGCGCTGGCGTTTCCCGCCACGCTCGTCGTGTTGGTCGTGATCGTGCTGCCCGGGCTGCAACTGCTGCGCTACAGCCTGAACCGGTTCGATCCGGTCGACATGATGCAGGCCGCCATCACCGGCGAGAACTACATCAAGTTCTTCACCGACCCGTATTACCTGTCGGTGTTGTGGACCACCATCAAAGTCGCCACGCTTTGCACTGCGCTCGCGCTCGTGCTCGGCTTTCCGGTCGCGTACGTGCTGGCGCGCACGCAGAGCCGCTTCAAGAGCCTGCTGGTGATCTTGCTGGTGTTCCCGCTGCTGGTGGGCAATGTGGTGCGCGCAGCGGGCTGGATGGTGATGCTCGGCAATGCCGGCTTCGTCAACTCGCTGCTCGTCTCGCTGGGCATCGTGCCGCAGCCGATCCGCCTGCTTTACACGCCATTCGCCGTGGTCGTGGGCACTACGGCGGTGGTGTTGCCGTACATGATTCTCACGTTGCAGAGCGTGCTCGAAGGCATGGACTTCTCCGTCGAAGAAGCAGCCCGCAACCTCGGCGCCACCTTCCGGCAAACGCTCACCCGCGTGATTCTGCCGATGGCGGCCCCCGGCATTGCGGCGGGCACGATGCTCGTGTTCATCCTGTGCATGAACGCTTATGCGACGCCCGTGCTGCTCGGCGGCACCGGCATCACGATGATGACGCCGTCCATCTACGACCAGATCGCGAAGGCGAACAACTGGCCGTTCGGTGCCGTGCTCTCGCTTGTCTCGATGGTGGTGACGTTTGCGCTCGCCATCGCCTCGCATTGGGTCATTCAGCGCCGCTACGCGAAGACGATGATGACCTGAATGATCCGAATGCGATGCATCACTGAACGTGCTGATCTCCACCGGCTCAGGGCCTCTTCACCCGACTGCGCCGGACATTACCGATCGAAAGGATTCCGCCATGCCGACACTCTCCGATGCTACCCGCCAGTACCGCCGCGATCTGATGAACGATCTGATGGATCACACGCGCGTCGATGCTCTGATCTTCACCGCCGCCGACTTCTTCCAGTGGGCGACCAACTTTCACGTCGACGTGCAGACGTGGGAGCGCCCGATTGCCGTGTGTGTGCCGCGTGACGGCGAGCCGTTCGCGGTCATGAACGAGCTGTCCACACACCACCTGATGATGGCGCGTGAACGGGGCCATCTTTGGCTCGATCTCGACCGCGTCTCGCTGTACGCCGAGCATCCGCGTGTGACGCAGCGTCTGCCGTTGCTTGCCGAGGTGCCCTCGCTTATCGCAGAACGCCTTCGTGCCGCTGGTCTCGCGGGCGCGCGCATCGGCGTGGATGCGGCGGGCGGCCCGCTCGCGCGTGCCAGCGCGTCGCTGCCTGATGCGAAGCTGGTGCCGATGCTCGCCGAAATGCGCTCGCTGCGCTGGGTCAAGCATGCGGAAGAGATTGCCATCATGCGCGCGGCGTCCGAACTTGCCGACTGGGTGCAGGACCGCTATCGCGAGAACATTCGCCCGGGACGGCTCGTGCAGGAACTCGATTACTCGATGGCGGCCCTGATGGTCACCGAAGGCGCAAAGCGGTTCCCCGGCGAGAATCTGGAAGTCATGCGTTGCTGGACACTTTCCGGCCCCGCGTCGGCCTCGCCGCATGGCGACGGCGCGTCGTGCGGCGCGGTGATCCGCGAGGGCGACGGGCTGGTGAACATCGTGATCCCGCGCCTGAACGGGCTCGTGATCGAGAACGAACGTACGTGGTTCTGCGGTAAGCCGTCGAGCGATCAGGCGAAGTTTTATGAAGTGGCGCGCGCCGCCAACGAAGCCGCGGTGAATGCGGCGGTGACCGGCCGGCCCGTCTCGGGCATCGACGCCGCTGCACAGGCCGTCATCGAAAAGGCCGGTTGCGGTGAATACATCCGCCATCGCACCGGTCATGGCATGGGCATCATCGGCCACGAATATCCGGACGACATGGCGTTCAATCATCGTCCGCTGCTGGCCAACGAGGTCTATTCCGCCGAGCCGGGCATCTATGTCTATGGGCTGGGCGGCTTCCGGCTGGACGACTCCGTCGTCACCGGCGACACCCCCGAAATGCTCACACGCACGCCGCGCACGCTGGCCCACGCCACCATCGACTGAGCGCGCACGATACGCACACGAGAAACACACAAGAGACACGATACGCATAGCACCGCGCACCCCAAGCGTGCACGGTGCTTGAGAGACACCGTCTGGGAGGAGAGATTATGGAGTCGATTCTGTTGTCGAACTGCGCGTTACTCGATCCGGTCAAGGGCGAGTTGCGCGGCGATCACGCGGTGCTGATCGAAAACGGCCGCATCAAGGAAGTCTCGGACAAACCGATTCGCAGCCAGAGCGCCCGCGAAATCGACGTGCGCGGCAAGACCGTCATGCCGGGCCTGATCGATCTGCACGTGCATGTGCATGCCACGCAGCTCAATCTGTCGGCGCAGGCGCATCTGCCCAACGTGCTGGTCACGCTCAAGTCGGTGCCGATTCTGCAAGGCATGTTGCGGCGCGGCTTCACGACCGTGCGCGATGCCGGCGGCGCCGGGCACGCGATCAAGCACGCGGTAGAAAGCGGCTTGGCCGAAGGCCCGCGCCTGTTCGTATCGGGTCGCGCCATTAGCCAGACCGGCGGACACGGCGATGGCCGCCCCCGCACCGACTACATCGGCACCGACGGCCCTTGCCCGTGCTGTGTTCGCGTGGGCGCATTGTCGCGTGTCGCCGACGGCGTGGACGAAGTGCGCCGCGCCGTGCGCGAAGAACTGCAAATGGGCGCCGATCAGATCAAGATCATGGCCTCGGGCGGCGTGGCATCGCCGACCGATCCCGTGGGTGCATGGGGCTATTCGGAAGACGAGATCCGCGCCATCGTGGCCGAAGCGCGCGGGCGCGGCACGTATGTGCTCGCACACGCGTACACGGCCGCCGCCATCGAGCGCGCCGTGCGATGCGGTGTGCGCACGATTGAACACGGCAATCTGGTCGATGTGCCGACGGCCCGCTTCATGGCCGAACAGGGCGCGTACGCGGTGCCCACGCTCGTGACTTACGATGCGCTCGCGAATGAAGGCAAATCGCTCGGCCTGCCCGACGACAGCGTGGCGAAAATTGCCGACGTGCACGCCGCTGGGCTGCGCTCGCTCGAAATCTTCCGCGAAGCCGGCGTCAAGATGGGCTACGGGTCGGATCTGCTCGGCGAGTCGCAGCGGCTGCAATCGGATGAATTCCGGCTACGTGCCGAAGTGCTCTCGCCCGCCGAGATTCTGCGCAGTGCCACAGTGGTCGGCGCCGAGGTGCTGGGACAGTCGGGCCAGTTGGGCGAAATCGTGCCGGGCGCGCATGCCGACGTCCTGATTGTCGACGGCGATCCGTTGCGCTCGCTCGACTGCCTGCTGGGGCAAGGCGAGCGGATTCCGATGGTGATGAAGGGCGGTAAAATCCACGCTTTTGCGCTCTAGGGTCTGCTCACCTTAGGCAAACGCGTCGGGGCACTCGGGTGCCCCGCCCTCTCTTCGGGAGACCTGATGGATTTTCGGCACGTCGACGCCTTTCGGGCGCTGATGCTCACGCGCACGACCACCAAGGCCGCGCAGGTGCTCGGCACGTCGCAGTCGGCCGTGAGCCGGCTGGTGGCCGACCTTGAGCGGCTGACACGGCTCACGCTGTTCGATCGTGCACGGGGCCGGCTGGAACCGACCGCCGAAGCGTTGGCATTGTTCGAAGAGGTGGAACGCCGCTACGCCGGGCTCGAGAACATCCGTGAGTTCGCGCTGAACCTGCGCAACCCCGATCAGGCCGTCATTCGTGTGGGCTCGGTGGTGTCGTTCGGGCTAGGCTATTTCGCGCGTGTGATGGCCGGGTACCGTGCGGTGCATCCGAGCGTGCAGCTTGCACTGGTCACGGGGGCGTCGGATCTGATTCGCGATCAGGTCGTCACGCGTCAGATCGCGCTCGGGCTGCTCACCGACACCAAGGATGTGGCCGCCACCGACGCCGTGTCGTTCGCCAAGCTCGATGCCATTTGTGCGCTGCCGGCCGGTCATCCGCTGGCCCGCAAGAAGGTCATACGGCTCGCCGATCTGAAAGGGCAGCCGATCCTCTCGTACGAGCCCACCGACATGGTGCGCTGGGGCATGGATCAACTCTTCATCGAGGGCCGCCTGCATGAGCAGGTCGTGGCCACCGCGCGCTACTCCGTGAACATCGGCACGATGGTCAAGGAGAAACTCGGCATCGGCCTGCTGCACCCGGTGGCGGCCTACGACTTCCTCGACTCCGATCTCGTGCTGCGACGCTTCGAGCCGTCGATGCCGTTCCACACCTTGCGCGTGACGCCCCGCTCGGCGGCACCGAGCGCGCAGATCGACGACCTCGTGCGCGTGATGGAAACCACGCTCGACGACGTGATGCGCGCCGTCGAAGATCGCATGAAGCGCTGAGCGTGAGGCCCCACAGCACAGCGCCTTATGCCGCGTCTTGCGCAAGCGCTTCACGAACCGATGCGCGCTCGCTCACACGCGCGAACCATGCGCGCAGGTGGCGGTATTCGCTGAGATCGATGTCGGCGTTGTAGACCGACGTCATCCAGTTCGCCTTACCCCAGCGGGTAATGGCGAACAGATACGCGTCTGCCACCGTGAACGACTCTCCCATGAGATACGCCTTGCCTTCGAGTTGGCGATCGACCCATGCGAATCGCGACGCCAGCTTCGGGCGCGCCGTCTCCACATACTTGCCTGCGGCCACCGCATACAGCAGCGGAATAAAGCCCTTGTGGATCTCCGCGCTCAGAAAGTTGAGCCATTCGAGCAGACGGTATCGGGCAAGCGTGCCGTGTGCGGGCACCAGACCGGTTTCCGGGCGCTGATCGGCCAGATACTGCGCGATGACCACGCCCTCTCGCAGGCACGTCCCGTCATCGAGTTCCAGCACCGGCACGTAGCCAAGCTCGTTGACGTCGTAGAAGTTGCTGCCATCGTTGAGCAGATGCTTGCGCGCGTCGACGCGAATCACTTCTGCGGCCAACCCCGTCTCCTGCAAGCCGATGCAGATCGCCAGCGAACAACTTCCCGGTGCGTGATACAGCTTCATTGCGTTCTCCTTTTGAACCCTGATAGCGGTGAGGAAGCGACTATCGCTCACTCGGTATAAAAAGAGAAGAAGGCAAATGTTTGTGATATAGGTACAAAAAATATACCTACTCAGGTGCCCAATGAAGGAAAGTGCGACCGGTTGTTCCGTCGAAGAATCGATGCGTTTGCTCGGTGGACGCTGGCGATTGCTGATCGTCTCCTACCTGCTCGACGGGCCGAAGCGATTCAATGATTTGCGGCGCGACGTGCCGGGTATTTCACAGCGCATGCTCACGCTCGATCTGCGTGCGCTGGAAGACGCCGGGCTGGTCAAGCGAACCGTGTTCGCCGAGGTGCCTGTCAGAGTTCAGTACGAACTCACCGCAGACGGTGAGCGCCTGCGCCCGGTGGTCGCCGTGATGCAGGAATTCGGCCTCTGGCTCAAGGCGCGTCCGACAGCGGCCGACGACGCATAGTGAGGCCAGCGTCTACAGCATCCGGTCGCACATGAAGTCGACGAACACGCGCAGCTTGGGCGAGAGATGACGGCTCGACGGCCACAGCATCCAGAACTGGCCGGGATTCTCCAGATAGTCGCCGAGAAAAACCTGAAGCTCGCCGGCGGCAAGGGCGTCACGTGCGAGAAAGTCAGGCATGTACGAGATGCCGAGCCCGTGCGTGGTTGCACTCAGCAATGCCTCCATGTTGTTGCACGTGAGACCCGTGTGCAGTTTGGGCTCACGCGACACATCGGCAACGAACGCCCACGGCTGCAATTTTCCGGAAGTCGGAAAGCGAAAACGGATGCACGTGTGGGTTTCGAGATCGTTCGGTGTTTGCGGCGTGCCGTGCTTAGCGAGATAGGCCGGCGATGCGCACAGCACGAAACGAAACGGCCCCGCACGACGCGACATGAGCGTGGAGTCCGGTAGATCGCCGCTGCGAATCACGACGTCCAGCCCGCTTTTGATCAGATCGACGATGCGGTCGTCGAAATCGAGATCAAGCTCGATTTCCGGGTACTTTTCGGCGAAAGCAGGTAACAACGGCATGACGAACCGATAGGCCGTCACCGGCAGCCCGATGCGCAACTTGCCTCGCGGCGTCTGCGATACCTGCGAGAGCATGGCGCGCGCGTCGGCCAGTTCATCGAGCACGCGCCGGCAGCGTTCGTAATACATCTGGCCGGCCTCGGTCAGATTCACGCGCCGCGTGCTGCGCTGGAAAAGCCGCACGCCAAGCGTCGCTTCCAGCCGCGCAATCTGCTTGCCAACCGCCGAGGCCGATACCCCCGTGGCCTGCCCCGCCGCTACGAAACTCAACGTTTCTGCCGCTCGCACGAACGCGGTGATTTCCGCCAGATTGTCCATCCTTATGCCCTCCAGTTCGGATCGCGGCGCGCCGCCCGCGACCGGTCGACGCTAGCGCCATCAATTGACGCGTATTGCGGAATTTTATTCCTTAATCTACGAACTCTCTGTCTGTTTATCTCGCATTCACGATTTTTTAGCATGTATGGGCTGATCCCCCTCGGCGTTTCGATGCGCGTCAGCGCGTCATCTTCAGGACTCTCTTCATGTCGATCACCACTCCCCAGCCTTGGCCGCCCGCCGACGCATCATTGCGCCGCCGGTTGCTGGGCTTGTTCTCCGTTTGTCTGGCCGCGTTGCTGCTGCCGATGAGCTTCTCGGGCGGCGCCATCGCCACACCGGCCATCGGCGCCGCATTGCACGGCAGCGCGTTGGAGATGCGCTGGATCACCAGCGCGTTCATGCTGGCCTTCGGCGGGTGCCTGATGGCTGCGGGCGCTTGCGCAGACGCCTTCGGGCGCAAACGCGTCTTTCTGCTGGGTGTGGGATGTTTGCTGCTCACGTCGCTGGCCCTCGCGCTGTCGAACTCCGCGCTTGCCGTCGACTGGCTGCGGGCATTGCAGGGCGTCGCAGCAGCCGCCACGCTCGCGGGCGGTGGCGCGTCGCTGGCGCAAGACTTCGACGGACACGCGCGGGCGCGCGCCTACGGTTTGCTGGGCACGACCTTCGGCGTTGGGCTGGCGTTCGGCCCGCTGCTCGCCGGGGTGCTCATCGAACGCTTCGGCTGGCGGGGCGTGTTCGCCGCTACCGCGGGAATCGCCGCGTTCGCGCTGTGCATCGGCGCACGCTGCATGCGCGAGTCGCGCGATCCGGCTGCCGCCGGGCTCGACTGGCCCGGCACGCTGTCCTTCACCGGCGCGCTCGCGTGCTTCACCTACGGCGTCATTCAGGCACCCGCCATCGGCGCGACGGCACCGGAGGTCATCGGCTCGCTAGTGCTGGCGTTGGTGCTCGCCGTCGCATTTGTCGTCATCGAGCGGCGTGTCGCGCATCCGATGCTGGACCTGACGCTGTTTCGCTACGTGCGCTTCATCGGCGTGCAGATGCTGCCCATCGCGACGTGCTGCTGTTACATCGTGCTGCTCGTGTTGTTGCCGCTGCGCTTTATCGGCGTGCATGGCGACAGCGAGATCGTGGCCGGGCTGCGCATGATGGCCATGTCGCTGCCGATGCTCGTTGTGCCATTCATCGCGACGCAACTGGCGCGGCGCATGCCTGCGGGCGTGTTGTGCAGTTCGGGGCTGGTGCTGGCGGCCGCGGGGCTGGTGTGGCTCGCGCGCACCACAGGCGCACCGGGCACGTCGCACAGCGGCGTACTGAATCCCGCGTTGTGGCCGATGTTGCTGATCGGCACAGGCAGCGCGGTGCCGTGGGGATTGATGGACGGGTTGTCGGTGAGCGTGGTACCGACGGAGCGCGCGGGCATGGCGATGGGTATCTTCAACACAACGCGTGTCGCGAGTGAAGGCGTGGCACTGGCGCTCGTCGGGGCGGTGCTGATCGGGTTGATCGGCACGCATCTGCCCGATCTGCATGGCGCGGTGGCGCCCGACGTGGCACGTGAAGCCATCAACCGATTGGTAGCAGGCGATATGCACGGTGCCGTGACCAGCGCTCCGGCGTGGGGCGAAGCGGCATTGCGCGATGCCTACGAACACGCTTTCGCGACGCTGCTCGACCGGCTCGCCATCGTCACCCTGCTGTGCGCGGCGGTCGTGTTCGCGTGTCTGGGCAGCAAACCCCGCACCGTTGCCGCTGATCTGGGTGAACCGTCGACGGACATCGGCACGCGCTGACGCACACGCCATTGCTTACAAAGCTGCAAAAAAAGAAAGCCCGCCGAGGAGATCCCCGGCGGGCTTTTCTTGCATTCCTTGCCGGGAGGGCGAGCCCTCCCCGGTGTCTTACGAGACGATCGAAACTTACGAAACGATCGTCTGCGCTTCACCTTCGCGGCGCTCGCGGACCGTGCCCAGACGGTAGACCGTCTCGCCCGAGGCTTCGAGGTGCTTGACCGCAGCGTCGGCATCCGCCGCCGAGACGATCACGGCCATGCCGATACCGCAGTTGAACACACGGTGCATTTCAGCGTCGGCGACCTTGCCGTGTTCTTGCAGCCACTGGAACAGCGGCGGCAGCGTCCACGCGTCCTTCGACAGGTCGGCGGTCAGGTTGTCGGCCAGCACACGCGGAATGTTTTCCACGATGCCGCCACCCGTGATGTGGGCCATGCCCTTGACCGGCAGCGTTTCCATCAGCGCCAGCAGCGGCTTGACGTAAATGCGCGTCGGGGCCATCAGCACGTCGCGCAGCGGTTGACCGTGGAAGTCGGCGTCCAGATCCGGCTTGGCCACTTCGATGATCTTGCGCACCAGCGAATAACCGTTCGAATGCGCACCCGACGAGGCCAGACCCAGCACCACGTCGCCCGGGGCGATGGTCGTGCCGTTGATGATCTTGCTCTTTTCCACCGCGCCGACCGCAAAACCGGCCAGATCGTACTCGCCGTCCGGGTACATGCTCGGCATTTCCGCCGTTTCGCCACCGATCAGGGCGCAACCGGCCAGCTCGCAGCCTTGGGCAATGCCCTTGACCACGGTTGCGGCCGTGGCCACATCCAGCTTGCCGCAGGCGAAGTAATCGAGGAAGAACAGCGGCTCGGCGCCTTGCACCAGAATGTCGTTCACGCTCATCGCGACCAGATCCTGGCCCACGGTGTCGTGCTTGTTCAGGGTGAAGGCAAGCTTGAGCTTGGTGCCGACCCCGTCGGTGCCCGAAACGAGTACCGGCTCCTTGTAGCGCTTGGGCACTTCGAAGAGCGCGCCGAAGCCGCCAATGCCACCCAGCACGCCGTCGCGCAGGGTTTTCTTCGCAAACGGCTTGATCGCTTCGACCAGTGCGTCGCCTGCTTCGATATCGACGCCGGCGTCGCGATAGGAAAGTCCGGAAGTTTCGTTAGGGTGTGACATGACGGGAATGCATCAAGGTTCGGTAAAATGCGATTTTACCCGATGCGCGGCCCCTGCTGGCACGCAAACGGGATATCGGACGCCGGCCCAGTGCCGGCGTGCCCTGCAAACCGTATGGCGCCGGCCTTCCGCCGGCTTTCTTCGTTCGTGATCCAGCAACTGTTTCTCGACCTCGGCACACCGCCGCCCGCCACGTTCGACAATTTCATTGTCGGGCCCAATCGCGAGGTGGCGCAGACGCTCGCCGGTTTGCCTGCCGATTTGTCGGCCGGCACCGCACGCGACCGCGGCATCTACCTATGGGGGAGCGCGGGGTCCGGGCGCACCCATCTGATGGAAGCGCTGGTCCATGCCGTGGGCCCGGGCGCGCGCTATTTGCGCCCCAACAGCCCGCTGGCCGCCTTCATGTTCGATGAATCGAGCACCGTCTACTGTGTGGACGACTGCGACAACCTCTCGCCGAACCAGCAGATCGCCGCCTTCAATCTGTTTAACGAAACCCGCGCCCGGCCGCATTGCGCCTTTGTCGCCGCCGGCTCGCAACCCCCGGTCGACATGCCGCTGCGCGAAGATTTGCGTACGCGGCTGGGCTGGGGTCTGGTTTTTCATATTGTGGGTCTGGACGACGACGGCAAGAAACAGGCGCTGCAAAACGCCGCCCGCGAGCGCGGCCTGCAACTGGCGGCCGACGTGCCGGCCTACCTGCTGACCCACTTCCAGCGCGATATGTCGAGCCTGATGGCCCTGCTCGACCGGCTGGACCGTTTTTCCATGGAGCAGAAGCGCGCGGTGACCCTGCCGCTGCTGCGCCAGATGTTGACTCACGCCGATCCCGCCGCCCCCGACGGCAAAAACTGACCGGTGTCCGCTTCAGGTAAAATTCGCGCAATGACCAATTTAGCTCTCTTCGATCTCGACCACACCCTGCTGCCTACGGACAGCGACAAGGAGTGGGGCCGCTTCCTCGTGCGCCAGGGCGCCGTCGACCGCGACACATACGCGCAGGCCAATGAGGCCTTCTATCAGGACTACCGTGCAGGCCGGCTCGACATGCCGGCCTATCTGCGTTTCTGTCTCGCGCCGCTCGCCCGCTACCCGCGCGATCAGCTCGACGCCTGGCATGCGCAGTACATGGAAGAGTCGATCCTGCCGCACGTGCGCCCCGAAGCGCTCGAATTGCTCGACATCCACCGCAAGGCCGGTGATCTGTGCGCCATCGTGACCGCGACCAACACGTTCGTCACGCGCCCGATTGCCAAAGCCTTCGGCATCGATCACCTGATCGGCACTGAACCGCAAACTGTCGGCGACGACCCGCAGGCCCGTTACACCGGTGCCTACGTCGGTACGCCGAGCTTCCGCGAAGGCAAGATCACCCGCACCGAAGCCTGGCTCGCGAGCCTGGGCAAGACGTGGAGTGACTTCGACCACGCATTCTTCTATAGCGATTCTGCCAACGACGTCCCCCTGATGGAGAAAGTGAACCATCCGGTGGCGACCAATCCCGATGAAGCCCTGCGCGAAATCGCGCTGGCGCGTCGCTGGCCCATTCTCGAGTTGTTCCAGTGATACGCAAACTCATCAAGAAGCTGCTCGGCAAAGAAAGCGGCACCCCCGACGCCGCCTACAGTGCCACCCCTGCCGGCACGCCGGTCGTCATTCCGGTGTCGGTGCACGGCATCGACCCGACGCTGCTCTCGAAAAACGCCGTGCGCGTGACCGACACGCTGCAACAGGCCGGTTTCAAGGCGTTCATCGTCGGCGGCGCGGTCCGTGACCTGCTGCTGGGCATTGCACCGAAAGACTTCGACGTCGCCACGAGCGCCACGCCCGAGCAAGTGCAGCGCCTGTTCCGGCGCGCGCGCATCATCGGCCGGCGCTTCCAGATCGTGCACGTGCAGTTCGGGCAGGAGATCATCGAGACCTCCACGTTCCGGGCACTGGTCGACGCGATCGACAGCGAGCAGATCGGCGCACGCCGTCCCAAGAAAGGCGAACTCGATCGCAAGACGCACGTGACCGACGAGTCGGGCCGTGTGCTGCGCGACAACGTCTGGGGCGAGCAGGATGAAGATGCCGCCCGCCGCGACTTCACCGTCAACGCGATGTATTACGACCCGGCCGCGCAAACGGTGCATGACTATCACCACGGCTGGGAAGATATTCAGAAGCGCGTGCTGCGCATGATCGGCGACCCGGCCACGCGCTATCGCGAAGACCCCGTGCGCATGCTGCGCGTGGTGCGCTTTGCGGCCAAGCTCGGGTTCAAGATCGACGACGCCACGGCCGCGCCGATTCCGGAGCTCGCGCCGCTCATCGACAACGTGCCTGCCGCACGTCTGTTCGACGAAATGCTCAAGCTGCTGCTCTCGGGCCACGCGTGGGCGTGCGTGCAGCAACTGCGCGAACAGGGCCTGCATCACGGCCTGTTGCCGCTGCTCGACGTGGTGCTGGAACAGCCGCTGGGCGAGAAGTTCGTGACGCTCGCGCTGGCCAACACCGATGCCCGCATTCGTGCCGGCAAGCCGGTTTCGCCGGGCTTCCTGTTCGCGGCCCTGCTCTGGCACCTCGTGCTCGAGAAGTGGCAAGCGTATCAACGCGCCGGGGAATATCCGATTCCCGCGCTGCACCTCGCAATGGACGACGTGCTCGACGCACAGACCGGCAAGCTGGCCATCCAGCGCCGCTTTGTCGCCGACATGAAGGAAATCTGGGGCTTGCAGGTGCGTCTGGACAAGCGCGTCGGCCGCACGCCGCTGCGTCTGCTCGAACACCCGCGTCTGCGCGCCGGTTACGACTTCCTGCTGCTGCGTTGCGAGTCGGGCGAAGTGCCTGCCGATGTGGGTCAATGGTGGACCGACTTCCTCGAAGGCGACTCGGTCACCCGCGACGCACTGCTCTCACAGGGCGCGACGTCAGGCAGCACGCCGGCCGCCAAACGCCGTCGCCGCCGTCGCAAGCCGGGCTCGCGTGGCGGAGATGGTGGCAATGAGGGTGGCAATGAGGGCGGCAACGAAGGTGGTGATGGTGGCGGCCATTCGGGCGGCACAAATTCGGGCGGCGATAGTGGTGAGAACGCTACCAGCGAGAAAAATGGCAAGCGGGTATCATCGCGACAGCATGGTTCCGAAGGTGCTTCATGACTGTTGCCTACATCGGGCTGGGTGCCAATCTTGGCGACGCCCGTCAATCGATGAAGGACGCCATCGTCTGTCTCGCGCAGCAAATTGGCGTCACGATCATCGGTAAATCCGATTTCTATCGCACCGCTCCCATCGAGTCGAGCGGCGACGACTATCTCAATTGCGTCGTTGCCGTCGAGACGTCGCTGACTGCGCGTCAATTGCTCACGCTGTGCCTGAAGATCGAGCTGCACTTCGGGCGTGAGCGGCCGTACAAGAACGCGCCGCGCACGCTCGATCTCGACGTGCTGCTCTACGGCGAAGACCGCATTGCGGAACCGGATCTGGTCGTGCCGCATCCGCGCATGGCAGAGCGCGCCTTCGTGCTGCGCCCGCTCGCCGACCTCGCTCCCGAACTCGACATCCCCGGCATTGGCCGCGTCAGCGCGCTGCTGCCGGCGGTCGCCGATCAGCGCATCGAACGTGTCGCGCAGTGCTGCTGCCCGACCAAGCGCGCCTACGCATCATGATCGTCCGATGAGATCGCCCGTCCTCGGGCGTTTTCGCTATCTGGCCGTCGAGGGTCCCATCGGCGTGGGCAAAACATCGCTCGCACGGCGTCTCGCCGACGCGGCCGGTGCCGATCTGATGCTCGAACAGCCCGCGAACAACCCCTTCCTCGAGCGTTTCTATCGCGACAGCGCGCGCTTTGCGCTGCCTGCGCAACTGACGTTTTGTCTGCAACGCGTGGACGAAGCGATGGAAATTGCGCGACGCGATATCGAAGGCAAGCCGATCTTCACCGACTTCCTGCCGGAGAAAGACGGCCTGTTCGCACGGCTCACGCTGGCCGACGACGAACTCGCGCTGTACCACCGGCTGGTCGCTCACATCGAACGGGCGCACCGCGCACCGGATCTCGTGATCCATCTGCAAGCGAGCCCCGAGACGCTGTTCTCGCGCATTCAGAAGCGCGCGATTCCGATGGAGCAGCAGATCCCCGACACGTATCTGCGCGCGCTATGCGACATCTACGGCGAATTCTTCTATCATTACGCCGCAGCGCCGGTATTGACCGTCGATACGGAACAATTCGACCCGGCGCACAATGACAGCGATTTCGCGCTGCTGATCGAACGCATCGATCAGATGCGCGGGCGCAAAGAAGTCTTCGTCAAGGGCGCGCGCCCCTGAGCCCACGAGGCTCGGCGGCGCCTCTGCCTCTCTCTCCGATCCATGCGTCGTCGCGGGCGTACGACATCACCCGTCCCCGCCCGGCGCGCCAGTGACACCTCCTGAACCGAGGCCGACATGAGTTATCTCCAGGAATCCAATCGCAAGGCCGTGACCGTCCCCGGGCTTGCCGACATGCGCGCACGCGGCGAAAAGATCGCGATGCTCACCTGCTATGACGCCAGCTTTGCCGCCCTGCTCGATCGCGTGGGCGTCGACGTGATGCTGATCGGCGATTCGCTCGGCAACGTGATTCAGGGCCAGCGCACCACGCTGCCCGTGACGCTGCGCGACATCTGCTATCACACCGAAACCGTGGCGCGTAACGCCAGCAAAGCGCTGGTGGTGGCCGACCTGCCGTTCGGCACGTATGGCACGAAGGAACAGGCGTATCAAAGCGCCGTGGCCGTCATGCAGGCCGGTGCGCAGATGGTGAAGATCGAAGGCGGCGCGTGGCTGGTCGATACCGTGCGCTTCTTGGTGGAGCGCAGCATTCCGGTGTGCGCGCATTTGGGTCTCACGCCGCAGTCGGTGCACGCGTTCGGGGGGTTCAAGGTGCAGGCTCGCGACGAAGCGGCCGGGCAGCAACTGATTGCCGACACGCGTGCCTTGCAGGCGGCGGGCGCGCAGTTGGTGGTGCTCGAAGCCATTCCCGCAGCGCTGGCCACGAAGGTCACGCCCGAGTTGCACACGATGCCGACCATCGGCATTGGTGCGGGCCCCGACTGCGACGGTCAGGTGCTGGTGCTGCACGATATGCTGGGCGTGTTCCCCGGCAAGTCGCCGAAGTTCTCGATGAACTTCATGGACGGTCAGCCGAGCATCGCCGCTGCGGTGGAAGCTTATGTGCAGGCGGTCAAGCACGGCACGTTCCCGGCACCGGAGCACTGCTTCTGAGGGGAATCGCCATGAGCACGAGCATTTTCAAGCGACGACTGATAACGCTCGTGCTGCCGGCATGCCTGCTTGCAGGCGCCGGAAGCGTCGCGGCACAAGGGACGCAGAGTACCTTCGTGCCCGACGCGAATATCGAAGCGGCCGCGCAGCACTATGCTGCGGATGCCGTGCGCTACGCGTTGATTCAGTACTCGGTGACCCTCGACGGATCGGAGAAAAGCATCGCCGGCGTCGAGACGGTACTGGGCAAACTGCACGACGCTTACGTGTCACAAGACCCCAAACCCGCCGACACCAAAGTCCTGCAATATGCGCAGGTCTTCGGCAGCTACATCGGCGAAGTCTATCGTCGCAATCACGGTGGACAGTGGGGTCTGGTCACCCTCGGCGACCAACGTTTTCCCGGCATGCAAAGTGAAGGCGGCACCCGTTTTTCCCCATGGGCGAAAACGTACAACCGAATCACACAGGGCAGCGAAGACAACGTCGTCAGCTATTACGACGTTCTGCTAACGATGCCGGGTAATAAGTAAGAACGAACGTCCTTGATGCGCCGTCATGCGTCGTCAAGCGCTCGCCTTCGGCAACGTCAACACCACCGCAAACCCTTCCCCATCGATGCGCTCGAAGGCCATTTGGCCGCCATGCGCACGCATCACTTCGGCCACCATCGCCAGCCCCAGACTCGCACCTTCTCGCCCATCGGCACGTGACGAAAACGGCGTGCGTACGCGCTGCCACTCCGTCTCGGGAATGCCCGGCCCATCGTCGAAGAAACGCAGGCGCCACTGATCGCCATCGCCGGTCACGTCCACATACAACCGATGCGGCGCGCCGTACGCGAGTGCGTTGACCAGCACGTTCTTGATCGCCTCACGCAAGCTCAGCGCGTCGCCCACGATCATCGCCGGTACACTTGCACCCGCCGGGGTTTCAGGCATTTGCAGCGAGAAATCGATATCGCGATCGGCATACGACAGTGTCTCGCGCATCGCATCCTGCAACAGCTCGCCCAGATCGACAGGCACCGGCGCCACGCTATCGGCGCGGTGCTGCACCATCGCGTGATTGATCAACTGATGAATGAGCCCGCCCAAGCCGCGTGCCTGTTTCTGAATGCGGGCAATGTGCGACTGCCGAGCGGTTTCGTCATCGGTTTGCGTCAGCATTTCCGCTTGTGCGGTGAGCGCCGTCACCGGCGTTCGCAACTGATGCGCCGCGTCGCCGATCACACGCCGCATCAACGCACGCGAGGTCGCCAGCCGCTGCATGAAGTCGTTGATCGCGCCGACTAACGCGAGTGTTTCCGCGGGTGCCGTGACCGCCAACGGCACGAGATCGTTTGAATCACGCGCGCGAATCGCCGTCTCGATTTGCTTGAGCGGTGCCAGTGCCTGACGCAGTGTCCATAGCGCGGCAAGCAGCGTCAGCACGCCTGTGGCGATCGTAATGAGCAGCGTGTTATCCGCCAGATTTCGCGTGAATCTCACGCGGGCATTCTGCGTGTGCGCCATCGCCACGACCGCCCACGGATGCGCTGCCGCGACCGGCATGCGCCGCCCCACGATGGCGATGCGAATCGGCATCTCCTGATACGTGCCATCGACGACGATGGGGCCGTCGGCGAGCTTGTCCCACGGAATCGTTGGACGGAATTCCGAATCGCCCGCGACCGAGCGCCCGTTAGGATCGAGCACGGTATAGAAAATCTGGTCGCCGGGCGCGAGTGCCGAGAACGCCGCGAGCGGCACGTCGACGTTCACTTCACCGTTCTGATACCACGTGTTTTCCGCGACCTGAAGTGCACTGCCGAGCAACCACCGGTCATACGCACGATCGACGGCCGCGCGCGTGGAGAACCAGATACCGAGCAGCACCGCCGCCACGGCGAGCGCCAGCACCACGCCCATCCGGACGACGAGCCGTAGATACAGTGACCGGCCGGGAACGATCATGACAGCACGAGTTGGTAGCCCAGCCCGCGCAACGTGCGAATCTGGAATTGCGCAGCAGCAAGCTTCTTGCGCAGGCGCGCGACGTATTGTTCGAGCGCGTTGGCATTCGGCGGCGATTCGTCGCCATAGAGGCGATCCATCAACTCGTCTTTGCCGAAGATGCGCCCGGGACGCGCGGCGAGAATTTCGAGCAACGTCACTTCGCGACGCGTGAGTTCGACCGGCAGTCCGTCGATTTCCACGCCACGGCTCTTGCGATCGAGCGTCAGATTCGCGCAGGCGAGTTGATTGGTCGCGTCCTGCCCGGTGCGGCGCATAAGCGCACGTACGCGCGCTTCCAGTTCGCGGAAATCGAAGGGTTTGGTCAGATAGTCGTCCGCACCGAGATCGAGTGCGCGCACGCGTTCTTCGATTTCGGCACACGCGGTGAGCATCAGCACACGCGTGGACAGCCCGCGTTCGCGCACACGCCGAAGCAGCTCCAATCCGTCGACGTGCGGCAGCATCACATCGAGAATCAGCAGATCGTAATCGTCACCGATGCGCGCCGCCGCCGAGGCGCCGTCCGTCTCGCAGTCGAGCGCGTGTCCGAGCCGCCGCAACTGCGTGGCAATCGCTTCCGCCACATCGACGGTGTCTTCCACCAGCATGATGCGCATGGTTACAAAGTCTCCTTTTCCGACTTGGAGCGCGATCGACACAGGGTTTATCCCACCCCCTGCACACCGCGTCCTGTCAGCTTCGTTACAGCTTCGCTGCTTAGTATCGGAGCCGATTATAAGAGCATCAATCAGGAGACAGGCAATGCCCAACAACCCCCATCCGGCCGCCGGGCCGGTGCCGGCTGGCGCACAGCCGTTGCTGGAAATCGATCAGGTCACGCTTCAGTACAAGACCGACGACTACCTCGTGACCGCCGCCCAGCAAGTCAGCTTCAACGTGTACCCCGGCGACCGGTTCGTGTTGCTCGGGCCGTCCGGTTGCGGCAAATCGACCCTGCTCAAGGCCATCGGCGGCTATCTGCCCCCCGTGAATGGCGAAATTCGCCTGAAGGGCCGCACGGTCACCGAGCCGGGCCCGGACCGCATGATGGTGTTTCAGGAGTTCGATCAGTTGCTGCCGTGGAAAACGGTGCGCCAAAACGTCGAATTCGCCCTCACCGCCAGCGGCCGTCTGAAAGGCCGCGAAGCCGCTGATCGCGCCGCGCATTACATCGAGAAGGTCGGGCTGGCCAAGTTCATCGACAGCTATCCGCACACGCTCTCGGGCGGCATGAAGCAGCGCGTCTCGATTGCACGCGGCATGGCCATGGAGCCGGACGTGCTGCTCATGGACGAGCCGTTCGCCGCGCTCGACGCGCTCACCCGCCGCAAGATGCAGGACGAGTTGCTGCGCCTGTGGGACGACACGCGCTTCACCGTGTTGTTCGTCACCCACGGCATCGACGAAGCCATTCGCATTGGCACGCGCATTCTGCTGCTCTCGCCGCATCCGGGACAGGTCAAGGCCGAACTCAACAGCATCGCCCCCGAGCAACTGGGCACCGCCCATCAGAGCGCGCTCGAAACGCGTATCGACCAACTGCTGTTCGCGGCGCACTGAGGAGATTTCCATGACAACGTTGCAACCCGTGCAAGCTGCGCCGACGGCGTCTTCTGCCGACTCCATCAAATCCGGCATCCAGCCCGTGTTCCGCCCGGAATTCGTACTGGAGCCGGTGCCCGCCGAACTCTCGTCGATCCAGCGCCCGCTCTCCACGTTCGAAACGCTTTACCGCCTGAGCTGGCTGCGCAAGACCGTCATCCTGCTGGTGCTGGCGCTGATCTGGGAAATCTACGGCCGCTGGCTCGATAACGCGCTGCTGTTCCCGAGCTTTACCGATACGCTGGAAGCCTTCGTCGGCGGTATCACGAGCGGTGTGTTGCTGCTGCGCGCGGTCGTCTCGCTCAAGACCCTGCTGATCGGCTACGGCATCGGTATCGCGCTGGCCGCGATACTCACCACGGTGGCCATCAGTTCGAAGATCGGTAACGACTTGCTCGAAACCCTCACGGCCATGTTCAACCCGCTGCCCGCGATTGCGCTGCTGCCGCTCGCGCTCATCTGGTTCGGTCTGGGCAACGGCAGCGTGATTTTCGTGCTGGTGCACTCGGTGCTGTGGGCCGTGGCGCTCAACACGCACAGCGGCTTTCGCGGCGTGTCGAAGACGCTGCGCATGGTGGGTCAGAACTACGGGCTCAAGCGCTTTGCGCTGGTGCAGCACGTGCTGATTCCGGCCGCGTTCCCGAGCATTCTCACCGGCCTGAAGGTGGGCTGGGCGTTTGCGTGGCGCACGCTGATCGCCGCCGAACTCGTGTTCGGGGTGTCGTCGGGGTCGGGCGGCCTCGGCTGGTACATCTTCGAGAACCGCAATTCGCTGGAGACGGCCAACGTGTTCGCCGGCCTGTTCTTCGTGATTCTGATTGGTCTGGCGGTAGAGAACCTGCTGTTTGCGCGCATCGAGAAGCGCACGCTGCACCGCTGGGGCATGCAGCACTGATTGAGCGACTGACTGATTGATAAGTACCGCGCCTGCGCTTGATTTACTGGCGGGGGCGTGAATAATTCCAACGATCCGGAGACAAGCACACCATGAATCGACGTCATTTCACGCGCTGGGTCAGCACCCTTGCGCTGGCCGCCACGACGGCACTTTCCACTGTCGGCAATCTGGCCCATGCCGAAGCCAGCACCGTGCGCCTCTCGCACGGCTACGGCATTCTTTATCTGCCGCTGATGGTCATGCGCGATCAGCATCTCGTCGAGAAGCACGCGAAGGCCTTGGGGCTGGGTGACGTGAAAACCACGTGGACGATCCTCGACGGCGGCAACGTGATCAACGACGCCATGCTCGCCGGCAACCTCGACGTGGCAGGCACGGGCGCGCCCGGCTTCATCACGCTGTGGTCGAAGGCGCACGGCATTCCGCGCTCGGAAGTGATCGGTCTCTCAGCGCTGTCGACCGGCCCGCTCTGGCTGAACACGAACAACCCGAACATCAAGTCACTCAAGGACTTCACGTCGAAGGACAAGATCGCGATTCCGGGCATCAAGACGTCGCTCTCCGCCGTGCTGCTGCAAATGGCCGTGGCCAAGACGTTCGGCATCGAGAACTATGCGAAGCTCGACCCGCAAACGGTCAGCCTGAGCCATCCGGAAGCCGTGAGCGCCCTGCTCTCAGGCAAGACGGAAATCACCGCGCACTTCACGTCGCCGCCGTTCTCGTATCAGGAACTGAAGGATCCGCGTATCAAGCGCGTGCTCAACTCGACCGACGTGCTCGGCAACATCACGATTGACGTGGTGTTCGCGCCGAAACAGTTCACGGTGCAGAATCCGAAGCTGGTGCAGGCCATCCTCGCCGCACAGGAAGAGGCGGCCGCCTATATCGCGAAGGATCACGTGGGCGCCGCGCAGACCTTCCTGCGCGTGTCGAAAATGAACCTGCCGCAAGCCGAAATCGAGCAGATGATTGCCGACCCCGGCCTGCAATTCACCACGACGCCCAATGGCCTGATGCAGTACGTCGAGTTTATGGGCCGCGCGGGCACGATCAAGACGCGTCCGGCGAAGTGGAGCGACCTGTTCGTGCCGCAGATCGCGTCGCGTCAGGGCAGCTGAACGACTGCGGGCACCACGCCTCGCAGTGCATTGCACACGACGATGGCCTGCGCACTCAGCAGGTCATCGCGTGTAATCACCGCTTCGACCGCGTTGAATGCGCGGTCTTCGAGCAACACACTTCGCATCACCCCGGGCAGCACACCGCACGTGAGCGGCGGTGTCACCCACTGACCACCCAGCTTGACGAACACACTGCTTCGTCCGCCTTCGGTCAATTCTCCCCGGTCATTGAAGAACAGCGTGTCGAACGCGCCGTTGGCTTCGGCGTGCTTCCACGCGGCGTCGTAGCGCTCGCGCACGGTGGTCTTGTGACGCAGGAACAGATCGTCAGCGCGTGTCGTATGGGTGGCACCGGTGGCATCGGTGGCGTCGGCCAGCAGCACTTTCACGGTGCGAGGCAACGGTGTCAGCACACCGTGCGTGATGGCCGGGGTGCCGTCATGCGAGATCGCCAGACGCACGCGATGCGTGTCGTCTTCCGGCAACGTCTTCACCACGTCGCCCAGTTGCGTGCGCAGTGCAGCTTCGTCGAAACGGAAGCCGAAATACTGCGCCGACTTGCCTAAACGCGCGAGATGACGATCGAGATGCGCGATGCCCTTGTCGCGGGTCGCCTGCATCGTCTCGAAGATCGCAAAGCCGGGATCGAGCGCGGTCAGAAAACGTGCCTTGAGTTTGCACTCTTCCCACTCTTCGTCCGCTTTGCTGTCGAGCACGATCCCCGCGCCGACGCCAAGCCGCCCACGGCGCAGGCCGTCCGTGCGCGGCGATTCGAGTTCGAGCGTGCGAATCGCGACCGACAGGCAGAAGTCGCCCAGTTCGCCGGGCGCATCCTCTCGCGCGTCGAGCCAGCCGATGGCGCCGGTGTAAAGACCACGCGGTGACGATTCCAGCTCGCCAATCAACTGCATCGTGCGATGTTTTGGCGCGCCCGTGATCGAGCCGCACGGATACAGCGCGCGCAGCACCGCGTGAAATGGCATTTGTTCGGGCAGCGTGGCCGTGACCGTCGAGGTCATCTGCAACACGCTGGCGAAACGCGTGACTTCGAACAGCTTCGGCACCTTGACCGTGCCGGGCACGGCGATGCGGCCGAGATCGTTGCGTAGCAAGTCCACGATCATCAGATTCTCGGCGCGGTTCTTCTCGTCGGCGGCCAACGCTGCACTGAGTTCGGTATCTCTCGCGACATCGCCCGAGGCGGGCGCCGTGCCCTTCATCGGCTTGGCTTCGAGTTGCCTGCGCGAATGGCGCAGGAACAACTCGGGCGACAGCGAAAGAATTGCCCGGCCCGCCACATTGCGCGCACCGGGCAGCACCACCAGTGCACCGTACGGCACCGGCTGACGCGCACGCAGACGGCGATACAACGCGACCGGCGAGCCGAAGGCATCGAAATTCAGGCGATACGTGTAGTTGATCTGGTAGCACTCGCCCTGCGAGAGCCAGTCGTGAATGCGTGCGATGGCGTCGTCGAAGGCGGGCTCGCTGACGTCGCGCTGTAGCGCGGCGACACCGGCAGGACCGATGACGCCGGCATCTGGCGCGCCCTCTTGCGCCGCGAGCCAAGCTTGTGTCTGCTCGGCATCGAGCTTCTGCAATTCACGGAACAGCAGCGCGCGGAATTGTCCGGGGGCACGGCGTGTTGCCACGGTATGCACACCGGCCAGACGCACGCCAAATTCGTAATCGGCCAGCAGCACGGCGTGCAGGCCGTGACGCGTGGCGTCTTCAATCTCGCGTAGCGCGTCGGAAAGCACACCGGGCTCGTCGCAAGTTACCTCGCGTACGAGCCCGGTATACAGACGCGCCCCGCCGGCCGGGTCTGCACTGTCGTCCAACAGTGCGAACGCGGCCAAGGGCGCTTCAGTAGACATGAAATTACTCGAAGAACTGCTTCACACGGTCGAACCAGCCCTTGGTCTGCGGGCTGTGACGCGCGCCGCCTTCCTTGAGCGACGCGTCGAAGTCGCGCAGCATCTGCTTCTGCTTGTCGTCGAGCTTGACCGGCGTTTCCACCTGCACATGCACGTACAGATCGCCCGGATAGCTCGCGCGCAGCCCCTTGATACCCTTGCCGCGCAGGCGGAACGTCTTGCCCGTCTGCGTGCCTTCGGGCACTTCGAAGGTGGCCTTGCCGTGCAGCGTCGGGGCGTCGATGTCGCCGCCCAGTGCTGCCGTCGCGTACGAAATCGGCATCTGGCAGTGCAGATCGTCGCCGTCGCGCTCGAACACGTTGTGCGCCTTGATGTGGATTTCCACATACAGGTCGCCCGCAGGACCGCCGTTCACACCCGGCTCACCGTTGCCCGATGAGCGAATGCGCATACCGTCTTCGATACCCGCCGGAATCTTGATTTCCAGCGTCTTGGTCTTCTTGAGCTTGCCCGAGCCGTGGCAGTTGGTGCAGGGCTCAGGAATGTACGAGCCCGTGCCGTGGCACTTCGGGCAGGTCTGCTGAATGCTGAAGAAACCTTGCGACATGCGCACCGAACCCGAGCCGTTACAGGTCGGGCAGGTTTCGGGCTTGGTGCCCGGCTTGGCGCCGTTGCCGTGGCAGACTTCGCACTCTTCCCAGCTCGGCACGCGAATCTGCGTGTCGAAACCGTTGGCAGCCTGCTCCAGCGTAATTTCCATGTTGTAGCGCAGGTCGGCACCGCGATACACCTGCGGACCGCCGCGGCCACCGCCACGGCCGCCACCGGGGCCGCCCTGACCGAAGATATCGCCGAAGATGTCGCCGAACGCATCGGCAAAGCCACCGTAGCCCTGACCGCCCGCACCGCCGAAGCCGCCCATGTTCGGGTCGACGCCTGCGTGACCGTACTGGTCGTACGCTGCGCGCTTCTCCGGCTCGGAGAGCATCTCGTAGGCCTCTTTGACTTCCTTGAACTTCTCTTCGGCGTCCTTGCTGTCCGGATTGCGGTCCGGATGGTACTTCATCGCCAGCTTGCGATATGCCTTCTTGATTTCGTCGCCGTCGGCGTTCTTGGCGACGCCAAGGACTTCGTAGTAATCACGTTTGGCCATAACTCTTTCCAATGTTGGCGCATGTCGCCATCAGGCAAAAAGCCGGGTCGAGATTCTCCGTACGGAGAACTTCGATACCCGGCCCATACGCACGACACCGGCAGACTCCTGCCTGTGCCGCGCGCCATGCACGCTTTACTTCTTGTCGTTGACTTCCTTCACTTCGGCGTCAACCACGTTGTCGTCATGCGGCTTGCCTTGCTCGGCACCGGCAGCACCTGCGGCGCCTGCCTGAGCCTGCATGTCGGCGTACATCTTTTCGCCGAGCTTCTGGCTCGCAGTACCCAGCGCTTCGACCTTGGCATCGATATCTGCCTTGTCCGAGCTGCGCAGTGCGCCTTCGAGTGCCGTGATGGCCGATTCGATCGCTTCTTTTTCCGAAGCCTCGATCTTGTCGCCGTACTCGGTCAGCGCCTTGCGGGTGCTGTGCACCAGCGCGTCGCCTTGGTTACGGGAGTCCGCCAGTTCGCGGGCCTTCTTGTCTTCTTCGGCGTTCAGCTCGGCGTCCTTGACCATCTTCTCGATCTCGGCGTCCGACAGACCCGAGTTCGCCTTGATGACGATCTTGTTTTCCTTGCCGGTGGCCTTGTCCTTGGCGCCCACGTGCAAAATACCGTTGGCGTCGATGTCGAAGGTCACTTCGATCTGCGGCGTGCCACGGGCGGCCGGCGGAATGCCTTCGAGGTTGAACTCGCCCAGCGACTTGTTGCCGGCGGCCATCTCGCGCTCACCCTGATACACCTTGATCGTCACGGCCGGCTGATTGTCGTCAGCCGTCGAGAACACTTGCGAGTGCTTCGTCGGGATCGTGGTGTTCTTCGTGATCATCTTGGTCATCACGCCGCCCAGCGTTTCGATACCCAGCGACAGCGGGGTCACGTCGAGCAGCAGCACGTCCTTGCGATCGCCCGAGAGCACCGAACCTTGAATCGAGGCACCTGCGGCCACGGCTTCGTCCGGGTTCACGTCCTTACGCGGTTCCTTGCCGAAGAACTCCTTCACCTTGTCCTGCACCTTCGGCATACGGGTCATACCACCGACCAGAATCACGTCGTCGATGTCGCTCACCTTCACGCCGGCATCCTTGATGGCCAGACGGCAAGGCTCGATCGTGCGTTCGATCAGCTCTTCGACCAGCGCTTCGAGTTTGGCGCGCGTGATCTTCAGGTTCAAGTGCTTCGGACCCGAGGCGTCAGCCGTGATGTACGGCAGGTTGATTTCGGTCTGCTGGGCCGACGACAGTTCGATCTTGGCCTTTTCAGCGGCTTCCTTCAGGCGTTGCAGCGCCAGCACGTCCTTCGACAGATCGACGCCTTGTTCTTTCTTGAACTCGCCGATGATGTAGTCGATGATGCGTTGGTCGAAGTCTTCGCCGCCCAGGAACGTGTCGCCGTTGGTCGACAGCACTTCGAACTGGTGCTCGCCGTCCACATCGGCAATTTCGATGATCGAGATGTCGAACGTGCCGCCACCCAGGTCATACACGGCAATCTTGCGGTCGCCGCCTTCTTTCTTGTCCAGACCGAAAGCCAGTGCGGCGGCGGTCGGCTCGTTGATGATGCGCTTGACTTCCAGACCGGCGATGCGGCCTGCGTCCTTGGTAGCTTGGCGCTGGCTGTCGTTGAAGTATGCCGGCACCGTGATCACGGCTTCCGTGACCGGCTCGCCCAGATAGTCTTCGGCGGTCTTCTTCATCTTGCGCAGCACTTCGGCGGAAACCTGCGGCGGGGCCAGTTTCTGGTCGCGCGCTTCCACCCATGCGTCGCCGTTGTCGGCCTTGACGATCTTGTAGGGCATCAGGCCGATGTCCTTCTGCACTTCTTTTTCTTCGAAACGGCGGCCAATCAGGCGCTTCACCGCGTACAGCGTGTTACGCGGGTTGGTCACTGCCTGACGCTTGGCCGGCGCGCCGACCAGAATCTCGCCGTCTTCGACATAAGCGATGATCGACGGCGTGGTGCGAGCACCTTCCGCGTTTTCAATGATCTTGACCTGATTGCCTTCCATCACGGCCACGCACGAGTTCGTGGTGCCCAAGTCGATACCGATAATCTTGCCCATAAAATTTCTCCTAGCGTCCTTTGCGTCTTTCCGTCAGGCCTGTGGCCCGTTCAATTCATTGATCTGCACGACATATGGGTGCCGCGCGGTGCTTTTCAAGACCCTTCTTGCGGTCCGGTTTTGCCCCCGGCCGCCGCGATCTTCTCGCGGGCGGCGGCTACCGCCAGCCGGAACTGGGGCAAGCCCTGCCAGCCGGTCGCCCGGCCCAGTTTCTTACCGTGATGGAAGAAGAAAAACGTCGGCACCCCGTGCAGCGCGAAACGCCGGCCCAGCGCCATATCGGCATACACATTGGCGTGAAACCAGCGCAAATCCAGCGCTTCGATGGCCTCACGCTGCGACAGCATGGTTTTCTTGGCGACTTCGCAGTTAAAGCAGTCGACGCCCCAGAAAAACACCACGGCGAGTCCGTCGCCCGCCGCCAGCAAGCCCTCGTCGAACGTCGCCGCCGTCAGCTCGCGCATCGAGAATGCCTCGAAAGCCGTGCCGTCTACGCCGCGCATGCCCGTAAGATCGCTTGCCATGATGTCGTTGTTGCCGAATTTGCTGCTGATCCGCTGATCGTCTACGGGCACCGTGTTGCCATGCCCGCGCCGTGCCGCCCATCCTGAAAAAACCAAAGCTTGCCATGATGTCATGACAAGCTCGGTCGTTCTGGATGCCTTCCTGCCGGTGCTGCTCGTTTTTTGAGCAGATTTCCGGCTTATTGCAGTCCTACTTGATGCTGGCTGCTCACCGCCCGCCTTACTTGGCGGCGGCGACGGTCACCAGCGCCGGGCGCAGCACGCGCTCGGAAATCAGGTAACCCTTCTGAAGCACTTGCACGACGGTGTTCGGCTCCTGATCGGCCGGCACCATCGAGATGGCCTGATGCTGATGCGGGTCGAACTTGGCGCCTGCCGGGTCGATCACGCTGACCCGGCCGCGCTCCAGCGCCGCCAGCAACTGGCGCAGCGTCAGTTGCACGCCTTCTTGCAGCTTGGTCACGTCGCCGCTCGTGTCGGCGGCGGCGGCTTCCAGACTGTCGATCACCGGCAGGAGGTTCTCGGCGAAGGATTCCACGGCAAATTTGTGGGCCTTGGTCACGTCTTCCTGCGACCGGCGGCGGATGTTCTCGGTCTCGGCGCGCGCCCGCAGGAGCTGGTCGCGGAGGTCGGCCGCTTCGGCCTGTGCGGCAAGCAGCAGCGCCTCGACCGAGGGCAGCGCGTCGGTCGCGCCCGCAGCGTCGGTCGGGGCCGCGTCGGCCTGGGACGGAATCGGCTGGTCGGGAGTGTTTTGCTGTTCAGTCATGAGAATGAGTCGTCAAAAGGTTCTTGCAGCGCACCACGACGATGCGCCACCGGTTCAAATCCCTTTGGATAGTAGGGGCGTTCACACCGATTTCAAGAGTGGGTGGGCATTCTGTGCCCCGTGTCGGTGCGCGCGGCGTGCCGAAAAATATCCGGTTACACGCGTTACGAGTCCTCTATTGTATCGGCCGTTGCTGCGACCTAACATGAATTACGGTCCAGTCAGGAGTTGTGCCGATTTCTGGACCCGGCCGCTCGCCGGACACCCCCCGTCCCGTTGAGCGTTATGTAGCGTTAGGAGCGCATCATGAAGCTGCCACTGGCTGTCGTCTTCATCCTTGCGTTGGTGACGATGGTAACGATTACGATCTGCCTGTCCGGTGCAGTCACCCGGCGCGACACCGAATATGGTGGCGTGCGCGCGGTGCTGAACCATTATGTCGACATGCCGGGCGTGCCAGCCCACCAGTCTTCGAACGGGTTACCTACGCGCTGATCCCAGTCTGACCGGACCCCGCTGGACGCCCCGTTAGCCGTCGATTTTCCGGACTTGCCTGTCTCACCGTCTTACCGTTTTCCCGACTGCCCTGGTTCATTTCCGCTCCCTCTCGTCCGCCGCCGCGCATTTTGCCGGCGGCGGCGTTCATTCGGGCATTGAAAACAGGGAAACGAACTAGTCGCCCAGCCCGCCGATGCGGCGGCGGTCACGCTTGGTCGGGCGGCCGTGCATCTGCGCCGCCGGCTCCTGAAACAGTTGCCGGCGCTCACTTTCCTCGGCTCGCGCACGAATACTGGCTTCGGTTTCCTCGTAGAGCGACTGGGCGATGGGCGCGGAGCCGCGCACCTCGGCAATCGCCTTGACGCGGACTTCCCAGCGCGTGCTGCCGTTATCGACCGACAGGATGTCGCCGGGACGCACGTCGCGCGCCGGTTTCACGCGCACTTCGTTGCACAGCACGCGACCGCGATCCACCGCCTGTGTGGCGAGCGAACGGGTCTTGAAGAAGCGTGCCGCCCACAGCCATTTGTCGATACGCGTGGCGGCGTGGGCAGAATCGTCGACCTTCACCGTCATGCGCGCGCTCCGGGGTTGGCCGCCGCATTCGCTTCGTCGAACGCCGCCACGGCCGCGACCTGACGGGCCCGCGTGGATGCCGCTGCGGCAACGGCGGCGTCCGCCTGACCTTCAGGAGACAGCACCGGCCAGCCTTGCAGATTGCGCGCGGCGATCTCGCCCAGCGCCGTAATCCATGCGCTCGCGCCGTTCAGGCAGGGAATGAAGTGGAATGCCTTGCCACCCGCCGCCTCGTAAATGTGGCGGCCTTCCATATTGATTTCTTCGAGCGTTTCGAGACAGTCGGACGTGAAGCCCGGGCAGAACACGTCCACGCGCGGCGTGCCGCCACGGCCCAGTTCTTCGAGCGTCGGCGCCGTGTACGGCTGAAGCCATTCGGCTTTGCCGAAGCGCGACTGGAACGTGAGACGGCAGGTCGTCTCGTCGAGGCCGAGCGCCGCGGCCAGCAGGCGTGCGGTTTTCACACACTGATCGTGGTACGGATCGCCCAGATCGAGCGTGCGGCGCGGCACACCGTGAAAACTCAGCAGCAGGCGCTCGCCGGCGGCGAAGTCGGGGCGGCCGTGCTGCTGCCAGTAGCCTTCCACTTGCTGGCGCAGTGCCTCGATATAGGCAGGATGGTCGTGATAGTCGCGCACCGTGCGCACGTCGGGCTGGTTGCGCAGACGGGCCAGCACGCGATACACCGCGTCGGTAGCCGTGGCCGTCGTGCTGCTCGAATACTGCGGATACAGCGGCAGCAGCAGAATGCGCTCGACGCCGCTCTGACGCAGCGCGCGAATACGGTCGGGAATCGACGGATTGCCGTACCGCATGGCGTAGTCGACGACCACGTCGTAGTCGTTTGCGTGCAGCAGGTTACGCAGCGCGGTGGTCTGGTGCTCGGTGTTGACCTTGAGCGGCGAGCCCTCGCGCGTCCAGACCGTGGCGTACTTCTGCGCCGACTGGCGCGAGCGGAACGGCAGGATCACGAGACGCAGCAGCGGCTGCCAGATGAGCGGGGGAATTTCCACCACGCGCGGGTCGGACAAAAACTCGCGCAGGTATCGGCGCACGGCCGCCGGACGCGGCTCGTCGGGGGTGCCGAGGTTGATCAGCAGAACGGCGGTCTTGCCGGACTGGCCATGCGAAATAGGTTCGGGATCGAAGCGCATGAGGCGTACTTTACCGCAAACTGGGACGAAATCCGGCGCGGCAATCAGCGCCAGCCACCACCCCGGTTACCCCGGTTGCCCCAGTTCATGCGGGGCGGCGGCTGGGTGTGCGTCCGATCAGCCGTGCTGATGGTCGTCTTCGTGGACCGGACGATGTTCGGCCGACGGGTGCTGGCCTTCATGCGCCGGCGCGTGCGCCTCGGGTTTGTTTTCCTTCGGGGCCGGTCGCGGCTGCGAGTGTTCCTGCGGCTGCGGACGCGGTGCCGGTTGCGGACGTTCCTGAGGTTGCGGGCGCTCTTGCGGTTGCGGACGTTCCTGAGGCTGCGGACGCGGGGCGGCCTGCGGGTGCTCCTGCGGCTGCGACTGCGGTTGCGGACGCGGTTGCGGCTGCACGTGCTCCTGCGGTGCTTGCGGCGCCTGCGGCTGCACGCGAGGCTGCGGCTGCGCCGGTTGCTGGAACGGCTGCGGTTCCGGACGCTGGGCCTGCGGACGCGACTGATACTGCTGCGGGCGTCGCGCCGCCTCGGCGTCGTTGGGTTCCGGACGCTGCGGCTGGGCTGCCGGTGCTGTCGGCGCGGTCGGTGAGGCCGGATTCTGGCGGTGCATCTGCATGTCGCGCTGCGCCGCGTCATGTCCCGGCTGGCCCGGCTGCCCCGATTGAACCGGCTGCCCCGGCTGGCCCAGTTGGCCCGGTACGGCCTGCTGTCCGCGCTGCCCCGGCTGACCCGGTTGACCATTCACTTCGCCGCGAACCGTCGGCTGTTCCAGACGGCCCGGCTGCCCCATCTGACCCGGCACGCCGGGCGGATGCGGCACCCCCGGTTCACCTGCCCGGTTCGGCACGCCCGGCTGACCGGGGACACCCGGTACGCCCGGTACACCCGGTACACCCGGTACCCCGGGCTGCCCCGGCACACCCGGTGCGCCATGCATCGCTGGCACGGCGCCAGTGGCAGGCAGCGCACCGATATGGTTCAGCGCGGGTTGCGCACCGTTCGGACCATTCGGGCCATTCGAACCATTCGGCCCGTTCTGCCCGATCGGAGCGCCCACTGGCCCACGCGTCCCGACCACGGTCACGCGCGGCTGAACATGCGCTTGCGGTGCGGCAGCGCCCGGACGGTTGTTCGGTGTGAACGCCAGCGGCGTGCCGCCGGCATTCGGCACGGCATGCAGGTTGCTCGTCAGCTCACGCGACGCCACCGGACGCACCACAGGCGCACGTGTCGCCAGCACCGGGCGGTTGAACGCGGCCATCGGCGGCACCCCTGCGGCCGGACGGCTGTTGCCCACCAGACTCTGCTGCACCGGCGCCACACCCGGCGTGTTGCCCACGCGCCAGTTCTGACCGGCACGCGGCGCGGCCAGTGCCGTCGGCGCGCCGACCGGGCGGCCCTGTACGAAGGCTTGCGCGGGCATGGTCGACACGGCACCGCGCACGTTGCGGTTCACGTAGATGTTGTTGATGTTCGTAACGTTGTGGACGTTATTGATGTTGTTGATGTTGGTCGTGCTGATCACCGTCGAACGATTGATGTTGGTGACGTACGACGAACTGGCGTGATACGCCGGGCGATACGGGTCGTGCGGTCCAAGTGCGAACCATGCCAGCCCGACGCCGCCTGCGGCAAACGCCACGCCCCATTGATTGCCGCCGCTGCTGCCGCCGACCCAGCCGACGAGTGCCGGCGCGTACACCGGACGCACCGCCACCGGCCCCGGCACCCAGCACCAGCGCGTATCGACGTACGCCCAGCGGCCATAGTGATAAGGCGCGAAGCCCCACGGCGCTTCGTCCACCCACGTCCAGCCCCACGGATCGACCCAGACCCAGTGCCCCGTGCGATACGGCGCCCAGCCGGACGGCACGCTCGACGGCACCCACACGGCGCCGTAGGTCGGCGTGCCTTGCCACGAGCCGTAATCGTCGAGGCTTTCGAACCCGGTCATGTCGCGCGGCACATAGCGGGCGGACACCGAGGCGTCTTCGCGGGCATCGCGCTCACGCACCCATTGATCGAACGTGTCGGCGGCCAGCGGCCCGGTCGGTTGCTGCACAAGGTTCTGGCCGGTGAAGGCGACACGCTGCCCCTGACGCAGCGGCACCGAGGCGCCCTGTCCGTACACGGTGCCCGCGCCTTGCCACACGCTGACCGTCGTCACGCCATTCGGATCGACGTCGATGCGGTACTCGCCGGCCTGCTGCGGCACGAAGGCGAGATTGGGCGTATCGATTTCGTAAGGTTGGTTGGGATCGTAGCTGCGCAGACGCAAGCCGACAGTGCCTTGCGTTACGTTCAGTTGCACATTCTGGTCCGTCACGGCCGACAGCGTGACACTGGTGGAGGCGCCGATGCGCACTGCCGTGCCGCCCACATGCATCTCGGCGCGGCTGTTGCGGTCGACCCAGACGGCGTCACCGGTGGTGAGCGGGCGATTGCGGTCGGCATAACGCCAGTCGGTGGTACCGGCGGGCGCGTAGGTCACGGTGCCGTCGAACTCGCCGAGCCGCGCCACGCGTCCGGGCGGGTCGGCGCTCTGGGCTTGTGCCAGCGCGGGCGCCACCAGCGCACCGATGGCGCCGAACATCAGCCCGGCGCCAACTAAGCGAACCACGGTCCGCCATGAATTCAGGGGTTTCATACCGACTCCCGGCCCTTCCGGCGGACCCGCATGCGTCGCGTGTGCTGCGTGCCGCCTTGTTGTTCTGTCCGAATCCTTCGGCGAGTCAACCAGCCCTTTCACCCCGCCGTAAGTGACACCTTGAGCGTAAGCCTGCCGCTTGTGACAGCGTGTAAATGAATGCTACGGGTTTGTAACGCGAAGGCGGCGGGGAGGCACGGAAATGCGGGCAAATCCGGTGAATCCGGTGAATCTGGCGGATCTCGCGTGCGCCCGCACCCAGCTCAATGCTGGCTGAGCGCGTTGGAAAGCAGCTTGGCCGTGATATCGACGATCGGAATCACGCGCTCGTAGGCCATGCGCGTCGGGCCGATCACGCCCAGCGTACCGACCACCTCGCCGTCCACTTCGTACGGCGCGGTGACGACGGTCATCTCTTCGATGGGCACCAGACTCGACTCGCCGCCGATGAAGATCTGCACGCCCTGCGCCCGGCTCGACACGTCGAGCAGTTGCAGCAGGCCAGTCTTCGACTCGAACACGTCGAACAGCTTGCGCAACCGTTCCATGCTGGACGACAGGTCTTCGACACCGAGCAGGTTGCGCTCGCCGGAGATCAGCACGCTCTCTTCGCGCGTGGTGTCGGCCATGGCATCGCTGCCGGCATCGACCGCCGCCTGCATCAGCGCGCTCATGTCGGATCGCAGTGCATCGAGCTCGCCACGCAAGTAAGCGCGCACATCGTCGAAGCTGTGACCGCCGAAATGGGCGTTCAGATAGTTGCCGGCTTCGACCAGTTGGGCGGGCGAGTAGTCTTTTTCAGTGAGGATGATGCGGTTTTGCACGTCGCCGTCGGGGGTGACGATGATGAGCAGCACGCGTTTTTCGGACAAGCGCAGGAATTCGATCTGGCGGAAAACCTGACTGCGCCGCGGGGTCAGCACCACGCCGGCGAATTGCGACAGGTTGGACAGCACCTGCGCGGCAGACGCCACCAGTTGCTGCGGTCCGGCCGGTTGCAGGCGATTTTGCACCTGCGACGCAAGGCGATGCACGGCGTCTTCGAGCGGGCTCACGGAGAGCATGGTGTCGACGAAGAGGCGATAGGCGCGCGGCGTGGGGATTCGACCGGCAGACGTATGGGGGCTGGCCACAAAGCCCAGCGCCTCAAGGTCGGCCATCACGTTGCGGATGGTCGCCGGAGAGAGATCGAGGCCTGAATAACGGGAAAGCGTGCGCGAACCGACCGGTTGGCCATCGGCGATGTACCGTTCGATCAGGGTTTTGAGGAGAGTCTGCGCACGTTGATCTAGCATGGCAAAAATTGTAACGCGAAACGTACGCACGCGGCGTTTGGCGCGCGGGCGTGTCGGCACAATGGCACAGCCTGACTTTGCGCGGCATACGCGATGGTTGCTGTCATCGACTTATGGTGTAATGGCGGCATGAAAACAGGGAGCCCTTTCAAGACCGTAGCGCTCGTCGGGAAGTACCATGCCGACGGCGTTGCCGAACCATTGCTCACGCTCGCGGCATGCATTGCCCAGCGCGGGCATCACGTCGTCTTCGAGCGCGATACGGCGCATAACATCGGCGCCGGCGCCGACCCGTACGGCACGCTCGATATTCAGGAGATCGGCACGCAGACCGATGTCGCCGTCGTCGTGGGTGGCGACGGGACGATGCTCGGCGTCGGCCGCCAACTGGCCGCGTCGGGGGTGCCGCTGATCGGCGTGAACCACGGGCGCGTGGGTTTCATCACGGATATTCCGCTCGACGACATGCGTCAGGTGGTGCCGGCGATGCTCGAAGGTCATTTCGAAGCGGAGCAGCGCACACTGCTGGCCGCACGCATCGACCGCGACGGGCAGACGCTTTTCGAGACGCTCGCGTTCAACGACGTGGTGGTGAACCGCTCGGGCATCTCGGGCATGGTGGAACTGCGCGTGGATGTGGACGGGCGCTTCATGTACAAGCAGCGCTCGGACGGCCTGATCGTCGCCACGCCGACCGGTTCGACGGCTTACGCGTTGTCGGCGTCCGGCCCGATCCTTCACCCGCGTCTCGGCGGGGTGGTGCTGGTGCCGATTGCCCCGCACGCGTTGTCGAACCGTCCGATCGTGCTGCCCGACTCCAGCGACATCGTGATCACGATCACGGGCGGCCGCGAAGTCGGCGCGAACTTCGACATGCAGTCGTTTGCGGAACTCCGTCAGGGCGACAAGATTCTGGTGAGCCGCTCGGAGCATCAGGTGACGTTCCTGCATCCGGTGGGCTACAACTACTACGCCACGCTGCGCCGCAAGCTGCACTGGAACGAACATATCTCGGACGAAGACGCGCCGCAAAACTGATTCTGCCCACACGCCACCTCACCCGGTGGCGTGTGTTTTTGCGCACGGGGAGCGCACGCCCTTGCCAACACTGGCCCTCCCGTTCGTCGCAAAGTCCCCTTATCATTGACGCTTCCCGCTGGCCCGCCGGGCCGGTGTCCGAACGTCAGGCACCCGATACCCCATGCTACGCAGTCTCTCGATTCGCGATTTTGTGATCGTCGATCGTCTCGATCTGGAATTCTCCGCCGGTTTTACGGTGTTCTCCGGCGAGACCGGTGCAGGCAAGTCGATTCTGATCGATGCGCTCGCACTGGCCATGGGCGAACGAGGCGACGCCAGCATGGTGCGCACGGGTCAGACGCGTGCGGACATCACGGCAGAATTTGCAGCGGATGCCGAGGCGCGCCCCGATCTGGAAGACTGGCTGCAAGCACAGGCACTCACGCTGGAAGAACACGGCGGCGTGCTGTTGCGCCGCGTGCTGGATACGACCGGGCGTTCGCGCGCGTTCATCAACGGCACGCCCGCGACGCTCACGCAATTGCGCGAACTCGGCGAGATGCTGGTGGATATTCACGGCCAGCACGCACACCAGCAGTTGCTCCGCCCCGACGCGCAGCGCCGCCTGCTGGATTCGCACGCCGGCGCTACGGGGCTCGCGGCGGAGACAGCAGCGGCACACAAGGAATGGCGGCGTCTGGTCAAGCGCTGTGAAGAAGCGCAGGGCCGCGACCGCGAACTGCAACTGGAGCGCGAACGTCTGGAATGGCAGACGGCAGAACTGGACAAGCTTGGCCCGCAGGAAGGGGAATGGGATGAGGTGAACGCGGAGCATCGCCGCCTCTCTCACGCCGCCAGTCTGATCAACGGCGTGCAGAGCGCGCTCGATGTGCTGGCCGAAGCTGACGGGGCGATCGTGCCGTCGCTCGGGCATGTGGTGCATCAGATTCGCGAACTGGCAGAAATCGACACGGGGCTCGCCGACGCGCTCGCCGCACTGGAACCCGCCGAGATTCAACTGCGCGAAGCGGTGCATTCGCTTTCTCATTACGCGCAACGCATCGATCTCGATCCGGAACGACTGGCTGTCGTGGAGCAACGTCTCGACGCGCTGCATTCGGCCGCGCGCAAGTTCCGCGTGGCGCCTGAAAATTTGCCCGCCGAACATGCAGAGCGACGGGCGCAACTGGAAGAACTGACGGCGTCGCAAGACACGGCGGCGATGCAGGCCGCGACCGACGCGGCGCACGCGGCTTATCTGGAACTCGCCAAAGCGCTGTCGAAAGCGCGCGCGAAAGCGGCCGCCTCGCTGTCGCGCGAAGTCACCCGCGCGATGCAGGACCTGTCGATGCCCGGTGGACGCTTTGAAGTGGCCATCACCCCGGCCGCCGAACCGCAATCGTTCGGGCTGGAGACGGTGGAGTTTCTCGTGGCCGGTCACCCCGGTGTGCCGACGCGCCCACTCGCGAAAGTTGCTTCAGGCGGTGAACTCGCGCGTATCAGCCTCGCGCTGCAAGTCATCGCCAGCAGCGCAAGCCTCACGCCGACACTGATCTTCGATGAAGTGGATTCGGGCATCGGCGGCGCGGTCGCTGAAGTGGTCGGGCGCCTCCTGCGCGAACTCGGTCAAGGCCGCCAAGTGCTCTGCGTCACCCACCTGCCCCAAGTCGCCGCGCTCGGCCATCAACACCTGCGCGTGAAGAAACGCAGCGACGGCGATACCACCATGAGCGAAATCGAACCGCTCAATCGCACGGAACGCGTCGAGGAAATCGCTCGCATGCTCGGTGGCGTTGAAATCACTGCGACGACTCGCAAGCACGCCCGGGAAATGTTGGCGCTTTAGTTTTCGCTTTAGTTCTCGCTTTAATCCTAACGCGCCCTTCGCATCCCAAACACCTCCCCCCAAGAACGGACCGGGGCCCCTTCCCGCTGCTCAGACAAGTTCAACTCGCCTCGGGAAGGGGCCCCGATCCGTCCCCGCATCCGCCCCACTACATCTCAAACCGGCCCGGCATCGGCGAACACGGAATCCCACAACGCCATCACCGCACCACGCTCAGTCTCAATGTCGGCCGCCGGGACTCTCGCCGCCTCCACCCCGTCCAGCCGCAGTTTGTGCTGGCGCTTTCGGTACGTCCGGTAAGCCGCCGCGGCATCATCCGCCAACTTGGCATCGATCAACCCCAACTGGGCCGCCTCTCGCAACAACGCAATGTTGCCCGCGTTACGCAACAACGCGGGATGGGCGCCGGAGTGCAACAAGACTAAGTACTGCACAGTGAACTCGATGTCCACCATGCCGCCACGGTCGTGCTTCAAATCGAATAACTGCGTCGGGTTCGGATGCCCCTCCAACACCTTGCGACGCATCGCCACAATCTCTTGCGCCAACGGCAACGCCTCGCGCGGTGTCGCCAATACCTGCTTGCGAATATCCTCGAACGTCGCGCCAATCGCGTCGTCGCCCGCACAGAACCTCGCCCGCGTCAGCGCCTGATGCTCCCAAACCCACGCAGTATTCGCATTCCCCTCTCTGAACTGATACTGGCGGAAACTCTCGATGTTGGTCACCAATAACCCCGACAACCCATTGGGTCGCAGCCGCAAATCCACGTCGAACAACATGCCCGCGCCAGTGTGCGTGGTCAGCCACGTCACGAAGCGACGCGCCAATGCCGCATACGCATCGGGTGCGCGATCGTCGTCATCGTCATATAAGAAGATCAGGTCGAGATCGGACGCGTAGCCCAATTCCTTGCCGCCCAACTTGCCGTACGCAATCACGGAGAAGCGTGGTACCTCGCGGTGACGCGTCGCCACGTGCGGCCAAACAGTCGCAATCGTCACGTCGACAATCACATCGGCCAACTCGGACAACCGGTCGCCAATCGCCTCCACCGACAAAGTGCCCTGCAAGTCGAGCAACAGAATGCGGAACACTTCGGCATGATGCGCACGCCGCAAAATATCCATCTGCACTTCGACGTTGCCCACGGCGCCCGACGCATTCAGGCTCAGCAACAACTGCGTCTTGAATGACGGCCAGTCGAACGGTGCCGCGAGTGCCTCGTCATCGAGCAATTCGTCCAGCAACTGCGGATGGCTGATGAGATAACCCGCCGCCCACCGCGACCCCGCCAACACCTTGACCACCCGCTCAAGCGCCCGCGGATACTCGGTCAGCAACGCCAGATAGGAACTGCGGCGGCTGATGGTCGAGAGCAGGTCCAGCATCCGCCCCAACACGGCATCGGCCTCTTTCGTGCCCGAGGCGCCCTCGACGGCACGCTGCACCAGTTGATCGAAGCGCCGCCGGCTGGTCTCGTTCAGCGCCTTATATCGCGACGATGTCCACACGGCGCGCAAGCGATCCAGCGCGCCCTCGGCATCGCTAAAGCCCAGCTTTGTCAGTTGGTTGCCCAAGTCGCCGGTCTGCGCTTCATCGGCCAGACACTCGCTCCACAACTCGGGCGGACACTCACAATCACCCTCACCCGACGAACCGCCCTTCTGGCCATTCGCGCCGGCCTTGTCGGCAAAAATCTCGTCGAACTGTGCCGCGACAAACTCGCGATGCTCGTCAAGCACGGTCATGAAGGCCGTTTCGTCAGGAAACCCCATCGCCCTCGCCACCGCGAGACGGTCGTCTCCGGACGTGGGCAGAATGTGGGTCTGCGCGTCGTCGAGATATTGAATACGGTGCTCGAGCTTTCTCAGGAACAGATACGCGTTCGCCAGCGCATCGGCCACACTCTGCGCCAGCCAGCCACGCCGGGCGGCAACGCCCAGCACCGCCAGCGTCGGGCGCACCCGCAACTCCGGCTCCTGCCCGCCGCGAATCAACTGGAAGACCTGCGCCGAGAACTCGACTTCGCGAATGCCGCCGCGCCCCAGCTTGATGTCGTTGATACGCGCCGGCTTGGCGCGCGCGCGGCGCTCGGCTTCGTGGCGAATCTGTTCGTGCAACGCACGAATGGCACCGATCACGCCGTAATCGAGATAGCGACGGAATACGAAGGGCTGCACCAACGCCGACAGCAGCCGCTCGATTCGCTTGCCCGGCTCACTCGCCACCTCGGACACGAGACGGCCCTTGATCCACGCATAGCGCTCCCACTCGCGGCCCTGCACGTAGAAATACTCTTCGAGCATCGGCAGACTGCACACGAGCGGGCCCGAATCGCCGTTCGGACGCAACCGCATATCTACCCGGAACACGTAGCCGTCCGGCGTCAGTTCCGAAATCAGCCCGATCAGCTTGCGGCCGAGCTTGGTGAAGAACTCATGATTGGACAGCAGCCGCAACCCGGTGGTGGTGCCACCATCGGGCGCCGTGGTGTCGCCGTCGTCCTCATAAAGGAAGATCAGGTCGATGTCGGACGACACGTTCAACTCGCGCCCGCCCAGCTTGCCCATGCCGACGACGCCCAGCGTCTGGCGCTCGCCCTCGGTATTGCGTGGCACGCCGTGGATGGCCTCCAACTCGCGCGACAACACAGCAATGCCCGCCTGCACGGCAAATTCGGCCAGCGCGGTCATGGCGCCGGTCACTTCGGCCAACTCGGCACGCCCGTCGAGATCGCGCTGCATCACGGCGCACAAGGCCTCGACGCGCAACACGCGCAGCGCCCGCGTCAACCCGGCTTCGTCGATGCCGCTCACGCCCGACGGCTGGTCGGGCGGCGTGAGCGTCACGCCCGCAATGGCTTCGAAACGCCGCGCCAGCCAGCGCGCGTCGACGGGATGCTCACTCAGCGCAGGCAACGCTTCGGCCAGCGCGGGGCGGCTCGCCAGCATGCGTGCGGCATAGCGGGAGTAAGTCTGGATGTCAGTCTGAATTTCGGGTGAACTCACTGGCGGGGTTCCGGTCAGCAATGAGAATGGAGACACACGATGTCTGTCGGCAAGACAGAAACACACCCCCAGCCGGACGGCGAGCCTTGCACTGCAAGGCTTCGCAGGCAGGTGAGCACGTATCGGAACGCGCGCGACGCGGGGCGTCCGACACGCTTGGCAGCACCTTGTGGATACCGCGCGGTGAACTTTCACGCACTTACGCGAGCTTTCGCCGGCTTACCCGCGTGAAATTAAACGGCGGAATACCTGTCTCTTTGTGCGACGGTCCGCCCGTCGAACGGCCATGGGCTTGTGTTACAGTCTTTGCCACAGAAACTACCACATTCCCTCGTAGACGAGCAGCATGACCGACCGTAAGCCGCCTGCCTCGCCCACTGCGACCCGGTCCTGGTTCTCGTCACTGCCGCGTGGCATGCGCCTGGGCCTGGAATGGCTGCTGGCGCTCATCGTGGTCGTGTATTTCGGACTCGGTGCCGTCGTGCTGGCGACCCGGTACGTGATCCTCCCCCGTGTGTCGGATTACCGCCCTCAAATCGAGGCGGCCGCGTCGCGCGCGCTCGGTTTACCCGTCTCGATCGGCCGTATCGACGCCGTCTGGCGCGGTTGGCACCCCTATCTGACGCTCGAAGACGTGCGCATCCTGCATGCGCGCGCGCCCGCAGTCACCCCCGGCAAGCCCCGCAACGGTGCAAAAGCCACCGCGCAAACCTACGCACCACCCGGCGCGCCGCCGCCCGTGGAACCCGGTCTCACGCTCCATCGCCTCGACGCAGTGCTGTCGTGGACGAGCCTGATCCACCTCGACCTGCGCCTCTCGAGCCTGACGCTCTACCAGCCGGATCTCAGCGTCGAGCGCCTCGCCGATGGCTCGATCCTCGTCGCCGGCATGCCGGTGTCCGGCAACGGCAGCAGTTCGGACACGCAGGCGACAGACTGGCTCATGCGCCAAGCGCGCGTGATCATTCGCGGCGGCACGGTGCGCTGGCGCGACGCCACCCGCGACGTACCCGAAACCGTCATCACGAACGTGAACGCGATGCTGCGCAATCGCGGCCTCGAACACCGCTTCGGCATGCAAGCCACGCCGCCCGCCGGCATGGTGGCACCGCTCGACGTTCGCGCACGCTTCACGACCCCGCTCTTCGCCCGTCCCGGCGAACTCAAGCGCTGGCGCGGTGAGATCTACGCCGACGTCGGCACCATCGATCTCGCTGCCCTCGCCCAACACGTCGACCTGCCCGGCGAACACGACGCCCGCGACACACGCGGCCGGCTCGCCGCGCGCGCTTGGGTGAACTTCGATAACGGCGCGATCACGGGCGCAACGCTGCGCGCCGCCGGAGAAAACACCTCGGCCCAACTCGCCGACGACCTGCCGCCGCTGTCGTTCGATGCGACGCAAGGCCGGATCGACGTCACCCGCATCGGCCCGCAGGCGGACAGCGGCTGGAACTGGCGGGTGCGCGATCTCACGTTGCAGGCGGCCGGCCGCCCGACGCTCGACGTTCCCGACATGCGCGGCAGCTACGCCCCGACCACGGCCGACCACGGGCTGCATGTCACGCTGGCCGGACAACGCTTCGATATCGGTGCCGCCATGGCACTGGTGCCCGCGCTCCCGATCGACAAGCCCACCCGCGACCAGTTCACGAGCTTCCAGCCGCGCGGCCGCCTGGCGAACTTCGATCTGAGCTATCAGGCGCCCAAGCCCCACGGCAGCACGAACTGGCGCGATCTGCCCGGTATCCGGCAACTGCCGCCGGAGCGCGATCGCTACCGGGTGGTCGCCGACTTCGAAGACGCGGGCATCGATAGCCTGCCCAATCCGAACCCGCCGGCCCGCGCCGGTGGCCCGAATGCCGGACGCCCCGGTTTCTCGCACTTGAGCGGCCACATCGACGCCGATCAGTCGCGCGGCAGCCTCATGCTGAATTCGAAGGGCTCGGTGCTCGATTTCCCGGGCCGTTTCGATCAGCCCCGTATCGCCCTCGACACGCTCACGGCGCGCACCAGCTGGCGCGTCTCGCATCCGGTCACGAAGCGCGATGCCCCGGCCGAGATTCACGTACGCGTGGACGCGCTGCATCTGCAAAACGCGGAACTCGCGGGCGACGTGAGCGGCACGTGGCAGAACGGTGGCCGGGACAACGGCATCGTCGATCTGAAGGGCACGATCACGCGCGCGAATGCCAACGCGGTGCCGCGCTACCTGCCCACCGATATCGGCGCCGCCGTGCGCGACTACCTGCAACGCGCACTCATTGCGGGCACGGTGCAAAACGCGCCGTTCGCCGTGCAGGGCGATCTGGAATTCTTCCCGTTCGATAAGGGGCACGGCAAGTTCCGCATCGACATTCCGCTGGTGGACGTGACGTTCAATCCGTCGCCGCTGCGCCCGGGGCATACGGAAGTCTGGCCCGCGTTCGAGAAGGTGCGCGGCAATTTGCGTTTCGACGCCGACAAGCTGCATATCGCCATCGACACCGGCTCGATCTACGGCGTCACGCTCACGCAGGTGATCGGCGACATCGACAAGATCGGCCAAGAAGATTCGACGCTCGTCCTCAAGGGCGATGCGCGCGGCCCGGCAGCGGATTTCGTGAAATACATCAATTCAAGCCCGGTCGGACACTGGATCGGCGATTTCACCGACGAAACACGCGCGAACGGTACGACACAGCTCGCCCTGCAACTCTCGATGCCGCTCGAACACACGGACCGCTCGAAGGTGACCGGGCGCGCGCGCTTCCTGCGCAACGACATCGCGTTGCTGAACGGACTGCCGACGTTCGGCGCCGTGGATGGCGAACTGGCCTTCACGGAACGCGGCATTTCGCTGGACAACCTGCGCGGCACGTTCCTCGGGGGCGATGTGCGCGCGTCGGGCGGCAGCCGCGACGACGGCACCATCGCGCTGAATGTCGCCGGCACGATGAGCGCGCAAGGCCTGCGCGAGAACCGCGAAAACGCTTCGCTCGCCCAGTTGGCAAAGCGCATGACCGGTGCCACGCCCTACACGGCGGTGGTCACCGTGCGGCAGGGCATGACGGATGTCGCCGTGCAATCCTCGCTCGCCGGCCTCGCGGTGAATCTGCCCGCGCCGCTGGGCAAGAGCGCCGAAACATCACTGCCCGCACGCTTCTCGTTGCGTCCGCAGCCGAACGCGGGCGGACGCCGCATCGATACGCTCGACTTCGCCATCGGCAGCGTGCAAGGCAATTACGTGCAGCAACGCAACGGCAATCGCGTGGAGGTGCTGCGCGGCGGTATCGGCATCAATCAGCCGGTGCCCGCACCACGTGAAGGCGTGCAGGCCACGGCGCAGTTCGACACGCTCGACGTGGACGCGTGGCGCAGCGTGATCGCGTCGCTCTCCACCGATGCGGCCACGCCCGGCACGCAAGGCACACCGCCCTCGCCCGCCGAGACGGCCGCCGCCGCCCGCGAGGAATTCGGTGCACTCACGCCCTACCTGCCGACGCGACTGGCATTGCACGCCAAGCAGGTGCGGCTGATGTCGCGTCTGTGGCCGGAACTGGTGCTGGGCGCGCAACGCAATGACCGCGACTGGCAGGTAAGTCTGGCCTCCGATCTGGTCTCGGGCTTTGCCGAATGGCGTGCGCCGGACGCCAAGAACCCGTCGGGCGCGATCCGCGCGCGGCTCGCCAAACTGGTAATTCCCAAGGAAGAACACGGCGACGACGTGCTCACGCAAGTGCTCGACGAGCCCAGCGACGAATTCCCTGCGATCGACGTGGTGGCCAACGATTTCGTGCTGCGCGATAAGCCGCTGGGCCGCTTGCAACTCAACGCGCACAACGATCTGGAAGACGGCGTGCCGGTCTGGCAACTCACCAAGCTGGAGTTGAGCAACAGCGCCGCCACGCTCGACGTGACGGGCAACTGGCGCACGTCGCGCCGGCGCGCCGCCGCCGCGATCGCGGCCGGCTCGGACGACGACATCCCGCGCCGCACGGTGCTCGACTTCAATCTCGAGGTCAAGAATGCCGGCGCGCTGCTCGACCGGCTGGGCCTGCCCAAGACGCTCAAGGATGGCTCGGGCACGGTGTCGGGCCGTTTCGGCTGGCGCGGCGGCCCCGATGCCATCGACTACCCGACGCTCGGCGGAAAGGTGAAGGTCGAACTCAAGCGCGGACAGATTCTGAAGGCAGACCCGGGTCTCGCGAAGTTGCTCGGGATTCTCTCGGTGCAGACACTCGCCAAGATCCTCACGTTCGACTTCAACAGCGTGGTGGGCAGCGGCCTGCCGTTCGACAACATCGACGGCAACGCGACGATGCAAGGCGGCGTGGCGAGTACCGACGATCTGACGATTCACGCGAACGCGGCCACGATTCGCATTGACGGCCACACGGATCTGGCGCGCGAGACGCAGGACCTGAACGTGCTGGTGCTGCCGAAGATCAATGCGGCGTCGGCCTCGCTGGCTTGGGCGATCATCAACCCGGCACTGGGTATCGGCTCCTTCTTCGCGCAGTTGGCGCTCGGCGAGCAGCTCTCGCGTACGCTCTCGACGACGTATCACGTGACGGGCTCGTGGGACAACCCCGTCATCGGACAGGCGAGCGGCAATCAGAGTAAGATCGATCCATCCCCGGAATCCCGGCCCGAAGCCCAGAACACCGCCACGCCCAATGGGCTGCGCGGCAACTGAGCCGGCTTTGAGAGCGTCTTTTCAGCGACTTCATGACGAGCCCCGATAGTTCAGCCACCCGCGCCACGCCGCCCAACGCGCCGGCACGCGTGGCCGCAGTACAGATGGTCAGCGCCCCCGACGTTGCGCGCAATCTCGCGGACGCCGGACGGTGGGTCGCCGAGGCGGCCGACGCCGGCGCGCAACTGGTGCTGCTGCCCGAGTACTTTTGCTACATGGGCCAGCGCGACACCGACAAACTCTCCCTGCGCGAACAACCCGGTCACGGTCCGATTCAGGACTTTCTGGCGGAAACGGCACGTCGCAACGGCGTCTGGCTGATCGGCGGCACGATGCCGCTGGCCGCCCCGGAAGCCGACCGCGTGCTCAACACGACGCTCGTCTACGGCCCGGATGGCGCGCCCGCCGCCCGCTACGACAAGATCCACCTGTTCAATTTCGTCAAAGGCGAAGAAGCCTATGACGAAGCGCGTACCATTCGCCCCGGCGAAACCGTACGCACGTTTGAAGCGCCGTTTGGCCGCGTCGGCCTGTCGGTCTGCTACGACCTGCGTTTTCCCGAGTTGTACCGGGCCATGGGCGACTGTACGCTCATGGTCGTACCCGCCGCTTTCACCTACACCACGGGGCGCGCGCACTGGGAATTGCTGCTCCGCGCGCGCGCCATCGAAAACCAATGCTACGTGCTGGCGTCCGCGCAGGGCGGCGTCCACGAGAACGGGCGGCGCACCTGGGGGCATTCGATGCTGATCGATCCGTGGGGCGATATCGTCGCCCAGCGTGAAGACGACGGCGCCGGCGTAGTGGTCGGCGACATCGATCCGGCGCGACTCGCGGCCGTGCGTCAGAGCCTGCCGGCCTTGCGACACCGTGTGCTGGGCGCCGCCGACGACGTCCACGCCGCCGCGCCTGCCACACCTGCCACACCTGCCCGTGCGCAAGGTTGACATAGCGTCTTCCGTCCCCATATTCCGAACATATTTCCTTGGCCTGACACCGCATGAAAATCATCGAACCCGGCATTCAGAATCTGGCCACCGCCCGTGAGCTGCTGCTCACCCCGTACGGCCTCGACGAAACCCACCTGCAACGCGCGCTCGGCGACATCTTCACGCACCGTGTGGACTACGCCGACCTGTATTTCCAGTACACGCGCAGCGAGGCATGGAGCCTCGAGGAAGGCATCGTCAAATCCGGCTCGTTCTCGATCGATCAGGGCGTCGGTGTGCGCGCCATCGTGGGCGACCGCACGGCATTCGCCTACTCGGACGACATCTCCGAGATCGCGCTGAAGGAAGCCGCCGCCGCCACGCGCAGCATCGCCACCGCAGGCCGTGGCCGCGTGAAGGTGGGCAGCAAGCTCTCGAACGTCACGGGCCGCGCGCTGTATCTGCCGTCCGACCCGCTCGCATCGCTCGACGCGAACGGCAAGATCGCCCTGCTTGAGCGCATCGAAAAGCTCGCCCGCGCCAAGGACCCGCGCGTCTCGCAGGTCATGGCCGGTCTGGCCGGTGAATACGATGTGGTGCTGGTGGCCCGCAGCGACGGCGTGATCGCCGCCGACGTGCGCCCGCTGGTGCGCGTGTCGGTGACGGTGATCGTCGAATCGAACGGCAAACGTGAAATCGGCAACAGCGGTGGCGGTGCCCGTCTCGACTACGGCTACTTCACCGACGATCTGCTCGAAAAGTACGTCAAGGAAGCGGTCGACGGCGCCATCGTCAAGCTCGACGCCCGTCCGGCCCCGGCCGGTGCGATGACCGTGGTGCTTGGACCGGGCTGGCCCGGCGTGCTGCTGCACGAAGCCATCGGCCACGGGCTGGAAGGCGACTTCAACCGCAAGGGCTCGTCGGCCTTCTCGGGACGCCTCGGCGAGCGCGTTGCGGCCAAGGGCGTGACGGTGGTGGACGACGGCACGCTGTCGAACCGCCGCGGCTCGCTCAACATCGACGACGAAGGCAACCCCACGCAGTGCACGACGCTCATCGAAGACGGCATTCTCAAGGGCTATATGCAAGACAGCCTGAACGCCCGTCTGATGAAGATGCCGGTGACCGGTAACGGCCGCCGCGAATCGTACGCCGCCCTGCCGATGCCGCGCATGACGAACACGTACATGCTCGGCGGCGACAAAGACCCGGCGGAAATCATCGCCTCGGTCAAGCATGGTCTGTACGCGGTGAACTTCGGCGGCGGTCAGGTCGACATCACCAACGGCAAGTTCGTGTTCTCGATGTCCGAGGCGTACATGATCGAAGACGGCAAGATCACGTATCCGGTCAAGGGCGCCACGCTGATCGGCAACGGTCCGGAATCGCTCAAGGACGTGACCATGATCGGCAACGACATGGCGCTGGATTCGGGCGTGGGCGTGTGCGGCAAGGAAGGCCAGAGCGTGCCGGTCGGTGTCGGCCAGCCGACGCTGCGCATGGAAAACATGACGGTCGGCGGCACGGCGTAATACCAGCACCACAGCGCGTCATCGCTTCGGTTGGCTCGATGTCACGGAAAAGATGGCGCACTGCAAAAAATGCGTGAAGCTTAGCAAAGCGCCCGGGTCAAACCGGGCGTTTTTGCGAATATTCGAAATATCGCGCTTTCACGACGCATTTCGACAATGAAAAATGCAATATTTCCGCGCGTTTTGCAGACGTTTAGCGCAGAGTCACGGTTGCAGCGTCATCCGATTCGGCGTATAAAGTTGATTCTGTGCACGGCAAACGCCTGCGATGCAACGTCAGATATCCCTCATGACCGCCAATAAGTTTTACTTTTACTTTTTTGCGTATCTCACACCGCTGGCGGATGGAGAGGGACAGTTGCAGCAGTAAGCACCGAAACGAATCCTGAAAAACCGCCAGCGAGTCTGGCGGTTTTTTTTTGACCCGAATTCCCGAGAACCGAACCGCAGTCCGAACTGCCCAGGAGAAAAACCATGCCTCCCCACAACACCGATGACGTCCGTATTCGTGAGCTCAAGGAACTGACGCCCCCGGCGCACCTGATTCGCGAATCCCCCTGCTCGGAAAAGAGCGCGGACCTCATCCATCGCTCGCGCGGCGCCATCCACCGCGTGTTGCACGGCATGGAAGACCGTCTCGTCGTGATCATCGGCCCGTGCTCGATCCACGACCCGAAAGCCGCGCTGGAATACGCCGCGCGTCTGGTCGAACAGCGCGAGCGCCTGAAGGGCGAGCTCGAAATCGTGATGCGCGTGTACTTCGAAAAGCCGCGCACGACGGTGGGCTGGAAGGGTCTGATCAACGACCCGCACATGGACAACAGCTTCAAGATCAACGACGGCCTGCGCCTCGCCCGCGAACTGCTCGCCGAGATCAACGAAATGGGTCTGCCGGCCGGCACGGAATACCTCGACATGATCAGCCCGCAGTACATCGCGGATCTGGTGTCGTGGGGTGCCATCGGCGCGCGCACGACCGAGTCGCAGGTGCACCGCGAACTGGCCTCGGGCCTGTCGTGCCCGGTTGGCTTCAAGAACGGCACCGACGGCAACGTGAAGATCGCCGTCGACGCGATCAAGGCCGCCTCGCAGCCGCACCATTTCCTGTCGGTGACGAAGGGCGGCCACTCGGCCATCGTGTCGACCGCGGGCAACGAGGACTGCCACCTGATCCTGCGCGGCGGTAAGGCCCCGAACTATGACGCTGCCAGCGTGCAAGCCGCTTGCGACGACATCGCCAAGTCGGGTCTGGCCGCGCGCGTGATGATCGACGCCTCGCACGCCAACAGCCAGAAGAAGCACGAGAACCAGATCCCGGTGTGCGAAGACATCGCCCGCCAGATCGCCGGTGGCGACGACCGCATCATCGGTGTGATGGTCGAATCGCACCTCGTGGCTGGCCGTCAGGACCACGTGCCGGGTAAGCCGCTGACCTACGGCCAGAGCATTACCGACGCCTGCATCAACTGGGAAGACAGTCTGGGCGTGCTCGACACGCTGGCCGAAGCCGTGCGTGCCCGCCGTCTGGCGCGCGGTTCAGGTAACTGATCCGGCAGGAAAACGCGCATTCACCGTACCCGACGCCCGTCGGGTGTCCGGTGATGCGCTGATGCTGACGCTGATGCTGATTCAGGCAGCGTTGCCGGTGTCCCGTTCGCGCTGCCACAGCACATCGTCACCACCGCCAGCGCGGTTGAGCACACGGGCCAGCACGAACATCAGGTCCGACAGACGGTTGATGTACTGACGCGGCGCCGGACCCACGGTCTCTTCGGCACCCAGCGCAACCATCGCGCGCTCGGCACGGCGAGCCACCGTACGCACCACATGCGCGAGCGCCGCCGCGCGCGTGCCGCCGGGCAGGATGAATTCCTTCAACGATGGCAGTGCCGAGTTGTAATGCGCCAGCCAGCCGTCGAGCCTGACGACGTGCGGGGCACCCAGCAACGTATGACGCGGCGTGCTCAGTTCGCCGCCGAGATCGAACAGGTCATGCTGGATCGCGACCAGCACGTCGCGCACGTCCGCCGGCAGGTCTTCACACAGCAACACACCGATATGCGAATTGGTTTCGTCGACTTCGCCGATGGCGACAATGCGCAGGCTGTGTTTGTCGACGTGGGCGCCGTCGCCCAGACCGGTTCTGCCGCCATCGCCCGCGCGCGTGACGATCTTGCTCAAACGATTCCCCATCTTGCGAACCCTGCTCCTTGCGGCTTGCCATGCCCGCCGGTTGTCATGCCCCGGTGGCGGTACGACTTACCTTCTTGTGATAGAAAAACGTCATCTGCCATGCGCTGCCCGTTTTTCAGGCAGTCGTGACGACGCATGCCGACGACAAGTTCGTATGATATGACGCAAAGGGTGGGGAAAAACGCCGTCCCGGCGTAAAATCCACGCTCATGAGGTGTCAGGGCACGCGCGGTCTCCGACCAGCGCCCCCGAGACCCCGCCTAATAGGGGCACGCCAGCGCCATCCTGCGCTGGCCGCCCGGAGACCCGAAGGAGAAAGCCGTGAATCACCCCCACCTGCCGTTTGCCGCCAAGCGTGCGTTCCCCGACGCCTTGCTCACCGAGTTGCAAGCCCTGCTGGGCGAGCGCGTGAGCACCAAGGAGGCGCTGCGCGAGCACCACGGCCGTGACGAGTCTCCCTTCGACCCGATGCTGCCCGACGCCGTCGCGTTCGCGCACAGCACCGACGAGGTCTCGCAGATCGTCAAGCTCTGCGCCAAGCACAACGTCCCCCTGATTCCCTACGGCGCCGGTTCATCGCTCGAAGGCCACCTGCTGGCCGTCGAAGGCGGCCTGTCGCTCGATCTCTCCGAGATGAACAAAGTCGTCTCGATCAATGCCGAAGACCTGACGGTCACGGTCGAGCCGGGCATCTCGCGTAAAGCGCTGAATGAAGCGCTGCGCGATACGGGTCTGTTCTTCCCGATCGATCCGGGTGCCGACGCCAGCATTGGCGGCATGTGTGCAACCCGCGCCTCGGGCACCAACGCCGTGCGCTACGGCACGATGCGCGAGAACGTGCTCGCCCTCACCGTGGTGCTGGCCGACGGCCGTGTGATCCACACCGGCACGCGCGCCCGCAAGTCCTCGGCTGGCTACGACCTCACGCGCCTGTTCGTCGGCAGCGAAGGCACGCTGGGCATCATTACCGAAGCCACCGTCCGCCTGTATCCGCAACCCGAAGCCGTGTCGGCCGCGATCTGCTCGTTCCCGAGCATGACGGACGCCGTCAACTGCACGATCCAGACGATTCAGTTGGGCGTGCCGGTGGCGCGCGTCGAGTTCGTCGACGCCCTCGCCGTGCGCGCGATCAACAAGCACTCGAAGATGGAACTGCCCGAAACGCAGACCCTCTTCTTTGAATTCCACGGCAGCGAAGCCGGCGTGAAAGAGCAGGCCGAGACGGTGCAGGCACTGGCCGACGAGAATGGCGGCACGGGCTTCGAGTGGGCCACCCGCACGGAAGACCGCAACCGCCTGTGGGGCGCACGTCACAGCGCGTACTTCGCGATGCTGCAACTCAAGCCGGGCTGCCGCGCCGTGACGACCGACGTGTGCGTGCCGATCTCGCGTCTGGCCGAATGCGTGGGCGAGACGGAAGTCGATCTGCGCGCGTCGAGCCTGCCCTGCCCGATCGTGGGCCACGTCGGCGACGGCAACTTCCACGTGGCGATTCTGATCGACCCGGACAAGCCCGAAGAGATCGAAGAAGCCGAGCACCTGAACCAGCGTATCGTCGAGCGCGCCATCCGCATGGGCGGCACGTGCACGGGCGAACACGGGGTAGGCCTGCACAAGATGGGTTTTCTCGTGACCGAACACGGCGAAGACGCCATCGACGTGATGCGCGGCATCAAGCTGTCGCTCGATCCGCAGAACCTGCTCAATCCGGGCAAGATTTTCCGGTTGCGCTCGGCGGGCTGAGCACCGCATGAACGCTCCCGCGATTTCGCAAAGCCCACGCGACGCCGACGTGCCCGATCGGCAGACGCCGCTTGAAGAGCGCCAGCGCCAGTTGCTCGATGCGCTGACGCAGATTCTGCCGGCGCACTGCATCCTGCATCGCCGCGAGGACACCACACCGTACGAGTGCGATGGCCTCGCCGCCTATCGGCGCGTGCCGCTGGCCGTCGCGTTGCCCGAATCCGAATCGCAGGTGCAGCGCATCTTGCAGGCCTGCCATCAACTCGGCATCCCCGTGGTGCCGCGCGGTGCAGGCACCAGCCTGTCCGGCGGCGCGATGCCCATTTCCGATGGGCTCGTGCTGTCGCTGGCCAAGTTCAAGAAGATCGTCGAGATCGACCCGTACGCGCGCACGGCCACCGTGCAGCCGGGTGTGCGCAACCTCGCCATCTCGGACGCGGCCGCTACCTACGGCCTCTACTACGCGCCCGATCCGTCGTCGCAAATCGCCTGCACCATCGGCGGCAACGTGGCGGAAAATTCCGGTGGCGTGCATTGCCTGAAATACGGTCTGACGGTGCACAACGTGCTGCGCGTGCGCGCCATCACAATGTCGGGCGAAGCCATCGAATTCGGCTCGCTCGGCCCCGACGCGCCGGGCCTCGATCTGCTCTCGGTGTTTATCGGCAGCGAAGGCATGTTCGGCGTGGTGACCGAAATCACGGTCAAGCTCATCCCGAAAGCGCAAACGGCGCAAGTCATCATGGCGAGCTTCGACGACGTGGAAACCGGCGGCAACGCCGTGGCCGCGATCATCGCCGCCGGCATCATCCCGGCGGGGCTTGAGATGATGGACAAGGCCGCCACGCAGGCGGTCGAAGAGTTCGTGCACGCGGGCTACGATCTCGACGCCGCCGCCATTCTGCTGTGTGAGTCGGACGGCACGCCGGAAGAAGTGGCCGAAGAGATCATGCGCATCTCGCATGTGCTGCGCACATCCGGCGCCACCCGGCTTCAGATTTCGCGCAGTGAAGAGGAGCGCCTGCGGTTCTGGTCGGGCCGCAAGAACGCGTTCCCCGCCGCCGGGCGCATCTCGCCCGACTATTACTGCATGGACGGGACCATCCCTCGCCGCACGATTGGGACTTTGCTCAAACGCATCGAGCGGATGGAACAACAATACGGATTGCGCTGTATTAACGTCTTTCACGCGGGAGACGGCAATATGCATCCGCTCATTCTTTTCAACGGCAACGACCTCGACGAATGGCATCGCGCCGAAGCGTTCGGCAGCGACATTCTCGAAGCGTGCGTCGAACTTGGCGGCACGATCACGGGCGAGCACGGCGTGGGCATCGAGAAAATCAACTCGATGTGCGTGCAGTTCTCGGCCGAGGAGCGCGACGCTTTCTTCGGTGTGAAGCGCGCCTTCGATCCGGTCGGCCTGCTCAACCCGGACAAGGGCATTCCCACCCGCGCGCGCTGTGCCGAATACGGCAAGCTGCACGTGCGCGGCGGCCTGCTGCCTCACCCCGACCTGCCGAGGTTCTGACGTGCGAGCACTGTCGGAATGGCTGCCGCACGATTGGCGGCAGCGGCTTTACATCATCATCTTCGAGGCCGACACCCGCGAAGGGCGTCTGTTCGACATCGCGTTGCTCATCGCGATCGTCATGTCGGTGTTCGTGGTCGTCATCTCCAGCGTGCCGATGGTGCAGAACACGCTGCCGCTGCCGATGGCCATTCTCGAATGGTTCTTCACGCTGCTGTTCACGGCCGAGTACATCGCACGCCTGTTGTGCGCGCACCGGCCGTTGCGCTATGCGCTGTCGTTCTACGGCATCATCGATCTGCTCTCGATCCTGCCGACGTATCTCGCCATTCTCGTGCCCGAGTTGCACGGCCTGATCGACGTGCGGCTGCTGCGCCTGATGCGCGCGTTCCGAATTCTGAAGCTCACGGCGTATGTGAACGAAGCCGGCGTGCTGAGCCTCGCGCTGTATAACGCGCGCCGCAAAATCTTCGTATTTCTCGGTTTCGTGTCGATCATCGTGGTGATCTTCGGCACGCTGATGCACATCATCGAGGGGCCGGAGCATGGCTTCACGAGCATTCCCGTCGGCATCTACTGGGCCATCGTCACGCTCACGACGACCGGTTACGGCGACGTGGTGCCCGTGACCGGGCTGGGCAAGGCGATCACGGGTTTCGTGATGCTGCTCGGCTACAGCGTGATTGCGATTCCGACCGGGATCATGGGTGCCGAAATTCATTTGGCGATGCGCAAGCAGCCGATCACGACGCGCACCTGTCAGGACTGCCTCACCGAAGGGCACGACGCCGACGCCCGCTTCTGCAAGCATTGCGGCAGCGAGCTTGGCCCCTACCAAACCGACACACCGCCACCGGCCGAACCGAGCTGATGACCGACACGAACGACACTCTCGATCACTTCCGCGCCGTCATCGAACACGCCACCGCCCGGCGTCAGCCCCTGCAATTGCGCGGCGGCGGAACGAAGGCGTGGTACGGCCAGCAACGCGTGGGCGAAGTGCTGGATACGCGCACGTATAGCGGCATCGTGGCCTACGACCCGGCCGAACTGGTGATCGTGGCGCGCTGCGGCACGCCATTGGCCGATATCGAAGCGGCGCTCGCCGAACGCAATCAATTGCTGCCGTTCGAGCCGCCCTACTTTGGGCCCGGTGCGACGATCGGCGGCGCGGTGGCTGCCGGGTTGTCGGGGCCACGCCGGGCTGCCGTGGGCGCGGTGCGCGACTTCGTTCTGGGTGCGAAGCTGATGGACGGCCGGGGTCATGTGCTGAACTTCGGCGGACAGGTCATGAAGAACGTGGCCGGGTTCGACGTCTCGCGCATGTTGGCGGGCTCGCTCGGTACGCTCGGGCTGATTCTCGAAGTCTCGATCAAGGTGTTGCCGCAGCCGTTTGCCGAGCTGACGCTGCAATTCGAAATGAACGCGGTGGACGCGGTGCGCAAACTCAATGAATGGGGCGGGCAACCGCTGCCGATCACCGGCAGTGCGTGGCGCAACGATTTGCTGGTGATTCGATTGGCCGGCGCTTCGGCGGCGATCAAGGCCGCGCGCGTGAAAATGGGCGGTGAGTTGGTCGATGCGATCCATGCGGCCAAGTTCTGGCACGCGATTCGCGAGCAGACGGATAACTTCTTTGCCGATGCCGGACCGGGTCAGGCACTGTGGCGTCTGGCGGTACCGTCCACGGCAGAACCGCATCGTCTGCCGGGCAAGCAGTTGATCGAATGGGGAGGCGCGCAGCGCTGGTGGATTACGGACGCGGACGCGCAGATCGTGCGCTCGGCGGCCCGGCAGGATGGCGGACACGCGACGCTGTTCCGCTATGGCGAACCCGGCGTCAGTGTCTTCACGCCGCTGCCCGCGCCGGTCATGCGCATTCACCGCAACTTGAAATCGGTATTCGACCCGGCGGGCATTTTCAACCCGGGGCGGATGTATCCCGAGTTCTGATCGCGTTCAGCCGTTCGCATCAGCCGTTCACATCAGCCGTTCACATCAGCGGTTCGCATCACCCCTTCGCGTCGACCAGACGCGTGACTTCCGTCGCGAGCGTGCGCACCGCACGGTCGATCTCGCGCGTGAACGGGTGTCCGGTGTTCATGCGCAGGAAGTGGTCGTAGCGCGTTGAATTGGAGAACAGGCTCCCCGGCGCGATGCGAATGCCCTTGGCCAGCGCCGCGTCGAACAGTTGCTCCGAACTCACGCCACCGGGCATTTCTACCCACAGACTCAGCCCGCCGGTCGGCAGCGTCAGACGCGTGCCGGCCGGGAAATACGTGGCAATCGCCTCGGCCATCGCCGCGCGCTGCTCACGCAAGTGAGCACGCAGGCGGCGCAGGTGCCGGTCGTACTTCGGCGAGTCCATGAACTCCCCCATCGCGATCTGCGCCAGCGCTTCGTTCGGGCGCGTCTGCGCGTACTTCAGCATCTCAATACGCCACTGCCACTTGCCACCCGCGATCCAGCCCAAGCGCATGCCCGGGGCGAGGGTCTTGTGCAACGAGGCGCAGTGAATCACGTTGCCAGTGGTATCCCAGCCGCGAATGGCGGCGGGGGTGGTGTCGTCGTCCCCGAGCGCTGAATAGGTGTCGTCTTCGATGATCGCGATGTTGCGCGTTTCGCCCCATTTGACGAGGCGCGCCTTGTGGGCGTCGGGCATCACCGAGCCGATCGGGTTCTGGAAATGCGGAACGACGATAACGGCCTTGATGTTGTCGTAGGTCTCGCAGGCAAGATCCAGCGCTTCGAGCGAGATACCGGTCTGCGGGCTAGTCGGGATTTCGAGCGCGCAAATGCCCATGCTCTCGAGCGTTTGCAGCAGCGCGTAGTACGTGGGCGACTCGACGGCTACCACGTCGCCGGGGCTCGCCACGGCGCGCAGCGCGAGATTGATGGCCTCGATGCAGCCATGCGTGACGACGATTTCTTCCGGCGCGATATTCATGCGCGCGGCCAACGCGCGGCGGGCGATGGCGGCACGAAAGCGGGCTTCGCCGCCGCCCGGGGGCGGTACACCGTAGAGCAGCGGGTTGTCGCGCAACGCACGCAACGTGGCCTGACGCAGCTCGGTCACCGGATACAGCGGGGGCGCACCGTGAGCGACCGCAAAGTTGGTGTGCACGCTTGCCTGAAGGCCACGCGCAAGAATCGACGACACACGCTGATTGATACCGACGTACTGCGCGAGATCGGGCACCCACGGCCGCGGTTCGTCCAGCGGGGCGAGCGTGGCGCGCGCGGGCGTACGCACGAAATACCCGGAGCGCGGACGCGCTTCGAGCACGCCCTGCGCTTCGAGATGGCGGCAGGTCTGCAACGCGGTCGACAGGCTGACCTGATGCCGCTCCATCAGCGTGCGCACGCTCGGCATGCGGTCGCCGGGCACGAGCGTACCGGCTTCGATGGCGAACAGATAGTGTCCGGCGAGCTGGCGATACAGCGGCAGGGCCGGCGCGGCTGACGGAGACGAAGGAGATGCGGACGAATTCATGTCCGACCGAACGTCAGGCGTACTCGTGGCGGCTGAGGGCGGGGGGGCGATGGCGGCATCCATGGGGAGATCATCGGGCATCGGCGGCCACCATAACAGATACAGATTTGCGGAATTGGCATCGTAACAGATGCCCGAAAGCCCTTCTGTTATGGGCGAAACCGGCGAACTGTGTGCCTACCGGCGGGGGGCTCGGGTCGATACGCTATTCGTACCTGTTCAACGCCCCGGAGTCTGTCATGGCAAAGCGCCCCCAAACCCTCCAGCCCATCCAGCCCCTCCAGCCCGTCTTTTCGTCGGATCTCACCCTCACGCAAGGTCGCCGGCATTCACGCGCTGCCACCACGAACTCCCCCAACACCACTGGCGATCTTGTCGCGCTGCCGGAGCAACTGACGCTGGCCCGCGCACAGGCGTTCCACACGTACGTGCGCCGTGGCGCTGTTTTCCACGTGAAGCGCGGCAGCGTGGCGCTCACCCCGGCCCCGCGCTGGCTCGCCGCGACGGTTTGGGCGGCACCAGTGCAACTGACTGCCGGTCATGCCTATGTGGTTCAGGAAACCGGCTGGCTGGTGCTAAGCGCCGACCAAGGTGCGGAACTGACCTGCCACGACGGCGACACGCCGCCCGAACGCTGGCTCACGATGTCGTGGCGTGGGCTGCGGGCACGGTTCGGCTTTTGAATCGAGTCTTGACCGATCTTTGGCCAAAATTAACCGGGCCTGATCTCACGCCGGCAACAAGCGCTCGATATCCGCACGGATCGCCTGAGGCTTGGCGGTCGGTGCGTAACGCTCGACGACCTTACCGTTGGCATCGACCAGAAACTTGGTGAAATTCCACTTGATCGCTTTGGTGCCCAGCACGCCGCGCTTCTCATCGGTCAGATACTGGTAAAGCGGCGCGGCGTCAGGGCCTTTGACGTCCACCTTGGCGAACATCGGAAACGTGACGTGAAAGCGCAAGTCGCAAAAGCTGCGGATCGCCTGCGCATCCCCCGGCTCCTGCTTGCCGAACTGATTGCACGGGAACGCCAGCACCTCGAAACCGCGCGGCGCCAACTCCGCATACAACGCCTGCAAGCCCTCATACTGCGGCGTGAAACCACACTCGCTCGCCGTATTCACGATGAGCAAAACCTTGCCGCGATACTGCGACAAACTCACCGTCTCACCCGCCAACGTCTGGACGGAAAAATCATAGACCTGCCGTGCCTGCGTTGCCTGCTGTGAACTCGCGCTCATCTTCGACTCCCTTTGTTTGTCGGCACGCGCAGTCTGCCACAAATCAACACCTCCCCCCAGACGGACCGGGGCCCCTTTCCGCTGCTCAGACAAGTTCAACTCGCCTCGGAAAGGGGCCCCGCTCCGTCTTAACCTCCGCCGCCGCCGCCGCCTCATTTATCCCCTCGAGCCCGCTTGCCATCGGGTAGCACCTTGTTTTTTCCCGGGGTAGCACCTCCCCATACGCACAGCTATAATCGTTGGCCTGCACCCCCATCGGCGTGCCGGTGACGCACTTCTGCTCCCGCCCTCCGCCCCCATCGACGCCCGAACTCGCCTCATGTCGACCATCGCCGCCCACCTCGACGCCGTCCTCTCCCGGATCGCCCAAGCTACCGCCAACGCCCATCGACCCGCCGGCAGCGTGCAACTGCTCGCCGTCTCGAAAACCTTTGGGGCCGACGCAGTGCGCGATGCCATGACCGCCGGCCAACGCGCCTTTGGCGAGAACTACGTGCAAGAGGCCCTCGACAAGATCGCGGCGCTGGCCGACGCGACGGTCGACGGCAAACCGCTCGAATGGCACTTCATCGGGCCGCTGCAAAGCAATAAGACCCGCCCGGTCGCGGAACACTTCGCTTGGGTCCACTCGGTCGACCGGCTCAAGATCGCGGAACGCCTGAGCGCGCAACGCCCCGCCGATATGCCGCCACTTCAGGTCTGTCTGCAAGTGAATATCAGCGGTGAAGCCAGCAAGAGCGGCATTCCTCCGGCCGAGGTGCCGGAGACGGCGCGCGCGATTGCCGCCCTGCCCAACCTGCAACTGCGCGGCCTGATGGCCATTCCCGAACCCGATGACGACCCCGTGCGCCAACGTGCGCCGCTGCGGGCGATGCGTGAACTGTTCGACGCACTGCGCGCCGACGGCATGGCGCTCGACACGCTGTCGATGGGCATGTCCGGCGATCTGGAAGCCGCTATCGCCGAGGGTGCGACAATGGTGCGCATCGGCACCGCAATTTTCGGGGCCCGTGACTACGGGTCCCAAGCCTGAGGCGCTACGGGTGTAGCGCACGCAGGCGATTTCGGATGACGGACGAGTCGCAGACTCGCCACGGCATGACACGGTAACGACGCAAACGACTCACGCAACGCAAAGGATGGTTATGAGAATTGCATTCATCGGCGGCGGCAATATGGCCAACGCCCTGATCGGCGGACTGGTGGGACGCGGCACGGCACCGCGCGACATTCTCGCGATCGACGTCAACGAATCGACCCGCGAGGGCCTCGTCAAACAATACGGTATCGAAACCGCCAGCGCGCCCAACGACCGCCTGCGCGACTACGACACGCTGGTGCTGGCCGTGAAGCCGCAAGTCCTCAAGGACGTGGCCCAAGCCCTGCAACCGCACCTGAACACGCAACTGGTCATCAGCATCGCCGCCGGTATCCGCGCGTCGGATCTGGCCCGCTGGCTCGGCGGCCATAACCAGATCGTGCGCTGCATGCCGAACACGCCCGCCCTGATCGGCATGGGCATCACGGGGCTGGCAGCCCTCTCGGGCGTGGACACGGATCAGCGCAAGCGCGCCGAAACGGTACTCGGTGCCGCCGGCCAGATCGTCTGGGTGGAAAAGGAAAGCCAGCTCGACGGCGTCACGGCCATCTCGGGCAGCGGTCCGGCCTACGTGTTCTATTTCATCGAAGCCCTCGAGCAAGCCGCACAAGAACTGGGCTTCTCGCCGGAACAAGGCCGCCAATTGGCGATCGCCACGTTCACTGGCGCATCGCAACTGGCTGCGCAGTCGAGCGAACCCGCCAGCGTGCTGCGCGAGCGCGTGACCTCGAAGGGCGGCACCACGTTCGCCGCACTCAGCTCGTTCGATCGCGATTCGATCAAGGCCGCCATCGTGCGCGGTGTGCACGCCGCCAATACGCGCGCGAAGGAACTGGGCGACGAACTCGGGGATGCCTGAGGCCTGCTTAGATCCAACTTCACCGGCACGACGTGTCGGTGAATGCAAAAACGGCGCGAATGATCGACAGATCACCGCGCCGTTTTTCTTTGCTGCGCTACTCCGCGCTTTCCGCGGCTGTGCGCCGTCAGCCGTGCGCCGTCAGCAGGTAATGTCCGGCGATACCGGCGAAGACTGCTGCACCGAGCCAGTTGTTATGACGGAACGCCGCGAAGCACGGCATACGCTCGCGCTCGCGAATCAGGAAGTAGTGATAGATGGCGCAACCCACCGCCACCGCGATGCCCAGCCAGAACGGCCAGCCAAACCCCAGATACGCGCCCACGCCGGCCTGAATGCCCAACGCCACAACGTAGCAAAGCATGATGGCGGCAACATCGAAGCGCCCGAAGGTGATGGCGGAAGTCTTGATGCCGATCTTCAGATCGTCGTCGCGATCGACCATCGCGTATTCGGTGTCGTAGGCCACCGACCAGAACACGTTGGAGAGCAGCAGAATCCACGCCAGCATCGGCACCTGATCTTGCACAGCCGCAAACGCCATCGGAATACCGAAGCCGAACGCGACGCCCAGATACGCCTGCGGAATCGCCAGAAAACGCTTGGTGAACGGATACGTGCCCGCGACGAACAACGCCGGGATCGACAGCCACTTGGTCAGCGCATTGAGCGGCAGGATCAACAGGAAGCTCGCCAGTGCCAGCGTCGCGGCGACGGCCACCGCTTCCCACGCGCGAATGCGGCCCGAGGTGATCGGACGCTCCTGCGTGCGCTTAACGTACTTGTCGAAGTCACGGTCGGCGTAATCGTTGATCGCGCAACCGGCCGAGCGCATCAGGAAGGTACCGAGCGTGAAGATCAGAACGAGCAGCGGATCGGGATGCCCGCTGGAGGCGATCCACAGCGCGGCGAGCGTCGGCCACAACAGCAGCACGGTGCCGATCGGCTTATCGAGTCGAACGAGTCGGAAGTAAAGCGGAAGGCGTTGAGCGAGCAACATGGGCGGCACACAGGGAGACTTGTGGCGACATTGTAGGTCACGCGCCGGATGCCCGCCAATGCGGGGTTCCGGCCAGTGAGACCATGCTTACCGGATTTACCAGATCCAGAACATCAACAGCCAGAGCCAGTTCACCAGCGCCAGCGCCGCCACGATGCCGGTCATCCCGGCAAGACGACGGCCCAGCGTGCGCGCGTGGCGGCCCGTGACGCGCCAGCCCAGCCACAGGCTCCACAGCGTGGTGGCAGCCAGAATGGTGGCACGCACGTCGTTGGCCCAGTACACCGGCAGATGCTCGGCACGCAGCAGGCTGACCGTGGTCGCCGACAGGCCGATGAACACGCCTGCGCCCGCAATCGGAATCAGCGCCTGCACCAGATGATTGAAGCGCGAGGTCTGCCACGGGCCCATCGCGCGGTTGGCCAGCGCAAAGATGATCGTGAAGGCCAAGCCGAGCAACACGCCGTTGCCGACGATGTAGGCGACGACCAGACCGCCGTCGAGCCACGAGAACACGTCGCTCTGATCGGGATAGTTGGTGAACACGAACCACGGCGCATTGGTCTCGAACGGCCACATGATGTTGCGATCGATGAGCCACGACGCAATCGCCGTCTTGACGGTGACGAACCACGGATTCACGGTCCAGTGGAACGCGCCGATGGCCACGCCGAGCAGGCCGTACATCAGGAGAATGCTGTCCCAAACGCTATTGTTTTCGGTCGCGCCGAACTTCACGATTTCTTCGCTCGGCGAACGCCCGGCAAGCTCGATCGCGTCGCGGTGGCCGGCACAACGGCCGCACATGTGGCACTGCGCACCGCCCTTCATATTGCGCAGCGGCACGATGGGCGCGCAATTGACGGGGATGATCTTGTGACCGTTGGTGTGATACGACTGACGCCACGCGTCTTCGTTGACCTTGAAGTGGAACGGCGCGAGGCGCGCCAGCAACGAGAACACGCCATTGACCGGGCACAGATACTTGCACCAGACCCGCTTGTCGCGTCCGTAGAAGTAACCGATCACCATGGCGCCGATGGTCGAGCCGCCCAGCACGAGCAGCACCGCTTTCGGATACTGATAGACGCTGACCATCTGGCCGTAGAGCGTGGTCCCGGCAAACGCCACGAAGGGCCATCCGCCCCAGCGCATCCAACGCGGAATGGCGCGGCCACGGCCATGACGGCTGGCGAATTCGGAGAGAGTGCCTTCGGGGCAGAGCACCCCGCACCACACGCGTCCCATCAAGACCATGCTGATGAGCACGAACGGCCACCAGATACCCCAGAAGGTGAACTGGGCGAAGACGGTGAGGTTGTTGAGAATGTGCGCCGTCTCGTCAGGCAACGGCATCATGACCGGCACGCAGATGAGGAACGCATAAACCAAGACGATGCCCCACTGCACGCCGCGGATCAGTTTGCCGTGGCGTTGCATCCAAAGGCCCACGCGGGCCAGCAGGTTCGGGACAGGTATGGCGATGCTCATGCTCAACTCGTGCTTCGGGGGATTGCTTCAGCGGCCTGACGGACTCTTTATCCAGCGTGGTCCGTGCGGGCCGGTCTGGCCAAATGGCCAATCGGGCGGCGCATGCCGCCCGGGTACGGCTCAGTTACGACTCATTTACCGCTCATTTACCGCTCATTTGCCGCTCATTTACCGCTTATGCAGCCTTCACCTGCTTGGCCGGGGCACCTGCGCGCTTCAACAGCGCCCAGATGAACAGCCAGTACAGCGCATACACCAACAGGTTCATGCCGGCCGGGTGGGCCCGGTAGCCGGTCAGCGTGGCGACCAGACCGCCAAACGGGCTGGTGTCGTCAAGAATCGCGGAAGTATCCCACAGTTGATCGACCAGTGTCGGCACGAGCTCCAGCGAGATCAACCGGTCCAGACCCGACTCCAGCAGGCCTGCCGCGAGGAACAGCAACATGATTTCCGTCACGCGGAAAAACAGTCGCCACGAGAACACCTTGCCGCCCAGTTGCAACAGCCAGAACGTCAGCAGCGCCAGCACGAAACCGATCGCGACGGCCAGCCACATCGTCAGCGGCACACTGCCCTGCTGACCGAAACCGATGCCATACAGGAAGATCGCCGTCTCGCTGCCTTCACGGGCAATCGCCAGCGCCACCAGAATCAACACACCCCACCAAGTACCCTGATCGTGTGTCTTCTGTAGCGACGACTCCATGTCGCGCTTGAGCGTGCGGCCATGCCGCTTCATCCAGAACACCATCTGCACGATCAGCACACAGGCGATCAGCACCATGGCGGTCTGGAAGTAATCCTGCGCGTCGCCCGAGAGCACTTCGGTGAAACCGACCAGTGCGGCACCGAGCGCCACAGCCGCCGCAATCCCGAGGGCTACACCGGCCCACAGGTAGGGCAGACCGCGCTTGGCGCCGTGCTCGGGGTTGGCCAGCCAGGCATGCAGAATGCCTACGACCAGCAGTGCCTCGACGCTTTCGCGCCAGACGATGAACATGACCTGACCCATCGTGCAATTCCTTTAGTGTTGCTCGTTGATACTTGTTGATGCTTGCTGATACTTACTTGGCGACGATCACGCCCTGCGCCTGCTGATGGAAGTCGTCGAAAAACTTGTACTCGCCCGGTTGTAACGGGGCGATCACCACAAACGACTGCGCGCCCGGTGCGAGCACCTTTTCCTTGCGCAGTTGCAGGCTCTCGAACTCGACCGCGTTCGTGCCGGTGTTATGCACTTCGATCTTGATGCGCTTGCCGGCCGGTACTTCGATGCGGGCGGGGTTGAGCTTGCCGTTGTTCATTTCCAGCTTGAACGTGGGAAGTTCGTCCGCGCGGGCAAGCGAGGGGCCGCCAAGTGCGAACAACGTGGCCAGCACGGCCATCATCGTGGCCAGCAGGCGCGCGATGCGCTGAATCATCCTTCATGCTCCAAATGAAAACAGCGTCGGCCCGCCAACAGGCCAACGCTGCATCAAGATAGTCCGGGCTTAGTAGCCGCCCTTCTTGCCAATACCGCTGAACGTGAATTCGACGGTCTTCGTGATCGGCTTGAACCACGGACCCACGCCGGTTTCCTTGTCGACGTGACGGCCGAAGCACCACGGGCCCATACCGCCGTGGGCAGCGTGTGCGCCCGATGCGGCCATTGCGCCGGCGCCCATCTTGCAACCGAATTCGGCCAGCGTACCCGGGGCATTCACCACCATCGTCAGCGTGTACTTGCCCACGCCGTCGAGCTTCACGTTGTCGCCGTAGTGCGGGCCATCGCTCGCGACCATCGGCATCATCAGACCTTCGATGACCTTCGCGCTACCGGCCTTTTGCAGCTTGTACGTGATTTCCAGACCCGGAATCCAGTCGCCTTCGGCGTAACCGTTCGGGTTCTTCGCCACGGCGTGAATATCTGCCTCGAGGTGGATATCCGACTTCTTGGCATCGTTCATCATGCCGGCCGGTTCCATCGTGATCGGTTGCAGATAAACGGTATTGATTTCCATGCCTGCCGTGACCAGCGGCTTACCGATCGGAAACTCGGCGGCTTGCGCCAGGGTCGCCGCACCGGCGAGCAGCACCGCTGCCACGAGGGATTTCACGCGCATACAAACTCCAGAATGTGAGGAAGTTAATGCAAATTATTCTCAATAAGTTTAGCACTATCGCCACTACCCGACAAACCTGAAGTCGACGCTCCATGGGGTATTGCGGGGATTGAGAAGACGATTGGGACGCATTTTGCCCCATTTTTGCGCAGGACTGGAACGCCTCGCTTCCGGTCGCGCGCCAGCGTTGCGCACTCGCCGCAGACTCACCAAATCGCGGGGACGCCCGACAGGCGCGGGGTTGGCCGCGCCGGCACACCGTCACACCTTGCTGCGGCGCAACAACAAGGCACGCCCGCCGCGGCATGGCGTCGCAGATTTCTTAGCAAACACCCACTTAGCGTTTACGGAAAATTACCAAGCCTGCGGAAAATCCCGTCCGGGATTGCCAAACCGCCCTGCCCGATGGCCGGTCGACACCTTAGCGCCGAATTCTTAGCACCGAATTAGTACGGTATTAGGACGGCATCGACACCGGATTACGGCAACACGCCGCCCCGGTCGATCTTCCGGGCGAGCACCACGGACGTGGTGGTACGCGTCACGCCGTCGATCTCGCCGATGGTGTCGAGCAGCGCATCGAGTTGATCGGGCGACGCCGCGTGCAGCCACGCCACGTAGTCGAACTCGCCGCTAACGGTACAAAGCAGATGAATCTCGGGCATCTTGTCGAGCCGTCGCTGGACATCGCGTCCCGAGCGCGGCTGCACGCTGATACCCACGCATGCCTGCAAGCCGCCACCTACGGCGTCTTGCCCGAGCCGCACGGTATAGCCCGCGATCACGCCCGCGCGCTCAAGGCGCCCGATGCGTGCAAGCACCGTCGTGCGCGCCACACCCAGCCGACGCGCGAGATTGGCCGCACTCTCGCGGGCGTTCACGCGCAACAGCGCGAGCAGATTCCGGTCGAGTTCGTCGAGCGGCGTTGCGGACAAGGCCATCAGACCCCGCCTTGCGACGCAGCGTCGCCATCGCACGTCATACCCAGTGACATCCGCTCACAGCAACGCTCGGCGTCAGGCCGGGCGAACACCACAGTGGTTGAACTCGGGGTGAGGGGCTTGCGGTCGGTGGTGGTCATGACGGACTCGGCAGGTGCGCGGACCCAAAGCCGGGCCCGCGAGCGATAAAGCGCAATTATAAAAGGTCCCTTGCCACGCGGCACCCGGCATCTCCCCCCCGCGTCTCCTTTTCAGCCCGCCGCTCTCACCGGGCCAAGAGATACGATGACATGGTGGAAACACGTCCCCGTCAACCGATCGTTGAGGCGGCCTCACAGGCCTGCCAGATCCCCGCTGCACGGCATCCCGAGCGACTTACCCCTAGTCCTATCAAGGCTATAGCCTCGGGTATCCCCGCAAGCCTCCGGTATTGACAATGCGGAATACCAATGCGCAAAATCACATCACTTATATGACGACGTACAAGAAAGACCCACCACGGCGATCGCGGATGTCATAGCCGCTTATCCATTGCCTGGCGCGTCGGCCCCGAACGTCACCGGAGACAGGCGTTAGCCATGCATTTTTCGTTGAATTTCGCTCCACTGGTCCCTTATTGGCCAGTTTTTCTGGAAGGCGCGTGGCTGACGCTGAAGATGACGGTGCTGTCCGTGATCATCGGCACGGCCCTCGGCACACTCGTAGCGTTCGCCAAACGAAGCCGCTACCGCCTGTTGTCGCGACTGTGCGGCATCTATATCGAGTCGGTGCGCAACACGCCCTTCCTCGTCCAGATCTTCCTTCTCTATTTTGGTCTCGCGAGTCTGGGCATTCACATGCCGACGTTCGCGGCGGCAGTCATCGCGATGGTCATCAACATCGGCGCTTACGCGGCAGAGATCATCCGCGCGGGCATCGAGTCGGTGCCGCGTGGCCAGATCGAAGCCGCCGAGTGTCTGGGCCTGTCGAAATGGCGCATCGCGTGGCACGTGATGCTGCAACCGGCCATCGAGAAGGTGTACCCCGCGCTCACGACGCAATTCATTCTGATGATGCAGGCCTCGGCCATGGCCTCGCAGATTTCTGCTGAAGAACTCACCGCTGTCGCCAACACGGTGCAGTCGGACACGTTCCGCTCGCTCGAGACCTACATCGTCGTGGCCGTGCTCTATGTGGCGCTGTCGCTGTTGGTGAAGCTCGTGGCATGGGCATTCGGCGAATACCTGTTCAAGCGCCGCCGCACCGTGCGGCGTGCCGCGGCCCAAACCGCCCAAGCCGCCCGCCGTCGCGCGACAGCCGCCCGCGTGGCAGTAGCCAATGGCGGCAGTGCGACCAACACCAGCGGTACCCCCGCGCAACGGAGCGCGTCATGATCGGCAGTTTTTCGTGGACCTATCTGGGCTATCTCGTGCAGTCGATCGGCTGGACGCTGGTGCTCTCGTTGATCGCGTTCGTGCTCGGCAGCGCCGGCGGCTTTCTGGTGATGCTTGCACGCATCTCGCCGCGTCGCTGGCTGCGCCTGCCGGCGCAAGTTTTCATCGAAGCGATTCAGGGCATACCGCTGCTGATTCTGCTGTTCATCGTGTATTTCGGCCTGTCGGTGTACGGCTTCGAATTGCCCGCCATCGTGGCCGCAGCGCTCGCGCTGATGGTCTACACGAGCGCCTATCTGGGCGACATCTGGCGCGGCTGCGTGGAAGCAATGCCACAAGCGCAGTGGGAAGCGGCCGAATGCCTGTCGTTCACGCGCTGGCAGACGTTGCGTCTCGTGATCATTCCGCAGGCCATTCGTTTGTCGCTGCCGCCCACGATCGGTTTTCTGGTGCAGATCATCAAGATGACGTCGCTGGCGTCGGTGATCGGCTTCGTCGAGCTCACGCGCGCCGGCCAGATCATCAACAACTCGATTTTCCAGCCCTTCCTCGTGTTCTCGCTGGTAGGGGTGTTTTATTTCGTGCTGTGCTACCCACTCTCACGCTGGAGCGCGGCACTGGAGGACAGACTCAATGTCGGCAATCGTTAAGGTCAACCAGATTCACAAGCGCTTCGGCGACAACCCGGTGCTCAAGGGCGTGTCGTTCGAAGTGGAGCGCGGCAAGATGGTCGCGATCATCGGCGCGAGCGGTTCGGGCAAAAGTACGGCGCTGCGCTGCATCGACCGGCTGGAGACGATTGACGAAGGCTCCATCGAAGTGTGCGGCATTCGCGTGGAAGATCCGAAGATCGATCTGCACGAATTGCGCCGCGAAGTCGGCATCGTCTTCCAGAGCTACAACCTGTTTCCGCACCTGAGCGTGCGCGAGAACATCATGCTCGCGCTGCGTCATGTGAAGCGCATGCCGCGCAGCGAAGCCGAGACCGTTGCCAAGCGCGTGCTCGCCCAAGTGGGCCTCGCAGAAAAGGCCGACAGCTATCCGGAACAGCTCTCGGGCGGGCAGCAACAGCGCGTAGCTATTGCGCGGTCGTTGGCGATGTCACCGAAAGTCATGTTGTTCGACGAGGTGACTTCCGCACTCGACCCGCAACTCACTGGCGAAGTCCTTCGCGTGATGGAAGACCTCGCCGCCGGCGGCATGACGATGTTGCTGGTCACGCACGAAATGGCCTTCGCGAAGCGCGTGGCCGATCAGATCATTTACATGCATCAGGGGAAGGTCTGGGAAGTCGGTCCGGGTGAAATGCTCGACGACCCGAAGACGCCCGAACTGCGCACGTTCCTCGCCAATGGCCTGTGAGCGCTCGCCCATTCGCTAAACGCAGTTGACAACACATCACGCTAAGGAGACCACTGCATGAAACTCAAGACACTCTTCGCCCAAGCCTGTACCGCCGTTGTGCTCGGCGCCATGGCGCACGCTGCGCTGGCCGATCAGCTCGACGACATCAAGAAGGCGGGCAAGATTCGCGTCGCCATTGCCATGGGCACGCCGCTGTTCTCGTTTGCCGATGCCAACCTGCAACCCGCAGGCTCGGACGTCGAAACGGCACAACTGCTCGCCAAGGATCTCGGCGTGAAGCTCGACATCGTCTCGGTGACCAACGCCGCGCGCGTGCCGACGCTGCAAGCCAACCGTGCCGACGTCGTGGTGGCCGACTTGTCGATCACGCCCGAGCGCGCGAAGGTCATCGACTTCTCGGTGCCGTACGCGGTGATCTCGATCATTGTCGGCGGCCCGAAGAGCATGAACATCAAGAGCTACGCCGACTTGGACGGCAAACGCATCGGCCTCACGCGCGCCACCGTCAACGACACCGAGACCACACAGAATGCCAAGGGCGCGCAGATCGTGCGCTATGAAGACGACGCGACGTTGATCACGTCGATGGTCACGGGTCAGGTAGACATCTTCTCGAGCACGCCGTCGAACCTCGGCGAAATGGTCAAGCGCGCGCCGGGCAAGAACCTTGAATTGAAATTCACGCAGAAGGACTTCGATCTCGGCATCGCACTCAACAAGGATCAACCGCGCCTGAAAGAGTGGCTCAACGAATGGGTAAAGACCAATCTGAAGAACGGCAAGCTCAACGCGATCTACAAGAAGTACCATGGGCGCGATCTGCCCGACAGCGTGACGAAGGCATCGTGACCTTCTGATCGACACGCGTGAATGTGGCGTCGCAGCGATGCGACGCCACGGCTTGTCCTCATCGCATCACTCGCATCACTCGCGTCACCCCTTACAAAATCACTTACGAAGTCATCGGCACCGCCTTGTTACCGGCCAGCCGAATCGCGCGGCGAATCGCCAGCCCTCTGCCGAGAAACACCCCCGTGAACGCGCCGTAAGCAAGGCTGATCCACGCGGCAAAGCTGCCTTGCTCATGCAGCGCCGGATGCATCGCCAGTTGCACCGCCACGGCAAATTTCATCGCGAAGATTGCGAGCATCCAGACCAGCGGCATCCAGCTTCCCGGCACGAGCACCCTGCGTGTCTCAGGCAGCCAGCGCACGTCTCCCCAGATGCCCAACGCGGCACGCATCACCACGACAATCACCACCGCGCTGGTCCACGCGATCAGCGACGGCGTGCTCGCGCCAAAGGTATTCGCGACGCCATACGCCGAGAACAGCGTCATGGCGACGGGCATCGCCAGTGCCGCCCACAACGGCTTTTGCTGCGTTCGTGTTGCCGACAGGCCCAAACCCACCAGCGCCAAAAACAGAATCCCGACCCACATCGGGACATGTGACAAAAACGCCATCGCAACTCTCCGGAAGATGACCGCTCAGCAGCGGCGATAACTGAAGCATCGGAGATTGCGGAGCACTTCTCGACGGGGATGCGACGAATGGCAGCGGCCGGGCGCGAGTTGCCATCAGGTTGCGTGAGTGGCGTGAAGTTTGAAAGGTGCGAGAGCAGCGTGAGCAAGCACCGCGACAGGATGTCGCAACGTGTTGCAGCAGAATCGCTGGCCCCGAGATTTAGAACGCGGTAACTTAACGCCTTGCCCGCACCACGCTTGTCGCATCACCCTCTCAACTTCCGTCCGCCGATGACCCGTTTTCCCTTACCCGTTGCTGCCATGCGCCCCCTGCTTCTTCTGGCGCTGACGTTCGCCTCACCGGCCTTTGCTGCGGGCGATATTGCCGAGGGGAAAACGCTCTTCACGTCCCGCTGTTCGTCGTGCCACTCGGTGGGCCCGATGGCGAGCTCGGGGTTCGGCCCGCAACTGAACGCGATCGCAGGCCGCCACGCCGGCAGCCTGAAGGATTTCGAGTATTCGAATGCGATGAAGCAGTCGGGCATCGTCTGGGACGACAAATCGCTCGCCGCCTTCATCGAGAACCCGGGCAAATTGGTGCCCGGGACCAAGATGCGCTTCTGGGGCATCAGCAATCCGCGCAAGATCGCGGACTTGCTGGCCTATCTGCACACGTTCAAATAATACGATTCAGCTATCAACGCGCTGCGTCAGTGCGTTGAGCACGTCGGCAGTGGTCGTCGTCTCGCCGAGGCGCGGGAAGATTTTCTCAACGCTGTGCTCGTGAGAGACGAGATTCAGATCGGTCATCGCGTCGAGCACCAGCGCCACGTTGTAGCCGAACTCGTGCGCATTGCGCGCGGTGGACTCCACGCCAATGCTCGTGGAAATGCCCGCAAGCACGACCTGCGTGACACCGCGACGGCGCAGAAACTGATCGAGCGACGTTCCATAAAACGCGCCCCACTGCCGCTTGGTGACCGTGTGATCATCCGGCTGCTGTTCAAGCTCAGGAATGAGTTCGGCCCAATCGGCGGGAAGTCCTGCGTGCTTCGGCGCGTCGGTGCGGCCCGGCGGCAGACCCGCAACATTCACCAGCACCACCGGCAGCCCCTTGGCACGAAAGGCACGCAACAGCGCGACGTTGTTGGCCGTGATGTCGGCGACGGGGTGGGCGGTCGGCAGTCTGACGATGCCCTTCTGCATGTCGATGACGACAAGCGCGGGCAAGCCGGGACGGGAATCGAGTTGTGAGAGTGGCATCGTGAGTTTGATGTGTTTCAAGAGTTGCCGAGTCGGCGAATGAGGTCGACCGCAGAGACAAGCGTCTTGCGTTCGGCCGGCGTGAAATCGGCGACGGCATGCATCAGCCAGTCGTGTTTGGCGAGCCGCACCTTACGCCGCGTCTCGCGGCCGTCGTCGGTGAGCGAAACGAGCATCTGCCGGCCATCGTCCGGATGCGGGTACCGCTGCACCAGCCCTTCCGCCTCCATGACCGCCAGCGTGCCGCCCATCGACTGCGGCTTCACGGCTTCGGCACGGGCTAGATCGGCAGTCGTCATGGGACCGGCCTCTTCAAGACGCGCCATGACAGCCACTTGCGACCAGCTCAATTCACGGGTGTTGGTCACCGCCCGCAGGCGGCGCATGAGTTGGCCCATCACCGGCAACAGGTCGGCGATAGCGCTTTCGGATTCGTTGGGAACAGTCATGGACGGAGCATAGAACTCGGAAGGCTAACTTGCAAGTTAACCTTCTAATTTCATGGCACCGTTGAAGAAAACGTGACTGGCGGCTGCCGCTATGGCAGGTTCAGCCGGTCCAGCCGACGAACTGACTTCGCGTGTCATGCCACGTCGTCAGGTTCTTGAGAATGAGATCGAGGATCGCGGCGGGGTCCTCTTTGACGTCGCTGACATTCAGCACAAGCGCGGTGTAGCCAAGCATCACATTGCCCGCGACCAACATGCGCTGAGCTTTCGACATTTTCTGCCGCCATTTTTCCGGATCGTTGACGTCGAGACAGATGAAGGCATTGCCCGCGGCGGCCTTGATATAGGCGCCGGTGATTTCCGACCATGGAATCGGGCCCACGCCAAGTCTTCGGTCCAGAATGCCGTTGCCGTCGATCTGCAAACGGGGGCGTCCATCGAAGAGTTGCCACAAGGCAATCGGAATGCCTGCGCCGAAAAAGACGATGGTCGACCAACCGATCCACAACGCCGAAGTGGCTGAATGCCGGTGCGTCCCGCCAGACCGGATGATGAAAGCACCGGCGATGACAAAGCCGAGACACCCCAGCAACAGCAAAATATATTTGCGCTTGGACCGCTGCACAGAAAGTGATTGCATGCATTCCCCAAAGGTAGGTGCCGGATCGACGGCCTTGTATGGTGCAACCGGGCGATGCGTTCGTGCTCGATGACGTCGGCGAAAACAACGTCAATCGGCCCGATTGGGGAGATTGCGATTCGGAAAAGAATACGTGACCGGTTCTTCGTGCGCCTGCGCTCAAAAAACGGTATGTGATACCGGGGACCAGAACCATATCACCATATTTTTCATGTACTTATATAAATACGCTGCAAATTTGGTGCAATTCAATACGAATGTGACGAGCCTGTTGTTGCGGAGCTACTCCGACTGCCGCCCAAACCTCGATAACCTCAAATAGCGCCAAATTTGGTAAGTTCTTTCAACATTCAAGTGGAGAGAACAACAAGCATGGTCTCGCGATCAAGAAAACCAGTACCACAACCCGCCCCGAAACCCAACCTGACACCTGAGCAAATCCGCAGATGCATGGAGCGCATCGACACTCGGGTCGAAGAATTGAAGGCATTCGATCCGAGTTCCACCGTCGATGGCGACTCCCCGGCGCTTCAGGCGTTGTCTAGGTCAATTACGGACACGCTGGTCCGAAGTTTTGGCGAGGCAACGTCGGCTTTCCACCGATACAGTGATGCTGCGACGTTGTACGGGTCGCCGGGCATTATCACTATGGGCTACTCGATCCCGCAATCGGAATATGTGGATGGTGTCAAAGAGCAAATTGCTACCGCAGTTAGTCTGCTTGGTGCCGCGAAGCAGGCACTTGCCGAGGACCTTGCAGACAGCGAGCACGACCACCCGCCTTCCCATCTGAGTCAGGAACAAGCTGCACAGCCCTCGATGGACAGAAGCGTCTTCGTGGTCCACGGGCACGACGTGGCCGCGTTGCAATCCGTTGCCCGGTTCCTAGAACGACTCGAATTCAAAGCCATTATCCTGCACGAACAAGCCAATCAGGGACGCACCGTCATCGAGAAAGTCGTTGCTCACGGAAACGTCGGGTTTGCTGTAGTAATCATGTCGCCCGACGACGTTGGGCATGCCGTCGGCGGTACGCCAGAGCCTCGCGCACGACAAAACGTACTCCTCGAACTCGGATTTTTCTTGGGAAGGCTTGGACGTGAGCGGGTATGTACCCTTAAACGCGGAACGCTCGACATCCCGAGTGACTTTGCCGGTGTCGTATGGGAAGCCATGAACGACGATGGTGCATGGAAAATGGCGCTTGGCCGGGAACTGGAGGCGGCAGGTTACGAAATCGACTGGAACAAGGTTATGCGTCAGTAGCATCGCAAATCATTACGCGACGAAACGAAACGCCCTTATCCATCAGGGCGCTTTTTGCCGACACTGCACACTCACTGATGCAGCTTTACAGGCCGCTGCATTGCGAAATTTATCGACTACTCGCATCGCGACTCACCCCGAGAGCGAGCGCCATCACCTGCGCTCAGCCGCGAGTGCCGTCGCACTGCCGTGTCCATCGATCATACGCAGCCATCAGGCTATTGATATCGTCTTTCGTTCGCGAATCGTCGAAGGGACGGAGCGAGATCAGGGCGTTACCATCGTCACGAAGTGCGATTTGCTCGATCCAGTCGGGAAGTGGCTGGCGAGACCCCAAATAGATGCGAGCAACTAACCCCTCAAAATAAAACCTGACATAGCTCACAACCTCTCCGGTTGCCTGCCCATCGAGACCGAACAAGGGCTCCTCTTCGAGAAGCGGCACGCGGTTGTGAGGAGGCCCTAAAGTCGAAAGCTGGTGGAGTACGACGGGAAAATTCGCCACACTCCCCGGGTCGCACGACAAAACACGCTTGCGCAAATCTTCGAGCTCAGCCGTGGTTAGCTGCACATACGTCATCGCGTCTAGCTCGGACGCACCGGCACGCCAAAGCAGACTCAGAAAAAACAAGCGAAGAGTAGAAGTATCGGACAAACGCAGCATGCGGAATGGTGCGCCGGCCTCCAACTCCAAGACCGAGCAAAGCACCGCTCGCCCACCCCAACCGCTCCACACAAGATGATGCGCTCTTAGTTCTTCAATTCCGCGAGAATCAATATCGCTCAAGATATCCTCGCCCTTCTGCGTGACAAGTTTCAAGTCATACCAACTGTCGGGCACCCGCTGCCCTCGCCCGCCAATCGCAAATTGAATGTGCTTTTCCCCGGCAAGAGAAAGTCGCGTGAGCGCACGAGGGATAAGGTGTGACTTTACCAATTGTCCATGCTCCCCAGTAAGCGAACACTCTCCAACGAATTTTCTTTTCATATCTTCGCACCTGACGACAAGCGGATTGGGTCAGGCGATTGTACGGTGTGTATGCCACTCAATTGCGCGATGACGGTTCTTCACGCATCAGCGGATCGAGAAATTCTTAGAAGGCCGTGCTCGCCACCATGCCGCCCACTACCGCCTCCAATCCAATAACCCTATAGCGCTTGCTCCTGTATTCGATCTGCATGTCGTCAGTCTCGCCTTGCGCCCGAATCAACTCATGAGCAACCAGCAGCGAACTGGCTTCGGGTATGTCCTGCCGCCTCATGCCAGTCAGCTCCATGATTTTGTCATAGCCAATTGCGGCGATGTTGATCCTCCGATTGCGATACGCTAGCAGGAGAACATATAACTTCATTGCGTTCAGACATGCTCGCCTAGAGGTCGGCAACGTCGTCAGGCGACGCAGCACACCGCTCGCTGTCCCTCCGATCAAGTGCTTCTGCGGCAATTGACACCAATCCCCCATGACTGCCGTCTGCGGAAGGTCGTAGTACCGGCGCCTGCCCACCCTCTCCGACGTGATCGCATTCATCCCTTCCAGCAGTTCTAAGGCCCCCGAAATGGTCGCCCGCGAAAATCCCGTCAGGTCTTCAAACTCACTATAGGTAACCGCGACCCTTGTGGTGCGGACTGCCGCACTGCCCATATGTGATTGATTCAACTTGATAGCGATTGCCATCAATAGGACGAACGCGGCCGTCCCTTGAACTCTGTGCTTGCCCCACTCTATCGACTTAAGCGGGCAAGGCTTCGTAAGAACCCATCGGCTAGGGAATTTTGCCCACATGATATTAGGCCCTATTGATCGCAGCCAAGACTACGCGCAGCGCGAACCCGATAAGTAGGAATGCCGAAATCGCAATAACAGCTATCAATGCTGTTGGATTGGCCTGAAGTTGAACAATCGACTCAAAGAGGAATTTCGGAACGTCTTGCATTTGCTACTCCGCGGTTGTTAAGTGAATCGCATTTTAATGAGACCTCACCGCAGTTCTAGAAAGAGTTCCCTCATTTTACCTACAGCAAAAACATATTTTTTGTTTAAAAACAATTATTTGCATGACTATCAACCGGTTTTTTACACTTTGTAACTAGTTCATTATCGCCCACAAAGCCTACGGAAAGGTGGCGCTTGTTGTGGGTGGCGCGTGCTGTGCAAAAATACAGCGCCGCAATCATGCCGCCCCTTCTTTCCGACACCTCCGCCCCGGTTGCCGACCGCCGCATGCTGGACGCAGCTCTCAATATCGTGCCAGCGACCGACTGGTTCGACTGGTGCAAATGGATGGCGGGGCCACTGTGCCCACGCTGGGTGACGAGGGTCGGCCGACCAACGTCCGCGTTTTCACGTTCTTTGGAGGAATGCCGAGCGAGCAAGGCGCTTTTTTCTGGACGAGTATCACCAGCGGGCGATACCACGGTCGCACGGGGTACGCATTTGCGTACGCCGATGCCGAAGCGCCGCACACCCGGGTGGTCGAATGGCTTCGCAAACGTCTCCCCGTATCCAGCCACTGGTAAATCTTTGCAAAGCAACCTTCCATCGCAAAACTGTAACTCATGGATTACATTTTGATTCATGACGAAAATGCTTCAACACCCCGAGTTCAGCAAGTGGTTTTCCGGTCTGCGTGACAGTAAGGGCATCGCCACCATCGCTCAACGGCTCGACCGTCTCGCGCTTGGCAACCCACCGGTCGGAGTAGGTGTGTCGGAATTGAGGGTCGATATCGGCCCGGGCTATCGCGTGTACTTTGTACAACGCGGTGCCGTGCTCGTGGTCCTGCTCTGCGGTGGAGACAAGTCGACACAGGCAAAAGACATAAAACACGCAAAGAAGCTGGCTGACGAGTTGGAGGACTGAGAAATGAAACTGAGTGAATTTAAAGAGTTTGACGCCGCTGAGGCGCTCAAGGACGACGAGACGATCCGACACTATTTGTCGCTCGCCTTCGAAGGGGGAAACCCGCGCGAGATTCAGCGGGCACTCGGCACAGTTGCCCGTGCGCGGGGAATGAGTGCACTTGCACGAGAATCCGGGATCGCTCGTGAAGCGCTTTATCGGGCGCTGTCTGAAACAGGTAACCCGGAATTTGCCACCATAGTGAAAATCGTAAGTGCTCTTGGCCTGCACCTCACACTTACGGCAAATTCTGAGCCGACGGAAGCCGCAACGGCCTGACGCTCGGAAGCGCCCGCACCACTGACACGCACAGCGTGCGATGTGTGGTAAACGGGCGCACACGGTCTACCCAAAGAGACCTACTGGCTCCGCGTGACGGTCCCATCTGTAGAAATCACGCGTTGCGCCCAACCGGAGAAATAAAATTGGACGGAATTGGCGATATTGTTGGTTTCCTGAATCAGGCCATGCATACGCCCGGCGCGTTGAATGCACTGGGTTCAGCCGCCACTGGCGGTTTTAGCGCAGCACTGAACAAATTCAGAGATCAGAAGTCGCGTGAAACACAACGCATCCTTGCCGAGGAGATTCGCGTGGGCAAGATTTCGCCGGAACGAGCAGGGAAAGGCGATATGGTTTTCAATGCGATATTCATATTCGAACGAGCCGCCCTCGAAGGCTCTGCCCGGATAAACCTTCGCCTTCTTGCCTCCGCACTTAACGGTCAGTTGCAACAGTCCCCCACCAAAGCCGACGAGGAATTTCTCGCCATTGCGAAGCAAATCGCGGATTTGCGAGAATCTGAAATCCATTTGTTGGCCTCGATAGTTCGACACGGCCTCTTTCACCGGCCAGAGGGGGTGTTCTCTGAATTGGATCTCCTCAATGGCGCTGGGACCGCAGATATCGGCATGACGCCCTTCGGGATGGCTTCGACGCTCGTTCGGGTGGATTACGGAGCAACGGAGGATGAGTTCGAAGCTGCCATGACCGCCCTCCAGCGAACTGGCTTCGTATCATTCCGTGTTGTCGGCGGAGGCTTAGACTCACCTGGCGAGGGCGTTCAAGCTGGCACGCCTCGGTTGCGGCAACTCGTCAAACTGGCGGACATCGACGCAGCGATTGCACGGGAAGCGGCGAGCACCGAAGTCACGACGGCCACGCCGACACAGTCTTAGCGTGCCGCGGCGCACAATCCACCAGCGCCCCTAACAAGTCTCGTTGCACCCACTCCTGCCAAATGTCGTAATCGTCCGCAGGAGGCACACCGGGTATCGTGCAGGGTGCCGCTAGACTGCTATCGAGCAACGGCTTGCTTGGCGGCGGCAACGGCTTCGGAGAGACTGCGCACCCGGCCATCAACAGGGAAAGGCTTGTCTTTCGCGTAGTTTTTCAGGTCCTTTGAGAGTTGGGTGAGCTGGCCCGTAATGGCTGTGCTCCCAGTGTTGTATGCATCAGCCATAGTTCTTACCCGGCCTGCCAACTCGGCGAAATCCACCAGAGCGGACTCCACAGAGTCCGCCCGATCTTCGGCTCGTGCCTGCTTCGCCGCCGCAACTTCGGCCGACATTCGCCAGCCGTTCACCACCCCACCCGCCAGCGAACCCGGCGAGCAGCATCAGGGCCGTGCACACGAGCACGACACCGCCCTTCGTCATACCGTCCATTCACATCCCCTAGCGCCTCAGCGCCCAGCCCTCTCGGGCAACAAAAAACCGCCCGAAGGCGGCACACAGAATGCAGGTCTAGACCGATTGGCGAGGCGGTGGCACAACAAGATTTACGCTCTTAGCTTTGTTCTTGCCGTGCCCCACCGTCACCTTGCCCTTGTTACTCGGGTTGAGGTCGATTTTCGTTTCCCAATTTCTCCCCTCGTATGTGTGCTTCACGGTCTCGACCAGATACTCGCCGTCGACATCCTTCTTGAATCCCGTGAGTGCGACCGTCTTCTCCGCCCCAATGTCTGCCCGACCGGTAACGGTCAAACTACTCTTGGCCGGGTGCGCGGCTGCGGCTCCGTTGGACGACGCATCCCGGTTATTGGACTCTCACGCATCCAGCGCCATTCATCCCTAGCCATTGTGAATACGTTCGAATAGAGATTGATATCGCGCAGCACGGTTGCGTTGCAAACAGGCGGACGTCCTGCTGCCAACTCGCCCGCGAGCCTAGCATCGCGCCACCGGCCCATATCGTCAGGGGTCACGTCAGCGATGTTCTTGGCGGCCAGCTCGTGGAAGTCGCGAACGAACGCCGCAAATCTGATCGCCTTCCAACGGGCCGACCGTTTTGTCGGGGAGACCCGCTTTTCGTACTCGCGGAACGCATCCGCAAGCGTGTGCTTTGTGCAGGGCGTGATCTTGCCGACGTTGATGTCGTGTTCGGTGCGGGTGGTCCATGCGACGGCATCGACCTTACTAGCGAATCTCTTCGAAACGCTAACCCCTTTGAGGCGCACTTGCGCCTGCCCCCCCATCCCGCTTGATGTATATCGCTATTTTTTCCCGGTGCAAATTCCGGTGCAAATCCGGTGCACTGAGTAGCAAAAAACAGCTATTTCTGGCTACGTTCCAGCACCGCGTCGGGAAGGGAAGATAGCACGCAAACCCTTGAAATAATAGGGTTTGCTGCGTTTAGCTTGATTAGGCTTAGAGCCATAGTGGTACCGGGGACCGGACTTGAACCGGCAAGCCCGAAGGCGGCGGATTTTAAGTCCGCTATGTTTACCAATTTCATCACCCCGGCAGGGTCGCGCATTCTAACATCCCCACCGCGTTACGTCAGTTGAGTATCATGACGGCATGCGCGCGGCGCGCGCTCCACCGGAGATCGATCCCATGCTGGAGAATCTCGACCGCATCGCCCTGTCGCTCGACGCCATCGAATCCGCTGCCCGCGATGTCGCCATGCAATCTCCCCAGAATGCACAGGCGCTCTACACCGCGTTGATGGAAATTCGTAACGCCATCGCACTCGTCGCCCAAGAAGTCGTCCGGCTGGAGCACGAGATTCATGGCCCATCCGGTAGCGGGCCCACTTGATGCGCTGAGACCGCCAGCCAACGCAGCGAGCCAACAAGACGCGCAGCATCGCACGCGTTACCGTTCTCGAGTGAAACCGCACGTCGCCTTTGTGCGCGTTCCCAGACGCCCTCTCCTTCCTATCGCTTCGTCGTCATGCCTGCCGATTCAGATAATTCCGATCGTCACGACGTAACTTCCCTGCCCTCCACGCCATCAGGTGCGGGCACACAACCCACCGCCGATCCTCAGGTCACGGCGCCGCGGCCCTCGTGCTGGCAGCTTGCTGTCGCGTTCGGCAGCGTCGGAGCAACCGGCTTCGGCGGTGTGCTGCCGTGGGCGCGCCGCATGGTCGTCGATCAGAAGCAGTGGCTCACCGATCGCGAATTCGCCGAACTCCTGCCGCTCGCCCAACTGCTGCCCGGCCCGAACGTCGCCAATATCGCCACCGTGCTCGGCCGGCGCTTTCAAGGGCCGCGCGGTGCCGCCTCCGCCGTCGCCGGGCTCTACTTCTGCCCGACCATCGTCATCATCCTCATCGGCTTCGCCTACGCACAGTGGGGACAGACGCAAGTTGTCCAGCATCTGCTCTCGGGACTGATGCCCGCCGCCACGGGGCTGGTCATCGCCACTGCCCTACGCCTGCTCGCGGGGCTGGAACGCCACTGGAGCACGCTGACCTTCGCCGCCGCCACCTTCATCGGCAGCTTCGTCTTCGGTCTGCCCCTGCTGGTCGTGCTCGGCGTGCTGGGCCCTTGTGCCATTCTCATGGCCTACCACCTGCGACGACAGCGCGACGCCAATGGCATGCGCCCGCCGCCGGATGCTGCCTGAGCGCGCCACACCATGCACACGCTCATCGATCTTTTTCTGCACGGTTCGCTCTGGTCGCTGCTCGCGGTCGGCGGCACCAACGTCACTCTCGCGGACATCCATCGCTACGCCGTCGAAACCCGCCACTGGATCACCGACGCGCAATTCGTCACCTTCTTCTCGCTGGCACAGGCGGCTCCCGGCCCGAACGGCATGGCCGTCACGCTGATCGGCCTGCAAGCCGCCGGGCTGCCCGGTGCCCTTACCGCCACGCTCGCCAAATGCGCGCCGAGTTCGTTACTCGCGTATCTGGTCGGCGGCTGGGTCGACCGGCACGAGCGCTCGCCTTGGGTGCGGGCCGTGCGCGCGGGGCTTGCCCCGATCACGGTTGGCCTGCTCGCCGCCAGCAGCGCCATTCTGGCCCGTGAAATCGACATCAATCTCGCCCGCGCGCTGGTGACGGTTGTCGCCATCGTCATCACCCTGCGTACCCGCTGGAACCCGCTCTGGCTCATCGCCGGCGGCAGCCTGCTCGGTCTCACCGGGTGGTTGATGTAGGCCATCGATGTAGGTGCACCGGGCATTGACCCGGGCGCAGGACATGTCCTCCCCGAGTGTCATACGGAGCGACGTCAACAGGTCTACAATAGAGCGCACGTTTCACAACACGGTGTGTCCCCATGACCGTCCCTTGTTGTACGTCGCAAGCCGAGGCGCCCTCCGGCACCTCCCCCTCCGCCACTGTCTCGCGCACCGCGCGCGATGGGCCTGATGGCGCATTGGGTGCATCTGGCGCATATGGTGCGTCTGGCCGCGCGCTCGCCGACCGGTTCGATGCCGTGCGCGCCGCCTCGGTCGCGTTCGCCACCGGCCTGTCGGACGCCGATGCCACCGTGCAGTCGATGCCCGATGCGAGCCCGATCAAGTGGCATCTCGCGCACACGACGTGGTTCTTCGAGACCTTTCTGCTCGGTGAACACGGCGCGCTCTCGGGCAAGCGCTATCACCCCTACGATCCGCGTTTCGCGTTTCTCTTCAACTCGTATTACGAAGCCGCTGGTCCGCGTCATCCGCGTCCGCAACGGGGGCTGCTCACGCGCCCCACGCTCGATGAGATCGTGCGCTATCGGCAACATGTCGACAGCGCCATGCACGAGATGCTGCTGCATGCCGATCTGCCGCGCGAAGTCTCCGACCTGATCACGCTCGGCCTGCATCACGAAGAGCAACATCAGGAACTGATGCACACCGACTTGCTGCATCTGTTCTCGCAGAATCCGCTGCGGCCCGCGCATCGTGAAATCATTCGCGATGCCGGTCGTGAAACGCATCGCGACCTCCCGTTGCAATGGATCGAACACGCGGGCGGACGGCATACCATCGGCAACAACGGCGAGTCGTTTGCGTTCGATTGCGAAACCCCAGCGCACGACTACCTGTTACGCCCCTTTGCCATCGCCTCGCGCGTGGTGACCAACGGCGAATGGCGCGACTTCATCGAAGACGGCGGCTATCGCATCGCGGGCCTCTGGCTCTCTGACGGCTGGGCCACCGTTCAGCGCGACGGCTGGGGGCATCCGCTCTACTGGGAATTGCGCAACGGCGAATGGCACGCGATGACACTCGCCGGCATGCAACCGGTCGACGACAACGCGCCCGTGCAACACGTGAGTTATTTCGAGGCCGACGCGTTTGCGCGCTGGGCCGGCAAGCGGTTGCCAACAGAACACGAGTGGGAGGTCGCGGCACACGTAGCCCAAGTAGCACAGGCCGCGCACGAGAACTCCCCGATGCAGCAGCTCTATGGCCCGGTCTGGCAATGGACCGCGAGCCCGTATGTCGCTTATCCCGGATTCCGGACGGCAGCGGGGGCCGTCGGCGAATACAACGGCAAGTTCATGTGCGGACAATTCGTGCTGCGTGGCGGCTCGCTGGCAACCCCGGCGGGACACTCGCGTGCGACGTACCGCAACTTCTTCTACCCGCATCAGCGCTGGCAGTTCTGCGGCCTGAGGCTCGCGGAGGACCGCTGATGTCGCATGCCACCCAAGCCACGGCATTCGTTTGCCCGTCACTGCCCGAGAACGCGTTTGCCACCGACGTGCTCACCGGTCTCGGCCATACCCCCAAGTCGCTGCCCAGCGTCTGGCTCTACGACCGGCGCGGCAGCGAGCTCTTCGAGGAAATCACCGGCCTCGACGAGTACTACCAGACCCGCACCGAAACCGCCCTGCTCGGCGAATGCGCCGCCGCGATTGCCGATGTGATCGGCCCGGACGCCGTCGTCGTCGAATTCGGCAGCGGCTCCAGCCGTAAGACCCCGTTGCTGCTCGACGCCCTCGTCACGCCACGGGCCTACGTGCCGGTCGATATTGCCGACGATTTTCTCGACGACGCCGTCGCCGCCTTGGCGCGCCGTTGTCCGGGCATTCCGATGCTGCCGGTACGTGCCGACTTCACGCGGCCCTTCCGGCTTCCTCCGCAATTGCACGACACCCAAGGCCCGCGTCTGGGCTTCTTCCCCGGCTCGACCATCGGCAACTTCGCGCCGGGTCAGGCGGCCGCATTTCTGGCTCATGTGGGCAAAATGCTCGGACCGCGCCGACGCATGGTCGTCGGGGTGGATGCCTGCAAAGACCCGGCGGTGCTCCTACCCGCCTACGACGATGCACGCGGCGTGACGGCGCAGTTCGACCTGAACCTGCTCGTGCGCATCAACCGCGAACTCGACGGCAACCTGCCGCTCGACGCTTTCCGGCATGAAGCGCGTTTCAATGCGGCCGCGAGCCGCATCGAGATGCATCTGGTCGCCCAGCGCCCGTGCCACGCCGACGTGCTCGGCCAGCGCTTCACGTTTGCGGCCGGCGAGTCCATCCACACTGAGAATTCCTACAAATACGGTCCCACGGAATTCCGCACACTCGCCACCTCGGCAGGCTGGGATGTCGAGCGCGTGTGGCACGACGCGCGCTCGCGCTTCGCCGTCTATCTACTGGGCCCGGCCACCGGCTGAACGCCCCAACGCAGTGCATGTAACGCACAAACGCAGCAGCCCTAAAGTTCTGCTGCGTTTGTGCCGTTTACCTGAGGGGATCCACAACAATCGCTCTGCAAACTGTGGATTCGACAGCGGTTTAATGAATCGCGGTGACTTGCTGGCGACGAATACGCTAGAATCGCCGCCATATGGGGCCACGCACGCCGCGAGACTGCGACGCGTATCGATGGCCATCTTCATAGCGCACGGCAACGACCCGGGCGCACCGATTACACGTATCGCTGCAATGACTTCACGCGCAACGGGGATGCACGTGGCACGGGCTCCGGCGACGCCGCATCCGGCCCGCTGCACTCAGGCAGACGCTCGCCGGGCCATGACAGGCTCGCGTGACGACTGGTATCGCGCCGTCGCAGTGGCCGGGAGCCTGTCACGATGAGCCGTATCTCTCTCACCCTGTCCGACACCGCACTCGCGGATCTGCAAAAGGACTTCGACGCGTTCGTGCGCATTTCTGCCGCCGTCGACCGTCACTTCACGCCGCCCCTGTTCGACGATTTCCTGCGCGCACGCCTGCTCGACAGCACCGTGCCGCTGACCGAAGCCGCCGTCGCGCAACTGCTCGCAGGCGGTCACTACGCGTGGGCCAAGCGCACGTTCGATAAGCAGTTTCCGGATGTCGTTTCGATCATCCTGAATCAGGCCCGCCAGCACGGTTTCTACTTCGTCTCGCGCCCGGAATGGACGCGCGAGGACATGTCGCGTCAGGCCAGCCGCTGGGCCGAAGGCATCGTGCGTGAAGCGAAGGGAGAAGAGCGCATCGTGGAGTCGCTGGCCGGACAGATCGTCACGTCGGCCCAAGATTTGCGCACACTGGAGGCCACCTTGCAGACCCCTGCGTGGCGCGCAGCGTCGGTGTTGCGCGAGCGCGTGTTCGAGGCTAAACGCGGTGTGGAAACGGCGCGCCCGTTGCAGGCGCGCGAGAAGCTGGGTGAATTGCAGGCCCTGCTCGATCTCGCCGTGATCTACGGTTCGGTCGGTCGTCAGGAGGCCGATCAAATTCTCGAGTACCTGCGCGTGCTGCGCCCCGAGATCTTCAACGACGATCCGAGTGTGTTCGAACGGCTTGCGGCATGGCTGCGCCGCCTGCTCACGCCGTCGGCGCCGCGCCCGGCAGTGAGCGAAACGCAGCCCACCGCCGCGTCTGCGCTGGCGAGTCTGTCTGACGACGCCCCGTCGCAGAACACCGAAAGCTTGCGGTCGCCGCTGACGCGTTGATTCACCAACGCACGACGCCCAAACACTCAAACGCTAAAACACTCAGCGATTGAAGATCATCGCGACACCCGCACTCGCAATCAGCGCCCCCACCCACGCCCCGGCTGCCGGACGCTGACGCGTTCGGATCCAGAGCAACGGCAGCACCATCACCGGCGTGGTCGCCGAGAGCGTGGCGATCACCCCGGTATTGCCGTGGCCCATGCCGTAGAGCAGCAGCGTCATGCCGACCGCCACGCCAACGAAGCCCGACAACGCCGTCAGGGCCAGTGTACCGGGCGTGAACGCCGAGAAGATGCTGCGCCCGCGCCGTGCGGCCAGTATCGTGAGCCCAAGCGCCGATACCCCCACACGCACCGCCGACGCCCCCACGGGGTCGACGCCCGCCGCCATCACCGGCTTGGCGATCAAGGTGCCGATCGAGTGACAGAGCGCCGCCGTCAGGCCGATCAACACGCCCACGCGCACATCACCGCGCACCGATTCCCAGTGGTGCGCATCTTCGCGCCGGCCGCCGAACGCAATGGCCAGCGCCACGCCTGCCGTCACCAGCGCGACGCCGACGATCGCTCGCCAGCCCAAGGCTTCGCCTAGCCAGAAGTAACCGAGCATGGCGGTCATCGGCGCATTGGTCGCGAAGATGATGGAGTTGCGGCGCGGACCGAGACGGCCGAGCGACGTGTAGAGAATGGTGTCGCCCACCAGAATGCCGATGAGCCCCGATGCGCACAGCCGCAGCCACTGTTCAGCCGTGAGCGACGGCCAGCCGCGCAACACCGCCAGCGCGAAGAGCAACATCGCGAAGACGAGCAGCATGCGGGCGTAGTTGAACGGGAAGGAACCGGCCTGACGAACAGGCGTGATGGCGATCATGCCGCTGCAAGCCCAGCAAAGGGCGGCACCGAGCGCGGCGAGGTAGGCGAGTTGGGTTGTCATGGTCAGGGGGCGGACGGCGCGAAGTCGCAACCGCCCCCGCCGTTGGGACGCCATTATACGAGGCGTGCGCCCCATCCGGGTGCATCTTATGCAGGCTCAAAGATCCTCGTCGAGCCGGTACAACGCGTCGAACATCGCGCGATACGCCGCCGCTACGCCGAACGCCCCGCGCAACATGCGCAGGCGCGCCGCCGCATCGGGCGGCCCGGCCTCCTGCACCCAGAGCGACAACAACGGCGTACCCCCGCAGACGCTGGCATCGTGGCGCGCATGTGCACACACCGCCGCGAAGCCGTCGGCCGCCGAAGGATAGCGCTGCGATAACGCATCGAACTGCGCTTCGATCTCGCTTACGGCACGCGCCGCCGCGGGGGCCTGACACAACGCGCAGCAGCCGACATAGCCCGGCATGTCACCCGCCGCTTCGATGATGAAATCGACCAGCGCATGTGTCGCATCGAACGCCCCGCTATCGAGAAACGTGCGTGCCGCCGCACCGCACCGCAACAACCCGGCAGCGAGCATGGTCGCCTGCCCGCGCTGCTCCCGGTATTGCCGCAACAGAATCGGTCGCAACACGGGGTCGGTACAGCGCTCGACGGCAATGCGGTTGTGCACGTCGGCGCCTGCCGCCCGGTGATACAACTGGGCGAGAAACGCCAGCACCTGAATTTCGCTCGACTCCCCGGCGAGAAAGCGCGCCCAGAACGGCGACGCGAAAATGCCGCGCATCCACACATCGCAGATCTTCCCGAAGGCCGCCACGATATCGGGATCGGTGGCGGGCAACACACTGGCGAGTTCTTCGTCGACGAGCGTCGCGAGCCATGTGCCCGGGGCGGGTGCCGACGCCAGCAGCACGCCATGTTGCAAGCGCTCCAGCCATGCGGGCACTTCGGGTGAAGTGCCGCGCAACGTGCACGACACCTCGCGCGACGCCACGGTGACCACATCGCCCGCACACGACCACTCCGCATGCGGCGACACGATGAGCCAGACCGCCGGACTCTGCTTCCCGGCGTCCGGCACGGGGCGAGAACTATCGGGTGAATTAGGCACGACAGGCACGGCACTCATCGGACAATCGCGCCGAGCAACGGCACGTCGGCGCACGCCACGGCACGAACGACATCGATGCGCAGGTCGGCGAGCCCGCTGTCGGGCGACATGACCGGCGTCTGGCGCGCGCCGACCGAGACACTTCGATGCGCCGCGCGGGCCTTGGGCGTGGCGGGTGTGGTAGGTGAGGGAGGCGTGGAAAGCGTGGTGGATGGCGTGGCGCTGTATGCCTGCGATGCCGGGCGCGAGGCTGGCACGACGGGCACAAATGGGAAGGGTAGCGGCGAGGCGTTGGTCGGCATGTCGGTTCCTGTCGAATCCTGCGAGCAAACGCTTACCTTAGGAAAACCGGAGGGTTTCGTGATTGGGGCACCGCTCTAGGAATTTTCACAGCGCCGATTCTGTCGTCATCCGCTGATTCCCCCGTCGTCACCGAATCGGACGGCAGGCTTGCGGCGATCGGCATCTACAGGGCGGCTGACGGCACACCGGCGACACCGAGTGCTGCGGCCATCCTGCGATCATGGCGGTCATGCCGACCATGCCGACCATGTGTTAACCACGAACGTCACGCGCAGGCGTCGCGCGGAGCGTCTCGCGATCTCGTTTTGGCTATGTACTTTCGGAATTCACCCAAGAACCCTCACCGCAACTTCGCAGACATCACCCTATCGTGCGTGCTGTCGCATCGGCTCGCATGGCGCGAGTACAATCGTCTGGCCACGATATGTCGCCTCACGAGGAGTTACGCTCATGCATCTCTATCAGCGTCTGCCGATCTTTGTCTTCGAGATCGAAGCCTGCGAAGACCTGAAGTTCATCACGATGGCGATCCGTTTCAATCTGGATCACAGCGGTCAGCATCTGTCACTGGCCGACTGGCAACGGCTGCCCTATGAGGCGCGCGAGACGCTGGCCTCCTGCGTGCCCGGCGATGAAGATTTTGCGGCGCGTCTGGATGAGATTGCAGAACAGCATCTGGGCCAGCCGGTCGAACGCAGTACCGACGCGGCGCCCACCGCATGGCAAGACACCAATGCCCTGCCCCCGGGCTTGCTCAAACAGTGCGAACTGGCCGATCTGCTGCCGCCCGACGTCGGCGACTGGGGCACCCTCACCGCCTTCCGCCGCTATGTGCTGACCAAACTCTCGCGACGCGACACGCTCAACCATTGCTTCGTGCCCGCCATGCTCGAGTTCGGTCTCGCGCAGACGCAAGCCGACCTTTGATGAACGGTGACGCCGGGCCGCCCCGCACGCCACATCAAGTCACATCAAGTCACATCAAGTCACCGGTGCAGGGTTGAACAGGACGAGCGCGTTGTGCAATCCCCAGCGCTCCGCCCACGTCTTCTCGCCGCTGGCCACCGCCAGCATCAGGTGGAACAACTGCCAGCCCACGTCTTCGATGGTGGCGTCGCCGGTGGCAATGCGGCCCGCGTCCACATCCATCAGATCGTGCCAACGGCGCGCCAGATCGCTGCGAGTCGCGACTTTGATCACCGGGACTTCCGCGAGACCGTACGGCGTGCCACGCCCGGTGGTGAACACATGCAGGTTGATGCCGGCCGCCAGTTGCAGCGTGCCGCAGATGAAATCGCTGGCAGGCGTCGCGGCATAGATGAGCCCGCGCTGACGGGAACGGTCGAGTTTGTCGCCCGGTGACACCACGCCGTGAATCGGCCCGCTGCCCGACTTCACGATCGACCCCATCGCCTTTTCGACAATGTTCGACAACCCGCCCCGCTTGTTGCCGGGCGTCGTATTCGCGCTGCGATCCACGCGGCCGCGCTCAAGATACGCGTCGTACCACGCCATCTCTTTGATCATGGCCGCCGCCACTTCGGGCGTTGCCGCGCGCGAGGTCAGTTGATCGATGCCGTCGCGCACTTCGGTCACTTCCGAGAACATCACCGTGGCGCCCGTGCGCACCAGCAGGTCCGTGGCGAACCCCACCGCAGGATTCGCCGTCACGCCCGAGAACGCATCGCTGCCGCCGCACTGCACGCCAACGATCAGCTCCGACGCGGGCACCGTTTCGCGTTGACGCGCATTCAGACGCTGCAAGTGCACGTCCGCCGTAGCAAGAATCGAATCGATCATCGACAGAAAGCCGACGTGGGCCTCGTCTTGCAGGCAGACCGTGTCGGGTTTGCCGTCGGCATCCGCGCTGCCGATGGGAATGCTGCCCGCCGGGAGCAGCCGCTCGGGCTGGAGCTTCTCGCAGCCCAGACTCACGACCATCACCTCGCCGCCGAAGTTCGGATTCGTCGCGATGTTGCGCAGTGTGCGGATGGGCACGATGGCGTCCGGCGCGTCGATGGCGACGCCACAGCCGTAGGTGTGCTCCAGACCGACGACATCGTCGACATTCGGATATTTCGGCAGCAGCGTTTCCTTGATGCGCTTCACTGCGAACTCGACCACCCCGGCCACACATTGCACGGTCGTGGTGATCGCCAGAATATTGCGCGTGCCCACCGAGCCGTCGGCGTTGCGATAGCCCTGAAACGTGAAGCCCTCCAGCGGCGGCAATGCCGCAGGCACGCGCGTGGCGATCGGCAGCCGGTCGAGCGACGGCGCCTCGGGCATGTGCAGGTTGCGCTCGTTGACCCAACTGCCCGCCGGTAACGGGCGCGCTGCGTAGCCGATGACCACGCCGTAGCGAATCACCGGCGCATCTTGCGCGAGATCGGCCAGCGCGACCTTGTGTCCCTGCGGCACCGCATCGATGAGTACGAGCCCGTCGGCAAAACGACTGCCCACGGGCAAGCCGCCGTCGTTCACGACGATGGCGACGTTATCTTCCGGCTGCATCCGGATATAGCGCGGTGCGGCCGTCGATTTGTTGGAAATATCCGACAGCCCCGACGTTGCCGAAGCTGACGGAGCCACCGATGCCACCGATGCCACCGTCGATCCCGGCGCGCCGGGTGCAGCGTCCTGTTGCGTATCGCCTGCGTGGCGCGTGTCCTGTGTTGAAGACATCTTGCGTACCTCTCCTCCTGCTGACTGGGTCCCATCCGGCGTCGTTGATGTTGGCTCAACCCACCGTCACTTATGCGTCATCATACATCTAGACGCTTGATGCGCGTACGCTTTCGCGGTGGCGTCTATATCGTGACAACCCCTTTCCGGGTTTATCCCAACTGCCATTCCGGCCACCGCCCTCTTGATCGTCCGAATGACATGTTATACGATGACATATAACTAAGCGCCGGACGCTAGTTGAGCGATCCCTTTTATTACCGAATCCGGCCCCGCGGGCCGACAGGAACTGCCGAAATGACCGCACCCCAAGAACTCAAACAGATCGTCTCCGACGGCTTGTTGTCTTTCCCCGTGACCGACTTCGACGCGAATGGCGACTTCAACGCGCGCGCTTACGCGGATCGGCTGGAATGGCTGGCGCCGTTCGGTGCGACGGCCTTGTTCGCGGCCGGCGGCACGGGCGAATTCTTCTCGCTCACACCGCAGGACTACAGCGCCGTGATCAAGACCGCCGTCGACACCTGCGCCGGCAAGGTGCCGATTCTGGCGGGCGCCGGCGGCCCCACCCGCATGGCGATTCAGTACGCACAGGAAGCCGAACGTCTCGGCGCGAAGGGCGTGCTGCTCATGCCCCATTACCTGACGGAAGCCAGCCTCGACGGCATCGCCGCGCACGTGGAACAGGTCTGCCAGTCGGTGAACATCGGCGTGATCGTCTACAACCGCGCCAACTCGAAGCTCAGCGCCGACGAGCTCGAACGTCTGGCCGACAAGTGCCCGAACCTGATCGGCTTCAAGGACGGCGTGGGCGATATCGAACGCATGGTGCAGATTCGCCGCCGTCTGGGCGACCGCTTCTCGTATCTGGGCGGCCTGCCCACCGCCGAAGTCTACGCCGCAGCGTACCGCGCACTGGGCGTGCCGGTGTACTCGTCGGCCGTGTTCAACTTCATTCCGAAGACGGCCATGGCGTTCTACCGCGCCGTGTGTGAAGACGATCAGGCCACGATGGGCCGCCTGCTCGACACGTTCTTCCTGCCGTATCTCGAAATTCGCAATCGCCGCGCGGGTTATGCCGTGAGCATCGTGAAAGCCGGTGCGAAACTCGTCGGCCACGACGCCGGCCCGGTGCGCGCACCGTTGACCGACTTGCTGCCGCAGGAACTCGACGCGCTCGACGCGCTGATCAAGAAGGTCGAAGGCTAAGGAGCCCCGCATGCAGATCACCGGTGAGATGTTGATTGGCCGCGCCGACGTGCGCGGCAGCGCGGGCTCGCTGGACGCGTTCGATCCTGCGCGTGGCGAGCGGATTGCGCCCGCGTTCGGCGCGGGCACCCCACAAGACGTCGACCGTGCCTGCGAACTCGCACGCGCCGCGTTCGATCCGTTCCGTGCACTGCCGCTGGCCAAGCGCGCCGAATTTCTCGAAGCCGTCGCGCAGGCGATTCTCGATCTGGGCGACACGCTCATCGAGCGCGCGCATGCCGAAAGCGGCCTGCCCGTGGCGCGCTTGCAAGGCGAGCGTGGCCGCACGGTCGGTCAATTGCGGATGTTTGCGCAGGTGGTGCGCGACGGGCATTTTCTCGACGCCACCATCGACCCGGCACAACCTGCGCGCCAGCCGTTGCCGCGTAGCGATTTGCGCCTGACGAAGATCGGCCTCGGTCCGGTCGCCGTGTTCGGTGCGAGTAATTTCCCGCTGGCGTTCTCGGTGGCGGGTGGCGATACGGCGTCGGCGTTTGCCGCCGGTTGTCCGGTCGTCGTGAAGGCGCACTCGGCGCATTTGGGCACGTCGGAACTCGTGGCCCGCGCCGTGCGCTCGGCCGTGCAGAAGCTGGGCCTGCCGGAAGGCGTCTTCTCGCTGCTCGTCGGCGAGCGTGCCGTGGGCGAGGCACTGGTCGCGCACCCGGCGATTGCTGCTGTCGGCTTCACGGGCTCGCGCACGGGAGGTCTTGCCCTGCAACGCATCGCGCAAGCGCGGGCGGTGCCGATTCCCGTGTACGCGGAAATGAGCAGCATCAATCCAGTGTACGTATTGCCCGAAGCACTCGCGGCGCGCGGTGACGCGATCGCCAAGGGCTTCGCCGACTCGCTCACGATGGGCGTCGGTCAGTTCTGTACGAACCCGGGGCTGGTGCTGGGTATCGCGGGCGATGCGCTGGAGCGGTTCTGCCAAACCGCCGGTGAAGCACTCACCGCCAAGGCGGCAGGCACGATGCTCACGGCGGGGATTCATCAGGCTTACGACAAGGGCGTCGCGCGTCTGGCCGACGAGGGCAACGTGTCGCTGGTGGCACGCGGTCAGGCAGGTACGGGATGTCAGGGGCAAGCCGCGCTCTTCCGCACGACGGCGGCGGCATTTCTCGCCACTCCGGCGCTGCACGACGAGGTGTTCGGCCCAGCATCGGTCGTCATTGCTTGTGAAAGTGTCGACGAGATGATTGCGATCACCGAGCGTCTCGAGGGTCAACTCACGGCAACGTTGCAACTCGATGCCGGCGACGTGGAGACGGCACGCCGTCTGCTGCCGAGTCTGGAGCGCCGCGCCGGACGCATTCTCGCGAACGGTTTTCCGACCGGCGTCGAAGTGTGTCACGCGATGGTGCACGGCGGGCCGTTCCCGGCCACGTCGAACGCCATGTTCACGTCCGTCGGTGCCACGGCGATCGATCGCTTCCTGCGCCCGGTCTGCTATCAAGACCTGCCCGATGCGTTGCTGCCGGACGCCCTTCGCCAAGACAATCCGCTCGGCCTGTGGCGTCTGGTCGACGGGGCGCTAACCCAATGAAACAGGCTTGACGCGAAATCTAACGCGTTGAAACTCGTGGCGCAGCGACCCGGTTTGACGAGTCGCTGCGCCACACTCCTTTCACTTCACTCGTACAACCATCGCGCAGCCGCCCGAGTCACGCGCGGCATGATGACATAGGTCATCAGACCCACGATGACGGCTGCCACCAGCAGCTTCGCCAAAAAGACATTCTCGAGCCACGGCAGCCGCAGCGAGAGCCAGTGCACGGGAAGTGGCACCACCAGCGTCAGTGGAAAAATCACCGACAGCGTCAGCAGAAACTGCTTGTAACGCTTGGCGGGTTTTTGCCCCGGCGCCGGGTGGAACCAGAACTCAAGCCCCGTCACGGTCTGGCGCTGCTCGTCGCGCGACAGGAATGGCGTGACTTCACTCAGCAACGTTTGCCGTGCATCCGACTGAAACCAGTCTTCGGCGTGCGGCAGCGAATCGAAGCGCAGCGTCACGGTGTAGACCGTCGAGCCCGCCACGGGACGAAGGACATGAACGCCGCGATGCCCGGGAAAACGTTCCGCGATGGGGACGATGCGTTTGAGCCACTGCTCGTACGCCTCGACCGATTCCGCACGCACGTGATGCTCGATGACCGCCGTCACGCTATCGGGGCGTGGTAAACGGCGCGCCGACAAATCATCCAGCGAAGCGCTTCGCAGCGTGGGATCGCGCTGATCGACGGAGGGCGTGGATTCTTCAAGTTGCATAAAAACCTCTTCGGGTCATTTAAACGTTTCAGACGTAGCGCGGAATCGGCCCGTTCTGCGGTGTCGTGTCGTCGCCTAAATCCAGCATGACGCGATCGACATAACACCAGCCCCAGCCTTCCGGCGGGTCATATCCTTCGATGATGGGATGGCCCGTTTCGTGAAAGTGCGCGTTGGCGTGACGGTTCGGCGAATCATCGCAACAGCCGACGTGGCCGCAGGTGCGGCACAGTCGCAAATGCACCCAGCGGCTGCCGGATTTCAGACACTCTTCACAACCGAGTGCGCTGGGCGTGACGTGTTGAATGCTGTCGGTATGCGTGCAACGTTTGGACATGGCGATCTCTCCTCAGAGGGTTGCGAGATGCTGGTGGATAAACGCAACAGCCATCGCGCCTTCGCCCACCGCGGACGCGACGCGCTTCATGGAACCATGCCGCACATCCCCCACGGCAAAGGAACCGGGCACACTGGTTTCGAGTGGAAAAGGTGCACGCGCCAAGGGCCAGCGCGCCGTTGCCAGCATCGCGGGCGTGAGGTCGGGGCCCGTGACGAGATAACCGGACGCATCGCGCGCGATGGCCGTGTCGCGGGCCCAATCGGTATTCGGCAGCCCGCCGATGCAAACGAACAGATGATGCGTCGTCAGCACTTGCTCGGTGCCGCGCTCCCGCTCGCGAACCGTGATCGCTTCCAGAAAATTGCCGCCATGCAGCGCACTCACTTCGCTGCCGACAACGACTCGAATGTTGGGCGTGTTCTGTATCTTCTGAATCAGATAGTCGGACAGCGTATCCGCCAAGCGCGCGCCCCGCACCAGAATGACGACTTCGCGGGCATACGCGGCCAAATGAATCGACGCCTGCCCTGCCGAATTGCCGCCGCCCACGACATACACCGTTTCACCGGCGCACATGGGCGCTTCGCTGGCGCCAGCGCCGTAGAAGAGACCGAGCCCCTGCAATCGCGCTTCGTCCGGGAAGCCAAGCCGGCGCCACTCGATGCCGGTCGCGCAGATGTTGGTGCTCGCGCAAAGCTGTGTGCCGTCAGCCAGATCGACGTGAATGCCACCGTCGCCAAAGACGGCATAGATACCTTCGCGCAGCCGGAGAATCTCCGCGCCGAAACGCACCGCTTGCTGGCGTGCGCGCTCGGCCAGTTCGCCGCCGCTGATACCCTGCGGAAAGCCCAGATAGTTCTCGATCAGCGACGAGTTGCCCGCCTGCCCGCCAATCGCATCGCGCTCGACGAGCACGGTGCTCAAGCCTTCGGACGCGGCATACACCGCCGCGCTCAGCCCGGCCGGGCCGGCACCGTAGATCGACACGTCGTACGTCTTTCGCCGGGGCTTTTCCACCCATCCGAGCCGCTTGGCAACGTCGGCAACGCTCGGGTTGAATAACCGGGTGCCGTCGGGGAATTCGCACACCGGCAGGCCCGGATCGTCCAGCCCACGGATACCGGGAATGCGGCGCGCGGCATCCTCGTCCAGTTCGACCCAATCGTAGGTGACGACGCTTCGGCTCAGGAAGTCGCGAATCTCGAACGCGCGCGCGGAGTAGGCCAGCCCGAGCAGTCGAACCCGGGGATGTTGGACGTCAATCGAATCGGTGGCAGCAGGCGATGTCATGACAGCTCCATGTCGTCTGACTTCAGAGACCCAGCAAAACGCGGCCTTCTTCGGCCAGCAAATCGTGCGTCTCAGGATGGGCGCGCATGTAGGCCGCAAACACGGGGCACTGCGGAATCACTCGAAGCCCGCGCTCACGCGCAGAGGCGAGCCCCGCGAGCACCAGCTTCGTTGCGATGCCCTGCCCGCGCAATGCGTCGGGCACCAGCGTATGGATGAACGTGATGACGTTGCCTTCGATCGAATAAATCGCAACGGCGTGCTCGCCTTCAGCCAGATATTCGAAGCGGTGCTTCGCCGGGTTGTCGTGTACCTGAATCGGCGCGGATGACGTGGTCATGGGGCGTTCCAAAAGAGTGAGGAAACAAGATCGAAAAAACGAAGCACTTACCGTTGTCGTTCAGGCATCCGCACGTGACTTCCAGTCGTGCCATGCCACCAGCAGAAAACCGCCGACCAAACCCAGATGCTCGAAGAACGCGTTCTCAGCCATGAAGCGCCCGGGCTGCGGCATCTCCCAGAAGCGCAGGGCCACGAACGTGGCGAACAGCGTGAACGCCGCCAACGCCACGGCACCGAGCCAGCGGTAGATGCCCGAGAGAATGAGCGCGGAAGCGCCCAACTCAAGCACGATGACCGCAGCGGCCATCGGCGCCGCCGGCGACACGCCGAAGTGCTGCATCTCTGCGATGGCCCCATCGAAGTCCATCGCCTTGTCCAAGCCGCCCTGCAAGTAGGCGGCGCACAACAACAGCAGGGCAATCCACCGCAAGGCTGGCGCGGGTTGCCAACGCGCAACGGTTGACGGGCGCATCGTCACACCGCCCAGCAGGCGCATCCCAACGCGCCCCAGAAACCTTTCAGGTCAGACACCGGCAGCTTGCTGCTCCACGCCGTGGCGTGCTGGTGCGCGTGCACGTTGCAGTTGTTGGCGCAGGCGCACGCTGCTGCTGCGTTGTGCAGTGCTTTTTGCATCGGCGTGCCGTTTGCCGGCGCTTCCTTGTCGGCCCAACCGGCATAGCCGCCGAAGGTGCGTGCAGGCGACCAGTCGGGCATGGCCACCGGCGGCGTGCCTTCGTCGAGCGACGCGAACGGCCCGGCACCGTAGACGATCTTGCCGCCGACCATCGTGAGCAGCGCCGTCGTGTCGGCGATGTCCGATTCAGGGCAGCCGAAGAAGTCGCGGTCGGGCACGATCAGGTCGGCCAACTGGCCTGCCTCGATGCGGCCCTTCTTGCCGACTTCGTTGGAGAACCACGTGACCTTCTCGGTCCACATGCGCAGCGCAGTCTCGCGGTCCACACAGTTCGCCTGCGGGTAAAGCTGCATGCCGCCCACTGTCTTGCCCGTGACCAGCCACGACAGCGATACCCACGGGTTGTAGCTCGCCACACGCGTCGCGTCGGTGCCCGCGGACACATTCACGCCCTTCTCCAGCATCCGTTTGACGGGCGGCGTGGCCTCGGCCGCACCGGCACCATAGCGCTCGACGAAATACTCGCCCTGATAGGCCATCCGGTGCTGCACGGCAATGCCGCCGCCGAGGGCTGCGATGCGGTCGATCGATTTCTCGGAGATCGTCTCGCAGTGGTCGAAGAACCAGTTCAGCCCTTCGAGCGGCGTGTCTTGGTTGACCTTCTCGAACACGTCGAGCGCCCGTTCGATGGTTTCGTCGTAAGTCGCGTGCAGGCGCCACGGCCAGCGGTTCTGCGCGAGCACGCGCACCACCTCTTCGAGTTCGCCTTCCATCTCGGGCGCCATGTCCGGGCGCGGCTGACGGAAGTCTTCGAAGTCGGCCGCGGAAAACACCAGCATCTCGCCCGCGCCGTTGTGACGGAAGTAATCGTCGCCCTGCTTGTACGTGGACGTCGCGGTCCAGTTCAGGAAGTCTTCCTTCTCCTGCTTCGGCTTTTGCGTGAACAGGTTGTAAGCCAGCCGGATCGTGAGTTGGCCCGCGTCGGCCAACTGCTGGATCACCTGATAGTCCTCGGGGTAGTTCTGAAAACCGCCGCCCGCATCGATGGCGCCGGTCACGCCCAGCCGATTGAGCTCACGCATGAAGTGGCGCGTGGAGTTGACCTGATACTCCAGCGGCAGCTTCGGGCCCTTGGCCAGCGTGGCGTAAAGGATGGAGGCATTCGGCTTGGCCAGCAGCAGCCCCGTGGGGTTGCCTGCGCTGTCGCGCACGATTTCACCGCCCGGCGGCGCAGGGGTATCTCGCGTGTAGCCCACGGCGCGCAGCGCTGCACCGTTGAGCAGCGCACGGTCGTAAAGGTGCAGGATGAAGACGGGGGTATCCGGGGCCACCGCGTTGAGTTCGGCAATGGTCGGCAGGCGCTTCTCGACAAACTGATGTTCGGTGAAACCGCCCACCACGCGCACCCATTGCGGGGCGGGCGTGATCGCCACCTGACGCTTGAGCATACCCATGGCGTCGGCCAGACTGCGCACGCCGTCCCAGCGCAATTCCAGATTGAAGTTGAGCCCGCCGCGAATGATGTGCAGGTGATTGTCGATCAAGCCGGGCAGCACCGGCTTGCCTTGCAGATTGACCACCCGGGTGGCGCTGCCGGCCAGCGGCAGCACGTCTTCGGCGCGGCCAACGCGCACGAAACGGCCGTCCTTGATGGCCACGGCGCTCGCCGTCGGATTGGTGCGGTCCAGCGTGGTGAAGCGCCCGTTGTGCAGGATGAGGTCGGGGGCAGTCGAGGCGGTCGTGTCGTGCATGTCGGTTTCCTTTGTTTTACGAAGTGACGCGTCGCATTACCGGGAGGATCAGGTGCGGTCTTTCTGGGTGGAGGGCGTGGAGGGCATGGAGGGCGTGGCTGCGATGTCGGTCTTGTCGCAGCGCGGCAATTCGCCGAACACATGCGGCTTGACCTGCTGGCGCAACCACGAGGTCGTCACAGTCTCAGGCTTAATCCACCCTTTGACGAGCGGCGGGATCTGCTCGCCGAGCAAAATCCCGAGAAGCCCTACCAGAGCGATGACCGGCGGGGCCGGTGAGCGCACGTGGAACAGCGCGTAGATCACGCCAACGAGCATCCCGATGGCCAGTGACAAAAGGTAGGGCTTCATTGTGACGCTCCCGATCAGGCTTCGTGGGCGTTGAACATCGTCTTGGCGTAGTTGATGCCGATACCGTAAGCGCCGCCCCACTTCTTCGCGATGCCCGTGGTCATGTCGTACGTGTCGGTGCGCGCCCAGTCGCGTTGCAACTCAAGCAGATACTGCAAGGCCGTCATCGGGCGGGCACCCGCCTGAATCATGCGCTCGACGGCACGCTCATGCGCCTCGGTCGACACATCGCCGCTGGCGTCGGTGATCACGTACACCTCGAAGCCCTGATCGATCGCCGAGAGGGCCGGCCCGACGATGCACACGCCGGTCCACAGGCCCGCCAGCACGATGCGCGACTTGCCGATCTCGTTCACGCGGCGGATCACGCCCTCGTCTTCCCACGTATTCATCGAGGTGCGGTCCAGCATCGCCTGACCGGGGAACGGCGCAGTCACTTCGTCGAACATCGGGCCGCTGAAGCTCTTTTCCGCCACGGTGGTGAGGATCGTGGACACGCCGAAACCGGCAGCAGCGTTGGCGACCAGCGCCGCGTTGTTACGCAGCGTGACGGCGTCGATGGAGTGAGTAGCGAAGGCCATTTGCGACTGGAAGTCGATCATGATCAGCGTGTGGTCCTGCGGCGTGAGCAACAGCGCACCGGGCTTGGCAACGGCGACGGGTTGGGTGAGGGCCATGGTAAGTCTCCTAATGTCAGAAAAAGAAAAAATGAACGGGGAATTGCGTCTTGCTGTTCGATAAAATTCACTAAGTCAACATCAGCGGCTCATGTATGCTTTCGTCTGTGTTTCCCGCCGCGTTGGAAGAAGTTTCGTCGGAATCAAGGCCCGCAAGGTTGAAGGTTTTGTCGACTTATCATCGAAAATTTCGATGATGGAATTTTTGGAGATTCACCCGTGCTCAAACTGTCTCTGGAAGCCATCGAAATCGTCGATGCCATCGCGCGCTACGGCTCGTTTGCCGCAGCGGCCGAGCGGCTGCACAAGGTGCCGTCGACCATCTCTTACGCCGTCTCCAAGCTCGAAGATCAGCTCGGCATTGCGCTGTTCGTGCGCAACGGCCCGCGCGTCACGCTCACCGACGCGGGACAGGAAATGCTCAAGGAGGGCCGCTGGCTGCTCGCGGCTGCCGGCCAGCTCGAATCGCGCATGCGGCAGATCGCCACCGGCTACGAGGCGGAAATCCGGCTGGTACACGATTCGCTGATCCCCACGAGCGCCTTCAATCCCGATATCTGCGCCTTCGAAGATTTGAGATGCGGCACGCGTCTGCGCATTGGCACAGAGACGCTCACGGGCACGTGGGAGTTGTTGCGTGAAGGGCGGGCCGATCTGGTCGTGGCCGCCGGGGAAGGGCCGGCAAGCGGCGGCTACAAGGCGGTGGCGATCGGTACGCTGGATTTCGCGTTCTGCGTGAGCGCCACCCACCCGTTCACCAAGCTGGGGCGCCCGCTCACGCGGGACGATCTGCTGGAGAACACCGCTATCGTCGTGGGCGACGGGGCACGCTCGCTGGCCGATCGTTCAGTGGGGCTGTTGCTGGGCCAACGGCGGATTACCGTGCCCGGCATGCAGGCGAAGATTGCGGCGCAGTTGGCAGGACTGGGGCACGGTTTTCTGCCGCGCGCCTGCGTGTGCGCGGAACTGACGCGCGGCGCGCTGGTGGAATTGCAGGTCGAGGAGCCACGCCCGCCCGAAACCTTCTGGCTGGCATGGCGCACCGAACGCATGGGTGAAGCGCTGAAGTGGTGGAGTCAGCGGCTCAACCGGCCGCTGCTGCCGAACATCCTGTCGCTTTGAACGCTCAGGACGCCGGGCGCTCGGCTGCGGCCATCGACAGCCCCGGTGACATCAGCCAGCCGTACAACGGCGTCACGGGCCCTTCGGCGAGTGCGCTCGCAATCGCTTTCAGGTCCGCCGAACCCGGCGCACCGATCAACGCATACCCGACCTGCCCCTTACGCCACGTGACCACACCCATGCGGTCGATGTGCTGCTCGGCTACGCCCTGATCGGGACGCGGATCTTTCACCACACACAGCGCGATCGGGTCGCCTTTCTCGGGCAGATACACCATCTGAACCAGCGCACGATCCTGCCAGCGCAGCCGTTGCACACGCTTGAACGTCAGCCCTTGCGCCTTCAGATCGGGCACGCGGATATCGAGCTTGTCGTCACGCTGAATATCCGCCACGGTGCGCGCGGTGTCGCCGTCGTCCACATGCGTCGACGCGACGGTGTCGCGGGCATAGAGTTGCTGATACTCGGCGGCGGCGCGCACCCACGTCACCCCTTGCGGCGACTTCGGCGGCGGTGTCGTGGCGCTGGTCAGCACCGCGCCGCCGAGTCCGGCTTTCTGCAACACCCCCGGCAGCAGCGGCATCGTGACGGCCGTCGCGGCAACACCGGCCGCAAAGGCGGCGGCCAGCCACCACGGACGCACACGGCGCCCCGGTGCCGACGTGTTCGATGACGCCGACGATGCTGGCGGTTCATCGTTCGCGACAGTAGCGGCCGGTCGGGCAATGCCGCCGCCACTGATGCCCCCCTCGCCTGCCCCCGAGCCCATCGGCTGACGTTGCGCATGCGCGCGCAGCAAGGCATCGAGATTGGCGCTCAGGCTTTGGGGAACAGGGGGCAGCGACTGCGCCGCGAAAGTTTCGCGATACGGCAGGCGCGATGCGTGCAGCGAGGCCACCACATCGGCCAGCACCGGCGATGCGGCCAGTGCGGCCTCGACCTCGGCGCGTTCGGCCGGGGCCAGTTCGTTATCGACGTACGCGAGCAGGCGGATATCGTCTTCGTTCATCACGCGTCCTCCTCACGTGCGCCGGCCGTGTTGTCGATCCGGCGGGGTTGCCCCTCAGGGTTGCGGAACCGGTCGCCGATGGTGCGCCGGGCACGTGACAGACGGCTCATGACGGTGCCGATGGGCACGTCGAGCACCTGCGCGGCCTCCTGATAGCTCAGGCCTTCGACCGCGACGAGCAGCACCACAAGACGCTGCGCCTCCGGCAACTGGTCGACGGCACCGAATACCTGGTGGTAGCTGGCAAGATCTTCCGGCGTCGCGGCGTGCAGGTCGGGCACCGTTTCCACGTCGGCGTCTTCCCACGCGAGGCTGCCACGCGAGCGCACGCGGCGCGAGCGAATCTCGTTGATCCACGTGGTATGCACGATGCTGTACATCCAGCTCAATGCCGACGTCCCGGGCTGCCATTGATGCACGCGCTCGAGCGCATGCACGCACGCGCGTTGCACGAGGTCTTCGGCATCGTGGCGATCGCCCGCGATACGCAGAGCGAATGCCCAGAGGCGAGGCAGCAGGCCCGGGAGCATGCTGGGCAAATCCTGACCGGTCATCGGCGAATTTCCTGGCGGAGGGTGCCTGGCGGCAAGCCAGTCCGAAGCGTCGCTGGCGATGACCGCCAGCGTACGCCGCGAAATTATACTGAGCCGCCGCGAAACCTGCCCGGCGGGAGTTCGCATTCGCGGCCTCCCGCTTCGCCCAGCCGGCGTTGGGTCACCTGCGTGAAATGGTTCAGACACCCCAACGCCTCGCTCACCAAATTTACTTCCTTCACTTCACTCAGGGCTTGATGGTGTGCCACACGTCCTTGAAGCCCTCGCCCTTCATGTCGCCCGGGGCGGCGTCTTTCGTGAACAGATACATCGGCTTGCCCTTGTAGGCCCATTGCTTCATGCCGTCGTCACGCGTGATGATCGTGTAGTTGCCTTCTGCGGCGGCACCCGACGTGGCCATCACCGGCGGCCAGGCCTCGGCACACGGGCCATTGCAGGTGCTTTTGCCGCTGCCGGCCACATCCTTGTCGAAGGTGTAGACGGTACGGTTCTGGCCGTCGACCATCATGCCGTTCGAGGCTTTGAACGGAACTTCCGCGTGCGCAGCGGTGGCGGCAAACGCGCCGGCGGCGACGACGAGAGCGGTCAGAACAGCGGACATCGATTGACGTTGGTTCATCAGATTGGCTCCTCAGGTAATTGTCGGTGTCGACATTTACAGAACGTTCGCCCGCAGCGCTTTATTCCATCGCGAGCTATCGATATTTTCCGCTTGTCGCAGACGCCCGTGGCCGCTTTACGCCGCGCCCTTAGGTGCAGTGCAACATTTACATTTCGCCGTCGCATACGACAACGGCCATCCGAGCCCCCTCGGATGGCCGTCACCGGGCAGACCGCGCCGGGGGATATTCGGCGCACCTGCCTGACAAACTCGCTTTCGTTGCTTTCGTTCGTTTCGTTGCTTTCGGCTACTCGCCCTTCGGCGCTTCCTTCACGCGGCTGACCAACTGCGTCGGGCTCACGAATTGCAGCGCGATGAGCACCCACAGCAAGGTGATCGCCATGTAGATCATCGCCATCGCATCGATCGACTGCGGCGCTCGCACGCCGGTAGAAAACACTGCGTAGTACAACGCCACGACCAGCGTCTGCGTGTCGGGCCCCGCCGTGAAGAACGTCAGCTCGAACATGCCGATCGTGCGCACCAGCACCAGCAGCCCCGCCGCGAGCATGCCCGGCACCAGCAGCGGCAGCAGCACGTGGCGGAAGTACTTGAAGGTGTTGGCACCGAAGATGCGGGCGGCGGCTTCGAGATTCGGATCGATCTGCTCGATGAACGGCGTCATCACCAGAATCACGAACGGCAGCCACGGCACGAGGTTCGCGAGAATCACGCCCGAGAGCGTGCCGCCAAGGCCGATCTTGTAGAGCACGGTCGCCATCGGAATGCCGTACGTCACCGGCGGCACCATCAGCGGCAGCAGAAACACGAGCATCGCAATGCGCTTGCCCGGGAACTGCGCGCGTGCCAACGCATAGGCCGCAGGCACACCCAACGCAATCGACAGCAACACCACCGCACCCACCACTTCAAAGGTCACCCAAAGCACGTTGGCCAGTTGAAAGTCGTTCCACGCCTGCGCATACCAATGCAGCGTGAAGCTCTCCGGCAACGGCGTGCCGAACCAGCGTGTGGCCACCGAGTTCATCGTGACGGTGGCAATCATCAGGCCCACATTCACGAGGAAGAAGATCATCGCGCCCCACACCAGCACGCGCCAGATACGCGCGCCCGGCCCTTCGCGGCGTGAATTACGACGCGTGGCCGTTGCCTCGCGAGACGCGGTGGTATTGCCCGTGGATGACGGCGTGGTCATGAAATCTCCGTTCTGCACGGCCATGGCACCGGCCAGAGGTTTGTCTGCGGCGCTCATCCTTTGCCTCCCGAGGTCGGACCGCTATAGAACGCCCGGCGTGCGCCGAGCATGCCCGCCACGATCAGCAGTTGCACAAAGCCCATCACGATCGCCACGCACGAGGCGAGCGAATAGTCGTAGCTCTCGAACGCGGCTTCGTACGCCGCAATCGACACCACCCGCGTGGCACCGGCCGGCACCCCGAGCAGCACTGCCGACGGGAACACCGAAAACGCCTGCACGAACGACAGACACGCCGCCATCGTCAAGCCCGGCACGAGCAACGGCAGATAAATCAGCCGGAACTGCTCCCACGGCCCGGCGCCGAGCGTGCCTGCTGCGCGGGCGAGCGTCGGATCGATACCCGTGACATACGACAGAATCAGCAGGAACGCGAACGGGAAACCCGAGATCACCAGTGAGATCAGCACGCCCCAGTAGTTGTGCGTCAGGCGCACTTCGTCGCTGTACAAATGCAACGCGTGCAGCGCCTGCGGAAACCAGCCGTTCGGCCCGTAGTAAGTCAACATGCCGTCGGCAATCAGCACCGTGCCCAGCGTGACCGGCACGACGAGCAGCATCGTCACGAACTTAGCCGCGGGTGTGTTGCGACGCAGCGCAAACGCGGCCGGAATCGACATGCCCACGTTAATCAGCGTGGCCGGCACTGCGAGCTTGAGCGTGATCCAGACGGTCGGCCAGAGCGTGGATTCGGTGAAGAACTTGAGATAGTTCGCGAATATGCCACCGCCGTCCATCGGCTGGAACGACAGGAACAGGCCATAGGCGAACGGATACACGAACATCGCCACCAGCACCGCCAGCGCCGGGACGACCAGCCAGCCGCGCGCATCGAAGCGCCACCCACGCTCACCGCGCTCGGCCACCGGTGCCGAAGACGTAGCGGCACTCATGCCCGCTCTCCTGCGTAGACCAGCGTGCGATCCGCCGGCACATGCAGCGGCACACGCTCGCCCACGGCGAAGTCGCCGGGCAGGCGCGCATAGAGCGGGCCGAACGGCGACGCCACGCGCAGCAGCGAGTCGTGGCCGCCGTATTCCACGGTTTCCACGACGGCCTCGAACGCGTTGTCGTTGGCCGCTTGCGCACGTTCGAAGTCATCCGGGCGAATCGCCACACTGACCTTGCCGCCGTTCGGCGACTCCATCAGCACACCCTCGAACGACGCGCCGCCCGCCGACACTCGGGCGTGATCGCCCTGCGTCGACGTGACCGAGAAGTCCAGCACGTTGCGATAGCCCATGAAGCGCGCCACGTGCAAATTGCGCGGACGGCAATAAACGTCGCGCGGGATACCGATCTGCTGCACCACGCCTTCTTTCATCACGACGATACGATCGGCCATCGACAGCGCTTCATCCTGATCGTGCGTGACGTAGATCGTGGCGCGGTCGAGCTTGCCGTGAATGCGGCGAATCTCGGCGCGCATCTCGATACGCAGCTTCGCGTCGAGATTCGACAAGGGTTCGTCCATCAGCACCACCGGCGGCTCGATCACGATGGCGCGCGCAATGGCCACGCGCTGCTGCTGCCCGCCCGAGAGCTGACCGGGCAGCTTGCGCTCGTGCCCCACGAGTTGCACGAGTTGCAGGGCGTCGCGCGCCCGCTTCTCGATCTCGGCCCGCGGCACGCCGCGCATGCGCAGACCGAAGCCCACGTTCTCGAGCACGGTCATGTGCGGAAACAGCGCGTAGTTCTGGAACACCATGCCGAAGCCTCGCTTCTCGCTGGGCAGTACGTCGATGCGCTCGTCATCGAGCCAGATCGCGCCGCCCGTGAGCGGTGTGAGCCCGGCAATGCAGTTGAGCGCCGTGGACTTGCCGCAGCCCGACGGGCCGAGCAAGGCGATGAACTCGCCCCGCTCGATCGTCAGGTCCAGCCCGTTCAGTGCAGCAACGGACTGGCCTTCGGCGTTGGTGAAACTACGCGCAACGTTGTCGAGGCGCAGGTGCTGAAAGTTGTGCTTCATGACGAAACCCTTGTGAATCGGCCGACTTATTTAGCGACTTATTTCGACTTCAGAGCGCCGATCTCGGCATCCCACTTCTGGAAGGCCGCCACCATCGCGGTAGCGTCGAGCGGCACGGCGTGCGGGAAGTCCGCGATCAGCTTGGTGTACTCGGGACGGCCGTACTTGGCGATCACTTCCTGACTCTTCGCGGGGGCGGCCGTGAGCGGCACGTCCTTCACGGCAGGGCCCGGGTAGAAGTAGCCATCGTCATACGTCAGCGCCTGCTGTGCCGGCTCAAGCATGAAGTTGATCAGCTTGATGATCACGTCCATCTTTTCCTTCGACACACCCTTCGGCACGACCATGTAATGCGCGTCGTTCACCCACGTGAACTTGTCGAACGCCTGCACCTTGAAGCTGGCCGGCACGATGCCCAGCGCGCGCGGGTTGATGTCCCAGCCCGTGACCGTCAGGGTCATGTCGCGGCTGCCTTCGCCCAGTTCCTTCATCACGGCCGACGTGCCGCCCGGGTAGTACGGAATGCACGTGTCGAGTTCTTTCAGGAATGCCCACGTCTTGTCCCAGCCCTTGATCGGATCATGCGGATCTTTGTCGCCGAGCAGGTACGGCAGGCCCATCAGGAACGTGCGGCCCGGGCCGGAGTTGGCCGGACGCGCGTAAATCAGCTTGCCCGGGTTCGCCTTGCACCACGCGAGCAATTCGGCGGGCGTCTTCGGCGGGTTGCTCACCTTGGCCGGGTTGAATTCCACCAACGGGCCCGCCGGCATGAAGGTCACGGCGAGGCCATAGCCCTTTGAGAGTTCCTGCATCGCGCGCACATTCGGCGCGTACTTGTCGAGCACGCCCGGCAGTTGGGCGCTGTAATCGGGCAGCAGACGTTGCCAGAGGTTTTGCTGAATACCGGCGGCGAGCGCATCGGTGCCGGTCAGCACGATGTCGATGTCGGCGCGGCCGGCGGCCTGCATGGCCTTGATCTTGCCCGGCAGTTGCGGGGCCGGTGCGTTGGTGAAGGTGATCCGGGAGACCAGATCCGGGTACTTGTCGCGGAACGCTTCGAAGCCCTTCTGCGTGAGCGCGAGGTTGCCCGCCACGTCCACGATGTTGAGCGTCACCGGCGCGGCAGCGGCGGTGTTCGCGATGCTCCCCACTACGGCGGCACATGCCAGTGCGCCTAGCGTGCGTTGCCAGAATCCCCTGCGGCTGAAGGCCATGCTGTCTCCTCTTTTGGTTAAATTTCTCGTAAGTCATCATATGACTGACGTTGTCATTTTGCAATTAGGAGACGCCGGGAATCACGTCAGAGATTTCCCTAGGATGACGAGATACCTTTGTTTTTATTGCTTTTAAAGCCTTATTTCAGTGGGGAATAGCGACAATGATCAGGGGAAACACCGATAGAGAGACGTCCAATGCGTCACCTAAATTACGGCCAGTCATACGATGACGTAAAAGATATCAGCGCACCGCAGATTACGGTGCCGCAGAAGAGGCCGAGACACCGTGAAAATCCAGCGCATCACCATCACCCCGATTGCCTTTCGCGACCCGCCGCTGCTCAACGCAGCCGGTATCCACGAGCCCTACGCCCTGCGCACCATCATCGAAATCGAGACCGATAACGGGCACGTCGGGCTGGGCGAGACGTATGGCGACGCACCGGTGCTCACGCTGCTGCAAAACACCCGCGAGCACCTGATCGGCATGGACCCATTCGACACCAACGGCCTGCGTGCCCGGGTGGTCGCAGTGGTGGCGCGCGGTGTAGGTGGCGAGCGCGTCGAGTACGAGTTGGCGCCGGGCACCGACCCGCGCAAAGACGCCGAGAAGATCTACTCCGCCTTCGAAGTGCCGTTCCTCGATGTGCAGGCGAGGCATCTGGGCATTCCGCTGGTCGAATTGCTCGGTGGTGCCGTGCGCAACGAGGTGCAGTACAGCGCGTACTTGTTTTTCAAGTACGCACAGCACATCGACAACCCGTATGCGCCCGACCCTTGGGGCGAGACGCTGGACGCCACGCAACTGGTCGCGCAAGCCCGCACCATGATCGACGCCTACGGGTTCGGCAGCATCAAGCTCAAGGCCGGCGCGCTCGATCCGAACGAAGAAGTGAAGTGTCTCAAGGCGCTCAAGCGCGCCTTTCCCGACAAGCCGTTGCGCATCGATCCGAACGGCAACTGGTCGCTCGCCACGGCGATCCGGATGGGCCGCGACCTGGAGGGCGATCTCGAGTACTACGAGGACCCGACGCCCACGCTCGAAGGCATGGCCGAACTGCATCGCGCAACCGGCATGCCGCTCGCCACCAACATGGTCGTGACCGATCTGCGCCAGTTCCGCGAGAACGTGCGCGTCAACGGCGCGCAGATCATCTTGTCCGATCACCACTACTGGGGCGGTCTGCGCGATACGCAAGTGCTCGCCCGCATGTGCGAGACGTTCGATCTCGGCCTCTCCATGCACTCCAACTCGCACCTTGGCATCAGCCTGATGGCCATGACGCATCTGGCCGCGAGCGTGCCGCGCCTGTCGTATGCCTGCGATACGCATTACCCGTGGCAGGCGGCCGATGAGGAAGTCGTGCGCGGCGGCAAGATCGCGATCCGCAATGGCGCGGTGGCGCTCACGAAGGCCCCGGGGCTCGGGCTCGAGATCGATCAGGACCAGTTGGCCAAGCTGCACGAGCAGTACCTGCGTTGCGGGGTGCGTACCCGTAACGACGCGGTTCAGATGCGCAAGTACCAACCCGACTGGAGCGGCAAGGCGCCGCGCTTTTGAACCTGCTTCTGAATCTGCTTCTGAACCCTGCACACGCCGTATCCGAAGTCCCGAAGTACTGAAGCACCGATGCACCGTAATTTCAGAAACACAAGAAAACACACCACCTGAGGAGATGTCGTGAGACAAACGAAACTGATTGCCGGGCTCGCATTGGCCGGGCTCGCCGCCGGCGCCGTACCGGCGTTCGCACAATCGAACGTCACGTTGTACGGGATCGTCGACGATGCGTTGACGTACAGCAGCAACCAGAACGGCAAGTCCAACACGTATCTGCGCAACGGCAATCTGGCAGGCAGCCGCTGGGGCATTCGTGGCACCGAAGATCTGGGCGGCGGCACCAAGGCGCTGTTCCAGTTGGAAAACGGCTTTGACGTGAACAACGGCACGCTCGGCTCGTCGGGTGTGATGTTCAATCGTCAGGCCTTCGTGGGCCTGAAGAACGACACCGTCGGCACCGTCACCATCGGCCGCCAGTACACGCCGTACTACCTGATGGTCGGCACGATCGGCCCGGTCGCTTACGTCACGGGCGCAACCGGCGCACACCCGGGCGATATCGACGGTCTGGATACGACCATCCGCATCAACAACTCCGTGACGTACACGTCGCCGGTGCTGTGGGGCGTGACGGCCAGCCTGCAATACGGCTTCGGCGGACAACCGGGCGCGTTCAGCAAGGGCAACACGTATTCCGGCGCGTTGCGTTATGACGGCGGCCCGCTGTCGTTGGCAGCCGGTTATCTGCGCATGAACAACGTGGGTGGCGGCGGCACGAGCTGGAACAGTGCATCGACCGGCACGTACGGCACCTCGGCCGTCAATCAGGGCTATGTCACGGCCGACGTGCTGCAACACATCGCGTTTGCCGGCGTGTACACCATCGGCGGCCTGACCTTCGGCGCGAGCTACAGCAACGTGCAGTACAAGCCGGGTGCCGCGTCGCTGTTCCACGACACGGCAATCTTCAACACGGCCGGTGTGCATGCGTCGTGGATCGTGGCGCCGCAATGGCGTCTGGCCGCCGCGTACAGCTACACGGCAGCGTCGAAGGCCAACGGCATCAACGATGCCGCGACCTATCATCAGGTCTCGCTGGCGCAGGTGTATTCGCTCTCGAAGCGCACGTCGCTGTATGCGCTCGAAGCGTGGCAGCACGCCAATGGCAAGTCGCTCTCGGCGAACGCCACGAGCATCATCAACGCCGGTCCGGTGGTGGGCGACTCGCAGAACGGCACGCCGTCGTCGACGAGCTCGCAGTTCGTCGGCATGCTGGGTATCCGCGTCGACTTCTGACGTCTCCCTGCTTGTTGTTTGTCCTGATGGCCGGCGCCGTGCGCGCGCCGGCCTGCGCTTCATGAGTGGTCGCGAGAAGGCGCACGTTGGGCCGTCGGTGCCTTATCTGGCGTCGGCGGTCGATTCTTATCGGTTGTCGTATGTATGCGACGGTCGATAAGGTAAACTGGGGGCGTTTTTTTCGTCATCACCTCTTTATCCGACGCCATGTCCATGAACAGCTCGTTGCCCGCACGTCCTCGCCGCAAGTCTCGCAGCCTCACGGAAGAGGTGGTGAGCGCCTTGTCCGAGCAGATTCGCGCCGGCACGTTCCGGCCCGGCGACAAGCTGCCGACCGAGTCGGCCATCATGGAAAGTCTGGGCGTGAGCCGCACCGTGGTCCGCGAAGCCATTTCGCGACTGCAAGCGGCGCAACTCGTGGAAACGCGTCACGGCATCGGCACCTTCGTGCTCGAAGCGCCGCGCGAAAACGCGTTGCAGGTGGACACCAACAGCATCCTCACGATGCTCGACGTGCTGGCCATTCTGGAGTTGCGCATTTCGCTCGAAACCGAAGCGGCCGGGCTGGCGGCGAACCGCCGTACCGACACGCAGCTCAAGCTCATGCGTCAGGCGCTCGACGACTTCGAGATGCACGTGCGTCAGCGCACCGGCAATGCCGTAACGGCCGACGTCGCGTTCCACTTGCAAGTGGCGACCGCCACCGGCAATCGTTACTTCCACGACATCCTCGAACAGCTCGGCAACACGATCATTCCGCGTACCCGCGTGAACTCCGCTGCGCTCGCCGACGACGATCAGGTGACGTATCTGAATCGCGTGAACCGCGAGCACGAAGACATCTACAATGCGATCGCACGCCGCGATCCGGAAGCTGCCCGCGCGGCCATGCGCACGCACCTGACGAACAGCCGCGAACGCCTTCGCCGCGCGCAAGAATCGGCGGCGCAAAACTGAGTCATTCCGCCGGCGCAACAAACGCCGTCAGCTCAGTAGAGATTGCCTCGCACCGCGCGGTAATACCCTTCATCCATCTCCTGCGCCTTTGCCTTATCGATACCGGTAAGCGCGGCCTTCATCTCACCTAACGACGGCACCGCCTTGCGGTCGAGTTGCGACTCGGCCCGCCAGAGCTTCGCGCGGTTGATCGCTTTGCCACAGTGAAACAGTACTTCGTCGATCGTGACGACGATAGCTGTCTTCGGCGTGCGCTCGTTTTCCTTCAGCCGCGCCAACAAATCGGGCGACGTGGAAATCTGGCCATGCCCGTTGATGCGCATGAAAACCTCCAGTCCCGGAAACAGAAACAGCATGCCAATGCGGCTGTCTTCGCTCAGATTGCGCAGCGACGCGATGCGGTTGTTACCCGGCCAGTCGGCAAACGCCACCGTCTTGTCATCGAGCGCGTGAACAAAGCCGGGTTCGCCGCCGCGCGGTGAGGCATCGAGCCCCTGTGCGCTGCCCGAGGCAAGACAAAAGAACGTGGCCGCCTTCAGATATGCGACGTGAAACGGCAACAGACTCGGCATGACACCTTTGACGATCATCTCCGACGGCGGGTCGTAGAGTTGATCGAGATCGATAGCGGTGTGTGTCATAGACGTACCCTCCTTCACAGGTTTGCTGACGCAGCATATCGCCGGGGCCGGTGGCACTGATAGATTATTTCTGCCATTCAATAGCGCAGATGCGCCACAATTAGCGCGCACCCAACGAATCACCCCCGTCATGACCTATCCCGAACATCTGCTGCCGAAGATCGCGCGCGTGCATTGCATGGACGCGACGGACCCGCCGCTCATCGCCGTGATGGGACGCATCGACGAGCCGCGCGGGTCGCAAACGCATCAGCATGATTCGGGGCAATTGCTCGGGCTGCTCGCCGGGTTGCTGACCGTGCGCACGAGCTTCGGCACGTGGGTCATTCCCACGACACGCGCCGTATGGATTCCGCCCAATCATCCGCATGCGGCGTTTTCGCACGGGCCGTTCTATGGCTGGGCGGTGTACGTGCGCCCCGATCAATGCGGCGGTCTGCCCGACACGCCGCGCGCCATCGAAGTGACCGGCCTGCTGCGCGAGGCAGTGTTGCGCGCGGCCGAGTGGGATCTGGGTCAACCGGATCGCCGTCAGACGAGCGTCGTCAACGTGGTGCTCGACGAGATTTCCGCGAGCGACGCCGACACCTTCCTGCTGCCGATGCCGGGCGATGCGCGCTTGCGACGCATCGCCACCGCGCTCGTCGACAACCCGGCCGACGCGCGTACGCTCGACGAATGGGCCGCGTGGGCCAATACCGCACCGCGCACCGTGAGCCGCCGATTTGTGGAAGAAACCGGGCTGACGTTTACCGCGTGGCGGCAGCGCGCTAGGCTGCTTCGTGCGGTGGAACTGCTGGCGGCGGGCCAGCCGGTGAACACCGTAGCGCTCGATCTGGGCTACGACAACGCCAGTGCATTCATCGCCCTTTTCCGACGCACTTTCAACACCACGCCGGGGCGCTACTTTGCTTCGTAAGCTTAGTAAGCCTAGTAATACGGCATAACACATCGCCGGTGCGGCACGCCTCGTAACCCGTTCCCGGTGGCATTTGGCGGGAGTAGTATGTCGGCGAACCGGATCGCGCTCACTCGTCACGCTCACTCGCCGTGTTTCCTCGCCGCATTTCCTCGCTGAAGGCAAATATAAAAATGATGCCCGCCACGCCACGCGTTCGCCTGCTGCCTCGCCGACTTCCCCTCCTCTACCGCGCTGTGATCTTCGCAGCCATGCTGCCAATGACGCTGCTCGCCAGCACACCGTACGCACACGCAGAGGAAAACGAGTCCGAGGCCCCTGCCGCGACTGCGGCTACGGCTACGGCTGAGATCAAACCAGAGATCGTCGCCATTCCGCTGCCCGGTGCCGGCACGTTCGGCGGCGACGTGTCGATGCGCGCCGAAGTCTACAAACCCAGCGGCGCTGGCCCGTTCCCCGTCCTGATCTTCGAACATGGCCGCTCCGGCGACCCTTTGGTGCGCGCCAAACTGGACCACCCGATCCTTCAGGGCCATGTGCGGTTCTGGCTCAGAAAGGGCTTCGCGATCGTCGCACCGATTCGTGTCGGGTACGGCGCGACGGGCGGCCCTGATCGGGAGAACTCGGGCGCGTCGTTCGGCAATGCGGGGGAATGCAAGCGCCGCCCCGATTTCCGTCAACTCTGGAAGGTCACCTCCGAGGCGAATCTGGCGGCAGTGAATTGGACACGAGCACAACCGTGGGCCGACAAGGACCGCATCGTGCTGGAAGGCCGCTCGGTCGGTGGCTTCACGACGGTGGCAACGGCCGCCGCACGGCCGCCCGGAGTCGTCGCCTATATCAACTTTTCGGGCGGCGCCGGGGGCTCACCCGACAAGGCACCGGGCCATAGCTGCGACCCGGAGCAAATGAAGGCGATCTACGGCGAGATGGGCAAGACCACGACCATCCCCGGTCTGTGGCTCTATGCGAAGAACGACCAGTACTGGGGACCGGACGCGCCGAAAGGCTGGTTCGACGCCTTCGCCGCCGGGGGCAGCCCGGTGCAGTTCGTCCACACCGATGACCTGCCCGGTCACGATGGCCACATGCTGCTCACCTACGGCGGCAAGATGTGGTCGGTGCCCCTCGATAAATTCCTGAAGCAAGTCGGGTTTTGAGTGCGTCCGCGATGCGCGCTCAGGCCCGCTGCCGGGTCTGGCGCTCACGCGGATCACTCGTGTGAATCACCTCCGCTCAGAAGCGATACGTCAGCTTCACCCAGCCATTACGCGGTGCGCCGTAGGTGTAGCCGTTGTAGCCACCCAACCCGGCCCAATAGCGCTTATCGGTCACGTTGCCGAGATTGAGCGACACGCTCAACTGACGCGTCACGTCGTAGCGTGCCAGCAGATCGATCAGCGTGATGCCGCCCTGACGCGCCGTCAGCCCGCTGTACGTCTCCACATACGTGATCGCGCTCTGATAGCTCAGGCTGCCGCCGATCGTCACCTTACTGAGTACGCCCGGCAGTCGGTACGTCGTTGCAATGCGCAGAAGCCGCTGCGGATACGTCGGGTTGACCAGCGCGCCGCTACGGTCACGCTTGGCGCTGTACGTATAGCCGGCCTGCACCTGCCAGCCCGGCAGCACCTGCCCTGCGACAGTCGCCTCGAAGCCTTGCGTCTTCGCACCGCTCACCGCCTTGTAGGCGGCGGTGCCACCCGGCGTGAGCGTGCCGTCGGCCACGGCGAGGTTGTCTTCATAGGTTCGGAAAATCGCCACCGCCGTATTCAGGCGTCCACCGAAATGCTCGCCCTTCAGGCCCAGCTCGATGTTGTTGCCGCGCTTGGGCGCCAGCGTATTGCCCGAGGTGTCCTGCACGGTGTTCGGCGTGAAGATGCTCGTATAGCTCGAATACAGCGAGAAGTCTTCGCTGACATCGACCACCAGCCCGGCGTACGGCGTGAACACGGCGTTCTGCTCGATCGGCGCACCGGTCACCATGGCACCGTTCGTGCCGTTGTTCCAGTAACGCGCCCATGACGTGGCGCGATACCACGTGAAGCGGCCGCCGAGAATCACCGACACGCGATCGATCGGCTTGATCTGCGTGGCGGCGTAGATTGCCGTTTGCTGCGTCGTGCCGCCAAGCCGGTTGAGCGGATAGGCGAACGACGGCATGGCGATGCTGCCTAGATCGAGAATGTTGACCGGACGGCGGTCAAACGCATTCGGCACCGCCGAATCGTTGCCGTAGTGGTAGTCGTTGTGGTTGATGCTCGCGCCGAACGTCGCCTGATGCGTACGCCCGAACAAGTGATACGGCCCCGTTGCGTAGACGTCGAATGCCTTGTTGATGCCGTACGCCGGATTGCTCGCGAGCTGCATCGTGCCCATCTGCGTGTTGGCGTCGATGTTGGCCGGATACAGCCAGATGTCGCCGCTGTAGCGCTCGCGCTGATTGCGCGTCCACGAGCCTTCCGCTTTGACCTTCCACCCCGAGTCGAAACGATGGTCGAGATCGATGAAGACCCGATCCGTCGTCATGTTCCACAGACTCCACGGCGTGGACGAATTGAACGAGCGCGGCAGGTTGGTCGCGGCACCATTGCTGTAGAACAGCGGGCTCTGGCCGAAGTTGGCGCCGTGAATCTTGTTCTTCTGATACTCGTAGCCGACCGAGATCGTGGTGTTGTCGGTGACGTCGGCTTCGACAATGCCGTAGAACACGTCTTCGCGCGAGCGCTTGTCGTCTACGAAATTGTTGCCCGCCGTGTGCGAGCCGACCACGCGTGCGCGCAACGAGCCCGATTCGTTGAGCTTGCCGCCCACGTCGGCTTCGAGGTCGTAGCGGCCCCATGATCCACCACCGGCGGTGACGTAGCCTGCGAAGTCCTTACCCGGGCGCTTGCGCACGAGGTTGATCGCACCGCCGGGATTGCCGACACCGTTGAGCAGACCGGCCGGTCCGCGGATCACGTCGATCCGGTCGTACATCACCATGCTCAGCAGATTGCGCATGCCGGCGATGGTGTCGTACGAGAGTGTCGGCACGCCGTCGATCATGGTGGCGAGATCGAAGCCACGCGACGAAAAGCTCGCCCGCTCGTCGAGCGTATCGACCACGATGCCGGGCGTTTGCCGCAGCACGTCGGTCAGCGACATGAGGTTTTGGTCTTCGATCTGCTGGCGCGTGATGACCGTCATCGATTGCGGTGTTTCGCGCAACGACAGGTCCATGCGCGTTGCGCCATCGGTCACGCGTGTCGTGTACGAGCCGGTGCCCTCGGTCACACGTTGCGCACCGGCAGTGACGACCGTCGCGGGCAACGCCACCGTATCGGCATGAATCGACACCGTGCGGCCCGAGATGCTCACCGCGAGGCCCGAACCGGCGAGCGCCCGTGCGAGGGCGTCGCCCAGTGTCATGCGGCCTTGCAGCGCTGGGGCGGCCTTGCCGACAGCGAGGCTCGCGTCGTAGCCGATGCCCACGCCCGACTGACGCGCCAGCGCGTCGATGGTGAGGGCGAGCGGTTGGGCGGGCAGCGACAAGTCGAGCGGCATGGCGGCCACACTCGCGTTGGCGGCCGCGGGCGTCTGAGCACGCACTTCCATCGGGATCGACGCCGCGCACAGGCAGGCGACGGCAATGCTGATGAGCGTGGCGCGTTGCCAGACCTGCCGGTCGCGGCGAAGGTCAATAGCGCGAGCCATCGCGCGGGAATATGGCGTCGTGGCCGAGCGTTTCGAGTTGGGCAAAGCGTGCAGATGTCTGGTCATTTCCGTGAGTCTTCTGTTGGCTTACCCGGTGAAGACGCACGAGAACGCAAAAGACAGACAAAAAGTTTTTTGGACTTAGCGAAGTGCCGTGATGACGGCCTGACCGTTCTCCCGGCGCACCCGCACCGGCAGCATCGCGGGCAGGCCTTGGAGAAAGCCCGCCGGGTCGGACACCGGGAACGTGCCCGTCAGTTGCAACGCGCGCAATGCCGCGACATCGGTATCGGCAATGCGAATCGATTGCGCCGGTTGCGCGAGAAAGTCGTTCCACTGCGCGATGGCCTGCGGCAGCGGCGTGGCCTGAAAGACCAGCCATCCTTCGCGCCAAGCCCCCACACTCTGCGACGTGACGACTTGTGGCGAGCCGATGCCACGCGGCGTGGTCCCCACGGCCTGACCGGCACCCAACGTGACATCGGGGTCGCGATTCACATGGACCTCACCATCGGGCGAGCGCGCCCAGACGGCGACGCGTCCGCGTGCGACGGCCACGTCCATGCCGTCGTCACGCAGCGCCACGGTAAAGACCGTGCCCAGCACACGCACGTTGCCGAACTGCGTGGCAACGCTGAGTGGCCGCGACGTATCGGGTTGCACGTCGAGATGCAGTCCGCCGCGCGAGAGTTGAAACTCGCGGCGGTTGCGGTAGTAGGTAATCTGCACGTCGGTGTGCGGTGCAAGCGTCACGACGCTGCCATCGGGCAACGTATGCGGGCGCACTTCCCCTTTGCCGGTGCGCAGCGCTAGTGTCAGCGTCGGCTGCAACCACTGACGCCGCGCAGCGCCGCCGAACACGATGGCGAGCCCGCCGACGCCAAGCCACGTCAGCATCTGGCGGCGAGAGTGACGCGCTGCGCCATCGCTGCGCTTCGGCACGGCGACTCGGTCGCGCAACGCGGTGCCGTCGGTCTGTTCCCAATACGATTGGGCAATACCGGCGGCGGCATCGTGCACGGGGGCTTCGGCTCGCCAGCCGGCGAGTTCGCGCGCGGCGGCAGCGGCGTCATCGGCGTCGCCGTGGTGCGTGCGTCCAATGAGCGAGAGCGCGTGGGCGATCTGGCGGCGAGACGGCTTCAACGCGCGCGAGGCGGGCGTATTGGCCGTATTGGCCGTATTGGCCGTATTGGCCGTATTGGGCGTATTGGGCGTGGTGTCGGCAGATTCGGGAGTGCCGGGAGTTCGGGTAGCGCGGGCGTTCATGGGCGGTAGCTCACGCAATCCATGACGGCGCGCACGACGTGCTTGTCGATCGCTTCGAGGGAGACCTGCATGTGGCCAGCGGCTTCGGCATAGCTCATGCCGTGAATGCGCACTAGGATGAATGCGTCGCGGCGTTTGCGTGGCATGCGCTCCAGACGGCTGAGCAGCCGCTCGAGTTGCTGCCGGATATCCACGTGATGTTCGGCGGACGGCGCATGCTCGGCACCGATGAGCGCCAGCGTCTGGAGCATGCGCGCTTCGGCATCATGGCGGCGCGCGTCGCTCACGATCAGGTGCTTGCCGGTGCGATAGAGCAAGGCGCGCCAGTCGCGAATCTCCGTGCCACGCGTCTGCAAAGCGAGCACCTTCGCATAGGCCTCTTGCACCAAGTCTTTCGCGTTGTCGCGATTGTTCAGCGACTTCGCGAAGAAGTTGACCAGCTCGGTGTAGTAATGCGCAACCACGGCAGTCTTCCGGCAGCCCGCCGCATCTGCGCACGGAAAAATTAAATGAGAATTAATCGCATTATGACCGTGAGTGACAACGGGACGCAAGAAGGATTTTGGGGAATGGAACGGGGACCGGGAGCTGCTGGGCCGGGCGCGACGCGGTATGCCGGTCTCCGAACCGACGTCAGGGCTGACGTTCGATGCTGCGTTCGGTGCTTTCCGCTTCGCGGCGAATACGCGCCAGCATGCGGCGCCGGATGAGGCCGCTGACCGGGCGGATGAGATACCAGTACGGGGCGAATTTGCGCCAGACGGCGGGTGTAGGGCAAAAGACGCGCGTTTCCGTCGTGAGGATGCTGTCTTCCCTGCCGTTCGTCTGCACGTCGAAGCCCATCACGAGTTGGCAGACGTCGTGGTTGTCGATGTGGCGGAAGGCGTCCGGCGAGCGGACTGCGACCAATCCGTAATCGCTCTGCCAGAACGCGCCGACCAGACCGAAGGCCAGACTTTGGTCGGCGTCGCGGCCGAGGAACGTGAAGTCGCCGAGATCGAGCGGCGGCCGGTTTGAGCGGCCAAGCCACCGCGCGGGGGTTTCTCTGAGCCGGATCGCCAGCCGAATCAACGGGTCGTCCTGCGCGCTCTGGCGTTGCGCGCAATCCAGAATGACCGCGGACGGCGCGCGAATGGCGATCGTGTGAGACTCACGAAAATCAAAGCGTGGCAGGAAGTCGTCGATCAGCATGGCGTCGGGGGGGCGGGAGCGGTGCCCGCGCGAACGGCGTATGCTAGCACGGCTTTTTGAGCCATTTTTTGGCCGGTTCGGCCCTCACCCCTCTCAAAACTATCAAGTGCACGACGCGTCGACCACCCTCACTTCCCTCTATTGGCATGACGACACACTGCGCAGTCGCAGCGTGAGCGGCATTGTGCTGTCGGGCATCGTGGATGTGCCGGCGCCGCCCGAGCGGCTGGTCGCGGATTGGACGCGTGACATTGCGTCGCACATGGCATTGGCCGCCGGCGATGTCGAACCGATGCCGCTCGCGCGGGCACGCATGCGTTGGCCGGACTATTCGCAATGCGTGCAGGTGGCGTATGACTGGACGGCGTCGCAAGGTCTGCCGGGTTTGCTGCCGGCGAGCGATATCGCGTTGATGGCGTGTCGCGGTGCGCGCTATCACCACGATGGCGAGCAATACGGTGGCTTTGTGTTCTGCAACCTGTTCCTGAGCGACGACTGCGGGCTGGACGTGCATTTCCCGTATGCCGGGAATGGTCGGGATGGCGGGTATCGCATTCCCCTGAAACGCGGCACGATGCTCGTGTTCGACACTTGTCAGCCGCATGCTGTCATCCGGCGAGGTCACGACGGCTTTGATGACGCCGATTTCGCGAACCCCGCGAGCCCTGCGAACCCTGCGAATGCACTAGACCACGTGCAGATGTTTCTCACGTGGGAACTGCCGGTGGACGATAGCCGCGTCGTGCAGGCGCTCGGGATGGCCTTCGACGTGTTGCCGTCGAATTCGGCAATGCCGCAGGACGCGCAGGTTCTCGCGAACGGCGCCGCCGCCGTGTTGTGCGCGAATTCCGGGCGATGGTTGCCGGTGTCGGATGCCGTGTAAGTGGATAGGTCGGTAAGCCCCTAAGCAGGTCATTCCCCCCTGAAGTCCTCAATCGCAAGATCGTACAAGCCAGCCCCCTGTCGGCTGCGCTAGTCTTTCGCTCTCGCATTCCCACACGACGGGTTCCAAAGAGAAAACTGCGTGTTCGATGTCACGACGCGACGTCGCCGTTGGCGTCAGCGTTTTTGTAGAAGGAAGTGTAATGAGTGGTTTGTATTCGCCATCGGTCGCGGCGCAGGCGTCGCCGTTTCGCACCGAATTGGCACGAGGCATGCGCGCGGCGCTGCCGGTGATGGTCGGTTTTATCCCATTCGCGTTGGTGCTCGGCGCGCAAGCCGCCCAGAAGGGCCTGAGCGCCATTGAAGTGCCCCTGATGACCGGTCTCAACTTCGCGGGCGGCTCCGAGTTCACGGCGATCCGCATCTGGACGTCGCCGCCGCATATCGCGCTGATCATCGCCATGTCGCTGCTCGTGAATGCGCGACACATTCTGATGGGTGCGGCGCTTGCACCGCGTATGCGTCACGTGCCGTTGCGGCGCGCGCTCGCCGCCCTCTTCCTGATGTGCGACGAGAGCTGGGCGATGGCGCTCGCCGATGCCGACGCGCGCGGTAAGGAGCGCATCAGCTTCGGGTATTACGTTGGGGCCGCGATTAATCTTTGGCTGACGTGGGTGGCGTTCACGGCACTCGGCGCGGTGCTGGGCCCGGTGTTGGGCGATATCGAGAAGTACGGCTTCGACATGGCCTTCACGGCGGTGTTTGTGGTGCTGCTCAAGGGCATGTGGAAAGGCATGAAGGCCAGCCGTCCGTGGTTCGTGAGCCTCGTGGTGTCGGCGATCACTTATCTGCTCGTGCCGGGGGCTTGGTACGTTGCCGCGGGCACGTGTGCAGGGTTGATTACGGCCGTCCTTCTGGAGAAGAAAGATGCTTGATGCGATGACGGTCCTGACCATCGTGCTGATGGCCGCGTCGACCTATGCGACGCGCATTGTCGGCTTTGTGGCGCTGCGCGATCGCACGCTGAGCCCGCGCATGCGCGCGATTATGGAAAGCGTGCCCGGCTGCGTGCTGATTTCGGTAATTGCGCCGGCCTTCGTGTCGCGTAACCCGGCCGATTTGCTGGCGCTTGCGGTGACGTTGCTGGTGGCGACACGGTTTTCGTTGTTGCCGACAGTGGTGATCAGCGTGGTGGTGACTGGGGTGTTGCGGCAGGTGATGTGATTTCGTCGATTCGCGAGAGGTGCCTTTGACTTTGCTGACGTTGTCTCCGGGAGAATTGGACGGCCTGATCGTGCGGCCGCGCTGGCCTGCGCGTCACGTGCACGTCGACGCACGGGCGCTGAGTAAGCTTCAGGCAATACAGCGCGGATTACCGCCCGAGGTCGCGTTGATTCTCACGCGGGGCTTCGAGCCGAAAGCGTCGAATCTCGGCTTCGCGCGGCGCCAGTTTCGCGCGTTGGGTATCGGCGTGTTTCGCTTGGTCTATCCCTCGCGACACGACGAACTCGCCGATATCTTCGGCAGCAACGGACATGATGTCGACGGCACACACGTCGACGTGTCTTTTCGCTTGCATGGTCGACGTGTACGAATGCTGCCGCTAGGTGTTTTTACACCGCCTTCGTGGCAGCGGCGTCGTATGGCACGTTGTGCTTCGGCGCTGGTGTTGGTGAAGTCGGCACTCGTCAGCCAAGGGTTTTCGATTCATCACAATGAGACGGAGAGTCTGCAAATTCATTGTGATTTGACGAAGTAATGCGGACGCATGGGGACAGGATTTAGGTCCTCATCGCCTACCAGTGCCTCTCGAAAAAACCCATCAAGACCATCACTTCGTTCGTCCATTCTTGAGCACGATTTCGAGTATTTCATTTGACGTGTATTCACGACCATCGTACGAACTACCGACGTATTTATCGGGCCAAAAGATGAGGTCCGAGATGCGGGTATCGCCTGTGTTGACCACAAGGCACCGCAGCCAATAGTTCGTCTGCTCTTGATTACCACTTCCCTCGGAAACGGCGTCCAGCAACTCGAGGAGTTCTCGCTCGGAAAGGTCCACTGGGACGGTGTTCCAGTCAATCGCCAGTTCTCGCGCAAAGCCCTCAGCACCAGTCGAACCAAACGCTGCCATAACATCAGGCTCACCGACAGTGCGCCCGACCAACTGAGAGATTGCTTTGAGCTCCTCAGCGTACCGCTGGCCCGCCTCGTGCAGACGGAACACTGCCTCGGTCAGAGGCAGAAGTTGCCGGAACAGAAATTGATCTACAGGATCTTGCAGCTTGGGTCTCATGTTGGCTGATACATGTTACCGAGGGCTCACCATGGATTGGAGGCGAACACTTCGGCGGGTCAATTGTCAGGAAAGATGATTTCACCTTGATCTGCGCTGACGTCAAAAAAACCAACGCTATGTTTGTCGGCCAACCGCTTCATTGCTCCGTACGCCTCCTCAGCGCACGACCAAGCGAAGGCCGAATAGATCACCACCTGTCCAACGCAATAATCTGTCACTTTCGGGTCGTCTACATCGTCTGACGCATACGGACCATTCATGGCCGGAAAGTGTTGAACCATTTCAAGAAACCACGCCTGAAGCGCCGGTGATGAAACCACCGGGTCATCGTAGCTGTGCGCTTCGCTCCATGCTGTTTGCCCTTGAAACCATGTCATGAACTGCTGTCGGTCTTTCGGAGCAGCGGTTGGTTCAAACACCATCAAGTCATAGCTCATCGGATACTCCAGTACACGAAAATTGCAGGTTGTGAATATACGCGACCGGCTCTACGCCGCCCGCAAAAGAATTCTGAATCAGTTCATTTCCAAGTTTCGAGGCTCGCGGTGTCAAACAGGAAAAATCTTTGCGTCGCGAGCATACGCACACATCGCCATCGTTATCCGCTCGTCGGTATTCGGAACACCGCAATTATTTCTCAATTCAGGAAACGGAAGCTGTAGCGCCGACTCCATCTCACCCATCGGATTTCTCACTTCCGGCACTTCGAACCGCTCTCAAAAAGGCATCCAGCGCCGGCGTCTGTTGTGTCTCCGCGCGCGTGACTAATCCAACGGCCGGCATCGGCCACTCGTGCGACGCGTTCAGAATCGCGATGACACCGAGCTTTGCATATTGAAGCGCAATTGGCCGAGGGAGGAAGGCGAGCCAATCGGTGTCTTGCAGCATCTGTAGGTTTGCAAGCACCGAGACGCATTCGACCTTAGGAACCGGCACCGGCATCGCTGCATCGGTGAAGAATTGCCGGATTGACGTTCGCAACGGCGCATCGCCGCCCGGGAATATCCAGTCGGCCGATGCCAGCATGGCCGCCGTGATGGTCTTACGCCGAGCGATCGGATGACCGCTTCGGGCCACAATACAGACGCTCTCGTCAAACAGCGCCTCTCTGCGAAATTGTGTCGCCGCTGTGCCGTCGCCTAGCCGGCAAATAACGCAATCGAGCTTGCCCTGCGAGAGCGCACCCAGCATCCAGTCGAGCGACCCTTCATGAAACTCCGCCACCACGCGCGGGGCATCGTTTCCTAATTGCAGTAAGACCTTGCTCAACAGCGTGGGCATCGCGACCGGCATGATGCCGACACGCACTTTGCCTAGCGCACCGTTGGCAATGAGTTCGAGATCGCTGCCGAGCTTCTGCATTTCTACCAACATGATGCGTGCCCGATCAATCACGATCTGGGTCGCCGCCGTCGGGCGCAAGCCACGTGGATGGCGCTCGAATAGTTGGGTGCCGAACAGCGTCTCCAGTTCTCGAAGCGATTTGCTCGCGGCGGGCTGCGTCATGTGAAGACGTGCCGCCGCGCGGTGAATGCTGAGCGTGTCCGCAAGCGTGACGAGCAACGCCAGATGCCGCGCCCGCAAGCGGGCGAGAAGATGTCCTTCTACGACTGATGGCATGGAATACCCCGATACCGGGAAGTTATCAGCACCTGAAAAGAAAGCATTACCGACGTACAGAAGCGCCGTGTAATTCTACCTACGCGAGATTTATCGACACATCAAAACGACCGGAGACCCGTATGAAGAACATGCTTCGAAAGTGTGGAGCGATCGTAACGTTGCTATGCGCCGTTGGCTATGCGCCATTGAGTACGGCAGCGATGAAGGTGACGCTTCTCGGTACGGGTACGCCGATTTTGAACATTGACCGGTTCGGTATCAGCGTGTTGGTCGAAGCGGGCTCGCAGAAGTTGTTGTTCGATGCAGGACGTGGCGTTGCAATGCGCTTGCATCAGCAGCAGGTGCCGCTTCGCGACATCTCCGCCGTCTTCATCAGCTTACTGAATTCGGACCATATCACCGGGCTGCCGGATTTGTATGCGACAGCGCCGTTGCCAACCGACGATGGACGTTTAAAAACGCCCATGCGCCTCTATGGTCCTGACGGGATAGAGAACGTAGCGCAAGGCATCGAACTCATGTTCAAAGATCAGAACCGGATGCGCATGCTGGAAGGTGAAGTGGTCGAACCTGCCACGCACATCACGACGAAGCGGGTCGAGCCCGGGACCGTTTATGAAAAGGACGGCGTGAAAGTCACGGCATTTCTGATCGAGCACGGTCACGTCAAGCCGGACTTCGGCTATCGCATCGAGTACGACGGGCATGCGGTTGTGATTACCGATGACACGACGTATTCCGAAAACCTCGTCGCGCATTCGAAGCAGGCGGACCTTATGGTGCAGAGTGTCGCCATCGGCAGTCGCGCTTTGGAGCGCGCCGCGCCGGATTACGTCAATCACTTCTATGGCTATCTCGCCAGTCCGGAAAATGCTGGTCGTATTCTCGCGGAAACGCAGCCGAAACTCGCGGTCTTTGCCCACATCTCGCTTTATAGTCAGCCGGGCATAGCGCGAGCAACCGTGGATGAGTTGCGCGAGCGCGTTCAGGCGGCCTATCGTGGGAATTTTGTTATCGGTGAAGATTTGATGAGCTTCTCGATCGATGAGCGCGGCGTGACACAACTGCCCTACTCAGCGGAAGTTCGGCACAAGGAGCCGGGCAGTCGCAACTTGCCGTGACGTAACGAAGCGCGTCGACATCGATCGACGCTTCGTTGCGTGTTTATCTCAATGGGCCGAAGTGTTTTCCGGCCCATTTTGATTGCGTGAGTTCTGACTACGCGCCTTTAACCACGCAACCAACTTCGCCGCCGGCATCGCTTTCGAGAAAAGCCAGCCTTGGCCGTATTCGACGCCCTTGCTCTTCAGGTACTCAACCTGAGCTTCGGTTTCGACACCCTCCGCCACGATGCCAAGGCCTAGTTCGTGTGCCATTTCAATGATGTGCGGCGCAACGACACTCGAAGCAGCGCCTTGCCCGATAGTGTCGACAAACGATTTGTCGATCTTTAACACGTCGACCGTGAAAGACTGCAAGTAAGACAGGCTGGAATAACCGGTGCCGAAGTCATCGATATACACAGGGTGACCGGCCTGCCTTAGCGCGGCGATGATCTTTCGTGCTGACTCGGCTTTGAGCAGACCGCGTTCGGTCGCCTCGATTCTGATTTGAGAAGGATGGATGCCTGTGCCCGACAAGCTCGCATTTAGTTTTTTAATAAACCGGTCGGTTTGCAGATCTTCGCCAGCCACGTTAATCGACACATAGAACGATGGCTGCGCTCGCAGCAATTCCTGAAGCTCGCGGACCGTCTTTTCGAGCACGAGATCCGTTAGCGGCTGGATAAGGTCGTTCTCCTCCGCGACGGCAACAAAAATATCCGGCGGGATATTCTGGCCGTTCAAATTCCAGCGAACGAGCGCTTCAGAACCGACGCAAACGCCGTCTTCAAGGCGCACGATCGGTTGGTAGTGCACCTCGATGTACCGGCGTGCGATGGCCCATTCGAGCGTGGCGGGGAATGAGACTTGCCGGGAAATGCGCTTATACGACAGCCACCCGATCAATGCGCCGACGCCCACCCCAATGGCGAGCCAGACTGCTAGCAGGCCCGTCCAGTTGGCGATCAGCCCACTGCGAGGCGCTTTGACGACGACGCCAATGGGGCGAGACGACGAGCGGGCAACCGCGTAATGCCATGCATCACTCTTAATCTTGCCGCCACGCCGCCATGCGTTGAGCATGTCGTCGCCGTCGGCGCCGTACGACATGGCGATGATGCTGTTGGTGTCGATGTTGACGGCAGCGATGGGACGCCGCGCCGGGTCGATGATGTCCACATACGATTGCGGATTGATCGACACGTAATTGCCGTCGCGCCCGAACTGAATGTCGTCGCGAACGTCGCTGATGGGGTTGCGCTGCCGGAGCCAGATGAGATACCCGTCGTTACTGCGCCAACTCGGTGCCGGCAGCACGTAGTGTTTGTCGCGCACGTCGCCGAGCAACGGGGAACAAAGGTATTGCGAGTCGCCGTAGGCGCCCGCGTCCTGAACGTAGCCGTAGTTGAAGATGACGCGGGACGCTCGTGCAATGTAGGCGGGTGAACAGCGGGGTTCGATACCCGCAGACAGATCGGCGATGGCGGCGAACGCCTGATAGGTGACTTGCTCGGCGCGCATGACCGCCTTCGCGGCAAACTGCTGGAGGTCTTCCTGCTCGCGCTTTTGCGCGTCTTCACGCGCAATGTAGATGCTGGTCAGCACAGGCAGGACCGTGCCGACACAACCGAGCGCGATAGACGCCGAAATGAGCGACAGTCGTCTGAACATTTTGCAAGCCTCCCCCGAGATTCACACACCACCAGAAGCGGTATTCCCTCGAACGGCGACAAGGGTCAGGATGCCTGCTGCGACCCAAGACTTGGTCGCATACTAGCCGAAATTCGATTGGGGAGCGATTGCCGGGCGCGGCAGGAAAACGTTGCGCCAACCGGGACAGAAACGGGCGCAGCAAAAGAAAAAGCCCTGACAAGTCAGGGCTTTTGAATTTTGGAGGCGGGAGTCGGAATCGAACCGATCAACTCGACCTACACCACTACATGCAACAGGTTCGTTGCAGTCAGCGTTGTCGCTGCGGAATACGCAAACGAACACACTCCGAATCCAGTCGGGCTTTCACGCTTCGTGAGCGTGCTTTTTAAGGCTTGCCGCAGTCTCCCGATTACTTAGCGATCCCTTATCGAGACGCAAATGTCCCTTTCGGCATTCCGGACACGCCCATGCAGGAACGCGATCTTCGGTGAACGGTCGTTGGTACGGAGTTCTGTCGATGGTTCTTATTCTTTCGGATTGATGCGGCGTCTGATTCGGCGAAACTCGCTTTCGCGGGAAGTCGTTATATCTCTAACTCTTAAAATCACGAGCGAGATTACCGAGTAGGGTGGGCGTAAACCACGTTGTTTTATCGACTGGAATAGTCAGATTATTCTCGATCGGATTCACCAGCACCCCCATTGGCGTTACCCACCTCTCAAGATTTGAAACCAACTCCATCCAAATATGTTTTGGTTCAATTTTATAAGGAATGATCACGTAAAACCAATAACTCCGAAACCCAACCAGTCTAATACAGAACCGATTTCCTAATCGTCCATCATAGGCAACGACGCCGCACCGCAATACGTCCGGCCTCAAAACTCCAAGTTCATTCCCCATCAGGGTAACGGCCTTCGATTTCGTTACGATCTGCAATCGCACCATAACAGAGGTGAATGCTCCACCATGCAATACTTGCCTAGCAAACTTCGCCAATAATTTTCTTTGCTTTTCATTATCTGTTGTTCGTGCTGAGTTATAGGAAATTTTTAACAAGCCGCGAAGCAGAAAATTATAGTCATACGAGAATTTAGCTGACTGCCCACTCTCGATATAGCTTGCAAAGTATTTGTCAAATAGGCTTGCTAGATAATCGTCAATCTTGCTCAGATGATTATTGTTACACGACCCACAAACGTCTTTAACAATCGGATCGCCTTTGTAAAAATTTTCATGCTTTGGATTGTAAGTCAGAAGAGACTCACACTTCTCAATTATATTGTCAGGCCAAACATGCTCTCTTGTGAACTTGACATTCGCAACATTGCAATACGCACAGGTTTTCATACCCTAATTTCCTCGCATGTTTTCGGCAAATGTTGTTCGACGCGGTTCGGAAAAACTATCTCCGGCGGCTGAAACACATATCTCCCTCCTAGGACCGAGGCCATGATCCGTCATTCAGCAAATCGGTTTTTCAGGCCGGCAATCATCCATAAATATCAATTACTTATAAACCAAACCACCGAATCAACCACCTTTACGCACCAGCGGATGTCGCATCTGGACGCGGCTTCTTTCTCTCAACGGCGGCCTTCAGGCTAGCGTTCCGCATTTCCTTCTGATGACGCGTGACATACCAATCTTCGAACAGCGACTCAATCAGATTGATGAGCAGCTTCGCTTCTTCCGGCTCCACGTCAACAATCACATTTACGTCTTGCTCCATGTGTGCACCGATGTTGCCGAGATCCTTTAGCGCAACGATTGCCGCCCACGTTCCGGGGTCAATGAGGTTTTTGATTTCCTTCATTTCATCCCAAAGCCGATTGCTCTTAGTATTTACGCCCCAATAGTCGCGAATCATCCCCTGGAGACAGCGTCGGCACAGCGTTGCTGCCGCTTTTGGGCTTAGGTCAGAAATTGCACACGCTTCTCTGTAATCGTCCCGGAGCACTTGCGGAATGTAATCCGGGATGACCTTTGCGAAGCTGGCCGGAAGCAGCCTCCAGTCACCTTTCGGTTGCCCCGTCAGCACGCTCTCTACGTGTCCCCGACCCTGAATAAACTTTTCCTCAGATGGGCGGAGAAACGCGGTCAGTGTGACCTTTCGACACTTGTCGTTCGGGCACACCACGAACTTGGATATAAGCGACATGCGGCCGTCTATATTCTCGATCTCCAGCGTGTGCCACTTGCTCGACCGATCGCCATCTCGGAGCGTCACGTGGCGATTGCAGTGCGGGCATTCCCAGTTCTCAGTTCCACTCATGATTCAAACCTATGTTGAGGTAGCGACGATATTTTTTTTGGCGAGCTTTCGTTTCCAGCGTGTTAGCGCGGGGCCAACGTTTACCCGCCTCAAATTATCAACACTTTAGGCCACATTAACCACTGCGGATAAACACAGCAATATTCCAACAATGCCCATTGTTCTATCCGATACCGCTGACTCGCGGGACGATAGATACATGCTCGATAAAGCGCGAAACATCGTGCTCGCGTCTGACTGGTCAGAGTGGTGCAGGTAGATGGCCGGTCTGCTGTGCCCCCCCCCCCCCCCCGCAGGGCGACGGAAGTTCCTCCGACCAACGTCCGCGTTTTCACGTTCTTCGCGGGCATGCCGAACGAACAAGACGCATACTTCTGGACGAGCATCACCAGCGGGCGCAACCACAGTCGGAAAGGGTACGCATTCACGTACGCCGATGCCGAAGCACAGCATGCCCGGGTGGTCGCATGGCTTCGCAAACAATTTCCTTAGGCCAACCACGAGTAAATCTTTGCAAAGTAACTTTTCATCGCAAAACTGTAACCCATGGATTACGTTATGCTTCATAACGAAAATCCATCAACACCCCGAGTTCAGCAAGTGGTTTTCCGGTCTGCGTGACCGCAAGGCCTCGCCGCCATCGCGCAACGACTCGACCGTATTGCGCTCGGTAACCTCGGCAACGTGAAGCTCGTAGGCGAAGGGGTATCGGAGTTGAAGGTGGATGTCGGCCCGGGCTATCGGGTGTACTTCGTGCAACGCGGTGCCGTGCTGGTTGTGTTGCTCTACGGCGGCGCAGGCGAAAGATATCAAGCATGCTAATAGGCTGGCTGACGAGTTGGAGGACTGAGAAATGAAACTGAGTGAATTGAAAGAATTTGACGCCGCAGAGGCGCTCAAAGACGACGAGACGATCCGACACTATCTGTCGCTCGCCTTCGAAGGGGGAGACCCGCGCGAGATTCAGCGGGCACTCGGCACGGCCGCCCGCGCGCGAGGAATGAGTACGCTTGCACGAGAATCCGGAATCGCTCGTGAAGCACTGTATCGGGCACTGTCTAACACAGGCAACCCCGAATTTGCCACCATCGTGAAAGTCGTAAGTGCCCTTGGCCTGCACCTCACATTGACGGCAAATTCTGAGCCGGCGGAGGCCGCAACGGCTTGACGCTCGGAAGCGCCCGCACCACTGCCTTGCACAGCGGTCGATGTGTAGTCGACGGGCGCACACGGCCCACCCGAAGAGCCCAGTTGGCTCCGCGTGCCGGCCTCAACTGTAGATAATCACCTCCGTCCGATCTGCGGCCTTACCCGCGCCCCCGACCGTGTATTTGATATCGCACGCGTCGATCTCGAATCCCACAAATACGCGCCGAATATCTGGATGATCATTTAGGCTAACAATCGCCTTCCCTTTGATCGTCCGCAGCAAATGCGCCATGCGCTCATACTCGGCAAACGGAAACGCGACGCCGTACCCCCTCCGTCTGCCAGTAAGACGGACCAAGGTAGAAGGACGTCTGCTCGCAGCAACTCGAGCGGGTTAATCACCAGTTCGGGGTGTTGGCCGGATCTGCACACCCAAGCGAAACACCGGATCAGCGCTCCAACATAATGGCAGATCGTCGACGGCGCGAGATTCTGCTCGCGCTTCATATCGGACACCCAACGCTCAACCCACTTGTCGACGAGCGTCAACGACAGCGTTTTACCAAGACGTGCGTGAATGGCATTTAGCAGCACTCGATCTTCGTCAGGCACGTGCAAAGCAACTTGGTATTCTCGATTCAGCTCGGCGAGCGTCAACTTACCGGCCGCAGTCGACGAAAACTCTTCGGGCACGACACCCGCATCTAGCAGCGCTTCGAGACGGTGCAAATAATCGCCACCCCCGACCTCGCTCTCAAATCGCAGATAGATTGGTTTGGGCAACAGGCCGCTGCGCTTGACGACGTACTCTCACGCACTACCCCGAAGCCTTTTAATTGCCATTCCTCAACTCACGTACACGGCAAATATTCATGTATTCCGGGTGGCGAAACACCAATTCCCGGTTGGCAGAGACCGACTTATGCCACTTTCAGCGGCATTACGTGGGTATGAAATCGGGCGCAGCAAAAGAAAAAGCCCTGACAAGTCAGGGCTTTTGAATTTTGGAGGCGGGAGTCGGAATCGAACCGGCGTACACGGCTTTGCAGGCCGCTGCATGACCACTCTGCCATCCCGCCATCGGGTATGCCGCATTGTAACCACTCGCTGTCGCCATCGAGGGCGCCCTTCGGATCGATCGCCGTGGGCTTTTCGGCAAATAAAAAGGGAAGCCAGGCTTCCCTCTGGATTTGGAGCGGGAGACGAGTCTCGAACTCGCGACCTCAACCTTGGCAAGGTTGCGCTCTACCAACTGAGCTACTCCCGCATGACACCCGACATCAAGGATTCATTCACTCAATGTCCAGTGTGAAAACTGGAGCGGGAGACGAGTCTCGAACTCGCGACCTCAACCTTGGCAAGGTTGCGCTCTACCAACTGAGCTACTCCCGCA
>NZ_CABPSF010000005.1 GCF_902459685.1 Pandoraea iniqua | reverse complement strand
GGGTCCGGGGCCGGGCCCCGGGCCTGAACCGCATCCGCCACCACCGCCGCCCGGTCCCGGACCGGGGCCCGGACCGCATCCGCCGCCACCTCCGCCGGGGCCCGGACCGGGGCCGCATCCGCCGCCACCGCCTCCTCCGCCCCCGCCGCCTCCGCCACCCCCCTATTGGGGAGGCGGCTGGTACGACCCGGTGGCTGCGGCGGTCACGATCGGCGTGTCGGCGGCGATCATCGGCTCGACGGTGGCCAGCTTGCCCCCAAGTTGCGTAAGCACCGTGGTCGGCACCGTGGCGTATCAGCACTGCGGCTCGACTTGGTACCAACCGGTGTACTCGGGCACGGTCGTCCAGTTCGTGGTGGTGTCGCCGCCACGTTGATCTCACCGGCACCCGCCGCGCCCACGTCAATGCCGACGGCATCGCGCCATGCGATGCGATGTCGTCGGCCTGCGCGTACTAGCCGTGTTGATCGCGTTGACCGCGTTGGCCGTGTTCGTTGCCATTTATGCGCTCACCCGCTTGTGAGCCGCATGGCCGGGACGTTATGCTTGCCCCATGAACCGTCGCATTCTCATCGCCCCCGAAGACGTCGAACTCACTGCCATGCGCGCCCAAGGCGCCGGCGGACAGAACGTCAACAAAGTCTCAAGCGCCATCCATCTCCGCTTCGACGTCATGCGCTCGTCGCTCCCCGACGACGTCAAGGCACGTCTGCTCTCCCGTCTGGATCAGCGCATTACGCAAGATGGCGTCATCGTGCTCAAGGCACAGCAACACCGCTCGCAGGAACTCAATCGCGCCGATGCACTGGCACGCTTGCAGGCGCTGGTCGATGCCGCAGCCATCCCGCCGCGCCGCCGCATTCCGACCCGTCCGACGCTCGGCAGTCAGATGCGCCGCCGGGATGCCAAGCAAGTACGCTCGCGGGTCAAAGCGACGCGGGGCAAATTCCATGAGGACTAAGACGGCGATGCAACCAAAAAGATAATTAACGTTATCTTTTTGACAATAAAGATACTTTTTATTATCTTTTCTGGCATATCTTGAAGTGCGATGCTAAGATAAAGCATCATTTCTTTGAAAAAGCACATCAAGATGAGCTTTCTCGACACCCTGATCGCCGCGCGCAAAGAGGCTGGCCTCACGCAGTCCGACCTCGGAGAGCGCGCCGGCCTGTCGCGCATGACCGTCCAGAAGGCCGAGTCGGGAGCGCTGGATCCCCGAATGTCTACGGTGCTGGAGATGGCACGCGCACTCGACCTCGAACCGATGCTCGTCCCGGCGAGTCTGCGTCAGGAAGTCGAAGCGTTTCTGCGCTCCGGCGGCAAGTATCTTAGCCAGCCCAGTGGCGTCTCGGCCCCGCCATCGATCGTTGAGACGCTGGCCTCGCCCGGCACGACACCGCGCCCCGCGCCCTCCCGCTCATGAACATCAAATACCTGCGCGCCTATCTGCATATGCCCGACGGGAGCCGGCGCCCCGTCGGTTATCTGTCGCAATACGGTGACATTCTGCGCATGTCGTTCGACGAGGAATACATCGCCGACGCGCGCCGCCCTACGCTGTCGCTCGCCTATCGCGGCGCCAGCGAAAACGCCACCCGCGACATTCTCCGATCCCCGCAAGACGCCCGACTGGTGCGCACCGACGGCCGGTGGCCCGTGTATTTCGAGAATCTGCTGCCCGAAGGCCATAACCGCGAGCGCCTTGCCGCCGAGCGGCGTTGCAGCCCCGACGATGAATTCGAGCTGCTGGCCGCGGCGGGGCACGACCTGATGGGCGCACTCGAAGTCGAACCCGTGCCGCCACGCGAAGGTGTGCCGGACGTCGTGCATCGCTGGCACACAGCACTCGGCCTCGAAATGATCGAGCCCGGTTTTGTCGACACGCCGGTTGAAGACGCCGCGTCACTGCCGGGGGTCGTCACCAAATTCTCCGCCGTTCGCGATGGCCGCCGTTATGTCGTCAAGCGTCAGGGCCGCGCCGGCTCGGTCATCCTCAAGCTGCCGACGACGCGCCACCCCGATCTGGTCGAAAACGAATTCACCGGCTACCGGTTGTGCGAAGCGTTGGGACTCGACTGCGCGAAGGCGGAGATCATCTCGCGGCGCGACGCCGATCTGCCCGAGCAGGTCCCGTTCGAACACATTCTGGCCGTGCCGCGCTTCGACCGGCTGCCCGACGGGCGGCGCGTGCATATGGAAGAGTTTGCGCAAGTGCTTCAGTACCCGCCGCGCAGCAAGTACGGACGCGGGCTCGACGTCGACTACACGACGATGCTGCGTGTGCTCGACCAACTCTCGGCACAGCCCGTGCAGGACGTGCGGGAGTTCATGCGGCGTCTGATTGCCTTCATCCTGCTGGGCAACACCGATGCGCATCTGAAGAACTGGGCACTGACCTACCCCGACGCCCACACGCCGCAACTCGCGCCCGTCTATGACCCGGTATGCGTGGCGGCGTTTTTCCACGACGTGCCCGCATCGCACTACGGTGTGAATCGCGCGATCGACAAGACGCTGCGTGCGTTCGACTGGCCCGCCCTCGAAGCGTTGTTGAAGGGCGCCGGGTTGTTGCGCGTTCCCCGCATGATGACGATTGCCCGCGAAACCGTCGCCGAAGCACAGGCCGCGTGGCCCAAGCTACTGGACGATGCCCCCGCCGCCGTGCGCGCCACGGTGCTCGAACGGCTCTCGGGCGGCGTGGCATTGACCGCCTGACAGGCATCGAAATTATTACCCGGGTAATATTGCAATTCAAATAACACCCGGGTAATATTCGCCGGTACTGATTCATTACCGGAGATTCGCCGTGTCTGTCACGCCCGCTGTCGCCCCCACCTATACCGTCTTTCGCGGCATGCGCCGCATTGCCGTCGGCTCACTGGCCGACGCCGCCATCGCCTTTCAACAGGCATCGCTCATCGACGCGCACCTGCCGGTGCTGATCTTCGACGACCTGACCGGCGACACTCGCGATGTCGATGTGCGTGGCACCGCCGCCGATATTCGCGAGCGCTACCGTCCCGTGGCCGCACCTGTGGTAACGAGCGGCGCAGCGCTCGCGCAGCCCATTGCCGAAACCCTCGAAGCCCCCGAAGCCCCCGCCAAAAGCCGCGGCCGCCCGAAGCTCGGCGTCGTCGCGCGCGAAGTCACACTGCTCCCGCGTCATTGGGACTGGCTGGCCGAGCAGCCCGGGGGAGCGTCCGTCGTCTTGCGCAAGCTGGTCGAAGAAGCCCGCCGCAAGTTCGCCAGTCGCGACCTGATGCGGCGGGCGCAGGAGCGCGCTTACCGCTTCATGTCGACCATGGCGGGCGATCTGCCGGAATTCGAAGAAGCCTCACGCGCGCTGTTTGCCAACGACTTCGATGCCCTCGGTAAGCGCATCGCCGGCTGGCCGGACGACGTGCGCGAGTATCTGCTGCGCCTGACGTCGACCGACGATCTCGCCGAACGCATCACCGAATAACCCGCCGGGCCCGCGCGCCCGTCTCCCTACGATTTCCCGCTCACCGGTCGGACTGCCGCACCGGAGGGCCCCGCTTTGCCCGAAATTCCGTGGAATTTCCCCCGGCAAGCTTGCCTTGAGAACGCCATGACAACCCTGACTAACGACATCAAAGCATCACCACCACCCTCACCGACGCCACCGCGCCCGCTCTGGCGGACGTGGCTCCTGATCGCTGTCCCGATGATGCTGACCAACGCGCTGCAATCGATCGCGGGCACCGTCGACGGCATCTATCTCGGCCACCTGATCGGCACCCAAGCGATCGCCGCCGTGTCCGCGTTCTTCCCGGTGTTCTTCTTTCTGCTCGCCATCGTCATCGGGCTGTCGGCCGGTGCCACCGTGATGATCGGGCAAGCATGGGGCGCGCGAGATCGGGTCCGCGTCAGAAACATCGCGGCAACGGCCTTGTGGATGATGCTCGCCGCGGGCATCGTCACCAGCGTGCTCGGCGGCTGGCTCGCCGCGCCGCTCATGCGCGCCCTCGGCACGCCGTTGGCCGTGATCGACGACGCCACACGCTATGCGCGGTGGATGCTCATCGGCATGCCCATCGTGTATCTGCTCTGGCTGACGACATCGATGAGCCGTGGCACGGGTGACGCGGTTTCGCCGCTCTTCACATTGCTGATCGCGACCGTGCTGGCGTTGTGCCTCACGCCCGCCTTCATCGACGGATGGGGGCCGCTCCCGAAGCTGGGCGTGGCGAGCGCCGCCGCGTCGACCCTGATCGCGTTTTCCGTCGCCCTGCTCTGGATGGCGATGTATTGGCGACGCAAGGCGCATGCGCTCGCACCGGGTGCCGGTCTGTGGCGTAACGTCCAATTTCGACCTGATCTTGCCCGGGGCATCCTGCGCATCGGCGTGCCTGCCGCGATGCAGATGCTGACGATGGCCCTCGCAGAAATGGCGTTGCTCGGCATGGTGAATCGCCACGGTGCGAACGCGACCGCCGCGTACGGTGCCGTCACGCAAGTCATGAGCTGGCTGCAACTGCCCATCATGACGTTCGGCATCACCGCCTCGATCCTGTGTGCGCATGCCATCGGCGCGGGCCGTGGCGAACGCATCGATGCGATCGTGCGAACGGGCTTCCTTTGCAATCTGGGAATGACGGGCGTGTTGACGGCGCTGGTCTGTCTGGGGGCGCCGCTGATCATGCGCGGCTTTCTGACCGACCCGAAAGTCTTGGCGCTCGCGACGCATCTGCTTTACGTCACGGCGTGGAGCGTGCCGGTGATGGGCCTGACCGCGATCATGACGGGCGCCATGCGCGCAGGCGGCAAGGTGTGGGTGCCGATGGTGCTGGGGGTGATCGGGCTGCTCGGCATCGAAGTGCCGGCCGCCCTGATCTTCGAGCGGATGGCCGGTCTGACCGGCATCTGGTGGGCGTATCCGCTCGCTTTCTTCGCGATGTTCGTGATGCAGGGCCTGTGTTATCGGGCCTTCCGGCGCGCGTCGTGGCGTGCCCAGAAGAACATCAGCATGCCTGCACAAGACAGCAAGGCACCGACCCAGCCGGTGGACGTCCAGCCATAACCGGCCGTAATGGCCACGCCGCCGAGCCATGCGCCGGCGGCGTTGGCCATATTGAAAGCGGAGTGATTGAGCGCCGCCGCCAGCGTCTGTGCTTCGCCGGCGACATCCATCAGACGAATTTGCAAGGCCGGTCCGATGATGATGATGGTGCCGATGGCGAGCACGTTGATACCGGCAAGCCACGGGCTGGCAGCGGTAAACGTGAACGCGCCGAGCAGCAGCGCCGACCAGATCAACGTGCCGCCGATGGCACGCATGAGCGAGGTGGCGCCGACGAGCCGCGGCCCGATGATGGTGCCGCCGACCATGCCGATACCGAACAACGCAAGATAGAACGGCACCCACGCTTCGGGCACGCCGGCCACCTGCATGAGCGTCGGCTTGATGTAGCTGAACACGGCGAACATGCCGCCAAAGCCAATCGCCCCGATCCCGAGCGTGAGCCAGACCTGCGAGCTGCGCAGCGCCGCCAGTTCACGCAGCGGGCTCGCGCCGTGGGGTGCGGGCACATTCGGCACCCAGCGCCAGACCAGCACGGCCGTGAGCGTACCAATGGCACCCACGAGGACGAAGGCCGCACGCCAGCCCAGCCATTGACCGAGCCCGGCGGCGAGTGGCACGCCGAAGAGTGTCGCCAGCGTCAGGCCGAGCATGACCTGACCGACGGCATGCACACGCCGGTGCGGCGGCACGAGCGATGCGCCGACCAGCGCCGCCACACCGAAATAGGTGCCGTGCGGCAGACCGCTCAGAAAGCGCAGACCGATGAGCGAGAGATAGCCCGGGGCGAGCGCACTGGCGAAATTGCCAATCGCAAACATCGCCATCAGCGCAATCAGGAAGGCACGCCGCGGCAAACGCACACCGAGCACGGCAAGCAACGGCGCACCGATAACCACGCCCAGCGCGTAAGTGCTGATGGCATGACCGGCTTGCGGAATCGTGATGTTCAGACCACGGGCGACATCGGGCAGCAGGCCCATGATGACAAACTCGCCCGTCCCGATGGCAAACCCGCCCATCGCGAGTGCGACGAACGAGAGCCAGACGGGAATGGACGACGGGGGCAGCGCTTCGGCTGCATCGACGGGAAGGACTTGGGGGGAACTCATAGGGTGCGATTTTACGGCAATCTGCCTCCGCTTGCCGGACGTGCGCTGCAACGCAGCAACCCTGAAACTTCATGAATGCAGGCAACGGCAGGTTTTTCACCCCGATTTGCCTTGCAACGCAAAATGACGCCAACGCATCCTGCGCGCGCCAAAAAAAGACCGGCCCATTGGGCCGGAAAAGTACGATTGCTCATCGGCTGCGGGGGCCGGACCAATCGCATTGGGGACGGCATTCGATCAGTGGTGCGACTTTTTCGCATGCCACTGACCGGACGATTCATCCTTTTCGTAGGTCTTCTTCACCGCCGACCACGCCACCTTGTGCGCGGTTTCTTCACGCGACTCGTGGCCTCGGCGCTCGGCGGGTTCACGGTATTCGTCCCAAGCGGAATTAAACGCCTTGAGGTAAATCTCCTGCGCATGTGCCGGCAGATGGTCCTTGACGCTGGCCGGCAGCTCGTGGGTCTGGCGATACGGCATGACAGGCTCTCCTTGTTCACGATCTCCACGCGATCATCTATACGATCATGCATACGATCAGTACGCGCCCCATCACGCGAGCCCATGCATTGGCAGGCTTACGCGACAGGGTTCGTACGATCCATCAGACGGAGTGACCGTCAGATGTGTCCCATCAGGACGAGTATCAGCACGATGAGTACGACGAGACCGATACCGCCGGACGGGTAGTACCCCCACCCACGGCTATGCGGCCAGGCCGGTACCGAACCGATCAACATCAGAATCAAAACAATTAACAGGATGGTGCCAAGCATGACTTTTCTCCCTTGCCGGTCTGGCGTTGGTCGACGAAGCCCCCTTCACTGATGCTGGCGACGTATTTGCCGGGCGGCCGCAGCGGCGGCTCTTCCACAGGCGGATCAAGCGGTCGGTCAGGCGGGGGCATCGGTGTCGGCTCGTCCTCGTTCGGAGGCGACTGCGGCGGCGGTGTCCCTGGCGGTTTGCCCGGGTCGAATGGCTCGGGCAAATGCGCATACAGACGGGGGGCCTGCGTCAGCCGGCGTGTTGTGGATGTGCGCGGCATGAGCAAGTGACCTCCGGGCTCAATGCCAATAAGGGTCGACGGTGTAATACGTGTGGACCTGTTCGGCCCAGTGCAGATCGCCCATGGTCGGCCAGTGGTCCTTGTCGAACCCGGGGGCCTTCTTGAGCACTTCCTTGTCGACGTTGAGGATGAATCGCTTGTTTTCCACGTCGAGTTGCAGGGCGTGCCACGGAATGGCGAACAGCTTGTCGCCCATGCCGAGGAACCCGCCGAACGACAACACGGCGTAAGCCACAGTGCCGCGCTGCACGTCGAGCATGATGTGCTTGACCTTGCCGAGGCTCTCACCTGCGGGGTTCACGACGTCTTCCGCGTCGAGCGTGTCGGCGGCCATCACCGACGGGCCCGGACCATCGGGCAGTTGAGTCGTCGAGCCTACGATGCGTGCGCCTGATTGGGGCGCAGGGCCCCGGCCGGTTTGCATAGTCATGATGTATCTCCTTGTCTTCCTGTGGGTTCGCAACGGGCCGGTGGGCCGCGTTGCGAAACGTCTGTCACGGATGTCACGGATTTACTGCGGAGGGACTGGCGGGTTACTGCGCCATCACCTTGATGTCGTCCTTCACGTCCACCACGCCATCGACACCCTTGACGGTATCCACGACGAGCGTCTTCTGTGCCGACTGCGGCACCGAACCCGTGAGGTGAACCACACCATGACGGGTGGTCACGTGCACCTTCGTCGAAGGCACGTCCTTCTTGGCGAGCAATTCGGCCTTGACCTTGGCGGTCAGCGCCGAGTCATCGATCTTGCGGCCTGTATCGCTCATGGCACCGCTGGCGCTGGCGTTGTCGGCAATCTTGATGATCCCGCCCTGATCCAGTGCGTGTGCGGCGATACCGGTGGTGGCAAGTGCACCTGCCATGATGAGCTTGAGCAGATTGGCTTGTTTCATTTGTTGACCTCCCAAAAGAGTCTCTTGTGATTCCCCTCGCCCGGGGACCTGCCTGACTACTGTTTCAGTACGGTTTCAGTACTGCTTCAGACCTGACGCACCGCCGCGTGCATTGAGCGCGGCGCTACGTCTGGAATTCGTTGATCTTCAATCTCAAATCTTGTGGCCTTCCTGACTTTCGCCCGGACGGCTCATGGTCTTGCCGCGCCGCTCGTGCAGCCGGTTGTCGACTCCGGTCACGCCCGCCACCTTCGCGACGACGGTCTGGGCGACGTGCTGCATCCAGCGCTCGGGCACATAGCCCGTAAGGATCACCAGCCCCGAGGTCACGGTCACGTCGGCGTTTGTCACGTCGAGATCCCGCGCTTCGGTCAGCGCCCGGCGCACCGCATCACGCAACGCCGTGTCGTCTGCCGACGGGCCCCGCGAGCGGGCATGGACCGTGCGACCAGCCGTCTCTTGCGGCTCGCCCGGCACGTTGTGCACACCCGCTCGCGGTTGGGTGTCCGCGTCTTTGCGCGGCTCGCTACCACCCCGGCTGCCCCGGCTCCCTGATGCCTGATCGGCGTCGCCTGCTGTATTCGAACTTGCCGCCGAAGCGTCGCGGCCCGTGCCTGCGTAATCGTCATGCGGCCCGTAGGCGCTTTGCCGCCCGAAGCGCGGATGGTCGCCGGGTGTTGCATCGGCGGGCCCGTAACCGCTCTCGGTGCCGTGGGCAATCGTCGGCGCATAACCGTGATCGCCGTGATGGCCGCTATCGCCGTGATCGCCTGCCGATGCTTTGCTGCCCTTTGCCTGCGTACCTTGCTCAGGATCGGACCGATCGGACCTCGGGGCCGATGCGCCGAGCCACGCCGGGTCGCTTTGCTTGCCGGCCTGCGCCGACTGGGCATCGCGTGAAGCCGACTGTCTGGCCTCGTGCGTCTGTTCGGTTTCCGGCACCGGCTTCGGGGGCGAACGCTTCGACATGACTGACTCCTTGAACTGCTGCCCGGCGATGACTTCAGATTCGGCTTTGGCTGCTACCTGCTGTTGCGTCTGTCACCGGACTTGTTGAAAACGATTGTAGATAGCCGGTTTCACCCGGCGAATCGGCGGAGTCTGAAAGACGTGTAGGCGAATGCTGGCAAAGACGGTTACGGCGCGAGAATACGGCACACGACAACCAAAAAGACGTGCAAATTCAGTTGGTTACGGAGTCAACTAAAAGTGACGCGAGATGAAGAAAATTCTGAAGAAAATCGAGATATCGCCGCCCGGCATCGGAGAATTCCTACGAAACCGGGCGAAAGATAGGATGGCGAGACAAATTATTCGTCGGTCGGCGCGGTCGCCACGCGGTTGCGACCGGTCGATTTGGCCTGATACAGGGCGTCGTCGGCGGCCTTCACCAGCGCGTCGACCATCTCGCGTCCGCGTGGGCGGCGCGACGCCACGCCGACACTGACGCTTACCCGGCCAAGATCGCTGGCGGCGTGTTCGAGATTGAGACCCTCCACCCGCAAGCGGATCGACTCCGCCACTCGCTGCGCACCGACTTCGTCCGTATCGGGCATGACGGCAATGAACTCCTCGCCGCCATATCGGCCCGCGCTGTCGGAGGGCCGTTGCAGCGCCGCCCCGATGGCACCGGCCACCGCTGCGAGTGCCGCGTCACCGGCCTGATGCCCGTGCGTATCGTTGTAGCGCTTGAACCAGTCAATATCCACAAACGCCACGGACATCGGCCGCCCGATGCGCCGCATACGCCGCCATTCGTTGGCGAGCGTCTTATCGAGCGACCGGCGGTTCGATAGCCCCGTCAGCCCGTCGGTACGCGCCAGCAATCGCAGCTCACGCTCGGCCCGCAAGCGCCGCCGTAACTGCGCTGCCAACAGAAACGACGTGCCGACGAACCCCGTAATGAGCACGGCGAACAGGCCGCCGAACGCGTAGACACGCTTGCGCCACGGGGCCAGCGCATCGTCGCTCGACGTCACCACGATCAGGGTGATCGGGGCATTGTCCAGAAACTGCTGCGTCATCAGACTCGCCCGTCCTTCGAAGCGGATCGGATAAATCTTTCGCTCGTCGTGCTCCGGCGGCGGCATCGCTTCGTAGCGGCCAGTCTGCGCCATGGTTTTGCCGATGACCGACGCGTCGTAAGGCTTGCGCATCAGAATGGCGCCGTCCTTGCCCAGCAGCAGAATCACGCCCTGCGGCCCCACTTCGATGTGTTCGAACAACTGGCGGAAGTATTCGGTGTCGACCGAGAGCGACACGATGCCGCCAAACGATCCGTCCGGGCGGGAGATGCGCCGGCTCAGCACCATTGTCGGTACGTTGTTGCGCAAGCGCGAGTGAATGAAGCCGCTCACGTAGAGCCCGGCATCGGGATGATCGCGGTGCACGGTGAAGTAGTCCCGATCGCCGAGATTGGTCGCGCGCGGGATTTCACTGGCGGCATCGATCACGACATCCCCATGCGTATCGAGTACCACCAGCGAACCGATATGCCGTGAGGCGCCCGCCCGCTCGAAGATCAGTTCCCGGCGCAGCGCAGGCGGCAACGCGTCGATATCGGGGCGCGCGAGCAACTGCACCGCGGCATCGAGCGAGGCTTCATAAAGCTGGAAGTTGAGTTCAAGGTCGCGCTCGAGTACCAGCGCGATGTTGCGCTGGTTGTCGGCCGCCCGGGCGAGCACCAGCAGGCGCCCCTCGTAAAGCAAGGCGGCCGCCACCACGGAAAGCAGCACCGAGATGGCAACCCCGCTCCAGACAATCAACGTCGGCGTGCGCGACACCCATCGCGCCAACCGGCGAACCGCGAGCGCAGTACGCGCCCAAAAACGTTGCATCGGCATTCTCAAACAGCATCCTCAAGCGGCAAATCAAGCGGCAAAATCGGCAGCCATGTCGGTGTCGGTCCGGGCTTCGAGCCGCCCGTCGCGGCAAGCCTTGCGGAACACCTCGTAGTCGCGCTCGACCTGATCGGCGTAATCGGTGGCGTAATGAATCAGAGCTTCGCCCAGACGAATGCCCTTGCCCACGTAGCCCAGTTGCTCGGCCGCACAACCGCCTGCCTTCGCATGCGCACGGGCGAGCACCCAGCCGCACAGGGCGGCATATTCACGGAAACCGTCGGCGCGGAACAATTCGAACTGCGCGGAAATCTTCATATCGCGCAGTTGCCGGCCGTAGATGCACCGCCCGAACGGCCCGCTGCCCCACCCGAGAAACGCGTCCGAGGCCGCCTGCATCAGGCGCTGCCCCTCGACCACACGGCGGCCGTCGTGCTTGGGCGTCACGTTCTTGAAGAACCGTGACACCACCGACTTCGATGCCTCCTTGAACTGAAGGAACAGCGGCTGCTCGTGCGCGTCCATCATCAGCAGCACCAGACAGCGCGTGCCGACACTGCCCACGCCCACCACCTTGAAGGCCAGATCCTGCTGCGTGTAGTTGGCGAGCATGCGCGCGCGATCGGGCGGCAGCGAGCTCACGTAGCTCTTATAGACGGGGTTGAACAGCGTGCGCCAGTCGCCCAGCCCGAGCCAGTCGTCGTCCGGGCCGAACAGCGTGGTGGCGCCATGCACGTGGAAGACTGTCGGCGGCGTGTCGCGAATCTGCCAGTGGTCGCCGACCTGCTGCGCGAACTTAGGCAGCACGTTTTCATGCGTGCGGCCGGACGCCCGGGCAATGCCCCGCTTGACGCCCTCACGCACCCGGTCGGTCTCGGCCAGATTCAACATGCGCTCGAACGTGATCTGTTCATGCCAGAGCGCGATGGTCGACATTCGCGCGTATTCGTCCAGACGGCGGGCGTAGCTGTCGACGGCCATGCGCACCATCTCCACGCCCAGCGTGTCGCCAAACCCGAATTGCCGCGCGGCCAGCACCAGACTCACCACGAGTCGTTTGAGGTCCCATTCCCATGGGCCGGGCGCCGTTTCATCGAAATCGTTCAGATCGAAGATCAGCGCACGCTCCGGCGTGGCAAACCCGCCGAAGTTGGCCAGATGGCAGTCACCGCAAATCTGCATGATGAGCCCTGAGTTCGGGGTGCCGGCGAGATCGTGAGATTGCACGATGGCGCTGCCCCGGTAGAACGCAAACGGCGAGGCGAGCATGCGCCCATAGCGCAACGGCACCAGCGAGGCAACGCGCCCCTCGCTGCTGATGCGCAGCAACTCGACGACATCGCGGTCGGTATTGCCCAGATGCGACTGGCTGCTGCGCGGCGTCTTCTCGCGCAGCTTGCGGCCCGCGGCAACCCGGGTCTCGAACGGAATCACCGGGGTGGCCGGGGTGGCGGGCGCGGTCGACGCCGTCTCGGGCGTGGTGGTAACCGCTGCGGCAGCCGCTGGCGCCGTGCGTGCTGCGGCCGAGGAGGATGACGACGACGAAGGGGTCGATTTAGCGGCCATGAGGTTCTCCTTCTTCTTGGGATGCCGGCGGTGCCGTGCGCGCAGGTGTGACGGGAGCAGCGGGGGCAGGTGCGGGTGCAGGTGCGGGTGCCGGATGCCAATGTTCCGGTCGAATGACGAGCGGCGGTTCCGGCTGCTCTTCGAAATGCGGCGACATGATCTGCACGCCGTAACGGTTGAATACGTCCTGAATGCTGCCGTGCAACGCCGAAATGGCAGCGAAGCGCGTCGACGGGTCACGCAGCGTGGCAAAGACCTCGTACTCGACGTAGAAGTCGGAGAGCGCGCGCTGCAACACATACGGTTCGGGATGCGCGGCCACCTGCGGGGTCTCGTGGGCGGCCTCAAGCAGCATGGCGTGGACTTGCCGCCACGGCGCGTCATAGCCGATGGTGAGCGAGGTGCTGATGGCCACCCCTTGCTGCCGTCCTTGTGCCGAGTAGTTGCGCACGGTCGACGCCACCACCACCGCGTTCGGAATGGTCAACTCTTCGCGCGACTGATTGAGAAGCTTGACGGACAACGCATCTACGCCCAGCACAACCCCGGTCGCGTCGCCGATCGTCACGAGATCGCCCTTCTTGAGCGCCCGGCTATAGATCACCACCATGCCGCTCATCAACTGGTTGACGATGCCGCTCGACCCGATCGTAACCATCAGCCCCAGCAAGACCGACAGCCCTTTGAACACGTCGCTCTGCGCGCCCGGCATATACGGATAGGCAAACGTGATCGCCAGCACCCACACGCCGACCGACACCACGCGCCGGGTCGCGCCGGCCGTCTCCGGATGCATGCCGGGAATGGTCAGCCTGCCCGTCTGCACGGCGTCGAAGATGTTGTTGATCAGGCTTTGCAGGGCACGCGTGAGCAGGAAAATCACGATCACGGTCATGACGCCCGGGATCGCACTAGCCACGCCCAGCCCGAAGCGGTCGACGAGCGACCACAAGAAGTCGGACAGCCGGCCGGCCAGCGGCTGACTGGCCGGAAATTGCAGCAGGACGAAGATCAGATAGAGATAGGCAAACGCGAGCGCCAGACACACGGCGCCGATCTGCACGATCTGGTGCACCAGATGCACGGCCGAGCCGGTCCAGTCGAACGTGCGGGCGGTGCGCTGCAAGACACGCTTCTCGAGCATCTCCTGCAACTTCTTCTCCAACCGGGCACGCATGCGGCCGACACCCAGCACCAGCAGGGCCAGCACCCCGGTCGCCAGCGCACTCAGCGCCACGCCACGCAGAATGGTCGGCCAATGGAGTTGTTCACGGCGGGCGGAGAACGCCACTTGCAGCCGCGAACGCACGTCGGCGGCGGCTGCGTCGAGCGAGCGCGTGTCGCCCGGCGCCAGATCGTCGGGCGTCAGGGCAAAGAGAATACGGTCCTGCAAGCGGAAGGCGATGCCGGACACGCCGCTCAGCGAGCCGCGCAACAGGTCGACCGGCGCATCGAACGCACCGGGCGGCAGGCTCTCCAGCACGGCTTGCGCGCGGGCAGCCCGCACGGCCGGCGTCGCCCCGGCCACCGTGCCATGGAAGGTCACGATGGGCCGGTCCATGAAGCGCAGCGCCACCCCGTCCGGCGTGGTGACCGCCGAAGCGTCCGGGCTGGGTGCCAGATCGCCCGGCGCGTCGGTTGCCCCTGACGCGCCGGCGGACGGCGCCGCCGTCTGGCCCGCTGTACTGTTCGAGGCTGCGTTCGAGGCTGCGTTCGAGGCACCCGCCTCAGGCCCTGCTGCGGCCGCCGGCATTGCCGTCGCGACCGCTATTCCACACACCCACAGCACTTGCAACAGCCCCATGCGAATGCGCATATCACGGCTCCGGCGGGCAAGTTGGCCATCAAGATTGAATGCAGTGCGAGGAAATCCCGCGGAAATCAGGCAAAATCGAGGGCTGTCGAATTCTGCCCCCGGTTTTGCAGCCCGGCACATCCAGGACCGCGCATGAATCCGAAAGCGGTCACGGCGGCTGTCTCCCCCGAAAACCACGGGCGGGGGCGGGTATGAACGGATTATTCACTATGGCATGGGGACTGTCGAGATCGGCGCAGGACGCCGCGCTTCGGCCGATCCCTTGGCGCCCGTCGACCTGGCATGGACGGTAGGTGCCGTGTCAGAAAATTTCTGACGCGCGACCCTCAACTATCGGCCAACGGTGCCGATAACCAGATAAGCGGGACTTTTCGGTCGGTTTTCTTATGTCGAGTTCGTACAGTGGTTGGCTCGTTGCGTTATCGCTCGCGGTTGCCGTACTGGCGTCGTTCACAGCGCTCGATCTCTCAGGGCGCATCTATCTCCTGACCCATCGTGGCATGCGCCACGCGTGGCTGGCCGTCGGTGCAACCGCCATGGGCATCGGCATCTGGTCGATGCACTTCATCGGCATGCTCGCGCTCTCGCTGTCGCCCTCGTGGTCGCCGCTGACGTCGCAAGCCGCCATCCCGCTGGGGTACGACCCGTTCATCACCGCCGGGTCGCTCGGCATTGCCATTCTCATTTCGTGGGCCGCGCTCTGGCTGGTCGCCAGCGAACGCTTTACCGCGTGGCGGCTGGCCGGCGCGGGCACCACGCTCGGTGTCGGCATTGCCGCCATGCACTACGCCGGCATGGCCGCGATGCGCATGGAACCGGGCATCGAATACGATCCGGTGCTGTTCTGCGCCTCGATACTCATCGCCATTGCCGCTGCGACGGCTGCCCTGTGGATCGCGCAAACGCTGCGCGACGGCAGCCTGCGCTACGTCATGGCCAAGCGCGTCGGCGCGGCGGTGGTCATGGGGCTGGCGATCACCGCGATGCATTACACCGGCATGGCCGCGGCGAATTTCGCCCCGGGTGCCGTGTGTGGCGCGGCCTCGACGGTCAGTTCGCCTTGGCTCGTCACGACCGTGAGCCTGTTCACGTTTTTGATTCTGGCCACCACCCTGCTCGTCTCCCGGCTGGACGCGCGCACCAGCTTCCTCGCCAATTCGGTGCTGCAACTGAATACGCAGATCGCCCGCATGGCGACGTATGACGCGCTGACCGACCTGCCCAACCGCCGTGCGCTACACGACGCCGCCGCGCGCATGCTGATCAACTCGCGCCGCGATCAACGCCGTTTTGCCGTGCTGTTCATGGATCTGGACGGCTTCAAGACCATCAACGATTCGCTCGGCCACAACGTGGGCGACGATGTGCTGCGTGCCTTCGCCAAGCGCCTGCGCAAGAACGTGAACGGCGACGACGTGGTGGCCCGGCTCGGCGGCGACGAATTCGTGGTGCTGCTGGGCTCGCTGTCGTCGCCGGACGTCGCCGGGCGAGTGGCCCAGCGCCTGCTCGACGACATGCGCGACGGGCTGCGCGTGGGCAACCAGTCGCTGCACGTCATGCCGAGTATCGGGGTAGCGGTCTATCCCGACGACGGCGAGAGCATCGACATCCTGCTCAAGCATGCCGATACGGCCATGTACGAAGCCAAGCGCGCCGGGCGCGGCATCTTCCGTTATTTCGAGCCGCGCATGAACGCTGCGGCCCAGCGTACGTGGGAGATCCAGCAGGCGCTGCACGATGCGGAACACGAACAGTATTTCTCGCTGCACTTCCAGCCGAAGTATCGCGGCGACACCGAGGCACTGGCGGGCGCAGAAGCCCTGCTGCGCCTGACGCACCCGCAGTTCGGCGAATTGCAGCCGGTGGATTTCATCCCGGTGGCCGAGCGTACCGGGCAGATCGTGCAGATCGGTTACTGGGTGGTGCGCGCGACCTGCGAGCACATTCGTGCGTGGGACGCCGCCGGCCTGCCGCGCGTGAAGGTGGCCATCAACCTGTCGCCGCGTCAGTTGGCGCAGTCGCAACTGGTCGAGAATATTGTGGCGATCGTGGAAGGCGCCGGTATCGAGTGCGACCGGCTGATGTTCGAGATTACCGAGACGGTGGCCATGTTCGATGCGCAACACACCATCGACGTGATCCGGGCGTTTCAGGATCGCGGCTTCGAAGTCGCCATCGATGACTTCGGCACCGGCTATTCGAGCCTCGCCTATCTGCAACGCTTCCGGGTGAAGCAGTTGAAGATGGACCGCTTCTTCACCAACGGACTGGACACGCACGGGCGCGAAGGCAGTGCCGTCGTGTCGGCCATCATCGCGCTGGCCCATTCGCTGGACATGGATGTGGTCGCCGAGGGGGTAGAAACCGACTCGCAGCGTGCGGCACTCAAGACGCTGGCCTGCGATGAAATGCAGGGCTTCCTGCTGGGCAAACCGCTCACCAGCGACGCGTTCGCCCGCCTGCTCGCCTCACCGCCGAGCGCACCTGCACTGGCCTGAACGTCAGGCTGACCACCGGATCGAGCCGCCGATTACTGCTGGGCGGTATCCACCTCGTCGGCCGCTTCACGAGCCGCAACCTCCGGCAGCGGCTGGCCGGTGGCAAATGCCGCCGCTCGCGCAAGCCGTGCCCGCATCCCTTCGTTAGCCACCGGCCCGGCGGCCGGGATATGGCGCTTCGGGTCCAGCCGCACCCCTGTCTTGGCATCGACCACCACCGGCTCAACCACCTCGCCAGTCTCCTGATCGACCAGTTGTGCCGCGATGCCTTCCGGCGCGAAATGGCGATTGCCCCACGCCAGCAACGCCCACAGCACCGGGCGGAAATCACGCCCTGCATCCGTCAGCACGTACTCGAAGCGCGGCGGCCGATCGCAATACTGGCGGCGCGCTAGCAGCCCTTCTTCAACCAATGCATTAAGTCGGCGCGTGAGCATGTTCGGCGCGATATCGAGCCGGCGCTGGAAGTCGTCGAAGCGCGTCGTCCCGTAACCGGCTTCGCGCAGGATCAGAATGCTCCACCATTCGCCGACGCGCTCCAGGCTGCGGGCGATGGGACATTGCATGTCGCGGAAAGTCTTTCGTTGCATAAGGGGGTCCTCGCGAATTCTTGACATCGGGCGCGCCCGGGAACGACCCATGCTGCCTATTACTATGCAAGTGAGCATAAGCGCGTCGACGCCGGCGGGCAAGCCGGCCGGCGTCGTAACGCGTCACGACAACGAGAATCGACGCCAGCCGGAAGATTCCCATCGACGACAAATCAATCACTTATCTGACATTTGCGATGTCAATTGTTTAAAGTGAATTCCAATGCACCGCACTCAATGCGCGTCTGCACTGGGCGCTTTCGGGGGCGCCACCTTGCGCATCAGCGGCACCATCAACGTCACGGCGAAGAACATCAGACTCATGCCGCCGTAGATATCGCCAAACGTGATCGTTTGCGCCTCTCTCAGCGTCAGCAACCAGAGTTGGCGCAGCGCCGCCGTTTGCGCATCGATCGCATCCAGCCCGGAGGCGCTCATACGCGCCCCTACGCCTGCGAGCCATGCCCCGACCGTCGGACTCCCCTCGCCCAGTTGCTCGGCGAGCCGGAAGAAATGCAGGTTCGTGCGGTCGTTGAGCACCGTGGTACACACGGCGATGCCGATCGCGCCGCCCAGATTTCGCATCAGATTGAACAGCCCCGAGGCAAGCCGCAGCCGCGCCGGCGGCAGGCTGCCGAGCGTGAGCGTGACAATCGGCGCCACAGCGAACTGCTGCCCCGCCCCGCGCAACGCCTGCGGCAACATCAGTTGCGCCGCGCCCCAGTCGTGCGTGATCGGCGCGAACTGCCACATCGACAACGCGAATGCGCCGAGCCCGCCCATCATCAGAATGCGCAGATCCACCCGATTCGCGAGCATCGCGTACAGCGGAATCGACATCAACTGAAAGACACCGGTGGAGAACACTGCCACGCCGATCTCGAATGCCGAGAACCCACGCACGCGGCCGAGGAAAACCGGCGTCAGGTAGATCGTCGCGAAAATGCCGATACCCGTCGCAAACGAGAAGAAGCAGCCGAGCGCGAAGTTGCGCTCCTTCAGCGCCCGCAAATCGACCACCGGCTGGGCGTAAGTCAGGCTGCGCCAGAGAAATGCCACCCCGCACAGCCCCGCCAGCCAAGCCGTCGTGCGAATGGTGGCGTCGCCAAACCAGTCCCAACGAGGCCCTTCTTCCAGCGTGTACTCGAGACAGCCGAGGAACACCGCCATCAGCACCATGCCGAGATAATCGGCGCCTCGCAGCAGCGACCAGTTAGGACGGTCGATGCGTACCAGCAGCGGCACGGTAATCGTCACGAAAATGCCCGGCACCAGATTGACGAAGAACAGCCAGTGCCATGAGTAGTTGTCGGTAATCCAGCCGCCGATGGTCGGCCCGAGGGTCGGGGCCAGCGACGACAATCCGCCGACCACAGCCGCCGCCAGCACGCGCTGCGGGCCGCTGAAGAACGCAAACGCCGTGGTGAACACCAGCGGAATCATCGACCCGCCGAGAAACCCTTGCAGCGCGCGGAACGCGATCATGCTCTGAATATTCCACGCGGCACCGCATAGCAGACTGGCGATGGTGAAGCCGGCCGCCGAGGCGGCAAAAATCCACCGCGTCGACATCACGCGCGACAACCAACCCGAGAGCGGAATGACGATGATTTCTGCGATCAGGTAACTGGTCTGCACCCACGCGGTTTCATCCGCCCCCGCCGACAGGCCGCCACCGATGTCCTTGAGCGACGCCGACACGATCTGAATGTCGAGCAACGCGATGAACATGCCCACGACCATTGTCATGAAGGCGATGACCTTGGCTTGCGTCGACATGGAATCGACAGAGAACCCGCCGCCCGTGCCCGGCGGCGCGCTGCCCGCGACGGCGTGCGGCGCAGGGCGGGAATCGTTTGCGGGCTGGCCGGGCCTTACCGGGTCTCCGGCATTGCCACCGTTGCCGGCGTTGTCATCCCCCGGTGGTGTCGACTGCGGCAACCCGGCCGGTACGGCTGCACCGGTATGCGCGGCGCTCATCGTGCGGCCACCTTGGCGGCATTCGGCGCGGCCGGCGCATCGTCACCGGCACGCGCGTCGACTTCCGCCGTCACAGACAGCCCCGGGCGCAGCGTGCCCAGATGGCCGTCGGCCTCGTCGAGCAGCACCCGAACCGGCACACGTTGCACGATCTTCGTGAAGTTGCCCGTCGCGTTCTCGGGCGGCAACACGCTGAACTGCGCCCCCGTTGCAGGCGCCAGACTGGCCACATGGCCGTGGAAGACACGCCCCGGCAGCACGTCGGCTTCGATCTTCACGGGCATGCCCGGACGCAAGCGCGCCAGTTGCCCTTCCTTGAAATTGGCGTCGACCCAAAGGCCATGGGCCGGCACGATCGCGAGCAGTTGCGTGCCGGTCGACGCATAGGCGCCCGGGCGAGCACGACGATTACCGACCGTGCCGTCGACCGGGGCCCGCACGACGGTGTCTTCCAGATTGAGTTTTGCGATATCGCGCTCGGCCACGGCTTGCGCTAACGCCGCTTGTGCCTGCTGCTTCTGGGTCGCGATCACGTCGATCTGGCGCTCTGCGGCCACCGCCCCCGCCTCGGCACGGTCGCGATTGGCGGCGAGTTGCTTGTAATCGGCATCCGCCTTTTGCGCGCTTTGCACCGATACGGCCGCTTTGGCCACGAGGTCCTGATAGCGCACCTGATCGTCGTGGGCGCGGCGGGCATCGGCCGCCACCGCCACCACACTGGCTCGCGCCTGCGCGATCACGGCCGTTTGCAGCCGCGCGGTGGCATCGAGATTGGCGAGCAAGGCCTGTTGCGCCGCTACGGCGCCTTCCGCCTTTGCCAGCGCGGCGCGGTAGTCACGGTCATCGAGGCGCACCAGCACGTCGCCCGCGTGCACCGGCTGGTTATCGGTCACCAGCACCTGCGCGATGTAGCCCGGGACTTTCGGGCCAAGCACGGTGACGTCGCCGCCGACATAAGCGTCGTCGGTCGATTCGAAGAACCGCGCCGTCGTCCACCAGTGCACCCCGTAGCCCAGTGCGGCAATGGCCGCCACGACCACCGCGCCTCGCAGCGCGAACCGGCGCCGCGCGCCGCTGGACGGAGAGACCGGAGGTTGCTGATTGGCCGGCGTGGCTTGCGGGGCGGCAGTGCTCGGGGAAGTCATGTGGGTCAATCCTTCTTCATTCAAGTGGTGTTAGCGGTGTTAAGGGGACTAAAAGCGCGAGAGACGTCAAAGCGACATCGGCAACGAGGGGTTGCTTTCACAATGAAAGTGAGTATAGAGTTGCAACTATCATCTTGCAAGTAACTCGTAATTCAACGCACCCGATCCCTCGCCGCCATGAATACCTTCTCGCCGACGCCCTCGAAAATGCCCCTCCTGCCCCGGCCGCCCCGGTCGACATTGCCGACTTTGCTGACTTTTCGAACGGCGTTGTTGGCGATGGCCGTCAGCGCGCTGGCAGGCTGTGCCGTCGGTCCCGATTACGCTCCTCCCGCAGCCGATCTGCCCGCGCAATTCGCCAACAGCGCCCTGTTGACCCAACGCGACGCCGATCGCAAGTCGGCGGACGGCACCACTGGGGCCACTGTTGCGCCGGCGCTAGACGAGTGGTGGGTGGGCTTTCACGACCCGGTGCTGACCGGCATCGTGCAGCAGGCGCTGGCGCAGAATCTCGACTTGCAGGCAGCGATGGCGCGTGTCGAACAGGCCCGCGCGCAAGCACGCCAAGCCGGTGCGCAGCGACTGCCGTCACTCGCGCTCGACGGCAGCGTCACGCGCGAGCATCAGTCGCTCGACGGGCCGCTCGGCACCGTGGCGCGCACGATCCCCGGCTACAACCGGAACATGACGATCTACGACATTGGCGTGGGCGCCAGCTGGGAGGTGGACCTGTTTGGCGGCCTGCAACGCTCGGCGCAAGCGGCCGGCGCACTGGCACAGGCGGCAGAAGCCCAGCGAGACGGCGTGCGGGTGAGCATCGTTGCCGAAGCCGCCGACGCCTACTTTCGCGTGCGTGCCGCGCAACGGCGGCTGGCCATCGCGCAAGACCAGATCGAGACGGATGCCCGGCTTGTGGAGATCGTGCGCTTGCGCCTGAAAGACGGATTAGCGACCGCGCGTGAGATGGCGCAGTCGGAAGCGTTGCTGGCACAGGCACGCACGACCTTGCCGCCGCTGCGCATCGAGCGCGAGACGCAACTCAACCGGCTGGATGTCTTGATGGGCGCCGCGCCCGGCACATACGCGCGCCGGATGAGTGCCGCAACGCAGGACGACGATCTGCGTGCCCGCCCACTTGCCATCCCGGCGATTGGCGATGCGAGTGCCCCGGCCGACTTGTTGCGCCGCCGGCCCGACGTCATCGCGGCGGAGCGCCAACTGGCGGCGTCCAATGAGCGCATCGGCGCATCGCTCGCCGAGTACTACCCGAAGCTTTCACTGTCCGGCGTGCTTGGCTTCGAAACGCTCGCCGGTGGCCGCGTCCCCAGCGTAGCCACGTTCCAGCCACTCGCCGCGCTTGGGCTGCGCTGGCGGTTGTTCGACTTTGGCCGTATCGACGCAGAGGTGGCGCAGGCACGCGGAGCGAACGCGCAGGCGCTCGCGCAATATCGGTTGTCGATGTTGCATGCCACCGAAGATGTGGAAAACGCGATCGTCACGCTGGTCGAGTTGGAGCAGCAACGCAAGGATCTGGCCAGTGCCGTCGACGCGCAGACGCGGGCGCGCGACAGCGCTCAGGATGCCTACACCGGCGGGACCGTCAGTCTTTATGAAGTGCTCGACGCCGATCGCCAGTTGCTGACAGTGCGCGATGCCGACGCCCGCGTGCAAGCGGACAATGCGCGGGCAGCTGTGGCAACGTTCCGGGCGTTGGGCGGCGGATGGGACGCACCGGCGGCGACGGTAGCGTTGGTGAAGTGAGAGATGAGAAGTGAGAACTAAGATGCGGCGGTACGCGGCGGGCGTGATGCGCCTGCCGCGCACCGCCGCCCATGCCGAGCGCTGGGCGAACGGCTATGCCGCCCGGCGCCCACGGCGAAGCACCGACGTGGCAGGTGCGGCCGCATGACTCGCACGACGTTTCCTCGCGACGGACGCCCCCGGAGACGATAGGCCGGCGCTCGTCGCCGGCACCGCGGCCAAGGTGGTTTGATACATCGCGACCAGCGATTCTTGCGCACTGACCTGCTCACGCAACCGGGCAATCAACGAATCCTGCACCGCCTTGGACGAACGTAATTCATGCTGCGCTTCGGTAAGTGCCGCCAGCTCGCTTTCTGTGTCCTGCAACTGCCGCTGATTCTGCTTGCGCTCTTGTTGGAGCGCCTTGATCGACTCGCGCGCGGTGTCCAGTTCCAGTAGCAGGCGACGCTCGTTAGCTTCGGCCCGCTCGTTGAGACGCTGCCGCTCGACATCCCATTCCGCACGTTGTTCGGCATGAGCATCAAGCGTGGCCTGCGCCGCGACGCGCGCGTCTGCCACCGCCTGACGAGACGTGACAGCATCGGCCTGCGCGTCAATCAACAACGCTTCGGCACGGCGCGCCTGTGCCTGCGCTTCGTCGCGCGCCTGCCGCGCATCCGCCGCTGCCACCTCGGCAGAGGCGACACGCTCATGCAGCACGGCGCGCGCTTGCTCCAGCGCCTCACGGTCGGCGGCGAGCTCGGCTTCGCGGGCGTCCAGCACCGCGCGGCGCGACGCCGCTTCTTCCGCTAACGCCTCGCGCCCTTCACTCAACGCCAACGCCCAGAGGTCCATGGCCGCGCGCGCCACCGACTCCGGCATCGCCACGCCCTCAGGCAAACCGGCCACGCCGGACGCACCCTTCAACCGCGCACCCAGCCCAGCAAACCAAGCGTCGAGATACGGACTGACCGTATTCGGCGAGCCCCGCCCCAGTTGCTGCCGAATGCGCTCGATGGTGGGCCGCTGGCCTGCCATCAGCAGCGTGTCGGCGGCAGACCAGACGTCGAGCTCCGAGATACCTCGCCCGGCCGAGCGCGGCACCGGTGCGGGTGTCGGCACAGCGGCGTCTTGCGGTCGCGATGCATTCATAAGGAGCTCCTTCATTGGTTTGGGACGGTAAATCAACGGCATTGCCAAATAACCCACGATAAGGGAACATTATCGCTAGTTATTTCTTACATACGTTATATTTACTACATATTACATATGAAATCATATGTCCGGTAGAAAAATTACATCTCATGGCCTAAACGATGGCGCGCCACCCTCGAAATCGAGTCGCCGCGACGTGTCTGTGACGGCGGCGGCCTCTCGCCTGCCCGCGCCGCTCGATCCGGCCAAACTCGATGCCGATGCCCGCGATGCGGCCCGCGCCCTCGTCCAGGAAGGCGACTCGCCGAATACGCGGCAAAGCTATCAATCGGCCATGCGGTACTGGTTGAGTTGGTATCGGCTGCGTTATGGCGCCGCTGGCAACGCAGAAAACGCCGCGCCATCGCTGGAAATGTCCTTGCCGCTGTCGCCCGCCGTCATCGTGCAATTCGTCGTCGATCACGCGCTGCATCAAGGCAAACAAGGGCTGACGACCGAAATGCCCGCCGCGCTGGACGCCGCGCTCGTCGCCGAAGGCGTTAAGGCGCGACCCGGGCCGCCCGCCTTGGCGACACTGCTGCATCGGGTGAGCGTCATCGCCAAGCTCCACACGTCGCGCGAATTGCCCAACCCCTGTGCGGACCCTGCGGTACGTGAACTGCTCGCCAAAACGCGCCGCGCCTACGCCAAACGCGGCGTGCGCACGACGAAGAAAGACGCCCTGACGCGCGAGCCACTGCGCGCTCTGCTGGCAACGTGCGACGACTCGCTGCGCGGCAAACGCGATCGTGCGTTATTGCTCTTCGCTTGGGCCAGTGGCGGGCGCCGCCGCTCGGAAGTCGTACGCGCAAGCTGCGAGAACTTGCGGCGCACCGGGCCGGAAAGCTATGTGTTCACACTCGCATGGTCGAAAACCAACCAGCACGGGGCCGATCTCGCGGAGAACGACAAGCCCGTGACGGGCGCTGCCGCCGCCGCGATGACGGATTGGCTGGCGGCCAGCGGTATTTCGGAGGGTGCGATATTCCGGCGGGTGCGGCGGGGTGGCCACGTCGGCGAGCCACTCTCGGAAGCCGCCGTGCGCGATATCGTGCGCGAGCGCTGCCAACTGGCAGGCCTTGAAGGCGACTTCTCCGCTCACTCGCTGCGCTCCGGTTTCGTCACCGAAGCGGCGCACCAGCAAGTGCCCTTGGCCGAGACCATGGCGATGACCGGACACACCAGCGTGGCGACCGTCGTCGGCTACTTCCGCCGTGCCGACATGGCTCGCTCACGGGCTGCCGACTTGATGGGCGCGCCAGACACGCCGGACGGTGCGGCGGACAACAACGCCGACAATTCCCCCAACACCTGACGCCCATCGCCACCGCCCGCTAATCCGCTATTTCAGACGGGTGGCTGGCACAAAGATGTATTTCAGTGGTATCTTTTATCGCGTTGGACGTATGCCATAGTGGACATACTCCCTGCTTTGTCGGCTCGACCCCGGCGGCCTCACGGCCGTCGCCCCCAACGCCCCCACCGACCAATGAAAGGTGCAGATCGCCATGCGTAGCTCCCTCGCTTCCCACCCGCTCACCGAACGTCTCGGCTTGCTCACCCCGATCATTCAGGCACCCATGGCCGGCACCTCCACGCCCGCGCTGGCCGCTGCCGTCTCGAACGCTGGCGGACTCGGTTCGCTGGGTGTCGCATCGGGGAACGCCGATACCGCCCGCAAAGCCATTCACGACACGCGCGCGCTCACGCGTAAGCCGTTCAACGTCAATCTCTTCTGTCACGCCCCGGCCAAGCTCGACGCCTCGCGCGACGCTGCGTGGCTGGCCTATCTCGCCCCCGAATTCGCCCGCTTCGACGCCACACCGCCCGCGACACTCAGCGAGATCTACATGAGCTTTGTCGCCGACGACGCTATGTTCGAGATGCTGTTGGAAGAGCGTCCGGCCGTGGTCAGCTTCCACTTCGGCCTGCCCTCACAAGCCAAGATCGATACGCTGCACGCCGCAGGCATCACGTTGTTCGCCACGGCCACCAATCTGGCCGAAGCGCGGGCGATTGAGGCCGCGGGCATCGACGCGGTCGTGGCGCAAGGCTATGAAGCCGGCGGTCATCGCGGACGCTTCGAAGATCTGGGTGACCGCGTGCCGACCGACGACGAACAACTGGGCACGCTGGCGCTCGTGCGTCTACTTGTGACGCAGACGTCGCTGCCGGTGATTGCCGCCGGCGGCATCATGGACGGCGCAGGTATCGCAGCGGTTCTGGCCCTTGGCGCGCAGGCTGCGCAACTCGGCACGGCCTTTGTGGGCTGCCCAGAGTCTGCCGCCGACGCGGCCTATCGTGAACGATTGACGAATGGACATCCGCCGCGCACCGCTCTGATTCGTGCGATCTCCGGCCGGCCGGCGCGCGGCTTCGCCAACCGGCTGTACGAACTCGAAGAAGCCACCGAGCGTCCGCTGCTTCCCGCCTATCCGGTGACGTACGACGCGGGCAAGGCGCTCAATGCCGCCGCCAAAGCCAAAGGCAACAGCGACTACGCTGCCCAGTGGGCCGGTCAGGCCGCCCCGTTGGCCCGGGCAATGCCCGCGGCAGAACTGGTGGGCGTATTACGCGCCGAGTTGCATGAAACGTTCGACGCCCTGCGCGAACTTGCCGAATCCCTTTGAGCGCGGAGTCACGCATGACAACGACACTCCGCCTCACTGAACGCCTTGGCCTGACGACACCGATCATTCAGGCCCCGATGGCTGTCGCGTCCACACCGGCACTGGTCGCTGCCGTCTCCAACGCCGGTGGCCTTGGCTCGCTGGCGGTCGGCAATATGGATGCCAACGCGGCGCGCGCCGTGATCCGCCAGACACGCGCGCTGACCGACCGCCCGTTCAACGTCAATGTCTTCACGCACGTGCCGGCCAAGGCCGACGCCACGCGCGAAGCCGCATGGCTCGACTATCTGGCACCGGAATTCGCGCGCTTCGGCGCGAAGCCACCCGCATCGCTGCGCGAAATCTATCTGAGCTTCGTGGAAGACGTGGCGATGTACGAGATGTTTCTCGAAGAACGTCCGGCCGTCATCAGCTTCCACTTCGGTTTGCCATCGCAGGACTGGATCGATGCGCTGCAAGCGGCGGGCATCGTGCTGTTCGCGAGTGCCACCAACGAAGAAGAAGCCGCCGCCATCGAAGCGGCCGGCATCGACGCCATCGTCGCGCAAGGCTGGGAAGCGGGCGGGCATCGCGGACGCTTCAACGACGAAGGCGACCGCGAGCGCACGCAAGACGAGCAGTTGGGCACGTTCGCACTGGTGCGGCGGCTCGTGTCGCTGACATCGCTGCCCGTGATCGCGGCGGGCGGCATCATGGACGGCGCAGGCATTGCTGCCGTACTCGCGCTTGGCGCGCAGGCGGCACAGATGGGCACGGCCTTCGTGCCTTGCCCGGAGTCCGGCGCCGACGCGGCCTATCGCGAGGCACTCACGCGCGGCGACCCGCCACGCACGGCACTGATTCGCGCGATTTCGGGCCGCCCGGCACGCGGGTTCGCCAATCGTTTCTGGGAACTCGAACAGGTGGCCGCACGCCCGGCGATTCCCGACTATCCGATCACCTACGATGCCGGCAAGTCGCTCAACGCCGCCGCAAAGGCGCACAAGAACAGCGGCTATGCGGCACAATGGGCCGGGCAAGCGGCGCCGCTCGCGCGGGTGTTGCCCGCAGCAGAATTGATCGGCGTGCTTACCCGAGAAACCCGCGAAGCCATCACGGCGGCGACCCGCTTGTCATGAAACGTCGACAGCAGTAGCCCACACCCGCAAGACAGGCAAGTCCCCCTTAGCTCCGGAGACGTCACGGCATGTTCAACGCGATTTTGCTGACGCAATCCGACGGTGCCACACAGGCCGCCGTCACCGCACTGGAAGACGATGCACTCCCCACCGATGGCGACGTGCTCGTCGCCATCGATTACTCCACCATCAACTACAAAGACGGTCTGGCGATCACCGGCCGCGCACCGGTCGTGCGCCAGTGGCCGATGGTCGCAGGCATCGATGGCGCCGGTACGGTGCTCGAATCGTCACACCCGGCGTGGCACAAGGGCGACCGGTTCGTGCTCAACGGCTACGGCGTCGGCGAGACGCATTGGGGATGTCTGGCGCAGAAAGCCCGTCTCAAAGGCGACTGGCTGGTGCGTCTGCCCGGCCGCCTGACATCGCGCGACGCCATGGCGATCGGTACCGCCGGCTATACCGCCATGCTGTCGGTGATGGCGCTGGAGCGCAGCGGCGTGTCCCCGCGTCATGGGGATGTGCTGGTGACAGGCGCCTCGGGCGGCGTGGGCTCGGTGGCCATCGCACTCCTCAGCTCGCTCGGGTATCGCGTGGTGGCATCGACCGGCAAGCTGCATGAAGCCGACTATCTGAAGGCGCTCGGCGCCGCAGAGGTCATCGACCGCAATTTGCTCTCAAACCCCGGCAAACCGCTTCAGAAAGAACGCTGGGCCGCCGTGGTCGACTCGGTGGGATCGCATACGCTCGTGAACGCCTGTGCCCAGTTGCGCTATGACGGCGTAGCAACGGCGTGCGGTCTCGCGCAAGGCATGGACTTCCCGGCCAACATGGCGCCGTTCATCCTGCGCGGCATTACGCTGCACGGCATCGATAGCGTGATGGCCCCGCATGGTTTGCGCGAACAAGCGTGGCAACGTCTGGCGCACGATCTCGAACCGCAGAAGCTTGGCGGCATTTCGCACGACGTGAGCCTGCACGACGCCATCGGCATCGGGCAACGCATCGTGAAGGGGGAGATTCACGGCCGGGTGGTGGTGGACGTGAATCGCTGAAACAGGGCGCGGAGAAGCTAACGAAGCTAACGAAGCAACGCAGAACCGGACGAAAGCGCGAACAAAAGTGCAAACAACGCGGGCGGCCCTCACAGGCCGCCCGTTTTTTCGTTCAGTGCCCGCCGCCGAGATACGCCGCACGGACGGCGTCGTCGTTGCGCAGACGTTCTGCCGGGCCGTGTACCGAGATACGGCCGTTTTCCAGCACGTAGCCGTAGTCGGCGACGGCCAGCGCCGCTGCCGCGAACTGTTCGACCAGCAGCATCGTCACGCCCTCGGACTTCAGGTTGCCGATGATGCGGAACACTTCGTCGACCAGAATCGGCGCGAGCCCCATCGACGGCTCATCGAGCAGCACGATGTCCGGGCGCAACATCACCGCGCGGGCCATCGCGAGCATCTGCTGCTCGCCGCCCGAGAGCGTGCCCGCCAGTTGGTTACGGCGTTCCTTCAGGCGCGGGAACAGATCCATCGCGCGGTCGAGGTCGGCCGCCACGTCGCCGCGCGGACGGCTGCCGGTCAAGCGCGGAAACGCGCCGAGACGCAGATTGTCGGTCACCGACATGGTCGCGAAAACGCGCCGGCCTTCCGGCGAGTGCGCAAGGCCGAGCTTGGCGATGCGATGCGAATCGAGCCCGTCGATGCGCTTCTCGCCGAGGGTAATTTCACCGGAGGTCGGCTTGATCATGCCCGACACGGCACGCATGGTGGTGGTCTTGCCGGCCCCGTTCGAGCCGATCAGCGTAATGACCTGACCGCCCGGCACATCGATATCGATGCCGTGCAGTACCTGCACTTTGCCGTAGCCGGCTTGCAGATTACGAATGGAAAGCATAGGAGTTCCGTGAGTTCGTGGCTGCCTGATACGTCACGGGCACCGGTCTCACCGGCCCCCGTGACATGGCGCGCGTCAGTGAGTCGTCGTTGCGCCGCCCAGATAGGCTTCGATCACCTTCGGATCGGCCTGAATCTGTGCCGGCAGCCCTTCCGCGATCTTCTGCCCGAAGTCGAGCACCGAGACCGTCTGGCACGTGCTCATGACCACGTCCATGTGGTGCTCGATCAGAATGACCGTAATGCCGTGATCGCGGATCTTGCGAATGATCGCGAGCAGCTCGCGAATATCGGGTGCCGTGAGACCGGCCGCGGGCTCGTCGAGCAGCAGCAAACGCGGATCGAGCGCCAGTGCCCGTGCAATTTCCAGCAGACGCTGCTTGCCGTACGGCAGATTGCGCGCTTCCTCGTCGGCCAGCGACGCCAGCCCCACGAACTCCAGCAGCCGCATCGCCCGGGCGCGGGCGCCGCCCTCTTCGCGCTTGTAACGCGGCAGTCGCAACGACACATCGACCAGCGTCGAGTCGAACGTGTGATGCAGCCCCACGAGCACGTTTTCAAGCGCGGTCATTTCGCCGAACAACTGCACGTTCTGGAACGTACGCGCCACGCCTGAGAGCGCGATGTCTGCCGACGTGCGACCGGCCAGCGACTGCCCGGCGAATTCGATGCTGCCCGCCGTGGGCACGTAAATGCCCGTGAGCACGTTCATCATCGTGCTCTTGCCCGAGCCGTTGGGGCCGATCAGGCCGTGAATCGTGCCGCGCTTGACGGTCAGGTCAACCTGATTGAGCGCCTTGAGCCCGTCGAACTGCATAAGCAGCTGGCGCACCTTGAGCAACTCTTCCGGGCCGCTGCCGGCCGCCGCCAGCACCGGATCGGTGGCACTCGCAGCCCCTTCGTCGATCTGCGCCGCCGAGACCGTATGCGCACGGCGGCGGTTCATCACCTTGGCACGCAGGAAGCCGACGATGCCATCGGGCAGGTAGTACACGACGAACAGAATCATCAGACCGAAAATCGTCAGACGCCAGTCGGTGATGTTGTCGCGCCACCAGGTCACACTCGCCAGTGCGATCGTGCCGACGATCGGCACCGCTGCTTTGGCGAGGCTCGTGCGTCCGCGGGCGATAGCGGTGACGGCGACACCCGTGGTGATCACAGCGATGGCGGTGGCCACGATACGGAAGGTGGCGATGTCGTCGAGCAACTGCGGCAGCAGCACGATGATGGCCGCCCCCAGCAGCGAGCCGCTGCGCGTCTTGCGTCCGCCCATGATCACGGCGAGCAGGAACAGAATCGTCAGCTCGAAGTTGTACGTGTTCGGCGAAATGTACTGCTCGGAGTAAGCGTAGAGGCTGCCTGCGAGACCGGCGAAACCGGCGCTGATCACGAACGCATACACCTTGTAGCGATACACCGACACGCCCATACAGTCCGACGCCACCGGCGAGTCGCGCAGCGCCTCGAAGGCACGGCCAAGGTGCGACTTCAGGATGCGGTGCGCCACCAGCATGCTCAGCAGCAGCAATACCGCCACCAGCCAGTAGTACTCGACTTCATCGATCGGATGCCCGCCGATGAGCGGCTTGGTGAGCTTGATGCCGAGCGGCCCCGAGGTGAGGAAGTCCATCTCGTTGATGAGAATCTGGATGATGGTGCCGAACGCCAGCGTCACCATCGCCAGATACGGCCCGATCACCCGCAGCGCAGGCAACGCGAGAATCGCGCCGAACGCCGCCGTGACCAAAATGGCCGCCGGAAGTGCCAGCCAGAGCGACAGCCCGAGCTTGGCGAAGAACACGCCCGCCACATAGGCGCCGATACCGAACAGGCCGGCGTGGCCCAGCGATACCTGCCCCGTGTAGCCCACGACGATATCCAGCCCGAAGAGCAGGATCGCGTAGATCATGATCGTCTCGATCATGTGGATGTAATACGGATTGCCGACGGCCAGCGGAAAGCCGAACAGCGCGAGAATGCCGACGATGCCCGCAAGCTTGGCGGTCATGCGCAGGCCGCCGAGATCGCCGGCCTCGCGGGAGGTGGTGGTCTGTGCGGTCATGGTTACACCTTCTTGATCGCGGTCTTGCCGAACAGGCCCGCCGGCTTCACGGCCAGAACGAGCAACAGCAGCACGAGGCCCGGCACGTCTTTGTAGCCGGTCGACACATAAAACGCCGTGGTCGTCTCGGCAATGCCGAGAATCAGACCGCCGACGAGCACGCCCATCCCGCTCGAGAGCCCGCCGATGATCGCCACCGCGAACGCCTTCAGCCCGAGGACTGCGCCCATCGTGGCACCGGTGAGCGTGAGCGGCGCGACGAGCACGCCCGCAAACGCAGCCGCCATCGACGACAACGCGTACGAGAACGTAATGACGAGACTGGTGTTGATCCCCATCAGGCCGGCCGCGTCGCGGTCGTTGGCCGTGGCGACCACGGCCTTGCCGTAGATCGAGCGGCGGTTGAACAATTCGACGGCTGCCATCATCAGCAAGGCGCCGACGACGACCAGCATTTCCATGGGCAGCACGTTGGCGCCCAGCACGCTGACCGGTGCTTCGGGCAACGGCGACGGGAATTTCAGATCGTCACGGCCCCAGACGTTTTCCGCCACGTTGCGAAAGATGATGCCCAGCGCAATGGTGGACATGATCCAGCCGAATTCGGATTTGATGCGTAAGGCAGGTTTCACGCCGATGCGCTCGACGAACGCGCCCTGCACGAGGCCGAACAGGCACACGATCGGGATCATCAGCCAGTAATTGAGACCGAGGGTGTCGACCAGGGTAAGGCCGACCAGTGCGCCGAGCATCAGCGCTTCGCCCTGGCCGAAGTTCAGGGTGCCGGACGTCGCAAACGTCAGTTGGTAACCGAAGGCGATCACGGCGTAGATCATCCCCAGCGCGATGCCGCTGAAGATGAGTTGAATCAGGATGGTCATGCGGTCCTCTCTCGCGAGTGCGAGCCTACGAGTGATGCACGGGAGGCATACGGATCACGAGCCTCACGCCGGTCCCGAGTGCCGGCGGCAGGCCGCGGGTGTGGCAACGGCGCGCGCGCCGGACCGTTTGCCCGAGTGTTCCCCGTGGGCTTGGGTCGTGGGCAGCGCGCGCCGTGGGTCACCCGTCAGGGCTGCATCTGGGTGCAGCCTGTCGAGTACCGCCGGGCTTACTTGCCGGCTACCTTTTCGCGGACCTTGCTGCCGGCCTTCAGGTCGGTGTCGTAGGCGTACACGACGCGGCCGCCCTTCACTTCGCCGAACACCGGAATGTTGGCCGTGATGGCGTCGTGGTCGTCATGCGAGAACGGACGGTCGTAGGTCGTGACCACGCCTTCCACCGGTGCCTTCAGGTCTTCCAGTGCGGCACGCACCTTCGGGCCATCGGTGCCGCCGGCTTGCTTGATGGCAGCCGCCAGCAGGTAGACCGAGTCATAGCCTTGCGCTGCCGAAACCGCCGAGTCGATGCGGTTGTTCTTCGGCTTGAACATGGCCAGATAGGCGTCGATGAAGGCCTTGCGCTTGGGCGTGTTCGGCTCCTGAATGAACGTCTGCGGCATGCGGGCGCCTTCGCCGTTCGCGCCCGAGTTGTCGATGTAGTTCGCCATCGCGAGCGTCCAGCTGCCGATGATCGGCAGCTTCCAGCCGAGCTTGGCCATACCGTTGGCGATCTGCGCCAGTTCCGGGCCAATACCGTAGGTCAGAATCACGTCGGCGCCGGCTTGTTTGGCCTTGAGCAACTGCGCCGTCATGTCGACGTCTTTGATGTTGAACTTCTCTTCGGCGACCGGCTTGATGCCCTTCGCGGCGAGCGCCTTTTCCAAGTCTTCACGACCGAGCTGACCGTAGTTGGTCGAGTCGGCCAGAATGGCAGGCTTCTTGAAACCGCGGCGCGTGATCGCTTCTTCCACGATCATCGGGGCCTGAATGCTGTCCTTGGCGGCGTTACGGAAGACGTAGTTGTCGGGATACTGCGGCGCCTTGAACTGGTCGGTGATCACCGTGCCCGTGGCCACGTTGTTGAACACCGGAATTTTGGCGTCCTGATAAAAACGCTGCGAGGCGAGTGCGACGCCGGTGTTGATGTAACCGACGGTGGCGACAACCTTTTCCTTGTTGATGAGCTCTTGGGCGATTTGCACACCGCGCTCGTTCTTGGCTTCGTCGTCGCGCTCGACCAGCACGATCTGGCGGCCCAGCACGCCGCCCGACTTGTTGATTTCGGCAGCCGCCAGACGCACGCCGTCACGCATGGACACGCCCATCGACGACGAACCGCCGGTGAACGGCCCGGACACGCCGAGTTTGATCGGGTCGGCGGCGACGGCCAGCGATGCGGTGGTAGCGGAGATGGCGAACGCGACTGCGCCTGCCATGAGCTTGAATCGGAATTGCATAAGGGTCTCCTTCGGTGCGATGCGTTTCGATATGACGCTTTCTTTCGGCGCTTATCCTTGTCGCAGGCCCTGCCGTGGGAGGCGCGATTCACGAGTTCGTTCTGACCCCGCCGCACCGCCCCGGTCTTGTAATTTCGTGTCAGGGCGATACCGTAAAGCACGCTTCGAACGACCAACCTAGCGCGCCGATTATGTGACTCCTGAGTTTTGCCCGCAAAGACGGGAATACCCCTACGGTGATGCGGGTTTGCGCGAAGCAAGCCCCATTTCATGCGGGTTTCGAAGGGGTTTTCTTTTGCGCGCCATGTACGGCGCGTGTCCGCAGGTCAGAACGGAGTGCGAAAGAATTCGACTCGGATGGCGGGTCGTAAGGGAGTTGTAAGCGACGGCGATTAGCAGCGTGCGATCACGACGCGCGTGATCGTTTTTGCACCGTTTTGCACCGTATACGGGCACGAGGGCGAGGTGAGGAGATGTGTGATGCAACAGATGCGCTCGCGCAGAGCGCATCTGTTGCAAGATCGGGAAGATCAGTCGGTGCCGCCCGGCGCAAGCACTTCGCGCGTGCCGTTGCGGCCCATCGGCGTGACGAGCCCGGCCGCTTCCATCTGCTCGATGAGGCGCGCCGCACGGTTGTAACCGATGCGCAATTGGCGCTGGACGGCGGAGATCGACGCCCGGCGCGTGTTGAGGACGAAGGCGGCCGCTTCGTCGTAGAGCGGGTCGGCTTCGGCATCGGCAGACGTTTCGCCGAACAGATCGGCAGACGCGGCATCGGCCGGATCGCCCGCCAGAATCGCTTCGTCGTATTCCGGTTCGCCGTATTGCTGCCAGTGCTGCACGACTCGATGCACTTCGTCGTCGGCCACAAACGCACCGTGCACCCGTTGCGGATAGCCCGTGCCCGGCGGCAGGAACAGCATGTCGCCCTGCCCCAGCAGCGATTCGGCACCCATCTGGTCGAGAATGGTCCGCGAGTCGATCTTCGACGACACCTGAAATGCGACCCGCGTGGGAATGTTGGCCTTGATCAGACCCGTGATGACATCCACAGAAGGGCGCTGCGTCGCGAGAATCAGGTGAATGCCGGCGGCACGCGCCTTCTGTGCCAGACGCGCAATCAGCTCTTCGATCTTCTTGCCTGCGACCATCATCAGGTCGGCCAACTCGTCGATCACCACGACGATGAACGGCAGGCGATCGAGCGGTTCGGGTGCGTCGGGCGTGAGCGAAAACGGGTTGCTGACCTTTTGGCCTGCGGCGTGCGCGTTGGCGATCTTTTCGTTGTAACCGGCCAGATTACGCACCCCGAGTGCCGACATCAGACGGTAGCGTTTTTCCATCTCGCCGACACACCAGTTCAGCGCGTGGGCGGCCTGCTTCATGTCGGTCACCACCGGTGCCAGCAAATGCGGAATGCCACCGTAGACCGACAATTCCAGCATTTTCGGGTCGATCATGATGAGCCGCACGTCGTCCGGCGTCGCCTTGTACAGCAACGACAGGATCATGGCGTTGACCGCCACCGACTTGCCCGACCCGGTCGTGCCGGCCACCAGCAAGTGCGGCGCACGCGCGAGATCGGTCACGACGGGCTCACCCGTGATGTCTTTGCCCATCGCCAGCGCGAGACGCGACGGATGCGCGTCGAATACCGGTGCGGCCAGAATCTCGGACAGGCGGATCATCTGACGCTTGGCATTGGGCAACTCGAGCCCCATGCACGTCTTGCCCGGAATCGTTTCGACAACACGAATCGACGTCACGCCCAACGCGCGGGCGAGATCCTTCATCAACCCGACCACCTGCGCGCCGCGCACGCCCACGGCGGGTTCGACTTCGAAGCGCGTAATCACCGGCCCGGCCGATGCGCCGACCACCGTCACGGGCACTTTGAATTCGGCAAGACGTTGTTCGATCAACTGACTGACGGCCGCGAGCGCTTCTTCGGAGATTTCATGCGCCACATCGGTCACGGCGACCGCAGGCGTCAGTTCGTCAAGCGACGGCAGATCGTAATCGACGGCCACACGCGGCGGGGGTGCTTCGTAGGGCGTGTCGTCCGTGAAGTTGGCTCTGGGCGGCTCGGCAGGCGGCTGCGCTGCGAAGCTCGCAAACGACGGAATAGCGGGGGCCGGGGCGAAGCTCGGCACTACGTCGAACGGTGGCTCGCCGTCTGCGTCGGCGGCATCCGTGCGCGCCCACGTGCCGTCGGCGCGCAAGACGTAATGCGGCTTGTGCTGCGTGTCGGTCAGATCGTCGTCATCGGGCGCTATGGTGCTGTCCGGCGACGCGTCGTGTATGTCAGGCACCTGCGCAGTCATTGCCGCGTCTTCAGACGCTTCAGCTTCCATCACCCTTGACGCGACGAGTGCTTCGACGGCACTCCCCTCCCCTTCGAGGGCGGCGTCGGTGTTGTCGTAGATCTCAGTGTCAGTGCCGGCAGCCGCGTCGATGGCCGTATTGACACCGCTACCGATGTCGCTTGCGCTGACGTCGCCGTCGCGGCTATCGGTCATTCTGACGCTCGCCAATACGTCCGCAAATACGAACGGACGACGTGGTACTTCGGGCGTCGGCGCAGCGGTAGCGGTGTTCGGTGCCGAGATCGAGATCGCGTTGAGTGCCGGTGCCGGTGCCGGTGCCGGTTCAGGCGCCGGTTCAGGCGCCAGTGGCGGCGCCACCTGCCTCACCGGTGCAACGTACTCATGGGTTGCGGCCGGTGTTGCCGGCATCGCCGGAACGTCAGACGCATGCGTCTCGTCGGCGGGCGGCTGCGGCACGACGTCCGGAACGCTCTGTGCAACAGCGGCTGGCGCATCGCCCGACGACCACGAACGCAGGTCGCGCAGCAGCGCTTCGGCCTCTTCGCGCAAGACTGCCAATGCCTGCTGACGCGCCACTTCCTCTGCGCGGGCGGCGACCTCGCGGGCGATCATTTCCGGCGTAGGGCCCGGTGGCACCTCGGGAATAACGGGAACATCGGGGAGTTCGCTGAACGTGTCGGCGGCGGCGATGCCATCCGCGTGTGCCGACAACGGCAGCGGTGAGAATTCGGAGACATCAGCAGACATCGGCGTCGCCGCATGCGAGGCCGACCAAGACGCCGCGCCCTGCATGGTCCCTCTGGCAGCGACCGGCGCAGCGGTGATTGCCTTCGACGGCGACGGCACTGGCGTGGGTGTAGCAGGTGCGGACACGGGCGCGGAAACGGGCGCGGGAGCCGACACCGGCGCCGATGCCTCCACCGCCTTCGATCCCGGCAATGCGTTGCCCGGATTCGCGGAAGGCGCCGGTTGCGCGCCACGCGGCGGCATGTCTTCAAGACCGAGTTGCGGCTTGCGGAAAGGACTGCGCACGATCGTGCCGCGCAAATGCGCCGGTGCCGTGCCGACCGGGCGGCGGTATGCGGCCGTCCCGGCAATCGACGTGGAGTGCAGGGCTGCCTCGGTGGCGGCGACGGAAGATGCCGGTGTGACCGCAGCGGTCGCGGTCGCCGTCGTTGCCGCCGTCTTTGCCATCGTCGCCGGCGAGCGTGACGCGCCGGCCAGTGGCGCCGGACGTCCTTGCCCCTGCCCGGCCGCTTGTGCGCCCGGTTCGGTACGCACGAATTCGGTCATGCGAAGCGTGTCGCCCCGGCTCGTTCCGGCGGCATAGGCACCACGCGGCAACACCGGACGGGTACCGCCCGCAGGGGTCGGCCGGAACGACGGCTCGGCACGACCGGCACCGCGCACGGTCGGCGGTGGAGGCTGCATCGCGTCAAGCCGTGCACGCTCTTCGTCGGAAAGTTTCCACGGGGGTTGCGCGGAGAGTCCGCGGCGGCGCGGCACGAGTTCTTCGGTCAGGCTGCCAACGTTGTGATGGCCCTGCCCCACCGTCGGCGTGAAGCGATCGGTGCGATCGGTGCGCTCCGGCACGTCGAACGTCATCTGCGACAGACCCCGGGTCGGTTCGCTGCGTGTGCCGTAGCCGCTCTCGTGACGCGTGTCCGCACGGGAATCGCCGCCGAAGCCAAATTGCGCGCCTAAGCGGGATCCTAAGCTAGATCCGAAGCGCGAGCCCTGCGGTGCATCGCCTTCCTCGTCGTCTTCTGCGCTGCCCGGACGCGCGCGCGCAAACATGCCCCACCAAGTGGTGCCGAAGACAAGCGGGAGGGAGAACAACAGGACAAAGCCAGCGACGCCCATGGCGAGCGTGCCGCCGAGCGTGACTTGTAAACCGTGGGAGAACGATTGGCCGATGCTGCCACCGGCACTGGGATTGTCGCCGCCCGTCAGTGCGGCAAGCGTCGCACTCGACACCATCGCGAGCGGAACACCGAGGAGCATACGCAGGGTGCCGGGGCCGAAGAGTCGTATCTCACCGCCAAGCAGACCCCGTACGCCAGGCCAGCACAACGCCAGCAACCAAAACGTCGACAGTCCGAACCAGCCAAACCCCATAATCGCTCATGCTTCAGGAAAACCCGGAGAGCGATTGTAGCAGGTAGACCGTGATGTGGCGGCCTTCTTGGCCCAATTGCGACACGATTATGTCACTGGGGTGACATGGTGGCGGCGCGGCGCGGGAGCCCCGCGCCGGACGTCATTCCATTATTTGTGACCGTGCGTGCCCGTCGGCCGGAACGTCGGCGCGGCCGGCACCCCTGCCACGTCGGCGAGCGACGCCGGTACGACATCCCCCGGCACGACCAGACTGAGGTTGCGGCGGCGCAGCGAGCGCCAGTCGACCTTGGCGAAAATGTCGTCGCCAAGCGCGCTCTCGCGCGACAAATTCTCCACACGAACCCCACGCGAGCGCAGCACTTCCGACGCCTGCCGGAACGACGGCTCGATCAGGTCGGCGAATTCCGCGTCGAGGCGCGTCGGCGCACGCGACTGCATCGTTTCGTAGAAGCGCGGGGTCTGCGCAGCGTCGCGCAGGTCGACACCATGCAGATACAGTTCGGAGAAACCGAGCCACGTCGCCACTTGCAGCGCGAAGTAAGCCACCGTGCCGCCGTGGAAGAAGCCGTTGTCGATGTCGAAGCTGTAACCCAGATGGCTGTCGTCGCCGAAGAACGCGGCACTGGCGGCCACGCGCGGGTTGGCGCGCAAGGCGGCCGGCGTGCGCACCGCTTCCATGCCGCGCTTGAAAATGTCGTCGACCAGATAGAAGCGGCAGCCGAACGCCGACATCGGATAGGTTTCGAGCAGACGTGCCAGCACCACCGGCGTGACGAACAGCACGAGGTCGCGCGCCACGATACGGCGCGCCAGATCCGGACGCTGGCGCACAAACCCTGCATCGAGCAGGCAGTAGTAATTGAATTTCACCGGTGCGCGGTCGACCAGCGCAATCGCGCCGTTCACGCCCATGACGTGATGCATCGGCAGTGCGTTGTAGTCGATGTCGGCCACCGACGGGCCGCTCGCGACGATGTGGCAAGGCAGCCGGCGCAGTTGTTGCAACTCGGCGCGGCGCGCCAGCGGCACGTTGCGGCCCCGCCACGTGAAGCGCTCGATAACACCCGTCGCGTCGCGCACGATCTGCGCGTGCGGCCACAGGCGCTCGTTGTGCCGCCACTTCGCAGCATGGCTGTGACGGTACAGAAGTTTGAGCAGTGTCGAAATCATTGTCGTTTTTTTGGTTAGGTCTACTAGTCGCGCCGCGCACATCTCGTGGATGTACACGGTCCTAACCCCGTTGCCTCTCGCGCGTCGATCGTGTCGCCGATCGCCGGTGCCGTCCCACTCCGCGCTCATCCCCGCCCGCAGAAACCGCCACCGATGAACCGGATTTATTTCCAGTCGCGTCGATGAACAAATTCTGCCACCCGTTCTCTACGCGGGACAAGATTTATCCCAAGTGGAATTCTTACGATGGGTTACGCGCTGATGACGATTTTGTGGAGGTCACTTGACAGCGCAAAGCCCCATTCTGAGGGGCTTGCGCAGAAATCGGCAGGTTTGGAGAGGCCCGGAAATGAAACTTCGCGGAAATAAATCATTGCGCGAAATACGTGCAATCGGGCCGGTGGAAATGCTTCGGATGTGCGCTTCGTATGCGCGCTTCGGATGCGCGCTTAGTGCAGTGCTGTGCTGCCGCGCTCGCTTGGGTAGTACGCCTGCCCCAGCTCGACGAGCAAAGCGGCGAGTTGCGGGTCGCGCACGAAACTCGCGGCCGATTCGGCGGCGAGTATGGCTTCGGGCGTCTGCGGACGTGCAATCAGGAAGCCCTGCACGTAATCGACGCCCAGCTCGGACAGCGCTTCGAGCGTCGCGGCATCTTCCACCCACTCCGCCACGCTGCGAATACCCAGATTCTTGGCCAGCGCGACGATCGCCTCGACAATGGCCAGATTGGCCGGGTGCGCCGCCATGCTCTTGACGAAAGCGCCGTCGATCTTGATCGCGTCGACGGCCAGATCCTTGAGATACGAGAACGAACTGAAGCCCGCGCCAAAGTCGTCGAGCGCGATGCGCCCGCCCATCTGATGGATGCGGTCGACAAAACGACGCGTATTGTCCAGATCGTGAAGCGCCACCGTCTCGGTAATCTCGATGCACAACAGCCCGACGGCGCGCTCATGCGCCGCCAGCGTCGCAAAGATATCGCGAATGAAATGCTCGTCGTTGAGCGATGCACCAGAAAGGTTCACGCACACGAACTGCGTCTTCGACAGCCGCTCGCGGTGCGAGTCGATCCACGTGAGCGTGTTGGTGAGCACCCATTTGTCGATCATGCCGATCGTGCCGTTCTCTTCTGCCGCGCTGATGATGCGCGACGCGGGCACGATATTGCCCTCGCCGTCGCGCATGCGCAGAAGCACCTCGAAATTCAGCGAGCCGCCGGGCGCGGCCATCTCCATGATCGGCTGCATTTCCAGAAACAGCGTGTTGGGCGTGAGGCCGGCGTCAAGCGCGTCGATGAGACGCAATTCAGCCAACCGCTCGCGAAACGCCGCCGCCCCGCGCTCGTAGACAACCAGTTCGCGCCGGCTCTTCTTGGCTTCGCGGCAGGCGCGGTCTGCCGATGAGATCGCATCGGGCACGCGCATGTCGGTGGTCAGTTCGATCACCCCCGCCGACGCACGCACCTGAAATGCGCGCTCGCCAATCTGATACGGCTCGCCGGCAATCGCATCGACCAGCCGGCGCGCGACGGCGGCGGCTTCCTTGATGGTGGCATCGCGGAACACCACGATGAATTCGTCGCCGCCGGTGCGCCCGACACTTTGGTCGGCCGACAGGCGCGAGCGCATGCGGTCGCACGCCTGACGCAAGACTTCATCGCCGGCCGCATGGCCGAACAAATCGTTGACCAGTTTGAAGCGGTCCAGATCGAGATAGGCCAGCGCCGCAGGCCGCGCGTCCGAGAGCGTGCGAATCGCCTCGCCCAGCGACTTCTCGATGCCGCGCCGGTTCGAGACACCCGTGAGCGGGTCGTTCTCGGCCAGATATCGCAATTGCTCCATCGTGCGGGCGCGTTCGGTGATGTCCTGCAACGAACCCTCGATGCGGCCGTCGGCAAAGATCGCCTTGACCAGATATCGGCTGGTGCGGCCGTCATCGCGCGGCAACGACAAGATTTCCAGCTCCGACTCGTCGCTGTGCTGCGCAACGTCGAGCAGCATGCGCCAGGTGTTCTGTCCGAAGAACTGATCCCAGCGGTACGTGCGGCCCTCGGTGCCCGGGATGCCGAGCATCGTATGCAGCGCGGCATTGCCACGCACAAAGTTGCCCTGATCGTTCAGCGTGAAGAGGCCGACCGGTGTCACGTCGTACGCATTGCGTAGCTCCGCCTGCGCTTCAAGCTTGCCCTGATGCTCGGCGCGCATCTGCTCCGCGATCGCCAGCGCCGCCATCAGACTCGAGAACAGCGCCGCCGTCACGCTGTTGAGCGCGGTCGACAGTGCCCGCGCGTTGAACGCGGCGGCAATCACTTCCGAGAACGTCGCGAAGAGCACGATGGCCAGCGACGCGCTGTACCAGATCGCCACCCGCGAGCGCGTGGCCACGAGAATACGCACCAGCAGGAACAGCACGATCACGATGCCCAGCGCCGCCACCGCCCACAGCACGGGGATGAAGTGCGCATACGGCAGCGCGATGGCTGCGCAGCAAAGTACGACACCGGCCCATTGGAGAATCATCACGAGCCACTTCATGCCGACGCGGCGCAGCTCTCGCTTGAAGAGTTGCGTGAAGAGCGAATACGTGAGGACGTAATAGATAGCGAACGTCGCCTTGCGCACGAGCGCGTCCCATTCGGTGGGGATGGCGCGCTCCAGCCATTGGGTGTCGGCGCCGAGCGAGTTCGCGGCCAGACGCAGATTGCCGATCAGCCACGCGGCAAACAGCACGTACAGCCATTCCTTGTTGATGATGGCCGTCACGAGCACGAACGCCGAGAGCGTGAGCAGACCGCCTTCGAGCAGCCCGTTGCTGCGATGAAATTCCTTTTCGGAGATGCGCAGTTCGCTGGCCGGCCACGCGACGAGTGCCAGGTGTGCCGGACCGGAGAAAGTGCCTTCGCAAAGCAGCGTGACCGGTGCGCTCAGTTGGCCCAGATCGATGGCGAAACCGGCCTTCGACACACGAAACGCGCCGCTCACATCGCTGCGATCGGCGCGGCCGATGGCCGGAGCGTCCGGATTGCGCCAGCAGGCCAACGTCTGTGCGTGGCGCGAAGGAAATTCGATGACCGTGTGCTGAACGTCGTCGACCGGTGGCACGGTGACGCGAAACCATACCGGCGTCTCAGACAGATGCGTGCTGTATTGATCGACGTTCGGTGCGCGCTCGAGGGCGCTCTGCACCATCGGCGGACCTAGTGTGGCGGGCAGATCGCCCAGTGCCTGAAACGCGAGCGGCGTCGCGCCGCGCACGGCATATTGACTGTCCTGAAACAGCAGCACGATGCCCGAGACCAGCATGATCGCGACAGGCACGGCATACAGGGAAACGGTGCGAAACAGTTCGTCGAGACGCGCCGTCACGCGCCAACGCCGCCGCGGGCTGCCAAAATTGGCCAGCTCGTCGGCAAGATCGTTCGCATTGTGGCCGTGATTGTCACGCTCGTTGCCGAGATCCCCCGCCATATGCCTTTTGTGCCCTTATTTCGTTAGTCGCCCCCGCGTGGTACGCCGGGCAAGGCGAACCCCAGCGGGGCCCGTCATGCCGGCCGGGTCGGCCCCTGTCCCGCGCCGGACCCCGGATAGGGCCGGCACGGGCAGGCGTCTCACACCCGTACTGCGCGTCACCGCCGGCAAGTTCGACATCGCGTCGTTCACACGCCGGGGTAACGTTGTTAGAAATAACGGCATTACACCGCCAGGCTGTAGCCTGCTGCTACGCATCCTACCGCGTCGGCACCAAAAGATAAATCCCGCAAATGCGCGCCAACACTGGCTTCGCCCGGTGCTGTCCGGTCAAACGCGACCGGCTCATCCACCGTGGGCATGCCCAGACGCAAGTCCGGATGATGCGTCAGGCACATGTAGCCGAACAGCGGATGCCCGGCCGCCTGCCAGCGCGTACGGGCGTTTGCCACGTCCAGCGCCAGCACGCGGTGACCGATACCCCCCACGTGCGCCATCGGAATGAGCGCCTGCGACGGGAATACGTCGACGAACATCAGCGCTTCGTACTGACGATGCAACGGCGGACGCGCGGTGATCACCATCCAGTCGATACGCGAAAGCAGGCAGTACTGATAGAACGCCTTGAAGAGCGCGGTCTTCACCGCCCGGCCCACCGGGCCCGCCACCACGCCCAGACGGGTGGCTTCGGCGAGTGCCGCGTCGCCGAGCCATTCCGGCAGCGGTGCCGAATCCTCCAGATGCAACGCCTGATAACGATTGGTCTGAATCCGCATCGTGCCGATCACCGCGCCGTCCAGACGGGCACGGGCCACGAGCACGATGGAACCGGGTTCACGATCGCTCGTCTCGGGCTCGCTCAGCGTCGCGGCCAGATCCGGCAGGTGGCGGCCATAGGCAGCCTGACGCATGGCGACGGCATCGCGCAGCTCGGTTTCGTCACTGGCGATGGTGACGATGAACGGCAACGATTCTTCGCGCAAATCCGCCCGATTGGCGAAGTTCGCCGCTCCCCGGGCGGGGAAATTGTTGACTTCGGTGATCGAGAGGACGTCGGAAGCTTGTGAAAGGTCAAACATGATTGACACTCCTTAGGGTCAAAAAAGGGCTAGGTGCCACGCTATGGCGGTCGCGCCTAACGCATCGCACCATTCCTTTCTTGTTCCGCCGAAGCAATGTGTCAAGTGCTTATTTTCCTTACACTTTTTACTTTTACTGCGGTTGACCGCAACGCCGCACAGCCACCGCCCGCGGAATGCCCGTCGCGCCGAGCAAAACCCGCCAGCCGTCCCCCGAACGGCCCCGCCGTTCCGCCCGCATGTCACCTATTTGCCACAGTTGCCGTCCTAAGCGAGACTCTGGCAAAATGATAAACCTGTTTACTAATTTCCCTGCCGGCGACGCCCTGCCGGCATGAGTCCGCCATGCCGAAAATCGATTGGTCGTCCCGCTTCGGCACGCTCGTACACGACGTCGCCCGGGTGCACTCGCGTTTGTTCGACCGGCGCGCCCGAGGCAACTTCGATCTCACCCGTGCGCAATGCCGCGTGCTGGTGATGCTGCACCGCTACGGTGTACAGACACAGGCCGAACTGGCCGAACGCATGGAGTTGACGCCCATGGCACTCGTCAGACTGCTCGACCGGCTCAGAGAAAAAGAATTGGTGCGCCGCGAGCGCGATCCCAACGACAAGCGCGCGCACCTGCTGTATCTCACCGAGGCGTCGGAAGCCAAGATCGACACCATCGTCGCTTTCGCCAGCATGGTCGAACGCGACGCGATGGCCGACCTCACCCCGGCAGAACGCACCGAACTGGCTCGCTTGCTCGGCAAAGTGCTGACGAATCTCACCCGTGCCGAGGCCGCCTGCCCGCCCACATTGAGCACGTCGACCACGCCAAGACACGCCGACGACGAAACAACGGAATAAGGATTTTTTAAGAATTTTTGAGAATTAAGGAGTTTTGAGAAACCGGTGAAGGAGACAGCGCGCCGATCGCCTGACATCGGCGCGCAAGCGCACCGCAGCGCTGCTGGTCCCGGCGACCCCGTCTGGGACGACAGCAGCGCGCGGCGCGACAACAACAATAGGTTCGAAGCATTCCACCCGAGGTAATACCGTGTCTTCCCCGCAAAGCGCCGGCGACGCCAACAAGCATCGCGCGCTCGTCAGTATTTCCGTCATGCTCGCGACGGTGCTGCAAACGCTCGACAGCACTATCGCCAACGTTGCCCTGCCCCACATGCAAGGCAGCCTGTCCGCCTCGCAGGACTCGATCACTTGGGTACTGACGTCGTATATCGTCGCGGCCGCCATTGCCACGCCGCTCACCGGTACGCTCTGTGCCCGCTTCGGGCGGCGCCGGGTGTTTCTGTGGTCGGTCGCCGGCTTCACGATCGCCTCTGCGCTGTGCGGCATGGCGCAGTCGCTCACGGAAATCGTGGCGGCGCGCCTGTTCCAAGGCATCTGCGGCGCGGCACTCGTGCCGCTATCGCAAGCGACCATGCTCGACATCAATCCGCCGCACAAGCACGGCTCGGCGATGGCGGTATTTGGCATGGGGGTGATGGTCGGACCGATTCTCGGGCCGTCGCTCGGCGGGTGGCTCACCGACAGCTACAACTGGCGCTGGGTGTTCTACATCAATCTGCCGATCGGACTGATCGCGTTTCTCGGCATCGCCGCGTATCTGAAAGAGCCCCCCGAAGCCAAGGCCGGCAAGTTCGACGCGCTAGGCTTCGTCACGCTTGGGCTGGCGATTGGGCTACTGCAATTGCTGCTCGACCGGGGTGAACAGCAAGACTGGTTGAATTCGACCGAGATCTGGCTCGAGATGCTCGGCGCGATCATCTGCTTCGCCTATTTCATCGTGCACACGTGGACCGCCGACGAGAATTCATTCTTCAACCGGGCGCTGCTGCGCGACCGCAACTTCAACACCGGCATCATCTACATCTTCGTCGTCGGGATCATTCTCTACGCCACCCGCGCCTTGCTACCGCCCATGCTGCAAAGCCTGTTCGGCTATCCGGCCATTCTGACCGGGTTGGTCACGGCGCCGTCCGGCGCGGGCACGATGGCCGCGATGCTGATCGTCGGGCGCCTCGTGGGCAAGGTCGACGTTCGTTATCTGCTCGGGTTCGGTTTCGCGCTCACCGCCTATTCGCTTTATATGATGGCCGGTTACACGACGACACTCAGTCCGTCGGACATCGTCTGGCCGGGCGTCATTCAGGGCTTCGGGCTGGGGTTCGTGTTCGTGCCGCTCACCACCGTCACGTTCGCGACGCTGCCGGGGGCCCTGCGTGCCGACGGGGCGGCGATTTACAGCCTGTCGCGCAACATCGGCAGCAGTATCGGCATCTCCGTCGTGCAGACGTTGCTCACGCAGAACACGCAGGTCAATCACGCCGTCCTCTCGGAACACATCACACCGTTCACGCAGGGACTGGAGTTGTATGCACAGACGTATGGATCGGCGGCCATTGCCGCGCTCAATGCCGAAGTCACCCGGCAGGCGGCGATGATCGCCTATCTGGATGACTTCAAGCTGATGATGATTCTCACGCTGCTGGTCATGCCCTTATTGCTGTTCATTCGCATGAAGAAAAAGCAGCCGGGCGAAGTCGAGGAAATGGTGCACGTGGCGGCAGATTGAGCGAGTCCGGCTCGGTCTCACGTGCGCTCGCATCAAGGTATTAACTTCAAGGTATTAACCTCAAGGTATCAACCTCAGGGAATTAACCTCAGGGCATCAACACCTTGTCGACCACGTGAATCACGCCGTTCGATTGCATGACGTTGCCGATGGTGACATTGGCAACACCGCCCTTGTCGTCGGTCACGGTCAGGCGATTGCCTTGTTGCATGACGGTCAGCGAATCGCCTTCCACCGTCTTGAGCGTCGCGCGGCCACCGCCGTCGCTCACGGCTTTCATCAAATCTTGCGCAGTCAGACGGCCGGCCACGACGTGATACGTGAGCACTTTGTCGAGCGTCGGTTTGTTTTCAGGCTTGAGCAGCGTGTCGACGGTGCCGGCGGGCAGTGCCGCAAAGGCTTCGTTGGTCGGCGCAAAGACCGTAAAGGGGCCGGGACCGGAGAGCGTGTCGACCAGCCCGCCTGCCTTGACGGCGGCAACTAACGTCGTGTGATCTTTCGAATTGACGGCGTTCTGAATGATGTTCTTCGACGGGTACATCGCCGCCCCGCCCACCATCACGGTTTTCTCGCCGTCCATCGCCGCAGACGCCACAGATACCGTCACAGCCTGCCCGCCCATGACCACGGCGATCGCGAGTACAACACCGGAAAATCCGGACATTTGACGTGTTTTCATTCTTTCACCCGATTCATGGCGCTTCGCAAGTCGGAAGCACTCAGACATACGAGTGGGAAAGCACGGCGGATGCGTCGCCCAGCAGAAAAGACCTGCGCTGACCTGCACGTCGCTGTGCGTGCCTGAGGCTACGTCTTCTTTTTGGCCGCGCGGCGTTTGCGCGGCTTGGGCTCGACGCCGATGCGGGCATCGCCTGCCAGTACCCGCGCGGTCATCGCGTGCGCGACGGCCTCGAACGATGGGTCGGATTGCGGCACATAAAGCCACTTGCCCAGCACTGGATGGGGCCGCAACGCGGGCATGTCTTCCATCAGCGAAGCATGGTGATCCTGCGAGGTGCACACCAGCAAGCCGTCCCACGGCGATTCACGATCGGCGGCGATCAGACAGAGCAGGCCACCGACATAGGCAGCGTCGCTGCCGAACATCCGCTTGTGAATGAAGGTCTCGTCGCGCTCGAAAGCGTCGAATATCCAGAGCAGCGAATTTCGCACAGAAGATGGCATGAATATCGAACTCCTTAATTTCCAAAATATGCCTCAATCGAAAATCAAAAATACAAAATTCGACGAGTGTTTCCCATCGAAAATGGAAAACCAAAAATCACTTAAAAAACAAAAACTTATCAAACAAGAATCATTTCAACGATAGCGTTGATTTCTTGATATCAGACGATCGTAATAATCGTATTTTTAAGATCACAAGAATTTGTAATTATTTGATTTACAAGCTAATTTGAAGGCGCTCGGATGTACTCACTGAATTAAAACTATTACCCGCAGGAGTACGCCCATGAAAAAGCCAACGCACGCAACCGAGGCGCTCGCCGCCGCCCATTGCCAGCTTCCGCTCAAACCTGTGCTCTTGGCGATATCGCTGTGTCTGGTCGGCAATGCCCGGGCCGCCTGCGACAACGTCAACCCTGCCAGCGGCACCACGGTGACCTGCACCGGCACGGACGGCGTCGTCGCGGCTCAGGCGAACAGCACCAACGTGAGCGTCAATGTCACTCAGGGCAGCACGATCTCGTCGACACGCACCACGCCCAACGTTGCCACCGTTACCGTCGATTCGTCGAGCACGATTACCAACGCCGGCACCGTGAGCATCGTTGGTACAACGGCAACCGGGCGCGGGGCGGCCATGCTGGGGGCACACGATTACAACACGCTGGTGAATACGTCGACCGGCGTCATCACGGCAAACGGCGCGCAAGACGATGGCATGGCCATCAACGGGAACCACGGAACACTCACCAACAACGGCTCCATCACCGTCTCCGGCCCGGATGCGAACGGTATGACCGTGGCATGGGGGCAAGCCTCGGGTCTCGGCCTTTTCAGCACCGTCGTCAACACCGGGACCGTGACGGCCAACGGCAGCGGCAGCCGTGCCTTGAGCGTGGTGGGCGGGCAAAGCACCGTGACAAACTCCGGCACGTTGATCACCACCGGCGGCACGGCGTCGAATCGCTCGTTCACGGTGTTCATGCAAGGCAACAACAATAACTTCACCAACAGCGGCTACATCGAGGCTCGCGGCATCAATAGCGACGCTGTCGTCTCGAACACCGCACTTGGGTTCACTTCATCGATCGTGAATCAGGCCGGCGGCCAGATCATCAGCCAGCAAGGTTACGGCATTCGCACGGTGAACGGCACGATCTCGATCACCAACGCGGGGCTGGTGCAGAGCAATGTCGGCACGGCCATCTACATGAACCCGGCAGCCAAATCGAACACACTGACGCTGCAAACCGGGTCGCAAATCATCGGCACGGCCGACGGCGGCACCAGCGCAGTCAGCACGTTGATTCTGCAAGGCACCGGCACGGCGAGTAATGCGTTTGTCAATTTCGGCACTCTGCTCGCGCAAGGCACCAACTGGACATGGAGCGGCAGCGGCAACTTCAACACTGCGCAACTCCAGAGCGGTACGTTCAATCTGACGAGCACACTGGGCGGCGCGACCACCACCATCGCGTCGGGCGCGACGCTGACCGGCACCGGCACGCTCACCGGCAACGTCACCAATGCGGGCACCGTACACCCCGGCGATGGCAGCGGCAACGGCACGCTCACCGTCGTGGGCAACTACACGGGCCAGAGCGGCACGCTCGCGATTGACACGGTACTGGGCGCCGACAGTTCGCGCGTCGCCCCGCTCACGGTGAGCGGCGGCGTCATCGGCGGCAACACGTCGATCAACGTGAATAACATGGGCGGGGGCGGCGCGGCCACGACCGGCAACGGCATTCCGATGGTGAGTGCGGTAGGCGGGGCAACCTCGTCGGCATCGGCGTTCGCGCTTGGCGCACCGGTCTCGGCGGGTGCGTACACGTACATGCTGTACAAGGGCGGAACGACCGCCGACAGCACGAATAGCTGGTACCTGCGCTCAACGGTCCCGGTGACCACCCTCCTCACGACCACCGACCCCGTCACGGGGGCACAGGTCACGGAAGTTCTCGCACCGGTGGCGGCCAGCGCGGGTGCCCCGGCGGCACTCCCGGCAGGAGACTCGCCCGCACCGATCTATCGTGTGGAAGTGCCGGTGTATTCGGCCATGCCGGATCTCGCACGCACCGCCGGGTTCGCGCAAATGGCAACATTCCACGAACGACAGGGCCAGCAAGGCCTGCTCGACGAGCGCGGATGGCTGACCGATGGCTGGGTGCGCGTGTGGGGGCAAACGGAACAACTGCGGTCCAAGGGCGACGTGACGCCGCAATTCGACGGCAATATCGGCGGCGTACAGATCGGCCACGATATCTTCGCGCGCCGGGCGGACAGCGGACACAGCGATCACGTTGGCGTGCTCGGCGGCTGGACGCGTGCCACGGGTGATGTGCAGGGATTTGCGCTCGGTGCGAACGACACGGCGGCGGGTTCGCTGTCGCTCGACATGTACAGCGCGGGGCTGTACTGGACGCACGTGATGCCCGGTGGCGCGTACACGGACGCCGTCGTGCTGGCCTCCGCAATGCAATATCAGACACGGCCGCTCAGCGGACTGAATCGAGACGTGAACGGCAAGGCGCTCGCCGCGTCGCTGGAAGCCGGTTGGCCGATCCCGTTGACTTCGACGCTGGCGCTCGAGCCGCAGGCGCAGATCATCTGGCAACATCAATCGATCGACAATTTCAATGACAGCATCTCCAGCGTGGCTTTCGACAACACGAACGCGTGGCTCGCGCGTATCGGCGCACGGCTCGAAGCCAACTACGACGGCGCGCGGGGGCTGCTGCGCCCTTACCTGCTGTTCAACCTCTTGCACACGTTCGGCAGCGACGGCCGCGTGGTCTTTGGCGGCACCACGCCAATTGTGACCAATGCCAACAGTACGTCTGCGCAATTCGGTATCGGTGTGGCCGGCCGTTTCAACAAATCGGCGAGCGTATACGGCACACTTGCTTACCTCACACAACTCGATAACACGCGGCAACAAAGCGTCTCCGCGACGCTGGGGCTGCGCTGGACTTGGTAACCCATGTCGATGACGGAAAGCCACGAAGCTATTGCGGCTGTTGAACTCGCCGAACATGCCCTTGCACGCGCGCATCTCGATTTAACGACCGGGCTCGAGGTGATCGAGTCGCTGCTGCATCCCGATTACGTCATCATTCAACCGGGGGGCGTTGTCGAAACCAAAACCGATGTGCTGGCGTCTTATCGCACCGGGACACGGCATTGGGATACGGCGCAAGTCGATCAGCTTCACTCGACGCAGTACGGCAATACGATCATCGTCGTCGGCCGATGGCGCGCGAGCGGGTATCACGGCGCAACATGGTTCGATTATCAGGCGAGGTTTGTATCGGTCTGGATCAAAACCGATCGCCACTGGCAGAACATCACCTACCAGTCGACGGAAATCACCGTTTAAACCTTCGGGTGCTGCCCGCCAGTCGGTTAGTCGGCTATTGCGACGAAATGGCGGCTTGTGTGCGATGTGCAGCGGCGATGTACGCTAAGCCCGCCGCACTCAGCGCGATTTCGGCGACACCCCCGGGGGTGTGAATACGGATGAGATACCCGCGGGCGTTAGCCTCTTCCCAGACGGGTAAGCGCGGGCATGACGTTCGCCACGCTTCCATGATCTCGGCATAAGGCTTTCCCGCCGGCCCGATCCACTCCAGCAGGTCGAGGATCAACGGTTCGATCGATGCGTCCATGATCACCTCCAGAATCCCGGCGATATCCAATGCCGGCGAAGTCAGTCGGGTCGGTGCAGCGTCTGGAAAGCCGGTTTTGCCGCGAAGGCTGCGTGTTACTTAAACACGCCGGCCCGGGCATCCTGCTCGAATTGGGTGGTCCACGAGGCCTCGTCGACCGACGAGCGGTAATGCCGAATTCGACGCATGCCGCTCACATAAACATCGTGAATGGCCTGGGCAAGCGCACCTTCGCCCGAATAGCTGGTTTCTACCGTCACGATCAGGCGCTTCACGTTAATCCCACTCGCGAGACACGCGGCGAGAAAACGCTCGCGCTGCTCTTCGGGAAGTGCTTCGATCCCTTGGTTTTTCCGATCCATCCTGATCTCCCGGCGCTGGTAAGCAGGCCGCGCGCACAGCGCCGCACGGTAAAGACGTTTCAAATCATTCTGATGCCTAACCCTGTTGCTTGTTTAGCCATAGGCGTTAAAGATTTCGAGCAATGCGGCGTCATAGCGCGCATACTCGATAAAACGGCGGCATCAGGAGAAAAACCATGCTTTCGCTCACCAAACAAGCCATTGCGGCCGCGCTTCAGTTAATTGCGAAAGGAAACGACACACCACCGGACGCCGTTATCGACGCGCTACTCGCCCGCGAACTGGTTCGCCGGGTTGGCAAACGCCTTGAAGTGACGCCGTACGGTAAATCCTACTGCCGATCCATGTACACCCCGGCGTGGCATTAAGCGCCTGAAATGCGTTTAGCGGGCACGTATGCCCGCTAAATGAACGCCCGAGACTGCCCCGAATCCGGGGCTATTCTGCTTATCGCCAGGCGGGTGCACGCTCCGAGCGGCAATACGACCGCCCGAACTGGGTGAGTTCCAGCCGTTCGCCAACGCGGCAAATCAGCTCTCGCGCAAGTAGCGCATTGATCACAGCTTCGGAAGGACGCGTCTGTCCGGTATCGGAAATGCGTTGAATGGCGGCCACAATGGCTTGCTTCGAAAGGGTCAGCATTCTTGAATCCTCAGCGGTCGGTCAATGACAATGATCGACGATCACGGATTGCTCGTTGTGCTCGTGCGATTTGATACTGGCCGCAATCGATCACGCAGGATCGCGCAGCGTTACTGAATATTCACGGCATTCAAGGCCCACGCCTTGGCGGGAACCGGCAACCAGCTCGCCATCCGCGAGCGCTGCATCAGGTCGCTGGCAGCGCCACGGTAGGCACGGTAGCGCAATCTCATGACAAATGTGATCGCAGCGACGGATAAAAACCGGGTTCGGTCCGGAGGAAGGTAGTCCGCATACAAAAACCAGCTAGGTGAAGCATGCATGTCGACCTCACAAGGTCACAGGGCTTTGGCGCCGCTCTCAACCAGATTATCAACCAGCCCCTGCGCGTAATTGTTGCCAGCGCGCCGCGCTTCTCCAATGGAGTCGAACGGAAGGCTCTGGAGTTTGTACGTCTTTGATTCCCCCGAATAGTCGAGATCCTCGAGCGTGGCGCGGGTAATCCTGACGGCAACGACGAAAGTCCGGTCATGCTTTCGTTCTATCGAATCGGGGTGTTGACCGCGGAAAACCATCGTCTCCAGACGGAAACCCTTATAAAACGGAGTGACGTAGGCCATATTGCCCTCGACGACCGCTGCACTTTCCCCGGCGTCGAGTGCGCGCCCGGGCCAGCACAACGAAAGGAAATGAGATCAGGAGGGTCTGATATTGGAAGCCAGCAACCCCTTCGGACCGCGGATGATGTCGAAGGACACCTGTTGATTCTCGCTGAGGGATCGGAATCCGTCGCCCTGATCGGATTTGATTTCCGAAAAGTGCGCGAAGAGGTCTTCTCCCCCCTCGTCCGGCGTGATGAATCCGAAACCCTTGCTGTCGTTAAACCACTTTACGGTACCGGTGCTCATGTGAACTCCCAGTTCTCCCGACGTGCTGCCATCGCAGTGCGCGCGGCTGGGCATCGGTGCCGGACAACCAAGAAATTCAGAGATCGGTAGTGTCTCGCAAAGATCGTAGGATCGACGCTCGATAAACGTCAGACTTGATGTTCGATCCATCACTTATACGCGGTTATCGGGGGCGCCGCAATGCTTTTCTACCCCGCTGCGCGCAAGGGCGTACGGGCTTCCGTCATCGTTATTGACGTCTCTGGCGTATATCTCACACAGCGGTTCCGGCCCGCCGCTTTGGCCTGATAAAGCGCACGATCGGCACGCTGAACGAGTGACGACAACTCGCCGCGCGAGCGCTCGTCGCAGGCGACTCCGATACTCACCGTTGCCGCCACCGCTTCGCCCTGCACCGTGCGCCCTGCCCGCTCGAACGCCTCGCGTACCCGCTCGGCAATGGTCAGCGCCTCGGTCACGCCCACGCCCGGCAGAAACAGAGCGAACTCCTCGCCGCCGTAACGCCCGAAGATGTCGTCCGCCCGCAGTTGCTGCGCCGCCGTGCGCGCGAACAGCAGCAACACGGTGTCCCCGAACGGGTGGCCGTAAGTGTCGTTGATGCGCTTGAAGTGATCGAGATCCAGCAGCAGCAGTGCCACCGGCGAGCGCGACGTCCCATGGCGGCGCATCTGCTCGCGGGCGAGCCGGGTGAACTCGGGCCGGTTGAACGCCTGCGTGAGCCCGTCGCGGGTCGCCGCGCGGTGCAAGGCGATTTCAGAGCGCTCTTTGCCAAGCGACACCATCAGGAAGCTCGCCACGACGATCAGCACCAGCATCTCGGTCGTCGCCACCTGCGCCCCGAACCACGCCAGAAACCGGGGGTCGGACGGCCCCAGCCAGACCAACGCCACCGCCCGCGCAGTGTAAAAACTGCCGTGCAATACCGCCACCACCGCCAGCACGATGCTGCTCGGCAGCCGCATCCCCGATGCCTGCCAGAACTCCTTGGCCGCCATCAGGCTATACATCGCGAGCAACGAAAAGAACAAGGCACCGCCGCTCCACGCGTCGAGCGGACGCGCAAACAGCCATGTTCCCCACAGCAACACGGCCGGGCCGCCAAACACGGCAACCCATTGCACGCTACGCCCGTAAAATCGTCGCGACCCGCTCCAGACCATGGCGAAGGCGAGTGTGGCAACCGCATTCCCCAGCGGATAGAGCACGGCCAATCGGCCGCTGCGCGCGGCCAGCAAATAGAGAACGGGAGAGAACGTCGCGAGCAGGAAGGCCAGACTCCACCAGCGCGGAGACTCGGCCTCGTCGCGACGCAAGGCATCGAGCATGAACAGAATGCCCGTCGCGATACTCAGCAAGAAAGTGACGAATTGCAGCGTCGGCAAGTCCAACGCAGGCAACGACAACCCCAGAGCCATAGCTCCATTCCCCCGTGTGCGCTGCCCGCCGGGCAACTAGCCCTTGTGCGTATCAGTCGCGCGGATTGAAGGCGCGGGGGTGGCGGCAAGATTCTTTTGCACCGCCTGAGATTCGGATTGGTAAGTCCCGCAGTCGCTTGCGCACCCCGTTTGGCGCACCGTCTGGCCGCCCCGGTTCGGCCATCGGTTTCTCTACAGGTCTTCCGTCGCCCCGGCTCAGCCAGCCGTGGCTTGACACGCACTTCCCTGAACACACCGTCAATGTGCGGCTGCGTGTTCTGCGCGGTATCTCGGAATCCTTGGAATTCAGCCCTGCTCCAACCCCATGCGGCGGGATTCTAGCACGCCATTTTGAGACTTCAACCGGACGGGCGGCCGACTGGCCGAAGTCCACGTCCGGCCGATCTCAGCGCGCCTTACATCGCCTGACGAAGGACGACGCCCTAGTCCTGACGCCGGCGTGCCGACAATGCACCGGCCGTCTGGATCACGAGATCGGCGAAGCGGCGCTCGTCGCGACCGGCATTCCAGCGAACCCGCGGCACGGCAATATTGATCGCACCGATCGCGCGGCCGTCGAGATTGACCACCGCCGCCGAGGTCGAAATATCGCCCATGAAGTATTCGTCTTCGGTATGCGCGTAACCCTGCTTGCGAATGCGCGCCAGCCGCTCTTTGATCTTGCGCGGCTGCCAGACGGTTGCGGGCGTGAATTCCACCAGATTGGTACGCGCGAGGATGTCGTCGATCTCGTCGTCTTCGAGGGTCGCCAGCATGGCCAGACCCGGTGCCGTGCAATAGGCGGGCAGTCGCGAGCCGACGATCACGTTCGCGTTGAACACACTGCGGCTGACGATCCGCAGCACGAACACGATGTCGGTATCGAGCCGCACGGTCAGGTTGGTCGCCTCTTCCGTCTCGGCGGCCAACTGCTGAAGGTACGGCGCAGCGCGGCTCACCAACTCGTTGGAGACCAGATAGTGATAGGTGAAGTCGAGCAGCTTGGGCGAGAGCTCGTACTTCTTGCTCTGCGGGTCCTTGAGCAGATAGCCCAACGCCGAGAGCGTGAAGGTAAAGCGCTGCGCCGCGCTGATGTCGAAACCGGTGGCCGCGGCGATCTCGGAGAGCGAGAGATGACGCTTCGAACCGTCGAAGGCGGTCAGCACTTTCATCGCCTTTTCGACCGACTGCACGTACAACGTCGATTCACTCGAAGCGGCCGCCGGCGTATCGTCGGCGGCGGCCGTTTTGGCGCGGGTGCGGGGAGTTTTATTAGTGGCCACAATCGTGATGGAATAAGGCAGTCAGGCCTGAATTATCTCATAAAAATAAGAGTCTATTTTATATCGATAACTCGAAAATCCCTTTCGGACGAACTCACGAACGCACAATCCACCCCGCCTGCGCACTCATTTCGCCGCCGTTTGATCCCACGCCGGTGCGGTGTCGCGCGACAGCAGATGCTTGCGAATGCGCTCCGAAGGTGTGGTCTCGAAGCGCGCGGTTTCGCGATAGTAGCGCGGGCGCTGGTAACTGGCGAGCTTGTCGCCGGCCCATGCCGCAAGCGTCGTCCAGTCGATCGCCTGACCGTCGCGAAACTGCACGTAGAGCAGCACGTCCTGCTCGCCGATCTCGCTCGCAACGCCAATCGCCGCGCAGGCCGCCACCGCCGGATGTCGTGCAAATACGCGCTCGATCTCCCACGCCGACACGTTCTCCCCGCGCACACGCATGCTGTCAGTGCGGCGTCCGACGAACACCAGACTGCCATCCGGGCTGCGGCGCGCGCTGTCGCCCGTGTAGAGCTTGCCGTCGCGCAACGCCTTGGCGCTGGCTTCCGGGTTATCGAGATAGCCCGGCAGGAACACCCCGTCGACATCGCTCGACAACACGATCTCGCCCAGTTCGCCATCAGGCACCGGACGACCTTCATCGTCGAGTAATTCCAGCGTGAGCCACGGCAGCGCGTGACCGATAGAACCCGGCGTATCGGTGTCGTTGAGCGTGGCAAAGCTGGAGCATTCCGTCATGCCATAGCACTCGCGCAGTGCGCACTGCAAACGCTCGCGCGTCGCCTGCCATGCGCTGGCCGCAACCCCCGCGCCCCACGCCACGCGCAGACTGTTGTTCGCCGGCTGGGCCTCTCGCGGCTGTTGCATCAGAATGTCGAGAATGCCGCCCAGATAGTGCAGATGCGTCGCCTGCGCCGCCTCGCACTGCTGCCAGAAACGGCTGGCGGAGAACCGTTCGACCACATGCATTTCGACGTCGGCCAGAAACGGCAGCAACAGCATCTGCGCACCACCGATATGGCACAGCGGCTCCCACAGGAACAGGCGGTCGCCGTTGCCGGCATCGGCCACCTGCATCGCGGCCTCGCTGGCGATGCGCATCATGCGGTGCGTGAAGAGCACGCCCTTCGGCGCCCCCGTCGTGCCCGACGTGTAGATGATGCACAGCACCGAGGCCGGGGTGACCGGCGCGGCCCGCAGCGCCGCGCCGTCGAAGGCCGACGCTTGGCGTTGCACGTCGCTCAACCAGCACCGGACGACGCTCGGTCCGTGATGCCCGGGTTGCTGCGCAGCGAGCGCCAGCCCGGCATCGAGCACGTCACCGAACGCCGGCTCCGCGATCAGCAACTTAGGCTTGGCGTGCCCCAGCAGGTATTCGAGGCCATCGCCCTTGAGGCGGGTATTGACCGGCACCCAGACGAGTCCCGAAAGCATCAGCGCATAGATCAACGCCACCTGCGTGGCGCTATTGCCGAGCATGACGGCGACGCGGTCACCGGGCACGAGACCTTGCGCGGCAAACCACGCCTGCATGGCCGCCACGCGTTGCGCCATCTGCGCCCGGTCGATGGCTTCGCCTTCATAAACGACGACCGGATGCGTCACCGGCGACGCCGCGCCCCCGCGGGCGAGGCCAGCCATCAACAGCGGCACGACATCCAGTTGATCGCCTTCGGCGCGCTGGGGGAAATATCGGGTGTACGGGTGTGACGGCACAGTCATTGGCACAGTCGTCGGAACCACTCGGGCAGCATTGGACATGGACATACGAAAATCCGCAGGAATCAGTAGCTCTTACGTTTGAACATCGAAGACAACCAGACGCAGAACGCCATCAGGAACACCAGCGAGGTGGCCACGGCAGCGAGCGTCGGCGTGACGGCCAGTTGAATGTCGTCCCACATCTGCTTGGGCAGCGTGGTGTTGATCCCGCCGGACACGAAGATTGCAATCGTCAGATCGTCGAACGAGACGATGAAGGCGAACAGGAACGCCGAGCCGAGGCTGGCGGCCAGCAACGGCAGCAGCACCGTGCGAACCCGCGTGAAGGCCGAGGCTCCGAGCATCTTGGCGGCGTCATCGAGCCTCCAGTCGAAGCGTTTGAAGCTGGCCGAGAGCGTCACCACCACATAGGGAATCGCGAGCACGGTGTGACCGATCACGAGCCCGGCATTGGTACCTGCCAGTTCCCAGCGCGCAAACAAATACAGCAGGCCGACGGCCACCACGATGCGCGGCACGATCAGCGGCGCGATGAACACGGCAAACAGCGGCTTGCGCCAGCGGCTCGGCAGACGCACCAGCGCAAGACTCGCGCCGAAGCCGAGTACCAGCGCCAGCGCCGCCGTCGCAAACCCCACGCCCAGCGAGCGCAGCAGCGCCGATTGCCAGACGCTCGATTCCAAAAACGCCACGAACCACTTCAGCGTGAACAACTCGGGCGGGAATGCCACGAACGCCTGCTTGGTGAACGCGAGCGGCACCACGAACGCAATCGGCAACACAAGCGCCAGCACGATCACCCACGCATAAGCTTTCAGGCCGATCCCACTCCCGGCACCACCCGAGCGCCCGAAGCTGGGCGTGAGCTTGCCCGCCACACGCCCGATTGCCAGCAGCACCGGCAGCAACCGGCCGCCCTGCCCACCGGCGCGCTGCGGCGCCTCGCCGGCCAGCGACGACAGACCGACCACGCGGTCGTACACGTAGAACACGACGATCGAGCACAGCAGCAATACGGTCGACAATGCACCGGCAAAGCGCAGATCGAACAGCTCCAGTACCGACGAGATGACCAACTGCGCCACCATCGATTCGCGCGGCGAACCGAGCAGCGCCGGCACGATGAAGAAGCCGAGACTCGAGATGAACACCAGCAGCCCGGCCGCAGCCGCACCCGGCCCCGACAACGGCAGAAACACCGTGAAAAATCCCGTGGTGCGGTCAGCCCCGAGCGTCTCGGCGGCCTGCACCAGTTGCATATTGATGCCGCGCATGATCGGCAGCATGGTCATGACGGCCAGCGGCAGCATCGCGTGCACCATACCGATCAGCACGCCCGTGAGCGACGGTGCCAGCGTGCTGGCGTCGTCGATCAGGCCCAGATGCGTGGCGACGATGGTGAGCAGCCCGGTCTTGGAGAGCAGCAGCATCCACGCGTAGGTTTTGACGAGATAGCTCGTCCAGAACGGCAGCACGATCCACAACAGCCAGCGCTCGCGGGACCGGTTCGACAGGCGCGCCAGCAGATACGCCACGGGATAGCCGAGCACCACCGAAAGCGCTGCCGTGAGAAATGCAATCCAGAACGTCGAGCCGAGCACCTTCACATAGACGGCCGAATGCGTCATGCGCGCGAACTGGGCAATCGAGAGCACGCCGTCGGCGTCGTACAGACCGCCTTGCAGAATCTCGACGACCGGCACGATGAAGAACACCGCGAGAAACAACAGCGCGGGCAAAGCCGGCAACCAGCCTTGCAGGCGCTTCGGCCAGGCAAAGCGGGGCCCCGCCTGAGGCAGGCGTTGAACAAGCCACATGGCAAAAACTCCTTAGGCGCAAGCCTGACGGGATATCGAATAGCGCATCGGCGCAGTGAGAGCGGTCAGCATGATTCGCAGGTGATTCCTACGCGATCAACGCGTGAGCAACGTGGCACGGCTGTCGTCCCACGAAAGGCCGACCCGCTCACCCACGCGCGGCGACAACTCGCGCGGACAGCGCACGGTGAAGTCGGCGGCTTCGATGCCCTCGCCCTCGTGCCCCAGCGTCACGATGGCGCGCGTATCGGCGCCGAGGAACACGACTTCGCGAATCGTGCCGGCCAGCGCACCGTCGCCCGGCGGCGTAAGACGCGCCGCTTCGGGGCGCACCAGCAAACTGGCCTCGCCTGCGGCAGGCAAATCCGGGCTCGGGCCGATCGGCACCAGCGTATTGCCCATGCGCAACGCCACGCGCCCGTCAGGCAGGCGCTCGACCACGCCGTCGAGCAGATTCGAGTGCCCGAGAAAATCCGCCGCAAAGCGCGTCGCAGGCCGGTCGTACAGTTGCGTTGGCGTGCCGATCTGTTCGATACGCGCCTGATTCATCAGGCAAATACGGTCGGACAGCGTGAGCGCTTCGTCCTGATCGTGCGTCACGTAAATGAACGTCGCGCTCAACTCCTGATGCAAGCGGCGAATCTCCAGCTGCATGTGTTCACGCAACTTCTTGTCGAGCGCCCCCAGCGGTTCGTCGAGCAGGATGATCGACGGCCGGAACGCGAAACAACGTGCAAGCGCAATGCGCTGCTGCTGCCCGCCCGAGAGTTCCGAGGGCAGCCGCTGCGCAAAGGCCTGCATCTTGACCATGGCCAGCGCGGCGTCCACGGCCGGGCCCAGCTCGGCCTTCGGCAGCTTGCGCATGCGCAAGCCGTAGGCCACGTTCTCCCACACGCTCATGTGCGGAAACAGCGCGTAACTCTGGAAGACCATGCCGATGCCGCGTTTGCCGGGAGCGTCACGGGTAGCGTCGCGTCCGTCGATCAGCAACTGCCCCGACGTCGGTTCGACCAGCCCCGAAATCATCTGCAACAGCGTGGTCTTGCCGGAGCCGGACGGCCCGAGCAGCGTGAGAAATTCTCCTGCCGCGACCCGCAGGTCGGTGGGCAGCAGCGCGGGCGTCTCGCGATACGTCTTGGCAAGACCGACAGTTTCCAGTTTGGTACTCATGTTCGACTCTCATCCTGCAAGGTGCAGCTAACGGCAGACAGCGACGGCGAATGGCCTTCGCCACCCCCCCTCCGGCAAACGGCTGACGACTGACGACTAACGGCTTACGACAGCAACCACGCGTTGAAGCGTTCGGTCGCGCGGGTGCGGTTCTCCGCCCACCACTGCGGGCTCGGCAGACGCATGCCCTTGAGGTTGTCCGGTGCGGTCGGCAACAGCGGTGCGCGGTCTTTCGGAATGGAGTCGAAGGCCTTGAGGTTGGTCGGCCCGTAAGCGAGGTCCTGCGTGATGAGCGCCTGACGCTGCGCGTCGCCACAGAAGCGCACGAACTGACGCGCAAACTCGGCGCGCGGCGTGCCCTTCGGAATGCCCCAGCCTTCGATGGAATACAGCCCCTGATTCCAGACGATCTTCACCGGCGCCTTGTTGTCGATCGCCGCCTGTGCACGGCCATTCCACGTCGACATCATGTCCACGTCGCCGCTCTGAATCGCCTGCATGGCCTGCGCGCCCGAGGTCCACCACAGATTGATGTGCGGCTTGATGCGGTCGAGCGACTTGAACGCCCGGTCGAGGTCCAGCGGATACAGCTTGTCGATGGGCACGCCGTCGGCCATGAGTGCCTGTTCGATGGTGTCGAGCGGGCTGCGGCGCAGCGAGCGGCGGCCGGGAAAACGCTTCACGTCCCAGAAGTCGGCCCACGTTTGCGGGGTTTCCTTGGTGAACTTGTCGGTGCGATAGGCCAGCACGGTCGAGTACACATCCACCCCCAGCCAGTCGGGCGTGACCGCCTCGGGCATGATGCCGGGGAAGTCGGCCACCTTCATGCCGATGGGTTCGAGAAAACCCTTCGATTCCAGATACGGAATGTCGGCAGAGAGCGTCAGCGTGGTCACGTCCCACACGAAGTTCTTCGTCTGCACCATGGCCGCGAACTGCGCCACCGGCTGCGAATCGCGCGCCACGCTCACCACCTTGATGCCGGTTGCCTTCTCGAACGGGTCGTAGAACGCGCGGCGGTACGCCGTGGTGTACGGACCACCCGGGTCGGAGACGATCAACTGGCGCGTTTGCGCCTGCGCACCGCGCGAAACGGCAAGCGGCAAGGCGCTGGCAAGGGCAACGGTCCCGGCGGCTTGCAACAGGCGGCGGCGCGAGGGGTTTTGCGGGTCGTGCGAGAAAGACATGAGTAACTCCGCTAACGTGGGGCAGGCGCTGCGCGCATGCCGTATGTGTGTGGCGTGTGCTGCCCCGCTTCGCGCGCGACGGTACGTGTTGCGCGGCGGGGCTTGTGATGACGACCGTCCGGTCAGGCCGGACGTTGTGCGCGTCAGACCTTGGCGGCTTGTGCCTTGGCGGCGCGCTTTTCGAAGAACGCGGCCATCATGCGTGCCGGCTCACCCGATTCGTACGACTCGCGCTGAATGCGCATGCCGGCCTCGATGGCATCCTGAAACGTGCCTTCGGTCATTTCGCGGAAACGCTGCTTGTCCAGACGCATCGCCACCGGCGGCTTCTCAGCCAGTTCGGTCGCGATTTCCAGCGCCTTCTCGAACACCTTGTCTTCCGGCACGAGGTGATGAATGAGCCCAAGTCGATGGCTCTCGTCGGCGTCCATCAGGCGGCCGGTGAGCGTGAGTTCGATGGTGCGCGACAGGCCGAGCATGTGATTCATGATCCAGGGGCCGGTCGTGCTGGCGATGCCTGCGTTGATTTCCGGCTGGCCCATGCGCACGCCCGGGTGACCCACGCGGATGTCGCCGAGCAGCGAGACCTGAAACGCCGAGCCGGCCGCCGTGCCGTTCAACGCCATGACCAGCGGCTTTTTCAGGCTGCGGATCACGTCGTAGTAATGCTCCCAGCCCTTGATCCACTCGATGGCCGTGTCGCCGTCGAAGTGCTTGGCTTCGCCCAGATCCTGACCCGCGGAGAAGGCGCGCCCTGCCCCCGTCATGATCACGGCCGCCACGTTGTCGTCGGCATTGAAACGCTCGAGCGCCGCGATGATCAGCTCGCGCATGGCGATGGTCCAGGCGTTGAGCGCCTGCGGACGATTCAACGTAATCACGGCGACCTTGCCGACCTGCGTGAAAAGAACTTCCTGCTCCGGCTGCTTTGCTGTCTCGCTCATTTGAACTCCAAGGGCACGAACGTGTGCATTGAGATGGCGGTCATGCGAACATCGCATTTCTCGCTAAACAGTTATCTCACTGCAATAACTGTTATCTGAGAGCAATATAGTTATTTCAAAAAGATGGCGCAACCGGAATCGCCTCGGGGTTTACCTCAGGCGGTTGCACCCAAAAGAAAACCGCCACGGGCAAATGCCGGTGGCGGTTTGTCGGGGGGACGGCTATCGCAGCGTGTGCGGTAGCGTCGATACGGCAAGCCGGTCGGCCTGCCGCAGGGGGTTACTTCGACTGTTTCTGTTTGCGCATGCGTTTGATCGCATCGAGTTGCGCGACGGCTTCGGCCAGCTCGGCCCGCGCCTTCGCGTAATCGATGTCACCGCTTTGGGTTTCGATCAGGGCACTGGCTTCTTCGCGGGCACGCTCGGCGCGCGCTTCGTCCAGACTCTCGGCACGCATGGCCGTGTCGGCCAGAATTGTGACGCGATCGGGTTGAATCTCGACAAAACCACCTGCGATGTAGAGGTAGGTATCCGTCCCATCCTCGCTCTCGATGCGCACGGTGCCGGGGCGCACCGGCGTGAGCAACGGCGTATGCCCCGGCAGCACCCCCAGCTCGCCCATCTTGCCGGGCACCGCCACAAATCGTGCTTCGCCCGAATAGATTTCGCGCTCGGTACTGACGACATCTACCTTGAGTAATGCCATGCGTTTCACTTCTCCCTGCGATGCCGGGCACATCGCCTTTTCGTTTGTTACGTACTCGACACCGGTCTCGCCAGATCATGCGCCGCCCGGTCGCGCATCGGTGCTTACAACGTGCGCGGCGGCACCACGTTCAGCTCGGCGGCCATCTTCATCAACGACTCCCAGATCGGCGCCGTCAGGTCGATGTGATCGTGGTGCTTCTTGCGATTCTCCGCTTCGTACTCGCCCGGATATTGCACCCGGTCGAAACCGGGCTGCGGCGGGCACGACGTCAGATAGTCGATGAACGCCTCGACTTCGTGCGAACGCCACGTCGCCGCGAAGTCGACCTGCGGATTGAGCACGATGGCAAACATGTTGTTCGTGGCCACGCCCGCACGCGGGTGTTCCGGCTGAATCGTACCGCCGCCCGAGAGCACGCCCGCGAGCAATTCCGTCACGATACCGAGTGCGTAACCCTTGTGTCCACCGAACGGCAGCAACGCGCCAAACGGCTCGGTGAACAGCGCATTCGGATCGGTGCTCGGGTTGCCGTTGCCGTCGATCAGCGAGCCCGGCGGCGCCTGCTTGCCCTCGGCCGCCAGCACGCGCGCCTTGTTGATGGCGATGGCGCTGGTGGCCATATCCACCACGAGCGGCGGCCGGTTGTTAGGCAGCGGCCCTGCGAAGCACAGCGGGTTGGTGGTCAGGCGCGGCTCACTGCCGCCGAACGGCGCCACCATCGGCTGACGGTTCGTCACGTTGGTGAACGCCATGAACACCAGACCCTGCAACGCCACCATCTCGCCGTACTGCCCCATGCGGCCCAGATGGTGACTGTTGCGCAGCGTCAGAATGCACACGCCCTTGTCGAACGCCCGGGCAATCGCATGTTCGACCACGAACTTGCCCACGTGCTGACCGAAGCCGCGATTGCCTTCATACAGCAGCAGATTGCCGTGATCGGTCATGACGCTCGGACGGCCGGTCGGATTGACCTGACCGTCTTCGAGCACCTTGCGATAGGTCGGCAGAATCGAGAGCCCGTGGCTCGCGTAACCCACACGGTCGGACTCGACCAGATGTTGCGCAACGTCGTACGCGATATCGTCCGGCACACCCTGCGCGAGAAGCAGTTGCTTGCCGAAGTCGATGGCGTCTTTGACTGGAATTCGCATGTTGACTCCTTATGACCTCTTGCAATGATTCGCTTTACAACCAGCCCAGCCAGCGCCAGTAAGTCGCGGCAAACAGCATGAGCAGCGCATAACCGACGATGGTGACGATGATCCCCACCTTGGCGAACTGCTTCGCGGTGAAGGTATCGGTGCCCAGACACACCATGTTCTGCGGCGCGTTGATCGGCAGGATGAAACCGAAGCTCACGGTAAAGCCAAGCAGCATCGTCAGACCCAGCCGGTTGAAGTCGCCCGGCAGCGTTTGCAGCACGGCAATCAGAATCGGCAACATGGCCGAGGTCAGCGCGGTTGCACTCGCGAAGCCAAGGTGAATCAGGATCAGGAAAGCGGCGAGCACTGCGAAAACACCCAGCGTCGAGAGCGAGTCGAGACCCGTTGCCGCCACCACGTGGTTACCGAGCCATTGACCGGCTTGCGTGGTGAGGAGCGCCGTACCGAGACTGATACCGACACCGAACACGATGACCGTGCCCCAAGGAATACGCGACTGCACTTCCTTCCACGTCATCACACCGAAGCGCGGCAGCATCAACACGACCAGCCCCACATAGGTCACCGAGGTGGTGTCGAAGCGGTGCAACTTACCTTCCGTTGCCCAGAACAGCAGCAGACCGATCGATACCGCCAGCAAGCGCTTTTGCGGGCTCGTCATCGGGCCCATGTCACGCAGTTGCGCTTCTACGGCTTCCTTGCCACCGGCGATGGCGTCGGCTTCGGGCGGCATCAGCTTGAGCACGAGCACGACGAGCACCACCGACATGATGACGGCCCACGGTGCGCCCGCGACCAGCCATTCGGCCCACGTAATACGGTCGCCCAGCATCTTGTCCATGAAGCCGACGGTGAGCAGGTTCTGCGCGGCGGCCGTCTGAATGCCGACGTTCCAGATACTGGTGGCCTGCGCCACGATGATCATGATGCCGGCGGCGATGTTCGAGCGCTTGTCCACGCCGAACGCGGCGATCACACCCATCATGATCGGCACCACACAGGCGCTGCGCGCGGTGGCGCTCGGCACGACGAGCGAGAGCAGGATGGTCACGGCAATGGCACCGATCATCACGCGGCGCGTGCTCGTGCCGATTTTGGAAAGCGTGACGAGGGCGATGCGGCGATCGAGCCCGGTGAGCGTCATGGCAGCGGCGATGAACAACGCACCTGCCACGAGCGCGAGCGCCGAGTTGGAGAAGCCCGCCAGCGCCATGCTGATGGCACGCGACGTGCCGTATTCGACGCTCGGATCTTGAATCGTGGGCGCGGTGCCCACGAGGAAAGCCATCAACGACGTGATGATGATGGCGCTGGCTTCGTAAGAGACAGCTTCGGTAATCCACACCACCACGGCGAACGCGAGAATCGCGAGCATGCGGTGGCCGGCGACCGGCAGGTCATCGGGCATGGGGATCAGGAGCACGGCAATCAGGACGACGATACCGGCGATCAGTCCTATGGGAACCGCTTTCTTCTGCTGGGGAGGGCTTTGCACAGAAACTTCAGGCGTGCTCATAAGGGGGCTCCAGAACGGAATGGCATGCCGGCAGTCGGCATGTCTTGAGAACTGCCACGCGTGAACTGCGGGTTAATCCTAACCGCATTGATCTTGGCGAGGCAAGTGAGAGACAAAGGGAAAAGCAAAGGCCGGTGCGCTCGAAACACACGAGTGGCGCGGGCCTTGCGAAGCAGGCCCTTGGCTGACATCGGGGGGCCGAGCGTACCGCAGGCATCGGACACCGGATAGCCCGGTCAATGCCTCGGTGAATTCGGCAAGCGCGAGCGTTGGTGCGGGCAAGCGCACCGTCTCGACCTGCCGGATCTGTCGGGAGAATTAGAAATGCAGTCCGAAGTACTCGGGGGATGCGACGAACATTTGCTGCGGGTTCTGCGCCGGCCCCGACAACGCGCGATGCCAGACGGTCTGATACAAGCCCGTCAGCCCGGCACGTGGTCCCGTGATGACCGAGTCGACATGTTGCGTCACGCCGGCATTGGCAAGTGTGCCGCCCAGCGTCTTCCCACCGACGATGATCGGCTCGGCAGCCCACGCGCCCGCAGCACCGAACACGTCGTTCCACGGCGGCGGTACGGCATCGACCAGTGCGGGAGGCGGTGCGCCCGGCGGCATATGCGTCGGTGCACGAGCCGAACTGCGGGCCACACGCTTCGATCGTGTGGCCCGCGTCGGCCGGGTACCGGCGGTCGCGCTGGCCGTGTTGCCCGTTGATACGACCGAATGATTCGCCGTACGGGCGGGGGTGGCGGCATGTGCCGATGCCGACATCCCCACGAACAACATCAACGCCAGCGCCGCAGCGGCGCCCAAGGGGCGAGAGAGCGACTTCGTCATGACTTCCTCTTGTGCCGGCGGTCAGGTCCGCCTGTCTTGCAAGACATGACGCAACTTCCGGGCCATCGAGGACAACGTATTGATTCTTATGCACTTCTATTTTCACCAGTCGCGTGATGCCGGCGCGTTTCCTCAGAAGTGTTTCATTTCAGAAACGTCCGGCAGCCGCGATTGCTTCATCGTTGAAACATTGAGCACCGCCTCGTGGGCGGGCGCCCTGCTTCAACCGTGAAGCATTCATCGACTTTCGACGCTTTCGATTGTCGTCTTGCGTTTCGTCTGGCGCATTGATGTAAATCAACAAAAGTGCACGACCGTGCGAAAACCCGAATTGACGGATAGCGCGCGGTATGACGGGTTTTCCGGTGGTGCCTGATCGCGGCATCGGACGACTCCGAAAGTGCGGCCCGGCTGCCGACGTGGGTATCGGGTCTCTGGCACAATCGCTCAACGCCAGACGTGACGGACACCGACGCAGCCGCCATCGGCCGTGTTTGCGGCCATGTTTGCGGATGCGCCCGCAGGTGTGCCCGCAGTTGTGTCCATGCCGTCATATGACAACAAGGAGTCAGCAATGCCCCAGTTCGATGTGGATTTGTTTGTGATCGGTGCCGGTTCCGGCGGTGTGCGTGCGGCGCGCGTCGCGGCGCAATACGGTGCGCGCGTGAAGGTGGCCGAAGAGTTTCGCGTTGGCGGTACGTGCGTGATTCGCGGCTGCGTGCCGAAGAAACTGCTCGTCTACGCCAGCCGCTTTACGGACGAATTCGAAGATGCCGCCGGCTTTGGCTGGAACGTCGGTACGCCCACCTTCGACTGGAACACGCTCATTGCCCGCAAAGACAGCGAGATCGCGCGGCTCGAGAACATCTACCGCACCAATCTGGAACGTGCGGGGGCCGAACTGATCGAGGTGCGTGCCGTGGTCGAAGGCCCGAACACCGTGGTGCTGCCTGCGACCGGCGAGCGCATCACGGCAAAACACATCCTGATCGCCACCGGCGGGCGGCCTGCCGAACAACCGCACTTTGTCGGACGCGAGCATGCCATTTCGTCCAACGAGGTGTTTCATCTGGACAAGTTGCCCGAGCGCATTACGGTGATCGGCGGCGGGTATATCGCGGTGGAGTTTGCCGGGGTATTCGCCGGACTTGGCGCGAAGGTCACGCTCGTCCATCGCGGCCCTCACCTGTTGCGCGGTTTCGATGAAGACGTGCGGACGTCGCTCGAAGCGGCCTACCGCGAGCGCGGCATCGATGTCGTGCTGGACCGCACAGTAGAACGCGTAGACAAGACGCAAGACGGCTTGCGCATTTCGCTTTCCGACGGCAGCACGCACGAGGCCGACGTGCTGCTCAGCGCGGCCGGGCGTGTGCCGTACACGCAGGGACTGGGGTTGGCGGCGAGTGGTGTGGCGCTCAACGACAAGGGCGCGGTAATCGTCGACGAGTTTTCACGCACGAACGTGCCGTCGATCTTCGCGGTCGGGGATGTGACCGATCGCGTCAATCTCACGCCGATGGCTATTCGTGAAGGTCAGGCATTTGCCGATACGGTGTTTGGCGAGCGCACGACGCGCGTCGATCACAAGCTCATTCCGACGGCCGTGTTCAGCACCCCGGAAATCGGGGTGGTCGGGCTCATCGAGAGCGAGGCCCGGGCGCAGTATCCGCAACTCAAGGTGTACAAGGCCGTCTTCCGCCCGCTGAAAGCCACGCTCTCGGGGCGGCAGGAAAAGATTCTGATGAAGTTGCTGGTCGATGGCTCGACCGACCGAATCGTCGGCGCGCACATGGTCGGCGACCATGCCGGCGAGCAAGTCCAGTTGCTCGGCGTTGCGCTGTCGATGGGGGCGACGAAGGCCGACTTCGACCGCACCCTCGCCGTGCATCCGACGGCCGCCGAAGAGTGGGTGACCATGCGCACGCCGGTGGCTGGCTGAGTGCTGCGCCTCGCGCCGCCTAGACGCTCTGGTACCAGATACCGAGAATCGCGAGCGGCGTGAGCACCAGCAAAATCAGCCGCCATACCGGCAGAAACCATTGCGCACGCGTGCCGACGAGCACCGTGCGCGCCTGCGGCCAGATGCGTGCGCCAACCAGAACCGCGACGCACAGGCCACCGGCGGGCATCAGCAGATTGATCGTCACGAAATCCATCAGATCGAAAATCGTCCGGCCGAACAGTTGCACGTCGGACCACACGCCGAACGAGAGCGCCGCGGGCGCGCCCAGTGAGAAGGTGGCGACTAACACGGCCACCACTGCCGGGCCGCGCCGCCATTGATACTCGTCGATCAGAAACGCCGTGACCGGCTCGAACAGCGACACGGCCGAGGTCAACGCGGCAAATAGCAGCAACAGGAAGAAGGCAATCGCCACCAGATGGCCGAACGGCATCTGCGCGAAGATCGCAGGCATCGTGATGAACGTCAGCCCCGGGCCCGCGTTGGGCGCGACGCCGAAGGCAAACACTGCCGGCAAAATCATCAGCCCCGCCAGCATGCACGCGAGCGTCGCCAGCGTCGCCACCCACACTGCCGAACCGGCCAGCTTCGCATCCTTGGGCAGATACGAGCCGTAGACCACGATCATGCCCGCCCCCAGCGACAGCGAGAAAAACGCGAGTCCCAAGGCTTCAAGGAGTGTCTTGCCGCTGATCATCGAGAAGTCGGGTTTGAGGAACCACGCTACGCCTTCCATCGCACCGGGTAGCGTCAGCGCCCGGGCAATCACCGCGAGCATCAACAGGAACAGCGCCGGCATCAGCCACTTGCCCGCACGCTCGATGCCCTTCTGCACACCGGCCGCCACGATCAATGCGGCCAGCCCGAGAAACACGGCCATGTTCGCGAGCGACGCCCATGGGTCGGCAATGAACGCCACGAATTCGGCCTCCAGCTTCAGCGTATCGGGCGCGAGCACCGTGCCGTTGAGTGCACGCAGCAGATAGGCCACCGTCCAGCCGCCGACCACCACGTAGAACGACAGAATGGCAAACGCATTGAACGTGGCGATGCGCCCTACCCACGACCAGCCACGACCGCCCAACTCACGCATCGCCGTGGTGGCGGACTTGCCGGTCAGCCGTCCGATGGTCATCTCAGCGAGCAGCAAGGCGACACCCAGCGTCAACACGCACCCCAGATACACCACCAGAAACGCCCCGCCCCCGTGCTGCCCCACCACGTACGGAAACTTCCACACCGCACCCAGCCCTACCGCAGAGCCGGCGGCCGCCAGCACAAATCCCATGCGCGAGCCCCACGTGCCGCGCACGGACGGGTTCGCACGATCGGCGTTGGTGGAGGCGGTGAAACTGGTGGAAGCGGTGGAAGTAGTGGAAGCGGACGACGCAGAAGCAGCACTGGAAACCACGGAGGCGGTCGCCGTGGATGGCGCCGCCGAGGGCGAGATGGGCAGATGGGACACGTGTCTCCTCCGGGTCTGGACGTGCACGTGCTGCGACATTCGCGTTGCTCGACAGCACGCCACGACAGTTGTCATGGGATGGCGTCAGGCAGGTTACGGGGGCAATGCCGCGTCACCGGTATGCCCGGCGGTAGGTCAGACGCGCGAGCGCGAGCCGACAGGCGACGCCATTAGGATGGTCGTGGAGTCTACGCGGGAAGAGGCTCTGCCCGGTTTAGGAAACAGCCCAAAACCGTGATCTCGCCCGGGGGTTTGGGCGAGAACGGATCAGGCGGACGATGTCAGCGCCCGAGTCAGTGCCCGAGCGCGACTTCGCCCGCAGAGGCTGAGCGCGACCCCGGCGTCGGCGGATTGCTCTCGCCGCGATACGCAAACACCACCGAGAACTTCGTGGTATCGCCCTCGTTGCGCCCGGCGGCATGGAACAAGCCACTGTGGAACAGCACGACGTCGCCCTGCGCCAGTTCGACCTGACGGCCGCGCGAGACGAGCGGCTGATTGTCGGGTTCGTCGGGACGCAGGAAGTCGAGCGCGTCGAGCTGATGCGGGCCGAGTTGCTCGCGATGCGAGCCCGGAATAAAGCGCAGTGCGCCGTTCGCCAGCGTCTCCGGACCGAGCGCCAGCCACACCGAGATCAGCGAATTCTGCGGGAACGACCAGTAGCGGATGTCGCGATGCCAACCCGTCGCCGTGCCGAAGTGCGGATGCTTCGTCATCACGCAGTTGTGATGCGCGAGCGTGAGCACCACGTCTTCGCCGAATATCTGCGCCAGCGATTCGATCAGGTCGGGCCGGGTCGCCCAGCCACGCAACGCGTCGCCGCGATCGTAGGCCTTGAGCAGACGCCGCACGGTTTGCCCGCCTTCCGCCTCACGCGACGTCGGTGCACCGGCGTAACCGACATCTGCCTCGAATTCCAACGGCAGCGTCGCGGCGGCCAACTGCGCTCGCGCGTCGGCCAGCATCGCCTCGCAATCGGCCTGCGGCACATAACGCGGCAGGATCAGATAACCGTCTTCACGGAAAGCGTCGAGTTGCGATGCGGTGAGCGCCATGATGGTCAGCCGGACAGGCAGAAATCGGTGTTTTAGGGGAGAGTTCGGTGGCGTTGCAGGGTAATTCGGAGAGACTGAACGACGCTGACCGTGAAACGGCTACGGCGCGTCGCGGACTCAGGCGGCGCGTTTGCGTCGTCGGGGCGGGAGTTCGGCGGCGGGCTTGCGCTCCATCTTCGGCTCGGGCTGCGGCACGTCGGTGCCCGGCAGCGAGGGCTGCGGGTTACCGGTCGGGCGCGGCGTGTCGACCACGCTGCGCAGACGATCGAGCTCGCGCGTGAGCTTCGCCAATTGATATTCGAGCTGGCAGTTTTTGCGATACAACGTCCGCATTTTCTGGCTGAGCGCCTGCGTCTGTGTCCAGTACTCCGGATACATGACGAAACGCCCATCCGGGCGCTCGACGACGCCCAACCCGCTCTGCCCCATCACGTCGATGGTTTCCAGCGCGTAGCGTCGAACTTTTTTTACCGTACCTGCCGCCATTTATTTCCTACAGTCCCAGCCTGAGAGAGTCAGGCGCGGCATTTTGCCATGAATTCGCCCCGGCCGGGCGGCAAACCCGCACCGCGACGGCGATTTATTTTCGCCCGGCGGGCCCCGCCAGCCGGGGCTCTGCGCACAACATACCGCGATTGGCGTACAACACCGCCGCATTGTTACGGCTTTGGCGTCTTACCGGTGTCGATCGAGACGGGGTCGCTTGCCGGAAAGGTCTCTTCGAGCCCTTCGTCCAGACGCTTTCCCGTCGACGGCTTAGGCTCAGGACGCCGCGGTTGTGACGTATCGATGGACACGGGGTCGCTCGCCGGGAACGTTTCCTCGAGAGCTTCGTCGAGATCGCGCTCGACGTCGTCCTCTTTGTGAGGCTGCTGTGGCTTGGGCTTGCGCGTGGGGGTATCGCTCATCAAGTCCTCCGCTTCGGGGGCCGCACCGGTGCGCGACCGTCACCGTTACTATACCGCGACCTGCGTAGGCCCAGCGGCCATCAACTGTCACAAACTGTGACTGTCAACTGTGACTGTCGAGCGTGGCTCCGCCGGTGTACACCACACACTGCTCGCCGCGCACGAAGCCCACGAGCGTGACGCCTGCCGCCGCTGCGGTGCGCACCGCCAGCGCCGTGGCCGCCGACACCGCCGCCACCATCGGAATGCCGACTTGCGCCGCCTTTTGCACGATCTCGACGCTCGCGCGGCTCGTCATCAGCACGAAACCCGCATCGAACGCCTGCCCTTCGCGCGCCAACGCCCCAATCAGCTTATCGAGCGCGTTGTGGCGGCCCACGTCTTCACGCAGACACAGAATCTCGCCCGTCGACGAACACCACGCGGCGCCATGCACCGCGCCGGTCACGGCATTGAGCGACTGGTGCTTCGCGAGCCCCGCGTGCGCAGCGGCCAGCGCCGCATGCGACACACGCAGCGCAGCGCCGGCGGCAGGTAACGGACGAAGAACCTGATCGAGGCTTTCGGTGCCGCACAACCCGCAGCCGGTGCGGCCGGTGAGGTTGCGGCGCCGTTCCTTGAGACCAGCGAATGCGCGCGACGAAATTTCGACATGCGCCGTGACGCCCAGCGTCGTCGCCGACACATCCACGCCGTAACACTCGCCGCGCTGGCGCAGGATGCCTTCGGACAACGCAAACCCGAGCGCGAAGTCTTCGATATCGGCCGGGGTGGCGAGCATCACGACATGCGAGATGCCATTGAATTCAAGGGCAACGGGGACTTCTTCGGCCAGTTCGTCGCTGGCCTGCTGCCAGTTGCCCTGCCGGAAGCGGCGCACGTCGAAACTGGCGTGCGTGGCCACGCTTGCCGGGTCGATCGCCACCGGGGCGACATCACACACCGGGCCGTCGTCAGCGGCGTCGCCACCGGGCGTCGCTCGCCCGGTGCGCAGAGTTTCAGACATCGTCAAACGTTTGCTCCACTTGTGATTACTGCTAATCCCTGATCATTCGGCCTACTTCGCCGACACGGGTTCGGCAGGCTTTCGCGCCGCCTCGAGCAATTCGAGCTGCTCGCGGTTGAACGCCGAATACTTCGCCTGCCATGCCGATGGCTGCACCACCGGCAGCACTTGAACGGCGGTCACCTTGTACTCGGGGCAGTTGGTCGCCCAGTCCGAGTTATCGGTCGTGATGACGTTGGCGCCCGACTCCGGAAAGTGGAACGTCGTGTACACCACGCCCGGCTGCATACGCTCGCTGATCACCGCCCGCAGCACCGTTTCGCCCGCACGGCTGCGAATACCGACCCAGTCGCTGTCCTTGATGCCGCGCTCCTGCGCGTCGTGGGGATGGATTTCCAACCGGTCTTCATCGTGCCAGTGCACATTGGGCGTGCGCCGCGTCTGCGCTCCGACATTGTATTGCGAGAGTATCCGCCCGGTAGTGAGCAGCAACGGATAGCGCGGCGTCACCTTCTCGTCGGTCGGCACGTAGCGCGTGATGATAAAGCGCCCCTTGCCGCGCACAAACGTATCGATGTGCATGATCGGCGTGCCGTCGGGCGCCTCGTCGTTGCAGGGCCATTGCAGGCTGCCGGCCTCGTCGAGCCGTGCATAGCTCACGCCATGGAAGGTCGGCGTCAGCCGCGCAATCTCGTCCATGATTTCCGACGGATGTGCGTACGGCATCTCGTAACCGAGCCGCTTGGCCAGCGCGATGGTCACTTCCCAGTCGGCCATGCCGGGCAGCGGTGCCATCACGCGCCGCACCCGCGAGATACGACGCTCGGCGTTGGTGAACGTGCCGTCTTTCTCGAGGAACGTCGTGCCCGGCAGCAGCACATGGGCGTACTTGGCGGTCTCGTTCAGGAAAATATCCTGCACGACGATGCACTCCATCGCCTCCATCGCCGCAGACACGTGGTGCGTATTGGGGTCGGACTGCACGATGTCTTCGCCCTGACAGTACAGCCCCTTGAAACTGCCGTGGATCGCCGCATCGAACATATTGGGGATGCGCAACCCCGGCTCTTCCTGCAAGGTCACGCCCCACGCCGCTTCGAATTCCGCGCGCACGGTCGTGTCGGAGACGTGCCGATACCCCGGCAACTCATGCGGAAACGAGCCCATGTCGCACGAGCCCTGCACGTTGTTCTGGCCACGCAGCGGGTTCACGCCCACGCCCTCGCGGCCCACGTTGCCGGTCGCCATCGCCAGATTCGCAATGCCCATTACCGTGGTCGAGCCTTGCGAGTGCTCCGTCACGCCCAGCCCGTAGTAGATGGCAGCGTTACCGCCCGTGGCGTACAGACGGGCCGCGCCACGAATGGCGTCGGCCGGCACGCCGGTCGCCACCGACACCGCTTCGGGCGAATTCTCCGGCAACGCCACGAACTCGCGCCACTGCGCGAACGCGCGGTCTTCGCAGCGCTCGGCGATAAACGCCTCGGCGAGCAGCCCTTCGGTCACGATGACGTGCGCCAGTGCGTTGACCATCGCGACATTGGTACCGGGGCGCAGCGGCAAGTGAAATGCCGCCTTGATGTGCGGTCCGTCGACGATATCGATGCGGCGCGGGTCGATCACGATCAGCTTCGCGCCCTCACGCACGCGACGCTTCAGCCGCGACGCGAACACCGGGTGCCCGTCGGTCGGGTTCGCGCCCATCACGAGGATCACGTCGGCATGCTCGATGGACTTGAACGTCTGCGTACCGGCCGATTCGCCGAGTGTCTGCTTCAGTCCGTAACCGGTCGGCGAGTGGCAAACGCGCGCGCACGTGTCGACGTTGTTGTTGCCGAATGCGGCGCGTACGAGCTTTTGCACCAGATACGTTTCTTCGTTGGTGCAGCGCGACGAGGTGATGCCGCCAATGGCATCGCGACCATACTTCGCCTGAATCCGCCGGAACTCGGACGCCGCGTAATCGAGCGCCTCATCCCACGACACTTCACGCCACGGGTCGGTGATCTTGCTGCGAATCATCGGCTTCGTGATCCGCTCCTTGTGCGTCGCGTACCCCCACGCAAAGCGGCCCTTCACGCAGGCATGGCCTTCGTTGGCACGACCGTCTTTGTAGGGCGTCATGCGCACGATTTCACTGCCCTTCATCTCCGCCTTGAACGCGCAGCCCACGCCGCAATAGGCGCAGGTCGTCACCACCGCGTGTTCCGGCTGGCCCATCTCGATGACGCTTTTCTCCTGCAACGTCGCCGTCGGACACGCGCTCACGCACGCGCCGCACGACACGCATTCCGATTCCATGAACGGCTGGTCCTGCCCGGGCGACACACGGGACTCGAAACCGCGCCCGGAGATCGTCAGCGCGAACGTGCCCTGCGTCTCTTCGCAGGCGCGCACGCAGCGATTGCAGACGATGCATTTCGACGGGTCGTAAGTGAAGTACGGATTGGATTCGTCCTTGGCACTGGCCAGATGGTTATCGCCATCGAAGCCGTAGCGCACTTCGCGCAGGCCGGTGACGCCCGCCATGTCCTGAAGCTCGCAGTCGCCGTTTGCCGCACAAGTGAGGCAATCGAGCGGGTGATCGGAGATGTACAACTCCATCACGTTGCGACGCAGGTCCTGCAACTTCGGCGACTGCGTTCGCACCTTCATGCCCGCCTCGACAGGCGTAGTGCACGACGCCGGATAACCGCGCCGCCCTTCGATTTCGACCAGACAAAGACGGCAGGAACCGAAGGGCTCCAACGAGTCGGTCGCACATAGCTTGGGGATGTTCACGTCGCTCAACGCGGCCGCCCGCATGATCGAGGTGCCGGCCGGCACGCTCACGCGCTGGCCGTCGATCTCCAGCGTCACGTGTTGGCTTGCTTGGCCTGCCTGACTTGCTTGGCCAGCGATGCCGGATGCGGTGCGGTCCGGGGTGCCGAAATCGGGGCCGTGGCCCGGTTCAACCTGACGAGGCATGGCGTCTCCTGTGGGGGATCGGGCGTCGCCTTATATGTTCGTCAATTCATATGAATCGACGCGGCTTTTCAGACGTCCCGGCTTCGACAGTAGTCCATATTTCCCGCGACAGCAAAATTCGGGAAAACCTCACCGGCACAAATTTGCATTCCGCCAACGACCAAACCGTGGTCAGAATACGCCGCAACATATAGGCATGCCGTTGCATATGCCCGTCGACACGCAGGCGAGCCCTCGCCGCGACACAAGTTCAGCCCAGCGACGGAAACGCCTCCGATAGCGCCGCCACCCGCCCCGTGTGCGCTTCGGCGTAGCCGGGAATGTCGTGCACCACCTGCTTATATGGCGCGCTTTGCAGAATATCGAGCAGCGCCCGGACATAGCGGTGATCGGCCGCCTCGTCGGGGAAGATGAGGCAATAGCGCTCGGTGAGGATCGGCAGAAAATCCAGCCCGAACTGGGTCGCCGCCGCTTCGATGGCGAGTCCGGCATCGGCCCGTCCGCTGGCGATGTAGGCGGCGACGGCGGCGTGCGTCAGTTCAATGTTCTCGGTGCCGTGGATCGTTTCCGGATCGAGCCGCGCCTGCTGCAACAGAAGGTCGAAGATCATCCGTGTGCCCGAGCCGCGCTCACGATTGGCGAAACGTGCCCCCACACGCGGCAGATCGGCAATGGACTGAATATGCAGCGGATTACCTCGCGCGACGAGCAACCCCAGTCGACGTGATGCGACGTCTGCCACGCGATAGGCCTTCCCTTTGAGCAACGGCGCGTACTGCGCCAGCACCGGCTCGGCCAGTGCGCCCTCCGGCACATGGAAGCTCGCCATCTCGCACTCTTGCTTGGCCAGCGCGGAGACCGCCTCGATGCTGCCGCGATAACTCACCTCCAGCGGCAATTCGGCTTTCGCCGCGAAGTCGACCAACGCTGCCACCGCCAGCCCGTGACTGGCAAAGATGCGCAACTGGTCGTTGTCTTCTCCGAGCAGATCGTCGAGTTCGGTCTGCAACTCCGAGGCCATCGTCTCAAGCAACGGCCCGAGCCGGGCCTGCAACCGCTTCTGCCCCCAGAGCAATCGGCGAGCGAGCGGCGTCAGCACGGCGCCGCGTCCGCGCGCCATCGTGAGCAAGGGCGCACCGAGCGCTGTCTCGGCCTCTTTCACATGCCCCCACGCCCCGCGATAGGAGAGGTTCAGCGCATGACTCGCCGCCTGCAAATTGCCTAGCGTGTCGACGTGCGCCAGCAGCGAAATCAGCTTGTCGAGCGGCACGTCGCTGCCGTCATGACGAAAGCGCAGTTGAGGGGCAATCGAGATCCGCATAGGGCTATCCATATGAGAGGACGTTCATAAACACTTCGCTTCGAAATCCCGTCGGACTTTCGCAACACGTTGAGGCACAAGACTTCTGCGCGCTCACCCAATCCGCCGGCAGCGATTTCCACGACGCAATTATGCATATTTTTACCTATCTCTCATACGACAAATCGCGTTTCCCGCGACTATCGCCGACCGGGCACCGCAGAGGCGTTTTCGTCAAGCGATCACCACAGCCTCATATGCTATTAATTGCATAATATGAATCATGAAAATTGCTGATAACATGCAGACATTCGGCGATTTATCAGGAACTACGACCCGCTACTCCCGATCTCACGCTGAGAATTCGATAGTTAATTATGCATTTATTTGCCTATTTAACCTCATCGAATCCCCCCTCGAATTACGCGCACAGCGCACTGCAACATGACCACTCCGAAGATCGCCAACTACACGCGCCCCGCCGGCGGCTGGGGCGCCCTCAAGAACGTTGCCATCCAGCTCGTCTCGCAAGGCATCCCGCTCAAGGGCGCGCGCACGCTGCTGAGCGCCAACCAGCCCAGCGGCTTCGACTGCCCGGGCTGCGCGTGGCCGGACCGCGAGCATGCGTCGACGTTCGAGTTCTGCGAGAACGGCGCCAAGGCCGTTGCCGCCGAGGCCACCAAACGCCGCGTGACGCCGGCCTTCTTCGCGGAACACACGGTCACCGATCTGCTGTCGCTCGACGACTACACGCTCGAAGGCTATGGGCGCCTCACGCACCCGATGCGCTTCGATGCCGCCACCGACCGGTATGTGCCGATCGAGTGGGACGCCGCGTTCGCGCTCATCGGCGAACACCTGCGCGCCCTGCCCGATGCCGATCAGGCCGCGTTCTACACCTCGGGGCGCACGAGCAACGAGGCCGCCTTCCTGTATCAGCTCTTCGTGCGTCAGTACGGCACGAACAATTTCCCCGATTGCTCGAACATGTGCCACGAACCCACGAGCGTGGGTCTGCCACCGGTCGTCGGCATCGGCAAGGGCACCGTCACGCTGGAAGACTTTGAGCATGCCGACACGCTGTTGCTGTTCGGGCAGAACCCGGGCACCAACCACCCGCGCATGCTCGGCGAACTGCGTGAAGCGGCCCGCCGCGGCGCCACCATCGTCTCGATCAACTTGCTGCACGAGCGCGGGCTGGAGCGTTTTGCCGATCCGCAAAGCGCCGCCGAGATGCTCAGCATGGGCGGCACGGCCATCAGCGGCCACTACGTCACCCCCGCGAGCGGTGGCGATTTCGCGTTCGTCAAAGGCGTGATCAAACATGTGCTGGAACGCGATGCCGAGGCCCGCGCCAACGGCGACGCGCCACTGCTCGACGACGCTTTCATCGCCGAACACACCCACGGCTTCGACGACTTTGCCGCCGACGTGCGCGCCGAGCGCTGGGACGATCTGGAACGCGCCGCCGGTGTCTCGCAGGCGCAGATGTGGCAGATTGCCGACGTCTATCTGCGCGGCGAACGTGTGATCGCCACGTGGGGCATGGGCATCACGCAACACAAGCAGGCGGTGGCGACCATTCAGATGATCACCAACCTGATGCTCCTGCGCGGCAACATCGGCCGCCCCGGCGCCGGTCTGTGCCCCGTGCGCGGCCACAGCAACGTGCAGGGCGACCGCACCGTCGGCATCAACGAGAAGCCCAGCGAGGCGTTTCTCGACCGGCTGGGTCAGGTGTTCGACTTCTCCCCGCCGCGCCGCGAAGGGCTGGGCGTGGTCGACACGATTTCCGCCATGCTCGAAGGCCGCATCAAGGTCTTCATCGGCATGGGCGGCAACTTCGCCATGGCCACGCCCGACACGCCCCGCACGTGGGAAGGCCTGCGTCAGTGCGACCTGACCGTGCACGTCGCGACGAAGCTCAACCGCAGCCATCTCGTGCATGGGCGCGACGCACTCATCCTGCCCTGCCTCGGCCGCACCGAAATCGATATGCAGGCCGGTGCTGTGCAGGGCGTGACCGTCGAAGACTCGATGAGCATGGTGCACCTCTCGTACGGCATCAACGCTCCGGCGTCGGAACATCTGCGCTCGGAGCCGGCCATCGTGGCGGGCATCGCGCAGGCGACGATGGGCCGCGCCCTCGCCGGCCACGACGACTGGCACTGGTACATCGAAGACTACGACCGCATTCGCGATGCGATCGCGGCGACGTTCGACGACTTCGAAGGCTTCAACCGCCGCGTGCGCCATCCGGGCGGCTTCCGTCTGGACGTGCCGCCGGCCGAGCGCCGCTGGCTGACGGCGACGGGCCGCGCCAATTTCACGACGCACCCGCTGCCGCACGAATTGCCCATCGACACGGCCCGTCGTCAGGCCGGCGAGCGCGGCGCGGAAGTGCTGCAACTCGCAACCATTCGCTCGCACGATCAGTACAACACGACGATCTACGGCTTGAACGACCGCTATCGCGGCGTGTTCGGGCAACGCCGTGTGGTGTTTGCGAATCAGGAAGATCTCGACGCGCTGGGCTTGCGCGCAGGCGAGCGCATCGATCTGGTCGGCGTGTGGAACGACGGTATCGCACGCCGCGCCGACGACTTCCTGCTCGTGGCCTACGACATTCCACGCGGCAGCATCGCCGCCTATTACCCGGAAACCAACGGCCTCGTGCCGCTGGACGCCACCGCCGACGGCGCAGGCACCCCGACGTCTAAGTCGATCCCGGTGTTGATGGAGCGCCGCCATGCCTGATGGCGCCGCCGGCGGCCCGCCACTCTCACCTCCGGCCACTGACGAAATCTCGCAGGCCGAGCAGGATCTGGCGCGGCTGCTCTTCACGCTGGCACAAGGCCGCCAAGAAGGACGCGATGCACTCTCGCTGGCACGGCTGGCAAAACGCAGCGCATTGCCGATGAGCGATCTACTGCGTTATCTCGGCGTGCTGGGCGAGGCGGGCTGGGTCGAAGTGGAAGACGGCGAGCGCGGGCTGCGGCTCGCGCGGCTCACGGACACCGGGCTCGCGCAGTACGACAGCCTCGTGTAAGGCGCCGATAGGACGCTGCTTTGACCGCCCGGCGCTGCGCTGTTACGGCGCTCCTAGGGCGTTGTTAAGGCGCTGATAAGTTACTCCGGTAAGGCACTGATATGACATTGCCACGCGACTGACATATTCCCGACCTGACGGCCGACATACACTCTTGTCGCCACGGTGCCGGGCTGGTTGCGTACGGATTGGGTAAGATCGCGCTCTGACGCTCGAAATGGCACCCCATGTCACGGAGACCTTATGGAGCATGTCGTCGCACACCCGGCGCAGACCGACACCGACTCATCGCTTTCTTCTCTTGCATCGCCAGCCCTGTGGCGCCACGCGCGCCCCTCGCGCTGGAATCCGTGGCTGATCGCCCTGACCGGGCTCGCGGGGCTCTGGCAGTGGTTCGGGCTCGGCTTGGCACTGCGTCACTGGGGCGCCACGGCAGCGTTCACGCTCCTGCCCGTGCTGCTGCTCACGCCCATGCACTGGGGGCTGATTCACGAATCGATTCATGGCCAGTTGCGGCTCAAGCCGCGCGATAACGAACGCACCGGCCGCCTGTTGTCGGTGCTGCTGGGCCTGCCGTTCGAGATCATGCGCTTCGGTCACTTGCTGCATCACCGCTTCACGCGGCAGCCGTTCGATCGCCCGGACATTTCCACCCTTGCCGATAGCGCACCACTACTGGCACGACTGCGGGCGTGGTTCGGCTATCAGTCACGGCTGCTCGGCGGCATGTGGCTCGCCGAAATTTTCGCACCGGTCATTGCATGGATACCGCCGCGCCGTCTGCCGGCGCTGGCCGCCCGCGCGCTCGGCACCGATGGGCAGGACGAAGATGTGCGCCGCCGAGTGGTGATGTTCGGCAGCGACCCGGTGCGCCGCCGCCGGATTCAGCGCGATTTCGTCATGACGCTGGTGGCACTGGCACTGGCGATCTGGGCGTACGGCCCGTGGTGGCCGGTGTTCGTCGCGGCATTCGCCGCCCGGGGCATCTGGCTGTCGATTGCGGACAACCTGCCGCACTACGGCGTCGCGATGGACGAGCCCGCCCGCGCGCGCAATTTCCACGCGCCTGCGCTGGGCCGTGCGCTGCTGCTCAATGCGAATCTGCATCGCGTGCATCATCTCTATCCGACGGCGCCGTGGCATCTGTTGCCGGAGATTAATGCCGCGCAGCCGACACCCGGCCCGCAACTTCCCTACCTGAGCGCCGCACTGCGCCAGTTTGGCGGCCCGTTGCCGGCCAGCGAAGCCCTCGGCGAACGCTGACCGCCGGGCAAGCGATCCCGCACAAATCCGCAGGCTTGGCAACGGCGCGCTACACGCCGTTGCCGCCAAACCACGACCGGGCTTCGTTATTCCCTCGCCATGTTTTGGAATGTTTCAGGATTTGTTCGAAACATGATATAAATGCGAATCGTTTTCGTTAACGTTTGCATCTGGTTTGCATCTGGTTTGCATCTGGTTTGCATCTGGTTTGCATCTGGTTTGCATCTGATTTGCATCTGGTTTGCATCTGATTTGCATCTGATTTGCATCTGATTTGCATCTGATTTGCATCTGGTTTGCATCTGGTTTGCATCTGATGTGCGTTTGGTATGCATTCCGTTAGCCTTTGATTTGCGCCGGCTTTCATAAGCCCGCATCGCAGCAACGTCGCCCGAGGGCGGCGTTTTTGCTTGTGCCGCCTCGTTTTTCATCGATCTCGTCGATTCCTCAGCATGTTGATTGCATTGGCTATCGCGCTGGCCTGGTTTGCAGGTGGCGCCTGCTACCTGACGTCGGAGCATCAGCGCCTGCGCACGCAGCGCCTGACCCCACAACCCGCTCGCGCGCTCTCGCTCGTGGCCGCGATTGCCAGCCTCGTGTGCTGGCTGATCGCCGCCGGGGCCTCGGCCGGCATTGCTGCCGCCTTCATGTCGCTGTGCTTCGGCCTGCTGTTCTGGCCGTATGCGGCCGGCGGCTGGCACTGGCTGCGCGGAGATGCCCATGTGGAGTAGAACCTTGGCGGGTCTCGTGCTCGGCTTCTTCGCTGCGATGGCGCTGTGTGGGGCCATGGCGTACATGACGCCGGCCGGCTGGCACACCGCCATCATCCCCGTTATCACCCTCTTCCCGCTTGTGTGGCTCGGCTTGTTTGCCGTCGTCTACGCGAGCCGAACCGCCACGCGTGCATGGATCGGCCTCGGCGCCACCACTGTCGTCGCCTGGGTCGCGCTGTGGCTGGCGCGCGCTGTCTGGTAAGGATCGTCCGATGCGTGCCCAAACGCTGCGTCAATATCTGAGCGTCCATACGTGGGCCGGCATCGTCGCCGGTTTCGCGCTGTTCATCGCCATGCTCGGCGGTGCCCTGACCGTCTTTCAACACGAAATCGAGCGCTGGGAGCAACCTTCCACGCGCCATGCGCCGCTCACGCTCGCGCAGACCGAGAAGCTCGCCGAACTGGTGCGCGCGCAGTATCCGGCCGCGCGTGAGCAGATGGGCGTGGTGTTGCCCAACCATTCGCCGACGCCGTTCGCCTATTGGCAGGGTGCCGACGGCGAATGGATGCAGGCGCGGTTGCGCGAATCCACCGGTGGTGCCGAGCCGTCGCTGATCGTCGGCAATGCCCGTCCCGGGTTGTCGGCAACGATCAACGCGCTGCACTACTCGCTGTCGATTCCGACCTATGGCCTGTATCTGATGGGCATCGTGTCGTTGTTCTACGGCATGGCGCTGATCTCGGGCGTGATCGTGCATTTGCCACGCGTGACGCGCGACATTTTCGCGCTGCGCCCGGGGCGCAATCTCAAGCGTTTCTGGCAAGACGCGCATAACGCCATCGGCGTGCTCAGCCTGCCGTTTCACATCGTCTTTGCGCTCACCGGCGCGCTGCTGTGCCTGAGTGTGCCGCTGATGATGGCGTTCAACGTCATCACGTTCGAAAACAAACTGATGGCGCAGATTCCGCAGGTGACGGGAGCGGTGCCGGCAAAGGTTGCCCCGGTGGACGGCAAGCCACTCGATCTCGCGACGATCCTCGCCCGCGCAGAACACGCCGCGCCAGATGTGGAAGCGACTGCCGTGTCGTGGACCGGTTACGGCAAACCCGATGCCGTGGCGGAAGTCTATGGCGAAGCCGGTGATTCGCTCGGGGTGTTCGCGGCTGTCGCCGTACGCCTGAACGACGGCGCCATCATCGGTCAGCACAGCCCGGGCGTGCGCGATGCGAATCACGCGGTACTGAGCATGATTTACGGCGCGCACTTCGGCAATTTCGCCGGCATCGGCATGCGCTGGGTTTACTTCGTGCTGGGCCTGATGGGCGCGCTGCTCGTGTACAGCGGCAATCTGCTGTGGCTGGAATCGCGCCGCAAGCGCAACTCGGCCATTCAGCCCGCCAACCTGCGCTGGATGGCCAAGGCGACCGCCGGTGTGTTCCTCGGCACCTGCCTCGGCCTGGCCGTTGCTTTCTCGGGGGCGTTGCTCTCACAAGGCACCACGGCGTTGTCGATCTTTGTCGGCACGGTCATCGTGTCGCTGATTTTTGCCGCACTGACGGCACCCGCCGTTGCCGCCACCGGGCTGCTCGCCGCCACCGCGCTCGCGTGTCTCGCGATTCCGGTTATCGACGCGCTCGTCACACCGGACAACGTGCTGCGCTCGATCGCGCGCGGCGATTGGGTGCTGGCCGGCGTCGATCTCGTGGCCATCGTTTGCGCCATCGCGTTTTGCCTGTTTGCGCGCGCGACATGGCGTCGTGCGCGCCGTGGCGACCCGAACAGTGTGTGGGCACGGCCCGCGCCGACGGGGGGCACGCCGGAAGTCGGCGGCGCCACGCGCACGACGGTTTAGGAGCACGCCCCGGCGACACCCTCGCTGGCATCGCCGGGGAATACAAGATTTGGCGCGCTGACGCCATCGACCCAGCACACAAGACACCAACTCACTCAGGGAGATTTACCCGAATGCCGCAACTCCGCTCCGTCACGGCGCGCGCCCCCGCTCGCCCCGAAACTTCGCGCCTCGCCTCGCCGATTGCGCGTGCCACGTTCGCGCTCATCGCGACCTATGCCGCGCTGGCCGCGGTGGGCACGACGCAGGCGTATGCACAAGCCACGCCGACCGGCACCGACGCAGCCACCACGTCATCGAGCACACCGGCACAGCCCACGGCGCAACTGACGACGACGACCGTCACGGGCGACCGGAGCAACGACTACGATCCGCTGGCCGTGAAGAACGTGACGTCGGGCGCGCTCGGCACCCGCAAGGCAGTCGATACGCCCTTCTCGACCACGACCGTCACCAACGAGCAAGCGCAGGACCTGATGGCGACATCGATCAACGACGTGTTCAAGTACGACCCGTCGGTCGCACAGGTCATCAGCAGCGCGACCGGTGAAAACGCCGTCTTCAGCGTGCGCGGTCTGGCGATCGACATGCTCAACGGCATCAAGGTCGACGGGCAGAGTTTCCCGGTGTGGGACGCCGACCTCGCGATGGAGCCGTTCGAGAAAGTCGAGCTGCTCAAAGGCGCCGGCGGCTTCATGTATGGCTTTGCTACCCCGGGCGGCATGCTGAACTATGTGATGAAGCGCCCGACGGACGACCCGTATCGCTCGGCGACCATCGGTTACACGTCGGCCAACATCTGGGCGGCAAAGCTGGACGTCGGCGGCCGCTTTGGTCCGGATAACCAGTTCGGCTACCGCGTGAATCTGGTCAACGAGGAAGGCAATTCGTCGGAAGCGCGTCAGCACATTCGCCGCAAGGGCGCGTCGCTGGCGCTGGACTGGCGCATCACGCCGGACCTCACGTGGTCGGCCGACGTGATGTATCAGGACCGCAAATCGACGGGCACGATTTTCGGTCTGGGGTTCTATGGCGTGACGCAGATTCCGTCGGCCAAGAGCGTCAAGGATCTGTCGCAGCCGCAGAACTGGTATGAGACCGAGTTTCTGTCGGTGGGCACGGGTCTCGACTACCGCATCTCGGACGATTGGCGCGCCAGCGTGAAATTCCGCTTCGCCAAGGAAAACCGCTACAACTTCGACAGCTTCATTGCCGTCAACGACAACGCCGGCAACTACACCAACACGCTGTACGCAGCCCTGACGCGCTACTACTACCAGAACTACGACGCGATGCTGCAAGGCAAGGCCGATACGTGGGGCGTGAAGCACGATCTGGTTGTGGGCGCGAGCTACATGAACCAGTGGAAGGACTACGACGCGGGCGAAGGCTGGCAAAACGGCTACAACCTCGGCAACGGCAATCTGTTCTCGCCGACCCTCTTGAGCAACTCGGCGGCCGGTATTTCGGCCGATCTGTATCGCGCCGGCCGCATCACGCAGGCCGCGATCTACGCCAGCGACACGGTTCACGTGACCTCGCGCCTGTCGGTGCTGCTTGGCGCGCGCTACACGCAGTATCACGACTGGAGCTACAACATCAACGGCACGCAGTCGGCGAACTACTCGGCCAACCCGGTCTCGCCGACCATCGCCTTGATGTACAAGACGGACGCGAACTCGACCGCTTACGTGAGCTACGTCGAATCGCTGGAAGAAGGCGCGTCGGCCGACAATCGTTTCGCCAACTCGGGCACGACCTACGGCCCGCTCAAGAGCAAGCAGTGGGAAGTCGGTTTCAAGACGGACAACCGCAACTGGGGTGCCAACATCGCGCTGTTCCAGATGCGCCGCGGCTATTCGTACGCCGACTCGAACAACAATCTCGTGCAGAACGGCATCATGCGCTTCCAAGGGCTCGATGCCAGCGGCTGGGTCAAGCCGCTCGACGAGTGGCGTGTGATGGGCGGCGTGCTGCTGATGAACTCGAAGGCGGTCGATATCGACGACCCGAGCGTCGCGGGCAAGCGCGTCTACGGCGCCGCCAAGGTGATCGGCACGGGGCGCATCGAGTACAACCCGTCGTACCTTCGCGAGTTGACGGTGGCGTTCGGCGGCAAGTACGTCGGTGGCATGGCGGTTGACGCAGCCAACACGCAGTTCATCCCGGGCTACACCACGTTCGACCTGAGCGCGAAGTACCAAACGCGTATCAGCGGCAAGGATGTGGTGTTCCGCGCCGGTATCAACAACCTGTTCGATCGCAAGTACTGGACCGAAGCGTGGGGCGGCTTCCTGTTCCTCGGCGCCACCCGCACGTTCGTGGCTAACGCGACGATTCAGTTCTAAGCGGCGCGGCCTCGGAAACGACAAAACCCCACGACCCGAAAGTCGTGGGGTTTTGTTTTGTGCTGTCGTGCTGGGTTGCTGCTAAGTCGCTGACGTCTTAGCCGACGAACCTAGCCAACTAACTTAGCCAACAAACGCGCGCTCGACGAGGTAATGCCCCGGTGCGTGGTTGTGGCCTTCGACGAAGCCACGCTTTTCCAGCAGCTCGCGGGTGTCCTTGAGCATGGCCGGGCTGCCGCACAGCATGACGCGATCGTTTTCCGGCGTGAATTCCGGCAGACCGATGTCCTGGAACATCTTGCCCGATTCGACCAGTTCCGTAATACGGCCCTGATTTTCGAACTCTTCGCGCGTGACCGTCGGGTAGTAGATCAGCTTGTCGCGCACGTACTCGCCGAGATACTCGTGTTCCGGCAGATGCTCGGTGATCAGGTCGCGGTAAGCCAGTTCGCTCGTGAAGCGGCAGCCGTGCACGAGAATGATGTGCTCGTAGCGGTCATACACTTCCGGGTCGCGGATGATGCTCATGAACGGCGCGAGGCCCGTGCCCGTCGAGAGCAGGTACAGGTTCTTGCCCGGGAGCAGATTGTCGTTGATCAGGGTGCCCGTCGGCTTGCGGCCCACGATCACCTTGTCGCCCGGCTTCAAGTGTTGCAGACGCGAGGTCAGCGGACCGTCCTGCACCTTGATGCTCAGGAATTCGAGCTCTTCCTCGTAATTGGCGCTCGCCATGCTGTAGGCGCGCAGCAGCGGCTTGCCCTCGACTTCCAGACCAATCATCGTGAACTGGCCATTGACATAACGGAACGAAGCGTCGCGTGTGGTCTTGAAGCTGAACAGCGTGTCGGTCCAGTGGTGGACTTCCAGCACGGTCTGTTGATTCTGTGTACTCATATTGGCGGTCGATAATGCGGTAATGGCCCCGTAGCCCGGACGGCGGCGTGCAATGCACGCACTATCGGTCGAGGGCGGGAAAACCCGACTATTTTACCTTAATTGGGAATGGCTTTCATTTGTCCCCTGCCCCTAAGCGGGGTTTTGGGACGATTTTTGGGACGATTATTGATATCCATCAGGATTCTGGCGCTGCCAGCGCCAGTGATCGGCGCACATTCTCGCCAGATCGTATTGCGCACGCCAGCCGAGCAGCGCCTGCGCTTTGGCCGGATTGGCATAGCAAGTGGCGATGTCGCCGGCCCGCCGGGCCACGATGTCGTAAGGCACCTCGCGACCACTTGCGGCTTCGAAGGCACGTACCACGTCGAGCACGCTTTGCCCTTCCCCCGTACCCAGATTGACGGTGAACCCCGTCTCGCGCCCGCGCAGTCCCGCCAGCGCCGACAGATGCCCCCGCGCCAGATCGACCACATGCAGATAGTCGCGCACGCCCGTACCGTCGGGGGTCGGCCAGTCGCCGCCAAACACCTTCAGGCGCGGCAGTTTGCCCACGGCCACCTGCGCCACGAACGGCATGAGATTGCTCGGCACGCCCGCCGGATCTTCGCCCAGCAGACCGCTCTCATGCGCGCCAACAGGGTTGAAGTAACGCAGCACCGCCACCCGCCAGCGCGGATCGGCCGAGACCGTGTCGGCCAGCATCTGCTCGGCCATCAGCTTGGTCTGACCGTAAGGGTTCGTCGCCGACAGCGGGAACGTCTCGTCGATCGGCACCGAACCCGGGTTGCCGTACACCGTGGCCGACGAGCTGAATACCAGATCGCGAACGTTGTGGCGTCCCATGACGTCGAGCAACGTGACGAGACTGCCGAGATTGTTGCTGTAGTAGCGCAGCGGCTGGCTGACCGACTCGCCGACCGACTTGAGCGCGGCGAAGTGAATCACGCCGTCGATGCGGTAACGGGAGAACACGTCCTCCATGACCGCTGCGGAACAGACGTCGCCCTGCACGAACACCGGCGTGCGGCCGGCAATCCGTTCGATGCGGGAAACCGCTTCGCGTTGACTGTTACAGAGATTGTCGACGATGACGACGTCGTAGCCGCTCGCCAGCAACTCGACACACGTGTGCGAACCGATATAGCCGGCGCCGCCGGTAACGAGAATGGTGCCCTGATTGCTCATGAAAATGCCTTGGCGTCGCCTGCCCGGCGCGCCCGGGGTCGCGCACGGCGCGCGAGGTGACGCATATTACTCCACCGGTGTCGGCTTCGCCAATCGACCCTTACATCGGCTGGCGCATATACGTTTCGTACTCGAGCGCGTCCAGACGCCGGCCCAGCCAGACCACGCCCAGCACCAGCACGCAGAACAGCGCCAACGCAAAACCATAGCCATACCACGCGGGCCCGAGCCGCAGACTGATCCACGTGAACAGACCATTGAGCAGCACCAGCGACGCCGTGAGCACGAGCACTTCGCGGCGCCGGTCGAGGTAGAACAACACGTTGAGCACGCCCAGCAGCAACACCTGCATGCCGGCGGCCACCACATCCACCCGCAACAACGGCTGCCATGCGACCGGCATGCCGACGAGACGCAGCATGTCGTCGCCGAACGCAAACACCAACAAGGTCACAACCGCCTGCACCTTCAGGATTTCGTAGAGCCCGGTGCGCACGGCGCGGGTCATCATGTCGCGCGCCGTCGCAATCTGGCGCAGCGTGCCGCCGTGACGCACGGCGTCGAAGAAGCTTGTATAGGCTTCGGCAAAATCCGTCTCGATGCGCAGCAGAAACACCGCCATGCCGGGAATCACACAGAGATACGAGAGAAAGACCGGCAGATCGTAGACCGGCGACGCGCGCAGCGGCCCGATGATCGCCATGCCGGTGGCCGGCGACGCCCAGAACATCAGCTTGTCGATCCACACGCCGAGCCCGAAGCACACGCCGACGCCCACCAGCGACACGTAAATGCCCTTGGGGGCGAACACGTCCCACGACAGCCACGTATCGGTGCGGTACTGACGCACGACGATCGCCGCCAATCCGAGCAGCAAGCAGGCATGACCGATCACAAAACCGCCGAGCAAGCCCGTCAGGCCATAGCGCCCGAGCAACACGGCACTCACCACACTCAGGCTGTAACCCACGCAGAACACACCGAGAATCGCGCGGTACTGCTTCACGCTGGTGAGGAACAACACCACGATCCAGAGGTTGCCGAGCAGCACGAAGCCGATCCACATCAGCCACCGGTACGCGAGCGGCAAGTCGGCGAAGAGCGTCTGCGAGAGCACCAGACCGACGCTGCCGAGCACGACCGTCGTGACCAGCGCCACGGCATTGAGCGCCGGCATCACCGCCCGTGATTCGCCGTCAAACAGCCGGTCGCTCAGATGCCGCGTGAATGCTAACTGCACCAGCCCGGTCGCGATCACGCTGGCGGCGATCAGATACGTCACCGACACCTGAAATTGCGTCAGCACGGCCGCCGGCTGCACGTTCGCCAGACTCATCAGGCCGACGAGCACGATGCCCACCATCGACAGCACCAGCGGCCCGGCGCTGATGATGCCCGCGTAGCCATACGCCACGAGCGTGCCGGACAACGTGTCGCTGCGCAGCAACCGGCGCAACTCGAAACCGATGCCCGCCATCAGTCGGCACTCCCCGCAAGCAGTTGTCGATAAAGCGCGCGATAGGCGTCGCGCATGGCGTCGTGGGTGTAATGCCGCTCGACACGCGCCATCCCCGCGCGACTCGCCGCGTGCCATGCGTCAGGCTCCAGCACCTCGACGATGGCGGCCGCGAGGGCCTCCGGATCGGCAATCGGCACCACGCGCCCGGCACGGCCGAGCGCCGGGTCGCCGTCAATGCCGCTGTCGCCCTCGATCAGATGGCGGCACGCGCCCACGTCGGTCGCCACCACCGGTACGCCGGCGGCAGCCGCTTCGAGCACGACGAGCGGCAGCGCCTCCGACACCGACGACAACGCCAGCACGCCGATATGCGGCAGCACCGACTCGACCGGCCGGTAGCCCATGAAGCGCACCTGATATTCCATACCGAGACTTGCCGCCACATCGCGGCACTCCTGCGCGTAGGCCGGGTCTTCCGTCTCCGGTCCGATGATCCAGCCCTGCACGTCCGGGCGATGGCGATACGCGATGAAGATGGCCCGCAAAAACGTCTTGATGTCCTTGACCGGCACCACGCGCCCGATCAGCGCCACCACCGGCGGAATCTCCGTACGACCGGCCTCGGCAGGATCGTTTGCGGCCGCCGGGTCACCCCGGCGCGGCACGCGCAGCGCGGCAAAGTGGGCGACGTCCACGCCGTTGGCAATGTTGCGCGTCTTGTGTGCGGGCGCACCGTCGGCCAGTTGGCGCTGCCGGTTGCCTTCGAACAGGGCCACGATCTCATCGGCGGCGTCGTAGCACACGCGTCCGATGGTCTCGAAGAAGCGCATCCACAGGTTCTGGAAATAGCCGACCTGCGAGATGTCGCGCTCCATCACGCCCCGGTTGTCGCGCAACCACTCGCTTTGCAGCAGATCGAGCTTGCGTTCCTTGGTGTAGCTGCCGTGTTCGGTCACCAGCAGCGGCTTGCCCGTCGAGAACCGCAGCAATGCGCCGAGCAACCCGGCGTAGCCAGTGGACACCGTGTGATACAGCCGCGCAGGCGGCATCGCGTCGGCGATGCGCGCGAGCTGCCACAGCGGCTTATGCATCGTGCGCACGGTCCAGAAGTAATCGGTGAACGACGGGTCGAGGCAGTGGCGCTCGTAACGCTCGGTCATGAAGCGCCACGCGGCCCGGCTGTGCAGAAACTGGGGCTGCGCCAGCTCACGGCCGTCCCGGAGCATCGGCAGAATACCGGCGAGCATCTGGCGGAAGGCATCGTTGCCCGACTCCGTCCCGTTCGCCGGACCACCCACGCCCGCTCCGTGGTGACGCATCAGGTCGTGCATCTCGCCGAGCTGCGCAAACGCCGAGGCGTCGCCATCCGTATGCAGTGCGCCCTGATGGCTGGCGCTCGCACCCTCCCCCTGCGGGGACGGCTCGTAAAGATAATGCGCTTCGAAATGCGTGACGTTCGACGGCAGCGCATAGACCGGCGTGCCGTAGTCCTCGCGGCGGCTACCGATGAACACCACGGCAAACGTCCGCTCGGGAAAGGCCCGGATCAGCTGATCGACCCACGACGACACGCCGCCGCGCACATAAGGGAACGTGCCTTCCAGCAGCAATGCGACGTCCGCGACCGGGGCGCCTTGCGGTGCGGCACGGCTGTCCGGCTCGGCCGATGCGCCGTCCGGCGTGCGCAGACCGTCGTCAGGCGGCGTCATCATCGGGTCCAGAACCGCACGGCAGGTTGCACCGTGGGGGCGACGGCCGCCAGCGCGGCATGCCCGCCCAGCCCGCCGAGCAATTGCGTCACGCGGTCGTAGCGCCGTTTCTGAAATGCCGCTTCGGCCAGCCACGGCAACAACCGCTCACTGGGGAAACTGTGAAACTGTGCGTGCCGCAGATACATCTCCGCCGCGTCGGGCGCATGGCGCAACAACGAGCAGCGGCCGAGCAGATACCACATCGAGGCGTCGTCTTCGTGCTGCTCCAGCGTGGCGTGCGCAAAGAATTCCACGCGCTCCAGCGTGAAGCGCAGCACTTCGCCGCGCACCAAATTCTGATAGATCAGTTCCCAATACAACTGCGCCAGACGACGGCTGGTATCCGCCCGCTCATCCTCGTCCTGCGCGGCCTCGTGACGGTCTCGCAGGCGAAAAATCTGCTGCATGATGCGCTTTTCCAGCCCGTCGAGAATGCCGTACGCGAGCAGGCGCACTTCCTCGACCGGGTCGGCCAACAGATCGCGGGCGATCTCGCTGGTTACCCGCGACGGCAGCGCCTGCACCGACACGAGGGCGGCGACGCGATCGTCGCGCTCCCCATGCACATTGCGCAGCCGCGCGCGCAGGCGCATGCCCGTGCCGTGCTGAACACGCGCCACGAGGTGCGTGACGAACCCCGGCGCGGCCACCTGCACCGCTTGTGGCGCCTCACGCGGCGGCGGGAACAGGTAGCCGATGACCATCACGCCAAACAAGACGAAAAGGCCGACCACCGGCAGAAAGAAACAAATCAGTGCCGCGTGCCACGTGGCGCCACGCCGATGGCGATAGCTGGGCGGCAAAGCACGTGCAACGAACGCACCGGCGAGACAAGCCGACACGGCTTGCCACGCCAGCACGAGCCACAACGGGTGGGCCGTCGCGACCGCGCCGCCGACGATGCCGGCGAAGCCCTCCGGCAACAGCACCACGCGCGCCGCCTGCCATTGCGCCGCCATCGCGAGGCACGCGACGGCAAACAGCAGACTCCACCGCAGCACGTTCGCCGCGCCACGCCGTTCGGCGTTCTGCCAACGCGGGGTGCCGTCGCCGGGTGGCATTGCGTCAGCCATGACCGACACACCGCTCGACAAGTTTGAGCAACCCTTCGCCCGGCGCGTGCGGATCGACATGTGCGGTATGCACGGCGATATGGGCACTCTGGAAATCGACACCGTATTGCTGGCGCAGGAGGTTTTCCACCCGCAACAGATAGCCGTCGATGCCATGCTCGTCGGTGATCGGCATCAATGCAATGGCGATCTGCTGGCGCGGCGTGCCCAATGTCCATAACGCGTCGAGCGCGCGCCGCTGCCGCACGGTTTGTTCGAACAATGAGTCGCCGCGCGCCCCGCGCGGGAACACCAGCGCCACCAGCGACGACTCGATGCTGCTGGCGCGTTTGAGCCGCGCGAGGCGCCCCAACTCCAGCGCGAAGTCATACGGCGCCTCGGGCACCGAGGCACGCACTTCGGTCACCAGCGGCTGCTGTGCCACGCCGTCGGCGTAGTACGCCAGCAGGACCAGCAGCAGTTGGAGATTGTCGTGATTGAGCGCGAGAAACGGCATGCGGCGCACGATCAGCACGCTCACCAGTTGCCCGTCGGCATCGACCAGCGGCGCGCACGCGAGATACGGGCTGGCGTCGCTGGCCGCGTCATCGGTGCGCACGTGGGTCAACGTGCCTTCGCGAAGGCAATGCTGTACCAGCGGATCGTCGGCGATGGGCTCGAAGCTCTCACCCACACGTGCCAGCGCCGTCGCACCGAGACGGTCGCCGCGTACCGGGAACAGCGAAGCCACTTCGATCTGGCACGTGAGCGCTGCGAACTCCAGCATCGGCTGAGCGTTCGGGAGCGGCGCCCCGTTGGCGTGGGCGTCGCCCGCACGCCGCACGGTCAGGTCGCGCAAACGCGTGATGGCATCGCGCAGGGTCACAGGTCGGGCGAGCAGATCGCGCTCCAGCCGTTCGTGCGAGACGCGTAGCAGATAGTGGTTGTGGGTGATGGCGACGAGCCGGTCGTTCAGGTAGCCGTTGATGCTGTGCGCGCGCCGGGTACGGTAAGACCAGACGTCGCAGAAGTGGCCGGCTACGAGTACGGCGGTCATGCCCCCGGCGAAATAACCGATCGGGAAGACCTCGCCCGCGCGGCCGCACAGGAGATACCACGCCAGCGCGAGCATGGCGCCGCTGCCGGCGCCCGCCAGTGCGCCGTAGCGCAGTGCTGTCACCAGCGCGACGAGCCACAGCCACGGGAACTGCGCAGTGCGTAACAGCGGGTCTTCCGGGCGGAACTCCCACGCGACGAGTACCGCCAGCGCCATGACACCCACGATTTCCAGCACTGCGAACGGACGCGCCACGGCCGGCGCGAGCCAGCGGCCCCACACGCCGAGATTGCCGAGCGGTTGCGAGCGGCGAACGCGCGCCGATGCATGGGCATCGCGTGCCGGCTCGGCGTCGTTGGGCGTGGCGGTTGTCACGTGGCGCTTGTGGAAAAAAGAATCAGCCGGGTCGGGCGGCCTGCGGGCTCACGCGCCAACGCTTCGGTATGGCATCCGCGCACGCATCGCAATGTCTCATGGCGGACAACGGCTTTCGCGCAGAACCGGCGCGATGACGGTATTTTTGGATCCCCGGGCAGCCCGTGACTGCTGATCTGAACTGACTTCTTATGGTTGATACGGCCGCACTGTACACATCGTGAGTCCTACTATCGTCCCCTTTTTTGATACGCGCGCGGCGGCATTATCACCGGCGATGGCCGCCCTGACAGGCCACCTGACAGGGCGCCTGAAACCCTCAGGAGACCAACGCACCGTCAAACGTGAACGGGCCGTCGAACGGGCCCACGTAGGCCAGATGCGTACGCACGCCGGCCCCCGGTTGCCACAGGTGCATGGCGAAGCCCGGCGGCTCCAGCGTGATGGACCCCGGCGCACCGGGCGCCAGCCCCAGTGAAATCTGATGCGCCGTCGAGACGCACGTACTGGCCATGACACCCGGGGCGCCCGGCACCCCTGCGTGAATGCTGCGATGCAGATGACCGCAGATCACGCGCTCGATGTGACGGTACCGTGACACGACGGCCGCAAAGCCCTCGCGCCCTTGCGCCGAGAGACCGAGGCCGTCCATGAACTCGATGCCGGTATCGAACGGCGGATGATGCATCGCAATGATCGTCGGACGCCCGGCGCACGCCTGCAACTGCGCGTCGAGCCAAGCGAGTCGTGCTTCGCACAAATGACCGCCTGCATTCGGCGGCGATTGCGTGTCGAGGGCCAGCACGGTCACGGGGCCCAGATCGACGCGGTATTGGACGAAGTCGTCGCCCGCTTGACCGGTATCTTGCGTGTCGCTTTGGTGTTCGCGTTGGTGTTCGTGTTGGCGGCCGCCATGGAGATACGCATGCTCGGGGAACGTGGCGCGCAACGCGGCACGATGGTCGTGGTTGCCGACGACGAGATACAGCGGAATTTCCAGTTCGGCGAGACACTCGCGCAATACTTCGTATTCCGATGGATGTGGCGTATCGACGAGATCGCCGGTGGCAATCACGGCGTCGGGGCGCGGGGACCACCGGTTGATCGTGGCAATGGCGTGGCGCAGTGCGCGCGCCGTATCGACACGCTCACAAGCGAGCGCGCCCGGGCGGCTGACGTGGAGATCGGTAATCTGGCAAAGCAACATGAAGGCGAATCCTTGATGAGCGCGCAAGCGCATGACATCACGTGTTCAAGTGTAGGTCGCAGCGTCCGGCGCGTGGGCGCCGCCCATGGCGCCAGAGACGAAGCGAACGGCCCAAGGAGATGAAAGCTGGGATCGCAGCAAGGATGAAAGCAGGCGGCGCAACGCTAGGCGCCGAAAATGACATTGACATGACAACCCGGCAGAACGCGTACAGAAGTGCGGCAATGCCAACCAAAAGTCGCCCGTCTGCGCAACCCCTTCAACGCTAGGGAAACCCCCAAAGCCCGCCCAGCAAGGGATTGCGCGACGCTAAGCCCGCAGATGACCGCAGTTACCGGGGTTTTACCATCAAGAACGAGAAAGTACGCGGCATTGCACAACAAAATCGCCGCAAACCGTTGCCAGGACTGGCCCACAGGCCGCCGAAGGCTCTATAATGCGGCTGCCCGGCAAGTGCCGGCGTCCTCTCGAATCATCACGAGGCGCGATCTTCGGATCGGGTTTTTTCGATGTTCCGGGAAGACGACATTCTGGCGCGCGCCGCGTGCCTTATGGCGCGGATACAACACCGACACTCGTCAAATGGCGAAAGTGTTAGAGTTGTCGCCGGTATTCACCACCTCTCAAGGGAAACACACATGAACAAACAGGAACTGATCGACGCCGTCGCTGGTGTTACGGGTGCAAGCAAGGCTCAAACCGGCGAAACCATCGACGCTCTGCTCGAGACCGTCAAGAAGGCAGTCGCAAAGGGTGACGCGGTTCAGTTGATCGGCTTCGGCTCGTTCGGTTCGGGCAAGCGCGCTGCGCGTACCGGCCGCAACCCGAAGACCGGCGAAGCGATCAAGATCCCGGCTGCCAAGACCGTGAAGTTCACGGCTGGTAAGGCGTTCAAGGACGCCGTGAACAAGAAGTAAAACCAGTTGCGCGCAGGCCGGCCTCCGTGCCGGCCTATCTTTTTTTGCCTGCGCTGCCGGCCTCCGGTTCGTAGCAAGGAGATACGTCTCACGTCACCCTCTCGCGAGGACCACGACTGATGTGAGCTGCGCGCCTCGCGGGTGTCCTGCGCCGAATCACTTCGGGAACCGGGCGCCCGCGGTAGTCCCCGCTAGCACCGCCTAGCCACTCTCTGCATCACCCTCCGCAACCGTTTTTCCGACGCTCAACGTGCGCCCACCTATGCTATGGTGCGTGACATGACACGCGAGACGTCTGCGGCCAGCGCCGCCACCCCCAAGCCTTCCTCGCTTTCTGCGCAACCTGATGCCAACGTCGGCAAACCGCCCGATATCGGACAGATGCGCCGGATGCCGGCATCCCATTTGGTCGTCAGCATGGCGGCCGAATCGATTGCGCAATGGCCGGCGCTCTCCGCCACGCACGACGGCGCCGACGTCATCGCGCCCGAAGCCATTCACCACCTGCGTATCGCCACCCGCCGTCTGCGTGCACTCGTCGACGTGTTCTCGCCGTGGCTGAAGCCTCGCTGGCACCGCAAGCTCAAACGGGAATTGCACTGGTTGAGCCACGCCATGGGACCGGCGCGCGATGCCGACGTGCTGAGCGGCACGACATTGCCGGCGCTGCGTACCGAACACCCCGACCTCGACTGGGGCTCGGTCGACGTCTACGTGGCGAAGCTGCGCAGCGACGCCCACAGTCAGGCCGACGAGGCGCTGCTGAGCGAGCGTCAGGTGGCATTGCACCGCACGTTGCAGCGCGCGTTCGGCGTCGACGAGCATGGCGGCACGGATGTGCGCGCCGCCAGAGCGTTGCGGCGCGCGTCGCGCACGCCCGGCAAGCAGCCCCGCGCCGTGGCAAAGCACGCACGCGACGTGATTCGTGAGCGCTACGTTGCGTTATTTCCGGATTGTCGCCAGTTGGCGATGCTCGATACCGATCAGTTGCACGCGTTGCGCGTGCGCATCAAAAAGGCCCGCTACAGCGCCGAAGCACTGACGCCGTGGCTGCGCAAGGCAATGCGCACGCCCTATCAGGACACGCTGCGCGCCGCGCAGAACCTGCTTGGCCAACTCAACGACGCCGTGGTCGCGCAGCAGTTCTGCGAGACGATGCCGCTCTCGCAAGCCCAGCGCGACGTGCTCACCGGACGCCTTGACACGTTTATCGTGAACGCCACGAGCCGTGCGGCCCACGTGCTTTGCCGGTTGCCCGATGCGGCGACGCTCGATCGCGGCATTCGCAAACGCTGATCGCTGAACGAAAAACGCTGACGGGATTGCCGTCAGCGTCGTCAAACACCCTCTAATTCCGCGTACCTTTGCCGCCGTGCCGGTGCCAGTGCCGGGTCGATACCGCGATCCCGAGCCCTCAGACCGTACGCGTACGCAGCAGGCGCATGCCGTTGGCAATCACCAGCAGGCTCGCGCCCACGTCGGCAAAGACGGCCATCCACAGCGACGCGGCACCCACCACGGCCAAGGCGAAGAACACGGCCTTGATGCCGAGTGCCATCGCGATGTTCTGCTTGAGGACCGTCGCTGCGCGCCGCGAAAGGGCCAGAAACGCCGGCAACTTGCGCAGATCGTCGTCCATCAGCGTGACGTCGGCCGTCTCCAGCGCGCTATCGGTGCCGGTGAGCCCCATGGCGAAGCCCACATCGGCCGCCGCCAGCGCCGGGGCGTCGTTGATACCGTCGCCGACCATGCCGACGTGACCGAACTCGGCGCGCAGTTGCGTGATCGCCTGCCACTTGTCTTCCGGCAGCATTTCGGCCCGCACGTCACTGACCCCGGCCTGCTCGCCGATCACTTGTGCCGTCGCGCGATTGTCGCCCGTCAGCATCACCGTCCGGATCCCCATCTGCGTCAACCGCACCAACGCCTCGCGGCTTTCTTCGCGCAAAGTGTCGGCAACGGCCAGTACCGCCAGCGCCTGCGTTTCGCTCGCCAACACGATCGCCGTGCGGGCCTGCGCTTCCAGCCGGGTCAATTCGGCTTCGACACGCGCATTGCAAACACCCAGCGACTCGATAAGGCGATGGTTGCCCAAGTAATACAGCGTCTGCCCGATACGGCCTTTCACGCCCATGCCCGGCAGGGCTTCGAAGTCAGTCACCGCAGGCAACGGACCAAGGTTGGCCGCCTGATAGCCATCGACCACGGCGCGGGCAATCGGGTGCGTCGTCTGTGCATCGAGCGCCGCCGCGAGCGTGAGCACTTCATTGCGTGACGACTCCGAAGCTTCCGAGGCTTCCGGCGAATCACCCAGCGGTACCACATCGGTCAGGTGCGGTTCGCCGCGTGTGAGCGTGCCTGTCTTGTCGAGCGCCACCGCCCGAATCAACCGGCCGCTCTCCAGAAACGCGCCGCCCTTGATCAGAATGCCGGCACGCGCCGCCGCCGTCAGACCGCTGACCACCGTCACCGGTGTCGAGATCACCAACGCGCAAGGGCAAGCAATCACCAGCATCACGAGTGCCTTGTAGATCCACGGCGTCCATGCAAGACCAAAGGCCAGCGGCGGCACGATCGCGACCAGCAGGGCGCAGAGCACCACCACCGGCGTGTAAATGCGCGAGAACTTGTCGACGAAGCGCTGCGTCGGCGAACGCTGCTGCTGCGCCGTCTCCACGATGCGCACGATACGCGCCAGTGTGGTGTCGCCCGGTGCGACGCTCGTGCGGTAGACGATCAGGCCACTTTCGTTGATGCTGCCCGCGAAGACTTCGTCGCCCACGGTCTTGTCGACAGGCACGCTCTCGCCGGTAATCGACGCTTGATTGAGGGCCGAACTGCCCTGCTCGATCACGCCGTCGATGGCGACACGCTCACCCGGACGGGCCCGCACCCGCATGCCCACGGTCAATCCGGCCACCGGCTGGTCGGCCCAGCTGCCGTCGGGTTGTTCCACCGATGCCTGATCGGGGGCCAGACGCATGAGCGCTTCGACCGCACGCCGCGCGCGGGTGAGCGACGCGGCTTCGAGCTTCTCCGAGATGGCGAACAGCACGATGACCATTGCCGCCTCCGGCCACTGACCGATGGCAAGCGCGCCGATCACGGCGAGCGACATCAGAAAGTGGATGTTCATCGTGAAATGGCGCAGCGCAATCCAGCCCTTCTTGAGCGTCGGCAGGCCGCACAACGCAATCGCCGCCAACACGATGGCACCGACCCACGGGCTATGCTCGGGCACGCCCGACCAGACGGCCGCTTCGCTCGCGGCGGCCAGCACACCGCCGGCCACCAGTCGCGCGACATCGCCCTTGCCGCTCGCAGGCGGCGGCGCGACGTTGGCCACATCGTCGGTCAGCGGCACCGGCGTCATACCCAACTTGCGTAACGTGGCAGCCACCACGTCGCTGTGACGCGTGACATCCGCTTCCGACGTCTTCGCGCCGAATACGACGGTCAGTTCGCGCTTGAGCAGGTTGAAATACAGCGTGTCGACGCCCGGCTGGCGTTCCAACTGGTCGCGGATGAGGCGCTCTTCAGTCGGGCAATCCATCTGATCGATGCGAAAACGGGCCTGCGGGGCGCCGGTTGCCGGGGCCACGGCCGGCGGTGTCAGGCTCGCCGGATCGCCACAGCACGCCACCGCGTCATGCGCATGGCTGTGATCGTGCGAATGACCACCCGACGCAGCGTCGTGGCTGTGCTCATGCGCGTGGTCGTGTTCGTGTTCGTGGTCGTGGTCGTGGCCGTGCCCTTCACGACGGGCCTGAGCGCCATGATCGTGCGCCTGCCCATGAGCATGTGCATGGTCGTGGTCGTGAGCATGGCCGTGGCCATGATCGTGATGATCGTGCGTCTTCTTGTCCTGCGGGCCGTGCGCGTGGTCACACACCGCCTCCGGGGCGGCCCGGCGGGCCTGATCCGAGGGATTGGGCATGTTCACTCCTGGTTTCATGATTCGTGTTACTCTCCATTCAAAACCCTGTAGTCACTACGGAGTCAAGCATGAAAATCGGTGAACTGGCGCGTGCGGCCGAAACCGACGTCGAAACCATCCGCTATTACGAGCGGGCCGGGTTGCTGGCCGCCCCGCCGCGTACCGACGGGGGGTATCGCACCTATGGCACGGAACATCTCGAAGCCCTGCGCTTCATCCGTCACTGCCGCTCACTCGATATGCCACTGGCCGACGCCAAGCGGTTGGGCGAACTGGCGCACGACACGACCGTGACCTGCGAGGACGCCAATCAACTGATCGAAGCGCATCTGACGCGCGTGCACGCCCGCATTCATGAATTGCAGTCGCTGGAGCAACAACTGCTGCACTTGCAGGCGCAGTGCCAGAGCCGCCACGACACCAGCGACTGCGGCATTCTGCGAGCGCTGATGCAAGGCGCGCACGGCGAAGCGTGTGCCTGTCATAACGACACCGATCCCATTGCGGTGGCATGCGAGCACGATCATCAGCACGCGTGAGCCTCGTTGTCGCATTCACGAGACACCCTGCGTACGCCGGGTGTCCCTCGTAACCCCGTAGCCCCGTTGTAGCCCCCTGCCCGCCGTCTTCCCTTTCCCCTTTCATTTGGCACGCCTTGCCGTCGCCGCGCCGACGCATTTCTGACCACGCATTACGTTGAACGCCGCGATGATTGTGATGAATCGTGGGTTTGCAAGCCGAAACACGGGCAAAACCGCATGTTTTCTATACAATGTCCCGGCACGTTTCATGCGGGTTGCCTTACATTCCCTTTTAATGACGTTCGCTCGCGGCTTTTAAAAGCGTGTCGATATGTCGTAATCCGTCTCAATTTTTCCCATTTGTCGGAGACCTTATGTCCAGCGACGTATCCGCTACGCCCACTCCTGCGACGGAGCACAGCGCCGACATCGTCATCATGGGGGCCGGTGCAGCAGGCATTTCTGTCGCCGCAAGCCTGCGCCGCCGCCGCCCGTCGCTCTCGATCACGATCGTCGATCCGGCCGACACGCATTACTACCAGCCCGCGTGGACGCTCGTTGGCGCCGGCGAGTTCGACCCGGCACGCACGGCGCGCCCGATGGCGAGCGTCATCCCCGAAGGCGTGAACTGGATTCAGGCCGCCGTCACCGCTTTCGCGCCGGAACACCAACAAGTCTTGCTCTCCGATGGCCGCCGCCTCAGCTATCGCTACCTGATCGTCGCGCCGGGCCTGCAACTGAACTGGGAAGCCATCGACGGGCTGACCGAAACGCTGGGCCGCAACGGGGTCACGTCGAACTACCGGTTCGATCTCGCGCCTTACACGTGGTCGCTGGTCAATCAGTTCTCCGGCGGCAATGCCCTGTTCACGCAGCCGCCGATGCCGATCAAATGCGCCGGCGCCCCGCAAAAGGCAATGTATCTGTCGGCGGACACGTGGCGCTCGCGTGGCTTGCTCGACAAGACCAAGATCGAATTCCATCTGGTGGCGCCCGCCCTCTTCGGCGTCAAGGATTACATTCCCGCGCTCATGGAGTACGTGAAGCGCTACAACATCTCGCTCAATCACCTCTCGCATCTGCGTGCCGTGGATGGCGAACGCCGTGTCGCGCGTTTCGAAATTTTCGATGCGGACGGCCAGTCGCAATTCATCGACAAGCCGTTCGATCTGCTGCATGTGGTGCCGCCGCAAAGCGCACCCGACGTGCTGCGTGCGAGCCCGCTGGCCGATGCGGCTGGCTGGTGCGAAGTCGACCATGCGACGCTGCGTCACCCGCGCTTTGCCAACGTCTTCGGCCTAGGCGATGCCATCTCGGCGCCCAATGCCAAGACCGCCGCCGCGGCCCGCAAGCAGGCCGTCGTCGTGGCGGAGAACCTGCTCGCCGCGATGGATGGCCGCCCGTTGCCGCTGCACTACGACGGTTACGGCGCCTGCCCGCTCACGGTCGAGCACGGCAAGATCGTGCTCGCCGAGTTCGGTTACGGCGGCAAGCTGCTGCCGACATTCCCGATCGACGGCACGCATGCCAATCGTTTTGCATGGGTATTAAAGAAATACGTGCTGCCCAAGGTGTACTGGGATTACATGTTGCGTGGACGCGAGTGGCTGGCGCAACCCAGTCGCCCGGGCCATAGGTGAAACCCGGACTTAATTTTTAAAGTCGGGTGCCGTTAAAGGTCAAAGGACCCGGTTTTCGCGACCGGGCACGAGCTTCTTGTCGGGCCACGCCTTGCGCGCGGTCTGCCGTCAAACGGGGGTGCCTCGCATGGGGCTGCCAGTGCATCGCCTGTTACCGGCCGACACATTTACGCGTCTTATGCAGAACATGATTCAAGGGTTTCCTGGCGGCACGACCTGTTCGACGCGTGGGCTTCACCGGTTCGCCGGCCTGACACGCGAGAATGACCCACGTTCAACCCTACGGGCGACGTCAGCCTGCCTGCCGAGATGAACGATACCAACGCGCTGCGCCGGCAAGTCGTACTGGCCGATCTGTTGCTGGATCGCCAGCGGCTGCTGCGCGCCCTCAGCCTTGAGCTACGCACGCCCAGCCCGCCCGGCAGTCACAGCGCCCTCGTGGTGCTGCACGTCGGCCGTGGTCAGCGCACAGCCACCAATCAGCAAGCCATTTCCGATGCCGATCTGCTCGCCACGGTGGCATTCCGCATCGGCTCGCGCATTCGGCGGCGCGACCTGATCGGGCGCGTCTCGGAGCAACAGATTGCCGTGCTGCTGCGCGACCTCGGCAGCCGCGAAGCCGCCGTGCAGATCACCCGCCGTTTTATCCGTGCCGGCGAATCGCCGGTGCCGTGCGGCAACGGCCTGCTCTACCCGATTCTGTCCGCCGGTATCACGCACCTGCCGCAGGTGCCGGTGTGGCCCGCCACGCTGCTCGAACATACGTCCGAAGTTGCCGATCTGGCCATTCGCGAGAGCGCAGCACGCTTTCTCGTCACCGATGCGCCCAGCGCACCGACCGAGGGTGTCACGCCGCCGGACGACGCCGGCAACGAGCACTACTGGCGCAGCGCCATTGGCCGCGCGCTCTCGGGCTCGGAATTCCGCCTGCACTACCAGCCGCAAATCGACATGCGCACACACCGGCTGACCGGTCTCGAAGCGCTGATTCGCTGGCAGCGCGACGACGAACTGATCATGCCGGGCGAATTCATCCCGGCCGCCGAGCGTTGCGACGTGATCGGCCCGATCGGCGAGTGGACATTGCACGAAGCCTGCCGCCAGCTCGACCAGTGGCAGACCGACGGCGAGGAATATCCACGCGTGGCCGTGAATCTCTCGGCCCAGCAGATGCGCGTGCAAACGCTCGAGACCGTGCGCTATGCGCTCAAGCATCACCGCGTACCGCCCGATAAGCTGGAAATCGAAATCACGGAATCGTCGCTGATTTCGCATCTGGACGAGGCGGCCACCCTCATGAACGAACTCGTAGCGATGGGCGTGCGCCTGTCGCTCGACGACTTCGGCACGGGCTATTCCAGCTTCGTGCGTCTGAAGCGCTGGCCGTTCGGCACCGTCAAGATCGACTATCAGTTCGTGGCGGGCGTATTGCTCGGCGGCTACGACACCGAGTTGATTCGCGCCATTATCGCCATCGCCCGCAAACTTGAAATCGAGACAGTGGCCGAAGGCGTTGAGACGAGCGCACAACGCGATGCGCTTGCGCAACTCGGCTGCCACGCATGGCAGGGTTATCATTGCACTCGACCCTTGCCACCCGGCCACATCGAGACGTTCATCCGAGACTGGCACGGACGTCTGTAATCGTTTTTGCCGTTGCTCAACTCCTTCAACACCCTCTTTTCGCGCCGCGCCACGCCTGTCCTCGTTCGCGGCGTCGTCATGCTCCTGTGCGTGTTTGCCGCATGGGGCCTGGCGCGCTTCGCCGCCGATCAACTGGTGGCGAACCGCTCGGCGCGCCTGCTGGCCGAGGAACGCAGCGTCGCCACCCGGCTCGCGCGCGGCACCGTGCATACGGTCAATCAGGATCTGATCCTCATTCGCGGCATCCCGCAGGTGCTCGCGCAGATCTCGCAGATTCAGCGCGCGGCTGCCGACATCGCCGATCACCCGCTGACCGAACTGCCCCATGAAATGGCGCGAGAAAAGCTGCTCGCCAATGCCGCCCTCAAGCCCGTGAACGAACTGCTGCGCGCCGCGCAGTTGTATTTCGGCGCCGATCTCGTCTGGCTCGGCACCCCCGACGGCGTCACGATTGCGTCGAGCGATGCCAAGGGCCCCAACCCGCTCGTCGGCGACAACTACGGCGACCGGGGCTACTTTCAGGCCGCTGTGCTCGGCACGGCGGGCCAGCAGTATGTAATTGGGCGCAAGACGCGACTGCCCGGCATCTACTTCACCGCCCCCGTCTATCAGGACGGCCGCCTCGTCGGCGTGATGGTGGTCAAGCTCGGGTTGCGCCGGCTGTCGCACTGGGTCGATACGGGGGCGTCGTTCGTCACCGACGTCAACGGCGTGATCGTGCTCGCCAACGACCCGACCTTCACCGGGCTGGCGGTGCCCGGCGCACCGGTGTTCAAGATGACGCCGGCCGAGCGCCGCCATCTTTATCAGCAGGATGATTTCACGGTCGTGCCCATCGAGGACTACGACCCGGCGCCCGGCACGCCACCGTTTCTGCTGCCCGGCACCCGTGGGGAACCGCAGGCGCATCACGATCCCGATGCCGCCGATCTGGTGCGCGTGCGCCCGGACAATCAGCCCTATTTGCTCGAATCCGCCACGTCGATGGACAGCGAGCTGGTGATCTACACGATGAGCGAGGTGCCGACGCTGCGCAGCCTGTTCATCGAGCGCCAGCGCTACACCGTGCTGATGTTCGGCCTGATGTTGAGCTCCGCAGGCGCTCTCGTTCTACTGATTCGCCACCTGCGACGCGGCAAACTTCAGTTGTCCGACACACTAGCCAAGAACGCCGCGCTGGAACACGAGGTGAAGTACGACGCCCTCACCGGCAGCCTTTCGCGCGGACACTTCCTGAAACGCCTGCGCAGCGAAGTCAATCAGGCCAATACCACGGGCGTGCCGGCGTGCATCGTCCTTGTCGATCTCGATCACTTCAAGCAGATCAACGACACGTGGGGACATGCGCTCGGCGACACCGTGCTGGCCACGTTCGTGCGGCTTTGTCACGATTCGTTACGCGAAGATGACATCTGCGGTCGTTTGGGGGGCGAAGAATTCGCTATTATCCTGAGTGGCGCCACCGAAGCCCGTGCCTTCGATGCTGCCGAGCGCTTGCGCGAAGCGGTTCGCGCGGCGCGTATCAATGTCGATGGACGCGCACTTCAGTTCACGATCAGCGCCGGGGTCGCACAGTGGCACGCAGGCGATGACGACAATGCCTGGCTGCAACGTGCCGACGCCGCACTGTATCTTGCCAAATCTCGCGGGCGCGATCGCTGCGCACGCGAGTCCGACCTCCGGGTGCTCACCGGCGGCGGCTCGTAACTGACTTCGGGCTTGCCGGCCCGGGGTCGACAACCCAGACCGGACCGATGCCCAAGACGAATCTCGCCACGTTCGCCACATCCACTACGCTCGCCGCGCTCGCGCCATGGCCGCTGCGCGCCATGCAACTCGGCGCCGCCCTCTGTTTCGCGTTCAGCAACGCCGCACACGCCGATCTGTCGCTGCTGCAACCGCCGCGCGCGCTCACCGGCGGCGCCCCTCTGCAACTGACGCTGCTCGTGACGCAAGACGCGCCGGGCCGTAAGACCGTCAAGCTGCCCGACGAAATCGTCGTGCGTATTTCCAACGACGATTTCAAGCCGACGCTGCTGCATCTGAAGCGCGCCGCCGTCGTGCCCGCAAAGGTCACGCTCTCGAACGGTCAGTTCCGGCGCATCGCCTACGCGGCTGAATTACCCAAGGAATTGCGCGGTACGGTGCGCCTTGAACCGGTGGACTGGGACGCCTCGATTACGACCATCGTGCTCGATCGCGCTGCCCCCGCCGAGCCGATGGTGGCCGCCGCGCCGGCGGTTGCGAGTGGCGCTGCCGTCGCTGCGGCTGCGGCAGGTACGGGTAGCGCTTCTGTCGCTGCTGCTGCCGACGCCGCCAGTGCCGCGAATGCGACCGCCGCGCCCGGCACACCCGGCACGTCGACGGCCCCGGCCAGCGCCACCGCCGACGCCGTTGCACCGACGGCCGATACCGAGTTCGCGCGTATCTCGTCGCACGAGCCGATGTACATCGCGTTTGGTAAGAATGGCGACGCTAACGCGCGCTTCCAGTTGAGCTTCAAGTTCCACATTCTCAAACCGGATAATCCGTCGTCCAAATCATTCCTCGACAACCTGTACTTCGGTTACACGCAGTTGTCGATCTGGGATCTGGAGGCGGAATCAGCGCCGTTCCGCGATTCGAACTACCGGCCGAGCCTGTTCTATTACATCCCGGATACGGGGGTTCGCGCGGGCTGGTTCTCGTCGCTTGGCGTGGCGGCCGGTGTCGAACACGAGTCGAACGGCAAGGCCGGTCCCGACTCGCGCAGCATCAACACGGTCTTCGTCAAACCGATCTTCACGTTCGGCGATCCGGCGGAGTACCACTGGACGGTGGCGCCCAAGCTCTATGCGTATGTCGAGAAGGCCGACAACCCCGATATCCAGAACTATCGCGGCTATATGGACTTACTGGTGCTGTGGGGCAAGCCGAACGGCTGGCAGGTCGGCGCCACGCTGCGCAAGGGCATGAAGCGTAACTACGGCAGCGTGGATGTGCAGGTGACCTACCCGCTCGGCAAGCTGATTTCGGGCGCCGGCGGCTATATCTGGATCGGGTACTTCACCGGCTACGGCGAAGACCTGCTCGATTACAACCGGCATTCGCCATCGCAGGTGCGTATCGGCTACAGCGTGTTCCGCTGGTAAGCCAACTTACAGCACCAGGACCAGCGCGCCGGCGACGATCAACGCGCCGCCGAGCGCCTCCTTGAGCGAGAACGGCTCGCCGAGGACGACCCAGCCGATCAGCATCGCCATCGCCACGCTGAGCTTGTCGAGGGGCGCCACGCCCGAGACGGGGCCGAGTTGCAGCGCCCGGAAGTAACACAGCCACGACAGCCCCGTCGCCACCCCGGACAGCACCAGAAACAGCCACGTGTTCGCCGTCAGGCTAGTGGGGCGCTGCCACTCGCCGCGCATGCCGACGATGGCCAGCGTCACGGCGAAGATGATCACCGTGCGAATCAGCGTGGCCATGTTCGAATTGACCTGCGCCACCCCGAGCTTGCCGAAAATCGCCGTGAGTGCAGCGAAAAACGCCGAACCGAGTGCAAAAAGTTGCCAACTCCGCAGCATGTGAGAGTCTCCCGAGTCTGCCGTGGCATCCGGCGGACGCCTGTGTGTAATCAATCCGTGATGGGCGGCGTCGCCGATGCGATAATGACGCCTGTCCCACCTTCCTGAATTTCTCCGACATGTCCGAACTGCACGACCGTCCCGACAGCCCCTGCATTGGCATTTGCTCCACCCTGTTCGACGAGGTCTGCAAAGGGTGCGGCCGCACCGCTTACGAAGTGTCGAACTGGGTGTTCTTCAACGAAGACGAGAAACGCGTCATCTGGGAACGCATCACCCGAGAAGGCACGGCGATGCGCTTTTGCGACGACGGGACTACGACTTCGACGCCGTCGCCTTGAATTGCAGCGATTTATATTCGAGGAATTCTTCGAATCCATAAACGCCGTTCTCGCGACCGTTCCCCGATTGCTTGAAGCCGCCAAACGGCGCGGCCACGTTGAACTCCCCGCCGTTGATGCTCACCTGCCCCGTGCGGATTCGACGCGCCACGCGCGCCGCACGTGCCTCATCGCCTGACCACACACCCCCTGCCAGTCCGTAAATCGAGTCGTTGGCGATGCGCACTGCATCGGCCTCGTCCTGATACGTGATGATCGTGAGCACCGGGCCGAAGATTTCCTCCTGCGCGAGCGTGCTGTCCGGTGTAACGCGGCCGAGCACGGTGGCCTGCACGAAGAAGCCCGACTCGAAGCCTTCCGGTACGGCGTCGCCACCGGCGATCAACTCGGCGCCTTCCGCCAGCCCCTTGCGAATGTACGACTGCACGCGCTCCCGCTGTGCCGCCGACGCCAGCGGCCCGAGCCGCGTTGCGTCTTCGCGCGGATCGCCCAGCGTGAAACGCGCAACCGATTCCTTGGCGAGTGCCTTGACTTCGTCGTAGCGCGTCGCCGGGACGAGCAAGCGCGTGTGCGCCGCGCACGTCTGCCCCGAGTTCAGGTAGCAGGCGTTGAGCGTGCCCTTCACCGCGGCCGCGAGGTCGGCATCGTCGAGCACGATGGACGCCGACTTGCCACCCAGCTCAAGCGCCACCCGCTTGACCGTTTGCGAGGCCACTTCCGAAACACGTTTGCCTGCGCGGGTCGAGCCCGTGAAGGACACCATGTCCACGTCGGGATGCCGTGCCAGCACTTCGCCGGCGACCGGTCCCAGCCCCGTCACGAGATTGAATACGCCCGCCGGCAATCCGGCCTGCTCGATGACTTCGGCGAGGATGAACGCGTCGAACGGCGCGATCTCCGACGGCTTGAGCACCACCGTGCAACCGGCGGCGAGTGCCGGCGCGACTTTCACGGTGATCTGATTGAGCGGGTAGTTCCATGGCGTGATGGCACCGACCACACCGACCGGCTCGCGCACCACCAGCGAGTTACCGACCTGCGCCTCGAAGACGAAGGTCTGCGCGAGTTCGGCGTAATGGCGCCAGTGCTGAACGGGCGCCGCGACCTGTACCGCACGCGACACGCGAATCGGCATGCCGGTCTCGCCGGTGATCACCTGCGCGAGTTCCTCTGCGCGCGCCTCGAGACCGTCGGCGATCTTGCGAAGATACTCGGCGCGCTTGGCCGGCGGCGTGGCGGCCCACGTGTCGCGCGCCTTGACCGCAGCGGCAACGGCGGCTTCCGTGTCGGCGGCAACGCCCTCCGGAATGCGGCCCATCAGCTTGCCGTCGGCCGAATGAAAGACGTCCAGCGTGCCGGTGCCGATCGGTGCGACCCACTGGCCGTCGATGAAAAACTTGTCCTGAGTGATCATGTGAGGTCTCCTGCTCGCAGCGTGACAACAAACGTCAATTGTAGTCGCGCGGCGGTAAACGCAAACAGGGCGCCTGCAATGCAAGCGCCCTGTTTGTCGTTGTGAATCTAACGATGCGTTAGGTTAGCGCGCTACGTCAGCACGCTACATCAGCGCGTTACGTCAGATCTCCACGCCTTGGCTGGCCAGATACTCGTCGTAGGTACCGGCGTAATCGACCAGCGTGCCGTCGCTCTTCACTTCGATGACGCGCGTTGCCAGACCCGAGACAAATTCGCGATCATGCGAGACGAACACCAGCGTGCCCGGATACTTGTCGAGCGCGATCTGGAGCGATTCGATCGACTCCATGTCCATGTGGTTGGTCGGCTCATCCATCATCAGCACGTTGTGGCGGCCCAGCATCAGCTTGCCCCAGATCATGCGGCCCTTCTCACCACCGGAGAGCACACGCACCGACTTGCGCACGTCGTCGCCACCGAACAGCAGACGGCCCAGCGAGCCACGAATCACCTGATCGTCGTCGCCTTCCTTGCCCCACTGCGTCATCCAGTCGGTCAGGTTCAGGTCCTGCGGGAACGCTTCCGACGTGTCTTGCGGCATGTAACCGATGTTGGCGTTCTCGGCCCACTTCACGTTACCTGCATCGACCGGCAGGTCGGCCATCAGGCTGCGCAGCAGCGTCGTCTTACCGGCACCGTTCTCACCGATGATGGCCACACGCTCGCCGGCGCGCACTGCACCGGTGTAGTTCTTGAAGATCGGACGCTCGTACGACTTGCCGATGCCCTCGAATTCGAATGCGAGGTTGTGCAGCTTCTTCTCGTATTCAAAACGGATGAACGGGTTCTGACGCGACGACGGCTTGACGTCTTCCACCTTGATCTTGTCGATCTGCTTGAGACGGCTGGTTGCCTGACGCGCTTTCGACTTGTTCGCCGAGAAGCGGCGCACGAAGTCTTGCAGGTCGGAGATACGCTCCTTGGCCTTCGAGTTCGCCGCCATCTGACGCTCGCGAGCCTGCGCCGACGCCAGCATGTAGTCGTCGTAGTTGCCCGGGTAGACCGTCAGCGTGCCGTAGTCCATGTCGGCCATGTGCGTGCAAACGGCGTTCAAGAAGTGGCGATCGTGCGAAATGATGATCATGGTGGAGTTGCGCTCGTTGAGCACATCTTCCAGCCAGCGGATCGTGTTGATGTCCAGGTTGTTGGTCGGTTCGTCGAGCAGCAGCACGTCCGGGTTCGAGAACAGTGCCTGTGCCAGCAGCACACGCAGCTTCCAGCCCGGCGCGACGTTGCTCATCGGGCCCTGATGCTGATCCGTCGGAATGCCCACGCCCAGCAGCAGCTCACCGGCACGCGCTTCGGCCGTGTAGCCGTCGTACTCGGCGAACTTCGCTTCGAGTTCGGCCGCGTGCATGTAATCGTCGTCGGTCGCTTCCGGGTTCGCGTAAATGGCGTCGCGCTCGCTCATGGCGGCCCACATTTCCGTGTGGCCCATCAGCACGACGTCGAGCACGCGCATGTCTTCGTAAGCGAACTGATCCTGCTTGAGCTTACCGAGGCGCACGTTCGGTTCGAGCATGACGTTCCCGCCACTCGGCTCCAGGTCGTCGCCGAGGATCTTCATGAACGTGGACTTGCCGCAGCCGTTCGCGCCGATCAGGCCGTAACGGTTGCCCCCGCCAAATTTGACGGAGATGTTCTCGAAGAGCGGCTTGGCGCCGAATTGCATGGTGATATTGGCGGTAGACAGCACTGGCGGTATCCGGAAGATGAGGTGCGGCGGCACGAATTTGCGCCACGAAACCTGACATTTTAACACCGATGCGTGTCTCTCGCCGTCACATGGCGAATGAGGAACCTGTGAATCGCCCCAAAGAAAAAACCGCCGGGGTCACCGGCGGTTTCTCTGCCCGCAGCACCTGCCGGGCCAGCCACTTCACCATCCAACGATGGTAATGGCGTTATTGCTTCGGCAGCGTGCCCTCGACGCCTTCCACGAACCAGTTGATCTGGTGCTTCTCGTCGTCGTTGAGCGTTTTGCCGGCCGGCACGATTTCCTTGCCGTCCTGCCCCTTGAGCGGGCCGGTGAACGGGTCGTACTTGCCGTCGCGAATGGCGTCGTGACGCTCGGTCACGGCCTTACGCACGGCTTCCGGCACGGCCTTGTCGTTGATGGCGACGAGGTTGATTTCGTCTTCCTTGATGCCGCCCCAGACCGGGGTGTTCTTCCACGAACCCTGCATCACTTCGTCGACCGTGCGGATGTAGTACTTGCTCCAGTCGATGGCGGCCGAGGCCAGATGCGCATTCGGGCCGAACTTGCTCATGTCCGAATCCCAGCCGAAGGCGTGAATCTTCTTCTCTTCGGCCACTTGCATGACGACGGCCGAGTCCACGTTCTGCATCAGCACGTCGGCGCCCTGCCCGACCAGCGACTCAGCGGCCTGACGTTCCTTGCCCGGATCAAACCAGCTGTTGATCCACACGACCTTGACCTTCACCTTCGGGTTGGCTTCGCGGGCGGCGATCGTGAACGCGTCGATATTGCGGATCACTTCCGGAATCGGCACCGAGGCCACGTACCCGATCACGTTCGTCTTGGTCACGCGGCCACCGACCACACCGGCCAGATGCGCGCCTTCATACGTGCGCACGTCGTACGTGCCGAGGTTCGGTGCCGTCTTGAAGCCCGTGGCGTGTTCGAACGTCACGTCCGGGAAATCGGCGGCCGTCTTGACCATCGAGTCCATGTAACCGAACGACGTGCCGAAAATCAGCTTGTTGCCCTTGCTGGCCAGATCGCGGAACACGCGCTCCGAGTCGGCGCCTTCCGGCACGTTCTCGACGCGGGTCACGCTCACCTTGTCGCCATACTTGGCTTCGACGGCCTTCGCGCCTTGCTCGTGCGCGAACGTCCAGCCGGCGTCGCCCGGGTTGCCGATGTAGACAAACGCCACACCGACCGGGCCCTTGCCTGCCGGGGCGGCCGAAGCGGCCTGCGCGTCGGATGCGGCGGCCGGTGCGCTGGCCGTGTTGTTATCCTGCTTGCCGCAGGCCGAAACCAGCATGGCGGCCGCCAGGCTCGCCATCGTGATCAGGACTTTACGTCGCATCGATTTTCTCCTCGGTATCGATTGATTGATTGACTTCAAGAACCAGCAAAAAACGGTTTGCCCAGCGACGCCGGGGCATTCAGGCGAATGGTCTGACGATTGCGTGAAATGATCACCAGCACGACGATGGTCGCCACGTACGGCAGACTCGCGAGCGCCTGCGACGGAATGCGAATACCCATAGCCTGCGCCTGAAATTGCAGCGCCATCACCACCCCGAAGAGCAGCGCGCCCAACACGGTGCGTCCCGGACGCCACGTCGCGAACACCACCAGCGCCAGCGCGATCCAACCGCGCCCGGCCGTCAGGTTTTCTTGCCACAGCCGCAGATAGCCCACGGAGTAATACGCGCCCGCCAGCCCCGACATCGCCCCGCCGAACAGCGTGGCGAGATAGCGAATCCGCACGACCGGATACCCAATGGCGTGCGCCACCGACGGCGCTTCGCCCACCGAGCGCAGGACCAGCCCGGCCCGCGTGCGGTAAAGGAACCAAGCAATCGCCACCAGCAGTACCGCGGCCAGATAGCCGAGCGGGTTCAGCGAGAAGATCGAGGGCCCCAGCACCGGAATCGACGACAGCCCGGGAATCGGCAGATCGCGCAACATCGGAATCGTCGCGTCCGTGTAAGGGCGCCCGATATAGGCCGATAATCCCACGCCGAAAATCGTCAATGCGAGGCCCGTCGCGACCTGATTGGCCATCAACGTCAGCGTGAGCCACGCGAACACGGCCGACATCGCCACGCCCGCCGCAATGCCGGCAAGCACGCCGAGCCAGAGACTGCCGGTCACGACCGTCACGGCGAAGGCGCCGATCGCCCCCATCAGCATCATCCCTTCGACACCGAGATTGAGCACGCCCGACTTCTCGGTCACGAGTTCGCCGAGCGCAGCCAGCATCAGCGGAATCGCCGCGATGACGGCACTCGCGGCCAGCGGCGTGAGCAGATTGATCCAGTCCATGCCGCGCTCCTCAGACGCTCTGCGCGGTCGCACGGGCGCGACGACGCAGTCGGTAATTCACGAAAACGTCGCAGCCCAGCAGGCTGAACAGCAGCAGCCCCTGAAACACGCCGCTGATTGCCTTGGGCAATTGCAGCGAGGTCTGCACCGCTTCGCCACCGAGATAGAGCAGCGCCATAAGCAGACTGGCAAGCACGATACCGACCGGATGCAGCCGCCCGACAAACGCCACGATGATGGCCGTGAAGCCGTAGCCCGGCGCCCACGTCGCCTGCAACTGCCCCACCGGGCCAGCCACTTCGCCCGTGCCTGCCAGCCCGGCGGCTGCACCGCCGATGAGCAGCGCCAGCCAGACGGCGCGCGGTTCCGAATACCCGGCGTAGCGCGCGGCGAGTGGCGCGAGGCCACCGACTTCCATCCGATAGCCCGCAAAGCTCTTGCGCATGAAGAACCACGCGGCCGGCACGGCCACCACCGCCATGAATACCGAAGCGTTCAGCCGCGTGCCGCGCCACGGCGCCCAGCGCCAGTCGCCGAAGAAACGCGGGAACAGCGCGTCACGGCTGAAGTTGATCGACTGCGGGAAGTTCATGCCGTGCGGGTCTTGCCACGGCCCGCTCACCAGATAGATCAGCAATTGCGTGGCCACATACGTGAGCATTAGGCTCACGAGAATTTCGTTGGCGTTGAATTTCACGCGCAGCAAGGCCGGGATGGCCGCCCACAACATGCCGCCCACAGCTCCCGCGAGCATCATCAGCGGCAGCAGCCACGGGCCGCCATGACCGTCGAAATGGATCGCGACGCCCGAGGCGAAGATGCCGCCGAGCAGCAACTGCCCTTCCGCCCCGATGTTCCACACATTCGCGCGATAGCCGATTGCCAGCCCCAGCGCGATCAGACACAACGGCGACGCCTTGAGCAGCAGCTCCGACCAGCCGTTCAGGCTGCTGATCGGCGCGAGGAAAAACGCCGCCATCGCCTGCGCCGGGTTCTTGCCCAGAAAACTGAAAATGAGCACGCCGCCCGCCAGCGTGATGAGCGTGGCCACCAGCGGCATGGCGAGCCGCATGGTGCGTGAGGGACTTGGCCGTGGCTCAAGCGTGAAATCGAGCATGATGTCTGGTCTTGATGGAAACGTTGCAGTGCCCGCGTCGGCGCGGGCCACCGTTGATGCCTGAATTGATGCCTGAATTGATGCGTACGTCAGGCAGCGCGCTGACCGGGGCCGCCGGGGAACATCCCCGCCATCCACAGGCCGATTTCACGCGCGTCGGTCTGTTCGGGCTTGCGCATCGGCGACAGGCGCCCCTGCGCGAGCACCGCGATCCGGTCGCAAATTTCGAACAATTCGTCGAGTTCTTCCGAGAGCACCAGCACCGCCACACCGCGCGACGACAGGTCGAGCAACTGCTGGCGGATAAAGCTCGCCGCGCCAACGTCCACGCCCCACGTCGGCTGCGCTACCACGAGCACCTTCGGCTCTTGCAGGATTTCGCGCCCGACGATGAACTTCTGAAGATTGCCGCCCGACAGGCTCTGCGCCGCCGCGTCCGGGCCGCCGGCCTTCACGTTGAAGCGCTCGATGCACAGCGAGGCAAAGCGCCGCAGCGCCCCGTGGCGAACCCAGCCGCCGCGCAGCAAGCCGAGGTGCGCCGTCCCCGACGCACCGAGCAGCGCGTTATCGGTCAGCGACATGCTGGGCACCGCGCCGCGCCCCAGACGCTCCTCCGGGACGAACGCCAGCCCGAGGCGACGGCGCGTGGCAGCGCCCATCCGGCCGACGGCGCGGTCGTTGAGCTTTACGGCGTCGGGCCGGCCGGCACGGGCCTCACCCGAGAGCGCCGCCAGCAATTCCGCCTGCCCGTTGCCGGACACCCCGGCAATACCGACGATCTCGCCCGCGTGCACGTCGAGCGTCACGTCGTGCAGCGAGGTGCCGAACGGGTCTTCGCTCGCCAGCGACAGGTTCTGCACCGACAGCAGCACATCGCCGGGCTGATGCGCCCGGCGCTCGATCTGCGGCAATGCCCGCCCGATCATCATTTGTGCGAGGGTTTCGGCGGTCTCATCGCGCGGCACGGCATGGCCGGACACCTTGCCCGCACGCAGCACCGTCGCGCGGTCGCAAAGATCGCGAATTTCGTCGAGTTTGTGGCTGATGTAGACGATGCTGCATCCTTCGGCAGCCAGCCGGCGCAGCGTCGTGAAGAGTTTCTGAACGGCTTGCGGCGTGAGCACCGAGGTGGGCTCGTCCATGATGAGCAAGCGCGGGTTTTGCAGCAGACAGCGCACGATCTCCACGCGCTGGCGCTCGCCGACCGACAGGCTGTGCACGTGCCGCGCCGGGTCGACTTCCAGCCCGTACTGCGCCGACACTTCGCGAATCCGCGTGGCCAGTGCTTTCAGGTCATGGCCAGTATCGTCGAGTGCCAGCGAGATGTTCTCGGCGACAGTGAGCGTCTCGAACAGTGAGAAATGCTGAAACACCATGCCGATGCCTAGCTTGCGCGCGGCCGCCGGGCTCTCGATGCGCACCGGCTCGCCTTCCCAGAGAATTTCACCCGCGTCGGGCCGCACAGCGCCGTAGATGATCTTCATCAACGTGCTCTTGCCGGCACCGTTTTCGCCCAGTACGGCGTGGATCTCGCCGGGCAAGACGCGCAACGCGATATCGTCGTTGGCCACCACGCTCGGATAGCGCTTGGTGATGCCGGTCAGCGTCAGACGCGGCGTCGATTGCAAAGGGGATGTCACGGCGGGAAGTCTCGGTCCGGGGCTTGGGCGGTCCGAAAATACCCAATTCGCGGCGAAATGTCGAGCGCGTGTCAATAACATGGCAGTTTCCCGAAGCGAACCAGCTATTGTGGTGATAGGGGCTTTCCGCTATAGAGTCGGCCGGCGCTTATGCCTCATAATGTTTTACTTATGCAATCCCGGGTCCGACATATTCGGATCGTTATATTAGTCATGAGCCAAAACCGCGAACCGATCGATACTTATTTGCTGCGCGTCTTGCATACCTTGCTGATCGAGCGCAGCGTCACGCGTGCGGCCGTCAAGCTGAACCAGTCGCAGCCGGCCATCAGCGCCGCCCTGCGCCGCCTGCGCGACATCACCGGCGACCCGCTGCTCGTGCGCGGTAAGCAGGGCATGGTACCGACCGAATACGGCCAGTCGCTGCTGGAACCGACGCAAAACGCACTGCGCGAGATCGAACGCATTACGGTGCAGCAATCGAACTTCGATCCGGCGACCACGGTGCGCACGTTCCGTATCGGCTCGCCAGACTATCTGAATACCCTCTTCGTGCCGACCGTCGTCGAGCGCTTTCGTCAGCAAGCCCCCAACGCACAGCTCGAACTGCATTCCCTCGGCCCGGCATTCGACTACGAGCACGCGCTCGAAGACGGCAAGGTCGATATCGTCATCGGTAACTGGCCCGAACCGCCGGAGCAGCTTCACCTCTCGAACCTGTTTGTCGACCAGATCGTTTGTCTGGTGCGCAATACGCACCCGTTCGCCAAACGCGGCCTCACGCTCGACCAGTACCTTGCCAGCCCGCATCTCGCCCCGACGCCCTATTCCGTCGCGCAACGCGGTGCCATCGACATGCATCTGGCGCGCGAGCGTCTCAAGCGCAATGTGGTCGTCACGATTCCGTACTTCAATCTGGCGCCGTACGTGCTGCTGAAGTCGGACCTGATCTTTACGACGACGCGCCTCTTTGCCGATCACTACGCCGAGTTCCTGCCGCTGACGGTGGTCGAAGCGCCGATCGACTTCCCGCCGATGCAGTACTACCAGTTGTGGCACGAACGCACGCACTATTCGGATGAAGTGCGCTGGCTGCGCAGCGTCATCTCGGATGCCACGCGTACGCTGCTCGAAACGCGCGCCCTGCCCTGATGCTGTCGTGATGCTGTCGTGACCTTGTATTAGCTCGGCCGTCGTTCGGCCGTAGTTCGGCCCTATTTCTGCTGAACATCGGCGTCATCCTGCTGTAAATCCCAATCGTGTATTCATCGCCTTGCCGGTTTTTACCGGCGGAGCGGCCCCCACCGCTCCGCCGAACCGCAAGGCAGCGCTCCCCATGCACGAGAACGCTGCTAAGACCTCCCGTTTGCCCATTGCCACGCTCGGCGACACACCATGAATATGTAGCCGGTGTGGCAACGCTTTATCGGGAAGCCTCGGCCAGTTGCCGCGCCAGCGCGTTGTGACGCGTGACGAGGGTCGGCAGATCGAGCGTCGTCAGACGCCCGTCGCGCACCACCACTCGCCCGTTCACCACGCTGTACGCAGCTTGTCCGGGATTACAGAAAACCAATGCCGCCACGGGGTCGTGCAGGCCACCGGCCATGCCGACACCGCGCGTGTCGAACGCCACGAAGTCGGCCGCCATGCCCGGGGCCAGCACGCCGATATCGTCGCGGCCCAGCACGCGGGCCCCGCCGATGGTGGCAATCTCCAGCGCTTCGCGCGCGGTCATCGCATTCGGCCCGAAGCCCACGCGCTGCAACAAGAGCGCCTGACGCACTTCGTTGATCATGCTGGCGGCATCGTTCGACGCCGAGCCATCCACGCCCAGCGAGACCGGCACGCCCGCGTCGCGCATCCGGCGCACCGGCGCGATGCCCGACGCAAGACGCATGTTCGAACACGGGCAATGCGCCACGCCGGTGCCGGTCTTGGCAAACAGCGCGATCCCCGCGTCATCGAGTTGCACGCAGTGGGCATGCCACACGTCGTGCCCGACCCAGCCGAGGTCCTGCGCATACTCGGCGGGCGTCATGCCGAACTTTTCGCGGCTGTAGGCGATGTCGTTGACGTTCTCGGCCAGATGGGTATGCAGCGACACGCCATAGTGACGCGCCATCGTCGCCGATTCGCGCATCAGGTCACGGCTCACCGAGAACGGCGAGCACGGCGCCACCACCACCCGCAACATCGAATACCGGCCCGCGTCGTTGTAGCTCTCGATCAGGCGCTGCGTATCTTTGAGAATGTCGGCCTCACGCTCGACCACGCGATCGGGCGGCAGGCCGCCCTGACTCTGGCCCACGCTCATGCTGCCGCGGCTCGCGTGAAAACGCATGCCGATCTCACCGGCGGCTTCGATGCTGTCGTCGAGCTTGCAGCCGTTCGGATAGATATAGAGGTGATCGCTCGAGGTCGTGCAGCCCGAGAGCAGCAACTCGGCCATCGCCGTCTGCGTCGACACGCGAATCATTTCCGGCGTGAGATTGGCCCACACCGGGTACAGATTCGTCAGCCAGTTGAACAGCTCGCCATCCTGCGCCGCCGGAATGGCGCGCGTGAGGCTTTGATACATATGGTGGTGCGTATTGACCAGACCGGGGATCACGACGTGCCCGGCCAGATCGAGCACCTCGTCGGCGGTCGTGGGCAGCGACTCGCTGCTCCCCACGGCCACGATGCGGTTGTCTTCGACGTAGATGCCGCCGCGGGCGATTTCGCGCCGGCCGGCATCCATCGTGACGACAACTTCCGCGTTTTTGACGAGCAGCGATGTCATCAGTGCGCCTCCAGCCCGAGACCGTTACCGTTCTTCTCACCGTGGCCATTGGCGGCGGGTGCCTTGAAGCCGTTGAAGTAGGCGTTCAGGATCACCGCCGACAACGTCGCCAGCAGAATGCCGCTATGGAGCAACGGAGCCAGTTGTTCCGGCATCTTTGCGAAGAACTTGTTCGATGCCACCGGAATCATCGCCATGCCGATGCTGATGGCCACGATGTACAGGTTGTAGCGATTGTTGTTGTAGTCGACCTTGGTCAGGATCTTGATGCCGGTAGCCAGCACCATGCCGAACATGACCACGCCGGCGCCGCCCAACACGAACTGCGGAATCGAAGCGACCACCACCGACATCTTCGGAATCAGGCCGAACACCAGCAGAATCACGCCCGCCGCCGCACACACCCAACGGCTCTTCACACCGGTCACACCGACCAGACCGATGTTCTGCGAGAACGAGGTATGCGGGAACGTGTTGAACAGGCCGCCGATGACCGTTGCCACACCATCCACACGCAGACCGGCCACGAGTGCCTTTTCATCCACCGGCTTGCCGACGATTTCGCCCAGCGCGAGGAACATGCCCGTCGATTCGATAAACGTGATCAGAATCACGATGGTGAGCGTGGTAATCGCCCACGGATCGAACACCGGCATGCCGAAGTGGAACGGCAGCACCACGTCGAACCACTTCACCTGATCGAGGCCATCGAAGCTCACCTTGTGCAGCATCAGCGCGATGGCGAAGCCGAACAGAATGCCCAGCAGCACGGCGATGTTCGAGAAGAAGCCCTTCACGAAACGCGTGATCAGCAAGATGAAGATGAGCACCGCGAACGACACGCCCAGATAGACCGGATCGCCGTAATCGGGGTTGCCCACGCCACCAGCCGCCCAGTTGATGCCCACGCCGATGATCGTCAGACCGATCGACGTGATCACGATGCCCGTCACGATCGGCGGGAAGAAACGCAACAGCTTGCCGATGAGCGGGGCAATGAGCGTGCCGATGATGCCCGAGGCAATCGTTGCGCCGAAGATGCCGGGCAGGCCTAGCGCCGGGTTGGTGCCGATGGCGAGCATCGGGCCAACCGCCGCAAACGTCACCGCCATGATGACCGGCATACGAATGCCGAAGCGGCCCACGCCCACGCTTTGCAGCAGCGTGGCGATACCGCAGCACATCAGGTCGGCAGAAATCAGGAAAGCAATCTGATCCTTGGGCAAGGCCAAGGCGCCGCCAATGATCAGCGGCACAGCGACCGCACCCGCATACATCACCAACACGTGTTGCAGGCCCAGCATGAACAATTTAGCGATCGGCAGTCTCTCGTCGACTGGATCGACGGTTTTCGTTGTCACACTCATTGCGTCTCCATCCCAGGGGGGCTGTTTGATTGATTTTTTGGGGTGGCTCAATGGTGCAGGTCGACGCCTTTTGCGGCAAGACCACCGGGGGCTATAGTGTTTTTTTCATAGAACGTATGCATGAATGCTTATCTTGAGTTTCGGGTTTTCCCCAAGAATGCACGTAGCCATTGGGCTTTCCGGGCAAATCATCGACGGCCGGGTCAACGCATCATGCGGATACTGTTATAGACCGGATAACAGAACCCCATAGTGGTCCAAAAAATCCTCAATCCGGTGCATGCTGAGCGCGCTTGCCATCTTCAGGCCGTCACTTGATGCGCGTCATCTTTTTGTCTGGCGTGACATGGTATGTGCACGTTTTTATCTTTGGTATTGCGCGCGTTGCCGGGCCGCCATCTCCCTACAATGCAGCCATCCATCACAGGAGACACCATGGGACGACTGACTACCCACGTACTTGATACATCGCACGGCAAGCCTGGCGCGGGCATCCGTGTCGAGCTGTGGCGCGTGGACGGCGAGCGCCGCTCGCTGCGCGACGTGCAGACCAATAACGACGGCCGCTGCGACAAGCCGCTGCTCGAAGGCGAAGAGTTTGTCGCGGGCGAATACGAGCTGGTTTTTCACGCAGGCGACTACTTCGCGGCACAAGGCGTGGACGTTCCGGCACCGCGTTTCGTCGATCGCGTTGTCTTGCGCTTCGGCATTGCCGAACCTTCGCAGCACTACCACGTGCCCCTTTTGGTGTCGCCGTGGAGCTTTTCCACGTATCGCGGTAGCTAAACCTAATAACCGCGGACGTGAATGTCAGGCAGTTGAGGAGAACATAAGATGGAAGCGTTTATTACCGACTGGGTCAATCTGCTGTTGCGCTGGCTGCACGTGGTGGCCGCGATCGCGTGGATTGGCGAGTCGTTCTATTTCGTGATGCTGGACAACGGTCTGAAGCCGCCCAAGGCGGCCGAAGACAAGCAAAAAGGTGTATTCGGCGAGATGTGGTCGGTGCACGGCGGCGGTTTCTACCACGCCCAGAAGTACCTGAACTCGCCGCCGCAGATGCCTTCGGACCTGCACTGGTCGAAGTGGAAGTCGTACACCACGTGGCTGTCGGGCTTTGCCCTGTTCTGCGTGCTGTATCTGCTGCAACCGCAGACGTACCTGATCGACAAGAACGTGATGGACCTGCAACCGGGTCAGGCCGTCGGCATTGCCGTGGCGTTCCTGATCGGCGGCTGGTTCGTCTATGACTTCCTGTGCCGTGCACTGGGCAAGAACGAGCGCGTGCTGGGCATTGGCGTGGCGCTGTTCGTGGTGGCCGCAACGTATGCCACGACGCACATCTTCGCGGGCCGTGCAGCGTTCCTGATCGTGGGCGCGATGATGGCGACGTCGATGTCGGCCAACGTGTTCTTCTGGATCATTCCGGGCCAACGCAAGAGCGTGGACGCGCTCACCAAGGGCGAAGTGCCGAACCCGATCTGGGGCAAGCTGGGCAAGCAACGCTCGGTGCACAACACGTACTTCACGCTGCCGGTCGTGTTCATCATGATCAGCAACCACTACGCGTTCACGTACAGCAACCCGTACAACTGGGTGATCCTCACGATCATCATGGCGGCCGGTGCGATGATTCGTCAGTTCTTCGTGCTGCGTCATTCGGGCAAGAATCTGTACGCGCTGCCGGTAGCGGGTGCCGCGCTGCTCGCCGGAATTGCCGTGTTCGCCGCCCCGCGCCCCACCCCGGCCCCGGCCGCCGGTGCGCACGGTGAAGCCGCCGCCCCTGCCGTGAAGCTCTCGGAGATTCAGCCGATCCTCACGCAGCGTTGCGCGACGTGCCACTCGGCCAAGCCGACCATGATGGGCAGCGCACCGGCAGGTGTGATGCTCGACACGCCGGCCGAGATCTCGCAGAACGCCCAGCGCATTTATCAACAAAGCGTGGCGCTCAAGTCGATGCCGCTGGGTAATGTGACCCAGATGACGGACGAAGAACGCCAGAAGATTGCCGCTTGGTTCAACGGCGGCGCACAACAATAACGGCTACGACCGTCTTTCTTGCTGGACCCATGTTGGGGCGCTTCGGCGCCCCTTTTTTATGGGTGCGCGTGACGACACTGCCCCCGAGGCATTTCCCACGACATTATAAAAATCAAACACTTGGGAACTTTGTCACGCGAATGCAGGTCTGTTCTACGCGCCCGGCAGTCCGGGTGTGACGTTCAGAAGGTAACCAATACGGGGAATCTCCCCGCAACCTTCCAACGACGTCAGATGACCGGCGCGATGCCTTCACCGGCAGGCGCGTCACGCATAAACACCATGAATTTCCTCCTGTTTTCCGATTCACGGCAAGGCGTTGTCTGGGTGCATTTGCATCAGGCCATGTTCCCGCCGTCCTTCCTGCCGACCCGATAACGCTTCTCGCGTTAACTCGGGCGGAGCGGGTGCGCCATCGCTTGCGCGCGCCCGGTAATACTCCCCGGCAACACTCTCCATCTCGCTGTACCTGATGTGCAAGCCACGGTGAGCCGCGTCCCGACACGACGCGGCGATATGTCATCGAGGGGATCATGTCCAACATGTCTCATTCCAATTCTTATTCGTCCATGCAGGGCGTGAGGACGCCTGCGTTCAAACAACTTTTCAAGCAGTTCACTGCACTCGCGATTCCGACCATCTTGTCCGGATGGGTCTACACGATCTACACACTGATCGACGGGATCTTCATCGGCCGCTACGTCGGCCAACAGGCACTCGCCGCGCTTAACCTCGTGGTGCCGCTGCTGTACGTGCCTTACGCCTTCAGCGTCATGGTCGGCGTGGGTGGTGCCACACTCATCGCCCGTTTGCTGGGTGAAGGCCGCGAGGCCGACGCCCGCCGTGCGTTCTCGCAGGTGCTCTGGGCGATGCTCGCCTTCGGCATCATGATGAGCGCTGCCGTCTTGCTGTTCCGTCATGAGATCGCCGCTGCGCTGGGTGCAGAAGGCGCCATCGCCGCCGACGTGGTGGCCTATCTGTCCGGCTGGGGCTGGTTCGTGTTGTTCGCCAACGGCCTGTACGCGATGGAGCTCTTCCTGCGTGTGGAAGGCGCACCGGCCGCCCGTTTCGGCTTGTACGCGATGTTTCTCGGCGCACTGGCCAACGTGGCACTCGACTACTGGTTCATCGCCGTCAAGGGCATGGGCATGTACGGCGCGTCGCTGGCGACAGGTCTGTCGATGATGGTGTCGAGCAGCGTGATGCTGGCGTATCACTTCGTGTTCGCAAAGCAGGTCGTACCGGCGCGTCGCGCGTTCGGTGCAGGCGAGTCGTATGTGGGGCGCGTGATGTACAACGGCGCGTCGGAGTTTCTCGGCGCCATCGCCCCGGCGATCACGGTGTTTGCTTTCAACCGCGTGATTCTGGCTAACTTCGGTGAGTCTGGTCTGGCGGCGTATGCGATTCTCGAATACATGACGCTGGGCGCGACGGTCACGATGGTGGCGCTGGTGCAGAGCATGCAGCCGATGATCAGCTACTACCGCGGCGCGCGCGACATGGCGGCCCTGAAGGGATCGTTCAAACTCGGCGTGATCGCAGTGATGGGCTTTTCGGTGCTGGTGGCAATTGCCATGGCGACGCTCTCGCGCCCGCTCACGTTCCTGTTCCTGCCGGAAGGCGGCAGTGCGTGGTCGATTCTGGAGCACGCGGTGCTGTGGTACGCGCTGGCGTTTCTGCCGGCAGCGGGCAACCTGATCGTCGCGGGCTTTTTGACGGCAATCGAAGCTCCCGGCCCGTCGGCGGCGATTGCTACGTTGCGTAGCTGGGTGTTGCTGCTGGGCCTGCTGTGGTTCCTGAACGTCTGGTTCGGTGGCGCGGCCATCTGGTACACGCTGCTGATCACCGAAATTCTGACGTTGGGCGTAAGTGCGTGGCTGTACTGGCGCACGGTCAATGGCGGCGCAATGCTCGCCCCGCAGATGCAGGCTTGATGCCGGATCAGTAGCACCGACCGGCAAGACAAATAAGAACGGCGTGACTTGAGTCACGCCGTTTTTTTATGTCGCTCTGGTGATCCGATGGCCTGCGTTCAGGACGGCATCTTGAGCTTGAAGGTCTGCGCGAGCGACTGCACGGTGCCCGGTTCGGACGCCCCGGGCACGCCATCGGGTGGCACGGCCAGCGGCGGCAGCCCGGTCGGGGTATCCGGCACGGTGGCGGCCCATTGCGGCTCGGGCAACTCGTCGAACACCTGACGCAGACGCTCGCCCCACGTGTCGTGAATCATCTTGTAATAGACGTTCTCGTCGTTGAGCGACGCGAAGCGCGTCACGCGCAGCGAATTCTCTTCGTACACGAGCAGATCGAGCGGCAGCCCCACCGACACGTTGGAGCGCAGCGTGGAATCCATGGAGATCAGCGCGCACTTGGCACCGTCGTCGAGCGACGTGGCGGGTGTGACAAGCCGGTCGATGATCGGCTTGCCGTACTTGGATTCCCCGATCTGGAAATACGGGTTCACGGACGACGCTTCGATGAAGTTGCCCGCCGAATACAGCTGAAACAGCCGGCTCGGCGCGCCGGCAATCTGGCCGCCCAGCAGGAAGCTGCAATTGAAGTCGACGCCGAAGGCTTCGAGCGCTTTGGCATCGCGCTCGTACACGTCGCGAATGGCCTGCCCCACGACGCGCGCTACGTCGGTCATGGTTTTGGCATTCCAGAGGGTATTGGCGTCGCGCGCTTCGACGAGGTGCTGGCGCACGGCCTGCGTGACGGCGAGGTTACCCGCCGAGAGCAGCACGAGCACGCGCTCGCCCGGGCGCTCGAACACCAGCATTTTGCGGAAGGTGCTCACGTGATCGACACCCGCGTTGGTACGGGTATCGGAGAGAAAGACCAGCCCGGCATCGAGCTTCATGGCCACGCAATACGTCATGTCGTTCCTGTCTTGCAAAGCAGGGGCGCCGTCCAATTCGGTGCCCCTGCGAGTGAATCTTGTGAGGGTACTGCCAGTGACTGATAGTCACTACTGTTCGATCGGCGCTGCATCGACCTTGACGGACACGTGCAGCGCTTCGGTCGCCCCGCCGCTGCGCATGCCGCGCACGGGTGCGGCGGACTCGTAGTCGCGCCCCACGGCCAGCCGGCAATAGTTGCCGCTGGCGAAACACGCGTGCGTGACGTCGATGCTAACCCATCCCGCCCCGTCGACCCAGACGTCGACCCATGCGTGGCTTGCCGCATGGGGCACGTCGCCCGGATCGATGTAGCCGCTGACGTATCGCGCGGGCACGCCGCGCGCCCGGCAGATGGCCAGCATCAGATGCGCATGATCCTGACACACGCCCCGCCCCAGCGCCAACGCTTGCGCGGCGGTGCTGGTCACAGCGGTAATGCCCGACTCGTATTCGACGTTGTTGCAGATGATCCCCGCCAGCGCCAGCAGTTCGTCGGGCGTGGTGAGCCCAGTGTCTGCGGCCATGGCGTCGATGGCCTCGCTACGGGCGGTCAGCGGCGTCGGGCTGGCGAAGGATAACACCGGTACGGTGTGGGCCGTCTCGCCCAGCCGGCCGTCGACCAGTGGGGTGGTTTCGATTTCGCCTTCGGCGAGCAGGTGGATTTCGCTATGCGGCTGGTGCAGCACGAGGGTGTGCATGTCGTTGCCGTAAGCGTCACGCGCGGCGGTGAGCTTGCCGGGCGCGTTTAGCCGCCAGTGCACGACGCGCTGCACTTCCGACGACGGCGGCGTGAGCCGCAATTGCTGGATGGTGTAACGCACCGGCGTGTCGTAGCGGTAGGTTGTCTCGTGACGAATAGTCAGGCGCATGGCATCAGGCCGCGAGCGGGATCAGGAACGTCTGGCTGATCTTGTTGCCGAGCACGGACACGCGCTCGAGAAACTCGGTCAGGACCGGGTGCAAGCCTTGCTGCTGAATCTGCTGGATATCGGTGTATTTGAGTTCGGCGTGCAGTTTGCCGGCGTACCGTTCGACGTCGCCGGACTGCGCGTTGGACAAGGTGGCGAGGTTTTCGCACACGCCCGTGAGTGACGCGAGCAGCGAGCGCGGCATATGGGCATTGAGCATGAGCAATTCGACGACGCGCTCGGGGGTAATCACGTCACGATAGACCTTCCGGTAAATTTCGAAACCGGACACGCTGCGCAGCACGGCCGACCAGTAGTAAAAATCGGTCGGATGCGATGCGTCGGGGCCCGCACGGTCGGTACGCACGGCCTCGTGAAAGCGCACGTCGAGGATACGGGCAGTGTTGTCGGCGCGCTCGAGAAAGAGGCCGAGCCGGGTGAAGTAAAACGCGTCGTCTTGAAACAGGGTGCCGAAGCTGACGCCGCGCGAGAGATGCGAGCGTACTTTGACCCACTCGAAGAGGTGCGCCGGGTCATGCTCAAGCAGGTCGATCATGCGGGGGAATTCGAGCCACGTACTGTTGACGGTTTCCCACAGTTCGGTGGTGAGGGTGCCGCGCACGGCACGCGCGTTTTCGCGGGCGGCCGCGAGACAACACGCGATGCTCGACGGGTTGTCGCGATCGCGCACGACGAAGTCGAGCACGTTGGCACGCGTGGCGCGGCTGTGTTTGCGATTGAAAGCAGGTTCGAGTTCGGAAATGCGCAACGTGGCGCGCCAGCCGGCTTCGTCGTTGAGACCGGCGAGCGAGATGGGGGCGTTGTCGTCTTCGTCGTCGATGACGTCTTGCGGGAGCAGCAGGTTCTGCAAGTTGACGTCGAGCAGACGCGCGGTATTTTCGGCCCGCTCCATGTAGCGGGCCATCCAGAACAGGTGGTCGGCGGTACGGCTGAGCATGATCTCTTCCCGAGTTTGATGACGTAGTTCTGGCAGTCGATTCGGTTACTTCTCAAGGACCCACGTGTCTTTGGTGCCCCCGCCCTGCGACGAGTTGACGACGAGCGAGCCCTCGGTGAGCGCCACGCGCGTGAGGCCGCCCGGCACCATGGTGATGTTCTTGCCGGACGACAGCACGAACGGCCGCAGATCGATGTGTCTCGGCGCGATGCCGGCTTCGACGAAGGTCGGGCAAGCGGACAGCGCCAATGTCGGCTGGGCGATGTAGCCGTCGGGTTTGGCAAGCAGGCGCTGCCGGAAGGCTTCGATCTCCGCTTTGGTGGACGCGGGCCCGACGAGCATGCCGTAGCCGCCGGCACCGTGCACTTCCTTGACGACGAGCTCGCCGAGGTTGTCGAGGGTGTACGCAAGATCGTCGGCGCGCCGGCACTGGTAGGTCGGCACGTTGTTCAAAATCGGCTTTTCGCCGAGATAGAACTCGATCATGTCGGGCACAAACGGGTAGATGGACTTGTCGTCGGCGACACCGGTACCGATGGCGTTGGCCAGTGTGACGCGGCCGGCGCGATAGACGCTCAGCAAACCCGGCACGCCCAGCGTGGAGTCGGCGCGGAAGGCCAGCGGATCGAGGAAGTCGTCGTCGATACGACGGTAAATGACGTCGACGCGCTTGGGGCCGTTGGTGGTGCGCATGAAGACGAGGTTGTCTTCGACGAACAAGTCCTGTCCTTCGACCAACTCGATGCCCATTTGCTGGGCCAGAAACGCATGCTCGAAGTACGCGGAGTTGTAAATACCCGGGGTCATGACGACGACGGTCGGGTCGTCAACGCCCATCGGCGCGACGGCGCGCAGGTTGTCGAGCAACATATCGGGGTAATGCTCGACCGGTGCGATGCGGTTCCGGGCGAACAGCTCCGGGAACAACCGCATCATCATCTTCCGGTTTTCTAGCATGTACGACACGCCGGACGGTACGCGCAGGTTGTCCTCGAGCACGTAGAACACGCCGTCGTCGCCGGTTCCCGCTCTGACAACATCGACGCCCGCGATATGCGCATAGATGTTGCCGGGCACGTCGACACCCTGCATCTCTGGCCGATACTGCGCATTCATCAACACCTGCTCAGCCGGAATAACGCCCGCGCGCAAGATGTCCTGATCGTGATAAACGTCGTGAATGAATCGGTTCAACGCGTCGACCCGCTGCCGTAGACCGGTCTGCAAGGTCTGCCACTCATGCGCTGGAATAATTCTCGGGATGAGGTCGAAGGGAATGAGCCGCTCAGTCCCCGCCTCATTGCCATAGACGGCAAAGGTGATCCCCACCCGTCGGAACGCGAGATCAGCCTCGGTCCGCTTATGGTGCAAGACGTCGTCAGACTGACACTTGAGCCAATCGTCAAATCGACGGTAGTGCGAGCGAGTCGTGCCTGTGATGCTCGCCATCTCGTTATAGCTCTCGACCATACGCTTCTCCGCAGATTGCTGTGTCGAGATCGAGCAATATCCATGCCCGAGCTTTTTTGATCACTTCCGGCACGATTTCGGTGCGGCTTCCTCCACTACGCACCATGCCGGTGATTTTGAGTATAGGTCGGCGCTTTCATTGGCACAGGATTAAGCCTTCTGAACCTCTCCGCTGGCTCAGAACGGAAAACCTCCCCGCTGGACAGACCGAAGCCCCTTCCCGCTGCTCAGACAAGTTCAACTCGCCTCGGGAAGGGGCTTCGGTCTATCCTCACCCACCCTACCGGTCCCTCCAGCGACACCGCCCCCTCCGCTTCCTGCTCCCGCTTCCCGCCAAACAAAAACGCCAGACATCGTCTGGCGTTCTTATTTGATTCCCTGTCCGGCCGCCTGTTACGCAGCTTTCTGCTCGGCCTGCACTTTGTCCAACTCGGCCTGCGTTAGCCAGTACGTCGTCGGTAAATCCTGCTCATCACAGTTGTGACCCTCACCACCCCGGTCCACCACGATGAAGTCACTCACCTCATGCAACGCCAACAACGGGTGATGCCACACACCTCTCGCATAATTCACGCCCTGCCAACCATCCGAGACGAACGCCCGCATCTGGCTCACGTCCAACTCGCCCGCCGGGGCGACCACCACCAAATACGGCAAGGTCTTCAACGGAATAAACGCCTGACTGCCCAACGGATGACGCTCCAACATCTTCACCTCGTACGGCAACGTCCGCGGCTGACCACGGAACACGTTGACCAACGTGCGGCCACCCTCCGGCCCCAAATCCACCGTCGCCAAATCGTGATACCGCTCAGTCGTCCCGCCATTGATCGCGAAATGCTTCGCCCCCGCCAACTCGATCACGTCGCCAAACGCCGCAAACGACTCTCGCGTCAATCGCTCTATCTTCAATGCCGGGCCCGCCATATCACTCTCTCCTTCTTGTTTTTCACTGACTCACCGCCCGGTTGCTGCCGGACGGTGAGCCGCTTTGTTTGTCGCTTTGTTCGTTGTTAAGCTCGCTTACTGCTTCTCGCCCAACCGGCCCCACAGGCGCAGGCGCGACACGCCCCCGTCCGGGATGATGTTGAACCGAATGTGCGTGATCGCACCCAGCTTCTGAATCTGCTCTTCAAAGAAGAACTGCTTGTCCATCGCCAACTTCTGCTCGGGCAACAACACCGGCCAGAACATGGACTGCGTGATCAACGACTGCTCGGTGCCGCCCGTGACGTACGCACCCTGAATGGAACAGCGGTCCGGGAAGTTGCCCTTGAAGTGCGCGGTATCGACTTCGATCTTGCCGATCTCGCCCGGCTGCGCCAGCGCGATGATGGCCCAGTCGTTACCCGGCTCGCGACGACGGCGCGTCTCCCAGCCATCGCCCATGTTGACGCCACGGCCGGGCATCAACAGGTTCGAGGCCAAGCCGAAGTGCTGGTTGTTGGCCGCGACGACATAGCCGCCGTTTTCCATCGCGATCAGGTCGATCAACTCGTCACGCGAGCGATTGTTCCAGTCGCTCTGCGGCAAGCCATACAGGCGCAGGCGCGCGAGACCACCGTCCGGATACAGGTTCACACGCACGTGCGTGGCCGGGCGCTGGCTGGTGATGTCGTGGTAATGGTGCGAGTTGCCTTGCAGCGTGGTCGAGGCGAGCAGTTCGAACCACTCGGCGTTGTCGGCCGGGGCACCGTCGGGGCTGTAGCAGCCTTCCAACGACGCGGCCGGCGGGAAGTTGCCGGTGAAGTGGCTGGTGTCGAGATCGACGCCGAACAACACGCCCGGACGCGCCAGCTTGACGATGCACCAGTCGTAACCGTTGACGCGCTTGCGACGCGTCTCCCAACCGTCCATCCACTTGCCGTTGTCGTCGTACTTGCCGGGGATGAACACGGCAGGGTCGGGGTTGAGCATGCGCTCTTTGGCCGCGAAGAACTCGTCGCTGGCCACCAACGCCTGTGCTCCCAGACGCGGATCAGCCAGATTGACGTAACGGCGCACAAATTCCGGTGCGTTCGGGTCTTGCGGGGCGAGGGCCATGCCAACTCCTTAATGCGCTTTAGTGTCTGAAACGGTAATGCGAATAGTGCTTAAACCTGCGGGCTGGCGGCTCAGTCGCTCACCAGATCCTGCAAGCGGAAACCGGCAATGCGGAAGATCTGACGCAGGCACTCTTCGATCTCGTCGGCACGGCTGTTTTCCAGTCGCGTCGCGAAGTTCTCGATGATGCTGCTGCGCGTATGTCCACGCACGGCGAGGATGTACGGGAAACCGAATTTGGCCTTGTAGGCGTCGTTCAACTGGGTCAGCTGCGCAAACTCTTCGGCGCTGCATTGATCGAGGCCGGCACCGGCCTGCTCACGCGTGGATTCGGCCGTCAATTCGCCACGGACGGCCGCCTTCCCCGCCAATTCCGGGTGGGCACGGATGAGGTCGAGTTGCGGGCCTTCACCCGCATCGATAACGGCCTGACACATGGCATCGTGCAAGGCGGCAACGGTGGCGAACGGACGATCTTCCCAAGCGGCTTCGGCCACCCACGGGGAATGCTCGAAAATGCCGTCAAGGGCGGCGATGAATTCTGCGCGCGGCAGCGCCGACAACGCGGCAACGGTTCGTTGGGTCATAGGCAACGGGGCGTTCATGTACTGCTCTCCTGGAGAACAAGGGTGGCGCCCCGCCGCGCTCCCTCGCGCAGCCCGATGACGCCTGTCGGTTTCTAGATTAGGTGATGAACTCAAGCGGCCACGAACGGGTGGCGCGCCTGCCAATGGCGTGCCACGTCGATACGACGGCACACCCACACCCGGTCATGCTTCTCGATGTGATCGAGGAATCGCTGCAACGCCGCAAAACGCCCCGGACGACCCAACAACCGGCAGTGCATGCCGATGGACAACATCTTCGGCGCTTCGTCACCCTCGGCGTACAAGACGTCGAACGCGTCGCGCAGGTAATGGAAGAAATGGTCGGCGGTGTTGAAACCCTGCGGCGCGGCAAAACGCATGTCGTTGGTGTCGAGGGTGTACGGCACGACCAGATGCGGCTTCACGTCGCCACTGCTGGTTTCCACCTGCGTCCAGAACGGCAGGTCGTCGCCGTAGTTGTCGGAGTCGTAGACGAAGCCGCCCTGCTCGACCACGAGACGGCGCGTGTTGGGACTGTCGCGCCCGGTGTACCAGCCCAGCGGCGCGCTGCCGGTCATTTCCTTGAAGATGTCGATGGCGATGCGCATGTGCTCGCGCTCGGTCGCCTCGTCCATGTTCTGATAGTGAATCCAGCGCCAGCCGTGACACGCAATCTCATGCCCCAGCTCCTGAAACGCGGCGGTCACTTCCGGATGACGCTGCATGGCCATGGCCACGCCGAAGACGGTCAGCGGCAATCCACGGCGCTCGAATTCACGCAGAATCCGCCACACGCCGGCACGCGAACCGTATTCGTAAATGGACTCCATGCTCATGTGACGGGCTTCATACGCTGCCGCGCCAATGATCTCGGAGAGGAACTGCTCGGACGCACGATCACCGTGCAGCACGCAGTTCTCGCCACCTTCTTCGTAGTTCAGAACGAACTGGACGGCAACGCGCGCACGGCCCGGCCAATCGGCAAACGGCACGTGGCGGCCATAGCCGATCAGGTCGCGGGGATAATCCTTGGAACTTGCAGTGTTGCTGGCTGGGCTGCTGGCCATGATGTCTTGGCATCCTTGTGACGGCGAAACGATCGAAGCAGTGTAGCCAAATCCACTCCGGCAAAACATAGCCGTACACAGATATTCAAGCTGTGCCGTGACATATAGTCGCCCTTCACCGCACCCGCTCTGCGGTGCTCTGGCCGCCCCATCCGGCGCACTGGCGGCCCTGACGGCCCTGCCCGTTCTCCCGCGAACTGACAGTGATTTCCCCTGCAAATCCCCCAAAGCGCCACGGATCTGCACGAAACGAAAAAACAACGCCGGGCGCGAAATTCGGCCCGGCGTGGTTGTTCAAACGATGCGGCGGCGGTGATTTACGGCGTCAGACCGCCTTATAGGGATATCCCGTAAGCGTGAGCGTGACGCGCTCACCCGACGTCTGCAACCGCGCCTGACCGCCCACGGGCAAGGTCAGCTTGTCGGGGCAATGACCGAACGGCAGCCCCGTAACGATAGGAATACCCACGACTTTGCGCATGCTGGCAATCATGGTGTCCATGTCGTAACCGTTGTCGTACTCGCTCAACCGGTATTCGGAGAAGTCGCCCAGCACGAGCGCACGCTGCCGCCCGAGAATGCCAGTCTGGTGCAGCTGATACAACATGCGCTCAACCCGGTACGGCGGCTCGTTCACGTCTTCGACAAACAACACGCCGCCGTCGATCTGGGGCAAATAAGGCGTCCCGATCAGGCTGCACACCATCGCCAGATTACCGCCCCACAAGGTGCCCGCAACGTCGATGTCTTTGCCACCACCGTCACCGGTCCACTCGGCAACATGCTCGGGGCCGCTCAGAATCGACTGGAAATGCGAAAGCGTGAAGTCGCTCAGGGTCTCGGCCCCGAAGTCGGCGGTCAGCATCGGTCCGGAGAATGTCGTCAGGTGCGAGCGCGCTAACAAGGCGAGTTGCAGCGCGGTGAAGTCGCTATGGCCGACGATGGCGGCCGGCGTGCCGGACAGGCGTCGATGCAGCCCTTCGTAATCGAGCTGGTCGAGCAGATGCACGGCGCCGTATCCGCCGCGCACGGCCAGAATGACGTCGGGCACCGGATGGTCGCGCCCGGCAAGACGGTTGATCTCGGCAATGCGCTCGGCATTGGTGCCCGCAAAACGCAGGTACTGGCGCTCAAGTGCCTCGCGGTTGTCCACGGCATAGCCAAGCCGCTCGAGCGTCTCGATGCCGCGCGCGGCGACTTCAAGACTGGCCGGATAACCGGAAGGCGCAATCAGTTCAAGCAGCTTCGTCTGGGTCAATTGGGTTGTCCCGGGTAGGCGTTGGGGGAGTGTTTCAGGGGGTATCGGAAGCTTTGCCGGTGGCCTCGGCCGCAGCGGCGAGCCGTCGTGCCCGCGCAGCGGCACGCCGTTCGCTGAAGAACCGTTGCAGTATGCCGACGCACTCGTCGCGACGAACCCCGCCGACGACTTCGGCATGGTGATTGAGCCGCGGTTCCGCAAACAGATCGACGACGCTGCCGCAAGCGCCCGTCTTGGGGTCTGCTGCTCCATACACGACACGCTTGATGCGCGCATGCATGATCGCGCCCGCACACATCACGCACGGTTCCAGTGTCACGTACAACTCGCAGTCGGGCAGCCGGTAGTTGCCCAGTGTCTGGGCCGCTGCGCGCAAGGCCTGCATCTCGGCGTGGGCCGACGGGTCATGGCCACCCACCGGGCAGTTGTGCCCGACGGCAACGACCTGCCCATCGCACACGACCACGGCCCCCACGGGGACCTCGCCCTGCAACATGGCGGCGCGCGCCTGTTCGAGCGCGAGCCCCATATAGGTCGCGTCTGCGGTCGCTTCGGGAGTGCCGTGGAGGGCCGGATCGGTGTCGCCCGGCGGAACGTCGGAATGGTCGTCGGGGGCGGGTAAATCTCGATTCATGTAACGCTGACGGAAAGCCGCCGCGCAACGCCCCACCCTTCGGCGAGACACCACGCAGCGCAATGGGCCGCTTTGGCAATGCGATATTCTCGCACAGCCCCTCGCACGGCCGGCCGTCAGGCCATCGCCGCCGTGGCCGCGCCGCGTTTTCGATACAGCACGAGGGTGGCGATCAGACCGCACACGGCCGCGAAGGTCATCCACCAGCCGGGCGCCGCCTTGTTGCCGGTCAGCCCGATCAGCCCGGTCGCGACCGCAGGCGTGAAGCCGCCGAACAACGCCGTCGCCAGACTGTAGGCCAACGAGAAACCGGCCGTGCGCACGTCGACGGGCATGATCTCGGTCAGGGCGACCACCATGGCCCCGTTGTAGCTGGCGTACAGGAACGAGAGCCACAACTCGACCATGAGCATCTTGCTGAAGGTCGGCTGCACGACCAGCCACGCCATCGCCGGATACGCGGTGAGTATGGTCAGCACGGTGAACACGATCAGCAATGGCCGCCGCCCGATCCGGTCGGACAACGACCCCATGATCGGCAGCCAGATGAAGTTGGACACGCCCACACAGAAGGTCACCACCAAGGCATCAGTGGTCGACAGCTTCAGCACGGATTTGCCGAAGGTCGGCGTGTAGACGGTGATGAGGTAGAACGACACGGTGGTCATGGCCACGAGCATGGTGCCGGCGACCACAAGGCCCCAGTTTTCGAGCATGGAGCGGAAGATTTCGCGGGTGCTCGGACGGTGCTTGCGCGCCAGAAATGCCTCGGTTTCCTGCAACGACCGCCGGATGTAGAAGAGCACCGGCACGATCATGCAACCGATGAAGAACGGAATGCGCCAGCCCCAGTCGGCCACCTGCCCCGGCGTCAGCCACTTGTTGAGCAAGTACCCGAGCAACGCCGCCACGATGATCGCGACCTGCTGACTCGCCGACTGCCAGCTCACATAAAAGCCCTTGTGCCCCGGCGTCGCCATCTCGGACAAATACACGGATACCCCACCCAGTTCGACACCCGCCGAGAAGCCCTGCAACAACCGGCCGATCAGCACGAGCAGCGGTGCGGCGTAGCCAATGGTCGCGAAGCCCGGCACGAAGGCGATGAGGATGGTCCCCATGGCCATCACGGACAAGGTGACGATCAGCCCGCGCCGCCGCCCGATCCGGTCGACGTACGCGCCCAGGATGATGGCGCCCAACGGCCGCATCAGGAAGCCCGCGCCAAACGTCATGAAGGTGAGCATCAACGACGCAAACTCGTCGCCCGACGGGAAAAACGTCGCGGAGATGTAGGTGGCGTAAAAGCCGAACAGGAAGAAGTCGAACATCTCCATGAAATTGCCACTGGTGACGCGAATCACCGTGGCAAATTTCGAGGAAGGCTTTGGGGACACGGAAGCAGAATCAGCAGGACTGGCAGCCATGATGCGTGCACCTCACCGGGGACGATGTCACTCAAGATAGCACTTGGCGCGACACTTGACATCATGGCTTTCACTTCCGCCGGCGCGACCGTATTACAGGTCGTTGGCCGCCGTATTGCTTAGTCCCAAGCCGGGGCCAGCGAAGCCGGGTTGGCCTGACGCTCGTTGCGGTCGAGCGTCGCGATTTGCTGCATGTCGCCGTCGGTCAGACGCAGGTCACGGGCCTTCATATTGCTGGCCAGATTCTCACGCTTGGTCGACGACGGAATGACCGCATAACCCTGCTGCATCGCCCACGCCAACGCCACCTGCGCGGTCGTCGCGCCATGCGCCTGCGCAATCTTCACCAGCACCGGGTCGTTGAGCACCTTGCCATAGGCCAGCGTCATGTACGACGTCACCGGCACGCCCTGCGAGCGGGCAAATTCGGCCAGCTTGCGGTTTTGCAGATACGGGCTCAGTTCGATCTGGTTGGTCGCCAGTTGATCCGGCCCGGCAATGGCAATCGCCTGCTGCAACAACGCGATGGTGAAGTTGGACACGCCGATCGCGCGGGTCAGCCCCTGCGCGCGGGCTTCCAGCAACGCGCCGAGATACTCGTCCATCGACACGGCGTTGGCCGGCGACGGCCAGTGAATCAACGTCAGATCCACCCGGTCGGTGCCAAGCTTCGACAGGCTGTCCTTGAGGCTCGGAATCAGCTTGTCGCTGGAAAAGTTGTCGACCCAGATCTTGGTGGTGAGGTACAGATCGTCACGCTTGACGCCGGAAGCGGCCAGCGCACGGCCGATGTCGGCTTCGTTCTCGTAAATCTGCGCAGTATCGATCGCGCGATAGCCCAGATCGAGGGCGTTGGTCACGGTGTCGAATACGGTTTGGCCCTTGAGGCGGAAAGTCCCCAGACCGAATGCGGGAAGCGTCATGAATGCCATCTCCTGTCAAAACGTCGCGCCGAAAAAATCAACAACGGTTGAATGGCACGACTGAGAACGACAGTGTGGCCCAATCGCACGATCCCCAAAAGTCCCCGCAGCTGCACAAGATTCGTGACGTAGATTCACAAATCTGCGCAACTCAGGCTGTGGCGTTCGGGAATCGAGAGACTTAGACGGCGGCGTAATTGAGGAAGCCGCCATCCTCACGCGCCATCGCCTTGATTTCGTTGCGTGTGGCGAGGATGTGCGCTTCGAGCAGCGACACGACGGCACCGACGTCGCGACGGCGGCATGCGGCGAGGATTTCGTAGTGGTCTTGCTGCGGCTTCTCTTTGCCGGTGGCCTGCGACATCGCGAGATGCGAGTGCCGCTCGGTGTTGAGGCAGTACTCTTCGATGAGCATGCGCAAACGCCGGTTGTTGGCCGGCGCGCAGAGCGCCAGATGGAAACGCCGGTTGAATTCGGCCCACTCCGACACGACTTCGGACGCGGCGTACTCGGTGAGAATCTGCTCCATCACCTGAAAGTCGCGCTCGGCCATGTTCGGCACGGCCAGCTTGGCGGCGTGACATTCGAGCGCCACGCGAATGTCGAGCAACTCGCACAACTGCTCGAGATTCATGCTCGCCACGGTCGCGCCACGGTTCAGATGGTGCGTGACCAACCCCTCCGCTTCCAATTGGCGCAACGCTTCTCGCACCGGCACCCGGCTCGCGTGGAACCGCTCGGCCAAAGCCTCTTGCCGCAATTGATAACCACCCGGGAGCACGCCACTCAAGATCTCGTCTCGAAGCGTGTCGCGAATAGCCTGATGAAGTGCTTGGGGTCCGGGGGGGCGCATGGCGCGATTAGAGCACATTTCCTACGGTTTTTGCGATTCTGGATCCAATTCCGATTTATTGGATCCAATATACGAAATAATATTTTTATCGATATATCTCACGCATCGACGCTTTCGAATCGATGCGTGATGCGCCGTCTCGGCTTACTTGCCTGCGCGCGCTTCTGCGAGGGCGATGGTCAGATGGGCCACCTTCTTCTTGAGGGCATCGCGCTCGGCGGTCATGGCCTTGAGCTCGTTCCCCAGACGCGTCAGCTCGTCCGGATATTGCGACGGATCGATGCTGGTGTCCCACGGCGGCGTGCCGTCGTCTTCCATCTCGTTCTCGTCTTCACCCTTCTTCTTGCGCGGCTTGACCGGGCGCGCTTCGCGCACCTGACGGGCCAACTCGCGCAACTCCTGCTTGCCCGCCACCACGGCAGCCACCTGCGCCGCTTGGGGCAGCGTCGAGACCGCCGCCGCCGCATTGATCGACACTTCGCCGCGCTTCACGGCATCGACCAATTCCGGTGCCGCCGCGTTATGAATCTGCTCGATCTGGCCCAGCGTGTTGCTCGACAGCTTGGCCGCGCGTGCCAGCGCCGCCCGCGTGAGCGCCATCGTGTGTGCCGGAATCCCCGAAGCGGTCGCAGCGGCGGCGCCGTCCTGCGCTGCCTCGCCAGACGCCAAAGGCGCGGCCGGGGCCTCGTCCGCCGTCGCCAGCACGGCCGTGCGGGCTTCGATGATCGTCTTCTTGCGCAGGGCCAGCACGCCGCGCTGGTAGTCCGACACGCTGCGGCGGCCCAGATGGTTGTCGATCATCCACAGACGCACGTCGTCCATCGACTGGAACGACGGGTTTTGCGTCGTGCGGAATTCGATGTCGTGCTTGCAGCAGATTTCGTAGCGGTTGTGGCCGTCGACCAGCACGTCGCCCCACAGGACGAGCGCATCGCGGCACCCTTCGGCAAGCAGGCTCTGTTCGAGCGCCGCGTATTCGTCTGCCGTGAGCGGATCGATATACGCCTTGAGTTCTTGGTTGATCTGGACTGTCATGGATTTTTCGTTACGGTCGCGCCGCGCGGAACATCGCCCCGGCGGGATTCACGGGACGACGCGGCGACGTGAGAGGAGAACTTTGCAGGCGGCATTATCGCCGATCAGCGGCGACGGCGACGCAAGAGAATGCCGCGATGGCGTCAGGACAACACGCCGTGATCGGTCAGAAACGCCTGAATACGGGCCAGACGAGCGATTGGGTCGTCGATGCCGAGCAGCGTTTCTTTTTCGTGCGCCGGCAGCGGCAGCAACTCCGCCCAGCGATCGGCCACCCAGCCGCATTCGTCCAGCCGGTAAGGGGGCGCGAGCGGCAATTTGGCCGCACGGGCCGGGTCGCGCTGCAAGCCAGAAATCAGCTTGCCGAGCGTATCGGCGCTCACTTGCAGGGTGTCGGGAATGGCCGTAGGCGCATCGTCGGGCAGCATCTCGGCCTCGCCCATCCACAGGCCGTATTTGGCCAGCTCGACGGACGAAAGGCGAAATTTCGTCGTCCCCCGGCAGACCAGTTCGAGCAGCGCGGGCATCGGCGCGCGCCAGTCGTCGATGCGCGCCAGGGTGCCGATCATCGCCGGCTCCTCCTGCGAGTCGGGCAGGCGCACTTCACTGCCCTGCCGCAGCACGACGACACCGAACTCGGTCCCCTCGCTCAGGCAGCGCTTGATCATGTCGAGATAGCGCACCTCGAAGATGCGCAAATGCAGCACCCCTGCGGGAAACAGGGCGTTGCCGAGCGGGAAAAGGGGGATCGTTGCCATGCCGTATGATGACATGAAGTCAAACTTGGCACCGGTCGACATTCGGCCAGCGTGCGGTCTCCTGCGCAAAGCGTTCGATCAGAAAATCGAGCAGCGCGCGCACCCTCGGCACCATATAGCGCGTGCGATGCCGCACGGCGTACACGCCCGGTTCCTTCGCAATGTAGTCCGTCAGCAGAATCTTCAACCGCCCTGCCCGTACGTCGTCCGCCGCGTCCCATAGCGTCTTGCGCACGATGCCGCGGCCATCCAGCGCCCAGCGCCTCGCCAGCGTGCCGTCGTTCGTCTCCCATGCCTGCGCCATCGGCACCGTGAACTGCCACGTGGCCTCGTGTTTGCGGAAGTGGAACTCGTTCAGCGGACCCGACGACGTCACCAGCACGATGAACTGATGCGCGGCCAGCGCCTCGGGCGTCTGCGGCTCGCCATGCTTAGCCAGATACTCGGGCGACGCGCAGAGCACACGGCACATCGGCGCGAGACGCCGGGCCACCAGCGCACCGTCATCGGGTTCGCTGAAACGAATGGCCAGATCGACGTCGTCCTGCACGAGATGCGAGATCGAATCGGTCAGTGTCATGGACAAACGCACATCGGGATAGCGTGCCGTGAACTCGTCCAGCCACGGCGTGAGGGTGTGCAGCCCGAAGTCCGTCGATGCCGAAAGACGAATCTTGCCGCGAATGGCGGCGCAGCCCGCTTGCAGCGCCGCCTCGCCGTCGTCGATGGCCTGCAACGCCACCAGACAGTGTTCGAGATACACGCGCCCCTCGTCCGTGAGACGCAACTGGCGCGTGGTGCGCACGAACAGCCGCGTCTGCAACGACGCTTCGAGCTTCATCAGCCGCGCGCTCGCCGCCGCCGGAGAGAGCCCCAGCTTGCGACCGGCCGCCGACAGACTCCCGAGCGTTGCCGCTGTCGTGAACAGGCGCATATCGCCCAGCTTGTCAGTGGCCATTTGCCCGCATCCCCTGCTTTCGATTGACTTGGTCGACTCGATCCATTTGCCAGCTAAATTTGAAAGTCATTCAATGATTCGACGAATTATCAAATGTAACTCGCATCGGCAGACTTCGTCATGTTGTCCCTTCCGGGGACGTTTCGATGCCGATGAATGACCATGTCCTCTCCTTCCCCCGCGACCAGTAGCGGTCGTGCCACTTCTGTCCGTCCAACCGACGCCCCCGTCACCCCCATCACCCCGGGCCATGCCGCCGACGCCACACCGTGGGCGTCGATGGTGGCGCTGATGCTTGCCACGTTCGTTGCCGCCGCCAACGAAACCGTACCCGCCGGCTTATTGCCGCAACTGGCCGAAGGCTTCCACGTGTCCGAAGCGTGGGCCGGTCAGTGGGCGACGCTCTGCGCGCTGGGCGCCGGGCTCGGCGCGGTGCCGCTCACGACGTTGCTCCAGCGCTGGCCGCGCCGCCGGGTGCTGACCACGGCGCTGCTCGGCTTTTTCGCCTGCAATCTGGTTACAGCTGTGTCGACGCACTTCGTGCTCTCGTTAGCCGCGCGCTTCGTCGTTGGGATGGCCACCGGGCTGGCGTGGAGCGAGATCGCCACCTACGCGCGCCGTCTCGTGCCGCCGTCGCGTCAGGGCCGGGCTTTAGCAATCGCCATGCTCGGCGTGCCGCTGGCGTTAGCTATCGGCGTGCCGATGGCGACGTGGCTCGGGCACCTGATCGGCTGGCGCTGGGTGTTCGGCGGCCTGTCGGCGTTCGCGCTGATTCTGGTGGGCTGGGTGCAGCTCATCGTGCCCGACGTGCACGCCGAAACGGTCGGCGAGCGAGCCCGCATCGGCGACGTGCTGCGCCTGCCGGGCGTGCGTCCGGTGTTGGCCGTCGTGATGCTGTGGGTCATTGCGCACTACACGCTCTACACCTACATCGCGCCGTTTTTGGCATCGCTCGGCAAAGAAGACCGTCTGGCGGCCATGCTGTCGACGTTCGGCATTTGCACGCTCGTCGGCCTGTGGGGCGTGGGCCTGTGGGTGGATCGCTGGCTGCGCCGGCTGGTGCTGGTGGCACTGGGCACCTTTGCGCTGGTGATTGTCGCGTTCAGCGGATGGGGCGCATCGTGGCCGGTGCTCGGCGTCGGTGCCGTGTTCTGGGGCCTGAGCTTCAGCGGTGCCCCCACGTTGCTGCAAACCGCACTGGGCGATGCCGCGGGAGAACACGAACACGTGGCGCAGTCGATGCTCGTGACCGTGTTCAATCTGTCGTTCGCCGTCAGCGGCGTGCTCGGGGGTGCCGTGCTCGAAACCCTCGGGGCGGCGGCCATGCCGTGGGTGTTGCTCGGACTGGTGCTGGCGGCGTGGCTTGTCGCCTTCGCCGCACGGCGGCACGGCTTTGCGCCGCGACGCCACCACTAAGCCATCATTCGGCAGGTGAAGCGCCGAAGCGCCCCACGATTCGGGCGCTTCGGTCTCACTTCGGTCTCACTTCGGTCTCACTTCGGTCGCACTTCAGGCGGTACTTGCCGTCACGTCAGTCCGCGGCGGCGACGGCGCGGTCGAGCGCGGCGATATCGATCTTCTGCATCTGCATCATGGCTTCCATGGCGCGCCGTCCTGCGACGGGATCGCTGCCGCCGACGAGATCGAGCAAGCGCTGCGGCGTGATTTGCCACGAGAAGCCCCAGCGGTCCTTGCACCAGCCGCAGTCCATGGCCGCCCCGCCGTTGCCGATCACGGCGTTCCAGTAGCGGTCGGTCTCCGCCTGATCGCCGGTGACCACCATGAAGCTCACCGCTTCATTCGGTTTGAAATTCGGTCCACCGTTCAGCCCGACAAATCGGCGGCCGACCACGGTGAAGTCGACGGTCAATTCCGGCCCCACGCCGATGCCCGGGATGGGCGACACGTGTCTGGCGTCGACATGACTATCGGGAAACGTTGCGGCATAGAACTCTGCGGCCTCGCGGGCCTGACCCTGATCGAACCAAAGCATGGTGACGAGTTGTGTCATCGCTATCTCCTATTCAAGTGGCGCTGCGCGACCATGATAGTCCCGTCGATATCGCCGGTCTTTCGCAATCCCAACCGAGCGCCAACGCCGCACCGGCGAAGTGCAAAACGATGCGTCAGCCAGCGGCTCTCGCCTGACCCCGCAATTCGGCAAGCCGCGCCACGAACGCATCGACTTGCCGGACATCGGTCGCCCACGACGTCACCAGCCGGACAAGTGAACGGCTGGCATCGGTGCGCTCCCAGACGTAGAAGTCAAAGTCGCGCTTCATCGCTTCGATGACGGTATCGGGCAGTACCGCGAACACCAGATTCGTGGCCGTTTCCGAAGCCAGTTCATGGCCGTTGGCAACGATGCCCGCCGCCAGTCTCGCGGCCATCGCATTGGCGTGTCGCGCGTTCTGGAAGAACAAATCCTTGTCGCCGAACAGCGCCTGAAACTGAATGCCCAGCAAACGTCCCTTGGCCAGCATCGCGCCGCGCTGCTTGAGGTGGAACGCGAAGTCCACCGCCAGTTCGGGATGGCAAACGACGATGGCCTCGCCGATCAGTGCGCCCGCCTTGGTGCCGCCGATCCAGAAGATATCCGCCAGCGACGCGATGTCGGCCAGCGTCGCGTCGTTCTGGTCGGAGGCCAGCGCCGCGCCCAGTCGTGCGCCGTCGACGAACAACAAGAGTCCGCGCTGCCGGGCCAGCGTGGATATCGCGCGAAGTTCGGCCAGCGTGTAGACCGTCCCCGTCTCGGTCGCATTCGAGAGATAGATGAGCCGGGGCTTCGCCATGTGCGGAAAATGCGCGTTGCTGTCCAGCGCCGTTTCGATGCTCTGCGGCGTGAGTTTTCCGTCGACGGGCGGCACCACGATCAACTTGTGGCCGGTCGCCTCAATGGCTCCCGCCTCGCGCGTCACAATATGCCCGGAGGTCGCGGCGATCACGGCTTCGTGTGGCCGCAGGCAAGCGGCAATCGACACGATATTGGCAAGCGTGCCACTGGCCACATAGTGGATCGCGCCTTGGAAGCGATCGCCCAGACGCGCCTTGATGCGCGCCGTCGCGTCGGCACAGTAGTCGTCGTCGCCGTACGGGCGCTGTTGTTCGAGGTTGGATGCCGTGAGCGCGCTGAGGATGTCGGGGTGTGCACCCTCGCTGTAATCGTCGAGAAAGCTGAAAGTCGTCATACCGGGCTTCTGCCTTGGAAGTGGAACGCCCGGACGAGGGTCCGGCCGGGCACTGGACAGAAGACTACCGGCAGTTACCGGAATCGCCTTGTAAAAAATTGATCGAGGCGTCTCTTGGCCATCAGAACCGCGCGGGCGTCACCCCGTAGGCCTGCCGAAATGCGCGCGTGAAATGGCTTTGATCGAAGAATCCGACGGCGTGCGCGACCTCCGTCATGGGCATCTCGCGATTCGCATGCATCAGCGCCACGGCCTTTTCGAGCCGCATTCGCAGCAGCCACGCGTGCGGTGTCATGCCGATGGTGTGCTTGAACAACTTGAGAAACCGGAACCGGTCGAGGCCGACCAGACCCGACAAGTCCTCCAGCACGATCTTCTGCGCGACATGGGCCTCCACATAATCGCGCACGCGCTGCAATTGCTGCGACGACAGCGCCCCCGCGACCGCCAACGGTGCCGGCCGCCGCATGCGGGCAAACAGCGACTCAAGCACGGAAAGCACTTGGGTTTCGCTGCGCATGACGTCGCCGCCAGGCTGGCGCAAGGCCGCATGGATGCCCAGCAGTTGCTCGGCAAGGCTCGCGTCCTGAAGCACGACGGCGGCCTGCGACGGGAAATAGTGCTTGCCCGTGATTTCTTCACCGAGACCGTCGAGCAAGGCCGGCGAGAGCCGAAACGTCTGGAGCGTGTACGAGGCTTCGGCCCCTGCCGTGCCGTCATGAACTTCGCCCGGCGGCATGAGCTGGATCGTGCCTCGGGTCAGCACCAGCGATTCACCCCGCATGGTTTGCCGTTGCACGCCGCTGGCGATCAGCGCGATATGACAGTCGAGATGGTAGTGAGGCGCAAAGCGGAACTCGGCGAAACGCGCCGTGCCCAGCGTCAGGCCCGGAATGTCGCTCGAATGACTGTAATGCACCTCTTCTGACACCACCCACCTCCTGCCCGCAACCGGTCGTCCGCCATGCGCAAGCCTGCATTATGTCAGGCGCCGAACCAGCGCGTGGGCCTCCTCTCGCGTCGCGACGGCTTCATGGGCAATGCCGAACGCCTTGACCGCCGTCTCGCCCATCGCCTTGACCATAGCGCGCTGGGTGTCGTCGGGCTCGATGCTCACGAGCGCCTTGCACACTTCGGCCAGCGCCGCCTTGTTGTGCTTGAGCCAGACGGCGCGCTGCTTGCGGTCTTCATGGGATTCGTCGCCCTTCAACTGATCGTAGACCACCACGAACGGTTCGCCGTTGTTCACGAGCGCGGCCATTTCCGCCTCCCATTGGCCGGCATAGCCGGGTTCGGCGGCGTGCTGATTGAAGAGGACAAACGGCAACTCGCGAATGTCATGGATCGAAAACATCTGTGGATCGAGTGGCATGGTCAATAACTCCTGTTGCGTGTTGAATGAAACGAGTGCAATACGGCATGCGGTGGCGGATCAATTCACCGCCTCCTCCCAACCCGCGCCGAGCGACTTGTAGAGCGCAATCGCGCTGCGCACCTCGCCGCCCTGACTCAAAGCGAGCGCATCGCGGGCGTGGTTGGCCGCACGTTGCGCAGTCAGCACGGGCAAATAACCGCTCAGTCCACGGCGGTATAACCGCGTCGCCCGGTCGAGCGCCTGCTGGCTGTCGCCCACCGCCGCCGCCAGCGAAAGCTGCCGCGCGCGTTCGCTGTTCAGCCCCGTAAGCGCATCTTCGACGTCGCGTAGCGCCAGCCGCACGTCGCGCTCATAGGCGAGTCGTGCCGCGTCCGCCTGCGCCTGTGCTGCCGTGACACCGGCACGGGCCCGCCCGCCGTCGTAGAGCGTCTGGCTCGTCTGCAACGCCGCGGACCACGCGAGACTCGCGCCCGAGAACAGGTCACTCAACAGACTGGCCGTCGTGCCGAGACTCAGGGGAATGCTGAAGTGAGGAAAGCGCGCGGCCTCCGCGACACCGATCTGCGCCGTCGCGGCCGCCAACCGGCGCTCGGCGGCACGCACGTCGGGACGCTGGCGCATCACCTCCGAAGGCATCGACAACGGCAAGGAGGGCGCGACGGGTAACCGTGGCGACGGCTGTGCCAGCAGGTCACGCCAGTCGCCCGAGAAGCCACCCGTCAATACACCGATGGCATGGCTGAGTCGCGCGACTTCGGCGTCCAGTTGCGGCGGCAACGCCTGCGCCGTCTCGCGCTCAGCGCGCGCCTGCGCCACGTCGGCCGACGTGCCGAGGCCGTGCGCCAGCGCTCGTTCGGCAAGCTGTTCGCCTTGCGTCAGGTTGCGGATGTTTTCCTGTGCAATGGCGAGCCGAGCCTGCGCCGTGCGCAACATGGCGTAGTCGGCGGCGAGTTCGGCAAGCAAGCTCACCTGTACCGCGTGCGCGTCGTCGGTCACGGCATCGATTTGCGCGTCGGCGGCTTCCACAGCGCGGCGCGTGCCGCCGAAGATATCGAGTTCCCAACTGGCGTCGAAGCCGGCGCGCCATGTCCGCGATCCACCAATGCCGGGCGGCCAGTCGAGGCGTTCACTGGAGCGCAACGCTTGCCCGACACCGCCGACCGAGACTGTCGGCCCGAGCCCGGCGGCAATCTGAATACGCTCGGCTCTTGCTTGCGTCAGCCGCGTTCGGGCAATGGCGAGATCCTGATTGCCCGCCAGTGCGGCATCGACCAGTTGGTCGAGTACCGGATCGTTGAACGATCGCCACCACGTGCGCAGTGGCTCCTGCTGGGCAGCACTGAATTCGCCGCGCCCATCGTGCCCCTGTTGCGCTTCATGCCATTGCGACGGCACATCGATATGAGGGCTGCGGTAGTCGGGACCGAGTGTCGTGCAACCTGTCGCCAGCAGGGCAAGTGATGTGGCGAGGACTATTGCGCGCAGCGGCAGGCGTCGCCGGGAGCCGTTCGACATCGAAACAGCGATCATGACATCCACCGCATCAGCAGACTGGCCAGCGCGCCTTTCGGTGCGGCGCCCTGCCCTGACGGGCCAACATCGACGCTGCACGTCATGCCGGCGGCCAGTACGATCCCCGGCGGCACGCGGTCGATGGCGACGCGCACGGGGATACGCTGCGCCAGACGCACCCAACTGAACGTGGGCTCAACGCTCGGCAGGCCCTGCGAATCCGGATGCTCGTTGGCATCGGTGATGCCGCGTCCGATGCTCGCCACGTGGCCGTCGATCAGGTCATCGAAGCCCATCAGCCGGATGCGTGCCGGCGCGCCCGGGTGAATGCCCCGCAGTTTCGTTTCCTCGAAATAACCCGTGATCCAGAAACTGTGGGCGTCGAGCAGCGCGATGCTGGCGTGTCCGGCGACGGCGTAATCGCCCGGCCGAAGCCGTAGGTGCGTGACGTAACCGTCGACCGGCGCGCGCAACTCGGTGCGCGCGAGATCGAGTCGCGCGACGTCGAGTGCGACCTGTGCCCGGCGTTGGTCCGCCATGGCAATCGCCACCGCCTGACCCGCGCGCTGAATCTCTTCGCCGGGCACCAGATCGTCCATCCCGCGACGCCGTCGCGCGTCTTGTTGCTTCTGCTGCAAGACGGCGCTCGCGGCGCTCAACTGCGCCTCGGCCTGCGAGACGGCGAGCCGAAAACGCTCGGGATCGACGCGGTATAGCAGGTCGCCGCGCCGCACGAACTGATTGTCGACGACGGCCACGTCTTGCACGGTGCCGGAGATTTCCGGTGCAATGCGCACGACTTCGGCACTGACGCGCCCGTCGCGCGTCCATGGCGCGAGAACGTACGCCTGCCACAGCGCAACCACAAGAACCACCGCCAGACAAAGCGCGGCCAAAGTGCCCGCCGCTTTCGCGACCGGACGGAACCACAACGCACGATTAGACATAAAGCATCAAGACAGAAACCAGACAGAGGGAAATGGCGAACTCGAAGAGCGCCGGATGCCAGACGCGCCGCAACACGCCGGTGCGTGCGAGAACGAAGCGCACCCCGAGGAAAAGCGGCACGGCAACGCAGGCATAAACAAAGAACGGCGGCAAATAGATGCCCGCCACGGCAACTTCACTGAGCATGGGTACGCACCGGAGGCAACGTTGAGAAATAGCTGGCGTGAGCGTCGAGCAAGTCGGCGATATCGGTCAGCGCGGCTTGCACGCCGGTAACACTTGCCGCCTCTACATGCGCCACGGAAAGACGCCGTGCGGCATCCCGTGCGTGACGTGCAGACCGTGACGGATCGTCCGCACGGCGTGCCATGCGAGCGAGGGCTGTCGCGATGATCTGGCGGCACAAGGCATCGCCCCCCTTGCGTTGCAACCACGCGCGCAGGCGATGAATTTCGCGCCCGAGATGCAGGCTGGCCAGCGCATCCGCAATCGCCCGATCCATGGCGTCCGGCTGCGTCTTGAGCAACGCCCCCAACTGCGCGATTCGATGCTGTTGCCGGCGTTGCCAGACGTGTGAGTTGTGCGAGGTGGCCGCAAGACTTCCCACGCGCAACAACTTCACGGCCTCATCGCGAATGCGTGCGCGCAGGCGGGCGATGTCGCGCGGCAACTGCCTCGGCAAAAACAACCGGAAGCCCATCCACGCGAAGAGCGTGCCTAGCACCCATGCGATCGACCAGTTCAGGAACAGGGCGACGTCGTAGTGCATCGGGTTATCGGCGCCCGTCAACGTGTTGAAGCCAACGAGGTACGCCAGCGCGGCAAGGCCGTGCTGCGGCATCGTCGTCGCGTAAATGCCGGGCAGCCAGAACAAGGCCAGCACGACAAGCAACAGGGGCAGGCCTTCGATGTGCGGCAGCACGACGAACGCGCAGACAAACGCCGCCGGCACTGCGATCACCGTGCCCTTGACGAACTGCAACGCCCCGGCCGCCGGGTTGGGTGCCGTCGCGAGCAACGCGCAATACGGCGCAACGATCAGCAGCATCATGTCGCCGTGCGGCCAGCCCGTGACGATCCAGAATGCCCCCGTGCAGACCAGCGTCAGCATGGCGCGCAAGCCGTTCTGCCAAGCGGCGCGAACGTCACGATGAAAATGCACGGGCGGTACAGGTGGCACATGTCGGGATGCCGTCCGCGGACGTGTTCGGCGCAGCGACGCGAGGCCCTCCAACGCGGCGAGATAGTCGTCGATCTGTTCGATCAGCCGGTCGACCGCGATGTGAAGCGCTGGGGATGTCGATGGGGTGATGCCCGACGGTGCTTCGAGCGTTGCCGACAGACGCGCCCGCGCAGTGCGCAGAATATCCACGGCGCGCGGTAAGCCCGTTGCCCCCGTTGCTACGGCCTGTCCGGCCTCGCGCCACGCGGTGGCGAGCATGGACGGCATGTCGCGCCATTGCTGTGACGCATCACGCTCGCCCCCGGTCGGCAACACCCCACCCGCCAGCGCCGCGAAGAGCGACGCCATCGCGTGCCGCACGGCGTCCGCGCGATGGGCCAGATCGGACGATTCGGCCTTGCCCAGCGCGAGCAAGTCATCGATACCGTAAATCTCGGCCATCAGTTGCCGCCGGGCCGGGGCGATCGTTGGCGTGGCCGCGCGGGTCCCGTCGGCACCGCTAACGGCAGCGGCGTGCTGGCTGGCCAACGCTTCGGCGACATTTGCCGACAATCGTCCCAACAAGCCTTCCAGCTTGCTGCGCACACTGCGCCGGCTGAACAACGCCGACACCAGCCCCAGACACACGACGCCGATCATGACGGTCGAGCCCCGGCCGATCACATGTTCGAAAGTCAGTTGCGGATGTTGCAGCGCGCCGAACGTCGCCAGCCCGACGGTGTAGCCTGCGACCACCACACCCGACGCCCGGAAGTGCCGCAGCAGCGTCATGCCCGCCACACAAAGCCCGAGCCACAGGCCGAAGCCCAGCAGAAACAGCCATGGCATCTGCCCGAATGCGCTCATGAGCAGCACCGACACGGCCATGCCGCCGAGGGTGCCGAGCACACGCCACGTCCCTTTGCCGATGACGGCGCCCTGAATGGGGTTGATGACCAGCAAGACCGTCGATGCCGCCGAATACGGCATCTCCAGTTCCAGCGCATAGGCGACGACGAGCGCCAGCCACGCAGCGAGGATGGACCGTAAAACGTAGGTGGCGCGTGGCGAGCTCAGATCGATCCGCCCGAGCCCGGCCAGTAACCGGAGGGTCAGGCGGCCGGGCGGTGTTGCCCCGGCTGCCACGGCATTAGTCGCCGTCTGCGATGACGCGGATTGCACGATGTCCCTTTACCGAAGTGATGTCGATCACCACTGTAGGGGCCACCGCTACGCTGCGAAAAGTGACTTGATTGGAATTAATGAGTGCGCCAGACGCAACGATTCTCAGGCGGCGGCCGGCAGATCCCCGCACAGCTCGCGAATCGTGCGGCGCAGCCACTGATGCGCCGGGTCCGCCTGAAAGCGCGGGTGCCATGCCTGCGTGAGCACCACCGTCTCCAACGGCACCGGCAGATCGAATGCGCGAATGCGCATGCCCGCCGAGATCGCGCTCTGCGCAAGATCGGACGGCAACGCCAGCAACAAGTCCGAGTCTTGCAGCGCGAACAGTGCCGTGAACGGGGTCGAGACCACCAGCGCCACATGACGGCGAAGGCCGAGTCCGTCGAGCGCCGTGTCGATCGGCCCCGCGAATTTCCCTCGCCGCGATACGCCGATATGCCCCCAGCGCGTGATTCGCTCGGGCGTAATGTCCTCGTCGAAGATCGGATGGTCGTCGCGCGCGATCCCCACAAAGCGCGTAGTGAACAGCGACTGCACCCGGATCTCCGGCCCGAGCTGGCGCGATGCGCTGATGAAAAGATCGATGCGCCCGCTGCGCAGCGCTTCGTCGTCGATGTCGTCCTCTTCGGGGGCGAAACGCAGCATCGCGCGCGGCATCTCGCTAGACATCGCTTCGAGCAACCGGCCCGAATGCATGCCGACGAAAATGTCGTTGGCGCGCACGTTGAAGCGTCGCTCCAGCGTCTTGAGATCGACTTCGGCACTCGGGGAGAGAACTTGTGTTGCCTGCTCGACGGCGAGACGGACCTGCTCACGCAGCGCCAGTGCACGTGGTGTCGGCACCAGCTTGCGACCGGCCTGCACGAATACCGGGTCGCCCAGTGTTTCGCGGATACGGCTGAGCGTGCGGCTCATCGCCGGCGGGCTCAGATGCATACGCCGGGCGGCGCCCACGACGCTCCCCTCTTCCAACAGAATGTCGAGCGCGTGAAGCAAATTCAGATCGGGATACGCCATGGCAAGTGAGAGTTTCCAATTACGTTCGATTGCGTTTGGCGAAATCCTAACCCGCGAAGCGTGTCTCCTGCAAAAGCCAAGCGCGCACATTCGCCACCTGCCCCGCGTGACGCTGACGACGCGGCGACACGATGTAGAAGCCCGCCCCCGTGCGTAATTCGGTGTCGAAGAGGCGCACCAGCCGCCCGGCGGCAACGTCCGGCGCGACAAAGTCCGTATGCGCTAGCGCCAGCCCCTGACCGGCGACGGCGGCATCGATCGCGAGTGCAGTCTGATTGAAGCGGATGTTCTTCGCGACCGAGGGCAGCGACTTCGGCATCGCCTGATCGAGGAACTGCGGCCATGCGTTGTGGGCATCGTGCAGCAAGGCATGGCCGTGCAGCGTGCCCGCTGGCCCGGGATGCCCAGCGGTAGCGAGCAATTGCGGGCTGGCGACGGCGACCTGCACTTCTTCGAACAGCAACTCCACACTCACGCCACCGCCGAACGGTGGGCGGCCGTAGCGCACGGCGAGGTCGACGGCGTCGGCCTGGAAATGCGACAACCGGTCGGTCGCGAGAATGCGCAGGTCAATGTCGGGATGCGTGGCGAGAAACGCCGGAAGCCTCGGAATCAGCCATTTGGACGCGAACGTCGGCGTCACGCTGATCGTCAGCCGAAGCGGCTCCGGCCGCAACGCCTGCGTGGCTTCAGTCAGCACTTCGAACGCACGGCGCACGCTGCCGGAATAGCGCCGACCATTCTCCGTGAGCGAGAGTGTGCGCGGATGGCGCTCGAACAGCTTCATGCCGAGCTCGGCTTCCAGCCCGCGAATCTGTTGGGCGACCGCGCCCTGCGTCACACCGAGTTCCTCGGCGGCAATGCGGAAGTTCAGATGCCGGCTCGCGGCCTCGAACGCACGCAACGCGTTAAGTGACGGAAGACGGCCAAAAGCTTCGGACATGGTGTAGTTTTTCTACTGGATCAAGCGTTGAAATCTGGTGCATCGACCCGCGCGTGGGATGTTACGCTTTCATCCGTGAATGACGAGCGTTGCACGAGTCACGAGAGTCGGGGCGCCATGGTGGCGGCAGCCGACGCATCTGGAGGATAGCAGCATGACTGTAGAAAAAGTGGCGTTGGTGACGGCAGGCGGCAGCGGCATGGGTGCCGCAGCGGCGCGCCGGTTGGCAGCCGATGGTTATAAGGTCGGCATTCTGTCGTCGTCCGGCAAGGGCGAGGCGCTGGCCGCCGAGTTGGGCGGTGTGGGCGTCACGGGCTCGAACCAGTCGGTTGAATCGCTGCAAGCACTGGTCGATGCCGCCGTCTCGCGCTGGGGCCGCATCGACGTGCTGGTCAACAGCGCCGGGCATGGCCCGCGTGCGCCGATTCTCGAGATCAGCGACGACGACTGGCATCGCGGGATGGATACGTATCTGATGAACGTAATTCGTCCGACGCGGCTGGTGACGCCGATCATGCAGAAGCAGCAAGCGGGCGCGATCATCAACATCTCGACGGCATGGGCCTTCGAGCCGAGCGACATGTTCCCGACGTCGGCGGTGTTCCGTGCGGGGCTCGCATCGTTCACGAAGCTGTTTGCCGACAAGTACGCGAAAGACAACGTGCGCATGAACAACATCCTGCCCGGCTGGATCGACAGCCTGCCGCAACAAGACACACGCCGCGACAGCGTGCCGATGCAGCGCTACGGCAAGGCCGAAGAAATTGCCGCAACGGTGGCGTTTCTCGCATCGGAAGGCGGCGGCTATATCACCGGCCAAAACCTTCGTGTAGATGGCGGACTGACCCGCTCGGTGTAAGCGTCCCCCACGTATGAAAAAGCCCCGCCATGTTTTGTCATGGCGGGGCTTTCTTTATGAGGCGGCGTGCTGACGTTCGCGCGATGTGCAAATGCGCTATGCCCGGTCACCCAGCACCGTGGCACGCGTGAATTCCTCGATGTTGTCCAGCAGCGCGTCGAGCGCTTCACCCGCCCGCTTTACTTCACCGGCAGCAATCGCTTCGGCCACTTCGGCGTGCAGACGCGCCATCGTCGGCAAGTCGGCCGCTTCCTTGTAGTGGTAGTACCAGAAACGGCGCGACAGGCCGTGCAGCAACCGCATCGCACCTTCGGCGAATTCGTTGCGTGCGGCGACCAGACACAACTCGTTGAATTCGCGGTCGGCGCGGACAAACTCCACATCCTTGCCGCTGCGCGCAGAACTCTTAAATTCCTTCGCCAGACGCGTGAAATGCTCGCGTTGTTCGGCAGTGGCCTTCTTCGCGGCGCTTCTGGCGATCAGCCGTTCGACTTCGCGCCGTGTTTCCAACAGTCGCAACTGCTTGCCCACATCCATCGGCGGCACGAGCAGCCCGCGCTGTGGCAGCACGACGATCAGATGTTCACGGGCCAGCCGCTGAATGGCCTCGCGAATCGGTGTGCGGCCAAAGCCCGTCATCTCGCTCAACTGCAACTCCGACATCGTCGAGCCGGGCGCGAGCCGCAGCGTCACGATTGCCTCTTCAATCCACTCGTAAGCACGATCGACCATGTGACCGCGAGGGATCGCCTCTACGCGCTGTTCCGGCGTGACGGCTTCTGATTTTTCCTTGCGTGGTGTCGCTTTTTTTGTCGCCATTGGGTCAGGGCTCAGAGCAAATATTAATTGTATATCACTTGCTTCTGACGCCCTCTCACGACGCCCCTCCCCTGCGCTACCCGGGCTTTCCCGGTGTTCGTGCCGCTTGTCCGGTCAAACTGATGTGCTATTATTCATCAACTAATATATTACTCAAACAAAAGGCTTACGATGGAGATTCGGCGCGTAGGAACGCCCGGTGGCTTTCCAGTAGTCGCCCTGCATGGCATTCAGGGGACGAACGAATCGTGGGTGCCGCTGGCGACCACGCTTGGCGACGCGTTCGAGTTCATTCTCCCGAACCTGCCCGGCAGAGGTGACGCGGCATTTCCGGCCGCCCCAGCGGCATGCAGCGCCGACGCGTTCGCGCGGCTCGTCGGCGGAGTCATCGAGCACGAGGTCGGCACTCGCCCCTACGTACTGGCCGGCTGGAGCATGGGCGTGTCCGTCATCTTCGAACTGATGGCACAACTGGCGAATGGCACAGCACGACACGCGCCGCCGGTGGCCGTCATGCTGATGTCGGGCACCGCGCAACTGAATGAAGTGCATTGGTTCGGGGCGTCCGGAGAGACCGCATTGCTCGACGAGATCCGGCAGCGGGAGAGTCGTCTGGGACTCACGCGCGCAGCTCACCCGCTGGTTGTGGCGTGGACTTGGCAGGCGCTCAAACCCGTCTCTCATCTCGCGCATCTGACTCACGTCACCATGCCCGCGCTCATCGTTCACGGCAGCGACGATGAAGACTGCCCGGTCGCGCACGCCCACCGCATGCATGAGGGCATTCGTGACGCGACGCTGCATGTGATTCCCGGCGCTCGCCATTCCCTTCTGACGCAGAACACGCAAGCCGTCGGTGCCGCCGTGCGGGCCTTCCTGTCCCGGCACAGCGCGGCGTCGCAGCCCCCGTTCAACCGAAAGGAAAATTCATGAGAATCGATGACTGCATCCACTTTTGTGCGCCCTCCCGGCTCATCATCGAACTGGGTTATCGCCACAAGCTTCCCCAACTGCTGCACAGTCTTGGCTACCGACGAGGCCTGCTCCTCACCGACCGCTTCTTCGCCGACAAAACGTCTTGGGTGAACGATTACGTAGCTGCATGCGAACGCCTTGGTGTCCACGTGGATGTCTACGCTGGCGGCCAACCGGACCCCACCACCGACCTCTGCGATCAAGCGACCGTTGAACTGCGCCGCATACTCGACGGTCAACGCCCCGACCATGTCGTTTCACTGGGCGGCGGCAGCAACATCGATCTGGCCAAGGCGCTGTGTGTCACGCTCCCTGACGGGCGCCCCATTCGCGACTTCGGCGCCGGTGTCACAAGCGACTCGCCGGTCATCGATCACATTTCCGTGCCGACCACCGCGGGCACCGGCTCGGAGCTCACACCGGGCACCATCCTGTTCGACCCGGCGACCGGCATCAAGACGGCCGTGATGGACAACCGCCTGCGCCCCGTTATCGCCGCCGTCGACCCCGAACTCACGTTCACCTGTCCGCCCAAGGTCACGGCCGAGTCCGGCATCGACGCCCTCACGCACGCGCTTGAATCGTTCGTCACGCTCGACTCCAGCCGGTTCGATCGCAACGGCAGCGCCGACCCGGGTTACAGCGGCCGCAGCGGCCTCACGATGCTCTTCGCCCGTGAGTCGATCCGGCTGGCGGCCGCGTATCTGCTGCGTTGCTACGAGAATGGCAACGACGTGGAGGCGCGCGTCGGCATGTGCTACGCGAGCGTCTATGCCGCGATGTCGTACGGCAGTGCGGGGCTCAACGCGGTCCACGGCATTGCTTACGGGGTTGCAGCCCTCACACACAAATCCCACGGCGCCACGAACGCGGTGGTGCTGCCGTATGCCATCGATCTCTTGCGCGAATCGCGCCACACCGAGTTGCTCGAAGTCGCCCGAATGTTCGGCATCGACGACGCCGATGACGTGCAGGCGGTTCGCGCGTTGCCCCACCTGCTGCGCGATCTCGTCGGCAAGTTGGGTATCCCCACCGATCTCAACGCGTTCGGCATCGCGCGTGCATCACTGAACGACCTGCTCTCCGATTCACTCGGCGTGACTCGGCTGGCCAAAGCATTCCCCGTTGGGAATATCGAAGCAGGCTATGCGGAAATCATCGATAACGCATGGCAAGGAGCGCTTCGAGACGAGAAGGCAGAGAGACTGACAGCCGCCTGATTGCGACGAATCGACTCGATTCGCGCTTTCACGGCTGCCCTCGCAAAGACACTACACATCAACGACCGGACCACCGGCCGCTTTGCGTCTCAATGTCTAATATGTTAGTTGATTATCAGCAACATGTATTGGAGGAGACACCCCTATGAATATGTCCGCAGCCGCGTCGCGGCTAGGTGTTGACGTGGTCGCCCGGCTTGAGCGGCTACCGATGACCCGTTATCAGCGCAGTCTTTTCTCGATCATCGCCACGGCTTGGTTTTTCGATTCGATGGATCTCGGATTGATGACGTTCGTGCTGGGTTCGATCAAGGCTGAATTCGGCTTGTCCGCGTCGCAAGCCGGGCTGCTCGCCAGTTCCAGCTTCCTCGGGATGTTCGTGGGGGCCGCGACGGCGGGCTTGCTGGCTGACAAGTTCGGCAGAAAACCGATCTTCCAGATCAGCATGATCTTTTGGGGCGTCGGCAGCCTGATGTGCGGCTTCGCGCACAACGTCGATTCGCTGATGCTGTACCGCGTGCTGCTCGGCTTCGGCATGGGGATGGAGTTCCCGATCGGTCTGTCGATGGTCTCCGAGATCGTGCCGGCCAAGAGCCGTGGCAAGTACGTGGCCATTCTGGAGGGCTTCTGGCCTATCGGCTTCATTGCCGCGGGCGTGTTCGCCTACTTCATGTTGCCCGTGATCGGCTGGCGCGGCATCTTTATCGCGCTGGCCGTCCCGGCGGTGTTCGTGTTCGTCATCCGGCGCATGGTGCCGGAATCGCCTCGCTGGCTCGAAGACACCGGGCGCATGAAAGACGCGGCCGATGTCATGAACCTCATCGAAGCCAAGGTGGAAAAAGCGTACGGGCGCAAGCTGCCCGAGCCGGTCGTCACGGCAGGCGCGCCGCGCGTTCAGTCTGACCGCAAAGCGCTCTTCGCCGAGATCTGGCGCGGCATCTATGCCAAACGCACGGTCATGCTGTGGACCACGTGGTTCTTCGCCCTGCTCGGTTACTACGGGCTGACGACGTGGCTCGGCGCCTTGCTGCAACAGGCCGGTTACGAGATCACCAAGTCGGTGCTCTACACCGTCTACATCTCGCTCGCCGGCATTCCGGGCTTCCTCTTTTCCGCATGGTTGCTCGAGAAATGGGGACGCAAGCCGACGTGTGCACTGATGTTGCTGGGCAGTGCCGTGGCGGCCTATCTGTATGGGCAGGCAGCGGGCCACAAAGCGCCCATCGAGCAGTTGATCGCGGCGGGTCTCATGATGCAGTTCTTCCTCTTCGGCATGTGGTCCGTGCTGTACGCCTACACGCCCGAGCTCTACCCCACCCGCATGCGCGCCACCGGTTCCGGCTTCGCGTCTTCCATCGGACGCGTCGGGTCGTTGGCCGGGCCCTTCGCCATCGGTGTGCTGCTGCCGACGTGGGGCCAGACGGGCGTGTTCACCATGGGCGCCCTCTCCTTCGTCATCGCCGCACTGGCCGTGCTGTTGCTCGGGGTCGAAACCAAGGGGCGATCGCTGGAGGACGTGTCGCATTAGTCGCGCACTTGTTCATTTTTCATCGTTTAAACGCAGGAGACTCGCCGTGATTACAGAGCGTCAATTGAAGTTCAGAGAGCAGTACAAGTCCGATATCAGCCCAATGTATAACGGCCTCCTGCACATCGTCGTGATGTACATCGTGGCCATTGGTGCGGTGAGTTACGCGGTGAGCCGGTTGCAGCAGCCCACGTGGGAATGGTTGTTGATCGTGCCAGTGTTTTTGGCGGGCAACTTCGTCGAATGGTTCATGCACCGGTTTGTGATGCACCGGCGAGTGGATGTCTGGGGCTTGCGCGAGATTTACAACCGCCATACGCGCCAGCATCACCAGTACTTCACCGATCAGTTGTCGACGATCGACACCACGCGCGAATTCCGGATCGTGTTTTTTCCGTGGCGCGTGCTGATTACGCTCGGCGTAGGCGGCGGCGTCTTTGGCTACGTGACCTCGCTGATTCTGAACACGAATGCGGGCTGGATGGTTTTCCTGACGATGGTCGGCCAGTATGTGATTTATGAGACATTCCACTATTGCTGCCACTGTCACGAGAACTGGTTCGTGCGCCATATGCCGTTCATCAACACCATTCGCCGCCATCACACCGCCCATCACAACATGGGCATCATGATGAAATACAACATGAACCTGACCTTCCCGATTGCCGACTGGTATATGGGAAGCAGCGATTTGCGGCGCGGTCTGCTGGGCCATCTGTTTAACGGCTATAGCGAAAAGCACATTAAGGCGGAGCTCAAACCTATCATTGCGAAGTTCAGGGACGATCACTCTCAGGTCACGCTCGATGGCCCGATCCTTACGGAGGAGGAGCGCAAGGCGATGACAGCTTTCTGAGCGCACGGCTTTGGTAGAATCTGGCGCACACCGAGCGCTAGATAAGAGACCTTCATGATCGATCGACGTCAGTTCGTCCGCTATGGGTTAGGCGCCATGGCTGCCACATCGCTGTCCCGAATTGCCTACGCGGACGACGTAGATAAGAAGGTCTTTCTCGATTACACACAGAAGCAGTTGGACGACGCCTACACGCAGACCGTGTGGGCGCCCAATGCCAAGCAGGTGATCGACGGCTACGCGCGGACCAGCGAGGACGTGCGTCAGAAGCTGCCGCCGACCACGTATTCGTACGGCAGCAAGGCGTCGGAAAATCTCGACGTCTTTGCCCCGCCGGGTGCGCGCAATCTGCCCATCATGGTGTTCATCCACGGTGGCGCGTGGCAGATGCTCTCCAAGGACGACAGTTCCGGGCCGGCGCCGACGTTTGTCGGTGCTGGCGCGATCTATGTCGCGATCAATTTCGACAACATGCCGGCGAACACGCTGCCCGGTATGGTCGATCAATGTCGCCGGGCGCTGGCGTGGGTGGGTGCCAATGCGCGGCGCTTCGGCGGCGACCCTGAGCGCGTTTATGTTTCGGGGCATTCGTCGGGCGGTCATCTGACGGCGGTGATGCTCACCACTGACTGGAAGGCGCACGGTGCGCCTGCACAGCTGCTCAAGGGTGGCGTTGTGATGAGCGGGATGGGCGACCTTGCGCCGGTCGTCATGTCGGTGCGCGGGAAGTACGTGACGCTGAGTCCGGCACAGGTGATTGAATTCAGCCCGATGAAGCAACTGGACAAGGCCAATTGTCCGGCGCTGGTGGCGTGGGGGACGCTGGAGAGTCCGGAGTTCAAACGCCAGAACCGGGAGCTTGCCGATGCACTGGCGGGTCGCGCGCGGCTTGCCGGTGTGTTTCAGGTGAGAGGCGCGAACCACTTCGAAGTGGTTAACGAGTTGAATCGGCCCGATTCTGAGTTGTCCCGGGCGACGTTGGCGTTGATGAATATTTGATGCCGGTGATCGACCCAGTGCCGAGCCCCAGCGCCAAGTTATTTGTAGTTCAGTAGTTCAGTAATTCAGTAATTCTTGATTCAGAGACGTATGCAAACTGTTGCCGTGCTTGACTTCGAAACGACGGGCTTGTCGCCCACGCAGGGTGACCGGGCCACCGAAATTGCCGTGGTGCTGTGGCGTGACGGGCAGATTGTCGACCGCTATCAGAGCCTGATGAACGCGGGACGACGCATTCCGTCCGACGTGGTGGCACTCACCGGTATCACGAACGACATGATCGCGTCAGCGCCGCCCGTCTCGAAGGTCATGCGCGAAGCGGTCGCGTTCGTGGGCAACTGCCCTGTCGTTGCGCACAATGCCGGCTTCGACAAACGGTTCTGGCAGGCGGAGCTTGCGTTGCTCGGCACCCCGGCGAATCACGCGTTCGCGTGCACGATGCTGACGGCGCGCCGGATTTATCCGAATGCAGTGAATCACCGGCTGTCGAGCTTGGCAGCGATGCTGCAACTGCCGCAAACCGGACGCGCTCACCGGGCGATGGTTGACGCGGAAATGACAACCCATCTCTGGCAACGGATGCAGAACGACATCTCGCGGACCTATGGCCTTGCTCGTGTCGATCACGCACTGATTTCTCGCGTGCAAGTCACGAGCAAGGAAAAGGTGCCGATGTTGTTGCGGACGTTGGCGGCGGGTGGGTAAGCGAGACGGCTGCCGGTACGAAAATGCCCGCCGTGGAGCTCATGTATTGGCGGGAAGATTCACTTGGAGCGCAGCAAGCTATTCGCTGCATTCGCCCATTGCTCCGGTATGCGATCCCACATCGCCCGATTTATGCTGCGAACTTTTGGGGAAGGATGAGCCGAAGTGAAGATATTGACGTCCAGCGACGCCATCAGCTTCTCAGCCCTCCCCGCCTTTCGCCCAACTAAGACCGCAGTCTTCAGATTTGGCAGCAACGCCACAAGGTTGTTTAGCTCTTGAAGGCCTTCGCGCCATTCCGTTGATCCGACCTTGATGGTTTTATTCCATCCGGGCACGACATTCCACAGCACCGTTCTCTTTCTGCTGATCTTTGCTTCGTTCATAAAGCGGAACAACGCTTCTGCCGTCAGATCATCGTTGTTGCGAGAAATGAAGCCTGACCCCATGCGCTTACCTGACATTGAAGTCATCGGGCCAGGTTTCTCCAAGAGAAAAAGCATATCGGCATCAACGCCGCCATCTGCCGGATCAAAATCCTGAAATTCCCATTCTGGCTGTTTGACCCTAAGCCCCTCAACATAGGAAACTAACGGGGCAATATGGGGTTCGTTCAGCATGCCTCGTCGCTGCACTATTGCCTCTGGTTGTTTGAAGGAGCGAGGCGTATTGATGTAATCCATGGATCGCGTGTTCCCAAATGATGGCTTTGCTCTTGGGGGCCCCGTGCTGCGGCATTGCGTTCGAACTCAGGGGAAACGAACGATGTTGCCCGGTCATCAGGCGCAACTTCATCGCGAGAATTTTCGCTTAAATGAGTGCCCCGATGAGATTAAAACACGGCACATCCGTCACTCCCGAACAATACCTGAGTCGGAACTCAATGCTTGGCGTGTGAGACCGATACCGGGCAGCAAGGCGTCAATATCGACGGTCTCGGCCATCGCACGATTGCCTTCGTCACCCGGATGCAGATGATCCCCGGAATCGAACCGTGCGTTCATCCGGGACGGATGCACAGGGTCGCGCAGTGCTGCGTCAAAATCGATGACGGCATCGAAAGCGCCGCCGTCACGAATCCACGCGTTCACGCGCTGACGTAACGCATCCTTTTCCCGCTGGTAGTAGTTATCAAGCGGCGTGCCGGGCAACGCGCCCTCAAACGGCGTGAGCGTTGCGCCAATCACGCGAATGCCTCGGGCATGTGCCTGCGCGATCAGCTGGCGATAGCCCGACGTTAGGGCCTCCAGTGTCGGTAGCGCGCTGGTCGGCGCGAAGGCCGTCCCCGGCCATGAGATGTCGTTGATGCCCAGCATGACGACGACGCTCTTCACACCCGGCTGCGCGAGCACGTCGCGATCGATTCGCGCCAATGCGTTCACCCCCATACCATCGGACAACAGTCGAGCGCCCGAAATACCGGCGTTGACAACGCCCACGCCGTACGGCGCCAAGCGAGCCGCCAGAAAATCGGGCCACCGGCTGTCCTTGTCGAGGCTGGCGGTCGCGCCATCCGTGATGGAATCACCGATGACTGCAATCGTTTGCGTGGTCGATGGTGCTTCGACGAGTACCCCGCTAAGCAGCGTACGCGCTGTTGTGCTTTCCGTTTTCGGCCCTGACGGAGGCGGTGTCGCCACCGTCGTCTGGTCGCCGGCAACGATCCATCCGGTCTGACGGCCGTCCCAGTGGAACGTGGTCACTGGTGTGCTTTCCGGCAAATACACGCTCACCGTCACCTGTCCGAGTGCGGGCACGGACAACGCAACGGGGTCGCTGACCAACGATGCGCCGGGCAGGATCGTGGCCGTTTCGTGCCCACCGAAGGTGGTGATTCGCAGGCTGTCGTTGATCAGTCCACCATCCCCATCCGCCGCCGGCAACGCGATCGTGGCCTTCCCCACGATGATCGGCTGCTTTCCGTACGCATTGGACAAGACGATGCGTACCCGCTTCCCGCCCAGACTGACGCGGGCCACCTGACGTACGGTCTGATCACGCAGTGTCGCGGGAATGTTGGTCGGAAACAGGAAGTCAGCGCCCCATACGGGCTGCGGGCTGGCGGTCCATGTGGTGATCCAAGTTGCGTCGGCAGCGCAGGCCTGCGTAGAGGAAACCGCTGTGCCAATCGTTAGCGCCAAGCCCAGCATCGCGTTGGTCGAGGATTTTGAGACGATTTTCATATTGGTGAATTCAATGTCAACACAGGTGTTAATCATGAATTCAACGACACATATGGACTAGACTGTCTCCGGTACAAATATTCGTGACTTGAATTCACCGAGGAGGTCGTCGTGGCACGTCTTGAGGTCAACCGGTCCGGCGAGCTGGAAGTGTTCGTTCGCGTCATCAAACTGGGCGGCTTCGCGGCAGCGGCGCGTGCCAGTGGGATGACGCCGTCTGCCGTCAGCAAGCTCGTGGGGCGGCTGGAGGGTCGTCTCGGGACGCGATTGATCAACCGGTCCACCCGACAACTTCAATTGACGCCGGAAGGCTGCACATTCTATGAGCGCGGCATTCAGGTGCTGGCCGATCTGGACGAAGCCGAACGTTACGCAAGTGCGCAAGTCACGCCTCGCGGCAGGCTGCGGGTCAACGCGAACGTGCCGTTCGCGCACCATTTTCTGCTGCCACTCGTGCCCGAATTTCTTGAGCGCTATCCGGATGTCTCGCTGGATATCGTACTGACCGATGAAGTCATCGACATCCTTGAGCAGAGGACCGATGTCGCGGTTCGTGCCGGTCCGCTCAAGAGTTCCAGTCTCATGGCGCGCAAGCTCGGCCAGACGCGAATGGTGATTGTTGGTGCGCCCAGTTATCTGGCGCGTCGCGGGACGCCGACGACGCCAGACGAATTGCAGCAACACAATCTGCTCGGGGCGAATTACGTGCGGGCGCAGCCGGGGTGGCCGTTTCGGGTTGATGGTGTGGACACTGTGTTCCCCGTCACTGGCAATGCACAAGCCAGCGATGGCGAAGCGCTGCACCGTCTGGCCGTCGCCGGGCTCGGCTTGGCCCGCCTCGCCGCATTTCAAGTGCGAGAAGACATCGCCGCCGGGAGACTGGTGCCGCTACTCGAAGCCTTCAATCCGGGCGAGGTGGAAGAGGTTCACTCGGTGTTCGTGGGGCAAGGTGGCCACCTGCCCTTGCGCGTGCGAGCGCTGCTGGATTTTCTTGCCGAGCGGGTCAGCATCAGTGAGCGCTATTGATTGGCGCGAATGAAAAAACGGCTTGGCAATTGAATTGCCAAGCCGTTTCTCATTCGCTACCGAGCTAATCTCCTAACTGCGTGGAGATTTTTACTCCCACTCAATCGTTGCAGGCGGCTTACCCGAGATGTCATAAACAACCCGGTTCAAACCACGCACTTCATTAATGATGCGGTTCGAGACCTTACCAAGCAGGTCGTGCGGCAGGTGGGCCCAGTGGGCCGTCATGAAGTCTTGCGTCTGCACAGCGCGCAGTGCCACCACCCACTCATACGTGCGGCCATCGCCCATCACGCCCACGCTCTTCACCGGCAGGAACACTGCGAACGCCTGGCTCGTCAGTTCGTACCAAGTCTTGCCGCTATTCGGCTCGACCGTGTTGCGCAGCTCTTCGATGAAGATCGCATCGGCGCGGCGCAGCAGGTCGGCATACTCGGACTTCACTTCGCCCAGAATACGAACGCCCAGACCCGGGCCCGGGAACGGGTGGCGATACACCATATCGTGCGGCAGACCCAGCGCCACGCCCAACTCGCGCACTTCGTCCTTGAACAGATCGCGCAGCGGTTCCAGCAGCTTCAGACCCAGCGTCTCCGGCAGGCCGCCCACGTTGTGGTGGCTCTTGATCGTCGTCGCCTTCTTCGTCTTCGCACCGCCCGACTCGATCACGTCCGGATAGATCGTGCCCTGTGCCAGCCACTTCGCATTCTTCAGCTTCTTCGCTTCGGCCTGGAACACTTCCACGAACTCGCGGCCGATGATCTTGCGCTTCTGCTCCGGATCGGTCACGCCCTTCAGGTGACCCATGAACTGCGCCGACGCGTCCACGTGCACCACCTTCGCGTGCAGACGGCCCTGGAACATTTCCATCACCATCTGGCCTTCGTTCAGACGCAGCAGACCGTGGTCAACGAACACGCACGTCAGCTGATCGCCAATCGCTCGGTGAATCAGCGCCGCCGCGACGCTCGAATCGACACCGCCCGACAGACCCAGAATCACTTCCTCGTCGCCCACTTGCTCGCGAATGGCCTTCACAGCCTCTTCGATGTGGTCGCGCATGATCCAGTCCGGCTTGGCACCCGCGATCTGGAGCACAAAGCGCTCCAGCAACTCGCGGCCCTTCACCGTGTGCGTGACTTCCGGGTGGAACTGCACCGCGTAATAGTTGCGCGCCACGTCAGCGATACCGGCAATCGGGCAGCTCGGCGTCGATGCCATCAGCTCGAAGCCCGGCGGCAGTTGCGTCACCTTGTCGCCGTGGCTCATCCACACCTTGAGCATGCCGTGACCTTCGGCCGTACGGAAATCCTCAATGCCTTCGAGCAACGGCGTATGCGCATGCGCACGCACTTCGGCATAGCCGAACTCGCGATGATCGCTGGCCTCGACCTGTCCGCCCAACTGCACCGTCATCGCAAACATGCCGTAGCAAATGCCCAGCACCGGCACGCCCAGTTCCCAGACCGCCTGCGGTGCACGCAAGTCCTTATCTTCGTACGTGCTCGCATGGCTGCCCGACAGAATGACGGCCTTCGGGTTGAATTCGCGGATGAATTCGTCCGAAACGTCGTTCGGATGGATCTCGCAGTAGACGTGCGCTTCGCGAACGCGGCGTCCAATGAGCTGGGTGACTTGCGAGCCGAAGTCAAGAATGAGGATTTTGTCGTGCATCGTGAGGTACGGATGAAGTGGATTCGTTGGACGTCGGCGCCGTGGCGGAAGGCACGGGCGTGACAATGCCGGTGGCGCCTACAGGCTCGACCGGCGTAGCGGGTGCGGAGCCGCCGCGAGGCGTCTCCATGCGCGGCTCAGCGCGCGTGCCTCGGGCCTCGTCGGCCCGGGCATCGGGGTAGTCGTACGGAACGGTGTCGCGCGCGTCGCGTGAATCACGTGATGCCCGGCCTGCGCCGTCAGTCACGACGCCGCCACGCACCCGCTCAGTGGACTGCTGTGCCGCCTTCACACGCTCTTTCGTGCGTACGCTGGAGGCCAGCTTGACGAGAATTGCGCCAATCACGAGCAACACGCCGCCGAGCGCCGGCATCAACAACTTGCCGCCGCCCGTGACCGGCAATTGCCCGGAAATCAGCCACCCCAGCACGAACGCACCAATGACCCAGTTGATGTGCCCCGTCACTTTCGCGACGGTCGACGTCAACTGGCCATTCACGGTGGCGTGCCATTGCAGCCAGGCCACACCGATGAATGCCACCCCCAACGCCTGCGCATAAAGCACAGGCGATGGCGCAGGCACCTCGATGGCTGCATACAGCGAGGACCAGAACGACGCAATCAACAGCACACCGAGTGCCAGATTCAACGCCGCATCGAGGAACAGTACCGTACGCAACATGGCCTTCATGGGCAATTACTCCACGTGGTAGTTGGGGGCTTCCTTCATGATCTGAACATCGTGAACATGCGACTCGCGCATGCCGGCAGACGTGATTTCCACAAACTCGGCACGGTTGTGCAGGTCTTCGATCGACGGGCAACCCAGATAGCCCATGGACGAGCGAATACCGCCAGTCAGCTGGTGAATGATCGCCAGCACACTACCCTTATACGCCACTCGGCCTTCGATGCCTTCCGGCACGAGCTTGTCGGCGTTGTTGGCCGGGTCCTGGAAGTAACGGTCGGCTGCGCCATCCTTCATCGCGCCCACCGAACCCATGCCGCGGTAGCTCTTGTACGAACGGCCCTGATACAGGAACACTTCGCCCGGGGCTTCTTCCGTGCCCGAGAACATGCTGCCCATCATCACGGTGTGTGCGCCCGCGGCCAGCGCCTTAGCGATGTCACCCGAGTAACGGATACCACCGTCCGCGATCAGCGGCACGCCAGTGTCCTTCAATGCCTTGGCCACATTGGCAATCGCCGTGATCTGCGGCACGCCAACGCCTGCCACGATACGCGTCGTGCAGATCGAACCCGGGCCGATACCGACCTTGACCGCATCGGCGCCGTGTTCGACCAGCGCCAGTGCGGCGCTCGCCGTGGCGATGTTGCCGCCGACGACTTCGATTTGCGGGAAATGCTTCTTGACCCACTGCACGCGATCCAGCACGCCTTGGCTGTGGCCGTGTGCCGTGTCGACCACGATGACGTCAACGCCGGCGGCTACCAGCAGTTCGACGCGCTCTTCGTTGTCCGGGCCCACGCCGACCGCCGCGCCAACGCGCAGCTTGCCGTGTTCGTCCTTGTTCGCGAGCGGGTGCTCGGTCGCCTTCGTAATGTCCTTGACGGTCATCAGGCCGCGCAGCTCGAACGCATCGTTCACGACCAGCACGCGCTCAAGGCGGTGGCTGTGCATCAGATGCTCGGCGTCGGCCGGCGAGGCGCCTTCAGGCACCGTGATCAGCTTGTCCTTCGGCGTCATGATCGCGCGCACCGGCTCGTCCAGACGCTTCTCGAAACGCAAGTCGCGGTTGGTAACGATACCGATCAGTTGCGCGCCTTCGACCACCGGGAAACCGGAAATGCCATGCTGGTTCGACAGCGCAATCACGTCGCGCACCTTCATGTGCGGCGGAATCGTGATCGGGTCGCGCACCACGCCAGACTCGAAACGCTTGACCTTGGCGACTTCGCGCGCCTGCTCGGCCGGCTTCAGGTTCTTGTGAATAATGCCGATACCGCCCTGCTGGGCCATGGCAATCGCCAGGCGAGCTTCGGTCACCGTATCCATGGCGGCCGACAGCAACGGCATATTCAAAGTGATGTTGCGCGTGAGCTTGGTTTTCAGGCTGGTGTCGCGCGGGAGAACGACCGAGTGGGCCGGGACGAGGAGCACGTCATCGAAAGTGAGTGCTTTTTGGATCAGACGCATGGCAAATCCTATAGGCGCAAAACCGAATTATACAGAAATCGCGCGATCGATGGCACGTCTACCCCATATGTCAAGGGGCTTTTTCCCCGATCAATTTCTCAAGCGGTCCGGGTGCCGGATTCCACAATTAACGCCCGCTGAGCCCATGCTATTCTTGCGCCCTCCCGGATGGCACTGGCCATCGCCATGACCGGCCCGTCAGCCTCACCGGCTAACTCCCCCGTCACCCTTCACTCTTCTACGGACAACAGGCGCGAACTTCATGGGCCAAGGCATTTCTTTCGGACTGGCAGCAGGCGCCCTCTGGGGACTGGTATTTCTCGCCCCACGTCTGCTTCCCGGCTTTTCGCCGCTGGAATTGTCCGCCGCGCGCTACGTGCTCTACGGCCTCGTGTCCGCCCTGCTGCTCGCCCCGCTTTGGTCGCGCCTGCGACATTCGGTCACAGGCAATGACTGGCGTGCGCTTTTCCGGCTGAGTCTGGTCGGGAATCTGATTTATTACCTCTTTCTCGCCGGCGCCGTCCAGATGGCCGGCATTGCGCCCGCGTCGCTGATCGTCGGCGTGCTGCCTGTGACGGTGACGCTGGTCGGCAGCCGGGACCACGGCGCCCTGCCCCTGTCGCGGCTGGCTGGGCCGCTGGCGCTGGTGGCCGCCGGGATCGTCTGCATCAATGTGGATGTCTTTGCGCACGCCACGGCTAACGGTGGCGACTGGCGGCTGACGCTGCTGGGCATTCTCTGCGCCGTCGGGGCGTTGGTGAGCTGGACTTGGTATGCGGTCGCGAATGCGCGCTATCTGGCACGCTTCGGCCACTTTACGAGTCAGGAATGGTCGCTGCTGACGGGGGTCGCGACGGGCGTACTCGCCCTCGTCTTGGCAGTGCCGGCCGTCTTGCTGCCGCATCCGGTGGCGGCCGATGTGCCGCGCGACTGGCAGATGTTCATTCTGGTGAACATTGCCGTGGCCGTCGGCGCATCGACCATCGGCAACGCGTTCTGGAATGCTGCCAGCCGGCGCCTGCCGCTGACGCTGTCAGGTCAGATGATCGTGTTTGAAACGCTGTTTGCGCTGGTCTACGGGTTCATCTACGAACACCGGTTGCCGCGCCTGCTGGAAGTGGCCGCCGTCGTGCTGCTACTGGCCGGGGTAAGCGCCTCGGTGCGGCTGCATGCGCGTGGCTCCGCACACTGACCGCGTTGAATTCTCTAGATTTTCTAAGTATCCGAGCCGATCGCCCTCGTGAAGCCGGCCGCCCTCGCGCGCGGCCACAGCGACTGTGATCAGCTGCCGCGACGGCTGCCGAGCCACTTCTGGCCCTCCCGGCTGCCTTCGTTGCGAACCTTGTCGACGCGACGCTGGCGGGCCAGTTTCGGATCCGCCTTGAGCGGACGGTAGATTTCCACGCGATCGCCCGCTTCTACGGCCGCATCGAGCGCCCGCACCTTGCCGAACACGCCCGCTTTCATGCGAGCCAGATCCAGTTCGGGGAATTGTTTCAGCAGACCGCTGCGCTCGATGGCATCGGCCACGGTCGCGCCTTGCGGCAGCGTGAGCGCGACAATGGCCTGCGTGTTGGGCAGCGCGTAGCAAACTTCGACGGCAAGCTCAGCGGACATAAACCGCCTCCGCGCGCTTGACGAAGGCGTCGACGAACGTATTCGCAATATGGCTAAACACGGGACCGATGACCTTTTCGAGCAGAAAATTCGCAAACTCGTAGTGCAGACCGAATTCGATCTTGCAGGCGTTCTCGCGCAGCGGCGTGAACTTCCACGTGCCATGGAAACGCTTGAAAGGCCCTTCGACAAAGGTCATCTGGATGGAGTGCGGACGCTCCTGAATATTGCGCGTCGCGAACGAGTGCTTCAGGCCCTTGAAGTCGATGAGCAGCGACGCCTCCATGCTGTGCTCGTCCTGGTGCCGAATATCGACACCACCGCACCAAGGCAGAAATTTGGGGTAATCGGCGACATTGGTCACCAGATCGTACATTTGCTCAGCAGAGAAATGCACGAGAACGGTTTTGCTGACTTCGGCCATCGTCTGTCGGGCAAGGCGTGCGTTTGCGCGAGCGCGTATCGATCGAGAATCGACACGCCTGCGTCGTGGGCCGCCCCTTGCCGAGACTCTTTGTTAAAATCAGCATTTTACCCGAGCCCGACTCACCGGGTCCGACCAAGTTACCCGCCAAGGATCCATGAGCATCATTGACAACAAGAAAGCCTTCTTCGACTACTTCATCGAGGAGCGATACGAAGCCGGGATCGTGCTCGAAGGATGGGAAGTCAAGGCGATTCGCGCCGGGCGGGCGCAGATCAAGGAAGGCTACGTCGTCGTCAAACACGGTGAAATCTTTCTGATCGGCGCAAATATCAGCCCGTTACAGACGGCTTCGACGCACATCAAGCCCGACCCGGTCCGCACGCGCAAGCTCCTGCTCAAGGCCGACGAAATCAAGAAGCTGATCGGCAAGGTCGAGCAGCGCGGCTACACGCTCGTGCCCCTGAACTTCCACTACAGCAAAGGTCTCGTGAAATGCGAGATCGGACTGGGCAAGGGCAAGAAGCAGCACGACAAGCGCGAAACCGAAAAGCAACGCGACTGGGATCGCGAGAAAGCCCGCTTGATGCGCACACCGACGCCGGCGGCGGACTGACGACGTTCGCGAGGCCGCCTGCGACAGCAAGTGCAGCGCCCTTGCCGCTCCCTTTCGGCACCCGCAAATGTCGCCAACGCGGCACCATAGAAAAACGGCCCCTAGGGGCCGTTTTGCTTTTCAACCGATTGTGGCGAACGCTACCGATCAGCGACGGACGCTGGAGCCACCAAAGCCCGCCACGCCGCCCGAGCCACCGGCACCACCAGTACCGCCAGCACCCGCGCCGCCACCGCCTGCGCCGCCACCCGAACCGCCCTCCGTGCCACGCACGATCTTGAGTGCCGACGCGATCATGCCGCTCATGTCCGTCAGATTGCCCGGCACGATCAGCGTGTTGCCCGCCTTGGCGAGCTTGCTGAACGCGTCGACATACTGCTCGGCCACCTTCAGGTTGACGGCTTCCATACCGCCCTGCGTCTGAATAGCCGTCGCAATCTTGTGAATGGCCTCGGCATTGGCTTCCGCCACCGCGAGAATCGCCGACGCTTCACCCTGTGCCTGATTGATCTGCGCCTGACGCTCACCTTCCGACTTCTGGATCGCTGCTTCGCGCGCGCCGGATGCAAGGTTGATCTGTTCCTGACGCTTACCTTCCGACGCAGCAATCAACGCGCGCTTTTCACGCTCAGCCGTGATCTGCGCTTGCATGGCGTGCAGAATTTCCTTCGGCGGCGTGAGGTCCTTGATCTCGTAACGCAGCACCTTCACGCCCCAGTTCGACGCGGCTTCATCCAGCGCATTGACCACGCTGTGATTGATGTATCCGCGCTCTTCGAACGTCTTGTCGAGCTCCAGCTTGCCGATCACGCTACGCAACGTCGTCTGTGCCAACTGCGTGATCGCCACGATGAAGTTGCTCGACCCGTACGACGCCTTCATTGGGTCCGTGACCTGAAAGTACAGAATGCCGTCGACCTGCAACTGCGTGTTGTCCTTGGTGATACAGATCTGGCTCGGCACATCGAGCGGAATTTCCTTGAGCAGATGCTTGTAAGCCACACGATCGACGAACGGCACGACGATCGACAAACCCGGTGTGAGCGTGGCGTGATACTTGCCGAGACGCTCAACCACCCATGCGTGCTGCTGGGGCACAATCTTGATCGAGCGCGCCGCGATGATGATCGCAATGATGAACAGAATGAACGCGACGTTGGATAGAGCGAACATGGTTTCCCCTGAAGCGCCGGCGAATACTGCCGGCTAGTTCCCCGTTGCGTAAAAACACGGGGCGTATATCGTAACGGCCACTGCAACGCGTTTGCCCGGCGCGCCAGTAGATCAGTGACTTTTCCTATGCAGGTCTAGCCGACTTCGTGCACCACGAACAACCGGCTGCCGCGCACTTCGCGAATCACGAACCAACCGGCACTCGGTGCCTCACCCGGCAGCAACTCGACATCCCACTCTGCGCCCCGGTACTTGGTGCGCGCGCTGCCGTCGGCCTGCCATACTTCGACATGCAAACGCTCGCCGATATCCAGATTGGCATTCGGATCGGCCGTCACGTCGACCTTGATGCGACGACGCCCGAACTTGCTTCGCCGCAACAGCCAGACCGCCACGGCAGCCACCACCGCGGCCACCACCAATTGCCCCGGCCAACTGACGCCCAACAACGCCGCCACACCGCCCGCAAACATGCCCAGCGCAACCATCAGCAAATAGAACGTGCCGCTGGCAAGCTCCAGCACTACAGTCAATCCGGCGACGCCGAACCACAGCCAAGCCTGCTCCATTGCGATCCCCAGAAAACAAAAAACCCCGGTGTATTACCGGGGTTTATAGCATGAAACCGTGGCGATCAGCGCACGCGTCCCATGGGGCTTTCAGCCATTTGGGCGACGTCCGGCACGTGGACCGGACGCTTCCCAAACAACGCCGACGCCGTTACCTCACTTCAGCACCTTAGCGAGTTGCTGCCACGTCTCAACCACCGTATCCGGGTTGAGCGACATGGAGGCAATGCCTTCCTTCGCCAGCCATTCGGCCAGATCCGGATGGTCCGACGGGCCCTGACCGCAAATACCGACGTACTTGCCCTTCGCCAGACATGCCTTGATGGCACGGCTCAGCATGAAGGTCACCGCCGGATCGCGTTCGTCGAAGTCCTTGGCCAGCAACTCCATACCCGAGTCGCGGTCCAGACCCAGCGTGAGCTGCGTCAGGTCGTTCGAGCCGATCGAGAAGCCGTCGAAGTACTCGAGGAACTCGTCGGCCAGAATGGCGTTCGACGGCACTTCGCACATCATCACCAGCTTCAGACCGTTCTCGCCACGCTTCAGGCCATGGCCTGCGAGCATGTTGACCACGCGCTCGGCCTGACCCAGCGTACGCACGAACGGCACCATGATTTCGACGTTCGTCAGACCCATGTCGTCACGCACGCGCTTGAGTGCACGGCACTCCATGGCGAACGCTTCGGCGAAGTCTTCCGAGATGTAGCGCGAGGCGCCACGGAAACCCAGCATCGGGTTTTCTTCATCCGGCTCGTAACGCGAACCGCCGACCAGCTTCTTGTACTCGTTGGACTTGAAGTCCGACAGACGCACAATCACGCTCTTCGGGTAGAACGCCGCCGCGATGGTGGCAATCCCTTCGGCCAGCTTGTCGACGTAGAACGCCTTCGGCGACGCATGACCGCGAGCCACCGACTCGACCGCCTTCTTCAGGTCCGCGTCGATGTTCGGGTACTCGAGAATCGCGCGCGGGTGCACGCCGATGTTGTTGTTGATGATGAATTCCAGACGCGCCAGACCCACGCCTTCGTTCGGCAGTTGCGCGAAGTCGAAAGCCAGTTGCGGGTTGCCCACGTTCATCATGATCTTCACCGGGATCTTCGGCATTTCGCCGCGCTGGATCTCGGTCACTTCGGTCTCGAGCAGACCGTCGTAAATCTTGCCTTCGTCGCCCTCGGCACACGACACCGTCACCAGTGCGCCTTCCTTGAGCACGTCGGTGGCGTCGCCGCAACCGACCACGGCCGGCACACCCAGCTCACGCGCGATGATGGCCGCGTGGCAGGTACGGCCGCCGCGATTCGTCACGATGGCCGAAGCACGCTTCATCACCGGCTCCCAGTTCGGGTCGGTCATGTCGGCCACGAGCACGTCGCCCGGCTGCACACGTTCCATCTCGCTCGGGTCCATGATCACGCGCACGGGACCGGCGCCGATCTTCTGACCGATAGCGCGGCCCGTGGCCAGCACCGGCGCATCGCCCTTGAGCTTGAAGCGTTGTTCGATCTTGCCGGCCGACTGGCTCTTCACCGTTTCCGGGCGTGCTTGCAGGATGTAGATCTTGCCATCCTTGCCGTCCTTGCCCCACTCGATGTCCATCGGACGGCCGTAGTGCTTTTCGATGATTAGCGCGTACTTGGCCAACTCGACGCAATCGTCGTCGGTGATCGAGTAACGGTTGCGCAGTTCCATCGGCACGTCGATGGTCTTCACACGGCCCGGTTCGCCCGGCTGCGTGAATTCCATCTTCAGAAGCTTTGAGCCCAGCGTGCGGCGAATGATCGGGTACTTGCCGGCTTTGAGCGTCGGCTTGAAGACGTAGAATTCGTCCGGGTTCACGGCGCCCTGCACCACCGTCTCGCCCAGACCGTAGCTCGACGTGATGAACACCACGTCCTGGAAGCCCGATTCGGTATCGATGGTGAACATCACGCCCGATGCGCCGGTGTCCGAGCGGACCATGCGCTGCACGCCGGCCGACAGTGCGACCTCGGCGTGCGTGAAGCCCTTGTGCACGCGGTACGAGATAGCGCGGTCGTTATAGAGCGACGCGAAAACGTGCTTCATGCGATCGAGCACGCTGTCGATGCCGACCACGTTCAGGTAGCTTTCTTGCTGACCGGCGAACGAAGCATCGGGCAAATCTTCTGCCGTCGCCGACGAACGCACGGCAAACGACGCGTCCGGCTGGTCGGCCGTGATGCGCGCGAACTGCTCGCGGATGTCTTTTTCGAGTTGCGGTTGCAGCGGTGCGTCGACGATCCATTGACGGATGTCGGCACCGGCTTCTGCGAGTGCCTTGACGTTATCGACGTCCAGACCCTCGAGACGCTTGGCAACGCGTTCGGTGAGATTGTTGTGTTGGAGGAACTCGCGGAAAGCAAAAGCGGTCGTGGCGAAACCACCCGGCACGCGCACGCCGGCGCCGGCCAGTTGGCTGATCATTTCACCAAGCGATGCATTCTTGCCGCCGACCGACTCAACGTCGGTCATGCGCAGATGCTCAAACGGCACCACGTAGGCGCCGTCGTGTGCTGCGTTAGTCATAAAAGCCCCTAAGGTAAGAAAAAAAATTCTCGGCGAATCGGCTGGGACTGACATGGGCCGACTGACCTGTTGGATAAGAAATCGCGCTGTGGCGATGTCGGCGGCCAGGGGCTAGCTCCCGACAACTTGCCTCGACCGTCCGAATTTCCCGGAGCGCCGCACCGGGCGGGCCTCTGACAGGAACTCGCGCGACGCTCGCGCAATTGCTTATCCAACAAGTTGCCGCTATTCTACCGTGCAATGCACCATTTTGCGATTCTGCGCATGAGCGAAGCCTCTACTCCCCCGAATTCCCCCGTAAGCCCCGCCGATGCTGCCGATACGTCTGCCGCAGCGGTCAAACCCGTGAGCGTGCGCCCGGTCTTTATCGTGTCCGACGGCACGGGCATCACGGCGGAAACCTTCGCGCATTCGATCCTCGCGCAATTCGAGATGCGTTTTCGTCAGATTCGCGTTCCGTTCGTGGATTCCGTCGATAAAGCCTATGAAACGGCGCAACGGATCAATGAAATGTATCGGGTCGACAATGTCCGCCCGATTATTTTCAGTACGCTCGTCGATGCACGGGCGAACGAGATCCTGCGTAACACGCAGGGCGTGATTCTCGATATGTTCCAGACGTTCATCGAGCCACTCGAGCTTGAACTAGGCCTCAAGTCGATGCACGCCATCGGCCGCGTGCACCAGAACGCGGACAGCGAGGCGTACAAGAACCGGATCGAAGCGGTGAATTTCTCGCTGGCGCACGACGATGGCCAGTCGAACAAGAACCTGAAGAGCGCGGATGTGATTCTGGTGGGGGTTTCGCGCAGCGGCAAGACGCCGACGACGCTGTATCTCGCCATGCAGTACGGGGTGAAAGCGGCCAACTACCCGCTGATTCCGGACGATTTCGAGCGCGAGAAGCTGCCCTCCACGCTCGATCAGTTCAAAGACAAGATTTTCGGCCTGTCGATCGACCCGATCCGCCTGTCGGAAATTCGTAACGAACGCCGCCCGGGCAGCAAGTACGCCTCGCTGGAGAATTGCCGTTACGAAGTCAACGAAGCGGAAGCCATGATGCGCCGCGAAGGCATCAAGTGGCTGTCGTCGACCCACAAGTCGATCGAAGAAATCGCCACGACGATTCTTCAGGAAATCAAGCTCGAACGCGACGTGTATTGATAGCCAACCCAGCTCAACCCAGCCGCTGACGCACCGCCTCGAACAGACAGATCGCGGCGCACGCGGCCACGTTGAGCGACTCCATGCCGCCCGGCTGCGGAATCCGCACGGGCGTCTGCACACGCTCCAGCCAGTGCGGCGACACGCCCGCCCCTTCGTTACCGAAGATCCACGCGACCGGCTGGCGCAAATCCTCCTGATACAGCGAAGTCTTCGCCTGCAAGCTTGTCGCCAGCAACGGCACCGCCAGTCGCGGTGCCAGTGAATCCGGCGTGCAGTGTTCGACGATATTCAGCGAAAAATGCGCGCCCATGCCGGCTCGCAGCACCTTGCTCGACCACGCCAACGCGGTGCCCGACATGCAATACACGTCTCGCACCCCTGCGGCTGCCGCGCTGCGCAGAATCGACCCGACGTTGCCGGCATCCTGTACCGCATCGAGAATCACGCAGTCTGCCGTCTGTGACGCCGGCAGGTGACCATTCGGCATCTCCACCACGAACAGCAGCGGCACGCCGTTGACCAGCGTCGAGAGCGGCTCGAACAGTGCATGCGGCAGGCTGACCCGGCGATCGGGCTCGACGCGCGCCCAGATGGCGGCGACTTCGTCGTTATCGAGCGCCTCTTCCGCTGCCACGCAAACGAGCGGCTGACCCAGCGCATCGAGATACGCATCGGCCAGATGCACGCCTTCGAGCAGCGTCTGCCCGAGCTTGCGGCGTTGCTGGTTCGACTGTGCGAGCTGCTTCAGTCGCTTGTAAAACGGGTTGTCTTTGGAGCTGATCAGTTTCATGACGTTCGGGCCACGCAGGAAATCGTGAGCATGCCGAATTTCTCGAACGCTTCACGCACCGGCGCAAACGATTGGCGGTGATGCGGGCTCGGCCCGTGCGTGCGCAAAGCTTCCAGATGGCGCGGCGTGCCGTATCCCGCGTGCTCGTCGAAGCCATACTGCGGGAACGCCTCGTGCAGTTCAACCAGTTGACGATCGCGCGTCACCTTCGCAAGGATCGACGCGGCGGAAATGGCCGGCACCTTGTCATCGCCCTTGACGATGGCTTCGGCACGCATGGGCAACACCGGGCAGCGATTCCCGTCGATCAGCGCCAGCGACGGCACGCGCGGCAAGCCAATCACGGCGCGCTGCATGGCCAGCATGGTCGCGTGCAGGATATTGAGCGAATCGATCTCGGCGACACTTGCTTCGGCGATGTAATACGCCAGCGAGCGCTCGATAATCTCTTCATAGAGCGCTTCGCGGCGTTTCGCCGTCAGCTTCTTCGAATCGGCGAGCCCTTTGATGGGACGCGACGGATCGAGAATGACCGCCGCCGTGACTACCGGCCCCGCGAGCGGGCCACGGCCCACTTCGTCGACACCGCAGATCAGATCGGCCGCAATTTCGCCGAACAGATCCAGCGACATTTGTGGCACTGTGGCCTTGGCAGCACGCGTACGCGGCTTCGCAGCCGCTGATGCTACGTCGGCCGCATGCTGGCCACGCGGCGTGCTACGGCTCGTCCTGCGCGCTTTGACGACCTCGTCGCTCATAGCCGCCCTTTCTCGCGCAGCACGCGCTCAATCACTTCCGCCGCACGTGCGGCCGTATTCTGGCGCAATTGCTCGTGGATTTTGGTGAAGCGCGCCTGCAACGACTCGCGCAGCGCGGGGTCGGTCAGTTGCTTCCACACGGCATCGGCCAGCGCTTCCGGCGTCGCGAAATGCTGCAACAACTCCGGCACGACAAACTCGCCGGACAGGATGTTGGGCAAACCGACATACGGCAGGTAGCCTTGCCGCTTCATGATCTGCGCGGTCAGCCAAGGCACCTTGTACGAAATCACCATCGGCTTCTTGTACAGCGCCGCTTCCAGCGTGGCCGTACCGCTCGCCAGCAAGACGCTGTCCGACGCTTCGAGCGCCAACGGCGCTTTCCCGTCGGTCACCGTCAGATTCAGGTCGCTATGCGCGTCGAAAATCGGTTGCATCAACGTGCGCAGACGCGGCGTCGCGGCGGGCAGGACAAACCGGATCGACGGATCGCGTTGGGCAAGCAGGCGCATCGCCGCGAAAAAGACCGGTGTCAGGCGCTGCACTTCGGAGGTGCGGCTGCCCGGCAGAATCGCCACGACCGGCGCATCGCCCGTCAGACCCAGCTTGGCGCGAGCGCCTGCCACATCGGGCACCATCGGAATCTTGTCGGCCATGGGGTGCCCGACAAACGTCGCATCGATGCCCGCGCGATGGTAGATCTCCGGCTCGAACGGAAACAGGCAGAGCATGTGATCGACGGCGCGCTTGATCTTCTTGATGCGTCCACCGCGCCATGCCCAGATCGACGGGCTCACGAAGTGAATCGTCGGCACGCCGGCCTCACGTAGCTTGATTTCGAGATCGAAGTTGAAATCGGGCGCATCGAATCCGACGAACGCCATCGGCTTGTCAGCCAGCCAATGCTCGCGCAGTTGCTTGCGGATCGAGAGAATTTCGCGCAGATGCTTGATGACTTCCACATAGCCCATGACCGACAGCTTGTCGATCGGCCAGTAGGCGTTGAAGCCCTCTTCGGCCATATGCGGGCCACCGACACCTGCATACGCGATGTCGGCGGGAAGACTCTGCTTGAGACCGGCAAGCACGTTGCCGGCAATGAGATCGCCAGACAACTCCCCGGCCACCATCGCCAGGGTTCGCTGGCCGGTACCGGGAAGGGTCGGCGGCATAGGTCAGCGCACGATACCGCGCGTGCTGGTATTGAGGAAGTCGAGCAGTGCGAGCACCGAGCTGTGAACATCGGCAGCTTCGGTGGCGGGTGCGGCAGCCGAGTTGGCTTGATCGAATGCTTCGATCTGCGCCTTGGCTTCGTCGAGCGTCAGGCCGCTCTTGTAGAGCAGCTTGTACGCATCGCGCAACGCCTTGATCGCATCGGCGGAAAAACCGCGGCGACGCAACCCTTCGACGTTGATGCCGTAAGGCACCGCGCGGTCGCCCGAGGCGATCACGAACGGCGGCACATCCTGCACGAGGACCGACGCGCCACCGACCATCGAATGCGCACCGATACGCACGAACTGATGCACGCCGGTCATGCCGCCGATGATGGCCCAATCGCCAACATGAACGTGCCCTGCCAACTGCGCATTGCTCGAGAACACCGTGTGATTGGCCACGTGGCAATCGTGCGCGATGTGCACGTACGCCATGATCCAGTTGTCGTTACCGACGCTGGTCAGGCCGCCGTCCTGCACCGTACCGGTGTGGATGGTCGTGAACTCGCGAATCGTGTTGCGATCGCCGATGACGAGCCGGGTGGGCTCGCCAGCGTATTTCATATCCTGCGGCGTGCCGCCAATCGACGCGAACGGGCCGATCTTGTTGCTCTCGCCCAGCGTCGTGTGACCGTCGATGACCGTGTGCGACAGGATCTGCGAGCCCGCACCGATCGTCACGTTCGGCCCGACGATGGCGTACGGACCGACGACGACGTCGTCAGCCAGCTGCGCCTTGGGATCGACAACTGCGGTGGGATGAATATTCGTCATGGACGTCTCGGTTCCGGTTATTCGCCGTTCTTCTTGACCATGCACGTAAACTCGGCCTCGGCGGCAACATTGCCATCGACGAGTGCCTGCCCCTTGAACCAGTAGATGGAGCGCTTGTGCTTCACGAAGTCGACGTCGAGCACGAGCTGGTCACCCGGTTCGACCGGACGCCGGAAGCGAACGTTCTCGATACCCACGAAATAGTAGAGCGTGTTCTCGTCATGCACAGCCTCTTCCGAGAACGTGAGCAACGCAGCGGCCTGAGCCAGCGCTTCGACGATCAACACGCCCGGCATCACCGGACGCTGCGGATAGTGCCCCGTGAAGTACGGCTCGTTGATCGTGACGTTCTTGATGACCTTGATGTTCTTGTGCGGCTCGAGAGCGATCACGCGGTCCACCATCAGCATCGGATAGCGATGGGGCAACAACTTCATGATCTTATGGATGTCGAGCTTGCTGACGTCGACGATATTGGTATTGGTCTCGCTCATTTGTCTTGCAGGTCCTTGACCTTCGCTTCAAGTTGACGCACGCGGTCGCGCATCTTGTCCAGATTGCGCATGATCGCCGCGTTTTTATTCCATTCGGCGTTCGGAATTGCCGGAAACGCGCTGGTGTAGGTGCCCGGCCCCGGAATCGACTTCGACACGCCCGATTTGGCCGTGACGATGACACGATCGCCGATGGTCACATGGCCCGCTACGCCGACGGCCCCGCCCAACATACAGAACTTCCCGATGGTACTGCTGCCGGCAATGCCCGTGCAGGCGGCGATGACAGTGTAGGCACCGACCCGCACGTTGTGCGCGATCTGCACCTGATTGTCGATCTTGCAACCGCGCTCGATCACCGTATCGGCCATCGCGCCGCGGTCGATCGAGGTCGACGCGCCGATTTCGACGTCGTCTTCGATCACTGCCCGGCCGACTTGCGGAATCTTCACCCACTCACCGCCCGCGGCGGAGAAGTCAGGTGCGAAACCAAAACCGTCGGAGCCGATCACTGCACCCGCGTGAATCACGCAGCGCGCGCCGATCACACTCGTGTGGTACAGCGTCGCATTCGGATACACATACGCGTCGTCGCCCAGCGTCGTGCCACGGCCGACGAACACGTTCGCCACCAGTTGCACGCGCTCGCCGAGGCGAACACCGGCTTCGATCACCACATTCGGGCCGATCACGCACGACGCCGGCACGACTGCCGTTACGTCGACCACCGCACTCGGGTGGATGCCCGCGGCAGGCGCCGGCATGGCGGCGTCGGCGAACATCTGCGCAACGCGCGCAAAGTACGCGTACGGATTGGGCGCGATGATCCACGCACGGCCATCGTGAGACGGCAGTTTGTCGAAATCGGCTTGGGAGAGAATTACGGCCGCCGCGCCCGAATCGGGCACTTCGGCGAGATATTTCGGATTGGACAGAAACGCGAGTTCACGCGCACCGGCACGATCGAGCGGCGCCAGCCCTTCGACGGAGACCTCGCCGTTACCGACGAGCGTGCCACCGAAGCGGGCCACCAACTGAGCGAGTGAGACCGACATGGAGCGCGCGCCCGTCACTTGCCGCCAGTGCCGCTACCCGAACTCGCGTTCAGCGTCTTGAGCACCTTGTCAGTGATATCGATGCGCGGGCTCACGTAGACCGCTTCCTGCACGATCAGATCGTACTTTTCCGACTCGGCAATCGACTTGATCACGCGATTGGCGCGATCGAGCACGGCGGCGAGTTCTTCATTACGACGCTGGTTCAGGTCTTCACGGAATTCGCGCTGCTTGCGCTGGAATTCGGTGTCGGCCGCAGCCAGATCGCGTTGACGCTTGGCGCGCTCGGCGTCGGACAACGTAGCGTTGTCCTTGTCGAGCTTGTCCGACATCGCCTTGAGGCGTGCTGCCATGGCCTGAAGGTCCTGATCCCGCTTGGAGAACTCGGCTTCGAGCTTGGCTTGTGCGGCCTTAGCCGGTGCCGAATCGCGCAAAATGCGATCCGAATTGACAGCGGCGATGCGCGCATCCTGGGCCGAAGCGGCAAATGCCGCACCGGCCAGCAACGCCGCGGCCACGCCGCGCAGGCAATGCTTACGGATACCGTTCAATGTATTACCCCTTACAACGATGAAACATTCGGAACCGGTCGATGTGCCGTCGTTAGAACGACGTACCGACCTGGAACTGGAATTTCTGATACTGGTCGCCCGTCTTCTTGACGAGCGGGAAGCCCATCGAGAGCTTGAGCGGGCCAATCGGCGAAATCCACGACAAGCCGAAACCGTAAGAATAGCGCAGGTTATTCAACGTAATCGCCTGACCGTTATCGAACACGTTACCGCCGTCCATAAACGTGAAGATACGCAGCGTACGGTCATAACCCGTGCCCGGCAGCGGGAACGTCAGTTCGATGTTACCGATCAGCTTCGATGCACCGCCCAACGGTTCGCCGTTGGTGTCCTTCGGGCCCAGCGAGCTCGGTTCAAAACCACGCACCGAGCCGATACCGCCGGCGAAGTAGTTCTTGAAAATCGGGAACGGCTGACCGCCCATCCCGTGGCCGTAGCCCACTTCACCGTTCAGTGCCAGCGTGAAGCCGCGGCTCACCGGGTAGTAGTACTGGTGCTGGTAGTACGCACGGAAGTACTTGGTCGTCCCGATCGGCGTACCGACTTCAATGTTGGCCTGCTGATAGTGACCGCGATTCGGGATCAGCGCGCTGTCACGCGAGTCGCGCGACCAACCCACCGTCAGCGGGTAGTTGTTGCTGACGTAACCGAACTGGTTCGCGTAGTCGATGTAGCGTTGCGGCGTCGTGCCGTCGCTGGTCAGGTGCAGACGCGTCTGTTCGAAACCGATACCGAAGAACACGGTATCGACTTCCGAGAACGGCACACCGAACTTCAGGTTGCCGCCCAGCGTGTTGATACGGAAATCGGAGTCGCTCGTGAGCAGCAGCGGCTGATACGTACGGTAGTACACGTCGGTAATACGGCTCACGCCGTCGACGGTGAAGTACGGATCGACCTGCGTCACGGCCAACGTACGGTAGGTCTTACCGGTATTCACGTTCACCGACAGCGACGTACCCGAACCGAACACGTTGTCCTGACTGATACCGGCTTGCAGCACCACCTTGTCGGTCGACGAGAAGCCGGCACCGACGTTGATCGTACCGGTCGGCTTTTCTTCCACCTTCACCTGAAGGTCGACCTGATCGTTCGAACCGGCGACCGGCTCGGTCGTCACGTTCACGTCGGTGAAGTAGCCCAGACGGTTGATACGGTCTTGCGAGAGCTTCAGGCGGTCGGCGTCGTACCACGAGCTTTCCAACTGGCGCAGTTCGCGGCGAATCACTTCGTCACGCGTGCGCGAGTTGCCCACGATGTTGATCTTGCGCACGTACACGCGGCGGCCCGGATCGATCGTCAGCGTCAGCGCCACGGTGTGGTTGTTACGATCGATGGTCGGCTGGGCGTTCACGTTGGCGAACGCGAAGCCGTAGTTGCCGAGCAGGTCCGAGATCGCTTTCGTGCTCGCTTGCAGCTTGGCAGCCGAGAACGTATCGCCGGCCTTGAGCTGCACGAGCTTCTGCACGTCGTCCTGCTTGCCGAGCATTTCGCCGGTGAGCTTGACGTCCGAGACCTTGTACGGCTCGCCTTCGTGCAGGTTGATCGTCAGGTACATCTCGTCCTTGTCCGGCGTGATCGAGACGTCGGTGGAGTCGATGTTGAATTCCAGATAGCCGCGGTTCAGGTAGAACGAACGCAGCTTCTCCAGATCGCCCGTGAGCTTGTCTTTCGAGTACAGGTCGTTCTTCGAGTACCACGACAGCCAGTTCGGCGTGCCCAGTTCCATTTCGGCTTGCAAGTCCGACGTCGAGAACGCCTTGTTGCCGACAAAATTGATCTGCTGGATCGTCGCCTTGGGGCCTTCGGTCACGGCAAACTGGATGCCCACGCGATTGCGTTCGAGCGGCGTAATCGTCGTCTTCACCTCGGCTGCGTAGTAACCGCGCGTAAGGTATTGACGCTTGAGTTCCTGTTCCGACTTGTCGAGCAAGTTGCGGTCGAAGGTGCGGCCTTCGGTCAGACCGACCGAGCGCAGTGCCTTCTTCAGACCGTCCTTGTCGAATTCCTTGATGCCGAGGAAGTCGATGGTTGCAATGGCGGGGCGCTCATTGACGTGCACCACCAGCACGCTGCCTTGCGCTTCAACGCTCACGTCCGAGAACAGGCCCGTGGCATAAAGGGCACGAATTGCTTCGGTGCCCTTATCATCGTTGAACTTGTCGCCCGGCTTGACCGGCAAGTAAGAGAACACGGTGCCGGGTTCAATACGCTGCAAGCCCTCCACTCGGATATCCTTGACCACAAACGGCTCGACGGCGCGTGCCAGGAAACTGTGTGCCGCCAGAACCGCAATCACCAGGGTCTTCGGAACAAGGTGGTATTTATTCGACAACTTGCTTCCCCAAGAAACAATTGAATCGTGAAAAACTCGGATTTGCCTGCGACCGGCAGGCACGTGACGCTGTCAGGGCGGAAGAATCACCCTAGTGCAACAATTTCGACAGGTCATTGAAAAGTGCTACGGCAGAGAGCGCAAGGATGCAAACGATGCCCACTCGTTGCAGCGCGCCCTGCCACCGCTCGGAGACTGCCCGACCGGTTATCGCTTCGACCGCATAATATAACAGATAGCCACCGTCCAAAACCGGAATCGGTAGCAGATTCAATACGCCCAGGCTAATGCTGACAAGGGCCAGAAAGGCTACGAAATAATCGAGGCCGAGTCGCGCCGATCGCCCCGCATAATCCGCAATCGTGACTGGACCGCTCAAATTCTTGAGCGAGGCCTGCCCCGTGATCATCTTGCCGAACATCCGCACACTGAACGCCGTGACATCCCACGTGCGTTGCGCGCCGCGCCCCACCGCTTCGAACAGTCCGTAACGCACCGTCACGGTGTCGACCTGACTCGCCAGCGCCGCACCGATCTTGCCCACACGCGCCCCGCCCGCCTGCTCGGCGTCGACTTCGGCGGTCGGCGTAAGCGTCACATTCTGTGTCGCGCCCGCCGCCCCTTCACGCCGAATCGTCAGCGTCAGCGGTTTGCCGGGATGCGCACGCACGGCGTCGACGAGCGCTTTGGCCGAGGCGACCGGACTGCCATCGATCGCCGTGATCTCGTCGCCCACGCGCAGGCCGGCCTTGCCCGCCGCGCCGTCGGGCAGCAATTGCCCCACTTTGACGCGCGCCGACGGCACCAGCCCCAGCCGCTGCATAAAGTCCTGCTCGCTGTCGGCATCGAAATGCTGACCGGCGGCGTCAAGCGTGTATTCCGCCCGGCCATCGCGTGTGCGCGCCACGAGCGTGACACGCTGGCCGTCGATCATCGGGTCGACCAGACGCCAGCGCAGATCCTCCCACGAGCGCACCGGGCTTTCGTCGCCCACGGCTTCGTCCGGGCTATTGCCGTTCTCGCGAACACCGGTAATAAGTTCGCCGCCCGCCAGACCGGCGCGCGCGGCCAGCGTGCCCGCCGCCGGCGCAGCCACGCGCGCGACCGGCTCGGTCACGCCCGCGAGATTCAGGCCGGTGTACAGCGCAATGGCAAGCAGGAAATTGGCGATCGGTCCCGCCGCGACGATGGCGAAGCGTTTGTAGACCGATTGATGATTGAATGCGCGTGCCCGATCTTCGGGCGCCACGACCTGCGTCTCGTCACGCTCGTCGAGCATGCGCACATAGCCGCCGAGCGGCAGCGCGCAAAGCGTCCATTCGGTGCGATCCCGGCCCATCGTCCACTTGACGAGCGGCGCACCAAAGCCCACCGAGAAGCGGAGCACCTTCACACCGCACAGCCGCGCGACCGTGTAGTGGCCCAACTCATGGAATACCACCAGCACACCAATGGCGACGGCGAAGGCGAGCAACGTGGTGAGCAGGGTCATGAGCGAGATCGGGCCGCGGTGGTATTACGACAACAGGGAAAACAGCGTCATGACGACGCCGGTGCCGGCAGTTTGGCCACATAGGCCGTTGCCAGTTCACGGGCACGGCGGTCGGCTTCGAGCACGACGTCGAGCGACAACGCTTCACCCACCGCCTCGCTGTCGAGAACGTGCTCGACAACCTGCGAGATCGCCGTGAAGCGAATGCGGCCTTCGAGGAAGGCAGCGACCGCAATTTCGTTTGCCGCGTTGAGCAACGCGCCGGCCGTGCCGCCGCGATGCAGCGTTTCGAACGCGAGGCGCAGGCACGGGAAGCGGCGCAGGTCCGGCGCTTCGAACGTCAGCTTGCCGATGTCGGCGAGATTCAGGCCCGCAACGCCCGACGTCACGCGGTCCGGGAACGCCAGCGCGTGAGCAATCGGCGTGCGCATGTCGGGGTTGCCGAGCTGCGCGAGCGTCGAGCCATCCGTATAAGTGACCATCGAGTGGATCACGCTTTGCGGATGAATCAGCACTTCGATACGCTCGGGCGGCATATTGAACAACCAATGCGCCTCGATCACTTCAAGGCCCTTGTTCATCATGCTCGCCGAGTCGACCGAAATCTTCCGCCCCATCACCCAGTTCGGATGAGCGCAGGCTTCATCGGGCGTCACGTTCTCAAGCGAAGCCAGTTCGCGTTCGCGGAACGGGCCGCCGGAAGCGGTCAGCACCAGCTTCTCCACGCCGCGCGTGGAAATGCGGTTCTCGCCGGCCACTTGAGGCAGGCACTGGAAAATAGCGTTGTGTTCGCTGTCGAGCGGCAGCAACGTGGCACCGGCGCGTTCGGCCGTTGCCATGAAAAGCGCCCCGGAGAGCACCAGCGATTCTTTGTTCGCCAGCAGAATGCGCTTGCCGGCGCGCGCGGCAGCCAGCGTCGATTGCAGACCGGCAGCGCCCACGATGGCCGCGACGACCATGGTGGCTTCGGCCGCTTCGGCCACATCGATCAGCGCCTGCGGACCGTAGGTCACTTCGATCTTCAGTCCGGCTTCCGCCAGACGTGCCGCAATCTGGCGGGCGCCGTCGGCATCCGCCACCACGGCAACCTGTGGGCGGTGCGCGACGCACTGCTCGAACAAGCGGTCGAGGTTACGGTGCGCCGTCAGCGCGTAGACGGAAAAACGATCGGGATGACGGCCCACGACATCGAGCGTGCTGACGCCGATGGAGCCGGTGGAGCCAAGAATGACGAGACGTTGCGACATGATCAGACGAAGAGCAGAGCCAGTGGCAGCACCGGAAGCAACGCGTCGATGCGATCGAGCACGCCCCCGTGGCCGGGCAGCAGCGCGCTGGAATCCTTCACGCCGGCTTGCCGTTTGAGTTGAGATTCGAACAGGTCGCCGACAACCGAGAAGGCCACCAGCACCGTGAGCGCGATCACGCCAAGCCCAAGGCCGAGCGTGTTGGCGAGATGCGAAACAATGGTCGGCGCCTGAAGGCCGCTTGCGAGCACGACACCCGCCGTGACCAGCACCAACAGCCAGCCGCCGATGGCCCCTTCCCACGACTTCCCCGGACTGATCGACGGTGCCAGCTTGCGCCGCCCGAATGCGCGCCCGGCGAAATAAGCACCGGTATCGGCAAGCCAGACGATGACGAGCACCGACAGCAGGAATGCCACGCCTTGCTCACGCGCCAGACACAAGGCCTGCCACGCGGCAATCAGCAGCACGGGGCCGGCAACGAGCAGCAGGCCGCGCCATGCGCCTTTCGTCGCCGGTTTGCGCAACAGCGTGAAGGGACCGGCAAGCACCCAGAAAATGGCGGCGGGCTTGAGCCAGATATGTGTGAGCGTCCAGCCGCCCACCCACGTCATGCCCACGCCGAGCAAGGCAAGCGCGCCATAAAACACCGCGCCGGTGCCGTTCAGGCCGACCAGGCGGCCCCATTCCCAACCCGCCGCGGCAACGATCACAGCGGCGAGCAATGCAAACTGCGCCGGCGTACCGACGAAGATCACAGGCAAGAGAATGGCGAGGAGTACGACAGCGGTAATAACGCGTGTCTTGAGCATCAGGCGGAATGTCCCGAGGGGTTCTGGACTTGCGCGCTGGTACGGCCAAAGCGGCGCTCACGTTGCTGAAACTCGGCAACCGCGCGTTTAAGCGTATCGGCGTTGAAGTCCGGCCAGAATTCTTCGGTGAAATACAGTTCAGTGTACGCCAGTTGCCAAAGCAGAAAATTACTGACGCGCTGATCGCCACCGGTGCGGATGAACAGATCCGGTTCCGGTGCGTAAGCCATGCTCAGATACGGCGCGAGATCGTCTTCGGAGAACGACGTCTCGAGTCCGGCGGCCCCACCCTTCGCCACGCGCTCGGCAGCGAGCTTCTGCGCGGCTTGCAGGATGTCCCACCGGCCACCGTAGTTGGCGGCAATGGTGAGCGTGAGGCCTTTGTTGTCTTTCGTGCGCTCTTCGGCACGGCGCACCAGTTCCTGAATGCGCGGTTCGAAGGCTTCGAGGGCACCGATGACGCGCAGGCGAATGCCGTTGCTATGCAACTTGCCCACTTCGCGCTCGAGCGCGAGGATGAACAACTGCATCAGCGTCGAGACCTCGTCCTGCGGACGGCGCCAGTTCTCGGAACTGAACGCGAACAACGTCAGGTACTCGACACCGAGTTCGGCGCAGGCCGTCACGGCCTCGCGCACGGCATCGACGCCGCGCTTGTGCCCTGCTACGCGCGGCAATTTACGACTGGTAGCCCAACGCCCGTTGCCATCCATGACGATGGCAACGTGGCGCGGAATACTTGCTGTTTCAGGAACAGTAAGCGTGGAGCTGAGAAAACCCATTGAGATACGGCGCGGGAGTCAGGGCGTAGGTCGGCGAGAAATCAGACGTTGAGTGCTTGCGCACTCACACCTTCATGATCTCGGCGTCCTTCTGCTGAACCAACTCGTCGATCTCGACGACGGACTTGTCCGTCAGCTTCTGAACGACATCGCTGCCACGGCGCTCGTCGTCTTCCGAGGCTTCCTTCTCTTTCACGAGTTTCTTGAGCTGCTCGTTGGCGTCACGGCGCAGGTTACGCACGGCAACCTTGGCGTTTTCGCCTTCCGACTTGACCAGCTTGGTCAGCTCACGGCGACGCTCTTCGGTCAGCATGGGCATCGGCACGCGAATCAGATCGCCTTGGGTGGCCGGGTTCAGACCGAGATCGGCGTCGCGAATGGCCTTTTCGACCACACCGACCATCTTCTTTTCCCACGGCTGCACACCGATCGTGCGGCCGTCGACGAGCGTCACGTTAGCGACTTGCGAGATGGGCACCATCGAGCCGTAGTAGTCGACCTGCACGTGGTCAAGCAGACCGGTATGCGCGCGTCCGGTACGAATCTTCGCAAGGTTGCCCTTGAACGATTCGATCGAGCTCTGCATCTTTTGCTCGGCATTCTTCGTGATGTCAGCAACGGTCATGACAACCTCCAAACCTAGAATTGATACGCAAACAAACGTAAATGATACGGCGTCGGCACGCCAATGCGCGCCGACGCCGCAATTTGAACTCAAACGTGGACGAGCGTTCCCTCGTCTTCGCCGAGGATGACGTGCTTGAGCGCGCCCGGCTTCACGATCGAGAAAACGCGCACCGGCATCTTCTGATCGCGGCACAACGCGAAAGCGGTGGCATCCATGACCTGCAAGTTCTTCGAGATGGCTTCATCGAAGCTAATGGTCGAATACTTGACGGCGTCCGGGTCCTTCTTCGGATCGGCCGAGTACACGCCGTCGACCTTCGTGGCCTTGAGCACGACTTCGGCACCGACTTCCGAACCGCGCAGCGCTGCGGCCGTGTCGGTCGTGAAGAACGGGTTGCCCGTGCCGGCGGCGAAGATCACAACTTTACCTTCTTCCAACTGACGGATCGCGCGGGGGCGGATGTACGGCTCCACCACCTGATCCATACGCAGCGCGGATTGCACACGCGCTTCGATACCGGCGTGACGCATGGCGTCCTGCAACGCCAGGGCGTTCATCATGGTGGCCAGCATGCCCATGTAGTCGGCCGTTGCACGGTCCATACCGGCGGCACCGCCTGCCACACCACGGAAGATGTTACCGCCGCCGATCACGACAGCCAGTTGCACGCCCAGGCGAACGACTTCGGCAATATCGGCCACCATCCGTTCGATCGTCGAACGGTTGATGCCGAATGCATCGTCACCCATGAGGGCTTCACCAGAGAGCTTGAGAAGTACGCGTTTATAAGGAGTAGACATGGCGGTCCCTAAGAAGTCTGGTCTGGCACTGTGGGTATTCTGGATGAAACAACGGGGACGGCACCGCCGCCCCCGGATACTACGGTACTGCGCGAATTACGACTGCTTGGCGGCGGCCACTTGTGCGGCCACTTCTGCTGCGAAGTCGTCTTGCTTCTTCTCGATGCCTTCGCCGACCACGAACATGGTGAAGCCCTTCACCGTCGTGTTGTTGGCCTTGAGCATTTGCTCGACGCTCGACTTGTCGTCCTTCACGTAAGCCTGGTTCAGCAGCGAAACTTCCTTCAGGAACTTCTGCACGCTGCCTTCCACCATCTTCGCGACGATTTCAGCCGGCTTGCCCGATTCGGCAGCCTTCTGCGAAGCGACGCTGCGCTCCTTCTCGATCAGGTCGGCCGACACTTGGTCTGCCGACACCGACACCGGCTTCATGGCGGCGATGTGCATTGCCACGTTCTTGCCCACTTCAGCGTCGGCGCCGTCGAACTCGACGACCACGCCGATACGCGTGCCGTGCAGGTACGAAGCCAGCTTGCCAGCCGTTTCATAACGCTGGAAGCGACGGATCGTCATGTTTTCGCCGATCTTACCGATCAGGTCGGCACGGATCTGCTCAACGGTCTTGCCGTCGAGCGGCAGTGCCGACAGAGCGGCCACGTCAGCCGGGTTGTTGTCAGCGACGAGCTTGGCCACGTCGTTGGCAAACTTCAGGAAGTCGTCGTTCTTCGAAACGAAGTCGGTTTCGCAGTTGATTTCGACCACGGCACCCTTGCCGCCGTCGATGTAGGCTGCGATCACGCCTTCAGCCGTGATACGGCTGGCGGCCTTGCTGGCCTTGCTGCCCAGCTTGACACGCAGGATTTCTTCGGCACGGACCATGTCGCCATCGGCTTCGGTCAGTGCCTTCTTGCATTCCATCATCGGCGCATCGGTCTTGGCGCGCAGTTCGCCCACCATCGCTGCAGTAATTGCCGGCATATCGTTACTCCTGTCTATCGAATCAGTCGGGCGGATGGCACCCAGGCGGCCGCACTGCCCTGCCCAGGCGCCCCGCGCACCCGACGCGGGGAAATCGGACTAAAAAAAAGGGGCGCCACAAGCAGCCCCTTTTGTTACGCAGCGGTGGCCGCTTACGCCTCTTCGTTCACTTCGACGAAGTCGTCGCCTTCGCCGCGCACGGCTTCGACCACTTCCTTGACGGCGTTTGCACGGCCTTCGAGGATCGCGTCAGCAACGCCTTGCACGTACAGTTCGACAGCCTTGCTCGAATCGTCGTTACCCGGGATGACGTAGTCCACACCTTCCGGCGAGTGGTTCGTGTCAACCACGGCGATCACCGGAATGCCCAGCTTGTTGGCTTCGGTGATGGCAATCTTGTGGTAACCGACGTCGACCACGAAGATGGCGTCGGGCATACCGCCCATTTCCTTCACGCCGCCGATCGACTTTTGCAGCTTGGCCATTTCGCGATCGAACAGCAGCGCTTCCTTCTTGCTCATGCGCTCTTGTTCGCCGGCTTCCAGAGCCTGCTCCATGTCCTTCAGCTTCTTGATCGACGACTTCAGGGTCTTGAAGTTCGTCAGCATGCCACCCAGCCAACGGTTGTTGACGAACGGCTGGCCAGCGCGGCCTGCGGCTTCTGCCACGATTTCACGCGCTTGACGCTTGGTGCCCACGAAGAGGATCGTGCCGCGGTTTGCAGCCAGTTGGCGCACGTACTTCAGCGCGTCCTGGTACATCGGCAACGTCTTTTCGAGGTTGATGATGTGGATCTTGTTGCGATGGCCGAAGATGTAAGGGGCCATCTTGGGGTTCCAGAAACGGGTTTGGTGACCAAAGTGGACGCCCGCTTCCAGCATCTGACGCATAGTGACAGACATGTGATTCTCCGTGAGGGTTGGGTCTTAGACCGGCTGCCGTACCCGTTTCGTCAGACTGCCATACAGCTTTGCATGACCCGCCTGCGAAGTTCGGGCACCCTGGGTGCGCCGGCCCGCGATTTCAAAGTTTTCCAAGCCGATAACGAATTGAGTCACCCGGCATTCCGTCGGATGCGATGCGAATCAACCGATTTGCACCACTGCGGGGCAGAAACCACCCCAAAAACCCGACAGAACCCATTGAATCCCAAGGGAAAACCCTTGGGCTTATTGACAACTCGTCCTCGACTTAGCCCGAGATTATAGCATCGCACCCCGCTGGCACTCAAGCGACGCGTGAACTTACCGTGACATCCCGTAAATCCCCGGTTTGCGCGGCTCTCCAGCGAATTCGGAAAGTGCTTGGCGCCGCGCCCCCGAAGCACCGGATCGATCACGGAAAATCGGCCGGAAATCCACGCCGCACGGGGCGAGCCCCGGTAAAAGCGGGGGCGAAAACCATAGGTTGGTGCGATAATGCGCCATTGTTAAAGCGATTCGTTCGATTCCCCAATGGCCATCACCATCAAGAATGCCCACGATGTCGAAATGATGCGCGTCGCCTGCCGTCTGGCAAGCGAAGTGCTCGACTTCATTACGCCGCACGTCCGTGCCGGCGTGACTACCGGTGAACTGGACCGCCTGTGCCATGAGTACATGCTCAAGGAGCAAGGCACCGTCCCCGCGCCGCTGAATTATCAGCCGCCGGGCTACCCGCCCTACCCCAAAGCCACCTGCATCTCGGTCAACGACGTGATCTGTCACGGCATTCCAGGTGACAAGGCGCTCAAGAACGGCGACGCGCTCAACATCGACATCACCGTCATCAAAGACGGCTATTTTGGCGATACGAGCCGCATGTTCATCGTCGGCGACGGCACCATTCTCGCCAAGCGGCTGGCGCAGGTGACCTACGAGTGCATGTGGCTCGGCATCAATCAGGTGCGCCCGGGTGCCCGCCTCGGCGATATCGGCCATGCCATTCAGACGCATGCGGAAGCGCAGGGCTACAGCGTGGTTCGCGAATACTGCGGCCACGGTATCGGTCAGGTGTTTCATGAAGACCCGCAGATCCTGCACTATGGCCGTCCGGGCACCGGGCTGGAATTGCAGGCCGGCATGATCTTCACGATCGAGCCGATGATCAACGCCGGCAAGCGCGAAATTCGCACGATGCCCGATCAGTGGACGGTCAAGACGCGCGATCGCAGCCTGTCCGCGCAATGGGAACATACGCTGCTGGTCACGGAAACCGGCCACGAAGTGCTCACGCATTCGGCCCTGACGCCGCCCCCGCCGCCGGGTTCGGCGTATCTGGCGTCGTACGCCGCAGCCGCTTGAGCTTGATGTCTTGTTGAAGTCTTAATGTCCGGCCGCCCTCCCCCAGGCGGCCGCCCAGCCTGACCCAGTTTCACCACGCCCAGGAAGCCGCCATGCACGCGCGCGCGCACGCCCCTTCTCCGCTACGTCAGGCCGTCAAGGAACGTAAGGCCGAACTCGTCGAACGCTTTGCCACCCACGGCAAGATCGACGTGCTGTTGCACGGCCTTTGCCAAGCGGTCGATCAGGCCATGCGCGAAGCATGGGCCAGTTGCGCCATGCCCGACGATCTGGCGCTCGTCGCCGTGGGCGGCTACGGGCGCGGCGAGCTGTACCCGTATTCCGACGTCGACATTCTGGTGCTGCATCGCCACACCGAGGGCGAGGCGCTGACCTCCCACGTCGAGCCGTTCATCAGCTTTCTGTGGGATATCGGGCTGGAAATCGGCTCGTCGGTGCGCACGGTGGACGAATGCATCACGGAAGCGCATGCCGACGTGACCGTGCAGACTAGCCTGCTCGAAGCGCGCCTGCTCACTGGCAATCAGGCACTTTTCGACGAGTTCGAACAGCGTTTTTCGGCCGATCTCGACCCGCGAGCGTTTTTCCGCAGCAAGCAGTTGGAGATTCGCCAGCGTCACGCGAAGTATCAGGACACGCCGTACAGTCTCGAGCCGAACTGCAAGGAAAGCCCGGGCGGCTTGCGCGACCTGCAAGTGATTTTGTGGATGACCAAGGCGGCTGGCCTCGGCAATAGCTGGTCGGAGCTGTTCGCCCGCGACCTGCTGACCGATCGCGAACTCAAGGAGTTGCGCCGCAACGAGCAGTTTCTCAAGGGGCTGCGCGCACGGTTGCACCTGATCGCCCGCCGCCGTCAGGACGTACTCGTCTTCGACATGCAGACGCCGCTGGCGCAAAGTCTCGGCTTCGAGGCCACCAGCACCAAGCGGGCGAGCGAACAGCTGATGCGCCGTTATTACTGGGCAGCCAAGGCGGTTTCGCAGTTGAATACCGTGCTGCTGCTCAATGTCGAGGCGCGCCTCTTCCCGCAGAGCAGCGGCATCACCCGCGTGATCAACGAGCGTTTCGTCGAGAAGCAAGGAATGATCGAAATCGTCGACGATGAGCTGTATCAGCGCCATCCGAACGCGATTCTCGAGACGTTTCTGCTCTACGAGCAGGTCATCGGGGTGAAAGGTTTATCAGCGCGTACGCTGCGGGCGCTTTACAATGCGCGCGATCTGATGAATGCGCAGTGGCGTGCCGATCCGGAAAACCGCCACACGTTTCTGGCGATTCTCCAGCAACCGCAAGGCATCACGCATGCGTTGCGCCTGATGAATCAGACGAGCGTGCTAGGCCGCTATCTGATCAACTTCCGCCGCGTGGTCGGTCAGATGCAGCACGACCTGTATCACGTGTACACCGTCGACCAGCACATCCTGATGGTCGTGCGCAATATCCGCCGCTTTGCGGTGGCGGAACATGCCCACGAATATCCGTTCTGTAGCCAGTTGATCGCCAACTTCGACCGGCCGTGGGCGCTGACGATTGCCGCGCTCTTTCACGATATTGCGAAGGGCCGTGGCGGCGATCACTCCACGCTGGGCATGGTCGATGCGCGACGTTTTTGCACGCGTCACGGCATCGATAAGGAAGACACCGAGTTGATCGTCTGGCTCGTGGGTGAGCATCTGACAATGAGCACGGTGGCGCAGAAGCAGGACACGACCGACCCGGAGGTCATTCGCCGCTTTGCGGAGAAGGTGGGCAACGAACGGCGCCTGACGGCACTGTATCTGCTCACCGTGGCCGATATTCGCGGCACCAGCCCGAAAGTCTGGAACGCGTGGAAGGGAAAACTGCTCGAAGACTTGTACCGTCTGACGTTGCAGGTGCTGGGCGGCGCGAACCCCGACCCGCATGCGCAGTTGAAGACCCGCAAGGAGGAAGCGCTCGGCCTGCTGCGGCTTTATACGGTGCCCGAGCGCGCCCAGGAGGCGCTCTGGAATACGCTGGACGTGGCTTATTTCCTGCGCAACGACCCGGCGGACGTGGCTTGGCAGACGCGGCACCTGTGGCGCCATGTCGATAGCAACACGCCGATCGTGAAGGCACGGCCGTCGCCGATTGGCGAAGGCTTGCAGGTGATGGTCTTCGTGCGCGATCAGGTCGATCTGTTCGCGCGCATTTGCGGCTATTTCGAGCGCAAGGGCTTGTCGATTCTCGACGCCAAGGTGCACACCACGAGTCACGGTTTCGCGCTCGACAGCTTTTTGCTGACCGACCCGGGACTCGACACGAGCTATCGCGACATCATCAGTCTGGTGGAGAGCGAACTGGTGGCATTGCTCACCCGTGTCGAGCCGCTCGCCGAGCCGAGCAAAGGCCGGTTGCCGCGCCGTTCGCGCAGCTTCCCGGTCACCCCGCGCGTCGATCTGCGACCGGACGATCGCGGTCAGTATTACCTGCTGTCGGTGTCGGCCAACGACCGCACCGGTCTGCTTTACGCGGTTGCCCGCGTGCTTGCGCGTCATGGCGTGAGCGTGCGCACCGCCCGCATCAATACCCTCGGCGAGCGTGTCGAAGACACGTTCCTGCTCGATGGCAGCCGTTTGCAGGACAGTCGTCTGCAAATCGCCGTCGAGACCGAATTACTAGAAGCACTGGAACCATGAGCGATACCCCGCGCGCCAAACTGGGCGCCAAACACCCCCGAACCCTCGACAAGACCCGCGCGCCGGTGCGCTCGTCAGGCGCCCTGCGCCGGCCGACGAAATCTGTCCCGGCGTCGATGCTCGACGGCAGCGGCGTGAAGAAGAAGCCCACCGGACCGCGGCCTTCCCGCCCCCGTCCGGCTGGCGACGATTTCACGCAAGCCACGGGGGGCACACGACGTCCGGCTGGCCCGGCTGGCCCGGCAGGGGCAGGCGCTGGTGCAGCACCGCGCAAGCCTGCGGGCAGCGGCAAGCCGTTCGAGAAGCGGCCTTACGGCGAGCGTCCGCCGGCACGCGGCCAGCGCGAGCGCGTCGCGGGGGCCCGTCCGGCACGTGCCGATGACGACCGCCCGCCGCGTCGTTTCGACGAAGACCGTCCGCGCCGCGCGCCTGAAGGTGGCGCTCGTGGCGAACAAGGCCGTCCGTTCCACCGTGGTGCCGACGACCGCGCACCGCGTCGCTTTGACGACAACCGTCCGCGCCGCGCCCCTGAAGGTGGTGCACGTGGCGATCAGGCTCGCCCGTTCAACCGGGGCGCTGATGATCGCGCACCGCGCCGCTTTGACGAAGACCGTCCGCGTCGCGCTCCCGAAGGTGGTGCACGTGGCGATCAGGCCCGTCCGTTCAACCGTGGTGCCGATGACCGCGCACCGCGTCGCTTCGACGACAACCGTCCGCGTCGTGCCCCGGAAGGTGGTGCACGTGGCGATCAGGCGCGCCCGTTCAACCGTGGTGCCGATGATCGCGCACCGCGTCGCTTTGACGACAACCGTCCGCGTCGTGCACCGGAAGGTGGTGCACGTGGCGAGCAAGCCCGTCCATTCAACCGTGGTGCCGATGACCGCGCACCGCGTCGCTTCGATGAAGACCGTCCGCGCCGCGCACCCGAAGGTGGCGCACGTGGCGATCAGGCCCGTCCGTACAACCGTGTCGCCGATGACCGCGCACCGCGTCGCAGCCCGGAGGGCGCACCGCCGCGTGGCCGGTTTGGCAACGACGAGCGCGGCGCACGTCCGGCCCGCACCACGCGTCCGACGCGTGTCGAACGCGATGACGACGACGATATCAAGGTGCACAACGACGCGGCGGGTTCGCTGCGTCTGTCCAAGCGCATGTCGGAACTCGGCCTGTGCTCGCGCCGCGAAGCCGATGAATGGATCGCCAAAGGCTGGGTCCGTGTCGACGGCAAGGTCGTGACCGAGCTCGGCACGCGGATTCTGCCCACGCAGGACATTACCGTCGTGCAGGCTGCCCGCAAGGAGCAGGCCAATCGCATGACGATCATCATCCACAAGCCGGTGGGCTACGTGTCGGGTCAGGCGGAAGACGGCTACGAGCCGGCGATCGTGCTGGTCACGCGTGAAAACCACTGGGCGGAAGACGATGCCGGTGTGCGCTTCTCGCCGACGCATCTGCGCAGTCTGGCCCCCGCCGGGCGCCTCGACATCGACTCGACCGGCGTGCTGGTGCTCACGCAAGACGGCCGCATCGCCAAGCAACTGATCGGCGAAGACTCGGACGTCGAGAAGGAATACCTCGTGCGCGTGTCGTACGACGGCCAAGAGCAGAACGTACAGGCACTGTTCCCCGAAAGCCGTCTGGCGTTGCTGCGCCACGGGCTCGAACTCGACGACCAGCCGCTCAAGCCGGCCCAAGTCGAATGGCAGAACCCGGAGCAACTGCGTTTCGTGCTGAAGGAAGGCAAGAAGCGTCAGATTCGCCGCATGTGCGAACTCGTCGGGCTGCATGTGACGGGCCTCAAGCGCGTGCGCATGGGCCGTGTCACGCTCGGCAATCTGCCCGTGGGTGAATGGCGTTACCTGCGTCCCGGCGAAGAGTTCTGATCTCGCTGCACGCTACGCTGTTCAAGATGCAAAAAAGCCCGCGAAAGCGGGCTTTTTTGCATCTGGCGATACGAATCAAACGTGCATCAGCATATCAGTCGTCGCGCGCCGGATCGAGACCGGGGAACAGGATTTCGGTGAAACCGAACTTGCTGAAATCGGTGATGCGCATCGGATACAGCTTGCCGATCAGGTGATCGCACTCGTGCTGCACCACACGGGCATGAAAGCCTTCGGCGATGCGGTCGATGCTCTTGCCATACTGATCGAAGCCTTCGTAGCGCAGCATCGAATAACGGCTGACCATGCCGCGCAGGCCCGGCACCGACAGGCACCCTTCCCAGCCCTCTTCCATATCCTGCGTGAGTGGCGTGATCACCGGGTTGATCAGCACGGTCTCGGGCACTTCGGGGGCATCGGGATAACGGTCGTTATGCTCGAAGCCGAAGATCACCACCTGCAAGTCCACGCCGATTTGCGGCGCGGCGAGCCCGGCCCCGTCGGCATGCCGCATGGTGTCGAACATGTCGGCCACCAGTTCATGCAACTCGGGCGTGTCGAAATGCTCGACCGACTTGGCGATGCGCAACAGCCGCGGATCGCCCATTTTCAGAATGTCGCGAATCATCGATTGGGTCCTCACATCAAAGCGCGGCCAACATGGTCCGCATAGCGTCCTCATCGAGCACGGGTACGCCCAGTGCCTCCGCCTTCGCCAGCTTGCTGCCGGCTTCCGCGCCGGCAACCAGATAGTCGGTCTTTGCCGATACCGAGCCTGCCACCTTCGCGCCCTTCTCTTCGAGCATCGCCTTCGCCTCGTCGCGCGAGAGCGTGGGCAACGTGCCCGTGAGCACGAACGTCTTGCCGGCCAACGGTAACGGGGCCACCGCCGCCGGTTCGGACTCCGGCCAGGTCACGCCCGCTGCGCGCAATTGTTCGATCACCTCGACATTATGCGGCTCGGCAAAAAAATTGGCGATGGACTGGGCCACAATGGGTCCGACGTCCGGCACCGCCAGCAGTTCCTCGGCGCTCGCCGCCATGACGTTGTCCATCGTGCCGAAATGCCGCGCCAGATCCTTGGCCGTGGCTTCGCCCACGTGGCGAATGCCCAGCGCAAAGATAAAGCGGGCCAGCGTCGTGTGACGCGCCTTTTCAAGCGACGCCACCAGATTGGCAGCCGATTTGTCGGCCATCCGGTCGAGCGCTGCCAGCTTGGCCACGCCGAGCTTGAACAGATCGGCCGGCGTGCGAATGATTTGCTGATCGACCAGTTGCTCGACGAGCTTGTCGCCCAACCCTTCCACGTCGAGTGCACGGCGCTGCGCAAAATGCAGCAACGCCTGCTTGCGCTGGGCGGCGCAAATCAGCCCACCCGTGCAACGTGCGATGACTTCGTCAGGCAGCTTTTCGATAGCCGAGCCGCACACCGGGCATTCGGTCGGCATGACAAACGCGCGGGCGTCGGCCGGACGGCGCTCGAGCACCGAACCCACGACTTCGGGAATCACATCGCCTGCGCGGCGCACGATCACCGTGTCGCCGATCATTACGTCCTTGCGGCGGATTTCGTCTTCGTTGTGCAGCGTGGCGTTGGTCACGGTGGCGCCGCCGACGAACACCGGCGCCAGACGCGCCACCGGGGTGATGGCGCCAGTGCGCCCGACTTGCACTTCGATGTCGAGCAGCGTCGTGAGGGCTTCCTGCGCCGGGAATTTGTGCGCCAGCGCGAAGCGCGGCGCACGCGAAACGAAGCCCAGACGGTCTTGTTCGTCGCGGCGATTGACCTTATACACCACGCCATCGATGTCGTACGGCAGCGAGTCGCGTGTCTCGCCGACCGCCTTGTAGAACGCGAGCAATCCTGCCGCGCCGCGCACCACCTCACGCCGCTCGTTCACCGGGATGCCGAGTCCGTCGTACCAGTCGAGCAGCGCCGAGTGCGTCTCGGGCATCGGCACGCCCACCAGTTCGCCAACGCCATACGCGAAGAACGACAGCGGACGTTTCGCCGTGATCTTCGAGTCGAGCTGTCGGAGGCTGCCAGCTGCCGCGTTGCGCGGATTGACGAACACCTTCTCGCCGGCCGCTTCCTGCGCGCGATTGAGCTTGTCGAAGTCGGCGCGGAACATCAGCACTTCACCGCGGACTTCCAAGACTTCGGGCGGATGATCGGTGTCCAGACTCAACGGAATCTTCTTGACCGTGCGGATGTTGGCCGTGACGTCTTCACCGGTCGTGCCGTCCCCTCGCGTGGCCGCCTGCACGAGCACGCCGTGCTCGTAGCGCAAGGCAATCGCGAGGCCATCGAACTTCAGTTCGGCGGCATATTCCACGGGTTCTGCGGCATCGCCGAAGAGGTCACCGGAAGGTGCAGCATTGGGGTCGCGCAAGCCATCGGAGACCCGACGATCGAAGGCTTCGATATCTTCATCGCTGAAACCGTTGTTCAACGAGAGCATCGGCACACGGTGCACCACCGGCGCGAAGCCTTCTACGGCCTTGCCGCCGACGCGTTGCGTGGGCGAGTCGGCACGCTGTAATTCGGGAAACGCGGTTTCCAGCCCGACGAGCTCGCCGAACAGGCGATCGTATTCGGCGTCGGGCACGATCGGTGCATCGTCTTCGTAATAGGCACGGTTCAGGCGTGCCAGTTCGATGCGCAGCGCAGCGGCGCGCTCGGCGGCCTCGGCAACGTCAGCGACATTCGCAACACTGGCGGCCGCAGGGGCGTTGGCGCCTTGGTCCGGAACGGGTGTTTGGGTCATGCGTGGGAACTCTGGGTTCGCGAAATTCGCGGGGTTCGCAAAATAGGTCAGAACATTATGCCTTCGACGCGCCCGGGTTGCCGCGCCCGAAGGCCTGACAACACAGGAAACCCGCGGCGGAATAAAAACGCCGCTCACCCGACGGTGAACGGCGTGCATCAAAGACAGTGCCGGAACGGTGTTCGCAGGAAGCCCGCAAACCCCGTGCCAGCCTGTCACGACGGGCTGACCCGCCGTGTCTTCTGAATCATTTACTGGCTGAACAAGCGGCGCGTGACCGGTGAGCCCGCCGGCAAACCACGGGCTTCCAGCCGCTCGTAAAGCTTGAGCAACTGTTTGTCGACGTTTTGCAGTGCGGCATCCGAGAGCGGCCGGCGCTGATCGTCCACCACCCGCCCGCCGATACGCTGTCCGATGGAGCGCGCGTAGTCGCACATCAGGCGGAACGGCAGCAGGTCTTCATCGGCCACCGGCACGTCGAGCAGCATTGTGATCAGATCGCCGCCCTTATACGTCAGGTCGTCGCGCAGGAAGTTGGTGTCACCGAATTGCAGCATGAACACCGGGTTCTGGCGCGTGTCGAGCTTCACGAAGCGCATGCCGTCGCGGGACAGCAGCAAGCCGTCTTGCGTGGCGACTGCCTGAACGTAGTTAGCCGACCACGGCGCACCGTCCGAGAGGACGTTCACCGACAGTTGCGCGTCGCACTGAGCGGCAAAGCTGTCCAGTTCACGGCCGCGCGCGACCGTCTCCATCATGTCGGGCAGTTCGGGCAGCGCATCGACCGCGTCGGCGAGCGTCTGCACGAGATTCGAGAACTCGGAGAACTCGACTTCGTTCAACGCCCCCGCGCGGTTGGCCAGTTGCACGGCCATGCGCAGTTGGTGATAACGGCCACCGGTGCGAATCGGCTCCCACGGCGAGTCTTCGTCCGCGCGGCCTTCGATATTGACCGGCTTGCCGCCCGCACGGCGCATGCGCACCGTCAGCGGCATCAGGCGCTCGGCAGCCACCACGTTCGCCAGCGGCAGTTCGACGATGCAATCGATGCGCTCGTCGATCACCGGCGGCGGACCGCTCGGCACGGCTGGGCGCGTCGCAACCGCGACTTCGGCCGGCGCTGCGGCAGAGGCCGGAACGTCGGCGGCGGGCGACGCGGGTGCGGCATGCGTCGCATGAGCCGTCGATGCCACGGCGTCCGGTGCACCAGCCGCAGCGGCAACCGAAGCCGCCGAGGAGGCATCTACGGTGTCGTCGGCTGCCAGTTCGGCATCCACGCGCGCCACCATGCTTGCCGTAGCCGCCTGTTGCGCGTCTTCGGCTTGTGCCGCGTCAGCAGCGGCCGTTTCGCCCGTTTCGGCGGAGGCTTGCGTCGAGCCCTCGGCTGCGGCCGGGGCAGCAGCCCCGCCAAAGCTCGGCTCTACCGGCGTGCTGGCCTGCTGGGCCGCCGCTTCCTGCGCGGCGCGCTTACGCGCGGCAGGCGGGGCATCCCAAGCGTCTTCATTGATGGCGAATGCGTCCTGCACCGACGTGCTGGCCGCCGTTGCCGGGCCTAGCGTGGGTTCGCGACGCTCGCCCGACTGCGGCACGCGCGGCGGCGAGAGCGTCGGTTCGATGAACGGACGCTCGTCGTCGGGATCGGGAATGCCGGCGGTGGCATCGATCCCTGCGCCGTCGACCGGCATGCGACGTGGAATGCGCTGGCGGGCCTTGCTGCCCTGCCATGCGTTATAAGCCACAACCCCCAGTAGTACCACTACCCCTGCGGCAATCAAGCTCAGCTGCAGTTCATTCATGCGCGGCGTTCCTCTCTCTTCTCCATCGTGGGCATGGGGTCAGGCAATTTCGGCCAGATTGATCGCGGACTCCATGTCCACCGCCACAATCCGCGACACCCCTTGTTCCTGCATGGTGACGCCGATGAGCTGATTGGCCATTTCCATCGCGATCTTGTTGTGTGAAATAAAGACGAACTGCGTGCGGTCCGACATGCGCGCAACCATCTTGGCGTAACGCTCGGTGTTGGCGTCGTCCAGCGGCGCGTCCACCTCATCGAGCAAACAGAAAGGTGCCGGGTTGAGTTGGAACATGCCGAACACGAGCGCGATGGCCGTGAGCGCCTTCTCTCCACCAGACAGCAAGTGAATCGTAGAGTTCTTCTTACCGGGCGGTTGCGCCATCACCTGCACGCCGGCGTCGAGAATTTCGTCGCCGGTCATGATGAGTTTGGCCTGACCGCCACCGAACAGCATCGGGAACAGCTCGCCGAAATGCTTGTTCACTTCGTCGAACGTGCCTTGCAGCAGCACGCGCGTTTCTTCGTCGATCTTGCGGATCGCGCCTTCGAGCGTTTCGATGGCGTCGTTCAGGTCGGCCGACTGCGCATCGAGGAAGACCTTGCGCTCGCGCGCCGTCTCCAGTTCTTCCAGCGCGGCCATGTTGACCGGGCCCAGCGAGTTGATCGCGTTGTTGATGCGCGTGACTTCGCCTTGCAGGTACGACGCCTTCATGTCCGGCGTGAGCTTGGCCGAGAGCGCCTCTTCGTCGACCTCGGCATTCGTGAGCTGCTCCACGAACTGCTCGCGGTTCAGGCGCGCGGCCTGCTCCTTCAACTGCAATTCGGTGATGCGATCGCGCAGCGGCTGCAAGCCACGTTCGGCGGCCAGCCGCTCTTCGTCGCTCTGGCGCAGCTTGTGCGTGAGCGCGTCGAGTTCGATACGGGCGGCGCCCAGAATCTCTTCCTTCTCGGCGCGCAGTTCCAGCGCGTCCTGAAGGCCGTTCTCGGCGGTCTGCTCGGTGATCTGCGCCAGTTCGGCCTGCGCTTGTTCGATCGAAACGACCAGACGGTCGGCCTGTTCAAGCGAGGTCTGAATGTTGCGGCGATGCTCGTCGATCTTGCTGACGATGCCCTTCTGACCGAACGCGGCTTCCTGTGCCAGACGCTCCAGCTCGCGAGCGCGATTGCGGGCGTCGGAGAGCTTGCTGTCGAGCGATTCGAATTCGAGTTGACCGTCTTCGAAGGTCGCCTGCAATTCGGCCAGACGTCCGTCGTTCTGTTCGAAATTGGCTTCCGACTCGGCGCGCAGTGCTCGTTGCTCTTCAATCTGCGCGGCAATTTCACGCAGCTCTTCATCGATCTGCGTGCTGCGCGCGTTGAAGCGCTCGTAGGCTTGCGTGAGCTTGAGTACGTCGAGTTGCAAAGCGTGCACACGCTGCGTCGCGCGCTCGGCACGGCCGCGCACATCCGTCAGCGCCTGCGCCGCCTGACTGTAGGCGGCTTCCGTACGCACCGCTGCCGACTTGGCTTCGTCGGAGAGCAGCACCTGCGCACGCAGTTGCTTGCCGAGATTCTCGATTTCCTGCTGACGGGCGAGCAAACCCGCCTGCTCCGAGTCGGCCGCGTAGAGCTGAACGCCCACGCGAGTGACCTGATGGCCGGCCTTGACGACGAACGATGCGCCTTCGGGCAACTGCGCCCGCAGGGTCATCGCCTGTGCGAGATCGTCCGCCACGAAGGTCTGGCCGAGCCATTCCTGCAACACCGCACGCAGGCCCGGATCGTCGATACGGAGCAGCGAAAGCAGCGGGCGCAGCGACGCCGGAGCGTCCAGCGGACGCGCAGCCGGCGGCGGCGAATAGAACGCCAGCTTGGCCGGCGGGGCATCGCTTGCAAACGCCTTGACCCAGTCGAGATTGCTGATCTCAAGCGCGGCCAGCCGCTCGCGCAGCACCGATTCGAGCGCGCTTTCCCAGCCCGGCTCGATGTGCAATTTCTTCCACAGACGCGGCAGTTGCGCCAGCTCGTGCTTGTCGAGCCACGGCTGCACCTTGCCTTCGGTCTGCACGCTTTCTTGCAGTTGCTTGAGTGCGGCGAGGCGCGCTTCCAACTGAGCGATGGTCGCGGCCTCGGACTGCACACGCGCCTGCGCTTCGCTGCGCTCGGCTTCGAGACGCGGCAGGCGCTCCTGCGCTTCGGCCAGTTCGGCCTGCGCGTCTTCGAGCATCGCCTGATGTTCGGCCAGATCGCCGCGCTGCATCTCGAGCTCGGCTTCGTCGGGCTTGTCGAGCCCGCGTGCTTCACCCTGCAAACGCTCCTGACGCTGCTGCAACTGCTGCAAAGCCTGATCGGCGTTGCGCTGATGGGCCGCTTCCAGCTTCAGGCTCTGTTCGACCTGCGCGATTTCGCTGCGCTGCTCGTTGAGCAGGCTCTGCGCATCGCGCCAACCGGTTTCGAGCGCCGGGAGCGCATCGTTCTGATCCGCCGCCTGATCCTGCGCCGTCGCGGCGCGCTCTTCGGCAATGATGAGTTCTTCTTCAGCCAGCGCGAGCGCTTCTTCCGACTGCGACGAACGGGCCTGCCACTGTTCGCGCTGCGAGGTCAGTGCCGCCAGTTGCGCCTGCACGCGGTTGCGCGACTCGACGACATAGCGAATCTCGGCCTCGAGCCGGCTCACCTCCGAGTTGGCTTCGTACATCGCGCCTTGCGCGGCTTGTACGGCATCGGTGGCGGTGTAGTGCGCGGCGCGCAGCGTTTCGAGATCGGATTCCGACCCGCGCAGGCGGGCCATCTGCGCTTCGAGATCGACCTGCGCCGATTCGATGGCGCGCTGCTGGCGCTCTTGCTCGCCCTGCGCTTCGTTCTTGCGCAGAAGCCACAGCAGTTGCTGCTTCTCTTCGCCGTCGCGATGCAAGTCTTTGAAACGATTGGCAACGACCGCCTGCGATTCGAGCTTTTCGAGATTCGCACCGAGTTCGCGCAGGATGTCTTCCACGCGCGTCAGATTCTCGCGGGTGTCCTGCAAGCGGTTTTCGGTCTCGCGGCGGCGTTCCTTGTACTTCGACACCCCGGCGGCTTCTTCGAGGAACACGCGCAGCTCTTCGGGCTTGGCCTCGATGATGCGCGAGATCATCCCCTGCCCGATGATGGCGTAGGCGCGCGGCCCGAGGCCGGTACCGAGGAAGATGTCCTGAATGTCGCGGCGGCGTGCCGGCAGGTTGTTGATGTAGTAGCTGGAGGTGCCATCGCGCGTGAGCACGCGCTTGACGGCGATTTCCGCGTACTGGCTCCACTGCCCCGCGGCGCGCCCGGCGCTGTTGTCGAACACGAGTTCGACGCTGGCGCGGCTCGCCTGTTTGCGGGCGGTCGATCCGTTGAAGATCACGTCCTGCATCGATTCGCCGCGCAGCTCGGAAGCGCGCGATTCGCCGAGCACCCAGCGCACGGCATCGATGATGTTGGATTTGCCGCACCCGTTCGGGCCGACAATCCCGACCAACTGGCCGGGAACCGCGAAGTTCGTCGGGTCGACGAAGGATTTGAAGCCAGCGAGTTTGAGGGAAGTCAGACGCACGGCAGGTTCGCTTTATCGGTCATTGAATGATGGGAAAGACGCAGACGCGCTTAGCTGGTCCTGTCGGGCCTCGCGTACGCTGGCGTGCGCGGGCCGCTCATACTAATGTGACATCGGCAACAACACCGGTCACACCGGTATTACATGGGTACGCATCATACCATCGCATCCCCCGCCGTCGTGGATTTACAACGCTTGGTTTCGGGCAAAATTCCGGACAGGATACCGGCCGCCACGATGCACAATCCACCGGCGATTTCGCGGGTGCCGAGCCCTTCGCTGGCCAGCCACCACGACGAGATCGCGGCGACCACGATTTCGAACAGCATGATGAGCGCTGCCTGATTGGCCGGCACCCGTGCCAGCCCGAACTGCACGATCACGTTCGAAAAGGCGATGGTGCAACCCAAGGCAACCGCCACCACCGCCGTTGCCGGGCTCGACGTCAGCGCAGAGAGCGCAGCCCCGCCCGATTGCAGCCCGCCGTCGAACGGCAGCACCAGCAGGCCACCGACCAGACAGCCCAGATACAGGGTCCAACTGCGCATTTCCGGCTTGACGTCGGGCAATTCGAGGCTCACCCGGCGCAGCAGCACATTATTCAGGGCAAAAGCGGCCCCGGCGATCATCCCGGCCCACTCGCCGGGGTTATTCGGCACCGGCCAGCCCAATGCCGGCGACCAGAGCATGAGCCCCGCCCCGCCGAGCGCCAGCGCGATCAATCCCGCCCCGCGCAGCCCGACGCGCTCGCCAAGCAGCCAGTTCGCGAACAGTGCCGTCCATACGGGGGTCAGATAGAAAAGCAGCAGCACGCGCATGACATGGCCGTGCGTGGTGCCCCAGACGAAGGCGACATTGGTAATGCCGCCCGCGAAGGCCACGCCCGCCAGCAGCCACGACCAGCGCAGCGTGCCCAGCGAGCGTCGATAGACCAGCGAGAGCAGCATCAAGGCGATGGTCGCCGTGCAGGCTTGTGCCGGCACGGCGGCGACGCCCCACTGGGCGAGAACACGGTAAGGGAACCAGGCGAGACCCCACACGGAGGATCCGATGAGAATGGCCAAGGCGGGGGCCGCCCGGGCACGCAGCGTGGCGCCGGACAGGGAGTCCGGGCCTGGCGCGCCGTTGCCGGCTACGGTCATACTTGCTCCTGAAAAACCTGAGATACTCCGCAGACTTGCCCCACTGGCGCCTCGGAGTGTGCTGAATTACGCAGCGGTTCGCGCTTTGTGCGCGCCGTGACGGTATAATTTTCGCTTTACCGATCTTGCCATTCTTGGGCGCGTCCGGGAACCCCTTCGTGTGATGTGGCTTATACACGGCGCGCTACCCAACACCGGGCGCCCCATGTCAACATCCGGTATCCCGGCACGAATCCTGCACCGGAAGCGCCGTATCCTCGCGATAACGCCATAGCGCCTCGCGAGCCCTAGCCCTGAGTCTGTTTGAATTCTCGTGAACCCATTACTCGACAAGCTCCAGCCCTATCCCTTTGAACGCCTGAAAGCGCTCGTGGCCGATGTCACGCCCGCTGCCGCGTACAAGGCCATCAGCTTCGGTATCGGGGAGCCCAAGCACCCCACGCCGCAGTTCATCAAGGAAGCCCTGATCGAAGGGCTGGGCGGTCTCTCGAACTACCCGGCGACGGCCGGCGGCGAGCCGCTGCGTGCCTCCATCGCCGCTTGGCTGGAGCGCCGCTACGCGCTGCCCAACGTGAACCCGGCCACCGAAGTGCTGCCGGTCACCGGCTCGCGCGAAGCGCTGTTCTCGTTCGCGCAGGCCGTGGTCGACGGGAGCAAGCCCGGCGCGCGCGTGCTGTGCCCGAACCCGTTCTATCAAATCTATGAGGGTGCGACGCTGCTCGCCGGCGCCACGCCCTATTACGCCGACAGCGACCCGGCCCGCAACTTCGCCCCCGACTACGACGCCGTGCCGGCGGACGTGTGGCGCGACGTGCAACTGGTGTACCTGTGCTCGCCGGGCAACCCCACCGGCGCGGTGCTCAATCTGGCCGACTGGAAGCGTCTGTTCGAACTCTCGGACGAGTACGGTTTCGTGATCGCCTCCGACGAGTGCTATTCCGAGATCTATTTCGACGAAGAACGCGCGCCGTTGGGCGGTCTGGCGGCAGCCCATCAACTGGGTCGCGGTTTCGAGCGTCTGGTGGTGTTCTCGAGCCTGTCGAAGCGCTCGAACGTGCCGGGCATGCGCTCGGGGTTCGTGGCGGGCGATGCGGCCATTCTCAAGAAATTCCTGCTGTACCGCACCTACCACGGCTGCGCCATGAGCCCGGCCGTGCAGGCCGCGAGCATTGCCGCGTGGAACGACGAAGCGCACGTGCGCCTGAACCGCAGCAAGTACCTGAAGAAATTCCAGACCGTCACGCCGATGCTCGCCGAAGTGCTCGACGTGCGCCTGCCCGACGCCGGCTTCTATCTGTGGGCCAAGGTCGACGAAAAGACCGGCCTGTCGGACACGGAATTCACGCGCCAGTTGCTGGCGCAATACAATGTCGCCGTACTGCCCGGGTCGTATCTGGGCCGCGCGGCGCACGGCACCAACCCGGCTGAGAACTACGTGCGCATCGCCCTCGTGGCCGATGTGGACGAATGCACCGAAGGCGCGCAACGCATCGTGCAGTTCTGCCAGTCGCTGAACCAATCCCGTTAATCTCTTTTAGCTTCACATTCTCGCCATGTCGCAACAACTGCAAACCATCATCGACCAAGCTTGGGAAAACCGTGCCGAGATCTCGGCCAAGTCGGCACCCGCCGACGTGCGTGAGGCGGTTGCTCACGTCATCGCCGAGCTTGATAAGGGCGCCCTGCGCGTGGCCCAGAAGCAAGACGGCCAGTGGATCGTGAACCAGTGGATCAAGAAGGCCGTGCTGCTGTCGTTCCGTCTGGAAGACAACGCCGTGATGCCGGCGGGCGGTTTCAGCCAGTTCTACGACAAGGTGCCGAGCAAGTTCGCCAACTACACGGCGGAAGACTTCGCCCGTGGCGGCTTCCGCGTGGTGCCGCCGGCGGTCGCCCGCCGTGGTTCGTTCATCGGCAAGAACGTGGTGCTGATGCCGTCGTACACCAACATCGGCGCGTACGTCGATGAAGGCACGATGGTCGACACGTGGGCCACCGTCGGTTCGTGCGCCCAGATCGGCAAGAACGTCCACCTCTCGGGCGGCGTCGGCATTGGCGGCGTGCTCGAGCCGCTGCAAGCCAACCCGGTCATCATCGAAGACAACTGCTTCATCGGCGCGCGCTCGGAAGTGGTCGAAGGCGTGATCGTGGAAGAGAACTCGGTGATTTCGATGGGCGTGTATCTGGGTCAGTCGACCAAGATCTATGACCGCGAAACCGGCGAAGTGCATTACGGCCGCGTGCCGGCCGGCTCGGTCGTCGTGCCGGGCAACCTGCCGTCGAAGGATGGCAAGTACAGCCTGTACTGCGCCGTGATCGTGAAGAAGGTCGACGCGCAAACGCGCGCCAAGACCGCGATCAACGATCTGCTGCGCGGCGAGTAATCCCCCCCGTCGCCGCTAAGGCGACATCGAACTCAGGAGTTTCAGGCGATGACGGCAGTGCTGTACGGCATTCCCAACTGCGATACCGTGAAGAAGGCGCGCACGTGGCTCGACGAGCATAGCGTGGCGTACGACTTTCACGACTTCAAAAAGGCGGGCGTGTCCGACGCACTGCTGGACACCTGGCTCGCTCAGGTGCCGCTCACCACGTTGCTCAACCGCAAGGGCACAACGTGGCGCAAGCTCACGCCGGAGCAACAGGCCGCGGCCGCCGAAGTACCGGCGGCCCGCGTGCTGATGATCGAAAACCCGTCGCTCATCAAGCGTCCCGTGCTGGTGGCCGACGGCAAGGTTTCAGTGGGCTTCACGCCCGACAGTTACGCTTCACGATTCTGATTTCATGACATCCTCCCAAGGCGCCACGCTGGCGCTTACCGAGCAACTGATCGCCCGTCACTCGGTGACGCCCGAAGACCGCGACTGTCAGAGCATTCTGTCGCGCCGCCTTGAAGCGATCGGCTTCGCGTGCGAGACCATCGCATCGAACGGTGTGACGAACCTGTGGGCCGTCAAGCGCGGCACGCGCGGCACCGACGGCAAGCTGCTCGTGTTCGCCGGCCATACCGACGTGGTGCCGACCGGCCCGGTCGAGCAATGGCATTCGGACCCGTTTGCGCCGACGCATCGCGACGGCATGCTCTATGGGCGCGGTGCGGCCGACATGAAGACGTCGCTCGCAGCGTTCGTCGTGGCCTCGGAAGAGTTTGTCGCCCGGCACCCGGATCACGCCAACGCCATCGGCTTTTTGCTGACGAGCGACGAGGAAGGCCCGGCGACCGACGGCACCGTCAAGGTTGTTGAAGCCTTGCAAGCCCGTGGCGAGCGCATGGACTACTGCGTGGTCGGCGAGCCGACGTCCAGCCAAAAGCTCGGCGACATGGTCAAGAACGGCCGTCGAGGCTCGATGTCCGGCAAGCTCATCGTCAAGGGTGTGCAGGGGCACATTGCCTATCCGCATCTCGCCAAGAACCCGACGCATCTGTTTGCGCCGGCGCTGGCCGAGTTGACCGAGACGGTGTGGGACAACGGCAACGAGTATTTCCCGCCCACGACGTGGCAGATTTCGAACATCCACGCAGGCACCGGCGCCACCAACGTGATCCCGGGCGAACTGATGGTGATGTTCAACTTCCGTTTTTCGACGGCGAGCACGTCCGACGGGCTGCAAAAGCGCGTGCACGAGTTGCTCGATCGTCATGGCCTCACGTACACCATCGACTGGTCGATCAGCGGCCAGCCGTTCCTTACGCCGCGCGGTGATCTGTCTGACGCGCTGGCGGGCGCAATTCACGAGGAAACGGGGCTCGACACCGAACTCTCGACCACGGGCGGCACGTCCGATGGCCGGTTCATTGCGCGCATGTGCCCGCAGGTGATCGAGTTCGGGCCGTGCAACGCCAGCATTCACAAGATCGATGAACACATTGCCGTGGCCGATATCGAGCCGCTCAAGAATATCTATCGTGGTGTGCTGACCCGTCTGATTGCCTGAATTCGCCATGAGCCCCCAACAAGCTTCACACCCCGCATCGCATCCGTTCAAGACGCTGCGCGACTTGCTGCGTTACGCCGTCTCACGCTTTACCGAGGCCGAACTGGCCTTCGGTCACGGCACCGCCACGGCTTACGACGAAGCCGCGTATCTGCTGCTGCACACGTTGCACCTGCCGATCGACACGCTCGATCCCTTCCTCGACGCGCGTCTGCTGCCCGAGGAAATCGAGCGCGTGCTGTCGGTCATCAACCGTCGCGCCGGTGAGCGCGTGCCGGCGTCGTACATCACGAACGAAGCGTGGATGCATGGTCACCGCTTCTATGTCGATGAGCGCGTGATCGTTCCGCGCTCGTTCGTCGGCGAACTGCTCGAAGATGCGCTGCAACCGTGGGTCGATCATGCCGAGTTGGTGAACGACGTGCTCGAACTGTGCACCGGCTCCGGCTGCCTCGCGATTCTGGCCGCCGAGACGTTCCCGGTAGCGCAGATCGACGCCGTCGATATTTCGCCCGACGCCCTCGACGTGGCGAAGATCAACGTGGCCGATTACGCGCTCGAGGATCGCGTTTCGCTGCATCTGGGCGATCTCTACGCGCCGCTGCCCAAGGGCAAGCGTTATGACGTCATCCTCACCAATCCGCCCTACGTCAACGAAGGGACGATGCAGGTGCTGCCCGCCGAATATCTTCACGAGCCGCGTCTCGCGCTGGCCGGTGGCGACGACGGCATGGATGTCGTTCGCCGCATCATCGCGGGTGCACGCGAGCATCTGACCGACAACGGCGTGCTGGTGGTGGAAATCGGCAACGAACGGAATTTCGTGGAAGCCGCCTTCCCCGACCTGCCGATGACTTGGCTCGCGACGAGCGCAGGCGACGACATGGTGTTCCTCGTGCAGGCCGCCGACCTGCCCTGATCGCACGCACGCGGCGCATTCCGCCAACGCCGCTTACTCCCTAAGTTCACGCGTCCCGGGTACACTCGGGGTCCCGGGTCCGCGCGACTCTTGGCATGGAGGAAGGCAGTCGGTCATGACGCTCAACTGGCTCGATGTCGGCTTTGCCGTCGCCTGTCTTCATGTGCTCGGCGTGGTGGCAGCCATACATGCCGTGCTGACGGTGCGTACCTCGCAAGGTGCGGTGGCATGGGCGGTCTCGCTCGTGACGATGCCGTACCTCACGCTCATCCCCTATCTGTTTCTCGGCCGCTCCAAGTTCGTCGGCTATGTCGAGGCACGCCGTGCGCGTAACGAAGTCCTGCAATCGCGCATGGGCGAGACCGAGCGTAGCGACGAGCCGCCGGTCGCCGTCGAAGCCCATCCGGAATACAGCGCACTGACGTCGATCACCGGCATGTCGTTCGTCGCCGGCAACCGTGTGCGCTTGCTGGTGAACGGCCGCGCCACGTTCGACGCAATCTTCGCCGCCATCGACCGCGCGCGCGATTACGTGATCGTGCAGTTCTTCATCGTGAAAGACGACGCACTCGGCCGTGCCCTTGCCGCGCGCTTGCTCGCGCGCGCCGCGACCGGCGTGAAGGTGTATTTCCTGTACGACCGCATCGGCAGCCACGACCTGCCCCGCAGCTACTGCGAAAAGCTGCGCAAGGGTGGCGTCGAAGTGCACGAGTTCGCCGCGGCTAAACGCGGCATCGTCGTCAACCGCTTCCAGCTCAACTTCCGCAATCACCGCAAGATCGTCGTGATCGACGGCAACGAGGCGTTTATCGGCGGCCATAACGTCGGCGTGGAATACCTCGGCGAGAAGCCGCCACTGGCGCCGTGGCGCGATACGCATATTTCGGTGCGCGGGCCGGCGGTGGTGGGCATTCAACGGGCGTTTGCCGAAGACTGGCACTGGAGCACCGGCAACGTGCCGGTGCTCAACCGGCATCCGGTGGCGTCGGGCGAGGACATGCACTGTCAGGTGGTGCCGAGCGGACCGGCCGACCGGCTGGAAACGTCGTCGCTGTTCTTCGTGACACTGATTAACGCCGCGCAGCACCGCGTGTGGCTGACCACGCCCTACTTCGTGCCCGACGAGGCGGTGTTTTCAGCGCTGCGTCTGGCGGTGCTGCGAGGCGTGGATGTGCGCATTCTGGTCCCGGACCGGGCGGATCACCGGGTGGTGTTCGAGGCGACGACATCGTACGCATTCGAAGCGGTCCGCAGCGGCATTAAGGTGTACCGCTATCACCACGGGTTCCTGCACCAGAAGGTGGTGCTGATCGACGACAGCGCTGCCGCCGTGGGTAGCGCCAACCTCGACAACCGCTCATTCCGCCTGAACTTCGAACTCATGCTGCTGACGGTGGATCGCGGCTTTGCCGACGATGTCGCCTACATGCTCACGCACGACTTCGATCAGGCGACACTGCTCGACAAGGACGAATTCCGGCAGATTCCGCGCTGGCGGCAAATCGTCATGCGTGTGGCACGGTTGTTTGCGCCGATTCTCTGAGTCAGAGTAGTCAGCGTAGTCAGCGCAACGCGCTGGCGGGCCATCCGGGCGCGTAACCCGTCAACAAATCCGGCAACAAATGCCGCATGCCCTCCACACCCGGTAAAATAGCGACTTTGTCGCACCTGATGCGGCGTCGTGCACCACGTCCGCCACGCCCGTCACGCTTTCGACGCTTACCCGATTTCGCCTCCCCTTTCGCTGTGATCCGATTCGAACACCTCTCCCTCGCGCGCGGCACCAAGCAGCTTTTTGAAGACATTTCCGTCACGCTCAATCCGGGCGAGCGCGTCGGCCTCGTCGGGGCCAACGGTGCAGGTAAGTCGACCTTGTTCGCCCTGCTGCGCGGCCAGTTGCATGCCGACGGCGGCGACGTCTTCATTCCCGGCGCATGGCGCATTGCCCATGTGATGCAGGAAACGCCCGCCGTCGACCGCACCGCGCTCGATTACGTGCTCGACGGCGACACGCGCCTGCGCGACATCGAAGCCCGTATTGCACAAGCCGAAGCCGCCCACGACGGCCACGCCCAAGGCGAAGCCCACACGGCCTTTGCCGACGCCGACGGCTACACCGCTCCGGCACGCGGCGAGGCGCTGCTGCTGGGTCTGGGCTTCACGCTCGCGCAGACGGCCATGCCCGTCGCGAGCTTCTCCGGCGGCTGGCGCATGCGCCTGAATCTCGCACAGGCGCTGATGTGCCCGTCAGAACTGCTGCTGCTCGACGAACCGACGAACCACTTGGACCTCGACGCCATCGTCTGGCTCGAAGACTGGCTCAAACGTTACCCCGGCACGCTCGTCGTCATCTCGCACGATCGCGAATTCCTCGACGAAGTCTGTAACGTCACGCTGCACATCGAGAATCAGCAGATCAAGCGCTACGGCGGCAACTACAGCCAGTTCGAAATCACGCGCGGGCAGCAACTGTCCCTGCAACAGAACGCCTTCGACAAGCAGCAGAAAACGATTGCTCACCTCGAATCGTTCATCACGCGATTCAAGGCTAAGGCGACGAAAGCCCGTCAGGCCCAAAGCCGGATGAAGGCGCTCGAGAAGATGGAGCGCATCGCGCCCGCACACGTGGCGTCGCCGTTCACGTTCGAATTCCGTTCGGCCGACAGCGCGCCGAACCCGATGCTGGTGCTCGAAGGCGTTCGCTGCGGCTATCACTTGGAAGACGGCAGCGAGAAGGTAATCCTGCCGCACGTGACGATGTCGGTGCAGAACGAACAGCGCATCGGCTTGCTCGGCGCAAACGGTCAGGGCAAGTCGACGCTGATCAAGACGCTGGCGGGCACGCTCGACGCCCTCTCCGGCAATGTGAAGACCGGCAAGGGGTTGCAGATCGGTTACTTCGCGCAGCATCAGGTCGAAACGCTGCGTCACGACGATTCGCCGATTCAGCATTTGCAACGCCTTGCGCCCGACACCCGCGAACAGGAACTGCGCGACTTTCTCGGTGGCTTCAACTTCCGGGGAGAGATGGCAACGTCGTCCATCGCACCGTTCTCCGGTGGCGAGAAGGCGCGCCTCGCGCTCGCCCTCATCATCTGGCAAAAGCCGAACCTGCTGCTGCTCGACGAACCGACGAACCACTTGGATCTCGAAACGCGTCATGCCCTCACGATGGCGCTGGCACAGTTCGACGGCACGCTGATTCTCGTCTCGCACGACCGGCATCTGTTGCGCGCGACGACCGATCAGTTTCTGCTCGTGGCTGGTGGCGAGGTCAAGCCGTTCGATGGCGATCTGGACGACTACCGCGACTGGCTGCTGCAACACGCCGCCGATCAACGGGCCGCCGCGCGCGACAGCGCCGACACCGATGACAACGGCGTGAACCGCAAGGACCAGAAGCGCGCCGAAGCGCAAGAGCGTCAGCGCCTGTCGCAACTGCGCAAGCCGTTGCAGCGCAAGATCGAAAAGCTCGAACAGTCGATGGCCAAGCTCTCCGACGAGAAGGCTCGGCTCGACGCCATTCTCGCCGATAGCAGTACGTACGAAGACGGGAAGAAAGCGCTGCTGACCGACAGCCTCAAGCAGCAAGCCGAAGTCACGGCGAAGCTCTCGGATATCGAAGCCGAATGGCTCGAAGCGCAGGAAGCGATGGAACAGATCGTCTGAGTATTCGCCGTAACGAACAGGCAAAAAGACGAAAAGACAAAGGCCCGGTCAGCGAACACTGACCGGGCCTTTTTTATGCTTGGCATCGATGTCTGCACGACGGGAAAACTCACACCATCGCCGACTCGCTGTGCATCACCGCATCACAATCCCGCCACCACCGAAATCGCTTGCTCCAAACGGTCGACGGCGTGGACTTCCAGTCCGTCGATCGGCTGCTTCGGCGCGTTCGCCTTCGGAATGATCGCAATCGAGAAGCCGAGTTTGGCCGCTTCCTTCAGACGATCCTGCCCGCGCGGACTCGGGCGAATCTCGCCGGCCAGCCCCACTTCGCCAAACGCCACGATCCCACGCGGCAACGGCTTGTTGCGCAGCGACGAATGAATGGCGAGCAACACAGCCAAGTCGGCCGCCGGCTCGGTAATCTTGACGCCGCCAACGGCATTCAGGAACACGTCCTGATCGAAGCACGCGATGCCTGCGTGGCGGTGCATCACCGCCAGCAACATCGCCAGACGGTTCTGCTCCAACCCCACCGCCAGACGCCTCGGGTTAGGCACCTGCGCGGTATCGACCAGCGCCTGCACTTCGACCAGCAACGGCCGCGTGCCTTCCTGCGTTACCAGCACGCACGAGCCCGCTACCATCTGCTCGTGCTGCGACAGGAACAACGCCGACGGATTCGCCACGCCGCGCAGCCCCTTTTCCGTCATCGCGAACACACCGAGTTCGTTCACGGCACCAAAGCGGTTTTTGAACGCCCGCACCAGCCGATACGACGAATGGGTGTCGCCTTCGAAATACAGCACCGTATCGACAATGTGCTCAAGCACGCGCGGCCCCGCAAGGCTGCCTTCTTTGGTCACGTGCCCGACCAGAATTACCGTCACGCCGCTCTGCTTGGCACAACGCGTCAGTTGCGCCGCACACTCACGCACCTGCGCCACCGAACCGGGCGCCGAACTAAGCGCTTCGGAATACACGGTCTGGATCGAGTCGATCACCACCACGTCGGGCTTCTCGGACTCGATAGCGCCGAGAATCTTCTCAAGCTGAATCTCGGCCAGCAGATCGAGATCGCCGCCACCGCCCTCGCCCGCCGCGCCCAAACCGAGACGCTGCGCACGCAGTGCGATCTGTGCGCCCGACTCTTCACCACTCACATAGAGCGCGCGACGCTCGCGCGACAGATGCGCCAGTGATTGCAGCAGCAGTGTCGACTTGCCGATGCCGGGATCGCCGCCGATCAGCACCACGCCGCCCGCGACGAGACCGCCGCCGAGCACGCGATCGAATTCACTCACACCGCTGGAGAAACGCGGCACATCGGAGGCTTCGATCTCCGCGAGCTTGCGGATCGGCGTGCTCTTGGCGAGCGACTGATAGCGGTGGCCGGTCGACGTTTCCGGCACGGATTCGACGAGCGTATTCCAACCGTTGCAATGCGGGCACTGGCCAGCCCACTTGGGGCTCTGGCCACCGCATTCGGTACAGATATAGACAGTCTTGGCTTTGGCCATGCGCTCGCTCAGTGCGCGTGCACGGGCACGCGACGCGCCACGGCACACATCAACTCGTAGCCGAGCGTGCCGGCCGAGGCCGCCACTTCATCGATACAGAGGCCACGGCCCCACAGCGTCACCGAGGTCCCGACGCGCGCCTGCGGCACCGGCGTCAGATCGACCGCCAGCATGTCCATCGACACCCGCCCGACGATCTGCGTGCGCACACCATCCACCAGCACCGGCGTGCCCGATGGGGCCACGCGCGGATACCCGTCGGCATAACCGCAAGCCACCGTGCCGACGCGCATCGGCGCTTCGGCGGTGAAGATGCTGCCGTAACCGACGGTACCGCCGGCCGGTACTTCCTGAATACCGATCAGTTCCGATTCGAGCGTCATGGCCGGTTGTAGACCGAGGTCGGCGGCCGGCACTTCGAGCCCCTTCGGCGACGAGCCGTACAGCATGATGCCCGGACGCACCCATGCGCCATGCGTCTCCGGATGGAAAAGCGTCGCGGCCGAGTTGGCGAGACTGCGCTCGCCCGGCACATCGCGGGCGCCACGCTCGAAAGCGGCCACCTGATGCTCGATGCCACGGGGGCCGTCGGCGTCCGAGAAGTGCGTCATCAGCACGATCTGGCTGACGCCGGGAATGGCACGGGCCCGCTCCCACGCGGCGCGATAGCGCTCGGGGGCAAAGCCCAGCCGGTTCATGCCCGAATTCATCTTCAGTTGCACGTTGAGCGGCTTGGTCAGACGCGTGGTCTCGAGCATGCGCAGCTGGTCGTCGCTATGCACGGTCGTGGTGAGACCGTACTTGTCGACGATGGCAAGATCGGACGGCGTGAAGAACCCTTCGAGCAACAGGATCGGGCCGGCCCAGCCGAGTTCGCGCACCCGCACGGCCTCGTCGAGATCGAGCAGGCCGAAGCCGTCGGCGTCGCGCAGGCCGGGATAGGCATTTTCAATGCCGTGCCCATAGGCATTCGCCTTCACCACGGCCCAGACCTTGGCGTTGGGGGCGTGGCGACGGGCGACATCGAGATTGTGGGCAAGCGCTGCGGTATGAATCGAAACTTTGATCGGACGAGGCATGGCAGGATTGAGGACAGAAGAGAGGCGCCACCGGAACACGGCTTCAAGAACATGAGTTCAATGACTGGCTGAAGCGGTGGTTCAAATACACTGCATTGACATGCCCCGCGCGAATTGGTGCAATTTTGTGCGAAGGGAAATGACACAGGGTGAACCACAGCATTTCAGGCATGCCCGAAGGTGCCGGCGGCATAACGCATCGGCATATTTTCGTGTTATAAAGCCGTGCGCACAACTTGTTTTGCCGAAATCTTTATCCCGACAACAATATCGGTCAAAGACCGAGGGCGACCGGGCGCCCGACACGGGGGCTACAAGGCCGAATATACGGCCCATTAGCGACACATGCATGCTTGATGAGCGCAGATACCCCTGTGTTTAAGCCCGGTTTCATCCCGTTTGGGTGCCCGACGCGGGCACCGCGGATTCCGACAACCGAGACACGCAAGTTTTACGCCGCACGGGATCGACTCAAGTACCGATGAAGAAAGGCTTTTACACCATCATGGCCGCGCAGTTTTTTTCGTCGCTGGCCGACAATGCATTGCTTATTGCAGCAATCGCACTTCTGAAAGATCTGCATTCCCCGCAGTGGATGACTCCGCTGCTCAAACTCTTCTTCGTTCTCTCGTACGTCATTCTGGCTGCCTACGTCGGCGCTTTTGCGGATTCCATGCCCAAAGGCCGCGTCATGTTCATCAGCAATTCGATCAAAGTGGTCGGCTGCATGATGATGCTGTTCGGCTCGCATCCATTGATCGCGTACGGCGTAGTCGGCTTCGGCGCGGCGGCGTACTCGCCCGCGAAGTACGGCATTCTCACCGAGCTCTTACCGGCGGAAAGACTCGTCGCGGCCAATGGGTGGATCGAAGGGCTCACCGTCAGTTCGATCATTCTCGGCACGGTATTGGGCGGCGCGCTGATCAGCCCCCATGTCTCCGAATGGATTCTGTTGCGCACGCCCGAAGTCATCAGTTCGCCGGCCATGGCCGCGATGGTGATCATCATGGGCATCTATGTGATCGCCGCCCTGTTCAACCTGCGCATTCCCGATACCGGCGCACGCTATGCGCGTCAGGAACGCAACCCGATCAAGCTGGTTTCCGATTTCGCCGACTGCTTCGTCACGCTGTGGCGCGACAAGCTGGGCCAAATCTCACTGGCGGTCACCACGCTCTTCTGGGGTGCCGGCGCGACGCTGCAATTCATCGTGCTGCGCTGGGCGGAAAAAGCCCTCGGCATGACCCTGTCGGAAGGTGCGATTCTGCAAGCCGTGTCGGCGGTGGGCGTGGCCATCGGTGCCATCGTCGCGGCCTCGCGCATCCCGCTCAAGCGCTCGCTCTCAGTCCTGCCCGTCGGTATCGCCATGGGCATTGCCGTGATGGCCATGGCCTTCTTCTCGAAAGATCTGCTGCCGTTCGGCCAGCACTGGAAGGTGCCGCTGTATCTGATCATCGCGTACATCTTCCTGATCATCGTGGGCGCGCTCGCCGGCTTCTTTGTCGTGCCGATGAATGCCCTGCTGCAACACCGCGGCCACGTGCTGCTGTCTGCCGGCCACTCGATCGCCGTGCAGAACTTCAATGAGAACCTGTCGGTGCTGATCATGCTGTGCCTGTACGCGCTGCTGATCTGGTTCAACGTGCCGGTCGGGATCGTCATTGTTCTCTTCGGCTTGTTCGTGTCGGGCACGATGTGGCTCGTCATGAGGCGCCATCAGGCCAATCAGCGCGAATTCGATTCGCTCTCGCTCATTGGCGAAGTCAAGCATTGATATGAATTCGCAATCGTCGTCCGCTTCGCAAACCTCCACAGGCATTCCCATTGCGCTGACCATCGCCGGCTCGGATTCGAGCGGCGGTGCCGGCATTCAGGCTGATCTCAAGGCGTTCTCGGCGCTCGGTGCCTACGGCGCGAGCGTGATTACCGCGCTGACCGCGCAGAATACGCGCGGCGTGACCGACATCCACACGCCGCCCGCGACCTTCGTCACGGCACAGATGGACGCCGTGTTTCAGGACCTCGATGTGGATGCCGTCAAGCTCGGCATGCTGGCCAACGCTGAAGTCGTGCGGGCGGTGGCCGCCGGTTTGCGGCGCTATCAGCCGCGCTTTGTGATTCTCGACACGGTCATGATCTCGAAGAGCGGTCATGCGCTGCTGCAACCGGATGCGGTCGCCGCGTTGCGCGACGAACTGCTGCCGCTGGCCGACCTGATTACGCCGAACCTGCCCGAAGCCGCTGCACTGCTGGGCGTTGCCCCGGCCACCAACGAAGATGAGATGGAACAGCAGGCGCAGGCATTGCGCGCGCTGGGCGCTCGCAACGTGCTGGTGAAAGGCGGCCATCTGGGCGGTGATCTGAGTCCGGACTGGCTCGTCAGTGCCGAGGGTGTGGAACGCTTCAACGCACCGCGCATCGCCGCGCACAACACCCACGGCACCGGCTGCACGCTGTCGGCTGCGTTGGCCGCATTGCGCCCGCGCCGCAGCGACTGGTCGAGCACCGTGCGTGACGCGAAGGCCTATCTCAACGGTGCACTCGCCGCCAGCGACGAGCTGCGCATCGGTCACGGCATCGGCCCCGTGCATCACTTCCACGCGATCTGGCCAAAGGCATAAGCCCTACCCGGCCCAGCCCACCGGCTTAACCGGTCTAAAGCGACGGCGCACCATCGTCGGCACTCGCTGCCAACGCCCGGCGCGCCGCCGCATCGGCACGCTCCGCCAATTCTTCGATGCGATGCCGCGCGCGCGGCGCCCAGTAGTCGGGCACGATGAAACCACGCTCGCGCTCGATCCAATCGCTTTGCCCCGCCGCCGCACCCGCGACCGGTGCCGCCCGCGTTAGCGACACGATCAACAGCGGCTCCGCAACCCCTCGCTCGCGCCAGTGCGTCTCGATGCGCTCACGCATGGCCGCGAGCGAGAACACCGCATGTTCGGCCACGCGCGCAGGTGCCAGCCAACGCACGCGCGGCAGAATGGCCCACGCCTCGTCGGCCTGCACATCACCCGCAGACACCGCCTGCTGCGCGTGCACCCACCACTCGTCAAGCGTCGCCCACCATCCGCGCCCATGCGTCTCGGCGGCGACCTGCGGCAATACGGAAGGCTGCGTGAGCGGATGGAACAACCACCCTTTGAGATAGACCTGCGGCAACCACGGGCCGGCAGCGGGCAATGCACTGCGCACGGCGTCGAAGGTAGTCAACCGCAATTGATGACCGAGCAGCCGAGCCACCTTGTCGGCGAGACTGTCGGCGAGATTCGGACCCAGCCAGTGGAATTGGAGCGAACGTTCGTCCAGCGGCGGCACCTGAGCGACCGGCCCGGCCGGGGGCACGAACAAATAGAGTTTGACGGCCAGTTCCCAGTGCAACAACCGGCGGTCGGCGCGCCGCTCCAGCAGGAAGTCGCATTCGCCCAGCGTCATGTTGCCGCGCCGGACGTCGCGCACTTGCAGACCTGCGGCCAACAGTTCAAGCGACGGGCTGTGCATCAGCGCGAAATGCAGCAACTGCTCGGCATAGCGTCCGAGACGATTACTTTCACCCTGCTGCACGATGAATTCGCGCAGCGGTTCGGCGTCGGCATCGCAGGCGAGCAACCAGTCGTGCAATGCCGATGTGGCGCCCTGCCCGTCATCGAGGTGCGCCAGCGCCGCGGGAAACCGCGCGGCACTGAGCAGATCGTCGGACAACAGAAGCCACGCGAGGTCCCGTACCGGCGGCTCGCGCAGCGTTGCAATCAGTTCGCGATAGGCTTGTTGGCCGGAGTCGATTCGCACACCGCCTCGTAGGTGGCCCGCGCCAGGCACCAATCCGTCCAGGCTTTGGCCTTGTCGGGCAGACTGCGTAACAGATATGCCGGATGGTACGTCACGATCACCGGCACGCCTTCATACTCATGAACACGTCCACGCAGGCTGGCAATGCTCGCCTGCGTACGCAAGATGCTCTGCGCCGCAAAGCGCCCCATCACCACGATCACGCGTGGTTTGAGCAACGCGACCTGACGCTTGAGATACGGCTCGCAGCTTGCCACCTCGTCCGCCTCAGGGTCGCGGTTGCCGGGCGGGCGGCACTTGAGCACGTTGGCGATATAGACGTTCTCGCCACGCTTGAGCGCCGATGCCCGCAGCATGTTGTCGAGCAGCTTGCCCGCCTGCCCCACGAACGGCTCGCCCTGCAAATCTTCCTGCTGCCCCGGCGCTTCACCGACGAGCAGCCAGTCGGCTTCACGATCACCCACGCCGAAGACGGTTTGCGTACGCTTCTCGCACAAGCCGCACAACTGGCAGTTGGCCACGCGCTCGGTGAGTGCTTCCCAATCCAGTGTTTCGACGGCGGGCAACGCCGGGCGCTTCTCCGCTTCCGCGGCACCGCCATCGCGCACGATCGACCACAGCGCCGCATCGGCTGCCGCATCGCCGTCGCCATTACCCTCGCTGTCGAGCCACATCGGGACATCGTCGGGCGGCATATCGCTCGTCCTGCCGGCATTGCGCGCAGGGGTCGGCGCCACCGGACGCGGGTCGACGGCACGCGCTGCCGGTGCGACAGACGGTGTGACGGGCGACGTGGCGGGCGATGTGACGTCCCAAGGCGGCAGATCGTCAGCAGCAAGCCCGGCACCGACCACCGGCGCGGCAACTTCCAGCGTCGCGACATCGCCGTCCTGCACGGCAACCGCATTAGCAGCATCGGCGGCAGCCGCAGCCACCGCTTCATGCGACATCCACACAGGCCAAAGGCCGAACTCTTCCAGAATTGCTTTAGGCCACGGCACGATCGGTCTCCCACGACAGGCGCATCACGATGGCGTCTTCGCGACGCCCGCTGGCCGGATAGTATCCTTTGCGCCGGCCGATCTGTTCGAAGCCAAAACGCTCGTAAATGCGCAGCGCGCGCATATTGGACGGCCGCACTTCCAGCAGCACGCCACCCATGCCTTGCTCTCGCGAGGTGCGCACGATCTCTTCGAGCAGCGCCACGCCCAAGCCGTTGCCCTGCATTTCGGGCACCACACAGACGTTGAGCAGGTGCGTCTCGTCGACCACCGGCATCAACAAAAAGTAACCGAGCAGCGAGCCGTCCACGGCCCGCAGGCACACGCCCTGATGCCCGGCATCAAGCGAATCGGCGAAGTTTTGACGCGTCCACGGAAACGGGTAGGCGCGCACCTCGACAGCGATGACCTCGTCAAGGTCGGCCAGCGTCATCGGCGAGAAGTGATTCGGGCCGGTCTGGCGCATCAGGACGCCCCCTTGCCGTCAGCCTGTGCCGCCGCCTGCTTGATCGCTTCGCGTTCGGCCGTCGTCTGCGCCACCTTGTTACGGATATAGACGGGCATGGCCTGATCCGCGGGAATCGCTTCGCCGCGGGCAAACGCGCGTGCCGCCAGCGTCGCCACATAGCGCGCACGCGGCATCGCGTCGGCCAGTACGGCCTGCGCCTGCTGGGCGGCGATCAGGCGATCGCCGAACGCAACGACGGCATTCCCGGCGACGACAAACGGCGCATCGGGGGCGCGCACGAGTTCAGCGGCATCGAGCGAAGGCGCTTGCGCCTCGCGCCAGTCGCCAGCCGTGGCGTCCCAGACGTAATCGGCCCAATAGGCCTCGTTCATACGGGCATCGAGCGCCACGAGCACGCGCTGCGTGTCGACGTGCGTCGCGCGGGCCGCTTCGGCGCAGGCCAGCAGTGTGCCGACCGGCACGACCGGCAAACCGGCGCCGAAGGCCAACCCTTGGGCGACGCCGCACGCCGTGCGCAGGCCGGTAAACGACCCCGGTCCGGCGCCAAAGGCAATGGCATCGCAGTCGGCGAGTGCGAGCCCCGCCTCGCGGAGCACGTCACGCGCGGCCGGCAGAATATGGGTACTGGAGACGGGACCGGTGTCGAGGTGACGCTCGACGACGAGCGCCGGTGCGTCGCTGGCAGGATCATGGCGATACACGGCAACCGAACAGAATTCGGTCGACGTATCGAGGGCAAGAAGCGTAATCGAAGACATGGCGCTATTGTAATCGGGCACACCGCGAGCAACCTAGCGGATCGACGCAGGAAATCGAGAGATCGCGCGCATCCACTGACGCCCGTGCAGGTGGAAAGATCGACGCCCGATGCGGGCCTTTTCACCCCGTGTAAATGCCAACGTGCATTTCCCAAAAAAATCAGGTATAATTCGCGCTTCGCTTTTCGGGGCACCATGTTGTACCCCATCAGGCGACGAAAACTGCGTTTTGCCCCAATCCTGTGATAAGCCTTTGTAGTAGTTCTTGCCGGTACTGGCGTTCCTAACCGAACGACCCGCCACCGTCCCCTGGCTTACGATACGGATTTCGATCCGCTTTCTGCCCCATCCGCGATTTGCTTCCTGCTTGCGACGAATTGGGTTTGCCGATTGGCGCCAACGCCCCAACGTAACCCTATCAATCCGCAAGAGGATTCATGGAACAGACATCCAAGATGTCTGCGCTCGCGCAGACCTATTTCCCTTCGTCCGAAGAAAACGCAATCGACGCAGCCGCGCCGCAAGTTGCAGCTGTTGCCGCCGTTGCTGAAGGCCCCACGTTCGCCGAACTCGGCCTGAACGAAGCCATTCTTTCGGCACTCAACACCGCCGGTTACACCAGCCCGACCCCCGTGCAGCAGCGTGCGATTCCCGCCGCGCTCGCCGGTCGCGACCTGCTGGTCTCGAGCCCGACGGGCTCGGGCAAGACCGCCGCTTTCATGTTGCCCGCGATTCACCGCTTTGCCGAAATGCAAGCCAGCGGCGACCTCGGCAACCGTGCTCCGGCCGCTCACCCGCGCAACCAACCGGCTGCCCCGGGCGAAAAGCCGCGCAAGGGCCAACGCATTCGTCGCGTCGCCGCGCAACCGCTGCTGCTCGTGCTCACGCCCACGCGTGAACTGGCTCAGCAGGTGTCGACGGCTGCCGACACGTACGGCAAGCAACTGCGCCGTCTGCGCACCGTCAGCATTCTGGGCGGCATGCCCTACCCGCGTCAGCTGGAAATGCTGGCCAAGCAGCCCGAAATCATCGTGGCAACGCCGGGCCGTCTGCTCGACCACATCTCCAGCGGCAAGATCGATCTGTCGCAACTGATGATGCTCGTGCTGGACGAAGCCGACCGGATGCTCGACATGGGCTTCATCGACGACATTCAGACGATTGTCGACGCGACGCCGGCAACCCGCCAGACGCTGCTGTTCTCGGCAACGATCGACGGCCGCCTGAGCGAAATCACGCGTCGTCTGCTGCGCGATCCGGAAACCATCGAGATCACGCGTAGCAACGACCAGCGCACCAACGAAAACATCGAACAGATGCTGCACTATGTGGACGACCGCTCGCACAAGGATCGCCTGCTGACGCACCTGCTCGGTAACGACTCGCTCGACCAGGCCATCGTGTTCACGTCGACCAAGCGCGACGCCGACCTGCTGGCCGATCAACTCGAACAAGCCGGTTTTGACAGCGCCGCACTGCACGGCGACATGCCGCAAGGTGTGCGTAACCGCACGCTGCGCGCCCTGCGCGAGCGCAAGGTGCGCGTGCTGGTGGCGACCGACGTCGCTGCCCGCGGTATCGACGTGCCGGGCATCACGCACGTGTTCAACTACGATCTGCCGAAGTTCGCCGAAGACTACGTGCACCGCATTGGCCGTACGGGCCGTGCCGGTCGCCGTGGCGTCGCCGTGAGCCTCGCCGCACACGCCGAAGTCGGCGCCGTGCGCCGTATCGAACGCTACACGCGTCAACCCCTGCCGGTGAACGTTGTGGTCGGCTTCGAGCCGCGCCGCTCGGCCCCCAAGGCAGGTGCAGGCACCGGCGGTAAGCGTCCGGGCCAAGGCCGTGGCGGTCCGCGTCAGGGTGCAGGTGCGGGTGCAGGCCGTTGGAGCAATAACGGCCCGCGTCAAGGCGGCAACGGTGGTGGCGGCTATCAAGGCGGTCAACGCTTTGGTGGCGCAGGCAAGCCGGCTGGCGGCACTTTCGAGCGCCGTGAAAGCACCGGCTACCAAGGTGGCTATGCGGGCGGCGAAGGCGGCAATGGTGGTAATGGCGGCAACGCCGGCAACACCAGCGGCTTCTCGAACGGCAGCGGTACCGACCGTTTCGAGCGTCGCGCATCGCGTCCGTTCGAAGGCAACCGTCAGGGTCAGGACCGTGGCACGGGCGGTGGTTATCGCCAAGATCGCGGCGGCTACGGCGGCGGCAATCGTAACGGCGGCAGCGGCGGCGGTTTCAAGCGTCGCGGCGACTAAGTCCGTGCGGCGCCGGTCACTTCGATTGGCGCCACCGGCGACGTAGTCAAACTCGCCCGCAGTCAACGCATTAGTCAAAGCAATAAACAACACCCCGGCAGGTGGGACGTCAGTCCCGCCTCCGGGGTGTTGTCATTTGGGGGCATTCACGATGCGTTGAAACTCGGTGACCTCGCGACGAACCTGCGCGGCATCGTGATCCCGGCCAGCGTTCTCGCAGCCGGTGGCGTACCAGCGAGCCACATTGGCGACGGCCACCGGGTCACCTGCGAACCGAAAAATCGCTTGCGCATGACCGAGGCAACGCATCAGCCCGTCGGGCGACGGGAGTCGTGCAAACGCCTCGATAGCGCTCTGAAGCAGTTGACTGGCGACCTTGATCTGACTAGCCCTGTAATAGGTGAGGGCATCGCCCTCGTGGACGAGTCCCAGCGTTTCGTACTCAGCATCCGACAGCCTTTCATGTTTCTCGGAAAGAATCTGACTGATCGATCTCCCACCGATAAATGCCCCGCACATCAGCCAGTCATACTCGGCCGGCGTGATGGCGCCATCACCGTCGCCAAAGCAGTCCGCCATCAGCGGCAGGCGAAGATCGACGCCGGGTACCCGAAGATGAACCGGCGGCCCGAATGTGGCCAGTGTCGGCGGTTCGTAAGCGAGGTCGTCAGGCTTCGGCATCAGCATGCGCGCGCGGGCATCGGCCGTCAGATGTCGCAGCAGATACAGGCTGCTCTCCCCTGCTTTCAGCGGATATTCGCCCGTCGCGCTCAGATACCGCTGCCCTTGCAGATACGAGCCAATATGACACCGGGCCAGCGCCTCCAGAATCGAACGTTTGCGTGAACCGTTCGAGAAGATGTCCTTGATGTGATCCCACGGCCCCATCTGCGTAACGTCGCGTCGAAACCGCTCAAAGGCGGCGTGTGACTCGACGGCACCGCCCGCCTCGTTGAACAGGGTGTGGTGGAGCGCACGAACGGCCTCGCTAATCGCGTTGGCGCGAACATCGCTGAGTTGTTGGGAGGGATAACCGTGCAACGGAAGAGATAGGGAGCCGGCGGGGAGCATCGCTGTGCCTTTGACGTGTCGAACGCAACCATGCGTTGGCGCCAGTCACCGGTCATGGGGATCACGCAGGTGCCGCCGCGCCCCGACTATCGCGCCGCCCGCCGCCCGGATATTTCAGGAATCGCCGAACACATGCGGGCGGGCTCCCAAACGCTTTGTGCATCAAGCCGTCACGCGGCTACGCAAACCGGTCCGTCGCCTCGATCAGCCAATGCAGAATGGTGGGTTCGTTGAAGGCGTGACCCGCATCAGGCGCCCAGAAGAAATCGGCCTCGGGCCAAGCTTTATGCAATTCCCACGCAGTGCGCGCGGGCGTCGCCACGTCGTAGCGGCCCTGCACGATCACGCCGGGAATGCCGCGCAAGCGCCACGCATCGGCGATCAGTTGATCGGGCTTGAGAAAGCCGTCGTGCACGAAATAGTGGTTTTCGATGCGCGCAAACGCAATCGCGTAGTGCGGGTCGCCAAACGCTTCGGTCAGTGCCGCGTCGTGCAGCAACGTGATCGTGCTGCCCTCCCACATGCTCCACGCACGGGCCGCTTCGATTTTCGCCACCTCGTCGTGGCCGGTCAGGCGCTTGCGATAGGCGCGCATCAGGTCGCCGCGCTCTTCCAGCGGAATCGGCGCAAGAAACGCATCCCATCGATCGGGGAACAGCCACGACGCGCCCTCTTGGTAATACCAATGCAATTCCTCCCGGCGCACCGTGAAGATGCCGCGAACGATCAACTCGCTCACGCGTGTGGGGTGCGTCTGCGCATACGCCAGCGCCAGCGTGCTGCCCCATGAGCCACCCAGTACGAGCCACCGGTCGTAGCCGAATTTTTCGCGCAGGCGCTCGATGTCGCGCACGAGATCCCACGTGGTGTTGTGGTCGAGACTCGCGTGCGGCAACGACCGGCCGCAACCGCGCTGATCGAACAGCGTGATGCAGTATTTCGCGGGATCGAACAGCCGACGTTGCTCGGGAGAACAGCCGCCGCCGGGGCCGCCATGCAAGAACACGGCCGGCTTGCCATGCGGATGGCCGCACTGCTCCCAATAGATTTGATGGCCGTCGCCCACATCGAGCATGCCGCTCGCGAACGGGGCAATCGGCGGGTACATCTGGCGCAGGCGCTCGGGGCGCGCTTCCACCACGTTGCCGGCGGTGCGCGCGCCGGGCGGCGACGGCGGCGTCACGGCGTGCGGATCGCGATGTGCATCGTAGGGGGTGTCATCGGGAAAGTCGGCTGGCATCGGCATCCTCGCGTCCATCGTTCATGGTCAGAGTGGCGAGGTTCAGTGTAGCGCGGCAACTTCAACAAGACAAAGCAGCGCCTGCGCTTCGGCCCGTGGCTACGGTAACCGTACCGGCGAGCGGTGATGCTCAGGACATTGGCCGGGGTTCCGCGTCCACCAACAGATCCAGCGCCGCAGCCCCCCGCAGGATATCGCTGTGGTGCAGTGCCTCGCGCGTCAGCGGATGCGTACCGATCGATTCCAGTTGCTTCGCCGTCTCCACGGTGATCAGGTCGTAGGTTCGTTTGCCCTGATGCTCCCCCCGCAGCAGCAGACACCAGCGCTCGCCCTCCCCCGCGTCGAATGCCATGGCGGAAATCGGGTCGCACATGTCGTCCATGAAGACCGTCGTCGCGCCCGAATCGAAACCCGACGATGCCAGCGCATCACGATGACGCCGGATCGCCTTGTCGATCGCAACGGCGATCGCGTCTTCGTTGCGGGCATCCGCCTCGCACAGATCTGCCCAGCGAAAACACTCGTCCGCCCGTGCGCGAAATTTCGCGGCCGTGGCCGCGTCGTCAGCCTGCACGCAGATGTCAGCAACGGCCGCGTAGAAAACGCCAGAAATGGCGTATTGCGTGTTGAGACTGCACAACTGTGCGGCGTCGACGATCGCGTCGATGATTTGCCCGGACGCCTCGTTTGCCGGATGGCATGCGCGCGCCCGGGCCAGACACCTCAGCGCATCGTCATATTGACGGCCCCTTGCGAAGTGCTGCATTGCCTTGAAGAACTCCGTCGCCGCATTTTCGTGACATCCGCCGAGCGAGAACGCCGCGGCCAACAGCTCTTCCTGCCTCGCCGCCAACGCGCACTCCGGCTCCGACAGTGCTTCGTCCCGGCTCGCGATGGTTTCCCCGACCGTCATCCATGCTTCAGTCCGCAAGTTCATCAGCAGACCGGCCTCGTATTCACTCAAAGCGCCTTCTGCCGAAGAGAAGCACGCCGGCAGCATCGGTATGCGCAACGGCGTGCCGGGGATCGTGACCACGATGATCGAGAGTGCCGACACCGACGGCAGCCTTGCAGCATGCGAAGTCAGCAGCGCGGTGCGCGCCTCGGGCAAGAGCCGTTGCAGCAGATACAGGCTCTGGTCGCCGGTCTTGAGCGGGTAATGACCTTTGGAAAACAAGTACCGTCGCCCCTGCGCATAACTGGCAACGTGGCACCGTGCCGCCGCCTTCAGGATCTCGCGCTTGTGCGACCCGCTCTGGAACGCGTCCATCAGACGGTCCCAGACACCCATGCGGGTGACGTCACCGATGAATCGTTCGCAATGCGTCTCGATGTCGGCATCGCTCATGACCCAAGGCAGGTTGTCATCGAGCGTTGCAACACAGTCGGCAATCAGTTGTGCGCGGTTGGCGCTGAGTTGCAGACCGGGATAGCCCTGTAGCGGCAATGCGGTGGCGTTGATGGAAGTGCTCATGGGCGATCGGTCGTGGTGTTCTGAAGCAAAGTCATTCGGGCAGCGTGCCCAATACGACCGCTAGTGTCACAGCAATGACAACCGTTGCATTTCAGGTTTAGCCCAAGCGGCCATGCCTCGAATCCCCATGCACCGCCCCGAAAAGCAAAGCGGGGCGATATCGCTATCGCCCCGCCTTTTATCGATGTATCACCGATGCATCACCGATGTCGCACCGACGACGTTCCGCTGTCGTCAGCCTGCCGGTCAGACCGCTTCGTAAAGCGGCAGCGTCAGGAAATCGACAAAGTCGTCGCTCGTGCTCATCTGCTCGAAAATCACAGCCGCCCGGTCATACGAAGGCGCGACCTGACCGACGAGCTCCTTCACGTTGGCGAGTTCCTGCGGAATCAATTCGCGCACCAGCTCGGCCGTAACCTTGCGGCCGTCGTCGAGCTTGCCCTTCGGCGAGCGAATCCATTGCCACACCTGCGAGCGCGAGATCTCAGCGGTGGCCGCATCTTCCATCAGGTTGTGAATCGGCACGCAGCCGTTGCCATCGAGCCAAGCGCCCAGATAGTGGATGCCGACGTTGATGTTGTTGCGCAGCCCGGCTTCGGTGATCGGCGCTTCCGGCTTGAATTCAAGCAGATCGCGGCCCTTCACGTTCACGTCGTCGCGTTGCTTGTCGATTTGGTTCGGACGATCGCCCAGCACCTTCACAAACTCTTCCATGGCCACCGGTACGAGGCCCGGGTGCGCCACCCAGCCGCCGTCGTAGCCGTCGGTGGCATCGCGCGCCTTGTCGCCACGGATGCCGGCCATCGCCTTCTCGTTAGCTTCCGGGTCGTTCTTGATCGGAATCAACGCGCTCATGCCGCCAATGGCCGGGGCATTGCGGTGATGGCAGGTCTTGAGCAGCAACAGCGCATAGGCGCGCATGAACGGCACCGTCATGTTGATGCGGCTGCGATCGGCTAGACAGAAGTCGGCGTCGACCTTGAACTTCTTGATGCACGAGAAGATGTAATCCCAGCGGCCGGCATTCAGGCCCGAGCTGTGTTCACGCAGCTCGTACAGGATTTCATCCATCTCGAACGCCGCGAGAATGGTCTCGACCAGCACGGTCGCCTTGATGGTGCCTTGCGCCACGCCCAGTTCGTTCTGCGCGAGCACGAACACATCGTTCCACAGGCGTGCTTCGAGATGGCTTTCCAGCTTGGGCAGGTAGTAATACGGCCCGAAGCCACGCGCCAGCGATGCCTTCGCGTTGTGGAAGAAATGCAGGCCGAAGTCGAACAGGCTGCCCGACATGCGCACGCCGTCCACCGACACGTGCTTCTCATCCAGATGCCAGCCGCGCGGGCGCACGATCAGCGTGGCCACCTTGTCGTTGAGCTTGTACTGCTTGCCGTTCTGCTCGAGGCTGATCTCACCGCGCACGGCATCGCGCACGTTGATATGACCTTGCAACTGGTTGTGCCAGTTCGGCGTGTTCGAGTCCTCGAAGTCGGTCATGTAGCTGTCCGCCCCCGAGTTCAGCGCATTGATGATCATCTTGCGCTCGACCGGGCCGGTGATTTCCACACGACGGCATTGCAGGGCATCGGGCAGCGGCGCAATGCGCCAGTCGGCGTCGCGAATCGCTTGGGTTTCAGGCAGGAAATCGGGCACTTCACCGGCATCGAGGCGGGCAGCGCGCTCGACCCGCGCCGTCAGCAGTTGTTGCCGGCGCGGTTCAAACGCACGGTGCAGTTTGGCGATGAACGCGAGCGCCTCGGGGGTCAGGATCGCTTCGTATTCAGGACGAACATCGGTGTTCGCATCGACATGCAGTTGCATGCCGGGGGGCAGCGTCAGGGACATCAGGGATCTCCAGCTTTCTTGATTTATATAAGGGAGTGCGCCGCAAGAAGGAACATCAGGGGCTTTGCACTAGAGGCGTCACGCCATGCCGTTTTTACGGCTATGAACGTGACGCGCGTACTCCCGTCAGAGACTCGACAAAGCGCTGCAAGTCGCGCATATCGCGCCCCATCCCTTGCGGCGTGACGCCGAGTTGTTCGACCGGCAGCCCGGCACGGTTGACCCAAAACGTCGGGTAACCGAACCAGGTGGCACCGGCCGCGTCCCAGCCGTTGCTGGAGACGAAAACGATGGACTCGACCGGCAGGCCGAACGCGGCCGGGCCCAGTCGATAGGCCTCGGGGGCCGTTTTGTATTTGCGCACGGCGTCGACCGACAGCACGTGATCGAACAGGTCTTTGATGCCCGCACTCTTCAGGCCGACGTCGAGCATTTGCGGGTTGCCGTTCGAGAGCACGCCGAGACCCAGCCCCATGGCGCGCAAGGCACGCAGCACCGGCGGGTTCTCGGGGAATACGGACAAGCAGGTGTACTCGTCCATCAGACGCTTCTCGGCCACCGGCGAGAGCGTGAGATTCAGGCGGGCTGCGGCGTAGCGCAGTGCGTCAGCGGTGATGTCCCAGAACGGACGGTAGCGCTCGCCGTTCGGGCCGGAGAGCGTACGTAGTTGCGTGTATTCGATCTGCTTGATACGCCACAGCTCGGCGAGCGCCGCCCCGTGACCGGGGAACTGCTGCTCGGCGGCCGCTGCGACGGAATACACGTCGAACAGCGTGCCGTACGCGTCGAAGATCACTGCCTGAATACGAGTCGCCATAGCTGGGGGTCGGTTGACACTTGTCGTTGCAGGTCGATTGTATTACCCATATAGAACGTCATAAAATAGCCAAAACATCACTTTATCTTTGACTTTATAGTACATAATCGCCGCGTGGATCGCTTCAAACAACTCGAAACTTTCGTCGCCGTGGCCGCCAAGGGCAGTCTGTCGGCGGCCGCCGCGCTCGAAGGCGTGGCCCCGGCCGTGATCGGCCGGCGCATCGACGCGCTCGAGACCCGGCTGGGCGTCAAGCTGCTCGTGCGCACCACACGTCGTGTCACGCTCACCTTCGAGGGTTCGGCGTTTCTCGAGGACTGCCAGCGCATCCTGAACGAGATGCACAACGCGGAGAGCGCGGTGTCGGCGGGCGGCGTCAAGGCCAGCGGCCATTTGCGCCTGTCGGCCCCCGCCGGCTTCGGGCGCCGTCACGTGGCGCCGCTGCTGCCCGTGTTCATCGAGTCGCATCCCGATGTCACCGTCACACTCGATCTGTCCGACCGGCTCGTCGATTTGGTCAACGAGGGTTTCGATTGTGCGATCCGGCTGGGCGAGTTGCCCGATTCGAGTCTGGTTTCCTTGCGGCTTGGCGAAAACCGGCGCGTCTGTGTGGCCGCACCGGCCTATCTGGCCAGACGGGGTACACCCGAATCACTCGATGCGCTCGCACGTCACAACTGCCTCGCGTTCGGCTCGACCGCCAATCAGCAGCGCGGCTGGACCTTCGCGCAGGACGGCAAGGTCGTCACTATTCGCGTGAACGGGACGATGGAATGCACCGACGGCGCGGTGCTGCACGACTGGTGCCTCGACGGCTACGGCCTCGCATGGCGCTCGTGGTGGGAAGTGGGCGACGATATTCGGGCCGGCCGGCTGGTGACCGTGCTGGATGCGTTTGCCGCGCCGCCCATCGGTATTCACGCCGTGTTTCCGCAACGCCGTCACCTGCCGCTGCGCGTGCGGCTCTTCATCGACCACCTGAAACATCACTACAGCAGTCCGACGTATTGGCAGGACGAGGGGCATCCGCCCGCCTGACCGGGTTGGCGTACAAGGCGCCGTGCGTCGATTCGACACACACGTCATGTGGAACGTTTGTTACGTGAAGTCCGTCCGACACATAGAGGATGTCGTGCATTACCGGGTTTGCCCCCGTTGTTGCATCGCGCCAAAGCCATAGAATCGAAGCGAAGGGTCTGTCATGGCGACGGTAGTATCGGCAGCATGTGCCGAACGCGCTGACAGACTGGGTTGTGCAAGACCGTCATACCTGCGCGAGCCTGTGAACGCGTGTTCAGCAACGCCAACTGCGGGAGGTCATATGTTATTTACCCATATCCTCATTCCGACCGACGGCTCGGAGCTATCCGAAAAAGCCGTCACCGGCGGACTCGAACTGGCGCGCGCCCTTGGCGCGAGAGTGACCGGCTATTGTTGCCTCGCCGAATACCCCTACTCCCCCTTCAGCGAATACGTCCTCGAAGCGCCCGCGACTTTCAGCGAGCGCATTGCCGAAGAGGCCTGCTCGCACCTCGACAAACTGGCCGAATCGGCCGCCGCGGCCAGCGTGCCGTTCCATCGCGACACCTCCACCTTCCCCGCCCCGTACCTCGGCATCATCGACGCCGCCGAACGCCATGGCTGCGACGTCATCCTGATGGCCTCGCACGGGCGGCGCGGACTCACCAGTCTGCTGCTCGGCAGCGAAACACAACGCGTGCTCGTCCACTCGAAGATTCCGGTGATCATCTATCGCTGAGCCGACAGGCGGGTCGGGTCGAGTCGGGGCGCATCCAAAGAAAAAACGGCTGCAAAGCATTGCAGCCGTTTTTTTAACCGTCCGCTCAGCGAGCAGGACTGACGACGCTATCGATCTTCATTTGCCGCCGGTCGAGGCTGTAAGCGCCGCCGCCGAAAGCCGCCACTTGCAGCAAACCACCTGCTATGGCCAAGTTCTTCATGAAGTGGAACAGCTGATTCTGATCGCCTAGCGCGTTGTGAAAGATCAACGCCGAGGCCACCGAAAACAGCGCCAGAATGGCTGCCACCAGACGCGTGCGGTAACCGAGCACGAGCAGCACACCGCCGATCGATTCGGTCGCCAGCGCCGCCGCAAAGGCCAGCACGGGTATCGGGAGCCCCACCGAGGCGATGAAGCCGATCGTGCCCGCGGGCGCCGCCAGTTTGCCGAAAGCGCTGATGAGAAAAAGACTGGCGATCAGCAGACGGCCGATCAGGGACAGTGCCGACACCGAAGTGTCAGTGGCAGTCGTGGAGGTAGTGAACGTATTGGACATGGTGAAGTTCGTTAAGGAATGTCGAGAATCAAGGGGTTGAGAGGTCAATCCGTGCATCCGGCGCATTCAGCGCGTTCAGCACGTTCAGCGCACTCGGCCGCGGGCGCGGAGTTGTTCGCCGATCCGGCTAATCTCTTGTTCGCCGCGCACCAGCGCAGCGTCGCTCGTGTGCACGGAGTAGTGCCCGAGCACCAGCGGGTGCGGATGCCGGACAGCGGTGCCGATAACGAACTCCGTGGCGCCTTCGGCGACCACGTCGATCTCGGCGCCACTCTCGTTGAGCACCGCGAGTTCGTTAGCCACACGCGTGCCGGCGACGTGCAGTGCACCTGCGCTGACGTGGAGCCAGCCAACGTCGTGGCCCGCTTCCGGCGTCAGTTGCCAGCGTTCGCCATCACTTAGCCGGACATGCAGAAACAGCAAGTCTTCGGGGGCGAGCGCCTGACTTTGGGCGCCCGCATAGCGGCCAAGAATCACGCGCGCCGGTCCCGATTGCGGAACCGCTTCGGGCGGCAGGTACTGACTCTGCGCGGGTGTAAGTTCCATCGCCGCCGGCAAGGCAACCCACAACTGGTAGCCGCGAAAACGCCCGGCGCCGGCCGGAGACCCGTCGTGCCAGACGCCGTGACCGGCGCGCATCCATTCGACGCTGCCCGCCGCCAGCACACCCGAGGCGCCCGTCGTATCTTCATAGCGCAGCGCGCCCGAGAGCAGCACCGTCGTTGTGGCGATCCCCGAGTGCGGATGCATCGGAAACATCGCGCCGCCGGTGGCCTGAAAATCGAAGTAATCCAAAAACACGAAAGGCTTGACCTGATGCCCGATGTCGCCGGGACTGAAGATCCGTGTCACCGGGCCATGGCGGTGGCCGGTGGCGCGCTGAACCACGTAGCGTTGCGCGCCCTGAGGGGCGGTCACTGGCCGCTTGGCATGCAGTGATGAGGCGAGGTTGTCCATCGAGTTCGTTCCTTCTGAAGAGGTAAGTGCACTCTAGGAACTGGACATGTAGCTGAGAAGCCTATATTTTTCGATGGAATCCATCCGCAGGAGCGATAGATGCTCGACGGCGTATCGTTGGACCAGTTACGGACCTTCATCGCGGCAGCGGAGGAAGGCAGTTTTTCTGCGGCAGGACGCAAGCTGCGCCGGGCCCAGTCCGTCGTCAGTCAGACCATGGCCAATCTCGAAGCCCAATTGCGTGTCACGCTGTTCGACCGCAGTGCACGCTATCCGGTGCTGACCGACGAGGGCAAGGCACTGCTGAGTGAAGCCAAGAACGTGGTGAACGGCATGGATGCGTTCAAGGCACGCGCCCGCACCTTGTCTGAAGGGCTGGAGCCCGAGCTCTCGGTAGCCGTCGACGTGATGTACCCGATGGCCTCGCTGACCGACGCCGTCGGCGCCTTTCGCGAAGCCTTCCCCACGACACCGCTGCGAATGTATGTCGAGGCGCTAGGTGCCGTGGTGCAGCCGGTGTTGGACGGCGCGTGCCGCATCGGGGTGATCGGCTCGATGCCGGTGATACCCGAAGGGCTCCACGCAGAAAGGCTGCCGGAAGTGCCCATGGTCACCGTGGTCGCCCCCGGTCATCCGCTGGCCGAAAGCCAGGGCATCCTGCCCGGCAGCGTGCTTGAGCGCCATGTGCAATTGGTGCTGACCGATCGCACGACATTGACTGCCGGCACCAATTTCGGGGTGTTCTCGCCGCTGATCTGGCGGCTCGCCGATCTTGGCGCGAAACATGCGTTTCTCAAGGCCGGTTTTGGCTGGGGACATATGCCACTGGCGATGGTGGCGCCGGATCTGGAGGCTGGCCGATTGGTCCGTATCCGTCTGGAAATGCACCAGCCGGCCATACCGGTCATCGCCATGTACGCCGTCTACCGCAAGGACGAACCGCCCGGGCCCGCCGGGCGCTGGTTCATCGACCGGCTGCAACAGTTCACGACCGACGCGCCGGCATAGCGCGTTCTCTCTCGCCCCCTCCCGCCCCGCTCACTCCTGCGCAACGCAGGCGGTAGCATCGTTTTTTTCGATGCATTCCATCGAAACAAACAGGCTACCGCGATAGGTCACCGGCTCCTACGCTTGGGACATGACAACTCACCGCGTTGTCCAACCCAAGGAGCCTCAAATGACCAAAGTTCTCGTTCTCTACTACTCGTCCTACGGCCACATCGAGCAAATGGCCGAGGCCATCGCCGACGGCGCCCGTAGCACCGGTGCCCATGTCGACATCAAGCGTGTCCCCGAAACGGTACCGGCAGAGGTGGCGAAGAACGCGCACTTCAAGCTCGATCAGGCGGCCCCGGTCGCGACTGTCGCCGATCTGGAGCACTACGACGCCATCGTCGTCGGCACCGGCACGCGCTTCGGCCGCATGTCTTCCCAGATGGCCGCCTTCCTCGATCAGGCGGGCGGGCTGTGGGCACGCGGCGCGCTTAACGGCAAGGTCGGTGCGGCCTTCAGTTCGTCGGCTACCCAGCATGGCGGTCAAGAGACCACGTTGTTCTCGATCATCACCAATCTGCTGCACTTCGGCATGACCATCGTCGGCCTGCCGTACAGCCACCAAGGCCAGATGAGCGTGGCCGAAATCGTGGGCGGCGCCCCCTACGGCGCGACTACCGTCGCGGGTGGTGACGGCTCGCGCCAGCCCTCGGAAATCGATCTGGCCGGCGCGCGCCACCAAGGCGAACTGGTCGCCAAGACGGCGGCCAAGCTGTTCGGTTAAGGCGTTCGGTTCCTCACCGACTTTGCAAGGAGCATGTCATGTCTGAACTCAATGTCAGCGACGCCGCCAAGGCCGTGATCCGCCGCAACACCAATGAGGTGCAAGGCGGCGGCGACTGGGCGCTCTTCGACCAGCTGTTCGCCGATGATTTCGTCGACCACACGCCGCAGCCCAACAGCGGCGCCGACAAGGCCGGCGTGCTCGGCCTCTACCGCAAGCTGCGTGAAGCCTTTCCGGATTTTCGCGCCGTCATCCACTGGCAGCGCGCCGATGGCGACGTGGTGACCACGTACAAGACCTACTACGGCACGCACCAAGGCGACTTCCTCGGCTTGGCCCCCACGGGCAAGGCGATTCACTTCGAGACCGTGGATGCCATGCGCGTGCAGAACGGCAAGATCACCGAACACTGGGGCGTCGCCAATCTGTACTCGGCACTCCAGCAACTCAACGCACTGCCGCGCTAAGGACCCCGCCATGAACACCAATATCCTGCAAGACAAGGTCGTCGTCGTCACCGGCGCGGCCAGTGGCATCGGCCGGGCCATCGCCATCAATGCCGCCCGGCACGGCGCCAAGGCAGTCATCGTGTCCGACATCAGTGAGACCCCGCGCGAAGGCGGCACGCCCACCACCCGCGAGATCGAGGCGTTGGGCGTACCGGTTCGGTTTCATGCGACGGATGTCAGCCAGCGTAATCAGGTCGATGCGCTGGTCGACGCCGCAGCAGCGTTCGGTGGCGTCGACGTGATGGTGGCGAACGCCGGCATCACCCTGCGCGCCGACGGCGTGGACGTGTCCGAAGACGACTTCCATCGCCTGATGACGGTCAATCTCGACGGCACCCTGTTTAGCGCCCAAGCCGCCGCGCGCCAGATGAAGGCACGCGGCAAAGGCGGCAGCATCGTGCTGATGGCCAGCATGGGGGGCCTGTCGGGTGCCGGCATGACGGTCGCCTATTCCACCAGCAAGGGCGGCGTCGTGCTGATGGCCAAGGCCATGGCCGATGCGCTGGGCCCTGACGGTATCCGCGTCAATGCCGTCGCACCCGGCACCATCGATACGCATCTGCTGCGCACCAGCCCCGGCATCGCCGAAGCGGCCGAGGGGTTTCGCCAGCGCACGCCGCTGCGCCGTCTGGGTCGCCCTGAGGAAATTGGCGACGCCGTGGCGTGGCTGGGCTCCGACCTTTCCAGTTATGTGACCGGTACTGCCCTGCTGGTCGACGGTGGCCTGCTGTCCGTCATCTAACGCACTCCTCATTTTTTCAATCTTTCAAGGCTGCTCATCATGAACACCACCGTCCGCTTCCACCAGTACGGCGATCCCTCGGTCCTTCAGATCGAGGACGACGCCATCGGCTCGCCCAACGCTGGCGAAGTGCGCCTGCGCCATGAGGCTATCGGCGTCAACTTCATCGACACCGCGTTCCGGCAAGGCATCTTTCCGGTGCCCCTGCCCTCCGTGCCGGGCGTCGAAGGCGTGGGGATTGTCGAGGCGGTAGGCGCCGGCGTGACCGGCATCGAGATCGGCCAGCGCGTGGCCTACTTCCTTGCGCCGGGCAGTTACACACAGCAGCGCCTGATTGCCGTCGAGCATCTGGTGCCGGTGCCGGACGACCTGTCGGCCGAGACCGTCGCTGCCTTGTTGACCAAAGGCCTGACCGCGTGGGCGGGCCTGAACGGTTACTACGCATTGCAGGCCGGGCAGACCGTGCTGATTCAGGGCGCCTCCAGCAGCGTGGGCAATCTGCTGGCTCGCTGGGCCAAGGCGCGCGGCGCCATCGTGATCGGCACGGCAGGGTCGCCGGAGAAACGTGCCGCACTCGCTTCGGCAATCGATCATGCATTGCCGTCGGATGCCCCCGATCTGGCGGCTCAGGTGAAACGCATTGCGCCGCACGGCGTCGATGTCGTCTACGAGTTCGTCGGCAAGGCGACGTTCGCAGCCACGGTGGCTTCAGTACGCGACGGTGGAACCATCGTCACGATCGGCGCCGCCTCCGGTGCCCCGGAGTTCGACAAGGCAGCGCTTGCCCGCCGCCGGATCCACATGGTCGGTGGTCCGATGGCGAACCACCTGCAAGGGCGCGTCGGCGAGGCCACGCAAGCCGTATTCGATGCCTACCGGCGCGGTGTATTCGGTGCCGTCACGGCGACCCGTTATGCGCTCAAGGATGCGGCGCAGGCGCACACCGACATCGCGCGACGCCAAAAGTCGGGATCGCTGGTGCTGATTCCTTGAGGCGAACGAGGTGCGACGCCATTCGGATGCCCTTGCTCGGATGGCTCGCTTCAGTGCGACTGCATGATTTGCAGGAAGGTCTCGGCCGAGTCCTTCGAGAACATGGCCTCGAAGGTCGCAAAACCCTCTGGCGCCGCCTCGTTTGCCCGGTGCTTCATGGCGGCTGCCGCTTGTGCCACTTGTACGGTCCAGTCGCCATCCGGCGTGAGTGCCATGGCGAGTTCGGCCGCATCCAGCATCGCCAGATTGACGCCGAAACCGACCGGTGGCAGCAAATGCGCGGCATCGCCGAGCAACGTCAACCCCGCCACCGGCGCCCAGCCAAAGTCGCCGGGCAGCGTGTAAATCGGCCTTGTCACGATGACATCGAGACAAGACGAAATCAGTGCCAGTAGTTGCGGCGACCAGCCCGCGAAGCATTGCAGCAACGCGGCGCGCATTTGTGTGGGGTCTTGTGTGTCCACGCCGAGCGCGTCGGCCCAGTTTTCCGGGCGGCGGAACGCGGCGTACACCCGCACATGACCACCCCCGTTACGTTGGGCAATCAGCCCCATGTTGTCGTGCAGCGAGAACATCGTGCCGCGCCCCACCAGCGCCGCGATCTCGGGATGCTGCGCATCGACCTCATCGAGCCAGCATTCGACGAACGTCACGCCGGTGTAGACCGGCGCCACGTCCGAGAGCTTCGCGCGAATCTTCGACCATGCGCCATCCGCCCCGATGACCAGATCGAAGGTTTCTTCAGCACCGTTGGCAAAGCGCAGCACGTGCTGACCGGCGGAATTTTTACCCTCGTCCGTGCCGGCCGGCGCGACCGCTTCGACGGCAACCAGTTTGTGTCCCCATCGAACGGTCTCCGGCAGCAGCGATGCCAGCAGCAGGTCGCGCAACGCACGCCGGTCGATTTCCGGACGATCCCCGGTGCCCGACGGCGGCGCATCTTCGAACAAAGGCTTCGCGCTCGCATAGTCGAGCATGCGGGTGCCCTGATCGTCATAGCGCGCGTGCTGCACGAACGTGGCGTGCAGCCCGGCAAGTTCGAGGGCTTTTTGCCCGGTGTCGACATGCAGGTCGAGCGTGCCCCCTTGGTCGCGGGCAGACGTCGATGCCTCGGCTTCGAATACGACGGGATGGAACCCGCGCAATTGCAGAATGCGGGCGGCGACCAGTCCCGCAGGGCCGGCGCCGACGATGGCGATTCGCCGGGCACTTCGCGGAGAACTGTGCGTGGAATGGCTCGTGGAATGGTTCGTGGAACTGTCCGGGGAATTCTGCCGGGAAGACGTCGGGAACATGCTGCCTCAGTTTGCGTAGGTGTCTGCGCAATTTAGCAAAGAATCGACGTCGTCCCCATGAAAAAAGGCCCGTGAGCGGGATAAGCTCACGGGCCTCTTCTCGTCCGGCGTGCACTGCAACCCTGACGACGACGGGACACGCCGTCAGGGCCGCCCCGGCCGGATAGACCGGGATGCGCGGTCGAAGCGCGGCGGCAGTCCACTCACGATGATGTGCCCCCACGACGCATCACCATGGGCGGGCGCCGCTGCGCCCTCCCTCAGCCTGATCAGGCTGCCTTGACCTGCGCCTTCTTTTCGTCGAAGAACTGTTCGTCCTCCGTCGAACCCTTCAGGGCCGTGGTCGATGCGTCACGCTCGATGGTCTGCGTGACGGCGTCGAAGTAGCCCGTACCCACTTCACGCTGGTGCTTCACCGCCGTAAAGCCCTTGTCGGCGGCGGCGAATTCGGCTTCCTGCAACTCGACGAAGGCGCTCATCTGACGGCGGGCGTAGCCGTGGGCCAGATTGAACATCGAGTAGTTCAGGCTGTGGAAGCCGGCCAGCGTGATGAACTGGAACTTGTAACCCATGGCACCGAGTTCCTTCTGGAACTTGGCGATGGTCGCGTCGTCGAGGTTCTTCTTCCAGTTGAACGACGGCGAGCAGTTGTACGAAAGCATCTTGCCCGGGAAGTGCTTGTGAATGCCTTCGGCGAACTGCTTAGCGAATTCGAGATCCGGCTTGCCGGTTTCACACCACACCAGATCGACGTACGGGGCATACGCCAGACCGCGCGAGATGGCCTGATCCAGACCGTTACGCGTGCGGTAGAAGCCTTCGACCGTGCGCTCACCCGTGCAGAACGGTTGATCGATCGGATCGACGTCGGCGGTGATCAGGTCGGCCGCTTCGGCATCGGTACGGGCGATGAGCACCGTCGGCACGCCCAGAACGTCGGCCGCCAGACGCGCCGCCACCAGCTTGGCAACGGCTTCACGCGTCGGCACGAGTACCTTGCCGCCCATGTGGCCGCACTTCTTGACCGAGGCGAGCTGATCTTCGAAGTGAACGCCGGCCGCACCGGCTTCGACCATGGCCTTCATCAGTTCGAACGCGTTGAGCACGCCGCCGAAACCGGCTTCGGCATCGGCCACGATCGGGGCGAAGTAGTCGATGTAGCCTTCGTCGCCCGGGTTCTTGCCTTCCGACCATTGAATCTGGTCGGCACGCGTGAACGTGTTGTTGATGCGGCGCACGACCTGCGGCACCGAGTTGGCCGGGTACAGCGACTGGTCGGGATACATTTCACCGGCGAGGTTGGCGTCGCCGGCGACTTGCCAGCCCGACAGGTAGATCGCCTGAAGGCCGGCCTTGACCTGCTGCATGGCCTGATTGCCCGTCAGCGCGCCGAGCGCATTGACGAACGGCTGCTCGTTGATCTGGTTCCACAGACGCTCGGCACCGCGACGGGCCAACGTTTGTTCCGGCTGGATCGAACCACGCAGACGCACGACGTCTTCCGCCGAGTACCCACGCTTGATGCCTGCCCAGCGCGGATTGTTCGCCCAGTCCTGCTCGAGTTGCTTCACTTGTTCTTGACGCGTCGTCATGGTGATCTCTCCTGGTTTCTCGATACAAATAAAAGAGGGGTATCTCTTTGCTGCCCTGATTCCGTTTGGTCGCTGCCCTTGGCAGTTGACCGCTTTTTGTGTCTCCGAATCGGCAGGTCTTGTATAAGAGTTTAGGGATTCTTCACGCATCGCAACAGAACGAATATCGTGCTTAGTGCATATTTTTTATTTATTAAAATCAAATATATAGCAAAATATTTCCATGATGCGAAACGATGTTTCCCTTCCTGAAATCACGATGTTGTGCCAAGCAGCGCAAATTTTTACGCACCGCAACCCCATTCCACATCATGAAAAAAGGCCGGTAACGCAAGTTACCGGCCTTCTCACTTCCATCACGTACTGCGTCAGGAGGCGGCGCGGCTCGCGACCGGAGCGACCTTCGGCGGCTTGCACACGAGCCACACGGCCAGTGCGATGAAGCAGCCGCCGACGAGGTGGGCGAAGGTGACCGCTTCGTTCAGGAACAGGGCGCCCCACAGCACGCCGAATGGCGGAATGAGGAACGTGACGGTGAGCGAGCGCAGCGGGCCGAGATCGGCGATCAGACGGAAGAACAACATATAGGCCAGCGCGCTGCATACGAAACCGAGCGCCGCCATGGCCGCCCAGACGCCGCCCGTGGCAGGCCCCGGCATGCCGGTGGTGGCCGACACGTAAGCGAAGAACGGCAGCAGTACGATCGCGGCCCCCAGTTGGCTGCCGAACGCCACGAGCTTGGCGTCGAGACCGCCGCGGTCGCTGATCCAGCGCTTGGTGAGATACCCCGCGAGTCCGTAGCACGACGTCGCCACGAGGCACGCGAGCGCCCCCATGACCACGGGCCCGGACATCGCCACGGGGCCGGTACGGGTCAGCACGGCCACACCGATCAGGCCCAGCAACACGCCGAGCCCCTTGGCACCGGTCAGGCGCTCACGGAAGAACACCACGCCGATCAGCACGCCCATGAGCGGCGTGGTGGCGTTGAGGATGGACGAGTAGCCGGCCGGCAGCACGCGCGCGGCCAGACAGTACATGACGAAGGGAATGCCGGAGTTGATCACGCCGAGTACCATCGACGCGCCCAGCAACCCTTTGAACTGCCAACGGACGCGCAGCACGAGCAGGATGACGGCCAGCCCCAACGCGCCGAGCGCGACGCGGAAAAAGGCCGTCGGCAGCGGCCCCAGCGCGGGCACGATGATCCGCATGAAAAGGAAACTCGCGCCCCAGATGGCGGAGAGCGTTAGCAAACGGGCAATGTCGGACGATCGCATGGTGTGGGAGACGGCACAAAGGCCGCATATGTCTACCGGAATGCGTGCATGCTCCCACAACCGCCCGCGTTGCGCTGGTCATAATCGGACATGGCGGCATCGGCACATTTCAGATTCGACGCATTGAACGCACCGGACACGCGCGTTAAGTTCGACGGTCAAACTTTCGGAGGAAACCTATCAAATGCCGCCCGCCACCCACCCTAAGCAAGCCACACGCATCACCCCGGCCGTGATCTGCCTTGCCATTGCTTTCGTGAGTTTTCTGTTGATATCGAATGCGCTGGGCGCGCGCGTCTGCGAGGTCGTGCTGCCGTGGCCGTTCTCCGGTGAGCCGCTGCGGCTGACGTTCTCGGCAGCGATCATCAGCTTTCCGTTCGCCTATCTGTTCGCGTCGGTGCTGACCGAGGTGTACGGCTATCGCATCAGCCGTGTCGTCATCTGGAGCGGGCTCGCCGCCAACCTCATCCTCATCGGCTTTCTCTGGCTGATGGCGTTGCTACCCACGCAGCCGGAATGGGCCGCACAAACCGGCTTCACCGATGACGTACAGCGTCATTGGTTCGAGGCCATCACGCATATGTTCGTGGCGTCGGTGTCGGCGTGCTTTGTCGGGGAATTCGCCAACGCCGCGACCCTCGCGCGCATGAAGGTGGCCATGCACGGCCGCTGGGCAGGCTTGCGCATCATGGCGGGCAGCGCATTGGCAGCCCTGCTCGATACGCTCGTCTTTGTCGTGATCGCGTTTGCCTATGTGCTCGATGCCGATGCGATGGCGCGCATGATCGGGCTCGAGTTCGTCTTCAAGTGCACGTTGCAGTGGCTGGTGCTGCCGCTCACCGTCGGACTCGCCCGGCTGCTCAAGCGATTGGATGGGATCGATCACTACGATGTCGGCACGTCGCTCAATCCGTTTGCGTTTGGAGGGCGCAGCGAGTGAACCGCCTCGTCCTCCAAACGAATCGTTAGGCGTCGTTATGCATCGTTACGCTTCGTGACGCATCACGTCATACCGCGCTGACTTCCCGCGTCTTCCGGTAGTCGACCCAATCGCCGCTGGCGATGTGCGGCAGACCGGCCACGGCTGCTTCGGTCACGGGATAGACGATGCACGAGTACGTGGCCCCGTCGTGGGCCACGTCGTGCAATTCCCGCACGAACAACCCCGCTTCGCCCGGATAGACGGCTTCGATTTCGTCGAGCACGGCAACCAGCGCCGCCGGAATGCGATAGATGTCGCCGACCGTGCGCTCGTTGGCTTGCGTCGACAACACCATGCCCGGGTAACGGCCGAAGTCGTACAGCCGCCCGCCCAAGGTCGACGTGCCCACATAGGCCGGCGCAGGCAACTGGTGACGCTCCGCCGCACGCATCATGTCGTTGATCTCGCCCGCGCGCAGCGTGCCGTAGACGAAGACGTGAATCACCGCGTCTTCCCCGTTGCCAGCCGCTGCGCCGGTTGCCGCGCTGATGACTTGGTCCGTCATACCAACGGCTCCGTCGAGACGAGAATGCCGTCGATGTCGCTGTAGATCCATTCGCCCGGACGCACCAGCTCCCCGGCGATATCCACAATCAGATCGGTCTGCCCCGCGCCGAGCTTCACGCTCTTGCGCGGGTTCGTAGCGAGCGCCCGAATGCCGATCTCGCACACTTCCAGCTCCTCGGTGTCGCGCACCGCGCCATTCACCACGATGCCCGCCCAGCCGTTCTTCTCGCCGAGTTGCGCAAGGTTGCCGCCCACGAGCGCACAGCGCACCGACCCGCCGCCATCCACGACCAGTACCCGGCCGTCGCCCGGTGTCTCCAACGCGGAACGTACCCGCGAGTTGTCTTCAAACACCTTGAGCGTCGCCGCCGGACCGGCAAAGCGACGGGCCTGTCCGAGTAACAGGAAGCCGGGTTGCAACACACGCAGGCGGCCGTCTGCCAGCGCGTCTTCATGGGCATCACACAAATCACAGGTGGCGAATTTCATGGCAAGGTTCCGATTCGAATTGGCTTGAATTGGCTTGAATTGGCTTGTTGATGCGGCGGGATCAAGCGCCGCGTCATGCATCTGGAGGGCTGAGGCCGCAGGCTGCGCCACACGCCGACATCGATCATAGCGCCTCGCCCGGCTGGAAAGCCAATGCGTCGAGTCCACACGCGCTGCGCACTCGTGGTTAACCTCGACATCGCGCCAGCCGACACGCGGACGCGGCTGAATTACACTTATGGGACACGAATTGTCGCGCTTACGCCATGCCTAGCTCCTTGCGCTTCCCGTCCGGACTTTCCGATCTGCCTGCCCCGCCCGATGCTGCGTCGTCAACGACCGCCGCCGCCGGCCATGCGGCGGCAAGCGCGAGCGCAACACCGGCGGAAGGTGCCGATATCCCTGTCGAACCAGCGGCGCCCACGCCCCCGGCAAAGCACGTCGTCCCTCCGGAGTTCTCCCCGACGCCTGAGCGTCCGGTGCGGTTGCGCGCACGGCCGATCCTCGACACGATTCGCGTGCCCGATCATCGTCATGCATGGGCGCAAGTGGCCTACACGCCGCGCGGGGTGATCCAGATTGCGGTATCCGATGCCGCGTGGATTGTGCCGCCCTCGCGCGCGATCTGGATTCCGCCCGACGTCGAGCACAGTCTGCAAGTCAACGAACCGTCCTATCTGCGTACGCTCTACGTGCATCGCGACTTCATCCCGTCCGGGCTCGATCATTGCCGGGTGGTGGAAGTCTCGCCGCTGCTGCGCGAGTTGATCGCCGCGATCGACGTGCCGGAAGACGAACTGGATGCGCCTCGCGAACAGCTGCTCGGCGGCCTGATTCTGGATGAACTGCGGCGCGCGTCGCCGCTGCCGCTGGAAGTGCCCCTGCCCCGCGATAAACGCCTGCTGACGTTGTGCAACGCCATGCTGGCCGACCCCGCCCGTGCGTGGACGCTCGACCAATGGGCGCGCTACGCAGGCGCGAGCCCGCGCACGATCGGACGGCTGTTCCGGCAGGAGCTGAATATGAGTTTCGTGCAGTGGCGACAGCAGGTGATCCTCGCGCAGGCCATTCCGCTGGCCTCGAAGGGCTACCCGCTCGCTCGCATCGCTCGTGAGTTGGGCTATCGCAGTCAGAGCGCGTTCTCGGCGATGTTCAAGCGCACGTTCGGGCGCACGCCGAGCGAGTTCTTCGCCACCGCCCCGGAGGCTACATCTGCCGGAACAAGTGCGCGTACTGACGACTGACGGCGACGCGGTCTTTGCGGCGCTTGAGCTTGAGCGTCAGGCGTCCAAGCGGCGTGTGCTGCGCGCTCACCACTTCGGCCACGTTGACCACGGTGCTGCGATGCACCTGCCAGAAGCGGGACGGATCGAGTTGCGGCAATAACTCGCGCAGACTCGTGCGAATCAGCAGATCGCCGTCGACCGTCGCGACCACCACGTACTTATCGGCAGCCTCGAAGAAGCACACTTCTTCCACCGGCACGATACGGATCTCGTCACCCACGGACGCCCGCACGAAGCGCAGATACTCGCCCGTCGCGGGAGGTGACGCCGCGGCTTTCGAGCCATTCGAGCCATTCGTGCCATTCGTTCCGTTCGCCCCATTCGCTCCGTTCGCCCCATTCACCGCGCCGCCCTGTTCCGCCTCGTCTTCCAGATGCGTGCGTAACGTGGCGAGCAGTTGCGAGAGCGTGTCGTGTTTCGGCGCAGCCAGCCGTTCACGTAAGCGTGCGACAGTGCGCGCGAGGCGATCGGGTTCCACGGGTTTGAGCAGATAGTCGATGGCCGCCGCATCGAAAGCGTCGAGGGCGAACCGGTCGAACGCCGTGACGAACACGATCTGCGGCGCGCGCGTCAGGCGGGCACAGGCACGCGCCACATCGAGCCCGGTCGCGCCGGGCATCGCAATGTCGAGGAACACCACGTCCGGCTGTTCCTGCGCGATGGCCGCAATTGCCGACGTGCCGTCAGGCGCCACCGGCAACACGTGCAGATCGGGCCACGCCTGCGCGAGCATGGCGCGCAGGGCATCGGCGAGTAACGGTTCGTCTTCGGCGATCAGGGCGACGGGGGATGTCATGCACTCCACTCTCTGCGGAACTAGAAACCTATGCCGCTGCCGACTGCCCGGACGCATCCACGGGCAAGCGCAACGTTGCGACCACACCTTGCGGCACACCCTCGGCAAGGGTGAGACGCGCGGCGTCGCCGTAGAGCACGCGCAGGCGCTCTCGAATATTCGTCAGGCCGATGCCGTGGCCCGATGGATCGTGCGGCACTGACGGGGCCGGCGCCGTAGCAAATCCCGCACCGTCATCGCTCACCTGCAACACGACAAACGATGTCCCCGTTTCATCGACTTCGCTATGCGCACTCACCCGTACCGTGCCGCCGCGGCTCTGGCGCTCGATGCCGTGCTTGATCGCATTCTCGACCAGCGGTTGCACCAGCATCGGCGGCACACGCCGCGCGCGGCAATCGTCCGGCAGGTCGAGCGAATAGTGCAGGCGCTCGCCAAAACGCACCTGCTGGATCGCCAGCAACGCATCGAGCAAGGCGAACTCATCGGCCAGCGAGATCGTCTCGGCGCGCGTGGCGGCCAGCGACGATCGCAAAAACCGGTTCATATGGCCCAGCAACACACGGGCGCGCGCCGGATCGCTGGCGATCAACGAGTCGAGATTCGCGAGCACGTTGAACAGAAAGTGCGGTTCAAGCTGCGCCTGCAAGGTCTGCAACTGGGCGCGCACCAACTGCTTTTCGGCGGCCGATTCACGCAACGCCTGCTGCGCGGCCGAAGCCTTCAATTGCGCCATCCGTGCCCTTGACCAGCCGTGATAGGTCCCCACGCCCGTGGCCAGCAACGCAATCAGCAGCACGATCGGTGTGGTATGACCATTCAGCGGACGCCACAACGTGAGCGGCAGCCCGAGCAGTACCGTGCCTAGCGTGATCCCACCGACAAGCCCCGCCGAACATCCGAACGCTACCAACAACAGAAACGGAACGATGGGCGGTTCGCCGTTGCGCCAGATCGCCCGGCGTCCGCCATCGATCAGCACGGTGATGGTGATGCCGATGCATTGGCTGAACACGAAGTTCTGCCACAACGTGCCGCCAAAACCGATCAGCTTGAGTATCAGGGCGATGGCCGTGTTGAAGAGCAGCACGCCCACGAGTTCGCGAAAAAACGTCGGCCAGAGACCGCGCGTCGCTTTGACGGGGGCCGGCTGCGGCGTCTCGACGGGTTGCGGTTGTCTCATCATCGTTGTCATTATCGTGTGCCCTCCCCGCTTGCCATACCCGTCGTCGATACCGTCGCGACCGTCATGACCTCGTGCCCCCATCGGGCGAGCGTCTCGTTGAGCACCCGGCCCGGCACCGCTACCGCCGCAACACCCGCGACGATCAAGCCGGTGTAAAGCCCAAGCATGCTGCGCCGGTGCGTCACCACGTTCCCGCGCCGGATCGCGGCAATGGCCAGTACCAGACTCACCAGCACCCATGCCGCCAGCGCGTGCAGCCACGAGAAATGCCCCGGGTTCAATTCCCGAATGCCGAAGCTCGACAGCGCCGTGACCGCCATCGTCATCGCCCACGTCCTGCCCAGCCAGCGATGACGAGGAGTGCCCCGCCGCGCCATCAGAATCGCTATGCCCTGCATGACGGCCGCAACGGCCGCCGCCAGATGAATTGCCACAATCGTTGTCATCGCTTCCTCTCGTCGTGATAGCGCATGACCCGACGATAGGAATTTGTTGCCGGTGGCGCACCCGCTATGCGACGAAGGACTCGCCTCGCGTCGCGAACGGTGACCGGCCAGCGCGAAGCTCACGCGCTGCCACTGACCGGCCGCCTGCCCGGTCGCGCATTCTCGCCGACGATTGTGACACGACGATGCCACGCGCGAGCGCGCCCCCTGCCGAGGCGCTCCGGCTGGCCTTTCGGCGTGTTACGGCATCGAAAGACGAAAAAAAAGCGCGGCCGAAGCCGCGCTACTACCTACCGGGGAGGCCTTAACCTCCCCGCGAAGACCCCGGCTTACTCCGCCGCGGCTTCTGTTTCCTTGCTCACCTGTGCGGCCGTGTCGCCGTCGAAGGTGAACCGGCCATTGCGCCAGTCGACCGGGATGGTGTCCTTCGGGCCGAACTTGCCGGCCAGCACCAGCTTGGCGACCGGATTCTCGATCTCCTGCTGGATCGCCCGCTTGAGCGGCCGTGCCCCGAACACCGGGTCGAAGCCCTCGCGCGCCACATGCATCAACGCGGCCTTACTGACTTCGAGGGCCATGTCGAGCTTGGCCAGACGCTTGCGCAGGATCTCGATCTGAATCGTCGCAATCGACTCGATGTGCTTCTGATCCAGACCATGGAACACCACGACTTCGTCGATCCGGTTCAGGAACTCGGGACGGAAGTGCTCCTTGATTTCCAACCACACCGCGTCCTTGATACGCTCCTGCGGCTCGCCGACCATCGACTGAATCATCGACGACCCAAGGTTCGACGTCATCACGATCACGGTGTTCTTGAAGTCCACCGTGCGGCCCTGCCCGTCGGTCATACGACCGTCGTCCAGCACTTGCAGCAGCACGTTGAAGACGTCCGGGTGCGCCTTCTCGACTTCGTCGAGCAGGATCACGCTGTACGGCTTACGACGCACGGCTTCGGTCAGATAACCGCCTTCCTCATAACCCACATAGCCCGGCGGCGCGCCGATCAGGCGGGCCACGCTGTGCTTCTCCATGAACTCGCTCATGTCGATGCGGATCAGGTGATCTTCCGAGTCGAACAGGAACATCGCCAGCGCCTTGCACAGCTCGGTCTTGCCCACGCCCGTCGGGCCGAGGAACAGGAACGACCCGTACGGACGGTCGGGATCCGACAACCCCGCACGCGAACGGCGGATGGCGTCGGCCACGGCGGTAATCGCCTCGTCCTGCCCCACCACGCGCTCGTGCAACTTGCCTTCCATGTTGAGCAGCTTCTCGCGCTCGCCCTGCATCATCTTCGAGACCGGAATACCGGTGGCGCGCGAAACGACTTCGGCAATCTCTTCCGTGCCCACCTGCGTACGCAGCAGACGCGGGTGCGCTTGCTGACCTGCCGCTTCGGCAGCCGCCGCATCCTTCAACTGCGCTTCGAGCTGCGGCAACTTGCCGTATTGCAGTTCGGCCACCTTGTCGAGCTTGCCTTCGCGTTGCAGCTTGGCCAGCTCGGCACGCACGCGGTCGATCTCTTCCTTGACCTGCGCGCTGCCCTGCACGGCCGCTTTCTCGGCGGTCCAGATTTCTTCGAGGTCGGCGTACTCACGCTCCAGACGCGAGATCTCTTCCTCGATGAGGGCCAGACGCTTCTGCGACGCTTCGTCGGTTTCCTTCTTGATGGCTTCGCGCTCGATCTTCAACTGGATCAGACGACGGTCGAGCTTGTCCATCACTTCCGGCTTCGAGTCGATTTCCATCTTGATCTTCGACGCGGCCTCATCGATCAGGTCGATGGCCTTGTCCGGCAGGAACCGGTCGGTGATGTAGCGCTGGCTCAGTTCAGCCGCCGCCACGATCGCCGGGTCGGTGATCTCCACGCCGTGGTGCAGTTCGTACTTTTCCTGCAAGCCACGCAAGATGGCGATGGTCGCCTCGACGCTCGGCTCTTCGACGAGCACCTTCTGGAAGCGGCGCTCCAGCGCGGCATCCTTCTCGATGTACTTGCGGTATTCGTCGAGCGTGGTGGCGCCGATGCAATGCAGCTCACCGCGCGCGAGCGCCGGCTTGAGCATGTTGCCCGCATCCATCGCCCCTTCGGCCTTGCCGGCCCCGACCATCGTGTGAATTTCGTCGATGAACAGGATCGTGCGGCCTTCGTCCTTGGCGATATCGTTAAGCACGCTCTTCAGACGCTCTTCGAATTCGCCACGGAATTTCGCACCGGCGAGCAGCCCCGCCATGTCGAGTGCGAGCACGCGCTTGTTCTTGAGCGACTCCGGCACTTCGCCGTTGACGATACGCTGCGCAAGGCCTTCCACAATGGCGGTCTTGCCCACGCCCGGCTCGCCGATCAGCACCGGGTTGTTCTTCGTGCGGCGTTGCAGAATCTGAATCGTGCGACGAATTTCGTCGTCGCGGCCGATCACCGGATCGAGCTTGCCGAGCGCAGCGCGTTCGGTCAGATCGAGCGTGTATTTCTTGAGGGCTTCGCGTTGGCTTTCAGCGTCCTGACTGTTGACGGACTCGCCGCCGCGCACGCCGACAATCGCGGCTTCCAACGCTTTACGCGTGAGGCCACGGGCGCGGGCGAGCTTGCCCGTATCGCCCTTGTCGTCGGCCAGTGCCAACAGGAACATTTCGCTGGCGATATAGCTGTCGCCGTGTTTTTGCGCTTCTTTGTCGGCCTGATTCAGCAGGCCCGCGAGTTCGCGGCTGACCTGCACGTTGCCATCGGTGCCTTGCACCTGTGGCAGCTTCGACAGGGCCGTCTCGATGTCGTGAGCCAGCGGCTGAACCTGCACGCCCGCGCGTTGCAGCAGCGAACGTGCTGCGCCTTCGGGTTGTGCGATGAGCGCTGCCAACAGATGCAGCGGCTCGATATATTGCTGGTCGCGACCGACTGCCATGCTTTGGGCATCAGCCAGCGCTTCCAGGAACTGCGTGGTGAATTTGTCTTGTCGCATCGGGTGCTCCGGTAAGAAAACTTTCTGGATCGGATGTGCGGACAATCCCCTAAGGTTTCAAGGGCATTAGCGCCAAATGGTTGACATTTCGCGCGGGGCCTGTGGGTGGCCCGGTGAAGCCGTGGAATGCGGCAGTCGAACGACGCAGATCGTGGGAATACGCCCCCGCGACACGCCTGACTTTGAGGCTCATAATAGCTATTTTTAGCACGCCGCACCATGAGTCAACACGACCGCCAAGGCACTGGATCCCCCCGCAGGCACCCGGCCGGCCATCGCGCCGAAACGGGGGATAAATCTGCGTCCGGGCGCGCGGCGGACGCAGCGCTGGAAGGCGGCAGTTTCGTCACTGGCTCACCGGTGACACGGCCCGGCGCGTGGCTCGAAATGCTGCCTGCCAAGCGGCTGGCACAGGTAGACGAAGCGGCCGTGCAGTTGCTCGTTCACACGTTCTACGGACGCATTCGCGACGACGATTTGCTGGGCCCCGTTTTCCGGCAGGCGCTCGAAGGCCGGTGGGACATGCATCTGGAAAAAATGGTCGCGTTCTGGAGCAGCATCGTGCTCGGGGCGAAGCGTTACCGCGGCAATGTGACGCAGGCGCATCAGCCGTTTGCTCACCTCACCGGCGAGCATTTCAGCCGTTGGCTGGTGCTCTTCTTCGATACGCTCGACGCGCTGTTCGAACCGGAAGCCGCCTTCGCGTTCGCCGAGCCGGCGATTCGCATCGCGGAGAGCCTGCAATTGAATTTATTCGGATGGGAGTACGCGCTGCCACCTGCACAGCGCGCGTTGCTCGATAGCGTAAAGGCAGCACGGCCCGCAAGGCCGCACGAATGAAAAATCGGCGAAATTGTTCGAATTTCGCCGATTTTTATTGATGATTTCGATTTTTTAGTCGGATTTAGCCGAAGAATCGACCGAAGCATCCGAGACATCACCCTGCCCGACCGCCCAGCGCTCACGCGCCGCCGTATCGGTGTCGCGGGCATCAACCCAGCGCTCGCCTTGCGGCGTCGATTCCTTCTTCCAGAACGGCGCTTCGGTCTTCAGATAATCCATGATGAATTCGCACGCGGCGAACGCATCGCCGCGATGTGCCGACGTCACGGCCACCAGCACGATCTGATCGCCCGGGCCCAAGTCGCCGTATCGATGGATGACCAGCGCGTCGAACAGCCGCCAGCGCTCGCTGGCCTGCGCCACGATCTGCTCAAGCGCCTTCTCCGTCATGCCCGGATAGTGCTCGAGCGTCATGCGCGAGACGTCCTTGCCGTCGTTCAGGTCGCGCACCGTCCCCACGAAACTCGCCACGGCGCCCACGCGAAGGTCGCCCGCGCGCAGTTGGCGAATTTCGGTCGACAGGTCGAAGTCTTCGGTCTGTACGCGGATCGGCATGATCGGGTCTCGGTTCGTCTGCGTTGAAGTCAGCTTAGTGGGTGGCGCTGGACTCAGCCGCCCGTCACCGGCGGGAAGAAGGCCACTTCGCAGCCGTCGGTGAGGCGCGTGGACGCCGGCACCATCGTGTGATTCAGCGCCATGCGCAGGAATCGCTGCTCACCCAGCGTCTCGGCCCACAGCGGCCCGCGCAGGCACAACCATTGGCGCACGTCTCCCACGGTGGTAATGCCGTTGGGCACTTCCACATGTTCCTCGGCCACTTTCAGGGCCTCGCGTACGCTGGCAAAAAAGCGAAGATCGATCTGCATAGGTTGGGCCATGCCGCGTCAGGCGCGGCATGCCTGTCTCTCAATATAGAAGGTCGGAAAACGGCAGGAACGCCACCGTCTGCCCCGCTTCGATGCGGTGGCCCGGCGGGTTGTCGATGAGGCCGTCGCCCCATACCGTCGACGTGAGTACCGCCGAACTCTGGTTCGGGAACGCGTCCAGCCCGCCATTGGCGTTCAGACGGGCGCGCACAAACTCGTTGCGGCGATCGGCCTTGGCTTGCGTGAAGTCGGCGCGCATGGCGATACGGCGCGGCGTCACGTCCTGCACGCCTTGCAGGCGCAGGATGAACGGACGCACGAACAGCAGGAACGTCACGAAACTCGACACCGGGTTGCCCGGCAAGCCGATGAAATGCGCCGTTTGGGTGGCCTCCGCTGCCGCCGCACTCGCGCCGGTGCGGTTGACCTCGCCGTAAGCGAGCGGTTTGCCCGGCTTGAGCGCGATCTGCCAGAGATTCAGGCGCCCCTCGGCTTCCACCGCCGGTTTGACGTGATCCTCTTCGCCGACGGACACCCCGCCGGACGTGATGATCAGGTCGTTTCCGCGCGCCGCGTCACGCAGAATGGCGCGCGTGGCGGCCAAATTGTCCGGCACGATGCCGTAGTCCGTCATCTGGCAGCCGAGGTTTTCCAGCAGGCTGCGCAGCACAAAACGGTTCGAGTTGTAGATGCTGCCGGCCCGCAGCGTCTCGCCGGGCATCGTCAGTTCGTCGCCGGTGAAGAACACCGCCACGCGCAGACGGCGAGCCATCTGAAGCTTCGCGATACCGACCGATGCCGCCAAGCCGAGCGCCGGGGCGCGCAGGCGCGTGCCTGCCGCAAGCACCACGCTGTCGCGGCGGATATCGGCCCCCTGCCGGTTGACGAACTCGCCATCGGCCGGGGCGTGACGAATCACCACCGAACCGTCGTCGCGCGCCTCGCACTGTTCCTGCATCACGACGGCGTCCGCGCCTGCCGGCACCGGCGCACCGGTGAAGATGCGCGCCGCCGTGCCTGCCGCGAGCGGCTCGGGGGCGTGGCCTGCCGGAATGCGTTGCGAGACCGGCAACACCGTCTCTTCGCCCGTCAGGTCCGCCCGGCGCACGGCATAGCCGTCCATCGCGCTGGTGTCCATCGGCGGCACGTCGAGCGTAGCCACGACATCGGCCGCCAGCACGCGCCCATTGGCCGCGAGCGTGTCGACGGTTTCCGTCTGCCCGAGCGGACGGGCAGCGGCCAGAACAGCGTCAAGCGCTTCTTGTGTACTCAGCATGGCAGGCGTCGCGGGCCCGACAGGGCCCGGGAAGAGAAAGAGAGAGGGCGTCCCGATGTGTTCACGTTAAGAAAAACATGTGACACCGGGACGCCGCACGGCGTCCATCGGCCCACTTACAGGCCGGTATGTTCCGCAATATAGGCCTTCACGCGAGCGACGTCGTTCTGCACCGTCTCCACGCGTTGCGGCAGCGATTCCAGTTGCTCGAAGCCCGCCGGGCGCGGCGGCTCGCGATGCAGCGCTTCACGAATCGTTTCGGCAAACTTGGCCGGCTGGGCCGTTTCGAGCACCACCATCGGCACGCCCGGTTCCAGCGCTTCGCGCGCGACCTTCACGCCGTCGGCCGTGTGGGTGTCGATGACCACGTCGTAGCGCTTTGCCACGTCCTGAATCGTCGCCACGCGGTCGGCGTGCGTGCTGCGGCCCGACACAAAGCCGAACTGCGCCACGCGTGCGAAGGCATCCGTGCCCGACAGGTCGAAACCGCCCTGCTCCACCTTGGCGAGCAGCGCCGCCGTGGCCTGCGCGTCGCGGTCCAGCAGATCGAACAGGAATCGCTCGAAATTCGACGCCTTCGAGATGTCCATGCTCGGGCTGCTGGTGTGGAACGTCTCAGCCGACTTGCGCACACGGTAGTTGCCGGTGCGGAAGAACTCGTCGAGCACGTCGTTCTCGTTGGTCGCCACGACGAGCTTGTGGATCGGCAGGCCCATCATGCGCGCGATGTGACCTGCGCAGACGTTGCCGAAGTTGCCCGACGGCACGGTGAACGACACTTTGCCGTCCTGACCCGACTTGCCGCCCGTGGCAGCGAAGTAGCCCTTGAAGTAATAGACGACCTGCGCGACCACACGGGCCCAGTTGATCGAGTTGACCGTGCCGATCTTGTAACGCGCCTTGTAGGCGTGATCGTTCGAGACGGCCTTGACGATGTCCTGACAGTCGTCGAACACGCCTTCGACCGCGAGGTTGAAGATGTTCGGGTCTTGCAGGCTGTACATCTGCGCGGTCTGGAACGCGCTCATCTTGCCGGCCGGCGAGAGCATGAAGACACGAATGCCTTCCTTGCCGCGCATGGCGTATTCCGCCGCGCTGCCGGTGTCGCCGGACGTCGCGCCGAGAATGTTCAGGGCATCGCCGTGCTGGGCCAGCGCGTACTCGAACAGGTTGCCAAGCAATTGCATGGCCATGTCCTTGAACGCGAGCGTCGGACCGTTCGAGAGCGCGAGCAACGACAGTTGCGTGCCGTTCTCTTCGCCCAGCGGCAGCAGCGGCGTGATCTCCGTGGCGTCTTCGCCCGGGCGCACGTTGCGGTACACCTCGGCGGTGTACGTGCGGCGCGTCAGGTCGGCCAGCACTTCGACCGGAATGTCGCCGGCGAATTTGGCCAGCACCTTGGCGGCCAGATCGGCATACGACAACTGGCGCCACGCGCGCAGTTCGTCGGCCGAGACTTGCGGGTATTCCGTGGGCAGATAGAGGCCGCCGTCCGGCGCCAGCCCGCCCAGCAGGATGCTGGAAAACGATTGCGGCTCGCCCGAAGTCAGGCCCGCGCCGCGCGTGGAAATGTATTTCATGTCAGTCGTTGTCCTGTCCGTTGTCCAGTGGTGTCGAGTCGCAGCCGAGCGTTCAGCTCAGCGACTCCATACGGATACGCGTGACCTTCGAGAGCACGGTGCCCATCGCTTCGATCTTCGCGATGGCGGCATTGATGTGCTTCTCTTGCGTCACATGCGTCAGGAGGATGATGTCGGTCTGGTGCTCGCCTTCGCGTGACTCTTTTTGCAGCAGCGCGTCGATCGAGATATCCAGATCGGCCAGAATGCGCGTGAGTTCTGCCATCACGCCAGCCCGGTCGACCACGCGCAGGCGCAGGTAGTAGCTGGTGGTGACGTCGTCCATCGACAGCACCGGCGTGTTCGACAGTGCGTCGTGCTGGAACGCCAGATGCGGCACGCGATGTTCCGGATCGGCCGTTTGCAGGCGCGTCACGTCAACGATGTCGGCCACGATTGCCGACGCAGTCGGCTCGGCGCCGGCACCCTTGCCGTAATACAGCGTGGCACCGACGGCATCGCCCTGCACCAGCACGGCGTTCATCGCACCTTCCACGTTGGCGATCAGGCGCTTGGTCGGGATCAGCGTCGGATGCACGCGCAGCTCGATCCCTGCCTCGGTGCGGCGCGTAATGCCCAGCAGCTTGATGCGATAGCCGAGTTCTTCGGCGTATTTGATGTCGATGGCGGCCAGCTTGGTGATGCCTTCCACGTAGGCACGGTCGAACTGCACGGGCACGCCGAACGCGATGGCGCTCATCAGCGTGAGCTTGTGGGCGGCGTCGACGCCTTCGATGTCGAACGTGGGGTCGGCTTCTGCGTAGCCCAGACGCTGCGCGTCGGCGAGGGCCACGTCGAAGTCGATGCCCTTGTCGCGCATCTCCGAGAGAATGAAATTCGTGGTGCCGTTGATGATCCCGGCGATCCACTGAATACGGTTGGCCGTCAGGCCTTCGCGCAGTGCCTTGATGATCGGAATACCGCCGGCGACGGCGGCTTCGAACGAGACCATCACGTTGGCTTTGCGGGCGGCGGCAAAGATTTCGTTGCCATACACGGCCAGCAGCGCCTTGTTGGCCGTGACCACGTGCTTGCCGTTCTCGATCGCCTTGAGCACGAGCTCTTTGGTGAGGTCGTACCCGCCGATGGTCTCGACCACCACGTCGATGGCCGGGTCGTTGACCACTTCGAACGGATCGCCCGTCACTTCGGCAGCGTTGCCCACGAGGCCCTTGGCGCGTTCGACGTTGCGCACGGCGACCTTGGTAATCTCGATGCCCCGGCCAGCGCGACGTTGAATTTCTTCCTGGTTGCGTGCGAGCACCTGAAAGGTGCCGTAGCCTACCGTGCCAAGGCCGAGCAGGCCCAATTTGATCGGTTTCATGCAGTTTTACTCAAAAGTCGAAATCGGTTGGTGCGCATCACTTGCCGTGGCGACGGCGATAACCGTCAAGGAAGCGGGCAATGCGGCTGATGGCATCTTCCAGGTCGCCCTCGTGAGGCAGGAACACTACGCGGAAATGGTCGGGGTGCATCCAGTTGAAGCCGCTGCCCTGCACCAGCAGGACCTTTTCTTCGAGCAACAACTGGAGGATGAACTCCTGATCGTTGGCGATGGGGTACACCGCCGGATCGAGACGCGGGAAGAGATACAGCGCCGCCTTGGGCTTCACGCAGGTCACGCCGGGAATGGCGGTGAGCATGCGGTGCGCGATCTCACGCTGCTCGTACAGGCGTCCGCCCGGCACGATCAGGTCCTTGATGCTTTGATAGCCGCCCAGTGCGGTCTGAATCGCGTACTGGCCGGGCACGTTCGGGCACAGGCGCATCGACGCGAGGATGTTGAGCCCCTCGATATAGTCGCGCGCCGGGCGCTTGTCGCCGGACACGATCATCCAGCCCGCGCGGTAGCCGCACGCACGATAGCTCTTCGACAGGCCGTTGAACGTGATGGTGAGCACGTCTTCCGAGAGCGAAGCCAGCGAGGTGTGGGTCGCGCCGTCGTAGATGATCTTGTCGTAGATCTCGTCGGCGTAAATGATCAGCTTGTGCTCGCGCGCCAGGGAGACGATTTCCTTGAGGACTTCGTCGGTATAGAGCGCGCCAGTGGGGTTGTTCGGGTTGATGACGACGATCGCGCGCGTGTTCGGCGTGATCTTCTTGCGAATGTCGGCCAGATCGGGCTGCCAGTCGGCCTGCTCGTCGCACACATAGTGCACGGGCGTGCCGCCCGAGAGACTCACAGCGGCCGTCCACAGCGGGTAGTCGGGCGCGGGCACCAGCACTTCGTCGCCGTCGTTGAGCAGCGCCTGCATCGCCATCACGATCAGCTCGGACGCCCCGTTGCCGAGGTAGATGTCGTCGAGCTGCACATCTTTGATGGCCTTCTGCTGGGCGTAATGCATGATCGCCTTGCGCGCCGCGAACACGCCCCGCGAATCGGAGTAACCGGCCGAGTTCGGCAGGTTGCGGATCATGTCCTGCACGATCTCGTCGGGCGGCTCGAAGCCGAACGGCGCCAGATTGCCGATGTTCAGCTTGATGATGCGATGACCTTCGTCTTCCATGCGCTTGGCATGTTCGAGCACAGGCCCACGAATGTCATAGCAGACATTCTGCAATTTCTGCGATTTGAGGATCGGTTTCACGGCGGTCGTTATTCTGGACTGGCTTGACGGGCTTGACGGGCGGCTGGCATGCCGACCTCTGGCGCAACGCTGGGACCGCAGGCGGGATTTGAGCGGACCGGCTATCCTCAGGCAAAATGCCCGATGTCCCCGGTTCCGGTGTCGCAAATGCCGCACTGCAACGGTTTGCCGTGCTGCGTACGGCAAAAAGCTATAATTTAGCCAATTATGACAGAGTTCGGCAATGCATCATTGACGGTTTCCGCCACGCGAGGCAAGATGCCCGACCGCGCCGAGCGTGCAAATCCGTCCCGTTCGTGCCGTTCCTTAAGCAATCTGCTGTCGCGCCGTCGCCATCCCTTATCCATTCCGTCCGCATCCGGTAGGGAATCTCCGAAAGTGAAACTGCACCAAGACCCCTCGCAAGCCTTGAACACGGTCACCGGCTACGGACCGGGTTATATCGAGATCAACAAGACGCGTCACAACCACAGTGTGATCGTCGCGCCCGAGGGCGAGATTCAGGCATGGCCGGTGTCGGCGTTCGATGCGCTCGAACCGGCCCATTTCGAAGCCTTACGTGCCCTCGACCCCGAAGTCGTGATTTTCGGCAGCGGCGAGCGGCTGCGCTTCGCCCACCCGCGCCTCACCGCCTCGTTGACCAGCACGCGCATCGGCGTCGACTCGATGGACACGCAGGCAGCCTGCCGCACTTACAACATTCTGATGAGCGAAGGCCGCCGCGTCGTGCTGGTCGTGCTCGTCGACAACGGAACGCCTGAGTGAGCCGCGCCCCCGCCAAGACCGCGACCCCGGGGCTGCCTGCCGCGCACGCGCCGACGCCCCCTGCCCTGACTCCTGCTGCACCGTACCCGCTGTCGCCCGCCGCATTCTGGACGCTGCTCATCGGCTTTGCCCTCGTCTGGTTCGGCATGCTCGATTATCGCCACCTGATCGCGAGCGACGAAGGCCGCTACGCCGAAATGGCGCGCGAAATGTGGACGACGGGTGACTGGATCACGCCGCGCTACAACGGCTACAAATATTTCGAGAAGCCCCCGCTGCAAACTTGGATGAACGCGCTCACGTTTGCAGCGTTCGGTCTGGGTGAATGGCAGGCACGGCTGTGGACGGCGCTGACCGGCTTTGCCGGTGTGCTGATGGTCGGCTACACCGGCCGGCGCGTATTCAATGCGCGCGTGGGCCTGTTTGCCGCCGCCGCGCTGGCAAGCGCCCCGTTGTGGGCGCTGCTCGGCCACTTCAACGTGCTCGACATGGGGCTGTCGTTCTTCATGGGACTGTCGCTGTGCGCACTGCTGCTCGCGCAACGCCCCGGACTGCCCCGCCCGTCGGTGCGCGGCTGGATGTGGCTGTGCTGGGCCGCCATGGCGCTTGCGGTATTGAGCAAGGGGCTCGTGGGTATTGTGCTGCCCGGCGCCGTACTCGTGCTCTACACGCTCGTCGCCCGCGACTGGGCGCTGTGGAAACGCCTGTACCTCGGCAGCGGCCTGATCGTATTCTTCCTGATCGCGGCGCCGTGGTTCGTGCTCGTGCAGATGCGCAACCCCGAGTTCTTCGACTTCTTCTTCATCAACGAGCACTTCCGCCGCTTCGCCGAGGAAGGCCATAACCGCGACGGTGCGCTCTGGTACTTCGTGCCGGTGTTCCTCGTGGGCTTCCTGCCGTGGCTGTCGATCCTGCCCGGCACCGTGCGCGCCACGTGGCGCATGCCCCGTCAGCCCAACGGCTTCGCGCCGACCGTGCTGATGTGGACGTGGTCGATCTTCATCTTTGTCTTTTTCAGCGTCTCGCACTCGAAGCTGATCTCGTATCTGCTGCCGATCGCGCCGGCCATGGCCCTGCTGTTCGGCCTGTATCTGGCGCAGATGCGCCGTGACCAGTTGCGTGTGCATCTGGCCGGGTACGCCGTGTTCCTGATCGCTGCGCTCGTCATGGTGGCGATCTTCGTCGGCCGCTCGGGCAGCGTGCGCAACCCCAACGAGTTGTACAAGGCCTTCCAGATCTGGCTGTATTTCGCGTTGGGCGCCGGTTTGGTAGGCACGCTGGTCGCGTGGCGGCTCGCGCGCCATAGCGCCCGCAGGGCCGTCATCATGTTCGCCGCGGCCATGCTGCTGCTCACGACGATCGGTGGCATGGGTCACGAAGTGTTCGGGCGGCAAAGCTCGGGCGTGCTGCTGGTGCCGGCCATCAAGGCGGAGATGAAGCGACTCGGCCCCGATACCCCGTTCTATTCGGTGAATGTGCTCGATCACACCATGCCGTTCTATCTCGGCACGGACATGATCATGGTGCAGCACCCGGACGAACTCGAATTCGGCGTGAAGCAGGAGCCACAGAAGTGGCTGCCGACGCTGGCCGACTTCTACGCCCGCTGGCGCGCCGATCCGAAAGCGCTCGCGCTGGTCGATCCGGACACGTTCAGCAGGCTTGAAGCCGAGCACTTGCCCATGCGTGTCATCGCCCGCGACGCCCGGCGCGTTGTGATTAGCAAACCACTTCCGCAAGACAACGTAAAATAGCGCGTTTATAGTGCGTTTCAAGCGCCGGTTCGACTACCGGCCGCGGCATTCGTCTCATCATCCGAAACTATCAGGCTTATCAGGCTCATCAGGCACGGGGTTCGCGGGGAGCCCCTGCTTTCGGGTACGTGTCGGTGCGTGCGCAGGACTATTGAAATCGACAGGGGTGTGACCAAGGCCACGTGGGCCATGCGCCAGAAGGTGCGGCCTAAGGATCAGCCAAGGAACGCCATCCATAATTATTCACAAACGTTCACAAACGTTCCATGAATCTCGCTACGTTTTCCCTTATTCTCACGGGCGTGCTGCTCAACGCGTGCGCCCAGTTGTTGCTCAAGGCAGGAGCCAACTCCATCGGCGCGCTTGAATTCACGCGCGCCAACATCGTGCCCATCGGCATCAAGCTCGCCACGCAGTTGCCGATCATGGGCGGTCTGGTGTGCTATGCCATCAGCGTCGTCGTGTGGATTCTGGCGCTTTCGCGCGTTGAAGTTTCGATTGCCTATCCGATGCTCTCGCTCGGCTACGTGGTGAACGCCTTTGCCGCGTGGTACCTGTTCGGCGAGACCCTGTCGATGCAGCGTGTCATCGCCATCGGCATCATTCTGGTCGGTGTTTATATTCTTGCGCGCAGCTGAGCTCTGCGCCGCTTACCTGAGGCCTTGTCTACTACCATGAGCGAATCGGCGACCTCCACAGCCAATCAACCGTTCCTGCCGTTCACGCGGCCCAGCATCGACGAGGCGACCATTGCAGGCGTCACCGAAGTGCTGCGTTCGGGCTGGATCACCTCGGGCCCGCAAGTAAAGGCCTTCGAACAAGCGTTGTCCGAATTTTTCGGTGGCCGCCCCGTGCGCACCTTCAATTCGGGCACGGCCACGCTGGAAATCGGTCTGCGTATCGCCGGCGTGCAAAGCGGTGACGAAGTCATCACCACGCCGCTGTCGTGGGTGGCCACCGCGAACGTCATTCTCGAAGTGGGCGCCACGCCCGTGTTCGTCGATGTCGATCCGGCCACGCGCAACATCGATCTCGACCTGCTCGAAAAAGCGATCACCCCCAAGACGCGCGCCATCATCCCCGTCTATCTCGCCGGGCTGCCGGTCGATATGGACCGCCTGTACGACATCGCGCGCCGCCACAACCTGCGCGTGATCGAAGACGCCGCGCAGGCCATGGGCTCGACGTGGAAGGGCAAGCGTATCGGCGCTTTTGGCGATCTGATCTCGTTCAGCTTCCATCCGAACAAGAACCTGACGTCGATCGAAGGCGGCGCCCTCGTGTTCAACACCGAGGACGAAGCGCGTCTGGCCGAGAAGTACCGCCTGCAAGGCGTGACGCGTATCGGCATGGACGGCATGGATGTCGACGTGCTCGGCGGCAAGTACAACCTGACCGACGTGGCCGCACGTGTCGGTGTGGGCCAGATGCCGCATCTCGCCGAATTCAACCGCCGTCGCACCGAACTCGCCCAGCTGTATTTCAAGGGGCTCGCCAACGGTCCGGCCGCCGCGCTGGGCCTTGGCCTGCCGCCGGCCGATTTCGAGAACTCGAACTGGCATATGTTCCAGGTCGAGCTGCCGCTGGATCGCCTGACGATCAGCCGTGCCGACTTCATGGAAAAGCTCAAAGCGGCCGGCATCGGCAGCGGCGTACACTATCCCGCTATTCACCTGTTTACAATGTATCGGGCACTTGGGCATCACGAAGGGCAGTTCCCGCAGACCGAGCGTCTGGGTCGCTCGCTCCTCACGCTGCCCCTGTTCCCTGCCATGACGAACGACGACGTCGCGCGCGTTTGCGACGCCGTCAACGCCATTAGCGCCAATCATCAAAAATGACTCATCCACAACTCTCCGTCGTCATCCCGGTTTATAACGAAGAGGCTGGCCTCGCCGCCCTCTTCACCCGGCTGTACCCAGCGCTCGATCAACTGGGGCTGACCTACGAAGTGGTGTTCGTCAATGACGGCAGCCGCGACCGCTCGGCCGCCATTCTTGCCGAACAGTACCGCCTGCGCCCGGACGTGACGCGCGTCGTGCTGTTTAACGGCAACTACGGCCAGCACATGGCCATTCTGGCGGGCTTCGAGCACACCCGCGGCGAATGGGTCATCACGCTCGACGCCGATCTCCAGAACCCGCCGGAAGAAATCGGCAAGCTGGTCGATCAACTGGCCGCCGGTCACGACTACGTCGGCACGATCCGCATGAACCGTCAGGACACGTGGTTCCGCCGCAATGCCTCGCGCCTCATGAATCGCCTGCGCGAGCGCATCACGCGCATCCGCATGACCGATCAGGGCTGCATGTTGCGCGGCTACAGCCGCCATATCGTCGACACCGTCAACCAGTGCCGCGAGATCAACACTTTCATCCCGGCGCTGGCTTACACCTTTGCGCAGAACCCGACGGAAGTGCACGTCGCGCACGAAGAACGCTTTGCCGGCGAGTCGAAATACTCGTTGTATAGCCTGATTCGTCTGAATTTCGATCTGGTCACCGGTTTCTCGGTCGTGCCGCTGCAATGGCTCTCGGGCGTGGGCATTACGTTGTCCGCCGCGTCGGGCCTGCTGTTCGTCGTGCTGATCGCGCGCCGCTTCCTGTTCGGCTCGGAAGTTCAGGGTGTCTTCACCCTGTTCGCCGTCACGTTCTGCCTGCTCGGTGTGATTCTGTTCGGCATGGGCCTGCTCGGCGAGTACATCGGCCGTATCTATCAGCAGGTGCGTCAGCGCCCGCGCTATCTGGTGCAAGCGGTGCTGCAAGAGCAATCGGGCCGCAACGTCGGCTCGGCTGCCCTGTCGAACAGCTCGGCCGCCGGCGCGACGGAACTGGGCGCGGACACCGCGCAGGACGCCGCATCGGACAGCCCCGCCCATCGTACGGGTGCACGTTGACCGGCCCGGAAATTACACACGTCATGAGTTCCAAAGCTGTCGTATTCGCGTATCACAACGTCGGCGTGCGCTGCCTGCAAGTACTGCTCGCACGCGGCGTCGACGTCGCGCTCGTGGTGACCCATCAGGACAACCCGAACGAGAACATCTGGTTCGGCAGCGTGGCCTCGGTCGCCGCCGAGCACGGCATCCCGGTCGTCACCCCCGACGATCCGGCCGATCCCGCGCTGGCGGCGCAGATTGCCGCTGTCGCGCCGGATTTCATCTTCTCGTTCTATTACCGCCACATGATCCCGGTGCCGGTGCTGGCGATCGCCCCGAAAGGCGCGTTCAACATGCATGGCTCGCTGCTGCCGAAGTATCGCGGCCGCGTGCCGGTGAACTGGGCCGTTTTGAAGGGTGAAACGGAGACGGGTGCCACGTTGCACGAGATGGCGCTCAAGCCGGACGCGGGCGCCATCATCGACCAGACGTCGGTGCCCATCCTGCCGGACGACACGGCGGGCGAGGTGTTCGAGAAAGTCACGGTGGCCGCCGAGCAGACGCTCTGGCGTTGCCTGCCGGCGCTGCTGGCGGGCACGGCGCCCCGCCATGCCAACAATCTGGAGGAAGGCAGCTATTTTGGCGGCCGCAAGCCGGAAGACGGCCGTATCGACTGGACGAAGCCCGCTGTCGAGGTCTATAACCTGATTCGTGCGGTCGCCCCGCCGTATCCGGGCGCGTTTACCGAGGTGGGCGAGCGCCGCTGGGTGGTCACGCGGGCACGTCTGTCACGGGCGCCCGCCCCCGCCGGTTTGCCCTGCGGAGTGCAAGTAGTGGATAATGCGCTCCTTGGCGTTTGCGGCGACGGAAATGCCCTCGTCATTCATGAACTAACGCTGGACGGCAAGGTTGTCACGCCGACACAGTTTTCCCAGCTCAATCACTGACCGTAATATGAAAAAAGTCCTGATTCTCGGTGTCAACGGGTTCATCGGCCACCATCTGTCGAAACGCATCCTGGAGACGACCGACTGGGAAGTTTATGGCATGGACATGCTCACGGACCGCCTTGGCGATCTGATCAACCACGAGCGCATGCACTTCTTCGAAGGCGACATCACGATCAACAAGGAATGGGTCGAGTACCACATTCGCAAGTGCGACGTGATTCTCCCGCTGGTGGCCATTGCCACGCCGGCAACGTACGTGAAGGCGCCACTGCGCGTGTTCGAACTCGACTTCGAGGCGAACCTGCCGATCGTGCGCTCGGCCGTGAAGTACGGCAAGCATCTGGTGTTCCCGTCGACCTCCGAGGTCTACGGCATGTGCACCGACGGTGAATTCGATCCGGAAAACTCGCCGCTGATCTACGGCCCGATCAACAAGCCGCGCTGGATTTACGCCTGCTCGAAGCAGCTCATGGATCGTGTGATCTGGGGCTACGGCATGCAGGAAGGCCTGAATTTCTCGCTGTTCCGCCCGTTCAACTGGATTGGTGCCGGTCTGGACTCGATCTACACGCCGAAGGAAGGTTCGTCGCGCGTGGTCACGCAGTTCCTGGGTCACATCGCCCGTGGCGAGAACATCAGCCTCGTCGACGGCGGCAGCCAGAAGCGCGCGTTCACGGACATCGATGACGGTATCGACGCGCTCGTGCGCATCATCGACAACAAGAACAACGTTGCCAGCGGCAAGATCTACAACATCGGCAACCCGAAGAACAACTTCTCGGTGCGCGAACTGGCCAACATGATGCTGAAGCTGGCCGGCGAATTCCCCGAGTACGCCGAGACGGCCAAGAAGGTTCAGATCGTCGAAACGTCGTCGGACGCCTACTACGGCACCGGCTATCAAGACGTGCAAAACCGCGTGCCGAAGATTGAAAACACGATGCAGGAACTGGGCTGGGCCCCGACCACGACGATGGACGACGCCCTGCGCAAGATCTTTGAAGCGTATCGCGGCCACGTCGCCGAAGCTCGCCGACTGGTCGAGTAAGCCTCAGACCCGCTCCCCCACGGTGGCGGGTCTCGTTGCACGAATCGCACTGCACGCCCGGTGCGCCCCTGGCGCATCGGGCGTTTTTGACTCGGTATTTCCCGCGCATCTGATGTTTTTGCGGCATCCGCAACATCGGGCACCCGGCGTGCCACGATGCCCCATACGAGGACGGCCATGGCCAAGATTGTCCTGAAGATCGACGTCGACACCCTGCGCGGCACCCGCGAAGGCGTGCCCAACCTGCTTGCCGCGCTGGCAGAGCATCAGGCGCAGGCCACTTTCCTGTTCAGCCTCGGCCCGGACCATACTGGCTGGGCGCTCAAGCGTGTCTTCCGTCCCGGCTTTCTGAAGAAGGTTTCGCGCACGTCGGTGGTCGAGCATTACGGCTTTAAGACGCTGATGTACGGCACGCTGCTGCCCGGGCCCGATATCGGCCTGCGCGCGGCCGACGTCATGCGCACCGTGCAGACCGCCGGCCACGAGACCGGCATTCACACGTGGGACCACACGTACTGGCAAGACAATGTGCGTGGGCGCGATGCCGATTGGACGCAACGCCAGATGTCGCAAGCCTACGCCCGCTTCGGGCAGATCTTCGGTGCGCCGCCGGTGACGCACGGCGCGGCGGGCTGGCAAATGAACAGCCACGCGTTCCGCCAGATCGATGCGTGGGGCATGAAATATTCGTCCGACGGGCGCGGCAATGCCCCGCATTATCCGATCGTCGACGGCGTGCGCCTGAACCACGTGCAGATGCCCACGACGCTGCCGACGGTCGACGAACTGCTCGGCGTCGACGACCGCGACGCCAATGCCGTGGCCGAACACCTGCTTGCCCTCACCCGCGATCCGGCGCAAGATCACGTGTTCACGCTGCACGCGGAACTTGAGGGCCAGAAGCTTGCCCCACTGTTCCGGCAAGTGCTGGCCGGATGGCGTCGTCAGGGGCATGATCTGGTGACCATGGGTCAGTACTACGAGACGCTCGATCTCGCCAGCCTGCCGGCACACCCGGTAGTGTGGGGCGAAGTTCAGGGCCGCTCGGGCGACTTGATTCTCGAGGGCCGGGCCGCCGCCTGAACCTGCTTTCTACCGATCCCCCAGATTCCCCAGATTCACATTTCCGGCCTTGAACGGCCACCCCAAGGAGACCAACGTGACGGTAGCCATCGACACTCTCGTGCCTGACTTCACCGCACCGGCCACGGGCGGCGACTTCTCGCTCAAGGCCCACCGTGGCCAGAAAGTGGTGATCTATTTCTATCCGAAGGACAACACGCCCGGCTGCACCACCGAGGGCATGAACTTTCGCGATAGCTATGCCGAGTTTCAGGCAGCCGGCGCGCAGATCGTCGGCGTGTCGCGCGACAGCCTGCGCTCGCATGAAAACTTCCAGCGCAAGCTCGAACTGCCCTTCCCGCTGATCTCCGACGGCGACGAAGCGGTGTGCAAGCTGTTCGGTGTCATCAAGCTGAAAAAACTGTATGGCAAAGAACATATGGGGATCGAGCGCAGTACGTTCGTGATCGACGAAAAGGGCGTGCTGCGTCTGGAATGGCGTGGCGTGCGCGTGCCGGACCACGTCAGCGACGTGCTTGCTGCCGTCAAGGCGCTCTGAGGGCGAAAAAGGCGCATCGGCGCAGTGACGATGCGGCGCTGATGCAGCGTTGACTAAGCGTTAGCTAAGCGTTGATGAAGCGGTGCCGGGCGGCGTCCGGCCGACCTGAGCGTCAGCGTCCGAGCGCTATTCACGCACGTGTTGCCAAAGCGCCGACGGCGCCGCCAGTCAGGTGATTCGACGCTATACAAGCACCGTCAGAGACGTTATAGTCGGTCGTAATGATCAAGCGCATTGAACGAGACTATTGCAGGCGTTGCCACGGCGGCGCCTTCAGCCAAGCCGCCTCTCCGGTGCGTCCGGGCAGGCGGCTTTTTTGTTGCCGGGATGTGATGTATTGCGGTCTGTCCCGGCCGAGTAGTGTTGTGTTTTCTTGAACGGGAAATCTATGCCATTGCCATCGGCGCCGACCAAACCGGGCACGCTGCTTGCCCCGGAACAATTCCCCACTCGCCTCAAACCTTCGCGCACGGAGGCCAAGAAACCGATCCCCTCGTCTGAACAACATGCACTGGGCGAATCGTCTGGTGCGGCTGGTACGGCCGAATTGAAGGTCGTCCCCACGACGTCACCCGTGGCGCAGACTGCACCTCAGTCGCCACCCGCTGTTGCACGCTCGCCGCGTTCGGCACCTGTGGCCGACCCGTCAGGCGCGAATACGCCGCTCAAGGCGGTGAAGGCGCCCGCGCCGACCAACGGCACCAAACGCGCGCGCGTGAAAGATCAGGAACCGGCCAAGCTCTTCGTGCTCGACACGAATGTGCTCATGCACGACCCGAGCAGCCTGTTCCGCTTTGAAGAGCACGACGTCTATCTGCCGATGATGACGTTGGAAGAGCTCGACAATCACAAGAAGGGCATGTCGGAAGTGGCGCGCAATGCGCGTCAGGTCAGCCGCACGCTCGACGGGCTGGTCGCCGAGAGCGGCACGAAGTCGATGTCCGAGGGCATTCCGCTCTCGCGCCTTGGCAACAAGGACGCCACCGGCCGCCTGTACTTCCAGACCGACCTGCCCGAACCGCCGCCGCTCGAAGGGCTGCCGCAGGGCAAGGCCGACAACCAGATTCTGGGCGTCGTACGTGCCTTGCAGGACAAGTTCCGCGATCGTCAGGTCGTGCTGGTGTCGAAAGACATCAACATGCGCGTCAAGGCGCATGCGCTCGGTCTGCCGGCGGAGGACTACTTCAACGACAAGGTGCTCGAGGACAGCGATCTGCTCTACTCGGGCGTGATGTCCCTGCCGCCGGACTTCTGGACGAAGCACGGCAAGGGCATGGAAAGCTGGCAGGACAACCGCACCGGCACCACGTTCTATCGCATCACCGGGCCGTCGTGCACGAGCTTCCTCATCAACCAGTTCGTGTATCTCGAGACGAATAACGGCGAAGCGCCGTTCTACGCTCAGGTGCGCGAGATCAACGGCAAGACGGCGTTGTTGCAGACGCTGCGCGACTACGGCCACCACAAGAACAACGTGTGGGGTATCACGGCGCGCAACCGCGAGCAGAACTTTGCGCTGAACCTGCTGATGAATCCGGAAATCGACTTCATCACGCTGCTGGGTCAGGCAGGCACCGGCAAAACGCTGCTGGCGCTCGCCGCCGGTCTGGCGCAGACACTCGACGAGAAGCGCTACAACGAGATCATCATCACGCGCGCAACCGTGCCCGTCGGTGAAGATATCGGCTTCCTGCCGGGTACCGAGGAAGAGAAGATGCAACCGTGGATGGGCGCATTCGACGACAACCTCGAAGTGCTGCAAAAGACCGACGACTCCGCCGGTGAATGGGGCCGCGCAGCCACGCAGGAACTGATTCGCTCGCGACTCAAGGTCAAGAGCATGAACTTCATGCGCGGCCGCACGTTCGTGAACAAGTTCGTCATCATCGACGAGGCGCAGAACCTGACGCCCAAGCAGATGAAGACGCTTGTGACGCGCGCGGGTCCCGGCACCAAGCTGATCTGTCTGGGCAACATCGCACAGATCGACACGCCGTACCTGACCGAAGGCAGCTCCGGTCTGACCTACGTCGTGGACCGCTTCAAGGGCTGGGGTCACAGCGGTCACGTGACGCTCGCTCGCGGTGAGCGTTCGCGTCTGGCCGATTACGCAGCGGAAATTCTGTAACGCTGGCGAAGCTTCACTCGCAGCGATGACGGCGCCTTCGGGCGCCGTTTTTTATGGGCACTGAAAAATTGTCGAAGGCCCCGTCGTCTCGCAGTCCAAACGCAGCATTCATGACGTTGCGCTGACAAAATCGCCCGGGAATTGCCTGTTTTGTGACCTCGACGCCACAAAAAGTCCGGATTTCGGCACTTATGCGATGCATTCGCCCGGTAAGCGTCGTAAACTCGGCGCATGCGAATCCAGCGCCCCTTCCGCACTCATCGCGCCACCGCCGCACACCCGGCACATCCGTCATTGCCGCGTGTGCCTACGCTGCCGTCACTGGCGTGGCTGTCGGGACGTTGCGTCGCCGCGCTGGCCGTGACCGTACTGGTCGCCGCCTGCTCCTCCGGTCCCAATGTTCGCCAAGGCAGCAACGCGAACTACGGCAACCGCACGATGGGCCCCGAGCGTAGCGCCGGGCAGGAAGAAATCACGATCGAGGCGATGAGTCTCGTCGGCATTCCTTACCGTTACGGCGGCAATACCCCAGATTCTGGTTTCGATTGCAGCGGTCTGGTTCGCTATGTCGTCGCGCGTGCGGCCGGCGTGAATCTGCCGCGCACGACCGCAGACATGAGCAGCATCGGTACGCCGCTCGAACGCGACGACCTCGCCTCCGGCGACCTCATTTTCTTCAATACGACGGGACGTGCCCACTCGCACGTGGGTATCTATGTCGGTCAGGGGAAATTCGTGCACGCGCCGAATACCGGCGGGACGGTACGGCTGGAAAGCCTGCATATCCCGTACTGGGCACGCCGTATCGATGGTGTCCGGCGTGTGGCGGCCAACAAGGCGCCCGCAGGCAATACGACTTACGTGAACCGTACCGCACCGGATACGGTGGCAGCGCAGGCCCCGGCCCCAGCAGCCGCACCCTTGCCCGCTGTGCCGATGAATACCGCACCGAACCGGCCGCTGACTTCAGCGACACCCTCGCCGCTCGATACACCGCAAGTGGCTCCGCAGGCGGCGCCACAAACGACTCCACCGAACCGCACGGCCAATCTGGCCACGCCGCCCGCTCAGGACGACGATCCCATCGCCCGTTTCGCCAACAGCTCGATGTAACGACGTCTGGCCGACGAGGTATTGCACCCCGTTCGGCCTTGTCTTGCCAGATCAGTGCAAATGCGCAAGCAGCGTTGCAGCACCACCGACGTTGATGGCGACACCCATCAAGGTGGCCAGCGGGCGAATACGCAGCGAACGTTGGATCATCGTGGTCATGTTGGCCTCCTTTGCCATGCAATTAAACGCTATGGACAAATGATAATCAATTGCAATTAGCTATTGAAATTGATTGTCGCGATGATGCCGATAGGTCATCGCAATGCCGCCCACGCAGCAGACGACAGGCAACAAAAAAGCGGCCGAAGCCGCTTTTTTGTTTTGCAGTCACCGCGCTTACAGGATCTGCTTGCCGACCCACCAAGCGATGGCGGCAATGAATGCCGACGCCGGAATGGTAAGCACCCAAGCCCACACGATGTTACCTGCCACCCCCCAGCGCACGGCCGAGAGCTTACGCGTGGCGCCGACACCGACGATGGCGCCGGTAATCGTGTGCGTCGTCGAGACCGGCACGCCGAGCCACGAAGCGAAGAACAGCGTGAACGCCCCGCCCGTCTCGGCGCAGAAACCGCCGACCGGTTTGAGCTTCGTGATCTTCTGCCCCATCGTGCGCACGATACGCCAGCCGCCGAACATCGTTCCCAGACCGATGGCCAGATAGCAGCCGACGATCACCCACAGGGGCGGTTCAGCCGCTTCTTGCGGCCACATGCCAGCAGCGATCAGCAGCATCCAGATAATGCCGATGGTCTTCTGCGCATCGTTACCGCCGTGCCCGAGGCTATACATACCGGCCGAAACCAGTTGCAGGCGACGGAACCAGCGGTCGACCCGTGCCGGTGGCGTTCGGAAGAACAGCCACGACACCAGCAGCATGAAGAACGAGCCAAGCACGAAGCCGAGCAGCGGCGACACGAAAATAAACGCGACCGTTTGCAGCAGACCGCTCGCGACGAGCGAACCGGTGCCCGCCTTGGCCACTGCCGCGCCGACCAGACCACCGATCAGGGCGTGGGAGGAGCTCGACGGAATACCGTAGTACCAGGTGATGATGTTCCAGGCGATCGCCCCGACCAGTGCACCGAAGATCACATAGTGATCGACGATCTCCGGATGGACCGTGCCCTTACCCACCGTCGCCGCGACTTTCAGGTGAAAGACGAACAGCGCGATGATGTTGAACATGGCGGCGAAAGCCACCGCCTGATGCGGCTTCAACACGCCCGTCGAGACCACCGTAGCGATCGAGTTAGCGGCGTCGTGGAAGCCGTTCATGAAGTCGAACAGAAGCGCCAGCGCGACCAATAGTCCGACCAGCCAGAGGCTGATGTGAAGCGTTGCCATCAATCGTCTCCGCTCAGGCGTTTTCCAACACAATGCCTTCGATGATGTTGGCAACGTCTTCGCACTTGTCGGTCACCGACTCGAGCAATTCCGACACAGCCTTCTGCTTGATCAGCTCTTTCACATCGGCTTCTTCGCGGAACAGCTTCGAGAGCGAACCACGCAGCAGGCGGTCGGCTTCCGATTCGAGACCGTCGATTTCTTCGCACAACTTCAGGATGTCGCGGGCACGATCCATGTCGTTGAGCAATGCCACGGCGCTTTGCACGCGCTCGCAGCATTTCACGCAGATCTCGCCGAGCTGACGTGCCTCGGTGGGCACGCTCTTGATGTCGTACATCCAGACGGCCGTCGCCACGTCTTCCATCAGATCCAGGATGTCGTCCATGGTACTGATCAGCTTATGGATCTCATCACGATCAAACGGCGTGATGAACGTCTTGTGCATCAGGTCGATTGTCTCGTGCGTGATGCGATCCGCCTTCTTCTCGCTGTTCTGCACGGCGACGGTACGGGACTCTGCGTTCGGCAGGTCGTTGAGCATGGCGGCAAGCTCTCGGCTGCCGGCAATCATGCACTCCGCGTGCTGGTTGAACAGGTCAAAGAACTTGCCCTCGGTGGGCATGAAGCGACCGAACATTATTGGGAAACTCCGGGTATTGAGTGGGGACTGGTCGACACAAAAACGTCACATTCTACCCTGTTGCGGGCGTGCGCCACCGCACGCCTTCTCAAACAGGCAGTAATTTCGCGTCAGTATTGGGGGCCGGCCAGATTGTCGAACTTGGTGTACGCACCGATGAACGCCAGGCGAACCGCACCGATAGGACCATTACGCTGCTTGGCGATGATGATCTCGGCGGTGCCCTTGTCGGGCGTATCGGGGTTATACACTTCGTCGCGATAGATGAACAGGATAATGTCGGCATCCTGTTCGATGGCGCCCGATTCACGCAGGTCGGACATGACCGGGCGCTTGTTCGGGCGTTGTTCGAGACTTCGGTTGAGCTGCGAGAGCGCGATCACGGGGACGTTCAGTTCTTTGGCGAGGCCTTTGAGCGAACGCGAAATTTCGGAAATTTCAGTCGCCCGGTTCTCACCGTTGCCCGAACCGCTCATGAGCTGCAAGTAATCGATGATGATCAGCCCGAGCTTGCCGCACTGACGCGCCAGACGACGCGCACGTGCGCGCAGTTCCATCGGGTTGAGCGCAGGCGTCTCGTCGACGAAAAGCTGCGTCTCGTTCATCTTCTGCATCGCGTGCGTGAGCTTCGGCCAGTCTTCATCGACCAGCTTACCGGTACGCAAACGATGCTGATCGAGGCGTCCGACCGAACCCAACATACGCATGGCCAGCTGCGTTCCCGGCATTTCCATCGAGAACACGGCGACGGGCAGCCCTTCTTCCACGGCGATATGTTCGCCGATGTTCATCGAGAAGGTCGTCTTACCCATCGACGGACGGCCAGCCACGATGATCAGATCGCCGCCGTTGAAGCCCGAGGTCATGCGATCGAGATCGACGAAACCGGTCGGAATGCCGGTGATGTCACTGCCGCCTTCGCGGTGGTACAACTCGTCGATGCGCTCCACCACTTGCGTGAGCAGCGGTTGCAGTTCGAGGAAGCCGGTGGCACTGCGCGAGCCTTCTTCGGCGATGGCGAACACCTTCGCCTCGGCCGCATCGAGCATCTGCCGCACTTCCTTGCCTTGCGGATTGAAAGCGTCGGACGCGATCTCGTCGGCAACCGTCACCAGTTTGCGAAGCACCGCACGGTCACGCACGATTTCGGCGTAACGGCGAATGTTCGCCGCACTCGGCGTGTTCTGCGCGAGGGCGTTCAGGTAAGCCAGACCGCCCACGTCTTCGCCCTTGCCTGCGCTCGAGAGCGATTCAAAGACGGTAATCACGTCGGCAGGACGATCGCTCGCGATGAGCCGGCCGATATGCTGATAAATCAGCCGGTGGTCAAAGCGGTAGAAGTCCCATTCGGAAAGAAAGTCGCCGATGCGATCCCAGGCGCCGTTATCGAGCAGCAACCCACCGAGCACGGATTGTTCCGCTTCGATGGAGTGCGGCGGCACCTTCAGAGAGTCGAGCTGGGGATCGGGCGCGTTCATGCCGGGCATTATACCGTGCTCGTGCGATCCGCCATTGTCGCGATCCTGACCGGAAAATTCTCGCTTGCGCGACGATTTTCCCGAACGAGATTTGTCCAGCAGTTTCCCGGGAGGCAGCATAAGTCGGAGCTATCGAACGTAACGAACGTGGAACGGAGCGCGCAACCGGAAGGCGGTCGGCGGGAGCGAGATCAGACGGGCAATCACAGCGGTGATCTTTGTGCAGCAACGAAAACTGCACGGACAGAACAGACGGACATAAAAAAACGGAAGCCGGCGGACCGGCTTCCGTCTTTTCAACGCGTCGGGAAGCTGACGCGTAATACTTAGGCGTGCTCGCCCAGGACCGAGACGGTCACATCGACGACGACGTCGGTGTGCAGCGCGACCTGAACCGGGAAATCACCCACGGTCTTCAGCGGGCCATTCGGCAGACGCACTTGCATCTTCTCGATCTTGAAGCCTTGAGCAGCCAGGGCGTCAGCGATGTCGTGGTTGGTGACCGAACCGAACAGACGGCCGTCAACACCCGACTTCTGCGAGATTTGCACGGTCAGACCCGACAGCTTTTCGCCTTCGGCTTGTGCACCGGCCAGCTTCTCAGCAGCAGCCTTTTCCAGTTCGGCGCGGCGAACTTCGAATTCGGCGATCGCGTCCTTCGTGGCACGGCGAGCCTTCTTGTTCGGGATCAGGAAGTTACGTGCGAAACCATCCTTGACCTTCACGATGTCGCCCAGGTTACCCAGGTTGACGACTTTTTCCAGCAGAATCACTTGCATTATCTATTCTCCTTCGTCGACTGGCGATTAAGCACCGTGCAGATCGGTGTACGGCAGCAGCGCCAGGAAACGCGCGCGCTTGATAGCCGTATCGAGTTGGCGCTGGTAGTGCGCCTTGGTGCCCGTCAGGCGAGCCGGGGTGATCTTGCCGTTGTCGCCGATGAAGTCCTTCAGCGTTTCGACATCCTTGTAATCGATCTGCTCGACACCGGCAACGGTGAAGCGGCAGAACTTCTTGCGCTTGAACAGCGGGTTTTGCTGTTGGCGGCGGCGATCAAACTTCTTGTTTTTACCGTTAGGACGCGGCATGTTCAACAATCCTTTTCAAACTCTTGCAATGCTGTGATGTGAAACACCAGGGTTCGGCTATTGCGATGCTTCTTGGCGAGGAACCCAGCCCAATGAGCCGGTTTCTCGAGTCCCAATGCCATCACTTTGGCACTGATGGGACCGATCGCAACTGCCGGAATCGAGAACTCGACCTGGCGGGCAATGCCCGCTTCTTCGGTCGCTCCCGCATGGGCCAGTGTCACGTCGATCACGGGAAGCCCGGCTGGGGTATAGCGCAGCGTGCCGATTTCGACGATGCTGGCTTCTAGCCGTAAGCGATTCACGCGGTCGATGGTTCCAATGGCGCCCTGATGCGTTCCGGGGCGCTAATTACGAAGCGGCAGCTTCCGTGACGGGCGTCGCGGCAGCCTTCTTGGCTTCTTCGCGGGCCACTTCCTTCATCATCGGCGACGGTGCGGTCTCGGCCTTCTTCATGCGAACCACGAGGTGGCGCAGAACGGCGTCGTTGAACTTGAATGCATGTTCCAGTTCGTCCAGGGTTTCCTGGTCGCACTCGATGTTCATGCAAACGTAGTGAGCCTTAGCCAGCTTCTCGATCATGTAAGCCAGTTGACGACGGCCCCAGTCTTCGACGCGATGGATCTGACCAGCCTTGGCCGTCACCATGCCGCGATAGCGTTCGATCATCGCAGGCACTTGCTCGCTTTGATCGGGGTGAACAATAAATACGACTTCGTAGTGACGCATATGTAGCTCCTTTTGGAATTAGCCGCCTGAGCGTCAGATCAGTGCAGCAAGGTTGCAGAACTCGCGATTATAGCGACTTTCGGGTGACTGTTCAAGAACGGGCGGTAAACCAACTGGAAACCAACCGGAAACCGCCGCATTCCCATCAAGCCCGCCGTTCCCGCCAGCCGGACATGACTGGAAGGTCACCGCGAAGCGTCAGTCGGGCACGGTCTGGCGATTCCACGGGGTGTGCCCCGGTGTGTAGCGTTGATAAGTGTCGGCGCCGTCGAGAAAATCGTTGATGCGCACGCGTTGCCCCGCCCTATGCGTGTAGGCCAATATGCCAATGAGATGCTCGAGCGAGGCAGCATGCCCCAACACCCGTTGGACCGCGCCCTGCCCATTTTGCCCGAGCAACGCGCTGACTTCCGGCACCAGTCCATCGTAGACGATGCGGTCCCGCGCAAGTAACTGATATCGGGGCGTATTGGTGTTGCGCATGAGGTCGTCCCACGAGTGCTCGCCTTGCGCAACGATGTCGCTCATCCCCTCGACTTGCTCAATCGCCCGATGTGCCGACAAGGCCGGCTTGAATTCAGGGTAGAGGCTCGATCCACCAATCACCCGCGAATCCCTTGTTCGCAATATGGCGTGGCTCAATTCATGCAGCAACGTCGACGCCAGTACCTCGGTTGAGTATCCAATGATGGACGAGGTATCGAAAACAATGACCGGACGCCCCAGGTGAGGTATCAGATCGAGATGCTCTAGCACCCCGCTCAACGTCTCCGCCATTGAGCCGTCGGTATGTTCGATCACGCCGATCACGTCCAGACGTGCCGCCGACACTGCCTGCAACCCGGCGTCCACGCGCACCAAGTCGCGACGTAACGCTTCGGCAAGTTCCTGCGCCTGACCGGGCACAAAACGCTCGAGCACGTAACGAACATCGTTGGACAGCCCCGAATTCAAGGCTGCACGTGCATCGCTGAGTATCTCGCCCGCTCGCGTGAACATGTTGTCAATACGAACCATGAGCTCTGGCGCCCCGATGTCGCGCAAACTCTTCAACATGGGCTGCCCATCGAATTCGCGCGCGCTCAAGGTGCCATCCGTCATGCGTTGTGTGAGCCCAAACCGCGTAGCGTCCGGTGGCATCATGCGTTTCAAGACGATGTTGACCGCGTTACCGTTGCTCTCCGGAATGTCGAACCGGTACGCTCGGTCGCGGGTCATGACCACGCCGAATCTCCGCCCTGAAGCATCCACACCCTCTGCGTAGGGGAGCGCCATCTGGATCTCGACGGACTCATCTTTAAACCACGGACGATTGGGTTTGTCGCGATTCTCAAGCATCTTCTCACTCAGCATCGCACGTCGGTTTGCATGCTCGGTGTCGCGGATTTTGTCCAGCTCGACGTAAAAACTGACCCGTGCATATCCATTGTCCGGGTACGCCATCCCCAACGGCTCAAGGTCATGGCTCAGGGAGTCGACCTTGCACTGAATCAACTCCCCATCGAGCATCGTGCGCCACATGATGTCGTCACCATCAAGCCAATAGTCGTCATGCGTGATCCCGTCAGGCCAGTCGACCCGCTTCACACGCACGGCGACGTCATTGAGATCGACCGCTTGCCATATGCCGTTGAGATCGCGCCTGCGAAACATAAGTGGGTTGGGGGCTTGCGGAATTCGCATCCGCAAGCGCGACGGCCCCTGCAAGACGTCGCATGCGCTTGACGCTGGGGAGCGCCTGACCCGTGCACTACACGCTGCGGATTGCCCCCGGATATCTGCCGGCCCGGCTTCACGTCGTGCATTTGCCGGCCTGACCGCTGGCGAGCCTGATGTCAGCCGCCCCGCGTCATCCATCGCAAGCCACGGGCCATACATCTTCCCCGTATGCGGATTGGCGAGCCGTACCCCCTCCCTGTCACGACGCACCACGACGTGCTCGCGTTCGCCCAGACGGGCGAGCTCAAGCGTCCCGCCATTGGCACGAAACTCGTCCGCCTGCGCAGACGGCACAGACCAAACCCCGTCGCGAGGCAGAAAGACGGCGCCGGTATGGGCTTCGTGTGCCCAGCGATCAGCGACGCGCGAAAGGAGCGGCAGACTGCCGATTCGCGTCAACCAACGTCGCCCGAACCCCGGCAGGCGAAGCATGCCCCGCACACCGAGTTCCACACCGGGATCGAAGAAGCGCGCGAGCGCAACGCCCGTGTGCTTGAACTGCGTATTGGCAACGTCGATCGCGGCTGACACCGCCGGGTCGGACAACACGCGGGTAAATCCGCCCGCCACTCCAGCGCGGCGCACGACATTCTGCGAAACGTCGTCGAGTACGGCACCCACCAGCGTCCGGCCGACCTGCAACACCGCCTTCTCCGCCATCACCGCCGCGTGCACCAGTGGAATGGCGTTGGCAACGTCGATGCCGCAGTCGAACATCGCAATGCGGTAACTTCCCGACGTCACATCGTCGACGCAGTTGTAGAACGGGATGAATCCAAGCAACGCGCGCCGGACGGCTTCCCGATGCGCTTCCGTTGGGGTCTTGCCGTAGGCACCGTCCCGGAACGCCGTCATCCGGTCACCGAACGCCCGGGTCACCGCGCGCGTCGGTGACTCGTGCGGCTTGCCCGCCGCAGGTGTGATCGTGCGATACGTCGCGATATTGCTTGGCGAGAGTTTCGGCGCCCCTTCCCCCTGACCGAACAGCGTTTCAGGCGAAGCCCGCAGCCACGCTTCGGTGCGTCCGTCATAGCCCTCGATCTTCAGCGTCGACAACGTCACTGCGAAGTGCCGCGTGGTCCCAGCCATCGTGGCATCGACGAACACGACGTTCGTCGCCTCCCTGTCAACAACGTCCGTCTGGCGCTCGCCGACAAAATGCCGCCTCGTATTGGAACCCGCAGCGGCCGAAGGCACGATCGTCTTCACGCTGGGCACACGGATCCGCCACTCGCCGCACGTCCAGTGCCGGAAGTCGTCCGGGGCCAGTGCCCGCACGAGCCCTTCAAGCGCGGGCAGCAAAATCGTGTCCCTGACATGGTCTACGCCAGCGGCAAACTCGGTGTTGAAGCGTTCTGTGAGCCCATCGGAGTCAAGCCCAGCATTGCGTAGCCGCTCGCCCAGTTCGGCGTCGATACGGTTGATATCGTCCATGCAGCCATCGAGAATCAGGTCTTCCATGGCGATGGGGTCGCCGGGCTTGACGCAGTCGCCACGCATCGCCCGGAGCAATGTCGCGCCCGCCTTCACAAGCAGCCGCGAACCGCTGTTCTGAATACTCGGCGGCCCTTCGTCAACGGCGAAGTACACCGACTCGTCTTCCGGCAGTTGCCGGGCAAGCTCGCGCGACAGCAACGCCGTGCGTGTTGGCAACTCACCGCGCAAGGCTTCGATGCCATTCGCCGCCGGCGCACCGAAAACCAGATGCATGCGCTGGTCAAACGCTTCGATGGCGGTCTTCATGGCAGTCGCAACGTGCAAATTCTCGTCGCGCAGATCGACGAGTCCCTGCGCGTGCGCGTGAAGCAGAATCGGCTCCGCATTGACATGGAAAAACGCTTCGATGGCCGTGCCGTTGTCGTGTGCACTCTCGATCGCACTTTGGTAAGCCGTCGCGGCCAACGCCGTCAACTCCGGCGGCGACATCTGCCAAGCGTCCGGCCCCGCCATCGTCATGCCGATGCGCGTGAGCGCCCATGGCAAATCGCCCACCCGCATCTTGCCCATGCCGTCGTGCAGACCCAGCGTCGGGTCGATCAATGCGCCCACCAGCCGGTATACCCACGACCGCGCATCGCCAAGTTCCCAGCGCTCGCTGCCAAACACCCAGTCCCCCAAGCGCGCCCGTAGCAGGTGGGTATCGGGCACGCCCACGGCAAACGTACTTTCGCCATTTCCGGCATCGCGTTCGATCGCGCAGGTCTGGTTCTGATGATCGGGATGCAGCCAAGTCAACCACTGCTTGCGCAACGACGGCGGAATCGTCGCTGAATCGCCGCCACGTGCCGGCCAGATCATTGCCGTCAGCACGCGGACGAAGGTCGCCTGAAGAAATGCCGGGTCGTCTTGCAAAGACGTCGCACGCGCGCCATATCCCAACGAAATGCCGGCGCGGGTGACCAACACGTCGTACGCCGTCGTAATGAAGTTCGCCGAATCCCATGGCGAACGATGGGCTGCCTTGGCGGGGCGCAGGCAACCGTGTAGCGCGAGCAACGCAGACTCGCGCGTTTTCAGCCGGTCCACCCCTTCGCCTGGCAACGCCTCGCCGCAGAATTCCGTCAGAAACGCAGCGAATGGCGGGCCATCTAAAAAGTCAGTCAGGTTGCCGCTGCTGAGCCAGTCTTGACTCAGCAACGACTCCGCATCTGTCGTCGCGACAGTGTCGTTGGCGTTGGCCGCCGCACGAGGCCCCCGTAGCACAAGGCGATCTTGCGGTGCTTGGACCGCCTGCGGCAATTGAGGCGCTCGTGTGAGCGCCGTCGCAACGCCGAGCCTCTCGCCAAGCGAGCTTGAGACGAACACTGACGGCACTGTGGGAGGCACGTACCTCTGGCGTATGTTCATGTCGAGATCGCTGTTGACCGACGCCCCGTCGCGCGATCGGGCACTGCCGCGATAACTAGGCATGCTGCGTGCCATCACCACCGGACACGCAACACTCAGCAGTGCCGCGCCCATGAGTAACGTCTTCCATCCCCCCGTGCCGGCCGCCTCAGCGGTGGCCCGAACATGCGTCGATGGGGACGGGGCTGGGGACGGTGAGGCGGGTGATGCCAGTGGCGCAGGCCCATGCCCCGTAGGAACCGGCTTCACCCATTGCAAACTTGCCGTCCAGACTTGGGCCTCGCGGCGTTGCCCGAGATGGCGAAGCGCGTCGGCAGTCCCGCCCGCATGTGGATGGGTACGTCTCGGTGGGCGGGGATGGCTTTCCATGTAAAACGACGGCTTTGGCATGATGACTCTCGGTTGATAGTGCCCGCCGGTCCATCCGGCCGGCACTCAGCGCGGCATCATGCGTGTCATCGCGCAACGTCATTTCTTGGATCGGACAAGGCGCTGCGGGCATTGATGCGCCGATCTGCCAAATCCCAGCGTGACGCCGCCATTTGCCTAACCGCCGGGAGAACAAACTTCACATGATGACTTCGTGGGTGCTGGCCGGATCGGCCGTTCCAGTGCACCACGCTTCATGCGAGGTCATATGTCCAAGGCATCTTCTTGTGCGATGCGTCCGGCAGGACGTTCTCCCAATTCGGGGACGCCACCGCCGCAGCGCCCGCAGCGCGCCCAACCCGTGTCAGGCAGCGAAAACATGCAGCGGGTGGATCATTTCCGCCGCACCCAGCAATGGCGTGGAGACTTCCGGTACGCGCGGGGTACTACCGACACCGGAAACGTACCGGCCAAGGCCCATGCGGTGTCCGGCGTGACATCACCAAACGCTCCATCGGATACCTCGGCTGACCGGCCGGGCGAGATGTCGTGGAAGACGTTGCTGATGGGTGCGGCCCTGCTGATGGCCGCCTGCCCGCCGGGGGTGGCCGCCCGCGCCCGCCCCTCGCGCGACGCATCGTCAATGCCGCGCGCCACGGAGGTGATGACCGGCGGGTCCGGCGAGGTTGTGACGACGGCCACACCCGGCGTGACGAGCACGTCCCCCGTGTCGCCGCAACACCCCGCCATCGATTCCGAATCGCCAGCGGTATCGTCACCCGCCCCGCTCGACGACACCTGGCTCACGTCGGGCGACCTGAGCGCCTTTCTCGACGGGCCGCCCTTCGCCGATTTCGTCGCGACGTTCGGCAACGGCGCGCAGCCCGGCAACACCCGGGCATCGTTTCTGTTCTCGCTCTATCAGGCCCTCGACCCGCAGGAAATTACCGGCGTTTCGCCGTGGGACGCATCGAACTTCAACCGCACAGCCACGGACGCCTTCGGCAAGGACGTCAGGGCCATCGACGCCCTGCTGCAACGCCTTGGCATGGCGTCGGGTTACGGTTCGCACGCGGCCTCGCAACAGGACCCAGCCTTTCAGCAGCAGATGCTGATCCGCCTGATGCGCATCGTGTTCTTTCCCGATCTGCGTGCCGGGAATGATCAACTTCCCGAACCCGTGCGTACCGAATGGCTGACATGGCTGCATCCCGGCTTTCGCAACGCATCGTGCACCGCAGAGGATGAGGCCCGCGTTTTCGACGCCCCCGACACCGATCGATTGCTGGTGCGTCTGGGCGATGCCGTCTTCGGCGAAGAAAGTGCGGATCTGGGAGACGCCAAACCTTGGGTCTACCGGCTGCTGGGGGCGATGGTCGACCCCGCGCTCGTGGCACATTCCGGCGAGCTACCATGGCGTGCCGGCACCCTGCCATGGGCGTTGCAGCGTATCGGCATGCGCATGGCAGGGCCGGACGCGTGGCGTCTGAGCGCACCTGAACTGGCCACGCTGGCTACCACCACTTACCTCACGGCACTCGACACCTCGGTCGACGCGGCGACCGCGTTTTTTCACGCGAATGCCGACATCCTGCTGCTGTTCGCCCACGGCACGGGCACGGTCGACCTGCGCGACGGCGAGGCACTGGCCAACATCGCCATCAAGGACGCCATCGGCCTGTTCCATCTTCAGATGCGCAACACCTTCGGCCACGACCACCCGGGCTGGCTCGACGCACTGACCGACCTCGTTCCGCATCGCGCCGCGTATCTCAAACGCGAACTTGACCGGATGCTCCCCGACGACGCGAACCGGATCTTCTACTCGGCCGGATGGCCAAAATTTCCACCGCTCGCCGCCGAATCGATCATCGACTTTGTCACGGAGCTGCTGAGAACCGTGCTGGGCGACGCGTTCGAAGGCTGCATGCCGAGCGGCGATGCATTCACGCTGGCGCATCTGCTGCTCGACGATTGCATGGCCGACATCGAACGCGCGGACCCGGCGCTGGCGCAACGCATCCGTGACGCGAAGCTGGACCCCAAGTCGCTGAATGAACGTTTCGCGACGACGCTCGACGAGAGCGTTGCGCACTTGCGTGACACGGTGCTGCTGCCGGCGCTCGACACGCTAGGACAAACCTTGTCTGCCGATGATCAGCCCTTCTGGACCTGCGGTGACTGGCGCCTGCGCGTGCCGCGCATTCACGCAACGAACCTGAACGATGCGCAGGCTACCGGGTTTGACGCCTTTAGCGTCGTCGGCCAGATAACCAAGCATGTGAGGCCGCCGGGCGAAGTCGAAGCGTCGCAACTGGTGTTCATCGAACTCACGCTCGATGACGAAATCCGGCACTACGCCATCAGTTTCACGCCGCTCAACGTCACCCGCTTCAGTGGCAATGCTGAAGACTGGTTGGCGGCGCATCCGGAAACGTTGTTCAGCGGCGCCCGCTACGCCGATCTGCAACGCGAACGTGACGATATTGCGATGCATCGCACACTGACGCCCACCCACGACGGCAACTTCCGGGTGGCGCAAGCGCTGGCCACCGCGTTTTCCGAGCGGTTGGGCGCCGTGCGGGCGGGCGCCTTCGACAAGACCACCACGCAAGCGCATCGCGAAGCCGTTCGCGAGATGTTGCTGAACTTCGTCCCCTTCTATGGATGTCACGACCAGTTGGCGGCCGGCGATATCGACGCCGCGGCCCTGCGGTGCAGCATGGATGTCGCGGCGGCCATTCCGCTGGCCAGCGCAGCAGTGGTTGCGCAAAAAGCCACTTGGCGGGCCAGCCGGATATTGGTGCGTGCCGCATTGGACGATGTGGCACACGGCGTGACCCGCCGTGCCGGGCTAAGCGGCGCGGCGCGCGTGGTGCCACACCTGCTGGCGACACCGGAAGTGCTTGCCGCCGTCGACATCGCCAATCTGCGTCTGGCGGATACCGGGCTGGCCGCCTTGCGCTTCGTCGATCCGGGTTTCGAGCTGGCGACACGTGCCACGCTGCATTTACCGGCATTCGCGCGGCGGCTGAGCGATAACCTTCGCGGCATGAAGTTCGTCTCGCGCGCCGCCGGCACTTGGGCGCGCGAAGCCGAAACCGAGGCGACGTTCGTGCATCACGCAGGCGTGTGGCAGGTGCCGCATGCGGAGGGTGAAGCCTTTCATCTCAAGCCGCCCGCACCGGATCGCGACGCCACGGCGCTCGCCCTGACCGATTGGAATGCGCACGGCAAGGCCGTCGTACGACGCGAAGGTCACTGGGCAAGGCTGGTGAATCCGTACTCCGGAAAGACCTATGGGCCGCCGCTCGCGAGCGACGAACACGGGAAAATCGTCGGCCCGATACCCACCCCGCGCACAGCCCGCGACGACACGCTAAGCCCCGCATTGCAGGTAGATGGGTCGCGGGCATCCGGGGTGCCCGAAGCGTGCCCGCCGCCTCCAGCGTCTCCATCGTCCGGAACATCGCGCCGGCGGCGCGCATTGCCCAAGGGCATCGGCGCCTGCGGCGTGCTGTCCAAGATACGCGGCCCGAAGTCACTGATCGTCACGCCGTTGTATTCACGTCCACCGGCGTTGCGCCGGTTCGATGCCGAGGCAAAGGAGTGGCGCGACGTCGACGCCAACGATGTGGCCGCACTCATCGCCGAGGTGACGTGGCCGGTACCGGGGGCGCGCGACGAATACTTTCTGAAAGGCGACCATGTGTTCTGGCGTGCGACGACGGCAGGTGTCAGGCAGCCGGAGCAGTTTGCCGGCAAGTTGCCTCAACTGCCGGAGATCGTTGGTGTCGCCTACCCGAAAAGCGGTTTCGTTCGCGTCGACATCTCGGTCAATCTCGACTTGCTCTCGGAGCCATTGCATCTGGCACGGCGATGCGAGCTGTATCTGGCGCGCGCCACGACCCCCGGCGGTTCGCGCATCCCATCGGCACCGGAAACGTCAGACCACGGTGGCAAAGGACAAAAAGGACGCCCGCACCGCCCGGAAAGCGCATTCCTCATGAAGGCGGCACTGCCCTATTCCGAAATGCTGCCGCAAGGCCCCGCCGATGCCGCCGTGATACTGCTCGGCACCACCGCCTATCGGTTCCCCGTGATTCGGACGGCAGGCCGCTCGCAGCCACCGTACGGCGTAACGCTTGAATTGATGACGATGGGCGATCTGGAGGAATTCCGGCGGTTTCAGACGGATTTGCATAGCGAACTGAACGCACGCTGGATCGGTGAGACGCAAATGCTCGGCAGTCTCCGGGAAATGAACTCCCCGCGCCTCGAGTCTCAATTCGATCGCATCCTGACGCGCGCGGAGAGTCTCCTGTCGGGCGCGCGTCTGGCGCTCGGCAGCGACCTCGTCCCTGCGGTGTCAGACCTGCTCGAACGCTTTGCGCCGGAGAACGCCGAAGCCTTGGTGAATGCGCTCAAGCCGGTGCTTGAGCAGATGCATGCGGGGTTGATGTCGGTGAGCAAGCACCGGGGGACCGCGCTGGGGATCATGGAAAGTGCCTACGGGGCGCTCGCCCAAACGCTGGTCGGCGTACTTGGCCGCCCGGAGTACGCGGCCAATCTGCCGCGGCCCGTGATCGGGTTCGAGACGTCGGCTCTCGCCGCGCTATCCGACGAGGTGCTGGCATCCGTGCTGCTTCACGAGATTTCGCACGCGACCGTGGCCACCCGCGACGTGCTCCCGGATGGCCGCCGGATGTACGCTTCGATGCTTGCCGCCCTGCGGACCCAGCAGGAGTTGCCGTCGATCGGCAACCATCCCCCCGATGCCATTGGCGAATATGGCTATCCGCCAGACGTGCTCACACGCGCCGACACGCCGCGTTATCAGTTCATGGTGCGCGATCACATGGTCTACGACGGCTTGCGAATGGATATCGCGGATATGCTCGATCAGCAGGGGGACAACGCCGTCCGGAACATCGTGCAGCATGCCGATACGCTGACCCATCTGATTACGACGCTGGCCTATGCCCGCGATCCCGATCAATTCGGCCGTGTCGCCGGGATCGTGCGAGGCGAATCAACGACTTACCAACGCTATACCCCGTCGCATACCCCTTGGGGACACCGCACGTCGCCGCACGCCTGAGGCATCGCCTGCTGACCCAATACCCCCTACTCCTGCTCCAGCCAGTAATTCGGCCGGGCAAAGACCTGCCGCAAATGATCGATGAACAGTCGCACGCGGGCGGGCTGGAAACGTTGTTGGGGGTAGACGGCGAGGATGTCGTAATCCGGCAGGGCGTATTCGTCGAGCACGGTTTCCAGTTCGCCCGAAAGCAACTCGCGCTGAATTTCCCATGTCGAGCGCCAGCCGAGCCCGAGTCCTTCGAGCGCCCAGCGGTGCAGCAACTCGCCGTCGTTACAGTCGAGATTGCCGTTCACGCGGGTGGTGACCAGCTTGCCCTGCCGCTTGAAATACCAGCCGCGCTGCTGCCCGCCTTGCAGGTTGAACGCCAGACAATTGTGTTTGGCCAGATCTTCCAGCGTCTTGGGCCGCCCGTGCCGCGCGAAGTACGCGGGCGTGCCGCACACCACCCGCCGGTTCTGGGCCAGTTTCACCGCCACGAAGTTGGGGTCGACCGAGCCGCCGATACGAATCCCCATGTCGTAACCCTCGCGCACGATGTCCACCACGCGATCGGTCAGGTTGAATGAAATCTGCACTTCCGGATGCTGGCGCAAAAACGTGGGCGCATGCGGCGCCACGTGCTTGCGCCCGAACGCCGCTGGGGCCGAGACGATCAGGTGGCCCGACACCGCGTGCCGCCCGGCGCTGATTTCGTTCTCTGCCATGTCCCAGTCGCCCAGCAACTGCTTGCAGCGCTCGAGAAAAGCGCCGCCCTCTTCCGACAGCGCCAGCCGCCGCGTGGACCGGTACATGAGTTTGATGCCCAGCCGCTTTTCGAGCGCGTCGATACGCCGCCCGAGAATCACCGGCGAGACGCCCTCCTTGAGCGCCGCCGCCGCCAGACTGCCCGCTTCGGCCACCTGTACGAAGGTCTCGATCTGCTTGTAACGGTCCATCCCGCCTCCATTCGATACTTTTTGTTATTAAAAAAACGATCTTTTGTGATCTTATCAAACAAATCGTACCGGCTTAAAGTGGCTTCCAAGATCATTACCGATTACACATTGGAGGAGTCACATGGCCAAGATGACCGCCGTAGAGGCCGCCGTTCGGGTGCTGGAGAAGGAAGGCATCACCACCGCGTTCGGCGTGCCGGGCGCAGCAATCAACCCGTTCTATTCGGCACTGCGCAAGGCCGGCAGCGTCGAGCACGTGCTCGCGCGCCACGTCGAAGGTGCGTCGCACATGGCCGAAGGCTATACCCGTGCAGAAGCCGGCAACATCGGCGTGTGTATCGGTACCTCGGGCCCCGCAGGCACCGACATGATCACGGGCTTGTACTCGGCACAAGCCGACTCGATCCCCATTCTGTGCATTACGGGTCAGGCACCGCGCGCCCGTCTGTACAAGGAAGATTTCCAGGCCGTCGATATCGAATCGATCGCCAAGCCGGTGACCAAGTGGGCCGTGACCGTGCGTGAGCCGGCCCTCGTGCCGCGCGTGTTCCAGCAAGCTTTCCACCTGATGCGCTCGGGCCGTCCGGGTCCGGTGCTGATCGACCTGCCGTTCGACGTGCAAGTCGCCGAGATCGAATTCGATCCCGATACGTACGAGCCGCTGCCGGTCTACAAGCCCGCTGCCACGCGCGCACAGGCTGAAAAGGCGATCCAGATGCTGCTCGCCTCGGAGCGTCCGCTGATCGTGTCGGGTGGCGGTGTGATCAACGCCGACGCCGCCGACCTGCTGGTCGAATTCGCCGAAACCGTCAACGTGCCGGTCGTGCCCACGCTCATGGGCTGGGGCACCATCGCCGACGATCACCCGCTGATGGCCGGCATGGTCGGTCTGCAAACGTCGCACCGCTTCGGCAACGCGACGATGCTCGCCTCGGACTTCGTGATGGGCATCGGCAACCGCTGGGCCAACCGCCACACCGGCAGCGTCGACGTCTTCACCAAGGGCCGCAAGTTCGTGCACGTCGACATCGAGCCGACGCAAATCGGCCGCGTGTTCGGCCCGGACTACGGCATCGTCTCCGATGCGAAGGCTGCGCTCACGCTGTTCGTCGAAGTGGCCAAGGAACTGAAGGCTGCCGGGCGTCTGCCGGACCGCTCGCAGTGGGTCGCCGACTGCCAGAAGCGCAAGCGCACGATGCTGCGCCGCTCCGACTTCGATCAGGTGCCGATCAAGCCGCAACGCGTGTATCAGGAAATGAACGCCTTCTTCGGCCGCGACGTGCGTTACGTCTCGACCATCGGCCTGTCGCAAATTGCGGCCGCACAGTTCCTGCACGTGAACAAGCCGCGTCACTGGGTCAACTGCGGTCAGGCCGGCCCGCTGGGCTGGACCGTGCCGGCAGCGATCGGTGTGAAGGTGGCGTCGCCGTCGTCGGACGTGGTGGCCATTTCGGGTGACTACGACTTCCAGTTCATGATCGAAGAGCTGGCCGTGGCAGCCCAGTTCAAGGTGCCGTACATCCACGTCGTGGTGAACAACTCGTATCTGGGTCTGATCCGTCAGGCACAGCGCAACTTCGACATGGATTACTGCGTGCAGCTCGCGTTCGAAAACGTGAACTCGCCGGAATTGAACGGCTACGGCGTCGATCACGTGAAGGTTGCCGAAGGTCTCGGCGTGAAGGCCATCCGCGTGCATCAGCCGAACGACATCCAGCCCGCTTTCGAACAGGCCCGCAAGCTGATGGCCGAGTTCTCGGTGCCGGTGATCGTGGAAGTGATTCTGGAGCGCGTGACCAACATTGCGATGGGCACCGAAATCAACAACGTCAATGAGTTCGAAGAAATCATCGACGTCGTGGAAGAAGACAACAGCGCAGTGACGGCGTAAGCCGCCCGCCTGTGACGGTTTGCGGGGCGTGTGCGTCCCCTCCGATGAGACCTAGACCCCCTTATCGGCCCAGCACGCGCCCTGCAATCCCTGCATGACCCGTGTTACCCGCATTACCCCGTATCACCCGAATCACCCTGAATCGAATCGTCGAAACCAACCCCCTATAAGAAAGAGAGGAGTCAGCGCAATGACGAAATTTGCCGCCAATCTGACCATGCTGTTCAACGAGGTGCCGTTCCTCGACCGCTTCAAGGCGGCCGCCGCAGCGGGTTTTCGTGGCGTGGAGTTCCTGTTTCCGTACGCGTTCCATCGCGACCAGATCGCCGACAAACTGAACCAGTACCAGCTCGATCTGGTGCTGCACAACCTGCCGGCCGGCAACTGGGATGCGGGTGAGCGCGGTATCGCGATCTTCCCCGAGCGCATCGCCGAGTTCCGCGACGGTGTGGGCGAAGCCATCACCTACGCCAAGGCGCTGGGCGTGAAGCAACTGAATTGCCTCGTGGGCAAGCAAGGTGCCGATCTGTCGACCGACATCGCCCGCGAAACGCTCGTCGGCAACCTGCGCTTTGCCGCCGATGCGCTCAAGGCCGAAGGCATCCGCCTGCTGGTCGAGCCGATCAACACGTACGACATCCCGGGCTTCTTCGTGAACCGCACGAAGCAGGCGCTGGAGATTTTCGACGACGTGGGCTCGGACAACCTGTTCTTGCAGTACGACATCTATCACATGCAACGCATGGAAGGTGAGCTCGCCAAGACCATCGAGACGAATCTGGCGCGCATCGCTCACGTGCAACTGGCCGACAATCCGGGCCGCAACGAACCGGGCACGGGCGAGATCAACTACGCCTACCTGTTCGCCCTGCTCGATCGCATCGGCTACACCGGCTGGATCGGCTGCGAGTACAAGCCCGCCACCACCACGACCGACGGTCTGGGTTGGTTCAAGGCGGCGGGCCTGCGCGAAGCGGCGTAAGTTCGACGCCCCTTCACGCGAGCAAACACGCAAGCAAGCAAAAGACAAGCACGACACAAGCAAGGCTGCTGACGGCGTTTCGACGAGGAAGGGCCCCGCCGGCCGCATGCAGGGGGCATGCGGCCGGAGCACGGGGACACGGGCACACGTGCAATGACGGCCCGCCTCGCTGACCGGTACCCGCAGCGGCAGCCGCAGCGACAACATTCAAACTTTGGCAACAAGGAGTCTCGAAATGGCACAACTCGGTTTTATTGGTCTGGGCATCATGGGCGCGCCGATGGCGAAGCATCTGCAAAACGCCGGTCACAAGCTGTTCCTGTACGAGCGCCGCACGCCCCCGCAAGACCTGATCGACGGTCAGGCCACGTGCTGCACGTCGGCCAAGGAAGTCGCCAAGCGTGCCGACATCATCTTCGTGATGGTGCCGGACACCCCCGACGTCGGTAACGTGCTGTTCGGTGAAGACGGTCTGGCCGAAGGCCTGTCGGCCGGCAAGATCGTGGTCGACATGAGCTCGATCTCGCCGATCGAAACGAAGGAATACGCCAAGAAGATCAAGGCGCTGGGCTGCGAATACCTCGACGCGCCGGTCTCGGGCGGCGAAGTCGGCGCCAAGGCCGCCTCGCTGTCGATCATGGTCGGTGGCTCGCAAGCCGCGTTCGACGATGTGAAGCCGTTCTTCGAACTGATGGGCAAGAACATCACGCTCGTGGGCGAGAGCGGTGCCGGTCAGACCTGCAAGGTTGCCAACCAGATCGTCGTCGCACTCACCATCGAAGCCGTGGGCGAAGCCCTGCTGTTCGCGTCGAAGGCCGGTGCCGACCCCGCCAAGGTGCGTGAAGCCCTGATGGGCGGCTTCGCCTCGTCGCGCATTCTGGAAGTGCACGGCGAGCGCATGGTCAAGCGCAACTTCGAGCCGGGCTTCCGTATCTCGCTGCACCAGAAGGACCTGAATCTGGCGCTGCAAAGTGCGAAGGCCCTCGGCGTGTCGCTGCCCAACACGGCCACGTGCCAAGAGCTGTTCAACGCGTGTGCTGCCAACGGCGGCGCAAGCTGGGATCACTCGGGTATGGTGCGCGCGCTGGAACTGCTCTCCAACCACACGGTTGCCTGAGCGCAGTCTGCCAATCTCACGCCCTGCCCTCGGGCGGGGTGTGATTCATCGGGTAGTTCGCGAGAAGATGAAGAAGCGGCCGCCACAGGCTGCCAGCATGACCAGCAGGTCTAGTCAGGGGAGGTGAATGCGTCACACCACGCGAGTGGCGCATCGCTGAAACGGTAACGGCGCGAGTCACATGACTGGCGCCGTATTTTTTTGCCCGTGTTCGCCGTGACGATCACGTCACGATCCCACCGCGATCAATACTCGTCGAACAGACTCTGCAAGCGATCGCGCGGCACACCGGCCTGCAAGGCCAGCATCAGCAGCACGCGTGCCTTGTACGGATGCAGATTGCCTGCACTCACGAAACCGTACTGATCGTCGGGCGCCGCACCGTTATGCATCACGTGGCCACTGCCGACACGCGCAGCGCGCACCACTGCCACGCCCCGCTGCACGGCCTCGGCAAGTGACTGTTGCAGCAGCGAATGCAGCGAGCCGTTGCCCGTGCCTGCCACCACGATACCCTGCACGCCCGCCTCGACCAGCGCGTCGACGGCAATGCGCGAAACCCCCGCATAGCTCGACACCACTTCCACCGCCGGCAATTCACCCGACAGACCGACGAACTCGCTTTCGACCGTGTGGTATTGCAGCGCAGCACGTTGGAAGGCGACGCGCTCGTCCTGCACCCAGCCGAGCACACCGATTTCCGGCGACAGGAAAGCATCCACCGCATACGTGCTCGTCTTGATAACGTCGCGCGCGCAGTGAATCTGATTATTGATGGCGACCAGTACGCCGCGCCCCGCCGAAATCGGATCGGTGGCAACACGTACGGCATTGAGCAAATTGAGCGGACCATCGGCAGACAGTGCCGTCGCCGGACGCATGGCGGCCGTAATCACTACCGGCTTGCGGCTGTTGACCGTCAGATGCAGGTAGTACGCGGTCTCTTCGAGCGTATCGGTGCCGTGGGTAATCACGGCCCCGGCAACGTCGGGCTGCGAGAGCAACGCGTTCAGGCGTGCGGCGAGCTTCTGCCACAGCGAACAGCTCATGTCCTTGCTGTCGATCTGCGCGACTTGCTCGGCATGAATATGCGCAATGCTGCCCAGCGCCGGCACAGCCGCGAGCAGGTCCTGTACACCGAGCGCACCTGCCTGATAACCGGCCGTACGCGTGGCGTCAGCGGCGCTGCCTGCGATCGTGCCGCCCGTGGCGAGCAGCACAATGCGCGGCAATTCGCCGGCGGACACGGTGTAATGAGGGGTCGGATTAAACGAGGTCAAAGTCATGCCAGCGATTGTATCGAATCCTGCTCAGGTTCCCAATCGCGGAAAACCCATCGGGCGGCGTGCCCCGGCACACGGGGCACGCGCGCCGGGGGAATTTTGATCTCAGGCCGCAAACTCCAGCGCTTCGCGCAGTTGCGTCGAGATTTCCTGCTCTTTAAGTGCGGGTGCCAGCATCTCGATGAAGCGGTACGCATACGAGCGCAGGAACGCGCCGCGACGCAGGCCGATACGCGTGGTGCTCGGCTCGAACGCGTTGTCGAGTTCGAGCACGGCCAGATCCTGATCCTTGCGCGGATCGACCGCCATCGCCGCGACGATGCCAATGCCCAGCCCGATCTCGACGTACGTCTTGATGACGTCCGTATCCAGTGCGGTGAGCACGATGTCCGGCACCAGACCTTGGTCGGCAAACGCCTTGTCCACGTGCGAGCGGCCGGTGAAATCGCCGTCGTACGTGATGATCGGATATTCGGCAATGTCAGCCAGCGTCACGCTCTCACGGCCCACCAGCGGGTGGTCCTTCGGCACCACGGCCACGTGATGCCACGAGTAGCACGGGAACGTCACGATATCGGGGAAGCGATCGAGCGCTTCGGTGGTGATGCCGATATCGGCTTCACCGTCGATGACCATTTGCGCGATCTGGCGCGGGCTGCCCTGACGCAGGGCCAGATGCACCTTCGGATACACGCTGGTGAATTGCTTGATGACCTGCGGCAGCGCATAGCGTGCCTGCGTGTGGGTGGTGGCCACCACCAGATGCCCACTGTCCTGATCGGCGAACTGACGCGCCACGCGGCGCAGGTTCTCTGCGTCGAGCAGCATGCGCTCGATCAGTTGCAGCACGGCCTTGCCCGGTTCGGTAAGGCCCGTGAGACGCTTGCCGCGACGAACGAACACGTCGACGCCGAGTTCATCTTCAAGGTCCTTGATCTGCTTGCTCACGCCCGACTGCGAGGTGTAAAGCGCACTCGCGGCTTCGGTCAGGTTCAGGTTTTGCCGTACGGCTTCGCGCACGTAGCGCAATTGCTGGAAATTCATGGTGTCACTCCGCCCTATCGCTTGTCTGTTACATCTACCTAGTACGTCTTGTCTTTAACGGCTTATCGATTTTCTGTGCGCTGTCCCAAGTGCTGCCGGCGTCCCGTTGCCGGGTACGTTCATGCCTGCGCAGAGAACACGCGCAACTGACGCGGCACGGCGCGCAGCGGTTCGCCCGCCGTTGCCCCCAACGCCTGCCAGCCCGAGCGCGTGAGTTCCGCTTCCCAGACCGCATCGCCCGGGGCTGCCAGCTCCACACGCACGGTGCCGCCCAGCGGAATCGCGCGGCGCACCGACACGTCGATGCCCGGCCCGCCATCGTGCGCCGGCAGCAATGCGAGTTCGTGCGGACGCACGTAGGCAATCGCACGGCCGTCCTGCGGCAGTGCCGGCAGATCGTCCTTGGCTACCGTCACGCGATACGCGCCGGCATCCGCAATGAAGTCATGCGTCTGCAACTGCCCCGACAGGCGGTTTGCTGCACCGAGGAATTCGTAGACGAAGGCACTTTCGGGCGTGTCGTACACGTCTTGCGGCGCGCCGATCTGCTCGACCTTGCCGCGGTTCATCAACACGATGCGGTCGGCCACTTCCAGTGCTTCTTCCTGATCGTGCGTCACGAAAATCGTCGTGATGTGCAGCTCGTCGTGCAGGCGGCGCAACCAGCTGCGCAGTTCCTTGCGCACCTTGGCGTCGAGCGCGCCGAACGGCTCGTCGAGCAGCAGCACCTTCGGTTCGACCGCCAGCGCACGGGCCAGCGCGATACGCTGGCGCTGCCCGCCGGAGAGTTCTGCCGGGTAGTGATCGGCCAGCCAGTCGAGTTGCACGAGGCCGAGCAGCTCATGCACTTTGGTACGAATCTGCGCGTCCGAGGGACGGTCGCGGCGCGACTTCACGCGCAGGCCGAACGCCACATTCTCGAACACCGTCATATGACGGAACAGCGCGTAATGCTGGAACACGAAACCGACCTGACGCTCGCGGGTGCCCACGCTCGCCACGTCTTCGCCGTTGAGCACGACGCGCCCGGCATCGGCAAACTCGAGGCCGGCCACGATGCGCAGCAGCGTGGTCTTGCCGCAACCGGACGGCCCGAGCAACGCCACCAGCTCGCCCGTGGGAAATTCGAGACTCACGTCGTCGAGCGCCGCGAAATCGCCGAACCGCTTCGAAACCTGTTGTACTTGAATGCTCATTTGCCTTGCTCCTCGATGCGATGGCCGCGTTGGCGGCGTTCGCGTCTGCCTTCGTGTTCGTGGGTGTTCTTGCGTATCGCTTATTGGTGGATTCAGGCGGCGGTCGCGTCGATGCGGCGCGCGGCTTTGTCCTGTGCCAGCTTGCGTTCGGCCCACAGCTTCAGGCCCAGCGTGGCCAACGCCAGCAGCGCGAGAATCGATGCCGCCGCGAACGCGCCTACCGTGTGGTAATCGTTGTATTCGATCTCCACATGCAGCGGCAGCGTGTTCGTTTCGCCGCGAATGTGGCCGGACACCACCGACACCGCGCCAAACTCGCCCATCGCCCGCGCATTACACAGAATCACGCCGTACAACAGGCCCCATTTGATCTTCGGCAGCGTCACCCGCGTGAACACCTGCCAGCCGCTGGCGCCCAACACGCGCGCCGCCTCTTCTTCTTCGCTGCCCTGCGCCTGCATCAGCGGAATCAGCTCGCGGGCCACAAACGGGAACGTCACGAATACCGTGGCCAGCACCAGCCCCGGCAGCGCGAATACGATGCGCAGGTTGTTGGCGTCGAGCCAGTCCCACAGCGGGCCCTGACGGCCGAAGATCAGCAGGAACGTCATCCCCGCGATCACCGGCGAGACCGAGAACGGCAGGTCGATGAGCGTGGTCAGCACGCTCTTGCCTTTGAATTCAAAGCGGGCGATCGCCCACGACGCCGCCACACCGAACACCAGATTCACGGGCACGGCAATCACGGCAATCAACAACGTGAGACGGATGGCCGAGAGCGCATCGTCGTTGGTCATGCCGTCCCAATAGGCACCAATGCCTTTGCCCAACGCGGTGACGAACACCGACGCGAGCGGCAATACCAGAAACAAGGCGAAAAACAGCAGCGCCAGACCGATCAACACGACCTTGACGAGCTTGGGCTCGTCGGTCGGATCGGTGCTGCGCACTTTCGGCACATGCGCAGCGGCGGCCGGGAGAGTTAGCGAATCGGACATGATCGAATCTTTCTCTGGAATCACGCGCCGCTGGCGCGCCGGCCCGAATGACGGCGTTGCAGCCACCATTGCAGGGTATTGATGAGGAGCAGCAGCACGAACGAGATCACGAGCATGACGACGGCCAGTGCCGCGGCGCCTGCATAGTCGAACTGTTCGAGCTTGGTGACGATCAGCAGCGAGGTGATTTCCGAGACCATCGGAATGTTGCCCGCGATAAAGATGACCGAACCGTACTCACCGACCGCGCGGGCAAACGCCAGTGCGAAGCCGGTCAGCAGCGCCGGCAACACGGCCGGCAGAATCACGTGACGCACGGTCTGCCAGCGCGAGGCGCCCAGACAGGCCGCCGCTTCTTCCTGCTCGCGCTCGAACTCTTCGAGCACCGGTTGCAGCGTGCGCACGACGAACGGCAAGCCGATGAACGTGAGCGCAACGAAAATACCCAGCGGCGTGAAGGCGATCTTGATGCCCAGCGGCTCGAACCAACGGCCGATCCAGCCATTCGGCGCATAGATGGCGGCAAGCACGATGCCCGCCACCGACGTCGGCAACGCGAACGGCAGATCGACCAGCGCATCGACGATGCGCTTGCCGGGGAACGTGTAGCGCACCAGCACCCACGCCAGAATGAAACCGAACACAGCGTTCAGGAGCGCCGCTGCGAGCGAGATGCCGAACGTGAGGCGATACGACGCCAGCACGCGCGGCGAACTCACGGCGGTGACAAAACTCGCCCAATCGAGCGAGCTTGCCTTGATGAAGACCATCAGCAACGGCACCAGCACGACCAGACTCAGGTACGCCACGGTGTAGCCCATCGTCAGGCCGAAGCCCGGCAATGCACTCGGCTTACGCCAGATTGGAAACAGTGCGGTACTCATGCGATGGTCCCCTTCGTTCCTTTTTTTCTGAATTACTTCTTGGTGTAGATCTGATCGAAGATGCCGCCGTCAGCGAAGTGCTTGGCCTGCGTCTTGGTCCAGCCGCCGAGATCGGCGTCCACCGTGTACAGCTTGAGCTTCGGATACTGCGACGCGTACTTCTTGGCGATTTCCGGCGAACGCGGACGATAGAAGTGCTTCGCGGCGATCTCCTGCCCTTGCGGCGAGTACAGCCATTGCAGATAGGCTTCGGCCACCTTGCGCGTGCCATGCTTGTCGACGTTCTTGTCGACCACGGCCACCGGCGGCTCGGTCAGAATCGACGAGGACGGCACCACGATGTCGAACTTGTCCGGACCGAGGTCCTTCACCGACAGCAGCGCTTCGTTTTCCCACGCGATCAGCACGTCGCCGATGCCGCGCTCGACGAAGGTCGTCGTCGCGCCGCGTGCGCCCGAGTCGAGCACGCCCACGTTCTTGTAGATCGCCTTGACGAAGTCCTGCGCCTTCTGTTCGTTACCGCCCGGTGCCTTGAGCGCGAACAGCCATGCGGCGAGGTAGTTCCAGCGGGCGCCGGCCGAGGTCTTCGGGTTCGGCGTCACGACGCTGATGCCCGGCTTGGCCAGATCGTCCCAGTCCTTGATGTTCTTGGGGTTGCCCTTGCGCACGAGCAGCACGATGGTCGACGTGTACGGCGTGGCGTTGTCCGGCAGGCGTTTCTGCCAGTCTTTGTTCACCAGACCGGCTTGTGCGAGTTCGTCGATGTCGGCAGAGATACCGAGCGTGACCACGTCGGCCGGTGCGCCATCGAGCACCGTACGGGCTTGCTTGCCCGAACCGCCGTGCGAGGCCTTCAGCGTGACCGTGTCACCCGTGGTCTGTTTGTAATGGGCTTCGAAAGCCTTGTTGTAATCGGCATAAAGCTCACGCGTCGGGTCGTACGACACGTTGAGCAGCGAAAAGCTTGCCGCTTGTGCCTGTACCGTCATGCCGACGGACAGTGCGATAGCGCCCAGTGCGGTCGCCAGTTTCTTAGCTTTCGAACCCCGTGCTGCAATGCTCATGACTTTCGCTCCTTTTTTGCTTTCGTGTGGTAGGAGGCCAGTCTAGGGGGGCGGCTAAATAATTAAAAATAATATTTTGGCTTTTGTTTATACCGGAATAAGGATTAGAGATTTTGTGCTGAGGGATGAGGGGCACCGGTTTGCGGCAGAAATCGGGGCAAATGACGGCGAAGCTCATGAAGTACTTGAAGTTTTCGCTTGCGCTTTTGGAAACACTGTATAAAAATACAGCCACCTGTGCTTCCATACAGTGATGCCATGATCAAACTTACCGCACGTCAACAGCAGGTCTACGAACTGGTTCGCCAGGCCATTGAGCGCACCGGCTTTCCGCCGACACGCGCAGAGATTGCCGCCGAGCTGGGCTTCTCTTCGGCCAATGCGGCCGAGGAACATCTGCGGGCGCTGGCGCGCAAGGGTGTGATCGAGCTTTCCGCCGGGCAATCGCGCGGCATCCGGCTCAAACGTCTCGATGAGGCGGGCGGTGTGCACCAGTTCACGCTGCCGCATATGGGGCTGATGCAACTCTCGCTGCCGCTCGTCGGGCGCGTGGCCGCAGGCAGCCCGATTCTGGCGCAGGAGCATATCGAACGCAATTTCCAGTGCGATCCGAACATGTTTGCGCGTCAGCCCGATTACCTGCTGAAAGTGCGCGGGATGTCGATGCGCGATGCCGGCATTCTCGACGGCGATTTGCTGGCCGTGCAGAAGGCTGCGGATGCGCGCGAAGGACAAATTGTCGTGGCGCGTATCGGCGACGACGTGACGGTCAAGCGCTTCCACCGCGTGAAGGGCGGCGTGGAGCTGATTGCCGAGAACCCTGACTTCGAAAACATCAACGTCAACGAAGGCAGTGGTGATTTTGCGCTGGAAGGGATCGCGGTCGGTCTGATTCGCAATAACGATCTCTAGGCGTAAGCCAAAGGCGCGCAACGACTTCACGTCGCGCGCCACTCCCTGACGATCAAGTAACGCTGATTTGCGCCGGGCTGGGTCCGGCGCCCGTGCCCTGCTGCGCCTGCGATTTGTGAAGCGATGCGACAGGACACCTCTCTCCAACCGCTATTGGAAGAAGGAAACGCATCATGGCTCGACTCTTTGGTTTGCTGCCCACGTCCCTCGGTCAACCGCGCATTCGTACGGCTACGGCCTCAGCACAGGCCCGTCTCTCTGCGGTGTATGGGTTGTCGGCCCTGTCCGGGCCGTTCGCGGCCGCACCGGCCATCGCACGCTCTTACACGGTCCCGGCGCGTGCTCGCAGCACCGCCCTGCCCCGCGTTATCGCCTCGGCGGTCAGCTCGGCCGCGCGCCGCGCCTGCCCTGCCGCACAAGCGGTCAAGGCATCGCGCAATGTGCGTGAATTGCAGACACGGCGCGACGCGCATGACGATGGGCGCGTTGATGGGCGTGACGATGTGCGTGTCTATCGCGACGTCTCGCATATCGTGATGGTCGGCAGCATCGCCGACATCTGCCGCAAACTCGATCAGGCCGTCGGCGAACAGTTTTGTCAGGCAGCGGTGTAAGCGGCGCCGGATGTAGTGGCGTTTGGTGTGGCGTCTGGTGTGGCGTCTTTCACTCGCCCAGCGTTGCCAACGGGTGATCGGCACCACCACGCTCGCCATCGAAGAACCGGGCAACGTCTGACGGTTTGACGTCTTCGATGCGGGCGTGTTGCCAGCGCGGTGCGTGGTCCTTATCGACCACGAGCGCGCGAATGCCCTCAACGCCTTCGGCCCCCGTGCGCCCGTCCAGATTGAACACGCAGCGCATCATCAGCCATTCTTCCCGCAGGTCTTCCGCCAGCGACAATTTGCGCGCACGCCGCACTTGCTCCAGCGTGACGCACACCATCAGCGGCGAGCGCTTGTTACGCAGCAGGTCCTCGGTTTCTTGCGCCCAGCCGGCGTATTCGCAACGCGCCTCACGCGCCAGCGAATGCAGAATTGCCGTGGCGTCGGCATGCCCGAAGTGCGCGTCGATGACATCGCGCAACGCGGCCAACTTGCCTTGAGCCAGCCCTGCCGGCGGCAAGCTTTCGCGCGCGAAATTGCGGGCCGCATTCAGCACGGCGTCGCTATCCTCCCAATCCCCCGTTGCCAGTTGCTCGCATAGCGCAGGCAGCGACGCGCACGGCATCACCACGTCGGCCAAACCGATCTCGCAGGCGTCGACAGCACCGAACACCGTGCCCGTCATGCCGAGATACTCACCAAGGTGCCCCGCAAGATTCGCGAGGAAGAACCCGCCGCCGACGTCGGGGAACAGGCCGATGGCCGTCTCCGGCATCGCCATGCGCGTGGCTTCCGTGACGATGCGCAACGCCGCACCTTGCGAGATCCCCATACCCCCGCCCATCACCACGCCATCCATCAACGCGATGTACGGCTTAGGATAAGTGGCGATGGTGTAGTTCAGCGTGTATTCGTCGGTGAAGAAATCCATGATGCCCGCCGTCGCTTCGCCGCCGCGGCTGACGACTTCATGGAAATAGCGGATGTCGCCGCCGGCACACAAACCCTTCTCGCCTTCCCCTTGCAACACGACGCCCAGCACCTGCGGATCGTCGCGCCAGACATGCAAAGCGCTGGCGATCGCACGAATCATGTCGTGCGAGAGTGCGTTGAGCGCCTTCGGGCGCGCGAGCGTGATGAAACCGATACGGCCACGAATCTCAGTGCGAACAAACTCAGTCATGTCGAATAGCTAGATCGAGGGGGGTGATATGAAGTGGGAACGTACTCAGGCGAACCGGCCGAGTCGAAAACGCACGGGCGCGCCGAATAAAAAAAGCCGGCGCTGAGCACCGGCTTTCTTTCCAACAGACTGGCATCGGCAACCGGACAGGAGACTCCCGCTGGCTGCCGACCCTATCGCCGGCAACAACCTTACGACGCGTCGCGCGACGCGCGCTTGCGCTCGTGTTCCTTGAGATAACGCTTGCGCAGACGAATCGTCTTCGGCGTGACTTCAACGAGTTCGTCGTCGTCGATGAATTCCACGGCGTATTCGAGGTTCATCGCGATCGGCGGCACCAGACGCACGGCTTCGTCGGTACCCGACGCACGCACGTTCGTGAGCTGCTTGCCCTTGATCGGGTTGACCACGAGGTCGTTATCACGGCTGTGAATACCGATGATCATGCCTTCGTACAGCGCATCGCCCGGCGAGACGAACATGCGGCCGCGATCTTGCAGCTTCCACAGTGCGTAGGCCACAGCAGCGCCGTCGTCTTGCGAGATCAGCACGCCGTTACGACGTTCACCCAGCGAGCCATCCTTGAGCGGTGCGTAAGCATCGAAGATGTGGCTCATCAGGCCCGTACCACGGGTCATCGACAGGAAGTCGCCTTGGAAGCCGATCAGGCCACGGGCCGGAATGCGGTATTCCAGACGCGTACGGCCACGGCCGTCCGAGACCATGTCCAGCATTTCGCCCTTGCGGCGGCCGATTTCTTCCATGACCGCGCCCTGGTGATCGTCTTCCAGGTCGATGGTCAGCATTTCGTACGGCTCGTGCTTCACGCCGTCGATTTCCTTGAGCACCACGCGCGGACGCGACACGGCCAGTTCATAGCCCTCGCGACGCATGTTCTCGATGAGAATCGTCAGGTGGAGTTCGCCACGGCCCGACACTTCGAAGACCGAGTCTTCGGCCGTGTCTTTCACGCGCAGCGCCACGTTGTGGTTCAGTTCCTTGTGCAGACGGTCACGAATCTGGCGGCTCGTCACGAACTTGCCTTCACGGCCAGCCAGCGGCGACGTGTTCACGCAGAAGTTCATGGTCAGCGTCGGCTCGTCCACCGTCAGCAGCGGCAGCGCTTCCGGCGTATCGATGTCGCACAGCGTCGCGCCGATACCCACGTCTTCAATACCGTTGATCAGCACGATGTCGCCGGCTTGCGCGCCGTCCGACATCACGCGCTCCAGACCTTGGAACGTCAGCACTTGATTGATCTTGCGCTTGAGCACTTCGCCTTCCGGGCCGAAGCGCATGGCCACTTGCTGGCCCGGCTTGATGCTGCCGCGCGTGATACGGCCGATACCGATACGGCCGACGAACGTCGAGTAGTCGAGCGAGCTGATTTGCAGCTGGAGCGGCGCGTCGACATCGGCTTCACGCACAGGCACGTTCTTGAGAATCGCATCGAACAGCGGGCGCATATCGCCTTCACGCACGTCCGAGTCGAGGCTCGCGAAACCATTCAGTGCCGAAGCGTAGACAACCGGGAAGTCCAGTTGCTCGTCGGTGGCACCGAGCTTGTCCATCAGATCGAACGTCTGGTTGATCACCCAATCCGGACGTGCGCCCGGACGGTCGATCTTGTTGACCACGACGATCGGCTTCAGACCGAGGCCGAGGGCCTTGCGGGTCACGAAGCGGGTTTGCGGCATCGGACCTTCGACGGCATCGACCAGCAACAACACGCTGTCGACCATCGAGAGCACGCGCTCGACTTCACCACCGAAGTCCGCGTGACCCGGGGTGTCAACGATGTTGATGTGGGTGCCTTCGTATTCGACGGCGCAGTTTTTGGCGAGGATCGTGATGCCGCGCTCTTTTTCAATGTCGTTCGAGTCCATCACGCGTTCAGCGACGTGCTGATTTTCGCGGAAGGTGCCCGACTGGCGCAGCAATTGGTCAACCAGCGTGGTTTTGCCGTGGTCGACGTGCGCGATGATAGCGATGTTACGGAGAGCGCGGGTCATGAAAAGGTGCTCGAAAAAAGCCTTTGGAGAATCCGCGATTCTACCACTTGCGCATGTCCCACGTCATGGCATTTCTGCAATGCAACAACGGCTTACCGCATTGACACCGCGTCGTCACGAATTTTCCCCGCGCGCCAACCTCCCGCCACGCACCAATTAGAGGCTTCTTTCTAGTGCGGCGTGAAATATATGCCTAGTCAACTATTGCATCGCCTTGCTTTTTATTAAGTGCCCGCTATAATCGTGACAAGTCAATTATTGCATCATCACGAAAATGGCCGAGCCGCCCGCCTCCCTCACCGATTCAACGCCGACGTCGCCCAGCGACGTGGCGCCCGCCGTCGACCCGCCCCGTAACGGTTACAACATCGACGATTCCCTTGGCTACTTGGTGGCCCGGGTGCGTCAACTGATCATGGCCGAGCTGACGAAGGAAACCTCGCAGTACGGGCTGACCAGCACGCAGGCCACCATGCTCTATAAAGTGGCCACGGGCAAAAGCAAGACGGCAGCCGATCTGGCGCGCGACTACTGTATAGATGCGAGCGCCGTGACCCGGCTGCTCGACCGTCTCGAAGCGCACGGTCTGCTGGTGCGCGAGCGCAGCAAGACCGACCGCCGCACGGTCGATCTGAGTGCGACCGAGGCGGGTAACGCGATGGCCGACCGCATGCCGGATATCTTCGTGCGTGCCGCCGATCACCTGATGCGTGGCTTCTCCGTCGAAGAAATGGGCTTTCTGAAGAGCCTCCTGCGGCGTGTCATTGCCAACGGAGAGAGCGGATAACCGCCGGATCCCCCTCAAATAAAGCTTGCCATGTCCACTATTGCACGGACTCGCAAGTGCCCGATTCCCCGATTATTGTCAGTAGAAGACTTCACTCGTAAAGGTTTTGCGATGAAAGCGGCCTCACCGTTCCTCCCGCGTCTGCGGGCCCGCTCAGCGATTTCCGCCCTTTGTCTGGCGGCAGTGACGCTGGGATTTGCCGGTTGTGCGAATTTCGCCGGCATCCATAGCGACAAGCAGATCTCCACGCCCGATCAGTATCAGACCCAGCGCAGCCTGCCCTCCGAGGGCGGCCAGTGGCCGGGCACCGACTGGGCCCAGCGTTTTGGCGATCCGCAACTCGTCTCGTTGATCAACGAAGCGCTCGCGACCAATCCCGATCTCGCCTCGGCAGCCGCACGTCTGAAGGCCGCACAGGCCCAGACGGAAGGCGCCGCTGCGGCGCTGCTGCCGTCGGTCGGTTTTCAGGCCGACGTGTATCGCGAGAAATTCACGGAAAACACCATTTATCCGCCGGGTTACGGCGGCACTTGGTTCACGCAGGGCGACCTGAACGCCACGCTGTCGTGGGAACTCGACCTGTGGGGCAAGAACCGCTCGGCACGTGCGCAGGCAACCAACGCCGAGCGCGCCGAAGAGGCCGAAGATCAGGAAGTGCGCCTCGCGCTCTCGACGGCAGTGGCTCGCTCGTACAACCAGCTCGCGCAGCAATACGCCTTGCATGACGTGCTGGAGCGCATCGGCAAGCAGCGCCAGAATCTGGGCAAGCTGACGAGCGACCGCGTGCGCGCCGGACTCGACACGCAAGTCGAACAGAAGCAGGCAGAAAGCAATACCGCCGATATCGAAACGCAGCTCGCCCAACTCGATGGCCAGATCCTGCTCACGCGCCACCAACTGGGCGTGCTGCTCGGCAAGGGCCCGGACCGCGGTCTCGAAATCGAGCGTCCGACGCTCGCACAACTGCCGACGCCGGCGCTGCCCGACAACCTGCCGCTCGCCCTGCTCGGCCGCCGTCCCGATGTGGTTTCGGCCCGCTGGGGTGTGGAAGCCCAGTTGAAGGGTGTGGACGTTGCCAAGGCACGCTTCTACCCGGACGTGAACCTCAATGCCGCCTTTGGCTTTTCGACCTTCGGGCTGGGCAAGCTGATCGATCCGAGCAGCCAGAACATTCAGGCCGGTCCGGTGATTTCGCTGCCGATCTTCGACGGCGGACGCCTGCGCGCCAACCTCAAGGGTCAGTACGCCGCGTATGAAAGCGCCGTGGCGAACTATGACTCGACGCTGAACAAGGCCCTCGGCGATATCGCCGACCGCATGTCGTCGATTCGTTCCGCCGATCGACAAATGGTGTCGCAGCGCGTGGCCCAAAACGCCGCGCAGCGCGCCTACGATCTGGCCATCGACCGTTACAAGGCGGGCCTCACGCCGCAAGTGACGGTGCTCACGGCCGAGTCGTCGCTGCTCCTGCAAGAACAGACACGCGTGAATATCGAAGGCGCGCGCCGCGACCAGCAGATCGGACTGATCAAGGCACTGGGCGGTGGTTTCGACGCGCAGGCGGCCGGTCTGGTCGTCGGGCAGGAGCGCCCGGCCAAAACCGACGTCGACGGCGATGCGGCAACGCAAACGCACTGACCGGCAGCGAACCGCACAGCAGCCCATAAGACACACAAGACACAACGTCAAAAAGCACATTGAGAGATTAGTACGGAGCGAATGATGAGCGACAACCAACAACAAGCGCCTGCTACGCCGGCCCCGAACAACGGCAAGCGACGCCGCATGATGCTGACGCTGACGGCAGTGATCGCGATTGCGGCGATCGGCTACGGCGCCTACTACGCGCTTTATGCGCGTTACTACGAAGACACCGACGACGCGTACGTGGCGGGCAACGTGGTGCAGATCACGCCGCAAGTCTCCGGCACCGTCACGGGTGTGAAGGTCGATGACACGCAGATGGTCAAGGCTGGCCAGCCGCTGGTCACGCTCGACCAGACCGATGCCCGCGTGGCCCTGCTGAAGTCGGAAGCGAATCTGGCGCAGACCGTGCGTCAGGTGCGTACGTATTTCGTGAACAACGACGCCTACGCGGCAACGGTCTCGATGCGCGAGTCGGATCTGGCCAAGGCGCAGGCCGACGTGAAGCGCCGCGAGATGGCCATCGCCTCGGGCGCCGTGTCGCGCGAAGAACTGGCCCACGCCCAAGACGCCGTGAAGTCGGCGCAAGCCGCGCTCGAGCAAGCCCGTGCGCAGTTGGTGTCGAACAAGGCGCTGACCGACAAGACCTCGGTCACCACGCACCCGAACGTGCAGCAGGCCGCCGCGCAAGTGCGTGCCGCGTACCTCGACTACGCCCGCACGACGATTCCGGCGCCGGTGGACGGTTATGTCGCCAAGCGTTCGGTGCAGGTCGGCCAGCGTGTGGCAACGGGCGCACCGCTGATGGCACTCGTGCCGCTCAACGAAGTCTGGGTGGATGCCAACTTCAAGGAAGTGCAGATTGCGCACATGCGCGTGGGTCAGCCGGTGACGCTCACGGCCGACGTCTACGGCTCGGCGGTCGAGTACAAGGGCACCGTGGCGGGCTTCTCGGCCGGTACGGGCAGCGCGTTCTCGCTGCTGCCGGCACAGAACGCCACGGGTAACTGGATCAAGGTGGTGCAACGTCTGCCGGTGCGTATTGCGCTGGACCCGAAGCAACTGCAACAGCATCCGTTGCGCGTGGGCCTGTCGATGCAGGTGAAGGTGAACGTGCGCAACACCGACGGCAAGGAGCTGGGTGAAGCGCCGACGCTGCCGGTGTATTCGACCGATGTGTACGACAAGGTCGGGCACGACGCCGACGACATCGTGGCGAAGATCATCACTGAAAACGCTGGCGCGGCTGCTGGTTCGGGCGCTTCGGGCGCCGCCAACGACACGCGCAACCAGCCCGCTCGCGCGCGTCCCCTGTAAATCGGAGGGGGGTGCCCCCACCCCCTTTGACAACTCATGGCAACTCAAAACGCTCCTGGCCCGCTCTCGGGCGGCCAGTTGGTACTCGGCACGATCGCGCTGTCGCTCGCCACGTTCATGAACGTGCTCGACACGTCGATTGCCAACGTATCCATCCCTGCCATTTCCGGTGACCTCGGTGTGTCGTCGAGTCAGGGCACGTGGGTGATTACGTCGTTCGCCGTCGCCAACGCCATTTCCGTGCCGTTGACGGGCTGGCTCACCGAGCGCTTCGGCGCGGTGCGCTTGTTCATCACGTCGATTCTGTTGTTTGTGCTGGCCTCGTGGCTGTGCGGCATGGCGCCCACGCTCGAAATTCTGCTCGCTGCCCGTGTGTTGCAGGGTGCCGTGGCCGGCCCGATGATTCCGCTGTCGCAGTCGCTGCTGCTCTCGAGTTACCCGCCGGCCAAGAGTTCAATGGCCCTTGCACTCTGGGGCATGACGACGCTCGTCGCCCCGGTGATGGGGCCGATTCTGGGCGGTTGGATCTCGGATAACTACCATTGGCCGTGGATCTTCTACATCAACATTCCGGTGGGCATTGCCGCTGCGTATGTGACGTGGATGATTTACAAGAAACGCGAAACGCCCACGCAGCGAAAACCGATCGATACGATCGGGCTCTCTTTGCTGGTGATCTGGGTCGGCTCGTTGCAGGTGATGCTCGACAAGGGCAAGGAACTCGACTGGTTCAACTCGGCAACCATTGTCGCGTTGGCGCTGGTCGCACTTGTGGCGTTCTGCTTCTTCGTGATCTGGGAGATTACCGAGAAGCATCCGGTGGTGGACCTGACGCTGTTCAAGCGGGTCAACTTCACGGGCGGCGTGGTGGCGATTTCGGTCGGTTACGGGCTGTTCTTCGGGAATCTGGTGATCTTGCCGCAGTGGTTGCAGATCTATCTCGGCTATACGGCAACCGAAGCCGGGCTGGTGATGGCGCCGGTCGGGTTATTCGCCATCATCTTGTCGCCGATTATCGGCAAGACGCTGCCAAAGCTCGATGCACGCTGGGTGGTGACAGTCTCGTTCCTGCTGTTCGCGCTGGTCTTCGTGATGCGTTCGCACTTCAACACGCTGGTGGATACGCGCACGCTGATGATTCCGACGTTCTTGCAGGGCGTGCCGATGTCGATGTTCTTCATCCCGCTCACGGCCATCATTTTGTCGGGGCTGCCGGCACACCGTATTCCGGCGGCGGCAGGTCTGTCGAACTTCGTGCGGATTACGTGCGGCGCGGTGGGCACATCGATTGCGACCACGGTGTGGGATAACCGCATCACACTGCACCACGCGCAGTTGACCGAGCATCTGACACCGTACGATGCGACGTTCAACGACTCGGTGCAGACGCTCAATCAGTTGGGCATGTCGACACCGCAGGCGCACGGCTACATCGACCGGATCGTCACGCAGCAGTCGGCGATGCTGGGCGCGAACGACATCTTCTGGATCTCGGCGTTGTTGTTCGTGCTGATGATCGCGATGGTGTGGATTACGCGCCCGATACGCGGCGGTGGCGGCGGCGACGCTGCGGCGGGGGCTCACTAAGCCACCTCGCCCCCCCGGGAACCTTCTTCCCCCCGAGTGCCCGGCCCTGCTCTGTACTACCGGGCACTTCTTGAACCCCGCTGACGTTAGCGGGGTTTTTTTCCGTCTGGCGAAACCTGCGGGAAAGCGGCCGGTAACGATTACCGCCCAGCACTCACCCGACCGGGCAGGTGCCACACAGGAAATTTGACGCGCCGGCGCGCGTTTTGCGCATTCGCAGTATCATCGGCGTTCTGACGGCCGAACGCTCTGCAAAGGGCGACGCCCGACGATACATTTCCCCCACGCAATCAGCACAATCATGAATACCCCGCAAAACCAGAGCGACCGCTCCGAGATCACCTTCCGATTCCTGGCCGAACCGGCTGCCGTCAACTTTGGCGGCAAGGTGCACGGGGGCTCGCTGATGAAATGGATCGATGAAGTGGCCTACGCTTGCGCCGCCACGTGGTCGGGCCGTTATTGCGTCACGGTGAGCGTGGGCAATATTCACTTCCACCGGCCGATTCTGGTGGGCAATCTGGTGGAACTGCGTGCGCGCATCGTCGCCACCGGGCGCACGAGCATGCACATCCATGTGTCGGTGCACGCAGGTGACCCGAAATGGGGCGAGCTGCGTCAGACCACCGACTGCCTGATGGTCTTCGTCGCGGTCGATGAAAGCAATCACCCGGTCAGCGTGCCGTCGTTCGAGCCGAAGACCGACGAGCAGAAAGCGCTCGCCAAGTACGCCATGGACGTTCGTGCTGCGCTGGGCGCCATCGACGCCCTCAAGCCCGAGAACGTCGCCAACTAAGTCGGCAATGCGGGCGGTAGTCACACCGCCCGCCCGCCACGCTGTTTTCCCAGCGTTTGCTTGCCTTACCTCCGTCCCGCCCCGCCCTGCCTCCCCTCGCTCCCACGTTCTGACGTTAGCGTCCCATAGCGACTGACGGCTGTCGCCTGTCAACGTTGACAGTGTTTGCCCGCGCCTCGCAGTGCTTCAATGAAGGCAACTCCGGCATATCGCCGCCTTCGTGGGAGCGTCAACATGTCTCCGATCAAGCATTTCAGCAGCAACGCGCAACTGGCGTTCGAAACCTATGCGTCGATGAACCGGCACGTAGTCGTCAGCCCCAAAAGCGGTCAGGGCCTTTTAAGAATTCCGATCGCAGGTCTTTTCGCCGATGCCGGTACGTCACCGGCACTAGATATCGGTCTGTCGTGCAAGACCCACGAAGGCGACCTCAATATTCTTCCTTGCGGTATCTACACGAGAGTTCGGGAAAGCCTAGCGGATGATCCCTACGATACTTTTGCGAATCTTCCGCTGTGCGACGGGCGCACGCTTAACTTCGAGTTGCGCTCGGGTGAATCATTCAACGGCGGGGATTTTCTGGTGGAGGGCCCGGGTTATGCCTTGGTCGTCTATCACAAGAATGGCGTCTCAGAAAAATTCGGAACTAGTGATTTACTCAGGCAGCAGGCAGGCGCTCAAAAATCATGGATATACCCGACTCACTACATCCTGCCCTCGGGCCGGTCACTGAAATTCGACTGGACATTGTTCCGAGGCGGACCGCGAGTCGTCGCCATCAATGACGATGACGGTCGTCTGCTAAACGCAGACTGGATAGATTCACCGCTCGCCGATATCGGCGTCAAAATCCCGGCGCCCGTCCTGAAAAGCATCACCCTTTTCCCCGGTAGCGACGAACAAGTGAGCTACGCCTGCACATATGCCAATACGCGCTATGCCTTCGAGCAAACCATTGAAGTCACAGGCGCGGTCGGAACCGCCAAGACAATCTACGTTCTCGAAAATGATCAGGGCGCGATCAAGAAATTCGAAATGCGCCGCCAGCAGTCACTGCCGGCGGAGAAGAAAGGGGATCCAGATGTGCTGGAAACCTCAACTCATGCCGAGTTGATTGACTTCAACGACAAGCAGATCGTAAAGCACACCACCTTGCCCGGTGAGACCGTCACCGCCTTGATCGAGAGTTACAAATACGACACCAATAAGACCACCATCGCCTGCACACAAGGCAACAAGAACGTTCTCTCGCGCGTGTACTCGTTCAATGACACCGGACAAGTCTCCGAAGCCGTCACCGCCGCCGATGTCACCGTACTCACGGAACAAAGCGTCAGCATCGACAAGGCGCGCGGCACCGCGACGCATAAAACGATCAAGAAAATCGCCAACGTCGTCGTTGACGAACTCGCGCTCGAATACGATGCCAGCGGCAACCTCATCAAGTCCACTCAAGGTGACACCATCACCGAGTGGACCTACTTCAACAACTACGCCGCGTACACGGTCAAGGAAAACGCGACGAGCTATCACGACACCAGCTTCTTCGGCATCCTGTTGAAGGTCGTGGATTTCACCAATCCGATTGGCCTCGGCTTCGTCGCGTTCGGTTCCGGCGGGCTGACATGGGGCACAAGAATCGATTCGACAGTCACGATGTCGATCACCAACAACGACTACGCGAAAGCCACCTTTCAACTCCCGTTCGACATGAGCTACGCGGGCGATACCAAGAGCTTCACTTCGCACGTGGAATCCGAACTTGTTTATCGACAGGAGGGTGGCAAGAACTATGCGCTACGTCTCACGTACTACGGTTATGCCAGTCTCACCTGCAAACCCGTGAGTGGTGTCGACCGGGAATACGTGCTTCTGCCGGGCAGAAAACTCACCGTGATGCACCCGTCATACGAAGAAATCGACGTCAGCGCGGAACAACTGAAAATCGCCAAAGCGGCCGCCAAGGCACTGCTCGATAGTCTCGACAAACAACTCAGTACCGCCGCCGACAAGAAATCCAAGGACCAGACGCAGAGCCTCATCGACACACTGAACAAAAGCCTGGTCCAGCAGAGCAAAACCAACGCCCGCGGTTTTAAGTTGAAACAGCCAAGCGCCGGCAAGTGGACCGAACGCTCGATGCACCTCGAAGACATCGCCTATCAGACGAGCGTCAACGACCCCGGGTTTGGCCAGATCAGCACAACCTCGGCGTGGCGGATCGGCGCGGGCGGCGGCAAGGTCAGGGGTTCGGAAATCAAGACCTCGTTCACTTACAAGACCGACGCCAAGAACAAGCGAAAGATCACCGTCCTGACGACGACCGAGACGGCGGATGCAACGACGTTCACATTGAGCCAGACACGCTCCGCGCTAACCGGACGCATCGATGAATCTGTCGATGGCGAGGGCGTCAAGACCACGTGCAGCTATGACAAGGTCGGCACACTGATCAAGGAAACTGCCTCGCAAGCGGGTGTCACTGCCGGGCAACGCGAGTACACCATCACACCGCTCAAGGGCAGGAGATGGCAGCACGAAACCCTCGACACGGTTTCGAAGCAACGCACCCGTGTGATCCGAGACGAACTGGCGCGCGATTGTGAGAGCTGGGCCAGTCCCGATGGCAAGGTCTGGTTGCTGATGACCCGATGCACCTACGATGCCCAAGGCCGTCTGGCGAGCGACGAGCAATACGATTACGACTACGCGAACGTAAAGCACAGCATGCTGACGACGAACTGGACCTATGACGACGCCAAAAACACGTGCAGCGTCAAGAAAGTTCAGACGGACGCCGGCGGGAAAGAGGTCGACACCCAGTCGCTGACACTCGCGAGCAAAGCCATGGGCGAAACCCTGCTGGTCGGTGCCGCCGAAACGCAGCGCAACTACGATGCTGCCGAACGCACGCTCACTGAAAGTGCCGGCGCTTCGGGTGCCCCGTCATTCAGGAAACTCACCACCTTCGACGCCGGCGGCAACATGACGTCGGTCAACACCGAGACCATCGACGGGAGCAGAACAACGCTCCCCGGAGACAAGATCACGATGGCCTACGACGGCCAAGGCCGCCTCAAGACACTGACGCCTGCGAAAGGCGCTCCCACGGCCTTTACCTACGACCGCTTCGACCGCTTGCTCACGTCGACCACCGACGGCATCGAGATCAGCAACATCTTTCCCGACGAAACACTTGCCAGTGTCGCCGTCACGGCTTATGTCGAGGACGATAAGGGCACGATCTCGCTGGGCGAACAGCGGGTCGACGGTCTCGGCCGTCCCGCCCGAGAGATTAGCAACGGCACCGATGCCATCTTCACGTACAACGGCGCATCGCGCTGGGGCAAGCAAATCGATGCCGGTGAGCGTCCCGCAACGGTCACGGGCTACAAGAGCGAGATTGACGCCAGCGGGCTGAGGTACACCGAGACCATGACGGACAACGCTGGCACGCGGGCATCAAAGACACACTTCAGCCATCGGCAACAAATCATCGCGTTCGAGGACATCACCGGCGCGAAGACGGCCTTCCAGTACGACGCTTTCGGACGGCTTGAGCGCTCCATCAACGATAGCTGCGAAGCCACGTACGTCTATTCGGATAACGGCCTGCTGTCGAAAGAAACGATCAAGGCCGCGAAACAGAATCTCACCATGACGGTGCAGTACAGCTACAACCGTTCGGGGATCGAGATCAAGCGCAAATTCGAATGCACCGGCGTCAAGACGCATGTCATTGAAAGCCAACGCATCGGCGACGGCCGCATCGACCGCATCATGCTCAAGGTCGACGACAAGACGTCGAACGCCGACTACTTCGAGTACGACGCCTCACAACGCCTGAAAACCTGGTCCTGCTCGCAGGCGGGTTTCGCAGGTTATGGCGGCAAGCAATACGTCAAACAGGTCTTCGATTACGACAAGCTCGGTAATGTGCTGTCGAGCGACAACGAGTTCTACACTGGCACCAGCCGTCCGGAGGCGCTCTCGGTGTCGACGACGACGCGCACCTACGACGCCAAACCCGGTGTGCTCACCACATTGGACGGCAAGCCCTACGACAACGATGACGCCGGGCGGCTGACCAAGCGGTCGAACCGCACCCTCGCCTACTATGGCAACGGCCGGGCAAAGAGTTGCTCCGCTACGGCGGGCGGGAAAGACGGCGATTTCGTCTTCACGTATGACGATCTTGGGCGAATTCGCGGGGGCTCTGCCGGCAAGGGAAAGTGGAACGAGACTTACCACTACCGTGGGCAACGGCGATACGCCGTTTGCCAGCAGGACGATGCAAAGAAGCACGGTTTCAACAAGCGCACCCTCGTCCTGAAGAACGACAGCCCGTCATGCTTCCTGCAAGAGGCATCCACGACGATCGACGACAAGACGACGGCAACCAGTTCGTTCGAACTTCGCGATCAGGCGGGGACCGTCTTCGCCAGCATCGACCTCGACACCAAGGCCATCACGTACTACCGCTATTCGCCCTACGGCTACCGGAACGTCGATCCCGGCGTGGTCACGTGGCTCGGCTTCAAAGGCGAACCGCTGAACTATGTGGGGTTCTACCATCTCGGCAACGGCTACCGGATGTACGACCCGGAGCATTGCCGCTTCCAGTCGCCCGACGTTATGAGTCCGTTCGGTATCGGGGGAATCGCCGCCTACGTCTATTGCCACGGGGACCCGATCAACTATCACGATCCCAGCGGGCACGTGGAGATTGCGCAGTACAGCCGTCTCGACACGATGCCGCTCATGTACACGCAGGAATTCCGTATTGCGGCGAGCGTGCTGGGCCTTCTGGCGACGCCATTTACCAGCGGCAGTTCTCTCGCCCTTGCGATCGGCGTGACCGGGCTCGCTGCGGTTGGCAGTGCGTTCGATATTTCCTCGATTGTCCTGGAGGAGAGTGATCCGGAGCTGGCGAGCGTACTGGGGTATCTCGGACTCGGGTTTGGTGTGATCAATCTGGGCACCGGCGTATTGGGCACGGCACGGCGGGCGCCTGCGGTGGTTGCGGGTCAGGGACTTCGGGGCGGCGGCTTATATAGCCGGATGGTCGCTCGCTTTGGCCGCGTGAAGCCCGGCTTGGCCGGCAACGCCACGAAAAAAGTGGGCCTCCAAGGCAACAAGGGATTCAAAGCGCTCACGAAGGGCAACAGCTACGCAGGCGTGGTCAACGGTGCCTATGGCGCAACGCCGTACGGCGACGCTGCGGCAAAAGTGTCCAACTATCTGTCTACCGAATATTCGACGGCAGCCTACGCCAAGGAGATGCAGGGCCTCGCCAACACAAAGTCGCTCGACATAGGGGGCCTGTTCGGCAACTTGGACCGTCAGCACGGCGTCGACCTCCTGTTACCCATGCAACAAATCACGTTCGACCAAGTGATGGATGCCCTCGCCGGCGCCGGATATCACTACAAGGTTGTCGACGGTCTGTTTTGCCGCAGCGCCACAAGCGCGATGGCACCCGGTTTCGCAAAGCCGGGACTGAGCAGGATTTTTGACGGTATGGACTGGTGGAGCGGCGCTCGGACGACGCTCTGAGCGCGCGGTCCTCACGTCCTTTCAAGGAGCGGGAAATGGCACGAGGTAAAGTCAAATTTTTTAACAGCGACAGAGGTTTCGGCTTCATCACACCGGATGACGGCAGCGAGGCTGTTTTCGTCCACTCGTCAAAACTCACCAACGTGGCGGGTCAAACGCTCGTGGACGGGATGCTTGTCGAATATGACGTGGCGCAAGGGGCCAAAGGGCCGACGGCGGAGAACGTGAAGGTCACGGATACCGAGTGAGGCGCGGCAAGGTCACCGCGACAAGGAGCCACTAGGGGTGCCCTATCGAGGGGTTTCGCTACTCGTCTCCAGCGACTGCGTACGGCGTGGAGATGGGTCGCGAGTCCCCTGCGATCGAATTACTGCGTCTTGAGCAACCGCTGCGGTGTAAGCAGTGCCTCGCTGTCAAGGCGGGCGACGCCGAGCAGGCGGGCGGCGACGTCATCGGCGGCCTCTGCATAGACCTTCACTTCGATACCCTCCTCGTGCGTCGAGGCACAGGCACGCAGCGCCTGAGGGCAGCGCGTCTCGTCGAGCCGCAGTCGTTGACCATGGCCGAAGCGCTTGGCAAGCGTGTCGTCGAGCCATACCGTCGGCAGCGTCTTGAGCAACGCATCCACCGGCGCGAGTTTTTCCACACGCTGTGGTTGGTCGATGGCGTTGAGGTCTTCAAGCGTCACCGCGCCGTCAAGCGTCAACGGGCCCACCGCCGTCCGACGCAGTGCTCGCAGGTGAGCCCCGCAACCCAGCGCTTCCCCGATGTCTTCCGCGAGCGTACGCACGTATGTGCCCTTGCTGCATGTCACACGGAAAGTGAACTCCGGGGCGCCGGGCAGCGAGCAATCCAGCAATTCGAGCGAATGAATCGTGATCTGGCGTGCCTCGCGCTCCAGCGTCTGACCGGCGCGTGCGTATTCGTACAGCGGCTTGCCATCACGCTTGAGCGCGGAATACATCGGCGGCACTTGCGAAATCGGCCCAGTGAACTGCGGCAATACGGCGCGAATGGCCGCTTCATCGACGGTCACGTCGCGGGTTTGCAGCACTTCGCCTTCAGCATCCCCCGTCGTGGTGGTCTCGCCCAGACGGACACGGGCTTCATACGTCTTGTCCGCTTCGAGCAAATCCTGCGAGAACTTGGTCGCTTCGCCAAAACACAGCGGCAGCAAGCCGGTGGCCAACGGGTCGAGCGTGCCGGTATGCCCGGCTTTCAACGCTTGCAGCAAGCGCTTGGCCTTGATGAGCGCGTCGTTCGACGACAGACCCAACGGCTTGTCCAATAGCAACACGCCATCGAGGGCGAATCGGGGAAGTTTTTGGCGGGGTGCCTGCGAACGCGGGTCCGTCATGATGCGGGAGTGCTTGAGATATTCGTGGAGAATCAGCCACGCCGCGCGTCATGCGCCAGCAGGCTTTCGTGCGCCGCCGGACCGGCCTTTCGGCAGCCCGGCGGGCTCAGTCGGTCGAACCCGGGACCACGGAGACCACCGCTTACTTGCGGCCGTCGCCCTTACCTTCGTCCTGACCTTCGTTACTTCCGTCGCTATCAACGTCGCTATCAACGTCGTTCGTGTCTTGTTCTTCTTCGCCGTCGGCGCCGCCTTCCTCTTCTTCCTTCGCCCGCGTGGCGTTGGCCGTGTCGATGAGGCGCGACATTTCGATCGCACGTTCGATCGACTGGTCGAAGTGGAAATGCAACGTCGGCACCGTGTGAATGTGCAAACGCTTGAACAACATGTTACGCAGAAAACCAGCGGCTTCGTTGAGCGCTTCGCCCGTCTGCTTGGGGTCACCCGTCAGCGTGGTGTAGTACACCTTCGCGTGCGCGTAATCCGGCGTGACTTCCACGCTTTGCAGCGTCACCAGACCAATACGCGGGTCTTTCACTTCACGCTGGATCAGCTCGGACAGGTCGCGCTGGATCTGATCATTGATGCGCAGATTGCGGCCGCCCGGAATATTACGTTTCTTTGCCATGACTCACTCGCTAGTAATGCAATGGCCCACCCCACCGGTTACCCGGCCTGGTGGGCCATTCCACATCCGTTGAACGCCGCGCCTTACAGCGAACGCGCAACCTCAGTGATTTCGAACGCTTCCAGTTGGTCGCCTTCCTGGATGTCGTTGAAGTTCTTCACCGACAAACCGCACTCGAAGCCCGTCTTGACTTCCTTGACGTCGTCCTTGAAGCGCTTGAGCGAATCCAGCTCGCCCGTGAAGACCACGACGTTGTCGCGCAGCACGCGGACATTCGACGAGCGCTTGACGAAGCCGTCGAGCACCATACAACCGGCAACCGTACCGACCTTCGGTACGCGGAACGTCTGGCGAACTTCGACGAGACCGGTGATTTCTTCCTTCTTCTCCGGTGCCAGCATGCCCGACATGGCCGCCTTCACTTCATCCACAGCGTCATAGATGATGTTGTAGTAGCGGATGTCGATACCGTTCGACTCGGCCAGCTTGCGCGCCAGTGCATCGGCACGCGTGTTGAAGCCGATGATGACCGCCTTCGAAGCCGTTGCCAGGTTGACGTCGCTTTCGCTGATGCCACCCACCGCAGCGTGCACGATCTGCACACGCACTTCCGGCGTCGAGAGCTTGTTGAGCGACTGCGCCAGTGCTTCCTGCGAACCCTGCACGTCTGCCTTGATGATGAGGGGCAGCGTCTTGACTTCGCCGTCGGCCATCTGCTCGAACAGGTTCTCGAGCTTCGCGGCTTGCTGCTTGGCCAGCTTCACGTCGCGGAACTTGCCCTGACGGAACAAGGCGATTTCACGTGCCTTGCGCTCGTCTTGCACGACCAGCACTTCTTCACCGGCACCCGGCACTTCCGACAGACCCTGAATTTCCACAGGGATCGACGGACCGGCTTCCTTCGCGCTCTTGCCCGTTTCGTCGAGCATGGCACGCACGCGGCCATAAGCCTGACCCGCCAGCACCATGTCGCCACGCTTAAGCGTGCCCGACTGCACCAGAATCGTCGCCACCGGACCCTTACCCTTGTCGAGCTTGGCTTCGATCACGATACCCTTGGCCGGGGCGGCTTCCGGTGCCTTCAGTTCCAGCACTTCGGCTTGCAGCAGCACGTTCTCGAGCAGATCGTCGATACCCGTACCGGTCTTCGCCGACACCGGCACGAACGGCGAATCGCCACCGTACTCTTCCGGCACCACGCCCTCGGCCACGAGTTCCTGCTTCACGCGGTCGGCGTTGGCTTCCGGCTTGTCGATCTTGTTGATCGCCACCACGATCGGCACGCCGGCCGACTTCGCGTGAGCGATCGCTTCCTTCGTCTGCGGCATCACGCCGTCGTCGGCCGCCACCACCAGAATCACGATGTCCGTTGCCTGAGCACCACGGGCACGCATGGCCGTAAAGGCCTCGTGACCCGGCGTGTCGAGGAACGTCACCGTACCGCGCGGCGTTTCAACGTGATACGCACCGATGTGCTGCGTAATACCACCGGCTTCGCCCGACGCCACCTTGGCGCGACGGATGTAGTCCAGCAGCGAGGTCTTACCGTGGTCGACGTGACCCATCACCGTCACCACCGGCGGACGCGGCAAGGCTTCGCCTTCCGGTGCGTCATTGCCCAGCGACAGCAGCGTTTCCGGATCGTCCATCTTCGCGGCAATTGCACGGTGGCCGAGTTCTTCGACCACGATCATTGCCGTTTCCTGATCCAGCACCTGGTTGATGGTCACCATCTGACCCATCTTCATCATCAACTTGATGACTTCCGAGGCCTTCACCGACATCTTGTGAGCCAGATCGCCCACCGTGATGGTTTCCGGCACGTGCACGTCACGTACGATCGGCTCGCTCGGCGCCTGGAACTGGTTGTCCTGCGCATGACGATCGCCACGACGGCCGCCACGGCCACCGCCACGCCATCCGTCCGAACCGCCGCTCGTGTCGCCACGGGTCTTCATGCCGCCACGCTTGTTGCGGTTATCGGCGTCCTTCTGCCATTGACCCGGCTTCTTGTCCTTCTTGTCCGCAGTCGTCGTCGACGGTGCCGCCGTGGTCGCCGGCTTCTTGTCTGCCGGCTTGGCCGACGTCGAACCTTCCGGCTTGGCCGGCTTGTGCAACGTGCCCTTGGCTTCCGTCTTGGCGGCGACCGGCGCCGCTGCCGGTGCAGCAGGTGCCGGTTCCGGCGCCTTCAGCACGCGACGCGGTGCGTTCAGCATTTCGCGAATGGCACGCGCTTCGGCTTCCGCCGCAGCGCGACGCTTGCGAATCGCTTCTTCTTCGGCACGCGCCTTGTCGGCCGCAGCACTGGCCTTCTCGGCGGCTGCACGCGCTTCTTCGCTGGCCTTGCGGGCCTGCTCGCGCTCGGCGTCCGCCTTCGCGGCCGCTGCCTTGTCAGCTTCCTGAGCAGCCGCTTGCTTGGCCTGCTCAGCCTTTTCCGTCTCGGCCTGAGCGGCCTGATCGGCTTCGGCATCGACCTTGGCTTCGGCTTTCGCTTCCGCCTTGGCCTTCTGCTCAGCCGCAGCCTTGGCCGCCGCCGCAGCGCGCTCCGCTTCTTCACGGGCACGACGCTCAGCCGCTTCCTTCTCTTCACGCTCGCGGCGCTCGGCCTCTTCGCGTTCGAGTTGTTCCTGACGAAGCTTCAGCTCCGCAGCCTCGGCAGCAAGACGCTCCGCCTCACGGCGTGCATCTTCCTCACGTTGGCGCAGCGCTTCGTCTTCGGCCGAAACTGCCGCGTTTTCAGCGCCCTCAGCCACATCGTCGCGCTTGACGAACGTCCGCTTCTTGCGGACTTCGACTTGAATCGTGCGCGCCTTTCCGGTCGAGTCGGCTTGCTTGATTTCCGAGGTCTGGCGACGCGTCAGAGTGATCTTCTTTTTGTCGCCGTCGCCAGCGCCGTGCGATCGGCGCAGGTGTTCCAGCAAACGGGCCTTGTCGGCTTCCGTTACCGAATCGTCGGCGCTGAGTTTGTCCACACCGGCGGCTTTGAGTTGCTCCAGCAACACGCCGGCCGGCATTTTCAGTTCTTCAGCAAATTGGGCTACGTTGATGCTCGCCATTCAAACCTCTTCAAGCAAGGCCACGCGCCTTGCGGTTAACTTCAAAGTTCACTGTTCCATATGCATGCCGGGGCAGGTCATCATTGGAACCAGTGCTCTCGCGCTTTCATGATCAAAGCCTTCGCAGCTTCCTCGTCGACACCGGTCATTTCGGTCAGTTCGTCGACGGCCAGCTCGGCCAGATCATCGCGCGTCTGAATTTCATGCTCGGCCAGTTTGGCCAGCAACTCGGGCGTCATGCCGTCGAGGCTCTTCAGGTCGAGCGCAACGCCCTCAACCTTCTCCTCGGTGGCAATCGCCTGCGTCAGCAGTGCGTCGCGCGCACGGTTGCGCAACTCATGCACCGTGTCTTCATCGAAAGCCTCGATTTCGAGCATTTCGTTGAGCGGCACGTAGGCGATCTCTTCCAGACTCGAGAAACCTTCCTCGATCAGGATGTCCGCCACTTCCTCGTCCACATCCAGACGCTGCATGAACAACGTGCGCAACGTACCGCGCTCTTCGTTCTGCTTCTCGGCCGATTCGTCCGGCGTCATGATGTTGATCTGCCAGCCGGTCAGTTCCGACGCGAGACGCACGTTCTGACCGCTGCGGCCAATCGCCACGGCCAGCTCGTTCTCGTCGACGACGACGTCCATGCTGTGCTTCTCTTCGTCAACGACGATCGACTGCACCGCCGCCGGCGCCAGGGCACCGATCACGAATTGCGCCGGGTCTTCCGACCACAGCACGATATCGACGTTCTCACCGCCCAGTTCGTTACGCACGGCCTGCACACGCGTACCGCGAATACCCACGCACGTGCCGATCGGATCGATACGCTTGTCGTAGGCCACCACGGCGATCTTGGCGCGCACACCCGGGTCACGGGCGGCGGACTTGATCTCGAGCAGGCCCTGCTCGATTTCCGGCACTTCCATGCCGAACAACTCGATCAGGAACTCCGGTGCGGTGCGCGAGAGTTCGATCTGCGGGCCACGGGCCGTACGATCGACCTTCACGATGTACGCGCGGACGCGGTCACCGATACGGAGGTTTTCTTTCGGAATCAGTTGGTCGCGACGCAGCAGCGCTTCGACACGGCCCGACTCGACAATCAGGTTGCCCTTGTCGAGACGCTTGACCGTACCGGTCATGATCTTTTCGCCGCGCTCGAGGAAGTCCGACAGGATCTGCTCGCGCTCGGCATCGCGAATGCGTTGCAGAATCACTTGCTTGGCGGCTTGCGCGCCAATGCGGCCGAATTCGACCGACTCAACCGGCTCCTCGACGAATTCGCCGAGTTCGATCGCGTCGTTGTCTTCCTTGGCTTCAAACAACAGAATCTGCTTGTCCGGCTCTTGCAGGCCGGCCTCGTCGGGCACGACCAACCAGCGACGGAAGCTCTCGTGCTCGCCCGACTCACGGTCGATGTGCACGCGAATGTCGACGTCTTCGGTGTAGCGCTTCTTGGTGGCCGAAGCCAATGCTGCTTCCAGCGCGCCGAACACGACATCCTTGTCGACGTTCTTTTCGCGCGCGAGCGCATCGACCAACAGCAATACTTCGCGACTCATCGTTTGCGACTCCTAAAATCAATCTGCGGCACTAGGCGCGCACGGTCAATATCCGCGAGGGTAAATTCGAGCAGCGCCGGGCCGCCCTTGCCTTCGAACTCGAGGCTCAGATTTTCGCCTTGCGGCGCCTGCAAGATGCCGCGGAACTGCTTGCGGCCGTCCAGCGGCACACGCAACGTGAGACTCACTTCAACACCGGCAAAACGCTCGAAGTCGCGCAGCTTTCGCAGCGGACGATCCAGCCCCGGTGACGACACTTCGAGTCGGTCATAGTTGACGTTCTCGACCATCAGCACGTGCGAGAGCTGACGGCTTACCGTCTCGCAGTCATCGATGCCGATGCCCTCAGGCTTGTCGATATAAACGCGCAGCAAACCGCCGCCGGCGCGTTCAAGATCGACCAGCTCGTAACCCAGGCCTTCGACCGTGGTCTCGATCAGTTCTGGCAATTGCAACTTTGCTCACCCTAGAAAAACTCGTGCGCATCAGCGCCCGACTATATCTGCGCGCCCCGCATGGGACGCCGCACGATACCTGCCTCGACCGTCCGGGCCGGCGTGCCTGTGTCGACACACCCACTCCCCAACGCGGCGGTATCGGCCGCGCAAAACGCTCGCGGCAAAAAAAAATGGGCGAAACGCCCATTTCTTACATCCTCATTGCGCATGAGGTGCGCGCCGCAACAGAAAGTCCGGCACGCCAACCAGCTTATTCACTGATTTTATATGGTTTTTGGCCATTTTGCAACGCTTGGCATGGCAAATGCCCGTGGGACGGGCTTCTGCACAACGCCGCTGCAATGCAATAAGTCGGCCGCTGTCCATGGCATCAGACGGGCGCCCGGGGTGTCGCGAATGCTGCGCATCCAAGCCACCGTACCGGGCCCGCCTTGCGGCATCAGCGCGAGCGGTTGCCGCCGCGATTGCCCCGGTTGCCGCCCGTGTTGCCCTGGCCGCCACCGCCGCCGGCACGATTGCCGCCGCCGCTGCGATTGCCGTTGGCATTACCGCCACGACCGCCGCCGCTACCGCCACGGGATTGGCCGCCGAAACCGCCACCACCCGCAGAATTGCCGCTGCGCGATTGACCGCCAAAACCACCGCCGCCCGCAGAATTTCCGCCGCGCGACTGGCCACCGAAACCACCGCCGCCAGCGGAATTGCCGCCGCGCGACTGACCGCCGAAACCGCCACCCGACGAATTGCCACCACCAAAGCGGCGGCCTTCACCGCGCGGCGACGCTGCCGGCGCCGGGAAACCACCGCTCGGACCCACAAATGTGGTGAGCGGATTGGCACGCGGACGACGTGCCTGACCATAGCCCTGCTCGCGCGTGAACACGCCAAGCGCGGTCTGCATCGGGTCCGGCTGACGACGCGGCTCTTTCGGTGCACCTGCCCCACCACGCGTACCCTTGCCACCCTTTTCGGCTTCGCTGGCACCCGGCACCTTCATGCCGACGGCAGCGAAGAGCGAGCGCACTTGAGCGTCGTCCAACTCTTCGTAACGGCCACGCTTGAGACCGCGCGGCAGCGTGAGCGGGCCGTAACGCGTACGGATAAGACGGCTCACCATCAGCCCCGCCGCGTCGAACATACGACGCACTTCGCGGTTACGCCCTTCGGTCAGCGCCACGTGATACCAGTGATTCGAGCCTTCGCCGCCGCCATCCTGCAAGCGCAGGAAGTTGGCCTTACCGTCGTCGAGTTCGATGCCACGCAGCAATTGCTGACGCGACGACTCGCTCAATTGACCGACGGTACGCACGGCGTATTCACGCTCGATGCCATAACGCGGATGCATGAAACGGTTGGCCAGATCGCCCGACGTCGTCAGGATCAGCAGACCTTCCGTATTGAAGTCGAGACGGCCCACGGCCAGCCACTTCGCGGTCTTCATCGGCGGCAGACGGTCGAACACCGACGCACGGCCTTCCGGATCGGCATGGCTGACGATCTCGCCCGACGGCTTGTGATACAGCAGCACGCGCGGGGGCTTGCTGGTGATCCGGCGCTTGACGAGCTTGCCGTTGATACGGACCTGATCGGTCGGCAGAATGCGCTGGCCGATGTGTGCCGGCTCGGCATTGACCGACACGCGGCCGGCAAGAATCAATTCTTCCATCTCGCGGCGCGAGCCCATACCCGCTTCGGCGAGCACCTTGTGCAGCTTGGGGGCTTCGTCGTCCGGCGACAGCACGCGGCGATCGGCCGACTTGCGGGCACCGCCACGCTTGGCGTCGCCTTCGGCTTCTTCGCTATCGAAACCGCCCGACGTCACGAATGCGAACAGGTCGTCGTCGCCAGCTTTTCCGCCACGGGGGCCGGCACCGGCACCGCCGGTCGCCTTGCGGCCGCGGCCCTTGCTTGCGCCTTGAGGTTTGCCTGCACCTGCGCCAGCACCGGCACTGCCGCCGTTACCGGCAGCGCCCGCATTGCCGCCATTGGCAGCGTTACCAGCGGGCGTACCTTGCGACCCTTGGCCCGTGCTATCGCGCTTGGCGCGCGGCTTGCGAGTGCTGGTGCCGTTGCCACTGCGGCCGCGGCCTTGAGCGGCAGACGCGGCGCCATCGGCGGCCGCTTCTTGCGCTTGCGGCGCGTCGCCATGCGGGGCGTCGGCCGAGTCGGCTTCGCCCGGGCCACCTTCATCGCCTTCTCGCTTGGCTTGCTGGGCCGCACGACGGCGGGCGATCAGACTACGCGGACCACGGCGCAAACCGCGGCGCGACGCCTTATCATCGCCGCCCTCGCCTTCCGGCGCGCGTGCTTCGGCACCGGCATCGCGTGCGTGCAGGTCCTGGGATTCTTCGTTTTGTTTCAACACAACCTCATTGGAAAACGGGATCGTGGCGGGCAGGCAACTATCGCTGCCCTGATCCGTGTTCGCACCATGAATGCGCGGCAAACCAATGCCGCGGCTTCGTTTTTGTCGCTAACGGCCCTGTGCGAACCCGGCGCGATGCGCCGGAGCCTCAGGTACCGGTGACGAGATTCTTGTCGTCCCCGCCGTTTTCGTCGTCGTCCTCGTCCGCTCCGGGCAAGGGCTGCCCGGATGCGGCTTCGTTCGCCGCCGTGTCGGCAGCGTGCGGGGCCACATCTTGCGTTGCCGGCGCGGCGGGATCGGCCGCCTGCGTCGTCACGTGCTGCATATCTTGCGGCGGATCGTTGTCGACCGGTGCCGCAGGTTCCGAGTCTTCGGAATATTCCTCGTTCTGCTCAACAGCGGCGATTTGTTCGGCATCGACCGGATCGCTGTCCAGCGCATCGACCGACTCATCGACGTGCCCATCGACGTGCCCAACGACGTGCCCAACGACGTGCACATTGCTCTGCTCACTGACGTGCTCAACGCCCGCGAGTTCCGTCGATACCGGCAAAACACCGTCGTCGCCCTCGGCAATGACGGCGTCGAGCAGTGCGTCGTCGGTGAGTGCCTGCGCCGCCTCCGACACCGGCCGCTGATCTTCCGGCACGCCTTGGGCGAGCGGCAGATCGTCGGCACGCGCTTCGGCCAACCGGGCCAGCGCTTCGGCGTCGGCGACCGGCGCATCGTCCGAGGTCGCCTCGTTGTTGCTGTCTTCGCCTTCGGCACGTTCGCCGAATTCGATGTTCTGTTGCGCGAGCAAATCGATTTGCGCCTGCGCGGCCGGGTCTTCCAGCGGCGGCAGAGCGTCGAGTGCCCGCAAGCCGAGATCGTCCAGGAAATCCTTGGTTGTCGCGTACAGACCGGGGCGTCCCGGCACGTCGCGATGGCCGATCACTTCGATCCAGCCACGATCTTCAAGCTGCTTGATGATCTGTGTATTGACCGTCACGCCGCGAATTTCTTCAATATCGCCACGCGTCACCGGTTGACGGTATGCAATGATCGCCAGCGTCTCCATCACAGCCCGCGAGTACTTCGGCGGCTTTTCCGGATTGAGGCGGTCGAGATATTCACGCATGCGCGGACGGCTCTGGAAACGCCAGCCGGTGGCCAGAGCCACCAATTCCACACCTCGGCCATCCCATTGCACGCGGATTTCCTCGAGTAGCGCGCGCACCGTATCGCCAGACACGGTGTCATTGAAAAGCTTACGCAGATCGCCGACTTTCAGCGGCTCTTGCGCGCAAATCAACGCGGTCTCGAGGACGAGTTTCGCCTCTTGGGTATTCATGTGCGACTAAGCAGACCGGGGGCTTGGCGACCCGGTATCAGGAATAAATGGATGCTTGGAACACGAGAAACGGTCGTAACCGCTTCGCATAAGCGCGCGCCCTTTTGTGTTCGGTCGTAGTGACGGCGGCGCGACCTGGATGCTTCGAAACGACCTGCCGGGAAAACGCCCAGGCCGATAGTGCGGCGAGACGGACGTCCGGTATGTGCGCAATTATTACTGAAACCCTGTCGCCCGTAAAGCGTCGTCGATATGTCGGCGTCCCGCGCCCGCCCTTACCGGCCGGGAGAATGCCGCCATCGCCCCGCCGGCCGCCATTCGCCAGCCTGCGGCGTCTTGTCGCATTCGCACACCGCGCGCACCGACATAACCCCTCAAACGCCCGTTCTGCGCCCCTGTCGACTCCGACAGGCCACCCCGTCGTTTGAATCGGCGGGTAGACGCACCATGGTAAACTTCTGAAATAACTTTAAGGGCATTCATGACCACCGAGATCGGACGCATTCCAGTCGCTCAGCCCCGTTGTTCCACGTGCTCGCTGGGGCAGTTCTGTCTGCCCGTCGGCATTCCGGCACCTGAACTGGAACGGCTGGATGCACTCGTGAGCGAGCGCCGCCGCCTCAAAAAAGGCGAAGTGCTCTATCACGCCAACGATTCGCTCAACGCCGTCTACGGCATCCGTTTCGGCTCGCTCAAGAGCTGTGTCACGGCACCGGACGGGCGCGAGCAGGTCGTCGGCTTCCACCTGCAAGGCGAACTCATCGGCCTTGACGCCATCGCCGACAGCCATCACCCGAGCACCGCCGTCGCTCTCGAAGACAGCGAGCTTTGCATTGCCCGCTTCGGCGAACTGGAGACGCTCTCGCGTCAGGTGCCTTCGCTGCAACGTCAGATGCACCGCCTGATGAGTCAGGAAATCCGCAACGAACACCAGCAGTTGCTCGCGCTCGGCACCATGCGCGCCGAAGAGCGTCTGGCCGTGTTTCTGCTCAACTTGTCGGAGCGTCTGGCCGCACGCGGCTACGCTGCCAACGAATTCGTGCTGCGCATGAGCCGCGAGGAAATCGGCAGCTTCCTCGGCCTCAAGCTCGAGACCGTGAGCCGCTTGTTCTCCCGCTTTGCCCAGAACGGCATGATCGAAATCCGCCAGCGCCACGTCAAAATCATCGACGGCGCCGCCCTGCGCACCCTGGCAGGCGCTCCCTCCGCCTGTTAAGTCAGGCTTGCGTGCATAACCGATAAGCTACCGGCCGGCTGGCTCGCCCGCCTTGCGCCAGATCAAGAGTCGCCACGAGTCGCCAAGATTCGCGTGACGTCGATCACGACGCACGCGATTCGGCGACGGCGGCCGGACGCCGCTGATACAGGCGTTCGACAAGCTCAGGCAAACCCTCCATAATCGGCGCGTTCGCCGCCCGCCACCTGCGGTCCGGCGCATCACTCCGTCGGAGGCCGCCGTTATGCCCGCAGCCATTTTTCTGAGTCCGGAAGACGCCGAGCACGCTTATTACGAAGCGCTCCGTGCCGGTGACGTCGATGTCCTGATGAACGTGTGGTCGGAAGACGAGGAGATCGTCTGCATTCATCCGGCCGGCCCGCGCCATGTCGGTCCGGCGGCCGTGCGCACAAGCTGGCGCCAGATTCTGTCCAAGGGCGGCCTGCAACTGGCCGTCAGCCACCTTCAGGTCGCTCACAACCCGCTGTGCGCCGTGCATAACGTGCTGGAACAGATTCTGGTGGAAACGCATCCCGAAGCGCGCTACGCGTTCGTGCTGGCCACCAACGTGTATCTCAAGGAAGCCGACGGCTGGCGCCTCGCGCTTCACCACGCGAGCCCCGCCATCGGGCACGAAGATACCCGCTCACCGGCGTCTCACTCGCATCGCCTGCACTGACTTCGGCTGCATCGGGTCGGCTGCATTAGGTCACTCAGCGGGCATCACCAGCGTCTCGCCGGCGACCGTCGCGCCCCTGCTCCTGAAAGCTCATACGGTTGTGCCGGTACTGGCAGGGCTTTCCTGCGTGTCGTCTTGCACATCCCAGTACGGCGTTGGGCCGAAACGGGCCTGAAGAAAGTCGATCAACGCATGGGTTTTCGGCGGTACAAAGGCGCGGCTCGGGTACACCGCCCAGATCGCGACTTCGTCGGCCAGCGGATACGCCGGCAGCACCGGCACCAGTTCGCCGCGCCGCAAGTACGCCCCGATATCCCACGTCGACTTGGGCGCAATGCCAAGCCCAGCGACCACGGCGTCACGCAGCACTTCGCCGTTATCCGACGACAGCCGCCCCGTCACCCGCACGCTGAGTGCACCGCCAGAGGTCATGAACCGCCAGTCACGCTGATCGCCCAGTGTCAGGCAGTCGTGCCCGGCCAGATCGCCCGGATGTTTCGGTGCGCCACGGGCAGCAAGGTAGGCCGGCGACGCGCACAACACACGCCGGTTGGGTGCGAGCTTGCGGGCAATCAATGTCGAATCTCGCAATGCCCCCACGCGAATCGCCAGATCCACCCCTTCCTCGATCAGATCGACCACCCGGTCGGTCAAGCGAAAATCCAGCGAAATGCCCGGGTACTGCGCCAGAAACGCCGGTAGCGCGGGCGAAACGTGCTGCCGCCCGAACGACGACGAACACGAGACCCGCAGGCGTCCCTGCGGCGCCGCAAGCCCCTGCCCGACCGACGCCAGCGCCTGCGCTTCGGCCATCAGCAACGCCTGCGCCTGCACGAGAAAAATATCGCCTTCCTGCGTGAGGGCCACCCGGCGCGTCGTACGATGAAACAACCGCGCACCGAGCACCGCTTCGAGTTGAGTGAGCCGCGTACTGGCCGCAGCAGGCGATAAACCACGCTCGCGCCCCGCCGCGGACACATTGCCCAGCGCCGCCACCCGCACGAACAACGCAACTGTCTCGAGGTCCAACGACATTTATCGCCTTTTCAAAAAAATCTTTTCTGCATTATGCGGATTATCAAAGTAATCGACCAGTCGTAATCTCTCGTCATCATGGTCGGCGCTAGTGAGCCTCTGGGCGAAGCGCCTTGCCCTTTCAAGGAGAAAACAGATGAAAGCTGTCGGACTGACCCGTTACCTGCCCATCGACGACCCCAAGTCGCTCGAAGACGTCGAACTGCCCACGCCGACCCCGGCGGGCCGCGACTTGCTGGTCAAGGTCGAGGCAATTTCCGTGAACCCGGTCGACACGAAAGTGCGCGCCCCGAAAGACCGGGTGGAAGATGCGCCGCGCGTGCTCGGCTGGGACGCCGCGGGCACCGTGGCCGCCGTTGGCCCGGACGTCACGCTGTTCAAGGTTGGCGACCCCGTGTACTACGCGGGCAGCATCACGCGCCCCGGTGCGAACAGTGAGTTTCACTTGGTGGATGAGCGCATCGTCGGCCACATGCCGGCGTCGCTCGATTTCGCAAACGCCGCCGCACTGCCGCTGACCACCATCACCGCATGGGAAGGCCTGTTCGACCGCCTCGGCATCGCACCGGACGGCAGCGACGAAGGCAAATCGATTCTGATCGTGGGCGGTGCCGGGGGTGTCGGCTCGATCGCCATCCAACTGGCACGGCGTCTTGCCCGGTTGAACATCGTGGCGACTGCCTCGCGACCCGAGTCCGCCGACTGGTGCCGTCAATTGGGCGCCCAAAACGTGATCGACCACTATCAGGACATCCCGTCGCAACTGCAAGCGCTCGGCTTGCGTCATGTGGATTTCGTCCTGTGCCTGAACGACACCGACCGGCACTTCCCGGCCTTGGCCGAAGCGGTCGCGCCGCAGGGCAAGATCTGCTCGATCGTGGAAAATTCGGCGCCGCTGGAAGTCGGTCTGCTCAAGAGCAAGAGCGCCACGTTCGTGTGGGAATTCATGTTCACGCGGGCCATGTTCGAAACGCCCGACATGATTGCGCAGCACAAGCTGCTGACCGAAGTGGCGCGACTGGTCGATGCAGGCACGTTACGCACGACCGTCGGTGAGGTGCTGGGCCCGATCAACGCCGTGAACCTGCGCCGCGCTCATGCGCAGTTGGAAGGCGGACGTACCATCGGCAAGCTGGTGCTGGCAGGGTTTTAAGCCCGGTATCCGATAAAAAAGAAAGGCGTTTGCGCACGATTGCGCAGACGCCTTTTTTGCATCCTGCTTCAGCGAACGGCGGAGTACCACCCGCCCTCCGCCCGCGCCGTCCGACTCACTTCGTCGTCGGCACCGTCCCTTCCGGCAACGCCACCGCTTCGGCCGGATGGATGATCTCGCCGCCCAGCGCGTTCACGCCGGCGACCAGCCGCTCAAAGGCAGCGCCCACCAGTGCCGGGTCGCCTTTCACCCCGAGATCGATGTGGCGTCGCGCATAGATCGCGCCGCGCTCCGCATCGCCCACGCTCGGCAGGCTGAAGACCTTGATCCCGTCGTATTCGGCTTCGATGGCTTCCATCAGCGGTGTCAGCGTCGATTCCGCCAGTCCGAACACCAGCACCGATCGCTCGGCGTGTCGCGTCAGATGGTGCAACTGCGTGTAATACGTGTCGAGCACCCACGCCATCATCGGCCACGCCATCACCGGGAAACCCGGCATGAAATGATGCTGTTCGACCGAGAAACCGGGAATCTTGTTGTACGGATTGGGCAGGATGCGCGCGCCGACCGGAAACTCGCCCATCTTCAGACGATGACGGTTGTCGGGGTTCGTCATGTCGGCTCGGCCGTCGCCGCTCGTGTCGGCAATGCGCTCCATGATGAGCGCCTCGGCCTCCGGCGTGAGGGCCAGCGGCACGTTGAGCGCCGCCGCGGCGCACTGACGCGTGTGGTCGTCGGGGGTGGCGCCGATGCCGCCGGTCACGAACACGACGTCGTCGGTCGCGAGCGTGCGGCGCAGCGTGGCCGTGATGCGCTCGGGATCGTCGCCCACATACTCGGCCCAGCCCAGTTGCATGCCGCGCTCGGCGAGCAACTCGATGATCTTGGGCAGGTGCTTGTCGTGGCGACGACCGGAGAGGATTTCGTCGCCGATGATGATGATGCCGACCGCCATGATGCTTCCTTTGTGTTGTCTTGCCGACGCGCTCGCAATGCTCGTTGTTGCCCGATGCACCGCGCCGCCGGCGCTTGGGGGAGGGTCTTGAATCCGGACCGCGGCCGCCCGGCCCGCTGGACGTCCGCAGATCAACGATTGTGCCACTTTCGCAGCAAATCGTTACAGCACTTGCTCACGGGCGGCGCCCGCCCAACGCCCCTTTAACGTCCTTTTAGCGTCCCTTGAGCGCCCCTTCAACGCCCTTCGGGCGGCGGCAGCAAAGGCGGCGTGCCCGAAGGCGCTGCGCCCGTCGCATCGCCACTTTCGTGCGACAGCGTCGTGGCGGCCGGCAGCACGGTGCCGTGAAGCGTCGGTTCGTGATGCGCGGCCTCTTCGATGCGCAAGCGCGAGAGTGCGCGCAGGCAGTAATGCGCGAACCACAGCGCCGAGAATACGAAGATCACCACGTACAGCCAGATCGCGAGCAACGCGATGACCGGGAACAGCACGATCATGATGACCGACGACACCCACAACAGCGTGGGCAACGAACCCAGCAGCCCGGTCGCCACCCCGATCACCAGCAGCGGCAGGCGCCGCTCGCGCACGATGCGCTTGCGCTCTTCCGCGCTCGCGTGAAAGGCCAGCGCGTCGTAAGTCATGACCCGGTACGTCAGCCAGCCCCACAGCAGCGGCGGCACGATCGCGAAGAACGGCGGCACGAGCCACAGCGGCAATGTCACCAGCGCCGCGATCAGGAAAATGACCGTCGCACCCAGCGATTGCCCGAGACTGCCCCAGAACGAGCCGCCTTTGCGCGCTTCCAGATGAATGAAGTGCCGACGCGACAAATGCCGCAACACGGCCGGCATCGACCAGCCGGCGATGAGCAGCAACGCGGTGACGACAATTAGCGGCACGAGCAGCGCGACGAGAATGAACGGGGCGAGCGCCATGCGCACGCTGTCCACGCCGAAGTAGCCGAAGAACCGGTAGATCCACTGCGTGAACTGCCACTGCTCGAGCCAGAGCCGCAGAAAGTCGGTGAACGGCTCCCAGCCAAACCAGATAACAGCCCCCCAGATCAGGCCGGAAACAAAAAAGGGCATCGCCGTGAGCCACAACATGCGTGGGTGCAGCAGGCTCACGAGCGCGCGGCCAAGCGCGCGAAGAATATCGTTCATGCAGATTCGGTGCGGTCAGTACGAGAAGCGGGTGGACGGCCGTCGCTGCCATTCCGGTGAGCGGGTCGCAGACTTCTGGCCATGCGTTTGAGGCCGAGCCACTGCTGAGCCCAGAACCCGTCGCCATAGTCGGCCGAGCGGCCAACCGGCGGCGGCAGTTGATCGCGAATGCCGGTGGCCACGGCGGCGGCGGAAAAATCGGCGGTGCGAAACGCCATGTCCCACCAAGGGAACAGCACGCCGAAATTGCAACCGCGATGACGCCCTTCGTGCCCCGCGCCAATGGCGTGATGGCGGCGATGGAACGTCGGGCTCACGAGCAGCCGTTCCCCCAGCCAGCCGAAGCGCAGCCGCGTATTCGCGTGTTGCAGGCTTTGCAGCCATTCCGACACGGCCACGAGCAGCACGAACTGCACCGGGCTCACGCCGATCAGAATCGCGATGGCCGCAAAAAACGCGGCCTTGATCAGATCGTCGAGCAGGTGGTTGCGGTTATCCGTCCAGAGCGACATCTGCCGCTGGCTGTGATGCACCGCGTGCAGCGCCCACCACCAGCGAAACGTGTGGCTCCAACGGTGATACCAGTAGCCGGCAAAATCGAGAATCAAGAGATAGATCAGAAAGCTCGCCAGCGCGTGATCCGTCACGCCCGGCCAGACGTCCTCCAGATTCAGATTGACGAAGCCCATCAGCCGCAGCCAAGACTGCAAGGCGTCGAACAGCGGGCGGAACGCGAAGAAGAACACCAGATTGAACAGGCCGAGCCGGTGCACGAGCGTGTAGAGCACGTCTACGCGCACCGCGCGCCGTTCGCGCCACGCTTCAGCGGGCGCAATGGATTCGAGCGGGCGCAGCAGCACCAGCATGAGCACGATCTGGAGTACGCCGATCAGGAAGAACTGCACGGCATCGTAAGCATCGTCGGCGAACGACATCAGCCCGGTGGCGAACAGCGCGGGCTGCACGATGCGGGTATAGATCTCGGTCTGCGCCGCCGAGAAGGCGGCGTAGAAACCGTCGACCAGCGTTTCGAACATGGAGCGGGGCCGGGCGTCGCGGGGACGCCCGGTCAGAGAAGCCGTTGCGGCAATGCCCCGATGTTACAGCACCGGCGCGCGGTCGTAGAAGTAGATCCCGTGCGGGGAACGCCCGACCGGAATGGTGTTGATCAGCTTGCGCGACGCGAGGTCGATGATGCCGACCTTGCGCGCCCAGCGGAACGTCACCCACAGCGTCTTGCGGTCGGCCGAGAGTTCCATGTCGTCGGGCCCCGGCAGCAGGCCAGTGATGTTGCCCACATTGGTGAGCGCGTCCTGATCGATGATGCTGATCGTGCTCGACACACGGTTCGAAATCAGCACGTGCTTGCCGTCGGCCAGCGAACGGAAGTTGTGCGCGCCCTTGCCCGTCGGAATCGTCTTCACGATCTTCTGGTTGCGCCAGTCGACCACGGCGGCGTAATCGGCACCGGTCATGCCCACCAGCAAATATTTGTCGCCGGGCGTGAGCCACACCCCTGCCGGGCTGTCGCCGACCTTCATCTTCCAGATCACTTTCTGACTGGCGAGATCGATGGCCGCCACTTCATTCGACTCTTGCAGCGAGATAAACACGAGCTTGCTGTCTTGCGTGAAGACCAGATGGCTTGGCATCTTCTTGAGCGGAATGCGCGAGGCCACCGTCAGATTCTTGCCGTCGAACTTGTAGACGTCCACGCGATCCAGACGCAGACCGTTGGCGACAAACCACTTCTTATCCGGCGAAAAACCGATCTGATACGGATCTTCGATGTTCTCGATCTTGCGCTGAATCTGGCCCGTCTTCGGGTCGAGGAACACGAGGTTGTTGCCCACCGAGTTCGCCACGATGAGCGACTGGTTGTCGGGCGTCGCCATCAGGTGATGCGGTTCCTTGCCGACCGGGAACGTCTGGATGACCTTCTGGCTGGTCTTGTCGATCAGGCTGACGCTGGCGTCGCCGGAATTGAGCACCACCACCACGCCGTCCGGCACCGCTGCGGGTGCGGCCGGTGCGGCCACGGCCACCGGCCCGGCAAGCGCCGTCAGGCCGAAGGAAGCAGCCAGACTGGCGGCGATCAGGAATTTACGCATTGCGAAATCTCTCGGGAAAAAAGAGTCACTGAAGAATCTCTGCGAGGTCGCTGCGGGGCCATCGTCTGGCCACCGCAGCGTCGCGAAAAAGTTTCGCTATTGTAGGCTGGGAAATTGCCTAAGCGCGCGCCTCACCGGCGCTTTTTTGATCAGACGAAACAGTATCTCGACAGTTCCTGACGTAGCGCAAACCGGCGCGGGCGTTCAGCGCTGCAACGCCTCCCAGACCTTGTGCAGACGCTTGACCGACACCGGCATCGGTGTGCGCAGCTCTTGCGCGAAGAGCGACACCCGCAACTCTTCGAGCAGCCAGCGGAACTCCTCCAGACGCACATCGCCGTGGTCGCGGCGCTGCGACGTCGCCCGTTGCCAGTTTTGCAGCAGCGGGCCCAGTTCGCTCATGGCACGTGCGTCGCGGGCCGGGTCTGCCTTGAGCTTGTCGATACGCGCCGCCATTGCCTTCAGATAACGCGGGTAATGGGCGAGTTGCGCGTACGGCGTGTCGATCAGGAACCGCTTGCCGATCAGCCGCTGCAACTGCGCCGTGAGGTCGGCGTAGGCCTGCGCAAACGGTTTGGCCTGTGCCAGCTTCTTCTGCAAGGCCGCGTATTCCGCGAGAATCTGCCCCGCCAGCCGCGCAATCTCCTGCGCGAGCAGCGTGAGCCGGCCGCGCCCTTCGTCCTTGCGCGCGACGAACGAGGTGTTATCGCTCGGCCACGGCAATTGCAGACAGGCACGCTCAAGCGCCAGATCCACGATCTGATCGCGCAACTCCTCCTGCGTGCCCAGATTCATGTACTGCATCGCCATCTGTTGCAAGCCGGGGATGTTCTTCTCGAGGAATTTCACCTGTTCGCGCAACTGAATGGCGAACAGACGCCGCAGCCCGGCGCGGTGCTGCCGCTGGGCTTCATCCGGGTCGTCGAACACTTCCAGATCGCAGTGATCGCCACGATCGACGAGTGCCGGGTAGCCGAACAACGTCTGCCCGCCACGCCGGATTTCGAGCATTTCGGGCAGTTCGCCGAAGCTCCACGTCGTGAGGTTGTCGTAACGGCCCGGCTCCACCGCCGCCGCAGACGCGCCTTGTTGCCCGCCCGCACCGCGCGAAGCGGCGCCCTTTGCACCCCCAGCAACCGCCGCCGCGCCGGTCATGTCGCCCTTGCCGACCTGCTTGGCAGACTGACGGCCGCCACCATCGCTGCCCGGGCCGCTCGCGAGCGCCCCCGTGGGCGTCGTGCCACTCTTCGCCGCCAGCTCTTGGAACGTGCGTTGCGCCTGCTGACCGAGCTCTGCGCGCAATTGCGCGAGGTTACGGCCCATGCCGAGCTGGCGCCCGTGCTCGTCGACGATCTTGAAGTTCATCGTCAAGTGTGCGGGCAGCATCTCCAGTTTGAAGTCGCTGGGGCTGAGCATGACACCGGTCTGCTCGCGCGCATCGGCCATCAGCGCGTCGAGCAAGGCGCCCTGCCCGAACTTCGCGCGGTCGACAAAACCCGCTGCGTACTCCGGCAGCGGCACGAAGTGACGCCGCAACTTCTGCGGCAACGACTTCATCAGCAAGTGCGCTTTTTCCTTGAGCATGCCCGGCACCAGCCACTCGCAGCGGCGCGCATCGACCTGATTGAGCGCGAAAAGCGGCACGGCGAGCGTGACGCCATCGCGCGGCGAACCCGGTTCGAAGTGGTACGTGAGCACCATCTCGATCCCCGCGATGGCCGTCTTCTTCGGGAACAGATCGGTCGTCACACCGGCCGCTTCGTGGCGCATCAGATCGTCGCGCACCAAATACAGCAGCTTCGGCGTGCCCTTGGCCGTCTCGCGATACCAGTGTTCGAAGCTCGTGCCGTCGTAGAGATCCTCCGGCACCTGTGCGTCGTAAAACGCGTAAATCAGCTCGTCGTCGACCAGCACGTCCTGCCGGCGCGACTTGTGTTCCAACTGTTCGATGTCGGCGATCAGCTTGCGGTTGTGCGCGTAGAACGGCAGTTTGGTTTCCCATTCGCCTTCTACCAGCGCGCTGCGCAGGAAAATTTCGCGGGCACGACGCGGGTCGCGCGGGCCGAAATTCATCCGGCGGCGCGCGTAGATCGTCAGGCCGTACAGCGTGCCACGCTCGTAGGCGGTAACCTGCGCGGCCTTCTTTTCCCAGTGCGCATCGGACAGCGAGGTCTTCACCAGATGCTTGCCCACGCGCTCGATCCATTCCGGCTCGATGCGGGCAATGCAGCGCGCATACAGGCGGCTCGTCTCGACCAGTTCACCGGCCATCACCCAGCGGCCTGCCTTCTTGACCAGCGACGACCCCGGCCAGATATGGAACTTGATGCCGTGGGCGCCGAGGAAATGCGGATCGTCGTCGGCCTTGCAGCCGATGTTGCCGAGCAGACCGGCGAGCAAGGCGAGGTGCACCTGTTCGTACGTCGCTTCCGACTCGTTGAGGCGCCAGCCCTGCTCGCGCACCACCGTCAGCAACTGGCTGTGCACGTCGCGCCATTCGCGCAGGCGCAACTGCGAGAGGAAGTTCTCGCGGCACGCCTGTCCGAGCAAGCGGTTCGACTTCTTGTGCGCAATCGCCTCCTCGAACCAGCGCCACATCTTGATCCACGAGAGGAATTCAGACTTCTCGTCGGCGAACTTGCGATGGGCGTTATCGGCGGCGTCCTGCGCCTCGATGGGTCGATCGCGCGGATCTTGCACCGCCAGCCCGGCGGCGATGATGAGCACTTCGCGCAGCGACTGCTGATCGCGCGCGGCGAGAATCATGCGTCCGACGCGGGGGTCCAGCGGCAAACGCGCCAGCTCGCGCCCGAGCGGCGTGAGCTGATTGGTGTCGTCCACGGCGCCCAGTTCGTTCAGCAACTGGTAACCGTCGGCAATCGCGCGGCCCGGCGGCGGCTCGATGAACGGAAAGTCCTCGACCTTCGCCAGACGCAGCGACTGCATGCGCAAAATGACGGCGGCGAGCGACGAGCGGAGAATTTCCGGGTCGGTGAAGCGCACGCGCGACTGGAAGTCCGCTTCGTCGTACAAGCGGATGCACACGCCATCGGCCACCCGGCCGCAACGCCCGGCGCGCTGGTTCGCCGCCGCCTGCGAGATCGATTCGATCTGAAGCTGCTCGACCTTGTTGCGGTACGAATAGCGCTTCACGCGCGCCGTGCCCGCGTCCACCACGTAACGAATGCCGGGCACAGTCAGCGAGGTTTCCGCCACGTTGGTGGCGAGCACGATGCGCCGCGCGTTCGATGCCTTGAACACGCGCTCCTGATCCGTGGCCGAAAGCCGGGCGAACAACGGCAGAATCTCCGTGTGCGGCGGATGGTGCTTGCGCAGCGCCTCGGCGCCTTCGCGAATTTCGCGCTCGCCGGGCAGAAACACCAGCACGTCGCCCGAGCCTTCGCGGCACAGTTCGTCCACGGCATCGACGATGCCGTCCATCAAATCGCGATCACGGTCGCGCGCGCTGGCGCGGCTGCCCTCGCGCCCTTCCGCGTTGGCAATGCGGGCGTCGTCCTGAATCGGGCGATAGCGCACTTCCACGGGGTACAGGCGGCCGCTGACTTCGATCACCGGCGCGGGGCGCAGCGTTTCGCCGTCCATCGTGCCGAAGTGACGGGCGAAGCGGTCGGCGTCGATCGTGGCCGAGGTGATGATCACCTTCAGGTCGGGCCGGCGCGGCAGCAGTTGCTTGAGGTAGCCGAGCAGGAAGTCGATGTTCAGACTGCGCTCGTGCGCCTCGTCGATGATGATGGTGTCGTACGCACGCAACAGCGGGTCGGTCTGCGTCTCGGCCAGCAGAATGCCGTCGGTCATCAATTTGACCGACGCGCCATTCGAAAGCGTGTCGTTGAAGCGCACCTTGAAGCCGACGATTTCGCCGAGCGGCGTATTCAATTCGTCGGCGATACGGCGTGCCGTGGCCGAAGCCGCGATACGGCGCGGCTGCGTGTGGCCGATCAGGCCCGTGCCGCCCGCGCCCAGCCCGCGACCGAGCGCGAGACAGATCTTGGGAAGCTGAGTGGTCTTGCCCGAGCCGGTTTCGCCGCTCACGATTACGACCTGATGGCCGGCGATGGCGCGGGCAATCTCCTCGCGGCGGCCGGACACCGGCAGCGCTTCGGGAAACTGGATCTCGGGAATTCGGTTGGCGGCGGCTTGCTTCGCGGCCAGCCGCTCAGCCTCGCGCTCGGCCCGTTGGGCGGCCGTCATGCGGCGTTCGCCGGCATTCTCACGTCCGCGTTTAGGTCCCGCAGCCGGCACTGTCGGCTTCGGGGGCTTAGATTGTCGATTTCGTTCATCACTTGCCATGGGCGCGCATTATATAATCTGCGGATGTTTGCGCACGTACACCCATGCTGACCGAACCCGATCCCGCCCTACAAGACGAAGAGACCGCCCACCAAGCCCAGTTTGTGGATTGGCTGCGCTCGGTCGCCCCCTACATCCATGCATTTCGTGACAAGACCTTCGTGGTCGCCTTTGGTGGCGAACTTGTTGCGGCCGGCGGGCTCGACACCCTGATTCAGGACGTCGCGCTGCTGTGCGCCATGGGCATGCATATCGTGCTGGTGCACGGCTCGCGACCCCAGGTCGAAGAGCAGATGCGCCTGCGACATATCGAATCGCACTTTGCCCAGCAGCTCCGTATCACCGACGCGGCCGCCCTCGAAGCGGTCAAGGAAGCGGCCGGTGAATTGCGTCTGGACATCGAGGCGTCGATCAGTCAGGGCTTGCCGAACACCCCGATGGGCAACGCGCGCATCAGCGTGGTGTCGGGCAACTTCGTCACGGCGCGCCCGGTGGGCATTGTCGACGGCGTGGATTTCCAGCACACCGGCGTGGTGCGCAAGGTCGATGCCGAATCGATTCGCCTGTCGCTCGCCAACGGCAAGATCGTGCTGCTCTCGCCGCTCGGCTTCTCGCCGACGGGTCAGTCGTTCAATCTGACGATGGAAGACGTGGCGTCCTCGGCGGCCATCGCGCTGCGTGCGGACAAGCTGATCTTCATCACCGAGACGCCCGGCATTCTCAACGAATACAACGAGTTGCAGCGCGAGCTGACGCTCGAAGACGCTCAGCGCATGCAGTCGCAGGGCGCGCTCGACCGCGACTCGGCGTTTTATCTGAAATACGCCACACGCGCTTGCCGCGCGGGCGTGGGACGCGCGCACATCGTGCCGTTCGCGCTCGATGGCAGCATGCTGCTCGAACTGTTCTCGCACGATGGCGTGGGCACCATGATCTCTTACGAGAACTTGGAAAGCCTGCGTGAAGCGACGGTCGACGACGTCGGCGGCATCTTGCAGCTCATCGAGCCGTTGGAGTCCGACGGCACACTGGTGCGTCGCGGGCGTCACCAGCTCGAGCGCGATATCGACCACTTCTCGGTCATCGAGCACGATGGGCGGCTGTTCGGCTGCGCAGCGTTGTATCCGTACCCGAGCGAGCGCATCGGCGAGATGGCCTGCCTCACCGTGGACCCGGAAGCGCAGGGTTCGGGGGATGGCGAGCGGCTGCTCAAGCATATCGAGCAGCGTGCGCGGGCGCGGGGGCTGGAGCGGCTGTTCGTGCTCACCACGCGCACCGAGCACTGGTTTCTCAAGCGCGGCTTCGTCAAGGCAGGCGTCGACGACCTGCCCGCCGACCGCCGCCGGCTTTACAACTGGCAGCGCCGGTCGCTGGTGCTGATCAAGAAGCTGTAACACGACACCGGGGGACGGGCCGCGTAGCTTGAGACCGATGTTTCATCGGCACCTTGAGTCTGACGCGCCCTGCCCCCATATCCGGATATCGGCCACGGTGAGCGACGTTTCGATGTCGTCGCGTGAATGCGTGGCCGCTCTTTTCACGCCCTACCCAAGATTACGAAGGAGTTCCCCATGGCTCGCATGGTTCAATGCATCAAACTCGGCAAGGAAGCCGAAGGTCTCGATTTCCCGCCGATGCCCGGCGAGCTCGGCAAGCGCCTGTGGGAGAGCGTGTCGAAAGAAGCGTGGGCCGGCTGGCTCAAGCAGCAGACCATGCTCATCAACGAAAACCGCCTGAACATGGCTGACCCGCGCGCGCGTCAGTATCTGGTCAAGCAGACCGAGAAGTACTTCTTCGGCGAAGGCGCCGACGTGGCGCAAGGCTACGTGCCGCCGCCCTCGGAGTAAGCATCGCGGGCTGCCGGTGGCCTTGAGGGTCACCGTCGGCCGAGATGAAAAAAAGGGGTTCACGACGTCATGTCGTGAACCCCTTTTCTTTGCCTGAAGCGCTGAATGAGTGCTGACCGAGTGCTGACTGAGTGCGTGTCAGGCAGGCTTGCCCGTCATGCCATCAACCGCCGCATTTCCCGCGTTGGCACCGAGCGATGCCGCCCCGCAGTGGTGGCAGTAGTGCGCGAACGCGTTCTTGCGCGTCTTGCACGTGCCGCAGTGGTCGAACAGGCAAATGCCGCAGTGCATGCAGAAGTCGCGTTCCGGGTCATCGAGCTTCACCGGCCGCTCGCACCCCGGGCACACCGCCTTCGACAGCCGTGCCTGAGCCAGATCGTACGACAGCGTCTTGCGGCGCTCCTGATCCGGCAACTGCTCCTCCGCCTTCTGCCGCGCCAGATAGCGTTGCAGCGAGACGATGGCGTAGCGCCCGACCAGCACCGTCAGCACAATACCCACCAGATAGCGCACATAACCGCCGTAGTCCGGCAGATACGGCACGAGCTCGACAAAGAATGCGAACAGTGCGAAGAAGACGAAACCCCACACGAACGGCCACCACGTGCTCTTGCGCTGACGCACGAAGAGCCAGCCCGCAATGGCCAGCAACGGCAGCGTAATCGCCAGACGAATGCCGAAGACTTTCAGGTCCTGCGAGCGCTGAATCGCGGCCAACTGCTCGCTGGCTGCCGTATTGAGGGCAAAACGTGCCGTGCGCGCCGACTGCACCGCGCGTGAGGCGTCGAGCTGCTTCGTCTCCAGCGTGTCGACTTGCGTTTGCGCATCGCGCTCGGCGGTCTTGAGTGCGTCGAGCGCGCGCGTGCGGGAAACGAGCTCGGCATCTTGACTCGCCTGCGCCGTCGCCGTGCGCGTGGCCACCCAATCGTTGAACGACTCACGCGCATTGCGATAGGCCGTGCTGCGCGCCTTGAGTTGCAGGCGCGCCGTCTCCAACTGCGACTGGATGTCTTCGGCCTGCGTTTCCTCCTGCTTGATGGCGGCGTCCGCGCGAGTGGCCTGTGCCGGATCGATAAACGAATCGAGCGTGGGCGCCGGGGCCACGCCCGGCAGCTTGTCGACGACCAGACCGCCGAGGCCGATCAAAAACGCCGCGAACAGCACGGCGATCAGCCACAGCCCTCGGCGAAACCATGTTTCGGGAAGACGACGCGATTGAGCCATCCTGCCCTCCGGGGTCAGTTATTTGTAGTCGATGGTCTTGACGCCCTCGGGCGTGCCCATGAGCGTAAGGTCGGCGCCGCGCTGCGCGAAGAGGCCTACCGTCACCACGCCCGGCAGTTGATTGATTTGCGTTTCGAACGCCACCGGATCGAGAATTTGCAGGCCGTGCACGTCGAGAATCGCGCAGCCGTTATCGGTCATGTAGGGGCTGCCATCGGCGCGCACGCGGGCTTGCGGCTTGCCGCCGAGGGCGGTGAGTGCACGGGCGACGCTCGCTTGCGCCATCGGGATGACTTCCACCGGCAGCGGGAACACGCCGAGCACGGCGACGAGCTTCGAGGCGTCGACCACGCAGACGAATTCCTTCGCGACCGAGGCGACGATCTTCTCGCGCGTGAGCGCCCCGCCGCCGCCCTTGACCATATGGCCCAGCGCGTTGATTTCGTCCGCACCGTCCACGTAGACGGGCAGGCTGTCGATCTGGTTCAGGTCGAACACTTCGATGCCGTGCTTGCGCAGGCGCTCCGTGCTCGCTTCCGAGCTCGATACCGCGCCGCGATAGCGGCCCTTGTGGGCGGCGATGGCGTCGATAAAGCAGTTCGCCGTGGACCCGGTGCCCACGCCGATCACGCTGCCTTCGGGCACGTGTTGGTTCACATAGTCGGCAGCGGCCTGACCGACCAAGCGTTTGAGTTCGTCCTGGGTCATGGGGAATTCCGGCAAAGTTTGGTAAAGTCGGAAGTTTACCGGAGTCGGGCGTGCCGCGCCGTATTTCGTCGCACGGCATGCCGGCAGTTTCGCGCCGACCGCCCCTGTTGCGGGGTGGCATCATCGGCATCATGTCATGCAGTGCATTACTTGTAAGGCCCGCCATCATGAATCAGCTCGATCAGCTCAAGCGCCACACCATCGTCGTTGCCGACACCGGCGACTTTCAGGCCATGGATGCCTACAAGCCGCAGGACGCGACCACCAATCCGTCGTTGATTCTCGGTGCCGTACAAAAAGACGCCTACAAACCGATTCTCACGCGCGTGGTGAGTGAGCATCGTGCCGAGACCGTCGACGAAATCATCGATCGTCTGTTGATTGCCTTCGGGCGCGAGATTCTCGACATCGTGCCGGGGCGTGTGTCCACCGAAGTCGATGCACGTTTGTCGTTCGACACCGCCGGCACCGTGGCCCGCGCGCGCAAGATCATTGCCATGTACGAAGCCGAGGGAATCGAGCGCAAGCGCGTGCTGATCAAGATCGCGTCGACGTGGGAAGGCATTCGGGCGGCGGAGATTCTCCAGCGCGACAACATCCACTGCAACATGACGCTGTTGTTCTCGCTGGTGCAGGCGGCCGCGTGTGCCGAAGCCGGCGCGCAACTGATTTCGCCGTTCGTCGGCCGTATTTACGACTGGTACAAGAAGTCCGCCGGGGCCAAGTGGGACGAAGCCGCCAACGCGGGCGACAACGATCCGGGCGTGCAATCCGTCGCGGCGATTTATCGCTACTACAAGCATTTCGGCTATGACACCGAAGTCATGGGGGCGAGCTTCCGATCGGCCGGCCAAATTCTGGCGCTGGCGGGTTGCGATCTGCTCACTATCAGCCCGGCGCTGCTTGAGCAATTGCGCACGACCGAAGGCGAAGTGCCGCGCAAGCTCGACGTCAAAGACGCGCGCGCTGCGTCGATCGATCGCGTGAAGACCGACGAGCCGTCGTTCCGCTTCCAGCTCAACGACGATGCTATGGCGACCGAGAAGCTTGCCGAAGGCATTCGCGCGTTTGCAGCAGACGCGGTCAAGCTCGAAGCGTTGATCGAAGCGGCCCGATAAGCTGCCGGGTTCGGGCGGAACAAAAGCAAAAAGCCGGCGAAAGCCGGCTTTTGCGTTGCTGCTGTGCGGATCGTGAATCGTGACCCGTGACCCTTACTTCGCTTTGGCGGCGACCTTACGTTGGCGCACGGCTTCGTACAGGCACACGGCGCTGGCGACCGAGACATTCAGGCTTTCGCAGCCGCCCGACATCGGGATGCTCATCAACATGTCGCAGTTCTCGCCCACGAGGCGGCGCATGCCCTCGCCTTCTGCGCCCATGACGATGGCCATCGGGCCGGTGAGCTTCGTGCCGTAGATGTCTGCGGGCGCGTCGTCCGACGTGCCGACCACCCAGATGCCGCGATCCTTGAGTTCGCGCAGCGTGCGCGACAGGTTCGTCACCATGATGTACGGCACCGTTTCAGCGGCACCGCTGGCGACCTTGGCGACCGTTGCGTTCAAGCCGACCGCGCGATCCTTCGGGGCGATCACGGCGTGCGCGCCGGCACCATCGGCCACGCGCAGGCAGGCGCCGAGATTATGCGGATCGGTGACGCCATCGAGAATCAGCAGCAGCGGATCACCCGAGATACCGTCGAGCAGTTCGTCGAGGTTCAGCGCGAGCGAGACTTCCTGCGCGCGGGCGACCACGCCTTGGTGGCGTGACGAACCGGCCATGCCGTCGAGGCGTTTGCCATCGGCCTGCACCACCTTGATCTTCACACCCGGCGCGCCCTTGGCGGCTTCCACGGCTTTCAGGAAGTCCGACATGCGGCGATCGCGGCGGGTCGGGTCGTAATAGATTTCTTCGATGCTGGTCGCGTCGTGGCGCAGACGGGCTGTGACGGCGTGAAAGCCGAACAGCATTTTCAATTGACTCATTTCACATCCTCAAAATAGCGTGTGCCGAGGCAGGCCCCGACGTCGGGCGGGCCGGGCGGGTCGCGTTGGCCGGGGGCGTTGAATTCGCTGAATTCGCCCGGCTGCCGTACAAAGTACGACGGCGGCGGCACCCTTGCCGGGTGTCCGCCGCCGCAACCCTACGCGGTCTTCTGCGCTGCCTTGCTTGGACACGGGGGTCGGCACAAGGCGCACATCTTACTGCAAAGCGCGACCGGCCCCTGCGCTTTCCACGACATCGTGCACTGCGTGCATCGTGTCAGGCACAGGGCAATCCGATCAGCGGCGCGGCTTCTTTGCCGGGCCGCCTGCGCGTTTCGACGAGGCCGTTTTACCGCCCGAGCGCTTGACGGGCGTGGGTGCCCCGCGTTCGCCGTGGGGGATCTTGACCTTTGCCGGCTTCGGTTTGGCTGCGTGCTTACCGGCCGGGGCCAGTTGCACGCCGTTGAGCAGCGCGCCGCCCTTCGGCAGTTGACGAACCGTCGGCCCTGCCCCTGCACCGGCCGTGCCTGCCACGCCCGGCGTACCGGCGGCTGGCGTCGGCACCGGTGCGCCACCGCGCTCCGTGCGGCCCGAGGTCTTGGCGAGGCTGCGGACGTTGGCTTCCTTCACCAGACGGAAGTCGATCTTGCGGGCATCGAGGTCGACACGGCTGACTTGCACGCGAACGCGATCCGTCAGGCGGTAGCGAATACCGGTGCGCTCACCACGCAGTTCGTGGCGGACTTCATCGAACTGGAAGTAATCGCTGCCCAGTTCCGTCACGTGGACGAGGCCTTCGATGAAGAGGTCGTCGAGTTGCACGAAGATACCGAACGACGTGACGGCGCTGACCGTGCCGCCGTATTCCTCGCCGAGCTTGTCGCGCATGAAGTAGCACTTGAGCCAGGCTTCCACGTCGCGCGAGGCTTCATCGGCGCGGCGTTCGTTGGCCGAGCAATGCAGGCCGAGTTCTTCCCAGACCGCGTCACGCTTCTTCGCCGAGGGCGATTTCTTGTTCTTCGCCGCGTCGTCGTCCTTCTGGAGCTTACGGGCGTGGGGCGAAATCCCGGTCGTCATATCGACGCCCTGCGGAATCTCGGGCTCGTACTTGCGGCCGGCGAGAATGGCCTTGATCGCGCGGTGCGTGAGCAAGTCCGGGTAGCGGCGAATCGGGCTCGTGAAGTGGGCGTAGGCCGGATAAGCGAGGCCGAAGTGGCCGATGTTATCGGGGCTGTACACCGCTTGCTGCATCGAGCGCAGCAGCATCGTCTGGAGCATCGGTGCGTCGGGACGCGATTCGATTTGCGTCATCAGCTCCGAGTAATCCGAGGTGGCGGGTTCATCGCCGCCGCCGAGCGAGAGGCCGAGCGTCTTGAGGAACGTGCGCAGCACCTGAAGCTTCTCGCCCTTCGGCCCGGCATGGATACGGTAGAGGCCGGGTTGCTTGTGACGCTTGAGGAAGTCGGCGGCGCAAACGTTCGCCGTCAGCATGCATTCCTCGATCAGGCGGTGGGCGTCGTTGCGGGTACGCGGCAGGATCTGTTCGATCTTGCCTTGCGCGTTGCAGACGATGTACGTCTCCGTCGAATCGAACTCGATGGCGCCGCGCGACTTACGCGCTTTGGCGAGCACCTTGTACAGCTCGTAGAGATTTTGCAGATGCGGCAGCAGTGCGGCGCGGCGTTGGGCCTCCGGGCCCTTCGTGTTGCCGAGTACAGCGGCCACTTCCGTGTACGTGAGGCGTGCGGCCGAGTGAATGACTGCCTGATAGAACTGGTACGCCTTCACGTCACCGGTCGGGGTGACGATGGCATCGCAGACCAGCACGCAGCGATCGACGTCGGGGTTCAGCGAGCAGAGGCCGTTCGAGAGTTTTTCCGGCAGCATCGGAATGACGCGGCGCGGGAAATAGACCGAGGTACTGCGCGTGAGCGCGTCGGCGTCGAGCGGGCCACCGGAGGTGACGTAGTGCGACACGTCGGCGATGGCGACGATCAGGCGGAAGCCGTTGGCGCGGCCGATCTTGACGGGTTCGCAGTAGACCGCATCGTCGAAGTCGCGGGCGTCTTCACCGTCGATCGTGACGAGGGGCACATCGCGCAGGTCGACGCGGTGGCGCAGGTCTGGCGCGCGAACTTCATCGGGGAGTGCACCGGCGGCGGCGAGGGCTTCGGGGGAAAACTGGTGGGGCACGCCGTATTTACGGACGGCGATTTCGATTTCCATGCCGGGGTCATCGATATCGCCGAGCACTTCCGAGACGCGGCCGATGGGTTGGCTATAGCGGCTGGGGTAGTCGGTGAGTTCGACCGAGACCACTTGTCCGACCTTCGCTTTGCCTTGCGAGCGGGGTGGGATGAGGATGTCGTGCCCGATGCGTTTGTCTTCGGGGGCGACGACCATCACACCGTTCTCGTTGAGAAGGCGGCCGATGACGTGGGTGTTTGCGCGGCTGACGACTTCGACGATGTGGCCTTCTGGGCGGCCGCGGCGATCATAGCCGGCGACGCGCAGGAGGACGCGATCGTTGTGCATGACCTTCTTCATCTCTTCCGTGGGGAGATAGAGGTCATCGCCATCGTCGTCGCGCACGGCGAAGCCGTAGCCATCGCGGTGGCCGATGACACGGCCGGCGATGAAATTCGAGGGGTGAGTCAGTTGATAGTAACCACGGCGATCGAGACGAATTTGGTCATCGCGTTCCATGGCGGCGAGGCGCTTAAAGAAGCCTTCGCGTTCTTGCTTTTTGATGGCCAGGGCTTCGGCGATATCGTTGGCGGACAGCGCGGAATCGGCGGTGCGCAGTACACCGAGGATTTCTTCGCGGCTCGGAATCGGATAGGGATATTTGCTCAAAGGTCGGTAGCGTTACTGTGCCGGTTGAGTCCGGCCGAGCGGCGCACCATGCGCCCTACGGTCCGTGGTGATGTTCGCGCACCTGTGCACCTGTAAAGGGGGGTGTGTGGCGAGAACAAGGACAATCATACGGCAAACCTTGCGAAAACTGCCACCTGTGCGGATTTTGGTTTTTGCTTGGGGGTTGGGTGAGGCGTTTGAAATTTTTTTATGTGGAAGTGTTGACAGTGCCGGGGAGCATGCGCATAATCTCACTTCTTCGCAGCGAGCAGGCAGTAACGAGTGAGCTGGCGATGCCCAGATGGCGGAATTGGTAGACGCACTAGTTTCAGGTACTAGCGGGTAACACCGTGGAGGTTCGAGTCCTCTTCTGGGCACCAAGACAAAGAAAGGCAGATGATCGAAAGATCATCTGCCTTTTTGTTTTGGTGGTCAGAAAGCAATGTGCTTGAGCACATTGCGTGGGGACTCGAAAGGCATCGCATGCAGGCGATGCCGGGGTCGCGCGGAGTGTGACCGAGTCCTCTCGGTGCCGGTAGGCGCCGTACGGGAGGTTGAAGCGACCACTGATCGTGGGCCAGAATTAGCGGTGTTATTCCGGTGCTAACGAGTGCCTAAGTCCTCATCACCTTCTCAACCGTAATCGGCAGATCCCGCACGCGCTTGCCGGTAGCGTGAAACACCGCATTCGCCACAGCAGCGGCGAGCCCAGTGATCCCAATTTCCCCAATCCCTCTCACCCCAAACTCATTCAGCGCAAGGTCAGGGTAATCAAGAAGAATCACATTGATATCGGGTTGATCGGCGTGAACGGGGACGAGGTATTCAGCGAAGGAGTTATTGGCTGGGAGTCCGGAGTGGGGATCGTAGTCGGTGGCTTCGAAGAGGGCCATGCCGATGCCCATGACGATGGCGCCTTCCACTTGATTTCTGGCGGTAAGCGGATTCACGATCTTCCCAACATCGATCGCGCTGACCACACGAGAAACGCGCAGGTGAGAAATCGCTGGATCGAAGCGAACTTCCACAAAATGGGCGCCGAAGCTACGGAAGGAGACTTTGCCTTCTGGGGCACCGCCGGTGGCGCCGTCGCCGATGGCGAGTCCGAGCTTGAGTTCTTTCAGCACGTCTGCGAACGGCACGTGTTTCCCGCGATACACCAGCGCCCCATCAACAAACTTCACCTCTTCCGCTTTAGCCTCGGCAAACGCGCCCTTCCCTGCCACCGCATACGAAGTGAGTTGCCCGATCGCATTACGCGTCGCAGCAGCAACAGCGGGCATCACACTGGCCGTCGCCCATGAGCCACCGGAAAGCGGTGCTGCGGGCATTGAAGAGTCGGCGAGTTTCACATCAATCTTCTCGATAGCGACCCCAGTCAAATCCGCGACCGTCTGCGCGACCACCGTATACGTCCCGGTGCCGATATCTTGCACGGCGCAGGTCACCTCCACCGTCCCATCAGCGCGCAGCATCACACGAGCCCTTGCAGGCGTGCGCATGGCATCCCAGCTACAGGCGGCCATACCCATGCCGATGACCTCATCGCCGTCGCGCATGGAGGCAACCGGAGCGTCTCGCTTACGCCATCCAAACGCCTCCGCCCCTTGCACAATAGCCTCACGAAGATGATTACTCGACCATGGCAGATTGGCGCTTTCATCTCGCGTAGAAATATTACGCAGGCGAAATTCCAGCGGATCGAGATTGGCGGCGAGCGCCATTTCATCTACCGCCGACTCCAGCGCGAACAGCCCCGGCGCGGCACCGGGCGCGCGCATGGAAGTCGGTGCACCTTGATGCACCCGCGTCGTATGGTGGCTCACCAGAACATTGGCGCAGCCATAGAGACTCTTCGACATCCCCCCGCAGTTTTCAGTGAAGTTATCGACAAACGCCTGCGTGGAAATCGACTCATGTCTTAGCGAAACAAGCTTCCCATCCGCATCCGTCGCAAGCCGCAGCCGTTGCTCCGTTTGCGGCCGATGCCCGGTCGTCGTAAACATCTGCGCCCGCGGCACGAGCAACTTCACCGGCCGTCCGACTTCGCGAGAAACAGCGGCCGCAGCAATCGAATGCGGCCAAATAAACAGTTTCGAGCCGAAGCCGGAGCCGATAAACGGCGCCTCGACAACCACGCGTTCCGGATCGAGCCCAAACACGCGGGCGATCGTATTGCGATGCACGGTGACGCCTTGTGTCGACTCGTAAAGATGCAAACCACCATCGCGCCACTGCGCCGTCGTGGCGTGCATTTCCATGGGGTTATGCGTTTCGACGGGCGTGCGATAAACCGCATCCACACGGCGCGCCGCGTTGTCGAACGCGGCGGCGGCATCACCGCGCTGGTGCCCTCGCCCGCCGTCTTGCGTGCCGTTGCGGGCGACGCCTTGCTCGAGACTGGTGAGCGGCGCCTCCTTCGCGTAATCCACCCGCACCCGATACGCCGCTTCTCGCGCGTGTTCGAACGTATCCGCGACCACTAGCGCGACAAACTGCCCGGCGTAGTAGACCTTGTCGTCTTCAAACGGCAGCCGGTGTTCGTCCGTAATCGACGCTTCGAGAATGGCGTTGAACCCACCGCCGCGCTGCGGCACGCGAAAGAGCGCCGGGAAATGATCGTGATGAAAGATGTCGACGACACCGGGCACGCGCTGGGCGTCGCGCGTATCGATGTTGCGGATCGTGCCACGCGCCACGGTCGAGAACACGCCGTATGCATAGCAAAGCCCGGGAGGGTGCCAATCTGCTGCGTAATGCGCAGCGCCGGTGACTTTCTTGCGGCCGTCGATACGGCGAATCGGCTGACCGATTGTAGGCGTCGTCATACCGCACCTCCCGCCGCGAGTCGTGACAGATTTCGGACGATAGCCTGTTCGCAGAGGGCGATCTTGTAGCCGTTCTGTCCGTAGTCGTGGGCACCGTCGAGCGCCGCCGCGGCCGCCCGCTGCCAAAGTTCCGGCGACGCTTGCGCACCCCGCAACACCCGTTCCGCTGGCAAGGCGCGCCACGGCTTCGTCGCCACCCCGCCCAGCGCCACGCGTGCATCGCGCACCACGCCGCCATCGAGCGACAGAATCACGGCACACGACGCCAGCGCGAATTGATAGGACGCCCGGTCCCGGCGTTTCAGATAGGCACCTCGCGCATTTGCCAAAGGCGCATCGAGCGTCACATGCGTAATGATTTCGTCGTCGGCGAGTGCATGTTCGCGCCAAGGCGTGTCACCGGGCAGCAGATGGAAATCGGCGAACGCGATATCGCGCTCGCCTGCCGCGCCTTGCACGTGCACCGTCGCGCCGATGGCGGCCATCGCGACGCACATGTCGGAAGGATGCGCCGCGATGCATTGCGCGCTGCCGCCCAGCACCGCGTGCAGACTGCGGTGGTGTCCGCCGATGGCGGCACATCCCGAACCCGGCGCCCGCTTGTTGCATGGCGATACGCCATCGCGGAAATACCCGCATCGCACCCGCTGCATCACATTCCCTGCGGTGGTCGCCTTGTTGCGCAGCGCGGTGCTCGCGCCGCTAAGCAGCGCCTGCGACAGCACGGGGTAATCGCGCACCACGTTCGGGTCGTACGCCAGCGTCGTATTCGTCACCAGCGCGCCGATGCGCAATCGTCCATCAGGCAATCGATCGATCCGGTCCATGCCCAGCCGGTGAATATCGATCACGCGGGCCGGTCGCATCACATCCAGTTTGACCAGATCGAGCAATGTCGTGCCACCCGCGAGATAAACGCCCTCGCCAACAGACATCGCGGCGTTTTCGGGCGTACTGTGCGCCGTCGCGTGGACGCTGATCGCTTGCGCAACGCTTTGCGGCCGAATGAATTCGAACTGTCGCATGGTGCTTAGCCTCCCATGCGCGAGCGCGCATCCTGAATGGCGGCGAGGATGTTGCGATAGGCGCCGCAGCGGCAGATGTTGCCGCTCATGGCTTCGCGCACGGCTGCGTCGTCGTGGCCGATGCGTTTATCGGCGAGGATCGCGACCGCACTCATGATCTGACCGGACGTGCAGTAGCCGCATTGATAGGCGTCGTGTTCCCAGAACGCGGCTTGTACCGGATGCAACGTGTCGCCGCGCGCGAGACCTTCGATGGTGGTGATGGCGTCGCCCTCGTGCATCAGCGCGAGCGAGAGGCATGAATTGATCGATATGCCGTTGACGTGCACCGTGCAGGCGCCGCACTGGCCGTGATCGCAGCCCTTCTTTGTGCCGGTGAGTTGAAGCTGATCGCGCAGCACATCGAGCAGGATCGCGTTCGGCGCCACATGCAGCGCGCGACGCTGGCCGTTCACCGTCAGCGTGAGTGGCTCGCCATCGACCGGGGCCGCAGTGCCCGCGCCGGCGAGCGCATTCTCAGCGGTCGTTTGCGCATGGGCGTTCGGCAGCCATGCGGCGCTGGCGCCGGCAAGACTCGATGCACCGAGCGACTTCAGAAACCGGCGGCGTCCGGCGGGATCGGCCACCGCGGCGGCGGCGTGAGCGGCGGCCGTGGGCGGCGATGGCGGATGGACTGAAGAATGAGATGACTGCGGCGACTGTGGATGCTGAGGGCTGTCATGGGCGCCATGGGTGTGGCTGGCACATGAGGAATGGCAAGCATGTTCCTTCATCGAGAGGCCTCCCTTGAGGGCAATCGTTGAGGATGGCGACCGGTCGCCGCAAATCCATTCGAGCACTATAGAGAAAGCTGGCGCGGCTTGCAGGCGTCGGGAAACTGCCATCTTGACGCCATCTGACGCGCACTGCGGGGGTTCGCGCACACATGCGGCGATGACTGCGCGCTCACCGCATGCTTCGGGTTTGCGGTTATAACTTCGCGTCGCGCAGGCGGGGTGCCATGAATTCTGGTCCTATTGGCGAAGTCACGTATTTCGCGAGAATTTCGTCGATATCGGTGAGATCCTGCGTGGAGAGTTGCCAGCCGAAGGCATCGTGAACACCCTCGAGTTGATCCGGGCGGCGGGCGCCCCACAGGGCAATCGTCGGACCTCGATCGAGCACCCAGCGAATGGCCAGTGCGAGCACCGACTTGCCGTGACGCGCCTTAGCGAAGTCCTTGAGAGCATTCACAGCGGCCAGATACTGGTCAAACCGTGGCGCTTGAAACTTCGGGTCGGACTTGCGCAGATCGTCGCCTTCGAACGTCGTGTTTTCGTTCATGCGCCCCGAGAGCAGGCCGCGGCAAAGCGCACCGTAGGCCAGCACGACCAGATGTTCGCGCTTGGCATACGGCAGCACATCGGCGTCGATTGCCCGTTCGAACAGGTTGTAAGGGGGCTGCACAGCGGCAAGCGGCGCTGCGCGGCGGAACGTGTCCATTTGTGCGGGCGAGAAATTGCTGACACCGATGGCGCGGATCTTTCCGGCCTCACGCAGTTTTTCCAGCGTGGCGGCCGTCTCCTCGAACGGGACCAGCGTGTCCGGCCAGTGCACCTGATAGAGGTCGATGTAATCCGTGCGAAGGCGGCGCAGCGAATCCTCGACTTCCTTCTGAATGCGTGCGGGCGTGGCATTCCGGCGAATACCGGCGTCGCCCCACGCCAGCGCGACTTTCGTGGCAATCACGGCCTTGTCGCGCAGGCCTTCCAGTGCGCGGCCGACGATCTCTTCCGAGTGACCGAAGCCGTAGACCGGTGCCGTGTCGATCAGATTGATACCGCGCTCCACCGCGCTGCGAATCGTGGCGACCGAGGCGTTATCGTCCGCCCCGCCCCACATCGCGCCGCCGATGGCCCACGTCCCCAGACCGATACGGCTGACCGGCGTATCGATGCCTGCGATGTGTAGCGTTTCTGTCACGTCCTTCATTGAGCAACCTCTCGAAACTATGTAATTCTGTAGAATTTAGCTCATAAAAAATTGAGTATTATTCAACGAACGCTTAACTCGTTGTACGTACTCGACGTTTCTGGTTTTGGATATTTGATACTTGTTGGGACCTACATGCCTGCTTTTACTCGCGGCGAGCTTGCCGATCTGAACGTTTTCGTCACCATCTGCCGCCGGCAGAGTTTTCGGGAGGCCGCCACCGAGTTGGGCGTGACCACATCGGCCTTGAGCCATGCCATGCGCAACCTTGAGGCACGTTTGGGGGTGAAGTTGCTCAACCGTACCAGCCGGTCGGTATCACCGACGGCGGCGGGTGCGGCGCTGGCGAAAGAGCTGGAACAGGGTCTTGAGCAGATTGCGTCGGCGATTGGGGCGTTGGATCGTTATCGGGCGTCACCGGCGGGTCGTTTGCGATTGAACGTGCCGCGCGATGCGGCGCGGCTGTTACTCGACCCGATCTTGCCGCGATTTGTGGCGGCGTATCCCGACATCGAGCTGGACATCACCGTTGACGACCGCATGCTGGATATCGTGGCCGAGGGGTTCGATGCGGGGATGCGCTATGGCGACACCGTCCCGGGCGACATGATTGCGACGCCGTTGACGCCCTCGTTGAAGTGGATTGTGGTGGGATCGCCGGCGTATCTGGCGCGTCATGGCCGGCCGAAGTTGCCGCAGGATTTGTTGTCACACAATTGCATTCGGATGCGGTTGGGCGACAACTCGCTGTACAAGTGGGAATTAGGGAATGGGTCGAATGCGATCGAGCTCGATGTGCCGGGGGCGTTGAGCATTAACGAGACCGATGGTGTCGTTGCGGCGGCGTTGGGTGGATTGGGATTGGGTTACGTCCTTGAGCAGAATGTCACGACGCAGTTGGCGGCGGGCACATTAGAAGCGGTGTTGAGTGATTGGGCGGTGGATGGGCCGCCGTTGTCGATGTATTACCCGAGCCGGCGGCAGACCTTGCCGGGGTTGCGGCACTTGATCGACATGATTCGATCCGAGCATATGGGTCGGGCGGCTTGAGGTTGATGAATGAGGTGTGGGTGTGTGGTGGAGGTGTGGTGGTTTTATGAGGCGAGTTAAAGAGAAGTTGAGAGACGCTGGGGGTGTTGATGACTTTTTCATTAAACCCTATTGACAGCATGTGAGGGTCTCGGCATAATCTCACTTCTTCGCAGCGAGCACGCAAAAACGAGCAAGCTGACGATGCCCAGATGGCGGAATTGGTAGACGCACTAGTTTCAGGTACTAGCGGGTAACACCGTGGAGGTTCGAGTCCTCTTCTGGGCACCAAGACAAAGAAAGGCAGATGATCGAAAGATCATCTGCCTTTTTGTTTTGGTGGTCAGAAAGCAATGTGCTTGAGCACATTGCGTGGGGACTCGAAAGGCATCGCATGCAGGCGATGCCGGGGTCGCGCGGAGTGTGACCGAGTCCTCTCGGTGCCGGTAGGCGCCGTATGGGAGGATGAAGTTACCGCTGACCGTGGGCCAGCACCGCACAGCGCCACTCTTCCCCCCTCTCTCCTCACCCTTCACCCTTCCCCCCAGTCATAAGCATTCAACTAAAAAATAGTTGTGTGGTGGGATGTGTGTGGGGAGGATGGGTGTTTTGCCTGAGGTAATGGGGCGAGGCACGAGAGAGAGTTGGCAGCCATGTCGCGAGAGCGGGTGACGACGGACGAAGCGGGATACCAAGCCAAGGACCCATCCGAGCAACCGGATCGGGTGGCGGATTGGTTATTGGCGGGGTTGGAGTTAAAGAGCACGTTATTCCACGTTGGTGAATATTGCGGCGCCTTTCAGGCATCGACGGCGGGTCATCAGCGGGCGAGTTTCCATGTGGTGTTGGACGGTGGTTGTTACTTGCACGTCGGCGCAGAGAACGGCCAGCCTGCGCGATCGATTCGATTGAGCAAGGGTGATGCGGTCTTCTTACTTTCGGATTTGAGTCACTGCTTATCACCGGATGCGGCACCGCCCGCAGATTTATCGGCGCGCGCGGGGCAAATGACCGCACTGCCAACCAAAGAACGCGAACGCACCACCACCCCAACCGTTGCCTTAGCGTGCGGCTTCTTCGAATTCCGCACCGAGCTGGACGCGTTGGTGCTCGGCATGTTGCCGAACCCGATCATTGCGCGGCGCGACAGCGGCCGGCACGAGGGTCTCACGCAGGTCTTCGCGTTAATTCAGGCGGAAGCACGCCGTCCGGGCGAGACACCCTCCCCGTTGCTCGCGCGGCTCACCGACTTGCTTTTCTACTATGCGTTGCGCGAGGCCGTGCACGCCGAGGACGTTGCGCCCGGGATGTGGCGTTTAATGCGGCGCGACGCCTTTGGCCGTCTCGCTGCGGCCATCATCGAGTCGCCGGGTGAGCGATGGACCACTGACACGATGGCGGATTTCGTGCACATGTCGCGGGCCCGTTTTTGCAAGCAGTTTGCCGAGATCGGTGGTCAGCCGCCTGCGCAGTTCGTGACACTGGTGCGCATGAAAACGGCGGCAGCGCTGTTGCGCTCCGGTGTGTCATTACCCGACACGGCGGAGCAGGTCGGCTATCAGTCCGAGTCTGCGTTTTCGCAGGCATTCAAGCGAGTCACAGGCATTCAGCCCGGCGCGTGGCGTCGGCAGACGAGCGCCGACAGCGCCGATAACACCGATAACGCCGCCGATGCGCGTTTGCAGGCCCCCTCTCCTGCGCCTTCCTCTGACGCAACCGTCACACATTACGCGTTACACTGACGCGCCCGCGTCGCCATGCCCGCTCACGGGAGGGCATGGCAAATTCAGCAATACTTCCGACGCGTCCGGCCAGATCAAGAACCGTAGCAAAGAAACGTCAGACGCCGCCGTCCGCCGGATGAGACGAATCCGCAGTATTTCCAGACGCGCGCGCATTGAGTGCTTGGCCGGGCCTCTGCACAATGGAGGCTCGACTTTGAGGAGCCCGATATGAGCCGACTGCCGTTGCATACCGTTGAGACCGCCCCGGAGGCGAGCCGTCCGTTTTTGGAAAAATCGTTGGCGGCGAATGGTTTCCTGCCGAATTTGGTCGCCTCGCTGGCCAATGCGCCGACGGCGCTCGAGACGTACTTGACCGTGGGCGCGATCAACGGCCGCGCGAGTCTGACGCTGGCCGAGCGCGAAGTGGTGCAAATTACGGCGGCCGGCATTCATGGCTGCGGATTCTGCGTGGCGGGTCACACGGCGGTGGCGCTCAAGAAAGCGCAACTGCCCGAGGCACTGGTCAATGAAATCCGCGATCAGCAGCCCCTCTCCGACGCGAAGCTCGATGCCGTTGCCGTCTTCACGCGTGCGGTCATCGCCACGCGTGGCGCCGTCTCCGATGCCGAGTTTTCGGCGTTCAAGTCTGCCGGATTCGACGATGCGGCAGCCCTTGAAGTGGTGCTCGGCGTGTCGTTGGCGACGTTGTGCAACTTTGCCAACAATCTCTCGCAAAACGAACTGAATCCGCAACTGGCCGCGTATCGCTGGGAACCGAAGGGTCAGGCGGCATGAGCACGCACGCCAGCCCTCCTGCTGCGGCAACTGCTGCAACTACCGCCAACACCGCAGACGCTCCGTTTGGCCTGATCACGCGCGCGCCTTCGCTTGCCGCATGGCTGGACGCCCATGCGGAAACGCTGGACACCGACGCCACGCTGAGCGCGGATGTCGTGCCGCAACTGGCGCAGGCCGGGCTGTTGCGCATTGGCGTGCCCGTGGCACTAGGCGGGGCTGGCGGCACGATTTGCGACGCCATCGACAGCGTGGCGGACGTGGCCACCCATTCATTCGCGGCGGCTTTCGTGCTGTGGGGCCAGCGCACGTTTATCGAATATCTGCTGCAAAGCCCGAATCGCGGTTTGCGCGAGCGTTTGCTGCCGGCGCTGCTCAGTGGCGAGCTTGCCGGGGCAACGGGGTTGTCGAATGCGATGAAGTATTTATCGGCGATCGAGCCGTTGCAGATTCGCGCGACCGACCGTGCCGGCACTGGCGGCGCCCCCGCGTGGCATGTCACCGGCGGCTTGCCGTGGATTACCAATTTGCGCAAACAGGGCTTCGTGGCGGCAGCGGCGGCTGACCATGATGCGGGCGGCCCGCCATCCATCTTCGCGATTGCGCACGACGCGGAAGGCGTGACACGTAGCGACGATCTCGACCTGATCGGCTTGCGCGGCACAAACACGGCGGCATTGCAGATGACCGGCACACCGCTTGACGACAACGATCGCATTACCGACGACGCCCCTGCATGGCTGGTGCGAGTGCGTCCCGCGTTTCTCGGCTTGCAGTGCGGCATGTCGCTCGGCCTTGCGCGCCGCAGCCTTGTCGCGACCAACGACGGTGGCCCGGGCGCGCGCGCTGCCGTGGCCGACGAAGTGGGTGCTCTTGCCGACCAGATCGACACGCTTGCCACGCGCCTGAAGTCCGGCGTCGCGCAAGGCGAATTTGTCACGACGCCCGCGAAGCTGTTCGAGTTGCGCATTGCGCTGGCGGGCGTGGTGCATGACGCCGCGACGCTCGAAGTGCAAACGGGCGGCGGCCGAGGTTACCTGCGCGGATTGTCGGGCGTTGCGCGACGTCAGCGCGAAGCGGCGTTCGTGCCGATCGTGACCCCGAGTCTCGTGCAGTTGAAGAACCAGTTGGCGGCCCAGCGAGCAAAGTCGGGCGTATCTGAAGCCTCTGCCGCACAACCCCGGACCGGAACGGCCTCATGACCCAATCCACGGCGACGCAACGCGCGCATGCCGACACGTTGACGCCCCCGGCGCACGAGGATGACTCGCGCGCCGCGCTGCTATGCGCTACGGCAGGCACGGCGAACGCCACGCCGTTCCTCACATTGCGCGGCATCGGGCTGGCCTACGGGCCGCGAGAGATTCTGCGGGGCGTCGACCTGAGCGTCGCGCCCGGCGAACTCGTTTCCGTGCTGGGCCCGAGTGGTTCGGGCAAGTCGACGTTGTTGCGGATTGCGGCCGGGCTGCTGCCACCCAGCACCGGCACCGTCGATATCGACGGCACGCCCTTGAGCGGTCCGCGTCCCGACGTTGCCCTCGCATTTCAAGACCCTTGCCTGTTGCCGTGGCTCTCGGTCGAGCGCAACGTGGCCTTCGGTCTCACGTTCGCACGTCAGCCCAAGCTCTCGCGCGAAACGCGTCGCGAGCGCATCGACGCAGCACTCACCGAAGTCGGGCTTGCTCACGCGCATCATCTGCATCCGCGCCAGTTGTCGGGCGGCATGGCGCAGCGTGTTGCGTTGGCACGCTGCCTCGCACGGCAACCGCGTGCGTTGCTGCTCGATGAGCCGTTTGGCGCACTTGATGAAGTCACGCGTGCCGACATGCAGCGCCTGCTCGTCACCGTCGTGCGCGATACCGGCGCGGCCACCGTGCTGGTCACGCACGATATCGATGAGGCACTGCTCGTCTCCGATCGCATCGTGCTGCTCGGTAATCAGGGGCGCACGCTGGCGCAATGGCGCGTCGACATTCCCGCACCGCGCGAGATGCAGGTCGAAGCGCTGGGTGCCCTGCGCATCGAAATCCTGCAAGCGCTGCAACGCGCGATGTCACGCGAAGCAACGCATACGACAGATGTACCGGGCGAATCGGGTATGACGCGCTTCGCGGGCACGCGAGACGCCTCAGGCGCCACACCGAATTCGCTGTAAATAATCGACCACACCGACCAGACCTACGGGGATCTCCTATCCATGTGCCAAATTTCCCGCCGTGAATGGCTCAAGCTCGCTTCGATGATGACGGTAGCCGGCGCGGCACCGCTGCTGGCCTCGGCTGCTGCACGTGCCGCCGTTGAACCCGATGCGCCGTTGCGCATCGGCTATCTGCCGATCACCGACGCCACGCCGTTGCTCGTCGCGCACAACAACGGGTACTTCGAGCAGGCCGGTATCAAAGCGGAAAAACCGACCCTGCTGCGCAGCTGGGCGCAGTTGATCGAGGCCTTCTTGTCGGGTCAGGTCAACGTCGTTCACCTGCTCTCGCCCATGACGGTCTGGGCCCGTTACGGCAGTCAGGCGCAGGCCAAGGTCGTGGCGTGGAACCACGTCAACGGCAGCGCGATCACCGTGACGAACGACATCAACAAGGTGAGCGACCTCGGTGGCAAAACCGTTGCCGTGCCGTTCTGGTATTCGATTCACAACGTGGTGCTGCAAGGGCTGCTCGCTGCCAACGGTTTGACGCCGGTACTCAAGAAGTCGGGTGCGCCGGCAGCCAACGAAGTCAATCTGATCGTGATGGCGCCGTCGGACATGCCGCCGGCACTCGCTGCCAAGCAGATCGCGGGTTATATCGTGGCGGAGCCGTTCAACGCCGCTGCCGAAAATCTCAAGGTCGGCAAGGTGCTGCGCTTTACCGGTGACGTGTGGAAGAACCACGCCTGCTGCGTGGTGACGATGCACGAGCGTGATTTGAGTGCACGCCCCGAGTGGACGCAGAAGGTCGTCGATTCGATCGTGAAGGCGCAGGCATGGACGCGCGCGCATCCGGAAGACGCGGCCCGCCTGCTCTCGAAGGAAGGCGAGAATCGCTATACGCCGCATCCGTTCCAAGTGTTGCAGCGCGTGCTGGCACCGTCGGCGGCCGAAGAAGGCCGCTATCTGGCGGACAAGGCGATCGTGCATGCCGACTGGCACGAGAAGCGCATCGACTTCCAGCCGTATCCGTACCCCAGCTATACCGAAGCGCTTGTGCGCCATATGCAGAAGACGCAGGTGGAAGGCAATGCGCAGTTCCTCGCCAAGCTCGATCCGGCCTTTGTCGCGCGCGATCTGGTCGACGACCGTTTCGTAAAGAAGAGCATTGCGGCGGCTGGCGGCATGAAGGCCTTCGGGTTGCCGGAAGGCTTCACGCGTCAGGAGGTCATCGTTGTCTGAGTTGGCGTCCGCAAAGGCAGACACTGCGGGCGCTGCGGGTACTGCGCTCGCCGTCGCCCCTGTAACCACGGCGAACGCAGTCTCCGCCGGCCGTCGCGCGTGGCTAGGGTTGGCGGGACTGGCAGGCATTATCGCGATCTGGTGGCTGGGCATTGCGCTACTGACCACACCGGGCTCACTGGCGGCGCAGTTCTCGCCGGCGGCAGCGCTGAGCGCACTGCCCGACCTGTTTCGCGACGAGCAACTAAGCCTGCATATTCTCGCGAGCTTGCGACGCATCGGCGTCGGGCTTGCGTGGGCGCTGGTGCTGGGGGTGCCGCTCGGCTTTCTGATCGGTCGCGTGCGCTGGCTCGACGCGACGCTCACGCCGTCGCTGCAATTTCTGCGCATGGTGTCGCCGCTCTCGTGGATGCCGATCGCCGTGATGTCGCTCGGCGTCGGCGACCCGGCCGTGTACTTTCTGCTCGCGTTTGCTGCGCTGTGGCCGCTGGTGATGAGCACTGCCGCAGGCGTGACGCAGATCGACCGGCGCTGGGTGCAGTTGGGCGAGAGCCTAGCTGCCACCCGTTGGGAGATGCTTTGGCACGTGTACGTGCCAGGCATCGCCGCGCATGTATTGACGGGCGTGCGTCTGGCCATCGGCATTCTGTGGATCGTGCTGGTCCCGGCAGAAATGCTGGGCGTGAACGCCGGGCTGGGCTATCTGATTCTCGACACCCGGGACCGACTGGCCTATTCGGAGCTGACGGCGGTCATTCTCGTCATCGGCGTGCTCGGCTTCGCACTCGATTGGGCGGCACGCTTCATCTACCGGCGCTTTAGCGGAACGATGACCGACGAGTGAGCGGTACCGGCATGCGTTCAGGCCGCTACAATAGCGGCCTGAATTCATGACGCCCGACGGAGAACGGATCATCGAGCTAGAACGTATTTTGCAATCGCAGGGCTTCGGCAGTCGCAAGATGTGCCGCAAGCTGGTCGCCACCGGCGCCTTCGCCATCGACGGCGTGGTGCGCGACAACCCGCGCGAGTCGATCGATCCGCACGGCCTGCACTTCACACTGGACGGCGAACCGTGGGAATACCGCGAGCACGTCTACGTGCTGCTCAACAAGCCCGCCGGCTTCGAGTGCTCCACCAGCCCCACACACCATGAAGGCGTGCATTCGCTGCTGCCGCTGCCGTTGGCCGTGCGTGGCGTGCAACCTGCAGGACGTCTCGATCAGGACACCACCGGTATGTTGCTGCTCTCCGACGATGGGCCGTTTCTGCACGCCATGATGTCGCCGCGCCGCCACGTGCCCAAGCGCTACATCGCGACCACCAAACACCCGGTGACGAACGAGATGCTGCAAGCGTTGCGCGATGGCGTGCTGTTGCGTGACGAAACTGAGCTGTTGGCTGCCACCGACGTGATGAGCCCCTCGTCACACGAGATCGCGCTCACGATCACGCAAGGCAAATACCATCAGGTCAAGCGGATGGTCGCTGCGGCGGGCAATCGAGTGGAAGGTCTGGTCAGAACCGCCATCGGCGGTCTGCCGATGGGGACACTTGCGGAAGGGGAATGGCGCTATCTCGACCCCGACGAACTGCTGTCACTGCCGTACGAAGTTCCGGCAACCGGTCAGCGTTAACGCCGGATTCGCCGGATTCGTCGGATTCGGTGGATTCGGTGGAATCGAGGCGGACGACAGTGACGATGGTAACGACGGCAACGAGGGCGGCGCCAACTAAGCCGCCTACTAAGATGCCAACAAAGCCACCAAGTCAGTCGCCCAGTCAGCCGCCCGGCTTACCGACCGCCGCGTCGCGGACCGGGGGTTCGGGCACCCGGACGTCCGGGTGCGGAATTGCCGGTCGTCCCGGTCGTCGAGGACGTGCCGGGTGTGCCCGGCTTAGCAGTCGTTGCCGCACCAGCCGACGCGCCACGCCCGCCCGCTGACGGTCGCGAAGCGCCGCCGCGAGGCAGCAGCACCTTGTGGCTGTCGTCCTCGAGCAAGTACTGCGCGCCCTTGTCCTGTCCCAGCGCCTTGACCAGATACGGCATGGTCGTTTTCAGCGTTTCATACAGCTGGAACGGCGGGTTCACGATGAACATACCGCTGCCATGCAATCCCATACCGCCCGGCACCGGCGAGCTCACAGTCAGCGCCACGTGCACCCAGTTCTTGATCGGCTGATCCTTGATCGTCAGGCGCTTCATGCGCTCGGGCAGTTGCGCGGCCTCGCGGCGCTGCACCAGCGGATACCACACGGCGTACATGCCGGTCGGGAAGCGATCTAGCCCTTCCTGCACCGCTTGCGTCGTGCGCGTGTAATCGCGCTTGTCTTCATACGACGGATCGATCAGCGTAAAGCCGCGGCGCGGGGCCGGCGGCAGAATCGTCTTGAGCCCCGAAAAACCATCGGCGCCGAAGATCATCGTGCGACGGGCCACTTCACGGCCTTGTGCTTCGAAATTCTCGCGCAGGACTTCCTGCTCCGTCGGGTGCGCCTCGAACAAGCGCAGGCGATCACGATCACCCAGCAGTTGCAGCGCGAAATACGGCGAGCCCGGGTAGTAGCGCAACTGGCCGTCCGGGTTGAACTCACGCACCAACGCCACGTAGTCTGCCAGCGCGGGCGGCAGATCGTTACGCTCCCACAGGCGGCCGATACCGGTGTGATACTCGCCCGTCTTGTCGGCCCACTTGCCATCAAGCGCATAGCCACCCGCGCCGGCGTGCGTGTCGATGTACCAGAACGCCGTGTCTTTCTGGCGCATGTAATCGATGCATTCGACGGCGATGAAGTGTTTCAGTACGTCGGCGTGGTTGCCGGCGTGGAAGGCATGGCGGTAGCTGAACATTAGGCAGTTCCTGATTCGTCAGGCGCGATTGTAGCCGACGCGGCGCCCCAGCGCCCTCTCCGCACCTTCAGCGCCCTCAATCACGTCGCAAGAAAACCCCTCAAACACTTCGCAAATACCGGGCAGACACCGAACACCCCCCCTTCAGCACCCTCGCTCAGGCGCGCTTTGCCGACTTCGGCGTCCCCTTGGCCAATGCTTTGACAGCCTTGTGACGCGGACACGCCACCAAATGGTCGTTGATCATGCCCGCTGCCTGCATAAACGAATAGCAGATGGTCGAGCCGACGAAGGTGAAGCCCGCCTTCTTAAGCGCCTTGCTCATCGCGTCGGACACCGCGGTGCTCGCAGGCACCTCGCCAAGCGTCGTCCAGCGGTTCTGCAACGGCTCGCCGCCCACGAACTGCCAGACGAAATCGGAGAATCGGGTGCCTGAGGCCTCCATGGCCAGATAAGCCCGTGCGCCCTTGATCACGCCGTTCACCTTCAGGCGGTTGCGCACGATGCCCGCATCGGCCATCAGTCGCGCCTCATCCTCCGGACCGTAAGCGGCAATGCGCACCGGATCGAAGCCGTCGAACGCCTTGCGATAGTTATCGCGCTTCTTGAGAATCGTCGACCACGACAACCCCGCCTGCGCGCCTTCAAGCATCAGCAATTCGAACAACGCCCGTGAGTCGCGCAGCGGCACGCCCCACTCTTCATCGTGATACTGACGGTACTGCTCGAAGCCCTCGCTCCATGGACATCGTTCCATTGGCCCCTCGATCGTTGCGTCCCGAGCGCCTTCGCGCCGCAGACAAAGTCATTGAATTGACGCAAGTGTGCCAGCATTTGCCGGAGAAGCGCACGCCACCCATCGCATGGCGAGTCACTTTCGGCACCACGGCATCGATGGACCGGAATTTTCCGGGTGCCCACTCGGAATCGACTCCTTGTGGGCACCCCGGCTCACAGCATCAACTGGCCACCGTTGACCTCGATGATCTGGCCCGTCACGTAGCTCGCCAGCGTCTCCGACGCGAGATAAAGGAACGCACCCGAGCACTCGTCGGGCACGCCCAAGCGCCCCATCGGAATGCTCTGACGGAACGCCTCGATCTGCGCTTCGGTGCTGAACTGCTCGTGGAACGGCGTCATGATCACGCCCGGCGACACGGCGTTCACGCGAATGCGGTCAGGCATCAACTCCTTTGCCATGCCACGCGTGAGCGTGCTCACGAACCCCTTGGCTGCGGCATAAATGAGTGCCCCCGGGCCGCCGCCATGACGCGCCGCAATCGACGTCACGTTGACGATGGCCCCGCCGCCCTGCTTGCGCATCGCGGGCACCACCGCGCGCGAAAACGCGACGACCGAGCGCGCGTTGACGTTGAGCACGTCTTCGAAAAACGCGTCGGTGACTTCGGTGAACGGCGTGCGCTTGACGAGACTGCCCGCGTTGTTGATGAGCACGTCGATACGCCCAAAGCCGTCGAGCACATGCGCCACGGCGGCATCGATAGCACCGGTGTCAGCCACATCGGCGGCCACGGTCATGGCCTTCACACCATAGGCGCGCACCGCTTCCGCCACCGCCTCGGCCTTCTCCCGCGAACGGTTGTAATGCACGGCCACATTGGCGCCTTGCGCCGCAAACGCCGTTGCGGCGGCGGCACCGATGCCGGTGCTCGCCCCCGTGATCAGCACGAATTTACCTTTCAGGTCTTCCATGGTGAAATCCTCAAATCCTCAGATCGTCAGTCGAGCCAGCGCGTGTCGTAAGCGTGGACATGCTGCTCCTGCTCACCCAGCCCGTCGATCCCCAGACGCATCACGTCGCCCGCCTTCAGATACACCGGCGGCTTATGCCCCATGCCCACGCCCGGCGGCGTGCCGGTGGTAATGAGGTCGCCCGGCTTGAGCGTCGCGAACTGGCTGATGTAGTGCACGAGAAACGCCACATTGAAAATCATCGTCGACGTGTGACCGGTCTGACGGCCCACGCCATTCACGTCGAGCCACATGCCGAGTTGCTGCGGATCGCGAATCTCGTCGGTCGTCACCAGCCACGGACCGACCGGGCCGAAGGTGTCGAAACCCTTGCCCTTGTCCCAAGTGCCGCCCCGCTCGATCTGATACTCGCGCTCGGACACGTCGTTCACGATGCAGTAGCCCGCCACGTAGTCCAGCGCCTTCTCGAGCGGCACGTAACGCGCGGTCGTGCCGATCACGAAGCCAAGTTCGACTTCCCAGTCGCCCTTGATCGAATCTTTCGGCAACACCACAGGGTCGTTCGGCCCGTTCAGGCAGTTGTCCCACTTAGTGAAGAGCACCGGCTCGGACGGCGCGGCCAGCCCGGCTTCGGCGGCGTGGTCGCTGTAGTTGAGGCCCACGGCAAGAAACTTGCCGAGCCCCGCGAACGGCACGCCCAGACGCCCCGGCGCAGCCACGATGGGCAACGCGTCGACGTCGAGTGCACGCAGCGCCGCCAGCCCTTCCGGGCTCAGCGTTTCGGCAGTGATATCGGTGAGCACGTTCGACAGATCGCGCACTTTGCCGGCGGCATCGAGCAGACCCGGCTTTTCTTGGCCCTTAGGGCCGTAACGCAGCAGTTTCAAAGCAGTTCTCCCAATTGGAGCAGTGGTAGCGGTTGATCAGTTGGACCAGCCGCCGTCAATCACGTGAATGGCCCCGGTCGTGAAGGCCGCATCGTCGGAACCCAGATACACGGCCAGCGCCGCAATTTCGTCAGGCGAGCCGACACGTCCCATCGGCTGACGCGCCACAAACTGCGCGCGCACCGCCGCTTCGCTCGTGCCCGCCGTATCGGCCTGCGTGGCAATGCGCTGACGCAGCGACGGCGACTCGACCGTGCCCGGACAAATGGCGTTGCAGCGAATGCCGCGCGCCACGTAGTCGGCCGCGACGGACTTCGTCAGCCCGATCACCGCCGCCTTCGTCGTGCCGTACGCGCAGCGGTTGGCGACGCCCTTCACACTCGACGCCGCCGACGACATGTTGATGATCGAACCACGCCCGGCGGCCAGCATGGCCGGTAGAAAGGCACGCGTGGTGCGGTACATGCTCTTCACGTTCAGGTCGAACGAGAAGTCCCACGCCGCGTCGTCGCACTCGAGAATCGAGCCGTGATGCACGAAGCCCGCGCAGTTGAACAGCACGTCGACAGCGCCGAGTTCGCTGGCCAGCGCCGTGACGGCGGCGGTATCGGTCACGTCGAGCGGGCGACGTACGAGGTTCGGGTGATCGTCGAGTTCGCGCAGTCCGTCGGCATTCAGATCGGTCGCGATGACGCGGGCGCCCTCGCGCAGATACGCTTCGACGCTGGCGCGTCCGATGCCCTGCGCTGCGGCGGTAATCAAGGCGGTCTTACCCGCCAGTCGGCCTGCCATCGGTGTCTCCTTGATGCTGGGAAGGTTTGGAATCCCCGGGATGTTCGGTGTCGTCGGGATGTTCGGGAGGCGCTGCGCTGCCGATGTAGGCCTCTCGCACGCGGCACAGGTGCCGGCGCATCGCCTCGGCGGCCCGCGCCGGATCACGCGCCTGCAAGGCGGCAATGATGTCGCGGTGGTCCTGCAAGCTGCGCTCCAGCACGCCCGCCACCTGCGACGTGACGCGCCGGCTCTTCTTGCCAAGCAGATAGAGACTGTTGGCGATGCTTTGCAGAAAGGGGTTATCGCACGCGTCGATGATCGTCTCGTGAAACGCCATGTCGGCCGCCGAGAAGGTCTCGGGGTTGCCGAGCAGCGTCTGCTCGTCCTCGACAAGCGCGTGCAGGCGCGCGAGGTGCGCATCGGTCATCTGGCTGGCTGCCAGCGCCGCGACACCGGGCTCGATGACCAGACGGGCATCGAACAGCGCCTCGAGCGTGCCCGCGTTCAACTCGATGACCATCTCCAGCGGCTCGAGCAACTCGCGCGTCTGAAGCGTGCCGACAAACGTCCCCTCGCCCTGCCGGATGCGCAACAGGCCCAACAGCGCCAGCCCGCGAATGGCCTCGCGCACGGCCGGCCGGCCCACGCCGAGCATCGCGGCAAGATCACGTTCAGGGGGGAGTTGCTGACCGGGCTTGAGCAGCCCGGTACGAATCATCGTGAGCAGTCGCTGGGCAACTTGCTCCGAGACGGAGACCTGCACGATGGGATCGAAGGACATAGCAGCCAGATCGTGAAGTGAACCGCGCGTGGCCGTGCCGAATGCTGCGTTGGCAGGACGCTCGTCGTTCAGTGGTAAGACCAATGAACACGACGATACGACTGATACCGATCGGATGTCAACTCATTGCGCTCAATGTTTCATCCTATGGAATTTCTTGCCAATTCCGCACTCCGAGTCAAATGCATGGATGGCTGCAAATCGTTTGGCCATGCGCGTTTCGAGCCAAATGATGTTTTGGCCGATGGCTCCTCGCCATTGCGCCCTTTCTGTTGTCTGGGTGTCGCTTTTCTGCGACCATGATTCGCTGCCTCGGGGTTCCTGCCGGGGCAATGCTCCCGCCGCATCCGCTGCATCCGCTTTATCCCTCGAATCCCCCCGAATTCTGGAGTCTCCGACGATGTCCTCCTCAAAGACCGCCAAGCTGGGCCACTGGACCATGTACATGCCGATCGTGGCCCTCGTCGCGTGGGGCATTGCCGGTGTCCTGCCCTACGGTGTCTCGCTCACGGTATGTGCCATCGCCCTCGCCGGGGCGGTGTTCTCCGCCGTGCACCACGCCGAAACTGTCGCTCACAAGGTCGGTGAGCCGTTCGGCACACTGGTTCTCGCCGTGGCCGTGACCATCATCGAAGTGGCACTGATCGTCTCGGTCATGCTCTCGGGCGGCCCGGACAAAGCCGGTCTCGCCCGCGACACGGTGTTCGCGGCGATCATGATCGTGTCGACGGGGATTGTGGGGCTGTGCCTGCTGTTCGGCGGTGTGCGCCATCACACGCAGGGCTTCCACGTGGAAGGTGCAAGTGCCGCGCTCGCCGTGCTTTGTGTGCTCTCGGTGCTGACGCTGGTACTGCCGAACTACACCAGTTCAGTGCTTGGCCCGGGACTGACGTCCTCGCAACTGGCCTTCGAAGGCGTCATTGCGCTGGTGCTCTACATGGTGTTCGTGTTCGTGCAGACGGTGAGCCATCGCGACTACTTTCTCGCGAAGGCGCCCAGCGAAGAAGTGCACGTGCCGCCGCCCTCGCGCCGCACTGCCGTGCTGAGTCTTGGCTTGCTGGTGATCGCGTTGCTCGCGGTTGTCGCGTTGGCGAAGAAGTTGTCGCCGGCCGTGGAGCATGCGGTGGCCGAAGCCGGTGCGCCCAAAGCGGTGGTGGGGATTGTGATTGCAGCGCTGGTGCTGCTGCCGGAAGGGCTGGCCGCGCTGCGTGCCGCACGTGCCAACAAGCTCCAGACGAGCCTGAATCTGGCACTCGGCTCGGCACTCGCCAGTATCGGCCTGACCATTCCTACGGTGGCGGCCGTCTCCCTGTTCCTGCACATCCCGATCGAACTGGGTCTGGCACCCAAGGAGACGGTACTGCTGGCAGTCACGTTGCTGGTGAGCGTGATCTCGCTTGGTACGGGGAGAACCACGGTGCTACAAGGCGCCGTTCACCTTGTGCTGTTCGCGGCGTTCCTGTTTCTGGCGATCGTGCCGTAAGGGACGAAATCAGGACTTCGACGTTCCCTTGGCGGGTGCTGCCGCGCCCGCTTCTCCACCCACCTCATTCTTGCCTGCGTCGGCGTCAGCCGGTGCAGGGGCTTTGCCCAGCAGCGAGCCGAGCAGCTTGCTGCCGGTGGGGTTGCGCTTGCCTTGCGCGCCGACGCCATTGCCCGAGGGCGGGCCGCGGCGCACGCCGGCGTTGATCTTCAGGCCTTGTTGCTTGGCGAGGTCGAATTTTTTCAGCGTCATGATGATGTCCTTGTGACCTCGTCTTCGGAGGCCGGTACAGCGTAGCGGTGGTCGCTCAGGGATCGATGCCGAGCGCGCCGTCTTCTACGAGCGTTTTTGCCAATGCATGAGCGGCTTCGAGTGCGTCGCCTGCCCAGCGGTAGGTGTCGGGTGTCGTGTGCATGAGCGGCGGGTCGAGTGATTCGATCACATCGTCCACGTCGCGCCAGCCGGTAAAGTGCACCACGCCCTGAAACTGCCCGTCCGGCATGGGCGCGGTTTCCGCCCAGTAGTAAAAATCGCCCGCCAGCAGGCAGCCTTCGAAACCCATATCCGATCCCGCAAAAAGGCGGCATCGTAGCACGACGGGCGGCATACCGTCGTCACGCAGTAGAATACTGCGGCATAGCAACCTACGACTCTCTTACCGACATCACGATGTTCACCGGAATTGTTCAAGGCACGGCCACGTTGTCGTCCATCGAAGATCGCGACGGCATGCGCACTCTCGCGCTGGCGTTTCCCGAGGGTTTTTGCGAAGACCTCACACTGGGCGCCAGCGTCTCGGTCGATGGCGTGTGCCTCACCGTCACGCAACTGCTCTCCCCCACGGCCGCGTCGTTCGACGTGATTCTGCAAAGCCTGAATGTGACCACGCTCGGCAGCTTCGGCGTGGGCGCGCAGGTCAACGTGGAGCGCGCCGCCAAAGACGGCGCCGAGATCGGCGGCCATCCGCTCTCGGGCCATATCGACTTCTCGACCGAGATTCTGAGCGTGCGCACCTCGGACACGAATCGTGTGCTGCGCATCGCCATTCCCGAAGCGTTTCGCAAGTACGTGTTCGCGAAGGGTTACATCGCGATCAACGGTGCGAGCCTCACGGTCTCGGAAGTCAACCGGCAGGAAGGCTGGTTCGAAGTGTGGCTGATTCCGGAAACGCGCCGCATGACCACGTTCGAAGACAAGCTCGACGGCACACGCGTGAATATCGAAATCGAGCGCAGCACGCAGGTCGTGGTCGACACCGTGCGTGAAGCCGTGCAGGAAAGTCTGGGCCGCTTGCAGCCCGTGCTCGAAGCGCTGCTGAGGGAGAAAGGACTGACGCTGGACGACTTCGTGTCGGTGCCGCAACTGCCCGCTGCGGAGGCGCAAAACGCGCAGAACACCGCGAAGCCCGCCCCCGACACCAAGGCTTGAGTCCGCATCAAGTCACTTCAAGCCACCGACAACCCCCAAGGACATTCATGCAACTCGCCACCTGGAACGTCAACTCGCTCAAGGTCCGTGTCGGTCATGTGCAGGATTGGCTGCGCAGCAACCCCGTCGACGTGCTCTGCCTGCAAGAGCTCAAGCTCACCGACGAGAATTTTCCGATCGCGGAAATTGCGTCGCTCGGCTACACCTCGCACTTCACCGGGCAGAAGACGTATAACGGCGTCGCACTGTTGGTGAATCACGCCAAGGTCGGCGAAGCCACCGACATCGTGATGAACCTGCCGAATTTCGCCGACGAACAACGCCGCCTGATTGCGGCCACCGTCGGCGGTGTGCGCGTGGTCTGCGGCTACTTCCCGAACGGGCAGGCCGTCGGCTCCGACAAGTTCGAGTACAAGCTCAACTGGCTCGACGCCCTCACCCACTGGCTCTCCGACGAGCTCGAACGTCACCCGCAGCTCGCGCTGCTCGGCGACTACAACATCGCGCCGGAAGACCGCGACGTGCACGATCCGGCCAAGTGGGAAGGCCAGAATCTCGTCTCGCCGCAGGAACGTCAGGCCTTCGCACGCCTGCAAGGGCTCGGCCTGCGCGACACCTTCCGCATGTTCGATCAGCCCGAGAAGTCGTTCAGCTGGTGGGACTACCGCATGGGCGCGTTTCGCCGCAATGCGGGCCTGCGTATCGACCACATCCTTGTGACCGCCGCCATGGCAGAACGCTGCACCGGTTGCGAAATCGATCGTGAACCGCGCACGTGGGAGCAGCCGTCCGATCACACGCCGGTGGTGGCGACGTTCAAGGACTGAGCGTCACGGCGCTCATCGGAGGATGCCGCACGAGCACACACCGTCTGCGCCACAAACAAAAACGGCACCGAAATTCGGTGCCGTTTTTTATTGGCCTGCCGGCGTTCGCATCACACGAGCGCCGCAAGGATCGCAGGTTACTGACTCGCGCGCGGATCGGTCAGCCGCGACTCATACACGTAGCAGCGAATGGCCGCCTTGTTGCGCGTGTCCATCTGCATAAACTCCAGCCCGTAGGCCCACGTTCCGTCGGCACGCGGTCCTTCCGTGCCGCGCACGGCCGCCATCCCGAGAATCGGCACGACATCCGCCCCGATCGGCACACGGAACTGCATGGCGACGTGGGTGCAGCCGTCAGGCAACGCCGTCTTGGCGACAATGCCTGCGCCGTCGGCGCTGATGTCGCGCACGAGCACCAGCCATTCGGGGGTGTCCTCCGGATCGGCCAGCATGCGCGTGAACGACGCCCGCGAGCTTTCGTCGAGTGGCGAGAGCCGGGCGACCAGCCGGGTATCGACACGCGGCGTGCGCCGCACGGGTGTCTCACGCACCTGCGACGGCCGCGAGAGCACCACGTAATCGAACGGCCCGTGGTGCACGCTGTGCACGTCGCACGTGAATTCGTAAAGGTTGTCGCCGGGAAACGTCCAGAGCGCGAGCTTGTCGCCTGCCATCACAGGCAGCCGCGTGTCGCCGGCCGCCGGTGGCGTGATGATGAGCATGCCGTTCGGTGCCCGGCCGATCAACCGTGCGCGCACCCGCATGGTTTCGGCGTCGGGTGCCACGCGCACCTGCAACCAGGCGCCGATCGGCAGCGGCACGGGCAGGCCGTGCAGATACACCGTCGATGCGCTGGCGGGCGCCGTGTCAAGCGGCGATGCCGAGTTGGCAGCCTCGCTGCGCCCCGCCGCTTCGCCGGTGCTGGCCCCTTCGGGCAACGGCCGGTGCGGCGCGAACATGGTGAACAGCCAATCGAGGTCGGCCTCTGAAGGCAAACGCTCGCCGGCCGCCAGCAATGGCGTACCGTCGGCGTCGAACAGAGGCCAGGAGAGTGGAACATGTGCGTCAAGCTCGCGGCGATTGACCGCCACGAACCCCGGATAGCCTGACGCGATACAAGTCGATTGCATGATGCCTGAGAGGGTTACAAACCCCTTGAGAGCCTGGGAACAAGGCGTTGACCTTCCCCGCATTCCGGCGCCCGGGGCCACGTCTTGGGCGACCCTCTTTGCACCGTCATCCGTGGCCAACACCCCACAAATGTCGCCAACCTACACAAACTTCGCGCCTCCGGCCGGCCGGAAGCGCCGCCCTGCCGGGCAGCGCCTTGCGCGTTCATCTTTGTACCACGAAAGCGCCCCGATCCTTACAGCGCATTATCGGGGGAAATTGGCGTCATTCCGCTCTCGTTCGCGGCCGGTGAAACGCTCAACAACGCCGCGGTATCAGCGGGTGTGAGCGGCAACCGGGCCAGCCAGAACCACGGCAGCGTCTGCGCGAGAAACCCGGTGAGCCCCGCAGTGCCTTGTATCGTGGGACTTGCCAGCCAGCCGGCCAGCGCCCCCGCCAACGTTTCGGCATCGCAGGCAGGGTCGGCCAGATGCGCACGCAAGATCCGGCTCTGTGGCAGTTCGCGCCATGCGCGCTCGTGGCTCATAGCATCGTTGAACGCCGCCAGCGCGTAATGTTTGAGCAAGTCGGGCTGGAGCAAGCCGGCTGCCTGTTCCGGCATCGTCGGTGTACGCGTGCCGGCATGACGTACCGCCTGACATTCAGGCTGCACGGCGAGCCACGTCAGCCCGGCTGCGATCGCCAGCAATCGCGTGCGTTGCGTCGCTTGCATGGCCTGCCGGGAGGATGGGCTGGCCACTTCGGTCTCCGGCGTCGTCGGCACGACCGCTCGGAAGACGTCATCGATATCGAGATGCGCCAAGGGGCGCAGCCGCCCACTGTCCGGCTGCGCGGCGGTCCCGACCAGCGCACCGACGCGATCCGACGTCGACAACGCCACGGATTGCAGAGATTCACCCGGCGCGGCATCGCTATGGAGAATGGCCTTCGCGGCATCACCGCCCGCGTCGCCAAGCCACCGGCCGAGCAAACGAACGAAGGCCGCCAGCGTGTGCTCCGTCGGCCAGATATCGCGAAGACAACCGAAGTCGCGAATCAGCGTGTGGAGTTGCGACATATCGCCCGGCGCATATGGGCCGTCCACACCCGCCACACCTTCCACACCACCCACGCCCTGCTCGCACGTCGCCACGCGAATGCCAAGCCATTGCCAGCCGTTCGAAATGCGTCGCGTGGTGGGGTCTGATGCTGTCGCGTCCGTGGTATTCGATGCCGTCGGCGCCACGGGTTCTCCATCACGGACATCGCCCTCAAGTCCCGCTGCCAGAAGCTGCTGCGGCACGCGCATGCCAACCCGGCCGTCGGCACTGATCAGCACGAACGACTTCGGTCCGAAGGCATCCGTGCCATCGACGGACAACGCGCTATGCAGATGCGCGGGCAACGCATCGTGCCAAGCCTTGCGCAACGCTTGCGTGTCCGCATCGGCGATCCCCGCAACGCCAGCCTCTGCCCAGTACAGCGTCTGGCAAACCGCGCCGGCGAGCGGCCAGACGGCTTCGGGGGCATGTGTCAGACAATGCTCGAGCAGCGCCTGAAGCAATGCAGGCAACACCCATGCCGCCTGCACCCGGCCCAACGGTGCCGCCGACAGGTCACCGATGGCCCGCGTGAGCCACTGGGCACGCAACTGCGCAAAACCATCGAGCTCACCCACGCCCCCGAGCGCAGGCTCGGCGGCCAGCAGGCGTCCCAACCATTCACTGTGCTGGACATCGATGCGCAGACGCGCCAACGACGGTATTGACGGTGACGCCTCGCCCAGCCATGACGGCATCACCCCGGAGCGACCGGCCAGCGCACGCAGCAACTGCCCGAAGACATCGGCACGCAGGGCCGGCTGATCGAATGGCAACGTCATCCACGATTGCACGACCTCACCCAGCACTGCCGGTGAGAGCGCGCGCAACCAGTCAGCGTCGAGCCGTATCTGCGCCCCTTGCCACTGCGTGCCCCCCAAGTGGCAACCGGGGCCGACGCGCAAACCGTTCAGGCTAGCGCCGCCGAAATGCGTGTCTCGCAAATCAGAGGCGAAGAACAACACGCCGTCGAGCTTCGCTTCCCGCGCATTCAAGCCGGTCAGTTCGCAGTGCCGGAACACCGCGCGACGCAAATCTGCCCCCGCCACGCAGCCGCGCACCATCGTCACTTCGTCCCATTGAGACTTCGCTGCGCTCGCTCCCGTCAACCTCATGCCGGTGGCACGGCAGTCGTAAAAGCTCGCTCGCTGCAAGCGAGTGCGCCGTAGCGACGCATCGTCGAGTCGGTTGTGTGCGAACGCCACCCCATCGCACTGGGCGTCGCTGAAGTCCGCCCCCGTCATCGCTGCGAAGCGGAAATCGGCGCCTTGCGCACGCACTTTCGACAACCGCGCGCCGCTGAGGTCTGCTGCGCGGAAGGTGGCGTCGCGCAAATCGGCCCCCTCGAAGTCGGCACCGACGTTGCGCGTACGGTCGAGCATTGCCCCGTTGAGCGATGCGCCGCCCCACTGCACGCCGTCGAAGCCGCCATGACTCAGCCGGGCACCGGACGCCTGCACGCCGCGCAAATCAGCCATCGGCACCGAGAGGTCGGGCAAGTCGGCGTTGCGCAAATGGGTCAACGTCAGCGCAACGCTCAACACTGCGGCTGGCCATTCACGCACGGGCGCGTCGTGGCAACGCGACACGTCGAATCCGTCGGCATCCGCCAGCGCCACCCAGTGCCATTGCGTTGGCTGGGTCGCTGTAGCCGCGTGCGCCGCCGATGCCGGCGCCTGCGACTCGCTACACCAACGGATCAGTGCACGCAGCGCACCGGTGATCTTGCCGTCAGGTGCCAGATGGGAGAAACGCAAACGCCATGCGTGCGCCAGCGCCTGCTCGTCAAATGGCAATGCGCTCTGCGATGCCCGGCGCGTCGAGCCGGATTCATCGTGTCGATCCGAGTGATCCGAGTGATCCAATTGATCCGATTGATTCGAGACGGCGTGCCGCGCCGGCATCGCGACGTCCTGACCGAGGACATGGACCAGCCACGCCACTTGTTGCCCGATCACGCGCCGCTCGTCTTTGTCTGCGCACAGAATCAACCGGCGTAACGCCTCCGGGGGCGCGGCGCTGCGTTGTTCAAGATCGTGGTAAGACACCGCGTCCTCGGCCGACATGCGCCCAGCCGGGCGGACACTCGGGTAACGCTGGGTGGGGGGTGATGTGCTTGAGAACAGGACCATCTGTGGCTCCTCGTCGCGTACGCCGACGCGTGACGCGAACAAAAAGCGACCATGGTGCCGAAGGAAACCGGGGCAGAGGCTTGGGTAAATTCTGAATTCGCGTGCCTACACGCGAAGGGCGGCCTTAACGTAACAGTCCGCGTAACAGTGCGCGTGACAGCGCGGAATACCGTCAATCGGAAACGTGAAGTTGCGTCACAAGCACCGCAAAAAAATCGGGCAGCACCGAGTCGAAACCCGTTGTGCCGCCCGATAGTGGACGGTGGTGCCCGGTATTGCCCGTTAGTGTCCGAATTGCGTTGAACAACCCGGTACCGCCTGAGCCAGCGCAGTCCATCGAACTACGTGGCGATCAGCATCAGCCGAGGCAGAGTGCGAGCGCGTCGCGCCAGTCCGGGGCGCGCACGCCGAAGGTGCGCGCGAGCTTGTCATTGTCGAGTACCGAATACGCCGGGCGCTTGGCCGGCAGCGGATACGCCGAAGTGGGAATCGGCACAACATTCGGACGCTTTTCTGCGGCGCTCAGATCGAGAATTGCTTCGGTGAAACCGTGCCACGTCGTCTGACCTGCTGCCGTCAGGTGATAGACACCGCTGCGCTCACGCCAGAAGTCGGCATCGAAGCCCTGCTCGTTCGTGCCTTGTGCCAGCGTCTGCGCCGTCAACTCGGCAATCGTGCGGCACCACGTCGGGGCGCCGTGCTGGTCGGCCACGATGCGCAGTTCGTCGCGCTCGCGCGCCAGCCGTTGCACCGTCAACAGAAAGTTGGCACCGCGGTTGCCGTACACCCAGCTCGTGCGCAGCACCAGATGGTTCGCACCGCTCGCCGCAAGCGCTGCCTCGCCGGCCAGCTTGGTGCGGCCATAGGCGTTCTGCGGATTGGTGGGTTCTTCTTCGCGATACGGCACGCTGGACGTGCCATCGAAAACATAGTCGGTGGAGTAGTGAACGACGAGCGCACCAAGTCGCTTGGCCTGCTCGGCCATGACGCCGGGCACCACCGCATTGACTTGATAAGCGGCCGCCTCTTCCGTTTCGGCCCGGTCGACCGCCGTGTAGGCGGCCGGATTGACGATCAGGTCGGGGGCGAAGTCGCGAATCGTCCGCACGACGCTGTCGGTGTCGAGCAGGTCCATCTCGCTACGCGCCGGTGCGTAGACATCGCCCATGCCTTGCAGGCAACGCGCCAATTCCCAGCCCACTTGTCCGGTGGCGCCTGTCAGCAGGATACGTCTCGTCATGGTACGACTCCCTTGTCTCGGATATCAGATCGGTGAAACAGGGGAGCCTACCGCGATTACCTTCAGGTTTCCAGTCCCAACTCCTGAATCTTGCGGGTAATGGTGTTGCGGCCGATGCCCAGACGGCTTGCCGCCTCGACCTTTCGACCCCGCGTGAAGTCGAGCGCCTCGTTGATCAGCGCGGTTTCGAAGCGACGCGTCAACTGATCCATGACGTCAGGCGACGCCGAGCGCAGCAGTCTCGCCACCTCGCGACGCAGAATCGGCTCCCAGCTATCCGCGCCCGTGGCGTCACCCGATGCCGACGCGCCATTCGCGCCGGGCTGGGGCGCCGCACCGCCGGACATGCCGTTCGGCCCCGCATAACCGGCGCCCGCCATCCCGGTCCCCGCCACGCCACCGGCCGGTGTGCTGACGGCGGCATTTGCAGGCGCAGCCACCGCCGCCGCATAAGCCGGCGCGGGCACGCCCGAGCCCGTGATGGACGTGGGTGCCAACGTCTGGAATTCCGGCGGCAGATCCTTGATTTCGACGGTCTGCGCCGGGGCCATCACCGTGAGCCAGTTGCTCAGATTCTCCAACTGCCGCACGTTGCCCGGGAACGGGAAGCGCGTCAGGTGATTGAGTGCGCCCTCGCTGATGCGCTTGGTCTCGACACCCAGATCGCGCGCGCTCTTTTGCAGGAAGTGACGTACCAGCAGCGGAATGTCTTCGTTGCGCTCGCGCAGCGACGGCAAGCGCAGGCGAATGACGTTGAGGCGGTGGTACAAGTCCTCGCGGAACAGGCCCTGCCGCACACGATCTTCCAAGTTCTGGTGCGTCGCTGCGATCACGCGCACGTTCGCCTTGATCGGGCTGTGCCCGCCCACGCGGTAATAGTTGCCGTCCGAGAGCACACGCAGCAAGCGCGTTTGCAGATCGAGCGGCATGTCGCCGATTTCATCGAGAAACAGCGTGCCGTTCTCGGCCTGTTCGAAGCGCCCGCGCCGGGTGGCTTGTGCACCGGTGAACGCGCCACGCTCGTGACCGAACAGCTCGGACTCCAGAAGATCTTTCGGAATCGCTGCCGTATTGAGCGCAATAAACGGCCCCGCAGCGCGCGGCGAATGCCGGTGAAGCGCGCGGGCAACGAGTTCCTTGCCCGAACCCGACTCACCGGTGATGAGCACCGTCGCGCTCGAATGCGACAAGCGGCCGATAGCGCGGAACACGTCCTGCATTGCGCTCGCCTGACCGAGAATCTCGGGCTCTTCAGTAATGCGTTCGTCGTCGGTCGCTTCGCGCAGGCTTTCTTCCACGGCTCGCAGAATCAGTTCGACCGCGCGATCCACGTCGAACGGCTTGGCGAGGTATTCGAACGCCCCGCCCTGAAACGCGGCAACGGCACTGTCGAGATCCGAGAACGCCGTCATGATGATGACCGGCAGGCCGGGGTGGCGTTGTTTCGCCATTTGCAAAAGCTCGAGCCCGGACCCGCCCGCCATGCGGATGTCCGAGACCAGCACTTGCGGCGAGTCGTGTTCGAGGGCAGCACTGGCTTCGCGCGGGCCTGTAAAGCTGCGCACCGGCAAGTTGGCGCGTGTCAGCGCCTTCTCAAGCACCCATCGAATCGATTGGTCGTCGTCTACTATCCAGATCGGCTTCATTGTTCACCGTGTAACGTCTATGCCCGGCCGCAGGTGTACGGCCGACGGCGTGAGGGCCGCATCAGCCCAGGGGCAGCAGGATTCGGAAATCCGTCCGTCCGGGCCGGCTTTCGCATTCGATCAGACCGTCGTGACGCTGTACGAACGACTGCGCCAGTGTGAGTCCCAGACCACTTCCCCCTTCGCGCCCGGAGACGAGCGGATAGAAGATGCGGTCACGAATGTCAGCGGGAATACCAGGCCCGTTGTCGATGACATGCAATTCCAATGCCAGCTTGTGCAAACGTTTGGCAATCGTGATCTTTCTTGCCACGCGCGTGCGTAAAACGATGCGTGCGTCGCCACGTGCAATCTGCTCGCGCAACGCCTCGGCCCCGTTGCGCACAATGTTCAGAAGCGCTTGAATCAGTTGCTCTTTGTCGCCGCGAAAGTCCGGCAGGCTCACGTCGTAATCGCGCTCGATCGACAGCCCTTGCGGGAATTCGGCCAGTACCACCGAGCGCACGCGCTCGCACACTTCGTGGATGTTCACGTCGGTGGCGATATACGGATGGCGATGCGGCTCGAGCAGCCGGTCGACCAGCGTTTGCAGCCGGTCGGACTCCTTGATGATGACCTGCGTGTACTCACGCAATTCGCGCTGATCGAGCTCAAACTCCAGCAACTGCGCCGCACCGCGAATGCCGCCGAGCGGATTCTTGATCTCGTGGGCCAGATTGCGGATGAGCTGCTTGTTCATCAACGCCTGATCGATGATGCGTTCTTCGCGCTCGTTCTTGATCTTCTGTTCGTTCTCGATCAGCTCGACGATCACGAAATCGGGCGCCGCCTCGGGGGCGGCCACGATCGCGTGCGTATGCAAAGGCTCCTGCGCGGTGCGTTCAAGCACCAAATCGAGGCGCGTGGTCTGAAAGTGATTGGCGATCAGCTCGACCATCGTCGACGCCAGCACGTCGCCGTTGGTGAACACATCGCTCCACGTCATCTGCGAGAGCGAACGGCGCGAGAGTGCCAGCAGCGCTTCGGCCGCCGGGTTCGCGAACACCACGCGCAGCGTGTGCTTCTCGAGCACCAGCAGCACGGTCGGCAACGCTTCGAGGCCCGGCAAAATGCCGGTCGCCGCGAGCTTCACTGCCGACGGATCGTCGCTCTGCGCGAGCAATGGCTCGGCGCTCGCATCGGCAGATACCACTGCCGCTTGCGTCTCGCCCTTCGGCCGGGCACCGGCACGCACACTTTTCATCAAGGATCGAGGCGATAAATTCATGGTGGATAACCTGTGACCGGCAATGCCGGTCACGACACGCAGGGATAAAAAAGGGGGACGGCCGCGGCCATCCCCCTCTGGCTTGCAAGCATGACGGTCGGCCGCTGGCGTTCCGTCATGCCGGCGCATTCCCTGCGCAGCGCTTCGATTACAGCGAGTAGTACATCTCGAACTCGAGCGGATGCGTGGTCATCGCGATACGACGGGCTTCGTCGCTCTTGAGTGCGATGTACGAATCCAGCATGCCGTCCGTGAACACGCCGCCACGGGTCAGGAACTCGCGGTCTTCGTTCAGGTAGTCCAGCGCCTGTTCGAGGCTCGAGCACACGGTCGGGATCTTTGCATCCTCTTCCGGCGGCAGGTCGTACAGGTTCTTGTCGGCAGCTTCGCCCGGGTGGATCTTGTTCTGCACGCCATCCAGACCGGCCATCAGCATGGCCGAGAAGGCCAGGTACGGGTTGGCCATCGGGTCCGGGAAGCGCGCTTCGATGCGGCGGCCCTTCGGGTTGGCAACGTACGGAATGCGGATCGAGGCCGAACGGTTACGGGCCGAGTAGGCCAGCTTCACCGGGGCTTCGAAGTGCGGAACCAGACGCTTGTACGAGTTGGTCGACGGGTTCGTGATCGCGTTCAGGGCACGGGCGTGCTTGATGATGCCGCCGATGTAGTACAGCGCGAATTCCGACAGACCGCCGTAGCCGTTACCGGCGAACAGGTTCTGACCATCCTTCCAGATCGACTGGTGGATGTGCATGCCCGAACCGTTGTCGCCAACGATCGGCTTCGGCATGAACGTAGCCGTCTTGCCGTAGCTGTGGGCAACGTTCTGCACCACGTACTTCAGGATCTGCGTCCAGTCGGCGCGTTGCACCAGCGTCGAGAAACGGGTACCGATTTCGTTCTGGCCTTGGCCGGCGACTTCGTGGTGGTGCACTTCAACCGGCACGCCCAGTTGCTCGAGCAACAGGCACATTTCCGAGCGCATGTCTTGGAACGTGTCGACCGGTGCGACCGGGAAGTAGCCGCCCTTCGTGCCCGGACGGTGGCCGGTGTTGCCGCCTTCGAAGTCCTTCGACGACGACCACGGTGCTTCTTCCGAGCCGATGCGCACGAACGTGCCCGACATGTCGGTGCCCCACTGGACCGAGTCGAAAATGAAGAATTCCGGCTCCGGACCGAAGAAGGCGGTGTCGCCCAGGCCCGTGCTCTTCAGGTACGCTTCGGCGCGCTTGGCGATCGAGCGCGGGTCGCGGTCGTAGCCCTTGCCATCAGCCGGCTCAACCACGTCGCAGGTCAGCACCAGCGTGCTTTCTTCATAGAACGGGTCGATGTACGCCGTGTTGGCGTCCGGCACCAGCAGCATGTCCGAGGCTTCGATGCCCTTCCAGCCGGCGATCGACGAACCGTCGAAAGCGTGACCGCTTTCGAACTTGTCGGCGTCGAAGTGCGACACCGGCACCGAGACGTGTTGTTCTTTGCCGCGCGTGTCGGTAAAGCGGAAGTCGACGAACTTGACATCTTCTTCCTTCACCAGGTTCAACACATCTGCCACTGATTTGCTCATGCTATCTCCCGAAAGATTCAATACTGGCGCTGCCGGCGCTAGTCACCAGCGTCGCCGCACCCTCTTAACGAACTCCGTGTTCGGATTCACCAGTGATTAGCACGAAGCGTGCCAGCCACTGATACTGCTATCGCCGCATGGCGGTTTCCGTCTCAGTTCAGCTCTATCTCCTCTGATTTCTAAGGAAATAATGAATTGAGCGATCCCCGGCGGAAGAATTCCCGTTCCCGGGCGGCGATTCTCCTTCGTGGTGCCGTTTTGGTGCAGTCCGCACCAAAATAACCCCATGTTGGTGCATTGACGGATTATGCACCTTTTAGGTGCCATTCACCGAATTGCACCGACCCGAAATTGTGCATCCGAATGCACCGTCTGTACACGTCGTCATTCGCTGGCGCCTGCGTGATCGGCTATGTATGTGACGCAAAGTGCACGCTAGAATGAGAGTCAACCTTCGACCAACGAGATCACAGCAATATGACAAGCGCGAAAGCCATTCTCGAACAAGCCGCCCAACGCCGCGCCGCCGGCCAACTCGCCTACTCGGGCGCCGTGACCCCGGAAGAAGCGCTGGCGCTGCTGCAAGCCGACCCGGCGGTGCGCCTGATCGACGTGCGCACGCGCGCGGAACTCGACTGGGTGGGCCGCCCGCAGGTGCCGGACGGCCAATACGTCAACGTGGAGTGGGTGCGCTACCCCGGCGGCGTGCCCAACGAGCAGTTTCTTGAGCAACTGGCATCGCAGGCCGCCAGCAAGGACACGCCGCTGCTGTTCCTGTGCCGCAGCGCCGCGCGCTCGAAGGCCGCCGCCAAAGTGGCCTATGAAGCCGGTTACGCGCAATCGTTCGACATCCTCGAAGGCTTCGAAGGGGACAAGGACAGCGCGGGCCACCGCAAGCATGTGAGCGGCTGGTGCTTCCGCGGCCTGCCTTGGCTGGGCGCGTGAGATAGCGGCGTCGATTCGCCAATTCTCCGAGTCATCTATTCACCTATTCACCTATTCGGAGCGTTCCCGCCCGAATGAAGCCATCGGGTTACGTCGGTACGTAACTCGAACAACCCACCGAACAACGCACACAAACACAACAACGACGCATCGCCGCGAGGAGACATCCCCCATGGACTGGACCCATTTGCTGACTTTCGCCCTCGCGCTGTTCGTGGGCGCCGGAACCCCCGGCCCGGGCATCGCGGCCATCGTTGCGCGCGTGCTCGGACGCGGCATGCAAGGCGCCGTGGCATTTTCGGCAGGCGTGGCGATCGGCGACGTCGTGTGGCTCACGCTGGCGGTGCTTGGCGTGGCGGCATTGGCTCATACGTTCTCGGGCGTGTTTCTGGCGATCAAGTACGCGGGCGCCGCCTATCTGCTCTATCTGGCGTGGAAGATGTGGCACGCCCCCGCTGTCGCTCCCGCAGAACCGATGACGGGCGCCCCGCGCGAGCAGTCGTGGCGGCTGTTTCTCGGTGGCTTGTCGGTCACGCTGGGCAATCCGAAAGTCGTCGTGTTCTATTTCGCACTGCTGCCCAACCTGCTGGATCTGCAACGCATCACCGCGCTCGGCTATTTCGAAGTCGTGGGCGTGACGCTCTCGGTGCTCACCATCGTGTTCGGCAGCTACATCCTGCTCGCCGCGCGTGCGCGCCGCCTGCTCAGTTCCGCTCGCGCCGTGCGTCGGCTGAACCGGGCCACCGGCACGGTCATGGCTGGCGCAGCGGTCGCTATCGCGACGCGGTAACCCGAACCTCTCCGGCATTGTTGCGTCAGGCGGAGGGGTCCATTTGCTCAATTGCGGTTTCTCCGCCCTCGCCCGGCCTCTACACTCGTGGCGTGGGTGAAGCAGTCAGCGCAGGGCAATGCGCACTTCCCCTTCTTCACTCACACGCGTCGGCCGCCTGCAACAGTGCGCAGGCGTACGACCTCCGGCCCTCGTTGCGTTGTCGTCCCCCTCAGCTGTATCGCGACAACGCAACACGACGCACGCAAGTCGGACGGCATCTCCGGCTTGCGCTGCGTCACCTCTTTACGTCACATCGATATCACCCCGGTATCCGTGCCGTAGGTCCGTCGACAGGCGGGCGCCCGCGTCTTTCCGGGGCATCGTCAAGCAAATCCGGCCAGTCCTCTTCCCCTCTGGCCGGGGCAGGCGCCGACGATGTCTTCGGGCGCGTCTCCTGTCGCCGTGCGTTCCCCGCTAAGGCTTGGATCGCATGGGACTTTCCGCCCGCCCCTCGCCCAGGGAGCGGGCTTTTTTCGTAGCGGCACGCGCACTGCGTGCTACCATGCTGCCGTTTCAATTTGCATAGACAGGATCATCCGGTGAGTCAGATCGAATTCGATATCGAGTGGACCGAACGCGCAGCGAAAAAGGCCGAACGGATCATCAAGAAGGACACGCCCATCGCGCTGCCGCCGATCGAATGCATGCCGGCCGAAGGCGACGTGCTGTTTCTCGGTCAAGGCGACAAGAAGCAGCCGTTCGTCGTGGTGGAGCGCCAGTATCACCATGAAGGCGAAGATGCATGGACGATCGTCCTGATTCTCGACCTGCCGGACTAATGCGCAATCGCGCTGCACGGTGCCGATGAGCACTCGGCAGCGCAGTCCGGACGCATCGCACGCGGCGCGGCCACTGGGGAAATCCCGGTTGCCGCGCCGCTTTGCTTGGGGCGAGCCATTTTCTATACTCGAATCGCGTCTTTAGTCGCGTGATATCGACCGGGAGATGGATCATGGTCATACCCCACCTTTCCAATGCGCAGCTCATCGTGATGTTTGCGATTGCGGTGTTCGGAGCGATTGTCGTCGGCGCGATGCCGTGCAAGGGCGCAGTGCGAATGTGCTGGCGCTCGCTGCTGGTTGTGGTGGGGGCGGTGCTTGCCGTGCTGGCATTCGAACTCGTCCCGCTGCTCGCGTGAGAGCTTTTTTGCGGAATTTCATCATTAAGGGTTGACCCCATGCGGAAGAGCCGATAATATCTCGGTCTCGTTGGGGCGTTAGCTCAGTTGGTAGAGCAGCGGACTCTTAATCCGTAGGTCGAGTGTTCGAGTCACTCACGCCCCACCAAACGAATTTTTGAAGAAAGGCTGCTTTGCCGTGCAGCCTTTTTTATTCCCGGTTGCATCGGGGCGTTAGCTCAGTTGGTAGAGCAGCGGACTCTTAATCCGTAGGTCGAGTGTTCGAGTCACTCACGCCCCACCA
>NZ_CABPSF010000004.1 GCF_902459685.1 Pandoraea iniqua | reverse complement strand
CGTCCCCTAGGGGATTCGAACCCCTGTACTCACCGTGAAAGGGTGATGTCCTAGGCCTCTAGACGAAGGGGACAAAATCGTCAAAACTTTGTCTGTTTCGCGCTTGCTTCTTGTTACTGCATTTCGCGAAGAACGCTATTCTAAACAACATTTCTTCGCTTGTGAAGCTTTATTTTCAAGTTTTTTGCATCGTTTTTGCAAGAATCTTGCTCTTTCGACGCGCCTGAAAATCAAGCTTCGGAATCCGTGGTGGAGGTAAGCGGGATCGAACCGCTGACCTCTTGCATGCCATGCAAGCGCTCTCCCAGCTGAGCTATACCCCCCGAACAGAGAAATGAGATTCTAATGACAAACCCATTTTCTGTAAATACCCCTCTCGCACTTTTTCCGCATTATTTTGCCGATTCGTGCGAAAAATGAAAAACGGCGACTCCGCAGAGTCGCCGCTCTCATTCAGCGCGGCAGCGTGCAAGCACGCCACCTCACCGAAACCACCAAAAAGCCGGGTTGATTTACTCAACAACCGGCCTCTCGTGGCTTATCCCTCGTGCTTGGTCACAACCGCTGCGCCAACGCGCTCTTCTTCGGTCAGTGCCTTGTGCGACAGACGCAGACGGCCCTTGTCGTCCTGTTGAATCACCTTCACACGCACCGACTGGCCTTCCTTCAGGTAGTCGTTGATGTTGTTGATGCGCTCGTTCAGGATTTCCGAGATGTGCAGCAGACCATCCTTGCCCGGCAGCACCGAGACGATCGCGCCGAACTCGAGCAGCTTGAGCACGGTGCCGTCGTAGACCTGACCCACTTCCACTTCCACGGTGATCAGCTCGATGCGGCGCTTGGCTTCAGCAATACCTTCAGCGCTCGGGCTGGCGATGGTGACCACGCCGTCGTCCGAGATGTCGATGCTGGTGCCCGTTTCTTCGGTCAGCGCGCGAATCACCGAACCACCCTTACCGATCACGTCACGGATCTTTTCCGGATTGATCTTGATGGTGACCATGCGCGGTGCGAATTCCGACAGCTCCGTACGCACGCCCGACTGGGCTTCGGTCATCTTTTCGAGAATATGCAGACGGCCTTCCTTGGCTTGCGCCAGTGCGACCTGCATGATTTCCTTCGTGATGCCCTGGATCTTGATGTCCATCTGGAGTGCGGTCACGCCGTTCGACGTACCTGCCACCTTGAAGTCCATGTCGCCGAGGTGATCTTCGTCGCCGAGAATGTCGGTCAGCACAGCAAACTTGTTGCCGTCGAGGATCAGGCCCATGGCGATACCGGCGACCGGCGAGGTCAGCGGCACACCGGCGTCCATCATGGCGAGGCTACCGCCGCACACCGATGCCATCGACGACGAACCGTTCGACTCGGTAATTTCCGACACCACACGCACGGTGTAGCCGAAATCGTCAGCGCCCGGCAGGCAAGCCACCAGAGCACGCTTGGCCAGACGGCCGTGACCGATTTCGCGACGCTTGGGCGAACCCACGCGACCCGTTTCGCCCGTCGAGAACGGCGGGAAGTTGTAGTGCAGCATGAAGCGGTCACGGTACTCGCCTTGCAGCGCGTCGATGATCTGCTCGTCGCTCTTGGTGCCCAGCGTGGCCACCACGAGTGCCTGCGTTTCGCCACGCGTGAACAGTGCCGAACCGTGCGCACGCGGCAGCACGCCGGTGCGAATCGAGATCGGACGCACGGTGCGCGTGTCGCGGCCGTCGATACGCGGCTCGCCTGCCAGAATCTGGCTACGCACGATCTTGGCTTCCAGATCGAACAGGATGTTGCCGACTTCGATCGCGTCCGGCGCCGCTTCGCCCTTGGCAGCAGCGGCTTCGCCCAGCTTGGCCAGCACATCGCTCGTCACGGTACGCAGTTCTTGCGTACGTGCTTGCTTTTCACGCGTTTGGTAAGCGGCGCGCAGCGAGGCGTCAGCCAGCTCGGTCACTTGTGCGATCAGGGCTTCGTTCTTGCCGGCCGGGGTCCAATCCCACTCGGCCTTGCCACCGTCACGCACCAGATCGTGAATCGCGTTGATGGCCGTTTGCAGTTGCTCGTGACCGAACACCACAGCGCCCAGCATCACGTCTTCCGGCAGTTCCTTAGCTTCCGATTCCACCATCAGCACGGCTTGTTCCGTACCGGCGACGACCAGATCCAGTTGCGACTTGGCGATCTGCTCACGCGACGGGTTCAGCACGTATTGGCTGTCGACGTAAGCAACGCGTGCGGCACCGACCGGGCCGTTGAACGGCAGACCCGAGATGGCCAGCGCTGCCGAAGCACCGATCAGGGCCGGGATATCGGCCGGCACTTCCGGGTTCAGCGAAACGACCTGCACCACCACCTGGACTTCGTTGTAGAAGCCTTCCGGGAACAGCGGGCGGATCGGACGATCGATCAGGCGCGACGTCAGCGTTTCGTTTTCCGACGGACGGCCTTCACGCTTGAAGAAGCCACCCGGGATCTTGCCGGCGGCGTAAGTCTTTTCAAGGTAATCAACGGTCAGCGGGAAGAAGTCCTGGCCTGCCTTGGCTTTCTTCGCGCCAACAACCGTTGCCAGAATGACGGTATCGTCCATGTCGACGAGCACAGCGCCCGACGCTTGACGAGCGATCTCACCCGTCTCCATGCGAACCGTGTTTTGGCCCCACTGGAAAGACTTGACGACTTTATTGAACATTTGCACTCCTTTATCGAATCGCGCGAATGCAGCAGCGGCGCGATATCGCTGCCGGGGTGGTCCCGACGCCGCACAGGGGGGAGTGTTATGCCATTCCAGCGTTGCTCGGCGCGTTGCCGTGCTGCTCTCTGATGCGACCCTGGAATGACACAAGCCCTGCTTGCCGACGAGGCCCCGTAACTCGGAAACCCGGTGCGAGGACCGGGCTGGCCACCAAAAAAACATCAAAATGATGCTCGTCTGGCGTCGCCCAAAAACAAAATGCCTGCATCAGCACGCTGATACAGGCATCTCGTCGTAATCGTAATCGCTTACTTACGCAGGCCCAGCTTCTCGATCAGGGCGCGGTAGCGGTCTGCATCCTTGCCCTTGAGGTAATCGAGCAGCTTACGACGACGGCTCACCATGCGCAGCAGACCGCGGCGGCTGTGGTGATCCTTCATGTGAGCCTTGAAGTGCGGCGTCAGTTCGTTGATGCGCGTGGTCAGCAGCGCAACTTGCACTTCGGGGGAACCGGTGTCATTGGCCGTGCGGGCGTATTGCGCCACGACGTCCGACTTCTTGATTTCTGCGTTCGACATTTGCTTTCCTTGGATACAAGCGGTCACGGAAGAATGGCCGTGCCGTGAACTTACAAAAACATGCGCGACATCGCCGCGCATAAACAAAAACTGCAAGTGCGCGATTATACGGGAATTGCCATCAGGCCGCCACAATTTTCCGTCCCCCGCCCCAGCGGGCGGGCCTGACGCCTAGATTTCGGTGCGAAAAATCCGGAAATCCTTCGGACAATCAGCCCAAAATCGGCCGATTGTCGCGAAAATTGCACCAATCAACGCTGGCGTGCCATCCGGCAGGTGCTGGGCAGCGCGACTTTGCTGGCCGGCAATTCCATCACCGTCTTGAAACCGTAGCCCGAGCCCTCGTTGTCGAACTTCACGCCCGGTTCCCCGGCACGGCGCATGACCGAGACATACAGCGGCTCGATCATCTGGTGATCGTTCGGGCGCATCCACGCGTCGGCGGGTGCCTCGCGAATCCGGCGATTCTCCAGCGCGCGGCCCACGGTCGTCACATCGGTGGTGCCCGCCTGCTCGAGCGCGGACGCGATCATGTCGACCATCACACTCATACGAAGCAGCGGGTAGTCGTCGCGCGCCTCCGGATAGCGGGCACGAAACGCCTTGTAGAACGCATCTGAGGCCTCGCCACCGACATTGGGGTGCCACTCGGCCACGGCATACACACGCCCGACCCCGGCGTCACCGAGCGCCGCAGGCGCGCCCAGTGCGTTGCCGTAGAACGTGTAGAACTTCAGTTCCATGCCCTGCTCGCGCGCGGCTTTGACCAACAGCGTGAGGTCGTTGCCCCAGCTACCGGTCACCACCGTATCGGCACCCGCCGCGCGAATGCGCGCGAGGTACGGCGTGAAATCCTTCACGCGGCCTACCGGACTGAACTGCTCACCCACAATCTGCACGTCGGGGCGCTTCGCCCCGATCATCTGGCGCGCCAGCCCGGCGACCTGCCGGCCAAAGCTGTAATCCTGATTGAGCAGATAAACCTTCTGGATGCTCGGATCTTCCTTGATCGCCTCGGTCAGCGCCTGCATGCGCATGGCGGCATTCGCGTCGAAGGCGAAATGCCAGAAGCTGCATTGCTCGTTGGTGAGCGCGGTATCGACCGCCGAGTAGTTGAAGAACAGCATGCGCTGGCCCGGCTCGCGGGCGTTGCGCTTGTTGATCGCGTCGATCAGTGCCGAGGCCACCGCCGAGCTGTTGCCCTGCAAGACGAAGGGAATGCCCAGATCGCCGGCCGCCTTGAGCTGCACCAGACTGTCTTCGACCGCGCCTTTGCTATCGAAAACGGTAAGTTCGAGCGGATGCGCGCCATCGCGCAATTTCACGCCGCCACGGGCGTTCACGCGCTCAATCGCGAAGCGCAGATTGCGCTCGACCATCGCGCCCGCATTGCCGAACGGCCCGCTCATGCCCTCGATGAGCGCGAGACGGATCGGCGGCGCAGCGTGCGCCAGTCCGGTGGCAGCCAGAAGGCCGACAGCGCATAGGCACGGCAACAAGCGCGCCAGCAAGACGTGAAGTTTCATCGAGGCCCCAGTAACTCTCTCGGCGCGAATCATAACTGCCCGGTCCGCACCCGGCAAGCCGAGGCACCCCACGATACGTCACACGGCGGTATGCTAACGGCATGCCGCTGTGCGGTAATTCCGCGTCAATGCGAGGCTATTCATGACCCTGATTTCCAGAGTGTGCGCAACCGTCGCAACCACCGCGCTGGCCCTGTCGCTCACCGCCTGCTACACCCCGGCATGGCAGACGTTGCCGCCCAATCTGTCGCAAGCCGACGTTCAGGCCCAGCTCGGCAAGCCGAAGGAGGTCTACCCGCTCGCCCCCGGCGTTACCCGCTGGCTCTACCCGACCAAGCCGTTCGGCGAAGAGACCATTGCCGTCGATTTCGATGCCCAAGGCCGCCTGCTGAAAACCACGCAGGTCCTGTCCACGCAGGAGTTCAACAAGGTGGAAGTCGACAAGTGGACCAAGACCGACGTGCTGCATCATTTCGGCGAGCCGGTCGAGACGTCGGCCTTTCCGTTGATGAAGCGTGAAGTCTGGACGTACCGCTTCAAGCAAGACGACGTGTGGTTCTCGATGATGAATTTCTACTTCGATGTGGATGGTGTGGTGAAGACCACGCAAATCAGCCCCGATCCGCTGCACGAGAAGCGCGACAACAACATGTTCTGAGGCACGGCCTCACACGGCGGGCGGGCGCCACGAGATCATGCCCTGCGTGCGCGCCCGCACGTCGACCGGCGCCAGACACGACGCGAGCGCTTCGTAGCCGCGCGCGCCGGGATAAGGTGCAACGCTGAATGGCGGCGCGTGATTGGCCGGGCACAGTATCAACAACTCGTTGGGCCCGACGGCGGACAGATCGAGGATGTGTACCGAGCGCGTCATCAAGATGAGCCGCTGCGACGACATTCCCGCGCGATGGCGCAGGAAGCGAATCAATGCCTCCTGCGTCGCCTGATTCAGCCCCTGCTCCACCACGTCGACAACGACGACCGTCGAGATGTGTTTCTCGTTGGCCTCGTCAACATCGAGCGCCATCAGCAGCGCACGCAAATCGGCGCTGGCCTCTCCGCCCTCTTCCAGAATCCATGCGGTAGCTCGCTCCACACGCGCCACGCGCGCAGCTTCGTCAGCCGAAGCCTGCGCCAACGCGAGGGCGCCTTCCGGTGCAACTCGATCCAGACCAACGAACGTGGCACCCGGTATCGATTCGGCGAGTTGCATCGCCAGCCGCGTCTTGCCGCTGCCCAACGGACCGGTGAGAAACGTGATCGCCGGCAAGTCCTTCAATTCGAACCATTCGCCGCCCCACGGCCAAGGCAGCACGAAGCCGACGTCCAGCGGCACCCTGCCCGGCGCATCGTGACGCTGATCGCGCAGCAGTTGTGCCAGCGCGCCGGCAGCTGGCATCCGTCCATCGCGAAGCTCGGCGCGCAGTTCACGCACCCGGGCGATCTGTTGCGCGCGTGCCGCCATATCGCGCAGCAGCATCTTCTCGTGCAACTCGAGCGCCCCTGCCAGCGCCTGCGCATCGCCGCCCAGCACCGCCTTCACCTGCGCCACGCTCAGCCCCAGTTTGCGCAGTGCCACGATCTCCCCGGCCCGGGCCATGTCGTTCGCTCCGTACTGGCGATACCCGGCAGCCGTGCGCCCCGGCGCCAGCAAGCCATGCTGCTCGTACAGGCGCAACGCCTTGCCGGAGACGCCAAGCTGCTGCGCCGCCTCGGACGCCGTGAGATTTCGATCGGAAGACACCATACATCGCTCCTTCATGGGCTGGGAATGCATCCATGTTCGGGGCGGCCCCGAGGGCCGGGTCAAGCGAATTGAATCACGCCGCCAGAGACGACAAAGCCGCCGCCCTCGTTGCAACGAAAGCGGCGGCTTTTACTATGGCCCGGAGGCGCAAGGCGCCGGATGAAACGACAGCCCATCAAGCCTGTCATTGCACCGCGGCCTCCCTTACCCGCTCACCGGCAACATTACGGCGTGAGTTGCGGGTTGAGCTTCTCGGCCTTCGAATACAGCTTGTTGAGCGCCGACAGGTAAGCCTTGGCGGACGCAGCCACGATATCCGGATCGGTACCGACGCCGTTCACGATACGGCCGCCCTTCGACAGACGCACGGTCACTTCGCCTTGCGACTGCGTGCCCGTGGTGATTGCGTTGACCGAGTACAGCAGTTGCTCGGCACCGCTCTGCACCTGCGATTCAATGGCATTGAGCACGGCATCGACCGGCCCGTTACCTTCGGACTCGCCCACCAGTTCCTTGCCCTGCGCCGTGAACACCACGCGCGCGCTCGGGCGCTCGCCGGTCTCAGAGTGCTGCGCCATCGACACCAGATAGAAGTGCTCGCCGCCCTCCGCCTGCGCTTCGTTCGAGACGATGGCCAGAATGTCTTCGTCGAAGATTTCCGACTTCTGATCGGCCAGTTCCTTGAAGCGGGCAAACGCGGCGTTCACGTCCTGCTCCGACTCCATCTCGATGCCCAGTTCCTGCAAGCGCTGCTTAAACGCATTACGGCCCGAGAGCTTGCCCAGCACGATCTTGTTCGCAGTCCAGCCCACATCTTCCGCGCGCATGATTTCGTAGGTGTCGCGCGCCTTGAGCACGCCGTCCTGATGGATGCCCGACGCGTGTGCAAACGCGTTGGCGCCGACCACGGCCTTGTTCGGCTGCACGTTGAAACCGGTGATCTGCGACACCAGCTTCGACGCCGGCACGATCTGCGTCGTGTCGATGCCCAGTTCCAGACCGAAGTAGTCCTTGCGCGTCTTGAGCGCCATGACCACTTCTTCGAGCGACGTATTGCCCGCGCGCTCGCCCAGACCGTTGATCGTGCACTCGATCTGACGCGCGCCGCCCAACTGCACGCCTGCCAGCGAGTTCGCCACGGCCATGCCCAAGTCGTTGTGGCAGTGCACCGACCAGACAGCCTTGTCCGAGTTCGGCACGCGCTCACGCAACGTACGCACGAGCTGACCGTAGAGTTCCGGCACGCCGTAGCCGACCGTGTCGGCCACGTTGATGGTCGTGGCGCCTTCGTCGATCACGGCTTCGAGCACGCGGCAAAGGAAGTCCAGATCCGAGCGGCTGCCGTCTTCCGGCGAGAATTCGATGTTGTCGGTGAACTGACGCGCAAAGCGCACGGCGAGCTTGGCCTGTTCGAACACCTGATCGGGCGTCATGCGCAGCTTCTTCTCCATGTGCAGCGGGGAAGTGGCGATGAACGTGTGAATACGCGAGGAGTTGGCCCCCTTGAGCGCCTCGGCGGCACGGGCGATGTCACGGTCGTTGGCGCGCGCCAGCGAGCACACCGTGCTGTCCTTGACGATACCGGCGATCGCCTTGATCGACTCGAAGTCGCCGTTCGAGCTGGCCGCGAAGCCAGCTTCGATGACGTCCACGCGCAGACGCTCCAGTTGACGGGCGATACGAATTTTCTCGTCGCGCGTCATCGAGGCGCCGGGCGACTGTTCGCCGTCGCGCAAGGTCGTGTCGAAAATGATCAGCTTGTCAGCCATGACTTACTCCTGTGGGGATCTCGTAGGGTTTGGTGTGTTCTTGGCGTCTTGTCGTCACGCTTGCCCGGGTGGCAAGCGGCGCGCGCGGGCGGGGCCGGTCGGGAGACGGCGGGCTGCGTGGCGATAGCGGTGCGAAATCATTGCCCAAAAAAACGGCCCGGTCAATTCACAATTGCCGGGCCGTTTTCTCTCAACAGGAGAGGAATACCACCGTGTCAGGCCGGTGGAATGCGCAGCACCTGCCCCGGATAGATCTTGTCCGGGCTGGAGAGCATCGGCTTGTTCGCCTCGAAGATGGCGTTGTACTTGTTGGCGTCGCCGTAGACCTTCTTCGAGATGGCCGACAGCGTGTCGCCCTTCTCGACGGTGTGATACGTCGCCTCGGCAGAGGCCGTCGACACCGACATCTTGTCGTCGACCTTGGCCACGCCCTGCACGTTGCCGCAGCAAAGCAGAATCTTTTCCTTGGTCGCCTGATCGGCCGCTACGCCGAAGACCGTCACGGTGCGCGATGCGCCGTCGAAGGTCACCGTCAGCCCCGTGGCGTCAAGGTTCTGCGTCTTGATGTAGTTCTCGATGGCCTCGGCGGCCGTCCGGTTGGCGGCGTCCGCATCGGGGCCCGGCGGGGGCGGCTCGGCGGCTTGCGCCTTGTTGCCCAACAGTGCCTGACCTGCTTCTTTCACGAAGTCCAGAATGCCCATGATTTCTCCTTCGTCACGTAGAACTACGGAAACGGCGCCGAAACCGGGCCCGGCCAAGACTGGCCGGGAGGTGTCCGCGCCGAGGGGGTACTTCGGAGCCTGCGTTCGCAAGACAACAGTTCACTAGACTACAGCATCGCCGCGTAGGTTCACCTGACAATACTGACAGGCAGATGTGACAAGGGGCGTCACTGGACGCCCCTTGTCATTGAACCCGCTGCTTACTCGTCCACCTCACCGAAGATCCGCTGGCGGCGGCCCTTCACGAAGCGGATGACCCACAGCACGTAGCCCGAAATGCTGTACAGGCAGAACATGCCGAACAGCACCAGCGGCGGGTCGGACGACACCAGAATGAAGCCGACCATGAACAGCAGCACCACGCCGAACGACACGCGCTGACGCACATCGAGCGCCTTGCCGCTATAGAACGGCGCGTTCGAGACCATCGACATCCCCGCGTAGATCGTCAGACCGAACGCCACCCAAGGCATCCAGAACACGTTCACGGGCAGTTTGTTGTCGATCGTGATCCAGACGAACCCGGCGATGAGCGCCGCCGCCGCCGGACTGGCCAACCCTTGGAAGAAGCGCTTGTCGACCACGCCGATGTTCGCGTTAAAGCGCGCCAGCCGCAGCGCCGCACCGGCCACATAGACGAAAGCGGCCAGCCAGCCCCACTTGCCGATCTCGTGGAGAATCCATTCGTACATGACCAGCGCCGGCGCCACGCCGAACGATGTCATGTCGGAAAGCGAATCGTATTGCTCGCCAAATGCGCTCTGGGTGTTGGTCATGCGGGCCACGCGCCCGTCCATGCCATCGAGCACCATGGCGAAAAAGATGGCGATGGCGGCCTGTTCGAACCGGTCGTTCATGGCCTGCACGATGGCAAAGAAGCCACAGAACAGCGCCGCCGTCGTAAAGGCGTTCGGCAGCAGATAAATGCCGCGGCTGCGCGGGCGTACCGGCAGCTCTTCGTCCACGGAATGGTCGTGGTCTTCGTTCATCGATGCGTCCGCGGAAGGGTTTTTATGACGGCCAAACGGCGAAAGGTGTCTGACATTGTTGCGCAAGCGGCCGCGATGGTTTTCCGGCATCTGAACCTCCTTGACGATGCTAAAGGCTGCGGACAAGGGCCTGTTCACCCTATTCCGCGACGGATCACCGCTATTGGAACGCGAGAAGCGAAAGCAGTTGCAGACCGCGGCAGGGTGACGCACCCCATTTCACACAAAGTAGCGTCGCTCTGCGCGGCCCGACTTGTTCAAACCGTGCCGATTACAGCTCGGCGAGGATCGTCGACGTCGCCGACACCTTGTCGCCGATGGCCACGCGCGGACGCGAGCCCAGCGGCAGGTAGACGTCGACACGCGAACCGAAACGGATGAAACCGTAACGCTGGCCGCGCGTGAGCGTCTCACCCGGCTTCACGTAGCAGAGAATGCGGCGCGCGATCAGGCCGGCGACCTGCACGCTCGTGACGATCTGACCGCCCACGTCGATCACCAGCGCGTTGCGCTCGTTCTCCAGCGATGCCTTGTCGAGATCGGCGTTGAAGAAACGCCCCGGGAAATATTCCACCTTGGTCACCGTGCCGTCAACCGGGGCACGATTCGAGTGAACGTTGAAAACGTTCATGAACACGCTGATCTTCAGCGCTTCACGGCCTGCATAGGGGTCCTGCGTGGTTTCGATGGCGACGATGCGGCCATCGGCCGGCGAAAGCACGGCGCCTGCCTGCTGCGGCACCTGACGCGGCGGATCGCGGAAGAATTGCAGCACGAACAGGGCGATCACCCAGAACGGCGCGGCCCACAACACGCCTGCCAGAAAGTGCACGACAAGCGCGACGGCGACGGCGATGCCCAGGAAGGGCCAGCCCTCGCGGGCGATGATCGGGTGAGGATAATTCATGCGATTGACTCGCGTCCTTGGGAAAACGGTTGAGTGAGCGGGTCGGCCTGCTTTGGGCCAAACCGTGGCGTGGCGGCATTGTAGCAATGCGCGGGACGAGACGACACTTTTTCGCCATCTGACACGCTCGCGTCACAAAAAAAACCGCCCGCCGGGCCGCGGCGGAGGCCACGGCACGGCGGACGGCTGATACTGCTTGAACCGTTACGTCGTGGTTCGTGCTTAGTTCTTCGACTGGTCGACCAGCTTGTTCTTGGCGATCCACGGCATCATTGCGCGCAGCTTGCCGCCAACTTGCTCGATCTGGTGCTCGGCCGTGATACGGCGACGCGAGATCAGGGTCGGGGCGCCAGCCTTGTTTTCCAGAATGAACGACTTGGCGTATTCGCCGGTCTGGATGTCCGTCAGGCACTGCTTCATCGCCTTCTTCGTCTCTTCCGTCACGACGCGCGGGCCGGTGACGTACTCGCCGTACTCGGCGTTGTTCGAGATCGAGTAGTTCATGTTGGCGATACCGCCTTCATAGATCAGGTCGACGATCAGCTTGAGTTCGTGCAGGCACTCGAAGTACGCCATTTCCGGCGCGTAGCCAGCTTCCACCAGCGTTTCGAAACCGGCCTTGATCAGCTCGACGGTACCGCCGCACAGCACGGCTTGTTCGCCGAACAGGTCGGTTTCCGTTTCTTCGCGGAAGTTCGTTTCGATGATACCGGCACGGCCACCGCCGTTAGCGGCTGCGTACGACAAAGCGATGTCGCGAGCGGCGCCCGACTTGTCTTGTGCGACGGCGATCAGGTGCGGCACGCCGCCACCTTGCGAGTACGTCGAGCGCACCGTGTGGCCCGGGGCCTTCGGGGCGATCATGATGACGTCCAGGTCAGCGCGCGGGATCACGCAGCCGTAGTGAACGTTGAAGCCGTGTGCGAAGGCCAGCGCGGCGCCTTGCTTGATGTTTTCGTGCACTTCGTTCTTGTACACGTCGCCGATTTGCTCATCCGGCAGCAGCATCATGACGATGTCGGCCGACTTCACGGCTTCTGCCACTTCTTGCGTGTTCAGGCCGGCGTTGACCGCCTTGTTCCACGAAGCGCCGTTCTTGCGCAGACCGACCGTCACGTTCACGCCGCTGTCCTTCAGGTTCTGTGCGTGGGCATGGCCTTGCGAGCCGTAACCGATGATCGTGACTTGCTTGCCCTTGATGAGGGAGAGGTCGGCGTCTTTGTCGTAGAAAACTTTCATTTTGAAATTGTCCCGTATTACTAAAATTAAACTGAAATCAGAATGGATCGAAATCCGCTTACCGCGTTGCCGTTACCGGTCAGACCTTCAGGATGCGCTCACCGCGACCAATTCCCGAGCCGCCGGTACGCACCGTCTCAAGAATCGCCGTGCGATCGAGCCCTTCGATGAACGCGTCGAGTTTCGACGAGTTGCCCGTGAGTTCGATCGTGTAGGTCTTTTCAGTTACGTCAATGATGCGGCCGCGGAAAATATCCGACATCCGCTTCATCTCTTCGCGCTCCTTGCCCACGGCGCGCACCTTGATGAGCATCAGCTCACGCTCGATATGTGCGCCTTCGGTCAGATCGACCACCTTCACCACTTCAATCAGCCGGTTCAGGTGTTTGGTGATCTGCTCGATGACATCGTCGGAGCCCGTCGTGACCACCGTCATACGCGAGAGCGAACGATCTTCGGTCGGCGCGACGGTCAAGGTCTCGATATTGTAGCCACGTGCGGAGAAGAGGCCGACAACGCGCGACAGCGCGCCCGGCTCGTTCTCGAGCAAAACAGAAATAATGTGCCTCATGGTGTATCCCGGATTGTCCAATTTTGTGGGTTCGCTGCGCCCGTGCACTGGCCTTGGCCGTTCGCACTGCGGCGCGCACGCGCCTTGTTACAGATCTTCCGAACCGAGCAGCATCTCGCTGATGCCCTTGCCGGCCTGAACCATCGGCCAGACGTTCTCGGTGGGATCCGTTTGGAAATCCATGAATACCGTGCGGTCCTTCAGGCGCAACGCTTCGCGCAGTGCCGGCTCGACGTCCGACGACTTCTCGATGCGCATGCCCACGTGACCGTAGGCCTCGGCGAGCTTCACGAAGTCAGGCAGCGCATCCATGTACGAACTGGAATAACGCTTGCTGTATTCGATCTGCTGCCACTGACGAACCATGCCCAGATAGCGGTTGTTGAGCGACAGGATCTTGATCGGCGTGCGGTATTGCAGGCACGTCGAGAGCTCCTGAATGCACATCTGGATCGAGCCTTCGCCGGTAATACAGGCGACTTCGGCATCCGGATGGGCCATCTTCACGCCCATGGCGGCCGGCAGGCCGAAGCCCATCGTGCCCAGACCACCGGAGTTGATCCAGCGGCGCGGCTTGTTGAACCGGTAGTACTGCGCGGCCCACATCTGGTGCTGACCCACGTCCGAGCACACGAAGGCGTCGCCTTCGGTGAGCTTCCAGTAGGTTTCGACCACATGCTGCGGCTTGATGATTTCGCTCTCGCGATCGAACGCGAGGCAGTCGCGCGAGCGCCACTCCTCGATCTGCTTCCACCAGTCGGCCAAGGCCCCGGTGTCCGGGCCATGTTCGGCCGTTTGCAGGTTTTCGATCATTTCGCGCAGCACTTCCTTCACGTCGCCGACGATCGGGATGTCGACCTTCACCCGCTTCGAAATCGACGACGGGTCGATATCGATGTGAATGATCTTGCGTGCCGTCGAGGTGAAGTGTTCCGGGTTACCGATCACGCGGTCGTCGAAGCGCGCACCGATGGCGATGAGCACGTCGCAGTGCTGCATGGCCATGTTGGCTTCGTACGTGCCGTGCATACCCAGCATGCCGAGGAACTTGGGATCGCTTGCGCGATACCCGCCAAGGCCCATGAGCGTGTTGGTCACCGGGTAGCCGAGCAGGTCGCAGAACTGGTTCAGTTCCTTCGATGCATCGGCCAGAATGATGCCGCCGCCGGTATAGATATAGGGACGCTTGGCCGAGAGCAGCAGGCTCATCGCCTTGCGGATCTGGCCCGAGTGACCCTTCGTGACCGGGTTGTACGAGCGCAGCGACACCGACTTCGGATACTCGAAGCGGCAGCGTGCCTTCGACACGTCCTTCGGAATATCGATCAGCACCGGGCCGGGACGGCCGGTCTTGGCGATATAGAAGGCTTTCTTGATGGTGGCGGCGAGGTCGCGCACGTCCTTCACGAGGAAGTTGTGCTTGACGCACGGACGGGTAATACCGACCGTGTCGCATTCCTGAAAGGCGTCCAGACCGATGGCGGCCGTGGGCACCTGCCCGGTAATGATCACGAGCGGGATCGAATCCATGTACGCCGTGGCAATACCGGTGACCGCATTGGTCACGCCGGGGCCAGACGTCACGAGGCACACGCCGACTTTGTCGGTGGAACGCGAATAAGCGTCGGCCGCATGCACGGCAGCTTGCTCATGGCGAACCAGAATGTGCTGGATCTTGTCCTGCTTGTAGAGTTCGTCGTAGATGTAGAGCACCGAACCACCGGGGTAACCCCACAGATGTTCGACACCCTCTTCCTGAAGCGAGCGCACGAGAATCTCGGCGCCAATCATGTCTTCGGAAGTGTTTTGATGGCGAGTTGCTTCCGCCTCGGAGAATTCCGCGCTTGGCATGTTCATTGTCGACCTTTCAAAGTTTCGGCAAAAATTTTGATCGGGTGCTCTCCCCGCGAACTTATGGTCCGGGCTCAAGCTGCGCGTCTGAATGATGGACACACCTTTTAAGCGTGCCGATATTGAGACAATCACAGATATTGCGAACTGGCAAATTTACTGGTTTGCAGCAAAATGGTCAAGCAGGTTTATGCATTTGCAGCATGATTGCGAAGTCAGCTTCGCAACATTCCCACACGATGCGCTATTGCGCCCCATGCTGGTGCACAATCCTTACACGATAGGAAGCCTTTCTGATCATTACGTGTGGCAATGAAGCACACGCGGTGAAAAGCGGTTACATAGGCGCGCGTTTTTGGTAGCATCCGCACCGACTACGCGATCTTTACGTAATCTTTACGCTTACACGGCATTTCAAAGGCGCAGCGGGCAACGCTGCGTGCACCCCACCGGATGGCATCTGACAAGGAACTGGCGGATTTTCTCGCGGGCATCGAACGGCGCGCCTTCAAGCAGGCCGTCTATGCCGTTCGCGACGACGAGGCCGCCCTCGATATCGTTCAGGATGCGATGATCCGCCTCGCCGAGAAGTACGGCGACAAGCCGCCGGCCGATCTGCCGCTGCTCTTCACGCGCATTCTGCAAAACACGATTCACGACTATTTCCGGCGTCAAAAGGTGCGCAACACCTGGGTGACGCTATTCTCGAATCTTGGCGGCGCCAGTGACGACGACCGCGACGATTACGATCCGCTGGAAACCTTGCTATCGCAGGATGGGTCAGTACAGACCGAGAGCAGCGAGGACCAGGTTTCACGCGCGGAAATCCTCTCCATTATTGAATCCGAGATACAGAAGCTACCTGCACGTCAACGAGAAGCCTTCCTCATGCGTTACTGGGAGGACATGGACGTTGCCGAGACCGCTGCCACGATGGGGTGCTCGGAAGGCAGCGTCAAGACGCACTGCTCACGCGCGACTCACGCGCTGGCGGCAGCGTTGAAGGCAAAAGGGATCAGGTTATGAGTCACGATCTGGAAACGAGGGAAATTCGCTTCGCACATCGCGTGCGACTGCTGCTTGACGAAGCGTCCGACGCACCGTCGCCGAATATTGCGGCCCGGTTGGCGGCTGCACGCCAGGAGGCGCTTGCGCGCAAGAAACCCGAACCGGTGGCCGTTGTGCAACCGGCGCTGGTGCTCGCAGGTGTCGGTGCCGTGGGAGGTACGCCGGAAATCGGCGGGCCGCGCCGCGCATTCGACAAATTGGGCCGTCTGGGCTTGCTCTGGCCGCTCGCCGCCTTGGTGGTCGGTCTGGCGGGTATCGCCTACTGGGAACATCAGCAACACATTCAGGACCTCGCGGACATCGATGCCGCAGTACTTAGCGACGAACTGCCGCTGTCGGCTTATGCCGATCACGGTTTCAACGCCTATCTGAAGCGTGCCCAGTAGTCCCACCCTCCAAGACCGCCCTGTGACGCGACGCAACGTACTTTTTCTGGTCGCCGCGCTTATCGTGGCCGCGCTCGCCGGCACGGCAGCGCTGCGCCGCTCGCAAGCCCCCGAGCCGATCTCCGACGCACCGCCGGTCATCGCCGCTACCGGCGCCTCAGGCGCATCGGCAGCGGCGGGCGCGCCCGGTGTCGCCAGTGTCGCCGTGGGCAGCCTCTCCGGCGCCACTGCCAGCACCCCGGCAGCCGCGCTGCCCTCGCCCGGTGGCTATTGGGCCAAACTCACCCCCGCGCAACGCGAAGCCCTGTCGCCGCTCGCACAGGACTGGAATCGCATGAGCGAGCGCCAGCGCGAGAAGTGGGTCGAGATCGCCAAACGCTTCGATACGCTTTCGCCCGAAGGCCGCAAGCGCCTGCACGACCGCATGGCCGACTGGGTTCGCCTGACGCCCGAGCAGCGCCAGCTGGCGCGCGAAAGCTATCAGAACGCCAAGACCTTGCCACCGGACCGTAAGGCGCAGGTCTGGCAGCAATATCAGCAACTCACCGACGATCAGAAGAAGCGTCTGGCCGCGGACGACAAGAAGCAGTCCAACCGTCCCAACGTGGTAAGCGCGCCGCCGTCGGGCCGCACGGGCGTGAAGAATCCGTACTCGGCCGTGCACCGCAAGGATGCAGGCACCGCGGGCAAGAACGGCGCCCTGCCGGTACCGTCCCCGGCGCCCGCACCGGGTGGCGCATCCGCTCCCGCTGCCGCACCCGCCACGGGCCAGAGCGCTTCGGCGGCCGCAGCAGGTGGCACCGCCGCCGCGGCCAGCGCAGCGACCGCCAACGGCAATTCGGTCAACGATCGCGGCGACGCCGTCTTCAACTCGGATCTGTACCACCACAATTGATCGCGTGGCCTTGCCAACGCGTCGCCAGACGGCCGCCTCCGGGCGGCCGTTTTGCATTGGGGCGCCCCGCGACATCGCTGGACCGGCCGACTGGCTGGCCCATCGCCGCAATCTTCCGCATAATGGGCGACGCATTGCCCGGCGCGGGCGCGCCTTGACCGGTGCACCTGAGCGCCCCCGACAATAAGACCTCAGACCACGCTGCGATGACCGACTCCGCCACCACTCGCGATCCTTCGTCCGCCTCAACCGCATCAACCGCATCACACGGCGCATCCGCCCCACTCGCCGCGGCCCAGTCACGCTCCGGGGCCGCCACGTCCGCGCCCGATGGCGGCAGCTACGCCGTGCCGACGCTGCGCCGACGCCTGTTGTCGATGGTCTACGAGTCGCTGCTGCTCTTCGGCGTGCTGTTTCTCGCCGGCTACCTGTTCAGCGCACTGACCCAGCAGCACAGCGGGCTGATGTATCGCCATGCGATGCAGGCGTGGTTGTTCCTCGTGCTGGGGGCTTACTTCGTATGGTTCTGGACGCATGGCGGGCAGACGCTCGCCATGAAGACGTGGAAGATTCGCGTGGTCGATGCGCATGGTCAGCCACTCGGCTTCGGCCGCGCCATTGCACGCTACGTGCTCGCGTGGCTCTGGGTCTTGCCGGCGATGGCGCTCGACTGGACGCTGGGGCTGACCGGGTGGAACAGCGTTGCGCTGCTCAGTGGCTGGATCGTGATCTGGGCACTCGCCATGCGCGTCATGCCCGATCACCAGTTCGTGCACGACCGCCTCGCGGGCACGCGCCTCGTGAGCGTACTGGGCAAATGAGTCCACCGCGCGACCCCGGCACCCCGGGCACCCCCGACAACCCCGACACCCCGGGCACGCCCGCTCAGCCCGGTACCGCTGCGGCAGTCCGCCCCTCTCGCGCATCGCGCCCGCACGTCATCTTCGGCGGCGTCGAGATTCTGCTCTCGCTCGTCGTCGCCGCCGCCACATGGGCCACGTGGCACAGCCCGTGGACCACATTGCTGTGGACGCTGCTCTGGCTGCCGGTGTCGCACGCCGTCGGGCTCGCCGCCGGCTTCACCATGGCGGCCAATGCCGACCCCACCCCCGAACGGCGCACCAGCGGCGGCACGAACATCGCTATCTGGGCCTATGAGTGTGCGGCCTCGATCCTGCTGCTCGATGTCTACCAGCCTTGGCGCAGCACCGCACCCACGGCGGCGCCCACCGGCCCGGCGCGTCCGGTGGCCGTGCTGCTACTGCACGGCTACGGCTGCAATCGCGCGTTCTGGCTGCGCTTTTCGCACCATCTGGCCGACGCGGGATATCACAACGACGCGATCAATCTCGGGCCGATGTTCGGCGATATCGACGCGTACGCCGAGACCATCGCCAACGCCACCCAAGCCTTGGCCGAACGCACCCGCCTGCCGGTTGTGCTGATCGGGCACAGCATGGGCGGTATTGCCGCGCGCGCCTGCCTGCGCCGCTTTCCGACGCTGCCCGTCATCCATACCGTCACGCTCGGCTCGCCGCATTTCGGCACGCTGCACGCGCGTCACGGCATCGGGCGCAACGTGCACCAGATGGGCCTCGGCAGCGAATGGCTGGTGGCCCTTGCGAACGGCGAAAGCGACGCGGAGCGCACACGCATCACGTCGATTTACACGTATCACGACAATGTCGTGTATCCCGTGCGCACTTCCGTACTACCGGGCGCGCGCAATATCGCACTCGACGGGCTCGGCCATGTGTCCCTCGGCACGCATCCGCGGGCGCGGGCGCTGGTTCTGGAAACCCTCGAACGTGTCGCGCAAGGCTTACGCCACGGGGCGTGACGCTGTCGCATCGCCGCCACGGTTCAAGACACATTCAAGACACGTCCGTGACTGTCATCGTGCCTTCACGAAGGCACGGCGTAATGCTCGCATGTTCAACGCGACGTGCGAGCCGCTATGACGACGACACCCACCTTTGAGCTGCCGATCACTCCCCCTGCGGCTCGCGCCGGACGCTTCGCCGACGCCCCACCGGGACGCCCCACCGCCCCGCCCGCTACGCCCCCCGCCGCCCCGCCCTCCACGATCGATCTGCCGCCCGACACCCCCGATCCGCTCGATCCGCCGCCCGAAGGCATCACGCGCTATCGCACCATCTGGCTCTCGGACATCCATCTGGGCACGCAGGGCTGTCAGGCGGAGTACCTGCTCGACTTTCTGCGCCATCACGAGTCGGACTACCTCTATCTCGTGGGCGACATCATCGACGGGTGGCACCTGCGCAAGGGCTGGCACTGGCCGCAAGCGCACAACGACGTCGTGCAGAAGATGCTGCGCCGGGCGCGCAAGGGTACGCAGGTGATTTATGTGCCGGGCAATCACGACGAAGCGGCGCGGCAGTTCTGCGGCCTCGCGTTCGGAGACATCGCGGTGCGCGACGAAGCCTTCCACACCACGCTCACGGGAAAGCGCCTCTGGATCACGCACGGCGACCTGTTCGACGGTGTGATTCAGCACGCCAAGTGGCTCGCGTATCTGGGCGACTCGCTCTACACGCTCACGCTGCTGCTCAACCGCTGGTTCAACCGAGTGCGCACGCGCTTCGGTTTCCCGTACTGGTCGCTCTCGCAGTATTTGAAGCATCAGGTGAAGAACGCCGTGAACTTCATCTCGGCGTTCGAGAACGTCATGGCCGACGAAGCGCGCCGCCGCGGTTGCGACGGCGTGGTGTGCGGCCATATTCATAAACCGGAGATTCGCGAGATCGACGGCCTGCTGTACTGCAACGACGGCGACTGGGTCGAGAGCCTTTCGGCGCTGGTCGAAACCACCGAAGGCGAGTTACGCATCATCTACTGGACGCAAAAACGTGGCGTTCCCGCCACTGCCAAGAGCACGCCGGTCAGCGCTTAAGTGCTTAAGTGCTTAGGTGCGTAGGTGCATAAGCGCGTAATTGCCTACGTGCACCAACGCGTCAGTGCTGACCCCGATGACTTCACCTATGACTCGCGCCATGTGCGCGAAGGAGCGCCCGATGAAAATCATGATCGTCACCGACGCCTGGGATCCGCAGATTAACGGTGTGGTTCGCACGCTGAAGAACACGCGCGCTCAACTGGAGGCCGCCGGCCATCGCGTCGAGCTGCTCACGCCGCAGGAATTCCGCACGGTGCCGTGCCCCACCTACCCCGAGATTCGACTGGCCTTTTTCGTCGGGGGGCAGGTGAAACGCCGCATCGAAGAGTTCGCGCCCGATGCGCTGCACATCGCCACGGAAGGCCCGCTCGGCATGGCCGCGCGCAAATGGGCCAAGCGCAACGATTTTCCGTTCACCACGGCGTATCACACGCGTTTCCCCGAGTACGTGCAGGCGCGTTTCGGCCTGCCGCTGGCCACCACGTACCGCTTTCTGCGTTGGTTCCACAAGCCATCGCGCGCCGTGATGGCGCCCACGCCCGTGGTCAAGCGCGATCTCGAAGCCAACGGCTTCAACAACGTGGTGCTGTGGACCCGCGGCGTCGATCTCGACATCTTCCGCCCGCAGGAATCGCATGTGTTAAATTCAGCCCATCCGATCTTCCTCTACGTAGGACGCGTTGCCGTGGAGAAGAACATTGAGGCATTTCTGAAGCTTGACCTGCCGGGCTCGAAATGGGTCGCCGGTGAAGGGCCGCAACTGGCGGAGCTTCGCTCGCGTTATCCCGATGTGAATTATCTCGGCATGCTCTCGCAGCCCGAGCTTGCGAAGGTGTACGCGTCGGCCGACGTGTTCGTCTTCCCGAGCCGCACCGACACGTTCGGACTGGTGCTGCTCGAAGCGATGGCCTGCGGCCTGCCCGTGGCGGCGTACCCGGTCACCGGCCCCATCGACGTGATGCACGGGTGCCCGGAAGGCGATGCGGGGGCCCTGCGTGAAGACCTGCGCGAAGCGTGTCTCGATGCGCTCAAGGTCTCGCGCGAAAGTGCACGGGCATGGGCGGAACGTTTCTCGTGGCAGGCTGCCTCAGAAGAGTTTGTTTCGCACCTGCACCCGCGCACGCCCGAGTCGTCATCGCTCGCGCCTGCCCTCTGATCTCCCTCTCAAGCCCGTTGCGGCGAGGAACCTGACGCTTGTTCATCGACCATCCGCCGCCACGCGACAAAACGCCGAATCCGTACAAGGGCAACCGGGGCGTCATGCGCGCCTGGCGTGCATTGAAGTACTCCTTGTCCGGATTCAAGTTTGCCGTGTTCGAAGAGAGCGCTTTCCGGCAGGAGCTGGCGCTTGCCGCCATCTTGCTGCCGGCCGCGATCTTCCTGCCGGTCACCGCCGTCGAGCGCGTACTGCTCATCGGATCGATCCTGCTCGTGCTGATCATCGAGCTGGTCAATTCGAGCATCGAAGCGGCCATTGACCGTATTTCCCTTGAACGGCACGAACTCTCCAAACGTGCCAAGGATTTCGGCAGCGCCGCCGTGCTCATTGCACTCGGCCTGTGCTTGCTCACCTGGGCGTCTCTGGCTGGCCCCGTCATCGTCGAACTCGTTCGCTCCGCGTTTTTCTAAGATCGCTCACGGCGCACCTTCCCACGCTTGGCAGCGCCCCGCTGCCGGGTATAATCGGCGCCGTACCAAGTGATACTTATTTCATAAACGCAAGCGGAGAAACTCCTTCGCCGAGCTTGCCGCCAACCGGGGCCGACAGACATGGAAGCAAAGCCGCCACGCCGAACCCGCGAACGAATTCTTGAAGTGTCGCTTCGACTCTTCAACGAAATCGGCGAACCCAACGTTACGACCACCACGATTGCCGAGGAGATGAAAATCAGCCCCGGCAATCTGTACTATCACTTCCGCAACAAAGACGACATCATCAACAGCATCTTTGCGCAGTTCGAGCAGGAAATCGAACGGCGACTGCGGCTGCCCGACGATCACAAACCGACGCTCGATGAAGTCTGGACGTATCTGCAATACATGTCCGAGTTTCTGTGGCGCTTCCGCTTCCTGTACCGCGATCTGAACGATCTGCTCGCCCGTAACCGTACGCTCGAGACGCACTTCAAACAGATCGTCGGCCACAAGAAGCGCTTCGCGCGCGAGATGTGCGACATGCTCGTCGCCGACGGCGAAATGGAAATCACGTCGGAGCAGATCGAAGTGGTCACCACCAACATGGTGGTGCTCTCCACGTACTGGTTGTCTTATCAATTCGTGATGAATCCGCGTAAGTACAACGATCCGGAGGAGATCGGCGCGGGCCTGCATCAGGCGAGCTATCACATCCTCTCGCAAATGGCGCCGTATCTGAAAGGCAGCTCACGCGCGATGTACGACCGGATGGCTCACGAATCATCGTCCAAAGGAGTGCAGTAAGGCATGACCCCGGAAGTCAAATCCATTTGTATTTATTGCGGCGCCGCGACCGGCGTGCGCCCGGCCTATGCCGAAGCGGCACGTGAGCTGGGCCGTCATATGGCCGAAGCCGGTATCCGGCTCGTGTACGGCGGAGGCAAAGTCGGCCTGATGGGCATCATTGCGGATGCCGTGCTCGCGCATGGCGGTCAGGTCATCGGCATTATTCCGAAAGCGTTGATGGAGAAGGAAGTCGGCCATACCGGGCTGACCGAATTGCATGTGGTCGAGAACATGCACCAGCGCAAGCAGATGATGGCCGATCTGTCGGACGCGTTCATCGCCATGCCGGGCGGTATCGGCACGTGCGAAGAGCTGTTCGAAGTGTTCACGTGGTTGCAGATCGGTTACCACGCCAAGCCGATCGGCCTGCTGAACGTCGAGCAGTATTACGATCCGCTGCTCGTGTTCCTGAAGTCGATGGTCACCGAGCAATTCCTCAAGGGCCCGCAACTCGATCAGTTGCAGGTGGCGGCATCGCCCGAAGCGTTGCTCGAAACCGTGCGCCACTTCAAGCCGTCGCAAATCAATCGCTGGTCGGACCAGCGCACGCAAATCTAAGGGCTCAGCACCCTGCCGCGCGGTCAGTGTGATGGCCGCGCGGGATTATCCTCGCCTCACCTTCCCACGCGTCCCCACACTTCGCTTGGCGCCGTTGCTGCAAGCGTTCGCCCATGCCGGGCTTGCCGTTGAACTCTTGTGACGCACACAACTCAGACATCAGTTGCCCCGTGCCCGCCCGGGTTTCCCTTCCTCGACGAGCGACCTACCCATGATGTTAAAGATGCTTCGCCCGATGCGGCTCTTGCGCTCTCGCTGGCTGCGCCCGCATGCGGGTCTGTTGCTGCGTCGCAGCTTGTGGAAAGCGACTCCGCGCGGTGTGGCGATCGGGCTGGCGTGCGGGGTGTTCTTCGGCATTCTGTTCCCGGTGGGACAGATTCTCGTGGCGCTGCTGGCGGCGGCATTCCTGCGCGGCAATTTGTTCATCGCCGCGGCGGGCACGTTCATTACCAACCCGTTGACGGTGCCGTTCGTGTATCTGGGGGCGCACCGTCTGGGGCGTTGGATGCTGGAATGGTCGCCCCGGGAAGAGATCGAGGCGAGCGTTGCGGCCGCTACACGCGCCAGTGAAAGCCTGTGGACGCAGGTGACGAATTTCGATTTCGGCGCGGCAACGCTGCATCTGGCCACCGGCCTTGCCACCAGCGCCTGCGTGAGCGCCGCGCTGGCTTACATCATCGGCTTCTTTGCGATCCGCTGGCATCAGCAGCGCAAGGCGGTGGCGGCAGCACGGCAATAGCCGCTCGCCTGCCACCCACCGTCACAAATCGTCACCAACCGGCCGTCAGAACGACGAACCCGGCTCCTTCAGAAACGCGATTTCCTCGGGCGTCGATGTGCGTCCCAAGGCCGCATTCCGATGCGGATAGCGCCCGAAACGCTCGATGATTACCGCGTGGCGGCGCGCGTAATCGAGGTTATCGACCATCCCATGTGACTTGGCGAGTTGCTCGTACAACTCAAGCGAGACGTGCTGACTCTCGAGCGATTCGTCGTGCTCGAACGGCAGATAGACGAACACGCGGTGTTGCGGCGTCGGCAGACGCTGATCGTCGCCCGCCTCCACCAACCGTCGCGCTACCGCCAGCGCCCGTGCGTCACCGGCAAATGCCCCCGCCTCGCCCCGGAACAGATTGCGCGAGAACTGATCGAGCATCACGATCAGGGCGCACGCGCCCAATGGCGTGTTCGCCCAGTCATCGAGTTCGCCAGCAAGCGCTTGCGCGTAGCTTGCACCGAAACGTGTGCGAATTTCCTCATCGAACGCGTCCGACTTGCGGAACCACTCCGGCCGGGCCAGCCCGTAGACCTCAGCGTCCGGCGTGCCGAACCAGAAATCGAGGACTGCCTGCCACGGCGCGTCGCCTGTCACGTTCGTCGAGGGTGCAGTTGCGGGGGAGTGGTTCGACATGGTGCCTCTCATCTTGGGACGGGAAGCCCGCATGATGCCAGACTCATGCAAACGCCAGCACGACACGACGCGTACGCGACGTCTTCTTCTCGATCTTGCTCACGCGCAACGCGCCGATTTCGGCCGTGTTGGCCACATGCGTGCCGCCGCAAGGCTGAAGATCGATCCCTTCGATGCTCACCAGACGCACGCGGCCGAGCCCCATCGGCGGCTTCACGCTCATCGTGCGCACCAGTTCCGGGCGCGCCGCCATCTCTTCATCGCTGATGCTGTCAATACGCACCGCTCGCGCCGCTGCGACCAGTGCAGCCAGCCCTGCTTCGACGGCCTCGCGCTCGATGGGGTCGTTGGTCACGAAGTCGAGCCGCGCGTATTCCGGCGTGATGCTGCAACCGTCCACCGGATGCGGCAACACGGCGCACATCAGATGCGACGCGGTGTGAAAGCGCATATGACGAAAACGCCGCTCCCAATCGATCTCTGCTTGCACGACGTCACCGACCTTCAGAACGGCAAGCGCCTCGGCCTGTCCTTCGGCGGGCACGTGGACGGCGTCGTCAGGCGTCGCGCCTTCCTGCTTCGATTTGCGGGTGTCGGCAATCGCGAGGCGCGTACCGTCGGCCAGCACGAATGCGCCCGCATCGCCGGCCTGTCCGCCGCCAAGCGGGTAGAACACCGTGCGATCGAGCATGATGCCGTTCTCGTCGATATGGGTGATGCGCGCCTCGCATTGGCGCAGATAGGCGTCTTGTCGGAACAGCGCTTCTGTGGACATGGTGTCTCCTTCTGGAATTGGACATAGTCGCGCGGTTTCGGCTGCCATGACAAGGGCCAATCCCTCGCTTTCGGACCAGTACGGTGCACGGCGCAAGGCATCACCCGAGTTCCCGGCATCCGGCCAAAGTCGCGTCGAACGAGTCACGGCGCATAAAGAACCGGTCAGCGATTCCCAAACGATCTGACATTCGTCTCGCAAACCAAAGCAATGTCTTGCCGCAACAGAACGGGGCGGGAGGGCCACTTAGGATGATTCCGAGTGCCGCAGTCGATGTGGCACGTCAACAGAAAGGAATCGAGATGAGACCAGAAGCCCCCCACAGCGATCCGGAGGATCGGGCGGCATTCCTGCATGCCTGTGCCCGCTATGACGCTGGCGATCATGAAAGCGCGGCCACCCACCTGACGGCGCTCCTGCGCAAACGCCCGTTGCATCTGGGTGCGCTCAAGCTGTTGGGTTATGCACTTTATGAACGGGAGGCCTATGCGCTGGCCGCGAGCCCGCTGATCACCGCGGCCATGCTCGATTCGGAAGACCCCGAGCCCGCCTACGTCGCCGCCTGTTGCCTGATCAAGACGCAAGACGTCGAACTGGCGCGCAGTGTCTTACAAGCCGTGGCGGAAATCAGCCGCCGCATTCCGCTGCATGCCGAGTTCGGCCTCCGGGCCCGGCAACTGCTCGCCACCCTCTGAACACCCCTCCCCCGAAGGAAGTCCTATGAATCTGAGCTTCAGCACACATCCCGCCTTCCTCGACCCGGCAACCCACGCCGGCCACCCCGCCGCCAACGAGGCGGGCGCCGCCTCGGCAGGTACCGGCAACACCCTGACGCAGTTACGCGATGGATTCACCGACCGGGTCCGCCATTTCGCGTCGAAAGTGGCGAACTTGCAGCTACTCGACCCCGCGCCGGAACGCCGGGAATGTCAGCATGCGATTGCGAAAGGGATGCTCAGCACGGCGGCACGGATCATGAGCGTCGCCGTGCCATTTACGGACATGATGGAAGCGGAGTTCGAGAGCGAAGAGGAGAGTTACCGCGAGTGGGTACGCGTCGATGTCGCACTGGCGATCGGTGTTTCCGGCGTACTCAACACGCTCGCGCAGATCGACCATTACCGGACACACCCCGACGCCAAAGCCAGCGACATCGGCGGTATGACATGGATGCATTGGCTGGCGGACAAGCGCGGGCACTCCGAGGCCGCGCAAAAGCGTCTGGACAACTTAGAGCACGTTATCGGTATCGCCGTTACCGGGGGTTTGGCCATTGCGTCGCAGGCCCACGCCCACCACTCGACCAAGGAGCGCACGGATACGGCAGAGACGTTCGATAGGGATCTCGGTATCGCTGCCACCGTGTCGATGATGACCGGCGCCGCCGGTGCGGCCATCTACGACAACAGTCGCAGCCTGCTGAATGCGCTTCCCGAGTGGGCGGCCGACCTCAAGCGCAGGTTATCCGGCGAGGACAACCCGGGGGCGCACACGCAAGTCTGACGTCAAGCGACGCAAGCCACGCAGAATGAAGCGTCAACCTGCCCGGTTGCGCATCCAGTCCGCCGTGCCGTAGAACGCCTGCATGAGCCGTTCCTGAAGCGAGGCTTCGACGCCGATGTCCTGCATGGCCAGTGCGATGCAGCGCAGCCACTGGTCGCGCTCACTGCTGGCAATCGGGAACGGCAGATGGCGGGCGCGCAGCATCGGATGGCCGAACCGCTCGATGTAGTGGTTCGGGCCGCCGAGCCACCCGCACAGGAACCAGAACAGCTTGTCGCGCGAGCCATCCATCGACTCGGGGTGCAGGCTGCGGATACCGGCGAATTCCGGCTCCAGGTCCATCAAATCGTAGAACCGGTCGACGAGTTCGCGTACGCGCGCTTCGCCACCGAGCAAAGAGAACGCGGTCGGCTGCGCAGGCGTGTCCTGCGCGTCGTCGTCCGCGATCAGGGAAGTTTGGGAGGAGTTTTCGGTCGTCATGGCCGCTATTGTGCCCGAGCGCTGGAACAAACGCCTTACACCTCGCGCAGCGTGCGCAGCGCCGACTGGCGCAACACCGCCCGCAGGCCGCTCCACCCACCGGCCAGCGCGCACAGCACGCCCGCCCCGATGCCCAGCAACGGCAGCCAAGGGTTGAACGTCAGCGAGAACTCGAATACATAGCGCGCGAGTGCCCAACCTAACGCCCCGGCACCGAACGCTGCCAGCAAACCAGCCAGCGCCCCCACCGTCACCAATTCCGCCAGATGCACGTCGCGCAACTGTCGCGACGACGCACCCAACGCACGCAAGATGCCACTCTCGCGCATGCGTTCGTCACGCGTGCCCGCAAGCGCCGCGTAAAGCACCAGCACCCCCGCCGCGAGCGTGAACAGGAACAGCGCCTGCACGGCATCGATGACCTGCGACAGAATCTGCTGAATCTGCGCGAGCAATGCGCCGGTATCGATCACCGTCACGTTGGGGAACTGGCGTACGAGCGCATCGGCCACGCCCTGCTGGGGCGGGTCGAGATGGAACGACGTGATCCACGTCATCGGGAAGTCGCGCAGTGCCGCCGGGGGCATGACCACGAAGAAATTCACCCGCATCGATCCCCAGTCGAGCTTGCGCAGACTGGTGATCGGCGCATCGATGGTCTGTCCGGTCACTTCGAAACGCAGCGTGTCGCCGAGCTTCAGCCCCAGCGTCTTCGCAATGCCCTCTTCCATCGAAATCTGCGGTGTCGTTGCGTCGCCATACCACTGGCCCGCCGTCACGCGATTGCCGTCGGGCAGCGCCGTCGTGTACGACAGATTGAATTCCCGCTCCGCCAGTCTTCGCGCACGTTCCTCCGTATAGCGGTCGCCGGTCACGGGCTGGCCGTTGATCGCCGTCATCCGCGCGCGGATCATCGGGGAGAGCTGCACGTCGGGCAAACCGGCCGCGCGCAGTTGCGCCAGCACCGGGGCATCCTGACCCGGCTGGATATCGATAACGAAGCGGTTGGGCGCATCGACCGGGCTCGACTGACGCCAGCCCGCGACCAGATCGTTACGCGTGACGGCGAGCAACAGCAACGCCATCAACCCCAGCCCCAGCGCGACCACCTGCAAGGCACTGCCCAGTCCACGGCGACGCAGGCCGGCCAGCGCATACCGCCAGCCGATGCCTCCCATCGCGCCGCCCGCCGGACCGCTGCGACGCGCCCATGCGGCCAGCCCGCGAATTGCCAGCCACGCGAGCGCCGCGAACACGATCGCGCCCGCCACGAAGCCCCCCGCCACCATCGCCCCGAGGCGCAGGTCACGGGCAGCGAAGAGCAGCAACGCCGCAAACGCCAGCGCACTCGCCCCATACGCGAGCCAGCCCTGACGGCGCGCGCCACCAACGACATCGCGACGCAGCACATGCAGCGGTGCCACTTCCGACAGGGGCAACAACGGCGGCAAGGCAAAGCCGAGCAGCATCACGAGCGCACTGGCGAGACCGAATGCCGCCGGACGCCACGTCGGCGCAGGCAGCCCCGCCGGAATCACATTCCCCAGTTGGGCGAGCAGCGCCCAATGGGCGGCATAACCCAGCGCAACGCCCAACGCGCCGCCGATCAGCGCAAGGCCCACGAATTCGAGCGTCACCATGCCGCGCAACGAACCCCGCGACACGCCGAGGCAGCGCATGACGGCACACGCGTCGAGGTGCCGCTCGCTATACCGGCGCGCGGCAATACCGACGGCAACCGCGGCCAACACGGCCGCCAGCAGCGCCACGAGCGAGAGGAAGCGCTCAGCCCGGTCGAGCGTCTGGCGCACTTGCGGCTGACCTTCTTCGAGCGATTCGAGATGCACGCCACGGGCTTGCTCGGCCGCCGGGCCGGCCCATGTACGGAATTGTCTGACCTGCGCATCGGTCCCGGCGACGAGCAACCGGTAGGTGATGCGGCTGCCGAACTGCACGAGACCGGTCGACTGGAGTTCATCGAACCGCATCATGACGCGCGGTGCGAGCGACCCGAAGCCGTAGCCGCGGTCCATTTCACGCGTGATGACGGCGGCGATGCGCAGCGACCGGTTGCCCACGCGAACGTTATCGCCGGGTTTGACGTGCAGTGCGTCGAGCAGCGCGGCGTCGACCCAGATCGTACCGGGCGCCGGAATATCGGCGGCGGGGGCGTCCGGCGTGTTGGCAGCGGCGTCGGGCGCCGTGCGCACACGTCCGCGCAACGGGTAGCCGTCGCTCACGGCCTTGAGGGAGGACAACCGGCTGGCGCCCGCCTGACCGTTCTCGCCGATGGCGCTGGCCATGCTGGGAAAGTTGGCGACAACCGCGGTGGCCAGCCCGTCGGCGTGGGCCTGCCGGGAGAAATCGGGGGCTAAGGGAGCGTCGCTGCGAACGACGAGATCGGCGGCGAGCATCTGGCGCGCATCGCGCTCAAGCCCGCCCTGCATACGATCGGAGAGAAAACCGACGCTGGAGAGGGCGCCGACGGCCAACAGCAGTGCCACGAGCAACAGGTGCAGCTCGCCTGCACGCCAGTCACGCAGGAACATCCGCCACGACTGGCGGGCAACATCAGTGAACCCCATCGTTCCTCAATCCTTTGACCCGGGCCAGCACGGAGCGCCAGCCACGCCAGACACGCGGCAGCCACCACCACGCCAATACGACGAAAACCAGCAACATCAAGAGAAAGACCGCCGGCAGGAAGAATGCGAGCGCGAGACCGCCCACCGTAGACACATCTTCGCCGGCTGAGGCCGCCACATTGGAGAAAGGTTCCGGCGACGTGTTGATGAGCGCCCGGCTACCGGCCTTGGCCAGATGCGCCGTACTCGCCAATGCGCCCCCGGCCAGTCCGGCCAGCACGGTCACGGTCGGGTCCATCTGGCCGAGCGCCGCGGCGCCCAGCACGATGCCCGCCGGAATGCGGATGAACGTATGCACCGCATCCCACGCGCTGTCGACAAAGGGGATCTTGTCGGCGAAGAACTCGATCGCGGCCAGTACACCGGCCGCCGCCAACACCCACGTGGACGCCAGCACCGCCAGCGACGGCGGCAGATGCAACCACCCGAGACGCGCCGCCAGCCCTGCGCAGAACACCGTCAGGTATAACCGCAGGCCGCTGCCCCACGACAGCCCTGCGCCAAGCGCAATCGATTCCAGCATGGTGACCCTCGCTGCCGCCGGTATGGCGGCGTCGTGCGATCACGCGCCTCGCACTGCCGACGCGGTAACGGTGTTCAAGGTCGATGTCACCGGCATTTCGGATATTGCCGAGTTTGCCGACATCACCGGCATCATCGTTACGGCGTCATTATGCCGCGCGTTGCGGCAACGCACCACCGGTGACATTTCGGGGGGTCCGCGCGGGTGCCGTTCCGGCCGGAAATGGCCGCGCTGGAGCGCCCCGGCGCGCCCTGCGTTCGCGTTAGTGTTCGGGTTCGGGTTCGTTTATGCGGCGGTGAGCTTCAGGCCGACCAGCCCAGCCAGAATCAACGTCACGCTGGCAATGCGTGCCGCCGAGGCCGATTCGCCGAACAGGATGATGCCGAGAATGAAGGCGCCCACCGCACCGATACCGGTCCAGATGGCGTACGCCGTGCCCAACGGCAGCGCACGAACGGCCAGCGCCAGCAACCACACGCTGCCGACCATCGAGACGATGGTGAAAACAGACGGCACCAGCCGCGAAAAGCCTTGCGTGTACTTCAGACCGACGGCCCAAGCCACTTCCAGCAATCCCGCAAAGACGAGAAGGATCCAGGCCATGAATGACTCCGATGAATGGACAGATCGGGGTCGTCCCCGGAAGAAAAGTGAATCCGTGCACCGGGTCGTCCCGGCACAACGGGTTCCATCGGAAACCGAATCAAATTCGGATCATTGCCGCATGGGGCGGTCGACGGAACCCCCGGATTTTAGCAAAGCAGGCGCCCTTCCGTAGGACGCCCTACCGGTGACATGGAATTGATGCGGGGCGCTACGCCGTCGTATCGACTTCCAGCCGGTACCCGACGCCCGTCTCGGTCAGGATGTGTTTGGGCTGTGCCGGGTCTGCCTCCAGCTTCTGCCGCAGGTGGCCCATGTAAATGCGCAGATAGTGATTGCTCTCGACGTGCGACGGCCCCCACACCTCCTTAAGCAACTGCCGGTGCGTGAGCACGCGTCCGGCATGGCGCACGAGGGTGACGAGCAAGCGGTATTCGATGGGCGTCAGATGCACGGCCTCACCGGCCCGCGTCACTTTTCGCCGTGCCAAGTCGATGCTGATGTCGCCAAAGGCGAAGGCTTCGCCCAGCGTCTCGGAATTCCCGCCGCGATGATGGCGGCGCAACTGGGCACGAATGCGCGCCAGCAGCTCCGACACCCCGAACGGTTTCGTCAGATAGTCGTCGGCCCCCACGTCGAGCGCGACCACTTTCTCCGATTCTTCGTTGCGGGCAGACAGCACGATGATCGGCATATCCGTCCAGCCGCGCACTTCGCGAATGACTTCCACGCCATCGATGTCGGGCAGCCCAAGATCGACGATCAGCAGGTCGGGCTTGCGCGTGGCCGCTTCGACCATGCCTTGGCGCCCGGCTTCCGCTTCGTGCACCACCATGCCCTCGGCTTCCAGCGATGTGCGCAGAAACCGGCGGATCTGGCGTTCGTCTTCAATCACCACGATGGTGATGGTCGGTTCACTCATAACTTTTTGTGACCTTGGCGTCAGGCGAGGCTGGCGGTTCAGGTGATTCAGGTGATTCCGCTGATTCAGGTAACTCGGAAAGATCGCTGTTCAATCCGGCGTCCCCCGACGACTCATTCATATCGGGCACTTCCGGCTCAACGGGAGGCGTTTCCACCGGCAGCGTGAAACTGAAACGCGCACCGTGACCCTGCGGCACGTTGGCGGCCTCGATTCTACCGCCGTGCGCTTCCACGATGGCTCGGCAGATCGCGAGCCCCAAGCCAATCCCCGGCTTGGCCGACTCTTTCTCGCCGCGCATGAATTTCTCGAAAATGCGTCCCTCCATCCCGACCGGCAGCCCCGGCCCGTCGTCGCTCACGCTGACTTCCACTTCATCGCCGAGCGTGCGGGCAGCAATCTCGATGTGCGAGCCCGAGGGCGAATATTTGGCCGCGTTTTCCAGCAAATTGGTAAAGAGCCGCTCCAGCAATACGGCGTCAAAGCGCAGCAGCGGCAGATCTGGCGGCAACCGGGTACTGACTTCGTGCCCGGCCAACACCCGGCGACATGCACGCAACGACGTCCCGACCACTTCTTCGAGCATCTGCCACTGACGATTGAGCTGTACCCCGCCCGCCTGCAACTTCGCCATATCGAGCAGATTCGTCACGAGCCCGGTCATGCGCTGCGCTTCCTCGTGAATCGCATCGACCAGTTCGGTGCGCAGCGGTCCCGGCGTCTCGGCATTGCGGCTGAGCATGCTCGCAAAGCCGACGATGGACGTGAGCGGCGTGCGCAGATCGTGCGAAATCGCCGACAGCAGCGAGTTGCGCAGCCGCTCGGACTCCATGGTCACCAGCGCATCCTGCGCAATCTCGACGTAATGCACGCGCTCGAGGGCCAGTGCGATTTGCGCAGCGAAGGTATCCAGCAAACGCAGTTGCTCCGGCGTCGCAATCGCCCCCGTCGCCGGATTGTCCGGTGCCACCACCAGCACCCCGCGCGTGCGCATCGGCGCGCGCAGCGGCAGGTAATAGGCGTCCGACGCGGGCAACGTGTCGGTGCCCTGCCCGGCGGCCTGCTGCCGGTCGTAGACCCATTGCGCGACATCCGTATCGATATGCGCCGGCATAGTCTCGGCCTGTGCGTTCTCCACCGGCTGCCGCACACTTCCCTGACTGTCGGGCAGCAACAGTGCCACGCGTGCCTGAAACACTTCCCGCACGTGGCGCGAACCGATCTCGATGATCTGCGGCGTGGTCAGCGCCGCCGCGAGTTCTCGCGCCATTGCGTAGACCGCGCCCGTCCGCCGCTCGCGCCAAGTCGCCAAGCGCGCCTGAAAACGCAGGCTCGTCGTCAGATGGCTGATGACAAGGGCCACCGTCAGCATGACCGCAAAGGTGAGAAGGTACTGCGTGTCAGAGACCGACAGCGACATCTTCGGCGGCACGAAGAAGAAGTCGAACGCAACCACCGACAGGAATGACGCCAGCACGCCCGGCCCACGCCCCAGCCGCATGGCCGCGATGATCACGCCCAGCAGGTAGAGCATGGCGATATTGGCGAGATCGAGAAACCGCGTCAGTTCCGCCGCCGCAAGCGATACCACCCCGCAAATGCCGACCGCCCACGCGTAAGCACGCCACGGTCCGCCCACCAGTCCGAGTTCCGGTGCGGTGTCGAACCAGTCGCGCCAGTCGCCCCGCACCACGCGCTTGTCGGCCGTTGCATCGCCCGCTGCCGGGCCGATCAGTACCACGTCCACGCCTCGCGCGAGCCGTATCAATGCCTCATGCAACGGCGTGCGTGCGGTCCACCACCGCCGCGCCCCGCTCGCCCCCACGACAATCTTCGACACGTTGCGCATCTGCGCATAGGCGAGCAACGTCGGCGCGGCATCCGCACCGTCGAGCGTCAGCGTCTCCGCGCCCAACTCCTGCGCCAGCTTGAGCGTGGCGTACGTGCCTTCACGCCTCACCTGCGACTGCCGCAGGATCGCCGGCGTTTCGACATGCACCGCCAGCCAGTCGGCCCGCAGGCTCGCTGCCAGCCGCGCCGCCGCGCGCACAAGTGCCACGCCTTCTGGGCCCGGCCCGATCGCGACCAGCAGACGTTCGCGCGCCTGCCAGATATGACTGATCGACTGATCGGCGCGGTACTCGCGCATCTGCGCATCGACCCGATCGGCCGTGCGGCGCAGCGCCAGTTCACGCAACGCAATCAGATTGCCCTTGCGGAAGAAGTTGCGCACCGCCCGCTCGGCTTGCGCGGGCATGTACACCTTGCCCTCACGCATCCGTTCGAGCAGTTCATCGGGCGGCAGGTCGACGAGTTTGACTTCGTCCGCCAGATCGAACACCCGGTCAGGCAACGTCTCCCAGACACGAATCCCCGTAATCTGGCCGACTACGTCGTTGAGCCGCTCCAGATGCTGCACGTTGAGCGTGGTGTACACGTCGATGCCGGCAACCAGCAACTCTTCGACGTCCTGCCAGCGCTTCATGTGGCGCTCGCCGGGCACGTTTGCGTGGGCCAGTTCGTCCACCAGTGCGACGGCCGGTTTGCGCGCCAGCATGCCGTCGAGATCGAACTCGCGCAGCAACCGCCCGCGATACTCCACCGACTTCTGCGGCAGGACTTCCAGCCCTTCGAGCATTTGCGCCGTCTCTTCGCGGCCATGCGTCTCCAGTACCCCGACCACCACGTCGGTGCCTTCTTCGCGCAGCTTTCGCGCCGCTTGCAGCATGGCAAACGTCTTGCCGACCCCTGCCGACGCGCCAAAGAAAATCTTCAGCCGGCCGCGCTGCTCGCGCGCTTCGTCGCGTTGCAGTTTGTCGAGCAGTTCATCGGGATTCGGGCGTTCAATGCCAGCCATCGGATCAATCCATCAGGAAGACGCGCGCCATCTCGGGAGTCCGCGAGACATACGCAAAAATCGGTTCACATGCCGTGCGCATTTCCTGCGCATCCGGTACATCGGGCAAAGCAAAAACGGCACGCGTCGAGGGCGTGCCGCCAATCTACCGCACGCTGCCAGACAAGACCAGCGATTCGCCAGCCCGCCCGGCAGCGTTACCGGTTTTTCAGACGCTACCGGATGCCAGCCCATCCAACGCGAGGTTGAGCTTCAGAACATTCACCCGCGGCTCTCCGAAAATTCCCCATTGGCGCCCCTGCGTGTAGCGGGCGACGAGGGCTTGCACGGCATCCGGCGTCAGGCCACGTGCCTTAGCGACACGGCTGACCTGATAAGCCGCTGCCGCCGGGCTGATCTCAGGGTCGAGACCGCTGGCCGAAGCCGTCACCAGATCGGCCGGCACCGGCAGGGCTGCCGTCGGGTCGACTTCGCGCAGCGCCGCGATACGGCCCTTCACGGCGTCGGCGAGTGCGGGGTTGAGGGGACCGAAGTTCGAGCCCCCGGATGCGAGCGCGTTGTCCGGCATCGGCGCCGTGGCCGACAGACGGCCCCAGAAGTACTTCGGCTCGTCGAAGTTCTGCCCGATCAGCGCCGAACCTACCGGCTTGCCGTCCTTGTAGATCAGGCTGCCCGAGGCTTCGCGTGAGAACGCGACCCGGCCGATGCCGGTCACGACCAGCGGATACACCAGGCCCGTAATGACCGAGAGCACGACGAACAGGCTCAGCATCGGGCGTAACAGGGTTTTCATGACGTCTATTCCTTTGAGTTCTGCAATGACCAAGTGGGCAACAGCGCCGGCCGATCAGGCCCAGCCCATCGCGGCGATGATCATGTCGATCGCCTTGATGCCCACGAACGGCACGAGAATGCCGCCCAGCCCGTAAATCACGAGGTTGCGGCGCAACAGCGTTGCCGCACCGAGCGGGCGATACTTCACCCCCTTGAGTGCCAGCGGAATCAGCACCACGATGATCAGCGCGTTGAAGATCACGGCCGACAGAATGGCCGACGACGGGCTGGCAAGGCGCATCACGTTCAACTGATCCAGTTGGGGATACGTGGTCGCAAACGCCGCCGGAATGATCGCGAAGTACTTCGCCACGTCGTTCGCAATCGAGAACGTAGTGAGACTGCCGCGCGTCATCAGCATCTGCTTGCCGATCTCGACGATCTCGATGAGCTTGGTCGGGTTCGAGTCCAGATCGACCATGTTGCCGGCCTCTTTCGCGGCCTGCGTGCCCGTGTTCATTGCCACGGCCACGTCGGCCTGCGCAAGCGCCGGTGCGTCGTTGGTGCCGTCGCCGGTCATCGCCACCAGCTTGCCTTCCGCCTGATACTTGCGGATGGTCGCGAGCTTGGCTTCCGGCGTGGCTTCGGCGAGGAAGTCGTCGACACCGGCTTCCGCCGCAATGGCTGCGGCCGTCAGGCGGTTGTCGCCCGTGACCATCAGCGTGGTAATGCCCATCTGGCGAAGTTCGGCAAAGCGTTCTTTGATGCCGCCCTTGACCACGTCCTTCAACTCGATCACACCCAGCGCACGCGTGCCCTGCCTGTCTTGCTCGGCGACCACCAGCGGCGTGCTGCCGCGACGCGAAATCTCGTCGACCGACGTCGCCAGCGCCGCCGGCCACACACCCCCGGCCGACTCCACGTAACGCTTGACGGCTTCGGCAGCGCCCTTACGAATCTGCTTGTCGGCCAGATCGACACCGCTCATGCGGGTCTGCGCCGAGAACGGGAGAAACACGGCATGCAGGCCGGCCATCTCGCGCTCACGCAGATTGAAGCGTTGCTTGGCGAGCACCGTAATGCTGCGGCCTTCCGGCGTTTCGTCGGCCAGCGACGAGAGTTGTGCGGCATCGGCCAGCGTGCGCTCGTCCACACCCGGGGCGGGCACGAACTGCGAGGCCTGACGATTGCCCAGCGTGATAGTGCCGGTCTTGTCGAGCAGCAGCACGTCGACGTCGCCCGCAGCTTCCACGGCACGGCCGGACGTGGCGATCACGTTGGCCTGCATCATGCGGCTCATGCCGGCCACACCAATGGCGGAAAGCAAGCCGCCGATGGTCGTCGGAATCAGACACACGAGCAGCGCGACGAGCACGGTAATCGTGACCGGATGCCCTGCCTGCGTGACCAGCACGCTGTAGATCGAATACGGCAGCAGCGTGGCCGTGGCGAGCAGAAGCACCAGCGTCAGGGCGACGAGCAGAATCGTCAGCGCGATTTCGTTCGGCGTCTTCTGGCGCTTGGCGCCTTCCACCATCGCAATCATGCGATCGAGAAACGCCTCGCCCGGATTAACCGTCACTTTCATGACGATCCAGTCGGACAGCACACGCGTGCCGCCCGTGACCGCGGTGAAGTCGCCGCCCGATTCGCGAATCACGGGCGCCGATTCCCCCGTAATGGCCGACTCGTCGACCGACGCCACGCCTTCGACCACTTCGCCGTCGGCGGGCACGACGTCACCCGCCTCCACCAGCACGAAGTCGCCACGACGCAAGCTGGCGCTGTCGATGACCAGACATTCGGCATCACGCGCCGCCGCGCGGAGTTGCTTGGCGGGCACGTTCTTCTTGGCCTGACGCAGCGATGCGGCCTGCGCCTTGCTGCGCCCTTCGGCCAGTGCTTCGGCGAAGTTTGCGAACAGCACCGTGAACCACAGCCACAACGTAATGGCGAGGATGAACGGCGCACTGGCTTCGGCATGCCCCGCGAGGGCCATGCCGAACAGCACCGTGGTGAGAATGCTGCCGACGTACACCACGAACATCACCGGGTTCTTCGCTTGCGTGAGCGGGTGAAGTTTGCGGAACGAGTCGACAATGGCCGGCTTCACGATCGCGGGGTCGAACATCGACTTCACAGCCGATGCGTGACCCTCGGCGGCCGGCCGGGTGACGGTATTACCTGCAGATTGATTCATGAGTGCCTCGAATGCCTCATTTCATTGTTCAATGCGCGCCGATCATCGCCAGATGCTCGGCGATCGGGCCCAGCGCGAGCGCCGGCACATAGGTGAGTGCGCCCACCAGCAGCACGGTGCCGAGCAACAGCACGACAAAGAGCGGCCCATGCGTGGGCAACGTGCCCGACGTGGCGGCAATGCGCTTCTTCGCGGCCAAACCACCGGCAATCGCCAGCACCGGCACGATTACCCAGAAGCGGCCGAACCACATCGCAATGGCCAGCGTGTTGTTGTAGAACGGCGTGTTCGCCGAGAGCCCCGCAAAGGCGCTGCCGTTGTTGTTCGCGGCCGAACTGAAGGCGTAGAGAATTTCAGAGAACCCGTGTGTCGCCGGGTTGGCCACCCCCACCTGACCGGCTTGCACCATCACGGCGAGCGCTGTGCCGAGCAGCACCAGCAGCGGCGTCATGAGCACGGCCACGGCAACCATCTTCATCTCGAACGCTTCGATCTTCTTGCCCAGATATTCCGGCGTGCGGCCGATCATCAGCCCCGCCACGAACACCGCGAGCATCGCGAAGACGAGCATGCCGTACAGGCCTGAACCCACCCCGCCGAAGACCACTTCACCCAACTGCATCAACAGCATCGGCACCATGCCGCCCAGCGGCGTGAGCGAGTCGTGCATGGCGTTGACCGCACCGCACGACGCGGCCGTCGTCACCGTCGCAAAGATGCCCGACGCCACGATGCCGAAGCGCGTCTCCTTGCCTTCCATGTTGCCGCCCGACTGCGTCGCGCTGACCTGCTGATCGACCCCGAGCGTAGTGAGCACCGGGTTGCCGGCCTGCTCCGCCGAGACCGTGGCCACCGCCGCAATCGAGAACGCAATCGTCATGGCTGCAAGAATCGCAACGCCCTGACGACGGTCGCCGACCATGCGGCCGAACGTGAAGCACAGCGCCGCCGGGATCAGGAAGATCGCCAGAATTTGCAGGAAGTTCGACAGCGGCGTCGGGTTTTCATACGGGTGCGCCGAGTTGGCGTTGAAGAAACCGCCGCCGTTCGTGCCGAGCATCTTGATCGCTTCTTGCGAGGCGACCGGACCCATCGGCAACGTCTGCGTGGACGTCACGGCCGGTTGCGTCACCGGCTTGCCTGCGGCGTCCATCTTCGGCTGACCGTCCGGACCGAGGACCGGATTGTCGTAGTGCGTAGCCTGCACCGTCGCGACGTCCTTGTAGGCGTCGAAGTTCTGAATCACGCCTTGGCTCATGAACGCGGCGGCAAACAACACCGATAGCGGAATCAGCACATAGAACGTGATGCGGGTCATGTCGACCCAGAAGTTGCCGATCGTCTTCGCCGTATGACGCGCGAAGCCGCGAATGAGCGCCACCACCACAGCGATGCCGGTGGCTGCGGACAGGAAGTTCTGTACCGCGAGGCCAAGCATCTGCGTGAGATAGCTCATCGTCGACTCGCCCGAATACCCCTGCCAGTTCGTGTTGGCCACGAAGCTGACGGCAGTGTTCATCGACGAATCGGGCGAGACCGCGCCGAACGCCTGCGGGTTGAACGGCAGCCAGACTTGCCAGCGTTGCAGCGCGTAGACCGCAAACGCCCCCACGGCGTTGAAGCCGATCAGGGCAATCGCGTAGGCGCGCCAGTGCATTTCCTTTTCGGGGTCGATACCGCACAAGCGATAGAGGCCGCGCTCGACCGGGGCAAACCACCGGTTCACACGCGACTCGCCGGCGAGCACGTTGGCCATGAAGCGGCCAAGCGGGCGCGCCAGCACCAGTAGCACGACGAGAAATACGCCGAGCTGAATCCAGGCATTGAGTGTCATGCGAGATCCTCCGGCTTGAAGAGCGCGTAGACGAGATAAACGAGCAGCGCGAGCGTGAGTCCGCCGCTCAGCCAGTACATGGCTGTCATTGCTGCCCCCCTACCGACGCGCAAAACGCGACAAAGCCGACGGTCGCAGCGGTAAACACTGCCATCACGCCGAGATATAACCAATCCATGACAACTCCCTATCGTGTGGCGGCCGGCACACCACGGACGCGACGCGCCCTCGCATGCGCATGCCAGCCGTGATCTGAAAGATACGGATCGGCGCGTAAAGACGGGGACAAAAGGGGTAAAGACGGTGTAAACAACGTGTAAACGACAACGCCCGCCGATATCGCTATCGGCGGGCGTTGTCGTTTGTTCTTGCGGGTCTTCGGGCAGTGGCGCAGTCAGGTTGCCTGCGACACCCCGGCGATCACTCCGTGACCTGCGAGCCTTCGCGCCAGACCTCGATCACTTCCTTGCTCGGTTCGAGATTCAGGTTGACGTTGCGCGGCGGAATCGGCTGCTGGAACCACTTGTGCTGAATGCGGCGGATCTCGCCCGAGCTGAACACATGAGCCAGCGTCGTATCGACAAACTTCTTGAATTGCGGGTCGTCGCGACGCAGCATCAGCGCGTTCAATTCGGTTTCGAGCGGCGCACCCACGATGGCGAAATCACCCGGTTCGCGGGCCGTGGCGCGCAGGCCGGCGAGCAGCACGTCGTCGAGGGCGAACGCCTTGGCGCGGCCGGTCTCGAGCGTCATCATCGACTCGCCATGGTCACGCGCCGGAATCACGCGAAAACCACCCTTATCCGCCTGAATACGTGCCAGACGCTCGCCGGTCGAACCGGCCGAGGCCACGAGGTTCTGGCCCTTCAGATCTTCCAGACCGCGAATGTTGTCTTTCTTGTTGACCAGCAGACGCACTTCCGACACGTAGTACGGATGGCTGAAGCCCACTTGTTCCGCACGCTCCGGCGTGATGGTGTTCGGCGCGCAGTCCAGATCGACCGTGCCGTTCTTCACCAGCGGAATGCGGTTCTGCGGCGTGATCGACATCTCACGCACTTTCAGGCTCGGCATGTTGAGCGCCGACTTGACCGCGTCGACCACGGCGTAGCACAGGTCCATGGTGTAACCCACGGGCTTGCCCTTGTCGTTCACATAGGCAAACGGAATCGCGGCTTCGCGATAGCCGAGGGTAATCAGACCCGTGTCGTGGATTTTCTTGAGGGTGCCCGTCAGATCGCCATTGATCTTCGGCAGGGCGACCACCGCGACGTCGGACTTGGCAGCCTTTGCAGGCGCAGCGACCGCCGTGGAGATGCCCGAGAGGGTACCCAGCGCGGCAACGCTCACCGACAGACTCAGGGCGACGCGTCGGGCGACGACTTTCCAATTCATTTCATGCCAACCGTTCACAGCAAATTCCTATCGCATTAACAGCACGATAGCAATTTACAGAATTGCGCCGCCCGGCGCAAAGCCACTTTTGTCATTAGCTTATTCTTGGCGTGATTCTTGGTGCGCTTCTTGGTGCGACTCTCGCCGTGAGGCCTGCGGTGACGCCTGTCCTCCTGCCTCCCACAGCGCCTGCACCTCGGGCGACGGCAGCATGTGCAGATTCACGCCGTACGGGGGGGTTGGGTTCTGGAACCAGCGGCCTTGCAGACGCGCCATTTCGCCACTGCGGAACAGTTCGACCAGTGCCGCGTCGACCACTGCCTTGAAGGCCGGGTCGTCTTTACGCAGCACGAGCGCGTAGTACTCGGGGGTATCCGCCAGCGGTGGCCCGACGACACGGAACGCATCGGGCGTCTTGGTCGTCGTGCGCAACCCCTGAAGCAGCACGTCGTCGAGTGCGAGCGCCTGTCCGCGTCGTTCGCGCAATAAATGAAACGCCTCGTCGTAGTCACGCGCCATCAGCAACTGAAACCCGATCTCCGCCTGACGTGCCCGCACCAGACGCTCTGCCGTCGTGCCCTGCACCACCACCAGCCGCAGGCCACGCATGGCATCGATCGAGCCGATGCCACTGCCGCGCCGGACCATCAGGCGCACATGCGCCGCGTAGTAAGGCAGGCTGAACGCGACCTGTTCGGCGCGCTCGGGCGTCACTGTCGAGGGCGCACAGTCGATATCGATGGCATCCCCTTTGACCAGCGGCGCACGCATCTGCTCGATCACCCGCACCGGCACGCGCGAAAGATGCGGCAGCCCCAGTTCGCGCTGAATCGCCGGCACGATCTTCTGACACAACGCCCACGCCAGCCCCTGCGGTTGCTCGTGCTTGTCGGCAAAGGAGAACGGCACGGCAGACTGCCGATAGCCAAGCTCGATGCGTCCGCGCTGGCGAATGCGTTCCAGCGTGGGCGAGGCGGTTGTGAGGGTGTCCCCGGCGTCAGCCTCCGCCGGTGCAGGCGCAGAGTTAGGTGCCAGTGCAGGCGCCGTCAATTCGGGTGCGGGGGCCATCGGCGCGCCTATCTGGGCCGCGCCGGCGGGCACAACGCAGGCGAGACCCACGGTGGCGGCGAGCAGATGACGAAGGACTTGGCGAATCGGGGCGTGCTGCCCCGCCATGAGCAAGTGCAAGGGCCGGAATACCCGGCAAAAGAAGAGAGTCATGGCGGCGTGCTCAAGATGAGGAAACTCGCACCTTAGCAATGCCTCGGGCCCGCGCCTACGGCTCATCCCGCGTTTTCGGACTATTCCCCTTGCGCTATTTTCACAAGCACGCTCAACGTGTCTGCGCTAGCAACGTCATCAGCAACTGCGCGTCGTCCTCGGCTGTCGGTGCCGTATTGTCGAAGCGCAGCAGACCGGGAAAAGCGGCAGCCGGTGGCAAGATGCGGCGCACGCGGTACTCGTCCCAGTGCGCGAGCTTGTAGGCATCGTTGGGATTGGCCCGGTTGACGATGCGCGCTTTGGCGCTCGCCTCGTCGAGATCGACCCAGACGACATGCACGCTCACGTCGTCTTCTACCTGAAGCCAGCCGCGATCGAACAGCAATCCTTCCCGCAATTCGCGTGAAAGCGGCGCGACCACCAGCACGTTCACCCCGAGCCGCAAATTTTCGCGCGCCGTCTCCAGCAGCCCGGCGTACTCGGGCTCGCGCAGCGTCTGCAAGTACATGGGGCTGTCGCGGTCATTCGGATTGCCCGTGAGCGCCCCCATCACGGAGGCACTGAACTCGCCATAGAGCGTGTCTTTGTCCAGCAGGCAGAAGGCCTCGCCGCTGCGCTCGATGAGCGGGCGAATCAGCCGTTTGGCGAGCGTCGTCTTACCCGCCCCGGCGTGGCCGCAGAAGAAAACGAGGCGCGTCATAGCGTCACCCTGCGATTGAGCATCACGAAGTCCATGCGCACGGCCATCAGTTCAGCGCGGCGCTGAGCTTGCGGCGCCATGTCGCCACCGTGGCAGGATCGGCGCTGCTCAGCGCATCGAACACGGCGAGCATCGATTTGCGGCCTACGTCGTCGCCGAACGTCCGATCGCGCTGCACGATGCCCAACAGCGTTTCGAGCGCCTGTTCGTACGCATGATCGGCGAGATAGCGATTGGCAAGATCGAGCTGCGCCTGAAGATTGTCCGGCTCGGCCTGCACCCGTTGCAGCAATTGCGCGGCGGGCGGCAGGTGGCTCGCTTGCTCGGCGGCGGCCAGACGCGTTTCCAGCGCCGCGATACGCACATTGCCACCGGCGGCGGTGCGCGGCGAGATCAGCGCCAGTTCAGTGCGTGCGCCCGCAAGATCCCCCATTTCGATCAACACGTCGACCAGATCGAGACGAATCTCGTCGTGTGCGGGGTCGAGCGCCAGCGCGGCTTGCAGCGCATCGCGCGCCACTTCCGGCCGGCCTTCGGTGATGGCTTCACGCGCCACACGCCGCGCCATGTCCGCCGGGTTCGGCACGACACGTTCGATGAACGCGCGAAGCTGGCCCTCGGGCAATGCGCCGACAAACTGGTCGACAGGCTCGCCATCGACAAAAGCCACCACCGTCGGCAGGCTGCGCACGCCGTAGTCGGCACACAGCTGGGCGTTCTCATCGGCGTTGATCTTGACGAGGCGCAGACGCCCCTGCGCCTCGGCTTCGAGCTTTTCCAGCAACGGCCCGAGGGCGTTGCACGGGCCGCACCACGGCGCCCAGAAATCGGCAAGCACGGGCACTTGATGCGAGACGGCCAGCACGTCGTCGTCGAAACTGGCGAGGTTGGTGTCGATCATATGACCTATAGAGCGTGGTAAATTGCGTGAACGGTGGCCGCTAATCTGTGATGAATCCTTCATCGATTCGACATGAAGTCGACATTAACGGCCGCTTGCAGGATGCATGACTTGTTTGATGCATGAATAACGCATGGTAATCGCAAAACTGGGCATATCGGTACGGACGCGCGCGAGCGCGCCGGGTTCCCGTCCCGGCCGTCATCGCCGTCGAGCGCCACACTGAGCGCTGCGCGCCGTCGCATGAATAGCTGGGAGGCACATGCACGCAGGCCACGGCACGGCGATCTTCTTTACACAACTGCTTTTGCTGGTACTCGTCGGGCGCTTGCTCGGCGAGGTCATGCAGCGGCTGCGGCAGCCCGCCGTGATGGGCCAGTTGCTCGCAGGCGTGCTCCTTGGCCCCTCGGTCTTCGGCGCCCTGCTGCCCGCTTGGCAGCACGCCGTTTTCCCCGACAACGAAACGCAGAAGAAGATGCTCGACGCGGTATCCGAGCTCGGCGTGTTGCTGCTTCTGCTATCCACCGGGCTGGAAACCGATCTGGGGCTCGTGCGGCGCATGAAGCGCATGGCGATCTTCGCGTCCGCCGGCGGCATGATCATCCCGTTTGCCTGCGGCTTCGCCCTCGGCTGGCATCTCCCCGACAATCTGCTCCCGCACCCCGAAGCCCGGCTGGTGACGTCGCTGTTCATCGGCACGGCGCTGTCGATCTCGTCGGTGAAAGTGGTGGCCATGGTGATTCGCGAGGTCGATTATCTGCGCCGCAACATCGGCCAGATCATCCTCGCGGCAGCCATTCTCGACGACACCACCGGGTGGATCATCATCGCGGCCATCGCTGGGCTGGGCGCCAGCGGTTCGATCGATATCGGCCATCTGTCGTTCAGTCTGGGCGGCACGCTGCTGTTCATCGTGCTGTGCTTCACCGTCGGCAAGCGTGCGGTCGCGGTGGCCATTCGCTGGACCAACGACCGCTTCACCAGCGAGATGCCGGTGCTGAGCGCCATTCTGGTGATTACCTTCGTGCTGGCACTCGCCACCGACAAGCTCGGCGTGCATACCGCGCTGGGTGCGTTTATGGCGGGGGTGATGATCGGGCAATCGCCGATTCTCACCGAGCAGATCGAAGCGCAGTTGCGGGGCTTGATCGTCGCCCTCTTCGCGCCGGTGTTCTTCGGCGTGGCGGGGCTGTCGGTCGATCTGACCATTCTGTTCGACTGGCGGATGCTCGGGCTGGTGGCGGGTCTCATTCTGATTGCCAGCATCGGCAAATTCACCGGGTGCTTTCTGGGCGGGCGTCTCGGCGGGATGTCGTCTGCCGAAGCGCTCGCGCTCGCCACCGGGATGAATGCGCGCGGCTCGACCGAGATCATCGTGGCGAGCATCGGGTTGTCGCTGGGTGTGCTGAGCAAAGACCTGTTCACGATGGTCGTGATCATGGCGCTGATCACCACGCTCGTCATGCCGCCCGTGCTGCGGCGCGCGTTGGTGCGCATTCCGCTCTCAGCCGAAGAGAAGGCCCGGCTCGAGAAGGAAGCCGCCGAGGAAAAGGATTTCCTGCCGAATGTCGAGCGCATTCTCGCAGCGGTGGACCGTAGCGCCAACGGCCGCTTCGCCGCATGGATCGCAGGGCTGACGGCCGGTGTGCGCGGCACGCTGACGACCGTGCTGGCGCCCGCACCGGACGACGGCGACGATGGCGACGCTCCGCCGGACGGATCGACGAACAAGAGCGCCGAAAAGAGCATCAAAAAGAGCGCCGAAGCCACCGAATCAGCCGACGAGGAAGGTGCCGGGCGCCACGCCTATGACATTGCCCTGAGCGCCGCGATGCTTGCCATTCCCCGTGCGCCCGGGACGCCGGGTGTCGACGACAAAGCCAAGGATCGCAAGGACGCCGCCAAAGAAGAAAAACACCCGGACGACGCGGCGAAAGTCCTGCGGCGCGAAGCCGAGCGGCTGGTGCTGCGCGAGCGCACGGGCAAAGCGCCGCAGAAGACGCCCGAATTGCCGCACGGTCCGGTCGATGACGACGCCGGCGAGTCGAACGGCGCAGCCGCCGCCTCATCGTCCGACGATGATCGTCAACGCGACGCCGACGCTGCCCCCAAACATGAACCCGTCGGCGAAGCGCACGACGACAAGCGCGTCAGCGACGCAACCGAAGACGGCGAGTTCGTCGCGAGCGATCCTTCCGACGCAGCACGCGAGCAGGAAGCGAAACAAGCCGATACCAGCCACGAAGCCACGCGCATTTCAGACGAAATCGGCAAGGGCTATGGCTTCGTGATCGCCGGCTTCGACGCCCCCGGTGAAGAGTCCGACTCCGACGTGCCACCCCTGCCCCTGCCCACCGGCGTGCTGCCGCTCACGAAGGCATTCGACGGGGCAATCGCAATCGTCCTTGCCCACGGCGACCACGCACGCACGCCCGACGCGCCGCTCGATATCCTCGTGCCGGTGTCGGGCACGGACTACTCCCGTCACGCCGCCGAGCTTGCCATCACGCTCGCACGCGCCACCAATGCCCCCGTGACTGCCCTGCACGTCTCGGCACGTATGGCACCGGGGATGATGCACAAGCGCTGGCGCCCACGGTCGCTCCAGCCCGACGCGGCGGAAGCCGCCATGCTGGAGAACCTGCAAGCGCTGGCAGAACGCAATGGTGTGACGCTGCGCACGCGCCTGCTCGCCGGCGGCAAGGTCGACGAAGCGGTGCTGCATCAGATCCATCACGGCAAACACAACCTGCTCGTGCTCGGCGTGCAACCGCGCTTCGGTGACCGTCTCAACTTCGGCGCGATCTCACATCGCTTGTTGGAGGAACGCCGCTGCTCCGTGATCGTGCTGAGTGCGTAGCCGCGTCATCCACGTGATTGGCGAGCATAAAAAAGCCCGCTGCCGGGCGATCCGGCGGCGGGCTTTTTTAACTGCAAACGAACTTACTTTGCCGCAGGCTTACGTTCGGGGATCGGAATCCATTCCGTCTCGCCGGGCACGTGGCCCATTTTCTGCGCGGTCCAGTCGGCCTTGGCCTGTTCGATACGCTCGCGGCTCGACGACACGAAATTCCAGAAGATGAAGCGGTCGCCATCGAGCGGCGCGCCGCCCAACAGCATCAGACGCGCGGGTCGATCGCCCGCCACGATGCTCACATCGCTGCCCGGTGCGAGCACGCCCATGCGTTGCTCGTCGAGCGTTTCGCCGTTCACCGTAACCTCGCCTTGCACCGTGTAGATGGCGCGCTCCGCGTACTCCGGCGGCAGCACGAATGCCGCGCACGGCTCCATTTCCACCGCGAGATAGAAGATCGGCGAGAACACCTTCACCGGCGACGTCTCGCCGAAGGCTTCCCCGAGAATCAGGCGCATATGCACGCCCGGCGCAAAGATGTCGGGCAGCGACGACGCCTCGTGATGCGAGAACGACGGCTCGGTCTCCTCATCGGCTTGCGGCAATGCCACCCACGTCTGAATGCCGTGCACGTCGCCGCCACGCTCACGCACGTCTTGCGGGGTGCGCTCGGAGTGCACGATGCCGCGACCGGCCGTCATCCAGTTCACGGCCCCCGGCGTGATGCGTTGATCGCTGCCGAGGCTGTCGCGGTGATTGATTTCCCCGTCGAACAGATACGTGACCGTCGCCAGACCGATATGCGGGTGCGGGCGCACATCCATGCCCTGCCCCGGCGCAAGCGTGGCCGGCCCCATATGGTCGAAGAAGATGAACGGCCCGACCGTTTTGAACGGCAGGCTCGGCAGACTGCGCTGCACGGTGAACGCGCCGATGTCGCTCGTATGCGGCTTGAGGACGGCAAGAAAGGGACCCGTAGGACTCGTGGGACTGGAGGAACCGGTCATGACGCGAAGCTCCTGAATGGCTGTGGGGGAACGATGATCGATTGTAGAGGACATTGCGCGGCGGTTCCATGACGTATCCGTCGCGATGGTGCGCCGCAACGCTCCTATAATGCAGACATCCCGAAACGCTTTTATTGCGCGCCATTGCGGTGCGCTCAGGCTCATGAACAAAGCATTCGTCAAAGAAGACAGCGGCGACGACGATGATGATCTCGACGCCGGCGCCCCCGAAATTCCTGCGGGCACGAAAAACTACATCACCCCGGCCGGCTACCGGCGGCTCAAGGACGAACTGCTCGATCTGATCGACAATCAGCGTCCCGAAGTGGTGAAAATCGTGTCGTGGGCGGCCTCGAACGGCGACCGCTCGGAGAATGGCGACTACATCTACGGCAAGCGCCGCCTGCGCGAAATCGACCGCCGCATCCGCTTTCTCACCAAACGGCTCGACAATGCCGAGGTCGTCGACACGCGCCGGCAAGAGAACGTCGATCAGGTGTTTTTCGGCGCCGAAGTCACTTATGCCGACGGCAAGGGCGACGAGCACACCATCATGATCGTGGGTATCGACGAGGTCGATCTCGACCGGGGCCGCGTCAGTTGGATCTCGCCGATGGCGCGCGCCATCACCAAAGCCAAGGTCGGCGACACCGTGCCCCTGCGCACACCGGCCGGACTCGAACAGATCGAGATTCTGGACGTGCACTATCCGCCATCGGAATGACGGCAGCCCAAGGTCACTAAAGGGAAATCATTGAAACGCCGACGCAGCGCCAGACTGGCGTGCGTCGGCCGTCATTTCATCAGAAGGGACCGCGCTCGCGGGCAATACGCATCGCGTGATTGGCGTGCAACTCTTCCTGATGCCGTTCACTCGGGCGCTCGCGGGCCACACGCATCACGTCCGGATTCACGCGGATACGGCGCATCACGTTGGCAAGATGCACCCGATCGCTCACCTGAATCAGGAAGCGCAGCGTGGCCGACTCGTCCGGCACCACTTCATCCATGCCGATGTGCACGATGTTCGCGTCCGACGCCGTGATATCGGCCGCCACGCGCGAGAACACGCCACGGTTGTGATGCACCAGCACCTTGATGCCGACATCGAACATGCGGCCCGGCAGCGGTGCCCAGGCCACGTCGATCCAGCGCGTCGGATCTTTGCGATGGATACGGCGCGCGACCGGACAATCGGTCGTGTGGATCGCCATGCCGAGGCCGATGCCGATATACCCCATGATCGCGTCGCCCGGAATCGGGCGGCAGCAGGCAGAGAACTGCACCGACATGCCTTCCGTGCCCGTAATGAGCACCGGCGGGCCGACATTCTCGTCGCCGGTACGCGGGGCATCCGGATCGTCCGGGCTGTCGTCGTTCTCGCCTTCCTTGCCCGACGAGAGCACCGCGAGGCGCTTGGCCATGACGGCCGCCACACGGCGTCCGAGGCCGATGTCGGCGAAGATGTCCTGACGATCCTTGTTGCCGGTCCACTGCGTGAGCTTGTCCCAGATCTCCGGTGAAATCTCGCTCATGGTCAGGCCGTAGCCCTTCAATGCCTGCTCGACCAGACGCTCGCCAAGCTGCACCGACTCGGCAAAGCGCATCGTCTTGAGGTAATGCCGGATCACCGAGCGCGCCTTGCCGGTACGCACAAAGCCCAGCCACGCGGGGTTGGGCTTCGAATACGGGGCGGTAATCACTTCCACGATGTCGCCGTTCTTCAACTCGGTGCGCAGCGGCAGCAACTCGTTGTTGATCTTGACGGCCACGCACTGGTTACCCAGATCGCTGTGCACCGAATAGGCGAAATCGAGCGCCGTGGCGCCGCGCGGCAACGCCATGATGCGCGCCTTGGGCGTAAAGACGTAGACGGCGTCGGGGAACAGGTCGATCTTGACGTGTTCGAGGAATTCGGTCGAATCGCCGGTCTCGCTCTGAATATCGAGCAGCGACTGCAACCATTGATGTGCGTACTTCTGCACATCATTCATATCGGCGCCGCCGTTCTTGTACAGCCAGTGCGCCGCCACGCCCGCTTCTGCAATTTCGTGCATGTGGCGGGTGCGGATCTGAAACTCGATGGGCGTACCGAACGGGCCGACGAGGGTCGTGTGCAACGACTGGTAGCCGTTGACCTTCGGAATGGCGATGTAGTCCTTGAACTTGCCCGGCACCGGCTTATACAGCGCGTGCAGGACACCGAGCGAGAGATAGCACTGCGGATTCGATTCAACGACGATGCGGAAGCCGTAGACGTCGAGCACCTGCGAGAACGAGAGCTGCTTTTCCTGCATCTTGTTGTAGATGCTGAACAGCGTCTTCTCGCGGCCGAAGACGTCGGCACTCACGCCGCCTTCCTTGAGGGCTTTCTCGACCGCGTCGAGAATCTTGCCCACCACCTCGCGCCGGTTGCCGCGCGCGGCCTTGACGGCCTTATCGAGCACGGCGTAACGACGCGGATGGTAATTAGCGAAGCTCAGATCCTGAAGTTCGCGATAGGTATTGTTCAGGCCCAGCCGGTGGGCGATGGGCGCATAGATGTCGAGCGTTTCGCGTGCCACGCGGCGACGCTTCTCGGTCGACGTGACGCCCAGCGTGCGCATGTTGTGCAGCCGGTCGGCGAGCTTGACGAGGATGACGCGCACGTCTCGCGCCATCGCGAGCAGCATCTTGCGGAAACTCTCCGCCTGCGCTTCCTCGCGGCTGCGAAACTCCATTTTGTCGAGTTTCGACAGGCCGTCGACCAGTTCGGCGACTTTCGGACCGAAACGCTCAGCGAGTTCGGCCTTCGTCACGCCCTGATCTTCCATCACGTCGTGCAGCAGCGCAGCCATGATCGACTGTGCGTCGAGCTTCCACTCGGCACAGATCTCGGCAACGGCGACGGGATGGGTAATGTAAGGCTGTCCGCTCTGGCGATATTGGCCCAAATGGGCTTCGTCGCTGAACTGGAAGGCTTCTTTGATTTGCGCGAGTTCGCTTTCCTTGAGGTACTCCCCAAGCATGCCCTTCAGACGGGCAATCGATACGACCTCGTGCTTACGCGGCTGCTCGGGCGTCGCGGTCGGACCGAAGAGGTGCCGATACGACTGTTCGAGCAGTGCGTCGATGTACTGCCGCGTGGCGCTTTCGCCCTTTTTCTTCTTGCGCTCGGGCTTGGGCTCCCCCGCTTTGGGTTCATCCGCAGCGATGGACGTAGCCGGTGATTTCGCGTGACTCATACGTGTACCTGCATCGTCGAGCGGCCCGGAACGTCACATCGCATTAGTGCTGTCTCCCGAAAATCAGAGCGGCACTTTCTTGAGCATCTCGATGCCCACCTGACCCGCTGCGATTTCGCGCAGCGCGACGACGGTCGGCTTGTCCTTGTTGTTCTCGAGCTTCGGCGTGTGACCTTGCGCCAGTTGGCGGGCGCGGTAGGTCGCAGCGAGTGCGAGCTCGAAGCGATTCGGGATTTGTTTCAGGCAATCTTCAACGGTAATTCGGGCCATAAGGAGGTTCCTTCTCAATATAGGGCGTATTCTATCGCAGCCGGCGAACACTCGCGCAAAACGCGAATGCCAGCCAGCGCGCAGCGATACGTAAAACGGGTTATTCGTCTTCCTGCGGCGAGTGAATGCCGAGTTCGATGAACAGTGATTCGTGACGCGCGCGCTGTGACGTGAAGCCCAAACGCGTGGCCGTAACCACCGATTGCAGCTCCGCCAGCGCACGCTGAAAGTCTTCATTGATGATGATGAAGTCCGCTTCCGGCGCGTGAGCCATCTCGCCACCGGCCGCCAGCAAACGGCGCGTGATGACGTTCGGTTCATCCTGACCGCGCTTCTTCAGGCGTTCCTCAAGTGCCGCGATCGACGGCGGCAGAATGAAGATACCCACGGCGTTGATAAAGCGCTTGCGCACCTGCTGCGCGCCTTGCCAATCGATTTCCAGCAGCACGTCGTGACCGTCGCGCATCTGCTCTTCGATCCACACGCGCGACGTGCCGTAGTAGTTACCGTGCACTTCGGCGCTTTCGAGGAATTCCCCCTGCTTGCGGCGTGCGACGAAATCTTCTGCGCTCAGAAAGTGATATTGCACGCCGTCCTCTTCACCGGGACGCGGCGGGCGTGTGGTGCTCGAGATCGACAGACGGATCTCGTCGTCCTGCGCGAGCAGTGCGTTCACGAGCGTGGATTTGCCCGCGCCCGAGGGGGCGACCACCATGAACAGATTGCCGGGATATTCGGCATGCAAGGCGGTTTGCGGGATGGGCGATTGCGGGGACATGCGAGTTACTCCAGGTTCTGCACTTGCTCGCGCATCTGCTCGATGTAGAGCTTGAGCTCCATCGAGGCATCGGCAAGTTCTTTCGAGGCGGCCTTCGAGCCGAGCGTATTCGCTTCGCGATTGAGCTCCTGCATCATGAAGTCCAGCCGTTTGCCCACCAAGCCCCCCTTATCGAGGATGTGGCGGGTTTCCTTCAGGTGAGCATCGAGGCGCGTGAGTTCTTCGGCCACGTCGATGCGCACGCCATACATCGTCACTTCCTGACGAATACGATCGGCAATCTCTTCCTTGCCCGGTGCCGCAGCCCCCTCGGGAATCACGATGCCCAGCGCTTCATGCAGACGATCGACGATCTTCTGCTGATGGCGCGCGACCAGTTCCGGCACGAGCGGTTGCAGGCCCGTGAGGATCGTTTCCATGCGTTCGATACGCTCGATCAGGCTTTGCTTGAGTTGCGCGCCTTCGCGCTTGCGCACTTCGACGAGATCGCCGATGGCGGCGCGGCCTGCATCGATGACAGCTTCGCGCAAAGCTTCGGCCGTGACCGACTCTTCGCCGAGTACGCCCGGCCAGCGCAGAATTTCACCGGTGCGCATCCGTTCCGCATCGGGAAAGAGCGCGAGCACCTGTTGTTCGAGGTCGGCGAGCTGGCGCACAGCGTCGATATTCAGCGCGCCGTTCACACCGCTTTCGGGGCGTTGCACGTTGATGCGGATGTCGACCTTGCCGCGCGAGAGCTTGGCAGTCAGCCCTTCGCGCAGTGTCGGCTCGCACGCGCGCGCCTCTTCCGGCATACGGAAAGCCAGATCGAGAAAGCGCGAATTGACCGTGCGCAATTCGACCGACACGCTCGCGCCTGCGGCTCCATCGGCATGCGCAATGTCGCGCGTGACGCTGGCGTAGCCGGTCATACTATAGATATTGTTGTCTTTCATCGGGGTGACCGGTACCACGCGCCCATGACACTTTGTCAGCGGGACGGAAGCAGCAGCCGGTTTTGCATGCATGGATGAAATGGGATTATCGCATTTTCCGGCCGAAGGGCTGGCGAATCGCGTTTAGCGATACCATTCGGGTATTGCTGCATAAATTCACCCTCGCAGGACACTCACACATGACGCAAATCACCCGCCCGGACGGCCGTGCGCAAAACGCACTGCGCCCCGTGCGCATTACCCGCCAATACACCCGTTACGCCGAAGGCTCCGTGCTCATCGAATGCGGCGAAACCAAGGTCATCTGCACCGCCAGCGTCGAAGAAAAGGTGCCGGGCTTTCTGCGCGACTCCGGTCAGGGCTGGCTCACGGCCGAATACGGCATGCTGCCGCGCGCCACGCACACCCGTAGCGACCGCGAAGCCGCACGCGGCAAGCAAAGCGGGCGCACGCAGGAAATCCAGCGTCTGATCGGCCGCTCGCTGCGCGCTGTGTTCGATCTCGAGAAATTCGGCCCGCGCACCATCCAGATCGACTGCGACGTGCTTCAGGCCGACGGCGGCACGCGTTGCGCCTCGATCACCGGCGCATTTGTCGCCGCACACGACGCCGTGTCGAAACTCATCGCCGACGGCAAGCTCGAAGCATCACCCATCCGCGCCCACGTGGCAGCCGTGTCGGTCGGCATGTATCAAGGCCAACCGGTGCTCGACTTGAACTACGCCGAAGACTCGGCCTGCGACACCGACATGAACGTCATCATGACGAGCGAAGGCGGTTTCGTGGAAATTCAGGGCACGGCCGAAGGCACCCCGTTCACGCGCGAACAAAGCAACGTGCTGCTCGATCTGGCGGATGCGGGCATTCGTCAGTTGATCGACGCGCAAAAGCGCGCGCTGGGAGTGTAACGATGGCCATGCAGAAGATCGTGCTGGCGTCGAACAACCCGGGCAAATTGCGCGAGTTTGCGTCGCTGTTCGAGCCGCTTGGCATCGAACTCGTGCCGCAGGGCATGCTCGGCGTGTCGGAAGCGGAAGAGCCGCACGTGACCTTCATCGAGAACGCGCTGACCAAGGCACGTCACGCGGCGGCCGCCACCGGCCTGCCCGCGCTCGCGGACGATTCGGGGTTGTGCGTGCCGATTCTCGGCGGTGCCCCCGGCGTCTATTCGGCGCGCTACGCCGCGCGTGCGGGTCGTGAAAAGTCGGATGCCGCCAACAACAAGCATCTGATCGAACAACTCGCGCCCCACGCCGACAAACCCGGCTATCGCGATGCGTATTACTTCGCTGCGCTGGTGCTGGTGCGTCATGCCGAAGATCCGCAGCCGATCATTGCCGAAGGCCGCTGGGACGGTGAAATCGTCGACACCCCGCGTGGCGCACACGGTTTCGGATACGACCCGCACTTCCTGATTCGTTCGTTGAATCAGACCGCTTCGGAACTCGATCCTGCCGTGAAGAACGCCCACAGCCACCGCGCTCGCGCGCTGCGTGTGCTGCTCGAAAAGCTGGGCCGGGAGGCGTGAGCGGTATGACTGAATCCACGATGTCCGTACAGAACTTCCTGCGGCCCGGCAAAATCAGCTTGCCGGCCTTGCCGCCGATGTCGCTGTACGTGCACTTTCCGTGGTGCGTGCGCAAGTGCCCGTATTGCGATTTCAACTCACACGAGTGGCGTGGCGCAGGCGGCGCGCAGGCGTTTCCCGAGCAGGCGTATCTCGATGCGTTGCGTCAGGATCTGGAGCAATCGCTGCCGTTGGTGTGGGGGCGCCCGGTGCATACCGTCTTCATCGGCGGCGGCACGCCCAGCTTGCTGTCGGCCGCCGGGCTCGACCGGCTGCTGTCGGACTTGCGCGCACTGCTGCCGCTCGACGCCGATGCCGAGATCACGATGGAGGCAAACCCGGGCACCTTCGAAGCCGACAAGTTCCGCAACTTCCGGGCGAGCGGCATCAACCGTCTGTCGATCGGGATTCAGAGCTTCAACAGCGAGCATCTGAAGGCGCTGGGCCGTATTCACGACGGTGACGAAGCGCGTCATGCCATTGAAATCGCACAGGCGAACTTCGACAACTTCAATCTCGACCTGATGTTCGCGCTGCCGAACCAGACGCTCGCGCAGTGTCAGCAGGACGTGGAAACAGCGTTGTCGTTCTCGCCGCCGCATTTGTCGCTGTACCACCTGACGCTCGAACCAAATACGCAATTCCACAAGTATCCGCCGACCGTGCCCGACGACGACACTGCGGCCGACATGCAGGACTGGATTGCTGAGCGTACGGCGACCGGCGGCTTCGAGCATTACGAAGTGTCGGCTTATGCGCAGCCGCATCGGCGCGCGAAGCACAACCAGAACTACTGGGAATTCGGCGACTATCTCGGCATTGGCGCGGGCGCGCACAGCAAGATTTCGTTCCCGCACCGTGTCTTGCGCCAGATTCGGCACAAGCATCCGCAACGCTTTATGGAAGCGGCCGCTGCTGGCAGCGCCGTCCAGGAAGAGAACGAAGTCGATGCGCGCGATCTGCCGTTCGAGTTCATGCTGAACGCGTTGCGACTCACCGGCGGAGTGAAAAGCGAGTTGTTCGCCGATCGCACCGGCTTGCCGATGTCGAAGATCGCGAAGGGGCTGACGGCCGCCGTCGAAAAAGGCCTGCTCGTTGACGACCCGCAGCGCATTGCGCCGACCGAGTTGGGACAGCGATTCCTGAACGACCTGCAAGGGATGTTTTTGGACCGATCGGGTAGCTAACTGCTGCTACCGTTAGTCGAAATCGTTGTAGAAATGCCCGCCACCTCATGAGAGATGTGGCGGGCATTTTTCATAGGGCGATCACGCATTGAGGCGACGACATCGCCCTGCCCTCACCCCAACGCCGTGCCAATCTCACGCAGCGCCTTTCGAATGATCTTGCCGGTGACGGTCATCGGCAGTTCCGGCAGGAACACGACCTTGCGCGGATATTCGTGGGCGGCGAGTCGCGTCTTCACGAAATTCTGAATTTCACGAGACAGTTCGTCCGACGGATCGAAGCCCTCGCGCAGCACGACGAACGCCTTCACGATTTCCGTACGAAGTTCGTCCGGCTCGCCGATCACGGCAGCGAATTGGACCGACGGATGCCGGATCAGACAGTCTTCGATGGGCCCGGGGCCGATGCGATAGCCTGCGCTGGTGATGACGTCGTCCGAGCGGCCAGTGAACGTGATGTAGCCCTGCTCGTCGACAAAGCCTGCGTCGCCGGTGAGCAGGAAGTCGCCGCGATATTTCTCCATCGTGGCGTCGGGGTTATGCCAGTAGCCGAGGAACATGACCGGGTTCGGCCGGGCAATCGCGATATTGCCGACCGCGCCGACCGGCAGCGGCACACCGTCGTCATCGACGATGGTCACGGCATGACCGCGCACGGCACGTCCGATGGCGCCGGGCAGCGCGGGGAATTCCGACGCGCACGACGACACCACCATGTTGCATTCCGTCTGCCCGTAGAACTCGTTGATGTCGACGCCGAGGTGTTCGCGTCCCCACGCCAGCAGTTCGGGGCCGAGCGATTCGCCCCCGCTGGCGACCGAACGCAGTTGCAGCGGCCAGTGCTCGCGCGGCGACGTAACGGTGCGCAGCATCTTGAGCGCAGTCGGCGGCAGGAACGTGTTGCGCACCCCGTGCCGCGCCATCAGATCGAACGCAGCGACCGGGTCGAACTTCTCGAAGCGTCGCGAGAGCACCGGCACGCCGTGATGCAACGCGGGCAGCAGCACATCGAGCAGCCCGCCGATCCAAGCCCAGTCGGCGGGCGTCCAGATCAGATCACCTTCATGCGGAAAGCCGTTGTGCGAGGTTTCGACACCGGGCAGATGCCCCAGCAACACGCGGTGCGCGTGCAGCGCGCCCTTCGGCTTGCCGGTGGTGCCCGAGGTATAGATGATCAGCGCGGGCGCGTCTGCGCGGGTCTGCACGGGCTCGAAAGCGGCTTCACGCCGTGCGATGGCTGGCCACAGGGCAAGCAAGCCATCTTCGGCGACGCCCCAGTCTTCGTCATCCGAGACGTGGTGATGGGCTTCGGGCAGATCGTCGTGGACGACATAGACGAGTCGCAGGTCGGGCAACTCGCCGCGAATGTCGTCGATTTTGCCGATGCTGGCGAGGTCCGTCACGAGGACGGCGGCACCGGAGTTTTGCAGCCGGTAGGCGAGCGCTTCGGGGCCGAACAACGTGAAGAGCGGCACGGCGATGGCGCCGAGCTTGTAGGCGGCGACGTGGGCAACGAGCGTGGCGGGCGACTGGGGCAGGAAAATGCCGATGCGATCGCCGGCCTTGACGCCATTGGCGCGCCATTCGTTGGCGAGCCGATTGGAGAGTTCTTTTAGTACGTCGAAGGTGAGACGTACGTGCACCCCGTCGGCGCTCTCGTGAATGAGGGCGAGGCGGTTGGAGCCGTCGGCCCACTTATCGCAGACGTCGACGCCGATGTTGTAGAGCGTGGGAATCTGCCATGCGAAGGTGGCTTCGCCGGCGGCATTCGGGATGCTTGGGGAATTTCGGGTATTGATCGCGCGCTCGCCACTGGCGTCATTTGACGTCTCGCGGGCGGCGTCGCGGGAGGTGTCGGCATCCATGCGGTGTCTCCGGGTCATGTCTGGCCTCGCACGGCACGCCGGGAGCGGTCACCGTACGTCTGGAAGCATGATGCATGCCGGACGCGGACAAAACAAGGGGGAGATGGGGGAACTCTTGGATTTAAGCGGGGTGTGAGGCGATTTTGGTGTGTTTGAGGCTTCACATCGGGAGTCGAGCGGGTATAATGCGCGCTGCCGTGCGGTACCGGACTGCGTCGGAAACCCGACGCCGATTCCCCCGGACCGCACGCTTCTCGAAGCCGTCGTTCCAGACGGCATCAACAGCCACGACAGTTGGTCGTGCGCAACGCCCCGGAGGCGTGCCAGAGTGGTTTAATGGACTGGTCTTGAAAACCAGCGAAGGGGTAACCCTTCCGTGAGTTCGAATCTCACCGCCTCCGCCAGAGTTCTTTGTTTTTCCCGGTAGTAGTTGCTAACTTTTGTGGGTGATGCCCGGCAATAATTTTTTGGGTCCCCCGCAAAATTGCTCACTTGCCCTCAACTAGGCTTCACTGCGAGCAACGATGACGACCGATAGCATGCAGGCCGGACGCCACCGCTTGCCTCCGCCCCAAAGCACGCGTCGCTTTACTCAGATATTCGTTATCTCTTCATCTCCCCCGTCAGGACATCTATGGGGACTACCTGATCCAGCTTTTCGTCGTAGGTGACTACAATCATGCGCCCCAGCGGAATTGTGGATTCGAGTCTATTGCGCATAGCTTCGCCCATTGTCCCCAGATTGACGTCTCTCAGCAGATCAAGGAAGCAATCCACACAACGTTCGTACTCTGCCATCGTAATCGGCTTCTTTATGAGCAACTTCAACCTAATCCCACTTGGTGTCTCGCCAACCAGAGAAAAGTAAAGCGAGTACGACTGAACCTCTTTCACCTTGCCCTGAGTACTCATCAACTTGACATCGGGAGCATGTGAACCTGCAACTTTCTGGTACAACTTCTTGAATTGCTCCTTCACCAACAAGTAGTGGTCCTTTCCCATTTCCTGAAAAAAACCACCAAAGTAAGCAGAAGCAACAAAGCCGATCACAAGAGTGGGCATAAGCCACTCAATACCAGCCATCGGGCCAGGTGGGGCCACTGCATGGACTTGAACTTCCACTTCCGGCCACGCCGTTGCTGTGCGGAATTCCTCGAAGCTGCCACTCGGCACCGTGTTTACGTGAATAATCGCGATATGTGGAGGCATATTTTTTGATTGGTGAGCTTTGTCGCGGGAATTTTGCGAAACATCCGGCAGACGGTTTTTATGTCGCGCCGGTCTTTAGGTCGGCACAAGATAGCAGCGGCAATGGCTCGCGTCGGATTTACCGCAAGGTTCATGTCTGCGTCGCCAGCCCGGCCTCAACACCCCACTACTCCGTTGATTTTTTGTTGTCGCCAATTAACTTCAGCTCAGCCGCCAATCCTATGCGTCGGCCATGAATTCATTGGGCTGAGGAAGTGCAGGTGACGCATCAGCACATGCCTCGTAAGTAAAGTTGGAGCATCGAGCCATCCCGTTGTACGCCGAACCGGCAGCGACCCAGACATTAGGATGAGTCCCCCCCAGCGGTCACGGCAGAGGAAGTAGATTCAGGTCCGGGACCACAATCATGCCGAATATGCTTTGGTGGCGTTCGAAGCGATGACCTTGAGGACCGCGACTGAGGAGTATTCAACTTCGCATCGAGTTTTTCTCGAAGCTCTGATTCGGCTTTTAGGCTAGATGCCAATTCTGCCTTCAGGTCATCAACAACCTTATCGTCTGACCGAAGTTTCATCCCCAGATTTGAAGTGATTTCGGTGCAACTCACAAGGTTGGAGTTCAAGCTGACGCCATTTATTCCGTTCGCTGAATTAACGGCCGCCTTTAGATCGCGATGAGATTCCGGGGTCTTCGGGAGTGAAATCGCAAAGACCCAAAGTAAGATTCCGCCGCAGCTCGAAATAATCACCCCCCTCAAGAACATCTTCTCAGCCAAGTACAACCAATTTGCCTTGAGGGTGAGTGAGGGTTCGTTCAGCCGCGCAAGTTCGATAAGATGCGCAGCCCATCTGCGGCGGAAATTCGAGCCCAAAAATCCGAAGCTCTCTAAACTCTTCGAATTAATCACATAGTGAGCTGCGTTTGTACGGACTTTTACTGCATAAATCGCTGAGAGAACCAAGTATCCCAACGCGATCGCGAAAATTATCAGCACCATCAATTTTTGATACAGTGAGCCGCCGAATTTTTCTATCAAAAATGCTGGAAGTGACACGAGAATGCTTGACGAAATTCCCAGACCGGCAAGATATGTTCCCGCCTTGTCTTCAAGGTTTTTCTTACGATCGATCTCACTTTTGTAAATAGCTTCCGACGCTGAAAGATAGCATTGCAGCATATCTTGCTCTGTCGACCTCTTTCCCCGAATTGGTGTCACGGCAGGCTCCCCGGTCGTCGCCCTTCTGTCCGGCCCGTAACGGCTAAGCTCATAAGGAGGGTATAGGACCTCCCACACGCACTTGAGAAAATCTCGCAAGCTCATTGTTTGGTGCCATTGAGAAGGGTGTCACAGAGCGCAGAGCTGATGGGTACTCTAGCCGTCTTCTCGAGCCACCCCCACTCACCATTTGGGTTGATCTCCAGAAAATAAAACTGCCCGGCATGTTCGACTAAGTCGATGGCTCCAAATGTGAGCCCCGCCCGAAAGACAAACTCCCTGCACAGATGCTCGATCGACTCTGGAAGGTCGCACGCCTCGAGACTAACGTTTGCCTCCCGAGTCCTCCAGTCCAACACGGCTTCTTCGTGTTCCCCATCGGACTGACCAATCCGTACGGTGAAAACTGTGTCGCCAATCACGGTAACTCGGTAATCAATCTTCGGCCATATCGCTTGTTGAAAAATGCATGGGGCGATCGACAAGGACTTGTCGTCGTGCAAATCTTCCGCAGTGATAACGTTGGAAAATACAAAGAAGTCCTGCTCCGGCTCCTCAATAAGCGGTGCGTAGAGTGATTTCACCACTAGTCGACCACCTTCGGCCTCACAAAAGTCGCGAATCTCATCACCAATATTTGAGATCAAAGTCCTGGGGACATTAAATCCAAGCTCAGCCGCAAGTTGGAGCTGGTGCAACTTGCTCTCCATTTGACTGGATCTCGCCGGCGGGTTGACCCAACGAACGTTTGGCAGGAGTTCAAGAGATTCGAGACATGAATACCACTGGTCGCTAACAAATTTTTGAATTGCTTCGGAAGGTTTCTGTTCCTTGGGAACAAAGTCATAAGGTTTTCCCGGGCGCCGACACCAAATTGCCGTCACACGGCTCGATAAATCGACGGTTTTCGCTCCTTTACCGACTACGAGTCTCGGCCCCGGCATCCGGACCGTCACACCATCTCTGAGGAGTTCTTCCGTGTTTATGCGTATGAACTCGGCATGACGCGCCTTAAGTTCGCGAACGACGAAATCGACTGTGATGTCCCACTTATTTGAGAGAATAACGATCATCGGATTCGCCTAGCGCCACATCCGCCTGTCCTTGGCGTCTTCGCCCTTTTCGATGTCGGCTTTCTTTGTCATGGGGCCGTTCGTACCAGCTTGGTCGATTGCAAATGGGGCATTGACGTCGCCAGTCCATCGAACCATGTCTTCGGCTTCATCGTACACATATGCTGAATCGGCAGTCGCCCGACCAGGCGACATACAAGGCTTCGCAAATTTCACCAAAAACGGAACAGTTGTCATCCCACACCATTTCATTGTCATTTATGTTTGATATCGCAAATCTTTTGGCAGCCAAAAAATAAAAACAAAGGATACCTATCGATCTGCCGCCAGAGCACCATCATACCTTGTGTCTCTATTAACTTTCCTAAAACTCGAAATTCTCTTTATTTACTTTGCATCCCGATGCAATGAAACGTGAGCTTTCCTAAAACAGTCGGCTGGCGCAGAATCCACAGCGCTTAACGGCATCAGCCTGCCCTCACTTGAACAATTTTTTTCTAACCGAACGGACCTTCAATGGGAATTCTTTGAACGACCGCACTGCGGAGGATGGGACCGGCTGGATGAGATTGGCCGGGCCTAACGAAGCATGGCAACATTGTAGATTCAAAAAATCTCACAACAAATGGTCATCACATTATCCTAATCTTATCTCGCAGGCAATTCCGCAGATAGCGTTCGGTGGTCACAATAGCTTCGTAACCGATTTGCTTCTATTCTGCATACGTATTGCCGACATCGTCAGATTTGTCCGCTCCCGCTTTTCCCAGCAAGTCTCGGCATTTGTACTTTTGTGGCTTTGGCAATCACGCGGCCAGACTGGACTCCTAAACATCGTTTGAATTTACTTAAGGCCGACTCGTCGGTCAGGCTCGTTTGTCACCAGGAATTTCCACATGGATTGTGGTCTGTTGATTGTCTTGCAATCCGATCAATTTTTGCCTTGAGCCAACGAATTACCTGAATTCGACGTTTCGCGTTAGGTGTTCCCTGTTGGGTTGCAAAGCAGCCGTGCGGTACGTCACGCTCACGGATCTTAAGAATGTCGGATGGACGCCGCCCGGCCAGACATGCTAGGTCGAGCGCGTCGCGCGGTGGCTTCCGAGCGTGTTCAGATTCACGCTTAGCGAACATCCCATGATCGCAGTCCCATATACGAGGGGTTAAGGAAAACTTTATTAAGTAAAGGCCTCCGCACTCAATGGCTTCGCTTAGGCTAATGTCCGTAGCGCTACCCGCTGCTCGGCCGCGGGAGTCGGGCGGCTACGGCTCCGACTTTACAGATAGGCCAAAGCAATCCCCCTGACTTTCACAAAGGGACAGGCACTCCCAATGCGGCCACTTCCGTGAGTTCGAATCTCACCGCCTCCGCCAGAGTTTCCTTGCGTTAAGCGCCCGCCTCAAACCAACGCCCCCACCCCACCCGCCTCTTCCCTCCGGCGCAGCCGCCACCAAATCAGCACGGCGACGAACGCTTCGAGCGCCGCCACGATCCAGAGGCCGCCGTTGAAGTTGCCCGTGGCGTCCTTGACGATGCCGAGCAAATACGGCGAGCCGAACCCTGCCAGATTCGCTACCGAGTTGATGAACGCCACACCCATCGCAGCAGCGCCACCGGCAAGGTAAGCATTCGGCAATTGCCCGAACACCGGGATCGCGCCCATCGTGCCCGACACGGCCACGACTAAACACAAGAACGCCGCGACGCCGTTACTTCCTGCAAACACCCCCACCCCCGCCAAACCGCACGCACCGATGAACACCGGAATCGCGCAATGCATCCGTGCCTCGCGACGCTTGTCCGCGCTGTATCCAATCGCAATCTGGAAGATCGCCCCGAACACGTACATCACGCCAACCAACAACCCGATATGCAACGGGTTAGTCGGCCCCAACGCCCGAACGATCGTCGGCGCGAAGAACGAGAGTGTCGCGTTCGCCGCGACGATGCCGAAGTAAATCCCCGTCAGCAGCCACAGCTTCGGGCTGCGCACGGCCAGCATGAAGCTGTGCTCGCGCTTGCCAGCACTTGCGCCGTCGCGATCCAGATCCGCTTGCAGCAGTCGCTTTTCCTGCTCCGACAGCCAACTGGCCTGCTCCGGCTTATCCACCAAGAACCACACGGCCAGCATGCCCGCGAGCACCGTCGGCACGCCTTCGAGCAGGAACAGCCACTGCCATCCCGCCCAGCCGTTCACGCCATGCATCCCGTTGAGGATCGCCCCAGCCAGCGGCGCCCCCACGACCGACGACACCGCCGACGCCGAGATGAACCACGCGAACGCCTTCGCACGCCGATGCGCCGGGAACCAGAACGTGAGATAGAGCAGCACACCCGGTTGGAAACCCGCCTCGAATGCGCCAAGCAGGAAACGCATCACATAGAAATACGCCGGCGAATGCGTGAACATCATCAGCACGCAAATCGTCCCCCAGCCCAACGTAATGCGTGCCAGCGTGCGTCGCGCACCGATGCGCAGCAATAGCCAGTTGCTCGGAATCTCCAGAAAGAAGTACCCGAGGAAGAAGATGCCCGCGCCGATGCCGTACACCGTTTCGCTAAAGCCCAGATCCTGCTGCATTTGCAGCTTCGCGAAGCCGACGTTCACGCGGTCGATCCACGCCAGCATCCACAGCACGAAGATGAACGGAATGATCCGCCACATGATCTTCTTGTAGATCGGGTCGAGCATTTGCTGACTCGGATTCGCGAAGACATTGGTCGCGCCGCCAGTCGGCGACACAGGTTGTTGGTTCATGGCATCTCCTGCCGGGTTCGGCATGCTCTCGTACGTTTTATTACGCGCCATCGACGGCGCGCGTGTTTGCGTTTTTAAGTCGCTTTAAGGGGTTTCAAGCCGCTTCATCAAGACGCATGGCGTGAAGCAAGGCACGACACGCAGCAGGCACTGGCCCGATCACCGGGATAGCGAAGCGCTCGCACAACGCCTGCGCCGCCTCCCCCAACGGCCCGCCGCCGATGACCACGGCCTGCGCACCGTCTTGCGCAATGCAGGCCTGCACTGCGCTGGCGAGACTGTTCTCCAGTTGCGCCGGCACATCCCCCAGCGCCAGCGGGTCGCCCGTCGTAAATCGCGATCCGGTGAAGCTCGCGCCAAGCCCGAGCTTGCGCACGTTCGCCGCAATCGAATCGGCCAACATCGGCGTCGTAGTGGCGATACCGAAACGGCGCCCGCCCTCTGCCGCTTCACGCACGGAGGCCGTGCCGATCCCTACGACCGGCACCTCCAGACGCGCACGCAAGGCCTCCATGCCCGGATCGCCAAACGCACCGACGATCACCCCATCCGCTTGCGACGCCAGCGCCACGATCTGCGGGTCATTTACCGCGTCCGCTGCCACGGCCAGATCCCGCTCGTTGACGATCATCGGGGCACCGCGCGACACCGTCGCCCCGATCACGGTCGGTGGCGACGCCATCACACTGGCGAAATACGATCGGGCGATGTCGACCATCATTTGCGTCGTCGCCGTCGACGTATTCGGGTTGAGGAGCAGTATTTGAGTCATGAAAATCTCGGCGAGTTAGAACTAGTCAAAACAAATCAAAGCACGTCAGGAAAATCAGGATGCAGGCGACGCCTCGGCAGCAGCACGCGCGGTGGCAGGCGTCGAATCGTTCGGTGCATCGCCCGGCGCATCGGGACCATCGATCGGCTTACCGAACGTCTCCGGCGCGAAGGTCAGCGCAATCGCGAACACCGCGTACATCGCCGCCATCATCCCGAACATGCCGCCGATGCCGTATTGGTCGAACACGCGTCCGGCGACCAGCGGCATTGCCGCGCCTGCCAGCGTGCCCAACGCGAGGATGAACGCCGTGCCGAATGCGCGCACTCGCGTCGGATAAAGCTCGGGGGCGTAAATCCAGATGGACGTATTGAGCAGCAGCACACAGAACTGGAAGGCCGCGCCGAACACGAGAATCAGCGGCTGCGATTTCGACAAAAAGCCGAAACACAAACCGATGACGCACGCCGCGATGGCACCGGCCGTCAGGACACGTTTGCGCGGAAAGCGGAAACCGAAATACGACGCCGTGATCGCACCGAGCAAGCTGCCTGACTGCATCACGATGGTGAACAGAAAGCTCTTGTTGAGCGTGTAGCCCTGCGCCATGAGAATCGTCGGCATCAGCGTGAGCACCGAAATCTGCGCGCCGTACGTCATGCAAACGGCGATTCCCACAGCGACAGTGCGCCGCGCCAGCGGTCCGACAAAAACTTCACGCAAGCGCACTTTCTCGGCGCGGTGCTCACCATCCGGCGCTTCGCTCAGATAGCGCTTTTCCCCACCGGCAGACTTGCCGAGCTTGCCGGACGCGAGAATGTTGAGCACACGATTGGCTTCCTCCACCCGGCCTTTGGAGAACAAGAAGCGCGGCGTCTCCGGAATGAAGCGGCGATACAGCAGCACGAAGAATGCTGGCAGCACCAAACAACCGAACAGCCAGCGCCAGCTATCCGGCCCCGGGAAGAACGCAAACACCGCGAGACCGAACGCTGGCGCCAGCATATTGCCGAGCCCGCCACCCGCGACGTTGATCGCGCCCACGGCCACGCCACGGAAGCGCGACGAGCAGAACTCCGCCAGCATCGTGACGGCAATCGAAATCTCGCCGCCCAGACCGAAGCCGACGATGAAGCGCCCTGCGGCGAGCATGCTGTAGTTCGTCGCCAAGGCGCAGATCAATGCCCCCAGCGTGAAGAGCATCAGGTTGATGCTCAGCATGGTGCGGCGTCCGTAGCGGTCGGCGATGTAGCCGGACCCCAATCGCCCGATCGCGGCGGCCCCGAACGTCAGCGTATTGAGAAAGCCGATCTGCGCACCGGAAAGGCCCCAGTACTCGCGCAGCAACGGCCCCACGAGACCGACGGCGTTCTGCTCGAAAACGTCGAACAACACCCCGAACAGAATCAGTGCGAGGATTTTCTTGTGTGACGGCGTCACGCCAATGTCGTCGAGCGCCCGTTCGAGCTGCTGCAACCTTGGTTCCGACGAGGATACGACCACTTCTGCGCCCATCGTAAAACTCCCTGCGCCTCAATTGGCGCCTTGCGACCGATTGCCTCGCCCTCTGATGAACCTTGTTCGGTTAATATTTTTTCAGATTATTTGTTTTTGAAAATTATTTTTCATATCAGGGTTTCACCGGACGTGCGAAGCCCTTGGCGAGAGACGCCAATCGCAGAGATCTATCGGGAAAAGTTAGGAAAAGCTCGATGCCCGGGGCGCTACGGCGCGCAGCATCCCCGTGCAGAAGGCGGACTTAGATTTCGTCCAATGCGTCGTGGAAGGCTTCCACCAGACCGAGATGACGACGCCCCGGATTGCCCGCCAGCGTCATCACTTGCGTCACGATCAGATGGCACAGACCGATCACTGCCGTGTGATTGTCGAGCACGCCCGGCCCTTGCACATCGCATTGCAACGACCACTTCGCGGGCGTCTTTGCCACTACGTTACGCTCCGCTCGCTCGGTGATGTAGACGAGATTCGGGCACGCCTTGGCGAGTTGCGCAACGATGGCCGGCATCTGGCGGATACGGCGGCGCAGCGCGAAAACGATCACAACATCATCCGCGCCGATGCCTGCGAGGTGCTCGCCCAACGTCTCCCCTGCGCCCGGAATCACTTGCGCGCTCGGCACGATTTGCAGCAGTTGCCAGCGGAAATACATCGCGAGCGGATGGCTCGACCGGAAGCCTACGACCCAGACCTTGCGGGCCGCGAGAATGGCCTCGGCGATCTGCGCGATTTCGTTGGATGAGAGGCGTCGATACGTCGCGTCGATGTTGGCAAGACTCTGCTGACGTTGCGCCCCGACGAGATCGTCGGCGACGGCTTCCGTCGCGGGTGTCGTCGCGGCCATCGCCAAGGGCGAGCCCGCGCGTTGCTCCGAGCGCACATGCTTGCGGGCATCGTCGAACGACGCGTAGCCCAGACGTCGCACAAAACGCGTGACGGTGGCGTTGGACACCTGCGCCAGCGTCGCAAGCTCCGACGCCGTGTACCCCGCGAGATCGCCCGGCAGATCCAGTGCGAACTCCGCCAGACGCCGCTCCGATGGCGAGAGTTGATCCAGCTGTTCTCGAATCCTGCCGACGAAAGACTTCTTCACGTGAGGTGCCATAAGCGAGCGTGGTTGGGCGGGCAGTTTAGGGTCGGCTATTGTCGCGCGAATCCGCGCGAATTCGCCATTCGAGGGTAAACAACTAGATCGATTTCATTTTGACGCTCAATTTTGCGGCATAGACTGGATCTCATTAAGTGGAACTCGGTTCCATTTTATGGAACCTAAAACGCACATGAGCATCTTGGAAACCGCAACGGCGGTGCTGCGCCTGATGGCAGCGCGACAAGCCGAAGTCACAATGACCGATCTGGTCGAACGGCTCGACATGCCCAAGAGCACCGCCTCGCGCGTGCTCAAGCAAATGGCCGAAGAAGGGCTGCTGGTCCGAAACCCGACGACGCTGGCCTATCGCCCGTCGTTGTTGCTGCTCGAACTCTCGCATCTGGTGCGCGCGTCGACGCCGCTGATCGAGATGTGCGCCCAAGCGCTCGACGAACTGGGTCAGGAATATGGCCACACGGGCTACGTCTCGGTGCTCGACAGTCACGACGTCGTCGTGCTGCGCGTGCGTCCCGGTTCACAGGCCCTGCGCGCCATGACTAATCCGGGTCATCGTTTGGCGTCGTGGGCGACATCCACCGGCCGCTCGCTTCTCGCGCGCGAGACCGATGACCAGATCCGCGCCCGTTTCCCCGATGGCTTGCCGACCTTGCGCGAAAACGGGCAACCGATTGGCGGCCCCGCCACTCTCGACGCGCTTTTGAAAAAACTTCAGACCGTTCGCGATCTTCGCTATGCGGTGGCAGAGAACGAAGCCCTTTCCGGTGTCTGTTCAGTGGGATGCGCGGTTGCCGATCCCAACAGCGGCGAGTGTTTGTCGTTCTGTATGACGTTTCCCGCCGCGATGCTCCCCGCAGCGGAAATTCAGGCGATTGCGCAGCGCGTGGCCTCCCACGCAGAGCTGATCGGTCGCTCCGTTGGCGATCCGTTCTGGACTTCGCCCCGTTAGTTCGCTAGTCCGCTAGTCCTCTCGATCTCTCACCATGAATACGTCGTCCTCTGCCATTCCGACGCCTCCGGATGCCACGAGCACCGAGGTTCCGCCGCCGCAACATCCGTCGACTTTCTCACCCGCTAACCTGCTGTTGCTCAGCGCCTTGAGCGTGTTCGGCGCGATCATTGGTATCGAACTCCTTGTGAAGCTGGGCGTCACGCCCAATACCGCCATCATCGGCGCGCTGGTGGCAATGATCTGCGCCCGCGTGCCGTTGCGGGCCTTTGCACAATATCGCTCGATTCACGTGCAGAACCTCGCACAAAGCGCGATCTCCGCCGCCACGTTCGGTGCCGCCAACAGCCTGTTGCTGCCGATCGGCATCCCGTTCCTGATGGGCCGTGCCGACCTCGTAATGCCGATGTTCATCGGCGTCTCGCTGGCGATGCTGCTCGACGGCTACATGCTCTATCGCATGTTCGACACCAAGATTTTCCCGGCCACCGGCACATGGCCTCAGGGCGTGGCTGCGGCTGAAGCGATCAAGGCAGGCGACGTCGGCGGGCGTCAGGCGCGCGTGCTCGGTGCCGGTCTTGGCATCGGCATGCTCGGTTCTTGGTTCGGCATTCCGATGTCCGCGTTCGGCACCGCCTTCATCGGCAATATCTGGGCGCTGACCATGCTCGGCCTCGGCTTTCTGCTGCGCGGCTATTCGATGCCGCTGTTCGGTTTCGCCGTCGAGAAGGCCTACATTCCGCACGGCATGATGATTGGCGCCGGTATCGTGGCCCTGCTCCAGATCGTGCGAATGGTCTGGCGCGACCGGCCGGTGCGCAGCGCCGCCGATGTTGCGGCAGAAGTGCACGTGCCCACAGCGGCCGGCACACCGAGTATTCGCCGGTCGTTGCGTTTCGGTGGCGTGGCCTACATCGGTTTGGCGACGCTCGTCGCCTTCGGCGCGGGCCTCTATGCCGACATGTCGCCGGGCATGTTGATCCTGTTCATCGTGTATGCCGCGTTCGCCGCATTCGTGCATGAATTGATCGTCGGGATTGCCGCGATGCACTCGGGCTGGTTCCCCGCCTTTGCGGTCGCCCTCATCACGCTGCTGATCGGCATGTTGATCGGATTCCCGCCCGCGGCGCTCGTGGTGCTGTGCGGCTTTTCAGCCGCCACCGGCCCCGCCTTCGCCGACATGGGTTACGACTTGCGCGCGGGGTTCATCCTGCGCGGCCACGGCAGCAATCCGGCCTTCGAACTCGCCGGGCGCCGGCAGCAACTTATGGCCGCGATGCTCGCGTTCGTCATCGCGATTCCGGTGGTGTACTTCGCGCATTCGAGCTTCTTCGCCAACGGGCAGGTGCCGCCCGTGGCAGCGGTCTACGTGTCCACGATCAAAGCCGGCGTTGCACCGGGAGTGCTGCATTCCCTGATGCTCTGGGCCATTGCAGGCGCTGCCTTGCAGTTCATCGGCGGCCCCAAGCGCCAACTCGGCGTGCTGTTCTCCACGGGGCTGCTCATCGCCAACCCGGCCGCGGGCTGGGCCGTGCTCATCGGGATTGCCCTGCGCTTCGCAATCGAGCGCACCGCCGGCGAGCGCGTACGCAACACCATGGAAGTCTTTGCCGCCGGCATCATCGCGGGCGACGCCATCTTCAGCTTCGGCAGTTCGTTGATCCGCTCGCGCACGCATTGAAGCCGCGCGGACCTAGCCATCTTTTTCTGGAACCTGAATCGTCATCATGAGCTTTAGCCAAACTCTCCAAGTCTTCGAAGCCTTCGACAGCGCCCATGCCTCGGGCCAGACCGTGGTCGACCTGCTCGCCCCCTATGCATCGCACGGTGTCACCGTCGAGGTCCTGAAAATCGAGGGCAAGAAAGGGGCCACCGATTTCGTCAAGATCTGCATTCCCGGTGACGTCGGCAAGCGGGCCGGTGGTGCGGCCCCGAGTCTGGGCATCGTCGGCCGTCTGGGGGGCATCGGTGCCCGCCCTTCACGGATAGGTCTGGTGTCAGACGCCGACGGCGCCATCGCTGCCGTCGCCGCTGCGCTGAAGCTCGCCCATATGCGAACACAGGGCGATGTCCTTGCCGGAGACGTCTTCATCACGACGCATATCTGCCCCGATGCGCCGACGCGTCCGCACGAGCCCGTCGACTTTATGGACTCGCCGATCGACACCGAAGATGTGAACGCCCACGAAGTGTGGGACGAGATGGACGCCGTGCTCTCCCTCGACACCACCAAGGGCAACCGCATCATCAATCACAAGGGCTATGCGATCTCGCCGACCGTCAAGGAGGGCTACATCCTGCGCGTCTCGGAAGACCTGCTGCGGATCATGGAAATGACGAGCGGGCAGCCCGCCGTCACGTTCCCGGTGACCACGCAGGACATCACGCCTTACGGTAACGGCGTCTATCACCTGAACAGCATCATGCAGCCGTCGATCGCCACACGTGCGCCAGTGGTCGGCGTGGCGATCACCACGCAGAGCATCGTCCCCGGCTGCGGCACGGGGGCCAGCCACGAGGCCGATATCGCACTGGCTGTGAAGTTTGCTGTGGAAGTCGCCAAAGAGTTCGGCCGGGGGACTTGCCAGTTTTACGACACCGAGGACTACGCCCGCTTGCTCGCGCTGTACGGCTCGCTCGCTCACCTCTCCAAACGCCAACCTCACTGAGGCATTGCCCATGCGCCAGCACAAACTGGGGACACTGACCATCGGCCAAGCCCCACGCGCCGACATCACGCCGATTCTCGACGCGCATCTGCCGGCCGATGTGCCGGTAGTCCACATGGGCGTGCTCGACGGGCTGGACCGTGACGCCATCGACGCCGCTTTTGCACCGCAGGCCGGCAACGGTGTCTTGATTTCGCGCCTGCTCAGCGGCGATTCGGTGGAACTCGACAAGCCCGCGATTCAGCGTGCATTGCAGGCGAAACTCGACGCGCTTGAGGCGCTGGGCTGCACGGTGGTTCTGATCTTGTGCACGGGGGAATTCGAAGGTCTTGCTTGCCGTCATGCGTGGCTGGTCGAGCCGGACCGCATCGTGCCACCAGCCGCCGCAGCGCTCGCCGGTGAGCGTCAGGTCGGCATCGTAGTGCCGCTTGCCGGACAGATCGAGAGCGAGTTTCACAAGTGGGGAGCACTGCAACGTCCGCCAATCTGCGCCGCCGCGTCGCCCTATGCCACGGGTGCCGAGGGCGATAAAGCGCTAGCCAGTGCCGCACGCACCCTGCGCGAGCAAGGTGCCGAAATGCTCGTGCTCGACTGCATGGGCTTCGTCGAACGCCATCGCGACATCGCGCAGACGGCATCGAACCTGCCGGTCGTGTTGTCGAACACGCTCGTCGCCAGTTTGACCGCCACATTGGTGTAAGGGATCAGCGCCGCCCCGGGGATCACATTCGTCCGTTATCATCCGATCGAATTCACACCGCCAAGGGGGCGGCCATGCGTCTACCTCGCGTCATCCTTTTTGTCATCGCACTCGTCCTGCCCGTCTTCGCGCAAGCCGCCGACGGCTTCGTGCACATCGATGCCGGGAGAGCCAACACCTACGTGCCGGTGTATGCGATGGCGAACCCCAACGCTACGGCCACGCTCATCCTGCTGCCCGGTGGTGACTCGGGCACTGGCCGTGTCAGTAACGGTCAGCCGGGCAGCATGAACTTCCTTGTCCGCTCACGGCAATTGTTTGCGGACGAAGGTTTCAACGTGCTGGTGATGTTCCGGGCCAGTGACTTGCGCACGCTCGATTTCCCGGAGCGCATCAGCAGCGAGCACGTGAAAGAGATCAGCAACGTCGTTGACTATGCCACTCAGACCTTCGGTAAGCCGGTATGGCTCGTGGGAACCAGTCGCGGCACAGTCTCCGGCACCGCTGCCGCGATTGCCCTCGGGAAAGCGCATATCGCAGGACTGGTGTTGACCTCCAGTGTTACCAATCGCAAGGCCGGTGCGATCGGCGCACAAGACATTGACAAGATCGACGTGCCGACGCTGGTGCTTCACCACAAGTTCGATGCCTGCCCGATCTGCGTGCCAAGTCAGGCAGAAGCCATCGTCGGCGGCCTAAAAAACGCGCCCGCCAAGAAGTTCATCCTCGTCGATGGCGGCTCCTCGCCCAAAGGCGATCCGTGCGAAGCCGAGCATTGGCATGGCTACCCTAACTTCGAGGCGCAGACCGTGCGCTTGATTGCCGACTGGATCCGCCATCCGGGCGACTGACGCAGACCTGCCGCGTCAGCACCCTCCGATGGCGCTGTGTGCACGCTAAGCGATGCGCTTCAGTCCAAAGCCTCGAGATAACGCTGCGCGTCGAGCGCAGCCATGCACCCGGAGCCTGCGCTGGTGATCGCCTGACGATAGACGTGATCCTGCACATCGCCAGCGGCGAACACCCCCGGGACGCTCGTCTGTGTCGCCAGCCCCTGATTGCCCCCTTGAGTCACGAGATAGCCGCTCTGCATCTCGAGTTGCCCCTCGAACAAGTCGGTGTTCGGCTTATGGCCGATGGCGATGAATACGCCGTGAAGCGGGACCTCGGTGGCCGCGTCCGCCGCCAGATCGCGAACGCGCAGTGCGCTGACGCCGGACTCGTCGCCCAGCACCTCCTCCAGCACGTGATTCCAGCGAATGTCGACCTTCCCCGACCGGGCCTTCTCCATCAGCCGGTCCACGAGAATCGGCTCTGCGCGAAAGCGGTCGCGACGATGGATCACCGTCACCTTGCTCGCGATATTGGATAAGTTGAGCGCCTCTTCCACGGCAGTGTTGCCACCCCCAACCACGGCGACATGCAGCCCCTGATAGAAAAAGCCGTCACAAGTCGAACACGCCGAAACACCCCGCCCCATGAATTGCTGCTCGGAGGGCAGCCCCAGATACTGCGCCGACGCCCCGGTCGCCACGATCAGCGAGTCGCAACTGTACGAACCGAAATTCCCGGTCAATCTGAACGGCCGGACACTGAGATCTACGCGTCGAATCTGGTCCGAGACGATCTCGGTACGAAACCGCTCGGCATGTTCCTGAAATCGTTGCATCAGCGCCGGCCCCTGCACCCCCGCACCATCGGCGGGCCAGTTCTCGACGTCGAGCGTCGACATCAATTGACCGCCTTGTGTCGGTCCGGTAATCAACAACGGCGACAGGTTCGCGCGGGCGGCATACACCGCAGCGGTATACCCCGCCGGGCCGGATCCGAGGATCAGCACCTTGGCATGTTTCATTTGTGAAGTCTGCAAACGTAGTGCGTAGTCGGGCGGTCCCGACCCGCAGAATGAAGTCAAATCGCGACGCTACGGATTGCCATGCGCACCCGGCACAAACGCCGGGGCCGCTTGCTCGGCAATGTGTCGGCCGGATTCGATGTGATCGCGCATCAGCGTCGCGGCAAAACGCATGTTCCCTGCCTCGATCGCCTCGAGAATGGCGAGATGCTCAAGCGCATCCTGCCGCCTCGGTTCGCGCGCCCTGTCTTGACGGTATTCGATGAGCCGGCGCATCCGGTGAATGCGTCGCACGGCCTGTGAAAAGAAGCGATTGTTCGACCAGTCGGCGAGCGTCTCGTGGAACTCGCGATTCGCCTCGAAGAGATCCGTAGGACTCATGGTGCGATAGCCCTCCTCCGCCACAAATTGCTGACGCTTTCGCAGCCCCAGTAGCTCGTCGGACTTGACAGCAAACGTTGGCGACTGCAATGCGGCAGGCTCCACCGCACCCCGGAACACGTAGCTCTCTTCGTAAGCCGCAAGGGAGTCGATCATCGGCATGAACTGCCAGCCGTGCCCGACCGAGCGCTCAACCCAGCCCTCTTGCTGCATCGTCGACAAGACCCGCAAAACCGCTGTGCGGGGTGCGTCGAACCGGCGCATCAATTCGGCTTCGGAGACGATCTCGGGCAAGTCGTTGGCGAGGCGGGCCCGCGCCATGGCGAGATAGAGCGCGTCATCGCGCTGAACGCCCAGCCCATCCTCGATATCCGTCACCTGACGGGCCAGCGAAAACCCTCGATTGGCGTCGTAGCTCAGCACACCATTGGCGGTGAGATGCCGTAACGCCACGTTGACCGGTGAGCGCGATGTACCGATCCGGGTCGCAAGACTCGATTCGTTCAATCGGTCACCGACCCCCAACGCGTCTTTTCTGGCGATCGCCACAATTTCGCGTACGACACGCTGTTGCGTGGGAGTCAACGGGGTTTCCGGCAGGTCGGTCATCTTATTGCCACAGTGCTTGAGGAATCGGGAGCCCGGCGAACATGTCGGGATTGACCCGCGATTTTACGCCCGGCACGGCTTCGCCCAGCACGTGATCGAGTTGGCGCACATGCTGCGCGGTGTGCCACGTGCTGCGCTCGATCACGGTCGCGGCATCCTGCGGGCCGTAATAGGTTTCGATATTGAAATCGCAATGCTTGTCCGTCTGCTTCTCCCACCACCGCGCGTGGCGCGCAATGATCGGATCGGCATACGCCACGAGATCGGGCACGGTCTGGATATGGTCGAGCACAGCATCGGTCACTTCGCGCGTGTCCGTCATGCCGTCTTCCACCGATCGAAGGAAGCTGTCTGCAATCTGGAAGATGTGATAGCTCAGTTGGCAATAAGTCCGGTCTCGCTCTGCCACCGGGCGCCGGTCGATGAGTTCATCCGGAATCTGAGTGATCAGCCCACGTGCCGCGCCCAGAAAGTACGTCCAGCGCTGCAACAGTTCGGGCACAGGCAAACGCTGATGATTCAGCGTCTTGCCGACGAATGCCGCGACGTCGTTGAGCGACTGGCCAAAAATCGACTCGTCGCCGCGGATGAGCACCGGCACGCTCCGAATCCCCCGCTTCGCCAACTCCCTGAAGGCCTCCGGCTGCTCCTGAATATTGATGGCCTCGAACGGCACATCGAGTTGCGTCAACAACTCCTTCACCTTCACGCAACTGGAGCAACCCGGCTGCCAATACACACGCAATGCTTCCGACATGATGAACATCTCCTTCCAGGGGACGAGGACTAGCCTCTTTCAAAACGATTGAATCAACGCAGCTGACGGCGTATCCGTTGCGTCGGATTGTGTTTTTTGTGAGTATAAAATGCAATTATAAAAACAACAAGGCTTGTTTGTGTAGCACCCCATTCGTCAGGCGCTCAATACAAAACGCCTCATAACTACGCAGTCAATATCAACAACAAGCTGTTTTTAAAGCAAAATATCCCCTCACAGCCTCCCCCGGACGGTCATTGATTTTTGTCTTCTTGACAATCACAAGATCGCGGATCATTCTGCATCCCGGATACAGGATTCACATCGACAGGTCGATGCGATCCCAAACAAGGAACAAACGGATGCTCCACATCACAGATGAATTGATAGACAGGCACGTCACAGCGGAGGACGCGCAGGCCACGTTGCGCGAGAGCTTTCTCGCGTTCGGCCGTGGCGACGCGGCCATGCAGGCGCGTGTGCGCACGCAGGCGAACGGCGTCAAGTTGTCGACGCTCGGGGCGGTGATTCCGACCCAGAACGTGGTCGGCGCCAAGGTCTACACAACGATTTCGGGCCAGTTCTCGTTCGTCATCGTTCTGTTCTCGGCGCTTGACGGTAAGCCGCTCGCCGTTCTCGATGCCAATGCGATCACGCGCTTACGCACGGCGGCGTGTTCCGTTATCGCGGCAAAGCCGTTCGCGATTCCCGGCTCGGCGACCCTCGCCCTCTTCGGCGCCGGCACTCAGGGGCAGCAACACGCGATTCAGCTCTCGCGCGCTTTTCCGATCGAGCAGATTCTGCTTCACGACCCGTACGTGTCGGCAGCGGCAGTCGAGGCACTCGCCATCGCTTGCGACGTGCCGGTGCACATCGCGACGCCGCAAGCGGCCGTCGAGCAAGCCGACATCGTGGTGACGGCATCTCGTTCGACGTCGCCCTTGTTCGATGGCGACTGGCTGAAACCCAACGCGTTCGTGGCCGCCATCGGCTCAAGCCTGCCCACGACGCGGGAGTTGAACGACGCAACCCTCTCGCGGGCGTCACGAGTCGTGGTCGAGTGGAAACCCCAAGCGACAAGCGAAGCCGGCGACATCATTCTGGCGGCGAAGGCAGCCCTTCCGGACGAGAAGCTCATCGAGCTTGCCGACGCGTTGGCGATGCCTCCCGATGCCCCAGCGCCGGGACATCACGGCATCGTCGTCTACAAGTCGGTCGGCGTCGGCCTTGAGGACGTCGCCATCGCGGGACTCGCCTACCAACGTATTGCCGGGTCTGCCGGGCTTTCGGCGCACGCACCGCTTCGGGAGGATCTCCATGCACCCCGGTGACCTCGCCATTCCGGCGGTTTATGTGCGCGGCGGCACCAGCCGAGCCGTGATCTTCAAACGGGATGACCTCCCGGTAGACAGAGACACGTGGCCCGAAATCTTTCGTGCCGTGCTGGGCAGCCCGGACCCTGAAAGCAAACAGCTCGACGGCTTGGGGGGCGGTATCACGTCGCTGTCGAAGATCGCCGTGCTCTCTCCCTCGAAGAGAGACGGCATCGATGTGGACTACTTTTTCGCCCAGATCGACCCGAAGTCCGGCGATGTCCTGCTCGGTGCCAACTGCGGCAACATCTCGTCGGCCGTAGGTCCCTACGCCGTCGATGAAGGCTGGGTACTGCCGGGCCATGGCGAGACGACTGTGCGCATCTTCAACGAGAACACGAACACCCGCATCGTCGCGCGATTCGACAACGACGCTGCGACGCGATCGTTCATCGCCATCTCCGGCGTCGCCGGCAAAGGCGCCCCCATTTCCCTGACGTTCGAGCACCCGGGCGGGTCGATGGTCGGCGACACATTTCCGACGGGGCGGCTTGTGGATGAGATTCGCTTGCCCGACGGTCAAACGCTTGCGGCAACGCTGATCGACGTCAGCATTCCTTGTGTGATCGCGGACGCTAGCGATTTCTGCCTGACTGGCGACGAGACTTACGGGGCTCTGAGCGCGCGGGCGGATATCACACACCGATTGGCCGACCTGCGGTGTGCCGCCGCCATCGCGATGGGCTGCGCGAAGACATGGGACGAAGCGCGCAGCACTTACAAGAACGTGCCCGATGTCGTGCTGGTGTCGCGCCCTGAGGGGTCGCAGACGGGTGTTCGCGCCCGATTCTATTCCTGCGATCAGCCACATCGCGCCGCGCCGGTGACGTCCGCGATGGCACTCGCCGCAGCCGCCTGCCTCTCAGGCACCGTGGCGCACGCGGCAACGCGCGCCGCTGACGTCACGACCGGCCACGCCAGTGGCGCCATCGACATTCATCACCCATCCGGCGTCATGCGCGTCGAAGCCGACATCGATCCGCACAACGGGGATGTCCGGTCGACGGCCATTCTGCGCACGGCGCGACGAATCATGGAAGGCCGGGTCCTCGTACCCGCCCATCTGCGCAGTGCCGCCCTCGCGACACGAGCCACCGGCGCCGCCGCACCCGACGCGCAGCGCGCACCCATCGAATAAACACGCCCGGGGCCGGCAAGACGTCCGGCCGCGCGCAAACAACGTTTCCGGAGACAGACATGAAGCGTCATCATCTTTCAACCTACATATTCATCGGCCTCATTCTGGGCGTGGTCGCGGGATACCTGATCAACATCTACATTCCGCCGGGTGCGAAGAACAAAGAAATCGCCGACGGCTTCAGCGTCGTGGCCGATGTGTTCCTTCGTCTCATCAAGATGGTGATCGCGCCGCTCGTGTTCAGCGGCATTGTCACCGGCATGACGAACAGCGACGGCCCCAAGGAGTTGGGGCGCATTGGCGGCAAGGCCATGCTGTGGTTCGTCATCGCGTCGTTCGTGTCGCTGGGTCTCGGCATGACGCTATCCAACCTCTACGGTCTGGGCGACGGCGTGAAAATGCCGCACTCCGGCGTGCCGGTCGAGTTCAATGGCGCCGTGTTCAGCATGAAGGCGATGGTGGCGAAAATCGTGCCGCAGAGCATTGCGCAAGCGATGGCACAGAACGAAATCATGGCCATCCTGTTGTTCTCGGTGTTCTTCGGATTCGGTCTGTCTGCCGTATGTAAAGCCAACGGCACCAAATCGCTGGTCCCGGTGCTCGAGGACGTGTTTCAGGTCATGATGAAAATGGCCCGATACGTCATGTATTTCGCACCGGTCGGCGTATTCGCCGCCGTGACCGCCGCCATTGCCCAGCACGGCATTTCGGTGTTGCTCGTGTACGGAAAGTTTGTCGGCGGTGTCTACAGCGGCTTCCTGCTGCTGGGGATGTTGATCATTTGTGCAGGCTATGCGTTTCTCGGCCGAAAGGTTTTCGAGCTGATCAAATCGCTGCGTGAGCCGCTGCTTGTCGGGTTCTCGACGGCAAGCAGCGAAGCCGCGTTACCGAAGTTGCTCGAACGTCTCGAGAAGTTCGGCGTGCCGCGCAAGATCAGCACGTTCATTCTTCCGCTGGCCTACTCGTTCAATCTCGACGGCGCGATGATGTATCAGACATTCGCCACCATCTTCCTCGTTCAGGCCTATCACATCGACGTCACCCTCTCGCAGCAATTGGGCATGCTGCTGGTCATGCTGATTGCCAGCAAGGGCAGCGCCGGCGTGCCGCGCGGCTCGCTCGTGATTCTCACCGCAATGCTGCCGACGTTCGGCATTCCCGTGGAAGGCGTCGTGCTGCTGCTCGCCGTCGATATCTTCGTAGACATGGGCCGCACGGTCACGAATCTGCTCGGTAATGGCGTCGCTGCCGCCGCGCTCGCCAAGTGGGAGGCGAAACGCGCCACCAAGGAAGCCGCGCAACCCGGGGCGCAGCTCGTATCGAGCGTGTCGGCATCGCCGATCGAGCACCCCGCAGGGCTCGCCTCCAATCAAAGCGCCATGCGCTGATCGGCCGGGACCGGGGCATGGGCGTCAACGCGCCCTGCCCCGCTCGGTTGCGGCTCTTTCTCCGATCACGACTCTCCTTTTATCGCCATGACATGGTCATCGAAGCAGTACTCGCAGTTTGAACGCGAGCGCACCCGTCCCGTGCGGGATCTGCTGTCTGCCGTTCCAACAACCGAGGCAGCGTTTGTCGTCGACCTCGGCTGCGGCCCGGGCAACTCGACGGAAGTGCTCATCGAGCGTTTTCCGACGGCAGACGTGCTGGGGCTCGACAATTCGCCCGACATGGTGGAAGCCGCGCGCAAGCGGCTCTCCACGACTCGATTCGAGCTCGCGGACATCTACACTTGGCAGGCAACGGCGCCATGCGACGTCATTCTCGCCAACGCCGTGTTCCAGTGGGTGCCGGATCACGCGCACATCCTGCCGAAGATCGCCTCGATACTCGCGCCGGGCGGCAGCTTTGCGCTGCAAATGCCGGACAACCTCGACGAACCGGCACACCGGTTGATGCGCGAGGTCGCGGCCGCGTCTGCGTGGGCCGACAAGTTGCAGCGAGCCGCCGCAGCACGTGCCCCGCTGCCGGACGCGACGTGGTACTACACGCGGCTGCGCAGCGTCGCGTCCCAAGTCGACATCTGGCGCACGACCTATCACCACATTTTGACGGGCGGCTCGTCCGCAGCCGTCGAGTGGTTCAAGGGGAGCGGTCTGCGTCCCTATCTCGATGCGCTGACCGAGACCGAACGCACCGACTTTCTAGGCCAGTACGAGGCACGCATCGCCGAGGCCTACCCCGCCTTACCCGACGGCACCGTAGTGCTGCCGTTTCCGCGACTTTTCATCGTCGCAACCCGATGACCCTTGCCCGAACACCTGCTATGCAAGCTACCTCCCTGCCCCCTTCGACATCCGAATTCGTGACTGTCTGGGGCCGACTCAACTCGCTGAACGTTCAACGTGTGCTGTTCTGCGCGGCCGATCTGGCGATACCTGTGCGGCACATTCCTGCCGGTGGTCAAAGCGGCGGATTGGACACGCCCGAATTTCTCGCCTTGAATCCCAACCGCCTCGTACCCGTACTCAAAGACGGTCCGTTTGTCGTCTGGGAGTCGAACACCATCGTCCGATATCTCGTTCGCGCCTATGGACAAGGTCTCGACGATGCCCGCCACATCGCATTGCAGGACCGGTGGATGGATTGGTACGGCACCGAAATCGGCAGTCACATGACCGCCCTTTGGGGGCATACCAAGCGCGGAAAGCCCTTGCCTGCCGCAACCGCCGAGCACCACTGGCACCGGGCAACCGCGCTATGGAAGATCCTCGCAGATCAGTTGGACGCCGCTCACTTCATCGGCGGCGGCCGCCCCGGCGTTGCCGACTATGCGCTGGGGCCCGCAATTCATCGCTGGCACGGCATGGCCCCACATGCCGGCATCCCGCGAAATCTGACCCGCTGGCACGAGGCGCTTAGCGTGCGCCCGGCTTACCAGACCTACGTTTTGAACGCTCCCCTGTAAGAGAACCCGTATGTTTCCTATCGAACGATTCAACACCACTGAAAAACTGAGCAAGGCCGTCGCGTCGGGCTCGTTCATCTTCGTATCGGGGCAAGTCCCCGACAATGCTGCCGCGTCTGCCTACGATCAGACGCTCGAGGCCATGAACAAGGTCGAGAAGTATCTTGAAGTTGCGGGCGGGAATAGCTCGTCGATGCTGCTCGCCGTGCTGTTCGTCAAAGACCTCGAGCATCTGGAGGAAATCAATCGCGCATGGGGCGACTGGCTTCCCGCCGGCGTCGCGCCGGCACGCGCCTGCGTGCAGGCAACGCCTGCCTCATCGCAGTTCGCGCTTCAGGTCTTCGCCGTGGGCCAAAAGGCATTCGGCACTGACGGGCCTGTGACGGCCTGAGTTTTACAACACGACAGGGGCCCAGACCCCGAGACAATAACCATGCATATTGGCATTCCGAAGGAGACGGTCGGCGGCGAATCCCGTGTCGCGGCCACACCGGAAACGGTGAAGAAGCTGGTAGGCGCAGGGCATCGCGTCACCGTAGAGCGAGGTGCAGGCGATTCGGCCAGCGTCCCCGATGCGGCGTATGTCGCTGCGGGTGCCGCGACCGGTAGCGCAGCTGACGCATTCGGCGCGGAACTCGTGCTGAAGGTACGCGCACCGTCGATTCCCGAAGTCGGCCAGATCGCGCGTGGCGCGGCCGTGGTCGGCATGCTCAACCCGTTCGATGCCGAGAACAACGCCCGCATGGCGGCCGCCGGCATCATCGGCTTCGCACTGGAAGCCGCGCCGCGCACCACGCGTGCGCAAAGCATGGACGTGCTGTCTTCACAGGCCAACATTGCCGGCTATAAGGCTGCGATGCTGGCCGCCAATCTGTATCAGCGTTTCATGCCGATGCTGATGACGGCGGCCGGTACGGTCAAAGCCGCGCGTCTCGTCGTGCTGGGCGCTGGCGTTGCCGGCTTGCAGGCCATCGCTACGGCCAAGCGTCTGGGCGCGGTGATCGAAGCGTCGGACGTGCGTCCGGCGGTTCGGGAACAGATCGAATCGCTCGGCGCGAAGTTCATCGACGTGCCGTTCGAAACCGATGAAGAACGCGAGATCGCTAAGGGCGTGGGCGGTTATGCCCGCCCGATGCCTGCGGCTTGGCTCGCACGTCAATCGCAGCTCGTGCATACGCGTCTCACGCAAGCGGACATCGTCATCTCCACCGCGTTGATCCCGGGCCGTGCTGCGCCGACGCTGATCGCAGAAGACACCGTCAAAGCCATGAAGCCGGGCTCGGTCATCATCGACCTCGCCGCAGGGCGTGGCGCCAACGGCGGCGGCAATTGCCCGCTGTCGGTGGCCGACGAGATCGTGAAGGTGCACGGCGTGACGATTGCCGGTTACACCAACCTCGCTGGCATGGTCGCGGCTGACGCGTCGGCCCTGTATGCGCGCAACGTGCTCGACTTCCTCAAGTTGGTGATCGACAAGGAAAACAAGCTCGTCATCGATACCAACGACGACATCGTCGCCGCGTGCCTGATGTGCCGCGACGGCCAAGTCCTGCGCGCCGCCTAAGGGGGAGACACAAGAATGGAAATGATCAATCACACGGTGATCAATCTGATCATCTTCGTGCTGGCGGTGTACGTCGGCTATCACGTGGTGTGGAACGTCACACCGGCGCTGCATACGCCGCTGATGGCGGTCACGAATGCCATTTCGGCCATCGTGATCGTGGGTGCCATGCTCGCGGCTGGCCTGACCGAAGGCGGTCTGGGCAAGACGATGGGTGTCGTGGCGGTGGCACTGGCAGCGGTGAACGTGTTCGGGGGCTTCCTCGTCACGCAGCGCATGCTCGAGATGTTCAAAAAGAAGGATAAAACACCTGTTAAGGCGGAGCGGAGCGGAGCCTCGTCGAAGGCTAATGCGCCGCATAGCGGCGCGTTAAGCGAAGCGGCCGTAGACACGGCTGAGGGGAACAAGCAATGAGCATGAATCTCGTCACGTTGCTCTATCTGGTCGCGTCGATCTGTTTCATTCAGGCGCTCAAGGGCCTGTCGAACCCGAAGATGGCGCGGCGCGGTAACGCGTTCGGCATGATCGGTATGGCCATCGCGGCCGTCACCACGATCGCCCTGATTTACGAGTTGCGCAGGCTCTCGGGCGGCAACTATTCGGGCCTCGGTCTGATCCTCGCGGGTCTCGTCGTGGGTGGCGGCATCGGTGCATACGTTGCTCGCAAGGTCGAGATGACGAAGATGCCGGAACTGGTCGCAGCCATGCACTCGCTGATCGGTCTGGCCGCCGTCTGTATCGCAGTGGCCGCCGTTGCAGAACCGGCCGCGTTCGGCATCGTGCCGGCCGGTGAAACATTGCTGCCGCCGGGTAACCGTATCGAGCTGTTCATCGGCACGTTCGTCGGCGCGATCACGTTCTCGGGCTCGGTCATCGCCTTCGGCAAGCTCTCGGGCAAGTACAAGTTCCGCCTGTTTCAGGGCGCACCGGTGCAGTTCACGGGGCAGCACACGATCAACCTGCTGCTCGCCATCGCCATGCTCGGCTTCGGCGTGATCTTCTTCCTGTCGCAAAGCTGGCTGCCGTTCATCCTGATGGCCGCCATCGCCTTCGTGCTGGGTGTGCTGATCATCATCCCGATCGGCGGCGCCGACATGCCGGTGGTTGTGTCGATGCTGAACTCGTACTCGGGCTGGGCCGCGGCCGGTATCGGCTTCTCGCTGAATAACCCGATGCTCATCATCGCGGGCTCGCTGGTCGGCTCGTCGGGTGCGATTCTGTCGTACATCATGTGCAAGGCGATGAATCGCTCGTTCTTCAACGTGATTCTCGGCGGCTTCGGCGCACAGGCAGGTGCTGCGGCCGCAGGCGGCGAACAGCAGCAACGTCCGGTGAAATCGGGTTCGCCTGATGACGCGGCGTTCCTGATGAGCAACGCCGAATCGCTCGTGATCGTGCCGGGCTACGGCTTGGCCGTGGCGCGCGCACAGCATGCGCTCAAGGAACTGACTGACAAGCTCACCGAAAAAGGTGTGCAGGTCCGCTACGCCATTCACCCGGTGGCCGGTCGTATGCCGGGTCACATGAACGTGCTGCTCGCAGAAGCCGAAGTCCCCTACGATCAAGTGCTGGAAATGGACGAGATCAACGGCGAATTCGGTCAGACGGACGTGGTGCTCGTGCTCGGCGCGAACGACGTGGTGAACCCGGCGGCCAAGAACGATCCGCAATCGCCGATTGCCGGTATGCCGATTCTCGAAGCCTATAAGGCTAAGACGATCATCGTAAATAAGCGTTCGATGGCCGCCGGTTACGCCGGGCTGGATAACGAACTGTTCTATCTCGACAAGACGATGATGGTGTTCGGCGACGCGAAGAAGGTGGTCGAAGAGATGGTCAAACAAGTCGCCTGACGAGCGGTGTCACAAATCGACAAGGCCCCGGAATTACGTCCGGGGCCTTGTTAATAGCGATCGCCGATGTCGTCACGCCGAAGGTCTACGACGACTGGGCCAGTTCTTGGATGCTCGCCAGCACATGCGCTTCCATCAATTCCGCCGCCGTCGTATGCCGTTTTTCCACCATCGCTTTTACGATGCTCCGATGCGCATCCTGCTTTGCGGCGAGCCGCTTCAGATACGCGTCAGACAACTCAGGACGCTGTTTCACCTTGTTTAACAGCGCCGAGCGGTAGAACAGCACCAGTTTGTTCAGCGATTCCCAGAGGAAAATCAGGTGATTGTTGGCGGCGAATTCGAAGATGGCCTTGTGGAATTCGCTATTGAGCCGAAAGATTTCATCGATCTCATTGCGCGAAAGCGCCGCGTCGGTGAGCGCGAGAATACGCGTGAGATTGTCGGCGTCGGCCTGCGTCAACCTGCGCGAAGCTTCAAGTGTCGCCAACTGCTCCAGTGCGGCACGGCAGGTGTACAACTCCTCCATGTCGCGGTTGCTGACGTTCTTCACCTGATAACCGCCAGCGGACAGCGGCAGCAAAACGCCCTCCTGCTGCAACTTGCGCATCGCCTCTCTGACCGGCGTCCGGCTCACCCCCAGCTTGCCCGCCCATTCCACGTCTTTCAGACGCTCTCCCGGCTGGACCTCACCTTTGATGATCAGGTCCCACAGACGGTCGTGGACCTGATCGAAAAGATGACTCGATTTACTCAGCATCGCCGGAGATTCAGAGACCGTATTCACAGTAGACGTTGGATGAGGGTTGGACGAAAGCGGACTTGCAACAGAATGCAGCCGATGTTCTGCGATAGATCGCACAAGACCATCGCGAGTATATATTAGGCTGTATCCAGTATCCCAACGTCCCGAGTACGATCCCATCGATTTACACGGACTTCGCTGCCAAGTCCGCCGGCGCACCGCCCGCCGCCACATCCACCACCTCCACCACCCTCGCCCGCTTCGCCCCCGCCAGCCAGATCCCCAGCCCCGCCAGCGCCGCCGGAATCGCCAGAATCATGAACAACCCCGCGTTGCTCCACCCTGCGGCGAGCAAAAACGCTCCGCCCAGCGATCCCGCCACCGCGCCGACGCGGCCGATGCCTAGCGCCCACGCCACCCCCGTTGCACGATTGGATGTCGGGTAATACGCCGACGCAATCACGTTCGCGCAGACTTGCGAGCCGCTCACGCAGAACCCCGTCACGAAGATCCCGATCGCCAGCCACACAGCGTTGTCGGCCACCGCCAGCGACGCCACACACACGGCCCCCAGCAGATACGCCACCGCCACCACCTTGTACGGATGGAACCGGTCGATCAGCAGCCCCAGCACGATCGCCCCCAACACCCCGCCGCCTTGCAACAGCCCGCCAAACATCGACGCCTGCTTGAGCGTCATCCCGCTACGCTCGGCCAGAATCGGCAGCCAGTTGATGAGCAGATACAGCAACAGCAAACTCATGAAGAACGCCAGCCACAGCAGCAACGTCCCACGGCGATAGTCGCGGTGAAACAGTTGCACCACCGGCGACGCCGGCAGCCGGTCATCCGACGCCGAATACTGTTGCCCCGCCGTCACGCGAGCCGGTGCCACGCGCTTCAGAATCGCGGCGATCTGCGCCTGCGTGCCGCGGCGGATCGCCAGAAACCGCACCGACTCCGGCAGCGTAAACCACAGCACCGGCACCAGCGCCAGCGGCAACAGCCCGCCAAGCGCCAGCACACCGCGCCAGCCGTAGTCAGCCACCAGATACGCCGTCACCACGCCGCCCAGCGCCGACCCCAGCGAGAAGCCGCAGAACATCAGCGTGAGCAGCGTGCCCCGGCGACGCTCGGGACTGAATTCCGACGTCAGCGTGATCGCATTCGGCATCGCGCCGCCGAGCCCCAGCCCCGTCAGGAAACGCAGCGCGATGAGCCACGTCACGTTCGGCGCGAGCGCCGCCCCGACGCTCGCCGCACCGAACCACGCCACGGACAGTATCAACACCCGGCGGCGGCCAATGCGATCGGCCATCGGCCCGCTACAGAACGCCCCAACCATCAGGCCCAGCAATCCCGCGCTGAACAACGGCCCGAGCGACGCCATCGACAACTGCCATTCCGCACGAATATGCGGCGCAATGAAGCCGATGATCGCGATGTCGAAACCATCCAGCGCCACGATCAGAAAACACATCACGCTGATCATGATCTGAAAGCGCGACACGGGGGCCGCGTTGATGAAGTCCCGCACGTCGACTGACGCCTGCCGGGTGTCGTGCTTGTCCATGAATGTCTCCTGTCCTGATATGACGCTTGTCTGCGCCTTGTTTTGGATGGTTCGGGGTTGTCCTGCCTGCTACGCCGCGTGCTCGCGCAGCGAAGGCTTCACCGCTTCCACCTGTGCGATGAACGCCGGGTCGCGCTGGCGCAGATCCTCGTGACTTACGCGTCCGGTGCGAAGCATGTAGTCGTAGGCGAAGCTCACCGGGTCGAGCTGCATTCGCTTGTCGACCGACTCGTACCAGTCAAGACTGCGTCTCGCCGCATCCTGAAAGCGGTCGGACGCACCGCGTCGGCTTTCCTCAAACGCCGCAAATGCCGCAGGGACATCGTTGCGATTCGCACAAAGCGCCTCGAACAACGCGATAGCGTCCTGCATGGCCATACGCGTTCCCGACCCGAGCGAGAAATGCACGCTGCGCAGCGCATCGCCGAGCAACACCACGTTGCCGTGCGACCACCGCGCATTGCTGACCACACGTGCCTGAAACCAGTTGGAACGGTTCGTCAGCAGCGCATGCCCGCCCAGATCGTCGGCGAAAATCTGCTCGCAGAACGCCCGGCTCTCGTCCTCTGTGGCGGTATCGAGACCGCAGCGCTGCCACGTCTCGGGATCCACCTCAACGAGAAACGTCGAGTGCCCCGGGCTGTATTGATACGCATGCGCCATGAACACGCCATGCGGCGTCTGGCGAAAGATGAGCGACACCGGGTGGAACAACTGCGAAGTGCCGTACCACGCGAACTTGTTGCGGCGCTCGTCGAAGCTCGGCGCGAAATGCTCGGCCATGCGCGTGCGCACTTCACTGTTCACACCATCGGCGGCAATCACGACGTCAGCGTCGGGCAACTGTGCGGGGTCCGTGATGTGACTGTTGTAGCGAACCTCCACGCCAGCCTCTGCGCAGGCTTCTTGCAGCACGCGCAGCATGTCGATGCGCGACGTACGCGAGAAGTGGTTATTGCTCAGGCGCACCGGCACGCCCTGATGGACGATTTCCATGTAGTCGCAGCGCGTATGGTGCGCCGTGAACTTACGGAAGAAAGCCTCATCCGCTTCCTTCAGGAACGCGAGCGCGATGTCGGAGAACACGACACCCCAACCATAAGTGGCGTGCGCGGCATTGCGCTCATGGACGATGATCTCGTCCTCCGGATGACGCTGCTTCATCAACAGCGAAAAGTACAGGCCCGCCGGCCCGCCACCGATGACGGCGATTTTCATGATGAACTCCTTTGTTCTGGGGATAGCAGTGGCATCAAGCGATCCGCACGCGTGCCTTGGCATCGGCACCTGCCAGCAGCGCACCCGCGTCCGGCACCACCGGGGCCAGCCCGAGGTGATCGAGCATCTGACGCACGGTACTCACGGCGGTCGATGTCACGGGCAAGCCCAGTGCGTCCTGCGCGACCTGAATTGCGGGCAGCGACGGCATCTGCACGCAGGCGGACAGCACCACCGCATCCACGTTGGCCGTGTTCAACCGCTTGACGTCGTCGAGCAGTTGCATCGGATCGCGGCGCCCGACTTCCAAGTTGTCTGGAATCTCGAACGACAGTGCGTCGATCACCTCGATACCTTCGTGCTCGATGTACTCGACCACTGCCTGCGTGAGCGGCTTCATATACGGGGCCATCAGCGATACCTTGCGAGCACCTAGCGTTTTCAGGCCGGCCACGAGCGCGCCCGCCGACGTCATTACCGCCGCCTCGCAGTGGTTTTCACGCGCCACGCGGCGCAGGTCTTCCTCGACCTGCCGGTGGTAGCCGGGCCCCATCGCCATGATGGCGACCAGACACGCGGTGCTCATCACGTCCACGCGGGCGTCGGCGAGTTCGGCGGCGCAGCGCAACCCTTCACGGTTCATCGCTTCGAGCTCTTCCTTCACCACGCGATGCATGCGCATGCGGCTCGAATGAAACGTGAAGCGCTCTGGCAAAACCTGCTCGCGTGCACGCAGCATCGCGGGGATCTCAGTCTCCATCGTGGTGTTCGAGCTGGGCACGATCTGGCCGATGCGAAAACTGTGGGAATTACGGAAATTCGTGGATGTCATGGGGTCGGTTCTCCCGCAAATGTGGTCGCGCCTGCCGCTTCGCAGCCCGTTTGGCAGCTCGTTCGGCAGCGCGTTTGGTATTGGTCAAGTGCCTCGCGCAATACGGCTGGCATCTCGATGGACTCGCGCTTGCCGCGCTGGATGCAGACCGGCGTAAGCCGCGCGACGAATGCAATCTCGCCATCGGCCTTGCGTGCGGTCATCAGTAACGTGAAAGTGCGCGTGCGGATACCTTCGACTTCAACGCCGATGTCGAAGGTGTCGTCGGGCCATAGCGAGCGGCGGAAATCGAATTCGAGCGCACGGGTCGGCGTGCCGAAACCATGACGATCCTTCACGGCCTGCGGCGTACCGCCGAAGAGCGATCCGTAGAACAGCTCGGCGACCGAGATGACGTAGTCGGAGAACGTCGCGGTGTAGACGACGCCCGCCGGATCGCACTCGCCCCAGCGCACCCGCCGGCGCACGACGAAGGGCTGCTCGCTCAACACGTATTCGGTGCTGATCATTTGCCCTCCTCTCCGGCATGTGCGGCCGTCGACTCGGCAGACTCCGACGCAATGCGGCCCGCAATCGCCGCACGCAGCGAGGCCTTGTCGACTTTCCCCACCCGCGTGACGGGAAACTCGTCGACCGTCTCGATGCGTTCCGGACACTTGAACTTCGCCAGCCCGTGCCCGACGAGAAACGTCGCCAGCTCAACCACCGTCGGCGCAGCATGTCCGGGCCGAAGAATCAGGTAGACACAGCCCTTCTCGCCGTAGAGCGGATCTGGCATGGCAACCAGCTTGGCGTCGGCCACCGCAGGGTGATGGCTCACGAACGCCTCGACCTCCTCGCAGCCGATCTTCTCGCCGCCGCGATTGATGTTGTCACGCAGGCGTCCTTCGAAGGCGAAGCAACGCACACCATCAACGATGCGCGCCGTCACCATGTCGCCGGTGCGCACAAAGCCGTCCGGCGTGAGCGTCTGCGCCGTCGCTTCAGGGGCGTGGTAATACCCGCGCAGGCTCGACGGCCCACGGAAGCACAACTCACCCGGCGTGCCCTCATCTACCGGCGAGTCGGTGCCCGGGACCAGCACGCGAATCTCGTCGTCCTCACATCCCGACAAGCCCTGCGTGTGGTGTCGAACAGCAGCAGGCAACCCTGCCCCGGCACCCATGAGCAAGCCTTCGGTCGTGCCGTAAAGATTGAAGCAAGGCACGCCGAGATGGTCTTCCAGCGAGTCGGCGCGGCTCATCGTGCCGAACAGTTCCAGCGACGACAGATCGTGCCGGGCGACGTCCTTGTACGCGATCATCTGCGGCGCAACCGGCCCGATCGACAGGCCATGCGTGACGCGATGCATTTCGATCAGCGTGAGCATGCGGGCGATGTCGACGCGCGGCATCAGCACAGTCGTCATGCCGGTGGCAACGGTCGACGCGAGCACATAAAGCTGGCCCGCGTTATGCAGCAGTGGCAACGACCAGATCATGCGGCTGTGCTCGGTCATGCCGATGTGGCGCATCCACGCGAGCGAGTGGCCTAGATATTCCGCATGAAAGCGCGGGATGATCTTCGGCACCCCCGTCGTGCCGCCCGAGAGTTGAAAACTCAAGACGTCTTCACTGCCGATGCGAATGTCGGACAGCACCGCACGGGCTCGTTCAAGCGGCATGGCATCGATCAGTCGCTCGATGCCATGCGCGCCAGTGCTCGCGAAGCTGTCGTTCGCTGCGCGGGCGACCAGCAAGTGTTCGATCGACGGGTGCCGGTCCATCATCTGACGTGCGAACGCGACGAGATCGAAGCTCGAAAAATCCGCCTGCACGAAATAGCCACGAGCGCCCGACTGCGCCGCCAGTTGGCCGATTTCGACTTCGCGGTATTGCGGCACGGCACAAACCGGCACCACACCCGCCTTGTAGGCGCCCATCAGCGCGACAACCGTGTCCACTGTCGTGCCCATCTGGAAGATCGCGCGGTCGCCGGGTCGCAGGCCCAGCTCGATCAGCGCCGCGCCCAGCCGCTCGCTGCGCGCGTCTAGCTCGGCAAAGGTCAGTGTGGCCTCATCGCTGAGATAGGCGGGGCGATCCGGCACACGCGCGGCGGTAGCCCGCAACGCATCGCCAAGGGTCGTATCTCGCCAAGCGTTCGAAGCGAAATATCGCTGCGCCAGTTCGGGCGGGCAATACGTGACGCCGTCAATACGCTGATAAATACGGTGATTAATACCGCTCATGCTGTCTCCTGCATGGTCTGTCGCGAACTTATGCGCGCGGAGCGATCCGCACGATGTCGCGTTCGTAATCGATCCGGCCGTCGAGGCCGCCCGTGAAAAGGCCATACCAGACGGCCGGCTTCAGTCCCAGCGCCCGGCGCTCGAACGCAATCGGCACGTCGCTGGCAATCACCGTGTAGTCGCCGGCCGCCTCGATACGGCATTCAGGCAGTCGCCGCGCCGCGTCGATCAGCGACGCGAATTCCAGCACGTTCAATACGAAAATCTGTAACGGATGGGCGCTCATGACTGACGCTCCTCGCGCAGGCGTTGATTCAGGCGTTGCGCCTTGCGCAGCCAGACGGCGTCGATACACGTGAATGGTGCGCTCCCGTCGCGGGCTTCGTCTTCGATTTCCATCGCAGCCTCAAGCGTGGCGGCAGCATCGCGGGCATCGATGCTCTCCAACGCGCGCAACTTCCGGGTGATCTCGATGAAATAGCCATTCGGGTCGCGGAAGTAAATCGACTCGATCACTTCGTGCGCTGTCTCGGCCGACACCTCGACACCGCGCGCCTCCAGACGGGCTTTCCACGCGTGCAGATCGGCTTGCGTGTCGACCAGCCATGCGGTGTGCGTAGCGTCGAACACGTGATCGTCGGGAAACGGCGCGCTGCCCTGATGGCGAGCGAGCGCCGCGGGCTCGTCACTACCGAGATAGTAGAAAAACGCGATGGTGCTGCCGTTGCCGCTATCGAAAAAGAAGTGCAGAAAGTCGGGGTGCGTAGCAGGCCCCCAGCCGCGTGCGGAGATCGTGTGGATCAGCGGCAGGCCGAGCACGTCGCGATAAAACTCGACGGTTTCGCGCAAGCGCCACGTCGGCCGTGCGGTGTGATCGACACCATGCAGACGCAAGGCAAGATCCGCAGCGGGGATGTCATTCAACTTCATGTCGGGTCTCCCGGAGGTCGGGTAAATAGGTTGGCCAGAAAGGCGTGATCGGTGCCGTCATTGCGGAAAGGTCTCGCGCAGCCAGTCTTGCAAGAGGCGTCCCGCGACGTAGCGCCCAGCTTCGTCCTCAGGCGCGAGCGCGCGGCCATGGTGGTCGCCACGCACGCGCCGATGCGACTTGTGCGTCGTGCCGAGGCTCGCGTAGAGGTCCGCGATCACACTCGGGAAGCACGCCTGATCGCCCGTGTATTCGATGAGCAGCGTCGGCTGCACGATGGCGGCCGCCGTTTTCGAGAGCAGCGCGTTCGACGACAGCCCCGACCACGTCGACAGCCACGCTTCGGGCGAACAGACGCGCCCGAAACCCACCGATCCGTAATTCGATGCGAACGGATCGCTGCCCCACAACGAGCCATAGCGACGGTCCGAAGGGTCAAGCGTCAGGTCGAAGCAGCGCAGGTCGGCGTCGGTACGCCAAACAGTCATCAGCGGGGTGTGAGCGGCCATACGGCGCAGTGTGCCGTCGGCACTGCCGCCTTCGCGCTTCATCCGTTCGCGCGCGCCTTGGCGGGCGGCAATCAGATCGCGGGCCATCGCGTCGAGCCGGGCCACGCGGGCGGTTTGCGCTGCACGGTAGCGCGTGACGAAGTCGGCGTCGTAACGTGACGACGCGGGAGTGCCGGGTTGTCGCGGCACGAAACCATTGGCCGGATCGAACGGGTCGAGCGTCGGATCGACCGACAGCGCGTCGTGCTCGTTGGTAACCGATGGGTCGATACACATTTGCAGCAACGCGCCCTGCCCCGGATGGGGGGCCACGAACACCATGCCGTCGACGACCGGCATGTCGAGCGACGCCAGCTTCGTCGGACGCCCGCCGGGGGTGCGTTCGATGCGCGCGTCCGGCGCCAGACCCGACTGCTGCACATAAAGGGCGTAAAGGCCGCTGCCGCCCGAATTGCCGAGCAGCACGATGCGCTTGAAGCCCGCGTCGCGCAAAAAGCGCATGCCGGCGGCCACGTCGTAGAGCGCAAATTCGTGTTCGAGCCGCATGTCGTTGCCCACCGAGCGCGGCGCCTGCGTCCACGCCGCGAAGCCTGCGTCGACGATGTCCGGAATCAGGTAATGGCACGCCATGAATTCGCGCGGATGCATGATGCAGACCACCGTATCGGGCGACCCGGCGGTGTAGAGCGACCCGCTCGTCGCCGCACCGTCGCCGGTGCGCAGCACCACGTTGCGGGTGCTCGCGCCCAGCGGCAGGTCGCGCGGATTCCAATCCGTGTTCAGAAACCCTGCGGTCGCGCTTTGGCCGTCGCCGCGACCCTGTTGCTGTTGACTCATCTGCCACCTCCTTTTTTTACATACTAGTTTAATTTTTGACGAATGAGTAAACATTTTTACTGAAAATTGACGATGTAGTAAAAACCCGTAAACAACCGTGGCACAGCGCTTTGCGCCGCAAGGGAATTTGGTTAAGGTGTTGGTTTTCTGACGCCTGCGTCAAAAGACGCGCCAGACAGTGGCCATGACCAAAGCACAGACCAAAAGCGACGCGTTGCGGGAAAACATTCTGGAAGTCGCCACGCGACTCTTCATCGACCGCGGGTTCGACGGCACGAGTTTCAACGACATTGCCGACGTCGTCGGCGTCAGCCGGCCGGCGCTGTATTACTACTTCAAGAGTAAGGAAGCGATTCTCGAAGTCCTCACCACGGTGGTCACGCGCGCGGCGGGCGAACTAGCCTCCGAGGCGTTGCCGGAAAACTTGCAGCAACCCTCCGCGATGCTGCGCCATCTCGTGCTGCGCCATGCGCACCTGATCCTCACGCACCCGCTGCAATTTCGTGTTGTCGAGCGCAATGAAGACAACCTGCCGCCCAAGCAGAAAAAGCTGGCCGAGCAGTCCCGCCGCACCGTGCTGGAGCAGTTCCGGCATGCCATCGAGCTGGGGATCGAGCGAGGTCAGTTCCGGGTGATGGATGCGAAGGTCGCCGCGTTTTCCATCATCGGCATGTGCAACTGGACGGCATGGTGGTTCACGCCCGCAGGCCCGCGCAAGGCCGAAGAGATCGCCGAACAGATTGCCGACATGGCATTGCGCACGGTCGAACAGGAGTCCGGGCGGCAACCGGGCGAGCCCGGCGCCGCCGGGGTGATCAAGCTGTTGCGCGAAGATATTGACTTGCTTGAGCGGCACCTCGCCACCGAGCGCGGCAACGCGGCAACGTAACGCGCCTGCCGCGCTCGATCTGATTTCTGGCTATCGGGCCGCGGGCATCAGCGTATTGCGAGTCCGGCAGACAACCTTGGCGTTGTTGGGCGAGCCGCCGACCACCCAGTAGCCATCCACCCGCTTCCACTTATCGCCGGAACGCGCCGGCATGTTGCGCAGCATCAGGTTCTTGATGTCCGTCAGGAGGGGAAGCGTCTCTGCGAAGTAGGCATGCGACGGGAAGTCGTCCGGCAGGTTCGACACTACGTTGTCGATACCGGGGACGACCACCTGCGGGGCCGTTCCGCAGCCGACGCGCGGATAGTCGTGGACATGACTGGACGCCGCCACCGCAAAGTCGTACGGGGAAAGGTAGACCGTCGTTCTGTCCGACACTTTCAGATAGTTCGGTGCGAGTTGCGCAAACAGATCGCGGTCGACGTCGGCAGCGGCGAGGATAATCTGGCCGAACCGGATCCCTCGTTCCGACGAGACCGTGTTCACGCCGGACGCAATCACACGCAGCAATGCCCGATTCCCCATGCTGTGCGCCACGATATGAATCTTTCGCCCATTTGCCGCCTTGGCGACCGTCTCCAGAAACGACCGGAAATACACCTCGCTGGTGTCGACGGTTGCCTCGTCGAAGGTGTATTTGATCACGTCGCTTCTCGCCGCCCATGAGAACAGGAACATGTTGTTCGCCGGCACATCCAGATCAGCGCCCAGTTGCGCCGCGCGCAATGCCGCGTCGTTGAACGAGTTGTTGTAGCCGTGGATGAAGACGACGACATAGCCGTTTTCGGGGCCCGTAACCGGCCGAAGTTCACGTTGCGCGATGGCAAGAAATTGCGCCTCTCCCGGGATTGACTCGAAACGGTTCACCGTCAGCTTCGGATCGCTTCCGAAGTACGTGCCGATGTCCGAGCCCAGCGAGCCCACACGGTGATTTTTAGGGATCGTCACGAACACCCGGCCATAGTGAAGCGCCTCATCCCGGTCGTCGGAGAAGCCCGCCCCGGCAGGCGATGCCTTGCGTGTCGTGCCGAACATGACCGGATAGTCGAATGTCGACGCCGTCGGTCCGGTCTTTAGTGGAATTTCAGCGGTTGTCGGCGGCAGATAGCCCACCGCGCTGAGCGTCTTGTCAGACACCCCTGTTGGCAACGTGCACGCCGCAAGCAGCAGCGTACCCACGAGTACTCCCCCGAGCCCCAAACCCCGTTTCATAGCAGCCTCCGCGATGCGTTGTTCTGACGACAGCTTGCGTGGATAGTGCGGTCCGACAATTTTGCGCAACGCTACCGGAATCTTCGCGCGCCAGCAACTGGGGCAGACGATGACCGGCGATCGACCTGCGCCCGATCGAGGCTGCCCCTGCCAGCATTAATCGCGAGCCGGCTTGATGTTCTGGTTGTGATGGAACAGGTTATGCGGGTCATACCGGGTTTTCGCGGCAACGAGACGCTCATAGTTCGGGCCATAGGCTGCCCCGACCCGGTCCGCTTCGTCCTGTGTCAGGAAATTGACGTAGGCGCTACCCAGTGCGAAAGGCGCGGCCGCGTCGAAAAATGCGCGTGCCCACGCGACACAGCGCGCATCGTCGTCCGGGTCGTCCCAGCGTCCGTGCACGTTCATGACATATTGGGTATCGCGGCTCGGATAAGCCGTAGCATCCGCCGGATAGCGGCTTGCCTGCCCGCCGATCTGCCCGAAGAAGATTTCGCATTGCGGCGACGGCAGCTTGCCAATCGCGTCGATCAACACGTCGAGCAGCCCATCCGGCAAGTCGGCCAGATTGTGCGACTTCCAGTAATTGCGTGCACCGGGCATCAACAGCGGATCGAACGCCTGTTGCCACATGGCATACGGCATCGGGCCGAGGTGCTCGCCATACGGGGTACCGAGGCGGCGCACCGCCGCCAACGCCGCCGGGCCGTCTTCAAGCGCACCGGTGTAGCAGCTTGCAAACGCGACGACCGGTTTGCCGTGGACCGCCTCCGGCAGAAACGGTAACGGCGGTGCAAGGCGCAACACCGCCCATACCGAGAGCTCGTCGGGCATATCGCGCGCGGCAACCCGATAGCTTTTGAGCGCGTCTTTCGCCTGCGCCAACGGCAGTACGACAAGGCCGCCGTACACTTCCGGCCCGACCGGGTGCAGTTGGAACTCGAACATCGTGACGACGCCGAAGTTGCCACCGCCGCCGCGAATCGCCCAGAAGAGGTGCTCGTGCGCATCGGCAGCGGTGTGGACCAGTTCCCCGTCGGCCGTCACGACATCCGCCGACAAGAGATTATCGATCGTCATTCCGTATTTCCGGGTAAGCCAACCGAATCCGCCGCCAAGTGTCAGGCCCGACACGCCGGTCGTCGAGTTGATCCCGAGCGGCGTCGCGAGACCGAAAGCCTGTGCTTCGTGATCGAAATCGCCCAGCGTGGCGCCCGGTTCGACATAGGCACGGCGTGCCGCCGGATCGACACGCACCGATGTCATCGGCGACAAATCGATCATCAGTCCGTCGTCGCACGCCGCCGAGCCGGCGATGTTGTGCGCGCCGCCCCGCACGGCGAGCGGCAGCTTGTTATCGCGCGCAAAGTCCACTGCCCGGCGGACATCGGCGACGCCCGCGCAGCGCACGATCACGGCCGGGTGGCGATCGATCATGGCATTCCAAAGACGTCGAGACCGATCGAAATCGGGGTCGCCGGGCAGCAACACCTGGCCTCTTGCGGACGCGCTCAACGCGCCGATTGCCTCGGTGGATAAGTGGGTCATAAGACACCTCATGCTGTGTGGCCCGGACCTGAGGCAATCGCAGGGAGACTCGATACTTCTCCAAGGCTTTGCCCGCTTGAGAAGAGGGCGACTATGGGCGTCGTCTTTGGTGACTCTGTGTCGCTAATTACCCTTGACGCGGTGCGTCTACGGGAGGGGTGCCGTCATGGAAAAGCGTCTTCAACTGTGAGCGCAACGCCGGCGAATCGGTATGTTTGTGAACTGTGACCGCGTGCTGCACGGCAGCCTCCAGCAATTCACCTTCGGAATCAGCACATAGCGCGACCGAGCAGTTCGTCTCGCTCGGAAACTCCCGGCAATCGATGTATTTTCGGGTCATGATTTTCTCCTCCTTTCTAGGAACAAAATCATTCAGAAAGTATAGGTCGCGGGTGGTGAAATTGTTTCCATACCATGCCATGAACCGGAGTCACGACAACGCCGGCGGAACCCGCCGCACGCCCTTAACCGGCACAACGTGCCGCTTGAGACCGAGCGCCGCCGCGTCGATGCCTAATGCCAGCCCGACAAGCTGTGGCAAATGCAGCACCGGCATATCGAGCGAGGTGTTCAGATCGCGCGCCATGTCGTCCTGATAAGTGTCGAGCACCGTATGACACAGCGGACACGGCGTCACCATTGCGTCCGCCCCCGCCGCTTTGGCCGATGCCACGTGGCGCCCGCTGAGTTTGATGGGAATCACATCGCTTTGCGCCGAGCAGTGGAAGCCGCAGCACGCCGTTCTGCCGGAATAATCCACCGTCGTGCAGCCCAGTATCTGTGCGAGTGTTTCGATCGATCTGACGTCACGCGCATCCGTATCACCGAATACCGACGGCGGCCGGACGATGTGGCAGCCGTAGAACGCTGCGATTCGATGTTCCGACAACGGTGTTTTCACAAGCGAGCGCAACCGCGCCTCCCCCACTTCCTCCAGCAGATACCAGAGAAAGTGCGTCACACGTGCCGTGCCCCGGTAGACCAGCCCCTCCTCCGCGAGCTTGCGGTCCACACGCGCACGCAACGCCGGGTCGTTGTCGACGCGCTGTTTCGCTTCGATCAGGTTCAACGTACAGGTATTGCAGATCGTCATGAGATCGAGGCCTTTCGCCTCGGCCAGCGCGATGATGCGCACGTTGAGCGCCACGAAGCGCTCCGGGTCGGCCGCACGAATCTCGCGACTGCCGGTGCAGGTGGCGGAACTCAGCGTTTCGAGCGTGATGCCCAGCCGGTCTGCCACGGCATGGGTGGCCTCCAGTAACTCGCCACAAGTGGTACGTGCGCTGCATCCGGGATAGAAGGCGATTTGCATGTCGGTGCCTTGGTGGAATGAACTCATTTAAAGAAAATTCGCCGGATCGTCTTGATGCCGTCCACCGGCCGGCGCAGTAGCGCCGCCAATGGGCTGACCTTGCCGCGCAGCATCAGCTTGAACGTGCGGCCGGGGCGTTGCAGCACGGCGCGCCAACCGCGCGTGCCGAGCACCAGCAGCATGGGCTCGATACGTCCGCGTCGCGCGACGATGTCCATGAACGTGCGCGCATGCGGCGACGCATCGCGGGACTGCGCATAGGCCAGTTGCTTGAGCGGTTCGATGGCGGCACTCACGATGGGTATGTGCGCGGGACAAACGGCTTCGCACTGATAACAAGACACGCAATGGTGAACGTGCGCTTCTTCCAGAATGGCTTGCAGACGCGGCGCATCGTCGCGGGCGTCCAGCGCGACGCGGGCCAGATGCACCAGCGGCGCAGGCCCGGCAAACGCAATGTCGTCGGGAAAATCGAGCACCGGGCATGCCGAATAGCAGGCCAGACAACTCAGGCAGTCCATCGTGGCGCGCAGCGTCGCGGCGTTGGCCGCATCGATCGGCTCGGGAAACCCGCCATACGGCTTCGATCGCTGAAGCCAAGTCTGCAACGACACCAGCTTCGCTTCGGCAGGCGCGCGGTCAACCGCCAGATCGCGAATCAGCGGCAGATGGCGCAGCGGCTCGATATGCATCTCGGCTTCGGCCGCCTCCCAGCAAGCGAGCACTTCGCGTCCGTTCATCCGCACAGCGCAGGTGCCGCACTTCTTGGTGCCGCAATACCATCGAAAGCCGATGTCCACGGCGAGCGCTTCCTGCACGTAGTTCAGCGCGTCGATAATGCGCATGTGCGGCACCCCCGGCACCGCGAACGTCTCGACGTAGGGCGCCGCGTCCGTCTCCGGATCGAAGCGCGAGATGTGCAGCGTCACCGTCGTCAGTTCACTGCCGCTGCCAATGTCACCCCGAAATTGCCTGACGTCCGAATGCATGGGTCCCCTCTGCGCGAATGGATGGTTATGGATGAATGGTTGAGGCCGGGATGACAGCGGGTTACCAAGGCACGCTGAAATACTCCTGCCGGTCGAACCCCGGCGCGATGCCCCCTGCCGGATAGCGCTCCTTCCTGAACCGGTAGTCGCTACCATCGCGCGCCACGATGTTCTTGCACTGCCACGCGGTGTTGTCGACATACGGGAAGTCGGTGCGATAGAAGCTGCCGCGGCTCTCCTCGCGCTTCAATGCGCTTTGCAGCGTGACTTCGCATACATCAATGAGGTTGTGAACATCCAGCGCATCCAGCCACGCCGTGTTGAAGCGCCGCGATGCACTCGGCGGTGTCATGCGCGGCAACTCGCGCTCGCGGAACACGGCGAGTCGGGCCAGTCCCTCGCGCATCGCATCCCCGCTCTTGATCAGGCCGTAGGCTTCGCCCATCGCATCCCAGACGCCGGTCTTGACGTGCATGGGGGCCAGAGGCTGCTGACCGCTGCCGCCCGCCCCCGCACCTGTGCGCAACGCTTCGACCCGTTGCTCCTCCGCACGGATCTGCTGCTCCGTGAGGTCGTCGTGGCGATGGCGGTCGGGCAAGCCCCCGGCCACCGACTCCGCTGCCAGCCCGCCGTCATAGATGGCAACCGCCAGACTTCCCGTCACGTGAGCGCCCACGCCACCCGCCACCCACAAGCCGTCGACGCTGGTGCGCATCGAGTGCGGGTCGGACTCGATCCCTCCCTGCCGGTAATGCATCGTGGTGCGCGCTTCGACTTTGTCACGCGTAATGTCCAGCCCCAGCTTTTCGAATGCGGAACCGGCGTATTGATAACGCCGCAGCACATCGGCGTCGACGTGGCTGTAAGACGTGTAATAGCCGCCGCTAAAGCGCGCCTTGCCCGCGAGCACCTGCTGCGTGAGCCGTTTCACCTGAAGCGAGTACGGCGCGAGTGCGGCAGGGGCATCGCGTGCCTGCTCGAAGAAGCATTCGCCCTGCGCGTTGTACACACGCGAACTCTGGTCGGTCCCCACCAGCGGGTTCGGGTACACGTGCAGGCGCTGCCACGTCGGCGGGTTCGCGAAATCGCTGATGTGCCAGAACTGCATCTCCAGATTGGTCATCTCGGCCCCCGCGCGCAGCGCCAGCGCGATGCCGTCGCCGGTCTGCTCGCGCGTGCCTGTGGAGCGGCGCACCAGCCGGTCCGCGTGCCCCGTCGCCATGACGACCGCCTTCGCATGCACGGCAAACATCTCGCCATGCACATAGTCCAGCGCCGTCAGGCCACAGACTTCGCCGTTTGCGTTGCGCAGCAGCGCCGTGACCATGCATTCCTCATGCATCGGAATGCCTCGGGCTTGCAGTTGCTTACGCCGGATATCCATCAGCAGAATGCCGGTCTGCCCTTGCATGGGCGCGACCGCCCAACGCACGGGCGAGTGGCTCATCGCGATCTGGCCGTCGGCCTCGCGCGAGAACAGCAACCCCAGCGATTCCATCTCCGGATAGAACGTGTTCTCGATCCAGTGACCGGCGGCCGCCAGATACGACTGATCGACAAGAAAGTGGCTGTAGTACTTCGCGAAAAATTCGAGCGAGGCGGCCGCGTTCTGGTCGGTGCCGCCGAGCATCTTCGAGCCGACGATGACTGCGCCCGCCATGATCGACGCACCGCTCTTGCCGACCAGCCCCTTGGAGATCAGCATCGGCTTCAAGCCCAGATCGTGCAGGCGCAGGGCGGCATAGGTGCCAGCCCCGCCGCCGCCAACGACCACTACATCGCAATGGATCACCCTCATCGCAGCAGCGCCCTCCTCGGGCCGGTTGTCGAAACGTGTGAAATGGAATGTGACCATTGTGGGCAGGCCGCCCGGCACCGATGCAGCGATCGGGACACGTCATCCACCAAAGCGGCCAATGTGCGCGGCGCGGCAAGAACGCATCAAAACACTCCCGGACGAGGCGAGCCGCCCCGGTAGAAAATTTTGTCCGCTTTGCGATATGTGTTGTCCCGCGCGCGGTGTGTCGGGCGGACAAGTCACGCTAAGGTGAACAGGGCCGTAAAACACATAACAACGACTATCTGGTATGAGGAGACACACCATGGATGCGACCCTGCAAGCCGTCGCCCGCAACGAGCGCGGTTCGCCGGCGAAGTCGGTCATCTTGGGCGCCGGAATCGGCAACGCGCTCGAGTGGTACGACTTCGCCTCGTTCGTGCTCTTTTCGCGCTATTTCTCGACGCAGTTCTTCCACGCCGAAGATCCGACTGCCGCCTTCCTGTCGACGCTGGCCGTCTTCGCCGTCGGCTTTTTGCTGCGCCCCATCGGCGGCATCTACTTCGGCTGGCTCTCCGACCGTCGTGGCCGCCGCTTTGCGATGGTGGCCTCGATGGCCGTCACCGCCGCCGGGTGCCTCGTGATCGCGGTGTCGCCCACTTACGCGTCCATCGGCCTGATGGCCCCGGCGCTGCTCGTGTTCGGGCGCCTGCTTCAGGGCTTCGGTCTGGGCGGCGAGATTGGCGCATCGTTCACGTTCCTCGTGGAAAGCGCGCCCGTGAACCGGCGCGGCTTGTGGTCGAGCAGCATGTTCATCGCCATTACCGGCGGCTCGCTACTGGCCACGGCCGTCGGGCTGGTGCTCACGCAGGTGTTCTCCGCCGACGAGATGACCCGGTACGGCTGGCGCATCCCGTTCTTCTTCGGCACCGCTCTCGGGGTCTATGCGTTGTTCCTGCGTGGCCGCCTGAAAGAAACCTCCGCGTTCGAACAGGAGCAGAGCGAAGCGCGCGCCGGCGTGCCGACGCAGCCGATGGCGCAGGCCATCTGGGAACACCGCACGTCGGTGCTGCGGATCATTGCCCTCACGGCCGGACCGACGTTGACGTTCAACACATGGATGTCGGGGGCGATCACGTTTGCCACCCACTTCAAGGGGGTCGATGCGCGTCAGGGGCTATGGGCGCTGTGCATCGGCTGTCTGGTCTATATGGCCGTGCAGCCGTTCTGGGGCGCACTCTCCGATCGCATCGGGCGCAAGCCCAACCTGCTGCTGGGCGCGGGCGGATCGGCGCTGGTCATCGTGCCGGCGCTGATGCTCATCGACGGCTCCTTTGTGCGGCTGACGCTGGCGATCTGCATCGGGCTGGTCGTGCTGGCCGCGTGGACCGCCATCGCCCCGGCGGTCTATGCGGAATTGTTCCCCACGCGCATTCGCGCCACCGGCGTCGCCATCCCCTACTCGCTGACGGTGGCGATCTTCGGCGGCACCGCCCCGTACCTTCAGAACTGGCTCGCGGATCACGGCCATCTGGGGTGGTTTGCCGCGTATCTGATTGCGCTCAACCTGCTGACGGTGGCGGCCGTCCTCTGGATGCCGGAAACGCGCGGGCGAGCGCTCGAATAACCATTGCCAATCCGGCTGTTGCAGGCTGGAGGGCCGACCTCCAGCCTCGTCCGCCTCGTGTTAACCCCCATGTCCTGCAACCGACGTTAAGGAAAGAATGAAACGCGCATTCCTTTCCCCTGAAGCCAGGTGGCACGTCATGCAGACCCGAATCATCACCGCACAGGATGTCGAGTTCTTCGAGTCGCGAATCTCGCCCGCGCCCATGGTCGGGCTGGCGTTCGAGTTTCCGTCCGGTGGCGGTGTCGAGCCGCACGTGCATCCCTACGGGCAAGTCCTGTTCGGCAGCGAAGGCATCATGACCGTGGACACGCCTCGCGGCACTTGGGTCGTGCCCCCGCAGCGCGCTGTCTGGATTCCGCCAATGACGCTGCACGCTGTGCGCCTGCGTGCGTCGTTCGGCATGCACAACCTGCTGATCTCGCCGCACGTCGTGGCCGACCTGCCGAAGACCTGCGAACCGCTCGTCGTCTCGAACCTGATGCGCGAACTGATCCTGCGCGCCGCTGCCACCGACGAGCCCATGCTGCGCAAGCGCCACGTCGACAAGTTCTTCGAGATCATCCGCGACGAGCTCGAATTCAGCGATGAGATTCCGCTCTCGCTCGAAATTCCGCGCGAACGGCGCCTCGCCCGCCTGTGCACCGAATTCCTGCGCGAGCCGTCCGACAACCGCACGTTGCAGGAATGGGGCGATCACGTCGGCGCCAGCGCACGCACCCTCTCGCGGCTGTTTACCCGCGAACTCAACCTCACCTTCGACGAATGGCGCCGCCACGTGCGCCTGCAAGAGGCGCTTTACCGGCTGGCCGAAGGCCGGGCCGTCTCGGCGGTCGCCAACGAACTCGGCTACGAAAGCACGACCGGTTTCATCGAAATGTTCCGCAAATCCCTCGGACGCACGCCCGGCCAATACTTCGCCTGAACCCGCACCGGCGCCCGCGTCCGGGCCTGCACCGCCCCCCTTGAAATCCACGCCGCCCGGCATCGCCCGGGCAACTGTTGCTTTTTCAACTCTTATATAAGACATAAGACATTTGACCTTATGAGTTGTGGGGACTAAAATCGCGGGCAAAGCAGTGTCCGGAACACCCATGGAGGCCCACAAGGCCTTCTCCTGAAACTCAATACCAGCAGGTCCCCAAATGCTTGAAAACTTTCGTGCTCACGTGGCCGAACGCGCCGCACTCGGTATTCCTCCCCTGCCGCTGTCGGCTCAACAGACCGCCGAACTGGTGGAACTGCTGACGAATCCCCCCGCCGGCGAAGAACAGACGCTGGTCGATCTGATTACCCACCGTGTGCCCGCCGGCGTGGATGAAGCCGCCCGCGTGAAGGCCGGTTTCCTGGCCGCCGTGGCCAAGGGTCAGACGCCGTGCGCGCTGATCTCGCGCGCCCGCGCGACCGAATTGCTCGGCACGATGCTGGGCGGCTACAACATCGCCCCGCTGATCGAGTTGCTCGCCGACGCCGAAGTGGGTACCGTGGCTGCCGACGCGCTGAAGAAAACCCTGCTGATGTTCGATCAGTTCCACGACGTCAAGGAACTGGCCGACAAGGGCAACGCCAACGCGCGCGCCGTGCTGCAAAGCTGGGCTGACGCCGAGTGGTTCACCAGCCGTCCGGAAGTGCCGCAAAGCCTGACGATCACCGTGTTCAAGGTCACGGGCGAGACCAACACCGACGACCTGTCGCCGGCCCCTGACGCCACCACGCGCCCGGACATCCCGCTGCACGCGCTGGCCATGTTGAAGAACACGCGTCCCGGCATCACCCCGGAAGAAGACGGCAAGCGCGGCCCCATCAAGTTCATCGAATCGCTGAAGGACAAGGGCCATCTGGTCGCCTACGTGGGCGATGTGGTCGGCACGGGCTCCTCGCGCAAGTCGGCGACCAACTCGGTGCTGTGGTTCACGGGCGAAGACATCCCGTTCGTGCCGAACAAGCGTTTCGGCGGCGTGTGTCTGGGCAGCAAGATCGCCCCGATCTTCTACAACACGATGGAAGACGCCGGCGCCCTGCCGATCGAACTCGACGTGTCGCAAATGGAAATGGGCGACGTGGTTGAACTGCGCCCGTACGACGGCAAGGCCCTCAAGAACGGCGAAGTGATCGCCGAGTTCCAGGTCAAGTCCGACGTGCTGTTCGACGAAGTGCGCGCCGGTGGCCGTATTCCCCTGATCATCGGCCGTGGCCTGACCGCCAAGGCACGTGAAGCACTGGGTCTGGCCCCGTCGACCCTGTTCCGCCTGCCGCAGCAACCGGTCGACAGCGGCCGTGGCTTCTCGCTGGCCCAGAAGATGGTTGGCCGCGCGTGCGGCCTGCCGGAAGGTCAAGGCGTGCGTCCGGGCACGTACTGCGAACCGAAGATGACCTCGGTCGGCTCGCAAGACACCACGGGCCCGATGACCCGTGACGAACTGAAGGATCTGGCCTGCCTGGGCTTCTCGGCCGACCTCGTCATGCAGTCGTTCTGCCACACCTCGGCGTATCCGAAGCCGGTGGACGTGAAGACGCACCGCACGCTGCCGAACTTCATCAGCACGCGCGGCGGTATCGCCCTGCGTCCGGGCGACGGCGTGATCCACTCGTGGCTGAACCGCATGCTGCTGCCCGACACCGTCGGCACCGGCGGCGACTCGCACACCCGCTTCCCGATCGGCATCAGCTTCCCGGCAGGGTCGGGTCTGGTCGCCTTCGCCGCTGCCACCGGCACGATGCCGCTGGACATGCCGGAATCGGTGCTGGTCCGCTTCAAGGGCAAGATGCAACCGGGCGTGACGCTGCGCGATCTGGTCAACGCCATTCCGCTGTACGCCATCAAGCAAGGCATGCTGACGGTCGCCAAGCAAGGCAAGAAGAACATCTTCTCGGGCCGCATTCTTGAAATCGAAGGCCTGCCCGATCTGAAGGTCGAGCAAGCGTTCGAACTGTCGGACGCCTCGGCAGAGCGCTCGGCCGCCGGTTGCACGGTTCACCTGAACAAGGCACCGATCATCGAGTACATCACCAGCAACATCACGCTGCTGAAGTGGATGATCGCCGAAGGCTACCAAGACCCGCGCAGCATCCAGCGCCGTATCTCGGCGATGGAGCAATGGCTGGCCGACCCGCAACTGCTGGGCCCGGACGCCGATGCCGAATACGCTGCGGTGATCGAGATCGATCTGGCCGACATTCACGAGCCGATCGTGGCCTGCCCGAACGATCCGGACGACGTGAAGACGCTGTCGGATGTGGCCGGCGCCAAGATCGACGAAGTGTTCATCGGCTCGTGCATGACCAACATCGGTCACTTCCGTGCGGCCTCGAAGCTGCTCGAAGGCAAGCGCGACATTCCGGTCAAGCTGTGGGTCGCCCCGCCGACCAAGATGGACCAGAAGCAGTTGACCGAAGAAGGCCATTACGGCGTTTTCGGCACTGCCGGTGCGCGTACCGAAGCGCCGGGCTGCTCGCTGTGCATGGGTAATCAGGCACAAGTGCGCGAAGGTGCGACGGTCATGTCGACCTCGACCCGCAACTTCCCGAACCGTCTGGGCAAGAACACGAACGTGTATCTTGGCTCGGCGGAACTGGCGGCAATCTGCTCGCGTCTGGGCAAGATTCCGAGCAAGGAAGAGTACATGGCCGACATGGGCGTGCTGAGCGCCAACAGCGACAAGATCTACAAGTACATGAACTTCGACCAGATCGAAGACTTCAAGGAAGTGGCCGACACCGTCAAGGCGTAAGCCTGCGGTCGGGTTACGGCGTGCAGGTGGCGCCGTAGCATCGAAAAAAGCGCCCCGAGTGAAAACTCGGGGCGCTTTTTATTTGCGCAGCGACGACGGAAAAGACCGGGGCGTCAGCTTCCTCTTAGTCGTCCAACGACACGTCGTTCGGTGTCTCGAACACCGACTTCAGCTTCTGGCTCAGCGGCAGATTCAGGTTGATGTTCTGCGGCGGAATCGGCGACATAAACCACTTCTGATACAGCTTGTAGGCTTCACCGCTCGTCTGGATGCGGGCAATCGTCTTGTCGACGATGGCCTTCAACGCCGGATCGTTCTTGGGCAGCATGCAGGCAATCGCTTCGAACGTCTGCGGCTCGCCGGTGATGATGTAGTCATCCGACTTGCTCGCCTTGGCCTTCTCCGCCGACAGCACGTCCGAGTCCATGAAGAACGCGGCCGCGCGGCCCTGCTGCACCATCATGAATCCCTGCGCGTGATCGGTGGCCGCCACGATCATCACATTCAGCTTCGCTTCGGCGATCTTCTTGCGCAAATAGCGCTCGGAGGTCGTCCCTGCGGTCACCGCAACGGTCTTGCCTTCGATATCGTTGAACGACCGGATGCCCGAGGTGCGCTTCGTCAGCAGGCGCGTTTCCGTAATCGAGATCGTGTTCGAAAACTCGACCTGCTTGCGGCGTTCCGCGTTGTTCGTCGTGCCGCCACACTCCAGATTGATCGTGCCGCTTTGCACCAGCGGAATGCGGTTCTGCGCGGTAATCGGCATCATGCGCACCTGCAAGCCGGGCGCGTCGATCTCCTTCTTGATCGCCTCCACGATCTGCAAGGCGATCTCTTGCGAGTAACCAATCACGTTCTGGCCGTTGTCGTAGTACGAATACGGCACCGACGACTCGCGATTGCCCAGCACGATGACATTGTTCTCTTTGATCTTCTTCAGAGACCCGGTGAGCGGCGTGGCAGCCTGGGTATTCGCCACACCGCTCATCAGCGCCAACAACACAACCCCGTAGCTCATGTACTTCATCTTGTCGTCTCCACCCGCCATCGAAAGCGGTTACTTATGGTTTTGCAGAAGGGAATGCAGATGCCCGGAACGCATGGAACGCTCGACGCGTCATCACGTCAGCGCAGCACACGCCCGCGCGATTCGCGCGCACGCTTCGCGCAGGTTTTCCATCGACGTGGCAAACGAGAGCCGAAATGCCGGCGAGATACCGAAGGCTTCGCCCTGAATCACCGCGACGTCCTGCGTGTCGAGCAAATAGAGAATGAAATCGGTGTCGTTGTTGATGACCTTCCCTTCCGGCGTCCTCTTGCCGATCACACCGGCGCACGACGGGTAGGCGTAGAACGCGCCGACCGGCTTCGCGCAGTGCAGCCCCTCAACCGCGTTGAGTTGCTCGACCACGAGATCGCGGCGCGCGGTGTACTGGGCTTTCCATTCCTCGAGAAAATCACGCGTGCCGGTGAGCGCGGCCAACGCGCCCGCCTGACTGATGGCGGACGGGCTGCTGGTGCTCTGCGACTGAAGCTTGGCAATCGCCTTGATCAAGTCGCGCGGGCCGCCCGCGAAACCGATGCGCCAGCCCGTCATGGCGTACGCCTTGGAAACGCCGTTCACCGTCAGCGTGCGCTCCAGCAGATGCGGGTTGACCTGCGCAAACGTGAAGAACGCCTCGCCGTCGTAAATCAGGTATTCGTAGATGTCGTCGGTGAGCACCATCACGTTCGGGTACTTCGTCACCACGTCGCCGAGGCTGCGCAACTCTTCGCGGGTGTAGGTCGCGCCCGTCGGGTTGCACGGCGAATTCAGAATCACCCACTTGGTGCGCGGCGTGATGGCGGCTTCGAGCTGCGCCGCCGTGAGCTTGTAGCCGTCTTCGGCGCGGCAATCGACGATTACCGGTGTACCGCCGTTGAGCAGCGTCATGTCCGGATACGACACCCAGTACGGCGCGGCGATGATGACCTCGTCACCTTCGTCGACGGTACTCGTCAGGGCATTGAAGATGATCTGCTTGCCGCCGTTGGCGACCGTCACCTGATCCATGCCGTAGTCGAGCCCGTTCTCGCGGCGGAATTTTTCGCAGATCGCCTGCTTGAGTTCCGGCGTGCCGTCGACCACCGTATAGCGGGTCTTGCCGGCCTTCATCGCGGCGTATGCGGCTTCGATGATGTGATCGGGCGTATCGAAGTCGGGTTCACCGGCGGTGAGCCCGATGATGTTTCTGCCCTGCGCGCGCAGTGTCTTGACGCGGCCGGTTGCCATGGAGCTGGGTGACGGTTTAATCCGGCCCATGCGGGTAGCCAACAAACTCATAATGTTTCGATTCCGTAGAAATGGGGGACGGGAAAGCAGGACGGCGGAGAAGCGTTCAGGCGCTCAGGCGATCACGCCGAGCTTGCGCAGACGCTCGTCGATCCAGTCGCGCTTGTCCTTGCCGGCGCGAATCGCCGTCTTGCGCTGCTCCTCGCGGGCGGCCTGCTCGCGCGCCTTGCCGAGCACGTAGGTCCATTGATCGGGCGGCACGGCGACCACACCGTCTTCATCGCCGACGATGAGGTCGCCGGCATTGATGACCAGACCGCCGATGCTCACCGGCACGTTGACTTCGCCCGGCCCTTCCTTGAACGGCCCACGGTGTGTGTTGCCGCGTGCATAGCAGGGGAAGTCGGCCGCGCGAAATGCGCCGATATCACGCACAGCACCATCGATCACGAAGCCGGCAATCCCCCGCACTTCCGCGTGAATCTGCATCAACTCGCCGATCAGGGCCTGCGTCACGTCGCCGCTCGCATCGACCACGATCACGTCGCCGGGCGCTGCCATATCCATCGCCTTGTGGATCATCATGTTGTCGCCGGGGCGCACCTTCACGGTGATCGCGCGGCCGACGAGGCGCTTGCCCGCGTGATACGGGCGCAGTCCCTGCACGCCGCAAATGCGCTGCATGCTGTCGCTGATGTGCGACGTGACGATGTTGGCGTAGGCGTCGAGAATGTCGGCAGGGATCGGCGCCGGCATCGGCAGCACGCGAAATCCCGCTTGGTTGTGTTCGTTCATGGTGTCCTCATTGAAGCGATGGAAGCTTTTGGGTGTGCCGTCAGAGCGTGCGGTGTTCGCGCAAATACGGCACCAGTCCGCCGGCATTCAGAATCTGAAGAATTTCCGGCGCAATGGGCGCGCCGTGCAGCGGTGTCGTCTCGTCGTTGATCCAGACTTGCGTCTGCTCGCCGAAGACGACACGCACCATGTCGCCCTCGCCGATGCGCGACGTATCGCACTCCACCGGATACAAGCCGTTGTTGATCGCGTTACGGAAGTAAGTGCGCGCAAAGGTCTGCGCCAGCACCACCCGCACGCCCGCGCCGACTACGGCGGTGACGGCAACTTCCATCGCCGACCCGCAGCCGAAGTTTTTGCCTGCGACGATCAAATCGCCCACACGCACGCTCTGAGCAAAGTCAGGATGCGTCGTCTCGAACAGGTACTGACGCAGCACTTGCGGATCGAGCGAGTCACGCTTGCGGCGCGACGAGATGATGTAATCGGTATTGACGTCGTCGCCGAAACAGCGCGCGCGTCCTTCAATGGTTTGTGCGTTCATGAACGATGGCCAAGCTGTGATGGCGCTACGAGATAACCGGCCACCGCACTGGCGGCGCAGACTTGCGGCGAGGCGAGATAGATGTTCGCGTCGGCGTTGCCCATCCGGCCCTTGAAGTTGCGATTGGCGGTCGACACGACGTTGACGCCGTCGCCGGGGATCGCACCACCGGTACCGCAACACGAACCGCATCCCGGTGTGACGACAATCGCACCGAAGGCGAGAAAATCGGCCAGTTCGCCGCCACGGACAAGGGCTTCCATGATTTCGCGCGACGCCGGGGTCACCACCAGTTGCACGCCCGGAGCGGGGCCGCCGTGTGCGCGCAATACCGCCAGCGCTTCCTGAAAGTCCTTCACACGCCCGCCGGTACACGTGCCGAGATACGCCATATGAATCGGCGTGTGTTCAAGCTCGGAAACCGTGACCACGTTATCGACCTGATGCGGGCGGGCGACGTTGGGCTCGACCGTCGCGAGATCGAGGGTGATGCGCTCGGCGTACTGCGCATCGTCGTCTGCCGTCAGTGCGTCTTCGCTGTCATCCACCCCCTGCATGGGGCGGCTTGCGAGGTATTCGCGCACGGTCGCATCGACGGGGAACAGGGCGTTCTTCGCCCCCATCTCGATCACCATGTTCGCGATCGTGAGGCGATCGTCGAAGTCGAGCCCGGCGATGCCGTCACCGTGGAATTCGAGCGTCTTGTAGGCCGCGCCGTCGGCACCGAGGATGCGCGCGAGCGCCAGCGCAATGTCCTTGCCACCGACGCCGGCAGCGAGTTTGCCGACCAGTTCCACGCGAATGCTCGCGGGCACCTTGAGCCAGACTTTGCCGGACATCATGACCGCCGCCAGATCGGACGAGCCGATGCCGGTGGCAAAACAACCCGCCGCGCCGTACATCACCGAGTGACTATCGGCACCGACGAGCAGACGCCCGGGGCGGGCGTAGCCCTGTTCCACCATGAGTTGGTGGCCGATACCGGCGCCGACGTCGAAAACCTTGACCGCGTGGGCCGAAGCGAACTTGCGGATACGCGCCTGTAACAGCGCCGACTTGGCCGACGGCGCGGGCGCGTAGTGATCGAAGGCGAACACCAGTTGCGCCGGATGCAGCGGCGCGGTGCCGCCCATGGCGTCGAAATAGTCGAGCGCCATCGGCACCGATGCGTCGGTGCCCAGCGCGAAATCGACCGTGCAAATGGCGATCTCGCCCGCACGTACGACCCTGCCCGCTTTACGGGACAGCAACTTTTCGGAAAGCGTCTGACCTGCCATTGCCCCCACTCCTTGAAACCTGAATTGCCGGATACCCAACGGGCATCCATGGCAAACAAGTATGGGGACGACGCCTTTTTGAAACTAGCGAAAAAAAGGCGTCTTCAAGCCGGAAAAAATTTCACGTTTCCCGTGGCAGGCGAGTCGACGTCAGGCGGCGGGGGACGCCGGGCGGGGTGTGAACTGCGGCTTGCGGAAGTCGCACAGGCGTTGCGCCAGCGCGGCTATGTCGGCACTGAACTCCACCGGCCCGTCGTTGCGATAGACGGCGTAGTAGCGCACGGTCGGCAATGGCTCGTCCACCGGCACTCGCTTGAGCAGCCCTTGCTCGACCAGATCGCCGAAGTAGAGATCGGGGAGGTAGCTCACGCCAAAACCGGCGACCGTCAACGCACTGAGGGCGCTCAGACTGTTGCCCGCGTACATCCGGCGGATCGACAGTCCCTTGGCCTGAAACCAGCGATCGAAAACGGCATCGACGCCCGAGGTGTCGATCTGCATCAGGATCGGATGCTGCGCGATTTCGCCAAGGGAAAGTGTCTTCGAGGTGTCGGTCAGCGACGGGCTGCACATCCACTGGAGCGCCATCGTGTCGAGCGGCACCGCGGTGAACCCGGGGCCGGTGGCGGTGAGCGGAATGATCGCCAGATCGATATCGGAGCGTTGCAGCTTGGTCATCAACGCGGTGCTGAGATCGATCTCGGGCTCGATGGAGACGAGCGGGTACTTCTCCCGCATTTCCTGCACCAGCTTCGGCAGCCACGTGAGGCCGATCAGCTCCGTGACCCCGATGCGATACCGGCGGACCACGTCCACCGGCTTGCCCATGCGCTCGAGCAGACGGTCGCGCAGTTGCAGAATTTCTTCGCCGACCTCCAGCACCTCGCGGCCTTTTGCCGTGAGTTGCATGGTGCGGCCACTGCGGTCGAACAGCGCGACGCCGAGGAACTCCTCGACTTCCGTAATCCGTTTGGACACGGCCGACTGCGTCGTGTGGAGTCGCTCGGCGGCGGCGGCATGGGTGCCGAGTTTGTTGGCCCAGTACAGCGCTTCGATTTGCTTGAAGGTGATCATGATGTCCCGTCGGCGGCAGTTACCGCGGCTTGCTTTGCCGCCATAAGATACCCCAACCCCTTCAAGCAGTCAGCGGCCCGAGGGCGGAGTCCAGCGCTGCCCATAACGTCGTTACGTGCACCCGCGATCGCATGGCGCCGTTCTTCGATAGTCTCTGATCGTCTTAGCGCCGCAGGCGAGAAGCAGATTCCGACGTTGCCTCGACCGTACGGGGGAATTGCGGGCGCGTCGGTGCGATAGCGAACCGACTTCCCACGCAAAAGCCACGAGGATCAGCCAAAGATCCGGTCATGCACGCATCAACGAGGAGTCGATCATGAGAAAGGAACGCATACTGCTTCATGTCTATGGCGAGCAACGAGATTCCGTCTGGACACTGACCTGTCTCGATCTCGCGTTCGCCTCCCGGGCTACCAGCCTGATGCAGGCCAAGGTGTACGTCAGGGCCAATGCCCACGCGTATCTCGACGGCAAGCTGGTCGGCGAGAACATCCAGTTCCCTGCCACACCGGTGAGCGCTGCCGTCGTCACCAAGCTCAGGATGAAATACTGGCTGGCCCGGCTCTGGCAACGCGTCGATGGTCGAACGCGTGACCACATCTATGACGAAGTCGTGGGTCTAGCCGACAAGAATCCTGTGTTTTCCTAGGCTTTCTGAAAACGCAAATCGACGCCGGAGGCAGCCTCCGGCGTCTGTCTTTCTTACAGGCTCGGCGGGCGCACGCCGTCGTCGAAGGCCGCTTCTTGACGCTGCGCTCGCGGGCCTGCCCCGAACGCCATAAAGCTCAGCGCTGCCAGTACCCACGCGCCGATCACACCGTACAACATCACCAGACCGAAGCCATGCACCAACGCGCCATGAACGATGACACCGTTGGGGTCGGCCGCCGACAATGCCGCATTGCCCTGCGTCAACTGATCGAGACTGCCCGCCGCCACCTTCTCCGCGAGCCAGCGCAGCGACAGTGCATCTGAAGACGCCGGCAGCGCGCGAGCGAGATAGGCGCTGACGCCTTCGAGCAGCACGAACCCCATCACCGCAATGTTGATCGCCAGACTAATCAGCCGTGCGCTCATGTCGATGCCCGACGCCATCCCCGCGCGGTTCGACGACACCGCCCCGGTCGCCGTGTTGGTCACCGGCGTGTTGGTCATCCCCAGCCCCGCGCCGCACAACACACATCCCGGCAACACGGTCAGCCAACTGGCATGCGCCATATCAATGCCGAAACGCATCAGCAGAAAGCCGAGGCCGATCGTGAACATGCCCAGCGGAATCACCTTGTGTGCGCCAATCCGAAGCGCAAGACGTTCGGCGAACGGCGGCACGATGAGTGTCGGCACGGTATAGGCGAGCAGCGCCAACCCGGCGTTCACGCTGCTATAGCCGAGCGCGCCCTGAAAGTAGATCGGCAGATACACGATGAACGGCCAGTAGCTGAAGTTCATCCCCATCGAGCCGAACATCGCCCCGGAAAACGCGCGGATACGGAACACCGAAAAGTCGAACATCGGCCGGGGACTGCGCTTCTCGACGACGAGATACGCGAGGAAGCTCAGGGCCGATGCGCCGATGATGCTCAACCCGATGGGGCTGTCGAAGCCGAGGTCAGGCCCCTGCGTGATGTAGTAGACGAGACCGAACGTCGACAGCGATAGTGTGACGATGCCCGGCAGGTCCAAATGCTCGGCGTGCGGGTCGCGAGACTCCTTCACGCCCGCAAAAACGAGGCTGAGGGCCACCATCGCAATCACCACGTGAATCAGGAAGACCCACTGCCAGTTGGACACGGCAACGATCAATCCGCCGACGATCGGCCCGAAGCCCAAACCGCTGCCGAACACGATGCCCCAAGCGCCAAACGCCCGGCTGCGCTCGCGTCCTTCGCGGAATTGATGCGACAGCACCGCCACCATGCAGATCAGCATCGCGCCGCCGCCCACGCCTTGCAAAAACCGGCTGACGATCAGCACCGCCGCGCTTTGCGCCAGCCCGCAGATGAGCGACGTCACCGCAAATATCACGATGCTGGCGACGTAGACGCGTCGGCGTCCGAACCGGTCAGCCAGCGTGCCTGTGGCCATCAGCACCGTCGTGCACGCCAGCGTGTAGGCATTCATGATCCATTGCAGGGCCTTGAAGTCGGCGTGCAGCACGCGCTCAAGGGTCGGGAGAATGGTCGGCACGCTGGAAATTTCAAGGCCGAACATCAACGATGTCAGGCAGATCGCCGCTAGTGCCAGCGCGTTTTTAGGGTCTCGGGAAAGCGTCATAGGTATCGCGGAGAAAAGTATTTGGCCGATGTACTATATCGGGAATTAGATTCCCCATTGACGACAGTTTTTCCCATAAACCGCGACCACAGGGACCGAATATGTCAATCAATCTGGACGGTGTGGCCGTCTTTGTGCAGGTGATCGAAGCCGGCAGTTTCACGCTGGCGGCCGAGCGCCTGAACCTGACGCGCTCGGCCGTCGGCAAAGTCATTACGCGGCTCGAAGACCGGTTGGGGGCACGTCTGCTCCATCGCACCACGCGCAGTCAGACGCTCACCGAAGCCGGGCAGGCTTATTACGATCGATGCGTGCGAGCGCTTGCCGAGCTAGAGGCAGGTGAGGCCGAGTTGGAAAGTGGACACAGCGCGCCACGGGGTCAGTTGCGGGTGAGCGCACCGATTGCGTTCGGGCACCACTGCGTCGCCCCAGTGTTGTTCGAACTCGCGCGCCAACACCCCGAACTTCAGATCGACATCTCGTTCACCGACCGGGCCGTGGATCTCGTTGAAGAGAACATCGATCTCGCGGTGCGCATCGGCGAGTTGCGCGACAGCACGAGTCTCGCGGCGAGGCGTCTGGGCATTCAGGACGTGAGCATCGGCGGCTCGCCGGCCTATTTGGCGAAACATGGCAGCCCCGTTGAGATCGACGACTTCACCGGGCATGCGGGCATCATGTATTCGCGCGGCGGCGTGGTGAGCACATGGCGCATGCACGATGCGCAGGGCGTGGAGCACGAGTTGCAGGTCAAGCCGCAAGTGAGCCTTGACGACGTGCAGGCGATTGCCGGCGCGGGCGTTGCCGGTCTCGGACTCGTGCAGTTGCCGTGCTGGCTGATGGCACGATATGTCGCCACCGGCGAGCTTGTCGCGCTAAGGGAGCGTTGTGGCGTGCGACCGCTGGCGATCCATGCGGTATGGCCGAAAACGCCTTATATGCCGCTGAAAACGCGGTGTGCCATCGATGCGCTCGTAGCGAATCTTCCACGAGTCGATCTCGATTAAACACGGTCGTCTCGCTGCTCAACCCCTACGCATGGGTCGACACCGTGGTCGTGGCATCTAATCACCGGCATTTTTAGCCTCTATTTCGCCGATAGTCTCCGTTGATGGCTGGCCGACATGAACACGTATCTGGCGGAAATGGGCCCCGCAAGCCGGTAGCGATCCGGGGCGGCGGTGCGCAGAATTGGAACTGTCCGCACAGTCCGAATTGTCCGGGCTGTCCCCTTCTGGAGGTTCCTCATGTCTGCCAATGTTGCCGGTATCGCTGTGCCCGATAGTCAGTTCGCGCGTGAAATCACGGAGATCGTGCGCGACACCGCGTCGCCCCTGCTGTTCCATCACTCAAGCCGCGTCTTCTATTTCGCCGCCCTCGCCGGCCAGCATCGCGGGCTCAAGTTCGACCCCGAGCTGCTCTATTGCGGCTGCATGTTTCATGACATGGGGCTCACCCATCAACACAGCAGCGCCTGCGAACGATTCGAAGTCGACGGCGCGAATGCGGCGAGTGATTTTCTGAAGAGCAAAGGCATCGCACAACAGGACATCGACGTAGTGTGGACGGCGATCGCGCTGCACACGACGCCCGGTATTCCGCAGCATATGCACCCGTTGATCGCGCTCGTCACGGCGGGCGTCGAAATGGATGTGCTGGGCCTGACCTATCCCGAGTACAGCGAGATCGAACGGGAGGCCGTCGTACGTGCCCACCCGCGCACGGCGCACTTCAAGGAAGACATCATTCAGGCGTTCTACGACGGCATCAAGCACAAGCCGGACACGACGTTCGGCAACGTCAAGGCCGATGTGCTGGCCGACAAAGATCCGCATTTCCATCGCGGTAATTTCTGTAGCGTGATTCGCAATTCCGCGTGGATCGGCTGATGCAGTAACGCTCAGGTGCGCAGTTCGGTGAGAATCTGCTCCGCCAGAAAGTCGCACGGCGGGCGGTTGGACGTTGCGCTGCGCGCCAGTACCACTTCGAGATCGTCCAGCGGGGGCAAGCCGTCGCTCTGCGACAACTGCACGAGATGCGCGGGCACGCTGCAACGTGCGAGCGGTGCGACCGCCAGCCCCGCCTCGACCATGCTGATGAGCCCAAGCAGGCTGGGGCTCTCGTAAGACATGCGGTACTTGATACCCGCACGCTGAAGTGCCGCGATGGCAGTCGCGCGCGCCGTGCTGCCGGGGGCGAATAACGCCACTGGCAGCGGGCGCTCTTTCCACACGGGCCGCGTTGGTGGGCCCACCCAAACGGACGGCTCGAACCGGATAAATTCTCCCGGCAGCCCCTTCACTTTGGTCAGGCAGGCCAAGTCCAGCGTGTTGTCTTTGAGCAAGGGAACCAGCGCATTGCTGGCCAGCCCGATCACGCGAATCTCGACACGTGGGTGCGCCACGGCAAACTTCCGGAGCACTTGCGGCAGCAGCGACGACGCATAGTCGTCGGGCACGCCGATGGTCACGCGGCCCTTGATCTCGGGCCGCACGATCGACGCCCATGCCTCGCTGCGCATCTCGAGCATTCGCCGCCCGTAATCCACCAGCGTCTGCCCTTCGGCCGTCACGGCCAATCGCCTGGTGTTCCGGATGAACAACGGCTTGCCCAGATCGTCTTCCAGCGCCTTGATCTGCATGCTGAGCGCCGACGGCGAGCGATGCACTGCCTCGGCGCCGCGCACGAACGAACCGGTCTCCGCAACGGCCACCACCATTTCCAGCACATCGAGATCGAGCTTTTTCATATTACTCAGAAAATCTGATGAATTGGCTCAGATTATATTGCTTTACCGAGGTCAGGCACGCTCCGATACTGAGCGCGACCACTGCCCCTCTTATCGAGCAAGACCATGCGTGATGCCGCCTCGTTTTACGCGTTTCTCACCATCTGTGGCCTGCTGGCGATTACGCCGGGCCCGAATATGATCTATGTGATGTCGCGCTCGATCGCGCAGGGCCGGGCGGCCGGACTGGTCTCGCTGGCGGGCGTGATCATCGGCTACCTCTTTTACATGTTGAGTGCGGCGTTCGGCATTACGGCGCTGTTCATGCACGTGCCGTACGGGATGAGTGCGCTAAGCGTGGCGGGCGCGGCCTACCTGCTCTATCTCGCATGGCAGGCCGTCAAGCCGGGCGGGCGCTCGCCGTTCGAAGCGCGTGAGCTCTCGTATGAGCCGCCGCGCCGGCTCTTCGTGATGGGCGCGACGACGAGTCTGCTGAACCCGAAACTCGCGATGATCTTTCTGACGCTGGTGCCGCAGTTCGTGCGTGATCAGGGCGGCAACCTGCTGAAGACTTCCATCACCATGGGCTCGGTCGTCATTCTGGCGTTTGTGCTGGTCAACGGCGCGGTCGCGATCGGCGCGGGAAGTACGGCGAAATTTCTCGCGCAGCGCCCGGCCCTGCTGACCCTGCAACGGTGGTTCATGGGCGCGGTGCTCACGGCGCTGGCCGCACGCATGTTGATCGACACGTTCTCAGCCAGCGTGTGAACGACGCGGGGCCTTTTTCTTGTTGCCGTCGGCCAGTTGCTGCGCAAACCCGCTGAGCAACAGGTCGATGCCCACCGAGAATCGTTTGTCGAAGTCGGGCGCGAACAGATGCTGACGGGCCTGCCAACTGAGTGGATATGTCTGCTTGGCGGCATTCAGGAAAGCCGTCTTGCGCGCCACGCTTTCCGCAGCCTTCTCGCTTGAGGCTTCCGCATTGAACGCCTGCTCTTCGATCACGAAACCCACGACGTAATAGACCACGCTGAACGCCGTTGTGGTCGCCAACTCGATGTCGGCCCCGGCGCGCACAAAGGCGGCGATCATCGCCTCGCCTGTGCGCAACACGTTTTCCGTCGTCTCATACGTCCCGGCGAACACCCGGGCACCATCCCGATAGGCGTTGAAGGCGTGTCGAATCTCGAGTGAAACGGCATCCAACACCGCTCGCCAGTCTGCATCCGGCGACACATCACGCGCGACATCCTGCAACATCGCATCAGCCATTGCATCGAGCAATGCCTGCTTGTTGGCGAAGTGCCAGTAGAGCGACGGCGCCTGAATGTCGAGCGCCTGCGCCACCTTGCGCAACGTCACGCCCTCCATTCCCCCGCCGTCGAGTAAAGCCAGCGCCGTCTGTACGACGTCGTCCCGTTGAATCGCCATGGTGTTTCCCGTCAAAACTAACGGCGTTAGCTTATCATCGCGCAGGCAGTGCGGGGGTATCGACGACGGCGGGCAATGGCAGGCGATCGCTCGGCGTGGATCGATCTACGTGGGTCAGCCAGCGCCACCGTGTGCGGCGGCCGAGACGTCGGCCCACTGTTGCCAGACGCCGATTCGCTCTTGATACGTCCGTGTTGCGATATCGACGGTGCCCGCGCCAAGCAAAAGCCGCAACGGGGGTTCATCGGCATCGACCACGGCAAGGATCGCGTTCGCGGTTGCCGCCGGGTCACCGAGCTTGCGGTTGCCCATCGCCGCCGCAAGCTGACCACGCAATTCCGCATAGGCGTCGAGCTTCGTCACGTGTTGCGCCGAACTGCCGCGCCAGTCCGTGTCATAGCCTCCCGGCTCGATGAGCGTGACCTTGATGCCGAAGCCGGCCACTTCTTTCGACAGCGCATCGCACATGCCGTCGAGCGCCCACTTCGATGCGACATACACCGAAGCGCTGGGAAACGTCACGACGCCCGCAAAACTCGATACGGCCAGAATGTGGCCGTATCCCTGCGCCCGCAAGATCGGCAGCGCCGCCTGCATCACCCATAGCGCGCCGAAGAAGTTGGTTTCCATCTGTGCGCGGGCTTGTGCTTCGCTCGTCTCTTCCAGCATGCCGAAGAGCCCATAGCCCGCGTTGTTGAGGACCACGTCGAGCCGTCCGAAATGCGCATGTGCCCGGTGAACTGCGCCGTACACGGCGTCGCCATTGGTCACGTCCAACGGCAGAAGTAGCACCGCATCGCCGTAAATGCCCAGATCCTCGATATCGGCGAGCGACCGGGCCGTCGCCACCACTTTGTCGCCGCGCCGTAGTGCCGCCTCGGCCCAGACACGCCCGAATCCTCGCGATGCACCGGTGATAAACCAGACCTTCTCTGACATGGCATTCGTCCTCAATGGATGCAATTGACAAGCAAACATGCCGGCCCGTCAAACAGCATCAAGGCGCCAGCAAGACTAACACCGTTAGTCTAATCTAACAGTGTTAGTTGTCAACATCAGATTTCGGTGGTGGATCGCAACTCGCGCGACACCATGAATTCACACTCGCCTATTACGGCCATGGAGGCGCGATACTACGGCTGCATCGCAACAAACCTTCGCAAACCATCGAGACAACGGTGCAAAACCGTGAAAATCGCAAAATCGGCAAACGGCCTCTGGCTACATTGCAGACCAAGGAGCGCACATGAAACCTGAGACCCACGTTCGGTATGCCCAGCGCATGGAGCCCGTGCTGCAATGGCTGGCCAGTCATCCCGACACCGCCCCCGATCTGTACCAACTGGCGGATCTGGCATGCCTGTCGCCGTATCACTTTCACCGCATCTATCGCGCCTTGATGGGCGAGACGGTGAACGGCACCGTGCAACGCATCCGGATGCACCGTGCTGCGGTGGCACTGGCAGGGTCTGAGGATTCCATGCGTGTTGTGGCGTCGCGTGCCGGCTATGCGTCGGACGCCGCTTTCAACCGGGCCTTCGGTGCGTACTTCGGCATGCCGCCGGGACGTTATCGTGACGCCCGCTCCGGACCCTTCAATCCTCTGGAGCTCACCATGTATCCCATCACCATCGAATCGGTTCCCGCCACGACGCTCGCCGTCCTCAAGCATCAAGGCGACTATCAGGAAATCGGCCCGGTCTTCGTGCGCGCGTTCATGCTTGCCGGCGCACTTGGGCTGGCCCAGCCGGAATCGACCGGCTTCGGCGTGTATTTCGACGACCCAGAGCAAGTCCCCGTCGATCAGTTGCGCTCGCTCGCTGGCATGTCGGTGGCCCCGGATGCGCAACTCGGCAACGATCTCGAACGCTTCGAGATCCCCGCCGGACGTTGTGCGATCCTGACCTACACCGGGCCCTACAACGAAATGAGCAAGCCGTACAACTGGCTCTTTTCAGAGTGGTTGCCGAGCAGCGGTCTTGAACCCGCCGATTTCCCCATGTTCGAGCAGTACCTCAATGACCCGCGCACCACGCCGCCGGCCGAGTTGCAAACGCGCATCTGCCTGCCGGTGAAGTAACGCGTCAATCGGGGCGAGCCGAGTTGTCCCGGGCTCGCCCGCCGCATCTGTCTCGAAAATACATCGCAACCCGAAGCACCCCTGTCACTCCCACTTCACGAGAATCGAATCCGGAAGTAATATCACGCCCGGGATTCGACATTACACCTGCAAGCCCGCGCATCAAGTCAATTCGGGGACGATGCGTTATCTGAAAAGAAGTCAAATTGAAGTCCAGTACCGGTTCCGCAGGTGCGTCTGAAGCCCATGCCATAAGTAGTCCTTGCAGTCTCCCGGCGCGATGCCGGGCACAACGATAACAACGACATCAGATAACGGCTTTATCTAAAAATGGCACACATTTCGTCAAGCAAGCGCGCCGGCGTACGGCGCGCTGCCTCGTCACGCCTACGCGCGCGCGCCGCACTCGCGGCCTTCTCTGTGGCAATGGGTCTCACGCTGGGAGGCTGCGCAAGTGTCTCGACAACACCCGCGACGCTCAGCCGCATGTCACTCGACAACGCGCGCCTGTTTGCTCTGCAAACGCCGGTCACGTTCAAGCTCGACACCGGTTATGAGCGCAATCTGCCCGAAGGCTCGGTCTGGAAAGAGGCCGGCAGCGTTGCACAAGGCAGCGTCTATCGCCCGGTCGGCCGCATTCTGACGGTCGAAGGCAGTCAGGTTCACGAAGCGTGGATCGTCGTCAAGGATCAGAAGCTCGTCGGCTTCTTCCTGCCCGGCGAAGCCACTTACTCGCCGCTTTCCACCGTTGTTTCTCTTAACTTGAAAGAAAAATCACAATGAACCTGAAACAAGTCTCGCGCCTGCTTCTCGCCGGCATGGCCGCCTCGTTCTTCCTCGCCGGTTGCGCGTCCGGCCCGAAGCGTGCCGAAATGGCCTCGGCAATTCCGACGATCAAGACCGGCGAAGGCCGCGTCTATTTCTATCGCTCGTCCTCGCCGTTCGGCGCGGCAGTGCAACCGGAAATTCGTCTGAATGACGAGATCGTCGGCTCGTCGAAGCCGGGCGGCTTCTTCTTCGTCGATCGTCCGGCAGGCCAGTACAAGGCATCGGCGTCGACCGAAACGGAAAAGACGCTCAGCTTCTCGCTCGACTCGGGCGAGACGAAGTACGTGCGCAGCTCGGTGTCGATGGGCCTGCTGATCGGCCACGTGGTGCTCGAACTTGAGCAACCGGAAGTGGGCGAAGCCGCGTTGGATTCGATGAGCTACACGGGCAAGGACGCCGTCGCTCAGTCGAAGTAAGTCATCAGGAAAACGTCAGCCGGCAGCGCCCGCTGACGTGAGGCGATCGGGGCCACGCGCACCGGTCGCCTCACCGCTTTCGACACACGCCAGCAAGGCCTGCGCCTGTGCGCGCAAATCGGGCACGAGCGGGTGGAATTCAAACGGCATGGCGGGCGGCGGACCGCTGAGCATCTTGCGCGAACTGCGCGAATACGCCGGGTCGTAGTGCTTGATCACCAGCGCCTCGAACAACTCGCGCTGGCGCTGCGCATCGAGCAGTTCAAGCCACTCGCCTACGACAGCACGCCCGTGCAACGGCACCAGCTTGAGCAACTGCGCGCGGAAATAGTCCGGCTGCGCAAAGAGGTGTCCGTAATCCTGCATCAGCAGATCGACCCGCTCGGTATGCGGCGCACGAACTTCCACGCACGTAGTGCCCCGTAGCGACGTCATCAGCGACTCGGGCAGCGAAATCAGCCCGATGCGGCGACTCTCCGCTTCCACAAATACCGGGCGTTGCGGATCAAACGCTCGCAAGGTGCCGACCAGTGCCGTATCGAACGATTTCTGCGACGGCTGCGGCGCGTCGGGCATTGCACCCAATAACGAGCCGCGATGCATCGCCAGCGCTTCCAGATCCAGCGTCTGCGCACCGGTGTCGGCCAGCGCATGCAACAACCGCGTCTTGCCGGTGCCCGTGTGCCCCGCCAGCACCACGTACTTCAGCGAGGGCGGCAACGTTTCCAACGACGCCACGACATCGCGCCGGTAGCTCTTGTACCCGCCATCGAGCTGCCGGGCACGCCAGCCGATCAGATTCATCCAGACCGTCATCGACCCCGAGCGCTTGCCGCCTCGCCAGCAATACACCAGCGGGCGCCAGTTGCGCGGCCGGTCGGCGAAGGTCGTCTCGAGATGCGCCGCGATATTGCGCGCGACCATGGCCGCCCCCACCCGGGTGGCTTCGAACGGCGACACCTGCCGGTACATCGTGCCGACGATCGCCCGCTCCTCGTTGCTCAGCACCGGCGCGTTGATCGCGCCGGGCATATGGTCTTCCGCGAACTCCAACGGCGAGCGCACGTCGATGATTTCGTCGAAATCACCGGCTTTTTCAAGAGAAACGAGGAGATTGTTCAAGGGGGCGGGACCGTATCGCGAAAAGCATCGCAACACGTGAAGGTCAAGGGATTGGGCGAATTATGGCATGCGCGCCACCCTATGCCGCGTGCCCGGCGCGATTGGCCCCCGGTGCTACTGCGCCCGGCGTGGCGCGACGGACTCGGCCGCGAACTTGCCGCATTGCGTGCCATAAGGCGTACGCGAGGTCGCTTGCGTGTACTGATTGGTCAATTCGGCGCGCACCTTGGCCGCCCGGTCGATGACGCGCGTCGCCGCTTCGGCCTCGCCCATGCCGCCCAACGCCAGCGCGTAATCGTCCAGCAGTTCGGCATAGGCAAACGGCGCATGGCGCACCGCTTGCGTCCGGTCTATGGAGCCGAGGGCCCGCGAGAAATCCTTGGCCGACTGCGCAAACTGACGCTGCGCCAGCGCCAGCCGACCCAGCTCGACGAGCGCCGGATAGCGGTACTGTCCGGTCAGAATATCGAGGTCGTAGGCCAGACTCAGTTCGCGCTCGGCTTCGGTGTAGTAACACGTCACGCCTAACGCCCGGCCGTAGTCGTAGTGCATCGCCGCGCGCTGTGCCGCCGGCCATCCCGTCTGATCGGCCACCAATACGGCTTGCCCGAAGTTGCGTCGCGCGGCGTCCCAATCGCCGCGCACTTCGGCCGCCCCGCCCAGCGCCGCGTAGTCCGGCCCAGCGGGCTTCACCACCGGCGCACTGCACCCGGCAGCCATCAACACGCTGCCCAGCGCACCTGCCATCGCCAGCCACGTCTGCGTTCGCATCATGAGGTCTCGGGTCAGGTCGCGCTTGGCGACGTTTAGGGAAATGAAGGAATCAACCGTCGCGAGGTACCGATGCCCCGCGCTCACCCGAGAGAATACCGCGTCGGACCTGTACTCCCCAATGTTGCCGCCCGGTGAGGAAGTGCCCCCAGCCCAGCGCTGCGCCCGCGTGACGCATCAACTGGAACGAGAACGGCTCGAGGACCGCAGCGACAAACGCCAGCCCCAGACTCGTGCCGGTGCGGTGCCCCGTCCATCGGCGGTAAGCATGCACCGACCACAGATGGAAACCCAGATCGATGACGATCTTGCCGAGAATGATGCCCGACACCGGCAGCACCACGCCGTAATGTCCCTCGCAGACAAACGTGACCAGCAACGCGAACGCGGTCAAACCATAAATCGGTTGCAGCGTATCGAACGCCTTCACCGGCAGCATCAACCGCCCAAGATTGCCGTAGCGGCCATTGCCCACCATATCGCGATACCAGTACTGCGTTTGCAGGAAACCGGCAAACCAGCGGCGCCGCTGACGCAGGAAACTTGTGAGCGTGCCCGGCGCATCGGTCAGTGCCTGTGCACCGCCGATCACGCGCACGTCCCAACCCAGCCCGTGCGTGACCGAATAGCGGCGCAGACGGTGAATCAGCTCGTAGTCTTCGACCAGACACGCCGGATCGAACCCGCCCACGGCAAGCACGGCTTCGCGGCGGAAACACGCAAACGCCCCCGAGATCAACAACAGCCCATCGGCGCGCATCCACGCAAAGCGCGAAATGAAATTGCGGATGTATTCGTACGTCTGGAAGAACTGCAACACCCGCGCGCCGACGGTATGGCCACACACGGGTGTTAACACGCCGGTCGCGGCAACGAGGTTCGGGCGACGCACAAACGCGTCGTGCATGGCGGCGCAGGCACCGGCATCGAGCAGCGTGTCCGCATCGACCGTCATCACGATATCGGTGTCCACACCGACCAGCGCCGCATTGAGCGCACGCGCCTTGCCGCCATGCGGCACGCGCAGCCAGCGCAGGTTCGGATACGTGCGGCTCGGCGCACTCAACGCCCCCTCGCCCGGATCGGTCAACCCATACTGTTCGACCAGCAGCGCCGCCGTGCCGTCACGCGAACCGTCGTCGGCAATCACGATCAGGTCAGGCACACGGTGCTGCGACATGAGGGCCTGCAACGTGACCGGCAGTGCTGCCGCTTCGTTGTGCGCGGCGACCACCACGCCCATCGTGAGCGCCGTGGCTTTCGCGCTCGCAGACTGACCGTCGGCAAGCACCAACGAGGTCGATGCGTCTTCGGGATCAGGCCGCATCAATCGCCACGCTTTCCAGAACACGAACGCCAGCAGCACGGTGTCATAAACCACGTAGGCCACGCCGGTGCCCCACGCAAACACGCCTTTCAGCAGAAACGCCTGCGCAAACAGCAGACACCAGAGCACAGCGACCGCGCCATGCACCAGCCAACTCGCCAACGGCGTCGCGGGCAATGTGAAGCGCGGCGAATGCAGCTCACGCGCGGCATCGAGCCGGGTCGTCGTCACGCTCATGGCAGCATCCGGTTCAGGACCGAATGGCGGTCGATCCATTGGTGCTTGAGCGCGCCACCGACGTGCAGCGCGAGCAAGACATACAGCGAATAGGCGCAGTAGGTATGCACGTTGCCAAGCACGCCGTGCCAGTAATCCTTGCTGGCGTCGCTCATCGCCATCAGAAAGCCCATGCGCGGGAACGGGAACGTACCGAACAGCACGAGCGGGTGGGTCGACGCAGCGACCCAAGCCGAATCGTGCGCCCAGCCCGAGAGCGGCAGCGCGAAGATCAGCACGTAGAGCAGCCAGTGCACCAGATGGGCGCTCGCACGCTCCCACGACGCGAAGACGTGCGAGAGCGCAGGCGGCCGGTGCGTCACACGCCACAGAATGCGCAGAATGGCCAAACCCAATACGGTGATGCCGATGGACTTGTGCAGATCGATCCAGAAGCGCACGTCGATCTTCTCGAGCGTGGCGTCGGAGAGCAACGCGATGGTCTGGCCAATGGCGACGTTGCCGAGCATCAGCAGCGCCACCGCCCAGTGCAGCAGCATGGCGACGCGTGTGTATTTGGCATCTTCATACAGCGCGACACCGCTGGCATGACGAGGCGAGGACGAAGATGACGAGGAAGCGGACGAAGCGGGTGATGGGGGTAGTGAATTCACGACGGGCATCCTGAGAAACTGGGGAAGATGATTGCATAACGCCCGTTGAAGCGCGCTTATTCCCGCATTGCCGCAAAAAAGCTTGTTACCGCGAATTACCGTTACTGATTCGACGTGCCTGCCGAAGTTTCGCCCGAACACAAATATCGCGCTTGCCACGGCCGCAAAGCCGCTGAAATCGCTGAAAACCGGCTATGAGTCGCGCATCCGCATCGACAGCTAAAACCAGCACACCGAAACACCCATCCAGTGACGATTATCCGGGTGACGGCGTCGTGCGAAGCCATCGCGCAAGAAACGCAAAGGCACGCTAAGGAAAGCCCCGTCGGCCGGTGCTTGCGGGCCTGCGGCAAAACCGCGATGATCGTGCATTCAGACGTGCGCATCAGACTCGACACCGGGCACCGGCGCGAGGCCTCAGATGCCACCGCCATCCGCCAGAGGAGACTGCCATGCCACGCAGCACCGCCGAAAAACGCGCCGCCTTCCGTGAACTGCATATTGCCGGATGCTTTGTGATCCCAAACCCGTGGGACGCCGGCAGCGCCCGCTATCTCGAACATGCCGGTTTTGAGGCCATCGCATCGACCAGCTCGGGCTTCGCATGGTCGACCGGCCACCCCGACAACGCCGTGACGCGCGACACCGTCCTCGCCCATTTGAAGTCCCTCGTGGCCGCCACCGATCTGCCGGTCAATGCCGACTTTGAAAGCGGCTTCGGCAACACGCCCGATGAGGTGGCCGAGAGCGTGAAGCTCGCCGTGGCGACCGGCGTCGCCGGCCTCTCCATCGAAGACTCGACCGGCGACATCAACGCGCCGCTTTTCCCGATCGACGAAGCCGTCAAGCGCATTAAGGCAGCCCGCCGTGCCATCGACGAGACCGGTGGCGACACCCTGCTCGTGGGCCGCGCGGAGAACTTCTTCGCCGGGGTGCCCGATCTCGACGATGCCATTGCCCGTCTCAAGGCTTACGCCGAAGCCGGGGCCGACTGCCTCTACGCCCCGGGCATCCAGACACCGGAGCAAATCCGCGCCGTGGTGGCCGCGGTCGCACCGAAGCCGGTCAACGTGCTGATCGGTGCCAATTCGCCGCTGACGCTGGAAGACATGCGCAGCCTCGGGGTACGACGCGTGAGCGTGGGCGGCGCACTGGCCCGCACGGCATGGGGCAGTTTCATGAGTGCGGCGACGGCGCTCGCCGAAGGCCGGTTCGACGGTTTCAACGGCGCGGCGAGCGGCGCCACGCTCAACGGGCTGTTCAGCAAGTAAAGTCGTATCTGAATACCGTATCTCCCCCATGACTTTTCGTCGATAGACGCGGCGCGGTCCCCTTCGGACAATGGGCGGCAAGCCGGCGTACCGTCAGCCATCTGGCGCGGTGCGACCGGCATCCCTACCCCACGGAGTGCCGTATGCCTTTGCCGCCCCCCTCGCCGCCCTTGCCGCCCTTGCCTCACGAGACGTCAGCCGCCCATGCGGCGCCCGATGCCTTCGCTATCCCCACGCCACTCGGCGCACCGCTGCCCAAACCCCGCGTCTTCGATAACGTTGCCGACGCGCGCGCCGATCGCAAACTGCGACTGGCGGTGGCGTTCCGGATCTTCGCGCGCTTCGGCCTCGCAGAAGGCATCGCCGGACACATCACTGTGCGCGATCCCGAGTTTCATGACCGCTTCTGGGTCAATCGCTACGCCCAGCACTTTTCATCGATTCATCCCGACGATCTGATTCTCGTGGACGAAGCGGGCCGGCTTCACGAAGGCGACGGTCCCGTGAACGCCGCGGCGATGGCAATTCACGCCGGCATTCACGCCACCCTGCCCCACGTCGAAGCGGCAGCGCACACGCACACCACGCATGGACGCGCGTTTTCTTCGCGCACGCGCCCGCTCGCACCGATCAATCAGGAGGCCTGTTTGTTCTACGACGACCACGTGCTCTTTCGCGGCGACGTGCTCGTGCTGGGCGCCGACGAGGGCCGCCGCATCGCCGAGACCATGGGACATAAACGTGCGGCGGTGTTGCTCAACCACGGGCTGCTCACGGTCGGTTCGTCGGTCGACGCGGCCGCCTACCGCTTTCTCGCCATGGAACGCTGCGCACAGGTGCAGTTGCTGGCGGAAGCCGCCGGGCCGCTGGAAGTGTTGTCCGAGACCGAAGCACGCGAAGTACATCGCCTGCTCGGTTCGGATTACGTTGCGTGGCTAGGGTTTCAGGGCCTTTACGAGCAGGTGCTGCGAGAAAGCCCCGATCTGGCCGCACGATAGTCGTCGACCGCACGGCGCAGCCATATATCGAACTGCTGCAACGGCGCCCAGTCGCGCCGTTGTGCGGGATACGAAAAATAGATGGTCTGCGGATTGGCGAGCGTGTGCGCATGCGCCTGCACCAGCGCACCGCTCGCGAGTTCGCGCTCGATCAGCACGCGCGGCAACAACGCCACACCGAGACCCGCCACGGCGGCGTTGATCGCCATGATGAACATGTCGTAGCGCTGTGCACTGCGCTGGGGCTTCAACTGCGCGGCGTCTTGCGTGGCCAGCCAGTCGTCCCATGCGCGCGGCAGATCGCGCACACAAATCCACGAAAGCGCCGCAATCTCGTCGTTCGATAACAACGGCCTCCCCGCCAGCAATCGAGGCGCGGCGACCAGCAGAAGTGTGTCGTCGGTAATGAGTGCCGTGCCGGGCATGCCCGGCCATAGACGCGTGCTGAAGTAGATCGTGGCGTCGAAGGCGGAGTCGTCGAAGAACACCGGCTGGTCGCGCCCGATGATATGCAGCCGCACATCGCGAGTACTCGCGTAAAAATCGTCCAGCCGGGGAATCAGCCACTGCGCGGCGAACGTCACGCCAACGGCAATTTCCAGCTCGGTTTCGCGGCCCTGCTGCACCACGTCGAGTGTATCGCGGCGAATCTGGTCGAGATGCACGCGAATGCGTTTCGCATACTCGGCCCCGGCCGGCGTGAGCACCAGACGCTGCTTCACGCGCTCGAACAGCGCCACGCCGAGGTGCCCTTCCAACTCATTCACACGTTTGCAAACCGCCCCGTGCGTGAGGGCGAGTTCCTGCGCGGCCTGCGCAAAATTCTGATGTCGGGCACTGGCCTCGAAAGCCTGCAACGCCGAGAGGCTGGGCACACCCAGACGCATGATGTCTCCTGCGGGATTCCATTCGTGCCCGACAGTCTATTCGATGCGCCGCTCACGCCGTGCAGCAAAACAAATCGGCCCGCCGCGCGTTGGCGCCGACGGGCCGTTCCAGCGTTGATGGAAACGTTATTCGACGTGCGCGACACCACCCGCCAACACCGCCCCGCCCGGCACTTCCTTGGGCAGAGCCCACGACATCCAGTGCGTGCGCAGGACGACCACCAGCACGAACGCCAAGCCCGCCAGCGCACCGAACGTAGCGAAGCCCATCTGATAGCTGCCCGTCGACTCCTTCGCCATGCCCATGATCACCGGCAGATAGAAGCCGCCGATACCGCCGGCCGCGCCGATGATGCCCGACATCAGGCCCGTCTTGCCTTGCCAGCGTTGCGGCACCAACTGGAACGTCGCACCGTTGCCCAGACCGAAGCACAGGTACATCACCACCAGCAACGTGATACCGGCACCTTGCGGCGGCATCCACGCGGCAAACACGAAGTCGCAGACCGAGATCGCGGCAAGCAGCAGCACCAGCGCACGCACGCCCGAAATCTTGTCGGCCACCAGCCCGCCGATCGGACGCACCAGTGCGCCGAGGAACGCGAGCAACGCCATAAACAAGCCGGCCTCGATGCGTTGCATGCCGTACAGCGCGATGAGCAACGTGCTCACGTACGACGACATACCGACGAAGCCACCGAACGTAATGCTGTAGACCAGCATGATGACCCACGTATCGCGCTCGCCCAGCACGCCACGATAGTGACGCGGCAACACGGCGATGGCGAGCAATGCACCGAGCACCGGCAGCAGCAGCACGCCCGCCTTGCCTTCGCCGAACGCACCAGCATGCACGCACAACACCAGCGCCACGAGACCGAACACCGTGATGAAGAAGCTTGTGAACGCGCGCGGCGCGCTGCCCGACTTCACACCCTGATCCTTCGCCCAGAACACGAGAGCCAACGCAGCAAGCGCCAGCAGCGGCAGGGCGGCGCCGGCGGCACGGGCCCAGCCGAATTGTTCGGCAAGCCCCGGGAACATGAAGCCGTCGAGCACCGCGCCGATATTGCCGGCCGCCGCCAGCCCGAGCACGAGGCCCTGCACCTTCGGCGGATAGTTGCTGCCCGCCATCGGCAATGCCACCGCGAAGCTCGCGCCGCCAATACCGAGGAACACGCCCAACACGAGCAGCAACGTGTACGACGGCGTCCCCGGCATGAGCAACAGCACCACCGACGGAATCGCCGACAGCGTGAGGCCCATCAACGCGATCTTGCGGCCGTCGAAGGCCTGATAGAGATTGCCCAGCGTCACGCGCAGAATCGCCGCGCCAAGCACCGGCACGGCCACGAGAAATCCGGTCTGCGCCGGGGTCATCGCAATGTCTTTGCCGATGAACGGGGCCAGCGGGCCGAGCATCACCCAGACGGTAAAGCCCGTGTCGAAGTAAAGAAAACACGCAACCAGCGCGCGCCAGTTGCCACTTTTCAACGATTGCGTGAGCGTGCTCATGGGAACCCTCGTGTTCGTGTGCCAAAAAAAAGGCGTCCCGAAGCGATATGCCTGTGAGCAGGCCTATTGCCTCGGGACGCCGTTGCCCCGAATGCCCCGCTCTCGCGAGGCCGTTCATGCGGTGCAGAAAATTCGCTTGTCTTCACTCAGCCGCCATTGGCCTTATGCAAGGATTAGCAATTGGCGTGCCATGGGGAGGTCAGCGACGCGAAGAATTTCCTGTCACGCCCGTGCATCGGGGCTTTCGGGGCATTACCGAAGACGAAGAAATGCGCGAGGTTACTGTTTTCAGCAGCGAAACACTGCGCCGGGCATGACATCGCAACGGGCACAATGCCGCATCGCGATGCGGCGGCGCACCATTGGCGTGCATTGCCGTGCAATCACGTGGCTTAACGTGCGGCGGCCTGATAGTCGAGGGCAATGGCGGGGCAATCGCCCAGCGACATGCGGGTGGCCGCGAATGGGCGCGGCCCCTCCGGCGACTCCATCACGAGCATCACATCGACGGAGCCCGCCGAGCGGCCGAGGGGCGGCACCGTCAGCGTGTACATCGCGCTTCTGACTTGGGCTGACGTCCAGAGATCACGATCGTAATAGCTGTCGCTCCGGGCGACGGCCTGCCATCGCACGTGCGCCGCCGGCTGCTGGAAAGTGTTCTGCATCGAGCGCAGTACGTCGTAGCGTCGCCGCTCGGCGACATGCACGGCGACGCCGACGATGCGCCCATCGCGTAGCGCAACGCAAACCGGCTGAACCACGCTGAAAACTTCGAATCGCGCCAGATCGAGCCGGTCCACGACGACGTTCTCGTCGGTGCCCAACGGGCTGCCGATGCGCTCACTGGTCAGATGACGAAAGCATGCCCCGCCGTCCGGCCCCTGATAGCTGCGCTGGAGACTCCCTGCTGCGCTCGGGCATTCGGGCACATCGAGACGTTCGCCCAACCGGTAGTCGACCAGTTCTGCGCCATCGGCATTCGGGTGCAGCAGCGACAACGCGGGGGGCAAGGTGCTGACACGGTCGTGATGCCGCGAGCTTAAATAGACAACGAGCAGCAAGAAAAGCACGGAGACGATCGCCACCGTCACCACAAACATCACCAGGGTGGCGAGCAGATTATCTCGAAACATCCGGGCCAGTATTGACCCGACAAGGGCGAACTTGGCGACCACGAGCATGGCCGGGACGACGGACATTTCGTGCTTCGAGATCACAAGAACCGCGAGCCCAAGCGCGATCAACATGATCGTGCTGTAGTACACACCGTCCGACGCCCCGTTCTCGCGCCGCCGCTGCCACCAGATCAGCAGGGCTTCCCATTTTGCGTTCATCGTGATCGACCTCGCTTGTCTCAACGATCTTGTCGGTCCCTCTTCTGCACCTGACATCGGCATTCAGGCGCTGCTTATCATGCGCCCCGCCGTACTCGGCGACAAGCGACGCCCGGCGGCGATTCCCGAGGACTTCCTCCAAGCAGTGAATCGCGAAACCGGGCGCACATTACAGTTCGCGCCCCATCGGTCGTTAAGCCAATCAGGCTGACGGTTCGCAATGCGGCGGTTGGCGACAACAACATTCTGGGGAAATCACGCGTGCATCGCTTGTCTCGCTTCCTTCTTTGCGTGGCATTGGCCACCCTCGGCTTCCCCTCGTTCACCCCGTTGCTTGCAGCGCCAGCCTCGGGCAATGCGCTGCCGGATCAGGACGCCATGACCCGGCAGGTCGACGCCGCCTCGCTCGCCAAGTATCGCGAGATCGTCGCCACGCTCGATGCTTCAGCCCGCGCCCGCCCCACCGACGCCGCCCTCGCGTTAGCGCGCTGCCAGTTCATCCAGAACTATGCGTGGTCCGAAGAGTCGCGTTGGAACGAGCAGGCGCAGGCCGGCCTGAAGACCTGCCGGCAAACGCTGAAAGACAAATTCAGCAACGTGCCGGAAGTGGCGCTGTATCTGCTGCAAGGCGTCTACGGCAAAGAGGCCGTCGAGCAAGGCGTGGCGCTTCTGCCCAACGCCAGACAATGGCCGCCGCAGGATCGCGCCCTCCTGCACGCCGCGCTCGCCAACGCCTACGAAGCCGTTCAGGACAAGATCAACGCGGGCATTCAGGCCGTCGACGCCGCCGAGTTGTCGACAGAGACGCCCGTGCTGTTGATCGCCGTGCGCCACCTCGCCACCACCGGCGAGAAGGCCGAGGCCAAGCGGTTGTTGATGAAGGCGCCGGTGCCGAATCTGCCTTGGATGGCCAGCGGGCGCATCAACACGGCCCACGATGTGCTGCCGGGCACGACCGCCCGTGACCTGCTGATTCGCATGCAGGACGCCGGCCTGAAAATCGATCCTTATACGAGCGCGCGTGCCTACCTTCAGGCGGGTGACGTCGCCAGCGCCCAACGTGCGCTGTCCGAATCCAAACCCGGCGGCCCCGAGACAACGCAACTCCGTGCGCTGCGCCTCTCGGTCGGCCTCGCCGCCCGAGACGGCCGTGCGGCAGCGGCGGCGATTCAGTCCTCGCTCGAACACGACACCGGCAACCGCTGGCAACTCGCGCGATCGTATGCCGTCCTGCTGACGATCGATCCGGGCGCCGCCATGCGTCTGGTCTTCGCGACGCTGCTGTTGACGCTGCTGGGCACCGGTGTTTGCATCGTGCTGGCGCCGGGCCTTCTGATGTTCCCGGCCCACTATGTCGGCACGGTCCGGGCGCGCAAAGGCCGTCCGCTCGCGGCGATCTTCGAGCGCATCGGCTTGCGCCACGCGTGGTACGCACTGGCCGTGTTTTGCCTCGCCTCGTGGGTCGTTCCCGCGCTCGTCATGGGACAGTTCGCGCCGACGCCTGCCGGTGCCAGCACCAGCACCGGCCTGCCGCCCGCGCAACCGAAGCTGGCCATTGCCCACTTCATCACCCTCGGCGTCATCGCGCTCGCACTGGCCCGCATGGTCTGGCGCTTCGGCTGGCGTCAGTGGCTCGGTTCCGGGCCATGGAAAGCCCGTTGGTTCATCTGGCCGGCCGTACTGCTTGTCTTCGCCGCGCTTAGCGCATGGTTGATCGCACGCCACGCGCTCCCCTCGGCGCCCCAAACCGTGAACGATTTCGTCGTGCGCAGTGCAACGCAGTTGGGCGGCCCCGGGCTCGCGTTGTTGCTAATCGCGGTGGCGGTGCCCTTCGTCGAAGAGTTCGTCTTCCGTGGATGCCTGCTCGGTGGCCTGACCCGCCATATGAGCTTCGTTGCGGCGAACCTCTGGCAGGCGGCTATTTTTGCGTCCGTTCACGCCGACGCGAAGCACTTCCTGTTCCTCTTCGCGTTCGGTCTCACCGCCGGATGGCTCGCGAAAAAGACCCACGGACTGGGCGCCTCCATTGCAATGCACGCCATCAACAACACGATCTTCGTCTTGATGGTGCTCGCGCGGGCATAGCGAAGGCGCCGGAAATATTGGGTGACAGTGGCGAATGCGTGGCGAATGAGTGGCGAGTGCATTCGAGAGGGTGCGTGGGCGATAATCGAAGCACTTGCGGCCCTTCCCGGCCGCCGTCCGGACTTCGCCAATGAACGCCAAGCTCTTCCCGCATCTGGTTCGATTCCATCCCCGGCTGCTCATCGCCATTGCCGTGGGCGTGCTGGTGGGCATCTTCGTGCAGGGGCATTTCAGCCCGGTCACGCGCACGCTGATCGGCTGGAACGCAGGCGCGTGGTCCTATCTGGCGATGATCTGGTTCATGATGGTCACCGCGCCCAAGCGCAGTATCGAGCGCTTTGCCGAGCAGGAAGACCAGAGCGCGGTGATCGTGCTCACGGTGGTCTGCCTGTCGGCGCTGGCGAGTGTGGTGGCGATCGTTCACGAACTGGCAAACGCCAAAAACGGAGTGCCGCATCAGGCATCGGAACACGTGCTGTTTGCCGCCGCGACACTCATCGCCGGCTGGTTTCTCGTGCCGACGATCTACACGCTGCACTACGCCCGCCTGTACTTCACCGATACCGAATCGCCCTACGCCTTGGTCTGGCCCGATCGCGACTGCGACCCGGACTACTGGGACTTCCTGTATTTCTCGTTCACCATCGCCGTCGCGTCGCAAACCGCCGACGTCGGCCTCTCCTCGCGCCGTATGCGTCGCGCCACGCTCGCGCAGGCCATCCTCTCGTTCTTCTTCAATCTGGCCGTACTGGGCCTGTCGATCAATATCGGGGCCAGCTTGCTCAGTTGAGCCCTGTCCCGTGTGACATGACGTCGCACGGGGTGCTGACATAAATCCCTTTTAAAACATACAAATAGCGAGCTATTAGAAGGATCGCTGTGGCGCGTCATTGCGCCACATGCGACGACTTGTCACGCGTGTTGCGACGCAGCAAGCCCTACTATGTACGCAAACAGATGGTGAAATACCATCAATAAATACATACAAGACAGGGCCATCTACTTACATAGAGCGCATCATGACAGTCGTTCCCGAAGCTCTCGACCTCGCACGCATTCAGTTTGCGTTCACGGTCTCGTTTCACATCGTGTTTCCCGCCGTCTCCATCGGGCTGGCCAGCTTCATCGCCGTACTTGAAGGGATGTGGCTCAAGACACGCCAGCAGCACTATCTCGACCTGTGCAAATTCTGGTCGAAGGCCTTCGCCGTATGTTTCGGCATGGGCGTGGTCTCCGGCGTGGTGATGGCGTATCAGTTCGGCACCAACTGGTCGGGCTTCTCGAGCTTTGCCGGCGCCGTGACCGGGCCGCTGCTGACTTATGAAGTGATGACCGCCTTCTTTCTCGAAGCCGGCTTCCTCGGCATCATGCTTTTCGGGTGGAACCGCGTCAGCCCGCGTGCGCACTTCGGCGCGACGTTGTGCGTGGCCATCGGCACGTTGATTTCGACCTTCTGGATTCTCGCGTCGAACAGCTGGATGCAGACCCCGCAGGGTTACGAAATCGTCGACGGGCGCGTGGTCGTGCTGTCGTGGTGGGACGTGATCTTCAACCCGTCGTTTCCGTATCGTCTCGCGCACATGAGCATTGCCGCGTTCGTGGTGGCCGCACTGGTCGTTGCGGGCACCGGCGCATGGCATCTGCTGCGCGGGCGCCGCGACCCGGCGGTGAAGACGATGTTCTCGATGGCGATGTGGCTGCTGTTGATCTTCGCGCCGCTGCAAGCGTTCGTGGGCGACCTGCACGGTCTGAACACGCGTGAGCATCAACCGGCCAAGCTCGCCGCCATGGAAGGCCTGTGGGAAACCAAGACCGGTGGCACCCCGCTCAACCTCTTCGGCTGGCCCGACATGAAGGCCGAGACCACGCGCTATGCCGTGGAAGTGCCGCACTTAGCCAGCCTGATCCTCACGCACAGCTGGGACGGCGAGATTCGCGGCCTGAAGGAATTCCCGAAGGATGAACGGCCCAACGTGCCGCTGGTGTTCTGGAGTTTTCGCGTGATGGTCGGCCTCGGCCTCGCGATGATCGCTGTCGCCATCGCCGCCGTGTGGCTGCGCCGGCGTGGCAAGTTGTTCACATCACGCGGATTCGCACGCGCCGTGCTGTGGCTCTCGCCGACCGGTTTTATCGCACTGCTTGCCGGCTGGGTCACGACCGAAGCGGGACGCCAGCCGTGGGTGGTGTACGGCGTGATGCGCACCGCCAACGCGCTCTCTCCCGTGAGCGCACAGCAGGTGCAGGTGTCGCTGCTGGTGCTGGTGATCGCGTACTTCCTCGTGTTCGGCACGGGCATCTACTACTTGCTGAAGATATTGCGCGGCGGCCCCGATTCGGCTGACGCCACGGATACGCCGGGCAAGCAGGATGAGCAGGGCAAGCAACCCGACACCCCGCTCGCCATTGCCTACTGACGATCGACACCCGCCAACTCGAGAATTCTCATGGATCTGACCTTAGCGTGGGCCGCCATCATCGCACTCGGCCTCTTTCTCTACGTCGTGCTCGACGGCTTCGACCTCGGCATCGGCATTCTCTTCCCGTTCTTTCCCGACGCCAGCGAACGCGACGTCATGATGCATTCGGTCGCCCCCGTGTGGGACGGCAACGAGACATGGCTCGTGCTGGGCGGCGCAGGCCTGCTCGCCGCGTTCCCAATGGTGTATTCGGTACTGCTCTCCGCGCTCTATCTGCCGCTGGTCTTCATGCTGGTCTGCCTGATCTTTCGCGGCGTGGCGTTCGAGATTCGCGGCAAGTCGCGCCGTACGCGGCAATGGTGGGATCTCGCCTTTATCGGCGGTTCGGCAGGCGCAACGTTTTTTCAGGGTGTGGCACTGGGCGCGTATCTGTCGGGCATTCCGGTGGAAAACGGTCAGTTCTCGGGCGATGCCTTCGCATGGCTGACCGCCTTCAACCTGTTCACGGGGCTGGGGCTGCTTGTCACCTATGCGCTGCTGGGCGCCTGCTGGCTCATCGGCAAGACGCAGGGCGATTTGCAGCGCCGTCTGCGCGCGCTCGCGTGGCCGCTCACGCTGGCACTGGTCGGCACGATGGTGATCGTCTCGTTCTGGACCCCGCTGCGCCTGCCGCTCGTGGCCGAGCGCTGGTTCGACGGCGAATGGTTCTGGCGCATGCTGCCGGTGCCGTTCCTCGTGGCCGGTGCCACGTTCGTGATGCGCCGTGTGCTCAGCCGCGCGCATGACGCCACGCCGTTCTGGCTCGCCATCGGTCTCGTGTTTCTCGGCTACAGCGGGCTGCTCATCAGCGCGTATCCGTACGCGATTCTGCCGGGCGTCACGCTGTGGGAGGCTGCCGCCCCGGCATCGAGCCTGTCGTTCACGCTGTGGGGCGCAGCGTTCATCATTCCTGTGATCCTCGCCTACACGATGCTGGCGTACTGGGTCTTTCGCGGCAAGGTGGCTCACGATGCGCACTATCACTGATCTCACGCGGCCCGCCGTGCGCCGCGATCGTGAACGTCAAGACGTCGCGGGGACGAGCGCACGCACGGCCGCCGTCGTCCCGGCATGGCGGCAAGCGCTGGTTCGCTGGGGGTGGTTCGTCGCCCTCTGGTGCGCGGGTGTAGCGGGCACGGCATTGCTTGCACTACCATTCAAGCTCATCATTGCTTCCGCCAAATGAGGAGGGAACGCCCATGAATCTGAAGTTTGAAGTCCCCGGACTGTCCGGCCGCAAGCCGCTCGTCACCCGCCGCCCCGCTAGCGCGACGGCGATGGCGCTAGCCTTGGGTGTGCTGACGGCAGGCGCGAGCGTCGCGCAAGCGGCCGAAGGCATGAGCGTGTCGTCCAGCGCATTCCCCGATAACGGCATGCTGCCCGCTGCGCACGCGGGGCTTGGCGAATGCGGTGGGCAAAACATCAGCCCGCCCGTCGAGTGGAAGCAGTTGCCGCAAGGCACGCGCAGCGTCGTCGTGACGATGAAAGACCCGGACGGCGCCAAGGGCGGCGGCGTCGTGCATTGGCTCGCCTACAACATCCCGGCCACCACTACCGGGCTGGCCGCCGGTGCAGGCAACGAAACGACCGCACAGGTCACCGTCGGCAAAAACATCAGCGGCGCGATGGCCTATCGCGGCGCCTGCCCGCCCGTCGGCGACTCGCCGCATCACTACATCATCAGCGTGACGGCCACCGATCTCGAACCGGGCCGCCTGCCGCCGGGCCTCGACGCCAACGGTCTGACGGCTGCGCTCGCCGGCCATACGCTCAACGGCTCGACTATCGTCGCCCGCTACGCGCGATAGCGGTTACGCCGAGCGGCGACGCAACGTCAACTCCACATGAAAAAAGCGCCGACCGGGTAATCCGGTCGGCGCTTTTTACTGTGGCGCCGGCTGACTTCGCGACGGGCCTTACTTGTCGCGTGCGAGCGCGAGAAATTCCGTGCGCAGTGCGAGGTTCGGCTGCAATTCGCCGAGCATCGACGACGTCACCGTTTCCTCGCCCGCCGTACGAATGCCACGGCTCTCCATGCACATGTGGCGGCACGACACCACCACGCCGACCGCCTTCGGTTGCAGGTGCGTCATCAACGCATCGGCGATCTGCACGGTCAGGCGTTCCTGCACCTGCAAGCGGCGTGCAAAACAATCGACCAGCCGCGTGAGCTTCGAGAGACCCACGATCTTGCCGTTCGGCAGATAGCCGATGGTGGCCTTGCCGAAGAACGGGGCAAGGTGGTGTTCGCAATGGCTGTACACCGGAATACCGCGCACGACGATCAATTCGTTGTATTGCTCTGCGCCGTCTTCGAAGACCTTGAGCACTTCGGCCGGGTCTTGCCCGTAGCCGGACGTCCATTGACGCCATGCCTTGCTCACGCGGGCAGGCGTTTCGTGCAGGCCGGGACGGTCCGGGTCTTCGCCGAGATGTTTGAGGAATCGCTTCCAGTCGTTTTCGTCGAACGTGTCGTGAGACATAAAAATCAAGCTCCTTGCATGAGGTCCGGCACGCTGCGCCCTGACGGCACGCGCCCCCGTGCGCAACCGGATATGTGCGCACAATAGCAGAGAGTCCCCGCACGCGCATGGACAGCCCTTCCGTCTCGCCCCGCAGCCCCGCTTGCCCGAATTGCCGCCGCATGCGCTTTTGCGCTAAGGTGGCAGCGGACAACCTCCTGGTCCAAGACGCGAGACCGGAGACACGAGACGCATCATGCCGGGAGAGACCCCCATGAGCACCAACGTGATGACCGTTGCCACACTGGCCGCCCTGCTGGCGCTGACCGGGTGCGGCGACAACGGCACCAAGCCGTGGCAGGGCTATGCCGAAGGCGAGTTCGTCAACGTGGCCTCGTCACAGGCCGGCACCTTGCAGAAGCTCTCGGTTGCGCGCGGCCAGCAGGTCAAGGCCGGTGACGCCCTCTTCGATCTCGAATCCACTTATGAACTGGCCGCACAGGCCCACGCGCGCGAAACGCTCGCCAGTGCGCAAGCCCAGTTGCGCGACCTCGACACCGGCAAGCGCCCTGACGAAATCGCCGTCTCGCAAGCGCAGATCACGCAAGCCATCGCCACGCGCGACAAGGCGGTCGCGCAGTTCGACCGCGATCAGGCGCAGTACGCCGCCGGTGGCATCTCACGTGAACAACTCGACGCCAGCCGCGCCGATGCCCGCAGCAGCGTGGCCCATGTGCAGGAATTGCAAAGCAGCCTCGCCGTAGCACGGCTGCCCGGACGCGAAGCGCAGCGTCAGGCACAAGCGGCACAGGTCGACGTGGCCCGCGCCTCGCTGGCGCAGGCCGACTGGCAGCTCGCGCAGAAGCACCCTGTGGCCGTGGCCGCCGGGCGCGTGTACGACACGATGTTCCGCGTCGGCGAGTGGGTAAATGCCGGCAGCCCGGTCGTGCGCCTGTTGCCGCCGCAGAACATCAAGGTGCGCTTCTTCGTCCCCGAGTCGGCACTGGGCAGTTTGCAGGCCGGCCAGACCGTCCATATCGCCTGTGACGGCTGCGGCGCCGGTGTCGACGCCCGCATCACGTACGTCGCCAGCGAAGCGGAATACACACCGCCCGTGATCTACAGCAACGATACGCGCGACAAGCTCGTGTACATGGTCGAGGCGCATCCGGCGCCGGCAGATGCCATCAAGCTCAACCCGGGTCAGCCGGTACAGGTGAGCCGGCCATGAGCGCCGCCACGGCACCGCACGCGCGTGACGATTCGCTCGCCATCGATGTGAATGGCCTGAACAAGCATTTCGGCGACAAACACGTCGTCAAGGACGTGTCGCTGCAAGTGCGGCGTGGCGAGATCTTCGGTTTTCTCGGCCCGAACGGCAGCGGCAAGACCACGTGCATCCGCATGATGTGCGGGCTGCTCACGCCCGACTCGGGCAGCGGCACCTGTCTGGGCTACGACATCGTGCGCGAGAGCGCGCAGATCAAGCGCGAGGTCGGCTACATGACGCAGCGCTTCTCTTACTGGGAAGACCTGACGATTCGCGAAAATCTCGATTTCGTCGCCCGCGTGTACGGCATGCCGAATCGCCGTGAAGCCGTCGACCGCGCCATCGAGAGTCTGGGCTTGAAAGGCCGCGCAAAACAACTCACCGGTTCGCTCTCCGGTGGCTGGAAACAACGGCTCGCGCTGGCCGCCTGCATGCTGCACGAACCGCGCGTGTTGCTGCTCGACGAACCGACCGCCGGGGTCGACCCGACCGCCCGGCGCGACTTCTGGGAAGAACTGCACGAGTTGGCCGCGAAAGGCATATCAGTCCTCGTGAGCACGCATTACATGGATGAAGCCGAGCGCTGCCACAAGCTCGCCTATATCTCGTACGGCGAGTTGCTCGCGCAAGGCACGGCGGCCGAAGTGATCGAAAGCCAGCACCTGTCCACGTGGACCGTGCACGGCGACAACCTCGTCGATCTGGCGCGTGAGCTGCGCGAACAACCGGGCGTAGCGCAAACCGTCGCGTTCGGCAGCGCGCTGCACGTCAGCGGTCAGGACGCTGCCGCACTGGAGAAAACGCTGCGCGCGCAGGCCGACGCCAAGGGCCTCACCGTCACGCCCATCGACACCAGCCTCGAAGACGTGTTCATCTATCTGATGAGCCACGCGAAAGACAACTTCGGAGACGACGCATGAACGCGACGTTCGGGTTCTCGCTCTCGCGCTGGTGGAGCATCGTGTGCAAAGAGTTTTTGCAACTGCGGCGCGACCGGGTGACGTTTGCCATGATCATCGGCGTGCCGCTCGTGCAACTCACGCTCTTCGGCTTCGCGATCAATACCGATCCGAAGCACATGCCTACTGCGGCGCTGATTCACGACCACAGCGAGTTCACGCGGAGCTTCGTGGCCGCGATGGAGCATTCCGAATACTTTCGCTTTACCGAAACGCTCGACAGCGAAGAAGCCGGCCGCACCGCGCTCGCGCAGGGACGCGTGCAGTTCGTGGTGAACATTCCCGCCGATTTCACACGTCGTTTGCTGCGCGGTGAGCGCCCTGCGCTACTCGTGGAAGCCGACGCCACCGACCCGATGGCCATGGCCTCGGCACTGGGTGCCCTGCCGGCGATCGCGCAGTCGGTCGCACAGAAGGACCTGACGGGCGGGCTCGCCTCGGTCGCAGGCGGACAAAGCGCATTCGACGTGCAGGTTCACCGGCTCTATAACGCCGAAGGCATCACGCAATACAACATCATTCCCGGGCTCATGGGCGTCATTCTGACCATGACGCTCGCGATGATGACCGGCCTCGCCATCGTGCGCGAACGCGAGCGCGGCACCATGGAGAACTTGCTCGCCACGCCCGTGCTGCCCATCGAAGTGATGCTGGGCAAGATCGTGCCGTACATCGCCATCGGCCTGATTCAGGCGACCATCATCCTGCTCGCCGCGCGGTTCGTGTTTCACGTGCCGTTCGTGGGCAGCGTGATCGCCATCTATCTGTCGGCGCTGGTGTTCATCGCGGCAAATCTGACCGTCGGCATCACGGTGTCGTCGTTCGCACAGAACCAGTTGCAGGCGATGCAACTCACGGTCTTCTACTTCTTGCCGAACATGCTGCTGTCGGGTTTCATGTTCCCGTTTCGGGGCATGCCTGAGTGGGCGCAAGCCATCGGCAACGTGCTGCCGCTCACGTACTTCAACCGGCTGATTCGCGGCATTCTGCTCAAGGGCAATGGCTGGGGCGACGCGTGGCACGATCTGTGGCCGCTGCTGGTCTTCTCCGCCGTGTTGATGACCGTGGCGGTGAAGTTCTACAAACGCACGCTCGACTGAGGCCACCATGCGCGCAATTCGAGTGAGCCCAATTGGCCGAATTCAACCCCGTACCGCTGCCGCCATGCTGGCCGGCGCCGTATTGCTGAGCGCCGTGTTATTGAGCGCCTGCGCCGTCGGCCCCGACTTCAAGACGCCCGCGCCGCCAGACGTTGCGCAGTACACGACCGGCACCGCCCCGCTGACGACGGCCAGCGCCGACAGCCTACAGGGCGAGCCACAGACCCTCACGCCCGATGCGAACTTGCCGCTCGACTGGTGGACCCGCTTCGGCTCACCCACGCTCGATGCCCTCGTGGCGCAGGCGTTTGCCGACAGCCCCACGCTGAAGCAGGCCGAAGCGAAGTTGCGTCAGGCGCAGGAAGACTATCGCGGGCAGGCAGGTGCACGGTTGCTGCCGTCGGCGGACCTCAAGCTCTCCGCCACGCGTGAACAGGTCGATCTGCAATCGTTCGGCATCACCAGCGTACCGAACCCGGGGCCGTTCACGCTCTACAACGCGAGCATCGACATCTCGTACACGCTCGACGTGTTCGGTGGCACGCGCCGCGCGCTCGAAGGCCTGGCCGCACAAGTCGACTACCAGCGCTTCGAGCTTGAAGCCGCCCGGCTGACGTTGGCGGGCAATGTGGTCACGGCGGCATTGCGCCAAGCCACGCTGCGCGCGCAGCTCTCAGCATTGGACGGCATGTTGAGCGCGCAACAGGCGCAACTCGACATCACACAGGCTCGCCAGCGCGCAGGCGGCGTCGCCGTGCTCGACGTGCAGAATCAGGCCGCGCTCGTCGCGCAAACACAAGCGCAGTTGCCCCCGCTGCGTTTGCAGATTGCCCAGTACGATCACCAATTGGCACGATGGCTCGGCAAGCCGCCGGGCGCATTCACGTCGCCGGCGATCGATCTCGCTTCGCTGCGTTTGCCCCAGACCGTGCCGGTGGCACTGCCCTCGACGCTCGCGCAGCGCCGCCCCGATGTTCGCGCTGCCGAAGCGATGCTGCACAAGGCGAGCGCCGACGTGGGCGTGGCCACAGCTAACCTGTTTCCGCAGTTCACGCTCTCGGGCAGCTTCGGCACGCAGCGCATGCGCACGGCCGATCTCGGCGACGGCATCAATATCTGGAATATCGGCATGAACCTGTTGCAGCCGATCTTTCGGGGCGGGGAATTGCGTGCGCAACGGCGCTCGGCCGTGGCCGCCTACGACGCGGCACTGGCGTCGTATCAAGACACGGTGCTGCTCGGCCTTGCCCAAGTGGCCGATACGATGCGCGCGCTTGAAGCCGATGCCAATACGCTCTCGGCAAGGGCCGACGCCGCGAAGCGCACCGAGACGGCTTACCGGATTGCCAGCGAGCGGTATCGCGCGGGAGGCATCAGTCATCTCTCGTTGCTCGACGTGCAGCGTCAAGCGCTGGATGCCACGCGCGCCCAACTCGAAGCGCAAGGCGCACGTCTGGCGGACACTGCGGCGCTCTGGCAGGCATTGGGAGGTGGTGCGGCCGATGCCGCGAGTCCAAAGAGTCCAACGAGTGCAGCGGCCACACCCGATCAGAAATGACGCCGTCGATGCCCCGTTATCCGCGCGACTGCGCCTCGTCGGTCAGACACTTCACCAGCGCCGCCACCGGTTCGCGCTTGAGCGCCGACTGACGCGCCAGCACCCCCAGCTCCCGGGTCAACGGCACACCGCTGAGCGGCAAGACCTGCACACCGGCCGCGGCCGTCTTTCCCGTGGCCACCCCGTCGCCCGGCAAGCCGATCAACGTCGCAGGCACCATCGCCCAGCCAAGCCGGGCGCGCACCATGCGCAGGATGACTTCGGGTTCGTCCAGCTCAACGCCCTCGCGCACCCACAGCCGATGACGGCGCAGATATCGCTCGACCAGATCGCCGCCGTACGAGCGCCGGTTGTAGCGCACGAACGGCAGCGCAGCCGCCCAATCGGCGACGGTGCCGCGTGTGCCCTTGGGCGCGATGGCGACGTACGGCTCGTGCATCAACGTGATCCATTTCATGTCGGCCGGCACGCCGATGCGTGGGCGGATCATCACGGCGAGATCGAGTTCGCGAGCATCGATCTGCGCGAGCAACTGCACCGACATGCCCGGCACGATGTTCAGATGCGGCAACGCGGGGGACGATGTCGACGACGCGATTGACGCCAATGAGGCAGCGCCGGCCGATGCTCCGGCCGATCTGGCGGGCGCCGCTGACCAGCGCTGAATCGCACCGGGTAACAAGCCCAATTGCACGGTCAGAATGGCGCCGATATGGATGGGGGCTAGCGCCGCCTGCGCGCCCTGCGACCCGGCTTCCCCGCGCATCGACTGATAGGCCGACACGACGCCCTGCGCCTGCGCAAGCAGACGCCGTCCGTCGTCGGAGAGCGACACCGCGCGCCCGGTACGCTCGAAGAGCAGGACACCGAGATCGTCCTCCAGCCGCTGGATCTGCGCACTGACCGCGGACTGCGTCAAACCGAGACGCGCGCCCGCCGCCGAGAACGACGCGGTTTCGGCTGCCGTGACAAAGGTTTTGAGGTATCGGATCATAAATCGAAATTTTTGATGCTGAGTCGCCGAATTATTCGTTTCTTATTATTTTTATCGATGGATAGAATTTACCGCAAATAGGCCCACCCCGTCCGGCGGGCCGATTTCGACGCACGGCGCCGCCTTTTTGATGCCCCGCCGCCGGAGCGCCGTTCAACCCCACATTGCACCGGAGACCTCTATGGCCACGCCCCTGTTCCATCTCGCCTTCCCCGTCGACAACCTCGAAGCCGCCCGCCGCTTCTACGGCGGCGTGATGGGCTGCCCCGAAGGCCGCAGTTCAGATCACTGGATCGACTTCGATTTCTTCGGCCATCAACTGGTCGCGCATCTCTCGCCGGAAGAAGCCGGCAAGCGCATCACGAACCCGGTCGACGGCGATGAAGTTCCCGTTCCGCATTTCGGCGTTATCCTTGACATGCCCGCGTGGCATGCGCTCGCCGAGCGTCTGCGCGCGGCAGGCACCCGTTTCGTGATCGAGCCGCATGTGCGCTTTGCCGGGCAGGTGGGCGAGCAAGCCACGCTGTTCTTCTACGACCCGGCCGGCAACGCACTGGAGTTCAAGGCGTTTGCCGATCTGTCGCAGGTGTTTGCCAAGTAATCGGCGGGTGTCGTTTCAAACGTTTCCGAAGTTTTAATCACGCCACGAGTTTTCTCATGAGCCAATTCGTCATTTCGCCGGCGCCGCAGGCGTCGGTTGCAGTTGCCGGCAGCGATGCCCGTTTCCCCGTGCGCCGCGTGTTCTGCGTGGGCCGTAACTACGCCGCCCACGCGCGTGAAATGGGCAGCAACCCGGATCGCGAACCGCCGTTCTTCTTCATGAAGCCCGCCGACGCTGTGGTAGCTGCCGAGGGCACGCTGCCCTACCCGCCGCTCACCAACGAGCTGCACCACGAGATCGAGCTGGTCGTGGCCATTGGCGCCGACGGCGAGAACGTGGACGCATCACAAGCCCTCTCGCTCGTGTGGGGCTATGGCGTGGGTGTCGACCTGACGCGCCGCGACCTGCAACAACAGGCAAAGGACACGCGCCGTCCGTGGGACTGGGGCAAGGCGTTCGACGCGTCGGCCCCGTGCGGTCCGCTGCATGCCGTGGCCGAAGTGGGTCATCCGAAGGAAGGCCGTGTGTGGCTCGACGTGAACGGTGACAACCGTCAGGTCGGCGATCTGAACGAGCTGATCTGGTCGGTGCCCGATCTCATCGCCGAAATCTCGCGCAGCGTGAAGCTGGTGGCGGGCGACCTGATCTTCACCGGCACCCCCGCCGGCGTCGGTGCGCTCGAACCGGGCGACAAGGTCACTGCCGGTGTGGCCGGTGTAGGCGAGATCGCCTTCACCGTCGGCCAAAAGCCGGCCGCCTGACGTCAAGTCCGTGATCCGCAGGTGGCTTTCGCCTGCGGATCATTACGCCAAGGATATCCACAACTACTGTTGATAACCCTTTGCATAACTATGCATGTACCGGCGCAAACGCCCGCCGGCATTGAGTGTCAAGTGCATTGCCTAATTTGCCGTCACCCACACGAACAATCGTGACGCGCGCCCTGCCGCAGCACCCGGCTACCGCTGCCGATCCAAACGCCCCTGCCGCTGCCACATTTATCTTTCATTCCTGAAACGTTTTTCACCGAAGCCGTCGGGATACCCCGTTTCGTTCGGTGAATTCGCCCGTAGATTCATGGGGTTGCAGAAGATGGCACGCTTCTCGCATCGTCAAGGGGGCAAGCCGTCCGCCTCCGGAGAAGTCTCTTCGCCAGGGTTTCACGCTTCGGGAACATCGCCATGCACGCCACATGGCCCCGGCACGCCCGACGCAGCACCCTCGCCGGGAGCGCCCCGGACGCGGGCGGATTGCACCAGTGAATCAGTGAGATGGGTCGCGACATGCGACGGTAACTGTCGGGGAGGGGATCATGCAAATGCGCCGAACCGGGCCTTGCGCCCTAAGTCCCTGTGCCCGGTCGCTCGCGCCCGCGAGCCCGGCCAAATCAGCCCGCAGCCACCCGCGCGAGCGTTGCGCCAGTTGGCGGCATCGCCGTCACGAAGCGGCCGGCGACCGTCGCCAAGTCGCCCCCGGTCGGGCGATGCGTTGATGGGGGAGAGAGGCTGAAGTTCAGCCTTCCTCCGCCCACACTTTTGCCGCCCTCACCGCGCGCTGCCAGCCTTTGACGGCGCGATTCACTTCCTCTTCCGAAAGCTTGCGCGAGAAGCGCCGTTGCAACTGCCATTGGCGTTGCAGCGTATCGATATCCGGCCAGAAGCCTACCGCAAGCCCCGCGAGGTAGGCGGCCCCGGCGGCGGTTGTCTCGATCACGTTCGGGCGCACGACGTCGGCCCCCAGCAGGTCGGCCTGCCACTGCATCAGCAGATCGTTGGCCGCCGCCCCGCCGTCGACGCGCAACTCGGCGACATGCAGCCCCGCGTCCGCTTCCATGGCGCGCAACACGTCGAGTGTCTGGAACGCAATGCTGTCGAGCGCCGCCCGCGCAACGTGTGCCGCCGTCGTGCCGCGTGTCGCGCCGAACAGCGTGCCGCGCGCATGCGGCTGCCAGTGCGGCGCGCCGAGCCCGGCAAACGCGGGCACGAGCACGACACCGTCGGCATCGGGCACGCTGGTCGCCAGCGCCTCGACGTCGCGCGAGTGACGAATGATGCCCAGCCCGTCGCGCAGCCATTGCACGACGGCGCCACCGATAAAGATGCTGCCTTCGAGCGCATAGTCGACGCGGTCGCCGATCTTCCATGCCACCGTCGTGAGCAGGTTGTGACTCGATGCCTGCGGCTTGTCGCCGGTGTTCATCACCATGAAACAGCCGGTGCCGTAGGTGTTCTTCACCATGCCCGGGCGCAGACACATCTGCCCGAAGAGTGCCGCCTGCTGATCGCCCGCGATGCCCGCAATCGGTACTGGCTTCGAGAGCAGCGACGTGGTGGTATGGCCGTACACCTCGCTCGACGAGCGCACCTCGGGCAGCATCTGACGCGGCACGCCGAGCAGCGCGAGCAACTCGTCGTCCCATTCGAGACGGTGGATGTTGAAGAGCATGGTGCGCGACGCGTTGGACACGTCGGTCACGTGCAGTTTGCCGCCGGTCAGATGCCAGACGAGCCAGCTATCGACTGTGCCGAACGCCAGATGCCCGGCTTCGGCCGCCTCGCGCGCGCCGGCCACGTTGTCGAGAATCCAGCGAATCTTGCTGCCGGAGAAGTACGCATCGATGCGCAGGCCCGTGCGGCTCGCGACCAGATCCTGCGCGCCGTCGGCCCGCAACCGCTCGCAGAAGTCGGCCGTGCGGCGGTCCTGCCAAACGATGGCGTTGTACACCGGCTCGCCCGTGCGGCGATCCCAGACGATGGTCGTCTCGCGCTGATTGGTGATGCCGATGGCCGCAATGTCGACGCCGCCCACACCGGCATGCGTCAGGGCTTCAGCGGCGACACCGGCTTGCGTCGACCAGATTTCGCGCGGGTCGTGTTCGACCCAGCCCGGATGCGGATAGATCTGACGGAATTCCTTTTGCGCCGTGGCTACGACATGCCCGTCGCGATCGAACAACAACGCACGCGAACTGGTCGTGCCCTGATCGAACGCGAGGATATAGGGTCCTGACATGTAGGTCGTCTCCTGAATACAGCCCGCCTGTGCGGCGGTAGGTTGGCTTACCTCCCGCGCGATGAGGCAAGGCGCGGGGGCAATCCTATCGTTCTAATCGACTTCAGCGGGTCGCCAGTTCCGGCGTGTTTTCCGTTTGGCGTTCGAACCAACGCACGACGCTGGCTTCGCCCTCTTTGCCGACGTGCAGGCCCAGCTTAGTGCGGCGCCAGAGGACGTCCTGCGCGGTGCGCGCCCACTCGTATTGCACAAGGTAGCGCAACTCGGCTTCGAAGAGATCGCCACACACGCGCTCACCGAGATCGTCGAGCGAACGGGCATCGGCCAGCAGCACATGCGTGCGTGTGCCGTAGGTGCGGGCGTAGCGATATGCGAGGGCTTCCGGCAGCCATGGCACCTGCGCACGCAGCGACACCTCGAACGCGCCGGCATCGGGCTCGGGCATGTCGCCACCCGGCAGCGGTGCGCCTGCGGTCCAGTCGCCCTGCTTGATACCCAGCGGGGCATGCAATCGCGACAGCGCTTCTTCTGCGAGGCGACGGTACGTGGTGATCTTGCCGCCGAACACCGACAGCAGCGGCGCACGGGTGGCCGGGGCGTCCAGCTCGAGCGTGTAGTCGCGCGTGACGGCCGAAGGGTTCGACACTTCCTCTTCGAGCAGTGGACGCACGCCTGCGTAAGTCCACACGACATCCGTCGGCACGACGGGCTTGGTGAAGTAATCGCTGGCCGATTTGCACAGATACGCGATCTCGTCGTCGTTGATCGCTACCTTGGCGGGGTCGCCGTGATATTCGATATCGGTCGTGCCGATCAGCGTGAAATCGCGCTCGTACGGAATCGCGAAAATGATGCGCTTGTCGGGGTTCTGGAAGATGTAGGCGTGGTCGTGATCGAACAGCTTACGCGTGACGATGTGGCTGCCCTTGACCATGCGAACGCTGTGCGTCGCGGGCTGGCGCAGCACGTCGCCCAGCAGGTGGCCGACCCACGGGCCGGCGGCGTTCACGATGGCGCGCGCGCGCACGGTCTGACGCGCCGTTTCCGTGCCATCCGCCGTCAGCGACGCCAGCTCAGCAGTCCACATATGCTCGCCGCGCTCGGCGCCTACCAGACGCGTGCGCGTGAGCACCGTCGCGCCACGCTCGGCGGCATCTTGTGCGTTGAGCACGACCAGCCGTGCGTCCTGCACCCAGCCATCGGAATAGACGAAGCCGCGCGTGATATCGCGGCGCAACGGCGCACCGGCCGCATGCTGACGCAGGTCGATACCGCGCGAGCCCGGCAGAATTTCACGCCGGGCCAGATGATCGTAAAGGAACAGCCCCGCACGAATCAGCCACGCCGGACGCAGGTTCGGCATATGCGGCATAACGAAACGCAACGGCCACATGATGTGCGGCGCGGCGCGCAGCAACACTTCGCGCTCCTGCAACGCTTTGCGCACCAGCCCGAACTCGTAGTACTCCAGATAGCGCAGCCCGCCATGAATGAGCTTGGTGCTGGCAGACGAGGTATGCGACGCCAGATCGTCCTGCTCGACGAGCATCACGCGCAGGCCGCGGCCGGCCGCGTCGCGTGCAATCCCCGCGCCGTTGATGCCACCGCCCACGACCAACAGGTCGTAGGGGGCTAGCGTTGGGTCCGATGGCATGGGGGCGGATGGTTGCACGTCGTCACTCCGGGGCGTTGGCGTCATGTTGACTGGGGAATCACAAAATGTTCGTTTTCGAACATTGATATTCGAATTTTAACATATGGCGTCTCATGACGTTCGAAATCGCACATTTCACGGTTGACTTGTTGGATTTCGCGCATGGTTGACTATCCGGGGGCGTCAGACGTCGTCTTTGGACCCCATCGCGCTCAATCGGCGATGTGGATCTGCGTGCCGGCGTCGGCGATCACCTGCGCCATCGCGGGGGGCACCGCACGGTCGGTGAACAGCGCATCGATCTGCGACAGATGGCCGAGCCGCACCAGCGCGGGACGGCCGAACTTGCTGTGATCGGCGGCCAAAAACACCGTGCGCGAGTGCGCGATGATGGCCTCGGCCACGCGCACTTCCCGGTAATCGAAGTCGCGCAGCGTGCCGTCGGCATCGATGGCGGAGATGCCGATGATGCCGAAGTCGACCTTGAACTGGCGGATGAAGTCGAGCGTGGCTTCCCCCGTCACCCCCTGATCGCGGGCGCGCACCACGCCGCCGGCAATGATGACTTCTGCATCGGGATAACCGCTCATCATCGCGGCGACATGCAGGTTGTTGGTAATCACGCGCAGCCCGCGATGACGCGACAACGCGCGCGCCACGGCTTCGGTGGTAGTGCCCAGATTGATGAACAGCGAGGCGTGATCGGGAATCTGCTCGGCGAGACGCGCGGCGATGCGATGCTTTTCGTCGGCCAGTTGGGTCTGACGCGCATCGTACGCGTCATTCTCGGCACCGCCCGGCAGGCCCACGCCGCCGTGGTAGCGGCGCACCCACTTCAGTTCGGCCAGAAAGTTGATGTCGCGCCGGATCGTCTGCGGCGTGACGTCAAAGCGTACGGCGAGTTCGTCGACCGTGAGAAAGCCGTCGCGGCGCACGGCATCGAAGAGCGACTGCTGACGCGGGTTCAGCGACGCCTGTCCGGCGTCCTGCGCCACGGTCGCAACATCGGAAACATCGACGGATTCGGTAGGAGACATCGGCACGCGCGAAGAGAAAGCCATCGTGCGCCCGGAGCGGGCGCACGTTTGCCGCCATCATACCGCGCAGTACTGTGACACCACAGTGACAGCCGCAAGACGTTTGGTAGGTGCGCCGTGAATCAGAGGCACTGCCGCACGGCGTCGGCCAGCGATTGCGAGCCGGTCGAGCCCAGATAGAGCGACCCTTCGCTGCCGGGTTTGTGCGGTGCAAGATCGAGAATCGCGAGCACGCCCTCGTCTTTCGACGACAGTTGCAGCGTCTGCCCGGTGCCGGCCTTCGTGCGATCGATACGCGCGTAAGGCAATTGCTTCTTCCAGAGCCTGGCCGTGCAGGCACTCACGCGGGTGAGGGTCTTTTTGGACGACCCTTGCCAGACGGCACCGTTGTTTCTGGCGTCGGCGATGGTGTCGCGGTAGGCGGGTAACGTCTCGACTTTTACATTTTCCGGTGCAACGTCGGCGACGCTGCCCACGGGCGGATCGTCGTGCGCCTGTATCGGAGCGGTCTGTGCACAGGCGGCGAGCAGTGCTGCCGCGAGCCACGCCGAGCCCACTGCCAGAGCACCCCGCCCTGACGCGCGCACCCCGCGACGAGGCGCGACGAGCGTCGCGCCGGTATTGGTTTTAGTGCCCCACTTCATGCCCCGCTCCACGCTGGCCATGCCACCGCACACGTTGCGCCGGGCCTGCAAATACAGGCAACACCGAGGGCGGGCGTGGCGACAGCTTCGTATCTGGTCTCGGCGCCGATGGCCGACGCTCACGTGATGCTGGGCATCCGTGACGGGCCGTGGCTCGCGCCGTTATGTTCGTTGAATTAACTTCGGTATTGCTTCGGTATTGCTTAGATACTGCTTTGGAATGCCCGGTATCGGTACGTGCACGTCCGGAATCTTCGGCAATGTAACGCATAGGACGACGCACCGCCGGCTGGCGCTCATCTTACTCGTGTTATTCATAGCATGGCAATTCGCGCAATGCGCGGTGGCCCGAATCGCGTATATTGCTGGTTTCTGTCACACTGCGCCGCGCCGCCTCGGGGCTGACAACACCCCCCGAGAAAACGCAAGATCCAGCACGTGAGACCCCGCCTCGCCGGTCTCCGGACAAACCGTCCGGCCGGTCGGTCCGCCATAAGCGGACGCCTTGGCGGGCCACGCTCCGGCCCAGCGCTGCGGCATCAGCCCGTGACTCCGTCCAACCTATTCCGACCATCCCGATTGCCATGTCCAGCAATGCGCAAGCCCCGATCATCGTCATCGCCCCCGATTCGTTCAAAGGTTCGCTGAGCGCGCCCGAAGTTGCGCGCGCGATCGCGGCCGGCATTGCCCGCGTGCTACCGCAGGCCGAGATCCGGTTGCGGCCGATGGCCGACGGCGGCGAAGGCACGCTCGAGGCGCTGCTCTCCGCAGGCGGGCGTCGCGTGCCGCTGTCGGTGCGCGGTGCCGGTCAGGCATCGGTCACCGCCGAGTACGGCGTCATGCCGGACGGCACGGGCGTGCTCGAGAGTGCGAATGTCGTGAGCATCACCGATCCGGTGGGCATGCAAACGCCCGTGGCCGAGCGCTCGACCGTAGGGCTGGGGGAACTGTTGCGTGCGCTGCTCGATACCGGCGCACGCCGCGTGCTGATCGGTCTGGGTGGCAGCAGCACCAATGATGGTGGCGCGGGCTTGCTGGTAGGCCTCGGCGCCCGTCTGCTCGACGAAGCGGGTGAAGCGGTGCCGCCGGTGCCGGCCGCGCTGCACCGTGTGGCATCGATCGATCTGAACGGACTCGATGGCCGTCTGAAGGACTGCGAACTGATTGCGATGTCCGACGTGAATAACCCGTTGAACGGATCGCAAGGTGCGACGGCGATTTTCGGGCCGCAGAAAGGTGTGAGCGAGTCGCAAGTCGAACCGCTCGACCGCGCGATTGCGCACTTCGCCGGTCATGCGCACCGCGCGTTCAACGCCAATGAGGCAGCGAGCCGTGCCGGTGCCGGTGCCGCCGGTGGTCTGGGCTTTGCGCTGCATCTGTTGGGTGCGCAGTTCCGCTCCGGTGCCGAAGTGGTCGCCGAACGTGTTGGCCTGCCGCAAGCGGTGGAAGGCGCCGACTGGCTGATTACCGGCGAAGGCCGCAGCGATGGTCAGACGCTCTCGGGCAAGACGCCGATGATCGCCGCACAAGTCGCAATCAAGGCCGGTGCTACCGCCTCGTTGCTCTCGGGTGCCATCGACCGCACCGCACTGGAGAGCCTCTCGCGCGTGTTCTCGGGATGCTTCTCGCTGACCTTCGGGCCGACCACGCTGGAAAAGGCGATCGCCGATGCTGCCGGTCTGCTGACCGACAGCGCCGAGCAGATGGCGCGCTTGCGCTATACGCACAAGGGCTAAGTCCGGCGACGCGCTCAACTGGGCGCGTAGCAGACGGCTTCGATGTTGTGCCCGTCCGGGTCGATCACAAACGCGGCGTAGTAGTTAGGGCCGTATCGCTCGCGCAGACCGGGGCCACCGTTATCGGTGCCCCCTGCTGCGACGGCGGCCCGATGGAAGGCGTCGACGATACGCCGCGCCGGCACACGAAACGCCACGTGCAACGCGGGCCGGTTCGGTGTGCCGCGACTGATCCAAAAATCGGGGTGGCCGTTCTCGCCATACCCCGCGATATCGGTGTTTCCCGTCACCTCCGCCGACTTCTCGGCAATCAGCGAATAGCCAATCGCCGCCAGTGCGTCGCGATAGAACGCGCGGCTCCTCGCGAAATCGCTAACCATCACTTCCATGTGATCGATCATCCGAACGCTCCTTGTCAGTCAGAAATTTGCTGAACGGCAGTGTTAACGCGCATCGGGCACATCAGGCGCATCGGGCGCAATACGCGCAATACGCGCACGAAGTCGCGGCGTCACAAAATCGAGAAATGCGCGCAGCTTGAGCGGGAGCGGTGTCTGCCCCTTGTGCACAAGACTGACCGGCAGCGGCGCCGATTCGAAGTCATCCAGTACCACGCGCAACGTATCGTCCTGCAACGCCTGAGCGACCTGATACGACAGCACCCGCACAAGCCCGACACCGAGCACGGCCGCCGAGATGGCCGCCTCCGCCGTGTTGACGGCCAAGCGCGAATGAATGGGAATCGACTGCTCACGTCTGCCCGCACGGAACACCCACGCCCGTCGTGACGCCAGCACCTCGAATGTGATGCAGGCATGGCCCGCAAGTTCACGCGGCTTTGTCGGTATGCCGTGGCTCGCCAAATACGCCGGACTCGCGCAGATCACCCGCCGCACCGAGCCGATCCCTGCCGCCACCAGTGAACTGTCGGGCAACTCGCCGATACGCAACGCGACATCGGTGTGCTCGTCCATCAGATGCACGACGCGGTCGGTCAGCACCAGACTCACATCGATCTCCGGATATTGCGCGAGAAACTCGGCCAGCACCGGCAACACATGCAGGCGCCCGAAAACCACCGGTGCGGTAACCACCAGTTCGCCTTTCGGCGTGGCGTATTCCCCGGTGGCAGCGCGCTCGGCCTCACCAAGGTCTTCAAGAATCCGGCGGCACGCGGCCACATAAGAAGCGCCCGCTTCCGTCAGCGACAACTGGCGCGTCGTGCGGTGCAACAGCCGCGTTTTCAGATGCGCTTCCAGTTCCCCGACCTTGCGGCTGACGGTTGCCAGCGGCATGTCGAGCTGGCGCGCCGCCGCCGACAGGCTGCCCGCGTCGACCACGGCAATCAGGATGGACATCGACTCAAGCCGGTTCATGGACTCTACCGAATTTTGGAAAGATGATTCCCGATCGTGATGGATTCTCTCTCTGGATGCAAGCGCGTAGTGTTGCGGATAAGGGTTTAGGGCGTGCAACGGCGGAAGCAATAGCGTCGGCGCCGAGACCCATCCACCGATATCTCAGGAGCCCGCCGTGCGCGAACCTACTCTCCCAACACCGCCGCATTCCGCGCCCGAAATGGCGTCTCGCGGCAAGATCGTCATGATGGCAATCATCGCAGGCGCTGTCGTCACCAACATCTATTGCACGCAGCCGATCCTGCCGCTGATCGCCAAGAACCTACGGGTCGACCTGACGACGGTTGACCTCATCGCCGCTGCGGCGTTACTCGGTTTCTCGACGGGGCTCGCGCTGCTGTTGCCGCTCGGCGACCGTTACGACCGCCGCAAACTCGTGCTGACGCAGATTGCCCTCGCCTTCGTGTTTGCCGCAACGGCCGCCGTCGCGCCGGGCATCTGGGCGCTGATTGCTGCCTCGTTCGGGTTGGGCATCGTGAGTTGCGTGCCACAACAACTGGTGCCGTTCGCCGCAGTGATGTCGCCGCCGAGTCAGCGCGGACGTTCGGTCGGCACCGTCGTGAGCGGCATCATGGTCGGCATTCTGCTGGGCCGCACGATTGCGGGCGCAGTCGGAGAAGCGTACGGCTGGCGAGCGGTGTATGCGCTTGAAGCGGCGTTCATGATTCCGGTCTTCATCGCGGCGGCATCGTTGCTGCCGAAGGGCGTGCCGAGCACGAACCTGTCGTACGGCAAGTTGCTGGCGTCGCTCTGGCCGTTGATGCGCGATAACCGGCCGATTCGCGAATCGATGATCATCCAGTCGCTGCTGTGGGCCTGTTTCAATGCCTTCTGGGTGAATCTGGCGGCCTTGCTTGCGGACGGGCCGTGGCACCTTGGCAGCGCATGGGCCGGTGGCTTCGGCATCATCGGTGCGGCGGGCGCGTTCGCTGCCTCGTTCGGCGGCCGTGCGACCGACAAGATCGGGCCGCGTGGTGTGATCGCCGCCAGCATCGGCATCGTGACGCTGGCGTACGTGTTGCTGGGTGGCGCGCAGACCTCGCTGGCCTTGCTGGTGATTGGCGTGGTGGTGCTCGACATCGGCGTGCAGGCCGGGTTGGTGTCGAATCAGACACGCGCATTCGCCGTCGACCCGAAGGCACAAGGCCGCATCAACAGTCTCTACATGACGGCCACGTTCTTTGGCGGTGCCGTTGGCGCCACGGTCAGCGGCTGGTTGATGACGCGTTACGGCTGGACCGGCATCGTCTGGTTCGGTATCGCGCTGGGGGTGACGGCACTCGTCATCCACTGGCTCGGCACACCGCGCCGCACGGTGCGGGCGGGCGCGAGCGCGGAATGAACTGATTCACCGCGTCACACCATCAGATCCACAAACTTGTGCACGGGCATCGCTTCGAGTCGCTGTTGATCCAGCGCCACTTCGAGAATGCGAGCCTGTGCACGTGCCGCAAATCGGCGCGCCAGATTCGTCCTGAATTTTTCCACCAGCAGCGGAATCCCTTCGTCGCGCCGGCGCTTGTGACCGATCGGGTATTCGACGAGCACTTCAGGCAGCGTGGTGCCATCGTTGAACGTCACCGTCAGACCATTGGCAATCGAACGCTTGTCCGGGTCGTGATAGTCGCGCGTGAATTGTGGATCTTCGACGCAAACAATTTTGGCGCGCAGGGCATCGATGCGCGGATCAGCGGCCACGGCGTCTTCGTAATCGTTTGCCGTAAGCCGGCCGAACAGCAGCGGCACAGCCACCATGTACTGAATGCAGTGATCGCGATCCGCCGGATTCGCCAACGGCCCCTGCTTGTCGATGATCCGGATCGCCGCCGCATGCGTGCGGATGGTCACCGATTGAATCTCATCCGCGCTACGCCCCGCGTCGTGCAACTGCCGGTGCAGCGTCATCGCCGCTTCGGCCGCCGTCTGCGCGTGAAACTCTGCCGGGAAAGAGATTTTGAACAGCACGTTCTCCATCACGTACGACGCATAGGGCCGCTGAAACGTGAACGGCTTGCCCTTGAACAGCACGTCGTAGAAGCCCCACGTTTTCGCCGTCAACACCGACGGATAGCCCATCTCACCCGCGCGCGCCATCAACGCAAGACGCACCGCGCGACTCGTGGCATCGCCCGCCGCCCACGACTTGCGGCTGCCGGTGTTCGGCGCGTGCCGGTAGGTGCGCAGACTTTGACCGTCGACAAACGCCAGCGACAACGCGTTGATCAACTCGTCACGCGTAAGGCCGAGCATCTCACCGACCACCGCCGTCGACGCCACTTTCACCAGCACCACGTGATCGAGCCCGACCTGATTGAAGGAATTTTCAAGCGCCAGACAGCCCTGTATTTCGTGAGCTTTGATCATCGCCACGAGCACATGACGCATCGTCAGCGGGTTGCCGCCTTCCGCGACGGCCGTGCGCGAAAGCCAGTCGGCGGTCATGAGAATGCCGCCGAGATTGTCGGACGGGTGCCCCCATTCCGCAGCGAGCCATGTGTCGTTGAAGTCGAGCCACCGGATCATCGCGCCCAGACTGAACGCGGCCTGCACCGGATCGAGCTGATAGGGCGTGCCCGGCACCTTCGCGCCGTTCGGCACCACCGTGCCCGGTACGATCGGCCCAAGTAATTTAGTGCAGGCGGGGTATGACAGCGCTTCAAAGCCGCAGCCCAACGTGTCGATCAGGCAGTTGCGGGCGGTGTCGAAGGCGAGATCGCTGCGAATCTCGTAGGTGAGGACGTAGTCGACAATGTCGGTAATGACCTTGTCCGGCGCGGGACGCACATTCGAAATGCCAGCGGACATCGGCTGCCTCCTGTGGCTCGTGTGACGTTAGATCAACACCGCCCGGCACTGAAACCTCCGCAGCGGCGTTTCGTGATTCCCAATGATAAGCGGCTGACAAGCGCAACGCTTGCCAGCCGCCGAAACCCGCTACCGTCGTGGCGTTGCCGTCAGAACGCGTCGCCCGGAATCCGCACCCAGCCTTCCATTAACACGCGTGCGCTGCGGCTCATGATCGCCTTGGTGACCGTCCACTCGCCATCGACCTGACCGGCCTCGGCGCCCACGCGCAGCGTGCCGGACGGATGCCCGAACCGCACCGCGTTGCGCTCGCCGCCGCCTGCTGCGAGATTGACCAGCGTGCCCGGAATCGATGCCGCCGCGCCGATGCACACGGCCGCCGTGCCCATCATCGCGTGGTGCAGCTTGCCCATCGACAGCGCGCGCACCAGCAGATCCACGTCGCCCGCCTTCACCGCCTTGCCGCTGGACGCCGTGTAATCGGCTGGCTTCGCCACAAACGCCACCTTCGGCGTGTGCTGACGTTTGGCCGCCTCCGACACGTCCTTGATCAGGCCCATGCGAATCGCCCCATGGGCACGAATCGTCTCGAACATGGCGAGCGCCTTCGGGTCGCTGTTGATCGCGTCCTGCAACTCGGTGCCCCGGTAACCGATGTCCTCGGCATTGAGGAAAATCGTCGGGATGCCCGCGTTGATCATCGTGGCCTTGAAGGTGCCGACACCCGGCACTTCGAGATCGTCGATGAGATGCCCCGTCGGGAACATCGCCCCGCCGCCGTCACCCTCTTCTTCCGCGGCCGGGTCGAGGAATTCGAGTTGCACTTCGGCGGCCGGGAACGTCACGCCGTCGAGTTCGAAGTCGCCCGTCTCCTGCACCGCACCGGCCGTCATCGGCACGTGCGCCACGATCGTCTTGCCGATGTTCGCCTGCCAGATGCGCACGACGGCCACGCCATCGTGCGGCACGCGCGACGCATCGATCAGCCCGGCGCTGATGGCGAACGGCCCCACGGCGGCCGACAGGTTGCCGCAGTTGCCGCTCCAGTCGACAAACTGCTGATCGATCGACACTTGCCCGAACAGATAGTCCACATCGTGACCGGGCCGCTCGCTCTTCGCGATAATCACCGTCTTGCTGGTGCTCGACGTGGCCCCGCCCATGCCGTCGATCTGCTTGCCATACGGATCGGGGCTGCCGATCACACGCATGAGCAACGCGTCGCGCGCGGCGCCCGGCACTTGCGCCGCGGCGGGCAGGTCTTGCAGGCGAAAGAACACGCCCTTGCTGGTGCCGCCACGCATATACGTGGCGGGAATGCGAATTTGCGGCTGATGCGCCATCTCGTTTCTCCTCGGTGCTTCGCTTGATTCAGGCCGAAGCGCCCGCTTGCGACGATTCCAGAAAGTCCTGCGCAAAGCGTTGCAGCACGCCGCCCGCTTCATAGATCGAGACTTCTTCCGCAGTATCGAGACGGCAGGTCACCGGCACTTCCACGCGCTCGTCACGGCCGTTCTTATGGCGATGAATCACCAGCGTGAGATCGGCGCGCGGCGTGCGCTCACCAATGACGTCGAAGGTTTCCGTACCGTCGATGCCCAGCGTCTTGCGATCGGTGCCCGGCTTGAACTCCAGCGGCAGCACGCCCATCCCGACCAGGTTGGTACGGTGAATGCGCTCGAAGCCCTCGGCCACAATCGCCTCGGTGCCCGCCAGACGCACGCCCTTGGCCGCCCAGTCACGCGACGACCCCTGACCGTAGTCGGCCCCGGCAATCACGATCAACGGCTGCTTGCGCGCCATATACGTCTCGATGGCTTCCCACATGCGCGTGACCTTGCCTTCCGGCTCGATGCGCGCGAGCGAGCCCGCCTTGACCTGTCCGTCGACCACGACCATCTCGTTCTTGAGCGTCGGGTTGGCGAACGTCGCACGCTGTGCCGTCAGGTGGTCGCCACGGTGCGTTGCGTACGAGTTGAAGTCCTCTTCCGGCAAGCCCATCTTCGTCAGATACTCGCCTGCCGCGCTATCGGCCATGATGGCGTTCGACGGCGAGAGGTGATCGGTGGTGATGTTGTCGCCCAGCACGGCCAGCGCACGCATGCCCTTGAGCGAGCGCTCGCCGGCCAACGCGCCTTCCCAATACGGCGGACGGCGAATGTACGTGCTCATCTCGCGCCAGTCGTACAACGGGTCGGCACGCTCGCCGTTATCCACCGACGCGGCGAACATCGGCTCGTACACGCGGCGGAACTGCTCGGGCTTCACGCTTTGCGAAATGATGCTGTCGATCTCTTCGTCGCTCGGCCACAGGTCGGCCAACTTCACCGGGCGGCCGTTGCCGTCGACACCGAGCACATCCTTCTCGATATCGAAACGGATCGTGCCCGCAATCGCATAAGCCACGACCAGCGGCGGCGATGCCAGAAACGCCTGCTTGGCATACGGGTGAATGCGGCCGTCGAAGTTGCGGTTGCCCGACAGCACAGCCGTGGCGTACAGATCGCGCGCAATGATTTCTTTCTGAATCACCGGATCGAGCGCCCCCGACATGCCGTTGCACGACGTGCAGGCATAGGCGACGACGCCGAAGCCGAGTTGCTCCAGTTCCGGCAGCAGACCGGCGGCTTCCAGATACAGCGTGACGGCTTTCGAACCGGGCGCGAGCGAGCTCTTCACCCACGGCTTGCGCGCAAGGCCTGCGCGGTTGGCGTTGCGGGCGAACAAGCCGGCCGCAATCATGTTGCGCGGGTTGTTGGTGTTCGTGCAGCTGGTGATGGCCGCGATGATGACCGCGCCGTCAGGCATCAGGCCCGGCTCGTTCTCGACCTTGCCGCTGATGCCGCGCTCGGCCAGCTCGCTCGTCGGTACACGCTTGTGCGGGTTCGACGGCCCGGCGATGTTGCGCACGACGCTCGACAGATCGAACGTCAGCACGCGCTCGTACTGCGCACCGGTCAGCGTGTCGGCCCAGAGGCCCGTCTGCTTGGCGTAGGTCTCGACCAGTTCGACCAGCGCATCGTCGCGGCCCGTCAGCTTCAGGTACTTGATGGTTTGCGCGTCGATGTAGAACATCGCCGCCGTGGCGCCAAATTCAGGCGCCATGTTCGAGATCGTGGCGCGGTCGCCCAACGTCAGGTTAGCGGCACCCTCGCCGTAGAACTCCAGATACGCCGACACCACCTTCGACTTGCGCAGGAATTCGGTCAGCGCGAGCACGATGTCGGTGGCCGTAATGCCCGGCTGCGGCCTGCCCGTCAGTTCCACACCGACGATATCCGGCAGGCGCATCCACGACGCACGGCCCAGCATCACGCTCTCGGCTTCAAGACCGCCGACGCCAATGGCGATCACACCCAGCGCATCGACCATCGGCGTGTGCGAGTCGGTGCCCACGAGCGTGTCGGGATACGCCACGCCCTGACTCACCTGAACCACCGGGCTCATGCGCTCCAGATTGATCTGGTGCAGGATACCGTTGCCCGGCGGAATCACGTCGACGTTCTTGAACGCCTTCTTGGTCCAGTTGATGAAGTCGAAACGGTCTTCGTTGCGACGATCTTCAATGGCACGGTTTTTCGCGAACGCGTCCGGATCGAAACCGCCGCATTCCACTGCCAGCGAGTGATCGACCACGAGTTGTGTCGGCACGACAGGATTGACCAATGCCGGATCGCCGCCTTGCGCCGCGATAGCATCGCGCAGGCCTGCGAGGTCGACGAGGGCCGTCTGGCCGAGAATGTCGTGGCAGACCACGCGGGCGGGGAACCACGGAAAGTCCAGATCGCGGCGTCGCTCGATCAGTTGTTTGAGCGACTCGGTCAACGCCGCCGGATCGCAGCGGCGCACCAGATTCTCGGCAAGCACGCGCGAGGTGTAGGGCAGCGTGTCGTAAGCCCCCGGGGCAATCGCCTCGACGGCGGCCCGGGCGTCGAAGTAGTCGAGCGACGTCCCGGGCAGGGATTTACGGTAGTCGGTATTCATCATTTGTGAGGAAGTTATAAGTCCGGCAGGTCCGACAAGTCTGACAAGTCCGACAAGTCCGACGTTATGCCGGACAGCGCTCAGCGCTTTTCGATCGGCACGAACTTCTGATCTTCCGGCCCGGTGTAGTTGGCGCTCGGGCGAATGATCTTGTTGTCGATGCGCTGCTCGATAATGTGCGCGCTCCAGCCCGACGTGCGGGCGATCACGAACAACGGCGTGAACATCGCGGTCGGCACACCCATCATGTGGTAGCTCACGGCGCTGAACCAGTCCAGATTCGGGAACATCTTCTTGACGTCCCACATCACCGTCTCGAGACGCTCGGCAATGTCGTACATCTTCGTGTTCTGCTGATCCTTCGACAGCTCGTGCGCCACTTCCTTGATCACCTTGTTGCGCGGATCGCTCACGGTGTAGACCGGGTGACCGAAGCCGATGATCACTTCCTTGTTTTCCACGCGCGCACGGATGTCGGCTTCTGCCTCATCCGGCGAGTCGTAGCGCTTCTGAATCTCGAACGCCACTTCGTTGGCGCCGCCATGCTTCGGGCCGCGCAGTGCGCCGATGGCACCGGTGATGGCCGAATGGATGTCCGACCCCGTGCCGGCAATCACGCGCGCGGTGAACGTCGACGCATTGAATTCGTGCTCGGCGTAGAGAATCAGCGAGGTGTGCATCGCACGCACCCACAGATCGGACGGCTTCTCGCCGTGCAGCAGGTGCAGGAAGTGGCCGCCGATGCTATCGTCGTCGGTTTCCACGTCGATGCGAACGCCGTTCTGGCTGTAGTGGAACCAGTACAGCAGCATCGAGCCGAAGCTGGCCATCAGGCGGTCGGCGATATCGCGCGCACCCGGGATGTTGTGATCGTCTTTCTCCGGCAGCACCGTGCCAAGCACCGACACGCCGGTGCGCATCACGTCCATCGGGTGAGCCGCAGCGGGCACCGCTTCCAGCGCCGTCTTGACCGCAGCGGGCAGCCCGCGCAGCGACTTCAACTTGGCCTTGTAGCCCTTGAGTTCGGCCACCGTCGGCAGCTTGCCGTAGACCAGCAGGTAAGCGATTTCTTCGAATTCCGAGGTCTGAGCCAGATCCAGAATGTCGTAGCCACGGTAGTGCAGATCGTTGCCCGAACGGCCCACCGTACACAGCGCGGTGTTGCCGGCGGTCACGCCCGACAGGGCCACGGACTTCTTGGGCTTGAAACCGGTTGCAGTCGTCTCGCTCATGCTTTCCTCCAGATCAGGGATTCGGTTATTTCTGTTGTGCGAACAGGGCGTCGAGCTTCTGTTCGTAAGCGTGGTAGCCGATGCTCTCGTAGAGCTCGGCGCGCGTTTGCATCGTGTCGAGTACGGCCTTTTGCGTGCCGTCGCGACGAATCGTGTGATAGACGTTCTGCGCCGCTTTATTCATCGCGCGGAACGCCGACAACGGGTACAGCACCAGACCGACTTGCGCGCTCTTGAGTTCTTCGACGGTGAAGAGCGGCGTCGAGCCGAATTCGGTGATGTTGGCCAGCACCGGCACCTTCACGGCATCGGAGAACTGGCGATACATCGGCAGTTCGGTCATGGCTTCGGGGAAGATCATGTCTGCACCGGCTTCGACACACGCACACGCGCGATCGATCGCCGCTTGCAGGCCTTCAACCGCCAGCGCATCGGTGCGCGCCATGATCACGAAGTTCTCATCCGTGCGGGCATCGACGGCAGCCTTGATACGGTCGACCATTTCCTGCTGGGTCACGATCGCTTTGCCGGGACGGTGGCCGCAACGCTTGGCGCCGACCTGATCTTCAATGTGCATGGCGCCTGCGCCGAACTTGATCAGCGATTGCACGGTGCGCGCGATGTTGAATGCCGACGGGCCGAAACCGGTGTCGACGTCGACCAGCAGCGGCAAATCGCACACGTCGGTGATGCGGCGCACGTCGGTCAGCACGTCATCGAGTGTGGAAATCCCCAGATCGGGCAAGCCTAGTGAACCGGCAGCGACACCGCCACCTGACAGATAGATCGCCTTGAAGCCCGCGGCTTTCGCCAGCAAGGCGTGATTGGCGTTGATCGCGCCGACAACCTGCAACGGTTGCTCGGTCTTGACGGCCTCGCGGAAGGCGGCGCCGGCCGAACGAATGGTATGCGTCACTTGAGTCCCTCGGTCGTGTTGCGCCCGATCGCAGGCGCGGTGAGTGTGCGTTGATACGTGCGGTTTCCGCTTGAAGCGGTGGATATTTCTTAAGTAGCGGCTTGTAGATAGCAATGGGCGTGCCAGCGGGCAGCCCCCAGCGCGACGGCGATTCTCGCGACGCCGCTAACACATTCATTTAGCAGCGGAAATTTGGCGCGCTTGTGACGTTTACATCAAGTGCCGCGAGGCTCGGTCTGTCTTGGGAATACTTCACGCGTCGCAATCGGTTTCATTTTGAAACACAAAATGGAACATTTTCGACATCGTGCTACGATAGCGCGATTCGTTTCAGGGCGATAGCGGGATGTTGGGTATCCCGTCCCGCGTCGCCAAGTCACTCAGGATCTGCGCATGCCAGTCTCCCCCTCCGACCCGTCCCGTTTGCCGCTTGCGTTGTCGCGATCGGGCATCGCGTTGCCTGCCACCGCCGTGCGCAAGCCGGTGATCTGGGCGGTCGGCATCAGCAAGCTCGGCGAGTTGTATCGCGACATCGTTCCCGACTACGCGGCGCAGGCCGACGTGGAGATCATCGACAAGGGTTACGAAGCCGTGATCGAAGCGCTCGAGCGGCTGCCCGCAGGCAGTGTCGACGGCATTGTTGCGGCAGGCTCGAACGGCGCCTTTCTGCGCGAGCGTGTCGCGTTACCCGTGGTGCTCGTCAAAGTGACCGGCTTCGACGTGATGCATGCGCTGGCACGCGCACGCCGCGCACTGCCTTCGACGTCACCCGCCTCGCGCATCGCGCTGGTGTCCTATGCACGCCCTGCGCCGGAATTCGAGCGCTTCAAGCATGCCTTCGGCCTCGACATTTCGCAGCACGCCTATCTCGACGCGCACGATGCGGACGACCTTGTTCACCGTCTGCGCGATGAGGGCGCGGAAGTCATCGTCGGCCCCGGCCTCGTAACCGAACTCGCCGAGCGCGCGGGCCTCACGGGTGTGTTTCTGTATTCGCAGGACTCCGTTCGTGCCGCCTTCGACACTGCGCTTGAAGTGGCCCGCTTCGGACGCATCGAAGCGCAACGCCGCGAGCGGCTCGACACGGTGCTGCGCCATCTTCGGGAAGGCGTCGCCGCGGTCGATCTGAACGGACGCATCGAAGCGATGAACGCGTCGATGGCGGGCATGCTGGGCGTGACGGTTGCCGATGTCGTCGGCCGGCCGCTGGACTCGATTGCCCCCGGGCTCGACATTTCGCGCACGCTGGAAAGCGCGAGCGCGGAATTGGAGGCGATCGTTACGATGGCCGGCAAGACATGGGTGGTCAACCGCATTCCCCTGCTCGATCAGGGCACGCTCACGGGCGCACTGCTCACTTGTCAGGATTCACAAGCCTTCGCGCGGGTGGACCGCTCACTGCGCTCACGGCATCGGCCACGCCATCTGGTGGCACGCTACCGGCTCGACGATCTGATTGGCGACTCGGCGGCCATGACACAAGTGCGCGCCCTCGCACGCCGCTATGCACAAACCGATTCGACCGTGCTCGTGCATGGCGAGAGCGGCACCGGCAAGGAGTTGCTGGCGCAAGGCATTCATAACGCGAGCCGGCGGCGCGACTACCCGTTCGTCGCGATCAATTGCGCAGCGTTTCCCGAGACGCTGCTGGAGAGCGAGTTGTTCGGCTACGAGGACGGCGCGTTCTCCGGCGCACGGCGCGGCGGCAAAGCGGGGTTGTTCGAGACTGCCCATAACGGCACGATTTTCCTCGATGAAATCGGCGAAATGCCGATGCCGTTGCAGACCCGTTTGTTGCGCGTGTTGCAGGAACGGGAAGTGCTGCGACTGGGCGCCAACGAACCGATTCCGTGCGACGTCCGGGTGATTGCTGCGACGCACCGCGATTTGCGCCAGCAAGTGGGCGCCGGCGTGTTTCGCGAGGACTTGTATTACCGACTTAACATCCTGCGCATGGTGCTGCCGCCGCTGCGCGAGCGCATGGAAGATTTGCCGCGCCTCACGCCGCTGTTTCTCGAACGGGCGCTTGCACGGGCAGGGGCGCGCATGAGCGTCGATGCGCTGCAAGCGTCGCTGTTGCCGTTGCTCGCCATGTATCGCTGGCCGGGCAATGTGCGCGAGTTGGAGAATCTGCTGGAGCGTATTGCGGTGGTGTGTGCCGACGTCGTGAATGCGCGCGAAATCAGCCGTGCGAGATTGATCGAGATTGCGCCGGAGTTGGGCGGTGCGGCGGAGTCCGAGACTTCGCGGGATTTGCAGGATGTTTCAAAAACGAACGGTGGCCGGGAAATACGTGCAAACGCAGATCAGGCGAACGCGCCTGCTGAGGCGCCGCTGACCGGCCGTGAACGCCGCGCTGCCGCCGAACTTGAGCGCATTCACACGACGCTTGCCGCCTGCGGCGGTGACCGCATGGCGGCATGCGAAGCGCTGGGCATCAGCCGTTCGACGCTGTGGCGCAAACTGCGTTAATGCTGGTGGCGGATACGCTCCCACATATCGTGCCAGTCGAGGCGTTTGTGCTCGGGGCCTGACTCGTCATGGTGCGTCACCCAGAAGTGATCTACGAGCATGCCGATCGCGAACCCCACCAGTAGCGCTACCAGCATCATCGAGACATTGATCATGGACATGGCAACCTCCTGTCGATCGGAATGTCGATTCCATTCTAGTCAAGGGTTGCCCCGCCTGCGACGTCATTTATTCGATGCCAAGGCATGAAAAAAGCGGGCTCAGTTCACGACTGAGCCCGCTTTTCGTCAGCTTGCCTGCGTCGGCGCCCGAAGCGCCGTCAAGCCTTACCAGGTCGCGATCAGCGCACCCTTGAACTGCGTCTTGATAAATTCCTTCACTTCGTCCGAGTGGTAAGCATCGACCAGTTGCTTGACCCACGGCTTGTTCAGGTCTTGCGCACGCACGGCGATCAGGTTGGCGTACGGGCCCTTCAGGTCTTCGATGGCGATGGCGTCACGTTGCGGCACCAGACCCGCTTGCGCAGCGAAGTTCGTGTTGATCGACGCGGCGTCCAGATCCGGCAATGCGCGCGGCAGTTGGGCGGCTTCCAGTTCGACGATCTTCAGCTTCTTCGGGTTTTCGGCGATGTCCAGCGGCGTGGCGTTCTTGCCTTCGAGGCCAGCGCGCAGCTTGATCAGACCTTCCTTCTGGAGCAGCAGCAGCGCGCGGCTGCCGTTCGACGGGTCGTTCTGGATACCGACCTTGGCACCGTTGGGCAGGTCCTTCAGCGACTTGTACTTCTTCGAGTAGAAGCCCAGCGGCGACACGTACGTGAGGCCTGCGGTCACGAGCTTGTAGCCACGGTCTTTGACTTGGCTGTCCAGAAACGGCTTGTGCTGGAAGCCGTTCGCGTCGAGATCGCCGGCGTCGAGCGCGGCGTTCGGTTGGGCGTAGTCGCTGAATTCGATAATCTTGATTTCGAGGCCGCGTTGATGGGCCACTTTCTTCACGACTTCGAAGATCTGCGCATCCGAGCCGGCCATGGTGCCGACCTTGAGGGGCTTGTCGGCCGTTTGGGCCGAAGCGCCGAGCGAAGCGAGCGCAAACGTTGCGCCGATGAATGCGTTGATCAGTTGACGGGACAGCATGTTCGATTTCTCCTTCGATGCTTGTTTGACTTATTGGAACCTGTTGGGTCGCAAGGGTCGTCTGCGCGGTGTAACGGCTGCGAGGTGCCGTCACAGGTGCCAGCGCGCGGTAGCGCCTGTTCCCCCTAAGGTCAGCCGGCAGCAACCCAGACCCCGGATGCTGCCATAGATAGGGGTTAACGCGAAATACATTATCGGCATTTCGATATCCCTTGCCGGTATCGATAGCGCAGGCAAATCACGGGGAAGGGGGCACGAAGCATGGCGCAACGCGCGGGCACAAAAAAACGCCCCTTCGGAAAACCGAAGGGGCGCTTCGCCGGGAGAACAGCCTGATCACGGGCCGGGGGGGTGGCACGGCTGACGGTAACACCGGCAGCCGGTCGCGTCAGGAACCGACGAACAACCTGCCAAACTCGCTAGTCAACTCGATCTCTGGACAGATCCCGCACGCGCTGTGCCGAACGCGTGCGGGCCCGCCACCGCCACTGACTCAGGGGCACGGCTCTTCGCCGCCCTGGCCATTCATCGAACATCCACCGCCGGCGCCGACATTGCCCGGGCCACCGAACGCGGAGAGTCCACCGCCGCCCGCCGCCCCGCCCAAGCCACGCCCGCCGGGGCCGGCAACACCACCGCCGCCGCTGCTGCCGCTCGCGCCGATGCCGCCGCCGGAGCTGCCCCCGGAGCTACCACCACCGGAGCTGCCGCCGGAACTGCCACCTGAGCTACCGCCCGAACTGCCGCCTGAGCTACCGCCTGAACTGCCGCCCGAACTGCCGCCTGAACTACCACCTGAGCTGCCGCCAGAGCTGCTACCGCCGGAGCTGCCGCCACTGGAGCTGCCGCCCGAACTGCTACCTCCCGAGCTGCTGCCACCGGAGCTACTGCCGCCGGAACTGCTGCCACCGGAACTGCTTCCGCCTGAGCTGCTTCCGCCTGAGCTGCTTCCGCCTGAGCTACTGCCGCCAGAGCTGCTGCCACCGGAGCTGCTGCCATGACTGCCGCAACCGCAGCCGCCGCCAATCCCGACACCGCCGGGGCCTGTGCCGGTCCCTGTTCCGGTGCCGCCAAATCCGCCGAGGCCGCCGAAGCCGCCATTGCCGATACCGCCACCGCCGCCGAAGCCGATGCCACCGCCTCCGCCGCGCCCACCGCCGCCGCCACCGGCCGCATAGGTTGCATTGATCGCAATTCCGCAGAGCATCACCGCTGCTGCTGCACTGACTAATGTCGCCTTGAACCCGTTCATGGTCCCCTCCCCGCGCACGCGCACGACTCACTTCGGAACACACCCGACCCCGCCAAAAGGTCCGGCATTACGGCGTGAGCGCAGCTACGAAAAACGCGGGCAATACTGGGCCGGCCCGTGCACAAATGCACAGGAACCCCTTGCCAACAGCCTGCGGAAATCCGGGTTGGCGCTTCGCCATACACGCTCGATGTACGCGAATTTCGTGCCAGAGCACTCAACCCATTGATTTATAAGGAACTAATAATTAGATTTGCGAGACATCGAAGGTCGATGTGCAGAAAGTGTTTCGTTCATGAAACGCTTACAACCAGCGCCCCCGTCAAACCGGCCGGTTTTGCCTGCCTGTTTTCGCATGAAGCCCGCATGAATGCTGGATTAGCGCGGCATGACGGCCGAATGGTCACGTCCGTGGCGCGCGATACACCGTGCGTGCCTCGCCGGGCCGGCGCGTGTGACCGGATCAGGCGCGAACGCGCTCCCTCGCTTCACGCAACAGCGCCTGTGGCGGCTTGCCCAGTGTGCGAACAAACGCACGGCGCATGCGCTCTTCGTCGCCGAAGCCCGTGATGTCCGCCACCCGCGCAATCGACGCTTCGCCGTCTTCGAGCAGCGCCTGCGCCGCTTCGAGCCGCAACTTTTCAATGGCCTTGGCCGGCGTGAGTCCGGTCTGCAACGTAAATTCACGGCTGAAATGGCGCGCGCTCCAATGCACCTGCGCGGCCAGTTGCTCCACTGACAACGGTTCGCGCAAATGCTCACGGGCATAGGCGAGTGCCGTGCGTACCCGATCCGAATTCGGTTCCAGCGTAGATAACGTCGAGAACTGCGACTGCCCGCCCGTGCGCCGGTAGTGCACGACCAGTTGGCGCGACGCCTCCCGCGCCACGTCACCGCCAAAATCCGCCTCGACGAGTGCCAGCGCCAGATCGACGCCCGCGGTCATGCCAGCCGAAGTCCACACGTGGCCGTCATTGATGAAGATGCGGTCCTCTTCGACGATCACCTCGGGATAGTTCTGCGCAAGCGCATGGGCCTGCCCCCAGTGCGTCGTCGCGCGCCGCCCGTTGAGCAGGCCCGTGTCGGCCAGCACAAAGGCCCCAGAACAGATACTCGCCATTCGCCGCATACGCGGCGCCACCCGACGCAACGCCGCGATCAACGCCGGCTCGGTCGGCATCACGATCGTCGCCCCCGCCACCAGCAGCGTGTCGAAGCGCCGCCGGCCGAGCGCCTCGGTCGCCACGGAAATCCCTGCCGAATCGCGCACCAAGCCCCCCGACACCGAGACAACGCTCACGTCGTAGAGCGGCGCCGGCCGCCCGAAATTGGCGATCTCGAACACAGACATCGCGGCGAGCGAAATCATCTGAAACCCCGGATACACCACCAACCCGATACGTAACGCCATGGCTGACAACGTGCCGGGTGCGTGCCGGCGCGAGAGATTGCAATGCTTTCGATTCTAGTCGGCGCGGCGATTCAGCGGCGGACAAAAATGTCCTGAAAAGTGGCTTTCCTGTCATTTGAGACATTGGCAATCGAGACCACACTGAAGTCATTGGCCAGCGTCACGTATCAACCCCACCAAGGCAGTCGATACCCCCACGCGGCCAACGCACTCAGTCAATGACTCATTCGCATAGGAAATTCGTCATGTCTCACGCTACCGTCAACACCACAGCTATCCCCTCAACCGCACCGGGCACCGCCCTCGTCACCGGCGCGTCTTCCGGCATCGGCGCGATTTACGCCGACCGCTTGGCGCGTCGCGGGCACGATCTGATTCTCGTGGCCCGCAGCACCGACCGCCTGCGCGAGGTTGCGCAACGCATTCAGGCCGAGACCGGCCGCCACGTCGACATCCTCAGCGCCGATCTCGGCACCCGCGAGGGACAAGCGCGAGTGGAAGCCCGCTTGCGCGAAGACGCCCGCATCGACACGCTCGTCAACAACGCCGGCTTTGGTGCCGTTGCGCCGCTGCTGCAAGCCGACGTCGAACAGATGAACACGATGATCGACGTCAACGTGACCGCCCTCACCCGCCTGACGTATGCCGCTGTGCCGGGCTTTGTCGCGCGCGGGCACGGCACGATCATCAACATCGCGTCGATTGTCGCCATCGCCCCCGAGTTGCTCAATGGCGTCTACGGCGCAAGCAAGGCCTTCGTGCTCACGCTGTCGCAATCGCTGCATCACGAGTTGGCGGATAAGGGCGTGCGCGTGCAGGCGGTTCTGCCCGGCGCCACGGTGACGGAATTCTGGGATGTCGCAGGCAAGCCGCATGGCGAGTTGCCGCAGGAATGGCTGATGTCGTCGCAAGATTTGGTCGACGCCGCGCTGGCCGGACTCGATCAGGGCGAAATCGTCACGATTCCGCCGTTGCAGGACGGCGCCGAGTGGACCGCCCACGAAGCGTCGCGCCGTTTGCTGTCGCAGCACCTCGGCCATGGCACACCGGGCGCGCGGTATGGCGTGAAACGCGCCGCACTGGCGACGGCTTAAGCACCCGGCAAAGGCACCGTTCAACCCGCCTCGATCAACTCGGCCGACGATTCGCGCAGACAAGCGGCAAAGAGTTGCGCGGCGGGTGTGGTGGTGTCTTCGCGCCAGTACAGGATCGCCTCGCCCAGCGGGGCCAGCGGTGGCAGCGGCAGCACGCGCATGCTGCCCCGCTGCACATAACGGCGAGCCAGTGACAGCGGCAGGATCGAGACGAAGTCGCCGCCACGCAGCAGCGACAGATTCAGCGCCAGCGAACTCGATTCGATCGCCGGATGGTGCAACGTCACGCCGTGCTCGGCGAGCATTTCGACCATCGTGGCGAAGGCGGGCGAGCCGCGCATCGGGGTGATCCAGCGCACGTCGTGCAGGTCGTCCCAACCGACCACCGTATCGGGGCCGCCCAGCGCGTGGCGGGCGCCGACCACAAACACGAACGGCTCGTGATGCAGCGACTCGTGGCGCATGACCGGCAAATGCCCGGTCACGCGATTGCGTCCCAGCGCGAGATCGAGATTGCCCTCGTCCATCATCTTGAGCAGCCGGTCGAGTGTGGCTTCGACAAATGAAAACGAAGCGGTCGGCGCACGTCGCGTGAACAACTCCACGGCGTGGGCGATGAGCGGTTGCGGAATCGTCACCACGGCACCGAAGCGCACGTGGCCTGCCGTCCCGGCGGTCAACGCACTCACATCGCGCCGCGCAAGTTCGATCTGCCGCAGAATCTCCGTGCCGCGCTCCACGAGTACGCGCCCGATGCCCGTCAGTTCAACCGCGTTGCCGACCCGCTGCACGACCGGTGCGCCCAGCGCCTCCTCCACTTCCGCAATCTGTTTAGAGATGGCCGGTTGCGTCACGTGGAATGCTGCGGCCACCCGCGTCACCTGACGCAACTCGCCCAACGTCACCAGAATGCGCAGATGGCCGAGCTTCAGGCCACTGCGAAAGAAGCGCTCGATGGTGTTGTCGGTCGTTGCCACGGCAGATGCCTCGCGAGTTCGGTGAGCGCCGCCCCTTGGCGGCAAGAAAGAGCCCAAGCGCCGACATCATAACCAAACGGTAATGCCACAGGGTGAAAGTGTGATTTGCGGCGAGCGCGTGCCTGACATTACCCTTTCAGCGAGCAGCGCTGTCGCGTAAGGCGTTTGACGGCATTTAGCGGATGTCCCCCACTTCCCGGGCGCCGCCAAAGCGTCAAGCAAACCGCCTCACCTCGCATAACCTGATGCGCGAGCGCCACGCTGCCAGATAACTCGACGTGCCCTACGGCACGCGTCCACGGAGACAACACCCATGAGCACGTCCCTGAGCGGCGGCGCAAGCCTTGCCGTCGACCCGCTGCAACGCGATGCGTTGTATCGCAAGCTGACCTGGCACATCATCCCGTTCCTCTTTCTCGCCTTCATCGTCGCCTACATCGACCGCGTGAACGTGAGCTTTGCCAAGCTGGAAATGCTCGCCGACCTGTCGCTGTCCGAGACGGTCTACGGCGCGGGCGCCGGCGTATTCTTCCTCGGGTATTTCATTTTTGAAGTGCCCAGCAATCTGATCCTGCATCGTGTGGGCGCGCGTATGTGGATCGCCCGCATCATGGTCACGTGGTCGATCATCTCGTGCCTGACCATGTTCACGCAGGGGCCGGTGTCGTTCTACGTGCTGCGCTTCCTGCTCGGTGTGGCGGAAGCCGGCTTCTTCCCCGGTATCGTGCTGTATCTGTCGAAGTGGTTTCCGTCGAGCAAGCGCTCGCAGATCATCGCGCTGTTCATGGTGGCGATTCCCGTGTCGGGTGCCATCGGCGGCCCGTTGTCCGGGTGGATCATGCAGCACTTCGGCGGCCTGCACGATCTGGCCGGCTGGCAGTGGCTGTTTCTGATCGAAGGTCTCGCTTCGCTCGTGGTCGGCATTGCCGCGTTCTTTGTGCTGCAAGACCGCATCGAAACCGTGAAGTGGCTCTCTGCCGACGAGAAGCACATGCTCGCCGCCGACCTCGCCGCCGATGACCGCACGCGCGCGCATCACAGCGTGCGGCAAGTCTTCGGCAGCGGCAAAGTGTGGATGCTCGGCCTGCTGTACTTCTGCATCGCCATGGGCAACTACGGGCTGGTGTTCTGGCTGCCGACGATGATTCGCGCGGCGGGGGTCGCCAACCTCGGCAATATCGGGCTGCTCTCGGCAGTGCCCTCGCTGATCAGCGCGGTCGCGATGATTCTGGTCGCACGTCATGCGGACCGCCGTAACGAGCGCCGCCTGCACGTCGCCATTTGCTGCCTGCTGGGCGCGGCGGGCATGCTCGCATCGGTGCTGCTGGCACAACATCTGTGGTGGTCGATGGCAGCACTCGTCGTGGCCGCCATCGGCATCAACTCCATTGCGCCGGTGTTCTGGGGCATTCCCACGGCGATGATGGGTGGCGCCGGCGCTGCCGCTGCCATTGCCCTGATCAACTCGACCGGCAATCTCGCGGGCTTCGTCAGCCCGTACGTCATCGGTTTTCTCAAAGACAGTACCGGCCAACTGCTGCCGGGCATGATCGTGCTGGCGTGCGCGTTGGTGGCAGGCGCCATCCTCGTGATGACGCTCAAGCCGCAACGGAGTCACGCATGAGTTTTCCCGTTTGCCTCGTCACCGGTGCCGCCACCGGCATCGGTGCCGCTACCGCCCTGCGCTTCGCCCGCGACGGCTGGGCCGTGGCGATCAACAACTTCGACGACAGCACGCGTGATGCCGCCGAGTCCGTGGCCGCGCAATGCCGCGACGCCGGTGCGCAGACACTCGTCGTCGATGCCGATGTGGCGGATGATGGCGCCTGCCGCCGCATGGTGGCGCGTGTGGCCGAGCAGTGGGGGCGTCTCGACGCGCTCGTCAACAGCGCCGGCACCACGCGTGTGATTGCGCACAGCGATCTCGAAGCGATCGATGCCGACGAGTTCGAGCGGATTTATCGCGTGAATCTCATCGGCATGTTCCAGATGACGCGCGCTGCTACGCCGTTGCTGCGCGAGAGTGCGGCGGCGGGCCGGTCGAGCACCGTCATCAACATCTCGTCGCTGGCGTCGCTCAATGGCACGGGGTCGTCGATTGCCTATGCGGCGTCGAAGGGAGCGGTCAACTCGCTGACGCTGTCGCTGGCGCGCAATCTCGCCCCGCAGGTCCGCGTGAATGCCATTGCCCCCGGCATGGTCGACGACGGTCTGCTGCGCCGCGTGCTGGGCGACGAGGCCTACGGGCGCGTGGTCGACGGCATGCGTGAGAACGCGCCGCTCAAGCGGGTATCGCAACCGGCGGAAATCGCCGAATTGGCGTGGTTCCTCGCCGCCCATGCGCCGGCCATGACCGGACAGGTGCTCGCGATTGAGAACGGCTTGCTGCTCAATACCTGAGCCTGCGCACGCCTGAGCCCCCGCTCCCACAGAACAAGGATTCCCCATGACTGATCTGCACAAGCACCGTTCGCGCACGGTCACCGAAGGCATTACGCGCACCCCGCACCGCGCTTTCCTGCGCGCCACCGGCCTTGACGACGAGGCCATCGACAAGCCGTTTGTCGCCATCGTCGATACGTTCGGCGAGAACACGCCCTGCTCCATGTCGCTCGGCCAAATCTCCGATAACGTGCGGCTTGGCGTCGCGGCGGGCGGCGGCGTACCGATTCGCGGGTCCGCGATCTCGGTCTCCGACGGCACGTCGATGAACCACTCCGGCATGCGTTTCTCGCTGGTCTCGCGCGAGACCATTGCCGATAGCGTGGAGTTGTTCGTACGCGCGCACTGCTACGACGCGCTCGTGGGCGTGGCCGGTTGCGACAAGACGCTGCCCGGCATTCTGATGGGCATGGTGCGAGTGAACGTGCCCGGCGTCTTTCTCTTTGGCGGCGCCATGCTGCCGGGCGTCGCGCCGGATGGCACGCAGGCCACCATTCTCACCGCCATCGAAGCGGTGGGCGCGGCGCAGCGTGGCGATATGTCGCTCGATACTCTGCGCGGCATCGAGAAACGCTGCACGCCGACTGCCGGATCGTGTCCGGGGCAATTCACGGCAAACACCATGGCGATGGTTGCGGAAGTGCTGGGACTTGCGCCGCTGGGCTCGGCGATGGTGCCAGCCGTGTACAGCGAGCGCATCGCCATCGCCCGCCGCGCGGGTGAAAACGTCATGCGCGCGCTGCGCAACGGCGGACCGCTGCCCCGCGATCTGGTCACGCGCAAGAGCCTCGAAAACGCCTGTGCTGCCGTGGCGGCCACCGGCGGCTCGACCAACGCGATGCTGCACATCCCGGCCATCGCCCATGAGGCGGGCATTTCATTCACGCTCGACGACGTCTCCGAAGTGCTGGCGCGCACGCCCCTCATCGGCGACATGCAGCCGGGCGGGCGCTATCTGGCCGTTGACCTGCATCACGTGGGCGGCGTGCCGGCCGTGCTGAACGCACTGCTGGCCGGTGGCCACATTCACGGCGACACGCTCACGCAAAGCGGCGAGACGCTCGAAGCCGCACTGCGCGCCTTCCCCGGCCCCGACGGGCGCGTGGTCAAGCCGCATACGGAACCGCTCTCACCCAATGCGGGACTGGTGGTGCTGCGCGGCAATCTCGCACCGGACGGCGCCGCACTCAAGACCGCCGGGCTCAAACAGTTGGTGTTCTCGGGCACGGCGCGCGTTTTCGAAACGGAAGAAGACTGCATGGCCGTGGTCGCGGCGGGCACCTATCGCGAAGGCGACGTGCTGGTGATTCGTAACGAAGGCCCGAAGGGCGGCCCCGGCATGCGCGAGATGCTTAGCGTGACGGCGGCCATCTACGGGCAAGGCATGGGCGAAAAGGTAGCGTTGCTCACCGACGGCCGCTTCTCGGGGGCCACGCGAGGCATGTGCATTGGCTATGTCGGCCCAGAGGCGGCCGCTGGCGGGCCGATTCGTCTGCTGCGCGATGGCGACCGCATCCACATCGACGCGATCAAGGGTAAGCTCGACGTCGAACTCTCCGACGACGAACTCGCCGCACGGGCTGCGAGTACCAAGCCATTCGTGCGCGGCCGCCTCGGCGGCGTGCTCGAAAAGTACGAAGCGCTGGTGCGTCCGGCCAAGCTCGGTGCTGTCACGCACTCGGGTGCGGTCGAATGGCCCTACGAAGCGTCGATTGGGGAGACGCCAACCAACGCCAAGGAATAACGCATGGAATCGAAGCATCCCCTACGAGTCGGGTTCTGCGGCATCGGCCGCATGGGCGAGCCGATGGTGCAACGGCTGCTGGCCGCTGGGCACGACGTCGCGATCTGGAACCGGTCGGCCGCCAAGCTGACCGCGCTAACCACTGCGGGCGCGCGCGCCAGCGACACCCCGCAGGCGCTCGGCGAGCAGGTCGACATCGCTCTGCTGTGTCTAGGCGATGGCAAGGCGGTGGAAGACGTGGTGTTTGGCGAGCACGGGCTCGTGCACGCTGCCAAGCCCCCGCGCTATCTCGTCGATCACTCCACGCTGTCGCCCGCGCTCACGCGTTCGTTGGCGGCACGGTGGACAGAAGCGACGGGCAACGTCTGGATCGATGCGCCTGTCTCAGGCGGCACCGGGGGTGCAGAAGCCGGCACGCTGGCGGTGATGGCCGGTGGTGCGGCAGATCACGTGGACGCCGTGACGCCGACGTTGCGGGCGTTCTCGGCACGGGTGACGCGCATGGGCGATGTGGGTGCGGGGCAAACCACCAAGCTCGCCAATCAGGCCATCGTTGCCACCACGCTGGCCGGGCTCGCCGAAGCGTTCGTGCTCGCCAAGCGCAACGGTATCGATACGGGCGCAGTGCCGTCGGCCCTGTTCGGCGGCTGGGCCGACTCGGTGCTGATGCAAACGCTCTGGCCGCGCATGGTCACGCCGCCCGATCACGCGACCGGCACGGTCCGGGTCATACTCAAAGACCTCGATGCGATTGCCGAACTGGCCGAAACAAGTGCGACCGTGCAACGGGTCATTCCCGAAGTGCGCCGTCTGTTGCAAGACGCTGCCGATCGCGGCATGGCCGATGCCGATCTCTCACAGATTTTCCGAATCGGAGAGGAAGAGAGTGAAGCGGAGAATCACCCAGAGGGTCAGCGCGGGAACTGATGAAAAAAGAACCGCCGCGCTGATTCGGATGACTTCGAATCAGCGCGGCGGTTCGGTCTTACTGCGCAGTGCTACCGGCGTAGCGCTGCGGCTTTAGCTGCTTACTTCGCCTCAACGTTGGCAAAGTATTGACGGCCGAACGGGCTGACCTGATAGCCCGTCACCCCGGCGCGCGTGATCACTGCGGCGTTCGGATGGGCCAGCGGAATCCACAGCGCATCGTCCTTGATCACCTTCTGTGCCGCCTGATACTTGACCGTACGGGCGGCGATATCGTGCGTGCGCTTGCCGTCCGCAATCAGCTTGTCCAGATTGCTGTCGCAGAAGCGTGCGAAGTTCGTGCCCGACGTCACTGCGGCGCAGCTGAATTGCGGCGTCAGGAAGTTGTCCGGGTCGCCGTTGTCGCCCGACCAGCCCATGAACAGCAGGTCGTGCTCGCCAGCCTTGCCGCGACGAATCAACTCGCCCCACTCCACCGTACGAATCTGCGCGCGCACGCCGATCTTCGCCAGATCGGCCTGCAACATCTCTGCGCCGACCTTCGGATTCGGGTTGAGCAGACTGCCGCTCGGACGCGTCCAGATCGTCGTATCGAAGCCGTTCGGGAAACCGGCATCGGCCAGCAGCTTCTTCGCCTTCTCGATGCTGTGCGGATAGTCGGCGACGTTCTTCGCGTAGCTCCACGTGTTCGGCGGATACACATTCACCGCCGGCGTCGCCGTGCCTTCAAAGACCTGTTTCACATAGCTCGACTTGTCGAACGCCATGTTCAGTGCCTGACGCACGCGCTTGTCGTCGAGCGGCTTGTGCTGCGTATTGATCGCGACGAACGCCGTCATGAACGCCGGCGTTTCCACCACTTTCAGCGCCTTGTCGCTGCGGGCCGCCTGCACATCGAGCGGCTTCGGCGACAGCGCAATCTGGCACTCACCGACCTTCACCTTCTGCGCGCGCACGGCGGCGTCCGGCACGATCGTGTAGATCAACTGATCGGATGCCGGCTTGCCCGCGAAGTACGCCTTGTTCGCATCGAAGCGCACGATGGCGTCTTTCTGATAGCTGCGGAAAACGAACGGCCCCGTGCCGATCGGGCGGGCATTCAGATCGTCCGTCTTGTTCGTCGCGACCAGCTTGTCGGCGTATTCAGCCGAATAGATCGACGCGAAGCCCATCGACAGCATCGACAGGAACGTGGCGTCGGGCTCCGACAGCGTGAAGCGCACCGTGTCGGCATCGACCTTCTGCACCGACTTGATCAACTTGGGCAGCGACAACGATTGTGCGTGCGGGAAACCCGACGGCGTGAGCTTGTGCCACGGCGCGTCCGGGTTGAGCATGCGGTCGAACGTGAACACCACGTCGTCGGCGTTGAGCGGACGCGTCGGCTTGAAGTCCGCGTTGCTATGGAAGGCGACGTTCGGGCGCAGCGTGAACGTGTAGGTGAGGCCATCGGGGCTCACCTCCCACTTCGTCGCAAGACTCGGCACCACCTTGGCTTGTGCGGCATCGAATTCGACGAGGCGGTTGAACACCGTATCGGCCGACGCGTTGGTCGTGGTGAGCGAGTTGTATCGCACCACGTCGAAGCCTTCAGGGCTGGCTTCAGTACAGACCGTGAGCGCTTTTGCGTGAGCTGCCAGCGGAATCAGCGGCAGGGAAAGAACCGTTAGGACAGCAGCGAGCGTATGACGATAGCGACGACGCATGAGCTTCTTCTCCAGGAAGTCGATGACGGGATGGCACAACAACGGGGCAGAATAGCGCAAATTCCCCGGGGCTGCCGATGCCGCCCCCGTCACCACGACCACCGTCGCGCGCCGCGCCGCGCACCGAAACCACGGTCAAGCGATCGAATCGCCGGCCAACGCTCAGTTCTGCCAACCAAAACCGCGCATGCGATGCACGATCGTGTCGCGTGCGGCCACCACCGTCAGGCGCGAGCCGACCGAGATGTCGTAGAGATAGCGCGTGCGGCCTGCGTAGGGCACGCTCACGTAAGGGTGCGCAAGCAGCGGCACGTTGGCCCCCGAGGCGAGTGAGTCGCCCTCGCCTGCCAGTCGCGCCAGACACAGGCGATGGGCCGCGTCGCGCGCTACGGCGAAGGGGTCTTGTGCTATCGACACGTCACTGTCTTCCGCGATCTCCGCAACCGCCCCGACGGGTGCGTGCGCGGCGAGGGCGAGCGGCCCATGACCGAGGGCGACAAACAGCCAGAGGCCGGCGTGAGCCATATCGATCCACACCTTGCCGTGCGGGCTGTCGCATTCGAAGGAAGAGACACCGGGCGTCGCAGCGGGAACCGGGGCATCGGCGGGCGCGCAACGAAACCAGCGGCCGAAGATCCAGCGCAGGGCGATGCGTTCCGACATGAAGCGGTGGCGCATTTGGGTGCGGGGCAAACGGCGGGCGAGCGCGTGTTCGGCGGGCGACAGCCACGTTGCGCCGTCGTCTGGCCCGCCGACGGCGGCACCGGTGGCACCGAACGGTCGGCCGGCGAGCAAAAAGCGCCAGAGCCAGAGTTCGTCGCCTTCACATTGCGGCGATTGCCTATTGGCGGGGCCCATTTCCCCGTCGATTGCGTCGCTACTGGCAAGCGCCCGGTGGCGAGCGCCGCCGGACACCTTGCGCGCGCCTTGTCCGAACTGGCCAAGCGGCACGTAGGTAAGTGCGGGAGAGGGAATCGACAGCACGCGTGGCGTGAGATCGACGGTACGTTTCAACATGAGCATTTGCGACCTCCGCGGGCGAGGTCTCCGATGACGGCCAGAGAGGCGTCACGTCATCGTCGGCCATTCATTAGGTTGATTCTGAAAACGGTAATGAGAATCATTATCAAATAATAGCACGTGCGTCCACGCGATGCAGGTCACAAAACCCTCAAAAACGATAGGAAACGCCCCAGATAAATGTCATGCCCCGGCGTCAACGCATTTCAATGGGGAGGCAAGGCGGGGGAGGTTTGACCGGAAGCACCACGGTGAGCCGATGGTTTCGGTGGAAGCCCCGGAAGTGGTGAAGCGGATAGACCGGAGCCCCTTCCCGAGGCGAGTTGAACTTGTCTGAGCAGCGGGAAGGGGCTTCGGTCTGTCCGGGAGGGAGGTGTTGGGGCAGCTAAGCGACCAGCGGCCAGCGCCCAGACGATCAAGCGCTGGCAGGCAGCGGCGGCCGGTAGCCGAGCGCGTGACTGGCGGCGAGTGCTTCGCGGCGAACCGCTTCCCCGATGGGGCTATCGAGGCGTGGGTCGAACCCGCCGGTGGCGCCCAGTGCCGTGATCACGCCCACGAGGCGGCCATCGTAATTGAATACGGGCGCGGCCAGCGCGCTGATACCGGTCAGGTTCGTATCGCGAACACTGGCCCCTTGTGCCGTACGCACCGATTGGCGCAGCGTACCGATCGGATCGACCGGATCGAGTTGAGCGCGATGTTCCGGCGTTGCGTTGGCGAGTTCGGCCTCGGCCATCGCGAGCACTTGGGGATCGTCCAGCAGGCCGAGGAACACGCGACCGGCGGCCGACCAGAGGACCGACATCACCGAGCCGATGCGCACGTTGATCGTCACCGGCAGCCCGGGTTCTTCGAAGCGCACGATCGTCGGGCCCTTGTTCCCCATCACCGCGATGAAGCACGTGACTTCGAACGACTCGCGCAGCCGGACCAATGCCGGTTCCGCCGCACGCACCGGATCGGCCTGCCGCATCGCGGCCACACCGATCAGCATCGCTTCGAGGCCGAGATGGTAGTGCTGAGAATCCGTGTCCTGCGCGACGAGGCCCTCTTCCACCAGACTCATCAGATACCGGTGCACCTTGGCGGGACTTTGCTGCACATACTGCGCCAGCACTGTGAGACTCGCGCGCCCGCCCAGTCTGGCGAGGCCCTTGAGCACCACCATGCCGGTCTCGGCAGATTGCACGCGTTGGCGCCGGCCGCGTTCGCGCGGGGCGTCGCTGTCGGCGTCCGCAGCACCGGAAGCGGCGGAAAGCGTGGCCGCGCTACGCGGTCGGCCGGCGGTGGGTCGTTTGTTTGTTGTCATCGGCGAAATTTTATGACGCAATGCCGCGTCGTCCGACGTCATGAGACGTAGAGGTTAACCCCAGTCTACTTATTTACGCAATGCGTATTATATTTACGCTTAACAGATTTACAGAATGCGAACGTCCGTCTGCCGACGAAAAGGTGACGTAAGAGAACGTATCGCATCGAGCTGAGGAGACGTCCCCGCCTTGCGCGAGTACCGTAGGTACCGTAATGACGATGATGGCTAAGCCGTGTGTCATGTGGGCCGAACCGGCGACGCTCCTCTACACTTGTTTGATTGCGTGTGACGTCGCAGGCCGTAAGTTGGCGGCGCCGCACCAGACCCAGAGAGCGTGACCGGATGAGCCAAAGCACTTCCCCCGATACAGAAGCTAAAGAAGCCGCGCGTGCTGCCGGTTGCCCGTTCCATCAGGCACCAGCGGCCACCGTCGCACCGAACGGCTGCCCCATCAGTGCCCGCGCCGCGGAGTTCGATCCGTTCGAAGACGGCTATCAGCAAGACCCGCCCGAGTACGTGCGCTGGGCGCGCGATCAGGAGCCGGTGTTCTACAGCCCCAAGCTCGGTTACTGGGTGGTCACGCGCTATGACGACATCAAGGCCATCTTCCGCGACAACCTGACCTTCAGCCCGTCGATTGCGCTGGAGAAGATCACGCCGACCGGGCCCGAAGCCAACGCCGTGCTCGCGTCGTACGGTTTCGCGCTCAACCGCACCCTCGTGAACGAAGACGAGCCCGCGCACATGCCGCGCCGTCGCGTGCTGATGGAGCCGTTCACGCCGGAGCATCTCAAACATCACGAGCCGCTCGTGCGCCAACTGGCCCGCGAGTATGTCGATCGCTTCATCGACGACGGCCGTGCCGACCTCGTCGACCAGATGCTGTGGGAAGTGCCGCTGACCGTCGCCCTGCACTTCCTCGGCGTGCCTGAAGAAGACATGGACAAGCTGCGCGAGTATTCCATCGCGCACACCGTCAACACGTGGGGGCGCCCGAAGCCCGAAGAGCAGGTCGCCGTCGCGCATGCCGTGGGTAACTTCTGGCAACTCGCCGGCAAGATTCTCGACAAGATGCGCCAGCAGCCGGACGGCCCGGGCTGGATGCAATACGGCATTCGCAAGCAGAAGGATTACCCCGAAGTCGTCACCGACTCCTACCTGCATTCCATGATGATGGCGGGTATCGTCGCCGCCCACGAAACCACGGCCAACGCCACCGCCAACGCGATGAAGCTGCTGTTGCAGCATCCGGACGTCTGGCGCGAAATCTGCGAAGACCCGTCGCTGATTCCTAATGCGGTAGAAGAATGCCTGCGCCACAACGGCTCCGTGGCCGCGTGGCGCCGTCTGGCGACCAAGGACGTCACGATCGGCGGCATCGACATCGCGGCGGGTTCCAAGCTGCTCATCGTCACGTCGTCGGCCAATCACGACGAAGGCCACTTCGCCGACGCCGATCTGTTCGACATTCGCCGCGAGAACGCGAGCGATCAGCTCACCTTCGGCTACGGTTCGCACCAGTGCATGGGCAAGAACCTCGCGCGCATGGAAATGCAGATCTTCCTCGAGGAGTTCACGCGCCGTCTGCCGCACATGAAGCTGGCCGAACAGCAGTTCTCGTATGTGCCGAACACGTCGTTCCGTGGCCCCGAGCACGTGTGGGTCGAGTGGAATCCGGCGATGAACCCGGAGCGCACCGACCCGTCTGTACTGACGAACCACTCGCCGGTGCGCATTGGCGAGCCGTCGGGTCATAGCGTGACGCGTCTGGTCGTGGTCGAGTCCGTGACGCCGGTCGCCGAAGGCATCGTGAAGCTGCGTCTGGTCGCCCCCGACGGCCGTGCCATGCCGCGCTGGGCCCCGGGGTCGCACATCGATATCGAGTGCGGCGATACGGGCCTGTCGCGTCAATACTCACTGTGTAGCGACCCGGCTGACGCGGGTGCATTCGAGATCGCCGTGCTTCACGAGCCGGAAGGCCGTGGCGGTTCGAACTGGGTACACACTCGGCTGCAAACCGGCGACCGCCTGCGCATTCGCGGCCCGCGCAATCACTTCCGTCTGGACGAAACCACGCCGCGCGCCATCTTTGTCGCCGGGGGCATCGGCGTGACGCCGATCGCCGCGATGGCACGTCGTGCGAAGGCGCTGGGCATCGATTACGAGATTCACTACAGCGGCCGCAGCCGCCGCACCATGGCGCTCGTCGACGAGCTTCAGGCACAGCACGGCGAACGTCTGCATCTGTGGGTGAAGGACGAAGGCCAGCGCGCCGATTACGCTACGTTGCTCGCGACGCCGCGCGCCGACACGCAGGTTTATGCCTGCGGCCCGGTTCGCATGCTCGACGGTCTGGCCGAATGCTGCGCGCATTGGCCGGAAGACACCCTGCGCGTCGAACACTTCCAGTCGCAACTGGGCACGCTCGATCCGGAGAAGGAACAGGCGTTCGAAGTCACGCTGAAAGATTCGGGCATTACGGTGATGGTGCCGGCCGACCAGACGCTGCTGACTGCGCTGCGTGCCGCCAACATCGACGTGCAGAGCGACTGCGAAGAAGGCCTGTGCGGCTCGTGCGAAGTGCAGGTGCTCGAGGGCGATGTCGACCACCGCGACGTGGTGCTCACCCGCGCAGAGCGCGACGCGAACACGAAGATGATGTCGTGCTGCTCGCGCGCCTGCGGGAAGAAGCTGGTGCTGGCGCTGTAACAAAGACCACGCAGGTCTCGGGCACGCCCAGCGGCACTATTGCTGGGCGCGCTGCGGCACTGGGGCCGATACCGGCACCGGTACCGAAACTGGGGCCGCCGTGGCAGCCGGCGTCGCGGCAAGCACCGGACTTTCCTTTTGCGCCTTGGCGCTCGGCTTCGGCAAATACCGGCGCACCATCCAGGCAATGATCCAGACGCCCAGCAACAAGCCGATCACCGTGAAAAAGCTTGCGCCGCGTGTCAGATTCACCGCGCACTCGATGGCATCCAGTCGACAGACCCGCCCCGGCGAAACCAGCAGCACCAGAAAGAGCGGCAACGCCACCAGCAGCACCATACAGATTCGCACCCAAAAATCGGCGCGCTCACGGGTGCCGCACAGATCCGTGAGCACTCTGCCAAGCACTGGACCAAGGTACCGGGTCACCAACAACCCGCTTGTCATGGGAATCACCAGAGATAAGGCGAAGAAAAGCATCGATTGCATTTCACACCTCCTACAGTAGTTTCTGTATTGACAGAAATAATGAAGTAAAAAAATGCGGACGACCCTCTGATGTTTCGCCCGCCGGTCTAGCTACCTCTCTGCTTTACGACTTCTTGCGCCGCACCGTGCGGCTGATCTTTGCACCCACGCCCAGCGTCTTCATCAATGTCTCGGGCTTGAGCCGCAGCATCTCGTCCGACCACGTCGTGAGTGTTTCGAGAAAGTCCAGCGTATCGCGCATGCGCTGCTCGGTTTCCCGGCTTTCTGCCGACATCTCGGGACTCATCAGCGTGTCGCGCAACATCGTCAGCGTGGGATCGATTTCGCGTTGGCGCCGCCCTTCCACGATCAGCTTGAACAGCTCCCAGATGTCGGTCGATGTCTCGAAATGTTCGCGGCGATCGCCCAGCACGTGCACCGTGCGTACGAGCCGCCACGACTGAAGCTCCTTGATGCTCGTGCTCACGTTGGAGCGCGCCACCTGAAGCGTGTCGGTGATTTCGTCCGCAGGCACGGGGCGTCCGGCCAGATAAAGCAACGCATGAATCTGCGCTACGGTCCGGTTGACGCCCCAGCGCGAACCCATCTCGCCCCAGTGCAGAATGAATCGTTCAGTGATTGGTGTGAGTTCCATGCACTCAAATCTAGACATTACGGAAATTTCTGTCAAGACAGAAATTTCATCTTGACGACGGCGCTGTTGCCGCCTAATTTCGTTAATGACAGAAATGAATGAAACAGGAGCGTTTGCAATGAGTACCACAGCACTGACGGTGTACTTCGACGGCAACTGTCCGATCTGTATGCGGGAAATCAGGCAACTGCGCGCCAGAGACCGGGCAGAGAGATTGGCGTTCGTGGATATTTCTGCACCGGCATTCGACCCCTCGCCGCTCGGCGTGAGTCTTTCAGCGCTCAATGCGCAGATGCATGCGTGGAACGCCGACGGCGAGTGCCTGATCGGTATCGATGCCATCTTCGCCGCCTACACGCTGACCGGACGCGGCTGGCTGGTGGCACCGCTGCGGGCACCTGCCCTGCGGCCGGCGGCGCGCGCGTTGTACCGCCTGTTTGCGCGCAACCGCGTTCGTGTCTCCCGCTGGCTCGGGGTGCGCACCGACCCCGATTGCGTCGATGGCGCCTGCGCGGCCAAGGTCTATAGCGACCCGCGCCGTAAGCCTTGAGCCCCTTGAGCCTTGAGTCGTAAGCCGCCTGCGTCGGCGGCGTCATACCACGATCAGCGCACCGTCACGCCGCCTCGCGCTTGCCCGGCAACATCAGCAACATCGACACCAATGCCAGCAGCGCAAAGCCGCACATGACTGTCGCCAGCGGTCGCGGCGAGCCGTCGTTGAGCACGCCAAGCAGCGCGCCGGCGGCAAAACCGAAACCGTATTGCACACTGCCGACCAGCGCGGCCGCTGCGCCCGCGCGCGTCGGATGATTCGCCATCGCCCCGGCCACCGAATTCGCAGTAATGATGCCGCGCAGCGACATGAACAGGAACAACAGCGCCACCATCAACGGCAGGATCGCGATGCCCAGCCACGCCGTCGCACACAACACCGACGTCACCACCGCGCAACCGATGATGCCGGCGCGCATCAGACGATAAGACCCGATCTGCCCGACGCGGCGCGAGTTGAACATCGTCATCGAAGCCATGCCCACGATGTTGATGCCGAACAGCACACCAAAGAATTGCGGCGACACGTGGAAGTACTCCATGTACACCAGCGGCGTGCCGGTGATGTACGTGAACGACGCGCCGAACACCGCACCACCCGCCACCATGTAGCCGACAAAATGCTTGTCGCGCAGCAGATGCCAATACGACATGACAATGGCACGCGGGCCGCCCACCGTGCGCGCATGCACCGCGCCGGTTTCCGGCAAACGCCACAACGCCAGCATGGCCACCACGCCAAACGCTGCCAGAATTCCGAAGATCACCCGCCACGTCGTAAAGCGCAGCAACTGGCCGCCCAGCAGCGGCGCCACAATCGGGGCCACGCTCATCACCAGCAACATGATCGAAAACGCGCGGGCGCTATTTCGCGCGCCGTACACATCGCGCACGATCGCCTGCGCAATCACCGGCATCGCGCAGCCGCCGAGCGCCTGCACGAAACGCCACATCATCATGTGGTCGATGGTGTCGGAAAACGCGCAGCCTATGCTGCCGAAGATATAGAGCGCGATGCCTGCCGCCATTGGCCAGCGCCGCCCGAAGCGATCCGCCAGCGGCCCCCACAGCAGTTGTCCGAAGGCAAACCCCAGAAAGAAATACGAGAGCGTGAGCTGCGCGGCGGCTGCACTCGCACCAAGCTCGTGGCGCATCGTCACCAGCCCCGGCAGATACATATCCGTCGACGCCGGGGCAATCATCATGAACAAGCCAAGAATGCCCAGCAAAACACGCTCGGTCGGCAAGGCGGGAGAGAGTTCGGACGTCTGTGTCATTTTTCGTTCTAGTTATCACGTACTGATAGCGTGCTCGAGATGCCGTGCAAAAAGCACAACGCCCGCCATGATACCGCTGGCGGGCGTTGAACCACGTTACCTTACGCTCGATTTCAGGCGCATGGACACGGCAGAAAAACCATCACGACTTAGCTCGCCGTCGCGGCGCGCAGCTTGCCGCCATCGCCGCGTTGCATGCGGGCAATCGCCAGCACGCCGATGAGCGAGATGCACGCCGGCACGGCTGCCGCCAGGAACAGCGACGACGACGACCATTGCAGGTGCATCAGCGCGCCGCCCAGCACCGGGCCCAGCACCGAGCCGATGCGGCCAACGCCGAGGCTCCAGCCGATACCGGTCGAGCGCAGCGACGTCGGGTAGTACGTCGCGGCCAAGGCGTTGAGCGCCGGCTGACCGCCGATGATCGAGAAGCCCGCGAAGAAGATCGCCGCGAACACCGCCACCATCGACACCATCACCGCCGGATTGCCGATCGCCGCCGTCGCCGCAATCGCGATCAGGAACGTGACGGCCAGCACACTCGTGAAGCCCACGCGGTCGATCACGCGGCCCAGCAGCAAGGTGCCGATCACGCCGCCCGTCCACAACGCCGTACCGGCCATGACCGCCACCTGCGTCGAATAACCGGCGTCGCGAATCACCGTCGGCAGCCAGTTCGACAGGAAGTACATGTCGAGCAGGTTGGCGAAGTTGATGACCCACAGCAGCAGCGTCATGCGCGCGCGGCCATCCTTGAACAATTCGATGAACGGCACGCCCTTGGCCTTCTGCTCGTCGAGCACGAAGGGGGCATCAGCCGGCAGGTTCGCCGACGGTGCCACGCGCTGCAATTGCTTGCGAATGCGCGCCGCGTCGCTCTTCTTGAACATCAGAAACTGAATCGACTCCGGCAGCGAGGCCCACATCAGGAAGCCGAGCACCAGCGGAATCGCGCCACCGATGAAGAACACCGCGCGCCAGCCCAGACTCGGGATGATCGCCGCCGTGATCAGGCCGCCAACCACGCCACCGAGCGTAAAGCCGCACGACACCATCATCATCAGCGAGACGCGAATGCGGCGCGGGCTGTATTCGCCGGCCAATGCCATCGCGTTCGGCATGATGCAACCCAGCCCCAGACCCGCCGCAAAACGCCACACGACCAGTTCGGTAATCGAATTGGCAAAGCCCGTGACGATCATGCACACGGCGAAGAACAGCGTGGCGCCGATCAACACCGGACGGCGGCCGAGCTTATCAGCCAGCGCCGAGAACGTGAGCGAGCCCACCAGCATGCCGAACAACCCGGCGCCAAACACCGGCGAGAGGGTTTCCTTCGCAATGCCCCACTCGCGAATCACCACCGGGGCCACGTAGCCCATCGCCTGCACGTCGAAGCCATCGACCACCAGACACATGGCGCACAACGCAATCACCCACCACTGATAGCCACCCAGACGGCTCTCGTCGATCAGCGCGCCGACATTCACTTCTGCTGCTTTCATCCTGTCTCCAAACGTTCTTGTCACTGCGTCCCGGTCGATACGCCGGCTGGTGTTGTCTCTGCCGTGCGCCGGGCACCTCGCTGCGCCGGTAGGCGGGCGAAGCATTTCATGCGTCGGGTCGAAGGACGGGCACGGCAAATCCTCACACGCATGAAATTACGCTTTGCGGAAGTTTATATCGCCGAACGTAATCCTATGCTTGGTGTTAACACTTAGATTTACTTAGATTCACTTAGATTCTCATGACAAATGGCGAACGGATTCCCCGGCGGCCAAGCCGTCGGGGAATCCGTGAAAGCGACTGAATTAGCGGGAGAAGACGCGCTCAGCGCGCGACGAGATTGGGGCTGTCGGGATTGGCGTAGCCGGAGACGAAGCTGCGGCGGGTGCCGTCCGGCAAATACACGGCGCGTTCCACCCGGCCGATGTCGGCGCCATAGACGTGGATGCTGATCGATACGCGGTCATCGAAGGCGTTGCGCACCTGATGGATGTCGCCGAGCGAGGGGGAGACGGCTTCGACGGTGCCGGGTGAGAGCCGGACCGGGTCACCGGCCGACACCAGTTGCCCGTCGGCAGCATGCGAGAACGGCAGCGAATCTTCGGCACCGCGCAGCATGCCGATCAGCCCCCAGACCGTGTGGTCGTGTACGGGCGTCGATTGCCCCGGCCCCCAGACAAAGCTCACCACACTGAAGCGGGCCTGCGGGTCGACATAGAGCCGGTATTGCGTGTAGCGCGCCGGATCGGGCTGCGTGTACTCCTCGGGCAGCCACGTATCGTCGGCGATCAACGCCGCTAACGCGGCACGCCCCTCGGCCACGATCGTGGCCTCATCGGGCTGGCGATCGACCAACGCCGTCATGGTGGCGACGAACGTCTGCAAAGGCGCAAGTGCATCGGCACGTTTCACCGACGCTGACGCAGGTTCGCCGGAGATCGGTGCGACGGCAGCGTGATTGCCCCACTTTCTGGCACTGGAAGACATCAGGTACCTCTCCTCGAAGACGGTCGATGGCAGCGCGTTACCCGCGCTTTGTGGTTTTTCTCCATCCCCCGCGCAGGAAATGGCTCAGGCGACGCGCGTGAGAGGTATATCAGGCGTGGTATTGCGGGTTTGGCGTCCCAAAAAGCGACGAATTGTCGCAGTTGTGGTTTTTCTACATATTTTTTCGTCGCAGGTTTACCCGTTCAGGGATTTCCCTGATATAGTTGCACCTGTCTCCTCCACCTCCTCCTGGTGGATTTCACGGCCAGCAACGCGCTGGCCGTTTTTTTTGCCTGTTGCTTTCGAACAGGTGCAACCCGCGCCGTGTTCTTGACCGGCGAGTTGCGGGAAGTTGGTAAGACGTTGTTGTGACGTTTCGTGACGTTGTCGAGACGTTAACGGATCGTAATGCAAACGCCGTTCAATTACGTGGCGCTGGCCCACGGTGCGGCGATTTCCTGCGTTACACTCCTCGCCATGAAAATCGCTCCACTCGCCGCTTTGCTCTGTGTCCTGCCGCTCGCCGGTTGCTACGTCGTGCAATATCCGGGCGGGGCGCTGACATTCTCGCAAGATCCCACCGCGCCGCAAGCGCTGCGTGCGGCACCCGGTTCAGCCGGTGCTGTCACCGATGTGTCCACGGCACCCGTGCCGACGCCGAGTGTTTCGACGGCACCGGTGCAAGCGCAACCTGCCGCGAGCGTAAGCATGCCGCCGCCACCGCCGGGGAAATCCGCGCATCAGGCGTACCCGAATGGCTCGCCGGTACCGCCGGACTATCGCCCGGGCAATGGGGTGACGCCGCCTGCCTATCCGAATGGTTCGCCGGTACCGCCGGATTACCGGCCGTCGCCGCAGCGCGCGCCCGTGTATCCGAACGGTTCGCCCGTGCCGCCTGATTATGTGCCGCCGCAGTCGTCGCAGATGCCGTCGAACGCGCCGGTGTATTCGGCCTACCCCGCGGCCTACCCCACGGCATACCCGGCCTATGCGGCGTATCCGACTTACGCGGCCTATCCCGCCTATGCGGCCTATCCGGCATTCCCGGACTATGCGCCGTTCTACCCGGGCTTCGCCCCGTCGCCATGGGCCAGCAACGTATCGCTCTCATTCTCGTGGGGGCGTGGCTGGGGAGGCGGCTGGGGTGGCCACTGGGGCGGTGGCTGCTGCCGGCGCTGGCGCTAAACGCGCCAGCTGGCAATCAATGCTTTGATGCGGTCAATGTGTGACCGGATGCTCACGAGCGACGCGATCTTCGATGCGTCGCTCGATGCGTTTACGGATTTGTTCGGCAGCCAGCGACGCATCGCTGGCTTCAATGCTCGAATACTCGCACCGGCCGATGTAGTTCCCGTCTGAGTAAGCGTCGACAGCACCGTCAAAGCGGTCGTCGGCGCGCGGCGTGACCGCGCCCTCAAGGTCGAACGGCACGCCGGGAGCGGTGTCGCTCACGTAATGCCAAGAAAAACGAAAAGATTTATCCATATGTCCCCCATCTGCAAATCGACAGCTGTGGCGTCGCGAGACCATTGCTGCTTTTTTGGAGAATCCTAACATGCGAACAAATCATGGTGCATCACGGGAAAAAAAAGCGGCCCGCCAGATCGGCGAGCCGGATAGTCCGTGGAGGTCGGGGGCACATCAGGACCACGGTGATTTCAATCTAGCGCCGAACGCGTGTCGTTATTCTCGGTAATTCGCCCGATATAACGAAAATAATCATTACCCATTTTGGCGGGGCATTTCTCTCACCACCGGAGCACCGCCACAAATCGTTCACAGAAACACACGCGAAGAAAACCCAATCGATGCCGCAGGCCGATTTAAGCGACTGTCTCGGCGTCGTCTGCCATCGCTTTCATCAGTGCCTCGGGCGACGGCAATTCATCGTCTGGAACGGCTTTACCGAAAAGCCACCCCTGCCCTACCGCTTCAGGACAATGCGCCAGCATATAAAGGGCCTGCGCACGCGTTTCCACGCCCTCCACGATCACCCCCACGTTCAACAGCGCCGCCATCTTGCAGATCTGATCGACAATCGCGCTGCCCACCGTATCGGCGCCAATCGCCTGCGTGAACATGCGGTCGATCTTCAGCGCATCGACATGGAGCGTCGACAGGTAAGCCAGATTCGAAAAGCCAGTGCCGAAATCGTCGATATGAATCTGATAACCGTCGGCGCGTAACCGGTCCAGCGCATCCCCCAGCCGTTTCATGCTGTCGGTGGAACGCTCCGTAATCTCGAGTGCAATTTGTGTTCGCGGCACGCGCAATGACGCCGCAATGTGATTCAAAAACGTGTGAAACGTCGTGTCCACGACATCTTCGGCGGCGAGATTAATACTGATGTGAAATTCCGGATCGGCCAGCGCGCGCCCATGCATATCGATGAGCGCCCGCCGCGCGACTTGCCGCGTTACCAATCCGATCACGCCACGCCGCTCGGCAATCGGAATAAACATTTCAGGAGAGATCGGTTTGCCGGCGCTGTCGTTGAGTCGGGCCAGCGCCTCTACGCCGATCATCTTGCGATCGCGCAGGCGCACCAGCGGCTGATACACCACCGTAATACCCCCGGTCTCTGCGGCGTGTTGCGTCACCCAGTCCACCGACATCCGGTAGCGTTTGCGCGAGCGCCATGAGAGGCCGACGGCGCCGCCCAGCGCCGCGCCGATGCCGAACGCCATCGCCAGACCGATCGGGTTATGCAGAATGCTCGACGACGTGTAGACCGCCGACGCGCAGACATCCACCGCATTCGAACACGTCGAATAATGACGGACCGGGCCGATGTCGAACCACCGCGATGTCACCCCGAGTTCGACCTGACGTTGATCGTCGAACAGGCCGGCGCGCCAGAACTGAAACCGCTTGTCGTCGGTGGAGGCGATCGAGGCAAACCCGCGGTCGGGAGTGCCGAGTCGCGGTGGCAGCACTGGCGAGCTGAACACCACGATGTCGCCCCAGCCGACCGCATCGACCTGTACCCCGGGCGTGATCACGCCGGTGATCGTGTGCCAGAGCTTCACGCCGTTGCGTGTTTCGTGGTCGGGCGGGGGAAGCGTGGGGTTCTTGTCGAGCCGGCCGACCATGGCCGTACAGAGCAGCTTCGCGTCGTGGACGCGTCCGATATCGTGAAAATAAGGGCTGCGCATCGCAACGCGGCGCAGGCCGAGGATATCGTCGTCGGTACAGGGAACGTCGGTGTTCTGGGGGGCTTGAAACAGGGCATTACGGCGCGAGATCGAGGCATCGTTCATGTAGCCCATGATGTCGCGCACGAACAGCCGCAGACGAAAATCGTCGACCCGCGTCTGAACCACTTGTGCGGCGGCCAGCATGACGATCACGCCTGCGATGGCACCGAGGAGGACGGGCAGCCAACGGGTCAACCTTCGGAGAGTGCGCATGGCAGTGGGAGTCCCCATAGGGCCCCGGATCCCGACGGGGCATGGTCGCAGTGTAGCCTACCTGTTCCACCGCAAGTTGCCGGCGCTCAAATACATCGGATTGCCACATGACTTGAGGGCGGGAGGGCGAAAAAAGGGATAGGACGGGGTAGGACGAAATGGGGTCGTCGCTCGTGTAACGTGAGTTTTTGCTCACCAACGTCCCCCCACTTCGCGATGACACTCAAATTTCGCAACCCGGCAAGCGGGGACGTCGTGGAGATCACCTACCTGTCGTGCGTGGCGGCGTTCTTCCTCGGCCCGCTTTACCTCTTGGCGCACGGTTTTGGCTGGCACGCGCTCATCTGGGTGGTGCTTGCGCTGGGTCCGGCGTTCGTCTGGGACGAGTCGGCGCTGGTAGTCTCGCTGCCGCTCACTTGCCTGCTCTACTCGCTGCTGATTCATCCCATGCTGGTGAACCAACTGCGCGTAAAAGGCTGGTTGCCGACACGTGCGGATGCCGTCACCAGCCCGAGCCATCGTGGCTATGGCGACTATGCCGACGGCGGCCACTCCAGCAGCACGGGCCGCTCGCTCAACGGGATGGTGCTGGCGCCCACGCGGGTGATTGCCGCATCGCCCGCGATTAGCCCTGCGGCCGGTTCGCCCGGCGCGCTTGCCGCCAACGAAATAACCAACGTCATTGCCGACAAAGCCAAGCCCGCGGGCGATCAGACAAGCGGCGCTCCGGCACCATCACTGGTCGGCAACCCCGACGGCGACATCGCAATAAAGTGACCGAGTGCCGCCGAGCCATGGGCGGCGCGAAACGCGAGGCTGATCGGCGCACGCGGCACCTCGCCCATCTCGGCGTCAATGGGCCAGAAGCCCATCCCCGGTGTACGAATCTGGCTCACTGACGCGGGCACCAGCGACACCCCGAAGCCCGCCGCGACCATCGGCACGATCGACGTGATCTGTGGCGCCTCCTGCCCCAGTTTCGGCCGGAACCCGGCCGCCTCGCACGCGGCAATCGTACGGTCATACAGCGCCGGACTGATCTCGCGCGGCAACAGGATGAATTCGTCCTGTGCCAGCGCCGCGAGCGGGACACGCTCGCGGGCGCACATCGGATGCCCCAGCGGCAGCACCAGCATCATCGCTTCATCCACCACCGGCACGCTCACGATGCCCGGCGGCGCATCGACCGGCGTGCGCACGAACGCCGCGTCGACCTCCTCGTTCACCAATGCCGCCAGCAGACTTGCCGTATTGCTTTGCTGCGGATGCAGTTGCACGTCCGGATAGCGCGCCCGGAAATCACGAATCCATGCCGGAATGCTCGGCTCGAAGTAAGTCGCCCCGGCAAAGCCAATCCGGATATGGCCCGCATCGCCTCGCGATATCTGCTGCATCTGCCGCTTCACCCGCGCGACGCGCTCGAGAATGTGCCGCGCCTCCGGCAAAAACGCCTCCCCCAATTCCGTCAGCACGACATCGCGCGGCAGCCGGACGAATAGCGGGCCGCCCAGTTCTTCCTCCAACTGCTTGATCTGAAGGCTGAGCGGCGGCTGCTGAATGCCCACACGCGCCGCAGCGCGGGTGAAATGCCGCTCTTCGGCGACCGCAATGAAATATTGCAAATGCCGCAATTCCATATCCACTCCCGCGTCAGCCCAGCCCCATAAGGGCTAACCATTTCAATACATTAAAAGTATTCAAACAACGCTTTCAATATATTGGAAATGTGGCCGATGGGTCAATACACTTCGAGTCAAGCGTGACAGGTGTACCCACCGCCGTTGCGTCAAATCGATCCATCGGCCGAGTTCAGCCTCAAGCGGCGGAATGCGGACCGGAAGATCGGATAAGAAAGAGACGAGGAGCCTCACGATGTATGAAGACCGCATCCGCCTGGCGTCGCTACGCGACCGGGTGATGAGCGCCGACGATGCCGCCCGGCTGATCGGTGACGGCATGGTGGTCGGCATGAGCGGGTTCACCCGCGCCGGCGACGCCAAGGACATGCCCATTGCGCTCGCCAAGCGTGCCAAAGCCCACCCGATGAAGCTCACGCTCATCACCGGTGCGTCGCTCGGCCACGATTCCGACAAGACCCTGACCGAAGCCGGTGTGCTGGCCAAGCGCCTGCCGTTTCAAGTCGACACCACACTGCGCAGCGCGATCAATCGCGGCGAAGTCATGTTTGTCGACCAGCATCTGTCCGAAACCGTCGAATTCCTGCGTGCCGGTCAGTTCGGCAAGCTGGACGTGGCCGTGATCGAAGCCGTGGCCATCACCGAAGACGGCGGCCTCGTGCCCAGTTCGTCGGTCGGCAACTCTGCGAGCTTCGCGATCCTCGCCGACAAGGTCATCGTGGAGATCAACCTCGCGCAGCCGCTCGCGTTCGAAGGCCTGCACGATATCTGGATCCCCGGACAGCGCCCGCATCGCTCGCCGCTGCCGATCGTCGACGTGCGTGACCGTGTCGGCACATCCGCCGTGAAGATCGCCCCCGAGAAGATCGCCGCCATCGTCATTACCGACACGCCGGACAGCGCCTCCAACGCCCTGCCCGCCGATGCCGATACGCAACGCATTGCCGGTCATCTCATCGAATTCTTCCAGCACGAAGTCTCGCGCGGGCGCCTGCCCCGCACGCTGCCCGCGCTGCAATCCGGCATCGGCACCATCGCCAACGCCGTGCTCACGGGCTTCATCGATTCGCCGTTCGAGCAGCTCACGATGTACTCGGAAGTGCTGCAAGACTCCACGTTCGAACTGATGGACGCCGGCAAGATGGTGTTCGCCTCGGGCTCGTCGATCACCGTCTCGCAAGCCGTGCAGGATCGGGTGTTCGGCAATCTCGAACGCTATCGCGACAAGCTCGTACTGCGCCCGCAGGAGGTGAGCAACCATCCGGAAGTCATTCGCCGCTTGGGATTGATTGCGCTGAACACCGCGCTAGAAGCCGATATCTACGGCAACGTGAACTCCACCCACGTGGGCGGCACGCACATGATGAACGGCATCGGGGGGTCAGGCGACTTTGCGCGCAACGCACGCATGGCCATCTTCGCCACCAAGTCGATTGCGAAGGACGGCAAGATTTCCAGCATCGTGCCAATGGTGCCGCACGTCGATCATAACGAGCACGACGTCGACATCATCGTGACGGAGCAAGGGCTCGCCGATCTGCGCACGCTCGCACCGCGCGAGCGCGTGAATCTGGTGATCGATCGCTGCGCCCATCCGTCGTATCGCGATGTACTGCGCGACTACTACCGCGACGCGCTGCGTTACGGCGGCCACACGCCGCATGCGCTGGAACGCGCCTTCGAGATGCACATCAACCTGCGCGATCGCGGGTCGATGCTCGCAGGCCAGTAAGCGCCGCCGGTCACGCGCACGCGCGCACGCACCAACGCACGCACTAACGCACGCAAGACAATCGACAAGGCAACGGCCGCCACGCCGGGGGGCAGGCGGCCAGTTGCCGGTGACGGCCGCACGAACCTCGTGCCGCCGAGCGAGATACGCCCGCGCCAACGTCGCGGCAGAAAGAACATGGGACGCATGCGGTCCCGTGGGCCGGACGCTGGTGAGAGCGTTCTGGCATTCGCGGTTCGCCGGCTGACGTCGGCGAGCCGCTTTTTATTGGCCGCTCGAAAACGTCAGGCGGACAAGCGATGCGGCGCGTTGGACTGATTGGCCGCGCCATCGAGCTTGAAGATCGACACCAGCTCGCGCAGGCCGCTCGACTGCGCTGCCATCGACTGCGCCGCCGCCGAGGCTTCTTCCACCAGCGCCGCGTTCTGCTGCGTGACCGTATCCATCTGCATCACTGCCTGATTGACCTGCTCGATGCCGGTGCGCTGCTCCGTCGACGCCGCCGCAATTTCCGCCATCAGATCGGTTACACGCTTGACCGCCTGCACCACTTCGTCCATCGTCGTGCCGGCTTCCGAGACGAGCTTCGCGCCTTCGTTCACCTGACGGGTCGACGCGTCGATCAACTCCTTGATCTCCTTGGCCGCATTGGCGCTGCGCTGGGCCAGCGTGCGCACTTCGCCCGCCACCACGGCAAAGCCACGGCCTTGCTCACCGGCACGCGCCGCTTCCACGGCGGCGTTCAGCGCAAGGATATTGGTCTGGAAGGCGATGCCTTCGATCACGCTGGTGATGTCGCCCACGCGCGATGATCCTTCCGAAATCTCGCGCATCGTCTCGACCACCTGACGCACCACGTCGCCACCGCGCAGGGCGATCTGCGACGCGTTCGAGGCGAGCACATTGCCCTGCTCGGCGTTATCGGCGTTCTGCTTGACCGTCGTCGTGAGCTCTTCCATGCTGGCCGCCGTCTCTTCGAGCGACGCCGCTTGCTGCTCGGTGCGCGACGACAGATCGGTATTGCCCGCCGCGATCTGGGCCGAGCCGGTCGCAATGCTCTCGCTGGTGTTGCGCACCTGCCCGACCACCTGTGCCAGCTTGCCGTTCATGTCGCGCAGCGAGCCGAGCAACAGCGCGAGCTCGTCTTGTCCATGCACATCGATGCGCGAACTGAGGTCGCCGCGTGCCACCGTCTGCGCAATGTCGACGCAGCGGCCGATCGGCACCGTGATCGAGCGGGTGATGACCAGCGCGATGACGATGTTCACGCCGAGCGCCAGCACGATCAACACAATGGTCGCGATAAACGCCGCGTGATAGTCGGCGGCTGCGGCATCGCCCGCCGCCACCGAACCCGCACGATTCACCGCAACGTGTTCAGTGAGTTTCTGGCTGAGCACGGCGAAAGACTGCACCGCCTCGGTCATGGCGAGCGTGCGCGCCTGCCCCTGCGCGGCCTCGTCGCCCTTGGCCAGTTCAGCGATGCGATTGTCGATCGCGAGGTAGTTGGCCCATGCTTCGCGCACGGCCTCGTAGGCACGGCGGTCCTCATCGGAGGCCACCAGACTGCCGTAAGCCGAAAGCGTCTTGTTGACCAGCTCGATGGCCGCTACGCGCTTGTTCGTCTCGTCGATCCGGCTCTGTTCCACCGTGGTCAACAGCACGGCCAGCGTGGCGCGTCGTGCCGCATTGGCGCCGACCTGCACGGTGCCGAGCGACTGCACGCTGGGCAGCCAGTTGTCGGCGAGATCGCGTGTGCCACCGTAAATGCGGGATGCCTGATACACCGCCATACCGCCCACGATGCACAGCAGCAACAGCGTGACGGCGAACCCGATGCTCAGGCGCGTGCCGATTTTGAGACTACCCAAGAACTTCATGCCAACTCCAGAATGCGATAAAACACGAACAATCGCATGGCATAACGGAAGTCCATTCAATAATCTTGAGTCAATAATCCCTTGATTCCCACGGAATGACTTTCACAATATTTCTGGAAATTAAAAACGGCGCGATTGATGCGCCGTTTCGTTTTCCGGTTTTGCATGACAAACCATCATCAGCAAAATCCAAATAATGGTATCCGCTTAAATATACGATTCCGTCTATTAAGAGAAATTCGGAATGAGATGCAATTACAAACTGGCACCATCGACGGGCGTTGGGTGCACGGTATCGAGATCGATGCCGTCGATGCAGCGTACGTTGACTGCCGCCATCTTCGTGCCGTCGGGCATCTCGCCGAAGGCAAACGCTTCGACGCCGCACTTCTGGCAGAACTGATGGTGAATCAGATGTTTATTGAAGAGGTATTCGCGATTCGAATCCACACCGGACGTCTGCGTGAATTCACCGCGTGGCGCAAATGCGAGAATCAATCCACGTTTTTTGCAAATCGAACAATTGCACGCAATTGTTTTGGACAAATCAATATTTACAGAAAATCGCAATTCGCCGCAATGACAGCCACCTTGGTATTGCTGAGTCGTCATGATGTGTCTCCTGAATAAAGATGAGATACCCGCCAGACAGTGTCCTATTCTGCGACAAAATCTGGCGGGCGGGCAGCGCGATGACGAATGGCGGTAAATCACCGCCGGTTCGTTGGCTGCCGACTCAGGAGACGTAGGTAAGTGGCTTCGGCTTACGCCGCGAGCGCCGGTTCGTCGCGATGCGAACCCGGCCCCGTGCGCGTGTGCATGACCGTCACGCCGTGACGGCTATGCTCGCGCAGTTGGAACAGCGCAACCGTATCGGCGAGATTGCGGGCCTGCTCGCTCAACATGGCCGATGCGGCGGCGGATTCTTCCACCAGCGCGGCATTTTGCTGCGTCGATTGATCCATTTCCGCCACGCTGCGATCGATCTGGCTAATGCCCGTGCTTTGCTCGGTCATCGCGCTGTGGATTTCCACGATCAGACGACGCACACGGCCGATGCCATCGACGATCTCGCCCATGTTATTGCCCGCCGCCTGCACGCGTTGCGTGCCGCTCTTGACGTTCTGCACCGACGCTTCGATGAGCGTCTTGATCTCTTGCGCGGCTGCCGCACTGCGTTGCGCAAGCGTGCGCACTTCACCCGCCACCACCGCAAAGCCACGGCCCTGCTCGCCGGCGCGCGCCGCTTCCACGGCAGCGTTCAGCGCCAGAATGTTCGTCTGGAACGCGATGCCGTCGATCACGCTGATGATCTCGGTGATGCGCTCCGACGACTGCGCAATTTCGCTCATCGTCGTGACGGCCCCCATGACGACGTCGCCGCCGCGTGCAGCGGCTTCGCTCGCGTCGTTGGCCAGACGCGTCGCGTGCTCGGCGGCTTCGGCCGTCTGCTTCACGCTGGCCGTCAGCTCGGTCAGGGCAGCCGACGTTTCCTGCAACGTGCCTGCCGATGCTTCGGTGCGTTGCGACAGATCGCGATTACCCATTTCGATCTCGCTCGTCGCCGAGGTCATGCCATGCACCCCGGAGCGCACGTCGATCATCACCGTGCTGATCTTGTCGACAAACGCGTTGAACGATCGCGAGATATGGGCCACTTCGTCGTTGCCGACGACATCGAGGCGGCGCGTCAGATCGCCGCCGCCCGAGCCGATGGTGTCCATCGCGTCGCGCACTTGCGACAGGCGTTTGAACGCCTGCGACGTGAAGAAGCTCGCGATACCGATGGCGCACAGCGTAAGCACGATCAGCGTGACGATGGTCGCGCTAAGCACTTGCGACAGCCCCGCGGTAGCTTCGGCCTTGTCGAGAGCGACCACGAAGAGCCAGTCGGTGCCCGGCACCGGCTGCACCTTGAGCAGCTTGGCGTCGCCGCCCAACTGCACTTCCATCGGGTCTTTGGCGCGTTCGAGGCTGGCGAGTGCGTCGGGCGTGAGGGCTTGTGCGAGATCGCTCGACTGCTTGAGCATCAGCTTCTCGTCGGGGTGGGCAATCACGAGACCGTCGCGCGAGACCACGAAGGCGAGACTCGACGGCGTGGGATGCACGGCCTTGACGACTTCCTGCACGGCGTCGAGCGGCACGGCGCCACTCACCGCGCCGAGCGTCTGGCCGTCACGCAGAATCGGCGCGGCGAACGACACGTAGAGCTTGCCCGAAGCGATATCGGCGTACGGCTTGACGACCGTCAGCTTGCCCGCGCCGGTGGCGCCCTTGTACCAGGGGCGTGCCGTCGGATCGTAGTCGGGCGGCGTGGGGCCGCTCGAGAAGTAAGACTTGTCGCTCCAGCCGATGCTCGAGATCGGGAAGCCGTTGGTTGTGCCAAGCAACTTGGTGAGCGCAACGCCCTGCTCGCCCTTTTCGACGGCGGCTGCCGTGCCGACGACCGACTGGCCCTTGGCTGCCGCCCAGCGCTCGACGGCGAGGGTGTTGCCGCGCGCCACGGCGTCGAGCGTGTTGGAAATGGTCGACATCATGCTGGTGCGCACGATGAGGTAGGTAGTAATGCCGGAGAGAATCAGCGCACCGACGACGGTGGCACACGCGATCAGGATGATCCGTGTTCTAAGCGAAGATACTGTCATGCTGAATGGACTGGCAGGCCTGCGGCTAGGAGTTCAAAGACCAGAACCGGCGCCCCAGGCCACCGGTTCCACTAGGTGGGAGGTTCCACCTCATGACTTACGGCCAGACCCGGCGAAACTTTAGGTGTTAACCCGAAACCTGCCAAAAAGGGGAGCGCCATTTCGCGGAAATCCCGGGGAAATCTCACGGGCGGCGTCAATGTGGCGTCCATGTGGCCGCGAGCGAGGCCCCACCGGCGGTGCTATGCTGGCATCGCTTCCCTTCGCACAACTTATCGTTCATCGGGGGTACTCATGACTGAAAATGACGTACTGGCCATGGAGCAACGGGCCGCCGAACTCGTTCACGCGCAGGTGTTGGGAATGCTGCTCGCCCACATGAATCATCTCGACGGACACCCGGACGCCTCGTTCGACGTCATCAAGCGCGCGATGATCGGTGAAATTGCCCGACAGGTCGCGGCGCAAGGTGGCACGGCAGCCTGTCAGGCAGAGACGCGCATGCTGTTCAATGCCGCCGTCATGCGCGCCGCCGATAGCGTGTTCGACGTCGCCGACGTTCACAACGCCGCCTTCTTCCGCCGGTTGCAACAACGGAAGGTCGCGGAAGAACCTGCGTTGGATTAAACGAAAAAAGGCCAGCCTCACGGGCTGGCCTTTCTCGTTCTACAGGTGCTACGGGCTTATCGACCCAGCCCCCTCATCGCTCAGAATGGCGCAGTGAAGGTCAGTCGCACGCCTTGCTGCAAGCCGCCCATCCCCGTCGTCACGCTGTAATCCAGCCCGAAGACGAGCACGCCGGAGCGCAGCTTCGAACCGAACCCGACCTGCACACGATCGCTGCCGTACGGGCTGCCCGGCACGAAGTACACCGGCCCGCTGCCCGCGATGTCGGCATACGCCAGCCCGGCCATGCTCTGGCCGTTGAAGTCGTGCTGCAACTCCACCCGGATGTACGGCGAGAAGGTACCGATCGGCGTCGCCTTGGCAAACCCGGCACGCACACCGAGCGTGCCCGACAACGTGTTCACGTTCTGCTTGAAGTACGTGAGCGCGTTCAGCCCGGCGCCGGTTTCGCTGTATTGGTCCAGCGTGGAGCGCGACGCCGTCAGACGTCCGTACGGCGAGAACAGCCAGTCGTCGTTGCGGAACTCGTAACCCGCCGACAGCGAGCCGAAGAACTGCTGACCGCTGCGCTTGCCGCTCGCGAAGTCGTTCGCATCGATGACCCAACGGCGCGAGCTGAAGTTCAGCGTCCCGAAGCCCGCCACCGCATCGACGAACAACGTCGGGATCGGACGGAAGCTCGCATACAACGCGCCGCTGTAGCTATCGCCCGTGCTGCGCGTGCCCGAACTGCCGATATCGGTCGCGTCATGCCCATAGCCAACCCCCGCCCCGAGCGACAACTGGTCGGACAACCGATAGTCGGCACCGAGCGTGACACCGCCCGTCGTGAACTTGAAGCCCGAGCGCTGCGCGGCGGAATTGGCGGCCATATTGGCGAAACCGAAGTCCACCGAACCGGCCGTCCAGTACGCGAAACGCTTGTCGTCGTTAGCCCCCTCACCCGGCAAATCAGGCACGCTGCTGTCGCCCGTACCGACCCCGCTTGACCCCCCGCTCTTGTCGCGCACGTCGAGGCTCTTCGCTTTGTTGAGCGCCAGCGGGCTCACATCGCCCCGCAGACACGCGTCGCGCTCGGAGATTCCCACGACATCCTGACAGCGCGACACATTGCGATCGCGATCCGGCGACGGCAGTACCACATTCAGGCCGTTGCTCGACGGCGCACGCCCCTTGCCGTGCAACGCTTCGAGACGCTGGTTGAAGTTGCCGATCTGTGTCGTGGCGAAGCGGCGTGCCGCTTCCACCTGCGCCCCGATAAGACCGGTCACGTCCGGGTCCGTCGACGGATCCTTACGTGGCGCAACCGTCACTTGCAACGTGCCGGGCGCCGACGTGGCGTTCTCGTTGGACAACGTGTACGTGATCACCGCCATGCCCGCGAAGGCTGCCGCCGGCACGAAGCGCACGCTGTACTGCGTGGGTGCGACCACGGCAGCGCGAAGCCGCTGAACGCCGCCCGCACTCGCCGGTGCTGCACCGGCAACCGCCACGATGGTGGCCGTGCCTGCATTCGCGGGCGAGACCGCAATGACGTTCGCGGCCGTGAACGGGCCACCGGTCGCACCCGTCGTGATGTCGATATTGGTCGCCTCGTTGGCACTGACGCTCGCCTGCAAGCCGGGCGCCGTCACCGGCACCGCCTGCACCGTCACCGTGACGGGAATCGGTGCCGAAGTACCCGCGGCGTTAGTGAGCGCGTAGGCGAACGTGACCACGCCATTCGTATTGCCCGCCGGGGTGTAGACGATGTCTTCACCGGTGACGACCGCCGTGCCGCTGGCGGGCGGCGTGACGATGGCCACGCGGGTGAACGGGCCGCCCACGGCGTTCGCCGTCGCGTGAATCGTGATCGGGGCGTTGGACAACGCTTTCACATCGATCGCCGGTGCCGATGCGGCCTGCGCCGTGATGTTGAAGGTATAGCTCTGCGAGGCGGTCAGCGGCGTGCCCGGTCCGGTGCTGGCATCGGTGACCGAAATCGTGAACGTGCTGGTCCCCGTGGCGCTCGGCGTACCGGTAAGCGCCCCCGTCGTGGGATTCAACGTCAACCCCGCCGGCAATGCACCGCTCGTCACGGTAAATCGGTACGGCAAGGTGCCGCCCGACGCCGACATCGTCTGGTTGTAGGCCTGCCCGGCCACTGGCGTCGGCAATGTCGCGGGTGTCAGGACGACCGCAACCGGTGACGTGTAAGTGAACTGATTGGCAGGTGTGGTGCTGCTCGTGCCATTCGGTGTCGTCACCGTGATGTTGGTCACACCCGACGTGCCCGGCGGCGATACCGCGGTGATCTGCGTTGCGCTGACGACGGTGACAGAGGACCCGGCAACCGCACCGAACTTGAGCGCCGTGGCGCCAGTGAACCCCGTGCCCGTGACGGTCACGGCCGTGCCCCCCGTCGTTGGGCCGGTATTGGGGGTGACGCTGGTCACCGTAGGCGCGCCGAGATAAGTGAACTGGTCCGCCGCCGTAACGGGGCTCGTCCCCCCAGCGGCGCTCACGCGCACGTCGACGACGCCCGAGCCCGCCGGCGCCGTTGCCGTAATTTGTGTCGTGCCGTTGACCGTAATGTTCGAGCCGGACGTGCCGCCGAACGACACGCTCGTCACATTGTTAAAGCCCGTCCCCGTAATCGTGACGGAAGTCCCGCCGCTCGCCGGGCCGCTCGTCGGCGAAATCGACGTGACGGCGGGCGCCGCGTAGTAGGTATAGCCGCCGACCAGCGTCTTGCTGCCCAACGGCGTCGTGACGATGATGTTGGCAGCGCCTGCCGTGCCCGCCGGTACCGTGGCCGTCAGCGACGTCGAGCTGTTGACCGTCACGCTGTTCGACAATTGACCGCCGACCATCACGACCGTCACGCCGGGGATGAAATTCGTGCCGCTGATGGTCACGGTCGTGCTGCCGGCCACTGGCCCGTAGGCCGGCGCCACCGATGACACCGTTGGCAAACCGGCGTAGGTGTAATTGTCCGCCGTCACGATGGCGCTCGTGCCCGCTGGGTTCGTCACGCGCACGTCCACGACCCCGGTACCCGCCGGTGCCGTCGCGCTGATTTGCGAATCGCTATTGACCGTGAAGGCTGCGGCCGTCGCCCCGAACTTCACCGCTGTCGCCCCCGTGAAACCGCTGCCCGAGATGGTCACGGGGGTGCTTCCACTCGTCGACCCATACGCCGGGGAAAGCGAAGTCACGACAGGCACCGCGACATAGGTGAAGGCGCCACCTGTCGTGGAGGTTCCGCCGGGCGTATCGACCGTGAGCGTTGCCGCACCTGGCGAGCCCGCCGGTGTCGTGATCGTGATCGTGGTCGAACTGATCGCGGTGATCGTTGCCGTGTTACCACCGAGCTTGACTGTTGTGACCCCGTTGTAGAAATTCGAGCCCGTGATCGTGACCGAATCGCCACCCGCCGTTGAGCCGGTAGTGGGCCCCAAACTCAAAACCGTCGGTGGCGCCGCGTAGGTGAATTGGCTCGATGGACCGACGGCACTCGTGCCATTCGGCGTGGTCACCACGACATTGACAGTTCCCGCCGAGCCGGCAGGCGATGTCACGGTGATCTGCGTGTCGCTGTCGATATTGAAAGTCGTCGCCGGTGAGCCGTTGAACGTCACACTGGTCGTGCCGGTAAATCCGGTGCCCGTAATCTTGGTCTGCGTGCCGCCCGCCGGAGACCCCACGGTCACCGAGAGGCCGGAGATCGCCGGCGCCGGCCGATACGTGAACTGGTCGTTACTGCTGGTCGCGCTGGTGCCGCCGGTGGTCGAGACCCTCACGTCGACGGTGCCCGTGCCAGCGGGTGAGCGAGCCGTAAGCTGGGATGCGCTCACGAACTGGACATTCGTCGCCGCCGTGCCACCGAAACTCACCGTTGCCGCGGAGGTGAAGCCACTGCCGTTGATGGCCACGGTCGTACCTCCGCCGGCCGCGCCGGACGTCGGCGCGATGCTCGTCACCGTGGGCAGGGCCATGTAAGTGAACTGATCGGCGCTGCTGGTCGCGCTGGTGCCCCCCTGCGTGGTAACAACGATGTCGACGACGCCTGCGCTCGCGTTCGCAGGCGATGTCACCGTGAGCTGCGTGTCGCTGACAGCCGTGAAGGGCACACTGACCGCGCCGAACGCCACTGCGGTCGTTGTCTTCAAGCCAGTCCCATTGATCGTCACCGTCGTGCCGCCGGCGAGCGGGCCTTCCTTCGTCCCGAGCGATGTCACGGTAGGGACGCCCACGTAGGTGAACTGATCGGCGGCACTGGTCGCGCTGGTGCCATTGTTGTTGGTGACCGTAACGTCGACGGTGCCCGCTGCCGCCGCGGGAGACGTGACGGTGATTTGCGTATCGCTGTCGAGGGTAAAGCTCGGCGCCGACGTACTGCCGAACTTGACCGAAGGCACGCCGCCGGTGCTGAACCCCGAACCTTGGATCCTGACGCTCGCTCCGCCGCTTGGCGCACCGGCATTCGGTGTCACCGAGGTCACGACGGGCGCCGCGCGGTAGGTGAACTGGTCGCTCGCGTTAGCTGCGCTCGTGCCGGCGCTGTTGGTCACTTTCACGTCGACAGTACCCGTCCCGGCGGGCACGTTCGACACCGTGATCGTGGTGTCGCTCATGATGGTATAGGGCAGCGCAGCGGTCGACCCGAAGGTCACCGAGGTGGCATTGGTAAAGCCGGTTCCGGTGATCGTTGCCGATACACCGCCGCTGGGGGGACCCGACGACGGAGATACCCCCGTCACCGTCGGTGTGTACGTGAACCTGTCGCCCGGCGCGTTGACCACGCTGGTGCCAGCGCTGGTGCTGACGGTGACATCGACTGGCGCCGTCCCGGCAGGGGATGTCGCGACGATCGTCGTATCGTTCAGCACCACAACACCTGTCCCGGGGCTTGCGCCGAAGTTGACCCCGGTGGCCCCGAGAAAGCCGGTCCCGGTGATCGTCACGGCCGTACCGCCGCTGTTCGGCCCCCCGCTCGGGGCGAGCGAGGTGACTGTTGGCAGAGGCGGGTTGAAGGTGTAGGCGTTCGTCAGCGTAGACGACCCGCCCCCTCCGCCGCCAGTGCCCGTCGTGTCGACGACAACGTCGACAAGGCCCGCTGAGTGAACAGGCGTGGTCGCCGTAATCGACGACGTACTGTTCACGACAACGCCGGTCGCGGCCGTTCCGCCAAATTTAACGGTCGCGCCGAGCGCAAAGTTTGAACCGGAGAGCGTGACGCTCTGGTTGCCGGTTGTTGGGCCGGAGGATGGCGTCACGCTGGTGAGCGACGGGGTGCCCGCGGCGATTTTGATGGCCACGACGGACGGTGCGCCACCCTGTTGATACAACGTAAATGACCACGAGGTCTGCGTGGTGTTTGCCTTTGGCGTGAAGACCAGTGTGTCGAAACTGGGATCGCTCAGATCGACGGTCAAGATCGAGCCATCGGCGGCGGTGAGATTACCGATGTTGCCATTTGACGTGGTGTACAGCCCATTGGCCGACGGATCGCACGCACCAAATACTGGCATCTGATAACGGTAGGTTCCGCCGGAGAGCTGCGCTGGCGTGGGCGTCCATGTGACGCATGCCTGCGACCAGGCCGACGACGACGCCGTGAACAACACCAGCAGCGTCAGCAGCGCACGCAGCCAGTGAAACCAAGCGACGGGCGCCACAGATGACCGACGGCGTACGGACTCGAGAGGAAATTGAAGACTAGGCAACATGGCGAACCGGGAGAGAAGCAAATGACTTGGCGGGGAGCCGACACGCATGAGCGGCAGGGCACTGGCTTGTCACGCGCGGGCATGAGAAGCGGGCACGCACGCGAAGACCGCGAGTGCTGACTCGCGGCGTTCGCTGGCTCAGATCAATCGGGAAGGACTTGTCGCGTGGGTATTTGAGACAGGCTGGGCAACACACATGTATTGCGGCCGACCGATGGGCAGTACACCCGTCGTATGAATACCGATTCGCCCCGTTGGTATTGCGTTTTCATTTGACTTCCCCCGAAGTCCTCGCCAGCGATGCGGCAAAGACCCATTTGTAATTTTGCTTTCGTGCTCCGGAAATGCCCGCAGCATCGTTTATTCGTGAATGCCCGGAATGAACTGACGGACACCTGACTAATTTCTGCGCAAGGGTAGGCACCATTGCCTTGCGCGTCAAGCACGATTATCGGCAAACCTAACCTACCTCAACGAGCCAAGGGTATTCACCAATACTTCGATGTCTGTTTTATTAATAAGCGAGAAATTTCAAACGATCGTTTTATCCATCGAAATTTAATAAGGGAAACGAAATATATTTGAAATGAAATATGACGATGGCAAAATGCGCGCCTATAAGAATTCAAAGATCGTGGCGTCGCCACTTAACCAGGAAGAAACGGATGGACTCATATCTCGGGGAAATACGTTTGTGTGCTTTTCCGGTCGTACCAAGGGGGTGGCTACCGTGTGACGGGCGCCTGCTCAACGTGAACATCAATCAGGTGCTGTTCTCGTTGCTTGGCACGCAATACGGTGGTGACGGCCGAGTCACCTTCGGGCTGCCCGACCTGCGCGGGCGCGTCGCGATGCATCGGCTGCCAGGGACGTACAACCAAGGTGCGCCCGGGGGTACCGAAACGGTGGCGCTCAATGCTCAGCAGGTGCCCACGCATTCGCATGAGTTCCGTGCGGCGACCAACGATGCGACGCAACCGCTCGCCGGCACCGGCAAAGACCGTCTGCTCGCCAAGAGTGTGATCTCGCAGCCGGACACAGCGACGGTAGATGGCACCGCGCTTTATGGCCCGGTAACGGCGCAAACGCTCACAGCCGAGTCGCCCGAAGCGAGTGGCGCGACGAGCGACGCCACCGGCCACAACAACATGCAATCCTCGCTGGTCCTGAACTACATCATTTGTGTTCAGGGCGGCCTCTACCCGCCACGCCCCTAGGAGCCGGACATGGAAGCCTACATTGGTGAAATTCGCATGTTCGCCGGCAACTACGCCCCGCTGGGGTGGAAGTTTTGCAACGGGGAACTCCTCAACATCGCTTCCGATTACGAGGTGCTGTTCTCGTTGATCGGTACGACGTACGGCGGCGACGGCAGAAGCAACTTCCGGCTGCCCGACCTGCGACTGCGGGTGCCCATCGGCGCGGGACAAGCGCCCGGAGCCACGCAGCGGCTCATCGGCCAACAGGTTGGCAGCGACACGGTCACGCTCCAGCCGTCGGACGTGCCGGGCCACTTGCATACGATCAACGCCTCGACGGCCGACGCCACGACGCCCACCCCCGGCCCGGGCGTAACACTCGCTAAAACCAGTTCGGTGTTTTATGACTCGGGGGTACGTTCCGCCCCCACCAAGGCAGCACTGGCGGCGCCCGCCATTGCACCGGCCGGCAATGCTCAGCCCACTGCGCACCCCAACGTCATGCCCACGGCGTCGATGAACTACATCATCTGCGTCTCCGGCCTCTACCCATCGCAAGGCTGACCAGAGAGCTCCATGGACGATTACTACATTGGTGAAATTCGGCTCTACGCCTTCAACTATGCGCCGATCGACTGGGTTGTCTGCGACGGTACGATCCTTCAGATTCGCCTATTCCCTGAGCTCTATGCCGTGATTGGCACGACGTACGGCGGGGACGGCAGGACCACGTTCGCGGTGCCGGATCTGCGTGGATTGGTATCACGGGGAACCACGGAGGCGGCCCAGATGGGCAAGGTGGAGGGGAGTCCGACGGTGACGCTCCAAGACCAGCACATGCCGCTGCACACGCATACGGCCTATGTGAACTCCACGCGTCCGGCAGGCGACTCGGCCAGCGACAAGCTGCCCGCCCGCTTCGTTGTCGGCGGCAACAACGCGTATCGCGAGAACACGTCGGATCTGTCGCTCGTAGCGCTCTCGCCGTTGACGGTCGGCCCCGCCTGCACAGGCGGTGCGCACAACAACATGCAACCGTATCTGCCGTTGAATTTCTGTATCGCGATTAAAAACGGCGAGTTCCCGCCGCGCCCTTAAAGCGCGCGTCGAAATCGTCGTTGTTTTAAAACCGGCACTTCCGCCATTCGTTGGCGGGGTGCCGGTTTTCTATTTCCCGCCAGACGTTATGCGGCTTGCGCGATCAGCCAGTCGAACACTTCCGTCACGAATGCCGAACGTGGCTCGCCGGCGACGCGCGACACCCACCACGTACGCCCTGCTATGCGGGGATAGCCGGGAAGCACGCGCAGGCGGTCTTGTTTCAGGCTTTCGTCCGCCAGCAATCGCGAGACGCACGCGATGCCCTGCCCTCGCAGCGCGGCATCGAGCAGGAGACGTTCGTCGTCATAGATGGCGCGCTTGCGAAACGGCGCCAGCGCATCGCGAAACAGCGCCGCCGTTTCGTCACGGGTGAAACTCTCTTCGAGACAGATCAGCGACGCGTGCGCGGGATGCTGATCGTGGGAGACGCTCGCGAGTTGTTCAGCCAACTCGGGCGTGGCAACGATCACCCACTCGTCTTTCAAAAACGGTATTTCCAGAAGTCCGGTTTGCTGAAGCGGCCGGTCGCTGATGGCAATGTCGATGTCGGTCTCGTCGATGAACCGCGCGGCGTCGTCGGTCGAGAGCATCGGACACAGTGCCGGGTTGCTAGCCTGAAGTTGCTCGATGCGCGGACTCAGCCAGCCATGCAACAGTGACGCTGGCCCCGCGATGGCGACGAGACCCGGGTCGAGATAGGTCGCGATACGGCCGAGCCCGTTTCGCAAGGTGTCGACCGAGCGCTGCACGCTGCGCTGGAGCACTTCGCCCGCGACCGTCAATTCCACGCCCCGCCCGACGCGGCGAAAGAGCGGCTGGCCGATTTCTGCTTCCAATTGCTGCACTTGATGGCTGATGGCCGATTGCGAAATATGCAATTCGTCCGCCGCCCGTGAGAAATTGCCGTGGCGGGCCGCCGCCTCGAAGCCCATCAGCAATTTGAGCGAAGGAATACGCTGCCGAGTCATCGATGCGCACCAAGATATGAGAAAAGTTGATTAATCATAGCAATAAACCTCGCTTTTTATTATCGAATAGATGACGCAAACTGCGTCAACTGCCTGATTTGCCGACGCACCGGCGATCGCTCGATGGCGTAATCTCGTGCGGGAATGCTTCGACAGGATGGAGTTATGCAAGCAAGACGTCGTTTTCTGAAGCGCGGATTGGTGGCCTCGGGCGCAGCACTGGTGAGTGGTGCCGTCACCGGTGGTTTGGCCCGTGGCGCCTTCGCAGCGGGCACGCCGGACGGCAATGCGCTGTCGTGGTCGATGCCGGACGAAGGCGAACGTCACACAGCCACGTGGATGGCCTTCGGGCCGAGCGAGGACATCTGGGGCCGCCGCATGCAGCAGGCGGCTCAGGACGGTTTGGCGCGAATCGCTCAGGCGATTGGCGACTTCGAGCCGGTCAATATGCTCGTGCGCGAGGAAGACTACGACGTGGCCCAACGCAAATGCGGCGACGCGGTGAACCTGATCGTGCAGCCGATCGACGATTTGTGGATACGCGACACCGGGCCCGTGTTTGTCCGGGGGCGCAGTGGCGAAAAGGCGGGCATCAACTTCAACTTCAACGGTTGGGGGAAAAAGCAGGCTCATGCCGACGACGCAAAGGTCGCCGCGTTTGTCGCGCAGGAAGCCGGTGTGCGCCTGTTGAACACGCGTCTGGTACTCGAAGGCGGTGGCATCGAGGTCGACGGCGAAGGCACCGCCATCATTACCGAGAGTTGCGTGCTCAATCGCAACCGCAACCCCGGCGTCGACAAGGCGGCATGCGAATTGGAACTGAAGCGGCTGTTGGGCCTGCGCAAGATCATCTGGTTACCGGGGATCGCGGGCAAAGACATTACCGACGGTCACACCGATTTCTACGCGCGATTCGCCCGCCCGGGCGTCGTGATCGCCCATCTGGAGAGCGATACGAGTTCCTACGATCATGCGGTGACGGTACGCCACCTCGACATTCTGCGTCAGGCGTCGGACGCCGCGGGCCGCAAGCTGCAAGTGGTCGTGCTGCCCGGTCCGAACAGCGTGCGCAGCACGTACGAGTCAGACGAGTTTGCCGCCGGATACGTCAACTTCTACGTGTGCAACGGCGCCGTGATCGCGCCTCAGTTCGGCGACAGTCAGACGGACAAAAGCACACGCGACAAACTGCGTGATCTGTTCCCCAAGCGAGAGATCGTGCAGATCAATATCGACGGCATCGCGGGCGGCGGCGGCGGTATTCACTGCACGACACAGCAGCAGCCCGCCTGATCACCCCAGTGACGGCGGCGCCGCTTGGGCAACGTCGATGCGTTTGGGCAGCAGATTGAGCTCAAGGAACGCATCGGCAATCTGCTGCTGTTCGGCCAGCGTAGCGCGCGTGATCCGCTCGATGCCGAAGCGCTGACGCGACAGCACCAACTCGACCGCGTCACGCGGCACACCCCACAACTGCGCGTACTCGGACGCGGCCGCAGCACGATTGGCCTCGACCCATTTATCGACGGCGTTGAGTTCTTCGATGACCACGCGCAGCACATCCTCGTTGTGTTGAACGTAGGTGCGCGACGTGAAGAAGTACAGGCGATTGCCGACAAGGCCGGTGCCGTCGGCCACGAGACGCGCGTCAAGCGACTTCTGCGCGACGGCAAGGAAGGGGTCCCATATCAGCCACGCGTCGATGGCACCGCGCTCGAACGCCGCGCGTGCATCGGCAGGCTGCAGGAAAACCGGCGTGACGTCCTGCGGCTTGAGGTTCGCCTGTTGCAACAGCCGCACGTACAGATAGTGCGTGTTCGAGCCCTTGGTGAACCCGACGCGCTTGCCTTTCAGCTGCGCAAACGACGTGATCGGTGAGGTCTTCGGCACGAGCAGCCCTTCGCTATTCGGCCGCTGAACGCCCTGCCCGAAATAGACGAACGGCGCACCGGCCGCGAGGGCAAACACCGGCGGGGCTTCGCCGACATCGCCAAAATCGATCGACCCGACATTGAGCGCTTCGAGTTGTGGCGGCCCCGATGGGAATTCGGTCCACGTCACGTGAACGCCCAGTGGCGCCAGCCGCTTTTCCAGCGTGCCGCGCCCCTTGAGAAGCGTGAGCAGCCCCTTCTGATTGCCGATGCGAAGCACTCGCCCGCCGGTCGCGCCTGCGGCCCCCGGCGCCCCCGATTGCGCCGAGGCGATCGGGGCGGCTGCGGCATAGGCAAGCGCCGCAGCGCCGGTCGTCAGCAAACGGCGGCGAGCCGCGGAGAAGTGGGCAGACATGGCGAATCCATCGAAGTTGAGTGTGCCGTCCAGACTAATCGGCCACCGCCGCGAGGGGAACGAATCGCTTGTGGAATGCTTATGACGCCAGTGTGGCTGTCGAGGGCAATTGGGGTGGCCCCCGGTTTTCTTTGGGAAATGTCCCGGTATTGGTAGAATCGGCGCGCCCACTCAGGCATGCGCCCTGACCCCAGTGAACTGCCCAACAAATCAGCACACGAATGGCTAACTACAACGGACGGAACCAGTGGCTCGATCTATTACGAGCTCTCGCGATTCTGCTGGTCCTCGTATCGCATGGTTTCACCTTCATCCCAGAGCCTGCAGTCGTTCTGACTCAACACATGGCCGGGTTCTTCGGCGTCGAGGTTTTTTTCTGCCTTAGTGGTTTCCTGATTGGCGGAATTCTGATCGACACCGTCAAACGATTCGATGGGTCGATGACGACAATCGCCAACTTCATGGCAAGACGGTGGTTCAGAACGCTGCCGAACTACTATTTCTACCTTGTTGTGAATCTTTTGATTTTCTGGCTCGGCTGGACGTTCGCCAAAGAAGCGGAAGTGGGACGTTATCTCGTCTTTACGCAAAATCTGCTTCGCGTTCATCCTTCGTTCTTCCCAGAAGCGTGGAGTTTGGCTGTCGAAGAGGTTTTTTACTTTGCGCTCCCTATTGCCGTGGTGCTCGCCTGGACGCTGCTTCGCAAGCCGATGCTCTCGTTGTTAGTCGCGCTCTTCGCGCTATTGGCGTTCTCTATGGCCCTGCGCTATCACGGCGCACTGCATGCAACGCATTGGGACGACGAAGTTAGAAAAATTGCCTTGTATCGTCTCGACTCCTTGATGTGGGGCGTACTGCTCGCTTATCTGCATCGCGTGACGCTACGCGATAAACCGGGTGCGCTCAGAATTCTCAGCCTTGCTCTACTAGGTTTTCTGCCCGTCGCAATTTACGCCATGTGGCTGGATACGGCTTGGCTTGATACGCATTTTTTTGCGAAATTCTGGCTCTTTACCGTTACTTCGCTAGGCGTGTGCGGCATGATCACGCTCGGACTGTCGATACAGCTTCCGCGCCTCGTGGTGGTGTTCACTTCACGCATTGCGAAGCTTTCGTATTCCGCGTATCTGGTGAATCTATCGGTGTTTTATGTGCTGTACCACTATTTCGGACTTGGTGGCACCATGACCGAAAAGATCATGCGAATCGTCGGTTTCTTTGTCATCGTATTTTCGATGTCCACGCTGACGTATTTCGGCGTCGAGCGACCGTTCTTGCGGCTACGTGACAAATGGGTTCCTGCGCCGCAAAAAATGGCATTGCGGCAACGCAACCAGCCCGATGCGGCCGTGTAATCGTTGACGCAATGCCTTAGCGGCGAGAAGACGGTAGCCAAATTTCACGTTAGCTGCCGTTCAGTCGACGCGCTTGCTGGTCCTTCTCCTGCGATTCGAACAGGGCTTTGAAATTGCCTTCGCCGAACCCGTCCTCGCCCCGGCGCTCGATGATTTCGAAGAACACAGGGCCGATTTGCCGTTTCGTGAAACGCTGCAAGAGCACGCGCTTCGGCCCCTTTCCGTCGACGAGAATGCCTCGGCCGGCTAAGCGTTCGACGTCCAGTCCGTGATCGGGCAGACGCCCGTCTATGCCGGCGTAATACGCCTGCGGGGGCGCCGGCATGAACGCAATTCCCGCCTGACTCAAGGCGTCGATCGTGTTCTCGATGTTGGCGGTCAACAGCGCAATGTGCTGGATGCCCTCCCCGCCATAGTCGCGAATAAATTCGTCGTTCTGGTTCAGCACCCCGGGCTTGTCGTGGGCCGCCGCCGCCACCGGAATCGATACGCGGCCACATGGGCTCACCATGGAGCGCGCGCGCATTCCCGACATGTGCCCTTTGACCTCGAGGTACTGCTTCTCCGCAAAGCCAAACGTGTCGCGATAGAAGTTGGCCCAGCGGTCGAGGTTCGCCGGATGCACGATGTTCGACGTATGGTCGACCGCCACGATGCTGGCACCGCCATCGGCGATGTTACAGGCTTCGGCAGCGGCGTTGAATCGTTGCCGGAAGTCGAAATCCACGAAGTACACCAGACTATCCCCGATACCGAGAATGGCCGGTGCGTCGATAACGAAGGCACCCTCCTTGCTTGCTCGGGCAACCTCAGCCCCGCCGGCGAACGCTTGTGACTGCGCACGCGCAGCATCATTCACACGAATGCCGATGGCGCGCACCGACGTGCCATGCGTCTCGCGAAAAGCGTTCGGCATTCCGTTCACGATGAACGCCGCAGCCCCCTGCGTCATCAGATACACGTCACCCCGCGCTTGTCCGCGAACGCGAAAGCCCAGCTTCTGAAAAAGCGCGACAAGCGCTCGGGGATTCTCGGCAACGAATTCGACAAACGCGAAGCCGTCGGTCTTGACTGGATGGGTCATGTCAGGCCTTGCGCGTTGCGGCAACGACTTTGATTTCGACGATCAGCTCGGGGCGGGCCAGCGCGGCCACGCCCAGAATGGTCCACGCCGGGAAGTCGGCGCGGATGTACTGTTCCTTCACCGCGCGGAAGTCCGTCAGATGGTTCGTCAGGTCGGTGTGGTACGAGACCAACTCGACGACGTCGGTGAAGTCGAGACCCACGTGCGTGAGCACGGCAGCGATGCGTTTGAACGCGGCGTCGATCTGTTCCTTCGGCGACTCGGGAATGGTGCCGTCGGCTCGCAGGCCGATTTGACCGGCAATAAACACCAATCCGTTGGCGGTGACCGCCGGGGAGTATTGAAACAAGTCGAAGATGCGATTGCCGCCGAAAGTGGCATCGTCTTCAGGCAGGCGCAGGCGCTCGATATGGCTCATGGTGGTTTCTTCTCGCTAGGGGAATAGAGGAGTGGGCAATTCGCAGGGGACTGCATGCACATCACTCTATCGAGGCGAAAACGCCGAGTCTGTATATCGCGCTACCAAGTCAGCCGAGAAGTCGTGTCCGATCGATAACCCAAATGCGGCGTTGTTTTAATTCGATCACGCCAAGGTCGGTCAGGCGCTTTAACGCACGGGTCACGGTGACACGCGTGGCGCCGGTCATCGCGGCGATCTGCTCGTGGGTCAGGGCAATCGAAATTAGCGTGCGGCCGTCGTGCACTTCGCCATAAAGATCGGCAAGGCGGGCGAGGAGTTCGCCGATACGCATTTCCGGTTTGGGCAGCGCCAGATATTGAATGCGCGATGCGAGCACGCGTTGCTTGAGCGCAATGATGCGCATCAACGACACGGCCAGTTCAGGGCGAGCCGGAATCGCGTCGATGATGGCGCGAATGTCGAATTCAATGAGCTCAGCGTCTTCGACCGTGATCGCGGTGGCAATGCGGCTATCGCCCTCCACTGCGGGGCTTTCACCGAACATCGACCCCGGCCCCATCACTTCGAGAATGAACTCGGCGCCGTCGTGCTGAAAAATGGAGACCTGCACTCGCCCGGCGAGCAGGAAGTAGAAGGTGAAGCCCTGCTCCCCCTGTCGATAGATGACGGCGCCTTTAACGTATTTCTTTCTGTGGCCGAGATGGGCCGCTTGTGTCCAGATATCGGCTGTCGCGTCGTCGAGATGCCAGGTTTGCGTCGTGGGAAGCGCGAGTTTTTTCGTGGGCATGAGTCATCTCAGGCGACGTATGACATCGGCGAGGCGCGCCGAGGACCTTGCCAAGTTGGTCTCGGGCGCGGTGGCCACGCCCAGCAAGAGCCCCGAACGGGCCGTCTCGGGCGTCACGTACCAAGGCGACAGGGCCGCCGGCCCCAGCCCGTAGGTCAGTAACTCTCTCGCCACGTCGACATCCGACACGTCGTCGGGCAGGCGAACCAATACGGCAAGTCCGGCGGATACGGTTTCCAGTGCGTGTGTTTCAAGGCTCTGGAGTAGCGCAGCGCGTTGCGCGAAGTATAGACGCTTCAACCGCCGCAGATGCCGCAGATAGTGGCCCTCCGCCATGAACTTGGCGGCGGCGAGCTGCACCGACGGCCAAGGCGCGGGCGCCAGACAGGCGGTGACTTCGGCAAACGTCGAGGCGAGTGGCAGCGGGACGACGACGAACCCCAACCGTAGCGCAGGGCTGATGGTCTTGCTGAACGAGCCGATATGAATCACCCGTTGGCCTCGGTCCAGCGACGCCAGTGCGGGCGCCGCTCGGGCGCTCAACTGCAACTCGCTGAGGTAATCGTCTTCGATGATCCACGCGTCGTTTTTCGTCGCCCAGTCCAACAGTTGAAGACGTCGCGCCAGCGATAGTGTCGGGCCCAGTGGCGCCTGCTGCCCGGGTGTTACCAGCACCAGCGAAGCATCAGGTGCGTTGGCGATGCCGTAGGCCACGTCGATGCCTTCGCTGTCGACCGGTACGGGACAGAGTTTGAGTTGGGCCAGCGTCAGTCCGTGTCTGGCGAACGGGAAGCCCGGATTTTCTACCCACGCCTGTTTTCCCTCCAGCCCCAGCGCTCGCAGTGCAAGACCCAGCCCGCCGCTGAATCCGCTCGTGACGATGACCTGATCGGGCGAGCATGCGATGCCGCGTGCAAGACTGACGTACGCCGCGATTTCCCGGCGCAGGTTCGGCTCACCGCGGGGGTCCGGATACACGACGGATGGGCTGGACTCGGCGCGAAGGGCAAACGCGCGCACGTGGGTGAAGAGCTTCGCCGGAAGCGTCTGCTGGGCCGAGACGCCCATCTGAAAGATGGCCGGCCCGGCAGTGAGCCCTTCGTAGGTCCGCATGAACGGGCTCGGATCGTAAGCGGTGTTGGGCGTCTTGCCACTTGGCGGCCGCTCCGCCACCCGTGTGCCTGCGGCGCGTGACGCCGTAATGAGTTGCGCATCCGACAGCCGGTCATAGGCGAGCCTGACCGTGCCTCTTGCCACGCCGAGCTGTGCGGCGAGGTCGAGCCACGACGGCAAACGCGCCCCCGGCGCCAGCGTGCCGCGCTCGATGGCAGCGCTGATCGCCAAACGGATCTGCTCGGACAGTGGCGTGGCTGCTGAGCGGTCGAGTTGAATCTGAAGCGTCATTGGCCTCTCCCGGCAGGGCTGGTGGTACAGCAAGAATGTTGGTTCTTGGTGCTTTCTGTTGACCCAACCCGGCACGAGAATAGCAGAACGCAAACAGGAGAACGTCCTTATGAAATCTCGCTTCATCATCTCGCTCGCCGTGACCGTAGCAGCCGTCGCGGCCAACCTTTCGCTGGTGGCCCCAGCGAGCGCCCATGGCGCACCCAATGCCCATAGCAGCGGTGAGACCGTCACGCCGAACTTTGCCCATGCGCTGCCGAACGTCCCCGGCAAATCGCTCGAGGCCGTGGTCGTCGATTACGCGCCGGGGGGTGCCTCGCTGCCGCATGCGCACGCGAAGTCGGCGTTCATCTATGCTTATGTCGTTGCTGGCGAGATCGAGTCTCAGATCGACGACGGGCCGAAGCGTGTTTATCGCGCGGGCGAAGCTTTTTTTGAGACGCCGGGCGCCATCCATCGGGTCAGCCGTAACGCCAGCAAGACGAAACCCGCCAAGCTGCTCGCCGTGTTTGTCGTCGATACGCAAGACAAAGCCTTGACCACCCCGCTGCCTGACGCAGGCGCTACGAAGGAGAACTCACATGAGTAAGCGACTCGATTACAACCAAGTGGCTCCCGGGGGTGCGAAAGCGCTCGGCGGCGTTTATGGCTACGTCACGCAATCCAGCTTGCCACCGGAACTCGTCGAGCTTGTGTACTTGCGGGTTTCGCAGATCAACAACTGCGCGTTCTGCCTCGACATGCACACGCGGGATCTGCTGAAGAAAGGGATGAAAGTGGAAAAGCTCGCGCTGGTGCAGGCATGGCGGGAAGCGGGCAATCTGTTCGACGCCCGCGAGCGTGCGGCACTGTCGTGGGCCGAATCGGTCACGCTCGTTGCACAAACGGGGGTGCCGGATGCTCAGTATGCCGAAGCACGTGAGGTGTTCAATGAGCGTGAGCTGGTCGACCTGACGCTCGCTATCAGCCTGATGAATGCGTACAACCGCATGGCCATTAGCTTTCGCAATACGCCTCAGGCGGCCGTGGATCGCTGAGATAGGACGGACTGGTTCCGGTCTGGCGGCGGAACATGGCAATGAATGCCGACGATGAGCGATAGCCAAGCTCGTCGGCGATGCGCTGCACGGACTTGCCCTCTTCAATTTGTGTCAGCGCCGCCACCAGCTTCAGGCGTTGGCGCCACTCGTTGAACGAGATGCCGAGCCCCGTCTGAAAGCGCCTGGACACCGTTCGTTCGGTGGTGCCGAGCGATTCGGCCCAGTCGGCCAGCGAGCGCCGATCGCTCGGGTTCAACTGCAATGCATCGATGATCGGCTGCAACAGCGGATCGTCCGAGAGCGGCAGATAGCTGTCCCGCCGCGGTGCTTTCTTCAACTGATCCATCAACACGCGCACGAGCCGCAAATCGTCTTCGGTCACCGGCACCATGACTTCGCGCGCCAAAAAGTCCGAAAAAATGGCGCGAATCAGCGGGCTGAGCACCAACGTGCACGCGGTGTCTGGCATGTCTGAACACCATGCCTGATCGATGTAAATCGTGACGAATCTGACGCTGTTGCGGTTGTGACAGTGGTGATGCGCGTTGACGGGTATCCACGTGGCGTAATGCGGCGGGGACAAGAACCGCTTTCCCTCGACGCTGACCTCCATCACGCCGGTCAGCGCAAAGCCGATCTTCCCCCAAGGCTGACGCCGGGGCAGATAAGCCGCGCCGCCTTCGTAGGTCGCCGATCGGAACGTCATCGGTGCCGGTGCTAACGCTGTCAGCGCTGCCAGCGTCTCTGCATCGGCCTTGGCCTTGGCACTCGCCTGTCCGCTTCGCTTCATGATTGTCTGAAAATCGCTATATATCGATAAACGGATAGTGGCTATTCTAGCCCCATTGTGTTGATGGAGCTTCTGCATGCCCCCGAAATACCTATTCCTCAGTTTGCTCGCCGTGTGCATTTGGGCGGGCAATGCGATCGTGAACAAGCTTGCCGCCGGCGCCATTCCGCCGGGCGTCATCGCTTTTGATCGCTGGTTCGTCGCCTTTATGGTCCTGACGCCGTTTGTCGCCAGAAGCGTGGTGCAGCATCGCGCCGTGATACGCGCCAATCTTCCGAGACTCGCGGGGCTCGGGCTGCTCGGCATGGCGCTATGCCAAGGTGTCGGGTACTACGCGGCGAGCTTCACGAGCGCGACGAACATGGGCATTTTGCTGTCCTTGGTTCCGCTGCTTACTGTGCTTCTCAACACGGCGTTTTTCCGTGACGTGCCTTCGCGCCGAGCCATGTTCGGCGTTGCCTTGTCGTTCGTCGGCATTCTGCTAGTGGTCACCAAGGGCGACGCGCACGCATTGCTTTCGCAAGGCGTCGGGCGAGGCGATGCGCTGATGCTGGTGGTCGCTTTGACGTTCGCCGCTTACGGCATCTTGCTGAGGCGCTGGGCCATGCCGATGCCTGCGTTCACGTCGCTGTATGTGCAAATGGCGTGGGCCTTGGTGTTCCTGCTGCCCAGCTTTCTGCTTGAGCCACCCATGGTCTTCTCATCGTCGAACATCGCGATGGTGCTGTACGCCGCGATTCCGGGGTCGATCGTTGCGCCCTTCGTCTGGATGTTGTCGGTGCAACGCCTCGGCGCGAATCGGGTGGCCGTGTTCATGAACCTCATCCCCATCCTGACGGCCATCGTCGCAGCCGCTTTCCTTGGCGAAGCGCTGCATGCGTATCACCTGTGGGGCGGCGGGTTGACGATTTGCGGGGTTGTGCTGAGTCAGGCACGGCGACAGGAGAAAACGAGGTGGTTTGAAAAACAAAAAGCATAAAAACAAAAAGCCCCTGACGTCACCGTCAGGGGCTTTCTTACTTCTTTGGTAGGCCGTGCTGGGTTCGAACCAGCGACCAAGGGATTATGAGTCCCCTGCTCTAACCGCTGAGCTAACGGCCCTTAACTACCGGCGCTCGCTCAGCAGCAATCAATTGCCTTCGAGGAACGACTTGAGCTTGTCGGAGCGGCTCGGGTGACGCAGCTTACGCAGCGCCTTGGCTTCAATCTGACGAATACGCTCACGCGTCACGTCGAACTGCTTGCCCACTTCCTCGAGCGTGTGATCCGTGCTCATCTCGATACCGAAGCGCATGCGCAGCACCTTGGCCTCGCGCGGTGTCAACGAATCGAGCACGTCCTTCACGACGTCGCGCATACTACCATGCAATGCCGCATCCGCAGGCGCCACCGTGCCGGTATCTTCGATGAAATCGCCCAAGTGCGAATCGTCGTCGTCACCGATCGGCGTCTCCATGGAGATCGGCTCTTTCGCGATCTTCATGATCTTGCGGATCTTGTCTTCCGGCATTTCCATCTTCTCGGCCAGCGTTGCCGGATCCGGCTCAACACCGGTTTCCTGCAAGATCTGACGCGAAATCCGGTTCATCTTGTTGATCGTTTCGATCATGTGCACCGGAATACGGATGGTACGGGCCTGGTCAGCAATCGAACGCGTAATGGCCTGACGAATCCACCACGTGGCATACGTCGAGAACTTGTAACCGCGACGGTATTCGAACTTGTCCACCGCCTTCATCAGGCCGATGTTGCCTTCCTGAATCAGATCCAGGAATTGCAGACCACGGTTCGTGTACTTCTTCGCGATCGAAATCACCAGACGCAAGTTTGCCTCGGTCATTTCACGCTTGGCCTTGCGCGCACGACGCTCGCCTTCCGACATCTTGCGGTTGACGTCCTTCAACTCCGCCAACGGCAACACCACTCGCGCCTGAAGGTCGATCAGCTTTTGCTGAAGTTCCTGCACGGCCGGCACGTTACGCTCGACCACAGTGCTGTACGCCTTGTTGTCGGCCACGACCGTGTAAATCCAGTCGAGATTCGTTTCGTTGCCCGGGAAACGAGCCACGAAATCGGCGCGCGGCATGCCGCACTTGTCGACCACGATGTACAAAATCGCGCGCTCGACGTTGCGCACTTCGTCCACTTGCGAACGCAGCGTGTCGCACAGACGCTCGACCGTACGCGCCGTGAAGCGAATCGTCATCAGTTCGGCCTGGATGGCTTCGCCAGCCTTCACGTACGGCTTCGACTGATAACCTTCCTTCTCGAACGCACGGCGCATCTTGCCGAACCAATCGGCAATCGCGGCGAACTTGGCCAGCGAGTCACGCTTGAGCTGCTCGACCTGCGCTGCCGAAGCACCGCCGCCGCTGCTGCTGTCGTCTTCCTCGTCGGCTTCTTCCTCGGCTTCCTCTTCTTCTTCCGCGTCAGCGTCGAAGTCTTCGTCGTCGGAAGCCGCAGCCGCCGCCGCAACGGCGTCTGCATTCGGATCGATCAGGCCATCGACCACTTCGTCAATGCGCATTTCTTCACGCTCGACTTTTTCGGCCATCGCCAGAATTTCGGCAATCGTCGTCGGGCACGCAGAAATGGCCTGCACCATGTGCTTCAGGCCTTCTTCAATACGCTTGGCGATCTCGATTTCGCCCTCGCGCGTCAGCAGCTCGACCGTACCCATTTCGCGCATGTACATGCGAACAGGGTCCGTCGTACGGCCAAACTCGGAGTCAACGGTCGACAGGGCTGCCTCAGCCTCTTCCTCGACTTCGTCGTCCGAAGCAGCGTTCGGTGCATTGTCGTTGAGCAACAGCGTTTCGGCATCAGGCGCTTGCTCATACACAGCAATGCCCATGTCGTTGAACGTGCCGATCACGCCCTCAAGCGCCTCGCTCTCAACCAGCTCGTCCGGCAAGTGGTCGTTGATTTCGGCGAAGGTCAGGAAGCCACGCTCCTTACCCAGCTTGATCAGCGCCTTCAGTTTGCCGCGACGTTCCTCAAGTTCCTCCGCCGTACCGGGCTGGTGCGAGGAAAATGCGTCCTTGAGCAGTGCTTTCTCTTTTGCCCGGCGATCTCGCGCCTTCTGCTTTTCCACTTTGGTCTGATCTTCGTTCACGGGTTGATCGTTAGTATTCGCTGCGACGTTCTGCTCATCCGGAGCGGGAGTCTTCGCGGCTCTGCCACGCGTCTTGGGGACGCGCAACGCAACTTCTGCCGTCGTGACTTCCACAACTTCGGGTTTGCGGGAGGCACCGGTCTTGCTGGGTGCCTGCGTCGCAGGTGTACTGCGGCCCGCCGAGGTCGCTGCCTTGGCGGTGGTTGCGCTCTTCGCGCTTTTTTCAGCGGGTTGTCGGGCCTGCGGTTTCTCGCCGGCCGTCGCCTTCGGGTTCGTCGCCGCCTTCGTCGCCTTGACGGGCGGCGCTGACTTCACCGTGGGCCTGGCTGCTGGCTTAGCCAATTTCGCAGCCCCCACCCCTGCGGCGGTCGCACTCTTTCGCGTGGTGACATCGGCCACCTTCGCAGCCGTCTTGCCGGTCGTCTTTGGTTTTGCGCCGGCGGCTGCCTTATCTTGCGTAGTACGTTTCGCCGAACTTGCCTGGCTGGCTGTCTTCTTCGTGGCTTGCGATACCTTTTTGGCCTTTACTGCAACGCCAGCCTCCGCAGAGCGAGACGCCCCCTTCCCACCGGATGCCGCCGCCGCGCTTGTCGCGCGCTTTGCCTTCGTGGCAGGGATAACCGTCTTTTTTCCGCTGGTCGTTGTCATCTTTGCCATAGCGATCTCGCTTGCCAGAAAACAGCCCACTGAAAACCTTCTATTGTAGCACGCTGACTTACCTCAACTTCGCGTGCCCCCTGTGCCGACCGGAGCCAGCAGCCGCTTCAGTTCGTCGCGTTGCCGCGACACCGCCTGAGCGTGGCGGATTTCATCGGGCGTCAGGGACGTCCGCTTGAAAATCGTTTCGAGCTCGCTGCACAGACTCTCGTACTGCATGCGCCGGATCGCGCTACGCAGTTCGGCCAAGCGCAACGACACTTGCTCCTCCCGGCGCTCGACCTGCTCCTCATCGGCAGGGTCGAACAGCATCAGATCGCGGGCATTTTCCTCGAACGCGAGAATTTCCCGGATGATGTCGTCAAAACTGGCCCAATTCGGCGAAGCTCGCAGGCGATCGTGCAGATACCGGAATTCGGCCTGTGCACCCAACTCATGGCAGTGTCCGAGCACTTCCGCGAAGATCTCCGCGTGCTGGGTGACATCCGCCAATATCTTGGTCTCTTCCTCGGTCAATTCGTTTCCAAGCGCCGGAAACATCAGCAGATTCTGCAAGGCCCGGTGTTCGGTGCCGACCACGCGTCGTTTTTCGCGCTTGGCAGGCGTCTTGTCCCACGCATTCGCGCGGCGCGCAGCACTCAACTGCAATTCGCACAATTCCGCCACCTCTTCGACAGAATTACCGACGCGCTCGGCCAGCGCATGCAGAATCTGTCCGCGCAGGGCATTTGCAGGAAGTTGCTGCAACAGGGGCTTCGCCTCGAACAGCGCCCGCGCACGGCCTTCCGGCTGCTGCATGTCCTTGCCCGAAGTGACTTCACCGATCAGGAACTGCGATAACGGCATGGCGCGCGAGACTTCGCCCGCAAACGCATCTGCCCCGTATTCGCGCACATAGCTGTCCGGATCGTGTTCGGTCGGCAAGAACAAAAACTTGAAACTCCGGTTGTCGTCGGCATGCGGCAGGCACGCTTCGAGCGCACGTCGCGCCGCACGGCGGCCGGCGGCATCGCCGTCGAAGCTGAACACCACCGTCTCGGTCTGGCGCAGCAGCTTCTGCACGTGCATGGGCGTACACGCCGTTCCCAGCGTCGCCACCGCCTGCGGGAAGCCCAGTTGCGCCAGCGCTACCACGTCCATATACCCTTCGACCACGAGCACGTAGCCTGCGTCGCGAATACCCACGCGCGCCTCGAACAGGCCGTACAACTCGCTGCCCTTGCTGAAGAGCGGCGTCTCCGGTGAATTCAGATACTTCGGCTCGCCCTTGTCCAAGACGCGTCCGCCAAAAGCGATGACCTGACCTTTCGTGTTCCGGATCGGGAACATGATCCGATCGCGAAAACGGTCGTAACGGCGCTTCGTGCTGCCCGGCTCGCCCTTGTCGCTCTCAATCACCAGCCCGGCTTCGAGCAACTGATCGTCGCGGTAATCCTGAAACGCCGCCTCAAGGTTCTGCCAGCCTTCTGGGGCATACCCCAGACCGAAATGGGCGGCAATTTCACCCGTCAGACCGCGTCCCTTCAAATAGTCGATCGCGGTACGTGCGCCCCGCAATTGCTTACGGTAGTAGTCGCACGCGCGCGTCATGACATCCACCAGACCGAGGGTCTGGGCCCGCTGCTGCGCCGCAGGGGGTGCACCCGGCAGCGGCGTTTCACGGGGTACATCCAGCCCGACGTTGCGGGCCAACTCTTCGACCGCCTCGACGAAACCAAGGCCGGCATGCTCCATCAGGAAGCTGATCGCGCTGCCGTGCGCGCCGCACCCGAAGCAGTGATAGAACTGCTTGGTCGGACTGACTGTAAATGAGGGCGACTTCTCATTATGAAAGGGACAAAGTCCCATGAAGTTCGCCCCACCCTTCTTCAACTGCACGTAACGACCCACCACCTCGACAATATCGACGCGGTTGAGCAAGTCCTGCAAGAACGACTGGGGAATCACTGGATAGATGCCATCGCAACGCGGCCACCTGCCATCGCAAACGCGACAGCCTCAGACCGCATATCCGGATTACGCGGCCAGCGCGGCCTTGACCTGCGCGGACACGGCCGTCATGTCGGCGCGTCCGGCCAGTTGGCCCTTGAGCACGCCCATCACTTTGCCCATGTCCTGCGGACCCGCTGCGCCCGTCTGCGCCACGGCAGCCTTAACGGCCTGCGCGACTTCATCCGCCGAGAGTTGCTGCGGCATGTAGACCTGAAGCACCTCGACTTCGGCGGCCTCCTTGTCGGACAAATCAGTCCGTCCGGCAGCCTGGAACTGGCTGATGGAATCCTTGCGTTGCTTGATGAGTTTGTCGATCACGGTCACGATCGCCGCATCGTCGAGCGAGATTCGCTCGTCGACTTCCTTCTGTTTGATCGCGGCGAGCAGCAAGCGGATGGTCCCCAGTTTTTCGGCGGCTTTGGCACGCATGGCCGTCTTCATGTCTTCGGTAATGCGTTCTTTCAGACTCATGAGCTGGGATTCCGGAATTCGAATACGTTTCAGTGTAGTGCATGCCGCCCCAAAGAAAAGGACGGCCGGCAAGGCTTGGCACACACCGCCTGCGGCCGCAGCCGATAGGCTGGCGCTGGCCACAAACAGTGGTAGAGAACTCAAATAAAAAACACAACTAAAGAACACAAAAACCCGCTTGGAAGACAATTCACAAGCGGGCTCGATGGAGACGCAGATGCCGCACGTCGGCGGCATCGGAACGGGTTCGACGGACGATCTGGCTGTCGAAAAGCGCCGTCTCCACGAAGGAGAGAGCGTATCACGGCGACCCAGGGGCCGTCTACGACAGGGCGTCACCTCCGGGCATGGCGGCCCGCACACTCTCGGACATCGCCTGCGCACAGGCCACCGCCGACGCCCACGCCCACTGGAAGTTGTACCCACCCAGCCAGCCGGTCACGTCGACGACTTCGCCGATGAAATGCAAGCCCGGCTGCGCGCGCGCCTCAAGGGTGGCCGACGACAGCGCCCGCGTATCCACGCCGCCGCGCGTAACCTCCGCCTTGCGCCAGCCCTCTGAGCCGCACGGCTTCAGCGTCCAGCCGGAAAACGCCTGCGCGAGCGAGCGCAACGCTTTGTCCGACAACTCCTGCACCCGCGCCTGCGGCGAAAGCCCGCTATTGGCCACCCACGCGTCGGCCAGCCGCGCCGGCACCCACTGGGCGAGCAAGTTGGCGAGTTGACGCTTCGACGTGGCCTTCGCCTCGAAAAGCGCGGCCTCGATGTCCGTCGCGGGCGCCAGATTCAGGGCAATCGGTTGCCCCGGCGTCCAAAAACTGGAGATTTGCAGAATCGCTGGTCCGGACAGCCCACGGTGCGTAAAGAGCAGATCTTCCACGAAACTGCCCGCTTCTTTACCCTTTCCCGTGCTGACATCCACTTCCAGCGAAAGCCCGGACAGGCCGGCAAACGGCGCCCACGTGGCGGCGTCGAACACCAGCGGCACCAGCGCCGGGCGCGGCTCGATCACGTCCAGACCGAACTGACGGGCAATGCGATAGCCCCAATCGGTTGCCCCGATCTTGGGGATCGAGAGGCCACCCGTGGCGATCACGAGCCGTTTTGCTGCGATATGACCCGCATCTGTCGTCAAGTGATACGGATGAGCACCGCCCGCATCGGTATACGCGACGGTATGCACCGCGCAAGGCATGCGCCAGTGCACGTGCCCCGCCGCACACTCCTTGCGAAGCATTTCGATGATGTCTTCGGCACTTTCATCGCAAAACAGCTGCCCGCGATGTTTCTCGTGCCACGCGATCTTGTGGCGCTTGAGCAGATCCAGAAAATCGCGCGGCGTGTAACGTGCCAGCGCCGAACGGCAGAAACGCGGATTCTCCGACAGGTAATTGGCCGGCCCCGCGTTGATATTGGTGAAATTGCAGCGCCCGCCGCCCGAGATACGGATCTTCTCCGCCAGACGCGTCGCATGATCGATGAGGACGACGCGCAGCCCGAGTTGCCCGGCCGCAGCCGCGCACATCAGGCCGGCAGCACCGGCACCCACAATCGCTACATCGAACTTTTCCATGGCGCGCATTGTAACCGGCGGGCGTCGGGGGTGACTGGTATACTTCTCGGTTCCCCTTTTTGACAGACGCCGCGCGCCTCTCCTCCCGCCATGCTGGTTCTAGGCATTGAAAGCTCCTGCGACGAAACCGGACTCGCCCTCTACGACACCGAGGCCGGTCTGTTGTCGCACGCCCTGCATTCGCAGATCGCCATGCATCGCGAATACGGCGGCGTCGTGCCCGAACTGGCCTCGCGCGACCACATCCGGCGCGCGCTGCCGCTAGCCGAAGAAGTGCTCGCCCAAGCTGGCAAGCCGCTCAGCGCGGTCGACGCGATCGCCTATACCCAAGGCCCCGGCCTCGCGGGCGCGCTGCTAGTCGGCGCGAGCGTGGCAAATGCGCTGGCGTTTGCGCTCGATCGGCCGGTCGTCGGCGTCCACCATCTGGAAGGCCACCTGCTCTCGCCGCTGCTGGCACCCGATGCACCCGGCTTCCCGTTCGTCGCGCTGCTCGTCTCGGGCGGTCACACGCAATTGATGGAAGTGCGCGCGTTTGGCCAATACGCCATGCTCGGCGAGACGCTCGACGACGCCGCCGGCGAAGCCTTCGACAAGACGGCCAAACTGCTCGGCCTCGGCTATCCGGGCGGCCCCGCTGTTTCGCGTCTGGCCGAATTCGGTACGCCCGGGCGTTTTGACCTGCCGCGCCCGATGAAACACTCGGGCAATCTCGACTTCAGCTTCAGCGGCCTGAAAACTGCCGTGCTCACGCAAGTGCGCAACCTCGGCGGCAACGTCTGCGAGCAAGAGAAGTCGGACCTCGCACGCGGTTTCGTCGATGCCATTGTGGATGTGCTCGTCGCCAAATCGATGGCCGCCCTCAAGCAAACCGGCATGAAAACGCTGGTGGTCGCCGGCGGTGTCGGCGCGAACAAACAGTTGCGCGAGGGGCTCAACGAAGCCGCCAAGCGTCGCGGCTATCGCGTGCACTACCCCGATCTGGCGTTCTGCACCGATAACGGCGCGATGATCGCGTTTGCCGGGGCGATGCGCCTCAAGCACTGGCCAGACGAAGCCGACAGCGAATATGCCTACACCGTGCGCCCTCGCTGGGATCTGGCCGATATCGTGCGCAGCGCCTGAGTTCGCTTCAGCGCCACTCAGGCGCCCGCAAGCGCCCAAAGAAAAACCGCTCCGAAGAGCGGTTTTTTTATGGCTGTCGACCGGAGCCGCTTACGCTGTCGCGCGCTTATCGCGCTCGATCACAGCATAAGCGCTGTGATTGTGGATCGATTCGAAGTTCTCCGCCTGAAGCACATACGCCACGACGCGCGGCTCGTTGTTCAGACGCGTCGCCACGTCACGCACGAGATCTTCCACGAACTTCGGGTTTTCGTACGCGCGCTCGGTCACGAACTTCTCGTCCGGACGCTTGAGCAGGCCCCACAGTTCGCAAGAGGCTTCTTCTTCGGCCATGCGCACCAGTTCTTCCACGGCGATGTCGCCGGAGAGTTCGGCGTCGATCGTGATGTGCGAGCGCTGGTTGTGCGCGCCGTATTGCGAAATCTTCTTCGAGCACGGGCACAGGCTCGTGACCGGCACCAACACCTTGAGCCAAATACGCGACACGCCGTTGCGCACGTCGCCCGTGAGCGTCACCTCGTAGTCCATCAGACTCTGCACGCCGGACACCGGCGCCGTCTTGTTGATGAAATACGGGAACGTCACCTCGATGCGACCGGCTTCGGCTTCCAGCTTGACGAGCATGCTGTCGAGCATCGTGCGGAATGCCGCCAGATCGAGCGGCGCACGATTTTCTTCGAGCAACGCGACAAAGCGCGACATGTGCGTGCCCTTCTGATCGGCAGGCAAATGCACATCGAGATTGAACAGGCCGACGCTTGCCTGCACGTCACCGCCGGCCAGACGCACCGACAGCGGGTGACGCACACCGCGCACACCGACGCGCTGAATCGGGATCTGCCGGGTATCGACGCTGCTCTGCACGTCCGGCATTACGAAAGCGGGGTTCATCTGGTTCATCTATTCATCCTTCTGTGCCGGCAAGCCGACTTGGGGGGAGGCAATGGGCAAACGCATTCCGATGCCGGGCTCGCGAGCCGCTGGCGAGAGTCATCGGGAACGTGCCGGAGAGCCCCGGCACGGGATGTGGGAAGCGCTTCTCAAAAACAAAACGATCCGGCGCGAAAGCCGGATCGTTCAGGTATAGCTAACGACCGACCAATCAGGCGACGAGCTTTGTCGTCACTTTGTCCGATGTCTTCGATGCCTCGGCCGCGCCTTGCGACTTGAGGTCGAATCGCTCGTTGATCGACTTCGCGATACCCGCAGCGTCGAGGCCGACCGAAGCCAGCAGCAGCGCGGGGTCGCCATGATCGATGAAGCGATCGGGCAGGCCCAATTGTAGTACGGGGCGAGTAACCCCACCGGCCAGCAGGGATTCCGCGACGGCCGAGCCGGCGCCACCCATGATGCTGCCCTCTTCCACGGTCACGAGATAGTCGTGCGTTTGCGCCAGACGGGCGATCAACTCGTCGTCGATCGGCTTGACGAAGCGCATGTCAGCCACCGTCGCATCGAGTTGTTCCGCCGCAGCCAGTGCAGGGGCAACCATGCTGCCGAACGCGAGAATCGCGACGCGGCGGCCGGCTTCGGCCTGACCTTCACGACGCACCACGCCCTTGCCGATCGGCAGGGCCGTCATCGTCTGCTCGATCGCGGCACCCGTGCCTGCACCACGCGGATAGCGCACTGCCGACGGACCGTCGATCTGCACCCCCGTGTACAGCATCTGGCGGCACTCGTTCTCATCGGACGGCGCCATCACCACCATGTTCGGGATACAGCGCATGAAGGCGATGTCGTACGCACCTGCGTGCGTCGCCCCGTCAGCGCCCACCAGACCGGAGCGGTCCAGCGCGAACACCACCGGCAGGTTTTGCAGCGCGACGTCGTGAATCAGCTGATCGTAGCCGCGTTGCAAGAACGTAGAGTAGATGGCGACCACCGGCTTGAGGCCTTCGGTGGCCATGCCGCCCGCGAACGTCACCGCGTGCTGCTCAGCAATGCCGACGTCGTAATAACGCTCCGGGAAGCGCTTTTCGAACTCGACCATGCCCGAGCCTTCGCGCATGGCCGGCGTGATACCGACGACGCGCTTGTCCGCAGCAGCCATATCGCACAGCCAGTCGCCGAACACTTGCGTGTACGTCTTCTTGCTGCTCGTGCTCGGCTTGATGCCTTCGGCCGGATTGAACTTGCCCGGGCCGTGATACAGCACCGGATCGGCTTCCGCCAGCTTGTAGCCATAGCCCTTGCGCGTAACCACGTGCAGGAACTGCGGCCCCTTCAGATTCTTGATGTTTTCGAGCGTCGGGATCAGCGAATCGAGGTCGTGACCGTCGATCGGGCCGATGTAGTTGAAGCCGAACTCCTCGAACATCGTGGCCGGCACGACCATGCCCTTGGCATGCTCTTCGAACTTGCGCGCCAGCTCCAGCACCGGCGGTGCAACGCTCAGCACTTTCTCCACGCCCTTCTTCGCGGCCGCATAAAAACGGCCCGACATGAGGCGGGCGAGATAGCGGTTGAGCGCGCCGACCGGCGGCGAGATCGACATGTCGTTGTCATTCAGGATGACCAGCAGCGGCACGTCTTCGTGCACGCCGGCATTGTTCATCGCTTCGAACGCCATGCCGGCCGTCATCGCGCCGTCGCCGATCACAGCGATGCCAAAACGGTGCTCACCCTTGGTGCGTGCGCCGAGCGCCATACCGAGTGCGGCCGAAATCGACGTGCTCGAGTGCGCCGTGCCGAACGTGTCGTAAGGCGATTCGTCACGCTTCGGGAAACCGGAGATGCCGCCCAACTGGCGCAGCGTGCCCATGTCCCCACGGCGACCGGTCAGGATCTTGTGCGGGTAGCTCTGATGGCCCACGTCCCAGACGATGCGATCTTCCGGCGTGTTGAACACGTAGTGCAACGCAATCGTCAACTCGACCGTGCCGAGGTTGGACGACAGGTGCCCGCCCGTGCGCGACACGCTCTCGAGCACGAAAGCGCGCAGCTCTTCGGCCAACGGTGCCAGTTGGCGACGCTCCAGACGCCGCAGTGCGGCCGGGTCATCGATGGTATTTAGCAGTTCGTACATCGTCGTTCCATATATAGGCGTATTGTCGGGCAGCACCCCCTGAGCGCTGTCGCCGATGTCCTGCCGGTGCGTTCTGTGGGGAGACCGCGCCGACCCTCCTTGCCCTTGCTTGTCACTACCGCAGGCGGTGCCGGGTCCCGTAATCCTCAGCCGAAACCGCCTCTAAATCTGTTCACTTCTTTCTTGAGCAGCATTTCGCCGCTCCTGAGGGTTCGCGGGCGTTACCGTCCGAAGACGGAAGATCCGCCCCACTCACCATCAGTTGATACGATCGACCACGTAATCGGCCAGCGCGCGAAGGCGCTCGGCGTTACCCAGCGATTCACTGGCCTTGTGAGCATCGGCACGCAACTTCTCTGCGTAGCCACGTGCCCCGTCCAGCCCCATCAGCGACACGTAGGTCGGCTTGTCGTTGGCGGCATCCTTGCCCGCCGTCTTGCCGAGCGTCGCCGAGTCGGCCGTCGCGTCGAGAATGTCGTCCACCACCTGGAATGCCAGCCCGACCGCCGCGGCGTAAGCGTCGAGTGCGGCGCTTTCGTCGTCCGACAACGCGCGGCCGCAGATCGCGCCCATACGCAGCGAAGCCCGCAGCAATGCGCCGGTCTTCAGGCGATGCATGTTTTCGAGTTGCGATTGCGTGAGCTTGATGCCGACGCTTTCCAGATCGATCGCCTGACCGCCGGCCATGCCGAGCGCACCGGAGGCCACCGCCAACTCACGGACCAGCGCGAGCGATTGTGCCGCACTCAGGTCCGAAGTGGCTTCACCGAGCAACGCGAACGCCTGCGTTTGCAGCCCGTCGCCGGCCAGCAAGCCGGTGGCTTCGTCATATTGCACGTGTACGGTCGGCTTACCGCGACGCAGATCGTCGTCGTCCATGCACGGCAGATCGTCGTGCACGAGCGAGTAAGCGTGAATCATTTCCACCGCGCTGGCCGCCCGGTCGAGCGCCGCTTCGCTGGCCTGCGTCACTTCGCCAGCGGCGAAGCAAAGCAGCGGGCGCACGCGCTTGCCGCCACCGAGTACTGCGTAACGCATCGCGTCGTTGAGTCGTGCCGAGCCGCCATCGGCGGCCTTGGGCAACGCGGCGTCGAGCGCCTGTTCTACACGAGCCTGCACAGCCTGCATCCAGGCCTTGATATTCTGATCCGCCATCGTCTTCATCCTGCACGTACCGGTTCGGCCGTGCGTGTTTTGGGTCGCCATGCGGCGTAATTCTGACGTCTCGAACGTCTCGGACACCTCGAGCGTCGAGAACGCCTTTTATTCGTCGCGGTCTGCGTCGAGCGGCTTCAATGTTTCGCCCTCGAGCACCTTGACCTGCTGCTCCACCTTTTCGAGCAAACCTTGGCAGTATTTCACCAAGGCCGCGCCGCGCCGGTATGCCCCCAGCGATTCCTCCAGACCCAGCTCGCCCCCTTCCATCCGGCCGACGAGCTGTTCTAGCTCGGCGAGTGCGGCTTCATAGGTTTCGGGCAGGTCTTGCAGCACCTCAGGTGCCGCGTCTTGCGACTTTGCAGTCTTGGCCATAAACGCAAAATTCGGGTCGAATGTTCCATTTTACGGCAAAAGCGTCTCGGCTCGCAGAGCGCGAATCGCTTCAAAAGCGCAAGTGACGACATTTTTCGGACAATATTTAACGCAAATCATGGACTTAGCGGCCGCTTGACGCGCATACCGGGTATAATCATCGGTTCCCCTAAATCGATTTTTCGATGGTTGGGTTGTTCACTGCTTTCCAAGCTCGACGGGAGTGGGAATGTCCAATCTAAGCAGCGCATTGCAATTGAAACCGGCCTCGAGCCAACTGCCGGTCTACACGTACTTCGACGAGGCCCTGCTGGCCCGCGAGCGTGAAGTCCTTTTCCAGCATGGTCCGCGCTACGTGGGCCATGAATTGATGATCCCGGAAGCCGGCGATTATTTTGCCCTTCCGGCCGAGCAGGAAGGCCGCATGCTGGTCCGCAACGGTGCGGGCGAGCACGGCGGCATCGAACTGCTTTCCAACGTCTGCCGCCACCGCCAGGCGGTCATGCTCAATGGCCGTGGCAACGCGCGCAACATCGTGTGCCCGCTTCACCGCTGGACTTACGACACGAAGGGCGAACTGCTCGGCGCGCCGCATTTCCCGGAAAAGCCCTGCCTGAATCTCAGCAAGTTCCCGCTGCAACGCTGGAATGGCTTGCTGTTCGAGGCAGAAGGCCGCGACGTGCAGGCCGATCTCTCGCGCCTCGGCGTGAAGCACCATCTCGACTTCTCGAATTTCATGTTCGATCACGTCGAAGTGCACGAATGTAACTACAACTGGAAGACGTTCATCGAGGTTTATCTCGAGGACTATCACGTCGTGCCGTTCCACCCCGGCCTCGGCAGCTTCGTCTCGTGCGAAGACCTGAGCTGGGAGTTCGGCGACTGGTACAGCGTGCAGACGGTTGGCGTGCATGAAGGTCTCGGCAAGCCGGGCAGCCCGATTTACCGCCAGTGGCACGACGTGCTGCTGCGTTACCGCGAAGGCGTCCCGCCCGATTTCGGCGCGATCTGGATGGTGTACTACCCCCATCTGATGATCGAGTGGTATCCGCATGTGCTGGTCGTGTCGTGGCTGATTCCGCGTGGCCCGCAGAAGACGACGAACATCGTCGAATTCTATTACCCCGAGGAAATCGCCCTCTTCGAGCGCGAATTCATCGAGGCGGAACGGGCGGCGTACATGGAAACGGCACGCGAAGACGACGAGATCGCCGAGCGTATGGACGCCGGACGCCGCGCGTTGTACGAACGTGGCGTATCCGAAGTCGGCCCGTACCAAAGTCCGATGGAAGACGGCATGCAGCACTTCCATGAGTTTCTGCGACGCCAGATGGGCGATTTTTGAGCCATTGCCCACAAAATCTCATCTGGTGAGACAGCCATGTCGCGCACGAGAGACTGAATTAAATATTTGCCGAAATAAGTGAATACGGCGGGCCACGTGCCCGCCGTTTTCGTTAGAATCGTCGCCATGCTTTCGACAAATACCGGGCGACGAAAGCATCAGGAGACGCAGAGCTCTGAGGAGACAACCGCACGCCAGCACGGCCACCATTATGGCCGCATGACTTCTGCATCGCTCCCCTCGATCTCGCCTGCCTGTCTCTCCCTGCGCCATCTGGTCAGTTACGCGCAGATACGCTCCCGATAGCTTCTCATTGCCGACTCGTCGGCCACAATTCGCCATGCAATCGCTCTGGATGTTGGTCTCCGCCTTCATGTTCACGTTGATGGGGCTCTGCATCAAGCTGGCGGCAAACGAATACAACACCGGCGAAATCGTCCTTTACCGCAGCCTGATCGGCGTCATCGTGCTGCTGGTGATTGCAGGGATGCGCGGCCAGACGATCCGCACGCGCCACTTCGGCTCCCACGTCAAACGCAGTACCGCCGGCGTAATCTCGCTCGGGCTCTGGTTCTACTCGCTCACCCAGTTGCCGCTCTCGACGGCCATGACGCTCAACTACATGTCGCCGATCTGGATCTCGCTGATCGTGATGGCGACGGCGGCCATGCGCGGCAGCCTGCGCACCGATTTCCGGCTGGTGGCGGCCATCTTTGCGGGGTTTGTCGGCGTCGCGCTGTTGTTGCAGCCCACGGTCGACAGTCAGGCATGGGGCGGCGGGGGCGCCGGTGTGATCTCCGGCATGTTCTCCGCCATCGCCTATATGCAGGTGAAGGATTTAGGCGCGGCCGGCGAACCGGACTGGCGCATCGTCTTTTACTTCTCTGCCGGGGGCGTCCTGCTGGGGTTGGGCTGGGTGGCCATCGAAGGCTTGCACCCGCTGACTTGGCGCGGCACCGGCCTGATGCTGGCCATCGGCATCGCCGCACTCATTGCACAAACCGCACTCACACGGGCGTTCAGCCTCGGCAATACACTGGTCACCGCGAATCTGCAATATTCCGGCGTAATCTTCGCTACACTGATCAGCATGCTTGTCTGGGACGATTGGCCCGCGCTGGCTGGCTGGATCGGCATGCTGCTCATCGTGGCGAGTGGCATGACCGCCCTGCGCCGGCCCACGACCACTTCCTGAGTGGCCGTCGCGGCTTCGCCCGCCTTCCCCCACGCCCGCCTGCGGAGACGTCATGGTTCACACCCACTTCACCACGCTCATCAGCCCGCAAAATCTTGACGCACTGATGCAAACGGCCGCCGGTGGCGGCGCCCCCGTGATCATCTTCGATTGCCGCTTCGATCTCGCCAATCCGGCGGCCGGTGAAGCCGCTTACGTCGAGGGACATATCTTCGGTGCCTTTTACGCGCATCTCGAGCGTGACCTGTCCGGAAAGCCGACGGGCAAGAACGGCCGTCACCCCTTACCCGATCGCGACACGCTGATACGCCATCTGGCCGCGTGCGGCCTGTCGAAGGGTCAGCAGGTCGTGGCGTATGACGCACAGGGCGGCATGTACGCCGCCCGCCTGTGGTGGCTGCTGCGTTGGCTGGGGCACGAGTCGGTGGCCGTGCTCGATGGCGGTTTGCAAGCATGGGAAAGCGCTGGCTTCAAGCTCGACGCTGCCCCGCCTGAAGCCCCGCCCGAAGGCGACTTCACGCCGGGTGAGCCATTGGCCACGACCGCTGACGCGGCCGCGATCGAGCGCAACCTCAGCTCGCATGAGCGTCTGGTGATCGATGCCCGCGCACCGGATCGTTATCGCGGCGAGAACGAAACGATCGATCCGATCGGCGGACATATCCCGGGCGCGGCGAATCGATTCTTCAAAGACAACCTTGGCGCGGACGGCCGGTTCAAGTCTGCCGCGACCCTGCGTGAGGAATTCATTCAGGTCATCGGCAAGGACCGCCAGCCCGAGCGCGTGATTTCGCAGTGCGGCTCAGGTGTGACTGCCTGCCATAACTTGCTCGCGATGGAAGTCGCCGGTCTGCACGGCGCCAGCCTGTATCCGGGATCGTGGAGCGAGTGGTGCGCCGATAAGCGCCGCCCCGTATCGACAGGCGCGCAACCCTGAGCCGGGTGATGTCGATACCGGTTCGGCCTTGCTGAACGTATGAATGAAAAGAGCATCCCTCGGGATGCTCTTTTTACTTTGCGGCACACCGGCGCCGCGAAAGGATCATTCGACTACTGCCCCGCCGACTTCCCGGCATCGTGCCCGCCGACCAATGCCAGCGCACTGCCACCGCCGTCGTGATCATGCCCGTGACCATGCTCATGGTCGTGACCGTTCAGCCAGACCACCAACGCAAGCCCGACAGCGATCAGCAGGATCTGCGGCAGAGCGTCCCGTGGCGAAGTGCGGCGTTGCATCTGCGGCATCAGGTCCGATACGGCGATGTAGATGAAGCTGCTTGCCGCCAAGGCCAGCAAGTACGGAATCAGGCTCTGCAAGCGGTCGAGCATGAAGTAGCCGAGCACGCCGCCCGCCAATGCCGTCAGGCTCGACGCCAACGTGAGCACGAGCGCCTTGCGACGTTTGAACCCCGCGTTGAGCAGCACCATGAAATCGCCCAGCTTGTGTGCCACCTCATGCACCGTGATCGACACGGTGGCGGCCACGCCCAGCCGCGGATCGGTCAGAAACGCCGCCGCGATCACCACGCCATCGGCGAAATTGTGGATCGCACTGCCCACAAGGATCATCCAGCCACCTTTGCCGGCCTCATGCGCGTCGTGGCCGTGCTCGTGATGATGCCCGTCGCCCTCGTGATGATGGCTGTGACGCAGCAGCGCCAGTTTCTCCAGCAAGAAGAAGCCAAGCAGACCGCCGAGCAGCCAGCGCGTGATGACGTGCGCATCGACGTGCGACTCCAGACTCTCCGGCAGCAGATGCAGCAACGCCGTGCCGAGTAATACACCCGCCGAGAAGCTGACCATCTTGTCGATAAGCCGCGACAGCAGGCCCAGCGAGAGCGAGGCCGCACCGGCGAGACTCAGCACGCCCGAGGCAAGCGTGGCGATGAAAATGAAAACAAGCGTGGCGTCGATGGTGGTTCTCCCGCAGGCAAGCCGGCGATTTAACCAGCTTTTCCGCTGGCAGGCAAACCATCGTCGCTACGCGCCCCGATGGCTTGCCCCGCCCGATGCATGGTGCACGGTGTGGCCGGATGTCGCCCGATGCGCAGGCGGATCAGGCTACGCCATGCTTACGGAACCATTCCAGCGCCTTGGCCCAACCTGCCTTGGCATCGGCTTCCACATAGCTGGCACGGTAGTCGGCGAAGAACGCGTGGCCCGAGTTCGGGAACACCACCAGTTCCGAGGCCTTCGATGCCGCGTTGCCCTTAGCAAGGGCCGCACGCGCCTGTTCGACGCTGGCCACCGGAATGCCGGTGTCCTTGCCGCCGTACATGCCGAGCAGCGGCGCATGAAGCTGGCCGGCAATGTCGATCGGGTTGCGCGGAAAGCTGGCGCTCGGTTCGCCCACGATACGCCCGTACCACGCGACAGCGGCTTTCACGTTCGGGTTGTAGGCGTCGTACAACCAAGTAATACGGCCGCCCCAGCAGAAGCCCGTAATCCCCAGACGCTTCTCGTCGCCGCCATTGGCCATCGCCCACTTCACCGTGGCGTCGATGTCGGTCAGCACTTGCTGATCAGGCGTCTTAGAGACGATCTGCGACTGGATTTCGGCGATGGTGCCCAGCGATTGCGGATCGCCGGCGCGCGCGAACAATTCCGGGGCCAGTGCGAGGTAGCCCAGCTTGGCAAAGCGGCGGCAGATGTCGGCAATGTGCTGATGCACCCCGAAGATCTCCGAGACCACGATGATCGTCGGCAGATGCGTCTTGCCCGCCGGCTTGGCGTAGTACACCGGCATCTTGATGCCGGGCACGTCCAGCATGACCTCGCCCGCGTCGAGCCCTTGCGTGTCGGTGGTAATGGTTTCAGCCGCCACCGGCAGCACCGCCAGTGCGAATGCCGACCCGACGGCCGTCTTCAGAAAATCGCGCCGGTTACGGGGCGCCACTTCGGGCACGAGACTATCCAGATCTGCTTGCGACATGTCGCACTCCACGAGAAGAGCCGTAGGTAATGGAAACGGAGGAAAACGAGGGGAAACGAAGAAAAACGACGGAACGGACCCGAGCAGTCCTGAACCGTCGCTACGCGCCACTGATTCCGGGCGCGACAGTACGTTCGGATATTACTAGAAAGCGTGCAGAACTTGCACTCGGAGAGAACCCCGCCAGCACTCGGAAGTGTCTGAATTTTGATCCGAATCTGGCGAGGCCGCGGCGACGATACGGCCAGACAAGGCCGCATCTGCCGCATCCGCCATGTTGAACAACGTTAGTGGAGTTTCACGCGCGGCACGGTCGATCGACGCAGGCGGTTTGCCACGGTGTCGAGCATCATGCGCCACACGCCGTGCAGCGCCGCCACGTGCATGCGATAGAGCGACGTGTACATCACCCGCGCGAACAGGCCCTCGATGAACATGCTGCCGCCGATGAGCCCGCCCATCAGGTTGCCCACCGCGCTGAACTTGCCCAGCGAGACGAGCGAACCGAAGTCACGGTAGGTGAACGTCGGCAGGGTCTGCCCCTTCAAGCGCGCGTCGATCGCCTTGACCAGAAAGCTCGCCTGCTGGTGAGCAGCCTGCGCGCGCGGCGGGACGAACCCGTGATCGGGCCACGCGCAGCTGGCGCAGTCGCCAAACGCGAAGATGTCCGGATCGGTCACGCTTTGCAGCGTCGGCTGCACTTCGATCTGATTCAGGCGGTTGACTGCGAGCCCCAGCGTGCCAAGCACGGCGGGTGCCGTAATGCCCGCCGACCACACGGTGATATCGGCCGGCAACACTTTGCCCGCCGTGGTCGTCACCTCGTTCGGGCGCACTTCCGCGACCGAATCGCCACACAGAATGTCGACATCGAGCTTGCCGAGCAGGCCGGCCACTGCGCTCGACACCCGCTCCGGCAACGCCTTGAGAATGCGCGGACTCGATTCGATGATCGTGATGCGCACGTCCTTGCGCGGGTCGAGCTTCAGACCGTACGAGCGCAACACTTCAGCGGTGTTGCGCAGTTCCGCCGACAGCTCCACGCCCGTCGCACCCGCGCCAACGATCACCAGATTGACCTTGCGGCGATCCTCGGCGCTGATGGTATTGCTCGCAGTCACCGGCGTACTCAACAACGCCCCCGCAGCCGCCTCTGGCGACACCGCATCGGCAGGCGGCGTAACCACCACAGACGCGGCAGACTCGGCAGCCACCGGCGCCTGCGCCGCATTCTGAGCACGCACGCAGGCCGCCATCAAGCGACGGCGGAAGCGCTCCGCCTGTTCGACGGTATCGAGTGCGATGGTGTTTTCCTGCGCGCCCTTCACGCCAAAGAAGTTGGTCGTGCTGCCGATGGCGAGCACCAGCGTGTCGTAGGGCAGCGTCCGCTCGGGCAGCAAATCGCCCTCCCCTTCGTCGGCCGCTGCCGGGAGCGCAGCGAGCCGGATCGTTTTCGCCGCGCGATCGAGACCAATCATCTCGCCGGCAGCGAATTCGAAGTGATGCCAGTTGGCTTGCGCAACGTACGAGAGCTGATGCGTCGCCGTGTCCATCACGCCGGCTGCGACTTCATGCAGCAGGGGTTTCCAAATGTGCGACATCGAACGATCGACCAACGTAATCTGAACGTCCTTGCCACGCCCGTACTTGTCGCCCAACCGGGTAACAAGCTCCAGACCGCCGGCACCACCGCCGACCACCACAATACGATGCACACTCACGATAACTCCCCGTGCTTGGAAAACCGTCCGGCCGGTCGGCACTTGTCCGCCCGGCAATAGCGATCACCTTACCGCAGAGTGCGGTCATAGGGTATGGCTCAATCCCTATTTCCGCTATTGCGCAACCGTTGCAAACCCCTACCGGCCCATTGCTGGGCTCATGTTGAGCCCATACAAACGCCTTCAAACGCCATGTAAAACCGATTCAAAAGCCGCTTAAAACTGATTCAGAAAATCAGTGCGCCTGTTCCCAGTTCTCACCCACGCCCACCTCGGCCACCAGCGGCACACGCAGCTTCGCCACGCCGCACATCAGCTCCGGCAAGCGCTTTTTGACTTCTGCCAGTTCGTGGTCGGGCACTTCGAGCACCAGTTCATCGTGCACCTGCATGATCTGACGCGTCTGCAAACCGCTGTCGTCGAGCCAGCGCTGCACGGCAATCATCGACAGCTTGATCAGATCGGCGGCCGTGCCTTGCATCGGCGCGTTAATGGCCGCCCGCTCGGCCGCCTGACGGCGCGGCCCGTTGCCGCCGTTGATATCCGGCAGCCACAAGCGGCGGCCGAATACCGTCTCGACAAAACCGCGCGCCTTGGCGCTCTTACGCGTCTCGTCCATGTAGCGCGCCACACCCGGATAGCGCATGAAATAGCGGTCGATGTATTGCTTGGCCGCGTCGCGCTCGATACCGAGGTTGGCCGCCAGACCGAACGCGCTCATCCCATAGATCAGGCCGAAATTGATCACCTTGGCGTAGCGGCGCTGCTCCGACGACACTTCGAGCGGCGTCACCGCGAAGATTTCGGCCGCCGTAGCACGGTGGATGTCCTCGCCATTGGCGAATGCGCGCAGCAGGCTCTCGTCGCCCGAGATATGCGCCATGATGCGCAACTCGATCTGCGAATAGTCTGCCGACACCAGTTGGCTGCCCGGCGGCGCAATGAACGCCTCGCGAATACGGCGCCCCTCGGCCGTGCGCACCGGAATGTTCTGCAAATTCGGATCGTTCGACGCAAGACGTCCGGTGATGGCCACCGCCTGCGCGTAGTTCGTATGCACGCGCCCAGTGTTCGGGTTCACCATCTTCGGCAGCTTGTCGGTGTAAGTCGACTTGAGCTTGGCGAGGCCGCGGTTTTCCAGCAGCACCTTCGGCAGCGGATAGTCTTCGGCGAGCTTCTGCAAAACCTCTTCGTCGGTCGACGGCGCGCCGCTGGCGGTCTTCTTGACGACAGGCAGTTGCAGTTGCGTGAAGAAGATGTCGGCGATCTGCTTGGGCGAATTCAGATTGAACGTCTGGCCGGCCAGCGCGTAGGCCTCGGCTTCAAGCGTGACCAGTCGTCGACCGATTTCGTCGCTCTGTGCCGCGAGCCGTGCCGTATCCACCAGCACGCCGTTGCGCTCGATGCGTTGCAGCACGCGTGCGGTCGGCATTTCGATATCGGCGTAGACGAATTCAAGCGTCGATTCGCGCGCCAGATCCGGGTACAAGGCGCGGTGCAAACGCAGGGTGATGTCGGCGTCTTCGGCGGCATACTGCGTTGCCTGCTCCACGCTGACTTCGTCGAAGCCGATCTGCTTCGCGCCCTTGCCGCACACGTCTTCGTACTTGATCGTCGTCACACCCAGATGGCGCGACGCGAGGCTATCCATATCGTGGCTGCGGTGCGATTCCAGCACGTACGATTCGAGCAACGTGTCGTGCGCAATCCCATTCAGATGGATGCCGTAGTTTTCGAGCACATGGGCGTCGTACTTGAGGTTCTGCCCGACCTTCTTGTGGGCAGGATCTTCGAGCCAGCCCTTGAGGCGCGCGAGCACTTCGTCGCGCGGCAGTTGTTCGACTTCGCCCGGTGCGCGGTGAGCGACGGGAATATAGGCGGCACGGCCCGGCTCGGTCGAGAACGACAGGCCCACCAACTGCGCCTGCATGGCGTCGAGCGACGTGGTCTCCGTATCGAACGCAGTGAGTTCGGCAGCTTCGATGATCTTCATCCACGCGTCGAACTGTTCCCACGTGAGCACCGCTTCGTAGTGGCGCTCAAGGGTGTCGGCCTGAGGCGCGGGGGCGTCCTCGCCGGCCTTCACGGCGACGGCTGCCTCGGCCTCGCGCAGCAGCGTCTTGAAACCATGGCGTGCGAAGAAATCGCGCAGCGTTGCCGTGTCTTCCGGCTGGGTTTGCAAGCTGGCTTCGATGGAAGTCACTTGCGGCGTGAGATCGCAATCGAGAGCGACGGTCACGAGTTTGCGGCCCATCGGCAGCCAGTCGAGCGCGCGGCGCAGGTTCTCGCCGACAGCGCCCTTCACTTCCGCCGCGTTCGCCACCAGATTGTCGAGGTCGCCGTATTGCGTGAGCCACTTCACGGCCGTTTTCGGGCCGCACTTGTCGACACCCGGCACGTTATCGACGGTATCGCCGACCAGCGTCAGGTAGTCGACGATGCGCGCGGGCGGCACGCCGAACTTGGCTTCGACCGCCGGGGCGTCGAGCGTCTCGTTCGTCATCGTGTTCACGAGCGTGACGCGATCGTTCACCAACTGCGCGAGATCCTTGTCGCCAGTCGACACGACCACGCGCATGCCAAGCTCGGAGGCGCGTTTGGCCAGTGTGCCGATCACGTCATCGGCTTCCACGCCGTCGATCATGAGCAGCGGCCAGCCCATGGCACGCACCGCTTCGTGAATCGGTTCGATCTGCACGCGCAGGTCGTCGGGCATCGACGGACGGTTCGCCTTGTACTCGGGGTACCAGTCGTCGCGAAACGTCTTGCCCTTGGCGTCGAAAACGCAGGCGCTATACTCTGCATGTACATCTTTACGCATGCGACGCAGCATGTTGACGATGCCGTGGAGCGCGCCCGTGGGCTCGCCATTGGGGCCGCGCAAATCCGGCAGGGCGTGATAGGCTCGATAAAGATAACTCGAACCATCGACCAATAAGAGCGTCTTACCTTCCAGACTTTGCTGTTCCGACATATGACCAAGAGAAGAAAAGTGATACCGAGTCTGCGCATGCTGGCAGACCATGAGCGCGCCACAGCCAAGAAGGCGCGCGCGTCGTGGCAGATGTTCACGATTATGGCAGAGTTCATTGAGGCGACCGAGTACCTGTCCGAGATCCGGCCGGCCGTGAGCATCTACGGCAGCGCGCGCATCAAACCCAAGTCGCCGTTCTACAAACAGACGATGACCATCGCCCGGAAGTTCTCCGACAGCGGCTTTGCGGTGATCTCCGGCGGCGGCCCCGGCATCATGGAAGCGGCCAACAAGGGGGCGCACGGCGGTGCCTCGCCGACGGTGGGCCTGAATATCGAGCTGCCGCACGAACAGAAGGGCAATCAGTATCAGGACATCTCGCTGCGTTTCCGGCACTTCTTCACGCGTAAAGTGACGTTCGTGAAGAACTCGGACGCCTTCATCATCATGCCGGGCGGCTTTGGCACGCTTGACGAGTTGTCCGAAGTGCTCACGCTCATCCAGACGCAGAAATCGCGCCACGTGCCGGTGATTTTGGTCGGCACGGAGTTCTGGAAAGGGTTGCTCGACTGGGTGCGCTCGACGATGCTGCCGATGGGACTGATCGGCGAGAAGGATCTCGATCTGGTGCAGGTCATCGATGATCCCGACGAGATTCTCAAGGCCGTGTTCGACTTTTACGACGGACACATCGAGCCCGAGACCGAGACGAGCGAGAAGATGTTCTACCTGTAACGCTCCCCCGGAAGCTTCGATACTTCAAAAGAAAACGGCGCCGAAAGGCGCCGATTCTCGTTCTGCCGATCTAATCGGACCGCTGCCTCAGCAGCTAGTCTCGCGCGGCGTGGCCTCGACTTCCAGCCCGAAGAACGGACGCAGACGCGTGCCGAACACGTTGCCGAAGAACGCCGCCACCAGCCACAGCCAGCCGTGCAGACTGCCCGAGATGATGCCGCTGAAGTACGCGCCGATATTGCAACCGTACGCCAGACGCGCGCCATAGCCGAGCAGCAAACCGCCCACGACCGCCGCGAGCAGCGAGCGAACGGGAATCTTCCAGATCGGGGCGAACTTGCCGGCAATCGAGGCGGCAGCCAGCGCGCCGAGGATGATGCCGATGTCCATCACCGTGGTGACGTCCTGCGCGACCGGCGCATTCAGCACAGCCGTCTGTTTGGCCCAGTACGGCCACGACGCCACATCCACGCCCATCGCCATGAACGCCTTGGCGCCCCACAGCGCGAACGCCGACGTCACCCCCCAAGGACGACCGGCCAAGGCCAGCGTTGCAAAATTCAACAGCACGAGCGCCAGCGCACCCCACAGCAGCGGCCACGGACCGCGCAACAGCGCCGGACGGCCCTTGGCGCTTTGCGTCATCGGCACACCGACCACACGCCCATGACGGCGCTTCTCGGCCCACAACGTGAACGCGCCGATCGCCGCGAACAAGGCGAGATTGGCGATCAGTGCCGGCCACAGGCCCCACACCTTCACCAGCGACACCGGCTTGATGTGCGGCAGCGATTCCCACCACGGCAGGTGCGCCGTTGCCACCACCGAGCCGACGATGAACGCCGCGAGCGTGACGATCATGCGCGTGCTGCCACCGCCCACGGTATAGAGCGTGCCCGATGCACACCCGCCGCCGAGCTGCATGCCCACGCCGAAGATAAACGCCCCGAAGGCCACCGAGACGCCTACCGGCGAGACCAGCCCCACGACCTTGTTGCCGAACAACGTCCCGTCGGCCAGCGCCGGGAAGAAGAGCACGACGCCGACGGCGAGCATGACCATCTGCGCGCGCAACCCGGCGCCGCGACGGTCGGCGATGAATACGCGCCAAGCCGACGTGAAACCGAATGCGGCGTGATAAAGCGCAACGCCCAGCAACGCACCCACACCGGCAAGGGCAGCCTGTTTCGGGCCAACCGTGGCTTGCAGATAGGCGATGCCGATGGCAATCAGCACCAGCGCGATGGCGAGCGGACGTGCGTTATACGACGTAGGGGACGACGGCGAAGGGGGCGCCGTTTTGACGGCGGCCGAGGCGGCGGAAGACGACATGGCTTGCAAACTCCGAAAATGCAGATGGGTGGCACCGGGCCACCCATTAAGACAACTTCGCAGCATGCCAGAACCCTTCGCCCCGGAAAACGAACGAATCGTGATTCCCTTATAAGCTCAGGTAATAAGCAAATCGTCGCAAGGCACTTCGGTTTCACGGCGCGGTACGGGCACCGGTGTGATTAATTGTGAAGAAACACGCCGAAACTGCCTGAACGCAAGCAACCACGGTGCTTGGCGCCATATTTCACGATGCGGAGTAAGGCACGTTTGATAGAATGCACATATTGGAACCCATGGCGTCGGCACGCTGCACAGCCGCCTCGACGCGGATGCGTTCCCGCCCTCGGAGAATAATGATGAAAACGCTCTTGTCACGCGCCCTCCCCCTGGCCCTTGGCGCCAGTCTGCTGTTCGCTGGTCAGGTTTTCGCGCAGGACGCCAACGAGACTTCCGCGCAAGCCGCCAAACGCGAAGCCGACGCGCGCGCTGCGGCCACCAGCACGTCGACGGTCGACGTCAATCAGGAACGCAAGCCGAGCTTTTACGTCGACGACAAGGGCACCACCGTGACCGAGTACCGCGATCGCGGCAAGCCCACCGAAATCGATGTGCATTCGCGCTTCGGCACGAATTACCAGCTAACCACGCCGCAGGACAATGCGCCGAAGATCCGCGATAACACGTCGCAAACCGATCGTCTGCCGTCTGTCGGCCTGAAGTTCTGACACCTGCGCAGGGGCCTCTGCCGAGACCTCTGTTATCCTGCCCCACTCACCGCTGCCACGCGGGCGCCAACGTTTTTCGCCCGCGCCGCAGCTTTCGCCAAGCGGCCCGTTGCACGTGCGCGGGCCGTTTGTTTGAGTCTTATCCACCCGACGCACGCATGGCCGTTTTCACTTCCGTCTCGCCCGAGCAGCTCGATCAGTGGCTGCAACGCTACGATTTGGGGAAAGTTCTCGACTTTCGGGGCATCAGCTCCGGCATCGAGAACACCAATTACTTCCTGACGACCGAGCGTGGCGAGTTCGTCCTGACGCTGTTCGAGAAGCTCACCGCCACGCAATTGCCGTTCTATCTGCAATTGATGGGGCATCTGGCCCACCACAGCGTGCCGGTGCCCGACCCGATTCCGAATCGCACGGGTGAGATTCTCGGTGAACTGAACGGCAAGCCCGCCACCATCGTGACCAAGCTGGCAGGCCGTTCGGAATTGGCGCCTACGCCCGCGCACTGTGCCCACGTCGGCGCCATGCTCGCGCGCATGCATCTGGCCGGGCGCGACTACACGCTGGAGCAGGCCAATCTGCGCAGCCTGCCTTGGTGGCGCGAAGCGGCCCCGGCGGTCAAGCCGTATCTGAGCGCCGCAGAACTCGCGCTGCTGGAAAGCGAGATGGCGCATCAGGAAGCGTTTTTCGCCAGCGACAACTATCGCGGCATGCAGGCGGGCCCGTGCCATTGCGACCTGTTCCGCGACAATGTGTTGTTCGACAAAGACGAAGATGGCGCACCGCGTCTGGGCGGCTTCTTCGACTTTTACTTTGCCGGCTGCGACAAGTGGTTGTTCGATCTTGCCGTGACCGTCAACGACTGGTGCTGCGATCTGACGACGGGTGTGCTCGACGACGCCCGCGTGCACGCGATGCTGCGTGCGTATGAGACCGTGCGCCCGCTCACCGACATCGAGGCGTCGCACTGGCGCGACATGCTCAGAGCAGGTGCGCTGCGCTTCTGGCTCTCGCGCCTGTATGATTTTCATCTGCCGCGCGCGGCCGAGATGCTGAAACCGCATGATCCGGGGCATTTCGAACGAATCCTGCGCGAACGCATCGAAGCCGTTTCCATTCCCTGGCTGTGACCCGACGCCCAATCGGAGCAAATCGAACCCTATGCAATTGCTTGAAGTCCCGCCGAAGAGTGGTTATGTGTGGCTGCGCCAGGGTATCTGGCTATTCCGCAAGAACCCGCTCGCCATTCTGACGCTGCTCTTCGCCTATCTGTTCGGCGTGATGCTGCTCTCGATCCTGCCGGTCGTGGGCGCGTTTTTGCCGCTACTGTTTATTCCCGGCCTGTCGGTCGGTTTTATGGCGGCGTGTCGCGACATCATCAAAAACAAGCCCGTCCTGCCGCCCGTGCTGCTCGACGGATTCCGCGGCCACGGCAAGGACGTGGCGCGCCGGTTGCTCGCACTCGGTGGTTACTACATCGCCGCGATGATCGTGGTGTTTCTGTTCTCGGCGCTCTTCGACGACGGCGACCTGCTGGGCAAGATGCTGTTCGGCACCCGCATCGACGAAGATTCGCTCGTGGGTGGCTCGATGCCACAGGCCATGCTGGCGGCAGCCGTCGCTTATGTGCCGGTCGCGATGGCGTTCTGGTTCGCGCCGGTGCTCGTGGCATGGCATGACGTTTCGCCCGTCAAGGCGCTGTTTTTCAGCTGGACCGCGTGCGTGCGCAACATCCGCGCGTTTGTCGTCTACGGTATCTGCACGGCGCTCGTCGCCACGGTGCTGCCGGTGATCATCGCGCTGGTCATGACGGTGATCGGCGCAGGCAAGTACGCCATGATCGTGCTGATGCCTTACTCGATCCTGTTCACCGCCGTGCTGTATTGCTCGTTCTATGCGAGCTACCGCGGCTGTTTCGGCGTGCAGGAAATCGGCGCGATCGATCCGAACGTGGCACCGCCCGAGGCGTAAGCCGCCGGCGCAAGTCAGTACAAAACAAAGGGCACCCTCGGGTGCCCTTTGTTCATCTGCGGTCATCTGCGGGAATGCCGGCAAGACCGGCAAACGATCATTCGATCGGCTGAAGCTTCGCCACGGCCAACGCCAGCCACTTCTCACCGTGACGGCCGAACTTCACATGCGCACGCGCTTCATCGCCCGCGCCTTCCAGCCCGATGATCTTGCCTTCGCCGAACTTGGTATGGAACACGCCCTGCCCGACCTTGAAGCCCGTCCCGGCCGAGCGGGAACGGTCCGCCAGCGCCTGCTCCGACTTCGTGGCCGCCCATTCTTCCTGACGCGGCGCACTCGACTGCGGACGCGAGAACCAGTCACGCCCCCACGCCGGTTCGGTTTGGGCCGCACGCGCGCCCGGCTGGGCACGCGGCGTCAGAAACTTCAGCACTTCCTCGGGAATTTCTTCGAAGAAGCGCGAGCGCACGTTGTAGCGTGTCTGGCCATGCAACATGCGGCTTTGCGTGAACGACAGATACAGACGCTCCTTGGCCCGCGTGATCGCCACATACATCAGGCGACGCTCTTCTTCGAGCCCATCGAGCTCCTGCGCGCTGTTTTCGTGCGGGAACAGCCCTTCTTCAAGCCCCGTGACGAACACTGCCGTGAACTCCAGCCCCTTGGCGGCGTGCACGGTCATCAGTTGCACGGCGTCCTGCCCGGCTTCGGCCTGATTGTCACCGGCCTCGAGCGAGGCGTGCGACAGGAAGCCCGCCAGCGGCGTCATCTCCACCGGCGTATCGGCATCGACCACGCCATCGGGCGAAGCCAGCACATCGGGCGCGCCCGGCAACGCGGGGCGCATGGCGATCAGGCGGGCCGGGGCGTCCAGCCCATAACCCTCCTCCGCGATGAATGCCGTGGCGGCGTGTACCAGTTCCTGCAAGTTCTCGATGCGGTCCTGACCTTCCTTCTCCGACTGGTAGTGCGTAATCAGCCCGCTGGCATCGACCACATGCGTCACCACCTCCGGCAACGTCAGACGCCCTGTCTCATGGCGCATCTGCTCGATCAGACGCACGAACGCCGTCAGATTGGTGCCCGCCTTGCCCGTCATATAGGGCACGGCGGCGTACATCGAGCAGTTGTACAAACGCGCCGCGTCGGCCAGTTGCTCGAGCGAACGAGCGCCGATACCGCGCGTCGGGAAGTTGACCACGCGCGCGAACGCCGTGTCGTCGTTCGGATTCTCGATGAGGCGCAGATAGGCCAGCGCGTGCTTCACTTCCTGACGCTCGAAGAAGCGCAGGCCGCCATACACGCGATACGCAATGCCCGCGCCCACGAGCGCGTGCTCCATCACCCGCGACTGGGCGTTGCTGCGATAGAGAATGGCGACGTCCTGCCGCGACAGCCCTTGCGCCACGAGCGCCTTGATTTCCTCGACCAGCCAGCTCGCTTCCTGAAGATCGGTCGCGGCCTCATAAACGCGAATCGGCTCGCCATGCCCCGCATCGGTGCGCAGATTCTTGCCCAGTCGGCGGGCGTTGTTCGAAATCAGCGCGTTGGCGGCGTCGAGAATATTGCCGTGCGAGCGGTAGTTCTGCTCCAGCTTGATCATGTGCCGAACGCGGAATTCGCGCTCGAAGTCGGCCATATTGCCGACGTTAGCGCCACGAAACGCGTAGATGCTCTGGTCATCGTCGCCCACGGCGAACACCGCGCTGTTGCCGCCCGCGAGCATCTTGAGCCAAGCGTATTGCAGCTTGTTCGTATCCTGAAACTCGTCGACGAGAATGTGGCGGAAGCGCGTCTGGTAATGCACGCGCAGCGGTTCGTTGTGCTTGAGCAGCTCGAAACAGCGCAGCAGCAGTTCGGCGAAATCGACCACGCCCTCGCGCTGGCATTGCTCCTGATACGACGCGTACAGCTCGACAAACTTCTGATTGAAGGCGTCGTTGGCCTCGACCTCGTGCGGGCGCAGCCCCTGCTCTTTGGCGTTATTGATGAAATACTGGAGATTCTTGGGCGGAAACTTCTCGTCGTCGACATTGGCGGCCTTCATCATCCGCTTGATGGCGGAGAGCTGGTCGGCCTGATCGAGGATCTGGAAGCTCTGCGGCAGCCCGGCGTCGCGAAAATGCGCGCGCAGCATCCGGTTGCACAGCCCGTGGAAGGTGCCGATCCACATGGCGCGGGGGCTGATCGGGAGCATGGCGCCGAGGCGCGCCTGCATTTCCTTGGCGGCTTTGTTCGTGAAAGTCACCGCCAGAATGCCGGCGGGGCCCACGTGGCCTTGCTGGATCAACCACGCGATACGGGTGGTCAGCACGCGCGTTTTGCCGGAACCCGCACCCGCGAGAATCAGGGCAGGCTCGTCGGGCAGGGTCACGGCGGCCAGTTGTTCCGGGTTCAGATTAGCTAGCAAATCGGGCATGTCGGGAATGTTTTTCGAGTGAAGCCCGATTATAAATCCTGCTGCGGCGCGGAAACGGCACCGAATCTTTTATAATTCAAGGTTTCACGCATTACACGGTCATCCAATCCATGAGCGACAGCGACAATACGCTTGCCAAGAGCTTCGAGCCGCAGGACGTCGAAGCCCACTGGGGCCCCGAATGGGAACGCCGGGGCTATGCCCGGCCGACGTTCGACGACGCCCGCGAAGATTTCAGCATCCAGTTGCCGCCGCCGAACGTTACCGGCACGCTGCACATGGGGCACGCGTTCAACCAGACGATCATGGATGGTCTGACGCGTTATCACCGCATGAAAGGCGCCAATACCCTCTGGGTACCGGGCACCGACCATGCGGGCATTGCCACGCAGATCGTCGTCGAGCGCCAGCTCGACGCCCAGAAAGTCTCGCGCCACGACCTCGGCCGAGAGAAGTTCGTCGAACGCGTGTGGGAATGGAAAGAGAAGTCCGGCAACACGATCACCGGTCAGGTTCGCCGTCTGGGCGCCTCGATCGACTGGAGCCGCGAATACTTCACGATGGACGACAAGATGTCCCAGGCCGTGCGCGACGTCTTCGTCACGCTGCACGAGCAGGGGCTGATCTATCGCGGCAAGCGTCTCGTGAACTGGGAATCGACCCTGCTCACGGCCGTGTCCGATCTGGAAGTGGTGAGCGAAGAGGAAGAAGGCTCGCTGTGGCATATCCGCTACCCGCTGGCTGACGGCTCGGGCTCGCTCACGGTCGCGACCACGCGCCCGGAAACGATGCTGGGCGACGTCGCGCTGATGGTTCACCCGGAAGACGAGCGCTACAAGCACCTGATCGGCCAGATGGCCAAGCTGCCGCTCTCGGACCGCGAAATCCCGATCATCGCCGACGACTACGTCGATCTCGAATTCGGCACGGGCGTGGTGAAAGTCACGCCGGCGCACGACTTCAACGACTATGCAGTCGGTCAGCGTCACAACCTGCCGCAGATCAGCATTCTCACGCTCGACGCGAAGATCAACGAGAACGGCCCGGAAAAGTACCGTGGCCTCGACCGTTTCGACGCACGCAAGCAGATCGTTGCCGATCTGGACGCGCAAGGTCTGCTCGAATCCGTCAAGGCGCACAAGCTGATGGTGCCGCGCAGCGACCGCACGGGCACGGTCATCGAGCCGATGCTCACCGACCAGTGGTTCGTCGCGATGAGCAAGCCGGCACCGGAAGGCACGTTCCATCCGGGCAAGTCGATCACCGACACCGCGCTCGACGTCGTGCGCAGCGGTGAAATCAAGTTCGTGCCCGAGAACTGGACGACCACGTACAACCAGTGGCTCGAAAACATTCAGGACTGGTGCATCTCGCGTCAGCTCTGGTGGGGCCACCAGATTCCGGCGTGGTACGACGATGCGGGCAACGTCTACGTTGCGCGCTCGGAAGAAGAGGCCATCGCCAAGGCGAGCGCCGCCGGCTACACCGGCGCACTCAAGCGCGACGAAGACGTGCTCGACACGTGGTTCTCGTCGGCGCTGGTGCCGTTCTCGTCGCTGGGCTGGCCGCAGGAAACGCCGGAACTCAAGCACTTCCTGCCGTCGTCGGTGCTCGTGACCGGCTTCGACATCATCTTCTTCTGGGTGGCGCGCATGGTCATGATGACCACGCACTTCACCGGCAAGGTGCCGTTCAAGACCGTGTATGTGCACGGGCTCGTGCGCGACGCCGAAGGCCAGAAGATGTCCAAGTCGAAGGGCAACACGCTCGATCCGATCGACATCGTCGACGGCGTGACGCTCGACACCTTGCTGGCCAAGCGCACCACCGGGCTGATGAACCCGAAGCAGGCCGCGACTATCGAGAAGAAGACGCGCAAGGAATTCCCGGAAGGCATCGCGCCGTTCGGCACCGACGCGCTGCGCTTCACGTTCGCGTCGATGGCTACGCTGGGTCGCAACATCAACTTCGATCTGGCCCGCTGCGAAGGCTATCGCAACTTCTGCAACAAGCTCTGGAACGCCACGCGTTTCGTGCTGATGAACTGCGAAGGTCAGGACTGCGGCATGGCCCCGTGCGTGGGCGACTGCGGCCCGGACGGTCAGCTCGATTTCTCGCGCGCCGACCGCTGGATCGTGTCGCTCTTGCAGCGCGCGGAAGCCGACGTCGCAAAGGGCTTTGCCGACTACCGTTTCGACAACATCGCCACCACGATCTACAAGTTCGTGTGGGACGAGTATTGCGACTGGTACGTCGAACTGGCCAAGTGGCAGATTCAGAACGGCACGCCGGCGCAGCAACGCGCCACGCGCCGTACCCTGCTGCGCGTGCTCGAGACTGTGCTGCGTCTGGCGCATCCGGTGATTCCGTTCATCACCGAGGCGCTGTGGCAGAAGGTGGCACCGCTCGCCGGCCGCTACCCCGCCGACAAGGCACCGGGCGAAGCCAGCATCATGGTCCAGCCGTATCCGGTGGCCGATGCCAGCAAGATCGACGAGAGCGACGAAGCGTGGATGCAGCAGTTGAAGGCCGCAGTCGACGCGTGCCGTAACCTGCGCGGCGAGATGAATCTGTCGCCGGCGATGCGCGTGCCGCTGCTGGTCGCGGGCGACGTCGACTTCCTCAAGTCGATTGCCCCGTACCTGCAAACGCTGGCCAAGCTTTCCGAAGTGCAGGTGCTGGCCGACGAGGCCTCGCTCGACGCGCAAGCCGCTGGTGCACCGCTGGCCATCGTGGGTGCCAACAAGCTGGCGCTGAAGGTGGAAATCGATGTCGCTGCGGAACGCGAACGCCTCGGCAAGGAAGTCAAACGCCTTGAAGGCGAGATCGCGAAGTGCCACGGCAAGCTGTCCAACGAGAGCTTCGTGGCACGCGCCCCGGCGAACGTGGTGGAACTTGAGAAGCAACGATTGGTCGACTTTGAAGCGGTTCTCGGCAAATTGCAGGCCCAGCTCGCCCGCCTGCCCGCCTGAGATCTGCGCTATCCAAGAGGGAGATACCAATGAAAACAGTTGTCACCAAAGCCGTTTTCCCCGTTGCGGGCCTCGGCACCCGATTCCTCCCGGCGACCAAGGCGAGCCCGAAGGAAATGTTGCCGGTCGTCGACAAGCCACTGATTCAGTACGCGGTCGAAGAAGCGGCAGCGGCCGGCATCACCGAGATGATTTTCGTCACGGGTCGTAACAAGCGCGCGATCGAAGATCACTTCGACACCGCGTTCGAACTCGAATACGAACTCGAAACGAAGCAGAAGCTTGCGCTGCTCGACGCCGTGCGCTCGATCAAGCCTGCGAACGTCGACTGCTTCTTCGTGCGCCAGCCCAAAGCACTGGGTCTGGGACACGCGGTGCTGTGTGCAGAAAAGCTCGTGGGCGACGAGCCGTTCGCGGTCATCCTCGCCGACGACTTGCTCGACGGCGAACCGCCCGTGCTCAAGCAGATGGTCGATTTGTACAACCAGTATCACAACTCGATCATCGGCGTTGAAGAAATCCCCATCGAGCAAAGCCGCTCATACGGCATTGTCGAAGGCAAGGAATGGGGTGAGACGGACATCGTCAAGCTGACCAACATCGTCGAGAAGCCGGCACCGGAAGTGGCGCCGTCGAACCTCGGCGTGGTGGGCCGCTACGTGCTGCGTCCGCGCATCTTCGATTGCATCCGCGAAATCGATCCGGGCGCCGGCGGTGAAATTCAGCTGACCGATGCCATTCAGAAGTTGCTGCACGACGAAGTCGTACTGGCCTATCGCTACAAGGGCACGCGCTTCGATTGCGGCAGCAAGCTGGGTTACCTGAAGGCGACGGTGGAATTTGCACTGCGCCACCCGGAACTGAAGGACGCCTTCCGCGAGTACCTGCGCGATACGCACGGCGATCTCAAGTGAGGTGTGTGCAGGGTCTGAGCCGGTGAGGCGCTATCAGCAAGGTCACCGGCAGGATCAGCACCAATGAAAAAGCCGACGGCATGTCCGTCGGCTTTTTTGTGCCTGCTGCGCCTGAGATTGCTGGATGGCGCGGCGGTTGCCGCTTAACGGCGGCGCATCAGGAAGTAGAAGGTCTTTTCTTCTTCACGCGATTCGAGCAACTCGTTGCCGGTTTGTTTCGCGAAGGCAGCGAAGTCACGCGCCGAACCCGGGTCGGTCGCCACGATGCGCAGGACTTCACCGCTCTGCATGTCGGCGAGTGCCTTCTTGGCGCGCAAAATCGGCAGCGGGCAATTCAGGCCGCGTGCGTCGACTTCTTTCTGGAATTCCATGCTCATGTCCCTCTTGTCGGTCTCATTCGTATTTTCTGCCGGGCGTGGCCCGGAAACGTCGATTCTACCGTAGTCGCCGTGCGCAGACTGTGATGCGCAATCTCAGCCGGCAATCGACAAGCGTGCCGACTCCACGTATTCGACCGGCAGATTACGCCGCCGCAGCCATTCCGCCACCGCGTGCCCCGTGCCTGCGGGCCACGGCCGCACTTGCTCCGGCGCGACCAGACGGAATTCCGCGAGCTCTTCCGAGAGAAGAATGTCGCCATCGCACACCGCGTGATAGGCGATGATCAGCTCGTTCTTGCGCATGAATTCGTAGACGCCGAGCAGCGAAATCGCATCGGTTTCGAGATTGGTCTCTTCCTTGATCTCGCGGCGGATACCGTCTTCGGGCGTTTCATCGCGCTCGAGAAACCCGGTGATCAGCGCGAACATGCCCTCCGTCCACGCGGCATTGCGGGCCAGCAGAATCTGTCCGCGATACTCGACGAGACCGGCCACGACCGGCAGCGGGTTATCCCAGTGGACGAAGGCACAAGCCGTATCGGGACATGCCCGGCGAATGCGCCCGGCAACATCACGTGAGTCGAGCGGGGAGGCACAGCGGGGACAAAAAGTGAGTTCGTTCATGATCGTTCTTCAGCGAATCCGAATATCTTAAATGAACTCATGACGCGCTGCACATTCGCTAATTTCCGGGACGTAGCGGGCCGTTGTCCCGAAATCCGAAGCGTATAATCGGCCGACGTCTTTCAATATTTACCCCCGCCCCGTGTCAGACACTCCCCCCGCTTCCGAGGCGTCGTCACCGCCCCCCAGCGCGCCATCCAGCGTGCCACCTGCGGCCTCGCTGCCGGTGAGAATCGCACGCACCGGCGCCCATCGGTCGCGCCGTCTGTGGCACAACTACGGCGTGTTCTGGCTGGGCGCGGTGCTCGTCGGTCTGGTGTCGGTGGCCTATGCGAAGCTGGTCGATTTCGGCTTCGAGTTGTTTCAACGCATGTTGGCGCACGGCTTCTGGCTGCCACTCATCGTGACGCCCTTGGGCGCGGCGCTCGCCATCTGGCTGACGCAGAAGTTCTTCAAAGGCTCGGAAGGCAGCGGCATTCCGCAGGTCATCGCCACGCTTCAGGACGGCCGCCTCTCCCGGTCGCTGCTGACGCTGCGCATCATGTTCGGCAAGATCGCGATCTCGTTTCTCGGCATCCTGTGCGGCTTCACGATCGGACGCGAAGGCCCGACGGTGCAGATCGGCGCCTCGCTCATGTATGCGATGCGACGCGGCTACCGCCGCAGCAGCGCCCATATTGAACGGCAGTTGACGCTGGCAGGCGCGGCGGCCGGGCTCGCGGCAGCCTTCAACACGCCGCTCGCCGGGGTGGTCTTCGCCATCGAGGAATTGAGCCGCAGTTTTGTCGCGCGCAACAGCGGCACGTTGATCACCGCGATCATCTTCTCCGGGGTGGTGGCGCTGGGCTTGCAGGGCAACTATCTCTATTTCGGCCAAATCAAGGCGATCAGCGAATTCCATTGGACGCTGATCCCGGTGCTGATCGGTGCGAGCCTGCTGACCGGTGTTGCAGGCGGCGCGTTCTGCTGGCTGATGCTCAACGTGCCTCGCTGGATGCCTGCGTCGCTGGTCGGCATGCGCCGCGCGCATCCGGTGCGATTTGCCTTCCTGTGCGGCGTCGTGATCGCCGTGATCGGCATCGTCTCCGGCGGCACCACGTTCGGCAGCGGCTATGCCGAAGCACGCGGGCTGCTCGAATCGCACGAAGCGCTCTCGCCGCTCTACGCGCTGCTGAAATTCGGCGCGTTGTCGGTGTCGTATCTGTCGGGAATTCCGGGCGGTATCTTTGCCCCGTCGCTCGCGATCGGCGCGGGACTGGGCAACGTGATGTCGCACGTCACGGCGGTGGTGCCATTGCCCGCGATGGCTGCGCTGTGCATGGTGGGTTATCTGGCGGCAGTGACGCAATCGCCGATCACGTCGTTCGTGATCGTCATGGAGATGATCGACGGCCACCAGATGGTCATCCCGCTGATGGCCGTTGCGTTGCTCGCCACGCAAGTCTCGAAGGCGTTCTCGCCATCGTTCTATCACACGCTCGCGCACCGGTTTCTCACGCCGGAGATGCCCGCGACGCCGGCGACACCGAAGGCTTGAACAACCGGGCCGGGGCGCACACCCCGGTCCAGCCGCCTTTCCCGGTTATCCCTCAGCAGCTATCCCTCAGCAGCTATCCCGCCGCAGTTATCTCGCCGCAGTTATCTCGTCGCACTCAGCGCCCGAATATCGGCCGCCAAACGCTCGACCGTCTCCGCACGCGTATCCCATGCGCACATGAAGCGGCAACCGCCTGCACCGATGAACGTGTAGAACTTCCACCTCTTGGCGCGCAGCGCTTCGATCACGTGCAGCGGCAGCTCGGCAAACACCGCGTTGGCCTGCGTCTCGAACATGATCGAGACGCCCGGCACGTCGCGAATGCGCTCGGCGAGCAACTGCGCCATCGCGTTCGCGTGCCGCGCGTTGCGCAACCAGACATCGTTTTCGAGCATGCCCAGCCACGGCGCGGAAATAAAGCGCATCTTCGACGCCAACTGACCGGCCTGTTTCACCCGATAGGCGAAATCTTCCGCCAGCGCGCGGTTGAAGAACACCACCGCTTCGCCGACCGGCAACCCGTTCTTGGTACCGCCAAAGCACAGCACGTCGACCCCGGCGCGCCATGTCACATCGCCCGGATGGCAGCCCAGCGTTGCGACAGCATTCGCGAACCGCGCACCGTCCATATGCACGCGCAGGTTGCGCCGCTTCGCGACCGCTGCAATCGCTTTGACTTCATCGACCGAATACACCGTGCCGACTTCCGTAGCCTGCGTGAGCGTGACCACCTTGGGCTTCGGGAAGTGAATATCCGAGCGCCGGTTGATCACCGACTCGACCGCTTCCGGCGTGAGCTTGCCGTCGTTCTCGCGCCCGCGCGCCGTCAGCAGCTTGGCGCCGTTGGAGAAGAATTCCGGGCCCCCGCACTCATCCGTCTCGACGTGCGCCAGTTCATGGCAGATGACCGAGTGATACGACTGCGAGAGCGATGCCAGCGCCAGTGAATTGGCTGCTGTGCCGTTGAAGACGAAGAACACCTCGCAATCGGTATCGAACAGCGTGCGCACACCGTCGCAGACGCGTTGCGTCCACGTGTCGTCGCCGTAGGCCACTTCGTGACCGCTGGCGTTGGCTTCGGTGAGATAGTGCAGCGCCTCTGGGCAGATGCCCGCGTAGTTATCCGAGGCGAAGTGCTGCGGCACGTCCTGCGATGCGTGGGTAGCGTGCGCTGCGGCAGGCGTTGCGGCGCTGGCGGAAAGTGAGGAATTCGTGGAATTGGCGGGGTGTTGCGACATGACGACCTCTTCAATACAACGGGGATCGCCGGTCGACCCCCGACCTTGGGCGCTACGGCCGGCTTACTCGGGACGCGGGTCCGACCAGAGCGTGCCGCCCGTGGCCCAGTTCTCGCGTTTGGTGTCGGTAATGATGATGTCGACCGATTCCGGCGAGCAACCGAGGGTCTCGACCGCGGCGGCGGTCACGGCCTTCACGAATGCGCGCTTTTGATCGACCGTACGGCCTTCGAACAACTCGACGTGAAACGTAGGCATTGCTATCTCTCTCCTGATGTTGTTGTCGTGACTCGCTCAGATCCGAGGCGACTCGCTGCAACCGCAGCAATACGTTGCCATCAGTCTCGAAACGAGCTGTCCATTCTATCGAGTTTGCGCAGCAATGCGGGCCACTCCATCTCGCCTTCGATGGCACCGCCGTCTTCGAGCTGCACGGCCGTCTTGTCCTGCACCGCGGCGCTCGGCAAATAGGGCGGCGCACCACCCACGAGCGCCTGCAACTGAATCTCGCAGGCTTTGATCAGGGTGGCCATCAATACGAACGCCTCCGCGACCGTGCGCCCGACCGTGAGCGTGCCGTGATTGCGCAGCAGCATCGCCGGATACGCCCCGAGCGATGCCACCAGACGCTCGCCCTCCGACGGCGAAAACGCCAGACCCTCGTAGTCGTGATAGCCGATCCGCTCATGAAAACGCAGCGCGTGCTGCGAGATCGGCAGCAGGCCGTGCGGCTGAATCGAGACCGCGATGCCCGCCGTGTTGTGCAGATGCATGACGCAAACCGCATCCGGGCGCGCCGCATGCACCGCGCCGTGCAGCGCAAAGCCGGTGACATTTACGGGATGCTCGCTGTCGCCGACAATCTCGCCGTCCATCGTGATCTTCACGAGATTCGACGCCGTCACTTCATCGAACGCCAGTCCGAACGGATTGATCAGAAAATGCCCGGGCTCGCCGGGCACCATGGCCGAGATATGGGTGTAGATGAGATCGTCCCAGCCGTGCATCGCCACGAGCCGGTAGCATGCCGCGAGGTCGACACGCATGCGCTGCTCGGCGTCGCTCATGCCCGTGGCGGCCTTGCGGCCCGCCTGCAATGTAAAAGCCATGTGAAATGCTCCTGCACAAAGAGGGATGCGCCGCTCAAGAGGCGGACTCAAGAGCGAACTCAGGGGGCGCGTTCGAGCGAGCGCCGCCAGTCCCAGACGAAGCCGACGGCGCCGAGCGCGAGCACGGCGGTCGCGCACAACAGCGCTGCCGTGAAGCTGCCGGTCGTCTCGACCAGCGGTGCCGCCACCAGCGGCCCGACGATCTGCCCGATGCCGTAGGATGCCGTCACGAGTCCGATCAGACCATTGGCATTGTCCCCACGCAGCCGGCGGCATTCGCGCACGGTATAGACCGTGATCGCCGTGAACGGCAGGCCCACGAGCACGCTGCCCAACGCGAAGCCCACCACGTTCGGCAAGACGATCCCGATGCCCACGCCCAGCCCCTGCATGACGTAGCAGGCGGCGAGCAACAGACGGTTATCCCACGACACAGGCGCACGCGCGCCGATAATCGCCCCGGGGATCACCATCAATCCGAGCAGCGGGAAAAACAGATCGGGCCACGGCGAACCGGGCAGCGCGTGACGCGCAATCACCGGCAGGAAGGTCGCGGTAATGATGTAGCCGAACCCGGCAAAGCTGTAGAACACCGTGATCGGAATCACGTTCTCGCCACTGCCGTGATTCACGGCATGCGGCGCTGCGTGAGCGGCGGCATCGCCCTCCGGCTTGGTGGCGGCGGGCGCATCGGCGACAAACGTGCGCCAGATCACCGCCAGTAACACCAGCGCGAGCACACCGCACAGCAACCATCCACCGCGTGCGGGCCAGCCGAATGCGCTGTTCACATTCGCCAGCAAGCCGGTCACCACGATGCCCGCCCCCGGCCCCGCGAAGATCACCCCGCCCAAGCTCGGCATGCGCAACTCGCCCAGCTTGCGGAAGCCCCAGCCTGCCGAGAACACCATCGCCCACGCGCTCATCACACCCGCCAGTGTGCGCACGATCGCCCACACCACAAACGATTCCAGCAGCCCCATGGCGAGTGTGAGCACGACCGTGGCCGCAAGGGCAAAACGAATCAGGAACGTCGGCGTGAAGCGCAGCCACATGCACGAGAGTGCGCCGATGAAATAGCCGGCGTAATTGAGCGATGCGAGCCAACTGCCGTGCTGAATGTCGACGAGGTGCTCGTGCAGCATGAGCGGCAGCATCGGCGTGAAGGCAAAGCGGCCGATGCCCATCGCGATCGACAACGCGAGCATGCATGACAGCGCGATGCGCCAAGCCGCGCGTTCCGGCGACGGTTGATGCGACGAGGCAGGTCGGGCGGAATCGGCGAGTGTGGCTGACATGGCGTTGGCTAACCCGCGAACGGGCGTATCAGGGGGCTCGGAAGATGTGCAGTCCGAAAAGCGCGAATCGGTGCACGCAGGCTCAGTCAGCGCTATCCGCTCACATCGATGCCCACTATCGTGCCGAATACTTTACATGGAAAACATCACGGGAAGCGATTGTTCCCCTAAGCCATCAGGGGCAATCGATATGCACTCGATATGCAATTGCTGTGCAATCGACACCCCCATGCAAAACGCGCGCCGAAGCGCGCGTTTGCGAAAACCACCTGCCGGGCGAATGACAGCCGGGGCGTACGTGGCGGCAACTGTACTGCCAGCGCCGCCGCACGCCTCGATGTCACACCGGCATTACAGCTTGCCGGCCACCCAGCCCTGCACGCCGGCAAGCGCCTGCGGCAGTTGCGACGGGTCGGTACCGCCCGCCTGTGCCATGTCGGGACGGCCACCGCCCTTGCCGCCCACCTGCTGGGCCACAAAGTTGACCAGCTCGCCCGCCTTGACCTTGCCCGTGGCATCCGCCGTCACGCCCGCGATCAGGCTGACCTTCCCGCCTTCGACGGCAGCCAGCACGATGGCTGCGCTCTTGAGCTTGTCCTTGAGCTTGTCCATCGTCTCGCGCAGCGTCTTGGCGTCAGCGCCTTCGAGTTGCGCGGCCAGCACCTTCAGGCCATTGACGTCCACCGCCTGCTCGACCAGTTCGTCGCCTTGGCTCGAAGCAAGCTTCGACTTGAGCGCGGCGAGTTCCTTCTCGAGCGACTTCACCTGTTCCTGCACCTGCGCGATACGCGGCGTCAGTTCGGCCGGCTGCGTCTTGAGTGCCGCAGCGGCTTCATTCACCTGATCGTCGAGCTTCTGCACGAAGCGCACCGAGTTGTCGCCGGTGATCGCTTCCACGCGGCGGATACCGGCAGCAACACCGCCTTCCATCACGATCTTGAACAGGCCGATATCGCCCGTACGCGCCACGTGCGTACCACCGCACAGTTCGCGCGACGAACCGATGTCGAGCACGCGCACTTCGTCGCCGTACTTCTCGCCGAACAGGGCCATCGCCCCGCCCTTGACCGCGTCGTCGAACGACATCAGCGCAGCCTGCACCGGCGCATTGGCCAGCACTTCCGCGTTGACGATGTCTTCCACGCGACGAATGTCGTCGGCGGTCATCGCTGCGTTATGGGCGAAGTCGAAACGCGTCTTGTCGGCGTCGACCAGCGAGCCCTTCTGCTGCACGTGGCCGCCGAGCACTTCACGCAGGGCCTTGTGCATCAGGTGAGTCGCCGAGTGGTTGCGCACGGTGCGCGCGCGGCGCACGGCGTCGACTTGCGCCGTCACCGTCTCGCCCACCTTCAACTCGCCCGATTCGAGCTTGCCATAGTGACCGAACACGTCGGCCTGAATCTTCTGCGTGTCAGACACTCCGAAACGTGCACCGGCCGTGGTGATCAACCCTTGATCGCCCACCTGACCGCCCGACTCGGCGTAGAACGGCGTGGTATCGAGCACCACGATGCCCTGCTGGCCGGCCTTGAGCGACGTCACGCTCGTGCCGTCGACATACAGCGCCGTGACCTTCGCGCCTTCGAGGGCGAGGCGGTCGTAACCTTGGAAGCGCGTCTTGTCGCCGTCGTACTCCAGCGCCGTGGCCATCTTGAACTTGCCGGCCGCACGGGCCTGCTCGCGCTGGCGCGCCATGGCGGCGTCGAATGCGGCCTCGTCGACCGAGATGCTGCGCTCGCGGCAGACGTCTGCCGTCAGATCGAGCGGGAAGCCATACGTGTCGTGCAGCTTGAATGCGAGTTCGCCGTCGAGCGTCGTCACGCCGCGCTTGGCCAGATCGGCCAGCGCGCCCTCGAGAATCTCCATGCCGTTCTCGATGGTTTCGCCAAAGCGCTCTTCTTCCTGCTTGAGCACGTCGGTCACGCGCTGCTGCGCCTGCGCGAGTTCCGGATAGGCCACGCCCATCTCGGCCACCAGATCCGGCACCAGCTTGTAGAAGAACGGTTGCTTGCGGCCGAGCTTGTAGCCGTGGCGGATCGCGCGGCGGATGATACGGCGCAGCACGTAGCCGCGGCCTTCGTTGCCCGGAATCACGCCGTCGACGATCAGGAACGAGCACGCGCGAATGTGATCGGCGATCACCTTGAGCGAGTTGGCGCTCAGGTCGGTCACGCCGGTCTCGCGGCCAGCGGCCTTGATCAGGTGCTGGAACAGATCGATTTCGTAGTTGCTGTGCACGTGTTGCAGCACAGCGGCGATGCGCTCCAGCCCCATGCCGGTGTCAACGCACGGCTTGGGCAGCGGCGTCATATTGCCCTGCTCGTCGCGGTTGAACTGCATGAACACGAGATTCCAGATCTCGATGTAGCGGTCGCCGTCTTCTTCCGGCGATCCCGGCGGGCCACCCCACACATCGGCACCGTGGTCGAAGAAGATTTCCGAGCACGGACCGCACGGGCCGGTGTCGGCCATCTGCCAGAAGTTGTCCGACGCGTAGCGCGCGCCCTTGTTGTCGCCGATGCGGATGATGCGCTCGGTCGGCACGCCGACTTCCTTCGCCCAGATGTCGTAGGCTTCGTCGTCTTCCTGATAGACGGTGACCCAGAGCTTGTCCTTGGGGAGCTGGTAGACCGTGGTCAGCAATTCCCACGCGTACTGGATCGCTTCGCGCTTGAAGTAGTCGCCGAACGAGAAGTTGCCCAGCATCTCGAAGAACGTATGGTGACGGGCGGTGTAGCCCACGTTCTCCAGATCGTTGTGCTTGCCGCCGGCGCGCACGCTGCGCTGTGCCGTGGTCGCTCGCTTGTAGGGGCGCGTCTCAAGCCCGAGGAAGACGTCCTTGAACTGCACCATGCCGGAGTTCGTGAACAGCAGCGTGGGGTCATTGGACGGCACGAGGCTCGACGAGCGCACGATCGTGTGGCCCTTCGACTCGAAGAAGTTAAGAAATTTTTCCCGAATGTCTGCGACTTTCATAGCGTGCTTGAGAGCGTGGGGGCCGGGCTGGCTGCGCCTGGCGGGATATTTTGCAAACTTTTGATTATACGGGAAATCGGCACCCACACAGCGTCGGCGCGCCAACCGCAGTGCGAAACGGCGCTGGTCAGACGCCGGAACTCCGCCATAGACTCTTCGCCATAAGTTCCGCATTGCAAAACAATGTTTCGCACATGACGTGCAACGCCGTCACTGTCCGAAGCGATCGAGGAGAGAGATAACGATGGGCGCGCTGAGTCATATCCGGGTGCTGGACCTTTCACGTGTGCTGGCCGGTCCGTGGGCCACGCAGAATCTGGCCGATCTGGGCGCAGACGTGATCAAGGTCGAGCGTCCCGGCGTGGGCGACGACACGCGCAGCTGGGGGCCGCCCTACCAGCGCGATGCCGACGGCCGCGATACCGCCGAGGCCGCCTACTACCTCGCGGCAAACCGCAACAAACGCTCGCTCACGCTGGATATCTCGCGCCCCGAGGGGCAGGCCATCGTCCGCGCGCTCGCTGCGCAAAGCGATGTCGTCGTCGAGAACTACAAGGTCGGCCAACTCGCAAAGTACGGTCTGGACTACGCCTCGCTCAAAGCGGTCAAACCCGATCTCGTCTACTGCTCGGTCACGGGCTTCGGTCAGAACGGGCCGCACGCCACACGCGCCGGCTACGACTTCATCATTCAGGGGATTGGCGGCTTCATGAGCATCACAGGCGAGCGTGACGGCCTGCCCGGCGGCGGCCCGCAGAAGGCCGGCGTGGCGATTGCCGACCTGATGACCGGCATGTACGCGAGTCTGGCCATCATGGCCGCCCTCACCCATCGCGACCGCACCGGCGTGGGCCAGTACATCGACATGGCGCTGCTCGACACGCAGGTCGCCATGCTCGCCAATATGAACACCAACTACCTCGCCAGCGAAAAGGCGCCGGTACGCTGGGGCAACGCGCATCCGAACATCGTGCCGTATCAGACGTTCCAGACGGGCGACGACGGTTGGATCATCGTCGCCGTGGGCAACGACGGCCAGTTCCGCAAGTTCGTGGAAGCCGGCGGCGAAGCGGCGCTCGCCGACGACGCACGCTTTGCCACCAACCCGTCGCGCGTGCGCCATCGTGAAGTGCTCGTGCCGATGCTCGCCGAGATGGTTCGCAAGTTCGGCAAAGACGCGTGGATCGATAAGCTCGAAGCCGCAGGCGTGCCGTGCGGGCCGATCAATACGCTGCCGGAAGTGTTTGCCCACCCGCAGGTGGTCGCACGGGAAATGGCCATCGAATTGCCGCACCCGTCGGGCGGTGTGGCGCGCCTCGTGGCCAGCCCGATGAAGATGAGCGAAACCCCGCCGGTCGCACGCACCGCACCGCCCACGCTCGGGCAGCACAGCGACGACATCCTGCGTGAACGTCTGGGCTTCGACGAAGCGAAGATTGCGGCACTGCGTGAGACTGGCATCGTCTGACACGAATCTGCGTTGCAGGAGAATCCATATGGCAAATCGCATGAATCCACCCGTCATCGCAACGCCCGGCGCGACGTTGCGGCGGTGGCGCGTCCTACGCCGGATCAAGCAGGCGCATGCGGCCGAGTGGCTCGGCGTGTCGCAATCGACGATATCGCGCTGGGAGGCGGGCACGCTGCCGATCACAGGCGATGCGCTCGCACGTATCGAAGCGCTGTTTGCAGCGCGACTCGACTCGGCGGCCGATCATGCGTTACAGCGTCTGGTGACGCACGACGCGCGCGCCGTGCATCTCGTGTGCGATCACACGCATCGTCTGCTCGCGTGTTCCGCATCACGCGCGGCGGAGTTTTCGCAGCCGCTGCCGGCATTGATGGGGGTGTCATTGTGGCCCTTCGCCACCGAGGCGATCGTGACGCGCGAAGCCTCGTTGCGTGACGCGGGATGGTATGAGCAACGCACGCCGTCGATCGAGTTCGATACCGGCAGCAACGACTCGTTGGCGATACCGATTCGCGAAAGCCGTTGTCGCTGGACACGCCTGACACTCTCCGACGGCACCGTCGCGCGTCTGGTCGAGACATTGCAGACGCGGTGACCGATGTCGGGATTGACGGCCTCTGCCACGCATAATTTATGCGTAGCGGCGAAGAGGGCCCCGAACTATGCTGATGCGTTGAAATGGCATAGATAGGCACAGGAGGCGATTCACATGTCGCACATGACGCACGAACAGATCGAAGGCAGGTTGAATTTCCTGCGCACATGCGAGCGGCTGAAGGACGTGCTCAGAAGTGGTTACACGTCGTCCGGGCGCCGGGAAAGCACCGCCGAGCACAGTTGGCGGCTCAGTCTGATGGCGATGTTGTTCATGGATCAGTTGGGCGACGTCGACAGCACGAAGGTGCTGGCGTTATGCCTTGTGCACGATCTTGGCGAGGCGTTGGGCGGCGATGTGCCCGCGCCGGAACAACTGGCGGGCGGTGGCAAGGACGACATCGAGCGACGCGACCTGTTGAAGATATGCGAACCGCTAGACGCCTCGATGCGCGCGCAAATCGTCGGCTGGCGGGAGGAGTACGCACAAGCCGCGACGCCCGAAGCGCGGGCAGTGAAAGCGCTCGACAAGCTCGAAACCCTGCTGCAACACACGCAGGGCCTTAACCCGCCGGACTTCGATTACGCGTTCAATCTGTCCTACGGACGGCAATACACGGATGCGATTCCACTGCTGCGGGCCGTGCGAGAACAAATCGACGAGGCAACCCGAGCGCGCCTCGCCTAGACGGAATCCCGGGCTGTGAAATGTCGCCGCGCCCGGAAATGGCTTTTTGATATACTCTTGCGCTCGCGAGACCCACGATCACGTATCGGCAGTCCTCGCGCCCTCCCTGTAGTTCAATGGATAGAACGAGTGCCTCCTAAGCGCTAGATACAGGTTCGATTCCTGTCGGGGGGACCAAGCACTAGTTGCTCAACGTCCGGTACGCCTGCGTTTTCGGACTTCCCGCATCCACGGGCTCGGCGCATCCGGCCATTTCGGGTCGCGCACAACGCCCCGTCCCGCACGCTTCCTGATAGCTGACGCTCTTCGCACTCAGGTCCGGGCCCTCCAGCACATAAGCGCCCTTGTCTGTCCACGCACCTGCGCGCACTTTGTCGCTGCCCCACAGCAGACACGTCCCCGACTTGCCATTCTCCGTGCATGGCCACGCCGTAATGATCGCGGAACGGCCATTACAGATACCCCCCGCGGCATGGGCCGGCACCGCGCCGAAAGCCATCGTCAGAACCCCTGCCATCCCCGCCAATGCGATCGCGCCATTCATGCTTGCTGCCATTGCGTCGTTCTCCTGATTACAGTTTTACCAATAACCCCCGGAGGACCTGGGTGCGATTTGAACCGCACTCCTTTGACTTCATCGCAACCTTAATGGCCGTCTGATCGCACGTTCGCAACGACTTGGCGAACTATCGAAATTTCCAACGATGCATGCCCGGGCAACCTCACCGATATATGCATCGCCGTAATAATAACGTCACACAGACGACTCGCAAACCCCCGCCGCCATTGGCGTTGCCGGAAGATAGTTAACATACGTATGGATAACCCCTAATCCTTTCCTAATACGCAGGGATTCAGTGCCCTAATCCATTCGTAATCCCCGTGATTTTTGATAGGATTGCCACCCATTTCCGACGTGCTAGCATGCGGCGCGGGATGTTCTTACGGAGCATTTCAGCGTAGGAGTCCTAGCGTAGATCGCTTATCAATACTGATCTCTCCCGCTTTTCGGACTCCTGGCATGCGGCAGCGACACCGACTCGGCCGGCTCGACATTTCATCGAACCCGGCAACGCTGCCCATCTTCCAGAACAACATTCTAAAGAACTAGGAAAATGGCACACCAACTCGTAAAAGTCACCGCCCTGCTTCTCGCAGCAGGCATCACGGCGGGTTGCTCCACCATGAACATGGGCAGCAGCAGCGCGAAGACGGCTGCCACTGGCTCGGCTGGCGGCGCGAACTCGGAAAACGCCAATCAGCAGCTCGAAAAGTGCGACCGCCCGCTCGGCACGATCGCCGTCATCGAAGACACCACCGCCCCGTGGTACGGCGTGCTGACCGGTCAATACAAGCTGGGCTCCACGGTGCCCGTGCTCAAGCTCCTGGTGCAACAGTCGAACTGCTTCGTCGTGGTCGATCGCGGCCGCGGCATGAACACCATCATGGGCGAGCGCGCCCTTCAGGATTCGGGCGAACTGCGTAACAAGTCGAACTTCGGCAAGGGCAAGATGGTCGCCGCCGATTACGCCATCAGCCCGTCGATCACGTTCACCAACAACAACGCAGGCGGTGCCGGCGCCAGCGTCGCCGGCCTTCTGCCGGGCGGTATCGGCGCCGCCATCGGCGCGCTCGCCGGCAGCATGAACTCGAAGGAAGCCAGCACGCTGCTGACCGTCATCGACAATCGCTCCAGCGTGCAGATCGCCGCCGCAGAAGGCAGCGCCAGCAGCATGGACTTCGGCGCACTCGGCCGCATCATCGGCAGCTCGGCCGGCGGCTCGCTGGGCGGCTATTCGAACACGGCGGAAGGCAAGGTCATCGTCGCAGCGTTCACCGACTCGTACAACAACGTCGTGCGCGCCGTGAAGAACTATAAGCAACAGAACGTTGCCGGTGGTCTGGGCACGGGCGGCCAACTGACGGTTCAGGGCGACGATGCGCCCGCACCGAAGAAAGTCGTGAAAAAGAAGAAGACGACGTCGCAAGCGCAATCGCAGTAATTTCAACCGAGCGCCAACCGCCGCGTTGGCATCGGACAGCTATCGGGCTGTATCGGGTATTAAGCGCCGGATGACGTCTTCCCCGACGTCGTCCGGCGACAAATATTTTGCCCGCCGGCAAACGAATCCGGCCCGGTGGCAAAAGCCACACACCGCTGCCGGCCGCCCCCTCCCCTATCATTTCTCACGAGCCTGCCAGACCTTGCGCAGGCGCACGTTGCCGCCCTAGGCCCCTATCGGGCGCCCGGCGCGGTCTCTTCGCCGCATTGCCCATTCTCGATGCCGGGATTCGCATGACGAAGCCTTCCTCACGCACGCCCACGCCCTGCCCGCCAGCCTCGGGCGACACCTCGCTCCCTGACACCACCGAAGCCATCGCCCATGCCTGGGCGCAAGTCGGCGCGGCATTGAGTCCGCATCCCGATTGCCCGTTGCCGACGTGGACCGGCGGGGGCGACACGTTGCATCAGCACCTGATCGTGATCGGCAGCGGGCACGAGGGCGACATCGTGGGTCAACTGCGTCATCTGGAGACAGCCGCGGCGCGATTCGGCAAGGTGGGATTCGTTGGCCCTGCCAACGTGCGACGACTCGTGGAATGGTCGCTGGGAGATCGTGTGGTGGTGCTCTCGCGCATGCCGCGCGATGTCTCCGACTGGGATCTTCGCTGCGCGCTGGGCGCGCTGGCCCGGACCCTCGGCCCGCACGCGGCCGCCGCACACGCCGGCATGCCCCATCTGCGCGTCGCCGCTACGTCTGCGCGTCATTGGCGCGACCGGCTGGCCGCATCGGCGCAACACGGGCTTTGCGTCGGGATTGCGTGGCCCGGCATCACCGCTGGCGGTCAACGTCCGGGCGCGGCACCCGCGCCAGACGACACGGCGGCTCGTGGCCGCCCGCTCGCCAACGTGCCCATGGCTGATCGGTCAACGGAACTCGCCGGACTCGCGCGGCTGACCGCGCTGACACCACTGATTCCCCTGCTCGCCGTGCCCGGCGTTTCGTGGGTACCGCTTGGCACCCACGGTCACGCGACCACGGACGCAACGCCGCCGTCGCGCGTCGACTGGATCGATTGGCGCGCCGACTGCGACGATCTCGCGGACGAAGCCGCGCTCATCGACAATCTGGATCTCGTGATTTCTCTGGATGTTGCCCGCACCCACCTCGCCGGGGGGCTAGGGGTGCCGGTCTGGCACGTGGATGCTTCGGCTCAGTCCTCGGTCGCCGGGTACTCACAGATGCGGCGCTTCGGCGCACTGTCGGGGAATGTCGAGAACGACTGGCGCGATGCGGTCGAGGCGGCGGCGCAAGCCTTGCACTCGCTCGCCGCCGAATTTCAGGGCTGGACCCGCTGATCCGGCAAACCATCGGAGGTTTGCCGGCATTTCCGGCAGATTAGCCCAGTCGGGAAATCAACCGGCTGCCGCTCACGCAGCCCAGCGATCCCCAACCTGTGCCGTCTTCACCCACGCCATGAATGCAGCGGCTTCCGGCGTATCTGCCGGGGCCGACCAGCTCGCGTAATCGGCTTCGACAAACGGGCGATACGGGCCATGCTTCGCTTCGAAGATGACAGCGCCCGGGTCGAGCGAGAGCACCGTGTGATGCACGTTGACCGGTGACTCAATGACCAGCGTGTCTTCACCAAGCACCTTGCGATCCGTCACCACACCGGCCTCGTCGAACGTCAACACCACAAAACGGCCACGCAACGCGGTGAGCAACTCCCAAGTGTGACGATGCAGGTGCGGACGAATGTAGGTCGCCGGTTCCATGGCAATCGCCAGACGCTGAATCGGATCGTCCAGCGCGTCGTGCAGATTCTGGTTCATGCGCAGACGCGGCGACTGCTCGGCTTGCTGGGTCAGCGCGTCGAGCGCTTCGTGAGTCAACGTTTTCATATCGGAATCGTGGGGAAATATCGCGCTTGATGGGTATTGGGCATTGCTGGGCGCTGTGGTCGAGAGTGTAGCAAACCGCGGCCGGGGCCCGCCCATGAAAAAACCCGCCTCTCGGCGGGTTTTCTCGACTTCGCAAATCATTGCGCCATGGTGGCGCAACGGCATGCTTAGTACATCTTCTTCTTCAGGGTCTGGCTGCGCAGACGCTTACGCAGACGGGCCACGGCAGCAGCCTTCTTGCGCTTGCGCTCAGCCGTCGGCTTTTCGTAAGCCGCACGTGCCTTAACTTCCTTGATCAGGCCCGTGCCATCGATGGCGCGGCGGAAACGACGCAGTGCGACTTCAACGGGTTCACCGTCTTTGATAACGATCTTGGTCATGCAATAACTCGTATAGTGAATCGGCTCAGAAAGCCGGAATATTAACTACCGCGCAAAGATACCCTTCACCGCCCTGCCGGAGATTCCTCCTGCCAGGCGCGACGAACGGACTTGCCACGGACTGCACTACACCACATCTGGCGGGACCGCGACTCACCTCCTCGGCGATCTCCCGATTGGCTTTTAATGTCCGCTCTCGCTACCTGCGCTTTTACGCTGGCCCCGAAGCGTACATCCCGCCTTCCAGACTGGCTGAATGGGTTGACTGATGGTGAAACCGCGCTCTTCGTTCGTCACTGAGCACAATTCCCCCGCGATGCCCAAGTTTTGGACAAGGTCGGGATTATACACACAAAGCGCGTGAATTGCACACGATTTGCAGTCCCAGCGAGGCAAACGGGCTCCGCGGTCAGCTGCGGAGCCCGTTTGGACCGGGAAAAGCAGGAAAGACGCGGGAAATCAGCGCGAAATTGCACCATCGCACCGCGCCTCCCCGCCTCTCCGCTGCCCCGGGATCGGGTCGAGGCCGTCGGCCGTCGACCCGCAATACTTAGAACTTGTGACGCAGGCCAGCGATCACGGCGATTTGCGACTGTGCGCCGGTGCCCGTCGGGCCGCCCACGTTGTCGATCGCTGCCACAATCGCGTCACCCGTGGCGCGTTGATAGACGCCCGTCAGGTACGATTCCGTGCGCTTGCTGAAGGCGTACACGCCACCGGCGTTGACTTGGAACCAGCGCGGCTTCGTGCCCTTGGTGATACCCGACAGGGCCGTCGCACCGCTCACGCTGCCGTCGCTGTAGACGAATGCCAGACCGCCCAGCAGGTTCGGGGTGATCTGGTACTTGCCGTTCAGTTCGAACGTGTTCACGCGAATCGACGACTGATTGACGTAGTTGATCTTCGCGTAGCTGTACACGAAGCCGATCGTGGCGGCCTGAATCTGGTACGACACACCGGCGGCGGCGATGTCGTGCTTGTCGACGGCGCTCGTGTAGAAGATGTCGGTGGCGCTCGAGTAGTCGTTGGTCACAGCGCCGTTGGCGTTAGCTGCGCCCGGGCCGGCCAGATGCATGTAGCCGGCGGCAGCCATCAACGGGCCGTTGGCGTACGAAGCGCCAACGCTCCATGCGTTATTGTTCGAGAAGCCCGTGCCGTTACCGGTGTTCGGTTGATTGCTGAAGCCGTACAGTGCGCCGAACGAGAACCCGTTGTAGTTCACGCTCGTGTACTTGACCGAGTTGTTCACGCGGAACGAGTTGTACAAGTTGTCGATATCGCCGACGTGTGCGCCGTACTGCGTGGCCCACTGCTTGGCCGACGTGAGCGGGCTCACGAAGTCGACCACGGAGTCGTATTGACGACCGATCGTGACCGTACCGGCTTGTGCGCTTTGCAGGCCGACGTAGGCCTGACGACCGAACATGCGGCCGTTCTGCGACATCGTGCCGTTGGTCAGGGCGAAGCCGTTTTCCAACACGAACACGGCCTTCAGGCCGCTACCCAGATCTTCCGAGCCCTTCAGGCCCCAACGGTTGCCTTGGCCGATACCGCTCACGGCCTGGATGTTGTGGGCCCCCTTGGCGTTCAGGCCGGAGGCAACGTTATTCACATAGCCAATGCCAGCGTCGATCACGCCGTAGAGCGTCACATTGCTTTGAGCCATGGCCGGAGCGGCCACTGCGAAGCTGGCGAGGGCCAGTGCGGTACGTTGGATGCGCTTCATTCTTATCCTCTTTGGTAGTGATTTTTTGAATTCTTGTCCGCTGAGCGGATCTCTCCAGACGATGCCGGCTGCCACGTGCCCCGTGACACGGATTGCTGCAACCGCATATGCAATGGAGTACTCACCAAATGATCAGCGGTGCTTTCCTTATGAGGGAAAAGCACCGCCGGTCATTCGTAAGCGGGTGCATTCTGACACGAGAAATGGCCATTTCGCACAGCAGTGGTGCGATTGCAACACTCGTAATTCGCAACATATGCAGCCACGTTCGCATTGCTTCGGTGAGCGTGATATTCGCTATTCGAGTAGCAGAATGAAACGGTGTGACGTGATGCAAATTTCCCCGCGACTCACTCGATGCCGGGGGCACACAAAAAGAAAACGGCGCGTTGCCCATGAGGCACGCGCCGTATTTTTTCAGCAGTATCAGATGGCGTTGCGAACTACATTTCCTGCGCGTTGCAGGTTGTCGAACGCCCTGACGTCAACGCGGCCGTTCTCAGGCCGCGCCGCTCGCCGGGACCGTTTTCAAGGGTTTTGCCGCGGGTGTGCCGACCGGTGCCTGCTTGGCCGGCTTGACGACTTTACTCAGCTTGCCGGATTGGGGGGACGTCGGCTTGGCGGGTTTAGCCGGCTTAGTCGCTTTCGCGGGTTTAGCGGATTTGGCTGGCGTCGCCGCTTTGGCGGGCTTCGCGGGTTTTACGGACTTAGTGGCTTTGATGGCCTTGGTGGGCTTAGCAGGCTTAGCAAGCTTAGCCGCCTTGGCAGGTTTTGCCGGCTTGGCGGTATCGGCCGATACCTTCGCTTTCGCGGCGGCCGTACGTGCTGCTGCAGCCAGTTCGAGGTCGATGGTGTGCTTGAGGCCGGCGATGACGGGGTCTGCCAGATCGTCGGCGAAATGATCGAACCAGCGCTTGGCTTGCAGCAGCTTCTTGCCGCCGAGCCGCTGCTTGTGGCCTTCGTCATTCGCCAGCACTTTGGCGGAGAGTCGCGCGCGGCCTTTAGAGAGCCGCTCGAGAACGGTGATGATGGTGAACCCGCGATGCGACGTCTTCTGCTCGGCAGACATACTGGCCTCCTGATGTGTTCGCCCAATGGCGAGCCCGGATCGGATAAATGCCACGACTACGTTCACGTGGATGAAGCGATCCTATCACGACGAAAACGGAATGCTCTCGCACGCGACATCAAGCCCCCGGCCAGCAACGACGGGGAACACCGGCATCACGGCCGCCGTTCCACGCCGCTGTTCGAGAGAAACACCGACTCAGTCCATCCCCGTCTTGCCGGGCGCCCAATACGCTTTGGCCATGATTCTCGCGGCCGGCACGCCGAGTGCGCTCAGTTCCCGGCGCCAGCGCTGAATCGAGGACGCCTTGCCCGTCAGGACAAACGTCGCCCCCGCCATCGCAGGCGCCGACAACCGACTCGCCATGTCTTCGAGATGTTCATCGCTCGCCGAACGACTGAACAATTCAACGCCATCGAGCCCCAGCCGCCCCAGCACTTCGTGCGTATCCACCAAATCGCCGACTTCAAGCAAACACCTGACGGCGCTTTCGGTAAGGCGTTGGCGAAACGCATAAGTCAACGCAATCGACGTCTCGTCGCCGAGCATCACGCACGCGCCTGACACGCGCCCCACATCGAGCGACGCGCGCGGGCCAAAGACGGTGCACTCGTCGCCCGGCATCACGTTACGTACCCACGTACTGCCCGGCCCGCTACCGTGCGCATAGGACACGATGCGAGTTCGGCCCGCCACGGCATCCCATTCGATCGGGGTGTAAGTTCGCGCGACAAAGGCCGAGCCCATGGTCAGTTGAATCTTTTGGCCGGGCACCCAATCGACACCTCGGAACGCCGGGCTCTCCATCGTCAGCAGACGAACATCATCGGCGAGCGCTTCCGCGTGAACGATGCGCGCCTGCTTCATAAACATGCGAATCAGGGCGCGGCTGACGGGCCCCGGCTGGGGCAGCACAGCGTCGGGAGCTCTCATGTTCATCGCGTCACCACCGTAAATTCGTTGCCCCGGCCCTCGTTGATGGGGATCGGTTGCGAGAGATACCCATTCGCCGGGTTGCGGACGTACGCCAGATACTCGTTGTCGTGATCGAAAGCGTTTTCAGCAAGAATTGGCGTGCCGGGTTTCAGGTGCGGCTCCAGCAACTTGAGTATCGGCAGATAGAGACTGAACGCGCCGTCGAGCAACACCATGTCGATCTCTCCGCCCACATCGGCGAGCGTCTCGCGAGCGTCGCCAACACGGATGTCGACCAGATCGGCAAGCCCCGCTTCTTCGAGATGCGCGCGTGCCCGTGCTGCTTTCTCCGGCTCAAGTTCCGTCCCGATCAAATGACCGCCGCCCATGTCGCGAAGCGCCGCCGCCAGATGGATCGTCGAGATGCCCATCGACGTGCCGAATTCGACGATGCGCGTCGCTTTGCAAATGCGGGCGCACTCATAGAGAAATCGGCCGTACGCCGGCGTGACGTTGAGAAAATTCTTTGCGTAGCCCCGATACACGCCACGCAGATCGCGTCGCTCGGCCGCCATCATCTCGTCGACGGCTTCCGCGAGGGTTTGCTCCGCGTGCGCCGGTGAGTCGGCGTCGAACTGCGCCATCAGTTGGCCATCGGCCTGCGCCGCCTCAAGGAAAAGCCGCTGCAAGGTTTGCTCGACACGCCCGACACTCAATGAATCCATGATTCGCTTCCTATGCGCCATGGCGGACGGAGAATCCGCTCGCCGTGGATGCATGGTAAAAAGGCGAGGACTTGGCGACATTGGGAAATTCCGCCAATATGTTTGGAATTCTTGCCAATCGTCTGAAAACCGCGCCCGAGCGCTCATGCCATGCCTTTGCTGACCTCTTTGACCGATCCCTTCGAATGGGAGGACCCGGACCTCGTCCCGCGTCCGGTGGTGACGATCGGTGCGGCGGGTATCGATGTCGCGACCACCGGCGATGGCGAGCATCGGCATGAGAAGGACTTTCACACGCACAAGAAGGCGCAGTTCATGCTGCTGTTGCGCGGCGCGCTCACCTGCGAAATCGAGGGCAGTTTGTGGATGGTGCCGCCCCAGAGTGCGCTCTGGGTGCCCGGCAGCGTGCTGCACAAAGTGACGGCGGCGGGCACGGTCGAGGTGTATGTCGCGTTCATCGATCCAGCCGTCGCATCGCATCTGCCGTCGACGTGCTGTGCGATCTCGACGACGCCGCTGCTACGCGAACTGGTGATTCGCTCGGCCTCGTTTCCCATGCGCTATCCCGAGGGCGGTGCGGAGACGCACTTGGCGGTGCTGCTGCTCGACGAACTCGCCGCCGCGCCGATCGGCGAGCTCCATCTGCCGATGCCGTCCGATTCGCGCCTTCGTAAAATTGCCGAGGCCATCATGGAGACGCCCGCCGAGCGGGGCACGATACAAACGTGGGCGCGGCACGTGGGTGTCAGCGAGCGAACGCTCTCGCGTCTGCTGACCGAGCAAACCGGAATGAGCTTCGGTCGCTGGCGGCAGCAACTCAACCTGATGCTGGCGGTGAAATGGCTGAGTAGCGGTGCGTCCGTTCAGCAAGTGGCTGACGATCTCGGCTACGAGAGCGCCGGCAGTTTCGTAACGATGTTTCGCACCGCACTCGGCACGTCGCCCGGGCGCTACATGGCGGAGCGGCTGCCGGACAAGCGCACGTCGACCGCTGCCGATCTGAAGGACGCCGGATACACAGAGGCGGTATCCGGCGAATGACATCCTGCTACATCGTCACGGCATGACCGGCGGATGGTAAGTCAACGTTTGCGCCAGCAGCCACAACATGACGATCACCACCGGGAAGTGCACCAGTAGTTGCGTGAACGTATAACCCACCACGTCGCGCGCACGCAGACCAAGCACGCCGAGCAGCGGCAGCATCCAGAACGGATTGATCAGATTCGGCAGCGCTTCGGCCGCGTTGTAGACCGTCACCGCCCATCCCAGATGCACGTGCAGATCGTTGGCGGCCTGCATGACGTAAGGCGCTTCGATGATCCACTTGCCCCCGCCCGACGGCACGAAGAAGCCCAGCACCGCCGAATACACGCCCATGACGCCGGGGAAGGACGACTGCGACGAGATCGCCACGAAGAAGCTCGACAGATGATGCGAGAGCGTCTGCCCGTCGATGCCCGGCGCTTTGGTCAGCAGATACGCGATGCCGCCATACAGCGGGAACTGGATCAACACACCTGCCACCGACGGGACCGACTTCGCAATCGCGTCGAGAAAGCGGCGCGGACGCCAGTTGAGCAGCATGCCTAGCATCAGGAACACGAAGTTGTACGTGTTCAGGTTCGAGATCGCCAGCAAGGGGTCTTTCGTGGTGAACTCGTGCCCGATCCAGAGCACACCGAGTGCCACGATCAGCACCGTGACGATCGGGCTGTACTCGAGCCAATCGCCCGGGCGTTGCGGCTTCGCATAGGTCTTCGTCGTATCGTCGAGCGACACGCCGAGGTCGGCGGCCAACGTCGCACGCGCGTCACGCGGTGCCGAGAAATAGGCCAGCACGACAGACACCACCGTCAGCACGCCGGCGATTGCCATCGACTGCGGCAGAAAGATCGTGTCCGAGAACGGAATCACGCCCGTGATCTCGACCAGCGCCTTCGGCAGACTCGCCGGATTGGCCTGCAACTGGGCCGCGGATGAGCTCAGCCCCAGCGCCCACGTCGCGCCCATGCCCAGATACGCCGCTGCCCCACCGGCACGGTAATCCATGCGAATGTCCTCGCGCCGTGCGATCGCCCGCACCAGCAGGCCACTGAACACCAGACTGATCGCCCAGTTGAACAACGACAGCACGATGCTGACGAACGCCACGTACGCCACCGCGCTGCGACCGCTGCGCGGCAATGCCGCCATCTTGCGGATGAGCAGCGCGGCCGGCGGCGAGACCGCCACCACGTAGCCGGAGATGGCCACGATGGCCATTTGCATCGTGAACGGAATCAGGCTCCAGAAGCCGTCGCCGAACGCCACCCCCACCTTGACGGCCGGCACGCCGATCGCCAACGCCCCGCCTGCGCAGACGATGACCGCCAGCGCCGCAAACAGATAGGCGTCGGGAAACCAGCGTTCCGACCAACGTGTGACCGACGCCGCCAGACGCTCCAGAGGGCCGCCGTCTTGCGGCGCATCCATCGTGCTCGATAGTGAAGTTCCCGGTTTCATTTCCTGCGTTCCCTTATGTGTGTATTGATCGGCCATGCCGTACCGCGCACTGCCCGCCCCGTGTTTCCGTCTAGTCCCCTGCCCCTCGGTTGCGGCACGCCGTCGCCTGCCACTTCTTGCCGTCGCGTTCGACGTCAGTCTTATTGCGTTGCCTGCCAGACGAGCTTGGCCGCTGCCAGATCTTCCAGCGCCGTGCCGACCGCCTTAAACACCGTGCACACCGTTCGCTCTCCGGCTGCTTCGCGACGCAGGCGTCCCGCGCGGCACAGATCGGCAAGCGTGCCGCGCACGTCCTGCGCCGAGAACACCCCGCGCGACATCGGGCCGAGCAACTCACCCGATTTCGCCAGCGCTTCCTCGGTGTCGACAAACAACGATGCCCCCGCGAAACACGAGTCGCTGGCCTCGCGCATCTGCGGCGTGAAGCTGCCGATCAGATCCAGATGCACGCCCGGGGCAAGCCACTCGCCTTGCACCACCGGCTCGGTGGCGAGGGTCGCGCAGGTGACGATGTCGGCACCGTCGACAGCCGCTTGGGCGCTCTTGCAGACGACGGCATCGAGCCCCTGTTCCTGCAAGCGCTCGACCAGACGCCCGGCCGCCTGCGCATCGCGATCCCACACGCTGACACGCGTGATCGAACGCACGGCACGGTACGCCAGCGGCACCAGCGAACCGACGCGCCCTGCACCGAGCAGTGCAAGGTGCGAAGCGTCTTCGCGCGCCAGATACGAGGCAGCCAGCGCCGAGGCGGCCGCCGTGCGGCGCGACGTGATTTCGTTGCCGTCCATCTGCGCGAGCGGCACACCGGTACTCGCGTCGTAGAGCAGATAGGTCGAATGCAGCCCCGGCACGCCACGCTGCGCGTTGGCCGGCGCAATGTTCACCGTCTTGATGCCCATCAGGCCGCCCGGCTGCCACGCCGGCATGATCAGCACGGTCATGCCGGCCTGCATCCCCGGCTCGGGAATGACGTGCGTGTGGCGCAACGGCACTTCGCAACCCTCGATGAACATGGTGCGCAATGCGTCCAGCAACGGACCGAACGCCAGTGCATCGCGAGTGGCTTGGGCGTCGATGATTTTCATGAACAAGATTCCTCTTCGAAATGGGATGGAAAATTCAGGCGTCGATCACGACGGCTTCGCGCGGCACGGCCTGACAGGCCAGACACATGCCGGGCTCGTCGAGCGCCACGTCGCTCATGTGATCGACTTCGCCGGACAGCACGCGCACGGCACAACTCTCGCATTGCCCGACGCGGCAACCGCTCGGCAACGTCAGCCCCAACGACTCGGCAAACGACAGCAGGCTGCCGTGCGAGGGGGTCCAGACGGCTTCGCGCCCCGACCGGGCGAACGTGACCGGCCATGCGGCGTCGGCATCGACACGCGGTGCGCTCGGTGAGCGGAACGCCTCCTTGAACATGTCGAACGCAGGCACGTCACGCGCGGCCAGACCACCCATCACGGCCGCCATCATCGGCTCGGGACCGCACAGGTAGAAGCGTGCGCGGCGTGCGATCAGGTCGTCGGAGACCACGGCGGCAGACAGCCGTTCGGCGGTGGCGTAGTCGCGGCCAAGCACGTCGGCTTCGCGCGGTGCGTCGTAGTAATTGACAATGTGAATGCCGGGCAGACGCTCCGCGAGCGCGGCCAGTCTCGCCCGAAATGCGTGCGTGGCACCGTTTCGGTTCGCGTAATGCAGCCAAACCTCGGGGGGCGGCACCGTCGCTTGCTCAACTTGCTCAACTTGCTCAACTTGCTCTGCGAGCGACTCGAGATAACAGAGAAACGGCGTGATGCCGATACCGCCCGCGAAGCACACGACCGGTTGCCGGGTTTGCAGTGGCAGAACAAAGCGTCCCGACGGCGCACCCAGTTCGATGACATCGCCCACACGTGCGCCAGTGTTGAGCCAACTCGACACCACGCCCTCGAACGCCTCGCCTTCGCGCGTGCGCCCCTGCTGATGGCGCACGGCAATGCGATAGCCGCGACGCTCGCGCTCGTTGGCCGGTCCGGTGAGCGAATAGGCACGCGTCAGCGGTTGCGCGTGGCCCGGAATCGGTACGCGCACCGTCACATGCTGTCCCGCCAGATAGTCAGGCAGCCCAACATCGTCGAGCGGCTCGAACGCGATGCCGCGAACGCCGTCGGCCGCAGGGGTAAGGCTGGCAATGCGAAATCGCGCCATGCCTTGCCACGGCCGATGCGCCGGATCGCTCGCCGCATCGCGTGAAATGTCGCAGCGCAGGGACCGCAACGGCGACGATCCGCTGATGGGATCGATGTCCTGCGCCGTTGCCAACGCGTTGTAATTGCTCGACTGCTCACCGGCCATGGTGAAGCCGCGACGGCCCACGCTGTCGCATGCCTGCCACCAGCCATACTCCGCGAGCACCACATCGGCTGCGAGTCCCTCGTCGAACGCGGCGCGAAAACGTGCGACACCGACGGGAGTCGTCACCCTCACCCAGTCGCCCGCTGCAATTTGCTTCTGTGCTGCCAACGACGGGTGCAAATGCATCACCGGATCGGGGGCACGCATGCGCAAACTCGCGAGTCCGCGATGCTGGCTGTGGCAGTAGTAGCCGTTCTTGGTTGAACCGAGTACGAGCGGGAAATGTGTCGTGTCGCCTTCGGCGGTGCCACGCGCGGCCACATGCACCGGCACCGGCGGATAGCCGTGACGCAGCAGCCGCTCGGAATACAGTTCGACGCGCCGGGTTTCGGTGGCAAACCCGCGCACACTGCCGGCCTCGGTGCGGGCGTACTTGCGCTCGTACTGCGGCTGCGGACGTGAGATGCCTTCGGGATGCGCGCGCAGCGTCTGAACGTCGAGTCCGGTTGGCGCGAGCTGGTGGTTCCAGCCAGCCTCGAGACTGCCGCCGAAGAAGGCGTCGCCCATCCCCAGACGCACGGCGAGATCGAACACGATGTCGTTGTCGCTGCGCGATTCGCCGCGCGGCGACACCATGCGCTGGCGCAGTTGAATCAAGGCGTCGGCCCGGTCGTCGATTTCGAAACCCGGGCGCAGCCCTTCGCGCTCCCACGGCGTATTCACCGGCAGCAGGATGTCGGCGTAGCGCGCCGAGGGCGTCTCGAACAGATCGCAGTGGACGTGGAATTCGAGCGCTTCTAGCGCGTCGCGCGCCATCTCGTAGTCGGCCTGCGAAGCCAGCACATTGGTGCCGAAGCAGAACAGCGCTCGCACGCGGTAGGGATCGCCGTCGAGAATCGCGCGGTAGGTGTCGCGTGCCGTCACCCAGCCGCGCGCAGGCGGCCCCAGCGGACGCTCATCGATGCCCAGCGCCTTCGCCTGTTGCTCGGGACTCAGCAGATCGTGCTGGCTGACGGCATTCACCGGTTGACGCGTCATCACGCGGTTGCCGCCGCGCCGGTCGAAACTGCCTGTGAGCGCATACAGCACGGCGACGGCACGCTCGATTTGCGTCGCGTTTGCATGCTGCGCCACGCCGGACCACGCGTGATAGGCCACCCGTTCGGCGCCGGTGAAAAGGTTGGCGGCGGCTTCGAGTTGTTCAGGCGAGACGCCGCACAATTCACTCACCGCCGCCGGATCGTAATCTGCCAGCCCTTCGCAAAGATGATCGAATGCCGGCCGGCAACTGATGTGCGAGCCATCGTTGGCGCTCAGGATAAATTCGCCACGCAGGGCCGCGCGATTGGCGGCGTCGCGACTTAGTGCGTGCGTTGTGTCGTAGGCCTGCGGTGCGCCGTTGGTCTCGTCCCAGATCACGAAGGCGTCGGGCAACGCGCGGTTGTCCGGCATCTTCACATCCTGCGCTCGCAGGAAGCGGCCGTTGTCGTTGCGCACGAGCAAGGGAGCGTTGGTCCACCGGCGCACGAACGTCTCGTCATAGCGCCCGGTGTCGATCAACCGGCGTGCGAGACCGAGCGCCAAGGCGGCATCGGTGCCGGGACGCACCGGCAGCCACGCATCGGCGTCGGCGGCAAGCGGCGTCTTGCGCGGGTCGACAACGAGCAGCTTCGCGCCGCGGACACGCCCGCGCCCGATGGCGTTGGCCTGACTCAGCCATGTACTCGTTGGATTGTGACCCCAGAGCATGATCACGTCCGCCTGCGCGTAGTCGGCGGTCGGCATGCCGCAACCGAACGTGAAGGCGTGCGCGAAGTCTTTGTGCCAGTTGCAGATTTCTGTCGCGTAGACGGTGTTCGGGCTGCCGAAGACCTGGATGAAGCGCTCGATCCAGTCGATGCTGTCGGACAGCGGCGTCCCGCTCGGGGTCGTCACGCCGAAGGCCACGGCATGGGCGCCGCTTTCGCGGCGGATGTCGCCGAGCCGCGTTGCGATCTCGGTCAGGGCTTCGTCCCACGAGATGCGCTGCCAACCGGGATCGTCTGCGCCCTTCGGCGCGGTCCGGCGCAACGGTGTCGTCAGCCGGTCAGGGTGATGCACGAGCTCGGGCGCAGCCTTCCCCTTGCGGCACATGGCAGCGCCGTTCGGATGCGAGGGATCGGGTTCGACCGCAATCAGTGCATCGTTTTCCACGCGATTGAGCGTGCCGCAGCGGGATCTGCACAGCGTACAGAACCCGGGCTTGACCTCCTGAACCATGTCCCGTCCGTCTCTATAGGAATCGATGTTCCGATGCTATACAGCGGCTCTTTTTATTACTAATATAAAAAATATACTTTGCAATATTGATTTTTTAAATGAAGCCAACTCTGCGTCAGATCGAGTATTTCGTGGCTGTGGCCGAGACCGGGCAGGTCATGCGGGCGGCCGAACGGTGCAGTGCGTCGCAGTCGTCGCTGACGATTGCTTTGCAGAATCTGGAAGTGATCGTGGGTGCGCAGTTGTTCGTCCGGCATGCGAAGGGGTTGCGGCCAACCGAGGCGGGAGAACGGTTTCTACGGCATGCGTATCGCATTCTGAACGCCACCGACGACGCCCTTCACGAAGCGCGCACCTTGCCCGACGATGCCGGCGGGCGCCTGCGGCTTGCCGTCACCGAGACGATTTCGGCGTATCTGTTGCCGTCGGTGGCGAGCATGTTGTCCAAGCGGTTTCCAAATGTCGAACTCACGCTGATCGAGGGCGATCGCGAAGCGGTGGAAGCGGCGGTGCTCGCAGGCGACATCGATCTGGCGTTGCTGCTGGTGTCCAATGTGGTGGCCGATGGACTAGTCTTGCAGACCATGTTGCGCTCCACGCGCCGGCTCTGGACGAGCCCCGGGCACCCGTTGCTCGACAAGGCGAGCGTCACGCTCGATGACGTTCGAGGTCAGCGCTTTCTGTTACTGGATATGGATGAACACGTGCAGACGGTCGAGCGTTATTGGCATGCGGCGCATGTCGAACCGGTCGTGCATTTCCGCACGCGGTCTATCGAGTCGATCCGAAGTCTGGTCGCACAGGGCTACGGCGTGTCGATCCTGTCGGATCTGGTCTATCGCCCGTGGTCGATCGATGGCGGACGAATCTTGCGGCGGGATCTGAGCACGAGCGTGCCGTCGATGGATGTGGGACTGGTGTGGGCGAAGCAACGTCCACCCGAAGGCTTAACCGAGCGTATCGTCAGCGCGCTGCGCTCACTCATCCGCGAAATCAATGATCGCGGGCAAATGGGGGTGGAGTGATGGGGTGAGGGATTCGCCCGCACAAAAACAAAAGGGGTTAGCCGAAGCTAACCCCTTCACCTTCAATCCTGCTGGTCGGAGCGATAGGATTCGAACCTACGACCCTCTGATCCCAAATCAGATGCGCTACCAGGCTGCGCTACGCTCCGACGAAGAGGGCGAATTGTAGAGGGTTCTCGGCGCTGCGTCAAATAGACGCGCCAATTCTGCGTGAATTCCTGTCGATGGCTGGCACAATGGCCATGCACTCGCTTGCGATTACGTAGTTGCCGCACACCGCAAAAGTCTCGCCGACGGTCACGCCGCCGCCACGAAAACCCGCCATAGTGGGAGGTTCAACATGCTCGAACCCGTGTCGATGAACCTGATTCTCTGGCGTCACGCCGACGCCGAAAACCTGCCCGCCACCCTCGCCCTCAGCGCGCAAGCCGATCTGGCCCGCGAACTCACCGATCGCGGCCGCAAACAAGCCGAAAAAGCCGCCCTCTGGCTGCGCGCCCGCCTCCCCGAAGACACCATCATCCTCTCAAGCCCCGCCGTACGCGCCGTCCAGACCGCTCACGCGCTCACCCCCAGCCCCCGCATCGTGCGCGATCTCGCCCCCGGGGCAAACGCCATGACCCTGCTCGGCGCCATCGATTGGCCCGGCACCGCCCAGAATGTCGTCATCGTCGGCCACCAACCCGCCCTCGGCCAACTCGCCAGCCTGCTCCTGAGCGGCCAAGAATCCTACTGGACCATCAAGAAAGCCGGCATCTGGTGGCTCGCCTCGCGTCGCAGGGAAGACGAAAGTCAGGTCGTCGTGCGCGCCGTCATCAATCCCGATCTCCTTTGATTTCTACCCCGCTTGAAAGCGCCGGAAAGCCGGTGGAACGGTGCTTTCAAGACATTCGCCTTGGGACCTGCCGCGTGAGATCCCAAGTTTTGTCATAGAATTGTCGCCTCCCGTTCACGGAATCGACATTGATGCTTTTTAAAGTACGTCGCAACGCGACCGTCACAAAAAGGGCCTTTATGCGCGACCTGCCGAACCCCACCATGCCGCTCTCTTCGCTGACCCCCACGTCGCGGAGGCGTCTTCCTCGTCCTGAAACGCCTGTCAAACCGAATCTGGCTGTGGCGTGGGCACGCGACGAAAGCGAGCTTCGTGAAGCCCAACGCCTGAGATATCAGGTCTTCGCCGAAGAAATGGGCGCTTCGGTCAAAGGCCCGGCAGGCCTGGACGTCGACGAATACGACCAATACTGCGATCACCTGCTCGTTCGCGATCAGGACTCGCTCAAGGTTGTCGGCACCTACCGCGTATTACCCCCCGATCAGGCCAAACGCCTCGGCCGTCTGTACTCCGAGGGCGAATTCGACCTCTCTCGCCTCGACCATCTGCGCCCCAAGATGCTCGAGACCGGCCGCTCGTGCGTGCACCCCGACTACCGCAACGGCGCCGTCATCATGGCCCTCTGGAGCGGTCTGGCGGAGTACATGGTACGTAACGGTCTGGAGACCATGCTCGGCTGCGCCAGCGTGCCCATGGCCGACGGTGGCCACTACGCCGCCAGCCTGTATCGCAAGCTGCAAGACAGCGATAGCGCCATGGCCCCGGCCGAGTATCACGCCGTCCCGCGCATCGCGCTGCCGATCAACGAACTGCAATCGGGCCTCGACGTCGAGCCGCCCGCGCTGGTCAAGGGCTACCTGCGCCTCGGTGCCCGCATCTGCGGCGCCCCGGCCTGGGACCCCGATTTCAATACGGCCGACTTCCTGACGATGTTCCGCCTGTCCGACATGAACCCGCGTTACGCGCGTCACTTCCTCGGACCGGAACTGCTCAGCAAGCTGCAAAACGCCTGAGTCAGGCCACGCTCCCCCCAACCCAATCCGTCCATTTCATAAGGACAAAAAAAGCCCGGCAAATTGCCGGGCTTTTTATTATCTGCAACACCAAGTCGAATGATTTGAGTCTTGAGTCACTGAGCAACCGAGAAGCGCGGGGAAATTCCCCCTTTCAGGCGTACACCACCTTATAACGCTGCCCAATCTTCTCCCACTCCTGCGCCTCGCGCTGCAAGCTGTAATCGGTCAGCGGGTTCGCGTCGATCCACGCGCGCGGCACCGTTACCTCAAAGCCGTCGTCAAGACGATTCACCTCGATGCTCTCGGGCAACGCGTCGATGCGGCGGCGACAAAACAATACCGCCAGCCGCAGGCAGAACAGCAATTGCCAGTCGACCTGCTGCGCCTGCGACGCCAGCTTGCCGAGCTTGCCGACGTGCCCCAGCAGCAACTCCGCCAAGCGCGCCTGATCGGGGCGCGAGAAGCCGGGCATGTCCGCGTTGCTGCCGATGTAAGCCGAATGCTTGTGATAGGCGCTGTGCGAGATCGACAACCCCATTTCGTGCAGCGACGATGCCCAGCCGAGCAGCGCTTCGTCCTCTTCACGACCGTCGTCGGCGTCCGCTTCGTCGCCAGCCACCGGCAATTGCCGATACAGCGCAATCGCCAGACGCCCGACACGCTCAGTCTGCGCACGGTCCACGCCGTAGCGGCGCACGAACTGCTCGACGGTCACGGCACGCATGTCCTGATGCTGCGTACGGCCCAGTAAGTCGTACATCACGCCCAGACGCAGTGCGGCGTCCGTCGTTTCCATATGATCGACTTCAAGCTCGTTGAACACCGAGAGCATGATCGACAGGCCGCCCGGCAACACCGGAATACGGTCCTGCTTCAACCCGGCCAGCTTCAGACGATTGGCGTTCTCTGCCTTGATGAGCGCTCGTTTGAGCCGCTCGAGACCACCGCGCGTGAGGCCGTGCACCCCGCCGTCGTTGAAGCCGTTGGCCTCCAGCAATTCGGCCAGCGCGCGGGCCGTGCCCGATGAACCGATGGCCTGCGACCACCCGGCCTCGCGAAACGCAGAGGAAATAATCTGGATTTCACGACGCGCCGCCAACTCGGCCTGCTTCATCGCATAGTCGTCGACGTTGCCGCTGGGAAAGAACAAACGGCTGTGACTCACGCAGCCGATGTACAGACTCTCCATGATCAACGGTTCGTAATCCTGACCGATAATGAATTCCGTCGAACCGCCGCCGATATCCACGACGAGTCGATTTCCCGGACAAGTGGGCACCGAATGCGCTGCGCCGGCATAAATCAGCCGCGCTTCTTCGCGTCCGGCAATCACTTCGATGGGAAACCCGAGCGCGCGCTGCGCTTCACCGAGGAAATCCTGTGCGTTCTTCGCCACACGCAACGTGTTAGTCGCGACCGCGCGCACCTGATCGGGATGAAAACCCCGCAGCCGCTCGCCAAAGCGCTTGAGCACATCCCAGCCGCGTTGCTGCGACGGGTGATCGAGATACTTTTCCGCGTTCAGGCCAGCGGCAAGCCTGACCGGTTCGCGCAGCGCATCCACCTGATAAATCTGCGTGCCCGCGGAGGTTTCCTCCACCCGGCCGATGATCAGGCGAAAACTGTTCGAGCCGAGATCGACGGCCGCTAATAAAGGCGAAGGGGTACTCATGTGGGGGTGCGCCTGGGCGATGAGTGTCGAAATACGCTTTGTTGCACACGAAAAGCGTGACGCGCACTCGACAGATAAATGACGAATACGTTACAAAGTGAATATGACACGTCGTTGACAAATGTGAATGTCATATAACTGTAACAATACGGATGAAGAATTCACGCCAATCCCATGTCTTTCGCACGTTCAATATGAATTATCCGCTGCTCAATCGCGAGCTTGGCATCCTTGCGTTCAATGAACGCGTGCTCGCACAGGCAGCCGACCCGGCCACGCCACTGCTCGAACGCCTGCGTTTTGTCTGTATCGTCAGTAGCAATCTGGATGAATTCTTCGAAATCCGCGTCGCCGGACTCAAGGAGCAGATGCGCGAAAATCCGGGCATGCTCACGCCCGACGGCATGACTTTTCAGCAAGTTTACACGCAAGTCTGTTCCCGGGCACAAGCGCTCGTGGAAAAGCAGTACGCCATGTTCGGCAGCCTGATGCCCGCGCTCGAGGCCGAGGGCATCGCGTTTCACCCCTCCGGCCAGTGGAACGATGCCCAAGTCGAATGGGCACGCGACTACTTCATGCGCGAACTGGTGCCGGTGCTCACGCCCATCGGGCTCGACCCAGCTCACCCGTTCCCGCGCGTTCTCAACAAAAGCCTGAACTTCGCCGTCGAACTCGAAGGTAAAGACGCGTTCGGACGCGACGCGGAACTCGCCATCGTGCAAGCCCCGCGCGCCCTGCCCCGTCTGGTGCCGATGCCCGCCCCGCTCGCGCCGTTGCCCAACAGCTTCGTGCTGCTCAGCTCGCTCATGCTTCGATTTTCGAGCGAACTGTTCCCGGGCCTCACGGCCAAGGGCTGCCACCAGTTCCGTGTCACGCGTAACAGCGACCTGTTCGTCGACGAAGACGAAATCACGAACCTGCGCACCGCCCTGCAAGGCGAATTGCCGGCCCGCCACCTCGGCGATGCCGTCCGCCTCGAAGTCGATTCCGGCGCGCCCGCGCGGCTCGTGCGCCGCCTGCAAACGGAATGCGGCCTGACCGACTCCGATTGCTACCGCGTGAAAGGCCCCGTCAACCTCGTGCGCCTGATGCCGTTGCCCGAGATGGTCGACCGCCCCGATCTGAAATTCGCACCGTTCGTCCCGGCCCTGCCCAAGCGCATGATCGCCTCGCCGGCCATGTTCGATCTCATCGATCAGGGCGACGTGCTGCTGCACCACCCCTACGACAGCTTCCAGCCGGTGCTGGAGCTGCTGTTGCAGGCCGCCCGCGACCCTGACGTCGTCGCCATCAAGCAGACCATCTACCGCACCGGTAACGAGTCGTCGCTGATGGACGCGCTCATGGAAGCCGCGCGCAACGGCAAGGAAGTCACGGTGGTCGTCGAGTTGCTCGCCCGCTTCGACGAGGAAACGAACATCAACTGGGCGGCACGGCTCGAAGCGGTCGGCGCGCACGTCGTGTACGGCGTGGTCGGCCACAAGTGCCACGCGAAGATGCTGCTGGTGGTGCGCCGCACGCACGAGGGCAAGAAGACGTACCTCAAGCGCTACGTGCACCTCGGCACGGGCAATTACCACCCGCGCACGGCACGCCTGTACACCGACTTCGGCCTAATGACGGCCGACGAAAAGCTCTGCGCCGACGTGCACGTCGTCTTCCAGCAGCTCACCGGTATCGGCCGGCAGACGCAGTTGCACGGTCTCTGGCAGTCGCCGTTCACCATGCACACGCATCTGCTCGAAGCGATCCGGCGCGAAACGGAAGCGGCCGCCGCCGGCAAAAAGGCCCGCATCATCGCGAAGATGAACGCGCTGCTCGATCCGACCATCATTGCCGAGCTTTACAAGGCATCGCGTGCCGGCGTGAAGATCGACCTCATCGTGCGCGGCGTCTGCTCGCTGCGCGCAGGCGTGCCGGGGCTCTCGGAGAACATCACCGTGCGCTCGATCGTGGGGCGTTTTCTCGAACACCATCGCATTTACTACTTCTATGCGCATGGCGACGAGAAGGTGATGCTCTCAAGCGCCGACTGGATGGAACGCAACTTCTTCCGCCGCGTGGAAGTGGCCTTCCCCGTGCATGACAAGCGCCTGAAGGCCCGCGTGATTCGCGAAGGGCTGATGGTGCATCTGCGCGACAACACGTCCGCGTGGCTCATGCGCCCGGATGGCAGCTACCTGCGCCGTCGCGCGGGCAAGAAGCCCTTCAACAGCCAACTGGCGCTGATGCAGGACCTGACCCAGTACGTGCAGACGGGTAACTAACCGCGCGAACGACAAACACGCGGACACAAAAAAGGCGTCTGACCGTTAAGTCAGACGCCTTTTTTACGTTTGGGTCGCGCCAGCCCGCGTTGCGAGCCGATCAACCGTTGGCGGCCACGTTCGACGGCGCAGCGGCCGGTGCCGGCAGATCCGCCGGGGCACGGTGAACCACCCGTGACGGCGGGAAATGGATACTGAACGTACTGCCGTGCCCTTCCTCGCTCGTGACCCGCAAGTCTGCCTGATGACGCGTAAGCACGTGCTTGACGATGGCCAGTCCCAGCCCGGTCCCGCCCGTATCACGCGAACGGCTGCGATCGATGCGATAGAACCGCTCGGTCAGACGCGGGATATGTTCCGCCGGAATGCCCAGCCCCGAGTCGATGACGGTAAAGCGCGCGCCACCATCGTCGGTCGCGCTCCAGTCGATGCAGATCTTGCCACCCTGCGGCGTATAACGCACCGCGTTGCTGACCAGATTGCTGAACGCACTGTGCAATTCGCCTTCAGCGCCGCGCACGTCCAGCCCGTCGACACCGGTGACCTCGATCGCATGCTGGCCTTGCGAGAGCCCTTCAGCGTCGCTGCGCAGCGTGCGCATCTGCACGCCCATGTCGATCCGCTCGTCCGAAGGCGGCTTGCCGCTGCCTTCGAGCTTGGCGAGCGTCAGCAGGTCGTTCACGATGCTCTGCATGCGCGATGCCTGCTGGCGCATGATTTCGACGTAACGCTGAATCTCATCGGCGGACAGCGGCAGTTCGCCCACCGTTTCCAGAAAGCCGGAGAGCACCGTCAGCGGCGTCTTCAACTCGTGCGAGACGTTGGCCACGAAGTCGCGGCGCATGGCGTCCGTGCGCTCCAGATCAGTCACATCGAGCGAGATGATCAGCTTGCGGTTGTCGCCATACGGAAACACCTGCATCGAGAGCACATTGTTCCGCTTCACGCCCATGTGCTGCATGATCAGCGCCTCGTCATAACGCTCGGACGAGAGGTAGTGCACGAACGCGGGGGTGCGCAGCAAATGGGTGATCTGTTGACGCAGATCGCGCTTGGCATCGATACCGAAGTGCGTCTCGGCAATCGCATTGCACCACTCGATCTGGTTATGCTCGTCGAGCATGATCACGCCGTTGGGCGAAGCCTGAATGGCCTGAATGAAGCGCGCGTGCTGCTGCTCGACCTGCTTGACCTGGTTATGCCAGCGCTTCGCGAGTTTGTGCAGCCGGTAGTAGATTTCGCCCCACAGGCCGAGCGCGCTCGGCACTTCCCCGTAGACCGGGGCATCGAGCAGACGCCAGAGGCGTTGCGCGTGGTAGACGTTGAAGAAAAGCTGCACCACCAGCAGGAAAATCGCGGTGACGTAGCCTGCGCGCGCGCCGAGAAGCCAGCCCACGGCCACCGAAATGGCCGCTTGCAGGATCAGGAACGCCAGCGCACGGGCCCAAATGATATTCATAGACGATGCACAGGGGTTTGCCGCCGCTACCCGGGGCTGACGAGACGGCGAAAAGCCATCGTCGGTCGCAGGGGGAACGGCGGCTGACGGCGCCGACGGCGCACGTCAGGGTTCAGCCTCGGAGCGCCCAGAGCGCCTTAGACCGACTTCGTCAGGCGGTAGCCGCTGCCGCGTACGGTCTCGATCATAGCATCGTGCCCGGCAGGCTTGAGTGCAGCGCGAAGACGCTTGATGTGCACGTCCACGGTGCGCTCTTCCACGAACACGTGATCGCCCCACACCTGATCGAGCAACTGCGAGCGGCTGTGCACGCGCTCCGGATGCGTCATGAAGAAATGCAGCAGACGGAATTCCGTCGGGCCCAGATCGAGCTTGATGTCGCCGCTCGTCTGATGGCTCGTCACGCGGTGCGTTGCCGGGTCGAGCTTCAGACCGTTCACGCTGACCACATCTTCGGTCAACTGCGGCGCACGGCGGCGCAACACCGCCTTGATGCGCGCCATCAGTTCCTTCGGCGAGAACGGCTTGGTGACATAGTCGTCCGCACCGATCTCCAGCCCCATCACCTTGTCCTGCTCTTCGCTGCGCGCGGTGAGCATGATGATGGGCACGTGCTTGGTACGCTCGTTCGCCCGCAGTTCGCGCGCGAAGGTCACGCCCGACTTGCCGGGCAGCATCCAGTCGAGCAGAACGAGATCCGGCAGGACGTCGCTAATCAGCGTGAGCGCCTGCTCGGCGTTGTACGCCCGGATCGGATAGTGACCCGCATGTTGCAGATTAACGGAGATCAGCTCGGAAATCGCCGGCTCGTCTTCTACGATCAGAATGCTGCTGGGCATCGGTTGCCTCTCAAACCTTCAGTAATGTCGAGCTTGTTATTCGCCTTGCACTTTGCGCTGCAAATCTTCGCGCGAAATGTGCCGGACGTCGGTGCCCTTGACGATGTAAATGATGAATTCGGCGATGTTCTTCGCATGGTCGCCGATACGCTCGATGGCCTTGGCGATGAACAGGAAATCCAGGCCGGCCGAGATGGTGCGCGGGTCTTCCATCATGTACGTGACCAATTTTCGCACGAAGCCACGGAATTCATTGTCGATGGCCTTATCGTCGCGCACGATTTCGGCCGCCGCCACGATGTCCAGACGCGCGAACGCGTCCAGCGTGCGACGCAGCAACTGCGCTGCCATTTCGCCCGAGAGCTTGATCTCGGCGAAATTCACGCTCTGTGCCGCACCGTCTTCAAGCAGGTGACGCGTGCGCTTGGCGATCTTCTCGGCCTCGTCGCCTGCGCGCTCGAGGTTGGTGATCGTCTTCGAAATCGAGAGCAGCAGGCGCAGATCGCGCGCGGTCGGCTGGCGGCGCGCAATGATTTTGCTGCACTCTTCGTCGATCTCGACTTCCAGCGTGTTGAGACGGTGCTCGTTGGCGATCACTTCGTCGACCAATGCACGGTCGAACCCGATGAGGCCCTGCATGGCGGTGACGATCTGCGATTCGACCAGGCCGCCCATCTCGAGGACGCGCGAGCAAACCTGATTCAGGTCGGAATCGAACTGGCTGGAAAGGTGTTTATCGTTCATGTCGCAGGTTTCCTCGTGGGATCAACCAAAACGGCCGGTGATGTAGTCTTCGGTTTCTTTACGGTCCGGCTTGATGAAGATCTTCTCGGTTTCGCCGAATTCGATCAGTTCGCCCAGATACATGTAAGCCGTGTAGTCAGAACAACGTGCCGCCTGCTGCATGTTGTGCGTGACGATCACCACGGTGTAGTCGTCTTTGAGTTCGGCAATCAGCTCTTCGATGCGGCCCGTGGAAATCGGGTCCAGCGCCGAACACGGCTCGTCGAGCAGCAGCACTTCCGGGCGAATCGCGATACCGCGCGCAATGCACAGACGCTGTTGCTGACCGCCCGACAGGCCGTAGCCCGACTGTTGCAGCTTGTCCTTCACTTCGCTCCACAGCGCCGCCTTGGTCAGCGCCCACTCCACGCGGTCGTCCATCTCCGAGCGCGAGAGCTTCTCGAACAGTCGCACGCCGAACGAGATGTTGTCGTAGATCGACATCGGGAACGGCGTCGGCTTCTGGAACACCATGCCGACCTTGGCGCGCAGCAGTGCGATGTCCTGCTTCGAAGTCAGCAGGTTTTCGCCGTCCATGTTGATTTCGCCCTCGGCGCGTTGCTCCGGATACAGGGCGTACATCTTGTTGAACGTGCGCAGCAGCGTGGACTTGCCGCAACCCGACGGGCCGATGAAGGCCGTGACCTTACGGTCGGGAATGCGCAGGTTGATGTTCTTGAGCGCGTGGTATTTCTCGTAGAAGAAGTTCAGGTTCTTAACTTCGATCTTCGAGGGCAGCTTAATTTCTTGTGTCGGATTCGTCATGGTCTGTCTCGGCCGTCAGGTATGCGTTATGTCGTCGCGTCGTTTGTTGTCGCGTTCGGTTACTTCTTCGCGAACAGCGTGCGCGCCAGAATGTTCAGGAACAGCACACCAAGGGTGATGATGAACACGCCCGCCCAAGCAAGCGCCTGCCACTCCGCAAACGGGCTCATGGCAAATTTGAAGATGGTGACCGGCAGGTTGGCCATCGGCTGGTTCAGGTTCATCGACCAGAACTGGTTCGAGAGCGCCGTGAACAGCAGCGGTGCCGTCTCGCCGGCGATACGCGCCACGGCCAGCAACACGCCCGTCACGATACCGGCCATCGACGCCTTCAACGTGATCTTCACGATAATGCGCCACTTCGGCGTGCCCAGCGCGAATGCCGCTTCACGCAGGTTGTTCGGCACCAGCTTGAGCATGTTCTCGGTCGTGCGGATCACGATCGGCACTTGCAGCAGCGCCAGCGCGATGATGCCGGCCCATGCCGAGAAGTGGCCCATCTGCGCGACCACCAGTGCGTAGACGAACAAGCCGATCACGATCGACGGCGCCGACAACAGAATGTCGTTGATGAAGCGCGTGATGCTTGCCAGCCACGACTTCTGGCCGTATTCCGCCAGATACACGCCGGCGAGAATGCCCAGCGGCGTACCGATGAGCGTGGCCACACCGACCATGATCAGGCTGCCGGCGATGGCGTTGGCGAGCCCCCCGCCGGCCGTATTCGGCGGCGGCGTCATTTCGGTGAACAGCGACAGCGACAGGCCGCCGATGCCCAGCGAGAGCGTGGTGTAGAGAATCCACAGCAGCCAGAGCAGGCCGAAAGCCATCGCCGCGAGCGACATCGCGATCGCGAAGACATTCTTGCGGCGGCGGTAGGCTTGCAGCCGCACGCGGGTAAAGGCGTCGGTGGGCTTCACGTCGGGCGTTTCCAATTCGAGCGCTTGTTGGGTCATTTATTTACCTTCGCCCTTTTCGAGGCGCAGCAGCATGAGCTTGGACAGCGCCAGCACCACAAAGGTGATGAAGAACAGAATCAGGCCGAGTTCCATCAAGGCCGCGGTGTGCAGACCCGGGCCGGCTTCGGCGAATTCGTTGGCGAGTGCCGAGGTAATGCTGTTCCCCGGCGAGTACAGCGAAACGTTGTCGAGCAGGTTCGTGTTACCGATCACGAAGGTGACGGCCATGGTCTCGCCGAGCGCGCGGCCCAGACCGAGCATGACGCCGCCGATGACACCCGTCTTCGTGAAGGGCAGCACCACGCGCCACATCACTTCCCACGTGGTGCAGCCGATACCGTAGGCCGATTCCTTGAGCAGCACGGGCGTCACTTCGAACACGTCGCGCATGACCGAGGCGACGTACGGAATGATCATGATCGCGAGGATCACGCCGGCCGGCAGAATACCGATGCCCAGCGGCGGGCCCTGAAACAGCGCGCCGATCACCGGTACGTTGCCGAGCAGGCCTTGCAGCGGCTTCTGGAAGTACTGGCTGAAGATCGGGGCGAAAACCAGCAGACCCCACATCCCGTAGACGATGCTCGGAATGGCGGCCAGCAGCTCGATGGCGGTGCCCAGCGGGCGACGCAGCCATACGGGCGAGAGTTCAGTGAGAAACAGCGCAATGCCGAAGCTGACCGGCACAGCGATAAAGAGCGCGATGATCGACGTCACGATCGTGCCGTAGATCGGCACCAGTGCCCCGAACTGTTCTGCGGGAGGATCCCATTCCTTTGTCCACAGGAACGCGAAGCCGAACTTCTGAATCGACGGCAATGCGCTCACGATGAGCGACACGATGATCCCACCAAGCAGGAGCAGCGTGATGAATGCGGCGGCGCGGGCGAGCAGTGCGAAAAGAATGTCGCCAGCGGAAGACGGAGCCCGCTGCGTAGCGGCGCCCGGCGTTGCGAGGGGGCTGGTGGCTTCTGCCATGATGTCGTCTCTTTCGTGAGACGCGCCGCCAGCCGTTGCCGGATCAACCATCAGGCGGCGGCGCGGGCGGCGCGGATAAAGCAGGTCTGGAGCACCGCGCTACGCCACAGAGCGTGGCACGGTGCCGGGCAGGCGTCTTAGATGCCAGCCTTGTTGGCCGAATCGGCCACCTTCGCCTTCCAGCCGGCGCGGATTTGCTTCAGGACATCTTCCGGCAGCGGAATGTAGTCCAGTTCCGTCGCGGTCTGGTTGCCGTTCTTGAACGACCAGTCGAAGAACTTCAGCACTTCGGCGCTTTGCGCTTCCTTGCCGGCGTCAGCCTTCTGGTGCAGCAGCACGAACGTGGCAGCCACGATCGGCCACGACTTTTCGCCCGGCTCGTTCGTCAGGATCTGGTAGAACGTCTTCGACCATTCGGCGTGACCGGCAGCCGTCTTGAACGTTTCGGCGTTCGGCTCGACAACCTTGCCAGCGGCGTTGGTCAGGGCCGTGTACGTCAGCTTGTTCTGCTTGGCGTAGGCCGATTCCACGTAGCCGATAGCGCCCGGCAGACGTTGCACGAAGGCGGCGACGCCGTCGTTGCCCTTACCGCCCGTACCCGTCGGCCAGTTCACCGTCGTGCCTTCGCCAACCTTGCTCTTCCATTCGGCGTTGACCTTCGACAGGTAGTTCGTGAACACGAAGCTCGTGCCCGAACCGTCGGCGCGGCGAACCACGGCGATGTCGGTATCCGGCAGCTTGACCTTCGGGTTCAGCTTGGCGATGGCCGGGTCGTTCCACTTCTTGATCTTGCCCAGATAGATGTCGCCGAGCAGTTCACCCGACAACACCAGTTCGCCCGGCTTCACGCCCGGAACGTTGATCACCGGCACGATGCCGCCGACCACCGTCGGGAACTGGAACAGGCCCTGCTTGGCCAGTTCTTCGTCCGTCAGCGGGGCGTCCGAACCGGCGAAATCGACGGTCTTGGCCTGAATTTGCTTGATGCCGCCCGAGGAGCCGATACCTTGGTAGTTGACCTTGTTCGAGGTCGCCTTTTGGTACGAATCGGCCCACTTCGTGTAGATGGGGGCCGCAAACGTGCTACCGGCGCCGGTAATTTCGCCCGCAATCGCGCCAGCGGCGAACAGTGCGCCAGCCAGGCCGGCAATCGCAGTCTTCATCAGCTTCATGGATTTCTCCGAGTGGTGTGTACAGCGTGTGGATGGCTCGAAGAATAGAGTCCGAATGTGACAATCATGTGTCATTTCCGGATATTCACCATCTGACTGTCATATCACCGCCCCGGGAATGTCACATTTGACACACTGCGCAGCGTCGATGACGTTTTCATGAAACCCAATACCAGCAAGGGTTTCGGAGCTTTCCTACGACGGAACGACGCGCTTAACGAGGAGATCGAGGGGATGTGTCATTACCGTGACACTGTCGGAATTGGTCTTACGACGGACGGCAGGCTGTCACAAATGTGACAGTGCACATGGAGGCATCCCGGCTTGGGAAGGTTTGTGCTGCCGCCGCCGGTGCCGATGATTTGGCGCCGGCGGCGGTGACAGTAACGCTGATTTCGGAACGGCGAGTGTCGCCGTTCAACGGCGGACTTAGGTCGCCGACTTCACGATGTTGGCCAGTTGTTGAGCGAACGACGTCGCCTGCGACTCGTCGCGGGCTTCGACCATCACGCGCAACACCGGCTCGGTGCCCGACGCACGAATCAGGACACGGCCCGAATCGCCCAGCTTCGCCTCGATGGCGTCGCGCTCGGCGGCCAGACGCGTATCGGCCAGCCAGTCGTAGCCGACCGGTGTGCGGACATTGATCATGTGCTGCGGGAACAGGCGCACGCCTTCGAGCAGCTTCGCCAGCGGTTTGTTGTCGGCACGGCGAATGGCCGCGAGGACTTGCAGTGCCGAGACGATACCGTCACCGGTCGTGTGCTTGTCGAGGCAAAGAATGTGGCCCGAGCCTTCCGCACCGATTTGCCAGCCGTGCTTGTAGAGTTGCTCCAGCACGTAGCGATCGCCGACCTTGGCCCGTACGAACGGCACGCCCAGTTCCTTGAGCGCCACTTCCACGGCCATGTTGGTCATCAAGGTGCCCACAGCGCCCGGGACAGTCCCGTGTTCCAGACGATCCTTGACCAGCAGATAGAGCAACTCGTCGCCGTTATAGAGGCGGCCAGCGCCGTCAACGATCTGCACGCGGTCGGCGTCGCCGTCCAGCGCCACACCGATATCGGCATGATTGGCACGCACCGCACGCATGAGCGCGTCGGGCGAGGTAGCGCCGCAGTCTTCGTTGATGTTGAAGCCATTCGGCTGATTGCCGATGGCAATGACTTCCGCGCCCAGTTCATGGAACACGTGCGGGGCGATGTGATACGCCGCGCCGTTCGCGCAATCGACCACGATCTTCACGCCACGCAGGTCGAACTCGTTCGGGAACGTACTTTTGCAGAATTCGATGTAACGCCCGGCGGCGTCGTCCAGACGGCGGGCCTTGCCCAACTGCTCGGAGCGCACGCAGCTCATCGGGTTATCGAGCTCGGCCTCGATTTGCAGTTCGGTCTCGTCCGGCAGCTTGTTGCCGTTGGCCGAGAAGAACTTGATGCCGTTGTCGTGATATGGGTTGTGCGAGGCACTGATCACCACGCCGGCGGCCAGACGCAGCGCGCGGGTCAGGTACGCTACGGCGGGCGTGGGCATCGGGCCGGCCATCATCGTGTCGACACCGGCGGCGGCAAAACCCGCTTCGAGCGCGGCTTCGAGCATGTAGCCCGAAACACGCGTGTCCTTGCCGATCAGCACAGTGGGGCGGCCCAGTAACTGGTTACCGGCCAGCACGCGGCCCGCCGCGTACCCCAATCGAAGCACGAACTCCGGCGTAATGGGCCCTTCGCCCACCGTGCCGCGAATCCCGTCGGTGCCAAAATAGCGTCGTTTCATCGTTGCATCATTCCCTGTTGACGCGTCACGACCATCGATGGCCCTGACGCGCGCTTCTTTTCTATGGCTTTCGCTATGTCCGATTTTCGTCGGCGGGCGACGTTTGCGCTAGCTGACATTTTCGACCAGTGACGTCCCCGTCGCGTCCCCTGACGGCAGCTTCCACCAACGGCAACGGGATCGCCAGCAAGTCCGCGATATTACTCGGCGTCGCGCACGGCGTGCCACACTTTGAGCGCGTCGACCGTTTCCGCCACGTCGTGGACCCGCACGATTGCTGCGCCGCGATCGGCGGCGCACATCGCGGCGGCCACGCTCGCCACCTGACGCTCCATCGGCGTCTGCCGGCCGGTGATTTCCCCCAGCATGCGCTTGCGCGACATACCGACCAGCAAGGGCAAACCGTCGCGAGAGAGCACACGCAGGTGTTTGAGCAAGGCGAGATTATGCGCAAGATTCTTGCCAAAGCCGAATCCCGGATCGAGATAGAGACGTTCCGGCGCAACACCTGCGGACATCATGGCATCGACGCGGCCGTCGAGAAACGCCGCCACCTCGGTCACGACATCGGTGTAAATCGGCGCATCCTGCATGGTTTTCGGGTCGTGCAGCATGTGCATGATGCACAGTGCCGCCTCGCTGTCGCGTACGGCGTCGACAGCACCCGGCTGCTGGAAGCCCCAGATGTCGTTGATCATGTCGGCGCCCGCAGCCAGCACCGCGCGCATCACCCCGGGCTTATAGGTGTCGACGGAAAGCGGCACGCCGCAGTCGCGCAGCGCTTCAATAATTGGGACGACACGGTCGAGTTCGGCGGCTTCGGGCAGCGCCTCGGCGCCCGGGCGCGTGGACTCTCCACCGATATCGAGAATGTCTGCGCCGTCGGCGATCAGTTGCTCGGCATGACGCAACGCGGCATCACGGCCCGCAAATTTACCGCCGTCGGAGAACGAGTCGGGTGTGACATTGAGAATGCCCATGACATGCACACGCCGTGCATCAAGTCGAAAACGCGGCCCCAACGCCAGCGTGTCGGGCTTCGCGGGCGGCACGGCATCACCGGCAGCGGCGAGAGGCATGTCGTCGGACGGGGAAACGGGGGAAGGCAGCGGCTCGGTGGACATTCGAAACTCTTGGTTCGGTAAGAACTTATCGTGTATGGCCGTAATGTTACCGGATTCACTTTGCGTATCGATCACGGAAACACTCGGTAACACGGAATTTCAGAATTCCTGACATCCGTTCATCGGACGCCGCATCAGAGGATATTCACGGGTGTCAAAGCAAAAAGGCCGGCAATTTGCCGGCCTTTCTGCTGGGTACTTCTGAACTGCTTATCGGTCAAGGTCAACGCACCGAATGGCCACTGTCTCAGACGGTTGCCGGCGTGTTGCTCGGCTTGAGCGGCGGATTGCCACCCGACGCGCCACCGCTCGACGGACCATTCTTCGGGGGACGCGGCGGGCGCCCTTCCATGATGTCCTTGACCTGTTCGGCGTCGATCGTTTCCCAGTCCATCAGGGCTTGGGTCATCGTTTCGACCTTGTCGCGGTTGTCTTCCAGCAGCTTGCGGGCCAGTGCGTATTGTTCGTCCAGAATGCGGCGAACTTCCGCGTCGACCTTTTGCTGCGTGGCTTCCGACACCGACTTGGCCGACATCCGGCCAAACATCGAGTCCTGCTCGGTATCGACGTAGACCATCGGGCCCAGTGCGTCGGACATACCGTAACGGGTCACCATGTCGCGAGCCAGCTTGGTGGCGCGCTCGAAGTCGTTCGAAGCGCCCGTCGACATCTTGTTCAGGAACACTTCTTCCGCTGCACGGCCGCCAAACAGCATGGCGATCTGCACGAGCATCGTGTCGCGATACTCCGAGTACTTGTCGTGCTCCGGCAACTGCATCGTCACGCCCAGCGCCCAGCCGCGCGGAATGATCGTCACCTTGTGCACCGGATCGGCGCCCGGTAGCGACATCGCCACCACGGCGTGACCCGACTCGTGGTACGCGGTCGCCTTGCGCTCTTCATCACGCATGACAGCCGACTTGCGCTCCGGACCCATGAAAATCTTGTCCTTCGCGTCTTCGAAGTCGAGCATCTCGACGATGCGCTTGTTACGGCGTGCGGCAAACAGCGCGGCTTCGTTCACGAGGTTCGCCAGATCGGCGCCCGACATACCCGGCGTGCCACGTGCGATCACCGAAGCGTCGACGTCGTTCGAAATCGGCACCTTGCGCAGGTGCACCTTCAGGATCTGCTCACGGCCGCGGATATCCGGCAGACCGACGTAGACCTGACGGTCGAAACGGCCCGGACGCAGCAATGCCTTGTCCAGCACGTCCGAACGGTTCGTCGCGGCAATCACGATGACGCCCGAGTTGGCTTCGAAGCCGTCCATTTCGACGAGCATCTGGTTCAACGTCTGTTCGCGTTCGTCGTTACCGCCGCCCATACCGGCGCCACGATGACGGCCGACCGCGTCGATTTCGTCGATGAACACGATACACGGCGACTGCTTCTTGGCGTTTTCGAACATGTCGCGAACACGGGCAGCGCCCACGCCAACGAACATTTCAACGAAGTCCGAACCAGAAATGCTGAAGAACGGCACCTTCGCTTCGCCGGCAATGGCGCGCGCGAGCAACGTCTTACCGGTCCCCGGCGGGCCGACCAGCAGCACGCCGCGCGGGATACGACCGCCCAACTTCTGGAATTTCTGAGGATCTTTCAGGAAGTCGACCAGTTCGCCGACTTCATATTTGGCTTCGTCGCAACCGGCGACGTCCGCAAATGTGACCGGATTGGCATTTTCATCGATGAGACGCGCGCGGGATTTGCCGAAGGAGAAGGCACCGCCCTTACCGCCGCCCTGCATCTGTCGCATCATGAAGAACCAGAAGCCGATGATCAGCAGCGTTGGTCCGAGGTAATACAGCGCGGACATGAGCACGTTCGGCTCGTCGTCGGCTTTACCCGAGACTTGCACGCCGTATTTCATGAGATCGCCCACCATCCAGATGTCGCCCGGCGACACGATGGTGTATTTCTGGCCGTCGCTCGGCGTCACCTGAAGGCTACGCCCTTGCACTATCACGTTCTTGATCTTGCCGTTCTTGGCATCGTCCATGAACTGGGAGTACGTCACGCCCTCCTGGACGTGCGGCTTGTCGAACTGTTTAAAAACAGTAAACAAGACCAGCGCGATGACTAACCACACCGCCGCTTTGGAAAACATATTATTGTTCAAAGCGTTGCTCCTTCATGAAATCGCTTCGCGCCAGGAATTCATTCTAATCCACTCGCAGGCGCACCGCCATAGTGATTCTTTACCGCCACCATAGCGCCAAAGCGCTGGTTTGACGGGCATCAAGCCGGATTTTTCAAACCCCGACCCAGAATGAAAGTTTCGGAAGATTTGTCGCGAGACGCCTTGGGCTTGCGCGGCGCCACGGTTTTGAACTGGCGTTTGAATTTTTCGACAATCTGGCTATAGCCGCTGCCGTGGAAACATTTGACCAGTAACGCCCCTTCCGGTTTCAAGTGCCGTTGAGAGAAATCCAGCGCGAGATCGCAAAGATGCTCGATCCGCGCCGCATCTGCCACCGCGACACCTGACAAATTGGGGGCCATGTCGGAAAGTACAAGGTCCACTTTCCGGCCCCCGACGATTTCTTCGAGCTGTTCGAGCACGCTGTCCTCGCGGAAGTCGCCTTGCAGGAAGGTCACATCGGCAATCGGCTCCATCGGGAGGATGTCCAGCGCGACGATCGTGCCGTCGATACCGCCGTCGGCCCGCTTACCTGCTGCGAGCTTATTGCGGGCGTACTGGCTCCAGCTGCCAGGGGTTGCGCCAAGGTCGACAATCACGTGGCCCGGCTTGATCAGCCGGTCCTGTTCATCGATTTCCTTGAGTTTGTACGCTGCGCGGGCCCGATAGCCCTCTCGCTGCGCCATTTTGACGTAGGGATCGTTGATGTGATCGTGCAGCCAGGCGTGGCTGAAACGGTTTTTTGCCATAATTCTTCAAAAACACTGCGAATTTGCAGGATAATACGCCCTTGCGCGCCCAAAATGCTGAGTCGGACTTGCCAGTGGCAGGTGCTCCGGTGATCGCTCCCAGGCGCATTCCTCTTCGTTTGTCTCGTTTGTCTCTCGTCTGTCTTCTATGTCTGCTTTGACCCTGACCCCGGCGCAACGCGCCGACCTGCGCTCCGCCGCCCATGCGCTGAACCCTGTCGTTCTGATCGGCGCCGACGGCTTGACGCCAGCGGTGCTCAAGGAAATCGACGGCGCCCTGAAGGCCCACGAACTGATCAAGGTGCGTGTCTTCGGTGACGAACGCGACGCACGCATCGCCATTTACGAAACCATCTGCGACCAACTCGGTGCAGCGCCGGTACAACACATCGGCAAACTGCTCGTGGTGTATCGCCCGACCCCGGACGAAGATGAAACGCCGGTTCGCGCACGCTCCGGCGGTACCGGCACCACCGTCAAGGGTCGCGCACCGCGTACCGTGACGGTCGTCAAGAACAGCCCGCACTCCGGGCGCCGCCCCGCCGTCAAGAAGATGACCGTGCGCGGTAACGAGCGCATGACGGCCGGCGGTATCGTCAAGAAAGCCAAGAAGCGTCAGACGAGCGTCAAGCGTCAACGCAACGACTGATCCGGATCATTCCGGATCGAAGCGGATTTCAGCCCGCTTCGCGTCTGACCGGGACGGTGGTTCGTTTTCGCGATTCCACCTGCCCCTAAAACAACGCGCCCGCACAATGTCGGGCGCGTTTTTTATTGGGCAACGACGACGAACAATCGATGAAATCGTCCGCCCTCGCCGCCTGCGGCATTTAGCCGCGCACCGGTTGGCGCCAGATCAGCGCCACACCCAGCAAACTTTGCAACAGATAGATGGCGCTCGAAATGCCGTGCAGCATGCCAAAGCGCGCGGCATACGGCGATTGCCCGATCTCGACGCCCGTGGCTTCGGCTGCCGCCCGCAGTTGCGCCATGAACGGCTGTAACGCAAACGAGCTGATCAGCACGCAGACCATCATCGCCACGGCCAGCCAGCGCAGGCCGCGATAACGGCGCGCCGCCTGTTCGTCGGCTGTGCGGGCCACGAGTGCCGTCGCCAGCCAGACCAGCAACACGCCGCAAACGAGGCTCAGCCATGCCTGCGTGTGGAACAGTCGACCTGCTACCGTGCCGGCCACCATGCGTGACTCAAGCACCGTGAACAGTGTGGGCGCGACAATGTAGCCGATCGCCCATTGGCTGCCGCACCAGACAGTCGCCACCAACCGGAACAGCCGTTCCAGTCGCGGCGCACCGCTGGCCGACGCCACGCTGGTCGTCATATCAGACGTAGCGGACATCGATGATCTCGTACTCACGCACGCCACTCGGGGCCTGCACTTCGGCCACGTCGCCTGCATGCTTGCCAATGAGCGCACGCGCGATCGGCGAACTCACCGAAATCTTGCCGTGCTCGAGGTCAGCCTCGTCGTCGCCGACGATTTGATACAGCACCGTGCCGCCGTTATCGAGATCTTCGAGTTCGACCGTTGCGGCGAAGACCACACGGCCTTCGGCATCAAGTGCCGCCGGATCGATGATCTGCGCGGCAGACAGCTTCGATTCGAGGTCCTGAATACGGCCTTCGATGAAACCCTGCTTTTCCTTGGCGGCGTCGTATTCGGCATTTTCCGACAGATCGCCTTGCGCACGGGCTTCCGAGATCGCAATGATCACGGCCGGACGTTCGATGGTCTTCAGGCGGTGCAGCTCATCCTTGAGCAGCTCGGCGCCCCGCTTGGTCAGAGGAATGGTACTCATGCGCGTTGTTCCGAAAGACAAAAAAATTGCCGCAGCAAAGCCGCATTCGCACTTTTTGCGAACGCCGCTTGACCGCGGCTGTGACACCTATATGGCGTTAGTGTAGCAGACTTGCCGTAGCTGCCAATCCAGTCACGCGTCGAAGTTCGACAGGTGACGAATCGCGCGGCAATCCGCACCACATAATGCATTTGGCGCGTAGGCCGGGGATGGGTTCCCCGGCCTACGCGCCATTTTTGCGACTTTCCCCGGCGCAGCCTGAACCGCGCCGGAGATCCGCCCTGTTACCTTGCCCCGATCAGACCTGGGCCGGCAGCAGTGCGTGCAGGCTTTGCAGGTCGTAGACCTCCAGATTCTGCAAGTACTTCAGGCCTTCCACGGCAGCACGGGCACCCGAGATCGTCGTGTAATACGTGACCTTGTGCGCCTGTGCCGACATACGGATCGAGCGCGAATCGGCAATGGCCGTGCGGGTTTCGTCCACCGTGGTGAACACCAGCGCGATCTCGCCGTTCTTGATCATGTCGACAATGTGCGGACGGCCGTCCTTCACCTTGTTGACCACGCGCACCGGGATACCGGCGGCTTCGATCGCCGCAGCCGTACCGCGCGTTGCCACGATCGGGTAGCCGAGTGCGTGCAGCATGCGGGCCACTTCGACGGCACGCGGCTTGTCCGCATCCTTCACCGTGAGCAGCACCGTGCCCGAGGCCGGCAGGCGCGAGCCCGCTGCCAGTTGCGACTTGAAGAGCGCTTCGCCGAACGTGCGGCCCACGCCCATCACTTCACCCGTCGAGCGCATTTCCGGTCCAAGCACCGGGTCGACGCCCGGGAACTTCACGAACGGGAACACCGCTTCCTTCACGCTGAAGTACGGCGGCGAGACTTCGCTCGTCACACGTTGCTCCTTGAGCGTCTGACCGACCATCGCACGTGCGGCGATCTTGGCCAGCTGGCGGCCGGTTGCCTTCGAGACATACGGCACCGTACGCGAGGCACGCGGGTTCACTTCGAGCACGTAGATCGTGTCGACGCCGTTGCCCTGCTGAATCGCGAACTGCACGTTCATCAGGCCGACCACATTCAGCGCGCGGGCCATCGCAGCCGTCTGACGCTTGAGTTCGGCGACCGTTTCGGCCGACAGCGAGTACGGCGGCAGCGAGCAAGCCGAGTCGCCCGAGTGCACGCCGGCTTGTTCGATGTGCTCCATCACGCCGCCGATGTAGACGTCCGTGCCGTCGGAGATGCAGTCGACGTCGCATTCGATGGCGTCGTCGAGGAAGCGGTCGAGCAGCACCGGGCTGTCGTGGCTCACCTTGACGGCTTCGCGCATGTAGCGCTCGAGATCACGCGGCTCGTGGACGATTTCCATCGCGCGGCCACCCAGCACGTACGACGGGCGCACCACCAGCGGGTAGCCGATTTCGGCGGCCAGCTTGAGCGCTTCGTCTTCCGCACGTGCGGTGCGGTTCGGCGGCTGACGCAGGCCCAGATCGTGCAGCAGCTTCTGGAAGCGCTCACGGTCTTCGGCCGCGTCGATCATGTCGGGGCTGGTGCCGACGATGGGCACGCCGTTCGCTTCGAGATCGAGGGCGAGCTTGAGCGGGGTCTGACCACCGTACTGCACGATCACGCCGACCGGCTTTTCGAGGTCGACGATTTCGAGCACATCTTCGAGCGTCACCGGTTCGAAGTACAGACGATCCGACGTGTCGTAGTCCGTCGACACCGTTTCCGGGTTGCAGTTGACCATGATGGTTTCGTAACCATCGTCGCGCAACGCCAGCGCTGCGTGCACGCAGCAGTAGTCGAACTCGATACCCTGACCGATACGGTTCGGGCCGCCGCCGAGCACCATGACCTTCTTCTTGTTGGTCGGCTGGGCTTCGCACTCTTCCTCGTAGGTCGAGTACATGTAGGCGGTGTCGGTCGAGAATTCAGCCGCGCAGGTGTCCACGCGCTTGTAGACCGGACGCACGTTCTGAGCGATACGGGCCTTGCGCACAGCGGTCTGGTCGGTGCCGAGCAGCTTGGCCAGACGGCGATCCGAGAAGCCGCTTTGCTTCAGGAAGCGCAGTTCTTCGGTGGTCAGGCTCTCGAGCGTACGGCCGCCGAGTGCCTTTTCCTTCTTGATGATGGCTTCGAGTTGCGCGAGGAACCACGGGTCGATGGCGGTCTCGGCGTACACCTCTTCGAGGCTCATGCCCAGACGGAACGCGTCGCCCACGTACCAGATACGGTCCGGGCCCGGCTCGCCGATCTCGGCCACGATCTCGTCGCGGTCGGTCGACTTTTCGTCCAGACCGTCCACGCCGACTTCCAGACCGCGCATGGCTTTCTGGAACGATTCCTGGAACGTCCGGCCAATCGCCATCACTTCACCGACCGACTTCATCTGCGTCGTCAGGCGGGCATCGGCTTCGCGGAATTTCTCGAACGCGAAACGCGGCACCTTCGTCACGACGTAGTCGATCGTCGGTTCGAACGAGGCCGGCGTGGCGCCGCCCGTGATTTCGTTGCGCAGTTCATCGAGCGTGTAGCCGACCGCCAGCTTGGCGGCGATCTTGGCGATCGGGAAACCGGTGGCCTTCGAGGCGAGGGCCGACGAGCGCGACACGCGCGGGTTCATTTCGATGACGACCATGCGGCCGTCCTTCGGGTTGATCGAGAACTGGACGTTCGAGCCGCCCGTCTCCACGCCGATTTCGCGCAGCACTGCCAGCGATGCGTTACGCAGCAGCTGGTATTCCTTGTCGGTCAGCGTCTGGGCCGGTGCGACCGTGATCGAGTCACCGGTGTGCACGCCCATCGGGTCGAGGTTTTCGATCGAGCAGACGATGATGCAGTTGTCGGCGCGGTCGCGCACGACTTCCATCTCGTATTCCTTCCAGCCGAGCAGCGACTCTTCGATGAGCAGTTCGCGCGTGGGCGAGAGGTCGAGACCGCGCTTGCAGATCTCTTCGAATTCTTCGCGGTTGTAGGCGATACCGCCGCCCGAGCCGCCCAGCGTGAACGACGGGCGAATCACCATCGGGTAGCCGCTGCCACCGATTTCGGCGGTGATCTGCGCCTGCACGGCGAGCGCGTCTTCCATCGAGTGGGCGATGCCCGACTTGGCAGAACCGAGACCGATCTTGGTCATCGCGTCCTTGAACTTCAGACGGTCTTCCGCCTTGTCGATGGCTTCCGGCGAGGCGCCGATCAGCTCGACCTTGTACTTGTCGAGCACGCCATGCTTGTGCAGGTCGAGCGCGCAGTTCAGCGCGGTCTGGCCGCCCATGGTCGGCAGAATGGCATCCGGGCGCTCCTTGGCGATGATGCGCTCGACGACTTCCCAGGTGATCGGTTCGATGTAGGTCACATCGGCCGTATCCGGGTCGGTCATGATCGTCGCCGGGTTGCTGTTGATCAGGATGACCTTGTAGCCTTCCTCGCGCAGCGCCTTGCAGGCCTGTGCGCCGGAATAATCGAACTCGCATGCCTGACCGATGATGATCGGGCCGGCGCCGATGATGAGGATGCTCTTAATGTCTGTGCGCTTTGGCATAACGTTCTCAACAAAAATTTAACTCAGCGTCGCGGTCGCGAGCTTCACACCGAAGCCGACGAACAGCGCGCCCACGCCGCCGGTCGCCCCGGCGCTCAACCGGCGACGTCGCCGGAAGTGCTCGGCCAGACGGGAACCGGCCAGGATCAGCGTGCTCAGGTACAGGAAACTACACGTCTGCACGATCACGCCCAGCACGGCAAACGACAGCGCCGGCCAGGCGTAGCCCGGATCGACAAACTGGATGAAAAACGACACGCAGAACAGGATCGCCTTCGGATTGAGCAGGCTGATGACCAGTGCCCGCCGGAACGGCCGGTCGGCATCCACCTGCATCGGGGGCAACGCCGGTGCGGCGGGATTCGCGCGCGCGGCACGCACGTTCTTCACGGCGCCGCGCAGCATGTTGAACCCCATCCAGCACAGGTAGGCGGCGCCGAAGTACTTCACCACGAAGAACAGTGCCGGCTGGGCGTGCAGCAGCGACGCGACGCCGGCGGCCGCGAGGGCCATCAGGATCGTGTCGCCGAGGAACACCCCGCAGGCGCCCGCGTAGCCTTGCCGAACGCCGCGCTGGGCGGCGACCGAGAGGACATAGATCGAATTCGGCCCCGGCAGCAGAATGACCACCACCACTCCGGCCAGATAGGTCCAGAGGTTGACGATGCCGAGTGAGTTTCCGAGCATGGTGCGTGTTTCCTGATCCGTTCGTCGCGCTCAGGCGGTCTGTTTCGCGTCGGCCATCGACTGCACGAAGCGGTCGAACAGATAGCCGATGTCGTGCGGGCCCGGCGAGGCTTCCGGGTGACCCTGGAAGCAGAATGCCGGGCGGTCCGTCAGCTCGAAGCCTTGCAGCGTGCCGTCGAACAGCGACACGTGCGAGACGCGTGCGTTGTCCGGCAGGCTGTTTGCGTCGACTGCGAAACCGTGGTTCTGCGAGGTGATCACCACGCGGCCCGAGGCCAGATCCTTCACCGGATGGTTCGCGCCGTGGTGGCCGGTCTTCATCTTGAGGGTCTTCGCACCGACGGCCAGCCCCATGATCTGGTGGCCGAGGCAGATGCCGAACGTCGGGATGCGGCGCTCGAGGAACGTCTTCGTGGCGGCGATGGCGTAATCGCACGGTTCCGGATCGCCGGGGCCGTTCGAGAGGAACACGCCGTCCGGGTTCAGGGCGAACACGTCGTCAGCCGTGCTTTGGGCCGGCAGCACCGTGACCTTGCAGCCGCGCTCGGCGAGCATGCGCAGAATGTTGCGCTTGACGCCGTAGTCGAGGGCGACCACGTGGAACTGCGGGTCCTTCTGCTCGCCGTAGCCTTCGCCCAGACGCCATTCCGTCTGCGTCCAGGAGTAGCGCTCGGTCGTCGAGACGACCTTGGCGAGATCCATCCCGGCGAGACCCGGGAACGACTGGGCGAGCGCGATGGCCTTGCCTTCGTCGGCTTCTTCACCGGCGAGGATGCAGCCGTTCTGCGCGCCCTTCTCACGCAGAATGCGCGTGAGTCGGCGCGTGTCGAGGCCGGCGATGGCAACGACGCCTTCGTCTTTCAGATATTGCGACAGGGTTTTGTCGGCGCGGAAATTCGATTCGAGGATCGGAAGATCCTTGATGATCAGGCCGGCGGCATGGACTTTCGTGGCTTCGACGTCTTCACTGTTGACGCCCGTGTTGCCGATGTGCGGATACGTCAACGTGACGATCTGGCGCGCATAGCTGGGGTCGGTGAGGATTTCCTGATAGCCGGTGATGGCCGTGTTGAACACGACTTCGCCGATGGTGTGACCGGCAGCGCCAATGGCGTACCCACGAAAGACCGTGCCGTCAGCGAGCGCGAGAATAGCGGGTGGGAATGACGGCAGCACGGGAAACTCCTGAAGGGTTCACCCCGGCTGCCAGCCCCATCGTCCGCCGCGATGACATCAGCGCGGGCCCCGGAATTGCGCGGAATATGCGCACAGCGGATGCTCGGACTGCGGACGAGATGTCAGGCGGGTAGGCGCTAGGGTGAGGGTTAAATGACCAAAACCCTCAAAGTATAGCGCAAATCCCTTTCATCTCAAAGCTGAACGTGTGGAGTACCAGTACGCTCTGCGTTCTCTCTGGGGCCGGGGCCGCTGACGGACGAATACGCAGAGGGGATAGGGAAGTGAATGCCCGCCCGCTGGGCCGCCAGCACGATATGGCGCTCCATCGCAGCCCCTGCGGCGGCACCATCGCGGCGGCGCAGGGCGTCGAGGATCTCCATATGTTCATGATAGGTAGAAAGCACGAGCTCACGCTGATAGAACGGCAGACGCTGGCTTTCCATCACGATTTCGGTGCTGCCGCGCAGGATGTCGGCAATGGCGCCGTTCCCGGCGAGCCCGACGATACGCAGATGGAAAGCGAAATCGAGCTGTGCGGCGGTATCCACGTCCCCTTCGATGAGGGCGGCTTTCATTTCGTCGACGTTATCCGTCAGCCATGCCATTTCGTCGGCGCTGGCGGCGTGGGCGGCCAGCCGGGCGGCGAAGCCTTCCAGCGCGTAGCGAAGTTGATACGTATCGGCGAGCGAGATCTGGTCGGCGAAGCGCCACGCCACGCCGACGCGGGCCGAGGCGTCGCTCACGTACACGCCCTTGCCGGGGCGGATCGAGACCATGCCGAGGGCTTCGAGTGTCGAGAGGGCTTCGCGCAGCGAGGCGCGGCTGATCGACAATTCTTCGGCGAGTTGGCGTTGCGACGGCAGCATCGCGCCGGTCGGGTAGACCTGACGCTCGATGCGCTCGCGGATGATGGCGACGGCAGCGTCGGTTACGGCGTGTGCCGAATGCTTCATGAGGCCTCACAAGTCGTGCGGGTCGTGCGGGAATTCCGCGAAATACGCGCGGATCAGTATGGCGCATTGTACGACGCCAAATATCGGCTGACGCAGCGTCCTCCCAAGGGCGGCAAGCGCCGCCTGCCGGGCGACTGACGCCCCTGCCAAATCCGCCACCCCGCCACCCCAGCTACCCCCGCGGCCGGCCGCGTGCCTGCGCCTTGTGCGCGTGGTGTTCCGGATGATCGCCGAGCAGGCGCCGCACCACGCCGTTCGTCCAGCCGAAGCCATCCTGCAACGGATACTCCCCGCCCCCGCCGCCACAGGCGCACATCGCGTCGCTGGTGTGCAGCGAGTACTTTTCCACCAGCTTGCTCTCCCGCGTGTAAAGCGCCCCGACCGTTGCGAGCCAGCGATGGGCGATATCCGTCGCCAGCCGATTCTCGCCATATTTGCGCAGGCCATGAATGGCGATCCATTGCAGCGGCGCCCAGCCGTTAGGCGGGTCCCATTGCTGAAGGCTCGAGGTTTGCATTGATGCCTCTGAAGTGCGGAGCCCGCCCGCCGCGATCAGGCGATCGGCCATCGCGCGTGCGGTGCGATGGGCCTCTTCACGCGAAGCCATGCCGACAAACAATGGCGCGGCGATCGCCGCCGTCATTTGGCGTCGAATCTCCCCGAGTTGCCAGTCGTAGTCCATAAACGCACCGTCGTCCTCACTCCAGAGATAGCGTGTCATGGCCTGCCGACGCGCGTCGGCGCGCGCCGCGAATGCTTGCGCTTGCTCCGTATCACCGGCCGCTTCGCTAAGGCGTGCGATCTGGCGCTCCGTGGCAAACAGAAAGCTATTCAAGTCGACCGGCAGAATCGCCGTCGTGCGAATCGTCGAGAGATCGTTCGCGTCGCCGAGCCAGCGCGAGCTGAAATCCCAGCCCGACGCCGCCCCGGCGCGCAGATCGCGATACACCTCCCCAGCATTGCGCGCGGGCGCATGCAGTGCCGTATTCACGTCTTCCAGATAGCCCTCCTCGCGCGGCGTATCGCGTTCGTCCCAATAGCGATTGAGCAGCGCGCCGTCGGGCAGGCGCACCAGATGACGGAACGCGTCACCGGCGGCGAGCGAGTCCTCCCCTTCCATCCAGTAGGCGTACTCACGTCGCAGATGCGGCAAATAGCGGACCGCACGCGCCACGCCGTGCGACTCGAAGAGCTCGATCATCAGCCCATACATCGCGGGCTGCGAACGGCTCAGGTAGTACGTGCGGTTGCCGTTCGGCACGTGGCCATACGTATCGATGAGAAACGAGAAGTTGTCGGCCATATTCACGAGCAGGTCGTGGCGTCCGCTTTGCGCGAGGCCGAGCATCGTGAAATAGGAATCCCAGTAATAGAGTTCGTGAAAGCGTCCACCGGGCACCACGTAGGGCTGCGGCAACGGCAGCAGCGAACTGTCGGCCGGGTGCGCTTGCGGCAGCCGGGTCAGCACGTCCCAGAGACCATCGATATGGGCGACCAGTCCTTGCCAGGGGTCCGACACATAGTGACTGTCGGGAATGCGCTCCATCGTGAAATGACCGGAAACGAACGCTGAGAGATCGAAGCCCGGGCGGCCCACGTCATCGCGATAACGCCGGAGAACCTCCTCTGGCGCCAGTCTCGGCACGCAGTCCACGAACGTCTTGCTGTCGGGGAAGATGCGCTGCGTCTGCACGGCGACGAACAGCTCCTGATACCGGTCGGCCGGCGTGAGCACATCCGAGGGCGCGACATGCGCGACTTCCGGCGTCATGCCCCCTTGCGAGAGCGTGCGTTGCGCGGTGTCGGTCATGGTCATTGCTCCGAATAGTTCCAGAGCAGACCGCCATCGACGAACACCGTCGTCCCCGTCACATAACTGGCTTCCGGCGACGCGAGAAACAGCACCGCGTTAGCCACTTCACTCGGATCGGCGAGACGGCCCAGCGGAATGTTAGCGAGCAGCGCGTCGAGTTCCGATTTGTTCTTGAGCAGTTGCTGATTGATCGCCGTGCCGACCGCGCCGGGTGCGACGTTATTCACCGTAATACCGAGCGGCGCGAGTTCGATGGCGAGGTTGCGCATCATCATCTTCATGCCGCCTTTGCTGGCGCAGTAGCTGGTGAAGTGGGGAAACGGCAACTCCTCGTGCACCGAGCTGACGTTCACGATACGCCCGCCGCGCTTCGTATCGCGCAGGTGCTTAACAAACGCCTGCGTCAGAAAGAACGCGCCTTTCAGGTTGATGTCCAGCACGAGGTCGTAGTCGGCTTCCGTCACATCCAGAAAGGCTGCGCGCCGCTCCACCCCGGCGTTATTGACCAGCACGTCCAGCCGCCCCATCTGCTCGACCGCCTTCGCCACCACCGCCTGAACATCCGCTACGCGCCCGACGTCACCGGCGATCACACAACCATCGCTACCGGCCTTGCGCACCGCATCCAGCGTCTGCTCCGCCATCGCGCTGTCCTGCCGGTCTTCCACCACAATGCGCGCGCCTTCCTGCGCCAGCCGGATGGCAATCGCGCGTCCGATACCCTGCGCGCTGCCCGTGACGAGTACCACCGTGTCTTTCATTCGCATGGCGTCTCCCTGACCTGTGTTTGCGACTTGTTGGGGATACCCAGTGCGACCCCATGCCGGAAACCGAAGTTCCGGCCGTCATCCCCGAGAAACCGCGCGGGTTCAGCCTGCGAAACCTACGTGCCCCGGGCCGGACACGCCCCTAGGGTATCCCCTCAGCGCGTGCGCCTTGACCGCCACATATTGACTTTCTAATATTCGCCATAACACCACTGGTCAGACCGGTATGACTTGTAACGATAAACTGGCTGATGGTGAGGAAAGCGCCGTACCGCAGAGCCCCCGAAAGAGCAATCCGTCGAAGTAGAGATCAACAACATCCGCAAGATCTACGCAGGCAGAGGAGACACACCATGCCCAGGCTGTTCCGTTCGTTGTTTGGCCGAGTCGTCATCGCGTTGGTAGTAGGCGTGGCACTTGGCATTTGGTTTCCGCAGTTGGGCGAGTCCTTGCGTCCGTTGGGCGATGGCTTCCTCAAGCTCATCAAGATGGTCATTGGCCCCATCGTCTTTTGCGTGGTCGTCAGCGGTATGGCGAGCGCCGGCGATTTGCGCAAAGTGGGCCGCGTCGGCGTGAAGGCCGTCGTGTACTTCGAGATCATCACCACTTTTGCGCTGGTGATCGGTGCCGTGCTGGCGTGGGTGACGCGTCCGGGTGTCGGCATGAACATCGACATTCGCAGCCTCGACCCGAGCGCGATGGCGACGTACACCGAGAACGCCAAGAGTCTCAAAGACACCGCCGGTTTCCTGTTGAACATCATCCCCAACACGATTACCGACTCGTTCGCCAAGGGCGACATCCTGCAAATTCTCGTCTTCTCCGTGATGTTCGGCTGTGCGCTGGCGGCACTGGGCGAGCGGGGTAAGCCGGTCGCGCGTTTCATTGAAGACCTGAGCCACGTGTTCTTCCGCGTGATGGCGTTCATCATCCGTCTGGCGCCGTTGGGCGTGTTGGGTGCCGTGGCATTCACCACCGGCAAATACGGTGCGTCGTCGCTCAAGCAACTGGGCATGCTCGTCTTCGTGTTCTATTTGAGCTGCGCCGTATTCGTGACCGTGGTGCTGGGTGGCGTGCTGCGTCTGGCGGGTTTCAACATCTTCAAGTTCATCAAATACTTCCGCGAAGAGTTGTCCATCGTGCTGGGCACGGCGTCGTCCGATGCCGTGTTGCCGACCGTGATGCGCAAGCTCGAGTGGATGGGCATCAAGAAGTCCACCGTGGGTCTCGTCGTGCCGACCGGGTACTCCTTCAACCTCGACGGGTTCTCCATTTACCTGACGCTCGCGGTCATCTTCATTGCGCAGGCCACCAACACCCCTCTGTCGATCCACGACCTGATCCTCGTTGTGCTCGTATCGTTGCTGACCTCCAAGGGCGCGCACGGCATTCCGGGCTCTGCCATCGTGATTCTGGCTGCGACGCTGGCGGCGATTCCGGCCATTCCGGTGATTGGTCTCGTGCTGATTCTGCCGGTCGACTGGTTCGTGGGCATTGCGCGTGCGATCACCAATTTGCTGGGCAACTGCGTGGCGACGCTCGTCGTGGCCGCGTGGGAGAAAGACGTCGACTTTGCGAGAGCGCATCAGGTGCTCAACGGCAAGCTGCCGTACGAGCCCGTGACGCAAGCGGCAGAAGCCGACGCCGCAGAAGTTGCGCCGGTCATGCAGCACTGATGCCACTGACGCATTAAGAAGTCGCTCAAGCGCGACTCACACCACTTTCGCCGACGCCACCCCCACGGCGTCGGCCACTTCATCAGGAGTTCAACGCAACATGGCCCTCGCCCCGCAAGACCCGAACGCACCGGAATTTGTGCGCCGTTACGTCAATCTGGCTGACCCGCGTCTGGGTGCACAGGCACTGGTGGCCAGCGACGAATTCTTCGCGGCCAAAGAGCGCATGCTCAACCCCGACCCTGCCGTGTTCATCCCCGGCAAGTACGACGACAACGGCAAGTGGATGGACGGTTGGGAGACGCGTCGTAAGCGCGTCAACGGATACGACTGGTGCATCGTCAAGCTGGCGCGCCCGGGCGTGTTGTTCGGTGTCGATCTCGACACCAGCCACTTCACCGGCAACTTCCCGCCGGCCGCCTCGTTGGAAGGCTGCTACAGCCCAGACGGTGCCCCGGCCGACAACGCCGAGTGGTTCGAACTGCTCGCCTCGACCACGCTGCAAGGCAACTCGCACCATTACCACGACATCACCAGCCAGCGCCCGGCCACGCACGTGCGTGTGAACCTGTATCCGGACGGTGGTCTGGCGCGCCTGCGCCTGTACGGCTTGCCGCAGAGCGACTGGAACAATCGCTCGCGCGACGAGTTGATCGACCTGATCGCGATGGAAAACGGCGGCTATGTCGTCGCGGCCAACAACCAGCACTTCGGCTTGGCCTCGAACCTGTTGATGCCCGGCCGTGGCGTCAACATGGGCGATGGCTGGGAGACGCGCCGTCGCCGTGAGCCGGGTAACGACTGGGCCATCATCGCGTTGGCGCAGCCGGGTGAGATCGGCAAGATCGAAGTCGATACTGCGCACTTCAAGGGCAACTTCCCTGACCGCTGCTCCATTCAGGGCGCGTACGTCACGGGCGGCACCGAGCAGTCGCTGATCACGCAGTCCATGTTCTGGCCCGTGTTGTTGCCCGAGCAAAAGTTGGCGATGGACAAGCAGTTCTTCTTTGAAGAGCAGATTCAGAAGCTGGGTGCGATCACGCACATCCGGTTCAACATCATCCCGGACGGGGGCGTGTCGCGCCTGCGTCTGTGGGGCCGGTTGGGCGAAAAGCAGTAAGCGAGCTTAACAACGAACAAAGCGACAAACAAAGCGACGAACAAAGTGGCTCACCGTCCAGCAGCAAGCGGGCGGTGAGTCAGTGAAAAAACAAGAAGGAGAGAGTGATATGGCGGGCCCGGCATTGAAGATAGAGCGATTGACGCGAGAGTCGTTTGCGGCGTTTGGCGACGTGATCGAGTTGGCGGGGGCGAAGCATTTCGCGATCAATGGCGGGACGACTGAGCGGTATCACGATTTGGCGACGGTGGATCTGGGCCCAGAAGGTGGCCGCACCTTGGTGAACGTGTTCCGTGGTCAGCCGCGCACGTTGCCGTACGAGGTGAAGATGTTGGAGCGTCATCCGTTGGGCAGTCAGGCGTTTATTCCGTTGAAGACCTTGCCGTATTTGGTGGTGGTAGCACCGGCGGGCGAGTTGGATGTGAGCAAGATGCGGGCGTTCGTCTCGGATGGTTGGCAGGGCGTGAATTACGCACGTGGCGTCTGGCATCACCCGTTGTTGGCGTTGCATGAGGTGAGTGACTTCATCGTGGTGGACCGAGGTGGAGAGGATCACAACTGCGACGAGCAGGATTTACCGATGACGTACTGGTTGACGCAGGCCGAGTTGGACAAAGTGCAGGCCGAGCAGAAAGCTGCATAACAGGCGGCCGGACAGGGAATCAAATAAGAACGCCAGACGATGTCTGGCGTTTTTGTTTGGCGGGAGGCGGGAGCAGGAAGCGGAGGGGGCGGTGTCGCTGGAGGGACCAGCGAGGTGGGTGAGGATAGACCGGAGCCCCTTCCCGAGGCGAGTTGAACTTGTCTGAGCAGCGGGAAGGGGCTTCGGTCTGTCCAGCGGGGAGGTTCTCGGCCCCTTCCCCACTAGCGAAAAAAATCAGGCCACCGGAACGACCGCCGTCACTTCGATTTCCACCTTAGCTTCGTCCTCCACCAAATCGGCCACTTCCACCGCCGTCATTGCCGGAAAATGGCGCCCGATGACCGCGCGATAGTGCTCGCCGATCGCCGGATAGTTCGCCACATACTCCGCTTTATTCTTCACGTACCAAGTCATGCGCACGATATGTTCCGGCTTCGCGTTACCTTCCGCCAGAATCGCCACGATGTTTTCCAGCGTCTGACGCACTTGCAGTGCGAAATCGTCCGTCTCGAAGCGTTGCTGCGCATTCCAGCCGATCTGACCGCCGACAAACACGATGCGGCTGCCTACCGACATCTCGAACGCCATGCCGTTCGCGTAGCCGCGCGGTTTCGCCCACTCGGGCGGTTGCAGAACTTGCAGCATCAGGTCACTCCTTCAATTACAGAATCGGGTGCGGCAAAGCGCACAATTGCCGCGCGCTGGGCCGGGGGTACGGCGATGGGTGCGGGCTTGCCGCCCTCGCCTTTCGCGACCCAGACCAACACCAGCGTGGCTTGCAAACGCGTCTCGTCGTTTGCGCCTGCGAAGCGGATGCGCAGCGTCATCGACGAGCGTCCGAGACGCGTCACTTCCAGCGAACGCGACAGCGTATCGCCTAAAAAACTCGGTGCACTGAACCGGCATTCGACATTCGCCGTCGGTACGCCCAGTCCGTCGCGCAGGTGCATTTCGCCGAACGACAACCCCAGTCCTTCGGCGCACCAGTCTTCGACCAGATCGTTGATCATTTCGAAGTAGCGCGGGTAAAACACGATACCTGCCGGATCGCAATGCTTGAAGCGCACCAGCAGCGGCTTCACGAATGCATGCGCGGCCACGTCAGTCCCCGACATAATTCACTCCTCCCTTACTGCGCCATCTGCCGCAACTTGAAGCGCTGCAATTTACCCGTTTCCGTGCGTGGCAGCGCGTCCACGAATTCAATGGCACGCGGATATTTATAAGGCGCGATGTTAGCCTTCACATACTCCTGAAGCGCCTTCACCATGGCCTCGTCGCTCGGTTGCCCCGGCTTGAGTACCACATACGCCTTCACGATCTGACCGCGCGCGTCGTCGTTCGCCCCCACCACGCCGCACTCTGCGACCGCGGGGTGCTGCAACAGTGCCGACTCCACTTCCGGGCCTGCGATGTTATAGCCCGCCGAGACGATCATGTCGTCCGAGCGCGCCTGATAGTAGTAATTGCCCGCTTCGTCGCACATGAACGTGTCGCCCGGCAGATTCCAGCCTTGCTTCACATAGTTCTTCTGGCGAGAATCCGCGAGATAACGGCACCCTGTCGGGCCCTTCACCGCGAGCTTGCCCACCTTGCCCGGGGGCAGCGGCTGCATGTTCTCGTCAACGATCATCGCGATGTAGCCCGGCACCGGCTTGCCGATGGCGCCCGGCACCACGTCGCCGTTCGCGGCCGAAATGAAGATGTGGATCATCTCCGTGCCGCCGATCCCGTCGATCATCTCGATGCCCGACGCCTGCTTCCACAGCTGGCGCGTCGCATCCGGCAACGCTTCGCCCGCCGAGACCGTCTTCTTCAGACTCGTTAGCGTGTACTTACCCACCAAACCCGCCATCTGACGGTAAAACGTCGGCGCCGTGAAGCAGATCGTCGCGCGATAGTCCTGAATCGCTTGCAACAGCGAGTCCGGCGTGAGTTTTTCGAGCAGCACCGTCGCCGCCCCCACACGCAACGGGAACGTGAGCAAGCCGCCTGTACCGAAAGTGAACGCTAACGGGGGAGTGCCGCAGAAGATATCGTCCGGGCCCGGCTTCAGCACGTGGCGCGGGAACAGATCACACATCGCGAGCACGTCGCGATGAAAGTGCATCGTGCCCTTCGGCTGCCCCGTCGTGCCGCTCGTGAACGCAATCAGACAGACGTCATCCACCGCCGTGTCGCACGCCTCGAAGCTCGCCGGCTGACGTGCCATGCGGGCCTCCAGTGAGTGCTCACCTGCATCGTGGAAGTACACCACCTGCGTCAGCGCTGGACAGAAATAATCGTGCCCCGTCTGGCGATTGAATTCCAGCTCGTCCTTCAGACGGCCGTCGCACAGCGCGGCGCTGACTTCCGCCTTGTCGATGATTTGCTTGAGTTCCTTCGCGCGCAACAGCGGCATCGTCGGCACACCGACCAGACCCGCCTTGATCACCGCGAGCCATGCCGCCGCCATGAACAGATTGTTCGGGCCGCGCAACAACACGCGATTCCCCGGCACCAGTGCCATGTCGTTGCGCAACACATGAGCAATCCGGTCGACCATCTCGCGCAGGCCGCGATACGACGTGGTCGTCGGCTGGCCGTTCTCCACCGAGTAAATCGCCGGGGCATCGCCGCGCCCTTGCGCAATCGTGCGATCGAGCAATTCCGCTGCGCAATTGATACGCGCCGAATACGCCACGTCGGGATTGTCGAGCAGAAACTCGGGCCACTGATCTGCGGGCGGCAGATTGTCGCGCGCGAAAGTGTCGAGATGTCCAGATCGTTCCATGTGCTTCTCCTTGCCCCCGGTAATCCAGCAATGCAGCATGAGCCCGGCCCGCGGCCGGCGGTCAACGTTCGGTCTTCAGCGTTCAGCCGTCTTTGAGCAGTTCGCGCGCGATGATCAGTTTTTGCACTTCCGTAGCCCCTTCGTAAATTCGCAGCGAGCGAATTTCGCGATAGAGCCGTTCCACGATGGCGCCCGACACCACCCCGGCACCACCAAACATTTGCAGCGCCCGGTCGATCACCTGCTGTGCCGATTCCGTCGCATACATCTTCGCCATCGCGGCCTCGCGCGTGGTGCGCTGCTCCAGCACATCGCGCTGCCATGCCGCGCGGTACGTCAGCAGCGCCGCCGCGTCCACGGACGTCGCCATGTCACCCAGCGCTGCCTGCGTCAGTTGAAAGTCGGCAAGCGTCTGACCGAACATCTGACGCGACTTGGCACGAGCCAGCCCTTCGTCCAGTGCTCGGCGCGCGAAACCCAGCGCCGCCGCTGCCACCGATGCGCGGAAAATGTCGAGCGTCATCATCGCGACCTTGAAGCCCTGCCCCGCCTCTCCCAGTCGTTGCGACGCCGCCACCCGGCAGTTGTCGAACTTGAGCCGCGCGAGCGGATGCGGCGCGCTCACGTCGATGCGCTCAGCAATCGTCAGCCCCGGCGTGTCCGCGTCGACCACAAAGGCGCTGATGCCACGCGCGCCCGGCGCTTCCCCAGTACGCACGAACACGCAATAGAAATCCGCGATGCCGCCGTTCGAGATCCACGTCTTCTCGCCGTCGAGCACGTAGTGATCGCCGTCGAGTGTCGCCGTACAAGCCATAGCGGCGACGTCCGAGCCGGCCTCGGGTTCCGACAGGGCGAATGCCGCGATCGCCTCACCCGCCGCGACACGCGGCAGATAGCGCTGTTTCAGATCGTCGCTGCCAGCGAGCGTGATGGCGCCACTGCCCAGCCCTTGCATCGCGAAGGCGAAGTCGGCCAGCCCATCGTGACGGGCCAGCGTCTCGCGCAGCACGCACAGCGCGCGCGAATCCAGTTTGTCGAGCGCGCCGCCGTGGCTGGCCGGCACGCAGTACTTCAGCCAACCCGCGCGACCCAACTGGCGCACCAGCGACACGCAGGTCGCATCGGTGTCGGCGTGATGATCGACATGCAGCTCTTGCGTGCACCACGCGTCGAGTCGCGTGCCGAGCTGGCGATGCGCATCGTCAAAGAACGGCCACGCGAGGAAGTCGCCATTGCGGGCGTTCTGCGGGGTGCTGGCGTGCACGTTGTGCGTCGTGTTCTGGCTCATCGTTTCGCTCGCCTCAGTCGCCCTTGAATACCGGCTTCTGCTTCGCGACGAAAGCGTCGTAAGCGCGGCGGAAGTCCTGCGTCTGCATGCAGATGGCCTGCGCTTCGGCTTCGGCCTCGATGGCCTCGTCCACGCCCATGTTCCACTCCTGATGCAGCAGCTTCTTGGTCACGCCGTGTGCGAACGTCGGGCCGCAGGCGATCTGGTCGGCCAGCGTTTGCGCTGCCGAGAGCACCGCGCCGCCATCGTGCAACGCGTTGAAGAAGCCCCATTGCAGCCCCTCCTCCGCCGTCATCACGCGACCGGTGTACAGCAGTTCCGATGCGCGGCCCTGACCGATCATGCGCGGCAACAGCGTGCAGGCGCCCATATCGGCACCGGCCAGCCCCACACGCACAAAGAGGAATGCCGTCTTCGTCTGCGGCGTGCCAAAACGCATGTCCGAAGCCAACGCCATCATCGCGCCCGCACCGGCGCAAATGCCGTCGATTGCGCTGATGATCGGTTGCGGACACGCACGCATCGCCTTGACGAGATCGCCCGTCATGCGCGTGAAGTCGAGCAGTTCCGGCATGCGCATCTGCGTGAGCGGGCCGATGATTTCGTGCACATCGCCGCCCGAGCAGTAGTTGCCGCCCGCGCCCGTCACGACGACCGTCTTAATGTCCGTCGCGTAGACCAGACCACGGAACAGATCGCGCAGCTCGGCGTACGAGTCGAACGTGAGCGGGTTCTTCTTGTCGGGCCGGTTCAGCGTGATCGTGCCGATGCTCGGACGCCCTTGCGCGTCGTTCGACACCGACCACAGAAAATGCTTGGCCTCGAAGTTCGCGAACGGGCGCTTGTGGTGCGCCATGGTCAGTTTCACGTCACTCATTACCTTTGCCTCCTTGGCTGTCATCGGCACCGTGCCCGGGCCATCCGACGCCATTCGATTGTTATCAGCCTGTCAGGACTTCGCCACCCGCGACCGCGACCGATTGGCCGGTGAGCGCAGCCGCGCCGGGCTGACACAGCCACAGCACCGTGTCGGCGACTTCATCCGGTTGCACCAGACGTCCTTGGGGATTGTGTTTAGCCAGCTCGGCGCGCGCCTCTGCTTCGCTGCGGCCCGTTTTGGCGACGATGTTGGCAATCGTGTCGCGCAGAATGTCGGTCTCGGTGTAGCCCGGGCAGACGGCATTGACCGTCACGCCTTTCTTGGCGACTTCGAGCGCCAGTGCGCGCGTGAGGCCGATCACCCCATGCTTCGCTGCGCAATAAGCGGTGACGTACGGATAGCCGACCAGCCCGGCCGTGCTCGCCACATTGACGATGCGGCCCCAACCGCTGGCCACCATCGCGGGCAACGCCGCCTGAATGCAGTGGAACGTACCGGTCAAATTCACACCGATCATCTGCTGCCAGAGCACGCTGTCGGTCTTGCCGAACGGTGCGCTCACCGCCTGCCCTGCGTTATTCACCAACACCTGTACCGGGCCGAAGCGCTCCGCGGCGCGCGCGAAAGCGGCTTCGACAGCGGCGGCGTCGGCGATATCGGCGCTCACCCAATCCACCTCACCGTGGGAGGCCAGCGTTTTCACGCCCGCCTGAAGCGCAGCCTCGCTGCGTCCGAGCAGCGTCACGCGGGCCCCCTGCACGAGCAGCGAGCGCGCCACCGCTTCGCCAATGCCGCGCGCCCCGCCCGTTACGAGGGCGTGCACGCCTTTCAGCGAAGTGGGTACCTCGGCAGTGGCGGCATTAGCGGAATTAGCCGGCGTCGTCTGTTGCGTCATCACGCGTCCTTATTTACCGATCTGTTGTGCGTAGGCGGCAGCACGTTCCAGATTGGTTTCGTACTGACGTTTGCCGGCATAGTACTGCGCCGGCCACGCGAGATCCTTGTAGCCGATCTTCGCGGCTTCGTGCAGCGTCCAGAACGGGTCGGCCAGATGCGGGCGTGCCAGTGCGCACAGGTCGGCACGGCCCGACGCGATGATGCTGTTCACGTGATCCGCCTCGAAGATGGCGCCCACGGCAATCGTCGGAATGCCGGCGTCGTTGCGCACGCGATCGGCGAACGGCGTCTGGAACATGCGGCCATAAACCGGCTTTTCTTCCTTGCTCACCTGCCCCGACGAACAATCGATGAGGTCGGCACCTGCGGCCTTGAAGGCACGGGCGATGAGCACCGCGTCGTCCGGCGTAATGCCGCCTTCGACCCAGTCGCTGGCGGAAATACGCACCGACATCGGCTTGTTCTCCGGCCATACCGCACGCACGGCGTGGAACACTTCGAGCGGATAGCGCAGGCGGTTCTCCAGCGAGCCGCCATATTCATCGCTGCGCTGATTGGTCAGCGGCGAGATAAAGCTCGACAGCAGATAGCCGTGCGCACAGTGCAATTCCAGCCAGTCGAAACCGGCCTCGGCGGCGCGGCGCGTGGCTTGCACGAAGTCGTCTTTCACGCGGTCCATGTCGGCGCGCGTCATCTCGCGCGGCGTCTGCGAGACGCCGTCGATATAGGGCAGCGGCGAGGCGGAGATCAGCGGCCAGTTGCCGTCGTCGAGCGGCTGGTCGATGCCGTCCCAAGCGAGACGTGTCGAGCCCTTACGCCCGGCGTGGCCGATCTGCATGGCGATTTTCGCGTCGCCACCGGCGTGCACGAAGTCGACGATGCGTTTCCACGCGTCGCGTTGCGTGTCGTTCCACAGCCCCGGGCATCCCGGCGTGATACGCGCGTCCGGCGACACGCAGGTCATTTCGGCGACGATCATGCCCGCGCCGCCCAGTGCGCGGCTGCCAAGGTGCACCAGATGGAAGTCGCCCGGCACGCCGTCAACGGCTGAATACATGGCCATCGGCGACATCACGATGCGATTCTTGAGCGTGAGCCCACGCGCCTTGAACGGCGTGAACATCGGCGGAATCGCGTGCTGACCGGCAGCACGTTCCACCCCGGCGTGCGATGCAAGCCAGTCTTCGAACCCTTCGACATAAGCCGCGTCGCGCACGCGCAGATTCTCATGCGAGATGCGCTGCGAGCGGGTCAGCAGCGAGTAGGCGAATTGTTCCGGCGAGAAATTGGCGTAGCGATCGACGGTTTCGAACCATTCCGTGGAATTGCGTGCGGCGTTCTGAATCTTGAGCACTTCGATGCTGCGCGCCGCCTCGTAATCGTTGAGGACGCGCGGCAACGCATCGACGCCGTCGGTCCCCAGACCGTCGGCCAGTGCAATGGAATCTTCGAGCGCGAGCTTGGTGCCCGAGCCGATGGAGAAGTGTGCCGTGTGCGCGGCGTCGCCCATCAGCACTACCGGCACGCGCTTGCCGTCCATGTCGTTCCAGTGCACCCAGCGCTCGCAGATCACGCGCGGGAACTGAATCCAGATCGCCGAGCCGCGCAGGTGCTTGGCGTTGCTCAGCAGTTCGTTGCCGCCGAGATACTTGGCAAACAGTTGCTCGCAGAACTTCACGCCCTCTTCCTGGCTCATCTGATCGATGCCGTGGGCGCGCCAGACTTCCTCGGGGGTCTCGACGATGAACGTCGACGTATCGGCATCGAACTGGTAGGCGTGGGCCTGAAACCAGCCGTGCTCGGTTTTCTCGAAAGCGAAGGTGAAGGCGTCGAAGCGTTGATGCGTGCCGAGCCAGACGAAGCGATTCTTGCGCGTGTCGATGTCGGGGCGGAACGAGGCGGCGTAACGGGTGCGAATGCGGCTGTTCAGGCCGTCGGACGCGATCACCAGATCGGCCTGATAACGGCGGGCGATCTCCTGATCGTCGGCAACATCCGTCTCGAAGACGAGTTCCACGCCGAGCGCTTCGCAACGTGCCTGAAGGATATTGAGCAGCTTCTTGCGGCCGATGCCGATGAAGCCGTGGCCGCCCGACGTGATGGTGCGGCCTTCGAAGTGGATATCGATGTCGTCCCAGTGATTGAAGGCCTCGTTGATCTGTGCGGCGCTCACCGGATCGGCAACCTGAAGGTTATCCATGGTGGCATCAGAGAACACCACGCCCCAGCCGAAGGTGTCGTACGGGCGATTGCGCTCGACCACCACCACACGGTGCGACGGCTGGCGCAGCTTCATCAACAACCCGAAATACAGGCCGGCAGGACCGCCACCGATACAGACGATATTCATCTCCACCCTCCGGAAAACACAGACCACGCACCGTTCACGTCGATCTTTGTTAAATCGTAAATAGTTTATGCCTAAAATACTAGCGAAAAATATTCCCTGCTACAAGCTCGGATTTCAAGGCCGGGGGTGGGGAAAACGCGAAGTATCGATGTGCGATTGATGAGGCATTGGCGGGTGATTGATCAGCGATGTCCGAATGCTGAAATCATGCGCATGAATGCCAAAAATGGCTTGGGATATCACGTAACACCGTATCGGACGATTCCGATTCTCGTCATTTGAGCGATTTTTACAATTACAAGTCACCGCCAGACTGACAGAATCGATGTCTGTTTCGCCATCTGTGGTTCTCACTGCAAACCCCGGCCTAACGCGTAGGTGTAAGCCCCCCCGGCTGTAGCACGCCCGGCGTGCTCACTGTTGCGCCCTCCTCCCGCACCTGCGTGCGCACACGAAATGACACGTACCGACGACTCCGGCCGACGGGTGTCTTGTCGCGCGCTGCGTTTTTCGAACTCATCATCGGGCAATGCATTCGTGAAACTCCCTGACCGTCCTGATTCTTTCCTGTCCCGCGTTGCCGCAGCGTTTGTCCTCGCCCTCCCGCTTGCGGCGAACGCTGCCGCCTCGGCGGGCGCAGCGGTCGTGGCGCAACCCATGCAACCGGTTGCCCTCCCCGAGCTTCGAGGCCTTCGCGACGCGACTCGACAAGGTGTGCAAGACCAGCGGCTCGAACAGCAACGGCGTGAGACCGAAGAACGCGAGCGACGTAGCGACGCCCCCGATGTCCGCCTGTCGCCCGACGCACCTGTCACCCCCGACACACCCCCAGCGCCTGACGCCGCGCAACTGACCACGCTGCCGGCGGAAGCGCCCTGTGTGGTGCTGCGCGACATCGACGTCACCAGCGTAGACGGCACGCCCGTCCCGGCGTCATTCACTTTCTTACGAAGCGCCCTGACGCCGTTCATCTCGCAGTGTGCAGGGGCTGCCGGGGTCGCCCAGATCGCAACCTTCGCCACGGATGCCGTGCTGTCCCGCGGCTGGCTGACGACACGCGTGGTGGTGCCCGAACAAGATCTGACGGGTGGTCGCCTGACGCTGCGGCTAATCCCGGGAGTGATCTCGGCCGTCAGGTTCAGCGACCCGGATACCCGCACCTTATGGCGTGCCGCGCTGCCCGTGAGCGAGGGCGACGTCCTGTCGCTCGCCGCGCTCGAGCAGGGCCTCGAACAGCTCAAGCGCATGCCGAGTCAGGACGCCGACATTCGCATCGAGCCGGGTGAACTGCCGGGCACCAGCGTGCTGGTCATCGATACCCAGCGCCGTCGTGCGTGGCGTCTGCTCGCCTCCGTCGACAACAGCGGTACCCGGGACACGGGGCGACTGCAAGGGCAACTCGCGCTGGGCATCGACAACGTGTTGGGGCTGAACGATCTGCTCGACGTCGCGGTACAGCACGACCTTTCCACCGGCGACGATCGTTTCGGCGCGAAAGGCGGGAGTCTGAGCTACTCGTTCCCGTGGGGCTACAACACGGTTTCCCTCTTCGGCAGTACGCGTGCGTACTTCCAACGCATTGCCGGGGCAAATCAAACGTTTGTGTCGAGCGGGCGCAATCAGATCGCCGAGTTGAAGATCGAACGCGTGGTGCAACGCGACCGAAACGGCAAGACCGCACTCGACGTACGGTTGGGCCGCCGGTTCGGCAAGAGCTTCATCGAAGACTTCGAAATCTCGCAGCAGTACCGGAACAACACCTATTTGCAGATCGGCGTCGCGCGCCGTCAGTACCTTGGCGCGGCACAGGCCGACATCATGCTGGGCTACCGGCAAGGCATGCCATGGTTCGGCGCGCAAGACGATTTGCGTGACCCCGTCACCCAACGCCCTACGCCGCAAACCTACCGCTACCACGTCGTCTTGCTGGACGCACAGTGGTCGGTTCCGCTGCCCGCATTACCGGCATTACCGGCATTTCCTGCGCTATCCCTCGGCCCGACACCGTTGCGCTACGTCGGCGTATTCCACGCGCAGACCACCGCCAACGCCCTATGGGCCGTCGACCAGATCGCCATCGGTGGTCGATACAGCTTGCGCGGCTTCACGGGCGACTACACGTTGAGTGCGTCGCGCGGCTTCTTTCTTCGCAACGAAATCCATCTGCCGATAGGCACAAGCGCACACGCGCTCTACGTCGGCATCGACTACGGGCAGGTCTTCGGCCCGGGCACGCGCGACCTGCCCGGCACGCAGCTCGCGGGAGCCGTCATCGGCGCACGCGGTCAGTTCGGCGCCAACGCCGGCGCGTTCGTCAATGCCAGTTACGACGTCTTTCTCGCCAAGCCGCTCTATCGCCCGGCCGGTTTCCCGGTCAGTTCCGTCGTCGCCGGCTTCTCCCTCGCCCTGCGCTACTGAGACTTCTCATGAATCAACGCTGCTTCCGTCTTGTCTTCAGTCACGTCCGGCGCCAATGGATTGCCGTCGGTGAACATGTCCGCCGTGGCCGCACGCCCGGGGCGTCCCGCAGCTTGCGTCGCCGGGCCGCTTGTGGTCGAGAGGGTGCCTCCGCCATCGTCGCCACCACCGTCACTGCCGGGTATCGCCAACGCACCGTTGCGACGCTACTTGCGTTCACTGTTCTGGGATTCAGCGCGCAAGCCCACGCACAAATCGTTGCCGCCCCGGGACCCCACGCGCCCGGCGTCAGCGTCACGCCCAACGGCTTGCCGCTGGTGAACATCACCGCGCCGACGGCGGGTGGTGTCTCGCATAACCAGTACCAGCAGTTCGACGTGCCGACGCAGGGGGCCATTCTCAACAACGCCCGCACGATCGTGCAGACGCAAACAGGCGGATGGGTGCCGGGCAACCCCAATCTGACCGGCGATCCGGCGCGAATCATCCTGAATCAGGTGACGAACGCACTGCCGTCGAATCTGGCGGGGTATCTCGAGGTCGCCGGCAGCCGCGCCGAAGTCATCGTCAGTAACCCGAATGGCATCACCTGTAACGGGTGCGGCTTCATCAACACGTCGCGCGGGGTATTGACGACCGGCTTCCCCGTGTTTGGTGGCAGCGGGTCGTTGGAAGCGTTTCGTGTCACCGAGGGTGCAATTCGTGTGACCGGCAACGGTCTGAATGCGGGCAACCTCACGCATGCTGCGTTGCTTGCACGGGCCATCGAAGTTAACGCGGCGATTCACGCACCGACGTTGGACGTCGTGACCGGTCGCAACGAGATCGACGCGACGACGTTTGACGTGCGCTCGACCGAAGGCGCTGCCAGCGGCGCGCCCGCCTTTGCACTAGACGTCTCCCGTCTGGGCGGCATGTACGCCGGCAAGATCCGGCTCATCGGCACCGAAGCGGGTGTCGGCGTGAACATCGATGGCGACATCTCGGCAAACGGCAGCACGCTGACGCTGACCAGCGCTGGCGAGCTACGCATCGACGGCAAAGTCCATGCGGGCGAGGTGCTCGATGCTACTGCCGCCGACACCATCCGTATTGGTGGCGGCGTTCTCGCGAAGGGTGCGCTGAATGTACGCACGACGCGCGACCTGATCAGCACAGGACAACTTCGCGGCGGGCAGGATGGGAAGCTCCTTGTTGGCGGAACGTGGCAGCACGACGGCATCGCGTCTGCCGCACGCCACTGGCAAGTCGACGCAGGCAACGTAGTGTCGAGGGGCACGATTGCCGCCGGTGCCAGCCCGGACGGGACGCCCGGCCCAACGTCGGACATCACGCTCATCGTCGCTCGCTCATTGCGCGCCACCGGTACGCACGTGACGACGGGGAACATTCGCTTCACGGCGAACGCTATCGACCTGACCGGTGCGTCGACGACGACGCCGCAGAATCTGTTACTTCACGCACTCGGCGGCCCCCTCACCTTGGCCGGCGCCACGACCCGCGTCGGTGGCACATCGGATTTAAGCAGTTTCGGCGCCATGAATCACGACGGTGCCTCGCTGACAACGCAACACCTGTCGGTTGCCGCTGCCGGTTTAAGCAACCATCGCGGCAGCATCTCACAGTGGGGAACATCCCCCACGGAACTCGCCCTTCATGGCGCGCTGGATAACCGCAACGGCCAAATCACCACGAACGGCGAGGGCCTGTCCGTCACGTCGACGGCGCTGGACAACTCATCAGGCAAGATCGAGCACGCGGGCGCGGGCGCATTGCGTCTGACGACGGGGCGATTCGATAACGCCGACGGCACACTCGTCACCAACGGCACGATGCACGTGAGCGCAGATAGCGGGCGCAACGACCGGGGCGCCGTCTCCGCGAAGCAAGCGCTGTACTTGCTGACGCAGGGGTTGTTGAGCAATCAAGTCGGTCTGATCCAATCGGGCGGCCTCTTCTCGCTCGACGCTGGGGCGCTGCACAACGACGGCGGACGCTTACTGGCGTTGAGCGATGCGGCGATGCGAATCAACGTGTCCCGCGAATTGTTCAACACGTCGCAAAACGACACCCAAGGCGAGATCGCCGGTAAGGGCGATGTGGCCATGACGGCCGGTAATGCCGTCAATAGCGGGAGATGGGCGTCCGACGGTGCGTTCCGGTTCGAGACGGTGGGCAGCCTTCTGAACACCGGCGGTCAGATTCTCGCCCGGCAACACGTCGTGCTTGCCGTAGGCGATATTCTGGACAATTCCGGCGGCAAGTTGGATACGGCGGGCCATCTGGATACGTTGGCCAACACCATCCGCAACGTTCGCGGGCAGATGTCCTCGGCCCGGTTGACGATGAACGCGGTGCGGCTCGACAACGACACGGGCGAGATTGTGCAATCCGCCCCGCAGGGCGATGCCCCCGCACGCCTGATTATCACGGCAGCCCTGAGCAATCGCGAGGGTGCCATCAAGCTTGCCGCGCACGATGCACGGATCGACACGCTGGCGCTCGACAATACCGGCGGCACGCTGGCGCATGCGGGTGACGGCACGTTGTCGATTCTTGCCACGGCCATCGAGAGCACCAGCGGCCAGATCGGCACGAACGGCGACCTGCAACTCACGGCCGAATCGCTTTCCAACAATCACGGCCGCATAACGGCATTGCGGACGTTGTCAGCAGATGCCGAGACGTTCATCGAGAACGCATCCGGGGTCATCGCCGGTGAGTCCGTCTCGCTGACTGCGAAGACGATGCTGGGCAACACACAAGGCGCGATCGAGTCGGCAGACAACCTGAAAGTCTTCGCCCGGGAACTCGACAACGACGGCGGCGCACTGCGCAACAGCGGCCACGGTCAGACACGGATCGTCGCGACGGACGCCATCCGCAACCGAAACGGCGCACAGATCGAGGCAAACGCTGACGTTTCTCTGACCACCGGCACGCTGGACAACACCGGCGGCGCGATTCGGACAGGCAAGTCGCTCGCGCTGGAAACCGCCACGGATCTGATCAACGAGGATGGCGAGCTCCGCGCGGCCGAAGCGCTCGATGCCACGATTGGCGGCGCATTCGTCAATCGGTCGGGCCGCACAGCAGCGCAAGACAGCATGCGTCTCGCGGTGACGGAATCGGTCGATAACACCGACGGCCGCATCGAAACCGGCGGGACCACAGCACAGCTGTCGCTTTCGGCACGCGCCCTTACCAACGACAACGGCACCGTCGTCAACGCAGGAAATCAGGCGCTCGACGTTGTCGTATCCGGACACCTCCTGAACCGTGCGTCTCCCCGTATTGAAGGCACCGACGTGGGCGGCTTCATCGCGGGCAATGGCGCCGTCAACGTGTCGGCGAACCGCATCGAGAACCTCGACGGCGCCCGTCTCGAAGCCGGCCAATCGCTCGCCGTCACGAGCGGCACTGACTTCGTCAATCGGCAGGGCCATGTGCGCACGAACGGACGGTTGTCGTTGACGACCAATGACGATCTCGACAACACGGATGGCGAGATCCACGCCGGCGGTGCCATGCAGGTGAATAGCCGCAACGCCGTCAACCGGCACGGCAGTATCCGGACAAACGACACGCTGTCGCTCACGACGCGCGGCAATCTCGACAACACGAGCGGCGAGATCCACTCGCGCGGGGCCATGCAGATGAGTGGTGAGCACTTCATCAACCGGCAAGGTCGCATCCAGACGAACGACACGTTGTCGCTCGCGGCGCACGGCAATCTCGATAACGCTGACGGCGAGATTTTTTCGACTGGCGCAATGGGGGTGCGCGCCGGTGGCGACATTCAAAACGTTCGCGGGAGTATCGAAGTTACGGGCAAGCGCTCCTCCGAAGTGGCCAACGATGACGCGCCTCGTCATGAACGCAATGACACCTCCGATACTGCTAGCGAAGGCGCACTCGCCACGTCTGACGAAACCATCACCGTGGCAGCCGCCACGCTGGACAACACCGACGGACGCATCGTCAACGCCACGCGAGGTGAACTGACGCTCACCGCCGACGCCGTCCGCAACCACACCACGCTCCCCGCGTCGACGTTCCGGCCGACAGGGTTCATCGCCGGAAACGGTGACGTCTCACTGCTGGCGCTGACCTTGGCCAACGGTCCGGGCGCCAACATCAGCGCTGGCAACGACCTTCGGCTCGGCATCCGCGATCGCGCAGAAAATGCAGGCACGCTGTTCGCCGGTCAGGACCTGCACCTCGCCGGGCAGAACGGCATCAGCACGGCCACGCTCGACAATCTCGGCCAGCTTCAGGCCCGCCGTGACGCGACGCTTCTCGCAGCCGAGGTCAATCACAGTGGCGGCGAAATCGCCGTCAACCGTGACCTGACACTGACCGCAACGCACCTCATCGGCACCGGACAGCTTCGCGCGGGCAACAACCTGCACGTCACCCTGCCGGGCGATTTCACTTACAGCCCCGCGCATCTCTGGCGCGCCAACAGCGATCTCAACCTGACGATTGGCGGCCTGCTGACGATCACCGGCGAACTGGAAGCGGTGCAACGACTGACAATCCATGCGGCGCAGGTACGCAACCATGGCGGCGGACTCATCAGGGGGAAGGCCGTCTACGCCAACGCCACCGACCGGATCGACAACGAAACGCGAATCGACGGCGACGAGGTCTGGCTGCGCACGCCGACCTTCGTCAACACAGGTGCCGTCATCGGTGGGCGCGTGAGATTCGAGGGCACGCACCTGACGAACGCCGGGGCGCAAGCCGTCATGGCGGCGACGCAGCAACTCGATGTCTTCGCGCAAGGTCAGGTGTTGAACGAAAGCGGTGCGACGTTGTACAGCCTGAACGGCTTACGCATCGGCGCGGCGGAAACGCGCGACGCTGACGGATTTCTTGCCCGGCAGTCGGAAGGACTGACCAATCGGTCGGCCACGATCGAAGCCGGTGGCGACATCGATGTCGCGGTCAAGACGTTCGTGAACGAGCGCGGACAGGTCACGATCGAGCGCGGCGTCGACGCGGGTACGACCACGGCGGTTCGACACATTTGGATTGCGGGTTACCTCACGTTTCCCGGTCCATCAGACTTCGAACGATGCCAAGCGGTGAGCGGTGCCCCGTGTGAGAGATTGCCCACAACGCATTGGAGCCATAGTCTCCAGATCGACGGTGGGCCCGCCATGGTCAATGAGGTCATCTATGAATTGAATGACCACGGGCAACCGAGCTACGACATCAAGGAAGTCAATAAAGTCCCGAACCCGGCCAACATTCCGTTCACGCAATGGCAGTGGGGACGAGAGGCCAGAGCCGAGCTTTCGGCCGAAAAGTTATACGTGGCCGGCACGCCGATTACCGTCACGCTGCCCAAAGGGCATCTCACGACACTCGATACCGAGAAGAAGACCTTCTCGTTAGTGAATCCGATCATTGAGGTCTACAAGGGGTCGGGGTTCGACGTCAACTATAGCTCGCGCAATATCACCAAGCGTTCGACTCAGCACTTCGAATCCATTCAGGACGACGGAAAAGGCAACTGGATCATCGGCTTCTGGCCGGATTACGACCCAGCCGAGCACCTCCGTCCGACGTATGTCGACGAGGGGCGAAATAGCGTCATCACCGGCGCACCGGACGAGGGCGTACGGATATTCCGTTACGGCCACGGAATTGAGGATGGCCGCGACACGAACGAGTACCGACGGGACATCACCACCCGCAGTACCGTCGACCGAATCATCCATGCGTCTGCGCCGGGCACATTGACTTCGCAAGGGTCGTTCCGGCTCAACGTTGACGGTGGCAGCGCGATCAATAACGCGTCGTCGATCAGCGCAGGCGGAAATATCGGCATTCGCGGCAATGGCGGCCAGATCACGAATCGCAGCCTCGGGCTGGAGCGAATCGATCGGACCCGCCAGACGTCGTATCTCTACTGGCACGAAAAGAGCGGCAACAGCGATTTCTGGTTCCCTCAAGTCGAACTGGGAGCGACAGAGCACCGGTCCATCGTCGGCGGGCTTGACGCCTTGATTTCGTCGAACCAATCGACGCGTATCAACGCGCGAGACATCGTGATCGACACGGCATCGACCGATGGTCGTCTCATTGACGCGAGGTGGGTCGACAGCCAAATCGCACCGGAGGTCCCCGATGTCGGGCAGCCCCGCATTGCAATCGATGGCAACGATTCGCATCACGCCACGGTTTCCACCACCGCACAATCCGCCATCGACGCACCGCAACATGAGCGCACGTCAACCGGAGTTTCGGGCGCAATTCAGACGCTCGACGCTGTCTCAGGCGGCATTCCCGATCTGACGTTGCCGCGCAGCGGCCTGTTCAGCATTGTCACGTCGCCGTCGCAGCCCTATCTCGTGGTCACCGACGCGCGCTTTACCGACTACGGCACGTTTGTCTCCAGCAACTACATGCTGGCCCTGCTGAACATCGACCCGGCGGGTATCGAACGACGCATTGGCGACGGGTTCTATGAGGCGAAGCTGGTACGCGAGCAGATTCTTCGTCTCACCGGACGCGCCCGCCTGCGGGGTTACGACAGCAACGACGCCGCGAGTGCAACAGATGCGGATGCCGAGTACCGGGCATTACTGACGCAAGGTGCACGCGCGGGTCGCGACCTGACGTTACGGGTGGGCATTCGCCTCACTGAAGATCAGATGCAGGCATTGACCGACGACATCGTGTGGCTGGTGCGGCAAGACGTAAAGCTGCCCGACGGGACGACGCAAACGGTACTGGTCCCGACGTTGTATCTCGCCCACGGCAAGCGTGTGAGCCTGCAACCCGGCGGCGCACTGGTGACCGGTCGCGATGTGCTCGTGCAAGCCAGCCAGCAGGTAAGCAACCGCGGGCGGATCGTGGGCGATTCGAATACACAGATTCGCGCCGTCGATATCGAGAATTACGGCGTCATCGGGCGTCGTGACACGCAAGGCGATGGCAGCACTGCCGAAGTCGATGGCGCGACGCGCGGCAAGGTCGAAGTCGTCGCCTCGCGCGACATCCTGAACATCGGCGGCGATATCGCCGGTAAGCAGGTGCAAGTGGAGGCTGGCCGAGACGTTGTCGTGACGAGCCGGACCCGCAGCATCGATTGGGAAAATCGCGGCGGCAGCGGACGGAGTACCACTCTCGAATCGGGGGGACGCATCAGCGCGCAAGACTCGGTCAACGTCACCGCCGGACGCGACCTGAGCGTTACCGGTGCGCAGATTCAGGCGGGCGGTGATGCCGGTTTGGTCGCCGGCCGTGACATCTCGATCAATGCCATCGAACTGGAGCGGCGCTTTGGTGACGGCAGCATTAGCGGCGACAACCGTAGCCTTACGAAAATCACCGAGCATGCTGTATCGGTCATCGATGCAGGGGGCAACACCGCAGTCGCCGCTGGCCGCGATGCGGTGGCCGAAGGCGCGAAGGTAACCACGGCCGGAAATCTCATCATCGCTGCGGGGCGCGACGTTGAAATCACCGCCGTCACCGACAAGCTCGACTTCACGGGCCGGGTGCGCAATGACGACTACGCCGCGAGCGCCGACACTCATGTGGAAACCGTTCGGGGCAGCGAGATTCGTGCGGGCGGCGACATCGGGATAGGTGCGGGGCAAGTTGAAGCCATCCAACGCGTGCTCGACGAGCGCGGCGTACGGGCTTACGTCACCGACGATGAATCGCGTAAGGGCAACGCAACGATCCTTGGCTCGTACGTCAGCGCGGGGGATCGCGACGTCAGCGCCGGGCGTGGCAACCGAACCGGCACTGGAACTGACGTTGGCGTTGTAGGAGCCACTGAAGACAAGACCAGCGCGGCACAGAAGGGAGCGGTCCAAATCGTCGCCACGGGCGACGTGACCATCGGCGGCGTCACCACGGAGCAGGACGACGTGCGGTGGTCACGTGACACCAAACGCGGCCTGCTCTCTACTACGACGGAAGAACGCCTGCGGGAGTTACACGGCACGCAAACCATCGGCAGCACCGTGTCGGGGGACACGGTCACGATTGCCTCGGGACAGGACGTTGCGATCATCGGCTCAAACGTTGTCGCCGATGGCGACGTGAACATCTCAGCGAAGCACGACGTCACGATCACGTCCGCCGAAGACCGTCAGCGATCGCTGAACACCTCCGAGACCACAACGAGCGGCATATTCGGCAGCGGCACGAGCATCACTATCGGCCAACGCAGCGAGAAGGATAAGCAGCGGCGAGAGAGCACGTCGCAAACGGGGAGCGTCATTGGCGCCGTCAACGGCGATATCTCCGTGCGGGCGGGCAACGATTACCGGCAGGAAGGCAGCACGGTGATGGCGAGGGAAGGCGACATCGATATCTCTGCCAAGCGCGTGGCCATTGTCGAGAGCGTCGAGACGGATGCCAGTGTGCGCGAGACGGAAGTGCGTCAATCCGGCATCACCGTTGCGATATCCAACCCGGTGATGGCTGCGGCCGAGACCGTCGGACAGATGGGCAACGCTGTGAGCAATGTCGACGATGTCCGCATGAAAGCGCTGGGCGCTGCTGCCGGTGCACTGGCCGTCAAGAACGCCCTCGACAACATCAAGAGTCTGAGCGATGTCGCCAGCGTCAACATCTCGGTCACTGCCGGCGGCTCGAAACAGGAAAGCCGGCAAACGCAGGAAAGCACCACGTCGATCGGCTCGACGGTAAGCGCCGGCGGAAGCGTGTCGGTGCGGGCCGAGGGCGATGGTAGGGACTCGTCCCTGCTCGTCCGTGGCAGTGAGATCAACGCCAAGCAGGACGTGACGCTTAAGTCAGATGGCGATCTCGACATTCTTGCTGCCACCCATACCGCAGAGCAGCACAGCAAGAGCAGCGGCGTGTCGGGCGGTGTTGGCGTCGGAATTTCGTTAAGCCCCAAGGGCGCTTCGATGGGGGTGACGGCAAACGCCAGCGCGTCACGCGGCAAAGCTGACGGTCGTGATGTGACGCACAAGAACAGCCACGTCACGGCCGGTGGTGAGGCGAAAGTTGCCTCGGGCGGCGATACGAACGTGAAAGGCGGAGTGATTGTTGGCGAGCGTGTCGTGGCGGACGTCGGCGGCGACCTGAACATCGAAAGCCTGCAAGACACGAGCGTCTACAAGTCGAAAGACCAGTCCATCAGTGCCAGCGGCACCGTGGGTATGGGCGGCGCGTCCGGCAGCCTGAACGTCAGCCATCAGCAGATCAACAGCGATTTCGCGAGCGTGGTTGAACAGACCGGAATCAAAGCCGGTGACAAGGGCTTTGACGTAACGGTTGGCGGGAACACCGATCTCGTGGGCGCCGTCATTGCGTCGACCGACAAGGCTGCCGAAGCGGGTAGGAATCGTCTGAAAACCGGGTCTTTGACCGAGCGGGACATCGAGAACCACGCCGAGTTCGATGCGTTCGGCGTCAGTCTGGGGGGTGGCTTCGCCACGGGCGGCGGCGACAGCGCGAAAGTCGGCACCGATCAGAAAGGCAAAGCCGAGACAGGCGCCAACGCTACCCCGGGCAGCGAGTTACCGAAGACCGGGTCGATCAGCGTGGCGCCACCGGTTGTCGTCGGGGCCAGCGGTAGCGAGACGAGCGTCACGCGCAGCGGGATCAGTGCGGGCGTGATCGAGATTACCGATGACGCGGCGCAGCGCGAAAAAACGGGTAAGACAGCGGAAGAAACCATCGCCTCCGTGAACCGGGATGTGTCCTCCGACAAGGACGGCGCCAACGCCCTCACCAACAAATTCGACAAGGAACAGATCGAGACCGGCTTCGAGATCATGCACGCAGTGCAGCGGGAGTTGGGGACGTTTGTCAACAATCGCGCCAAGAAAGCTGACGAGATTGAAGCGCAACTCAAGAACACCAGCGACCCCGAGCAGCGCGCGGCACTCGGCGAGCAACTTGCCGAGGCGAAGAAATGGGGGCCGGGAGGCGATTACCGATTGATCGTAAGCGCTGTCACCGCAGGCATTGGCGGCAATATCGCCGGCGCCGCTGGCGAGATGGCAACTCGTGTGACGGTCACCTACCTGCAAGGACTTGCGGCGAAAGAGATCAAGACGCTTGGCGAAAACCTTGACCCGGCATCGAAGGCCGCACTACACGCCATCGCAGGCTGTGCTGGCGGCGCAGCTTCGGGTGGAGGTTGCGATGCTGGGGCGATGGGCTCAGCGGCAGGTTCACTGCTTGGCAGCCTACTGGCATCCACAGACAAACCGGGGCAGTCACTCACACAGTCAGAGCGGGAGGCGCGCGTCAACCTGATCACCTCGATTGTGGCGGGTGTAACAGCCGGTACTGGTGGGGATGTAGTTACGGCATCGACGGGTGCAAAGACCGAGGCTGAGAACAACACGCTTGGCATCGCCATACCGATGCCTCCTCCAATTCATCCAACCGGACGGTCGGTGCCGACAAGCGGCAATCGAGGTGCGAACGCCGTAGACGCATTGGATCCGAACGGCAAAGGCCGCAACGAAACGGAATCCGCCGTCGGAAAACTCGCCGAAACTTTACGCGAAGCCTTGATGGATGCCGCGTGCAAGGTTTCAGCCTTGGCTTGTGCAAGTCATCACTCCGTAGAACAGGCTATCGGGCGGGTGGGCTCAGACGTATCCGATAACCCGACTATCACGTCCACGCCAAACAACGGCCCATCGGGCGCGACGATCACCTCCACACCAGACTCGGGAGAGAAAGGCCCGACGCTGACCGGCACCCCAGACCAAGGCGAGCGCGGCGCTACAATCACCACAACCCCGGATCAAGGCCCGAAAGGCCCGACCATTACCGCCACACCCAATGACGGGCCGGTGGTGTTTGATCCGATGTTGATTTCGAGACGAGATGAGGCGTCTTCCGAGTCGGGGAAAGCGCCAAAGCACGCCCCCGATACGGCAACGTTGGCAAAAAACGGACAATCACTCAATGCCAACGGTGATAACTATTCAATGCTTGGCGCGGACGGAGCACAGTTCGCCAGCAAAACTATTTGGAAGGGTGACGGTAAAGAGCGCATCGATGTGGAAAATCCGAATCCGGGAAAACGCCCCGGACAGATCCACTATCAGGACAATCAAGGAAACAAATACCTGTACGATCCACGTACAGGTACGTTCCCGGATGCGCCGAACTCTGTCAACAGACTCTTGAACGATCCCGGTTTCAACTCGGCGATTCAAAAGGGACTCAGCAAATACTTGGGAGTAACACCATGAAATTTAATTTGACCATGAGGACTATTTTGGATGGACTTCAAATTAGTCGCACGCTTACTCCCTCTCTAAAGTCGATCGCAGACAGTGGATTTCTTCAGCATGATGGATGCAACATACTTCGAGGCTTGATGGTTAGCACTAACACGTCAACATCGACGTTCGGAGACTGTACGGATTACGAATGCTTCGTCAACTCATTGCACATTGAAGATTATGATGAAAAACAACCAATTTTACAGGCCATCCTTTTCATAGAGCGTGTCTTCGAAATCTGGAATTCCGCAAAACAAACCATTATTATTACCGCAATATTAAGCGCCGATGATTTTAGCGTGGTTGTTAAATTTCATACAAATCGACTAGGAGAGCAATGGCTAAGCGACAACATAAATGGATATGAAGACGCTGTCCTATCAATCAATTCGAACGAAGACATCATTTCACTAGTTCATACGACCGACTGAGAGCAATACATCGAACAAGGTGCCGAGGAAAAATATCGATAACAAAAGGTGCGCCATTGGCGGAGACATCTGAAAATAGATCTCTCGTTGAATGGCTCACCAACAAAACCCCCTCCCACCGCTCGAGAAAATTTCCCACATATCCAAGTACCAATGGCCATTGCCAACGTTAGGCTTTCACAAACAGATGCGGATGAGGAACACGTTCACATCTATTCAAATACTTGGACATAAAACCCTTACCACTTCCCGTGGTCACGTATCAGTCCAACTCCCGCCTAGGTACACCGCGACGCCCTAGTTATGCGTTGCCCCGCTACCAGCAGCCTCACTGACGAGGACATCCTTAACCACTCAGGCCGCAACCAAAATCGTCTTCACACCAACTCCCCTCCGCAACTTCCGTCCCCCCCACCGCCACACCCTGTGAATAGTCTGCAAAAAATCTCGCCAAGAGTGATCCAAATTGCAGTCAACTGTTGTCAACACCCCCCCCCGCAGCCCTCGCGATACGGGCGCTTGAGGTTCTTTTCGAAGCTTCGTATTCATCCAAACCGTATCTGGCGTACCACGACATTTCGCAAATCGGCGCGGTACGGTTGCCCCAGCCGATCAACGGCGACAGACGGAGGAATCGCAAACGACCGCGTTCCCGCGGCACTTACGACTCCTCCACTCCGTACCTACATCGAGAAGCGAGGTGAATCATGAATGAATGCCCGATACCGGAAGCCGCACTGCTGGACGACAGCGCCGTCGAAATGCTTCGCGTATGGATCACCGAGGGGGATTTGCACTGCTCCATGAAAGTCGGGCGATACGCCGAGGTCATGGACATCACGGAAGAGTCCGTCTGGGGAACGATTCTCGCCGACGTCGCCCGCACGCTGTCGAAAGCCCTGCAAGTCGGATACGCCTGCGATCCGGCCGACACGCTCGCGAAAATCGGCGACGCCTTCTTTGAGGGATTGTTCGCGCCACTCACCGAGGGCAGCGGCGGCTTTGTCCAACATCACTGACCGAGGCCCGGCAGGCGATTGAACCTCAACCGCCCGCCAGTCAGCCCCAACCCTGTAGCAAGGGCGCAAATTTCCACTGCACCCGCACTACCCTACCGCGCGCCCATCTTCACTCGCGCAATCAGCAACGTCGTCAGACTGATGACGGCGCCGACCATCAGATACAGCCCCGGTGCAAGCTTGTTGCCCGTTGAGGCAATCAGCCACGCGACGGCAAGCGGTGTAAAACCGCCGAAGATCGTCGTACCGAGGTTGTAACCCACCGCCATCCCAGTCGCCCGCGTCCGCGTCGGAAACAACGACGACATCAACGCCGGAATCGGGGCGAAGTACACCGCCTTCAACGTACCCACCCACAACATCACCAACATCATCGTCGCCAGTGACGCGTGTGCATTCATAAACGCAAACGCCGGATACACCGTGCACAAGAACAACACCCCGGCCACCGCCATGATGCGAATACGCCCGACACGATCCGACCAATGTCCGACGAATGGCGTCAACGTCATGATCACGAAACCCGTCACCAGCGTCGCGATAAAGCCCTGCTGCGGCGGTAGCCCCAACTGCTTGGTCGCATACGTCGGCATGTACAAGATCATGTAGTTCGCCGTCGTCGTCAGAATCAACGCGCCAATGCACACCAACAACCGCGCCTTTTGCGTCGCCAGCACTTCCCGAATCGGTGACGGTCCTGCGTCCTTGTCGTCAGCCGCCTTCCGGCTCGCTTCGCGCGCGGCCAACGCTTCCTTCTGAAACGCCGGTGTCTCGTCCACATACTTGCGGATATACAAGCCGATCGGCCCGACAAGCATCCCGAAGATGAACGGAATACGCCATCCCCACGACTCGAGTTGTGGCTGCGTGAGTGCCCCCGTCAGCACCGCGCCGAAGGCCGACGCCAACAACGTGCTCGCGCCCTGACTCGCAAACTGCCAGCTCGACATAAAGCCCGGACGGTTCGGCACGTGCTCGACGAGAAACGCCGTCGAACTGCCAAACTCGCCGCCCGCCGAGAAGCCCTGCATCAAGCGCGACAGGAAAATGCCGATGGGCGCCCACACGCCAATCACGGCATACGTCGGCATGAACGCAATGATCCCCGTGCCGACGGTCATCATTGCGATCGACAGCATCAGCGACGCCCTTCGGCCGTGACGATCGGCATACGCGCCCAACACAAACGCGCCCAACGGCCGCGCCAGATACGACAGCGCAAACGTGCCCAACGCCATCAGCAACGACACGGTCTCGTCGTGCGCCGGGAAGAACAACTTCGAAATCGTCACGGCGAAGTAGCCATAGACGATCAGGTCATACCATTCGAGCGCATTGCCGATCGACGTCGCAACGATCAACTTGTAGACGGGCACGTGGGCGGTCGTCCGCGCGTCGGCAGAAGCTTCCGCGCCGACATCCGGAAGACTCCCCGTGTGCCCCGCCCCGGAGGCGGTTGCAGATGTGTTCATCGCGGTTTTCCCTCTTTCAGGTCGACGTCGCCCAGATCCCAGAACAATCCCGCCATGATTTGCAGTGCTTCACGCGCCACCGAGCCGAGCAAGTGCTCGTCGGGTGCATGCTGCGAGCAGGCCGGGTACGAGTGCGGCACCCACAGCGTTGGCAGACCCAACACGTCGGCAAAAACGTCGTTCGGCAGCGTGCCGCCGAGGTTGGGCAGCAGCACCGGCGGCTTGCCGGTGGTCTCACGCATCGACGCCAGCGCCCACAACACCCACGGGTCCTCCGGATCGAGACGCGTAGCCATCACGCCACGCTCGACTTCCACATCGACCATCGTGAAGCCATGCGCGTCGAGATGCTGGCGCACGATCTCGCCCAACCGCTCCCAGTCGGTGCCGACCACGAAGCGGATCTGCATGTGGGCATAGGCGTACGGGGGAATCGCGTTGACCGGCTTTTCGGGGTTGCCCGTCTTGAACGCCAGCACTTCGATGTTGTTCCAGCCGATCACGCGTTCGGTCGGCGTCAGGCCCGGCTCGCCGTAGTCGGCATCGACTTCAGGATCGTTCGGACCGCCGCCGACTTCGAGACCGGCAAGCGCGCGGCGTACCGACGCAGGCAGTTCCGGCGGACGGAGCCCTTCGACCAAAATCTTGCCGTTGCCATCGACCATCGACGCAATCGCGTTGGCCAGCACCACACCCGGGTTACGCAACAGGCCGCCCCAGTTGCCCGAGTGGTGCCCGCCTTCGCGCAGATTCAGACTCAGCTTGAAATTGACGAGACCGCGCGAGCCCAGAAAGACCGTGGGGTGCGTGGCGGCCAAGCGCGGGCCGTCGGAAGCAATCAGGACATCCGCACGCAACTCCTCGCGGAGTTGTTCGCAGACGGCGTGCAGGCCGGGCGAACCCATTTCCTCGCCCATCTCCACGATCATCTTCACGTTGTAGCCAAGCTTGCCGCCGCGTGCGGCGAGCACTTCGGCGAGCGCCGCGAGGTTGATCGTGTGCTGCCCCTTGTTGTCTGCGGTGCCGCGTCCGTACCAACGGTCACCCTCGACGACGATCTCCCACGGCTTCAGACCGCTGCGCCATTGCGCGTCGTAGCCACGTACCACGTCGCCGTGCCCGTAAGTGAGTACCGTAGGCAGGTCGTCACCTTCGCGGCGCTCGGCAATCAGGAACGGACCGCCGCCCGGCGCAGGGTTCGGCACGATACGCGAGGTGAAGCCCAGCGCGGCGAGCGCGGGGGTCATTTCGTCTGAAAGATACGCGTGGAGGATGTCGCCGCTATCGGCTTCCTGACTCTCCGTCTTGAACGCCACACGGCGGTTGAGGGTATCGAGAAATGCGCCCGAATCGTATTGGGCGGTGGCTTGAGCAATTGCGGCATTACGGGTCACTGCATGTCTCCAGATGGCTTATGGGGACGGCGGCCGGGGCTCGCACAAGCGCTGCGACGCGTGTCGGTAGCACGCTCTGGCACAACCGTTCAGGCCATTCTAGAAGTCGGTTTTTTTGACAACAATGATAATATTTCGAACGTTTCTTTGCCGTTTCGGCAAAGCAGAAAGTCGGCATTCCGCGCGCGTCGGCGCCTTTGCCCATCGTCGTTTCCGCCCTTGATCATGGCCTCGTCTCGCCCATGCAAACTCATGCCCTGCGTTACTTTCTCGAAGTGGCCCGGACCGGGTCGCTCAGCCGCGCGTCGGAGCGTCTGCACGTCGCGGTATCGGCCCTAAGCCGGCAGATTGCCAAGCTGGAAGAGGATCTGGGTACGCCGCTGTTCGAGCGACGCCCGCGGGGCATGGTGCTTAGCGAAGCGGGAGAAATGCTGGCCGATCATGCCCGGCGCGTTTTGCTCGATGCGGAGCGGGTGACGTCGGAAATTCGCGGGTTGACGGAAGTCGGGCGCGCGACGATTCGCGTAGCAAGCGCCGAAGGCGTTGCGCGAGATTTCCTGCCGCAGGTTTTCGCGCGCTTTCGAGAGGCTTACCCCGGCGCGCATTTCCTGCTCGATGTCGTCTCGCCATTTGTGGCGACTGAGCGGGTGCGCGATGGTGAGGCAGACATTGCGGTTTGTTTCAGCGTGGCGCCGGAAAAAGGTGTGCAGGTCGTTCACACGCAGCCTGCGCCGATCTACGCGTTGATGGCGCGCGCGCATCCGCTGGCGAAGCGTCGCGACGTGGCGCTGGCTGACCTGCTGCCCTACCCGCTCGCGTTGTCGAATGCCGGCGTGACCATCCGGCAGATGTTCGATCTGTGTTGCACGCTCGAAGGGCTGTTGTTCGAACCCGTGTTTGTCAGCAACTACCACGCGGCGCTGCACAGCTTTGTGCGCTCAGGCAACGCCGTCACCCTCACCGGCTTGCTGACCGTACGCAGTCGCCTCGCGCCGGAAGGTCTGGTCGCTATTCCGATCCGCAACCCGGCATTGCATCAACGTTCGCTTCAAGTGCAGACGATGGCCGGGCGCACACTTCCCGCGCCCGTTGAGGCATTTCTCGGGTTGTTGATCGATGCCATCCGTGCGCCCGAGATTCTTGACCGGCCACTCGCCGCACGCGACTGACGCGTTTGCGGCGGCGGATGTCGCCAGCGCCGTCGTACCGCTTGGTGACGGTGAACGTCGCCTAGTTGGCGGGCGGTGGCGGCGTGGTCGCAGCAGCGGCCGCCTGCGCGGGCGTTATGTGTTCGTCGTTTGCGAGTTGTTCCCGATCGGTCAATTGCGCGAAGATCCACGCCGAGCAACAGGTGATGAACCCGACGCAAGCAAACGTCGCGCGGAACGCCGGTAACGCACCGACACCCGCGCTCTCGCCAAACGCCCCGGTGAACGTCACGAGCAACGCCCCGCCGACCGTCAGGCCGAAGCTCATCGCCAGCATCTGCACCAGCGAGAACAGACTATTGCCGCCACTGGCATCGTCCGGATTCAAGTCCTTGAGCGTCAGCGTATTCATCGCAGTGAACTGGATCGAATTCACACCGCCGAGAATGCCCAACTGCACGATGAGCAATGGCACCGGGTAATGGGGCGTCACCAGCGCGAAACTCGCCATCACCACGCCCGCAAGGATCGTGTTCCAGACCAACACCGAGCGATAGCCGTAACGCGTCACCAGATGCGTCGCGAGACTCTTGGCAAAGATGCCGGTGATCGTGATCGGCAACATCAGCAACCCCGCCTCGAATGCGGAATAACCAAGACTGACCTGAAGCAGCAGCGGAACGAGATAAGGCACCGCCGCAATGCCGATCCGCGCGAACAAGTTGCCCAGCAAGCCAACGCTGAACGTGTGCACGCGGAACATTGCCAGCGAGAACAGCGGCTGCGGCGTGCGATTGGCGTACAGCCCGTAGGCAACGAAACCAGCAAACCCGACGACCAGCAACACGAGCATGAGCGCATGCGCCCCGGCCATGTCCGCGTGGCGATCGAGCGCCAGCGACGTGGCAATCATCCCAACGGAAAGCAGCAGATAGCCTTTGATGTCGAACCGGGTTTGATGTGGCGCTCGTGCATTGACCAGAAAGAAGTGCGCGGCCACACAGCCGAGCACACCCACCGGGACATTGATGAGAAAGACCCAATGCCACGAGGCGACCTTGACCAGCCAGCCGCCAAGGGTCGGGCCGATCAACGGCCCGATCATGCCCGGCACGGCAACGAAGGCGAGCGCTTGCAGGTACTGTTCGCGCGGAAATGCGCGAAGCACCGCCAATCGCCCCACGGGCAATAACATCGCGCCGCCAAACCCCTGCACCACGCGCCAGAGGACGAGCGCATCGAGCGTAGTCGAATAGGCGCACATCGCCGAGCCGATGGAAAAGATCGTCAGTGCGCTCGTGAAGACGATGCGTGTGCCGAGCCGATCGGCCAACCACCCCGAGAGCGGAATCGTCACGGCCATCGTCAACGCGTAAGCAATGACGACTGCCTGCATGTGCAGCGGCGACTGACCAAGATCGCGCGCCATGGCAGGCAAGGCCGTGTTGACGATCGTCGAGTCCAGCGTCTGCATGAAGAAGCCGACAGACACGACAAGCAGCGTCGCCTTTTGTCGCCAGACAGTGAGGGTGGGTTCGGTCATAGCGCTACGTCATCGACGGAAATCACGGATCCGCGTATGTTCGCATACCCTCCATGAATGCAACCGCAATCTCGTCGATATCATCGAATGCGTAGTCCCTATGCAGTTCCTCAGACCAACATCGACCGTGAGCCAGCCAATGTCGATAGCGCATGGCATAAATCAAGTGCTGCCTTGCCCTCAACGATCATCATCGTCAAGGCGTATCCCCGCGGTGACGCCCATCAGGGCCTCTTGGAAAAATTCCGCATCAACGTGGATGAAAGTGGTATCCCGCTGTGGCATGGCAAGCTTCCAGATCCAAGTTTCGGGTGCCGAATTCTCGTCACCGGGCTCGCCATACCAAAGGGGATTGTCCGCACGGGTCCACCGACGCGAGACTTCCGGGGGAACCACGACAAAGCGAGCGCTGCCGTGCGGGCCTTTCATGTTGATTTGCCCGCGCGAGCTTCGCAGGAGGGTCCCGACTGGGGTCAGTGTCACCTCGTCCCTGCCGATGTGGAGCTGCGCGCAACGCGCCCGATAGACGCCGATCAACGCCTCCCTGATCTGCACCTCGCCGTAACGCACGAGAACGCGTCCATCCTCCACATAAGGTGAAAGGCTCGACTCGACGAACTTATAGAAAATATCGAGATTGCGATGCCACAACGCCAGTTCGGCATCAAAGTCGAGCGTTGTGCGAGGCAGGACTGCCTCAGCCAGTTGGGTACCGATGAACTGGTCAAATCGTTCAGACGACGTGAGCTGCATGGAGAACTTCCGGTGTGCGAGGGGCCAGCAGCCATCATCCCACCATCGCTTTTCCAAAGCACTGCGGCACAGTCCGAAAAATCGACTGTGCCGCAGCGCGCTACAACCACCCGTCTGTCACTTCCCGCGCACGGCCTCGCGCACCTGTTCCAGCGCCGCCGGGTCTTCCAACGTGATGAGATCGCCGGTCTCGCGGCCCTCGCAGATCGCTTGAATCGCGCGGCGCAGCAGCTTGCCCGAACGTGTCTTGGGCAGCATCGACACGAAGAACACGCGGGCCGGACGCGCTACCGCACCCAGTTGCTTGTCCACCGTCTTCATCACATCGCCCTCCAGCGCCATCCGCTGCTCGACCGTCTCGACCAACTCCGGCTGCCGCAGCACGGCGAACGCGATGGCTACCTGCCCCTTGAGGGCATCCTGCGCGCCGATCACGGCCACTTCTGCCACCGCCGGATGGCTCGCAATACTCTCCTCGATCTCGCGCGACCCCAGCCGGTGCCCCGCCACGTTGATCACATCGTCCGTGCGCCCCAAGATGAAGTAATAGCCATCGTCGTCGCGCACGCCCCAGTCGAAGCTCGAATACAACTGGCGTCCGGGCACCGTCTGCCAGTAAGTCTTGACGAAGCGAGCGTCGTCGCCCCACAGCGTGCTCATGCACCCCGGCGGCAGCGGCCCCTCGATGGCCAGCACGCCCTTCTGGTTCGGTCCGCAATCTTCGCCGGTCACCTCGTCGACCAGCTTCACGTCGTAGCCATACACCGCCTTGCCCGGCGAGCCCAGCTTGCTCGGCAGTTCCTCAATTCCTCGTGCCATCCCAAGAATCGGCCAGCCCGTCTCCGTCTGCCAATAGTTGTCGACCACGGGTTTGCCAACACCGTCCGTCAACCATCGCGCCGTCGGCTCGTCCAGCGGCTCGCCCGCGAGGAAGATCAGCCGCAGCGAAGACAAGTCGTATTGCGTGAGATACGCAGGGTCCTGCTTCTTGAGCACGCGAATTGCCGTGGGCGCCGTGAACAGCTGCGTCACCCGATATTTCTCGATGATGCGCCACCAGATGCCACCGTCCGGACGAATCGGCGTGCCCTCGTACATCACCGTGGCAATACCCGCGAGCAGCGGCGCATACACGATGTAGCTGTGTCCGACCACCCATCCGATGTCGGAAGCGCAGAACATCGTGTCGCCCGGCTTCGCGCAGAAGATGTGCTGCATCGACGACGCCAATGCCACCGCGTAGCCCCCGGTGTCGCGCTGCACGCCCTTCGGCTTGCCCGTCGTCCCCGACGTGTAGAGCACGTACGACGGCTCGCTCGATTCGAGCCACTCGCACGGCACCAACGCATCGAGGTGTTGCTCGCGCAGGGCCGCATAGTCGACGTCACGCCCTTCCACGCGGTCCATCGGTGCGAGACCACGGTCGATGAGCAGCACGCTGTCCGGCTTGCTTTGTGCCAGCGCGATCCCTTCGTCGAGCAGCGGCTTATAGGGCACGACCTTGCCGTTACGCGAGCCCGCATCCGCAGACACGATGACTTTCGGACGCGCATCGTCGATACGCGCAGCAAGATTCACCGACGCAAAGCCACCGAACACCACCGAGTGAATCGCGCCAAGGCGGGTGCAGGCCAGCATCGCGAACAGCGCCTCGGGCACCATCGGCATGTAGATCAGCACGCGCTCCCCGCGCGTCACGCCCAGCGATTGCAGCGACGCCGCCATGCGATTGACCTCAGCGGCCAGCGCATCGTAGGTGTAGACACGCTCCTGTTCGGTTTCCGTCGATACCCAGATCAGCGCGTTTTGCGAGCCGCGCGACGGCAGATGACGATCGACCGCGTTGTGACAAAGATTCGTCCGGCCACCGACAAACCAGCGGGCAAACGGGGGCTTGTCGTAATCGAGCACCTTGGTGAAAGGCGTCTCCCAGTCGATCAGACGCGCTTGTTCCTCCCAGAACGCCTCGCGCGATTCGGGCGTCACCGAGCGGGCGTGAAACGACGCATACGAAGTCATGTTGTCTCCTTGCATGTTTTGGTGGGCTCGCGCGCGTCGCAACCTAGCTGAATACGGCACAGGACTGGACGCCGCGCGGCGCCGGATCGAGCCGGCAATGTCGGTACACCAAGCGGGTATCGACGGCAAAGCGGGTATGGCATGGAATTCGTCGGACACCCTAGGATGCCTCACGTTCAGTGTGCGCGTTGACGCTTACGGAAGGCTTACCCCGGGGGCGGCTAACCGCCCCGTCGGACCTAGGGATTACGCGGAGAATATTGCCAAATCAGATGAGGAGAATGCGGGGGAATGGGGCGCCCGTTCCGGGGTGCGGACAAGCCAGTGAACCGAGCCGAGTGCGTCAGTCCAGTGCGGCTTCCGTCTCAAGATCCGCCTGCTGCGCCTGCCACATGCGCGCGTACAGGCCGCCGCGCGCGAGCAGTGCCGCGTGCGCGCCGACGTCGACGATATGCCCCTGATCCATCACGACGATCCGGTCGGCGCGACAAATGGCGGCGAGCCGATGGGCCACGACCACGCATGTCGCGCCTGCACGTTCGTGCGCCAGACGGTTGAGGATGCGGGCTTCGGTGAGGGCGTCGAGCGCGGCGGTGGGTTCGTCGAACAGCAACAATCGGGGGCGTCCCCACAAGGCGCGAGCGATGTTCACTCGTTGACGCTCCCCGCCGGACAGCCCCATGACCGAGATCGCGTCCGGCACTTCGGCAAGGGCCGTCACACGCATGAATTCGTCGCGAATCACGTCATCGTCAGGCAGCGACTCACCGTACCAGCCAGCCCGATAGGCGACATTCTCGAACACAGTGCGGTCGAACAGCCGGCAGTCTTGCGTGACGAATCCGGTCACGCGACGCAGTGCCGTCGCAGCGGCGCCGTTCAGCGCACGGCCATCGATGCGTACCTGCCCCTGCGCCGGCAACGTAAGCCCTGCCATCAGGCGTAACAACGTGGATTTGCCAGCCCCTGACGGCCCGACGATCGCCACATATTCTCCGGCACGAACCCTCAGGCTGACGCGCGCCACGATGGGCGTGCCGTCATGCAACGTCACACTGGCCTGATCGAGATCGATGCACGGGGCACGAGACGGTGAAATCGCCGCCGTGGCCACCGGCTCGCTTGCACGCGCCTCGCCGCCGGATTCCGCCATCGCCATCATCCCCATCCCACTCGTCACGTTCGTCGCATCATGCAGATGCTCATCGACACTCACCAGCGCGCGTGCCACTTGCGACACCAGTGCGCCTAACATCGCCGCAGGTAAGGCGAATTGCAGCAGATAGGCGTTGATCTGCACCAGCGTGCCGACCGGTTCCGCCCCGCGCATGACGTCGCGCACAGCGAGCAACGTCATAGCCGACACCCCGAGCGCCATGATCGCCATCTGACACGCGCTGGTGACCTGTGCCGTCTTCGCCGTCGCCAGCGCCGCTACATAGCGCGTGCGCAGACGCTGCGACAGCCGTCCGATCTCCGCAGGCTCCTGCGCAAACGTCTTCACGCATTCGAGTTGCGTCAGCGTGTCGGCGAGCGCCCCTGTCGTCGCGCGAGAAATATCGTTCGCCTGCGCTTCGCGGCGCGTTACGCGGGCGAGTGATGGGCGCAACGTCAGTCCATAGGCCACCACCGTGGCGCCCAGCAACACCCCGTAAATCACACCGAAGTTGACCATCAGAATGATGCCTGTCGCCATCACCTGCATGGCCAGCGGCAGCAAACCGAACACCAGACCGGTCACGATGACGGGCAATGCCACCTCGACGCGAAACAGGCAATCCAGCGTCTGCCCCGCGTTCACCTCGCGTGCGCGATGGGCCGGCAGACCGACAAGCCGCGAAAGATAACCGAGGGCCGTGCGGCGCCGCAGATCTTCCATCGCGCGCTGAATTAACAGGTCTTTGCCACGCTCGCCAATGGCCGCCGCCGACCACAGCACCACATAAGCCGTCGCCAATGGCATCGCGAAACCCACTGCCCGTTCGCCCGTCAGCGCATCGACGGCAAGCCCGAGTACCCACGGCGCCACAAGCCGCAGCGCAAGCATGAATGCAGCCGCCAGCGCCGCCAGCGCCACCCAGACACGATGTTGCGATGTCTGCGTCTCGCGCTCCCAGAGCTTTCGCAGCACAAAACATAACGCCCGCCAGCCGCCCTGCCGCGTCATACCGCGCCCGCGCGCCAGCCGCGTACAAACATTTCGATGGCATAGAGCCGGCGGATCGTCGTCATCGATTCGAGATGATGGTGCGCCATGCGGCCAATCGCCCGGCGGCAGGCATCGCGATCGATCCAGCCCGACGCCGCGCAATAGCCATCGAGACAGACCTCCTCGATGTGGGCCAGATTCGCCGCCGCGCCCGCCCCCACCATGCCCGTCAACACGCCCTTGTCGCGTCGCCACAGATTCGGCAAACCACTCGCCAGATACGCTGCCCGGCGCAACGGCAAGCGGTTATGCATCGCATTGAACAGACGGTAGGTCGGCATCTTCAGCCCCGCCTCGACCACCGGCTGCGTGAGGAACGGGAACGCCGTGCCGGCCGCGGCGAGCGAGGGCTGCACCTCCACGTCGCGCAGATTGCCGAGAATGCCGAGGATCTGCGCCCGCTTGCCCGGACGCACGCGCAACGTCCAGCGCGACAGCCACGCCGAGGCCAGCGGTTCCGTGCGCGGCGTATCGGCAATGCGGGCCGCCGGCGTGAGCAGCCCCGTCGAGAGCGCGGCATCCGGGTTCGCGTGACGCTGCCCGAGCTGCGCGAACGCGCCCTGCGCGACCCACCACAGCGGCAAGCGCTGCATCACGGCCAGATCGCGCCACGCGCTGAACGCCCGGCGCCATTGACCGTCGGCAACAGCATCGAGAAACGCCCCATTGGGCGGCGGCGCAAGAAAGATGGCATCGCCACCGTGCCCGTTCACCAGCCGATGGCCGCTGTAGGCACTCAGCCGCTCACGCACGGCGTCGAGCTGCGCCAGCATGCACAGATGCAGCGCCGGGCGGGCGAGACGCGGAATTGCCGACGACGGCGATGGCGAGAACGCTGCGTAATCGATATCCAGCCGCTCGAAGGCCATGCGCACATGACGCGCGACGCTGCCGGCATGATGCGACTCGTCGCTCGACGGCGACGACGGATCGCGATGATTGATTGCCGTGCAGGTATCCGCCCGCCCCGACTCGGCCAGCGCCAGCGCGAGCGACGTCGATTCCACACCGCCCGAGAGTTCGAGCACCGCGGGCCGGTCGCCGACACTACGCTCCACCGAACGTCGCAGTAGCCGGAGCAACCCCTCGCCCGAGGCCGCGGTCTGCGCATCCTGATCGGTCATGCGCCAGTCCGGCCACCACACCACCCGCGTCTGCGGCGCCCCTCGCTCGGGAATCCATAACGCATGGCCCAGCGGCAGCCGCTCCACGTCGTAAAGCGCACACTGCACGCCGCCCAGATCGCCATGCACGAGAAACGACTTCAGCGCGAGGCTATCGAAGCTGGGATGATCGTCGACCAGTGCCGCCGGGTCGGCCGCCACATGCACGGCGCCATCGTGACAAAAGCGGTAGTACGTCGGGCAATGGCCGCACGGGTCGCACAGCACAAGCGTCGTGCCGCGCCATCGGTCATGCACGATCACACGGTAGTGTCCCCAGTAGCGCTCGACAAAGCGCTCGGGCGATTCCAGCGCCAGCCGCGCCACATCCATGCCGGGGGCGACCTCACGGCCATCTTCCTTGAGAAACAACGTGCCGCTGATGTACCAGGCCAGCAGTTCGCTCTGCCCGCTCGAATGCAGCCGCGTGCTGTCGGCATCGGGACGAATGCGCGCCACCGGCACGCCATCCAGACCGCGCATCACCACGGCGTCGGGAATGGGCTCGTGTCGCTCGGCAGGTCCCGGTCTCAGGCGGGCAAGTTTCATCAGTGGCTCCGTGCGTGAATGCGGGAAGGCTTCAGGGATCCGATAATCGGCGCGACATCGATTCTCGATTCGCACGCGCGTCAGACCGGTGTCTCGTAGATCACGGCGAGTTGCTCGCGCCGGCGCAGGTCGTCACCGATCACCCGTGCGTCGGTCTCCGTCCACGCGTGCGCATAGAAGGGCTGCCGCTGTACACCGATCACCAGACGCAGTCGCAGGCTGTCACGTGCGCACCAAGCGGTAAGGGCGGCATACCAAGGCAGGCACGGGGAACATTGCGGATACACGAGCGCAGCGCTGTGCATGGCGGCCACGTAGGGCAGGTAGTCCTGCGGCGCGCCGTACTGTGTGCGAACGCCCGATTGCGAGCGCGCCACCATGTCGACCACCCCGCGCATGCGCGCGCGCCGCGTCACGCGCTGGGCCTGCCAGAGCCAGTAACCCGCGCGCATTACATCGCGCACCCGCGACTCGCGAGTCACGTCGGCCGGCATCGCCAGCCACGCGTCGAAGCCGAGGCGCGGCGGCATATCGCGTTTCGCAATACGGGGATCTGGCGCGGTGTGAGCGCCGGGTGCCAGAATGCCTTGCGCGTCGAACATCGCTTGCATGACGAGCAGCATGTCAGCGGAGATGTCCCCGTCGTTGCGCCAGCCGATCAAGCGGCGCAACCCCTGCGAGTGCTTGTGGGAAAGATTGAAGTAGCGGTCGTGCGAGAGCTTGAGCACCACGACATGGCCGTCGATACCCGCGATGTGAACATCGGGTGCCAGATGACGGAAAACCGGCGCGTCCGCACACGCGCCGGTTTCGATGTGTGTCGGGTCGGACACTTCAGGCATGGCCCCCGGTCAGCGGCGGCAGCGTGGGAATGCAGATCGGCTTGAAGCACAGCGGCAGGAGCGTGATGCCTTCCGCGTCGTTGCCAAGCACGCCCCGCGTGGCATGCGTGGCATCCACAGAGGCCAGCACTTCGAGTTCGGTCACTTCTTGCGCAGTTGCCATTGCCTTATTCATTTAGCACTCCTTATCTCGTGAGTACGAACGGAATCGTCCGCGTCTCCATCATAGGAAACGAGAGCCAATGCATTTATGGGAATTTTCCGAAGGGATGTGCCCGGAAGCGGCAGCGGATTACCGAGGGGAAAAACAAAACGCCCGTGAGAGTGATCTCACGGGCGTCGGGTACAACGTTGTGCGGCGTCTGTCGGCTTAGCGCTGTGCGGTCTTCGTGACCTTGGCCGGGGCCTTGGCGGCCGGCTTTGCCGCCGTTTTAGCGACCGTCTTGGCAGCGGCTTTCACCGGTGCTTTGCTCACCGACTTGGCTGGCGCAGCCTTGGTGTTCGATGCCACAGCCTTGGCCGGCTTGGTGGCCGGACGGTGGTCGACCACGCGAATCATCTTGCCGTTCTTGCCCTTGACCAGGCGCGTACGCGGTGCGTCGTCGTCATCCTTGCTGGCCGAGGCGACAGCAGCGGCAGGCGCTGCCGAAGCCGCCAACACACGGGACGCGTCCTTCACCGGCACGTGCAGCACCAGCAGTTGCCCGCTGGTCAGCGCGTCGCGGCGCAGATGGTTCCAGCCCTTGATCTGGGCCACGGACACACCGCTGCGCGATGCCACGGCGGCGAGCGTGTCGTGCTTGCGGGCGCGCACCATCACCTTGCGGGTGTCGGGCAGATCCGGCTCCAGCGCCAGCACGGCGTTGGTGGCCACCGATGCGCTGATGTCTTCGTCGATGTCATCCGAGCGCGGCACCAGCAACGTGGAACCCGCCTTCAGACGCATGCGCGGCGCAATGTTATTCACCGAGCGAATCACGGCCGCGTCGACGCCGAGCTTGCGAGCCACGTCTTCCGGGCGCTCGCGCGATGCCGACGTGTACGTCGTCCAGCTCGACAGCGGCTTGTCGTAACCCTTCAGGCGCTTCTGGAAAACTTCGGCGCTATCGAACGGCAGCAGAATCTGCGGCTGGGCAGCACCAAGAATCACCGGCTTGCGGAACGACGGGTTGAGCGCGCGGAATTCATCGAGCGGCAGATCGGCCAGCTTGGCAGCCAGCGCCACGTCGATGTCACGCTTGGTGGTGACGCTCACGAAATACGGGTGATTCGGAATCTCCGGCAGCTTCACGCTGTAGAGCTCCGGGTGCGCAATGATGTTCTTGATCGCCTGCAACTTCGGCACGTAGTAACGCGTCTCGGTCGGCATGCGCAGGCTCAGGTAATCGGTCGGCAGCCCTTGCGCCTGATTGCGGTCGATGGCGCGCTGCACATTGCCTTCGCCCCAGTTGTAGGCGGCCAGTGCCAGATGCCAGTCGCCGAACATCGCATACAGCTTCGACAGGTAGTCCAGCGCGGCGGTGGTCGAGGCGAGCACGTCGCGGCGCTCGTCCTGGAACATGTTCTGCTTCAGGTTGTACGTCTTGCCGGTGCTCGGGATGAACTGCCACATGCCGGCGGCCTTGGCCGTCGACAGCGCTTGCGGGTTGTAAGCGCTTTCCACGAACGGCAGCAGCGCGAGTTCCGTCGGCATATGACGGCGCTCGAGTTCTTCAACGATATGGAACAGATACTTGTTCGAACGCTCGATCATGCGCTCCACGTACTCGGGGCGCTGCGCGTACCACTGCGTGCGGTCCTGCGCGAGGTCGGTGTCGAGATCGGGGATGGAGAAGCCGTGACGGATGCGGGCCCACAGATCGGCATCGTCGCTGCCGTAGGCCAGATCGTTGATCGAGTCGGTATCAAGGTCGATCGTCTGATCGCTCGACACGCGTTGCTTTCCCTTGGCATTCGATGCGAGCGGCGACTTGCTCTGCGCTTCGGGCGTGGAATTCGATGCACCTGTAGGTGGCGCTGTACTGGCACAAGCCGCCAGAAGCAGCGTCAGAAGCAAGCTAACGATAAGTCGCATTGATCGGGCTCGAATAGGGTGACATCTTCATGAAATTGGCAAGGATGTTAAGGAAACCCTTCGGATGCGTCAACCTTTATGCCTAAATTTTTTGCAAAAATTCGCCCAAAACGCCCGAAAAATCAGGGTTATTCCTTAGATCGAAGACCTGAATTGTCAACGCTTCGCCACACGCACTTCACGCATTTTGCCCATATACGATGCCATCGATATGACACCGAAACATCACATCTGGGGCGATGCGGCAAGGCGGAGCAGGCACCTGTGCAGGTGTCAACGCTCGGATTGGGACAGAGGTTATGGCACGTCAGGCTGTTGACAGCCTGACGTTCTCGCGACTAGCGCTCACGCTTAGCGGAACGTGTCTTTCCAACCGCGCACGGTCGCGAAGACCGCTTCACGCGAGAGCGATGTGCGCCCGGCATGATCTTCGGCAGACGCCACCACTGCGGGGGCGTCGCTGCGCAGGAACGGGTTGGTGGCAAGCTCCTGAGCGAGCGTCGTCGGCAGCGTGGGCTGACCGGCAGCACGCAGCGCTGTCGCTTTGTCGTGCCAGTTCACCAGTGCCTGATTGTCGGGATCGACCGCCAGCGCGAAGCGAATATTCGATAGCGTATATTCGTGCGCGCAATGCACGAGCGACGTCGGCGGCAACGCCGAGAGCTTGTCGAGCGACGCCAGCATCTGGGCTGGTGTGCCTTCGAAGAGTCGGCCGCAACCGCACGAGAACAGCGTATCGCCACAGAACAACCGGGGGGCGCCTGCCGCCCCTTCGCCGAGGAAGTAAGCGATGTGTCCCAACGTATGACCGGGGACATCGATGACGTTCAGCGTCATGGCCGGGGCGTCGATCGTGAACGTCTCACCGCCTTCATGCGGATGATCCACACAGGCGATCGGCTCGTGCGCGGGGCCGTGCACCGGCACATCGAAGCGTGCAAGCAACGCGTCGACGCCACCGATGTGGTCGGCATGTTTGTGCGTGATGAGAATGGCGCGCAGCGTCAATTGGCGCGCATCGAGATAGGCGAGCACCGGCGCGGCGTCGCCCGGGTCGACGGCCACGGCATCTTTGCCGTTATCGATGACCCATAGATAATTGTCCTGGAACGCAGGGACGGGAAAGACGGTCAGTGTACCGGTCGACTGCCCGGTCACCGCATCTGCGTGCGCATCCATATATACTCGCCACCATGTCAGAACGTCCGATTATAGACTGGCCCGTTTGGCTCGTCTCACCGCCAGGCCGCTACGCGCTTGCATGGGAACAGGCCCTCTTCGACCAATGGGTCGGGGATCTGTTCGGCTATCATGCGCTGCAACTTGGCCGCCCCGAGCTCGATACGCTGCGCGAAAACCGCATGCCTTACCGGGGCCTCGTCCTCACCGCGCCGCGCGGCGCGGAAGCCCCTCCCCTGATGACCAAGGCCGCCAGTGATACCACCGGCAACCTGTCATGCGACACGGCGTCGCCCGAGATGGTCCCGCGCGACATCCTCGTCAGCCGCTTCGACGAACTGCCGATCGCCACGGCCAGCACCGACCTCGTCGTGCTGCCACACGTGCTCGAATTCGCCGAGAACCCGCACGACATCCTGCGCGAAGTCGAACGCATTCTGGTCCCCGAGGGGCAGGTGATCATCACCGGCTTCAACAATCTGAGTCTGTGGGGTGCCCGCGAAGAACTCGGCAAACTGGCCGGCGCGCCGTTCCTGCCGCCGGGGGCCGACTTGATCGCGTTCACGCGGCTCAAGGACTGGCTCAAGCTGCTCTCGTTCGATATCGACCGTGGCCGGTTCGGCTGCTATCGCCCGCCGCTGCGAGGCGAACACTGGCTGCAACGGTTCGACTTCATGGAACCGGCCGGCGACCGGTGGTGGCCGATTTTCGGCGCGCTTTACGCGGTGCGTGCGGTCAAGCGTGTGCGCGGCATGCGCTTGGTCGGCAAAGTGCGCAAGCGTATACTCGGCCTCCAGCCGGCTGCGGCGCCGGTGGCCACGCCCAACACGACGCATCGCAAGATCGCGGAAATGGCCGACCTGCCCGATTGATTGTTTGAGAGATAACCTTGCCGCAAGTTGATATCTATACCGACGGTGCCTGCAAAGGCAATCCCGGCCCCGGCGGCTGGGGCGCCCTGCTCGTCGCAGGCAAGCACCGCAAGGAACTGTTCGGCGGCGAAGCCAACACGACCAATAACCGCATGGAGCTGCTCGCGGTGATCCGCGCGCTCGAGGCGCTGAACAAACCCTGTCAGGTGGTGCTTCACACCGACTCGCAATACGTGCAGAAAGGCATCAGCGAGTGGATTCATGGCTGGAAGGCGCGCGGTTGGAAAACGGCCGCCAAGGAACCCGTGAAGAATGCCGACCTCTGGCAAGAACTCGATGCCGTCTCGCAAAAGCACGACATCGAATGGCGCTGGGTGAAGGGCCACGCCGGGCATGAAGGCAACGAAGCCGCCGACCAACTGGCCAATCGCGGCGTCGAGAGTCTGCGCCGGGCGTAGCCACCGCCCCCCGCACCTGCGCCTAGCCCGATGCCTGCAAGCCAATTCTGAAAGACACCGAACACCATGCGACAACTGATTCTCGACACCGAAACCACCGGCCTGAACCCTAGAACAGGTGACCGCCTGCTGGAAATCGGTTGTGTGGAACTGGTCAATCGCCGCCTGACCGGCAACAACCTGCACTTCTATATCAACCCCGAGCGCGACAGCGATCCGGGCGCACTGGCGGTGCACGGCCTGACCACCGAGTTTCTCTCCGACAAACCGAAGTTCGCCGACGTAGCCGAAGAGCTGCGTGAGTATTGCCGTGGCGCCGAGATCATCATCCACAACGCGGCCTTCGATTTGGGCTTCCTCGACATGGAGTTCGGCCGCATGGGCTGGCCGCCGTTCATGGAGAACTGCGCGGGCCTGATCGACACGTTGCTGCGCGCGCGCGAGATGTTCCCGGGCAAGCGCAACTCGCTCGATGCGCTTTGCGAACGGCTGGGTGTGAACAACGCGCACCGCACGTTGCACGGCGCATTGCTCGATGCGGAATTGCTGGCTGACGTCTATCTGGCGATGACCCGCGGCCAGAAGAGTCTCGTGATCGATGCGGGCGATGGCGACAACGAGGACGGCACTCAGCGCGAGAAGATCTCGCTGAGCCAGTTCGACTTGCCGGTCATTCTCGCCGCTGTGGAAGAAGTGACGATGCACGACGGCGTGCTGAGCGAGATCGACAAGGGCATCAAGGGCACCTGCGTGTGGCGCACGGAACCGGCACCGCCCGAAGGCGAAGCGGCACCCGCAGCGTGAGTTGGCAATTTCTGCGAAATTTTCGCAGCAACCCCTTCACAAGCGCAGAAAACGTCCCTATAATCGCTTTCTTTGCTGCTTGCGAGTCATCGCAAGAAACGACGTGAAGTGATCGAGAGATATCATCACGACGGCAGCAAAATAAGATTAAAAGAAAGGTTGCAGACTTCTACGAAAACAGTTAAAGTTCTGCTCCTGATTGCGAAACGAAAGCTTCAGCAATCAACACTAAGTCATTGATTTAGTTAATGATTTGGGTGGTTAGCTCAGCGGTAGAGCACTGCCTTCACACGGCAGGGGTCACAGGTTCAATCCCTGTACCACCCACCAGTATTTCAGGCTTTTCCGACTCAGCGGTGAGTCAGTCCCCGAGACGGAAAAGCCCACCTCCGAAATACTGATTCTTGCACTAATTCTTGCGCAACTCCCTCCCCGCGCAATTTCATTCCCAGCAGCACCGAAGTTAATCGCCTCATCCGCAGCGGCGTCGTTTTTCATTGCTTTTTCGCGATGATCCGTTCGCATTTTTCGCCGCTTATGCGCCAGCGAACGACAGCTTGCGCCTTGACACCCCCGCTTCGTCGCTACCGCAAGGGCCGAGTGCCGCATGCTGCGGGCGTTTGAACCGTCCGACGGGGCCTATAGGGCAAGTCTTATATAAGACCTAAGCCTTCACATTACGAAAAGGCATTTCAGTTTTGCCCCCGACCCGTGTCACAATCAGGGAAATTCGCACATGGCTACCGGGCTGTTTCCAGTCGGCGGCGTTCCCCCACCTTTTCCTGATTCTTGGATTCGAGACTTCGCGATGAGTAAGCAGCAACCCAGCATCATCTACACCCTGACCGACGAAGCGCCGCTTCTGGCCACGAGCTCCTTTCTCCCGATCATTCGTACGTTCGCTGCGCCGGCCGGCGTGGCTGTCGAGACGAGCGACATTTCGGTCTCGGGCCGTATCCTCGGTGAGTTCCCCGAATTCCTGACGGAAGAACAGCGCGTGCCGGACAATCTGGCCGAACTGGGCCGTCTGACGCAAGACCCGGACACGAACATCATCAAGCTGCCGAACATCAGCGCATCGGTGTTCCAGCTCCAGAGCGCCATTAAGGAATTGCAATCGAAGGGCTACAAGATCCCCGACTACCCGGAAGATCCGAAGACCGACGAAGAAAAGGCCATTCAAAAGCGCTATTCGAAGTGCCTCGGCTCGGCCGTGAACCCGGTGCTGCGTGAAGGCAACTCGGATCGCCGCGCCCCGCTCGCCGTCAAGAACTACGCCAAGAAGCACCCGCACAGCATGGGCAAGTGGAGCATGGCTTCGCGTACCCACGTTGCGCACATGACGCACGGCGACTTCTATCACGGTGAAAAGTCGATGACGATCGATCGCGCCCGTGACGTCAAGATGGAACTCGTCACGACGAGCGGCAAGACGATCGTGCTCAAGCCGAAGGTCTCGCTGCTCGACGGCGAAATCATCGACAGCATGTTCATGAGCAAGAAGGCCCTGTGCGAGTTCTACGAAGCACAGATGGAAGATGCGCGCGAGACCGGTGTCATGTTCTCGCTGCACGTGAAAGCCACCATGATGAAGGTCTCGCACCCGATCGTGTTCGGCCACGCCGTGAAGATCTTCTACAAGGACGCCTTCGCGAAGCACGGCAAGCTGTTCGACCAACTGGGCGTGAACGTCAACAACGGTCTCGTCAATCTGTACGAAAAGCTCGAAACGCTGCCGAGCACGCAGCGCGAAGAGGTCATCCGCGATCTGCACGCGTGCCATGAGCACCGTCCGGAACTCGCGATGGTCGATTCGGCCAAGGGCATCTCGAACCTGCACGCCCCGAACGACGTGATCGTCGACGCCTCGATGCCGGCCATGATCCGCATCGGCGGCAAGATGTGGGGTGCCGACGGTCGTCCGAAGGACACCAAGGCCGTGATTCCGGAAAGCACGTTCGCGCGCATCTATCAGGAAATCATCAACTTCTGTAAGACCAACGGCAACTTCGACCCGACCACGATGGGTACGGTGCCGAACGTGGGCCTGATGGCGCAGAAGGCGGAAGAGTACGGTTCGCACGACAAGACGTTCGAGATCGCCGAAGACGGCGTGGCGAACATCGTCGACATCGCGACCGGCGAAGTCCTGCTGTCGCAAAACGTCGAAGCCGGCGACATCTGGCGTATGTGCCAGGTCAAGGACGCACCGATCCGCGACTGGGTGAAGCTCGCCGTGAACCGCGTGCGCAACTCGGGCATGCCTGCCGTGTTCTGGCTCGACCCGTATCGTCCGCACGAAGCCGAACTGATCAAGAAGGTCGAAACGTACCTGAAGGATTACGACACCAACGGTCTCGATATCCAGATCATGTCGCAAGTGCGCGCCATGCGTTACACCCTCGAGCGCGTGATTCGTGGTCTGGACACCATCTCGGTGACCGGCAACATTCTGCGCGACTACCTGACCGACCTGTTCCCGATCATGGAACTGGGCACCAGCGCCAAGATGCTGTCGATCGTGCCGCTGATGGCCGGTGGCGGTATGTACGAAACGGGTGCAGGTGGTTCGGCACCGAAGCATGTCAAGCAACTGGTGGAAGAAAACCATCTGCGTTGGGACTCGCTCGGCGAATTCCTCGCACTGGCCGTGTCGCTGGAAGACCTGGGCATCAAGACGGGTAACGAACGCGCCAAGATTCTCGCCAAGACGCTCGACGCAGCAACGGGCAAGCTGCTCGACAACAACAAGGGTCCGTCGCCGAAGACCGGCGAGCTGGACAACCGCGGCAGCCAGTTCTATCTGTCGATGTACTGGGCGCAGGAACTCGCCGCGCAGAAGGACGACGCCGAGCTGGCCAAGCAATTCGCCCCGCTGGCCAAGCAACTGACCGAGAACGAGAAGACCATCGTTGGCGAACTCGCCGACGTGCAAGGCAAGCCGACCGACATCGGCGGCTACTACAAGCCGGACTTCGCGAAGCTCGATCTGGTCATGCGTCCGAGCAAGACGTTCAACGCCGCGCTGGAAAGCGTCGCGAAGGCGTAAGTCGTACCGCAGCGATGCTTGCGTGACGTTGCAGCACGGGTGGCCCTTCTGGGCCGCTCTGCTGCCACCGATCTTCAACGCATCGCACGCAGCAAATAAAAAAGCCGGCAATCCAATTACCGGCTTTTTTATTTGTCTCGCCACCCGGCGCAAACCGGGTGACTGATGACATGAGCGCTTACATCAATCGCATCAGCGATTGACCTGTGCCTTCGACTGCGTGAGTGCCAGCACGGCACCGAGCGCGAGCGCGGCCGACACGCAGTACATGCCCGCGTTGGTGCTTTGCGTCGCGTCCTTGAGCCAGCCGATGATGAACGGGCTCACGAAGCCGGCCAGATTGCCGATCGAGTTGATCATGCCGATGGCCGCCGCCGCCGAGCCGCCCACGAGCAGTGCGCTCGGGTACGTCCAGAACACCGGCATCGTGGCCAGCATGCCTGCCGTGCCGATCGACAACGCGACCATGGCCAGCGGCACGTTATTGCCCCACACCGTGCTCAGATACAAGCCGATGGCACCGGCGAACGAGACCACCGCGAAGTGCCAGCGGCGCTCGCCCGTACGGTCCGAGCTGCGGGCCACGGTGATCATGCTCACGACAGCGCAAGCGTAGGGAATCGCGGTCAGCAGACCGACGTCGAGCGCGCTCTTCACACCGCTGGCCTTGATCAGCGTCGGCAGATAGAAGCCGATGCCGTAGAGGCCCATCATGCAGCAGAAGTAGATCAACGCCATCAGCCACACGCGGCCGTTGGTGAACACCGACGCGATCGAATGCTGCGCCTTGCCGGCACCGTCTTGCGCGATGTTGTTCTCGAGAATCGTCTTCTCTTCATCCGACAGCCACGAGGCCGAGCGAATGCCGTTCGGGAGATACATCAGCGTGACCACGCCGAGGATCACCGACGGAATGGCTTCGATAAAGAACAGCCATTGCCATGCGGCCCAGCCGCCCACGCCGTTGAACGCGGAGAGAATCCAGCCCGACAGCGGGCCGCCGAACACGCCGGCGATAGGAATCCCGATCATGAACAGCGCGTTCATGCGGCCGCGGCGTTGTGCCGGGAACCAGTACGTGAGGTACAGCACGATGCCCGGGAAGAACCCGGCTTCTGCCACACCGAGGAAGAAGCGCACCAGATAGAACTGCGTCGGCGTCTTGACGAGCAGCGTGGCGGCTGAGAGCACGGCCCACGTGATCATGATGCGGGCAATCCAGCGACGCGCGCCGACCTTGTGCATGATGATGTTGCTCGGCACTTCAAAGAAGAAGTAGCCGATGAAGAAGATGCCGGCCCCAAGACCGTACACCGTCTCGCTGAACTGAAGATCGTTCAGCATTTGCAGCTTGGCGAAGCCGACGTTCACGCGGTCAAGGTAGGCCGCGACGTAACACAGGAACAGGAACGGCAACAAACGCCAGGTGGCTTTCGCGTAGGCTTGCGCCTCGATTTCGCGCGTGCGTGCGCCGGTATTGGTACCGCTAGCGATAGTACTCATGGTCTCCACTTCGATCTTTTGGCTGCCCTCGCAGCCAGAACTGCCACTGCAACACTGCCTACGGACCACTCGCACCGATCACGCTGCCTTACCCACTCGACTGCTCTCACAGACCGCACGATTCTCGCGTGACGGGAATACGCCACACGGGGTCCGAAGCCTTGTCTCCGGACGTTGCGCCCCAGCCGGATAGGCCGGCGCGCCACGGTTCTCACCCTGCCATCCCCTTTCGTTTTCGGGAGGCCGGCGCGATTGTAAACCAACAAACGCCGCCCGACTTCGAGCATTGATTCAGTCAATGGTTATTTTCTGAAAGTGCATTGGGTTTCGCTTGCCGTAACAATGTGACGTGCCACGCGAATTGACACGACATGCCGCTATTCATCATGTCAGCCGCGCATCGCCATGCCACACGGGGCACGCGAGCATTGACACCCACGCGACGAATCGTGCGCGTCCGGAAATACCTTTTCGAAGAGGCTGACGGACACCCCGCGCAAAGCGTAATCTTTCAAGACTGATGGCTTCGAATTCCCTACGCCCATGACGTTGCACACCCCACTTCCGTTTTCACTTCCCGCACCGGCCGCTGTCTCACTGGTCAGTGTCTTTCCGGCCGCCGAAAACGGCGGCAACCCGGCCCCCATCGTGCTCGATGCCGATGCGATGAGCGCCGACGACATGCGTCGTGTCGCGGCCCATTACGGCCACGAAAGCGCGTTTGTCATGGCCCCTGAAAACAGCGGCAACGACTGGCGTTTCCGGTTCTTCGTGCCGAATCACGAGATGGAAATGTGCGGGCACGCGACGCTGGGGTCGTTATGGGTTTTGCGACGCGAGGGGCGCTGGGACGGCAAGCCGGTGCGGATCGAAACGCTGAGCGGCATCGTCGAAGGCCGCTTGGCAGCAGACGGCGAACATATCGAAGTCAGCCAACCGGCAGGCCGCACAGAACCGATCATCGACGCGAGTGCCATCGCCGCCATTTGTGCAGCGCTGCGCATCTCGCCCGACGACATCGCGCTCGAAGGCATCTGCAATGCCGCTACCAGCCGCGTGAAGACCCTCGTACCGCTGCGCAGCGTGGCACAACTGCAAGCGCTCCAACCCGACTTCGCCACGATGCTCGCGACCTGCGACGCCATCGGCTCTACCGGGTTATATCCGTGCGCGCGCGAGGATGTCGGCGACGGCAAATCGCTGCCGGTCTTGCAGGCCCGGCAGTTTCCGCGTTCGTCGGGATATCCGGAAGATGCGGCGACCGGCATTGCGGCCGCCGCCCTGCTCTACGGCGCACGGCGCTTCGGTTGGCTGCGGCCGGGCGAGCGCGGCGTCGTGGTGCGTCAGGGCGTGGCGATGGGGCATCCGTCAGCTATCACCGTGACGCTACGCGACACGCTCGAAGCCGCCGCCGGGTGCTGGATCAGCGGCGACGTGCACGCAATGTGACGACCACGACCGCACCGAACACGGCCGCGACAGCACCGCAAAGAAAGACCGCGCGATAGCCGAACGGGTTGGCGACGGCACCGGCCAGCGGCCCAGTCAGCAGAATGGCGATGTCCTGAAACGCGGCATACGTTCCCAGACTGGTGCCACGGCTGGCCGCCGGTGCACGCTTGACGACTTCGATACCGAGCGACGGAAAGATCAGCGACGCACCGGCGCCAGCGAGTGCCGTACCCACGAGGGCTACGCCGGCGCCCGGCGCTTGCCACACGAGCAACAGGCCCAGCGCTTCCACGATCATCGACATCTGCGCAACGCGCAGATTGCCGAATCGCTCGGGCCAGCGCCCACCGATCAGGCGCATCAACACGAAGGCCAGTCCAAATGCCGACAGCGCCAGCGCGGCGCCGGACCAGCGCGCCGAGTCGAAGAACAACACTACGAACGCGCCGACCACGGCGAAGCCGACCCCTTGCAAGGCGAGGGCGAGCCCCGGCAGAAAGACGATACGCAGCACCTGCGAATACGGCAGCGCACCGCCCGCGTGATGAGCGGGCGCGACGGCGGGAATGCGGGCGATCACACACCATCCGATGAACGGCAGCAAGCAGGTGGCGACGGCCACGCCGACCAGCGATGTGCTGCCGTAGAGCGTGAGCCCGACCGGCGCACCGACGGCGAGCGCCCCGAAGATGGCGGCCCCCGTCCACGACATCACGCGGCCCGATTGCGGGGCACCGAGACTGCCGATGGCATAGGTGAGCGTGCCCGTAATGACGAGGCTTTCACCGACCCCCAGCAGCAGACGCGCGACGGTGAGCACACCGAGACGCGGCCCGGCGGGCAGTACGAGCTGGCTGGTTGCGAGCAATGCGATGCCCGACAGCGCGACGAACAGCAGGCCGCGCTTGAGCGCGACACGTGCGCCGCGCTGATCGGCGGTGCGCCCGGCGAATTTACGCGTGAGCACCGTGGCTAGCGACTGAATGCCGACGGCAAAGCCGACGACGATGTTTTGATACCCGAGCGTGTCGTGCACGAACAGCGGCACGACCGAGAGCGACATGCCGATGGTCAGGCAGGCGAGAAACACGTTGAGAGAAAAGCGCACCAGCAACGCGGTGGCGTTGGCGGGTGCTGCGGCAGCCGCTTGAGCGGGCGATGCAGCGGAAGACGACATGCGAGAAGACTCCACGTAAGACCGGTGCACACGACAAAGCAATGGCGATGCAGGCCGGCGGTCGAATGACCGCGACGCGGGAGGTCGTCAGGAAAATCGAATCGGGAAAATCAGGGGAAGGGAGACGCGCAGCGCGGAAGAGGACCGGCGCAATGGATAGCATTGTCCGGCGGTCGACATACGAACGCACACCCCTCGACCGATAAGCCGGACTGACCGACCGCTGTCGCGGAGAATGCGTTGGTTGACGTGAACGCTTACGTGGCACCGGCACATCATCATGTGAGTCACATGAATCGTCACCGTCTGCCATCAATCATTCGCAAATTCTAGCGGGGCGTTTCGTGTAACGCAAGATGGGGTGACGCAGCGCAACAACACGGCACTCGCACGCCCCGGCACGTGACATCGTCAGCGGCGGCCGCAGTGCACGGATGGCGGCAGACAGAAAATAAACCGTCCGGCTTTGACGAGTGGCCGATGCACCAACCCCCGGACCGGCACGCGCGGCTCGCGTTCAGGCGGCGATTCCGGCTTGTCGGATGCGGTGAAAAAACTCAGGCCGACAAGGCCGAAGAACGTCACGTTGAGCACGACGAACGCGCCCTTGTGCCGCTTGATGAGCGCGATCGCGTCCCGGAGGAAATTCAGCACAACAGTCCTTGGTGGTGGATGGGGGGAGTTGCCACGACGCAAAGGATTCGACGAGCGATTCCGCTAACGCAGCGCGCGTTAACTATAAATCATCAACAAACCAATTTGGTATTTTTTCTACCATATTGGTAGATATCGTTTTCGGTGCGATGTGCTGGCGGCCCGCCCCCCTCGCGCGCACTCGCCCCGACGGTCAGTCGATCGGGTCCGTGCCTCTCGCGAGACGCGTGCTCGCCTTGACCGTTTGTTGCAGCGCGCGCCGCAGGGCGCTGTACCGGCGCAGCGCTTCTTCCATGACGGCGATACGCACGGTGCCCGCTGCGCCGTCGGCGAGCAATTTCGCCTTGAGTCCACCATAGGAGGCTTCCATCGCCGCGGCGTGCGTCGTCAGCGACTGGCCGCCATCGGCGGGCATGGCATCGCCTTCCACGTGATCGAGCAGCGCCGTCGCTTCACGCTGAAAGGCGTTGAACACATCGGAGAGTCCCGTCGCCGTGGTCGTCTGATCACGCAGTGCAGCTGCGGCGACGGCCTGCTCCGCCGCGCTCTCGTAGTAGCGCAGTGTGCGCAGCGTGTCGGCCAGTGCCTGCGCGGCGGCGGCCCCCATTGCTACGCGACTCATGCGTTCCGCAAACGTCTGGCATGCGCCGCCCAGCCGCGTGACCGAAGCGTGCTCTTGCGCGAGTGCGCCGGCGCTGGTCCCGAGGAGGGCACCGCGCACCATATGGCGGCACATGTCGCCGAGTCGATCCACTTCGTGCTTGAGCGCTTCCACGGCCAGTTGCGGCACTTGAAGCACGTTGTCGTCGAGAAACTGCGGCGCGCCCTCGTCTTCTTCCCGTGTCCGAAAACGTCGCTGGAGCCAATGCAACAGCGGCGTGGCCAGCGGAATCATCAGCAGCACGCCGAGCACATTGAATGTCGTGTGGAAGATGGCGAGTTTGATGGCGGGGTCGTCCGCGTAGCCCAGCCATTTCATGGCGGCTGTGATCGCGCCGATCATCCACGGCAGAAGGAGCAAAGCCACAACCGCAGCCACCACGTTGAACGCCACGTGCGCCATGGCAGCCCGGCGCGCGTTGGGGGTGGCCCCGATGCCCGCGATGACGGCCGTCAGCGTCGTGCCGACATTCGCGCCGATCACCACGGCGGCAGCGCCTTGCGCACCGAGCATGCCGTTTTGCGCGGCGGTCAGCGTAATGGCCATGGCGGCGGCCGACGACTGCACGATGCAGGTCAGCACGAAGCCCACGACCACTTGTAGCAGGACGTCGAGCGGCCCGTTGCCGTCGGGCATGCGAATCGCGCCGGCCATATCGATAAAGGCCGATTGCAGCAGGGAGATACCGAAGAAGAGCAGACCGAAGCCGGCGAGCGCATTACCGATGGCCCCGCGTCGCGAGCCCGAGCCGGTGAGACGCAAAGCAACGCCTACTGCGATCATCGGCAGGGCGAACGCATCGATATTGAATTTCAGGCCGATGACGGCGACGATCCAGCCCATCATCGTCGAGCCGAGGTTCGAGCCGAACATCAGCCAGAGTGCGCCGCCGAGTTTGAGCAGGCCGGCGTTGACGAAGCCGATGGTGGCAATCGTCACGACCGACGACGACTGCGTGATGGCGGTGACCAGCACACCGGAGGCGAAGGCTTGCCAGCGCGTGCGTGTGGCCCCGGCGAGGATGCGTTCGAGGGCGGGCCCGGCGGCGAGTTTTAGGCCGTCGGACATCATCGACATGCCGATAAGAAAGATGCCGACGCCGCCGGCCAGAATGCTTACCGCCTTGACGATTTCGCCCATGGAACGCGTTTCCTCAGTGCGACGGGAGAGAAGCCACTCAAGCCATACCTAAACGACCGTCAGAATACTTTCAAACGACACTAAACCGACAATCAAACGTCTGCGCGCAACACGCCCCAGCATAACCGGTAAAGCTCGTCCTCGAATTCCGGAGTGCCAAGCAATGGCGAGTCTTCGAGCGCTGCCGAGCGCAGCGTGCCCATGACGGCGCGGGTGAGCACGAACACCGTCGCGGCGGTAGGCGGGCGCATACCCGGGGCATCGCGGCGGGCCATCGCGATGGCGATGTGTTCCGAGGCTTCGCGCAGGGCCTGCATGATGTTTTCGTGATGATCGAGTTGCCACGCCATCTTGATGAGTGAGCGTTTCACGCGGCCGCCCGAGCCGAACGCTTCGATCAGCACGCGCAGCCGCTCACGAATCACACGCTCCGGGTCGGCGCCCTCTTCTGCTGCACGCGCGAGCCGCTCGTTGAGTTCATCCATCACCCGACGGCGTTCGCGGGCAATCATCGCGAGCAGGATCGCCTCCTTGGTCGGGAAGTACTGATACAGCGTGCCGATCGAAAAACCGGCCTTCTTAGCAATGCGATTGGTCGTCAGCGCCCCCTCGCCTTCTTCATCAAGAACCTGAGCAGTGGCCTCGAAAATGGTCTCCACCGTGTGTTGCGCGCGCGCCTGCATCGGCCGCTTTCGCATGGTGGACGGGGCATTGAGCGGGGCGGGCGATTTGGGTGTGGACATGTCGAAAAACCTGAGCGGGAAGCGAGTTGCGGCAAAGTGCGCAAGAAATGAATAATGCTCACATTCGTTGAGGAATTCAAGTGACGGCACGCAGGTGTCACAAAGCGCCGGTCACTGCGAGTCCGCCCGACCCATTGAGATATTTGAGAGGCAAGCGCCATGACCACAGACACTTCAGCCCTTACCGTTCGCAAGCTTACGGTCGATCTGGCGAGTGGATTCGAGCGCCACTGGCACAGTGGGGACGCCTACCGCACGATGTATTACAACGCGTTGTCGATGAGTTTCCCGGTTGGGGAGCAGTCGTTCATCGATTCCGTTCGCGACACGATGGATCGACTGCCCGAGGATGCGCGCTATGACAAGCTGCGCGCCGACATTGCGCAGTTCATCGGACAGGAAGCGACGCACCGTCACATCCACGGGCAGTACAACGCACAGTTGACCAAGCAGGGATTGGTGAATCACTGGGAAAACTGGGCGACGCGGCGGATTCAATTTGCACGTCGCCGCAAGCTTTCGCCGATGTACATGCTCGCGGTGACGGCGGCGTATGAGCATTGCACGGCGGTGTTCGGCGATGGCGCATTGCGTTACGACCGCTGGCTGGCGAAGGCCGAGCCGAAGATGCGACTGATGTGGCGCTGGCATGCGGCGGAAGAGACCGAGCACAAGGCGGTCGCGTTCGATCTGTATCGCGCCTTGGGTGGCAGCGAGCGCATGCGCGTTCTCACGTACGTGTACGTGTTGATCATGTTCGCGCTGGAAAGCCATGCGCAGACGATCAGCAATTTGTGGCGTGACGGTACGTTATTCAAACCGAGTACGTGGTGGGGTTTCACGACGATGTTCTTCGGCCGCGATGGTGTAGTGTGGCGTTGCACGGGGCCGATGTTGAAGTACATGTCGACGGGCTTTCATCCGAACAATCACGGCGATCCGCAATTGGCCGAGAACTGGCTGGCAGCGCATAACGCGGATTGGCGGGCGGTGCGTTGAGCGAGGGCGTTTGGCTTGCGGCTTACGGCGTTCGTGGCTGACGACGATCTTTACGTTGCACCGAGGCCCGGCGGCTCTCACGCCCGTGGTCGGCCGCCGGCCCGGTCCCCGTTTTCGTCGCTCCCCGTTACTCGCTTTGGAAAACGGGGACCGCACCGACGGCCATCTCCCTACCTTCGCATCGTCGCACCCGATCGCCCTACCCGCGTCTCTATGCTCCCCTGCTCCCCCATCCCGATAACACCGCCGCTTCCAACGCAGAGGGCCTCGTCGCCCATCCCCACGTGCTTTGCATCTGCTGGGGATGGTCGCCGAGACCCTCGACATCCCCGCGGTACTTCCCGACTCCCGGTCGGGTCAGGTGATCGCTTCGGGAAACCCGCTTCGCGTTGAGTCCCACGGGTGTTCACTACGGAGACCTTGGTGGACCGGGCATGGAGAACGACATCGGGAGGAACGAGGGTCTCGACGGTCGTCACCAGCAGATGCGAAGCACGTGGGGACGACTGGCGAGACCCTTTGCGTTGGAGAAGGCGGTTTTATCGGGATGGGAGAGTGGGAGAAGCGCGGCGAAGTGGGTAGCGCGATCGGTTGCGACGATGCGAAGGTAGGGAGATGGCCGTCGGTGCGGTCCCCGTTTTCCAAAGCGAGTAACGGGGAGCGACGAAAACGGGGACCGTACCGGCGGCAGACCGCAAACGTTATGCGTAGGTGAGGCCCAAGCCAACCAAAGAATTACAACTTTCACAAAATAGCTAGCAGCAAAAGCAAACCCAAGATTTCCTGCTCGTCTTTCGAATCGAAACCACGATTCAAAAGACTTAAGGCCGTCCATCGCGACGGCCATTTTTTTGAAAGTTTTTTAAGAAAACTTCGGTGTTAACCCGCGCCGTATGCCGTTCACAACGTAATACCGAGTATCAAACCCCGATGATATTTCGACATTACCGTCTTGATAATAATGATCACGCCTTAAAGCAGCACCGATACCGCGCAACGTGAAGTCAGTGTCAATGACTCGGGCGTGCCCCTGAAATCCATCGGTGAAACAACTGTACAAGGCGCACGCATAAATCAAAACGAGACGGAGACACATTCATGAGCAAGGCAGCGGGATGGCTGCGGGGCGCGTTCGCCCTCGCGGTTTGTGGTGCGGCGGCAGGGGCGGCACAAGCACAATCCAACGTATCGCTTTACGGGCAGGTCGACGCTTGGGTCGGCGCGGCTAAAACACCCGGCGGTGAGCGGGCATGGACGCAGGGCGGCGGCGGCATGTCCACGTCGTACTGGGGCATGAAAGGTAGCGAAGATCTGGGCGACGGTCTGAAGGCCATCTTCGTATTGGAAGACTTCTTCCTGCCGCAAAACGGTAACTACGGCCGCTACACGGGCGACAGCTTCTTCTCGCGCAACGCCTACGTCGGTCTCCAGTCGAACACGCTCGGCACCGTCACGATGGGCCGGTTGACCACGTCGTACTTCGTGTCGACGATTCTGTTCAACCCGTTTGTCGACTCCTATACCTTCAGCCCGATGGTCTATCACACGTTCCTTGGCCAGTCGGGGCAAGGCATCGTGGGTGACTCCGGCTGGAGCAACGGCGTGATGTACGCCACGCCCGACTACAAGGGGCTGGGCGCCAGCTTCTCGTACGCGTTCGGCAACAAGGCCGGTGAGGCTGGCCAGAACAAGTGGAGCGCCGCCGCCATGTACTTCCATGGCCCGCTCGCTGCCACCGTCGCGTTCCAGCAAGTGAAATTCGACTCGACGCCCGACGATCAGGCCGGCATTACCGGCTTCCGCAATCAACAAGCCTTGCAGGCCGGTCTCACGTACGACTTCCAGATCGTCAAACTCTACGGTCAGTATCAGTACATCAAGAACAACATCACCGGCGGCAACCTCACGTCCAACGGCGGTCAGTTCGGCGTGTCGGTGCCGCTCGGCGGCGGCAGTGTCATGGCGTCCTACGCTTATACCAAGAACACCGGCGCCAATAACGTGAGCCGCAACACGTGGGCCGTCGGTTACGACTACAACCTCTCCAAGCGCACCGATCTGTATGCCGCCTACCTCAACGACAAGGTGTCGGGGCTGGAAGCCGGCAATACTTTCGGGGTGGGCATGCGCACCAAGTTCTGACAAACTCGGCAGCACGGCGCGCGCGCAGTACAATGCGCGCGCCCCCGCTGCACACGGACGACGGCATAACAAAGTGAATAGGAGCGCACGTTGCTGACCAAATTCTTCAAACTCGAGGAGCATGGCTCCAATGTCAGGACAGAAATGGTGGCAGGTCTCACCACCTTCCTGACGATGTCTTACATCATCTTCGTCAACCCCAACATTCTCGGCACCACCGGCATGGACAAGAGTGCCGTGTTCGTGGCGACATGTCTGGCGGCGGCGATTGGCTCGGTGATCATGGCCTTCGTGGCCAACTACCCGATCGGCATGGCGCCCGGTATGGGCCTGAACGCCTTCTTCGCGTTCACCGTGGTGGGGGCCATGGGCTACACCTGGCAGCAGGCGCTGGGCGCAGTCTTCATCTCAGGGTGTATTTTCATCATCCTGACCGTGACTGGGGTGCGATCGTGGCTCATTGCCGGGGTACCCAAATCGCTACGCTGCGCCATCGCGGCCGGTATCGGTCTGTTCCTCGCGATCATCGCACTGGGTAACGCCGGCATCGTCGTGGCCAACCCGGCCACCAAGATCGGCCTCGGCGATCTGCACTCGCCGCAAGCGCTGCTCGCGATCTTCGGTTTCTTCCTGATCGCCGTGCTCGATGCCCTGCGCATTCGGGGTGCCATCCTGATCGGCATTCTCGCCGTGACGGTGCTCTCGATGGTGTTCGGCCTGAACCAGTTTCAAGGCGTGTTCGCCATGCCGCCGAGCCTCGCGCCGACGTTCCTCCAGCTCGATATTCCCGGTGCACTGCACGCTGGCTTCGTTCACGTGATTCTGGCCTTCGTGCTGGTTGAAGTGTTCGACGCGACCGGCACGCTGATGGGTGTGGCCAAGCGCGCCGGTCTCCTCGAAGGCACGCAATACAAGGGGCTGGGACGCGCACTGTTCGCCGACTCGATCGCCATCTTCTTCGGCTCGCTGTTGGGTACGAGCAGCACCACCGCCTACGTGGAAAGCGCCTCGGGCGTGCAAGCGGGTGGCCGTACGGGCCTCACCGCTCTGACCATCGCCGGGTTGTTCATTCTGGCGCTGTTCGTCGCACCGCTCGCCGGTTCGGTCCCGGCCTACGCCGCGGCCCCGGCCCTGCTCTACGTGGCTGGCCTGATGCTGCGCGAACTGCTCGACGTGGAATGGGACGACATCACGGAAGCCACCCCGGCGGCCCTGACCGCGCTGGCCATGCCGTTCACGTACTCGATCGCGACGGGTCTGGCCTTCGGCTTCATTTCGTACGCCGTGCTCAAGCTGTTCACGGGCCGTGCGAAGGACGTGCACCCGGCCGCATGGGTCATCGCCGTGCTGTTCGTGTTGAAGTACGCGTTCTTCCCGGGGTAATACGCCGCGAACCCGGCGAGACTGGCAAGCAGTACCGCAACACGCAACGCCAGTCTCTAAACGACAAAACGCCCCGCTGGAATCGGTTCCAGCGGGGCGTTTTTTATTGGAAGGTTATCCCTTCGCGACCGAAATCAGTTCGGCCAGACTCGCCCGATGCTCACCCTCGGCATCGAAGTTCTCCGGCGACAACCACTGCGAAAAACCACGGCTGATGGCGGGCCACTCGCCGTCCGTGATCGAGAACCACGCCGTGTCGCGGCTGCGGCCACGGTAGATGATCGCCTGACGGAAAACACCCTCGAACGTGAAGCCGTAACGCGTAGCTGCCCGGCGCGACGGCGCATTCAACGCGTCGCACTTCCATTCGTAGCGGCGATATCCCAACTCGTCGAAGGCGCGCTTGAGCAGCAGATACTGCGCTTCCGTGCCCGCGCGGGTACGCTTGAGCAGCGGCGAGTACGCGACGTGGCCCACTTCGATCACGCCATTCGCCGTGTCGATGCGCATGAGCGCGAGCGTGCCCACGGCCTTGCCCGTCTCCAGATCGATCACCGCATGGTGCATCGGGTCGGTGGACGCGGCCTGCTTGGTGGCATGCGTGTAATAGTTATCGAAATCGGCGAACGGACCGACGCCCAGATAAGTCCAGTCACGCCCGTCGGGGGCGCTCGCGTAGGCGTCGAACAAATCCTTCGCGTGACGCTCCACATCGAGCGGTTCGACGCGGCAGTAACGGCCGGTGATGGCGGTGCGGGGCGGCTGTGCGCGCGGCGTCCAATCCGGCACGGGCGGCCCGATAGGTTGATCGTATTCGTTGAACAGCGTTGCTTCGGTCATGAATGTCCTCTCCAGGAACGTGATGGACGCAAGTGTCACGACACCAAAGTAACGCATTGATGGTACGATAAAAAGCACCATAACGAAGCAATCTAATGGTGCCACGCCATGTCCGTATCCGTATCCGAATCCGTATCCGCCAAGCACGCCAGTGAGACTCACACCGATCCCGGGCCCGAGAACGTCGCCGCGCTGTTCGACAGCCCGCTGAACACCGGCACGGGGCGTGGCCTCTCGCTCCAGAAACAACTGCTCGCCCGGCTCAAGCACGCCATTCTCGAAGGGCGGCTGCCCGCCGGGGCGCGTCTGCCCGCCTCGCGTACGCTCGCTGAAGATCTGGCCGTCTCGCGCAATACGGTGTCGATCGTCTACGACCAACTGGCCGCCGAAGGCTTCATCGTGCCGCACCGGCTCGGCACCCGTGTCGCCCAGCTCTCGCTCGACCCGCGTGTCGCCGAAGAAGCCGCCAGACAGTCGGCCCGCCTTAGATCGGCTGCGGACTCGGCTGCGGACTCGGCCCTCACCAAAACCACGAACACCGACGTCGCGCGCCCGGCCCCCGAGGCCAACGCCAGCGACTCACCTGCCGCCGCGCCCAGCGCGTCACGCCGGGTGCAGCGCTTGCCCGCCACAAGTCACGCAGCGCGGGCGAACGAATCGCCCCTGCCTTTCGTGCCCGGCGTGCCCTCCCTTACACGCTTTCCGGCCAGCACATGGCGCCGCACCCTTGAGCGTGTGATGCGCGAAGCGCAACCGCGCCACTATCACTACGGCGATCCGCTGGGCGAACCGGCGCTGCGCGAAGCCATCGCCGAACACCTGCGCATCTCTCGCGGCGTGCGTTGCGACGCCTCACAAGTCGTCATCACGGAAGGTGCCCACGAAGCGCTAATTCTCTGCGTGCGTCTGCTCACCGACCCCGGCGACACGGTGTGGATGGAAGACCCGGGCTATCGCGGTGCCAAAGCCGCCTTTCACGCGAGCGATGTGCGTGTGCAAGCCATGCGCGTGGACGATGAAGGCATCGTGATTCCGCCGGGCGCGTGGGCCGCGTCGACGCCGCGTCTGGTGTACGTCACGCCCTCGCACCAATACCCACTGGGCAGCGTGCTGTCGGCGTCGCGCCGGCTCGATCTCATCGCGCAGGCACGCCACTACGGCACGTGGATTCTGGAAGACGATTACGACAGCGAGTTTCGCCATCAAGGGGAACCGATCGCTGCTATGCAGGGCATGGTGCCCGACGCGCCGGTGGTCTACGTCGGCACGTTCAGCAAGACGATGTTTCCGGCGCTGCGGCTCGGTTTTCTGATCTTGCCGACGCAACTGGCCGCGCAAACGCGAGACGCCCTCGACGAACTGCTTCGCGGCGGGCATCGTTTCGAACAACTGGCATTGGCAGACTTCATCCGCAGCGGACAATTCGCGCGACATCTGGGGCGCATGCGACGCCTGTATCGCGAGCGCCAGACGGCCCTGCGTGAAGCGCTTGCGGAACACTTCGACCCGGCATACGCGGTCATCGGCGAGCGTTGCGGCCTGCACCTGACGGTACGCCTCGATCCCACATTCCACGACAAAACGATTGTGGCGTCCGCCTTGCGCGAAGGCATGGGACCACGAGCGCTCTCCAGCTTCGCGCTCGATCCGCAACCGGCCGATAACGGGCTCGTCATCGGCTACGGCGATACGGACGCGGCGCGCATTCCGTCGCTCATCAAACGGCTGGCTGCGATCGTGGCCGCTCAAGGGAAAGTGGGCCGGTGATTCACGCGCCGCCCGGTCCGCCCTTGCACCATCCCTGTCCGGAGCCCGCCCCCGTATTGCAGAGCGACATCAGCGTGCCGAAAGGTCCCTTCGGAACACTTAAACGCCTCGCATCCAAGGGCAACGAGGTATCCGCCTTGGTCCCTGCCGGCCAATAGAACGCGTCTACGCCCGCATCAGAAGCCAGCGCATAGGTGCAGTTGACGAGCATGGGCGGCGCATCGTCACGCCCGCCACCGGGGGTCGCCATCAGGGGCAACCAGTCGTCACCCTGATGACTGAGCATCGCATATTCCCTCGCCCCCATCAGTCGAACAACCTCCTGAGAAACATGACATCGCTGAGGGACAGACTCGGATTGTGATGCCGATGGGCGCATTGAGCGCGCGGCCATCACAAGCGCCAATGTCACCAATACTGCTGCTATTGCCCGTCCGCTTGCCATCACTGCCTCGCAAAAAGATCCGGAGCCCTGACGCAATGAACATGCCGGCAACCCGGAAGATGTCGGCTTACGTCACTTGGTCACCGAAGCGCCGGTAAACCAGCACTTCTTCCAATCGCTCTCTGACCATATATCACTTCGGATACCGAAATATTTTCATCAGACCTCGGGACATCCGAGGGCGTGTTCGCAATGTACGGGGATTCTTTCGAGAGATCGCTGGAGTGCACGCGTTATGGGTAGATACCCATCGATGCGTCAGCGGCGCATGCTCTCCGCAGCGGCGGCCTTTCGCCGCCGTGCAGGAGTCGTGGAGATTACGCGGCTTGGGGGGCTTTCTTGGCGTTGCCGGCTGCCTTGCCTGCCTCGCCGGCTTCCTGCGCTTCACTGGCCGCACGCGCCCGGGCAGCACGCGACATCCAGACCGTGAGCAGCACCGCAGCAATGGCGGCCACGGCAGCACACAGGTACACCTCGGCATAACCATAGGCGCCCACGATCAGGCCGGCGACCGGCCCGGTCACGCCGAGTGCAACGTCGAGAAACACCGAGTAGGCACCCAGCGCCGCGCCGCGATTCTGTGCGGGCACCAAGTTCACCGCAGCCACTCCCAGCGACGGGAACACCAGCGAGAAGCCCGCGCCCGCAAGCGCCGCGCCCAACAACGCCGTAAAGCCGGTCGGGGCCACGCCGAGCACGATCAAGCCGAAGGCTTCCAGTGCGAACGACACCATCGCCACGCGATAACCGCCGAAGCGCGCGATGCTGCTGCCCAGCGCCAGCCGCACGCCCATGAAACACACGCCGAACGCGGTCAGTGCGAGCGCGGCGTTGTCCCAATGATGGCTGGCGTAGTACAGCGTAATGAACGTGGAGATCGCCCCGAACCCGATCGAGCCCAACGCCAGCCCCATGCCGAACGGCATCACGCGGCCCAGCACGGCACGAAACGCGAGACGCTCGCCATGAATCACCGGCGTCGCGCGCTTGATGCGGGCCAGCAGCAAACCAACGACACCCGACAGCGCAATCGCGCCACCCAATGCCTCGATACCGTACGCGTTATCGAGCGCCACACCGAGCGGAGCGCCCAGCGCCAGCGCGCCGTAAGTCGCCACACCGTTCCACGAAATCACCCGCGCCGTGTTCGCCGGACCCACCTGCCCAATGCCCCACATGATCGCGCCGGTCGAGACCCAGCTTTCACCAAAGCCCAGTACCAGACGACCGAGGATCAGAGCCACCAACGAGAGCCACGGCAGGCCGGAGAACACACCAGCGAGCGCCACGAGCAAGCCCGATGCGCCGCAGGCGACCAGACCGCACAACACCGTTCGTTTCGGTCCCCACGCATCCGCCGTGCGACCGGCGTACGGGCGCGAAAGCAACGTCGCCAAGTACTGCACGCTGATCGCCAGACCGGCAATGACGGAGCTGTAAGCCAAGTCCACATGCACGAACGACGGCAGCACCGCGAGCGGCAAGCCAATCGTCAGATAGCAGAGGAAAGTGAAGAACACGGTCGAGACGATTTGGAGCGTCGTCGCAAACTGCGTAGGGGTGCGGGCGTCGTTTGACATTGCGAAGGGAAAAGAGAATCGACGAAACCCCAGGACGTAACAACCCGCGCAATGGGCAAGCATTCGCGCGGGCTAATTCAATCCTAGGGTTTTCCCGAATGATACGCCGTTTTGCGTCTTTTGTGTAAACGCTTAATAGTTGACGGAAATGATGAGGTGCGATGACTCAATCACACACATTTTGGAATGGAAGATGTGCCGGGGCGGGGGAGAATCCCCGCCCCTTATGGAACCCGTCAACACGCCGCCAAGGAGGCGGCAAGGTGGTACGACAACGTCACCGCCCCACTTCCGCGAGCGATTTCAAACTGACCGAGAGCATCGCCAGATCCGCATTGCCCGCCGCCACCTGATCGGCCAGCACACGGTGATAGCGCGCCAGCGAGTCGGCATGGGCCTGCTGCCAGTCGGCCACCCGGGTGTCGGCTTGAGTGCTGCTGGACGGCGCCGTGGCGGTCTTGTCTGATGCCGCATCCGTTGTCTCGGTCGGTGCGCCGTCGAGCACGCTCGCCGTCAAGCGCCGCCGCAGGATCGACAGTTCCTCCAACAACGTGGCGCGCGCCAGACGCTGCCAATGCGATTGCACCGGCAGTCCGAGCACACCCGCATGCAGCCAGCCATAGCCCAGCGGCTGATCGAGCGCGAAATACACCTGCGCCGCCAGCGCCGGTTCACACCGGCTGGTGCTCGCCACTTCGGCAATATCGAGTAACGCCACGCGTGCGCCGATGCCGGCCGCTGTCTGCGCCAGTGCCGGTGGCACCCCCGCATCGACGAAGGTCTGCCGCTTCGCCCGCGCTTCGTCGGCCGCTTCGCCACTCACCAGCGAGTCGAGCGTCGGCAGCAACGGATCGAGCACGCCGCGCATGCGCTCCACCGTTTGCGGCACGTCCGTCAGGCGACGACGCAGGAACCACAGCGTCGCCTGCTCGTGCCACTGCGCCAGCGCGGTGAACAGCGCCGCCTGCGTTTCATGCGACACGCGGGCATCGAGCGCGTCAACCTCTTCCCACAAGGCGTCGAGCCCGTAGACACCGCGCGCGGCAAGACTCGCGCGCACGACATCGACCGGGTCGGCCCCCGTCTCCTCGCTCAAATGGTGCACGAACGTCACGCCCGCCCGGTTGACGAGCGCATTGGCGTGCATCGTCGCCAGAATTTCGCGCTTGAGCGGGTGGCGTGTCATGGCCGCACCGCATCGGCTCGCCAAGGGCGTCGGGAAATACGTCGGCAGCTCTTCCGCCACAAATTCCGCATCGGGCAGCGTGCTGGCGAGCAGCATGTCGTACAGCCACATCTTGCTGTAAGCCATGAGCACGGCACGTTCGGGCGACGTGAGCCCCGTCCCCGCAGCGCGGCGTGCGTCGAGCGCCTCGTCGTCGGGCAGGAATTCAATGGCGCGGGCAAGCCGCTGGGCCCGTTCGAGATACCGCATGAACCGGGCGTCGCCATCGAGCGCCGCTGCCGCACGCAAACGCCCGAGCGACAACGCCTGCGTTTGCAGATAGTTGTCGCGAAGCACCAGCGTGCCGACTTCTTCGGTCATCTCGGCGAGCAACGTGTTGCGCTGCTTGAGCGTCATCTCGCCATCGGCCACCACAATGCCCAGCAGAATCTTGATGTTCACCTCGTGATCGGAACAATCGACACCCGCCGAGTTGTCGATCGCGTCGGTGTTGATCCGTCCGCCGTGCTGCGCGTATTCGATACGGCCCAACTGCGTCAGTCCGAGATTGCCGCCTTCCGCCACGACCTTGCATCGCAGATCGAGCCCGTTCACGCGCAGGCCGTCGTTGGCGCGGTCGCCGACTTGCGCGTGCGATTCTGTACTCGCCTTCACGTAGGTGCCGATGCCGCCGTTGTAGAGCAGGTCGACAGGCGCCTTCAGCAAGGCGCGCAACAGGTCGGTCGGGGCCATTTCGGTGGCGTCCGTCTCGATCAGTTCCCGCACCTCGGGTGAGAGCGCTATCGTCTTGGCACTGCGGGGAAAGATGCCGCCACCGGCAGAAATCAGTTTGACGTCGTAGTCGCCCCAACTGGAGCGCGGCAGTTGGAACAGCCGTTCGCGCTCGGCGAACGAGACGGCCGCATCGGGCGACGGATCGAGAAAGATATGCCGGTGATCGAACGCCGCCACCAGCCGGATGTGCTTCGAGAGCAGCATGCCGTTGCCGAACACGTCGCCCGACATATCGCCGATACCCACCACGCTGAAGTCCTGCGTCTGCGTATCGATGCCCATCTCGCTGAAATGCCGCTTGACCGACTCCCACGCGCCACGTGCGGTGATTGCCATCTTCTTGTGGTCGTAGCCGACCGAACCGCCCGACGCAAACGCGTCGCCCAGCCAGAAGCCGTACTCCGCCGAAATGGCATTCGCATAGTCGGAGAAGGTGGCCGTGCCCTTGTCGGCCGCCACCACGAGATACGGATCGTCCGCGTCGTATCGCACAGTGTCGGCCGGTGCCACGAGCTGGCCATCGACGTAGTTGTCGGTCAGATCGAGCAAACCGCGCAGGAAGGTCTGATAGCAGGCCACACCTTCGGCCAGAAAAGCGTCGCGATCGCCCGGTGCCGGTGGCTGCTTGACGACGAAACCACCCTTCGAGCCCACCGGCACGATCACGGTGTTTTTCACCATCTGAGCTTTAACGAGGCCCAGCACTTCGGTGCGGAAGTCTTCCCGGCGGTCGGACCAGCGCAGACCACCACGCGCGACTCGCCCGCCGCGCAGGTGCACGCCTTCGACCCGTGGCGAATACACCCAGATCTCGAACATCGGCTTAGGTTCGGGCAAGCCCGGCACCTTCGACGGATCGAATTTGAACGACAGATAAGGCTTCTGCGTGGTGCCGTCCTTCCCGCGCTGGAAGTAGTTGGTGCGCAGCGTCGCCTCCAGCACCCCGAGGAACTGGCGCAGGATCCGGTCTTCGTCGAGATTGGGTACGTCTTCGAGCGCCGCGTGAATCTGTGCGCGCAACCGCTCCGACTGGTGAGTACGGGTCTCGGCCGGGAGTGCCGGGTCGAAGCGCGCAAGGAACAGCCGCACGAGCAGCCCTGCAATCGACGGATTGCCCGTCAGCGCGCTCTCTATATAGGCATTGCTGAACGTCGAGCCGACTTGGCGGATGTACTTGGCGTACGCACGCAGAATGCGCACTTCGCGCCATGTGAGCCCGGCCTGCAAGACCAGCCGGTTCAGATCGTCGTTCTCGACGTCGCCCGCCCAGATACGCGCGAAGGCGTCTTCGAAACGCGCCCGCGCCTGTTCGAGATCGACGTCGGCGCCATCGAGGCTCGTCATGCCGAAGTCATGCATCCAGATCGCGCCCGAGTCGGCCGTTTCGATACGATACGGCCGCTCGTCGTTCACGCGCACGCCCAGATGCTCCAGCATCGGCAGGCTGCGCGAGAGGGCGATCGGTTCGCCCGCCTGATAAATCTTGAAACGCAAAGCGCCGGGGGAGGCTTCGAGTGGACGATAAAGCTGCATCGACAATTGCGAGCAACCGGTGGCCGACTGGCGCGCGCCCAGCAGCGGCTCGATCAACTCCACGTCACGCACTGCCACACGCGCGGCATAGTCTTCGCGATACCCGGCGGGGAACGCCTGCGCGTAGCGACGCAGTGCCCGCATGCCCCGCTCTTCGCCCAATTGCTCGCGCAGGGCTTCCGACAGGTCGTCCTGCCAGCGGCGCGACGTCTCGACGATGCGCGCTTCGAGTTCGTTCACATCGACGTCGGGCACATGGCCGGGCTCGGTGCGCACGGTAATGTGAATCCGCGCGAGCATCGACTCGGAGAGTTGCGGCGTAAATTCCACGCCGGTGCCGTGATAGGCCGCCAGCAACAGGTTCTGCACGCGCACGCGCAGGTCGGTATTAAATTTCTCGCGCGGTACGAACACCATGCACGACACAAAGCGGTCGAACCGGTCGCGCCGCACAAAGAGCCGCGTGCGCTGGCGCTCCTGCAAGCGCAGAATGCCGAGCGCAATTTCGGCCAGCGCGTCGACATCGATCTGAAAGAGTTCGTCGCGCGGGTACTGTTCGAGAATGGTGACCAGCGTCTTGGCCAGATGGCCGTTGGGCAGGAAGCCCGTGCGCCCGATCACTTCGGCGACTTTGCGGCGCACCAGCGGGATATCTTCCACCGGCACCATATAGACGGTTGACGTGTACAAGCCCAGAAAGCGGCGCTCGCCGCAGACGCGGCCCTGCGCGTCGAAGCGCTTCACGCCCACATAGTCCAGATAGCCCGGCCGGTGCACGGTGGCGCGCGAGTTCGCCTTGGTGAGGAATATCGGCGTGCTGGCTTCCACGATGCCGATGGCGCCCGGCGACAGACGGGTGACGTCGGGCGAGGCGGCGTCGCGGCGCGATTCGCGCAACACGCCCAGCCCGGTCCCTGCCACACCTTGCAGATAGTGCGCGCCGTCGCGCTCCACGAGCTCGTAATCGCGATAACCAAGGAAGGTGAAGTGGCGCCCGAGCATCCAGTCGAGGAAGGCCTGCGCCTCGTCCACCTCCGCCCGCTCCTGCTCGCTCACGCCCTTCTGCGCCGCCCGCTGGGTGAGTGCCTCGATGGCGGCGTGGGCGGCCGCCTGCATCGCCCGCCAGTCCTCCACGGCCGCGCGCACGTCGCCGAGCACGCGTTGCAGGCCGTCGGCAAGCGCCTGTATGCGCTCCGGTTCAGAGAAACGGTCGACTTCGACGTGGATATACGATTCGAAGCGACCGCCATCCTGACTGCCGCCACCGCCACCGCCACCGCCCTCGCCCGCTGACGCGGCCGCGCCGTTCGCAGGGGTGGCGCCAAGCAGCGCGCCGACTTGCGCCGCGCCCGCAGCACCGCCGTTCCCCGTGCCGCCCCGCCCCGCTTTGCCACTCGCACTGCCTGCGCTGGCCCCGTCGCCGATGGCCGGCATGGTGCTGCGCCGGATACCGCCGCCGGGGGCGACGGCAACGCGTTTGCCGGTGCTGTCACGGGTGACGCGATAGACCGGGTGGAACGCCGAATGGAGCGCCAGCCCCTGCCGGTTGATTTCCATCGTCACCGAATCGACGAGAAACGGCATGTCGTCGTTGACGATCTCGACCACCGTGTGGCTGCAATGCCAGCCGTGCTGGTCGAGAGTGGGGTTGTAGATACGGATGCGGGGCTGGCCGGACACGAATTTCTGCCCCAGTTGCCAATGCGCCATCGCCGCGCCATAAAGATCGGCGACACTGCGCGAGACGACTTCCTCGGCATCGGCCAGACCGTAGTAATGCAATACGAAGGGTTCGAACTGGGCAGCGACGTCGGGCGCGCGCTCGCGCGCCATGGTCACGACTTCCGCCATGTGCTGGCGGACCTTCTCTTCCGGATGCGCAGGCATGAAAAACCTCGGCAGGAATGGGACGAGTCATCGACAGGCAAGGCCATGCTACGCCGGGTGGCCCCGGGCAGCAATGGTGCATCGGGGAGAGCGGCTGCAGCCCGCGGCAGCAGCCCGCTGCGGCGGCACGGCGCCCAGTATGGCGGCACCGGCACCCCGCCGGTTGGACGGAGATAAGCCGGTATAATTGCGCATGACTTCAAAAGCCCCCGATTCACGCGCCGACGGCGCCCCCTTCTCGAGCCTGCCGCTCTCGCCTGCCATGCAGGAGAACCTCGCACGGCTCGGTTACGTCTCGATGACGCCCATTCAGGGCGCCGCCCTGCCCGACATGCTCGCCGGGCACGATCTCATTGCACAAGCCAAGACCGGCAGCGGCAAGACCGCCGCCTTCGCGCTCGGACTGCTCCAGCGCGTGGATGTGCGCGACTTCAACGTGCAGGCCGCCGTGCTGTGCCCGACCCGCGAACTCGCCGAGCAGGTGGCGCAGGAAGTGCGCCGCATCGCCCGCGCCGAAGACAACGTCAAGGTGCTCACGCTGTGCGGTGGCGCCCCGCTGCGCCCGCAGGCCGAAAGCCTCGCACACGGCGCCCACATCGTAGTAGGCACGCCGGGCCGCATCATGGATCACCTCGAGCGCGAAACGCTCTCGCTGGCCAACGTGAAGACGCTGGTGCTCGACGAAGCCGATCGCATGCTCGACATGGGGTTCTTCGACGACATCGCCACCGTGGCCCGCCAGACGCCGGCTTCGCGCCAGACGCTGCTCTTCTCGGCGACCTATCCGGAAGGCATCGGCAAGCTCGCCCAGCGCCTGTTGCGCTCACCGCGCGAGATTCGCCTTGAAGAAAAGCACGACGCCAGCAAGATTCGCCAGCGCTTTTACGAAGTGCGCGAAGAGGAGCGTCTGCACGCCGTCGGGCTGTTGCTCGACCACTTCCGTCCGGTCAGCACGATTGCGTTCTGCAACACGCGTGCCCAGTGCCGCGACCTGACCGACGTGCTGCTTGCCGAAGGCTTCCACGCCCTGACGCTGCATGGCGATCTGGAACAGCGCGAGCGCGATCAGGTGCTGATTCAGTTTGCGAACCGTAGCTGCTCCGTGCTTGTCGCGACCGACGTGGCCGCGCGCGGGCTCGACATCACCCAGCTCGAAGCCGTGATCAACGTGGACGTGACGCCCGACCCCGAGGTGTATGTGCACCGTGTTGGCCGTACCGGCCGCGCGGACGAAGACGGCTGGGCGTTCAGTCTGGTGAGCATGAACGAGATGGGCCGGGTGGGTGCGATCGAAGCGTCGCAAGGCCGCGAAGTGCCGTGGCACAAGCTCGACGAGCTGACGCCGTCGGGCGCCGGGCATTTGCTGCCGCCGATGGTCACCCTTCAGATGTATGGCGGCAAGAAAGACAAGATCCGTCCGGGCGATGTGCTCGGCGCGCTGACCGGCGAGGCAGGTTTTGCCGCCAGCCAGATCGGCAAGATCAACGTGCTCGAGAACTTCACGTATATTGCTGTGGAGCGCGATATCGCCCCCGTGGCGCTGCGCAAGCTCAACGACGGTCGCGTCAAGAACCGTAAGGTCAAAGTGCGGTACATGCAGCAAGACTAAGAGCTACCTACCCACGCCGCGCGCGGCAAGGAGGCTGCAATGAGGTCGTCGCAAACGTTACGCGCCCTGTTGTCCCCCTTTGCTGCGCAGTGCGCGGCGCTTGCCACTGCGGCACTTCTCACTGCGGCGCTCCTCGCCGCGTGCAGTTCCAAGGGCGTCCCGCCCAATCCCCAGCTGACCGAAGACACCCTCGACGAATACGCCATCGTGATCGTCGGCCTCGACACGCCTTTGCAAAGCACTTGGGGGCCGTGGAACTACTCGGACTTCTCGCAGACCATCAACGGCATCGTCGGCGGCAAGGTCACGCGCACCCTCAACACCAACCCGCCGACGCGCGGGTTTGTCGCCATGCGGGTCTCGCCGCTCATGCGTAACGAGCGCTTCGGTCCGATGGAGTTCGTTCCCGCCGACAACAGCTACCGCTTCCGCTACTGCAAGGGCCGCAAGGTGCCGACGGTACAAGTGCATCGGGGCGACGTCATATACGCGGGCACGCTCGTGCTCGACAGCCATGACGGGCAGATATGGTTACGCACCGAGTTCGATATGGCCGGTGCACGCCGCTTTGTCGCGGCGAACTATCCGTCGCTGGCGGGCAAGCTGCAAGGGCAGCCGTTCACTTACTTCGAAGTGAGGAGCGAGCCGGGTTGCCGGTGACGCGCTAGCGGCACGTCAGCCCTCGTCCGCTTCCTCGCCGGGCGCGAGGACGATTTCACGCCCTTCGCAGAGCGCTTCGGCGCGGGCACTGAGCTCCTCTGCAACATCCGCCAGATGACGGCGTAACGTATCGGCGAGCACCGATTCCGGCTCGTGCGCCGGGCGCAGCATTTCCACGGGAAATTCGATGGCCGGTGCCACGCGGTACAGGCATTGCGTCTGCACATGCGCGCTGGCAGCGGTGAACTGGTCCAGCAACGCGTAGCCCAGCCCATGCTCCACCAGCGCCGCCGCGAGCGAGTACGTCTGAACCATCACTTCGGCATCCTGCAAAAGCGCCGTCTGCTCAAGCCGCTCGTTGATCAGCGCGCCCAGCGGCGTGTCATCGTGCAGCTTGATCAGATCGCGGCCGATCAGCGCTTCGGCACTGGCTTGCCCGCGACGGGCCAGCTTCGGCCACGCGGCCGGCACGGCCAGCACGATGTGCCCCTGCGCAATCGGACGGCTCACGATACCGGCGGCCATCGGCGGCGCCGAGACGATGCCCACGTCCACCGACGACGTCAGAATCGCCGTGATCATCTCCGTCGTGTGGTGCGTGATGAGTTCGAAGGCAACGTCGGGATGCGCCCGCCGCATGCGCTCGATGGCTGCGGGCAGCAGGCTTTGCGCGAGGCTGGGGGTGGCGGCGATGCGCAGATGGCCGACGCCGTGCTGGCGCAGGTTGCGCGAGGTGGTGCGCAAGCGCTCCAGATCGCTGAAGATGCGCTCCACGTCGGGATAGAGCCTGCGCGCTTCCGCCGTGGGCACGAGGCGGCCCTTCACGCGATCGAACAGCTTGAAACCGAGTTGTTGTTCGGCGTGTTGCAGCACGCGCGAGACCACCGGTTGCGAGACGTTGAGCAGTTGCGCCGCGCCGCTGGCCGAGCCTGTCAGAACCACTGCGCGAAACGTCTCGATATGCCGCAATTTCATGCCTGCTGCCGCCTCTGTGGTGAGCCGCGCGTCGCGCCGACCCTATAGCTAAAAGACATATGCTGCCTCAAAACCGCATAGGTTGGCGATTTTTATCGATCTACACTGCGTAACAAAGGCCGTGGAGAAAGCGCCTGCGGCGGGGTCCCCGTCCTGCTGCCGCGAATATTTTCCGCCTTGCTATTCACTGTGTTTTTGGTTGTTATTGATCGTCATGCATATTGGAGTCATCGGGGCGGGCATCGTCGGCCTCGCCAGCGCGTATCAGTTGCTGCGCGCCGGCCACGAGGTCACGGTCATCGACAGCGGGCGCGGACCGGGTCTGGGCACGAGCTTCGCTAACGGCGGCCAGTTGAGCTACGGCTACGTGTCGCCGCTGGCGGCGCCGGGCGTGCTCTCGCAACTGCCGTCGCTGCTGTTCTCGCGCACCGGCCCGTTGCGAATCAAGCCTTCGTTCGATCCGGACTTCTGGCGCTGGTCGCTCGAGTTCGTGAAGCACTGCAACACGCAGGCCAATGCCAGCTCGACATTGCGTCTGCTCTCACTCGGGCTGCATAGCCGCGAAGTGATGCTGGAATTTCTCTCGCAGGAGTCGGTGTCGTTCGACTATCGGCTGAGCGGCAAACTCGTGGTGTATCGCGACGCTGCCAAGCTCGCCGCCGCGGAGCGTTCGCTCGAACTGGCGAACGGCCTCGGCTACGCACAACGCCGCGTCGACGCCGCCACCTGCGCCACGCTGGAACCCGCCTTGGGCAAGATTGCCGGCGAACTGGCCGGCGGGATTCACACTCCCGGCGAAGGCACCGGCGATTGTCAGTTGCTGTGCAAGGAACTGGCGCGGCTCGTCGGCGCCCATGCACGCGGCTCGTTGCGCTTCGAGCATGAGGTTACCGGCTTTGACGTGCGTGGCGACACTGTGCGCGCCGTGCGCACCCGCTCGGGCGACATCGACGTCGACGCCGTGGTGGTCGCCAACGGTCTGGCCGCTATGCCGCTGTTGCGCACCGTGGGCGAATCGGTTTCGCTGTATCCGCTCAAGGGTTACAGCCTGACGTATCGCGACGCACCGGTCGATGCGCGCCCGCAGGTGTCGGTGACGGATGCCGACAACAAAGTCGTGTATGCAAGTCTGGGCGAGCATCTGCGCGTAGCGGGCATCGCCGATCTGGTCGGCTACGACTTTCGGATTGCCGAACATCGCATCGACGCCTTACGTTCGCTGTCGGGCGACTTGTTCCCGGCGCTGCGCGGTGCGCATGCGCCGCTCGAGTGGACGGGCATGCGTCCGGCCACGCCGCATGGGCGTCCGATTCTGGGCCGTGCGGGACGGCTGGGGAATCTGTGGCTGAACGTGGGCCACGGCGGTTTGGGTTTTACGTTGTCGATGGGCGCGGCACGCGTCATCGCCAACGCGATCGATGGCGAGCGCCCGGCCGTCGATCTGGCAGGGTTTGCCCGTCTGGCCGCGTGATGCGCGGTGGCCGAACATGACGAGCCTTCCGGGCCGATCGTCGGCCGGCAAGAATTTGATCACTCCCACGGGGACCGTTGGGAAGGCGTGTCTGGTTGTATCAGTAATTTTGGTTTGATATTCCAACGGTGCGGACCACCGCACCATTTGTTCCTATAGGACTGAGACCATGAAGAAGCTGTTTGCCCCTCTGCTGCTCGTCAGCGCTGCCGCCAGCCTGTTCGCGCACACTGCCAGCGCGCAGGAACTGACCGGAACGCTCAAGAAGATCAAGGACACCGGCGTGATCGCACTCGGGGTGCGCGAATCGTCGATTCCGTTCTCGTACACGGACAACGCGGGCAAGACGATCGGTTACTCGCAGGAAATCGCGTTGAAGATTGTCGACGCGGTCAAGAAAGACCTGAACCTGCCGAACGTGAAGATCACCGAAACGCCGATCACCTCGCAGAACCGTATCGCGCTGATGCAAAACGGCACGATCGATCTCGAGTGCGGCTCGACCACGCACACCTTCGAGCGTGCGAAGCAAGTCGGCTTCTCGCACAACATCTTCTTGTACTCGATCAAGATGATTGCGAAGACGGGTTCGGGCATCACCGACCTGAACAGCCTGAAGGGCAAGACCATTTCGACGACGGCCGGCACCACGGCTGACCGCATTCTGTCGGGCAAGAAGGGCGAGATCGGCTTCAACCTGATTCAGACCAAGGAGCACTCGGACGGCTTCCTGACGGTCAAGCAAGGCCGTGCTGTGGCCTTCGTGATGGACGAGCCGCTGCTGTACGGTCAGCGCGCCGCCCTGCCGGCGGAAGAAGCCAAGGGTTACGAGATCGTCGGCCCGAACCTCCAGTTCGAAAACTATGCGTGCATGCTGCGCAAGGATGATCCGGCCTTCACCAAGATCGTGAACACGGTCATCGCCGATATGGAAAAGTCGGGCGAAATGGAGAAGCTGTACAACAAGTGGTTCACGCAGCCGGTGCCGCCGAAGAACCAGAACATGAACTACCCGATGACGGTAGAAATGCGCGCCATGTTCAAGGATCCGGTCACGAAGGCGTACGACTGATCGGGTAACGCCGTCAGTCGGCTGTCCGGGGGAGGGAGAATAGCCGCCGCCTCCGGACAGCCGAAGCATCACTTCTATTAGTCAGTTGCATTGCCACCATCATGAACACGCACGCTACGCTTGGCATTCTGGGCGGCATGGGGCCCGCTGCGGGGATCGACCTGTGCCGCAAGATCGTCGATCAGCACCCGGCGGACCGGGATCAGGATCACATCCCGTTCATTCTGTATTCCGTGCCGCAGATTCCAGACCGTACCGAGGCGTTGCTGCGCGATGGCGCGTCGCCGTTGGACGGCATGATGGATGGGGTTCACGCACTGGAACAATCGGGCGCAGGCTGCATTGCGATTGCCTGCAACACGGCGCATGCGTGGCTGGAAGCGTTGCGCACCCGTACGCACCTGCCGGTGCTGGATGTGGTGGATGCCGTGGCGGGCGAACTGTCGCGTTGCGTCGCCCCGGGGTCCCCCATCGCGTTGATGGCGACCGAAGGCACGCATCACGCCAACGTTTATCGTCCGCGGCTTGAAGCGCTGGGTTACCACTTTGTCTCGGCGGCCGAACCGCTTGCCCAGCAGGCGCTGGTCAACGAGGGGATCCGCCTGACCAAGGCGGGCGAGATCCGCCGTGGCGGCGAGGCGCTGGCCATGGCGATGGAGCCTTTGCTGGCGGCCGGTGCACAGCGCGTCATTCTCGGCTGCACGGAGATTCCGGTGGCATTGGCCATGTGCGAAACGCCGCTGGCGCGGTTTGGTCTGGATGCCTCTGCCGCGTTGGCGCGGGCCTGCATCGCGTGGTCGCTGGCTCACGAGGGCCACGAGAGCCACGCAAGCCCGACGCATCAATAATTTCTCAGGACTTCGGCCACGCTGCCGCCGGAGTCCCGCTTCATCTCCCGCCGCCGCCCCGCCTTCCCTCCTTTATTCCCACGCCGTGAGTAGGCCCATAGGCATTCATGAGAATGGATGCGCACCGATGGGTATTCCTACGAATCGATTCCTCCCGGCGCGATTTGCGATGTTGCATCGCAATGACAAAATCCATGATTCGAACGCACGCAAATGCCTCGCGCTTGGGTAGACTGGCGCTCGCGCGATAACGCTTGGCAGTACCGGCCGGCATCGTGCAAAGACGCCGTTCGCGAGGCAGTTATGGGCCAGACGGCAGGTGTGGCGCAGGAAAAATATCCCGTCCTCTTGTCAGAAAAAAACCCACAAGGGAAAACCTGTGGAAAGCGGCATGAAACGGGGGTTGCAGCCACCAAAATCGCTGGCGTCTTTGGCTATAATGGCCCACAATCCATCGGACACCTGCCGGACCAAGGTCCGGCCATGAGCGCGTTTGCCTGAACGGGGAAGCAGATGAGCGGCGTCGCGCTCGACGTGAAGCATGCACAGACAACAACAATGAGTTCAGATCGACTCCCAGCCGGTGTGCCTTTGGTCGAACCGTCGACCCTGGCACCGGCACTCGCCGAGGTTAGCGCCCCGGCACCGGCCCCGGCTTTGTCCCGGGCGCTGGTCGAGCTGACCGGCGGACTCTCGGCACATGTCGCGGCCGACGGCCGCTTCCTTTTCATTGCCGATGCCTCCCTTCGCCTGCTCGAGTACTCGCGTGAGTACATCGATCACGCGACGCTCATGGAGCTGACCGGCATTGAAGATGTGCCGTTGTTGCAAGATGCCTTTTCCGCCGCCCAGACCCTCGGTCCCCAGCAGTGCACCGTACGACTGCTGCGCGGTCTGACCGATCGCATCTGGATGCGGCTTCGCATCGCCCAGTACACCCCTCGTATCGCCGGCGCGCCTGCCACCTTCCTGATTCAAGGGGAAGACGTCACCGCGTTCAAGGAAAACGAAGCCCGCCTGTCCGACTTGGCCGTGCGCGATGCGGTGACCGGGCTCGGCAATCGCCAATATATTCAGCAGTGCATCACCGAGGCGATTCAGCACGCCCGTGAAGGCGGCCCGAACTTTGCCGTCGCCCTGCTCGATCTCGATGGTTTCAAGAAGGTCAACGATTCGCTCGGCCACGATGTGGGCGACCAGTTGCTGCGCGACGCGGGCCAACGCCTGATCGCCCAGATTCGCGAAACCGACATGGCCGCCCGCATGGGGGGCGACGAGTTCGTGCTGGTGTTGCCCGGTTGCGACAACGAACAAGCGCTCGGCGGCATCATGAAGCGCCTGCTCTCTGCGGTACAGCAGCCGTTTCAGGTCGGCGACCAACTGCTGCACCTGACCACGAGCATCGGCGTGTCGTTCTTCCCGCAACACGGCGATTCGGCCGGCCTGCTGATCAAGCACGCCGACGCCGCCATGTATTGCGCCAAGGATCGCGGCCGCAACGGTCTGTTCGTCTACACGGACGATCTGGGCGACCTGCACCGGAAGGCGTTCTCGTTGGAATCGGCCATGTTCGAGGCCATTCACAACGGCGAATTCAGTTTGCACTATCAGCCGATCTGCGACCCGATCACGCTCAACGTGAAGGGTGTGGAAGCGCTGATGCGCTGGCATCCGGCGCTCGGCCCGGTCTCGCCCGCAGAGTTCATTCCGCTGGCCGAAGCCAACGGCCTGATCAACCTGCTCGGCGGCTGGGCACTGCGCGCCGCCTGCATGCAGCTCGCCCGCTGGGGCAGCACCCGGCTCGACGGGCTGTACATGTCGGTCAACGTCTCGGCGCAGCAGTTCCACCATCCGTCGTTCCCGAGTCTGGTGTGGCAAGCGATTGCCGATTCCGGCGTGGAAGGCCATCGGCTGGTACTTGAAATTACCGAAAGCGTGCTGATGCGCGACCCGGAGCAGGCCAACCTCGTCTTGCGCGAATTGCAGACGCTGGGCGTGCGCTTTGCCGTGGACGACTTCGGCGCCGGCTATTCGAGTCTGGGCTATCTGAAGCGATTCCCGCTCTCGGCGCTCAAGATCGACCGCAGCTTTGTGAAAGACATGCCCACGTCACCGAACGACCGTACGATTGTGACGGCCGTTCTGGGGTTGGCACGCGAATTGGGTCTGTCGGCGGTCGCTGAAGGGGTGGAGACCGAAGAACAACGGCAGATGCTGATCGATCGCGGCTGCCATTCCATCCAGGGCTGGCTGGTGTCGAAAGCCCTGCCTGCGGGAGAACTCGAGGTGGCCTTCGCGAGCGGACGCCTCAACGTGGATGCCGGACACTGACCGGACACCCCGCCAACATGAGCCTGACGAAAGAAAAAACGCTCGAATTGCTGTGGCAGCGCATGGCTGAGCGCGGCGACTTCCCGTCGCTGCAACGCTCGGTCACGGGCATCGTGTCTGCCATGCAAAGCGAAAACACCAGCACTGCCGACCTCGCGTCGTCGGTGCTGTCGGACTTTGCCCTCACCCAGAAGGTGATCCGGCTGGCCAACTCGGCCATGTACGCCCCGTTCGGCTGCAACGTGACGACCGTCTCGCGCGCCATCATGATTCTGGGCGTCGACACCATTGGTCACCTGGCGCTGAGCCTGAAGCTGTTGGAGGGCTTCGGCGAAGTCGCCTCGCGCCGTGACGATATGGCACGCGAGCTCGCTCGCGCTACCCTCGCCGGGGCTTTCGCACGCGACATCACCGCCAAGAACGGCATTCGCGACGGTGAAGAAGCCGTGGTCTGCACGCTGCTGCATCACGTGGCGCGCCTGCTCGTGACCTACTGCTTCCCCAACGAATGGGTGGAGATTCAACGAATTTCCGTCGAAGAAGGCATCAGCGACAGCGATGCCTGTGAGCGCGTACTCGGCATCACGTTCCCCGAGCTGGCCGAAGCGGCTGCACGCAAGTGGGGCCTGCCCGAGTCGATTGCGACCAGCATGCGCCCCATCGATCTCGAAGGCGACGCCCCGCTCTCGCACGCCGATTGGCTGTGCGCCGTGGCGAACATGTCGAACGAGATGGTGACCGAGCTCACGCGCGGTGCCGATCCGGCGCGTCTGGCGGAGCTGGCCGAGCGTTACGCCGACCGGTTGGCGCTCGACATCAGCGAAGTGGTCTCCGTGGGTGAAGAGATGGCCCGCGACACGAGCCATCAGGAATTCATCGCAATCAGCACTCGCGCGACGAACAAGAATCCGCCGCCGGCCGGCAAGCCGCTCGACTCGGCGCGTCGTCTGGCCGACGGGCTTTCCGAAGTGCGCGCCGCGACGGGCGAGACCGATGCCGTCGGCCTGCTCAACCTGACGCTGGAAGCGATTCTGCAATCGCTGGGCTTCGTCAATTGCGCCGCATTCGTGCGCGTGCCGACCAGCAAGGTCTTCGAGATGCGTTTCGGCATCGGGCGCGACGTGCAGCCGCTGCTGGGCCTTACCTTCCCCGAGGCGTTCGAGCCCGACGTGTTCCATCTGGCGCTCACCAACGGCCGCGCCATCCTGATCGACAATGCCCGCGAGCCGCGCATCGTGCCGCGTATTCCGATCTGGCACCGTCAGCATTTCGCGCATGTGAAGTCGTTCTTCCTGCTGCCGGTGCGTCAGCGCAACCAGACCGTGGCACTGCTCTACGGCGACTGGGGCGGTGCCCTGTGCGCGGGCGGTATCGGCGCGAAGGAAATGGAGTTTCTTCACCATATGGGCGAAGAGATTTCAAGCAAACTCGAGAGCGCAGCACAGCACGGGGGTGCCGCGCCCGTCACCGCCAGCGACTCGCTGCGCAAGCCGACCGGTACCACAGGTACGCGTTGATCTCACCGGTACGCGTTGATCTCACCGGCCTGCGGTCATACGCCGGAAGCAATCTTTAGTATTCGGGATTCGATATGTGCCGGAGCCACGCCGTGGCTTCGGCATTCGTCCACTGGACGATTCGCGCAAGTCTGTGTTGCGGCCCGGGCCGTCCCCACCCTCTCCGGCATTCACGCCAAACCTATACGCGACAAGGCTTTTCAGGCCATCTGGTGCGGCGCCCCGCAACGGCATACCATGTCGCCAATACCGCAGTTTTTCTCCATCGTAAAACGCATTGCACGGCGCGCCTGACACGCGTTGCCGCACCGGCTTGTTTTTGACTGCACTCGCTGTGCGTCAATAAAAAATTTACGCTCGGTTCGCCATGTAACACAACGATGTCCCACCGTAACGTCGGATCAGGAGAAGACATGACGCAAACTGCCGCAGCTGCACCGGTGCATCCGGTCGACGAGCGCCTGCCGCTCCCTAAGCTGTTCACGCTGGGCTTGCAACACGTGCTGGTGATGTACGCGGGGGCGGTGGCGGTACCGCTGATCATCGGCGGTGCGCTCAAGATGTCGGTCGACCAGATTGCCTTTCTGATCAATGCCGACCTGTTCGCCTGCGGTATCGCCACGCTGATCCAGACGCTTGGTCTGTGGATCTTCGGCCTGCGCCTGCCGATCATGATGGGTGTGACCTTCACGGCCGTGACCCCGATGATCGCCATTGGCACCAACCCCGATCTCGGTTTGCTCGATATTTACGGCGCGACGATTGCCGCAGGCATCATCGGCATTCTCATTGCGCCGTTCATCGGGAAGTTACTGAGACTCTTTCCGCCCGTGGTGACCGGCACGGTCATTACCGTGATCGGCATCTCGCTCATGGGCGTGGGGATCAACTGGGCGGCGGGCGGCTTCGGCAACCCCGACTACGGCAATCCGCTCTATCTGGGCGTGTCGTTCGCCGTGTTGCTGTGCATTCTGTTCATCACCAAATACGTACGGGGTTTCTTCTCGAACATTGCCGTGCTGCTCGGCATTCTGTTCGGCACGCTGATTGCGGTGGCGCTGGGTAAAGTGTCGTTCACGGGCGTGAGCGAAGCGGCGTGGTTCGGCTTCGTCATGCCGTTCCACTTTGGCGTGCCGCGCTTCGACCCGATTGCCATTGCCACCATGACGCTGGTGATGCTCGTGACGTTCATCGAATCGACCGGCATGTTTCTCGCGGTGGGCGACATCGTGGGGCGGCCGGTCGATCAAAAGACGCTGGTGCGCGGCCTGCGGGTCGATGGGCTGGGGACGCTGATCGGCGGCGTCTTTAACACGTTTCCGTACACCTCGTTCTCGCAGAACGTGGGGTTGGTTGGCGTGACGGGTGTGAAGAGCCGTTGGGTGTGTGCGATGGGCGGGGTGATCCTGATCGTGCTCGGACTGTTCCCGAAGGTGGCGCACGTAGTCGCGTCGGTGCCGCAGTTTGTGCTGGGTGGCGCGGGGATCGTGATGTTCGGCATGGTGACGGCCACGGGCGTAAAGATTCTTTCGACCGTCGATCTCTCGAAGAACCGTTACAACCTGTACATCATCGCGATCAGCATCGGGGTGGGGATGATTCCGGTGGCCTCGGACAAGTTCTTCATGAAGCTGCCGCATGCGTTGGCGCCGTTCTTCCACAGCGGCATTCTGCTGGCGTCGATCAGCGCGGTGCTGCTCAACTTCCATTTCAACGGGCTGCGTAGCGAAGAAGAAGCCAGCGCACTCGCTCAGGAAGCCGGCCGGCAGGCGGACGCGGCGCATTGATGGCTGTGGCGGAAGCTGCGGAATGAATAAGGGGGCATGCGTGCCCCCTTGTTGATTTCTGGCTCAGGCGGCCGCCAGAAGATGCTTGGCGTTGCGCTTGATCTCGCGTAGCTCGTCGGCGATTTCCGCTCTGGCAATTTCAGCGTCGTAGTGATTTTGCAGATTCAGCCAGCTCTGCGCATCGACGCCGAAGAACGCGCCGAGTCGCAGTGCAGTATCGACAGAAATCGACCGCTTGCCGAGCACAATCTCATTGATACGGCGAGGGGGCACGCTGATCGCCTTCGCGAGCGCGTACTGCGAGAGGCCCATCGGGCCGAGCCAATCCTGCATGAGGATCTCGCCCGGTGTCGCCAAAGGTATTTGTCGGGTCATGCTGGGTCTCCGGGAAACATTGCGGAATCGATCGCGATACCGCGAAAGCTCCATCCTATCGAAAACCCCTCAATGAAAATTCCGACTTGAGATGGTCAGCTCGCCCAGCATCGACGAGAGATCGATCAGGCGGTGGGCGACCAGATGCATCACGCGCTCCTCGCGTTGCCACACCCCTTCCACGCCCAGTAACGACGACGCCAGCAATTCCTTGCGTTGCGTCTCGACCAGATCGGGCCACACGATCACGTTGATGATGCCCGTCTCGTCTTCCAGCGATACGAAGACCGTGCCGTTGGCCGTGCCCGGCCGCTGCCGTCCCGTCACGATCCCCGCCGTTCTTACCCGCCGCCCATGCACCGCGTCCGCCTGTAATTCCTTCGCGGTACGCACGCGCATCTTCTCGAGCTTCTCGCGCAACAACATCAACGGATGCCGGCGCAACGTCAGCCCCGTGCTCGCGTAGTCCGCCACAATGTCCTGCCCTTCCGGCATCGGCGGCAACACCACCCGCTCGCCGGCGCTTCCCGGCACGGCGTCGCGCAAGGTCGTCGCCCCCAGCAATGGCGTCGGGGGCTGCCACGCCGCTACCGCCCAACGCGCCTGACGCCGGCTGCCCAGCAGCCCCGACAACGCATCGGCCGCCGCCAGCGCATCGAGATCGTGCCGCGATAACGCCGCGCGCGCGGTCAGGTCGTCGATGTCGGTAAACGGCCGCTGCCGGCGCGCCCGCTCAATCGCCGCCGCCCCCTCGCCAGACAACCCCTTCACCAGCGACAACCCCAGCCGCACCGCCGGACGCCGCGCATTGCCATAGCGCCCGATGCGCGCCTCGGGCAGCGAGTCGACATCGCTCACGCACACATCGACCGGACGCACTTCCACCCGATGCCGCCGCGCATCCTGCACCAGTTGCGACGCCGAATAAAACCCCATCGGCAAACTGTTGAGCAAGCCGCACAAAAACATCTCCGGTGCATGGCATTTCAGCCACGCACTCGCATACGCCAGCAACGCAAAACTCGCCGCATGACTCTCCGGGAAACCATACTCGCCGAAGCCCTCGATCTGCCGGCAGATGGCTTCGGCAAAATCGCGCGGATAGCCGTTCTTCAACATGCCGTCGATGATCCGCGTCTGGAATTTCTCAAGCCCGCCCTTGCGCCGCCACGCCGCCATCGAGCGTCGCAACTGATCGGCATCGCCGGCCGTGAAGTCGGCCGCAATCATCGCGACCTGCATCACCTGCTCCTGAAAAATCGGCACGCCCAAGGTGCGCTCGAGCGCCGCCTTGATCTCCTCGCGCGGATACTCGACCTTCTCCTTACCCTGCTTTCGCCGCAGATACGGATGCACCATGCCGCCCTGAATCGGCCCCGGCCGCACGATCGCGACTTCGATCACGAGGTCGTAATACTTATCCGGCTTCAGACGCGGCAGCATGCTCATCTGCGCACGCGATTCGATCTGGAACACACCGATGGTGTCGGCGCGGCGAATCATGCCGTACGTCGCCGGATCTTCTTTCGGAATATCGGCCAGTGTCATCGGCACGCCGCGCCACGCGCCCAGCAGATCGAGCGTGCGGCGCAACGCACTGAGCATGCCGAGCGCCAGCACATCGACCTTGAGCAGCTTGAGCGTGTCGATGTCGTCTTTGTCCCATTGAATGACGTAGCGATTCTCCATCGCCGCCGGGGCAATCGGCACCAGCCGCGAGAGCTTGTCGCGCGAGATCACAAAGCCGCCCACGTGCTGCGACAAGTGACGCGGAAATCCGATCAGCCGCGCCACCAGATCCGCCCATAACCGTGTGGTCGGCGCATCGGGCGAGAGCCCCTGCGCCGCCATCCGCGCGAGCAGATTCTCGCGGCCATCCCACCACTGCTGGCTCTGCGCGACCTGCTCGACGATCGACAGATCGATGCCCAGTGCTCTGCCCGTATCGCGCACCGCACTGCGCATGCGATAGCTGATCACGGTAGCCGCCAGTGCGGCGCGGTCTACCCCATATTTGTTGTAGATGTACTGGATGACCTCTTCGCGGCGCTGATGCTCGAAATCCACGTCGATATCGGGCGGCTCGTTGCGCTCTTTCGACAGAAACCGCCCGAACAGCAACTTCACCTGATCGGGATCGACCTCGGTGATGCCAAGGCAATAACACACCGCCGAGTTGGCCGCCGAGCCCCGCCCCTGACACAGGATGTGCACGCTGCGCGCGAAGCTCACGATGTCGTAGACCGTTAGGAAATAAGGCTCGTATTCGAGTTCGCCGATGAGCGTGAGCTCGTCTTCGATGAGCTTGCGGACCTTCTGCGGAACGCCTGCTGGGTAGCGGCGCTTCAACCCGGCTTCGACCTCCTGACGCAGATAGGTCGACGGCGTGTGACCCGCCGGCACCAGTTCTTCCGGATATTCATAGCGCAGACTGCGCAGATCGAAATGGCAACGCGAAGCAATGACAATCGTCTCGGCCAGTGCTTCGGCCGGATACAGCCACGCCAGCCGCAAGCGCGCCCGCAGATGCTGTTCGGCGTTGGCCGTGAGCGCCAGCCCGCATGTCTGCACCGGTTGCCCCAGCCCGATGGCGGTCAGCGTGTCCTGCAACGGTTTGCGCGATCGCACATGCATGAGCACGTGGCCGGTGGCGACGAGTGGTACACCGCACTCGGACGAGATAGCGCGCAGTTTCGCCAGATGGGCTTCGTCGTCGGCACGATGACGCCGCTCAAGCGCAAGCCACACGCGCCCCTCGCCGAAGGCCGCCGCCGCCCAGCGGGTTTGCGCAAGTATCTGCGCGGCGCTCGCGTCGGCATCGGGCACGAGAATCAGCAGACAACCGGGCAAACCGCGCAGATGCGCCTGCGCTTTGTCCGGCGCACTGAAGTCGCGCGCATGCAGCCGATAGCCGCGCTTCGGGCCGCGCATGCGCCCGAGCGTAATCATCTCGGAGAGATTGCCGTAACCCTCGCGATGCTGGGCAAGTGCCACCAGATGCACGGTGCCCAGCGCGCTAAGGTCTGACGAGGGGGCGTCCGATGCCTCTGGCGTCAGCCGGAATTCGCTGCCGACGATGAGCGATACCGACGGATGCTGCACGACCTCGGCCAATGCCCGCACCACGCCCGCGAGCGAGCATTCGTCGGTGATCGCCAGTGCGGTGTAACCCAGATGCGCCGCGCGTGCGACCAGTTCCTCCGGATGCGATGCCCCGCGCTGAAACGAGAAGTTCGACAGGCAGTGCAGTTCGGCATACGCGGGCAGGCTGCCGTCGTCAGCCGCGCGCGGGTCGGCCGGCGCCGTGGGTTTGGCAACCGCGTCGTCGGCACTGTCGTCGTTGGCGGCGAGGCCCTCGGTCGGGCCCTGCCAAGGCAAGAAATCGTCGATATCCATGGAAACACCATCCCGGCTTATTCAGGCTTGTTCGGGCTTGTTCAGTCCGCTTCAGCCGAACAGACCGTGCAAATACCACGCAGCATCCGCCCCGTGGACGGGGCGCTCGCGAAACAGCCACAGCAACGCCCCAGTGGTATCGGCCGCAATGAAGTAATCGCGCGTGACCGTGCCCGGCTCCCACCACCCCGCCTCGATACGCTCGGGACCACTGACCAACTGCAACGGCCCCTGCCGCCACGGGCGTTCGTCGCGCACCATGAGCCGCTGTGGCGCATCGAGCAACCACGCCGGACGAGGTGGCAATGGCGCACGCGCCGCGCGTGCCGCCGCTTCTCCATGGGCAATGCCTAACGGGATCTCGCCGCGCGAACCTGCCGGCGCCACGTTTTCGGTCAACGCGCTGTCTGCGCGAGCATTGGCGGTGCCCGGAGGCTTTGCGGTCTTTGAAGGCTTTGCCGTTTTGGCTGCCCCGCTGCCCCCACCTGCCCCTGCCACGGCCCCGCCCGCGCCATACGCCACACTCGCAGACGCCGCTTCGGGCCGGTGGTCGCCACGCACTTGCAGCCGCCGCACATGCTCGTCGCCCAGACGCGTCGCCATACGCTCGATCAGTTGCACGAAATCCTGCCGGGCGCGGCCCGGCTCGGGCAGCAAGCTGCCGCTGAGCGGCACGTGTGCCGCCGTTTGTGTGACATCCAGCCGCAACGTGAGCACCGGCGCGACCAGCGGCGAACGCGCCAGTCGCTCCTTGCACAGCGAAAGCAGGTGTGCAGGCGCCGCACTCGCCTCGGCCAGCCGAATGTCGAAACGTGTCGGTGCCACCGTGTGGCGCCCGAGCGGCTCATGCTCAAGCACGAGCGTGAGCGCACGCGTCGCCAGTTGCCCGGCCGTCAGCCAGCCGGTGAGTTGTGCAAGCAAACGGCGCAAGCCAAACAGCAAGACTTCCACGTCGTACGTGAGCGACGGCAGCGGCAGCACCGCCTCGAAGTGCGGTGGCGCGCGATACCAGTCAGGTGCCTCGGGGGTTTCGCCATAAGCCCGCGCGAGCGACGCCGGCAACGCCGCGCCGCAACGCCGTCGCATGCCGCTGGCCGGCAGGGCACGCAATTCGCCCAGCGTTGCGCAACCGATCTGCGCTAGCCAGTCGAGCCACGGCTGCGCCTCGGGCAGCAACGCCACGGACAACGGATCGAGTTGCTGCGGCAGCGCCGCCAGTGGTGGCGGCAGGCACGGAGGGAGCGTCCCGGTAAGCATCGGGGCATCTTCCCTGTCACCGATACGGGCCAGCAATGCCGCCGCGCTGGCCGTGGCCGCGACACCCAATGACGCGCGATGCCCGAGCGCATCCGCACTGTCGAGCACCTGTGCGGCCAGCGACGCCAGACCGCCGAACAAGCGCAGGCTCGGCGCGACGTCGATCAGCACGCTCTGGTGCGACGCGATCGCGACATCGGGGCCGAAACGCAACAACGCCAGTGCCAAGGCTTCGAGCGCGACGATCTCGGCGGCTTCGTCACGCTCGTGAAATCTGGCTTGCGGCAACAACGCGAGCACGCCGCCACGACGCATGCCGGGTTGCACGCCCGCTGCCTGCGCCGCTTCGCTCGCCTGCCAGACGCGCGACTGCGCGAGCACGACGGTCGTGTCGACGTCAGTCCGCGTTGGCGGGGAGGCGATCTCGAGCGCGAGAAATGGCAGGTGCAGGGCAATCCAGCAGGCCATGCGAAACTCCGGAAGCAGAGGCAGAAGGCACCGCAGAGGGTGCAGATGAAGGCGCAGGCCGTGGGGCCAACGGGACGGCGGCATCGTCCCCGGCCACCGGTTGTGTCGGGTGTTCCGCACGCACATAGGGGGCCGGCAGTGTCAGCCAGAGCGGCTCGGTACGCGGTGGCCCCCGGCGTTTGTGAAATTGCACGCCGAGGCGGCTGTCTTCGCCCACGCTCAACCCAAGCCGTAGCGGCGCGGCAGACGCCGTGGCCGCCGCTGTCGGCGGGCGCATGACCCATGCGAGCGCGTCCCCTCCGCCCGCGGCCACCTGAAGCCGCCGGATTTGCTCGGGCGTCGCGGCGGGCAACCATGCCAGCACGGCCCCGCAGCACGCGCTCTTGAGGGCCTGCTCGGCACACCAGAGCATGTCGCGGTCTTCTGCGCGAATACCGTGCGCGCGTGCCATCGTTCGTGCCGTTCGCGCCGTTTGAATTGCCGTTCGTGTGGTCGTTCGTGTGGCCGTTTGTGCCGCCGCTCGCGTTGCCGGTGCCGAACCGGGTGCATTACTGGGTGCATTACGGGGCACATTACGCTCCGGCCGCGTCACCACGCTCAGCCAGCGCAGATCGATGCCCCACCCCGCCAGCGCCGGGGCATACGGCAGCATCGGCGGCGCGATGACCATCACAGGCTGGCCCGCTTGCGTGAGATCGCGCAAGGCAGGTGCCAGCAGCCGCCACTCACCGATACCCGGGCGTTCGCTCAGCAATTCGGTCACCGCACCATGCGGCCAGCCAGCCCCGGGCAGCTCCGCGTCGAGCGCGGCAAAGCCCGTGGGCTGGCCGGCACGGTGGTATTGCGCCAGTTCACTGGCACGCCACAGCCCGGCGGGCAAAGAGGAGAGCGGCAGGGTCATGACACACCAGAATACTGTATGAATATACAGTATAGCAGGTAGAACGCGATTGACGTGTCAGTGAGCGCTTAGGTCATGGGCGCCAATCGTGGCTTCCATCGTGAGCCCCGGTCATGAGCATCAGTCATTAGCTTCAATCGTGAGCTTCATTCATGGACACCAGCCATGAGCGCCAGTCACTCGCGCGATGAGCGCCCTCTCATCTCATGGGTTGAGCATCGATGGCGTGTGCCGTTATGCTCGTCATCAATTGCGCTCGCCCTCTCCCTCATGCCATTGCCGACCACTGCCACTGCGCCGTTTTGTCCCGCCGAAGTCAAAGGCAGCATCGTGATCGACGCCAGCGAATCGCGCTGGCGCAAACTCAAACGGTTTGCCGGCCCGGGCCTGCTCGTCGCCATCGGCTACATGGACCCCGGCAACTGGGCCACCGATATTCAGGCAGGCTCGCAATTCGGTTATTCGTTGCTCTGGGTCGTCGCGATGTCGAGCATCGCCGCCATCTTTCTTCAGATGCTCGCGGCCCGGCTCGGCCTCGTCGCCGGCCGCGATCTCGCTCAGGCCAGTTACGAACGCTACGGCCGCACCGGACGCGCCGTGCAATGGATCACGGCGGAAATCTCGATCATCGCCTGCGATATCGCCGAAGTCCTCGGCTGCGCCCTCGCCTTCAAACTGCTGCTCGGCGTGCCCATTGCATGGGGCATCGTGCTGACCGCGTTCGACACGATGATCGTGCTCGGCCTGCAAGGTAAAGGCTTCCGGCAGATCGAAGCCATCGTGCTCGGGCTCATCGCGACCATGGCGTTCTGTTTCGTCGCGCAAGTGGCCATGGTGCCGCCCGACTGGCACGCCGTGGCCGCCGGGTTGGTGCCCGGTGCCCCCAGCCACGACCGGCGCGATGCCATCGTGCTGGCCCTCGGCATCATGGGCGCCACGATCATGCCGCACAACCTCTACCTGCACTCATCCATCGTGCAGACACGGCGTGTGGTCGGTGGCAAACGCGGCGACTTCCGCGACACGCTCGCGCTCGTGCGCATCGACACATGGGTGTCGCTCGTGATCGCCATGTTCGTGAACGCCGCCATCCTCATCCTCGCGGGCTCGGTCTTCCACGCGAGCGGCCAGACGAGCGTCACCGATATCGAACAGGCTTATCGGCTCATCACGCCCATTGCGGGCAGCGCGGCGGCCTTCCTCTTCGGCATTGCCCTGCTCGCCTCGGGCCAAAGCTCCACGCTCACCGGGACGATCGCCGGCCAAGTCATCATGGACGGCTTTCTGCACATGAAGATTCCCTGCTATCAGCGGCGTCTGATCACGCGCGGACTCGCCCTCATTCCCGCGTTGATCGGTGTGCTGTGGCTGGGCGATGGGTCTGTCGGCAAATTGCTCGTATGGAGTCAGGTGCTGCTCAGTCTGCAATTGCCGTTTGCGATGTGGCCGCTCATCCGCTCGGTCAGCGACCCGCGCGTGATGCGAGGCAATACGATCGGGCGACCCACGCAAGTCGTTGCGTGGGCGCTGTTCGTCGTGATTACCGCGACGAATCTGTTGCTGATCGTCGGGTTGGATTGAGCGGACGACGTGGCTTAGGTACGCAAACACATAGTTGCGTACCTTCGCCTTTCAACGCGTCGCTATATCTGGGTGGATGCCTAAACCGTGCTGCATCTGAACAGGCAGAACGGGCCTGATATCTAGAAGCCACCTAGAAGCCCCCTATAAGCCCAGATCGCTCAATCCCGGGTGATCGTCGGGCCGGCGGCCGAGCGGCCAGCGATACAACCGCTCGTGCTCGGCGATGCGTGTGTCGTTGATGCTCGCGTGGCGCTCGGCCATCAGCCCCTGCGCATCGAACGCCCAGTTCTCGTTGCCGTAGGAGCGAAACCAATTACCGGAATCGTCTCGCCACTCATAGGCGAAGCGCACCGCAATCCGGTTCTCGGTAAACGCCCACAACTCCTTGATGAGCCGGTAGTCCAGCTCGCGCTGCCACTTGCGCGTCAGGAACTCGACGATCTGGTCGCGGCCTCGCGGAAACTCGGCGCGATTGCGCCAGCGGCTGTCGGCGGTATACGCCAACGCGACGCGCGCCGGGTCGCGCGAATTCCAGCCGTCTTCGGCCATCCGCACCTTCTGAATAGCCGTCTCGCGGGTGAACGGCGGAAACGGCGGGCGGGCTTCACTGTCTGCCATGGCAACGCTCCTTTCGAAAATAGGAACACGGGTCGTGCGAGTGTATCGCCAAGCGATCGGCGATGCTCGTCACCCCCCAACGCCCCAAACCTGCGTGCTAACATCAGCACCCCTTACCAATGCAGTTTTATAAAAAGCAGAAGTCGGTAAGGAAGCCAGCGAACTAAGAAATCAGCGCCCGCCACGACTGTGCCACTGCGCACCGCCAGCCGGGCGCCAAGACATCTACAGGGGTATCACCGTGCAAAACAAGAAGTTCAGCATCGCGCTGCCGGGCGTGGGCATGGCAGGCGTGGCCGCCATGCTCGCCATCGCCGTACTCGGCGGTTGCGCCACCGAAAGCTCGCGCTCCGTTGAAGTTGCCAAGGTCGAAAGCGCCAGCCGTCCGTTTGTCGGCGTGCGTACGCCGATCGCCGTGGGCAAGTTCGACAACCGTTCCGCCTACATGCGTGGTGTCTTTTCCGATAACGTCGACCGCCTCGGCAGTCAGGCCAAGACGATTCTGATCACGCATCTGCAACAGACCAACCGCTTCAACGTGCTCGACCGCGACAACATGGCCGAGATTCGTCAGGAAGCCGATATCAAGAAGACGCAGCAGAAACTCAAGGGCGCCGACTACGTGATTACCGGCGACGTCGTGGAGTTCGGCCGCAAGGAAGTGGGCGACAAACAGCTCTTCGGCATTCTCGGCCGTGGCCGCGAGCAGATTGCGTACGCCAAGGTGAACCTGAACGTGGTGGATATCGCGACTTCGGAAGTCGTCTACTCGAGCGGCGGTGCGGGCGAATACGCGCTGTCCAATCGTGAAGTGATCGGCTTCGGCGGTACCGCAGGCTACGACTCGACGCTCAACGGCAAGGTCCTCGACCTCGCCATGCGCGAAGCCGTGAACAACCTGGTGACCGGCATCGAAAGCGGCGCCTGGAAGCCCGGCAAGTAAGCCAGCCCCAATTCCATTTGCAGCATGTCACCGGCGTTGTCACTGACGACGCCGGCTTCGCACGCCATGTGCAAGCCGGCGCGTCTTGTGACACCGCTCGCAGACACGTTCATCAGGACTCCATCACCATGCAACGCAAGTTCTCATTCGGGCGCGCCGCCATGGCCGCCGCCCTCGGTGGCGCCGTGCTCACCGGCTGCGCCACCGCGCCGAAGCCCCTGTACGACTGGGAAGGCTACCAGCCGCAGGTCTACGAATACTTCAAGGGCGAATCGAAGGAAGCACAAATCATCGCGCTGGAGCGCGACCTCGAGAAGATCAAGGCCGCCAACAACGCCGCGCCGCCGGGCTATCACGCGCACCTTGGCCTGCTCTACGCCTCGGTCGGCAAGCCCGACAAGATGGTCGAGGAATTCCAGACCGAGAAGCAGTTGTTCCCTGAGTCGGCCGGCTACATCGACTTCCTGCTCAAGGACAAGACGCCCAAAACTTCCCAAACGCCCAAGACCCCGGAGGTGAAGCAATGATCGCCCGTGTTCTCAAATGGATGACGGTCGCCGCACTGGCTGCGCTCATGACCGGTTGCGCCGTGAATCAGGCCAAGTACGACTACACCGCGTTCAAGCAGAGCAAGCCGAAGTCGATCGTGGTGCTGCCGCCGCTCAACGAATCGCCCGACATCGACGCCACCTACAGCGTGCTCTCGCAAGTGACGCTGCCGCTGGCCGAAGCCGGTTACTACGTGCTGCCGGTGACGCTCGTCGACGAATCGTTTCGCCAGAACGGCCTGACGGTTGCCGGCGACATTCATCAGGTGAGCCCTGCCAAGCTGCATGAAATCTTCGGCGCTGACGCCGCGCTTTACATCAAGATTTCGCAGTACGGCACCAAGTACATGGTGCTCGACAGCGCGACGGTGGTCACGGCATCGGCGGAGCTCGTCGATCTGCGCACGGGGGCCAAGTTGTGGAGCGGCACCGCGTCGGCGTCCAACAACGAAGGCGGCAACAGTGGCGGCGGCGGACTGATCGGCATGCTGGTCTCGGCAGCGCTCAAGCAAATCATCAATAGCGTGACGAATGCCGGCTATCAGGTCGCCGGTACGGCCAACGCACGTCTGCTCTCGGCAGGTCGTCCGAATGGCATCCTCTACGGCCCGCGTTCGCCGAAATACGGCACGGACTAAGCCCGTCTCGCGCCCGTTTGTTCTGCCCCGGGGTGGTGCGCGCTGCGCCGTCCCCGGGTTGCGCCGGATTGGGCCCACGCCTGCCGGCGCCTATAGTGATAACGCATTACACGCAAAACACGCATTACAAGCATTACCCGGACCGATAGCCACACCGCGCGCCCAAGCGCGGGAATACATCGCAAGACGCCCTACGCGTTATGCCCTACGCGTTACGCCATATGGCGTATGTCATATTCCGCCGTCGATACGCGCTCACGCGTGTGTTTGTCTACGGTCGCGTGCGCAGGCGTCGTGCTCAGGATTCGTCCGGGAGTCACCATGTTCAGCTTCGCCATTCGCGTCATCCGCACCTTCCGCTTCAGTCACGTCCCCCGCACTACCCTGACGTTCAGCTCACTCGCTGCACTCTGCTTTTGCGCCCTGTCGCCCGTCGCCCATGCCGACCCGATGCACTTGTCCGACATCAAGCAAGCCAACGGGCAGCAACTCTCGGTCGACGACTTGCGTTCGCTGATGCCGGGCGCGCACATCACCAACCTGCTCAACAACGGCAGCACACGCAAGTGGGTCAACGAGAAAGACGGCTCGCTCAACGCCACCACGGATAACAAAGGCGGCATCGGCTCCACCACCCGCACCGTGCAGACCGCTCACGCCACCGGTACGTGGTCGGTCAACGACAACGGCTCGTACTGCGTGAATCTGGAGTGGCGGGCCCTGACGGAGAACTGGTGCCGGTTCATGTTCAAGGTCGGCGACAAGTACTACGGCGTACCGTCGCTCGCCAACGGTGCAGCCATGGCCACGGAATTCAACATCGAGAAGTGATCAAACGCGACCGCCAGACGATAAAACGCCCCGGGGCTGCGAACAGCGCCGGGGCGCGACTGCGTCGACTGCGTTTTCCGTCGTCAGTGTGGCAGAGGGGGCAACACGACGGTCACATCAGAAGTCCGTCGTCATCGACATCAGGAAGGTGCGCGGCGCACCCAGCGTCAGGTAGTTGCTCGACGACACGCTCGACCAGTAGGCCTTGTTCGTCACGTTGAGCACGCTCACGCGGAACGTCGTCGGCTTGCCGTAGATCTGCATGGCGTAACGAGCCCCCAGATCGAAGCGGTCCCACGCCGGAATCGACGCGCTGTTCGCGATGTTGGCATACTCGCGCCCCGTGTGAATCCAGCGGGCATTGAGCGTGAGCCCCGGCACCCAAGGCACGTCGTACTCGGCACCGAGGTTGTACTGGAACGTGGGCACCCCCACCGGACGATTGCCGTTGGTGGCCGCACTCGACTGGTTGAGCAACTCGCCGTCGATGTACGAAACACCGGCAATCACGCGCACGTCCTTGACCGGGCTGCCATACACCGAGGCCTCGACGCCGCGATGGCGCTCCGACCCATCGGCCACGTAGAAATTAGCCGCGTTGGTGTATGCCGACGGCTTTTCGATCTGATAGAACGCGACCGACGCGCCGAAACGCGCGGTGTCGTACTTCGCACCGAATTCGTACTGCTTCGAGCGGTACGGCGGCAGCGACTGGCCGTAGTTGTTGGTGCCTTGCGGCGCCGTCGAACCCGCCGCCAACCCTTCGCTGCGGTTGGCAAAGAAGGCCACGTTCTGCCACGGCTTGAACACCAGACCGAACACCGGCGTGGTGATCGAGTCGTTATAGGCCAGCGTTTGCACGCCGGTGTAGCCGTAGTTGTTCACGCCGATGGACTGATGACGCACGCCCACCGTCGCCAATACGCGGTCGTTGAAGAAGCCCACCGTATCGGACACCGCCACGCTACGCAGCAATGTGAGTGCCGTGGTCTGCGGATCGTCGAGGTTGCCGCCCTTCAGCGTAGTGGCCGGATACGGCACCTGCGGCGGGTTGACGAAGCTCGTCGAGAATGCTCCCGCATACGTATAGGCAGACTGCGAATCGAGACGCGTGCCCGACACGCCGGCCGTCACGAAATGCGACACCGGCCCGGTGCTGAAACGCCCACGCACGCCGACCTCACCCGAGAGCGCGTCTTCCTGATGCGGTGCGTTCAGACGCGTGGCGGTAATCGTGCTCGGCGAGCCCTTCCACGTCGGGTTCGAGTACTCGCCGTTCTCGTTGGTGTGACGCACGCCACCGGTGATGTACGCGGTCCAGTTCGGCAGGAAATCGTATTCGGCACGCACGATACCGACGTTGTCTTCCAGCGTGGTGTAGCTCCACGACTGGGCGTAGTTGGACGTGGCCGCCGGGGGCGCGGGCAGCACATTGCCCGTGAAGTTGTACAGCGCGCGGCCCGAGCCGATGTGTTCCTTCTGATACAGGAAGTCGGCCGACACGCGCACCTTGTCGCCGCGCCAGTCGAGCGCCACGGCGGTGGTGTTGGAGTTGGAATGCTCGCGATCGACCGAGGTCTCGCCATCGCGCACAGCCTGATTCACGCGAATACCGAACTGCCCCTCGCTGCCGAATCGGCGGCCGACGTCCACGTGGGCCCCCAGCTCACCCGATCCGCTGGTGTCGACCGTGACACGCGTGAGCGGTGTGTCTTCCGCGCGCTTCAACTGAAGATTCACACCGCCGCCGATGGACGAGCCGCCCGGCGACGCACCGTTCAGAAACGCGTTCGCGCCCTTGAACAACTCCACACGCTCAAGCGCTTCGGTCGAGACCAACTGGCGCGGCGTGATGCCGTAGAGGCCATTGAGCGAAATGTCATCGCCCGCGAGCGTAAAGCCGCGAATCACGAAGGTCTGCGCAAAGTTGCCGAAGCCCCGCGACATGCGCACCGACGGGTCGTTATCCAGCACGTCGGCCAGCGTACGGGCCTGCTGATCCTCGATCATCTTCGACGTGTACGCGCTCATGCTGAACGGCACGTCGAGATTGTTCTGATTTCCCAGCACGCCAAAGCTCATGCCGCGTGCCACCTGCCCGCCGACATACGCGGGTGGCGGATCGTTCGGCGAGGCTTCGCGGGCGCCCTGCACGGTGACGGCGGGCAGTGCCACGTCGTTATGTGCGGTGGCGTCAGGCGTCGCAGATTGCGCAGCGGCACCTGCCGAGAACACCAGCGAACCGAAGGCGAGCGCCACAGCGGCGACCGTTGGGCGCAGCACCGGATAGCGTGCACCGGCGGCAGCAGACACAAAAGCGCGACCGCGTGCGGCACGCGTCGGCAGAGACAAACGGGAGGAGTGAGACATGAGGGTACGGCTTGATGAGTACGTCCCGGCAAGCGAGGCCATCCGGGACTGGAAGCGTTTCGTCGGCGGCGTGCTTCGTACTCAGCATGCGCTGCCGCCGACAACACCGACGTCTTGGAGCCGGCCCTCACGACAGTATCTTTCGCGCGACAGCTCAGCTCGCCTGAAGTTTAATGAGAATCATTAGTGTTATCAATTACTCAAATACAACTCAGTGAGCCTGTTATTTATGGGAGGTCAGGCAATACGTGTGTTTCGGTGGGTGACGATGAAAATTCTCACCGGACCGTTGAGCCGTATGCGTTGGCGGCACGAGACAGCGTTGGCAGGAGGCGCGCGGGGGGCGCCGGAGACGTACCGGAGACATAACGGACACGTAAACGACAAAGCCCGCCAATTGGCGGGCTATTGCGCGAGCCAGTCCCTGAACGACGGGGACATGGCATCCGGACTCACGGCTGGGGCGCTGTCGCACGTCATCACAACGATGACGGGAATCGCCCAATGTGACGATCGACCAGCCTGATTGCGCCAGCGACGACCGTTCGTCCGGAAGGACTTCTTTGACTGCTTAGTAGCAGCTTATTAGCTGCTTATCGGCTGCTTAGTAACCGGCGGTTTCAAGCGCGCGGATACGTTGTTCCAGCTCAATGATGTCCTTCGACTCAGCCAGGAACGCTTCGCGACGACGGCGTTCAGCAGTTTCAAACCAAGTGTTCACGACTTCAAACAGGGCGGCAAACATGACGTTTCTCCAATTCATTTAGTGTGCTGCATCGCAGCAGTGCTTCGCATTATATAGGGTTTTCCCGTAAAGGGTTAGCCCCGATATGTGAAAACCACACAAAATCTGCTAGAGCGTCACTTCGAATACAGTCAATTCCAAATTAAATCCATATAAATCATATAGATAGTAATTTTTCTCGCACCCTAAAATCGCCTGCGACAGTCCGTCACGGGGTGCAGATCAAAAAACAACAGATCAAAAAAAGCGCCGCTGTTGCGGCGCATCATGAGTCATTTGAGGCGATGCGCGAGCGCTTGGCAGCGCCGCGCCGGCCGGCTTAGCCCTGTGGCACGTGGCACGCCTGAGCGTCCCCGTCTTTGCCTGAGGTCCCTGACGGCGCCCCAGTGGTGTTCTCTGCCGCCGCAGCTTGCTGCACCGGCACATTCGCTGCGCCTGCGGCGGATGCCACGGCGCTTGCGCTCCCGGCCGATGCTGGCGATGCTGCCGATGCCGAGGAAGGTGTCGGCAAGGCGGCCGCCGCAATGCCCTCGAGAATCGGGCAGTCGGGGCGATCGTCGCCGTGGCAATGCACGGCCAGATGCGAGAGCGTGTCGCGCATGGCGACCAGTTCGCCGATACGTTGATTCAGCTCGTCGACATGGGACTGCGCGAGTGCTTTGACCTGCGCGCTGGAGCGCCCACGGTCCTGCCAGAGCGCGAGCAACTGGCGTATCTGATCGATGCCGAAACCCAGCCGCCGCGACTGACGAATGAAGCGCAGCAGATGCAGGTCCTGCTCGCCATAGCGCCGATAACCGGCGTCGGAGCGCGGGCTCGGGGGCATCAGGCCGATACTCTCGTAATACCGGATCATTTTGGCCGTCACACCGCTGGCCTGCGCCGCTTGTCCGATGTTCATAGCTGCCTCACAGGGGGGATTGAGGGTTGAACGGCGGGGTGGAAGCACCATTCATTGGCGCCTTCTCATCGTCCGACGGCATGAGCCGGGCGCTGATGGGCGAATGATCGGAGATTCTCGACCAAGGGCGGCCGTGCAATACCTCCGCCCCTTCGATATCAAAGCCGCGTGCGTAAATGCGGTCAAGTCGTAAAAGCGGCAAACCGCTCGGAAAACTACGGGCGGGACGCCCCACCCGGTTCTGAAACACTTCGGTCAATGCCAATTTATCGGCGAGCAACCGGTCCGCCTGATTGCTCCAGTCGTTGAAGTCGCCGGCAATGATCAGCGGTGCATCCGCCGGAATGGCGTCGGCCACCCGCTCGGCCAGCATGTCGAACTGCCGGCGGCGTCCGGGCCCGGCCAGCGACAAATGCACACAAAGACAATGCAACGGCTGGCGCAAGCCGGGCACCGCGATTTCACAGTGCAACATGCCCCGCTTTTCAAAACTATAGGTGGTGATGTCGTGATTGTCCGATCTGACGATCGGATAGCGGCTCAGAATGGCATTGCCGTGATGGCCGTGCTCGTACACCACGTTGCGTCCATAAGCATGGTCGCGCCAGATACCGCCCGCCAGAAACTCGTGCTGTGGCTGTATCGGCCAGTTACTGTGGCGCGTGGCATGCCGCTGATGCATGCCCTGCACTTCCTGCAAGAACACGAGATCCGGCGCCAGCCCTTCCAGCCCGGCGCGCAACTCGTGGACCCGCAAACGGTTGAATGCGGAGAAGCCCTTGTGGATGTTGTAACTCGCGATATGCAGACTATTCATATTCGGCAGCATAGACTTGACGCCGGAAGACAGACGATATCAAGCAGATGAGGTCGCTTTCGGCGAATTTCAAGTCACGTTGAGATCTGAGCGCTGCATTGGGCGTGATCCCCCAGTGCGTCGCCCCTGATCGATTCATTATGCGCCGTTCGGCGTGTGCCCGGGCAAATCGCCCGGTACCGCCCGGGCAGCCTGCCCCGGCGCGCGGTTCTCTCCCATGCCAGCAACCGCGCCACCCGTGCTATTTGCCGGGCGCCAGCGGCGCAACAACAGCGCGTTGCTCACGACGCTCACGCTACTGAGTGCCATCGCCGCCCCCGCGATCACCGGGCTCAACAGCCCAAACGCGGCCAGCGGAATGCCGATCACGTTGTACGCGAAGGCCCAGAACAGGTTTTGCCGGATCTTCGACCACGTACGGCGTGACACATCGATGGCGTCGGCCACCCGCAGCGGGTCGCCGCGCATGAGCGTAATGCCGGCGGTCTGCATCGCGACGTCCGTCCCCGAGCCCATGGCGATGCCGACATCGGCCGCTGCGAGTGCCGGGGCATCGTTGATACCGTCGCCGACCATCGCTACGACCGCACCGTCGCGCTTGAGTTGCGTGATCACTTGCGCCTTATGTTCGGGCAAGACGTCGGCGTGCACCTCATCGAGCCCCAGCGCCGCCGCTACCGCATTGGCGCTGCCGGCGTTGTCGCCCGTCACCATCACCGTACGCACACCCAGTGCGTGCAGCCGTTCAACCGCCTCCCGCGCCGAGGCCTTGACGGTGTCGCCGAAGGCCAGCAAACCCAGCAACCGGGGAGATTCGATGCCGTTCGCGTCGGCACTTGCCTGAGCGTCGCCATTGCCGCTATTGCCGCTATCGCCGCTATCGCCGATACCGCCCACGTTGCCACTGACATCGCGCCCCATATCCACAAGCCACGACACCGTGCGCCCTTCGCTGGCCAGTCTTGCAGCCTCCTGCGCCAATTCGCCTTGCGACACATGCAGTTCGTCGAGCAACCGTGCATTGCCCAGTTGCAGCGCATGCACGACACCGGCCTCGGTGATGCGAGCGCGCATGCCGCGTCCCGGCAGGGCCGCAATATCGCTTGCCACCGGCACATTGGCCGCGAGACCGGCCTCGTCAGCGGCCGAAATCACTGCCTTCGCCAACGGATGCGAACTCCCCGACTGCACCGCCGCGGTCCAGCGCAGCAGCGTTTGGGCTTCCACGCCCGATGCGGGCAAATAGGCCACCAGACGTGGCTTGCCTTCCGTCAGCGTGCCCGTCTTGTCGAAGGCAACGACGCTCACGCGATGCGCCAGTTCAAGCGCTTCGGCGTCCTTGATCAGAATGCCCTGCCGCGCCGCAGCTCCCGTGCCCACCATGATCGCCGCAGGCGTCGCCAACCCCAGCGCACACGGGCAGGCGATCACCAGCACCGCGACCGCATTGAGCATCGCTGCTTCGAAGCCGATGCCCAAGGCCCAGCCGGCCACCAGCGTAATCAATGCGATAACGACCACCACCGGCACAAACACCGCCGCTACCCGGTCGACGGCGCGCTGAATCGGCGCCTTGCCTGCCTGCGCATCTTCGACCATGCGAATGATGCGGGCGAGCGCGCTATCGGCACCCACGGCCGTCGTTTCGATGCGCAGTGTCCCCGCGCCGTTGATCGAGCCGCCGACAACGGTGTCGCCCGCGGCCTTGTCGATCGGCAACGGCTCGCCGGTGAGCAACGACTCATCGAGTTGGCTCGCGCCATCGCGAATCACGCCGTCGACGGGCAACCGTTCACCGGCGCGCACAACGACCCAATCGCCGACAACCACCTGACCGAGCGGCACGCTCACTTCATTGGCCGCCCCCTGTGGATCGCGCAGCACACGCGCGGTCTCCGGACGCAACGCCGCCAGCGCGCGAATCGCCTCGACCGTGCGGCGCTTGGCTCGCGCCTCAAGCCACTTACCGAGCAGCACCAACGTGATGACGACCGCCGCCGCTTCGAAATACAGGTGCGGCATGCTGCCCTCGGGCGCACGCCACCATTCGTAGAGACTCAGGCCATAGGCGGCCGATGTCCCCAGCGCGACGAGCAAATCCATGTTGCCGCTGCCGGCCCGCACGGCCTTGTAACCCGCGCGATAAAACCGGGCGCCGAGCCAGAACTGCACCGGCGTGGCGAGCAGAAATTGCACCCACGATGGTGGCATCAGATGCACACCGAACGGTTCGAGCAGCATCGGCAACAACAACGGCAACGACAGTAGCGCGGCAACGGCAACCGGCCACCACGCCGGGCCCTCGTGCGAGGCCGCCTCGGCCGCCGGGTCAGTGACCGGCGTCGCTTCGTAGCCCGCCTTCTGCACCGCAGCCGTGAGTACGGCCGCATCCACCGCGCCGCGAACGCCACGCACCGTGGCTTTTTCCGTCGCCAGATTGACGCTCGCCTCCACCACGCCGGGCACCGCGCGCAACGCTTTCTCGACGCGTCCGACACACGACGCGCAGGTCATGCCGCCAATCGCCAACTCGAACGATTGCTCGGCCACCTGATAGCCGGCGTCGCTCACCGCATGCTCCACGGCGCCTAGTAATGCCGACGGCGTCACGTCCGGCGACGCCTCCACCGCCGCCGTCTCCGTAGCGAGATTCACGGTAGCGTTGGCAACGCCGGGGACGCGCCGCAATGCCTTCTCGACACGCGTCACGCACGATGCGCAGGTCATGCCTTCGATGCCGACCGACCAGTTCTGAGTCATTTGAGTGCCTCCATGAGCACTGTCATCATGTCTCGAAGCATAGACCTTGCCATGACAGGAAGGTCAAGCGTATTGCGGCAACTCGCCGCGACATATTGCCTCGGTGGCCGCTTGTGATCCTGTGGCGGGCAATTACCGAGCGTCGGCGGGGTCTGGCCGCAAGAACGCGAACACGATGCAAGACAAGCCAACACCATACCGCCACCGGAACCGCCCGGGTTTGGGCCGCGTCTGACCCGTCACACGATTCGGCTGAAAAATCGCTTGAGCTTCCCGTTATAGGAAGGTCTATGATCGGTTCACGTCGGAAGGGATACCGAAGCAACGGCAGCCCGCCGGACTCCCCAAACCTCGAACCTGTTGGTCAGTTACTCAAGGAGTACATCATGCAAGTACAAGTCGAAGGAATGAGCTGCGGTCATTGCGTCAAGGCCGTCACGCGTGCCATCACCGAGCGCGACGCCGCCGCGAAGGTCAATGTGGATCTGGGCGCAGGCCGTGTCGATGTCGACAGCCGCCTCTCCCCGGCCGAAGTGACGGCGGCCATCGCCGACGCCGGCTATACGGTGAAGGGCACCAACTAAGCAAGGCTGGCCGGATAACCGTGAGGCGGACTCCGCCTCACGGACGCCCCGCTCCCCGCACAGCACTGCACCTCAATGCGCCCCGCAGCTACGCGCAGCCACGCGTTTAGCACCCCCGCATTCCCCTGCCGCCAACGCTGCCTCCCCAGCAGACTTCGCACACCTTGTGCTACGCTTTGTCTCGCTGAAGATGCAGTCGCCGCCCTTTGGGGCACTCATGGCAGACATGACACGCTGCGTCCTCGGCATACACGTCTTCAGGGCGGGGTGAAAGTCCCCACCGGCGGTATGTGAGAGGTGCAGTTCGCGCTGCACGCTCATGAGCCCGCGAGCGCTTGCCACCGTTGCTTTCGCAACACCGGCAGGGTCAGCAGATCTGGTGCGAAGCCAGAGCCGACGGTCATAGTCCGGATGAGAGAAGATGCGTCGATACCCGCGCTCCATGGGATGCCGTCCCATGGCGACGTCCGTTCGCATGCCCTGAAACGTTTTTCGCCCGATCCATTTACGCGAGGAGCGTTTCATGTCCGTCAATACCAGCACCACCCGCAACACCCAAGCCGTACCGCAAGCCTCAACCGCCACCGCCGCCAACGCGGACGACAACCTGTTGGCCTACCCCGCGTTCGCCAATCTGCCGCCGGTCGAAGTGCGTCTTGCCGCATCGCTCGAAGCGATGCGCGAGGGCCGTCCCGTCATTCTCATGGACGATCTCGACCGCGAGAACGAAGCCGATCTGATCATCGCCGCCGAGAAGATCACGCCCGCCACCATGGCCATGCTGATTCGCGAGTGCAGCGGCATCGTCTGCCTCTGCCTGCCCGACGAAACCCTGCGCCGTCTCGATCTGCCGCCCATGGTCGACCAGAACCAGAGCCGTTACGGCACCGCGTTCACGGTAACGATCGAAGCGCGTCAGGGCGTGACGACCGGTGTGTCTGCCGTGGACCGCGTGACCACCATTCGCACCGCCATTGCCGACGACGCCAAGCCGTCGGATCTGTCGCGCCCCGGCCATGTCTTCCCGCTGCGTGCACAACCGGGCGGCGTGCTGACGCGCCGCGGCCACACGGAAGGGTCGGTCGATCTGGCGATGCTCGCCGGTCTGAAACCGGCCGCCGTGTTGTGCGAACTCATGAACCCGGACGGCACCATGACGCGCGGCGCCGACATCGAGCGCTTTGCCGAGCTGCACAACCTGCCGATCCTCACGATCGACGAACTGGCGACCTATCGCCGCAATCAGGCGCAGGCAGCGTAAGCACGCTGAAATGGGCCTGAGACAGGACTGAAACACGGCTGAAACAGGGCTGAACTGGGCATCGCGCGCTTTCCCGGCGCGATGCCCAAGCCGTTCCCTCCCCCCCCCCGTCGACATTTCCCTCTAACGCGGTGATACACGGTCATGCGAAACCGCTTCTATAATCGCCTGACATGCCTATCATCATAAAAGTTACGAGGAAGACGTCATGACGCAGAGTGCCCCCACCCTGAAATCCGTCAAACCCGATGCCGCTGCGGTGCTTGCCCAGTGGGAAGCCGACGAAGCCGCCGTGCGTAAGCGGGTCGAGCGCGATGGCGCGGCGCGTTATGGCGTGGCGAACCCATCGGACGTCATCGGCCTGTCGGGCAATGAGATTTTTCAGGCGATGTTCGACGGCAAGCTGCCGATGCCGCCGATCAGCGAAACCCTCGGGTTCATCGCCATCGACATCGCCGATGGTCATGCGATCTTTCAGGGCAAACCGGCACTTCCCTATTACAACCCGCTCGGCTCGATCCACGGCGGCTGGTTCGCCACGCTGCTCGATTCGGCCGTCGGGTGCGCCATCCATTCGACCCTGCCCGCCGGGCGCAGCTACACCACGCTCGAACTCAAGACGAACATGGTGCGCGCACTCACGCGTGACGTGCCGCTGGTGCGCGCCGAAGGCAAAGTGATTCATGTGGGACGTCAGGTCGGCATTGCCGAAGCCCGCATCGTCGGACCCGACGGCACGCTGTACGCGCATGCGACCACGACATGTCTGGTCTTCGACTTCCCGCCGCGCAAGGGGTAAGGTTGCGACCTCCCAACCTCCCGAACTCGCGAGATCGAAGGGGCGCGAGGCGTAATACGCCGACTACGTCAGCCCACTGAACAAAAAAGCCCGCCGGAGACCATACTCCGGCGGGCTTTTTATTAGGCGACTACGGCGCAACGTCCTTCGCGCCGTCAGTCACCTCGATCAGTACAACTCAGTGCGAACCGCCACCACCTTGCGGGCCACCGCCGTGATCGCTTTCCGGCTGGTGCTCCATGGTTTCCTTGAGCGCGATTTGCAGCTTCGCGTGCATGCGCACGAACCAGCTACGCATGACCACTGCCAGCACTACCGTCCCCGCAACGATCAGCACGATCATCTCGGTCGACGGCAGAATGCTCGCCGAGAGCGCCGCCACCAGCAGAATCACGCCGACCATCGCCGCAATCGGCAGAATCTCAGCGACCACGCGACGCACTTGCAGCGTATAGCGCCCCGTCAGGCTCGGCGGCACCGACAACTCCACGAGCAGCAGCGAGAGCGACTTGAGCTTGCGATACACCGCAATCAGGAACGGCAGCGACACCACCAGCGCACCACCCCACACCACCGCGCTTTGCAGACTCGGGTCGCGCACCCACGGCGACATCAGTTCCGCCAGACGGCGGTAGAAGAACGCACCGCCGAGGAAAATCGTCACCACCAGCGCCAGATTGATCGCCACGCTGACCACAATGCGTCGCACGATGCCCACAATGGCCGCGCTGTCGCCCGTCAGTTGAATGCTTTGCAGCCACTGCGTGTATTGCCCGAGCACGTACGACAGACGCCCCGGCATCACACGGCCGAGCCAGCCCGTGAACGGATCGGCGCCGCGAATCAGGTACGGCGTGAGCAGCGTCGTGATAACCGACACGGCCACGGCAATCGGGTACAAAAAGTCGCTCGTCACCTTCAGCGACAGCCCCAGCGACGCGATGATGAACGAGAACTCACCGATCTGCGACAGGCCCATGCCCACGCGCATCGAGGTTCTGCCATCCTGCCCCGACATGAACGCCCCGAGCCCGCACGACACGATCTTGCCCACTACCACCGCCACCGTGATCACCAGAATCGGCACGATGTACGTGCTGAGCACGTGCGGGTCGAGCAGCAGCCCGATCGTCACGAAGAAGATCGCACTGAACATGTCGCGCAGTGGCGCCACCAGCCGCTCGATCGTATGCAACTCCCGCGCTTCGGCCATGATCGCGCCGATGAGAAACGCGCCGAGTGCCACGCTGTAGCCCATCTGGATGACCAGCAGACAGAAGCCGAAGCACAGGCCGAGTACCACCACGAGCAACATTTCGTCGCTCTTGAACTTGGCCACGTAGCCGAGAATGCGCGGCACGAGCAAGATGCCCACCACGAGCGACACGACCATGAACAGCAGCAGCTTGCCCAGCGTGAACGTGGCTTCGCCCGCATCGACCGAGCCGCTGATGGCAATACCCGAGAGCAGCGCGATCATGCCGATGGCGAGCACGTCTTCCACGATCAGCACGCCGAAGATGAGCTGCGCGAAGCGCTCTTTCTTCATGCCGAGTTCGTCGAGTGCCTTGACGATGATGGTGGTCGACGAAATCGCCAGCATGGCCCCGAGGAAGATCGAGTCCATCGCCTTCCAGCCGAAGAAGCGGCCGATCTCGTAGCCGATCCAGAGCATCAGCACGATCTCGGTGAGCGCCGCCACGAAGGCGGTCACGCCCACGCGCGCGAGCTTGCGCAAGCTGAATTCCAGCCCCAGCGAGAACATCAGGAACACGACCCCGAGCTCGGCCAGAATGCCGATCGTCTTCTCGTCGTGTATGAGGGCAAACGGCGGTGTGTACGGGCCGATGATCACGCCCGCCACGATGTAGCCGAGCACGACCGGTTGCCGGAACCGGTTGAAGATGACCGTCACGATGCCGGCAAGCAGCATGATGACGGCCAGGTCCTGAATGAAGTCGATGGCGTGATGCATCCGATACGTTCTCCCCGCGGCGTGTTACGCCGGTATTGCTGTTCTTGATGTCACGCCAAACGCCGCGCCGCAACCCGAAGGCCGCCGCGGCAACACAAGGCGTGATGCTTGATAAAGGTGGGAAGCCGGCTGAGACCCTGCCGGCTTGATAGACGTTGCGCGTGTCGCCCCTGGCGCGGGCGTGCCGCCGGGCGATCGGTCTTGCCTGTGCCTCGTTCGGATACCCGGCGCTGGAGGTCCAACGCAGGGGAAATGTCCGCAAGGCACGGTGCGACCGCGATACCACCCGCGCGCGCCGAATCAATATACGCGATGGGCGGAGACGCGCGCAACCCATGATTGACGGGGCTCTTCACAAAAAATTCCCCAGAATTCCCACGAATCGCCCCTTCCGATGAAATTTTTTTACTTGCCTTTTGTCGCGTCGCACTGTGAAATATCACAACAATATCAATTGAATTTCACAGGAGTGCGTTTTCATGAGTTCCCGTTTGTCGTTTGCGGTGCTTGCGGTGTCACAGGGCGACGCCTCCGTGGCCGCATCAGCGCCTCTCACTGCGCCCGTCACCGCGAGTGTCGATACGCTGATCATTGCCGGCTGGGCCGGGCGTGACCGCGACGCGGTCGAGCATCACATTGCCGAATTGGCGGCGCTGGGTGTGCGCCGTCCGTCGACCACGCCCTGCTTCTACCGGCTGGCGCCGGCCTTGCTCTCGCAGGACGACGCCATCGACGTGGTCGGCCAGACCAGCAGCGGCGAAGCCGAGTGCGTGCTGGTGCAAAGCGACGCCGGTTTGCTGGTGAGCGTGGGCTCCGACCACACTGACCGCGAAGTCGAGGCGTACGGCGTGACCGTGTCGAAACAGGTCTGCGGCAAGCCGGTCGCGCGCGAGGCGTGGCGCTTCGCCGACGTGGCAGGTCACTGGGATCAACTGGAACTGCGCTCGTGGGTCACGCGCGACGGTGCGCGCCATCTGTATCAGGAAGGCACGGTGGCCGGCCTGCTCTCACCGCAGGAATTGATGGCAAAACTGGGCCCGGACGGCTTGCCTGCGGGTGCCGCAATGTTCTGTGGCACACTCGCTGCCATCGGCGGCGTCGCCGGGGGCGACGTGTTCGAAATCGAACTGCGCGACCCGGTGCTCGGCCGCGCTATCCGGCATCGCTACGCCACACAGGCGCTGGCCATCGCCGACTGATCTCCCCCGATTCGATGCTCAACGACACGCCCGACGCTTCCGCCCCCGCCGCCCCTGCGGCCTCCCCTCGCGCCGCTGCGCCCGCCGATGGCCGCAGTCTCACCGAGCGCGCCTACGAGGCGATCAAGCACGACATCATCACCTTGCGGCTGCGTCCGGGCGAAACGCTCAACGAAGCCCAACTGATGCAGTCGACGGGGCTCGGGCGCACGCCGGTGCATCAGGCGATGCACCGTCTGGCGCTCGAAGGCTTGCTCGTGATCCTGCCGCGCAAAGGCGCCATGGTCGCGCCGGTCTCGCTCAACGATGCGCTCGAGATCATCGACGTGCGCATGATCAACGAGACCTACTGCGTCGAACTGGCCGCCCGCGCGGCGACACCCGACGACCTCGCGGCCATCAAAGCCGTGCTGGCGCGCTCGCGCGACGCCATTGCGGCACGCGACGTGGCCGTGATGATGGCCATCGACCGGGACTTCCATCTGGCGATCTCGCGCGCCTCGCGTAACCAGACGCTGGCCGAGTTGCTGCGCGGCCTGCACGAGCGCTCGCTGCGCTTCTGGTTTCTGGCGCTGTCCACGCCGAGCCATCTGGAAGGCGTGTTCGACGAGCATCTCGAACTGTATGAAGCCTTGGCGGCACACGACGCCGAGCGCGCCCGCCGGGCGATTGCCCGGCATATCGAAGAATTCCGCACCCATATTCTGAAAGCGATCTGAACATGAGCCACGACGCCATCGATCTGAAACGCCCCCTGTCCGATCTCGCTGCCGCACTCGACAGCGGCCGCACCACCAGCCGCGCCCTGACCGAGCAAGCGCTCTCGCGCATCGCCGATCCGGCGGGCCAAGGCCACGTCGTCTTCACGCAGGTGGACGCCGACGCCGCCCGCGCCGCCGCCGACGGTCTGGACGCCCTGCGTCGCGCCGGTGTGCGCCTGTCGCCGCTGATGGGCGTGCCGGTGTCCGTCAAAGACCTGTTCGACGTAGCTGGGCAAGTCACGCGCGCCGGGTCGACCGTGCTCGCCGACGCCGCACCGGCAACGCGCGACGCCCCCGCCGTGGCGCGCCTGCGTCAGGCTGGCGCGGTGATCGTCGGCCGCACCAACATGACCGAATTCGCGTTTTCCGGGCTGGGCCTCAACCCGCATTACGGCCACCCGCGCTCGCCGTGGCAGCGCGAGACGGGCCATGTGGCCGGGGGCTCGTCCTCGGGCGCCGCCGCCTCGGTCGCGGACGGCATGGCCGCCGTGGGTCTGGGCACCGACACGGGCGGCTCGATCCGTATTCCGTCGGCGTTTTGCGGCCTGACCGGCTTCAAGCCGACCGCCTCGCGCACGCCGCGCGACGGCGCCGTGCCGCTCTCGACCACGCTGGACTCGGTGGGCCCGATCGGCCGCTCGGTCGACTGCTGCGCATGGGTCGATGCCATTCTGTCCGGTCAACCGGTCATCGAAACACCCGCGGCCCTGCGCCCGCTCAAGGGCATGCGCTTTGGCGTGCTGACAAACTACGTGCTCGATGGCGCAGAACCCGCCGCCCTCGCCATTTATGAACGCGCACTCGCCGCACTGGCCAAGGCCGGCGCGACGCTCGTCGAATTCAAATTCGCCCCCTTCGAAAACCTGCCCGCGATCAACCGCTTCGGCTTCTCGCCGATTGAAGCGTTCGCATGGCATCGCAAGCTGCTGGCCGAACGCGCCGACGGGTATGACCCGCGCGTGCTCGTTCGCATCCGCAAGGGCGAGCCTGCGGGAGCAGCCGACTATATCGACCTGATCGAAGCGCGAGCCGCGCTCATCGGGGCAGCAAATCCTGTTTGGCAGAGTTTCGACGCGGTGCTGTGCCCGACCGTGCCGCTCACGCCGCCGGCAATCGCCCCGCTGGAAGCCAGCGACGAGACGTTCACGGCCACCAATGCGCTGGTGCTGCGCAACCCCACGGCGATCAACATGATCGACGGCTGCGCGTTCTCGCTGCCGTGTCAGGCAGAAGGCGAAGCGCCCATCGGCCTGATGGTGAGCGGCGCAGCGGGCGACGATGCGCGCCTGTTCCCAGTTGGCCGGGCCATCGAGCACACGTTGCGCGAGGCGGGCTTGGGCGGCTGAATCCGCTGCGGGCGGTGATGTCCCGGCCCGATCACCGGCACCGGTTCTGGTTCTGGCTCCGGCACCCCTGTGAGTTTTGATAGCCCACAGGGGACCGCAAACGTCCGATTTCTGGGCGGAAAGTTCCGTATTTTTTCGTCTCACGCGCGAATCGACGCGGGGTTACAATGCCAGCCCATGTGCCCGGCGCCCGCATCATACGGGGGTTTACGGGCATCAGCGTGCCGTCTGTTATCCGATAGTCCATCCGCCCGAAGTGACATGAACGCTCAAATCGACCCGGCCCTGCGCCGCGAACGCTCGTTGTATTTCCTGCTGACCCTCGTGTGTCTCGCCCTGCTGGGCGGCGCGCTGTACTTCCAGTACGTGCTGCACGAAGACCCTTGTCCGCTGTGCATTCTGGCGCGCTACTCGCTGGTGCTGATCGCGATTTTCGGGCTGGTCGGTGCGGTCTCGCGCGGCTGGGCGGGCATTCAGTTCGCGCGCGTACTGGCGGCGCTGTCGGCGATTGGCGGCATGGCCGCATCGGCCTATCTGATCTACGTGCAGGCCAACCCGATGGTGAGCTGCGGCTACGACGTCGTCGAAGCCTTCGTCGATGCCCTGCCGACCTCGCGCATGCTGCCGCAGGTCTTCCAAGTGCAGGGGATGTGCCAGACGATGTATCCGCCGATTCTCGGCCTGACGCTGCCGATGTGGTCGCTGGCCGCGTTTGTCGTAATTTTTCTGGCGCTGGCGTTGCATCGTCCGCGTCGCGCGATTTCGCTGCGCTAAGGCGTCATTCTCTGATTCGATACCGGCGCGTGCCCGCTGCGGCACCGCCCGATATCGATGGCTGTCTCGCTGGCCGTCCTCCCGGGCGGCCAGTCTTGTCTTTAAGGCCGTCCGGCCACCGTGCCGTCGGTGGCAAGCCCCGCGCCATTCCCCGCACCCGCCCCACTCCCGGCCGCATCCAGTTCCGTTGCCACTTCCGCCACTCGCCGGCGCAGCCACGTCACCTCGGGGGCCGCGTGAGTCCGTTCGTGCCATAACTGATAGAACCGCATCGGCGGGAATGCGAACGGTGACGGCAGCACGCGAATCGGCAAGTAACGCGCGTAGTGCTGCGCAAACTGCCGCCCAGTGGTGAACACCAGATCCGTGCGCATCAGCACGTACGGCACGAGCCCGAAGTACGGCATCGTCATCTGAATGTTGCGCCGCAGCCCCTGTTCCGCCAGACAGCCGTCGATAAAGCTCTGCCGCTCCGCGACGTAGGGTGTGGGCGCGAGATGCGGCAATTCCAGATAGTGCTTGAGCGAAATGCCCTTATTTGCCAGCGGATGCTGCGCGCCGAGCATGCACACCACTTCGTCGTCGAACAGGCGCGACATGTGCAGTTGGGGCGGCGGTTCCAGCCAGTTGCCGATCACCACGTCGAGCGAGCCGTTTTCCAGCGCCCCGGCGTAGTCGAAGCCGGCATTGATCGGCTGAACGTGCAGCCGCGCCGACGGCGCATCGCGGCGCAGCACTTCGGCGATATTGGGCAGGAAAACCGCGTCGAGATAGTCCGGCGCGCCCAGCCGGAACGCCCGCGTGGTGGTCTGCGGGGCGAATTCGGTGGCCGGATGGGTGATACGGTCGATGGCGGCGAGCGCATCCGTCGCAAAACCCAGCAGCTCGCGGCCGCGTTCGGTGGCGACCATGCCGCTCTTGCCGCGCACCAGAATGGCGTCGCCGGTGATCTCGCGCAGCCGGCGCAGCGAGTTGCTGACCGCCGGTTGCGACTGGCCGAGCTTGAGCGCGGCGCGCGAAACGCTTTGTTCGGTGAGCAGCGTATGGAGCACCCGCAGCAGGTAGGCGTCGATCTGTTCGCGGGGTCTTTGCATGGGGACGGGGGCTCGGTGGACGTGTTGAACGTCTGATAACGGGGGGATGAACGATAGTTTATGACAATGCCGCGTCATCGGGGCGACCGAATAGCCATCATCATGGGCACGAAATATTTACCTCCCGCGCCGGTGCTATCTTCGGCTCATCCCCACGCCGGAGCAGTCCCGGCACATCGACAACAATTCACTGCACTACACTGAGAATCATGGAGACACAACCCATCCGCTTCTATTACCGCGGCAAGGTGCACGAAGTCACGGGCGAAGATACGACCCGAACCGTGCTCCAGTACACGCGCGAAGACCTGCATTGCACCGGCACCAAGGAGGGTTGTGCCGAAGGCGACTGCGGCGCCTGCACCGTAGTGATCGGCGAGCTGGCCGGCGATGGCGATGTCTCCCTGCGCGCGGTCAACGCGTGTATCCAGTTTCTCCCCACGCTCGACGGCAAGGCCCTGTTCACCGTAGAAGACCTGCGCGCGCCGACCGGCGAGCTGCATCCGGTGCAACAGGCGCTGGTCGACTGCCATGCCTCGCAGTGCGGTTTCTGCACCCCCGGCTTCGTCATGTCGCTGTGGGCCATGTATCTGAACCGCCCCGAATCGGCCGGTTGCCCGAGCCGTCGCGAGATCGACGACGTGCTGTCCGGCAACCTGTGCCGCTGCACCGGCTACCGCCCGATCGTCGATGCCGCGCAGAAGATGTACGACCTGCCGCGCCACGAATTCGACCGTGCGGCGCTCGCCAGGCAGCTTCAGGCGCTGCAACGCGGCGAGATGCTGACGTACGAACACGACAACCACCTGTTCCACGCCCCGCGCTCGCTGGCCGAGCTGGGCACGCTGCGCGCGGCGCACCCGGACGCACGCATTCTCGCGGGCAGCACCGACGTGGGCCTGTGGGTCACCAAGCAATTCCGCGATCTCAAACACCTGATTTATATCGGTCAGGTCGCGGAACTGCGCGAGATTTCGGAAGGTCCGAACGGCATCTATGTCGGCGCAGGCGCCCTGCTCAACGATGCTTTCGACGCACTGGTCAAGCACTACCCCGAACTGGCGGAACTGCGTCAGCGCTTCGCGTCGTTCCCGATTCGCAACGCGGGCACGCTCGGCGGCAACGTCGCCAACGGCTCGCCCATCGGCGACTCCATGCCGGGCCTGATCTCGCTGGGCACGTCCATCGTGCTGCGCCGTGAAGACCGCGTGCGCGAAATGCCGCTGGAGGACTTCTACATCGCCTATCAGAAGAGCGCCATCGAGCCGGGCGAGTTCGTGCAGGGCATCCGCGTGCCGTATCCGCGCACGCCCCAGCGCTTCCGCACCTACAAGTTGGCCAAGCGCTTCGATCAGGACATTTCCGCCGTATGCGCAGCCTTCGCCATCGACCTCGACGGCGACGTGGTGCGCTCGGCCCGTATCGCCTTCGGCGGCATGGCTGCAACGCCCAAGCGCGGTGCTGCGATCGAAGCAGCACTGAACGGGCAGCCGTGGACCGAAGCGACGGTGCGCGCCGCGATGGCCGCATTGCCGACGGACTACCAGCCGCTCTCGGATATGCGGGCGACGAGTGCTTACCGGCTCGCGGGCGCGCAGAATCTGTTGTATCGTTTTTTCCTGGAAACGCGTACCGACGCGCCGCTGGCGGCGCACGAGGTCAATGCGTTTGCCAACGTCTGACCGGAGCCGCCCATGAACACGCAAGTTGAAGGCTTCATGACGCAAACCGGCACCACTACGGCATCGAGCGCCCAAGTGGGCCGCTCGCGTCCGCACGAATCGGCAGTCCTCCACGTGGCTGGCGAAGCCACTTACACCGACGACATTCCCGAACTGCAAGGCACGCTGCACTGCGCACTGGGCCCGTCGCCCAAGGCGCACGCGCGCATTCTGTCGCTCGATCTCGATGCCGTGCGCAAAGCGCCGGGCGTGGTCGCCGTGCTGACCGCCGCCGACATTCCCGGTGTGAACGATTGCGGCCCGGTCATTCACGACGATCCGATTCTTGCCGACGGCGTCGTGCAATACATCGGTCAGCCAATGTTTGCCGTCGTGGCCGAATCGCACGACGCGGCGCGCCGTGCCGCGCGTCTCGCCAAGGGCGAATACGAAGATCTGCCGTCGATTCTCACGCCGCAGGCGGCCAAAGCCGCGGGTGCGGGCGTGTTGCCGCCGTATCACCTGCGCCGTGGTGATGCCGATGCGGCCTTGCAAGCCTCGCCGAACCGCCTGACGGGCACGTTCGAATGCAACGGGCAGGAGCAGTTCTATCTCGAAGGGCAGATTTCGTACGCCATTCCGAAAGAAAACGATGGCGTGCACGTCTACTGCTCGACCCAGCACCCGACCGAAATGCAGATGCTGGTCTCGCACGCGCTGCACTGGCACAGCCATCAGGTGCAGGTCGAGTGCCGTCGTATGGGCGGCGGCTTTGGCGGCAAGGAATCGCAATCGGGTCTGTTTGCGTGCGTCGCGGCCCTGTGCGCCACGCGCCTCAAGCGCCCGGTGAAGCTGCGTCTCGATCGCGACGACGACTTCATGATGACCGGCAAGCGTCACGGCTTCTACTTCGAGTACGACGTAGGTTTCGACGACACCGGCCGCATCACTGGCGCAAAAGTCGACATGACGCTGCGTGCCGGCTTCTCCGCCGACCTGTCGGGCCCGGTCGCCACGCGCGCGATCTGCCACTTCGACAATGCCTACTACGTGCCCGATGCCGACCTGCGCGCGCTGTGCGGCAAGACCAACACGCAGTCGAACACGGCTTTCCGTGGTTTCGGCGGCCCGCAAGGCGCGCTGATCATGGAAGTGCTGCAAGACGCCATTGCACGCCGTCTGGGTAAAGACGCCCTCGACGTGCGCCGCGTCAACTTCTACGGCACCACCGATCGCAACACCACGCCGTACGGGCAGACCGTGAAGGACAACATCATTCACGAGCTGGTCAGCGAACTGGAAACGACCAGCGACTATCGCGCGCGCCGCGACGCAGTGAACGCGTTCAATCGCACGAGCCCGGTGCTGCGCAAGGGGCTGGCACTTACGCCGCTCAAGTTCGGTATCTCGTTCAACGTGCAGGCCTTCAATCAGGCCGGTGCGCTGGTGCACGTCTACCGTGACGGCTCGATGCTGGTCAATCACGGCGGCACCGAGATGGGCCAAGGGCTGAACACCAAGGTCGCGCAAGTCGTGGCGCACGAGCTGGGCGTCGATCTCTCGCACGTTCGCGTGACGGCAACAGACACCAGCAAGGTCGCCAACACCTCCGCGACGGCAGCGTCGACCGGTGCCGACCTGAACGGCAAGGCTGCGCAAAACGCCGCGTGGCAGATTCGCCAGCGACTGGCCGCCTTTGCTGCGCAAAAATACGGCGGCTCGGCCGACGACGTGCAGTTCGCCAACGATGTGGTGACCGCCAACGGCAACGAAGTCGCGTTCCCCGATCTCGTGGAAGCGGCCTACTGGGCGCGCGTGCAGCTGTGGTCCGACGGCTTCTACGCCACGCCGGGTCTGTCGTGGGATGCCGCGAAGATGAACGGCAATCCGTTCTACTACTTCGCCTACGGCGCGGCCGTGTCCGAAGTCGTGCTCGACACGTTGACCGGCGAATGGCGCCTGCTGCGTGCCGACGTGCTGCACGACGCCGGCAAGTCGATCAACCCGGCGCTCGACATCGGGCAAGTGGAAGGCGCGTTTATTCAAGGCATGGGCTGGCTGACCACCGAAGAGTTGTGGTGGAACAAGGACGGCAAGTTGATGACGCACGCGCCGTCGACGTACAAGATCCCCGGGATCAGCGACTGCCCGACCGACTTCCGCGTGGCGCTCTTCGAGAACACCAACGTGATGGATTCGATCCATCGTTCGAAGGCCGTGGGCGAACCGCCGCTGTTGCTGCCGTTCTCTGTGTTCAATGCGTTGCGCGACGCCGTCGCCAGCGTGAACGACCATCGCGACGAACCGGTGCTCAATGCACCGGCCACGTCCGAGGCGCTGCTCATGGCCATTACCGAGTTGCGCACGCGGAGCGCCGGCTGATGCATCGCTGGGTCGACGCCGCCCACAAACTGCTCGCGCGCGGTGAAGCCGCCGTATTGGTCACGATCGCGCGCGTCGAAGGCTCGGCCCCGCGTGAGGCGGGCACGCATTTGCTCGTGACCCGCGAGCACGTATGGGAAACCATCGGCGGCGGCCATCTGGAATGGCGTGCGATGGAAGTCGCGCGTCAATTGCTCAAACAGTACGGGCAACAGGGCGGGCGGCACGTCGAGCGTTTTGCGCTGGGTCCGAGTCTGGGCCAGTGCTGTGGCGGCGCCGTCACGCTGGCTTTTGAAGTGCTGACCCTCACCGATCTGGCGTGGGTCAGCGCGTTGCATAAACGGCTGAGCGCAGGCGAATCGAGCCTGCGCAGCGTGGCTTTCGGCGCCCCCGGCGCCAACGCCGTGGCCAGCCAGCAGCAAGGCGGTCCGGTGTTGCTGACCGAACTCGATGCCAGCGAACCGCTGGCGCACCCGCACACGCTCACACGCGACGCCGATGATGCTGCCTGCGCATTCTGGCAAGGCAGCGACGGCTGGTTGTGGCTGAGCGAGCGTCTCGCGCCCAGCGACTTCCATATCGTGCTGTTCGGGGCGGGTCACGTTGGCCAAGCCATCGTGCAGGTGCTCGCGACGCTGCCCTGCCGTGTGACGTGGGCCGATGAGCGCCACGAGACCTTTCCCGACACCGTACCGCCCAACACCACGGTCGAATCCACCGACACGCCCGAGTCTGTCGTGGCCGAAGCGCCGCCGGGCGCGTTTTTCCTCGTCATGACGCACAACCATGCGCTTGACCAGCGGCTGTGCGAAGAAATCTTCAAGCGTGACGATTTTGCCTACTTCGGGCTGATCGGCTCCATGACCAAGCGCCGCCAGTTCGAGCACCGGCTGCGCGACCGGGGCGTGCCGCCCGAGCGGTTCGAGCAGATGATCTGCCCGATCGGCGTGGCCGGCATCACCGGCAAGGCCCCGGCAACGATTGCCATCGCTGTCGCCGCCCAGTTGCTGCGGGTGCGCGAGCAACAAATGCATTTGAGCGCGCCCGCGGGCACCACAACTGGTACCGCCGGTACCGCCGGCAGCCTCGGCAGCCACGATGGCACCGCTGCCACCGCGCCTGAACGCGCTGGTACGCCGATCTGACGGCCAGCCTTGCCCACCTCTCACCCGGTGCGTGCAAAACCGCTCGTCGCATCGCATACGCCCCATACGCCCCGCCCTGCGCGGCGCACGTGACCAGCACAGGCCTGCGACGGTAGAATCCCGCCCAATCCCCCAACGACAACACCCAATTCCATGCCACTCACGCCAGAACAAGCCAAGACGATCTGTGCCATGCCCAAGGCCGAGCTGCATGTGCATATCGAAGGCACGCTGGAGCCCGAGCTGATTTTCCGACTGGCCGAGCGCAACGGCGTCAAATTGCCGTACGCCAATGTGGAGGCCTTGCGCGACGCGTACGCCTTCACCGATCTGCAATCGTTCCTCGACATCTATTACGCGGGCGCAAGCGTCCTGCTGACCGAGGACGATTTCTGCGACATGACGCGCGCCTACCTCGCACGCGCCGCGCAAGACAACATCCGTCACACCGAAATCTTCTTCGACCCGCAGACGCATACGGCGCGCGGCGTGTCGATCGAGACGGTGATCAACGGCATCGAACGCGCGCTGGCCGAAGCCGAGACGCAGCACGGCATCACGAGCCGCCTGATTCTGTGTTTCCTGCGCCATTTGTCGGAAGAAGATGCATTGCAGACGCTGGAAACCGCGCTGCCGTACTTCAACAGCCACGGCCATCGTCTGATCGGCGTCGGGCTCGATTCCTCGGAACAGGGGCACCCGCCGACCAAATTCACACGCGTGTTCGAGCGCTGCCGGGCGCTGGGCCTGCGCATCGTCGCGCATGCGGGCGAAGAAGGCCCGCCCGCCTACATTTACGAAGCGCTGGACACCCTGCAAGTCGAGCGCGTCGATCACGGCGTGCGCGCCATCGAAGACGAAGCGTTGCTCGAACGCCTCGCACGCGAAAAGATCGCGTTGACCGTGTGCCCGTTGTCGAATGTGCGTTTGAAAGTGTTCGAAGATATGGGCCAGCACACCTTGCATCAGTTGCTGAAGCGAGGCTTGGCCGTGACGATCAATTCCGATGATCCGGCGTATTTCGGCGGTTATCTGAATGAAAACTTCCTCGCGACCTTCCATGCGCTCGACATGACGATGGACGATGCGTACACACTGGCACAAAACAGCTTCGAGGCGTCGTTCATCAATGACAGCGAAAAACAGGCGTTAATCAGCGAATTGGCGCAATTCCGAGCGGCCAACGCAACGTAAGCGTGAATTGAGCGCGAATCAATCGCGTCGCGATCACAAAAAACGCCCGAAACATTTCGGGCGTTTTTTTATGGCGGTTTTGCGCTCGGCAATCTCCGGCAATCCCCTTCGGCCAATGCCAGCGGTGGGAATGTGAGACACCGTATTGAGAACCACCGCGATTCTCCGGGAATGTCCGCACGATGTATTAGCCCCGGATGATGTCCGACATTCCGCATAAGGAATATTTTCACCAGACGTGAATGCTATTTTTCGAGCGTGCCCAAATGCGCGCAGCCCGGTGCCCCCACACCGGCGACGTCAAAGAGGCACACGACATCTAAGAACATCGGAGACAACACCCCATGGACTCATCGCTCAGCCCCCCGGCAGGCAGCGCCGCGCCCGAAGCGGCACAAGACACCACGCGCGTGGCGGGCGCGCAGCCTGCATCGGTACTCGATCGTTATTTCGGTATCACCGCACTCGGATCGACGTTCCGTACGGAAGTGATAGCGGGTATCACCACGTTCCTCGCAGCGATGTACATCATCGTCGTGAACCCGGCCATTCTGTCGAAGACCGGCATGGCGTTCCCGGCTGCGCTGACGGCTACCGTGCTCATCAGCTTCTTCGGCAGCTGCGCCATGGGCCTGTACGCCCGTAACCCGGTGCTCGTCGCCCCCGGCATGGGCCTCAATGCCCTGTTCGCCTTCACCATGGTGCATGGCGTCGGCATGCCGTGGCAGACCGCGCTGGGCTGCGTGTTCTGGTCGGGCATTCTGTTCGCGCTGCTCGCGGCGCTGAACGTGCGGCGCTTTGTCGTCGATGCCATTCCGGCCAATCTGCGCTATGCCATCTCGTGCGGCATCGGCCTGTTCATCACGGTGATCGGGCTGGTCAACGCCAAGCTCGTGGTGAGCGACCCGGTCACGGTCGTGCGCCTCGCGCATCTCTCGCCGCCGACCGTCACGTTCCTGATCGGGCTGGCACTGACCACCGTGCTGGTCGCCCGCCGGGTTAACGGCGCGCTGATGATCGGTATCGTCGTCACCACCCTGATGGCCATTCCCATCGGCCGTTTCTGGGGCGACGGCACCGCGTATTTCCCCAAGGAAATCGCTACCGCCACGCTCGTGAACTTCCACGGCTTCTTCGCGGCCCCCGATTTCTCCGGCATCGGCCAGCTCGACCTGCTGGGCGCGCTGAAAGTCGCGTATCTGCCGTTCATCTTCGTGATGCTGTTCACCGCGTTCTTTGATACCCTCTCGACCTTCATGAGCATTGCCGAAGCCGGTAACATGAAGGATCGCGACGGCAATCCGCGCAACATGCGTCAGGCCATGATCGTCGATTCGTTCTCGGTGCTGATTTCCGGCCCGCTCGGTACGAGCCCGGCCAACGCCTACATCGAGTCGGCGGCGGGCATCGCCCAAGGCGGACGCACGGGTCTCACGGCGGTCGTTTGCGCGTTGATGTTCCTGCCGTTCCTGTTCCTCTCGCCGATGCTCTCGCTGGTGCCCGCCATCGCGACCGCCCCGGCGCTGATTCTGGTCGGCGTGTTCATGATGGAGTCCGTCGCCCGCATCGAATGGCACCGCATGGACGAGGCCATCCCGAGCTTCATCGCGCTCGTGATGATCCCGATTTCGTACTCGATTACCGACGGCATCGCTTACAGCTTCCTCGCCTTTGTCGTGCTCAAGCTGTTCACCGGGCGCGCCAAGGAAATCAAGCCGGCGATGTGGATTGTCGCCGCGCTGGCAGTGCTGCTGCTCACGCAAATGTAACGACATAAGGACCCTGCAAATGTCCACCACGACCCAAGCCTTGCGCGCCGTACGCGCGCAACTGGTCTACTTCACGCACGACCCGGCACGCGCCTATCTCGACGGCACGCCCGGCACGGTGCATCACACCGACGGCATCGTCGCGTATGAAAACGGCCGCATCACCGCCGTGGGCGACTACGCCAAGGTGGCGCCCACACTGCCGCCGGGCACGCCCATCGACGACCTGCGCGACAAGATCGTCACGCCGGGCTTTATCGATACGCACATTCACTATCCGCAGACCGACATGATCGCGTCGCCGGCGCCCGGCCTGCTGCCGTGGCTCGAGAAGTACACGTTCCCGACCGAACGCCGCTTCGAGAACCCGGAATACGCGGCAGACGTCGCCCAGTTCTTCCTCGATGAACTGCTGCGCGGCGGCACGACCACCGCGCTCGTGTACTGCACGGTGCACCCGGGCTCGGCAGATGCGTTCTTCAAGGCGAGCGATGCGCGCAACCTGCGCATGATTGCCGGCAAGGTGATGATGGATCGCAACTGTCCGGAATTCCTGCGCGATACCGCCGAGAGCGGTGGCCGCGACAGCGAGACGTTGATCCAGCGCTGGCACAACCACGGCCGTCAGATGTACGCGCTGACGCCGCGTTTCGCGCCGACCTCGACCGAAGCCCAGCTCGGCGTGTGCGGCGAACTCGCGCAGCGCTATCAGGACGTGTTCATCCAAAGCCACGTTGCCGAGAACACCGACGAGGTGGAATGGGTGCGCTCGCTGTTCCCGGGCCATCGCAGCTATCTCGACGTGTACGACCACTACAAGCTGCTGCGTCGACGCGCCGTGTACGGCCATTGCATCTGGCTCGACGACCATGACCGCCGCCGTATGTTCGAGACCGGCACCGTCGCGGCCCATTGCCCGACGTCGAACCAGTTCCTCGGCAGCGGCTTGTTCGACTTTGCGTCGGCCGAAGCCACGCGCATGCCGGTGACGCTCGCCACCGACGTGGGCGGCGGCTCCACGTTCTCGATGCTGCAAACCATGAACGAAGCGCACAAGGTCGCGCGCTTGTCGGGCTATCACCTCACGGCCGAGCGCATGTTCTATCTGGCCACCGAAGGCGCCGCACACGCGCTCGATCTGCACGGCACCATCGGCACGCTGGCAGTCGGCGCAGAAGCCGACTTCGTAGTGCTCGATCCGAAAGCCACACCGTTGCTCGCCCGCCGTTCGGCACTGGCCGAGTCGCTCGAAGAGTTGCTGTTCGCGTTCGCGATGCTCGGCGACGACCGCGCCATCGCCACGACGTACGCCGCCGGCAAGCCGGTGCATCGACGCGCGGCGCACTGACATCGAAGCGCTGCTGTTGGCGCATTGATGCCGTGCATGACTTTGTTGCATTGCTTTCGCGAGGAAACGTACGCCGCTGCCTTGGCGCGGCGCACGTTCCCCCGCGGTCGCCGACCGTGCGCAAGGGGCATGCGGTCGGGGATCTCCTTGGGCGGCTTCGGCCGCCCTTTTTTGCATTCCGGTCGCGGCCTCCCCGCGCGGCAAATCGCCCCATCGCGCGCGGGCCATCACTTGCGCGTCACGAATCCGATGCTATAATCCGCTCCGATTCATTGGGGAGTAGCCGCCCTGTCGTGCACATCGCGTATTGCGAGTATTGCGTGTACCGGCAGGGGCGTACGTCAACAGACTTGGCCGATTTCGGCTATGGCGTGCGCAGCCGAAGGGCCTGGCGAGACCGATGACGATGCTTCCGCCAACCGGGCCGGGACGCATTGTCATTGGCTCGCATCAACGTGGCCCGGCGGAGAAAAAATAAGGTGTCCCCATTCCTCATCTCGACCGGCGTCGTCGGTCTCGCCGAAATCGGCGACAAAACCCAACTGCTGGCTCTCGTTCTCGCTGCGCGCTTTAAAAAGCCCGTGCCGATCATTCTTGGCATTCTCGTCGCCACGCTCGTCAATCACGGCTTTGCCGGTGCGCTGGGCGAATGGCTGTCGACCGCCATCAGTCCGTCGATCATGAAATGGGCCGTCGTCACGTCGTTCATCGGCATGGCGATCTGGATTCTGATTCCCGATAAGGTCGACGACGAAGACGCCAACACCAAGCGCAAGCTCGGCGTGTTCGCCTCCACCGTGCTCACGTTCTTCATCGCCGAAATGGGCGACAAGACGCAGATCGCCACGGTGATGCTCGCCGCGCGCTATCAGGACTTCTTCGGCGTGGTCGCCGGCACCACGCTCGGCATGATGCTCGCCAACGTGCCCGCCGTGCTGGTCGGTCACAAGTTCTCCGGGCGCCTGCCCACGCGCGCCGTCCACGCGGTGGCCGCCGTCATCTTCCTGGTGCTCGGCATCATCACGCTGATGCAGTAACGCAGAAAAACAAAACGCCGGGCAAGGTGTCGCGCCGCGCTTTCAGCGGCACGACGCCCTGCCCGGCGTCTGCGTGACCTGTCACATGACAGCGCAGCACATGATCTGCCGTGCTGCGAAGTCACCCATCACTGTCCGACTTTCTGCTCCACGTTGACCGTGCGCCCGCTCGGGAACGGCAACTGCTTGAGCGCCGCATCGATCAGGTACGGCATGGTGGATGCGAGCGACGTGCCGCCATCGCTCGTCTCGGCCGACACGCGATACACCTCCTTGCCGCTCGCCCGGTCGGTAAAGCGCAGTTGCAGCCCCTTGAGCGCATACGGATAGTCACGCTCGATATAGGCCGGCATCGCGCCGCCGTACGGGTAACCGTACCAGCCCCACGGACGGCCCCACGGCCCCCACGCCCCTCGCGCGAACATCGGGTCGTAAGCCGGCTCGGCCACGCGCATCATCTGCTGACTGATGCCGTAGCTCATCCCCACCAGAAAGTGTGCCGACGACGGGCTTTGCTCAGCGAAACCGTCACCGGCCAGCCGGTTGCGCAGCCACTGCTCGTAGGTCGCGTGCTCCTGATTGTTCTGCTGCTCCGGGGTACGGGTGAGCGCGTAAGTGCGCGGCCCATCGAAGCCCGGCGAGTCGCCAAACGCGGTCACCTGGCTCGTGACCGTGCTGGCACAGCCAGCCAGCATTGCGCTGGCGGCGACCAGCGTCGCCATTCCCCATCTTTTCCACATGATTCACTGCTCCAGAGAAATGCCAAGTACGGCAAAGCGCGCCCCTCGCGCCGATTTAAGCATAGGACGGTGCCTCGTGCACCTCCCGAATCTTTGACGTGCGGGCACGGGCAAAATTCTCCAAATTTTTCGGCATCGCACCAAGTGACGAGCCAAAACGCGGCAATCCGTTACAATTTGTGAATCCTTGGCCGTCCGCAAAATCACCGTCCATGCTCAGAACCGATATCGCTGGCCTTATTCAGCGCTCCGACTATACGCCGCCGGCGTACCTGATCGACACCGTCCAACTCGACTTCGACCTCGCTCCCGACGTCACCACCGTGACTAGCCGCCTGCGCGTGCATCGCAACCCGGCAGGCGCGGGCGGCGATCTCGAGCTGGTCGGTCAGGGCCTGCAACTGGTGAGCCTCGAAGTCGACGGCAAACCGTGGAGCGCCTACCGCACCGGCGAGGAGACGCTCACCGTCGAGGCACCGCCCGAAGCGTTCGAACTCACGCTCGTCACGCGTTGTTGCCCGCAGGAGAACACGTCGCTGATGGGCTTGTACGTGTCGGGCGGAAATTTCTTCACCCAATGCGAAGCCGAAGGTTTTCGCAAGATCACCTACTTCCTCGACCGTCCGGATGTGATGGCGACCTACACCGTCACGCTGCGCGCCGATCGCGAAGCGTATCCGGTGCTGCTCGCCAACGGCAACCTGATCGACAAGGGCGATTTGCCCGATGGCCGCCACTTCGCGATCTGGGACGACCCGTTCAAGAAGCCGAGCTACCTGTTCGCGCTGGTCGCCGGCCGTCTCGTGTGCCGTGAAGCCCGCATCGTGGCCGGCGATGGCCGCGAGAAGCTGTTGCAGGTCTGGGTCCAGCCGCAAGACCTCGACAAGACCGAACACGCGATGGACTCGCTCATCAATTCCATCCGCTGGGACGAAACGCGCTTTGGCCGCGTGCTCGATCTCGACCGCTTCATGATCGTCGCCGTGAGCGACTTCAACATGGGCGCGATGGAGAACAAGGGCCTGAACATCTTCAACACGAAGTACGTGCTGGCCGATGCCGCCACCGCGACGGACGACGACTTCGGCAATATCGAAGCCGTGGTCGGCCACGAGTATTTCCATAACTGGACCGGCAACCGCGTGACCTGCCGCGACTGGTTCCAGTTGAGTCTCAAGGAAGGCCTGACGGTGTTCCGCGATCAGGAATTCTCGGCTGACATGATGGGCTCGGACTCGGGCCGCGCGGTCAAGCGCATCGACGACGTGCGCGTGCTGCGTCAAGCGCAGTTCCCCGAGGACGCTGGCCCGATGGCCCACCCGGTGCGCCCCGAGAGCTACGTCGAGATCAACAACTTCTACACCGTCACGGTCTATGAGAAGGGCGCCGAAGTCGTGCGCATGTATCAGACGCTGCTCGGCCGCGACGGCTTCCGCAAGGGCATGGACCTGTACTTCGAGCGTCACGACGGTCAAGCCGTGACGTGCGACGACTTCCGCGCCGCGATGGCCGACGCCAATCAGCGCGACCTGACGCAATTTGGCCGCTGGTACAGTCAGGCCGGTACGCCGCGCGTGACGGTCGACGCCACTTACGACGAAGCCGCTCGCACTTACACGCTCACGCTTACGCAGCGCTGCCCGAAGGTCGGCGTGGAGCTGCACGACAGCACGCTCGTCAAGCAGCCGTTCCATATTCCGTTTGCCGTCGGCCTGCTCGATCGCGACGGCCGCGACATGGCGTTGCGTCTGGCGGGTGAGCCGGCGGACGCCCCGGCAGCCACCACGCGCGTGCTCGACTTCACGCAAGAACGTCAGAGCTTCACGTTCGTGGACGTGGATCACACACCGATGCCCTCGTTGCTGCGCGGTTTCTCCGCGCCGGTCATCGTGGAACACGAATACACCATCGACGAACTCGCGTTCCTGATGGCGCACGACAGCGATCCGTTCAACCGCTGGGAGGCGGGTCAGCGTCTCGCCACGCGTCAGTTGCTGGCGCTGGTCGAATCGATTCAGATGGGCCAGTTGCCGAGCGTGGACAGCTACGTGCTCGAAGCTTTCCGTCAGGTGCTGCGTGACGAAACGCTCGACCCGGCCTTCCGTGCGCAAGCGCTCACGTTGCCGGCCGAATCGTATCTCGGCGAACAGATGAGCGAGATCGACCCGGCGGCGATTCATGCGGCGCGTCAGTATCTGCGTCAGCGTCTGGCCGCCTCGCTGCATACCGAGTGGCTGGCCGCGTATCACAACCACCGCGTGCCGGGCGCCTATCGCCCGGATGCCGCATCGGCCGGCGAACGCGCGCTCAAGAACCTTGCGCTGTCGTATTTGATGGAACTGTCGGACGCCGGCGTGGCGCAAACCGCCCGCACGCAATACGACACGGCCGACAACATGACGGACCGTTTCGCCGCCCTCACGGCGCTCGTACAACGTGGCGGTGCCGCGCGTGACGGCGATGCGGCGCATGGTCAGAATCACGCCGCCGAGGCGCTCGACGACTTCTATCAACGCTTTGAACACGAAGCGCTGGCCATCGACAAGTGGTTTGCCTTGCAGGCCATGCAACGCGGTGACGGTAGTCATTGTGTGATCGATGCGGTGCGCGCGCTGATGCGTCATCCGGCGTTCACGATCAAGAACCCGAACCGCGCACGCTCGTTGATTTTCAGCTTCTGTAGCGGCAACCCGGCGCAGTTCCACGCGGCCGACGGCTCGGGCTATCAGTACTGGGCGGAGCAAGTGCTGTCGCTCGACGCCCTGAACCCGCAAGTCGCTGCACGCCTCGCACGCGTGCTCGACCGCTGGCGCAAGTACACGCCGACGCTGCGCGACCGTATGCGCGACGCGTTGCAGCAAGTGGCCGACCACAAGGCGCTGTCGAAAGACGTGCGCGAAATCGTGGAGAAGGCGCTCGCCTGAACGGCCGTGCCGTCACGCTAACGTGGTGACGCAATAAAGAAAAAGGCGATGCGAGAAATACGCATCGCCTTTTTTCATGGCCGGGTCGATGCGCTGTCGAGCTCGACTGATTTCGCGCTCACGCCGCCTGTGCCGTCGCCGCTTGCCCCAACCGCACCCGCACCGCTTTGGCCGCTGCCACGAGATTCGTCAGTGCGCCGTCGACTTGCACCCAGTCACGCGTCTTCAGACCGCAGTCCGGATTGACCCACAGCCGCTCGGCCGGAATGCGCGCGAGGGCCGCTTCGATCAGACGCTCCATCTCCGCCTGCGACGGCACGCGCGGCGAGTGATTGTCGTACACGCCCGGGCCGATCTCGTTCGGGTACTCGAACGCCTCGAAGGCCCCCAGCAACTCCATCGCCGAGCGCGTGGTTTCGATGGAGATCACATCGGCATCGAGCGCGGCAATCGACGGCAGAATGTCGTGGAATTCCGAATAGCACATGTGCGTATGAATCTGCGTGTCGTCCGCCACGCCCGACGAGCACACACGGAACGCCCGCACCGCCCATGCCAGATACGCCGGCCAGTCGTTCGCGCGCAGCGGCAGCCCTTCGCGCAACGCCGGCTCGTCGATCTGGATCACGCGCACACCGGCCTTTTCCAGCGCCGCCACCTCTTCGCGCAACGCCAGCGCAATCTGCAATGCCGTGAGTTCGCGCGGCTGGTCATCGCGAACGAACGACCATTGCAGCATCGACACGGGCCCGGTCAGCATGCCCTTGACGGGCTTGTCGGTCAGCTTCTGCGCATAGGCGCTCCATGTCACCGTCATCGGCTCGGGCAGATACACATCGCCGTAGATCACTGGCGGCTTCACGCAACGCGAGCCGTAGCTCTGCACCCAGCCGTGCTCCGTAATGACGAAGCCCCAGAGCAGATCGCCGAAGTACTCGACCATGTCGTTGCGCTCGGCTTCGCCATGCGTCAGCACATCGAGGCCGTAGGCTTCCTGCTTTTCGATCGCCAGACGAATCTGCGCGCGCATCGTTTCGAGATAGTCGAGATGCGACATCGCGCGGCGCTTGAAATCGGCGCGGGCACTGCGAATCGCCGGCGTCTGCGGAAACGACCCGATGGTGGTCGTCGGCAACACCGGCAGCTTGAGCCATGCCCGTTGCGCCTCGGCACGCACCGGATAGGCCGAGGCACGGTGCGTGTCGGCGTCGGTCAGCGCCGCCAGCCGCTTTTGCACCACGCTGTTGTGAATTCGCGGCGAAGTGCGGCGCTCGGCTTGGGCGGTGCCATCGGCGACGAACGCGGCGCGCACATCGGCCGCCGCAAACTCGCCCGGGTCGAGCGAACGGCGCAGTAACGCAACTTCGCCCAGCTTCTGCACGGCGAAGGCCAGCCACTTACGGACTTCCTTTTCCAGACCCACTTCGCTCGCCAGATCGACCGGGCAGTGCATGAGCGAGCAGCTTGATGCCACCCACAGACGCTCGCCCAGTTGCTCGGCGAGCGGCATCAGCATCGCCCGTGCGCGTGCCAGATCGCAGCGCCACACATTGCGGCCATCGACGACGCCTGCCGAGAGCACTTTGTCCGCCGGCCAGCACGCGGCAAATGCGGCCAGTTGTTGCGGCGCGCGCACACCATCGAGATGCACGCCAGCCACGGGCAGCGACGCGAGCAGTGCCGCATGCTCGCTGACGTCGCCAAAGTAAGTGGTGAGCAGCAGCGACGGCGCCACGTCGGCGAGTTCGGCATAAGCCGGGGCGAACGCCTCGCGCCAGCGTTCCGGCAAGTCGAGCGCAAAAATCGGCTCGTCGATCTGCACCCACGTCACCCCCTGCGCCTTCAGACGCGAGAGCACGCGCACGTACTGTGTGATCAAGTCGGGCAGCAGCGCGAGTCGATCCTCGAGCCCGCCCTTCTCTTTGCCGAGAAACAGCAGCGAAAGCGGCCCGAGCAGCACCGGTTTGACGTTGGCGCTCTCGATCAACGCCTCGGCCACTTCTTCGAACAGCCAGTCGACGCCCTTGCCGAAGCGCGTCTGCGGCGAATACTCCGGCACGAGGTAGTGGTAGTTGGTATCGAACCACTTCGTCATTTCCATCGCGCTGTGTTGCGAATTACCGCGCGCGGCGGTGAAGTAGTCGTTCAGCGTGAGCGCCTGGGGCTTGGCGCCGAATCGCCCCGGCAGGCCGCCGACGAGTGCCAGCGTGGAGAGCACCTGATCGTACCAATGGAAGTCGCCGACGGTAATCCAGTCGAGCCCCGCGGCACGCTGCGCAGCGCGGTTGGCGGCACGAACGCTGCGCCCGGTGGCCTGCAACGCCATGAGGTCCACGTCACCGCGCCAAAACGCCTCCTGCGCGAATTTGAGTTCACGTTGCGCGCCAATGCGCGGCAGTCCGAGTACGTGGGCGTGGGCCATAAGCGGGGTCTTCCAGAAGGCGGATGTTGTTCAAAACCGGCGGGTAATTTCCGCCCAGAGTGGCAGTATCCCGGTCGCCCATGTATTATTCAAACGAAAGTTTTTGCCATTTAACATTAAATTCATTCATGCAGCGATCCCCCATCGAACTTCGGCACCTCCAGACGCTGTTGGCGTTGCGCGATACCGGCAGTGTGTCGCGCGCGGCGCTATGGCTGCATCTGACGCAATCGGCGCTCTCGCACCAGATCAAGGCGCTGGAAGATTTTTACGGGCTGCCGTTATTCGTGCGCAAGTCGTCGCCGCTGGTCTTCACACCGGCGGGCAAGCGTTTGCTGGCGTTGGCAGAACAGGTGGTGCCTGCCGTCGACGAGGCCGGGCGCGATCTCACACGGCTCGCGCAGGGCACGCAGGGCACGCTGCGCATCGCGGTGGAGTGCCACACCTGCTTCGACTGGCTGATGCCCGCCATGGACGCGTTTCGCGCGCGCTGGCCGGAAGTCGAACTGGATATCGTGTCGGGCTTTCATGCCGACCCGATCGGTCTGCTGCATCAGGACCGCGCCGATCTGGCGATTATCTCGGAGCATGAGGAAGGCGAAGCGGTGGACTTTCACCCGCTGTTCCGCTTCCAGATGATGGCGTTGATGGCCAACGATCACCCGCTGGCCGCGAAGACGCACCTCGACGCCGAAGACTTCCGCGACGAGACGCTGATCACTTATCCGGTGCCGGACGACATGCTCGACATCGTGCGTCAGGTGCTGCGCCCGGCGGGCATCGAGCCCACGCGCCGCACCACCGAGCTGACGGTCGCGATTCTGCAATTGGTGGCGAGCCGGCGCGGGCTGGCGGCCCTGCCGTTGTGGGCCGTCACCGGCTATCTGGAGCGGCGCTATGTCAGCGCACGCCCGATCACGCCGAATGGGCTGACGTCGGAGTTGTGGGCGGCGACGCTGCCGGCGATTACGGCGCGTCCGTACATTGGGGAATTCGTCTCGCTGATGCGCGAGACGAGCCTGCTCTCATTGCCGGAAATCGAACTGCTCTAAAGCGAGCGGCGTCAGGCGGGCCGGCGCACGATCAGACGGCAGACGCGCTTGCCCGAGCTGGCGCTCGTGACGTCTTCTTCGTGCAGCACGACGCCCTCGTGCAACGCGGCACGCACGACATCCGGCGCAAAAGCACTGTAAAGGCGGCCGTCTTCATGGCGCTGGTCGGCCCCCTCGGTCACACGCCACGACACGTAGAGCACGCCGCCGGGGCGCACCAGCGTCCAGAGCCGGTCGGCCGCGGCGGGCACGTCGGCCGCGTTCAGATGCATGAGCACCGTCTCGCACACCACGTTGTCGAAGGTGTCGGTCACGTTCTCGAGTTGCGGCAGCTTGCCCACATGGAACGATACCCACGGGAACGTCTTGCGCGCGAGTTCGACCAGCGCGGGCGAGTTGTCGTAACCCGTCACATCGAATCCCGCCTGCGCTAACCACGCCGCATCGCGGCCGTTACCGCAGCCCACATCGACAGTGCGGCCGCCCGGCACGAAGTGCCGCACCAGCAGCGCATACATATCGTCCGGCGGCGGCTGGTTGAGCCAGTCGTCGCTGTAACGCACGGCATTGGCCTCGTAGGCCGCTTCGGTTTGCAGATCCGCCATGGTCCCGTCCTCCAGTCTCTGCCTTTTTACTGCGAAATCTTCTCCAGCGCCACGTCACGCGTACGCGGGCCCATCAGGCCGATCGACAGCATGACCACGAGCATCGCCAGCGAGATGAACACGAACACGCCGGTCACGCCGAAATTGCGCAACACCGACGCGATCAGGAACGCCGTGAAGATGGCCGAGAAACGGCTCCACGAGTACACGAAACCGACCGCGCGGGCGCGAATGCCCGTGGGGAACAGTTCCGTCTGATAAGCGTGATAGCTGTACGACATGATGTTGTTCGCGAGCGTGAGACCGATGCCCATCGCGATCAGCAGGAACGACGACGTCACCTGCGAGAACACCAGCCCGCACACGATGCCGATGCCGGCAGTCCACACGATGGCGTGCTTGCGCTCGACCTTGTCCGCCATCCACAGGCCGATCAGCGGTCCGATGGGCGCGGCCAGCGCGATCACGCTCGAATAGCCGAGGCTCGTGGTCACGGTGACGCCTTGCTTGATGAGCAGCGTCGGCACCCAGTTGGCGAAGCCGTAGAAGCCCACCGTCTGGAAGATGTTGAACAGAATCATCATGATGGCGCGCTTGCGGTACGGCGGCACCCACATGTCGCGGAACGCGCCCTTGGGCACGACCGGCTCCGGCACACCCGGCGGGGGCAGCGGCTTGCCGTACTCGGCGGCCACCTTCGCTTCGAGCGCGCTCAGCACCCGATCCGCTTCTTCCAGACGCCCTTTCTGCGCCAGCCAGCGCGGGCTCTCGGGCAATGCACGGCGAATCCACCAGACGAACACAGCCCCGTGTGCCCCGATGAGCACCACCCAGCGCCAGCCTTCCAGACCGAGGAATTCGCGCGGCACGAGCCAGTAAGCGAGAAACGCCACGACCGGCACGGCGGTAAAGCCTACCGCCTGTTCGCACGCAAACGCGCGGCCGCGAATCTGCTTGGGCACCAACTCAGCGATGTACGTGCCGATGGTTACCAGCTCGACGCCAATACCGAGCCCGACGATAAAGCGCCAGAAGTTCACGCCCGTGGCCGTCTCCTGAAACGCCATGATGACGTTGGCGACCGTGTACCAGAGCAGCGAGCCAGTGAAGACCGCGCGCCGTCCGAAACGGTCTGCGAGGAAGCCGCAGGCGATGGTGCCGATGAACAGGCCCGAGAACAACGCGGCGATGAAGCTCGCGACGCCCGTGGTGCCGAACAAGCCCGGCGTGGTCGGCGTCAGGATGCCGCTCTTGACCAGCCCCGGCGCGATATAGCCGGTGTAGAGCAGATCGTAGAGTTCGAAGAAGAACCCGAGACTCAGCAGCACCACCAGTTTCCACACGGTGCGCGTGGGTGGCAGTCGGTCGAGGCGGGCAGAAATCTCACCGGCAGTGAGCGTTGAGGCCGCGCGCGCATGGGCGGCGGTAGAGGTGGCAGGCGAGGAAGGCATCGAAACTTGGGGGGATGGCATGAAAGTCGTCTCCGGGCCTGTTCGGTCATGGCCGAACAGCTTTTTGTCGACGCGTCACCCAGTGACATCCCATGCAAATCACATGTGACGACGTGGGCGTTGCGTCGCGAAACACCATGAATCAACAGGCGCGAGGCCGAAATTCTGCCACGAATGATGCCGCGCCGGTCACCGATTTATGTGGCGCATTGCAGCTCGTCGAAACTGGCGATACGCCCTGCCAGTGCACTCGCCGCCACCGTATAAGGGCTGGCAAGCCACACGCTGCCCGGCCCCGAACGGCCGGGAAAATTACGATTGATTGCGCTGATGGTGACCTGCTCGCGCGTGGTCGACTGCCCCGGCCCGCAGTTCGCGCAAGCGCCGCAGCCGGGCATGATGAGCGTGGCGCCCACGGCTTCGAACGTCTTCAGATAGCCGCGCGATTCGCAGTACGCGCGCACGTCCATCGTGCCGAATTGCAGAAACAGCGAGCGGCCCGGTGCCACGCGCATGCCGTGCGCCAGCCCCCACGCGAGCACGTCGTGATACGCATCGAAGTCGTCGCGCTTGCCCGCCGTGCACGAGCCGCCGTACGCGATATCGATCGACACGGGCGCTTCCAGTGCGCTCAACGCCACGCCATTGCCCGGGTCGCCGGGGCGCGCGAGCATCGGCGTGAGCGACGTCGCATCGATGCGGATCACGTCGCGATACACCGCATCGGCGTCGCTCGTCATCCACGGCTCGACGGTGAAGTCGACACCGCGGCGCGTCTTGAGAAAGGCGACCGTCTTCTCGTCGGGTGCGACGATGCCGGTGAATCCACCCAGCTCCGCCACCATGTTGGTCAGCGTGGCGCGCTCGTCGATCGACATCGCGCGCACCGCGCTGCCGCCGTACTCGAACACCAGTCCGATCGCGCCGCCGCTGCGAATCGCGTCAAGTCGCAGCAGATGCAGCACCACATCCTTGGCGGTCACGCCCGGCGCCAACGCGCCGTCGATCTCGATGCGCAGCGTCTCGGGCACCTTGCAGCGCACGTAGCCCGTCGTCCAGCTGTTCGCGATGTCCGTCGCCCCTGCCCCGAAAGCGAGGCAACCCAGCGCACCGGCGTGGGGCGTGTGCGAATCGGTGCCAATTACGATCTGCCCCGGCAGCGCGTAACGCTCCGCCATGAGCGCGTGACAAATGCCGTCGGCGCCGGCTTCTCCTGAAGCGCCCTCGACATCGGTCAGTTCGCCATGCGCGAGCACGGGATACCGCGCCACAAATTCGCGGTGACCGCTCGTCAGATTCGCCACACCCGGGAGCAAACCCTGCGTGACGTGCGGATGACTCTGCGCGGCCAGCACGAGGTGATCCTGAAACGCGATGATGCGCGCCGGGTCGTGCAACGGCGCGGGCTCGCCAAACGCGCGATGCATCAGGTGCGCGCACATGCCGGTGAAGTAATCGTGCGAGAACCGCCAGTCGACCGCGACGAACACGCCGTCGCCGCGCGCGGCGCCCGGTGTAGCCGGATGCAGGCGGCGCGCAATGATCTTCTCGACGAGCGTGCGCGGCGGAGCGTCGGCTGTCGTTGCACCGACGTCATCGGCCACCGGCACGGGCCATTCGGCAAACTTGCTGTAGGCGAGCAGGCCCCCGCTGCGGATGATCTGCTGCGTGAGGGCGTCGCGGCCCTTGAGGAATTCGGTGATCGGGATGGCTTCGCCCGCGAGAATGCGATCGAGCACGCCGAAGTCGGTCGTCGTCAGAATGCCGATGTTGTCGCAGTTCTGCTGATAGATGCGCTCGAAGCTCTCGGCCACGATGAGCCGGATGCCGGCAGACAACTCCGCGAGCGGGCTCGATTCGCGCGAAGAGCCCTTGCCGTAGCGCTTGCCGGCAACAGTCACCTGAAAGCCGCCGCGACGAATGTCGTGCTCGCCGATGGGGAGTTCGTTCCCCGCTTTGAAACCGACGTAAGGGTAGCGGCCCAAGCGCTCGTCGTACGTGAGCATGACCGTGACGGGCGTGATTTCGTCTGTCGAGACGTTCTCACGCAAGGTGCCGGCCTCGGCGCGGGTGACGGTCTCGCCCGCGATCTGCCGGCGCACGATGGCCGGGTCGTCGGACAAGAACAGAATGCGGCCGTCGAAACGAATGATGTCTTCCATGCAGCGATTACCTCCGAAAGACAGCATAGCGGCGGCCTTATAGGCCTGCCGTGCCGTCTTGGCAATCCCGGCATGACGGTTTGCGAAGGCCTGCCCCCTCACACATCATCCATCACCCTTCGCCCTTCCCCCTTCACCCTTCGCCCTTCACGCGGGCTCGCCCTGCTGCCCTTGCCCCTGCGCGAGGAAGTTCACCACCGCGGACGCGGTCGCGCTGAGTTGTTCGCGCGACGGAAACACCATCCACAGCTGGCGATGGGCCCACTCGTCGGTGAGCGGACGCACCACCACGTCGAGCTTGCCCACATACAACTGGCCGACCTGCTCCGGCGCGATGGCAATGCCCAGCCCGGCGTGCGCCATGCGGCACAGCGCGTCCAGACTCGACACGCGAATCTTGATGCGCAGCGACGCGCCCGCCGCACTCGCCTGCTGACGCAGCAACTGCGTGAGGGCGCTGTTGCCTTGCAGGCCGACGAGCGTTTCGTTCACGCAGGCGGAAAACGGAATCTCGCCCGTGCGGGCCGCGAGTGGATGGCCGACCGGCAGAATCACGGCCAGCCGGTCGCGGCGGTACGGAACCATCGTGAAGGCTTCGATCCCGGCCACGGCGTTGCAGATGCCCACGTCCACGGCGCGTTCGCCGACGCGTTGCAGCACTTCATTACTGTGTTGTTCGTCGAGTTCGACGTCGACCGCCGAGAACACGCGGCCGAACGCCGCGAGGTCTTCGGGCAGAAACTGCACGATGGCCGATAGGTTGGCGGCAATGCGCACGCTGCCACGCGCGCCTTCATGGAACTGGGACAGCTCCGCACCGAGGGATTCGATGGTGCCGAGAATGCGCTCGGCGTAGCGGCGCACGGTTTCACCCACCGGGGTGACGGTAATGCCGCGCTGGTGACGCTGAATCAGGGGCAGGCCGACGATGGCCTCGATATCGGCAATACGCCGGCTGATGGCCGACGGCGCGATGAATTCGCGCTCGGCCGCGCGCGCCATGCTCCGCTCCTGGCACACGGCCACGAAAAGGCGTAAAGAAGTGAGGTCGAGCTTGCGGAGAAGGTTTTCCATACCTGTTGCGGCAATACGCCGGAAATGCCGGAAACGCCCGGCTGGCGCGGCCCCACAAGGGGCACGTCTTTTGCTGGACAAACAACGAATCGACGCCTATTATACGCATCGCGTACACAGCCCTGCCGACCCGACCATGAGTGCACAGCAGACTTTCCTGCGCGACGCGATGCGTCGCCTGAACATGACCCGCGACACCTTCGCCGAGCGTATCGGCGTTCGCCGGCGCGCCCTCGACACCTGGCTGCTCCCCGAAGATTCCAGCGAATATCGCACGATGCCGAGCATCGTCGAGAAATTCGTCGGCGAAATCCTCGGCCGTGAAGCGCCGTCTGCGGAATCTACGCAAAGCGCACACAAGCCGCTGCGTGAACGCATGGGTCTCGACGGCAAGCCGCATCTGATCTCCGTCGACCAGTTCTCGCGCGACTCGCTCGAAGAGCTGTTCCACGTCGCCGACATCATGCAGCCGATTGCCCGCCGCCAGAAGATCTCGCGCGTGCTCGAAGGTGCAGTGCTCGGCAACCTGTTCTTCGAAGCCAGTACCCGCACCCGCGTGAGCTTCGGCTCGGCGTTCTGCCGACTCGGCGGCTCGGTGTGCGACACCACCGGCTTCACGTTCTCGTCGATGGCCAAGGGCGAATCGATTTACGACACGAGCCGCGTGATGAGCGGCTATGTCGACGCGCTGGTCGTGCGTCACCCGGAAAAGGGTTCGGTCGCGGAGTTTGCGCGCGCCACCAACATCCCGGTGATCAACGGCGGCGACGGTCCCGGCGAACACCCGAGTCAGGCCATTCTCGATCTGTATACCATCGGCCGCGAATTCTCGCGTCTGGGCAAGTTGGTCGACGGCGCCCACGTGGCGATGGTCGGCGACCTGCGCTACGGCCGCACGGTGCACTCGCTGATCAAGCTGCTCGCGCTGTATCGCGGCCTGAAGTTCACGCTGATTTCGCCGCCGTCGCTCGAAATGCCGACGTACATTCTCGATCAGATTTCGCAGAACGGCCACGTCATCGTGCAGAGCAACTCGCTCGCCGATCTGGCCGGTGCGGATGTGGTCTACGCGACGCGCATTCAGAAAGAGCGCTTTGCCGACGAAGCCATCGAAGGCTACACGCCGGACTTCCAGATCAACGAAGCGCTCATCAACACGTACTGCGACAGCCGCACGATCATCATGCACCCGCTGCCGCGCGACAGCCGTCCGGGCGCTAACGATCTGTCGACCGACCTGAATCACGACCCGCGTCTGGCGATCTTCCGTCAGACCGACAACGGCATTCCGGTGCGCATGGCGATCTTCGCGATTCTGCTCGGCGTGGACAAGCAAGTTCAGCACAGCATGCGCGACGCCACGTGGCGCTCGCCGTCGCATGTCGGCCCAGACGACGCCCTGTTCGACGGACTCGACTGATCCTTCAGTGCCCCGCCCCGCGTTTTTTCGCCGGGGCGGCGGGTCTTTGCGGGTAAAATTGCGTCCGTCGCGAAATACGAACGCTTTTTTGCTTTTGGAGGCCCCTATGCGCCGCAAGACCCTCACCCAATATCTCATCGAACAGCAGCGGGAATACAGCAACATTCCCGCCGAGCTGCGTCTGTTGATCGAAGTCGTTGCGCGCGCGTGCAAGTCGATCAGCCACGCCGTGTCCAAGGGCGCCCTCGGTGGCGTGCTGGGCAGCGCCGGCAGCGAAAACGTGCAAGGCGAAGTCCAGAAGAAGCTCGACGTGATCTCCAACGAGATCATGCTCGAAGCCAACGAATGGGGCGGCCATCTCGCGGCCATGGCGTCGGAAGAGATGGAAGACGTCTTCCACATCCCCAACCGTTACCCGCAAGGCGAATACCTGCTGATGTTCGATCCGCTCGACGGCTCGTCGAACATCGACGTGAACGTGTCGATTGGCACGATCTTCTCGGTGCTGCGTTGCCCGGAAGGCGTGACGGACCCGACCGAACAGGACTTCCTGCAACCGGGCACGCAACAGGTCGCGGCCGGTTACGCCGTGTATGGCCCGCAGACCGTGCTGGTGCTCACCACGGGTCATGGCGTGAACTGCTTCACGCTCGATCGCGAAATGGGCTCGTGGGTGCTCACGCAAGAAGGCATGCGCATTCCGGAAGACACCAAGGAATTCGCCATCAACATGTCGAACGAACGCCACTGGTACCCGCCGGTGCAGCGTTACATCGGCGAGTTGCTGCAAGGTAAGGAAGGCGCGCGCGGCAAGGACTTCAACATGCGCTGGATCGCTTCGATGGTGGCCGACGTGCATCGCATCCTGACGCGCGGCGGCGTGTTCATGTATCCGGCCGACAAGCGCGATCCGGACAAGCCGGGCAAGCTGCGCATCATGTACGAAGCCAACCCGATGAGCTTCCTCGTCGAACAGGCGGGCGGTGCGGCGACCAACGGCGTGCAGCGCATTCTCGATATTCAGCCGCAGAAACTGCACGAGCGCGTGGCCGTGTTCCTCGGTTCGAAGAACGAAGTCGAGCGCGTGACCGGCTATCACCTTGAAGCCGACAAGAAGTGAGTGAGGCCGACGGCCTTCGTCATCGCGAGGTTGGCGCACTGCGCGAAAAAAATTTTCGCGATGACGAAGCGTAGGAATTCTGTAATTTCAAGGATTTACGCGGCGTGCACGCGCTGACGACAAAAAATCTCTGAAAAAAGTCGTGACAATCGCGGAAAACCTGCTAATATCTCACTTCTTCGCAGCGCCGGAGTAGCTCAGTCGGTAGAGCAGCTCATTCGTAATGAGAAGGTCGGGGGTTCGATTCCTCTCTCCGGCACCAGACCCTTGTTTCTGGGAATGCGATGAAGTACGAAAGCCGCCATAGCATATAGCTAGGCG
>NZ_CABPSF010000003.1 GCF_902459685.1 Pandoraea iniqua | reverse complement strand
AGCGGTAGTTCAGTTGGTTAGAATACCGGCCTGTCACGCCGGGGGTCGCGGGTTCGAGCCCCGTCCGCTCCGCCAAATAAAAAGCCTGTTCAACGAAAGTTGGACAGGCTTTTTTCTTTGGTGCGGCGGAGGGAGCCGCCTTCGCGGCTCCCGGCGGGGATCGAAGGGAATCGCTTGCAAGCGATTCCGCGGCCTGCGCATGTGTAGGCGAGCCCCGTCCGCTCCGCCAAATAAAAAGCCTGTTCAACGAAAGTTGGACAGGCTTTTTTCTTTGGTGCGGCGCTTTTGATGCGGTCCCGATAGGTTTCCCGGGACCGCTTTTTACTGCGAATTCACCTGAATTTTCTTCAAAAAGTGCCTTGCGGATGTTTCGCGCGATTTTCCAAAATCGCGCAGTTAGCTCGCATTACGTCCCTGTCGTGACAGACACCCTCCGATTACCCTTGCCAGAGCCCTCAGCGCACGAGGCAGGGGCGCTTCGGATCGAACTTCCAGTCCGGGATCAAATACTGCATCGCCACGCTGTCGTCGCGCGCGCCGAGTCCGTGTTCAAGGTACTGCGCATGGGCGGCTTCCACGGCATCCATGTCGAGCGTGACGCCCAACCCGGGTGTCGACGGCACCTGCACCTTGCCGTTCACGATCTGAAGCGGGTTTTGCGTCAGGTACTGACCGTCCTGCCAGATCCAGTGCGTATCGATCGCGGTGATGTTGCCGGGTGCCGCAGCCGCCACATGCGTGAACATGGCGAGCGACACGTCGAAGTGATTGTTCGAGTGCGACCCCCACGTGAGGCCCCAGTCGTGGCACATCTGCGCGACGCGCACAGAGCCCTGCATCGTCCAGAAGTGCGGGTCGGCCAGCGGAATGTCCACCGACTGCAATTGAATCGCGTGGCCCATCTGACGCCAGTCGGTCGCGATCATATTGGTAGCCGTCGGCAGGCCGGTCGCGCGCCGGAATTCGGCCATCACTTCTCGGCCCGAGTAGCCGTTTTCTGCACCGCACGGGTCTTCGGCATAGGCGAGCACGTCGTGCTTGTCGCGACACAGGCGAATGGCTTCGGCGAGCGACCACGCGCCGTTCGGATCGAGCGTGACGCGGGCTTGCGGAAAGCGCTTCGCCAGCGCGGTGACGGCTTCAATTTCTGCGTCGCCGTCGAGCACACCGCCTTTGAGTTTGAAATCCTGAAAGCCGTATCGCGCGTGGGCCGCTTCTGCCAGACGTACGACAGCGTCGGGTGTCATGGCGACTTCCGTGCGTACGCGCTCCCAGTCGTCGCGGGCGTGGCGGTTGTCGTCATACGGCAAGTCCGTCGCGTGCCGGTCGCCAATGAAGAAGAGATAACCCAGCATGGCCACTTCGCTGCGTTGCTGACCTTCGCCGAGCAGCGCCGCGACCGGCACTTCGAGGTGCTGGCCCAGCAGATCGAGCAGCGCCGCTTCGAGTGCTGTGACGGCGTGAATCGTCGTGCGCAGATCGAAGGTTTGCAGCCCGCGGCCGCCGGCGTCACGATCGGCAAATGCGCTGCGCGTCTTGCCGAGAATCGCCTGCACGTTGGCAATCGACTGGCCGACGACATACGGACGCGCATCGTCGAGCGTCTTGCGGATCGATTCGCCACCGGGCACTTCGCCAACGCCGGTGTGCCCGGCACTGTCTTTCAGAATCACCAGATTGCGCGTGAAGAACGGGCCATGGGCGCCGCTCAGATTCAGTAGCATGTTGTCGCGTCCGGCGACAGGAACGACGCGCAGTTCGGTAACGATGGGGGTTCGGGTCATGGCGAGTGAGGCCTTGTCTGACGAAAGAGTGGGTGGATACATACTGGCTTGTTGTATGTCGTCAGACAACATTCTAGGGAAACTTCTTTCCGATGCCTTTCCGGGTATACCCTTTTGCGCGAAGAATTACCGATGACCATCGGGCATTCAGGGTTTCTGGCGGAGGATGGAGCGATCACAAGCATTCGCCAGGACGTGCCGGCCAAATCTCGAAATCGCTCTCACGTGCCTATCAAATAGTTGTCGTACAACGTGGTTTCAGGAGCGCCCGCCGAGACTGCCCCCGCCATCGACGCCCAATACCTGCCCGGTGACAAAGCTGGCCGATTCCGACAGAAAGAAGACGGCGGCCGAGGCAATTTCTGCGGGCTCGCCCAGACGGCGCATGGGAATCGTGGCGAGAATTCTGCGCTCGGCTTCGCTGCCGACGGGGCGCGATTGGCGGAACAACTCGGTTTCCACGGGGCCCGGTGCGACCGCGTTGGCGGTGATGCCGTATTCCGCGAGTTCGAGTGCCCACGCGCGCGTGCAGCCCACGAGTGCACTTTTCGCGGCGGCGTACGCAGTGCGATCCAGACCGCCGTAGATGGCCCGGCTGGCGATGTTGACGATGCGTCCGTAACGGCGCGCTTTCATGGCGCCGACGAAGTGTTGTGTCACCTGAATCGCCGAGCGCACGTTCAGATCGAAGACCTGTTGCAGCGTGGCGAAGTCCAGTTGCTCCAGCGGCTGTGGCGATGCGATGCCGGCGTTATTCACAATGCCGGTGATCTCGAAGCGCTCGCCGATACTGCGTAGCGCATCGCCGGTCTGGTCGACATCGGCGAGATCGCATTCGACGAGTGTGCCGGGAAAATTGACGTCAGCCGTATGGCGCGCGATGCCCACGACACGGTGGCCTTGTTCCGCGAGCAGGGCGCTGATCGCGAAGCCGATGCCGCGTGTGGCACCGGTGACGAGAAACGTTTGTTGAGGCATTCGGAAGCGGGCGCCGAAGCGAGCCTGCGAGGTCGGCCGGCGTTCTCAAAGGTGGCAGAACGAATGAGTGTATGCCTGAAGCGCTCAGATTGCCGGGCAGCCTCGGTTACGCCATTCTTTCGCACGCTTATTCCGCACACTTCTTACGCACACTCATTCCGCACGCATTACCCAGTAAGTACCGGCCGATGCGCGTCGGGCGCCCGGCTCACCAGCCAATCGATGAAGGTGGCCAGCCGTGGGTCGTCGTCAGCCCGGTACAGGCAGTGATACGGCGGGCCTTCGAGGCGAACCGTGTCGTCGAAGAGGGCAACCAGCTTGCCCCGGTCCAGATCGTCCTGAATCACGGCGCGCGGGGCGAGGCAGATGCCGTGCCCGCTCGACGCCGCGCGCAGCGCGAGCAAAAACTCGTCGAAGATCGGCCCGCGTAACGTTTCGCCCACGCTGACTTGTGCGCAGTGAAACCAGTATTGCCACCCTTGCGGCAGGCCTGCGTAGTGGAGCAACGGGGCTTGAAGCAGATCGGCCGGCGTGTGCAGGGCGTCGAGCGATGCGAGCTCCGGTGAGCAGACCGCCACGGCCTCGCTGCGCAACCAAGGTTTCGAGATGAAGCCTTGCCGGCGCAGCTCGGGCGTGTAGCGGCGAATCACGACATCGCTGGTTTCGTCAATTTGGCCGACGTGCTGATCCGGCGTCGTGACGATTTCCACTTCGATGTCGGGATGATGGCTGCGAAAGTGCGCGAGGTGCGGCAGCAGCCACGCGTGCGTGAACGATGTCGAGGCGTTCACGCGAATCGGCAGGTGGTGGGTGCCGTCGAGCATCTGCTCGGTGGCTTCGGCGAGCCGGCCGAGGCAGGCCGATACGTCCGTCCAGTAGTGGCGGCCACGCACCGTGAGGCGCACGGTGCGGCCATCGCGCTCGAACAGCTTCTGGCCGAAAAAAGATTCGAGCACGCGAATTTGCTGGGCGACGGCGCTCTGCGTGACGTTCAGCGATTCGGCAGCAAGTGTCAGGCTGTTCAGCCGGCCGGCGGCCTCGAAACTTCGCAGGGCGTTCAAGGGCGGCAGTCGGCGCGAGGGGCGCAGGGGGCGCATGGCGGAACCTTGTAGAACGGCTAATGCGTTAGCAAGAATAAGTCGTTTGTGGCGGGCATCGCGGGTTCCTATTATAGGTGCGCTCTCTCGTCCTCCTAAGCTCATGAGCCACCTCTCGTTGCCGCACGTGCCTGCCGTGAAATTGCCCCGTGTTTCTGCCGTCGTCTGCCCTGTCAGTGGAAGCCCCCGTCGTGCGCTCGCTGATGTTGGCGCGGCCATTGCCGGGCTCTCGTTACTCGTCGGGATTTCCGCCTGCGCGAGCCCGCCGGCCAACGAGCGGGAGACGGGCAGCGGCGGGCAACTGGTGCGTTACAGCTCGCGGCAGGTCAGCGTCGATCTGACCGCTGCGCAGCGCGAGACGCTGCGGCAACTGCGGGATCATGTACTCGCCGAATCGCAGCAGGCGCGCATCCTCGAAGCGATAGCCAGAACGCTCACCAAGGAGGGTTACGCACCGGTTTCGGTCGATACCGAGATGGGTGTCGTCGAGGCGGAGCGCAACACGGTGCTGGTGCCGAAATGGCGCCAGATCGCGCGAGGTGTGCTGAAGTCGCGCATCGGTGGTCTGCCGGCCAAGCCGGATCACGAGCGGTTGGCGGTGATCGTTGCGGTGCGCGGTGCGCAAGGCAATCCGAGCAAACAGGGTTCGCTGGTGCGGGTGCGATTCGATCGCACCGTGTGGGACAGCAATGGGGATGCACGGACCGAGACCGTGCTGGAGAAAGACGTGTACGAAGGGTTCTTCAACGCGCTGGATCTGGCCGTTCGGGCGAACTAGCTCGAACCAGCCCGAACCCGCGTGAAGTAGTGCAAGGGAGCGGGGTTGGCTTGCCAGTTAGCTCGCCAGACCACGTCCACCTTTCGCGCTGGCGACCCAGCGCAGGTAGCACAGCAGGCCGCACGCCGCAACCGCGAGGCTCGCGCCGTTGGCAAACCAGAAGCCCGTGGCGCCGTGCAGCCATGCCGGGGAGAGCCCCCAGCTATCGAAGCCAAGCACGTAACCGCCACCGAGACCGACACCCCACAGCGACACCGCGTAGATGACGGTCGGGATGATCGCCACTTTCCATGCGCGCAGCACGAACACGGCGCTCACTTGCAGCGCGTCGAACAGGTGATAGAACGCGACGAAGGCCAGCAGCGGTGTGGCTACGGCGGCCACCGCCGGGTCGGTCGTATAGGCTTCTACGATCCATGGGCGGGTCAGCCAGACGAGGCTCGCCAAGCCTGCGCTGAGCATGCCGGCGAACAGAATGCCGTGGCGCCCGACGAGGTGCGCCGCGCTGAAGTTGCGCGCACCGATGGCCTGCGCCGTGAGCGTCGCAGTGGCAATGGCGATCGACATCGGCAGCATGTACGTCAATGCGCCGAGGTTGGCGGCGATCTGGTGGCCGGCAAGCGTGGTATCGCCCAAGCGCGTGATGAAGATCGCCATGAACGAGAACGCCGTCACTTCGATCAGGTAGCTCAACCCCATCGGCACGCCGAGCTTCAGCAGCGTGCGAATGGCGTGCCATTGTGGCCAGCAGAAGTGCGAGAAGATGCCGAACTCGCGCAGCTTTGAGTGCCGCACCATCAGCGTGAGCCCCAGCGCGCACGAGACCCAGTTGATCGCCGTCGTGGCAATGGCGCAGCCGGTGCTGCCCAGCGGCGGAATGCCAATGCGCTCGACGCCGTAGATCAGCGCGAGATTGAGCGGCACTTTCAGTGCAAGACCGGTGACCTGAATCGCCATGACGATGCGCGGTTGCGCAACGGCCGTCGACAGCGACGAGTACACGCGGAACAGCAGGGCGGCGGGCAGGCCGAACGCCAGAATCTGGAGGTAAGCGCTCGCGCGCACTTCCAGTTCGGAATTCGCTTCCGACAGACGCAGGATGAATTGCGGATGCGTGAGCAGCAGGAAGCCGGGGATCGCCAGAAAGAGGGCGAGCCAGATGGCCTGACGCACTTCCTCGCCGATCTCCAGGCGCTCACCGGCGCCGAAGCGTTGGGCGGCAATCGGGGAGAGGGCGACGAGAATGCCCATCAGGCCGACGTACACAGTGATGTAGATCGAGCCGCCGAGCGCGAGCGAGGCCAGATCGAAGGCCGAGGCGCGCCCGACCATCGCCGTGTCCATCACCCCGAAGGCGATGACCGCGAGCTGGCCGATCAGTACCGGCCACGCGAGCGCGGCGATGCGTTTGATGTCATGCCACATGGGAAGCGAGGGAGAGGTCAACGCGGACGCGCCGAACGGCGCCACGGACGCTCTTGCAGCACGTAGAGGCGGAAGCGTTCGTCACGGTCGGCCGCACGGCGGCCTTCCCAGAGCTGACGCCATTCGTAAGGGGCGAGCGAGAGCGGTTCGCTATAGTCTTGCGAGTCCTGACGCAGCAGCACATCGCAATCGTCGCTGCTCGAGCCGAAACGCATCTTGCCGAAGTAAGCGAACGACGCGAGTTGCGCGTCGCCCACGCGTACCGTGCGAATGCAGGTGTAGTCCGCCGGCAGGTGCGCCGAAATCTGCGCGGCCACGTCGCGATACGTCCGACCGTAGTTCACTACCGGCAGCCAGAGCGTCATGAGCAGCACCCACATCAGGGTCGTGCCGCCCGAAGAGAGCACCACGCTGCGCCACATGACCTTCGGGCTGCGCGACACGCGCCACGCCACGAGCGTGACCCAAGCGCCGGTCACGGCGAGCGCGCTGATCAGCGTCACCCAGCTGAACTCAGGCACAAAGCCGGGCACCAGACGTCGCAGGTTGCGGGCGATCTGCGCAGGGAATCCGAAGACGCCTGCCAGCCAGACGATCCACACGAAGCCGGCCAGCACCGTGAATGACAGCACGGCGAACCAGTCGATCGCGTTGACCGTGCCGCGCTTGAGCGACGGCAGGCCGAATGCGGCGATGATCGAGAGAGCGGGCAGGGCGAGCATAAAGAGCTGGTTGCCCTGATGCGCCTGCAACACGATCAGCACCAGAATCGGCACCGCGAGCGCCAGCGGAATGGCGATGTGCGGGGCACGGCGCATGCCGCGCCACGAATACAGCGACCACGCGGCCAGCGGCCATGCCGGCCACGCGAACAGCGCCAGATTCTTGGTGATGTAGCTAAGCGAGTTGATCGACGGGCCACTAAAGGCATCGACACCGATGTCGGCCCATTCGCCCAGCCAGCTACGCGCGCCGTCGGCGAACTTGAGCGCGGCGAGCGGCCATGCGCAGGCGATGATGAGCGCGACGGGTGTCGACACGATCAGCAGCATGCGCAGCGGCACGGCGCGGCACAGCACGCCCACGGCGATGCCGGCAATCCACAGCGAGAGCGTCATCAGTGGCGACGACGCGAGCGCCATGCCGCCGAGGGCGAGGCCAAACCAGACGGCGCCCTGACGCGGCTTGTCGAGGCTGCGCACCAGACCGTAGATCGCCATCGAGATGAGCGTCAGTTGCCCGACCGTGGCAGTGGTTTCGTGACCGCGTTCGGCCAGACCGAAGCAGGCGAGCAGAATCAGCAGCGCGCCATCGGCGAGGGTGCGGCCGTAGTCGCGCGGTTCGGGTTCGCCGCCGAAGGCATATTTGAACGGTTGCACTTCCGGGCGGCGGCCCAGCAGGTAGGTGCCGTACCAGATGAACGTGCAGGTGGCGTAGAAGCACAGGCCAGTGACGATGCGCGCGGCGTCCGGCGCGTCGAGCCACGAGAAAGTGCGAATCGCGAGGGCGCCCAGCCAAGAGACCAGCGGGCCGGCATCGTAGATCGGCTTGCCGGCGATATTCGGCAGCAGCCAGTCGGACAGTTGGCCGTGTGCCATCGTCCACATGATGCCGAAGCCGGCGGCGTCTTCGTTCTTCCACGGATCGCGACCAAACAACCCCGCCAGCACATAGATGACACAAATGGCAAAGAGCAGCGAGCGAGGAAGCGCGCTGGTGGCAGAGGCGGTGATGCGAACTCGTTTCATAGGCCGGACGACGTTACCGGCCATGGAGCCGGATCGCGGAAAAACAGGGCGCGAGCCAGAGATGGCTCAGGAGAAAATTCGGGGAAAACCAGAAAAGCCGACAGTATGACAGTAACCCGCAGCATGGCGCAGGCCACGCCCAACAAAAAAGGGCAGCCTGAGCTGCCCCTTTCCGATGCTTTCCAACGCCGGGGAATTTTCCCCGATTTTGCCGGCCCGCCGGACTTGCCGTGGGCGAGGCTTCGCGTTGTGCGGCGTGTCGCTTGTGAAACTTAGGCGACCTTGCCGCCGGCGCGCGTGCCGAACTTCTTCTTGAACTTGTCGACGCGGCCTTCGGCATCCATGATGCGCGTTTCGCCGGTGTAGAAGTTGTGCGATGCCGACGACGTATCCAGCTTCACGAGCGGGTACGACTTGCCGTCGATCTCAACGGTTTCCTTCGTCTGGATCGTCGAGCGGCTGATGAATTGGAAGTCGATGCCCGGCGTCATGTCCTTGAACACGACTTCGCGGTAATTCGGGTGAATGCCTTCTTTCATGATGGACCTTAGGTTAAGTCGGTAGCCAGTCTGCGCGGGAGCTTCCCCGCTAACGCCGCCGCGCCCGTATGAACTGATACACACGTGTGCGACTGAAATGGCGTCAACCACTTTCCGGGTGAGCAAAACGCGCATTATGCCACGGAAATCCTGAATTCTGCAACGATTTCATAGGCTTGGCGCGCCGGGCGGCGGTGTCTCGCTGGCCGTTGGCGGCGTCGCGGCCGGATCTTGCAGGAAATACCGGGAAAACAGCGTGTACAGGGCCGGATATTCGGTGCGGAACGCCACCGGGGCGACGAAGAACGCTTCGGCGCAGACCGCGAAAAACTCCGATTCGTGCTCGGTGGCGTACGGGTCGAGCAGCGAGGTCGAGGCGAAGGCATCCCAGTGGGCGTCCGGCACGTTCGACACGTGGTGGCAGAACTCCTCGTAAGCCGGGTCGAAGACCTCGCACCACGCCTCCTCCGTCAGGTCTCCATGCAGGCGCCGGATGAGCGGGGGAACGCCGTCGGCTTCGCCGTTCTCCATGTCGAGCTTGTGGACGAACTCGTGAATCACCACGTTGTAGGCCAGCACGTCGCTCGCTTGCACGTCCTGCCACGAAAGCACAACCGGGCCGCCGTCCCACGCTTCGCCGCTGGCCTCCTGCGCCACATCGTGCACGACGCCGTCCTCATCCTGCACCGTCTTGCGAATCAGAAACTCCCCCGGATAGAGCACGATGCCCGACCAGCCGCGATAAAGCGCGGGCGGCAGGTTGAGGATCGGCAGGCAGGCTTGGGCGGCCACCGATACCTGCATGACCTCCGTGAGCGGCAGGTCATGGGCTGTGGAGAAGTGTTTGCCGCCCAGAAAGTCGGCGGCCAGCGCGCGCAGTTTGTCGAGATCGGCGGCGCTGCGGGCGGCGAGAAACGGCAGGGCGTCGACGACTTCGCGCCAGAGGTCGTCGTCGATGGCGCGACGGGGCGTGCGCGACGGCATGAGGCGTGACAGCAGGGCTTTGAGCATGACGGCCGGGGCAGCTACAGCGAGAGTCGGAGCGCCGGAGGCGGGCTTGCATGAACGTGCTGGCGTGCAGCGCACCGGGCACGTGTCCATACATGCGCGAGCCGTGAGCCTTCCGGCGGGCACGTCACGATTCTAATTTAGCTGCTTCTGGAACGCTGCAAATATCGCGCCGCACAGCGCCACGATGGCGATGAAATGGAAGCCGTCGATAAATGACAGGAACGCCGCCTGCCGTTCGATCATCTGCGCGATTTGGGCAAGCGCGGCGCCGTGGGCCTGCGAGACCGCGACGCCGGCGTGCGTGAGCGCATTCGCGAGCGTGTCGAGCGTCTGCGTGAAGATCGGGTTGTAGGGGTTGGCGACTTCCGTCAGGCGAGTGCGATGCAGCGCTTCGCGATGCTGCTCGAACGCTACGATCGTCGAGACCGCAAACGACCCCGAGAGCTGACGCAGGATGTTCTTCAGCCGGTAGCCGTGCACGAAGCTCTCGTGATCGAACGTACGGAACGTGAGATTGGCGACCGGCAGCACCGTAAAGATGCCGAATACCGCTTTGAGCGCGAGCACCCCATAGAGCTGACTCTGCCCCGCGTCCGGTGGCATGGCGCCGAGCCACAGGCTGGTGGCGATCGTCATCACGAAGCCGCTCACGATCAGGTACTTCTTGCGCGTAATGAACTTCGCCACGCGGAAATACGCCATCAGCAGGATGACCGTCAGCAGCGCCGAGTAGCCCAGCAACTGCCCCGTGCGTTCCACCGTGAAGCCCAGCCCTTGCTCGAGCAGGCGCGGCATCAGATAGCTCTGCGTGTTTGCCAGATAGTAATAGGCGGCGTACAGCAGCAGGCCGACCTGAAACTCGCGCCGGCGCAGCGATTGCAGGCGGATGAACGGTGCCGGGTGTTGCCACTGGTGGTAGCCGAACCACACCAGCGCGCCCACGCCGGCGACCGTCAGCAGCGGCAACCAAGGCGTTTGCAGCCAGAGCGTGTAACGCATCTCCTGAAGCACCACCTGAAACGCGCCCATCGCGAGCGCGAACGCCATGAACGGGGCGAAGGGGTAGCTGCCGCCGGTGGCGCGATCCCGCAAGCGGCCGACATCGGGAATCGCGAACCATGCCAGCGCGGCGAGCAGCACGGCGGGTGGCGCCGTGCACAGGAACAGCGTGCGCCACGTGTACGCCGAGACCAGCATGCCGCCGATGAGTGGGGCGGCGGCCGAGCCAGTGAATAGCAGCAGGGCGAACGTCTGCACCGTTTTGCCGCGACGCTCAGGGGGCACACTGACTTGCGCGAGGATCCGGCAGGAGCTCATCCAACTGCCCGCGCAGAAGCCTTGGCAGGCCCGGGCGATCACGAGTTGCGTGACGCTCTCGCTCGTTCCAGCGAGTACCGCGCCGCACGCGTAGAGCAGCAGTGAGGCCGTGAGATAGCGCCGGTAGCCGATGCGCTCCACAAACCATTGTTGTTTGAGGATGGCAAGCACCGAGGCGATGCCGTAGGCCGTCGTCATCCAGACGAACTCTTTGGGCGAGGCGTCGACGCCGCCTGAGACGTAGACCGCAAAGTAGACCAGCAGCGCGTTCTCGAAGAATTCGAGCCCCGGGATGAGGCCCAGCGCGTAGCGATAGGCTTCCGCGCGGATGGGGCGCCGCGAGCCGGTGCCACTGGTGCCACTGGCACCGCCCGGCGCGGGGGCGCGGGGCGGCGGTGCAGCGGCGGAACCGGTGGGCGGATTGGCAGAGGTCATGACGGGCGAGGAGGATTACGGTTTGCGCAGCCGGGCTGCCCGTTCAGCAAGTAACTCGTCGGCGGGAACGCCTTGAAGCCGTTGGTCGATGTATTGAAGGTCGTGGGTGATTTGCGCTTCCATTTTTTCGGCTTCCCGCAGTTCGCGCCGGACTTGCGCGGTGCGTTCGCGCAGCGTTTCGAGTTGCGAATGGAGGGCGTCGCGCACGACTTGGAGGTCTTCGTCGTTCATGCGCGACTTGCCGGCTTCGACCAAGCGCATGGGACGTTTGAGCATTTCTGTGATGGCGGCGATCGAGAAGCCGAGCGAGCGCATGCGGAGAATGCGGCCGAAGGTCGCGAGGTCGGCTTGCGTGTACATCCGGTAGCGGCCTTCGCTGCGGGCGGGCACGACGAGATTCAGTTCCTCGTAGTACTTCAGCGTGCGCGCCGTGACGCCGAGTGCCGTCGCGGCTTGGCTGACCGTCAGCAGGGCGTCGTCGTTGGGTGATGCGTGTTCGGTGGGATCTGCGGGCATGGCTTTGCCTCCGATCGAGAATGACGCATCGTAACACAACCTATACGTGAACGTACAGGTTTGAGTGTCCGGAGGCAATGTGGGAATACGCGACGCTAGGAGGGAAGAAGGGCGTGGAGGCCAGAGGGTGTCGTGGGAAGCACCAGCGGGGGTGCGAAGGATGACCGGAGCCCCTTTCCGAGGCGAGTTGAACTTGTCTGAGCAGCGGAAAGGGGCTTCGGTCGGCCTTGTGGGGAGGTTTTAATCAGACGTTAGCGAACCGTGTCATTCGGCGCGGTTTCCCAGCGAATGGCGCGAACACCGGGCGTGTCGCCGAGGGTGGACACAAGGTGGACCAGTGCGGCGCGTTGGCTGCGTTCGCAACGCAGGACGTAGTCGAGTTCGAGCAGATAGCCGCCGGAGCGGTCGGCGCGCGCGGCGGTTTCCAGCTTGAGTTGATGGGTTTGAAGGGCGGTGCGCACCTTGACGTCGATGGCGCTGGCCTTCGAGGCGAGGGTGAGCACGACCAGCCGGTATTGCGGCGAAGTCGTCGCGGTGACTGGCGTGGCGGGCGTACGGGCGCGATGGCGGCCGAACAGCGTGGGGATGAGCATTTGCAGCGTCATGGGTCCTCCTGAATCAAAGGCCTGATATCGGGATAGCGGGCCTGAGACGGCGGATGCCGGGGCTTGGCGGCGTGTTTCCCTTATGCCCGCAGCGCACGCGTGCAGGCCTTAGGCCCGCGCGCATGACAATGCTGCGGATGCAGAAACACGTGAAGGCTACGCAAGCGTCGACAGGCTAGGTCTGCGTGTGTTTGCTGCCGCTGAGCTGGCGAGCCAACACGCGCATCAAGCGTGTCGTACCCGGGTGCGCGAGCGCATCCGGTGATAGCTGAACTGCGGTGGGGGTGCTGTAAAACGTGATCGCTGCCGATGAAATCGGTGCGATCGATGCACTACCGCTGCGACATTGGGGGCCGGCAGCGGCAGTCGGAGGACGACTGCGGGTTACCGGGCCAACGCCTCGTCGGTCATTGCCGACGCTTGCGTGCTACTAGAGCAACTGCCCACGGAAAACTCCGTCGTTATTGGAAAGACGTGATTTTAGGTTTTTATCGCACTTCTGTAAAGAAAGTGGCGCGATTTCGCGGCGTTTTGTCGCGAAATTGACGATATTTTTACGGAAAACGGGGTTTTTCGACTAAAAACCGCTGAGGTCCGTCAGCCAGCCGGCACGTCAGTCCGGCAGCACCTTGCCCGGGTTCATCAGGCCGAGCGGGTCGAATGCCGCCTTCAGTTGGCGCATCAGCGCGAGTTCCACGGGGGATTTGTAGTGTGCCGAGGCGTCGCGCTTGAACTGCCCGAGTCCGTGTTCCGCGCTGATCGTGCCGCGATGGGCGTGCACGCTGTCGTGTACCGCCGACGTGACCGGCGTTTGGAAGTCGCGCAGGAAGGTTGACGGATCGACGCCATCCGGTGCCATCACGTTGTAGTGCAGATTGCCGTCGCCAAGGTGCCCGAACGTCACCATGCGTGCACCCGGCGCGATCTTTTGCACGATCGGGTCGGTTGCCGCGAGGAATGCGGGGACCTGCGACACCGGCACCGCAATGTCGTGCTTGATGTTCAGCCCCGTGGCCGACTGCGCGAGCGGAATGCTCTCGCGAAGGTGCCAGAGCGCATTCGACTGCGCGAGGCTGGCCGCGACGACGGCGTCGCGCACGACACCGCGCTCGATGGCGGCGGTGAGCAGGCGCTCCAGCAAATCGCGGGCGTGCGCTTCGCTCTCGTTGTCGGAGAGTTCGAGTAGCACCGCTTGCGGATGCGCTTCGGCAAACGGATAACGCTGCTGCGGGAAGACCTGCGCGACGAGACGCAGACAGAAATCCGACATCAGCTCGAAGCCCGTGAGCAGCGGCCCCGCCATCGATTGCGCGAGGTTGAGCAGCGCCAGTGCCTGCGCCGGGCTGTCGAGCGCGGCGAGGGCCGTCATGCGTGCAGCGGGTTGTGCGTAGAGCTTCAGCGTCGCGGCAGTAATCAGGCCGAGCGTGCCTTCCGCGCCAATGAACAGATCGCGCAGATCGTAGCCGGTGTTGTCCTTACGCAGGCCGCGCAGGCCATCCCACAATTCGCCTTGTGGCGTGACCACTTCCAGACCGAGACACAACTCACGCGCATTGCCGTAACGCAGCACCGCCGTGCCGCCCGCGTTCGTCGCCAGATTGCCGCCGATCGTGCAACTGCCTTCGGCCGCGAGGCTCAGCGGGAACAGGCGCTGCGCCGCTGTCGCGGCGGCCTGCACATTCGCAAGCAGGCAACCGGCTTCGGCCGTGAGCGTCATGTTGTCGGCGTCTACCTGACGAATGCGGTCCAGCCGTCGCAGGCTGATGACCACTTGCCGCCCGCTCGCATCCGGTGTTGCGCCGCCCGCGAGCCCCGTGTTGCCCCCCTGCGGCACCATCGACACGCCGTGCGTCGCGCACAACCGCACGAGCGCAGCCGTCTGCATGGCGTCGGCAGGGCGCAGCACGGCGAGCGCACGGCCTACATAACGTTTGCGTTGGTCGATCAGATACGGGGCGACGTCGGCGTCGTCACGCAACACGTGATCGCGGCCGAGCAGATCGATACAGGCGGTGAGGAATGCGGTGTCGTTCATTGCGGCTGACGCGTTGCCGGTGCCTGCTGACCGCGAGCCTTCGCGGCGCGCTTGAACGGGCGCAGATAAAAGACGGTGGCGAAGAAGAACACGGCCGATAACGCCGTTTCGATCCACGCGAGCGGTACCGACGGACCGGTATCGGTCATGCCGCGCACCACGCCTTCGGCGAGAAACAGCAGGATGAACATGCTCGACCATTGCAGCGTGTACAGATTGCCGCGCAGCACACCGCGCAACGGCAGCAACAGCAACAGCGCCTTGAGCACCAGCCACGACCCGCCCGGACGCAATGGCGCGAGCCAGAGCTCCCACGCGACCGAGAGGGCGATCAATGCGAGCAGGCTGGCGATGCTGACGCGCCGTAGCGTGCTGGATGCGGACGCGGCTGCCGATGCGGCAGGTGCCGCTGCCGTGGCCGCACCGGTCGAGCCAGACGCATGGGGCGTGGCAGATGTTGCCGACGTTGCTTGCGTGGCAGGCTCGTTACGCTGATCGATCGATTCAGACTCGGGCGGTGTTGCAGTCATGGGCTGTCTCGGTTGCCTTAACTACTACGGCTAATGCATGGAGTGATGTGTGGCGTGCGGCGCCTCTGAATGGGCGTTCCCCGCGTCGTCACGCAAAGAACGTCATTCTGCCAGCTTGAGTGCTGCCCGTGCGAGACGCGCGCCGAGGGCCGATGCCAACTGGCGTTCGTCCGCCGAGAGCGGGTTGCCGTCATGCGCGAAGTGCGTCGCGCCATAAGGCGATCCGCCCGTGCGCGTGCTCGACAATGCGGGTTCCGTGTAGGGCAGGCCCATCAGCAGCATGCCGTGATGCAACAGCGGAATCATCATCGACAGCAACGTACTTTCCTGACCGCCATGCAGGCTCGCCGACGACGTGAACACACACGCGGGCTTGCCCGAGAGTGCGCCGGAGAGCCACTGCGGCGTCGTGCCATCGAGGAAATACTTCAGCGCGGCGGCCATGTTGCCGAAGCGCGTGGGCGAGCCGAGCGCCAGACCGGCGCATTCTTCGAGGTCGCGCAGTTCGACGTACGGCGGGCCGCTGTCGGGAATATCGGGGGCGCTGGCTTCACACACCGTCGAGACGGCGGGCACCGTGCGTACGCGGGCTTGCGCGCCGGGCACGCTGTCGATGCCGGCGGCGATGCACTGCGCGAGTTGAGCGGTCGTGCCGTGACGGCTGTAGTACAAGACGAGAATTTCGGTCATGAAGCGTGCGTATCGAGTGAAAACCCAGCAAAAAGTGCGGGTATTATAGGGCGTTCCTACGCGAATACCGTGCCGCTTGTCCTTGCGTGGTCTTGCTTTCCGGTAGGTCCTCGGTTGTTCTGTTTTTGTTCTGCTGCCGTTCCTCTGCTGTTTCTCTGTCCGTATTCAGGAGCCCGATTTGATCAAGCTGTCCCGCATCAACTGGAACAACGTTCGCCAACTGCTGAAATACGCGCTTGCGCGTGCTCAGGACGACCGGATTCCCCAGGTTGCGGGTAGCCTCACGTTCACGTCGATCCTCTCCATCGTGCCGCTCTTTGCCGTGACGTTCGCACTGTTCACGGCGTTCCCGATTTTCAAATCGTTTCGCGATTCGCTACAGGGCTTTCTGATCGAGCATCTGATGCCGGAGAGCGTCAACGCGCAAATTTTCGGCTATCTCAATCAGTTTGCGTCCAAGGCCACGAGCCTCACTGCGTTCGGCCTGATCGGTTTGCTGGTGACGGCCGTGCTCACGTTGATGACCGTCGAGTCCGCGTTCAACGTGATCTGGCGCGTGCCGCGCCCGCGTCCGCTCGCGCAGCGGCTGCTCATCTACTGGAGCCTGCTCACGCTCGGGCCGCTGCTGTTCGGGGTGAGCCTGTCGATCAGTTCGTACATCTTCACGCAGTCGATGTCGCTGGTCACTACGCTGCCGCCCGCCGTCGCCTCGCTGCTCAGCCTGATTCCGCCAGCGTTGACCGCGGTGGCGTTCATGTTGATGTATCTGTACATGCCCAACTGCAAAGTCGACTGGCGCGATGCGCTTGCCGGTGGTGTGGTGGCTGCGGTGGCGCTCGACCTGACCAAGCGCGGTTTCGGTTTGTATATCCGCCAGTTTCCGACGTACACGGCGGTCTATGGCGCGTTTGCGGCGGTGCCGATCTTCCTGTTGTGGATCTATCTGTCGTGGCTGGTGGCGCTGCTGGGCGCAACCATCGCCTCCGTTCTGCCGGCACTGCGGCTGGGGCATTTTCAGTACCCGCGCTTTCCCGGCAGCGATCTGCTCGATGGCCTCACGCTCATCCATTTGCTCAATGAAGATCGCGAATCCGGCAAGAACGGCCGCACGACGGTGGAACTGGCCCGCGCCATGCGCACGAGTCTCGACCATGCCAATGAGCTGCTTTTGCGGCTCGAACGGATGGGCTGGGTCGGCCGCCTGATGATGCAACCGCCTGCCGAGCGCTGGCTGCTGCTGGCGAACCCGCAGACGGCAACGCTGTCCCCGCTGGTCGCCAAATTCGCGCTGAACGTGGAGGAATTGGCCCGGCAGATGGAGCGTCACGCGCTCGATGGGGCGCATGTGGCCGAGATTCTGCGTGAGGGCAAATGGGACGTGCCGCTCATCGACGCGCTGCCGCGCGAAGTCCCGCTGGCCGACGACTCGGCGGCTGGGCCTGATGGTGCCGAAAACAACGAACGAAGCGACGGCAGCGATAACAGTGCCGGGAGCGAAGGCAGCGAAGGCAGCGAGGGCCGCGACGGCCGGAGCGCTAGAGCTTGATGCGCCCGAGGCAGATATCGCGGAACATCACCCAGTCGCCCAGCAGGCTGTAGAGCGGGTGGCGAAACGTGGCCGGCCGGTTCTTTTCGAAAAAGAAGTGGCCGACCCACGCAAACGCATAGCCGCACACGACGGCCGCCGGTAGCCACCAGACGTTGCCGGTGAATGCAAACACCAGCACACACGCAATCACGCCCCACGAGCCGACGAAGTGCAGTCGGCGGCAGGTGGCGTTACGGTGTTCGCCCAGATAAAACGGGTAGAAATCCGCAAACCGCTGAAACACGGGTGCGGTGTCGTGGGAATCTCGCATGACCGGCCTCCTTTGCGAGTTGACGCACTGGGTGTCGCGCTCAGTGTCGCGCTCAGTGTCGCATGAATTGCACGAGGGCATCGAGCAGCGCATCCGGCTGTTCCGTCATGATGGCGTGCCCTGCGTTGACGGTCTGAACCGTCACGGGGGCGCCGCCTTCACGCAGGGCGTCGAGCAGTGCCTTCGCGGCGCGCGGGGGCGTCATCTGATCGCGCTGCCCGAGCACGGCCAGTACCGGGCACTTCACCTGAGCGGCCGCGTCCCAACCCCGCTCGTAGCCATTGCAGGCTTCGAAGTCGGTCAGAAACACCTTTTCGCCCGGATTCCGTTTCGCTACGCGCTCCATCAGCCGCTGGTTGCCGCCCCACGTCCAGAAACCCGGCCCGGGCGCGGAGGGCTTCGCGGCCATCGTGCTGTGCGACCACTCGTTGACGAGGGCAATCGCTTCCGGCTCGCGGTGTGCGGCGGCGTCCAGCAGCGTGTCGGAGACTTTCATCGGATAGGCCGTGCCGACCAGCGCGATTTTCGACACGCGCGCCGGATGACGCGCAGCCGCGTCGAGCGCAATCAGCGAGCCCATGCTGTGGCCGACCCACGCGGCGGTGGCGACACCCGCCGCATCCAGTACGGCGACCACCCAATCGGCCAGTGCGCCGATGCTCGTGAGCGGCGCACCGCCGCTGCGGTGGTGGCCGGGCAGGTCGAGTGCGAGCACGTTCATGCCGTGATTCGCGAGATATCGGCTTTGCAGCCCCCATACGCTGTGATCATGCTGGGCGCCGTGCAGAAAGACGACCGTCGGCTGCGACGGCTGAATCGATTTGCCTGCGGTGTACGCGTAGACGGTGTTGCCCGCGACGTTGAAGTTCATGAATCGTGTCCCCGTTATCGTTTGGTCGATGCCTTCAGGCCGCGCTTGAGGTCTTGAATCAGATCGTCCGGATCTTCCAGCCCGATCGACAGGCGCACGGTGCCTTCGCCAATACCGGCCGCCGCAAGCGCAGCCGCGTCCATACGGAAGTGGGTGGTCGATGCGGGATGGATGACGAGCGAGCGCGCGTCGCCGACGTTGGCCAGATGCGAGAACAACTGCAACGATTCGATGAAACGGCGCCCGGCTTCCCGGTCGCCTTTCAGATTGAAGCTGAACACGGCCCCCGCGCCGCGCGGCAACAACTGTTTGGCGAGCGCGTGATCCGGGTGCGTGGGCAGTTCGGGGTAGGCGACGGACGCCACGGCTTCGTGCCCGGCCAGAAACTCGACCACCCGGCGCGCGTTGTCGACGTGCCGGGCCATGCGCAGCGGCAGCGTCTCGATGCCTTGCAGCAACTGCCACGCCGCCTGCGGATGCAGACACGCGCCGAAGTCGCGCAGCCCCTCGCGGCGTGCGCGAAGCAGGAACGGGGCGACGGAGCTTTCTTCAGCAAACACCATGCCGTGAAAGCCGTCGTAAGGTTCCGTCAGTTCGGGAAATTTGCCGCTCGCCTCAAAGTCGAACGTGCCGCCGTCGATCAGCACGCCGCCGATCGTCGTGCCGTGTCCGCCGAGAAACTTGGTGGCGGAGTGATACACGAGGTCTGCACCGTGATCGAACGGCTTGATGAGCCATGGCGTGGTGAACGTGCTGTCCACCATCAGCGGCACGCCCGCGTCGTGGGCAATTTGCGCGACATTTGGAATGTCGAGCACGTCGAGCCCCGGGTTGCCGAGCGTCTCACCGAAGAAGAGGCGCGTCTCGGGCCGTACGGCTGCACGCCAGCCGTCGAGGTCGCCGGGACGCACGAACGTGGTTTCGATGCCGAAACGGCGCAGCGTGTAGTGCAGCAGGTTGTGCGAGCCGCCGTACAACGCGCTCGACGCCACGATGTGCGCGCCCGCGCCCATTAACGTGGCAATCGCCAGATGCAGCGCTGCCTGACCGCTGGCGGTGGCAATGGCCCCCACGCCGTTTTCGAGTGCGGCCATGCGCTCTTCGAACACCGCGTTCGTCGGGTTCGAAATGCGCGAGTAGACGTGCCCGGCACGCTCCATATTGAAGAGTGCGGCGGCCTGATCCGAATCGGTAAACACGAACGACGTGGTCTGGTAGATCGGCGTGGCGCGCGCCCCCGTGGTGGGGTCGGGGGCGGCCCCGGCATGCAGGGCAAGCGTGTCGAAATGCGGTACGGACATATCGGTGATGGCCTCGTAGCACAAGAAGGAACAACGGGAAAATGAGCGAGAACGTCGGCAGCAAGATCAATGACGCGCCAACGACACTGAAATGTCATGTCTGCGGCGTGATCACTTGACGTATACGGCAATCCTAGCACCACCTTCGTGCGCACCGACAGGCATTCGTGGGGGACTCAGGGAAATTGCGGTGCCGTCCGAGCCGGCGCATCGGGTGTTGTCCGAGCGAGGGGGCAGAATCGGCCGAAAACCCGCGCCACACGGCGATGGACGGCCCATCGTGCCTTTCCTTTTGGAACGCTTTCCGATAGCATCACTTCAACTAATTACAATTCAGTGCGGAGACGCTGGCAGACCTGCCGGTGATTCGCGTCGCCATTCGGACTTTTGAATTTTCGAAATTTCGAAGTCCGGCGGTGGTCTTCGGCAGCGTTCCGAAACCGCCGCCTGCGTCAAGCAAAGAGGAGTGTGTGCCATGCGTGTGTCTGACATCCTGAAGGTAAAGGGCAACACCCTTTTCACCGTGACCCCGGAAACGTCGCTGGCCGAAGCCGTCGACACGATGGCGGAGCACGATATCGGCTCGCTGGTCGTGATGGAGTTCGGCGATCTGGTGGGCATGCTCACGTTCCGCGAAATCATCAATACGATCAGCAAGAACGGCGGCACCGTCGGTACGTCGACCATCCGCAAGGTGATGGACGATCACCCGCTCACCTGCACGCCTGAAACGGACGTCAACGAAGTGCGCCGCATGATGCTGGAGCGTCACGCGCGCTATCTGCCGGTGATGGACAGCCGCACGTTGATGGGCGTGATTTCGTTCTACGATGTGGCGCGTGCCGTCGTCGAAGAGCAGTCGTTCGAGAATCGTATGCTCAAGGCCTACATTCGCGACTGGCCGGCCGAGGAAGCGGAAAGCACCAAGTGAGCCAACCGAGCCAGCGCGGGGTGCGCGGCGAGGGCCACCAATCCCGGTTATTGAGAGAGCGTCGTTTCGCGCCGTTTTTCTGGACCCAGTTCCTGGGCGCGATGAACGACAACGTGTTCAAGATCGCGTTCACGTCGCTCGTGACGTATCACGCGACACTCTTCCAGAATGTTGACGGCAAGACGGCCGCGTTCCTGATTTCTGCCATCTTCATTGCGCCGTTCCTGCTGTTTTCCGCCACGAGCGGTCAGATCGCCGACAAGTGGGACAAGGCGCGCCTGATCCGCTTCGTCAAGACGCTGGAGATCGCCATCATGGTCGTGGGTGCGGCCGGCTTTCTCTGGGCGAGCGCGCCGCTGCTCTACGTCTGCACGTTCCTGATGGGGTTGCACTCGACGCTGTTCGGGCCGGTGAAGTACGCCTATCTGCCGCAGCATCTCGGTAACCACGAACTGGTGGGGGGCAACGGGCTGGTCGAGATGGGCACGTTCGTGGCGATCTTGATCGGCACGATCATCGGCGGTGAGATTGCCGGTGTCGGGGCGTCGGCGTTGCCGTGGCTCGGTGGCGTGTGCGTCACGCTGGCGCTGCTCGGGCGGCTCGTTTCCACTTGGGTGCCGTCGACGCCGGCGGCGCAGCCGGATCTGCGCATCAACTGGAATCCGATCACGGAAACGTGGCGCAACCTGCGCATCGCCCGCAGCGATCGTGCGGTGTTCCTGAGCCTGCTGGGCATTTCGTGGCTGTGGTTTCTGGGGGCGACGTTTCTCGCGTCGTTCTTCAATTTCTCGCGCGACGTGCTGGGGGCCAACCCGAATGTCGTGACGCTGTTGCTCGCGATGTTCTCGGTGGGTATCGGGGTCGGCTCGATGTTGTGCGAGCGCTTGTCGGGCGGCAAGGTGGAAATCGGGCTTGTGCCGTTCGGCTCGATCGGCATGACCGTCTTCGCCGTGGATCTGTACTTTGCGAGTCGCGGCGGTGTGCCGGGCGCGACCTTGCAGACCGTCGGACAGTTTCTCGCCCAGCCGGGTCACTGGCGCATTCTGGCCGATCTGTTCCTGCTCGCGATGTTCGGCGGCTTCTACAGCGTGCCGCTCTACGCCTTGATTCAGAGCCGTAGCGCGCCGTCGCACCGTGCACGGATCATCGCCGCCAACAACATCCTCAATGCACTGTTCATGGTCGTGTCGTCGCTGATGGCCATGGCGCTGACGCGCGCCGGGTTCACCATCGACCAGTTGTATCTCGTGACCGGGATTCTTAACGCGTTGGTGGCCGTGTATCTCTACGCACTGTTGCCGGAGTTTCTGATCCGGTTTGTGATGTGGCTGCTGCTGCACACGGTGTATCGCATCGACGTCAAAGGCGCCGAGCGTATTCCCGACGAGGGGCCGTGCGTGCTGGTGTGCAATCACGTGAGCTTCGCTGATGCCGTGGTGATCGGGGCTTCCATTCGGCGGCCGGTGCGCTTCGTGATGGATCACCGGATTTTCCGCATCCCGGTGCTGTCGTGGTTCTTCCGGACGGTCAAGGCGATTCCGATTGCGCCTGCGCACGAAGATGCGCAAGGTCTGACGCGCGCTTACGAAGCTATTGCGCAGGCGCTCGATGCGGGGGAAGTGGTCTGTATTTTCCCGGAGGGCAAACTCACCGCGTCCGGCGAGTTGCAGGCGTTCCGGCAAGGGGTGCGGCGTATTCTCGATCGTTCGCCGGTGCCGGTCGTGCCCATGGCGCTTCGCGGGCTGTGGGGCAGCTTCTTCTCGAAGCATGGCGGCGCGGCAATGACGCGTCCGTTCAAGCGCGGCATCCTCAACCGGCTGGAACTGGTGATCGGCGAACCGGTGACGGCCGTGCAGGCGACCCCTGAGGTACTGCGCGAGCGTGTCCTTGAATTGCGAGGCCCTTGGCCAGTCTGAGCGCGGCGGGGCGGGATCGCTGGCATAATAGGGCCTTCCCGTCTCACCCGAACCTGATCCCCGTATGTCTGGCAATACGCTTGGAACCCTGTTTACCGTCACCACTTTCGGCGAATCGCATGGCCCGGCCATCGGCTGCGTCATCGACGGCTGCCCGCCGGGAATGGCGCTCACGGAAGCCGACATTCAGGTCGAACTGGATCGCCGCCGCCCCGGCACGTCGCGCCACGTCACACAGCGCAACGAACCCGATGCCGTCGAGATTCTCTCCGGCGTCTTCGAGGGCGTGACGACGGGCACCCCCATTGCCTTGCTCATCCGTAATACGGATCAACGCAGCAAGGACTACGGCAACATCGTCGAGACCTTCCGTCCCGGCCACGCCGACTACACCTACTGGCAGAAATATGGCGTGCGCGATTATCGCGGCGGCGGCCGGTCGTCAGCGCGTCTGACGGCACCGGTGGTGGCGGCGGGCGCCGTCGCCAAGAAGTGGCTGACCGAGCGCTATGGTGTGCAAATTCACGGCTGCATGACGCAACTCGGCGACATTGAAGTGCCGCAGACCGATTGGTCGCAAGTGTCGCAAAACCCGTTCTTCGCCGCGAATGCCGAGGTCGTGCCGCAACTCGAAGCGTATATGGACGACCTGCGTAAAGCAGGGGACTCCGTTGGCGCGAAGCTGCGAGTGGTCGCGACGGGGGTGCCGGTGGGCTTGGGCGAGCCGCTGTTCGATCGCCTCGATGCCGACATCGCACACGCGATGATGGGCCTCAACGCCGTGAAGGGCGTCGAGATCGGTGCGGGTTTCCGCAGCGTGACGCAGAAGGGCTCGGAGCACGGCGACGAACTGACGCCGGAAGGCTTCGTCGGCAACAACGCCGGCGGGATTCTGGGCGGTATCTCCACCGGACAGGATGTCGACGTTTCTATCGCCATCAAGCCGACCTCGAGCATTCGCACACCGCGTCGTTCGATCGACAAGGCCGGCGATGCGGCGACGGTCGAAACGTTCGGACGCCACGACCCTTGCGTTGGCATTCGCGCCACGCCGATTGCAGAAGCGCTGCTGGCCTTGGTGCTGATCGACCACGCACTGCGTCATCGTGCGCAATGTGGCGACGTTCATGTCGGCACGCCGGTGATTGCTTCGCACGCACCGGAGTAAATTTGCGGCACGTTTGCGGCGGCGCTGACCGTTCGCAAAGCTTGCAGGCTGCATAAAAAAACGCCAGACAAATCTGTCTGGCGTTTTTCATTTCTACCGACCGCTACCGACCGTTACCGGCCTATTCCTTGCACTGCGTGATCGGCTGCTCGCCCTTCGCCGTGTAGAGCGTGCCTTCCGGCCCCTTGCTCCACCAGATCAGTGTTCGCCCGACATGCTTCTCACCGCTCGCGGCGCGCGCAGGTTTGAGCACTTCGCGTTTGCCTGACCAGTACAGCGTGACGTCACCGCCGAGATTGTGATCGTCGTAGACCACGACAGCGACGTGGCCGTTCTCGCAGAGATAGCTCACGGTCTTTGCCTGCACCGCCGGGCTGGCAATCAACAATGCACCCGCAAGCGCGGCGCCTGAGATCGCAACCGAACGACGGGAAAACAGCGAAGTTGGGGAAGTTCGTGGCATGAAGCCTCCTTGCCTTTGGCGTGAATCGAGCGAGGGTCCGCGACATTCAGCGAGCGTTCGCGAAGTGCCCCGCGAAATGACAAACCGCCGGGCGAACCGGCGGCTGTCGGGAATTACATGTTCGGATAGTTCGGCCCGCCGCCACCTTCCGGCGTGACCCACACGATGTTCTGCGTCGGGTCCTTGATGTCGCACGTCTTGCAATGCACGCAGTTCTGCGCGTTGATTTGCAGACGTTCCGAATCGTCGTCGTTCTTCACGAACTCATACACCCCGGCCGGGCAATAACGCTGCTCCGGTCCGGCGTATTCCGAGAGGTTGATGCCGACCGGCACGCTCGGATCCTTGAGCGTGAGGTGAGCCGGCTGGTTCTCTTCGTGATTGGTGTTGGAGATGAACACCGACGACAGGCGATCGAACGTGAGCTTGCCGTCCGGCTTCGGATAGACGATCGGCTGGCACTGCGCGGCCGGCAGCAGACATTCGTGGTCGGCCTTCTTGCGATGGATCGTCCACGGCATCTTGCCGCCCAGCAGTTTCTGCTCGATGCCGGTCATCAGCGTCGCGACCGTCAGGCCCTTCTTGAACCACTGCTTGAAGTTGCGCGCCTTGTTCAGCTCCTCGAACAGCCACGATTGTTCGAACGCCACCGGATAGGCGCTCAGCTCATCGCGCTGACGCTCAGCCGTGAGTGCGTCGAAGGCCGCATCGGCGGCCATCATGCCGGTCTTGATGGCGGCGTGGCTGCCCTTGATGCGGCTGGCGTTCAGGAAGCCGGCTTCGCAGCCGACCAGTGCACCGCCCTTGAAGACGAGCTTGGGCAGCGAGAGCAGGCCGCCGGCCGTGATCGCGCGCGCGCCATACGACACGCGCTTGCCGCCTTCGAGGAAGTGGCGAATCGACGGGTGCGTCTTGTAGCGCTGGAATTCTTCGAACGGCGACAGATACGGGTTGCTGTAATCGAGACCGACGATAAAGCCGACGGCGACCTGATTGTTCGGCAGGTGGTACAGGAACGAGCCGCCGTAGGTGTGCGAATTGAGCGGCCAGCCGGCCGTGTGCACGACCAGACCTTCCTTGTGCTTAGCCGGATCGATTTCCCACAGTTCTTTAATACCCAGACCATAGGCCTGCGGATCGCGGCCGTCGTCCAGATTGAACTTGCGCATCAACTGGCGGCCGAGGCTGCCGCGCGCGCCTTCCGAGAAGATCGTGTACTTGGCGTGCAATTCCATGCCGAGCTGGAAGTTCTCGGTCGGCTCGCCGTCCTTGCCCACGCCCATGTTGCCGGTGGCAACGCCCATCACGGCGCCGTTCTCGTCGTAGAGCACTTCGGCGGCGGCAAAGCCCGGGAAAATTTCGACGCCCAGCGCTTCGGCCTGCTGGCCCAGCCAGCGCACGACATTGCCGAGGCTGATGACGTAGTTGCCATGGTTCTGGAAGCAGGCCGGCAGCAGCCACGACGGCGTGGAGGTCGCGCCCGTTTCCGTCAGAAACAGGAAACGGTCTTCGCTGACGGGGGTGTCGAGCGGCGCGCCGCGTTCCTTCCAGTCGGGGATGAGTTCGGTGAGCGCCTGCGGATCCATGACGGCACCGGACAGGATGTGAGCGCCGATTTCCGAGCCTTTTTCCAACACACAAACGGAAATTTCCTTGCCGGCTTCCTGTGCGCGCTGCTTCAGACGGATGGCCGTGGACAGACCGGCCGGACCGCCGCCAACAATGACGACGTCATACTCCATCGATTCCCTCGGGCCGTACTGCTCGAGCAGCTTGGGATCCATTGATGCTCCTGTTATAAACGTTAGAATTCGTGGGTGCGGCCATTTTCCGGGAATGGGGAACACCTCGCAACCGCATATTAATAGCACGATCGTTCGGTTTGCTAGGTAAGAAGCTCTAGCGGCGGGCTATGCGGCACTGTCGTTATTCAATGCGCGTCCGGGCGCGAGGGAGATCAGGATGGGGCGTTCGCTGAATCTGGAAGGGAAGGTGGCCTTGGTCACTGGCGCGTCGAGCGGGCTCGGCATGCAGTTTGCCAAGGTGCTCGCGCAGGCCGGGGCAAAGGTCGTGCTGGCCAGCCGCCGGGTGGAACGGCTCAAGGAGTTGCGCGCTGAAATCGAGGCGCTGGGCGGGGCGGCCCACGTGGTACCGCTCGATGTGACCGATTACGACAGCATCCGCGCGGGCGTGGCGCATGCCGAGACCGAAGCGGGCGCCATCGACATTCTCATCAACAATTCCGGGGTTTCCACACAGCAGAAGCTGGTCGACGTCACGCCGCAGGAATACGACTACGTGCTCGACACCAACACGCGCGGCGCGTTCTTCGTGGCGCAGGAAGTGGCGAAACGGATGCTTCGACGCGCCAAGGGCGACCCGCAGCGCCAGCATCGGATCATTAATGTGGCGTCGGTCGCCGGGCAGCGCGCGATCCCGATGCTCGGTGTGTATTGCGTGAGCAAGGCCGCCGTCATCCACATGACGCGTGCGATGGCACTCGAATGGGGCCGTTTCAATATCAATGTGAACGCGCTGTGCCCGGGTTATATCGACACCGAAATCAATCACGACCACTGGCAGACCGAAGCCGGGCGCAAGCTCATTCAGATGTTGCCGCGCCAGCGCGTCGGCGAGCCGAGCGATCTCGACGGGCTGATTCTGCTGCTGGCATCGGACGATTCTCGTTTCATCAACGGCTCGATCATGACCATCGACGATGGTCTGGCCGTGGGCTGAATGACGTGAATTGGCCGCATGCTGCAAGGTGGGTCCCCGATTGCGCAGGCTCGCTGCAATGCGGCAATCGGGGATTGTCCGAAGCAGTCAGTGTGCGGGGGGCGGGCGCATAATTCGTCGATGCACACGGGGTTGTGAAGGACGTCGCGCTTCAGGGTGCGCCAGACGTCGGAACCCGAATCGTCTCGAGGACACCATGCGTAATCCAGGCTGGCGGGGGCTCATCGGAGTCGCGCTTGCCCTCGCCGCAACGGCATTGCCCGTTGCCGCTCAAACCTACAAGCCCGAATACACGCTGTCGATCGTGCCCGATGCGGGCACGCCTTGGGGCAAAGGCACGCAACTCTGGGCCGATATGGTCCGGGAGCGCACGCACGGGCGCATCAATATCAAACTGCACCCCGGGGCGGCGCTGGTCGGTGGCGACCAGACGCGTGAATTCTCGGCGCTGCGGCAGGGCGTGATCGACATGGCCGTCGGGTCGACGATCAACTGGTCGTCGGCCATTCCCGAATTCAATGTGTTTTCGCTGCCGTTCCTGCTCAAGGGATATCGCTCGCTCGATGCCCTCACGCATGGCGACGTGGGCCGCGAACTGTTCCGCCGCGTCGAGGAGCAGGGCGTCGTGCCGCTGGCGTGGGGCGAAAACGGCTTCCGGCAACTGACCAATTCGCGCCGCCCGATTCGCTCGCCCGACGACATGCGCGGCTTGCGTTTTCGCGTGGTCGGCTCGTTGCTGTTCAACGATATTTTCACGGCGCTCGGGGCGTATCCCACTCAGATGACGTGGAATGACGCAATTCGTGCGCTGCGCTCGCGCAAGATCGACGGGCAGGAAAATCCGATGACGATCTATAACAATGTCCGCCTCGACACGGTCGGACAGCGTTACGTCACGGTGTGGGATTACGTGGCCGACCCAATTGTCTTCGTGGTCAACCGGCAGGTGTGGGATAGCTGGTCGGCGCAGGACCGCGACATCGTACGCGACGCCGCCATGGAAGCCGCTCGCTTCGAAATCACCCTCGCGCGGGAAGACCTGCTCAGCTCCGGGCGCGCGATGTGGGAAGACCTGGAGACGCGCGGCGTGAAGGTGACACGGCTCACGCCCGACCAACGCCAGCGGTTCATCGACGCGACGCGCCCCGTCTACACGAAGTGGAAGGTGCTCGTCGGGCGCGATCTGGTGGAGCGGGCCGAAGCTGCGGTGAAAGGCGACGAGGTTGCGACCAACCGAGCAGAACCCCTACGCCGCTAGTGCACGGCCACTGGGCCAACGCGCTACACTTTGTCTCCATGACGCCCTGCCGACCGTCGGCGGGGCGTTGTCTTTTCACCATGGAGAATTCGCAGTGTCGTCGCAATACAAGGAAGTCTTTCGCATGAGCATGCCGATTCGCTGGGGCGATATGGATGCGTTCGGTCACGTCAACAACACCGTCTATTTCCGCTATATGGAGCAGGTGCGGATCAGTTGGCTGGAGACGCTCGACATCGCCGCGGAAGAGCGCTCGGCGGGCGAGGGCCCGGTCATCATCAATGCGCACATGACGTTCCTGAAGCAACTGCGTTACCCGGGCGACATCGATTGCCGGATGTTCATCGGCGAGCCGGGACGCACGAGCGTGGACACCCGCTTCGAACTTCGCCGCGCCGATGCGCCCGACGTGATCGCGGCTGAAGGCGGCGCAAAGATCGTGTGGGTGAACTATCTGGAAGAGAAGTCGGTGCCGCTGCCGGCATCGATTCGCGCATTGGTGGCGTAAGCCCGCGCAGGGGCGCGGGCGTGGCTGGGAGGTTCAGTCGCTCAGCAGCTCAATCACCGAGCAGCCGTTGAACCAGTTCGGTGGCGGTGCCCGCGCCGTATTTCTGCATCAGGCGCGCGCGGTAGATATCGACCGTGCGCGGGCTGATTTCGAGAATCTTGCCGATCTGCTTGCTGGTCTTGCCTTGCACCAGCTGTGCGGCAATTTCTCGCTCGCGTGCGGTGAGGGCGACGGCGACGCGGCGCGTGGCCGACATGTCCTCGAAGGTCCAGAGGCCGGCCGCATGGGGATCGTTCACATCGAGCGAGCGCCCCGTCACGTGGCACCAGAACAGTTCGCCGTTCCCCCGGCGCATGATGCGCTCGTCGGAATATACGCCCTGCGAACTCATGATCGGCGGAATGCGCTCGCCAATGCGTTCGAACTCTTTCGGGGAGGGGTACAGCACCTGAAACGACTGGCCGATCAGCGCTTCGTGCGCATAACCGAAGATTTTGCCAAGCTGGCGATTGCAGTCTTCGATGATCCGCTGGCGCGAGATGACCAGACCCACCGGGGCAATATGAAAGGCTGTCTGGTAGTCGAACGTCGGCATGGGGGCTGGGCGGAGCAGGGGGCTGATCGGGGCGGTCCGTGCGCCGGCGCGCCGTGTGCAGCGGCCCGGCACGCGGGAAGATATGTAATTTCACGTATTGTGCCCCATTTGCACGGCACCGTAAGCTCTATGATTGCATGAGACGCGTGGCCGCAAGGTGGGTTCGGGCAGCGCGAGCCACGCAACGCGCAAGCGCGCGGCATAATTTCAATTCTCAACCGAGGGAAAGGGACAAACGATGAACAAGGTATTCGCCAGCGCCAAGGAGGCGCTCGCCGGTGTCGTCGCAGACGGGCAAACGCTCGCCGTCGGCGGCTTCGGCCTGTGTGGCATTCCGGAGGCCCTGATCGCTGCGCTGCGCGACTCGGGTACGAAGGGGCTCACCTGTATCAGCAACAACGCGGGCGTCGACGGTTTCGGCCTCGGCCTGCTGCTCGAGACGCGTCAGATCAAGAAAATGATCTCGTCGTACGTCGGTGAGAACAAGGAGTTCGAGCGCCAGTATCTGGCCGGCGAACTCGAACTTGAATTCACGCCGCAAGGCACGCTCGCCGAAAAGCTGCGTGCCGGCGGTGCCGGTATCCCGGCATTCTTCACCAAGACCGGTGTGGGCACGGTCGTCGCCGAAGGCAAGGAAACGCGCGAATTCGACGGCGAAACCTACGTCATGGAGCGCTCGCTGCGCGCCGACGTCGCGCTCATCAAGGCCGCTAAGGCCGACCGCGCCGGTAACCTCGTGTTCCATCGCACGGCGCGCAACTTCAACCCGATGGCCGCCATGGCCGGAAAAGTCACGATTGTGGAAGTCGAAGAGCTGGTCGAGACCGGCGCCATCGATCCGGATGACGTGCACCTGGCAGGCATCTTCGTTCAGCGCATCGTGCTGAACAAGACGCCGGAAAAACGCATCGAACAGCGCACGGTACGTGCCAAGTAAGCGCCGAGATCAAGGAGATAACCATGGCATGGAATCGTGATGAAATGGCGGCGCGCGCTGCGCGTGAGCTTGAAGACGGCTTTTACGTAAACCTCGGCATCGGCTTGCCGACGTTGGTGGCCAACCATGTGCCGGACGGCATGGAAGTCTGGCTGCAATCGGAAAACGGCCTGCTGGGCATCGGCCCGTTCCCGACCGAAGACGAAGTCGACGCCGACATGATCAACGCCGGCAAGCAGACGGTGACGACGCTTGCGGGTTCGTCGATCTTCTCGTCGGCCGACTCGTTTGCAATGATTCGCGGCGGTCACATCAATCTGGCGATCCTCGGGGCGATGCAGGTCAGCGAGAAGGGCGATCTGGCGAACTGGATGATCCCGGGCAAGATGATCAAGGGCATGGGCGGCGCGATGGATCTCGTGGCCGGTGTCGGCCGCGTGATCGTGCTCATGGAGCACGTGGCCAAGGGCGATGCGCACAAGATTCTGAAGGCGTGCGATCTGCCGCTCACAGGCGTGGGCGTGGTCAATCGCATCATCACCGATCTCGGTGTGATCGACGTGACGCCGGACGGCCTCAAGGTCGTCGAGCTGGCAACGGGCGTGACGAAGGAAGAAATTTCGCAGAAGACCGGCGCACCGCTCGATACGAGCGCTGTCTGAGGGCTGAAGCGTTACTGAAACGTTGCTGAAACGTTACTGAAAAGTTAATGCGCTGAGGGCAGCCGGGCCGTTGAACCCGGTTGTCGATGGAAGGCAAAACGGGCGGGGATATCCCCGCCCGTTTTGTTTTGTCGCACCGCTGCCGGTGCTGCTCGAAAGTGCCCGGCGCTGCCCGGCGCTGCCCGGCGCCGCTCAGATCGCGATTACTGCGCGACCCAGCCGCCATCCATATTCCACGCGACACCGCGCACTTGCGCACCGGCATCGCTGCAAAGAAACACGGCGAGCGCGCCGAGCTGATCGGGCGTGACGAATTCGCCCGACGGTTGCTTCTCGCCCAACAGCGAGCGTTTGGCGTCGTCGCTCGACAGGTGTTCGCGCGCCGCGCGATCGTCGATCTGCTTCTGCACGAGGGGTGTGAGCACGAACCCCGGGCAAATCGCGTTGGCCGTCACGCCGCTTTGCGCGTTTTCGAGTGCCGTGACTTTCGTCAGGCCGACGATGCCGTGCTTGGCGGCAACGTAGGCCGACTTACCGGCCGAGCCGACCAGACCGTGCACCGAGGCGATGTTAATGATGCGGCCCCAGTTGCGCGCACGCATCTTCGGCAGCGCGAGGCGCGTGGTGTGGAAGGCCGACGTCAGATTGATCGCGATGATCGCGTCCCATTTGTCCGTCGGAAAATCCTGAACTTCGGCCACGTGCTGAATGCCTGCATTGTTCACGAGAATGTCGACGCCGCCGAATTCGGCTTCGGCGTATTGCATCATCGCTTCGATCTCGCTGGCGCGGCTCATGTCGGCACCGTGGTAACCGACTTTCACATCACCGTGGCCGGCCTTGGCGGCGGCCTCGGCAATGGCCTTGCGGGCAGCGTCGGCATCACCGAATCCGTTCGCGATCAGCGTGGCCCCTTGTGCCGCGAGCGCCTGTGCCATCCCCAGTCCAATACCGCTGGTCGAGCCGGTCACGAGGGCGATCTTTCCTTTCAGCATTACGTCGTCTCCGTTGGCATATTGCGTGTGAAAGTTGCCGCGAGCCGCCGCGACTGAAGCCATATGCGGCCTGTGTGCGGCCCATGAGTCGACCCATTCTAGCTTACGGTTCGCTGCAAGCGCGGTAGAATTCGGGCTGAATACCGATCTATACGATCCCTACCGATCCACATCGATCCGACGAGTCTGCCATGTCGAACCACGCGAACCACGCGAACCACGTGCCACGTCTGTCGAGCGTTCAGTGTCTGAGCCCTTCCGGTCTGCACCGCATGGCGTATGCCGAGTGGGGCGACCCCGAGAACCCGCGCGTGTTGGTGTGCGTGCATGGACTGACGCGTTGCGGCCGCGATTTTGACGCGATGGCGCGTGCGTTTGCCGACGACTATCGTGTCGTATGTCCCGACGTCGTCGGGCGCGGTCAATCAGACTGGTTGCGCAACGCGGCAGGCTACGTCGTGCCGCAGTACGCCTCCGACATGGTCACGCTGATTGCGCGTCTTGGCGTTGCGACGGTCGACTGGTTCGGCACGTCGATGGGCGGACTGATCGGGATGGGGCTGGCGGGTTTGCCCGACTCGCCCATTCGCAATATGGTGCTCAACGATGTGGGCCCGCATATCGATGCATCGTCGCTGGTGCGCATCGGTCAGTACGTCGGTATCCCGAAACGATTCGCGTCGATCGACGAAGCGGTCGATTATCTCTGGTCGATCTCGTCGTCGTTTGGGCCGCACACGCGAGAGGAGTGGCGCGCGCTGAGCGAGCCATTGCTCAAGGCGGACGGCGACGGCTACGTGCTTCGCTACGACCCGGCGATCGGTGCCGCGTTTTCGGCGATCCCGGCTGAGGCGATTGCCGCTGGTGAGGCGATGCTCTGGGCGTCGCTCGCGGCGTTCCCGGGCCGCACGTTGATCGTGCGCGGCGAGCAGTCCGATCTGCTCTCGCGTACAACGCTTGAACAAATGCTGGCACACGCACAACATGCGCGTGCCGTAGAAATTCCCGGCGTGGGTCACGCGCCCACTTTCGTGCATGACGATCAGATTCAGATCGCACGCCGGTTTTTTGACGGATACGCCGACTGAATTGGCGCCGATGCGCGCCAGACGGTGGTGGGTCCGAAGTCTTAGAAGAACACGAGGAGTCTTACATCATGGCAGTACAACGTTTCTACGTCGAAAAGCGCTGGTCGGATATGGCTGTGCATAACGGCACCGTCTATCTGGCTGGTCAGACGCCCGACGACCGCACGCAGGACATGGCGGGTCAGACGCGTCAGGTACTCGCCCACATTGATCGCCTGCTCGCCGAGGCTAACAGCGACAAGACCCTGATTCTCTCGTGTCAGATTTTTATCTCCGACATGAAGCACTTCGGTGAAATGAATCAGGTGTGGGACGACTGGGTGCCGGCCGGCAATGCGCCGCCGCGCGCGACGGTCGAGGCGGCCTTGGCCGACCCCGCAATGCTCGTTGAAATTGTGGTCGTGGCCGCGCAGCGCGAAAGCTGAGTGCACGATCCGTACCCTGAGGGGCACTCGCTGCCCCGCGTAACGACATGACCCAACATCAAGCGCCGACGCCCGCTGCCACGAACTCGACGAATTCCAAGAATCCGACGAGTGCCACGGCGGGCGTGGGCGACGCATCGCCGCCCGCGTCATTGCCTGCTGCATTGCCCGCGACGCTCGACGACGCCCTCGCGTTTGCCGGCGTGCTGTGCGGCGAGAACGTCCTCTCGTCCGGCGAGCCGGTCATGGCGCATGCGCGCGGCATGCTCGCCATTCTCGACACGTTGCGCGTGGACGAGGCGACACATCAGGCCGCAGCGCTTTTCTGCGCGGGCGAATTTCTCTCCGATACCCAAACGACGCTGACGCAGAAGTTCGGTGCCGAAGTCTGCGCGCTGGTCATCGACGTCCGTAAGTTGCAGCGTCTCTCGGGCGCAGGCTCGCTGGCGGCACACGCCATGCCGTCGGACGGACGCGACCGCGATGCCTCCGATGAACGCAAGTCGCAGGTGGAAGCCTTGCGTAAGATGCTGCTCGCGTTCGCGCAGGACATTCGCGTCGTGATGATCCGGCTGGCGTCGCGGTTGCAATCGCTGCGCTGGTATGCCGCGCAGAAGAAGGCGCCGCCGGAGGACATGCCCCACGAAGTCCTCGAAATCTACGCGCCGCTGGCAAACCGTCTCGGGATCTGGCAACTGAAGTGGGAGCTGGAAGACCTGGCGTTCCGCTTTCTCGAGCCGGTGACGTACAAGCAGATCGCCAAGTTGCTCGAAGAGAAGCGTGTCGAGCGGCAGACCTTCATCGAAGGGGCGATCGAGCGGTTGCAGGACGAACTGGCACGCGCTGGTGTCAAGGCCGAAGTGTCCGGCCGGCCGAAGCACATCTTCAGTATCTGGAAGAAGATGCGCGGCAAAGCCGTCGACTTCGCTGAGCTTTACGACGTGCGCGCGTTTCGTGTGATCGTGGACGACATCAAGGATTGCTACACGGTGCTGGGCATTGTCCATAACCTGTGGCAGCCCATTCCGAAAGAGTTCGACGATTACATCTCGCGGCCCAAGCCCAATGGCTACAAGTCGCTGCATACCGTGGTCATCGGCGACGACGGCCGGGCGTTCGAGGTGCAGATCCGCACGCACGAGATGCACCACTTTGCCGAGTACGGCATCGCCGCGCACTGGCGTTACAAGGAAGCGGGGCAGCGCGGGTATGGCGGCGCGTTTTCGGCGGGCGACGCTTACGACGAGAAGATTGCGTGGCTGCGGCAGTTGCTGGCGTGGAAAGACGATGTTGCAGACACGGTGGGCGCCGAAGGGGCTGCGCAGCCGTGGGAGCAGCTCAAGCGCGCGACCATCGACGACCACATTTATGTGCTGACGCCGCAGGCGCGCGTGATTTCGTTGCCGCAGGGCGCCACACCGATCGACTTCGCGTATCACCTGCATTCGGAGCTGGGGCATCGCTGCCGTGGCGCGCGGGTCGACGGCGCGATGGTGCCGCTCAACACCGGACTGCAAAACGGCCAGACGGTCGAGATCGTGACGGTCAAGCAGGGTGGGCCGTCGCGCGACTGGCTCAATCCGCAGTTGGGGTATTTGCAGAGCCATCGGGCGCGGCAGAAGGTGCGCCAGTGGTTCAACACGATCGATCTCGAAGAGACGATTTCGCACGGACGAGCGCTGATCGACAAGACCTTGCAGCGCGAAGGCAAGACGTCGGTCAATCTGGAAGAACTGGCGGCGCGGCTGGGCTTCAAGACGCCGGACGACCTGTACGCGTCGGTGGCGAAAGACGAGTTCAGTCTGCGTCACGTCGAGCAGGCGCTGTCGGGCAACCTGCCCGGGCCGGATCCGCGTGATGAAGATACGCTCGTTGCCAAGAAGAGTCTGGATACGAGCGTTGCGCAGGGCGCGAAGAGCGGCGTGCTGGTGGTCGGTGTGGGCGCCTTGCTCACGCAACTGGCCAAATGCTGCCGTCCGGCGCCGCCCGATCCGATCGTGGGGTTCGTCACACGCGGCAAGGGCGTATCGATCCACCGGCAGGACTGCACGAGTTTTCAGGCGATGAAGGCGCGTGCGCCGGAGCGCGTGATTCAGACTGCTTGGTCGGGCGACGTGCTTGAGGGCCGTGGCGTAGCGGCATATCCGGTCGATATTCAGATCGAGGCGACCGACCGTCAAGGGCTGCTGCGCGACATCTCGGAAGTGTTTTCTCGCGAGAAGCTCAATGTCACGGGCGTGAGCACCCAGTCGAAGGGGGCGCAGGCGTTCATGCAATTCACCGTCGAAGTGCGCGATGGCGGCCAGTTGCAGCGGGCGCTGGCGCAACTCACCGGGGTGACGGGCGTCGTGTCGTCCCGGCGCCGATAGGCGGGCAACGCCAGACGCACGCACGGCAAAAGCGGGACAAAACCGGGCGGGGAGGGCTGAACGGTGGCGCGGTTTCTGCGCAAGGAAGCTGCCGGAAAGCCCCGCCCGACGCGGTTTTTGGTGATCAGGCACAATAATCGCTTGGCGATGTGCGGAAATCTTGCTAGAATCTCGTTCTCTTGCAATAGGCTCGTAGCTCAGCTGGTTAGAGCACCACCTTGACATGGTGGGGGTCGTTGGTTCGAGTCCAATCGAGCCTACCAACGAATTTTGAAGCATTACAGTCCGCGAGACCCCGCAGACACAGACGCTGGAAGAAAACACTCATGTTGAAAACGGCCCGAACTTTCACAGTGGTGAAGGTACGACGTTAGTCGAGGGTGTTTTTCGTCTGGATGCAAGGAATGAAGAGACGGCCTCGACGACAGTCGAGGCCGTTTTTTTTCGTGGTTTTGCCGCGTGGCGTGGGCCGCGCGTGACGTTTTAGCGCATGGGAGTGCGACATGATTTCGGTACGTTTGCCTGACGGTTCGCAACGCCAGTACGAAGCCCCGCTGACGGTGGCCCAGGTCGCCGGCTCGATCGGCACGGGTCTGGCCAAGGCGGCTCTCGCCGGTCGCGTCGACGGTAAGCTCGTCGATACGTCCTATCTGATCGATCGCGACGTAAATCTGGCAATCGTCACGGACAAGGACGCCGACGGTCTCGACGTCATTCGTCACTCGACGGCTCACTTGCTGGCATACGCCGTCAAGGAGTTGTTCCCCGAGGCGCAGGTCACGATCGGCCCGGTCATCGAGAACGGCTTCTACTACGACTTCGCCTTCCACCGCCCGTTCACGCCGGAAGACCTCGAAGCCATCGAGAAGAAGATGCACGAGCTCGCCAAGAAGGACGAGCCGGTCACGCGCGAAGTGCTCTCGCGTGACGACGCCGTGCGTCTGTTCCTGTCGATGGGCGAGAAGTACAAGGCCGAGATCATCGAATCGATCCCCGCGACGGACGAAATCGGTCTGTACCGCGAAGGCAAGTTCGTCGATCTTTGCCGCGGCCCGCACGTGCCGTCCACGGGCAAGCTCAAAGTCTTCAAGCTGATGAAGGTGGCCGGCGCCTACTGGCGCGGCGACGCGAAGAACGAGCAGTTGCAGCGCATCTACGGTACGGCCTGGACGAAGAAGGAAGATCAGGAAGCGTACCTGCACATGCTCGAAGAGGCCGAAAAGCGCGATCACCGCAAGCTCGGCAAGGCGCTGGACCTCTACCACATGCAGGAAGAGGCGCCGGGCCTCGTCTTCTGGCACCCGAAGGGCTGGACGCTCTGGCAGCAGATCGAGCAGTACATGCGCCGCGTCTACCGTAACAACGGTTACCAGGAAGTGAAGGGTCCGCAGATTCTCGACCGTTCACTGTGGGAGAAGTCGGGCCACTGGCAGAACTACAAAGACAACATGTTCACGACGGAATCGGAGAACCGCTCTTACGCGCTCAAGCCGATGAACTGTCCGGGCCATGTGCTGATTTTCAACTCGTCGCTGCACAGCTATCGCGATCTGCCGCTGCGCTACGGTGAATTCGGTCAGTGCCACCGCAACGAGCCGTCGGGCGGCTTGCACGGCCTGATGCGCGTGCGCGGCTTCACGCAGGACGACGGTCACATCTTCTGTACGGAAGACCAGATTCTCGACGAGTGCGTGAACTACACGGCCTTGCTGCACGCCGTGTACAAGGATTTTGGCTTCTCGGACATGATCTACAAGGTCGCAACGCGCCCTGAGCATCGTGTCGGTTCCGACGAAAACTGGGACAAGGCCGAATTCGCGCTGATGGAATCGCTGCGCCGTTCGGGCTGCGAATTCGTGATCGCCGAGGGCGATGGCGCGTTCTACGGTCCGAAGATCGAGTACACGCTCAAGGATGCGCTCGGCCGTCAGTGGCAGTGCGGCACGATGCAGGTCGATTTCTCGATGCCGGAGCGTCTGGATGCCGAGTACGTGGCGGAAGACAACAGCCGCAAACGCCCGGTTATGCTTCACCGTGCCATTTTGGGTTCGTTAGAGCGTTTCATCGGTATTTTGATCGAGCACCATGCTGGTGCAATGCCCGCCTGGCTGGCGCCGGAGCAGCTGATCGTGATGAATGTGTCCGAAAAAACGGCCGATTACGCACTCGAAGTGACGAAAAAGTTGCAAGAACAAGGGCTTAGGGCCCGGGCCGATTTGCGCAACGAGAAAATTAGCTATAAAATACGCGAGCACTCGTTGCAGAAAGTTCCCTATCTCGTGGTAGTGGGGGACAAAGAGCAAGAGGCGAATACGGTAGCCGTGCGTGCCCGTGGCGGCGTGGATCTGGGTGTGATGCCCGTTGACGCGCTCATCGAACGTCTTGCGCAAGAATGCGCATCGTTCCAATAACGCCTGTCGGACAGCGCGGCTAAATTTTTGACTTTTTTCGAGGAATAGCAACATCGCTACCGATAAGTCGCATCGCATTAATGGCGAAATCACCGCGCCTGAAGTGCGTCTAACTGGCGTTGATGGCGAGGCTCTCGGCATCATGAAACTGGCCGAAGCTTTCCGTCTGTCCGAAGAGGCTGATGTCGATCTGGTGGAAATCGCACCGACGGCGCAGCCGCCGGTGTGCCGTCTGATGGACTACGGCAAGTTCAAGTATTCGGAACAGAAGAAGGCGCACGAGAACAAGCTGAAGCAGAAGATTGTCCAGATCAAGGAAGTCAAATTCCGGCCTGGCACTGACGACGGCGACTACAACGTCAAGTTGCGCAATCTGAAGCGGTTCCTCGAAGACGGCGATAAGACCAAGATCACGCTGCGTTTCCGCGGCCGTGAGATGGCTCACCAGGAAATCGGCGCTCGTATGCTGGAACGTCTGAAGTCCGACCTCGAAGAGTTCGGTCAGCCGGAACAGATGCCGAAGATGGAAGGCCGTCAGATGATCATGGTCATCGCGCCGAAGAAGAAATAAGCCGTGGCGGTGTCGATTGACACTGCCGGGCAGTAAAGAATTGCACTGCGACCCGAGAGGGCCGCAGTAGCGATACAGGGTGCAGTCAGGCCCTGAACACAAGTGATCCCGGGTTCTACAAGGGGCGCGATTTTGGCGTCACACCTGTGATCATGTTAAAAACCTCGGAGTTTTTCATGCCTAAGATGAAAACCAAGAGCGGTGCCAAGAAGCGCTTTCGCGTGCGTCCGGGCGGTACCGTTAAGCGTGGTCAGGCTTTCAAGCGTCACATTTTGACGAAGAAGTCCACCAAGAATAAGCGTCACCTGCGCGGTGCCGTCGGCGTTCATGATTCCGATATGAACTCCGTACGCGCAATGCTGCCCTTCGCTTAAACCCCGACTTAGATAGGAGAGAAATATGCCTCGAGTCAAACGTGGGGTCACTGCACGGGCCCGCCATAAGAAAGTCATCGCAGCAGCCAAGGGTTTCCGCGGCCGCCGCAATAACGTCTTCCGCATCGCTAAGCAAGCGGTCATGCGCGCTGGGCAATACGCCTATCGCGATCGCCGTAACAAGAAGCGCGTGTTCCGCGCCTTGTGGATTGCGCGTATCAATGCAGGTGTGCGTCAGCACGGTATGACCTACAGCGTGTTTATCGCTGGTCTGAAGAAGGCCTCGATCGAACTCGACCGTAAGGTGCTGTCCGACATGGCCATCAACGACAAGCCGGCATTTGCCGCGGTTGTCGCCCAGGTGAAAGCCGCCGTCGCAGCCTAAGCTGTAGTTAGCGTATAGCGCGTTTTACCGCGCGCCATTCGCCAGGAGGGGGCTCTCATCGGAGCCCCCTTTTGTTTTTCGACTGCTTTTTTGCATGTACATGCGGCCATTCGTCCGCCTAACTTGAGCCTGTAGCATATGGATCTGGAACTTATCGTCAGCGAAGCGCAGCGTGCGTTCGCCGCCGCTCCCGACGCCGCCGCGCTGGAAAACGAGAAAGCCCGCTTTCTTGGCAAGACCGGCCAATTGACCGAGTTGCTCAAAGGCCTCGGCAAGCTCGATCCCGAAGCCCGCAAGAGCGAAGGCGCACGGATCAACGCGGCCAAGCAACAGATCGAAGGCGCCTTGCAGGCGCGCCGTCAGGCCATGGCCGATGCGCTGCTCGATGCGCGCTTGTCCGCCGAGGCCATCGACGTGACGCTGCCCGGGCGTGGTCTGGGTGCCGGTAGCCTGCACCCCGTGCTCAATACCTGGGAGCGCGTTGAACAGATTTTCCGTTCCATCGGGTTCGACGTGGCCGACGGCCCCGAGATCGAAACCGACTGGTTCAACTTCACTGCCCTGAACAGCCCGGAGAACCACCCGGCCCGTTCGATGCAGGACACCTTCTATGTCGAAGGTAACGACGACGCCGGCAAGCCGTTGCTGCTGCGCACGCACACCAGCCCGATGCAGGTGCGTTACGCGCGCATGAACAAGCCACCGATCAAGGTCATCGCCCCGGGGCGTACCTATCGCGTCGACTCCGATGCCACGCACTCGCCGATGTTCCATCAGGTCGAAGGCCTGTGGATTGCCGAAGACATCAGCTTTGCCGATCTGAAGGGCGTGTACACCGATTTTCTGCGCAAATTCTTCGAGCGCGACGACATTCAGGTGCGCTTCCGCCCGTCGTACTTCCCGTTCACGGAACCGTCTGCCGAGATCGACATGCAGTTCGAAACCGGCAAGAACGCCGGCAAGTGGCTGGAGATTTCGGGTTCGGGGCAAGTGCATCCGAGCGTGGTGCGCAACATGGGGCTCGACCCGGAGCGCTACATCGGTTTCGCATTTGGCTCGGGCCTCGAGCGTCTGACGATGCTGCGCTATGGCGTGCAGGACCTGCGTCTGTTCTACGAGAACGACCTGCGCTTCCTGCGCCAATTCATGTAATTGATGTCGACGGCCCTGTGCTGGCGCGCCAAGCCGCTGCCGCCGGGCTCTCGGATGTGAAGACTTAACTGCGAGCGAACTGATCCATGCAATTCTCTGAATCGTGGCTGCGTACCCTGGTCGACCCAGATCTGTCGACCGACGCGTTGGCGCACGCCCTGACGATGTCCGGGCTCGAAGTCGAGGAAGCCGACCCTGTCGCGCCGCCGTTTACCGGCGTCGTGGTGGCCAAGGTGCTCGAAGTGGCCCGTCACCCGGATGCCGACCGCCTGAATGTGTGTCAGGTGGATGCCGGCACCGGCGAGACGCTCACCATCGTGTGCGGCGCGCCCAACGTTGCCCCGGGCATCAAAGTGCCGTGCGCCACGGTTGGTGCGGCACTGCCGCCGGCAGAACCCGGCGCGGCCCCGTTCCAGATCAAGATCGGCAAGCTGCGCGGCGTGCAAAGCTTCGGCATGCTGTGTTCTGCCCGTGAGCTCAAGCTCTCGGAAGACCATGGCGGTCTGATGATCCTGCCGGAAGATGCGCCGGTGGGCATGAACATCCGCGAGTATCTCGATCTGGACGACACCGTCTTCGTCGTGAAGCTCACCCCGAACAAGGCGGACTGCCTGTCGTTGCTCGGCGTCGCGCGCGAAGTGGCCGCGATCACCGGGGCCCCGCTGAAGGATCTGCCGGGCCAAGGCGCGCAGCCGTCGACGATCACCGACACGTTCCCCGTGAAGATCAGTTCGCCGGAAGGCTGCGGTCGTTTCGGCGGCCGTATCATCCGCAACGTGAACGCTGCTGCACCGTCGCCGCGCTGGATGGTCGAGCGCCTCGAGCGCGCCGGTCAGCGCAGCATCTCGGCACTGGTCGATATCACCAACTACGTGATGCTCGAACTGGGCCAGCCGCTGCACGTGTACGACCTGAACCGTCTGCAAGGCGGCATCGACGTGCGCTTCGGCCGCGCGGGTGAAACGCTCAAGCTGCTCAACGAACAAACCGTCACGCTCGACGAGAGCGTGCTCGCCATTACTGACGCCAGCGGCCCGATCGGGCTGGCCGGCATCATGGGTGGCGACTCGACCAAGGCCGGTCTGGAAACGCAGAACATCTTCCTTGAAGGTGCCTTCTTCTTCCCGCAAGCCATTCAGGGCCGCGCCCGCAAGTACAACTTCACGAGCGACGCGTCGCACCGTTTCGAGCGTGGCGTCGACTTCGCCGGCAACGTGCGTGCGCTGGAACGCGCCACGCAACTCGTGCTCGAGATTTGCGGTGGTCAGGCTGGCCCGTTGGAAGATCAGGTCGCCCGTCTGCCCGAGCGTAAGCCGGTGACGATGCGTGTGGCCCGTGCCGTCAAGATTCTGGGCGTGCCCGTGAGCGAGCAGGAGATGGGTGACATCTTCACGCGCCTCGGTCTGCCGTTCGCACTGAAGGACGGCCTCTTTGAAGTCACGCCGCCGTCGTATCGCTTCGACATCGAAATCGAAGAAGACCTGATCGAAGAAATCGCACGCATCTACGGCTTCGACCGCATTCCGGCCAACCCGCCGGTCGCGGCAAGCGCCATGCGTCCGACGCAGGAAGGCCGCCGCTCGCAACACGCGGTGCGTCACGCCATTGCGGCACGCGACTATCACGAGACGGTGGGCTTCAGCTTCGTCGACGTGGAGTGGGAAGCCGACTTTGCCGGCAACGACAACCCGATCAAGCTGCTCAACCCGATCGCGAGCCACCTCGCCGTGATGCGTTCCACGCTCATCGGCAGCCTGATCGCCACCACGCGCTACAACCTGAACCGCAAGGCCTCGCGCGTTCGCGTGTTCGAAATCGGCCGCACGTACCACCGCGACAACACGGTGGCGTCGGGCGAACTGACGGTGGGCGGCTATCGCCAGCCGGTGACCGTGGCAGCACTCGCGTACGGTCCGGTGTTCGACGAACAATGGGGCGCCGCATCACGTCAGGTCGACTTCTTCGACGTGAAGGGCGACCTCGAAGCGCTGCTTGCACCGCGCACGGCACGCTTCGTGAAGGCCGAGCATCCGGCGTTGCATCCGGGACGTAGCGCCGCCATCGAAGTGGACGGCAAACGCGTCGGCTTTGTGGGTGAATTGCATCCGCGTTGGCAGCAGAAGTACGACCTGCCGCACGCACCGGTGCTGTTCGAGATCGAAGCGGACGCCCTGTTCGCGCGCGATGTGGCGAGCTACGAGGAGATCTCGAAGTTCCCGCCGGTCACGCGAGATCTCGCACTCGTGGTGTCGCAGTCGCAGGCGGTGCAGCCGCTGATCGACGCGATGCTGGCGGCACGTCAGGACGACCCGGCGTGCAGCGTGGTGCAGGCTGTGCGCCTGTTCGACGAGTTCCGTCCGAAGGCCGGCGCAGCGTCGGGATCGCTTGGCGCGCAAGACAAAAGCCTGGCGTTTCGTGTTACTCTGCAAGACCCCTCGGGTACCCTCCAGGACGAGACCGTCGAGCGCGCCGTCGCTGCGTTGGTACAACGGGTTGGAGACGCGTTCGGCGCACGTTTGCGCGCGTAAAGCATTGTAGAGTCTGGTTGCGAGTGGTTTATCGCACTGTCATCGCCATCGCGTGGGACGTATGAACGAAATGAATCCTGGTGAATTTGAAGCCATGCTCGCGGCGCAGCGAATCGCGCTGGGTCGTAGCGAAGTGAACGAAGTCGGCACCGAAGCGCCGACGCTGACCAAGGCCGAACTGGCCGAGTTGTTGTTCGAGCACGTGGGTCTGAACAAGCGCGAGGCCAAGGATATGGTCGAAGCGTTTTTCGAATCGATCCGCGATGCGCTCGAATCGGGTGACAGCGTCAAGCTCTCCGGCTTCGGCAACTTCCAGTTGCGCGACAAGCCGCAACGTCCGGGCCGCAACCCGAAGACGGGCGAAGCGATTCCGATCGCTGCCCGTCGTGTCGTGACCTTCCACGCCAGTCAGAAGCTCAAGTCGATGGTGGAGTCTGGCGTACTGAGCAAGTAAGTCCCCGGCCGCCGCTTTCTGTGGCGGCCGTATCCTAACTGTCGTTCAAACACGCTGACGCCGCGATGGATCACGTTGCCTTGCCGCCGATTCCCGCCAAGCGTTACTTCACCATCGGTGAAGTGAGCGAGTTGTGTGGCGTCAAGCCGCACGTGCTGCGCTACTGGGAGCAGGAGTTCACGCAACTGCGCCCGGTCAAACGCCGCGGCAATCGACGGTACTACCAACATCATGAAGTCCTGCTGATCCGGCGTATCCGGGAACTGCTCTATGAGCAGGGTTTCACCATCAACGGTGCCCGCAACCGGCTTGAGGCCGATACGCCGCGTGGTGCCCGCAATGCGGTCGCGGCTGCGGCACGCGCTGCCTCCGAAGCGGGGACGGACGACGCCGAGAACGGCCTCGACGTCGACGATCTGCGCCGCAAGCTCGAAGCGGTCATCGATCTGCTCAAGACCTGAATTCCACGTCTGCGCGTTCGCCGCAGCGTGTCTGTCTCCGGGATTCTCCCGATGCGGCAAACGCCGAAAACTCCGTAATCCGAGATAAGAGACGCCGTTACGGCGGGGTTGCGCGCGCCGGTGGCAAAATCGACATGGCAAGTGTCCGGGTGCGCGATAAACATCCCCCGATTGAGTGACGTGGAACGGCTTTCAGGGCCGGGCCGATTGTCTTACACTTGCCGGAAAACATGGCGGCGATATCAGTCACCGCTCGTTGGATCCTCTGAACATTCCGGGCCAACATCGACCATCGGGCGGGGGCGCGATGGCTGAAAGGATCTCGACCTATGGTGGAACCGAGCACGACGGGAGCGAGGCGCGGGCGCTGGACGACGTCCTATCGTTCTATCGTCGCGATTCTGATTTTCGGTTTCCTGATCCTTGTCCTCGTTTGGACAGCGGTGCTGTGGCGCATCTCCATCGAACACAAGGCCATTCTGCGCGACGCGGCGGCATCGGCGTCGACCGTCGCCAACGCGCTGGAACAGCAAACTCTGCGTGCGATCCGTCAGGTCGATCAGATCACCCGTTTCGTCAAGTACGAGTTCGAACATCATCGCAGCGAGTTCAGTCTGAACGGAACGCTGGACGCGGGGATCGTTGCCGACCGTCACATGGTGCTCGTGAGTCTGGCCGATGCCCAAGGCAACATCACGGCGGCCACCATCCCCGGTCGCAGCAACGGCGTGAGCATTGCCGACCGCGAGCACTTTCGCGTGCATCTCGACAATGCGAGCGAGAACCTCTTCATCAGTCACCCCGTATTTGGCCGCTTGTCACGCAAGTGGGTGCTGCAATTCACGCGTCGTCTGAATAATCCCGATGGCAGCTTCGCCGGGGTCGTCGTCGTTTCGCAAGAGCCAAGTTACTTCACCGCAGACTTCTACACTAACGCCGTGCTCGGACAGTACGGTCAAATCGCCGTGATCGCCGACGACGGCACGCTGCTCGCGCGCAGCACCGGCGCAGGGGTGGCGGTGACCGGGACGGGTGAGTTGCCACCATTTCCGGCCGCGCAACGTAACTCGGGTGTACAGCGCGATCCGATCGACGGCGTCGAACGTGTGGTGGCTTACCGCCACCTCGGCGACTATCCGCTGGCCGTGCAGGTCGGTTTGTCGATGGACGAGGAACTGGCCGAGTATCGTCACGTGGAGCGCGTCTATCTCACGATGGCGACGTTTGTCTCGGTGGCGTTGGTGGTGTTTTTCGCGCTTATTGCCTACCTGATGCAACGCCTGATCGGCCGCGATCAGCAACTCACACGCTTGATCTCCTACGACGCGCTGACCGGTTTGCCCAATCGCTATGCCTTGATGGAGTCGTTGCGAAACGACCTGTCCGACGCTGGCAACGTCGGCAAAGTGGCCCTGCTGCATATCGATCTGGATAACTTTAAGAGCGTGAACGACACGCTCGGACACGCGCAGGGTGACGAGATCATCCGGCAGGTGGCAGAGCGCTTCATCGCGCGCGTGCCGCCTGAAGCGTTGCTCGCGCGCTTCGCCGGCGACGAGTTCATGGTGGTGCTGCGGGGCGACGACGCGGTGACCCACGCGGAACCGCTCGCCGAGTTGCTGCTCGCGGCCTTGAAGGCACCGATGGTGGCCGATAGCACGTCGTTTGCGTTGCACGCGAGTATCGGTGTGACCTTCTGGTCCAAGCCGGAAGAAACCGAGGCCGACCTGATCAAGAAGGCCGACCTCGCCATGTATTCAGCGAAAGAGGCCGGCAAGAGCGTCGTGAGGGTGTACTCACAGCAGATGACGTATCAGGCGCACCAGTTAGTGGTGTGGGAGCGTCAGATGGAGCAAGCGCTCGCCAACGGTGAGTTCTTCCTCGCGTATCAGCCGATCGTCGCGCTCGAGTCGGATTGCATTTGCGGCATGGAGGCGTTGATTCGGTGGCGTCACCCCGAGCGCGGGGTGATTGCCGCAGGCGAGTTCATCCCGCTGGCGGAGACGACGGGGCAGATTGTCGCCATCGGTGAATTTGCGCTGGCGCAGGCCTGCCGGCAACTGGCCGCGTGGCGCGACACGCCGATGGCGTCGTTGCGCCTTGCGGTCAATGTTTCGTCGGTGCAGTTCTGGCGCGGCGATATCTGCGAGTTGGTCGAGCGTTACGTGCGCGAATACGCCATCGGGCCCAACCGTCTGGAGCTGGAGATTACCGAGTCGGTGATGGTCAAGAACCCGGCGCTGGTCGAGTCGAAGATCAACCAGCTCAAGCGTACCGGCGTGCGTATTGCGCTTGACGACTTCGGCACCGGGTATTCGTCGTTATCCTATCTGACACGCTTTGCTGTCGACACCCTCAAGGTCGACCGCTCCTTTGTCGAATCGATTCCCGACTCGTCGCGCTCGTGCCTGATGATTTCGAACATCGTGAACATCGCGCGCTCGCTGGGTATCGAGTTGATCGTCGAAGGGGTGGAGAACGAACGGCAACTGGCATGGTTGCGCCACTTTGTCCCGCTGGCGGCTCAGGGCTACTGGTTTTCCCGGCCGGTGGAAATCGAACAGATGGAATCGGTAATTGCGCGTTTCGGCATTTGCGGATAAAGGAAGCGCAAATGATAAAGGCCGAAGCTTTCTAGTTAATAGATTAAATAGGGATTCGTAATAAGTCGGTGTTTTGGTAGTCTTTGGTTCTGGTAGACCGTCGGAGTGCTATAGAATTAGCGGGACTTCGCCAGATAAAGAGAGCGCAAGCAGGACGCAAGAAGACCACCGTAATCAGGCCACAAGAATCATCACGGCAGACTGTCAACAGCCTGCAATTGTCGGGGTGGAGAATAGTTTGCAGCAAGGATCCGGAGGCACGGGGCGCGACAAGCCGAGGATCGGGAACGGGGAAAAGAGTTAGACGCGCAGACCAGAATTGGCAGGTATTTGCCGGCACAACGGATGCCGGTCGCGACCAGAACTTCTGTCCGGGGAAAAGACAGAAGCGCGATCAATTAAGGCGAACCGCTTTGCCAACGTAACAAGTGATAAATATTAGAACGAGCGTTTGATTTTCGGATGAGGATACGGCATTGGCTTTATGCCGCCTGCGTTGCGGTTGGCGTGCTGGTCGCCTGCTGGGTCGCGGCGGACCGGACCGCTACCTCGTTGGTTGGCGACAAGCTCGCGCAGAGCGTGGCGGCCGAGCAAACGGTGGCCGATCGTGTGGCCGACGGCATGATTCACGCCATCAACACGGATCTGTCCATGGTGCGGGCGATTCCGTCGACACTGGCTGAAGTCGATCTGCTGCGCGACGTGCTGAGTCCCGCCAACGGGCCGACGAGCGCACCGGAAGTCGTGGCGCGTGCCAACGACTTTCTGCAATCGGCGCAAGGCTATTTCGGCGTCGACCGCGTGTGGGTCATCGACACGCGGGGCGTCTGCGTGGCAGCGAGCAATTTTCGCGATTCACCGTCGCCCGTCGGGCAAACGGCGGCGGGCATGCCGTACTTCACGAACGCCATTCTGGGCGCACGTTTCGAAAGCTATGCGGCAGGTTGGGAGCATCAGGCGCCCGGCCTCTATTTCAGTGCGCCGGTGTATCGCGAAGGCATCCTCATCGGTGTGGTGATGACCAAGATCGGGCTTGCGCGCCTGCGTCACTGGGTCGCCAACGGCGAATCCTTCATCACCGACGGCAACGGCGTGGTCATCATGGCCAACGATCCGCGCTTCGAAAATCGCTTCATGCTCGATGGCAAACTCGGCGGGTTGTCCGAGCCCGAGCGGCAGGCGCTTTACCAGCGCAACGATTTCTCGCGCATGCCCATCTTTCCGTTCAAGCGCGCCCCGGGCCGTGCCAACGCGTGGGTACCGCAGGAACTGCTGGACCAGATGTCGGAATTCGACGAGTTTCATAAGCCGTTCGTCATTACCACGCGCGCGAGTTCGAGCAACGACCTGACCGTCTACGCGGTGGAAAACGTCGGTGCGTGGGAGAGTCTGACCCGCCAGCACGCGAAGGATTTCGCGTTGTGCTTTCTGCTGTATCTGGGCGGCGTGATCATCCTGATGATGGCTGGCCGTATTTATTGGCGTGAGCGCACATTGCACCGGCAGACGCGTCAGTCGAACGAGGAATTGCGGGCCGCGAATAATCAGTTGGCCTTCGAGGCGAGCTACGACGAACTGACCGGCAGTCTCACGCGCCGTTATTTCTTCCACCGTTTCGATCAGTTGCTGGAGGCGGCGCAGCGCAAGAATGAGCCGATGAGCCTGATCGTGGCCGATCTCGATCACTTCAAGTCGATCAACGATACCTACGGGCACGCCATCGGCGATCAGGTGCTGTGCCGCTTTGTGCTGGTCTGTTCGTCGACGCTGCGCGGCGACGATCTGATCGGGCGTATCGGCGGCGAGGAGTTTGCGATTCTGCTGCCGGGGGCGAGCGAGCGCGATGCGCTGCGTGTGGCCGATCGTATCCGGGAGCGTTGCAAGCGCGAGTCGCTCGAAGGCAGCGAACCGCCGCTGCGCTTCTCGGCGAGTTTCGGTATCACGGAGTGGCAGGATGACGATTCGCCGATGAACATGGTCGAGCGCGCCGACATGGCGCTCTATCGCGCTAAGCGCGCCGGACGCGATCGCTGCTGGGTGTTCTGAGTCGCTGAGTAGCTCAGTATTCCGGCGCCGTTACCAATGTCACGTTTGGTAACCAAAGAGGGTGCACGCCTCGTGCATCTTGCGGGAACCCGCATGTCTAACGAGTAAGAGTTGCGCCGCATTTCGGCGGCGCGACCCGAGTGGCTCATGCGGGAGACATCATCGTGAAACGCTTACTCATGCTGGCTGGCGGCGCGGCAATCGCGACGCTTATGGCGGGGTGCGTCGCTGTGCCTTATGGCGGCCCGGCGTACGGCACGGCCTACGGTTCCGACTACTACAACTATTACGGCTACGCGCCGGGATACGCCGTCGCGCCTGCGCCGGTGGTGACCCTCGGCGTGGGCGGCTACTACGGCGGCGGTTACTACCGCGGCTGGCGTGGCCGAGGCTGGGGCGGCCGTGGCGGCTGGGGCTGGCACCACTAAGCTGAGCGCTCAGAACTCCGAGAGGGCGAAGTCTTCCTTCGAGACGTCGCACTCCGGGCAGCGCCAGTCGGCGGGCACGTCGGCCCAGCGCGTGCCGGGGGCGAGGCCGTCGTCGGGCGCGCCCTCGGCTTCGTTGTAAATCCAGCCGCAGATCAGGCAGATCCAGCTCTTGAATTCGGTCGGGGTATCCAGCGTGGTGGTCATGACGTTTAGGTAACAGGGAACTGACGCGACCCGCATTGTAAAACAGGCGCCCGCCGAATTCCTGTCCACCCTAAGTCAGCCGGTGGGAAAGTTAATCCAGATCAAATGCAAAAACGCCCGCGCGCAGGGATGCGGCGGGCGTTGTCGGTAGCGTTGCCGGTCCGGTTGGAATTTACCAGTGGATCGAATTGAGCAGAATCGGGGCCATTTGCGCCAACGAATTCAGCAGCGACATGGCGGTGTCCCGATTCGACACTTCCCGCCACAACCGGCTTCGCTCGACGATCCGTTGCCGGTCTTCGGGCGTTTTCACGTCGGGCGAACGCAATTCCTTGATGAGATCGATGACGGAGGCACGGTCGACCGTTTCGGTCACCGAGTGGTGCGCGAGCAATTCGTCCAGATGGACGCGTTCGGCCTCGCTGATCGTGTCGGTATTGGCCGTAGCCGGGGAGGGGGACGATGGTGCAGCGGACGACGGTGCAGCAGACGGCTTGTCGGATTGGGTCATACCAGACGTTCTCCCGGAAGTCACTGAAGAGCCATGCCGCCATCGTGCCGCAAAGGTAGCGCGAAGTGCGGCGGCTTGTCTCCATCATAGGCCGATTCGCGGGCGCTGCGAACCCTCCCATGATGGGTAAAACAGGGGCGGGTGCGAGGTTTTTCGCGGCAGACTAACGCCTGTATGACACACGTTTAGCGCATGTCAAAGCCATGACAGCGACGCCCAGATGCGGGGCAAATCGTCAAGCGCAAAAAATTTGCTCAAGGCTGACGCCGAAACGGGCAATCCTCTTGACAGCGTGGAACGGCGGGCCTTTTCAGTGGGTGGTGCCGGGTTATCCAGTGGGTTATCCACAGAAGCTGTGGGTAACTTTTCGATATTCGCCGGCTCGCGACGACATGTTTACCCGGGGTCGGTCGATCAACGGAAGAGCGGACGCAGCATGAGCAGCGCGAAAAACAGCGCCACGCCGACGGGCAGGAGACCGGTGAAGAACGCCGGCCATGGGGCGCGGCCCTTGCGGCGTGCGCCGAATGACGAGATCAGGCCCGCGCACAGGCACAGCACGCCGACGCCCCACGTCGGGTTGGGGTTCTTCAGCACCCATGCGGCGGCGGCCAGCAGGCCGATCCAAGCCAGCGGCGTGGCGCCGGGCGGCGGCGGCTTGACGGCCGCAGTGGTGGCCGCAGGTGCGCGTTGCGTCTGACGGGGCGTATCTGGCGTTTCGTTGGGCATCGAGGCTCCGGAGAATGCGGGGACTCGCGCGGGCGTCGGATCAGCCTCGCGCGCGAAAGCCGCAGCATAGCAAACGTCGGCGGTCGACGCTCAGGAGACGACAGTGTGCAAGGCAGCGCCGGGTGACGCCGTGGCCGTAACACGCGCGGTGTGAGGTTCGTGCGCTTTATGCACCTCGTGGACCGCGTGGACCGGCATGCTGACGTACCAAACGCCGGTCGTGTCGGTATCGCGTGTTGGCGCGAACTCTGGCAGGTTAGCGCAGCGGTCATCGAGATCGACGTAGCGCTTGAATGGCTGGAAGGACTGGCGTGGCTTGAACGGATCGATCGCCTTGCGTTGCCCCCGTGGCGGACCTGACGGCAATGCCGCGCCGCCGCCGTTGGGCGTCACGCGTATCTCGACGCAGGGTTGGTGAAACGGGTCGGCCGGCGCGCCAGTGACCGGCGGGATGCTCTGCGCATGGGCGCGCGGCGCATTCAGGGCAGTCAAGACGCACAGGGCGCATAGGGTGCAAAGGACCCCAAAAGCATTCACCGCGCCGCAGCTTGCGCGGGTCTGGCGGGGTCTGGCAGGGCTCGGCGGCATGGCGGGCTCCGTCGGGACGAGCGTTGGATCGACGAACATCGGCGGTGCCGGACGATGCAATACCGGCACTTCACGTCTGGCATAAGCCAATATCGTGCCGGAAGTGGTAGTCCAATGATTTTTATAGAGTTTTTAGTGCCGGGCAGAAGGCGCCGGCGCCGGAACGCACATCAAGTGTTGCAGTTCCGAAACGTGGGCCTGAGAATCGGACTCTGCAAAAGGCGATTCAGGCGATTCTCTGATCTTGCGATTACTGTATATAATCACAGTATTCCATTCAACGGCGAGACCGAAACTCCGATGAAATCCAACTATTCCATCGCCGAAATCGAGCAGGCGATCAACTACTGGACCCGCCGTCAGGCGGCCGACAGCCATTGGGCGCTGTGTCCGTCGGCGCGTGTGCTGGCCGATATCTACGGAGAGATGATTTACCGCCACGACACCAGCATTGCGGCCGATTCGCTCAACGAGCGTCAGAGTCAGGCAATCGAGACCGCCCTGCATCAGATGGAATTGGGGCTCGCTCCCTGATTCACCCAAGCCGGCAGCCTTCAGCCCCTGATTTCGATTGCCTGCCGCAACGCCCTCAGGGCCGCACGATGGTCGTCACGGTGGTTGAGGTGACCGTGGTCGAGCGACGCCGGGCATCCCAGCGTTCCAGCCACTGCTCGAGGTCCTCCGCGCTGAGTGCGGGGGAGAACAAGAAACCCTGCGCTACCCGATAGCCCTGTGCGATCAGCAGATCGCGCTGGGCTTCGTCTTCAACGCCCTCCGCGACAACCGTCAGATGCAGACTACGGCCGATGCTGATGATGGCATTGGTGAGCGCCCGCACCGTTTCGTCGCGCGTCACGTCGTGCACGAAGCTGCGGTCGAGCTTGAGTTCCGAGACCGGCAGGCGGCGCAGATAGCCGAGACTCGAATAGCCGGTGCCGAAATCGTCCATCGACAGCCGCACGCCCATGGCGTGCACCTCTTCGATGATGCGGCGCGTGCTCGGATTGTGATCCATCAGCACGTTCTCGGTGATTTCGATGGCCAGACACGTCGGCGGCAGGCCATTGGCGGCGAGCGTATCGGCGATCATGCGCGGCAGGTCGTGATCGTGGAAGTTGGTCGGCGACAGGTTGACCGACATGTTGCCGATCGCCACCCCGCGCCGGCGCCAGTCCGCCAGTTGCCGGCACGACTCGCGTAGCGTCCACGCGCCCAGCTCGCCAATCAATCCGCATTCCTCGGCCAGCGCGATAAAGCGCGTCGGCGAGACGTCGCCGTACTGCGGATGCACCCACCGGGTGAGCGCTTCCACGCCGCATACCGACTCGTCGAGCAGATTGATCTGTGGCTGGTAATGCAGCCGCAGGGTGTCGCGCCGCAGCGCATCGCGCATCGCCGTTTCCAGCTCAAGGCGCTCCTGCGCATGGATGTTCATGTCCTCGTGATAGAACCGCACGCTGCCCGGGCTCGCCATCTTCGCCTGATACATCGCCATATCCGCGCGCTGGAGCAGGATGTCGAACTCCTGCCCGTGATTCGGATACAGGCTGATACCGAAGCTGCCCGACGGGGTGAGCGTCACGCCATCGACCTGACAGGGCGCGGTGAGCGCGTTGCGCATGCGTTCGATGGCGGCGTCGAGCCGTTCGGGGTCGCACTCGGTGAGCACGGCCACGAACTCGTCACCCGAGAGGCGGGCGACGATGTCCGCACCGCGCAGCGACCGGCGCAGGCGCTGCGCAATCGTGCGCAGCAGCACGTCGCCGGCCTGATGGCCGAGCGAATCGTTGACCTGCTTGAAGCGATCCAGATCGAGGAAAATCACCGCCATGCGCGTGTTCAGCTCGTGCGCGCTGGCGATGGCCTGCGCGGCCAGCACGCCGAGCATGCTGCGATTCGGCAGGCCGGTGAGGCTGTCGGAGAACGCCAACTGACGAATGCGTGTGCGCGATTCGTCGCGCTCGAACGCCAGTTTGCACAGATGCACGCACACGTCGACCAGCCGCTCGTGCAAGGCATCGGGGCCGCGCGGCGTACGGTAATAGAACGCGAGCACGCCGAGCACCCGGCCGTCGTTGGCGATGATCGGCATGGCCCATGAGGCGGCCAGCCCGTAGGTCGCCGCCATGTCGCGGAAATCGGCCCAGCGCGGGTCGTGGGCGATGTCGGTCACGATGACGCGCCGCGCCTGAAAGGCGGCCGTGCCGCAAGTGCCCACATTCGGGCCGATGGCAATGCCGTCGATGAACTGGTGATACTGCGCGGGCAGGCTCGGGCCAGCTTGCGGCCGCAACCGGCCTTCGGCGTCCACGCGCACGACCGAGGCCATGACTTCCGGCGCAATCTGCTCCAGCTCGCGGCAAATCAGCATGAGCACTTCTGCGAGTGGCGCGTCACGCACCATCGCGGCCAGCGCCTTGTGCTGCAACACTTCCTGAATCTTCGACTGGGTGATGTCCGTGAACAGCGCCACGGCGTTCACGAGCTTGCCGTTCGCGTCGAGAATCGGGTTGGTGACGATCGACGCCCAGAGCGGCTGGCCTTGCGCCGTGCGCACGAGCACTTCGCAATGGCAACTACGCCCGTCGCGGGCCGATACGAGGCAGCCCGTCAGGGCCTGCTGCACGTCGACGGCGGCCGCACCGCTGGCGAATTCGTCCACCGGGGCGTCGCCGAACGGGCTATGCCCCGATTTGCCGACCACCTCGTCGGCACGGTAGCCGAGCATGCGGGTGAAGCCCGCATTCACATAGCAGACCACGCCTTGCGCATCGGTGATGAGTACGGCGTTATCGGTCTCGTCCACGCCAAGCGAGAGCAGGTGGAGGCGGGCGTTGTCTTGGGCTTCGCGTTCGACGCGATCGGTCACGTCGGCGGCGAGCTTGATCACGAAGGCGAGTTTGCCGTCCCGATCGAACACGGGGTTGTAGGTGGCTTCGAACCAGACGGTGCCGCCATCGCGACGGCGGCGGCGCACTTGATCGGTGTGGGCCCGGCCGGTGCTGACCACACGCTCCAGCGCGGCGCCGCAGGTGGGGTCGCCCGCATCGCACAGCGTGGCGTGCGGCTGGCCGATCAGTTCGTCGCGGGTGTAGCCGACCACGCCGAGCAACTTGTCGTTGACGTCGACGATCTTGCCCTCGGGGGTGAGGGTGAGCATGCCGAGCGAGCGGTCGAGCGCTGCGAGCAGCGCATCGCGCCCGGGCGTCGGTGTTGCGCCGGCGGTGGACGACGGTGAACCGGGCACGGCCATCGCAAGGGCCTCCTCAGACGACCTGCGGACATTGTCGGGTGTTACAGGGGCTGGCACACCAAAAACGCTTTCAAGTATAGCGACCTGCGCGGGCAGGCCGACATGGGAGAAACCGGGAGAGCGCACGGTTTGCGTGCGCGCTGGGGGCTGGGTGCGAGGCGGCTTGGGCTGGACGTGGGCTCAGGGGGCAGGCGGCAACCGTTCAGGCGCCGACCACCTTGATCCGGACGCCGTCGAGCGAAACGATCTGCCCGGCGCGGATTTTGCACGTCTTGCGGGATTCGGGCTTGCCATCGACGCGCACGAGGCCACTCGCGACGAGCGCCTTGCCGGCGCCTCCGGAGTCGGCCACGCCGGCGACTTTGAGCAGGTCGTTCAGGGCGATGAATTCGCCAGTGAGTTCAAAAGTAACGTTTTGCATGATGGACCGGATACTACGTAAAAACCCGATGCGCGTCGACTGTCGGAAGTTTCGGGTCGTCCGCTAGTCAGCTTGTCAGCTCTCGATCACATGCTCGATGCGGCGGTCCGGAATGAGCCAGACGATGGCGACCAGCGCGTACAGGCCGAGCGAGACGGCCGGTACCACGAACGCGAGGCCGATGGCCAGCGCATAGCCGAGCACGGAGAGCTTGCCCTTGGCGTCCCGGCCAATGGCGGCGGCCAGCTTGAGGTTGGCGCCTTCCCCGTGCACGGCCAGCAGGGCGCGCGTGAGAATGTAATAAGCCACGGCGGCCATGAAGAGCACCGCGCCGTAGAGCGCCGTCGGCCACGCGGTAAGGTGGTTCTCGCCCAGCCAGTGGGTGACGAACGGAATCAGCGACAGCCAGAACAGCAAATGCAGGTTGGCCCACAGCACGCCGCCGGAGACGCGCTGCACCACATGAAACAGGTGATGGTGGTTGTTCCAGTAAATGCCGACGTAGATATAACTCATGATGTACGTCAGAAAAGTCGGCAGGACGGGCAGCAACTCGTCGAGATCGGTGCCGTGCGGCGCTTTCATCTCGAGCACCATGATCGTGATGATGATGGCGATCACGCCATCGCTGAAGGCTTCCAGTCGGCTTTTGCCCATGGTGTCGGTTCGTATTCCAGCGAAATTGGGAAGGTAGGAAGCAATAATTTGCGGCGGCGCGGCCGACGCGGCTGGCGCGGCGGCTCGCCACGCGCCGCCGGCATCAGACGATGGCGACGCGATTGCGGCCGGCCTGTTTGGCGGCGTACATCGCGCGGTCGGCCCGTTGCAGCACCGCGCCAAAATCGGCGTCGTCGGGGCTAAGACTCCCCACCCCGATACTCGCGGTAAAGCGCACGGGCCCGGTCGCGCCCGGCACGCTGGTGTTGCTGATGGCGGAGAGTAACCGGTCGGCGGCCTGCATGGCGCGATGCGCGTCGGCTTCGGGCAGCAGCACGGCAAATTCTTCCCCGCCGAGCCGTCCCATGACGGTGCCTTTGCGCAGGGTGGCGCGCGCCACCAGCGTCAGCTCGACGATGACGCGGTCGCCGATGGCGTGTCCCCAAGTGTCGTTGATGGCCTTGAAGTGATCGATGTCGATCATCAGCACGGCGAGCCGGCGGCGCTGGGCGCGGGCGTTGGCAAACGCTTGTTCGGCCTGCATGAGAAAGGCGCGCCGGTTGAGCGCACCGGTCAGGCCGTCGCGCATGGCCATGTCGCCGAGTACTTGATTGACGCGGCGCAGTTCGAGTTCGTCGACCACGAGCGCCGACAGATCAGCGAGCAGGCCGCGCATTTCGGCGTCGAGTGTGCGCGGGCGGCGATCGATCACGCAGAGGGTGCCGAGCCGGTGTCCTTCGGGCGTGCGCAACGGCGCGCCGGCGTAGAAGCGAATGTGCGGGTCGCCGGTGACGAGCGGGTTATCGGCGAAGCGCCGGTCGGCGTGGGCATCGGGCACCACGAGCACGTCGTCGCTCAGGATGGCGTGCGCGCAGAACGCCATGGAGCGGGGCGTCTGGGTGGCGTCGATGCCTTGTTTGGCCTTGAACCACTGGCGCGTCTCGTCGATGAGCGACACGAGCGAGATCGGCGTGCCGAGCACGTACGAGGCGATTCGCACGATGCGATCGAACGCGGGTTCCGGCGAAGAATCGAGAATGTCGTAGCGGCGCAGGGCGGCCAGACGTGCCGCCTCGTCGACGGTCGCGCCGCGGTTGGCGGCGTATGACGTGGGCAGCAGGCTATGCAGAGAATCTTGCGTTAGCGGTTGCGGCTGCGGTGAATGCGCTCCGGGTGTAGTCATGTCGCGACGGGCAGGCATTGCGTAGCGAGTGGATGACAGCAGCTCCGTCACGGGCAGCATTGACGACGGCGACTGCGCGAAGGGTGTGGCGCCCATTCTGCCGCGCATGTCGTCGCTTGGCAAATTGGCGGGCGACAGCAACTCGCCGTGCCAGAGTTCATGGGCGGCACGTGTGTTATCGCCGTGCACCGGTGTCGGAGCGCTGTGGGTCATGATTTGACTTCGAAGGCTTCACCGGTCTCGAAGAAGTTGCCGCCGGCGATATAGTGAATACTGCGCGACGCGCCGGGCGCAAACTGCCAGTGCCCATCGCGAAACGCGCGCGGATCGGCCCAGGCCGCAACGACCTCGCCGAGAAACAGATCGTAGCGATCCTGATTGTGCGGCTCGGGGATGACGCGGCACTCGAGCCAGGCGACGCAGCCGCCAATGAGCGGTGCCTGAATGTGACTGCCTTCAAACGCGTGAACGCCGGTGCCATCGGCGAATTTATCGGTGTCGCGCCCGGAGGCGCTGCCGACGGCGAGGGTCTCGCGGGCGATGATGCGCGCCGGCACGTTTAACGAAAACTCGCCCGAGGCTTCGACCAGTTCGCGGGTCAGGGTATTGCGATCGATGACGACGGCGACTTTGGGCGGCGAGAAGTCGAGCGGCATGTTCCACGCCGCCGCCATGACGTTGCGACGCCCCGCATGGGCACTGCCGACGAGCACGGTCGGGCCGTGGTTGAGCAGCCGGTAGGCTTTAGGCAATTCGACGGGCAGGCGTTCGGTCATTTCGGTCATGGCGGGCACTCGACAAGCTTGGCTTCGGTAGAGCGGGTCATGATAGCGCGGCTCGCGCGGCGACGACGCATGCAATAGCGGGTATAGCGGGTGTCAGACGGCGCCATGCCCAGCAATCTGAAAAAACGGCCCGCAGGGTGAGCTGCGGGCCGGCAAACGGCACGATGCGGGGAGCTCGTGCCGGATCAGATGTGAAGCTAGTATGCAATGGCATCGTCCCAGTCCGGTCCCCACGAGACGGGGCGATAGCGCCCGCTGCACCGATGCAAAACGCGACACCCGGTCGGCATTGCGTCATTGCAGCATTGCGGCATTGCGATGGTGAGGCGTGAGGCGTGAGGCGAGTTTCCAAAATTCCCGAAAGGGAAGGAGGGCGTATGAGCGGCAACGTATACGTGGGCACGGCATCGTGGACGGATAAGTCGCTCATCGCCTGCAAGCGGTTTTATCCACCGGGACATGCGTCGGCCGAAGCGCGTCTGCGCTATTACGCGAGCCGCTTTCCGATGGTCGAAGTCGACAGCAGCTATTACGCGATGCCGTCGGGATCCAATGCGCAACTCTGGGCGGAACGCACGCCGCCGCCGTTCGTTTTCAACATCAAGGCATTCCGCCTGCTCACGGGGCACCAGACGCCACGCGTCGCCTTCCCCAAGGATTTGCAGGCAGAACTGCCAGCGGGTCCGCGTGCGAATGTCTATTACAAGGACGTGCCCGCGTCTGTGCAAGAGGAGATCTGGCGGCGCTATCTCGAAGCGCTGGCACCGCTCGCACTGGCGGGCAAACTCGGGTTGGTTCACTTCCAGTTTCCCCCTTGGCTCACCGGCGACAAAGCGAGTCGCGCGCACATCGAAATGTGTGCCGGGCGCATGGCAGGCTACGGCGTGGCTGCGGAGTTTCGACACCACCACTGGTTCGACGACGCCCATCGCGACGCCACGCTCGCATGGCTGCGCGAACTGGGCTGGGTCAACACCGTCGTCGACGAACCGCAAGGCTTCACGAACAGCATTCCGACGGTTTGGGCAACCACCTCGTCACGCGCCGCCGTCCTGCGACTGCACGGACGCAATCACGAAACTTGGAACGTGCGCGACAGCACGGCCGCCTCCGATCGCTTCAATTACGACTATCGCGAAGCAGAACTCGCCGCGCTCATCGACCCGATTCGCATCATCGCCAAGGAAGTCGCCCGCGTGTATGTGGTGTTCAATAACAACTACGAAGATCAGGGGCAACGTAACGCGCTTGCGCTCATGAATCTGCTTGGCGATAGTGCCATCCTGCCAACCACCGATGCGACGCAACTCCCGCCGGATGACGCGGCTTTGCTTTTCTGAGCGCTTCTGATTTTCTCCCGCCGTACCCCCCCGCTTCATTCTCCCTCCTCCAGGACAGACCGAAGCCCCTTTCCGCTGCTCAGACAAGTTCAACTCGCCTCGGAAAGGGGCTTCGGTCTATCCTCTCTTCCTCCCCAGTACTTCTCGCGAAACCATCGGTTTCTTCGGGACTTACCTGTGCTTCGTTTCTCTCTCTACCCCCTCGGAGATTCGCGCGTGCCAACGCCTTCGCAATTGCTCTTTCTGCCCGGTGCCTCGGGCAACACCGCCTTCTGGCATCCCGTGGCCGATCAACTCCCGCATCCGGCAACCCGTGTCCTCCTCGGCTATCCCGGCTTCGGCGCCACCCCGGCCGACCCCGCCGTGAACGACATCGATGCGTTGACCCAAACTGTCATCGCGCATCTCGACCAACCCACGGCCATCATCGCCCAGTCGATGGGCGGCATACTCGCCATTCGTGCCGCCCTCGCACGTCCGGAAATGGTCACGCACCTCGTGCTGTCGGTGACCTCAGGCGGCGTCGACATGCACGACCTCGGCGCCAAGGACTGGCGCGACGGATTTGCCGACGCGAACCCCACATTGCCCGATTGGTTTCTGACCTACCACGCCGATCTCTCGCCCGATATCTCGCGAATCACACAACCCACGCTGCTCCTCTGGGGCAACGCCGATCCCCTCAGCCCGGTTGCCGTCGGTGAGCGTTTGCACACGCTGCTGCCAAACGCGCGCCTTCACGTGGTGGACGGCGGCGCGCACGATCTCGCCAATGCCCATGCGGCTGAAGTGGTGCCACTCGTCGACGCACATCTCGCACGGGTCTGATTCGGGCCGGTCGTGTCGAAGGGGAGGGCGCGATTGTCGTGCTGACGGTTTTTGACGCAGTAACATGTTTTGATAGCCGCACCTGTGTTCACCTCTGGAGGCAGACGAACATGACGACCGACCGGCGAATCACGTTTTTTCACGCACCCAACACGCGCTCGACCGGCGTGCTGGTGCTGCTCGACGAATTGCAGGCAGATTACGACCTGCATCTGCTGCGCTTCGCCACCGGCGAACAGCGCAGCGCCGATTTTCTCGATATCAACCCGATGGGCAAGGTGCCGGCCATTCGCCACGGCGATGCCGTGGTCACGGAACAGGCGGCGGTGTACATGTACGTCGCGGAGTTGTATCCGGAAAAAGGTCTGTCGCCGCCGCCGGGAGACCCCCGCCGTGGCGCGTACCTGCGTTGGATGGTGTTCTACGGTTCGTGTGTCGAACCTGCGGTGACCGACAAGGCGCTGGCGCGTCCGGTAATGGAGCACTCTCGCTCGCCCTATGGCGATTACGACGAAGTGATGTGGACGATCGAGCGGCACCTGACACAGAACCCGGGCCCTTGGTGGCTGGGCGAGTCGTTCACCGCCGCCGATGCGCTGTGGGGCAACGCGTTGCACTTTCTCACGCAGTTCAAGATGGTGCCGGCCACGCCCGCCATCGCAGCGTACGTGGAACACTTTCGCGCGCGTGATTCGGTCAAGCGCGGACATGCGCAGGACGCCGAACTGGCCAAGAGTCTTGCGGCGAGTGGCGCGTGACGCCACTCGCTGCGTGAGCTTTCGTCAGTCGGGCAGCACGTCGATGTGCGGCTCGCAATCGATGGGGAAATTGACGGAATTGGCGACGTAGCACTTGGCGTGGGCTTCGTGGTGCAACTCGGCCGCAAGCTTGGCATCGCTGCCCGCGCGTAAGGTCACGTGCGGGCGCAGCAGGATGCGCGTGAAGCGACCCTCTTGCGGCGTATCGATCATCGTGCCGAGGGCATCGTCACGATATTGCTCGACACGGATACCCGCGTCGGAACACAGGTGCAAGTACCAGAGTTTGTGGCAGGCGCTCGCGGAGGCCACCAGCAATTCTTCGGGGTTCCAGCGCGTGGCGTCGCCCCGGAAGGCCGGATCGGCAGAGCCCGGAATCTCGGGCTTGCCGTCGGCCTCGATCACATGATTGCGACCGTACTCGCGATACCCCGAGGTGCCGGTGCCCTGATTACCGATCCACTCGATGCGAACCCGGTACTGGTGTTCTCCTGATGCCATGACGTGTCTCTTTGCGAAGGTCAAGAAGTCGGAAGGTCGCGAGCCCAAAATGGGAGGGGCGACGTGCAACGCGCCATTCTTGCAGGCGCGCGCGATCACCGCTAGCCATTTTCGGCTATCAAATTCTTGTGCTTCTCCCGCCGCATCACACCATGCCGCTCAGGCAATCGGCTCTGTCGTCAACGCACGGGTGAGGCCATGCATGGGGCGGCGCATAGCGACGTCGAACGGATTGGTCTGCGGGCCGATCAGTTCGGCCTGACGCCGCAGCAGTTCCACCACCATCGGCAAACGGTCTTGTGAGAGACGCGCCGCCAGTGTGCCGATACTCAACGCGGCCACGGCATGTCCGGTGCGGTCGAAGATCGGCACGGCCACACCGGCCATGCCTTCGAGCACGCCACTATTGCTGCCCGCATAGCCCAGTTGCCGCACGCGCTCGATCTCGGTGCGCAGATACACTTCGTCAAGCACGCCGTAGCCCCGCAGGCGCGGCACGTTGAACCGAATGATCTCTTCACGCTCGGCTTCCGGCAGGAAGGCGAGGATCGCGAGACTGCCCTGACCGACGCCCAGCGCCACCCGTCCGCCAATGTCGCCGGTGAACGACCGGATCGGGAACGGGCCCTCGCACATGTCGAGACACACCGCGTCGAAGCTGCTGCGCACCAGCAGAAAGATGGTGTCGCCAAGGCTGGCACACAGGCGCAGCAGCGACGGGCGGCAGAGCGTGCGCATGCCGCTCGGGTTGCCGGCCTGCGCCGCCATGGCAAAGAAGTCGACACTCAGCCGGTACAGCTTGGAGGTCTCGTCCTGCTCGACGACTTGCTCGGCAATCAAGGCATGCAAGATGCGGTGGACGGTGGCCTGACTGAGCCCGACCGCCTTGGCGATATGCGTGACGCGCTCGCCTTCGGGCTTGGCAACGCCGAGTGCGCGGATGACGGCGAAGGTGCGTTGCAGAATCCCCGCGCCAGCGGCGTCGGGCGCTGCGGGCGCATTGGCCTCGCGGGGTGAATCGGAAGTGCGCATTAGGGTCTCGAATTATTCCGTCAAACGAAATACTATCGCAATCGACTGCGGCTTGAAAACAGGCGAGATGGGCCGGAGACCGTGAAAACAGTGAATAATCATCATAACTTAGGGATTATCCCGAGTCGCTGACGCGAAACGAATGCCCGGCGTATTCGTCGATATATTCCGTCAAACGAAATAATCATAAAATTTATCTCGTTTCATGGAATCGTTATCTTGCAGCAAGGAATTTGGCTCGCTACTGTTCGATGCAATTGCATCAACTGCGGTGCTTACGCGCCCGAAGGTAGTGACCATGTCTTTTCTGACTCTGACGGATGTCTCCAAAACGTTCGGCGAATTGAATGCCGTCTCGAACGTCAATCTCTCGGTGGAGAAGGGTGAGTTCGTCTCGCTGCTCGGCCCCTCGGGCTGTGGCAAGACGACCACGCTCCAGATGATCGCGGGCTTTGTGGAAGCCACGACCGGGCGCATTACGCTCGACGGACGCGACATCACGAACATGCGCCCCAACAAGCGCGGTCTGGGCATCGTGTTCCAGAGCTACGCGCTGTTCCCGCACATGACGGTGGCGGACAACGTCGGCTTCGGTCTGGAGATGCGCGGCATCGACAAGACCGAACGTCAGGATCGGATTCGCGAAGCGCTCGCCCTCGTGCGCCTCGACGCGCTGGGTCATCGTTTTCCGCGCGAGTTGTCGGGCGGCCAGCGTCAGCGCGTGGCGATTGCCCGCGCCGTGGTCATTGCACCGCCGGTGCTGCTGCTCGACGAGCCGATGTCGAACCTCGACGCCAAGCTGCGCGAGGACATGCAGTTCGAACTCCGCTCGATCCAGCGCAAGATCGGCACGACCACGATCATGGTCACGCACGATCAGTCGGAAGCGCTCTCGATCAGCGACCGTGTGGTCGTGATGGAAGCGGGCCGCATCACGCAGGTCGACACGCCGTACCGCGCCTACGAGCGCCCGGAAAACCAGTTCGTCTCGCAGTTCATCGGCAAGGCCAATATGCTGGCGGGCCGTGTGTCGGCACGCGACGGTGACCATTTGCATGTGGAACTCGACGGCGAACTCACTGGCAAGATCATGCAGCGCGCACCGCTCGCCGACCTCTCGCCACGTGAGCGCAGTGTCGCCGTGGGCGACGCCATTACGTTGTGCCTGCGTCCGGAAAAAGTGCGCCTGTGCGCCCCAAATGCGGGCCGCGTCTCGGCGACGGTGACGAGCCGTTTCTTCCTTGGCAGCCAGTGGCTGTACCGCGTCGACAGCGCGCTGGGCGAAGTGCTGGTGTGTTGTCAGAACGAAGGCGGCGAGCCGCTGACGGAAGGTGCATCGGTCGGCCTCGACTGGCATGCGGAAGCGGTGCGCTTCATCGCACCGGCAGCGGGAGACCGGGCTCATGGCTGAGACACTGCAAGTGACGCGGGCGGCACCGGCACCCAAGGCGCGCGCGCCGTGGCATGCCTATCTGCCGATGTGGGTGATGAGTGCCCCGGCCATGCTGTTGTTCACGGCCTTGGTGCTCATTCCGTTGTTGATGACGCTTGCGCTCACGTTCTATCAGTTCGATCCGGCCAGCGGCCCGATTGCGGCGTTCCAGTTCGATAACTACGCCGAAGTCCTGTTCGACTCGTACTTCCACACGATCTTTCTGCGCACGTTCGGCATCTCGCTGACGGTCACGGCGGTCTGTGCCGTCGTGGGCACGTTCGAAGCCTATGTGCTTTCGCGCATGGGCGACCCGTGGCGCTCGATCTTCCTGCTGGTGATTCTCTCGCCGCTGCTGGTCTCGATCGTGGTGCGCGCATTCGGCTGGAGCATGCTGCTCAGCTCGGGCGGCCTGATCAATCAGGCGTTCGCGTTCGTCGGCATGGGCCCGTACAAGATGGAGTACACGAACTTCGCCATCGTCGTGGCGCTGGTGCACGTGATGCTGCCGTTCATGGTGATTCCGGTATGGACGTCGCTGCAACGCCTCGATCCGCAAACGGAGAACGCGGCGCTGTCGCTGATGGCCTCGCCCGCCACGACGCTGCGCCGCATCGTGCTGCCGCAACTGGTGCCGGGCATTCTGTCGGGCAGCCTGATAGTGTTCGGCTTGTCGGCCAGCGCGTTTGCGATTCCGAGCCTGTTGGGTGGACGACGCCTGAAAGTGGCGGCAACGGCCGTGTACGACCAGTTTCTCAGTTCGCTCAACTGGCCGCTGGGCGCCACCATCGCCGTGCTGCTGCTCGTGGCAAACCTGATCGTGATGCTGACCTACTACCGCGTGCTCGAGCGCCGTTACGCGCGCAGCATGGGTTGAGCGCGGCGCCCGCAGAACCGAACTCTACTGCCACCACCATGCGTAAAAACAGTCCTCTGGCGCTCGCGTTCCACACGCTCGTCATTCTCTTCGTGCTCGCGCCGCTGATCATCGTGACGCTGGTTGCCTTCACGCCGGAAGAAACGCTCTCGCTGCCCACGCACGGCTTCTCGCTGCGCTGGTTCCGCGCGATTCTCGACTATCCGGATTTCATTGCCTCGTTCTTCACGAGCCTGAAGCTCGCGTTCCTGTCGGCCACGCTGTCGCTGCTGATCTCGCTGCCGGCGGCGCTGGCTATCGGCCGGGCACGGTTTCCGGGGCGCAATTTCCTCAACGGTCTGCTGCTCTCGCCGCTGGTCATTCCCGGACTGGTGCTCGGCATCGCCCTGCTGCGCTTTTTCGCGATGCTCGGTGTGACAGGGTCGTTCGCCGCGTTGACGTTTGCCCACATGATCGTGATCACGCCGTTCATCATGCGGCTCGTGCTCGCATCGATCAGCGGGCTCGATCGCAGCGTGGAACATGCGGCCGCGTCGCTGGGCGCCGGGTCGTGGACGACGTTTCGCCGCGTCACCATGCCGATGATCCTGCCGGGTATCACGGGCGGCTGGCTGCTCGCGTTCATCAACAGCTTCGATGAACTGACGATGTCGGTGTTCATCACGTCGCCGCAGACCATCACGCTGCCCGTGCGCATGTACATGTACGCGACCGAATCGATCGACCCGATGATGGCGTCGGTGTCGGCACTGGTGATCGTCATCACGCTGGGCGCGATGTTGTTGCTCGACCGCGTCTACGGCCTGAACCGCATTCTGATCGGTCAGCACTGAGCGAGCGCTCACAGAGACTTCTCATGTCCCGCCTCATGCAAGATCTGCAACATTCCCCGCAACTGGCGCGTCTGGCCGAGACCTCGCGCGCGCCAGTCACGTTTTATCTCGATGGCGCCCCCGTGCAAGCCCTCACCGGCGACACGGTGCTCACGGCCATCCTCATGCATCAACGCCACGTGCGCATCAGCGAATTCAGCGGTGCGCCGCGTGCAGGCTTCTGCCTGATCGGTGCCTGTCAGGACTGCTGGGTGCGTTGCGAGTCCGATTCAGCGGAAGCTGCCGGCGTGACCGATACCGCGCGTGGTCACGCTGTGCAACAACCGCTGACGCGTCTGCGCGCGTGCTCGACGCTTGTGCGTCCGGGCATGCGGATCGTGACGAATGCCGGTGATGCCGGCAATGCCGCGCCCGGAGGTCAGGCATGAGCGCCCGCCCCGAGGTGGTGATCGTCGGCGCCGGCCCGGCAGGCATTCGCGCGGCGCAGACACTCGTCGCAGCGGGCATTCGCCCGATCGTGCTCGATGAAAATGCCCGCTGGGGCGGCCAGATCTACCGTCAGCCACCGGTCGACGCAGGCTTTGCCCGAAGTAAGCGGACGCTCTACGGTTTCGAGGCGGCGAAAGCGGATGCCGTCCACACCACCATGGCGGCACTGCTGCCGCAAATCGACTATCGCCCCGACACGCTGGTCTGGGCGTGCGATCCGGCGGACCCATCAGCGAACGCGCTGAATGCAGTGGACGGCGCGAGCCACGGGCAACGGCTTCACACGATGCATGCGGGCCGCGAGATCGCGGTGCCGTTCACGCATCTGCTGATCGCCAGCGGCGCAACCGATCGCGTCTTGCCGGTCCCCGGCTGGACGCTGCCGGGCGTGTACACGCTGGGCGGCGCGCAAGTGGCGCTCAAAGCCCAAGGCTGCGCCATCGGCGAGCGCGTGGTCTTTGCGGGCACCGGGCCGTTGCTGTACCTCGTGGCGTATCAATACGTGAAAGCGGGCGCTAACGTCGTTGCCGTACTCGACACCAGCGAATTCGCCGCGCAGGTGAAAGCGACGCCGCGTCTGCTCAACCAGCCGGGCACGTTGGCGAAGGGCCTTTACTACGTCGGCTGGCTGCGCGCACATGGCGTTCGCATCGAACATGGCGTGACGCTGAACGGTATCGATGGAACCGCTGGGGTGCGCGCGGTTCGCTGGCAGCGCGACGGACGTGAGCACACACTGGGGTGCACCGCACTCGGTCTGGGTTTCGGGCTGCGTCCCGAGACGCAACTGGCCGACCTCGCGGGCTGCCGCTTTGTCTTCGACGATCTGAATCAGTGCTGGCTGCCGGCGCGTGATGCGGCAGGCCGTAGTTCGCAAGCGGGCGTGTATCTCGCGGGCGATGGCGCGGGTATCGCCGGTGCCGATGCCGCGGAGATGGCCGGCCGCCGTGTGGCGCTCGCAATGCTCGAAGACCTTGGCATCGCTGCACCGTCGCTCCCCGACGCACCGGACGCGCTCACGCTTGAGCGACGCCTCGCGAGCATCCGGCGTTTTCGCGTCGGCATCGAGCAGGCGTTTGCGTTGCCCGCCGACCCGTCGGCGCAATGGCCCGACGACATGCTGGTGTGCCGCTGCGAAGAGATCGACGCGCGCACGCTGCGCGAGTGCGTGCGCCACGACGGCGTGACCGAGATCAACCGGCTGAAGGCGTTGACCCGCGTGGGCATGGGCCGTTGTCAGGGCCGCATGTGCGGCGAAGCGGCCTGCCATCTGTTGGCCGAAGCAACGGGTCAAACGCTCTCGCAGGTCGGACGCCTGCGTGCCCAAGCCCCCATCAAACCGATTCCGATTGCCCCGATGCTTTTTGACGAAAACGTCGCCGCCATTCCCGAGGAGGCGCGCGATGAGTGAGCCCTTGCATTACGACGTCGTGGTGGCTGGTGGTGGCCTCGTCGGCGCCTCGGCGGCCCGTGCACTGGCCGAACGCGGCCTGCGCGTGGCGCTGTTCGAGCGACGTTACTGCGGCGCGCAAGCGAGCGGTGTGAACTACGGCGGCGTGCGCTGTCAGGGCCGCCCGGAAGAACAATTGCCGCTGGCCATGCGCGCTCGCCGTCTGTGGGACCGCTTGCCCGAACTGGTCGGTATCGATGGCGAGTTCGTGCGTTCGGGTCACCTTCGGCTGGCCCGTCGCGAGGCCGATCTCGAACCACTCGATGCGTGGTCGGCGATGGCTCGCACGCACGGTCTGGAAACGGAAGTGTTTCGTGGCGCGGCGTTCCGGCAACGCTTTCCGTGGCTGGGGGAGGGCGCGGTCGGCGGCTCGCTTTGCCTGAGCGATGGCCATGCCAACCCGCGTCTCGTGTCGCCCGCCTTCGCGCGCGCAGCACGCGCACTCGGTGCCGACGTGCGCGAACGCACGCCGATTACCGCCATTGCTCACGACGGCGTGCGCTTCCAGTTGACGGCGCAACCGGCCGAGGGGGACACGTTGCGTGTGAGCGCCGACTGGCTACTCAACACGTCGGGCGCGTGGGCGAATCACATCGCCGGCACATTTGGCGAGCGGGTGCCGATGCACCCCATCTATCCAAACATGTGGGTCACCGAGCCGCTGCCGAAATGCATCGGCCACAACCTCGGCGTGTATGGCGGCGGTGTGTACGCGCGTCAGGTCGAGCGCGGCAATTGCGTGATCGGCGGCGGACGCGGCACCGGCAACGGCGAGTACGCCCAGCCTTCCGCCGACACCACGCGCGCGGTAATGCGCGAAGCCTGTGCACTGGTGCCCGCCCTGCGCAACGCGTTGCTCATTCGTACATGGAGCGGGGTGGAGGGCGAGACGCCCGACAACAATCCGATCATCGGCGCGAGCCGCACCACGCCGCGCCTGCTGCACGCGTTCGGCTTCTCGGGCGGCGGCTTCCTGCTGGCACCAGGCGTCGGCGAAGTGCTGGCCGATCTCGTGACGCAAGGCGAGACCGTCACGCCAATCGATGCTTTCGGTATTGACCGTTTCACTCAGGTGGCGTCGAATGCCGCGCTTGCCTGAGGCGCCTGAAGCATCACGCAGTCACTCGCTATTTCATAAGTTACGCAATCACTCAACGTCAAAAAACGTCACTCACACGTTCCTTACCTCTCGAAACGCAAGGAGAACCACGATGAAGCTATCCAAGAAGGTCGTCATGTGCGCTGCGGCGCTGGCACTGGGCACGAGCAGCGCAGCCTGGTCGCAGACCAAAACGCTCTACATCGGCATGAACGGCGGCCCGATGGAAAAGGCTTACACGAGCCAGGTCTTTCCCGAGTTCGAGAAGGCCAACAACGTGAAGGTAGTGGTGGTGCCGGGTACGTCGTCGGACGTGCTGGCCAAGCTGCTCGCCAACCGTAACAGCCCGCAGATGCACGTCGTGTTTCTCGACGACGGCGTGATGGCGCGTGCCATCAGCATGGGCGTGTGCCAGAAGCTCGACGACTCGCCCGTGCTCAAAGAGCTGTACCCGTTCGCACGCGTGAAAGACGACATGGGCGCAGGCGTGCAACTGGGCATGACCGGCATCGGCTACAACACCAAGATCTTCAAGGAAAAGGGCTGGGCGGCACCGACCTCGTGGACCGACTTTGCCGATCCGAAGTTCAAGGGCAAGGTGGTGTTCCAGTCGGCCTCGAGCAGCACGTTCGGTCTGCATGGTTTCCTCGCGCTCAACCGTATCTGGGGCGGCAGCGAGACCAACGTCGAGCCGGGCTTCACCAAGTGGGCGACGACCGTCGGCCCGAACGTGGTCGAGTACATCCCGAATTCGGCCAAGCTCTCGGAAATGATCCAGACGGGCGAGGCTGCCATCTTCCCGCTCACGCCGACGGCCGTCAGCGACCTTCAGGACAAGAACATCCCGGTGGCTTACGTGGCGCCGAAGGAAGGTGCAGTGCAGTTGCTGGTCGACCTGTGCGTGGTGAAGAACAGCCCGGACAATGCGCAGGCGCAGAAGCTTGCCCAGTACCTGCTGTCGGCACGCGGTCAAACGCTGGCCGCAGCGGCGGGGGCTTACATCCCGACCAATCCGCAGGCCACCGTGCCGGCATCGATGCAAAAGCGTCTGGGCAAGATCGACGATCTGGTCAAAGACATCAAGACCGTGGACTGGGATGCGATCAACCAACGCCGTGCCCAGTGGGACCAGCGCTGGAACCGTCAGATCGAGCGCTAAGACTAAACGCTACGACCGGGCGCAGCTTCGGATCGGGACGGCATGACAATATGGCTGCCTGATCCAGCGGCTGACAAACGCCTCTGATGTAACGACAAACGCCGGGCACCTCTGGGGGGCTGCCCGGCGTTTTGTTATTGGCTTGCGCCGGATAGGATTACATCGCGTCCGATTTTTCGGCGAGACTGGCAAACGCGGCCACCAGAGCGGCATGATCGGCGGGCATGACGAAGGCACGCAGGGCCTGCGCCGGGGTGTCGAGCATCAGATAGCCCAGACTCCATGTCGGGAAAGCGCCGGGCGTATGGGGGGTGCCGTCGAGCAGCACCTGAATGTCGTCGTGATGCTGTGAGGCCTCGATGCGCTGGCGTGCGTCGGCAAGCGGCTCGCTCGGACCTTCGATGTATTGATAGAACGTGACGCCGTCGTAGAGCAGTACGCCCGTGATGCCGTAGGTCGCATTGAAGCCGCGTGAATGGACGATGATCTTCGAGAGCATGAGCGGATCCAGGTCGGGCAGGGCACGGCTCAGGTACGCGTAACACTCGGTCATGGGAGGGGTCCGGAAGGCGGCAATGAAATACGATGATGGATCGGGGTGACGCGCATTAGAATACCTCATCTTCTCGCGAGGAAAGGACGGGCATGTCGACACCTTCAGGCCCTCACCGTCTTCAGATATGGGCAGGCAAACGCCTGCGGCGGGTGGTCGACAAGTTCGACCGTCGGCCGGTCATGATCGGCATCGTCGGCACCGTCATCGCGCTGGCGATCCTGATCGGCGTGGCCGCCTCGCTCGAGAACAATCGCGAGGGGCGGATCGAGTCCACGCTGGACCGCGCCCAGAGCGCGGCGACCGTGGTCGCGACCAGTCTGGGCGGCAACATCGCCGTCTACGACACCTTGCTCAAAGACATGGTGCGCGATGCGGAAAACCCCGCCACGCCACTCTTTACCGACCGGGTGCGCGACCGGGTGCGTTTCGGCCAGATGCTGAGCCGCGATTTTCTCGACGACGCTTACGTGGTCGACAAGACGGGCAAGATCGCGGCACCGCTGCACCCCGATTCCGACACGTTGATCGACGTCTCCGATCGCGACTACTTCCGCTCGCATCTGGGCAACCCCTCGCTTGGCCTGTACATCTCGCAGCCGTATGCGTCACGCGTGCACGGCGGCCTGCTGTCGGTTGCGCTCACGCGCCGTGTGAATGCACCGGACCATTCGTTTGCGGGGGTGGCGGTCATTGCCCTGCGTCTCGACCACTTCCAGAATCTGGTGACGGAGGTCGAGTCGATCGACATCAAGACCATTCAGATCGTGGAAGACAAGGGCACCGTGCTGGCGTGTGCGCCGTGTGGCGACGTACGGCCCGGGACTGTCGTGAGGTTGCCCGGCAATGCCACACGCGATGGTGATCTGCTCACGGCCTTGTCGTTTCCCGCAGGCGCGCGCGCCCGCGACTACCGGTCGGTGCGCGTGCCCGGGGCATCGTTATATGTGGTGATTACGCCGTTGACCACGGGCACGATGCGCGAATGGCGCTGGAGCGTGGCGACCTTCGGCTCGATCGCACTGGCCTGCGCGGCCACCCTGATTGCCGGGTCGTGGCTGTTGGTCGCCGCGATTCGCATGCGCGCCACGGCCATGACACGGCTCGCGAGTCTGTCGGTGACCGACGGTCTCACGGGGCTGAGCAATCGCCGTGCGCTCGACAGCAAGCTCGCGCTGGAGTGGCGGCGGGCGCAGCGCTCGGGCACGTCGCTCTCGGTGCTGTTCATCGATGTCGACTATTTCAAGCACTTCAACGACGAATACGGCCACGCCGTGGGGGATGACGTCTTGCGTGCGGTGGCGCACAACATCGCCGGGCACATGCGCCGCGACGCCGATATGGCCGCGCGCTTCGGTGGTGAAGAATTTGCCGTGGTCATGCCCGACACGCCGGCGGCGGGGGCCGCGAAGATGGCCGAGCAGATCCGGCACGCCATTGAGCGATTGCAAATTGCGCATACGGGCAGCGCAATGGGCACGGTGACTGTGAGTGTGGGCGCGGCCACCGGACTGGCCGCCGAAAGCGAGAGTGGCGAGGCCATTCTGCGCGCGGCCGACGAGCAGCTCTATTTGGCGAAGCAAGCGGGTCGCAACTGCACGCGCAGCACGATACTTAAGGCCTGATCACGCCGCTATCGAACGGCAACTGAGCCGCAACTAAGCCACGCTTAGTCGGTGCTCAGGCTGGGATCACGGACTGAGCATGGCGGCGAGACGCAGCAATTCCCCCTGACGATGGCACCCGGTTTTACGCAGAATGGCCGACAACTGGGTGCGCAGCGTACTCGTGCCCAGTTGCAGCACATCGCTGCATTCGCCGATCGTAAGACCCGCCACGAGGTGATGAAACAGGCGTGCCTCGGCCCGTGTGAGGGCGAAATGTTCGCGCAGCGCGGCTTCGGTCGGCACATTGAAGATGCTGCGCCGCTCCACGCGAATACCCACTGCCGAGCGCAGGCCGTGATTCATGTTGTTGCCGAGCGGGCGCAACGTCAGCCGGAACGCATGGCCCCATGAGTCGGGGACCACCAGCGAGGCGGCCACCCCGGAAGTACTCACTTCGGCGAGCGTCGCCGACAGCCGTGCCTGCCAGTCGGACTGACGGTGCGTGAGGCGCCGTTGTTTGAGCACGAGTTGACAATCGGGGCTGCCGAGCAGCACGTCGAGACCTGCGGCGGCATCGAGCGTCCAGCCATCGGGCGACGCAATGAGGAAACCTTCGCGTGTGGGGTCGAGCATCTGGCCAAGCGCGTCGAGGCTCATGCGGGTGGCGGCGCGCCGCGCGGCGAACGCAGCGGCGAGCAGGCGTTCGTATTCGGCGATGCGGGCGGCGTGGGCGAAGTTCGGTTCGACCACATGCATGCGCTGGATGCTCAGGGCGGTGAGCACGTCGCTGTCGTTGCAAATGACGACGCCGACCAGTTGCTGAAGCTGGTACGGGCGCATGAATTCGTTCCAGAACACGCGGTCGTTCGGCGATTCGTGCTTGAGCGCGATGGACGAGTCGTACCAAGTGCCGGCCGGGGCGTCCCAGAAGCGGCGGGTCGAGTCGTCGTACTGGTAGTAATGCTGCGCGTATTCCTGAATCAGGCTGTCTTCATGCCCCGCATGCTCGATGAACCGTACCGAGCGGCTTTGTTTGTCGTGGCACAGAAACGTGGCCGCTTCCGCCCCGAGAAAATCGCGCGCGGTCTGTACAACGTCGAGCCAGTCTGCCTGTCCGGCACCGACTGCCTGAACGGCGTCCGACGCTCGCCGAAAACTGATGTCGTCCGACATGGGATCCCCCGTCATCACCTGCTATCCCGTGGGCCTGAGACCCATTTTTTGCGCAGTGTAGCAGAAGAAACTACCGAAAATGACAGGGTTGGGGATACCCCTCGGAGGCGGGGTGAACGGTGATGCAACGGAGATTCAATCGCCATGCAACTGTGATTTGTGCGGGCGACAAATGGCTTTTCGGCTGAGACAATTCAGTCATGTCGAAAGACCCACAACAGATGACCTCAGGTCATCCATCAAGCCAAACGGGGGCCAATATGATCCGCACCAACCTTATCGCTGTCTGCCTGTGTCTGGCGGTTGCATTGTTCGGCGGCAACGCCAGTGCCCAGTCATATCTGGGGACGGGTGATCTCGGCAGCATTCGTCAGGTAAATCAGGCGGCGCCCGCGCTGCATCCGTCGACCGGGCTCCGTGCCTCGGCACCTGTTGCCGACGCGCAATCGGCCAGTGAAGCCATCAACCGTGTTGCAAGCGAGCGCAACGGCGCGCAGCCGGGCCCGAGCGCTCAGGACGTCGCCGCAACGCAGCGGGCGCTGGATACGCGCGACTTGCAGCATCCGCGTCAGACCCGCACGTTCGATGCGATTGCCCGTCCGTCGCGGCCTGAGTAATCCTGAGTAATTCTGAGTAATGCAGCGAGCCGCAAGCCAGCAAGCCGTAAGCATTAGCCGTTGGGCGCACCGTTACTGCTATGCCCGGCCGACGCGTGCAGCTGCCGGCGTATCGGGTCGCGCATAAAGTCGACCCAAACGCGGATCTTCGCGTCGAGATGCTGGCGCGAGGCGTAGAGCAGGTACAGATTGACGCTGGCCGACGCGCATTGCGGTAGCAGCGGCACAAGACGGCCCTCGCGTAAATCGTCGGCCACGACGAACGAGGGCAGCAGTGCGATACCCACGCCTTCGCGCGCTGCGATCACCAGCGACGCGGCGGTATCCACCGTGAGCACCGGGTCGATGGCGAGGGGATCGTCATCCTCACCGGAAAATCGCCAGAGCCGGTCGTCGTACGATGGCGCGACCAATTGCAGACACCGATGGGTCACCAGATCCTGCGGCGAGCGCGGCAGACCGTACGTCGCCACATACTCGGGCGAGGCGCAGAACACGCTGCGAATCGGGCCGAGATCGATACCGACCAGATCCGAGGGCGGTAACGCAGCGCTCACCACGAGCGCGACGTCGTACTGGTCTCGTACCAGATCCGGCAGCCGCGGTGCGATGGTCAGGTCGACGCGTACGTCGGGGTAGGCCCGTTGAAACGGCTCGGCCAGCGGAATCAAAAAGCAGTTGGCGATGCTCGCGCTGCAATGCACGCGCAGGCGCCCCCTTGGGTGGTGCGCTGCCCCTTGCGCTTCGCGCTCGCTGAGTTCGACCGCGTCGAGCACGGCCCGCGTTCGCGACAGATAACGCTGGCCGGCTTCCGTGAGTGCCATCGAGCGCGTCGTGCGATGCAGGAGCCGGATGCCCAGATGCGCTTCGAGGGCGGAAATGGCGCGCGTGACTTGCGACGGGGTTTGATCGAGGCGTTGCGCGGTGCGCGAAAAACTTCCGGCGTCCGCCAGAATGACGAACGTCCGCATGCAGTGAAGAAGATCCATCGGATAAAGGCCTGCCGGCAGTGCCGGCCAGCGTCGGTGAAGAGGATATCGGATCAACATCACTCTATCGACGCGGCACCGCTGAGTGCGCTCGCAATGCGGCCTGTCGTCGTCGCGATCCGGACAACTTCAACGACTTCGACGCCGCCAGCTTCTGCCATCGCTACAACTGCCGCAACGGCGATCAGCGCTGTCACCCGCTACCGTCAACGTTCGCGGAAGTATTCACTGGGCGGCACGCCGAGGGTTTTGCGAAACATGGCAGCGAAAGCGCTAGGGCTGTCGTAGCCGTGTTCGAGCGCCAGCGTCAGGATCGGCGTGCCGGTGGCCAGCCTCGGCAGACTGAGCAGCAGCCGCGCATGGCGGCACCAAGCACCGTGGGTCATACCCGTCTCGCGCTTGAAGGTGCGCGCGAGGGTGCGCTCGTTCATATGCGCAGTCTGTGCCCAGCCGGCCAGCGTGACCGGTTGCGACGGATCGTGAATCAGCGCCATGCATAACGCAGCAAGCGCGGGGTGTTGTGGCATTGGCACATGCAGCGAAAGTGCGGGCGCCTGTTCAATCTCGTCGAGCATGAGGGCCACGACGCGTCCGTCGCGGCAGTGCACGTCGGACGTCACTGCCGCGGGCGTCAGTGTCCCGGCGGCGAGAATCAACTCTCGCAGCAGCGGGGTGACGGTAATCACGCGGCATTTGGCCGGCAACGCGGTGCGCACGCCGGGGGCAACGAACACGGTGCGCATCTGCACTTCACCGGCCATTTCGATGGCGTGTTCAGTGTCACCGGGCACCCAGACGGCGCGTCCCGTCGGCACGACCCAACTGCCTTCGTTCGTGCGCACGATCATCACGCCGGCGATGGCGTGAATCAGTTGGCCGTGGCGATGCGAGTGCATGGGATAGGCTGCGCGGGAGGGCGGATCGGTCGCCACGATGGCGACGGGGGGCGGGGCGCTGCCCGTGTGAATGTCAATCAGGATGTCCATTTTGCGACGATGAATGTGCAGTCTTCGCGCGATTGCCGCGCGGTGTTCACCATACCATCGGATCTCCTGATTTGTCTGCTCGCTGCTGCCTGCCATGGTTCTCGTCGCTTCTGCTGTCTCCGGGGCTGTTGTGCCTCGTTTGTCATCACTTGTTTCATCACTGGCTATTGCGCTCACCGGTCTTGCCGGATGTAGCGTAGGACCGAATTATCACGCCCCCGTGCCGACGATCGGGACGCAGGGGGCATTTGCTTCGCTATCGCAAGCCTCCCAACTCCTTCCAGCCCCGCCAGCCCCGCCAGCCCCGGTCACGACCGGCGACGTGCCAACGCACTGGTGGCGCCTGTATCAAGACCCGGTACTCGACGCACTTGTGCGCGACGCGCTCACGCAGAACCGCGATCTCGCGGTCGCAGCAGCGCGCGTGCAGCAGGCGCGGGCAGTCTTTGACGAAACCGGCGCCATGCGGCTGCCACAGACCGACGCATCGTTTGGCGTGCAGTACGGCAAACCGGCCGCCGATCAGACCGTCGCCGCCAGTCGTGGCACGCAGGCCAACACCCGATGGGCCTGGGCACCGTCGTTTGCGTTGTCTTGGGAAGTCGATCTCTGGGGCCGCGTGGGGCATGCGATCGATGCTGCCGAGGCGGAAGCGGACGCCTCGCTTGCCGACGCGCAGGCGATGCAAGTGGTGGTTGCGGCGCAGACGGTGGCGGCTTACGCGCAGGCCTGCGGCTTTGCGCAGCAGCGCGACGTGGCGCAGCGCACGCTCGATATCGCCACGCATATTGCCGACCTGACACGCACACAGCAGGTGCGTGGGTTGGTCTCGACGCTCGAAGTCATTCGCGCTCAGGCGTTTGTCGACGACACCCGCGCGAGCTTGCCGGTGCTTGAGGGTAACCGGCGTGCCGCGCTCTATGAGCTTGCCGTGCTCACCGGGCGGCCCCCGGCGACGCTGCCCGCGCCAGCCGAGCAGTGTCAGCGAGTGCCTGCGCTTGCACAGCCATTTCCCGTGGGCGACGGTGCGAGCTTGTTGCAGCGGCGGCCCGATCTGCGCGCGATGGAGCGACGGCTCGCGGCGGCGACCGCGCGTGTCGGGGTGGCAACAGCAGACCTCTATCCGGGTATTTCGCTGGGTGGCGGCGTGGAGTGGTTGTCGACATCGGGCAGTCTCGCGTCGCTGGGCAATCGTTATAGCGTGAGCTGGGGCGTAGGCCCGCTCATCCGCTGGCAGATCCCGAACATGACGGCCAGCCGCGCGCGTCTGGCCGCCGCTCGGGCAGATGACATCGCCTCGCTTGCGGCATTCGACGCGCGCGTGCTTGTCGCACTCAAGGAAACCGAGCAAGCGCTTACGCACTACGGCGCGCAATGGGCTCGCCGTGATGCGTTGCGGGCATCCCGCGCGCAACACGCACAGGCGTTGATGCTGGCCGAGCGCAGTTATCGGGCGGGTGCCATCGACTTCCTCGAACTGCTTGACGCGCAACGCTCGCTCGCCGTTGCCGATGCGGCGCTGGCGCAAAGCACGCTGCGCGTTGCCGACGATCAGGTGGCCGTTTTCCGCGCCTTGGGTGGCGGATGGCAGCCCGATGCAGAGGCGCTACCCCAGCCGGTTCCTCACAAAACGGCAGCGCGCTGACGCTGCCCGGATCTCCCCCTGAAAAGGCGACGCCGCCTGACTGACTGCGCTCGCCCTGAAACCGATGCCACCGACGCGACGTGCACGGCTTCCCTTTCTTTGCCCGACCTTTCTTCGAGAGTCTTGTCATGAGTTCTGTAGCCTTGCCCGGTCAGCCACTGCGTGTGCGCCGGAAGACGTGGATGCTTGCCGCCGGTGCGGCCCTGAGCGTTGCCGCCATCGCAGGTGGCGCACATTGGTGGCTGACCGGCCGCTTCTTCCAGTCGACCGACGATGCCTACGTGCGCGCCGATACCGTCACCGTCAGTCCGCGCGTGGCCGGTTACGTCAGTCGGGTTGTGGTGGACGATAACCAGCGCGTGAAGCACGGCGATGTGCTGGTGCAGCTTGACGATCGCGACTACCGCGCACGCGTGACGCGGGCGCAGGCGGCAGTGCAGGCGGCGACGGCCGACGTGCAGGCGCAGACCGATGCGGCGGCGACGCTCGATGCAGAGTTGATGCGCCAACGCAGTGTCATCGCACAGGCACAGGCGGAAGTCGCAGGCGCGAGCGCCGAAGCGCGGCGACAGACTGCCGATGCCGCACGCTATCGCGATCTGCTTGGCGATGGGGCCGCCAGCCAGCAGCGCTGGGAACAAGCCGCTGCCGAAGCGAGCAAGGCGCAGGCGGCACTGGCGCGGACGCGGGCGGCCGGTGATACACAAGTGGCGCAGCAGACCGTGCTTGCACGGCGTCGCGAGCAAAGCAAGGCGGCAATTGCACAAGCGCAGGCGCAGCTCACCGCAGCACAGGCAGCGCTCGTGTTGGCGGAGAACGATCTTGTGCACACGACGGTGCGCGCAAGCCGCGACGGCACCGTCGGTCAGCGCACGGTACGGGCAGGGCAATACGTCGAGACCGGCACGCCGTTGCTCGCGCTGGTGCCACTCGATGACGTGTATGTGGTCGCCAACTTCAAGGAAACGCAGATCACGCGCATGCAGCCGGGGCAGCCCGTCGATATCGATATCGACGCATTTCCCGAGCACGCGCTGCATGGCCGCGTGACTGGCTTCGCGCCGGGCTCGGGGGCGGAATTCGCGTTACTGCCGCCCGACAACGCGACGGGTAACTTCACCAAGATCGTGCAGCGTATTCCCGTGAAGATTCGATTGGATCGAACGCAGAACGGCGGGCGAGGCGTGCCCGCACTTCGCCCCGGGATGTCAGTGATCGCTCGCGTCGATACACGTTCTGACTTGCGTCCTGATCAGCAGTCGGACAATGGGGCGGCGCAATGAGTACGGCATCGTCCACGCCGGGCGCGGGTGATGACGCATCGGAAAAATCTTCCGAGCATGTGTCGCTGCGGGCTTGGGTTGCGGTGCTGGGGGGCGTGTTCGGTTGCTTCATGGCGGGCATGAACGTGCATGTGACGAACGCCTCGTTACCGGATATTCGTGGCTCGCTCGGTGCCAGTTTTGAAGAGGGCTCGTGGATCACCACAGCATATCTCGTGGCGGAAATCATCGTGATTCCGCTGACTGGATGGCTGGTGTCGGTGTTCTCGGCAAGGCGCGTGCTGGTGGTTGGCACCAGCGGCTTTCTGGTCTTCTCGCTGGCGTGTTCGCTTGCGCCCGATATCAATACGATGATCGCGGCGCGGGCGTTACAGGGCGCCTTCGGCGGGGTGCTGATTCCGATGTCGTTTCAGTTGATCGTGTCCGAGTTGCCGGTGTCGCGACATCCGTTGGGTATGGCGCTTTTCGCCGTTGCCAACAATGTGGCGCAGGCGGCGGGGCCGTCGTTGGGCGGGTGGCTCACCGACATGTACTCATGGCGCTGGATTTTCTATTTGCAGATACCACCGGGCCTGGCGTTGCTTGCCGCCATCGGTTGGGCGATCAAGCCAGCGCCCGTGCATCTCGATCAGCTCAAACGAGCCGACTGGTTCGGCATCGGAGCGATGGCTGTCGGTTTGAGTGCGTTACAGATCGTGCTGGAGGAGGGCGGTCGCAAGGACTGGTTTGCGTCGCACGAAATCACGCAACTGGCGATCGTTGCGGTCGTGGGGTTGGGCGTGTTCGTGTGGACGCAGTGGCATCGCAAGACGCCGTTCATCAATCTGCGGTTGCTGGGACGATACAACTTCGGTGTGGCCAGTCTGATGCAGTTCTTGTTCGGTGCGGTGGTGTTTGGGGTGGTGTTTCTGGTGCCGAACTACTTTGCCGAATTGCATGGTTTCAGCGCACGCGATATCGGTCTGACGATGATTCCGTATGGCGTCGTGCAGTTTGTGATGTCGTTTCTGACGCCACCGCTCATGCGACGGATCGGTGCCCGACCGACCATCATTCTGGGCTTTGCGCTGGTGGCGGCGGGTTGCCTGATGAACATCCACCTCGACGCCAACGCGGGCACCAACGTCATTGTGCCGTCGCTGATCGTGCGAGGGATCGGACAGTCGTTGGTGGTGATTGCGTTGTCGGTGATGGCGGTGGCCGGCATCGAGCGGGCGCAGGTCGGCTCGGCATCGGGCGTCTTCAACATGGTGCGCAACGTCGGTGGGGCGATCGGTATTGCGGTGGCGAGTCAGATTGTCGTGGAGCGTCAGAAACTGCACGCGATGCGCATTGGCGAGTCGGTCACGCTCTATGCGGAGGCGTTTCGCGAGCGCATGCAGGTGCTGAGCGGATGGCTGGCGCACGGCCACGGTGCGCCCGGCAATGTGCGCGAAGCAGCGCTGTCGCTGATGCAACAGCGCGTGATGCGCGAGGCGCTTTTCATGGCGTATAGCGACACGTTTCTACTTGCCGGCATCGCAATGATCGCGTGTACCGGGGCAGCGTTTCTGCTCAAGACTAAAAAACCGCAAGCCGCCGCGACGGCTAAATAGTCATGGGCCGGTGGCGGTGCGCCACTGACTGGAGAAACGAAAGTTTGCTTAGTTTGCTCGGTCAGCTTATTCGGCAAGTGCCGGAATCGCACCCTCCTGAAACAGAACTCGCGGCGAATCCATCGTGCCGGACTCGTCATCGACCAGTACTTCGTAGGCGGCGATGCCGGCAAAACCCGAGGCCATGGCTTGCGCGATACGCACGGCACCGAATTCGGTACTGGCTTGGCGAAGCTCGCCGGGTTGCAGGGCGCCGTCCTTGTTCTTGCGATAGGGCACGACGATGAATTTGACGGATTTCGGATCACTCACGATGCAACTCCCCAAGGAACATTGGTGAAGGGAATGTAGCACAAGATACTGTACAAAAAAACAGTAATGTTTAAATGTACAGTGTTTTTTGAGAGTGATCGATGACGTCACATCCGCGTTGACCGGGATCGCGTCATTGCTTGCGCGCGCGCGTTGCGAGAAACGTGGGCAAAAAGCGATCGACAACGAAGCGCGGGTTGGGCTGCTCGTCTTCGTAAAAACCTTCGATAACGAAGCCGGCGTCGAGTTGTCCGCCGATCAAGTCGCCGAGTGAATGACCGAAGACCAACGCTTCACCGGCGTCGCGCTTCTTTTGAAGCTGGTCGGGCGGCAGATCATTCAGATCGGCGTAGGGCAGTTTGTATTGCGGACGGATCAGGCCTTGTTTCGCAAAGTCGGGATCACGGTCGCCGATGAACACGACCGGGTTGTAGAAACTTGAGAGCAATGTGCCACCGGCTTTTAATACGCGATGGCATTCGCGCCAGACCGGGCGCACATCGGGCACATAAAGATTCGAGATCGGGTGAAAGACGATGTCGAACGATGCGTTATCGAACGCGCTTAAATCTCGCATGTCGCCTTGGCAGGTGTTTAGCGTGAGGCCGTCGCGCTCAGCGACTTTGCGATCCTGTTCAAGCTGCGCGTCCGAGATGTCGAAGACGGTGACGAGCGCGCCGGCTGCGGCAAGCACGGGGGCTTGTTGCCCGCCTGCGGAGGCGAGACAGAGGATGCGTTTCCCGGCAACATCACCCAGCCAATCCTTTGGCAACGGACGCGGCGTGAGATGCACGTTCCAGTTGCCAAGTTTGGCCGACGCCACCGTTTCCGGGCTCACGGGACGTGACCACTCACGCACCTCAGTCGCTTGTTTGTCCCATGCGGCGCGATTGTGCGAGAGAAAGTCGAGCGGGGGCGTGGGAGTGGGTGTCGTGGACATCAGCGGTATTGCGCGGGTGGGGTGTGTTTCAGCCGCCGGCGAGTTTCTTGGTCAGGTTTTCGAGAAGGCTGTGCAGGTACGCTGCATCGCGCTCACCAGAAGCTGCCGGGTCGGTGACGCCCTTCGATCCTGTCAGGGGAATGCCTTGAGCCTTGATGAGCTCCTGGACGAAGGTACGTGCAATTTGCCGGGCTTCCGGCAGTTCGTAGAGGGCCATGTTGTGACTCCGATGTTGTGACAAGAGCCGCGATTGTGCCATAGCGGTTGAATAAGCCCGTGGCAGCTGCGACGGCGCGCAGCCGGACACGTCTCGTTGCGACTCCGTCAGATGGAGGATGCCCACGTGGTCGGCGGCTCATACAATCGCATGAAAACGGAAGGGGGCAGCGATGCGAAGCATACTCGGAGCGTTGTTAGCGGGCGTCTCGATAGGGGTGTCTGCACAGGGGAACAACTGCGATTGCCAGCAGATCGTCGGGGCATGTGCTGCCTCGATCGTGGTGGTTCCGACGGAATCCACAAAGGGGAGTTATGGGGCGGATATCAAGATCACGTCGACCAGCCCGATGTGTGCCAAGGTCGATTACTACGTCGACGGGACACCCTACTTCACGATTCTCAGTCAGGGAAATCAAGGCGACGATCGCGTCTTCGGAACCCAGCCGATAACGCGAAAGAATGTTTCCGATGTGAGCTGCAAGGTTTGCCGGCAAGTTGGCGGCAACGTTGCAAAACCATCGGATAACGAAGTGAAGCGCGCGCTGGGTGTGGGCGGGCGATGGCACGCATCGGCGTGTCCGGGCGCGCCGGGATGGTGGGGCGGCGGCGGTCCGCCGCGTGACGTGACCGTGACGTTGAGCGCGAATGGCGGGACAGTCTCCGGCACGCTGAGCGAGCACAGCCCGGCGTACTCGTATTCGGCATCGCTGACCGGGACGCTCGCATCTGGGAGCGCACGGGTGAGCAGCAGTGTCGGCAGCACACACGAAATGTCGCTGTCGCCGGATGAACAGACGCTGACCGATCGCTGGTGCAACAAAGACGGTGGCTGCGCCGTTTGCGCCATGACCCGAGAGTGAGGGCAGTGGCGGAAGTGACGGTAGTGAGGTCGACGAACATGTCTTGAACGGCGCCGCAACGCCACGCGTTAGAATCGGCTTTCATGCCTGTTCCTGTGCGCCTTTGCCGTGAGTGAGTTGCGTCATGCCGATCAATTACCTGCGAGGATTCACCCAACCCGTGCGCACAGAGGCGGCCAATCGACGGCTGGGGTGCTCGCTGGCGTTCGTTGCCGGTGCCGCGAACGCGGGCGGCTTTCTCGCGGTCGGGCAGTACACATCGCACATGTCCGGCATCGTGGCATCGCTCTCAGATGATCTGGTGCTGGGACAGTTGGTGTACGTGCTCACCGGCGTCAGCGCACTTCTCGCGTTTCTCTTCGGTGCAGCCACTTCCTCCATTCTCATCAACTGGGGACGCCGTCATCAGACCCACAGCGCCTATGCCGCGCCTTTGTTGCTGGAGGCGGCGCTACTCATTGGTTTCGGCCTGCTGGGGGCGAGTCTCGAACATCATCGATGGCTGTTTGCATCCGCGACGGTCGCACTGTTGTGCTACGTAATGGGGCTTCAGAACGCGATCATCACGAAGATATCGAAGGCAGAAATTCGGACGACGCATGTCACCGGTTTAGTGACCGACATCGGCATCGAGCTGGGAAAAATGCTGTACTGGAATCGACCGGGTCTGATGGCAGAACCGCAACGGGTCGCGGCCGATCAAGGCAAGCTTCGCCTGCTGGCATCGCTGCTCGGCATGTTCTTTCTCGGCGGCGTCGCGGGTGCCCTCGGTTTTAAACATCTTGGCTTCGTGTCGACGGTGCCGCTGGCACTGATTCTTATCATGCTGGCGATCGTGCCGTTGCTGGATGATATTTCGCATCGACCGATGCGGTGATGAATTCAACAGGACACCGACGCTTTAATCGAGTATGGTCAGGTCTGCTGTTTTGGCATGGCAAACAGAAGTCACGGATTGACTGCGGCGGAGCACAACGGATTCGCCGTCGCTTGAACGCACCGCGATGTTCCGACACCAGGAGAGCATGAATGAAGAATGCGATTCTCGTTGCACTGTTGCTGTCCTCCCAAGCGATGTTGGCCAGCGCCGAAACATCGCCAGCGCTGAATCGAACCGAGGTCAGCCGCGCTGAGCAAGCGGTCATCTGGGCGATGCCGGCCGTCAATACCGATCTGATGCGGCAAGCCGCCATCAAGGCAGGTGCCGGGGAGAACCAGATCGTCTATTGGTCGCGTCCGGTGGACTGGCGCAACCAGACGCTCACGCCCAATCCGGATGCGATCTACCTGATGCCGTTCTTCAATACGAAGCAAGGGCCGATGGTGCTCGAGATTCCGCCGGCGGGTCCGAATGGCTCGATCACCGGCAACATTGACGATGTGTGGCAGATGCCGCTCGAGGATGCTGGTCCTTCAGGGGCGGACAAGGGGGCCGGTGGCAAGTACTTGATACTTCCGCCGAACTATCGCGGTCAGATTCCGAAGGGCTACATCGTGCTGCGTTCCCCGACGTACAGCGGCTATGCATTGATCCGCTCCACGTTGCGCAGCCACAGCGATGCCGACGTTGCCGAAGCTGTCGCTTATGGCAAGCGGGTCAAGCTGTATGCACTGGCGAATGCCGCGAAGCCGCCGCCGACGCGGTTCGTCGACGCCAACAATGCGCTCTTCGATTCGACGATCCCTTACGACATTCGCTACTTCCAGTCGTTAGATCGTATCGTCCAGAACGAACCTTGGCTCGAACGGGACAAGGTCATGATCGATTTGCTCCGATCCATTGGCATTGAGAAAGGAAAACCGTTCGCTCCTGACGACAGGAGAGTTGCCACGCTCAACGAGGGCGCGCGCAACGCGCACGATTGGATTGCCTATCAGTCGGAGCGGGCCTACGAACCGTATTTTCCTAACACGCGTTGGGTGGTTCCCGCGGCATCGGCGTTGGTTCAGGATGCGTCGAAGGGGTACACGGAGCCCGACATCTATCCAGTCGATGCGCGCGCGATTGTCTATTCGATGGGGTATGTGGGTATCAAGCGTTTGGGCGCGGGGCAGTTTTATCTGCTGTCGTGGCAAGACAAGGACGGGGCGGCCCTCGATGGCGGGCAGCAATATCGGCTGACGGTGCCACGCGACGCGCCGGTGCGCCAGTATTGGTCGGTGACGGCATATAGCCGCGCCACGCATGCGCTTATCAAAGACGTGCCGGGCGCGAGCCGTTCATCGCAAGTCCCCGACATGGAGAAGGGGCCCGACGGTTCGGTGACGATTTACTTTGGTCCGGAAGCGCCATCGGGCCATGAGAAGAACTGGGTGCCAACGAAGCGCGGAGAGAAGTTTGAGTTGCTGTTCCGTTTATACGGACCCACGCAGCCGCTCTTCGACAAGACGTGGGTGCTACCGGATCTTGTGAAGGTCAATTAATACTGAGGTGCCAACATGTCATTGCACATGTCGAGGGTGATTCTTTACGTTCGCAACGTCAGCTTGCTTAGCGCGTTCTATCAAAAGCACTTCGATCTTCCTGTGGTCGAGGAAATCGTGGGCGAGTGGGTTGTCCTTCGTGCCGGCGCTGTCGAACTTGCGCTGCATCTGGTTGGCGAGCCATTTCGGGGCCAGTTGCCGACGGGAACTCAGTCGAACGCCAAATTGGTGTTCACCGTGCCCTCAGGACTGCCCGAGTTGCGTGAGCGCCTGATCCACGATGGCGTGCGCATGCGCGAGCTCAAGCGATTTGACGGCTTTCCCTTATTGATGTGCGACGGCGAAGACCCGGAAGGCAATGTGTTCCAGCTCGCGCAGCTTGACTGATTTGAAACGAAAAAAACCGCACAGCCAAAGACTGTGCGGGTTTTTCTATTCTGGTCGGGGCGAGAGGATTTGAACCTCCGACCACCTGCACCCCATGCAGGTACGCTACCAGGCTGCGCTACGCCCCGTGAGAGACACATCGTTAAATGTATCGCTCGAAAGCAGGCGATTATAGCAGAGCTTTTTGCAGGAATGAAAGCGTCTGTGCGCATTCTCCGCATATTTTTTCTTCCTCCTACATCACACGCCCGAGGCGTCCTCCTCCTGCATCGCTCTCGCATCCGTCGCCAGCGCACACCTGAACCCCATGATGGTTATCCCGAATGTCGCATTCAGGGGGCCTCCTCATAATGGAATCCTGCCTATCGAGGCTTGGAGACAAGCGATGCCGCATATCCAGGGATTCGACGCCGCACGTGACCTCTTGCTCGCGCAGCGCGCCCACTACGACGTGGCGTACCGTGACTTCCGCTGGCCCGTGCTTACCCGCTTCAACTGGGCCCTCGACTTCTTCGATCCGCAAGCACAGAACAACGCCCAACCCGCCCTCTGGGTCGTCGAAGAAGACGGCAGCGAAACGCGCCTCTCTTTCGCTCAGATGTCCGCCCGTTCAAATCAGGTCGCTAACTTCCTGCGCGCCCAAGGCGTCGCGCGTGGCGACTGCGTGCTGTTGATGCTGCCTAATCAGGTCGAACTCTGGGACCTCATGCTCGCCTGCATGAAACTCGGCGCCGTCATGATTCCCGCCACCACGTTGCTCGCCGCCGGCGATCTCGTCGATCGCATCGAACGCGGCCGCGTGCGCCATGTCGTCACCACCACACGCGACGCGCCCAAGTTCGACAACCTGCCCGGCAACTACCAACGCATTGCCGTCGGCGAACATCCGCCCGATGGCTGGACTTCTCTCGCGCCCGCCTACGACGAACCCGATACGTTCACGCCCGAGGGCACCACGCTCGCCACCGATCCGCTGCTGCTGTACTTCACGTCGGGCACTACGTCGCGTCCGAAGCTCGTGCTGCACACGCATCAAAGTTATCCGGTCGGGCACCTCGCCACCATGTACTGGCTCGGCCTGCAACCGGGCGACGTGCACTGGAACATCAGCTCACCCGGCTGGGCCAAGCACGCGTGGAGCTGCTTCTTCGCCCCTTGGAACGCGGGCGCGACGATCTTTATCTACAACTTCTCACGCTTCGACGCGCGCGCCGCACTCGAGACCGCCGCGCGCTGTGGCGTCACAACCCTCTGCGCGCCGCCCACCGTGTGGCGGATGATGATTCAGGAAGACCTTGCCCGGCACCCGGTGAAATTCCGCGAACTGATCGGCGCAGGCGAGCCGCTCAATCCCGAAGTGATCGATCAGGTCAAACGGGCGTGGAACATCACGATTCGCGACGGCTACGGACAAACCGAAACGTGCTGCCAGATCGGCAACTCGCCGGGACAACCCGTCAAGGCCGGGGCGATGGGGCGGCCGATGCCCGGCTATCGTGTCGTCTTGCTCGACCACGATGGCGTGCCGGCCGACGAAGGGGAGATCGCACTCGTCATCTCGCAGCGCCCGACCGGACTCATGCAAGGCTACGAAGACGATCCGGAGAAAACCGCCGACGTCATGCGCGATGGCTACTACCGCACGGGCGACGTCGCCATGCGCGACGACCACGGTTACTACACCTACGTCGGGCGCGCCGACGATGTGTTCAAAGCCTCGGATTATCGAATCAGCCCATTCGAGCTCGAAAGCGAACTGATCAAGCACCCGGCCGTGGCAGAGGCGGGTGTCGTGCCCAGCCCCGACCCCGTGCGGCTCGCCGTACCCAAGGCGTTCGTGTCGCTTCGCACCGGTTTCGTCGCGGACGATAAGCTTGCACTCGATATCCTCCGCTTCTGCCGCGATCATCTGGCACCGTACAAGCGCATTCGCCGTCTGGAGTTCTGTGAATTGCCGAAGACCATTTCGGGCAAGATTCGACGCGTCGAACTGCGCCGTACGGAAGAGGGGCGAAGTCTCGACGCCCGGCGCGAACTTGAATTCTGGGATGTCGATTTCGCCGACTTGAAGTGATGCGGTGGGGCGCTCGCCCCACGCCGCCTGCGACTTGCCTACCGGCTTCAGCGCATGTGCTGAATCACAAGCTCGGCACCCAGCATCGCGAGACCGACAAAGAAGCACCGGCGGAACACTGGTGCGCTTACCCGGCCACGCACCCATTGGCCGAAGAACATCCCGCCGAGCGCCGGTGCCAGCGCCAGCAGCGACACGCCGATGGCATGCCCATGAAAGATGCCGTCGCGCGCCAGCCCGGCGGCGAGCGCCACCGTCGACACGGTGAACGACAAACCCAGCGCCTGCACCAGATCGTCCTTGTCGAGTTCGAGTGCTTGCAGGAAAGGCACCGCCGGAATCACGAACACCCCGGTGGCTGCCGTGACCAGCCCCGTGATCACGCCAATCCCGCCGCCCAACGCGCTCACGCGCCCGCTCGTCCATGTCTGCGGAATACGCATACGCACCGCCGCGAGCCCCAGCGCCGCGTAAGCCAGCAACGCCACGCCCAGTGCAATGCCGGGCGTATTTCCGCCGTCTGCCAGCCACCCGCCACCGGCCCACGTGCCGATGCAGATACCCACCAGCATCGGCCACAGCCGTTTCGCCAGCGCTATGAAACGCGGGCCGGCGAGCAACTGCCAGACGTTGGTGACCAACGAAGGCACGATCAGCAGGGCGGCAGCTTCGGCCGTCGGCATTGCCAGCCCGAGCAGCCCGACGGCAACCGTCGGCAAACCGAGCCCGATCACGCCTTTGACAAAGCCGGCGAGCAAAAAGGTAACGAGCCCCAGCGAGAGCAGGGGGATGAGGTCGGTAAGGTGTTGTGTATTCATCATGCTGCCCAGTATCGGTGCGCATGACCCCATCGCCAATGTGGCATTCGCGCAGGGGGACTCAGGCTGACACTGAGGCTCTCATTTCACGCTGACCGGCCCTGACCGGTCGTCGGGAAAAGTCGTTGAAAAGGCCGTCGCGCTGGCGCCCGCCGGGCCGCCCGGGAAGCGCTCTCACGCGACCAGCTTACGGTCAACGCCCTCGCGATCGGCAGGCGTTGGCGCGTGATAATGGCGTTTTCGGCGGCGTCCGACGCGCTTTGGCGTTTTCAGTTATGCTCAGGCCAAATTCGCGCCGTGCCGCGCCTGAAGTGCCCCCCGGAGCCATGCCCCGGCGAGCGCCGCGTCAGGCCATCGGCACCCCGTAGACCACCGTACGCCACCGTGCCCTCGACAGATCATGGCTTTGCCGTGGCAGGCACCGGCGGCGACAGCCATGCCGTACAGCATCGCGCCTCACCAGAGGGATGGAAGTTGGAAAACAAGAATTGCCAGAACGAACGACGCGACGCGTCGACCGCCGGTGACGTGCTCGACCGGCGCCTCGCACTCATCATGCAGCCCGCCCATCGCGCGCTGCTCGGACAGGGCTTGTCCGGCATCGAACGCGAAACGCTGCGCGTCGAAGACAACGGCGCCCTCGCGCTCACGCCGCATCCGCGTGCCTTGGGCTCGGCCCTGACCAACGAAGAGATCACGACCGACTATTCGGAATCGCTGCTCGAGTTCATCACGCCGCCCCAGCACGACGCCGCCGAAGTCATCGCCCGCCTCGACGAAATCCATCAGTTCGCCTACCGCAAGCTCGGCACCGAACTGCTCTGGAGCGACTCGATGCCGCCCGCTTTGCCCCCGGAAGAGATCATTCCGATCGCCGATTACGGCACGTCGCATATCGGCCTGCTCAAGCACGTGTACCGTCGCGGTCTGGCGCTGCGCTACGGCAAGCCGATGCAATGCATCGCCGGCATTCACTACAACTTCTCGCTCGCGGAACCCGTCTGGGAATTGCTGCGCGAACAAGAGGGTGTCACCGACGCGACGGCGTCCGCTCGCGACTATCAGTCCGCGCGTTATGTCGCGCTGATTCGCAACTTCCGCCGCTATAGCTGGCTGCTGATGTATCTGTTCGGTGCATCGCCGGTGCTGCATGCCGAGTTCCTGCGCGGACGCGAACACGGGCTCGATTCGTTCGACGCCGGCACGCTCGGTCTGCCGTACGCGACCAGCCTGCGCATGAGCGATCTGGGCTATCAGAACAGCGCGCAATCGGAAGTCTCGCCTTGCTACGACTGCCTGCCGAGCTATATCGACGCGCTCACGCAAGCCGTCAGCCAGCCGCATCCGCCGTACGAGGCGCTGGGCACGAAGCGTAATGGCGAGTGGATTCAGCTCTCGACCAACCTGCTGCAAATCGAAAACGAGTTCTACGCCACGATTCGCCCGAAGCGCGTGACGTACAGCGGCGAGCGCCCGGTGCAAGCACTCGCGCGTCGTGGTGTGCAGTATGTGGAAGTGCGTTGCGTCGACATCGACCCGTTCCAGCCGGTCGGTATCGACGTGGATACGGCACGCTTCATCGACGCCTTCATGCTGTTCTGCGCGTTCGAAGACAGCCCGTCGTGCTCGAACGCCGAGAACATGGAGAACCGCGACAACTTCGCGCACGTGGTCAAGGAAGGCCGTAAGCCCGGCCTCGTGCTGCATCGCGCCGGTGAAGCCATCACGCTGTTCGACTGGGCCGAGCAACTGCTCGATCGTATCGACCGCACGGCGGCCGCGTTCGACGCCCAGCGTGGCGGTGCGCATTACGCCCACACGATGGCCGTGCAACGCGCCAAGGTGCAGGACGTGACGCTCACGCCGTCGGCCCGCGTGATGGCGGCGCTCGAACCGCTGCGCGGCGTCGAGGGTGGCGCGTTTCAGGCGTTCTCGCTGGCGCAGAGCAAGCTGCATGCGCAGACGCTTCGCGCCATGCCGCTCGATGACAAGATCGTCGAGCACTTCGAAACGCTGGCCCACAAGTCGCTGGAGACGCAAGCCGAGTTGGAGCGCACGCAAGTCGGCGACTTCGACGCCTTCGTCGCAGCGTATCGCGCAGGCACGCTCGGGACGGTGTCGGTCTGACGTTGTCACCCTCGGCACTGAGCGACCGCCGCACGTCGTTCAAATGAAAAAAGCGCCTCGCAAGGGCGCTTTTTTCTAATGGCTAAGCCGGTGAGTCGATCGCCGGCCGCGCGGCATCAACCCAACACACCGAACTGCCAGCCGAAGAACACGGCCAACCCGAGGCCGATGGTGAGCAACTGATGCCGCGTTGCGGCGCATACCGTAATCGCGGCGAGCGCGGCGACCAGTTGCGGATTGCGCCACGTCAGCTCGAGTCCGTGCCCATGCGGCGCGAGCGTCATGGGCACGATGATCGCCGTGAGTACGGTCACGGGGACGAACGACAGCGCCTCGCGCAGCCATTCGGGGAAGCGCACCCGGTCGCCGAGCACGAAGATGCCGGCCTTCACCGCGAAGGTCACCACGGCCATGCCGAGAATCGCGAGGACGTAGTTCATTGCGCACCTCCCGGGCCCGGCGTAGATTTGCGCGTCAGTGTGTCGCCGCGCCGGCGGGCATGCAGCGTCACCATGCCGGCCACGATGCCGGCCGTTACCGCCACAAGCAGTCCCAGCTTGTAGGGCAGCCCCTGACAGAGATACGCGGCGGCGCCCGCCACCACCGTGGCCACGGCCCATGGCATGCGCGCCATCTGCGGCACGATGATCGCGATGAACGTTGCCACCATCGCGAAATCGAGCCCGAGCGTTTGCAAGCGCGGGAAAGCCGCCCCGAAGATCAAGCCCACGAGCGTCCAGAACTGCCAGTTCACATACATCGACAAGCCGGAGCCGAGGAAGTACCAATGCCCCATCGGGTCGTCGGGATGCTTGTGGAAATGGCTGCTCGTCACGGCAAATGTCTCATCCGTCAACGTGAAGCCGAGCAGGCAGCGCCAGCGCAGATTCAGGTGGCGCACGTGCGGCAGCAGGTTGGCCGCGTACAGCATGTGCCGCAGATTGACGATGAACGTCGTTGCCCAGAGCACGGCGTAACCCACGCCCGTGGCGAATAGTCCGGCGGCGATGAATTGGCTGGAGCCGGCAAATACGGTCAGCGACATGAGCTGGCCGTGCCACGTGGCCATTGGCGTGGTGGCGACCAACGCCCCGAAGATCAGCCCGAACGGCGCGGCGCCGACGATCATCGGGAAGGTGTCGCGGATGCCTGCGGTAAAGCTGGCCGCGCGAGACGGGACGGACATGACGATGCTGACCTCAAAAAGCGGTTGCGAATGGCTGTGAGCATATCGCGCCGCCCCGGTGCTGACTTGTACGTTCTTGCGAACGGCGGGTAAGCCCTGAGTCGGTCCTGAAGGGCGGCGTATGGCCGTGACCCGGCAGCGTGTGCGTCCGGCATCAAAAGCAAACGGCCGCCATGAAGGCGGCCGTTTCAGTCCTGCATTCCAGCCAAAGCCTGCGGCGGCTTTGACCGGTCAAGCCCGGTCAATCATCAGGGATGTTTGAACATGTCGAGAATACGGGCTTTTTCGCTCGCATCCACGCCACCCGGCGACGGCGGCTGACCGGCAGCCGGCGGCGGTGCGACCGGTGCGTTCGCGTTGTTGCCGAAGAACGGCAGCGAGAAACCGCCGCTGTTGTCGTCGATCCCGATGCTCGCCACGAAGCCGTTGCCCGGCATCTTGTCGGACTCGTAAAGCTCGCCGTTCACCACGCTCACGCCTTCGGGCATGGCCATCTGCTGCTGCGGCACGCCGTTGAGGGCGACGCCCATGTACTTCGTCCACACCGGCAACGCCAGTTGTGCACCGAACTCGCGGCTGCCCAGCGTCTTGGGCTGGTCGAAGCCGAGCCACGCCACCGCCACCAGCGAGTGCTGATAGCCGGCAAACCAGCCATCGAGCGCGTCGTTGGTCGTCCCGGTCTTGCCCGCCAGATCGTTGCGCTTGAGCACGTTTGTGCCCGAGCCGGTGCCGCGCTGCGCCACGCTTTGCAGCAGGCTGTTCATGATGAACGCGTTGGGGGCCGAGATCGCACGCGCGGCATTGACGCCCGCGATGACCGGCGTGGCCTTGTTCAGCACATTGCCGCGCGCATCGCGAATTTCACTGATCAAGTACGGCGCGACGCGGTAACCGCCATTCGCGAAGACAGCGTACGCACCGGCCAATTGCAACGGCGTCGTCTGACCGGCACCGAGGGCCATCGGCAGATACGGCGGCACCTTGTCGGCGTCGAAGCCGAAGCGGGTCGCGAAGTCCTGCGTGAACTGCGTGCCTGCGAATTGCAGCAAGCGGATGGCCACCAGATTCTTCGAGCGTTGCAACCCTTCGCGCACCGTCATCGGGCCGCTGAAGGCGTCGTCGTCGTGCGGGTCCCACGCCTGTCCGCCGGTCTGCGCGGGCGGCAGGTTGAGCGGGCCGTCCATGACCATCGTCGCGGGGCTCACGCCCTTCTCGATGGCGGCCGAGTACACCACCGGCTTGAACGTCGAGCCCGGCTGACGCCATGCCTGCGTCGCACGATTGAACTTGCTCTGATTGAAGTCGAAACCGCCGACCAGCGCACGAATCGCGCCGTCGTCAGGCGAGAGCGACACGAGCGAGCCCTGCACCTCGGGCAATTGAGTCACGCGCCACTTGCCGCGCGCGTCCTTCATGATGCGAATGATCGAGCCCGGACGAATACGCACTTTCTCGGCAGCCTTCGCCGACAGGGCCGGAGAAGCAAAGCCGATACCGTCGCCGCTGATGGTCACGGCATCGCCCGAGAGCGGAATCGCCGTGATCTGCGACGTGCTGACGGCCACCACGACAGCGGCCACCAGATCGCCGTTGTCAGGGTGTTCGAGCAGGGCATCTTCGATCGACTGCTGACGGTCGGGCATCGGGGCGGGCAGTTCGACAAAGCCCTCCGGGCCACGATACGAGTGGCGCCGCTCGTAATCGAGCACGCCCATGCGCACCGCTTCATACGCCGCCTGCTGCTTCTTCGAATCGAGGGTCGTGATGACCGTCAGGCCGCGCGTGTACGTCTCGTCCTTGTACTGGTCGTACACCGCCTGACGCACCATTTCGGCCACGTACTCGGCGTGCACGTTGTACTCGTTGCCGGCCGTGCGCGTACGGATTGGCTCGTGCAGGGCATCTTCATACTGATTGCGCGTGATGTAGCCCAGATCGAGCATGCGCTTGAGGATGTATTCCTGACGAATCTTGGCGCGCTTCGGATTGACGATCGGGTTGTACGCCGACGGTGCCTTGGGCAGCCCGGCCAGCATGGCCGCTTCACCCAGCGAAATGTCCTTCAGATCTTTGCCGAAGTAGATACGCGCGGCGCTCGCGAAGCCGTAAGCACGCTGACCCAGATAGATCTGGTTCATGTACAGCTCGAGAATCTGGTCTTTGGAGAGGGCCGACTCGATCTTGTAGGCGAGCAGCATTTCGTAGATCTTGCGCGTGGCCGTCTTCTCGCGCGAGAGGAAGAAGTTGCGGGCCACCTGCATCGTGATCGTACTGGCGCCCTGCGCTGCGCCGCGGTGAATAACGTCGGAGACGCCCGCTCGCAAAATGCCGATGAAGTCAACGCCGCCGTGATCGTAGAAGCGGTAGTCCTCGATGGCGAGCACGGCCTTTTTCATCACATCGGGAATCTGGTCGATGGTGACCAGACTGCGGCGCTCTTCGCCAAACTCGCCGATCAGCACGTTATCCGACGTGTACACGCGCAGCGGCACCTTGGGCCGGTAGTCGGTGATGACGTCGAGCGGCGGGAGGTTCGGGCGCATGACGATCAGCGCGTAGCCGACGATCAGGGCGCCGATGACGGCCAGCCCGGCAAACGCGGTAATGATGACGCCGAGGGTGCCGAAACCGCGCTGGCGGCCGGTGGCGCGCAGGGCGAGCCTGCCGCGGCGGGTGCCGGATGTGGGGGCGGGGGTGGAGGTAGCGGTAGTACTGGGCACCGGATCAGACGGCGCACGAGGCGGCAAATAATGCTTCAAGGACATACCCAACGAAAATTGCAGGATGGGAACAGGCCGGCCGGCCTAGCGCTGCGTGGATCCCCGCCGCGCGGCGAATTTGGCAAATCGGAAAATCGCAGAAGTATGCCACGCCGGGGCGGGCCACCTCCAAAAACTCAACGGCGTGCCTCGGTAGCCATGCGCAGGGCCAGCGCACCCAGCACACCGCCCATCAGCCAGCGCTGAATGCGCAGCCACGCCGGGCGTTGTGCGAAGAACGTCGCGATGGCACCCGCCGACAGCGCCACGCTGGCATTCACCAGCACGCTGCATACGATCTGCGTGGTCCCCAGCACCAGCGACTGCGTGAGCACGCTGCCATGTTCCGGGTGTACGAACTGCGGCAGCAGCGCCAGATACAGCATGGCGATCTTGGGGTTGAGCACGCTCGTGAACAGGCCCATCAGGAACAGACGGCGATTGCTGTCGCGCGGCAGCGAGCGCACTTCGAACGGCGAACGGCCGCCCGGTTTGAGTGCCTGCCACGCGAGCCAGAGCAGATAGACCGCACCGCCGAAGCGCAGCACGTCGTACGCGAACGGCACCGCGAAGAGCAGGGCGGTAATGCCGAAGGCGGCGCTGATCATGTAGACCACAAAGCCGAGCGCGACGCCGCCCAGCGAGACCAATCCGGCCGCAGGCCCCTGACACAGGGAGCGCGAGATCAGATACATCATGTTCGGCCCGGGGGTGAGGGCCATGCCGATGGCGACAAGCGCGAAGGCCAGCCAGGTTGCAATTGAAGGCATGTTGGGCGGGGCAGTCGAGTGGAAACTGATGGATGACCCGGCGCAGCGGCGGCGATTGCAGTCATCGCAATCATTACAGCCGTCACCACGATCTCGGGTATACCAGCGGGTCAAAAAACGTAAGCTGCAAGATACCACGTCAATGGCGTGCACGCCGGTTCGGTGCCATTGGAGGTCTCGAGCCCTTATCCGGCGGGCTTCCCCGCCATTTCAGCGGGGTCAGCCCAGCCGTTTCAGAAAAATCGTCATTTCCTTCTCCGCCTGACGGTCGCCGTGCGATTGGGCCGCTGCAATGCCGCGTGTCCACGCATCGCGGGCGCCGTCGATGTCGGCGGCCCCCTGCCGCGCCTTGCCCAGCAACTTCCACGCGGCGGTGTACGCCGGATCGAACGCTACGCAATGGGTGAGGTGGTCGGCCGCCACCGCGAAGTTCTGGGCGTCCAGATAGGCTTTTCCCAGCCCGAATCGCAGTAACGCATTGTCTTTGCCTGCGGCCAATAGCTTCTCGAGACCTTCGATCATAATTCGAATAAGTTGTTTAGATATATAAAATATGACATATCATCGGACCGGCTCCCCAGTCCGTCGAGTACATCTCTGGTTTTGCTGCACAAGACGGCTGCGCGGCGGTGAGGCGTGCATCGCTCGCTTGATTTGCGTCAAGACGAGCGTGTGTCAAAGGCTTGGCGGGTGGGCACGTAAACCCGCAGGATGCTCAAGTCTGGCGCGCGCCGCGCCGATGTCACAAGTATGACCGGCCCGTCAGAGGCCGGACAGGGGGTGAGCCACCCATGATAGAGACGGAGACGACAGCATGTTGCGGAGCTTTTCGATTAAGGCGCGCCTGGGTTTGACCATGGCGTTGTTGGCGGCATTGTTGATTCTGATGGGCGCGTTGGGTATCGCCGGTATGACGCGCACGGGCGATGCACTGCGTGAGACGTATGCCAGTCATCTTGCGGCGACGGTGGCACTGGGTAAGGACAACGCCACATTGGCCCGCACGCGCGCCATCCTCGACCGGGTGGTGCTTCACCCCGATTCTCCCGACGTCCCTAAGGTCGTCAGCCGCGCGCAGGGCATGCTCAAGGACGCCGACGCGGCGTGGGCCGCCTATCTGGCACTGCCCCGTGGCGCTGAGGAGCAACGCATGGCCGACGAGGTTGCCGCGCGCCGTGCGACGTTCTTCGAGAAGGGCATGAACCCGATGATCGCTGCCATCAACGCCGGCGATCGCGCGGCCATGGACGACATCACCATGAATTCGCTGCCGAAGAACTATGCGGCACTGACGACGGTGAGCGACGCGCTGGCCGCCTACAAGATGAAGCTCGGTCGCGAGACCTATGAGGCCTCGATGGCGGAGCTCGCCATATTCCGCTGGGTGAGCGTGGCGGCCACGGTGCTGGGCGTGCTGCTCTCGATTGCCTGCTATTTCTCGTTGCGCGGCGCGATCATGCGGCCGCTGCACGATGCGCTTACGCATTTCGAAGCGATCTCTGCCGGTCAACTCGATAACCAGATCGAAGTGCGCGGCAAGGACGAGATGTCGCTGCTCATGCGCGGCGTCGACGCCATGCAGTCGCGGCTGGCAGGCACGATTCGCGGGGTGCGCCGCAGTTGCGATGCGATGGCCACGGCGACAGCTGAGATTGCGGCAGGCAACACGGATCTGTCGGCCCGCACGGAGCAGCAGGCGGCATCGCTCGAAGAAACCGCCTCGTCGATGGAAGAATTGACCGCGACCGTTAAGCAGAATGCCGACAACGCACGTCAGGCGAGCCAGCTTGCCGTCAACGCGTCGGACATTGCCTCGCGCGGCGGACAGGTGGTCGCGCGCGTGGTCGATACGATGCACGGTATTTCCAGCAGCTCGTCGCAGGTGGTGGAGATCATCAGCGTGATCGACGGCATCGCTTTCCAGACGAATATTCTGGCGCTCAATGCGGCGGTGGAAGCGGCGCGTGCGGGCGAGCAGGGACGGGGCTTCGCGGTGGTGGCCGGGGAAGTGCGCACGCTCGCGCAACGCAGCGCCACGGCTGCGCGCGAGATCAAGGCGTTGATCGAGGCCTCGGCGCAAAAGGTGTCTGACGGATCGTCGCTGGTGGCCGAAGCTGGCCGCACGATGAACGACATCGTGCAAGCGGTGCAGCGCGTAACCGACATCATGGGCGAAATCTCCGCCGCGTCCGACGAGCAGAGCGGCGGCATCGAACAGGTGAATCAGGCCGTCACGCAAATGGATACGGTCACGCAACAGAACGCAGCGCTGGTCGAGCAGGCCGCCGCTGCGGCGGCCTCGCTCGAAGACCAGACGAGTGCCTTGCGTGCCGAGATGGCCCGTTTCCGGTTAGGCGATGAAAGTCACGCTGGCGGCCAACGGCGTGCCGCGCTGCATGCCGTGGCGACGCCGCCGTTGACGTTGGCGGCATGACATTGGCAGCCGTCGCCAGCGGCCGCTTTGGGCGCGTTCATGGCGGCGGCGCGCCGAACCGGGTAACATTCGGCATCTTTTGTTCAGTTGAGGGTGTCGAGGTATGAAGCGAATGGCGCTGTTGGCGGCAGTAGCGATCCTGGCAGGTTGCGGTCCGATCAACCAGATGAGCCGGCCCGATCCGGCAACGGGGCGACTGCTCGACCAGGGGACCGAAGCCGACCGCTTCATGGTGCTCAACTGCATCTATCACGGCTGGAGCGAACTGTCGCCGAACGTCGATTCGACCGGCTATGCCCGTCAAGGCGCTGACCGCGTGCGCGTCTATCGCGGACCGGATGCCGAAGGTAAAGCCACCTACAACCCGTACGTGGACATCATGCAGGGTGGCTTCGGCGCCCGTGTGCAGTACTACGAGACGCCGGGCAGCAAGCTGTCGCCTGATTTTCAGGCCACCGTCAGGCGCTGCATGGTGCCGTACGCGGGCAGTAACGACTGACGTATGAGGTGGCGATGCGGGACTTCGGTGCCGCACTCGTACGGTAAGCCATCAACAAAAACGCGACGGGCAACCGTCGCGTTTTTGTTTTCTGCTCACGCCGTGCCGATCAGCCGTGGAAGTCCTCACGGGCTTCGACCACTTCCTTCACGATGCCTTGTCGCACGAGGAAGTCACCGAACTTCTCGCCGGCTTCGCGCGTCTTGGCATATTGCTGGAAGAGGGGAGTGAGCTCCGCCACGATCTGGTCGTCGTTGACCGACTCCTTGTAGAGCTTGTTCAGACGCTGGCCGTGGAAGCCGGCACCCAGATACAAGTTGTACTTGCCCGTCGACTTGCCGACCAGACCGATTTCCGCCAGATACGGGCGTGCGCAGCCATTCGGGCAGCCGGTCGTGCGAATGGTGATCGGCTCACCGGCAAGACCGGTGTCGTCCAAGACCTTTTCCAGACGCGTCACCAACTCGGGCAGCGCGCGTTCGCTTTCTGCCAGCGCCAGACCGCAGGTGGGAAAGCCCACGCAGGCCATCGAGTTCAGGCGCAGGGCCCCTTGATGCTTGCCGTCGAGCAGCCCGTACTCCTTCACCAGCGCTTCGATCTGCGGCTTGTTCGCTTCGCTCACGCGGCCGATGATCAGGTTCTGATTGCCGGTGATGCGGATGTCGCCGTCGTGCACCTTGGCGACTTCGCGCAGGCCGGTCATCAGGCGGTAGTCGTCCCAGTCTTTCACGCGGCCATTCTGGATGAACAGCGTCAGGTGCCAGAGATCGTCGGCGCCCTTGAGCCAGCCGTACTGATCGCCGTTGGTGGTGAACTTGAATGCGCGCACCGGCTCGAGATTCCAGCCCAGATAGCGATTGAGTTCTTCCTTGAACCACTCCACGCCACGGTCGTCAATGGTGTACTTCAGGCGTGCATGCTTGCGGTTCGTGCGGTCGCCGAAGTCGCGCTGCACGAGCAGCACCTTCTCGGCCACGTCGACGATGCGGTCCGCCGGCGTGTAGCCGATAACGGTGCCTGCGCGCGGATACGTCGCGGCGTCGCCGTGCGTCATGCCCATGCCGCCGCCGACCGTTACGTTGAAGCCTTCGAGCTGGCCGTCGGCGTTCACGATCGCGATGAAGCCCAGATCGTTGGCGTAGATATCGACGTCGTTGTTCGGCGGAATCGCGATGGCGATCTTGAACTTGCGCGGCAGATAGTGCTTGCCGTAGATCGGCTCGTGATCTTCCTTGCCCGCACCCAGACGCTTGTCGCCCAGCCAGATTTCACGGTACGCGGTGGTTTGCGGCAGCAGGTGCTGGTCGATCTTCAGGCACCAGTCGAGCGCGGCCGCGTGGGCCGGCGACAGATGCGGGTTGTTCGACACCAGCGTGTTGCGGTTCACGTCGCCGCAGGCGGCGATGCTGGTCATGGCCACTTCGTCCATGCCGCGAATGAGCGGGCGCAACTGGTGCTTGAGCACGTTGTGATACTGCACGGTCTGGCGCGTGGTCAGACGAATGGTGTTGCCGCCGTATTTCTGCGCCAGATCGTCGAGCTTGAGCCATTGCTCGGGCGTGCACACGCCGCCCGGCATGCGCAGCCGGATCATGAACTGGTAGGCCGGTTCGAGTTTCTGCTTCTGACGTTCGGCGCGCAGGTCGCGATCGTCCTGCATGTACGAGCCGTGGAACTTGAGCAACTGGGCGTCACGCTCGAAGATCGCGCCCGTGAGCGGGTCGGCGAGGCCTTCGGCAATGGTGCCGCGCAGGTAGTTGCTGACGTCCTTGATCTTCTCGACCTCGGAGCGCGCTGCCGCGGGCGCGGCGTTGGCTTGCGTTGTTTGCGTCATGTGGGCTGCTGTTATCGACTGCTGTTATCGGTTCAGGCTGAATCGTTCTTCGCTCAGTACACGTCGCGCTGATAGCGCTTCTCGCGTTGCAGCGTCTTCACGTACTCGGCGGCGGCGTCGGCGGCCAGACCGCCGTGCTCGGCCACGATGTCCACGAGTGCGGTATTCACGTCACGTGCCATCTGGTCGGCGTCGCCGCACACGTAGAGGTGCGCGCCTTCTTGCAGCCATGCGTACAGTTCCTTGCCTTGCTCGCGCATGCGGTGCTGCACGTAGACCTTGTCTTCGGTGTCGCGCGAGAACGCCAGATCGATCTTGTTGAGCGCGCCGTCTTTCACGTAGCGCTGCCATTCGCGCTGATACAGGAAGTCGGTGCGGAAGTTGCGATCGCCGAAGAACAACCAGTTCTTGCCCGGCGCGTCCAGTGCCTGACGCTCTTCGACGAAGGCGCGGAACGGGGCGATGCCGGTGCCCGGGCCGATCATGATGACCGGGGCGTTGGTGTCGCCCGGCAACTTGAAGTTGCGGTTCGCTTCAATATAGACCGGCACCGTTTCGCCTTCGCGGGCGATGTCGGCCAGATACGTCGATGCCACACCGCGACGCGCGCGGCCATGGCTGTCGTAGCGCACGGCGCCCACGGTGATGTGCACGGCTTCCGGGTTCGCGGCGAGGCTCGATGCGATCGAGTACAGGCGCGGCTGAAGCGTGCGCAGCGTGCCGACGAATTCGGCGGCCTTTACCTTGCGGGCCGGGAACTGGCGTACGACGTCGAGCACGTCGCGGCCATACAGATAATCGCGCAGGGCAGCTTCGTTACCCACGGCGAGCAGCGCCTTGAGTTCGGTCGACTCGGCCAGCGCGGCGTACTTCTCGAGGAAGGCGCGCGAGAGGGTGGTGATGTCGTAGGCGCGCAGGAATGCGTCGCGCAGGGTCAGGGTGCTGTCTTGTGTGGTCGTGGTGGCCTGCGGATCGAGGGCGAGCGTATCGATCAGGTCGTCGACCAGCGTGTCGTCGTTCTTCACGACCACACCCAGCGCGTCGCCCGGCTCGTACGTGAGGCCCGAGCTTTCGAGCGAGAGCTCGACGTGATGCACTTCCTTCGAGGAGCCACGGCCCGAGAGTTTGATGTTCTCGAGGACGGTCGCTTCGAACGGATGCTTGCGGCTGTATTGGCTCGCGGCGGCGGCCGGGGCTACGCCGCTGGCGAGGGCTGCGAGGCTGAACCCGTCACCGGTCGCGTTGCCGGCGCCTGCCGTGGCCGGTGCGGCCACGCGCTTGAGGGCTTCAACGGCTTCTTCGATCCAGCGCTCGGCGGGGGCGTCGTAGTCGACGTCGCTGTCGACACGGTTCACCAGACGCTCGGCGCCCAGCGCGGCGAGGCGCGTATCGAAGTCCTTGCCGGCCTGGCAGAACTTCTCATAGCTCGAATCGCCGAGGCCCAGCACGGCAAAGCGCGTGCCCTGAAGCTTCGGGGCTTTCTCGCCGTGCAGGAATTCATAGAAATCACGGGCATCGTCGGGCGGTTCGCCCTCGCCCTGCGTGGAGACTGCCACGAGCAGCAGCTTGTCGTTCTTCAGGCGCGACGCTTTATAGTCACCCATCGCGAACAGGTCGACCTTGAAGCCGGCGGCGACGGCACGTGCCTTCGCATGTTCGGCGACTTCCTGCGCGTGGCCCGTCTGCGAACCATACAGAATGGTCAACTGCGGGGCGGCGGCGCTGGCCGTCGCGGCCGGGGCTTGCGTGCCTGCCTGCTTGACCGAGTGATTGATACCGGCGAGAAAGCCGCGCACCCACGCGAGCTGTTCGGTAGAAAGGCCTTGGACCAGTTGGCTGAGCAACTGGGCCTGCTGGGCAGTGAGAGGCGTCGTCTCTTGCATGTCTTTGTTGGCTCCAGGGGCCGGACCAGCGCGGAAGCCCGGGCGGGTCTGACCCGTCAAGCCACCCCCAGATGGACCGGCAAGGGGATAGTCGACACGATATCGGTCACTGATTAGAAATTAAAATAATAAAATTTAATTCCTATATATCCAATTTCCATATAAGCATAAAGCGGAAACCGCTTGCCGATGACGTCTGGCGTTACCGCACGATGCGTGATGACGGCGTGTTGACGGCGCATTCAGGGGGCGGTGCCGCAAAATCGGGGTCGAATAGCGGCAGGTTAGCGGCAGGATAGCGGCAGCCGGTTTTGGGGCGTCAACGTGTCAAACGCCCGTTTGCGGGGCTGTGAAGGCCGTCCCGGCGCGTAACGGTGCGTAACGGACGGTAACGCCGGTCAGCCCCGTGTGACGGCTTTCCGGCCCGGTGGGTGCGGGGAAAACGTGCTATGCTCCTCGCCGTGATTGATCAGGTCCTTCCAAGCACCACTTGATTCACGCAATCCGCTATCCGGTCAGGCCGTGTCGCGGAAGGTTTCGTAACCCGCTATTTCTCGAGCTACTCGTAGAAAAGGTGAGCGCAAAATGAGTTTGATGGAACAATTCCAAGCGAACTCGTATCTCTTCGGCGGCAATGCCCCCTACGTTGAAGAGTTGTACGAGTCGTATCTTGATAATCCGGCTTCTGTGCCGGACAACTGGCGCCAGTATTTCGACGCGCTGCAAAACGTTCCCGCTGTTGATGGTTCCAACGCCAACGACGTGGCTCACGCCCCGATCGTGGAGTCGTTCGCCCAACGCGCGAAGGCCAACGCCTTCCTGCCGCGTACCGGTGCGTCCGACATGGCCGTGGCCCGCAAGCAGGTTCACGTGCAGTCGCTCGTTGCCGCTTACCGCTTCCTGGGTGCCCGCTGGGCCAACCTGGATCCGCTCAAGCGTCAGGAACGCCCGGCCATTCCGGAACTGGAACCGGCCTTCTACGACCTGACCGAAGCCGACATGGATGGCGTGTACTCCGCTGAGAACACGTACTTCGGTTTCGAGCAAGCCAGCCTGCGTGACCTCCTGAAGTCGCTGCGCGACACGTACTGCGGCTCGATCGGCGCCGAGTACATGTACATCAGCGACCCGGTGCAGAAGCGCTGGTGGCAAGAGCGTCTGGAGAAGGCGCGTGCAACGCCCAACTTCACCGCTGAAAAGAAAAAGCACATTCTGGAACGCCTGACGGCCGCTGAAGGCCTCGAGCGCTTCCTGCATACCAAGTTCGTCGGCCAGAAGCGCTTCTCGCTCGAAGGCGGCGAATCGTTCATCGTGGCGATGGACGAACTGGTTCACCACGCCGGTGCCAAGGGCGTGCAAGAAATCGTGATCGGCATGGCCCACCGCGGCCGTCTGAACGTGCTGGTCAACACCCTCGGCAAGATGCCGTCGGACCTGTTCGCCGAATTCGAAGGCAAGCACGTCGACGACCTGCCGGCCGGTGACGTGAAGTACCACAAGGGCTTCTCGAGCGACGTCTCGACGAGCGGTGGCCCGGTCCACCTGTCGCTGGCGTTCAACCCGTCGCACCTGGAAATCGTGAACCCGGTGGTCGAAGGTTCGGCCAAGGCCCGTATGGACCGCCGTGGCGAAGCCGATGCCGCCAGCGTGCTGCCGGTGCAAGTGCACGGCGACGCGGCCTTCGCAGGTCAGGGCGTCGTGATGGAAACGCTGAACCTCGCACAAACGCGCGGTTACGGCACGCACGGCACGGTGCACATCGTCATCAACAACCAGATCGGCTTCACCACGTCGGACCCGCGTGACGCCCGTTCGACGACGTACTGCTCGGACGTGGTCAAGATGATCGAAGCGCCGGTGCTGCACGTGAACGGCGACGATCCGGAAGCGGTCGTGCTGGCCATGCAACTGGCCCTCGAATTCCGTCAGGAATTCAAGAAGGACGCCGTGGTCGACATCGTTTGCTACCGCAAGCTGGGTCACAACGAGCAAGACACCCCGGCGGTCACGCAGCCGCTGATGTACAAGAAGATTGCCCAGCACCCGGGCACGCGCGCACTGTACGTCGAGAAGCTGGTCACGCAAGGCGTGATCACCGCCGAAGAAGGCGACGGCTTCGTCAAGGCCTACCGCAAGGCCATGGACGACGGTCATCACACCATCGATCCGGTGCTCTCGAACTACAAGAGCAAGTACTCGGTGGACTGGGTGCCGTTCCTGAACAAGCAGTGGACCGACAAGGCCGACACGGCCGTGCCGCTGGCCGAACTCAAGCGTCTGGCTGAGCGCATCACCACGATCCCGGCGAACTTCAAGGTTCACCCGCTCGTCGAGAAGGTCATCAACGACCGTCGCAAGATGGGTCTGGGCGAGCAGCCGCTCGACTGGGGTATGGGCGAACACCTGGCCTTCGCATCGCTGGTCTCGTCGGGCTTCGCAGTGCGCCTGACCGGTCAGGATTCGGGCCGTGGCACGTTCACGCACCGCCACTCGGTGCTGCACGATCAAAACCGCGAGCGTTGGAACGACGGTACGTACGTGCCGCTGCAACACGTGGCCGAAGGTCAGGCCAACTTCACGGTGATCGACTCGGTGCTGTCCGAAGAAGCCGTGCTGGGCTTCGAATACGGTTACTCGACGGCTGAGCCGAACACGATGGTGCTGTGGGAAGGCCAGTTCGGCGACTTCGCCAACGGCGCCCAAGTCGTGATCGACCAGTTCATCTCGAGCGGTGAAGTGAAGTGGGGCCGCGTGTCGGGCCTGACGATGCTGCTGCCGCACGGCTATGAAGGTCAGGGTCCGGAGCACTCGTCGGCCCGTATCGAACGCTACCTGCAACTGTGCGCCGATACGAACATGCAAGTGGTTCAGCCGACCACGCCGGCACAGATCTTCCACCTGCTGCGCCGTCAGATGATCCGCCAGCTGCGCAAGCCGCTGATCGTGTTCACGCCGAAGTCGCTGCTGCGTCACAAGGAAGCCGTGAGCGACCTGTCGGAACTCGCCAAGGGCGGTTTCCAGACGGTCATCGGCGAGACCGATGCTTCGATCGACGCCAAGAAGGTCAAGCGCGTGGTTGCCTGCTCGGGCCGCCTGTACTACGACCTGATTGCCCGCCGTCGCGAAGACAAGTCGACCGACGTCGCGATCGTCCGCGTGGAACAGCTCTACCCGTTCCCGCACAAGGCGTTCGAGAACGAGCTGAAGAAGTACGAAAACCTCGCCGAAGTGGTGTGGGCCCAGGACGAGCCGCAAAATCAGGGTCCGTGGTTCTACATCGAACACCATCTGGCAGAGAGCATGAGCGCCGGTCAGAAGCTGGCTTACGCCGGTCGTCCGGCCTCGGCCTCGCCTGCGGTGGGCTACTACGCCAAGCATTACGAACAGCTCAAGCAGCTGCTCGATACGGCTTTCGGTCGCCTGAAGGGCGCGACCGTGGTGCAGTAACCGGTTAGGTCTTACAGCGGTCGTCCTCCCCCAGGGACGGCCGCTGCCGTATTTCCGAATTGAACGTTTATCGAATCCAGGATCCAGAAATGGCCATTGTTGAAGTCAAAGTCCCCCAGTTTTCCGAGTCGGTTTCCGAAGGCACCCTGCTCGACTGGAAGAAAAAAGTCGGCGAAGCCATCGCCCAAGATGAAACCGTGATCGAAGTCGAGACCGACAAGGTCGTGCTCGAAGTGCCGGCCCCGGCCGCAGGCGTGCTCGTCGAAGTGACGGCCAGCGCTGGCGACACGGTAACGTCGGAACAAATCATCGCCAAGATCGACACCGAAGCCAAGGCAGGCGCTGCTGCGCCGGTCGCCGCCAAGCCGGCGGAAGCCGCTGCACCGGCCGCTGCCCCCGCAGCCGCTGCTGCCACGGGTGGTGCTTCGGGTGGCATCGCCAGCCCGGCCGCTGCCAAGGTGCTGGCCGAGAAGAACCTGTCGGCAACCGACGTTGCCGGCTCGGGCCGCGACGGCCGCGTGACCAAGGGCGACGCCCTGGCCGCTGGCGCCGCCAAGCCGACCGCTGCTGCTTCGATCCCGGCACCGGCGCAACGCGCCTCGCTGCCGTCGGTGGCTGCTGCCGTTGGCCGCGACACGTCGCTGGAAGGCCGTCCGGAACAGCGCGTGCCGATGTCGCGTCTGCGCGCCCGTATCGCCGAGCGCCTGCTGCAATCGCAACAGACCAACGCCATTCTGACCACGTTCAACGAAGTGGACATGAAGCCGGTGATGGACCTGCGCAACAAGTACAAGGACAAGTTCGAGAAGGAACACGGCGTGAAGCTGGGTTTCATGTCGTTCTTCGTCAAGGCTGCTGTGCACGCGCTCAAGAAGTACCCGGCCGTGAACGCCTCGATCGACGGTAACGACATCGTCTACCACGGCTACTTCGACATCGGTATCGCTGTCGGCTCGCCGCGTGGTCTGGTGGTGCCGATTCTGCGCAATGCCGACCAGATGAGCCTGGCCGACATCGAGAAGAAGATCGCCGAGTACGGCAAGAAGGCTGCCGACGGCAAGCTGTCGATCGAAGAAATGACCGGCGGTACGTTCTCGATCTCGAACGGCGGTGTGTTCGGCTCGATGCTGTCGACCCCGATTATCAACCCGCCCCAGTCGGCCATTCTTGGCGTGCACGCCACGAAGGAACGCGCTGTTGTGGTGAACGGCGAGATCGTCATCCGTCCGATGAACTATCTGGCCATGAGCTACGACCACCGCATCATCGACGGCCGCGAAGCCGTGCTGAGCCTCGTCGCCATGAAGGAAGCGCTGGAAGATCCGGCGCGCCTGCTGCTCGACCTGTAAGCGTTAGCGCGCACTGCGCGGTGTCTGCCCGGCCGTGTTCGCGCGGCCGGCGCACCGCGCCTCCCCCTGCCGTCAACCTCACTGAGTCTCAAAATGGCAAACAAAGAATTTGATGTCGTCGTTATCGGCGCCGGCCCCGGCGGTTATATCGCCGCGATCCGCGCTGCCCAACTCGGTTTCTCGGTCGCTTGCGTCGAGAAGTGGACCAACCCGGCCGGCAAGATGGTGCTGGGCGGTACGTGCCTGAACGTGGGCTGCATTCCGTCGAAGGCGCTGCTCGCGTCGTCGGAAGAGTTCGAAAAGGTCGGTCACCACCTCGCCGACCACGGCATTACGACGTCGGACGTGAAGATCGACATCGCCAAGATGCTCACGCGCAAGCAAGGCATCGTCGACAAGATGACGGGCGGTATCGAGTATCTGTTCAAGAAGAACAAGATCACGTGGCTCAAGGGTCACGGCAAGATCATCGCCAAGAACGACGCTGGCTATCAGATCGATGTGACGGGCGCCGAGAACGAATCGGTCAACGCCAAGAACATCATCATCGCCACGGGTTCGAAGGCCCGCCACCTGCCGGGCATGCCGGTCGACAACAAGCTCATCTCGGATAACGAAGGTGCGCTCTCGTTCGACACCGTGCCGAAGAAGCTGGGCGTGATCGGCGCTGGCGTGATCGGTCTGGAACTGGGTTCGGTGTGGCGCCGTCTGGGTGCCGAAGTCACCGTGCTCGAAGCCATGCCGGAGTTCCTGGCTGCCGCCGACGCCGGCGTCGCCAAGGAAGCCGCCAAGCAGTTCAAGAAGCAGGGTCTGGACATCAACGTCGGCGTGAAGGTCGGCGAAGTCAAGACCGGTAAGGACAACGTCACGGTCGAGTACACGGACAACGCGGGCAACGCCAAGACGCTCGTCGTCGACCGTCTGATCGTGTCGGTCGGCCGCGTGCCGAACACCGACGATCTGGGTCTGGGCAACATCGGTCTGGCGACCGACGAGCGCGGCTTCATCCCGGTGGACGACCACTGCGCCACCAAGCTGCCGAACGTGTACGCGATCGGTGACGTGGTGCGTGGCCCGATGCTGGCCCACAAGGCCGAAGACGAAGGCGTGCTGGTCGCCGAAGTCATCGCCGGTCAGAAGCCGCACATCGACTACAACTGCATTCCGTGGGTGATCTACACCTCGCCGGAAATCGCATGGGTCGGTAAGACCGAGCAGCAACTGAAGGCCGAAGGCCGTGAGTTCAAGCCGGGTCAGTTCCCGTTCGCGGCCAACGGCCGTGCACTGGGCATGGGCTCGTCGGATGGTTTCGTGAAGGTGCTGGCCGATGCCAAGACCGACGAAATCCTCGGCGTGCACGTGATCGGTCTGAACGCTTCGGACCTGATTGCCGAAGCCGTGGTGGCGATGGAGTTCAAGGCGGCGTCGGAAGACATCGGCCGTATCTGCCATCCGCACCCGTCGCTGTCCGAAGTGATGCGCGAAGCCGCCCTCGATGTCGAGAAGCGCGCGCTGAACAAGTAAGCGGGTTGCACTGAGAAGTACGAACAAAGGCGAGGCAACTCGCCTTTGTTTTTTCCCGACTCCTGATCCACGTTGCTCTTTTTGCCCGTCTTCCGGCGCGCTGTCCGCATGAACGTTCGCGAATACTACCTACAAGAACTGGCCGCGCGCGGCTACCAGCCCGACGAAGCGCAGGAGCGTGCCGTCGATCGACTGCAACAGTGCTACGACGAATGGGCGGCCTACAAGGCCAAGCGCTCGAACACGCTCAAGAAGTGGCTCGTGCACCCCGATCTGCCCAAGGGCGTGTACCTGTGGGGCGGGGTAGGGCGCGGCAAGAGCTTCCTGATGGACAGCTTCTACTCGGTGGTGCCGTTGCAGCGCAAGACGCGCCTGCACTTCCACGAGTTCATGCGCGAAGTGCACCACCAGTTGCAGGCGCTCAAGGGCCTGCCTGATCCGCTGGACGAGTTGGCCAAGCGCATCGCCAAGCGGTATCGCCTGATCTGCTTCGACGAATTCCACGTGTCCGACGTGGCCGACGCGATGATTCTGCACCGCCTGCTCTCGGAGCTGTTCAAGAACGGCGTGCAGTTCGTGATGACGTCGAACTATCGTCCCGACACGTTGTACCCGGACGGCCTGCACCGCGATCGCGTGCTGCCTGCCATCAAGCTGCTCGAAGAGAAGCTCGACGTGCTCAACGTCGATGCCGGTATCGACTATCGCCGCCGCACGCTGGCGCAGGTGCAGGTGTATCACTACCCGCTGGGTAATGAAGCCAACCGCGCGCTGCGCGCCGCGTTTGCCGAGATTGCCGGGGTGCCGGACGAAAGCCCGCTGCTGCATATCGAACAACGGGAGTTGAAAGCGCTGCGTCGCGCAGGCGGCGTGGTGTGGTTCGACTTCCACACGCTTTGCGGCGGCCCGCGCTCACAGAACGATTACCTCGAACTAGCGAACCGTTTCCATACCGTGGTGCTGTCGGATGTGCCGCAGATGACGCCGCGTATGGCGTCGGAAGCGCGTCGCTTCACGTGGCTGGTGGACGTGTTCTACGACCACAAGGTGAAGCTGCTGATGTCGGCGGCGGTGCCGCCCGAGCAGCTGTACACCGAGGGCACGCTCGCCAACGAATTCACGCGCACGGTGTCGCGTCTGGTCGAGATGCAGTCGCTGGAATATCTCGAAACACCGCGCCGCGTGGTGGATACGTCGCTGACCTGATGTCCGTTGACCTGATGCTGCGCTGATCAGCGGCCGCGATTGTTGTTGCGTTCACGCGGCGGCGGGGGCGGCGGGGCCTGACGTTGCTCGCGAATGTGGTTATAGATATCGCCCCGCAAGTCACCTTGCGGGCGCACCTCTTGCGGCGGGCGTGACGGGCCATTAGGGCCACCGCGCGCGCCGTTGTTACCGCCGTTGTTGCCATTGCCGCGCCCGTCCGGGCGCTCGCTTCCCTGCGCGAACCAGCCGGCGAAGAACCGGCCATGCGACGTTGTCTGTGCCATCGCACCCATCGAGGCGCCGGTCAGCATGACGAAACAGAGTATCGGGACAAGTCGGGTGTGACGCATGCTGCCACCTCCTTGTCGGTTAAGTTGCCGCGCCGTTCAGCCTGAAATTCGGTCTGCCAGCCGGCCAATCGTTTGGCCAGTGGCGGCGCATGCGCTATCAGCGTCCCGAATGGGGAAACCGACGCTCGCGCGTGTACGGATCGTGCGGCTACGCTTCGAGAGTAAGAGGGCTGGGTCCCACTTGCTGTAAAGATTTGTAAAGCAATGTAAGTCGGTACGCGTTTGACGTCGTGTGATACGTACCATGCGGTGTTTATCTTCGGAGTTTCGGAGTTTCCGTCGGAGTCTGCCCAATGCGTAAGTTGTGGATCGCCCTGGTGGCGTTGGTAGTTGTGCTGGGCTTGCTGTTCGGCACGCCGTATTACACGTTGTGGCGCGCACGCGACGCGGCAAATGCGCGTGACGCCGATACGTTGTCGACGTATGTCGACTATCCGGCCGTGCGTGAGAGCCTGAAATCGAGCCTGCATGACGAACTCTCGCGCCAAATGGACAAACAGCGCGGCAATGCCTTGGGCGCGCTGGCGCTGGCGTTCGGCGGCTGGGTGTCGGACCGTGTGGTTGAAGCGCTGCTTACGCCAGAGGCGGTGGCCGCCATGCTGCGTGGCGACAGCACCGGCCTGCCGCCCGCCCCGGGTGCCCCTGCGCCGCGGGATGTCACGCCACCGAGCGGCGTGAACGAGGGCGGACCCTCGGCTCCTGCCGCGCCACAGGCCCCGGCTACGCCTGCCACGCCATCGGACAGCAGCGGTAATTCCGCACCATCCGGCGCGGCACCGGCCAACGAGAGCGCACGCACGCTCACGCGCACCGAGTTTCAGGACTTCAACCACTTCCTCGTGCACGTCTCGCGCAGCGACCGTCCCGAGCGTGTGGTGACGTTCACACTCACCCGACGAAACCTTGTGCAATGGCGACTGACGGCCATTGCCGTGCCCCCGCTGTAATCGTTCCCGCGCCGTCGGATCACGCCGATGGCGCCATCCTCGCCATCCTGGTAAGCACCGGAAATAAAAACGACGCAAAATGCGGTGACAATGCCCGGTTTCGGCCAACGGAATTCCGTCTGGCGCACGAGTCGGGGATAGCACAAGGAACATCCCTTCAACGGGACGAAGGTAAGTCTGATGCAGATTTTGAATACGATGCCATGGCGGCGGCTGGGCGCCTCTGCGCTGCTGGCCATGTCACTGATGGGCGGCGCGGCGCAAGCCGCATTTGCCGATGAGACGACGCCTGCCGGCGTGTGGCGAATCATCGACGACAAGTCGGGCGAGCCCAAGGCGCTCATCACCATCACCGAGAAGAACGGGGAATACGTCGGTGCGCTCACGCGAAGCCTTGGCCGTCACGATGCCCTCGAGCGCGTGTGCACCGCGTGCACCGACTGGCGCAAAGGAAAGAAGCTCCAAGGGCTCGAGATCATTCGTGGCCTGCACAAAGAGGGCGACGAATACACCGGCGGCAAAATACTCGATCCGGACAGCGGCAGCGAATATGGCTGCAAGGTGCGGGTGGTCGACGGCGGTAAGAAGCTCGAAGTGCGCGGCTATCTCGGTGTGACCTTGCTGGGGCGAACCCAGACGTGGGTGCGCGAAGAGTAGTGGCGGGTCTCCTCCCGGAGATCGCAGGACATAGCAGAACACCACCGGAATCGATGCGTTGAAGCGGCGCTGCGCTAGAGGACTTCCTCAGCACGGCGCCACGCCTTTGGCGTAATCTTCAAAACGGCTGACGCGCGCGGCAGCACGAGACTTGCCGGCGAGTGAGTCCTACGAGAATCAATTCCGTATCTGGGAGGAAGACAATCATGATGCAGATTTCCAATGCGACGTCGTGGCGACGTCTGGGTGCACGTGCACTGGTGGCCGTGGCACTGATGGGCGGTGCGACGTTGGCGATGGCCGCCGACGCGATGACACCGGCCGGTGTGTGGAAGACGATCGACGACAACACCGGCAAGCCGAAGGCGCTCGTGACGATCACCGAAAAAGACGGTGAATATATCGGCACGATTACCAAGGGCCTTGGCGAGAGCGACGATCCCGAGCGCATTTGCACGGCTTGCACCGACGCCCGCAAGGGACAGAAGATGCTTGGCCTTCAGATCATCAACGGCATTCGCCGCGACGGCGACGGCTTCGACGGCGGCAAGATTCTCGACCCGGAAAACGGCAAGGAATATCGCTGCAAGATGACGCTGATCGACGGCGGCAAGAAGCTGGAGGTGCGTGGCTACATCGGCGTCTCGCTGCTGGGCCGCACGCAAACGTGGATTCGCGAACAGTAAGTCACCCGCGTACCAGACACGAAACAAAAACACCCGCTACGGCGGGTGTTTTTTTGTTTGATGCGCCGGTCGCAGACGTAACACTCACGACACGCACCACACTCACGATACACGCGACAAAGCCCGGGCAGTGTCGCCACACTGTCCGGGCTTGTCACCCTCCCTCGCCCTTCAGACACCTATTTCAAGACACCGTCTTCAGGCTATCTGTACGACGCCACCTTCCACCCCCAGCACTGCTCCCTCTCGCGAACTGCGAACTGCAAACTACCGGCCCTGCATTCGATTCGTTGCTTATTTCCCTAGCCCGCCCAGCAGGCCCGTCACTGGCGCGAGCAAACCGCCTGCGCCGCCAGAGCCGCCCGACGTGTTGCCTGCAATCGACGTGAGCGGTGCAGTCACCGAGCTCAGCAATGTGGTCACCGGCGCAAGCGGATTACTGGCACTGCCGGAGCCGCCCGCCGTGTTGGTCACACCGCCTAACAAGCCCGTGACAGCACCGAGCGGATTGCTGGCCGATGACCCCGATCCGGTGGCACCCGAGAGTCCACCCAACAAACCGGTAACGGCCCCAAGCGGATTGCTGCCTGTCCCGCCCGACGAACCCGTCGCTCCACCCAGACCACCGAGACCACCCAACAAGCCGGTTAATGCACCCAGCGGATTCGTGCCGCTGGCCGACGTCGGTGTGACGGTCGTATTGCCGACGTTGGCGAGTACCGTGCCGAGCGCATTGGCGCTCGTGCCGCTGGTACTGCCGGTCAACAAGCCCCCCGCACTGGTCACGGTGTTGCCGAGTGCCATGAGCGGGTTCGCGAGACTTGCGACCACCGCATTCGGCGCAGCGCCCTTGACCTGTGCGCCGGCGGAATTCAAGGCGCCACCCACGGTGCCGAGCAGGCCGGAAAGCGGCGCGCCCAACCCGGTGGTGTTGCCTACCGTTTGCGTGGTGTTCACCACGGTATTCGTGATCGGCGTGACGGCCGACGAGAGTGCTGTCGTGGCCTGCACGACCGGTGCACTCGTCAGCACCTGCGTGAGCGCCGCGCCACCTTTCACGCCACCCTGACCGACGGTCGAGACCACATTCCCAAGCACACCCGTCAGCGTGTCGACAGGCGTGCCGGCCAGCGGACCGCTCTTGCCGATGCCGGCGATGCCGCTGCCGAGAGAGACACCGGCATTGCCCAGATCGGTCACGACGTTGCCGGTGCTGGCGAGCGTGGTGCCGACGGGGTCGGTGCCGGATTTACCGAGTTGTCCGAGACCGTTGCCGACACCCGTCCCCAAGTCGGTGACGGCGTTGCCGGTTTGCGTGAGCGCGCCGCCAAGGCCTTGATTGACTTGCGGCGAGACGCCCGGAATCGTCGTGCCGGACACCTGATTACCGACCGCGCTCACCACCGAGCCCACTGAACTGACAACGCCATTGCTGCTGGTGGGCGTGGTCGGGTTGGTGGGGTTTGTCGGGTTCGTCGGATTGGTGGGATTCGTCGGGTTGGTGGGCGTGTTGCCCGTCGCACCGCTGCCGCTGCCCGAACTCGAGCAACCCGTAACTCCCACGACACCTGCCACCAGCGCGGCGAGCAGGGTAGGACGCAAGTGCTTCGACATGACGTGTCTCCATGATGTGGCAAACCCGGTGGCCAACCCGAGGGCCGACCCGGCGGCAGATGCGCCGCGCGCGTTCACGAGCGCGCCGGGGCCGGCCGGCCGGTCGAAACCAGTCCGGCGATGTCCTGATCCGCTTCGAAGCGCAGACGGAAGGTCTCGCTCTTGAGCGTGCGAATGCTCTGCACCAGAAAGTCGTGAATGGCGGCCAGTTCGTTCTGGTCGTATGCAGCACTCACGGCGGTGAGTTCGCGCGACACCGACGACAGAAACTGTTCGATTTGCGCGCAGCGTTCTTCGATGGGGTGAATCATCACCATGCGGCGATCGTGCGGGTTCTTCTCGCGCTCGACGAAACCTGCACGCTCCAGCCGGTCGATGACGGTAGTGATGCCGCCGGAGCTCACGCCCATGAGTTCGGCGAGTTGCCCGGCAGTAATCGATTCGAGTTCGAGAATCAGATCGAGCGCGTTCAGATCGGTGACGTTCAGGCCGAGTTGTTCGGCGAGGGCGGCGTGGTAGAGCGCGGTGTACACGGCGAGCCGGCGTCCGAGCGAGCGGACGATGCCAGAGACCAGATCGTTGCGGTTCGTGTGTCGATCGCTCATGGTGCTGTGCGCTCCGTTGAGCTGAGAGGCGGAAGACGCTGCCCCGTAAGCGGCACCGTGGTCGGTGCCGGAGGTGTTGTGCAAGTGGTTCGAAAATGCGCCGTTGCCGGTGTCGCGAATGGCTGCCGGTTCGGTCATTTGCGTGGCAGATTCGCCATGGCCGCGCATCAAAAGGCCGGTGTCGGGAATGAAGCGGGCCATGGCATCTCCTTATCGATCAAGTGCGCATCAACCAGTCAGTTGTTGACCGTTGCGCGATGGGTATTTCGCTAGAACGCGCCGCGGGTTACTTCGCCACCGTTCCGAGACTGCCGAGCAAGCTGGTGACCGGTGCCAGCAGACCGCCGAGGCCGCCTGCTGCGCCCGAACCCGTGCTGCCGCCTGCTGCGCCGGTCACGCCGGAGAGCAGATTCGTCACCGGAGCGAGCGGGCTGCTGCTGCCGCCCGAGCCGCCACCCGATACCACCACGAGCAGGCTGGTCACCGGGGCGAGCGGGTTGCTGCCACCCGAGCCGCCTGCAGCACCCGACAAGCCCGAGAGCAAGTTGGTCACCGGGGCCAGCGGGCTGCTGCCGCCGCTCGATCCACCGAGGCCGCCCAGCAGGCCCGTGATCGAGCCGAGCGGGTTGCTCGCCGTCCCCGTGCCGCCACCTGCCGCCGTGTTGCCCAGATTGCCGAGCAGCGAGCCGAACGGGTTCGACGAGCCGGTGGAGGTCTGGCCGTTCACGAAGCTGCCGAGGCCTGCCACGGTGTTGCCGGTGGCAAGGACCGTGCCGCCGAGGGCATAAACAACCTGATTCGAAGAGGTGCCGCGCAGCGTCGTACCGACGGTGCCGACGGTGTTGCCCAACGTGGTGAGCAGGTTCTGCACCGGTCCGCCCAAGCCCGTGGTGTTACCCACGGTGCGGGTGGTGTCCGAGACCACATTGGTGATCGGGGTGATGGCCGACGAGAGGGCGGTGGTCGCCGTCACGAGCGGGCCGCCGGAGAAGGCCTGCTTGAGGATCGCGCCGCCGGCAATGCCGCCCTGACCGACCGTGGCCACGACGTTGCCGAGCGCACCGGTCAGCGTGTCGACCGGCGTACCGGCGAGCGGGCCGCTCTTGCCGATGCCTGCGACGCCGCTACCCAGCGAGACGCCTGCGTTACCCAGATCGGTCACGACGTTGCCGGTGCTGGCGAGCGTGGTGCCGACGGGGTCTTTCGATGCGCCGATCTGGCCGAGACCGTTGCTCACGCCGTTGCCGAGATCGGTGACGGCGTTGCCGGTCTGCACGAGGGCGTTACCCATGCCTTGCGTGGCTTGCGGCGAGACCAGCGGCAGATTGGTGCTGGCGACCTGATTGCCCAGTGCGCTCACGACGTTGCCGGCGGAGCTGACGACGCCGCCTGCGCCGGTTGCGGTGGTGCCGACGGCATTCGGGGTGCCCGTGGTGCCGGTGGCCGTGGCGCCGCTTCCGCCGCCGCCGCTGGAGCAGCCGGTGAGAGCGATCATGCCGATAGCGGCAGAGGCCAGAAGGGTACGTTGCAGTGCGTTCGACATGATGTTCATCTCCCTGATCGTTTTACTGTGTCCCGGCGGCGTGCCGCGCGGAGTCGTCTGTGGTTATGTCTTCGATTGCCGGGTTACTTCCATTTCAGAAACCTGGGCCGGTCGCTCTGTAGCCGCTGAAGTCTGGTGAGGCGGCGAGGGCGGGCGGCGCTCGGGGTGGACCGGACCCGGACCTTCTCGACCCGATGTGCGGACATCGGGAGGAGGGCCGGATCGCGGCGATCACAGGCGGGTGGGGGAATCGCTCGGGTCATGGTCGTGACTCCTGTTCTCGCGTCTGCCGGACGATGGTTAGGTGGTTAGGCCGGGCGACTTACTTCTTGCCGCCGCCGAGCAGGCCGCCGAGCAAGCCGGTCACCGGGGCCAGCAGACCGCCGTTGGCGCCTGCCGAACCCGTGGCACCGCCTGCGGCACCCGTCACTGCGCCAAGGAGGTTGGTGACCGGCGCCAGTGCGCCAGTGGAGGCCGAGCCGCCGGCACCTGCCGAAGCACCGCCCGAGCCAGCCGAGCCGCCGGCACCTGCCGAGACCGAACCGCCCAGTGCGCCCGTCAGGCCGGCCACGAGGTTGGTCACCGGGGCCAGCGGGTTGCTACCGGACGTGCCACCCGTCACACCGCCGAGGCCACCCGTCAGGCCGGCAACCAGATTGGTCACCGGGGCGAGCGGGTTGCTGCCCGACGTGCCGCCAGCGGCACCGCCGAGGCCACCCGTCAGACCGGAGAGCAGGTTCGTGACCGGGGCCAGCGGGTTGTTGCCCGACGTCCCGCCAGCGGCGCCGCCGAGCGAGCCGGTCAAGCCGGTGAGCAGATTCGTGACCGGTGCGAGCGGGCCGCTGCCCGTGCCCGTGCCGCCAAGGCCACCGAGACCGCCGAGGGCCGACGTGAGCGGGGCGAGCGGGTTGGTGCTGGTGGGCGTGCCATGCACGAGGCCGCCGAGGCTGGCCACCGTGTTGCCCACGCCGGCCACCAGACCGCCGACGTCCGTGGCGATCGGGTTGTTGAGTTGCGATGCCACCTTGGTGCCGACACCGGCCAGACCGCCGCCGACTTGGGCCAGCAGGCCAGCCACCGGCGTACCGAGGCCCGTGACGTTGCCGACCGTTTGCGTGGTGTTGGTGACGACGTTCGTGATCGGCGTGATGGCCGACGACAGGCCCGTAGTGAGTTGTTGCACCGGGGCGCTGGTGATCGTGCTCGTCAGGGTGTTGCCGATGGCGACGCCGCCGTTGCCGACAGCCGTGACGACACCGCCGAGCAGCGTCGTGACACCGTTGATCGGCGTGTTGGCCAGCGGGCCCGTTTGACCGAGACCGGCGACGGCGCTACCCAGTTGCGTGCCGGCGGTGCCCAGGTTCGAGACCACACCCCCCACGCTGGCGAGCGTCGGGTTGAGCGGGTCGGAGACCGAACCCAGCTTGCCCAGACCGTTCGTCAGGCCGTTGCCCAGCGTTTGCACGGCATTGCCGGTGGAGACGACGGCACCTGAGAGGCCGCTTTGCGTTTGCGAGCTGACCAGCGGCAGTTGCGTGCCGGCAAGTGTGGTGCCGAGGTCGCTGACCGTCTTGCCCACTTGCGTGACGACGCCGGTGCTGGCGGTGCCGGCGACCGTGCCGATCGGGTTGGTGGAAGCGCCACCGCTGCTGCTGCCGCCGCTGCTGCTACCACCGCTGCTGCTACCGCCGCTGCTGCTACCGCCGCTGCTGCTACCGCCACTGCTGCTACCACCGCTGCTGCTACCACCGCTGCTGCTGCCGCCGCTGCTGCTACCGCCACTGCTGCTGCCGCCGTCGGTGCCCGTGCCGGTACCCGATCCGCCGCCGCTGCCGTCACCGCCGCTCGAGCCGGCGCTGGTGCCGCCGCCGAGTGAGCCGCTGGTGCCGCCCGAGCCGGAGCTGGCGCAGCCGGTCATGGTGACGATGGCGAGAAGGCAGGCCGAAGCGATAAGGTTGCGTTGGATGCTGTTCATGATGGTGTCCTCTGGTCGTTTATGTGATCAGGCGAGCGCGTCTTGCGCTGCCAGTCGGGTGTTCATGCGTTGTGCGATGAGTGCGAACAGGAGCGCCTCGACGGCTGCGCTGGTGGGGCCCGTCATCGCCAGGGCCTGATTCGTACGTTGAGTGCCTGCCGTGCCGAACGGTGTGGCGGTGGCGTGTACGCCACCGCCGTCCTCACCGCTCCTCCCTGGGCTTGCGCCTCTACGATCGTCTTGGGCGGCAGCGCTGCGCTGCATGGCCCTGACGCGCTGCTGCGAGGCGTTGATGCCTGCGGTGCCGAGCGTCGTTTGTTTGGTAATGCCAATGATCATGGTGTCCCCCGGTGATCTTTAGCGTTGCGATGCAGGGATATCCGCAAGAGGTGTGCCAACCTCTAAATCCGGGGTTGAGTAATCGCTCTAGATTTCCCGGCGATTGCCCTGAAAGCCTGTATTTATTTGCGTTTCGCAAAACAAGAATCTTTTGGATCGAGAGATCGACCGCTGGCACGCCTGATCAAAAGTCAGGGTTAACGAGATCGGGAAAAGGTGAAAACGGCGGTAATTCCAGCGAATTGCCGTTCCCGTTACGGGGGGCGTTACGGGGAACGTTACGTAACGTGATTCCCGTGGGGGCGGGTAAATACGTGCGTCAAAACCCGAATGCCGGCATCGGTGCCGGCGATTGCGAGAGATTCACGAAAGGGAGGATCGACGGCGTCGCCGTTGTCGCGTAATTTTTGGAAATCGCGTTACAACTGCTGCCGGAGAAGGCGTGCCGAATGCGCTGCGGCAAAGATGATTGCCCCTGCGGAAAAGGGAGCGCGTAAGAAGTAAATGAGAAGGAATACGATCGGCATCCGCCGGGCTAATACAGACGATGTGGAAATACCACGGATGGCGAAAGATTTCGAAAGATTCACCGGTTGCGCACACGGTCGCCGGCGTGTGAGATTCCTCACGGTGCCGCGATTGGCAAGGGTTGCGAAGCGATTGACGAATTCAGACGCGGACCCGGCGGCCGTGGCGGCCGCTAAACACGTTGAATGGACGGTGAATGGACGCTGAATGGACGCTGAATGCGCGATGGATGAATAGTTATTTAAATGTCCGCTGCATTCGATGCGTTGTTTCGCTCACACGCGGCGAATCATGGTTTTCCCTCGCGCGTGTTGCATTGCTTAGTTTTGGAGTATTGTTTGATCAACCCGTGTAACGTTTTCTTACATTCTCCGGGGTGATTGGTAGGAAGGCTCTAGTTTTTGCGTTTTAGTTTAAATTAGCATCGAAAAAAAATAGTACGCGATCCCGAAGGTTGTTACAGCATGGCGGGAAATAATGGCGTACAAAGTAAAAGAGGTTCGTAAGCCTTGCAGCGCAACGAACCCGAGGCCGAAGTCCAGAACTGATAAGCGATATGGCGAGTTCTCGTCATTCAGGCGAAGCCTGAGAGTGACTTGCCATGTATGCCAACGGGCGCAAAGCGCCTTAATAGTGAGGGAGGGTGAGATGAAACTCGGCAATCGTATTCGACTGTTTGCGCGCGACGAGCGTGGTGTGACCGCGCTGGAGTACGGCATTCTGGCTGCTGTTGTCGCCGTGATTATTGGCGTCAGCGTCTCCCCGGCATTGCAGGGTGTCTTCACATCGGTCTTCTCGAAGGTTCAGTCGGTCGTGACGTCTGCGGGTGCCTGACGGCGCTTGCGCGGGGTGCGGACTATGCGAATCGCGCGGCGTAAGCGTTACGGGCGGCGGGGACTGCGGCGTCAGCAGGGTGTTACGGCGCTGGAGTACGGCATTCTCGCCGCCATCGTGGCACTGATCATTGGGACTACCGTCTACACCCAGCTGGGCAGCGCGATCTCATCGATATTCAGCACGATGTCGTCAGCCGCCATCTCGGTGATTTCGCACTGACACGAGGGCCACCGTGCTCACCTTGTTGTGGTTGCTCTGCGTGCCGATCGTGGTCACCGATCTGATTGCACGCCGCATTCCTAACATGTGGTTGTTGTGGGTTGGGGCGCTTGCGCTGGGCTGGATCGGGTGGCAGGCGTGGCACGGCGAACCCCGTGTGTTGTGGGTTCACGGGCTGGGCGCGTTACTGGGATTAATCGTACTGCTACCTTTTTGGTGGCGAGGCGTGATGGGGGCGGGCGACGTCAAGTTGTTCGCGCTGATTGGCCTGATTGCCGGCTACCCGGTGTTGCTGCCGGTGTGGTGTCTGGCAAGCGTCGCAGCGGGGGTGCATGCGCTGGTCTTGCTGGCTGGGCGTCTTGCGTGGTTGACGCGCTGGCGGGAGCGGACGAAGGCCACGGCGACGTGGCAGCAGATCGAGCGGTGGCGGGCCGGACGCATCGGGTTGCCCTACGGGGCGTATCTGGCGGTGGCGGCACTGGTGGTGCGATAGCGGCAGCGTGAGTAGCGTTTGAGAAGCAGTTGAGAAGCGGTTTAGAAGAGCGTGTCGAGTGCCGCAGAAAGCGGCACCGCAATAATGGGAGGCGCGGGCGACGCCGCGCGAATGAGTGGGACCAATGCGTCGCCAAACACGGCCTCAAGCGCCGTGCGCGACGGGGAGTGTCGTCATGAAGCGGTACAGGACACAGGCAGGATCAGGGTTGCGACCGGCGCGTTCGCGTGGGGTTGCCGCTCTTGAATTCATGCTCATTCTGATGATCCTGTTGCCCGCGTTCTACGTCGCCGTCGCATTCTCGATCACCATTCTTGCCCGACAAATGCTCACGCAGGCGGCTGCCGAAGGGGGGCGTGCCATGCTGCGCGCCGGCACGCTGGCACAGCGCCAGAGTTTCGCCACACAGGCGATCGGCAATACGCTCGCGTGGCCTGCCTCGAGCGCGGTGTCGACGACTTTTGTGCCCGACACCACCTATCCGTGCCCGGCGTCCGGGGCATCGAGCAGCGCGTCGCAGTGCATCGTTCACGTCAACCTCAGCCTGAACCAGACGATGACCGTCAACTGGCCCGGGTTGGGGAGTCTGGTGCCGTCGACCATCAACGGCACCACCGCGGTAACGCTCGACACGTCGACGCTCGGTGGCAGTTGAGCAGGCAGTTGAGTGGGTCATTGAGTCGAACATTGAGTTGGCAGTTGCGTTGGCAGTCGATGTCATGCCGCCGGTTACACGTTACGTTACACGTTACCCGGCGCCCGAAATTTGTGACTGAACGGCCGCAAGGCCCCAAGCCATGAACAAAGCCACCAAGATTCTCGCGACGCTGCTGGTTGTTATCGGGGTGCTGCTGGCACTCTTTGCGCTGCGATTGGGAACGACCAGCGCGCCGGCGCCGACGGCAACGCCCTCGCCGGTGACGCAGACGCTCACGCAGCGCTACCCGGCCGTGGTGGCGGCCAAGGCTTTGGCGCCCGGGCAGGTGATTGCTGCCGACGCCGTTAAGCTCGTGCAATTCGACGCCCAGACGCCGGGCGGTTTTACCAACCCCGCCGACGTCGTGGGCCGCGTGCCGCTGGTGGCCCTCGCCGCCGGGGTGCCGGTGACCCAAAACACCCTCGCGCGTGGTCTTGCCATGCAACTGGCGCCGGGCGAGCGCGCCGTCGCGCTGCCGGTCACCGAAGCCGTGGGCGTGGCCAACCGCATCCGTCCGGGCGACTACGTCGACGTGTTCTTCACGATGAAGACCAATCAGGCCCCGGGTCCGGCCGTGGGGCTGGCCGACGACACGCAGGCACGCCTGCTCGCCTCGCGGGTGCGTGTGTTGAGTTACGGCAATGCGTCGCTCGACGACGTGACGCCACCGCCCGTCACGCCGGGCGTCGCTTCCACGGTCCAAGCGGCCGCCACTACCGCGCCGCCGCCTCCGCCGCCTAATGTGAACGTGCAGCCGCCGATGCCGGCGACTGCCGCCGTAGTGGCCGTGCCGGTGGCCGACGTCAACCGTGTGGTGCTCGGCACGCAGCAAGGGAAGATCACGCTCGCGCTGCGCAACCCGGCCGACGACGCCAGACCCGATACGTCGCTGTTCCCGTCGCCGCCGCCGGTGCTGGCGGGCAAGGCCGGCCTGAAGGGCGACGACAAGGCTTCGCTCGATACCCCGGAGAATCAGGCCTATGCCGGTATCGCGACCACCGGGCTGGCCGGCGCTCCCGTCAAGGCGGCCGCGGCACCGCGACCGGCGGGTGGCGGGCAGGGCGGTGGCGCCACGATCGAGGTCGTGCGCGGTGCCGAGCGTTCGACGGCGTCATTCTGAACCACCGGGCATCGGAAGACCACTTAGAGAAACAGACTCAGACACAGAGAAAACCACGTACAGGAACGCTTGACCCAAGGCTTTCAAGTTCAATCGAAACAGTGACCGATATAGCCACGCCATGATCAGAAGCCAGGTTCGCACTGCCAGACGAGACGTCAGACGTGTCACGGGGACGCTGTTGTGCTTTGCCGCGCTGGTCGCGTGCGCAGCCACAGTGTCGGTGCGTCTGGCCGAAGCGGCTGACCCCTCTCAGAGCGCCAGCATGCGTTCGCTGACGCTGGGTGTGCACGAGCAGCGCGAGCTGCCGCTGCCCGGCACGCTTGAACGGGTGGCCGTGGCCGACCCGGCCGTTGCCGACGTCGTAGTGCTGCGCGGTACCGGCGGGCGTCGCGGTTCGGTGCTCGTGGTCGGCAAGAAGGCGGGCACGACACAAGTGTCGGCATGGCCGCGCGGTGGTGACGCCGTGCGCTGGCAAGTGCATGTGACGGGTGATCTGCAAAGCGCGCTGGGCGACACCGGCACGGCGAGCGTGGATGCGCGTGGCAATGCTGCGCTGATTCAGGGCCACGCGAACACGATGATCGAGCACAGCGGCCTGCAATCGGCGGCGGTCGACGCGACGGGCAAGGGCGGTGTGGTGGTCGATCGTTCGACGGTCGGCGAGACGGGGGTGGTGCAGGTCGACGTGAAAATCGTCGAAATCAACCGCAACATCCTGAATCAGATTGGCGCGAGTTTCTCGGCGTCGAAGAAAACCGGGTCGGGCAGTTTCGGCGTGGTCTCGCAACTGGCGTCGGCATTCGGCGGCTCGGGCGGGACCGGCAGCGGTCAGGTGTCCAGCTTCGGCTCGTTCTTCGGGTCGATCACGCGCGGTGCCTTCACGCTCTCGGCGGCCATCGATCTCGTGCAGACCAACGGGCTGGGCCGCATTCTGGCGGCGCCCACGCTGGTGGCACTGTCGGGGCAGAGCGCGAGTTTCCTTGCGGGCGGCGAGATTCCGGTGCCGCAATCGGGCGGCCTCGGCACCACCACGGTGACGTACAAGCCGTTCGGCGTGGGGTTGACGGTGACGCCGACGATTCTTTCGCCCAACCGCATTGCTTTGAAGGTGGCGCCGGAAGCCTCGGACATCGATTACACCAACGCCATCGTGACCGACTCGGTGCAGATTCCGGCGATTACTACCCGGCGCGCCGACACCACGGTCGAGTTGGGTGACGGCGAGAGCTTCGTCATCGGCGGGCTGATTTCACGTACGACGACCGCTTCGGTCGACAAAATTCCGTTGCTCGGCGACCTGCCGCTCATCGGCGCATTTTTCCGGGATTTGAAGTACTCGAGTGCAGAAAAAGAGTTGGTCATCATCGTAACGCCGCATCTGGTCAAGCCGGTCGCCGCCGGCGTGGCCATGCCGTTACCGGGCGACACGCGCGAGCAGCGTCCCGGTCAGGTGTGGGGCGCTTACCTGATGGGCGTGGCAAGTGACAGCGAACTGCCGGGGTTCTCGAAATAACGCTGGCAGAGCAGTAAGGAGTGCAAACATGAACGCACCGACGCGAATACTGGACACCATGACTGAGTTGCATCGCTTCCTCTTTTGCAGCGCGCATGCCGGCCACGGTCAGTGGCTCTCGGCAGCGCTGCGCGAAGAGGGCGTCTTGCTACAGGAAGCGGGACGCCCTGCGCAGTTGCAGCAGCGCATCGGCGATCTCGATCCGCAGGTTGTGTTGCTCGATTTTTCGGGCGAACCGACCGGCCACGCCGATGAGCCAGCCGACGGCGGCATCGCTCAGGCCGCCGAACTCGCGCAGATGCTCAAGCGCGTCGCACCCAAGCTGCCGCTCGTGGCGGTGGGCTCGATGGTGCGCGCCGACGGCATGAAGGCCGCCATTCGCGCGGGCGTGCACGACTTTATCGACATGCACTCCACGCACGAAGAGGCGCTCGACGTCATTCGCCGCGTGATCGATCAGACGCCGCCGCCAAGCGCCTCGGCACCGACCCGCCACGGCCGTTTCGTGGTGCTGCTCGGCGCGCGCATCGGAGTGGGCTGTAGCACGCTGGCCGCGCACCTGTCGCAACTCTCGCAGGAACTTGCCGTCGGCACACCTTCGAACAAACCGGTGAAAGCACCGGCGGGCAAAGACGATAAGTTCGACGCGTCGCTGCTCGGCCACGTTGCGCTGCTCGATCTCGGGCTGCCGTCGGGCGATGGCCTGCTGTATCTGAATACGCAAAGCCAGTTCAGCTTCGCTGAGGCTGTGCAGAACCTGCGACGCTTCGACGAGACGCTGGTACACACCGCCGTCTCGCACGCGTCGAGCGGGCTCGCAGTGCTGCCGCTGCCGCTCGATCTGGGCGACATGCGCAGTGTGGCCGCCGCCGACGCGCTGGCGCTCACCGACCGCCTGCGCTCGTTCTTCGACCTGATCGTGGCCGATTTGGGCGGGTTCTCGAATCCGTCGTTCGTGTCGAGTCTGGTGCGCGCGGCCGACGAGGTGTGGCTCGTGGTCGATCAGAGCGTGGGCGCGATCGTCTCGCTGGCTTCTCTGCTGCGCGATCTCGAAGAGAAGAGCGTGGAGCGCAGTCATCTGCATCTGGTGCTCAATCGCTACGACCCGCGTTACGGCATGGCGGCCGACCAGATCGCCAAACGCTTCGACGTGCCGCTGCTCGCCACGCTGCCCGACCGGCCGCTGGCGATGCTCTCGGCAACCAATCAAGGCAAGTTGATTCTCGATACGGCACGCAGCGATCCGTACGTGCGGGCGTTGCAACCGCTCGCCGAACGACTGCTTGCCGCGCAGCATGCAGGTGCTGCGGCACATCGTCAGGCCTCGGGCTGGCTTGGCCGCTTCATTGGAAAGCACTGATATGACCGACTCGATCGAATTTGCGGACGACAGGCGCGCTTTTGCCAACTCGCAGCAATTTCAGGACATCAAGACCGCAGCGCACGAGCATCTGCTCGCGCGGATCGAGGAACTCGGTGCCGAATTCGGCCGCTGGAGCCGGGGTGCCATCCAGCAGTTTGTCGACCTGGAGATGGACGGCTTCGTCCGGCTTCGCCGCATTCCGATCAACGAGGCCGAGTTGCGTCAGATCTCCGACGCGCTCACGAAAGAGCTGGCCGGTTTCGGGCCGATCGAAGACCTGCTGGGCGACGCCGAGGTCGAAGACATTCTGATCAACGGCTACAACGACGTGTACGTGTCGCGCAAGGGGGTGCTGGCGCGCGAGGCGCTGCGCTTCTCCGATAACGCGCACTTGCTGCGGATCGTGCGGCGGATTCTGGCGCCGATCGGCCGCCGGCTCGACGAATCGAATCCGATGGTCGATGCGCGCTTGCCCGACGGCGGCCGCCTGAACGTGGTGATCGAGCCGCTGGCCGTCGACGGGCCGGTGGTGTCGATCCGGAAGTTCCGCAAAGACCCGCTCAAGCCGTCCGACCTGCTCGCGCTCGGCAGCTTCAACGAAGAGATCTACGGCTTGCTCGAAGCGGCCGTGCGCTCACGCTGCAACATTCTCGTGTCGGGCGGGACCAGCTCGGGCAAGACCTCGCTGCTCAATGCGCTGGCCAGCTTCATCCCCGCCACCGAGCGCGTGGTGACGGTGGAAGACACGGCAGAACTCTCGCTCAACCACCCCCACGTGGTGCGTCTGGAGTCGCGTCAAGGCGGCTTCGACGGCTCGGGTGAAGTGACCATCCGCGACTTGATCCGCAACAGCTTGCGGATGCGCCCCGACCGCATCATCGTGGGCGAAGTGCGCGGCTCGGAAGTGCTGGAAATGATGCAGGCGATGAACACGGGCCACGAAGGCTCGATGGCGACGATTCACGCCAACTCACCGCGCGAATGTCTTTATCGTCTCGAAATGCTGGCGGGCTTCGCGGGTTTCCAAGGCAGCGAAAGCAGCCTGCGCCGGCAGATTACGAGCGCACTCGACTTCATCGTGCAGATTGGCCGGCTCTCCAGCGGACGCCGGCGCATTCTGTCGATTACCGAAGTCACGGGCGTCTCGGACACCGTGATTTCGACGCAGGAGCTTTACCGTCACGAAAGCTTCGTCGGGCCTGACGGTGAAGAAAAAGACCGTTGGGTGTCGTTGGGCATTCAACCGCACTCGCCCAAATTGCAGCGCTACAAGGACCAGACGCGCAACGCGAATGCCGCTGCCGCTGCCGCGCAGCAGCCGGGCAATACGCCCCCCGATTCCGGTGGCGGCGGCTTCTTCGGGCGGCGTCGATGAACCCCCTCGTGCTGTGGCTCGCCTGCATCGCGCTGCTGTTGGTGGCCGGCGGGCTGGAGCTTTGGCGACGCACTTATCAACGCGCCCGCGAGCAGGCGACGAGCGCGTTTCTCGAGCGCCAACTGGCCCACAACGCGCCGCAATTCGCTGCGGCTGAAGGCGCCATTGCCCGCGTGGCACGCCGCAAAGCGCTGCCGTGGGAGTTCTTCTTCGAGCGCGCAGGCGTGTATCCCACGCCGGGGTTCTACGCCACATTGGTGGGCGGTGGGCTCGGGCTCGCATTGATTTTCTGGGTGTGGCACGGGCCGTTCTCGGCGCTGATCGTGCTGATTCTCTACCTGCTCGGCGTCGTGTTGCGCTACTGGTTCAAGGGGGTTCGCCGGCACGCCGAGATCGTGCGTCAGTTGCCGGTGTTTCTCGATGGCATGGTGCGCATGCTGACGGTCGGCAACAGTTTGCCGGCGGCATTCCAGACAGCATCCGGCAATGCCGACATGCCGTTGCGCGAATTGCTCGACAGTGCTGTGCGGCAGGTGCAGGCCGGCGTCGATCTCGATGTCGCACTCAAGCAGATTGCCCGCGTGTACCGCGTGGAAGAGATCTATCTGTTTGCGTCGGTGGTCGATCTGTCGACGCGTTTCGGCGGGCGCGCCGATCAGATTCTGTCGCGCATGTCGGGCTTCATGCGCGATCGCGAACAGGCGCAGGCGGAGCTGCACGCGCTGTCGTCCGAGACGCGGATGTCGGCGTGGGTGCTGGCCGCATTGCCGATTGTGGTGAGCGCGTTCCTGATGCTGTTCAACCCGGCGTTCTTCGAACCTATGTTCCAGCAAACGTCGGGTCAGAAGATTCTCGCGGTCGGTCTCGGACTGGAAGTCGCGGGCGGCTTCATCCTGTACCGGCTGGCTAAGTCCATCTGAGCGAGAGGCGCCCCTGATGAACTTTTCGTCCTTCACGTCGCTGGCTTCCGACTCGCACACTTGGCTGATGTTCGGCCTGCTGCTGGTCGCGGCCGGCCTGTTGCTGGCAGCGTCGGCGATCCTGCTGCGCGGCATGCGTCAGGACCGCAGCGGGCGCGTGATCGACCAGATGCTCGCAAATCGCCAGCAGCAGACGCTGGCGGCCATGCGCGCAGCGACGGCGCCGATCGGCAGCTCGCTTTCGCCGGGTGCGCCGGGTGACGAGGACGAAGGCACCAGCACTGGCGCGAAAGGCTGGCGTTCGTTGTTCGACCGCGCGGCGGCGCTCGGTAAGCAGTGGTCGGAGACGCGCTTCGGGCAGTACCTGATCGCCGCCGAAGATCGTCTGCTGCTCGCGCAATGCGGCTGGGACAGCGTGCGGGCGAAATCGCTGTTCCTGTTTTCGCGCGTGGCGCTGGCGGTGGTGCTGCTGCTCTTCGTGTGGATCTGGTTCCCCGGCGGTGGCGGCTTGAGCACGATCCTGCGCCTGCTCGGTGCTGTTGGCGTGGGCCTGCTGCTGCCGAAGTTCTACGTGCAGCGTCAGGCTGCGCAGCGGCGTCGCGAGATCGTGGAAGAACTGCCGTTGCTCATCGACTTGCTGCGCCTGCTGCAAGGCGTGGGGCTGTCGATGGATCAGAGCTTGTACGTGGTGGTGTCGGATTTTCGCGAAGTGCTGCCCATCCTCTCTAAGGAATTCGAGAACGCCAATCGTCAGTACGCCTCCGGGCGGGGACGTGAAGCGTCGATGGTGCGGTTGCGTGAGGTGTACGACAACGACGACCTGCGCGCGCTGGTGCGCCTGATTGCGCAGGTGGAACAACATGGCGGCGCGGTGCAGGAGCCGTTGCAGCAGTTCAGCGACCGGTTGCGTGAGCAACGGCGGCAGACGATGAAAGAGCGAATCGGCAAGCTCACGGTCAAGATGACGCTGGCGATGATGCTCACGTTGCTGCCCGCCCTGATGCTGGTGGTCGCAGGCCCAGCGATTCTGTCGCTGGCGAAAACTCTGGAGGGCTTGTAGCCATGACACGATCCCAAATGACGCAGGTGTGCCTCGGGGCGCTGTGCGTGGTGATGCTTGCCGGGTGCGCGTCGAAGGGCGGCGGCTATGGTGCGCCGTCGGCCGCCGCGCTCATGCGTGCACAGCAGGACGATGAGGCGAAGGCCAAGACGGCCGCACCCGATACGAAAGAGTTGTACCTGTCGATGATTCGCGAGATGCAGGAGCGGGGCGCCTATTTCGCCTCGCTGGCGCACATCGATCAGTTCCGGATTCAGTACGGCAACTCGCCCGACGTCGACATTCTGCGCGCCGATGCGTTGCGCGAAACCGGTCAGCCGGACGCTGCCGAGGCAACCTATCGGACGCTGCTCGCCAGCCCGGTCGCCGCTGCGGCGTGGCACGGGCTCGGTCTGGTGGCCGCGCAGCGCAAGGACTATGCGGGCGCGACGCAGGCGCTGCGCGAGGCCGTGAGCCGTGCGCCGACGGAGCCGTTCTATCTGAGCGATCTTGGCTTTGCGCAGCTATGCAACGGCGATGCAGCCGGTGCACGGGTGCCGCTCGCGCAGGCCGCGGAGCTGAAGCCCGACAGTCGCAAGGTGCTGAGCAATCTGGCCGTGTATCTGCTGGTGACGGGCGAGCGCGCGCGCGCCGACCAGATGATGACGCAGGCCAAGATGCCACCCGCCACGCGCGAAGCCATCGACAAACTGGCAACCGATATCCGCACGCACACGCAGGCGGCGCGCGCTGCCGCAGATGCTGCGGCCGCCCGGGCGGCGGCGCAGGCGGCTGCGGCGATTGTGCCGCCGGTGCCGCCAGTGGCGGCGGTAGCGACGGTAGCGACGGTTGCGGTGACGGCGGCCTCTGCGCAGCCGACACCGCCGGTCGCGGCGCCGTCTGCCAAGGCCAGCAACGTGGTCGTGCGTCTGCCAGAGCCCGGCGCGCGCGCCGTGGCGGCGACGGTCGACGCTGCGCCGAATCGTACGGCGGCAAACGCGGCCGATGCCAAGCTCGCGCGGGCAAGCGATGTGGCGCGCAGCGACATGCCGACGTCGATGCTCGACCGGTTTGCCAATTCGTCCAACTCACAATAAGCGCAGGCATCGCATTCACAACGACGCCCACAGCACCAGTCACGCATAAGTAGTCACGCAACTTCAGGGAGACGTGATGATGGCAGGCCAAATGCAACGAAGGGAGAGACTCTCCCCGCAGCCCCGGGCGGCAGATCGGGACGTGCCGGGCCGGCGCGGTCTCGGCGTGCCATGCCTTGCGGGTATCGCACTCGCGCTGTACGCAAACTGGGCTGGCGCGCAAACGGCCCCCCTGACCGGACAGATGGGCGGTGCCGATGCGCGCACGGTGGCGCAGGCCACCGCTGCACCCGCGAATACCGCTACGGTCCAGCAAATTCCATCGCCGGATGCGACGGTCGGGCAAGCCACGCAGACGGCACCCGCAGCCCAACCGGCGCAGGCTGCGCAGGTCAGCCGTGTGCCACCGAACTCCGTGCGCCGCACGACACCGTTACGCGTGGGCGAGCACGCCGCAGACGGCATGCTGGGCGACGAGACCGAAGCGTTGCTCACGTTGCAGGCGAGCAATCTGGCGGCAGGGCGCGGCTTGCCGATGCTCGGTGCCACGGCGTCGCGGGCTTATAGGCGTTATCTCGACAGCTTCAACTACGCCATTCCCGCGTTCTACCCGACGATGGTGCAAAGCGATAGCGCGGGCGGAGGGGGCGGTGGCGGTGGCGGGGCGGTTTCCGGTGGAGGGGCTGGCGCGAGCCAGTAATTCCTCATGACACCCCGTGCGCGCACGCGCAAAACGGCTCGCCCCGCGGCATCCGCCGCGCCTCGTGGCAACCCTGCAACATGGCTGGGCAATCTGCGCCGGCCGGGCGGGCGTCAGCGTGGCTCGGTGCCGATCGTGGCGTTTTCCTTCGTCATCGTGGTGCTGATTCTCGCGTTGGCCATCGACGCGGGCTATGCCTTCATGAAGCGGCGCGACCTGCAACGCACCGCCGACATGGCGGCGCTCGCAGGGGCGCAGACGCTGCCGGGCTGCGCCAACGCCACCTCGTACGACACGGTGGCCCGCGCGAACGTGACGGCGAATCTGGGCGCAGACGCGGCCAATACGACGGTGGCGACGGCGTGCGGCATCTGGACGAATCCGACCGCGAGCGCCACGACGCCCGGCACGTTTGCGCCGGTCGGCTCGGGCGGCGCGGCCAGCGGTAATGCCGTGCAGGTGACGCTCACCCTGCCGGTGGTCTCGTTCTTCCAACTCACGGGCACGCGCAACATCACGGCGACGGCGATCGCCCGCAAGGCGCCGGCCGTAGTGACGTTCACCGTCGACTCGGGCCTGCTGGCACTGAATGCCAATAATTCGGTGCTCGCGCCGTTGCTGCAATCGATCGGGATTTCGCCAACGCTTTATGTCGGCGCGGCACAGCAGCTCGTCGGGGTGAACATCACGCCGCAAGGGCTGTTGCAGGCGCTGGGTGTGCCGGTGACAGGCGACGTGACGGTGGCGTCGCTCTCCGGCGTGGCGGCGGTGAAGAACCTGACGCTGGGGGCCCTGCTCAGTGCAACGAACACCGCACTCGCGACGCAGAACGGTGCGTTGTCGGCGTCGGTGACCGCACTGGGTAACCTGATCAATGTGTTCGGCAACAGCCCGGTATTGAGTCTGCCGATTCAGTTGCTGGGTACCGCGACGAGCCCCGGCATCATCGCGAATATCGATGCCGCCGGTGTGACGGCCGCCAACGCACTCACTGCCAACATCGGCGTCGCCGATCTGATTACGGCGGCTATCGTCGGTGCGAACGGGAATAACGCGATTGCGATCAATGGGCTCAGTATTCTCGGCAATGCCGTGACGGCCAGCGCGAACGTCATCTCGCCGCCGCAGGTAGGTGTCGGCGGCGTAGGGGCCAAGGCCACGACGGCACAGGTGCGGTTGTTCCTCACGATCAACACGGCAGCCGCTTCCGGGTCATTGGGCTCGGTCGCGGGCGCGTTGCTCAACTCGCTGGGTACGACGCTGAATCTGCCCTTGGTGATCGAAGTCGCGCAGTCGACCGGGACGGTCACGTCGGTGCAGTGCGGCGCGACGCCGTCGACGACGATTCAGGTGAACTCGGGGCTGGTCAATGTTTGCGTCGGTGCGGCGGCCAGCGGTGTGAACGTGAAGACCAATCCGGCCAGTTGCACCACGCTGATGACCAACCGCGTGACCATCGCCAAGTTGCTCAACCTGATCAGCGTTTCGGGCAACGTGAATCTGTCGCTGGTGACGAATTCGCCCGCGCCGATTACGTTCAGCGGACCGTTCCCGCAGAAGGTCGGGCCGATCGGCTCGAGCGTGAATCTCAGCCAGATCGTGTCGGCACTGCTGACAGGGTTGTCGCTGGATGTGAGCGCGTCGGGCTCGTCTTCGTCGGATACGGTCGCCGGCGGGCTGGTGGGCAACGTGCCGAGTGCGGCGGTCGGGTCGACGATTTCGACGGTCAACGGGTTCCTGAGCAACGCCGCAAACGGCCTTCAATCCACGGTGAATGCGCTGGGCACAACGCTGGGTGGTGTGCTGACGCTGAATCTGCCGCAAGTGCTGGGCGGCGTTGGGGGGCTTGTCACCGGGTTGGTGAACACCCTCGGCGGCATCGTGAACGGGCTGCTGGGCGGTCTCTCCGATCTGCTTTGCAATCTGTCGGGCAGCGGGGCGAATCAGTGCCGGATCGACAACGTGAAGAGCGGACTCAGCACCAGTAACATCTCCCCCGTGCTCGGCAGCATTCTCTACACGCTGCTCAACCCGCTTCTCACGCCGATCAGCACGTTGCTCAACACGCTGCTCAACGCGCTCGGTATCACGCTCGGCATGACGACGGTGACGGTGGACAGCATCAACTGCCAGAACGGGCTGGTGCAACTGGTGTATTAGCGGAGTTCATAAGACATCACCCGATAACGCGATAACCCGATAACGCGATAACCCGACGACAAAACTTCACCATGACGGACGCCCGGGGGCGTCCGGCGACCAGCGGAAAAGCATGAAAAGCAAGCCAGTACGTGAAGACCTCGACGTGTATGTGTGGGAAGGCAAGTCCGACATTGCCGACCGGGTGGCGCATTGCCTCGCCAGTTTCGACATGGAAGTGATTCGCGCCGACGGTGCCGACCTGTCGCGCGAGCGCACCAAGACGCGGGCGTCAATCGCGGTGGTGAGTGTCTCGGTGATCGAAGGGGCGGCCACCAACGCGCACGAGTGGCAACTCGGTCACGGCATGCCGGTGATCTGGGTCGCGACCGCGCCGCGCGAGAACGATCCGCGCACGTATCCGCCCGAATACAGCAACATCCTCACGCTCGACTTTTCCGGCGCCGAACTGCGCACGCTCATCTTCAAACTGTCGGGCGCGATTGCCGAGGCCGACCGCGCGCCGGCGCCGGCCGATCCGCTCGTGGCGCAATCGAGTGCCATGCTCAACCTGCTGGCCGAAGTCGACGCGTTCGCCGATTGCGATTCCAACGTGATGATTCACGGCGAAACCGGTGTCGGCAAGGAGCGCATCGCCCGTCTGCTGCACGACAAACAGACCCACTACGGACAGGGGCCGTTCGTCGCCGTGAACTGCGGCGCGATTCCCGACGGCCTGTTCGAATCGCATTTCTTCGGGCACGCCAAGGGCGCGTTCACAGGGGCGCTGTATTCGCACAAGGGCTATTTCGAGCAAGCCAACGACGGCACGCTGTTCCTTGATGAAATCGGCGACCTGCCGCTTTATCAACAGGTGAAACTGCTGCGCGTGCTGGAAGACAGCGCGGTCACGCGTCTGGGCTCGGTGCAGCCCGTGAAGCTGGATTTCCGGCTGGTGGCGGCCACCAACAAGAACCTGAAGTCGATGGTGCGCGACGAACTGTTCCGTGCCGACCTGTTCTATCGGCTGGCGGTGATCGAGTTGCACATTCCCAGTCTTGAAGAGCGCGGGCCGATCGACAAGCTGGCAGTGTTCAGCACGTATCTCGGCAAGGTCGCGTCCGATCCGGACATCGGCGGCAAGGTGCCGCCTTGGTTGCGCGAACTGGTCGAAGGCGGTGTGTTTCCCGGCAACGTGCGCGAAATGCGCAACATCGCCGAGCGGGTGGGCATCATCTACCGGCAGTTGGGGACGTGGGACGAACGCCGCATCCGGGCGATCTTCGAGGCGCTGGCGACCGGCGTGATCGTGCGCCCGGACGACCCGGCCCGCGCGGGGGCCCTCACCGACCGGGCGCGCTGGGACGCCACCGAGCGTACCCGCATCGTCGCCGCGCTCGATGCCAACGGCTGGCGCCGGCAGGACACGGCCAATGCGCTGGGCATCAGCCGCAAGGTCTTGTGGGAAAAAATGCGCAAGTACCAGATTCTGGGCAACGATTCGGAACTGGCCAGCGAGTACGAAAGCTGACGCGATGCCTGCGTGTCGTGCACTGCGCAGGTCATCTTCGCAAAAGCGTCTCGGGCACACTTCCGCGCATTGCGTAGGCCATAGCCTTTTAAAACCCTTCAATGCAGGGATTTGTCTGACACACAACTTCGGTTTGAGGGAAAACCTTTGGCTGCAGGGTTGCGTGGTGTCAACAGTTGAAATCCTACCGCCTCAATATTGCATTCCGCGCTTGGAAGAGCGCCGCGCAATGGATAGAATTGGCGGCTATTGTGAGCGTGCGGTTATTATCTGCCGGCAGCGCGGGCACCTGCCGGGGACACAGAGATATCCGGACGAGGGCAAACCAGCGTATCGGCGAGAGAGGCAGGACGGCGGCGGGACATGATGTCCGTTACACTGTCGTGGCTAAAATACGCAGGTCTCAGATCCTCGGGGCGGAGTCCGGGGGGGCGAATGAAGGCGACGCATAAGGGTCGTTAAACGATCCGGTCGATAACAGGAAAACAGATCAGATGAAAATCAGTGATTGCCGGGGGCGGTTTTGGTTGGGCGTGGGGGTGGCATGCCTGGCAGCCTGGGGGACGTCAGCGGGGGCCGCGGATGCGGTCAAGGATGTGACCGGTTCGACGACGCCCGGTCAATTCGCCGCACCGGCAGTGCCAGCGCAAGGTGTCTCGGCCCCGGCTTCGGCCTCGGGCACGATTCAGGAACTGCGCGATCGCATCCAGAACAAGGAAGTGACCGAACTTCGCACGACGTACAACGGCCGCTACGGCGCCAGCCTGTTGTTCTATCCGCAGACCATGGGGTATTACGTCGCACTGTTCCATGAAGGGCAGTTCTGGCGTGTGGTCAAGCTGAACAACGAGAAGAAGGCCGAAGCCCTGTACGGTGACTTCGTCCGTCAGACGCAGGTGCTGGCCGATGTGGAGATTCGCCGCATCAAGCTCGAAGCGCAGAAGTCGCTGATGGAGCGTCAGTTGGCCGAGAGCGAAGCCCGCCTGAACGCGGTGCAGAGCGATCTGGCAATCCAGCGTCAGCAGGAACAAGCGCTGGCGCAGAACCAGCAGGCCGTGCGTGAGCAGGCTTCGGCACTCGAAACCGAACGCTCCGCAGCGCGTATTCGCCTGACGGACCTTCAGGGTCAGATCCGTTCGCTGGAAGCCGAGCAGAACAGCGCCGACTCCGATCTGGTCCGCTCGGTCAAGAGCACCGGCAACCGCAAGACGACCAAGCGCCACTAAGTCGATTGCATGCCGTGAGGTTATGAGAAAGCCGCCTTCGGGCGGCTTTTTTCATGGGGAATCGAGAGGGATGCCCCTTTCGCTACACGCAATTGTCGGGACTGTCGACCGGCGAATCGCGCATGTCTCGCATTTGCAACTCGAATTGCCGTGAAAAGCGCGTTACCCCGGTGGGGTCGGGGTGGCGTGAAGGCCCGGGAAAACCACGTGGCGGCGCGCTGGTCACGGGGCGCGGCTGCAATTATCCTAAGCAAACGTGTCGTGTGTGGCGTCCGGCACTCGGGGGCCGTCCCGACTAGCTAGGGACTCGGCAGCCAGTTAGAATAGCGCCCATTTTGTGCAGCGCAATAAAGCGATTACCCAAACCTTATGACGCAAACCATACGACAGGGGCATCGCCCTCAGCCCATGCCTGCGCTGATGGTCGCAGCCATTGGCGTCGTCTTCGGCGATATCGGCACCAGCCCGCTCTATGCGCTCAAGGAATGTTTCGATCCGCAGCACGGCATTCCGTTTAACCAGCAAGCCGTGTTCGGCATCATCTCGCTGCTGTTCTGGGCGCTGGTCATCGTCGTCTCCCTGAAGTACGTGCTGTTCGTGATGCGCGCCGACAACCGGGGCGAGGGCGGCGTGCTCGCGCTCATGGCGCTGAGCCTTCGCAGCGTGCGCGCGGGCAGCAAGTGGGCGTCGGTGCTCATGATGCTGGGGATGTTCGGGGCGTGCATGTTCTACGGGGATGCGGTGATCACACCAGCCATCTCCGTGATGTCGGCGGTCGAGGGGCTCGAAATCGCGGCGCCATCGCTGACGCGGTTCGTGCTGCCGATCACCATCGTCATCCTGATTATTCTGTTTTCGATGCAGAAGTCGGGCACGGCCAAAGTGGGCCGCCTGTTCGGCCCGGTGATGGTCGTGTGGTTCGTGATTCTCGGCGTGCTGGGCGTGTACAACATGTTCGCGGCGCCCGAGATCATCAAGGCGATCAACCCGTACTACGGCATCCATTTCATTCATACTCACGCACTTCAGGCCTACATCGTGCTGGGCTCGGTGTTTCTGGTGCTGACCGGTGCCGAGGCGCTGTATGCCGACATGGGGCACTTCGGTATCCGTCCCATTCGCTTCGCATGGACGGCGCTGGTGTTCCCGGCGCTGGTACTGAATTACTTCGGCCAAGGCGCGCTGCTGCTGAGCAACCCGAAGGCGATCGAGAACCCGTTCTTCCTGATGGCACCGGACTGGGCGCTGCTGCCGCTGGTGGTGGTCGCCACGGCGGCGACCGTGATCGCATCGCAGGCCGTGATCTCGGGCGCGTTCTCGTTGACCAGTCAGGCGATTCAACTGGGCTACGTGCCGCGCATGAAGATTCTGCACACGTCCGATCGCGAAATCGGCCAGATCTACATGCCGGTGATCAACTGGTCGCTGCTGTTGGTGATCATCTGGATCGTGCTGGCGTTCAAGTCGTCGAGCAATCTTGCTGCGGCGTACGGTATTGCCGTCACGACGACGATGGTGATTACGACGATTCTGGCGTGCGTGGTGATGGTCAAGGTCTGGAACTGGAACAAGTTCCTCGTGGCGCTGATCATTACCGGCTTCCTCGTGGTCGACTTCGCGTTCTTTGGCGCGAACCTGATCAAGGTCGAGGAGGGCGGCTGGCTGCCGCTGGCGCTCGGCGCGTTCCTGTTCTTCATGCTGATGACGTGGCACAAGGGACGCCAGTTGCTGCGTGAGCGCACGGCTGCCGACGGTATTCCGCTGGGGCCGTTTCTGCAAGGGTTGCTGGCCCATCCGCCGCATCGCGTGGCGGGCACGGCGATCTATCTGACGGGCGGCAACACGCTGGTGCCGGTGAGCTTGCTGCACAACCTCAAGCACAACCGTATCTTGCACGAGCGCACCATCTTCCTGACGTTCCGCACGGTCGATGTGCCTTACGTCGAAGACGACAAGCGTATGGAAGTGAAGGACCACACGGGCGGCTTGTATAGCGTGGTGTCGACCTTCGGCTTCAACGAAACGCCGGACGTGAAGGAAGTGCTGCATCTGCTCGAAGAGAAGACGGACATGCATTTCGAGCTGATGGATACGTCGTTCTTCCTCGCCCGCGAAACCGTGGTGCCGACCAAGCTGCCGGGGATGTCGATCTGGCGCGAACGTCTGTTCGCATGGATGCATCAGAACGCGGCCAAGCCGACCGACTTCTTCAGCATTCCGGCCAACCGTGTGGTCGAGTTGGGGACGAAGATCGAGATTTGATCGATCAAAGACGCGATCTGAGTGTCATGAAAAAAGCCCGCGAATCCGAAGATCGCGGGCTTTTTCTTATGCTGGCCTGACTTAGCGCTTGAGCTTGGCGAAAGCGGCTGCCATCGCGTTCACCGTTTCCGGTTCACGCTGACGCCCGCCACCGCCGCTGCGGTTGCCGCCATTGCCGCCATTACCACCGCCGCGATGGCCGCCACCGCCGCCACCACCCGCGCCCGGACGATCGTTCTCGCCGGCCACCGGCAGGTCGTCGTTCAGGCGCATCGTCAGCGAGATGCGCTGGCGTCGCGGGTCGACCTCAAGCACCTTCACCTTCACGATATCGCCGGCCTTCACGACTTCGTGCGGGTCTTTGATGAACTTGGTCGACATGGCCGAGACGTGCACCAGACCGTCCTGATGCACACCGATGTCGATGAACGCGCCGAATGCCGCCACGTTCGTGACCACGCCTTCGAGCTGCATGCCCGGCTTCAGATCGGTGATCTTTTCCACGCCTTCCTGGAACGTCGCCGTCTTGAACTCAGGACGCGGATCGCGGCCCGGCTTTTCCAGTTCGGTCAGGATGTCCTTCACCGTCGGCAGACCGAAGCGCTCGTCGACGAACTCGGTCGCGGAGACGCTGCGCACCACCGAACCGTTGCCCATCACGTCGCCGATGCTCTTCTTGATCTTCGCCAGAATGCGCTCGACCACCGGGTAGGCTTCCGGGTGCACCGACGAGCGGTCCAGCGGGTTGTCGCCGCCATTCACGCGCAGGAAGCCGGCCGCCTGTTCGAACGTCTTGTCGCCCAGACGTGGCACCTTCTTGAGCGCCTCGCGGCTGGCGAACGGACCATTGCTGTCGCGGAAGTCCACGATGTTCTTCGCGAGCGTGCTGTTCAGCCCCGACACGCGGGCGAGCAGCGGGGCCGAGGCCGTGTTCACGTCGACACCGACGAAGTTCACGCAATCTTCGACCACGGCGTCCAGCATGCGGGCCAGTTCGCGCTGATTCACGTCGTGTTGATACTGACCGACGCCAATCGCCTTCGGCTCGATCTTCACCAGCTCGGCCAGCGGATCTTGCAGACGGCGGGCAATCGACACCGCGCCACGCAGCGAAACGTCGAGTTCCGGGAATTCCTTGGCCGCGAATTCCGAAGCCGAATAGACCGAGGCGCCGGCTTCCGACACCACGATCTTCTGCAACTTCAGTTCCGGGTGACGCTTGATCAGTTCGAGGGCGAGCTTGTCGGTTTCCCGCGAGGCCGTGCCGTTGCCGATGCTGACCAGTTCGGCGCCGGTCGCGGCAACCACCTTGGCCAGACGGGCGAGCGAGCCGTCCCAGTCGCGACGCGGCTCGTGCGGATAAATCGTGTCCGTGCCGAGCAGCTTGCCCGTGCGGTCCACAACGGCCACCTTCACGCCGGTACGCAGACCCGGGTCCAGACCGATCACGCTCTTCGGGCCGGCCGGTGCGGCGAGCAGCAGCGCCTTGAGGTTACGCGCGAACACGCGAATGGCTTCGCTTTCGGCGCTCTCGCGCATTTGCGTGAGCAATTCGGATTCCAGATGCGGCTGCACCTTCACGCGCCAGCACCAGCGGCACACATCGCCCAGCCACTTGTCGGCGGCACGGCTCTGATTGCGAATGCCGAAATGGCCGGCGATAACGCCTTCGCACGGGTGCGGCACCTGCACGTCGAGTTCTTCGCCAAGACCGAGCTTGACCATCAGGACGCCGAGATTACGGCCGCGGAAGAGGGCGAGGGCGCGGTGCGACGGCACCGAAGCGATCGGCTCGGCGTAGTCGTAGTAATCGCGGAATTTCTCGCCTTCCTCGTTTTCCTTGCCTTCGATTACCTTCGACGACACCACGCCCTGATTCCACAGGTAGTCGCGCAGCTTGCCGAGCAGCTCGGCCGTTTCGCCAAACTGTTCGGAAAGAATGTCGCGCGCGCCGTCGAGGGCAGCCTTCACATCGGCCACGCCCTTTTCGGCGTCGACAAATTTGGCGGCTTCGGTTTGCGGGTCGAGCGTCGGGTCGGCGAGCAGCGCGTGGGCGAGCGGCTCGAGGCCGGCTTCGCGGGCGATCTGCGCGCGGGTGCGGCGCTTTTGCTTGTACGGGAGATACAGGTCTTCGAGCGTCTGTTTCGTCTCGGCGGCCACGATGGCCGTGCGCAGCTCGTCGGTGAGCTTGCCTTGTTCCTCGATGCTCGTGAGAATCGCCGCGCGGCGGTCTTCGAGCTCGCGCAAGTACAGCAGGCGCTCTTCGAGCGTGCGCAGTTGCGTGTCGTCGAGGTTGTCGGTCACTTCCTTGCGGTAGCGCGCGATGAAGGGCACGGTGGCGCCTTCGTCCAGCAATTGCACGGCGGCGGCGACCTGGCGTGGCTGCACGCTGAGTTCGGCGGCGATGCGTTGAACGATCTGAAGGGCTACGTTTTGCGTCATGAGTGTTGCGAATTACCCAAGTGCCAGGAGCGGGGCATTTTGCCATAAACCGCGGGCGCGTCCGGGCAGGCAATGCTAAAATTTGGCATCACTCTGCCCAACCTCATGATTTCCTTCGCAAAATTGTTTTCGCGCCGTCGCGCTGGTACGTCATTCGCTGGCTTTGGCGCGATGACGGCCGTGGCGGCCGCCGCGCTCGCATCCATCGCAGCCATTGTTGGTTTGCCTTCCGCGTCGTTCGCGCAGGGACTCTCGGCTGTCGAAGCCGCGGGCCGCACGACCGATCAGATTCGCGTGCCCCATGTGCCGTTCGACGCCACGGCCGATCGCACGCCGTCGGCGGCCAGCACTGCGTCTGCCGCGGCGGCCGCCGAGGACGACAAGCCGGTCGCGTACGACGACAAGCTTGATATGCATCCGGCTGACGACGACTTCGCGGGCCGGCGCGCCGTGCTCGACCGCCAGCGCGCGTGGATCGACTATCGCTTCCAGGAAGCGAAGTACGAATGCGCGTCGAAATTCTTCGTGAACTACTGCGTCGAGAAGGCGCGTGATCAGCAGCGCGAAGCCCTCAAGGCCGTGCGCAGCCAGCGGCTGGTGCTGGAAGATGCCGAGCGCAAGGCGCGCGCGGCAGACCGCGACGAGCGACTGGAAGCCAAACGCGCCCAGACCGCCGCCGAAGCACCGCAACGGGCCGCCGAGCGTGCGCAGAATGTGTCGGACTATCAGGCCAAGCAGGCCGAATATCAGCAGCGTGTGACCGAGCGCACTGGGCAGGCACCGCAACGCGCGGCCAATTCCGAGCAGTACAATGCCAAGCAGGCCGAGCAGCAGAAGAAGCTCGACGAAGCCAAGGCGACGGCGGATCAGAAGGCTGCCGAGCGTGCCGAAAACGTGCGGAAGTACGGCGAGAAGCAGGCGGAAGCCATCGAGCGCCAGAAGAAGTCCGACGAGCGCAAAAATCAGTCGCAGTCGGGGAGCACGCCGGCGCAAAAGGCGCTGCCCGGACAGTAAGCAAGTCCGGGCCACCGGGCCGGTCAAGGTGACCGGCGCCGGGATCACTTGAGAGTTGCAGGAGAGTTGCCACGATGCAGCACGATCTTCACTCCATTGGACGCCGCATCATCGAGTTGCAGATCGAACACCGCGATCTCGACTTCCTGATCGACAAGTTGCTGACGGAGCCGACGTACGACGAACTGCAAGTCACGCGCCTGAAGAAGCGCCGTCTGAAAATCAAGGACACCATTACCCTGCTGCAAGTGCAGCAGACGCCGGATCTGCCGGCCTGAGGCTGGCTGGACCAGCCATCGCGCCTTCTCCGCGTGACGTGAATCAAACCCGTCTGCGCGACACTTTTTTCATTGCCGGCGCCGCGAATCGTCAGTTATCGATTCGCGGCGCCTTTGAGTTTTATTTGCCGTTTTGATCGATTCTGCCGCCACTGCCAGCGATTCCCCCGACGACGCCACTTCCGCCGATACGCCCACCTTCCATGGACTCAAACCGCTTGCGCCCCGGCGCGAGCGCGAGCTGGAGGAGATTTTTGGCGACGGCGGGATGCTGGCGCGCGCCATCGACGGCTATCGCTCGCGTGAGCCGCAGACCGAAATGGCCCGCGCAGTGGCGTCGGCGATGGACACGCACGACTCGCTGATTGCCGAAGCCGGTACGGGCACGGGCAAAACGTACGCGTACCTCGTGCCTGCGATGCTCTGGGGCGGCAAGACGATCATTTCGACCGGCACCAAGCACTTGCAGGACCAGATTTTCGCGCGCGATATTCCGACGGTACGCCGCGCCCTTGCCGTGCCGGTGAGCGTCGCCATGCTCAAGGGCCGCTCGAATTACCTCTGCCACTACTACCTCGAACGCGCACAGCAGGAAGCGCGTTTTGCGTCGCGCCACGAGGCTGCGCAATTGCGCGAGATCGTGACGTTCGCGCAGATCACGAAAAGTGGCGACAAGGCCGAATTGGCTTCCGTGCCTGAAAACGCACCCATCTGGGCGCAGGTGACATCGACCCGCGATAACTGCCTTGGGCAGGAGTGTCCGCGCTACAAAGACTGCTTCGTGATGCTGGCCCGCAAAGAGGCGCAGCAGGCCGACCTCGTGGTGGTCAATCACCATCTGTTCTTTGCCGATGTGATGTTGCGCGATACGGGCATGGCCGAGTTGCTGCCCAGCGCGAATACCGTGATCTTCGACGAAGCGCATCAGTTGCCCGAGACGGCGACGCTGTTCTTCGGCGAAACGGTGTCCACCGGTCAGATTCTCGAACTCGCGCGCGATTGCGTGGCCGAGGGGCTGATTCATGCACGTGATGCGGCCGACTGGGTGAAGTTGGGTGCGAATCTCGAACGAGCGGCGCGTGATGTGCGTTTGACGTTCGGGCCGGATAACACGCGCATGTCGGTGGCGCAGCTCGCCGAGGATCATGAATTGTTCGGCGCGCTCGATGGCGTGGACGTCGCGTTGCAGGACCTGATCGAGACGCTGCAACATCAGGCGGAACGTGCCGAAGCCCTCGGTGCTTGTCTGCGTCGCTCGCTCGAGTTGCATCAGCAGCTTGAGCGCTGGCAGACGGGCGCGGCGCCGCCCACGCCGGGCGAGGAACCCTTGCCGCTGCTCGACCCGGATGCGCCGCGTGTGACCGATGGCAAACGCGAGAAGGCGGCGAAAGCCGCTATCGCGCGTGAGGCAGAAGCGGCGCGCGCTGCGGCCGAAGCCGAAGCGTCGGCGGACGCGCAGAACGGCGAGGGCAGCAAGCAGAAAACCTATACGCCGCCCGAGACGGTGCGCTGGATTGAAGTTTTCTCGCAGGCGGTGCAGTTGCATCAGACGCCGCTGTCGATTGCCCCGATTTTTGCGAAGCAACGGGCGGGCGCGCCGCGCGCATGGATCTTCACGTCGGCGACGCTCTCGGTGAAGGGCAACTTCAATCACTACGCTGCGCAGCTCGGGCTCGATGCGGGCAAGTCGCTGACGCTGGCGAGTCCGTTCGACTATCCGAATCAGAGTCTGCTGTATGTGCCGCGCGGCTTGCCGCAGCCGTCTGCACCGGGCTTCACTGACGCCGTGCTGGACGCCGCATTGCCGGTGCTGGAGGTGAGCGGTGGCCGGGCGTTCGTGCTGTGTACGACGCTGCGCGCGGTCAATCGCTCGGCGGAGCGCCTGCGTGAGGAATTCGACCGGCGCGGCTGGCCGTATCCGCTGCTCGTGCAGGGGGAGGCGAGCCGTACCGAGTTGCTGGACCGTTTTCGCGCGCTCGGGAATGCGGTCCTCATCGGCAGCCAGAGTTTCTGGGAAGGCGTTGACGTGCGCGGTGAAGCGCTTTCGCTCGTCATCATCGACAAGCTGCCGTTCGCGCCGCCTGACGATCCGGTACTGGCCGCCCGGCTCGATGCACTGACCAAGAAGGGCTTGAGCCCGTTTGCCGTGCACCAGTTGCCGCAGGCGGTTATCACGCTCAAGCAGGGGGCGGGGCGCCTGATCCGCTCCGAGCGTGATCGCGGTGTGCTGATGATTTGTGATCCGCGTCTGGTCGACAAGCCTTATGGCCGGCGCATCTGGCAAAGCCTGCCGCCGTTCAAGCGCACGCGCGAACTGCCGATCGTGCGTGGCTTCTTCGACGAGATGGCGGCGGACGCAGAGGCCTGAGCGGCCCTCAGGTTGCCAGCGCGTCGAGCCAACGCCCCACGACGGCCGGCGCGACCTCGGCAAGGCGTGCCTGATAGGCGTGCGCATCCGCACGCAGCGTCACCGGGTTCACGCCGGCGGCCCCCAATTCGCAGGCATGCCCCACGAGCCACGACTCGATACCCGCAGCATCGGCTTCCAGATGAAATTGCAGGCCGAGCGCATGCTTGCCGAGCGAGAACGCCTGATGCTCCCCGACGGGCGTTCGCGCCAGATGCGCGGCACCGGGCGGAATGTCGAACTGATCGCCATGCCAGTGCAGCACCGGCACATCACCCAATGCGGCCAACGGCGACGCTTGCCCGGCGGCGGTCAGTGCGACGGGTGCGTAGCCGATCTCCTTAACGTCTAGCGGCGCCACCTTCGCGCCCAGTGCACGCGCCATCAATTGCGCGCCCAGACAAATACCGAGAATGGGGGCGTTTGCATCGAGACGCGCTTTCACCAACGCGAGTTCATCGGCGACGAACGGATAGATGGCCTCGTCGAAGGCGCCGATCGGGCCGCCGAGCACGACCATCAGATCGGGCGACAGCGCATCGAGGGTGCGCAAATCGAAAATGGGCGCATCCACATACTCGATGGCATAGCCACGTTGTTTGAAGTACGGCGCGAGCGTGCCGAGATCTTCGAAATGCACGTGACGCAGCGCGAGCAAGGTCTTAGCGGGCAGGGCGGCAGAAGCGGGCGAACTCACGAGACAGACTCCTCAGGCAGTGGCGAGCGAAAGTCACAATGTAAGCGGAAAACAAAAAGCCCTCGCAGGCGAGGGCTTTTCGATGATGCTGGCAAGTTCGGTCTGATACGCGATCAGTGCCGAATCAATGGCGCTTTAATGTTGCATTAACGCCAGAGTTGCCACCACGACTTCTTGCCGGTGCCATCGTCGATACGATGACCCACCGTCAGGTAGCCGCTGTTCGGATACGTCTTTTCCATCACGCGACGGGTGTCGTCACGCAGCTCGGTCATGCCGAGTTTGTCGTACGACTTGATCATGATGCCCAGCGCGTCTTCGAGCGCCGGTGCCTTGTCGAAGTCTTGCAGAGCGCTCTGGGCACGATTCACAGCGGCCAGATAGGCACCACGACGATAGTAGTACTCGGCGGCGTGCACTTCGTGGGCGGCCATTGCGTTGACGGCGTAGCGCATGCGCAGGGCGGCGTCGTTCGCGTACTTGCTGTTCGGATAGTGCTCGACCAGATACTTGAAGCTGTCGTACGCCGAACGGAGTGCCTTCGGATCGCGCTCGCTCAGATCCTGACCCGAGAAGCGGCCGAACAGACCCAGATCGTCGTTGAAGTTGATCAGGCCCTTGAGGTAATAGGCGTAATCGATCGACGGGCTGTCCGGATGCAGACGGATGAAGCGGTCGATGGCGGTAAGCGCCTGCGCCTGCTCATTGTCTTTGTAATAAGCGTAGGCCGTGTTGATCTGCGCTTGTTGTGCATGCGGGCCGAACGGGTCGCGCCCTTCGAGCAACTCATAATACTTGGCGGCTTTGGAGTAATCGCCACCGTCGAAGGCGTCCTTGGCTTCCGAGTATAATTTGTTCGTCGACCAGCTGGCCGTTTCGTCGACTTTCTCCGGCAGAATGCCGCAGGCGGCCACGCCGCCGACCAGAATAACGGCCAGCGTAAGATGTTTGACAAGTTTCAGGGCTTGCATGCTCGTTGGCTTCACTTCTCGATGACCCGTTCAATAGTGCCGGATTATAGCGTAACCGCCTCATTTGCCACGGAAAATGCGGAGGACTCGTCTGACGACGACCTCGATTCGCTTCCCGCAGCTTTCCCAGGTGCCCACGGTGGCACCCCCAATTCCGACAGCGATTCTACCTCTGCCACGCTGGCAGGGGCTAACGATGCCGCACCGCTCGTCGCCACACTCCCCGATGCCCTCGCCGGCGAACGCCTCGACAAGGCGCTCGCGCAATGTTTTCCCGAGTATTCCCGCAGCCGTTTACAGGCGTGGGTCGAAGACGGCCGCGTGATGCTCGACGGCGTGACGGCCAAGGTCCGCCAGAAAGTCGCGGGCGGCGAGGCGGTGACGATTACGCCGGCAGCGTTGCCTGAGCAACAGGCGTTTACACCGGAACCGGTGCCGCTCGATGTCGTTCACGAAGACGCGGCACTCGCCGTATTCAACAAACCGGCAGGGCTCGTCGTGCATCCGGCGGCGGGTAACTGGTCGGGCACCTTGCTCAACGGCTTGCTTCATCGATACGGACAAGCGGCGGCCGATCTGCCGCGCGCCGGGATCGTGCATCGTCTGGATAAAGACACGTCCGGCCTGATGGTCGTGGCGCGGACTTTGATTGCGCAAACCGATCTGGTGCGGCAATTGCAGGCGCGAACCGTCAAGCGTCACTACGCGGCGCTCGTGTGGGGCCGTCCCCCGCTGCGCACCGTCGTCGATGCCCCGATCGGACGCGACCCGCGCGAGCGCACCCGCATGGCGGTAGTGCACGGGCATGGCGGCAAGCCGGCCCGCACGCGGGTGGTGACGGTGGCGAGCGCCGAGTGGGAGAGCTCGCCGGTCTCGTTGGTGCTGTGCTCACTCGATACCGGCCGGACCCACCAGATTCGCGTGCATCTGGCGCACCTCGGGCATTCGCTGCTTGGCGATCCGCTATATAAGCCGCGCCATCGCCGTCCGGCACTGCCGGGCGATTTCTCGCGTCAGGCGCTGCATGCATGGCGGCTGGGGCTGATTCATCCGGTCGACGGCAACGCGATGCATTGGCAGGCACCGTTGCCGGACGACATGCGTGAACTCATGGCCGCGCTCGGCCTCGAATTCGACTTCTCAACCCTCCCCGATTCGCTCGATGACTTCTTCCCTGCATAACCTTGGCCATGCGCGAGAACTTGAGCAGGACACTTTTCCCGATGACTGGATCGTGCCCGACTGGCCCGCGCCGTCAAATGTGCGTGCCGTGTTCACGACGCGTGCGGGCGGGGTGAGCGAAGGGCCGCAAGCCACTTTCAATCTCGGCTTCAAGGCGGACGACGATCCCGCGGCGGTCACCACGAATCGCGCGTTGCTGGCCTCGCGCACGGGCGTGCCTTCCGCGTGGGTGGCGCAAGTGCACGGTCCGCGTGTGGTCGATGCGCAGGACGCACTCGATGCCGTTCGCGCCGGCGATCCGTTGCAGGCCGATGCAAGCGCGACGAATGCGATCGGGCTGGCGAGCACGGTGATGGTGGCCGATTGCATGCCTGTCTTGCTGTGCGATGCGCAGGGGCAGGCCGTGGCAGCCGCACATGCTGGCTGGCGCGGGCTTTGTGCCGGTGTGATCGAGCAGACCGTGCAGGCATTGCGGGCGCGTTTGCCGCAAACGGGCACGCGCGCCGAGGTCATCGCATGGCTCGGGCCGTGCATCGGACCGCAGACCTTCGAGGTCGGGCCGGAAGTGCGCGAGGCATTCCTTGACGCGGCAACGCCTGCCGAGCGCGACGCGACGCTTGCGGCTTTTGTCGCCCATGGCGACCCTGCGGTGGGAAAGTCGCTCGCGGATCTTTGCGCACTGGCGCGCTTGCGGTTAGCGCGTGAGGGCGTGACGAGCGTGTCGGGCGGTCAGTGGTGTACGGTCAGCGATTCGGCGCGGTTTTACTCGTATCGCCGCGATCGGACGACAGGCCGGATGGCGGCACTGGTGTGGCGGGTGGTGTAACAGGGTGTGCGCTTGATGACGCGGGTGTGACGGCGCGGCTGACTGTGGGATTCGTGTCACGGTCGATGACGTGCGTCACGCCGGCATTGGCCTCGCCAGTCGCTGCGTCATCAGGCCGCAGTTCGGATTGCCGTTCAAGGTGAAGTCGTCTGGCCCGCCGGATGCGGCCCCCGGCGATATAGAGCAAGAGCAGTACGGGCGCGACCCCGCCGCCAATGAAGATAAACAGGCCGAGCCAGACCGACGGGGCGGTGATGGCGACCATCGCCAGAACATAGAGCCAGCCGAGAGCGACGATCAGCATCGGGACAAACGCGCATTCAAAAATTGGCGGGGCGGCAGGACAATTCCCACCGGACGTACGCCGCAAGCATTGACACGCCTGCGCTCGCACGCAAGAATGCATTTCAGGCGGGGCGCAACGCTCGCGAGGCGTAGCACGCCGCCGCGTTTCGGGCACTGGCCCGTGAACGCAACGGACGTGACGCTCAGGCTATCATGAATCGCGCCAGTGCCAACTTCGATCCGGCCTCGTTTGCCGCCTCGTTTGCTCAGCAGTTTCCCTCCGCTTCGCTCTCCGCTCAGGACATGTCGCAGTGGTTCAGTGCCGCCCAACAAATGTTCGGCGCATTGCCGGGCGTTGCGGGCCCGACCACCGCGAGTGCTCATGGTGCTGCGAATCCCTTCAGCCATCTCTTCGAAATGTTCGGCAGCGCCGGCAAATTGCCGCAGCCGTCTGCCTTGCATGTCGACCCCGCGCGTCTGAATGCCCTTCAGACGGAATACGGGCGTGAATTCTCCGAACTCGTGGCCAGTTTCAATCAGCCGGGGCTCGATAACGCGCCGCCGCTGGGCGACCGTCGTTTTGCCGGCGAAGGCTGGCGTAACCCGTTCTACGCGCTGCCCGCCGCACTCTATCTGCTCAACGGCCGTTTTCTGATGCGCATGGCCGAGCTGGTCGACGCAGACGCGAAGACGCGCGAGCGCATTCGTTTTGCCGTCGAACAGTGGGTGGCCGCGAGCTCGCCCGCCAACTTCATCGCGACCAACCCCGACGCGCAGCAGCGCCTCGTGCAGACGCACGGCGACAGCCTGCTCGCCGGGATGCAGCACCTGCTCGTCGATATGGGCAAGGGCAAGGTGTCGCAGACCGACGAGGCCGCATTCGAAGTGGGGCGCAACGTTGCCACCACGGAAGGGGCGGTCGTGTTCGAGAACGACCTCATTCAGCTCATCCAGTACAAGCCGCTCACGCCGACCGTGCATCAACGGCCGCTGCTGGTGGTGCCGCCTTGCATCAACAAGTACTACATCCTCGACCTGCAACCCGAAAACTCGCTCGTGCGCTACGCCGTGGAGCAGGGGCACACGGTGTTCGTGGTGTCGTGGCGCAACCCCGACGCATCGCTCGCACACAAGACGTGGGACGACTACGTCGGCGAAGGCCCGATCGCGGCTATCGACGTCGTGCGTGAGATCGCCGGACAGCCGCAGATCAACGCGCTGGGCTTCTGCGTCGGCGGCACGTTGCTGGCCGCCGCGCTTGCCGTGTTCGCCGCCAAGGGCCAAAACGGCCGCAAGTCGCCGGTCGCGAGTGTGACGTTGCTGACCACGCTATTGGATTTTTCCGATACTGGCGTGCTCGACGTGTTCGTCGACGAGCCGCACGTGCAATTCCGCGAGCAGACGATCGGCGGGGCGCTCGGCCAGCCGCCGGGTCTGATGCGCGGGGTGGAGCTGGCCAATACGTTCTCGTTCCTGCGTCCGAACGATCTGGTCTGGAATTACGTGGTCGACAGCTATCTGAAGGGCAACGCGCCGCAGCCGTTCGATCTGCTTTACTGGAACGGCGACGGCACCAATTTGCCGGGCCCGATGTTCTGCTGGTATCTGCGCCATCTTTATTTGCAGAACGAACTGAAGCAGCCCGGTGTCGTGCAGACCTGCGGCGTGCCGGTCGATCTGGGAACGATCGATGCCCCGGCCTATGTGTTCGGATCCCGGGAAGATCACATCGTGCCGTGGACCTCGGCATTCCGTTCGCTGCCGTTGCTTGGCGGCGAGCGCCGCTTTGTGCTCGGCGCGTCGGGCCACATCGCCGGGGTGGTCAATCCGCCGGTTAAGAAGAAGCGCAGTTATTGGCGCAATGACGACGTGGGCGTCGAGTCCGCCGACTGGCTCGCAGGTGCCACGGAGCACCCGGGAAGCTGGTGGACGGACTGGAGCGACTGGCTCGCCGGCTACGCCGGAAAACGCGTCAAAGCGCCAAAGTCGTATGGTAATGTTGCTTATGCCCCCATCGAGCCGGCGCCCGGCCGCTACGTCAAGGCGAAAGCCTGAGCAGGCCCTAGCCCTTTGGTTCGACTTATTTTGAAAACGAGGAAAGAGACATGACGGATATCGTGATTGTGTCGGCTGCGCGCACCGCAGTCGGTAAGTTTGGCGGCTCGCTCGCCAAGGTGGCTGCGCCGGATCTGGGCGCAATCGTGATCGACGAGGTCCTCAAGCGCGCCAAGCTCAAGGGCGAAGATGTGAGCGAAGTGATTCTGGGTCAGGTGCTCACGGCCGGTTCGGGGCAGAACGTCGCGCGTCAGGCAGCCATCAAGGCAGGTCTGCCGACGATGGTGCCGGCCATGACGATCAACAAGGTGTGCGGTTCGGGTCTGAAGGCCGTGATGCTGGCAGCCAACGCTATCGCTGCGGGCGATGCCGACATCGTGGTCGCCGGCGGTCAGGAGAACATGAGCGCAGCGCCGCACGTGCTGCCGGGTTCGCGCGATGGTTTCCGCATGGGCGATGCCAAGCTGGTCGACACCATGATCGTCGACGGCCTGTGGGATGTGTACAACCAGTACCACATGGGTATCACGGCCGAGAACGTTGCGAAGGAATACGGCATCACGCGCGAAATGCAGGATGCGTTTGCCGCCGCTTCGCAGAACAAGGCGGAAGCCGCACAGAAGGCTGGCCGTTTCGACGCTGAAATCGTGCCGGTCTCGATTCCGCAACGCAAGGGCGATCCGCTCCTGTTCAACACCGATGAATTCGTGCGCCATGGCGTGACGGCCGAATCGCTGGCCGGTCTCAAGCCCGCCTTCTCGAAAGACGGCACGGTCACCGCCGCCAACGCCTCGGGCCTGAACGACGGCGCCGCCGCGGTCGTGGTGATGTCTGCTAAGCGCGCCGAGCAACTCGGTCTCAAGCCGCTCGCTCGCATCGTCGCGTACGCAAACGCGGGTGTCGATCCGTCGGTGATGGGTATCGGCCCGGTGCCGGCATCGCAGCGCTGTCTGGCGCGTGCGGGCTGGGACGTGAAAGACCTTGACCTGATGGAAATCAATGAAGCGTTTGCCGCGCAGGCCTTGGCGGTGAACAAGCAGATGGGCTGGGATACGTCCAAGATCAACGTGAACGGTGGCGCGATTGCCATCGGTCACCCGATCGGCGCGTCGGGCTGCCGTATTCTCGTCACGCTGTTGCATGAAATGGCGCGTCGCGACGCACGTCGCGGTCTGGCCTCGCTGTGCATCGGCGGCGGCATGGGCGTTGCGCTGGCAGTAGAACGTGTTTGAGCGCACTCGTTGCGTGCAGTAACCCACAACGAATCAAACCGGTGACGCCCGTGCGTGCAACGCGCGCGGGCTTGTTGCCGGAGGCAGTCAGGAGACGGAAGGTTCGCGTGGGAACGCGCGGCCTGCGCGTCGGTCAATTGGCAGTCGCAACAGGCGGCAGGTTTGCCGTTATTTAGGGGGAAGCGTTCCATGACTCAACGCATTGCATACGTGACAGGCGGGATGGGCGGTATCGGTACGTCCATTTGCCAGCGGCTGTACAAAGACGGCTTCAAGGTCGTGGCGGGCTGCGGCCCGAATTCGCCGCGCCGCGTGAAGTGGCTGGAGGATCAAAAGGCGCTGGGTTTCGATTTTGTCGCTTCCGAAGGTAACGTCGGTGATTGGGATTCGACCAAGGCTGCTTTCGATAAGGTGAAGGCGGAAGTGGGCGAGATCGAGGTGCTGGTGAACAACGCCGGTATCACGCGCGACGTCGTGTTCCGTAAGATGACGCACGAGGACTGGGATGCGGTGATCGCGACCAACCTCACGAGCTTGTTCAACGTCACCAAGCAGGTGATCGAGGGCATGTGCGAGCGTGGCTGGGGCCGCATCATCAACATCTCGTCGGTCAACGGTCAGAAGGGTCAGTTCGGTCAGACGAACTACTCGACGGCCAAGGCCGGTATCCACGGCTTCACGATGGCGCTGGCGCAGGAAGTCGCGACCAAGGGTGTGACCGTCAACACGGTGTCGCCGGGCTATATCGGCACGGACATGGTGCGCTCGATCCGTCAGGACGTGCTAGACAAGATCGTGGCGACGATTCCGGTCAAGCGTCTGGGCGAGCCGAGCGAAATCGGTTCCATCGTGGCGTGGCTCGCATCGGAAGAATCGGGCTTTTCGACCGGAGCGGACTTCTCGCTCAACGGCGGCTTGCACATGGGCTGAGCGGTGGCAGGGCGGAAGCGCGGGTGCGGGCCAACGGTATGCACCTTTTCCGCCGCGGGTTAGGGCTTTGCCGCATAGCAGCAAACGCCCTAAAATCGATAATATGTGACTAACCCCGACCGTCGGTCGGGGAAGTCCTTCATAAAAGCAGGAAACCCACCGCATGACCGCGAGCAAGAAGACTGACGAGCGCCTGATCAAAAAGTATCCGAACCGGCGTTTGTACGATACGCAGACCAGTACGTACATCACCCTTGCCGATGTGAAGCAGTTGGTGCTCGAGACCGAGGAGTTTAAGGTCGTTGACGCCAAGACGGGCGAGGACCTGACCCGCAGCATTCTGCTGCAAATCATTCTGGAAGAAGAGACCGGCGGCGTGCCGATGTTCTCGAGCGCCATGCTGTCCCAGATCATCCGCTTCTACGGCCATGCGCTGCAAGGGATGATGGGCACGTACCTCGAGAAGAACATCCAGACCTTCATCGAGATTCAGAACAAGCTGTCCGATCAGTCGAAGGGCATCTACGAAGGCGCGGCCTTCAACCCGGATGTCTGGGCGCAGTTCATGAACATGCAGGCGCCGATGATGCAGGGCATGATGACCAACTACATCGAGCAGTCGAAGAACCTGTTCGTGCAGATGCAGGAGCAGATGCAGAGTCAGGCCAAGAACATGTTCAGCACCTTCCCGTTCCCGGGTGGGCCGGGCGGACCGGGAATGCCGGGCATGCCGGGTACGCCGGGTACGCCGGGCAAAGATCCCAACAAGAAACCCTGACGCAGGGATACGGGCGCGAGTGTTTCGCGCCGGTATGACGTTGCGGTGTGGCTCGGGGCGCACACCGCAACGATAGTTGGAACGCACAACGGGCGAACAAGGTAAAATGCGCGGTTCTTCGCCGCGGGTTGTGCCCGTGGCGCGAGTATCGGCAGGCGGGCAGGGCGTTGACGGCGGCGAAATCGCCTCGTCAGGGCCCCAGTGGCTCGCTGTCCGGTCGTTACACCGTCATTACTAGATCAGGATTTCGCCCCATGTCCCGCCCATTGCCCGCCGGCACTCCCAAAGTCGGCTTCGTTTCGCTCGGCTGCCCCAAGGCTCTGGTTGACTCCGAGCAAATCCTGACCCAACTGCGCGCTGAAGGCTATGCGATTTCCGGCACCTACGACGGTGCCGATCTCGTGGTGGTCAACACCTGCGGCTTCATCGACGCCGCCGTTCAGGAAAGTCTGGATGCCATCGGCGAAGCGCTGGCCGAGAACGGCAAAGTCATCGTGACCGGTTGTTTGGGCGCCAAGAAGGACGCCGCCGGGCAAGACATCGTGACCACCGTCCACCCGAAGGTGCTCGCCGTGACCGGCCCGCATGCGCTGGGCGAAGTCATGACGGCGGTGCACACGCACCTGCCCAAGCCGCACGATCCGTTCAGCGATCTCGTGCCGGCCGCCGGCATCAAGCTCACGCCGCGCCACTACGCGTATCTGAAGATTTCCGAAGGCTGCAATCACCGCTGCACGTTCTGCATCATCCCGTCGATGCGCGGCGATCTCGACTCGCGCCCGGTGGCCGAAGTCATGCTCGAAGCCGAGAACCTGTTCAAGGCCGGCGTCAAAGAACTGCTCGTGATTTCGCAGGACACCAGCGCGTATGGCGTCGACGTGAAATATCGCACCGGCTTCTGGAACGGCCGCCCGCTGCGCACGCGCATGACCGAACTGGTCACGGCGCTGGGCGAGTTGGCCAAGCAGTACGGCGCGTGGGTGCGTCTGCACTACGTGTATCCGTATCCGCACGTGGACGAAATCATTCCGCTGATGGCTGAGGGCCACATCCTGCCGTATCTCGACGTGCCGTTGCAGCACGCGCATCCGGATGTGCTCAAGCGCATGAAGCGTCCGGCGTCGGGCGAGAAGAATCTGGAGCGCATTCAGGCGTGGCGCAAGGCATGCCCGGATTTGACGATCCGCAGCACGTTCATCGCCGGTTTCCCGGGCGAGACCGAAGCCGAATTCGAATACCTGCTGGACTTCCTGAAAGAAGCCGAACTCGACCGCGTGGGTTGCTTCGCGTATTCGCCGGTCGAAGGCGCCAAGGCCAACGAACTGCCGGGCGCACTGCCCGACGAAGTCCGTGAAGAGCGCCGCGCGCGCTTCATGGAAGTGGCCGAAGAAATTTCGGCCGAGCGCCAGCTGCGCAAGGTCGGCAAGACGATTCAGGTGATCGTCGACGAGATCAATCAGGACGGCGGCGTTGCCCGCTCGGCCGCCGACGCCCCGGAAATCGACGGCCTCGTGTACATCGAACCGACCACCAAGGCCGCCAAGCGCCTGAAGGTGGGCGAGTTCGTCAACGTGACGGTCACCGGCGCCGACGGCCACGACCTGTGGGGCGAAGTGGTCTGAGGGGATGGAATCGATGACACAAGCCCAATCGAAAACTCAGCAAATGTCACAAACGCCGCAAGTGCTGGCCATGGGTGAAGCCATGGTCGAATTCAATCAGTCGCCCGGCGACGCCCGTCAGTACCTTCAGGGCTTCGGTGGCGACACGTCCAACTTCGCCATCGCCGCGCGCCGTCAGGGCGTGAGCACGGGTTTCGTGAGCGCGGTTGGCGACGACCTGTTCGGCCGCATGCTGCTCGACCTGTGGCGCGACGAGGGCGTCGATACGACGACCGTGCGCGTCGACACGCAGGCCCCCACGGGCGTGTACTTCGTGTCGCACGACGAGAACGGCCACCATTTCGACTATCTGCGTGCCGGTTCGGCCGCCAGCCGGTATCACGCGCAGGACCTGCCGCGCGACGCACTGGCCAGCGCCCAGTTTCTGCATCTGTCGGGCATCAGTCTGGCCATTAGCGTGAACGCCTGCGACGCGGCCTTCGACGCCATGTCGAAGATTCGTGCGGCCGGCGGTCAGGTGTCGTTCGACACCAATCTGCGCCTCAAACTGTGGCCACTGGCCCGTGCCCGCGCGACCATGCGTGAAGCGTTCAGCCTGACCGACGTGTGCCTGCCGAGCTGGGACGACGTCACCGCCGTCACCGGTCTGGAAGACCGCGATGCGATTCTCGACGAACTTCTCTCCCACGGTGTGAAGGTCGTGGCGCTCAAGCTGGGCCGCGAAGGTTGTTACGTCGCGACGCCGACCGAGCGCCGCATCGTCGCGCCATACCCGGTGCAGGCGCTCGACGCCACCGGCGCAGGCGATTGCTTCGGCGGTGCGTTCGTGGCGCGTCTGGCGCTGGGCGACGATCCGTTCACGGCTGCCCGTTACGCCAACATCTGCGCGGCGCTCTCGACGACCGGCTACGGTGCAGTCGCCCCGGTGCCGCGTACCGAGCAAGTGCTGGCCTTGATGGGCGCCTGACAAAACAACTGACGTTTCCCTCCACTGAGCCCCCCATCGCGGTAACCCGGGCGGCGGTATACTCGTTTGCAAACTTATATCCACACGGAGAAGAGACATGCAACGAGACGTCGTGATCGTCAGTGGTGTACGTACGGCCATCGGTGATTTTGGTGGCAGCCTGAAGGATTTCGCGCCGACGCAGCTCGGCGCGATCGTTGCCCGCGAAGCCATGGCGCGCGCGGGTGTTGGCGGTGAAGACGTCGGTCAAGTCGTCTTCGGCAACGTCATCCATTCCGAACCCAAAGACATGTATCTGGCGCGCGTGGCCTCGATCGAGGCCGGCGTGAGCCAGCACGCCCCGGCCATGACCGTGAACCGCTTGTGCGGCTCGGGTCTGCAAGCCGTGGTTTCCGCTGCGCAGTCGATCCTGCTGGGCGATACCGACATTGCGATGGCCGGCGGTGCCGAGAGCATGAGCCGCGCCCCGTACGTGATGCCGGGTGCGCGCTGGGGCACGCGCATGGGCGAATCGCGTCTGGTCGACATGATGCTCGGCGCGCTGCACGATCCGTTTGCCAACATCCACATGGGGGTGACGGCCGAGAACATCGCGAAGAAGTGGGACATCACGCGCGAAGATCAGGACCGTCTCGCCGTGGAGTCTCACCAACGCGCGGCACGCGCCATGGCCGCCGGCTACTTCAACGACCAGATCGTGCCGATCATCATCAAGTCGAAGAAGGGCGACGTGGCCTTCACGACCGATGAGCACGTGCGTGCCGACGTCACCATGGAAGACATGGCCAAGCTGCGCCCCGTGTTCCAGAAAGACGGCACGGTCACCGCAGGCAACGCCTCGGGCCTGAACGACGCTGCTGCTGCCCTCATCCTGATGGAACGTGCCGAAGCGGAACGCCGTGGCGCCAAGCCGCTTGCGCGTCTCGTCAGCTACGCGCATGCCGGTGTCGATCCGAACTACATGGGCATCGGCCCGGTGCCGGCCTCGCGCAAGGCACTGGAGCGTGCGGGCCTGAAGGTGAGCGACATCGATGTGGTCGAAGCCAACGAGGCGTTCGCCGCGCAAGCGTGCGCCGTCACGCGCGACCTCGGTTTCGATCCGGCCAAGGTCAACCCGAACGGTTCGGGCATTTCGCTGGGCCACCCGATCGGCGCCACCGGTGCGCTGATTACCGTGAAGGCTTTGCATGAATTGCAGCGCATCGGCGGCCGCTATGCGCTCGTGACGATGTGCATTGGCGGCGGGCAGGGCATTGCCGCCGTGTTCGAGCGCGTGTAAGTTACACCCCGGGGGCCGGCGTTGTTGCCGGCCCGTGTGATTCCGGAGCTGTGATGACGCAAGACAACCGCAAGCCCTCTGGGGCGCTCGACAAGCCGGACGCCAACGGCTGGCACTGGCAAACCAATATCCTCCACGCCGACACCCAGTTGCCTGCCGGTTTTGCCGCGATGCCCGTGCCCGTGGCGCGCGCCTCGACGGTGATCTTCCCCGATCTGGCTGCCATGCGTTCGCTGGACTGGAAGAACGACAGCCAGTGGCGCTACGGCCTGCATGCCACGCCCACTTCGATGGAACTGATGCGGCGTCTGGCGGCGCTCGAAGGTGGAAAGCACTGCCTGCTGTTCCCGTCTGGGCTAGGTGCTATCTCCAACGTCTATTTCGGCCTGATCCAGTCGGGCGACGACGTGCTGATTCCCGACAACGCCTACAGCCCGAACCGTGAGCACGGCGACTGGCTGCAAGCATCGTTCGGCATCACCGTGCGCTATTACGACCCGCTGATCGGCGACGGCATCGGCGCGCTGATCCAGCCGAACACCAAACTGATCTGGCTGGAAGCGCCGGGCTCGGTGACGATGGAAGTGCCGGACATCCCGGCGATTGCCCGCGTGGCACGCGAGCGCGGTGTGCTCACGGCCATCGACAATACCTACTCGGCAGGCATCGCCTTCCGCCCGTTCGATCACGGTGTGGACATCTCCGTACAGGCGCTCACCAAGTACCAATCGGGCGGCAGCGACGTGCTGATGGGCTCCGTCGTGACCATCGATGACGACGTGCACCATCGCCTGAAACAGGCACGTATGCGGATGGGCGTGGGCGTGTCGGTGGACGATTGCAGTCTCTTGCTGCGCAGCCTGCCGAACATGCAACTGCGCTTCGAAGCCCATGACCGTGCCGCGATGACGCTGGCCACATGGCTCAAGACTCGCCCTGAAATCGTCGCCGTGCTGCATCCGGCCTTCGAAGATTGCCCGGGCTATCAGAATTTCCGTCGCGACTTCACTGGCGCGGGCGGCCTGTTTTCGGTAGTGTTCGACGAGCGCTATTCGCAGGCGCAAATCGATGCCTTCATCGAAGCGCTGCGCCTCTTCAAGATCGGTTTCAGCTGGGGCGGTGCCCACAGTCTGGTGGTGCCGTATCGCGTGCCCTCAATGCGCACGGCCATGCCGTGGCCGCACAAGGGCGCGCTCGTGCGCTTCTACATCGGTCTGGAAGACGTGCGCGATCTGCAAGCCGATATCGAAACCAGTCTGAGCGCGCATCTGGTCGGGTAAGCCCCTCAGCGTCCAGTGTGGATGGGCCGCGTGCCGATGTACCGACAGCAGACGGCGAATCCCACACATGACGTGTCGATGGCCGGGCACCACACGTGTCCGGCCCTCGACTTTCGACCGAACTTAGCTTTTGTGTTCCTTGTTGCTCGTCCGGATCGACCCGTCGGGCGCTTGCCACTGCGCACTCGGAATACGACTCGCCGCTTCGGTGGCGCGCGCGCTCGCAGACGTTGACGGTTTGTTCAGATTCGCGTGCCGCTCGACAAGTTCTTCTGTTGTGTACTTGCTGCTAAGTGCGTCCTTCCGATCTTGAAGCTGGGACCACGTGGTGCCTTGCAAGGTCCGCAGTCGATGCGCAATACGCCACGTCGCGGCATTGCTCTGCGCGTCGGCCTCTCTTTGGGTTTTGGCTTCGGCGTCGTCCGTCGCTTGTTTCGCCGCTTTCGTTTTTGATGCTTCGTTGGCCGCAACGAATGCCGCATAGCCTCCCGTCTGGCGCGACAGGAACGTCTTTTTCTTGGCCGTTTCCTTTATCTTCTGCGTCGTGCGTTGGGTAACCGAGGCCGCTACGGCCTTCGATGTCGTGGCAACTTGCACCGCTTCAGACGCCGCGGCCTCACGTTTTTCGCTAGCCTCACGCGTTGTCGTCACGCTCAGGACCTCGGGCGCGACCCGTAGCCCGGCCTGATCTGCGGCGTCGGCCGTGGGCAACGGGTGATCCGCCGCCGGCGAGATCATCTGACCATGGGCGGCCTTTGCGTTGGCGACATGTGTCTGGAACGCCGCTTTCACCGCCTCTGCCTCGGCATCGGGGTTCGACCGAAGAAATTTGACATAGGCCGACACTTCTTCGCGGATCACCGCGTCGCGCGCTTTCTTGCGCGATAGGGCGAGGTCGCGACCGTAGGCAGGGCCGATGTCGTCGAGTACCTGACGGGCAATTTCCGAGGGAGGGTGCTCGCCGGGCAGTGCCTTCTGCCACGCGCGCTGCACGACACCGTCGACCATTTCGCGCATGGCTTGTTGTTCGCGGATCGTGATCGTCGGCATGATCTCGCGCAGGCGCGTTTTCAGGCGATCCGCTTCCAGCCGGAGCAGAACCTTTTCAGAAATCACGCGCCGAATGCCGTCGATGACTGTTGGCACGTCGTGATGTTCGAGCGCCATTTCCGGCACCTGCTGCCAGCGGGAGCGCAGCCGGAAGACAATGATCGCGGCCCTAAGTCGTCCCTGAGAGGCGAGCAGATCACGAAATGACGGTATCAGATGCTCGGCCCGCAAGCGGGTCAGCAGCGCGCGCCGGCAATCGCCGGGCTCGCGCGGTGCGTTCAGAAGCTCGATCAGGAAACAGGTTTGGCACGGGTCGCTTCTGCCGAGCAGCAAGCGTAAGACATCCTCGCGGGTGACGCGTTTGTCCACTATCTCATGCAGCAAATCCGCCCATGCATGCGCCAGCGTTTCGAGGGAAGGCGCACGATGGCCGAGCAGCGAGACGTAGACGAGTCCGGCTTCGCTCGATAGCGCCTTGAGGACGGCACGCGCGGGCAGCGTGTCGTCGGCGACCAGTCCGGCGAGCAGCCGCAAGTAGTCGACGTTCACACGAAACGCGAGCTGATCGGCCTTGTCGCCGTTGGCAAAACGCAGACCGATGGCCAACTCCTGCAAGAGTTCGGGCGTCAGCAATCGCCGCGCCGTCATGCATTTCGCGGTGGTGTCGTTCACCATGCTATCGGCTCGCAGCGCACTCGCCGTGGCGAGAAGCGTTTGCAACGTTCGCACGGTCTTGTGCGCGCTGTTTTCCGCGGACGCACCGTAATCGCGGTGATAGACGAAATCGACCGAGTGGCCCGTCAATGTCTGAAGCATCGAGAGCGCACTCGCACACGAGTCGCACGTGTCGAGCAGGCTATTGACGTGAATGCTGGTGACGATGGCGCAGTTGCGCATGTCGTGCACGATAGCCGCGGCGATCGTCTGTTCGGAATCCTTCAGGCGGGAGGGGCCGCTGTCCCTGTCGTCGCCAAGCACCGGCAAGTCGACCAGACCGACGGGCGGCATGCCGGATTCGCTTAGCAGCGTTCGCATCACACGTCGTCTCGCGTCGACATAGGTGGTCTCGCCGATCGTTATCTTGTCGGCATCGCCCATCGCGTCGTGAATGTGCAGTGTCAGCGCATCGAAGCGCTTGCCACCGGATGTCGAGAAGTACACGACGCGGCCATCCTCGCTGCCGAGTGAGGCGAACGCGATGTTGCCCCCCTGCAAGTGCGTCTTGAGATCGGTGATGCCCGCGGCATCGGCGATGTTCCATTGACCGTCGACCGTGAAAACGTGGTCCGGGCCGAGGATCGTCTGATAGGTGAGCGCGTCGCCGGCGTGCCGTGCACTATCGAATCGCTCACGGCTGTCGATGCTGCGCTTGCATATTTCGACGTAACGATTCTGCGCCGGTTCGGAGGTGAGTATCTTGAAGGCAATAGCCTCGTCCCGGGCCTTCGGCGAAGGGTGTTGCGAGACGTGCTGCGAGAGGTTGTCGAAGGTGGTCTTAGGCGTTAGCAAAGCCGGCAGTACGTTCAACCGGCCTTTGTATTCGGTGTACAGATCGATGCAGTGCTTGTCCATCGGCACCGTCGGGTCCAGACGTCGCAGATCTCGCGGGAGATCGCTCGCGCGCATCGTGCCCGCGACGTAGAACTTGCCCGGGGCCGCTTCGACGACAACGTGGGGCGAGATGCCACCGATGCGAAAGCCGTTCACGGTCTTCTTGAACGGCACACCATCGACAATGTGATCGAGCTCGACCTGCGTGACTTCAAAGTCGAGCGGTGATGTGTACTGCGCGGCGAAGGTATCGACATCGGTGGACGCGCGGCGCGCCGGTAACGGGCTCGTGGGCGTGCCCATGATCGACTGGCGATAGACCGGCTTGGCGGGAAGCGCCAGATGCTGGGTGTCTTCGTTACCCAAGTAGCGTTTTTTGGCCTGCTTGCCGACGACTGTTGCGTATTTGCCGTCGTGGACAAAAAGGCCTTGCGGGGGCGGCGGGATGCCCGACGCCTCTGCCGCGAAGACGGTGCCGGGTGTCACGGTGACCTGAGACACGCGACCCACCGCACTGCCCAACACGGTCGACCAAGTCGACAGGGTCGACACATCGCCCGGCACGTGCGCTGCCTCGGCGGGGAGAAAGTCCTTGAGTGCTGCGCGCGAGGTGCTTGCGCGAAGTTGAGGCCACGAATCCCGTGACTCGGGCGGCCTTGCCGGTGCACAGAACGAAGTGGTGACTGCCGGGCCCGCCGCACGCAATTGCACGCGGCCGCGAGTGCTTGCGTGCGATGCCTCAGGACTGGCGCCCGGTGTCGCGAGCGCCACCGGGCGTGCCGGTGGCGTCGCCGCACGGACAATGGACGAAGGATTCATGGACTTGCACAAGCTCGCATCGAATGAATATCGAGCAAGCGTGGCAAGTTGTCCGCACTGAAACTTTCATGATTCGCTCAGCGATCCCGAGTGTGGGAATGCGCCCGGCGCCCGGCGTCAGTCCCGGCGAAACAGCGACAGCAGAGCGTCGAGCCCCACGTGATTGAACGCGACCGAGGCGCGCTCGCGCACGACCGGTTTGGCGCGGAACGCGACCGACAGCCCGGCGATGGCCATCATCTGCAAATCGTTCGACCCGTCGCCCATGACGATGGCTTGCGCGGGCGTCGCACCGAACTGTGCGGCGACTTCGGCGACCGTACGCGCCTTCACCTCGGCGTTGACGATCTCACCGATCACGCGGCCGGTCAGCTTGCCGTCGACGATCTCCAGCGTGTTGGCGCGGGTGACGTCGAGATTCAGCCGGGCTTTCAGCCGATCGGTGAAGAACGTGAAGCCGCCCGAGACGAGCAGCGTCTTGATGCCAAGCGCTTGCACGCCGTGCAGCATGTTTTCGGCACCCGGTGACAGTTGCAGGCGTTCCTCGTAGACCTTTTCCAGCGCGCCGGCATCCAGACCTTTGAGCAGGGCGACGCGGCGCGTGAGGCTTTCGTTGAAGTCCTTGATCTCGCCGCGCATGGCGGCTTCGGTGATCGCCGAGACTTCGGCCTTCAGGCCGCAGTAATCGGCGATCTCGTCGATGCACTCGATCGTGATCAACGTCGAGTCCATGTCCATCGCCACCAGCTTGAAATCCGACAGGCGGCGCGCGCTATCGACCAGCACGGCGTCGACACCATGCGCCTGCGCGAAAGCCGCCATGGCGGAGCGCAGCGCCGGGGTATCGGTGACATCGGCCACGCGTGCCACGCCCGGTGCGAACGTCGTGGTGGCGCCGGGCACGAGCGCCCGGATGCCGTCGGTCAGGGCCGAAAGGTTCACGGTGTCGGACGGGTTGCCCGCGTGGGCGGCTTGGGGCGGGGTGGCACCCAGAATGACGAGATCGTTGGCCATCTTGAAGGAAAAGTTCGGCAAAGGTGCAGCCACTGGCGTGTGTCATGTCGCGGCCGGTTTCCGGCGCGGACACCGCAGGCGCGACCGACATTCTACCGGGTTGCCGCTGGGCGGGGCGGACTCCGGCGCCAACGGTGCGTGCAAAGGGCACTTGGGGCTTTGCCGCAAACCACGTTCCGGCAGACGCCGGGCTGCGGCGATGAGCGAAACGTGACAGCGCCCAAGCCGGCACCCGCCAGAAGATTGGCCTCGAATTATCGAATTGCGGACACCGATGGCGTGATGTGGGCACGCTTGGGAGGGGCCTGCCTGACCCATTTGTTAGGAGCTCATATGCGGATAGATACGACGCGTGGCTGTCCTGCGTGGCAATTGCAGGGGGCCGAGGTCGCGGCCGATGCGGCAGCGCGCCTGCGCCACCTTTGGCAAGCGCAGGCGCGCCTGCCGTTGCCACCGTCCGTGCGCAGCATGGATTGGCGTGCACAGACGGTGTTCTGGCTACTGGCACAGCCGGAATGCTGGGGCGTGCTGGGCGCCGTACTGGCGCCTCGGCTGCTCGCCGGCAGCGGCCGGACCGGTATCGCCGGCATCTTGGAGATGTTGGACACATCGGGCGCGAGCGTCGAACGAATCGAGCTCGCCGTGTCGCCTCAGGGGGCCGTCGTCGAAGCCGGGGCAGGCTTGCAACTCTGCCGCGACGGCGATCGCTTCGGTGTCTGGCGCAACGGTGTCGTCGATTGGCCCGACGCCGGCAAGCGTTACGGCGGCCTGTGTCATGCGCTGGTGGCCACGGTGACCGGGGGCGATGTCGCCGGCGTGACCGACGACGACGTCAGGCCGATGATCGAGTCGCTGCCCGCGATCGTTTGCGATGCCCCCGACACGGCCGTCGCCTTGTGGCAGGAACTCATGGGCAGCGAGCCCACGCTGGCGCGTTGCGACAGCGTGCCGATGCCGGCCGGCGCGATGCTCCAGCGCGGCTTGTTTTGGGCGGCAGGCGGCGTGGCGGCCTACGCGTTGGGGGCTGGCGGTGCGCCGGGGCTGACGGCGATATCGGCAGTTTCCGCGATATCGGCGGGCGCGCTGGAGGCCATCGCATTGACCGAGGCCGTAGTACGCCTGTCATGCACCGGCGCCGACCCTGCGGAGCGGGCGAAATACGAAGCGGCACTGGCGCTCGCCTTGCCGCCGCTGGATCGCGCCGACATCAAGGGGCTGATGGCGCGGCTCGAAGGCGCCGGCGCGGACGTGGATTTCTTCCATCTGACCGGCGCGCTGCGCCGCAGACTGGCGGCCCGCATGCCCGGCCAGACGGCAGGCGACGTGATCGCCCGATTTTCTGTGCGCGATATCGAACGGGCTGCACGGGAGAATGCGTGGCGCGCGAGAGCGTGCGCGCCGGTCAGCCGCCCGGGCGGTGAGCAGCTATTGCGAACGCTGCTGGAGCTGGCACACGAGAGCGGGCTTCTGCGCGCATGGTCAAACGCGCAGGAAGTTTCCACCGAGCCCTATGCCAGACGCGTCGCGCACTGGAACCACCAGCTCGACGTCTGGGACCGGCAAGCGTCGACGCAACGGCGCGCCGCCGTCGTGCACGTGGCGTGCAACGCGACCGCACACGCACCGGCATTCGGTGTGATGGCGAGTGTGCACGAGGCGGTCGACTTGCCGAACGGCTGCGGTACCAGCGACACCCCCAGCGACACCCTCGGCGACACCCCCAGCGACGCCACCGATCCACTGCTCGATGCGGCGGTCGCCATCACGTCGTCCGGGATCGGCGCGGCGTTGCGGCAGGGGGCGCAATCGCGCGCAGTGCGGTGGGCTGGCGTGGCGCTCGGGGGGACGACCGCCCTTGCCGTCGGCCGATACGCGTACGAAGGCACCCGGGCGTGGCTACAGCGTGAAAGCGATGTTCCCATCGACGATCTGCCGCCTGACGAAGCCTACCGGCATGGGCGCGCCGAGGCGTCGCGCGGCTTGCAGGACAGTCTGAATCTCGATCAGCTGCTGGCGCTCAGCCAATGGCTGCTGTGGAAAGCGAGCGAGGCCGACCAAGCGGACATGACGGCGGCCTACACCGCGGAATTGTTCGGCAACGTGCTGGCCCGGCATGCCAACGGCAGCGTACCTGCGAACCTCTCGACGTTGCTGTCGGCGCCGGTCGTCGTGCGCTATCGGGAGATTCCGTTTCCGGTGGGCGGGGCGGGTTACGGCGTGCCTCACGGAACCCTCCTGACCTACAAGACCTTTACGCTTCAGGACATCGCGCTCGGTCAGCACTTCCGCGAAGAGTTTTTGAAGATCGCCGGTGGCCGCCGCGTCAATTCGGTGAACGCGATCGGTAATGCCACCGACGTCGCCAGCGTGTTACGTGAAGTCGACACTGATGCCTTCCGGCAGGCGCTATACGATCAGGACATCGCGCACATCAACGATCTGAGCCGCTCCCCGGCCGCCATCGGTGCCTTCTCGCAGTACATCAACGCACGGGCCTTCCACACGGTCATGCAGGCGATGTCGACGGCATCTCACAATCAAAGCGAGCCGATCGCCACACAGTCGGCGGCCGAGCTCGAGACGATGCAGACACTGCAACTGGTGACGTTCCAGAAGTGTGTCGTGGCGGGGCTGCTGGCGGCAGTGCACAGCAACGGCGCCTCTGCGTTGTTGATTTCGCTCAAGCACGGCACCTCGCTCTGGTGGGATGCCAGCGTCGAGACAACCGACGCGTTTCGCGATTTCATGCGCAGCCATCTGTCGGTCATCGAGCGGGAACGACTCGAAAACCCGCTGCGTATCGACGATCTGTATTTCCGGATCGGCCCGCCCCCGGAGGTGCCGGAATTGTGCCGTGTCAGCGTGGCCGAGCCGCAGCCGCAACCCGACGAGGCACAGGCGCAGGCGCTTGCGCTCAGCCCCGGCGTGCGCACGTTCCTGCTGTCGTTGACCTACTTCGATCCCGATTTCAAATTCCTCCCGAGCGATGCGATTCACGAACAGCTGTGGCAGGCGGAAATTCGGGCCTTCCGGGATAACCTCGACGTCAAGATCGTGACCGGGCAGGCCCGTGACGAGCGCGACTGGGAGCAAGTGAAGCAGGCCATGTTTCAGGCATCGAGTGCGTTTTTCCCGTTGCTGTTCGGTGCATTCCCGGGCTCGCCGCTGGTCGCGCCGATTGTCTTCGGTACCTCGGTCGGTGCGGGCGTCGCGTCGATGTTGTCGATCGCACAAAGCACGGAGAAGGCGGACATTCGGGACTTGCGCAAGGCACACAGCGAGTTGCAGTTCGGCGGCCTGATGATGATCACGAATTTCATGCCGGTCGATACGCAGGTATCGCGCGCCGTGAAGGCGGCGTTTTCCTACACGGGCACCGCAGCACGCGAAATCATCACGCGCGGCGAGGCCATCGTGAACGCGCCGCCTGCGGGCGGACAGCGCCGGCGCCGGCTGCTGGTCGAAGGTGCCGAACGGCTGGTGCGCGAAGCTTCGATGCCGGGCGCACTGAAGCCGCATGCGCTGGAGTCGCCGTGGGACACCATTACCCGGCTGCGCTCCGAGCGCGGTGTGATCGACTATCAGTCGAGCCAGCGCGCCGTGGCCGTGATGGATGGATTGCCTTGGGGGTTTCTGGGCAGCCGTCTGTTGCCGGTGAAGACATTCAGCGAACTGTTGCGATTGCCGCCGGGATACCCGATCGCCTTCGCAGACCGTGAGGGCAAGATGTTTCTCGCAGGCGTGACGCTGGGGGAGGGCAGGGTCATGGGCAAAAGCGCCGATGACAACAACGCGTTGCTGCCTACCGAGTTCGCACTGCTCGACTTTGCCAACAAGGCAATGCACGCCGACGTGCTGACCTTCGGCAGCAATGGGCGTGTCAACTCCGACGGCGAGACGATTCGGATTTTCGTCGATGAATCGATTCGGGAACTGGTGCCTCCGCTGTCGATGCCGGACATGACGATTCCGCTGCTCGCGCCACGCTCGACGACGCGCGCGCCACGGCCCATGCGGCCGTCGCGGCCTTCAGGCCGGCCCCGGCCCTCAGGCATCCGGCCGACGCTCGCGCCGGACGACGCTGGCAATCGAACGGGGGCAGCGGGGAACGCCACGCGCCCATCCGGACATTCGGGACCTTCCGGAAATTCGGGAGAAGCCTCGGATGGCCCGTTTCCCGACCCCGTACGCTTGTGGACAGACGTCGTTGCCCGCTGGCGTGCCGGCACGCCGGTTGCCGATGGGCCTCGTGCGCCGGGGGCTGCCAACAGCTCCCGCACCGCCAACACCGCCGGCGCAGTACTCGCGCCGATGCCCCCGGTGCCCCCAGTGCTGGGCATCACCTACAACCCGCCCGCGACCATCGCGCGTAAAGCCGTGTCGGCACTGAGCGAAGCCTTTGCCAAACAGTGGCAGACACCGGACTTTGCCGACGCCATGGCGGGGGTGCTGGCCAGCATCGAAACGGGGGTGCTGCTCTGGCGCTTGGGCCAATTGCCTGTGGCGCATCAGCGCATGGTGCGGCGGCACTTGCAGGGCAACGGCAGCCTCATGACGGCGCAGCTCGACGACGCGCCGTTGCATGGCGTTGTCGCGCTCAGCAACGACAACGACCACCTGCTGCTGTCGCTCACGACGGGCGAGGTGTTGTTATGGCATGGCGATCGCGCGGTCGTTGGCAAGCCCGCATTGCAGGACTTCATCGCGCGGCACCTCAGCGAGTTCAACCTTTTCGGCTATTCGCATGCGCTGGACATTCGGGAGGGGCGCACCGTGGGAGAGGATTCACCGCACCTCACGTTCGCCACGCGGCTCGACAAGCACGCCGCCGTCGCGCGCGATATTGGCGACAGGCTGACGTCGAATTTGCGTTGCCGGGCCGGCGTCCGCGGGGGATGCGCACGATACGAAAGCATGGACGACGATACGCAGTATCTGGTGGCATATGCTGCCAGAGCACTACCGCCGGGCGACCGGGACGCGTTACTAGGCGCGGTGCAGGCAGTGCATGGGGCGGCCGGTCGTCGACGGCGGCACCCGCCGCACATCTACAGCTTCGACCAATTTGCGCCAAGCCGCGACAACGGGCTGGATCTGCCTTTTGCACACTTTCTCGGGCAGACGATCGAGGGCTTTGCTGCCGATGCGTTCAGGCGCGTGCCCGGCAGCAAAACGCTGGCACAGACCGTCGCGTTCGCCCGCATTTTTACGGAAGAACAACTGGCGCGCTACGCGTGGCATGTGGGCTACGGTGATGTGGGGGCGCTCGTCGAATCGGGGGTCGGCGACGATGCCTTCGGCTACGCACTCTCGGAAGCCAGCCGTCCGGCGAGAAACGGACGATACGCGGCGGCCATATCGGCCACGTTGGGACAGATTCTGAAGGGCATGCCAGAGAGCCGTTCGCACGGTCCCGGCGGGGCGTTCCTGAAGATCGCCGACAGCGGCACGCTCCGCGCGATTCCTCCCGGCTATCGATTGTTCCTCGGCGAAGCGGCATTACTGGCCGAACCGCCGGGGATGTTGTACGAGATGATCAGCCTGGGCAACGGGACGGCGGCCGCATGGGATCGAAGTCCCACGACCGGAGGGCCGCCTCGCCGGTTGCAACGCATCGATCTTGCGGGCGAGAACGATCTGATCAGGTTCACCCGCGAGGGGCTGACATGGCTCAGCGGCGGGGCGGTCGGTCTGTGGGCCGAGGGAGGTACGCCGGGTATCTTTGTCGAGCCCCATTGCTCGCCGGTGAGCCACGGCGCGGTCGACGGGCAGTCGCTGCTGAAAGAACTGGTGAGCTTTCCGATCGTCAACCGGGCGCTTCAACAACCCATGGATGCCGGTGATCCGGTGATGCTCGAACAGATCAGACTGCAACTGGGCGTCTACGACGTGCGCAATGTTCAGTTTCGCCTGCTCGTGTCGTGGTCGGCGCCATGGCAATGCCGGCCCGATAAGTCGTTCGTGGTGATTGCCGAGGCGAAGGCGCACGGCAAGCTTCAGCCGAGTTGCTCGCCTTGTCTCGTCGTGGTCGATCTGTTTGCGTCACGCGTGCTGGGGCGCAGGCAGGGGGTGTCCCGCGTCGGCTATGTGAGCAGCGAGGCGGATTGGCAAGCGGTGTACGCCCAGCACGCGGGAGATCGCTGCATCAAATACATCGACTTCAACAATGCCACCGAGGCGCTCGAAGCGGCCAGCGAATACGACACCTTGCCGGGCGTGGGGCCTTACGACCACCGGCACGGCGGCGTGCTCCTGAACGTGCCCGACTGGCGTCGCTACCCGCCACCGGGCTGGCACCCGGACCGGCGATGAGTCCTGTCATCGTCGAGGCAGGACGCAGCACCCACTGGCAACTGCATGGCGCAGACACCCCCGCCGATGCCGCGACACGGCAGCGCCAGTGCTGGGCCTCGCGCGCGCAAATGCCGGCACCGCCCATCGTGCACAACATGGCGTGGCGCGCGCAGGTCGTCTACTGGTTACTCGCGCAGCCGGCGCGCTGGGGTGTGCTCGCCGCTGAACTTGCGCCGAGGCTGCTGGCCGGGAGCGGCCGGTTGCGCGTTGCCGGGGTGCTCGAAATCGTCGACGTATCGGGGGCCATGGTTGAGCGTCTGGACATCGCCACGCCGCGCGCCGCCGTGGCCGTCCGTGGGCTGCATCTGCTGATCTGCCGCGACGGGGCGCGCTTTGGCGTATGGCATGCCGCCGGTGTCGACTGGGGCGATGACGGCTTGCCCGGCGGCGCTCTGTGTCATGCGTTGATGGCATCGGCATGCGGTGGCCGGGTGGCCGACGTCAGGCACGACGACGTCCGGCCGATGATCGAGTTGCTGCCGATGATCGTTTGCGACGCGCCGGACATGGCCGTGCTGATGTGGCACGACATGATGGGCACCGATACCGTGGACGACCGTCGCGGCGACCCGAGCGATCCGATAGGCATCGGCGGGATGGTGCGGCGCGGGGCGCTATGGGCGGCGGGAGGCGTGGCCGCGTACACCCTTGGCGCGGCGGGTGCGCCGCTACTGGCCGCCACTTGCGCCGGCGCGCTGGAAGTCGCCGTATCGGGCGAGGCCATTGCACGACTGTCGCGCCGTCAGGCCGACCCGGCCGAGCGGGCCAGATTCGAGGCGGCGCTCGCCCTCACGTTGCCGGCGTTGGGGTGCACCGACATCCGGGCGTTGATGCTGCGGCTCGAGGGCGCCGACGCGCGGCTCGACTTCTTCCACCTGACCAGTACGATCCGTCGCCGGCTGGCCGCGCGCAGCGATGGCGAGACGGTCGCCGGTGTGATCGCTCGATTGCCCGTGCGCGATCTCGAGCGGGCGGCACGGGAGAATGACCGGCGGCAGCATGCGCCCGAGCGCATCGGTAGTGAGCCGGTACTGAGAACCGTGCTGGCGTTGGCGCATGAAATCGGTTTGTTGTGTCCGTGGGGCGGTGCGCAGGAAGTATCGACTGAGCCCTATGACAAGCGAGTCGCCCTTTGGCGCGCGCAACTCGATGCGTGGGACCGGCAGGCGTCGGACCGGTTGCGTGTGGGCATCGATCATGTCACCGGTAACGCGACGCGCGCCGTGCCGGCATTCGGCGTCACGGCCCACACACACGCCGATGCCGAATCGCCGTCCGGCGTCAGCGATCCACTCCTCGATACCACGATCGCCACCACGTCGGCGGTCATGGGGGCCGTGCTAAGGCGCGGCCCGCGCTTTCTCGCGGTAAAGGCGGGCGTTGTCGGGTTGAGCGTCGCGACGGTGCTGGTCGGCACCCGATACGCGTGCGAACAGATCCGGTCGTGGCTGGACAGTGATGTTCCGATCGATAACGGGTTTTCGGTCGACGCCTATCGCCGCGGGCGCGCCGAACCTTCGCACGGCCTGCAAGACAGGCTGACGCTGGGTCAGATACTCACCCTCTACGAGTGGCTGGCGTGGGCCGACGAAGATGCCGGCTACGACGCCAGAGCCCGAGCGTATGCCGCCTTGCTGTTGGGCAATGCGCTCGCCCGGCTGGGCAATGGGAGCGCACCGGCAAACCTCCCGGCGCTGCTGGACGCGCCGCTCACCGTGAGCCTTGTCGAGAACTCGTTTCCCGTCGGCGGGGTGGGCTATGGGGTGGGGTACGGGGCCATGCACACCTACAAGACGTTTTCGCTGCGCGACGTTGCGCTCGGTCAGCATTTTCGGGAGGAGTTTCTGAAAATCGGCGGCAGCCGCCGCGTCACCTCGGTGAGTGTGTCCGGCGATGATGCTGACGTTGCGGAGGTGCTGCGTGCCGTCGACAGCGATGCCTTCCGGCAGGCGCTGTATGACGAAGACAACGAGCATCTCAATCGTCTGAGCGGTTCCCCGGCCGCCATTGCAGCGTTCTCGCAGTACGTCAATGCGCGCGCGTTTCATGTGGTCATGCAGGCGAAAGCGGCCATCACCGACGACCGGAGCGGGCCCGTCGCAAGGCAATGGGGGGCCGAGGTCGATACGACGCAGACCCTGCAACTGGTGACGTTTCAGCGGTGCGTGGTGGCAGGTTTGATGGCCGCGGTGCACGACAACGGCGCGTCTGCGTTATTGATTTCGGTGAAACACGGGACTTGGTTCTGGTGGGATGCCAGCATCGAGACGAGCGCGTCGTTTCGGGACTTCATGCGCAGCCATTTGTCGATCATCGAGCGCGAGCGTCTCGAAAACCCCATGCGCATCGACGATCTGTATTTCCGCATCGGCCCGCCGCCCATGCAGGCAGAACAATGCCGGACGAGCCCCGGGGCTGCGGCATCGACCGACGACGAGGCGAAAACGCTCGCGCTTGCGCTGAACCCCGGGCTGCGCTCGTTCATGTTGTCGCTGAACTATTTCGACGCCGATTTCAAGTTTCTCCCGGGTGATGCGATACAGGAGCAACTGTGGGCCGCAGAAATGCGGTGCTTTCGCGACAACCTCGATGTCAAGATCGTCACGAAGACGGCGCGCGAACAGCGCGACTGGGAGCAGGTGAAGCAGGCCATGTTGCAGGCCTCGGGGGCATTCTTTCCGCTGCTGTTCGGTGCTTTTCCGGGCGTGCCGCTGATCACACCGATTGTGCTCGGTGGCTCGCTCGGCTCGGGGGTGGCGTCGCTCATGTCGATTGCGCAAAGCACGGAAAACGCCGACCTGCGTGAGTTACGCAAGGCCCACAGCGATCTGAAATTCGGCGGGATGATGCTGGTCATGAATTTCATCCCGAGCGATACGCGTGTGTCGCGCGTCGTCGGCGCGGCGTTCTCGTACTCGGGCACAGCGGCACGCGACATCATCAAGCGCGGCGAAGCCATCGTGAATGCGCCGCCCAATGACGGCAAGCGGCCGCTTTCGCTGCTGGACGAACGTGTCCAGCGGTTCGTGCGCGAAGCGTCGGTGCCCGGGGGCAGGCCATCCCGGGTGTCGGAGCTGCCGTGGGACACGATTGCCCGGCTGCGCTCCGCGAGCGGCGGCATCGACTACCTGACGAGTCAGCGGGCGGTCGCAGTCATGGACGGCTTGCCATGGGGATTTTTAGGCAGCCGGTTGATTCAGGTGACGACCTACAGCGAGCTGTTGCGATTGCCGCCGGGTTTTCCGATCGCGTTCGTGGGCAGGGACGAGACGATGTTTCTGGCGGGCGTGACCTTGGGCGGGGGCAAGATCGTCGGGAAGAGCATCAACGACAACAACGCGTTGTTGCCCACCGAATTCGCACTGCTCGACTTTGCCGACGATGCGATGCATGCGGGCATTCTGACCTTCGGTCGCAACGGTCAGGTGGAGTCGGACGGCGAGACGCTGAAGATTTTCGTCGACGAGTCGATCCGGGAACTGGTGCCGGCGCTTCCCATGCCCGACACGACCGTTCTCCGGCGGGCGCCGGTATCGACCACCGACACATCACTGCAGGCCGGTTCACCCGGCAGCCGGCCACCGTCCGACGCGACGACCGAAGTGGCGCCGGGCGATGGCTCGACCCCGGCGGCTATCGGCACTGGCGAGACCACTACGCCGGAAAGACGGCCATGGGAGCGCATGTTTGCCGACCCGGTGCGCCAGTGGTCGGAGATCGTCACGCGGTGGCGGGGCGATCGCGGGGCCACTGTCACGACCGCGGTCATCGATACCGCCAACGCCACCCCTACCACCACCGGTGCCACCCGCGCCCCGAACGCTACCGATGCCCCCAACACTACGAGCACCACGACGGCGCCGCGGCGGGTGCCGGCCGTCATCTTCAATGCCCCGGCTTCGATCACGCTCGAGCAATTGTGGGTGCAAAGCGATGCCGTGACCAAGGCGTGGCTTACGCCGGCGTTTGCCATCGCAATGGCGGCGGTGCTGGCGCGCGTCGAAACTGGCTTGCTGCTCTGGCATATGCCGCAGTTATCGAGGGGGCAGCAGAACATGGCCCGCCGGCACGTGCAGGGCAACGACAGCGCGCGAACTGCTTGCCTCGGCGAGGCGCCGCTGTATGGCGTGGTGGCACTGACCAGCGAGAGCGAGCACCTGCTGCTCTCGCTCACGACGGGTGAGGTGCTGACGTGGCGGGGGGACCGGCGCCCGGTTGGGAAACCCGAGTTGCAGGATTTCGTGTCGCATCATTTGAGTGAGTACGACCGCTTTGGTTTTTCGCATTTGCTGCACGTCGACGAGGGCCGTGACGTGACGGATGACGACGTGCAGATCAACTTTCCGGTCAGCGCCGACCGGCACAGCGGACTCTCGCAGGACCTGCGCGACCGGCTGGTATCCGATTTGCGCTGCCGGGCCGGTGTTCGCCGCGGATGTGCGCGCGACGACAGTGCGGACGACATGCTGTATCTCGTGGCTTACGCAGCCATCGTACTGGCGCCGGCCGACCGGGACGCGTTGCTCGATGTGGTGCAAATGCTGCGGGGGCCGGGGGCGCGACGCGGCGAGCGGCCGCCCTACATCTACGCGTTCGATCGCGAGGTGCGCGGGGGCCACAACGGCCCCGATCTGCCGTTTGCCCACTTCCTCGGGCAGAGAATCGAAGGCTTCGCGGCCGACGCCTTCCGCCGCCTTCCCGGCAGCAGGACACTGGCACAGACGGCGGCGTTTGCGCGGCGGTTTACCGAAGAACAACTGCCGCACTACGCGTGGCATCTGGCGCACGGCGACATCGGGGCACTGGTCGAATCCGGTATCGACGACGACGCCTTCGGGTACGCGATGTCGGTCGCCGGCCGCGCGGCAAGAAACGGCCGATTCGCGGCCGCGATCTCCGCGACGCTGGGACAGATTCGCCGGGGCATGCCTGAGCGGCGAACGTCAGGTTCGGTGCGGGCATTTGCCAAGATCACCGACAAAGCGACGCTTTGCGCCATTGCACCGGGTTATCGCCTGTTCGTCGGCGAATCGAGCGCGTACCACACGGGGCCTGAACTCCTGTACGAGATGATCACGCTGGGCAACGGGACGGTGGCCGCGTGGGATCGTACTGCCAATGAGTCCGCGCCCGCGCTCCGGTTGCAGCGTCTCGATCTCGCGGGGGAGAACGAATTGATCCGCTTCACGCGCGACGGCATTGCATGGGTGGGCGGCGGGCCGGCCGGTTTGTGGACAGAGGGCGACGTGCCGGGGGTCTTTTCCGAGCCGCGTTGTGCGTGGGTGAGCGAAGGGGGGCTCGATGGCAGGCAACTGCTTCAGGAACTGGCTCATTTCCCGATCGTCAATCGCGCATTTCAGCGGCACGCCGACGGTGGCGATCCCGACCTGCTCGAGCAGATCCGGCTGCAACTTGGCGCCTATGACGTGCGCAATGCGCAGGTGCGCGTCCTGCTGTCATGGTCTGCGCCGTGGCAGTGCAAGCCCGACAAGTCCTTCATCGTCATTGCCGAGGCGAAGGCCAACGGCAAGTTGCGGCCGGACTGCGCACCCTGCCGGGTGGTGGTGGATTTGTTCGCGGCAAGAACGCTGGGGCAGGGCGAACCCTCGGTCGGGTACGTGGTAAGCGAATCAGAGTGGCGGGACGTGTATCGCGCCCGTGCAGGGGAGCGCTGCCTCAAATACATCGACTTCAACAATGCGGCCGAGGCGCTCGACGCCGCGCATGAATACGACACCTTGCCGGGCGTGGGGCCATACGACTACCGGCATGGCGCCATTCTCCTGCACATGCCCGATTGGCGGCGCTATCCGCCGCCGGGCTGGCATCCGAGCCGGGGGCAATAACGATGCGAATCGAATCGGGCGGGCGGAACCCGTGGCAACTGTGCGGCGCGCAGGTGCCTTGCGATGCCGCGACGCGTCTGCGCCTCGGCTGGCAGGCACAGAGACAAGCCGCCACGCCGACGCAGGTCGCCAACATGGATTGGCGCGCGCAGACCGTGTACCGGCTGCTTGCGCAACCCGAGCGATGGGGGGCGGTAGGGGCAGTGCTGGCGCCACGGTTGATTGCCCAGTGCGGCCGTCTCGGCGCGGGCGGCGTGTTGGACATCGTCGATGCCTGTGGGGCACCGATTGAACGTCTGGACGTGAGCGTCCCGCGTGGGCGAGAGACGACTGGCGCCGATCGGCACTGGCAAATTTGCCGCGACGGCGCCCGGTTCGGCCTCTGGCGAGCGGGGGACGTCGAGTGGTCCGATGAACGCCAGCCGTACGGTGGCCTGTGTCATGTGTTGATCGCCTCGGCGTCACGGCGCACGCTTGCCGAGATTGCCGATGTTGTCGATGACGACGTCGAGGCGATGGTCGCGTCGTTGCCGGACATCGTGTGCGAAGCCCCCGACGTAGCGCAGGCGTTGTGGCAAGACCTGATGGGCGGCCCCGCCGACGGCGGGCACGTGAGTGAGCCGGCCGCGGCGGGCGCGCTGTTTGCACGCGGCACGCTGTGGGCTGTGGCAGGCACCGCCGCGTACGCACTCGGAACGAGTTTGCCGCTGGCCGGTGCGATCACCGCCGGGGCTCTGCAAATCGGTGTATTGGGGGGGGCGTTACGAAGGGCGGTTTCGACGCTCTCGAGCCATGCCGATCCGGCGGAACGTGCGAAATACGAAGCTGCGCTGGCGCTCAGCTTGCCGGAACTCGGATGCGCCGATCTCAAGGCGCTGATGGCGCGGCTCGAAGGGGCCGACGCGCGGCTCGACTTCTTTCATCTGACGTCGGCGATCCGTCGCAGGCTGGCGACGCGCACGGCAGGACAAACCCCCGGCGACGTGGTGCGTCGATTGCCGGTGCGCGACTTCGAGCGGGCGGAGCGCGAGAACACGCGGCGCACGCCAAACCTCACGTGCGGCAAGCAGGCGCTGGAGACGTTGCTGGATCTGGCGAGCCAGCACGGGCTGTTGAGTCCGTGGGGCGATGAGGTGGCGTCGGCACGTCAGTCCTGGCGCGCCGAGGCGTGGCAAGACGAGCTGTACGCGTGGGATCGTGCGGCGTGGCAACGGGCCGCTGCGATCCGGTACTTGCCGGGACCTGACAGCCGAACCAGCCAATCCGGCCAATCCGCTCAGGCCGGGCGAGCGGAAAGTGCCGGACCCTCTGCCCGCGTCGAACTTGCCGGGCCTCTCGGACCTGTCGAACGTGTCGAACCACTGCCGCTCGCGAACGATACGTTGCGGCCACGGCACGCCGCCGTATCGTGGCCATCGATCCGCATCGCGCCGCCCGCGCGTGTCACACCTGAATCCTTATCACCCGCGATCGCGGGTGGTGTGTATGCCGCACCGCCATTCGAGCCGGACGATGCGCGCGCGGCGAGCCATGCCGCCGATCCCACCGATCCTACCGATCCCACGGATCCGCTACTGAACACCGGAAGTGCCATCGCCACTTGGACCATGACCCGCGCATTGCGCGTGGGACTGAAGTCGCGCACGGTGCAGGTGGGCGGGCTTGCGCTTGGCGCGGTGAGCGTGGCCGCAGCGGCCCGATATGCCTACCACTGGGCCGCGTCATGGCTGAGCGACGATCCGCAGCGGGTGGATTCATCAGCAGATTCGCCCGCGGATTCACCCGCAGAATCGCCCTCGGGTTCCCCCATCAGCGATGCCCGGCGCGCAGAGGCACCGCTGCCACCGCCGGCTGTCCGCGATCTGCGAGACGGCCTGAGTCTGAGCAAGTTGCTGACACTGGGCGACTGGATGGCATGGGACGACGCCGCGCACACCTACCGGGATGCGGCGGACTCGCACACCGCATGGTTGATCAAGGACGTGCTGACGCAGCGCAGCGCGGGCCTCGTGCCGTCGAACGTTTCGGCGATGCTCGACGAATGGGTCAACGTGACGTATCGCTCGATCCCGTTTCTCGTCATGGGGAACGCGCATGGCGTGCCGTCCATGACGTTGACGACCGTCGAGAAGTACCGGTTGCGAGACGTTGCACTGGGGCATCACTACCAGAAAGAGTTACTGAAGCTGGGGGCGACGAAGGAGGTCCGGTCGGTAGCGGTCAGCGACGGTAATCCCGAGGTGACCCGCTTGTTGAACGCGGTCAACAACGACGACTTCCGGCAGGCCTTGTACGACGCCGACATCGCTCATCTGGCGCAACTGGAACGTGCGCCGGAGGCGGTCGCGGCGTTTGGGCATTACGTCAATGCCCGCACGTTTGCCATGATCTTGCAGGCGAGATTGTCCGAAGGCAGCCCCGCATGGGCTGCCGACATCGTGAAGCAGGCCGCTGCCGAAAGCGAGCGAGGCAACACGTTGCGCCTGTTGACGTTCCACAAAAGGGTCATGCCCGGCTTGCTGGCGGCGCGCCATACCAACGGTGAAAACGCATTGCTGGTCTCGCTCAAGAGCGGCACTTGGCTCTGGTGGGATCGAACGGTCGAGCGAAGCGCGCTCTTCCGAGAGTTCATGACGGGTCACTTGTCGGCGCGCGATCTCGTCAAGCTCGACAACCCCGTACACATCAGCGATCTTCAGTTCCGCATCGGCAGGAAGACAGGCCCGGGGTCAGGCATCGGCTGGGGGCCGGGCGACGGCGGGCCGGTCGGCCTATGGTTCGCCAATACCGAGACACGGCGGGAGATGTATCAACCCGACTTCGAGTTCCAGTCGAGCAACGCGATCCGGGACGAGTTGTGGAAGGCGGAAGTCCGCACCGTGCGCGAGAACATGGACGTACGTATTGCCACCAAGTCATGGCGCGATCGCCGCGACCGGCTCGCCATACAGCACGCGATGCTGCAAGGTTCTGGGGTGTTTTTTCCGCTGCTGTTTGGCGCATTTCCGCTGTCGGTCTGGGTGTCGCCGGCCGCATTCGGTGCCGGCGTGGCGACCAGTTTCGCCAACCTGATGCTGGTTTCGGCGGAGGCCAAGGACACCGATCTGGCCGGCCTGCGCAAAGCGCAGCACGACATGAAGCTGGGCACGCTGATGATGTTTGTGCATCTCTTGCCCATCGGCGCGGCCGAATGGCGGATCTTCAGGGCGGCGTTCGGCTACACGCTGGCGGCGTCGGGCCATTTGCTGCGCAGCAGTCATGCGGCCATGGACGCCATGCCGTCCCCGAATCACGACGAACGCCGCGCCATGGTGCAAAGCCTTGTCGGTCTCGCCGACCTGCGTTTGCCTGATAACGCATCGCCGATGGAAACGCCGCAACGCCCGTGGGATGTCATCGATCATGTGCGCGCGGCCTATGGTGGGACGAGCGATAGCAATATCCGCAGGACGGTGGCCATCAGAAACCGCAACGTCAACGGCTTTCTCGGGCTGCGACGCGCCCCGGTTACGACGCGTGATGAACTGTTGCGCTTGCCGCCGGGATACGCCATCGCATTGGCCGACGAGTTCGGCACGATGTTCTTCGCCGGCATGACTTGTGGTGACGGCGAGGTGGTGGGCAGCGGCACCGATCCCGCCATCGTGACGTTGCCGACGGATTTTGCGGTCATCGATTTCGCCGGCAAGCATGCCGACATTCTGACGTTTCACGGTAACGGCAGCGTGGAGGTCTCCGGCGCCATGTTCTCGATGTTCATCGACGAAACGATTCGGCAGCGCGTGCCCGCCATCCCGATATTCGACCCCGACGCGGGGCGCGTGGCGGTGCGGCCCGCGCCATCGGAAGCGCCCGAGACGATACTGCCGAATCCCCCCCTGAATCCGCTGCCGGGTTCGCCGCTGAGCCCACTGGCGAGACTGCTGCCGGCATCGCAAACGCTTGAAGAAAAGGTGTCGTGGTCCGATATCGTGGCGCTGTGGCGAGCCAATCGGTTAGGCATGCGGTTGCGCACGATCGATCAGATTGCAGCCTATCAAGTGTCCGGGTTTCGCAGTCAGATTTTCCAGCGCTGGAACGTGTCCGAATTCAAGGCAGCGTTGTCCGACGTGCTCGCCCGTGTCGAGACGGGGCTGCTGCTCTGGCACCTGCCGTTTCTCGACGCGGCGAATCAGGGGCTGGCGTTGCGGCGGCTACAAGGGGTCGAGCCCCTGCGCACGGCGCGCTTGTACGACGCCACGTTGTACGGCGTGGTCGCATTGAGCGGTGTCGACCGCTTGGATGAAGCGCGGGTGTCGGACGGTGTGCGCAACTACCTGCTGCTGTCGCTGATCACCGGAGACGCGCTAGGTTGGACCGGCAACCTCACGATCAAGGGACGACAAGCCTTGCAAGCGTTCGTCAGGCCCCATCTCAGCGAACACCGGCTGTGGGTCTACCGGGGCTTGCTGAACGAGGATAGAGCGCTGCCCGGCGTGCCCAGCGACGCGAGCCCCGATCCGCTGGCCGCCGTGACCTTCGTGACCCGTCGGGGCGGGCATGGCGACATGGTGAACGACTTGCACAGTCGAATCTTCTGGGACCTGCATTGCCGGGCCAGCGCGATCGACATCTGCATGCAGGACGACCGCTCGCACGACCTGCTGTTTCTGGTGGCCTATGCCGCCAGCGTGTTGCCGCCGGACGATGCGAAAAAGCTGACCCGTGCGGTGCGTGCGCTCCTGCGGCCGAGGACTTCCGATACGCCGTTTGCACCGCCCCGCGAAATCACCGACGCGGCATTGATCCATACCCGATGGACGGGACCCGATCTCTCGCTGGCGCATTCCATCGGACTGATGGCACGTGAAGCGGCGGCCGCGAACGGCACGTACCCACTGGCCGGCAAGGCACCGGAAGAGGCGGTGATGCAGGCGATCAACTTTGTCGATGCGCATCTGACGCCTTACACCAAGGGGGTGGCACGTGGCGAGATGGCTGGCCTCGTCGAGTGGGGCGTGGGCAGCAGCACGTTCGGCAGGTCGCTGCTCAACGCCAGTTTCCATATGCAGGCGACCGACCGGTTTGCGGCGGTCATCGACACCATCTGGGATTCGATGCCGATCAGCGCGGATGGCTATACGTCCGGAACCTCCGGGCGCGGACTCATCCGCATCAATGACGCGCCATCGTTCGCCGCCGTGCCGCCGGGCTATCGCCTCTTTCTGACCAGCCCGCTGGGGAACGACTACGACGTGCAGGTGTGGTACGAAATGTTCAGTCTGGGGCAGGGCGTCGTGGCGGGATGGACGAGACGCTTCGAAGATGGACGCCTGCCGCCCCGTCTGGAGCGCATCGATCTGTTGGCAAACAATACGTTGCTCGCCTTTACCGGCGACGGCGTGGTGTTGAAGGACGGGACGCCTGTCTCGATGTGCGCAGAAGGGCTCACACCGGGAATTCATGTCGAACCCCGCTGCCCGCCTGCCAGCAACGGGACGGTCGACGGGACGCTGCTGGAGCAGGAGATCGTCGCGGTGCCGCTGGTGCTCACGGCCATCGAGCGGCGCTCGGATGGCGCCGACGCCAATCTGCTGGCGGCGATTCATGCGGCAATGCAACGGTTCAACGTGACGAACATTCGGTGCCGTGTCGTGCTGACGTGGTCGCACGCCAATCAATTCAAACCCGATTGGTCCTATGCGCTGGTCGGCGATGCCGAGAAGCCGTTCCGCCGAAGTGAGACGCCTTGCCGGGTCGTCGTCGATATTTTCGCGAGTCACGCGTTGCCCGATACGCTGCATCCCCCGTACTTTGGGTACATCGCCAGCGAAGCGCAGTGGCAGGCTGCCTATGTTGCGCGGGCGGGTAACCGACACGTCAAATACGTCGATTTCCACACCATTGAAGACGCCCTGAACGCCGCGCCGACGTTTGCCGATGCACAGGGCGTGTTGCCGTTCGACTATCAGGAGAATGCGTTGCTGTTGCACGCACCGGCGTGGCCGAATTTTCCGCAGCCGGGTTGGCACCCGCGGCAGAACTTCCGATGACACCGGCGGGCGTCAGCCGCGCTTAGTGGTTAGTGGTTAGTGGCTAGTGGTTAGTGGTTCATGGGGCGGCGTGCATGGCTCGGCGGTACCGCTTCGAACTTGTGCCAAACGCGGCGCATATGGCGCGCCGAGGCGAAACCCGCGCGTTCGGCGATGCGTTCAAGATCGAGTTGGCTATTGCCGAGCATCTCGCGCACCAGCGCAATGCGCAAGCGATGCAGGTAGTCGATCGGGGCGGTGCCGGAGTGTTCGCGAAAGAGCCGTGTGACCTGCCGTTCGCTGGTGCTGGCGATCTCTGCCATGGCGGCGAGTGTCCAGTCGCGCGCGGGATCGGCCGCGATGGCGTCTTGCATGCGATGCAAGGCGGGGTGCAAGTGATTGCGGCCTTCGAGCCACGGCGAGAGCTGCGGGTCGGCGCCGGCGCGGCGCGAGTAGACGACCATCTGGCGGGCCACCGCGGCAGCACACAACGGACTGGTGACCTCGGCAATGAGCGTGAGCATCAGGTCGAGGCCGGTGGTCACGCCCGCGCTGCTCCAGACGTTGCCGTCCTGCACGTAGAGCCGGTTGTCGGCCACGCGTGCGCCCGGGGCGAGCGCGCGCAGGGCATCGCAGCTGCCGTGATGCGTGGTGCAGAAGCGTCCGTCGAGCAACCCCGCCCGCGCGGCGAGCAACGCGCCAGTGCAGATGCAGGCTAGTCGATGCGTAGGGCGCACCGTACGCCGCAGCCACGCGACGGCCAGCGATTCGGCGTCGTCGTCCGAAATGACCGATGCCACCGATGCCACCGATGCCACCGATGCCGCCGCGTCGTCATGGGCCGCCGCGATCGGCAGCGGCTTTTCCACCGTGCCGGTCACGACAATCCATGCATCCTCGGGGACGCCATCGGGCAGCACGGTCAATGGCGAGAGCCGCAAGCCGATCGACGTGTCGACCGACGCCCGGGTGCCCACGTAATGCAACACGAAGCGAACCGTATCCTGCTGCAAATTGGCCATGCGCAACGCTTCGGCCGGCGCGGCGATGTCCAGCAGCAGCGCGTCAGGCATGACCAACAGATAGACAGGTTGAATTCGCGGCATCACGTAAGCGCCCAGACGGCGGACAAATTCGGACAGACCCCGACGTTACACCGCCGCGAGCGCTTCCTCAACCGTGACGATGCGAGCGAAGCGGTCGACGAGCACCGTTTCGGTACGTTCTTTCAGGTCGGCTACCGAGAGTTCGCGGCCCGTGCGCGGGTGCTTCATCGGGAACGTGAGCGTGGCTTCGGTGACGAAATCGACTTGATAACCGGCATCGGAGGCGGCGCGCGTGGTCGTCTCGCAGCACTGCTCGGTGCGGATACCTGAGACGATCAGACGCGTGATGCCATGCTCGACCAGCCACGGGCCGAGCGTGGAGCCTGCCAGCGCGCTGTGCTTGACCTTATCTACCGTAAAGACCGGCTCGATGCGGAGTTCTTCGAGCGTGCGCACGAAGCCCGAGGCGCGCGAGAACACGCCCGAGTCGATATGGAAGACCTGCACGACCGGCACGCCACGCGCGACGGCACCGTCGACCAGCGCCTGCTGGCGCGAGAAGTACGTGGCCAGATCGTCTTCGCGCCAGTACGGACGCTGGCGGAACGATTCTTGGGCATCGATGACGAGCAGGGCGGTGCGGGACGCTTGTGACGTTTGAGCTTGCGACATGACGAACTCCGTGGGGTGGGGTGACGATGGCCCCATATTACGGAGGTTCACGCGCGGGCGACAGACCTTGTGCGGACGGGAATCGGACGGATTCGGACAGCCCTGCGGCGCTCAGATGGCGGCGCGTACCCCGATGTTTTGACCCGACGGGGTCTGCGCGCGCCGATACAGTGCGGCGGCCAGCGCCACGTCCTGCGCGCCCATGCCGAGCGATTTGAACAGGGTGACGTCCTCCGCGCTGGCCCGGCCCGGATGACGGCCGATGACCAGTTCGCCGAGTTCGGCCAGCAGATCCTCCGGACCGATGCGGCCTTCGGCGGCGGCGGCGAGATAGTCGCCCGATTCGTTGACGGTCGACTCGCGGCGGTCGACAAACAGCCGGGCGCGCGCCATCAACTCGGTATCGGCTTCGCGATGGCGCGGCGTGCTGCTGCCGACCAGATTGACGTGCGTGCCCGGTGCCAGCCATGCCGAGTGCAGCACCGGCTCGGTGGTGTTGGTGACGGTCACGACGATATCGGCATCGCACACGGCGGCTTCGACGCTGTCGGCGGGCTCCAGCGTGAAGCCGTAGTTCGGTTGTTCCTTGTCGACAAACGCTTGTGCACTGGCGCGCGAACGGCTCGCCACGCGAACGTGTTGCAACGGTCGCGCAGCCGCCAAAGCAGCAAGGTGCCAGTGCGCCTGATGGCCTGCGCCGATCAGCGCGAGACGTGTTGCGTCATGGCGCGCGAGCAGGCGGGTCGCCAGCCCGGTGACGGCGGCGGTGCGAATGCCGGTGATCTCGGCGGCATTCATGATCGCCAGCAACTCGCCCGTCTCGCCGCTCATCAGCACGACGCAGCCTTGATGCGGGTCTTTCCCCAGCGTGCTGTTGCCGGGGAAAAACGTGCCCACCTTCGCCCCGTAGACCGGCGGGTTGTCTCCACCTTCGCCGCTTCCCGCGCTCCCTGCAATAAACGCCGGCATCATCCCCAGCATGCCTTTCGCGCCGAGCGCTTCCGGCGGCCGGATGATCTGACGCAGGGGCAAATAAACTTGCTCACGCGCCAGCGCGGCGAACATCTCCGACATGACGGGAATCGCGTCGGCGACAGGCATCAGCGCCGCGACTTGCGCGGCGTCGAGCAGCAAAACGGCAGGCGAGGGCGAGGTAGCGGTCATCGTCGGTCAGGCGTTGGCTTCTGCCGCGAGCGCGGCGTCGATATGGCGCTGGAACGTGGCCGGGTCGGTGTTCGTGCCGCACAACAGCACGCCCACACGCTTGCCGGCAAGCTTCTCGCGCAGCGGCCCCATCAGGGCGGCGGTGGCAGCCGCGCACGCCGGTTCCACGGCCAGCTTCAACTGACGGAACAAGGTGAGCATGCCCGCGCGCATCTGGTCGTCGGTCACCGTCACCAGTTCGTCGATATGGCGGCGGCACAGGGTGTAGCTGTACAACTCGGTGTGCGGCGCCATCAGGCTGTCGGCAATGCCCGTCATCGGGCCCATCTTGACCGGACCGTTGGTCGCAAAGCTCTGCGCCATGGCATCGGCACCTGCCGGTTCCACGCCGTAGACCTTCACGTGCGGGGCGAACAGTTTGAACGCCGTGGCCACACCCGCGATCAGGCCGCCGCCGCCGATCGGCACGATGACGGCGTCGAGATCGGGGGCTTGCTGCGCCCACTCATAGCCGAGCGTTGCCGTGCCCAGCACCGTGCGATAGCCGTTGAACGGATGCACGAAGAAGCGGCCTTCCTCCTGCTCCACGCGCTTGACCGTGTCGAACGCCTCATGCACGTTCTCGGCCAGCACGAGGTCGGCACCGTACTCACGGCACAGCGACGAACGTGCGGGGCTGGCCGTCTTGAGCATCACCGTCTTCGCGCTCACGCCCATCGCCTGCGCAGCGTAGGCCACGGCCACCGCGTGATTGCCTGCGGAAACGCACGTCACACCGGCCTGACGCTGCGCGTCGCTGAGCGCCAGCAGATTGGAGAACGCCCCCCGGGCCTTGAACGTGCCCGAGGCTTGCAGCAGTTCGTACTTGAAGGTCAGTTGCGTGTCGCCCAGCGTGGGGAAGTCGCGGCGCGTGAAGACCGGCGTATGGCGCACGTACGGCTTGAGTTGCTCGTGCAGCGCGGCAATCGCTTCTTTGGTGGGCGCGGGCTGACCGTCGATGGTTTCAGCGTGCAGGTCCGGGGTGGCGTTCGGATGAGTCACTTGGACATTGTCTCCAGAAAAAGCGCGGTGGATAGCGTTAGCGCAGACCGATGCTGCGCACGCGCAGCAGGGCGGTAATGCTGATCAGGGCCGCAAAAATCAGATAGAAGCTCGGCGCAAGCTTGTTGCCAGTGGCGCCGATGAGCCACGTGATGATAAACGGTGCGAAGCCGCCGAACACGGTTGCCGCAATGTTATAGCCCAGCGACAGGCCCGTGGTGCGCACCTGCACCGGGAACAATTCGGTGAGCAGGGCAGGCAGCGCGCCGAAGTACGTCGTCATCAGCAGGCCCAGCACGATCTGGAACACCATCAGCGAACCGAACGTCGGGTTGGCATCCAGAAAGCGGAACATCGGATAGACGAGTACCAGCAGCGCGACGGCGGCGGCGAGCATCGGCTTGGTGCGTCCGTGCGTGTCCGACCAGTGGCCGACGATCGGCGCGACGATCAGTTGCACGACGCCCGTCAGCAGCACGGCCGAGAAGGCGGCCGACGACGGCATGCCCAGTTGCTTGACGGCATACGTCGGCATGTAAAGCACGAGATACGTGGCAACGGTCGCCATGACCACCACACCGATGGCCAGCAGCAGGCGTTCCTTCTGGCTCGTGAAGGTGTCGCGCAGCGGGTTTTGCGTCGGTTCGGCATCGAGGAATTCGGGCGTCTCATCCAGACGGCGGCGAATGTAATACGCGACCGGGCCGATCAACAGACCGAAGAAGAACGGCACGCGCCAGCCCCACGAGGCCATGGCTTCGGGTGTCAGGTTGCCCGTGAGCAATGCACCGAAACCGGCGGCGAGCAGCGTGGTGAGGCCTTGGCTCGCGACTTGCCAACTCGAGAAGAAGCCACGGCGTTGCGGCGCGTGCTCGGCCAGAAACGCCGTCGCACTGCCGAACTCGCCACCGGCGGAGAAGCCCTGAATCATGCGGGCGAGCACGATGCCGATGGGCGCGAGAATGCCGATCGACGAATACGTCGGCATGATCGCGATGAGCAGCGTCCCCACCATCATCAGCAGGATCGAGAGCGTGAGGGCAGCCTTGCGGCCTGCGCGGTCGGCATACACGCCGATCACGATGGCGCCGAGCGGCCGCATGAAGAACGACACACCGAACGTGCCGAGTGCGATCAGCAGCGACACCGTGTCGTTGCCGGTCGGGAAGAACAGCTTGGCAATGGTCACGGCAAAGAAGCCGTACACCACGAGGTCGAACCATTCGAGGGCGTTGCCGATCGAGGCCGAGACGATCACACGCCAGGCGTGCGGGGAAGTACGGGCGGCCGGGGCCGTCGCGTCGGGGGCTGCTGCGCTCATGTGCGAGATCTCCAGATCCTGTCGTGCGTTATCTATCGTGCGGTATGCGTTGAGTGCTCGTTATCTTGCTCGTTTGGACGTCCTGTGCGCCCTTGCGAAAGTCTTGGCGTTGCGATGCTTTCGACAGGCGTCTGGTACTGCGGTCTTACGCCAAAGTGCTTCGGGGGCGAAGCGCCATGGCAACGGGCCGCATCCTGAAGCGGAATGCGGCCCGGTATTACGTCAGTCGGTGCGGTTGCCGAAAGTGGCTCAGGCAGGGGCTCAGGCGCCGACGGTGTTGCTGCGAATCAGCTTTTGCAGGAACGATTCGCACTGGGCGATCTGTTCGAGCGAAACGAATTCGTTCGGCTTGTGGGCCTGTTCGATATTGCCCGGGCCGCACACGATCGACGGCACGCCTGCCAGTTGGAACTGACCGGCTTCGGTGCCATAGGCCACCTTGCGCTTGTCGGTGTCTTTGGTGAGGGCGCGCACGAGTTGCGTGATGGCGTCCTGCTCCGATGCGTCGAGCGCCGGGGCGGCGGCAATCTTCTTGAACTCGATGCCAGCGTTCGGGTGTTCCTTCTGCATTTTCGGCACCAGCTCTTCGATCGCGTATTGCTGAATGCGCGCGAAGATGCCTTCGGCGTCCACGCCCGGCAGGTTGCGGTATTCGAAAACGAATTCGCACAGTGCCGGGATCGTGTTCAGCGCGATACCGCCCGAGATCGTGCCCGTTTGTGCCGTGGTGAACGGCACATCGAACAACTCGTCGAACGGGCCGACTTGCTTGAAGTGATCGGCCAGATCGCGGATGTAGCAGATCAGGCGCGCAGCGTATTCGATGGCGTTCGAGCCCTTCGGCGTGAGCGACGAGTGCGCGGCATGGCCACGCACGCAGCACTGGTAGGCGTTGATGCCCTTATGCGCCACGATCACGCGCATGCTGGTCGGCTCGCCGACGATGCAGCCGTCCGGGCGAATACCGCGCTCGCGCAGTTCGGCCAGCATCACCGGTGCACCCACGCAGCCGATTTCTTCGTCGTAAGAGAACGCGAAGTGGAACGGCGTCTTGAGCTTGGCGTCGCGCATCTGCGGCAGCTGGGTCATGACCGAGCCGATGAAGCCCTTCATGTCGCAGGTGCCACGGCCATACAAATTGCCGTCACGAACTTCGGGCTTGAACGGATCGGTGTCCCACGGCTGACCGTCGACCGGCACCACGTCGGTGTGGCCCGACAGGACGATGCCGCCTTGCGTGTTGCCGTCGGCAGCGGGCAGCGTGACGAACAGATTGGCCTTGCGTTTGGTGGCGTCATACGACAGCCACGGTTCGACGCCGGCGTCCTTCAGGCTGTCGCGCACCGTCTCGATCAGGCCGAGGTTCGATTCGCGACTCGTCGTGTCGATGCTGACCAGCTTCTTGATCCAGTCGAGCGATGCGGGTTGGGCGTCGTTGGCGGCTTGCGTCGCAGAGCTCAGGGGGGAAGCGCTTGTCATTCGAATCTCCGGGAATCTTCCAGTCATACGTACCGGGAAATGGTACTCAAAAATAATTTAGAGGTAAAAGATTGCTTGCACAACCATTCTTGCATTGCGGGAATTCACCGGTATTTGCGCGGGTAAACCATGCATGCCACGCACGCTCATGCGTGTTTGCCCTTGGTTTTCCGATGCATTGCCGCAGGGTGTGGTGCTCATCTCAGGCCGCGCGTGCGCCGGGTGAACTGATGGCGCGCAAGGTTTCCTTGATCGCACGCACGCGATCGGTCAGTTGCGGGTGCTTCGCTTCGATGCGCAGTTTGTCCTGACCGGCCAGCTTGATGTGGCGATGCTTCTGCACCAGTTCGATGATGCGCATCGGGTCCACGGCGGGCGTGGGCTCGAATTGCAGGGCGATGGCTTCTTCGCTCGCATCGATCTTGGTGATGCCCAGCGGCTTGGCGAGCAGGCGCATGCGGTGCGTCTCGATCAGCGCTTGTGCCTGCTGCGGCAGCTTGCCGAAGCGGTCGACCAGTTCTTCCTGAATCGTGTCGATGGCATCTGCGTTCGTGCCGTTGGCCAAGCGCTTGTACAGCGACAGACGCTCCTGCACGTCGCCGCAGTAGTCGCTCGGCAAGATGGCCGGCACGTGCAGGTTGATCTCGGTGGTGACGGCCAGCGGGGCGTTCAGGTCCGGCTCGCGGCCGGCCTTGAGGGCGCTCACGGCGTCGGCGAGCATGTCGGTGTAGAGCTGGAAGCCGATCTCGTGGATTTCTCCCGACTGCTTGTCGCCGAGCACTTCACCCGCGCCGCGAATTTCCAGATCGTGCATGGCCAGATAGAAACCGGCGCCGAGTTCTTCCATTTGCTGAATCGCTTCCAGACGGCGCTGGGCCTGTTTGGTGAGCGATTTCGGATCGTGCACGAGCAAGTACGCGTAGGCCTGATGGTGCGAGCGGCCGACGCGGCCACGCAACTGGTGCAACTGCGCAAGACCGAACTTGTCGGCGCGGTGCATCAGGATCGTGTTCGCGGTCGGCACGTCGATGCCGGTCTCGATAATCGTCGTGCACAGCAGCACGTTGGCGCGCTGGGTCACAAAGTCGCGCATCACGCGCTCGAGATCGCGCTCGTGCATCTGCCCGTGGGCGACGACGATGCGCGCTTCGGGCACCAGTGCCTCCAGTTCCAGCTTGCGGTTCTCGATGGTCTCGACTTCGTTGTGCAGGAAGTACACCTGACCGCCGCGCTTGAGTTCGCGCAGCATGGCTTCGCGAATCACGCCGTCTTCTTCACGGCGCACAAACGTCTTGATGGCCAGACGTTTTTGCGGCGCGGTAGCGATCACCGAGAAGTCGCGCAGGCCTTCGAGCGCCATGCCCAGCGTGCGCGGAATCGGCGTGGCGGTGAGCGTGAGCACGTCGACTTCGGCGCGCAACGCCTTGAGGGCTTCCTTCTGACGGACACCGAAGCGGTGTTCTTCGTCGATGATGACGAGCCCCAGACGCTGGAACTGAATATCGTTCGAGAGCAGCTTGTGCGTGCCGATCACGATGTCGACCTGACCCTCGTTGATGGCCTTCACGCTCGTGTTCACTTCCTTGGTGGTCTTGAAGCGCGAGAGTTCGGCAATGCGCACCGGCCAGTCGGCGAAGCGGTCGGAGAAGGTCTGGGCATGCTGTTCGGCGAGCAGCGTCGTGGGGGCGAGCAGGGCAACCTGCTTGCCGTCGAGCACGGCGATGAAGGCCGCGCGCAACGCCACTTCAGTCTTGCCGAAGCCCACGTCGCCGCACACCAGCCGGTCCATGGGCTTGCCACTCGTCATGTCGGCCATGACGGCGTTGATGGCAGCGGCCTGATCGGGGGTCTCTTCGAAGCCGAAGCTGTCGGCAAATTTTTCGTAGTCGCGCGGCGAGAGTTCGAATGCATAGCCCGAGCGTGCGGCGCGACGCGCGTACAGATTGAGCAGCTCGGCCGCCGTGTCGCGAATCTGCTGCGCGGCCTTGCGTCTGGCTTTCTCCCATTGGCCAGAACCCAGCGAGTGCAGCGGCGCGGTATCTGGGTCGGCACCGCTGTAGCGCGAGATCAGGTGCAGTTGCGAGACGGGGACGTAGAGCTTGCTTTGGCCGGAATAGTCGAGATGCAGGAACTCGGTCTCGCCTTCACCGAGGTCCATGCTGATCAGCCCCTGATAGCGGCCGATGCCGTGCTGGCTATGCACCACCGGGTCGCCGACTTTGAGTTCGGCGAGGTCGCGGACCATCGAGTCGACCGACGTCGCCTGTTCCTGACGGCGTTTGCCGACACGGCGCGCCAAGCCTTCGTAAAGCTCGTTCTCGGTGATGAACGCGAGGTCTTCCGCCGGCAGCAAAAAGCCTGACGCGAGCGGTGCTACGCCAATGGCAAAGCGTGCATCCGAGGTCAGAAAATCTTCGAGCGATTCGACCGAGACCGGGCGCAGATCGTTGTCGTGCAGCAGTTGCAGCAGCGTCTCGCGACGGCCCGCAGAGTCGGCGCAGAGCAGCACACGTGCGGGCGTACGCGCGAGATAGGCGCGCAGGGCGGCCAGCGGATCGTCGGCGCGGCGGTTGACCGAGATCGTCGGCAGCGGGATCGCCCAACTGCCGTCACCGGGCTTCGCCAGCGTCAGGCGGGCGAACGGCTTGGCGAACGTGAAGAAGTCCTGATCGAGCAGAAACAGTTGCTCAGGCGGCAGCACCGGGCGCTCGCGGTCGTGCGAGAGAAAGTTGTAGCGCTGACGCGTGTCGTTCCAGAAGCGCTGGATCGCGCCTTCCAGATCGCCGACGAACACCAGTTGGGCGTCGGGCGGCAGATAGTGGAAGAGCGTGGCGGTCTCTTCAAAGAACAGCGGCAGGTAGTACTCGATGCCCGCGGAGGGCACGCCGCTGCCCATGTCCTTGTAGATCGTGCTGCGGCTCGGGTCACCTTCGAACACCTCGCGCCAGCGCCCGCGAAACGCCGTGCGGGCGGGTTCGTCGAACGGGAATTCGCGCCCCGGGAGCAGGCGCACTTCCTTGACCGGATACAGGCTGCGCTGCGTGTCCGGGTCGAAGGCGCGGATGCTGTCGACCGTGTCGTCGAACAGATCGAGACGATAGGGCAGGGGCGAGCCCATCGGGAACAGATCGATCAGACCGCCGCGCACGCAATATTCACCGGGACGCATCACCTGCGACACGTGCTCGTAACCGGCGAGCGTGAACTGCGACTTCAGCTTCGCTTCGTCCAGCCGTTCGCCTTGCCGGAAGTAGAACGTGTAGGCCGCCATGAAGCTGGCCGGGGCCATGCGGTAGAGCGCGGTCGTGGCGGGCACCAGCACGATGTCGCAGCGTTTTTCGCCGAGATCGTGCAGGGTGGCCAGCCGTTCCGAAATCAGGTCCTGATGCGGCGAGAACGTGTCGTACGGCAGCGTTTCCCAGTCGGGCAGCAGGCGCACGCGTGCATCGGGTGCGTACCACTTGAGCTCCTGCTGGAGCCGCAGCGCGTCGGTCGCCTGCGCGCAAACGACCGCGAGCAGCGGCATGCGCTCGCGATTGGCTTCGAAGTAGCGGGCGATGAGCAGGGCGTCGGACGACGCGTGGGCACCGGCGAAGGCGTAACGCTGTCCCGCTTTTACGAGCGGCACAGGCACGGTATTACGGGATATGGCGTTAGCGGATGACATAGAAAAGCGTTGCAGAAATGGCAAAGCACGGGGCTGCATGAAGATGGGGCCCCGTGAAGATCAGCGTCTATTATAAAATCCCCGCTTTACCCTTACCTGCGTTTTATCGTGAGCGACCGACTTTTTGCTGTCATCCCGTGCGCCGGGGCCGGTGTTCGCGCCGGGGCCGACGTGCCCAAGCAGTACCGGAGCGTGGGCGGACGCGCCATGCTTCACTATGCGCTCGCCGCGTTTGACGCCTGCTCCGAGTTCGCTCAGACCGTGCTGGTGCTGGCGCCGGACGACAATCACTTCGATGGCCGCCGCTTCGGCCCCCTGCGTTTTGCCGTGCGCCGCTGCGGCGGGGCGTCGCGTCACGCATCGGTGCTCGGTGGCCTTCAGGCGCTTACCGAATTCGGCGCGCAGGACAGCGACTGGGTGCTGGTGCACGACGCCGCGCGCCCGGGCATCACGCCGGCGTTGATCCGCACGCTGGTCGAAGCCCTGCGCGACGACCCCGTCGGCGGCATTCTGGCGCTGCCGGTGGCCGATACGCTCAAGCGTGAAGACGCACCGGCGGGTGCCGGCGCTCTGGCGGCTGTGGCTGCGACCGAATCGCGCGACGGTCTCTGGCAGGCACAAACGCCGCAGATGTTCCGTCTGGGCATGCTGCGTCAGGCGCTCGAAGACGCGCTCGCTGCCGGCGCCGAAGTGACCGATGAGGCCAGCGCCATCGAGCGCATGGGGCATGCCCCCAAGCTCGTGCGTGGCAGCCTGCGTAACTTCAAGGTCACGTATCCCGAAGATTTCGCGCTGGCCGAGGCCTTTCTCGGCGCGGCTCGCCCGGCGTAAGCTGGGTCTCCTGCATTTGACGATCCCTTCATGACTGAACAAGCTGTTTCTTCTATTTCGCTCGCCGCCTTGTCCAAACTTCGCATCGGTCAGGGTTACGACGTGCATGCGCTCGTCCCGGGGCGCCCGCTGGTGATGGGCGGTGTGACCATTCCGTTCGATCGCGGCCTGCTCGGCCACTCGGACGCCGACGTGCTGCTGCACGCGATCACCGATGCCGTGCTCGGCGCGGCGGCGCTCGGCGACATTGGCCGTCACTTCCCGGACACCGACCCGACGTTCAAGGGCGCGAACAGCGTCGTGCTGCTGCAAGAAGCCATGCGCCGCGTGCGTGCGCAGGGCTACGAGATCGTCAACATCGACTGCACGGTGATCGCACAGGCGCCGAAGCTGGCACCGCATATTGCCGCGATGACGCAGTCGATTGCCGATGCGCTGGGGATTACCGTGGGTCAGGTCAATGTGAAGGCCAAGACCAACGAGAAGCTCGGCTATCTCGGCCGTCAGGAAGGCATCGAGGCACAGGCGGCCGCGTTGCTGATGGGCGCGTAAGACTTGAGATGTGAGGGGGCGATGCCCCCGAACGGCTGCCAATGAAAACGGCGCTGCGGGGTTGAACCCGGCAGCGCCGTTTTGCTTGGTGCGTCGTCTGACGAAAGCCTGACGATGACCTCCGACTTTATGCCGCTTCGGCAGCGATCACTTGCGCGGCAGCGTTGATGACAGCGGCGATACGGCCGACGTCACGCAGTTGCGCGGTGCTCATGCCTTGTTCGGTGGCGAGCAGGTGATAGTGCGACTTCACGCAGAAGTGGCACTTGCCGACGATGGACGCGGCCAGCGCGTACATCTCGAAGCGTCGCTGATCCACGCCGCCACGGGTGGCGTAGGCGTTCATGCGCAGTTGGGCCTTTTCGTTCTTGAGCTCGGCGTTGTCCGCCATCTCGAGATACGGGTACCACGTGTTGTTCATGCCCATGAGCGCGGTAGCGGTCAACGCGCCTTCCAGCTCTTCCGGGGGCAGCACACCCGATTCACGGATGGCCTTGATCAGCGGCTGGCTCTTCGCGGCAAACGCAGCGGCAAGGGCCACGCCCACGGCATCGGTGCCTTCCAGCGAGGAACGAGCGATCGTACCGTCGAGGTTCAGGCGGATGTCCTTGGCGTAATCGGGAATCTGCGCCTTAATCGCGTTCAGGAATTCCATAAATTTCTCCTATTGCGTTGGGCTGAAAAAGCCCGCTCGCGCGGGCTTCGAGGCAAAACTTACAGCGTGTTGCCACCGACCGCACGGTTGCACGGGCAGAGTTCGTCCGTTTGCAGACCGTCCAGAATACGCAGCACTTCTTCCGGGTTACGGCCGACGTTCAGGTTGTTCACCGAAACGTGCTGGATGACGTTGTGCGGGTCAACGATGAACGTTGCACGCAGGGCCACGCCAGCTTCCTTGTCACGCACGCCGAGCTGGTCGATCAGCGAACCGGTCACATCGCCGAACGAGTAGTGGTTCAGCTTGTTCAGGTCCTTGTGCTCACGGCGCCATGCCAGCTTCACGAATTCGTTGTCGCTCGAACCGCCGAGCAGCACAGCGTCGCGATCGGCGAAGTCGCCGTTCAGCTTGCCGAATTCGACGATTTCGGTCGGGCACACGAAGGTGAAGTCCTTCGGGTAGAAGTAAATGATCTTCCACTTGCCCGGGAACGAGGCTTCGGTGATGGTTTCGAAAGCCGACACGCCGTTTTCTTCGTGGTTGTTAAAACCAGGCTTTGCCGCTTCTACCGAGAACGCTTCGAGTTTGTCGCCGACAGTTTTCATCGATTTACTCCTTAATTGATGCGGTTAACGTTGGATGTCTTCAAATACATCGCAACCTGCAACTACCCGGGTTCACGCGATCCCGGGCAACTAACGGATTATACGCTATCGAGCGATCGATAGCAATAGTTTGTGTTTATGGCGGGGATAGTTAAATCAAATCCCGTCGATAGGATTTTGTGAGTGGCCCGGGGCGAGGGCCATCATGAAGCGATTCGGAACCCCATTCGGAACCCCATTCGCGAGGGCCAATTTCCGCACGATACGCCTTATTTAGCAAGCGGAAATGACACGATGATTTCAAGGCCGGAGCCGGGGCGCACGTTACTCAGCGTTGCCTGCCCTTTATAGCGCGACGCAATGCGCTGCACGATGGCCATGCCGAGGCCCGTGCCGTCGGCCTTGGTGCGGGCGGTGTCCACGCGATAGAACGGCCGGAACACCAGCGCGAGTTGTTCCTCTGGAATGCCCGGGCCGGTATCGCGCACACGCATCTCGACGCGCTCGCCAAGGACACGCGTCGTGATGTGGACGTTGGCGATGTCGCTCTCGGCATCGCGTCCGTACTTGCGGGCGTTCTCGATCAGGTTGTTGAGCAGGCGCTTCAGGTCGGTGCGCTCGGCGAGCACGAAGGCCTCTTCGCCCAGTTCGACCGTGATGTTCAGATCTTCGCGGCCCTCGAAGGCGTGCACCGTTTCGCGCACGGTCTCCGAGAGATCGATGGTTTGCAGCACGGTGCGCGAGGCCGGGCGGGCGTAATCGAGGAAGCGGCCGATGATCTCGTCCATCTGTTCGATGTCGCTGATCATGTCGCGCTTGACCGATTCCTCCGACGGGCTCATCTCGGTTTCCAGCCGCAGACGCGCCAACGGCGTGCGCAGATCGTGCGAGATGCCCGCGAGCATCAAGGCCCGGTCGGCCTCCAGCCGCTCGAGCTCCTGCACCATCTGATTGAAGCTGCGGTTCGCCTCGGCGGCCTCGCCCATGCCGCGCTCTGGCAATGGGTCGGGCCGGTGGCCGCCGCCGATGGCGCGGGCCGCATGGGCGAGCCGCGCGAATGGTCGGTTCACCAGCGCGGTAATGAAGGCCGCCCCGATCAGCGAAAGCGCCAGCGCGAACGTGCCCCAACTGAACAACTGCAAACCGGTGGCGGTATCGATGCGGTCTTGTTCGATGGCGACCCAGTAGTCGTCTTCATCGATCTTGAAGCTGATCCACATCGCGGAGATTTCATTCACCGACGACGCGATGACCGTGTCGGTGCCGAGCCGGCGCTGCACGTCGCGGGTGATCAGATCGGTCACCACGCCGCTGGCCTGCTTCTCGATCTTGTCGGCGGGTTCGCGCGGGTACACGCGAATGCCTTCGTTGCTCTCGAGATCCTGCAAGAGGGCGCGGCGCAGGTCGGGCTCGGAATAGAGCAGGGCGGTGCGCGTGAGTTTGACGATCGAGACGAGTTGCTGCGCCACGCGTTGGGCGCGCGGTTCGCGCTCGATCACGCGAAAGCTCTGATACCAGGCGGCCAGACTCACGCCGATCAGCAGGGCAATCAGGAAGAAGGTACGCCAGAACAGACCGCCGAACAGCCCGCGTACCATCCGGATCGGATGCATGGGGTTGCTCCGTCTAATGCGAAATGCGTGCGTGCACGGTTGCCCGGCCGGCCATTAGTGGCCCGCTCGGATAAGACACGACGCCGGTGCGCGAAGAGGTCGCGACCGGCGTCGTTTTGATGCGTGAGACGTGAAGCCGAGCGATCACGCGCCGCCGTCCGGGATGAAGACGTAGCCGAGGCCCCAGACCGTCTGGATGAAACGCGGGCTGCCCGGGTCCGGCTCGATCAACTTGCGCAGACGCGAGATCTGCACGTCGAGGCTGCGGTCGAAGACTTCGTATTCACGCCCGCGTGCCAGCTCCATCAGCTTCTCGCGAGAGAGCGGCTGGCGCGGATGGCGGGCGAACACCTTGAGCACGGAGAACTCGCCGGTGGTCAGTGCAATTTCCTGACCGTTCTTGGTGAGCGTGCGCGTTGCGAGGTTCAGGGCAAAATCACCGAACTCGAACGTCTCCATGGTTTCACTGGGCGCACCGGGAAGTTCAGGCGGGGCCTGACGGCGCAGCACGGCGTGAATGCGGGCGACGAGTTCGCGCGGATTGAAGGGTTTCGGCAGATAATCGTCCGCACCCATTTCGAGGCCGACGATTCGGTCGACATCCTCGCCCTTGGCCGTTAACATGATGATCGGCGTGCGGTCGTTAGCGCCACGCAGACGGCGGCAAATAGAGAGACCGTCTTCACCGGGGAGCATCAGGTCCAGCACGAGCAGATCGAAACGCTCGCGCACCCAAAGCTTGTTCATGGCCGTGGCATTTTCGGCCACGAAGACATTGAAGCCCTGTTCCCCGAGGTAACGACGCAGCAAGTCGCGCAAGCGCGGATCGTCGTCGACAACCAGAATTTTGGAAGCGTTTTTATTTTCCATGCCACGTATCTTAGCTCGAAATGCCGCGAACTGAGGAGGCCGCCAAAGCGGGTTACAAAGGGTTACATAATTTACCCTACGGCTTGTGCGCTGACCATAGGCAGTGGGTACACTTGCACCCCTGCCAGGGCGAAAACCTGCCGCGTGGCAAGAAGGACATACGCAAAAGATGAGATGGGCTGCTGAGTTTTCGCTACTGTTCGGGGGGATCATGCTCTGGGGACACCTGAGCGTGACGTATGCCCGTCCCGTGCCGCATTTCAGCGCCCAGACGCACGCCGCACCGAAGGTCGAGCGTGCTTCGCCGCAGCAACGCAACGCGCCAAAGAACTCACCCGCCAACGATCCGAATGCCGAGCGTCGTGCCGACGATCTGCCGAATCCGCCGGCGGGCCGCCGTCCCAACGGCCACATGACCCCGGAAGACCGGCGCTTGCTTCGTCAGCATATTCAGGATGCGGTGCGCGAGTTGTATAGCCACTGATCCGCTTATAGACGAAGCCCAGCCCCGTTCGCCAACGTTGCCCCCTGTGATGCGAGCGCCTCATGAAGCCGAACCGAATCCAGCCAGCCTCGATCGACGCTGGCTTTTTTTGCGCCCGCCGCTGGCCGGGACGTATAGCTTCCGAACGGTTCGTTCGGCCCGATAGCGCGGCAATTTCCCGGTCATCTCTCGCCGCAGCGATGGTGGCGGTGTTCGCGCTGACAGCACTACCCGGTCAGAACGCCGGCGCCAAGCCAGCCACGGCCACGCAGCATGCCTCACACCGCGCAACCCACGCCCCCACCGCCACCGATCCGGCGCAACGCCCGTTGAGCGAAAGCGACGCCCGCTATCTCCTCACCCGCACCGGTTACGCCCCCGACGCGCGCGAGCTTGCCGCGTTCGTCGGCCTGACGCGTGCCGAGGCGATCGACCGGTTGCTCGCCGAAACCCGCCGCACGGCAGTGACACCGGCGCCTGCGTGGGTCAACGAGGCGCCGCTCTACGGCGAAGCGGTCAAGAACCTGACCCCCGAGCAGCGGCGCGCACTCGACCAGCGCCGCAATCTCATGGCGAACCAACTGGCCGGCTGGTGGGCGCAGGAGATGGCCACCACGCCGTCACCGCTCACTGAGCGCATGACCCTGTTCTGGCACAACCACTTCGTCTCGAGCGACGACAAGGTGCGCGAGCCGGGCGTGCTCTATCGCCAGAACGTACTGCTGCGTGCGAATGCACTGGGCAACTTCGGCACCTTGCTGCACAGCGTGTCGAAAGACCCGGCGATGCTGATCTATCTCGATGGGGCAGGCAGCCGTAAGGGACACCCGAACGAGAACTTCGCGCGCGAAGTGATGGAACTGTTCACGCTGGGCGAAGGGCACTACACCGAACTGGACGTGCGCGAAGCGGCAAGGGCCTACACCGGCTGGAGCATCGACCGGCCGACGATGACTTACCTCTGGCGGCCGAATTTCCACGATACCGACACTAAGACGGTGCTCGGCCAGACCGGGAATTTCGATGGCGACCAGATGCTCGACATTCTGCTCGCCCGGCCCGAGACGGCGACGTTCGTCACCACCAAGCTGTGGCGCGAGTTCGTCTCGCCGACCCCCGACACCGCACAAGTCACCCGCGTGGCCGACGTCTTCCGTTCGAGCGGTTACGACATTCGCGCGGCGTTGAAGGCGCTGCTGCTCACCCCCGCATTCTGGGACGCACGAACACGCGGCACCTTGGTCAAATCTCCATCGGAGTTCGTGACGGATACCGTGCGCGAGTTCGACATCGGCTACGACGATCCGGCGATGCTCGCGCAGCAGATGCGGGTACTCGGGCAGGACTTGTTCCGCCCGCCTAATGTGAAGGGCTGGCCCGGCGGCGACGCGTGGATCGACAGCACGACGTTGCTGGCGCGCAAGCAATTCGTCGAGCGCATGTTCCGTGCGACGGAGAACGCCAACGCGGGCGGCCCGGCAATGGCGCCGCAGATGGTGACGGCGCGCCCGGGCGTGCAGCGCACGGCGTTCCAGCCGCCGCAACCGATGCCAATGCCGCGCACGGTCGCCGGCGTTCGGTTCGATCTGGCGCGCTGGCTGCAACCCTATGCGTTGGGGCCGGTCGATATTCCCGAGGCGGGCACGCGCGACGCCTTGCAGCGGGCGGTACTGCCGTTCGCGCCGGCCGCACCGCAAACGGCCAGCGAGAATAGCGCAGCGTATTTGCAGTCGTTGTTGATGGACCCGGCTTATCAGTTGAAGTGAGGTGTGACATGCATCGACGCGATTTTCTGACCTTCGCCGGTGGCCTCGGGGCCGCGTGGCTGACCCCGGCACCGTTGCTCGCCGCCACGCAATCGCTCGGTGGTGCGTTCCCGGGGGGGCTTGCCGGGGCGAGCAACTACGGCAATCTGCTCATCCTGATCGAGTTGAAGGGCGGCAATGACGGTTTGAATACCGTGATCCCTTACGCCGATCCCGCCTATGCGACGCTGCGCCCGACTATTGGCATCAAGCGCGATCAGGTCGTGCAACTCGACGACCGTAGCGGGCTGCATCCGTCGCTGCGGGCGCTCATGCCGATGTGGCAGGCAAAGGAATTGGCGATCGTGCAGGGCGTGGGGTATCCGCAGCCGAATCTGTCGCACTTCCGCTCGATCGAAATCTGGAACACCGCGTCGCGCTCTGACGAGTATCTGCGCGACGGCTGGCTCTCGCGGGCGTTCGCCGAGCACGCGGTGCCGACCGGTTTCGATGCCGATGGCGTGATCGTCGGCAGCGCGGAGCTAGGGCCATTGGCCGGTGGCGCGCGCGCGGTTACGCTGACCAACCCGGCGCAGTTTCTGCGCGACGCCAGTCTCGCGTCTGCCAATGCGGCGCAGGTAAGCAATCCGGCGCTGGCGCATGTGCTGCGCGTTGAGAACGACATCGTGAAGGCCGCCGACGGCTTGCGCCCACGTCAGGGGCAATACGTGCTCAAGACGCCGATGCCGCAAGGCGCATTCGGCAACGTGGTGAAGACCGCCTTGCAGGTGGTGGCCGCGGCCGATTCACCGACGGGGGTGCCACAACCCGGGCGCGGCGTGGCCGTGCTTCGCCTGACGCTGAACGGATTCGATACGCACCAGAACCAGCCGGGGCAGCAGGCCAATCTGCTGCGTCAGTTGGCGGACGGGATGATGGCATTGCGCGCCGGGCTGACCGAGTTGAATCGCTGGCAGTCGACGATGATCGTGACGTACGCCGAGTTTGGCCGGCGCCCGCGCGAGAATCAGAGCAGCGGCACCGACCACGGCACGGTGGCACCGCACTTTGTGGCGGGTGGGCGAGTGCGTGGCGGCATGTATGGCGACGTGCCGCGACTGGACCGGCTCGATGGCAACGGCAATCTGCCGTTTGCGGTCGACTTCCGCGATGTCTACGCGACGGTGTTGCAGCGGTGGTGGGGGCTCAACCCGCAATCGGTGCTGGGCGGCCCGTTCCGTCCGTTGGATATTTTGCGGGCGTAGCGCGGTGTTGCCGGCTGGCGGCAACATGCCGCCAATGTCTTACCGTGCCCGCCAAGCGCGCCAGAACTTGCGCAGCGGCGTGAGATCGATGCGTTGGTGCAGCACCTGATAGTCGCTCGCGGCGACTTCATCGAGCAGGGCGAGTTGCAGGGCGGCGAGTGCGAGCAGCGGTTTCTGCTTGCGGCGGTCGCGCTTGGGGATGGCCGCCATGGCCTCTCGGAGGGCTTTGCGCGCCCGCGCATCCTGAAATTTCATCAGCGCGAGAAATTCCGGCGAATACTTGCCGTTCTGAATATCGGCGGCGGTCACGCCAAAGCGCTGCAATTCATCGATCGGGAAATAGACATAACCGGCGCGGGCATCGACGCCTGCCTCGGTGACGCGCCGTGCCAGCGCGATGGCATGGCCGAGCGCGCGAGCGTATGCGGGCGTCTGCGCGTCATCGAAGCCATACACATGCGAGGCGAGTTCGGCGGGGGCACCGCCGGCCGCGTCGCAGTAGTGATTCAGACCGGCGAAATCCAGATAGCGCATCTGCGACAGATCCATCTCTGCGCCATGCAGCACGGCATCGAACGCGGTGCGCGACAGCCCCGCGTCCTTGATCACTGGCCCGAGCGCCCGCGTGACCGGATGCACCGGCTTGCCTGCAAAGAGATTCGTGAGTTCCTGACGCCACCAGTCGAGCTTCGCGTGCGCGACGCCGGGGTCGTGCACGGCGCTGTGAATGTCGGCGATTTCCTGACAGAACGCGTGCACGGCGTAGGCGGCATCGCGTTTGGACGGCGGCAATTGCAGCAGGGCGTAGTAGAGCGCCGAGCCTTGTGGCCCCGCTTTCTGACGGCAATACTCGTTGGCCTGTGTGGGGCCGGCGGGGGTGCCGACGTTATCGTCGGATGTCTCGTGGGGTTGCATGCGCTTCGGGGTATCGGTCGGGTCATTGGCCCGAACGTCGGCGCGCAGACGCGCAGCCGGGGCAATGCCATGAATTGGGGCGAATTCTAGCATTGCTACCCAGAGGCGAGTCGTACAGGGGCGATCAGTCGACGAGGCGCTCGCTGGTGTCGATGCTGTCGACGCGCTCAGCGTAGAACGCGAGATAGGTGGCGATGGGTTTGACGGCGTCGAATGGCGAGTTGTAGGTCCAGATCACGTTTTCGCCGGCCTTACCCAAATCGGTGATGGAGTAGTAAGACGCGTCCCCCTTGTAGGGGCAATAGGTGTGATGTGTGGTGGGTGTCAGGCGGGACATGTCGACGTCGTTGCGAGGGATGTACTGTACTGGCGGATACGAAGCTTCGCAAAGCGTGAGGGCGTTGCGCGTATCGGCAATGGTGCGGCCGTTGGCGCGCACGACGACGCGAGTGGTTGCGGGAGTGATGACGATCGGATGTTCTGGGGACGGCGCTAGATGCTCGCGGGCCGTCTTTGAAGTGTTGGAGGGTGTGGTCATTCGGGAGCTCCTTATGAAGCCGTGCAAAATCAGTATCGGCGCTCGCTTCACGGGCATCAACACGGGCATGTAGCGATGGGATTTGGGCATTGGATGCCCGAGCGTTGAACGATTGCCGACGATTTTCAGTTCGTGTAGAATGCTCGCCTGCTTTGACGCATGCAGCGGGGCGGCGACCAGTCGCCCCTTTTCATGTCCGACCGGACCGCATGCCGTCGACCCGATGCCGGGGTGTCGACACCTTACCGAGGTGACCGACACCCACGGGCTGCGAGGATGGCGAAATTGGTAGACGCACCAGGTTTAGGTCCTGACGCCCGAAAGGGTGTAGGGGTTCGAGTCCCCTTCCTCGCACCAACTCCCCGTTTTGGCATCGGTTTTGTAGGTCTCACTTCTTCCCTGAAATTCGCGCAAAAGACCGTCTGGTAACGCCAGGCGGGGGCTTTGTGCGGATTCCGATTGTTCTCCCTGTCACCCTAAATCTCACCTGTTCGCACCTAAAATCGGGGCGGCCTCCCCAATTTTTACCCGAGATTTCCCCACGAAATGGCATCCATTCAGAAGGTGGTGAAGGGCTGGCGCGCTCAGTTGATGGTCAACGGCGAGCGAGACAGTGGAACGTTCGATACAAAGGCAGCTGCGCAGGCGTGGTGTGCGCAGCGAGAGACGGAAATGCGGTCGATTGCTTGCGGTGGTGGCAGTAAGACGCTGACGGTCGGTGACGTACTCAGAGAGTACGAGTTGAAAGTGAGTCCGACGAAACGTGGGGCTCGATGGGAGAAGCTTCGGTTGCCGCTGATTGGCAGCAAAGTGGTCAACGGGCGGAAGTTTGCTGATGTCAGGTTGGTGGAACTTCGACCTTCGCATGTAGCGGCTTGGCGGGATGTTCGGTTGCGGGAAGTATCTGGGTCTTCGACGTCGCGAGAAATGTCGCTGATGTCGCACGCGTTTCAGGTTGCCCGGAAGGAGTGGGGCTGGCTGGTGACTGACCCGATGATCGAAGTGAAGCGGCCGCCGGATCCGCCCGGGCGGGAGCGGTTGATTTCTCAGGAAGAAATCGAGTCGCTGCTTGCGAGCATGGGATATGAAGAAGGATTGCGGGTAGAGAAGCCAATGCAGCGCGTAGCCGTTGCGTTTCTCTTTGCGATAGAGACGGCAATGAGATCGAGCGAAATGCTCACTCTGACCTCACAAACTGTGAACTACAAAGGCAAGTTCGCACGACTTCCGATGACGAAGAACGGAACGGCGCGGAATGTGCCGCTGTCGTCGAGAGCGATAGAGCTGTTGAGGATGCTGCCGCAAGTTCAGAAAGGCGAACCGTTGTTTGCTCTGTCGACTTCCAGTCGCGATGCGCTGTTTAGGAAAGCACGGGATCGAGCCCTCATACCGGACGTGACGTTTCACGACACTCGACACGAAGCCATTACTCGTTTGGCTAAGAAGTTGCAGCCTCTTGACCTAGCTAGGATGACTGGTCACAGAAACATTTCAGAATTAATGACCTACTACAACGCGACTGCAACGGATATTGCGGGGCGCCTTGACTAGTAGCCATTGCTGAACCCAAGCAGTCACGGACTTCTTCAAGGAAACTTCATTCTTGCCGAAACACTGATCGAGACATGTGCCCGTTAGCCTATGAGGAAACGGGGTGTATTTCTCTGGAGTGTGGGGTCGCAATGCCCGCTTCCGCCCTCGAACGGCCGTTCGGACTTGTACCATCCCACGCCCGCTTCCGAAGTACGGCGGCCGGTCCCTGTCCCGCTTCGCGGGAAGGACCATCGGCTTCTGCCGGTATTCAGGTACCGGCGCTGGCAGGGGAGTACAAGTTGCTCCGCTGACATTCGTGCTTTGGGAGCTGAGCCTGTCAATGTTCGCTCAAGCGGGTGTGTACTAGTGAGCTCATACTCTCCGAGGAACCGTGGACGTCCGTCTCCGCAGTATCGAGAACGTGTTCGCGCATTCCATGCCCGTCCGAACACCTAGTCTCTATCAATCGGGACAGAGCGGGGAAATGACTGAATCCATAACCACCTTCGCCACTTGCTGTAAGCGCTCATAATCGATGCCAGCGGTATACACAAAGGTGCTAGTGGTGTTAACAAATACTGCTGGCGTCGCGTTCTGCGGACCGCTAGGGTGGGGGCTGTGCCGTCACATTGCCGAAGCGCAGTATCGAATTGGGGGCTATCCAAGAGCCATTTATGCCCAAGCTAGTCGATGACACGGTCGACAGCGACGACCAGTTGTCCCCGGCGCCCTTATAGACGCAATGTCGACCAGCGACGGGGGACGGCCCCCTGACGTCAGACGCCATGCACAGCAGACGTTGCCTCGCGGCGCCGACGACCTACGCATTGAACGCGAACGCGCGTGCGACGGGCTGCTGCTCCAGCGGCTGGCGCAGTTTTTTCTTGGCAGCGGCGGTAATCTAGGAAATGTAGCGATAATCGAGAAGAAGGACTTGACCAGTCATGTACTTCACTTTTACCGACACATACCGCCCGGTTATAGGATCCGCCAGTTCGATCGGCTCATTTAGCGAGTATAGATACGTGTTGCTCGGCTCCCGAATATTCAAGAGCCCATGCAGCTCTACTCGAAACAGAACGTTGCCGTCAGGCTGTCCTGAAAATGTGCCACTTAATCCGGGAATCTTAACTTTTCCGTCGCAAATTATTGAGCCTCCGAGCTGCAGGGGCTCGAGTCGCAAGTCGCCACCTTCCTCTGGCAACAGCCCACTGTACTGGAATCCCGAAACGCTAGCGGCAGCGACCAGAAACTCATAGGGTTGAGCTGGATGAAAATCCATCGAGCACCTTCCCTGATGATCTGTTCTGCTCCTACGAATCCACCCTTGGCTATCAATCAATGCAATCCTAGCACCGACGACAGGTTGCCCGTCGCTCCCTATGATGCGTACGCCGAATCGCGCGAGCCTCTTTTCCGTTGGCGGCAGTAGGTCAACGTATTGCGGCAAAGTCTGCTCGAATTGGGCGCGAGAACCGGCCAGAGAACTCCATTCAGCGAAGTCCCAAAGTTCAATCTCTTCTGTCCTGCGCTGGAGAAAGCCCTCCAGATCGCCTCTCTGATACATCTTCAGCATCTCTTCGTCGATGAGATGACCATAGAGGAACGCGTTGACTCCAGACCCGTGCACCAGCTCACGGTGGAGAATGTCCGGATCAAGCGGAGAGACGAGAAACCGGTTTCCCGGTCCTTGACATAGTCTCTTAAGCTTAGGGGAAGCATCTGATGGAGGGGGCACAAATCGCACCATCGCAAAGCGACCGTATTCGGAAAGCAGCCACTTTCCTTCCTTTTCGATGCGAATGGCCATCCGCATCATCAGAAGTCGCGAGCGCGCCGACCTGAAATCAAATCGCGAAGGGAGCTTCTCAGGCATTTCCCACTCGTCGGAAATAGCGGTCTCGTCATAGATAGCGGCGTGTAACAGTTGCTGCTGTGCGCGCACTTGCCGGAAGCTGGATGACGCGAATGCTTCTGACCAGCTACTCCGCCAGAACCAGTCGATGATGGACTGTCGCGTTCGCTCATCTACAAAGCCGGCGTGAGCCAACGCTATTGCAATCAAGGTCAGTTGGTACCCGTATGGCAGAAGTTCGGCTCTCGTTACGCCTGCTTCATGCAACAGGTTGATGGCCTCCCGCAGTCCCAAAGCGGCTTCGTCAAGCAGTCCGTAGTTGGTTTCAATCGCTTTCACGAGCTCCGACTGTCCGGGACGAGTCAGATCCAGACCACAAAGACCCTTGCATATCTGAAGATACAGGTTGTCCTCAATTGCCCGCCACTCCGGCCGCAGAGTCTCCCGGATATTTTCGATACGTTCCCGCAAATCGAAGTCGGGACGCCACGACAAGGCCGCAACGAGATGAGCCTCCGACATCGGAGTGCCAAGGCTATTAATGCGCTGGAACGCTTTCGCCGCGAGGTTTAGGTCGTCGGTTACCATTGCAACGATAGGAACCCGAAACTGTTGAAACTGGTACGACAACTGATCTGCCCGTGCCTCCCATTGGTCTAACTCTTGCTCCGACGCGTTCTTGTGGTGCCCGCGCATTGCGCGCATATGCTTATTAACGAGACGCCCATCAAACAACGTCCAGAGGGGTAGCAGCGGCGCGTGCCGACGCGCCCGCAACCGTTTGGTACGAAATACGAATTCTTCAATTTCGAGATCGTATTCAATCGCCCAATCAATCTGGGAATCGTCCGGCTCAACAGCGACGTGCTCAGGTACAGGCAACAAAAGGCCTAGCAGCGTAGAGACTCGCTGATGGCCGTCGAGCAGATATTGCCAACCAAGCGTCGCGACCCGCGCAGAAGCCGGAATCGCATGGGGGCCAACCGTAGGAAAAGTCGCAAGTTCAAATTTTGTCGTGCGCCACACCAGCAGGCTACCTATTGGCATCCCGTCACGCACCGACGCCAACAGTTCAAGGCGCTGCTCGTCCGTCCAGATAAACGGGCGCTGAAAACGCGGAACCCGGATATGCCCTCGTTGCACATCCTCTACGAGACTCCGCAAGCTGGGGTTCGAGTTTTCGGATGCAAGTGCAGTCAGACTTTCGATCATTTGCTAGGCCAACCGGAGAAGTTGATATATTTGGTGCCGGGCTTCCGTCAGTGCTGCCCGATCCCAGTTGAAGCAGTGGTTGGCGTGCTTCTGGAAGCGACCAGCGAGCTTGCTTCCGAAGCCCTGTTCGAGCGCTGCGCGATCTTCGTCCGCGACGTCGCCGTACAGGTCGCGAGCGCGCGCGCTATCGTGCCGCTTTCGATCTTTTGCAAACCCATCCTTCATATTGTAGAACCATCGCTGCTCCTCGCTCAGGCGTCCCCAAGCTTCCGCCGCGTTGGAATTCTCTGCTTGCAGTTCGTCTATCGGCATGTAGGACTCAATGAATCTCCGATGGAGCCGCCAGTATCGACCCGAGAGATGCTTCATGACCTCAGGTTCCCAGCGGAAAGCCTGACATTCAATCTGCCTGCCGTCAGGGCTGCTGCCGTCCCAGGTCGGGGCGCATTCGTCTGGATGCAGACGGTCACTGTCAAACATGAAATACGTCCGGAGCTTCATAGCCGGCCTGTCAGACCTAGCTCGCAGCCGCGCTATGGCATCGCTTCCGCCGCCGTGTAACGGTTCAATCCATCGTCGGTCAATCTTGCGCAGAAAACTCTCCCGCTGGCTTGGCGACATTAGACTCAAAATAAACGCGAAATCGTTCTCTGCATTCTCGACCAAGACGCCCAGCGGCTCCGCCAGCACATCCAGAGTGAGATCGAACGGCAACTCAGCGAGTGGATCGTCCCAAGTCGCAACAGGACCCGCTGCTATTTTTATCGTCGCAATATCTCTTCCCTGAAGCGAGGCTTCACGCGCGCACAACTGTAACGCAATACCATACTGATTGCGGGACGCATCATCGATGGTCGACAACCAGCCGTCCAAGGCATTCGCAGGATCGACTACGACCGTATGTCGACCGTCTCGGGCGTGGCCTAACAGGGTATGAAGTTTTGAAGATTTTTCTTCGTCAGCAAGAATCACGGCAACGGCGTCTGCGGTGAGCATTACCCTCACTAGACACCCCCTTTGCCGGATTGGAGCCGTAATAGCGCATGGCCAATCTCTACGGCCTCCTGAAATGCGACCGCAAGTGCGGATGTCAACGGCCGACCGGCCGAGTCAAATTCCACTGGTGTGACATCGCTCGTCCCGTCCGCCTCCGATTCGACCCAATACACGCGGACGTCTTCGGGCTTAAGATGTCCCTCGGCCAGAGCAAGCTGTATACTTGTCAACAAAACCTCGGAGTGCGTCTCGAGCAGAAGCTTGGTTCCTCCACCAGCTCGTACGGCGGAAACCATGTGTTCTGCTAATGCCTTTTGTGCGCGCGTGTGCAAGTGCAACTCAGGTTGCTCTAGGCAGAGTATCTTAGGGCCCCGAGCCTGGGCCCGTGCCAATGCAACAAGTACTGGCAAAACCTGCGCGAATCCCTCCCCTGTGTCACAGATATTAACTAGAGGGGAAGTACTTACATTGCTGTTCAATGCAACGTGCCAGACTCCAGGCGCGTCGTTTATGACGTGGAGCTTCAGGCCGAGAGATGCGAAGAAGGTTGCAACTGACTGCATGAGAATGTCGTCGCCTGGCTCCAGACTATCAGCCACAAGATAATCGACGGATTCAATGCCATCGGGGCTCAAATGCGATGGCTGGCCTCCTCCATATGCGACAAAACGCGCGGGCCTTGCCCGCACTCCACTTACCCACTGAACCTGTTTGCGGAAATCATCTAGGTCGGCTTTCAGTCCGAGTAACAGGTTCTTGTCTGCGTCATTCACCGAGAAGTCTGGGATCAACGAATTCAACGGATGGCGTGGCAGACGCGGTTCCATGCCATCGAATGTACTTTCGCCCGACAAGCCGTTAGCTACCAGACGGTTAATCTGCTGATACGTTCCTTCAGCGTCACCGCCGATTTCCCAACTGGCACTCCGTTCGCGCCCTTCAAGGTTCCACGTCAGTCCGAAGTTCAGCGACAGTCTTTTCGTCGCGCCGCATACCAGCTCGGGCCATGTAGCACGGCGACCCACGGTACCGGCTAACCAGATGGGCGACGCATCTGCCTCCAGTGATTCCGCCAGCAAAGGCAGAAAGCGTATGAGGGCGCTTTTTCCGCCGCTATTCCAGCCAAAGAACAAGGTAATGGGACGCACGTCGATCTGCTGCGGACGAGCGAAAGCGCGATAGTTTTCTACCGAAAATGAAGTCAGCAAGCGGCCTCCTCGAAGCGCTGGGTGGTGCGTCATTGTAACCAACCGGAATTATCGGCCAAAGATGATGACGTCGGCTGGTAAAAGCGTTAAGGGGGGTGGAAAGCTGTCAGTTGAGGCTGCACGGCTGTCGCCCAACATTTTCAAGTCCGTCGCCGGAACACAAAGCGCGACGTAAGCAGATGGTCCGTCACATCTTGATGACGCTCAGTACGGAGATCCTAATTCGACCGGCTACATTCGGCTCGCCCTCCAAATGCCACCGCCGCTCATAAAGCTGACGTTGTAACTCGGTGTATGCGGAACCGGACGACGTCCCTTGCTTTGCCGTTGCCCCCCAACTGGCGACAGGATCCGGCCGTTGGAGAGGTCATTGACCGACCGCTTGTGCGGTTTAACGGTTGTTCCAATGGCTCAGCGCCGCTTCGCTTAAGAAACCGCTTGTGGCCGTTCCGCCGGTCACGACGGACTGCTTGCGACCCGAAGCGAGCGACTAACCTCACTCGCCGCTTCAAATGCTTGCCGATCGCCTTGGCATGCAGAACAAGATGCCAAATTCCGTCCCGTACCGCTTGGGAGCCTGAACTTGGAGAAATGGAATGATCTGAACTACTCAAGAATTGGTTGAGTTTCTGAACAAGATAAATATCCCCGCAGATTCACATTCGTTTTATAGCGCTAAGGGTGAAGCGTGTTGCCTCGATAAGGCTGATGAAGAATGGCTGGTTTACCGTTCAGAACGCGGCGCAAGGAACGAGTTGGGGGGCAATGAGTGAGGCCCAAGCCCTAAATCTCTTGAAGCTGTTTCTCCTTAAAGCTCATAAGCAACTCTGAGGCTGGTAGATACACGTTACCCGATGTCGTTATGCGGTGCCGCCCGTCGCTCTTTGGCTGCATCAAGGCGCTTCGGCTCGGTATACAAACGCTCGAGCAACTCATAAGCAAATTCGTGCAGGTCCTCTGCATCCACCTTCGTCAGCGTTCCATCGTGGGCGCCATCGTTGCCAGGTCCTTGACACGGGCCGCAAGCTCGCGCAACGCTTCTGGCAACCTTCCAGTGTCAAAGAGCCACGCAAGCCGAAACCCGAGGCTCCCGCGTGTTGGTTTGGTAAGGCCATCGACATCGTCGGCAGGCATCATCGATTTCGTTGCAAAGTCGAGGCACAACCGGAACATTGCGCCCGCAGTGTTGTAGCACTTCACGGCCATGCAGGTGCCGCCCTCCTTGAACGCCGCTTCGATATCTGCCGGAAGGTGTTCTGGAGGCTGCTCGGCTTTTTCGTCCTTAAGACTTAGGTATCCTTGAACGCGAAAGTAGTCGTTCAGGGAGCGGGGGATGCCCGCAAGACCGACCCTACGAACGTCGACCTGGGATGCGTCTGTGGTTTGCGCCAAAATAATGATGCTGTCGTAGTGGCACTTCCGGCAAATGCAGAACGCTTCATACCAGGTCTGCCAGCCGTATTCGATTCGAAGAAAATTTTCGCCAGCTAAATCCAATGTGATGAGTCCAGCCCCGCAGCGAGGGCTATCGGCAACCAGTTCCGCTATCATTTTTCCTTTGTCTTGTTGTGTGACAGACTCGCACATGAGCATAATTCGTCCCGAAGGAGATGCGAAGGACACCGACCTCATTGCCTTCATTTTCCTGGACTTTGACTACCGCTCCTTTCAGAGGCTCTTCGACGGAATCAAACCATTTCCATTCTGGCCAATCAGGAAAGGGGGCTCCTTCATTGGGTCTTCAGCATCAGGCATTGATTCGAAAAACATCCAACGTTGAAGTTTGCCGATATGCAAGGGTAGTGCGTTGCTCTGTTTGTGCGTGTCCGTTTCAAACGACCTTCTAGGCAGCTTCATCACGCCTCACCATATTCCCCAGTTCCGCCACAGCCCACTCGTAACCATCCAAAACTCTGTTCGCATCTGGCAGGTCTGACAGCTCGGCTTCTGAAATGTGCGTCAACCGATTTCGAATTTGCCTTAACGCGTGCAGTTCGCCCATCATTTCTTGTGGAACCACGTGGCGAATTAGTTGGTGTAGAGGGAGTGCTGCAGACTCGTCGCCTTTGAGATGACGTGCAAAAGCCCTTAGTGCGTGTTCGAAAGCTACGCCACCTTGAAGTAGCGCGGCGAGCGTATGCCCAGATTTCAAAAGGGCTCTTGATTCGACTAGAAGGGAGCTAGCATCGCCAACAGAAATTTGAGACGGTGTGGGAGTCTCCGGGTGATCAGCAGGTCGAATTTTGCGTACGAGTTCTTGCAGCGACAGCAGTTTCTCGTTCACGCTTTTAAATGAGTCCTTGTCATCTGTTTGCTTCTCGACGCGCTTGTATTGGCCGAAAAAGAACATGATGAAGAACAGGATTGCAAAAAAAGCCTTGACCTTGTCCTTTATGTCATTCGAAGGCTGCCAAGGTGCGAACGCACCCCACGCCACGATTGCAAGCGCAATCGCAACTGGCCAAAAGAAGCCTCTGATGACTGCCAAGGCAAGCGAGAGAATGCGATGGACGGAAGGGTTGATCTGCATCTTGTATTGCCTAATAGTTAATAGACGGCCCCATGGGGCCATCTATGCATATTTTAGAGAGCGCCCAAAAAAAAGGCGCGAACCTTGGGCGGGCAAAAATTATTGCGCATTTCGTCCGAAATCTGGTTGCGAAAAGAGGACAGAGCAGCAAATATCTATTCGTATCGAATTGAGCTCAAGCTGAATGACCGCCGATTACAAGCAGCTTTTGGACTCGCATTCGGAGTCAACATCGACCCGCCACCAATGTAATCGGAAAAGACGCGAACATGGCGTGTCAGTGGCCCACGCCCACCCCCGGAGCGTGCGCTTACCAAAACGTCACAGACGATGATGTATCACGTTCATTCAACGATCGAAATAGCGAGATAGCAGCCAACGTGAGATGCCTTTTGTTTCTCGCTACATTGGGCGCGAGGACAATGTCGAGCGGATTGTCGATGCGGGTTTGTTCCACGCGCATTGGGGAAGCCAGAGCAAACGTAAGGGCCACTTGCTCGGAGCAAACGTGTCTGCCTAAAGGTGGGCATGGCGTGCGGATTTAGGTTAGCTTTTTCGTGGGCGACCAACGTGCTTGTGTTGATGAGACTCGGCCCACCGGATGACTTCGGTCGCCTTCCAAAGCGGCTGCCCAGTGGTCAATTTTGGCGATTCAATTTCGTCTTTCGGTTTCGCCCGTGTTGAAGGAAGGCGAATGGGAGCAGGGAAGCCGGGAAGGGTGACGATACGCTCAAGCACGACGGCCGGTGAGCGTTGTAAATAGGCCCCAATTAGCCTCCCATTCCAAAGTTGGCTTGAGACCGGAACGGGAGGAATCATGCGATCAGCTATAGCATGCGCTATGCGTTCAACTAGACAAACCATTTCGATTTCTGAGTCAAAGGGTAGTTGCCTTGGATCGGATGTGTTTTCCATATCAGTTCTCCCGAGTTGCTAACCAAAAGCAGCCAAGTTCCTGGCTCCAAAATGTTTGGCACCTGTCCAGGGGCGCGCCCGCTAGCTGTGCTGCTTCGAATGCAGTCACGATGGCATTCGTCGGATCGTCAGACAGCAAGTGTGCGATCGCGTGGCGCTCACGGATCTCAACGCATTTGCTCGTCCAATATCGCTTCTCGTTAAGCGAGTGTTCGGCGAAGTCTTTGGTGATGTACTTGCTGAGGTAGGAGGCGAGCTTGTGACGAAGGCCTTTCTCACGGAACGGATTTCGTACCTGGACAAAGCCGTTGTCGTCGCCAACGATGGTCAACCAGATCGAGCGTAGCATCCTGTAATTCTGTCGACCTCGGACTGCGATGTGTAGATGCCACGCGCCGCGCTTCTGCCTCTCAGCTACGGCCACATACCGAAAGTCCATCACCTTTCCCAAGCGACGGCGAAGCGAGTCGAAATCGTGCTTCAGCCGATCCTTATCCAGCATGTTCTCGCGGTAGGTCAGCGTAATCATCCGATCCGCGCCTATCGCCTTGCAGCGTAATCTGACCTGCTGCTTGGCGCGTTTCGCCGCGGACATCCGACTGTCTTCCGTGTTCTGCGATTCTCCACGTTTTGCCTTTGGCATCGTGCTCAAGCCCTGAGCACCGACGTAACGGTCAAAGCGGATAGCCGTGACCTCGACCTGACCATCGCCAAAGTTACGTCCTCTGACCACCCATTCACGTCGAAAGGGTGAGAAATCCATAAGACCCGGTTCATGCATGGCAACTCCCGGTTGATGTTTGCACTATCGCCCTCAATCCAACTTGATTGATTGGGAATGTCGATATTCCGGGGGGGCTTGCTCAGGCTGTGAGTTTTTGTTGCTGGATCCCTGTACGTTAAGTGTTACTGATACAAGTATAGGGACGCGCTTCGCGCGCCCCCGCCGTCCTCGCCCCTGCGGGCGGCGGCGGTCGCGCGAAGCGTCGTTTCTTCCTCAATCTCTGCCGCTTCGCGAGCGAGGTCGGAAAGTCGGCTTCCAGCAAGGGGCTGTGAAGCCGGCGGCGCTGCTTCGATCCGCGCTAGTGGTGCTACCCGCTGCTCGGTCGCGCGGGCCGCGCTGAGCCGCGCGTCAACGGCCCTGACGTCGCAGATGCTCTCCTGGGATCTCTTGGCTCCGATATCGGCGCCGACACTCCCGACGCTAGACGGCGCGACGCGTTCAACTTGGAGCACGAGCAGGATTTCCGTATTTGACGCTGTATCTGACCGGCTGCTGAAGAATTTGGGCAGGAAAGACAACCCTGTCTCGTTGTCGGCTTCTTTGTTGGTTGTCAGGCCGCCAATCAGGATGATCTCGTTTTCCTGCAAGCTGATCTCCGTGCTGACTTCGCGGGTATTAAGCGTCGGAGACTTGTTGACCCCCGTCGTCGTTTTCACGAAGTCGCTGATTTGCTGCGAAACGTGCAGATCGATAACGCAGTCTTTTACCGTCGGCTTCAACTCGAAGATGACTCCGGACGAGTGGTACTCCACCGACTGCACAGGTTCACCGCCACCGCGAGGGTAGGACACTGATTTCAATATGGGCACCTTTTGTCCAATCGTCAGCTTTCCGCGCGCGCCGGATCGGATTCGCAAGTTGGGGCTGTTGATGACCTGGAATCGGGTGTCTTTCGACAGCGCGGAGAATACCGTGTCGAGGTCGCCTGCTTTGATATGAATAGCGTTGCCTAACCTCTCGCCTGTCACGTGCACAGATAGTCCCAACCCTTTGGAGAGCAGATCGAGTGCAAGTTGAAACGCGGAGCCATGCTCGGTACCTTGTGTCACCTCGTAGGCCGTTGCGCGCACGGCAACCTCTCCGACGGGCGTGTCGACCTGGGGCAATAGCTGTTGGAGCGTCAAAATCTCTGCTGCCGTTCCACGGAATACAAGCGTGTCGCCCTTTTGATCAATGAGCGTGGCAGCGGATCCGTCAGGCACGTCTCCACTGGCTCGACCATGCGATGGCGTCGATACTTCACGATTGACGGTGAACTGTCCTCGGAATACCGGCCTGACAAGATTCGCTAGATAGGACGTGTCTCTGTATTGGGAGCGATAGACGTAGGTGGATTGAGGAGTCGAGACGGTGCCAATGGGGGGCCGCTTGAATACAAAGTCGACGCCCCGACGCTTCTCGATGCTGAGCCCGAGAGAGTCGAGAAATACCTCCAGAAATTTGCGTAGGTCGCCTCGGCGTGTGTCGAACCGTATCGACACCATTCTTTGGTCATCCAGCACTTCCGGAGAGATTACATACGGCGACTTGAGCGCCTCGACGTAGAGCAAGGAAACGAGCTGCGCGACGTTGACGAACTGAAAGTCGAATTTTCCGGATGCCTTTGATCGGTTCGATTGCGGTATTGATACATCATCTCCGTTCCAACCGAGCGCATGGCGTCGTTCAATGTTTTCACCCGTGGACGGCCCGTCGTCGTGCAGGGCAGGGCCTCGGTAATCGATGGACGCGGGCAGGATATGTGGATGGTCCGCAAACGCCTGAGTGGTAGCAATCAGAATCGCGCCGGCACAAATGCGCTTCACGGTGCCGCTCCAAAGGCGCGGGACGATGGCTTCTGGCCCGACCAAGGGCTGACCTGTTGACCATCGATTTCGCCAATGATCGCGAGGCCGGTATTACCGAACATCGTTGAGGGTTCAATGCGTAGCCGGCCTGAGTTGTCGCTCAGCGCCACATATCGCCTCCCGGCGATCGAATACCGTCCTGCAATTCGCCACTTTTCGCTGAAGATCTGCGGATGTGGCGCGAGCTCCGATGTGACGTTCACTAGCGCAGATGGAGCGCGATCCAGTGAAACCGAGTTTGCCGCGGGCTTCTCCGGCGATTGGGGATGGAAGAACCGCCAGAGGAACATGCCTACGCCGATCCAGCACGCAAGGAAGAGAACGGCTGTCATCCATAGCTTTGGGTTTCGCAGCATGTTCTGGCGTGCATCAATGGCACGCTCTTTTCCGCTTCCGCCCGCATACGATTGATAGAGCGGAAATATCGCCTTGTCGTACGTCGTTGTCGTGGTCCCAAATCGTGCGGCTTTGGTGATTCTGCCGCCACCGAACATCTCGACGCGATACCGATTGCCTAGCCCCAACTCTTTGAGCTTCTTCGTCACAAAGGTGACCTCGATCACAGAGCGCAATTGCCGGTGCAGATCGGTGATCGATTGAATCATCAACGCGACGTCACACGACAATCCGGTTTCCGGATCCACGTAGTGGCGATGCATTCGAAAGAATCGCATGTGCTCGGGGCTGATCTTATGCGAGACAGACCAAAACTCCCAGGCTTCATCGATCGCCACAAGGTCGCCAGCTTTGACGAGTGACTCAGCATCGGGCTTCGTTTCGTCGGGAAAGAAGCCGTCCTTGAGGACATCCGTGTTCGAGATCGGAATCACCGGGCCGAGCGTCGCTACATTGGCTTTCTTAACATCCGTGCAGTAGGCATAGATGGCTTCTGGGTTGATGCCGTCGATGTTGGTCACCACACGTCGGCCAGCCAGTACGGCGGGCACGATGACGCTGCTGACGACTTCATAGCTCTTTCCTGAACCCATCAAGCCGGTGTAAGCATTGATAGCCATGGCGATTATCCGATTAGAGGCAGGCGTCGGATCAGGAAGCGCGCTGCAATCGCACTAATGATCATTGGGCCCCCCTGAGAGACGGCGAATAGATCGAGCCAGTACCAGACGCCGGTAGGGATGCCCGACAGTGCTTCATTGAGCCCGGACACCTTCGGAATCAAGTTTCCGGATTTGATAACATCGATGAACTCAGTGACGACGTACCAGAGCGCGAAGAAGGTCGCCCACTTGATCACCGCCGAACGGAACATGAAGCCCAGCAGGGTATTCAGGACACTCGCGAGAATGGCAAACAGTGGCATGGAGACCTCAAGCGGAAAGCACTATCAAAAGTGCCATGACAGCGAACGCAGCGAGCATGGCTTGACGAAGTTGTGGCGCGACGCGCTCGGCAATATCGCAATGCGCGTCGATGGCGATGGTGTGATCGAAAACGTGGAGCGATGTACGTGGGCAGCTTGCCCCGTGTGAAGGCATTGACCAGGACTTGAAGTCGGACGTCAGGCCCAGAATTGGCTCGACAATCATCTTCGCGGTTGGCGTTTTCTCTAGTTTCGGCTCGCCCACTTTCGGGGTGTCACCTACGTCGATATCGACCTTGACGCGGTTGCCGATATCAACGGTTGGACGGTTGATGACATTGACGTCCTGTGCGCCTTGGGGATTCTTGTTTTGGTTGGGATCAGGATCAGTCTTATTTTCGGGATCGAGAGCAGGTTTCGGATTCGTCACGGGCGTCGCCACCGGGTCGGCGCGTGGATTAATTTCAGGATCAGTCTGTGGCGCGGGGTCCTCTCTTGGACGAATGCGTGGGGAAATCGTGACTCTCTCCTCGTCCGGATCATTGGCCGGTTCGAACACATCGCCGATATACGGCATCTGCTGAGGGTTCGCCTTTACCCATATCTCCACGTCCTCTTCGGTAACGGGTTCGGACTCTCGATATGGCATGCCCACGTAGTGGGGCAACTCTGCCGCTCGCAGCCATACTTCATCGACGATGTTTGCCAGTGTCTGGGGGCTGAGCGGCATCTTTGAGAAGTTGCTATTCATGCCGACCTGCACATCATCCAGATTGGAATACACCGTTCGCGTCGTGATTCGCGGGCGTCCGTGATACCCGTCGAGGGTGATGTCGAACAAATCGAGATTTAGCTCCATCGTCACCCATTGATACTTGGCAGGACAGGATGAAGGAACGCTCTTAATGCAAGGCCATGCCTTGTTAGTCCACATCCGTTCGTAATAGCGCGCGTCGCCAATTTCATCGAGCTTATAGATGATCTTTAGTTGAGGATCTGGATCCCCCGGATCAAATATCCAGCGAGTTCGCAGGTCTTCAAGCTCGGAAATCGATATGAACGGGATTTCAAGGGCGTACTCCGGATGCCTGAGGGCAATGCCAGTGGAGACTGGCGGCAGCAGTGGAAATTCGCGGCATACATCCTGAGGAGCGCTGTATGAGCAAGCGGGCGTTCTATAAATGTGCGCTCCGAGTCGCCTGGGCTCTTCAAAAAAGCCCAACCAATCGGTGGGGGGCTCAAACTCAGGGTAGCGCGGTAGGGTGATGGGCTTGTCAGGAGGGATAGTGCTCGTAAGCGCCACCTCACCTAGGTATGTTTGCGCGATTTCGACTTCAGCATCCCCCAGCTTTGCAACGATGAATGGCACATCTGCGGATGCGAGGCCAAGTCCCGCGATGATCGTCAGCCATACAGGAGCCCCTAAGAGAGACAACCCGATTCCGGCGGCAGTTGCGACGACGTTGAGCTCCGTGCTTACCGATGAGATCGCTTCCAGCGTTGCGATCACTCTCGGATCGTTAGCAGCAAAACCACGGGATGTTGCAACTCTCGTAAGAACGCCTGCTATGGCACGATTTATGGCGAATTTCGCCACCGGGAGCGCTTGCGGTATGGCTGGTTGGTGTACCAATACAGTCATTAGCACTAGAGTCACTATCGTTCGTTTCATCGCTACCCCCTCAGGCCTTGGACGACAGCCCAACCGCACACGATTCCCCACGCGAAGAAAGACAGATTCCACAGTTCTTGCGTCGACACGGCGTGCTCCAGCGAGTGGTTGTGGGTGATGCCGCATGCTGCTTTTTGTGGCCGAGTGATCGATACGCGCGATAGGGCACTCGGCCACGCGCGGCGATTACCCCTTGATGACTGCGAGCACGATCTTTGCGCCGCGTAGCGTTGCGTACACAGTAGCCAGCGACAACGCGACGGCTAGGATTGCCGTGGTCGTTGAGCCCATGTTGACGTTGGCGGTCAATGAGGACAGGTCGGCGCCACCCCCCTCATCTGCTGCTTTGGCCAAGCAGGACACCGCACCCAGCGTGATACCAATGCTCGCTTGTGTGCCGATCGACCGGAGTCGTTGAAGTGCATCGTTCATGGTTGTTTCCCTCGGTAGATATGCCGGGAAGCGCCCGACGCGCTGGCTCAACCTCGGCGAACAAAGCCGAGAAGTGCGCCCACATGAGTACTCACGAACCAAAGTCCGACAACGGTCGTGAATGCCAATGTCCAGAAGGCGCCCGTTTGGGCGTAGTCAATTGAAAATGGAACCTGAGCGACGGGTGAAGGGAGAACGTATGCCCGAGCCGCCTCCAGCGTGGAAGGTTGGCCAACACCAACGGGGCAAGTCTTCTGGTCTACCGATGCCGGGCCGTCACTAGATGTCTGTGCGCAGCAAACGAAAACGTTGTGCGCGGCGTCGGGCGACGTCACTGCTCAACTCCTCGGGCCTTATCGACAACGGCTTTCGCGCTAAGAACGTGAAACTCGCCGCCGGCAAATTCGATTTCGCCGCCGTACCGATCGAGAAGTACCTCGAGGGATTCGAGTAGATCCTTGGCGGTGGCGAGGATACGACCGTTTGCGATGGCGTATTGGAACGAGCCTTTCAACTCGCAGATTTGAACGACACCCTTCCCGGTAACGCACTCGACTGACATCGGATGAGGAACTGGTGCGACGGAGAAGTGCCACGCGCCAGGTGTGGGCTGAGCGCGTTGATCCAGTCTGTTCATGGCTGCCTTGAAGTGAATGCGGGGGGCAGATTGAAGAGCGGATGGCCGTTTCTAAGGTGGGGCCTGTGAGCTTCTCGATGCTATTGAGGTGCTTTAGGCGTGATCGGCCTGGAGGAAGTGGCGAAAGGTAGGAGCGATACAATTCGAGGGACAAGCGTGCCGTCCATGGACTGCGCCAGTGCGAACTCTGCGATGTACTCACCATTTGCGGTGTCTTTGAGCGACTCCGGCAGCGTCACCGTGCCTACAACGGTGTTCTCGCCTTCGCTCGTCATTTGCCAGAGGACGCATTGCGCAGTCCGCATGTCGTATGGGCGTCCCGTTTTGGACGAAATGCCCTCACGGCGGACGACATTTACGATGGTGAGCTTTTGCTTACTGATCATGTGAAGTCTCCGTCTCTGCGTAAGAAAACTACTGACTCGTACAACCTGTACGAATCATATTGGCGATCCCAATCATGCGGATTGGGATGTTTCCGACAATGCGCGAAAGAATCATTGAGATCATCGATACGGTCGTTCCGACCCACCGCAGATTTAAGGCGCTTGAGGAACTGAGCGGGGTGCGTGCGCAGACTTGGCGCAGCATTTATGAGGGGAGGCAACGTGCGACGGAAGAGGCGTTTCTTGCGCTGTGCAAGCATTGGCCTCAGTACGCGTTTTGGTTGGGGACCGGGATGACGGATGAGGATCACGGTCATTCCTCGCCGGTGCTGGAGCGCGCGGCCCGGGATCGCGACACCTTGCGAACATCCGTCGCGTTTCGGTTGAAGTGATTGCTGCGAGGAAGTGGGGGGGGGAGCCGTCGAGAGGAAGGCAGTCCGGCTGCTATTTGATGGATGACTCGGACAGATTTGGCGTGCGGGGGGCCAATTGAGAACCGGTGCTTACGTCGCTAGGGCGTTCTGTGGGATTAGAAAACTTAGATCTTCATCTAGTCGATGGCACAGGTTGTAGACCTCGCTCGAAAGGTCACTCATCTGATCGAAATACGCTTCGTTGAATTGCTCGGGGATCGGAGTGTGCCGCTGATTGGCTCCGACCATGGAGAGGGCAACGAGCCGCTCTGACAGCTCGTTAAGACGATCCAGTGTGTCGCGTGAAGGGATGGGGAGGTGTTGGGGCGTCGTCATGCGGATTTCCTCGTGCTTGCCGATTGAATCCCGCACCCACTGCACAGCGCAGGGGTGGGCGGGCATTGAATTGGGTTAGCAGACCGCGACGAATATGGATCAGCGGCACACCCGAAGGTGTCCCAATCCAAGCCCACCCGTAGTGTGGATGCACAAAGGATGTCGCACACTAAGACCGCGATACCTGCGGCCGTGTGCCCATAAACTCGTCAGTGGGCTGCTAAACCCGATCACGCTTGGGGCGCGACACTTAACAGACTATTGGTCTGACAAGGCCATGGCAAGCAGGCGACGCCTCGATAGTACGGCTTGGCGCGAGATTCGGAAGTTCCCCATGAATGCTTAGGGAAAGCTCCTGGGTTTGATAGCCGTCAGCGGGGGATTTGCGTTTGATGCCGCATACCAAGACGCTCACTGCCTTTGAAAAAGATTGCGGGATGCGCGGTGTTCGTAACACGGCAACACCTGGCAAGGACGCCGACTTGCAACTAGTGGGCCACACGTGCCCAGGGTTTCGATGGTCGTCGTCCGCACCCACAACATATAGCTCTCACCCGGGCTAATAGCAGTGCACGACGATGGGATTGGACTGCGCCAAGGCTACACCTCGTGCTCCGTCAGGCGATCGTAGAGGCTAGTGAGATTTTTCAACTTAACCCGGAACTGACTCCGCCGTTTGATTGACGGGCGAGCTGTGCTCGCATTTTCGAGCTTGATGGCGGGATCGTAGTAGATCTCGCCCGAATGCACGGCGCTGATCAACTTTAGAGGGTCAGTTCCCTCACCGAGGAGGACGGTGCTGCCGTATCGATACTGATTTCGAGGGGTAGTCCGGTGCTCACCTGGTATGTATGCGGCGTTCCGGTGTTTTCTATTCCAATGCTCCAAGACGCCTTTAAACGCCCAGAAGGCCGCGCGGTCACCTGTGTCGCTCACAAGTGCAATGCCGCCGGAAGGATCGACAATCTTGTTGGCTGTGGCGTCATAACCCTCGATCACCATAGTGAGTTGCGTCAGAGCGTGCCGCGTGTTGCAGAAGTGCGTGCCACCAAAGTTCAGTCGGTCGGGTCTGCCGAGTTTGTCAGGATAGCCGTAGGTTCGCACGAATCTATCGACCCCCTCGTCAACATAAAACCCGCCGGTGGGCTCGGGCGTCATGAGCGTCAGCACATTCCCAGTGTGTTGCTTGATCTCCCAACCCAAGAAGTCTGGCTCGGAGCGTCCGTTTGGAGTAATGCCAAGTTCTGCCTCCAAGGTGTAGCCGCCGCATTGGGGGGCAGTGCACGGCAGAACATTGCCACTTGCGCTCAGGCGTTTAGAGTCGATCCAGCCAAGTCCGGAAATGCGCGAGAGTTCCCTCAGTAGTGTCTGTTTCGGTGTCTCTGTTACGCCGAGGAAAGCTGGAACGACTAACTCCCTGAAGATCTGTGTTGCCTGATCGAGATTCTGTTCGGCAGCTCGATACGCATTAGCAACTGCGCTTTCGGGGTGGAAAACACTAGCGATAGTTCGCCCGCTCTCGTGCACGCCAAGGAACAAGACTCGCCCAGGAAGTCTGCTGGTCATGAGCTCACGGATCGACCCGAGGTGACCGCGATCCACTCCCTTGAGGAAACCGGAAAGACGAGTTTCTGGGTATTGAGGGTAGAGGATGACTTGTGAGTTTTGACTTTCGGACAACGTGCCACCATCGTTGATCCAGTCGAGCGGCATGGGTGCCTTGAATATAGGGGATGCCGTCTCGTTGAGAGCCGAAATCTCTCCCAACGGAAATAACGTCAGCGCCCCGAATCCCGGGCCAAAATAGACTTGGTTCTTGGAATTGTCGTTCGGTGCGAGGGTCTTGATGAAGACCTTCCGGACGCCACAAGACGAATAGAAGTTGACCAGGGAGTCGAGCGATTCAAAGTGTGTGGACATCGGCTGTGTCTATGGGATATTCCATCAGAACTCACGGCTGCCGATGCTGCGCATGGCGAACCTGTCGACGGGAATTACAAGTTGGTAGCGGACATTTTTCGTGTAAGAGCCCGAGTCACCGCCGATAGTGTAAGTGAGGCCATCGAAGGCGTCGCCTGTGAGGTCTGCGGTGCGGAGGTCGATATCGTCTATGGGCTTCCAGTCGGGGGCTAATAATTCCCGTGGATGTTGGCCACTTGAATTCCAAATAACATATCGATATTTAATGTCGGCCCGTGAGCACAGATCGAATGTGCCGACATGAGATGTATCCAAGCCGAACCCCGGGTTGGATTCAATTGCAGACCATGCATTGGCATCTTTCAATGCGCGTTGCAAAGCCTCGCGGTCTTTTCCGAGTGCGGCGATGCGCGAAAGATACAGATCAAGGCCACCGTCTTCACCAGCCTGTCGTAGGGCGCGGTACCTGGTTCCCATCGCCGGGGTCTTGCGCTTGAACTCCAGTAACACCAATCTTCCGTCTGGATCCACTCCCAAGGCATCTACGTCTGAGAGAAAAAGTCCGGCGAAATTCATGAAACACCGCGTAGCAAGAAGTCTTTCTAGCGTGTTGTCGGGTAACGTGCGGAGCCAGTCCTCGACCGTTGATTTCCCTGGGGAGGTGTTGATCGCCCTCAAGGTTAAAAGGGCTTCTGTTACTCGCTGTGTAATTTTCTTCTCAAAATCCTTTGCCCGATCCGTCGCATAGCGTTTAACGTACCCTTCAGGAAGGATGGAGATTTCGCGAATTTTCCAACCAATAGATGGAATGTTGTTTGTAATGGTAACTCTTTGTTGTACAACAAAGAACTCATCGTTGATATTAATGGTTTTAATTGACTTGATGAAATTTTCTGAAGTGGATGGGTGGTCTGTATTTTCGGAAAATTTAAACCAAGTACGGCTGCCATCTTTCGGGTTTCGATTAAAATTCCAGCCGAAATTGAGATTTCTTGGAAGGTGAAATTCGAGGCTCTTGCAAAGAACAGTTTCGAAGAAGAGCTCCGAGATAATGGACGGGAGGCGTTTTGAGATTTTCCCTGTTCTCCGGTCGTGTTCTACCCGATGAATCCAGTCGATCAACGTTTCCCTTATTGTCATCCCCGAACCTATGGCACCTGTTTGTTACCTGAAGGATATCGCAATTGCCGCGCAATGCGCTTCATTCGGATAACGATGCTTGTACAGTGGGGCCCTCTGGAAATTACGTACGTTCCACGCGAGGTCGGCTGCCATGCCGGATGATCGTGGCCACATGCCCTGTTTTCTCTGGGTAAATTGAGTGATATGATGTCACAAACAATCACCCGGAATTTGCTCCATGGACGCCCGCAAGGAAGAGCTTGATCTGATCAATCGCCTGCTGGAAATTTACGATCAGAAGTCAATTGCGACGCATCTGAACAGCGTTCTGCCGAAGAGTCGGTGTCGGGAGACCATCAATCGCTGGGTGAACGGGAAAGCGGATCCTTCGCTCACGTACGCTGAGTTTCGAGCGCTTGAGAGCTTGCTGCCTGAACCGCCAAAGAACCATCCTGACTATGAGTTCGATTTTATCGATCTCTTTGCGGGCATTGGCGGGATTCGTCGCGGATTCGAAGCGATCGGTGGGCGTTGTGTTTTCACCAGTGAGTGGAACGCTCCGGCAGTTCGTACTTACAAGGCCAACTATCACTCGGACCCTGAATTCCACACGTTCAACGATGACATCCGCAAGGTCACGAGAAGTGAGCTGGAGGATGTTTCTGAGGAGGAAGCGTACCGTCTCATCGATGCGGATGTGCCGGACCACGATGTGTTACTCGCCGGTTTCCCGTGCCAGCCGTTCTCCATCGCGGGAGTTTCCAAGAAGAATGCGCTCGGACGTGCGCATGGTTTCGAGTGCAAGACTCAAGGGACGCTGTTTTTTGACGTTGCCCGTATCATCGCTGCAAAGCGTCCCGCAGCGTTTTTGCTTGAGAATGTCAAGAATCTGAAGAGTCATGATAAGGGCAAGACTTTCAGCGTCATCATGGAGACCTTGGACGAGCTTGGGTACTGGGTTGCGGACGCGGATTCCGGGGGCGCCGATGACCCGAAAATCATCGATGGGCAGCACTTTGTACCTCAGCACCGTGAGCGAATTGTATTGGTAGGCTTCCGCAAAGATCTGAATGTCCATGAAGGATTTTCGCTGCGGGACATCAAAAAGACGTTCCCTGCGACCAAACCGAAGCTGGCAGATATTCTGGACGAAAAGGTCGAGGATAAGTACATCCTGACACCTAAGCTCTGGGAGTATCTGTTTAACTATTCCCTTAAGCACAAAGCCAAGGGAAATGGCTTCGGATACGGGTTGGTCACAGGCGAGGACGTCACGCGCACATTGTCTGCGCGCTATTACAAAGACGGGTCGGAGATTCTCGTTGACCGTGGATTTGATCCCGAGAAGGACCTTCATCATCCCTCAAACGTCAAAAACCGCCCGCGCCGTCTGACTCCGCGCGAGTGCGCTCGTCTCATGGGGTATGACGGAGTCGGTGAATCCGGCTTCCGTATCCCGGTTTCCGACACGCAGGCATACAAGCAGTTTGGCAACTCTGTGGTGGTCCCCGTGTTCGCCGCGGTCGCAAAGCTGATGAAATCTAGAATCATTGCGGCAAAGACAGGCGCAGCACGGGCCAGCCGGATTGCTGCATAGCGCAGTGGCAGACGTACACAGTTCCGAGATTCGCTCGCGCAACATGCGAGCGATCCGTCAAAGGGATACAGCGCCGGAACTTCAAATTCGGCGGGCGCTTCATGCGCGGGGATTTCGCTTTACGCTTCATAACCGAAAGTTGCCCGGAACGCCGGATCTTGTACTTCCGAAATACTCTGCGGTGGTGTTCGTGCACGGGTGTTTTTGGCACGGACATCACTGCCCAATGTTTAAGTTGCCGGCCACAAGAACTGAGTTTTGGAACGCCAAGATCAGTGCCAATATCCAGCGGGATCTCAGATCCCGGAAGGCTTTGATGGAAGATGGCTGGAGAGTAGCTACTGTCTGGGAGTGCTCATTGAGGGGGCGCAACCGGCTTAAGCCCGTAGACGTTGTCGAAGAGTTGTCCGGATGGCTTCTTGCTCGGACTTCCGATGCGCTCGAACTGCAAGGCCAAGCCGACTCTTCAGCTTTTGCCGGAACGGTGAGCGATGGCGAGTGAAACCGGGGCCGGCCCCCATCCATCGAGCTTCTACGTCACGAAGGTGACTTCGATTAATGAGTGCAGTTGTGCCGGTGCAGGACGGTGAGTACTCCGGGCATACACCACCGGTGCCGGAGGTTGCAACTTGTGACGCGTTGCGAAATTCTGCGGATCTTGGGTTGAAGTGTTGGCTGCTACGAAGAGGTGCGGCCTGAGGGCGGGCGTGCTAAATCGCTCTTGAGTGCTTCAGGCGTGCGCAGCCCCATCTGGAGTCGTTGAAAGCCTGACCCCTAGTGCATGCATAACTCGCAAAATCGTGGAGAACCGGGGCTGAGCATTAGGCGCGAGAGCTTTATATAGACTCTCGCGCCCAAGTCCAGAGGCTGCAGCCACCTGCGTCATACCTTTCGCCTTTGCAACATCGGCAATCGCGGAAAGGAAGATTGCCGGGTCGTTCTCCTCGAGTGCTGCGTTGAGGTATTCAGCGATCATCTCATTGCTATCCAGATATTCGGAAGCATCGAATCGGGTGAAGTCGGCTTTACTCATCTCGTTGACTCCTTATTCCATCTGCTCCAAAGCGTTCGGGCACGCTCGATGTCCCCGCGCTGGGTAGATTTACTTCCTCCGCAAACCAGCAGGTAGGTGACTTCGCCATCTTTGCCGTAATACACACGGTATCCGGGCCCATAATCGACCCGCATTTCCCAGAGGCCACCTCCGAGCGACTTGGAGTCTCCAAAGTTTCCGACCTCCGCGCGCTTAATACGCAGCAAGATCTTAGCTCTCGCGGTAATGTCTTTCAGCTTACCGAGCCAAGCTCGAAACTCCTTGGTTTGATTGACAACGTACATGGATGAATGTATCCAATCGGATACGAAAAGTCAAGCGTTGCCCCGTTTTCAGTGGTCTTGCCCCTTTGTTGGGACTTGTCGCTACCGGTGTATCCTCCGCGACCGCGGCGAGATCGGCCCGTTGCCAATAGCAAAACAGACTGTCTAAGGTTCGAGAACGCTGCGCCCCGTCGGTGCTTTGTGATGGTCTTGCCGGAGGCGAGAATCTAGTACAAAACCTCCTTTGCGTCGACGGGCCGTAAGCTTCGTAGTCGATGCTGTTTCCGGACTACAGGGGGGGGGGCGTGCGATGACGATCGCGTGCGTCTGAGGAGGAGGGGGCTACGAGTTTCCCTGACGAGGCCACTTGAGTCGGGGTATCGCGATCAGATTTTCGAATGACCTCGCGTTCTAGCTTTCGACACACGGGGAGCTATCGGGGCGCAAGCGCTGGTAGGTCAAACGCGATGGGGCTGGCATGTTTGATCGGGTGATTTCGCTCGGAAATAGGGCAAGGGGTTCGAGTCCCCCGCCGGACTCGAATCTCCGCAAAATGCGGCCTATTACCCGCCCCCATCTACTCCCCAAAACTCCGCAACCATATTGATTCCAAAGCGAATACGTTTCCCCTTCCTCGCACCAACTCCCCGTTTTGGCATCGGTTTTGTAGGTCTCACTTCTCCCCTGAAATTCGCGCAAAAGACCGTCTGGTAAGGCCGGGCGGGGGCCTTGTGCGAATTCCGATTGTCTCCCCCATCCCGCGCTACCGACGCTTTCCAATGCCGACGCCTCGTCCGGCCTGAGCAACCATTCTCTCCAGATTGACCTGATAAGAAATTTCATAACAAATCACCACGCGCAGAAACATGCGTAAAAGCGATTTTGTTAGATAAAAAAATATCGTTTTTAGACATTTCATCTGCGTGAAACAATGCGCCATCGGTAATCGGCTTGCGCAGTATTCGCTCGACGCGCAGGGCCTGCCGTATCTATAAAAAACATGGAGATAGTCAGATGAAGCGACTCATTGCTTGCATTGGCGCGGCCGTATTGGGCGTGTCTTTTATCGGAACGAGCATCGCCCACGCGGACCAGCTTGCTGACATTAAGAAGCGCCGGACCTTGGTGTGCGGCATTGTCAGCAACAACCCCCCGTTTGGATTTCAAAACCCGGATTCGCGGGAAATCGTCGGATACGACGTCGATTTCTGCAAAGGCGTGGCAAAACAACTCGGTGTTGAACCAGAGCTGAAAGTGCTGTCGCTCGACGCACGTATTCCCGAGCTCACGCAAGGACGCATCGATATTCTGACGGCGTCACTCACCTACAACCCGCAGCGCGCACAACAAGTCGATTTTTCGCATATCTACTTCGTCAGCAACGAAGTGATCGCGACGTCGGCCAGCGGGCCATACCGCACAGTCAACGATTTGGCGGGGAAACGCATCAGCACGGTGAAGGGCTCCAGTGATATTCCCGCCGTTCAGCAATTGCTGCCGACGGCGCAACTGGTGAGCTACGACGACCCGCCGTCGGCTTTCATGGCACTGACGCAGCGCAAGGTCGATGGCTATGTCATGTCCGAGAGCATCATGCGCCGCTTTATCGAGCGGCTCGGCCCCAACGCGAAAACCATCGCGATCTTGTCGCCGCCGATCGCCCGCCAATACTGGGGCTTGGGGATGAAGAAGGGTGAGCCCACGCTAGTCGCCGCGGTCAACCAAGCACTCGGTGCAATGGAGTCGTCGGGGCAGTCGCAGCAGATCTTCGATAAGTGGCTTGGCGCCGCATCGTCGTACAAGATGAAACGCGACTTCACCGCCGCGCCAATTCAGGACTGACCCATCGAGTGGCGTCTCCCCGCTTAAGGAGTAGAACGTGTTGCATCACCTCGAATTCGGTGCAGTCTTCGCTGGGCCATTCGCTAATCTTTTGCTTTCCGCCGTGCTAACAACGTTCAAGTTGACGGTGGCGAGTTGGCTGCTTGCCATCGGGCTTGGAACGGTGCTGGCCGTGTTGCGTGCGTCGGGAGTTACCCCGCTGCGTAAAGCGGTTGAGGCTTTCGTTTCATACCATCAGAACATCCCCCTGCTAGCGCAGATTTTCCTTTGGTACTTCGGTGTGCCGACGCTGTTGCCCGATGCCGTTCAATCGTGGGTCAATGCGCACGATGGCGAGGTTATCTATGCGTCGATCGCCATCGGTCTATGCATGTCGGCGTTCTTTTCGGAGGACATTCGTAGTGGCCTGCGCTCGGTGCCTCACGGTCAATACGAGGCCTCCAGATCGCTGGGTTTGAGCTTCTTCGCCACGGTGCGTTTTGTGACGTTCCCACTCGCTTTCCGAAGTGCGCTTCCGTCGTTCGTGAATCACACGGTGATGATGTTTAAAGACACGAGTCTTGCGATGGCGGTTGGCGCGGCGGAGATGACTTACGTGGTGCGTCAGATCGAGAACGAGACGTTCAGGACGTTTGAGGCCTATGCCGTGGCAACGGCCTTCTATCTTGCCGTGTCGTTGGGGTTGATGGGGCTGGGTGCCATGGTCGCCAACCGCATCCAGATAAAGGCGAGGTAAGGCATGTCGGAAATTTTGAACGAATATGGATTGCTGCTTCTCGTCGGGCAATTTCCAAATGGGCCGCTTGGCGGACTCGCGCTCACCCTGATTCTTTCCGTCATGGGACTTGCGCTGTCTTTCCCGCTCAGTATCGCGATCGCGCTATGCCGAATGTCGCCCATCAGGCCTCTCTACGTCGCATCGACCGTATTGGTGTATGTGGTGCGTGGTGTTCCGTTGGTGATGTTCGTCTTCTGGGGATACTTCCTCGTTCCCATTCTGGTCGGACACAGCGTGACTGCCTTCACGGCAATGATTTGTACGCTGGTTGTTTATCAGTCCGCCTACTTGTCGGAAGTGATTCGCGCGGGAATCGAAGCGTTGCCGAAAGGGCAGGTGGAAGCGTCGCGCGCGCTGGGGCTGGGGTACTGGAGAACCCACCTCTGGGTGATTCTGCCGCAAGCGCTATACAACATGGTGCCGAGCATCATCAGTCAGTTGGTGTCGCTGATCAAGGAAACCTCGATTGGCTATGTGATTAGCGTGCAGGAACTGACCTTCGAGGCAAATCAGGTGAATAACGCCCTTCTGACAAAGCCGTTCGAGGTGTTTGCGATCCTCGTCACCCTCTATTTTGTTGTCTGTTTCGTGCTCACGAAGTGCGCAAACTATCTGGAAAGCCATGTAACGCGTAAGCGGTCGCCGAAGGCGGTAGTGCAAAGGAGCATTGAAAGTGATTCGATTTTCGAAGGTTAACAAGTGGTATGGCGAGTACCACGCACTGGCTGACGTAAGCGCGGAAGTCCGGGAAGGAGAAGTCGTCGTCGTTTGTGGTCCCTCGGGTTCGGGCAAGTCCACGTTGATCCGCACGGTCAACCGGCTCGAGGAAATCCAGTCGGGCACGATCCACGTCAACAATCAGGACATTCACGCGAAGGACCTGAGTATTAATGAATTCCGCAGCGGCGTTGGCTTTGTGTTTCAGTCGTTCAACCTGTTTCCGCATCTTTCGGTAGTCGAAAACGTGTGCCTTGCACCCGTCCGGATCGCGAAGAAACCCGCTGCACAAGCGAAGGAGCAGGCGATGGCGTTGCTCGCTCGCGTGGGGCTTGCCAACAAAGCGACTGCCTATCCGCATCAATTGTCCGGTGGTCAACAACAACGTGTGGCCATCGCGCGGGCGCTTGCGATGGAACCGCCGATCATGTTGTTCGACGAGCCGACCAGCGCACTCGATCCCGAAATGGTGGGGGAGGTGTTGAGCGTCATGCGCTCACTGGCGCGCGACGGCATGACGATGGTCTGTGTGACGCACGAAATGGGCTTTGCCCGTGAAGTGAGCGACCGTGTGTGGTTCATGGATCGCGGTGTCATCCTCGAAGAAAACTCCCCCGCGGAGTTCTTCCGCGCGCCGCAGCATGCGCGGGCAAAAGCTTTCCTGTCCGATATCAGGGCAAGTTAGCCGAGGTAACGGCGCAGGGCCGGTGGACCTGCGTCGGAAAACAATTGAAATCGATCTTTCGCCGGATCATGCTTGGCAGTCATCTCTTCAATCGAGTAATCGCATCAAATGACGGGTAACCCACTTCGCTTGCTGAGTGCTACGGAAGCTCAGAAACGGATCGCCAGAAAGGAACTGAGCGCGCTTGAATACGTAGCGGCCTTGCTGGAAGCCATCGCCGCAGAAAACGACACGCTGAACGCCTTTATCGAAATCTATCGTGAGGAGGCGCTCGCCGCCGCCCATCAGGCAGACGTGCTCATGGCGCGTGGTGAAGTCACCGGTCCGCTTCACGGGTTGCCGTTTGCGGTGAAGGATCTGATGGACGTCGAGGGCAAACGGACCACGGCGCAGTCGCACGTATTGCGCGATCCCGTGGCAAAGCGAGATGCCGACGTGGTCCGGCAACTGCGCGCGGCGGGTGCCATCCTGATAGGAAAGTTGAGCCTGGAGGAGTTCGGCATCGGCTCGCCGTCGGACACGTTGCCATGGTCACCGGCGCGCAATCCGTGGGACATCGAGCGCATACCCGGAGGCTCATCGAGCGGGTGCGGCGTCGCGCTGGCCGCGTGTCAGGTGCCACTCGCGATCGGCTCCGATACGGCAGGCTCTGTCAGAAATCCGGCGGCCATGTGCGGCGTCATCGGTCTCAAGCCAACGTATGAGCTGCTCAGCCGGCGCGGGGTATTCCCGCTCGCACCGTCGCTGGACCACGTGGGGCTGATGACCCGGACTGCCGAGGACTGCGCGCTTTTGCTCGGTGCGCTCAAGCACCCGTCACGCAAGGCCATCGTCAACGGCGCACCGGAAGGCGAACCGTTGCTCGGTCTGAAAGTGGGGCTGCTCTCCCACTTTTATCGCCGGGACATCGTCGCCGACGACGAGACACAGATCGCCATCGGTGCCGCCGCCGATGAGATCGCTCGGCTGGGCGCTCGGCTAGACGACGTCGATGCCGGCGATCTTGAGTCGTTCCGGCGGTGCGGCTCGACGCTGCTGCGCGTCGAAGCCTATGCGGTCCATCGTGAGCTTCTTGCCCGATCCCCGGAGCGTTACGGCGAACGCTGCCGCGATACGCTCTTGGGCGGCGCGTTGATCTCTGCGCAGGAATACGTCGATGCCAAGCGACAGCAGCTTGATCTCACTGACCGGATCGACCGGCTGCTGGAGACGTCGGAGGTCTTGCTCACCGGCGTTTCTGCGCACACCGCCGCGCGTTTCGACGACGAGGATGCTGTCAATCGACCGGCCAACCAAATGCGTGTGCCGTTCAACGTCTCGGGACATCCGGCGCTGGCGTTCTGTGTCGGGTTTTCGTCCAGTGGTCTGCCAATCGGTGCGCAGCTGATCGGGCGACGCTTCGAAGAAGAAAAACTACTCGCAGTGGCGGCGGCATATCAACGCGTGACCGCCTGGCATTTGCGACATCCGTCCCTACCGTTGGGCGGCCGTGATGGCGCCTCGCAGTAGCGTCATGGCATGACACAAAACCTTCGTTCGCAATTCGGGAAAATGCAATGAGCGGCACAAACACGCGGGCTCGTTTCAGTGCGCTCGTCGATTCGGCGCTGGATGCTGCGACGAGGCATGGCGCAGCGTTTACGCAAATCTATCGCGAGGCGACCATCGCGCAGGCGGCTGCCATGGATGCGCGTTGCGCATCGGGTGGCACCGAATGGCCGCCGACGTTGGCCGGACTACCCGTGACGATCAAGGACAACATGGACGTGGCCGGCGAGCCCACGGCGGCGGGGTCTCCAGCCGTGATGGCAACGGCGTCTCCCGCTGCGACGGATGCGGTCGCGGTGGGGCGCTTGCGCGCGGCCGGCGCCATCATCGTTGGCAAAACGGCGATGTCGGAACTTGCCTTGTCGTCGGTCGGGCTCATCGAGGGCACGCAGCGGCTTCCCAATCCGCTCGATCCCGACCGTGTGCCCGGCGGGTCCTCATGCGGGGCGGCGGTGTCGGTGGCCGTCGGCGCGGCCTGTGCGGCGCTCGGAACCGACACCGGTGGGTCGGTACAACTGCCCGCAGCACTCTGCGGACTCGTCGGCTTTAAACCCACCGCGTCGCAGATTTCTCGTGAGGGGGTTCTCCCGCTCTCGCAATATCTCGACTCGGTAGGCGTGATGGCAAAGTCCGTCAGACGATGTCGAATGGTCTACGAGGCGGTCGCGCAGAACGCGTCCATGTGCCCGCCAAATGCGCAGCCTCGCCCGGTCAAAGGGCTTAGGTTTGCCGTGCCGAAAAACTACGTCTTAGCCGACCTCGACCCTGCGGTAGCCGCTGCCTTCGACAAGACGCTGAGTGTCTTGTCGGCGCACGGCGCGATTTTGCAGGATATCGAGCTGCCTGCGCTTGACCGGATTCCCGATGTGTATGAAGGCGGGGGGTTCTCGATGGCCGAGATATACGCGTGGTTGCGGTCTCGTGGATCACTGAGGCGGTCGCTGATTTCGCCGCGTGCTTTCTCGCGAATCGAGCAGGGCGGTGTGCTTTCCGCCGCGGACATGATCGACAGGCTCTCGCTGCGGGGGGCGCTTGTCGACAGCGCCGACCGGGGCACGCGCGATTGGGATGCGCTGCTGATGCCCACATGTCCAATACTGCCGCCACTCATCAGCGCGGTCGCCAATGACGAAGGTTACCGCCGCTACAACATGCTTCTGATGCGCAATTCACGGGTGGCCAACGTCCTCGATCGTTGTGCCATCACGCTGCCCGCCGATCGCCGTGACAGGTTGCCCGTCGGCGTCACGTTGATGGGCCCCCGCGGGTATGATGAGGCGCTGCTAACGATCGCAGAAGCGGTCGAGGGCATGCTTCCCGGACGAGGCATGTAGCGTCCATCGTCTTCATTCGGCCGGTGGGTGGTCTCTCTGAACGGTTCCCTCGGTTGCGCCGGACGCGTGTATGCCATCTTCCCCAAAGCCTTTATCTAAAGCCATTCTCTGGGACAACGACGGTGTCTTATCGGACACCGAGCGTCTGTTTTATGAAGCCAATCGCGATGTCCTCGCCGAGCACGGTGTGGATTTGACGCGCGAGCGCTATATCGACTGGTTTCTGGTTTCCAATCTCGGGGCATGGCATGTGCTTAGCGAGAAGGGGTATCCGGCGGCTGAGTTAGCGAGGCTTCGCGTCGAGCGTAACCGCCGCTACAGCATTGCGCTGTCCACCGCCAATGGCCTCACGCGGCCCGGCCTCGTACCGTTGCTCACGCGCATGAAAGGGCGGGCGCGCATGGCCATCGTTACGGCATCGTTCCGTGACCATCTGGCGTTGGCGCACGGGCAAGCCGCCTTTTTCGAACACTTCGAGGCGATATTTACGCGCGAGACGTCGGGCCAGCCGAAGCCGGCGCCCGACTGCTATCTGAAGGCGCTGGACGCGCTGCAAATGACGAGCGACAGGTGCGTCGTGGTCGAAGACTCCCCGCGAGGCTTAGCGGCCGCCCGCGCTGCGGGTCTGAAGTGCATCGTCATCAGAAGCGAGCTCCTGCACGATTTTCCCTTCGTCGGCGCTGCCCCTGTCGTTGACAACCTGACCGAGCTGGAGCGCGCGTTGGACGCGTTTCTCGCGGCGTAGCCGACTAAAGAATCAACGCATCAAAGCATCAGCAGAGATTCGCCGTAGTCGACGACTTCCAATGCGACTTCTCTGAGGGTGGAGGTGACAGCGCGGGAGTCGTCCCCCCGCCAGTAGAAGCGGTAATCGACCGGCTGAAGGGGTGTTTTTGTCGGCACGACCACGAGCGTGCCGCGCCGAAGCATCGGGCGTAACCAGCCGCTAGGCAGATATCCGATGCCTATCCCCGCTGAGACCAGACCGGCCATCGTCGCCATGCTGTTCGACTCGATAATCTCGCAGACGGTCGCGCCGGATTCCTTTCTCCATGCATCGAAAATGAGCGTGGAGCCGGCTTGCTGCGACATGGTAATGACCGGCATGTCGGCGACCATATCTTCTGCGGTCTGACCCGGGCGAATCGTTTCTCGTCCCGCGACCCACACATACTCGGCCTTCGCCAGCAGCACGGAATCCAGTGCGGGGCTGGTCGATGGCCGGGCAACGATGGCCGCATCGAGCTTCCCGCTCAGCAACTTGGCCTCGAGCTCCAGCCCCAATCCCACATAGGGCTCGAGCTTCAATTGCGGGTGCCGTTCCTTCAGCGTCGAGACCAACTTCGGCATCCACGAGGAGGCCGTGATTTCACCGACACCGAGTCGAAAACGGCCACGAATGGTGCCTGACGCGCCGATAGACGCCGCAACCTCTTCCGCGTGGCTGAGCAGCGCACGGGCTTTGGGCAGCAGTGTCCGCCCATCGGCGGTGAGAGACGCCCGCCGTGCATCCCGATTGAACAACGTTTGCCCGATGCCAGTCTCCAGCTCGACCAGCCGCTTGGAGAGCGAGGATTGAGAAATATGCAGCTTGTCGGCTGCAATCGCGAAGCTTTCACAGGTGGCTGCCCAGTAGAAGGCCTCCAGCTGTTTGAGGGTCATTCTATTCATCGAATTCAGTGAACATAAATTAGCGATTAATTTCGCTTTTTCTACATTTTCGCATGTCCTAGAGTGACAACAAACCACAAAAGGAGACCGCATCGAAATCACGCAGTCAGCAGGCTGCGCGGCGCGGTTCTCCCCGGTTCGACCATGCGGTCTTAGTGCATTAACTGGCACGTTTGTTTATCTATCTTAGGAAAGCACAAAATGATTGGTCTTCAGATTCTGGAGCGTAAGCGTCAAATTTCCCCGTCCTTGGTTGAAGGCTTTCGCTCGGTTCCCGTGGCGAACATCAGCGACTGCATGTGGCGCATGAGCGCCGGCGGCGCCGGCCTGCGCCCGTATCACGACGGCACTGCACTGGCCGGTCCGGCATTCACCGTGAAAGTTCGCCCGGGTGACAACCTGATGATTCACAAGGCGCTGCATCTCGCCAAGCCGGGCGACGTCATCGTGGTGGACGGTGGCGGCGAACTCTCTAACGCGTTGATTGGCGAATTGATGGTCACGACCGCGATCAAGCGCGGTATCGCCGGCTTCGTGATCAATGGCGCCATTCGCGATGTCGATGCCATCAAAGCCGGGCGTTTCCCGGTCTACGCCGCCGGCGTCACTCACCGTGGCCCGTATAAAGACGGCCCGGGCGAAATCAACGTGCCGATTTCTCTGAATGGCATGGTGGTGAATTCCGGCGATTTGATTCTGGGCGATGCCGACGGCCTGCTGAGTATTCCGGTGGAAGCCGCCGAAGAAATTCTGGAGGCGGCGCGTAAGAAGTCGGCGCTGGAGAAGGTGACCTTTAAAGAAATCGATGACGGTACGCTCGACATCACTTGGATCGACGCAGCGCTCGCGCGTCTGGGCTACAAGGGCTAACCGCATGAAGATTGTGTTTTTGGACCGCGGTACGCTGTCCCCGCAGACGATCTTCCGAGCTCCGGCGTTTCCGCACGAACTGATCACCTACGATCAGACCGGGCCGGAGCAAGTTGCGTCGCGTATTGCCGATGCCGACATCGTGGTGCTGAACAAGGTGAAGCTGCCCCGGGAAGTCGTCGCCGGCGCCAAGAAGCTCCGCATGGTGGCCATCGCCGCCACGGGCTACGACAACGTGGATGTTGCCGCCTGTAAGGAGCACGACATCGTCGTCAGCAACATCCGAAACTACGCCGTCAATACGGTTCCCGAGCATACCTTCGCGCTGATTTTTGCTCTGCGGCGTAGCATCTGTGCGTATCAGGATGCTGTGCGCGCCGGTCGCTGGCAGGCGTCAGGTCAGTTCTGCTTCTTCGATTTCCCCATCAAGGACCTGGCGGGCTCGACGCTCGGCGTCATCGGTGACGGCGTGCTCGGGCAGGCAGTGGCGAACTTGGGCCGCGCGCTGGGGATGCGGGTTATCTACGCTGGCTACAAGGGCTTTTCGAATCAAGGCTCGCTGTATGTGCCGTTCGAGAAGGCGTTGGCGGAAGCCGACATTCTGACCTTGCACTGCCCGTTGACGGCAGAGACCCGCCACATGATCGGTGCGCCGGAATTCGCGCTGATGAAGCGTCGTCCGCTGTTGATCAACACGGCGAGAGGCGGCTTGGTCGATGAGGCTGCCGTGGGGCCGGCACTGGATGCCGGTCAGATTTCGGGCGCGGGCTTCGACGTCGTCATGGCCGAGCCGCCACCGCAAGACCATCCGTTCATGGCGCTTGTAAACCGTAGCAACTTCATCCTGACGCCCCACGTTGCCTGGGCGAGCGATGAAGCCGTTCAGGGCTTGACGGACCAACTGGTCGACAACATCGAAGCGTTCGTCCGGGGCGAGCCGAGGAACGTTGTCGGGCAGGGCTAATCAATATTCACCAGAAATTCCTTTTCCATCATGGCATTCATCTCAGACTCTCTGTCTCGTATCAAGCCTTCTGCCACCATTGCGATTTCCGATAAAGCCCGTGATTTGGCAGCGCAGGGCCGAAATGTCATTGCCCTGAGCGCGGGTCAGCCGGACTTCGACACGCCGGACAACATCAAACAGGCGGCCTACGACGCGATTCGCCGCGGCGAAACCAAGTACACGGCCGTTCTGGGTATCACCGAGCTTCGCGAGGCGATCGTTGCCAAGTTCAATCGTGAAAACAATCTGGACTACAAAGTTTCGCAAACGATCGTTTCCAGCGGCGGCAAACAGGTCATTGCCAATGCACTGATGGCGACTGTCAATCCGGGGGATGAGGTCATCATCCCGGCGCCTTACTGGGTCTCCTACCCGGAACTGGTGTCGTTGTGCGGTGGCACGCCTGTGTTTGTGGCAGCGTCTCTCGAAAGCAATTTCAAGTTGCGACCGGAAGATCTGGAGAAGGCCATTACGCCGCGCACGAAATGGCTGCTGTTCAACTCGCCTTCCAACCCGAGTGGTGCGGCCTACACCGAGGACGAGTTGAAGGCGCTCATGGAAGTTGTGAAGCGTCATCCGCACGTTTGGGTTCTGACCGACGACATCTACGAGCATCTGGTCTACGACGGCTTCAAGTACACGACACCGGCGCAAGTCGCCCCCGAGCTATACGAGCGCACGCTCACGATGAACGGGGTGTCCAAAGCCTACGCCATGACAGGATGGCGGATCGGCTATGCCGCCGGCCCGATTGCGCTCATCAAGGCCATGGAGAAAATTCAGGGGCAGACCACCTCCGGTGCGTCGTCGGTGTCGCAGTGGGCGGCCGTCGAGGCGTTGAATGGTCCGCAAGACTACATTCACCACAGCCGGGAGGTCTTTCAGGCGCGTCGCAATATGGTCGTGTCGATGCTGAATGACGCCGAGGGGCTGGACTGCCCGACACCTGACGGTGCGTTCTACGTTTTCCCTTCGCTTGCCCGGCTGGTTGGCAAGCGCACCGAAAGCGGTAAGCGCATCGAGAACGACGAGGACTTCGTCTCCGAGTTGCTCCAGTCCGAGGGGGTGGCGCTGGTGCACGGCACGGCATTCGGTCTGGGACCGAGCTTCCGGCTTTCGTATGCCGACGACACCGAACGCCTGCGCGATGCTTGCACCCGCGTTCAACGTTTTTGCGCGAGCCTGCGCTAATCCACTGTCAGTTCGTCGTTATGTGAGCAGGGCGGGCTTAGGCACCTCTGCTCACCAATAGCAAAAAGGGCCGCGACATGATTATGTCGCGGCCCTTTTTTTGTCCCGCAGAGCAACCCCGGGACTTATCCGCTCATCCGCTTATCCACTATTACGCAAGCCAGCAGCGACCCCGTTAATGGTGAGGTGTATGCCGCGTTGCACACGTTCCTCCGACGTTTCTCCCGCAGCTATGGCAGTCCGATGGCGTTTGAGCAGCTCGACCTGAAGGTGATTCAGCGGGTCCAGATAGGCAAAACGGTTCTTGATCGACCGCGCAAGCGCGGGGTTGGCCGCGAGCCTTTCCACGTTGCCCGTGATGGCCGCCAGCATTTCGCAGGTCCGCTCGTGTTCGTCGGAGAAACGCGCAAAGATCGCGTTGCGGAGTTCTTGCTCCGGCACCAAACCGGCATAGCGCGATGCGACGGCGAGGTCGGTCTTTGCCAACACCATGTCCATATTGGATAGCAGGGCGCCGAAGAAGGGCCAGTCCTTGCTCATCGAGCGCAACGTCTCCAGACGCGCCTGCTTATCCGTGGCGTCTGTCGAATCCTCGAGCCATGCCGAGACGGCGCTTCCGAAGCCATACCAGCCGGGGAGTAGCAGGCGGCACTGCCCCCACGAGAATCCCCACGGAATGGCGCGCAGGTCTTCGATACGACGTGACGCTTTTCGCGAAGCGGGCCGGGAGCCGATATTCAGCTGCGCGATTTCGGCGATCGGGGTCGAAGCGAAGAAATAGTCGGTAAATCCCGGGGTTTCGTAGACAAGGTCCCGGTAGGTGCGATAGGCCCGCTGCGAGAGCTCATCCATTACGGCTTCGTAGCGTGCGACGGCTTGTGCTTTGGGGCTGTCCTGAAGTGCCGGCATCAGGCTGGCTTCCAGCGTGGCCGATACCAACAGCGCCAGATTCCGGCGGCCAATGTCCGGGTTGGAGAATTTGGACGCGATGATTTCCCCTTGCTCCGTCACGCGAATCTGACCGTTCACAGTGCCCGAAGGCTGGGCAAGGATGGCCTGATAGCTGGGGCCGCCGCCACGGCCCACGGTGCCGCCGCGACCGTGGAAGAGGCGAAGCGTCACGCCGACCTCATTGAACAAGACAACCAGTTCGTTTTCGGCCTTATACAGTTCCCAATTCGATGTCAGGAAGCCACCGTCCTTGTTCGAGTCGGAGTAGCCCAGCATCACCTCTTGCAGCTTGCCTTGCTTTTCGATGAGCGGCGCCACCTGCGCAAGCGTCAGCCACTGGCGCATGATCGTTGCTGCGCATCGAAGGTCCGGAATGGTCTCGAACAGTGGAATGACCATCAGCTCAAGTTCCTGCAACCGATGGCCATCGGTGTGAAGCAAACCGGTTTCTTTCTGAAGCAGAAGGACTTCCAAGAGGTCCGACAGCGTCTCCGTATGCGAGATGATGTAGTTGCGGATGGCGCGCTTGCCATAGCGCTGGCGAATGTCCCGGGCCGCATGCAGGACGCCCAGCTCCGAATGGGTTTCTTCCGTGTATTCCACGAAAGGCGAGAACAACAGCCGCGGCTTGGCCAATTCCGCGAGCAGCAGATCGATCTTGTCGACTTCGCTCAGACTGGCATAGTCGTTCTCGACCTCGGCCTTGGATAACAGCTCGCCCAGAACCCGCTCGTGAACGTCCGAGCTCTGGCGCATATCCAGCGTCGCCAAGTGAAAACCAAAAATCTCGGATGCGCGTTTCAGCGCAGCAAGACGCGGTTTAACCAGTGCGGCGCCGTGATTGGCATGCAGCGACGCCGCCAGAATGTTCAGGTCGCAGCTGAAGGCTTCCGAGGTGTCGTACGGCGCCGCCACACCGACTTCCTGACGAAGAATGTCGTGGGCACCGAGCAAGCGTGCCGTGGCGGCCAATCGCGCGTAGATGCCGATCAATGCACGGCGATAGGGCTCATCGGCGCGGTGCTCGGAGCGGTCCGGCGATTGCGCCGCCAGCGCCAGCAGGTCAGGACTTGCGTCGACCATCAGGCTGGAAATGGGCAACTCGGCACCCAACGCATGGATTTCCTCGAGGTAATACTCGAAGAGGGTGGCCGACTGACGCGCCAGCGCATGTCGCATGGTGCCGGCGTTGACGTTCGGATTGCCGTCCCGGTCCCCACCAATCCAGCTACCCATCTGCAAATACGAAGCGGGGTCCGTCGCAAGATTCTGCGCTTCGCCGCCGGACGGAAACTGCATTTCGATTTCGGCCGCGACGTCGTCGTAGAGGGCGGGCAGCTCGCTCAGGAAGGTAATGCGATAGTACGAAAGCGCATTTTCAATTTCGTCCGCGACCGTCAGCTTCGTGAAACGAAGCATACGTGTCTGCCAGAGCGTTGCAATGCGAGCGCGCAGGCGCTCGGTGTTGCGGCGAAGTTCGCCGGGCGTCATCGGCATGTCGCGCACGGCGACCAAGCGGGCGATTTCGCGCTCGGCATCCAGAATGCTCTTGCGCTGCACTTCCGTGGGGTGTGCGGTCAGCACGGGGGAAATCAGCGATGCTTGCAAGAATTTCCGGACTTGTGCGCCCGATACGCCGGCCTCGTCGAGGCGCGACAACGCGTGTGCCACGCTGCCCGGCTGGGCATCGGGATTCTCGAGGAGGTGAGCGCGGCGCTGGCGGTTGTGATGCTGGTCCTCGGCGATATTGGCCAGATGAGAGAAATACGAAAAGGCTCTCACGACGGCGTTTGTCTGCTCGCGGGTCAACTGCTTGAGTAGCTTGTCGAGCGCGTCGCCGGCGATTGGGTCCGACTCCCGACGGAATCGCACGGCCGTCTGGCGGATGGTTTCGACGACGTCGAAGACCTGCTGACCTTCTTGTTCGAGGACGACCTCGCCCAGCAACCTGCCCAGAAGCCGAATATCTTCCTTGAGCGGTTCGTCGTTCTCACTGGAGCGAATGGTCTTTGGGTCGGACGCGACGGCCTCGGGCGCGCAGGCGCGGACGTTAGGTTTGCTGGAGGTGGAGTTTGCCATGAGAGTAAAAGCCCGGAGGTTGGTTGGTGAGAGCGCTGCCCCAACAGCGCTTTGATGCCGTGATGGACGATCTAGAGGCAATCGAGCTGCAAGGCGATGTACAGCAGGATGTCGTCTTCCGTGCCGGAAAGGGTCAGGCCGCTCAGTTCCTCGATGCGCCGCAGACGCTTGTCGAGCGTATTCCTGTGGATACCCAGTTCCGCAGCGGTTTCGTTGTTCTGGCGCGCGTTGCGATACCAGACTTTCAGCGTTTCCAGCAGTTCGCCGCCCGCTCGGTCGCGCGCTTTGAGCTGCTCGAGCGGTCTGAGAAGCTCCTTGGCCTGCCACGTGTCCGCCCACGACGACAACGCGGAAAACAGCCGGTGGTCGTAAAACGAGAAACACCGTTCGCGTGCATCGGTTGCGCGTGCCGTGCCTGCCTTAAGCGTCGCCCGTGCGCTCTTCCACGAATGATTGAACGCTGAGATGCCTGTGAGCCCAACGCCGATCGCGACTTTGAATGGCAGTTTGCAGGCCGAGTCGAGGAGGGTTGCAATAGCGGAGAGTCTCGCTTTGGCGAGTTCCGCAACATGACGTGGGTCGACTGCCGCGGCACTTGTGCTGTCCAGAATGACGAGCTCTCGCTGTGAAACCCGCGCCGACAGACAGTGCGGTAAGCGTTGGTTCAATATCGATTGCGCGTTGGCTGCGGCTTCGATCACGTCGTTCAGCGGCGCTTGCGGCGTCGCGAATTCGCAGACGATGACAAACCAGAATGCCGTCGGATCGACGCCGAACCGATTCGCTGCGTTCTCCAGTTCCGTCGAGGAGAACGTCTGTTGAGCGTTGATGAGTTGAAGCACCAGATCCTCGCGGTGCCGGTGGTTTCGACGGAGTTCGACGGTTAGCGTTTCCCGCTCGAGAATCATCTGTGCAAGCACCTGCATCAGCTTGCCGTACTGGCGAACCTCGTCAGGGTCTCCTGTCAGCCCAATGGCGCCCCAGACCTCGCCATTCACGAGAAGCGGCATATTGACGCCGGGTTTCACTTTTGGTGTGCGCGCGGCCATCGCCGAGTCGACTTCCCAATCGCAGCCGTTGCTCAGGGCAATTTGCGCCCCGCGGTGCAGCGAGCCGATGCGACTCAAGTCGGAGCTCGCAAGAATGGAGCCGGTTTCATCCATCACGTTGACGTCGAACGGCAGCACACGTGCGGCCTCGGCAACAATTTGCTCTGCGAGTCGGCTATCGATTCGACGTCTCATGAAGGGCTCGGCTTATGGCTCAGGTCAACGTCTGGCCAATGCGTATTGCCGCCGCGATATTCCGGGCGCTGGCTTGCAGGTTTTGATGGGCGTGGCGCAATGCGTTCTCGATGGTGCAGGGCGCGCGCACCGCGCCGAATACCGCATGGATGCCGGCGCCGTACAGCAGTTCATCGTCGCTGCCTGACTCGCCGATTTCGCCGATTGAGCCGCCCAGCGCGATAACCGGCACGCCCTTTTGACGGGCGATGCGTGCTACGGCGGCGGGGGCTTTGCCACGAACGGTCTGACTGTCGACGCGGCCCTCGCCGGTAATGACCAGTGACGCACCATCGATGGCGTCGTCCAAACGAGAGGCCTCAGCGATGATGTCGGCCCCGGCCCGCAGACGTGCGCCCAATACGGCGTTCAGTGTTGCGCCAATGCCGCCGGCGGCGCCGCCACCGGGGATTGCGGCTAGCCCGGGCGGCACGCCAAGGTCCCGTTCGAGCACCTCGGCAAAGTGGTTGAGCGCGTCGTCCAGCACTGAGACATGGTCAGATGTCGCCCCTTTTTGGGGGCCGAAGATGGCCGATGCGCCGGTCTCGCCGCAAAGCGGGTTGTCCACGTCGCATGCCAGTTCGATAACGCACTCGCGCAGGCGCTTATCCAATCGGGAAACATCGACGCGCGTGACGGTGCGCAGACTTGCACCGCCCGGCGCGATGTCATGGCCGTTTTCATCGAGGAAACGGGCGCCCAGCGCACAGAGAATGCCTTGGCCGGCATCGTTGGTCGCACTGCCGCCCAGTCCGATGACAAAGCGGCGTAAGCCGGCATCGAGCGCGGCCAGCATCAGTTCGCCCGTCCCTCGGCTGGAGGCGGTCAGCGGATTGCGTTCGGCGGGCGTCAAGCACGCCAAGCCGCTGGCTGCCGCAACTTCGATCAGGGCAACGCCGTCCGGCGTGACACCGTACTGCGCATCGACCGGACGGCCCAGCGGATCGGACGCGCGTTCGAGCCGGTATTCGCCGCCCAGTGCCCGGACCAGCGCGGCAACGGTGCCTTCTCCTCCATCCGCGATCGGCACCAAGACAAACTCTGCATGAGGAAAGATTGCCGAGAAACCGGTGCGAATGGCGTGGGCGGCTTCGGTGGCGCTAAGGCTTTCCTTGAAGGAATCGGGTGCAATGACGACTTTCACGGCTTGAGCTTTCACTTGAAGAATGCGATTTCGATGGAAAGCAAGAATAGTCGCGCACCGCTATCCGGCCTATGGGCAAATGCACACCTTTCTCGCGTTAGCTGCGGACTTTCTGTGTAGTGAGCTGCCCTTGGAAGGCATTCGAGAAGTCGCAGCACTCCTGCACAAGCCGCAATACCGAGGAAATGAAACTGCTTTTACGTTCTGCCCGATATAGCGCGACGTAGGTGACGTCGGGCAGCTTGGGCGTCGTTTCAACAATCTCGAGTACGCCGTTATCGATGAGCGAGCTGAACGGGAGATAAGGCAGGTAACTGATACCCATGCCGGCGGCGGTCAGGCCGACGAGTGCCACCATGCTCGTGCAACTCATGGAACGGTTCGGGAACTGGGAGTGAGAGCGAATCCAGCGGTCGTAAATAATCCCTGTCCCCGATTTGCTGCCCTGCGTCAGGATGGTGTACGGCGACAGCTCGTGGATGCGAAGCGGCCGCTTGTGATCGGTCACCAGCCCCGGTTTGGCAACCCAGACGTTTTTCACGCTGGCGAGCGGCATGGCCATCGTGCCGTGATCGGCGAACGCATCGGGGACGATGATGGTATCCATCTCGTCGTTGAGCAGCTTCTCCATCAAGTGCGTGCTGTCGTCGACCTCGGGTTCGATCACCACACGTGGGTAATGCTGGTTGATCGACTGCACCAATTTCGGAAGCCACGTCATCGCCGTGAGCTCGGTGACCCCGATGCGAAGCCGCCGCTCGATGACTTCGGGCTTGCTGAATTGCTCCACGGCGTCGTCTCGCTGCTCCAGCAGACGCCGCGCAATCATCATCATCTCTTCGCCTTTTTCATTGAGGCGAGCCTGTCGAAGCTCCCGGTCGAACAGCGGCGTGTCGAAGGTCTCTTCCAATTCCTGAATGCGTTTGGAGATTGCCGACTGCGTGGTGTTTAACCTGCGAGCGGCTTGTGAGAAGCCGCCAAGCGTACCAATCCAATAAAGCGCTTCAAGCTGTTTGAACGAGAACATCCGTCGTCCTTGATTGCCGTTTCGAAGTTACGGGAATGGGGCGCAGAGCCGCTTGGCGCACCGTCTGAATGAAGCATGTTTGTGCCGAAGATACGCGAAAAAGCGTCAACGAAATATTCGAATTTTAGATATATACGGATCGTTAAATATCGCTTTTTTTGTGATTTTCGGCGACCTATGATTCGCGGATCGCCAGCAGAAAGAAGGGATGCCAAGGCATCCGGTGAATCGAAATTGGAAGCTATGACGTTACCTCAAAGCACTACAGGAGCAATGGCGAGACCGTTATGGACAAGTCGTCTGGATAACGGCGCTGTGCCGGTTTCGATGGCAGGGGCGGGTGGCTTACTGCTGAACCCGTCGAATGGAACGTTCGACCTCGTCATTCAGGAGCGCCTTTTAGACCTCGCGACGACACTTCGCGGCAAGGCGCATGCCGACGCCGGTGTTCGTCAAGTCATTCTCGGCGTGAACAACCTCTTGTTGAAGTTTGATCCGCTGACACTGCATCCGAAGGCGGCGTGCGACATGTTGCTCGCGCTTTGGGAACAGGCTTCGCCCAGAGGGGTGAAGGGGAAAACGGTCGAGTTTCAGGTGGATTACGGCGGCGCGCTGGGACCCGACCTGATACCGGTAGCAGAGCAATTGGGAATGAGCGTTGCCGACGTGGTGCGATTGCATAGCGAAGCCAACTATATCGTCGCGGCCATCGGGTCGATGCCCGGCTATGCCTACATGGTCGGGCTTCCGCCTGAGCTGACCCTGAAGCGCCGCGACGTTCCGCGCGTCAGCCTCCCGAAGGGATCCGTGGTTATCGCCGGCGTTCAGGCGTCCGTCTTCCCAATGGCGGGACCGTGCGGCTGGCACGCGCTCGGCCATACCGCGGCGACGTTGTTCGACCCGCATTCGAATCATCCTTGTCTGCTCGCGCCCGGCGACGTTGTGCGCTTTAACGTTGGAAAGGTGAATGCATGATCGAGGTCATGAGTAACGGCGCGTTGAATCTCGTCGTCGATAAGGGCCGTGAGGCCGCCGTGCCACTCGGCGTCAGCGTCGGTGGCGCGATGGATACGCTGGCGTTGGGTATTGCGAATCTGATGGTTGGTAACGCAGAGGACTGCGCGGGCATCGAAGTCGCCATCTATCCCTTCAAGCTCAAGTTCGAACAGGATCGTCTGGTCGCTGTAACGGGGGCTTTCACCAAAGCGTTGGTGGGGAACAAACGCCTTCCGCCGTATTGGAGCCAGTGGGTCCGCGCCGGCGAAGTGCTGACGATCGAGCCGCCCCAGTTCGGCGCCAGAAGTTATGTGGCTGTCGCAGGGGGGATCGACACGCCGCAGGTGCTGGGCTCACGGTCGACGGATATCCGCGCTGGCTTCGGTGGCGTCGACGGGCGAGGGCTCAAGCGGGGCGACAAGCTGGCGATCGGCGATGCTCAGGTGAGCGCGCGCCGCAAGCCGCAGCGTGCCGGTGGCTTTGGCGTTGCTCCCCGCGTGATTACCGATTACTTCGCGAGTCTGTCGAGCAACGTCATTGAGTTGCGTTGCGTGCCGGCGGCCGAGGTTGAGTTATTTCAGGCATCCGCGCTGGATATTTTCACCAGCACTGAGTATGCGATTCAGCCGGAATCAAACCGTATGGGTTATCGGCTGCGCGGCCAAAGCCTCGAGTTGAAAGCGCCGGTGGAACTACTGTCCTACGGCGTTGTGCCCGGCACCGTTCAGGTGCCGCCATCGGGGCAGCCGATTATCCAGTTGGCAGACGGCAATACCTGCGGTGGATATCCAAAAATCGCCAATGTCATCGAGTCGGATCTGTGGCGTTTGGCGCAGGCCCGGGCGGGCGTTTGCCTGCGCTTCAAATTCTTGGCGTTGGACGATGCCGTGGCGGCGCTCTCGGAGCAAAGCCGGGTCATGAATCAACTGAAGAACAGTATTGAACTGATCTCGGTGCGCGTCTGAGGCGTCGTTCCACGATTGAGCGGCACCCGACTGAATCAAGGGAAATAACGTGTCCGAAACCAGCATGTCACGGCGGTTGGAAGAAGTTCAGAAGCTTGCTGAGGTCTTTAGCAAAACGCATCTGGTCGAAATGGAAATAGAGGCGGCGGACTTTTCGCTGAGGCTGAAGAAGAACGCGTTGGGTGCCGGGGCGACAGTCGCAGCCCCCACAGCAGCCGCCCCCGCAGCCGCCATCGTTCCTGCGGCCACCGACGCGTCGACAAGAACTGTAAAGAGCGGGATGAGCGGGACTTTCTTCCGGGCGTCGGCGCCGGGAGACGCGCCCTTCGTCAAGACCGGCGACGAGGTCGACGTTGGCCAGAAGCTCTGCCTGATCGAGGCGATGAAGATGCTCAACGAGGTCGACTGCGATTGGGCCGGCACCGTCAAAGAAATTCTTGCAGAAGACGGTGGTGTCGTCAGCGTTGGCACGCCGCTATTCGTCATCGAGGTGAACGGCAATGTTTGACACTGTGCTCATCGCGAATCGCGGCGAGATTGCGTTGCGCATTCAGCGGGCCGCCAAGCACCTCGGACTCAAGACCGTTGCGGTCTTTTCAGAGGCCGACAAGACGTTGCCGCACGTGACGATGGCTGACGAGGCGATTTGCATCGGCCCGGCCGCTGCGCAAGCGAGCTATCTGAATCCCAACGAGATTCTGATGGCAGCCAAGCTCACCGGCGCGCAGGCAATCCATCCCGGATATGGCTTTCTGGCCGAGAACGCGGATTTTGCCGAAAGCATTGAGAAAAACGGACTGACGTTCATTGGTCCGACGTCCAGCGCCATTCGCTGCATGGGCGATAAGGTGCGCGCTAAGCAGGCCATGTTGAAGGCCGGCGTCCCGTGTGTTCCCGGTTCTGAGGGCGAGTTGCCTGACGCTGCGGCCGAGATCATCGGCATCGGTGCGCAGGTGGGATACCCGCTCATCGTCAAGGCGGCGGGGGGCGGTGGCGGCAAAGGAATGCGGGTCGTGACGACTGAAGCCGATCTGGTCGAGTCGGTTGCCTTAACCAAACAAGAGGCGCAACGGTCGTTCAATAACGCCGCGGTCTACATGGAGCGCTTTCTGCAACACCCGCGTCACGTCGAAATTCAGGTGCTGGCGGATAACTACGGCAACGCGATTTGGCTGGGTGCACGAGACTGTTCTTTGCAGCGACGCCATCAAAAAGTACTGGAGGAATCGCCTGCACCGAAGATTCACGAGCGTGCGATTGCCGCCATTGGTGAGCGCTGCGTCGAGGCCTGCCGTCAGATCGGCTATCGCGGTGCGGGCACGTTTGAATTTCTCTACGAAGATGGGGCGTTCTTCTTCATCGAGATGAACACCCGCGTTCAGGTCGAGCATCCGGTCACTGAGATGGTCACCGGGGTGGATATCGTGGCGGAGCAAATCCGGATTGCGATGGGCTTCCCGTTGTCGATCGACCAGAAGGATGTGGTCTTTGCAGGCCATGCCATCGAATGCCGGATCAACGCCGAGAACTCATGGAACTTCATCCCTTCGCCGGGCACCGTGACAGCGTGGCTGCCGCCCGGCGGCCCCGGTATTCGCGTCGATTCGCACTTGTTCTCCGGCTACACAGTCCCGCCGAACTACGACTCTCTGGTTGCGAAGCTGATTGCTTATGGAAAAGACCGCGAGCAAGCCATTTCCCGTATGCGTCTGGCCTTGGATGAGATGGTGATTGACGGCATCGAAACGAACATTGGCCTTCACAAAGAAGTCTTGGCGCTGGGGGATGTGGTCGACGGCGGTTTCAATATTCACTTCCTTGAGAAGTGGTTGGGAAGCCGCGCCAAGCGAGGAGGGCAGCAATGAACGTTGATTTCGCCGTCGAATTAATGCGCTGGTTCTCGACTTCCAATCAGAGTGAACTCGATTACAAGGACCAGAGCATTCGTCTCGTACTGAAGAAAGACGCCGCGCCAGTCGTGAGCGTTGAGGCAGCCCCGGCACTAACACCGGACGGCGCAGCGCAGATGCCGGGCTTTACGGCGCAGGCGACGGGGCGCTTCGTGCACAAGCATCCCTTGGATAGCAACCCATCGGCGGTGGCGGGGCGTCAGGTCGAGACCGGGGAAATCATCGGCTTTCTGCAAATCGGTGAGGTCCTGAGCGCGGTTGAAGCACCGTTTGCCGGGCAAATTTCAGAAATCAAAAAACCGGATGGCGCGTTGACCGGATTTGGCGATGTGTTGATGTCCGTCGTCGTCAACAGGCCCCTGTAATTCCTGATGACCGGCGGCAGGCAGTAGACAGGCAATAAGGGGGAGGGCGGTGGCTTTCAAAAGCGACCGCGCAGGCATATGGAGATGAAGGGAAAAGAATGGAAACGTCTACAGTAGGAACGCAAAAAGGACTGCCGGCGCAGCCAAGCACCGGTGCCGGCGCTGGCACCGTTACCGTTACCGGCGGCGAGAAGCTGTCGCCCTGGCGTGTATCGATCATCGCGTCCATGGGGTCGGCGGTCGAGTACTTCGACTTCGCGCTTTATGGCGTGCTGGCCGTGATGATGAGCGGTCACTTTTTCCCGACCACGGACGGACTGGATGCCTTGCTGGGAACGCTTGGCATCTTCGCCAGCGCGTTTTTCGTTCGACCGCTGGGTGGCGTCTTTTTTGGCTGGCTGGGTGACCGCTTCGGCCGCAAAAAAACGCTGCTGACAACCGTTTTGGGGATGGGGGCAGCCAGCGCCTGCGTTGGTCTGCTGCCGACCTACGCCACTGCGGGTATCTGGGCACCGATTCTGCTGCTCGTGTGCCGTGTGATCCAAGGCTTCTTCGCGGGCGGTGAAGTCAGCGGTGCCGTCACCTATATTGCCGAAGTGGCACCGGCGAACCGCCGCGGTATGTTCGGCTCATTCAACCCGGCGGGCGTCGGTATCGGTACCGGCAGCGCAGCGTTGGTGGCCGGTATTGTCGGCCTCGTTCTCGGCGCCGACGACATGCGTGAGTGGGGCTGGCGTATTCCGTTCCTGCTTTGCTTCCCGCTGATTCTGCTGACCGTGTGGGCACGTCAGCATCTTGAAGAGTCGCCGAAATTCAAGAGCGCCCAGAAAAGCCACGCGCCGGAGAAGGCACCGCTTAGCGACGTCATCTCGAACCACGGGAAGTCGTTGTTCCGCGTCGTGGTCATCGCAACCGCGCAGAACGCCTGCGCCTACCTTGGTCTCGTGTATTTCAACATTCACCTGACCAAGGTGATGAATTACCCCAGTCAGATGGTGTATTGGCTGATGGCGGCAGGCCCCATTTTGTCCGCGCTTCTGATGCCATTCTTCGGCCGGCTGTCTGATTCGGTCGGGCGCCGTCCGGTGCTGATTGCCGGGTATGTGGCTTACGTTGTTTTCACACCGCTGGCGCTGTGGATGACGTCGCAAGGGGATTTCAATCTGGCAATTGCGGCCGTCTTGCTCGAATTCTTTGCCTTTGCCATGGTTCAGGCCGTCGGCTATCCGTTGTATGGGGAGTTGTTCCCGACGCATGTGCGTTACACCGGCGTATCCGTAGGCTTTAACCTTGGGGCCATCTTGGGGGGCGCATCGACGCCCTACATTTCCACATGGCTGGTTCAGCAGACCGGTGACAAGACGTCGCCCGCCTATTTCGTCATGGCAACCGCAGTGTGCGCACTGATTGTGTTCTTTACCATGCGTGAGACGGCGCAAGATAACCTCGAAGACTAAGGTCCACTATGAAGACGATCGACATCAATTCAGATATGGGGGAGGGCTTCGGGTCGTACACCATTGGTGATGACTTGGAGATGCTGTCCATTGCCTCTACGGCCAATATGGCGTGTGGTTTTCACGCCGGCGACCCGTTGATCATGGCAACGCTGTGTGCTGCCGCAAAGGAGCGAAACGTTGCCGTTGGCGCGCATCCGGGCTATCCCGATCTGGTCGGCTTTGGCCGCCGCCATATGGACATGAGCGCCAAAGAGCTCGAGGCGTATTTTGTTTATCAAATCGGCGCTGCCGATGCGATGGCCAAGGCGGCCGGGCATCGCCTGACTCACGTGAAAGCGCATGGCGCGATGGGGCATCTGGTGGCAGACGATGAAGATGCGGCAGAGATTTTTATCAACGCCATTCGCAAGCTGAATCCGGAACTCATCCTGTCGACCATGGCTGCGACCACGTTGTGGCGTGTCGGTATGCAGAGCGACCTGCGTGTCATTTCCGAGATTTATGCCGACCGTGCTTACACCGACGACTTCAAACTCAAGTCGCGGAAATTACCCGGTGCCGTGATTCACGACCCCGATCAATCGGCAAAGCATGTGCTTGCCATGGTGACCGAGGGTTGCATCATCGCGGAAAGCGGCAAGCGACTTAACGTGGCGATTGACACCGTGTGCGTTCATGGCGACAGCCCCAACGCCATCGGGATGGCCAGCGCGGTACGCACGGCGTTGGAAGGTGTGGGCTATAAGATTGCGCCGTACGCCGCCACCCACTAAGGCCTGAAAGGCGGTCGGTCGCGCTCCGCCCGCGGCCGGTCCCCCCGCGTTACAAAATAGTGTGCGGTTTTCCCCGTCGCCAATCGTCTTGTCATTGAAGCCGTAGTCAATGGCAGAGCGAAACGTTCATCGGTAACGGGGGCACACAATGTTCGCGCAAGGCAAGCGGGGAGAAGCCGGTCTACGGGAGCGGCTGCCGTGGAAATGAGCACCGGGTACGAATTAGGTCAACCCGGGGAGGCTGGGGAGGTCGGGGCGGTCACGGATGTGGCGGCAGAGCATCGCCACAACGGTGAATCCGGCCGGGAGAATCCCGCCGGTGCGCAGCTACGCGAGTGCCTGACGTCGAACTACGACCGGCTGCTCAGCCGTCTGTCGCGGCGCCTCGGCTGCTCCGATACCGCGAGCGACAGTCTGCACGAAGCTTGGGTGCGTTTGGGCAGCGCCATGCTGCCCGACGCCATTCGCAGCGCAGAGACCTACGTTTACCGCATGGCCTACAACCTCGCCGTCGACCAGATGCGCGGGCGGCGGCTGTGGACCTCCGTCACTGACGAGAACGACTTCTTCGACATCGTGCCCGATCGCGGTCCCGGGCCGGAAGCCGTGGCCGATGCCCGTTCCGAGTTGGCGGCGCTGGCCCGCGCACTGGAGGATATGTCGGGTCACCACCGGCGTGTGCTCGTAGAGCTGCGCATCGACGACCTCACGCGCGAGGAGGTGGCGGCGCGCTACGGGCTTTCGCTGCGAAAGGTCGACACGCTCCTGCGCCAGACACTCGACTACTGCGCAATGCGCACGGGACGTACGGCGCACGGCGGTATTCGCAACGAGCGTCGCCCGGCACGGCGTGCCACGATACCGCCCTGTGTTGATAGCCAGCCGATGTAACAAATAATTCATATCGGACTGCTAGCCTGCGCGATGACTTCTATTCCGCACGCTACCCATAGCGGCCGCTATCGGCCCGGGCCCGTTGTGCGCCCAACGAAGCGGACATGCTCAGAACCATAGCGACAAGCGTTCCGCGGTCGATATTGCTACTGTGTCTCGCGATGATCAGCATTAGCGCTTGCCCTGCCCGTGTCTGGGCGACGACTGCCGTTGCCGGCATCGTCGCCGGTATCGACGTCGATACCGACGCATCGGGTGAGGCGCTGCTGCGGTTCGACATCCCGTCGCAGTCGCTGCCATCCGCGTTGGAATCCTACGGCGCCTTCGCCGACGTCTCGCTGCTCTACGACAGCTCGCTCACCGCGGGACGTGTCTCCACGCCGGTGCAAGGTGACATGAGCGCACGCGCAGCACTCTCCCGATTGCTCGACGGCAGCGGTCTCGTGGCCCGCTACACGGGACCGAAGTCGGTGACGCTGGTCGCCGGTCGCACAAACAGCCCCGACACCGATGGCGATGCCGCATTCGATCCGGCGGCCGCGCGCCGCTACTTCGGACTGATACAAACTCGCGTGCACGACGCATTCTGTGCGCAGCCGCTTCTGGCGCAGGGCGCGCGCCGCGTCGCCTTCCGGCTATGGGTCGGCACGAGTGGTGTGATCGGGCCGGTGGCACTGCTCGGGTCCAGCGGCGATCCGGCCACCGACGCGGCGGTCGTGAGCGCACTTCAGGGGGCGAGCGTGGGCGAGCCTGCGCCGCCTGCGCTGGCGCAGCCCTTTACGTTCGTGGTGCAGCCCCGCGCCTCCGGGCGTAACTGGGGCTGTGACAGCGACACGGCGACGGATGTCCCGAGGCCGGGGAGATCGCATGGCCGATAGCAGCCGCGCTACCCTCCGCGAATTGCTGGTTCAGCGCTACGGACAATTGAAGACGTTGCTTTCGCGCAAGCTCGGCTCGTCCGATCTGGCGGGCGATGCGCTACAGGACACTTGGCTGCGTCTGGAGAACAACGAGAACATCGATTCGGTGCGAAATCCCGGCGCCTATCTGTATCGCATGGCGTACCACGCGGCGATTGACAAGCAGCGTGCGGAAGACCGGCGGCTTAGCACCGGTGAGATCGAAACCATGTTCGATCTTGTGAGTCCGGCACCCGGGCCGGATCAGATTGCCGAGGCGCAATCCGAGTTGGGCGAACTGGCCCGCTTGTTAGAGTGTATGCCTGCGCGCCGCCGCGAGATTCTGCTCGCGGTTCGCCTCGACGGACTCGCGCAGCGCGAAGTGGCGGAGCGCTTCGGCATCTCGCTTCGGCTCGTGGAACTCGAACTCAAGCGGGCGCAGGAATTCTTCTTGGAACACATGGACAGGTAGCGACGCGCGCCACGGCACGGAAACATGACAATCGTGCGACGGCGCAAAAAAATATTGAAAAATTTTGCGGTTTTCCGCGGCTTTATCCGTCATGTCATTATGACGCGCCGTAATTCGGTCGCCCCCGAGGCGGCAGAGCGAGGGCAGACCGCTGGCAGAGGATTGGCAGACACATCGCACATGAAGGCAGCACCCGACACTTCTACCCGGCCCGCCACCCCGCGCGCCTTGCAGCAGGACGCCCACGCGTGGGTGCGACGGCTCACGTCCGGTGAGGCGACCGTTGCCGACGCGCAGGCGCTTCAGCGCTGGTGCGAGGCGAGTCCCGCGCATGCGAGCGCGTTTGCCGAAGCACGACGCCTGTGGCGCGACCTTGGTCCAGCGGGAGAGATGGTGCGTGCGCGGGCGGCATCGGCCGCGACGCACTCGCCGCGCATGACGCGCATGAGCCGCCGATGGTTTTTGGGCGGAGCGCTGGCGTCCGCCGCCGGGGTGGGCGCGGCCGTCGTCGCGCCGGCGGGCTTCTGGGGCAGCATGACCGCCATGGCCGGTGCCGACTACCGCACGGCCACGGGAGAGCAGCGCCAGATTGCCATGGGCGAGGGGGTGACGCTCGACCTGAACACGCGCACGAGCATTGCCATGCTGACCGGCGCGGGCCCGCACCAAGGCGTGGATCTGCTAGATGGCGAGATTGCCGTGGATAACACCGGGAGCGCCGGCAACGCGGCAGCGTTCGTGGTCGAAGCCGGTAAGGGACGCGTGACGGGCACCCGGGCGAATTTCGAAGTTCGGCATCTGGCTTCGCAGGTCTGCGTGACCTGCGTCTCGGGCAATGTCGGTGTGTCGCTGGGCAGCCAGCGCGTGGCGCTCGCCGCGCAGCAGCAGGTGACATACGAAGGGCAGCGTCTCGGTGCGGTGACATCGGTGGACACCACGGCGACGTCGGCATGGCGCAACGGCGTGCTCGTGTTCCGCGATACGCCGCTCGTGCAAGTCGCGGACGAGATCAATCGTTATCGCAACGGGCGTGTGGTGGTGTTCGACAACCGGCTGGCGCAAAGCCGTCTGAGCGGACGCTACCGAATCGACCGTCTCGGCGAAATCTTCGCGCAGATTCAAGAGGTGCTCGGTGCCCGGGTGACGCACTTGCCGGGCGGTATCGTGTTGGTGGGGTGAGCTTGTTTGGGTGAGCGAACGCAAAAAGTTCGCGTGAGGTTTGCGGGATTGGGCGACGAGCGTCGTCATCACAGGGAAGGGCGCTTGTCCCCGTGAACGGGAGGGCGTCTGCTAACCGATTGCCACTGCAAACCCGACATGCCATCGAACTCGCAACCGACGCTTCTTCCTGCTTCTTCTGGCTCACAAGACCGTGATTTGCGACGTGCGCAACCGCGCCGACGCCTTGGCCGTGTGATCCTCAACCTGCATCGCAAACCGTTGGTTCAGGCGGCGGCGCTCACGTTGCTGGCCTCGTCCGCCTCTTCCGCCGCGCACGCGCAGCAAGCCTTCAGCAACGCGTGGTTTGGTGCACGCGGTGCCGCGCAGGCGACCGCCACGCAGACAGGACGCCTGCCCAACGGTGCGCCGGTGAGCTCGCTCATGGACCCGTCGGCACAGCAGCAACAGGCCAATGCGCAGTTGCAGACGTCGATTGCCAATCTGAGCACGGCAGCACAAAGCATCGCCGCGATGCAGGCCGCGCAGGCGACTGCGCGCGCAGCAGCGGCAAACACGGACGCTACGATTCCCGACGGCTTGTCGGAGGGTGGTCTCAAGGTCGATACCAACAGCCTCACCAAAGGCTGGATCAATGCCAACGCGCCCACACAGACCGCGACGGGCGGCAAAACCAACGTCAACATTCAGCAGACTGCCGACAAGGCGATCTTGAACTGGGAGACGTTCAACGTCGGGCGCAACACGTCGGTGAACTTCCAGCAGCAAAGCGACTGGGCAGTGCTCAACCGAGTGAACGATCCGCAGGCGCGTCCGAGCCAGATTCAGGGCCAGCTTCACGGCGACGGTACGGTGCTGATTCTGAACCGCAACGGTGTGATCTTCGGTGGCACGAGTCAGGTCGATACGCGCAACCTCGTGGTGGCAGCAGCGCGCATGAGCGATGCGCAGTTCACGAGCGGTCTCTATGGCGCAAACGGTACGACACCGAGTTTCACCGATGCACTGGGCAAGGTCGAAGTACAAGCCGGGGCCACGATCGCCACGCGCACCCCGACGTCGGTCACGCAGGGGGGCGGGTACGTGCTGCTGCTGGGCAAGGAAGTGAGCAACGCGGGGGCGATCACCACGCCGCAAGGGCAGGTGGCGATGGCTGCGGGCGACAGCTTTGTAATCCGCAAGGGCGTGGGCACCGATGCGAATACGGCATCGACGACGCGCGGTAACGAAGTCTCGCCGCAGTTTGTGGCGCAAAGCACGGCAGGCAAGGTCGTGAACACGGGCTTGCTGATGGCGCCGGAGGGCGACGTGACGATGGCGGGCCGGGACGTGCAGCAACTGGGCGTGGCAGTCGCGACGACGACGGTGAACACGCGCGGCACGATTCACCTGCTGAACTCGGCGAGCGACACGCTGGGCAAGGTGACGATGGGCAGTGGTGCGCTCACGTCGGTGCTCATCGGCGATAACGGTGCGACGGCGCTCGACAGCCAACGCGCGGCCATGATTCAAGACGCCGCCGCACAGGATTTGCTGCGCGCGGGCGCCTCGACGGGATTGTTCGACAACCTGTCGAAACTGTCTGACCGCCGCGATCAATCGCGTGTGGAGATCGTGAGTGGCGGCAATGTCGAATTTCAGGGAAATTCGCTGACGCTTGCCACGGGCGGTCAGATCGCCGTAAGCGCGACGAACCGCAGCTTTGTCGGCACGGGGGCACAACTCGATGTGTCGGGCGCAGTCGGTGTGTCGTTGTCGATGGACAGCAACAACGTCAAAGTGAACGTGCAGGGCAACGAACAGCGCGACGCACCGGGCAACCGCGACAACACTGCGCTGAACAACGCGAACGTGTACATCGACCGCCGCCGGTTGATCTACGTGCCGGCCTCGGTCGGTGGCTATGCCAACCAGCGCTGGTACACGGGCGGCGGCCTGCTTGAAGTGGGCGGCTATCTGTCGAACGTGGCGCACGGCATCGGCGAGTGGGCGGCACAGGGCGGCACGGTGACGCTGGGTGGCACCGAGGTGGTGACGCAGACGGGCGCGTCTATCAATCTCTCGGGCGGCTCGTTGAATGTGCAAACGGGGTATCTGAACCAGTCGTGGCTCAAAGGCTCGGACGGTCAGATTTACAACGTCAATACCGCGCCCGCGAACCTGATTTACACGGGGGTGTACACCGGGTTTAGCGTGGAGCACCCGCGCTGGGGCACCACGGCGACGGAGAGCTACGCAAACCCGCTGATCGCGCCGCAACGCCTGCTGCAAAACGGCTACACCGTCGGGCGCGACGCGGGCCGCCTGACGATCTCTGCGCCTACCGCAGTGCTCGAAGGCAATGTGATCTCGAACGTGTACACGGGGCCGGTGCAGACGCAGGCGCGTCCGGCGGGCCTCACCGACGGCTATTCGCTCAGTCAGTTTGCGGTGGCGCGTAGCGGCTCGTTCTCGCTTGGCCAGTACACCGGTGTGGGACGCACCGATGCCTTCGCGAGCGATGTCGTGATCGGTGCCATCGACGACATCACGTCAGCCATGAAGGTCGGTGATGCAATCGACGCCGCCCGCAAGAACACGGTCTGGATCGACGCGGCACGCCTGAACGGTTATGGCCTCAGCGAGATCGATCTCGTGACGCGTGACGACATCGCCGTCAACGGCGACCTACGGCTGGCCAATGGCGGCCGCCTGAATCTGGTGGCGCCGCAAGTCGACATCAGCGGCAATGTCACCGTGCCGAGTGGCACCGTCAACATCTCGAACCTGTTCAATCAGGCAGGCAATCTGTATCCCGTCGCATTGATGCGCCCGGACGATACGTCGAGCCTCACGCTGGCCTCCGGCGCGAAGATCGACACACGGGGGCTGTGGATCAACGGCACGACCGAGCCCGGCGCGATGTCGGGTGCGGCGTTCCTGAACGGCGGCAATGTGACGTTCGATGCGACGGGTGACGTGACGATTGCCGACGGCAGTGGGATCGACGTGTCGTCGGGCGGCGCGATTCTGGCGAACGGCAAGACGCGCGGCGGCACAGGCGGCAACGTGACGCTGATTGCAGGCGATTCGGCGAGCAATCACCCCATTACCGTGGGCGCGCTCGATCTGAACGGTCAGATTGTGGCGTATGGCGTGAACGGCGGCGGCAAGCTCACCATCTCCACGCCGGACGGCATCCTGATCGGCAACAACGCGAGCCTGTCGGGCGGCACGCTGGCGGCAGGCACGTCGGCCAATGTCTCGGTGAAGCTCGCGCAGCCGTACACCGTGCCTGCCGGCACACCGCTGCCGTTCTCGACGGTCGACATGCACCTCAGGCTCGTGTTCGACGTACCGACGCCGGCCCCCATCGACGTGGACAGCGGCTTCACTGGCGTGATTACCGGTGCCGCTTGGGTGGTGCCCGCGGGTGTCACGCTCATGACGCGGCGTCCGCCCGGACAGTTCGGATACGACTACTGGTCCACGGGCCAGACCGTGCCTGCCGGCAAAGATGTCTTCGGCTTCACCGGAACGATTCCCACCGGCACGGTGATTCCGTCGAATGTCTTCACGTCGCCCTTGCCGGTATTGCCGTACAAGGTGGTCTACACGGCAGGCACCGTCAGCAGTGTGGCGGTGACGTATCCGGCCGGTGCCATCGTGCCCGCAGGCACGGTTTTCTCTCAGGACGTTGCTGTGTTGCCGGTGCCGGTATTCAACGCGGGCGGTTCGACCGGCGGCGCGACGTTCTTCAACGCGGGCTTTGCCAGCTACGACATCAACGGCGGTCAGGGCGTGCGGGTGGACAACGGCGTGACGCTCGCGCCGACCATGCCCGTCTATCGCTTCAATGCGGCCAGCGTGAATGCACGCACCGGCAGCGATCCGTCCAAGGTGATGGATCTGGTGTTGCCGCCGCTCTTTGCCGAGAACGCGCAGACCGACACGCTCACGCAACGCGGTGGGGCGAGCATCGCACTTCGCTCGCTCGGGCGCGACTATCAGGGCAATCCGACCGGCTCGGAAGTCTCGATCTCGAAGGGCGCGTCGATCGTCGTCGATCCGGGGCAGAGCATCACGCTCGATTCGTTCAGCAAGATCACGGTCGACGGCAGTCTGGTAGCTCACGGCGGCAAGATCGCCCTCACAAGCGAAGCCGACAACGTGCTGCCCTCGGCGCGCAATTTCGACAACTCGGGCAACAACCTCGGCTGGGCGATCTGGCTTGGACCGACCGCCAGTCTCGACGTCTCGGGCTTCGGCTACACGGCGACCGACGCCTCGGGCCGCACTTACGGCACGGTACTCGATGGCGGCAGCATTGCGCTCAACGGTGGGCCGTCGTTCGTGATCGTGCGCCCGGGGGCGGCGTTGAACGCCGACGGCACCGCCGTCTCCGTCAATACGGCGACCGTGTCCGGCCAGCCGTCGAATGCGGCGGGCAGCATGATGCGCGTCTCTAACGGCGGGGCCATTTCGCTCGCCTCGACCAGCGGGCTGCTGGTCGACGGCAACTTGCATGCGAAGTCCGGTGGTGCGGGGGCGTCCGGTGGCGATCTGTCGCTCTCGCTGCTTACGCCAACGTTCCAAGACAGATCGAACGCGATTCCCGACAGGGCGCTGGTGGCGAGCCAATTCACGGTGACGCAGGCACGCAGCACGCCTGTCGTCCTCGCCGGTCCGCAATCGTTGGCGGCACTGCCGTTCGGTTATGCCACGGTGAGCGCCGATCAGATCAAGGACGGCGGTTTCAGTTCCGCGTCGCTGCTCACCACCGACTACCTGATTTTCAAAGGGGACGTGACGCTTTCGCTCGACAAGAGTGTGAAGCTCATGGCAAATGCCATCACGTCGTCCGCGCCGTTCGCGGGCACGCAGCCAGCCACCAGCAACAGCGTGCGCATCGCCGCACCTTATGTGAGCCTCTCGGGCACACCGGCGATCTATCAGGACGGTTACCGCACCGGCTCCATCGGCAACCCCGATACGACGAATGTGCCCACGACGGCGACGTTCGAGGTCGATGCCAATCTCATCGATTTCCAGGGGCCGATATCGTTCTCGGCCAATACCCGGTACCTGGATGCGTCGTATCAGTGGGTATCGACGCCTGCCGCAGGCTTTCGCACGGCGCGTTTCGTCAGTCAGGGCGATATCCGGTTCCTGCCGACGCCGTCGCTGGACTCAGGCACTTCGCTTGTCACATCGTGGGACTTCGATTTCCAAGCTGCGCAGGTGTATCCGGGCACAGGGGCCGTTGCGAGTATCACGGCGGCCAACAGCAACCCGAACTACAACGGTACGATCCGGTTCGGCCGCACGACCGACACCTTGCCGGATCAGCCGATGTCCGTGTTCGGCACGCTGATGATGACTGCGCCGACCATCGAACAAGGCGGCGTTCTGCGCGCCCCGTTCGGCAAAATCTTTGTCGGCCAACTCATGGCGTCGGGGCGAGGGGGAGCGATCCTCCCTCAGCAAATCGATTTTCTGCCGGGCAGCGTGACATCGGTTTCGACCGACAGTCTGACCATGCCCTACGGCGGCACGTTCGACGGTGTGACCTACAACTACAACGGCGCGGCCCTCAACGCCGCGTCGACGGTAGTGGCCGGGGGCTTCACGTTCGGGGGCTACGGCATCGGGTCCGGCATTCGCATCCGGGGCAGTTCGATCAACGTCGACAGTGGCGCGGTGCTGGACCTCTCTGGCGGGGGCTCACTCACCGGTGCGGGATTCGTCTCCGGGCGCGGTGGGTCGGTCAATGTGCTGACCACGCCGCTCGTCAACGCCAACCCGACCATGACGCTCAGCAAAGCGGGCGACAAGGTCTATGCCATCGTGCCCGGCTACGCGTCGGCATATGCACCCGTCTCGCCGGAGAACGGGGCGGGCGATCCGGCCGTCGGGCAACGCATCACTATCGGCGATGGCGTACCGGGCCTGCCCGCAGGCACGTACACGCTACTGCCGTCGAACTATGCGCTGCTGCCGGGGGCTTACCGGGTCGAGATCGGCGGCACCGGGCAGAATCTTCCGACGAGCGCGACGGCGGCGGGCAACGGCACCTATCTGGTCGCCGGCTATACCGGCATCGCCAACACCTCGGTGCGCAGTCAGTTGCCGTCGACGTTGCTGGTGACGCCCGGCACGGCGGTGCGCAAGTATTCGCAATTCAACGAGCAGAGCTACAGCGACTTCCTGACGAGTCAGGCGGCGCAGTTTGGCGGATTGACGCCGATGCTGCCGCGCGACGGCAAGGCACTCGACGTGGTGCTGACGATGCCCGCGACGCCCGCGACGATACCGACGGGGTCGGTCTTCACCTTCGACGGTACGGCACGATTCAATGCTGCGCCCGGGGGAATCGCCGGGCAGGCGGCGGTGGAGCAGGTCGGTGAAATCACCACGGGCACCCGCACGGCAGCGTTTGCGGGCGTGTCGGTGGCCGCCGGTGACTTGACCGCCATGGGGGCCCCGCGTCTGAGTATCAATGGCTATCCGGCATTCCTGTCCAACACTGGCTACTTCATGTTCGCGACCAGTGGCGGCGCGCCTGCGGATCTCTACGTTCGCGACGGCGTCAACCTCTCGGCCGGCGAGATCTTTCTCGTGGGCAACAACGTGAGCGTGGGCACCAACGTGACGTTAAGCACCATCGGCAAGGGCACGGCGCCGTTCGACACGGCATCGACCGGGGCGCCGTACACGTCCAGCTATACGGTGCTCGGTCTGTCTAACGGCGACGTCGAGTTCTCTGGCTCACAGAGCAGCACCGGCACCATCAGCATTGGCAGCGGCTCGGGCCTGTTCGCGGAGGGCACGCTGGCCTTCTCGACCAATGGTGCGTCGACGCTCGATCCGAGCGCACGTTTTGGCGCACGCAATATCCTGCTGGCCGTGGGGTCGTTAAACGTCGGCGACGCGGCGCAAGTGGCAGCCGCCGGGAATCCCGCGGGCGTGCTTTTCAATCAGGCGATGCTGACGACGTTGTTGCAAGGCGATCCGTCTAGCGGAGCGCCCGCGTTGCAAAAGCTCACACTGGGCGCGGCAGGCGCGATCAACGTGTTCGGCAACAGCGGACTCGATGCCCGTGGATCGGGCGTCAATCTGGTGCTCAAGGCCCCAGCCATCTATGGCTATGGCGCGTCGGGCGATCACGTGACGATCGCTGCCGACCAGATCACATGGAACGGTGTATCAGGCACGAGCGCACCTACCATTGCTGCCGGTGGCCCGGGCACGGGAATGGGCAGCCTGAGCCTTGTGGCGAAAGAGATCGACCTCGGCACGTACGTGTCGACCGACGCGACGAACGTGACGCGCACGATCTATGGTTTCAACAACGTCGACCTGACTGTGAGCGACCGGATCGTCTCTGCGGGGAATAGCGCGCTCTTCGTTTATCAGGCGCCGAGCACACAGAGCGGCGATGTTTTCGGACAGAGCGGCACGGGCGGCAATCTCACCCTCGTCACACCGCTCGTGACCGGCTCGCCGAAGTCGATCATGCGCTATGCGACTGCCGGGGCGTTGAACATCGTCGCTCCGCAAGGGGGCGCGCCGAGCGCGGCGACGTCCACCATTGCCGGGGCGGAAATCGATCTCACCGGCGACAGTGTTCGCATTGGCAGCACCGTACTGCTCCCGAGCGGCAAGCTCGTCGTGGATGCCACGCACGACATCATGCTCGACGGCAACAGCCGCATCGATCTGAGCGGGCAACCGGTACAGATTCAGAACGCCACCGTCTACGGTTTCGGCGGTACGGCGATCTTCTCCAGCGCGCAGGGCAGCCTCTCGCAGGCGGCGGGCGCCACGCTCGATGTGTCGGCGCAGAACGCCAACGCAGGCGAAGTGACGATGAACGCCAGTCAGGGAACGCTGACGCTCGGCGGCACACTGCGCGGCAGCGCGAACCCGGGATTCCTCAGTGGCGATTTCAATGCGTCTGCGGGCACGTTTGCCGACTTTGCCGGGTTGAATGCCTCGCTCAATCAGGGCGGTTTCTTCGACGGCCGCAGCTTCGTCCAGAAGCAGGGCGATCTCGTGGTCGGCGACGGGGTGAGGGCGCACAACGTCGGCATCTCGGTGGACGCCGGCAGCCTGACGGTAAACGGCACGATCGACGCGTCGGGGACGTCGCCGGGCACGATCCGCCTGTCGGCGGGCAATGGGCTCACGTTGGGCGGTAGCGCCGTGCTCGATGTACACGGTAAGACGTTGCAGGTCGACAGCTACGGTGCGCCCATCGAGGCGAAGAACCGGGGCCATATCGAGCTGAGCGCCGCTGGCGGCACCCTGACGCTCTCGCCGGGCGCAACGCTCGACCTGAGCACACCGGACGGCCGCGCGTACGGGGACATCGTCCTCAACGCGATGCGCACGGGCGAGACGTCGGGCGATATCGCGATCAACGCCCCGGGCCCGCTCACGATTCGCGGTGCGCAGAGCATCGCGCTCAACGGTGTCTGGACGTACAACCTGCCGGGCGGCAGCACCATTTCGCAGGGAACGCTCGACACTTACGACGCCGCCAGCCAGACCTTCATGAACGCCGCGGCCGGCAATGGCGCCCTCTCGGCGCGCACGGTGGGTCTGTCGGCGTATGGCAGCACCTACCACCTGCGACCGGGCGTGCAGATCGCTTCTGTGGGTGATCTCTCGACGATTGGAGACATCGATCTGTCGAAGTACCGCTATGGACCGGGGGCAGACCGGGATCCGAATTCTCCGACCTACGGCGCGGGTGAGCCGATGGCGCTGGTCGTGCGTGCGGGCGGCAACCTGACGGTCAAGGGCAGCATTTCCGACGGGTTCCAAGCATCGAGCGGCGCACCGGCCACGTACTCGCTGATCGACGTGACGACGGCAAGCGGGTTTGCGAAACAAACGGGCAGCGATGGCAGTCATGCGTTCACGTACTGGTTCAACGAGACGAGCGACGTCTATTTCGCCACGGCATGGACCGTGCCCAATACCGCCTTTTACAACTGGTGGACGCAGAATTGGTGGGGGCCGTATGTCGACAGCAACGGCGTGTCGTACAACCCGGGCGATACCATTCCCGCAGGCACGACGATCAGTGCGCAGAACAGTTACGGTTTTGGGTTCGACGCGAGCAACCTGCCGCAGCTCTATGCGATGAGCAGCCCGGCCGTCGCACCCAGCCCGGCGACATCGTCGCAGGCGACCATGCTCGCCGCTGGCTCGCGCTCGGCGTCGATCCGGCTGGTGGGCGGTGCCGACCTCACGTCGGCGGACCAACGCGCACGCCAGAGCACGCGGGCGCTGGCCGGACAAGGTAACGTCACGCTGAGCGATCCGTCGTACAACAGTTCTCTCGCCGGCAAGTATTTCAGCGTGCTGCGTACCGGTACGGGCACGCTCGATATTCTGGCGGGCGGCAGCTTCAGCGAAGCCACGCCGTATGGCGTCTACACGGCGGGCACTGCCTCCGCGCCGGTACTTGCCGCCGACGGTTCGAACCCGTACGACCTGCCGGGTGCGGCGAGCGGCGGCGGCCTTCATGTCTGGTATCCGGAGCACGGCGGCGACGTGCTGATCTCTGCACAGCAGGACATCACCGGCAACATCCAGATTGCCGACAACAGTCAGCGATACGACGACAGCAACTACACGGCGAACTGGCTGTGGCGTCAGGGCGGCAGCGGGGCGACCAGCGATCTGGGCGCATGGGGTATCAATTTCGGTTCGATGGCGGTCATGAGTCAGTGGGACCGTGTGCCGAGACTTGTCGGCTTTCAAGGGATCGGCACACTCGGCGGCGGCAATCTGAGCGTGATCGCAGGCCGCAACGCTGGGGTAATGTCGGCGAATAGCGCGACGATTTCGCCCGGGCTCGATCTGGCGGTGGCATCGACTGGCCGTGTGCTGGCCGACGGCACCATTGTGCAGACGGGCGGCGGCGATCTGACGGTGAAGGTCGGCGGCATGCTCAACGGGCGCCCGTCGACGGGGCGGTCCGACGCGGTGTCGGACTATTTCGGCTCGGTCACCGATTTGCGCGGGAACACAACGATCGATGCTGGTTCGGTGGGTGCGACCGCGGCGTTTGGCAACGGCAGCTACTGGAAGAGTTTCGATCCGCGTGCGATGGATGTGACCGTTATCAAGGGGGTCACGCAGACGCGCGGCCCGACGATCATTCCGGGCGACGGCACCGTGAGCGTGACCACGCGCGGCGATCTCGTGATCGGTGGTGTGGGCGACGCGGGCATGCAGACGAATCCGGTCATCGACGGTGCTTACTTCACGAACAGCGCCGGGGCGATCGGCAAGGGCGGTGCCACGCAATTCACGCTCTGGACGCCGACGTCGGGCATTCGCTTGTTCACCGCAGGCGGCGACGTGATGCCGCTTCAGGGCGACCAGCAGGGTAATGCCACGACCAATAGTGCTTCAGGCTACTTCCCGGGCAGCCTGAGCGTGGTGGCCGCCAACGGCGACGTGCGGTTCGCGACGCCGATGGGGCCCTCGGATCCGAACTCCAGCATCGAATTGATTTCGTCACCCGTCGGTCAGTTGCAGATTCTGGCCGTGGGCTCGATCTACGGGCAAGGGGCAACGGTTTCGCTGTCGGGGGCTGACATGGGCAGTCTTGCAACGCCGCAGCGTCCGTACTTCCAGACCATCAGCGGTGGCACCTCCAACGCGTCGGCAGATGCGCAGATTCGCCTGATCGCGAACAGCCCGTATGCCTTTGGCGAGGACAACGTCTCTACGCTGCTTCATGCGAATGACCCGCTGCCCGCGCTGGTCTTCGCGGGCAAGGATATCGACGATCTGAGCATCGGCCAGACGCTCAAGCCGATGGTCGATAGCGTTCGCCAATTCTTCCCGACGCACAGCGTGTGGTACGTGGCCGGCAAGCCTTTTCAGGTGATCGCCGGGCGAGATATCGTCGGCGTCGGCACGGTGCCCGATACGTTCCTGAACCTGTCGGATAGCGACATCACGTTGATGCAGGCCGGGCGCGACGTCATCTATCAGTCGGCCAATATTGTTGGCCCGGGCCTGTTGCAAATGCAGGCGGGACGCAATCTGTATCAGGGCTACTACGGCGCGCTCTCCAGTGTGGGCGACGTGGTGCATCCTTCCAATACGAGCGGCGGCGCGGACATTTCGGTGCTCGCCGGTGTGGGCGCGAACGGCCCGGATTACGCGAGCTTCGGCAAGTTGTATTTCGACCCTGCCAACCAGTTGCCGAGCGGCACGGTGCTGGCCGGCAGCGGCAAGGTGGTGCATGCCTATGGTGACGAACTCACGCAATGGCTCAAGAGCCGTTTCGGCTACACCGGCACGTCGGCCGATGCGCTGGGCTACTTCCTCGCATTGCCGAAGACGCAGCAAGGCGTGTTCGTGCGTGAGGTGTACTTCACCGAGTTGCTGCTGGGCGGTCGCGAGTACAACGACCCGGCCAGCCCGCGCTACGGCAGCTATCTGCGCGGTCGCGACGCCATCGCCACGTTGTTCCCGGCGACAGATGCGCAAGGCAATGCGGTGAACTACAACGGCGCGATCACGATGTTCAGCAGCATCACCGGCGTGAACAACGTGAACGGCGTGAACATTCCGGTGACGACCGACGCCGGTGTGCGCACGAACTTCGGCGGCAACATCCAGATGCTCAACCCGGGTGGCCGCACGCTGGTCGGCGTGGAGGGTGTCACGCCGGGAGCGAGTGCGGGCATCGTGACGCAGGGCGAGGGCGACATTCAGCTCTACAGCCGTGACAGCATTCTGCTGGGTCTTTCGCGCATCATGACGACCTTCGGCGGCGGCATTCAGGCGTGGTCGGCGACGGGCGACATCAACGCGGGGCGCGGCGCGAAGACCACCGTGCTCTACACGCCGCCCAAGCGCGTGTACGACAACGTGGGCGACGTGACGCTCTCACCGTCGGTACCGTCGAGCGGTGCGGGTATTGCCACGCTGGCACCGCTGCCGGAAGTGCCGCCAGGCGATATCGACCTCGTCGCGCCGCTGGGCACGATCGATGCGGGCGAGGCGGGGATTCGTGTGTCGGGTAATGTGAACTTCGCCGCGCTTCAGGTGGTGAATGCCGCGAACGTGCAGGTGCAGGGTAAGTCCACTGGCCTGCCCACTATTGCAGCGGTCAACGTCGGTGCGCTGACCAATGCGAGTGCGACGGCTGCGCAGGCCGCCACTGCCGCGCAGGATGCCATGGCGCGCGAGCGGGCGACGCAACGTCAGAACACGCCGTCGATCTTCACCATTCGCATGCTGGGCGGCACCGACACGAATGCACCGGCAGCTGACGCGAAGGGGGCTCCGCTCCCGCCGCAGGCCCGGGCTTACGATGCGTCGAGCGCTTTTCAGTTGGTTGGTAATGGGGTACTGACGGAGGCGCAGAAGATGCAGTTGACGCGCGAGGAGAAGTCGCACCTTTGACGTTTGAGGCGCTATGTGAGGAGCCGCCAGCGGCATGCTGGCGGCTCTTTTTTTGATTGGGTGAGGGCGTTGGTGTCGTCGGGTTTCTGAACCTGTTTCCCGTTCGCAGAGAGGTTGCGCGCCAACTCAACAAGTGATTTTCACGGAGTCGACAGTTTTCTATCGCGCCACTCACACAACCACGCCGCAAGATCGGTAACGTTCATCCCCAGTTTGCTGTTAAGCGTCTGATCTTTCGGCCACGCAACGCCATCTTTGCGGGCGAAGGCGAGCCGGTACTTGCCCATCATGTCGTCGGGGTGTGCGGCGGCATCGGCGTTCAGTTGCGGCACACTCAGGCGTTCTCGCTTGAAGGGACGATCAAGGACGGACGTCAACGTGTCGGCCAGTTCGTCATACGTGAACGTGTCGCCTGCCACATGGACGACCTGATTGTCGAAGTCGCGCCACGAGGCCGCGATGAGCGCGGTCAATCGGCCGATGTCTTGCGGTGTGGTGACGGTGAGCGCGTAGTCCCAGTCGCCGAGCGCGCGTACGACGCCTTGTTCGAGATCCACCAGACCAAATTCGGGAAGCACGACGAAGCTCGTGAACATTCCCGTCGAGACGATGGTCCAGTGCACCTTGCGCTGATTGCGCAACATGTCGCGAACGTCTAGTTGTTCGTCCCACACATCCTGACCGCTGCCTCGGCCGACGACGTCGTAATCCACGCCGAATTGCCACGGGATGTAGTGCGTGACACCCGCGGCCAACACGGCGGCCGTGATCTTGCGTTGCGTGCCGAGACCGCCGACGAAGCCGGTGCAGCAGATGATTTGATCGAAGCCGGAGAAGATCGTCGCCAAAGCGTCCTCGGTAGCGACCGCGAGATCAGCTTCGACAATGCTTATCTGAAGTTCGCGCATCATGGCGGCGCTGCCGGAACCCGGGCGCAACAGCACCGAAACGGAGGCTACTTGGCCTGCGTCGCGAAGCTTGGCGAGCTCACGTAACACGCATGCGCCGAGTTCTCCGGCGCCCAGCACGAGGATGGCGCCATTGGACGCGTTTTGAATGGTCATTTGCAACTCCTGTTGAGTTGCGAATAATAGGAGCGTTATGAACCCGCGAGAAGAAGGCACACCCGTGATACTGCCGCCGTCCCCCTCATTCGAAGAAGCTGTGCAGCAGTCGCAAGCCGCCTGCGACGCCTTGAGCGACGTGGATGACACGCTCAAGCGCGAGATACTCGCGCACGCCGGAAATCGCTGGTCGCTTGGCGTGGTGCATGCCTTGGGCGTGGCCGGCACGTTGAGACATGCTGAACTAGCGCGTAGGCTCGATGGCGTGACGCAGCGCATGCTGACGCGCACGTTGCGTCAGTTAGAGCGCGATGGTTTGATCGCGCGGCAGGACTATGGCGAAGTGCCGCCGCGCGTCGATTACCGCCTGACAGCGTTGGGGCGGGGGCTGCTGGTAGGGATGCTGCCGCTTTGGCGGTGGGTCATCGACAATGCGGCAGATTTTCGTGATGCACGGCAGCGCTACGACGAGAAAACGTCCTGATTTACAGCGATTTGCGATACACAACAAACCCCGACTTCTCTGCGACCTGATCGTAGAGGCGCATTGCCGTCTGGTTCGTCTCATGCGTTTGCCAATAGACGCGCTCCGCCTTCGCTTTCTTCGCTTCGCTGTAAACCGCTTCAATCAACGCGCGCCCCACGCCTTTGCCACGCGCTGAATCCAGCGTGAAAAGGTCCTGCAAATAGCATATCGGTCCCGCCATGGTCGTATGGCGGTGATACAGAAAATGGACCAAACCGACGATTTTCCCGTCCGACACTGCCACCAAGGCGTGCATCGGCTCATAGCCGTCAAAGAAGCGTCGCCACGTCAGTTCGGTGATTTCTTGGGGAAGGGCCGTTTTGCCGACACGGCCATAAAACTCGTTGTACCCATGCCAAAGCGGCAGCCAAGCGTCGAAATCCGTTGGCACCACGTAACGCACTTCCAATGAATCGTTCATGACTCGTGTACCCGGTTAAATGATGGATTCGAGTGTAAAAGTGGAAATTCGCGCCGACGAGAGCCAGTGCCTCGGGGATTCATGGCGCCACGCGCGCCACCACGCTGCTAGCGATATTTCGGGGGGATCGATGGCAAGTCGCCCGGAGAGGGCTATTTCGTCGCGCTTGACGGAGGCGTCTTTCGCTAGCAGAGTGACCCAGCACCTACCCAATCCGACATCATGCAGACAAACGAACCTCCTTTCCGATTCCGGCAGGGCACCCGACCGCTTCTGATCTCGATGCCGCATGTGGGAACGTATGTGCCGCCGGATCTGGCGGCGCGTTTTACCGACGCCGCCCGGCACGTACCGGATACCGACTGGCATCTTGAGCGTTTGTACGATTTCGCCGACGAACTCGGGGCTTCTGTGCTGGTCGGCACGCATTCGCGCTACGTGATCGACCTGAATCGCCCGCCAGATAACGCCAGCCTGTACCCCGGCCAAAGCGTGACGAGCCTGTGCCCGACCGACATGTTCGACAACACGCCGATCTACGCCAAACCCGGCGATGAACCCGACGAGGCGGAAATCGACGCACGCCGTAAAGCCATCTGGGAGCCGTATCACCAGCAACTCGCCGCCGAACTGGCGCGCATTCGCACCGTGCATGGCGTAGCCGGCTTGTGGGACGCCCATTCCATCTGCTCCGTCGTGCCCCGTTTTTTCGACGGCAAACTGACGGATCTCAACCTCGGTACGGGCAAAGGCAGCAGTTGTGCCGAACGATTGGGCGAGCGGCTGCTGGTCGAAGCCAAGGCGGCCACCGGCTTTACCAGCGTGCTTAACGGGCGTTTCACCGGCGGCTACATCACGCGCCACTACGGACAGCCCGCGCGCAATGTGCATGCAGTTCAGCTCGAAATGACGTGGTCCTGCTACATGGAGGAGCACCCCCCATTCGAATACGCGCCGGAGATTGCGAAACATATCGCGCCACATTTGCGCCGCATGCTCGAAGCCACGCTCGATTTTGTGGAGGGGCGCTGAGTCGCTGAGTTGCGGATTCGCTCCGACGGGCGATTCATGAAAGACACGGTATCGGGACGATAGGTGATATAGACATGAATTATCATGTGCACACAATCCTTGCCGTCCCGATCCATGCCTCCGTCGAAATCCAACGCGAATACTGTGCCGACCTCGTTCACTAGCGGAAAGCCGTCCGCGCTCTACCAGCAGGTGCGAAATTACATTGAAGGCAAGATCGCTGCCAAGGAATGGGTGCCGGGTGACCGCGTACCGTCCGAGCAGGAGCTGGTCGAGCTGTTCGGCATTTCGAGAATGACGGTCAACCGGGCGCTGCGAGAGCTTGCGAAAGAAGGGCGCGTCGAGCGCGTGGCCGGTGTCGGGACCTTCGTCGCGGAGCCTCGCCCGCAATCCACACTGCTGCATATCGCGAATATCGCCGAAGAAATCCGGCGGCGTGGTCATCGCTATCAATGCCACGTGATCTCGGTGGAAAGCGTGCCGGCCACCCCCGAGATTGCCGGCGCCATGGGCCTCCCGACGGGACAACTGATCGCCCATTCGATCTGTGTGCACCTCGAGAACGAAGTGCCCGTGCAACTGGAAGACCGGTACGTCAACCAGTTCATGGCCCCGGACTTCGTCAATCAGACATTCACGAACGAAACACCCGCCGCGTTCCTCCTGCGAGCGGTGCCCGTCGACGAGATCGAACACATCGTCGACGCGACGCTGCCCACGAAGAAACAGGCCTCGCTGCTGCAAATGGACCCGACGCAACCGTGTCTCGTGCTGTTCCGCAGAACATGGACCAAGGGCACGGTCGTCACGATGGTGCGTTGCTACCACCCGGCGAACCGCTACGTGCTGGGCAGCCGGTTTCCTGCGGATAGCGGCACGCGCTAACCGAGGCGGTGCATCGGCGAGGCCTTCTCAATGGTCAGGCCGGTGCAGCAACCTGCGCGCGTCGTGCGAGCTGCCGCAAATACATGTTGTTCAGCACCAGCGCAGACGCCGTTACCGCCACTCCGGCGATCTGCGCGCCATTCGGCACCGTGCCTGTCAACGCCGAGACGGCGAAGGCCGTCACCGGCACCACATCCATGAACAGCACCCCGTTCATCGGCCCCAGCGTCCGGTTGCCGGAGATCCAGCAAAGGATCGCGACAAAGCCCGCAATTGGCCCCATGTAAATCAAGTGCGGCACAACCGCGCCGAGCGACGTCAGGGTAGGCGTCGCGATGACGTGCGACAAGATCAAGACCACGTTCACACCGACAATCGTCGTCAGCCCCAGCCATGTCGTCAGCGCCGTGTATTTGAGCGCCGACCAACCGGTGAAATGGGCCGAACCGAACGTGTACACGACCCAGCAGAGGGCGCCGAGCAGGATCAGACCGCTCGCGGCGAAGTGCTGCGGCGCAAGCAATGCGGCATGCAAATCTCCACGCGTGATGACCAGCGCCACACCGGTAAACGACGCCACTACGAACAGCAACGAAGGCAATGGCGGCATCGATCGCCGCAACAGGGCGTTGACCACCAAGCCCATCATCGGCTGTGTCGCCATCATGACGGACGCATTCAGCGCGCCTTCATCGCCGCTCAATTGCTGGCCGAGGAAGACAAACGAACCGAAGCCGCAGAAGCCGACGGACCCGAGCAGCCACGCCAATGGCAACGACTCGCCATTGGTACGAAACCCGGCCGCGCCTTCTCGATGCAGCAACAAGAGGGCGAATGCCGCACCCGCGATCAGGTAGCGCAGCGACGTGAATGTGAACGGGTCGGTGTACCGGAGCGCGTCGGTCATGACGGGGAACATGGCCCCGATCAGCACCGTCGCAACGAGGCATGACGCGATGCCTTTCCAGTATCCGGATGACGAAGAAATTTGGGTTGCCATATTCGTGAATGATCGTTCTCAAAATAGGGAAATTTTTGCGGCAACCGGCATGTGTGGGATTCACTCGTGTCGGTTGCCGCAACGGGCTGGCTTCACTTCAAAGGCATCGCAACGTCATCGCAGGGCACGCAACCCCATATCGACGATAGAGACGAGGGCGGCCTCGTCCATGTCGGTTTTGCCGAGCACGCGGATGCCCTGCACCATGCACAGTAGAAAGCGGCCGACGTCTTCGGCATCCAGTGCACGATCGAATTGACCGGCTTGCTGGCCGCGCGCAATGGCAAGGCTGAACTGGGTCGCGATGCGTCGCAACGCGGATTCCACGTAGGGCCGTAGCACCCGGTCATCGGGCAGCAGTTCGAGCGCGGTATTGGTAATGAAGCACCCGTGCCGGTCGGCAAGGTTCACGTTCACGCGCGTGTAGTGCAGCAGGGCTTCGCGCAAGGCCTTTTCGGGCGGCAAGTCAGCCGCCAGTCGTTCTTTCAGCCGCGCAACGGCGCCTTCCGCATATTGCTCGAACGCCGCGACCAGCAAACCGTGCTTGTCGCCAAACGTCCGGTACAGGCTGCCCCGGAAGACGCCCGTCGCGTCGCACAGCGCATCCACGGGGGTGGCGTGGTAGCCATGCTCCCAGAACACACGTGCTGCTGCCTCGACGGCTTGATCGATATCGAACTCTCGTGGTCGCCCCCGCTCGGCGACGCGTGGCTTTTGTGAACGGGTAGTCGCAGTCGTCATGAACGCGATATTAGGACTGTTTGTTCCCAAAATCAACCGGCCAATCCATCAGGCATCGAAATATGTCGTCACGAGACTGCCGACATTGCGCGGGCTTCGTGGCTCGCCCACAATAGCCGGAGTTTTCCTGCGGCCGCGATGACACGATGACGCGGTTCCTACGGACTCTCAAGGTCTTGGCGTCTTGGCACTACCAACCATCGGGGCTGGGCTTGGATCTCAAAGAACTGGACATTCTCGGCGACGGCGTGGCCGATCACTGGTACTACCGCGCCAAGGCGCACGCGTTGACGACGTTGCTCGGCGCACCGGCGCATGAGGTGCTCGATATCGGTGCGGGCTCCGGTTTCTTTTCTCGCCACTTGCTGGCGGCCGGACTCGCGCAGCGCGCCTGCTGTGTCGATCCTTTTTACGCGAACGACTACGAGGAAACGGTCGGCGGCAAGCCGATCCTGTTCCGGCGCAGCATCGGGCAATCGAATGCCGATGTCGTCCTCCTGATGGATGTGCTCGAGCATGTCGACGACGATGTCGGCCTGCTGCGTGAATACGTGGCGCGTGTGCGGTCAGGCAGCCGTTTCGTCATCTCGGTGCCGGCGTTTCAAAGCTTGTGGAGTCCGCACGATGTTTTCCTTGAGCATCGTCGCCGCTACCGTTTGCCTCAGATCGAACAGGTCGCCACCGAGGCGGGCCTCGTCGTCACGACGGGATGCTACGGTTTCAGCACCTTGTTTCCTGTTGCCGCTGCGACGCGCTTTGTGGCCCGCGTGGCCACCGCAAACGGTGCGCCGGCGCGCTCGCAACTCAAGCGCCACTCGCCGTGGATGAACGCCACGCTGTACGCGCTGTGCCGTTGGGAACACCCGTGGATGGCGCACAACCGCGCGTTCGGTCTCTCGGCGTTCTGTCTTGCCGTGAAGCCGTAGCGATAGGGCGTATTGCCACGGCGTTGACAAGCCGTCGCCATGTCTACGCCATAAAGGTGCCCGGCCTATGGCGACGGGCGCGACAGACGTAGGGGACTGACAAGACGCGTTTGGCCTGTTAATATACGTTTCGTAGCTACTTCGTATATAAGAGGTCCGCAATATGGGTATCGTCAAGATATCGGAGCAAATGCATGAGGCGCTGCGCAATACCAGCGGCGCACTCAGCCGCTCGATCAACGCGCAGGCCGAGCATTGGCTGCGTGTCGGCATGCTTGCCGAACTGAATCCGACCCTGAGTTACGGCGAAATTTGCCGCCGTCTCATCGAATCCGACGGCGCGTCTGCGGCATCGGTGGCCTCGGCCCCGCTGCCAGCGAGTGCTGTTTCTCCAGTAACCGGTGCACCTGTCACCGCATTCAACAAGGTGGCGTAATGGTGCGCGAACACGTTGTCATCCGCTCGAAAGAAGAAGTTGCCCTCTCACGCCGTGCCGGCCAGTTGGCCGCACAAGTGCTCGACATGATTGGCGAACACGTCAAACCCGGTGTCACGACCGATGAACTTGACCGCATTTGCCACGATTTCATCGTGCATGAGCTGAAAGCCGTGCCGGCCAACATCGGCTATCACGGGTATCCGAAAACGGTCTGCACGTCGGTCAATCACGTGGTCTGCCACGGCATTCCCGGCGAAAAGCGACTGCATGACGGCGATATCGTCAACATCGACGTCGCACTGATCAAAGACGGCTGGTTCGGCGATACGAGCCGTATGTATTACGCGGGCAAGCCCGGCATTCTCGCCAAGCGGCTGGTCGACACCACCTATGAGGCGATGGTCGCGGGCATTCGTGCCGTTCGTCCGGGCGCCACGCTCGGTGACGTGGGCTACGCGATCCAGACCGTCGCCCATCGCGAAGGCTTCAGCATCGTGCGCGACTATTGCGGCCACGGCATCGGCACGACGTATCACGACGATCCGCAGGTGCTTCACTACGGCCGTCCCGGCACCGGGCTGACGCTCAAGCCGGGCATGATCTTCACGATCGAGCCGATGGTCAACGCGGGCAAGTCCGACACCAAACAGTTGGGCGACGGCTGGACGGTGGTCACGCGCGACCGTTCGCTCTCCGCCCAGTGGGAACACATGGTGGCCGTGACCGAGACCGGTTTCGAAGTGCTGACGCAGTGGCCCGACGGGCTCGGCGAATACGAGCGTTTTGGTGCGCTCAGCGTCAGCCCGGCCACGGCAAACGCCGCCTGATCGGGTCGGATCGAGATCGCGCGCGGGGGCATGGGTAGTGCGTCACCCGCGCGGATAGCCGCCGAAGTTCAGTCGAACAAAAGCCCCCATTCGGATGATGCGAATGGGGGCTTTCGCGTGCTAGGATTTCTCGTCATGAGGCATCGAGGCGGTGTGCTTCGCGCCGTTCGCCTGCCTGCGACAGACATCCGTCAGACCTCCCAGAGACATCATGAAAGTGATAGCGGACGAAGGGAATCTCGTAGAAACGGCAGCCTTGGCGTGCCGGTTCGCCCACGACGAGTTTGCCCGGATCATCGGTGTAGAAGTGCTCGCTGATGGCGATGTTGCCAATTTCCTGCTCGACCGTTTGGCGAGCATGCGTTTCACTCCCCAAGAAAAGCCCAACGGCGCGCTGCTCGTGCAGCGTGTGCACGCGTGCGTTTATGCGATGCCAATGGCCGTTCGACAGGGCGAAGCCGAGATCATCGAAGTGCGGCTGGCCGTCGTGCCGCAAGTGCAGCACGGACTGGCCACGCAACTGGTGATTACTAAGCGCTGACGGCGGCGGGCGCCAGGCTCAGACGTCGTCCGGGGTATCGTCGAGCGCAAGCATGCGGTCTGCGTAACGCCGGTAAAACCAGCCGTGCAGGCTCGTCCCCACGGCAATGTAGGCCACCGTCACGAGGGTCTGTAAGATCAGCGCGCCGAGCAGGACGGTCGTAACGCCGGGCATGACGTGCAGCAGTAGGCCGAAGGCGATCGTCAGCAGCAAGCCAACACCCATCAGCGGCAGCACCGTTACGATACCGGTGCCGAGCATCACCCAGAAATGACCGCGCGTGTCCTCCCAAGCCGCCCGCCAGCGCTTGGCTCTGCCCACGCTGACCTGCCCGAAGATGAGCGATATGCGCACCATAAAAAACACCAAAGCGCAAAGCAGGAGCGCCGTGAACGTCGCCATGGCTGGGCGTGAGTCGCTCAGGCTGGCGGCGCGCAACGCGAACACGGCAACCAGAAGCGCAAGCGTGAGCATGACGCTGAGCACGAAGCCGACTTGGATCGCCGCCCATATATAGCGCCAGAGGTCTCTGCCGTACCACGGCGTTTGCCGCGCGGCATCGGCGCCGAGAATCGTGTGGCGATACACGTGCACGGCCAACACCGCGAACGAGAACAAAATCACGAGCGTCAGAAGCACTGCCAGCGCGCCGAGACCCAGACGAAGCCCCGGCGAGCCGCCGCTTTGCGTCGTCATGAGCATCAGTTGTTTGACCGAAGCGTTAAGTGCCGTCGCGACGAGCATGACGACGGCAATCGTAATACTCAGCAACGGGCGGCTGCGCAGGGCGTCGAATCCGTCGCGCCATGCTCCCTTGAAACACTGCTTGAACGTGATCGGTTCCATGATTCCCCTGAGCGTGTGTCGCTTCGTGATCCGAAGCTGTGCGGCGATGACGCGTCCCGGAGCTTCTGAGGAGCGCGGGGTGGTTTGGCCGTGAGCGCACCCGTCGTGGTATGCCGGCAATGGAGATGCGCGCCCGTTGATCGAATACGTTATGCGGCGCGCCACATGCATGTCACGACGCCGCCATTCTCACAGATCGGCGAATGCCTGACAAATGGCGGGCGAGGAGAGAGGAGGGTGTTTGGAGGGAAGCGTCGACACGCGTGGTCGACGTGTTTCGTTGTGCGAAAAACAACGATCGAATGACGGGGGGAAGGGTGAGCGCGCCGCTGTCGCTGCGCGCCCACCATCGACCATTCAAGCCGACATGACTTTGCGCAGGACTTCCGCGTGCGTAATCACGCCGACGAGCCGCGCGGCCTCGTCCAGCACCGGCACCGTGCCGTGGCGCTGGGCGGCGAGCAACGGCACGATTTCGGAAAGCAGCATGCCGGTGGTGGCAGACTTCATGCCGGGCTGGATGAGTTCGCGCACGGACGGACGCGGCCCCGCGCTCAAGGCCACGCCAAAGCGAGGCCAGCGTTGTGCGCGGGCGCGCCGGGTATGCAGATCGTGACGCGTGACCAGACCGATCACCCGGGCATCGGCATCCACAACCGGCAGGGCGTCGAGACCGTGGCGCTGCAACATGCGCCAAGCCGTAGGCACCTCGTCGTAGGCCTTCACATGGGCGGGCGACTTCGTCATCACGTCGCCAACGGTCAGTTCACGTGCCCGGCGGGCATAGGCTTCGCGTTGGGTATCGCGCAGCAGATCGGCCAGATCGTCGGCTGAGATGGAGAGCAGTTCACTGTGACGGGCGAGCGCCTTTTCGGCATCGGCCGTGGTGACCTGAACGCCGGCCGTGGCGTCGGCAGCCGGACGCGCCGGTGCCGCTTGGGCGCGGGCCACGTGCGGATACCGATGGCCGGTGATCGCGTGATAAGCGATGGCTGCGGCCAGCAGGGCCACGGACTGCACCGCAATCGGCTCCAGCAGGAAGCCGTAGCCGAGGGAGTGCACGGCGGGGCCACCGAGGACAGCCGTCAATGCCACGGCACCTGAGGGCGGATGCACGCAACGCAGCGTGAACATCAACGCGATCGAGATACCGACGGCGGCGGCCGCCGCCACGACGGGCGACGGGATGAACATGGCGCACGTCACACCGACGAACGCCGAAACGAGATTGCCGCCGAGGATCGACCACGGCTGCGCAAGGGGACTGGCAGGAACGCCGAACAACAAGACTGCGGAGGCACCCATCGGGGCGACCAGCCACGGAATATAGGTCGCGGGGCCCAGCAGCCAGAGCATCAGGCCGCCAGTGAAGGCGATGCCACACAAGGCACCCACCCCGGCGCGTAACCGCTCGCGCCATTGCACCGCCACCACGGCGGGCAGAAAACCGGTCAACCACTGCCTTACATCACGTTGCGTCATTGCCATGTCGTCCCCTCCGCCGACCGCACCGAAGTGGGGCAATCGATTGATATTTTGTGCATGATATATCGTATATCGATGGATTGGGAGAGCATGAGCGCGTGATTTTAGTGCTGCGGCGCAGCGAAATCCCTGCGTTGCCCCACGCGCTGGCAACGCGATGCACCAAAAGGAAGAAAACGAGACGATGTAGGAGGGATGTCTTGCGAGGTGGCAACGCGGAATGCAAAAGCGGCAGGGCTTTGAGGCCCTGCCGCTCGTTGGCAAATTTGGCAAGTCAGCGGGAATTTGCCACGGTCAGTGGCGCGTGGCGGTCAGCGTCCGCCGCCGACCACCATGTCCGCGATCACGCCGGTCGCGATGGCCACCAGCAGGAAGTCCCCGCCGACGCCAACCCATTGATACCCACGACGGGGCGGCGGCAGGCGGTAGTCGCGATAATTTTCGACGACATACTGACGGTCGCGATACTGCTGCGGGACACGGTCCCCTTTGCGCCAATCCGGGTGTTGCCATGTATCTTCAGCGGGGCCTGCGTGACCGCGAGGCGGCGGGCCGCCGTGTTGTGGGCCGTGTCCTTGCGGCGCACCGTGTTGCGGGCCGCCATGGCCGGGGGGCGGACCTTTGTGGTCGCCACGGTCGCCCTGATCGCCGCGGCCCGGGCCACCGGGACCACCTTGCGGCGGTGGGCCGCCCTGTGCGAGGGCGAGGGTGGATGACACCGCCATGCCGGCGGCGAGAACAATCGACAACGTCTTGTGCATCTTCATTCTTTGCACTCCTTTTCGTAAGGTCTGGCGACCGCACGCGGGGGAAGCATTCGAGATGACTTGCCAGTAACGATCACCGTGCAGGTGCGCTGCATATGACGGCAATCGTAGGGCCATCCTACCATCGCAAGACAAAAAAAAGCCCGGGCATGTCGGACGTCGATTGACGTGGGACAGACGCCGGGCAAGCAGGGACGCAGGGAAGAAACGGGTTGAAAACGGGTGGAAAACCCGGTGAAACATTCCTGTTGCGGCATCCCGAAGGAGCATCGAAACCGGCGGCGCGCATGGCGCGCAAGGGGAGGGGGCAACTCCACGCGCCGCTCGCCTTGGGGGACACGAGGGCGGCCGCCGGCCCGATGCTTTCGGTGCCTACAACGCTAAATCACTTCACTGTTATTTACGTCTTTTCATCACTCATCGAGCGGCAACCGTTGCCGCACTCGTCGCCACACCGACAGCCGGTGCATTGGCGGTGGCCACAGGCGTACCTGCCGAACCCGCCGCCGGCGTGCCCGCTGCCGCCGGCACGTCACCCCAGCCGCCACCCAGTGCGCGGATCAGGTTGACGGTCGACACGGCTTGCGCACCGGCCAACTGCACCGCGCTGCGTTGTGATTGCAACACCGTGCGTTCGGCGTCGATGACATCCAGATAAGCGATCGAGCCTTCCTTGTATTGCGTGCGCGACAGTTGCGCTGCGCGGTTCGACGCCTTCACGGCATCGTCCTGAGCGCGCGTCTGGTCGGCGAGCAAGCGCAGGTTCGACAGGTTGTCCTCGACTTCGCGGAACGCCACGAGCACTTGCTGGCGATAGTTCGCGACATCTTCTTCGTACTGCGCCCGTGCCCGCGACAGATTCCCGCTGCGTGCACCGCCGTCGAAGATCGGCAACGCCAGCAAGCCGCCCACGGCCGGGCCGAGCAGGAACGTCCGGCTCGACCAGTTGAACAGATCGCCCAACGTGGCCGCTTCAAAGCCGCCCGAGCCCGTGAGCGAGAGCGACGGGAAGAACGCAGCCTTCGCCACACCGATACGGGCGTTGGCGGCAGCCATCGCACGTTCAGCCGCGGCGATATCCGGGCGGCGCTCCAGCAGTGCCGAAGGCAACCCCGCCGGAATGCGCACGGAGACCGGTTGAAGCGGCGTCGGCGTGTACGTGAACTCCGCCGGCGTCTTGCCCAGCAGAATCGCGAGGCTGTGCTCCGACGCGGCACGAAGTCGCGCGACAGCCAGCGAATCCGACTGCGCCGTGGCCAGCTCGGCCTTGGCGCGCGCCACATCCAACTCGTCGATGTCACCTTCGGTAAAACGGCGTTGCACGAGCTTGAGTGCGTCTTCACGCAGCTTCACGGTTTGTGTGTACAGCGCCTGTTCGGCGTCGAGCTCACGCAGGTTGAAGTAGTTCTGCGCCACGTCGGCCTGCAACGCGAGCTGCACCGAGCGGTACAACGCTTCGCTTTGCTCGGCATCCGCGCGGGCGGCGGCCACGTTATCCGACACGCGGCCAAACAGATCCACTTCGTAGCCCACGCTCGCCTGCGCACGCCACAGCGTGTACGGCGCGATATTGCCGCCGTCCGGCTGCAACTGCGAGGCCGGCGAGATCTTCTGACGTGTCGGGCCGAAGCCCGCGTCAAGCGTCGGGAAGAGGGCGGCACGTGCCTGACGCTGCACGCCGCGCGCTTCCTGCACGCGCGCCGCCGCAGCCTTCAGGCTTTGGTTGGCGGCGAGCGCGTCGTCTTCGAGCTTGTCGAGCGTCGCGTCGCCGAACACCTTCCACCATTCACCGCGCGCCACCGCTTCCGAGGGCTGTGCGGTCTTCCACGTGCCCGCGTCGGCGGCCGACAGCGAGGCTTCCTTGAACGCCGTCGGCGTGCCTTTATCGGTCACCTTCGGCACTTCATACGTGGGGGCCATCGAGCAGCCCGCCACCACCAGCAGGGCACCGAGCAAGCTCGAGATACCCAGACTGCGTTTGATCCATTGCGATTGCATGATTGGCATCCTTCAGACTTCGGCCTTGACGTTGGCGGGCATGGTCGACGCGTGAGCGCTATGCAGCGGCTTCTTGCCGGCCAAGGTGCGCAGCAGCACGTAGAACACCGGCGTCAGCACCAGACCGAAACCGGTCACGCCGATCATGCCGAAGAACACGGCCACGCCCATGGCATGACGCATTTCCGAACCCGCACCGGTCGACATCACCAGCGGCACCACACCCATGATGAACGCGATGGACGTCATCAGAATCGGGCGCAGACGCAGGCGGCTTGCCTCGATAGCGGCAGCCGCGGCAGTGCGGCCCTGCATTTCCAGTTCCCGGGCGAATTCCACGATCAGAATCGCGTTCTTCGCCGACAACCCCACCAGCACCATCAAACCGATCTGCGTGAAGATGTTGTTGTCACCGCGCGTCAGCCACACCCCGAACAGGGCAGACATGATGCTCATCGGCACGATCATGATCACGGCCAGCGGCAGCGTCAGGCTTTCATACTGAGCAGCCAGCACCAGGAACACCAGCAGCACCGAGATCGGGAACACCCACATCGCCGAATCGCCCGCCAGAATTTGCTGATACGTCAGGTCGGTCCATTCGAACTTCACACCACGCGGCAGGGTTTCGGCGGCAATCTTCTCCACCGCAGCCTGTGCCTGACCCGACGAGTAACCCGGGGCCGGGCCACCGTTGATGTCCGCAGCCGTGTAGCCGTTGTAGCGCACCACCATTTCCGGACCGTACGTCGGCGTGACCTTCACCAGCGACGACAGCGGCACCATATCGCCCGACGAGTTACGCGTCTTGAGCAGGCCGATGTCTTCGGCATGGGCACGGAACGGAGCGTCTGCCTGCACACGCACCTGATACACGCGGCCGAACTTGTTGAAGTCGTTCACGTACAGCGAACCGAGGTAGATCTGCATGGTGTCGAACACGTCGGTGATCGGCACGCCGAGCTGCTTGGCCTTCACACGGTCGAGGTCCACGTTCAGTTGCGGCACGTTGATCTGGTACGACGAGAACGTCGGGCCCAGTTCCTTCGTCTGCGAGGCCTTCTTGATGAACGCTTGCGTTGCATCGTTCAGGGCTTCGTAGCCGAGTGCACCACGGTCTTCCACTTGCAGCTTGAAGCCGCCGAGCGTACCCAGACCCAGCACCGGCGGGGGCGGGAACACGGCGATGAACGAGTCCTTGTTCTTCGAGTACTCGCCGTTGAGCTTTGCTGCAATCGCGGCCGCCGACAACGACTTGTCCTTACGCTGGTCGAACGGCTTGAGCGTGACGAACACGATGCCTGCCGACGACGAGTTGGTGAAGCCGTTGACCGACATCCCCGGGAACGCCACGGCGCTCTTCACGCCGGGGGTCTTCAGTGCGATGGCCGACATGTCGCGAATCACCTTGTCGGTGCGCTCAAGCGATGCACCGTTGGGCAACTGAGCGAAGGCGATCAGATATTCCTTGTCCTGCGCCGGCACGAAACCGCCCGGCACCACCTTGCCCAGCAGCACCGTGATACCCAGCAGCACCGCGAACAGCGCCATCATGACGGCCTTGCGACCGATCACGCGGGTCACGCCCTGACCGTACTTTTCCGAACCGCGATGGAACACGCGGTTGAATGCACCGAAGAAGCCGCCGAGATAGCGATTCATCTGACGCGTGAGCCAGTCCGGCTTGGCGTGATGGTCCTTGAGCAGCAGGGCGGCCATGGCCGGCGAGAGCGTCAGCGAGTTGAAGGCCGAGATCACCGTCGAGATGGCGATGGTCATGGCGAACTGCTTGTAGAACTGACCCGTCAGGCCCGACATGAACGCGAGCGGCACGAACACGGCTACCAGCGTGAGGGCGATGGCGACAATCGGACCGCTCACTTCCCGCATGGCCTGATACGTCGCTTCCTTCGGTGTCAGCCCGGCAGCGATGTTCCGCTCGACGTTTTCCACCACCACGATCGCATCGTCCACCACGATACCGATGGCCAGCACCATCCCGAACAGCGACAACGCGTTGATCGAGTAGCCGAAGCCGAGCAGCAGGGCAAACGTACCCACGATCGAGACCGGCACGGCAAGCAGCGGGATGATCGATGCACGCCACGTTTGCAGGAACACGATCACCACCAGCACCACCAGCGCGATAGCTTCGAGCAGCGTGTGCACCACGGCCGAGATCGACGAGCGCACGAACTGCGTCGGGTCGTACTCGATGCGGTATTCCACGCCCGGGGGCATGTCTTTTTGCAGGTCGGCCATCGCTGCGCGGACGTCGTCCGAGATTTGCAACGAGTTCGCACCCGGCGACTGGTTGATACCCAGACCCACGGCCGGCTTGTTGTCGAGCAACGAGCGCAGGCTGTACGACGACGCGTCGAGTTGCACGCGGGCCACATCGCCCAGATGCGTCACGGCGCCGTCCGGCGAGGTCTTCAGGATGATGTCGCGGAACTCTTCTTCCGTGTTCAGACGGCCACGCGCATTGACGTTGAGTTGCAGCGGCGTATCCGGGCCGGCCGGCGTTGCGCCGATCACACCTGCGGCGACCTGCACGTTCTGCTCGCGAATGGCCTTCACCACGTCCGACGCGGTCAGGCCGCGCTGGGCGACTTTGGCCGGGTCGAGCCACACACGCATCGAGTAGTCGCCTGCGCCCCACAACTGCACTTCACCGACGCCCTTGATACGCGAGAGGCGATCCTTGACGTTGATGAGCGCGTAGTTGCGCAGGTAGGTCATGTCGTAGCGATCGTTCGGCGAGATCAGGTGCACCACCATCGTGAGCGTGGGCGACGACTTGATGGTCGTCACGCCAAGGCGCTGCACGTCGTCCGGCAGGCGCGGCAGCGCTTGCGAGACACGGTTCTGCACGAGCTGCTGCGCCTTGTCCGGGTCGGTGCCCAGACGGAAGGTCACGGTCGTGGTCAGGTTGCCGTCGCTGTTGGCCTGCGACTGCATGTACAGCATGTTTTCCACACCGTTGATCTGCTCTTCGAGCGGCGAAGCCACCGTCTCAGCGATCACCTTCGGGTTGGCGCCCGGGTACTGGGCGTGCACGACGACCGACGGCGGTACCACTTCCGGGTACTCCGAGATCGGCAGCTGGAACACGGCGATTAAGCCGGCCAGCAGCGTGATGACCGAAAGAACCCCCGCAAAAATGGGCCGGTCAATAAAGAATTTTGAGATGTTCATTACGAAACTCTGAGGTGTCGTTCAGCGTGTGATTCGTGACGGTGCGAGCGAGTGCATCGTCATCATTACGAACGCGTCGCCGTTGCGTTCACCGCCGCCGACTGGGCCGGTTTGGCCGTGGCCGGTGTCTTGCCGCTGGCGTCGTTCTGCGAAGTCGTCTGGCTGGCGGCCGGGGTGGTGGCCGGGTTGGCGGCCACTGCCGGTGCGACGATGTCGTGCGCGTCGCCCTTGTCGGCAGCCATCTTCACGGTCTTCGGCGAGACCGGGTCACCCGGGCGCACACGTTGCAGACCGTTGACGACGATGCGCTCGCCGTCTTTCAGGCCACCGGCAATTTCCACGAGCCCGCCGTGGCGCTCACCCAGTTGCACTTCGCGGTACTGCACCTTGTTGCCGGCGTCGACCACGAGCACGAACTTCTTGCTCTGGTCGGTGCCGACCGCGGCTTCGTCGATCAGCAGGGCCGGGTGCGGCTCGCCGCCACCGACACGAATACGGGCGTACAGGCCCGGGACGAGCGCGCCGTCGGCGTTGTCGAAGCGAGCGCGCACGCGGATCGTGCCCGACGTGGTGTCGAAGCGGTTGTCCACCGAGTACACCGTACCTTTACGCGAATAGCCCGACTCGTTGGCGAGGCCCAGATCGACGGGCACGCCGCTCGGCTTGGCCGTGTCGCGCGAGAGGTAGCGCAGGTAGGTCTGCTCATCCACATCGAACGACGCGTAGATCGGCGAGACCGACACCACGGTGGTCAGCGCGGGCGACTGCGCCCCGGCCGACACGGTGTTGCCGACGGTGATTTCCGCGCGCGAAACGCGGCCGGCCACCGGTGCCACGATCTGCGTGTAGCCCAGATTGATCCGTGCGGTTTCGAGCGCAGCGCGCGCGGCCTTCACGTTGGCGACGGCTTCACGCGCCGCGTTTTCCTTCTGGTCGAAATCCTTCTTCGCGATGGCGTTATCCGCGATCAGGCGTTCGGCACGGGCGAGGTCGGTGCTGGTGAAGACGTCACGCGCCTGTGCCGAGGCGAGTTGCGCAGCGGTGCGATCGACTTCGGCCGCATACGGGCGCGGGTCGATGGTGAAGAGCGCGTCGCCTTTCTTCACGAGCTGGCCGTCCTTGAAATGAACGGCGGTGATGGTGCCTGACACGAGCGGCTTGATATCGACGCGATCCACCGCGTCGAGCCGGCCGGAATAGCTCTGCCAGTCGGTGACGGTGCGTGAGATCACGTTGGCGACATCGACTTCAGCGGCCGGCATGACTTGGGAGGCCGGCGGCGTGCTGGCGTCCACACGCACGACAGTGAGCGTGCCGAGGGCCACGAGCGCGACCGTAGCGGCGGCGGCGAGGATGACGGGTTTGCGAGCGAGGGTGGTCATTATTCAAATCTCCGGAACGGATGGACTCACTGGGTAGAGCCAGCGGCAGGCGGTGCCAGCCGGCGTGTCAGGAAGGCGGCCACCTCCCGCAATGCAGCGGGCAGGGCGGCGAGGCCGTGATGGGACGCGCTGCGATGGCGCGTGACTTGCGTCGGCACGCCGGCCGCGATGAGTTCGGCAGCGTATTTTTCGGCTTCGACGTGCAGCAGGTCGTGTTCGGCAGAGGCGATCAGCGTGGGCGGCAAACCACCCAGACGTCGCGATTCCAGCGGCGCGGCGTACGGATGCAGGCGCTGCGTGGCGTGCGGCAGATAAGCGCGGTAGCACTTGGCGCATTCGCTCGCTTCGATATCGCTGGGCGTGCGGGCATTGGCCAGACGCGTCATGCTCGGATCGAGCAGCGGGGCCAGCAAGGCCTGCGCGGAGATCGTGATTTCGCCGCGGTCGCGGGCGATCATCGTGAGCGACGTGGCGATGTTGCCGCCCGAGTCGTGGCCGGCCACCGCGAGGCGGCGCGGGCTGGCGCCGTAGCGGCGGGCGTGGCGCTGCACCCAGAGGGCCGCGCACCAAGCGTCTTCCGGCGCGGCGGGAAACGGGAATTCAGGGGCAAGCGAGTACGCGACCGACACCACCAGCGCCGGCACGTGCGTGGCGAGGTAGCGGGCGGCGGCGTCGCCGTCGTCGAGCGTGCCCGTGCAGAAGCCGCCGCCGTGGAAATACAGCACGGTGGGCAGGTGCGCTTCGAGCGGCACGACGACGCCGGGTTCACCCGTTTGGGCCGGATGGTCGGACGTGTGGCCCGACTTGGCAGCTTTCGCCGACTGGCCGGGCTTGGCCACGGGACGGTACAGGCGCAGCGTCAGCGGGCCGACGTGGCCGGCAATGCTGACGTCTTCAATGCGCAGTCCGTCGCCGGTTTGGCTGGCGTGGCCCGATTGTGGCTTGGCGTTGGCAGACATATTCGCTTTGGGCTCGCGTGAGCGACACCCCTCTGGTGACTTTCGATGGACCGAAGTCTAGAGGCCACGCACATTGGGATAAACGCCTATAATTTGGCAACACTGTTCGGCCAGTTCGACTAATCGGCGCCTGCCTTGCCCGTATTGGCTTATGCCGCCGACCAATATGCTTATATCCGTGCGATTGGCGTGAATTCGTCGGATTGGCCAGTGCGACAGCGTTTTCAATGGGGAAACATCATGGATCGCTTGCAAGCGATGCAGGTCTTTACGCGGGTGGTGGAGGCGAACAGCTTCTCGCGCGCCGCCGACAATCTCGGCATGCCGCGCACCTCCGTGACCACGATCATTCAGAATCTCGAGGCTCATCTGGGCACGCGGCTATTGCAGCGCACGACCCGGCGGCTGAACCTCACGCCTGACGGGGCGGCGTATTACGAGCGTTGTCTGCGCATTCTGGCTGACATCGAGGAGACGGAATCGTCGTTCCGGGAGAGCAGCCAGCGCGTGCGTGGCAAGCTGCGCATCGACATGCCGGGCTCGCTCGGCAAGCTGGTCGTGCTGCCGGCGTTGTGCGAATTTCACGACCGTTATCCTGAGATCGAATTGATGGTCGGCATGGGCGACAAGCCCGTCGATCTGATTCAGGAAGGGGTGGATTGCGTGCTGCGCGTGGGTACGTTGCAGGATTCCAGTCTGGTGGCGCGGCGTGTGGGCATGTTCCAGAGCGTGACGTGTGCGTCGCCGACGTATCTCGAACGCATGGGCATGCCGCATACGCTGGACGATCTGCAACGGCACACGGCCGTGCACTACTTCTCGAGCCGCACCGGGCGTGTGATCGAAGAGCAGTTTTTGGTCGACGGCAAAGAGGTCGACATCCACATGCAGGGCTCGGTCGCGGTCAACGACGCCGAGGCGTATCTGCAACTCGGGCTGTCGGGCTTCGGCACGGTGCAGTTGGCACGCTTCATGGCGCTGCCGTATCTGCAATCGGGGCAGTTGGTCGAGATTCTGCATCAGTGGAAACCGCCGCCCATGCCCATTTCGGCGGTCTATCCGCATAATCGTCATTTGTCGCCTAAAGTGCGCGTATTTGTCGACTTCATCGCCGAACTGTTTGAGCGCTGCCCGTTGCTGCAAGGGCTCGACGAGACGGCTGGAGAGTGCAAACCGACCGTGGCGGCACCCGATGCGGATGGCCGTTGGGCAACGTCGTACGGCACCGAAATGGCGCCGCAAGAGGTGGTCGTTTGACGTTGGCTGTGACGTCATCGGCGTCGCCAATGTCAATCGTGAAGGTGCGCCCGGCGACGCTTGCTGACGCCGAGGCGCTCCCGCTCATCGACCGCGACGCGGGACAGGTATTCCGTCGGTTTCCCGAGCTTGCGTGGTTGGCGGACGGTGAAGGGATGCCAGTTGAGCGCCATCGTGCGTTCATCGAGAAGGGCGCCGCGTGGGTTGGTGTCGATGAAAACAATGCGCCGGTCGGGTTTCTCGACGCAGAAGTCGTTGGCGGCGAACTCCACGTGTGGGAGATGTCAGTGCATCGCGACTGGCAAGGGCGTGGTCTTGGCCGGGCGTTGATGGCGGCGGCCAGCGCCTATGCGACACGCGCGGGGCTGACGGCGCTCACCCTCACAACGTTTCGCGATGTGCCTTGGAACGGGCCGTTTTACGAGCGTCTGGGGTTTGCGGCAATCTCGCCATCCGAGCTGAGTGCAAGGCTCAGGCAAGTCTTGGACGACGAAGTGGCAGGCGGATTACCGCAAGACCGGCGCTGCGCAATGCGGCGCATTCTGTAGAATCACTTTCCCCGACAGTCCTTCCCGTGGTGCCGCCGATGGATCTCGACAAGTTTCTGGCGCAGGTCACATCGAACGGTCCCATCGCTGGCGTCTCGCTCGCGACGTTACGCGCGGGCGAGCGCGACATCGAGCGATATGCGGGTATCCGTGGCACGCACGATTCCGCAGCCGTCGACGCGCAGACGGTATTCGAAGCCGCCTCGCTCACCAAACCCCTCGTTGCCTTCATCGCCCTTCAACTGATCGAAGAGGGGCGTCTTGACCTGCATCGTCCCTTGATCGATATCTGCGGCGAATACGTCGCGAACGATCCACGCGCTCGCGCCATCACGGCGTTTCACGTCCTCACGCATACGAGTGGCCTGCCGAACATCGTTCGCGACGAGGCGCCGCTTCGCACCTATTTCACACCCGGTGAACGCTTCAGCTATGGCAGCAGTGCATTCGCGTGGCTTCAGCGGGCGATGGAAACGGTCGGCGGCGCTTCGTTGGAAACACTCGCCTGCGCTCGCGTCTTCGCGCCGTTGGGGATGCATCACTCAAGCTTGCACTGGCAGGAACGCTTTGCGGAAAATCATGCGCAAGGCCATGAGTGGGAAGGCGAGCCGGTGCCGAAGCGACGCTTGCCGACCGCACAGGCGTCATGGTCGCTGCTGACGACGGCGTCCGACTACATGGCGTTTGTTCAGGCGGTCTTGGCCGGACGCGGTCTTTCAGACGAGAGCCATGCTGCGTGGTTCGAGCCCCGGGTGAACACCCGGCAGGTCGAGGTGGAGGATCTGCGCGGTGAGTTTCCTGCCGATCCCGCTGTCGGATGGGGCTTGGGCTGGGGGATCGAGATCGAGCAGAAATGCTGCTTTCACTGGGGTAATAGCCCCGGCTTTCGCGCCCTCGTGCTCGCGAATCGCCAGACCCGGGATGCCATCGTCTGGTTCGCAAATTCCGCACGCGGTCTGCGACTCGCGCACACGGTCGTGCCGTTAGCCGTCGCGGGCGAACATCCGTGCATCCGCTGGTTGAACATCGGGCACTTTTGACGCGCCCGGCACGCCCGGCATCGAGGATGCACGGGACCGAGTGCGCTCATGGGCGGTGGGGGTACGAGAGAACGCGAAGGATATTCAGCTGCCGGCGAGCGCTTTCGGAACGATGTACTGCGAACCGTCGTAATCAAGCGTGACGTTGGCGCCTTTGGATGTGCTTTCTTTGCTCGCGCAGTCGTTGCGTGTGGGCTTGTTCGTCGTGGTAACGGTCTTTTCGCTGACGATCAATTTCGCGTAGCCCGCTTTACCCGCTGCGCCGACGGAGACGGCACGCGACGTATCCGAGAAACTGCCTGCGCAATTGCCATCCCACTCGCCACCCCCTTGTTGCGTCGCCAGATTGTTGACGACTTTGCGCAACTTCGCGCCGTCGACGACATACAGGCTGACAGTGGTTTGCGAAAACGGATTCACGCGCGACGACCCTTCATAAGTCGCGCGAACGCCGAAAGCGACGACCTGCGGCGTGAGGCGCCAAGGCGCGGTGTCGAGCGACAGGCTGCGCAATTGCACGGCGTCCGACGTGATCGCAGCGTTTTCGAAGGTGTGCGCAATGATTTTGCCTGTCTGGCTATCGGCCACCAACACTTCCACGTCGTAGACCTTGTCGTCATCCGCGCTGCCCTTTTGCGGCAGCGGCAGGACAGCCAGCGTTTGGGCGGGATTCGCGGGCCAGACCTTGCAGGCCGCCACATCGGTATCGACCGTGCGGCCGGGTTGCAACGTCTGCGCCCATGCCTTGAAGTGGTCTTGGCAATCGGCATGCGCAAGCAACGGCGCGCAGAGCAGGGCGGAAGCAATGAGGGTTCGCATGGGGATCGGCAGCCGACAGATGACGTGAGAAAGGTGGCTCATTCTACTGGCGGCTGCGGCTCGCGACCACAGCGCAAATCACCCACGCACCGCCGCGCGAAAGGCCGCCGAGAGGGCGGCAATCGTTTCGCGTGCGCGCCCGTCCTTGATGCGCGTGTGGAGGAGCACAGGCAAGCGCGGCAAGTCAGGCAACCCGAGGCGCGGGCCGACGTCGACGGCACCGAACGGCAGCATGCGCGGTGCCAGCGCGGCCACCCCCAATCCGGCCATAACGGCGGCTGTGACGGCAGCCACTCCGCCGCCCACGAAAATCTCGGTCCATGGCACCCCGGAAGCGTCGAGCATCTTGCCGGCCATCACACGCACGCCACAGGGCTCGGCCAGTGTCGCCACCGGCAGTGGCTCGTCGCTGCGATGCTGCCAAGCCGGCGCCGCATACCAGCCGAATTTCTCGTCCGCCAGCACTTCGCCGTCGGTGCGCCCGTCATGCAGGCGCACGATCACGGTATCGAATTCGCGGCGGTCAAAGCTCTGAAGCAGGTCGCACGACGACCCGATGCGGATCTCGATCAACAGCTTCGGGTCTTGCGCATTCATGCGGGCGATCAGGGCGGGCAGTTCCGGGCCGGCGACGTGATCGCTGATGCCGATCGTGAGACGCTGACGCGTGCCGGCCACCGACGATAGCGCCCGGTCGTGCACCTTGAGCAACTCACGCGCATGCTCCAAGAATGCCGCACCCTGCACGGAAAGCTCGACATACCGGGGCGTGCGCTCGAACAGACGAAAGCCGAGCCGATCTTCCAGCCGTTTGAGCTTGAGGCTCACGGCAGCCTGTGTGGTGAGCATCGCCTCGGCCGCGCGCGTGAAGCTGCCGAATTCGGCAATGCGCACGAAAGCGTCGACAGCATCGAGGTCCAGCGGGCGTTCAATCATATTCAATGTTTATCAATGAAATAATTGGCGATAGCATATCAAAATAGATAAGCTGGCGTTGCTTCTACAGTTCGTTTCTACTGTTCATTTCTACCGCTCATTTCCACAGGAGCCAAGCCATGCCACTCGTCAGCATTTCCCTTCGTGCCGGAAAGCCGGAAGCGTACCGTCAGGCGATTTTCGATAGCGTCTATCAGGCCATGCGCGAATCGTTCAACGTGCCCGAGAACGACCAGTTCATGACCATCAGGGAACACGACGCCGCCAACTTCCGGTACGACCCGACCTATCAGGGCGTCTCACGTAGTGACGATGTCATGTTCATCCAGATCACCGCGAACAACACGCGAACGCTGGAGCAAAAGAAGGCGTTCTACCGCCGTTTGGTGGACTTGTTGGGCGAGCGCCCCGGTGTGCGGCCCGACGATGTCTTTATCAGTCTCGTCGAGGTCGCCAAGGAAAACTGGTCGTTCGGCAACGGACTCGCGCAGTACGCATGAACGCCGCAGGCCATGCGCATGCGAGTGCGCTTCAGAGTGCCTGAAGCCAGTCGTGTCCGGGATGCAGTGTGGTTAACCACTGCCGCAGATCGTCTTTTTCGGACGGCGGCAACTTAGGCAACGCGAGACGGAAATCGCGTTCGTCTTTCTCGCGGCGGTGCTTCGCTTTGAAGAGCAGCACCGCCGCTGGGCACAGATAGGGCACACCGTCGCCGTTTTTCCGGATCATGTCGATCCGCGCGCACCGCAGGTCCGGCGCACGCTTATACGCCCACGTGTCTCGTGTGCCCTGCGTCTCGACCATCATGTCGACACGCCAGCAACGCTCAGCCAGATCCCCGCCCCACAACTGTGTGATGTCTGCCGCCGGAGGCTCGGACGCAGGCAGGTGCTCGACCACGCCATCGCGCACGGTAAAGAACACCAACTCCGCCAGCATGTCCCGGAAGTGACTCACGTCCTCGGGCAGCACGGAAAACTCCAGATCTTCATGCTCGCGTGTCTGCGTGCCGTGCCACAGATCGAGTGCCCAGCCCCCCACGACATACCAATGCGCCGATGTCTCGCCCAATCGCTGCGCGAGATCGTTGGGTGTCCATGCGGCCCAAGCCTCGTCGGGGAAGGGGGTAATCGGGGCAATCGGCGGGAGAGGGGACATCGCGTGATCAGCAGAAATGGCAGATCCCGCATCTTGCCCGAGATCCCGGAAAACGGAACCCCCAGCTATAACCAATCGATGATGTGCATCCCGAAAGAGTGATATGTATTTTATTTTTTTACAATGTATTCTTTTGTAACGATACGTATACATAAAAAAGTCACAGTTCAGCGATGCCGCTGTCGGGGGATCGCACATTTTTGAGGGGTTAACCATGAAATTCCGCGCTGTCTTCAGCGTTGCGCTAACGCTGAGTGCGTCCGGCATGTTCGGCGTGCTGACGAATACGGCAACGGCTGCGCCTTCGGCGAGCGAGCAGACCTGCCGCGCTTGCCACGACATGAACGACAAGAAGGTGGGCCCGGCGTTTCGCGCCATTGCGGCGTCATATCGCGATGACCCGGCGGCGCTGGCGAAGATCAAGAAAAGCATTGTCGAAGGCAGCAGCGGCAAATGGGGCTCGATCCCGATGCCGCCGAACGCGCTCGCCGAAGGTGAGGCCGATCGTTTTGCCGCGTGGGTCATGAGCCTCAACAAGTAGTTCTTTGCGGGTGCGCTACTACGAGCTACCCAGTGCTACCCCGCGCTGCCCCGCATCCCCGCCGCTACCCACACGAACGAACACCCCCAACCGGGACCCCGCACACGTTGCCGGGCCACCGGACCACCGTGCCCTGACGTTGCCCGCGACATGACGAGGCGGCGCTCGCACAGGAGGAGACATGTACAAGAAAGCCTGCACGGCGCTGGTTCTGGCGCATTGTTCCGGCGCGTCGTTTGCGCAAACCGGACCGACACTGTCCGGCGTTGTCGATAGCTACTTCGAAACCATCCGCGCGCAGAATCAGACCACGCCTCGTATGCAAAGCGGCGGTCTGCAAACCTCGCGCTTCGTGTTTCGCGACGTCGAGAAAATCACCGACACGCTGGAAGCCCAAGCGGTGCTGGAATGGCGGTTCCGGGTCAACAACGGCACGACACCGGTGCCGCCGGCGCGCGATGCCTACGTCGCGCTTAAAGGCGACTTCGGACGCTTACTGCTCGGGCGCATGCGCGTGACGTCAGCGACCACCTATGGCCGCATCGACCCGACCTACACCGGCAACTACAGCGTCATCACCAACGTCATCGCCTCGTACGAGCGCTGGCTCGAGAACAACACCATCAAGTACGAGACGCCCAAATGGAACGGCTTTCAGGTGATCTCGTCGCTGTCTCTGGGCAAGCAGGGCGAGAACCTCGCGACCGGTGAGCGCCGCAACAGCGGGCAGGGGACCAGCACGGGTCTGCGCTATTCGACCGGACCGTGGTTCGCATCGGTGGTCTACGACAACTTCAACAACGCCCGGCCGGGCGAGAGCATGCAGGACGTGTGGCTCGTCGGTGAATACTGGGTTCGCGGGCAGTACAAATTCACGGCGGCCGTGCATCGCTATTCCGGCATCTATACGTCGGGCAAGCCGTCGCAGCAGGGCTTCGACTGGCAACTCGGCGGCCGTTACCAACTCACCGCCGCAGACGAGCTCGTGGTGTCGCTGGTCAATCGCAACGAGAGCGGTGGCTCGAACGGCGATGCCACCGGGCTATACGTGGGCATCGAACATAGCCTCTCGAAGCGCACGCGACTCTACGCGAGCTATGCGCGCATCAACAATCGCGGCAACAGCCGGTATGCGCTGGCATTCGATATGACACCGCTGCCCGGCGAGAACACGAGCGCCGTGGCATTGGGCATCAGTCATGCCTTCTGAGGGGAGCCTGAACGTGAATGATCGAACGAACGTATGCCGCCGTACGGTGCGCACGCTGCTCGCCGCGTGCATGACTGCGATGGGTGTGAGCATGGGTGTGAGCGCTTGGGCCGCTCCTGCGCAACGCCCGAATATCCTGATGATTCTTGCCGACGATCTCGGGTACTCCGATGTCGGTGCATTCGGTAGTGAGATTCGCACGCCGAATCTCGATGCGCTCATCGCGTCGGGCCGGATCCTGACGAACTTCCACGTCGCCCCCAGTTGCTCGCCCACGCGCGCCATGCTGCTTTCCGGGGCCGATCACCATTTGTCCGGACTGGGCACGATGGCCGAGACGTTGCAGATCTATCAGGTCGGACAGCCGGGTTACGAAGGCTATCTCAACGAGCGCTCGCTCTCGATTGCCAGCCTGTTGCGCGATGGCGGCTATCACACGTACATGGTCGGCAAATGGCACCTCGGGCTCACGCCGGGGCAAAGCCCGCAGGCGCGCGGCTTCGAATCGTCGTTCGTCCTGTTGCAAGGCGGCGCCGCACACTTCGGGCCGACGCCGGGCAAGATCACGTCGGCCGATCGCGCGTCGTATCGTGAGAACGGCAACATCGTGCGCCTGCCGGAGACCTTCTATTCGAGCACTGGCTACACCGACAAGCTGATCGGCTACATCGAGCGCAATCGGGCCGACGGCAAGCCGTTCTTCGCCTATGCCGCGTACACGGCACCGCATTGGCCGCTGCAAGCGCCCGACGAGACGATCGATCGCTATCGCGGCCGTTACGACGCCGGGTACGACGTGATTCGCGACGAGCGCCTCGCACGGCAAAAAGCGTTGGGCATCGTGCCGCGCGATTTCAAACCGGCGGCACAATTGCCGGTGTCACCGGCGAACCCCGCGTGGGAGCAATTGACGCCCGATCAACGCAAGACCGAAGCCCGCAAGATGGAGGTGTACGCCGCGATGGTCGAGAGTCTCGATGCAAACATCGGGCGGCTCATCGATTACCTCAAAGCCACCGGCCAATACGACAACACCTTCGTATTTTTCGCGTCGGATAACGGGCCTTCGGGGGAGCGCGTCGACGTGTTCTATCCGGACGGTCCGGATAACGACAACAGTTACGCGAACATGGGCCGCCGCCGCTCGAACATCGCGTTGGGTACGCGCTGGGCCGAAGTCAGTGCGACGCCGTTCCGGTTGTTCAAGGGTTATCCGGCGGAAGGCGGCGTGAGCGTGCCTGCGATCGTGCGGATGCCCCGGCAGCATGTCGCGCAAGGGCAGGCCGCGCAACTGACCTCGGTACTCGATCTCGCGCCGACGTTTCTGCAACTGGCCGGTGTCGCGAACCCCGGAAGCCGCTACCGTGGTGAGGCGGTCAATCCGATGACAGGCAGTTCGTTGTTGCCGTTGCTGACCGGCAGCACGAAGACGCATCTTCCCGACGACGCACTGGTCGGTGAGGAGTTCGCCGGTAATCGATACATCCGCGACAACCGCTGGAAGTTGTTGTCCGTGCACATGAAACAAGGTCCGCATCCGGTCGCGGGTCCGCCCGACTGGAAGCTCTACGATATGTCGGCGGATCGCGGCGAGACACAGGATGTCGCTGCCGACAATCCGGATATCGTGAACCGGTTGAAACGCGGCTGGCGTGAGTACATGTCGCGTGTCGGCGTGGTGTTGGCGCCGGGCGTGACTGAGTGAGGGGAGTGAGGGGAGTGTGGGAGTGATGCGAACGATGCGAATGATGTCACGTCGCTCGACACTGTCGGCGTTGCTCGTCGTGGCGTTGGCCGGTGGGGCGGGGGCGTGGTTGTCGGCGCACGGCGGTGCGCAGCCGATGGCGCTGTCCACGCCGCCGGTGCCGCGTATCGGCGATGGGCGTAAAGGTCCCGAACGCATGGCGTGGATTCCCGCGCAGCGCTTCCTCATGGGCACGGATAGCCGTCTCTCGCAGCGCAACGAACGGCCGGCGCACGCCGTGCAGGTCAGCGGGTTCTGGATGGACGTGCACGATGTGACGAATGCCGAGTTCGCGCGCTTCGTTGCTGCCACTGGCTACGTCACCACCGCCGAGCAGGTGCCACGTTGGGACGATTTGAAAGGGCAGTTGCCGCCGGGGACACCGGCGCCCGCCCCGGGAGCACTCGTGCCGGGTGCTATGGTGTTCGTCGGCACGGACACACGTGTGCCACTGTTCGATGCCTCGCGCTGGTGGCGATACGTGCCCGGCGCCAACTGGCGTCATCCGCAGGGGCCGGGCAGCGATCTGGCAGGCAAGGAGGACCATCCGGTGGTGCAGGTGTCGTATGACGATGCGCGGGCGTATGCCGACTGGGTGGGCAAGCGTCTGCCGACCGAGGCCGAGTGGGAAGTGGCCGCGCGCGGCGGGCTGACGCAGGCCGATTACGTCTGGGGCGGCAGCAAGTCGCCTGACGGGAAGGCGATGGCCAATATCTGGAACGACGACATGCAGCCGTTCCCAGTCGCCGGTGCCACCAAGATTGAAGTCGGCACGCGTCCCGTCGGCAGCTACGCACCGAATGGCTATGGTCTGTACGACATGGCTGGCAACGTCTGGCAATGGGTGGCGGACTGGTATCGCGCCGACTATTTTGCGCAGCAGGCGGGGCAAGCCAAGCGAGGAGAGCGCGTCATCGATCCGCAAGGCCCGGCGCAGAGCTTCGATCCCGACGACGGCGCGACGCCAGCCGATGCGCCGAAGCGCGTAACCCGTGGCGGCTCATTTCTTTGTACGGATACGTATTGCAGCGGCTATCGCACGAGCGCCCGGCGGGGCACCGACCCGAGCAATCCGATGTCGCACATCGGCTTTCGGCTGGTGATGACGCAGGATCAGTGGGCGGCGCGCACGACTGCGGAAAGCGTATCGGCAAACGTGCCGGGTTCGGGCTCAAGCCTGTAGATGTGCAGCGCGACGCAGGTGCGTTCGACGTTGCCCGCTCGCCGGTGTTTGGCGTGAATCCGGTGAGCGTCTGCCGTCGCATCCATCATTTCTTTTTACCGCCTTTCGTCCTCGGGCGACGGACCACGCGCCTTGGCGGTGGGGCAGGTGGTGTGTCGTCCCGCGCCTCTTCTTTGCTGTCGTCGTGATCGTGGTCGTGGTCCGGTGGTGGTTCCGGTTCGTCTTCGGTCTCGGTGAACTTGCCGCGCTTCTTCACGCGGGCAGGCGCAGTCGTCCCCCGCAGATGGTCTTCAGCGTTCGATTTCAGCGTGCGTTTGCCGCGCGTGCCCGGCACGAGCGTGTCGCCGGCATCGTCGTTTTCCTCGACATCCTCTTCCTCATCGACGTCATCCGCCTGCACCTCGTGTTCGTGTTCGTGTTGGTGTTCGTGTGTATACGCTCGCGCGTAGTAGGCCTGAAGGTTTTCCTTGGGGTGGCGGGCTTGACCGGTTTTCCAGTCGAACGCGTGGTGTGTGCCGATGCGTCCGCCTGCGCCGGTAATGATGCCCGGGTTCCCCTCGTGCCGATAAGACCCGGCGGCCGACACGCCGAACGTCGCCAGGCCGGTTTGCGTCGCGAGGAATGAAAAGCCGGGAGGAAGGTGGGTATCCAGCTCGCTTTGATACCTCGGCACCGTGTCCGCCATCTCTTGATTGCAGCCGCCAGCATAGCCGCTGCCGCCACGACTCCCGCAGGATGTGCGGTTCTCGACGATGTCGGTCGTCACCGGGGGAAGGCCCAGCGCGGCAATGAGATGGTCTTCGTCTTCGAGGTTGCTGAGATCGATACCCATAGCCTCTGCCACGAAGCTAAGGTCGCTGGCGTTCTTTTTGACGGCCCCCTTGAAGCCTTGGCTATGCACCGCGTTGGCTTCCGCATGCGCCTTCTTCCGGCCGTCCGGTAGTGTCACGCCCTCTGGTGGCTGCCCTTGCTTGAAAATGTGACTCTTGTGGAAGGCGAACGGATCGGTGCCGGGCAGATCGTCGAGCGACGTACTGTTCCCGGTGGGACCGAAAACGTGGCGAACATCCCCTGGGCCGCTCGTGAGAATGGCGGCGTTCGTGTCCTTACCGGTGAACGCCGTGTCCTTCGTAATGCTCGGGGGCGCGGAGGAACTCGGCAGCAACGCGCTCACCTGTTCCCGGTGGACGTGGCCGCCGGTGGTCAGCAACGGACCGAAATGCGCACGATGCTGATGAAGCGCGAGCGAGGTCGGATCGGTGATCGTCGGCGGCGCGCTCGTCGGCGGCACGAACTGGAAGTTCACCGCGGGGCGCTCCTCGAGTGCGCGCGCCGCTTCGGCTTGCGCGTCGTCCGAGAGCTTCTTTTTTTCGGCGTCCAAGGCCTGCTCTTGGGTGTCGAATGTCTGTTCTGGCAGTTCAGTGCTGACCCACTTCCGGCCGGCCGTGCGTAACCGGTAGACCTTGCGCTGAATTGGCGGTGCCGCAGAGAAGGACTGAAGTGCCGCGAATTGCTGCGTTCGGGGACTTTGGGCGATGAGGTGGTTCAGCTTTCGCTGCGCGACGCCGCGAGGACTCTGATCTTCGAATGTCTTCGCAGTGCCGCCGCATGCACAATGACCTGACGGGTCATGCTGATTGCGTGCTTGCGAATCTCGATCACCGCCATCAAGGTACGTTCCCATGAATCCCCGCCCAGTTGGTCATGTTGTGGACTACGCACGATGCGTGAATCTATCACACGATGCTGGCTAGGCAGAGGCAGGGTAAAGGCGATAAACCCGCCGCCAAAAAAGAAATAGCCTTGCGCTTTCACGCAAGGCTATTTCTGGCAAATCGAGCGTTTGCGCTTGTGGCTTACTTCGCCGCCGCTTCCGCCACGCGCTTGCCGATGTACTCGAGCGCCTCGTCGACCTGATCGATCAGGATCAGACAAAGATCGCCCGGTTGCAGGCGCGCCAGTGCCGTATCGATCGCGGCAAACTCGCCGCGGATTTCATCGATATGGCTGGCACGGCGTGCGTCGACCAGACCTGCACGCAGCAGGCCGAGCACTTCACCGTCTTCACGGCCGCGCTGGCATTGATCCTGATAGAGCAGCACGTCGTCGAACGCGTCGCCCAGAATCTCGGTCTGACGGCGGATGTCTTCGTCGCGACGGTCGCCCGCGCCCGAAATCACCACCGAGCGGCGCTTGGCCGGCATCGTTTCGACCGCTTGCGTGAGCGCCTGAATCGCGTCCGGGTTGTGACCGTAATCGGCGATCACGGTCGCACCCTTGTAATCGAACACGTTGAAGCGGCCCGGTGCCGTACCGGCATCGTTCACGAACGTGGCCAGACCGGCGCGCACGATCGCGGGGTCAATCGCCAGTGCCCAAGCGGCACCAATGGCCGCCATCGCGTTCTCGACCTGAAAGCCGATGGCGCCGCCGCGCGTCAGCGGAATCGCCGACAGTGCGTAACGCGTTTCTTCGCTGCCCTGTGCCGTCACGATGTTGCCACCGTCCACGAACACGACACGCTTGCCCTTAGCACGATGCGTGGCGAGCACCGGGTGCGAGGCGTCCATCGCGAAGTACGTCACCTTGCCCGGGCAGGCGTCGGCCATGCGCGCGACCATCGGGTCGGCTGCATTGAGCACGGCCATGCCGTTCGGCGCGACGTTGCGCACGATCACGCTCTTGAGCACGGCCAGATCTTCGACCGTGTTGATGTACGACAGGCCAAGGTGGTCGCCCATGCCGATGTTGGTCACCACGGCGACGTCGCAACGGTCGTAAGCCAGACCTTCACGCAGCAAGCCGCCACGCGCGGTTTCGAACACGGCGGCATCGACGTCCGGATGCAGCAGCACGTTGCGCGCGCTGCGCGGGCCGCTGCAATCGCCGGTGTCGATACGCTGACCGCTCACGTAAATGCCATCGGTGCCGGTCATGCCGACGCGCAGGCCACGTTGTGCGATCAGATGCGCAATCAGGCGCACCGTCGTCGTCTTGCCGTTCGTGCCCGACACGGCCACGACCGGAATACGGCCGTCGTCGCCGTCTTCGAACATGGTCGAGACGATGGCTTCACCGACCGCACGGCCCTTGCCGTACGACGGTTGCAAGTGCATGCGCAGGCCCGGCGCCGCATTGACTTCCACAATGCCGCCAGCCTGATCTTCGAACGGACGGATGACGGTTTCGCACACGGCGTCCACACCTGCGATGTCCAGACCGACTTGCTGTGCGGCGGCCACGGCACGCGCGGCGATTTCCGGATGCACGTCGTCGGTCACGTCGGTGGCCGTGCCGCCCGTCGACAGGTTGGCGTTGTTACGCAGCACGATGCGCGCGCCCGCTTCGGGCACGGAGTCGGCGTTCAGCCCTTGCTTGGCGAGCGTCGCCAGCGCGATATCGTCAAAACGAATCTTGGTGAGCGATGTGGCATGACCTTCGCCACGGCGCGGGTCGGCGTTGACCGTCTCGACCAGTTGGCGCACGGTGTGCACGCCGTCGCCGGTCACTTGCGGCGGATCGCGGCGCGCGGCGGCGACCAGCTTGTTGCCGATCACCAGCAGACGGAAGTCGTGGCCCGGGATGTAGCGCTCGATGATGACGTCGCGGCTGATATCTTGTGCCGCTTCGAACGCCTTCTCGATCTCTTCACGCGTGCGCAGACGCACGGCGACACCCTTGCCCTGATTGCCGTCACGCGGCTTGACGACCACCGGGGCGTCGATTTCCTGCACCAGCTTCCACGCGTCTTCGATGTCGCGCACGGTGCCCCCCTGCGGCACCGGCACACCGGCCGCATGCAACAGCGTCTTGGTCAGGTCTTTGTCTTGGGCAATCGATTCGGCCACGGCCGACGTGCGGTCGGTTTCGGCGGCCTGAATACGGCGCTGCTTGCTGCCCCAGCCGAACTGCACCATCGAGCCTTCGGTCAGGCGGCGGTAGGGGATGCCACGTGCTACGGCGGCGTAGACGATCGAACCCGTGGACGGGCCGAGGCGCACGTCTTCATCGAGGTCGCGCAGGCGGTACAGGGCATCGGCCAGATCGAACGGGGCGTCTTCGAGCGCGGCGTTGATCAGTTGCTGGGCGAGTTCGAACGCGAGACGCCCGACGGGCTCTTCGCTGTACTGCACCACCACCTGAAACGTCCCCGGCTCAATGGTCTGCGTGGTCTGGCTGAACGTGACCGGGCAACCGGCGGCCGCCTGCAAGTGCAGGGCCGTGGTGGCGAGGGCGTCGGCGAGCGAGACCGGACGCTCTTCTGCGTCGGGCGTCAGTGCCGTCAGTTCCGGGAAGCGCGCGCGCAGGCGGGCTTCGAAACCGGCCAGATTGCCGATCGAGTACTCGAGATCGGTGCACGTCACGATGGCCTCGATGGCCGTGTGACGGCTCCAGAGGTTCGGCCCGCGCAATGCGCGGATGCGGGAGACTTCCATAAATTGCAATCCCTGTCTGTCCACTTCGCGTCCCTGTATGGCTGGTGGTTTGCGAGAAAAACGACTGTGGCTTGGGTATTCGATAGCTATCTATATAGATCAGGCGACGTTTGACTTCCCCGAACGCCGCCTGTCTTCAATGCTTTTTGGCGATCAGGCTGCCAGCGCACGGATCGGCTGACCCATCCACAAGTGCACGAGGTCGAGCATGGCCGCTGCGCCGCCTTCATCGGCTTGCAGCACCAGCACGTCGCCCGGCACGAGTTGCGCAAGGGCTTCCTCGGCGGCGCTGCGGCGCTCACCGGCATCTACCACTTGCACCTTCTTGCCTGCGGCGATACCGGCGTCGATGCCTGCGTCGATACCCGCGCGCAGTTGCGCACGCGACTCGGGCAACGCGCGCTTGCGCGACACGCTCAGGTCGTCGCACAGCACCACGCGGTCGAACGTCTGGGCCAGCAGCTTGCCTTCGGCTTGCAGGTCTTCGTCCATACGGTCGAGGCCCGGGCCGTAGACGGCAATGCGGCGCTCGGCCGGCAACGTCGCCAGCGCAGCCGCCAGTGCGGTCAGCGCCGGGGCGTTGTGCGCGTCGTCGACGACCACAGTCGCGCCTTGCTTTTCGAACACGGTGAAGCGGCCCGGGGCATCGACCTGACCGACGTCGAACGTCGTCACGCCGGCGCGCAGGATGTCGAGCTTCACGCCCATAGACCATGCGGCAGCTACGGCCGCCAGCACGTTTTCAATCTGGAAGCCGACGCGGCCCGCATAGGTCAGCGGCATGTCGGCGGTGGCGGCCACGACGGTTTCTTCAGCGCCGGTGGCGAGCACGACGCGCCCGTCACGCACGAACACCACGCGCTTGCCTGCGGCGCGATGCGCCACGATGGCCGGCAGTTGCTCGTCCAGACCGAAGAAGATCACGTCACCGTCGCACAGCTCGGCCATTTCGACCACGAGCGGGTCACGCGCGTTGAGCACGGCGACGCCTTCCGGCAGCACCACGTCGATTTGTGTGCGCAGCACGTTGTACATGCGGTCGACGTCTTCGACAAAGTACTGGCCCAGATGGTCGGGGCGGTCGATGTTGGTGACGATGCCGACTTGGCAGCGGTCGTAGGCGAGGCCTTCGGAGAGGATCGCGCCGCTGTCGTTTTCGAACACGGCAGCGGTGACGCTGGCGTTCATGAGTACGCGATGGGCGGCGTCCCAGTTGGCGCGGTCGCCGCTTTGCACGAGGCGCTTGTCGAGGAACAGGCCGTCGCTGCATGCCAGACCGGTGTGCTCACCGGCCAGTTGCAGCAGATGCGTGAGCAGGCGGCCGACCACGGTCTTGCCGTTGGTGCCGGTGATGCCGACGACCGGAATACGGCCGGCGTCGCCTTGCGGGAACAGGTGGTCGACGATGGCACGGCCGACCGGACGGGCTTCGCCCGAGGCCGGCTTCAGGTGCATCAGCAGGCCGGGGCCGGCGTTGACTTCCACGATGGCGCCGCGTTGGTCGGCGAGCGGGCGGGAGATATCTTCCGCCACGAGATCGACGCCGGCGATGTCCAGCCCGACGATGCGCGCAGCCAGCGACGCGTGGGCGGCCACGCTCGGGTGCACACGGTCGGTGACGTCGAACGCCACGTTGCCGTTGCGCTGGATCAGGACGTTCTTGCCTTCGGGCGGTACCGAATCGGCGTCGAAGCCCTGACGCTTGAGTTCCAGCCGGGCCGACGAGTCGATACGCACGCGGTTGAGCGGCTGGTCTTCAGCGCTGCCACGACGCGGGTCGCTATTGATTTGCAGCTCGATGAGTTCCGAGACGGTGTGTTTGCCGTCGCCGACCACCGAGGCCATTTCGCCCATGGCGGCAGCCACCACACGGCCGCCGACCACCAGCAGGCGGTGCTCCAGCCCTTGCACGAAGCGCTCGACGATCACGCCGTTGCCTTCTTCGAGGGCGACGTCGAACGCCGTGGTGACTTCGTCTCGCGTGGTGAGATTGATGAACACGCCGCGGCCATGGTTGCCGTCGTACGGCTTGACCACGACCGGCAGGCCGATGTCTTCAGCGGCTTCCCACGCGTCGTCGGCGCTCTCGACCAGACGGCCTTCCGGTACGGGCACGCCGCACGATTCGAGCAATTGCTTGGTCAGGTCCTTGTCGCGCGAGATGCTTTCGGCGATGGCGGGGGTGCGGTCGGTCTCGGCGGTCCAGATGCGGCGGGCGGCGGCGCCGTAACCCAGCTGCACCAGATTGCCGTCGGACAGACGCAGATGCGGGATGTCGCGGTCGTCGGCGGCATCGACGATGCAGGCGGTGCTCGGTCCCAGACAGTGCTTGTCGACCAGACCCCGCAGCATTTCGACGGCGGCTTCGACGTCGTACGGGCGGTTTTCGATGGCGGCCATGACCAGATCGCGGGCGGCGAACAGCGCGGCGCGGGTCACGTCTTCGTGCCAGGCGCGCACGATCACCTTGTAAACACCGCTGATCGGGGTTTCACGGGCCTTGCCGAAGCCGCCGGGCATGCCGGCGAGGTTCTGCAATTCGAGGGTGACGTGTTCGAGGATGTGGCCGGGCCACGTGCCTTCGCGCAGGCGCTGAAGGAAGCCGCCGCGCTCGCCGATGCTGCAACGATGCTCGATGAGGGTCGGCAGCCACTCGGACAGCCGCTCGGGGAACCCCGGGATCTTGTTGGACGGGAACTCCTCGAGTTCGCCGATATCGACCCATGCCTCAAGCACCGGCCGATATGTCCACATATTCGGGCCGCGCAGCGACAGGACATCGAAAATCTCAATGTCTTTCTTTTTCATCTAAGGCTAATTCACGCGTCAAGGCTGGATTCGGTGAAGCCGGCGAGGCCGATTTCGGGCGGCACAGCCGGTCGCGCTTGTACAGTTAACTGGTTACTTAACGTGAGATCGCGGAAACGGTTGACCGGCGCAACAATATTTCAATGTTGCGGTGTGTCATCGGGGAACTCCCCGCCGCAAAAGGCGTCGCTGTGGTTATACTTGCGGCAAATTCGCGGGCTGACAGGGAAAGTCCGCGTCGATTTCTCTCCGTTTGCACCGATGTCCGCCCCTTGAGGACACGCTCGCCGCAGCAATGACCGACACCTCCGCCGCCAGTCCCACCGCTTCATCCGACAGTGGCCCGTCTTCCGCCGCTACCACCTCGTCTGCTCCGTTTTCCGGTGTTCGCAATGCCACCGCCGAGTCCTGGTACCCGGACGCCGCCGCCCAGCTGGCCGATGGAGAATCCGTCCTCGCCTGGCTGACGGTCGATCTCGACGCGCATCTGCACTTTGCGCGGGGCGTCGTCGTGGCGACCGATCGCCGGATTCTGGCGCGCGAAGCGACGGCCGGCGGTGCCTCGGCCCATGCCGGGGGCTGGCAGTCGTGGCCGTACCGCGAGGATCTGGCGCTCACGCATACCGATCATGCGGGCGTGGGGTCGCTGGAGTTGTGCGACGCCCGCCAGAAGCTGGCGAGCTGGCGCTACACGCTGGGTCATAACCCGGCCGCGTTGCAGCTGATGGACACCGTGGTGCGCATGCGCGATATCGCCGTGGCGGCTGCGGCCGGGCGGGTGCTGGCCGACGAGGTGGTGGAAGTCGGCACATGCCCGATCTGTCAGGCCGAGTTGCCGGCAGGTGTTGACGAGTGCCCGCAGTGCAACCCGGAAACGGAAGCCCCACCGTCGACATGGGCATTGCTGCGCCTGTGGCGCTTTGCCCGGCCGTACCGCTTTCAGTTGCTCGCGGGTTTCCTGCTCACGCTGTGCGGCACCGGCGCCACGTTGATCCCGCCGTATCTGACGATGCCGCTCATGGACAACGTGCTGATCCCGTTCCAGAACGGTCAGCCGATTGATTACCATCTGGTGGGAATGTATTTGTCGGGGCTGCTCGGTGCGGGCCTCGTGGCGTGGCTGCTGGGCTGGGCGCGGACTTATCTGCTTGCCAAGGTCTCGGAGCGCATCGGCGCCGACCTGCGCACGGAGACGTATTCCCACTTGTTGCGTCTGTCGCTGGAGTACTTCGGCGGCAAGCGCACGGGCGATCTGATGGCGCGCATCGGTTCGGAAAGTGACCGCATCTGCGTGTTTTTGTCGCTGCACCTGCTCGACTTCGCCACCGACGTGCTGATGATCGTCATGACGGCGGTCATTCTCGTGTCGATCAACCCGTGGCTGGCGGTGGTCACGCTCGTGCCGCTGCCGTTTATTGCATGGCTGATCCATCTGGTGCGCGACCGTCTGCGTCACGGCTTCGAGAAGGTCGACCGGATCTGGGCAGAAATCACCAACGTGCTGGCCGACACGATTCCGGGCATTCGCGTGGTCAAGGCCTTCGCGCAGGAAAACCGCGAAGTCGCGCGCTTTAAGGAAGCCAACCGCCATAACCTCGTCGTCAACGACCGCGTGAACCGTGTGTGGTCGCTGTTCTCGCCGACGGTCACGTTCCTGACCGAAGTCGGCCTGCTGGTGGTGTGGATCTTCGGCATCTGGCAGATCTCGAAGCACGAGATCACGGTCGGGGTGCTCGCCGCGTTCCTCACCTACATCAGCCGTTTCTATACGCGTCTCGATTCGATGAGCCGCATTGTGTCGGTCACGCAGAAAGCCGCCGCCGGTGCCAAGCGCATCTTCGACGTGCTCGATCACGTGTCGAACGTGCCGGAGCCGGTCAACCCGGTGCACCTGAAAGAAGTGAAGGGCGCCATCGACCTGCGCGACATCGGTTTCCGCTACGGCAACCGCTCGGTGATTCGCGGCATGGACCTGCGCATTGCGCCGGGCGAGATGATCGGTCTGGTGGGACACAGCGGGTCGGGCAAGAGCACGCTCGTGAACCTGATCTGCCGCTTCTACGATGTGGCCGAAGGCTCGATCCAGATCGACGGTGTGGATATTCGTGCGCTGCCAGTCTCGGAGTTCCGCCGCAATGTGGGGCTGGTGTTGCAGGAGCCGTTCCTGTTCTTCGGCACCATTGCCGACAACATCGCCTACGGCAAGCCGAACGCCACGCGTGCCGAGGTGGTTGCCGCCGCCCGTGCCGCGCATGCGCATGAGTTCATTCTGCGTCTGCCGCATGGGTACGACTCGCTCGTCGGCGAGCGCGGGCAGGCACTGTCGGGTGGCGAGCGTCAGCGTATTTCGATTGCCCGCGCGTTGCTGATCGACCCGCGCATCCTGATTCTCGATGAGGCCACCTCGTCGGTCGATACGGCCACCGAGAAGGAAATTCAGAAGGCGCTCGACAACCTCGTGCAAGGCCGCACGACGATTGCGATTGCGCACCGTCTCTCGACGCTGCGCAAGGCCGACCGCCTCGTGGTGCTCGATCGCGGCAAGATCGTCGAAGTAGGCAACCACGACGAACTGATTGCCCGCGAAGGCGCTTACTACAAGCTGTATCAGGCGCAGCAACGTAACGTCGATACGGATATCGACGATGCCGTCGACACCGCCGAAGCCGCCGCCGCCATTGCCGCCGTGACGGCCGCGCCGGCACAGCCGCTTTCGGCCAACTGATCGACGCGAGGATAGACATGCAGATCGATTTCACCCTGTCGCGTAATGCGTTTGGCCGGTTGGTGCTGACGGATGCCGGCGGTGTCGCGCACGAAGGCGTGGTGCCCGTGCGCGCGTTTCCGATTGCCGCCCCCGACGACGGGCTGGCGCTGGTGAGCACGGAAGGGCGCGAGCTCGTCTGGCTCGACTCGCTCGACGTGCTGCCGGTGAGCATGCAGACGCTGGTGCGCGAAGAACTCGCCACGCGCGAATTCATGCCGGAAGTGCATCGCATCAAGGGCGTGTCCACGTTTGCCACGCCGAGCACGTGGACCGTGGAGACGAATCGCGGCGAAGCGTCGTTCGTGCTGCGCGGCGAAGAAGACATTCGCCGTCTCGGCGGCCAGACGCTGCTCATTACGGACAGCCACGGCATTCACTTTCTGATTCGCGATTCGGGCAATCTCGACAAGCCGAGCCGGAAAATTCTCGACCGATTCCTTTGATTTTCGAAGATCGGTCGCGCCGCCCATCGCGTCACTGGTAAAATCGCGCTTTTGCTTTTTGCGGTGATGCCGATGTGGTTCAAGAATCTTCAGTTGCACCGAATTCCTGCCGGTTGGTCCATGAGCGTCGCGCAAATGGAAGACGCGCTCGAGAAGCACGCGTTCCGCGAGGGCGGCAGCCTCGAAATGCAAGTGCAGGGCTGGGCCCCGCCGCGTGAAGGCGGCGAGCTCGTTCACAGCATCAATCGTCAGTTTCTGCTGGCCTATCGCGCCGAGAAGAAACTGCTGCCGTCGACCGTCGTCAATCAGGTCACGCGCGCCAAGGCCGTCGAGCTCGAAGAGCAGCAAGGCTTCAAGCCGGGCCGCAAGCAGATGAAAGAGCTCAAGGAGCAGGTCACCGACGAACTGCTGCCGCGTGCGTTCGGCATTCGCCGCGACACGCGCGTGTGGATCGATCCGATCAACCGCTGGCTCGTGATCGACGCCGCGTCGCCCGCCAAGGCCGATGAAGTGCGCAGCCTGCTGCTCAAGACGCTCGACATTACGCTCGAGAACGTGGAACTCAACGAAGCCCCGGTGGCGGTGATGACCTCGTGGCTGGCCGGCAATGAAGCGCCGGGCGGCTTCACCGTCGATCAGGACGTTGAGCTGCGCTCGAATACGGATGAGAAGGCGGCCGTGCGCTACGTGCGTCACCCGCTCGACGGTGCCGACGTGCGTCAGCACATCGAAGCCGGCAAGCGTTGCACGAAGCTGGCGATGACGTGGAACGACCGCATCTCGTTCGTGCTCACCGATGCGTTCGCGATCAAGCGCGTGACGCCGCTCGACATCATCAAAGACGCCGCCGATCCGACGGCCGAAGGGGAAGCCGAGAAGTTCGACGCCGATGTGGCGCTGATGACCGGCGAGCTTGCGAAACTGCTCGACGATCTGATCGAAGCCGTGGGCGGTGAACGTGAGATGGATAAGGCGGCGTGAGTCGTGAGTTGGTTTGACGCTGCCTGATGTCTGAAAAGGCATAAGAAACAAGGCATAAAAAACGCCGTGACCCCGGCTAACCGGGGCACGGCGTTTTTTCATTGGCGCGTCCGCCGTCCGGCGTTATTCCTGATTCGCTTGCGACGCCGGGTCGATCAGGTAGACGCCCTGCGAGAGTGCCTGCTTCACTTCACGCGTGCGGTCGTCGACGCTGACTTCTTCTTCACCCGCTTCGATGGCGTCGTAAGCCTGACGGACCACTTCGGCCGGGGAGAGTTTTTCGGCCTCGAAGCCGCGCGTCAGATCGGTATCGATGAAGCCCGCATGCAGCCCGACGACCTGCGTGTTCTGGGCGCGCAGTGCCAGACGCGTGCCGTTGGTGAGCGACCACGCGGCCGCCTTCGAAATCGCATATTCGGGAATGACGCTCGAGCTGATCCAGCTCACGATGGACAGCACGTTGAGAATCGCACCGCCGCCGTTGCGCCCGAGGGTATCGGCGAACGCCTGCGTCGTCGAGAGAATGCCGAAGACGTTGGTTTCCAGCGTGTCGCGCAGCAGTTTGTCGGCACCGGGGCGCGTCAACCCTTCGGTCACGCGCGCAATGCCCGCGTTGTTGATCAGCAGCGTGACGTCGCCCGCCAGTTGTGCAGCGGCGGCGACTTCCTCGGGGTTGGTCACGTCGAGCTTGACGGGAATCACGCCCGGCAGCGTGACGTTGGCCGGATCGCGCGACCCGGCGTACACCTTCTTCGCCCCACGAGCGAGGGCCTGTTTGGCAAATTCCAGCCCCAGACCCCGGTTGGCACCGGTCACAAATACGACAGCATCTTTGATGTTCATTGCAGCGCTCCAGCGGAGTATGTAGGCCGCGCAGTGCGGCATGGCTTCAGCTATACTTCATGACAATTGTGATCGCCATCGTCATTGAGGGGCATTGTGCCGAGCAGTACGTCACTTTGTCAATGGTGATCGACATTGTCTTTTTCGATCGCGTCGATTGACGCGATGATTGACGCGATGTGTGCCGATCCGGTGTCGCCACGGTAACGGATTGGACGCGGGGCGAGTGTCGCAGGAGCCAATATGGGAATTTCGAGAGAAAAGGCCGCGGAGAACCGCGAAGCCATTGTGGCCGCCGCCGAGCGGCTGTTTCGCGAGCACGGGGTCGATGCGGTCGGCCTGACGGCGCTGATGAAGGAAGCGGGCTTCACCCAAGGCGGGTTCTACAACCACTTCAAGTCGAAGGACGCGCTGGTGGCTGCCGTGTTGGCGCGGGCGGTGGACGGCTCGGACGGGGTGCTGGCGGGTGGCGACGTGGCCTTGCAAGCGGCGATGTCGCCGGACGAACGCGTCGAGCGCTATCTGTCGCCCGCTCATCGTGACGACGTGGTGTGTGGTTGCGCGATGGCCGGGTTCGCAGGCGATGCCCCTCGTATCGGCCCCGAAGCGCAAGCCTGCTATGCACAGGGGCTTGCCGATGTCATTGGCAAGCTGACCGATGCCGGTCTGGCGCAGGGAATGACGGAGCACGACGCCGCACAAGCCGCGATGGCGCGCTTCTCACAGATGGTCGGCACGCTGGTGTTGTCGCGGGCGGTCGCGGGCGCGGATCCGGTGTTATCGGATGCGTTGCTGGCGGCCGGACGTCAGGCGCTGACGGGGCAAGGGAAGGGCGCTTGAAGGGTTGCATGAAGAGCGCGTGAGAGGGGGCACGAGCGGGCGCGAGCGGCGGCCCGCGTCAATGCTGCGGCCAACGCCACGCCGCTCGCAGGCGATCACGCAGGAAGTCGACGAACGCCCGGGTGCGCGGCGCCAGATGACGGCTGTGCGGATACACCGCGTGCAAGGGCGACGCGGGTATCGGCAGCGCAGGCAGTACGCGCACGAGCCGGCCGGCGTTGATGTCGTCGCCTACATCCCAGATCGATTTCTGCGCAATGCCGGCGCCGTGCAGCGCGAGTTCATGCGCCGTGTCGCCGTCATCGACCACATAGGTGTTCTGGACCTGCACGCGCAGCGTTTCCGACGCCCACACAAATCGCCAGTCGCCATGCGCTGCATTGCCGAACAGGATGCAGTCGTGTTGCTGTAGATCACCCACTTCACGCGGTGTACCGCGCCGCGCCAGATACTCGGGGGATGCAACGAGCACGCGGTAGTTCGGGGCAAGCTCCTGCGCCACAAGACTGGAGTCGGGCAGGGTGCCCACGCGAATGGCCACGTCAATGCCGTGCGCGACGAGATCGACCCACAGATCGCTCAACTCCAGATGTACCTTCAGATCGGGGTGACGCTCGCGAAACGCCACCAGTAGCGCCGCGAGATGCCGCCGTCCGAACGCGCGTGGCGCGCTGATGCGCAACACGCCGCCGACGGTGCCCGCCTGCCGTGTCATCAACCGCTCGGTTTCGGCAATCTCTCCCAATATCCGCTGACAACACGCGTGAAAGACCTGTCCCTCCTCGGTCAGCGCCTGCCGTCGCGTCGTGCGGTTCAGCAGGCGCACGCCGAGGCGCTGTTCGAGCAAGCCGAGCCGCTTGCTCACGACGGCCAACGACAGTCCCAACTCGCGTGCGGCCGCCGACATGCTGCCGGTGGCGACGATGCGGTCGAACAAGGTGAGGTCCAGCGTCTGGTCGATCATCGGTGGTAGATTCTCAATAATTTGAAGAGAGTCATTCAGTTTTCCCGGGGATTATCTTCTTTTGGAATGAGGACGACAATGCGTCCATGACGTCGCGTGACAGGCCAACGCCGACACAGACGCCTGCTTCTTGCTTTGTCCTGCTTCGTCCTTTTCCATTCTCAGGAGATTCGGCATGTTCAATTTCGAAGGCCAGCGCGTGCTGGTGATTGGTGGTAGTTCCGGTATTGGCCGCGCGGCGGCGCAAGCGTTTGCGAAGGCGGGGGCGGCGGTCACGATCGCGTCGCGCAGTCAGGCCAAGCTCGATGAAGCGCTGGCGACCATCGGCACCACGGCGCGTGCGGTCGTGCTCGATACGGGCGATGCGGCGGCCGTCGAGCAGTTCTTCGCCGATCACGCGCCGTGGCAGCACGTGGTGATCTCGGCCGCGCAGACGCCGACCGGCGCGGTGCGCAAGCTCTCGCTCGCCGATGCGCACGCCGCGTTCGACAGCAAGTTCTGGGGCACTTTTCACGTTGCCCGCTTTGCCAAGATCGACGATGGCGGCTCGCTTACGTTGACGTCCGGCTATCTGAGCGTGCGCCCGAGTACGTCGTCGGTGGTGCAGGGCGCGATCAACGCGGCTGTCGAAGCGCTCGGCCGGGGCCTCGCGCTCGAGCTCTCGCCGGTGCGTGTGAACACGGTCTCGCCCGGGCTGACGGCGACACCGTTGTGGAACAAGCTGCCGGAAGCGGATCGCGAGGCGATGTACGCCAGTGCGGCGCAACGCTTGCCCGCACGTCGCGTGGTGGCCGCGGAAGATGTGGCCAACAGCATTCTCTATCTCGCCGGTACGCCCAGCGCGACCGGCTCGACGGTGCTCATCGACGCGGGCGGCGCGATTGCCTGACGAGATGACGTGGCGCGATCGCGTGATGCGCTCACGTTATGAAGCGAGCGCAGTATCACTTCACCAGTTGTCCTAACGAAAAAATCATGGAGTTCCGGACATGCATATCGATCTGAAAGAAAAGGTGGCGCTGGTGACGGCGTCGACGGCGGGCATCGGCTTCGCGATTGCGCAAGGGCTGGCGGCGGCCGGTGCGACGACGATCGTCAACGGACGCTCGAAAGCGGGCGTCGATGCGGCCGTGGCCAAATTGCGCGAGGCCGTGCCCGGTGCGCAGGTGCGCGGTGTCGCCGCCGATCTCGCGACGGAGAGTGGCTGCGATGCGCTCGTCTCCGAGGTGCCCGACGTCGACATCCTCGTGAACAACGCCGGCATCTTCGGGCCGAAGGACTTCTTCGAAATCCCGGACGCGGAGTGGACCCGGTTTTACGACGTCAACGTGCTCTCGGGCGTGCGTCTCTCACGTGCGTATCTGCCGGGCATGGCATCGCGTGAGTGGGGACGTGTCATCTTTATTTCGTCGGAATCCGCGCTGAACATTCCCGAGGACATGATTCATTACGGCATGACCAAAACCGCGCAGTTGGCCGTGTCGCGCGGGCTCGCCAAGCGCATGCGGGGCACCGGGGTGACGGTCAACGCCGTGCTGCCGGGGCCGACGCTTTCCGACGGCATGGCCGAGATGCTGCATCAGGCCGGCGTGCCCGCCGATGCCGACATGGCGCAGGCGGCCGCAGCCTTCGTGCAGGAACATCGGCCCAGTTCGATCATCGGCCGCGCGGCCAGTACCACCGAGGTGGCGAACATGGTGGTGTATGTTGCATCGCCGCAGGCATCGGCCACGACGGGGGCGGCGCTGCGCGTCGACGGCGGTGTGGTCGATTCGCTCTGACGCTTCGTAGGAGTGCGCAGGACAGGCGGCAGTCAGGCGCGCGTCAGGCCCCGGTCAGACGGCGCGCTGCTGCGCTGCGGCAAGGACTTCGCGTGATGCCGGAGGATCGCAGGCAGATTTCCCTGTCAGCGATGAGCGCGGTATACCCGAATCACATTTGGGTACCCATCGCGATAGAGATTGCCTAGAATGAAAGCGTGCCATCCCGCCATTACGAAGTAAGGAGGCCGCGATGCTTACAGGGAGCCTGATTGCAATGTTGGTGATTGTGCTGGTCGTCGGCGTTGCCGTCGCCTGGCTCGCGGACCGTAACTGGTGCCGTGAGCATCCGGCTGCGCGGCACACCACTTGGCGACGTCATCGTCGTGATATCCGGCACGGTTGATTCACCCGAATGACCGGCGGTACTTAACAGTCCGCCGGGCGCCACCCAAATAAAAAGCCCGCCTTTCGGCGGGCTTTCTGTTACTAGACACCTTAATTTCTGGCTGGACGCTCAGGCGACGGCCTGAAGGACGTACTTGCCCTGGACAGTCAGGCGCGGGGACTTCACACCCGGCGCCAACTCTTCCCATTCGATCAGTTTGCTATCAAGCAACGATTCGAGGTCCGGGCGGTCAAGCTCCACTTGCTCCGGAGCGTCCTTGACCAACATCAGGGTGGCAAATTCATGATGACTCAGCATCTTCGTCTCCCGGTTTGCGGTTTCAACAGGGGTCCCAACTCAAGGGACTTTAAGGATAGGTCACGAATATGGCACTTGCGCGACAGAATTCGCACTTTCGATGCTGCTTTGCAGCATTTCTCATGGTGGACTTTCCCACCGCCAGCATAGGCGTTCAGGATGACACTGGCGTGTCATTCAATACGTCAATAGCGTATTCAAAATGCATTGATTTGCTGCGGCGCAATAATGACCAAAACAGCGCAAATCGCGGGGTTCGCCCGCTTATTTTGGGTTTGCTTCGGGCCGAGGGACGGTAGAATGGCCCAATTTGCCAGCAACACGCTGCCAGCAACGCGCTCATCGACCTGACATGCCGCAAAAGAAAACGCCGTACTTCGAGTTACGCAGCGGTGCCGTGGATACCCTGCATTTCGTTGTCAAGACGCCGCAACTGGATACGCTGCGCACCGAATTGGCGCAACGTTTCGAAGCCACCCCGGAGTTCTTCGCTGGAGACACCGTCGCGATCGACGTGCGGCGCCTGACCGGGGCCGAGCGAGTTGCGGTCCCTGCGCTGGCGGAAATGCTGGCGGAATTCCGGATGAAGCCGATTGGCGTGGTGGCCAACGCCGAGCAGACCGACTGGGCGGTGGTGGATGGCCTGCCGCGTCTGGACAGTCACGAGCGTCGCGCGCCGCGCAATGCGCGCGAAGGCGACGCTGCCGGCGAGGCGTCCGGCGAAGCCGCGACGTCGGCGGCTGCTGCCGCTGCTGCGGTGGAAGCCGCAAATGCGACGTTGCCGGAGCCTTCCGCAATCCCCTCGACCATCATCGACAAGCCGTTGCGTTCGGGCCAGCAGGTCTACGCAAAGGGCGATCTGATTTTGCTCGATCTGGTCAGTTATGGGGCCGAGGTGATCGCCGAAGGTAATATTCACATTTACGCGCCGCTACGGGGGCGGGCGCTGGCCGGGGTGAAGGGCAAGCTTGATGCGCGCATCTTCTGTACCTGTCTGGAGCCTGAGCTGATTTCCATCGCCGGTATCTACCGTACCGGCGAACATGCACTGCCGCCCGATGTTCAGGGGCGTTCGGTGCAGGTGCGGCTGGTAGACGACAAACTGATTTTCGAGCCCCTCGGGCTCAAATGATTCGTAGCTAATTTCATCCTCAAGTTTGGGAAGGCATCGACAGATGGCAAAAGTGATTGTGGTGACCTCTGGCAAGGGTGGTGTCGGCAAGACGACAACCAGCGCCAGCTTTTCCGCCGGCCTCGCCTTGCAGGGGCACAAGACGGCAGTCATCGATTTCGACGTCGGCCTGCGCAATCTCGATCTCATCATGGGTTGCGAGCGCCGCGTGGTGTATGACCTGATCAATGTGATTCAGGGCGAAGCAAACCTCAACCAGGCGCTCATCAAGGACAAGGCGACCGAGAACCTGTTCATCCTGCCCGCATCGCAAACGCGCGATAAGGATGCACTCACGCAAGAAGGCGTCGAGAAGGTCATCAAGGACCTTACCGACATGGGCTTCGAGTACATCGTGTGCGATTCGCCGGCCGGTATCGAGTCGGGCGCACTGCTCGCCATGCACTTCGCTGACGAAGCGCTGGTGGTGACCAACCCGGAAGTGTCGTCGGTTCGCGATTCGGACCGCATTCTGGGCATCCTGTCGTCGAAGACGAAACGGGCCATCGAAGGCGGCGAGCCGATCAAGGAGCACCTGCTGATTACCCGCTACAACCCCAAGCGCGTGAGCGACGGCCAGATGCTGTCGCTGGAAGATATTCAGGAAATTCTGCGTATCAAGCTGATCGGCGTGATTCCGGAGTCGGAATCGGTACTGCACGCGTCGAACCAGGGTACGCCTGCCATCCATCTGGAAGGCACTGACGTGGCCGACGCCTATCGCGACGTGGTGAGCCGATTCAAGGGCGAAGACAAGCCCATGCGCTTTACCGACTATCAAAAGCCGGGGCTGTTGCAGCGCATTTTCGGCTCGAAGTAAGGAGCGCGCCCATGTCCTTCCTGTCTTTCCTCCTGGGGGAGAAGAAAAAGACCGCTTCCGTCGCTAAAGAGCGCCTTCAGATTATTCTGGCGCACGAACGCTCGGGCTCGTCGCCGCCGGCAGATTATCTGCCGGCGCTGCAACGTGAGTTGGTTGCCGTCATCTCCAAGTACGTCAAGATCGCCCAAGACGACATCAAAGTCAGTGTCGAGCACCAGGACAACCTGGAAGTGCTCGAAGTGAAGATCGAACTGCCGCAGACCTGAGCGTCCGCCGTTTTTTGATTCTCGCGTACTGACCCGCGGCTCTCGGGCCGCTGATCGCCGGATAAGCGAAAGCCCGCCACCCCATCGCAGGGTGGCGGGCTTTCGTCGTTGCTTGCGCGTGTGCGCGTTAGGGTGCCGAGACTTCCGCGTATCGGGCGAGGTCAGTCAGTCCGGTCAGAACTTGTAGTCCGGGTTCTTCGGATCGAACGTGGCATCCGTCCATTGTTCCTTGCGCACCTTCTCGAAGCGCATTTCCTCCGTTTTCTGCCCTGAGGCATCCCACGCCTCGATACCGCGTGGCCGGCCCGTCTTCAGATCGATGAGCACGCGCGACTTGTTGGCATAGTGTTGCGGCGGCCCGGACGGGGCGTCCCATTCCAGTGCCAGCACACGCACACCATTCACTTCGGATACCGAAATTCTCGCGGGTTTCTCCGGCAGCCCGGCGGCGCGGAAGCTGCGGCCATCGTGCGCAATCTGTTCCGCGATGAAGCCGAAGCCGAGATCGCGCACGGTGTGATTCGACTGCGAGCGCGCCAGTGTGCCGTCGATGCTGCTCCAGATCGACGTGAAACCGAGAATGCCACCCAGATGGCCGTACATCTCTTTCGGGTTCTTGTTCTCGTCGTAGATGATTTCCTGACCGCTGTGGGCACCGTCAGGCAGCCACTTGGCGTAGATCTGCAAGGGCTTCTCGCGAATCTTCACGAGCATGCGATCGGGCGTGGTTTGCCATTGGTTGTTGATACGTTCGTGACGCGTCAACTCGTATTGGTATTCGGGCAGCGCGGCCGACTCGGCTTTGAGAAAACGCACGAGGGCTTCCGGGTTGAGCGCCTGCATGCCGGCGACGATGGCGTCGTCGTTCATTTTCGCGAGCTCGCCGCTCTTGATCGTCTGCGAGAGCCACTGCGTCTGTTGCGCGACGGGCATCGCGGCGAGTTTGGCGACGTCGGCGCCGCTGGTCTGCGCGTTGGCGCGGGGTGCGGTGAGCAGGCCGACGACAATCGCAAGCGGCGCGAGGGCAATGCCCAGCCGCAAGCGGGGGGCGTGAATTGTGGACATGGATTTTGTCTCCCTGAATCGACGGTAGCCTGTGCCGATATGACACAGGGCAGGCCGCGCGGCGCACGCAGGGGTTGCCCGCGTGACGCGCCGCGCGACACCGGTCATGCGTGCGGGGGTGGGGGCGCCGCAGGCGTGGCCTCGGCCGGTCCTGGCTCGCGCAGTTCGCGCCGCAGGATCTTGCCGACGGTCGTCTTGGGCAGTTCGCCCTGACGGAATTCAACGATGCGCGGCACCTTGTAAGCGGTGAGGTGTTCGCGGCAGTGGGCGAGCAGTGCCTCGGCCGTGAGCTGCGGGTCTTTGGCGACCACGACCAGCTTCACGCGCTCGCCGGCCACCGGGTCGGGCACGCCGACGACGGCGGCTTCACGCACACCCGGGTGCAGTGCCACCACATCTTCGATCTCGTTCGGATAGACGTTGAAGCCCGAGACGAGAATCATGTCTTTCTTGCGGTCGATGAGCCGCACGAACCCATTCGCGTCCATCACGCCGATGTCGCCGGTCAGCAGCCAGCCGTCGGCATCGAACGTCTTCGCCGTATCTTCGGGGCGCTGCCAGTAGCCGCGCATGACCTGCGGCCCGCGCACGCAAAGCTCGCCCGGCTCGCCGAGATCGGCCCACGTGCCGTCTTCGCGCTTGAAACGCACGTCGGTCGACGGTGCCGGCAGGCCGATCGAGCCGGAGAATTCCATGTCGTCGATGTGCGCGAGATCGATCGGGTTCATCGTGACGATCGGCGAGCATTCCGTGAGGCCGTAGCCCTCGATGATCGGCTTGCCGGTGACCTGCTTCCATCGCTCGGCAATTGCGCGTTGCGTGGCCATGCCACCCGCGAGCGAGAGCTTGAGTTTCGAGAAATCGCGGGCGCGGAATCCTTCGTCTTCCAGCAAGCCGTTGAACAGCGTGTTGACGCCTGCTACGCCGGAAAAGGTCTCGTTGCGGATGATGTACACGACCTTCTTCACATCGCGCGGGTTGGCGATCAGGATGTTGCGCCCGCCCAGACTCATGAACATCAGGCAGTTCACGGTCAGCGAGAAGATGTGATACATCGGCAGCAGCGACAGGTTCGTCTCGATCTCGTCGGTGAGCTGGTCGGAAACCCATGCCTCGGCTTGCAGCAGGTTGGCGAGGACGTTGCCGTGCGTGAGCATGGCGCCTTTCGCTAGCCCGGTCGTGCCGCCCGTGTATTGCAGAAACGCCAGATCGTCACGGGTCAGCGGCACGGGGGTGAGTTGCTGTGCGGTGCGTGCCTTGGCGCCTTCGGCCAGTGCATGCTTGAGGGGGATGGCTTGCGGCAGATCGTACGGCGGTACTTGTTTCGCCACGCGCCGCATGATGAAGTTCACGAGCCGTCCCTTGGCGTTCAGCCCTTCGCTGAGCAGGTCGCCGATTTGCGTGATGACCACGTTGCGCACTTCGGTGCCGGGGAGGGATGCCTGCAACGTCTTCGCGAAATTCTCGAACACCACGATCGTGCACGCGCCGCTGTCGCGCAACTGATGCGAGAGCTCGCGCACGGTGTAAAGCGGGTTGACGTTCACGACGACGGCCCCGGCGATCAGCGTGCCGAACAGGCAGATCGGGTACTGGAGGCAGTTGGGCATCATCAGCGCCACACGGTCGCCCTTGCGCACCCCGCGCGCTTGCAGCCACGCGGCAAACGCACGCGCCCGCTTTTCCACCTGTGCATAGGTGATGTCGCTGCCAAGGCTCACGAACGCGGCGCGCTCACGGTATTTGCCGATCCACTCGTCGAAAGCCTGCACGAGCGATGCGTAACGGGTGACGTCGATTTCCGCCGGTACGCCTGCCGGATAGGTGTTCAGCCACACGCGGTCTTCGCGGTCTTGTTGCACAGCTTGGTCCATCGTCTCCTCCTCCCAGAGGTTGTCTCCTGCCTCGTTCAGCGCTCCAAAATCGCGACTACGCCCTGACCGCCGGCGGCACAGATCGAAATCAAGCCGCGCCCGCCGCCCCGCTGCGCGAGCAGCTTGGCGAGCGTGGCGAGAATACGTCCACCGGTTGCCGCAAACGGATGGCCGCAGGCGAGCGAACTGCCATTCACGTTGAGCCGCTGACGGTCGATGCTGCCCAACGGCTCAGCAAGGCCCAGCTTGTCGCGGCAGTACTGCGGGTCTTCCCACGCTTTGAGGGTGCAGAGCACCTGCGCGGCGAAGGCTTCGTGAATCTCGTAGAAGTCGAAGTCCTGAAGCGTGAGCCCTGCCTGCGCCAGCATGCGCGGCACGGCGTAGGCCGGGGCCATCAACAGGCCTTCGCGTTGACTCTCGTCGGCGTTGAAGAAATCGACGGCAGCGGTTTGTGAATAAGTGAGATAGGCCAGTACCGGGATGTCGTGTGCGCGCGCCCAATCTTCGCTGGCCAGCAGCACGCACGACGCCCCATCGGTGAGCGGCGTGGAGTTGCCGGCGGTCAGCGTGCCTGTCGCGCTGCGGTCGAACACGGGCTTGAGGCTTTCGAGTTTTTCCAGTGTCAGGTCGGGGCGCAGATTGTTGTCGCGTTGCAGGTTGCGGAACGGCGTCATCAGATCGAGGAAGAAGCCGCGTTCGTACGCCTCGGCCAGATGCTCATGGCTCGCCAGCGTGAGCACGTCTTGCGCCGCGCGTTCGATCTGCCAGCGTTTGGCCATCAACTCGCAGTGCTCGCCCATCGACAGGCCCGTGCGTGGTTCGCCGTTGCGAGGCAGCGACGGACTGAACAACATGCCCGGGCGCACCTTGGCAAAGGCCCCCAACTTGCCGCCGGTGCTGCGCTGGCGATTCGCTTCCAGCAGGATTTTTCGCAGTTGTTCGTTCACGCCGATGGGGGCGTCCGACGCGGTGTCGACGCCGCCCGCAATGGCCACGTCGATCTGACCCAGCGCGATCTTGTTGCCGGTGAGGATCGCTGTCTCCAGCCCGGTGCCGCAGGCTTGCTGCACGTCGTAGGCCGGTGTTTGTGGCGCGAGCGTGGTGGAGAGCACCGATTCGCGCGTCAGGTTGAAGTCGCGGGCGTGTTTGAGCACGGCGCCGGCGGCCACTTCGCCAAGGGTCTGACCGTGTAGCGAGAAGCGGTCGACGAGGCCTTGAAGGGCGGCGGTGAGCATGTCTTGATTCGAAGCGGTCGCGTATGCCGTGTTCGAACGTGCAAACGGGATGCGGTTGCCGCCGAGAATCGCGACGCGGCGCAGGGCAGGGGCAGGCGCGGTGGGTTTGAAGGCGCTCATGTGCGGTCCGGAGTTAGCGATGCGGTCGGGGAAGTCGGGGGAAGGCTGGTGGGATCAATGGCTGCGGCAGCCTCGGTGGCCGGCGCCGTGTCGAACGACTGCCAGCGTCCGCGCAGATGCGGCACGGTGCCGGTGGCGTCGCGCAACTCGAACACATTGCCCGCCGAGTGGGGCGTATCGAGCGTGCTGACCCATTTGGTGGGGGTGCTGCGCTCTCGCCAGAGCGTGGCTTCGCCGGGCAGCCGCAACGGTGTCTTGAATTCCACCAGCAGGTCGAGCTGGTCGCCAGCCTGTGCAGGCAATACGGTGGCGAGCGAGCGCGCAAAACTCCACATGCCGTGGATGATCGGTCGCTCGAAGCCGAACAACTTTGCGGTGAGCGGCCACAGATGAATCGGGTTGTAGTCGCCGGAAACACGTGCGTAGCGGCGGCCGAGATCGGCCGGGGCCAGAAATTTCTCCGACGTCACCAGCGTCGCATCCGCACGCAGTTCGCTTCGGTACGGCGCACCGAGCGGGTCTTTGACGCCGGTGCGCAAGTACAGGCTTTCGCCCGTCCAGACGATATTGCCGTCGCGGCGCGCGGTCGTCAGCACCGTGAATACTTGCCCTTTATCGTGCGCATACAGCGCGCCGCATTGCACGTGCAGATCGAGACGATCACCGACCGACAGGCGGGCGAACTGACGGTTGTGATTCGCCAGATGCACCATGCCGAGCATGGCGAACGGAAACGCGCGGTCGGTCATCAGCAGCATGTGCTGGGCAAACGCCAGCAGATGCGGCCACGTCGGCGGCACGCCGTGCGCGGGCGAGAAGCCGCAGAGGCTCGCGTAGCGGGCGATGTCGTCGGCGTCGAGCGGAACGTTCCGGCGCTCGAAGGCAATCGACGGCATCGGTTGTGCGCGCGCGGGCTTTCGCGACGAACTCAAAGCGCGCAGATAGAGCATCAGCGGCGACGGTGGACGCGTGACGTGGCGCACGTCCTGCGCGGGCGGCGTGTCGGGCCAGATGGCGGACCACAGCGTCGCTGGCGTGATTTGAGACGGCGAACCGTGCCCGGGGGACGCCCCGATGCGTTCGGCAGCAGCGTTGGATGGGGGGCTCCCGGGCTTGGCGGGGGCATCATCCACAGCGTCCACTGTGTCCACTGTGACTTGCGATGACAGAGGGTCGTCGGACATGGTCACGCTCCCAGCAGACTTTGGCCACACACGCGCACGACCTGTCCGGTCAGCGCCCCCGATGCGGGATGCGCGAGCCATGCGATCGTCTCGGCGACATCGACCGGCTGCCCGCCTTGTCCCAGCGAATTCATACGGCGTCCGGCCTCGCGAATCGCGAACGGCACCGCTGCCGTCATTTGTGTCTCGATAAACCCCGGCGCTACGGCGTTGATGCTCATGTGCCGCTCTGCGAGCAAGGGTGCCCACGCTTCGACCATGCCGATGACGGCCGCCTTCGATGCGGCGTAATTCGTCTGGCCCCGGTTGCCGGCAATGCCGCTGATCGATGCCACGCCGACGATGCGGGCCCGCTCGCGCAACGTGCCGGCTTCCAGTAGCGCAGCGTTCAGCCGCTGCGGTGCGCCGACGTTGATGTCGAGCACGCTCTGCCATTGCGCTTCGCTCATGCGGGCAAGTGTTTTGTCGCGCGTGATGCCGGCGTTGTGCACGAGGATGTCGAGGCCCTGAGGGGCGACCACAGCCAGATGCGCCCTGAGGATGGCTGCGGCGTCGGGGGCGGCGATATCGCAACTCAGCGGACTGCCGCCTAACCGTGTCGCCACGGCGCTGAGGGCTTCTTGTGCCGAGGGGATGTCGACGCAAACCACGTGCGCGCCGTCGCGGGCCAGCACGGTCGCAATGGCTTCGCCGATGCCGCGCGCGGAGCCGGTGACGACAGCCGTCTGCCCCGAGAGCGGCCGCTGGTCGCGCATGGGCGGCGTTTCGAAGACCGGGTCTTGCAAGGTGGCGACCTGACCGCTGACGTACGCCGCGCGTGGCGAGAGGAAAAAGCGAAGCGTCGAATGCAACGACTCGCGGGCGGCTGGCGCGACGTAGAGCAACTGCGCGGTGGCGCCGCGTTTGAGTTCTTTCGCCAGTGAGCGGACGAAGCCCTCAAGCGCGCGCTGGGCCGTGCTGGCTTGCGGCGTGTTGGCCAGATGCGGCGGCAGGCCAAACACCAGCACGCGTGCGCAGCGGTCAAGCGTGGCGAGGGTGTCGTGGAAGAAGGTGTAGAGCGAGGTGAGCTCGTCGGTGCTGGCGATCGCGCTGGCGTCGAAGAGCAGGGCTTTCGGACGCACACCCTCGGCGGCATTGAATCGCCCGCTCATGGTACCGGCCTGATTGGCGCGGGCAATCCAGTCGAGTCGATCGGCATGCGCGAGACTCGGCACGCCCAGCCAGTGCAGCTCGCGGGCGAGCGTGGGTAACAACGGGGCATCGCCCGCACCGCCGACGACGGCCAGCGGCGGCGAGATGGCATGTGTCGACGCTTCGGCATCGGTTTCACCGTAAGCGGGCATGCGCTCGAGCGGGACAGGGCGTGGCAGCCCCAGCGCATTGGCGAGCTTGCTGCCCACGGCGGAGTTGGCAAAGGCGAGATATCGGTCGGACGTCGTCACGGCGCTAGGATCCTTTGGCGATGTTGGTCAGCGTCTTTAGGGGAGGAGGCGTCGCTGTGGTGATGCGGGAGTGCGGGAGCCGGTGGAGCCGGGGTTGGGGGGGCGCCGAGACGTTGAAGCATCGACGCACCGGTTCCACCGTGCCATTGCGTAAGCCCGAAGGCACGCAGGCGGCTACGTCGTCGCCTCGTGCGCTACGGCTTCGTCAGCATCATCGCTCTGCTTCGCCTGACGCATGTCGGCAGCACGGCCGAAGTCTGCCGGGAAGTCATCGACCGCCACCGCCCGCGCGGCATAGTCCGCGTATTGAGCGAGCGTGCGTTGCTCCTGCGCGGTGATGAGTTGCAGCCGCGCCGCGTTTTCCACCCATTCGGCGAATTCGGGCAAGCTCTGCGGCATGGTCGGCAAGCGGCCTTCCTTGACGGCCGTGCGCAGGCGTTGTTCGATGACGGTGACTTGCGGCGTCATCTTGAAAACGATCTCGCCGTACGCCAGTTCATCGATCTCGGGACGCGGCGAATAGCTGCCGGCGATCAGACGCTCGCGGGCGTCGCCGGGCGTTTGCATGATCTCGGCCACCTTGGCGGCCAGTGCGTCGGACGGCTTGCCATACGGCAGGCCGAGCGGGGTGAGCTTCCAGCGCATCCACCAGCCGACAAAGCGCGACGGGTAGTTCGCCAGCACGCCCTCGAAGGCTTCGCGGGCCTGCCAGAGCGCGTCCTGCGCGGCCCAGTGCACGAGCGGCAGGTCGGCCTCGGGGCGTCCTTCATCTTCAAAGCGCTTGAGCGTGGCGGTGAGCAGGAACAGTTGCGAAAGGATGTCGCCCAGACGGCCCGTGATGCTTTCGCGGCGCTTGAGTGAGCCGCCCAGCACGGCCATCGACACGTCGGATGCAATCGCCAGCAGCGTGGACATGCGGTTGGCGCCCCGGTAATAGGCGTGCAATTCCGGCGCGGCAGCCGATGGCACGCTCGAGAAGCGTGCCTGCGTGATGCCCTGCAAGGCGCCGCGCACGATGTTGCTGGTGACGAACGTAAGGTGCCCGAACAGGGCGTCGTCGAATGCACGCACGGCGGCGGTGTGGTCTTCCGTCTGCGCGGCGGCGAGTTCCTTCAGCACATACGGATGGCAGCGAATGGCGCCCTGACCGAAGATCATCAGGCAGCGCGTCATGATGTTGGCGCCCTCGACGGTGATCGACACCGGAATCTGCTGATAGGCGCGGGCAAGGAAGTTGTTCGGGCCCATGCAGATACCTTTGCCCGCGACGACATCCATGCCGTCGTTGACGACTTTGCGCGCGCGCTCGGTCACGTGGTACTTCGCAATGGCCGAAATGACGGACGGCTTCTCGCCGAGGTCGACGGCGAGCGCGGCCATGCGGCGAGCGGCGTCCATCGCGTACAGATTGCCGGCCATGCGCGCGAGGGCTTCCTGCACGCCTTCGAACTTGCCGATGGGCGTGCGGAACTGGCGACGCACGGCAGCGTAGGCGCCCGTGGCGCGCACGGCGATCTTCGAATAGCCGACGTTGGACGACGGCAGCGAGATGGCGCGGCCGGCCGCAAGGCATTCCATGAGCATGCGCCAGCCCTTGCCGACCTGCGCCTGACCGCCGATGACCCAGTCGAGCGGGATGAACACATCTTTGCCTGAATTCGGGCCGTTCTGGAAAACCGCGTTGAGCGGCCAGTGACGGCGCCCGATGACCACGCCCGGATGATTCGTCGGAATCAGCGCGCAGGTGATGCCGGGTTCGTCATCGCTGCCGAGCAGGTGGTCGGGGTCGAGCGCGCGGAAGGCGAGGCCGAGCACCGTGGCAATCGGGCCGAGCGTGATGTAGCGCTTGTTCCACGTCACGCGAAAGCCGAGCGTTTCGCGGCCCTCGAACGTGCCGCGGCAGACGATGCCGACGTCGGGGATGGCGGCGGCGTCCGAGCCGGCATAGGGGCTCGTGAGGGCAAAGCACGGGATTTCGTCGCCCTTCGCCAGACGGGGAAGGTAGTAGTCCTTCTGCGCTTCGGTGCCGTAGTGGAGCAGCAGCTCCGCCGGGCCGAGCGAGTTGGGCACCATGACCGAGACGGCCGCCGCCGAGCAGCGCGACGCCAGTTTCATCACGACCTGCGAGTGCGCATACGCGGAGAATTCGAGGCCGCCGTAGCGCTTGGGAATGATCATGCCGAGAAAGCCCGCGTCCTTGGCGTATTGCCATGCCTTAGGCGGCAGGTCTTGCCAGACCTGCGTGCTCTCCCAGTCGTTGGACAGATCGCACAGATGCTCGACCTGATCGTCCATGAATGCCTGTTCTTCCGGGGAAAGCTTTGGGGCTGGAAACGCCGAGAATTTCTGCCAGTCGGGACGCCCCGAGAACAGGTCGGCATCCCACCAGACGCTGCCGGCTTCGATGGCATCTTTTTCGGTGTCCGACATTTCCGGCATGATGGTGCGGAATTTGGCGAGCATCGGGGCGGTGACCCATGCGCGACGTAGCGGAGCGATGCTGAGGATGAGTGCCGGCAAGATGAACACGATGGCCAGAATGACGGTGGCGATCGGGCCGGTCAGTTCGGCGAGGGCGCCGGCGCCCACCCAAAGGACGGTGGCGATCAGCCATTGCCATGCGTGGGCACGATAGAGGAGCAGGGCGCTCACTCCGACGACAAACGCGAGAATCCATAGGACCATCATGTCTTCCTCCCTTTCGGTACGGCCTTCCTGCGGAAATGGGCCCGCCTGAGCGGGCGCGCTAGCGCGGGGGCTGTCTTCGTTGAGCTGTCTGGCGGCGCGTGGTGCGTTCGCGTTTTTGCGTTATGCGCCGGCGACGGCTTCTTGTCAGACCTTCTGGCGCGTTATTGGTGCGCCATGTCCGTTTCGTTCTGCGTCTGGCCGCTACCGCTATTGCTACCCGGCCGTGGGTTCGACGCCTCGTCACCCGGTTCGCCCGGCTCGATGTGACCGGCTTCCCGTGGCGGGGTGACGTCGGCATCCTTCGCGAGCGCGAAGACAGCGGCGAAGCTCGCCAGTTGTTCTTCACCCGGCATCGGCGCTTTGAGCGCGGCAACCATCAGCGCGGTCAGACGGGCCACCACTTGCAGGTCGCCCATGGGCTGCCCTTGGGCAAAGGTGTCGATCAGGCGTGTGGTGTCGCTGCTGGCGAGCACGCCGGAAAGCGCCTGTAAGGCGAAATGCAGGCGCCAGCCCAGTTCCTGACGCGGCAGTTCCGGCAAGGCACGGGCGAAAGCCTCGAAGAAACGCTCGAAGACCGGCGCGTAGTGCTGTTGCAGATAGTCGCGAATGAAGGGCGACGGATCGGCGTAGACGCGTCCGAGCAGCCGCAGGAATGCCGGGCCGCCGATGTCGCGATGATGAGAAATGGCCAACGCCGGGATGAACATCGCCCCCAGCACGTGCTCGCACGTGAGCTTGGGCGCGGGCCACGCAGATTCGGCGCGCGTGAGCAGGGCAAGCCGCTCGTCGTTGAGCCGGTCGAGCCGGCGCGAAAGCATGGCCTGTAGCAGGGTTTCTTTGCTGCCGAAGTGATAGTTCACGGCTGCCAGATTGACCTCGGCGCGCGATGTGATCTGGCGCAAGGACATGGCTTCGTAGCCGTATTCGATGAATAGGTCTTCTGCGGCATCGAGGATGCGCAGCTTGGTATCACCGGCTTGTCGGCCGGCCGACGGGCGAGGGCTCACGACGAACCTCCATTGGGACGCAACACAGCGCCGCGTCATCTAGATGAACTTTCGTTTCATTCAAACGTTCGATTGAATCGTAGGCGGGGAATGCCCATCTCCCAAGATCTTTTTCTGGGCGTGGCCCTCTAATGTTCAGTCCTGGGCCGTGGACAGGCGTGCTGGCGTACGCAGAAGCGCATTTGACGCACGAAATCGGGGGAGAAATAGGCGGCTTTGCCCGATTTCTCCGATTTCGGGCCGAAAGTCTGGAGGCGTGGCAATAGTTTGCTAAAATGTCCCGCTTTACGTGCAAGACCATTTGGCGCTACCCCGATTCGTCGGGGGCGGAGGGAAGCCGGCGAGACACTGCCGGTTCCGGCCCAAGGTTGATTAACTGACTGGGTCCGCTTGCGGCATTTCCCTCGCCGCAACACAGAACGACCCTCTGGATGGATGAATATCCTCATGACTATCTCTGTTGAAAACCTCGGCAAGCTCGAGCGTCGCTTTACCATCGCCCTGCCCAAGCAGGAAGTCGAGAAAGAAGTTGCAGCTCGCATTCAGAAGCTGTCGAAGACGGTGCGCATGCCGGGTTTCCGCCCGGGCAAGGTGCCCCTGAAGATGGTCACCCAGCAATACGGTGGTCAGGTCGAAGCCGAAGTCGTCAGCGACAAGGTCGGTCAGCAATTCTTCGAAGTCAGCAAGGCGCAAGACCTGCGCGTCGCTGGCCAGCCGCGCTTCGCGCCGAAGGCTGACGGTGCCGACACCGAATACGCATTCGACGCCACGTTCGAAATCTACCCGGAAGTGAAGATCGGTGACCTGGCCACGGCTGAAGTCAACCGCACGACGACCGACGTCTCGGAAGCCGAAATCGATCGCACGATCGACATTCTGCGCAAGCAACGCGTGCACTACCACGTGCGCGGCGAAGCCGGTGCACACGGCGACGGCGGCACGGTGGAAGCCAAGGAAGGCGACCGCGTGACGGTCGATTTCGTCGGCAAGATCGACGGCGAAGTGTTCGCTGGCGGTTCGGCTGAAGACTTCGTGTTCGTGCTCGGCGAAGGCCGCATGTTGCCGGAGTTCGAGAAGGCAACCCTGGGTCTGAAGGTTGGCGAGTCGAAGGAATTCGAACTCAAGTTCCCGGACGAGTACCACGGCAAGGAAGTCGCCGGTAAGACGGCAACGTTCACCGTGACGCTCAAGAAGGTTGAGTGGGCACATCTGCCGGAAGTCGACACCGAGTTCGCCAAGTCGCTCGGCATCGCCGACGGCAGCATCGAAAAGATGCGCGCCGACATCAAGGAAAACCTGTCGCGCGAAGTGAAGCGTCGCACGCAGGCGCTCCTTAAAGATCAAGTGATGAACGCACTGATCTCGGTCTCGGAACTCGACGTGCCGAACGCACTGGTCGAACAAGATCAGGAACGTCTGGTGGCGATGGCCCGTCAGGATCTGGCGCAACGTGGCGTGCCGAACGCCGGCAACGTGCCGATCCCGGCTGAAATGTTCAAGGAACAAGCCGAGCGCCGCGTCAAGCTGGGCCTGATTCTGGCCGAGCTGGTCAAGCAAAACGACCTGCAAGCCAAGCCGGAACAAATCAAGGCCGAAGTCGAAGAGTTCGCAAAGAGCTACGAAGACCCGCAAGAAGTCGTCCGCTGGTACTATGGCGATCAGCAGCGCATGGCGGAGATGGAAGGTTTCGTCGTCGAGAACAACGTTGTTGAGTTCGTCCTGAGCAAAGCGAAGGTGACGGACAAGCAAGTCAGCTTCGAAGAGCTGGCCGGCAACACGCAAAACTGATCGACCTCGATACATCGCGTTTGACCTGCTGCGGCCGCAAGGCCGCAGCAGTGTTTCCAACCGGCCTTTTCGGGCCTCCTCCCTGCGGCGCGCAAAACCATCTCGATAGAAGGGTCGAACCGTCATGATTACCCGTTCCGAATTGCTCGCCCAACTCGCTTCCCCGACGCACAACTCCGCTCTCGAATCGCAGGCCCTTGGCCTCGTGCCGATGGTCGTCGAGCAAAGTGGTCGTGGCGAACGCGCATACGATATCTACTCGCGACTCCTCAAGGAGCGCATTATTTTCATGGTGGGCGAGGTCAACGACCAGACCGCCAACCTCGTTGTCGCCCAGTTGCTGTTCCTCGAGAGCGAAAATCCGGACAAGGAAATCTCGATGTACATCAACTCGCCGGGTGGTTCGGTTTCGGCCGGCCTGGCAATGTACGACACGATGCAGTTCGTTAAGCCGGCTGTCTCGACGCTGTGCATGGGCATGGCTGCCAGCATGGGCGCGTTCCTGCTGGCCGCGGGCGAGAAGGGCAAGCGTTTCGCGCTGCCGAACGCCCGGATCATGATTCACCAGCCGTTGGGCGGTGCACGTGGTCAGGCGTCGGACATCGAAATCCACGCCCGCGAAATCCTGCTGCTCAAGGAACGTCTCAACAAGCTGCTCGCCGAGAACACCGGCCAGTCGCTGGAAGTCATCGCGCGCGACACCGATCGCGATAACTTCAAGTCGGCTGCGGATGCCGTCGAGTACGGGCTTATCGATCGCGTGCTGGAAAAGCGTCCCTGAGGCGTCTGTCTCTGAGGCGCCACTGAGCCGGGTAACCGGCCCGGGCGGCCCGGCCGCCTGACGGCAAACGTTGGCGCGACATCGGTTTTTTCGACGTGAAAGTCCGGATGTTCGCGCCAAGTCTTTGTCGTAAAAGGAAAATTGTCGCTGTCGCGGGTGGGCCACACGCCCGCGCGGCATGGCGTTACAATGGAATTCACTATGCCGCGTTTGCCGCCCCCATCGGGGGACGACCGGGGCGCAAATTGCTAGCAGGCTGACACAGATATGGTGGATAAAAAAAGCACTTCCAACGGCGAAAAGCTACTCTACTGCTCCTTCTGCGGAAAGAGTCAGCACGAGGTCAAGAAGCTCATCGCGGGGCCGTCCGTGTTTATCTGCGACGAGTGCATTGATCTGTGCAATGAGATCATTCGCGACGAGGCCGCTGCGGCCGAAGACGAGAGCGGTAGTGGCGGCAAGTCGGATTTGCCCTCGCCGCAGGAGATTCGCGAAAGCCTCGATCAATATGTGATCGGTCAGGATCGCGCCAAGAAGATTTTGGCGGTCGCGGTCTACAACCATTACAAGCGTTTGAAGCACATCGGCGACAAGCGCGACGAGGTCGAACTCTCCAAGAGCAACATCCTGCTGATCGGGCCGACCGGTTCGGGCAAGACGCTGCTCGCGCAAACGCTCGCCCGTCTGCTCAACGTGCCCTTCGTGATTGCCGACGCCACCACGCTGACCGAAGCCGGTTACGTCGGTGAAGACGTCGAAAACATCATCCAGAAGCTCCTGCAGAACTGCAATTACGAGATCGAGCAGGCGCAGAAGGGCATTGTTTATATTGATGAAATCGACAAGATCAGCCGCAAGTCGGACAACCCCTCGATCACGCGCGACGTGTCGGGCGAGGGTGTTCAGCAAGCGTTGCTGAAGCTCGTCGAAGGCACGATGGCTTCGGTGCCGCCGCAAGGTGGGCGCAAGCATCCGAACCAAGATTTCATCCAAGTCGACACCACGAACATTCTGTTCATCTGCGGCGGCGCTTTTGACGGTCTCGAGAAGATCATCATGAACCGCACCGAGAAGACGGGTATCGGCTTTGGTGCGACTGTTAAAACGGGCGAAGAGCGTGATGCCGGTGAGTTGCTGCTCGAAACCGAACCGGAAGATCTGATCAAATTCGGTCTGATTCCGGAACTGATCGGTCGTCTGCCGGTGGTTGCCACGTTGGGTAAGCTTGACGAAGACGCACTGGTCACGATCCTGATCGAGCCGAAGAACGCACTGCTCAAGCAATATCAGCGCCTGTTTGCGATGGAAGGCGTCGAGCTGGAAATTCGCCCGGCAGCGCTGCATGCGGTGGCCCGCAAGGCCATCAAGCGCAAGACCGGCGCGCGTGGCCTGCGTTCGATCATCGAACAAGCGCTGCTCGAAGTGATGTACGAATTGCCGTCACTCAAAGGGGTGACCAAGGTGATTCTGGACGATAACGCGATCAGCGGCGACGGCAAACCGCTCTTGATCTACCAGGAGTCGCCCAAGGTTGCCGGCTCTAACTGAACGGTCAACTCAGTGATACCCAAAGCCGTTCATGGAAACATGGACGGCTTTTTTTCCTTCATACTAGTGCCACGGGCAATGAAACCCCGAGTGGTGCACCTTACCGGCAGAAGGGTTGTTTCACCCCCTTGTAATTCCTGTCGGCGGCCTCAATTAGCTGGAACACAACGGTATCGTTAATTATGGGGAACGAGATGTCAGGCACCCAAATCCTCCCGCCCGAAGCGATTCAACTGCCCCTGTTGCCTCTGCGCGACGTGGTCGTGTTTCCGCACATGGTGATTCCCCTCTTCGTGGGGCGTCCGAAGTCGATTAAAGCGCTTGAAACCGCCATGGAAGGCGGCAAGCACATCATGCTGGTCGCCCAGAAAGCGGCCGCCAAGGATGAGCCCACGGCCAAAGATCTCTACGAGATCGGCTGCGTGGCGAACATCCTTCAAATGCTCAAACTGCCCGATGGCACCGTCAAGGTGCTGGTCGAAGGCATTCAGCGTGCACGCACGATCAGCGTGGACGAAGAAGAAACGCAATTCACATCTGAAGTCATGCCGCTCGAACCGGATGACGGCAACTCGCCGGAATCCGAGGCGCTGCGTCGCGCCATCGTGGCGCAGTTCGATCAGTACGTGAAGCTCAACAAGAAGATTCCGCCGGAGATCCTGACCTCGCTGTCGGGCATCGACGAAGCGGGTCGTCTGGCTGACACCATCGCTGCGCACCTGCCGCTTAAGCTCGAGCAGAAGCAGAAGATTCTCGAGATGTTCCCGGTCATCGAACGCCTCGAACATCTGCTGGCGCAACTCGAAAGCGAGATCGACATTCTCCAGGTGGAGAAGCGTATCCGCGGCCGCGTGAAGCGTCAGATGGAGAAGAGCCAGCGCGAGTACTACCTGAACGAACAGGTCAAGGCCATTCAGAAGGAGCTGGGCGAAGGCGAAGAAGGTGCCGATCTCGAAGAACTCGAGAAGCGCATCAAGGGCGCCCATCTGCCCAAGGAAGCCAAGAAGAAGGCCGACGCCGAACTCAAGAAGCTCAAGCTGATGTCACCGATGTCGGCAGAAGCGACCGTCGTGCGCAACTATATCGACACGCTGGTCGGTCTGCCGTGGCGCAAGAAGAGCAAGGTGAACAACGACCTGACGAACGCCGAGAAGGTGCTCGACGAAGACCACTTCGGTCTTGAGAAGGTCAAGGAACGCATCCTTGAGTATCTTGCTGTGCAACAGCGCGTGGACAAGGTGAAGGCGCCGATTCTGTGCCTGGTGGGGCCCCCCGGTGTCGGTAAGACGTCGCTCGGCCAGTCGATCGCTCGTGCAACGAACCGCAAGTTCGTGCGCATGGCATTGGGTGGCGTGCGCGACGAGGCCGAGATTCGCGGTCACCGCCGGACGTACATCGGTTCGATGCCGGGCAAGATTTTGCAGAGCCTGTCGAAGGTGGCTGTGCGCAATCCGCTGTTCCTGCTCGACGAAGTGGACAAGATGGGCATGGACTTCCGTGGCGACCCGAGTTCGGCGCTGCTCGAAGTGCTCGATCCGGAACAGAACCACACGTTCTCGGACCACTACGTCGAAGTCGACTTCGATCTGTCAGACGTGATGTTCGTGGCGACGTCGAACTCGCTGAACATTCCGGCGCCGCTGCTCGATCGTATGGAAGTGATTCGCCTGTCGGGTTACACGGAAGACGAGAAGGTCAACATCGCCCAGCGTTATCTGCTGCCGAAGCAGAAGAAGAACAACGGGTTGAAGGAAGGCGAGATCGATCTGACCGAAGCCGCGATTCGCGACATCATTCGCTACTACACGCGGGAAGCGGGTGTGCGTTCGCTGGAACGCGAGATCTCTAAGATCTGCCGCAAGGTCGTGAAGATGTTGCTGCTCAAGAAGGTCGACGGTACGTCGATCAAGGTTGATGCAGGTAACCTCGACAACTTCCTCGGCGTGCGCAAGTTCGACTTCGGTCTGGCGATGAAGGAAAACCAGATCGGCCAAGTGACGGGTCTCGCGTGGACGGAAGTGGGCGGCGATTTGCTGACCATCGAAGCCGCAGTGATGCCGGGCAAGGGCAACATCATTCGCACGGGTTCGCTCGGCGACGTGATGAAGGAGTCGGTCGAAGCTGCACGTTCGGTGGTGCGTTCGCGCTCGCGTCGTCTGGGTGTGTCCGATGAGCAGTTCGAGAAGAAGGACATTCACATTCACGTGCCCGAGGGTGCGACGCCGAAGGACGGTCCGTCCGCCGGTATCGCGATGACCACGGCGCTCGTCTCGGTGCTCACCGGTATTCCGGTGCGTGCGGATGTGGCGATGACCGGTGAGATTACGCTGCGCGGTGAAGTGCTGCCGATCGGCGGTCTCAAGGAAAAGCTGCTCGCAGCACATCGTGGCGGCATCAAGCTCGTGTTGATTCCGGAAGAGAACGTGAAGGATCTCGCCGAGATTCCCGATACGGTCAAGAACGCGCTGGAGATCATGCCGGTGCGCTGGATCGACCGAGTGCTGGAGCTTGCGCTGGAACATGCACCGGCACCGCTGCCCGAGGAAGAGCCGAAGGCAGCACCGGTGACGCCGAATGCCGATGGCAGCGGTAAGCAGGAAGTCATCAAGCACTGACGTCAGCATGTGACGAGGAGCGGCGAACGACGATCATCGATTTCGATGTCGTTCGCTGAGCCGAAAGTCTGCAAAAAGCTCGGGGTTTTCCCCGGGCTTTTTTTATTCACGCAAAGTGGTCGAAAATAGCGTCCGGAAGTGATGACTCAGGAGTGCTTCCTAAGCCGCCAAAACAGCGCAAAACGGCTTGACATCAGGGTTTGCGGCTTGTCTAATGGCAAAGCCAGCGGACCTTCGCAGATCAATGTCAAGGCGCGTTAAGAGCGCCTCCGCGGCTCAATCGCCTACTATCCTTGCAAGGGGGTTACAGTGAATAAGACGGAACTGATCGATCATATCGCGGGTGAGGCAGACATTTCGAAAGCCGCTGCCGGTCGTGCACTCGATGCTTTTGTGGGTGCAGTAAAGAAAGCGTTGAAGAAGGGTGACGATGTGACGTTGGTGGGCTTCGGTACCTTCCACGTGACGAAGCGCGCAGGACGCACGGGTCGCAATCCGCGCACTGGCGCAGCGATCAAGATCAAGGCAGCGAAGGTTCCGAAATTTCGCCCTGGCAAAAATCTCAAAGATACAGTAAACTGATCGACTTTCCTGCCTAGGCAGGGAGCAGCAGTAAGAACAAAACTAGAATCGGGAACGGGTGCTTAGCTCAGTTGGTAGAGCGGCGCCCTTACAAGGCGTAGGTCGGGGGTTCGAGCCCCTCAGCACCCACCAGTTCCAGATCTTGGGGAGCGGTAGTTCAGTTGGTTAGAATACCGGCCTGTCACGCCGGGGGTCGCGGGTTCGAGCCCCGTCCGCTCCGCCAAATTGTGAAAAGGCGAACTTCGGTTCGCCTTTTTTGCCATATGGACGTCCCAAAGACGCTTCCTGACGACTCTTCCGATTTCGTATGTTCGACTTCATTCGGCGCCACCAACGATTGGTTCTCATTTTCCTGACGGTGTTGATCGTGCCGTCGTTTGTGGTGTTTGGCGTTCACGGCTTGCAGGAGTACACCTCGGATGCAGGCACGATCGCCAAGGTCGGCGATCAGACCGTGACGCGTCAGGAGTACGACAGCGTGCTGCGCGCACAAACCGAGCGCATGCAGCAGATGTTCGGCGGCGCCGTCGATGCCAGTCAGATCAACACGCCTGAAATGCGCAGCGCCGTGCTGGACAACCTGATCCAGCAGAAGCTGCTCACGCAGGAAACCCTCAAGAAGAACCTGTCGGTGCCCGACACGCAAGTGCGTGAAGCGCTGCTCGCGATTCCGGCGATTGCGCAATTGCGCCGCGCCGATGGCTCGATCGACGAAACCGCTTACGAACAACTGCTCGCGGCACAGAACCTCACGCCGCAGCGTCTCGAAGCGCAGATTCGCTACGAACTCGCATCGAACCAGTTGCCCGCCAGTGTGCAGGCTAGCGCCATGCTCCCCAAGGCTGTGATCGATCGTTTTGCGGAACTGCGTGCACAACAGCGTGATGTCGCCGCACTGGCGTTCCCGGTGTCCGACTTCGCCGGCAAGGTCACGCCGACGCAAGCGCAGGTGCAAGCCTATTACGACGCGCACAAGGCATCGTTCCAGACGCCCGAGTCGGCCGAGATCCAGTACGTGGTGCTCGACCCGAAGGCCATGCCGGCATCGGCACTGGCAGCGCCGAGCGACGACGTGCTGCGCAAGATGTACAACGACAATCTGAAGCAGTACACGACGCCGGAAGAGCGCCGTGCCTCGCACATTCTGATTGCATCGCCGGCGGACGCTTCGCCTGCCGATCACGCGAAAGCGAAGACCAAGGCCGACGACCTGCTCGCGCAACTGAAGAAGAACCCGAACGACTTTGCCAAGCTGGCCAGCCAGAACTCGGAAGATCCGGGCTCGAAGGCCAATGGCGGCGATCTGGGTTTCTTCACGCGTGACGCGATGGTCAAGCCGTTCGCCGATGCTGCGTTCGCACTCAAGAGCGAAGGTGAAGTGAGCGACGTGGTGAAGAGCGACTTCGGTTATCACATCATCAAGTTGACGGGCATCAAGCCGGCAACGACCAAGCCGTTTGAAGACGTGAAGGCGCAACTGGCCGATCAGTATCGCCAGCAAGAATCGGCCAAGGCGTATGCCAAGCTCGCCGACCAGTTCACCAATGCCGTGTACGAACAACCGGACAGCCTGCAACCGGTGGCCGACAAGCTGAACATCAAGGTGCAGACGGCGCAGGTCACGCGCACGGCTAACCCGGCGCAAGCGCAAAGCCCGATCGGCAACGAGAAGCTGCTGAAGGCCGTGTTTGCCGACGAATCGCTCAAGAACAAGCGCAACACCGAAGCCGTGGATGTGGGGCAGGGTGTGCTGGTGTCGGCGCACGTGGTGACCTATCACCCGGCCGCAACGCCGCCGCTCACGCAGGTGGAAGCGCAGGTCAAGCAGCAGTTGGTGGCTGACATGGCGGCAGAGGAAGCGAAGAAGGCTGGCGAGGCCAAGCTCGATGCGCTGAAGAAGGGCGGCGATGCCGCGTTCGGTGCCACGCAGACGATCTCGCGTGACAACCCGGGCAAGCTGCCGCCGAACGCGCTGACGGCAATCTTCGGTGCCGATACGGCGAAGCTGCCGGCCTATGTGGGCGTCGATCTGGGCAATGGTCAGGGCTATGCCGTGTATCGCATCAGCAAGGTCACCCAACCGGCGGCGCAAGATCCGCAGCGTCTGGCCGCGGAAACGCAGCAGCTCAACCAGTTGGCGGCACAAGCCGAGTGGAATGCGTGGGTGGGCGATCTGCGGGCTCGTTCAAAGGTCAAGGTCGTCAACGACGTGACCAAGTCGGGCACCTGATCCAGCGGATTACACGGATCACACGGATCTCATGATCCAACGCACGACCACCGGCGCAGGCCGGGTAGCAAGAAAAAGCGCGGCTCGATAGCCGCGCTTTTTTTATGGCGTCGCCGGTCGGATGCATTCACAGCTTTCTGACGGGCACCAGCAGGTAAAACTCGCGGGTATCCGAGCTCAGGATGACAACGCGATTCCTCAGAATATCCATGCCAATGGTGCCGAGCGTTGTTGATCCTCCTTCTTGGACGGCATCTGCTTCGGCCACGAGAACGTTTCGGTGCTCGATGCCGTTCAACGTGAAGCTGACGCGACGCATATACGTTTTGTTGGTCAGCACATTGCCCCACAGGTCTGCGATTCGTGTCGTCGCGGTTACCTTCGGCAGCGCCGAAACGAGCGTCCTGAGAAGGTTGCTCTGCTCCGCTCCGGAATCCACCGTGACGGGAATCTTCGCGTCATACAGGCCGAGCGAGGTCGCCATGACGCGATGAGGGTTGGGTATGCCGCGTCCTCGCGCAAGCCGGTAGGCAGGCGTGTCGTCGATGTCAAATGCAGGGCTGACGAAGAAGCAATCCCGATCGAAATCAAGCACCGCAAATGATCGACGGCTGCCCGCGATTTCATGGGCAGTAACTTGTGGGCTGAGAATGCCGGACAGACCGTCGTCGGCGAGGATTGACGGTGGAATCCAGTGAAACAGTGAGTCGAATGCTTCGTGAAGACCATCGCTCATGCGGTGGGATGCCTGCGTGGACTGCGTTTGTGCCACCTCGGTCTGGACGATCCTCTTCGGGCCGGAGGCAGCCTTACCGGAAAGAGACGTGTCCCAGAGCACGTTGAGATTGGTGCCAGTATCGAGAAGCAGGCGGCGAGGCTGCCCGTCAATTTCCACCGTAACGAACGGCGAGGCTTTGGTTTCCAGATTCAGGTAACCGATCTTGGCTTCAAACGATACCTTTGCCGAGGGCCAAGGTGAGGCGCAAGTCGTGGTGCCGGCGGCGCCGGCGTCGGCGGCTGCGGCTGCGGTGAAAACTGGCAACAGGCAGGCTGTTGCTAGTAGGCAGGTAGTTCGACCAAGTTGAATGTCGGGTCTCCCAATGTCTTCCGATGTCTTCCGATTTTTCCGACACGAAAAAATCGCCGCATTCGTGCGAGCAACGAATGCGGCGATTTGGATGTCGGCGTTAGGGAATCAGGCTATCGGGAAACGAGCGATGCGTCTTTGGGGCGCTTCCGAGTTTCGATTAACGGCGCTCCTCGCGGAACGTCGGAGGGTTACGCCCCCGGTTTCGCCGCGCGGCCACCTGCGGCTCTCGGTGGTGTCTTGCCGGCAGGCTTGAGCAGCGGCGCGACCGTTGGCCAGACGTTTTGCAGAATTTGCGGATGTGCCTTGGCGAGCGGGTGAATCTGGTCTTGCTGGAACCAGTCGGGATGCTCGATCACGCCGTCGAGCAGAAACGGCACGTAGCCCGTCTTTTCCTGCTTGGCGAGGGTGGCGAACATCGAGAAGAACTGCTCGCCGTACTCGGTGCCGTAATTCGGCGGAATGCGCATGCCGACCACGATCACCCGGCTGCCGGCCTTGCGCGACGACTCGATCATCTCGCGCAGATTGGCGCGCGTGAGATCCAGTGAAATGCCGCGTAAGGCATCGTTGCCGCCAAGCTCCAGAATCGTGATCGCGGGATGATAACGATCGAGCAAGGGCGCCAGACGGGCCCGGCCGCCGCTTGTGGTATCGCCACTGATACTGGCGTTGACAACGTTATAATCGAAGCCGCTTTGCGCAACTTTTTGTTGCATGAGGTTCACCCAGCCTGCGCCGCGGGCGATGCCATATTCCGCGGACAGGCTGTCGCCCACGACCAGAATTGTCGGCGCGCCAGAACTTGCCGCGTGCGCCGCGGTCCCTGTCAGGATGCAGCAGCCTACGAGGGCTGAGGCGGCCAATTTCAAGAACTGTCTTCTTGCCATGTCGTTTTCCGAAAACGTAATTGAAGTGCGGGGTCTGGGCAAACGGTTGCGCGATGCCACCGGTGAGCTCGTCATTTTGCAGGATATCGATTTTTCCGTCGCAAAAGGCCAGAGCGTGGCGATTGTCGGGGCCTCGGGCTCGGGCAAATCGACGCTGCTGGGCCTGATGGCCGGGCTCGATACGGCAACCGACGGTAGCGTCACGCTGCTCGGCAAGTCGCTCGGCGAGCTCGACGAAGAAGGCCGCGCTGCACTCCGGCGCGGTGCCATCGGCTTCGTCTTCCAGTCATTCCAGTTGATGCCGCACCTGACGGCGCTAGAGAACGTGATGCTGCCGCTCGAACTTCTGGGTGAGACACGCGAAGTGCGCAATCGTGCGATCGGGTTGCTCGAACAAGTGGGTCTGGGCTCGCGCCTCACGCATTATCCGAAGCAGCTTTCCGGCGGCGAGCAACAGCGCGTGGCACTTGCCCGCGCGTTTGTCACGCAGCCGGTCGTGCTGTTTGCCGATGAACCGACCGGCAGTCTCGATACGGCGACGGGCGAGCGTGTCATCGATCTGATGTTCTCGCTCAACGAGGCAAGCGGGGCAACGCTCGTGCTGGTCACCCATGATCTGGCGATTGCCGAGCGTTGCGACGCAACGGTGCAACTGGCTGGCGGCCGTTTGGTCGACGGCGTGGCGGTCTGACCGGCACTATTTCTGAAGGATTGGCGACGCGATGCACGCAATGTGCTCGCGCCGCCTGTGCTCGCGCGCACCGACCAGCAAACACTGGCAGGTGGCAGCAAATCACGATCAGCGCTTGGGCTTCAACGCCTCACCAGCCAGTCGAATCAACGATGCCGTGGAGGCATCGTGCGCATCGGGCGTGAGAGTCGACGGATCGACCAGCTCGGGCTCGATGGCGCGGCAGAGCGTCTTGCCCAACTCCACCCCCCATTGATCGAACGGATTGATGTTCCAGACCGCCGCTTGCACGAACACCTTGTGTTCATACAGCGCGATCAACGCCCCCAGACGTTCCGGCGAGAGTTTGTCGATCACCAGCGTGTTGCTCGGCCGGTTGCCTTCGAAACGGCGCTGTGCGCCCAGCGGCCCGCCCGCCTGCTCGGCGGTCGCCATCGATCCACCTTGCAGCAACGCTTCGCTCTGCGCAAAGCAGTTGGCGAGCAGCTTGCGATGGTGGTCGAGGTAGACCGGCTGCGAATACTGCGGCTGAAGCACGGCGATGAAATCCACCGGCACGAGCGTGGTGCCTTGGTGCAGCATCTGGAAATAGGCGTGCTGGCCATTCGTGCCGGGCTCGCCCCAGATGATCGGTGCGGTTTGCCATGCCACCGGCGTGCCGTCGATCTGCACCGACTTGCCGTTGCTCTCCATGTCGAGCTGCTGCAAATAGGGCGGCAGCTTCTGGAGGGCGTCGGTGTACGGGGCAATCGACAGCGTCTGCGCGTCGAAGAAATTGCGATACCAGATGCCCAGCAGCGCGAGCAGCACCGGCATATTGGCTTCGAGCGGAGCCGTGCGGAAGTGCTCGTCCATGGCATGCGCACCGGCCAGCATTTCGTCGAAATGCTGCGCGCCGAGGTACAGCATGATGATCAGCCCGACGGATGACCAAAGCGAATAGCGTCCGCCTACCCATTCGCCGAATTCGAAAACATTCTCCCGTCCGATGCCGAAGCGCGTCGCTTCTTCGACGTTCGTCGACACCGCGACGAAATGCTTGCCGAGCTCCGACTCCGGAATGCCATGCTCGATGAACCACGCGCGAATGGTGCGCGCGTTGGTCATCGTCTCGAGCGTGGTGAACGTCTTCGAGCAAACGACGACGAGGGTGGTTTCCGGATCGAGCGTGGGCAGCGTGCGGGCGAGTTCGGTCGGATCGATATTCGCGATGAAGTGCGCCGACAGGTTGGCTCGCCCATAGGCGGCGAGCGCGTCGCATACCATGCGCGGTCCGAGATCGGAGCCGCCGATGCCGATGTTGATCAGATGGCGGATGCGCTTGCCGGTGGCACCCAGCCAGCGGCCATCGCGCACGTCGTCGCTGAACTTGCGCATGCGCGCGAGCGTGGCGTGCACGCCGGTGCTGACGTCGCCCGTGGTGTCGCGAAACGTGACGCCCTTGGGCGCGCGCAGCGCGATATGCAGGGCGGCACGGTCTTCGGTGACGTTGACGTGTTCGCCGGCCCACATCGCATCACGCTTGCCCGGCACATCGCATTCACGCGCGAGATGGGCGAGCAGGGTGCGGGTCTTTTCGGTAACGCGATTTTTCGAATAGTCGAGGTATAAGCCGGCGGCGCGCAGCGAGAATTGTTCAACACGCGAGCTCGCGCCAGCACCCGCGAACCAGTCGCGCATATGCTGGCTGGCGATCTCGTCACGGTGTTCGAGCAGGGTGCGCCAGGCGGGAGTTTGATCCAAACGAAAGGACGGCTTCGACGACATGTGCAATATGTTCTTTTCGGTAGGACGAAGTATAACGGGAGTCTCCGTGAATTTACGCCGAAAACCGGTTCCTGCGCTGGTTTGCGGGGCGATTTGCGGGGCTGGCGGCGATCGTTGAAGTCCACCATCGATCGCTCACCCCGCCGCATTCATGACGGCGCTCGCCTGAGCGCCGCTGCCAGTTCGGCGCGCATGGCCGGTAAAAGTTCAGATGCGGTCAAGCCCGCCGGGCCCGCACCCTCGCTTACGCACCGCTCGGCGGCACGTCCGTGCAGCCAGACGCCGGCCAGCGCCGCGGTGGCGGCAGGCATGCCTTGCGCCAGCATCGCGCCGATCATGCCGGTCAGCACGTCGCCCGTGCCTGCCGTCGCAAGCCCTGCGTTGCCCGTTGTGTTGACCCACGCGTGCGTGCCGTTGTCGATGATGCTGCCCGATCCCTTCAGCACCACGGTGGCGCCGAAGTACCGGGCCAGCGTGCGGGCGGAGGTGAGCCGGTCGGACTGAATGCGTTGCACATCGCAACCGGCCAGCCGTGCGGCCTCAAGCGGGTGCGGCGTAAGCACCGTGGGGCCGGTGCGGCTGCGCACACGCTCGGCAAGGGCCGGTTCTGCCGCGAGCAGGTTGAGGGCGTCGGCGTCGAGCACGAGCGGGGTGTCTTCCAGCGCCAGCACGCGAGAGAGGCATGCCGCGGAGGCCGCCGAGGTGCCCAGCCCGGGACCGATAGTGACGGCCTGCATCGCGGCGAGATCAATGCCCTCTGCGTGACGCAGCATCAGTTCGGGGTGAACCGGGTCCCACGCCGGGGCCTCGTGCGCCACGAAACCGACGTAGACCCGCCCGGCGCCGTTCATCAATGCCGCGCGTGCGCTGAGCAGCGGCGCACCGATCATGCCGTCGTGGCCGCCCAGCACGGCGAGCGAGCCGTAGCTGCCCTTATGGGAGGCATGGTGACGTTGTGGCAGGTCCGCAAGAAAGGCGCTCGGGGTGTTGGTCGATAGCGATGACGTGGATGCGGCCGCAGACAGTGCGTCATCGGCACCCAAGGTGGCTACCAGCACGCGGCCGGCGATGTCGCGTCCTTCGCCGGTCAAAAGCCCCGGGCAGGCGCCCAGCATGGCGATGGTGACGTTGGCGCGGATGACAGGGCCGCTGGCAACGCCGGACGCAGCGCCAAGGCCGCTGGGGATGTCGATCGCGAGCACAGGCGTGCCTTGGGCATGCGCATAGGCAATGTTCTCGACAAGGCGACCGGCCGGGCCATCGAGCGGGCGCGACAAGCCGATGCCGAACAGGCCGTCCACGATCCACGCATAGGTTGAAGGCTGCGGCCATACGTCCGGTGCGGGGCGTATCGGCACGCCAGCGGCGACGGCTTCGGCATGCGCCCATTTCGCGTCGTCGGCGACGGGCGGTGCGAGCTGCCAGACGTCGACCAGCACGCCGCGACGATGCAGTTCGCGGGCCGCGACATAGGCATCGCCGCCGTTGTTGCCGGGGCCCGCGAGCAACAGCACGGGCTGGCGTCCGGCCGTCGCGAGTGCCGGTAATTGTCCGTACAACCAGTTGGCGACGACGGCGCCCGCGCGCGCCATCAGCGTGTGCGGCGGCAATTGCGCGGCGCTTGCGCGTTCGATCTCACGCAAATCGGCAGGTAAATACAGGGGGAGCGGCGTGTCGGCGAGCGGACCGTCGACGATGTCGGACGGCTGAGGCAATCGAGACGGCCTCGCGAGCGGACTCGGGCTCGCGGGGGCGGCGGCAGAATCGTCGACATGCAGGTGATCGGTCATGACAGGCACAACTCCCGGAAAGCCATGGCGGCGTCGATGGCGGTGAGCCTGTCCGCCCCGGGATTCTGCGAAAACGATGCGTTCCGATGCGTTCGTCGCGCGTGGCGGCGGAACACTCGACGGATGGTTCGGCAGAACGGGCAGAACGGACGGATCAAGCGAATGAAGCGAATCAGGCGGTAATTCGACGATTATGCCGTGAATGCAGCGGGGTGCCTGCCAGCGCATTCCCCGATGGGCTGTCGGCATTCACTGACAGCGCACGCACATTCAGTGCGCGCGCCATCAGGACGATCGGGCGATCGATGCAGTCAGTGGGGCCAGCGAGCCTAGTGAGCCTAGTGAGCGTAGCGGGCCAACGTTAGCCCGTTGAGGTCGATGTCGGGTGTCTGGCCGGAGATCACGTCGGCCAGCACGCGCCCGGAGCCGCAGGCCATCGCCCAGCCGGTCGAGCCATGGCCGAGATTGAGGTAGATGCCGGGCAAGTGTGTCGCGCCAAGCAACGGCGGACCATCGGGCAGCATCGGACGTGCGCCGACCCAAGCTCGCGCTTCGCGGTACTTGCCGGCGCCCGGGAACCAGTCCGTCGCCACTTTGTAGAGCGTGGCAATGGCGCGCTCGCGCAGCACCAACTGGGTGTCGCCCAGCTCGGCCGTACCGGCGATGCGCAATCGGTTGCCCTGCGGAGTGATGGCCGTCTTGTACGACTCGTCCATCACGGCGATGCGCGGGCTGAACATTTCGTTCTTCACGGGCACGGTGAGCGAGTAGCCCTTGATCGGCCAAAGCGGCAGATCGATGCCGAGCGGCTTCAGCAGCGCCGTGCTTGCCACGCCGGCCGCAATGACCACGGCATCGGCTTCCATCGACGTGACTTGCAACGGCTGCGCGGTGCTGGCGGTCTCGACGGTGACGCCGGCGCGCCCGAGATTCGGGCGCACGGCCAACACCGTCGTTTCGGTGGCGAGCGTCACGCCCATGTCGCGGGCGATCTGGGCGAGGCGCTTGGTGAATAGGGGGCAGTTGCCGGTTTCGTCACGCGGCAGATGCAGCCCGCCGGCCAGCGGCGCATCGGTCGAAATCGACGGCTCGAGCTTGCGGCACTCCTCGGGTGTGAGCAGGCGGTGCGGCACCTCGTTCTCGGCGAGCATGGCGCGCGCCGGTTCGTTCATCTTGATTTCGCGCTCGGTACGGAACAGTTGCAGGTACCCCTGCGTTTGTTCGTATTCGAAGAGATGCTGCTCGCGGAGCTCGTGCAGGCAGCGCTGGCTGTAGAACGCAATGCGTTGCATGCGCTCGCGGTTGGCGCGATAGCGCTCGAGCTTGCATTCGCGCAGCCAGCGCGACGCCCAGCGCCACGTGCCGCGCGACAGGCCGGGACGGAAGATGAGGGGGCTCGCCGCACTGAACATGTAGCCGAGCAGCTTGCGCGGCATGCCGGGTGCGGCCCACGGCGTCACGTAGCCGGGCGCAATAACGCCGGCGTTGCCGAAGCTGCTTTCCTGCGCGACTGTGCTGTTGCGCTCGACGAGCGTAACCGTATGCCCCGCGGCGGCCAGATAGTAGGCGGTGCAAGTGCCGATAACCCCGCCGCCGATAACGATGACCTTCATTCCCAACCGTCTGGTGTGTGGCGAACGCCCGTACGTTCGCTTGTTAGTGTAGTTCTGTGTCTCCTGACTGAACCGACCGCGTGCCATAAATCTTGGGCAGCGCGTGTTCGTCACGGGGGGCATAGGTTACCAGAGAGCGGCCGCGGCGGGGCGCGAAGACGTTTCTCACTCGGGTATAACCCCGGGTAAGCAGGGTATAATCCCGGTTTGTCGTTCCCCCGCGTTTTGAACGCCTCGCCTTCCGTCCTTCCATGACTCACATTGCCTGCTTCGCCGGCGCCTTGGCGCTCTCCGAATTCCGCCAGCAACGTCTTTTGCAGACCCTGCAAGCCATCGACAGCTCGATCGTGCGCATTGACGCGCGCTACGTGCATCTGGTGGCCAGTGCCGCGCCGCTATCGAGCGACGACGTGGCCCGTGTTGCCGGCCTGCTGACCTACGGTGAACCGGTACGTGAAGAGCCGGTTGGCGATCAGTTGCTGGTGATTCCGCGTCTGGGCACGATCTCGCCGTGGGCGAGCAAGGCCACCGACATCGCCCACAACTGCGGTATTGCCGATGTGCGCCGTATCGAGCGCGCGGTCGAATACACCGTCGGCGTGAAGTCGGGCCTGCTGGGCGGCAAGAAGTCGCTGTCCGCCGATGTGCTGGCGCGTGTGGCCGACGTGCTGCACGACCGCATGACCGAAACCGTGGTCGCCACCCGCAAAGACGCTGAAGTGCTCTTCGTCGAACTGCCGGCCAAGCCGTTGCAGACGGTGGACGTGATCGGCGTAGGCCGTAGCGCCCTCGAAGCGGCCAACCGCGATCTGGGTCTGGCGCTCGCCGAAGACGAGATCGACTATCTGGTCGAAGCGTTCGTTGCGCTCAAGCGCAACCCGACCGACGTCGAACTGATGATGTTCGCGCAGGCCAACAGCGAGCACTGCCGTCACAAGATTTTCAATGCCCAGTGGACCATCGACGGCGAGGCGCAAGACAAGTCGCTGTTCCAGATGATCAAGAACACGCACCAACTGCACCCGCAAGGGACGGTGGTGGCGTATTCGGACAACGCGTCCGTGATGGAAGGTGCCGAGGTCGAGCGCTGGTATCCGCGCGGCGCCGACGCCAAGTACGGCCGCAGCGTCGAGCTGACGCACACGCTGATGAAGGTCGAGACGCACAACCACCCGACGGCAATTTCGCCATTCCCGGGCGCATCGACGGGTGCGGGCGGCGAAATTCGCGACGAAGGCGCCACGGGGCGTGGATCGACGCCGAAGTCGGGCCTGACCGGCTTCACCGTGTCGAATCTGGCCCTGCCGGACGCCCGTGAGCCGTGGGAAAACGACCGCGACGTCGCCGTGCCGCCGTCGCTGCGCAAGCCCGATGACACCGGCACCGACTATGGCCGTCCGGACCGTATCGCTTCGCCGCTGCAAATCATGATCGACGGCCCGCTCGGCGGCGCTGCGTTCAACAACGAATTCGGCCGCCCGAACATCGGCGGCTACTTCCGTGCCTACGAGCAAAACGTGGCTGGCCGCGTGCGCGGCTATCACAAGCCGATCATGATTGCCGGCGGTATGGGCAACATTGCGGCCCAACACACCCACAAGAACGACCTGCCTGCCGGCACGCTGCTGATTCAGATCGGCGGCCCGGGCATGCGTATCGGGATGGGTGGCGGCGCTGCCAGCTCGATGGCGACCGGTACCAACACGGCCGAGCTCGACTTCGATTCGGTGCAGCGTGGCAACCCGGAAATCGAGCGTCGCGCGCAGGAAGTCATCAACTGGTGCTGGCGTCAGGGCGAGGCCAACCCGATTCTGTCGATTCACGACGTGGGTGCAGGCGGTATCTCCAACGCCTTCCCGGAACTGGTGGACGGCGCAGGCAAGGGCGCATTGTTCGATCTGCGTCAGGTGCAGTTGGAAGAGTCGGGCATGTCGCCCGCCGAAATCTGGAGCAACGAAGCGCAAGAGCGCTACGTGCTGGCCATCGCCCCGGACAGCTTCCCGGCATTTCAGGCCGTTTGCCAGCGCGAGCGTTGCCCGGTGGCCGTGGTCGGTGTCTCGACCGAAGAACGCCAACTGAAGCTGGTCGACCCGATGCATCCGGAATCGCCGGACCCGGTCGATATGCCGATGGATGTGCTGCTCGGCAAGCCGCCGCGTATGCACCGCGATGTCACGCGCGTGAAGTCGGAATTCCCGCCGGTCGACGTGACCGGCCTGTCGCTCGATGAAGTCGCGCGCGCTGTGCTGCGTCACCCGACGGTGGCGAGCAAGTCGTTCCTGATCACCATCGGCGACCGTACCGTGGGCGGCCTGACCGCGCGCGACCAGATGGTCGGTCCGTGGCAGGTGCCGGTGGCTGACTGCGCGATTTCGTTGATGGATTACGCCGGTTTCCGTGGCGAAGCGATGACCATGGGCGAGCGTACGCCGCTCGCCGTGATCGATGCACCGGCCTCGGGCCGCATGGCCGTGGGCGAAGCGATTACCAATATCGCGGCCGCACCGATCAAGTCGCTCGACCAGATCAAGCTGTCGGCCAACTGGATGGCGGCTTGCGGCACCGAGGGCGAAGACGCCGCGCTGTTCGATACGGTCAAGGCCGTGGGCATGGAACTGTGCCCGGCGCTGGGTCTCTCGATTCCGGTCGGCAAGGATTCGCTGTCGATGCGTACCAAGTGGGAAGACAGCGGCCGTAACAAGGACGTGGTCTCCCCGGTGTCGCTGATCGTGTCGGCGTTTGCACCGGTCGAAGACGTGCGCAGCCACCTCACCCCGCAACTGCGCTCGGTCGCAGAAGCCGGCGAGACCGTGCTGATCGCCATCGATCTGGGCCACAACAAGAATCGTCTGGGCGGCAGTATTCTCGCGCAGGTGACGCAACAGATCGGCGACGTCACGCCGGACCTCGACGATCCGGCAGACCTCAAGCGCTTCTTCGATGCTATTCAGAAGCTCAACGCCGACGGCAAGCTGCTCGCTTATCACGACCGTTCGGATGGCGGTCTCTTCGCCACGGTGGCCGAAATGGCGTTTGCGGGCCACGTGGGCGTCTCGCTCAACGTCGACATGCTCACGCTGGACGAAGGCTTCGAGTCGGACTACGGCGACGCCAAGGACTGGGCGAAGCAGACTATCGGCCGTCGCGAAGACAAGACGCTGCGCGCGCTGTTCTCCGAAGAGCTTGGCGGTGTGATTCAGGTGCGTGCGAGCGATCGCGACGCGGTGCTGCAAGCGCTGCGCGAAGCCGGTCTGTCGGCCTGCACCAACGTGATCGGCAAGCCGAATCCGAACGATGTCATCGAAATTTATCGCGATGCGAAGAAGGTGTTCGGCGCACCGCGTGCCGAGTTGCAACGTCTGTGGTCGGAAGTGAGCTGGCGTATTGCGCGTCTGCGCGACAACCCGGCCGCCGCCGATGCCGAGTACGAAGCACTGAACGACACGAGCGATCCGGGCCTGTCGCCGAAGCTCACGTTTGATGCGAACGAAGATATCGCTGCGCCGTTCATCGCGACCGGTGCTCGCCCGAAGGTGGCCGTGCTGCGTGAGCAGGGCGTGAACTCGCATCTGGAAATGGCCTACGTCCTCGACAAGGCCGGCTTCGAAGCGTACGACGTGCACATGAGCGACCTGCTGGAAGGCCGTCAGGCACTGGAAGACTTCAAGGGCTTTATCGCCTGCGGTGGTTTCTCGTACGGCGACACGCTGGGTGCGGGTGAAGGCTGGGCGAAGACGATTCTGTTCAACCCGGCGCTGGCCGAGCAGTTTGCGGGCTTCTTCAACCGTGCCGACACGTTCGCGCTGGGCGTGTGCAACGGTTGCCAGATGATGAGCAACTTGTCGAACCTGATTCCGGGTGCGGGCGCGTGGCCGAAGTTCACGTACAACCAGTCGAAGTACGAAGCCCGTCTGACGCAGGTCGAAGTGCTCGACTCGCCGTCGTTGTTCTTCAAGGACATGGCCGGCTCGCAACTGCCGATCGTGATCGCGCACGGCGAAGGCTTCGCCAACTTCGGTCAGCAGGGCAACATCGATCAGGCAATCGCCGCGATGCGCTTTGTCGATCACCGTGGACAGCCGACCGAGCAGTACCCGTTCAATCCGAACGGCTCGCCGCGTGGTCTCACGTCGGTGACGACGGCCGACGGGCGTTTCACGGTCATGATGCCGCACCCGGAGCGCGTGTTCCGCACCGTGCAGATGAGCTGGGCACCGGCGCAGTGGGGCGAAGACAGCCCGTGGATGCGCATGTTCCGCAACGCACGTCGCTGGGTTGCGTAAAACGTTGTCTCTCGTCTGACGGCGCCGCGGCGTCGATGACGTAAAAACCGCCTGTCCTGTCATGGGGCAGGCGGTTTTTTATTGGGCGTGCGCTCAGTGTGCGCCTGTCAACGTTGACAGTTGTTGCGCCCGTGGTACGCGTGGCCTGATACGAGCGTGAACCTTCAGGAGCGTGTCATGGACATCGAATCGATCGTGAATCTCAAGCCCGGCATACTCGAAGCCACCGGCGGCAACGGCGATCAACTGCTGGTCGACGATTTTTACGATCGCGAGTTCGTACACATTGAAGTCCCGCAATACGATGGCATGTCCGCCGGACAAACGGTGGGTGGTCGGTGGCGAGGCCCCTCGTCCATCTACGACACGTCGATCTGGACGGTTACGATCCCCGCGCGCGTCGCGTTGCGGGTGCCGCGCCGCGAAGTGCTCGATGCCATCGGCAGCACGGTGTCGGTGACGTTCAGCGTCAAGCGGGGAAGCGGCCCCATCGAAATCTCCGACGCGATGAACCTGCGCGTTCAGGGGACGCCGCTGCCCATGCCGACCATCAATGCCGGCCGCACGCAGGTCACCGTCTTGTATGGCACGCAAGTTGTCGGGCAAACCGCCCGCGTGCGCTGGGAAGGGCGCGTCGTTCGCGATACAGAACTTCAGGCAGTCGTGCCCGGGCTGGCGAACATTTTCAGCATTCCCGCAGGGTGGGTGAGCGAGAGCGCCGGGACGACGGTATTCATCACTTACGCGATCGGCACGACGGCGAGTGACCCGTATTTGTTTTCGAGAGTGTTGCGAGTGGCGGTGTAGGGGAGCCTTGTCATGTGGCATCTCGATGATTTCGTCGGCACCCGCACGCTGATCGCTCGCTTATTCAGCATACTCAGCGCACGCGGCGCACTCCGCACACGCAGCGCCGTGATGTTCTTCGCCGTTGTGCTTGTCGGACTGTGGGCGCTGCCGGTCCACGCGCTCACGGGCGCCGATGTCGCGTATCTGGTCAACCAGCGATATCAGTCGAGCGTGACGCAGTGCGCGCTCAATCGTCCTGCGTGGATGTGTTCTGGCGTGTTGATGCGTGCGTTGCCGGATGACGCTTCGCAGCCGTTTGCACAGCTGACGGCACAGGAGTTGGCGTCGCAATCGGCCAACGTTGCCTACGTGAGACATGACGTGCGTACCAGCGGGCTGGCAACGAGCGCGGGTTTTATTCTCGCGGATGGATTGACGGCGGCGGGGTGGGGCAAGCCGCTCGCCGTGCGCTGCTCTTACCCGGTGGCGGTAACGCCCGCAGCGGACACGGCGTCGCACGGCTGCGACTTGCTGGCGGCGGCCGCCGCATCGCCACCAGATCTGAGTTCTTGCCTGCCCAACGGCGTGACGGATGCGCCCGGCTGGATGACGTTATTCACGGGCAACGGTAGCGACGTCAACGGGCAATGCTCGTTCAGTGCGACTGTCGCGAAGCAGTTCAAGGCGTCGCTCGACGCGCATGCCCTGGTGACCGATGTGCTGGCAGCAGGGCCGAACAATGTGCTCGTCGCGGCATGGGACCCAGCAAAACCGGAGACGATTCCCGTGCAGGCGTTCTTCTACGACGTCAGCCACGGCGGGCAACTCATTCAGGCGCAGCGCTACCAAATGCAGTATTTCGATGCGACCGGCGCGTGGGTGCCGATCTTGCGCATGGGGTTTGGGCCACCGCAGGGTGCCGCCTATGGTTTTGACGAAACCGATCAACTCGACGAAGGGTTTCGCGTCGCCGATCGGTTGAATGCACGCTATGCGGATGTGTCTCCGACGTGTCCCGGGGGGCGGCCGGCGTTCTATTGCAATGGTGTGATCGTGCGCATTGCTGCGGCTTCGGCGGAATTTCATGCGTGGAACCCGAGTCCCAGTGCGGTGGGGCGAGATGGGGTTCCGTTCTCCTATATGCGGGCGGACGCAGGGGTGACGTCGCTGATCGACGCGCGTGGTGGCACGGGGTTCATCATGCGAGAGTCCGGTGCGCCGACGGGATACCCGCTGACCCTGCGCTGTGAATTTCCGTCCGATGGATGGACGGGGTCGCGTTACGAGAGCTGTTACAGCAACGCGGATCACAGGTTTTGTGACGAGATGGGGGTGACGACGATTGCTTCGTGGCAGGCCCACTATCTGACCACTTCGCTTGGCACGCAATGTCCGTTTCGCCCCGATGCAGCCAGCTTCCAAATGAGTATCGAGGCACGTCGCCATTTCCCGAACGAGAACCCACGGCACGCCTACAACGAGTTGGTGATCCGGCCATGGCCGCAGAATATTCCGCTGAGCTTGCCGCTCGAAGCGTTTATCTCGGTGGATGACGGTGTGGCGGAGGCGCGCTATCTCCAACAAGACTATCTGGCGCAGACGGGCCGTTTCCTTCCGGTGATCCGCGTCATTCCGACGGCGGCAGCGGGCGGCGTTTTCGTCTACGTGCCGGATGACCAGATTGCCGCCTTATCGGCGCCGGTGTCCCCACCGACAGGTGCGTTATCGAGTGCCCCGCGTGGCGGCGCGCTAACCGGTAACTCCGGTCCTGAAGGATTGAAGCGGAACGGCCAGTGACGGGGCGATGCGGAGATTGTCTTCGTGCATCAACAAAAAACCCGCCATCTGGCGGGTTTTTCATGTCTGACAAGACGCCGGCGATCCTTACTGGATCTTGGCCTTCTTCTCGAGACCGTCGATGAAATTTTGAAGCTTCTCTTCCTGCATCTGCTGCACGAGTTGCGGCTTGACGTCGGCGAGCGGCGGGATCTGTGCGTCGCGCGAGTCGTCGAGTTCGATGACGTGATAGCCGAACGAGGTCTTCACCGGGGTCTGCGTGTACTGACCCTTTTGCAGCTTTTGCAGCGCGTCGGCAAATTCCGGCACGTAAGCATTGGCCGGCGACCAGTCGAGATCACCACCGTTTTGCGCCGAACCCGGGTCCTTCGAGTACTGCTTGGCCAGATCGGCGAAGCTGGCACCTGCCTTGAGCTTGGCGATGATTTCCTTGGCCGTATCTTCGCTCGGCACGAGGATGTGGCGCGCGTGGTATTCCTTGTCGCCGAACTGCTTCTTCAACTGGTCGTAGCGCGCCTGCACATCGGCGTCGGTGACCGGCGAAGTCTTCTGGAAGTTGGTGATCAGTGCACGAATCAGCACGCCTTGCTTGGCGAGTTCGACCTGAGCCTTCACGTCGGCGTCGCTGGCCAGACCCTGGCGCACGGCTTCCTGCGCGAGAATTTCGCGCTTGACCAGCTCTTCGCGCACTTGCTGTTGCAGTTGCGGGGAGTTCGGCTGGCCCTGACGGACCATTTCACGCACCATCGCATCGGCGCGCTTGACGGGCACCGGCGTGCCGTTCACAACGGCAACATTCTGGGCAAGTGCGGGAAGGGATACGGCGGTCAGCGACACGGTGGCGGCGAGCGCCAATGCCGTGCGGGCGAGTTTCAATGCCATGCTGTTTTTCCTAACGAATGACGGAGGCAAGGTTAATCGACGGGGGACGCGTCGCACGCGTTCTTACGCTTCGCCAGGGGCGAGCGCGACGATGGCGAGGGCGTGAATGCCGTTCTGCATCAAATCGGCAAGCGCATCATACACCAGCCGATGCCGCGCCACGCGGTTGCGACCGGCGAAGGCGGGCGAGACGATGCGAAGGTTGTAATGCCCGCCGGACGCGGCACCGGCATGGCCGGCGTGACGCGCGCTGTCGTTCTCGAGAACCATCTCGATCGGGGTGAGGGCGGCCGTGAGGCGCGCCTCGATTTGCTGTTCCATGGTCATGGTGTCGGTTCCGGTCGCAGGTTACTCGTCTTGCTTGATGTACTTCGCGAGCCATAGGCTCTGCACGACGATGAACACCACCATGAGACCCATACCGCCGAAGAGCTTGAAGTTCACCCAAGTGTCGGTCGAGAACTGATAGGCGATCACCAGATTGAGTGCGCCCATCGCGAGGAAGAAGAGCGCCCAGCTGAAGTTCACGGAACGCCACAGGTGCTCGGGCAGCGCCATCTGCTTTTCCATCATGGTGCGAATCAGGTTCTTGTCGAACACCAGTTCCGCCACGAACAGCGTGATGCCGAACAGCCAGTAAAGCGCGGTGGGCTTCCACTTGATGAAGGTGTCGTTATGCAGCCAGATGGTGGCGCCGCCGAACACCACGATGATGCCGAGGCTGACCCATTGCATCGGCTCGACTTTGCGGTGACGCAGCCACATCCAGACAACTTGAACGATCGTGGTGGCGATCGCGATGCCCGTGGCGATGTAGATGCCGGCGAACTTGAAGGCGACGAAAAACAGAATGACCGGTAACAGGTCGAACAGAAATTTCATGAGGTCTCGACTTGGGGGCTACGGGCTTGCCGGCCTGAGGTGCAGACGTCGAACGCGCCTTGAACGCGCGTCGTTGAATCTCACCGGGCGGCAAACCCGCATTATATTTCAAAGCCCCTGTTTTCAAAGCCCCGCTTTCCGGGCGCGAATTGCAGCGATGGCAGCCCGAAGACAGCGCTTATCGAATGATTTCGAGTCGCTTGACGTCGATATCGCTCGGACGATGACGATGGCGGTCCACTTCGCCCGTGATGCGAACGCGGGTCTTGTCGTCGATCTTGACGCCCGGCGGCAGATACTTGTCGTCGAGTTCGATTTCGATGGTGTGACCCGCGTCGTCGCGGAACGTGTAGTGCTCGTGCTTGATGCGGTTGACGATGAAGCCTTCGATGACGGCTTGCGCGTCGTCAGGGGCGGACAGCGCTTGCTGGACAGAGACGACACTCGGCATCACCGACGGTACGGCGACGGCCGCAGCGGGCGGGGCACCGGGGCCCGTGTACTGCGCGATAGCCGGCGTGGCCGACAGCGCGCCGAGGGCGGCTGCCGAAGCGAGAAGCATGGCGAAGCGAGTCTTTTGCACGGACATGAGAGGCGTTCCTTATTGTTGAAAGAGGAAACTCAGCATAGCAGAATACCGACCCGCAATCGGTGACTTCCCTGAACCGCACCGACGCGTCAACGTCCCCGGCGGCGCATCGATGTCAGTCGCTTTTTCCGGCCTTGTCATCCGGCGCCGGGCTGCCTTCCTTGTCATCGAAGTTCAGCGATGCCGAGTTGATGCAGTACCGCAAACCGGTCGGCGCCGGGCCGTCTTCGAAGACGTGGCCCAGATGGGCGTCGCAGTTACGGCAGCGCACTTCCACGCGCACCATGCCGTGGCTGTAATCCATGATTTCGTCGACGCCGGCACCCTCGACCGGCTTGCTGTAGCTGGGCCAGCCGCAACCTGCGTCGAATTTGTCGGTTGACTGGAAGAGCGGCTCACCGCAGCAAACGCACCGGTAGGTCCCGTCTTTCCAGTGATCCCAGTAACGGCCGGTGAAGGCGCGTTCGGTCGCTGCGTTGCGGGTGACCTGATACTCGACGTCGTCGAGTTGGGCGCGCCAGTCGGCATCGCTTTTTTCCACTTTGCTCATGAAATTCTCCTGAGTTTCGATACCCGGATTTCTATGATCCGAGTGTCATCTGACGAGTTGCATATTGGGATAATTCCCTCGTTCGCAATGCGTCAGTTGCCAATGCTTGTTGCCGTCAATGTGAATGCGGTGCCGCTTACGAAGAGCAGCTCACTTCCAACTGACCGGCCCAGTCGGGCGGCAGTTCGGCGTAGCGCTCGAATTCCGGCTGTTCGTCGTACGGACGCGAGAGCACGCGCAGCAGCGTGTCCACTTCCGAGAAGTCCTTCTCTTGCGCCCGACGGATGGCAACTTCGGCCAGATGGTTGCGCAGCACGTATTTCGGATTGACCAGACGCATCGCAACGGCGCGCTTGGCATCGGTGCTGGCTTCTTGCCGCAGGCGTGCCCGATAGTCGACGGCCCACGCATCGAAGCCTGCCCGGTCGATGAACATGTCACGCAACGGCGCATCCGCCGCCGGGTTGTCGAGTTGCAGCGCGGCGAGCGAGCGGAACAGATGCGTGAAGTCCACGCGGCCCTCGTGCATCAGCTTGAACAGACGATTGATGAGCACCTCGTCGTCGGCGTGCGACTCACGCAGCCCGAGCTTGGCCCGCATACGCAGGTCGATTTCCTCGGCAAAGCGGGTCTTGAACACCGGCAATGCCGATTGCGCCTGTTCGATGGCAGCGTCGCCGTCACCAAACAGCGGCAGCAGCGCTTGCGCGAGACAGAACAGATTCCAGTACGCCACGTTCGGCTGCGCCTGATAGGCGTAACGGCCCTGCGTATCCGAGTGATTGCAGATGTGATGCGCATTGAAGCCGTCGAGAAAGCCGAACGGACCGTAGTCGATCGTGAGACCGAGAATGGACATGTTGTCCGTATTCATCACGCCGTGGCAGAAGCCCACGGCCTGCCAGTGCGCGATGAGCTCGGCGGTCGCCTCACAGACCGCTTCGAGCAACGCGAGGTACGGATTGGCCGCCTCGCGGCAATGCGGATAGTGGTGATCGATCGTGAAGTCGGCGAGCTGGCGCAGGGCGTCGTGCTGACCGGCGGCCCAGAAGTGCTCGAAGTGGCCGAAGCGGATGAAGCTCGGCGACAGGCGTGTCACGACCGCCGCCGTCTCGATCGTTTCGCGGCGCACCGGGGCGTCAGAGCCGACCACGCACAGGGCGCGCGTCGTCGGCACGCCCAGATGGAACATGGCTTCCGAGCAGAGAAATTCCCGAATCGACGAGCGCAGGACGGCGCGGCCGTCGCCCATGCGCGAATAAGGCGTGAGCCCGCCGCCTTTGAGCTGGATTTCCCAGCGGCCGCCGGCACCATCCGCTTCGCCCAGCAATAGCGCGCGGCCGTCGCCGAGTTGGCCGGCCCAGACCCCGAACTGGTGCCCGGAGTAGACGCTGGCGAGCGGGTCGCCGCCGGCGAGCGGCTGATTGCCGGCAAACGTCGCGAGAAACTCCGGATCGCGCGCGGCATCGGGCGACCAGCCCAGCAGGCGGGCGGCATCGGGCGAAAAACCGACCAGATAGGGCTCGGGCAACGGCTGGGGAGACAGGCGGGTATAGAAGTCCGGACCGAGCGACGCAAACCGGTTCGCGAGATTCAGCGGGCCGAAATTCCTGAGCGACGAAGGGGCGGCCGGTGCGGCTGTTGAAGCCGGGAAAGCGCTTGCGGGGCGGTCTGATGCCGACATTGGGGACGTTCCTGATGGTGAACAAACATTCTACTTGAGGTGTCCGGCGCTTGCTGCCGCGCTGCGAGGGCTTTGCCAGCGCACTTTGGCGAGAACGGCGCGTGCGCGCGGCAGGCCGTCGTGCTGCGCCGCACAAGCGATCGGCGTTGACCGGCGGCCCGGGCGCGTCAAGAATCGGAGTGCGTGGCCCTATGAATGCACGCATCAGACGTGCCACCCCGTCACGCTCCGTGCTCAACGAACCCATTTGCAGATCACAGCTCACAGCCGCAGTCCAGACGTATCCCGATATTCCGGTAATTCCGACTTTTCTGGAGATTCGACGCATGGCACCACCGCTCCTCGGCCAGATGATGGCCGCGCCGCTGCTGATTTCTTCGCTGTTGACACACGCCGCGCGCCACCACGGCGACACCGAGATCGTCTCGCGTCGCGTGGAAGGCGACATTCACCGCTACACATGGCGTGACGCCGAGCGACGGTCGCGACAGCTGGCCCTTGCCCTGCGCCGCCTCGGAGTGGGCGACGGCGAGCGCGTCGGCACCTTGGCATGGAACGGTTATCGCCACCTCGAGCTCTATTACGGCGTCTCGGGCATGGGCAGCGTGGTCCACACGATCAATCCGCGCCTGTTTCCCGAGCAGATTGCGTTCATCGTCAATCACGCCGAAGACCGCTACGTGGCGTTCGACATCAACTTCATGCCGTTGGTCGAAGCCATTGCACCGCAATGTCCGGGCGTGCAGGGCTGGATCGCCATGACCGACCGCGCGCATCTGCCGGCGTCGACGCTGCCTTTGCTGTGCTACGAAGACCTGCTGGCCGCCGAAGACGCCGACACGTACGTCTGGCCCGAAATGGACGAGAAGACGGCGTCCGGGCTTTGCTACACGTCGGGCACCACCGGCAACCCCAAGGGCGTGCTCTACAGTCACCGCTCGACGGTGTTGCACGCGTTCGGTGCGTCGCTGCCCGATGCCATGGCGATGTCGGCGCGCGATGCCGTGCTGCCGGTCGTGCCGATGTTCCACGTCAACGCATGGGGCATGCCGTACTCGAGCGCACTCGTCGGCGCGAAGCTCGTATTCCCCGGAAAAGACCTCGACGGCAAGTCGATCTATGAGTTGTTCGAAGCCGAGGGCGTGACCTTCTCGGCCGGTGTGCCAACCGTCTGGCTGGGGTTGCTGACGTACGTGAAATCCATCGGGGCCCGGTTCTCGACGCTGGAGCGCACGGTGATCGGCGGCTCGGCGTGCCCGCCCGCGATGCTGACCACGTTCGAAAAAGACTACGGCGTGCGAGTCATCCACGCGTGGGGCATGAGCGAGATGTCGCCGCTCGGCACGCTTTGCCATCTGCGCAAGCACCATCGCGAGCTGCCGGCGGAAGATCAGCAGCATATTCTGGAGAAGCAGGGGACGGCCATTTACGGCGTCGATCTGAAGATCGTCGGGCCCGAGGGCGAGGAGCTGCCGTGGGACGGCAAGGCATTCGGCGATCTGTATACCCGGGGGCCGTGGGTGCTCGATCGCTATTTCCGCGGCGACACGTCGCCGCTCGTCGATGGCTGGTTCCCGACGGGCGATGTGGCCACCATCGATCCCGAGGGCTACGTGCAGATCACCGACCGCAGCAAGGACGTGATCAAGTCTGGCGGCGAGTGGATCAGTTCGATCGACGTCGAGAACATCGCGATGGCGCACCCCGAGATTCACGAGGCGGCCTGTATCGCCGTGCGCCACCCGAAGTGGGAGGAACGTCCGCTGCTGGTGGTCGTGCGCAAGCCGGGATCGTCGCTCACGCGCGAGGACGTGCTGGCCTTCTACGAAGGGCGCGTCGTGAAATGGTGGATTCCCGACGATGTCGTGTTTGTCGACGAGATTCCCCACACGGCCACCGGCAAGATGCTCAAGCTCAAGTTGCGAGAGCGATTCCGGGACTATCAGGCGGCGCCGTAGGGTGTCGGTGGGCGCCGTGACCTTGCCCCTCTCGGAAAACTCCGAAGCGGGGTGCAGTTGGCGCCCTAAAAGCTAGTCTTGACGCCATTTTCCGGCAGGTCGGCCGCCAATCCAGTGGCCTGCGCCCCCTATAATGTCAGCCAGATTTTCGTTCGACGCGGCCCTGTTTGCCGCGTCTTTCGTTTGTCGTTCGTTCGCCTTTCTTTTGCGTTTCGTTTGCCTCTCGTTCGCATCGAAGCAAGACATTGACCAAGGAGTCGCAGTGCATTTCCTGAGCGCCACGGCTGGCCTCGTCCTCGTGAACGGCGTGAGCTACGGCTTGCTGCTGTTCATGCTGTCGAGCGGGCTCACGTTGATCTTCAGCATGCTCGGCGTGCTGAACTTCGCGCACGCCAGTTTTTACATGCTCGGTGCGTACTTCGCCTACGCGCTGTCCGCTGCGCTCGGTTTCTGGCCGGCGCTGGTGCTGGCCCCGGTCATTGTCGGCGTCTTCGGGGCGGTGTTCGAGCGCGGCGTCTTGCGGCGATTGCGCACGCGTGGCGCGCTGGCGGAACTGCTGGCGACCTTCGGTCTGGCGTACATCGTGGTGGAACTGGTGCAACTCGTCTGGGGACGCGGGCCGGTCGACTACGCGGTGCCGGCCGCGTTCGAGGGCGTGCTGGTCACGGTGCTGGGTGTTGCCGTTCCCGCTTATCGGCTGTTTCTGATGGCGCTCGCGTGTGCGGTGGCGGCGCTGGTCTGGGGCGCGTTTCGTGCCACCCGTGCCGGGCTCGTGTTGCAGGCGGCACGGGCACAACCGGCCATGACACAGGCACTCGGCTACGACGTGCCTGCGCTATACACCGGCGTGTTCGCCTGCGGGGCCGCCTTGGCGGCGCTGGCGGGCGCAGCAGGCGGCAATGTGCTGGTGACGGAGCCGGGCATGGCCGCGACGGTCGGTAGCGTGGTGTTTGTCGTGGTGGTGGTCGGTGGGCTCGGGTCATTAAGCGGTGCGTTTGTGGCGTCGCTGCTGATCGGCATCTTGCAGACGTGGGCCGTCACGAGCGACGCGAGCCTTGCGCCGTGGTGGCCGTCGGCCGCACAGGGCGCGATCTTCGACGTGTTGTCGCCGGTTGCCCGCCTGACGTTGGCGCAACTGGCCCCGGCCGTGCCGTATCTGCTGATGGTGGCGGTGTTGTTGTGGCGTCCGCGCGGTCTGCTCGGCGTGCGGGAGGGATGATGCGCGACGCCGCAGATGACCCGACCCAACGCCCGACGGACGGCCGTAAGCTCGAGTTGCCCGAGTTGCCCGAGCCGGCGAGCGCATCGATGACGACCGTATTCAGGGCGCCGATGTCGCAGACGTCGTCGATATCGCCGGTGTCTCCCACATCACACCTGTCGTCAGGCAAGCGTGTTGCGATCTGGGCAGGCTTCGCGTTGCTCCTCGGGGTCTTGCCGTGGTGCTTTCCGTCAGATTCGGCATTGACGTTGATGACGCAGATGGGCACCGCCGCCATTCTGGCGTTGTCGTTCAACTTGTTACTTGGGTCTACCGGGTTGCTGAGCTTTTGCCATGCGACCTATGCGGGTATCGGCGCGTATGCAGGTGTCTGGTGCATGAATCGCATCGGGGCCGGCGCGATGCCCATTTCGATGTTCACCGTACCGCTGGCTGGTGCGGCGGCGGGGGCGCTGGCGGGCGCGACGCTCGGCTATGTCACCACGCGCCGCGCGGGTATGACATTCGCAATGATCACGCTGGGCGTCGCCGAGTTGGTCTGGGTCGTGGCTGCGATGCTGCCCGAGTGGTTTGGCGGCGAGCGCGGCATTGCCACTGACCGGACGCTGGGGGCGCCGTGGCTGGGCCTGACGTTCGGCTCGCAGCGCGAGGTTTACGGGCTAGTGGCGGTCTGGCTGTTCATTTGCGCGGCGCTAATGTATGCGGTCACCCGGACCCCCTTGGGTTTTCTGGCGCGCGCGGTGAGAGACAACGCCGGGCGGGTGGCGTTTCTGGGGCAATCCCCTGCGGCGGTTCGTTACCGGATGCAGATCATTGCCGCTGCGTTTGCTGGCGTGGCAGGGTCACTCGGCGCCCTCAATTTCGAGCTGGCGAGTGCCGACACTTTCAGTCTCGAGCGTTCCGGCGTGGTGCTGGTATTCACAGTGCTGGGCGGCACGGCCTACTTTGCCGGGCCGATGGCCGGCGCGGTGATCGGTGTGTTCGCGACCGTCGTGCTCGCGACGATGACGCGGGCGTGGCAGCTTTATCTCGGTCTCGGATTTCTCGCTGTTGTAGTGTTTGCGCCGGGCGGTGTGGCCGGGCTGGTCGCCGGACACATGCGGGTACTGCAAACGTTTCGTCAGGGCACGTTGCGACGTCTATGGCGTCCGTATCTGGCCGTATGCGCGGGGTTGGCCATGTTGGTGGGCGGTTTGATCGCTGTGATCGAAATGACCTATGGCATTCGACTCGCCGTCGCCAGTGCGATCGACCCCGGGCAGTCGTGGCTGGGCGGCGCGGGCGCGTCGAATGGTTGGGCGCGATGGGGTGTGGCGACGCTGAGCCTGATGCTGGGTGCTGCGTGGCTGTACCGCGCGTGGCCGCGGCTGATGGCGGCTGTCCGTCATGTTTCGGCCCATGTTGGACGGTTAGCCCGCAGTGCCGGAGATCAGCCATGACGCGCACGCAAAGGAGTGTTGGGACTACAGGGGGAGCAGGGAGTGCGGGGAGCGCGAGTGCGGGGGCGCAGCCGATCCTCAGCGTGCGCGGGGTTCGTAAATCGTTTGGCCGCACGCAGGTGCTCCACGACGTCGACCTCACACTTGCTCCCGGGGAGCGGCTGGCGATCATCGGTCCGAACGGCGCGGGCAAAAGCACGCTCTTCGATGTGATTTCGGGACGCACGTCGCCGGATGAGGGGCGTGTTTTGCTGGACGCGCGCGATGTCACCGGCCGGCCACCCCACATCATCAGCCGGCTTGGCTTGTCACGAAGTTTCCAGACATCGCAATTGTTTCTGGACACGAGTGTTGTCGACCATTTGCGTTGTGCGGCACTGTGGCCGAATGGGCACCGCTACACGTTCTGGCGAAGCATGCGCGGGTTGCGCGATGTCACGGCGATCAGCGAAGACTGGCTGGTCCGTCTGGGGCTGGATACGCGCCGCGATGACCCCGCGGATGCCTTGAGCTACGCCGAACAGCGGATTCTCGAAATCGGCTTGTGCGCGGCTGCCGCAGGGCAGGTGATGTTGCTCGACGAACCCACGGCCGGGATGAGTCAGTCCGAATCGGCGCGGGTGGTGGCCCTCATTGCAGAACTCAGCCGGGGACGTTCGCTATTGATGATCGAGCACGACATGCAGGTCGTGTTTTCGCTGGCCGACCGAATCGCGGTGCTGGCGCGCGGCAAGATCATCGCGTGCGATGTGCCGGCGCGTATTCGAGAGCACCCGGATGTTCGGACGGCCTATCTCGGCGAGTATGCCGACGCCCTTGGTGCGGCAACGGCCGAAGGGGGACGCGATGCTTGAAGTCGTCAACCTCACCGCTGGGTATGGCGGCGCTCGCGTGCTCAATGGGGTGACGATGCACGTAGCCCCGGGTGAGATCGTCGCAGTGCTGGGGCGTAACGGGGCGGGACGCTCGACGCTCGCTCGCGCCATCATGGGGCAACTGCCGCGGCAGGGCGAGATCCGCTGGCAAGGCAAGTCGCTCACGTCGTTGGCACCGCACCAGATCGCCCGGCTCGGCGTCGGCTATGTGCCCGAGACACGCGATGTGTTCGGGCCGCTGACGGTGGCGCAGAATTTGCTGCTTGGCCAGCGAGGAACGCAGGCCGGACGTGGCAACGCGCGTGGCAATGGAGGCGAAAATGACCACGCACAATCACCTGTGCGGACAAACCGTGCGTTGACATTGGAAGAGGCCTTCGAGCGCTTTGAGGAACTGGCACCCCGCCGGCATGCGCCATCGGCGTCGCTCTCGGGCGGCGAGCAGCAGTTGCTGTCGCTGTGCCGTGCACTGATGGCCGGCCCCGATTTGCTGATCGTGGATGAGCCGACCGAAGGGCTGGCACCGCGTGTGGTGGCGCGGATCGGCCGTATTCTGACCGAACTGCGCGCGTCGGGCGTGGCCATATTGCTGATCGAGCAAAAGCTGTCGCTCGCGCTCAGTTGCGCACAACGCGTAGCGGTGATGGGGCGCGGGGCACTCGTGTTTGAGGGGACACCCGATGAACTGGCACGGGCACATGAAATTCGCGCCGAATGGCTTGAAGTCTAGCTGCGCTAGAATCGAACGATCGTTTTGCCGCACTGCGCTGAATCACACGCTGGCGGTACCCCCAACGACACCAAAAATAAGGAAAGAGACACGATGAGCACGGCATATGAAGTCCGTGATGGCGTAGCCGTCATCACGCTGGAGAACCCCCCGGTCAACGGACTGGGACACGCAACGCGTGCCGGTATCGCCGAAGGGCTGGCCAATGCACAGGCCGACGCGCAGGTGCGGGCCATCGTGCTGATCGGTGGCGGCAAGGCATTCTCCGGCGGCGCGGATATTCGCGAATTCAACACGCCGAAAGCCACCCAAAGCCCGCTGCTCGTCGATGTGATCAATGCGCTGGACGCTTGCGCGAAACCGGTGGTCGCCGCCGTGCATGCAGTGGCCATGGGCGGCGGACTGGAACTCGCCCTCGCGTGCCATTACCGCGTGGCACTGCCCGGTGCGCAAATCGCGCTGCCCGAAGTCAAGCTCGGGCTGCTGCCCGGTGCTGGCGGTACACAGCGCCTGCCGCGAGCGATTGGCGTGACGCGCGCGCTCGATATGGTGGTCACGGGCAAGGTCGTCAAGTCGGAAGCGCTCGTCGGTTCGCTGTTTGCCAAATTGTTCGAAGGCACCCACGACGACCTTCTGGCGGGCGCGATTGCTTTCGCGAATGACGTGGCGGCACGCGGCGACCCCCTGCCGCGCCTGCGTGACGTCGAGATCGACGACGCTGACGGTTCGACACAAGCCGCGATCGACGTCGCACGCGAGAAGGTGCTTCGCGAACAACCGCATTTCCCCGCGCCTCAGAAATGTGTGGCTGCTGTCGAAGCTGCGCTTGCTCGGCCGTTCGACGAGGGCGTGAAATTCGAACGGGAATGCTTCGTCGCATTGGTGACGTCACCGGAGTCGAAAGCTCTGCGCCACGCCTTCTTGGGCGAGCGTGCCGCGGCCAAGATCGCGGACGTACCCGACGACACGCCGGTGCGCACGATCGATCGTGTGGCGGTGATCGGTGCGGGCACGATGGGCAGCGGTATCGCGATGACGTTTGCGAATGCGGGCATCCCCGTGACGTTGGTCGATACGACGGACAGCGCACTCGCGCGCGGTTTCGACGCGATGCGCGGCAACTACGCGCGCGCGGTGACGCGTGGCCGGATGGCTGCTGACGAGGCGCAGAAACGGCTCGCACGCATTCACGGCAGCGCCGACTTCAACGCAGTGGCCGATGCCGACCTGATCGTTGAAGCGGTGTATGAAGACATGTCGATCAAGCAGGTGGTGTTCCGCGAGCTCGACAAGGTGGCAAAGCCGGGCGCAATTCTCGCGTCCAACACTTCCACGCTGGATCTGGACGCACTCGCGGCCACCACCGGGCGTGCGCAAGACGTCATCGGTATGCACTTCTTCAGCCCCGCCAACATCATGCGGTTGCTCGAAGTCGTGCGTGGTGCACACACCGGTAAGGATGTGCTGGCGACGGTCATGAAGCTGGCCAAGCGCATCGGCAAGCTGGCGGTCGTGGCGCGCGTTTGTGATGGGTTTATCGGCAATCGCATGCTTGAGCCGTATTTCAAACAATCGCAATGGATGGTGGAGCAGGGCGCGTCGCCCGCGCAGATCGATGCCGCCATCGAGCGTTTCGGCTTCGCGATGGGCCCGTTCCGCACCAGCGATCTGGCGGGCAATGACGTGAGCTGGGCCATTCGCAAGCGCCGTCATGCCGAGCAGCCGGGGCTGGTCTATCCGAAAATTGCCGACGTGCTGTGCGAAGCGGGCCGATATGGTCAGAAGACGCACGCGGGCTGGTACAACTACGCCGATAGCGATCGCACGCCGCGTGAGTCGGCCGAAGTGGGGCAGGTGATCGACGACTATCGTCGCGAGCACGGCATCGTGCCGCACACGTTCACCGACGAAGAAATTGTCGAGCGGCTCGTCTACGCGCTGGTGAACGAAGGTGCCAAGGTGCTGGCCGACGGTACGGCAGCGCGCGCGTCCGATATCGATATGGTGTACCTGAACGGTTACGGTTTCCCGCTGTGGCGGGGCGGTCCGATGCTGTATGCCGATACCGTTGGGCTGGACAAGGTGCTGGCGCGCGTGCGCGAGTTCGAAGCCGGCGTGCACGGTGAAGACTGGGCGCCCGCTGCACGCCTGGTCGAACTGGCCGAGAGCGGCAAGCGCTTTAACGGGTAAGGGGTAAGCAGTCAGCAGGTAACCCGCAGGTAACCCGCTAGCCGGGGCGCCCGGTAAGCGGCAAACGGAAAGCGGAAAGCGGAAAGCGGAAAGCGGCAAGCCAGCAGGAGGAAGCAATGAAACCGATGGACGAAGTCTTGCTCGTGATCGACGTGCAATACGATTTCATGCCGGGCGGCGCGCTGGCGGTACCGTACGGCGACGAGGTCGTGCCGGCGATCAATGCGCTGGCGGGCGGCTTCTCGCACGTTGTGCTCACGCAGGACTGGCATCCGACAGCACATGTGTCGTTTGCGGAGAATCACCCCGGCAGGCAGCCGTTCGAGACGATCGCGCTGCCCTATGGCGAGCAGGTACTGTGGCCGGCGCATTGCGTGCAGGACACCCGTGGTGCGGCGTTGCACGACGGGCTGCATATTCCGCAGGCGCAGGCGATCATGCGCAAGGGCTATCACGTCGGCGTGGATAGCTATTCCGCGTTTCTGGAAGCCGATCGCAAGACACCGACCGGGCTCGCGGGTTATTTGCGCGACAAAGGCGTCCGGCGCGTGCATTGCGTTGGCCTCGCGACGGATTTTTGTGTGGCGTGGAGTGCCCTCGACGCCAAGGCGTTGGGTTTCGATGTCTGCGTGATCGAGCACGCCTGTCGCGCGATCGATTTGAACGGCTCACTCGCTATTGCGTGGGCGTCGCTGGCCGAGGCGGGCGTAGCGCGTGAGTGAACCGTGGATGACTGGTGCGTGCACGCCGCGTCGTCGCACACGCACGGTATCGCACGGTAGCGGTACGCATGTAGTTACCTGATTTCAACGAATCACCCATTCCGGACGCAGCGCACTAACTTGCGTCCCTAGCTGAAGAAATGACGATGGACACGTTTTACCGAACACTTGAAATCGATCGAGTTGCCGCGCGCCACTGGGGCGCCTGCGGCACGACCCCGGGGAGCATGCAATGAGCACGCTATCGATTCGCTCCGGGTTTATCGATCACCTTGGCATCGAACTTCTGCGCGCCGAGGATGGCGAGTCGGAACTTCGGCTCAAGCTCGCCCCCCAGCATCTGAATAGCTGGGAAGTCATGCACGGTGGCGTGACGATGGCGCTTCTCGACGTGGCGTTGAGCACGGCAAGCCGTAGTACGGCGCCCGAGGGCACCGGTGTGGTCACCATCGAGATGAAGACGAGCTTCATGCAGCCGGGTTCCGGCGAGATGAGCGCATTCGGGCGCGTGCTGCATCGCTCGACAACAATGGCGTATTGCGAAGGCGAAGTGCGCGACGCCAACGGCAAGCTTGTCGCCAAGGCGATGGGCACATTCAAATATCTGCGTCGTCTGGCGGTGGGCCGCGAGGTTCGCCAGCAGCGACGTCCCGACGATCCGCAAGGCGACTAACCGGAGCGTATGTCATGACGATCAACCGCCAGATTTTGCTGGTCTCGCGTCCCAAGGGTGAGGCCACGCTGGACAACTTCCACCTTGCCGCACCGGAACTGCCTGAACTTGGTGACGGGCAAGTGCTGGTGCGCAATTTCTATCTGTCACTCGACCCCTACATGCGTGGCCGCATGAACGACACCAAGTCGTACGCGCCGCCGCAGCCGCTCGACGCCGTCATGGTCGGTGCGACGGTGGGAGAGGTGATCGAGTCGCGCCATCCCGACTGGCAGCCGGGCGATGCCGTCACCGCGATGTTCGGCTGGCAGGAGTACGGCATTTCCGACGGCACCAATCTGCGCCGCGTCGATGCCGTGCGTGTGCCGATGAGCGTGTATCTGGGGGCTGCCGGCATGCCGGGCGTCACCGCGTGGTACGGCTTGAACAAGATCATTGCGCCCAAGGCGGGGCAGACCGTGGCGGTGAGCGCAGCCTCCGGTGCCGTGGGCAGCGTGGTGGGCCAGCTTGCGAAGCGCATGGGTTGCCGCGTCGTGGGCATCGCGGGCGGTCCGCAGAAGTGCGCCTACGTCACCGAGACACTAGGCTTCGATGCATGCGTCGACTACAAGGCGGGCAATCTTTACGAGGCGTTGCGTGCGGCCGCCCCCGATGGTATCGACGGTTATTTCGAGAACGTGGGTGGCGCGGTGTTCGATGCCGTGCTGGGCAACATCAATGCCCATTCACGCATCGCGCTGTGCGGCATGATCGCCGGCTATGACGGCCAGCCCGCACCGCTGAAGTACCCGGCGTTGCTGCTGACGAACCGCGTGAAGCTCGAAGGCTTCATCGTGACCGAGCATCTGGATATCTGGCCGCAGGCGCTGACTGAACTGACCGACGCCATCGCCGCTGGCGAACTGCATTATCGCGAGACGATGACGCAGGGACTCGAGAGCGCGCCGGCGGCATTCCTCGGTTTGCTCAAAGGTGAGAACTTCGGGAAACAGATCGTTCGGCTGGTCTGACGCTACAAGCAGAGGCGCACCGCATGAGAAGTCTCGTGCGGTGCGCCTCCAGTCTGCTGATTCGGTAACCGTGCCGGCTACGAGCGCGCGATCTCGAACCGATAGCGGCGAATGTCGAGCAATTCGCTAGCGGGTTGCCCGGGCGATACTGTCGACTCGGTGAGTTCGACAGTGCCGTTACGGTGATAGCGCAGCAGCGTCGTGCAGCGAGTTCCGTAGGCGGGCGAGGCGATAAAGGCCGCCGAGAGAGTCTTTTCCCACGAATGGGGCACGCCGGTCTCTGGCAGCGCATCGTCGGGGGCTTCGATGTTATCGCGCATCAGGCGCAGCAGCGTCGCGTCGTCAGCCTCCGTCGCGATGGCTGCGGACAACGCATCGCGCCGACTCACGAGCTTTGGCCACGGCGTATCGAGCAACGCGTTCGACAAGCCGTGAACACCGGGCTCGATAGGGTGAGCTACCGGCAAGCCCGGTGTCTCCCGATTCCCCAGCCAGAACAGCTTGCCGCCCGGCAAATCGCCAGCAAGCAGATTGAAGCCTGCGTAATCGTGCGCGTAAGTTTCCACCCGATCGAGATCGGCGTCGAACGGCGTGGCGTCGAGCATGGCCGTCACGAGCAAGCCGCGCGAAGGTGCGTCATTGGGCGCTTTGGGCGCGCGCCCATCACGAAAATTTGTGAGCGCGGCGAAACGTCCCGCACGGTTGATGCCCATCCACGTGCCGCCGCCGCGTAGATCGCGTCCGGCCAGCACGTCGGGGCGATCGTGCCACCAGTGCATCGGTTCGGCAGCCCGTTCGAAGAATTCGTCGCGATTGGCAAGCAGCACGAGCGGCGTGTCGGCGTCAGGCTGCCACGAGAAGACGATCAGGCACATGGGGTTGGCATGTCCTCGAAGCATTCCGTATGACGCTCACCCTCGACGAGTGTGGCCAGACCGCATTGCGTCGCCATCGCGGACAGGGCGTCCATGAACGCTGGCGGCACGTCGTCATACCGTTCCATCCACGTCGCCGCCCCGGTGAGCGCGTCGCTGGCGGACGCTTCTGCCCGCCGTTGCAGGCGCGCAGACACGCCGAAGCGTGTCGTGACCAACGCGAAGAGCCGCGTCACGGCCTCAGCGGCTGACTTAGCGTTGGCGGGTGTGACGCGGTAATAGACGTAACAGTCCATTCAGGACGCTGCCGAAGCAGACGCGGCAGGCGTTTCGGTCGGATCGAAGATATCGTACGGCATGGCCGCGAATTGCAGCGCCGGGCCCTCGGCCGTGCCAAGCCGGACATCGTCGGCTTCGCGAGCGGCAAGTTTCAGCTCGACGAGAACGTCATAGCCACCGTTCGGCGCAGCGGCCGCTTGCACCACCATCCCGCACGGTTGATCCGGGTCGCTGACTTCGACCAGTTCCTGCGCCGGAACGGGCACGGGGCCACCGTCGGCCACATGCGCGAGATGCAGGCGGCGCTTGATGACGCCGCGATACTGACTGCGCGCGACCACTTCCTGACCGGGATAGCAGCCTTTGCGAAAACTCACGCCGCCCACGACTTCCCAATTCACCATTTGCGGTACGAATTGCTCTTGCGTGGCGGCGACCACATTGGCGACGCCGCTATGCACATCAAGCCATGCCGTCAGGGCCGGGTCGACAACGACAAGTTCCGGTGCGGCCTGCAACGCCGCCCAGACCTGTGCCGCCTGCGCGGCCGGCACGCTCCAGAGATAGCGCGGCAGCGATCGTGCTGCGCCAGCATCGGGCAGGCGGATCAGGCTCGTCGGTGCATCGCCCAGCGTGCCGTGCGCGGCCGCGAGCGGTGCGTCAGGCAGCGTGGCGAACGTTTGCGAGAGGACGCCTTCGGCTGCCGGGCCACCGACCTGAAGCAGCACATGCGTCGCGGTGGCATCGGTCAGCTTGGCTTTCGCCCGCAGCACGAACATCGACAAGCGCTTTTGCACGGCCGCCTGCACATCGGCCGCACCGGCCAGATAGATCGTGGCATCGGCAGTGGCGTCGCGCCACATCAGGAAAGTGGCGAGCAATCGCCCCTTGGCCGAACAATAGCCTGCGTGCCGTGCCTGAGCGGGCTTGAGGTGTTCGACGTCGTTGGTCAGTTGCCCGTGCAGGAAGCTCGCAGCGTCGGCACCGGTCACGGCGATGAGGCCCGTGTCGTGCGCCAGCGCGGCGAAACTGCCCGATTGGAGTGCTGCAAACTGCGCCGCACGCGCATCGGGATCGGACGAAGATGCGGCTGCCGCTTGCGGCAGAAGTTCACGCCATTGGGAATTCATATACAGGAGCGCCTGTCTATCTTTGAGGGTTCGGCAAGTCAAAGTATTATATTGGGTCTTCCGCTTGGGCGTGCGAGCCCGGTTCGACGCGCAAAACGCGCAGCACGAGCCGCTGTTAGCCATACACGCCCGGGTTGACCGAGTCCCCCGAACCCGCTGCCGTCCGAGCGCGACTTATTCTGCAATTCATGTCCTTCATCAAACGCTTGTTCGTGCTGTTGATTGTCGCTGCGTTGGCGGCAGGCGGTGCTTTCTATTACTGGGCGCAAGCCCCGATGCAGCTCGTCAAGCCCACGCTCGACGTGACGATCAAGCCCTACAGCTCGGTGCGCAGCGTCGCGACCCAGCTCCGCACGGGCGGTGTGCCGGTGCATCCGCTGCTGTTCAACCTGCTCGCCCGCATCATGGACGTGGGCACCAAGCTCAAGTCCGGCAATTACGAGTTCGCCACGGGCGTGACGCCCATCGATGTGATGGAGAAACTCGCGCGCGGCGACGTCAACCAGTACGTGGTGACGATCATCGAAGGCTGGACCTTCAAGAAAATGCGCGCCGAGATCGATCTCAACCCGGCGCTGCGTCATGACACGGCCGGGCTGCCCGACGCCGATATCATGCAACTCGTGGGCGCCGATCGCGCCGAAGCCGAGGGCATGTTCTTCCCGGACACCTATCTCTTTCCGAAGGGTTCCAGCGACGTCGACATCTACAAGCGCGCCTATCGCCTGATGCAAAAACGTCTGGATGAAGCGTGGGCCGCGCGCGCGCCGGGCTTGCCGTACAACACGCCGTACGAAGCGCTGATCATGGCGTCGCTCGTAGAGAAAGAGACGGGGCAGGCCGTGGAACGAGGTCAAGTCGCCGCCGTGTTCGTCAATCGCCTGAAGAAACGCATGCTGCTCCAGACCGATCCGACGGTGATCTACGGCATGGGCGATCTATACACGGGACGTATTCGCAAGCGCGACTTGCAGACCGATACGCCATACAACACGTACACGCGGGCCGGGCTGCCCCCGACGCCGATTGCGCTGCCCGGCGTGGCATCGCTGGCGGCGGCGCTCAATCCTGCGCCGAGCGACGCGCTTTATTTCGTGGCGCGAGGCGACGGTACGAGCCATTTCTCGACCAATCTCCAGGAGCACAATCGCGCCGTGGACAAATACCAGCGAGGTGATCAATGACGCAACCTAACGCCGCACCGGCCGCCGTGCCGGGCAAGTTCGTGACTTTCGAGGGCATCGACGGCGCTGGCAAAAGCACGCACGTGAACGCCTTCGTGGATACGCTGCGTCAGGGGCTTGCCCGCGTTGGCCGCAACGTCGTTGCCACGCGCGAGCCGGGCGGTACGCCGCTGGGCGAAGCGTTGCGCAAGCTCGTGCTCGACGAGCCGATGGATATCGAAACCGAAGCGCTGCTGATGTTTGCCGGCCGCCGCGAGCATCTGGTCAAAGTCATCGAGCCAGCGCTGGCCCGTGGCGACTGGGTGGTCTCCGACCGTTTCACCGATGCGACGTTTGCCTATCAGGGCGGTGGCCGCGGCCTGTCGCGCGACAAATTGTCGGTGCTTGAACAGTGGGTGCAGGGCGCCCGCCAGCCCGACCTCACGATTCTGTTCGATCTCGATCCGTCGATTGCGGCGGCCCGATTGGCCGGTGCCCGCGCGCCGGACAAGTTCGAGCGCGAGTCGGCCGCCTTCTTCACACGGGTGCGCGAAGAGTACCTGCGCCGCGCGCAGGCCTCGGCGGGCCGATTCGTCGTGATCGACGCCGCCCAGAGCATCGATGCCATTGCCGCAGAGCTCGCCGGCGTGTTTGCGCGACTGGGCGTGCCCGGGCACTAACGGCGACACTTGCTGAAGCGCCCCGCGAATGGGGCCATAATCCGGGTATTCGTTCGGTCTGCCGCCCGACATCGGGCGCAAGCCGGCGACGGCACCCGCACCGATGTGTCATGCCAGCGCCCATGCTGGCGAAAATTCAGGCCAAGGAGCCCCCATGCTGTATCCGTGGCAGTCGCAGGACTGGACACGCCTTAACGATCTGCGCAGCCAGATGCCGCATGCCCTGCTGTTGCAGGCTGTGCCGGGCATCGGCGAGCTCGCGCTTGCGCGCACGTTTGCACAGGGCCTGCTCTGCGAAGCGCCGCGCGACGATTTGTCGCCGTGCGGCACGTGCAGCGCCTGTCAGTGGTTTACCAGCGGCAATCACCCCGATTTTCGGGCGATCTGCCCGGAAATCATGGCCGATACGCTGCCCGGCGCCGAGAACCGTGCCGAGGCCGACGCCGACAAGAAGACCAAGACCCCGAGTAAGGAAATCAAGATCGAGCAGGTGCGCGAGGTCATCGACTTCGCTAGTCTGGGCTCGCATCGTCAGGGGCGTCGCGTCGTATTGCTGTATCCGGCGGAAGCGCTCAACGTGCACGCCGCCAATGCGCTGCTCAAGACGCTTGAAGAACCGCCTGAAGGTGTGGTCTTCCTGCTGGTGACGACGCAACCCGATCGCTTGCTGCCGACGATTCTGTCGCGTTGCCGCCGCGTGGTGCTCACGCGCCCCGACGACAAGCAGTCGACGCAATGGCTCATGGGCGAAGCCGGCCTCGATGCGGCAACGGCGGCGGCAGTGCTGGCCGAAGCCGGTGGTGCGCCGCTGGCGGCCCGCACGTTGGCCGAACCCGACGAGCGTAGCTGGCGCGACTGGCTGCTGGGGCAATTGGCGCAGGGCGGGGCGGTCGACGCGTTCGCCTGTGCCGAGCAATTGCATAAGGGCAACCTGCCGGGCATTCTCGAAACGCTGCAACGCTGGTGCTTCGACGTGCTGGCCGAACGCATGACCGGCAACTCGCGGTTCTACCCTGCCCACGCCAAGGCGCTGCGCCAGTGCGGCGACGCGACCGACGACGTGCGCCTGCTCGGCTTTTTGCGCGAGCTTGCGCAACAGCGTCAAGTGCAGAACCACCCGCTCAATACCCGCGTGCTGCTCGAAGCCCTCTTTCTGCAATACAAACAGTTGTTCGGCGCACCGGCGTCGCTCTGAACCCGACACCGGAAACCCGATCGTCCATCATGTTTATCGATTCGCACTGTCACATCAATTTCCCCGAACTGGCCGAGCAGATGCCCGACCTGTTGGCCCGCATGCGCGAGAACAAGGTGAGTCACGCCTTGTGTGTGTCGGTCGATCTGCCCACGCTGCCGCAAGTGCTGGAGATCGCGGCGCAACACGAGAATGTCTACGCCTCGGTCGGGGTGCATCCCGATTACGAAGACACGCCGGAGCCGAGCGTCGACGACCTCGTGCGCCTCGCGGCCACGCCCAAGGTGGTGGCGATCGGGGAGACCGGTCTGGACTATTACCGGTTGGAAGGGCGCTCCATTGAAGACATGGAATGGCAACGCGAGCGCTTTCGCACCCACATTCGCGCGGCGCGGGCGACGGGCAAGCCGCTCATCATTCACACGCGCTCAGCTGCCGACGACACGCTGCGCCTCATGCGTGAAGAAAACGCCGGCGAGCCGGCCGGTGTGATGCATTGCTTCACCGAAAGCTGGGATGTGGCGCAAGGCGCGCTCGATCAGAACTTCTATATCTCGTTCTCGGGTATCGTCACTTTCAAGAGTGCCCGCGATTTGCAAGACGTGGCCCGCCGCGTGCCGCTCGAGCGCATGCTGATCGAAACCGATTCGCCGTACCTCGCGCCGGTGCCGTATCGCGGCAAACTGAACCAGCCCGGCTACGTGCGTCATGTGGCCGAGTTCATTGCCGATTTGCGCGGTGAGCCGGTGCAGAAGATTGCCGAGGTGACGACGGAGAACTTCTTCCGCCTGTTTGCCACCGCAAAACACTGAAGCGAATAGCAACCCAGCGGCAAGCGCTGTACCGTCGGCGCGGCTTCATCGCTTTGCCCCCAGCGTTACTCAATTTCAACGGTCTACCGACAGGAGTCCACCGATGCGCAAATTCCCGATGATCCGAGCCTTGATGTTGCTCAGCGTGCTTTGGCTGACGGCGTGTGCCACGGCGGCGACGTCGAACGTGGCGCTGTTCAAGGCCGTCACGTTCAACGATACGAAGGCCGTGGCCGAAGCCCTCAAGGCCGGCGTCGATCCGAACACTCGTGACGAGAAGGGCAACCCGTTGCTGGTGATCGCGATGCGCGAGAAGTCGGTCGATGTCGCGCGACTGCTCATCAACAACGACAAGACGGATCTCGATGCGACCAATGCCGCCGGTGAAAACGCGCTGATGATCGCGTCGTTGCAAGGCCTCACGCCGATGGTCAAGCTGATGATCGACAAGGAAGCCGAGGTCAACAAGAAGGGCTGGGCGCCGCTGCATTACGCGGCGACCAGCGGCAACGACGAGATCGTGCAGTTGCTGCTTGATGCGTCGGCCTATGTCGATGCCGAATCGCCCAACGGCACCACGCCGCTGATGATGGCCGCACGCGGTGGTCACATCACCACCTGCAAGGTGCTGCTCGATGGCGGTGCAGATGTGCGCTTGAAGAACCAGTTGGGGCTCACCGCCATCGACTTTGCCAATCAGTCGAATCAGAAGGAAATTGCGGACGGCTTGCGCAAGCGTCTGGAACAGGTGCAGCAGTCGCGTCCGGCAGGGAAGTAAGTCGGAACGGGCGGGGCGGCGAGATGCTGCAAAGTGCCGCGAAGTGCAGTGCGTTATTGCACTTAGTTTCGCGGCGCCCCGTGACGGCCCACACCAGAGAGGAAGGCACGGGCGCCCTCAAGTCCTTCCGAGAACACCACATCGTGTCCCGCTGCGCCTTCTTGGCGCAGCGCATCTTCCAGCGGTAAATCCCACTGCGCATAGGCGGCCCGACGGTCGGCCCGCAACGCCCCCTGCGGCAACGCGGCGAGTTGCTGCGCCAAGGCAATGGCACCTTGGAGCGCCATGCCCTCGGGCACGAGCCGGTTCACCAGCCCGATCTCGAAACCTTCCTGCGCACCGACCGCGCGCCCGGTCAGAATCATGTCGAGCGCCCGGCTCATGCCGATCAGACGCGGCAAACGCACGGTGCCGCCGTCGATGAGCGGCACGCCAAAGCGCCGGCAAAACACGCCGAACGTCGCCGACACGTCAGCCACCCGCAAGTCGCACCACAACGCCAGCTCCAGCCCGCCCGCCACGGCGTGGCCGGTCACGGCGGCAATCACCGGTTTGTCGAGATGACGGCGTGTCAGGCCCATCGGGCCATCGCCGCTGCCATCGGGCGTGACGACGTTGCGTCGCTGGGGATCGTCGAATGCGGAAAGGTCGGCGCCGGCACAGAACGTTGAGCCTTTGCCGCACAACACGGCCACACTCGCATTGCTGTCGCGCTCGAAGGCGAGCAGGGCATCGCGCAACGCGGTGGCCATCTCTCGGTCGACGGCATTGCGGCGCGCTGCGCGGGCCAGTGTGATGATCGTCACCGGTCCATCGTTTTCGACGCTCACGCTTGGCGCCGAGCGGTCATTCTGACTTTGGCTCATGGCGTGTCTCCTTGCAGCGTTGCACTCGTTTCGGAAACGCCGGTCGGGGGCGCGTCTGGATACTTGGGTTTTGCGCCCCCGGGTCGTGTCGTCGTGTGCCGATGTGTGCCGAAGCGTCGACGCGACCGTCAGGCCGCCGCAGGTTGTGGGCAGCGCACCAGCACCGGCGTCGCGGGCGTCGTGGGCGTTGTTGCAACGACCGGCGTACGAAGATCGGTCATGAACCGGTCGCGCCACGTCGACAGATTGTGTTCACGTAAGGTCGCCATCATGCTCTCGTAGCGCGACTGCCGCTCCGATAGCGACATATTCAGCGCCGAGCGCAGCGCTTCGGCCATTTCGTCGATGTCATACGGATTGACGATCAGCGCCCCGTCAAGCTCCTGTGCCGCACCCGCAAAACACGAGAGCACGAGCACGCCCGGGTCACCAGGGTCCTGCGATGCCACATACTCCTTGGCGACGAGATTCATGCCGTCGCGCAATGGCGTCACATAACCCACTTGCGACGCCCGGAAGAACGACATCAGCACCTCGTGATCGTAGCGTTTGTTGATATAGCGCAGCGGCGTCCACGCCAGATCGGAGAAGCGGCCATTGATATGTCCCGCCTCGGTTTCCAGTTGGCGCCGAATCTCGCCGTACCCGGCCACGTCCGAGCGGCTGGGGGGCGCGACCTGCACGAAACTCACCGTGCCTTGCTGGTTCGGCCAAAGCTCCAGCAAGCGCTCGAACGCGCGAAAGCGCTCCAGCATCCCTTTCGAGTAATCGAGCCGATCGACACTCATGATCAGCTTGCGCTGCTGCAACCCTTGCTTCAGATCGAGGATGTGCTTGACCGTGGCGCGCGCGGTCGCCTGTTGCTGAATTTCGTCCGGATACACCCCGATCGGATAAACACCCGTGCGGAACGTGCGGTCATACGCGGTGACCGTGCCGTCGTCATGCAGCGTGCCGCCGGCGTAGCGCACCAGATAGTCGGTGAAGGCGGTACGGTCGGGCTCGGTCTGAAAGCCGACGAGGTCGTATTCGCACATCGCGCGCACCAGCGCCTCGTGCGGCGGCACGGTCATCAGCACCTGCGGCGACGGAAACGGGATATGCAGGAAAAAGCCGAGGCGCTGCTTGATGCCGATATGCCGGCAGGCCTGCGCGAAGGGCAGCAAGTGATAGTCGTGCACCCAGATCAGGTCGTCCGGCTGAAGCAGCGGCGCGAGCAGCGCCGCAAAGCGCGCGTTGACGTGGCGATAGCCGTTGTAGTCGTCGCGCTGAAAGCGCGTGAGGTCGTCGCGGTAGTGGAACGTCGGCCAGAGCGTGGCATTGGAGAAACCGCGGTAGTACGTGTTGTAGTCGCGGCGCGTGAGCGGCACGGTAGCGAACGTCACGTTGTTGCGATGCGCGATGTCGGGGGCCGTCGCCGGCACCGCATCGATCTCACCGTTCCAACCGAACCACATACCGCCGGTGTTCTTGAGCGCATCGAACACGCCGATGGCGAGCCCGCCGGCAGTGGGCTTGCCCTCGGTGATCGGGGCTACCCGGTTCGACACGATGACTAGGCGACTCATACGTCTTTCTCCTGTGTAGGCGGGCGCAGGGTCAACAGCCAGGCTGTGAGCGCCTCGGGGGACGGCAGGCGGTGACGGGCGCAGGTTTCCCCCTCGCCGATCTTGATCGTGATACCGCCGTGCGCATTGACATCGGCAAACCCGGCCTCGTCGGTCAGGTCGTCGCCCGCAAACAGGGGCGTACGCCCGGCGAACGGCTGGGTTTGCATGAGGAGGGAGATGGCGCGGCCCTTGCTGACGTTGCGGGGCCGCAGTTCGAACACGAGCTTGCCGGGCTGCAAGGCAAACGTGTCGGCATGGAGTTCGGCGAGGGCGCGCATGGTGTCGCGGGCCACCCCTGCCAGTTCGGGTGCACCACGATAGTGCAGGGCGAGGGCGCTGCCCTTGTTTTCCAGCAGCAGCCCCGGATGTTGATCGACGAGCGCACGCAGCGGCGCCACGATGGCGGCGATGCGTTCGGTATCGCGGCTCACCCCCTCTGCGCGTTCCAAAGTGCCGCTGGCGTAACGAATCTCAGCGCCGTGCAGGCCGGCGGCAGGCACGTGCAGCGGGGCGAGCAGGCCGTCGATATCGTCGATGCGGCGGCCCGAGACCACGGCCAGCGCGCCGTTCGCACGTTCCTTCAGCCGGGCAAGCACGCTGGCGGTGTCGCGCGGCAGCCGGACGGCGTCTGGACGCGCAGCCAGCGGCGCCAGCGTGCCATCCAGATCGAAAAAGAACGCCGTGGTGTTCACGTCGACGACACAGGTGTCGGCCGGCGTTGTGGCGGACGTGGCTAACGTAGGTTGTTCCATGGCACTCCGTCGCTGTCGTGCCGTAAGGTCGAATCCGGGGCCGAGCGGGTGGGCGCAGGGGAAGGGGAAAGTACGACGATGACGGCGGTTCGGTGGGGCGGGAGCGCGAACTTCCGCGCGGGATAAATTCATCCTAACCGTTCAAAAACCGACAGGGCGTCGTCCGTTCTATGAAATTCTTGTGGGATATCGCTGACAGGCGCCTGACAGAAAGCGAAATTCAGGGCCCGATGTGAAAGATCGGGTAAAGATTGAAACTGAGAATCGTTTGCAATAACATTCGATATTGCCGCAAAGCGCCCGGAGGGCATTTGCGGTATGGCACACCTCCGGGAACGGGGTTGCGGCGCACATCGTCTGTGCCGCCCAAAGGCGCCCAGAGTTGCGCCGGATAACACAATGATGAAAAGACTGTGGTTTCAACTGCACTGGTTTTTCGGCATTACTGCCGGGCTGGTGCTGGCAGTGGTCGGCCTGACCGGCGCGCTCCTTTCTTACGATGACGAACTCACGCGAGCCTTCAGCTCGGGCGTGATGACTGTGCCTGTGCGCGACGGCGGCCGGCTGCCCGTGCCCGAACTGGTCGCACGCGTGCACGACGCCGTCCCCGATCGCCGCATTCTGCTGATGACGGTGGTGCGTACGCCCGAAGATGCCGTGGGCGTGCGCCTGTCGACCGGCGACGGCCCGCGCGGCGAAACCTATTTCGTCGATCCCTACACCGGCGAGATGCTCGGCCGTTCGAAGGCCGACGTCGTGTTCCGCTTCATCATGGACATCCACCGCTTCCTGACGGTGGAAGGTATTGGCAAGCAGATCACCGGGGCGGCCACGTTGCTGCTGTTCCTGCTGGCGCTGAGTGGCCTGTATCTGCGTTGGCCGCGCCGTCTGGGTAACTGGCGCGCGTGGTTCCACATCGATTTCAAGAAGAAGGGCCGTCCGTTCCTTTGGAATCTGCATGCGGTGATCGGCACGGTGGTGCTGGTGCCGTATCTGCTCTCGGCCACGACCGGGCTCTACTGGTCGTATGACTGGTGGCGCAGCATGCTGTTTTCCGTCGCCGGCGTGCAGCAACCGGTGCGCAACAAGCCGGCCGCCCAGCCGAAGATGGCGAAGGGTGAGAAGGGCGAGAAGGGCGCAAAGGGGGATGCTGAGGGCGGTGAGCGCAAGAAGCCCGCATTGCCCAATCTGGCCGACACCGACGTGAATGTCGCGTGGGAAGCGTTCAAGGCTGAAGTTCCGAACTACACCAAGGTGTATCTGCGGCCCGCCCAGAAATCGGGTGGCCCGCTTCAGATGACGTGGCTCGACGATTCGGTGCCGCATGAGCGCGCGTTCAGCCGTCTGGACGTGGATGCGGTGACGGGCAAGGTCAGCAACGTGGAGCGTTACGGTCAGAAGACCGTCGGCGGCCAGTTGATGACGAGCATCTACGCGTTGCATCGCGGCAGCTTCTTCGGGCCGGTGGGCATCGTCGTCATGATGCTGTCGAGCCTGATGATGCCGGTGTTTTTCGTCACCGGCTGGATGCTCTATCTCGACCGCCGCAAAAAGAAGCGGGCGCTGGCGGCGGCGCGGCCGGTGGCTGCCCGCAGCGACAAACCGTCCGCGGGCGGGGCGTTGGCCGAAGAAGGGGTTCTGATCGGATTTGCCAGTCAAAGTGGCGTCGCCGAAGGCCTCGCGTGGCAGACGGCCGGCATGTTGCAGGGCGCCGGCGTGCCCGCACAAATTCAACCACTTGCACGTATCGGTGAAGCCCAATTGGGCACCGCCAAGCGCGCACTTTTCATTGTCAGCACGTTCGGCGACGGCGAGCCGCCCGACAGCGCCCGCCGCTTCGCCCAGCAACTGATGAATCAGGCGATGGCGTTGCCGACGCTGCGGTTCGCCGTGCTCTCGCTGGGCGACAGTCAGTACGACCGGTTCTGCGGTTTCGGGCGCACGCTCGACGGCTGGCTGCGCGCGCAGGGCGGCGTGGCGGCGTTCGAACCGATTGAAGTCGACCGGGGAGACCCGGGCGCATGGGCACGTTGGCAGGAGCGTCTGGGCGAATGGCTTGGCCGTCCGCTGGCGGCGGCAAAGCCCGATGACGCTCCAGTCTTCCAATCGTGGCAACTCGCCGAGCGCACGTTGCTGAACCCGGGCAGTACCGGCTTGCCGGCATATCACGTGGCCTTTACGCCGCCGCCGGGCGTCAAGTGGGTGGCGGGCGATCTGGTAGAAGTGTTGCCGCGTCATCCGCAGGCGCGCATCGACGCGTGGCTTGCAGGCAGTGTCTGGGCGCCGGACGTCCGGGTGACGGTCGCGGGGCGCGAAGCGACGCTGGGCGAAGCGCTGCGCGAGCGTGTTCTTCCCGAGGCGGCACCCCCTGCCGGCATCGACTTGCAGGCATGGCTTGCGCCGCTCGCGACGCTGCCCGAGCGCGAGTATTCGATTGCTTCGACGCCGGCCGAAGGCCAGTTGGCGTTGCTGGTGCGCCAGACGCGCAACTCCAATGGCTCGCTTGGACTCGGTTCCGGCTGGCTGACCGACGGCGTGGCGCTGGGCGGCGACGTCATGATGCGCGTGCGTCCGAACCCGGGCTTTCACGGCCCGCAGGACGATCGCGGCATGATCCTGATCGGCAACGGCACCGGACTTGCCGGATTGCGTGCGCATTTGTCCGAACGTATTGCGAAGGGACGCCATCGTAACTGGCTGATCTTCGGTGAACGTCAGGCAGCGCATGACAACTTCCACGACGCGACGCTGCGCGATTGGCAGGCGCAGGGTGGCATTGCCCGCGTCGATCGTGTGTACTCGCGCGATCAGGCGACACGTATTTACGTACAGGATCGCGTGCGTGAAGTCGCTCCGGACATCGCCGAATGGGTGCAGCAGGGCGCTTCGATTTATGTGTGCGGCAGTTTGTCCGGCATGGCCCCGGCGGTCGACGCGGCGCTGGCCGAGGCGATTGGCGCGCAGGCATTGCTCGATCTGTCGGCACAGGGGCGGTATCGTCGCGACATCTATTAAGCGTTCACGCGCGGTGTGCTAACTTGTTGCGAGGGCCTGATCATCATCAGGCCCTTTTTCCATGAGATTCATGACCACAGGTCTTGCAGGAGGGGCAATGACGACAACGTGGCAAATCATCGTGCATGGGGTGGTGCAAGGCGTCGGCTACCGGGCCTCGTGTGTCGTGGCTGCCCACAGGCTCGGCGTGAATGGCTGGGTGCGTAACCGGCGCGACGGCACGGTCGAAGCGATTGCGCAAGGCAGCGCCGATCAGTTGCTCGCGTTCTGCGAGTGGATGCGGCAGGGGCCCCCGGGGGCGCAGGTCACTTCGTGCGAAGTCGACAAGGCATGGATCGCCGAGACGCCGCTCAAGGGTTTCGAGCAGCGCGCCAGCGTCTGATTTCAGTGGGGTAGGGGATCGGCGAACCGGCGTCGAGAACCGACGCCGGTGAGTGCAGCGTGCAGCGTGCTGCCTGCTGTTTATTGCGGGTGAACGGCGGGCTCAGGCGGCGAGCGCCAACGTTCCATGTGCCGGGGCAATAGCTGAAGCGCCCTGCATGCCGGTCGAGGCGTGCGCCGAATCGTGCGCCGACAGCCGGAACAGCGCCACCGACTCGCGCAAGCGGGCGGCTTGCGATTCCAGCGCGGCCGCGGCTGCGGACGCTTCTTCCACGAGTGCGGCATTCTGTTGCGTCATCTCGTCCATCTGCGTCACGGCGCCATTGACTTGCTCGATGCCGCTGGACTGCTCGACGCTGGCGGCCGAAATCTCGCCCATGATGTCGGTGACCCGTTTGACCGACTGCACCACTTCAATCATCGTCGCGCCCGCGCGTTCTACCAGCCGGGTGCCGACCTCGACACGGCTGCCCGACGCGTCGATCAATCCCTTGATTTCCTTGGCCGCCGCCGCGCTGCGTTGCGCGAGCGTGCGCACTTCGCCGGCGACCACCGCAAAGCCACGGCCTTGTTCACCGGCACGTGCGGCCTCGACGGCAGCGTTCAGCGCCAGAATGTTCGTCTGGAAAGCGATGCCGTCGATGACCGTCAGGATGTCGTTGACCTTTTGCGACGCTTCGGAGATATCGCGCATGGTCGTGACAACTTCCTGCACGACTTCGCCGCCGCGCGACGCGGTCTCGGAGGCCGTCACGGCCAACTGGCTCGCGGCACGTGCGTTCTCGGCGTTCTGCTTCACGACGGCGGTCAGCTCTTCCATGCTCGCGGCGGTCTGTTCCAGCGAAGACGCCTGCGATTCGGTGCGGGCCGACAGATCGGCATTGCCGTCGGCAATTTCACGGGCGCTGCCGTGAATGGCTTCCGTGCTCTCGCGCACGGTGCCCACGGTGCCGGCAATGCCGTCGCGCATGCGGCCGAGGGCGCCGAACAACTGGCCCATCTCGTTGTTGGTGCGCTGTTCCACGCGCTGGCTCAGATCGCCGGCCGCCATGCGCTCGAAGTGCCCGATGGCTTCGCGAATCGGGCGCAGCACGGCGCGGGCCAGCATGGCACGGCCCCACAGAGCGACGAGCAGGGCGATCGCCAACGTAACGCCCAAGGCAATACGCATGACGTTGTAGCGCTGTTGTGCGGCCTCGAAGCGGTCTTTCTGGCGCGCAATCTGAATGTCCTGCAACTCGCGGATGGCGCTGTCGACAGCGTTGTAAGCCGACGGCGCGACGCGTGCCTGAATCTGATGGAAGCCAGCCACATCACCCTGCTTGAGGGCGTTCATCGCCGGCGTAATCACGTTCTCGAAGAAGTTCCGGCGCTTGGCGTCGGCGGCTTTGGCCAACTCCGCTTCGTGCGTGTCTTCCTTGGGACGTTTCAGATAATCGTTCCAGAGGGCGTCGGACGCGGCGATGTATTGGTTACCGCGCTTGAGCACCTTTTCCGACTCGTCCGGGTCAGCGCCGAGGCTGACATAAGACGCGAAAGTCGCCATCGAGAGGCGAGTCCGCAGAAGCTGCTCGCCCGTGCCCTTGAGTTCGGCCAGCGCGGGGGTATCGTCCGTGGCCATCTTGCTCAGGGACTCGTTGCTGGAGCTGAGCGCTTGCAGGCCCAGCACGCTAACGAGGACGAGAACTGCACCAAGCAAACCAAGGACCAGTGTCAGGCTGGTCCGAATCGTCATGTTCTTATACATATTTATCGATGGAATGTGTGCCCGGGTCGCGGAAAGAGAAACACGCGGCCTCCCCCGCCGGATGCTTCGAACAAAGCGGGTCATAGGGATTATCGGCAGGTGAGACACGGAACTTGAGCCGTTTTGTCCGGCGAAATCCGAAAGCCCGGCTGAGCGCGTCGAAGTTCGGAATTTGCGCAGTCGCAAAACCCTCGCCAGACGCCAGACTCAGGGCTGTCCAGTTCCTCAGTACGCCGAAGCGCTCACGAGCGCGGTGAAGCGTCTTCACACGATGACTCTCAACAATCTCCCCAATGATGACCTCGACGGTTGCCGCGACGACGCGGTGATGCGAACGGAGTCGGCGGCAACCGAAATCGATGCCGGGCGCGTTCCGCTGCCCTCCTTGGCGGGGGAGGGCGGCCTCGACATGGCCGACACCTTCCGTTTGGCGCTGGTCCACGAACTACGCGCACCGTTGCAGGTACTGCAAGGGCAACTGGATGCGTTGACGGGTGTCGGTAGTGCCGGTGGTGCCGCCGCGAGTGGGGACGTTCGCGCCGCCGGACAGGCACCCGAACGTGACCGCGTCGGCAGGCGCGCACGATTCGACACGATGCGAGAGGCGCTCGACGTCCTTGTGCGTGTCGTTGACGATGTTCTGCACCTCGGGCAGGGCGACGCCGTGGCGCTGCCGCTGCTCGATGAACCCTTCGAGGTGCGCGCGCAGTTGGACGGCGAAGTGGCGCTCTTCGCCCCGGAAGCGCGGGCAAAGGGCTTGGCGCTGTCCTGCGATATCGACGACGACGTGCCCGTCATGTTGCGGGGCGATGCCGTGCGGCTGCGTCAGATCGTGCGAACGCTGCTTGCCAACGCGCTGAAATATACAGCTGCGGGTGAAGTCTGCGTGTGGGCGTCGTGGCAGGCGCCGGCGAACCATTTGACGGTGCGTGTGACGGACACCGGGCCGGGCATTCCCGAAGGCGCACGGGAGGCGGTTTTCAGCGCGTTTTTTCGGGGCCACCCCGCGATCCCGGGCACGGGACTCGGATTGTGGATCGCGCGCCGTTGGGCTCATCGCATGGGCGGCGCACTGTTCGCGGAGACACCGGTGCGAGGCGCACATTTCCGCTTGTCGTTGCCCTTACAGCCGCTGGCGGCCAGTAGCATGCGCACCGATGCGTCAGACCGCGCCGACGCCCTCATAGGGGCCGATCGCGCTGCGTCGACAGCCGTCGTCGTCGTTCGGGACGGCCTGCGCGTACTTGTGGTGGACGACCACCCGATCAACCGCCTCGTGCTGTGTGAGCAGCTGACCTCGCTGGGGTGCGTCACGGAAGGGGTGAGCGACGCGGCGGCCGCACTCGCCCACTGGGCCGCATGCGATGTCGATGTGGTGCTGACCGACGTACAACTCGGACAAGTATGCGGCCTGACCTTGGCGAGTGACGTGCTGCAACTGGCAATGGCGCTGCGCCGCCGGGCGCCGGTTGTGATTGCCGTGACCGGATCGCTGCTCGACGCGCGGATGGCGCGGGATGCGGGTATCGACGCGGTGCTGCCAAAGCCTGTGTCCCGTCGACGGTTACAGCAGGTGCTCGCGGCACGCTGGCCAAGGCTGGAGGGCGCCGGACACGAAGCAGGATCGTCGCCTGCCGGGGGCGTAGTATCGCCGGCGCCGCTGGCCCAGCAGGTCTCGCAGGGTCCGCAAGTCATGCAAGGCGCGCAGGTCATGCGGCGCAATCCGAAACTGCCGCTTTACAAAGACGCCGGGGCGAGAGGCCTGATGCGTCGGGAAATGGCGAACGACATTGCCCAGTTCCGCCGTTTGCTCAGGCGGCGGCACGAAGGCGATCTGATGGCGGCGCAGGCCGTGTTGCATCGCATGCAGGGGGCCTGCCGGATGTTCGGCGATCCCGAGTTGCTGGCGCGCTGTGCGGCTTTGGCCGCGAAGCTCGCAGCCGTCGCTCCGATCTCACGTGACATTTAACGTCACTCATATAACGTTGCACGTTTAACGATATGTGTTATAAATTCGATCCCATGATCCAAACCTTCTCGGACAAGGTAACCGCTGCACTCTTCACCGGTCGCTGCGTGCGCAGGTTGCCGAAGTCGATTCAGCGCACCGCATTGCGCAAGCTATTGATGATCGATGCGGCGACTTGCGTGGAGGACTTGCTGGTACCGCCGGGCAACCGCTTAGAGGGGTTGCATGGCAAGCCAGTGGATTTGTGGAGCATTCGCGTCAATCAGCAATGGCGCGTGTGTTTCCGATTTGCGAAGGGCGATGCCTACGACGTGGGTATCGTCGACTATCACTGAATGAGGTTTTGCCATGAGCATCAGACGAGATCAGATCGACCAAACCGATTTTGCGGGGCTGGTCACCGGGGAATCGCTGGCACCGATTCATCCGGGGGAAATTCTGCACGAGGAATTCATGGTGCCGGGCGGCATGTCGGCGAACGCGCTGGCCTTGGCGCTCCATGTGCCCGCACCGCGCATCAACGATGTCGTGCGCGGCAAGCGGGGTATTTCGGCGGACACCGCTCTGCGCCTTGCGCGTTACTTCGGCACGTCGGCGGAGTTCTGGACCAACTTACAGGCGTCGTACGACCTGCGTGTGGCTTTGCAGGCCGCCGGCGCGGACATCATCCGTCAGGTGCTACCGCTGCGCACGGCCTGAACCTGAAACGCACTGCATCAGCCTGCATCAGACCTTGCGGCAGAGGTAACGTCAGAGAAAACGTCAGAGGTAGCGGCACACCGCGAGGTAGTGGCAGGCCGTGCCGCCGATGGCGAACAGGTGCCACACCAGATGTCCGAATTTGATGTGTCCGTCGAGCGAATAAAAGATGGCGCCGACGGTGTAGGCAACGCCGCCGGCATAGAGCCAACCGGCACCGGGCCCCGGAATGGCGGCGAGTACGGGGCCTGCAACGAGGACTGCCACCCAGCCGAGGCAGATGTACAGCGTTGTCGAGACGAGCGGCCGGTCGAGCAGGCCCAGCGTTTTGGCGATCAGGCCGGCGAGCGCCATAGCCCAGACACCGGTGAGCAGCGGCCAGCCCCACGGGTCATGCAGGATCTTGACGGTGAAGGGGGTGTAAGTCCCTGCAATGAAAAGAAAGATGGCGCAATGGTCCACCCGCATGAACACGCGCTTGGCGCGTCCGTCGGGGAGGCCGTGATAGAGCGCAGACGACAGGTAGACCACGACCATCGTGGCGGCAAACACGCCGATACCGATCTGCTGCGCCGCGCTCGGGCCTACGCTCGACGGCGGGCGTACGGCATTGAAGAGAAAAGGAATCGCGGCCAACGCCGCGAGGCACGCGAGTCCGTGGCTAATGCTATTGGCGACTTCTTCGCTACGCGTCTGCGCGCGAGCCTGCGCCTTCATGCGGGGTGGGCTGCTCGCCATTTGCGTACGGCTTCAAGAGTGTTGGCAACGTGCTTATCCGGATCGAGGCTCACGTAGCTGTAAATGACTTTCCCATCGGGGGCGATGACATACGAGACGCGGTTGGCCAGATCGGGTTTGAGCGCAAGCACGGCGTCGTAGGCGCGCATGATGTGCTGGTCCGTGTCGGCGGCGACGGCGAATTTGCTACGGCATTCCGACACCGAGAACTTGTTGAGCGTGTCGATGTTGTCGTGCGAGACGCCGATCACCGTGGCACCCATCGACTTGAACGTGTCGGTGGCCTCGGCAAAGTCATGCGCTTCGATCGTGCAGCCCGTTGTGAAGGCGGCAGGATAGAAGTACAGGACGACCGGTCCTTTCTTGAGCGCATCGGCCAGCGAGAACGAGAAGACGTTTCCGCCAAGCGAGGCCTGCGCCGTGAAGTCCGGTGCCGTGGCGCCAGTCTTTAGGGCCGCATGCGCGGGGATGAAACACCAGGCCGTCACGCCGAGAATTGCGGCTGCGGCTGTCACTCCGATCCAACGTTTCATGCAGTGCTCCCAAAGTGGATGCCTAACTGAATGCTTAAGGATAGAGGCTTGCGAGGGCACTGTCCAACGTGCGTAACGCGGGTGACAGTCTACTGTCGGGTTCGTGACACGAACAGGGCATTGCGCTGTCATTCGGGTCATGCATTGCGACGTTGCAACGACACGCCGTGAAGTTGCCCCGACGCGCACTAACTCCCCGCAGCCTGCGAGCCGATCGGCAAAACGGTGGTCGACTTAATCTGCGAGAGGGCGATCATCGAGTTGACCTCCTGCACCATCGGCAATTGCGACAGCCGTTCGAAGAAGAAGCGCTCGTAGGCGTCGACGTCGCGCGTGACGATGCGCAGCAGGAAGTCGACATTGCCCATCAGCACATGGCATTCGAGCACTTCCGGAAAATCCTGAATCGCTTTCGAAAACTCGGGCAGGGCGTTGCGATTGTGACCCGCAAGTTTTACGTGAGCGAACAGCATCACGTTCAGGCCGACCTTTTTGCGGTCGACCAGCGCGACGCGCCGCTCGATGATGCCCTCGGCATCCAGCCGGTCGATGCGTCGCCAGCACTGTGATTGGGACAGGCCAATCTGCTCGCCGATCTGAGCCGCCGACAGCGAAGCATCGACTTGCAGGATCGCGAGAATTTTCTCGTCAAATGCATCAAGTTGCATGATCAATTCCTCGGAATTTTTAATTTCGAATAAATCATGTGAAATTGGCGCGAATCTGTCAATGTTACGCGAAGCAATTACCTGCGCCTCGTCATAAGATTGACGCTAGTTTGTTGCACCTATCTTGTTGCACCCACCGCAACAGTTCGTCTGAAACCGCCGGAAAACCACGTACCCATGAAACTCGACCTGTCTCTGCCTGCCGCCGAAGCCGCCACCGGTGCTGTCGCCCAGCCCGTTGCCCCGTTGTCCGCCAAGGGTGCGGACCTCATTGCGCGCACGCTGGTAGAGATTGGTGTCGATACGGTGTTCTGCTACCCGGGCGGTGCCAATCTGGAAATGCTCGACGCGCTTTCGCGGGTATCCGTCACGCTGGTGCGTACGGAACATGAGCAAGGCTCGGTATTTGGCGCGCAGGGCTATGCACGCGCCACCGGTAAGCTCGGCGTTTGTCTGGCGACGTCCGGTCCGGGCGCGACCAATCTGGTCACCGGCATTGCCGACGCGGCGAGCGACTCGGTGCCGATTCTCGCGATCACGGGCAATGTCGCCACGCATTGGCTTGGCAAGAACGCCTTCCAAGAAGTGGATATCGTCGCGATCACCAAGCCGGTGACCAAGCTCGCCCGGCAAGTGCGCGAGGCGCGCGACATTCCGGCGGCGTTGCGCGAAGCCGCAGCGTGCGCGCTGGCGGGCCGTCCCGGCCCGGTGCTGGTCGACTTCCCGAAAGACATTCAACAGGCCCGCCCCGATCAGCCGACCGACAAGCGCTTTACCGCGCCGGTGCCGGCCGGCATGAGCGACGAGACGGCCCAACGCATCGCGGCCTTGCTGGCGAAAAGCGAGCGGCCGGTCATCTACGCCGGGGGCGGAGTGATCGCGTCGGGCACCAGCGACCGGCTCAAGGCGCTGGCCGAGGCGCTCAATTGCCCGGTGGCGCTCACGATGATGGGGCTCGGCGCGATGCCCGACGATCATCCGCTACTGCTCGGACCGCTTGGCATGCACGGCGCCTACGCGGCCAACGTGGCCGTCAACGAAGCCGATCTTGTGCTGGCACTGGGCGTGCGCTTCGACGACCGGGTGGTCGGCGATCCGACATTGTTTGCCCGGCACGCCAAGATCGTCCATATCGATGTCGATGCGGCCGAAATCGGCAAGAACAAGCCGGTGACACTGGGCGTGCACGCCGATTTGCGCGATGCCTTCAGCGGCCTGCTTGCCCATGCCACCCGCCGCGAGGTGCCGGACTGGCACGCTTACCTTGCTGAGCGCCGTGCGGCTCACCCGCTGCGGGCACCGGTGGCGCCGGTGTCAGGCGGGAACGATGACGCGGGCGTGCTGACCGGTGTCGACGTGATCGCCGCGCTGGCGGCGCTGCTCCCGCCGGAGGCGGTGGTGACGACAGGCGTCGGCCAGCACCAGATGTGGGCGATGCAGCACCTGCGCCTGCGCGAGCCGCGCACGTTCCTGTCGAGCGCCGGCTTCGGCACCATGGGCTTCGGCCTGCCGGCCGCCATCGGCGCAAAGGTCGCGCTGCCGGACGTGCCGGTGATCGATATCGATGGCGACGGCAGCCTGAACATGTCCGTCAACGAGCTGTCGACCTGCCGCCGTTACGGGCTGGGCGTCAAAGTATTGGTGATCAATAACCAGTGGCTGGGCATGGTGCGTCAGTGGCAGGACATGATCTATGCACGCAACCGCGTCGCCTCGTCGCTTGCCGATCCGAATGCGCCGGAAGGTGCCGACGATGGCCGTCCGTATCCGGACTTCGTGACCATCGCTGCCGGTTACGGCGTGGCTGGTGCCCGTGTCACGCGCGCTGAGGAACTGCCGGCGGCGCTGGCCCGCATGCTGGCCGACCCGAGCGAGCCGTATCTGCTCGACGTGCTGGTGGCCCGCGAAGACGACGTTTATCCGATGATTCCGGCCGGAAAATCGTACCGGGACGTGGTGTTCGGGCCGGGCGAGAGCGCGGGTCCGATCGCGGCCGGCGCGTTCTGAACGACGGCGCTGGCAGCGTTCCCATTCCGTGGGAATTGCGTCCCACGTCGCGAGATCGCAACGAGAAAACCCGCTTCGGCGGGTTTTTTTCGTTTCGGGGTCGGCGAGGAGTATCATTGCGCTCTTTTACGAATTCTCGCCTAGGAAATCAACATGTTGACGAAGCGCCTTGTTCTGGCCGCCGCCTGTTTTCTGACGACTTTCGCCGCCGTGCCGGCAGTGCAAGCTGCCGACCCCACGTACACCGTGGGTGCAGGCGGTACCTATCGTCCGTTCGAGTTCGAAACGCCGCAAAAAGAGCTGGTCGGCTTCGATATCGACGTCATCAAGGCGATCGGCAAGGCTGGTGGGTTCAATGTGAAGCTGGTCAGCACGCCGTGGGAAGGCATCTTCGCCACGCTCGACCAAGGCGACCGCGACATCATCATTTCGGGCATCACCATCACCGACAAGCGTCGTGAAATGGTCGACTTCTCGGCCCCGTACTTCCCGGCCGATCAGGTCATCATCACGTCGCCGGGTTCGAAGGTCGCCAATCTGGCCGACCTGAAGAAGCTGCAAGTCGGCGTGGTCAATTCGAGCACCGGCGACATCGCCGTCTCGGAAGAACTGGGCCGTGCCAGCACCTCGATCCGGCGCTTCGACAACACGCCGCTCATGCTCGAAGAGTTGTACCGCGGCGGTGTCGACGCTGCCGTGGGCGACGTGGGCGTGATCAAGTTCTACATCAAGAGCCATCCGGAAAAGCCGTTCAAGCTGGTCTACGACAGCAAGTTCAAGCGCCAGTACTTCGGTATTGCCGTGAAGAAGGGCAACAAGGTGGCGCTCGACAAGATCAACACCGGTCTGAAGAAGATCGTGGCTGACGGCACCTACGCCAAGATCTACAAGCAGTGGTTCGACGCCGACGTGCCGGCGCTGCCGCAACAATAAGTAACGCGTGTAAGATTCGCGCCACGCGCGCCAGTCATCTGGCCTCTCGCGGCCCGTGAGCTGATCGTCAGAACACCGACGTCAACCCCCGGGCCGCGAGCGTTTTTCTGCCGGCAAGCCGGTTCGTTTCATTTTGTATAAAGGTGCTTCATGGGTGGGTTCCAGTGGAACATCATCAGCGAGTACATGCCTCTGTTTGTCGAAGGCACGCTGATGACGCTCAAATGCACGGTGATCTGTGTGATCGCCGGCACGTTACTCGGGCTTGTGCTCGGCGTCGGCCGTCTGGCCGAGGCGCGTCATGGCTTCTACAAGTATTTCCTGCGCTACGGTGTGCAGCTCCCGGTGCGCTTCTACGTCAGCTTTTTCCGTGGCACGCCGCTGTTCGTGCAGATTCTGCTGATCCACTTCGCGCTCATGCCGATGCTGATCAACCCGTCGGGCGGTCTGCTAATCAGCGGCGACCTCGCGCGTGAAATCCGCTCGCAGCACGGCGCGTTCATGTCGGCGGTGCTGGCCATCTCGCTCAACGCGGGTGCCTACGTGTCGGAAATCTTCCGTGCCGGTATCCAGTCGATCGACCGCGGTCAGGCCGAAGCGGCCCGCTCGCTCGGCATGACGTACATGCAAACGCTGCGCAAGGTGGTGCTGCCGCAGGCGTTTCGCCGCATGCTGCCCCCGCTGGGCAACAACGCCATCGCGATCGTGAAGGACTCGTCGCTGGCGTCGGCCATCGGGCTGGCGGAACTGGCGTATGCCGCCCGGACCGTATCGGGCGCCTATGCTCGTTACTGGGAGCCGTACCTGACGATTTCGCTCATCTACTGGGTGATCACGCTGGTGCTGTCGGCATTTGTTCAACATTTGGAAACGAGGTACGGCCAAGGTGATCGTCGTTAACAACCTGCAAAAGCAGTACGGCGAGACGCACGTGCTGCGCGGCATTACCTGCCGAATCGAAGAAAGCGAAGTGGTGTGCGTGATCGGGCCGTCGGGCTCGGGCAAGAGCACGTTCCTGCGCTGTCTGAATGGACTCGAAGACGTCAGCGGCGGCGAAGTGCTCGTCAACGGCTTCCACGTCGAAGACCCGAAGACGAACATGAATGCCATGCGCGCGAGCGTCGGCATGGTGTTCCAGCGCTTCAACCTGTTCCCGCACATGTCGGTGCTCGAGAACCTGATTCTCGCGCCCATGCAGGTCAACAGCCTGAAGCGCGATCAGGCCGTGACGGTCGCCGAGCAACTGCTGCGCAAGGTCGGGTTGATCGACAAGATCGACGCGTTCCCGAACCAGCTCTCCGGCGGCCAGCAGCAGCGCGTGGCGATTGCCCGCGCGCTGGCCATGCAGCCGACGGTGATGCTGTTCGACGAACCGACCTCGGCGCTCGACCCCGAACTCGTGGGCGAAGTGCTGGAAGTCATGAAGTCGCTCGCCGAAGAGGGCATGACGATGGTGGTGGTCACGCACGAAATGGGGTTTGCGCGGGAAGTCTCCGACCGCGTGCTCTTCATCGATCAGGGCGTGATCATGGAAGAAGGCCATCCGGAGCAGATCTTCTCGGCACCGAAGCACGAGCGCACGCGCGAATTCTTGCGCAAAGTCTTGTAATTCTTGTAATTCGTTTGTTCCAGATGCGCGCGACGGTGTATCCGCGCGCCGCATCTGATTACAATGCGAGGGTACGCGCGTCAGGTGCCATAAGACACCCGCGCGCCGCCGGCGCCCTGAGCCCCCAGCCAGGTCTTCTTTTACAGGGCAGTGACCGTTGTCCGGGCCTGCTCCGCAATCCCCGATTGCACCCAGATTTCACGAGGTAGTCATGAGCCAGCCAATCGCTGTGACCCGCCAGACGTTCGACGACGTAATGGTGCCCAATTACGCTCCTGCCCAGATGGTGCCCGTGCGCGGCGAAGGCTCGCGCATGTGGGATCAGCAAGGTCGTGAGTATGTCGATTTCACCGGCGGTATCGCGGTCAACGCGCTGGGTCATGCGAACCCCGAGCTGGTGAAGGTCATCGAAGAGCAGGCACGCAAGGTCTGGCACATCGGCAACGGCTACACCAACGAGCCGGTGCTTCGCCTGGCCAAGGCGCTGACCGACGCGACGTTCGCCGACAAGGCCTTCTTCTGCAACTCGGGGCTCGAAGCCAACGAGGCCGCGCTCAAGCTGGCCCGTCGCTACGCATTCGACCATGCGGCTGAACGTGGCGGCAAGGATAAGAGCGAAATCATCTCGTTCTTCAACTCGTTCCACGGCCGCTCGCTGTTTACCGTGAGCGTGGGCGGTCAGGCCAAGTACACCGAAGGTTTCGGTCCGCTGCCGGCCGGCATCATGCACCTGCCGTACAACGATCTGAAGACCTTCGAGGCCACCATCTCGGACGCGACGGCTGCCGTCATCGTCGAGCCGGTGCAAGGGGAAGGCGGCGTGCTGCCGGCTGACCCGGCATTCCTCAAGGGCCTGCGCGAGCTGTGCGACAAGCACGGCGCGCTGCTGATTTTCGACGAAGTGCAGACCGGCGTCGGCCGCACGGGCACGCTCTACGCTTACGAGCAATATGGCGTCACGCCGGACATCCTGACGACCGCCAAGGCGCTCGGTAACGGTTTTCCGATTGGCGGCATTCTCACCACCAGCAAGATTGCCGCGAGCTTCTCGCCGGGCACGCACGGCTGCACGTACGGCGGCAACCCGCTCGCGACGGCCATCGCCGGGCGTGTGCTCGAACTGATCAACACCGCCGAGACGCTGAATGGCGTGAAGGCGCGTCACGATCATTTCATCAAGGGCATTGAAGCGATCAACGCGCGTCATGGCGTGTTTGCCGACGTGCGCGGCATGGGCCTGTTGATCGGTGCCGTGCTCAAGCCGGCCTTCGCCGGCCGTGCCAAGGAAATCGTGGCCGAGTCGGAGAAGAACGGCCTGATGCTGCTGATCGCCGGTGGCGATGTGGTGCGTTTTGCGCCGTCGCTGAACATTCCGTTCGCCGACATCGATGCGGGCCTCGCCTCGCTCGAGAAGGCCGTTGCGACACTGGCAGCCACGGCAAAGGCCGCCTGAACGGGGCGACCTTTTGACTGAGCACGCGCGCGTGTTCACTCGTCTGCCTGTATGACTTCGGGCCGGACCGACGGAAACGTCGCTCCGGCCCGTATTGCAACTAGCGGCAACTAGCGGCAAGTAGTGGCAGCTAGCGGCAACTAGCAGTCCCAACGTCTGTCCACCGGATATGCCATGACGCGTCAATCGAAAGCGGTGAAAGTCTCGCCAGTGCAGGACGAAGCGGCGAATCGCGGGGCGCCGGGCGACGCCACGGCGGCACATTCGGGCGCAGGGGCAAGCATCAGCGCCAACGACAGCACGTCCGAGGCCACATCGCTTCGGGTCGTACGTCAGGCGCGCCGCGAAGATCTGCCTGCATTGTTGAAGCTGGCCGCACTGGCGGGCCCGGGCATGACGTCGTTCAAGCCGGATCCGGCAGCACTCGAAGCGCGCCTCGAGCGCGTGACGGCCACGCTGGACGACCGGGCGCCAACGGCCGAGCAGGGTTATCTGTTCGTGATGGAAGACGTCGCGACCGGCACCATCGCCGGTGTGTGCGGCATCGAGGCGGCCGTGGGGCTGGAACAGCCGTTCTACACGTACCGCAAAGACACGATCGTGCACGCGAGCCGCGAGCTGAACGTGTGGTCGCGCATGCTCACGCTGTCGCTCTCGAACGATCTCACCGGCTATAGCGAGCTGTGCTCGTTGTTGCTCGACCCGGCGTGGCGGGGACACGGCAACGGCGCCTTGCTCTCGAAGGCGCGTTTCCTTTTCATGGCGCAGTTCCCGGAGCGCTTCGGCCCGCATGTGTGTGCCGAATTGCGCGGGTTCTTCGACGACAACGGGCAGAGTCCGTTCTGGCAGTCGCTCGGTCAGCACTTCTTCAAGATCGATTTCGATCAGGCGGACTATCTGACGTCGGTCGGCAAGAAGTCGTTCGTGGCCGAGTTGATGCCCAAGTATCCGATCTACGTCGATTTCCTCTCGCCGCAGGCGCAGGCCGCCATCGGTGTGACGCATCGCGACACTTTGCCCGCGCGGCGTCTGCTGGAGCAGGAAGGGTTGCGCTCCGGGTCGCACGTCGACATCTTCGACAGCGGCCCCGTGCTCGAAGCGCGCGTGGCCGATTTGCGTGCGGCGCGCGACAGCCGGTATCTGAGCGTGAATATCGGCGCTGACGACGGGAGCGTGCCGCCGGTCGCCAACGCGGAACCCTATCTCGTCGCGTGTCTGGGGCTTGGCGGGTTTCGCGCCACGCTTGTGACCGGGCGTCCGGAGCGACGGGCGTTCACGCTCAGTCCGCTTGCGGCAAAGGCCCTCGGCGTCAAGCAGGGCGATCGCGTGCAGGTATTGCCGCTCAAGCCGCCGCGTGCGGACGCCATCTGAGCGCCCACCCCCGGGTTTCAGAACTGAATCGTCGCCGTGACCGTATCGGTGTAGAGCCCCGGCGCGGGTGTCGTCTGCACAGGCACTCGCGCGTAGATCGGCACGGCCTGCACGACACCGGTGCCGATGCCGGTGAGCTGCGACGTGCCTGAGGTGCCATCGCCCCAGATGGTGCTGTATCCGCTATCGAGATAGAGCTGATAGCTCACGCGTGACGCAGTGAGCCCCGTCATCGAGCGCGCCGCCACGGTGCCCGCCAATCCCCCCGACAGGCTGATGCGAAACGCATCGTTCTTCGTGCATTGCACGGTGAGCGTGCTGCTGCCTGTGACTACCTTGCTGAGCGTGGACTGCGTGGCGAAGGTGATGTTGGCGGCCGCAATCGTGCAGTTGTTGATGACCGTGACATTGGCATTGAAGGGCACCCCGGCGGCGGCCGTCATTGCGCTGCCGCAGGCTGGCGCAGGGGAGAGTGCGGCATACGACGCGTATTGCAGCGTCGCGTCGGTGGCAGCGAACGCGTGGGTGTACACCGTGTTGCCGTTCGACGACGTGGGTACGGTGGTCTGCGATGCCGTAATGCGTGCGTAGAGGTTGACGTTCTGCGTGACCGTGCCGCCGAGGATGTTGCGCGCCATGGTCACCGCGATGACGTTGGCGGTGCTGTTGCCCCACGCGGTCGAGAACGCCGGGTCGATGAACAGCCCGAAGTTGATCGCGTTGCCTGAGTTCACGAGCGTGAGCGGCTGGCTGGCGTTGAGCGCCAGACAGAGTTTGACGTTCGGGTTACCGCCGAGCAGCGGAAATGTGCATGACACGGGAATCGTGCCGGTGGCCGAGAGCGCCGCGCCGGAGATCGGACTGAAGGCGGAAAACGCCAGCGTCGGCGTGCCGATCGAGCAAGTTTGCCCCGCAGCGGCCGTGCTGAAGGCGCAGAGGCACGCGGCGACCCGGACGGGCACGGGTAAGGTCATGAACCTCATGAATCTCATGAACCATCCTCCCGGGCTGTCGACGCCTGCGCACCCGGGCCGCGCGACTTGGCATCGTGTGCCAGCGCGCCGAAGGGAATGCACACGAGCGGGCCGACGCGGGCAATCTCGCCATCGGGCGGGGCTCGCCAGTCGAACGTTGCGCGGCAGCGCTGCACGCCATCGTGCGATTCGAGCGTGTTGCGCGGGGCGAGCGTGTCGATGAACGCCTCGCCGTCGTAGCCCACCACGGTGATGAAGCCGCTTTGCACATGCCGCACCGATGCCCCGGGTTTGAGCGGCACACCGGCCGCGCTCACCAGCGTGATCAGCGCCGCTTGATAGCGCCGCACGGGAAAGCGTACGAGCACGCCGGCGCCCGTTTGCGGCGCAATGCGCCGCTCGGTCGTCACGACCTCCAGATCGGCGGGCAGGTGCATGGGATCGATGCCGATACGTGCCTGTTCGAACCCGTTCAGATCCGGCACGAGAAAGTAGCCACGCGCATCGGTATGCCCGATCGGCACCGATTCGCGCAACACGGGCACATCGGCGCGGCCGTCGGTGCTGACGAGGGCGAAGGCGTCGTACGTGCGCCGCGTGGCATGCAGGCTGCGGTCCATGACGACGAGGGCGCCGGTCATGCCGAGGGCTGCGCCGCGCTGACGGCCCACTTGCTGTGCCAATGCCGACACTTCGCCATGGCGCCCGAGATAGCGCAGCTCGCCTTGCGCGGTGCGTTGTGAAAAGGCCCGCCCGCCGAGCACTTGCCAACCCCAGCCGCCGCCGTAGTCGGGCGTGCGTCCTGCCGACGCCCACGCTTGGGTTTGACCGTCCTGTTGCGTGACGGAGGCACTCCCCAGCACGCCATTCCCTAGCAGCAGGCTCAACATGGCGAACACCCCGTGCGAGCGCCGTCGCGCGAGGTCGCGAAAGCCGCCGATCGAGAGCATGCCGCGTGAGCTGGCCGGCACGTTGAGGCTGGCGGACAGCACGCGCGTGGCAGGCTGGCGCGGCGCACGCTGGCCGAAGTAGGCGAGCGACGCCGTGCCGCCCCGTCCCCACGGCACCGAGACGCTGACACGTTCGCTGGCATCGGCGGCGGGTGACCCGTCGAGCGATGCAAGATCGCGATATCGGCCCGCCGTGCGGATGATCTGCGCATCGACGCTCACGCGCCGCGAAATGTACTGGTAGCCCGCGCTCCATTGAGCGCCGGTGCGGCGTCCGCCGGACGCGGCCATCGCCGCACTGATCACCCCGGCGCGCCGCAACGCGATTAGCGCGCCGACACCACCCATCGCGAGACGTCGACCCGCTTGTGCCTGCGCTTCCAGCGTGAGCGTGTCGGTGACCCCATATCGCGCCGCCACCGAGGCGACCGGATGATGCCGATACGAAAACGAACGCACGCCATAGTCGTCGCGCGGCAAACCGGCTTCCAGCGAGAAGCTCGACAGCCCCTTGGCCAACAGCCGTGGATCGATGTAGAGCGGCACGGTCGTGATCTGCTCGCGCCCGAGCGCATCGCGTGTGACGACGCTTGCCTGCAAATCGCCGGTCAGTCCCGGCGCCTCCTGAATCACGAAAGGCCCCGGCGGCACGCGGCTGCCGAAGCGCCGCACACCGTCGAGATACAGATCGACCGAAGACGGCACGACGGCGCTGCCTCGCAACGCAGGCACGGGGAACGTGACCAGATCGGGGCGCAGGCTGAAGTTGCGTCGCCATTGCAGCCCCGCAATCCGCACGGAGCGGGACCATGACAACGAGCCCGTAATGAGGTCGCCCGCCGTCCAACTGGTCAGCGTGGCCGGGTCGTTGCGTTGCCACGCAGTGTCGTAGCGCAAGTAGCCGCGCCGCCATGGCGAGTGTTCGATGAGCCCGGTCTGCGAGACGCTGGCCCCCGACCAGAAACCACGGACTTCGCTCCACACCGACGCCTGCGTGTGACGGTCGCGTTGCAAGTAGCCGTCGTAGTTCACGATCAGGCCGGGGTCGGCCGTGGCGTTCACGGCCTCGGCGAGCATGCCCCCGACGCGATAGGGCGTGAGCCACGCGTCGCCCAGACGAAGATCGAGGCGCTGGTGCGTGGCATCGTAGGCAACCTGCACGCCGTCGAGCGTATCGAGCGCAACTTCCCGCGCGTCGTCACGCGGCAGTGCGTTGGCAGACAGGCCAAGCCGGCGCAAGTCGCCGGCGTTGACGAACCAATGGCCGTTGCGCCGCGTGAACGGGGCCAGCAACCCGGTCGGCTGACCGTTGATGAGCACGTCGAGAACGTAGCGACCGTCGGGCCGGGCAGGGGACGTCGGCGTCGGCGGCGCCATCACCGTTGCCGCAGGCACGTCGGTGCGTGCTTCGGCTACGGACGGCTCGGCCGCCGCCGCAGTGGCCAATGCGCCCGCGCTCGACGCCGGACCGCTCAAGGCCATTGTCGACACCATGACGCTGGCCACCGCACCCGACGCCACGCGCACCACGCCGCGCCGCTCGGGGCGGCCGAGGGCGCGGTCGTGGGGGGTGAGGGGCGCGAGGGCCGCACAGCCACGGTTACCGCTCGCCATCCGCGGTGGGGCTGGCAGCAAACCGCATCGGCACCGTATCGATGCGCGACTCCACGGTGAACGGCGGGATCGGCGGTGCGCCTGACGGCCACCGCACGGCAAAGCGCCGTGTCTGCCCGGCCAGTACGTAACCCAGCAACCCGTGCGTGAGCTCAACGCTCCGGCCCGTGGCGTCAAGCACGCGCGTGGCGCCCAACTGGGCGTGCTGTTCCCCGTCGTTGTGTACTTCCAATTCACCTCGCAGCCAGTGCATGTCGAAGCGCAGCGACGGCGCCTGCGCGTCGGTTGCCTGCACGAATACCGGCAGCGAATAGCGCAGGCGGATGGTGACGCCCTCGGCCGGTGCCTCCGCCACGGCAGGCAGTTCGTCGACCAGCAGCCGATAGCTCTGCTCGCCCTGCGTGGGCTCGGCGCTCAGGCGCACAAGCCGCACGATCTGCTGCTCACCGGGCTCGATACGCAGGATCGGCGGGCTGGCGATCAGGGCTTCGGTCGGCATGAGCACGTTCTCGCCATCTCGCTGCGTCCAGACGTACAGGCGCAGTTGCCCGTGAATCGGCAGGTCGCCGGTGTTGCCTAGGGTGAGTGTGGTCGCAGGTTGCGCCGGTGCCAGACTGACGATCACGGGCGAGACCTGAAGGCTCGCGCCATTGCCGTCGGTCACGCCCAGCGTCAACAGGGCGACAAAGGCACCGCTGGCCGCCCGGGCGGCGTGACGGCGGGCGTCGGGTCTCGAGGGAGTCGTCATCGTGATGGCCTCAGAAATACACGGTCGCCGTCACCGTCGAGGTGTAGACGTCCGGTGTCGGCATGGTGGCCGAGAGTGTTGCCTGCCCGTAGACGGTGTACGTTTTCAGCACGCCGCTGCCCGAGTCGCCCAGCGTATTGGTGCCTTGGGTGTTGCCCCACGGCGTGGCATGGCCCGAGTCTTGATAGAGCCCGAACGGAATGGTCGTGGTGTTGCCGGTAAGCGTGCCCGCGAGCAGGCGGCTGGTCTCGGTGGAGCTGGCGGTGGTGCCGGCGTTCAGCCCGATGTTGTAGCCGGTGGACGAGGTGCAGATCACGGTCAGCGTCGAGGTGCTCGATACCGGCCCGGTGGCCGAGCCTTGCACGGGCGTGAACGTCATCGGCGTCGCCGCAATAGTGCACCCCGGCAGAATGGTCAGCGACACCAGCATCGTTGCCGTCGCCGAGCCGTTGGAGTATGTGGCGCCTTGTACGGGGCCATTCAGTGCGAGCAATCCGGCAGCCCCGGACAGGGCCAGGCACAGCAGCGATTTCTTCATCGTCGTTCTCCTTCGGAGTCCTATTTGAAAGTGAGGCCATTCGAAGCGCGTTCAGGCACTAAGCGGCACGGCGGGTACTACGCGGACAGCGTTGGTGACACCTGTTTTACAGACGCTGTTTACGTAGTTTATGAAGGCAATTGCGCGGAATGCGCGTGCTTGCGGGCCTTTCGGAATGTTCCCAACGATGCGACGAGATGCCGCGCTTTCCGTGCCGCTGGCATACGCGCAACGCGCATGTTTCGGCGAGACGCAGTGCGCACGCGTGGATGTGGCGCAACAGAGGCGGCCGCGGGCTCGCGCCCTGTGCGACACCGTGTCGCAGGCCGATATGACGGCGATCAATGCCTGCGTGCGCAGCACAAGCATTCGCGCATATTTCACTTGCCCTCGTTACGTCGCCGTCTCTAGAATGACTTCTTGACGCGTATCGGGCGTCGTCTGCGCTACCCGCGCAAGACACGCCGCCCGCCGCCCGTGTTCGCTGCCTGCGGATATTTCACGAGAGGGATGCCATGCTCAGACTTCTGTCGAAATACTGGTGGTTGCTTGTTTTGCGCGGCGTACTCGCCGTTGTCTTCGGGATCGCGGCATTTACGGTGCCCGGTGTGACCCTTGCCGTGCTAGTGCTGTGCTTTGGTGCGTTTTCGTTTGTCGACGGGGTCTTTTCTCTCGCCGGTGCGTGGAGCGCGCGTAAAGAGCACGCCGAATGGTGGCTGCCGCTGTTACAGGGCGTTGCCGGCATCATCATCGGTGTCCTGACTTATCTCAACCCGGCGTTGACCGCCGTTGCGTTGCTCATCTATATCGTCGCCTGGAGTTTCGTCACCGGCGTGCTGCAAATTGCAGCCGGTATTGCGTTGCGCCGTGAGATCCAAGGCGAGCTGTGGATCATTCTTTCCGGTGTGTTCAGCATTCTGTTTGCCGTGTTCATCATGTGGCAGCCGGGTGCCGGGGCGTTGGCGCTCATCTGGGCCATCGGCGCGTGGGCCATCGTGTGGGGCGTACTGCTCGTGTTGGCCGGCTTCAAATTGCGGGGCGTGGCGCACGGTGCGTCGCCCACGTCCTCATCGACAAATTCGGGGCATGCGCGGCCTTGATGCCGTCGCATGGCGCAATACGATTCCCCGATCAGCGTTTCCGTTCGTCCGCCCAAGTGGCCCCGGCCACCTGATGCCGGCGGATTCCTCCCCCCGGCAGCCGCTGTGCTGCCAGACGTCAGCAGGAGTGTGAAATGGCTCTGAACCATACGCGTAACACCCTCGGTGAAAAGATTCGTATCGAGTCGGTCAATCTGCTCAACCGCGGGCTGATCAACGGCATCGACGTCCAGCGTCAGGCCAAGCAGGCGCATTGGAACGTGCACGGCCCGGGCTTCATCGAACTGCATCTGTTGTTTGACGACGTGTACAACGCCGCGATCGAATGGGCCGACCTGTGCGCCGAGCGTCTCGTCGCGCTCGGTGGCGTGGCCGACGGCCGTGTGCAGACCGTGGCGGAAAAGACCGAACTGCCGAAGTACAAGAACGAGTTCAAGCGCGGGCTCGATCACGCCGCCGCGCTGGCCGAGGCGCTGGCCGCCTATGGCGAAATCATTCGCGGCCTGATCGACGCATCGGCCGAGATCGGCGACGCCACCACGTCGGACGTCTTTACCGAAATCTCGCGCGGTGTCGACGATCACCTCTGGAAGGTCGAGGCTCACCTTCGCGGCGAGTAAGCCCCATCCGGCCGCTGACAGTCGTTGGCGGCCGATCTATCGTGAATGCGCGCACCGGCGTTGGTCCGGGGCGCGCATTTGTCGTCTTTGCCTGACTCCTTCCGCCCGAATTCCCTTGTTTCTGCCCCCGGAGCCGTTATGACCACCCGCAATCTGAGCCAAATGTTCCAGCCGAAGTCGGTCGCCGTCATCGGGGCGTCCAACCGCGAGCGTCGTGTGGGCACGACCGTGCTGCAAAACGTGATCGACGGCGGCTTCGAGGGCGCGATCTACCCGGTCAATCCGAAGTACTCGACGCTTGCGGGACTCAAGTGTTATCGCGACGTGGCCGACCTGCCGCAGGCCCCCGATCTTGCCGTGATCTGCACGCCGCCCACGACGGTGCCCGACCTGATTCGCGACCTCGGCGAGCGCGGCACGCGTGCCGTGGTGGTGCTTACCTCGGGGCTTGCGCGGGAGCGCGATCGCGACGGCGTGACGCTGCAAGATCGCATGCTCAAGAACGCCAAGCCGCACGTGCTGCGTATTCTCGGGCCGAACTGCATCGGGATGCTGAGCCCGGGCATCGGGCTGAACGCCAGCTTCGCCCACATGGGCGCACGGGCGGGTAATCTCGCCTTCGTGTCGCAATCGGGGGCGCTGACCACGGCCGTGCTCGACTGGGCCGACGCGCGCGAGATCGGCTTCTCGCATTTCGTCTCGATGGGCGACAGCGCCGACGTGGACTTCGGCGACATGCTCGATTACCTCGCGAGCGATCCGCGCACCGATGCCATCCTGATGTACATGGAATCGATTCGGGACGCGCGCAAGTTCATGTCGGCGGCGCGCGCTGCCTCGCGCAACAAGCCGGTGGTCGTCATCAAGTCGGGCCGGGTGCCGGAAGGGGCACAGGCCGCCGCGTCACATACCGGGGCGCTGGCCGGTGCCGACGACGTCTACGACGCCGCGATTCGCCGCGCGGGCATGTTGCGCGTGAATACCACCGACGAACTGTTTGCCGCCGTCGAGACGCTGGCGCGTTTGCGACCGTTCTATGGCGACAAACTGTCGATCATGACCAACGGCGGCGGGGCCGGGGTGATGGCCACCGACGCCCTCGTACTCGACGGCGGTAAGCTGGCCCATCTGTCGGACAAGACCCGCGACGCGCTCGACGCTGCGCTGCCGAAAACGGTGGGCCGTGTGAATCCGGTGGACATCGGCGGCGACGCGGATCTCGCGCGCTATACGGCAACCCTCGCCGCGTTGTGCGAAGACCCGGAGACGGCAGCGGTGCTGTTTATTCAGGCGCCCACGGCCGTCATGCCGAGTGTGGACGTGGCGAACGCACTGGCGGCGTTGCCCCGGCCATCGAAGAACGTGTTCACGTGCTGGCTGGGCGGCGAGACGGCCGAGCGTGCACGACGTATCTGCCGCGAGGCCGGGTTGCCGACCTACGACACTCCGGAGAATGCGGCACGTGCCTTCCTCGAAGCGGTGAACTATCGCCGCAACCAGTCGTTGCTGATGGAAACCCCGCCGTCGATTCCGCCCGGTTTCTCGCCGGACGTGGCGCGCGTGCGTGCCATCGTCGGCGACGCGATGCGCGAGGGCCGCGAATTGCTTACCGAGCCCGAGGCGAAGGGGGTGCTTGCCGCGTACGGCATTCCCGTCGTCGAGACTGTGGTGGCCGATACGCCCGAGCATGCCGCCGAATTGGCGCAGGGCCTCGGCTTCCCCGTGGCCGTCAAACTGATTTCGCCTGACATCACGCATAAGTCGGATGTCGGCGGCGTGGTGCTCAATATCGAGACGGCGGAGCAGGCACTGGACGCGGCGCGCCAGATCCGCAAACGGGCGCTCGCCGCCAAGCCCGACGCTCGCGTGACCGGCTACTCGGTGCAGCGCATGGCGAACGGCGCCGAGGCCTTCGAGCTGATCGTCGGCGTGGCGACCGATAGCGTGTTCGGTCCGGTGCTGTTGTTCGGGCAGGGTGGCACGGCAGTAGAAGTGATTGCCGATCGCACGATCGGGCTGCCACCGCTGAACCTAAATCTGGCGCGCGATATGGTGGCGCGTGCCCGTGTGTCGAAACTGATCGCGGGGTATCGCAGTCGACCGGCTGCCGATCACGAAGCGATCTATCTCACGCTGGTGAAGCTCTCGCAACTGGTGTGCGACGTGCCCGAGATTGCGGAACTCGACATCAATCCGCTGTTCGCCGATTCGCGCGGCGTGCTGGCGCTCGACGCGCGCATCGTGGCGCGCAAGCCGGTGGCACCGGGCCACGCTCGTCTGGCCATCCGTCCGTATCCGCAGGAGCTGGAAAGCACGATCGACGCCGGCGGCAAGCCGGTGCGCGTGCGTCCGATCCGCCCGGAAGACGAGCCCGCCTACAACCAGTTTTTCCACACGCTGACGCCGCAGGATGTGCAGTTCCGCTACTTCGGGCTGATCAAGGAACTGTCGCACTCGCAAATGGCACGCGTGACCCAGATCGACTACGACCGCTCGATGACGTTCGTGGCGACGGAAAAGGACGACGACGGCAATACGCGGCTGCTCGGTGTGGTGCAGGCGCTGGCCGACCCCGACAACACGGTGGCCGAATTCGCCGTCACGGTGAGCCCGGCCGCACAAGGCCGGGGGCTGGGGCGGGCGCTGATGGAACACATCGTCGACTACAGCCGCAAGCGGGGTACCGGGGAACTCATCGGCTATGTACTCACGGCAAATACGCGTATGCTGACACTCGCCCGGCACCTCGGCTTTGTGGACGACAAAGAGATGGAACCGGGCATTGTTCATATCCGGCTGCCGCTGCAACAGACGGCGCAGGCGTAAGGAGACATGGTTCGCGCCGTCAGTCGAGGGTGGCGCGAACGCTGTGCTTGTCGCTTGCCCGCGAGGCAGGGTAGCCGCCTCGACCAAGGATTCGAATGCTAGTGAACTGCGTGGCCTATGAGGATGGCCGCAAGATCGCCGACCTGCACCCCGATGAAATTTCGGACTATCTCGAGCGTCCGCATTGCTTCGTCTGGGTGGCGCTCAAAGACCCGGGGCCGGGAGAACTCGCGCAGATGCAGCACGAGTTCGGCCTGCACGACCTCGCGGTCGAAGACGCGCAGCACGGTCATCAGCGCCCGAAGATCGAACAGTACGGCGACTCCCTCTTTGCCGTGCTTCACGTGCTGTGGGGAGGTGCTCGTTTTGTCACTGTGGGAGAGCCGTGGCCGATCAGGCGGAAACCCACGCTGGGCGTGGCGTCATGCGATTTCTCGATGCCAAAACTTCGCGAAAGCGATTTGCGAGAAACTGATGCCAAATGAGTAATTTTTGCGGAGTTTTTGTCACAGGGATGAGGGGCGATTGAGATATTCAGCGAGGAATCGTCAAATATGGCTCGTAACGAGCTGCCGCTCAAACCACCCTAATCGCTGCGCCGATAACTGTGATGTCGCCGAGCATGCGGGAGCGCGAGGGACGTGAACGCCAATGCCCATGTGGTTCCTGGGGATATTTGTACGTCGAGCACAGAATGCGAAAACGCAAGAGAAAACAGCGCAATCTTGAGTAGATTTGCGCTGTTCTTGTCACCGAATGTTCGGATTCGCGTCCAAACGCTGCGTGACGGGGGACGTGCTTGCGGATCATTGGCCGCCGGCGGGAAGTCTGAAGAGGGCCGAATCTTGCCGGTTGTCATGGCGTTCTGACGCTCATGCTCCCCTTGTGCACTAGCGTCGTCCAGCAGTCGTTTGAGGCGCTCCACCATGGCCTCGTCATCGTGCAATGCTGGCTGCCCTGCAAGTTCAATGCGCCCAGCATTACATGCATCAGACGGCTAGAGCCTTTAGCATTCTCTCGACTTCTTTTGAATTCGCACCCTTATTTAAGTAGTCGTATAAAACTGCGATGATCTCGGCTGTTCTAGTCGGGGACATTCGACCACCTGCCGAGTGCTCGGCAAGCGCCCTGGTGGCTTGGCTGAGCAATTCCAAGTCCACCTTTCCGCTACGTGGCGGGGCTTCGAGTGAGTTCAATTTGGCACCGCCGACATCTGGTATGTACTTTGTCGGAAGTCTATACACCCTCCTGGTGCCGCCGCGTCCTTTTCTTGTCTCGAAATACCAGCCTTCCAAGGCCGCACGCTCGATGATCTTTCCCTTGGTTGTAGGCAAACCCTTCAATCGCATTGCTGCGATTTCGGCTGCCGATAGGAGGGCTTGTCCGTACACTCGGTGTCCTATTGGGCCTTGTCTTGCTTGCCGATCAGGCGGCCAAGGCCTTTAGCATCCGGGACATATCACCTTGCTCGGCACCTCTGGCGACATAGTCGTAGAGGACGGCGATGATTTCCGCCTTTTTGCCGGGAGCCAAAGTCTGGCCTCGATCGGCAAGCCATTGCTCGAGCGCCGTCGTCGCGATGCGCAGCGCATCAAGGTCAACTCGCGCCGGTTCTGTGCGCCCCTGGTCTCTTTCGTGCCCAGGTTCTGCGCTAGTGCCTTGGAAATACTGTTCCGGCACTCGAAAGACGCGTCGCGTGCCGCCCAAACCCGTCTTCTCCTCTGAATACCACCCCTCGCGCTCCGCCCGCGCGGCTATGCCGATTTTTGTCGTCGGCAAGTCCGGCAATTTCATGGCTACGATTTCGCGTGCTGACAGAAGACGTTTCACCTTGCACTTGCCTTTTGCGAAGCGCTAAGTTTGACTTTGCACTCCGGGGATAAGGTTGAATTCGCCATTTTTATAATTAAATCATGTAGTTGCTTGTCAATTTCTCCGCGAGCGTTTGTGCTGTTAAGTGCAAAGTAGAAAATGAGGTTGACTTTGCACTTCTTTGCACTTACGATTCGTTAGAAATGACGTTTGGGATTTGTTGATCCCAAAAAAACGGCGCTTTCGCCAGTCCAATTTTTGGAGCAGTTATGGGTACTTGCCACGATGACGGATGGCACAAAGAGGACATCAAGGCTGCGATCCGCAAGAAGGGGATCAATATGACAAAACTCGCCAAGATGTTCGGAATACCACCTTCAAACGTCCGAAATGCTTGCGTGCGACCTGTTGCCTCAGGGGAGAAGGCCATCAGCGCATTCATCCAAGTACCGCTTTACGTCTTGTGGCCTGATCGCTGGACCCCGGAGGGGCAGCGAATTAGGCCGCGTTACGCTCATAAGTATATCGGTGCCGCACGATTTAGTCGAAAAAAGTGCAAAGCGAACGGGGGTGATCGGAAATGACCGGCGCTGTGAAGTCGCATTACTCATGCGCCGAGCTCGTCTCAATGGGGTTGGATGGTCTTCCTTCTACAAAGGTGGGGATTGCAGCCAAAGCGGATCGGGAGGGCTGGCCCGTTCGAGCATCGACGGGCATCGGCGGGACACGTAAGGAATACGTTCCTCCGGCCGCGCTAATGTCTCAGATTCGCCAGCGTGCCGCCAATCAGTTGGCAAGTGTCGTCCTGGTTCCCGTCGATCCACGATCCAGAGAGGGGAAGCGGTCGGATCTTATCGAGACCGATGCGCAACGCCTGACGGCAGATGCCCGTAAGGGAATCCTGACCACGCTTGATCGCTTGATGTTGCAGTGTGGCATGTCGCGGCAGTCTGCCATGGAGACTCTTCTGGATCAGGCGGCTTCAGGGGCGCTCGATGATCACGTCGTCATGATGCTCCGGGCCGCCCGTGATAGCCGTGGTCGCAAGGGGAACGGCCTCCCCAGTGTTCGTACGCTCAAGCGCTGGCTGGCGCAGGGCAAGGCTGGCGATCTAGTGCCGAAGTTCAATGAAGTCGACTACGATCCGCCGGTATGGGCCAAGCCCTTTTGCGAGTTCTATCAGCTTCCGCAGAAACCTTCGGTCGAAATGGCATACCGCAATTTTGCCCAGGCATACCACGCGGGCTGCGATTGGGAGTTGCCCACGATCCACCAAGTACGCCGATTCCTCGGGAAACTCGGCAAGGTCTCTCGCGAGATTGGTCGGATGGGGCCACGAGAGCTGAAGAACCTGCGCCCGTTCGTGCGTCGCACCTTCGCTGATTTGTTGCCAAATGACGTATGGAGCGCGGACGGTCACACTTTTGATGCGGAAGTTCAGCATCCATTGCACGGTCGTCCGTTCCGCCCGGAGATCACGGCGATCATTGACATCGCAACGCGCATGATCGTGGGCTTCTCGATTGGCCTGTCCGAATCCAGCCTTGTCGTATTGGAAGCGATTAGTGACGCCGCTGTGCGTCATGGACTTCCCAGCATCTTCTACGTCGACAACGGATCTGGATACAACAACCATCTGCTGAAGAAAGAAGGCACCGGGCTTCAAGGTTTGCTTGGGTTCCAGGTGAAGCATTCGCTTCCCTATAACTCCCAGGCGAAGGGCGTAATCGAACGCTCGCATCGCTCAATTTGGGTCGAGGCTGCCAAGTTACTGCACAGCTATGTTGGGTCGAGCGTAGATCGTGAGCACCGGCTGGCGCATTTCAAGATTACGCGTGCTGCGGTGCGAAAGGGGGGAGTCATGCCTCTCATTGGTTGGGACAATTTCGTCTTGTTCTGTGCCGACCAAGTCGATGAGTACAACAAGCGCCCACACCGATCACTGCCGAAATTCACTGACCCCGAGAGCGGCCGCCGCAGGCACATGTCGCCAGCGGACGTTCTCGCAGGATTCCGCGACAAGGGGTGGGAGCCGATGCAATTGGGGGCGGATGAAGTGAATCGAGTCTTCCGCCCGCGCATCGAGCGCGTGGTGCAGCGCGGTGAGGTTGTGCTCTTCAATAATCGCTACTTCAGCCAGGCACTCACCGAATTCAACGGAGACCTGGTGCACGTGGCTTACGACGTGCATGACGCTCACCGAGTGTGGATTCACCACACAGATGGTCGCTACATCTGCTCAGCCGACGCTGGTGCCAACGAGGCTCCATATTTCCCGATGTCTGTCATCGAACAGGCTCGCGAGAAGCGCCGGGACGCTCGTATCAAGCGATTGGATCAGAAACGAGAGGAGGTGGAAGCCGAATACGTGGGACGTCGCGCTTTGACTGCGGAATCAGGCGACGTGCTGAACATTCCGGGTTTGGGGCGGATAAGTCGCGGGGATCTGGATGCGCACATCGTTGATGCGGAAATCGTTCCGATCAAACCGGCGGTGCAGGTGTTGGTGGATAGCGTGCCTGACGAGACGGCCCAAGAGCAATGGAACACGCCAGAGCAGAGATATGCGCGCTGGATCGATCTGAGAAACCAACGCAGAGACGGTGTCGTACTTACCGAGGAGGATGCCCGCTTTTACGAGAGATATCAGCAGAGCAAAGAATTTGCGGTGCAGAAGCGCCACGATGACGAGGCTGGCGAGGGGCAACTCGCCAGCCTCTAAGAACTACCCAACTAAACACAGGTGAATCATGACAGAAATTGCAACGACCGACAAACCGACAGTCAACCGCATTGCGCAAACGCAGAACATCGCACTGTGCGACATGGCGCTCGAGCGTGCACTGACCCGTAGCGATAGTCTTCCGGCGCTTGTGTGCCTGTACGGCCCTTCGGGTTTCGGAAAGAGCTTTGCGGCTGCCTATGTGGCGAACAAGCGGCGCGCCAGATACGTGGCGGCGAAGTCATCCACTACGAAAACTCACTTCCTAAAATCTGTAATGCACGAGATGGGCATCCAGCATGAGGGAAGGCTGACGGTGCCCGACATGGTCGACGTCGTGTCGGAGGAGCTGGCAGCGAGCGGACGCCCGCTGATCGTTGATGAGTTCGACCACATGGTGAGTCGCAATCTTGTCGAGCTGGTGCGAGACATCTATGAAAGCAGCCAAATGCCGATTCTGATGATTGGCGAGGAAGGCCTGCCCAGCAAGCTCAAGCGATGGGAGCGCATGCACGGCCGGGTGCTGGCGTGGGTGCCCGCACAACCCGGATCCATTGAGGACGCGCGGAAGCTCGCAAGAATTTACTGCCCCAAGGTTGCTGTTGGGGAGGACTTGCTCCGGCGGTTGGTTGACGTGGCCCACGGTTCCGTCCGCCGGATCTGTACGAATCTGGAGAACATCCAGGAGAGCGGGCTCCAGCTTGGGGCCGAAACGATGACCCTGGCATCGTGGGGCGACAGGGAGTTCTACACCGGCGAAGCACCGAAGCGTCGAGTGTGAGCGCGTCAACTGTTCTAGGAGGAAAAACATGGCTATGAAGCCTATTGAAGCGGAAGGTGATGCCGTCGGAGGCAACGTTCAACGTCAACGGATCTGGGAGGCGATACGAGAGAACCGAGCCGAATTCACAGCACGAGCAGTTGCAACGTGCAGCCGCGTGTCGACGGAGACGACCCGCAAGTACCTTCGGTCATTGCAGACGGCAGGCTATATCGAAGTCACCGGCCAGCGCGCACGCGTGACGAATGCAGGGCGGTACCGCCTAAAGAAGGATGCAGGCATCGAGGCTCCCCGTATCGACCTGCGCGGCAACGTCCTTCCGCCGACGTACTGCGAGAACCTGTGGCGAACCATGCGAATTCTGGGAAGTTTCTCCGTGGCGGAGTTGGCCCTGGCTGCCTCGACAGAGGACGTCCAAATCGCCGCCATGACCGCGCAGAATTTCGTCAGATTTCTTGTGCTGGCCGGATACGTGAGGATAGAGGTCGATGCGCGGCGCGGCATCCGGGCGGCAGGCGCGAAGGCGGCAAGGTATCGCCTCATGCCTGGGAAATACACCGGGCCACTTCCACCGATGGTGCAGAAGCGACGCAGCGTCTACGACCAGAATCTGAAGCGCGTTGTCTGGAGCAAGGAGGCTGGAAGTGATGTTTGCTGAGATTCCGAATTGGTTGGAGCGGCTTCGCGCCGCCGTCGAAAAGGAGTCGGCCACGGAGATCGCGAAGCGACTGAAGGTGTCGCGGACGTCAGTGAGTCTACTACTTAGCGGCAAGTACCCGGGCAAGACGGACAGGATGCAGGCGCGAGTCTTGACAAGCCTGTGCGCTGTCGAGTGTCCGCATACGGGAAAGGTATTGTCGCTGGATGACTGCCACGAAATCGCGATGCGACGAATGCCGATGAACAAGCCGTTTGAGATGCCGCAGTGGCGAGCGTGTCGGGTCTGTGTCAATTGCCCCGCAAAAGGAGCCTCTAATCGCTCAAGGCAAACCGCAGGTGCAAAGGAGTAGACGATGAACACACAATTTCCCGCCAACCTCCCTGGCGAAGCGGTTGCGAGCCTTACGTCCAGTCCCGCGCTCATTCTGCGCACCATCGGTGAGCTGGAGGCGAAGGGCTTGGTTCCCCTAGGTTTTGAGCATTCGAAGCACATGCCGCCAACCGTGCAACTGGAGCCGACCAGCGAGTGCATCGCAAAGGTCATGGACGGCACGGCCGTGTATTACGTCGAGTCCGTTGTCGATGGCGTCCGAACCCGAAAGGGCCAGTTTCGCCTGAATGACGTTCGCGTCATCTGGACTGAAAGGGAGGAGATCGCCTAACCAGAGTCAATCACATTTTTTCAGCGGAAATACGCAACATTTTATTAGGACTACGAAATGACGCACACGGAAACCATCCTGAAATACATCGTAGAGCACCCCGGATCGTCGGCTGCTCAGGTAGCGGACGGATGCAATTTGAGCATTGAAGATATCAGTGACCTGCTTCTCCCGTCGATCACCAACGGCAAGGTGATCAAAGACCCCCAGGGGCGTGGATCGGTTGTTTTCTATCACCCGTCCCAGTCCCTCATCCGCGAGTTCCTGCCGGTTGGCGCGCCAGCGCGTGGTCGCCCGCGGAAGGCCGTCGCGCAGTCAACGTCTGACGACGGTGACTTCTCGTGCGGTTTCTACACGGACGGGCGCTTGTGTATCACGAAGAAGAACAAGGAGATCTTCCTGACATCCGGCGAGCGCGCGTCGCTCGTTGGTTTCCTCGACGCCATCAACATCGACCTCATCACTGGAGCAGCGCAATGAACGCACAGCAACGCCCGACCATCGTCAATCCCATTTCGCTCCGTAGCGCAGACGAGCTACGCGCTGAGTTGAGCCGCGTCAACGGTGAGCTGCTCGCGCATTCGACTCAACTGTCCACGGTGTACGGCAAATATCAGTTGCTGACGTTGTTCGCCAACCATGTCTATCGGCAACATCTGCGCGGGGACTTTCGCGGGGTGGCGGCACTGCTTCAGCATCAACTAAACGCCTTGCCTGAGCTGCGTGAGGCGTTCGAGGAAATGAATGACTTCTCGGACTTTTGCCACATCGAGCATTGGGAGAAATCGGCCCGCGCCAAGACTTCCGGCGAGCCGATGCCGGAATACAAGTCCGGTTTCGAAGACCCTTGGCAACTTGGCGACGTGGCAGTGCTGCAACTCAAGCTTGACGACGCCCACCGGGCTGGCATCGAGCAGGCATTGCGCTCCGAGCGGCTTGAAGCCTCGCTGAAGAGCCTTGGCAACGGCGTGTGGCCGTTCGTCACGGCTCACCTTGAGGGTGACCAGGCTGGTGTGCTCGAAGCTGTCGCGAACTTTGTCGAGACATACGTCCGTAGCAGCCCGCGCCACTAAACGATCCGAATTCAGGAGATATCAAATGGAACAAGAAATTCCCGATGGATTTGCGTGTGACGCGCACGGTCGGCTTATCCCCAAGGGGATGGTCAAGCCAATTGACGAATTGCGCGACCAAACGGTGCGCGCTTTGGTGAAAGAAGCGCTGCGCGTGCAGGCGGAACTGATGGAATACAAGCTGCGCGCCTTTACTGATATCGAGGCGTTTGTAGCAGCGAGCTTCGAGCAGTACGGCGTGAAGTCCGGAGGAGCCAAGGGAAACGTCACGCTGATGACGTTCGATGGACGATACAAGGTCGTTCGTCAAATCGCGGAACGCATCCAGTTCGGCGAGCAGTTGCAAGCGGCCAAGGAACTCATTGACGAGTGCTTGCGCGAATGGACGAAGGATAGCGATGGCAAGGTCAAGGCAATCATCAACGAGGCATTCCAAGTCGACAAAGAAGGCAACGTGAATACCGGCCGCGTCCTCGGGTTGCGGCGTCTGAACATTGACGACCCCAAGTGGGCTACAGCGATGCGCGCCATTGTCGATAGCATTCGTGTGACGGGCACAAAGCCGTATGTCCGGATCTACGAGCGCGACGAGTCCACGAAAGAGTACAAGGCGATCAGCCTGGACATCGCTGCTATCTAACCCATCGGAGATTGCCATGAGTTTGAGCAAAGAGCAGCGGGCCGAGCTGGAGGAAGAGCTGGCCTTGCCGTATGGGCGTGTCGACCTGATGTGCGACGGCTTCAAGGTCACGCTTTCAGTGCGGCCGTGGAAGCGCCTGGTCTATCGCGTCATCACCTATGTGAACGGCGAGTATTCGTACCGGTGGGCATGGAACGAAACGCCGTTGCCGGAGCAGAAATTCCTGCGCAGGTCAGTCCGCAAGGTCTGTTCGGCGAAGACCCGGCGCGCAGCGGAGAAGGCTTGCGGCAAGCGCTACGTGAAGAAGGATCCGTTCTACAGCGACACGGTGACGTACTTCATGCCCGACTGGCCGAATGGACGCTCCGCAATCAATCACCTTTGCAAGGTCTGCGAAAGCGTCCAGGTGGTCACGCCAAGTCAGCGCACGACGGTTAGCGTGAATCTTGGAGGCGGCGCACCTCCTGCTTCGGAGGTGACGCCATGACGGCCGACATGTACGTGATCATCTTCGGGCTGGTCTCGTTCGGCTGGATTTGCCGCCGTGACTTGCTCCGTTGGTTCTGGAGGAAAAAGTGATATCGGGCAAGTTGCTGACCCTGATCCATGTTGCCCGGCAGAAACTCGGCATGGACGACGACACGTACCGTGCAATGCTTTTTGAGGCGGCGGGAGTCAGGTCAGCCAAGGACTTGACTCCGGCGACGGCCGAGCGAGTGCTGCGTCACATGAAACGCTCCGGCTTTGTGCCAAAAGAGTCGCTCGGCCGTCGCCCCAAGGTCGCCACAATCTACGAGCCGAAGTTGCGAAAGATTGAAGCTCTGCTCGCGGACGCCGGACGATCTTGGAGCTACATCACGAAAGGGATGGTAAAGCGCATCTGCAAGGTGGACGCCATCGAGTTTTGCCAGGGCGAAGAACTGACCATGCTTATCGCCGCGTTGCAGAAGGATGCGGATAGGAGGCGCAATGAACTTCGGCGACGTTGAACACCTTCTTCCCGAGGTGGCTCAATTGTTGGTTCGGGTGATTGGCATTTCCAAGGCGACGCGTCTCGTGGAGCAACTGGGCGGCACCACCTTCCCGGTGCCGGTTTATCTGACAACGCGGCGGGACGGCGAGGCAAGTTTCGAAGCGTTATCGGAGATCGTAGGGTATCGCGCCGCGACCAACATCTCAAAGTACTTCGGCGGGAACAATCTGTATGTGCCGAAGTGCGAGCGGGCGATGCGTGAGTTGCGTGGTCGTGCCATTCGTAGTGAGTTTGACAAACTGGCGCGGGAATACGGCTCACGTGGGAGCGTGGCGAAACTGGCGAAGAAATACCATATCGCCGACCGTCACGTGTGGCGTATCTTGAAAATGACAGACGACGTACCGATTGACGATCAGGGCACGTTGTTCTGACTCTCTCCTGTAATACCTTTCGGCCCCGCCACTGTGCGGGGCTTTTTCATTGGTGGTGACATCCGCCAGCCCGCACAAGCGCTACCACAAACGTAAAGTTACTTCGTGATGTTGCATGTCACTACATGACACGGACAGGAGTAACTCGATGGCACGAATTTCACCGGAGGTGGCGGGCGGCGCGAACGTTATCGCGCTGCTCGATACCGTAGCTCGCAGCGAGATCGACGCATGGACGCTCGCCAATAGCGACGATGGCTACAACGTCCTGGTCGGCTCGCACGGCCCCATGCGCAAGAGCTGCGGCGGCGAGTTCGCTCCGTCGCTCCTCACCTTCCCTTCGTATGACACGCATCCGAACGTGCTCAATCACGAGCTGGATTCGACGGCCGCTGGCCGCTATCAATTGCTGCATCGCTGGTTCGCGCCTTACGCCAAGGAACTGGACCTTCCCGACTTCAGCCCGCTATCGCAGGACATGATCGCGCTTCAGCAGATCCGGGAGCAGGGTGCGCTGGAGATGATCCAGCACGGGCAATTCGCAATGGCGATTGCCGCCTGCTCGAATATATGGGCGTCGTTGCCGGGAAATAGCTACGGCCAGCACCAGAACAGCCTCGCGTCACTTGCCGAGATCTACAAGGCGTGCGGCGGTCAGATCGCGGTCGGCTGAGGGGCGGCAATGAACCTGCGCGAACTGATCACCGACGCGAACGGCCGATTGAGCCACCTGCAACTATGGCCGAGCATCGCATCAGCCGCTGCGACGGCCGTCTTTCTCTACCAGGGCTTTACCCATCAACTCACGATCTACACGTGGCTGATCTACCTCGGCTGCGTTGGTGGCTATTCCGCTGTCGGCCAGTGGATCGTCGCGTGGCAGTCTCTGCGCGGGTCACGCGACGCATCGAGCGAATCGTTGCCGCCGAGCGAAAAGCCGCCGTAGTGCCAAAACCGGCGCAAAGACTCTTCTAACTATCGATACATGAACGACCATGCAACCCACAATTCAACAACTGTTTTCTGGTAATGGCGGGCTGATCTACCTCATCTCAGTCCTGCTCGCCATCATCAACTTCGGCCTGCTCTTCTTCATCCGCGCTATGTGGGCATCGTACCGAGACCAAGGCGAGCAAATCAGGGGCATGCAGCGTGAGCTGGCCAGCATGCGGGAAACGATGGCCGGTAAGTATGTCACCCGTGACGACTTCAAGTTGCTGCGCGAGGAGTTCCGGAACGGCTGGGACGTGCTGGACAAGAAGCTCACAAACCTACTGACGCGAGGGCAAGCATGAACCGCACGACCTCTGACGATGAGCGCCTGGTCGTATTGCTGCGGGATCTGAACGAGAAGTTGCGCATCGTGCGTGAGCAGACTGAGCAGATCGTCGACCGGTCGGTCATTGGCGGCACTGTTGCAGGCGCGCTCGCGGGTGGCATGGCGGCAGCCGTGGTTACGGTCGGCATGCAGTTGATCCTCGCTGCACTGATGCACTGACGACATGGCCTATCCGAAAAGCGTCCGAGACAAGGTTCGTCGCCGCTATGTCTTTGATCGGATGCCGCTTGAGCAAGCGGCCGCTGCGGCGAACGTGTCGTATGCCACGGCATGCCGCTGGAAACAGGACGCGCAGGACGGTGGAGACGATTGGGACAAGGCACTGGCAGCGCAGTTGTTTTCGGGCGGTGCGATCGAGGATATCACCCGCCAGATGCTGGTCGGCCTGATCACGCAGTACCAGGCGACGATGGTTCTCGTTGAGGAGTCGCCAGACATTCCACCGGCGAAGAAGGTTCAGTTGCTGGCGTCATTGGCCGACGCCTACAACAAGACGATTGGCGCGTCGAAAAGAGTGCTGACCGAAACGAACGAATTGGCGGTCGCGATGGGTGTAATGCGATTGCTGGCTGATTTTGTGAAACAGCAGTATCCGCAATATCTCCAGGCATTCTCGGACGTCCTCATGCCGTTCGGCGATGCACTCACAAAGACCTATGGATCAAACGGGAAAACGAAATGACCCAAATACGTCAGCAACTATTCTCCACGAACGACATGGAGCGCCAACGTAAGCGGGTCGTATCACTTGCTAATGGCCTTTCGCGTCGGGACTGGAAGGCGTTTCGCTTGGCGATCTGTCTGCTGGTGGATGAGGGAGCTTCATTCGATGCAGGAAGTAGAGCGCTAGCCCGATGCGTAGCTCCTCGTCAGAAAGCGGCGGACCAGGCGGCAAAGTGAGGAGTGGGTTTCGTTCGCGTTGATTCGCAAGGGCAACCACGATCATTTGTGTGTGTCGCTCCAGTAGAACGCGCCAAGCACCATCGGAGAGTCCCTGCCATGCGGTTGCAATGTCTTTCTGCATCCGGTCTATGGCTTCGTCCGCCTCGACTTCGAACGCTGCGTCGTATGGCAATACGTTAATCCGGTGAAGACATGATCGAAACATGTCATTCAATGGCCACATGATTTCCATGTATCTGTCACCGGTTATTACCTGTGCTGCTGTCTGCATAAGTTCTTGCATCCGTGATCGGCATTGGCCACCCCGGACCATGGATTTGCCCCAGGTGTTCATTAGTCGAATGATTGAAGGAGAGTGAAAAGAGCATGGGATCCATGGCCTTTTCGGATAAAGAGTTCTTGGCGGATCTGGCCGAACTGGCATCGTCTCTTCGTCGGGATATCGATGCCTTTTCGACCGGTCTCGATCCGTCGCCGGACGCTATAGCGTCTCGGCGAAAACGGGTGCTTTGCGACGCCGATTTCCGGTTTTTCGCATATAACTACTTCCCGCACCACATTCGCGGCGAGTCATCGCTGTTTCAGGCGCACTTCTGTCAGATCTTCCCCCAACTGCTGCTCATGCCGAACGGCGTGCGCGAATGGTGGGTCGCTCCCCGTGGCGAGGCAAAATCGTCGCTGGCCACGAAGATTGGGCCTGTTTTCGTCGTCGCCCTGGGTTTGCTCCAACGCGACGAGATCCGGCGGGAGGTCGGCTGGCAAGGCAACGCCCCGGCGTTTCTCGATTACTTACTGCTACTCGGCGCGGAAACTTCGCTGCCGACCAAGCTGCTCGAAGTCATCAAGACGGAGCTGACCGTCAATTCTGCGCTGGCGCTGGACTTCCCAGAGATCTGCGGCAAAGGGCCCAACTGGAAGGTCGGCGAGATCGTCACGAAGAACGGCGTAAAGATTGAGCCGTTCGGTGCCGAGCAGGCGGTGCGCGGCACGTTCCACGGCGCGAGCCGCCCCAAGGTGCTCTTCGGCGATGACCTGATCACCGATGCCGAGGCCAAGAGCGCTACGGAGCGCGACAACCGCTGGACGTGGCTAGAGAAGGCGACCGAATACCTCGGCCCGCCTGACGGCTCCGTCAAGTTCATCGGCGTGGGCACCGTTCTGAATAAGGACGATCCCATCTCGCGCGCCAATAAGACGGTCGGGCATACCGTGCATCCGTTCAAGGCTATCGAGGTGTTCCCCACCCATATGAATCTGTGGGAGCAATGCCAGGAGCTGATGCTCAACGTCGACCGGCGCGCCATCGCGGCCGCGCAGGAAGAAGGCAAGGTGCTGGACGATACCGAGCTGCCGTCATATCGGTTCTATCTAGAGAACAAGGAAATGATGGACGAAGGCGCGGTCACGTCGTGGCCGCAAGTGCGCTCGCTCTTCTGGCTGATGCGCCAGCGTGCCAAATCCCCGCGCGCCTTCGCGACCGAAATGCAGGGTGACGGACGCGCCGATGAGGATCGTGTGTTCAGCCACATCACCTATTGGGAACACCGTGCTGCGCAGTGGTTGATCTTCGGCGCGTGCGATCCGTCGATGGGCGCGAACGAGAAGAGCGACCCATCCTCGATTGTCGTTGGTGGCCTGGATGTGCATTCACTGAAACTCCACGTTCTGCTTGCCGAGATCAAACGCCGGGTGCCGTCCAAGCTGGAGTCCGACCTGATCAAGATGCAGAAGGAATTCAACTGTCTGGCCATCGGCTTCGAGAACAACAACGCCTACGAGTGGGCGCGGCAGAGTCTGATCAAGGCGGGCCTGCAACAAGGCGTCCCGCTGCCGCTTGTCGGCGTGACGGCCACCGTTGCACCCGAGGTGCGCATCGACTCGCTGGAGCCGTTCGTCACGGACATCGCCGCGCCGCAAATCATTTTCAACAAGGCGCAGACAACGCTCCTGGCGGAACTGGATACCTGGCCAGAAAAGCAAAGCGGCCACCACTACGACGGCCTTACTGCATTGCACATCTTATGGATGATCGCGCAGACGCGCGGGCGAGCGTATGGCAGTCGCTACATCCCGGTTCCCAAGCGCGGCAACTCCGGCACCGACGCGCGGCGCGACCCGATGCGGGATCGACCGTCCGCACGAGGGCGTTTCGGCAACGGGGCAATCTAGAGGTAATCATGGGCAAGATCGTTGATATGAATGGCGTGCCGTTCGAGCGTAAAGCGCTGACTGATCCGCAGTCGTCTCGTGTGGGCTGGCTGCGACAGACCTTCCCAACGCATCCCACGCGAGGCATGACGCCGACCAAGCTCTATCAGGTACTCGACGCTGCTGAGCGCGGGCACTTGCGCGAGCAGGCCGACCTGGGCATGGAGATGGAAGAGAAGGATGGTCACATTGCCGCCGAGATGAGTAAGCGCAAGCGTGCGCTGCTCACGCTCGACTACGACATCCAGCCGCCGAAGAACGCAACCGCCGCAGAGCAGAAGCTCACGGAGGAGGTGCGCGAGTGGATCATGGACATGCCGTATTTCGAGGATTTGCTGCTGGACTGCATGGACGCACTCGGGCAAGGCTTCTCGCCACAGGAGATTGAATGGTCGCGCCTGGGCAAGCTGTGGTATCCGAAGGCGTTTCACCACCGGCCGCAGGGCTGGTTCATGAATCCGCCCGATAACCTCGACGAAATCCGGCTATGCAGCGCGGACATGGCGGGCGAGCCGTTGTGGCCCGGTGGCTGGATCGTACATCGCCACCGAGCCAAATCGGGGTACATCGCGCGGTGCGGTCTGCACCGCGTGCTGGCGTGGACGTACCTCTTCAAGAACTACAGCGCGCGCGACCTGGGCGAGTTCTTGGAAATCCACGGGCTGCCCATGCGAATCGGCAAATACGGGTCGGGTGCCACTGACGCTGAGAAAGATGACTTGTTCGCCGCCATCGTGGATCTGGGGCATAACGCTGCGGCCGTGATTCCCCAGGAGATGGAGATCGACTTCAAAGATGCGGCGGACGGCTCGCATCAGCCATTCATGGCAATGATCGGCTGGTGCGAGAGCACCCAGTCCAAGGTCATCCTCGGCGGGACGTTGACCAGCCAGGCCGACGGCAAGTCATCAACCAATGCCCTGGGTAACGTGCACAACGAGGTGCGACACGACCTGCTCACCTCGGACGCGCGCCAGATCGAGCGCACCATCACGCGCGAGCTGATCCTGCCGATGATCCTGATCAATCGCGGTGGCATATCGCCATTGCGGTGTCCGCGCCTGGTCTTCGAGACGCAGGAGCCTGAGGACATGGCCGCATACGCTGACGCGCTACCGAAGCTAGTCAGCATGGGCCTGACGATGGGCGTGGACTTCGTGCGCGAAAAGCTGTCGATTCCGGCGCCGAAGCCAGGTGAAGCGGTGTTGACAGTACCGCAGCCGCAAATGAGTCTGCCCCAGGAGCTACGACCGGTCGCTGACAGCGTGCCCGCGAGTGCCAAAACCGTCGCAAATTCTCGCTTGACCTACCGTGCGGTGCTTACCAACGCGCAGGGCCAAATCGTCTACCCTGACCAGCACGCGCTCGATGTTGCAGCTGACAACCTGCCTGCCGCCCAACTGGACGACGCGATGGCGGCGATGCTTGCGCCAGTCATCCAGGCGGTGCGCGATGGCAAGACACCCGATGTCGCCATTGAGGGGCTGCTCGAGGCGTACCCGGACATGGACGAATCGCAGGTCGCCGAGATTCTGGCCCGTGCGATCTTCGTGGCAGACGTGTGGGGGCGCCTGAATGTCGATTGACCTCGCTTTTGCGATGGGCCTGCCGCCGGAGAAGGCTATCGAGTATTTCCGCTCAAAGGGGTACAAGATAGGCTTTCGGTGGCAGGACGTTGCCGCCGAGGCCCACGCCAAGGCGTTCACCGTCGCGGGTGTGATGAAGGTCGATGTCCTGCAAGACATTCGCCAGGCGTTGGACAAGTCGCTGGCCACCGGCACGACGTTCGAGCAGTTCAAGCGCGAGCTGGGGCCGGTGCTGGAGCGCAAGGGCTGGCTTGGCAAGGGCATGATTGTCGATCCGGCCACAGGCGAGATCGAAGGCAAGCGCCTGACGCCGCGCCGCCTGCAAACGATCTTCCGCACGAACATGCAGTCGTCGTATATGGCAGGCCGGTACGCGGCGCAGATGGAGATGGCCGACACGCACCCGTATTGGGAGTACGTGGCGGTGCTCGATGGCCGAACCCGGCCCGCGCACCGGGCACTTGCCGGAGCGGTCTACCGCTACGACGATCCAATCTGGCAGACGATCTACCCACCGAACGGTTTCAACTGCCGGTGCCGTGTGCGAACCCGTACTGCTGCATACGTGGAGCAAAACGGCGTCCCAGTACGCAACAGCGACGGACACATGGTCGAGGTACAGATCGTCGACCGTACCGGCCAGACGCAGCCAGCGCTGGCCTACAAAGACCCGGCCACCGGCAAGAAGCTCATGCCGGATCCCGGCTTCGGTGCCAATCCGGGCGCGAAATGGGCGGCTCCGTTTACGCCGCCGCCGATGGACACGCTCCCGCAGACGCTGCCGTCTGGTGCGAGCCTGCCCGATTTGCCCGCCGTCACCTTGGTGAAGCCTAATGCGCTGCTGCCTGCCGGTCGGTCGGCTGCAGAGTATGCCGATGCCTTCCTGTCGGAGTTCGGTGCGTCCGAGGCGAATCCTGTCGTCTATCCCGATGTGACGGGCGAATCGCTCACGATCAACGACGGGTTATTCAAGGATGGCGCTGGCCACTGGAAGGCCGACAAATTCGACCGTGGCCCGTACATGCGCCTGCTGGCCGACGCGCTGAAAGATCCGGACGAGATCTGGCTGGCATGGACGCAGGTCGAGGGCGAGTGGTCGCTGCGCCGCAGATATATCCGGGCGCTGGAGACGGCGGCCGGTGATTGGGGGCTGTCGGTTTTCGAGCAGGGCAGCGCCGGGTGGACTGGCGTAACTACCTTTCCGGCGAAGGTGGGGAAATCGGAGGATGCTAGGCGCGCCTATATAGATAAGCAGCGTGGCACGTTCCTGCGCTATCGCAGGCCGCAGAAATGAGAATGGCCGCGCTCGCTCGCGGCCATTCGTATCGCAGTCCTTCATCGATCCGGCAGCGAGGCCGGGATATACGACTGCGGTGACAAGGAGTATACCAAATGCATGAACTGGTCATTGATACGTCAATGTTCGATTCTCAGATGGAGCGCTATCAGGCGCTTCTGAAGGATGCGACGCCACTGATGGGGCTTCTTGCTGGCCTCATGCACAACGCTGTGGAAGATAATTTTGCCGAGCAAGGCCGCCCGCGCTGGTTGGGGTTGAGCGACAAGACAAAAAAGCGAATGGGGGCGTCGGCGGGCGATCACAAGATATTGCAGCGCAGCGGCCGCCTGGCCAGCAGCGTTCACCCGAGCCACGATGCCAACACGGCGCGCGTGAGTACGAACGTGGTCTACGCCGCGATCCACCAGTTCGGCGGCACGATCCAGCGCCACCCAATGTCGGGCCACGTGCGTCTGCGCACCGGGCGTGACGGCAAGTTGCTGCGCCAGGCCGATCACCCGCACCTGGCCGTGTTCGCGAAGGCTGGCCACAAGCAAGTGTCCGTCAAGCGCTGGACGCGCTCCGAGGGCTGGTCGATCCACATCCCGGCCCGCCCGTTCTTCTCAATGACCGAGTCCGACTGCCAGAATGCCGAGTCTGAGGTATCGGCGTATCTGCGTCGCCTGTTTGACTGATGGCGGCCCAGGATTCCCATCGTTTCAAAAATCGGCCGTTTAAGCCGCTGCGACTATGGGGGTATAGCAAACCATAGGCAGCAGGACGCGAAGCCCGCCATCGTGTTTAGACCCCCCGTTAGTGTCGATTCCGCTATCGGGGTGGCGGTGCAAATCCCAGCCTCGCGCCTCCGGGGTGCCAATTCCTGCCTTCTGTAACCCGTTCTGGGGTGTCGCCTATATATATTAGCGACGCCCCATCCGCCCCAAAGCTGGTGACATCCGCCAGCATCCCCAGGCTTTCATAAATCGCCAACATGGCGACATGGACAAGCCACTCATCGCCTCCCTCTCGATTCAGATCACGCCCGGCACGGGCGTGGTGCAGTTGGTGCCTGCCGGAGATTTTCGCGCTAACGACGGTCGCCCGTTCGAGTGCGCCGCCTGGTGCTTGACCGACGAGAACGCTCAAAAGATCGTGTCGGCCCTTGCCGCCTGCGCAAAGCCGATGGTGATCGACTGGGAGCACCAATCCCTGTATGCCGCCCAAAGCGCCCAGCCTGCACCGGCCCCAGCTGCTGGCTGGTTCAAGACGCTGGAATGGCGTCCCGGCCAGGGCTTGTATGCCACCGACGTGAAATGGACGGCCCGTGCGGCCGCTTCCATTGACGCCGAAGAGTATCGATACATCTCTCCGATATTCGCCTACGACAAGAGCGGCAACGTCACGAAGCTGCTCAATGCAGCCCTTACCAACAACCCGGCGCTAGACGACCTGGACGAGGTTCAACTCGCCGCCGCCAGTCGTCTCGCCGGTGACAAAACCCCACCGCAATCCCCGCCAATCCCGGCGGACAAATCTCAGGAGTTACCCATGAGTGCACTTATGGCCGCCTTGCGGCTAGTGACGCGACTGCCGGAGGCGGCGACCGAGGCCGAGGCTGTCGTCAGTCTGACCAAGCTGGCCGAGACGGTCGGCGCGACCAAGGAAAATCCGGTCGACCTGACGGAGCACCTCGCTGGCCAGCAAACGCAGATTGCTGCGCTGACCAATGCCACGCCCGACCCGGCCAAATTCGTGCCGATCCAGGTCATGCACGACATGCAGGCCAAGATCGCCGCGCTCACCAGCGGCCAGCAGCAAAGCGAGGTCGACGGTCTCGTCACTGCCGCCCTGGCCAGCAACAACCTGCTGCCGTCCCAAGAAGCGTGGGCGCGCGAGCTGGGTAAGGCCAACATCGAATTGCTCAAGCAACACCTGGCCAATAGCACGCCGATGGCGGCTCTCGGGAAGATGCAGACCAACAGCAAGCCCCCGGCCGGTGGTGGTGCTGCCGACCCGAACGCCCTGTCGGCTGAAGCAATCGCGGCGTGCACGCAACTTGGCTTGTCGCAGGAGGACTTCGCGAAGTCCAAGGTAGGTGGCCAATGACCGCCATTGCAGAGGATCGCAACACGCCGTACATGGACGGCCAGATCGTGCCGGTGCCGGTCAAGGCTGCGACGGTGATTCACGCGGGCCTGATTGTCTGTGCTGACGCCACGGGCTACGCCATCGAAGGCAAGACCGCCGACGACCTGACCTACCTCGGCTGCGCCGAGCAATTCATCGACAACAGCAAGGGCGCGGACGGCGACATGTTCGTCCTGGTGCGCCGCCTCAAGGCGTTCCAGTGGGCGAATGACAGTGCCGACCCGGTGTTGCAGGCCGGACTCGGCAAGCCCTGTTTCATCGTAGACAACCAGACCGTCGCCGCAACTGACGGCGGCGCAACTCGCTCGCAGGCTGGCATCGTGGTGGAAATCGATGCTGACGGCGTGTGGGTTCAGTAAGGAGAGAACAACATGATCGTCAATGCGCAATCCATTGCCATCATCTTTCAGGGCATCAACGCCATCTTCAATAATGCGTTCGGCGCGGCTCCGAGCACTTGGCAGCAGATCGCCATGAAAGTGCCGTCCGTCGGCCGCGAAGAGCACTACGCCTGGCTGGATCGCTTCCCGGCCATGCGCAAGTGGGTCGGTGACAAGCACATCAAGGCACTCAAGGCGCACGGTTACACCGTCCGTAACGACGACTTCGAAGCTACCGTCGAAGTCGACCGTAACGACATCGAAGATGATCGCCTCGGCATCTACGCCCCGCAGGCGCAAAGCGCGGGCTTTTCGGCAGCGCAGTTGCCTGACGACATTGTCTACGCCCTGGTCAACGGCGGCTTCGAGAACGCCTGTTACGACGGCCAGTACTTCTTCGATACCGACCACCCGGTCGGTGATGGTGTGGCGTCGAACAAGTTCGACATGCCGCTCTCCATTTCCACTCAAGCGGCGGCGATGGCTTCGTATGGAGCTATGCGCACGGCTATGCGCAAGATCAAGGACGACGAGGGCCGCCCGCTGAATGTGCGCCCGAACATTCTGCTTGTCGGCCCCGGTCAGGAAGACGTAGCCAACTCCCTCATGACGAGCGACCGCCTCGAGGACGGCAAGAACAACCTGTACAAGGGCACCGCCACCGTTGTGTGCGATGCCCGTATCGAATCCGACACGGCGTGGTTCCTGCTCGACGCCACCAAGCCGGTTCGCCCCTTCGTTTATCAGGAGCGCAAGGCACCGGTGTTCGTGGCGCAGTTCGATATGACCGCTGATGACGTGTTCATGCGCAAGCAGTTCAAGTTCGGCGCAGAGGCGCGTGCGGCTGGTGGTTACGGCTTCTGGCAGCTGGCGGCCGGCTCCACCGGTACCGGTCACTAATCAGCCACCAGAGAACGGCCACGCGACGCCGATACGCGTGGTGAAAGCGTGACCGGAGCATCGGCTCAAGCGGCTCCGGTCATGAAATCGATGAGGACATTATGGAAAAGCAGAAACACCCGGCGATCAGGGTCGCATCGCGCCCGGAGACGTTCCGCCGCGCTGGTCGCGTGTTCGGCCGTGAGCCGATCACGCTGGTGCTCGCACAGTTGAGTCCCACCGAATACACGGCGCTCACGACGGACAAGTCGCTGGTCGCCGTCGAGACGGTGGTGGAGCGAACGATGGCCGAGGCCGAGAAATTCAAGCATCTCGACTCGGCGCATGTGAAGGCTGCCGTGGCACGCATGGCCACCAGTTCGACCACCGTCGAGAGTCAGCCGGGCGAGTGCGCTGCTGGTGAATGTCGGCGCGAAGCGGAGCTTTCGAATCGCGCGCAGGAACTGGACAGGCGTCACGAGGAGCAGTTCCGGTTCGAGTCCGAGCTGAAAACAATCGAAGGCGCATTGCTCGTGCGCGCGTCGGAGCTGGATGCGCGCGACACGGCGCTCACCGAGAAAGCGGCCGAACTGGACAAGCGCGCCGAAGCCCTCGACGCCCGCGAGCAGGCATTGCAGGCCGCGAGCGAGTCGAGCGCTGGCCAGACCGATTCCAGTCAGGCCAAACCCGCCGCCACGGCCAAGTCCGCTGACCATCAGGGGAAGCGATAAATCATGGCCTACGCCACGCGACAGGACATGGTGAATAGCTTCGGCGAGTACGAAGTCAGAGCCCTGACAGATCGAAACGACACCGGCGAGATTGACGACGCGGTGCTCGCGGCCGGACTCGAAGATGCCAGCGCCGAGATCGACACCTTCCTCGGCAGTCGCTACAGCCTGCCGTTGCAGATCGTGCCGCGCTTCCTTGCGAGCAAGTGCTGCGATATCTGCCGCTATCACCTGACCGGGGCTGGCACGACGTGCACCGAGGAAATTCAGAAGCGGTATGACCTCGCGATCAAGTTTCTGAAGCTGATCGCGACCGGGCAGATAACGCTCGGCGCTGACGCAACGGGTGCCACGGTCGAGGCGAAGAACGTCGTCAAGTTCAATCGCGGCACGAAGATCTTCAGTAACCGGGATCGCGGAGGCTATTGATGAGCGAGACCATCCGGCCGGTGAAACCGGCATATGTCCCGATCATTGCGGCCGTCGAGCTCGCCATCGTTGATCGCCTGGCGCGTGGGCTGGGGAGCATGGTCAAGGAGGTCAAGACCTACGGCGGCGAGTTCGACATGGACGACTTCGAGAACGTCGTGCGTCGATTCCCGGCCGTGTGGGTCACGTTCGCAGGTGTCAAGCGCACCGATCCCGTGAGCACGAGCCGAGCCAAGTTCAAGGCCGAGGCCACGTTCGCTGTGATGGTAGGGGCTCGAAACATTCGCGGCGAGGAGTCGACTCGGCATGGCGGCGTCGCCAAGGACGAGGTCGGCACGAACATGCTCATCACCTGTGTGCGGCGTCTTCTCAATCAGCAGGACATGGGTCTTCCCATTCGCGAGCTTCAACCTGGTGTGATCAAGACGCTGTTTAACACCAGTGTCAAGTCGGACGCGAAATCGGTGTTCGCGATGGAGTTCCACACCGCTTGGGTGGAAGACAGCCTGTCCATCGGTGGCTTCCCGCAGGGTGGGCCCGACGACCCGCTCGGTGCGGTGTTCGAACAATACGGCGGCCAGATCGATCCGCCATCGCCTGAATTCCGGTCGCTGGTCATGAAGTACTACCTGGAGCCCAACGATGGCGAGCCCTCGCTGGAGGATGTGGTGATTCTGAAGGAGAACCCATGAAAGTTATTGCGAGAAAGGGAGTGCGTGTCCCTTGCGAGAATCACTCGCGCAAGTACATCACTGATGCGAAGGCGGGGGTGGTGAAAGAGAGCGCTTATTACATGCGCCGCGTCTTCGACGGCGATCTGATGGTCGTTGAAGACGTGCCGCAGGTCGAAGCCGTCGAAGCCGTCGAAGCCAAACCGGATGCAGAAGCCCCGGTGACCACCGCCAAGCGTGGCGGCAAGGGAGCGTAAGACATGTCGAGTCCAAACGTCACTATCTACCAGATTCCACCTGGCCGGAAGCCTGGGCATTACTTCGAGTTCAACACAAAGGCCGCGCTAAACACGCTTCCGGCTAATGATCAGAGCATGATCATCGTCGGCCAGCGCACGACCGAAGGTCAGCTCGACGCCCTTGTCCCGTTGGATATCTATAGTGAAGATCAGGCTGCCGATGCATTTGGCAACGGCTCGCTCGCTCACATCGCAGTCACTGCGGCCCTGACGGCCAACCGGTATCTCGCGTTGACCGTCATCGCTGTCGATGACGCGGCCGCTGGCCAGCCTGCGCATGGCACTGTCACATTCGACGGCACTGCAACGGCTGATGGTGCGTTTGCGCTGTTCATCGGCAATGCCCGCGTCGACGTGAAGGTCTCGTCTGGCGATGACGCTGATACGGTTGCCGCCAGCCTCGTTGATGCAATCACCCAGGCGGTCAAGCTTCCGGTCACAGCAACGGCCACAGCGGGCGCTGTCACCATCACCGCCAAGAACAAAGGCGAATTTGGCAATGGAATTGTCACTTCGCAGTTGAATCAGGCACTAGGCATCACCGCGACACTCACGCCATTCGCTGGCGGCCTGAACGATCCGGACATCGCTCCGGCGCTGGCCAAGGTGTTCGGCGCGGCGTACACCATCTACGCGATCTGCTGGGCGACGGAGACGGCGCTCACGAAACTGCGCGATCACGTCAATGCGGTCTCGCACCCGCTTGAGCAGCGCCGCACGATGGGCTTCGCGGGCACGTCGACCACGCTTGCGTCGGCAACAACGCTCGCCGGGGATCTGAATGGCGAGCGCGTCACGATTGCCTGGCACCCACAGTCGTTGTGTCTTCCCGCCCAGATTGGCCCGGCCTACGCGGCAACGGTGGCGACCGAATCGGATCCGGCGCGCCCGTTCGACAACCTGGCTATCCCTGGTCTGGACGTGACGCCAGTGGCGGCGTGGCCGGGGCGCACGGAGCAAGAGAAGGCACTGCACAACGGCGTCACGCCGCTGCAAATGGGGCCCGGCAACGCGGTGCAGATCGTGCGTGCCATCACCACGTACACGGAAACGCCGGAGGGCACGGAAGATCCTTCGCTGCTCGATATCACGACGGTGCGCTCGCTCGACTACACCGCGAAGTCATGCAAGACCCGTATCGACCTGCGCTATCCGCGCTCGAAGATCGCGGCGAAGACGCCTGCCAACGTGCGCAGCGATCTGCTCGATGTCCTCTACACCCTGGAACAGATGGAGATCCTGCGCTTCATTGACAAGTACAAGGATGGGTTGATTGTCGAGGAGGACCTGCAGGAGGTCGGCCAGTTGTGTGCGGCGATTCCTGCGCCGGTGGTTCCGGGCTTCCACGTGCTGGCCGCACGTATCGACCTGTACCTCTGACCCGACATAGCCAAAGGAGCCAATCATGGCATTGAAAGATTACGTCGGCGCCATCGTGCTGGAGGTCGACGGACAAGAGGCCGAGGTGGTGTCGTTCTCGGTTACGTCGCACACCGGAAAGAAGCCGGTGAAGACGATGAACCGTTCGGGACGTGCTGCGGGCGTTTCTCGCGGTGTGGAATCGCACGATTTGAAGGTCACCGTTGTGATTCCGCAGGACGAGGAAGAAATCGACTGGTGGAACATGCACGGCGGCAAATTGACGACGTCCCCTGTCGCTGGCGGAAAGCGCACCAGCTACCGGGACTGCGTCACGATCGACGTCGGCACGCAGTACTCGGTCGATAACGAAGCACGTCGTGACCTGACTATTTTTGCAACTCAAAAGGTGGATGAATAAATGCTGACTATCAAAGACAAGCTGCTCTGCGGCATCGAATATCCCGCCGGAAGCGGCCAGATGCATCGTGACTTCGAGGTGCGTCTGCCTCGTGTGGGGGATCGTATCGAGGTGGCCGAAAGCCCGGACGTCATGGGGAGCATGGTGTCGAACGCCCGATTCGACGCTGCCATGCTGACTCGCTGCATCACGAGCCTCGGCACCATTCCGCCCGAGAAGATCACCGAGGAGCTGATCGTGTCGGCCGTTGAGATCGATTACCAGATCATGGAGGCGGCCCAGGAGCGACTAAAAAAATCGCTGATCGTTTCGAATCAGATCCCCGAATCCGAGAGTATCGACTCGCAGTCCTCGTCTTCGGAAAGTACGGAATAAACGAAGAGCGACTCCAGCGCATGACGGATACCGAGATTGCCGGGTTCGTCTATGCGTTGGAGACGCTCAACGGCAAGCCGCACGGTTCGTCGCGCGGCGGTTCGTCCCGGGAAGTGGTCAGCATGCGCAGGCCACGTTTGAAGAAATCCAAGAAGCCAAAAGGTAAGTAATGTCCCGTGACCTCGAAGTCGGCATGACCCTGCGCTTGCGCGACGAGTCGTCGGGCGCCGCTCGGCAAGCCGAGCGCAATGTCCAGACGGCCGCGCGGCAGACGGGGCAAGCCTACGTCGACGCTTCGAGGGTAGCGGTCAGTGCGACGCACTCACTGAATTCAGCCCGCTTGGCGGAGAGTGGAAAGGCTGAAGGGACGATTCAGACCAAGGCGAAGCAGACCGGCGAAGTCTATGTGGCGGCGACACAAACCGCGATCTCAGCGACCCGGCGACTTGCCGATGCTCGTGAGACGCTGGGTGCGCGATCCGATCAGGCGATTCGCCGTGAAATCGACCAGACGATCGCGGCGTACAGCCGCCTGGAGCGTGCGGGCTTTCGGTCGACCGAAGAGCAGATCCGCGCATTCTCCTCACTGCAGAAGAAAGTCGCGGAGCTGAACCAGGAATTCGGAAAGGTCGAAAAGCACGAGCTGAGCCTTGGTCATGCGGCCAAGGGCGCAATGCATATAGGCGAGGGTGTGGCGGGCGTCTGGGGTGCAACGCACGCGGTGGCTGATCCGGTCAGTCGCACGATGAATTTCGATCAGCACCTCGCGCTGATGGCCAACACCAGCTACCGGGATCTGACGCCGCAGCAGCGGGTCGGCAAGACGAATGAGCTGCGCCAGGCGATCTACGCAGCGGTGCGCCAGGGTGGCGGCTCGCTAGAGGATGCCACTGAAACCCTGGAGAAACTGCTCTCGCACGACACGCTCGGCCGTAAGGCCGCGTTTGACCTGCTGCCCAAGCTGCAACTCGGTGCCACGGCGGAAGGCGCGAGCGCCGTCGAGCTGGGCAACATCGCAGTCAAGGCTGTGCAGAACATGCACTTTGGCGAGAACGACACCGGCAAGGTGCTCGACATGACGGCGGTCGCTGGCCACATGGGGGAATTCAAGATTCCACAGTTGGCTCAGTACCTGCCTGCACAGATGGCGGCAGCGGCCAACGCCGGTTTTTCCGGTGCCAAGGGCATGGCCAAGATTCTCGCGCTGAACGAAACGGCGATGTCGACGGCGGGTTCGGCCGGTCAGGCGGGCGATAACGTCAAGGATCTTCTCAGCCAGCTATCGAGCACGGAGTTTGCTACGCGGGCCAAGCGTGCCGGGATCAAGAATTTCGATGAAGTCCGCACCAAGACGCTGGCCGGGGGCGGCGACATGCTCGATGCCGTTGTCTCGATGGTGCAGACGACGTTCAAGAACGACAAACAGTACCAGGACATCCAGGCGAAGCTGAAGACGGCCAAGCCAGGCGAGCAAAAGGAACTGCTTACCAACATGGCGAACCTGCTGCAGGGTTCGGCCATCGGCAAACTGTTCGGCAATCAGCAATCCGTGATGGCGCTTACTGGCTACATGACGCAGACGGACAAGCGCAAGGAAGTCTATGAAGCGGCAATGAAGGAGTACCAAAAGGGCGGTGGCACGATTGCCAGTGATGCCCAGGTCGCGCAGAGCATGGACGGCTACAAGGTCGGCAAGCTCAAGAACGAGAAAGAGATTGGCGAGATGGAGACCGTGCGCGGTCTCAATCACGGGCTGGGCAATGCGTCCGAAAAACTGGCGGAATACGCTCAGCAGTATCCCGGTCTCACCAAGGCAATTTCTGCCACCACGATGGCCTTTGAGACGTTGACGATGGCCGTGGGCGCGATGGGCGCATTTCGCATGATCACGGGTGGCGGCTCTGCGGCAGCAGCGGGCGTCGCTGGAGAGGCGGCAAGCGTGGTCGGTGGCGTTAGCAAAGCGGGCGTCGCGACCGAGGCTGTTTCGATGGGCGCGAAGGCCATGAAGGGTGCCAAGCTCTTCGGCAAACTGGCCGCGCCGCTGCAGATTGCCACGACTGCCTACGAGGCGTGGAACGTCGCTCATGACGACACGAAAACCGCTGCACAAAAACACGCAGCCTATGTTGGCGTTGCGGGCAAGGCCATCGGTGGTGTTGCTGGTGCTATGGCAGGCGGCGCAGCCGGTGGTGCTGCTGGCGCGGCCATCGGCTCGGTGGTGCCCGTTGTTGGTACGGCCATCGGCGGCGCAGTTGGAATGGCTGCTGGAGCCGTGGGTGGCTACTTCGGCAGCGGCTGGGGCGAGAAGCTGGGCAAGATGATCGGCGATGCTCTTTTCGCAGAGAAGAAAACCGAGAAGGCCGCCGCACCTCAACCAATCGTTATCAATCTTGATGGTCACCAGATCGCCCAGGCGGTGAACAAAGTGAACCAGCAAATGGCGGAGCGTCACTGATATGGCATGGTCTGAGAACCTATTCGACGCCTCGTTTCGTGGCGTTCCCTTCGAGTGTTTGCGCGCCGACGATACGCTGGATCGCTCGGTCTCTCGCTACAAGTATCCGAACGTCGACGGCGAGGACATTGAAGACTTGGGCCAAAAGGCCCGCGAAGTGTCGATGACGGCGGAGCTCTTCGGCGACGACTACGAAACGCAGATGCGGCAGTTGCTCAACGCCCTTGCCACTAAGGGGCCCGCCGAGTTGATTCACCCGATCTTCGGCTCGATGCCGGACATGCAGTTCCTGGGCGGCCACATTTCTCACGACGCAGAGAACCGGGACTCCTGCCGGATCGACATGAAGTTCGCGGCGTCCAAGCCCGGCAACTTGCTCTACACGGGCGAGGATCCGCCGCAGAAGGCTGATGCCACTGCGCAACTGGCCAACGACGCACAGTCCGCCGCCAGTAGCGTTTTTGGAATGGCCGTGGATGCCCTGAAGGCAGCAAAGGCTGGCATGCAACGTTTGAACGCGTTTCGCGACAACATGCTTGACACCGTCTCACCGCTGCGCTCGTTGGTCATCGGGTTCAAGACGGTCGGTCTGGACTATCTGGCGTTTCCCAGCGCGTTCGCATCGGACATGATCGGCCTGACCAGCGGCATGAACCTGATGCACGCTTTCTCTGATGGGCTGGAAATGTCGGACTGGAATGCCCTGGGAAAGCAGTCGAAATCGGTTGTGTCGATTCCCGCTGCTGCGGCCAAGGGCGAGACCGTGGTCATTCCGGGCACGCCCAATGCCAACGTGGTGACCGATACGCCGTTTGATCCGACTGCGCCTTACTCACCACCGCAACCGAGCGCTGTTGTGGCCGATCCGAGCGACGTGCAACTGGTGACGATGCTGACCTCGGTGATCGTGGCGTCGCAAACGACCCAAGTGGCCTCCGACGTGTTGGCGAATCAGGCGGACACGCCGACGCTCACACCTGACCAGATCGAACAGATTGCGGACGACACCCGTGGTCAGATTCAGGACGCGATTGACCTGGCGACCAGCAGCATGACGGTTGAGCAGTATCGACCCATCGTTGAGCCTCTCAAGGATGCGGCCCTGTCGCTCCAGCAATTGACGGTCTCGGTGATGGATGCGATGCCGCCGATCGTCACTCGCACGGTTCCCGTGGATACCAATCTGACGCTCCTGGCGTTCGATTGGTATGGCGACGCGCAGCGCTCGGCCGAGCTGCTGCGCCTGAACCCAGCGCTCAAGAATCCCAATTTCATCACCCGAGGGGAGGTGCTCCGTGGCTTCGCGCGATGAGACGGTAACGGTGATGGTCGGTGGCAAGTCGCATAGCCAGTGGACTGCGTATTCCATCGATTCCGATTTGCTGATTCCTGCCGATGCGTGGGACGTTCGACTAACAAAGCCTGCGGGCAAGATGCCGGACAACATCCAGCGTGGTGCGTCCGTTCAAGTCAAAGTCGGTGGCGAGACGGTGCTTAGCGGCTTTGTCGATCGCGTTAAGCGGCGAACCGGCAAAGACGGCAAATCGCTCGCGATCAGTGGGCGCGATATGGCGAGCGTTCTGCGTGACTGTTCTGCGCCGATATTCACCGCCAAACAAGTGACGCTGGCGGAGGTTGCTGCGACGATTGTCAAGCCGCTTGGCATCACCAAAATTCGTATTCAGAGCGCAACCTCGCCGACACAGTGGGACAAGATCAGCGTCGAACCGGGGGAGTCCGCCTGGGACGCGCTTGTGCACGCAGCGGAAGGCGAAGGACTGTGGCCCTGGTTCGAACCGGACGGCACGCTGGTGATTGGTGGGCCGGACTACAACGCGCCGCCAGTGGCGAGCCTGGTGTTGCGCGACGATGGGCGCGGCAATAACGTCGAATGGTTCGATGAGGATCTGTCGAATTCCGAGCGGTATTCCGAGGTGACCGTGTTGGGGCAGGCGCACGGCACTTCGCACGGCTCTGCGGCTGCGGCCATCAAGACGACGGTCAAGGATACGAGCGTACTGACCTATCGCCCGAAGATCTTCGTCGATCACGACGCACCCAATCTTGCGGCTGTGCAGTCACGAGCCAAGAAGATCATTTCCGATTCGGCGCTGGCCGCGCATACGCTGCAGGCGAGCGTGAAGGGGCATCGAACCGCTGATGGTGCACTTTGGAAGCCTGGCCAGCGTGTGCACATTGTGTGGGAAGAGTACGGTGTCGATGCCATCTATTTTCTGATGGGGCGACGTCTGACGGGAGGAGAGTCCGGCAATAGGACATCGCTCAAGCTGAAGGAAGACGGCGTGTGGATTCCGGATGCGCATCCGCACTCTGGGCGCAAACATCGTCATGGCGGCAAGCACGAGAAGCCCGGTTTCATCGTCACGGATGCCACCATTAACGCGAATATCATGAAATGATCGCCGAAATTGACAAGCGCATTTCGCGTGCGCTCGCAGGGGTACGTCGCGTCTTTCGGGCCGTGCTCGGGAGCGTCAATACAGCAGGCCCAGTAGTCATGGCCAGCGGCACCGGCCTGGCTGACGAGCCACTGAGTGATGTGGAGCTGATGCAGCACTTCGGCTTTACCAGCGCACCGCCTCCCGGTTCGATGCTTGTGGTCGTGCCGGTGGGCGGTGCGAGCAGCCACGGCGTTATCGTTGCTACGGAGCATGTGCAACTTCGCATCAAGGGGCTGCAAACGGGCGAGACGGCCGTCTATAACGCCTATGGCGACTACCTGTTGTTTGGCAAGGATCACACGACCACGCTCAAGACCAAGAATTTTGTAGTGGATTCCGAAACGACGACGATCAAGGCAAGCCAGGGCATCAAGCTCGATACCCCCAAGGTAGAGGCCACGCACGAGCTGGCTGTTGCCGAGGCGATCACCGGCAGCGGCGGCTTGGCCGTCTCGGGCGGCAGCGGCGCATCGATAGACAAACTCGACGTCTCCGGTGACGCCACCATCGGCGGTAAGTCGTATCTGGAGCACACGCACCACACGCCTGACGGCGAATCAGATCCACCGTCGTGATCGGTTTGCCACACACGCAAACCCACTGACATCCGCCAGCATCCAAAACTAGCGCCCATGCTCCGACAATATCGACATGGACGCACTCATCGATCCCCACACTGGCGGCTACACAGGCGAGCAGACGAATACGCTGCAAAACGCTGTGTACCTGCGCCTGTCTGTGCCGCTTGGCACATGGTGGGCTGACCGCAAAGTCGGCTCACTGCTCTACACGCTGGCCCGCTCCAAAGACCTACCTCGCACCCGAAACCTTGCCGTGCAATACGCCGAACAGGCACTCCAACCGTTGGTTGATGACGGCCGTGCATCAAAAGTCACGGTTGAGCCGAAGACCGGCAAGACCGGCGTGATTGTCCTCGTTATCTCGGTCTACCAGAGCAACGGCCAGGTCGACCATTTCGAACATCCGGTGAGGGTTTCCTGATGCCAGCCACCGTCCTCACGCTCGACCAGATCCGCGCGAACATCCTTCGCGAGATCCAGAACCAACGCCCCGAAGCGGACGTGAGTTCTGACTCGGACTACTACGTGCGCGCAAGCGGTACCGCGAGCGCCATCGAAGGGCTGTATCAGTACCAGTCGTACACCGGCCGTCAGTTCTTCTTTGACACGGCCGACGAGCAGAACCTCATCAAGCACGCCCGCATGTACAGCATCGAGCGCAAGCCTGCCGTGGCTGCCAGCGGGGATCGAGCCGTTGTACTGACCGGCGTTGCTGAAACGCCTGTGGCGTCTGGACTTTCGCTCAAATACCGCGATGGCACGACGTACACGACCACCTCCGGTGGGCAGATCGGTGCTGACCAGACGCTGGTTGTTGGCGCTACGGCCGATGTGTCGGGCACCGCGTCAAATCGTGTTGCTGGCGATGCGCTCACGCTGACCGTGCCGCCAATGGGCGTCAATGCGGCCGCAACTGTTCAAAAGCTGCTCGGCGGTGCAGACATCGAGTCGTTGGAGAGCCTGGCTGCCCGTGTCGAGTTCCGCATGCAGCACCCGCCAGCAGGCGGCAACAAGTATGACTACTGGCAGTGGGCGATGGAAGTCCCGGGCGTGACGGCCGCATATGTTTACCCGCTGCGCCGTGGCCTGGGCACGGTCGACGTGGTGGTGCTGGGCGAGGATGGCCTGCCGTCCGACGAAGTGCTCCAGGCGGTGCAGAACAACATCGACAACAAGCGGCCGGTGACGGCGAAAGACTTTCGGGCGATCAGCCCGACGATCAAGTCGTATGACGTGCGCGCGTTACTCGTACTCGACGGCATTTCCATCGATGAAGCCCGCCAGACTATCAAACCCGCAATCGACGCCTACGCGCAAACGATTATTCCGGGCATGACGGTGATTTGTACGCGCATCGGCGCTGCCATCAGCGATTGCGCGGGCGTGCTCGATTACGACCTGTTGACGCCGCTTGCAAACGTGGTGCCGCAGGCCGACGCGACGGTGATCGAGTGGTGCCGCCTCGGTGACATCTATCTGGACAAGAAGCCATGAGCCAGCACGCGACGCTGCTGGCCAAGTTGCTGCCGCCGGTTGCCTATTCGCCTAACGATCCGAGCTTGAAGGTCGAGCTGGCCGCAGAGGGCAAGGCGCTCGACCAGGCGCTGGCCGACGCGCGAGTCGTTGAGCTGGGCATCGTGCCGTCGTTCGACGCTATCGAGTTCCTGCCCGATTGGGAGCGCGTATTTGGCCTTGTGCCAAAAGCTGACGACACGCTGCAACAGCGCATGTCGATGGTGATGTTCATGGCGAACGCCACGGGCGGGCTGTCAATACCGTATTTCATCGGGCTGGCCAAGGTGCTGGGCTACACGATCACGATTGACGAATTCGAGCCGTTTCGCGTGGATCGGAACCGAGTCGGTGATCCGCTCTATAGCGAAGACGCGATGTGGCTGTGGCGTGTGAACGTCGAGGGCGCGCCCGAGCTGAAGTACTACTTCCGGGTGGGTAAGAGCGCAGTTGGTGAGCGGCTGGCCGTGAGATCCGATCCGATTCTGGAAACCCTGTTCGAAGACCTAAAGCCCGCGCACACGAAGGTGATTTTTCAATACGACGAGGATAACGATGCAGAGAATTAACACGGACGACGGTCAGTTCGTAGAGGGCACCATCCTTACCAAGGATTGGGCCAACAGCCAGCAGAACGAGCCTGCTCACGTCGTTGAAGGTGCAGGCATGACGCTCGATCCGAGCGACGATCACCAGTTGCTCAAGGCGATCACGCGGTTAGTGAACAGTCCGACCGTTCTAAGCGATGTGGGTGGTGCTGAAAATACATATGCAGCGGTCAACGTTCCGCCATTGACAGCGGATTCGTTGGTGGAAGGGATTGGTCAGCGCGTACGTATTTCGCATACGAATTCTGGTTCATCGACGTACGCGCCGGATGGCTTGCCCGATAAGCCAATTGTGGGTTTAGGCCTCCTGGGTCTTCAAGGCGAAGAGCTGGTTGAGCATGGCATAGCGACGCTGCTTTACACGACATCGCCTTCAGTAAACGCAGGCAATGGTGCGTGGATTCTTGTCATGTGTGCGGGCGGAACGCTGCAATTGCCGCCCGGCAAGGAGCCACATCATGCGATCACGCTGGAGCAGGCTGACCAGAGATATGCACCGGGCATTGCCGTCATCACTCAAACGGGCGATTTCACTCCAGTGCGAGAAGACAACTGGATAACGATGATAGGTGCCGGTGGTGGAGGCGGAGCCGGTGGACGCGACATGAGTGACTTCATGATTCCCGGTGGTGGAGGTGGAGCGGGGCAAAGCGTCTACCGATACCACCTGAAATTGGATGTCGGAGTTTCGGTTAGGGTCACCATTGGTAAGGGCGGCAAAGGGGCCGCAACGGTGCTGGCGCAAACTCCCTCGCCTTTGCCCAAAGGCGGTACTGGCGGCGCGTCTAGCTTTGGTTCGCATGTGACTTGCTCCGGTGGGGGCGGCGGTGAGGGTGGATTCACTGGGTCGGGGAGCGTTGGTGGCGCAGGCGGATTTGGCTGGCCGGGTGGTGGTTCGGGGCAATACACAGGTTCTGCGAATGCCCAAACCACATTTGGCGGTGCTGGTGGAAATGGCCTATTCGGCGGAGGTGGGCCTGCCGTCAACGGATATCAGATTACGAACGCCTCTGGATATGGGGGCGGTGGCAGCGGCGGTGCTCTTTATTACATCAGAGAGGGCGATTCCAACGGTGGTGATGGTTTTGATGGCGTTTGCATCGTGGAGTGGTGAACATGAAGACGTTTGCACAGATTCTTTTCGGGCGTCTGCACTGGAAATTTGAAGCGAATGAGCGGCCGGACTTCGCGCCAGACTTCGTCGTGACGGAAATATCAGGGTTCGATCCGATGCCGCAGGAAGGCTGGGTGGCCACACAGGGCGGTGACTCATGGACGTTCGCGCCCGAACAGCCCCCAGAGGTTCCGCTAGACGATGCCCGCGCCCTTGCGCGATTGAACATGCGCGCAGCGTGCCGACGTGAGTTGCTGGGTGGCTTTGCGTCATCGCCGACGAGCGAGGAGCGCACCTACGGCTCGGACGAGGCCGATCAGTTGAATCTCCTGCATGCCGTGATGCTCGCTGCACCGGCAAAGCTGTGGTGTAAGGTCGGTGATCGGTGGGACTTCGTTGAGCACGACGCGCAGCAACTTGCCGTCGTGGCCGCTGATTGGGCCTCGAAGCGTCAGGCTATCCAGCAGCACTACGCCGACAGGCTGCGCGAGATTGACGCCGCAGAGCGAGCGGAGGATGTCCGGGCGATTGCCTGGTAGCGCACCGCTTCTCCGTGTCCTGGGCAATAGAAATATCAGAGGAGTCCCAATGGCAAACCCTATCGTTCCCTGGATCGGCGGCAAACGGCGCTTGGCCGAGCTGCTGATCCCGCGCTTTCCCGACCATACGTGCTACGTCGAAGTCTTTGCGGGTGGCGCTGCGCTGTTCTTCCTGCGTTCGCCCGCTCAATGCGAAGTCATCAACGACATCAACGGCGAGCTGGTGAACCTATACCGGGTGGTGCAGCACCACCTTGAGGAGTTCGTCCGCCAGTTCAAGTGGGCGATATCGAGCCGTCAGGTGTTCAAGTGGCTGCAAATGACGCCGACCGAACCGTTGACGGACATCCAGCGGGCGGCCCGCTTCTACTACCTGTCGCAGCACGCCTTCGGGGCCAAGGTGCAGGGGCAGTCGTTTGGGACGGCAACCACTGCGCCGGTGGTGAACCTGCTGCGGATCGAGGAGAGCCTGTCGGCCGCGCACCTGCGCCTGGCCGGTGTCCAGGTGGAAAACGTGGCCTGGCAGGACTGTGTGGCCCGCTACGACCGGCCGCACACGTTCTTCTACATGGATCCGCCATATTGGGAGACGGAGGGCTACGGGGTGCCGTTCGAGTTTGACCAGTACGTCCAAATGGCCGATGTGCTGGCCAGGCTGGAAGGTAAGGCCATCGTGAGTCTGAACGACCACCCGGCCATTCGGGAGTGCTTCGGCCGGTTCCAGATGGAGTCGACCGATATCAGTTACACGGTGGGTGGAGGCGGTGGCACTGCCCGCCGGGAGTTGATCATCTATAGCTGGGATCGTGCCGCCGAGCCGGTCGGGCTGTTCTAGGGCGCGTCAACCTAGAAGTGTCAAAAGCGGCGCGAAATTAGGCGATGTGGCCGTTTTTCGTCTGTGCCAAAAGAAGCGCAAAACAGTGCCAAAACGCGCGCAACGTTACACGTGCTCAACAAAGACACCGACGGTGACTTCACCATCGGCGAGGTCGCCATCTTCGCCGGGCACAACTACGTGCTCTCGGTGCGCTCGAACGCGACGCAGGGGTTAGGGGCTGTGCGTGCACGCGCAGAGAAGGAGCCGCACTTGCTCAAGCAAGGCGCAATCTTCGTGCTCTACGCGCTCATGGATGCCATTGTCGACAGCTACTTCCCGGTGTTCGACGATCTCGAAGCCCAGCTTGAAGCCATCGAGGAGCAGATATTCGCGCGCAATGAACCGGCCAAGGGGCGCGAGATCATCGAGGATCTGTATCAACTCAAGCGGCGTCTCATCACACTGCAACACGCCTGCGTGCCGCTGATGGAAGCGGTCAGCAAGCTGTTCGGCGCGATGGCCCCGAAGCTCTGCGGCGGCATGCAGGAGTACTTCCGCGACGTGTATGACCATTTGCAGCGCATTACGAAGAACATCGACATGCTGCGCGAAATGGTCACCACCGCACTTTCGGTCAATCTCGGCATGATCTCGCTCACCGAGAACGAAACGACCAAGCGGCTGGGCTCGTTTGCCGCGCTGTTCGCCGTACCGACCATGATTGCGGGCATCTACGGCATGAACTTCGCCGATATCCCCGAGTTGAAGTTTCAGTACGGCTATCCGGTCTGCGTGGCGGTGATGATCCTCATCGATCTGCTGCTGTTCCTGAAATTCCGTAAGGCGGGCTGGTTGTAAGCCGCGATGGCAGGGCGGGGCGTTGGGACAGTCTTCCGTGTCACGCGGATGTCGTTGCCACCCGCTGCGCCTTGCCCTGTTGCCCGGTGGCAACGGGGCGGTAGCACCTCTTTTTTCCGCCGTGACCGGCGTCGAGTAATTGCACTAGAATGCGTCAACACCGCGTCAGACGGTTGCCAAGGTTGAGAACTACAACAAACACCAGGCAAATAGGGGTCAGACATTGAACGCACCACTCACGGGGATCCGCGTCATTGAGTTCTGTCGGGGCGCGGCGGGCGCTTATTGCGGCATGCTGCTGGCCGACATGGGCGCAGACGTCATCATGGTCGACGATCCGGTCGACGACATTACCAACGAAAGCCACGGCCAGCACGGTCCGCTCGGGGCGACCGCGCAGACAGGGTTACGCCGCAACAAACGTTCCGTAGCGCTCGACCTCGGCACGCTCGAAGGCCGCAGCCTCGCGCACACGCTCGTTCGCGGGGCGCAGGTGGTCATCGAATGCCTGCCCGCAGGCACGCTCGTACGGGCAGGGCTCGGCTACGAAGCGCTGTCGGTCGTGCAGCCGCATTTGGTCTACGTTTCGATTTCCGCGTTCGGTCAGGATGGCCCGCGCTCGGCCGGTCATCCCGGCGTGCCGGCCATCGATGCCTTGCGCGGCATGCTGGGGGCCACGCCGGGGCGTCAGGCACCGCGCGACTTGCCGGTCGCAGACCTCGCAGCGGGGCTGTATGCCGCGTTTTCCGTGTCGGCGGCGCTGGTCGCGGCGCAACAGCACGGGCGCGGGGTGCATATCGACGTGCCGATGCTTGGCGCCACGCTCGCCATCGCCGCGTTGCGCGAGGGTGAGGCGGCGGCGAGCGCCGCGAGCGAGCCTGAGACGGTTAGCGGTATTCCGCGAACGGCTGACGATGCCCGTTTTGGCGGTCCGGCGGCACCTTGGCCGACGTTCCGCGCAAAAGACGGGTACTTCGGCATGGATCTCGACGGTCAGGCGCATTGGCGGGCAATTTGTGCGCTGGTGCATCGTGTGGATCTGCTCGACGACTCGCGCTTTGCCAACGCACGCGAGCGGGCCCGCCATCAGGCGGTGCTGCGCGACGTGCTTGAGCCGGTCTTCATGCACGACGATCGCGCCGTCTGGCTTGCGCGCCTGAGCGCTGTCGGTGTGCCGTGCACGCCCATCAGCACGTATTCGCGCGTGCTCGCCGATCCGCAAGTTGCCCATATGGGCTGGGTTCGGCCGATGGTGCTGCCCAGCGGCGAGACTACGCACACGATCGTTTCCCCGGTTCGCATGAACGGCCATGGGCCGGTGACGCATCGTGAGCCGCCGGCACCCGGTGAGCACACCGGCGACATTCTGGCCGAACTTGACGCAGAGTCGGCAGCAGCAGGCGAGGGCGCCACTGTCCCGCCGGCTGGCACATTGCTCACCGAACCGCTGCCGAAGGGCTGACCCCGGGCTAACATAGCCCTGATCCCGGGCCGCCGAGCTTCTGGCGGCCCGCTGTCCTTAATTCGCTCGCTTCTCCGCGCTTTTCCTCGTTCCTCCCCCCGCAGATCGTCTCCGGCCCCTTGCGGGCCTATATCGCCTGATCGCCAGCGTGTCCACGTCTTCAGCGCGTATTTGTTCCTGATGCAACAGTTGTAACGGGTATTACAGGAAATATTACAAATCATTTGCAACTGGTGATAAAAATAGGAATAATTCGCATTTCCGAAATACGATCCGAAGTCGGTATTGCATTGATTCGATGGGTGTAATTGGTAGTGGGCAGTGGATCAGACGGGGGTGACGCAATGTCGCTCGCGTTCTCAGGCACCTGACAAGTACAGAACAACGACAAGGCAAGACTGGGAGACGGATCGCAGACAAACAGCGATCTCCAGGGGGGAATCCAAGATGCAAGTGGGACCGATGACGCTGCGTCGCTCGCAGTTGAGCGCAGCATTGGTGGGAATTTTGAGTGCGCAAGGCGCCGTGGCCGCAGACGCCGACGCCAAGAGCGCGTCGACTGACGTGCAACTCCCGAGCGCCAATGTCACGGGCAATCGCGACAATTTCAAGGTCGATTACTCGTCGTCGCAGAAATTCACGGCGCCGATCGTCGATACGCCGCGTTCGGTCACGGTCATCCCGGAAACCCTGCTGCAAAGCACGGGGTCGAGCACCCTCACAGAAGCCCTGCGCACGGTGCCCGGCATCACGTTCGGCGCGGGCGAGGGCGGTAATCCGCTCGGCGACCGTCCGTTCCTGCGCGGCTACGACACGCAAGGCAGCCTGTTCGTCGACGGCATGCGCGACGTGGGCGCTACGACGCACGAAATGTTCAACACCGAGGCGGTGGAAGTCGTGAAGGGCGCGAGCGGCGCCTACGGCGGTCGCGGCGGTGCGGGCGGCAGCGTCAACATCGTGAGCAAGGAAGCGAAGCTGGGCAACTTTGCGGAAGGCACGGTGGGTCTGGGCAACGCCAAGTACAAGCGTATGACGGCGGACGGCAACTGGCAGATCGGCGATCACGCGGCATTCCGCATGAACCTGATGGGTCACGACGCCGGTGTGGCGGGTCGCGATGCGATTTACGACTCGCGCTGGGGGATTGCACCGTCGGTCGCCTTCGGACTGGGTACGCCCACGCGCATTGTCGCGAGCTACTACCACATGCAATCGGACGGTCTGCCGGATTCGGGCATTCCGTACAACTACGCACCGGGCCGTCGCACGGGCCCGGCTTCGGTCAACCCGAACAACTTCTACGGGCTCGACGATCGCGATTTCCGCCGCACGTCGTCGGACATCGGCACGATCAAGATCGAGCACGACATTACGCCGACGCTCACGCTGCGCAACATGACGCGCTACACGAAGTCGTCGCAGAGCTACATCTGGACGCAGCCGGACGACAGTCAGGGCAACGTGGCCAACGGCAAGGTCTGGCGCCGCGCAAACACGCGTGACAGCAATGTGTGGAGCATTGCGAACCAGACGGAACTGTTCGGCGAAGGCCATACGGGACAGTTCAAGCACAGCTTCAACGTCGGTGCCGAGTTCTCGCGCGAATCGAGCCGTAAGGACGCCTACACGGTGGCCGCAGGCAGCGGTTCGGGGGCGGGCAATTCGTGCCTGCGCGCAGTGGGTGCAGCGTCGGGCTACAACTGCACGAGCCTCTACAACCCGAACCCGTACGATCCGTGGACCGGCAGCATTCGCCTGAATGACGACCCGGCATTCCAGCGCACGTTGACGGCAGCAATTTACGGTTTCGACACGATCGATCTGTCGAAGGAATGGCAGATCAACCTCGGCGCTCGCGTGGACCGCTATTCGACGGACTTCACGGATACGCGCGCCAATGGCGGCAAGTCGGTGTCGCGTGACGACACGCTGTTCAACTGGCAGGCGGGCGTGGTGTACAAGCCGCTGCCGTATGCCAGCGTGTATGCGTCGTACGCGACGTCGTCGACGCCGGCCGGCGCGTTGCTGGGCGAAGGCAGCGAGACGCAAGGTCTGACGCCGGGCCGTGGTGGTGTTGGCCCGAACGCGGCGGATCTCGCCCCGGAGAAGAACCGCTCGTATGAAATCGGTACGAAGTGGAATGTGCTGAACGAGCGTCTGCTGCTGACGGCGGCGCTGTTCTACATCGAGACGAGCAATGCGCGCGTGACGATGGCCGACAACACGTATGCCATGGTGGGCGGCAAGAACGTGAAGGGCCTTGAGCTAGGCTTCGCGGGCAAGCTGACGGACAAGTGGCAGGTCTTCGGCGGCTACACGTACATGAAGAGCGAGCTGACGGACAACGGCACGGGCACGGCCGTCTCGAACAACGGCAACCAGTTCCCGAATACGCCGCGTAACAGCTTCAGCCTGTGGACGACGTACGACATCATTCCGTCGGTGACGGTGGGTGGCGGCGCGTTCTACACGTCGAGCGTGTTTGGCGATCCGGCAAACCTGCGCGAGATTCCGGCGTACTGGCGTTTTGATGCGATGGCGTCGTGGCGCGTCAATAAGCATCTGTCGGCACAGCTCAACGTGCAGAACCTGTTCAATCGCCGTTACTTCGATCAGGCCTATCCGGCGCACTATGCGTCGATGGCGCCGGGCCGCAGCGCGATTGTCTCGCTCACGGCACGCTATTGATGATGCGTATTGAACCGGCGCAGATTGCGTCGCTCACGCCTGCGCAGGTTCGCGACATCCTCGCGGGGCCGCCGGAAACGGCGGCCGCGTGGCTGGCTGCGGCCTCGCAGGCAGGGCACGTCGATGCGCAGGTGGTCTATGCGCAGTGGCTGCTCGACGGACGCGGCGTGCCGCGCGATGCGGAGGCCGCACTCGAAGGGTTCAAGCGCGCGGCACATGCTGGGCACGGCATGGCCGCGAACATGGTTGGCCGCTGCTATGAAAACGGTTGGGGCGTACCGGCCAGCGATGAAGTGGCGCTGTATTGGTATCGCCAGTCGGCCCGCCGCGATGAACCGTGGGGCATGTATAACCTCGCGACGCTGCTGAGTCTCGGGCGCGGCGGTCCGCAAGATCGTGGGGCTGCGCTTGAATGGCTTCAGAAGGCTGCCGCAATGGGGCACGCTAAATCGCAGAATCTTCTGGGCGGCTTTCATGAAGACGGTTGGGAAGTACCTCGCGATATCGCCCTCGCTTTCGACTGGTACCGCAAGGCGGCCGAAGGCGGCGACTTTCGCGGACAGTTCAACGTCGCGCGTCTGCTGATCGGGCAGGGCGCTTTCGATCAGGCGCTTGCTTGGCTTGTTCACGTGCCGGAGACGGCGACACCCGCTTTTCTCGCCAAAGCCGCTACGTTTCTCGAGGAAGCCCCCGATTCGCGTATTCGGGCATTGGCCGCGCAATGGGCTTCGGTCTCTCCGCCGAGTTCTTTCGCACCGCAGGCTTCTTCGGCGGCTTGATCGTCGTTCCTTATTTCCGTGTTCGGTGTTCCCGTGGGGCCGCAGGTCTATCTCCCCCAACACCCCAACACCTCCCCCCGGACCGACCGAAGCCCCTCTCCGCTGCTCAGACAAGTTCAACTCGCCTCGGAGAGGGGCTCCGGTCACTCCCCACCACCCCCATTCGCACCCCCCACCCAACCCCTCGTACCACCCCCACCTCCCGTATCACCCCACATTCCCAGCATTCCCAGCATTCCCAGCATTCCCAGCATTCCCAGCATTCCCCACCCGCGCGGGGCACCATGCGTTGCCGCGCTTTCCGTCACTCGATGGTTTCTATATAATCATTGGTCATAAGCATATGACCAATAGTGATTTGGATGCGCTCCAGATCACCGACGCCGGAATCTACCCCATGCTGCTCGCTTCACTGAGTTCGTCGCCAACGGCCGCCCTGCTTGGCGCCGCGGTAGGACTCGTGCTCGGTTTGACCGGGGCCGGTGGCGGCATTTTTGCCGTCCCCGCACTGGTCTTCGGCCTCGGATGGGGGGTGCCTCAGGCAGGCCCCGTGGCGCTGCTGGCGGTGGGCGCCAGTGCGGCAGTCGGCAGTGCACAAGGGCTGCGCGCCGGTCTGGTGAGGTACCGGGCCGCGCTGCTGATGGCCGGCATCGGGGTCTGTGTCGCCCCGTTAGGGACGTGGGTCGCGCATCAGCTTCCCGAACACTGGCTGGTCGGCCTCTTTGCATTTGCCATGCTGATTGTCGCCACCCGCATGTATCGCGCTTCGCAAGGCAAAGGCGGAGTCGCCGGCAGTGTGGTGGTGCCGCCGTGCCGGCTCGATCCGGCAACGGGGCGCCTTCACTGGACTCGCCGCGTTGCCAGCACGCTGGGCGCCATCGGGGCGGTCTCCGGCTTTGCTTCGGGATTGCTCGGGGTGGGTGGTGGCTTCGTGATTGTTCCGGCTTTGCGCCGCTTCTCGGATATCACGGTCCACGGCATCGTCGCGACGTCGCTGTTCGTCATCGCACTGATCTCTGCGGGAACGGTCGCGAATGCGTGGTGGCACGGCATGCACCCGGGCACGCAAGGCTGGCTGTTCGTGGTCGGCGCCGTCGCCGGGATGGTGATCGGGCGCATGCTCGCCCCCCGTCTGGCCGCCGCCCGGCTGCAACAACTCTTCTCGGTGCTGATGGCCCTCGTCGCTGCCGGCATGTTCTTCAAAGCGTTCGGCGGCTGACTTCCGCCGTCAATTCCGGCAGTCAATTCTCGCCACTGATTCCGGCAGCCAATTCCCGCGGTCAATTCCCCCGGCCGACCTCAACGGTGCCTCACGGTTGAGCGCTCGCTATCGCGTTGCTTATGGATCTCTCGAAAATCGCAACGCTTTTCGAGTGACTTTTCGTTGCCGGGAAGCGACGCCTCATAGGTCCACGCGAATGGCGATTCTGTCTCGTCTAGTGCGTCAGAGTGAATCTTTGCGGCGCACGTTTGTCAATCACAGCGTCCGGTAAGCACTCGCGCTACGTGGGGTGCGTCATTGCCGCATACGGTCTGACGCACTGTGCGGGCTTTATTTAAGCGTCGCGGGGTTGTCCGCCTATTTGGCCTTGGGATGTTTCCTATAACTAATGCTAATACGTCCGAACAATGTGGACTTATCCTATATTTCTTCCGGTCGTCGACGGGGGAAAACGGTGAGCCGCCTGTTGACGGCACGACGGGGGATTGAATTCATGACAACGACGCAACGGACGGGTCTTGCGCTCACGCCGGAATGCCGCGAATGCAACGTGCCGATTCGGCGCACGCTGACAGGGCTGGCCGGAACGTTGTTGTTGGTGCTGTTGGCCGGGTGTAGCGAGCATCAACCACCGGGTGTCAGTCAGGCATACGCGGATCACGACGCACTGGACGGCGCGACGTTGTCGCGCGCCGAGACCGCACCGCGTGAGGTGACGGCGCCACGTGAGGTGACGTCACGCATGCGCCCGGTCGCGGCAGCGGTCGGCATGACGGGCACGCCGCAGGTGGGGCGCGTCGTCAGCGGCACCTACCGCTGGATGGCGGACTGGCCTGAAACCGACACGGTGCATCTGTGGGAAGCCGCGGCCGGCCCGACACGCATTCGCGTTGTCGGCCGGTCGCGAGACATGATGCCTTCCGCCGGTCTGCGCGGCGTGCGTATCCGGTACTGCGTCAAGCCGGTAATCGGCACCGGTGACATGCGACTGACGGGACACAAGACGTGCTCGTCGTGGACGACGGTCGATGGCACGTCGGCGGCACCGGCCCCCGCGGCGGCAACAGCGGGATAGCAGGACAGCGGGGGAGCAGAGATCGCCGGACAAACGCCCCGGCACCGGCCACCGCACCTGACCTTCGTCAACTGCATCGCGGTGACGCTTCTGTCATCTTTTTGTGTGCCGCTTCGTCACACATTCCTCTTTTGGGAAGCCATGACGCGTAGACACGCGGCGCTCGATCGCGCGCGCCCACGGCTGACTTCTTTTAAAAGGATTCCGCACATGATGGTAAAAATTCTGATTGCCGACGATCACCCGATCGTCTCTTCGACGCTGCGTGAGATGCTCGCACCAGATCCCGGTTTCCACGTGTTGCCGCCAGTCGCCAATTCAACGCAACTTTTCGAGGCGCTGGAGACGAATTCGGTCGACGTGCTGATCACCGATTACTGCATGCCCGGTGGTGTGTTCGGCGACGGGCTGGGCATGATCAAGCGGGTTCGCCGCAAATATCCGGACATCAAGATCATTGTGTTCACGTCGATCGAGCAACCGGCCATCATTCACGCACTGAACGATTGCGGTGTGCTGGGGGTGATGACGAAGTCGGACGATCTTCGCGAAATCACGGTATGCGTGGAGCGTTGCCGCCGCGGCATGCGCTATCTCGGCGGACGTGCCGAGCAGATTCTGGAGGAGCAGTCGCGCCGTAAGCCGACGACGCGCCGCCCGCTCTCGCCGAAGGAAATGGAGGTGCTGCGTATGTACCTGAGCGGCAACAACGTCTCTGAAATTGCCGAGGCACTCAAGCGTTCGGCCAAGACGATCAATAACCAAAAGCGGATGGCCATGTGCAAATTGGGGTGTCGCAACGACATGGAACTGTTCCAGTTGCACGCGTCGAGCCCGCTGCAACTCACGCGTGAAGGCGAGGTCGATACGACCACCGCCGCTTGAGTGCGTGCGACGTCGAGCGCTCGCGACCATGCCTATCCAGACGATGACGCGTGATATCGCCGTCGCGGGCCGCCTGCTGCGTATCGGGGGTGTGCTCGCGTTGCTGTTCGGACTCTCTGTCTGGGCGGCAGCGATCTCTTACGCCGTTTTCGGCGCGCTGTGGCAGGGCGGTCAGAAGACGGAATCGTTTTTCGCGGCGGTCTCGCGCGAGATTCGCGATCTCGAAGTCTTCAATGAACAGGCGCGCTCGATGTCGCGCACCGTGCAGGCGAGTTCGGCACCGCCCGGCGGCACCACACGGCTGCTGGCGGACCGCGTGCTGCAACCGCTCAATGCGTTGAAGCCGGGCACGGCGGCACGCATCGGCGGGGTGGCATGGGACGGCGATTTCGAAATCGTCAAACTGGCCGAAATTCCTTCGGAACGTGCACAGATGCTGTCCCGGTTGACGGCCCGGCTGATGGTGCTCGACGCCGACTTCTGGAGTCCGTTCGACTCGCAGGATGAGACGTTCCTGATCTCTCCCGATGGCGCTTTCGCCGCCTATCGCCCCTCGCTCGGTCGTGAATCGTTCGGCGCCGCCGATCTCGAGCGCGACACGAAGACGATGCTCGCAGAGATGAACAAGGTCGAGCGCTATCAGGCGAGAGCGCTGGGGCAAGAGGACGGTCCGTTCTGGACGTATAACTACGAGCACCCTGTGACGCACGTGAAGACGGTGTCGAGCTTCGTGCCGATCCGCGATCTGGAAGGGCACGTGGTGCTTTACGTGGGCACCAGCATGTCGCCGGAACTGATTGTGCCGCCACGCATGCGCAATCTCGATCAGACACGTGAAACACTCCAGCTCGTCTCCGTCGAAGGCATCATCGTGGCCAGCGCCGGCACGCCGCTACCGACGCCCCGTCATATGAGAACACTCGCGACGCTGCCGCTGTTCGGTGGCTCGCAGATGACGCTTCGCACCGACGGACAACGCATCGTTTTCGAACGGCATCTCCCGTTCAACCCATGGTTTGTGCGCTACGCCGTGGCGCCCGCCGAGTTGTTGTTCGGTAACGCCACGCTGCTGATTGTCGCGACGATACTGCTGCTGCTGTACACGGCAGGGGTGTGCACTGCCATGCGCTATATCCGCAAGCGTGTGATCGAGCCGGCGCGCAAGCGCACCACGGCGCTGTTGGAGCGCGACGCGTTCACGCAAACGCTCATCGAGACGGCACCGGTGGGCATGGCGATCATCGACCCCTTCGAGCCCGCCGTCGTGATGAGTAATCCGGCGTACGCCGGCACGGTCGATCTGCTGCGCCAGCTGGGCGACGGCGAACTCACCCGGATGTACCGCCAGTTGCACAGTGGGGTAGTGGCACGTCCGGTGCGGCGTTTATTGAGTGTCTCGGACGATGCCGGGGAGCGCCATTACGCCGTCAGTTTTGTCGACACTGTGTTTCGCGAACAATCGGTGCTGATCGGCACGCTCTCCGATGTGACCGAACAACGTCGCTTTGAACTCGAACAGCGCAAGGCACGGCTCGCCGCAGAGAACGCGAACAAGGCGAAGGATGTGTTCTTGACGACGGTCAGTCACGAGATGCGCACGCCGTTGTACGGCACGCTCGCGTCGCTGGAGTTGCTCAGCGCACAGAAGCTTGGCGACGAGCATCGCTATTACGTCGACGTGATGGAGAGTTCGACGCGCAACCTGCTCGACCTGATTAACGATCTGCTCGACTATTCGCGCATGCAAGTGGGGCGCTTCGAACTGAACTCGCGTGACTTTTCGCTGCTCAAGGAGCTCGAGGCGGTCGGGCTGTCGTTCACCGGACGGGCACGTTTGCAGGGCCTGACGCTCGACTGGATGATCGATCCGCAACTCGCGCGCGCGGTGCACACCGATGCGCTTCGCCTCGGACAGGTCATCACGAATCTCGTCGGCAACGCGATCAAGTTCACGACGCAAGGTCATGTCGCCTTCTGCGCACAAGTGAAGCGGGCCGATGCACAGGGGTGCGATGTGGCGTTTTCGGTTAGCGACAGCGGCGCAGGCATTGCCGCCGGCGACCTGCCGGATCTCTTCCGGCCGTTCGGCAAGAGCACCAACGAACCCGGCATGCAGCACGGCACGGGGCTGGGGCTGGCGATTTCGCATCAGTTCGTCGCGATGCTTGGCGGCACGTTGCAGGTCGATAGCGTGGAAGGCCGGGGAACCACGATGCATTTCACGCTGCATCTGCCGTGGGCGCCGAATACCGAAGCGCCGGTCGTGCCGGACACCGGTAAGACGTTTGCCTACGTGAGCGGGCTCCCGCGCCGGCACGCGTATCTCGAAGCGTTGATCCGCTTTGCCGGCCACACGCCGGTTCGCTACGACGACGCGGTGGCGTGGTCGACCGGTGACGGCCGCGCTCGCGACGCCGGTTTGCTGATGTTTGCCGACGAATGGCCGGTGCGCGGTATGGCCGGCGCCGAAGTCTATCTGCTGCGCCCGACCCCGCACGATGGTCCTGCGAACAAGGCCAACGCGTGGCCTCGCGATGTCGCATTGCTGCATCAGGCCGGTCTCTGGGAAGCCCTCGGCATCTCGCCGGAACCCGGGCTCGCCGCGTCGGCCGACCTGCCGCGCAGCACTAGCGCGCAGCCGGGGGCGCGTCCGTTGGCCGGATGGTATGTGCTGCTGTCGGACGATCATCCGATCAGCGGCATGCTGCTCTCGCGGCAACTGGAAGGGCTGGGTGCGATGGTCGATTGCTATAACGACCCGCGCGAAGCCCTCGACGCGTTCGATAGCGAATCACACATGCTCGTGATCACGGACGCCAACATGCCACATATCTCAGGCCAGACGCTGGCCACGGAAATCAAGGCACGTGCGCCACAGGTGCCGGTCATCGTCGCGACGGCCGACGTGACGCTGCGCATTGATCGCGACCCGAAGTCGCCGTTCGACGCGGTCGTCTACAAGCCGGTCGATTCGGGCTCGCTGCTGCGCGTGATCGATCTTGTGCGGGCCCGTTACCCGTCGCTGCGCGGCGAGATTGAGCCGCTGCCTGCGGTGGTCGATTCGTCGGTGCTGGCGTCTGCGCAGACATCGATGGAGGTAGCCCCCGCCGCTTTTCCGAAAGATTCAGGTGTGCCGTTGATCGATATGCTCGACGCGTTCGTTCGCATCAGCGATCAGGACATCGACGACTGTCGTGAGGCACTGGCCAATCTGTCACGCGATGCTCTGCGTCACTCGGCGCATCGACTCCGGGGCGGGTTCATGTCCTTCGGGCTGGCCTCGCTGGCTGCCCACGCAGCGCAACTGGAACACCTCGCGCCGCAAGCGTCGGCCGGCCAGATCAGTGCCTCGTTCGACGTGCTGGAGACGGCATGGAACGACTGGCTGCGTGCACAGGGTCACGCGATTGTCGACGATGCCTGATGGTCTGATGGCCTCATGGCCTGATAGCTCGGTGGCCGGTTCGCTGGCGCACGCTTCCCACTACTCGACGAAATGCTCTGAGATGAGCTGGCGAAGCCACTGATTGCCGGCATCCTGATGGTAGCGGCGATGCCAAAACACATTGGTCTGCAACGCCGGCAGGCGAACGGGCGGCTTCACGAAGTGCAGCCCGAATGGCGCGGCGGCACGCTCGGCGAATTTCTGCGGCACGGTGACCACGAGATCGTTGGTGCTCACAACATAGGGCACGGCGATGAAGTGCGGCACCCAGAAGTTGGCGTCGGCGCCGAAGCCCGCTTGCGCCAGTAGCTGGTTGACGCGCGCATACGGGTTGTCGCCGGTCGTGACGAAGAGATGGCGCGCCGCCTGAAACTCCGCCAGACCCGCGTCTGGGCGGTCGAGCGCATGGCCGATGCGAAACATACTCACATACTGCTGACGAAACAGCCGCCGCTGAAAGAAGGGGCCGGTCAGGTCGTCGAACGCACCCACTGCGAGATCAATCCTCCCTGCCGCCATGGCTTCCTTCAAATCGGGCAGCGCCGTACGCACGGTGCTCAACCGCACGCCGGGCGCCATTTGCGTGCACAAATCGATCAATGTCGGCATGAAGTACACCTCGCCGACATCGGTCATCGCCAAGGTGAATTCGCGTTGGCTCGTCGCAGGATCGAAAGCCTCGCGGTGATTGATCGCACGCGATATCCCCGCCAGCGCTGCCGAGACTGGTTCGGCCAGCGCCTCGGCGAACGGCGTGGGCTGCATGCCGTTGCCCGTACGGGTGAAGAGTTCGTCGTCGAACGTGTGGCGAAGGCGCGCAAGGCCGTTACTGACGGCCGGCTGCGACAAACCGAGTTCGCGGGCGGCCTGCGAAATGCTTCGGTGCGTCAGCACGGCGTGGAAGACGACAAGCAGGTTCAGATCGACGTCGCGCAAGGAAATCATGATGAAGTCGCGGTATTCACGTTATGAATATAGTGGATTTGCCTATTTATATCGCAAAAGACGAACGCATGTCGGAAAATGGCTCCATTCGATAACAGGAGACGAGGCATTTCATGCATTCCATCCATTCCATCAAGCGGGCAGACCAGATTCAGGGGGAGTTGGGCTATCTGTCCGGCTTTCTTAACGAATTCGCAACCGAGGCACTGCCCGGTGCGCTCCCCGTGGGTCAAAACTCCCCGCAGCGCGCCCCGTACGGCCTCTACGCAGAGCAACTCTCCGGCACGGCATTTACGGCCCCGCGTGCCCATAACCGTCGCTCTTGGGTCTACCGCATTCGCCCGGCGGCGATGCACAAGCCGTTCACGGAAATCGAGCAATCGCGCTGGCTGAGCCGGTTCGATGACGTGCCGGCACCGCCCAACCAGATGCGCTGGGACCCGCTGCCGATGCCGGCGGCCCCGACCGATTTTGTCGACGGCATGGTCACGATGGGCGGCAACGGCAGCCCCGACGGCCAGCGCGGCTGCGGCATTCATCTGTATGCCGCCAATAAGTCGATGGACGGCCGGTTCTTCTATAACGCCGATGGCGAATTGCTGATCGTGCCGCAGGACGGCCGTCTGCGTCTCGCGACCGAATTCGGTGTGATGGATGCCGAGCCGTATGAGATCGCGGTCGTGCCGCGTGGCGTGCGTTTTCGCGTGACGCTGCTCGACGGCACCGCGCGCGGCTACGTCTGCGAAAACTATGGCGCGCTTCTGCGCTTGCCCGATCTGGGCCCGATCGGCTCGAACGGTCTGGCCAATCCGCGCGACTTCCTCACGCCCGTGGCGGCGTACGAAGACGTCGAAGGCGATTTCGAACTGGTGGCCAAGTTCGGCGGCGAGCTCTGGCGTGCCGATATCGGCCACTCGCCGCTCGACGTCGTGGCATGGCACGGCAACTACGCGCCGTACAAGTACGACCTGCGTCACTTCAACACGATCGGCTCGATCAGCTTCGACCATCCGGACCCGTCGATCTTCCTGGTGCTGCAATCGCAGAGCAATACGCCGGGCGTGGACGATATCGACTTCGTGATTTTCCCGCCCCGTTGGCTGGCGATGGAAAACTCGTTCCGTCCGCCTTGGTTCCACCGCAACATCGCGAGCGAGTTCATGGGCCTGATCCATGGCGTGTACGACGCGAAGGCGGAAGGCTTCGTGCCGGGGGGCGCAAGCCTGCACAACTGCATGTCGGGCCACGGCCCCGATGCCGATACGTTCGAGAAAGCCTCGGCAGCCGACACGAGCAAACCGCATAAGGTCGATGCCACCATGGCGTTCATGTTCGAAACGCCTGCGGTCATTCGCCCGACGCGCTTTGCGCTGGAGACCAAGCAGTTGCAGGACAACTACTACACCTGCTGGCAAGGTCTCAAGAAGCACTTCAACCCGAATCAGAAGTAAGCGGACCCGCGTCGCGACTTCGCCAAACCCCAAGACGGCCCACGCTGCGCATGATTGCGCGGTGGTGGGCCGGCGCGTTACTACGAACAAGGATTTCCTCATGTCGAATCTCCCGCAAAGCTGGGTCGCGTCCGCCAACACCGGCGCGACGGACTTCCCGTTGCAAAACCTCCCGTATGGCGTGTTCAGCACGCAGGCGCAGCCCACGCCGCGCGTCGGTGTCGCCATCGGCGATCAGGTGCTCGACCTCGCCGCACTGGAGGCCGCCGGTCTCCTCACGCCCGCGATTTCGGGCAACAGCGCGCCGGTGTTCGCGCAGCCGTCGATCAACGCCTTCGTGGCTCTCGGCCGCCCGGTATGGCAGGCCACGCGCGCTCGCCTGAGCGCACTGCTGTCGGCCGATGGCGACGCGGCATTGCGCGATAACGCCGCCCTGCGTGCGCAGGCGCTGGTGCCGCTCGCCAGCGCCACGCTGCATCTGCCCGTGCAAGTGCCGGGCTACACCGACTTCTACTCGTCGAAAGAGCACGCCACCAACGTCGGCAGCATGTTCCGCGACCCGGCGAATGCACTGCTGCCGAACTGGCTTGAAATTCCGATCGGCTACAACGGCCGCGCCAGCTCGATTGTGGTCAGTGGCACGGCAATCCATCGCCCGAACGGCCAGATTAAGCTGCCGGATCAGCCGCGTCCGATCTTCGATGCCTGCCGCAAGCTCGATTTCGAACTCGAAACCGGTTTCATCGTCGGCCGCGATACCGCACTCGGCGACACGCTCGACGTGGAAGCCGCCGAAGCGGCCATCTTCGGCATGGTGCTGCTCAACGACTGGTCGGCGCGTGACCTTCAGCAATGGGAATACGTGCCGCTGGGCCCGTTCAACGCCAAGACCTTCGGCACGTCGATTTCGCCGTGGGTGGTGACGATGGAAGCACTTGAGCCGTTCCGCGTCGCTGGCCCCGAGCAAGATCCGCAGCCGGTGTCCTACCTGCAACAGCAAGGCAAGCACGCCTTCGACATCGAGCTCGAAGTACTGCTGCAAGCCGAGACCGACACGCAGGCGACGACCATCTGCCGTACCAACTTCCGTCACATGTACTGGAGCATGGCGCAACAGTTCGCACACCACACGGTGTCGGGTTGCAACGTGCGCGTGGGCGACATGATGGGCTCCGGCACGATTAGCGGCCCGACGCCTGACTCTTTCGGCAGCCTGCTCGAGCTCACGTGGAATGGTAAGAACCCGATCACGCTCGCAAGCGGCGTCAAGCGCGGCTTCATCGAAGACGGCGATACGGTCGTGATGGCGGGTTGGTGTCAGGGCGAGGGCTTCCGCGTCGGCTTTGGCGAAGTCTCGGGCAAGATCTTGCCTGCCAAGGCACGCTGAGCCTCAGCGGCATCGGCGAGGGCGGCAGCCGATGGCAGCCGCTCCCACCATGGGTCGCGTCGCAACGGGATGCCGCTTGCCTGAACGCGGCAACGTGTCGGCGTGTACGCCAGTTCGTTGCCGACGCGCCGCAGTAGCGGCATATCGCCGAGGCGCGCGCGCCGTGGCACGCGTAATGAGCGTCGCGCCGGTGCGCGGGCCGGGTTGCTGGCGTTGCCGGAGGTTGGGGTGGAGGGAGTGGTGGGAGTGGTGGTGGGGGTGGGCGTAGTTTGAGTGGTTAGCGAAGCGTTGCACATCTGGCGTCTCCCGACAAAGGAATGTGGGAGTTATTTAGCCATGAACGCGTGTGCCACGACAGGTTAAGCCGTCCTAAAAACCGGTGACTCAAGTGTCATCGCAAAGGTGCCGCCCGACTCGCGTCGAGGGCACCTTCCGGAGCCCTCTCAGGCAGGCTTGTCGGCGTCGGCAGCGGCCGGCGGCGTTTTCAGCGGTGCACCGCTGGGTGCCGTGGCCGGACGGTTCAGACCTTCGTTGATCCACGCCATCAGCAGCGTGTAGGTCACGGCGAGGATCACCGGACCGACGAAGAGCCCGACGATACCGAAGCTGAGCATGCCGCCCAGCACCCCGGCAAGAATCAAGGTCATCGGCAGATCGGCGCCACGCTTGATGAGCATGGGGCGCATGACGTTGTCCAGCATGCCGATGATGACCGACAGCACGAGCAACAACGTGGCGAGCGTCGGACTGTCCTGCCAGTAAAGCCATGCCACGCTCGACAGCAGCACCGGGAACGGGCCGATTTGCGCAATACAGAATACGAACATCAGCGCAGTCAGGAAGCCCGGCAACGGCACACCGGTCACCCACAGGCCGAGCCCCCCCAGCAATGACTGCGTCACCGCCGTGACCACGATGCCCAGCGCCACCGCGCGAATCGACATGCCGGCGAGTCTCACCGCTTCTTCGCCGCGATCGCCACCCAGCCGGCGCGCAATACGAATCAACGCCCGCGCGGCCCGTTCACCCTGCATGAAGAGAATGGCCGAGATGATGAGCGTCAAGCCAAGGTGGACGAACAGCAGGCCGACCGACCCGAGCTTCGAGAACGCCCACGTTGCGCCTTTGACGGCGTAGGGCTGCACCTTCGCCACCAGCCCGCCGGGCCCGGCGGCCGCCAGCGATTGCCACTCTTCGCTGGCACGTTGCCCGATGACGGGAATGTGCGACAGCCAGTCCGGCGGCATCGGCAAGCCGCGCGCGCCAATCGATTGCACCTGCTCGCTGATGTCGGACGCATGCCCGATGAGCGTGCCGACGGCGGCCGTGAGGGGCGCAACCACGATGACCAGCATGCCGAAGATCATCACCGTGGTCGCCAGCCAGCGGCGTCCCCAGAGCCGGCGTTGCAGGCCGACCAGCATCGGCCATGTCGACGCGACGATGGTCACCGCCCAGATGAAGGCGGGCAAGAAAGGTAGCAGTACCCATAACGTGCCGATCATCAGCAGGCTGAGTACCAGGATGATCAGCAGATTTCGGGCGAGTTCGCTCGGCGTCATGGATAGCATAAGCACTCCGGGGTGGGGAAAACCGCGCTGTCTGGCGCGTCAGGCATTGATGTCATACGCAGAAAGTACGCCTTGGAAGCAAGATGCCACGCGGGCAAAGGTACGGCAAGTGCGTTGCGTGAGCGTGACTTGGTGCCAGTCTACCGCGCCTCGGGCACCGGACGCGCGTGAGTTTCAACTGCGCAACGCACTTGCCGTAACGTCAGCAAGACTGCGGTGTCCGTCCGTTGCCGAGACTGTCCGGCATGGCGACGACGGTTTCCAGCGCAGGTTGAACGCGTTGGGCCATCACGACGCTGGGGCGCCGTATGCGAGCGAAGGTGCTCGGTGCCGGCAATGGCGGGGCGCTGGTCCAGCGCGCGTCGGGGGGCGTGTCCGGCGGCGTGTCCACTGGTGTGATCGATGGAGTGATCGATGGTGTGACAGACGGCGATTCAAACACCGAATTGGACGACAGGCTGCTTCGCTGCCGGCTGCCTTGTGGCGGCCAATTGCCGTCTCGCCGGGCCGTAGATTGCAGCTCGCACTGAAAGCATTGAATGCCGGAATCGAGCGATCCCGTGCTGATTTTGGGCGGCTCCCGCGTGTCAGTCGCCGGGGGGATTTCCCCCCATTCGACGTCGGTCGCGTGACGGCGTTGATCGGGCGCACGCCGCAAGTAGGCCGTCTTGATGTCGTTGCTTCTCGCCTCGCCCAGCGCCACCTGAAGCAGCCCGCCGATGGCGGCGTAAAGGTAAGAGAAGTCCAGTTGATTCAGTAAGGTTCGCTCGCCGCTGAAGGTATTTGCGCGTGCCGCCACATCGTCCCGCCACTCAATGCCCGCAAACGCGAAGGTGAGGAGCGTGCCCAGCAGCCCGGTTGTTTTTGAACAGAAGCCTTTGGAGAAGCGCTCGCTGAATGCTGTGCAGAACGACGCGGTTTGCGTGCCGTCCTCCGCCGGATCCGTCAGCAAATCGGCGAGATCGGCCTGCAACAGGAGTTCCATCGCGGCATCGTTTTCCGACACGCGAAAGTGGTCGAGACTTGCGCGAAGCGGTACGCCCACCATCGCGAGCGCGAGCTCCATCGATGCGTGAACGATATCTTTCCAAGGCCCCGCCATGATCCCCGGAATTCGGCTTTCGATCAGCAGGCGCAGCGGGTTGCGTATCAAGCCATAGCAGCCCGCGTACGCCGCGCAGGACACAACGAATTCGCGCAACTGGGAGTGCAGCGACGAATTGAGTGGCTCCAGTCCGGGGGCCGGCGTGGTTTGCGAGAGCTTTTCGCGCAACGATGGCCAAGTGGTTTCGAACAGGGCCGCGCCGGCCGTATTGGTCAGCATGATGACCAAACCGCTGATCACGTGCATCGCCAGCCTTCCGGCGAGGACTGAGCCGACGTGCGGGCCAATGATCGTCGCGATGATCGAGGCGAAGACGGAGCCCACGGCGAAGGGGGCGGCATCGCGTCCGATGCCCCGGGTCAGGCAGAGCCATGCGCGGTCTGATCGAATGTCCGCAAGCTGTGCCTGAAAGCGGCGCGCCACTTGATCGCAGCGCATGCCGCGCCTCGCCAACAACATGGCGGTGTTTTGCAGGTGAGTGCGGGTCGCGGCCTCCCACGGCGGCTTCGGCGCGCGGGAGGGGGAGGTAACGCCAGTCGCCTTCGACGCGCCCGCGGTTTCTTTCAGCATCTCATCCACGTATTTCCAGAAACACTGGAAAATCAGAACGGCCTCTTGAGTAACGCGCACGTCGTCCGGGACGGCGTGACGTTGGGCGCGGGGGATGTTCAGCGTTTCGCACAAGTCCCGGGCCAACTGCGACGCGGCGGGCACGTCCGGTGGGATGGCGATGCGAAGCTCGCGTGGGAACGTGGCGGGTGACCGCAAGGGCTGCGTGGGAAACGGCGCTGTGTAGGGCATGAAGGCGGCGGCCGACGTCACCGGCCCGGCACCCTGAGCCGCACCGGCCGTCAGGCCCTGTAGAAGACGAGAAGCGGGCGATGCTACGCGGAACCGCTTCTCGCGACGACAGCCGGACAGGTGTTTAAAGCCGTTAATGCGCGTGTCTGCGTAGGCGGCGCGCGTCACCTGTTACCTGTCACCCGTCACCCGTCACCCATCACGCCACCGCCGCATCACGTCACCCCGCCGCCGTCATTTCACGCCGGTACCACCATCACGCCCGCGCGCAGACCGTTGGCGACGTTGGGGTTGGGAAAGACGATGCGCTCTTCCGGATGCGACACCGTGTAGGTGTTTTCGCCGTCGCGCGCCAGCACAGTACCCGCTGCGTAGGGCGTGAAGTTGGGCGTATCGGCAGGCACGTCGAGCACGAACGCATTGGTCCGGCGCACGATTTCCGCCGCCACGCGAAAGCGCCGCGCCTGCTTGGTTTCACCGTCGTCGCGCGCGTCCATCTCGCCGCCCGAGAGCCAGCGTCGCAGCGCGGCATCGATGCCTGCAAAATCGGCCAGACGGTTCTTGCCGAAAGGCTCGACTTTGCCCAACTCCAGCGTGCAACTCTCGGCGCCAAAGCTGGCGCAAGTGAAGTACGAGAACGTGACCGACGGCTGATCGGTCAGCATCACCGCTTCGATATCGGCCGCAGCGAGCGTGTTGATCCATGCATCGGTATGCGGCACGTCCTTCGTGCTCGGTACGACGGCAAAGCGGGGGAACAGCGAGGCGCGGATGGCCGTGTGCATATCCACGTGGCGGCGTGGGCGGCGTGTGGCGTTTCCCGCGCCGTCGTCCGCGAAATACTGCGCGACGATCACTTCGAGTTCGCGGGCGCGTTGCACTGCCGGCGATTCCGCGCGCTTGGCGTGCGCGCCTTGAAACAGGCGGTTCAGATCGTATTCGAGATATCGTTTGCCGGCGCGTACGGCGTCGGGGTTGCCGAGAATGACGAGCACGCGCTCACGTAGTGCGAGCCGGCCATCGGCGATATCGCGCAGAATGCCGTCGACGATTTCGATCGGCGCCGTCTCATCGCCGTGAATTCCGCAGGAGAGTACCGCGTCGAAGCGCACGGCTGCCGCAGCGGCAGCACCGCCCGGGATGAGTTCGAGCACCCCTTCGGCGTGGCGTTTCCAGCGCACGCCGCTGGCATCGATGCCTTCGGTCGGCGTTTCGCGCGTCTCGCGCGATTCAGACGTGGCGGACGCGGCAGGGGCGTCGTCGCGAATGTCGCTGAGCCAATGGCGCAGGGCGGAGCGATTGGCGTCGGTCATAGGGAAAATCTCCTCGGTAGCATCGAATAACAGCCACTCGCGGCAAAGCGTCGCCACAAAAGGGTAGGCTCGGCGCGGGCAGCTTCCAACAGATTCGTATTCTATGCGTGTCGATTCCGTGTCGGCAGTGTGACATCGTAGCGCCCCGCACGACGGGGCTTTGCGCGATGCTGCGCGCCGTGCGCATTGTTCCGGCTGACGAATCCGTGTCATCATGATCCGCATCGCACGCCGCACGATCGGGCGTCGCATCGAGGATTGTCGTTCATGGCAGATTTATATCTCGAGGGTGTCTGGCGCGCGGGCAATGGCGCCGAATTCCGATCACTGGACCCGATGTCGGGCGACGTTGTCTGGCATGGCAACGCTGCAGATAACGCGGACGTCGATGCCGCCGTGCACGCCGCGCGCGGCGCACAACGCGACTGGGCGCGGCGCAGCGTCGACGAGCGTCTGGCGGTGTTGCAGCGATTCGCGGCCAATGTGACGGCACAGACCGAAACACTCGCCGACGCGATTGGCCGCGAGACCGGCAAGCCCTTGTGGGAAGCGCGCACCGAGGTCGCGACCATGGCCGCGAAAGTGGGCCACTCGGCAAAAGCCTATCTGGAACGTACCGGCGAGCGTCGCAGTGCCGCCGCGGATGGCGAGAACGTGGTGCGTCATCGCGCGCACGGCGTGATGGCGGTCTTCGGGCCCTACAACTTCCCGGGCCATCTGCCCAACGGCCATATCGTGCCGGCGCTGTTGGCGGGCAATACGGTCGTCTTCAAACCGAGCGAACTGGCCCCGGGTGTCGCCGAGCGCACGTTGCGCTGCTGGATCGACGCGGGGCTGCCCGCAGGCGTGCTTAATCTGGTGCAAGGTGGCCGTGACACGGGCGTCGCACTCGCGGCACATGACGGTATCGATGGCGTGTGCTTCACGGGCAGCTCGGCCACGGGGCGCGCGCTGCATCGTCAGTTTGCCGGCAGACCCGACAAAATTCTGGCGTTGGAGATGGGCGGCAACAATCCGCTGATCGTCGACGTGTCCGCGCAGGCGCCGCAGCAGGATGCTGCCGTTCACATCACCGTTCAGTCGGCCTTTCTCTCTGCCGGGCAACGTTGCACGTGCGCGCGGCGTTTGCTTGTGCCGTACGGGGCTGCGGGCGACGCGTTTATCGAGCGTCTGGCGTTCGTCACGCGGCGTATCAGTGTGGGGCGCTATGACGCCGAGCCTCAACCGTTCATGGGGGCGGTCGTGTCGTTACCGGCAGCGCGGCGGATGACGGCAGCACAAGCCGACCTGATGGCGTTGGGGGCGAAGGCCATTCTGCCGCTGGCACAACCGGACAGCCGGACGGCGCGTCTCACGCCGGGCCTCATCGATGTGACGGCGCTTGCTGCGCGTGACGCGTTGCCTGACGAGGAGTACTTCGGCCCCCTGTTGCAGGTGCTGCGATACGACACTTTCGACGAAGCAGTCGCACTGGCCAATCGCACGCGATACGGGCTGGCGGCGGGGCTGGTATCGGACGATCCGGCGCGCTACGCACAGTTTCTCGCCGAGATTCGCGCGGGCATCGTCAACTGGAACCGTCCGACGACAGGGGCCGCCGGTGCGGCGCCGTTCGGCGGCATCGGTGCTTCGGGCAATCATCGGCCGAGCGCTTGGTACGCTGCCGACTACTGCGCGTATCCGATGGCGTCGATGGAGTCGACACAAGCGGCATTGCCCGCGCAACTGAGTCCCGGGCTGGACTTCGCGGCGGCGTGATTTTGACTCGGCGACAATCTTCGTAAATTCTCTTCACGCTTCTTGTTTCTTCAGGACTTGCTCATGACGCGTATCGCCCTCGAAGCCAACTTCGACGGATTGGTCGGCCCCACGCACAACTACGCGGGATTGTCGTTCGGTAACGTGGCGTCGGCGAACAACGCCAACCGGGTCTCGAATCCGCGCGAAGCGGCGTTGCAGGGGCTGGCCAAGATGAAAGCACTGGCCGATCTTGGCTACGCACAGGGCGTATTGCCGCCGCAGGAACGGCCGTCGGTGGCATTGCTGCGCACGTTGGGTTTCTCTGGCGATGACCACGCAGTGATTCGCGACGCGGCCCGGACCGCGCCGGGGTTGCTGGGGGCTGCCTGTTCGGCGGCCAGCATGTGGACGGCCAATGCGGCGACGGTGAGCCCGTCGGCCGACACAGCGGATGGACGGGTGCATTTCACGGCCGCCAATCTGTGTAGCAAGTTGCATCGCGCGATCGAACACGAGACCACGTCGCGCATTCTGCGTGCCGCATTTCCGGATGAGCGGCGCTTCGCCCATCACGACGCGTTACCCGGTTGGCCATCGCTGGGCGACGAGGGTGCAGCAAACCATACGCGGTTGTGTGGGGCCTATGGCGAGCGTGGCGTCGAGTTCTTCGTCTACGGCCGCGACGACCTCGCCAGCGCACCGACACCGCAACGATTCCCGGCGCGGCAGACGTTGCAGGCGAGTCAGGCCGTTGCTCGTTTGCACGGGCTCGCCGACGACGCGGTGGTGTTTGCTCAGCAACACCCGGACGCCATCGATGCGGGGGTCTTCCACAACGATGTGATTGCCGTGGGCAACGGCAACGTGCTGTTCTGTCACGAACGGGCCTTCCTCGATCAGGCGGCGGTGTTGTCGACGTTGCGTGCACGGCTCGCCGCGCAGGGCAGTGAACTCCACGTGGTGGAAGTGTCGAGTGACGACGTCTCGATGGACGACACGGTCGGCAGCTATCTGTTCAACAGCCAATTGCTCGCGCGTTCGCCGGAGGCGGGCGGTGGCATGCGGCTTGTCGTGCCGCAGGAGTGCCGGGAGCGCCCGGCGGTGTGGCGTTATCTCGAATCGCTGGTGGCGAGCGGCGGCCCGATTCGCGAGTTGCATGTGTTCGATTTGCGCGAAAGCATGCGCAACGGCGGCGGCCCGGCGTGTTTGCGTCTGCGGGTGGTGTTGACGGAAGAAGAGCGCGCGGCGGCGCATGCCGCACTCTGGATCGACGACGCGCGCTACGCGGTGCTGACCGAGTGGGTCAAGCGCCACTATCGCGACCGCTTGGCGGTGGCCGATCTCGCCGATCCCGTGTTGCTTGACGAATGCCGTACGGCGCTCGACGAACTCACCGCGCTGCTCGGCCTTGGCAGTCTCTATGCGTTCCAGCGGAACGCCTGATACCTCTTTTGCTGCTTTCGCATCTTTTTCTCAGACCAAGGAGTCGCGTCGATGACCAAAATCGTTGGAGTGTCCGGCAGCCTGCGTAAGGGCTCGTACAACACGGCACTGTTGCGGGCAGCCAAAGCGGTAGCGCCCGCCGGCGTGACGCTCGACGTCCACACGTTGCACGGCATTCCGCTGTATGACGGCGACGTGGAGGCAAGCGAGGGCATTCCCGCCGCCGTCACCGCCCTCAAGGACGCCATCGCCGATGCCGACGGCCTGCTGCTCGTGACGCCGGAGTACAACAACGGCATCCCGGGCGTGTTCAAGAACGGCATCGATTGGCTATCGCGACCGCCTGCCGATAGCGCACGCGTCTTCGGCAACAAGCCGGTGGCACTGATGGGCGCATCGCCGGGCGGGTTCGGCACGATCCTCAGTCAGAACGCATGGTTGCCGGTTCTGCGGACGTTGCAAACCACGCCATGGTGGCAAGGGCGGCTGCTGGTCTCGCACGCGAACAAGGTGGTGGATGCCGACGGCAATTTGCAGGACGACGCGGTGCGCAAACAGCTGAGTGACTTCCTCGCAGGCTTCGTCGCCTTCGTGGATGGGGTGAAATCCGGCAAATGAGCCGGCAGTGGGGTGTGGCGGATAGTTGCATTGAATCAGTGAATTAAGTCGATGATTTAATGTAACTACTGCAATGGCCACTGGGCGTGAACCTTCCTAAATCGGAAGTGACGAACCGATAAGCGAGACGTTTCGCGCATTGGCCAGCGATGCACTATGCTGGATGCAACGTGTCGGCCGACACGTCAATCGCGTCATTTCGCCAACCAGGGGTGCCGCCATGCCAATCAATTTTCCGGAATACGGCCCCGTGTTCAATTACGAAGATCTGACGATCGAGTTCGCCGTACGGGTGAACGGGCGACAGATCGATTGCGCGGTGTCGGCTGAGGCGCTCGAAGACCACTTCGGCGCCTACTCGGCGCGAGCCGACGACCTGTTGCACGCGTTCGAACACGGGCGGACGGATATCGAAGCGCTGGCCCGGCGCTATCTTTCGATGGGCCTCGTCGGCCCGGTGCTGCTGCGCAGCGGCCACTTTCGCTGGGTGAGGGAAGCCAAGCGGCAAGAAGCTCGCCGCTAGGGCGGTAGACTGCTCCCGTCATCGCGCTCGCCTCCGAGCGCGGATGGCGGCGCGGATGACGGTTCGGCAGCCGCGCCCGGCAAGGTCGCCAACGGTAGTGCCGGCCGGTGACCTTGATCCCCGTCAAATTCGGATTTGTATAGGCGTACGACTCAATAGGCTTGCCTTCGGGTTCGGCGTACACTGGTGTTGCCGCTCAAAGCGTGACATCTGCGGTGCATCGCCGATAACCATAAGGAGTCGCCATGGGTTCCGAATTCCGCGTCGTTATTGCCTCTATCGCCGCCTTCATGACGCTCGGTGGCGCATTCGCCACGATTCACGGACTTCTCTATGATCGCTCGCACGTGATGCACGGCGGTGTTGTCACCGTGCTGTTCGGTATCCTTTTCATCGTCGTCATGCTCACGCCGTGGCCACGCGACGAAGAACGCGAGAAACAAGGGCAGTAGCGGCCGACCCGACATCGGCCGGCGACATTCCAATCATTGGATGTCGCCGTCAGCGCGGTTAACTATTTGGCGTGGCGCGTCCTACACTGGAATCGAGGGACGCCGTCGAAGCCCTCCGACATTACCGACTCCCCGGCATCGGCTTTCTTGCCCTCGGGGCCGCGCGGTCGCCGGATCCTCTTCGCTTCGCAACGGGCGTGGACTCGCTGTGAGGTGACGTATGTGCTCCGATACCCGCGTCGTCATTGCCGCTATCTCGGCGTTCGTGATGCTTGGCGGTATGTTCGCCACGATCCACGGTCTGCTCTTCGATCTCCCCAACATCGCCCACTACGGCGTTGCTTCGGTGATCGTCGGCGCAACCCTGATGGCCACCATGCTCATCCCTTGGGGCGCCCGCGACGAACAACCGGAATCGCGCTGATCGATCACAGCATCAGGCTGGGAAGCCGTCACCCGCTCAGGGGACGGCCTGCAATCGTTATTCGCCCAGACGTGCCCGCAGACACATGAACGCAGGCGACTCTGAGAGTTCGTCGAACAGTCGCTTATCGACCGCCGCCATTTCAGGCAACGGCAGCGGCTCGACCATGCGCTCGATTCGCCAGCCCGCGTCTGCTGCCGCATTGAGAATGCCCGCCAACGGCCGGCGGTACGACTCGACGTACGGCTTGGGCTCGCCAAAACCGCTCCAGTACATGCCGAACTTCGTCGTGTCGAAGTAGGGCCGGTTGCGCCGCAGCCGCTCGTCGATCCAGTCGCGCATCGGATGCCCCATCGACCAGACCAGCGTCGCGCCCGGCCGGGCAACCCGTGCAAACTCACGGAACGTCGGCGCCAGATCTTCCACATAATCCAACGCCAGCGCGCTCACGATCGCGTCGAAACTGTTGTCGGCAAGGCCAGCGAACGGCGCGCCCAGATCCTGAACCTCGAACGTGGCCGGCAGGCCGGCACAGCGCTCGCGAGCCAGTTCGATCATCTCCGGCGTGACGTCGAAGCCGTGTACGGTCGCGCCTTGCTCCGCCAGCCACGCACTGTTGATGCCGGGGCCACAACCCGCGTCGAGTACCCGCAATCCGGCAACGGCGCCGAGCAATGCGCGCGTGGCGGGGCGCTCGTACAAGGCGTTGTGGGGCTTGGAGACGGCGATTTCGGAGTAACGCTTGGCGAAGCTGGCGTAGGAGGTACGTCCCACGGACGCTTGATCGTCAGACGACATTTGGGGGCTCCAATGAATGCAATGACATCCGGCAACGACGGGCAGCCGGTGCGGGAAGCGTGATGGACCAACGGCGGGGGAGCGATTGTAACGCGACGCGCGTCGCCCGGCGAACGGGTTCGGTATGGGACAATGCCGACCTTCGCTGTACTTCGTACTTTGCACTTCGCGTTTCACTTTCACTCGCCACCTCACTGATTTCGCATGACTGTACCTGCCGACCCGACGACACTCTCCGATTCTCCGACTGCCTCCGGCCCGCAGCCTGCCGACGCAGTGCCAGCCGCACCGGCTGCGGCACCGGCAGCGGCAGGCACAGTCGACGTTGCCGTGATCGGTGCCGGTCCGGCGGGGCTGATGGCGGCCGAGGTGTTGTCGGCGGCGGGCTTTCGCGTCGACGTGTATGACGCCATGCCCTCGGTGGGCCGCAAGTTTCTGATGGCAGGCAAAGGCGGCATGAACCTGACGCATGGCGAGCCCGCCGAGCCATTCGTGGCGCGCTATGGCACGCGCGCGGATGCGGTCGGCCAATGGTTGCGGCGCTTTAGTGCCGACGACGTTCGCACGTGGGCACACCGGCTGGGCATCGACACGTTTGTCGGCACCTCCGGCCGCGTGTTTCCGGTGGATATGAAAGCCGCGCCGCTGTTGCGCGCGTGGCTGGCGCGATTGCGTGCCGCAGGCGTGCGGCTGCACGTGCGGCACCGCTGGCTGGGGTGGCAGCCCGACAACGTGCCCAACGTGCCCAACGTGCCCGACAGCACGGCGAAGGCTTCGCAACGCCTTCGCTTCGCTACGCCGGAGGGCGAGCGCCATGTCACCGCCAACGCCGTGGTGCTGGCACTCGGCGGTGCGAGCTGGCCGCAACTAGGCTCCGACGCCGCTTGGGTGCCTTGGCTGCGCGATCGAAACGTCGATGTGGCCCCGTTACTGCCGGCCAACATGGGCTTCGAAGCGGACTGGACGCCGCACATGCGCAGCAAATTTGCGGGGGAACCGGTCAAGTCGGTGACGATGACGCTGCCGGACGGCACCACGCGCCAAGGCGAGTTCGTGATCTCCGAGCATGGCGTGGAAGGCAGTCTGATCTACGCGTTGTCGGCCCCCATTCGCGACGCGATTCTGAATAACCACGGGACAGACGGGACGCAGGGTACGCAGGTGTTTCTCGATCTGCTGCCCGACTGGACGCCACAACGCGTTGCCGACGAAGTGGCGCACCCGCGTGGCTCGCGCTCGATGGCGAGCCATCTGCAAAGCCGGCTGGGGATTGCGGGGGTAAAGGCGGGATTGTTGCGCGAGTGTCTGCCGCGCGAGACGTTCAGCGATCCGGCGGCGCTCGCGGCCGGTATTAAACGATTGCCTCTGACGCTACTGCGACCACGGCCGATTGCGGAAGTCATCAGCAGCGCCGGCGGCGTTCGACTCGAAGCGCTGGACGAGCACCTGATGGTGCGTGCATTGCCGGGGGTGTTCTGCGCGGGAGAAATGCTCGACTGGGAAGCCCCCACGGGGGGCTATCTCCTCACAGCTTGTTTTGCCAGCGCGTGCGTGGCCGGCGATGGGGCTGCCGCTTATCTTCAGTCGCTGAAGACTCCCCCAGCGCCCTGATCGTCACGCCCGCGCTTTGATGACATGCCCGGTCTCGTTGACTCGGGCAGGATCACACTCAGGCCGGACGAACGCCCAGACGCCAGAGCGACGTCACTTCGACGCGGCGTGCCGCATGCAGCGGATCGTTGGCGTCGGCAGTCTTGGGGTGCTTCGGGCGGATATCGTGACGCGCCAGCACGACCAGACCAGCACCGTGAATCCACGACAGCAGGGTCTCGCGGGTGCGCAGCCCCAGATGTTCTGCCAGATCGGACAACACCAGCCAGCCTTCGCCGCCGGGGCTCAGATGCGCGGCGAGCCCGTTCAGGAAGCCCTTGAGCATCTGGCTGTCCGGGTCGTAGACGGCATGCTCGATCGGCGCATTGGCCTTGGCCGGCAGCCACGGCGGGTTGCAGACGACCAGCGGCGCACGGCCTTCCGGGAACAGATCGACATTGGCGATCTTCACGGAACGCTCCAGCCCCAGACGCGCAATGTTCTCGCGTGCGCAACCCAGTGCGCGCGGATCGCGATCGGTGCCGATGACCTGCTGCACGCCACGGCGTGCCAGCAATGCAGCAATCACGCCGGTACCGGTGCCGATGTCGAACGCGAGCGTCGTGTTCGGCAGCGGTGCCTGTTCGATCAGTTGAAGATACTCGCCACGCACCGGCGAGAACACGCCGTACCACGGGTGAATGGTGTTACCCAGCGCAGGGATTGCCACGCCTTTCTTGCGCCACTCATGCGCACCGATCAAGCCGAGCACTTCACGCAGCGACGCTACGGACGGCTGTTCGTCAGGCGCGCCCCAGGCTTCGGCACACGCTTCGCGCACGTCGGGCGCGCGGCGCAGCGGAATGCCGTAATCGGCGTCGAGGGGAATCAGCACCATGCCCAGAATGCGGGCGCGCTGGGCCTGCGCCATGCGGTGCTTATGGAACGCATCGGCGGGGCTGGCGACGACGGGCGCCGCATCCTTGGTCGACGGCTTGCGGCGCGGGCGGTGTGCAGGGCGGTCGACGCGGCGCGCCATGGCTTGCATCAGCTGACGCGCGTTCTGGTAATCGCCGCGATACAGCAGGGCGGTACCGCCGCAGGCGAGGTGGTAGGCATCGTCGGCATTGACGGTGTCGTCGACGACTTCGACGCGGCGCGGCGGCATCACGCCGGCTTCGGAGCGCCAGCGGGCGGTGACGGGGCGACCGTCTTCGGTCCAGGCGAGCGTCGGGGTAGTGTTCATGCGTAGTCTTCTGAAAAGCGTGGCGGCGCGTGGTGGGGTGCGGCGGGGGTGTCGGAGGGCGCTGTGGAACATCGCACGAGCGCCTTCAGAGGTCACGCAGGTACGCGCCGGAAGTGCGCATTATGCCTGCGTTGGCGATTCGCCGGGCAAAGCGACGCCACGGCGTCTTCGGCTCAGGCTGCGGATTTCTCGTCCGCCGGCGCGGTAAACAGCAACCCGATGGCCTCGCGCAGCGCCTCGTCGAGCATTCGGTCGATACCCGGCACAGGCGCCGCAGGCAGGTCGGGTGCCGGCCCCCCGTGGCGAAGTGCCGCCGCCATATGGGTGAGCACGGCCGCCGCCGGATGCACTGTCGCGTCGTGATCGTCGCCGTGCGGGACGGTATCGGTGATCGCATTGGCCACGCGCTCCAGCGACACGAGCGCCGGCCACCAGCGCGCGGCACGGCGGCTCACCAGCGGCGGCTCGGACATCGCACGTTGCAACGCAACGCGGGCATCGTCGAGCGCCTTGTAAGTGGCACGTCTGGCGGCAAACGCGGCATCGGCATCACGTGTATCGGCCAGCGCGGCATAGCGGCCCAGCGCGTCGAGCGCGATGGCAACCCGTTCGTCCAACTGCCGCCGTTCCCACTTCGCCCACGGCAGGTAGCCCACGAGCAGCACGATGCCGCACGCGGCCACGGCGTCGATGAACCGCGCGAGCGCAATGTCCTGACTCCCCGGCTGCAACGCCCCCATCACCAGCATGAGAATCGGCAGCAACAGCGCGCTGAACAACCCGTAGTTGCGACGCAGGGCCCACGGCAGACACGCCGCGAGGGGAATCAACGCGGCGAAGCTCACCAGACCGTTGCGGTCGATCGCCACGACCGCCGCCGACAGCGCGACCCCGACGATACTGCCCACGCCGCTTTGCAGCGCGCGCGCAAACACCGAGCCGTAGTTGGGCTTGAAGATCACCACGACGATCAGCGGCACCCAATACGAGCGCGGCAATTCGGCCACGGCGATGAAGATCTGCGCCGCGAGCACGCACAGCCCGATGCGCACGAGATAGCGCCATACATCGGGCCACGGCCACTTCGGCATCCAGCGTGGATGGGCGGGCGCCCGCGCCTGATGGCGCGCAAGTGCTACGAGCGGCGGCTCGGCAGCGTGAACGGTGCCCGTCAGCAGAGGTTCGGCGCGATGCAGCGCAGCGGCGAGCGTGGGGGCATGGTTGTCGGTGGCAGTGTCGGCCGCAGCACTCACGTTGACCGGCCGGTCGCCGGCAATGCTGCGCGCCATCGCATAAAGGGCACGGCCGAGCGGGGCCGGCAACGGCTGGCCGCTCTGCGCCAGTCCGATCACGGCCGCCGTGACGGGTTCTGCGGCCAATATCTGGGCCGCGCGCCGCTCCAGCACTTCCCAACCGCTGGTGGTGCTGGCACTGGCTGTGAGCAAGGTGTCGTAGGCCGCCGCAATCGCATTTTCCAGCGAACGCCGCGCGAGCCGTACGCGAGGCGTGCCACTCGCGTCGAGGACGTTGGCCAGTTGCTGATAGATGGCGGCCACGGCGTCGCGCTCGGCAGCGCCGGGATGCCGCAACCAGTGAATCGCCATGAGCATCACGCTGAAGACGCCCCCCGCCGCCAGCAGCAACGGCGCGCGCCACTCGGGCGGCGGCAGCGCGAGCCCCCAGCCGACGATCAGATAGACCGCCCCTTGAAGCGTCGCGGCGGACGCCACATTACCGAACGTGCCGATAAAGCTCAGCAGCAGAATCGCCACTTGCAGCAAGACATGCGCAAGCCAATGGCTCTGCAAGCCGACATTGTGGATGAGCATGCCCGCGTAGAACCCGGCGACACCGGTCGCCACGGTCAGCAGAATCGAACGGGCGCGGGCGCGATATGGGCCGGTGCGGTCGCCGGTGATGGCGGGCAGGGCGCCCAGTGCGAACAGCGAGGCGTTGGCGCCTTGTCCGATCGCAACCCCCACGACCGTGGGAATGGCGACGGACAATGCCGCATGCAGGGCGTCCCAGCGGGAAAAGGCAACGGGCTCGAGCCGCGCCAGTCGTGAAATCCACGCGACGCGGCGGCCGGGTTCGGGTGTTGTCGGCATGGGCGGGCGCGTAGGGGAACGGTGACGCGCTCAGGACACGCCGCGCGGCGTGTCGTCGTCCATGAGCGGCATGAGTTTGCCTTGCCCGCGTATCCACGCGTGGTCGGCACGCTCGGCCATCTCTTTGTCGCCGCGGCTGTCGCCGTAGGCAAAGAGGACTCGTGGCGGTGCATTGCCCCACCAAGCTTCCAGACGGCGTACCTTCTCCGGTCCCCAGCAGTTCGGCTTGGCGAAGTCACCGGCGAACCGGCCATTGGTATCGAACGCCAGCTCGGTACTCAATACGGCGTCAAAGCCGACGGACGCGGCCCACGGACGCAGATAAAGGCTGGGTGATGCGCTCACCAGCACCACGCGATGCCCCATCGCACGATGCTGGCGCACACGGGCGAGCATCTCGGGGCGCACCAGCGCGGGCAAGCCGTCGGCGACGAAGCGTTTGGCTTCTGCGTCGAGTTGTGTCTGGGGACGTGCCCCAAGCGCGGCGCGAAGAAAATGCGCCTTAGCCGTGCCGCGATCGATCAGATGAAGTGCAGCGCCGATGAGCCACGGCGACGCGAGCAGGGCCCCGAGTACGAAGCGGGGGGTGCCTACCGTGCGGCGTACGAAGACGCGCAGGCTGTCGGTCGTGGATATCGTGCCGTCGAAATCGAACGCGGCAACGATGGAAGCGTCTCGCATGTCGGATCAGCCCGCACGCGAATCGGCGAAGGCCACCAGATGCGGCCAGCGGGCGCGGGCTTGCTGAGCGCCCACAACGGCCTGCTCGTCGCGATAGGCGGGCAGCACGTCGAACCCGATCGTCTCGCGCAGCCGGTCGATGTCGGACGGATTGCGACGCTCGATCAGCGCATCGGCCGCATCGGACATTGCAGTGGAGGGCGAAGTATCGATCTGGCTCATGCGGGGCATTCTATACGGTGCATTGCGAGAACCGCAATTGCCACGGCGACCGGTCGGCCGCGATGACCAGCGCTGTGCCCGCGACACGACACCTTTGGCGTGACGCCAGCTTGTAACCGGCACCGAGGCAGGCTAGCATGACGCAACGTGCCATTTCCAGAAAGACGGGCTGCGCTGTCCCGCCAAGACCCTGGCAATCCGTGGTAGGTGGATTGTTCGAAAAACGACGTGGTGAGACGTCGGGTCGATCGGGCGAGGCTCGTTGTGAATTGGCGATCACAGAACAAGAAACAGATGAGGCATCTAACATGCAACTTCGTCGGTCTTGGTCGCTTCGTTGGAAAGTCTCAACCATCGGTCTGCTCGTCTTGGCAACCATGGATCCCGGTGGAATCACGCTTGCGGGAGCGGCACCCACCGTAACACCGGCAACGCGGGGTAAAAACGCCCCAACGCCCACGAGTACGGCATCGCCGCCAGCCCCGGCCTCAGGGGCAGTGGCGGCCGCCGACGCTTCGGCAGTGCCGCTCGTACTCGCGCCACCGGCGCCGGGAACGAGCGAGCGCACGGTCACGTTCGCCCAGCTCGGGCAACGTACCGGCTTGCGCCTGCGCGGCACGGAAGGTTCGGGCGACGTGAATTTCGGCATTCGACTCGATCAGACGGTCGCGTCGGCACTGCTTCGACTTCGCTACACCTACTCGCCCGCACTGATTCCCGATCTCTCGCAACTCAAGGTATATCTCAACGAAGAGTTGATCGCGACGCTGCCATTCAACAAGCAGGACGGCGGCAAAAATCTCGTGCGCGAGATCCCGCTCGACCCGCGTTTGCTCTCCGGTTTCAACCGCGTGCGGCTCGTGCTCATCGGCCACTACACGATGGAGTGCGAAGATCCGATGCACTCCAGCCTGTGGGCCGACATCAGCCCGCAAAGCGAGGTGGTCACGAGCACGCAGCCGCTGACGCTGCGCAACGACCTCTCGACACTGCCCACGCCGTTCTTCGATCGTCACGACAATCGTGATCTTTCGATCCCGTTCATGTTTGGCGCGCCGCCGTCGCTGGCGGTCGTGCATGCTGCCGGTGTGGTTGCCTCATGGGCGGGTGCGTTGGGCGACTATCGCCGCACGCGCTTCCCGGTCGACATCAACGAGTTGCCTGCCAAGCATGCGATCGTCTTTGCGACCAACGACACGCGCCCGGCCGCGCTGAATCTGCCGACGGTCGACGCGCCGACGTTGCGCATGATGTCGAACCCGAACAATCCGTCGCTCAAACTGCTGGTCATTCAGGGGCGTGACGCGAAGGATCTTGAGACGGCCGCGCTGGCGCTGGTCTCCGGCCGCGCCGCGCTCTCCGGCGAATCGGCGCGCATCACGGCGCTCGAACCGCTGCCGCCGCGTCCGGCTTACGACGCACCGCGCTGGGTGCGCACGGACCGTCCGGTCAAGCTGGGCGAACTGGTCGACAATCCGGCCGATCTGCAAGGCAATGGCTATATGCCGTGGCCGATCCGCATTCAGCTCAATCTCCCGGCCGACCTGCTGACGTGGCAGAACACGGGTGTGCCGCTCGATCTCAAGTATCGCTATACGCCGCCAGTGAAGCCCGACGACTCGTCGATGAGCGTGGCCATCAACGACCAGTTCGTGCGTGCTTACCGGCTGCGCTCGGCGGGCGCGAGCAACGACAAGAGCCACATGCTGGTCGAGCTGCTGTCCGACGGCACCATGGCCGATCGCAAGGACGTGCGGATCCCCGCGTTTCAGGTGGCTTCGCGCAATTCGCTGTCGTTCCAGTTCGCCATGGAACCGCACAAGGAAGGCATTTGCGCGCAGACGATCACCAACGCCGCGCGCTCGGCCATCGACGCCGATTCGACCATCGACTTCAGCGGGTTGCCGCATTACGCCGAGATGCCGAATCTAAGCTTCTTTGTCGGCAGCGGTTTCCCGTTCACCAAATACGCCGATCTGGCGCAGACGGCCATCATCACATCGAAGACGCCCGATGCGTCCGAGCTTGAAACTGTGTTCACGACGCTCGGTCAGTTTGGCCGCTCGACCGGTGTCTATGCCGATCGTTTCGAAGTGCTCGATACCACGCAGACCGATCGCTTCAAGGATCGCGATCTGCTGATCGTGGGCGGCAAGGACGCGGGCGATCTGCTGGCGAAGTGGGGTAAGGGCTTCCCGCTGCTCATCGACCAATCGCGCCGCCTGATGACGAGTCAGGGGCAGGGCTATCGCGGCGATGGCGCCACGGGCTCGGCGCTGGCGGCCAGCCGCGTCGGCCCGGCACGCATGGATGCGCAATCCGATGGACCGCTCGCGGCGCTGGTCGGTTTCGAGTCGCCGGTGAGCGCGTCGCGTTCGGTGGTGGCGATCAATGCGACCAGCAACAAGGCGCTGCTCGGCGTGGTCGATATGGTGGACGACGACGTGCAACGCGCCGCGATTCATGGCGACCTCGCGGTAGTGAATGGCTCGCGCGTCGAGTCGTTCCGGCTGGGGCAGACGTATTTTGTCGGCGACGTGAGTTGGTGGACGCGTATTCGCTACCACCTCTCGAGCCATCCGATTCTTGTGGGTATCGCGGCGCTGCTGGCGGCGTTTGCGATCGCACTCAAATGCTTCGGGTGGTTGCAACGCCGCGCCGCACGCCGGCTGGAGAAGTAAATGAAACGCGCCGAAGCCCACGGCCGGCGCCGTCGCGCCGTGCTGCGCGCGCTCACGACGTTGCCCGCGATGTTGCCCGCGGCTTTACCAGCGGTGTTACCCGCGGTGTTGCCCGGTATTGCGGGCGCCGCGCTGCGCGCTTGCCCGCCGGTCGACTGGCCCGCATGGACGCGCTTCAAAGCCGGCTTCCTGTCCGACGACGGCCGCGTGGTCGATCACAGCATGACCGATCAACGCACGGTCTCGGAAGGGCAGGCGTACGCGTTGATGTTCGCGCTCATTGCCAACGACCGTGCCACGTTCGACAAGGTCGTCGACTGGACCATCAACAATCTCGCGCAGGGCGACCTGACCGCTCACTTGCCCGCATGGCTCTGGGGCAAGAAGGACGACGGCCAATGGGGCGTGCTCGACAGCAACCCCGCCAGCGACGCCGACATGTGGATTGCCTACGCACTCGGCGAGGCGGGACGCCTGTGGAGCGTACGCCGGTACACCGCCCTCGGGGCGCTCGTCGCGCGACGCATTGCGACCGAGGAAACCGATTTTGTGCCCGGCCTCGGCCGCACGCTCTTACCCGCGCCGGTCGGCTTTCATCCCGAAAAGGACTTGTGGCGGCTTAACCCGAGCTACGTGCCGATGCAGGTCGTGCGCCGTCTTGCGGGCCTGTTCCCCGACAGCGGCTGGCCCCAGTTGATTGCCTCGTCGCTCAAGCAGATCACGCTGACGGCACCGCCGCTGGGCTTCGCGCCCGAATGGGCGATGTACCGCACGGGGCACGGTTTTCAGATCGATCCGGAAACGCAGGGCGAGGGCAGCTACAACGCCATCCGGGTGTATCTGTGGGCGGGCATGCTGGCGCCGGGCAGCGATGATTTTCGCGCGTTACAGAACACGTTCGGCGGCATGTTGAAGTACGTCGCCACGCATGGGGCACCGCCCGAGCGCGTCAATACGCGAGACGGCACCGCGAAACAGGATGGCCCCAGCGGCTTCTCGGCGGCGCTCGTGCCATTGCTTCAGGCGGTTGGCGACACGGCCGGTGCGCAAGCCCAGATCGCGCGTGTGCAATCGCTCAACGCTCAGTCGCCTGCGGGTTATTACAGCGCGGTGCTCACGCTGTTCGGTCTTGGCTGGCAGGCCGGGCATTTCCGTTTTGCGGCCGACGGCACGCTGCAATTGCCATGGGAGGGCGCTTGCGCGACACGCTGATTCGCTCTGCCTGTCTGGCCTGTCTGCTGATGGCGGCAGATGCCGGCGTGCGAGCTGCGCCGTCTTCAGCACCGGCCCCGGCGCCGAACAATCCCGGCAAGACGCCGCCGGTGGCGGCCAATCGAGACGTCCGGAACTTGCTTTCCAGCGCGACGCTCTGGCATGCGCGTCATCGCAACGATCTGGCGCGTGCGGCGCTGGAAAAGGCGCTGCTCGTGCAGCCCGATCAACCCGATGCGCTCTCGATGCTCGGCCAGATCGACATCGAAGAGGGCCATCCGGTCGAGGCGAACAAGGCATTGCAGCGCTTGCGTGCACGCTACCCGAACGCGCCCGCCACCAAGGCGCTCGCCGACGTCATCCGCATCAATACGACCGACAAGTCGCGTATTGCCCGTGCTCGCCTGCTGCAACGCAGCGGTCAGGCCGATGCCGCGTTTGCCGAGTACAAGGCACTCTTCCCCGATGGTCCGCCGACGGGCGATCTGGGCGTGGAGTACTACCGCGCGCAGGCCAACGCCACCAATGGCTGGCCGGCCGCCCAGCAGGGGCTGGCGAATCTCGCGAAGGCCTCGCCCGACGACACCCGCGCGTCGCAGTCGCTGGCCGAGTTGTTGATCGATCGCCCGGCGAGCCGGTTGGCCGGCACCCGAATGGTGGCCGAACTGGCTGCGCGCCCCGACGCCGATCTGAACGCATTGCTGCCGCTCTGGCAGAAGGGGTTGTCCAAGGCGGACGGCAACCTCGCGTGGCTGCCGCTCTATCAGCGCTATCTCGCGCTGGCACCGAACGACGCCGATATCCGTGCCGCCTACGACAAGCTCGGGGCGCAGCAGGCCGCCCGCCAGCGCATGCTCAACGACCCGTCTTACAAGGCGCGTCAGGCAGGCATCGCAGCGCTTGATCAAGGCCGACTTGGCGACGCGCAGAAGTCACTCGATGCGGCGCGCGCCAAGCGCCCCAACGATGGCGAATTGCTCGGATCACTCGGCCTCGTGAAGATGCGGCAGGGCGATCACAAGGCCGCACAGGACCTGTTCTCACAGGCGATGCGCAAAGACCCCGATAACGCCGGCAAATGGCGCAGCCTGCTCAAAACGTCGCAGTTCTGGGGCGCGATGTCCGACGCTCGCGATGCCCGTGATGCGGGGCGGCTGGATGACGCCGACCGGCTGGTGCGCAGCGCGCTGGCTGCCGACCCGGCTAACCCGGACGGGCTGGCGCTGCTTGGCGACATCGCCCTCGACGCCAAGCGCGACGACGATGCTGAGCGCCTGTTCCAGCAGGCCCTGAAGATCGAGCCCGACAACGACACGGCGCTGCGGGGCATGATCACGTTGTACTCGCGGCAGCAGCGACGTACCGAACTCGCGACATTGCTGGGCGACCTGCGTCGGCGCTTTCCGCAAGACGCCGCACGTTTCGACAAGGCCGAATCGGCCGCGCTGTCCGACGACGCCGAGCGACAAATCGCCGAAGGTCACAACGGCCCGGCGCTGGCGGCGCTTGAGCGCGCCGTGGCGCTCGATCCGACCAACGCGTGGACGCGCTATTCGCTCGCCAGTCTGTATCGCAAGCTGCGCCTGCCGCAGATCGGTCGCGAAGTCATGGCCGAGGGGCTGCGACAGACGCTCTCTGCCGACGACAATGCGCAGATGCATTACGCGACGGCGATCTACCTGAATGTGATCGACGACGAAGCGGGGGCGCGCGCGGCACTGGCCCAAATCCCCGCTGCCGACGCGTCGCCGTCGATTCGCCGCCTTCAGACGACCCTCGCGATTCGCGACGCCGCACGGCTCGCGCGCGAAGCTCACGCCGCCGGCAACGACGACGAGAGCGAGCGCCAATACCGCGAGGCCCTGTCGATGGCCGGCGACGATCCCGAGTTGATCGGCGAAGTGGCCCGGGCACGGGTTGCGGCCGGACAACCCGAACAGGGGCTGGCGCTCATGCGCGAGTGGCTGGCGGCACATGCCGACAAGCCCCAACCCGATGCGCAACTGCGCTACGCCGAATTGCTCAACACCGCCGAGCGCGATACCGAACTCGGCCCGTTTCTCGCGAGTATCGACCCGGCAACGCTGGGCGCCGATCAGCGCGAGGAGTGGCAAGACTTGCAGGACCGTCTGGCCTTGCGTACGGCGGACCGTGCGCGCGCACTCGGCGACTTCGATACTGCGCAAAAAGCACTCGAACCATTGCTCGCCCGCAACCCGCCCGACAAGCGCGCCTTGTCGACGCTGGGCGATATCTATTTCGACGAACGGCGCTTTGACGAGGCGCGCAAGATCGCCGAAGACCAGATCCGGCAGGACCCGACCAATCAGGACGCCCGGTTGTCGCTGGTTCGGGTGCTTTACGAAATGCAGGACGACGACGCCGCGAATCGAGAACTCGACCGCGCATTGGCCGAGGCCCCGCCCGATGACGTCTGGACGCAACTCGCCGCCGTGCGCCGTTTGACGGCGATGGAACGCTACGACGAGGCCATCGCCCTGAACGACAAACTGCGCACGCAATTCCCGGACAACCCCTCCGTGACGGTGCAGCGTGGGCGCATTGCGCAGTCGCAGCGCCACTACAACGAGGCGAAGGGCTGGTACGACGAAGCCCGTAAGGAAGAGATCGTGCAGGGGGCATTGCCGGGCTACGACGGCATGACGTCGGCGGAGTCGGGCATCGATTCGCTCGAATCGCGGCGCAACAGTTACGTGGCGGCCGGTTACGAAATCGATACGAAGAAGGGCGACGGCGGCATCTCGATGTTCAATGCGCGCGCCGTGCCGCTATACGGTCAGTACGCCGTGGGTTACGACGGTCACGTGTTCGCGCAGACCGACTACGTCAGCGCCGATTCCGGCGACTTGCCGCTCAACGGCACGTCCGAGATCGGCACGTTGCCGCTGCTGAGGAATACGCCGTTCCGCAACGCGAATCCGGGGCTGCTGACCGACTACGGCAGCAAGCGGCAAAAGGCGCACGGGCAAGCGCTGATGCTGGGCTACGAGAACGACTGGATTCGTGCCGACATCGGGCACACGCCGATCGGTTTCCCGGTGTCTTACGTGACTGGTGGCGTCCGGCTGTTCGGCAATCTCGGCCGCTACAACTACTGGGTCGACGTGTCGCGCCGGCCGGTCACGGGCAGCATGGTGTCGTATGCGGGGTCGTATCTGCCGTTGCCGGAGATTTTCGGCGACGCCAAATGGGGCGGCGTGCGCCGCGATGCCATTACCTTCCACGCCTCGCGCGACTTCGCGAAGTGGGGCGTGTTCGGCGAAGCGAGCGTCGCGCGGCTCACCGGCGAGAACGTGCTGAACAACTCCGAAGTGTCGGCGCGCGCGGGTGTCGATCTGCCGCTGATCTACAAGCGCGACATGCGCATGAACACCGGCCTCACGCTGTTCTTCGACAGCTACGCGCAGAACGAACGCTTCTACACGTACGGCATGGGCGGTTACTACAGCCCTCAGACCTACGTCTCGCTCACACTGCCGCTCGAATGGTATGGCCGCACGCAGCGCTGGTCGTACTACCTGCGCGGCTCGGTCTCGTTCTCGCAGAGTCAGGAGAAGTCGATGCCGTACTTCCCGACCGACGGCGCCATTCAGGCCGCCAGCGGTAACCTGACTTACGGCTCGGGCGGTGGCTTCGGCGTGGGCTTCTCGATATTGGGGCGCGCAGAATACTGGATCAACCGCCATTGGGTGGTCGGCGGACAGGTGCAGTTCGAGCGCTCGGATTACTACGCGCCAAATCGCTTCCTCCTCTATATGCGCTATCACTTCGATGCGCGTCGCGGCGATGTGCCGATGCCGCCGTCGCCGGTGCGCCCGATCTGGAGCTATTGAGCCATGGCCAATTTCGTTACCGACATCGCTCTGCGCATCGCGGCGGCCAACCGGGCACCCGGCCCGGCAAAGGAGGCGGCATGCTGACGCTCATCACCGTCGTTTCCAGCGCGGGCGGTGCCGGTCGCAGTACGGTGACGGCTCACCTCGCCGCCCAGCTCGCGCAGGGCGAACACCCGGTCGCTGTCGTCGAACTGGACGCGCAGAACAGTCTCGGCGCATTGCTGGGACTGAGCGCGGCAAGCGAAAAAGGCGTGCTGACGCTGGGCGAAGCGCCGGCGGGCTGGCGTTCGTTGCTATCCGAGACGCCGGCCAAAGTGCCGTTTCTGCCCGCAGGCCGGGCGTGCGCTGCGCAAATCGCTGCGTTCGGTGAATGGTCGCGCCGCGAGCCGGCCGGGCTGCGCCGTCAACTCGATGCACTCGGCCTGCCCGATGGCACCCGGGTGTTGATCGATACGGCGCGCCTGCCGGGGGTGACGGCGCAGGCGGCCATTGCGGCGGCCGATCTGGTGCTCGGCGTCGTGCCCGTCACGACCACCGGCTATGTCACGCAACCCGATCTGATGAGCGCGGGCGGTCCCGGGTGTCAGATGGTGGCGAATTTTGCCGCGGCCAACTCGGCGCTGGGCACTGACCTGATGCAGATGATTCAGTCGCGTGGCGGCGACGCGATCGTGCCGGTGCGGATTCACCGGGACGATGCGGTCGGCACGGCCGCCGCTGGCGGCTTGCCGTTGTTCACGCACGGCGAAGGCTCGCAGGCGGCGCTCGATATCCTGCACCTTGCGGCATGGCTGCTGCGGGCAACGGCGCGTGCGAGCGATGGTGCGCAGGAGGGCTCGCCATGATCAGCGACGCTCTGCAAACGCTGTTCCGGCTGGGGCGCGAGACGCTCGCGATTCGCCTGCACCTGCCGCGCCGCCCAGACGGGCGCGAACCGGGGCTCATGCAGTGGGTGCTGGCGGCCACGCTGCGTTCGCCGCGTCAGCAACTGCGGGTGTCGCAGATGGCCGACCACGTCATCGCACGGCTTGCCATGCGGCTCGACGTGCGCCAGCTCGATCAATGGCGCGACTGGTGGCTGCGCATCCTGTTTCAGCCGGCGCGCAAGGGCAGGGCCGACTATTTCGGCCGGGCTTTCGCGTGGGGCAACGAGCGTCTGACGCGTCGCGTCGGGGTACCGGCCGATGCCACCTTCTGGCAACTTGTCCGGGCGTTGCTGTGGCGGTGCGCGGATCAGCGCCCGGCGTTCCCGCCCTATGTGGCGTGGCTCGCGTTTCGCAACAACAACGAGCGTTTCCGGCTGTGGCTGGTGCAAACGCTGTTCGGCATTCCGCCCGACACGCCCGCGCAGCTGGCGCACCGTTTCGACAAGCAGCTCGAAAAGGTGATGCAGTGGCGGTTGACGTCGGCCATCGTGGCGCTGCTCGGCCTGTTCGGGGTGCTCTGGATCGTGACGACGCCGTTCGATCCGTTCGAGCAATTGCTGTTCTCGATCTGCACGCTGACGCTCGCACTGGTGTTCCGCCGGCTCGACAGTCAGTACTCGGTGCTGGTGCTGATCGGCTTGTCGCTCATCTCGACGGTGCGCTATGTGTGGTGGCGCCTGACCCAGTCGCTGGCGTTCGATACCGTGGCGGAGGCTTCGGTCGGCTACATCCTCGTCGCGGCGGAAATGTACACGTGGCTGATTCTGCTGTTCGGCTATCTTCAGACGATCTGGCCGTTGCAGCGGCGCATGACACCGCTGCCCGCCGACATGCGCGAGTGGCCCACGGTCGACGTCTATATCCCGACTTACAACGAAGGGCTCGACGTGGTGCGCCCGACGGTCTACGCGGCGTGTGGCATCGACTGGCCGCCCGAGAAGCTCAACATCTATCTGCTCGACGACGGCAAACGCGAGGAAATGCGCGAGTTCGCCGCGCAGGCGGGCGTGCATTACGTCACCCGCCCGGACAACAAGCATGCCAAGGCGGGCAACATCAATCACGCGCTGGGCAAGACGCGGGGTGATTTCATCGCGATCTTCGACTGCGATCACATCCCCGTGCGCTCGTTCTTGCAGACGACGATGGGGTCGTTTCTGAAGGATCCGCGCTGCTCGCTCGTGCAGACGCCTCACCACTTCTTCTCGGACGATCCGTTCGAGCGCAACCTCGCTACGCGCGGGGCGGTGCCTAACGAAGGACGCTTGTTCTACGGCATCGTGCAGGACGGTAACGACTTCTGGAATGCGGCGTTCTTCTGCGGCTCGTGCGCCGTGCTGCGCCGTACCGCACTCAACGAAGTCGGCGGCGTGGCCGTCGAGACGGTGACCGAAGACGCCCACACGGCGCTCAAGATGCACCGGCGCGGGTGGAATACCGTGTATCTCAAGGTGGTGCAGGCAGCCGGTCTGGCGACCGAATCGCTATCGGGTCACGTGGGGCAGCGTATTCGCTGGGCACGCGGCATGGCGCAGATTTTCCGCGTGGACAATCCGCTGTTCGGCCGCGGGCTGAAGTTCGGTCAGCGCATTTGCTATGCGAGCGCGATGCTGCACTTCTTCTATGGCATTCCGCGCATCGTGTTCCTGCTGGCACCGATCTGCTACCTGTTCTTCGGTTTGCATATCGTGCAGGCGGCGGCGCTCAGCATCTGCGCGTATGTGCTGCCGCATATCGCCCACGCCAACATCGCCAACTCGCGCATTCAGGGCAAATACCGCCATTCGTTCTGGTCGGATGTCTACGAAGCGGTGCTGGCGTGGTACGTGGCGCTGCCCACGACGGTGGCGTTCATCAACCCGCGTTACGGCAAATTCAACGTGACGGCCAAGGGCGGGTTGATCGAGCAGAGTTTCTTCGACTGGAGCATTTCGAAGCCGTACATGGTGCTGCTCGGGTTCAATCTGTTCGGTTTTCTCGCGGGCATCCTGCGTTTCTTCTACGGCCCGTCGCATGAGACCGGTGCGCTGGTTTTCAATCTGGCGTGGGTGATGTTCAATCTGGCGGTGCTGGGGGCGGCGGTGGCCGTGGCGACCGAAGTGCGGCAGGTGCGCCGCACGCACCGCGTGACCATGAGCATTCCGGCTGTGCTGTATCTGCCCGATGGCCGAACCCTCGCATGCCATACGCGCGACTTCTCAGGCGGCGGGCTGGCGCTGCGTATGCCCGTCACGCTGGATTTGCCGGTGGGTACCGAGGCACAGGTGGCGTTGTCGCGCGGCGAGCACGAATACGGGTTTCCGGTGAGCGTGGTGAACTCGCTCTCGCAAGATCTCTTCCTGTCGTTCATGCCGCTCACGGCGGAGCAGGACAAGCATCTTGTGCAATTTACGTTCGGGCGTGCCGACGCGTGGCGCGACTGGGACGCCGAGCGCACCCGCGACGAACCGATCAAGGCGCTGTTCGAAATGCTGGCGATGGGCCTGCGCGGCTATCAGGTGCTGGCGAATTACTTGCTGGGCAAGCTCGTGACGCGTTGGCAGAACCGGTTGCGCGGCGCGCGAACGCGCTCGCAGCAGCGCACACCGCAGGCGTAATTCGGGCGCAATCCAGCCGTAATCCATGCGTAATCGAGCGAAGAAAGAACCTAGGGACGGAACCTGACAATGGGCATCTGGAATCTTTACTTCATCCTGAAACTGGTGCTGCTGTGGGCCGGCATCATCGGCTTTCACGTGGTGCCGAATTTCATCTTCGCCGTGCTGCTGGCCATTCGCCTGCGCCCGCGCTGGGCGCGCATTCTGCGACAGGTGATCGCCGTGCCGGTCGGTGCCGGTCTGCTGTATTACGACTCGAACCTGCCGCCGTTTGCGCGGTTCATCGAGCAACTGCCCGCACTGCTGCAATTCCGCTTCTCGTACATCATCGAATTGCTGGGCCGGTTCGTGTCCACCCGCGACTGGCTGCTGCTCGCGATTCTGGTGCTGGCGTACTGGATTGTGAATCGATGGGTGCGCGTGACCACGTTCGTGCTGCTGGCGCTGTTGATCGTGCCGGGGGTACTGCGTGTGGGCACGCTGGTCTCGGTGGCGCCGGTGGTCGCAGCGCAGGGCGACACCACGGCGGTGGCCGCCGGTTCCTCGGCAGGTGGAGGGGCCGCCGGTGGCAGCGCAAACGACGTGGTGGTGGGCGACGGCGACGTGCCGCCGGGTGCGAACCCGAACGCGGCGCTCAACTCGTTTTACGCACGCGAGCTGTCCCGCTCGGTTACGTTGCCCGCGCAAGCGGGGGCAGGGCCGGACTTCGACATCATCTTTCTGCACATCTGCTCGCTTGCGCAGGACGACCTCGACGTCGACAACCTCGACAATCAGCCGCTGCTCTCGCGCTTCGACTTCGTCTTCAAGAACTTCAACTCGGCGGCGAGCTATAGCGGCCCGGCGGCCATTCGCGTGTTGCGCGCGGGTTGCGGCCAGCCGACGCACAAGGCGCTGTACGACCCGGCCGGCCCTCAGTGCTACGTGATGAGCGATCTGAAGAATCTCGGCTTCACGCCGAAGCTCGCGATGAATCACGACGGGCACTTCGACAACTTCATGCAGGAAGTCAAAGACAACTTCAACGTGCAGGGCATCACGCCGTTCGATAACACGCACGCACGCGTGTCGATGCGCGCCTTCGACGAGACGCCGATTCACTCCGACGGCGATGTGCTGCAAGCATGGTGGAAGCAACGCACGGCGCTGCCGGACAAGCGCGTAGCGCTGTACTACAACACGATCTCGCTGCACGACGGCAACCGGCTGGAGGGCTCCAAACTTACCAGCGTGCAGAGCTATCCGCTGCGCGCCAAGGCGATGTTCGACGACTTCGGCCAGTTCATCGACACCATCGCGCAGTCGGGCCGGAAGGCCGTGGTGGTGTTCGTGCCGGAGCATGGCGCGGCGATTCGGGGCAGCAAGCTGCAAATTTCGGGCATGCGTGAAATTCCACTGCCGGAGATCACGCATGTGCCGGTCGCCGTGAAGCTGGTCGGTTTCGGCGACAGTGCCACGGCCGGCGGTGCAGGGCCGCATACCCCCGTGACGATTTCCACGCCGACGAGCTATCTCGCGCTGATGACGCTGGTCTCGCATCTGGTGGCGACCAACCCGTTCGCTGGGACACCCGACCTCGCGCAGTACGCAAACGATCTGCCGCAGACCGCCTTCGTGTCGGCCAACGAGCAGACGACGGTGATGAAATACGACAGCAAGATGCTCATTCGCGGTGCCGATGGTGTGTGGCTCGATCTCAAGTCGTTGGAGTAGCCGTCGCGTTTTGACGGAATCGCGCATACTGTGCGTCTTGTTTGTCTTGTCCGTCCGGTGCTTTCGGGCGGGCAGCGCAGTCTCGCGTCACCCCTCGATCCGATGCTTCCGGGAGTTACCGTGCAATACACCAAATTTGGCCGCACCGGCCTGAACGTTTCCCGCCTTTGTCTGGGCACCATGACCTTCGGCCTGCAAACCGAAGAGGATGCGAGCCACGCGATTCTCGATCGCGCCACCGAGGCCGGCGTCAATTTCATCGACATCGCCGACGTCTACCCGCTGGGGAGCGACGAGACGCTGGGCGGGCGTACCGAGGAGATCGTCGGGCGCTGGCTCAAGGGCCGCCGCAGCCGCTTCATCGTCGCCACCAAGGCGTGCGGGTCCATGGGGCCGTCCGCGTGGGACCGGGGCGCGTCGCGTAAGCACCTGCTCGACGCCATCGATGCATCGCTGCGCCGTCTGGGCACCGATTACGTCGATCTCTATCAACTGCACTCCGACGATACCGACACGCCTATCGACGAGACCCTCGAAGCGCTCGACATCATCGTGAAGTCGGGGAAAGCCCGCTACATCGGCGTCTCGAACTATCTGGCGTACCGGCTCGCGCGGGCGCTGGGCCGTGCCGACGTGCTGCGCGTGGCGCGCTTCGTGTCGGTGCAGCCGCGTTACAACCTGCTGTTCCGTCAGATCGAACGCGAGTTGCTGCCGCTGGCCGGTGAAGAAGGGCTTGCCGTGATCCCCTACAACCCGCTGGCGGGTGGCTTGCTCACCGGCAAGTACCAGCATGGCGCGACGCCGAGCGAAGGGCGCTTCACGGAGAAAGTCGGCAAGGCGGGCGCGATGTACCAGCAACGTTACTGGCATGAGCGCGAGTTCGCGACCATCGAAGCGCTCAAGGGCATCGCCAAGGAATCGGGCGAATCGCTCACCCGCCTGTCGCTGGCTTGGGTGCTTGCGAATCCGGTCGTCACCTCGGCCATCATCGGCGCGAGCCGCGTGGACCAACTGACCGAGACGCTGGGCACCATCGACTACAAGCTCGACGCCGATCTCAAAGCGAAACTCGACGACGCCTCGCTGGCCTATCGCTGGGGAGATGCGGCACGGTGACGCACCCGCGACGGGTGGCCTTGGTCACCTATCGGGCGGTATAGTGGAGGGGACGTCGCGTGGTTTGCCTGCTGAAACGGTGGGCGCTGCGCGACGTCCCCTCTCTTTTTTCCAGCGAGGCTGCTCATGACCAAACGCATTCTGCTTGCCACTGACGGCAGCGAGTCGTCGCGCCGTGCGCTACGCGAGGCGGCGGCCTTTGCGCGTAGCGGCGATGCGATCCGCGTCATTCACACGGTGGAAGATCCGGTCAATCTGCTGACGTCCGCATTCGGCAAACTCATCGATCTGGAACAGGTGCGCCGCGACATGCAGCGCGAGGGCGAGGAGCATCTGGCGCGCGCCGTGCTTTACCTGCGTGAAGAAGGGTTCGATGCGCAGGCCCATCTGCTGGATCTGCGCACGACCGGCGAAACGGTGCCCGAAGCGATGACGCGCGAGGCCAACGAATGGGCAGCGGACATCATCATCGTCGGCACGCACGGGCGCAGCGGGGTGCGACGCGCCATGCTCGGCAGCGTGGCCGAACAGATTCTGCGCAATGCGCTGGTGCCGGTGATGCTGGTCGCGGGTGAAGCGCGCGCGCATCTGCCGCTGCGCGCTGGCGGCCATTACGAGCGCGTGCTCGTGGCCCTCGACACGAGCGAAACATCGCGGCGTGCCTTCGACTACGCGCTGACACTGGCTCGCACCCATGGCGCGACATTGCGCGTGGTGCACGTGCTGGATTTACCCGGGCCGTTTCTGGCCGGCTTCGACCCTGAACCGATGCTCGAAGCGGTGCGTGCGGTGGGCGAGCAGGTGCGCTCGTGGGCCACGCAGCGCATGCGCGAGGCGGAGGTGCCGGGGGAAGTGGAAATGCGAGAGATTCAGCCGGTGGGCGAGGGGGTGGCCGATCAAATCATTGCGGCGGGCCGGGAGGCCGATGCCGATCTCATCGTGCTCGGCACCCATGGCCGACGCGGCTTTCGGCGCTTCACGCTGGGCAGCGTGGCGGAAGATACGGCCCGCCACGCGGGCAGGCCGGTCCTGCTATTGCCGGCGCAAGCGCCGCATATTGCCCCTGTCGCGCAGACCTGAAGCGATTCAGGTCAGGCGGCTGAATTGCCGGCCGTCGACAACTCGGCGACGAGCGTCTTGAGCGGCGTGGCGGCATCGGCCAGACGGGCCGGGTCGATCACCGCACGGCGGCCGACCAACTCGCGGGCAGCGAGGAATTCCTGCGCGCGGTTGATGCTGGCGGCGGCCACGACAGCGCCGTCGCGCAGATAGAACAGCATGAATACGGCAGCGCCCTGAGCGTCCGGCAGGCGGCGCTCGACCACGGCGTCGTGGCCTTCCGTCATCCCGACCATCTGCAACTTCGCGTTGAACTGATCCGACCAGAACCACGGTGCGGTGGCGACGGCCTTCGGGGCGTCGCCATGCACGACGCTGGCGGCCACCTTTGCCATTTCGCTCGCGCTCGGCACCGATTCCAGACGAATACGGCGGCCTAGCGCCGGGTGTTCGTGGTGGGCGCAGTCGCCCACGGCCAGAATGGCCGGATCGTTCGTACGGGCGAACTCGTCGACCACGATGCCGTTGTCTACGGCGAGGCCGGCAGCCTGCGCCAGTTCGGCGTTCGGCAGCACGCCGATACCGACCACGACCACGTCGGCGGGCAGACGCTGCTCACCGGCGACCACGGCCACGACCTGACCGCTCGCGTCCTGTTCGAGGGCAGACACACCGACGCCCACTTGCACGTTCACGCCGTTCTCGCGGTGCAGCGTGGCGAAGAAGTCGGCCAGATCGGCTTCGGCCACGCGTGCGAGCAGTCGCGGTGCGGCTTCGAGCACCGTGACCGTCGTGCCGGCCTTGACGGCGCTTGCCGCCACTTCCAAACCGATATAACCACCACCGACCACGATCACGCGTTTGCCGGGGGTGAGCGCTTCGCGCAGACGCTGGGCGTCGGCGATGTCGCGCAGGTAGTAGACGTTGGCGGCGTCGCCACCCGGCATCGGCAGACGGCGCACGCGCCCGCCCAGTGCCAGCACCAGATGATCGTAGCCAAGCGTCTGGCCGTCGTCGAACGTCACGGTGCGTGCCGAGCGGTCGATGGCGGTGGCCGTGACGCCGAGACGCACGTCGATCTCTGCCTTCTCCCAAGCGTCGGCCGGGCGAATGAGCAGGCTTGCCTCGTCGGCCTGACCGGCCAAAAATGCCTTCGAGAGCGGCGGGCGGCGGTAGGGCAGGTGAGTCTCGCTGCCGGCGAGGACGATGCGGCCGGTGTAGCCAAGCGCACGCAGCGCGAGCGCGGTTTCGCCGCCGGCTTGACCGGCGCCGAGGATGACAGTGGTAGGAGTCATTGCTTCGGACATTTGGAAGTAGCGTTGGAGTTTGGCCGCCAGTGTAATGCATTGCACTGGCATTGCACCCGTATTGCAGCGTCTGCGAGCCGTGCGATACCGGTAAGATGGCGTTGCGTCCCCCTTCCGGAACAGGCCCCAGGAGCTGCGATGGCAAGTGACCGTGCCGGCCGCCCGCTGTTGTCGAAGCACCCCGAGCTTTCTGCGCCGCAGGTGTATTTGTTTGCGTTCGCGCTGGGGTGTTCGACCGGTGTCGATTTCGTCGCCTCGTCGATGATGGGCATTGGCGGCACGCACATTCGGGGCGGCATACACGCGTCGCCGGAAGACTTTCTCTGGAGTCTGACCTCCTACGCGGCGGCGGCCACCGTCGCCAATCTGGTGCTCGGACGTATCGCACGCGACCTGAGCTATCGCGGTTTCACGCTGCTGGGGCTCATCATTGCGGCCATTGGCGCCGGCCTGTGCGCGGTGAGCAATACCCCAACCGAACTCGCGTTGGCGAAAGCTGTGCAGGGGCTCGGCGCGGGCGGCCTGTTCTCCGCGTCGCGCATCATCATTCAACTGGCCGCCGAGCGTGAGGAGCGCAAGCCGCTTTTCATGGGCTTCAATACCGGCGGAATCGGGCTCGCCGCGCTGGCGCCGTGGGTCACGTCGATGCTGATGCAGGATGTCAGTTGGCGGGTCATCTTCGTGGTGCAGGTGGTGCTTGCGCTGGCGACGCTGCTGCTCGTGGCCATGACTTACCCGCGCCGGCTCGAAGCGTCGCTCGCACCATGGCAGCTCGACGTGGGCGGCATGGACTGGGTCACGGTGGTCTTTCTCGGCGCGGGCGCGCTCGTGCTGTTGCACGGTCTCGGCGACTTGCGGTTCTACGAGATTCGCAGCTCACCGTCGGTGGCGCTCACACCCATCATCGGTCTGGCGCTCATTGGTTGCGTGTTCCTGCATCAGCACCGCCATCCCGACCCGTGGCTCGATCCGAAACGGCTGATCGGGCGGCGCTATCTGGTCGGTCTCGGCTTCTACGCGCTGTACTACTTCCTCAACGGGCTCTGGAACTACGTGCTGCCGACCACGTTGCAGACGGGGCTCGGCTTTACGTTTCAGTCGACAGGAACGGCGATTACCGTGGCGGGGCTGATCGGCTTTGTCGCCATGACCGCGTTCACGTATGGCAACCAGCATCTGGTCGGACAGCGGCGCTGGATTGCGCTCGGCTATGTGATGTTTGCTGCGGCAGCGTGGCTGGCGTCGCAACGGATGATGCCGGGCGTGTCGTTATCGCTCGTGCTCGAAGCGATGTTGCTGCAACAGATGACCACGCCGTTCATTCTGGCGTTGGTCGCGGGGCTTACGTATCGCGAGTTCACGGTCGACGATTTCGCCCACGCGTATCAGTTCAAGAACATCGTGCGGCAGATCGTGACGGCGGGCGGCACCGGCGTGGCGAGTCTCTGGTTGCAGTACGGCGAGGCAATGGCGCGCACCCAACTGGTCGGCAATGTCACGCCGTTTTCCATGCCGCCCGACACCGACGCGGCGGCGCTCGCGCGGCTGTCGCAACTCATCGATCAGCAGGCGCTGCTGCTCGCGGCGAGCAACCTGTTTGCATTGCTCGCGTTTGTCTGTGCGGGCGTCGCGATCGTCGCTGTGGTGCAGCGCGCGTTGCGCTGAAAGCACGTCAATTTGCTGCGCTGCACATCAAAACGTTACAACAGGTGAAACCCCCGTCAATAAAGGCCGGAGCCCGTATTCATGCGGGTTCCGAAGCGACGGCGGGGTCCTTTTACGTGTCCGCAAATTGAGGAGTAGAGTGGGTTTCGTCGCACACATTGCCGCCGACGAAGGAGACACCATGGCCTGGACGAGTCAACAGAAGCATGTGGTAACGGCAAGCTATTTGGGGTGGACGCTCGACGCGTTCGATTTCTTTTTGATGGTGTTCGTGTTGAAGGACATCGCGAAGGAGTTCAACACCGAACTTGGCAGTGTGGCGTTTGCGCTGCTGCTGACATTGGCGATGCGCCCGGTCGGGGCGCTGATCTTCGGACGGCTGGGTGACCGGTTCGGCCGACGCCCGGCGATGATGGCGAGCGTCCTGCTGTATGCGTTGCTGGAGTTAGCCTCGGGCTTCGCGCCGAGTCTCACGGTGCTGCTGATACTGCGCGCGCTCTTCGGTATCGCGATGGGCGGTGAGTGGGGTGTGGGGGCGGCGCTGACGATGGAGAGTGTGCCGACGCATTCGCGCGGCATTGTGTCCGGGTTGTTGCAGGCGGGATATCCGAGCGGCTATCTGCTCGCGTCCGTCGTCTATGGCTTGTTCTACGAGAGCATCGGGTGGCGCGGCATGTTCTTCGTCGGTGTGTTGCCGGCGCTGCTGGTGTTCTATATCCGGCGGCATGTCCCCGAGTCGCCTGCGTGGCAGAAGGGCACGACACAGGCAGCGACGCCACGCGCGAACCTGCTTCAGGTGTTGGCGCGAGACTGGAAACTGGCGCTGTACGCCATCGTGCTGATGACGGCGTTCAACTTCTTCTCGCACGGCACGCAGGATCTGTATCCGACCTTCCTGCAAGTGCAGCACAAGTTCTTGCCGCACACGGTGAGCTGGATTGCCATCACGTACAACATCGGCGCGATTATCGGCGGGCTCTTTTTCGGGGCGATTTCGGAGAAGATCGGCCGGCGGCGCGCCATCGTGATTGCGGCGCTCATTGCGCTGCCGGTGCTGCCGTTGTGGGCGTTTTCCAGCGGCGCGGTGTTGCTCGCCGTCGGCGCATTCCTGATGCAGATTTCGGTACAGGGCGCGTGGGGTGTGATCCCGGCGCACTTGAACGAACTGTCGCCTGACGAGATCCGCGCGACGTTCCCGGGGCTGGTGTATCAGTTGGGGAATCTGTTTGCGTCGGTGAACGCCAATTTGCAGACCACCATCGCGAAAGCGCACGATGGCAACTTCGGTCTGGCGATGGCAATTGTCGCGGGGACGGTGGCGGTGGTGATCGCCGTGATGATCGGCTTTGGCCGAGAGCGCCGTGGCGTGGTGCTGACAACGACGGCCGAAGCGCCAGCGGACGGCTTGCCGCCGGGGGCGGCGGTGCGGTAGCGCTATTCAGTGAGAACCGTCAGCCGATGCTAGTTGGCGTCGGCTGACCGGATCACGCCTTAGACGGCGTGGCAGCATTCGGCGTCGCGAAAAACAGCATTTCCACCTGATTGATCAGCGCCGGGCCGAACGCCTCGCCGCCCACTTGTGGCGCGATCAGTTGCATCAGCACGGGCGAGCCGGGTGGCGGGTGCAGCGCGTGCACCAGCAGGCAGAAGTACATCGCCGGATGCTCGGCGCGCACCACCCCGGCTTCCATGCCCTGCACGATCAGCGGCTCCATACAGTCGTAGACCGGCATCACCAACTGGCGGTGCAGTGTCGCGCCGCGCTCGCCGGTTTCCGCCGCGTGCTGGGCAATGAACTGCTTGTGTTCGGGGTGACTGACCGCGTGCGCGGCAACGATGGCGATCGCTTCTTTCAGCCGGTCGGTAACCGGACGCGAAATGTCGAGCGACAGCGCGCGCATCTGTTCGGCCGGCTCGGTGAGCGCCGCTTCGAGCGTGTCGACGCACGCGCGCCACAACTGTTCCTTCGAACCGAAATGCACGCGCACGAGGCTGGCGTCGACCTTCGCCGCCCGGGCAATCCCGCGCAGGTTCGCGCCGTCGTAGCCAAGCTGCGCGAAAGCCTCGATGGCAGCGGCAAGCAGCGCCGCGCGGCCATCGGGCAGGTGTTTGGGGCGTCGGCCCCGCGTTATGGGTGTGGCAGTCATCGTCTCGCAACGTCTTGCGACGTGCGTGCCTGTCCCTCGGCTTCTCCCACCGCGCCAGCCTTCGCCCCGTTCACCGGTGCCGGTGAGGTCGAGGTTTTGGCAGCGTCGGCCGTTGGCTCGGGCGGCACGCCCATCGCATAAAACAGGAGCGCAGTATCCGACAAACGCGCGCCGGTTGCACGCACTGTCGTCATATAGGCGTTCCAGTACTGCTGCTCCCGGCCCCGCGCCGCCGATGTCGGCAGGGCGCCCAGCCTCACGCGCGCGGCCGTGTCGCGGTACACCTGCTCGGCCGCGGCGCTCGCGTTATCCGCATGCAGCAGCGATGTGTTGTCCGCGTCGAGCGAGGCAAGCGTGTCGGCCACGTTCTTGAACGCGGTGAGCACCGTCTGCTTGTATTGATCGACGGCCGCCTCATACGTGGCCTGTGCCGCGCGACGCTGAGCGAGCAGGGCGCCGCCGTGGAAAATCGGCTGCGAGATCGACGCGGCAATGCTCCACAGCGACCCGGCGTTCGACATCACCGTCGGCCAGTTGAAGCCGCCTTTGCCCATCGATGCCGTCAGCGACAGGCTCGGGAACATCTGCGCCGTCGCGACGCCAACTTCTGCCGACGCCGCTTTCAACGCCATTTCCGCCGCCTGAATGTCGGGGCGCGTTTGCAGCAATGTCGACGGCACAGCGACCGGCACCGATTGCGGTACGCGCAGTTCGCCCAACGGCAAGTCATCGGGTGCCTGATCGGGCGTGCGGCCCAGCAACACGGCCAGCGCGTGACGGGTGGACTGCCACTGCGCACGCAAACCCGGCAGCGACGCCGCGAGCGACTCGGCGTTCTGGGCGGACGACAACGCGTCCGAACGCGACACGGCACCGAGGACTTCGCGGCGTGCCATCTCGTTGGCATCGGCCTGCGCCAGATCGACCAGCCGCTCCGTAGCCTTGACCTGCGCACCGAGCACCGACGCGCTGATGGTCCCGGCGACGATATTGGCCGCCAAAGCCTGCCGCGACGCTTCGAGCTGGAATGCCTGCTGGTCGACTTGTGCCGCCAGCGACGCATTGGCAAAGCGCGACGCGCCGAAGAAGTCGAACGTGTAGCGGGCCTGAATCTGACCCACGAACATGTTGTACAGCGCCGTGGGCGGCCCGAAGGTCGGGATGCCGAGATTGCGCTCGCGCGCCGCCTCGCCGCCGATGTCGATCGACGGGAACAGCGATGAGCCGATCTGCGCCTTCAACTGTTCACGTGCGGCTTGCAACGCATGATCGGCCGCCGACAGATTCGGGCTGTTGCGCAAGCCTTCTTCCACCAGCGCGTTGAGCTTGTCCGAGCGATAGGCTTGCCACCACGCTTTGACGGGCGCCGCCCCAACGTCGAACTGCTGCGACGTGCCCTGTGCCGTTACCGTGCGCTCAGGCAAGGTGTTGGTACCGTACTGCGCAGGCGAGGGCATGACGGGCGGCTTGTCGCTTGGCGCGAACGAGCAGGCACCGAGCCACAGCGGGAGCAGGGCGGCGAGGGGGGCATATCGGCGCAATGCAGGGCGCGATACCGAGTGCAATGTGGATCGCAAAGTGAATCGCGGGGTCATGAGCGGTCTCCTTGCGGAATGCCGTTGTCGTGCGCACTGGCGGGCGGATTGCCCGGGCCATTCGAACCCGTCGGGGCATGCGAGGCACGCTCGTCATGCCGCACGCGGAACGCCGTGGCATACAACGCCGGCAGGAAAAACACGGTCAACACGGTGGCGCTGGTAATGCCGCCCATCAGTGCGGTCGCCATCGGGCCGAAGAAGTTGCTGCGCAACAGTGGGATGAGGGCGAGCACCGCCGCCGCGGCAGTCAGCGTGATCGGCCGGAAGCGTCGTACCGTCGCGCTGACGATGGCGTCAAAGCGCGGATGGCCGGCGGCCACGTCCTGCTCGATCTGATCGACCAGAATCACCGAGTTGCGCATGATGATGCCGAACATGGCAATCACGCCGAGCATGGCCACAAATCCAAATGGCTTGCCGAACAACAGCAGCGTAGCGACCACGCCGATCATGCCGAGCGGTGCGGTGAGCACCACCAGCATGGTGCGCGCGAAGCTCTGAAGCTGAATCATCAGCAGCGTGAGCACGACAATGATCATGATCGGCATTTGCGCCATGATCGACGACTGCCCCTTGCCCGACTCTTCCACCGAACCGCCGATTTCGATGCGATAGCCCACCGGCAGCGCCTTGCGAATATCGCCAAGCTTCTTGTAGACCGCTTCGGTCACATCGATCCCTTGCTTGCCGGCGCGCACGTCCGAGCGCACGGTGATCGTCGGTTGACGGTCGCGCTCCCAGATCACGCCGTATTCCAGATCGTTGACCACGTGGCCGAGCGTCGCCAGCGGCACTGGGCCGTTCGGCGTCGGCATCGCCATCGTGGCGAGCTTGGCCGGGTCCATGCGTTCGTTCTTCGGTGCCCGCAGCGTGATCGCGATCAGCTTGTCGCGCTCGCGGTACTGGCTCATGTCGTAGCCGGTGAGCGTCATGGCGATGAAGTTGGCGATGTCCGACGAACTCACGCCGAGCGCGCGCGCCTTCTGCTGATCGACTTCGAAGCGTACCGAGCGTTGCGACGGCTCGTCCCAGTCGAACTGCACATCGACGGTATCGCCGTTGGCGCGCATCACGTCGGCCACCTGCTCGGAGATCTTGCGCACGGTGCCGATGTCGTCGCCGCTCACGCGGAACTGCACCGGAAAGCCGACCGGCGGCCCGTTTTCCAGACGCGAGAGGCGAGTGCGCACGCCCGGCATGGCTTCCCGCAACTTCGGTTCGAGCCATTGGGCCAAGGCCTCTCGGTCTTCCACCGACTTGGCCGTGACCACCAGTTGCGCGAAGTTAGGCGTAGGTAGTTGCTGATCGAGCGGCAGGTAGAAGCGCGGTGCGCCGGTGCCGACAAAGCTGACCGTATGGTCGATTTCCTTGCGGCCTTCGAGCAGCTTTTCGAGGCGCTCGGTTTCGCGCAGCGTGGCCTGATACGACGCGCCTTCCTGCAAGCGCAGGTCGACCATCAACTCGGGCCGGTCCGAACTCGGGAAGAACTGCTGCGGAATCAGCGAGAAGCCCGCCATCGCGATCAGGAACAGCACGACGGTAATCACCAGCACGACGATTTTTCGCTCGATACACCACGTGAGCCAGCCGCGCAGGCGGTTGTAGAACTTGGTGTCATACACCTCGTGCTCGTGATCGTCGCCGTGATGCGCCTCACGCTTGCGCTCGGGCAGCAGCTTGTAGCCGAGCAGCGGAATCAGCACCACGGCCGCGAGCCACGACGCCAGCAGGGCAATGGCCGAGACCTCGAAGATCGAGCGCGTGTACTCGCCGGTGCTCGACTTCGCCAGCGCGATCGGCAGGAAGCCCGCCACCGTCACCAGCGTGCCGGTCAGCATCGGGAACGCGGTGCTGGTGTAGGCAAACGCAGCGGCGCGTTTGCGATTCCAGCCCTGCGAGAGCTTCACGGCCATCATTTCGACGGCAATGATGGCGTCGTCGACCAGCAGACCCAGCGCCAGAATCAGCGTGCCGAGCGACACCTTGTGCAGGCCGATGTCGAAGATGTACATGAACAGCGACGTGACGGCGAGCACGACCGGAATCGAAATCACCACCACCATGCCGGTGCGGAATCCCAGCGACAGCAGACTGACGACCAGCACGATGGCCACGGCTTCGGCCACGGCTTCGAGGAAGTCGTCGACGGAGTGCGACACCGATTGCGACATGCTCGCCACTTCGGTGAGCTTGAGCCCGGCGGGCAGCTGCGCCCGCAGATCGGTCATGGTGCTGGCCAGCGCCTTGCCAAGGTGGACGACGTCCTGCCCCTTCTGCATGGTGATGCCGATGCCGAGCACGGGCTTGCCGGCGAAGCGCATTTCCGTGACCGGCGGGTCGACATAACCGCGCTTGATCGTGGCAATGTCGCCAAGCCGGAACGTGCGGTTGTTCACGCGGATCAGCGTGTCGGCTAGCTCCTGCACGTTGCGGAACTGGCCGCTCGGGCGCACGACGACGCGATCGTTGGGGGCTTCGATGGTGCCCGCAGGCGACACGGCGTTCTGGCCGTTGACCGCTTCGGCAATCTGGTTCGGCGAGATACCGAGACGCGTGAGCTGAGTGTTGCTGATTTCGACATAAATGCGCTGGTCCTGATCACCGAAGTAATCGACCTTGGCAACACCGGGCACGCGCAGCAGCACGGTGCGCAGCGCGTCGGCGTAGTCGCGCAACTGGGCGGGGCCGAAGCCGTCGCCTTCGAGTGTGAAGATGTGCGTGTAGACGTCGCCGAACTCGTCGTTGAAGAACGGCCCTTGCACGCCGGGCGGCAGCGTGTAGGCAATGTCGCCGACCTTCTTGCGAACCTGATACCACTCCTCCGGCACTTCACTGGCGGGTGCCGAATCCTTCATCGAGAAGAACAGCAACGACTCGCCCGGGCGCGAATAGCTGCGCTGGAAGTCGATGGACGGCATCTCCTGCAACTTGCGCGCGATGCGGTCGGTGACCTGTTCCTGCACCTGCTTGGCGGTCGCGCCCGGCCAGAACGTGCGGATCACCATCACACGGAAGGTGAATGGCGGGTCTTCGGACTGCGCGAGACGCGAGTACGCAAGAATGCCGAAGATCGTCGCCATCGCGATGAGAAACACCACGAGCGCGCGGTGACGCAGCGCCCATGCCGAAAGGTTGAAACTCCCTTCTTCGTGGCGGTAGTCGTGCGGCTCGGCGGGTGCGGTGTCTGGTGTCTGGGGCACGGGCGGCTTCCCGTCCTGCGCGCTCATGACGCGAAGTCCTCAGGGTGCAGCGGTGCCACCACGCGAACCTTTTCGCCCGCGGTCACGGTATGCACCCCTTGCCAGACGATGCGCTCGCCCGGCTGGATGCCACCGGCCACCGTCACGGTGCGTTCGCCGTAGCGGGCGACCTTCACGCGACGCAGTACCAGCGTGTCGTCCTGCTTGACCACCCAGACGGCGGGCTGATTGCCATCGTGGAAGAGGGCCGTGGACGGCAGCGTGATCGCCGGGCCCGCGGGGATGGCGGTATTGGCGGCATTGGCGGAAGTGTCATGCGCAGCAGCCGTGGTGGCGTCGGTGCCACCGGCCGCAGCGGCACCACTGGCCGTGGACGGCGAGGCAGCCGCCGGTGCAGACGCCGACGTTGCCGCGGCGGCCGGGGCCGGAGCGCTACCCGGCAGTGGCTGGGCAAACGCGACATTCGCCGTCATGCCGAGCTTCACATCGGGGCCGGGGGAGAGCAGCGAGAGTTTGGCGCGATACGTGCGGCTTTGCGGGTCGGCCGCCGGCGCGACTTCACGCACGCGGGCCTGCCACGTCTTGCCCGGCATGGCCGGCAGCGAGACGGTCGCCATCTGGCCGATGCGGAACGCACCGAGCGCGACTTCGGGCACGTCGGCAATCACGTCGACATCGCCCGTCCATGCGAGTTGATACACCGGTTGGCCGGCGCTGACGTTCTGTCCAGTATCGGCCTGCTCGGCGGTAATCACGCCATCGCGATCGGCCTTGAGGTTGCCGTAGCTCAATTGGTCACCGGCCAACGCGGCCTGCTGGGTCGCCTGATTGCGCTGCGCGAGCGCACTCGCGTAAGCGTTTTCAGACTGTTCCAGTTGCGCGGGTGCGATCAGGTTTTCTTTCGCCTGCGCCCGGTCACGGGTGACGGTCTGCGTCGCGAAGTCGAGCTGATGCTGGGCGGCGTCGAGCTGGGCGCGCGCACTGGCGGCGTTCTTCGACAGATCCGCGGGGTCGAGACGCGCGACGACCTGACCGGCCTTCACCGCATCGCCGAGCCGTACCGAGCGGTCAATAATCTTGCCTGCGACGCGAAACGACAGCGGCGTGGCGTAACGGGCTTCGATCTGGGCGGGGAGCGAGGCGATTGGCGTCTGCTCGGCGGTTTTCGCCGCCATCGCGACCACCGGGCGCGGCGGTGGCTCGGGCGGCGCCTTGCGCGAGCAGGCGGCCAGCGCGGCGACGGCGATGGCCGTGGTGGTGAGCGCCAGGGCGAACCGGCGGCGACGAGAAGCGTTGGCAGGCAGAGAAGGCAACATGCGCACGTAACTCACAAGGTGTCACAAGGTGAGGAATCCGGGGGAATCTCGCGTGAATTCAGGCAGGCCATCAGACCGCCCGACCGGCGCCGCCCGTGGCTGACACGGGCAAATCACCTGCCAAATCAGCAAGATCCAAATTAAATCTACGGGCGATGATATATGGATTGCGAGCGGCCTGCAACGGGCGTCGATGCCCCCTGTGACTATCGATAGGGAGCGCCCATTGGGAATGTTGACCGGGGCCGGTGAAAGGGCTACGCGCGAATTATTTTGGAGTACGATCACTCGTACGATCACCAAAGTGCGGCCACTCATCGTACGCAGGAAATCCGATGAAGGCGAGCCGCCGCGAGGCCCTGAGCGGGCCCCCGATTGGAGACAAATTGTCGCAATCGAGGAACGTTGTCACACACGATGAGTCGCACTCGAGCCAGTTGCAACGACTGGCGACGTCACGAGATGCGGCGGTCCGGCGAATCACAAAGACCGGCACGCCGAGAAGTCGGCAATACCGCTTGATCGTCATTTTTCGCGGGTTTGCGCGAGGTCAAGCACGGGGCACGCCGAGGCGTCGAACGCGCCAGCGGGCCGGCTTTTCCCGGCTATGCTGAATGTATCCGAAGTTTAACGATCCACGACGTTAACCAGAGACGGATAGCTATGACAACACGAATTGCATTGGTGACAGGCGGCATGGGCGGATTGGGTGAAGCGATCAGCCTGCGTTTGGCAGACGCCGGATATCGTGTGGCGGTCACCTGTTCTCCCCATAATCACGATTGCGAGGGCTGGGTTTCCCGGATGCGGGAGATCGGGCGGAATTTCGAAGCCTATCGCGTCGATGTTGCCGATTACGCGTCGTGCGAGGCCTGCGTGAAAGCGGTGGAATCCGACACCGGCCCGGTCGACATTCTCATCAACAATGCAGGCATCACGCGCGACAGCACGATGCGCAAGATGTCGCCCGAAGACTGGCAGTCGGTATTACGCACCGATCTGGACAGCGTATTCAACATGACGCGCCCGCTCTTCAGCGGCATGGTCGCGCGCGGCTGGGGCCGCATCGTCAATATTTCATCGGTCAACGGCAGCCGCGGCGCCTTCGGTCAGGCGAACTATGCCGCCGCCAAGGCGGGCATGCACGGTTTTACCAAATCGCTGGCGCTCGAAGTCGCGAAGTCCGGCGTGACGGTCAACACGGTCTCGCCCGGTTATCTCGCCACGAAGATGGTCACGGCCGTGCCGCAAGACGTGCTCGACGCGCGCATCCTGCCGCAGATTCCGGTGGGCCGGCTCGGGCGTCCCGATGAAGTGGCGGCGCTGGTCGCGTTTCTCGTGTCTGACGACGCGGGTTTTATCACTGGCAGCAATCTGGCAATCAACGGCGGTATGCACATGGAGTGAGTCGCGCACGCGCCGCGCTCACGTTCACAGTGGTTTCTATTCAGGAGAGTCAAGATGTCCAAGGAAACAAACCCGGCATTGGCATTGGTCAAACTCGGCACGGCAAACACGTTGGGGGCTTACGGCATCATGCTGGAAGCCGCACAGCGCATGCACCAATTGCAGGCACAGCGCGATACCGAGTTGCTCAAGACACATGCCGAAGCCGCCAAGACGCTCGGCGGTGCACAGGATTTCAACACGTTGATGACCGCGCAGCTGCAACTGCTCAACGGCCAGCTCGCGCAACAAAACGAGTTCTGGCGTGAATGGCTGGCGGTGTGTGCCAACAATCAGTTGCTGTGGGCCGAGCATTGCCGTACCGCGGGCGAGGAGTTGCAGCATGGCATGGCCGGCGCGATGACGCTGCCCGATCTGATCGGCGCAGGGACCGCCGCCGGCGAAGCGGCTAAGGCAGTTGAGGCGCCGCTACAGAAGTGGTTCCAGGCGTTCAACGAGGCCACGCAGGGCACCATGGATGCGTGGCGCCGCATGTCGACGGAAGCCGCACAGGCGACCGAGGCGGCGGTGTCGAGCCAGTCGCCGCTCAATGGGCGCGTACCGCCCAAGCGCGGCGGACACGCGCACCGTTCGAGCACGTAAGTTCCGGGCGCATCGCCAAGATCGCACCCCGGTGGTCAGGACTCGGCGACGCGCTCGCCGCTGTCCTGCGCCAGTAGCCACACCCACCACACCTGCCACACCCGCCATGCCTGCCGCCACGCGCGGTCCACGGCCATGGCGAACGCCTTTCCGACGAGCAATGCAAGGCCGCGAGTGCGTTAGCGTGCGGCCGCAGGCGCCACAGGGGGCGAGGTTTTCCCCGGCGTGGTGGATGCCGGAATCGATGGCGCGGACGACGGCGTCACCGGCGGCACGACCGGTTTGCGTGCGTGCCAACTGGCCCGGCGGAACGGGTGATCGCGCCCCGAGAGGTTGAGTGCGATGTGCGTAATCCAGCGCTGTGTCGGCACGCGCTCGCCATGCAGCCACATCACGAGCACGAAGAGGCTCGCGGCCATCGGCAACGTCTTGAGATTGGGCGCGTCGTCGTGGCGAGTCAGCCATGCAAACGCAGCGCAGACGATAAAGCCCACGACACAGCCCGCCACCGCTTCCGAAACCGAGTGTGCAGAGAGCGCCACCCGCGACACGCCGACGGCGACACTCCCGGCCGTCGCGAACGCCATGCCGAGCACGCGCCAAGGCCATGCGAGCCGGCGCAACAGCAGCCACGCGATCACGGGATAAACGGTGGCCGCCAGCATCGTGTGGCCGCTCACGCCGGTGAAATCGAGCTCGCGCACACCGAGCCCCCAGCCGAGAAACATGACCTTCGACGCGGCCACGACGAGTGCGCCCGTACCGAACAGCGCGACCCAGATGAATGCGGTACGCCACGCGCGCGCCGCGAGCAGCCAGACGGTGAGAGCCGCCGCCGCAGGCACGGTCACTGCGGCACTACCGAAATTGGTGATGGTGATCCAGAAGTTCAACATGACGACCAAAAAGCAGCCCGGAAGCAGGGGGCTTCGGGCAAAAACATTATCTTACGCGTGACGCTGCGCTCGGATCAAAATGCTGCCCGTCAAGGCAGCTTGCTTCGCGTCCGACTCGTCTCGCATCAATTCGTTCGAACGCCGGCGGGGAATCGTGGCATCGCCCCCTTCGGACGCCGCGAACCCATCGAACCCATCGGACTCCGGCAGGTTGCGAATGTTACGACGATCGCCGGCGAGGTCATGGCAACCTCATGGATCTGGCGGGTGTCAGCACGCAAGCGGTCATAGTACGATGCCCGCTGATGTGGCCCCCGACGCATCGAATCAGGAGACTTCATGGTGTTCAACGAAGCGAGCAAGACGGCACTTCCGCCGTCCTCGCGACCTTTGCCGCAGCGCCATCGCAACGATGACATCGACCTGTTGCGCGGCCTGTCCATTCTCTTCGTCGTCGTGCATCACCTCGCGCTGCGATTTCGCCTGCCGCTCGGCCCGAGTCTCTTGGGCGACGTATTGCCCAAGCGTGTCATCGACGGTCTGAGCTTCAACGGCTACGAAGCCGTGTTCGTGTTCTTCGTGATTTCCGGCTTCGTGATCACGCGGCGTTCGCTGGAGCGCTACGGCTCGCTCGACGCTTTTCGCTGGCGCAATTTCTACGCGTTGCGCGCGGTGCGTATTTTTCCGCTGCTCCTGTTGCTGTTGGCCGTCCTTGCCGTGATGCATTGGCTCGCGGTCCCCGGCTTCGTCATCAACAAGCCCGGTCAGACGCTGGGCGGCGCGCTGGCCTCGGCGCTCACCATGACGCTGAACTGGTACGAAGGGCGCACCAACTGGCTGCCCGGCGCATGGGACGTGCTGTGGTCGCTGTCGATCGAAGAGTGTTTCTATCTGGCCTTCCCGCTGTTTTGTCTCGTGGTTCGCGGGCGGTGGCGCGTGATGGCCTTGGTCGTACTCGCGCTGTCGCTGCCGTGGACGCGTGCGGCGTTGCAAGGCAACGAAATCTGGCAGGAGAAGGCGTACCTGCCGGGCATGGCGGCGATCGCATGGGGTGTGTTGACGGCATTGCTGATGCAGCGCGTGACGCTGCCACGCGTGTTGGCGCGCGTCGTGGGCGCGCTGGCTGTGGCGGGCTTGCTCGCGGTCGTGTTCTACGGTGACGTGCTCGGGCCGCTGCTGCACGACCACATCATGCTGCTGCTCTGCGCGAGCGCCGCGTGCTGGCTTGCCGCCGCACACGGCTCAACGCGCGCCATGCCGCGCGGGCTCGGCTGGCTCACGGTAATGGGGCGATGGAGTTATGAAATCTATCTGAGCCACATGTTCGTGGTGCTCGCTGTCACGCCGGCGTATCTCGCGCTGATGGGTGGCGACATGCGCTGGACGTTCCTCGTCTACGTGCCCGTGGTGGTCATTTGCACCGGCCTCGGGGCGTGGCTGCACCGTTACGTGAGTGGTCCCGCGGCGCGGCGTATTCTCGGTCGCGGGCCGTCGCAGATTGCCTCCGGAACGGCGTAAACCTTCGTAATATCTCGATCTCTCTTGATTGGGTAACGACGCGGCCCGATGGTACATTCGTGGTTTCCGTACTTTGATGAACAGGACGCGTAGTGAGCCAGACCGTCGCGAATGTGATGCCCGAGAGTGCCACCCTGCTTGAGATCGTGCGTGCGCAGACCGAGATCGCCAAGCTGGGCCTCGATCTTGGTGGTGTGATGTCGTTTGTTGCCGAGCGCGTGCAGGACTTGACGCAGGCCAACGGTGCCGTGGTCGAGTTAGCCGAAGGCGACGACATGGTGTACCGCGCCGCCTCGGGCGTGGCCTCGGACCTGCTTGGCATGCGGTTGTCGCGCGATGGCTCGCTCTCCGGTCAGTGCGTGAAGACCGGCAGCATTTTGCGCTGTGACGATTCGGAGACGGACCCGCGTGTCGATCGCGAGGCCTGCCGCCGTGTCGGCTTGCGTTCGATGATCGTCACGCCGCTGCGGCACCTCGACACCACCGTGGGCGTATTGAAGGTATTCGCGCCCACGCCGAGCGCCTTTCCCGATGCCGACGTGCGAACGCTCGAACTCATGAGCGAGCTCATCGCGGCCGCCATGTTCCATGCGGCGCGTTACGAGACGAGTCAGCTCTATCTGCAAGCCACGCACGACGCGCTCACCGGCCTGCCCAACCGTGCGCTGTTCTACGATCGCTTGCGTCAGGCAATTCATCTGGCCATGCGCTCGTCGCAGCGGCTCGGTATTTTCAATATCGACATGGACGGCCTCAAGCCGATCAACGACCGGTATGGCCATCGCGCAGGCGACGCGGCCATTCGCACGGCCGCCGAGCGCATGCATGCGGCGGCGCGCCGGTCCGATACGGTGGCCCGTGTCGGTGGCGACGAGTTCGGCATGATCCTGCCGGGGCTGCATTCACGTGAAGATGCCGAAGCGCACCGTCAGCGTCTGATGCAGCAGGTCGGTGCGCCGTTCGAATTCGAAGGCAATGCGCTCGAGTTGGGCGTGAGTGTCGGCATCGCGATCCTGCCCGACGACGGCACCGAAATGACCGCCCTGATGGACCGCGCCGATGAGGCGATGTACGCCGTCAAACGAACGCGCACCACGACGCGCGGCTAATCTTCGGCCGACTTGTCGTCGATCTGCCGTCGGTCTGTCACTGGTCTGTCGCGGATCGGTCTTCCCCCCCCCCCGGCACTCGCGTCAGGTCACCCATCGCGCGCGAATTGTCCCAAATACCACTGAACGGCACGCAACCTGCGTGCCGTTTGCGTCTTTTCCCATCATTCTCCGTCGACAGCCCTCGTAGACTGCGTTGCTACTGTTCTCAGACCGCATGCTATGGATTTCGGACTGTTTGGCCGTTTGACCGTGGGCGCTGGCCTGTTCGCGACGCTTGCTTTACCGGGTGTTGTGCTGGCCGACGTCGGCGACATTCCCGCGATGCCTTGGCATCAGCGGCTGACGGCGCACACCACACCGATGCCGCACGCGGTCGCTGCTGTGCGTGCGCAGCTGCCGCTGTGCCACAAGGCGATGTCCATGTTTTTCGGACCGCAGGGGAGCGGGGTGAGCCATCAATTGGTTTCGGCGACATCCGTGCATGCGGCCACGGCGTTGCACAAGGGGCATGCGCATGCCACTTCGGCGGGCAGGGAATTCACCATGCCGGTGTCGTACGTGCGCGTCTCGTCGGCCTTCGGCTACCGGCGGCATCCGGTGCGTGGCGTCTGGCACGGTCACACGGGCGTCGATCTGGTTGCGCCGACCGGCACACAGGTGAAGGCGGCGGCGCAGGGCGTGGTCAAGTTCATCGGCTTCGAGCGCCGGGGGTATGGCCGCTATGTCGTCATCAATCATCGTTACAACAGCGAGACCATCTACGGCCATTTGTCGTCGACATCGCGCAATCTGCGCGTGGGCATGAAGGTGAGTGCAGGGCAGGTGATCGGGGCGGTCGGCAGCACGGGCATGGCGACCGGGCCGCATCTGCACTTTGAACTTCGCCGCCATGGCCGTTCCGTCGACCCGATGCCGTTGTTGCGCGAGGCGGTGGCCGACGAGCAGGACCACATGCCGCTGCGGCCGAGCGAGGCGTGTCTGACGGTGGCGTTTCCGCAGACGCTGGTGCCGAATGGCAAGCGTGGCGCTATGGTGTCGCCCGCAACGCCGGCGTCACCCGTGCGTCCTGAGTACCCCGGACGCCCGCACGGCGGGGCTCGATTCTTCGAAGAAGGATTTTCGGGAATAAATCGACGCGTCAACCCGTAATACAGGTGCCGGCACTTGCGAATGTCAGTCATCGTGACTGACGCGCCCCGGCCAGTATTGCGAGGGAGGTGCGTCATGAGCGGTCGAACGACGGACGAAGCAAATCAAGGGGCCGGTAGTTCCGGTAGTCCCGATAGTTCCGGTGGTCACGGTAATGCCGGTGATTCGGGAAGCGCCGGGACGGCGGACACGACGGAGGTCTCCCGCGCCGAGTTGGCGGCCGCCGGGCGTGGGCAGCCGACCGCGCCATCGGCGTCGCCGGGCATGTCCCGTCGCCGTGCCATGGCCTGCCTTGCGTGGGCCGGTGCGGGCATTCTGTGGACGCTCGACGGCGGCGTGCCACGCGGCGTCTCGTTCGGGACGCAGGCACTCGCGGCGACCGGTGCCCCTGCGGGCAACGCGCTGTCCTTCGTGCAGATCAGCGACAGCCATATCGGCTTCAACAAGGCTCCCAACCCCGACCCCGCGTCGACCCTCAAGTCGGCGATCGAGCGCATTCGCAGCGCGCCGCAACGACCGGCCTTCATGCTGCATACCGGCGACGTCAGCCATCTCTCTCGCCCCGCCGAGTTCGACACCGCACAGCAAATCGTGACCGGCGCAGGCCTAGAGACGCATTACGTGCCCGGCGAGCACGATGTCATCGGCGACGACGGCCGTGCGTTCTTCTCGCGCTTCTCCCCCGATACAAAGGGCCTCGGCTGGTACAGCTTCGATCAGAACGGCGTGCATTTCGTCGCCCTCGTGAACGTGCTCAACCTGAAAGCGGGGGGCATGGGGTATCTCGGCGACACCCAGTTGGCGTGGCTCGCTAACGATCTCAAGGGCCGCTCGCACAGCACACCACTTGTCGTGTTCACCCATATGCCGTTGTGGACGGTCTATCCCGCGTGGGGCTGGGGCACCGACGACGGCGATCGCGCGCTGGCACTGCTGCGGCCATTCGGCTCGGTGACCGTGCTCAACGGGCATATCCATCAGGTGTTGCAGAAGGTGGAAGGCAACGTGCGCTTGCAGACCGCCATGTCGACCGCGTTCCCGCAGCCGGCCCCGGGCGATGGCCCCGGCCCGGGTCCCAAGCAGGTCGACCCTTCGCAGTTGCGCCAGACCCTCGGTATCCGGCGCGTGGACTTCACCGCGCTCGACGGCACGCCGTTGCTCGCCGACACGACCTTGGCGTCGTGACGCTGTCCACTCACAGAACAAGGAGAGCCATCATGCGTTCGCCATCCCATGCTATGCGCCGCTTTTGTGCGGGCTTCGTCACCGTTTGTGCCGCCGTCGCCTTGCCGGCAAGTCCCGCGATGTCGGCGGGCGCCACCACGGCGGTGTCCGATCCCAACACGGTGCGCATCGACAACTTCACGTTTGCGCCTGCCACGCTGACCGTCCCCGTGGGCACCAAGATCACTTGGGTCAATCGCGACAACGAGCCGCACACGGTCACCAGTCAGGCCAATCCGCGCGAATTCGCGTCGGCTGCGCTCGACACCGGCGACACGTTCGTGCGCACGTTCGACAAGCCGGGAACGTACGCGTACTACTGCGCGATCCATCCGCATATGACCGGCGTGATCATCGTGAAATGAGCGCTCGGCGCGCTGCGCGATCGGTGAAGCGCAGATGTGTTTCAATGGACGCCATGGATGCCATCTACCCGATGCGTCCTTTGCCAAAGCGGCTAACCCGGACACGCCGGTCATAGGGATCATGACGCACGTGCCCGACTTCGGGAGACCCCGGTGAGCGATGCCCCGAACACCGATCTGCCAGACCCGTCAGACGCGCTGAATCCGCCGGACAGGCACGACGCCAGTCTCGCGGGCCGCTTCGAAGCGCTGGCGTTGCCGCATCTCGATGCGGCATACAACCTTGCCCGTTGGCTATCAGGCAGTGCGAGCGACGCGGACGACATCGTGCAGGAGGCGTATCTGCGCGCGTTGCGGTTCTTCGACGGCTTTCGGGGGGAGAACGCCCGCGCGTGGTTGCTGGCGATCGTGCGTAACACTTGGCTCACCGAGTGGCGGCGCCGCTCCGATGCGGCGGACGGCACGCCGTTCGACGAGACGCTGCACGGCCTGCATGGCGATACCCGGTTGCCGGGATGGGACGATGCCAGCGGCACCGACCCGGAGTTGATGGCGGTGCGGCGAGACGATTGTGCGATGGTGCGCGACGCACTGGCGGCGCTGCCGGTCGTGTTTCGTGAGGTACTCGTGCTGCGCGAGATGGAGGATCTGAGCTACCGGGAGATCGAAACCATCCTCGGCGTGCCGGCCGGCACTGTGATGTCGCGGCTCGCGCGTGGCAGGCACATGCTCGCCGCTGCCGTGCGCGCAAAGCAAGACGCCGGACGCGCCGCGGCGTCCCCCTCGACGGCACAAGTCACACGTCTGCCCTTGGGCGGCAATCCACGCGGAGGACGCGATGAACAAGCCTGACGATCCTACCCATCCGAACGATCCTACGGGCCCGGCCGAGCCGACGGGCACGCAATCCACACAGACCACACTTGGCAACGTGCTGCGCGACGGTTCGCTGCGGCATGCCGCGCCGTCATCGCTGCGTGCGCGAATTCAATCGGATCTGGCGCATGCTGAACAACGCGCCGACGCACGTGTGTCGCCGCCTCAATCGCCGAAGGCCCAGCCAGCACCCTCATCGCCTTCACCACCGTCGTCGCAGACACCTGCGAAGCCTAAGCGCACGCAAGACAGCTCCGATGCAGGGTGGGGCTTTCGACTCGCACCATGGTTCTTTGGTGGTGCCGGCGGGGCGATTCTCGGTGGTATGGCCGTGGCGATGGCGTTGCTCGTCGCGCGTCCACCGGCGCCGCCGGAACCGGCAAGCGTGCAGACCGCCTCGGGCCTGCAACCGCAGGAGATTGTCGCGAGCCATGTGCGCGCGCTGCTTTCGCAGCATCCGATCGATGTGATCTCGACCGACCAGCACACCGTCAAACCGTGGTTTAACGGCCGCCTCGATTACGCACCGCCCGTGGCCGATCTTGCGGCGAAGGGGTTCCCGCTGGCGGGCGGACGGCTCGACTACGTGGGCGGGCGCACGGTGGCCGTGCTCGTGTATCACACCGACAAGCATCCGATCGACCTCTACGTTTTCCCGGCGCGGGACAAGACCGCCACTGCGCCGAGCCTGACCGGTGCCGACGGCTACACCATCGCGCGCTGGCGTCGTGACGGCATGACGTACTGGGCGATCACCGACGCCGAGGCATCTCACCTGCGTGTGTTTGTGGAGGCATTGCAGGCGGCAAACTGATATCGTGACGACCTGTTCTCTGTGTCTCTGATGGAGTGAGTCATGACGCAAGTCTCGTCGTCCAGCAACGCGCCGGAATCCGCCAAACCCGTGAATCCGGCGTGGCAAGCCTCGCAGTATGTGAAGTTCGAAGACGAGCGCACGCGCCCCGTGCGCGACCTCGTCGCCGCGATTCCGAATGCGCAAGCCGGCAAGGTGGCCGACATCGGCTGCGGCCCGGGCAATTCGACCGAAGTGCTGGCCGAGCGCTATCCGACGGCCGACGTGCTGGGGCTCGACAGTTCACAAGACATGGTCGACGCCGCGCGCAAACGCTTGCCGCAATTCCGTTTCGACGTGGTGGATATCGCGGGCTGGCAGGATGGCCCGTTCGACGTGATTCTCGCCAATGCCGTGCTGCAATGGCTGCCCGATCACGAGACGCTGTATCCGCACCTGATCGAGCGTCTCGCCACGGGCGGTTCGCTGGCCGTGCAGACCCCCGACAACCTCGATGAGCCGGCGCACCGGCTGATGCGCGAAGTGGCCGCCGATGGTCCGTGGGCAGCAACGTTGAAGGGCGTGGAGCGTACGGCCCGCAATGGGGCGGCGTTCTATTACCCGTTGCTCAAGGCGATGTGCTCGCGGGTGGACGTATGGCGCACCACTTACTACCACCCGCTCGCGGGCGGGGCACCGGCGGTCGTGGAGTGGTTCAAGGGCAGTGCGCTGCGTCCGTTCCTCGCGAAACTCGACGAGGTATCGCGCGAAGCGTTTCTCGCGCGCTACACCGACGAGATTGCGAAGGCTTATCCCGCGCTTGCCGACGGCACGGTGCTGCTGCCGTTCCCGCGGCTCTTCGTGGTGGCCACGCGCTGATCGATCCAGCGGGCCGTGCAAGCGGCCCCGGCCACGGCCAGTAACATCGGCGCGAGAAAGTCCTGATTCACGTGCGTGAATTCGAGGGCGAGCACGACGGCCGTGATCGGCATGCGCATCGAGACGGCGAGAAACGCGGTGGCACCGATCAGGGCCGCCGCACCTAACGGTACGGCCATCACCTCGGGCAGCGCGCCGTTCCACACACCGCACAACACCACGGCGAGCAGTGCGCCATTGGCCAGCCCGGGCGTAAGCAAGCCACCGGCCGCGCCAGCGCGCAGGCTGCTCCACGTAAAGAACACGCGCAGTGCGAGCAAAGCGAACGCGAGCGCAATCGTGAGTTCGCCATTGAACGCCAGACCGGCCGGCCCTTTGCCGTTACCCGGCAACTGCGGATACCACGCAATCACCAATCCCAGCACCATGAAGTTTGCCAGCGCGAATACTGGCAGACGCCAGTCGCGCGGCGCCGTTGCGCGTGCGTTTTCGGTCAGGCGGGCGTAGGCCCATGCGGCGATGCCGACGAGCGGGCCGCAAACCAGCGCCCAGCCAATCAACGGCGCGCTTACGTCGAAGACGGGAATCGTGTATTGCTGCTCGGCGCCCATGCCGATCCATGCGACGGCGGCGGCGATAGCCGACGTAGCGAACGCGGGCAATACCGCGCGCCATGCAAAGGTGCCGAGCAGCACTTCGAGCACGAAGATCGCGCCGCCCAGCGGCACGTTGTACACGGCAGCCAGACCTGCGCCTGCGCCGCAAGCGACCATGAGGCGGCATTGTTCGGGCGTGAGGCCTGCGCGACGCGCCAACTGATCGCCGATGAGCGAACCGAGCTCACGCGGCGCGACTTCCCGCCCGAGCGGTGAGCCCAGCGCGACCGTCACGATTTGCAGCACGGCATGCGCCAGCGTGCTGCCCACGGGCATGGCACGCCCGCGCGACACAGCTTCCTTGATCGAGACGAGTTTGGCGCTGAAGCGATACACCGCAAACCAGCCGAGACCGGCGACGACGCCGCAAAGTGTCAGCACGGCAAAGCGACGCTCGGGCGACGCCTCGCTCACGCCGCTCAAAAAGCTCTGCGCGCCGAACACGGTGTCGGTCGCGTAACCGAACGCGAAGTGTTGAATGACGTGGAGCAGGGCGGCGAGCAGGGTGCCCGCGACGCCCGCACCGATACCGGTCAGCAACGTGACGACGGCGAGCGTGGCGAGTGAGGGGGCGGCGACTCGATGGGGCTCAGTGACCCGATGCATTGCCGGAGACGGCGTATTGGCGGGGGTTTGGGCGACTTGCCTCGAATTCATGATGCTGCGACTTCCACTTGGGGGTGAGGGAATACCCGGAGTTTATGGCGCGGCGCAGCATAAGTGAAATGAATGTTGCGTTGTAATTTATGAATATTTCGTATAGATCGATGGTCAGGGCGCGGGTGAGCAGACGGGAGTGATGATTCGACCAGGACGTCTCGCAGCCGACAAAGTACCCAGAAGCGGAACTTGAAATTTTCCTCCGCGCATAAGGCCATTTGGACTATTAAGTGTCTGCGAATTTAATGTGGGAATAAGAAATTTAGAGCCAGCGTTCCCAACACTTGATTGTTCAATTCAGATTCGCCTGAAGAAGATTCCACTCGCGTCATTCGTGGTGATTTAAATACGTCAAATGAACCAGTGACACAAATTCAGTAGTGCGATGTACACTATGAGTGAAGTATTGCAATAAGCAATATGCAATGTGTGACAAATGGTGTGCGGCAACGGCAGCTGCATTGCCTAGTGCCCGCTAGGTCCTTCCGACGTTTTGCGAGAAACCGACGATGAATAAACCAGCTGCGCGCATTACCCTCCTTGTGGCAAGTCTCTTGCTTGTCCCGCCGCTGCCTGCGCAAGCGGCTGTCTACAACAACGGCACCGGTACCACCACGTTTACCGTCACGCTGGTCATCACGGCGGGCTGCACCGTTGCCGCCACACCGATGAGCTTCGGGACGCTATCCAACCTGAACACCGCACAGACCACGACGTCGACGGTCTCGGTGACCTGCACGAACACCACCCCTTACAACGTCGGCTTGAGCGCAGGCTCCGGCACTGGGTCGACGGTCACCGCACGTGTGCTGACGGGGGCGGCCAGCGGCAACACTTCCACCATCGCGTACGGTCTCTATCAAGACTCGGGGCATGCGACGGTCTGGGGCACGACACAGGGCACCAATACACAGGCAGGTACCGGTAACGGTATTGCGCAAGCATTTACCGTTTATGGCCAGTTGCCGGTGTCGGCAGGCGCGATCCCTCAGCCGGATACGTACACCTCGGTGATCACTGCGACCGTCTACTTCTAGCGGAGGACGGTCGATGACAGGTTTCCGCCTGCGCTGGGGCGCGATGCTCGCCGGCGGGTGTGCCGCCGCGCTCGTCTCGCTGTCCGCGGCCTCTGCCACGCTGCAAATTTCCCCAGTCAATGTCGAGTTTTCGGCCAAGCAGAATGCCATCGGCATGACGCTGAGCAACCCGGGCGAGACGCCTGTGTACGGTCAGGTCCGAATCTACGCATGGACGCAGGAAGACGGGGAAGACAAGCTCGCACCCACCGACGCCATCGCCGCCAGCCCGCCGATTCTGCGCATCGACGGCGGCAGCTCGCAGATCATCCGGCTGGTACGTGTGACGAATGCGCCCCCCCAAGCCGAACAAAACTACCGTCTGCTCGTCGACGAACTCCCTGAGCCCGGACAGCCGGCGCAAAGTGGCATCTCGATCCGCATGCGCTATTCGATCCCCGTGTTCGTGGTCCCGGCGACGGCGCTCCCCAAGCCCGACCTGCGCTTCACGCTCAAACGGGTCGACGGCAAGTGGCAGTTGGAAGCCGAAAACCGCGGCGGCACGCGCGCGCAGATCGGTGCGACCCGGCTCGTCGATGCCGCCGGAAAATCGCATCCTGTGACCGATGGCCTGCTCGGTTATGCGCTTGCGGGGCAGCGGCGCGTGTTCAACGTCACGTGGCCGGTCGACAAAGCGCCGGCACCGCCGCTCGCGATCGACGCCGCGATCAATACGGTTCCCACGCGCTTCGCTGTCCAGATCGATGGCGGTCCGTGAGCGAGCGCGTCTTGACGCGAACGCCCTCACTACGGCTCCAGAACAGGCCCCGGCCCCGGCCCCAGACCCGGCCCATGCACCAGCATCACCCGCAAAGGCTGTCACGTCAGGCCGACTTGCGAAAAGCGGCAGCCGCGCGAGCCTTTTGCGCCGCAAGCGGCAGGCCGCACTGTGGGTCGCGAGCCTGTTCGCCGGTGCGCTGGCCCCTCTGGCGCCGGCCTCGGCGGCCGAAGGCGCGCCCGGCGACTACTATCTCGACGTGTCGGTCAACGGCGCTGCCACCGGCGCCATCGCCCACTTCATCATGCGCGACGGGCGTCTGAGCGCGGCGGCCGACGACTTGCAGTCGCTCGGCATCGACGTCAGCCAGTTGCGCATCTCTGGCGACACGCAGGTGCCGCTCGATACGATTGGCGGTGTGCAGTATCGCTACGACGCATCGCGGCAGAGCATCGACATCGCCGTGCCCGATACGCTGCGTGTGCCGTTCCAGATCGGCCGTGTGACGCCGCGCGCCGCGAATGCGATGACATCGAAAGGCTTCGTGCTGAACTACGATGCGCTGGTCGAGCGCGACCGCCTGACACGCGCGTCCAGTTGGACGGAGTTGCGGTACTTCCATCCGGGCGGCGTATTCAGTCAGACGGGGGTGTTCGACACTTGGCCGCAAAGTCAGACTTATCTGCGCTATGACACGTACTGGCGTCACGACAATCCCATCGAGATGACGACCCTGCAACTCGGCGACACGATCTCCGGCTCGCTCGCATGGTCGCGCTCGGTGCGTCTGGCGGGCGTGCAATGGCGCAAGAACTTCGCCTTGCGGCCCGATCTCGTCACGTTCCCGGTGCCGTCCCTTGGCGGATCGGCCGCAGTGCCGTCGTCCGTCGACGTTTATCTCGACGGCATCCGGCGCTTTGGCGGCAACGTGCCTGCGGGGCCCTTCGTGATTCGCGAAGCGCCGGGGCTGATCGGCAATCTTCAGGCAAGCGTCGTCACGCGCGACGCACTCGGGCGCGAGAGCGTCGTCAATGTGCCGTTGTACATCGATACCCGCATGCTCTCAGCGGGCCTGTCGAGCTACTCGTTCGAAGTGGGTGCCCCGCGTACGGACTACGGCTTTCGCTCATGGGGCTATGAACATCGCGTAGCCGCGTCGGCCGCGTATCGCTACGGCGTGTCGGATCTCCTGACGACGGAATATCACGCGGAAGGCTCGTCCGGGCTCGCGAATGGGGGGGTGGGCGCTTTGGTTTCCCTGTCCGGCTACGGTGTGCTGAGCGGATCGCTGTCGGGATCGACGGGGCGGCGCAACGGTGGCCAGTTCGGTATCGGTTACCAGTATCTGTCGCGTAATTTCTCGTTCGACTCGCTGTTCCAGCGCACCGCCGGCGATTTCCGAGACCTCGCCACACTGGGCGGCTCCGCCGTGCCGACCGCGATGGATCGCGTCACGGTGTCGTCGCCGTTCTGGGAGAACCGAACACTCTCGTTGAGCTACATCGGTATGCGCGGCCCCGATTTCCCGACGTCCCGAGTGATTTCAGCGAACGTCTCGTGGCCCGTGCGCTCGACGGGCTCGCTCAATGTCGGCGCGTATCAGGATATGGCCAATCGCCGCAGCTACGGCGTGTTTGCGATGTTCAGCTTTACCTTGGGCCCGAATACCGTGGGCTCCGTGTCAGTGGCTCGCCAGCAGGGGGCGACGCAGGCGATCGCCGGCGCGACGCATACGCCCGATTACGGCGGCGGGTGGGGATGGAATGTGCTCGGGGGTGTCAACGACAGCGTGCGCATCGGGCAGGCTCAGGCGCAGTATCTGGGCCGCTACGGGCAGGCCTCGGCGCTGGCACAGACCTACGACGGGCACACGCGCGTCGGTGTCGGGCTGACCGGCGCTGTCGTCGCGATGGACGGCGGCGTCTACCCGGCGCGACGCATCTACGACAGCTTTGCGCTGGTCAAGACGGATGCGGATGCCGACGTTCCCGTCTTGCGCGAACAATTGCCGGTCGGGCGAACCAACAGTGGCGGCAGTCTCGTCATTCCCGATCTCAACGGCTATCAGACCAACCGCCTCAGCGTCGATACGACCGACCTGCCGGCCGACATGCGCATCATGCCGACGGCACGCTCGGTGGTCCCCGAGACGGGCGCCGGCCTGCTGGTGTCGTTCCCGGTACATCGCTACCGTGCCGCACTCATCACGTTGGTGCGCCCGGATGGTTCGCCGTTGGCTTTGGGCGCGCGCGTCACGCACCGGGAGACCGGCGCGGAAATGATCGTCGGCTACGACGGTCAGACGTTCATCGACGGCTTGCTGCCAGAGAACACGCTCGTGGTGTCGCAGGATAACGGCGCCTGCGATGTGACGTTCACTTACGATCCGGTCGCACAAGGCGCCATGGCCCGCATCGGACCACTGGTCTGCACCCCCGAGGCCATCGTTGCGCCCCCCACACTGCCGAGGCGAGTCCGATGAAGCGCTTTCTCCTGCTCACGATCCTGATCATGACGGCATGGTTCGCGTCGCCATCCGCGCAGGCGCAGACGTGCTCGTTGGGCGCGCCGAGCGTTGCCTTCACGCCGTTCAGCCCGATCACGGGTGCTGCCGTGTCGACGACTGGCACGGTTCAAGTCACGTGCACGTGGCCACTCCTCAATCTGGTACCGAACGTGAAGATCTGTGTGGACTTCTCGGCGACATCGCCTCGTTCGCTGTCGGCGAGTGGCACGACCGGCACCATTGCGTACGACATGTATACCGACAGCGGCTATGCCACGCCGTGGGGAAACACGCCATCCACCGCCTTATCGACCACCTTCAGCAACTCGATCATCGGCTATACCGGCAGTACCAATATCAACATTTACGCCCGAATCGGGGCGAATCAGACCACCGTGCCGACGACCGGAAATAGCAATACGGTCTACTCAACGACCTATCCCGCAAGCGACGTCAAGTTGTCCTACCAGTTCTACCTGCTGGTCGCCCCAGCGTGTGGCACGACAGGCTTTACCACTGGCACGACAAACCCATTTACCGTCAACGTCACCGTCGTGAACAACTGCACGATCAACGCGACGGGCCTCACATTCGGGCCATCTTCCACACTGCGCAACACGCTGACCGCGCAAGGCTCACTCGCCGTTCAGTGCACCAACAACGACGCGTATCGGATTTTGTTGAACGGCGGCGTTAGCGGACAAGTGGGAGCACGCACCCTGAAAGGCCAGACGCTGGGTGCCACGATTCCGTACCAGCTTTACACGGACAACACCTATGCGACGGCGTGGGGCGATGGCACTGGGGGCACGTCGGCTTACCTTGGCACCGGCACGGGGGCAGTGGCATCGATTCCCATTTACGGCCGAATTCTTGCGCAGCCGTCGACCCCCGCGCCGGATACCTACAAAGACACCATCACGGCAACCATTCAGTTCTGAACGCGCGTACCGTTGCCGGCGGATCAGCCTGCATCAGGTCCGTCGATCGGCAGACTCAACACGGCGCGCAGTCCGCCGCCGGGACGGTTGGAGAGCATGAGCGTGCCGTCGTGGGCTTGCGCAATGGTGCGGGCGATGGCCAGCCCGAGGCCCACGCCGTCGACGCCTTCCGAAATTTCCTGCATGTCGGGTGTGAGCGTTGCGGCGTCGGCGGCCGGTATGTCACGACGCGCCGCCCCGGTCCGGACAAACGGCTCAACCGCTGCGGCCAGCGCTGCCTCCGGAATGCCGGGTCCCCGGTCATCGACAACGATTTCCAGATGCGTGCCTTGCGGTGACAGATTGGCCGAGAGCCGGCAGCCGCCGGCATATCGCACGGCGTTATCGACCAGATTCTGTAAGCAACGTCGCAGCGTGCGCGGATACCCGCGCACTAGTCCCGCGCCACCGGCCGTGCTTTGCTCGCGCACGCGCACATCGCCACCCGTCTCGCGGGCATCTTCGGCGACGGCGCGAAGGAGTGCGTCGATATCGACGTCGCGTAACGCTTCGCCACTCGGCACGCCACGCACGTGATCGAGCGACGCGGCAATCATCGCTTCCATCTCCATCAGATCGTGACGAAAGCGTTCGCGCTGCTTCGGTTCGGCAAGCGTTTCCGCGCGCAGCCGCAGTCGCGTGAGCGGCGAGCGCAGATCGTGTGACACCGATGCCAGAAACGCCGTACGTGCCTGCATGGCATCGATCAGGCTGCGTTGCATCGCATTGAATGTTTGCGCCGCGCGTTGCACTTCGGCGGGGCCGGTCTCGTCGAGCGGCGGACTGTGAATATCCCGGCCAAGCCGGTCGGCGGCGGCCGACAAGCGCGCGAGCGGCCGCAGAGCAATCCGCACCGCGACCACGGCGATGAGCACCACCGCAAGAATGCGCATCAGATAAATGCGCACGAAGTAATCGGCAAACGCGGCACCGGGGCGCAGATCGAGCCCGGCTTGTCCGGCCACGACGGCAACCGACAACCACTGGCCGTCGCGAAGTTTCACGTCGGCTGCGAGATGCGCGGTGGGGGCGTGCGCGCGCAGCAGGGTGGCGAGTGTGAGTGGTTCGCTGGCGTCGTCGTAGAGCACGACGGGGCGGGCAACGAACGGGTGATCGGGGCCGAGTTGCGCTCGTAGCACACCGTCGAATAAGTCATCCGAAAAGTGCTCCATGGCGTGTGCAGGCGCAGGCGCATCGATGGGGCGCACATCGATACCCGCTGCGCGCAGACGCGCCATCAGCGCGGCACGCTCGGTCACCGGCACCACGTCGAACAGTTTGACCGCATCGGCGATGCGCGCGCCGCCGGTCCGTACCGGCACTTCGGCCACGCGGCCATAGCGGGCGTCGAACCAGACCGTGCCCGTCACCAACTGCGTGGCGAGCATGCCGACCACCAGAATCAGCGCGAGCCGGCCCGAGAGTGTGCGTGGCCAGCCGAGCCAGCGGACATAGCGGCCTGCGCGGCCAGAGGCAGGCGTGTCGCGCACGGCAGACGTCTTGTGCGGCAAGTCAGACACTGGCACTCACCACGTCTGCCGCGAGCATGTAGCCCTCGTTACGCACCGTGCGAATCAGCGGCGAAGGCCGCGCGCGGGTATCGAGATGCGCGCGCAGGCGGCTGATGCAGACATCGATGGCGCGGTCGTTGGCAGCGCCGTGCCGTCCGAAGGCGCAATCGAGCAGAAAGTCGCGCGAGAGCGGGCGATGCGGATGCATCACGAGTGCCTGCAACGTGCGGTAATCCGAACCGCCTAACGTAATCACGCGGCCCTCGGGCGAGATGAGCTGGCGCGCGAGCGTATCGAGGCGCCAGCCGTCGAAATCGAAGAACGCGGCTTGCGCGCGCGATGGTGTGGGCGTGGCGGGCGCGCCAACGGGTGTCTGCTCGGGGCTTGCGCGGCTCGCCGAGGCTTGCGGCAACGCCGGCACGTGTCCCGTGCCGCCCGCAGGCAAGCGCGGCCCTCGCCGCAGGATGGCTTTTACGCGCGCGAGCAATTCGCGCGGGTCGAAGGGTTTGGGCAGGTAGTCGTCGGCACCGACTTCGAGGCCGACGATGCGGTCGAGCAGGGTGCCGCGCGACGTGAGCATGATCACCGAGACATCGCCGCGCGCGTGCAATTGGCGGCACAGCGACAGGCCGTCTTCACCGGGCAGCATCAGATCGAGCACGACCACGTCGACACTCGTCTGCGACAGCTGTGCCCACATTTGTTGACCATCGGCCGCGGTGAGCACGTCGAGGCCCGCGTCACGCAGGTAATCGGAAAGCAGATCGCGAATCTGCGGATCGTCGTCAACGACCAGCAAACGGGAGTGGGTGGCGCGGGCGGCAGGGCGCGACGTCGCGCTGGGCGGAAGGGCGGAGGGCATCACGGCGATACGGCAAAGAATGGCAGTCTACCGGCGCGCGCCGTCCTTGCGCGCACCGCCCACACATCGATACATCTCAATACAAACCAATACATAACGACATCCCGTCAACACGAAGCCAACACACCCCGGCGCTACATTTTAATGGAAATGAGAATTGTTATTAATTCAACGCCGGGTGTCACCGTTATGCCGAAGTTTTCCCTTGAGTTCATGCGTTCGTTGCGCGCTGCGACGATTGCGCTTGCCACGTCACTTGTCACGGCATTTGCTGCGATGGTCATTGCGTCCCCCGCGCAGGCTGGCGAGACCGTGACCGACATGGCGGGGCGTCAGGTCACGCTGCCCGACCACGTCAACCGCATTCTGCTGGGCGAAGGACGTTTGCTCTATGCCGTGGCGCTGCTCGAAGGCAAGCAGCCGTTGGCGCGCATTGTCGGCTGGCAGGGGGAGTTGCAGTCGCTCGACCCGCAGACGTGGCAGCAGTACGAGAAAGTGTTCCCGCAGATCGACACGATCCCGAAGATCGGCCAGTCGTCCGAGGCGACCGTCAGTGCGGAAAAGGCGCTGGCCCTCAAACCCGATCTGGCGATCTTCAGCATCGGCGGCCATGGCCCCGGGCGTCACAACGCGCTGGTGAAAGAGTTCGCCGCCGCCGGGGTGCCGGTCATCTTCGTGGATTTCCGTCAGCAGCCGCTCGAAGACACCGTCCCGAGCCTGCGCCTGATGGGCAAGGCGATGCAGCGCGAAGCGCAGGCCGAGGCGTACATCTCGCTGTACCAATCGCATCTGAAAGCCGTGCGTGACGCGGTGGCGACCATTCCGGACAGCGCGCGCCCGAAGGTATTCGTGCAGATGCTCGCGGGTGTATGGCCCGGCTGCTGTCATACGGTCGGCCGCGGCAATATCGGCGAATTCGTCGATGCCGCCGGCGGCAAGAACATTGCCGGCGATCTCCTGCCGGGCGTGATCGGCGACCTCAACTTGGAACACGTACTGGCGGCCCAGCCTGACGTCTACATCGGGACGGGCACGCGCGGCAATGCGAGCCAGCTGCGCATTCACGTCGGGGCCGAGACGACGGCGGCCGACGCCCGGGCATCGCTCGACGCGTTCGTGAAGACGCCGGGCATCGCATCGATCAAGGCGGTGCGTGAAGGCCGCACGCATGGCCTCTGGCACAACTTCTACGATTCGCCCTACAACATCGTGGCCGTAGAGGCGATGCTCAACTGGTTCTACCCGGGACGTTTCCCGCAGATCGACGCCAACGCCACATTCACCGAGATTCATCAGCGCTTTCTGGCGGTGCCGTATCACGGCACGTACTGGGTCGACGGAGACAAGCCGTGAGTCTGGCCGGAGAGATGTCCAACGTGGCGAATGAGATGAACGTGGCGCCTGTGCCCGCAACCTCGGCGAAGCTGGCCGCGGAAGACGCGCTGCAAGCCCGTATCGCAAGCGGCTATCGCCAGCTCAATCTGCGCCGCGCGCTGTGGCTGGTTGCACTGGCGGGATTGATCGTGTTGGCGCTGGCGATGGACTTCACGCACGGGCCGTCGGCGCTGGGCTGGCGCGATCTTTGGCGCACGCTTGTCGCACCTGCGACGGCGAGCCCCGATGCGCAGGTGATCGTCTGGCAAATCCGTTTGCCCTACGCGCTGATGGCCGTACTCGTCGGCGGTTCGCTGGGGCTGGCGGGGGGCGAGATGCAGACCATTCTCGACAACCCGCTCGCGAGCCCGTACACGCTGGGCGTGTCGGCGGCAGCCGCGTTCGGTGCGGCGCTGGCCATCGTGCTGAATCTGCATGTGCCCGGCGTGCCGGATAGCTGGGTCGTGCCGGTCAACGCGTTTCTGTTTGCGCTGGCGTCGGCGTTGATTCTCGACGGTGTCGCGCGCTGGCGCGGACTGCCGACGTCCGGCGTAGTGCTCATGGGCATTGCGCTCGTGTTCGTGTTCCATGCGCTGGTGTCGCTCATGCAGTTCGTGGCGACTGAAGACGCGTTGCAGGGCCTCGTGTTCTGGACGCTGGGCAGCCTCACGCGCAGCGACTGGACGCAGGTGCGGGTGCTTGCCGCCGTGCTCGCGATCATGGCCGTGTTCGCGTGGCGTCAATCGTGGGCCATGACGGCGTTGCGACTGGGCGAAGAGCGCGCAGCGAGTTTCGGCATTCGTGTGGGGCGTCTGCGGCTCATGACGCTCATGCGCGTGTCGCTGCTCTCGGCATTGACGGTCTCGTTCGTCGGCACCATCGGCTTCGTCGGCCTCGTGGCGCCGCATATCGCGCGGGGGCTGTTCGGTGAAGATCATCGCTTCTACCTGCCGGGTTGCGTGATCGTCGGCGCACTGGTGATGTCGCTCGCGTCGATTGCGTCGAAAACGCTGTTGCCGGGCGTGATTATCCCGGTCGGCATCGTCACGGCGCTGGTGGGTATTCCGTTCTTCCTCGTGATTGTGGTGCGCGCCAGCGGGAGGTCGTTATGAACGCGAGCGCGCAGTCTCTTGCGTTGTCGGCGCGCGATATCGACGTGTCGATTGGCCGCCGTCACATCCTGCACGGCGTGTCGCTGCCTGCGCTGGCAGCAGGGTCGGTCACGGCATTGCTAGGCCCCAACGGTTCAGGCAAGTCGACGCTGTTGCGCACGCTGGCGGGGCTTGTCTCCGGTCGTGGCGAGGTGACTTTCGGCAATGAGGTATTGCATCGATGTACCGGCCGCGCCCCGGCGCGCGATGTGGTTTATCTGCCGCAGGCATTGCCCGCTGGTGTGCACCTGCGGGTGCTCGAATCGGTACTCGCGGCGGGGCATGGCGCGCGTCATGCGTCGCGCGAATCCACGAGTGCGATGGCGCCCACCCCGGCCGTCGTCATGACATTGCTCACCCAACTCGGTGTGGAAGCGCTCGCGATGCGCTTTCTCGACGAACTCTCCGGCGGTCAGCGGCAATTGGTCGGGTTGGCGCAAGCGCTCATTCGCGCGCCGCGCATCTTGCTGCTGGATGAACCGCTCTCGGCGCTCGATCTGCATCACCAGTTTCAGGTCATGCGATTGATCGCGCGGGAGACAGCGGCACGCCGCATGGTGACCGTCGTGGTCATGCATGACTTGTCGATTGCGATGCGCCACGCGCATGCCGCCGTGTTGCTGCGCGAGGGGCGTGTGGTCGCGGCCGGGGACGTCGGCGATGTCGTCACTGCCGAGGCCATCGCACAAGTGTTCGACGTGCAGGCGCGCGTGGAGCGCTGCTCGCGCGGTTTGCCGCAACTGATCGTGGACGACGTCGTGACTCCGGTCTAGACGCGCGTCCGTGACCCCGACGCGGCCCACCGGTCTCTCGCACCGGTGTGTCCGGCTCAAGCCTGCCCAGCCATAGCGCCACGCCGGCCGCGTCGGTCTTTCCTGTCTGTCCAACGTTGACCCAAGAGGTCAGAAACCCGCTTGAGGCGCGATTCACGATTCCCGATACGCGCCCCTCGCGGGCGGGGACGCTTTTTGCCTGTTCATCTCATAACGCACAACACCAGATGAAGTACCTGAACCCGTCGAATTCCCGTCTGAACACGCGACTAACACTGGCAGCGGCACTCGCTGTCGCGTCGCTCCATGCTGCCGCACAAACATCGCCAGCGTCGCAGACGCCGCAGGCCGGTAGCAACGCCAGCACGTCGGCACCTGCTGCGCCTGCTGCCACTCTGCCGGCGGCCGTCGGCGGCGTCATGTTGCCCGCTACGTCGGTCACTGCGACCGTCGATGCCCCTTACAAGGCCGAATCCGTCTCGTCGTCGAAGTACACCGCACCGCTGCGCGATATTCCACAAAGCATCACCGTCGTGCCGAAGGCCGTGCTCGACGAGCAGAACGCGCAGTCGCTGCAAGACATTCTCAAGAACGTGCCCGGCATCACCTTCATGTCGGGCGAGGGCAATCTGGGCTGGGGCGATCTGTTCTCGATTCGCGGTTTTTCGGGAGAGCAGAGCATCACCATCGACGGCGTGCGCGACGCAGGGCTATCGAGTCGCAACGACACCTTCGACATCGACCGGGTGGAAGTCTACAAAGGCACCGGCTCGGTGGAGTCGGGTGTGGCGGCGCTGGGCGGCTCGGTGAATCTCGTGACGAAAGAGGCCGAACTGGGTAGTTTCTACCGCTCGTCGTTCGGGTTGGGCAGCGACAGCTACCGCCGCATGACGGCGGATCTGAACCAGCAGTTGGGCGACTCGACGGCGTTGCGCCTGAACCTGATGTCGCATCACAACGGCGTGGCCGGGCGCGATGAGGTGAACAACGACCGCTACGGCCTCGCCGCGTCGCTGGGTCTGGGGCTGGGCACGAGCACCCGCGTGTTCCTCGACGTATTCCATCAGAAAGACAACAACGTGCCCGACACCGGCTTGCCGATTCAGCGCGGCACGGGCGGGCAGGTCATGCCGGGGGTGAAAACCAGCAACTGGTACGGTGCCGCCGGCATCTACACGCAGCAAACGGAAAGTACGTCGCTGTCGGGACGCGTCGAGCACGACTTCAACGACACCACGCGCGTGCGCAGTCAGTTGCGCTGGCAGCAGACCGACAACTTCTCGGTGCTTTCGCCCGCCCGATTCTTCGCGGCCAATGCCGATGGCAGCAAGACCTGCACGGGCACGCGCTGCGCCACGCTCGGGTATAGCGGCGCAGGCCCGTTGTCGAACATCGGCGGGGTCAACGCCTATACCAACTACGGGCTGACGTCGCCGGGCTACGGCATTTTGCGCGGCAGCAACTTCGGCAATTCCACGCGGTATCAAATTCTCGACAATCAGACCGATCTGCGTTTCACGGCGTACACGGGGCCGTTCAAACATGACGTCGTGACTGGCTTCGAGTTCTATCGCGAGACTTACGGCGGGCTGCCGCGCGCGGCCTACGTGCCCGCGGGCGACATGTTCTTCAATCTGGCGAACCCGTCCAACGCATTTGCCGGCACGTGGTCGATGGAAGGCACCAACCAATCGCGCTCGGTCGTGAACGACGCCGCCCTGTTTGCGAGCGACACCATCACGTTATCGAAACATTGGCAGGTGCTGACCTCGCTGCGCTACGACCGTTGGCGGGCCGAAACCACGGCGGCGAGCGGTGGCGCTACCACGTCGAGCACTGACGGCGCATGGAGCGGGCGTGCCGGGTTGGTTTACAAGCCGGTGGAGCCGGGCAGCATCTACGTGTCGTACAGCCGCGCCACCCAGCCCACGGCCATCGGCGCGAGCACGAACAACCTGATTTACGGGACGGCCACGACCAACAACTACACGCCGGCCACGTCGCAGACCTATGAGTTGGGGACGAAGTGGGATCTGGCGGGTGGTGCGCTGGGCGTGACGGCGGCGCTGTTCCGCACGGAGTTGAGCAATTCGTGGGAATACACGAGCGACGACACGTCGCCGGTGCGCGCATTGCCGGCTAAGCGTGTCGACGGGATCGAACTCGGCATGCAGGGCAACATCACGGACAAGTGGTCCGTATTTGCGGGCGTGACGCGCATGTGGAGCCGCATCACCAAGGGCGCTAACGAGGGCGCGGAAGCGGCCAACGTGCCCGACTGGAGCGGTTCGCTGTGGACTTCATACAAAGTCACGCCGGATCTGTCGCTGAGCTATGGCGTGCAGTACGTGGGCCGTCGCCGTTACACCGACAACGCTTACGTGGGCGGTCAGAACAACAACAGCAGCTACGCGCAGGGCCCATCGGGCGTGTATGCCATCTACGTGAAGGATGGCGAGAAGGCGCCGAGCTATTGGGTGCACAACTTGGCGGCGCGCTATCGCGTGAACCGTCACGTGCACGTCAACGTGAATCTCGACAACGTGTTCAACAAGTTCTACTTCTCGCGCATCGGGGCGTCGCTCGACGGCTTCCAGCTTTACGGCGTACCCGGGGCAGGGCGCACCGTGACGGTGAGCGCGGATATTGCGTTTTGAGCGTGTTTTGACCACGTAGTGAGTGCGATGGCGCTTGCCTGGCGGCGGGGGCCATCGCGTGGGATTGCAGGAGAGCAGCAACATGATGATCGAGATTCCCGGCGTTTTCAGCCGTGACGAAGCGCGCCAGTTGTGCGAGCAATTGCAGGCGCAGTCGTGGGTGGACGGCAAGGCCACGGCCGGCATGCAGTCGGCGCAGGCGAAGGAAAACCGCCAACTGGCCGAAGACGACCCGTGGGCGCGGCGTATCGGCGAGGAGATACTGCGCCGCCTGAGTCAGGACGCGGTGTTCATGTCGGCGGCGTTGCCACGCCGCATCTATCCGCCGCTGTTTAATCGGTACGAAGGCGGCGAGGCGTTCGGGTATCACGTCGACAACGCCGTGCGCGGCATCAAGGGCGTGCGCGAGCGCGTGCGCACCGATCTGTCGGCGACGCTGTTTTTGGCGGAACCGGATAGCTACGATGGTGGCGAGTTGGTGGTGCGAGACAGCTTCGGCGAGCGCGCCGTCAAGCTGCCGGCGGGCCACATGGTGCTGTATCCGGGGACGAGTGTGCACAAGGTCAATCCGGTGACACGAGGGGTGCGGCTCGCGTCGTTCTTCTGGATCGAGAGCCTGATCCGGGAGGACGCGCAACGCAGCGTGTTGTTCGACATGGACATCGCGATCCAGCGGCTCACCCAGCAGGGCGCTGATGGCGATTCGCTCGTGCAACTGACGGGCAGTTATCACAACCTGCTGCGGATGTGGGCTGACGTCTGACCGGGCGGCCTGTTGGGGCAGGCAATCCGGCGGTGTTATTTGCCCGTTCTGAGCCGCCGATGGCGACGGGGTCATACCGGCGAGGTCGACGCGCTCCGGTGTAAAGTAGCGGGATGGATTTCCGTTCCGTTCCGCCCTCCCGGCCCACCAAGCCATTTCGCAATGCCCCGGTGTACTGGCGCTCGTCGCTCGTGCCCGATGGCGATATGGTGACGGCCGAGTACAACGACCACACCTTCGCGCCGCATTGGCACGATGCGTACACGTTCGCGTGCATTGTGGCGGGCGCGGAGCGCTACGACTATCTGGGCGGCGAGCACGTGGCCGATGCCGGCTCGGTGGCGATCATTCACCCGGGCGAAGTGCATACCGGCGCGCGGGAGACTGACTTCGGCTGGCGTTATCGAGTGTTCTATCTGCCGGTTGGCTTCGTGAAGGGCGTGCAGCAGCAACTGGCGAGTCCGGTGGCCGGGCTGGCTTCGCCTGACGAGGCGCTGCCGTGGTTCGGGGAGAACGTCGTGCGTGATGCGCAGGCCATGCAGCGCTTGCTGGCGGCGCATCGTCTGCTGGAGGCGCAGGCCGATCCGCTGGCCGCCGAACATGCGCTGGTCGATGCGGTGTCGATGATGTTGTCGCGTCATGCGCAGTTGCGCATCCCGACCCTGCCGGTTCATCGTGACGCCGTGCGTGTCGAGACCATGAAGGCACGGCTGTCGGCTGACCTGACGGAACCGCTGACGTTGACCACACTCGCTGAGGCGGTGGAGCTTTCACCGTTTCACGCGGCGCGTCTGTTTTCGCGGGAAACGGGGTTGGCACCGCATGCTTGGCGCAATCAACTGCGTGTCGCGCGCGCGTTACCGGCGCTGCGTAACGGGGCTTCCGCAACGGAGGTCGCGCTCGCGCAGGGGTTTAACGACTTGTCTCACTTCACCCGATATTTCCGGCGCGCCTTCGGGGTATCGCCCGGCAAATGGCGTGAAGGGGATGGAACGTAAGGTTGCGAGCGCGGATGGCTCACGCCGTTGATTGTCCTGCGGCGGCCTCATGAACCCACGCGAGAAAGTCGTGCAACGGCCGTGACTTATCGGCATCGCGCGGCACGAGCGTGACGTAGGTTGCGCCTCCCGCCTGAATCTCCGGAAACGGCATGACGAGCCGGCCGCTGGCCAGTTCCCGGTCGAGTGTCGGGGTGCAACCGATGCCGATACCCAGTCCGTCGAAAACTGCCTGCAAGCTCACGTGGTAGTGATCGAAGCGATGAAAGCGCACCGGACGCACCTCCGGCACACCCGCCGCATTCAACCAATCCTCCCAAGCCCCGACCCGCGTCTGCGTGGCGACGAATGCGTGCTTCGCGAGATCCTTCAGCCGTCGAAGCGGCTGCGTCTGCAATAGCGACGGCGACGCGACGACACTTGCGCGCTCGGTGAACAACGGTGTTTTCTCGTAAGGCTGCCACTCAGCCCCCGGTGGTGGATCACGCCGGATGGCCACGTCGAAACCGCCCCGGAACGCCGGATCGGCACTGCTCGACGTCGTCACGACGATTTGCACGTCGGGGTGTGCGGCATGAAAGGCGGGCAGCCGCGCCATCAGCCAATGCATTGCGAGCGTCGTCTGCGCATTCACACGAACGGTACGGGTCTGCGGTGCCTTGCCGAAGCGCAGCGCGGCGTCGCCGATACGGTCGAACGCTGCGCTGATTTCAGCGGCGAAAGCACGGGCGTGATCGGTGGCGACGTTGCGCTGGCCTTGCCGAACAAATAACTGCTGACCGAGCCAGTCTTCGAGCAGGGCAATCTGACGACTCACGGCGCCGTGCGTGATCGACAGCTCCTGCGCGGCCGCACTCAGACTGGGCGCGCGGGCGGCGGTTTCGAAAACGCGCAGAGCATTCAACGGGGGCAATTGGCGGCGAGACATCGTGAGCTCACAGAATGGGCAGCCATCGGGCCGAACTGTGACTTTTTATCACGGAAATGCTGTAATTTTGTCGATAGTGTGACGAATCATCATGCTTTATCGTTACCGGATTGCGGACAACAACACACGGATGGCAGCGGGCATGTTCGAAGGACTCGTGGCAGGACACGCGTGGGGCATGGTGATGGTGGCGCTGGTCGGCACCTTAGCGGGGGCGGTGAGCGGGGTAGTGGGCACGGGTTCGTCGATGATGTTGCTGCCGGTGCTGGTGTACACGTACGGCCCGAAGCAGGCCGTGCCGATCATGGCCGTGGCGGCGATTATCGGCAATGTTTCGAAGGTGCTGGCTTGGTGGCGGGAGATCGACTGGCGCGCTGTGCTGGCCTATTCCCTGCCGGGGGCACCGGCGGCGGCATTGGGGGCGCGCACCCTCTGGAGTTTGCCGGCCACGGCTGTCGATATCGCGCTCGGCACGTTCTTCATTGCGATGGTGCCCGTGCGGCATTGGCTGCGTCGGCGGCAGTTCAGGCTGGGCGTCTGGCAGTTGGCCGTGGTGGGCGCGGTCATTGGCTTTCTCACCGGTATCGTGCTTTCTACGGGGCCATTGAGTGTGCCGGCGTTTGCGGCGTATGGCTTGTCGGGGGGAGGGTTTCTAGGCTCGGAGGCCGCCAGTTCGATGTTGATTTACGTGGCGAAGGTGCTGATGTTCTCCGACCTTGGCGCGCTGCCGCCACAGGCGTGGGCCAACGGACTGATCGTCGGCATGGCGCTGATGGCTGGGACGCTGCTGGGCAAGCGGTTCGTGCTGGGGTTGCCGCCGCAGGTGTTTCAACGGTTGCTGGACACGATGTTGGTGGTGTCGGGAGGCGTGATGTTGAGTGCGGCGTGGCGGTGAGCGTTGTTTAGAAGAATAAACGCGGCGAATGAACGCGGTAAATAAACGCGGTGACTGAGATTCTGACTTACGGATGAATGGTTTCGCCGCGACTCAGCATCCCGATGAACTCTTCGATCTTGCGTGCGCGTGTTGCGGGTTTTTTGACGCTCTGTATCCGGAACAGAATGGCGTAGCGATTTTGGCCGCTCAGCGTCGCAAAGCACGCGCTGGCCTTGGGGTTGGCATCCAGTGCGGCTTGCAAGTCGTCCGGCACCACTGAGTTTCGGGCCGACGTATAGGCAGCCTCCCAGCGGCCATCCGCTTTGGCCTTCTCGATTTCGCGCATGCCGGCAGGAAGCATTTTGCCTGCGGCAATCAGCGTTTCGGCCCGGGCTGTGTTGATCTTCGACCAGATGCTTTTTGGCGTGCGTCGAGTGAAGCGTTGCAGCCAATATTCATCACTTTCCGACTGCTTTTGACCGTCGATCCAGCCATGACAAAGGGCGCTTTCGAGCGCCTGTTCGTAAGTCACGGTAGGGCGGCCGGCGCCCTTTTTGGCGAAGCGCAGCCATATTCCCGACGAGGTGTCGCCGTTTTGCGCCAGCCAATGCTCCCAATCATTCTGGTCGAGGAATGTCAGACGAGGCTCTGTCATGGTGTGATTCGCTTCTTTGGAAGCAGACTGCGGGGGCTTTATCGCTCGTTGAAGGCCTATAGATTACCGATTCGCGTGGCAACTTGCCCAACGTTCGACGGGTGAGTAAATTGAGCGAGTGACTATGGGAGGGAATATGTCTGCGTTCGACACCAAGCTTCACGGCTCTTGGCAGTTGGTTTCATTTGAAACTGAACTACAAGATTCAAAAGCGCGCGCTCAACCGTGGGGCGCCGATCCGAATGGGTACTTAATGTTCGGTACCGATGGGCGAATGATGGTGCTGATCACGGCAAACTCGCGGGAGCCGGGCACGTCCAATGAGAAACTGGCTGGGCTCTTCCTTACCGCGATGGCCTATACCGGGCGATATCGGCTGGAAGCGGACAGGTTCATCACGAAGATTGACGCATCTTGGAATGAGGCGTGGAACGGCACCGAGCAGGAACGCTTGTACAAGCTCACTGGCGATACGCTCGAAGTTTGGACGGCGTGGATGCCGAACCCGATGGTAGAAGGAAATCCCATTGGAAGGGGGATTCTCCGGTTTCGGCGCGAGTAGGTTTTCTGTACCTAAGGTGTTGATCGATACAAATGGAAAACGTGAAAGACGCTCATCCCGTACTGACAATCGGAGTGCTTGGCGATAGTCCGATTCAACCGGCGTTCGAAGCCCTTGTCGCGGATGCTTGTGAATCTATGCCATCAGCACTGGATGACCTGCTGGATGGTTTATATCTCTACGGCAGCGTCGCACGTGGCTGCGCAGTACCGGGGCAGTCGGATCTGGACCTGACCCTTGTGCTTTCGCGCCAACCATCAGCGCAGGAGCGCGAGCGTATCGAGGCACTGCGCCGGGATCTTGAAGCGCGCCACCGTGAGGTCGCAAAAATCGACTTCGACATTGGGGTACGCGCGGACGTGTTGAATCCGGCCAATTTATACAGTTGGGGATATTGGTTGAAGCATGAGTGCCGATGCGTTCATGGAAATGACCTTTCCCAGCGATTCGAGGCTTTTACCCCCTCGCGAGCTATTGCGGAAGGCGTTAGTGGCGACTACGTTCACGTGCTGAACGATTACGCTCACCGCATCGCCAGCGCCAGTGATCCCGCCACGGCACATCGCCTCATGAAAGAGGCTGCAAGGAAGCTGATTCGTTCTACCAATATTCTTAGGGCTGCCTCGGATTCGTCTTGGCCCCTCACGCTCGAAGCGCACGCCAGTCGGTTCTCTGCGGGGTACCCGGAAATGGCTGACAAGCTTGGTTTTTTTCTGACGCAGGCAAGAGCACCGCAAGCTTCGGCGACAACTTTCAACGCCAACCTATTGAGCTTCGTTGACTGGATGGAGCGCGAGCTTCGGCGCTTATCGACGGCGGATTAGGGCGGAGGTTGATTGGTATGAGCGACGGCGATCGGCCATAAGCGGACGTCGATGTTAGAGTGCAGTTCCGTATGCATTTCAAACTTGCACCCATGAAAATTCGCACATTCGAGTCGTTGGGGCAATACCACGATAGCTGGTCGGTCATCATTCTCTGCGCGCCGGATCAATTCCCTGAATACGATTGGGATACTCCGCCGCGCAGTCAGGCTCAGCGACTGGAAGAAGAGTTCACAAGTCTTCGAGCAGGAGCCCACTTTGCGGAGAAAAAGCTCGGGAAGCCTCGACTTATCGGCGTTTTTCATGAACTGTTGAAGATGTCACATGAAGCCTATCTGAGCGGCGATAGCACGCGCGGTGCTCACGTAATACAGGAGGCCGAGGGACTAGTTTGGCCGAGTCGCATGACGCGTCTCAAGTATGTGGTCGAGGCCGAAAAAAGAGCGTTCGGCGATATTGACTTGTTTAAGGACGTCGTCGTCTCTCCCTTCCCCTATGAGGGCGGAGAGAAGGATCTCGGTGATGTCCAGCGCAAGCTTTGGCTCTATGCTATGCGGCAGATGGACGCGCTTGTGCCCGAACCGTTCAGCGTGACCCGAACATGGGTGGCCGGCGCCAACGGTGAGATTCATCTTGTCAAAGGGCGCTCGGGAAAAAGTATTCTGGAAACCGTAAGAATCGGTGTCGAACAGGGGCAGATTCAAGGCTATGCGACAGGAACCCTGATTGGAGCCGATCTTCTTTGCGTGGACGTGGAGGAGTCCGGCAAACCACGTATCTCAGTGCGCCGATTGTCAAGGTCCGGCGAAACCCCAAAACCACGCTTCCATCTCGACGAGCCTGAGATATTCACGCGGCAGAACCTATGAGAGCACGGTTATCTAAAGTCCTGTCTCGAAGTCAGGAGCTTGGATGAGACGAAGCGCGTCTCAGAGGATCGGTCATCGGGTTCTTGTTAGGTCCGTCGCGACCGGCGGAAATCGGCCAAGAGCGGATCTAACTAACAGGCAAAATACGTGGAAATAATCTCTAATTCACCAAGCCGACGCTTTCAAGTACAGGCTGAGGTCTGGGAGGCTAAGCATTCGCTTTGGGTGTACAGCCCGAGCATTTGGGATGCAGAGCGACATCTGTACATACTTTCGTTTGAAGACAAATCTTGGTCAATGGACAAGAGCGTTTGGCTTAGCGAGAACACGGTTTATCTGGCCGTCAGGAAGTTGCCGGGAAATCATCGACCAGAACAACTGAGTGTCGATATCGACTGTGCCAAGCAACTTGCGACGATGAGTCCTGCTACACGAATGCCACTTGTGGATCTTGAGTCCGCTCTCAACAGCGCCATAACCTGGGGTTGAAGAAGGGGCAACCGAAGGCCTTATTGAAAGTCCGCAACAGGTCGCAAGCGGGCCATTGCGACCGGCGGAGATCAGCCATGAATAGTCACTCACCCATAAACATCATGGAAACTCGCGTCTTCGGAAACATACAGCACGAAGGACTTGAGGTGGTCGAACGAGAAGCTCGCTACTTTGTGCGCTATGACGCCGGTGCAAACCAGATTGCGTGGCGCGAGGACGAGATTTCCGCTGAAGAATTCGTGATGTTGAAGAGCGGTAAGGCTGGCCAATATCAATGCATCATCGGCATGCAGAAAAGGCTACGGTTACTCGGGATAGACCCATACCAACAAAACTGGGAACCGAGTGGCGTCTAACATCACGGGGCATCATCGGCTTTCCGCTTTATGACCAATGGCTGCAATGGGTCTAAAGCGACCCTTAACGAACGGTGGCCACCTTTCCGAATCGCACGCCGGACAACGTACGCCTTTACCCGTCAAACCTTCCGCGTCCGCGCGTCATGACCAAACTTCTCCCGATAGGCGGCCGGACTCGTATGGGCGATACGTCTGAAGTGTCTGCGCATCGATTCTTCCGACCCAAAGCCTGCCAACTCGGCGACGCGCAGCATCGGCATGGACGGTTGCGCTTCGAGTAACTCTCGCGCCACTGCCACGCGCTCGTGCGTCAGCCATTCGTAGGGCGCCATGCCGGTAGCGTCCTGAAAATGCCGCTGCAAGGTTCGTGGACTCATCGCCGCACGTTCGGCAAGCGAGCGCAGGGTGTGCGGTAAGGCTGGGTGTTGGCGTGCCCAGTCGATCAACTTCGCCAGACGACCGCTTTCGTCGCGCGGCATTGGTCGCGGCACAAACTGTGCCTGACCGCCCTCGCGGTGCGGGGGTACCACAAGCCGCTGGGCAACACGATTGGCTACTGCGCTTCCGTAATCCCGTCGTACCAGATGGAGGAGCATGTCGAGACCCGCCGCTGATCCCGCCGACGTAATGATCTGACCTTCGTCGACATACAGCGCCTCTGACTGCACGCGCACCTTCGGGTAGCGCTGCTGTAGTTTCTCGGCGTAGCGCCAGTGGGTCGTCACCGTCTTGCCGTCGAGCACCCCAGCCGCCGCCAATACAAATACCCCCGAACAGATCGAGCAAAGACGTGCGCCACGCCGATGGGCTGCGCGAATCTTCTTCAGCAGCGCCTCAGGCGGCACTTCGTCCGGGTCGCGCCAACCGGGCACCACGATCGTGTTAGCACTGTCGAGTCGCTTGAGCGCGTAGGGCGCAGTAATGGTGATGCCGCCGGCCGCACGCAGCGGTCCGGGCTCGATAGCGCAAACGCTGAAGCGGTACCAGTCGACGCCGAGTTCGGGGCGCTCCAGTGCGAACAATTCGGTGACGCAGCCAAATTCGAAAGTACAGAGCCGGTCATAAGCCAACGCAACGACGAGACGATTTTCCATGGCGTAATGTTACCGGATATTGTCATTTGCGACACTTATCGGCTTGACGGTGCAACAGCAAAATGAGGGTTCCCGAATCGCGCTACCCGGGCATCACGCGTACCGCACTTTCCTTCGAGCAAACTTATGTCTACCCTCAGCGAAAATAACGCCGTTACTGCCATCCCCGCCGCCGAGAGCACCGCGGCACTTGCCCACTTTCGCGCGTCACTGCAATTTGAAACCGATTGCTCCGATGTTGCCAGTGCACTGGCCAGCGGATCACCCGGCTTCGTGTTGCTCGACGTTCGAAGTCCGGCGCTGTTTGCTCGTGGCCACGTTCCTGGCGCCGTGAACTTAATGCACGGCAAGATCATCGAGTCGAAGCTCGCCGATTATTCGCACGACACACTCTTCGTCACCTACTGCGCCGGACCGCACTGCAATGGCGCAACGCGAGGCGCCATTCGGCTGGCGCAGTTGGGACGGCCAGTGAAGGTGATGATCGGTGGTGTTACCGGATGGCTCGACGAAGGTTTCGACCTTGCCGTGAGCGAGCTTGAGTGATCGATCCGAGTGGGGGGTGATGAGGGGCTTGCGCTAAAAGATCGGCGAAGAGCGGCCAGTTGTGAATTGACGCAGAATACGGGCTGAGGAAGCAGCACCGCGTTTTGTACAACCACAAACCACTGAGGCGACAAATGGTTGATTGGTCTGTTATTGCGACAGTCTTTTCTGTCTATGCGGCTAGCGCCGTCATCCCCGGGCCGAACTTTGTCGCAATCACGCACAAGGCGGTAACCGGCAAACGCGCTGATGCGCTCGCGCTTGTCGCCGGAATCGTGACGGTGAATCTGTTCTGGGCGACATGCGCCATCCTTGGCATCGGCGTTGTGTTCGCGATGTTCCCGTGGCTCGCTGTCGGCGTCAGGCTTGTTGGCGCGGCCTATCTGATCTGGTTCGGGCTGCGGCTCGTTGTGTCGGCGCGGGGAACCCCCTCGGAAGCACGTCACCCACCGAAGATGCCTCGGTTTCGCGGTGCGTTCCTGCAAGGTGTCGCGACAAATATCGCGAACCCGAAGTCCATCGCATTTTATGCGGCGGTGTTCTCTTCGGCGGTGCCCGCCCACGTTTCCACGCAGACGTTCTTCGCAATGCTGGTGACGGTCGGTGTTTCAGCGACGTGCTGGTACGGCGCCGTCGCGCTCGTGTTATCGCACGCGGCGATTGCGACGGCGTATCGCCGCGCGAAGGCATGGATTGACCTCACGTGTGGAGGGCTCATGATCGCGCTGGGAATCCGGCAGGCATTCCGGTAACAAAGCGATGCGGCTCGTCGACGATCCGACGACACCAGTACTCGACCAGAGGGGAACATGCCGCTACACCCGGATGACATCCACATTGAATCGGAACGGCTGTTGATTCGACCATTCGCACTCAGTTGTAATCAACGTCACTCACCACCCCCATCCCGCCGCGCAGCCGCTAAATTAACCACCAGCGCCACCGTCATCGCCGCACTCCCCACGACGAACAACACCGCGTAGTTGCCCTGCGTTGCAGCAAACAGAAACGACATCCCGTAAGCGGCCGCGGCCTGCAACGTTGCGAAGCTCGTTGTAGCTGTACTCCACGCGCCCTTTTGCGCGGAAGGGTGGTGCACCAGCAACTCATTCACGCGGCCAAGCACCAGCGGCACGATGCCCGGTGTGAATGCGCCCATCACCAGACTCGACACAATCAACCCCGGCAACCCAAGCCCCAACACCGGCAACAGCACCGCAACAATCTGCGAAACATACGCGACCCGCAGCGCTCGCCCGAACCCAATCCTGTCAGCCAGATGCCCCGCAAAAATCGGTCCAAGGATTGCGCCCAGCCCGTACAGCACCCAGAAATGCGCCCCGGCATCCAGCCCCTTGCCAAGACCCCGTGCCACGTAATCCACAAGAAAAATCATGTGCGGCACCAACACTACGGCATTCAGCGCGTATTCCAGATACAGCGCGCGCAGTGTCAATGAACTAGCAGGCCGACGGTGCGCATGCGCATTGGCAGCGACCGCAACAGCAGGCGTTCCCGACGGCCATCCGCGCCATCCCACGACCGAAAGTGCGAGCGAGACGATACCCAACCCGATCCACGTCTGCGAAAGACCTTGGCGCAGCAGCAGCGGCACCAGCGTGCCCGACGCCGCAATCCCCAGCCCAATGCCCGCAAAGATCGCGCCGCTCACGATGCCGCGCCGCGACGGCGGCACATGGCCCAAGACCGTCGGTGCGGCAAGCACCATCAGCACGCCGCCTGAGAACCCCGAAGCGAAGCGCCATGAGAAGAACCACAGAAACGACAGCGGCCACGCACACGCGAGAAACGCGACAGCGGTCAGCAGCATCATCGCGCGCAGGATCGTGACGGTCGACGCGTAGCGCGCAAGCGCCCGTGCACCGAGCGCCCCCGCGAGATAGCCGCCGAGATTGGCCGCGCCAAGGTACGCGGCCGTCGACGCAGCAAACCAGTGCGCGCCAATAATCGCAGGAAGCAGGGCGGTGTATGCGAAGCGGGCGAAACCGATGCCGATCAGACTGGCGCTAGCGGCAGACAGCGTGGCACGCCACGCATTGAAGGGGGCGGCTGACGTGCCGCCAAGCGTTGCGTTTTGCATGTGAACTCCGGGGCGCGCGTGGCTCATATCCCATGCCGGACCACGCGCAAAAGCGATGGAGTCAGTGTAGGTGCCGCGCGCCCGACGGAGAATGGCCGCGCCCCGGAAGTCATTCTTCCGCGCGGCGTACGAATCGCCGTTACGCTTTCTCCGCGACCTTGTGCACGCGCACGAAATGCTTGCGCAGGCGCGGCACGGCAAAGTCGACAAAAGCGCGCACTTTAGGGACGGCTAGGCGCCCCTGCGGCGTGATGACGTGCACGGGCATCGGCGGATGTTCATACTCGCGCAACACGATCTGCAACGTGCCGCGTTCGATCTCGTCGACCATGTGATAAGTCAGCATCCGCGCCACACCGTGGCCGGCCACCGCCGACGCAATCGCCGCACGAATCGAATTGACGATCAGTCTCGGCGTGAACTGCACCACCTGCGGCACCGACGCCCGCCCGCTCGCCGGAAAACGCCACGAGTCGATGCCGAAGTAAGTCATCGACACGATCTGATGTTTCGACAGATCGGCGGGGGTCTCAATAGGCGCGTGCGACGCAAGATAGTCCGGCGACGCCGCAATCACCCGTCGGACTTCGCCAACCTGAGTCGCGACGAGCGATGAGTCGGGCAAATGCGCAACCCGCAGTGCCACGTCGATTCCCTCATCAATCAAGCTGACCGGAACGTCGCTCAACGCAAGCCGCACCGTTACGGCCGGGTACCGCTCGATGAAGGCATCGACGATCTCCCGCATCAGCGTCTCGCCGGCGGCCAAGGGCGACGCAACGGTCAGCAAGCCGCGCGGGGCGGAACGTTCACCGGCAGCGAGCACGTCGGCTTCGTCCAGATCGAGCAGAATGCGGCGGCAAGCGGCGGCGTAGCGCTCACCGGCGGCGCTCAGCCGGATGGTGCGCGTGGTGCGATGTAACAGGGCCGTGCCGGTATGGGCTTCAAGATACGCGATGGCGCGGCTCACAGCGGCGGCCGAGCGCCCGAGGCGGCGGGCGGCACCGGCAAGGCTGCCTTCGTCGAGCGTGGCGACGAAGACCTTCATCGCATCGATTCTGTCCATGAGCAGGGTGGGATGACGGTTTGGTAGTGACTTGGAAGCGGGTGAACGGGGCGAATATTGCTAATAGAGCGGTTAAAGCGTTTAGAGCATTTTGCCGTGTTCCGCACGGCTGACTCGCCCGGCAACCGATCAGATGGGCAAGATTACCCCTAAATCCGCCAATACGGCGACAATGGCGTTCGGATCAACCGCCGGAGTCCGAACGTATGATCACTGTCCATCACCTGAACAACTCCCGCTCGCAACGCGTGCTCTGGTTGCTCGAAGAGCTTGGCCTGCCTTACGAACTGCGCCACTACGCCCGCGACCCCAACACAATGCTTGCGCCACCGGAGCTTCGGCAGGTTCACCCGCTCGGGAAGTCGCCGGTCCTGACCGACGGCGATCTGACGCTGGCCGAGTCGGGCGCCATCATCGAGTATCTGGTCGATCGTTACGGAGAAGGGCGATTGGCCCCACCGCGCGATACCCCCGAACGCCTGCGCTGGACCTACTGGCTGCACTACGCCGAAGGCTCCGCCATGCCGCCCTTGCTGCTCAAGCTCGTGGCGTTGCGCATCGCAAGCGCGCCCATGCCGTTTTTCGTCCGTCCCATCGCCCGCAAGATCAGCGGCACGTTGCAGTCGAGCTTTGTCGATCCGCAATTGGCACTGCACTTCGGCTATGTGAACGACGAACTGGCGAAGACGGGGTGGTTTGTCGGCGACAGCTTCAGTGCCGCCGATGTCCAGATGAGTTTTCCGCTGGAAGCCGCAGCCGCGCGCGGCGATGCCAAGGGCCGTTGGCTCGCTATCGACGACTTTCTCAAACGCATTCACTCACGTGAGGCCTATCAGCGCGCACTCGCGCGTGGCGGCCCCTACGAGCTGTTGAGCTGACGCGGCTGCGCCAAGCCGTGTCAGCCAAACCCGATTCCGTTCGCTTCTTTTACCCCTGACATCACGACACCCCTGACGTCCTACGCCACACACGACATCATGAAAACCATTGTCGCTTCGTTGCTCGCCACTGCCGCCGTCGTTCTGACGCCTGTCACCCACGCCGCAGAGGGCATGCCGCCCGTGCCCGGTGCCGCGTTGTCGGCGGCCGGTGCAGAAGGTCTCAACCCGTCGGCTACGCCCGTACCCACGGTGTCCGCTGCCCAGATGGCCGCCAACAAACAGGCCGTCCTCGCGTTCTACGAGGCCGGCCTGAATCGCAAGGACTTCGCGGCAGCGCGCCAGTATCTGGGCACGCAGTACATCCAGCACAATCCGAACGCGGCCGACGGCGTGGAAGGCTTTGGCAAGTTCCTCGACTTCCTGCGCAAGAACCAGCCGGATTCGCACAGCGATATCGTGCGCGCCTTCGCCGATGGGGATTACGTGATTCTTCACGTGCGCAAGGTGCCGCATCCGGGCGACGCGCCGATTGCCATCGTCGACATCTTCCGGCTCGATAAGGGCAAGATCGTCGAACACTGGGACGTGTCGCAGCAAGTGCCCGCCAAGACAGTCAGCGGCAACCCGATGTTCTGATCCGTATCGCTGCGAGCGGTGACGTTTCAGGTCTCGCCTGAAATTACCCGCTTGCAGTGTTCGAGATAGGCCGCCTCGTGCTCGCTCATCAGTTGCACGACGCTGTTCCAAAGCCATACGGGCGCGTCGATAGACTTCGAGCGGTTGCGTTGCAGTTCAGTGAGCCACGAGCGGCAGGTGGCATCGTCCATTTGCCGCGCGTGCGCTTGTCCGACCACGTGCGCGAGGTAGTACGCAATCTCGGCAGCGTCGTTGACGGTGAGCGTTTCAATGCTGAGCTTGAGATCCTGCGGCAGCAACTCGCGAATGATGATCGAGCGATCCATCATGCGTGCTGCGCGCATCCGGTCACCGAGAAATGGTGAAAGATGCTGCGCCCCTTTGACGACCCGCTCGGCGTTGTCGCGCGGCATACGAACACCGGGGTAGCGCGGTGCGGCGGCTTTCACACCTTCCTTCAGATCCATCAGGCAGAGGTCGTCGCCTTGCACGACACCGCCGTCCACATCCAGCAGCACCGCATAGCGCAGCCGTCCCAGCGAACTACACCCCTTGACCCAATACGCAGCGTCGAGCACTTCGACATGGCCATCGTCTGGGCGCCCGCGCAAATCGGTCGCGAGACGCGCAATGGTTTCCCGCTGAAAGAGCCCGTCGATCTCGTTCTTCTCAGTCTTGCTCAGTGGCCAGAAGCGCCGGCCGAGCGGAATCGTCGGACGGATATCCTCGATGCGCTCCAGCGCCAGATGTTTCCACGAGCGCTTGGTCGCCTGCCGCAAGATCAAATCGACCACTTTCGGGCGTTCGTAGTCGTCGTCGGCGCCGTTCTTCTTTCCCTTGGCAGACTTGCTACTCGCTTTGCTGCCGCGCTTCCCGTTGCGCTTGCGCCCGTTCGCGCTCTCCTCATCCGGAGCATCGCCGCGTTCGAACGCCGACTCGTAGCCGTGCGTGAGCGCTTCGAGCATATGGATGACAGTGAGGCCGGAGAGCGACGAGCCGCGTGCGGCGCTCGCCAGCGATAACGCCAGCCGCACGAGATCGTGAACCGGGTTGCCGATGACGGTCTGATCGAGATCGCGAATATGGACTTCGACATGACCGCGCGCGTTGGCCAGCGGCCCGAGATTGCCGGTGTGGCAGTCACCGCAGATCCAGATGGCGGGTCCCTGCGGCAAATTGACGTCCGCGTTGCTCAGCCATTCATAAAACCGGATCGTGCTGCCACGGACATAAGCGTGAGGTGAGCGCGCCATCTTGCGCGCCCGTTCGCTGGTCAGACGCGCCAGCCGCTCGTCCGGCGTGGCCCAACTGTGCTTTTTGCGGTGCTTGCCGTTTGCCATATCGTCAGCTCCCTGAGCGCACACCGCGCGGGCCACCATTGTTTGAACCGTGGTCCCGCGCGGCGTTGCAGTGCCCTCAGTGTCAGCGAAATGGCAACTCAGTGGCAAGTCACCAGCGAATTCACCACATCGGCAAGGGTTGTGGTGCCTTGACGCGGCGTGCCTTCGAAGCTGAGCCAGCCCGCGTTGAAGCCGTCGAGCATTTGCATGCGCGGAATCGGGTTGTGCATGCCTTGCGCCTTGAAACGGGCTTCCCATTCGGCACGCGGCACTTCACTGGCTTCGATCGATCGCCCAAGTGCACGACCCAGCGCGTCGGCCAGTAGCGCCGGCGATACCAGTGCCGGGCCTGTCAGCTCGATCACGCTTTTGCCCTCCCACGACTCGCGCAGCAGGTGAGCGGCCGTGCTGCCGACGTCGGCGGTCGCCACCATCGGGATCGCGCGATCCAGCGGCGTGAGATAGCTCTCCAGCACGCCGTCAGTGCGGGCGCGTGCGACATCCCACGCGGCGTTCTCCATGAACCATGCCGCACGCAGGAACGTGATCGGCAACGGCAGCGCACCGAGGTGTTGCTCCAATGCCGACAACTGGGAGAGCAGGCTGGTTTGAGTGGCTTGCGCACCCACGGTCGAAAGGCAGACGACACGGGCCGGGCGCGCCGCTTGCAGCGCCTCCGATACCGCCTTGATGACAGCACGTGACTCGGCAAAGTCGGGTGACGGATCGAAGGTCGGCGGGAGCAGCACGAACACCGCCTCGGCACCGGTGAAGGCACGGGTGAGCGCGTCGGCGTCCGTCATGTCGGCCAGTGCCACATCGCAACCGCGCGCCTGCCACGCCGCACCCTTGGCGGCATTGCGCACCACGGCACGCACCGCCTCGCCTTGGGCCAGCAACGTTTCGGCGAGCGCGCCGCCGACTTGTCCGGTAATTCCTGTAATGGCGTACATCTCAAATCCTCTGAACACTGCGGTCCACACCGCGTTGGACGCCATTGTCGGTATCTGCGTCACATTTCGCGATAACATGAGTGTCATTTAATTCATGCCAAAGTGGCATAAAACACGGCAGGCGGAGGCGCGACCCCATGACAGGATTCGACGAGCGAATGCTCAACGGCATGAGCGTGTTCGTAGCGATCGTGGAGGCGGGGAGCTTTGCTGCCGCCGGCGAACGCCTCGATATGTCCCAGCCCGGCGTCAGTCGCGCGGTAGCCCGACTCGAAGCGCGGCTGGGCATCCGGTTGTTCGATCGAACGACGCGGGTGGTGTCGTTGACGGATGAAGGGCGGCGCTTCTACGCGCAGGTCACGCCGTTGCTGGCAGGGCTGGAGGATGCGGCAGCGACCGCGTCGGGCGGGGCCACTGCCGTGCGCGGGCGACTGCGCGTGAACATCGACCCGTTCTTCTCGCGGCTGATCCTTGGGCCGAGCCTTGAAGCGTTCCTCGCGCAGCACGAAGCGCTTCGCCTTGAACTGATCACGCGCGACAGTCTCGGCGATCTGATCGCCGACGGCTTCGATCTGGCCGTGCGTTTCGGTGTGCCGCCCGATTCGACGCTCGTGGCGCGCAAGCTGCTCGATACGCCGATTCGAACGGTGGCCGCACCGAGCTATCTGAAGCGTTGCGGCCGTCCGCTCAAGCCGGAAGATCTCTCGGGCGAGGCGCACACGTGTATCGAATTTCGTGACCCGCAAACCGGTCGGCCATTTCCGTGGGAATTTCATCGCAAGCGCAAACGGCTGACGGTCCCCACGCACGGCCGACTCGTCGTCAACGACGCCGGTACGTTGCTGAGCGCGTGTCTTGCCGGTTATGGCATTGCACAGGTCATGGGGTTCGGTACCGACGTTTGGCTTGAGAGCGGCGAACTGGTCGACCTGTTTCCTGACTGGCCGGACGAGCGGTTTCCGCTGTACGCCTACCATCCGTCGCGACATCATCCGCCTGCCAAAACACGGGCGTTTCTCGACCTCGTGACCGCGCTGACAGCACAAGCCTGACGGCACGGATAGGTCGATCAGGCGTCGTCGGCACAAACAACGGCGATCTGATCACGCAGCCAGCGATGCGCGGGGTCGACATCACGCCGCGTGTGCCAGACGGCCTGAAACGCGAAGGCCGGAATCGGAAACGGCGGCGGGAAGCGCCGCAACTGCCGGTCGTGGCGCAGATGCGCGACCGCGCGCTCGGCGACGGTGAGCACGAGATCGGTACCGGCGATCAACTCGGTGGCAACGCTCCAATGCGGCATCGCGACGGCGACGCGGCGCGTCTGCCCCTGATCGGCGAGCGCCAGATCGATTTCGTTGGCAGTGTCCGGACGCATCGCCACGAGCACATGCGGCCGCGCCAGCCACGCGTCAAGCGTGAGTGCGCCACGCGCCGGCAGGGTGGTCCGATCGGCCACGCAGACGAACGATTCGTCGAACAGCGTCTGCGCCTGCAACTCGTCCGGCAGATCGTGAAAAACCCCGAGCGCCAGATCGATTTCGCCATCGAGCAACTGCGTCACCATCGCCTCGCGGCTTGTCTGCGAAATCGCCAGATCCACCCCCGGTGCCTGCGCCCGCAGGCATCGCGTCAATGCCGGGAGAGCCACCCGGGCCCCGTAATCCGACAACGCAAGGCGGAACGTGCGGCGTGCGCGCCGGGCGTCGAACGCAGGCGCATGCAGCAACCCCTGCAACTGGGCGAGCGCATCGTCGAGCGGCCGTTGCAATTCCTGCGCGCGGGCAGTCAGGGCAAGGGCGCCGTCACGCCGAACCAGCAGCGGATCGTCGAAGATCACGCGCAACTGCCCGAGCGCATGGCTGACCGCAGGCTGGCTGCGATGCAGCCGAACCGCAGCGCGCGACACGTGGCGCTCCGCGAGCAACGCATGCAGCGTCAACAGCAGGTTGAGGTCGATTCTGCGCAAATCATCCATTGGCTATCCATGTGACGAATAGTTAGCGTACGAATTTCGAATTTCCATTATTGGAATGGATGATGCACCCTCAAGGCAAGTCATGATTTACGCCAAAGGAGGTCACTTCATGAACGCATCCTTCGCTACTTCGTTCTCGCCTGCGGTGTTGTTGCCGCTGGTTGTGGCCATGCTGGCAGGTGCCGTCGTGCCGTTTCAGGCAGGCAGCAATGCAGCGCTCGGCCGCGCGCTGGGTCATCCGCTGTGGGCCACAGTGGCATCTTTGCTGGTCAGCCTGATCGTCATCCTGCCGGTTTTGATCGGCATGCGCGCCGGCGCGCCGGATCTCGGCAAGGCGGCCGGCGGCCCGTGGTGGCTGTGGATCGGCGGCATTGCCGGGGTGGCTTACATCACGGCAGCACTGATCCTGACACCGCGCCTCGGCGCGGCAAATTTCATCGTCTGTGTGGTGGCGGGGCAGGTGGTCGCGTCGCTCGTCATCGATCACTTCGGACTGATGGGGTTGGCGCAGAAACCCGCCAATCTCGCCCGCATCGCTGGCGTTGCGTTGATCGTCGCCGGCATGCTCGTGGTGCAGTGGGGCACGAGCACGCCGGTGAAGTCGATGGCCGGGCAGGCGGTCGGCTCGTAAGCCTGCCAGCCGCCGTCATCAAGCCGTCCAATCCGCCGTCACGCTCCCGCCGTCATGCTGCATTCGCGGCGTTTGCCCCAAACTGCGCATCGACGGCCGCGATGGCATCCACCAACTGCTGTGCCAGCGCGGGCGACGCGCTGGTCATCGGCGCACGCAGTACGTCGGCCAGCAAGCCCTCGCGCGCCAGCCACGCCTTCACCGGACCGGGATTCGCCTCGGCAAAGAGCAGCCGCACCACCGGCATCAAGGCGTGAAACAGCACCCGTGCCACGTCGAGTTGCTGCGCCTGCACGGCACGATATAGCGCGACGAAATGCGACGGACGGCAATGCGACGACGCGATGATCGCGCCATGTCCTCCCATCGTCAGGGTCGAGAGCAGTTGATGATCTTCGCCCGCGAGTACCGACAAACGTCCGTCTGCGATCAGGGCCTGCGTCGTGGTGGCATTGCCGCCGCAGTCCTTGATCCCGCGAATGTTGCTATGGCCGGCCAGCGTCAGCAGGGTGTCGAGCGTCAGCGTGGAGCCGGTGCGATACGGAATGTCGTAGAGCACGAGCGGCGCACGCGAGCGGTCAGCCAGCGTATGGAACCAGTCGATGAGCCCCGCCTGTGACGGCCGGATGTAATACGGCGCAGGCGTCAGCACACCCGCGAGCGGCAGCGCATTGAACGCATCGAGCCGTGCCAGCGTGTGCCCCATGTGATTGCCCGCCAATCCGGCGATCACCGGCAAATCGCCCGCCTCGGCCAGCACGGTGTCGAACACGGTGAGTTGCTCGGCGTCGTCAAGCGCAGCCGCTTCGCCGGTCGTGCCGCAGATCACCAGACCGGCAATCCCCGAGCGGCGATAGTGGGCGACCAATCGGCGCAGCGCGGCGTGGTCGACCGGGGCGTCCGAGGTGTTCGTGCTACCGGGCAGAAAAGGCGTGACGAGCGGCACCCAGATCCCGCGAAACGCCGGCGCTTGGCCGCGTGACGCGAGTTGTGCCTTGGATGGCGAGGCTGAATGTGAAGCCGGATTTGAAGCCGACCCGGTAGCGGCGTGCGATGTGTGTGACGGCGTGTCCTGCATGAGTGTCTCCAGTCAGTTCCAAAACGACAAACGTGTGATGACCTGTACGGCAAACCGTTCAGCAGGACGACGTGAATCGCGAGACGCGTGGGGAACTACAGGGCAGGCGGGCGAGGTGCGCAGAGGCGCGGGCGGGACTGCCGGGTCCACGTGGCTATTCCGTCGCTCAACTGACGGAACAGCACGCTCCGGTCAGTTGAGCGACTGTTTTTTAGCTTTGACGAACGCGCCCGGCTGCCGCGTGGCGGCAACGCTTACTGCGTACGAGAGAAGGGCGCTGAAATTCGTCATGCGGTGACTTTATACGCAGCGCGCGGATGACGTCAAGCGCGTCGTCTTAAAAGATCACCGTGTGCGATGCGTCTCCCGGCACCCCGCTTAGGAACCATTCGGCATTGAAACTTTGTAGCGGAGGGCGGCACCGCATAGAAAAGTTCGATGACGCGATGACGAACGGTGCCGTTGACTACGTAGTCGAATGGGCATCTATCGTCGCCATCCGTTGTCGTCAACCTTGGGAGGACAGAATGCAGACACGACACCTCAAAATGTCCGGCGCGTGCCTCGCCGCCGCAACCTTGATGTTCAGCACGTGGACGTTTGCGCAGGAACTACCGAAAGGAGAGCCCGCACAGGGCGGCGGCGATGAGATAGGCGTCGCCGGGGGCGGCGTGGACGTGACGCGCGCGGCTGCCCAAGCCCAACGCACTGCACAGCCGACCGCGGGTCTCGACGCCGAGTTTGTCGACAAGGCGCAGCAGGCGGGCAAGGCAGAAGTGCAGGCCAGTCAGGTCGCGGTGCAGCGTTCCACCAACCCCGCCGTCAAGCGCTTTGCGCAGCAGATGGTCACCGACCATAGCAAGGCGAATGAAGCGCTGCGGCAACTCGCCGCGAAGAAGGGCGTCAGCGTCCCCAACGACACGGCCGTCAACCCCGACATCGAGGCGCTCAAACAGAAGAAGGGACACGCGTTCGATGTGGCCTATATGGCGCTGGCAGGGCCGGACGCGCACGAGCAGGCCGTCCAGCTTTTTTCACTGGAAGCGGATAAGGGACAGGACTCAGACTTGCGCGGATTCGCACGTCAGACGTTGCCTACAATTCGCCACCATCTCAGTGAAGCCCGTGAAGTTTCCGCCAAAGTCGAAATGGGGAAATAAGGCAGCTTCAACGCAATATCAGCGGATTTCGTCGCGACTAACGATGTTTTAGCGACGAAATCCGCTTTCTGAATGTGCCCCTTCGCGGCACCGCCTTGCGACGCCCGAGCGGGTTCAGAAACCTTCGGAAAGCTTCCCGCCATGTGCAGCCTGCAACTCGTGCGACGCGCGCCGAGTCACACATGGCATGAAGCCCGCCCATCCTCCGACTGGTGTTGTCGAGCCATTGTTACGTGAAGGCCGCAATTGCTGGCGCATCGAGCCTGCCGCGCGCATGCGCATGCTCGTCGACGGCGAAGCCTACTTCAGCGCACTGCGCGAATCGTTGCAGCACGCACGGCACACGGTATTCATCCTCGGCTGGGACATCGACAGCCGCATGCAACTTGCACCGGAAGGGCCGGACGACGGCTTGCCCGCCGGGCTGCGCGACTTTCTCGATGCGCTGGTGCGGCGAAACAAGTCGCTGCGTATTTATGCGCTGAGCTGGGACTTCGCCATGCTTTACGCGCTTGAGCGCGAGTGGCTGCCCGCCGTCAAACTCGACTGGCAGACGCATCGCCGGCTGTCCTTCCGGCTCGACGGCAGGCACCCGACGGGCGCGTCGCATCACCAGAAAGTGGTCGTGATCGATCAGCGCCTTGCGTTCGTCGGTGGTCTCGATCTCACGCGTTGCCGGTGGGATACGCCAGCCCACGCCCCGGATACGCCCGGCCGGCGCGATCCGTCGGGTCACGCCTATCCGCCGTTTCACGACGTGCACGCGATGGTCGACGGTGAGGCGGCCCGCGCGCTCGCGCAGCTTGCCGAGGCGCGGTGGTATCGGGCCACCGGCATGCACGTCGACCTGCGCTTTCGCGATACCCGCGACGCACCGTATGCGCCGCTCGACCCGTGGCCTGCATCGGTGGCGCCCGATCTGACCGACATCGATGTCGGTATCTCGCGCACGGCCCCGGCGTTCGAAGGGCGGGGCGCGGTGCAAGAGATTCAAACGCTCTATCTCGATGCCATCGCCGCTGCGCGCGACCGGCTCTACTTCGAGAATCAATACTTCACGGCAACACCGATTGGCGATGCCCTCGCGGCGCGGCTTGCCGCCGACGACTGCCCGGATATCGCCGTTGTGTCGCGCCGCGCCGAGAGCGGGTGGTTGCAGGAGCAAAGCATGGGAGTCTTGCGAGCGCGCTTGTACCGGCGCTTGCGCGAAGTGGACCCACAGGCGCGTTTTCGCCTCTACTGCCCGGAGGTCCCCGGCATCGCCCCCGCGTGTGTGAACGTGCACAGCAAAGTGATGGTGATGGACGATGCGTTGCTCGTCATCGGCTCGGCCAACCTGAACAATCGTTCGATGGGGCTCGACACCGAGTGCAATCTGGCCGTCGCCGCCAATGGCGATGCGCGCATCGCGGCGGGCATCGCCCGTGCGCGCAACCGGTTGCTGGCCGAGCATCTCGATGTCACGGAATCGGCCGTGGCTGACGCGCTGACTCGCGCACAGGGCGGTCTGCACGGCGCAATCGATGCACTGCACCGAGAGGGCGAGCGCACGCTCGAAGCCTTCACGCCTGAGCTGGACGAAGCGGACGATGCCGCATCGCCGGGGGCGGTGGTGCTCGATCCGATGGAGCCCATCGACTTCGAAAACGTGATGGAAACCTTTATCGCGCACGAAGCGCGTCCGAGGTTGATCGGCCGTATCACCGCGCTCATCGTGTTGCTGGTGGTACTCGCCGGGCTTGGGCTGGCGTGGCGCTACACGCCGTTGCGGGAGTGGGCCGATATGCAGCGGGTGCTCGGGTTTGTCGAGATGATCCGGCACATGCGATTGGCGTCGCTCGCCATGATGCTGGTGTATGTCGTGGGCTCGCTGGTCATGGTGCCCGTGACCGTGCTGATCGTTGTGACAGTGGTCGTGTTCGGGCCGGTGATGGGGGCGCTCTACGCGCTAGCCGGGACGGCGCTGGGCGCGATGGCTGGTTACAGCGTCGGACGGTTGGCGGGACGCGATGCCGTGCAGCGCTTCGGCGGACGCCGCCTGAACGCGCTCAGCCGCCAGATTGGCGATCACGGTCTGCTGGCCATGATCGTGCTCCGGCTGATGCCGCTCGCACCGTTCACGCTGGTCAATCTCGTGGTGGGTGCTTCGCGCATTCGTTTGCGCGACTGCCTGCTCGGCACCGTGATCGGGATTACGCCGGGCATTCTGATCGCGGCGGCGCTCGTCGATCGGGTGACCGCGTTGGCGCAGCGCCCGAACGGTTGGACGGCCGTGTTGTTCGCCGTGGTACTCGTCATCCCGGGGTTGGGTATCGTTGCGCTCAAACGCCACATGGGAGGCAAATCTGCGCCGTCGGCAGCGAAGGCGCGAGCGGTTTCAGCGTCGACTGAATCGACATCGGGTCCGACATCAAGCCCTGCATCGAATGCGGCGTCGCGCCGTACGAGTCCCGACGCCATGGTGCCGGACGGCGCAGACAGCCCGATGGAGACCGTCAGTCGCGAGATGGTGGTTGCCAGCTACAACGTGCATGGCAGTGTCGGCACCGACGGTCGTCATGATCCTGAGCGCATTGCCCGTGTGCTCGATGAGATCGACGCCGATATCGTTGCGTTGCAGGAAGTCGCATCGAACGCCCCGGGCGTCGGGTTGCTCGCGTCGTATGCGGAGGCACGGGGGATGCACGTGATTCCCGGCCCGACGCTCAACCGCGACGGTTCGACATTCGGCAACGCGCTGCTGACCCGCTTCGCGCCCGTGGCCGTCCGTCATATCGACCTGAGTGTGAATGGCCGTGAACCGCGCGGCGCCATCGACGCGACGCTCGCATGGCAGGACGCACAGGGGCGCGAGATGCAATTGCGCGTGATCGCCACGCACCTCGGCTTGCGCCCGGGCGAACGCCGCGAGCAGGTGCACCGTCTGCTGCAATGCCTGTCGAACCAGCCGCGCGCAGCGATGGTGCTGCTGGGGGACGTCAACGAATGGTTTCTCTGGGGCCGGCCGCTGCGCTGGCTGCACCGGTATTTCGAGCGTGCGCCGCATGTCGCGACATTTCCGTCCCGCTGGCCGGTATTCGCGCTGGATCGTATCTGGACATCGCCGCGCGCCCATCTGAACGGCGTACGCCGCCACACGACGCCGCTCGCGAGATTGGCTTCCGATCATCTGCCACTGGTGGCGTCGTTGCGCACGACGCTACCCGTGCGCGCTGCCAGCGCATCAAACCCCTCGGGTGGCCGTCAACAATTGCCCGCACAACTGCATCGCGACCTCGGGGCCGGTGATGTTGGTGAAGCCGAGGAGCAGACCCGAGCGCGCCGGAAGACGGGCACGTGATGTCCCTGACGCCGCACGCATCTGCCAATTGCTGACAGCCTGTACCGCCAGCCCCTGTTGCTGGGCGGCGGCGACCAACACCTTGTCATCGCGTCCGCGCGGCAGGCTGGCCAAGGCATGGATGCCTCCCGCTTGCGGCGCAACGCTGAGCGTGTCGTCAAACACGTGCGACAACGCGTCAACGAGAAAGCCGCGCCGCTCGCCGTAGAGTGCGCGCATCTTGCGCAGATGCCGGGCGAAGTGGCCTTGCGTCATGAAGTCGGCGACGGTGGCTTGCAGCAAAATCGAGCCGGGGCCGGGCAGGTGTCTCGCCGCGTCGCGAAACCGGTCGATTTGCGATGCAGGCACGACCAGATACGCCAACCGAAGCCCCGGGAACAACACCTTGCTGAAGGTGCCCGTGTAGAGCACACGGTCGTCGCGGTCCAGACTCTTGAGCGCGGGCAACGGGCGGCCGTGGTAGCGAAACTCGCTGTCGTAGTCGTCTTCCACGATCCACGCATCGCGTTGGCTGGCCCACTCCAGCAACTGGAGGCGGCGCGGCAGCGACAGCGTGACACCCGTCGGACTCTGATGCGTAGGCGTGACCACGGCAAAGCGCGCATCGCCCGCGTGCTTGAGACCTGCCGCCACATCGAGACCTTCCTCGTCGACCGGTACCGGTGCCAGCCGCATACCGGCGCGTTCGAGAAAATGCCGCGCGAATAAATAACCGGGGTCTTCATACCAGCCGGTATCGCCGGGGCTCAGCAGCGTGCGGCAGACCATTTCCAGCGTGCCAAGGTGCCCCGCGGTGACGAAAACCTGTTCATGTGTGCAGGCAATGCCACGCGAGATGCCCAGATAGGTGGCGATGGCGCGGCGCAGCGGATCGTAGCCGGTGATATCCGGGTAGATCAGTGCGGCGGTGTCCATGACCCGCGCATTGCGGCCTGCCAGTCGTGACCACGTCTTGCGCGGAAAGGCATCGAGCGCGGGCAAGCCAAGTTGGAACGGGCGGGGTGCGGCGCCAGCCGGTGCGCTCCGTGGCGCGGTGTCGGCCGCAGTCGCGGGCGGCAGTGGCGGGGCAGCCGGCCCGGGCTCGCCAAGACTCTCGATACGGGGCGAGATGAAAGTGCCTGCGGCGCCGCGCGCAGTGAAATAGCCCTCGCTGGTCAACATCTGATAGGCCAGCTCGACGGTGCCCCGCGCCAGATTCAGTTCGCTGGCGAGGCTGCGTACCGAGGGCACGCGCTCACCCGGACGCAGCTTGCCCGCAGCGATCACGTCGAGATAGCGCCGGTACAGTTGCAGATAAATCGGGGCATTCGCATCTTTTCCACGGCTGGGCTTCAGCTCATGCAGTTCCATACTCGATGTCCTATTCGATCAGTCAATTCTTGTATCTGTTCGATGGGACATGATTTTCCTAAAGTATGGGTTCCGCGACAAGCAAATCCCACTTGGAGTCAGTCATGAGCACCCTTCGTCTGCCGTATTACACCCTGTCCGCCGAAGCCTATCAGGGCTTTGCCGCCACCAAGAAAGCGCTGTCGAAAAGCACGCTCGGCAAGCCGCTGGTGGAATTGGTCTACCTGCGCATTTCGCAGATCAACGGCTGCGCGTTCTGTCTGGAGATGCATTCGAAGGCGCTGCGCTCGGACGGCATGGCCGACGCGAAGATCGACAGTCTGGCGGGCTGGCGTGTGAGTTCGCATTTCGACGCGCGCGAACGTGCCGCGCTGGCGTGGACCGAATCACTGGTGGATGTGGCGCATACCCACGCGCCGGATGAAGATTTCACGCCGCTGAAGGCACATTTCAGCGATGCCGAAATCGCCGATCTGAGCTTTGCCGTCGCGCTGATGAGCGCGTTCAACCGTCTGGCGATCGGTATGCGTCAGTGAGTGAAGCGGCTACCCCAACGTCTGCGTCGGCCAGACCATTTCGATCTCGATGGCGATGGAGCGTGCCAGCCCATCCAGATCGGGAAACAGCGACGCGTTGGTGACGTTCATGCGGTACAGCCACTTCATCGCCTCGGCCCGTAGCGCAACGGGCAGCACGATTTTGCGCAACAGCGGCTCTTCGCTTTCGTAACCATCGAGAATGCGATGCAGCGGGCGGTCGATCACGCCGGGCACGACGAACGTGCCCGATTGCGCGATCAGCCGTCCATCCATCTCTTCGGGCTCACCGAACCACACCACCTCGTTGTCGTTGCTGAGGAAGTACTTCTCCATATTGCCTTTCACGCGCGGGTCGATCGTGTCGCGCGTGAGCCACGGGGCATGACGCGGCCGGGCGCTGTCGTCGTAGAGGGCTGGGGTGTTCAGGGCGAAGATGGCCGCGTCGCTGGTGGCCCGTTCCAGTGCGAAGAAGGCCGCCACGAACGGCGATTTGGTGAAGTCGAGCATGCGCGTCGGGGCGCCGTGGTGCTGCATCAGGCCGAGGCAGCGCAGGTCGTCGTGCAGCATCTCCGGCAGCTTGACGTGGTTGAGCGCCTTGCGACGGAAGATGCGAATCGCCCGGGCTTCGCGGCTGCGCCATTGCTCCTTGTCGGAGACGTAGGCGTGCAGATAGCGCGACAGCGAGCTTTGGGGATGCCAGCGGGCGTCCTGCTGGCCGCGAAAGGCCCACCCTTCGAAGCGGGAGGACAACTCCATGAAATCCTTCCAGCTCGAAATGACGGTGGTTTCCATGGCGATCCTTGTAGTGGCTTTCTTATTGGGGTGAAGCGCTATGCCCCGGCAAGCGAGACATAGCGTCGGCCACTATAGTACGGCGCGTGTGACAGCTCAAGCGCGTAGCCTCATTTGCGTCATTTTGAAGCGCCGGCCGCCCATCAGTTGCCTGCCGCGATCGAGACGAGTTGCGCCCCAAGATACAGCCCCACGCCGAACACGCCGTGCGTCATCAGGCTGCGCAGACGTGCCTGCGCGGGGGCCGGTGTCTTCGACGCCGCCACGCCCGCGCCAAAGGCCGGCTGCATGACGAAGAACGGCACGGCGACGGTGGCAATGCCGAAAGCCAGTGCGGGCAGGATCGTCGGGGTCTGAAGCCAGCTCGGGCCCGTGAGCGCTACGAGGCACACGCCAAAACCCACGCCGATGGCGTAATGCGCGAACCAGCCCAGCGCGCGCTCGCCTGACACCGGTGTGGCTCGCCCGATACCCGGGTGCGCAAAGCGACCGGCCGGCATGTGGCCCAGCCAGCGCCCGACCATCGCGTAATCCAACGACGCCATACCGAACAGCCGGCGCAGCAGCCACGCCCACACATCCACCGCCACGGTGGCGATTACGCCGACCGCTGCGGCTTGGGCGGCCAATAGAAGCCAAGTTGAAGTCATGTCTGAAGTCTCTTTCGCGTGCGTAGCGTACATTGCGTGCGTCGCGTAGGTTGATACGGCGGCCACCTGCGCGCCGTGATTGAGGCACTATACGAACTCAAGTCAACTTGAAGTCAAGCGGAGTGGCGGATATGACACTGGACATTGGCGAGGTCGTCGAGCGTGCGGGCGTGCCGCCGTCGACGTTGCGGTATTACGAAGAGAAGGGATTGATCGCTGCGACAGGGCGCCGCGGATTGCGCCGTCAGTACGACGACTCGGTGCTTCAGACGCTGGCGTTGATCGCACTGGGCCGCACGGCGGGATTCTCGCTCGATGAGATTTCGGGCATGTTGATGCCCAAGGGAAAGGCAAGTATCGACCGGGCCCGGTTACAAGAGAAATCCGATGAGATCGACCGTACGATCCGGCAGTTGAGTGCGTTGCGCGATGGCTTGCGTCACGCCGCGCAATGCCCGGCCACCGAGCATCTGGCGTGCCCGCAGTTCCGCCGATTGCTGAAGCTGGCAGGCACGCGGCGCGTGGCGCATGAGCCGCAGGTGCCGGCGCGTGGCAAGCCCCGCGCTTCCTCCCGGACGACAGGCACCAAGGGCGATTGATCGCCCCGGTGCTCTCACCCTTATTGCATCGGGCAGACCGTCGAAAGACTGCCCGGTGCATCCGGCGCCGCATGCAATGCCGCTTGCGTGGCCGGTGTGCCGATGAGCGCCATCAACCCGCAGGCCAGTGACCCACGCCAATGGAAGTAGTCGTGTCCCGTGGGCGTCGACGCATACATCACGCGATAGCCCTTGGCGTGCAACACGTCACGCATGTGCCGGCCGGACGTGCCGATACCGGTCGGCCCGCGCCGGTCTTCGAATTGCCCCGACTCCAGATAGAACGTCATCGGCAACTTCGGTGCATTGGCATATTGCCGAATCAGCCAGCCGGTCTCGCGCGTGGCCGCATCGCCCTGCGACGGTGCCCACCAGTACGAACCCGACTGCGACAACACGTTACCGAACCACTGCGGCGCTTGTGACGCCGCCCACGCCGACGCGAGGCCGCCGTAGCTCGACCCGGCCACCACCGTGCGCGCTGCCGGTGCCGACACGCCTTGCGCCTTCGCCCACGGCATCAGCTCGTCGGCAAGAAAGCGGGCAAATGCCGGGTTGGGGGGCAGTTCCTTGCCGCGCGTGTTGCCATCGATGACGCCGACGATCAGTGCGGCTGTGCGCGGAATCCGGCCTTCGGCAATCAGGTTGTCCAGAATCACCGGCGTGGGCACGGTGTTCACGTACGCGTGCGCATCGAAGACGACGAGCAGGCCCTGCGCCTCGTCTCCGGCGCGATAGCCTGCCGGCCGATAGACGTAGACGTCGCGCGTATTGCCGAGCGCGGCGCTGGTGAAGCGCGTCGCCTGCACGGTGCCGGCCGGTACGTTGTCACGACGAGCGATCCACGGTTGCGGCGGCGCACCGGGCAGGGTGACCGACGACTTGGCGTTGCGTTTGCCGTCAAAGCCCTCCACTTCGAACGGATGACGGTTGAGCGGATCGACTTGCAAAGTTTTCAGGATGGCGCGACGGCGTTCCATCGCTGTGCCCTCGATCTCCGGCACGTCGGGCGCGAGCTGATACGAGAGCCGCGTGCTGGCGGGCACGACGTAGCTGCGATACCAGACGTCGCTGTTGCCGAGCTGACGCATATCGTCGTAATCGCCGGACGGCGCGCCGAGAATGCGCACGCTGCGCGGGTGCCCGCGCCAGAGAAACGTGACCAGCGACGTGTTCTCGGTCTCGCGGCCGAGTAGCGAGGCGGGTTCGTCGCCGGTGACCGAACCGGCGGGCACGGTCTCGATCAGCGGCGTTCCTTTGACGCTCACGTCCTGCCAGAACGCATCCGTACTGCCGCCGGAGCCACCGGAACATAGCGCCGCATTCAGTGCCAGCAGACGCGGGCTCACAAGCCCCAGACGATATTTCGGCGCTGCCGGATCACCAGCGCAGGCGCCTTGCGGCGAGGCGGGTGCCGCGTTCACTGGTGCCGCGTGCGCCGCATTGACGGCGAGCGAGAGAACGAGTGCGGCGGCGGCGCTGGCGGCCAGCGCGGCACGAGGTGTTGAACGTGTTGAAGATGTCGAAGGTGTCTGATGTGTCATGTCGAGCCTCAGAAGTCGATGCTGGTCGAGAGCTTGACCGTGCGGGGGGCGTTCTGAATCACGTAGCCGTCGTTGAACGTGCCCGACCATGCGATGCGGTTGGTCACGTTTTCAACGGCGGCGCGGAACACGACCGCCTTGCCATATACGCGGGTGACATAGCGCGCGCCGATGTCGTAGCGCGTGAAGCCGCCGATGCGTTGTGTGTTCGACGAGTTCACGTATTGGGCGCTGGTCGTGATCATGCGGCCCGACACCGTCACGCCGGGCACCCACGGCAGGTCCCATTCGGTGCCGAGGTTGGCCGTCCACTTGGGCACGCCGTACGGGGTGTTGCCGTTGTAAAGGTTGCCGGCCGTCTTGGTCAGTTCGCCGCGGGTGTACGCCACGCCGCCCAGTACACGCCAGTGCGGCGTGAATTCACCGAACACATTCCACTCCACGCCCCGGTTGCGTTGCTCGCCGTCCGGGTTGTAGGTGTTGGTCGCCACGTCCTTGATCATGCTGGGCTTGGTGATCTGGAAGAGCGACAGCGTGTTCGAGAAGCTGCCTGCATCCCACTTCACACCGACTTCTGCCTGCTTGCTGCGGTACGGCGCAAAGATTTCGCCGTAGTTGGCGGCGCTCACGTCGGTGACCATGCCGCCTTGCGTGAGCCCTTCGATGTAATTGGCGTAGAGCGAAACACTCGGCCCGAACGGCTTGAGCACGACACCGAATGCCGGCGTGATGGCGTTCTCGTCATAGCTCGAGGTCTGCTTGCCGGTGGCTGCCGCAAACGCCTGCGCCCGCACGCGCTGGCTGCGCACCCCGGCGATGAGCGTGACGCGGTCTTGCCAGAACGACATCGTGTCGGCCAGCCCGAAGCTCGACAGCGTGGTGGTCGACGTCTTCGGTGCGCTGCCCGGGTCTTTGGCCAGCGTCGGATTCACCGGTGCGTAGATGTTCGAGTTGTAGTTGGCGCTCGTGGTGAAGACGTTGCCGCTGGTGATATCGAGCGAGGTCGCCGAGAGCGTCAGTTCGTGCTTGACCGGGCCGGTGCGGAACTTGGTCCGCACACCGGCATCGAGCGAGAGCGTGTCGGTCCAGCCGCGTTGGAAATACGTGGCGCCGGTGTAGCTGCCGTCCGGTTTGATCGGGCCCGTGCGCGTGCCGGTAATGAACCCGGAGTAGCGGTAGCTGAGCGCACCCACGCCGGCGTAGGCCGTAATGGCGTCGGTTACGTCCACTTCGCCGCGCAGTTGCACACCGGTGCTTTCGATATCGCCGAACTCGCCGCGCAGCACGTTGGTACCGGCCGCGGGCGGGGCAACGACTTTGGTCGCGAACGTTGCCATCCACGGGCTGCCGCCCCTGAACTTCTCCGTGTCGGTATAGACATCGAGACCGAAGCGGGCACGGTCGGTTTTCAGGTCGAGGGCCAGCGAGCCGAACTGGCGTTGCTTGTTCTGGCCGTCGAGCGTGGTGCGTCCGTCGCGCAGCGAGCCGTTGAAGCGGATGCCGAACTCCTCGTTGTTGCCGAAGCGGCGCCCGACGTCGGCCTGCACGCCGAACTGCGAGTCGGACAGGTAGTCGGCCGTGATGCGCGCCAGCGGTGCGCTTTCGGCCTTCTTCGTCACCACGTTGATGGCGCCGCCCACAGCACCCGACGGCGACATGCCGTTAAGCAGTGCGTTTGGGCCCTTGAGCACTTCCACGCGTTCGATGAACTCGACCGGCAGGTGGCCGTAAGGCGACACGCCGTACATGCCGTTGAGCGAGACTTCGTCGGCCGTGAGCGGAAAGCCGCGAATGCTGAAGTTTTCGTACATGTGGCCGCTCGACGTGGTGAAACGCACCGAGGGGTCGTTATCGAGCACGTCGGCGAGCGTGGTCGCCTGCTGATCCTGAATCGTCTTCGCGGTGTAGGACGTGATGCTGAACGGCACGTCCATGTAGTCCTTGTTGCCAAGCAGGCCGAGGCGGCCGCCACGCGCGACCTGACCGCCGTCGTACGCTTCCGGCAGACCGACGGCCTGCGCCACGACATGGGTGGTCGGCAGCAGCACGCCGCCTTCCGCGCCGGGCGTCGCGGCGGCGTTGTCTTGGGCAGCGGCGCGCAGCGTGTACACGCCGTTGCTGCCGCGCATGGCTTGCAGCTGATGCGGTGCGAGCAGTTGATGCAGCGCGTCGTTCAGCGTGTAGTCGCCGTTGATGCCCGGGCTTTGCCGTCCTTGCGTGAGTGAGGCGTCCACCGCCAGTTCGATGCCGGCCGCGTTGGCGAAGCGGTTCAGTACGGCGTCGAGCGTGCCGGGGGCGACTTGCCAAGCGCGTCGCACCTCGGACGCGGCTTGCGCGGACGGTGCAGCGGCAGGGGCAGCATTCGCGTGCGAGGCGGCACCGGCGGCGGCAAGTGCGATGAGCAGGGCAATCGCCGGACGCAGGGCGGCGGCAGAGACGGTAGGGCGCAAGGGAACAGCTTCGGAAATCAACATCGGCATGCCTGTTGGTTCGGATCAAGGGATACCGGCGGGTGTGGATGTGCCACGAAGTGACACGGCGTCACACGTTTTGCGCCGGTGCATGCTTGGTATTCCGAACGAGATCGGCAAACCCGCAATCGAAAATGCAAAAAAGTCGAAATATTTTTTGGGAGGACTCGCGCTCCCGTGCCCGTACCTGCTAGTTCGCCTTGACGGTCACCCAGTAGCGGGTGCGATACACCGTCTCGACCGGCAGGCCGACGGCCAGACTGGCCAGCGCGCGGTCGGTATCGGCCAGCGAGAACACGCCGCTCACGCGCAGATCGGCGACCGCCGCGTCGCAGCGCAGCACGCCGTGCCGGTAGCGGGCGAGGGTGTCGACGAGATCGCCAAGGCGAATGCGCTCGACGATGAGTTGGGTGCGCGTCCATGCGGCCGCGTCGGCGTTGGCGGCTTCCGGTGGGTCGATCGCATCGGCCGAGAACCGGGCGAGCTGCCCGGCATCGAGTCGCTGCGTGCGGCCGGTCTCGGCGGTACGCACGAGCACGATGCCGTCATAGACGGCGACCTGCGTGTGCTCACCCTCGTCGCGTACCGAGAAGCGGGTGCCGATGTCGCGAATCTCGCCTTGGCGCGTCGCGACGATCAGTGGTGCCCGCGTCGCACCGGGGACGGTCTCGATGCAGAGTTGTCCGCGCCGCAACGTAATACGCCGTTCGCCGGGCGTGAGGCGAATGTCCACCGCCGATGCCGTGTCGAGCCACAGGCGCGTGCCGTCGGCAAGCACGAGGCTTCGAACTTCGCCAACCCCGGTCGCGTAATCGGCGGCGGCGTACTCCCAGACGGAAGACCGCTGGAGCGCGTAACCGGCGCCCGCAAGTGTGAGGAAGCCGCCGAACACGCGCAGCGCGCGACGGCGTCCGGCCGTTGAGACACGTGGCGAGGGGCGGGCGGTCAGTGTGTCGAACGCGACGCGCGGCGGCACGGCTTCGAACTTGCGGCCGATGGCGCCGAGGCGTTGCCACGCGCGCTCGTGGTCGGGATGCGCGGCACGCCAGCGGTCGCACGCGGCGACATCGTCGGCGCTTGCGGAACCGGACCAGAGTCGCGCCAGCCAGACACTCGCCCGTTCGATCACTTCGGCGGAGAGCGGTGCCTGAGGGGCCTGCTGCGGGTTGGTCGCTGGAGAAGCGGGGCGTCCTGCGCTCATGCGTCGCTCCCGTATTGCACCGCATAGCATTCGCGCAGGGCGTGCGCGATGTACTTCTCCACGGAGGAGACGGAGACCTGCAACCGTTCGGCAATCTCGCGGTATTCGAGCCCTTCGAGCTTGCACAGCAAGAAGGCGGTGCGCGCCTTCGCCGGCAGACGGTGGAGCAGGGTGTCGATTTCGATGAGGGCTTCAAGCACAAGCGCGCGGGTCTCGGGCGAGGGCGCCACCGGTTCCGGCAGAGCGGCCAGCGTTTCCAGATAGGCCGCTTCGATATCGCGGCGGCGAAACAGGTCGATCACCAGACAGTTGGCGATGCGGGCGAGATAGCGCCGGGAGTCTTCGGGTTGCGGTGCGCGTCCGCTCGAGAGCACGCGCAGATAGGTGTCATGCGCCAGATCGGCGGCGTCGAGCGTACTGCCCAGCTTCTTGCGCAACCAGCCGCGCAGCCAGCCGTGATGGTCGCTATAGAGCGCACTCACCTCGCGCTGAAAATGACTTTCCATGATTCCCCGTGTTCGCATGGCGCGAACGCCTCGGGCGACGCCGCAGCGTGCTCGGGACAGACCGCTCGCGCGGCCAGCCTACGGCGGGAAAGCGCTTTTCTGCGAATGATAATGATTCTTATTTATTCTAATCGGGAATGTTGAGGCGACGCAATAGGCGTGTCATTCATAGCGCTCACGCTGCGCGCGCCGGTGCAAGCTGTCGCGTGAGCGTCGTAAGCACGTCGTCTTGCGAAAGATCCGACGTATCCACCGTGACATCGGCCAACCGGTACAGGGCCTCACGGGCGTCGAGCATGCGATGGATATGGTCGAGCGCTTCCTTGCGCAGGGCTTCGGTCGCGATACGCGCGTCGTTCTGCTGCATCACGCGCTGGAAGTGCACTTCGGGGCGGGCCTTCATCCAGACCGTGCGGAACGTTCGCAGCACCCGCTCGTAGGTGGCCGCTTCGGAGACGATGCCGCCCCCGGTGGCGAGCACCACATGCTCGTGCTCGGCAATGATTCGCTCGATGCACTGGCGTTCGATGCGGCGCATGGCCGCCTGACCGTACAGCGTGATGACTTCGCCGATGGCGATGCCCGCTTCACGCTCCACTTCCTTATCCAGTTCGATGAACGGCGCGCCGATGGATGCTGCCAGTCGAGGCCCGAGTGTGGATTTGCCCGCGCCGCGCAAGCCGATCAACGCGATACGGTGGCCGCGTGCGGGCGTACCGAGCGCGCCGGGCGTCACGATCTGGCGTCGCAGGCGGGATAGCGCCTCCGGCGGTTGCTGACGAAGATACTCGACCAGCATCAGCAGATCGCCGTCGTAGGCCATGCGCTCGGCGACCAGCGTTTCGACGGCGACGTTCAAGGCGTCGGCCAGCTTGTGCAGCACGGTGAGCGATACGTTGCCCGTGCCGGCCTCCACGCGCGCGAGATAGGGCAACGAGACCCCCGATTGCTCGGCGAGTTGTTTGCGTGTCATGCCGCGCTGGGCGCGCAACTTGCGCACGCGTTGGGCCAACGACGCCAACCGCGACGCGGCTGTGGCGTCGGCAGCGACGTCACTGGCATCCACCGTTTCGGCAGCGTCGGACGGGCGTTTGACCATAGTTCGATAGGGCTCGACGGCCTCTCTGGGAATTGTCGATAAATATACTATGAGATATCACGGCAACAATGCGTGATGTTGCCATCAGGCAGATGAAGGTCGCCATATAGTGCAATAAATTGCGTAATTTAATGATTTATCCCTGTTAACCCTGAATTGCATTGCACAAGTCGCGCAAGATGAAAAATATCTTATAAGATACTTTTCACGATTTGGAGCCGATGCAAAACATGACCTATCCCCACCTGCGAGTGCGCGTCGAAGACGCCATCGCGTATGTCGAACTCGATCGCGCCGCCAAGCGCAACGCCTTGTGCAACGCCGCCATCGATTCGCTCGAAGCGGCCTTTCGCGATTTCGACGACAGCGTGCGTGCCGTTGTGCTGACGGGCGCCGGCGAACACTTTTGTGCGGGGCTCGATCTGGCGGAGAACAGCACCCGCGATCCGCTTGACGTACTGCGCGTCTCCCAGCGCTGGCACAAGGTCTTTCACGACATGCAGTTCGGTGGCCGTCCGATCGTCGCGGTGCTGCAAGGCGCGGTGATTGGCGGTGGCCTCGAACTTGCGCTGGCGGCCCATGTGCGTGTCATCGAGCGCAGCGCATTCTTTCAACTGCCTGAAGGCAAGCGCGGCATCTTCGTCGGTGGCGGCGCGTCGGTACGCGTCGCGCGTATTCTTGGTCCTGACCGGATGACGGAGATGATGCTGACCGGCCGCCGCTACGACGCTGTGGACGGCGAACGGCTTGGCCTCGGCCACTATCTGGTCGATGCGGGGGCAGGACTCGCGCTCGCATCGCAACTCGCCCGCGAGACGGCGGCCAACAGCCCGCTGTCGAACTGGGCAACGATTCACGCACTCTCGCGCATTCACGACATGTCGATGGCCGACGGCTTGTTCACCGAGTCGGTCACCAGTGCGCTGATGCTTGCCACGCCGGAAGCGCGCGAGCGGATGGAACGATTCCTCGGCGGCGCATGACGCTGACGCCTGCCGAGCCGCCCAAACCCGGGCGGCATGCCTTCAGGAGACGAATGTGAAATACGACAGCATTGAACAGGTTGCCGTCATCGGCACCGGCGTGATCGGTGCGAGCTGGGCGGCTTACTTTCTCGCACGCGGCCTGCGTGTTTCCGCGTGGGACCCTGCACCCGGCGCGCGCGAGCGGCTACGCGAGACCGTCGACGCGCATTGGCCGACGCTGGTACGCATTGGCCTCGTCACCGACGCCTCACGCGACGCAATGACCTTTCACGACACCCTTGAAGGCGCACTGCAAGGCGCGGACTTCGTGCAGGAGAGCGGCCCGGAGCGCGAAGACCTGAAACAGGATCTCTTCCGCCGCATGGACGCGGCGCTGCCGCCGTCGGTGGTGATTGCATCGAGTTCGTCGGGCTTGCTGATGAGCCGTGTGCAGTCGGTGTGTCAGCACCCCGGACGCGTGGTGCTGGGCCATCCGTTCAATCCGCCGCATCTGATTCCGCTGGTCGAGGTCATCGGCGGCGAGCAATCGTCGGCCGAGGCCATTGCCACGGCGATGCAGTTCTATCTCGCGATCGGCAAGCGTCCGATCCACGTGCGCAAAGAGGTCAAGGGGCACATTGCGAATCGCTTGCAGGCGGCGCTCTGGCGCGAGGCGATTCATCTGGTCGATACCGGCGTGGCGTCGGTGGCCGACATCGATGACGCCATCGCCTACGGCCCGGGGCTGCGCTGGGCAGCGTTCGGTCCGTTCCTGAACCTGCATCTCTCGGGTGGCGCGGGCGGCATCGGTCATCTGCTGGAGCATCTCGGGCCGCCCATCGAATCGTGGTGGGCCGATCTGGGCGAACCAAAGCTGACCGACGAACTCAAGGCCCGCATCGTCGCTGGTGTGGACGCTGAACTGGCCGGACGCGGCAACGCGCGCATCGAAGCGCAACGCGACGCGGTCATTCTCGGCATTCTCACCAACAAGCCATAAGTCGCAAGTCGCAAGTCGAACGTCGTCGGTCAAAAAACGATAAGCCATAAGCCGGGCTGCCTCGCGAAGCCGTCGCAGCCGCACACCTCAGGAGACAGGCATGAGCAAACCCAAGGTCATCGTCACCATCGCGCCCACGGGCGGCATGGCGTACAAGTCGCAGAACCCCCATCTGCCCACGCAGCCCGACGAGATCGCGCGCGATGTCTACGACTGCTACAACGCCGGCGCGAGCGTCGTGGCGATTCACGCGCGGCGTCCGGGCGACGACGGCGCCACTTGCGACCCGGCGATCTATCGCGACATCAATCGCCGTATCCGCGACAAATGCGACATCGTCATTAACAACTCCACCGGCGGTGGCGTGCACGGCGACATGATCGGGCAGCGCGACAGCGGCTATTGGGAAATCCTCTGGGAAGAGCGCCTCAAGGGCATGGATGCCGGCGCCGAGATGTGCACGCTCGACGCCACCACCATCATCGCGAGCTTCGGCGGCAAAGAGCTGCTGATGCATACCTCGCCCGAGCGCTCAAAGCATCTCGCCATCGAGATGAAGAAGCGCGGCATCAAACCCGAGTGGGAAGTGTTCAGCCCGACGCACATCGTGCAGGACTTGGCCACGCTCACGGCAGCCGGCTTCGACGACGAGCCGTTCTTCGTGAATTTGGTGCTGGGCGTGCATCGCGGTTTCCAGAACGCTATGCCGTACACGCCGCGCGTGTTGCAGTCGATGGTCGATCTGTTGCCCAAGGGCAGCATCTTCTGCGTGAGCGGTATCGGTCCGGCGCAATTGCCGTCGGCGATGAACTCGCTGTTGCTCGGCGGCCATGTGCGCGTGGGGCTGGAAGACAACCTGTACTACGAGCAGGGCGTGGTCGCGACCAACCAGCAACTGACCGAGCGCGTCGTGCGTCTCGTGCGCGAGATGGGCTATGAGCCGGCGACCCCGGCCGAAGCCCGCGAAATCATGGGCCTGCCGCGCAATCGCGAAGTGTTGCCGGAGTTTGCCGTGCGTTGATGTTTCGCAGCGCGTCGCACGCTGTACGGCCCCCAAAAATACAAGACAAGGAGACATGTCACATGGCGGCAAACAGGTTCACACGCAGTTACTCGTTGGCGTTTTCGCTGAGCGCACTTTCGTTATGCGTTGCCGCGTTGGCAACGCCGACGCCGGTGCATGCGCAGCCGGCCGCCGTCACCATCGGTGTGACGTTGTCGACGACGGGGCCGGGCGCATCGCTGGGCATTCCCGAGAAGCAGGCCATCAGCATGTTGCCGCAGACACTGGGCGGTGTGCCGGCGCGCTATATCGTGCTCGACGACGCCACCGATCCGACCATGGCGACGAAGAACGCGCGCCGTCTGGCGACCGAAGACAAGGCGGACGCCATCATCGGCTCGTCCACGACGCCCGCGTGTCTGGCGGTGGCGGCCGTGGCGTTGGACACGCGCACGCCGCAGTTGGGGCTGTGCCCGTTCGTGCCAAGTGCGGCGCAGATGCGCTACGTCTTTTCGCTGCCGCAGTCGGTGGCCGTGATGGCCGATGCCGTGCTCGACGACATGAAGGCGCACAAGGTCAAGACGCTCGGCTTCATCGGCTTCTCCGATTCATATGGCGAAGCTTGGCTGAAGGACATTCAGGCACGGGCGGCGGCGCGGCAGATTCAGGTGGCGCCGGTCGAGCGCTATGGCCGCAACGATCAGTCGGTGACGGCGCAGGTGCTCAAGCTGCAAGCGGCCAACGTCGACGCGGTGATCATTGCCGCGAGCGGCACGCCCGGTGCGCTGCCGATGAGCACGTTGCGCGAGCGCGGCTATAAGGGGCGTATTTATCAGACGCACGGCGTCGCCAATAACGACTTCCTGCGCGTGGCGGGCAAGAGTGCCGAAGGCGTGATCCTGCCGGTGGGCAACATCCTCGTCGCCGAACAACTGCCCGGCAATCACCCGGGCAAGGCCGTGGCGACGGACTTCGCCAAGCGCTACGAGGCGCAGTACGGGGCCGGTTCGCGCAATCTGTTTGCGGGCTACGCGTACGACGCTTATCTGGTGCTCGATCACGCGGTGGCCGTTGCGGCCAAGCAGGCGCAACCGGGCACGCAGGCGTTTCGCGATGCGCTGGTGACGGCCATCGAGCAGACGCGCGGGCTGGCAGCCACACACGGCATGATCAACATCAACGCACAGGACCACTCGGCGTACGGCCAAGACGGTCGCGTGCTGGTTACGGTCAGAGGCGGCAAGTGGACGATCGACTGAACGTACAGCAGCGGCGTCTCGCCACACCGGACATCGAGCGTGATGTTCGCGCAGACGGCAGTTTCGTGATTCGCTCACGCGCCACGCTGGGCGAGTTCTCGCGCAGCCCGGCCGACTGGCTCGTGCAGTGGGCCGATCGTACGCCCGACGCAACGTTCGTGGCGGAGCGCTGGTTTGGCGGCGGTAGCGGCGCTGACGATGGGCGTGGGTTGTGGCGGCGGGTGACGTATGGCGAAGCCCTCACGGCGGCACGGGGTATCGGTCAGGCGTTGCTCGATCTCGACGTGCCCCGCGACCGGCCGGTGGTGATCCTGTCGGACAACAGCGTGAACCATGCCCTGCTGGTGCTGGGCGCGATGATGGCGGGGCGCCAGACGGCCATTGTGTCGTCGGCCTATTCGCGCATCGCCCGCGACATGAGCAAGTTGCACGGCATTCTCGCGCGGCTCGACCCGGCGTTGATCTATGTCGAAGATGGCGAGACGTACGCCCGTGCGCTCGACGGCGCACCGGTGCGCTGCCCAGTGGTCGCCACTCACAATGCGCGGCCGGGTTGGCTGCGCTTCGACGATCTGTCATCGACGCACGCCACCGCTGTACTCGACGCCGCCTTCGCGCAAGTGACGCCCGACGACACCGCCAAGTTGTTGCTGACGTCCGGTTCGACCGGCAAGCCGAAGATCGTCGTCAACACGCACCGCATGCTCGCGGCGAATCAACAGATGATTGCGCAGTGCTGGCAGTTCATCGACAACGCGGCCCCGGTTGTGGTCGACTGGCTGCCGTGGAGTCACACGTTCGGCGCGAATCACAACTTTCATATGGCGCTGCGCAATGGCGGGGCGTTCTATGTGGACGATGGCCGTCCGGTGCCGGAGCTGATCGGCCGCTCGGTGGAGAGTCTGCGCGACGTATCGCCGACGCTGCACTTCAACGTGCCCAAGGGGTTCGAGGCGCTGGCGCCGTATCTGGAAAGCGACGACGATTTTGCCGCGCGCTTTTTCGATCGCCTGCAAGTGTTGTTCTATGCGGCGGCGAGCCTGCCGCCTGCCGTGTGGCAGCGCTTCGAGCGGCTGGCCGCGCGTCATTGCCGCGAAGGCAACGCGTTGCCGTTCTTCACCTCGGCGTGGGGCGCGACGGAGACCGCACCGCTCATCACCAGCGTGCATTTCCCGATTCCGGGGGCAGGGAACATTGGTGTCCCGGCACCGGGCAATGAACTCAAGTTCGTGCCCAACGGCGACAAACTGGAAATGCGCGTGCGCGGCCCGTCGGTGTTTTGCCGTTATGCCGGTGATGAACAAGCCACCGCCGACGCGTTCGACGACGAGGGCTTCTATCGCACGGGCGATGCCGGGCGTTTGAGCGACCCTGGCAATCCAAACGCCGGGGTGATCTTCGATGGCCGCGTGTCGGAAGACTTCAAGCTGACAAGCGGCACGTGGGTGTCGGTGGGCGCTTTGCGTTTGCGCGCCGTGAGTGCGCTCGCGCCGTATGCCGCCGACGTGGTGATCACCGGGCATGACCGTGACGAAATCGGGTTGCTGATCTTCCCGTCTCCCGCGCTGCGCAAGACGGCAGGCGATACCGCAGCCCAGCACACGGGCAAGTCGCTGGCGTCACACGAAGCGGTGCGGGCGCTGATACAGCAGGCGCTGGCTCAACTCGCCGAGGATGCCGGCACGTCGCAACGGGCCGCGCGCGCCGCCATTCTTTCGTCGCCGCCGTCGCTGGAGCAAGGGGAGATTACCGACAAGGGCTACGTCAATCAGCGTGCGGTGCTGAACCTGCGTGCCGAGGATGTGGCGCGGCTGTATTCCGATTGTCCATCGGTGATCCATCTGGCGTTGCCACTATCGGCGTGATGCAAGGTTGGGGGAAGTGGGGCAGAAGCGGCTGCGCGCCGGCGGCAATCTGAGCCGTCGGCGCGCGAAGTCGCTTGTAGTCGCTTGAGGTCGAATGGACGACGCGTGTCAGGCCAGCGCTTCGCCGTGACTTTCCGGCAGGAAGAAGTAGACGATGATGGCCGCGAGCAGGAAGAACCCGGCCGTCGCGCCGAGGGCCGCGCTCACGTTTTCACCACGTGACAGCAGGCCGACGGCAGCCGGCGCCAGTGCACTGGCCGCGCGCCCGGTGTTGTAGATGAAGCCCTGCGCCGTGGCACGCACTTGCGTCGGAAACATCTCCGCAAAGGTCGGTGCAAAGCCGCTGTAGAACCCTGTTCCGAAGAACGCCACGACCGGACCGAAGGCGAGCAGCAGCATCGGTTCGCGAATCGCCACGTAAAGCGGCACCGTCACCGCCGACACCAAGAAGAAGAGCAGAAACGACTTGCGGCAACCGATGCGGTCGGCGATGTAGCCGAAGCACACAAAGCCTGCTGCCGCCCCGATCTGCATGATCACGATCCACGTGGTCGAGCGCATCAGGTCGAAGCCCGGGCCGCCCTGATCGATGGGCGTCGACAGATACGCCGGAATCCACGTGAACAAGCCCCAGTAGCCGCACATGGCTGCCGCCGTGAAGGCGAGTCCGACGAACGTGCTGCGGGCGTAGGGGCCGAACAACATGCTGAGCGTCTGACCGAGCGTGAGGCGCACGCGCTGTTCACGCCAGATGGCCGGTTCTTCCACATGACGGCGCACCCAGAACGCGAGCACCGTCGGCAACAGACCGAAGGCAAACACCCAGCGCCAGCCGAAGTGCGGCAGGATCACCGCCGCGACGATGGCCGCCACCGCATAACCGACGGCAAACGCGCTCTGCACCCACGCCATCACCTTGGCGCGGTGCTCGGCAGGCCACGTTTCGGTAATGAGCGCTGCACCGGCCGACCATTCGCCGCCAATCCCCAACCCCAGCAGAAAGCGGAACACGAGCAATTGCGTGACCGAATCGGCGAAGCCGCACAGCGCGGTGCCGATGGAGTAGCAGAGGATCGAGAGAATCATCGAGCGCGTGCGGCCGATGCGGTCGGCGAGAAAGCCGAAGAACAGGCCGCCGAACGCTGTTGCCAGCAGTGTAAGCGAGGCAATCATGCCCGCGACGCCTTTGTCGAAATGCAGATCGACGCTGATGTAGCGAATCACCATCGCAAAAAGCATCAGATCCATGATGTCGAGCATCCAGCCGATATAGGCCGATCCGAATGCCCGCCATTGCGCCGGGCTAGCGCCGCGATACCACGCCCGGCCCGCTGCGCCCGCCGGTTTCAGGGCGGTCGTACCAGTGTCCATTCTTGTCTCCTTCATGGAACTCATCCTAATGTCATGTCTCGTGTATCGACTATCGATACGTATGGACATGATTTCGTTTGAATGGTAGCAGGTCGCTTCGAAGTGGTGTCTCGTGGTAAACCATAAATAGTGCTTTTCGTATCGATAATCGATACTAAGTGCAAGGATTGTTCCGGTAGCGGGGCAGTCAGGGTTCAGAAGGATTCAGTGCCACGCGGACAGGTTGTCTTGCGGGCAGGTCTTAGGAGATTGAGAAGTGAAGCCGTTTCAATTGCGTTTGTATGAGGATGTCATTGCACCGAACCATCCCCCGGTGTATCTGCCGGCGGCCCGTCGGGCGATCTATGTTGTGCGTGGCGATGTGGCGATCGAGTTCGACACGGGCGCGCAGCATCACGTGGCGGAAACCGCGTGGCTGGGTGAAGACGATGTCGCGTTGATCGCGGGCGGAGAGGGTGTGACGTTGTGGCGTTGGGAGTTGATGTCGGGCGATGCGCCGACACCGGGAGAAATCGCTTCGGCACCGGGCGCGTCGTCGACGCTCAAGCTCGATGCGCCGATCGAGCTTGACCCGCGCCAACGCTGGCTCATGCGCTGTGACAAGGTACAATTCCCCCCCGGCGGCGTGGCGCATACGCACGTGCATCAGGGCCCCGGTGTGCGATGCACGCTTGAAGGCGAGATCACGATCGAGACGCTCGGTGCGTCGCACACGCACAAGGCGGGCGAGGCTTGGTTAGAGCTCGGTCATGCCCCCGTGCTGGCACCGACGACCGAAGCGCGCGATACGACATTCATCCGCTGCTTCATCCTGCCGCGTGCGTGCCGCAATCGCAGTTCGATTCGGTACGTGCGCCCCGAGGACGCGAACAAGAACAAGCCGCAGCGCTATCACGTGTTCGGCGAGCGTTTTATCTCGCTCGACGCGCAATAGCCGCTACGCGACAGTGACAAAGGACACGCAGTGAAACGATCGAAGGACACTCCGGCAGACGTCATGTCGACGCCGCGCAGCACGCAATCGACGCGCCCGCCCGAGCAGGGCGGTGCGATGACGGGTGTTGCCGGCGATGAACCCAACACGTCGTCGACTTCGGTCATTTCGCTGCGCATTCTGGAGTTGCTGGCCGAGCGCAACGCCGAGTGCGGCGTGACGCATCTCGCCGAAGCGCTCGGCGTGCCCAAGGCGCGCGTGCACCGGCATCTGACGGCATTGCGCCAAGAGGGTTACGTGGTGCAGAACCCGCGCACGAGCCGCTATCGCATTGGCTGGCGTCTGTTCCTGCTGGGTCAGAAACTGGTCAAACAGTTCGACGTCGTAGGGCTGGCGCGTCCGGTCATGGAGGAGTTGCGCGACGCGGTCGGACAGACCATCGTCATCAGCTCGTTCACCGAGACGGATGTGGTGGTGCTCGACGTGATGCGTGGGCGCAGTCCGCTGGAGATTCTGTTGCACCCGGGCACGCAGTTCAAACTGCACAGCGTGGCGCAGGGCAAGATCGCGCTGGCGTTTGGTGCACCTGAACGGCGTGAGGCTGTGTTGGCCGGGCCGCTCGATGCTTGCACGCCCCATACGATCACCGACACGATGCGGCTCTCGCATGAGTTGGCATTGGTGCGCGAGCGCGGCTGGGCCGATGCGCCGGAAGAGGTTTTTCTGGGCGTGAACGCGTTGGCTGCGCCGATCGTGCAGGACGATGGGTCGCTGTTCGGCACGCTCGCGATCGTGGGTTCGATCCACTATCTGCCGGCGCATCCGAATCCCCAGACGGTGGCCGCGTTGACCGACGCCGCCAAACGTATTTCACGATTGCTGGGTGGTGAGCGGGGCGGTTGAAGATACGGCAGTGATGCGGCGCGCAGATGGCGCCGCAGTCGCTTACATCCGCAGCAGGGCAGCGGCGGCAATCGTCAGCACGAGCAGCACCATGTGCGTGAGTTGCAGCCCTTCCTGACGAATCCAGTACCCGAACCACAGGCCGCCGATCATCATCAGCAGCCAAGCGGCAGCCAGTGCCGTGAGTCCAAACATTCCCCACTGAATTCCTGCGGCGTCCGGCCCTCCGGACGCGAGCGCAACGGCCAATTGCACGCCACCATAGGCGAGGCAGATCGCCGCCATCCCCTGCAAGACAATCATCACGATCAGGGCCATTACGGCCAGCCCTTTGGCATCGACTGCGCGGCGCACTATGGGGATGTCGATGGCGGGCGCCTCGCGCAGTGGCGCCATGCTCAGGGTTCTGCCGATGGCCCCGCTGGATGCGCCGAATGCGACGAGATTATTGAGTGCCGCGATCGCTGACCAGACCGCGAGGCCGAGGATCACTACGCATTTGAAGACGACAAAGGCATCGACCGAATCAAACATCCAAATCACTCCTGCGGCGGAAAAGGCTCGGCTTTTGTGGGTAGGCCAAAGCATAGGGGAGTGAGAAAAATTATGCAATATTATGCTTGGATAATTGATGGAAAGTGAATATCGGTACTCAACGAGCCTGTGCCGGCCAATCGAGCACCGCCTTTGTACACGTGCGTCTGAAGATTCAAGCGGCTGCCGACCGGTGATTCTGCGGCAAACACCCCAACCCCTTGAGCGTCGCATGTACCGCTTCATCGAGGGGTGTATGCGGTTCACGCCCAAGCGCATTGAGAAGGTGCGTGTTGTCCATGCGCACCGGGCGCGACCACAGGTAGCGCATCTCCAGCAATTCGCGCAGCGTCGTGACGAACGGCGCGGCGGCCCACACGACCCACCACGGAAAGCGGCGTGATTTGACGTCCACGCCATACCGGCCCATCACCCGCGTAATCGCTCCCGCCATTTGTGAACCGTCGCTATCCCAATGGCCAGCCATATGAAAGTTGGAAAACGTCGGCAACGTGTCGCGACGCTCGATCAGCGCAACCATCGTGCGTGCCACGTCAGGCAGATACGACCATTGATGACCCACCCCCGGCGCATTCGGCACTTGCACGATCTTGGCTGTCTGCCCCGGCTTGACGAGCCCCTGACCAAACCAGCTATTACCCGCGTGCGGCCCGAAGAAGTCACCGGCGCGCACGATGATCGTCGCCACGCCCTGACGGCTGGCAGCCCGCAGGCGTGATTCCATTTCCACGCGAATCTTGCCCTTGCGCGTCAGCGGGCGTTGCTCCGCATCTTCACGCAACACTGGAAAGGCGTCCGGCCCGAAGTTGTAGACGGTACCCGGCAGCACGATCGTCGCGCCATGGGCCGCGGCAGCCGCGATGGTGTTGTCGAGCATCGGCAGTACCTGCGTCGACCAGTTGCGGTAGCCCGGCGGGTTGACGGCATGCACGATCACGTCGCAATCCCGCGCGGCACCCAGCACGTCCTCGGCATTCATGGCGTCCCCATCGGTCCATTCAATACCGATATCCGGCGCATCGTTGCGCGGCGCACCGCCACGGCGCATGGCCCGAACGCGCCAGCCGGCCGCCAGCAATTGCACGGCGACTTCGCCGCCGATCCCGCCCGTTGCCCCCAACACCAACGCGCGTGCCGCTTTCTCGTGGTTCATGATGCCGCTCCCAAAACGTTGTCGATGAGGCCATTCTCCGCGCGAACGGATTCGAATAAAATTGCCTAAATCCGTCCATCGGCTATACATTTTTGTATGACATCAAATCTCAGTTGGGATCTCTGCCGGACGTTTCTTGCCGTGCTGAACGAAGGGTCGCTCTCGGGCGCGGCACGCGCGCTGGGCATCACGCAACCCACTGCCGGCCGTCATATCGCAGCGCTGGAGGAGGCACTGGGCCAGACGCTGTTCACGCGCTCGCAAACGGGGCTGATGCCGACCGAAGCGGCAGAGTCGTTGCGCCCGCATGCGCAGGCTATGCAGCACACGGCGTCGGCCTTCGCACGCGCGGCAGCCAGTCGCGACGATGGTGTGAACGGGGTCGTGCGAATCTCCGCGAGCGAAGTGGTCGGGGTAGAGGTATTGCCGCCCATGTTGACGGCGCTGCGTCGCGCGCATCCTCTGTTGTCGGTCGAACTGGTGCCGACCAACCGGATACAGGATCTGCTGCACCGCGAGGTCGACATTGCGGTGCGCATGGCGCCGCCGCAGCAAGATGCGTTGATTGCGCGTCGCGTCGGCAGCATCGACATTGGCCTGCATGCGCGCGACGACTATCTGGCCCGTTACGGCGCACCGGCCACGCTGGCCGATCTGGCCGACCACACGCTGATCGGCTTCGATAGCGTGACGCCGTTCATTCGGGCCGCGACAGCGGGCGTGCCGGAATGGTCGCGCGACGCGTTTGCGTTTCGTGCGGACAACGATGTGGCCCAACTGGCCATGATCCGGGCAGGGTATGGCATCGGCGGTTGTCAGGTGCCCATTGCGCGGCGCGATGCGCGACTCGTTCGCGTGCTGCCTAACGCGTTTCGCTTCAAGCTCGTCACTTGGGTGACGATGCACGAAGACCTGCGCCAGAGCCCCCGCTGCAAGGCCACGTTCGACGCGCTAGTGGCCGGATTGTCTGCCTACATGGCCGTTTGAGCCTAAATATCGCGTGTCAGCCGTTAAATTTGATGATATACAATATATCAATAATTTTAACGATCACGAGACACTCACTGCGCCATGTTCGATCCCGCATTGTTCGGTCGGATGTCGCCCGGGGTATTCACGCCCGGGCGTTCCTTGGCGGCGTCAGCGCAAGACGACGCCACTTCAGCCAATTCAGCCACTCCGGCGCCGGCACTCGCCGCGTCTTCATCACCCTCTGAATCATTACCGCCCGGGCGTCATCCCCTTGGGTTGAGCGACGTGCGTGACGCGGTGCTGTACGTGCCGCCCAATCTGCCGACGGACAAGCCTGTCCCGCTGTTCGTCATGTTTCATGGCGCGGGCGGCTTTCCCGAGAAGGTGTTGCCGTTCATCGAGCCGCATGCCGACCGCCACGGGTTTCTCGTGCTCGCGCCGCACTCCACGTTTCCCACATGGGACATCGTGATCGGCGGCAACGGCCCCGATCTCGAGCGCTTGCAACAAGCCCTCGGCATCGTTGCCGCGCGCTATTCGATCGATACGTCGCGCGTCGCGTTTGCGGGGTTTTCTGACGGGGCAAGCTATGCGCTGTCCATCGGCGTCACCAATGGCGATATCGCGAGTCACGTCATCGCGTTCTCCGGCGGCTTCATGTCGATCTTCGTGCAGGAAGGGCAGCCGCGCGTGTTCATCGCCCACGGGTTGATCGACGAACAACTGCCGATCGCCACGAGCGGGCGCAACAACGCCAACAAGCTCAAGGCGTCGGGCTACGACGTCGAGTATGTCGAATTCGATGGCTTGCACATCATCGAACCGGGTGTGGTGGCACGCGCCATCGACTTCTTCCTCGCCTGATCGCACGCGGCCGTCAGGCCATGCGGGCGCGGGCTCCACGCGTTACGGGGAGTGCCGTACATGGATTTCGAAATTCCGGAGTCGTTGATTCATCCGCTGTTGCAGCTGATCGGTACCGACTCACCGCTCGGCAAACAGATGACCGCCTACGGCGTGTGCCGAGGCAACATTCTGGTGTCGAGCGAATGGTTCGACGCCAAGTCGCTCAACACGCTCTACGTGCTGTGCAAATCGCAGAACGAGCGCGCGCTGATGTTCCAGATGCTGGCGCTCGATAACGTCTACAACGCCCCGCAGGCGCGCGTGATTCCGAGCCTCGATAAATTGGTGCCGGGGCTCGTGGCTTATCTCGCGCGTGACGTCATCGACGGCTGGCTGTATCAGCGGCATCGGGATGGCGCGCTGTTGCCTTGGCTGGTGCGCCGCCTGCGTTATGTCGAGCCGGAGCAGGGCTCGCCGTATGTCGTGCTGGACATGCTGGCCAACACGATGCAGTCGGCCAATTTGAATGCGTCGGAACATCGCCCGCGCCGCTCGGGGATGACGACCTCGCTGGTGTTCACGCGTGACGACATCGTCAACCGCACCATTCCCGAGTTGCTTGCCGAGTTCGGCTTCTACAAGGAATGTGCGGAGTTCAAACACGAATACGAGCAGCACGCGCAGCGTTTTCTGAAGTTGCAGCGCGCATTCGGTGCACAGTTCGTGATGCGCCGTGCGGCGTTTTCCGTCGACCCGAAAGGCGTCACCGAACTGGTGCGCGTGGTCGAGGGCGTGACGGCCAAATGCGTGAACGACGAGGAGCGGCTGGAGCGCAATTTCGAAATGGCCTGCGATGCGGATTTCTGGCGCAATGCCGAGATCGCCTCGGCGTTCGAGACCATTCCGCTGCACTGCTATGTTCACGTCTTCCATCTGGACTGGCACCGCAATCTTTGGGTGCACGTGCAGAACATCACCGAGTACGAATACCAGCCGGCATTGCGCGACAAGCTGGTCTTGCCCGCGCATCATCACGATCTGATCGACATCCTCACGTCGAACATGGACACGATGATGCCCGACTTCGTGCCGGGCAAATCGGGCGGCGCGACGATTCTGTGCCAAGGCGCGCCGGGGCTGGGCAAGACGCTCACCGCCGAGATCTATTCGGAAGTCGTCGGCAAGCCGCTGTACCGCGTGCATTCGGGGCAACTGGGCACGACGGCGGCGTCGGTGGGTGCCACGCTCATGGGCATTCTGCGCCGCGCCATGCGCTGGAACGCGATCCTGTTGCTCGACGAGGCCGACGTCTACATTCGCCGACGCGATAACGACCTCGAACACAACGCCATCGTGGCGGAGTTTCTGCGCTCGCTCGAGTACTTCCACGGCCTGCTGTTCATGACGACGAACCGGATCGGCGACGTGGACGACGCGATTCTCTCGCGCTGTATCGCGACGATTCACTACGAGACACCATCGCCCGCCGACGCGCGGCGTCTGTGGCGTATGCAGGCGGATCAGGTCGGTGCGTATCTCGATGACGGTCTCATTGAAGTGCTGGCCAGCCGGTATCCCGATGCGAGCGGGCGCGACATCAAGGAACTGATGAAACTTGCGAGCCGCTACTGCAAGGTCAGAGACTTGCCGTACACCGAGGATGTGTTCCGGCTGTGCGGGTTGTTCCGGGGATATCCGGGGTAAGGAGCCGGCGGCCGAAAACGATAATGGCGTGAGTGTTGTCGCCGAACACTCACGCCGCCCCATCCAATTTCCGAATACCTATCAACCAAACATTTAATTTCCCAATTCGAAACGTCCTGCCCATACTCCAAATCGCCAACACGCATTCAGCAGGCGAGGCAGAAAGACTGCGCCGATAAGCGGTCCGCCGATCCTGCTTCATTCAAGGAGACGATGCGGATGCAATTGGATGTTTCGAATGACGTCTTGGGCGCGATGCCCTCGACCGGGCAGGTGCACTCCCATGCGCACCCTCACGTCCCTAACGCTCACGGCCTGAGCCCGAAGCTGCATAACGCCGATCTGGCGCCCACGAAGTCGGAAGGGCGGCGCTGGGGCCGGTACAGCATCTTCGCGTTGTGGACTAACGACGTACACAACATCGCCAACTACTCCTTCGCCATCGGCCTGTTCGCATTAGGCCTGTCCGGCTGGCAGATGCTGGCATCGCTGGCGATCGGTGCCGCGCTGGTGTACTTCTTCATGAACCTGACCGGCTACATGGGCCACAAGACCGGCGTGCCGTTTCCGGTCATCAGCCGCATGAGCTTTGGTGTGTATGGCGCGCAACTGCCGGCCATCATCCGTGCCGTGATTGCGATCGCGTGGTTCGGCATTCAGACCTACCTCGCGTCGGTGGTATTGCGCGTACTGCTGGTCGCCGTCTGGCCCACAGTCGCCGCGTACGATCACAACGCCATTCTCGGTCTCTCGACCCTCGGCTGGGCAAGCTTTGTCGCCATCTGGCTCGTACAGATCGCGATTCTGGCGTACGGCATGGAGATGGTGCGCAAGTACGAAGCCTTCGCCGGGCCGATCATTCTCGTCACCGTCACGTCGCTCGCCGCGTGGATGTACCACCGCGCGGGCGGGCATATCGCCATGTCTATCGGCGAGCCGCTGACCGGTGTGAAGATGTGGACCAAAGTGTTCGCGGGCGGGGCGTTGTGGCTGGCGATCTACGGCACGCTGGTGCTCAATTTCTGCGACTTCACGCGGGCGTCACCCAGCCGGAAAGTGATTCGCACGGGCAACTTCTGGGGCTTGCCGGTCAACATCCTGATCTTCGCCGTCATCAGCTTCGTGCTGGCCGGTGCGCAGTTCAGCCTGAACGGACAGATCATCCACAGCCCGACGGAAATCATCGCGACCATTCCCGACAAGACGTTCCTCGTGCTCGGTTGTCTGGCGTTTCTCGTCGTCACAGTGGCCGTGAACATCATGGCGAACTTCGTCGCCCCGGCATTCGTGCTCACGAGTCTGGCGCCGCACCGCCTGACATTTCGCCGCGCGGGGCTCATGAGTGCCACGATTGCCGTGCTGATCCTGCCGTGGAATCTCTACAACAGCCCGATCGTGATCGTGTATTTCCTCTCAGGGCTTGGCGCATTGCTCGGCCCGTTGTACGGCATCATCACCGTCGACTACTGGCTGCTGCGCAAGACCTGCGTGCATGTGCCGCATCTCTATACCGAAGCCCGCGACGCGACCTATCACTACGCCCGTGGCGTGAATCCGAAAGCGATCATCGCGCTCGTCCCGTCGGCGCTTACCGCCGTCACCGTGGCGCTGGTGCCTGCGTTCAGCGCACTGACGCCGTTCTCGTGGCTGCTGGGCGCGGCCATCGCCGGTGGCGTCTACTACGCGATTTCCGACCGTCGTCAGCCGTTCGAAGACTGCTCCGGCGAACACTTTGCGGTCGACAGCGCGGCGCACTGAATTACCCCCAAGGAGTGCTTCATGAAAATACTCGTCGTGAACGTCAATACGACGACTGCGATTACCGACGCTATCGCGCACCATGCACGCACGGTGGCGTCTCCGGGCACCGAAATTGTCGGCTTGACGCCGCACTTCGGCGCCGAATCGGTGGAGGGCAATTTCGAGAGCTATCTCGCCGCCATTGCCGTCATGCAACGTGTGCTCAGTTACGACCAGCCGTACGACGCGGTCATACAAGCCGGTTATGGCGAACATGGCCGCGAAGGCTTGCAGGAGCTACTGAGCGTGCCTGTCGTCGATATCACCGAGGCGGCGGCGAGCATCGCAATGCTGCTCGGTCATCGGTATTCGGTAGTGACGACGCTCGACCGTACGGTGCCGCTGATTGAAGACCGGCTGATGCTGGCGGGGCTCGACGCACGTTGCGCGTCGGTACGTGCCAGCGGCATGCCGGTGCTGGAACTGGAGCGAGACCCGGTGCGCGCCGTGGAAGCGGTGGTGCAGCAGGCGGAACTCGCCGTGCGCGACGATCATGCCGAGGTGATCTGTCTGGGCTGCGGCGGCATGGCGGGGCTCGATGCGAAGATCCGCGAGCGCACCGGCGTGCCGGTCGTGGACGGCGTTTCTGCTGCCGTTGCGCTCGCCGAATCATTGGTGCGGCTGGGACTGCGCACGTCCAAAGTGCGCACGTACGCAACGCCGCGCCGCAAACAGATCGTGGGCTGGCCTGAAGCGTTGATGCGTTGATGCGCTGACCATGCTTCAGACGCGCACGTCCGACTTCGACCGGTCAGCCTTTCGCGGGCGTCTGTCGCCGAAGTACGACGTGCGTGGCCTTCTCCGAGGCGACAGATTTCACGCATTCGTAGCCCAGCGTTCGCAAATCAAGGCCTTCGAACAGCGCCTCGCCACGGCCAAGCAAGATCGGCGAGATAGCAATGTGAAGCTCGTCGATAAGGCCCTCGCGCAGATACTGCCGAAGGGTGTCCGCACCGCCGCCGATGCGCACGTCCTTGCCGCCTGCGGCCTCGCGTGCGCGGTCAAGCGCCTCGTGAATGCCGCCTGTGACGAAGTGGAATGTCGTGCCGCCCGCCATCTCGAGCGACGGGCGGGCATGATGAGTCAGGACGAAAACCGGCACGTGATACGGCGGGCTGTCGCCCCACCAGCCTTTCCAGTTCAGGTCGGGCCAGTCGCCACGAATCGGGCCGAACATGTTCCGCCCGAGAATCCATGCGCCCACATTCTCGAAGCTTCGGGCGGCGAATTCATCGTCGACGCCGGTGGTCCCGCCGTCCTTACCGAACAACTTCTGCTGGAAGGTGCGTGTCGGCACCAGCCACTGGTGCAGGTCCGTCCCGCCGATACCGAGCGGATTGTTGATGTCCTGATCGGGCCCGGCGCCGTAGCCGTCGAGCGAAATGGTGAAACCGTTAACGCGAACTTTCGTCATCGTTTGCCTCCGTTGGGCGTCTGGCAATGCATCGCCAGCGGTGATTGGATACCGCTTTGCGGCTCATGACAATAAGTCATGAAGCACCGCAACATGCTGATATGCGGGAAAACTAGAGGCGCGCGCGAGCGCGGGTCTGGATATATTGAAGCCAGACCGGCGCCGGCGTGACGGCCAGCTCTCGCAAGCCCCTCAGCCAGCGCCCGGACGCTCCCACAGGAGACGAGTGGCCGCCATGAGGGCGGCCCGGCGAGGAGACGCAGTGGAAACGCATGGCGAACTGCACCGGGCGATACTGAACAATATCCCGGATCAGGCGTGGCTCAAAGATACCGAGTCGCGCTATATCCTCGTGAACGACGCCTTTATGGCCGCTTGCGGCCGTCCCGAGAAGGACATTATCGGCAGCACCCCCGACAAAGTCTGGTCGTCCGACTGGGGGCGCGTCTATCTGTCGACCGACCGCGCCGTGGTCGTGAGCGGCGTGCGCCGCCGTTACGAGGAAAGCCGCCCCGGTGCCGATGGCGCGCCGCGCTGGTTCGATACCGTCAAGATGCCCGTGCGGGACGAACAGGGCCGCATTGTGGGCACCGTCGGCATCTCTCGCGATATCACCGACCGCAAACGCTCCGAAATGGCGCTGCTCGATTCCCGCGCCCAACTGCGGCAACTCTCGGCCTACCTGCAATCGGTGCGGGAAGCCGAGCGCACCCGGCTATCGCGCGAGCTGCACGATGAACTTGGGCAATGGCTGGGCGGGCTGCGTCTCGGCCTCAATTACCTCGAAGCCCAGCCGGGCACCGTGCCGCCCGATCAACCGGCCCACGTGCAGATGCTCAAAGAACTGGTCGACGCCACCATCGACGCGGTGCATCGCATTGCCGCCGATCTGCGTCCGGCGGTACTCGATGAGCTTGGTCTGCACGCCGGGCTGGAGTGGCTCACCGAATCGTTCACGCAGCGCCACGGCCTGCCGTGCCAGTTGCATATGGCCGAAGATGTGACGACCGGGCTCGATAGCGAATGCAGCACCGCCATCTTCCGCATCGTGCAGGAGTCGCTGACCAACGCGAGCCGTCACGGGCAGGCGTCGCAGGTGACGGTCACGCTGGATATGCGTGACGGCCACTGTCACGTCGTCATTGCCGACGACGGCCGCGGTATGGACACCGCGCTCGCAGGGCACGGCCAGCGGCTGGGTCTGATGGGCATGCGCGAGCGCGCTCTCATGCTCGGCGGGGCGTTCGAGATTGACAGTCAGCCGGGGCAGGGCACGCGCGTCGTTGCGCGCATCCCGCAGCATCCGGCGGGCGCTGACGGAGTGCCACGGTAATGCGCATCATGATCGCCGACGATCACGCGATCATTCGCGACGGCCTGAAAAAGATCATCTCGACCTCGCCCGACATGTGCGTGGTGTCCGAAGCCGTCGACGGTACCGACGTGCTCAACCGCCTACGCCTGACTACCGTCGACGTCTTGCTGCTCGATATGTCGATGCCCGGCAAGAGCGGCATCGCACTGATCCAGCAGATCAAGGCGACCTATCCGGCATTGCCGATCTTGGTGTTGAGCATGTACCGGGAATCGCAGTACGCGGTGCAGGCCATCCGTGCGGGCGCCGCCGGTTATCTGACGAAAAACGCCGAGTCGGAGCAACTGATGGGGGCGATCCGGCGCGTGGCACGTGGCGGCACCGTCGTCTCGCCGCTGGTGGCCGACAAGCTCGTGCGCCAGTTGCAGCAACCCGCCGAAGTGTTGCCGCACACGCGGCTCACCGCGCGTGAATTCCAGATCTTCCAGATGCTCGTCGAGGGCAGTGGCATCAACGACATTGCGCGTTGCCTGTCGCTCTCCAGCAAGACGGTCAGCACCCATAAGGCGAACATCCTGACCAAGATGGATATCGCCTCCACCGCCGGGCTCGTGCACTACGCCATCGAGCACGGGCTGATCGTCGCCGGCACCGACGCCTGAGGGCGTTGTTCGTACGTTTCCAACGCATTGCTACGTTGCCCCGACCTCCGTCGGCGGCCAGCGTATGCACGCCCATTTCCCTCGCAAACCAATGCTGCACCGCGTCTAGGGAAATTCTTAGACGAAAACCAGCAAATCCCGATGCCCCGCGTCGAGGCACTCCCATAACCTGAGTACCAGTTCAAACCCACTTAGGCCAGTCCAGTCCCGACCTGCGGGGCGAATGCCGAATGCCACCCCGGCCGCCGTTACACCGCACTTGTATCCCCATATCAACAACAACATCGACAACATTCGAGACCTGAGGAGACCGCACCATGCATGTGGACCTGCTGATCAACAACGTGTGCGTGCGCGATGAAGCGCCGCTCGTGGACATAGCAATCAAAGGCGGGCGCATCGTCGCGCTGGAGCCCGGCATCGACGCCTCGGCCGACGAGATCATCGACGCGCAGGGACGGGCGGCAATCCCCGGTCTCATCGAAGCTCACCTGCATCTGGATAAGGCGCTGCTGCATCGCCGCCTGCCTGCCCGCTTCGGCACGCTCGACGAAGCCATTCGCGTGACCGGCATTCTCAAGAGCAAACAGGAGCGCGAAGACGTGCTCGACCGCTCGCGTCAGGTGCTCGACATGGCGGTGAAGCACGGCACGGTGGCCGTGCGCGCTCACCCGGACGTCGATCTGATTCAGGGTTTGATCGGTGTGGAGACGCTGCTCGCGCTCAAGGACGAGTACAACAGCCTGCTCGACTTGCAGATCGTGGCGTTTCCACAGGAAGGCATTCTCAAGTCGAAGGGCACCTACGAGTTGATGATCGACGCGCTGCGCATGGGCGCGGACGTGGTCGGCGGGTGCCCGTACAACGAACTGAACTGGGACGACACCAAGCGCCACATCGACATCGTGTTCGAGCTGGCGCAGCGCTTCGACGCGCCTGTCGACATGCACGCCGATTTTGCCGACGACACCAGCGATCAGCGCTTCGCCGCCATCTCTTACATCGCGCAGAAAACCATCGAGACGGGCTATCAGGGGCGCGTTTCGCTCGGTCACGTGACCAGCCTCGGGGCGCTCGACAACGACACGCTTACCCCCGTCATTGAACAGATCCGGCTGGCCGGCATCAGCATCGTGACGCTGCCCGCCACCGACCTTTATCTGGGCGGCCGCAAGGACCAGCAGAACCAGCGTCGCGGGCTGACACCGGTCAAAGCACTGCACAGCGCAGGCGTGAACGTCGCGTACTCGTCGAACAACGTGCGCAACGCGTTCACGCCGTTCGGCAAGGCCGACATGCTGCTCATCGGCAACCTGCTCGCCCACGTGGCGCAGTTCGGGGTGCCGGAGCATCAGCAGGCCATTCTCGACATGGGCACGCATAACGCCGCGCGCGCCATCGGTCTGTCGCACGACTACGGCATTGCCGTGGGCAAGCAGGCCGACCTCGTCATTCTCGATACCTACAAAGTTGCCGACGCGCTGCTCGATATCCCGCCTCGCTCATGGGTGATCAAGCGCGGGCGCATCACGGTGGTAACGGAGCATCGCTGCGAAATCCACCGCCATTCATGTTGTTGTGCGCAATGAAGTGCTTATAAAACTCAAGGAGACAATCATGAAGAAGCTGCCTGCGGAAGTTGTTGCCTCGCTACTTGCTGTCACGACCATCCCGATTGCCATGCTGCCGCTGCACTTGCCGCCGTGGGCGATCTTCATCAGCTGGGCCGCCACGTTCGCCATGGGCGGGCCGAGTCTGGTCAATCTCAAACGCATCTGGGCCACGCTGCCGGTCGGATCGTTCTTCGCGTTCCTGATCGTGCTTGGGTTCAAACAGGCCTCGACGCAGTTCACCGGCAACACGCTCGTGCTGGCCGAGATGGTGATTCTCTTCACCGGCAACGGCACGATGATGGCGCTCGCTCGCGTGTTCCCGGGTCTGAACTTCATTCCGGGCATGTTCTTCGGCTTTGCCACGTACTTCGCCACGTTGTTCGGCGGCTTCGGCCCGGTGCCGCAAGACCCGATGGCGGCGCTCGGTGCGGCCATCGCCATGAACGCGCTCGGCCCGGTGTACGCGTGGGTGAAGGAACGCTACTCGGCCCCGGAAGTCACGCATCACCGCAACTGGAAGGGCTGGAAGGCCGAAGTCTAAAGCCCACGACTGAGGCAGACGACTGAAACACATCAGTCGGCATGCCATCGCATGTGGCGGCGGGGCGCTTGCCGGTGTCGGGCGCGCCTCGCCGCGAGATAACACCACGCTGGGAGGGGGTATGACGTTCGCAGGAAAAACGGTCGCAAGGCCGTCGACGACACACGCAGCGGCCGCAGGGCTGTCAACGACACACTCGGGTATCACGGGGGACGGCGGGACCACGCGCCGCGATTTTCTGATGAGCACGGCGGCACTGGCTGGCAGTGCTGTGTTGCCCGTCGCAACTGCTGCGACTGCTGCGACCGCCGAGGCCGCTACGGCAGCACCGGCCACTGCGGCATCCGCAACATCCGCCACACGCGGCGATCCGCGTCTCGCGCAGTCGACGCGCGGCATGGTCACCAGCCCGCACGAACTGGCCAGCGAGGCCGGGCTTGAAGTCTTGCGCGCAGGCGGCAATGCCATCGAAGCCGCGATTGCCATCGGTGCCGTGCTAAGCGTGACGTATCCGCATTTCACTGGGCTGGGCGGTGACGCGTTCATGGTCATCAGCGATCGCGATGGCAACGTGCGCACGCTGTCCGGCATCGGGCAGTCGGCGGCAAAGCTGCCGGCCTATCGTGGGGAGATTCCCGTGCGTGGCCCCGGCGCGGCACTGACGACGGCCGCCACCGTTGCGATATGGGAGAAGGCGTTCGAATTCGGCCGCACGCAATGGGGCGGCAAACAGGCGTGGTCGTCGCTGTTCTCGCGTGCGACCGAATACGCGGCTAATGGCTTTCCGGTCACGCCGTCGCAGCAATTCTGGCAGACGCTGCGTGCGAACGAGTTGTCGGGCTGGGAGGGTTTCGCGTCGGTGTACATGCCGAACGGCCGCATTCCGCAAGCGGGCGAACAGTTTGTCCAGCCAGCACTGGCGCGCAGTCTCGACAGCATCGCCACCCACGGAGGACGTGAATTCTATGAGGGCGATCTGGCCGCCCGCGTCGCGGCGGGACTGAAGCGGGTTGGCTCGCCGCTTACGCTCGACGATATCGCCAAGACGCAGGCACGCGAGGAAGTGCCGTTGCGTGTGGCGTATCGCGACGGCGAGTTGCTTGGGCTGCGCCCGCCCACTCAAGGGGTGACGACGCTTGAGATCATGGGCATTCTCAACCGCTTCGATCTGGCATCGATGCCGGAGGGGAGTGCGGATTATTACCACGTGCTGGTCGAAGCGGTGAAGCTCGCCTTCATCGACCGCAACCGGTATGTCGCCGACCCGGACTTTGTCGATGTGCCGGTCGATCGTTTGCTGGCAAGTGCGACGCTCGACGCCCACGCGCGAAGCATTCGCATGGATCGCGCGATGCCTTGGCCGCATGTTTACAAGACGGGTGATACGGTCTACATCGGCGCCACCGACAGCGCAGGCAATTGCGTGAGCATGCTGCAAACGGTCTATTTCGACTGGGGCAGTGGTGTGGTGCTGGGTGACACGGGCGTGTTGTGGCACAACCGCGGCGCGTCGTTCAGTCTCGACGAGAGCAGTCCGAACGTGTTGCGCGCCGGCAAGCGCCCGTTCCACACGCTCAATCCCGGCATGTATCTCAAACAGGGACGGCCACACCTGCTTTACGGCACGCAGGGGGCCGACGGTCAGCCGCAGACGCTTGCTGCCGTGCTCACTCGCCTGATCGACTACGGCATGGACCCGCTAACCGCGCTCGGCCGCCCGCGCTTTCTGCTGGGCAAAACGTTCTCGGACAGTCGCGACAGCCTCAAACTGGAACAGGATGCCGGGGCGGCCGTGTTCACGGACCTCGCGGCGCGTGGGCATGAGATGAGTCCGTTGCCCGCGCAGAGTCAACTGGCCGGGCATCCCGGCGCAATTCGTATCAGCGCACAAGGGCAGATGAGCGGGGCGCACGACCCGCGCAGCGACGGCCGTGCCTTGGGGGTGTAACGCCTTACGATTCGAAATTCAGCGGAAATCGCAGTAAAGGGTGCCCGACAACGCCGTGAAACCCCAGTTGTCGGGCACCTGTCGTGCGTGATACAAGATCGACTGCCCATCGATAAATTGAATACTAACCATGGCCGGCAGTGCGAAATCGAATCGACCGCTTTTCGATCTGGATCTGTTGCGCTCCATCATCATGGTGGCTGACTGCGGCAGTTTTACGACGGCTGCCGCGCGGCTGCATTCGACCCAGTCCACCGTCAGTCAGAAGGTGCGACGGCTCGAAGACATGGTCGGACATAAGCTGCTGGATCGCGGCAATCGCGAAGTGCACGCCACCGATGCCGGTGAAATGCTGCTCGGCTACGCGCGTCAGATCCTCGCGCTCAACGACCAGATGTTCGAAGCGCTCTCCGGCGCTGTGGTCGCGGTGACGGTGCGTCTGGGCGTACCCGAGGATTTCGCGACGGGTACAACGACACAAGTACTCGCAGGTTTCAACCGGCAGTATCCGCAGGTCAAACTCGAAGTCACGAGCGGCCTGAGCCGCGATCTGCTCGGCAGTTACGATCACGGTGAACTCGATCTCGTGCTGGTCAAGCAGCGGCGCAACAGCCGGGAATCGGTGGCATGCCGGCCCGAAAAGCTGGCGTGGATCGACAGCGCGACCCATCCCTCGTTTCAACTCGACCCGGTGCCCCTCGTCACGTTTCCGACGCGTGGCCTGTATCGCGACGACATGATCAATGCGCTCGAAGCGATGGGCCGCAACTGGCGCATCAGCTTCACGAGTTCGAGCCTGAGCGGCATTCAGGGGGCCGTTGCCGATGGCATGGGCGTGAGTCTGGTGCCGCCGCGCGCGGTGCTGCCGGGCCATGTTGTGCTGGGGCGTGCGCAGGGGCTGCCGGTGGTCGACACCTTCGAGCTGGCGATCTTTCATCGCCCCACCGCCGACCCGATGGTCAAGGCGCTCGCCAAGGTGCTGGTCGGCATGCTGGAATCGAAAACGCGACCGGCGAAGTCGTGACGTTCCGCATAAAAAAGGCCGGTGCGGCGTGGTGCCGACCGGCCTGACGCGTCGCGATTTGCCACTAATTCGCGACGACACCCTCCTGCATGATCCTTAACGCGGCTGTGCGCCCAGCGTCAGATTCATGTGGCGGTTGACATCCTTGTACAGCAGGTAGCGGAACGGGCCGGGGCCGCCGGCGTAGCAAGCCTGCGGGCAGAACGCGCGCAGCCACATGAAGTCACCGGCTTCCACTTCCACCCAGTCCTGATTCAGACGGTAGACGGCCTTGCCTTCGAGCACATACAGGCCGTGCTCCATCACGTGCGTCTCGGCGAACGGGATCACGCCGCCCGGCTGGAACGTGACGATGTTCACGTGCATGTCGTGGCGCATGTCCTGCATGTCGACGAAACGCGTGGTGACCCAGCGGCCGTCGGTGCCCGGCATGGCAATCGGTTCCACGTCCTGCTCGTTCTTCACGAACGGCTCCGGATACGGCAGACCTTCCACGGCTTGATAGTGCTTGCGAATCCAGTGGAAACGCGCCGTGCTCTGGCTCTGGTTGCGCAGTTGCCAGTCGGTAGCGGGCGGGATGAACGCATAGCCGCCCGGCGTGAGCGTGTTCGCCTTGCCCTGAATCGTCACCGTGATCTCGCCTTCGACGACGAAGAGCACGCCTTCGGCCTTGTCGTCCTGCTCAGGCTTGTCGCTGCCGCCGCCGGCGCCCACTTCCATGATGTATTGCGCGAACGTCTCGGCGAAGCCCGAGAGCGGACGGGCCAGCACCCACAGGCGCGTGTTGTCCCAGAACGGCAGATGGCTCGTCACGATGTCGCGCATCACGCCCTTGGGGATGACGGCATACGCTTCGGTGAACATGGCGCGGTCGGTGAGCAGTTCCGTTTGAGCCGGATGCCCGCCGTGCGGCGCGTAATACGTGGTCTTCGACATTGCTAGTGACTCCTGATAACGCTAGTTTTTCTCCCCATCGCTCGTCTTCGACTGCCTTGGCTACACCCTGCGCCTGGGGGCGCGCGCAGCGTGCTTTACCTCGGCGCGACGAACGCCAACGGTGCCATGGCCTCGCGCAGGCCCGGCACCGCGCATGACAGTCAGGTCGGGGTGGACCCTGCTGTGTCCTTCAACAGGGCGGCGTCCAGCGCAAGCTGCGCCGGGCCACCCCAATAACGTCCGTGGCGAATGACTGCACGTGCGGCCGGTGCCGCGGCAACGGCGGCGGCAGCATTCGGGGCATCGAACACGACGAAGCTCGCTTCACTGCCGACACGAAGGCCGTAGTCGTCCTTGCCGATCACGGCGGCAGCAGCATACGTGCCCATATCGAGTGCGACTTGCAAGTGTTTGTCGGTATAGAAGCCCGAGCGATAGCCGATCAGCATCGCGCGTTGCAGCATGTCGCCGTTGCCGTACGGCCACCAGCTGTCCTGAATATTGTCGTTGCCGGTGAACACCCGCACGCCCGCTTCGCGCAGCCGCAGAATCGGCGGGAAAGCGCGGTCGCCGGGTGCATTGGTCATGATCGAGACACCGGCATCGGCCAGCGCACGGGCGATCACGTCCAGTTCTGCGGGGCCGATATCGCCCAGCCCGTAGGCATGGCTCACCGACACACGGCCTTGCAAGCCTGCCGCCTGCGTCCGGGCGGCGATGCGGTGCAGTTGCGCGAGGCCCGTCTCACCCGGTTCGTGCAAATGAATGTCGATCTTCGTGCCGTGCTTCTCGGCAATGCCGAACACGATGCTCAGTTGCCCTTGGGCGTCGCCGTCGAGCGTGGTCGGATCAATGCCGCCGACCACTTGCACGCCTTCACGAACGGCGGCTTCGAGAACCTCGGCCGTGCCGGGGCAGGTCATGACGCCCGCTTGCGGGAAGGCCACGAGTTCGATGTCGAGCAGGTCGCGCCATTGATCGCGCATCGCCATGATGGCGTGCAGATGCGTGAGGCCCGTGCTGGCGTCAACATCCACGTGGCAGCGCATGGCCACCGTGCCGAACGAGACGCACTGGCGCATGAGCGCATCGGCCCGCTGCGTCATTGGCGCGGCGGCAGCGATTTCCTCTTTTTCTGCGGCCAGCCGGTCGCGCAGCGTGGCGGCCGGACGATGCGGGCGCCAGCTGTCGCCCAGAAAACTTTTGTCGAGGTGGATGTGACCGTCGACGAAGCCGGGCAAGACCAGCTTGCCTTGCAGATCGATGACTTGAGCTCCGCCGGTGTCGGGGGCTTGCGGGCCGACGTACGTGAAGCGTCCGTCGCGCGTGGCGAGGTGGAGGGGACTGCCGTCGGCACCAACGGCGCCGACGAAAACGCGGTGAGTCATGGAGCGGCCTCTATGCTGCCCGGGGCCTCGCTGGCGCTGCCTTCCTTCAGGTTGGCTGGGGTTGGCGCAATAGCGCCGCGGGGTCGCGTGGGGGCGTGAAGTGCGGGGAAAGACTTACAAGATAGCGAACGGACTGCGCATCGACAAATTAAATATCAAAATGCATGCCATTCGATTTCTAAATAGATGAGTGAGGCTCGGAACGCCCGGGCGATGCCCTCAGCCGACAACAATGCTCAGGGGCCATTCGAACGTACCGGCGATTTCCGCGTCGCGATCCGTCACGATGGCTTTAAGCTTCAATTCCACGTTGCCTTCGGCGGCGACGTCGAGTTGCCAGAACGCATCGTGTGCGGGACGCGCTTCACATTCGCCCGGTTCTCCCATCTGCGGCACTTGGACGGTGGCCGCCGGGTTAGTTTGCAGCGTGAGATTCGTCAGCACGTCCTCATTGGCCAACTGCAAGTCGAGCAGTACGGCATGCTCGCCGCGTACGGCGGTCGGCGACCACCTGACGTGTACCTGTTCGCCGGCCGCCGCATTGAGATGAAGTTGCCCGTCGTTGCTTGTCAGTAGCGAGTCCATGCCGGTGCAGAGCGCGTAGCAACAAGCGGGCTCGGATTCCCCGGCGAGCAGCGCGCCGGTATCGATGACGAGCAATACGTTGGTACCGGCGGCGTTTGCCTCGCGCGCGTGGGTTGGCTTGTCTTTGGCCATCGTAGATTCCTTCCCGTGGGGCGTGGGGTCGCGCGATCCACCGTGCGGTGGATCGCCGGCAAATAAGGTTCAGGGGTTCAGTCAGCGCGCTCAGTCGTTACGAATGCTGATGAACGGATCCCATTGATAGCAGCCGCAGAGATTGCCGCTGCGATCCAGAATTTGAAACTGGAAGTGATACGTCACGCGGCCGGTCTTGAGCGTTTCGCAAGACCAGAAGTAGTTCGAGACCTGTTGTTTCTTCGGCTTGGACGGGTCGTCCGGATTGGGCACGGGAATTTTGACTTCGGCCTCGCGCGGCGAGGGATCGGAGATCAACTTGACCTGAGTGCTCACGAATTTGTAGAAGATGCACGACTCTTCGAAGCCCAGCGAGAGCGAATTTTCCCGCCAGCGAATCACGTCGCCGATCCGTGCGGCAACATCGAGCTCGCCGCCGGCTTGGCCGCTGACAACGTTCTTGTGCGTGACGATCATGAACACGTGCTTGGCGTCGATCAACGGCGGATTCGACATGCTGCTGTTCCTGCCATACCGATCGAGAACCGCCTTGGTGTCGATCGCGACGAGTACATCAGTAACTTCAGACATATAAGTCTCCACAAATGGGTAGAGCGAGATGCCGTCAGTCCGAGAGGCGACGGGCACGACGCGCGGCGAAAAGCGATGCCTCGCGTTTCATTTGTGGAAGCTAGAAGGCGGGAAAGGGCGCAACAACCTATCGGCGTTGCACTGCGCTATAACTCATAGGCGACGGTTGCGAGCAGTACGTTGAGAACGTTGGCTTCGCGCGTCGCGGGGTGCGATCCGTCAACAACTACAAAACGGTGGATTGAAACGACGCCGCCCGAGCCGATGCGGCCCGGGCGGGTATTGGTGAAGCGTTTGGAGATGAAGCGTTACGGCTTGCGATTGTGTTGCAACCGATCGAGCACATGAATGCTCAGCCGTGCCGTATGACTGCGCATGGCGTTATACGCGCCCTCGGCGTCGGAGGCGAGCACCGCTTCGACGACTTTATCGTGCTCGTCGAACGACACGGTGAAGCGCTCCTCGACATCCGATTGCGCGGCGCGGAACGGCGCCAGACGTTCGCGATGGCTGTCGATCAGTGCCATTAGCGTCTTGTTCTGCGTGCCGGCGCTCAGCAACTGGTGAAACTCGCGATTGAGCGCGAGGTAACCGGCTTCGTCACCGGCATCCATGCATTGCTTGCTCTGAACGTGGAGCATTTCCAACTGCTTCTTCTGCATGGCGCTCATGCGTTGGGCGCTCAGACGGCAGCACAGCGCGTCGAGTTCGCACATCGCTTCGAGCATGTCGGACAGATCGTCGACGCTGATGCTGGCGACGACCCCGCCCTTATGCGGCGTGAGTTCAATCAGGCCGCGCGCGTTCAGCTCGCGCAGGGCTTCGCGAATGGGCGTGCGCGAGGCCTTGAAACGTTCGGCCAGCACAACTTCTTCCAGCTTCCGTCCTGGCGGCAGGCGACCGTCGATGATCTCGTCGGTCAACTCCCGGCAGATTCGGGCGGCAATGGTTTCGGCCATGGTTAGTTATCTCGCTCCGTGGACGTGCTCTTTTCTTGAATTGGCTCGGATTGTATACATGCGGATTATAAGGGTATTTTTTCCCGAAGTTGTGGCCTGACGCCCCATTCGAAGGGAATGGCTGAAGATTTTGTTGATCGGTATCACGATGTTGTATTCAAAAATGCATTTTGGAATGCAATTCACTGAGATAGTATACATACGAGTTTGCCGGTCCCCGGCAAGCCTCTGTTCGTCACGCACGTGACCTATCGATACGAAGGAGACATTCCATCATGGCCAAACTGCGTCATATCGCGCTTTCCGTACCCGACCCCTGGAAGGCGGCCGAGTTCTATATGCAGGCGTTCGACTTCAAGAAAGTCGGCGAAACCGACTCGTCACTCGCCCGTGGCGTGTACCTGTCCGACGGCGTCATCAACCTCGCGTTGCTCAATTACAAGAACGACGAAGCCGCCGGCGACCGTGGCCGCGAGTTCGTGGGCCTGCATCACATCGGCATCTGGGTCGACGACGTCGAAGCCACGCGCACCAAGATCGAAGCGGCCGGCGGGCGTTACTACATGGGCGAAGTGCCGGTGAAAAGCAACATCTTCTACGAGGTCAAGTTCTTCGACACGAACGGCGTGATCTTCGACGTGACTGCCCATGGCTGGGGCGGTGCATCGAAGGACGGCACGGGCAAAGACGACGCGCCCAAGCTGCGTCACGAGGGTCTGCAAGCCGACCGCAAAGGTCTTTGATCCGCATCGCGCGCCGCCTGAACTGGGGCGCCATCTCCCCGCCGGCCACGGTGTGCCGGCGGCGGACACCGCATATCAGGGGTAACCCGCTATAAAAAAATAGCCCGTTTGTATAAACAAATAGCGGTAGAAATTCAATTTCTTTGCTATGTATAATCATTCGAAAGATTGTATACATACAACGGGCGAGCGGCAGACACCCAACAAGGGGCGCCGCAAATAAAACGAGAATTCTCAGGAGACGGCATGAAGAAGCGAGTGATAGGTGCATTGCTATTGGGCGCAATGCAAGGGGGCGCATACGCGCAATCTTCCGGAGGCGTCACGCTCTCGGGTTTTGTGGACTTGAACATCGAGCAGTTGTGGCAGTCGGGCGCCAATGGCGGCAAGGTCACCCGCATGTCGAGCGGCGGTCTGAACAACTCTCGCTTCAATTTGAGCGGCTTTGAAGAACTGGGCGGCGGTAATCGCGCCTTCTTCACCTACGAGCCGATGTTCTCGGCGAACAACGGCACCCAATCGGCGCAGGCGCGTCAGTCGTTTGTGGGCCTCAAGGGCCCGTGGGGTGAAGTCTCGCTGGGCCGCCAATTCACGCCGTCATACTGGATTGCCGGTTACGCCGACCCGAGCTGGGCGGCCGACTTCAGTATGGTCAACAACATGGAGTTCTTCTACGCGTCGTACCGCGTAGACAACGCCATTTCGTACAACACGCCGCGCTGGAACGGCCTGATGGCGCGCTTCATGGCGACCACGGGCGTGGGCGACACCACGCGTGCCGGGCGCTTCCTGTCGGCCGCTGTCGAGTACCGCAACGGCGGCATCTTCCTCGGCGCGGTGAGCGAGTTGCAATACACCCGCGACATCTACTCGCCGAGCCAGATTCACTCGTCGCGCGACAACTACTTTGCCGCGACCTACAAGTTCGGCAGCATCGAGCCGACCCTGATCTATCACACGTACAACGGCTATTACGCGTACCCGCCGTACGTCGCGTTCAACGTGCGCGGCTGGGACGTACAGGCCGGGGTTCGCTACGCGCTGACCGACCGTCATCGCTTCTACGCGAGCTTTGTCCACCGTCAGGACGACGACAACAAGGCGCTCTCGAACGCCAACGGTTTCGTGATCGGCTACATGTACGGCATGTCCAAGCGCACCACGCTTTACGCGACCTACGCGCACGTGCAGCACAGTAACGACACGACGGTGCATTACCCGGTGACGTTCCAGGTCACGCCCAACGGCAATCAGAATCCGTCGGGTGTGCAACTGGGTATCCGCCACGCATTCTGATCCACGCATTCGATTCACCTGCATCCACGCCGCCGGCATGTGCTGTGCCGGCGAGAAGACTTTGAAACGAAGGAGGAAGACATGTTTCGCAAGCCCACACTCGGCGTATCGCTCACCGCCACGGCGGTACTCGCTGCGCTGACGATGACGCTCGCTGCCCACGCATCGGCACCGGAATCCGCACCTGCTGCGACCAATGCAGCCCCCGCGGCACAAGCCGACGCGCAACCGTCGGGCACGCCCGGCACGCCGAACGTGAAAGACCCGTATCTGGCCGGCTGGCTGCGTCTGACGCCGGACCGCTCGCCCAAGCCGCTCAAGCCCGGCGTCGACTACGGCATGGACCCGGCCACCGGCAAGTACATCTGGCCGAAGGCCACGCCCGAAGTGCACACCGGTCAGAAATTCCCGGGTGAACTACCGTACTGGGACAAGAAGAGCTACACCAAGAACGTGAAGGTGCTCGCCTTCTACCCGGGTGTGGATTCGCCGTTCCATGCGTGGAACAACATCGCCGACTTCAACGGCAAGCGCTATCTGTACATCCACGACCGCGACTACCTGCGCATCATGGACGTGACTGATCCGGCCAACGGCAAGGTCGTGTATTCGAAGGGTGGCGTGTGGGGCCCGAAGGGTTCGAGCGAGAAGTTCGACCCGAACAACGTGCACGACTATCTGGGCGGCGCGACCATCGTCTGGAACAAGAAGCTCGGCAAGCCGATTCTCGTGGCGTCGTTCGAAATCGGCCGCTACGGCCTGATGACCGACAAGTCGAAGCAGCCGGACAAGGTTGCCGCACAGCGCAATTACAACGATCTGAAGGGCTTCAAGGTCTTCGAGATGAACGGCCCGCTGCCGTCCGACTGGAAGCTGATCGCCACGCGCACCACCGACTACACGCGTCCGAATGCCCCGGTGGGCGAACAACGCGGTTCGGGCTCGCTCGATTCGCCGGAGTTCTACGGCGGCAAGTACATGATTCTGTCGGCAGCACCTGACGACAGCTACGCGCTCTCCGAATACCCGAACTATCTGTATTCGCCGGGTTATCAGGTGTGGGACATGTCGGACCCGGCCAACCCGAAGTTCGTCTCGCAGATTTCGGTGCCCGGCCAGATCCTCGGCAACGCCGAGCATGAGCAGGCGTATCTCCAGAACGCGCGCGCAGGCAATCGCACGTCGTGGATGGGTTCGCGTATGCCGATCTTCCTGCCCAAACCGCTGGAACAGGGCGGCAAGGTGGGCTTCGGCGCGATGGGCGGGCTGGGCCTGTGGTCGTTCGATCTCGCCGATCCGGCGCATCCGAAGGTACTCGGCAACGTGAATACGGCGCCGAGCTTCGCGGGCACCGAATACGACAACGCGGACGTCAGCCAGTACGAGCGCACCGGTTACGTGCTCACGAGCGGCTACCCGATGAACCGCGATTGCTATGAGCCGTACAAAGACATCTTTGTCGTCGACGCGCGTAACCCCGCCAAGATGAAGGTCGCGGCCAAGCTGCCGGAGCCGGAAGTGCCCGAAGGCGCACCGTTCACCAGCTTCTGCCAGCGCGGCGGTAACTACGGTCCGAAGCGTTCGAACTCCATCGGGCAACCGGGGACGTGGCGTCAGGGCATCGTGCCGTACTCGTTCTATAGCGCAGGCGTGCAGATCTTCGACGTGAAGGACCCGGCCAAGCCGACCATCGCAGGCTACTTCGTGCCGGGACTGGCCGATGAAACCGAGCTGCCTGTGTACACGTTGGGCAAGGGCGTGTTTGCGATGTACACCGAGTACGACCGCAACATCATGTGGGCTTTCACCGAGAACGGCGCGTATGCACTGTCGAGCCCGCTGCTGGGTGAGCCGGTCATGGGCGCACCGGCCAAACCTTGGCCGGCACGGTAAGCGCAGTTTGTTTGAACTGGTGTGATTTGGCGCGACGCTGCGGCACGCGCTGGCAAAGACTGCCAATGCGTGCCGCCGCCGCTGACGACTTCACAGGACCTCCAAGGTGAAGTGTTGAGGCGGGCAACCTCCGATGGTCTCCCGGTTGCCCGCTTCTTTTTTTATCTGGACGTTTTGTTATCGCGCACGGCATTCACCGCAGCGGGCAGCGGCAGGCCAGCGAGATGGGCGCGCACGTTGCCCAGCAAGACATCGATCTGGGCTTGCAACGCCGCAGGTGAGCGGCCCGAGATATGGGGCGTGAGCACCACGTTCTCGAGCATACGCAGTGCCGATGGCACCTCGGGTTCGGTCTCGTAGACGTCGAGCGCGGCACCGGCGATGAGGCCGTCGCACAGCGCTTCGATCAGCGCCACGGTATCGACCACGCTGCCACGTGCCACGTTCACCAGAAAGCCCTTGGGGCCGAGTTGCGCCAGCACCTCGGTGCTGACCAGATGATGCGTGGCGGGGCCACCGGGGCAGGCCAGCACGAGGAAGTCGCTGTCGCGGGCCAGTTCACCGACGTTGGCGTAGTGCTGCCATGCGTGGCTTGGGCCGTCCGTGCGTGGCGTGCGGGTGTGATAGCCGATCGACATGCCGAAGCCTGCCGCGCGCTGTGCGATTGCCTGACCGATGTTGCCGAGGCCGACGATGCCGAGTCGCGCGCCGTTGAGCGTCGGACGGGGCGCGCGATGCGACTCCCAGCCACCGGCCTTCACTGCGCGGTCGAGCGTCACGAGGCCGCGCGACACGGCGAGCATCAGGGCCAAGGCGTGATCGGCCACCGTCTCACCGTTGGTGTTGGGCGCATGGCCGACGGTGATGCCGCGTTCGGCGGCGGCGACGACGTCGATGTTTTCGAACCCTGCGCCGAAAGCGCAAACGAGTTCGAGCTGCGGCAGCGCCTGCATCTGTGCGCCCGAGAGTCCGGTCGTGCCGTTGGTGAGCACCAGACGCGCCGAGGCGATGGCAGCGCGATCGGTGGCATCGGTGGCATCGGCCAGCGCACGCGCGTTCACGTCGTGCAATCGCACGCCGGCGGCCAGCAGTTGTGCGCGTGCCTGTGGGGCCAGTGCGATGAGATTGAGCATCAGGGGAGCGTCGTTCATGGGTGCCTTATTCACTGGTTAATCGCTACGTTAGGAAGGATTGAAAAATAAAATACAAATCAATTGCCATGTATACATATGCTATGTATTGTATGTTCATAGAGCAATCAAAAAGACAACCGATGCGCGTAAGCGACATCGAATTTCAGTAAAGAGATAGGAGGAAGGTGTGACCTGGTTTGGTATCGCAACTTATGAATCGCTGGCACCGGGAGCCGGTGCCGATCGCCGTACGGCACTGGTGCAACATGGCCGCCTGTACGATCTGGAAGCCGTGCTGCGCCACACGGGCGCAGGCAACGACGACGGCGCACTGGCGGCGCAGAATCTGACGGCGCTGCTCTCCGACTGGTATGTGCATGGCGAGACCGTGATGACGGCCGTGCGTCAGGCGCTGGATGCTGGCGTGGTGAACAAGGTCAGCGCGCTGGAGACCAGCCAATACCGCCTGTGCGTGCCGTATCAGCCGGGCCGGATCTTCGCCACGGCATCGAATTTCTACGAGCATGCGGCCGAAATGGGCACCAAGCTCGCGCCGCGCAGCGAAAGCTCGCCGTACATGTTCATGAAAGCCGAGACCAGCGTGACGGCCACCAACACCGACGTGGTGCTGCCGCCCAATGCCGAGCGTGTCGACTGGGAGGTCGAACTGGCCGTGGTGATTGGCCGTCCGGGCCGCCACGTACCGGTGGAACAGGCTCACGAATGGATCGCGGGCTACACGGTGATCAACGACGTGAGCGCACGAGATCTCAACCGCCGCACCGACTATCCGTTTACGCACGACTGGTTTCGCGGCAAGAGTTTCGATACCTTCGCTCCTCTGGGGCCGTGGTTTGTGCCGCGCGATGTCATTCGCGACCCCCAGAACCTGCGCATGACGCTGTCGGTCAACGGCGAGTCGATGCAGGACGACACGACGGCAGGGATGATCTTCAACATTGCGGAGCAGATCGCTTACCTGTCCGGCATCCTCACGCTCAAGCCCGGCGACCTGATCGCCACGGGCACGCCGACCGGCGTGGGCATGGGGCGTGGCGTGTATCTCAAGGCGGGTGACGTCATGGTGGCGGGCATCGAGGGCATTGGCGCCATCGAGAACCGCGTCGTGGCACAGCGCAAATAACAAAGGCCGCTAGAGCGGCGGCCATGAGGAGGCAGTAATGCAGCAGTGGCAGTGGGCAAAGCGTTGGTGGACGGCGCTGGCGTGCGTTGGATCCATCGGAACCATCGGAACCATCGGCGCAGTGGGCGCTGGCGCCCTGTGGGCGACGCCGGTCGCCGCGCAGGAGAAAGTGAAGTTCAACCTCTCATGGCTGCCGCAGGGCAGTACCGGCGGCGTGCTGGTCGCTATCAACAAGGGCTTTTACCGCGAGGCTGGGCTCGATGTTTCGGCCATCGCCGGTCACGGTGGACAGCGCACCGTCAACGAAGTCGATCAGGGACTGTTCGATTTTGGCTATGGCGACCCCATCAGCGTGATGCTCAATCGCGCGCAGGGCGGCAAGACGGTGATGGTCGGTTCGGTCAACGTGGCTTGGCCCGGGGCGATCTGCTACCTCGTCAAACCCGGCCGCACGATTACCAAACCGGCCGACCTCAAGGGCCTGACGATGGGCGGCGGCGGGGCATCGCCGCTGCAAAACATCGTACCGGCATGGTTGAAGGCCAATGGCTTGCCGCCGACGTCGGTTAAGCTGCTGCGCCTCGATCCGTCGACCATCAACCCGTCGTTCCTGCAAGGCCGAATCGACCTGACCGAGTGCTGGGAAGGGGCGAACCTGCCGGTGCTGCGCTCGCTGGCTGCCAAACAGGGCCGCGAGATCGGCATGCTGCGCTATCGCGACTTCGGTCTCGACATGGTCGGCAACGGCCTCGTGACGACCGAAAAGATGATTGCGCAGAAGCCCGACGTGGTGCGCCGCTTCGTGCAGGCGACGTATCGCGGCTACGCGTGGCTGCGTGAGCACCCGGAAGAGTCGGCCGGCATCATCGCGTCGCAATACCCGATGCTCGACAAGCAGGTCATGTTGGAACAGGTCAAGCAGATCAACGGCTTGGGCAGCGATGCGGAAACCAAGGGCCACAAGCCCGGTTGGGTGCCGGTGCCGCGCATGGAGGCCACCGCGAAGTTCGTGCGCGATGCTTTCAATTTGCCGCCTACGTTGAAGGCCACCGACATCTACACCAATCAGTTTGTCGAGTGAGGCGCCGCAGCAAGCCTCTCGTAACACCGTAATACCCTTCGCAAGCCCCCGATTAGAAGCAAAGCAAGGAGTGGAGATGACAAGCCTCAAACCCAAGCGTCTCGGCCATCTGGTGCTGGTCGTGCGCGATATCCAGAAGTCGGTGAAGTTCTACACCGAAGTGCTGGGCCTGACCGTGTCCGACTGGATCGACGATCAGATGGTCTTTCTGCGTGCCGGCAGCGACCACCACGATCTGGCGCTCTCGCAGATTCCGAAGAACTCGCCCGATATCGATGACCTGCCACGCTACAGCCGCCCGGGCATGGAGCACTTCTCGTACCTCGTCGATAGTGTGGAAGAGATGGAGAAAGCCGTCGACGTGCTGCGCGCGCATAACGTCGAGATCGTGCGCGGCATCGGCCGCCACGGCCCGGGCGCGAACTACTTCCTCGTGTTCAAGGACCCGGACGGCAACAACGTCGAGCTGTACTGCGAGATGACCCAGATCGACGCCGAGCATCCGTACGAAGCGAAGGTGTGGGAGCGCAATATCGAGAGCTTCGACCGGTTCCGCTTCGAGCGTTTCGTGGTGCCGCCCCCGCCGGGGATGGTCAAGGATAAGTCGGGCGGCAAGTCGTAACGCGCCGGCAATCTGGAGGAGACATCACATGAAACGCATCGCACAGACGATCGTATTTTGGGGCGTACTGCTCGCCCTGTGGGAACTGGCCGTGTCGTACTTCAAGGTGCAGTCGTACCTGATGCCGCCACCGTCGGCGATCTTTCGCGCCGCTTGGGAAATCCATCCGCAGATGCTGGCCGATACGTGGGTCACAACCGTCGAAGTGCTGACCGGTTTCGTGGCGGCGGTGGCGGGCGGCCTGCTGATCGGCGTGGTCATCAGCTACAGCGCCTTCGCGCGCCGCACGCTTTACCCGCTCGTCACGGCGCTGCAAAGCATGCCGAAGATCGCGCTCGCGCCGCTCATGATCGTGTGGTTCGGCTACGGCTTCGCGTCCAAGCTGGCGTCCACGTTCCTGTTCGCTTTCTTCCCGGTGGTGGTCGCCACCATGGGCGGTCTGGCCTCGGTGGCGCGCAACCTCGACGAGCACTTTCGCGCACTCGGCGCCAGCCCGTGGGACACCTTCTGGCGGCTGTACCTGCCGGCGGCGCTGCCCGCGTTTGCGGACGGTCTCAAGATCGCCATGCCGCTCGCGGTGATCGGCGCCATCGTCGGTGAGTTCATCGGCTCGGAAGAAGGGCTGGGGCATCTGATCGTGTTCGCCTCGGCGGCGGCCCGTACCGATGTGATGTTCGCGGCGATCCTGATGGTCACGCTGCTGGCCGTGGTGCTGTACTGGGTGATCGAGCGTCTGGCACGCATGGTCTGGTGGCGAGGAATCAACGTATGAATACCGTGACGAAACTGCACACGGCGGCGCAGGCCGCCCCTTCGGCGGATGCCGGTCGCGCACCGGCCGCCCAAGCCGACGACGCGATGATCGAGATTCGCCACATCGACAAGACCTTCGCGGGCAAGGCGCGCAAGGCGGCGCCGGTCCGGATTCTCGACGACGTGTCGCTGTCGATCGCCGATCAGGAGTTCGTGTCGATTCTCGGTGCGAGCGGCTGCGGCAAGAGCACACTGCTGCGCATTGTCGCGGGGCTGGTGCCGCACGACGGCGGCGAGATTCGCGTGGCGGGGCAGCGCGTGTCGCGCCCGGTGCCGGAGATCGGCGTGGTGTTCCAGACGAGCAACATGCTGCCGTGGCTGACCGTGCGGCAGAACCTGTTGCTTGGCACGAGCCTGCGCAAGATTCCGAAGGAGAAGAGCGAGCCGCGCGTGGCCGCGTTGCTGGAAATGCTCGGCCTGTCGCAATTCGCCGATCACCATCCGCACGAACTGTCGGGCGGTATGCGCCAGCGCGCGTCGATCGGCCAGATTCTCGCGTTGGAGCCGAAGGTTCTGCTGATGGACGAGCCGTTCGGCGCGCTCGACGCGCTCACGCGCGACAACCTCAACGTCGAGCTGCTGCGCATCTGGCAGGAGCATCGGCAGACGGTGCTGCTGGTCACGCACAGCATCGAAGAGGCGGTTTTCCTGTCGGATCGCGTCATCGTGATGTCGGCGCGTCCCGGCAAGATCGTCGAGGAAGTGACGATCGACCTGCCGCGTCCTCGCGCCCCGCAGACGATCAAGCAGCACCCGCGCTACGCCGGCTACATCGCGCAGCTCTCGCAATTGATGGGAGTCTACTGATGTCGCAGGTAACGCCCCCGGTGGCCGACTGGCAGATCGCGCGTGAGGTGATGCGCGCGCTCGGACCTGTCTGGTCGAACGACATTGCTGCCGGCCGCCGTGCGGTGCTCGACGCCTACACGCCGCTGCTTGCCAAGGCCGATGCTGCGGCGACTGACCGCTACGAGGTCGTGCGCGATTTGGCGTACGGCTCGCACGCCCGTCACCGGCTCGACGTGTATCGGCCGAACCCGTTGCCCGACGCGCCGATGCCGGTCGTCGTCTTCGTGCACGGCGGCGGGTTCGTGCGTGGGGACATGAATGCCAACGCGCAGATCTATGGCAACGTGCCGCGCTATTTCGCGCGTCATGGCTGTCTGGCGGTGAATGTGGAATACCGGCTGGCGCCGGAAGCCGCCTTCCCGGGCGGCGCTCAGGATGTGGCCGACGCCATGCGCTGGGTGCGTCGGCACCTCGGCGAGTACGCGGGGGCAGCGGGTGCCGATATGTCGCGCATTCTGCTCATCGGTCATTCGGCGGGTGGCTCGCACGTCGCTAGCTATCTGTGCGACCCGCGTTTGCGTCCGGCCCAACCGGAAGTGGCGGGCGCGGTGTTGATCAGTGCGCGCCTGCGTGCCGATGTGTTGCCCGACAACCCGAATGCGCCGGGCGTGGTGGCGTACTACGGCGCTGACGCAGCGCGTCATGAGGCGGACGCGCCCATGGCTCATGCCGATGCGTTGCCGGTGCCCGCGATGGTCGTTGTCGCGGAGTTCGAGAATCCCCATCTCGAAACCTACGCGCTCGAGTTTTGCCATCGACTGTCGCAACGTGACAAGCGCGCACCGCGGTTTGTTCAGGTGCGCGATCACAACCACACGTCGGTCGTTGCTCACATCGATACGGGGGACGACGCCCTCGGTCGCGAAATTCTGCAATTCCTGCACGAACTCAACCCATCGCCTTGATGCGGTCCGCGCCTGCCTGATGTGATGAAAAGCGGTAGCAAGCACACAGGCAGCGCAACACCTCTCTCCCTACCTCCAAGGAACTGTCATGGTCGATCAAGCATTGACCGGGGCGTTTGCGCCCGTCGTCACGCCGTTTCACGCGGATCTGACGCCGGATGCCCCCCGTTTTCTCGCGCATTGCGCATGGTTGCTGTCTCACGGCGTCGGGCTCGCCCCGTTCGGCACGAACAGCGAAGCGAACTCATTGGGCACGCAAGAGCGCATGGCCTTGCTCGATCATCTGATCGATGCGGGGCTCGACGCACGACGCATGCTGCCGGGCACCGGCTGCTGTGCGCTGCCGGAAACCGTGGCGCTGACGCGTCATGCCGTGGCGCGCGGTTGCGCCGGCGTGCTGATGTTGCCGCCGTTCTTCTACAAGGGCATTACCGACGACGGCTTGTACAGCTACTACGCGCGTGTCATCGATGCCGTGGCCGACGACCGTTTGCGGCTGTACCTGTATCACATCCCCGCACTGTCGGGCGTGCCGATCACGCTGCCGGTCATCGAGCGTCTGATTCGCGATTTCCCGAGCACCGTCGTCGGCATCAAGGACAGCTCGGGCGACTGGCAGAACCTGAGCGCGATGCTCGATGCCTTCCCGGGCTTCGGCATTTTCCCCGCGTCGGAGTCGCTGGTTTCGCGTGCTTCGGCGAAAGGGGCGAAGGGCTGCATCTCGGCAACGGTCAACATCAATCCGGCCGTCATCGGTCAGCTGTGCCGCGAATGGTCCGGCGACAACGGCCCGGCATTGCAGGCGCAAGCCGATGCCGTGCGCAGCGTGGTGCAATCGTTCCCGATGATTCCGGCGCTCAAAGCCGTGCTCGCGTCGCAGCGCGACGATGCCGCATGGGCCCAACTGCGCCCGCCGCTCTCGCCGTTGAGCGACACCCAACACGCGGCCTTGCACGCGCAATTGGCGGCGTGCGGTTTCGCGTTGCCGGGCTGACCGGCGATGCGCGGCGCGTTGCGGTTTTCTCAAAGGCCGGGCCGGCAGTTGACGCGGCGGCAGGCTATGGCCGGGCACGCGGGAGCGCGTGTGCTGGGTGTCGTGCTCGGCATGAGCGTGTATGAGATGTCGCACGCGCAGGTGCAGATTTACGGGCTTCTCACGCCTATGACCGATGGGGTCAGCGTGAGCGGGCGCCATGTGCCCGCCGGGACACCGCGTCCGACACAAGCGCCGGCGGGCGCCATCAATGTCGGCGAGGCGACCAGCACTCGCATGATGTCGAGCATTTCGTACTTCGGCATGCGCGGCAAGGAAGACCTTGGCGATGGGTATTCGGCGATCTGGCAGATTGAAACACCGGTCGCCATCGATGGCAAAGCGGCGGGTGTCTCCATCGCGGGTCGCAATACGAACGTGGGGCTGGCGGGGCCGTTCGGTACGGCGTTTCTCGGCAACTGGGATACGCCATATCAATGGTCCACGCTGTCGGTCGGCTCGCCCGTGCGCAATCCGTACACGGGCGATCTGAGCACGATTCTGAGCAACCCCGGGTTCAACGTGCCCAATACGACCACGCAATCCGGGCGCGTGAATGGCGCGGCCGATGCGACGTTCAACCGTCGACAGGGCAACAGCATTCAGTACTGGACGCCCGATTGGGCCGGCCTGCATTTGCGGTTTTCGTATTCGCCGTCGCAGGGCAAGGTGGCGACGCCAGCAGGCGATATCTCGCCGCAGGTGTTCGGCGCGGGTCTCGAATACCTGAATGGTCCGCTGCGTGTGCGCTACGCCTATGAACTGCACAAGGACTATTTCGGGCTGGCATGGCTGGGTGCGCCGGCATCGGGCAATCCGTCCAACGCGGGTTCACGCGCGACGGGCTCGACCGACGACGCGCACAAGGTGCTCATCACGTTCACCTATGCGGGGACGAAATGGGTGGCTGGATGGGACCGCCTCACGTATCGCACCGACGACGGCACCATCGGCAACCTGAATCGCTACCGGCGCGATGCGGTCTACGCGATGGTGCAGCACTGGTTCGGCGGCGGCCAGCATTCCGTCTGGATCGGCGGGGGCTATGCGATGGACGGCGCGTGCTCGCGCAGCGGTGGCGGGGCGTGCAGTACCGACGGGTTGGGGGCCACCCAAATGAATCTGGGCTATCGCTACGACTTTTCGCGTCGTACCGACGTGTATGTGGCGTATTACCAAGTGATCAACCGCGCGTGGGGCAGCTACGGATTCTCGCCGCGGCCGATCTCCGGCAACGGCGGCAATGCACCGCCGGGCACGCATTATCGCGGCATAGGCGTGGGTATCGAGCACAGTTTCTGATGGCGAAGTTTCATCCACGAAAACCACGGCGCTCAGCTATTCCCAAACCCCATACCCGCCGATGATTTCTTGATTGTACATAGCGAAAACGGCTGACTAGACTTGCCAGCACGGTAGTGGGTGAATTTTGTTCGCATTCCTTATCGATGATGCGACAGCCCGCCACGCAACAACCTGACGCCGCACTGGCGTGAGTACTGAAAGACAGAAGAACAGGAGACGAAATTGAGTACAACCAAACCGGGCTTCGACAGTATTGTCGAGCGGGAGAAGGGCCTGCATCGCGGCCTGACGAGCGGTCAGTTGTCGATGATCGCCATTGGTGGCGCCATCGGCACGGGGCTGTTTCTCGGCAGCGCTTTTGCCATCGGCTTCGCCGGGCCGAGCGTGCTGCTCAGCTATGCCATCGGCGGTGCGATTGCGCTGTTGCTGATGGGGTGTCTGGCGGAAATGACCGTGGCGCACCCGACGTCGGGGTCGTTCGGCGCTTACGCGGAGCACTACATCGGGCCGCTGGCCGGCTTTCTGGTGCGTTACGCGTACTGGTCGTCGATCGTGTTCGCCGTGGGCACGGAAGTCACGGCCATCGCCGTGTACATGAAGTACTGGTTTCCCGCCGTGCCGGGCTGGTACTGGATCGTCGGTTTCTCGGCGGGGCTCATCGGCATCAACGCGGCCAGCGTGAAAGTGTTCGGCGCGGTCGAGTATGCGTTCTCGATGCTCAAGATCGTCGCCATCGTGGCCTTCTTGATGCTGGGCGCGTACGTGGTATTCCGCGCGCCGGCCGAGAGTGGCATCGGTATTGCCAACTACACGTCGCACGGCGGGTTCTTCCCGAAGGGCGCATGGGGCATGTGGGTTGCCGTCATCGTGTCGATCTTCAGCTATCTGAGCATCGAGATGATTGCGGTGGCGGCGGGCGAGGCGCAGGACCCGCAGCGCGCGATCACGCAGGCCTTTCGCGCGACGATGTTCCGACTGGTGTTCTTCTATCTGCTCACGCTGGCGTTGACGCTGGCCATCGTGCCGTGGAGCGCCGCGGGTGAAGATGGCAGCCCGTTCGTGAAGGTGATGGCCGCCACGCATATCCCGGGTGCCGCCGGTGTGATCAATCTGGTGATTCTGGTCGCGGCGCTCTCCGCCATGAACAGTCAGCTCTACATCACCACGCGCATGATGTTCAGCCTGTCGCGTGCCGGTTATGCACCGCGCCGCTTCGGTGAAGTGAGCCGCAATGGCGTGCCGGTCGCGGCGCTCCTGCTCTCGACCATCGGTATTGCGCTCGCCGTCGCGCTCAACGTCATGGCGCCGCAGGCCTCGTTCACGCTGATGATGTCGGTGTCGATGTTCGGCGCGATGTTCACGTGGCTGATGATCTTCGTCACGCACCTGTACTTCCGCCGCCGTCATGAGGCAAAGACGCTGAGCTTCCGCATGTGGGGCTATCCGTATGCGAGTCTCACGGGGGCGGTGTTGATGCTGGCGACGCTCGTCACGACGTATTTCACCGACGAGTTCCGCATGACGCTCGTCTACGGCGTGCCGTTCATCATCGCGCTGTCGGTGGTGTACTTCGTGTGGTATCGCGGACGTGCCGTGGCAGCCGCGCCTGCGGCAGAGATTCAAGGGCAGGGGAACTGACCCTTCCCCTGTTCCCCGTGCTTGCGCTACCGCATCAAACAGACCCGGCAGGTCTTACGAGATCTTCGCCGGGTCGATTTCCAGCGCGATGCGTGCCTGAGCTGCCCGACGCGAGGCGTTGTCATTCTCGACGTTGGCTACGTCATTGGCCGACTTGCCTGCCTCGCGCTGCATGGACGATTGCAACAACGCCGTCAGGTTGCTGATGTGCGATGCCGATGCGGGCGTGGTCACGTCGCTGACCAGCTTGGCCAGCTCATAGCGTTTGACGTTCTTCGACTGGCTGGCCGAGCGGCTGGCCGTCGCGTGATCGAGCAAGCCGTCGCGATAGCCGATGTCGGTGACGCTTTGCGCCGAATCCTTCACCGTGACGTATTCGTAATTCTGCGTCTTCGGGTCCGTCGTCAGGTTCAGCGGCACGCCCACCCACAACGAGCGATGGTAGCTCGCGCTCAGATCGGCCTGTGTCTGCTGCTTGATCGTGCGGTTGAGCATGTCCTTCCCGCCGATCGCCGTTTGCTGCGAAATCTTGTAATCGAAGCCGTCAACCTCGTTACGGTGCAGTGGGTTGGGCGAGTGCTGCGTTTGCGAGATCGATGCCGTGAAGTCGGCCAAGCCGCTCAATGTGGCGCGATCGGTGCCGCTCAGGGGAATGCGCGGCAGGGGCGGGGCAGGCGGGTAGTTGCTGTTCATCGCAGAGAAGGCCGACTTGAACATGACCATCGTGGCCGCGTCGCCGTTACCGCGCGTCTGTGCCGTGTCGAAGCGGGTCAGCCACGCGTCGATCGCTTCGGCCTGTGCCTGCTTGCTGCCGATCACCTGAAGATTCGTCAGATCGACCTTCACATCGAACGTGCCCACTGCGCCGCTTGCGCTGAGCGAGCGCTGCGTCGCATCGGCATGAAACGCGAAGGTTTGCGGCTTACGGTTCGCGTCCAGTGTTGCGTTGAGATCGACCGACGTCAGCACCGAGGTGTCGAAACCCGTCAGCCCGCTGAAATCCACCGTAGGCGGTTGCTTGGCCAGACCGGTCACGGCGCTCTGGAACGCATCGGCGAGTTTACCGATGGCATCGCGCTCCGTGTCGGTCAGCGTGCCGTTGGAGACCGAGAACGTTGCCGACAACCCGTCGTCATTGCTGCCCAGACTTACCGAGACCTTGGCGCCACTTGCGGTCGTGATGGTCAGCGCGAAACGATTGTCGGCGTTGGCCTGCAATTGCGCTTGCTGCACGGCCAGATCGGTGTCGCTCGGCGGAACGGCCGAGGTCGAACGGATCACCGTCTGCGTGTAGGACGTAGTGCCCTTCGCAATGGCATTCAACATGCCCGAACCCAACTTCTCGAGGCGGTTGCCCAGCGCGGACGTCGTGACGTTGCCCGACATCCGCAGTGAGAGCGAATCGGAGGGCACTTGCTGCCAGAGCAGCGTTGCACCGTTGGCGACCGGCTGGCTGTACGTGGGCCAATTGGCCGCCAAGGGGGCCGGTGAAATCGTGACGCGCGTCGATTCCGACGGGGGAGGCGCGTTCGCGTCCTGTCGGCCCGTCGTGACGGCAGTCGTGTTCGAGCGGGAAGCCACGGCGCCGGTGTTCAAGGCGTTCAGGGCATCGGTGGCATTCGCGGCATTCAGCCCCGAAAGGGGGGGCAGTGACGTCATCTGGGGGGATCGTCGGAAGCGCCTCGCCTTAGCGCGCCTCACCGTAATGGTGCGGTTTTCGTAAGCTCCGGTAAGGAAACGGAGCGCCCACACGGTTTATCGACATCTCGCAGTCGTTATTTAGGGTTCGCCTGATGAAATCGATTCACTCGCGCGTGAATCCTCTGCATGAAGTCCCGCCGATGGGGCGCTTGCCATGCAGGATCGGTGCGTGGCATTATGCAACATTCGAAGTTACGTAAACCGTACGGCGAGGGCAAAATGAATCGGACGATGCTGCAAGACGTGGACCACAAGGCGAATCAAGAGGCGACCATCGCGATGTTCGACCAGCACGCGGGGAACTACGACAACACGTGGCGCGCCATGTTGCCGCTGCGCGAGGCCATGCAACTGGTCATCGGCTACGTGTTTGCCGGGTTGCCTGCCGATGCGCATGTGCTGAGCGTGGGCACGGGGACTGGCGCCGAGATTCTTCATCTGGCCGAGCGCAATCCCGGCTGGCGCTTCACCGCGGTGGAACCGTCCGGGCCGATGTTCGATGTGTTTCGCGAAAAGGCCCAGGCGGCGGGCATTGCCGATCGGTGTGTCTTTCACCGTGGTTATCTCGACACGCTGCCGCCGAGTGAGCCGTTCGACGCGGCCACGTCGTTGCTGGTGTCCCAGTTTGTGACCGATCCCGTGGCACGGCAGGGGTTCTTCCGTGGCATTGCCGAGCGGCTGCGCCCGGGGGGCTATCTCGCCAGCGCCGATCTGGCTTGCGACATGACCACAGACCCCGGCCAAAGCCTGCTGAACGTGTGGTTCAACATGTTGTCGGTGGCACCCGAGATGCGTGAGCGCTCGCGCGAGATGTACGGTCGGCAGGTGGCGGTGGTGCCGCCCGACGTGGTGAGCGAGATCATTGCCTCGGGCGGTTTCGACACGCCGGTGCGGTGTTTCCAGAGTGGTCTGATCCACGGCTGGTACGCCCGTCAGGCACTTGAGGCGTGATGACCCGATGAGAAGCGATAGCCGACTCTCCCGCATGTTGCACGTGCTGCTGCACATGGCTCGGCACGATGCGCCGTTCACGTCAGAGCAACTCGCCCAGATGCTGCGCACGAACCCCGTGGTGGTCAGGCGGACGATGGCAGGGCTGCGCGACGCCGGTTATGTGCGTTCGGGCAAAGGGCACGGCGGCGGATGGTCGATTGCCTGCGACTTGCGCGACATCACGCTGCTCGACATTCACCGCGCCGTGGGCGGGCCGCACCTCTTTGCCATCGGCGTGGAGAGCGACAACCCGGAATGCGCCGTCGAGCGTGCCGTGAATGCCGCGCTCGACGGGGCGTTGCGAGATGCGGAGGCCATCCTGATCGCGCGTCTCGGCGCGATTACGCTGGCCGATCTGGCACAGAACTTCGACGCCATGTGCCGTGACGGCGGCTGGCCGGACGCCGGCCCCGCCGCCTGACGTTCAGCGCGGCAGCTTACTGCGCCGCGCTGAGTTGCGCCTTGATGGCCGCCTCGGTCTTGTCGTAATCGCCTTCGCCGAAGTGCGTGTAGACGATCTTCCCCGTCTTGTCGATGAGATAGAAACCCGGCCAGTAGAGGTTGTCATAGGCTTTCCACGTGGCGTAGCGATTGTCTTGCGCCACCGGGTAGGTGAGACCGAAGCGGCGAATGGCATCGCGCACGTTGCCGGTGTCGCGCTCGAACGCATATTCCGGCGTGTGCACACCGACGACGACCAGCCCCTGATCCTTGTACTTCTGATACCACTGCTGCACGTGCGGCAGCGTGTGGATGCAGTTGATGCACGAATACGTCCAGAAATCGATCAGCACGACCTTGCCGCGCAGTTGCGACATCGTGAGCGGCGGGCTGTTGAGCCACGTGTCGATACCGGTGAACTCCGGCGCGACGGTGTTGCGTGCGGGGCCCGCAACCGAGGGCGTGCAGGCGGCGAGGCCGGTGAGGGCGAGGGCGACAAAGGCGCTTCTGAGCAGGGGTAGCATGGCGTGAGTCTCCGGGTAGTTCGGGATGAGGTGACTGCCACCGTGGATGGCAGAACATCGATTCAGAAGAATCAGTGACGCCATTTCACCGCCCGGGCGTATCTGGTATGTGTGCGTGAGACCACGTTCCTGCAATGTCATGTATCGGGGTACAGGCCAGATACACAGTGATACAAACCGGTTTTCCGATTGGGCTATAAAGCAGACATCGAGTGCGCTGCGAGCGCGCCTTCCCTGTTCAAATATAAGGAGGCAAGAGATGTCGTCCCAACCGCTGCAAGGGTCCTGCCACTGCGGGGCCGTCCGTTTTGAAGTCCAGACGCCGGTCGAGCCGGCCGCCCGTTGCAATTGCAGCCTTTGCCGTCGCAAGGGCGCTCTGATGTCGCCGGCGTTTCCCGAGGCGAGCCTGCGTATTCTCAGCGGCGCGGATGCATTGACCTGCTATCAGTTCAACACCCGCGTGGCGCGCCACTATTTCTGCAAGCACTGCGGTATCTACACGTTCCATGCGTCTCGCACGTCGCCCGGCATGTGGCGGGTGAATATCGGATGTCTGGAGGGGATCGATCCGTACGCGCTCGATGCTTCCGTTGCCGATGGCCAGTCCCTTTCGGTGGTGGAGGACGCATGAGACGCCTGCTGAGTCTGTTCGCCTTTCTGGCGGGTGGCGTTTGCGCGGAACTCGCGCATCCGTTGCAATGCGACCTTGCGCCTGCGAGCCGGGGCATGCAGCCGGTGCCTGAGCGCAGCCGTCGGCGTGTGCCGCTGGATCCGACCGGTGATGCCAACGGCAACCCGGCCGAAAACTCGTCGCTATAATCGCCCGCATGGACAAGATCGATCATGTGTTGATCGTCGACGACGATCGCGGTATTCGAGAGTTGCTCGCCGACTATCTCGAGAAGAACGGCATGCGCGTGAGCGTGGCCGCCAATGGGCGCGAGATGCGCACGGTGCTGGCCGACGGCGCCCCCGACCTCATCGTTCTGGACCTCATGCTGCCCGGCGAGGACGGCCTCGTGCTGTGCCGGGAACTGCGCGCGGGCAAGTTTCGCGCCGTGCCGGTGTTGATGCTCACGGCACGCAGCGAGGAGACCGACCGTATTGTCGGGCTCGAAATGGGCGCGGACGACTATCTGGCCAAGCCGTTTGCCGTGCGCGAATTGCTTGCGCGCATCAAGTCGGTGCTGCGCCGCACGCGCATGCTGCCGCCGGGCATGCAGATCACCGAGACGGCTGAAGTATTGGGCTTCGGCGAGTGGCAACTCGACACCACGGCACGCCATCTGCTTGATACCGACGGCACGCAAGTGGCGCTCAGCGGCGCGGAATACCGGCTGCTGCGCGTGTTGCTCGATCACCCGCAACGTGTGCTGACGCGCGATCAGTTGCTGAATCTCACGCAAGGCCGGCAAGCCGATGCCTTCGACCGCTCGATCGATCTGCTGATCAGCCGTTTGCGGCAGCGCTTGCGCGACGGCGCTCGCGAGCCTCGCTATATCAAGACACTTCGCAACGAAGGGTATGTGTTCTGCGCGAACGTCACTGTAGTTTCTGCACCGGAATGACCCAAACGACTTCGATTCGCCAAGCCTTCTGGCATTGGCCGCGCTCGTTGTTCGCGCGCCTTGCGCTGATTCTCTTTGTCGGGCTGGCGTTGGCGCAGGTGTTGTCGTTCTGGCTGACGATGACCGAGCGCAATCGCGTGACGAACAACATGATGAGCATTTACATCGAGAGCGAAGTGGCCAGCTCGGTGGCGCTGCTCGATCATTTGCCGGCGGCAGAACGTGCGCAGTGGTTGCCGCGACTGGCGCGCCGCAGCTACCAGTTTGAGTTGGGCGCGGGTGTCCCGGGTGGTCACCCGGATAGCGAACTGGCTGCGCAGGTCGCGCGTGTTATCGACGATGCGATTGGCGTTTCGTATCCGCTGACGGTCAACAGCGTGCCCGGCGACCCGGATCGGCTGCAAGTGCATTTGCGCCTGACGGACGGCTCGCCGCTGACCATCGACGTGCTGCCGATGCCGACACTGCCCCTTTCCGGTTGGCTGCCAGCGGTGCTGGTGCTGCAACTATTGATGATTGCCGCGTGTTGCTGGCTGGCGGTGCGCGTCACTACGCGGCCATTGAATGCGTTGGCGAAAGCGGCGGACACGTTGGGGCCTGATTTGCGGGCGGAGCGATTGAGCGAAGCGGGGCCTTCTGAAGTCGCGCGTGCGGCGCGGGCGTTCAACGCGATGCAGGACCGCATCGGCAGTTACATGACCGAGCGCATGCAGATTCTCGCGGCCATTTCGCACGACTTGCAGACGCCGATCACCCGCATGCGCTTGCGTGTGGACACCATGGACGATCAGACGTCGGCCGTGCGATTGCAGCAGGACCTGCGCGAGATGGAAACGCTGGTCAAGGAAGGCGTGACGTATGCGCGCACGTTGCATGGGGCGTCGGAGGCGCCGTGCAAGGTCGACCTCGATGCGTTGCTGGAGAGTCTCGTGTACGACTATGTCGATGCGGGGGAACCTGTCACGCTCACTGGTCAGATTGGCCGGCCGATGGTAACGAGGCCGCAGGCGTTGCGCCGTATCGTCGGCAATCTGATCGATAACGCGCTGAAGTACGGCGGTGATGCGCAGATGGAAGTCTCGACGCACGCACAGGGGGTCGACATCGTAATCAGCGATAAGGGCCCCGGCATTCCGGAAGACATGCTCGAAGCGGTATTCGCGCCGTTCGTACGGATCGAGACGTCACGCAACCGCAGTACGGGGGGCACCGGGCTGGGACTGGCCATCGCCCGGCAGTTGGCGCAGGCGATGGATGCAACGCTCACGTTGCGCAATCGTGATGGCGGTGGGCTGGAGGCGCGGCTTTCGCTGCGTTAGTCGGGGTAATAGGGGTATTCGGGGCGTTAGCGCTTGCCGCGGCCACCTGCGGGTTTGCCAGCCGGTTTGCGTGAACCCGCACCCGGCTTGCGTTGGCCCTGCCCGAGTTGCGGTCGCGGTTTCTTGCTCGGCGCCGGTTTGGCGCTCGGCAGGGGTTGAAGCACTTTGGGCTTCTTCGGCTTCTTGGGTTTCTTGATGATCTCGCCCGTCGCGCTGGTTTGCGGCACGCGGTGCTCGGCTTCGAAGCCGGGCTCCTCTTCGCGGCGCAGCGTTTGCCGGATCAGCGCTTCGATCGCGGCCAGTTGCGGCGCCTCGTCGGCACACACGAGGGACACCGCCACGCCGCTGGCGCCCGCGCGGCCGGTGCGGCCAATACGGTGCACATAGTCTTGCGCGACGATGGGCAGATCCACGTTGATCACCAGCGGCAGGTCATCGATATCCAGACCACGCGCGGCCACATCGGTGGCGACCAGCATCGATACTTCACCCGTCTTGAAGCGCTCCAGCGCGCGCATCCGCGCGGGCTGCGGCTTGTCGCCGTGGATGGTGTCCACCGAGTAGCCCGCCTCATCCAGAATGGCCGCCAGATAATCCACGCCATTGCGGGTTTTGACGAACACCAGCGCGTGCTGCCAGTTGTTCTCTGCCACCAGATGCATGAAGAGGTCCGGCTTGTTCTTCTTGTCGACCGGTACGACCCACTGTTTGATGTTGTTGGCAGTGGCGTTGGGCGGACTGACGCTGATGTTGATCGGGGCGCGCAGAATGCCGTCCGCCATGGTGCGAATTTCGTCGCTGAACGTGGCGGAGAACAACAGCGTCTGGCGCTTGGCAGGCAAGCCGGCGAAGACGGCGTTGAGTTCGCGCTCGAAGCCCAGATCCAGCATGCGGTCGGCTTCGTCCAGCACGAGTGTTTGCACCTGATCGAACTGCACGGCGTTTTGTCGATTCAGATCCAGCAGACGGCCGGGTGTGGCGACGAGTACGTCCACACCTTTGCGCAGCTTCATCATTTGCGGGTTGATGCTCACGCCGCCATAGGCCGCGAGAAATCGCAAATCGAGGCCTTTGCCGTATTCGATAAAGCTTTGCAGCACTTGCTCAGCGAGTTCGCGCGTGGGCACCAGCACGAGAACGCGCGCCCGGTTACTGGCGACCGCCGGGCCGTGTTGCACCAGCCGTTGCAACAGCGGCAGTGCGAAGCCTGCGGTCTTGCCCGTGCCCGTCTGTGCCGCCGCCATGACGTCCTTACCGCTGAGCACAGCCGGAATCGCCTTGGCCTGCACCGGCGTAGGTGTCTGGTAGTTGCGCTCCTGCAAATTGCGCAGCAACGGATCGATCAGGCCAAGTGAGGCAAAAGACATGGACGTATTTCCGGCTAAAACCGTAATTCTAGCGGTTAGTCGTGGGTGACAGCGCTCAGGCGACTTCCTCCCGGAAGCTGCCAGAGGCTTGATGACTTAGGCGAGTGCCGCCTCTTCGCGCATGCGGCGGGCTTCGTCGCGCAGGAACTGCTGATAGTCGTCCAGATCGCCGTCGAAGGGTTCGACGCCGCCCTTGGTCACGAGCCAGAACTCATCGCACACCGCACGCAGCAGCGACCGGTCGTGGCTGACCAGAAGCACCGTGCCTTCGAATTCGTTGAGTGCCATGCCGAGCGCTTCGCGTGTGGCCAAGTCGAGGTGGTTGGTCGGCTCATCGAGCAGCAGCAGGTTGGGGCGCTGCCACACGATCATGCACAACACGAGGCGTGCCTTTTCGCCACCACTCATCGTGCCGACGGCCTGATGGACCATATCCCCACTGAAGTTGAACGTACCGAGGAAGGTGCGAAGCGATTGTTCAGTGCCACTCTGGCCGGGGGCGCGCATGTGCGCCGGCGTGTCCCGGGCGAGGCGGATCATGTGTTCCATCGGCGTGTCGAGCGGGCGCAGCACGTCGAGTTCCTGCTGGGCGAAGTAACCGATGTTCAGGCCCTTGCCCTCGCTGATTTCACCGGCAATCGGGGCCAGTTGGTGCGCCACCGTCTTCACCAGCGTGGACTTGCCTTGACCGTTGGCACCCAGAATGCCGATACGCTGCCCGGCCAGCACGGAACGGTTGATGCCTTTGACGATGACGGTCGGCGGCGTGTTGGCGGGTGCGTCGGTCGGTGCCGGATAGCCAAAGCTCGCGTCCATCATCGACAGCAGCGGGTTCGGGACGTTGAGCGGTTCCTTGAACTCGAAGGTGAACTCGGCGTCGGCGAGCACCGGCGCGATCTTCTCCATGCGTTCGAGTGCTTTGACCCGGCTCTGCGCTTGCTTTGCCTTCGAGGCCTGCGCCTTGAAGCGGTCGATGAACTTTTGCAGGTGAGCGATCTTCTCCACCTGCTTGGCCATCGCCGCCTGCTGCAACACCATTTGCTCGGCGCGCATGTCTTCGAACTTGCTGTAGTTACCGCCGTAACGCACAAGCTTGGCGTTATCGACGTGCACCGTGACTTGTGTCACCGCGTCGAGGAATTCGCGATCATGGCTGATCACGACCAACGTCCCTTGATAGCGCTTGAGCCACGCTTCCAGCCAGACCAGCGCGTCGAGGTCCAAGTGGTTGGTCGGTTCGTCGAGCAACAGCAGGTCGGACGGGCACATGAGCGCGCGCGCCAGTTGCAGTCGCATGCGCCAGCCGCCGGAGAAGCTGTTCACCGGCTGGCTGAGCTGCGCGTCGGTGAAGCCGAGGCCGAGGATCAGCGCTTGGGCGCGTGCGGGCGCATCGTGCGCACCGGCATCGTGCAGCGCCATGTAGGCGTGCGCCATGCGCATGCCGTCGTCGCTGGCCTCAGCCTCGGCGACTTCGGTTTGCGCGGCCAGAAGAACCGTGTCGCCCTCGATGACGAAGTCCGTCGCGCTTTGCTCGGTCTCGGGCATGTCCTGCGCGACCTGCCCCATTTTCCATGCGGCGGGGATCGAAAACTCGCCACCGTCCTCGTGCAGCGTGCCGTTGAGCAGGCCGAAAAAGGACGATTTGCCGGCGCCATTGCGGCCGACAAGGCCAATCTTTTCCCCGGGGGTGAAGGTGACGGACGCGCGGTCGAGCACGACGTTGACGCCGCGGCGCAGCGTGACATTACGGACGGAAATCATAGGGGGCTACTTCGAAGAGGATAGGCATGATAGCCGACTGGACGTGCAGGGCGCTGCTTTTGTGGTCGTGCGAGTGACGAACCGAGGGAGTGTTTTGCGGCGTCGATCGACTGGAAAGCCCCGTAGATACTGGCGCACCGAGTGTTCCGTCTGTTGACACCTGTTGTCGTCGTCCGGATCCTCGGTGCGCTGGTTTCGACCGGTTTTGGATCGAATCAGTGCTTCTCTTTACAACCCCCAGTGCCCCAGATCGGGAGTCACCGGCCCCGGCGCCTGCAATGCGGGTGCCAGCGCGGCGGCGACAGCCAACAGCTGACGGTCAGCCAGTGGCGGCGCCATCAGTTGCACGCCGACGGGCATGCGGCTGTCGTCAAAACCCGCGGGGAGCGCAATGGCGGGCGTGCCCAGAAAGTTACCCGCCCGGCAGAAACGGCCGATGCTGACGTGGGCGCTGTCGGCCGGATCCATTGGCAGGGCACCGTGACCGGTGGCCGGAAGCAGCAACACGCCTTCGGGGCCGATAGCCTCGGTGAAGGCGACGGCCACCCGTGCACGGCGGGCAAGGGCCTGTTCATACTCGGCGCGGGGAATCTTCCCGCCGGCCAGAATGCGCTGGCGGACCACGTCCCACAGCGGTTGCGCGGCGTCTTCCGCCAGATGGCCGTGCAGTTGAAAACCTTCGTAGCCGAGAATCACCGAGTTCGCTTCGGAGAGATCGCCGATGTCCAGATCTGTCGGTGGCGTCCAGAATTGCAGATTCCATCCGGCCGAGGTCACGCGGGCGAGCGCATCGTCCCAGACGCGCTGCGCACCGCCCGACAGCGTTGCCGGGAAAGCGCGCTGGTCTAGTACATACAGCACAGGAAGCGTTTGCGGCGTGACGATGGGCAGCGCGTCGCGCAGGCCTTCACTGATGGCTGGGGGAATCTGTTGCGACAGCGCATCGGCGGCGTCCGGGCCAGCCAGAATGGCGGTGAGCGCATGCGCGTCGGCGACGTTGCGTGCGATCGGTCCGAGTACATCCAATGTCGGTGCGAGCGGTACGACACCCGCACCGCTGATCACGCCGCTGGAGGGCTTGAAGCCAACCAGATGATTGAGCGTGGCGGGTGCGCGCACTGAGCCGCCAGTGTCACCGCCGACGGCAATGGGCGCCAGACCCGCCGCGACTGCGGTGCCGCAGCCGGACGATGAGCCGCCCGGCGCGCGATGCTGTTCGGCGTCCCACGGGTTCCATGGCGTGCCGCGCGTGGGATTCTGCCCGGCGAGTCCAAAGGCGAATTCGGTCATGTGGGTTTTGCCGAGGACCACCATGCCGGCGGCGTTCATGCGCTGGACGGCGGTGGCCGTGATGTCGCTGGTAATGTTCAGTCTGCTGAGCGAGCCGGCCGAGGCCGTGCTGCCAGCGACTTCGATGCTGTCTTTGATCGCCACCGGTACGCCGTGCAGCGAACTACTCGGACCTGAACCGCCGGGCCGCAGCGCTGCGTCGGCGGCGTCGGCTTGGGCGAGTGCCTGTTCGGCGAAGACCTGCGTGAAGGCATTGAGTCCGTCGGCGCGAGCGATGCGATCAAGGAAGTGCTGTGTGACTTCGCGCGAACTGATCTGTCCGCTGGCGATCTGGCTGGCGATCGACAGGGCGCTTTGGAAATGAAGGGGAGCGGAGAATTCGCGCATAACAATTGGCATGTAATCGGAACCCGCCGCCCCGGCTAAGCGGGGCGCGGGCGTAGGGCTGGCGTCGCGAGATTCGCGATGGTCGCGTTACTTCAGCGGCCGGCCGTTGGTTTCCGGCATGCGGATGAAGGTGAGCAGCGTGATGACTGCGCCTGCCAGCACGTAGTAGAAGAACCAGCGCTCTTGGCCGATGCTTTGCAACCACGTCAGCAAGTAAGGCGTCGTGCCGCCAAGCAAGGCCACCATGAAGTTGTACGGCGCACCAATGCCGACAGCGCGCACGCGGGTCGGGAACTGCTCCGACATGATGGCCGGCGCGATCGACGTGTACAGGGCGTACAACACCAGACCGAACAACTCCACCGCCAGAATCGAGGCGAAGGTCGGCTGCATGCTGGTGATGACCGGGTAGAAGAACAGCAGGTAGCCAGCGGCGAACACGATCAACTGCGGCTTGCGGCCAATGCGGTCGGAGAGCATGCCGAGCAGCGGGTGCAGCAACATGAACACGATCATCGCGATGGTGTTGGCACCGAAGGCGACCCGGGAGTCGGCGTGCAACGCGCGGATCGCATAGGTCGGCACATAGGCGACAAACAGATAGAACGCGAACGTCGTCAGCACCGAGAAGCCGATGATGCGCAGCGTTTCGCGCGGGTACTCGCGCAGCAGCGTGCGCAGCGGTTGCTTCACGGGTTGCTGCTTGAGTTGCTCGGCGGAGGCTTCCGTCTCAGGGATGGAGGTACGCAGCCACATGCCGGCCAAGCCACCCAGCGCGCCCAGCAGGAACGGGATACGCCAGCCAAACTCCTTCATCTGGTCGGCCGAGAGATAGGTGGTGAGCGCCCAGCCAATGGCCGAGGCGATGAGGATGCCGGCGGCCGAGCTGAAGAAAGCGAAACTGGAGAAGAAGCCGCGGCGGTGGTTGGGCGCCATTTCGGCGAGGAACGTCGAAGCCGAGGCATACTCACCGCCCAGCGACAGACCTTGGATCAGTCGCGCGATCACCAGCAACACGGGGGCGGCGAGGCCGATGGTTTCGTAGGTGGGCGTGATGCCGATGATCAGCGAACCGCCGGCCATCATTAGAATGGTGGCCGCGAGTGCAGCCTTACGACCGTAGCGGTCCGAGAAGATGCCCAGCGCCCAGCCGCCGACGGGGCGCATGAAGAAACCCACGGCGAAAATCGCGAAGGTTGCCAGCAGCGAGGCCGTCTCATCGGTCTTCGGGAAGAATTGCCCGGAGAAGAACACTGCGAAAGATGCGTAGATGGTCCAGTCGAACCATTCCACGGCGTTGCCGATGCTGCCCGCGGCAATCTTGCGTGCGTTGGATGCCTCGGCCCGCACCGGGGGAGCCATCGAGGTTGCTTGGGTCATGGAAGGAGCCCTTGTCTCTGTTCGGTTGTTGAATTTTGTCTTTGAAATGCCAAATTACGTTTAATATCGACATTTAGTATGAATGCTACATCGAATATGGACAATCGTGTGGAGACTTTGTCAGAAGAAGGGAATGTCGAGGTCGACGCCACCGATCTGGCGTGTCTGGCGGCGTTGCAGGTCAACCCGCGCGGGACGTGGCGCGATCTGAGCGCTACCTGCGACGTGCCGGAGCGCACGCTGTCGCGTCGGTTGCAGCGACTGATGGAAGGTGGCTATGCCAAGGTGATCGGCGAGTTGGACCCGGTGGCGGGCGGCAGCGGACCGGTGCTGCACGCTTGGTTACAGGTAGAAAACGGCAAGGAGCAGCAGGTTGCCTGCCATCTCGCTAGTCTGCCGCAGACACAGGTGGTGCTGGCGACGACGGGGGCGTCGGACTTGTTCGCAGAGATAAATACGCAGAGTCAGGACCAGTTGTCGGATCTGGTGGTGCGAGTGCTGCCGCAGGTGCCGGGGTTGCGGCAGGTGGAGTCCCGCATCGTGCTGCGTTCGTTCCGGCGCGCAAGCCGCTGGCGCATTGACGGCTCGGTGCCGATGGAACCGGTGCCGCCGGGCGACGGACGCTTCGAACTCAATGCCGAAGAGACACGTTTGCTGGCGGTGCTGGCGTCAGATGGCCGGGCAAGCTTGGGTGTGTTGGCGGAAGCCTGCGGTGTTAGCGAGCCCAAGGTGCAGCGAATGATTAGCGGGCTGGTCGAACGCCATGTGTTGACGTTCCGTGTTGAGCTTGAGCCTTCGCTTGTGGGTTACGGTGTTGAGGCGATCCTGTCGGTGCAGACCCGGCCCGGGCAAGCCGAATGCATCGCGATGGAACTGGCAAAGGACAAGCACACGCGCTGCCTGTTCGGCACCAGCGGCAACACCCAGTTGTTCTGGCACGTGCTGTGCCACGACATCCATGACCTTTGGACGGTTTCTACCGAGCGAATTGGTGCGCTGGAGGGTGTGCTGTCGTGTGATGTGAGTACGGTGGTTAAGGCATACAAACGCGCCGGGCGGTTGCGGCATGGGTTGAGGGTGGAGTAGGGGCTGGACGTTGCTTCTGACGCCAATGACGACACTCATCAACTCGCACCAGTATCACTAGCTAGGAAGCGAGCATAGTTTTCTGCCAATTTCTTTCTGGCGGACCTAAGTGTTTTGGTCGGTTCGGCGATTTTCTTCAATCGTGCTAGCCGCCTTATTTCTTTTTCGGGTTGGGTGATATTTTCTTTTTGCCTCAACCACTCGAGATTTGATGCACGATTGTCTGCCGGATTCCCATTCTTGTGATTGATAACAACCTCGTGCGAATTTCCCGGCGTGACCCACGCTTTTGCAACCAAACGATGCACGTAATGAGATTTTCGTTTTCCGTTCTTGTTTAATAATCCGACTTGTCTGTGGCCTGCGGAAAGTACGGACTGAGACAGCATTTTTCCGGTTTTTTTGTTAGTGATGTTCCCTAGATTGGAGACCTGATACAGGTCTTTATATCCCCATATGTCTTGCCACTGCTCTGGCTCGGTTTCTTTGCTCAAATCAAAATCGGGAAATCTTGCTCTCAGTGCAACTTGGCTCGTATCTTTGGCCGCATAGAACTCAACAGCCCAGTCCAATAGCTCGTCTCGCTCCTGAGCGCTGAGCTTATCCAAGAGCTTTTCGGAAAGCTTGGACTGCTTATCGGTAAGTTTGTCGTTGTTAGTTTTTCCTTGTTTCATCACGTGCACTCTGTTCCGTAAGGCGGGTTCTTGACCGAGAGGGGGAATCATAGCGCTCTGCCGTCTGATTTGTATCCCCCTGTATCCCGCACCCCCTCAGCTACATCCACTCACACCCGACACCTTCCCAGACAAACGACAGATACCTCCCGAAGTTTAAATAGCAACAACGGCGGATCGATGCGGTGGCATCGCAGAGCAGCCCACGATCCGGGCGTTGCCATTTCAAACCTTTTGGAGAATCACCATGAAAGCACTGATGATCGCTGTTACCCTCGCTACCCTTGGCACCGCAGGCGTGGCGTTTGCTGCTGGCACGAACGACGTACTCACGAGCACGGGTAATGCTGTGCAAGCGGCGCACTGGACGCCGGAAAGTGGCCCGGCACTGAGCGCTTCGCAGGTCCACAACCAACTCGTCGCAGCTGAAACGTCAGGTCAGATCGATCACCTGAACATGACGCTGTACAAGGGGGCGTGAGCAATCAAAGGTTTCGAAACGCAGGACATGGCTGTCGCTCACGCGGCAGCCACCCGAAACAAGAAAGGGCGGGACGACATAAAAACTATGTCGTCCCGCCCTTTGTGTTTCCAACAGCGCCGTAATAAAACCGTCCGGTGCCGCCTCCCCATCAACTACTCAAGGGAAACAGGCACCGAACGATTCCACATCACGCCAGCGTAATCGTCACGCCAATATTCCCGCGCGTGGCCTTGGAGTACGGGCAGGTGTTATGCGCGGCATCCACCAGAGCCTGCGCCGTGTCTCGCGGAACACCGGGCAGGTTCACGTTGAGTCGCGCTTGCAGCGCATACCCATCGCCCACACGGCCAAGGTCGACTTCGGCATCGACCGACAGATCTTCCGGAAGCGCCACCTTGGCAGCTTGCGCAGCGAGCCCGATCGCACCGATGAAGCATGCCGACCACCCGGCCGCGAACAATTGCTCGGGGTTCGTGCCGGTGCTCTTGGTGCCGGGGGACGACAGGGCGATATCGAGCCGTCCGTCGTCGCTACGTGCGGTGCCGTCGCGGCCGCCCGAGGTGGTGTAGGTGCGGCCGGTGTAGAGAACTTTGTCGAGCTGGGTCATGAGGTGCCTCCGCTGAGTACTGAGTAACGAGTAATGCGCCATGGAGCGACGCGAAAACGATATCCGTGCCGGAACGTCCCGGCGCTTGCAACATCGACTTCTCGCATTGAACTAAGCGGCTGTATCGGCCATGTGTCTGCACAACGCTCGCAGGCAACGCTTTGTGTCCGTGCCCGCGTCAGATACATGGCGATACAAACTCAGCAGGGGCAGCAGGGCTGCATCACAGCAAATCGGTCACTTGCGGGTGCGATTTGACCGGCGAAAACTCGATGACACGGTAATCCGCCAGGCCATGAATGTGGAACGGATCCTGCGCGATGAGCGCATCGAGCTCGGCGCGGGAGACCTTGCCGGAGACAACGATCACGCCGCCGTCACGCGGGTTTTTGGGGCCGGATGCGATGAACACCCCGCGCTCATATTGCGTGGCAAGAAATTCGCGATGCGCTACGAGTTGAACGTCGACGGCGCTCGTGGGTTGCAGGTAAGTCAGTTCGACGATGTACATCTTGTGATCCTGTCGGAGTGGGGGAGAAGGGACAAGGAGGGCAGCGGTGCGGCATACCACCGCAGTCGGCCAGTGTATCAAGCGGGGTTGCAACGCGTGCAACCCCGCACGTCATCCACCCCATGAGCCGGTTGCATCGCCCAAGCCACCGCCTCAGTGCCCCGAAGCATCCTTGCCTTGTGAATTACTTGGCATGCCTGACGACCGTCCCGAAAACCACTATCACGGCAGATGAATGATGAACATAGGTCGTCATTCGCTTGCCAAGATTTTTACTTTCCCCTACGCTGCCTCCGCCGTTGTTTGTTTCATACGGCGCAACCGCGTTCGCGCGATCCGCTCCCGATTTGCCACCACCGGACCCCGAAGGGTTCTGGCGCGTCGTTTCGCGTCCGGCATTTCGCGCGACCATCGTTATATAAGTCGCTATATAGCGACTCACAACAAGACGAAGAGGGGACAAAGCAGTGCGTTTTACGATGAAGAAGTTGTCGAAGCGTAAGCTTCCGTTGATGGTGGCGGCAGCGATGTCGTCGACCATGGGGTACGCCGCAGAAGAACCGGTATTCGAGTTGGGCCGCGTCGACGTGACCGCAAAAAGCGATCGCATGCCGATCGGCACGCAAACGCTCGACGCCGAGCAGATCGAGCAGGCCAACCGCGTCACGGTCGGCGCCGCCCTCGACATGATGCCCGGCGTGAACATTTCGAAGGTCGGGCCGCGTAACGAAGAGATGGTGTACGTGCGCGGCTTCGACATGCGTCAGGTGCCGGTGCTGATCGATGGCATCCCCGTCTACGTCTCGTACGACGGCTACGTCGATCTTGCGCGCTTCACCACCTTCGACATCGGCGCGATCGAAGTCCAGAAGGGCTACAGCACCGTGCTGGCCGGTCCGAACACGCTGGGTGGCGTGATCAATCTGGTCGGCCGCCGCCCGCAAAGCACCTTCGAAGGCAACATCGGCGGCGGGCTGGTGTTCGACCGTAAGTTCGCCAACAACGGCTATCAAGGCAACTTCAACCTCGGCAGCAATCAAGGCCTGTGGTACTTCCAAGTCAGCGGCTCGTATCTGGAGCGCGATTTCTACACGCTGTCCGATGCGTTCAAGGGCGCACCCGCGCAGGCCCCGGGACGACGCAACAACTCGGACAACCGCGACAAGAAGATCAACGTCAAGATCGGCTTCACGCCGAACGCGACCGACGAATACTCGCTGAACTACATCAATCAGGTCGGCAGCAAGGGCAACCCGCCTTATGCCGGCACCGACCCGACGCAGAACGTGCGCTACTGGCGCTGGCCGTACTGGGACAAGGAAAGTCTCTACTACATCTCGCGCACGCAACTGGGCAGCGACAGCTACCTGAAAGTGCGCGCCTATTACGACCGTTACAAGAACGGCCTGAGCATGTACGACGACGCCACGTACTCGACGCAGCTCAAAAAGTCGTCGTCCAACTCGTCGTATGACGATCACACGTGGGGCGCGAGCGCCGAAGTCGGCACCAAGCTCTTCACCGCCAACACGGTGAAGTTCGCGGCACACATCAAGAACGACTTCCACCACGAAATCAATCCGGGCAAACCGGACCAGCATTTCGAAGACGCCACGCTGTCGTTCGGTCTGGAAGACACCCACGAGTTCACCGACCGGTTTGCCGTGCAAGGCGGCGTGAGCTACGACAAGCGCATCACGCGCCGCGCCGAAGACGTCAATGCCGCGAACCAGATTATCGGGTTCCCGAAAGACAACGTCGACGCTTGGAATCCGCAGTTGGGCATGGTCTACAAGACCTCACCGACCGGCAAGCTGCACCTCGGCGTTGCTGAGAAGAGCCGTTTCCCCACGATCAAGGATCGCTACTCGTATCGCATGGGCACGGCCATCCCGAACGCGAGCCTGCGCCCCGAGCACGCCACCAACGTGGAAATCGGCTACAGCGAGCGCATCGCGCCGGGCACCACAGGCGCGCTGAACCTGTTCTACAGCGACATCCGCAACCTGATTCAGGCCGCATCGCTTCCGGCCAGCGCTTGCAGCAGCCCGCCGTGCACGCAGATGCAGAACGTCGGGCATGTGGTGGCGCAGGGTATCGAAGCGTCGGTGAATAGCCAGATCGGCGACGACATCGAAGTCGGCGGCAACTACACGTACATCAACCGTCAAAACCGCAGCGATCCGTCGATTGTGCTGACCGATGTGCCGCGCCATAAGCTGTTCCTGTATGGCAAGTGGAACATCACCTCAAAGGTCGCGGTGAGCGGCGATACGGAATTCACATCGTCGCGCGTCAGCTCGAGCGACGGGCGTCGCGTGGCCGCCGGGTTCGGCATCGCCAATGCGAAACTGGCGTGGAAAGTGGTGCACAACGTGACGGCCGAATTCGGCGTGCGTAATATCTTCGATCGCAACTACGCCTACACCGAGGGATATCCGGAAGCCGGTCGTAACTACTACGTGAATCTGAATTACGCGTTCTGATGGAGCAGGGTATGCAGGCAGTGGCAGGCAAGACGATTCGAACGCTCGCATTGGCAGCATTCGCGGCGATCACGGCATTTTCAACACTCTCGACAACGACCGGCGTCGTGGCGACGGCCCATGCGGCCGATGCCCCGCCAACGGTCGCGCCGCCGAAGGCCGCGAGTGCAACACAACGCGAAACCCTGACGGTTCTCACGAGCTATCCGGAGGAGGTGGTCGCGACCTTCGAGCGTGCGTTCGAGAAGCAGCATCCGGAGATCGCGCTGCAAATTCTGTGGCGTCAGCATCGCGATGCCTACGACTACCTGCAAGGCCCGAAGCAGGGCGGGGTCGATGTCTATTGGTCGCCCGCCGTGCGCAACTTCGCCGATCTCGGGCAGGAAGGTTCCCTGCGCAAGCTCGACGTCGATCTCACGGGCTTGCCGTCTCACGTCGGCAAGTTCCGCATCTCCGATCCGGACGGGCGATTCGTTGCGTCGGAAATTGCCGGGTTCGGCTTCATGCTCGACCCGGCGGCGCTCGCTCGTCAGGGCCTGCCCGCACCTAAAACGTGGCAGGACCTCACGCTGCCACGTTATCGCGGACACATCATGTTCCCGGTGCCGAGCCGTGTGGGTTTCGCGCCCACGTTGCTCGATGTGGTGCTGCAAGCCGAAGGTTGGGACAAGGGCTGGGCATTGCTCTCCGAGGCCGGAGCGAACTTCGTTTTCGCCGAGACGGGCGGTGCGTTTGCCAGCTTGTCGCATGGCATGCGCGCACCGATTTCGGTAGCGGTCACCATCGATTTCTTCGCCAGCTCCGCCATTGCGAATGGCGCGCCGCTGACCTTCGTGTACCCGCCGGGCACGGGTTATTCGCCAGCGCACATCGGCATTCTGCGAGATACGCCGCATCTCGGCGCGGCGCGCACGTTTGTCAGCTTCGTGCTGTCAGACGCGGGGCAACGGCTCTTGTTCGCGCCGGACGTGCGCAAGCTCCCGGTGCGCCCTAGCGTGTATCGCGACGCACCGAAGGGCACGTACGACCCGTTTGCCGCCAACGCGGCGACAGCGGGCGTGACGTATGAGGAGACGCTGGGTCTCGCGCGCTATTCACTCGACAACGCGTTGTTCGACGTATTCCTCACGCGTCGCAAGGCGGAACTGACCGAACTCTGGACCCGCTGGCATCAACTCGCCGGCACAGAAGGCAACGGTACCGCCAAGCCGGTGGCGAGCGTCGATGCCGTCTGTCTCGAGAAGGCGCGCACGTTGCTGACGCAGCCGCCGATCGATGCCAACACGGCCGCCGATCCGGCGCTGCGAGCGACGTTCGACCGCAGACGCCAAGACCCGGCGGCACAGACGAAGGCCAGTGCGCTGGAGGCCACTTGGTCGCAGACGTTGAACGCCCGCACGGCACAAGTGCGTGAATGGCTGGCCGACGGGGCAGTATGTTCAGGCAAGTAGTGCAGGCAGGGCAACGTCGGCGGCGAGGGCGTCTGGCGGCAATTGTGGCGAGCGTTGCGGCCAGTCTGATGCCGCTCGATGCCGTGTCGCAATCCGTTACCACGCCCATCACAGCGCCCACGGCCGCACCCGTGACACGCGAAGCCTTCGGCATGCCGATGGCGTCCGTCGTGGACGACGACGCATCGCTCGCGCAATTTGCCGAAGGGCGCTCGCTGTTCCGGCAGAGTTGGGTGGTGTATCCGTCGGCGGACCGTCGCATTGCCGGACTCGGCCCCGTCTACAACCAGATCTCGTGCATCGCGTGTCACGTGAAGTTCGGACGCGGCAACGCACCGCTCGGCTCGGACGAAGCGCCGCGCGGCCTGCTCGTGCGATTGAGCGTGCCGGGCAGCACGCCGACGGGCGCGCCACGTGAGCATCCGAATTACGGCGAGCAGTTGAGTGACAAGGCCATTCCCGGCGTACCGGCGGAAGGGCAGGTGCGCGTGCACTACACAGAGCGCATCGAGCGGCTGGCCGGAGGAGAAACGGTGCGCCTGCGCGTGCCGCAACTCGTGTTCAGCGATCTGGCGTTCGGGCCGCTCGGGCACGGCACGATGACATCGGCGCGGGTGGGTTCTCCAGTCTATGGACTCGGCTGGCTTGAAGCCATCGACGATGTGACGTTGCACGCATTGGCCGCCCGGCGTTTGCCGGATGGCGTGCGTGGGCGCGTCAATCGCGTGTGGGACGTGGCCGCCAAGCGTCAGGTCGTCGGGCGTTTCGGCTGGAAGGCCAATCAACCGTCGATACGCCAACAGATCGCAAGTGCCTTCGTCGGCGATCTGGGCATCACCTCACTGCTGTTTCCCGAGAAGACATGTCCGGCAGTTCAGACGGCGTGCCGTGCGGCTCCGACCGACGGCCAGCCCGATCTGACCGCCACGCAACTCGACGCCATCGAATACTTCCAGCGCACATTGGAAGTGCCGCCGCGTCGCGATATCGATGATGTGCAGGTCAAGCGCGGCGAGCGGCTCTTCGCGCAGAACGGATGTGCGGCATGCCACACGCCCAGCTTGCGCACGGGGGCGTTCCCGCCGTTGGCTGCCATGGCCAATCGCGAGATCGCGCCTTACACCGACCTGTTGTTGCACGACATGGGGCAGGGGCTGGCAGATGGGCGTCCGGACTTTCTTGCCGGACCGCGTGATTGGCGCACGCCGCCGTTGTGGGGGTTGGGATTGGCGGCGCTGGTGAATCCCGATGCGACCTATTTGCACGATGGCCGCGCCCGCACGGTGCAGGAAGCCATCATGTGGCACGGCGGTGAAGGGCAGGTCGCGCGAGAGCGGTATCGCAGCATGTCGCCGCAGGCACGCGCCGAATTGCTGCGATTCCTGATGTCGCTGTGACCGATCAGCCGATTACCGCTCCAGCCCGGCGCGATGCTTCTGATACTGGATCGCCGAGACAATCGCCACGCGCCGGATCGGCTCGGGCGGCAGCCACGAGGGGCGCTCGAACCCCAACGCGTCGGCAAGCTCCGGCGATTGGTGTCCGCATGCCATCTCACCCAGCAGCTTGCCGAACATGCTGCCCTTGAGCACGCCCGCGCCATTGCAACCCAGCGACGTGTACAAGCCCTTGCGCACTTCGCCGAAGTACAGCGCACCGTTGCGGGTAAGGGCCGTCACGCCGCCCCACACATGTTCGAACTTGTGTGAAGCCATCTGCGGATAGCGCCGACGGTACGAGTCGGTCAGCATGGCCGTCACATCGCTCATCGGGCGTTCTTTCTCGTACGAATAGGCGCTGCGCACAACGAAGCGGCCACCGAGCGTCTTGCGCAAGGTCGTGCCCAGACGATTGGCCGGAATTACGCCCCATTCCTGCGCCGGACCCAGCTTCGCCAACTCGTCCGCCGCCAGCGCCGGGGTCATCGCGGCGTAGGTGTAGATGGTGAAGACCCGGTCGCGCGCCAAGCCCAGCTTTCGCGCAAAGCCGTTGTTGGCCACGATCACCTGTCCCGCGCTCAACTGGGCCGTGGCGGTCGTGACTGTGAACGGCCCGTTGCCGTCGAGCGCCACCACCGGCTCGTTCTCCCACAGACGCACATTTGCGGGCAGGGTGTCGGCCAGCCCTCGCACCAGCGCCGCAGGCTGCACGAACACATTGTTCTCGGAGTGATAGCCGTAGCCGTAATAATCGGTGCCGATCTCGCTGTGCAGCGCGTCGCGCGAGAGTTCGCGAAACGACACGCCCCACTCGCGATACTGCGCCAACGTGTCGCGCAGACGCTGCTCGCCGTCGGGCGTCGCTGCCGCGTGATATTTGCCGACCGGGTTCCAGCCGCAATCGATGCCGTGCGTGGTGATCAGCTCGTGCAACCACTTCAGCCCGATGTCGTACAGACGGATCTGCTTGCGCGCCACCTGCACCGGGCTGCCATGGCCGCCCATGCCGGTGTTGTGCGGCAGGTTGATGAGAAAGCCCGAGTTGCGTCCCGACGACCCGTTGCCGGCCGTGGTGGCGTCGATGACCAGCACGCTGGCCTCGGGCCGCAGTTCGGCCACGCGCCGGGCGGCAGCCAGACCGGTGAACCCGGCGCCGATGACGATGACGTCAAAACTGCGCTCGACGGGCGGTTGCGTGCGCGGGACGCGGGCGGGTAGCAGCGCATTCCAGCCAGCACCCGCCTGATAGGCGGGAAAGCTGCTGCGAGCGGATCGGGAGGCGTTGACTTGATTAGACATGACTATACGTATGCGGGCATGCATGGGGATTCTCGCGGCAGGCCAGACTGACTGGTTAGACCAAATAGGCCGGTGAGGGCAGGCCGCTTAAGCGGCGCGACTCTCCAGACTGCGCATGACCTCCGTTTGCACGGTGTTCCAGATTTGTGATTTGAGTTCGTTGTAACGGGGCGAAAGCTGTACCTGCGCGTTGCGCGGCATCGGCAGGTCATTGGGCAAGTCGCAGGCCACGCGCCCGGGGCGCGCACTCATGATGACCATGCGCGTCGAGAGCATCAGCGCTTCGTCGATCGAGTGCGTGATGAACACAATGGTCTTGCCGCTCTTCTGATAGATCTGCAACAGCTCTTCCTGCAACACCTGACGCGTCATCGCGTCGAGCGCGGCAAACGGCTCGTCGAGCAGAATCACGTCGGGGTCGTTGGCGAGCACGCGGGCAATCGAGACGCGCTGGCGCATGCCACCAGACAACGCCTTGGGGTAGCGATCTTCAAAACCGGTGAGGCCGACCATTTCGATATAGCGACGCGCGGTGGCATAGCGCGTGGCCTTGTCGATGCCCTTCATCTTCAGGCCGAACGCCACGTTGTCGAGCACGCTGAGCCACGGGAACAAGGCGTATTGCTGAAAGACCATGCCGCAGTGCGGGTCGATGCCCTTGACCTCGCGCCCGGCGACCACGATGCGCCCGGTGGTCGGTTCGTCGAAACCGGTGATCAGGTTGAGCAGCGTCGACTTGCCGCAGCCTGAAGCGCCGAGCAGCACCACGAACTCGCCGCGTGCGATGTTCATGTCCACACGCTCCAGCGCCTGAAAGTCGCCGTAGCGCTTAGAGATACCTTCGATGGCGATCATCGTCTGCCCCTGATCGATGGCGGGCGACGCCTGCGCCGGGGAAACCTTCGAATCGATGCGATCGTTCATGCCTGCCACCTCAACACTTTGCGCTCGATGGCGCGAAACACCACGTCCGTCACCAGCACGGTGACACTGATCATCACCATGCCGAGCACGACGACTTCCGTCTGGAAGAACTCCTTGCCGTTCATGATGAGAAAGCCCAGCCCTTCGCGCGCGGCGACGAGTTCGGCGGAGATCACGCACGTCCACGACAGGCCGAGAATGATCTTCATGCCCGAGAGAATCTGCGGCAGGCTCGCCGGCAGAATCACTTCACGCATGACTTGCCAGTTGCCGGCGCCCAAGTTGCGGGCCGCACGGATCAGCAGCGGGTCGACGTTGCGCGTCGCTTCGATCACGTAGACCAGCGCCGGGGCAAACGTGCCCATGAACACGATGCTGTACTTCTGCGTCTCCGAGATGCCGAACCACAGCAGCGAGAGCGGAATCCAGCTCATCGACGGCAGCGGGCGCAGGAACGACAGGATCGGATCGAACGCGGCGCGTGCGTACGTCGACGTGCCGAGAATGATGCCCAGCGGAATGGCGACGACGGTGGCGGCGATAAAACCGGTCATCACGCGACGCGTGGAAGCGAGCACGTTCGCGACGAGCGTGCCGTCGCTGAGCATGGCCATGATGCGTTCGCCGACGGCGGACGGGGGCGGCAGGAACAGGGGATCGATGGCCCCGGTGCGGCAGGCGATTTCCCAGACCAGCAGGAACACCACGATGGACGCAAACCCCACGCCGAGCAACGTGGCGCGGGACGGTTGACGATGATTCACAATCAGACTCCTCGAACTTGCGCCGGTCCCGCGAACTCACTACTCACGAACACCGGCGCGACGGCACAGCCGCAGGGCTTACAGATACGACGTGTTGATCCACTGGCGCACGGCCGGCGCCTTGTCGATCTGCTTGTAGGTCACGAGCATTTCCGCGAGACGCTGAAGCCCGTCGACATAGCTGCCCGGCGACTTGAGCAACTGCGTTTGCTGCGCGAGGGTGTACCACTCCGCACCCTTGATCGTTTCGATCTGGTCGAGTGCCGACATGCCGGTCAAACCGATCAGCGAACGGGCGGCCTCGTCCGGTTTGTCGCGCAGCGTCTGGCAGGCGTCGAAGTAGACCTTGAGGTACTTGCGCACCACGTCGCCATTCTTCTCGGCCCACGCATTGCGCACGATCAGCACGTCAGGTCCGGGCGTGACGTTGTAGCGCTTGTAAAGCGAGAACTGCGTGTCGTCCGCAAGCAGCTTCATGCCCGACATGGCGCGAATACGGTTGAACTGCGGCGTCCACGCGGCGGCGGCATCGATCTGGCCCGATTGGATGGCGCCGGGAATTTCCGGGGCAGGCACGTTCAGCACCGTCACGTCGTTCGACAACCCGGCGTTGCCCAGCAGATCGAGCACCAGCAGATGCGCGCTCGATGCGAAGGTCACGCCCAGCTTCTTGCCCTTGAGGTCTTGCAGCGAATTCACGCCCTCACGCACAAACAGACCTTCAACACGGCCGAAGCTTTCCGGCACGGCCACGATCGAGAAGTGCTTCGAGCCGCGCGCCATCAGCGCCAGTGCCGAGACGATGCCCGTGCAGGCAATGTCGATGCCACCGGAGAGCACCGCGCTCATGCGCGCCGACGACGTACCGAACGACTGCCATTGCTGATCGATGCCGGCAGCGGTCAACGCACCCGACTTCATCGCGAGATAGGCGGGGTAGTGACCGAGCCATGCCGAGCCGCCGTACTGGACGGTGGCGGCGTCGGCCGCGCGGCCGATGCCGGGCACGGTCAGGCCAGCGGTGGCGGCAACGGCTGACATGGCGGCGCTGGTGTGAAGAAACTTGCGTCGTGACGGGTTCATGCGTGTCTCCTGTTGGATATGTGTTATTTCGCGGTGAACGATGCGCGCGGGTGTTGCAGTAATGGCAGTAATGGCAGTAGGCGGTGATCGGGCGAGGGGTTGGTCAGGCGGGAACGTCAGTGCAAATCAGCACAAGGCGAGCCGCTCGCCCAGCCATGGCATGAGGCGTTGCAACTCGGGGAATGCCTCTTGCGCCAGTGCGAGGCGCCCGGCAAGAAAGCACTGCGAGGCCATCTCCGAGACTTCGCCTTCGCGCGAGACCTGATAAATCGTGCGCGACAGGGCCGGACCGGGCAGCGGCAGTGCGGCCACTTGCGAGAGCGACGCGCGTCCCTGCAACAGACACAGCGGCGTGGCGATGGTGAAGCCCAGATCGGCGGCCACCATCGACATGACGACGTCGGACGTGTCGATCTCCAGATGCATGCGCGGCGAATGACCCGTGCGGCGCAGATGGCGCTCGATGACTGCACCAAAGTGCGAGCGTCCCGAGAACCGGATCAGCGGCAGGGTGCGAATCAGTTCGCTCAAATCGGCTTGCGCAAGCTCGGCTTCGCGCGCTTTCGGCACCACGACGATGAACGGCTCGGTGAAGATCGGGCGGCGTACCAGCCGCTCCATGTCGTGCATGGGATCGCTGGTGACGATCAGGTCGAGCTGGCGGGCAAGCAACGCTTGCGCGTGTCCGTTGGCCAGCCCGGACCAGAGCAGCAGTTCGCTGGTGCTGCCCGACATCTGCCGCACGATCGAAGGGCCGACGGTCGCGGCAAACGAGTCGATCATGCCCACGCGCACGGCAGCACGGCTGGCGACATCGGCGTCTTGCACCTGCGCGATGAGGCGGTCCATGTCGTCGACGATCTGGCGGGCATGACGCGAGAGCGCCAGACCGGCCGGCGTGAGCTTGAGCGGACGGCGCGACCGGTCGAGCACTCGCGTACCTACGGTTTGTTCGATCTGGGCGATGGCCTGCGAGATGGCCGATTGCGTGACGCCCAGCGTGTCGGCGGCGCCCGAGAGGCTGCCGGCCGACGCCACGGCTTCAAAGATCCGCAACGATCTGACGTCGAGGTCTGCACGCTTTTTCATCAACCTGTCTCCGGTCGGGCGGTGCGTGCCGGGGCGCGAAAAGGCGTTTTCCGGTGCGCAGCGATGCATCGATATAAGAATTTCTGTGGATTGTAGGGATTCAGGCCCTAAAAACAAAAACGAATTAAGTAAAACTAATACTTTGTATTAGGCCGTGAGAATCCGGGTAGGGGAAATCGCTTAGGGGCAGAGCGGAGGGTGTCGGTGTGCGGAACGAACGCGTTCGCAAACGGGGGCGGGAACGTCAGGTGAATCTGGCGAGGGCGGCTGTTGAGGGAATCTTATTGTTTCCTTTACGCGCGCACAGGAATAATCGGTCGCGTGCATGCGGCACGAGCGCTTGGTGATGACAATGCTGGACTTCGAACGCGATACGAGTTTCGCGAGCCTTTTACCCCCGATGCTGCCTAAGCTCTGGACGTTCGCTTTGCGTCTGACGGGCGACCGGCATGATGCGGAAGACCTCGTCCAGCGCGCCTGCGTGCGGGCGCTCGAGCGGGCCGACGCCCACTTGCGCCCTGACAGCGCGCCACTGAATTGGCTGTATTCAATCGTTCACTCGCTGTGGGTCAACGAATTACGTGCCCGGAACGTGCGTAGCCGCAGCGGGGTGGCGTGGGACGACGAGATGCTGGAGAACGTGGCCGATGGTGTGTCGGGGCTGCCTGACGAACACGCCAGCCATCAGCAGATTGTCGACGCGGTGGAGCGCTTGCCGCAGACCCAGCGGATTGCACTGCTGCTCGTGGCCGTGGAAGGGTTCAGTTATCGCGAAGCGGCCCAGATTCTCGATGTGCCCGTCGCGACGGTGACCGGCCGCCTGTCGGCGGCACGTCAGGCCATTGGTGCGCAGTTCGGCATTGCGCCGCGCCGCTTGCGGCCCGTGTTGGCAGAGACATCCAAGTAATGGTGATCAACGACCAGATTCTTCTTTCCTATGTGGAAGGGGCCTTGTCCGACGACGCACGTCTACAGGTCGAAGCCGCGATTGCCCGCTCGCACGACATGGGCGCGCGCGTGGCCGCGTTGCGGGCCTCGGCGTTGCCTTACCGCGAGGCGTTCGACAATCTCATGGCGCCGCCCGTACCGCCGGGACTCAAGGCGAGCGTGCTGGCGCTGACACGCGGACGCACCACGCACGGGTTGCTGCGCAAAGCGTCCAGCGCGAATGACGCCAGTTTTGTGCGCACGCGCGCGCCTCGGATGTTCGGCGGTGAGCTGGCGGCCGGTGCCATGCCGGGTGCGGCCCATTTCGTCGCTCACCGTTCGCGCCCGCTGGTGTGGTGGTCGGCGGGCACGTTTGCCGCCGCTGCTACAGCCTGTGCCGTATTGTTGTCGTTCGCCGGTGCGCGCTTCTTGGCCGACGAGCCATCCTCTTCCTCGTTGTCATCGCTGCTGCTGACGCCCTCGGTCAGCAACGCCGCGACGACCATGTGTAGTGAAGGACGCCCGACACGATCGCAGTCCGAGGATTCATCCGGTCGGCAACATGATTATGGCGATGTGCCGATGGCACCCGGTGGGCGCGACACATGCGAGGTATGGCGATTGCCCTGACGCTCCAGCGTGTAGCCCCCGCCATAGACCGTGCGCAGCGTCAGGCCGTGATCGCCCCGCAGACCCAGCCGGTTGCGCAGCTTGTAGACATGCTGTTCGATGCTACGGGCAGCCACCTTTTCGTCGCTCCCCCAGATCGCTTCGGCAATTTGCTGACGGCTGATGCGCATTTCCGGCTGGCTGAAGATCAGCCATGCCACCGCGAACTCACGCGCGGTCAGCGGCACATCGCGTCCGTGAATCGCGACGGTGTCGCGGCCACGATCGACGACATAGGCGCCCACTTCCAGAATCTCGTTGCTGCGCGCAGCGGTCGCCGTCACGCGGCGCTGCATGGCAAGCGCCAGCCGCACGTGAAGCTCGCCCACATCGACCGGATACATCACGACGTCGTCACAGCCGGAGCGGAACGCGAAGTCGAGCATCCACGCCGGCGTGCCGAAGCTGATGACCGGCGCGCCGTCGCCCCGTGCACCCCGGCGGCGGGCCAGCACGCCCTGCATTTCATACGGGCCGAGCGCGGCATCGATGAGGACCGCCGAGTAACCGATACGCGTCGCGGCAATCGCGTACTGTGCCGCGTCGTCGAAGTGCTGACAGGACCCGTCCGTGTTCAGGCTGGTGCGAATGGCTTCGTAAAGCGCGACGTCTCTCGTCAGAATTGCAAACTTCACCGGAATCTCCAATTACCCGTCTTAAATACGTTCTTACATGCTTCGAGTCACCGTGCTGTCTTGCAGCGCTCCCTACGTAAACACCTGAACTCGCGACATGAAAAGTGAGGATTTCGCATCAGGTTGTTGAGAATTCAGCAGGGCATGGCGTTCTACCTTGAGTTACCTGCCACTCCCCCCGAAAAGCGAACCTCATGAACGCACGGATCTACTTCGCATTGATCGCCAGTGCGCGTATGCGTAACGCAAATAACGCGATGCCACGCTGCGCCGACGCCTTGCTTGCCGGCGACTGGCCGCGCGCCTATGCGGCCATTTGCGGCGCTGCCGACCAAAACGAAAAGCACTGGCAAGACGTGCAAGGCGCCAATCTCGGCGCGCTGGCCGACGTGCAGGTATTGCGGGAGCTCGAGGAAGAAGCCGAGCAGAGCTACGCGAGAGCGCAGCGAGGCTGCCGTGCCGGCGGCGATGCACTGCGCCTGATGTCGGCGCGCAATGCGGGTTGGCAGGCGCTGCTGCGCGACCGGTTTGCGGTGGCGCGCAACTGTTTCATCAGCATCATTCGCGATCGCGCGAGCGATGCCGCGCAGGAAATTGAAGCGCGTGTGGGGCTGGCGATCGTCGATCACCGGCTGGGACGGCCGCATGCCGCCATGCAAGTGCTATTGCAAGCCGACCGGTCGGTTAATGAGTTTCCTAATACGCTTCTTAATGAGCTTCATCCGATCTGGCAAAGCATCGTTTCGTTATTGCTTTCGGATATCACGCTGCATTCGCGTATTCGCCGCTCATCGGCATTGTCCGATCATGTCTTCTGGCAATCGGCGTGGCTAAGCGCAGAGCAGGCGCCCGGCGCCGCACATCAATGCGAAGCCACCGACGGACTCGACGTGCTTGGCAATCGCACCGCTGCGGGCGAAGCGACGGAAGCGACGGAAGCGACGGAAGCGGCCTCGGCGACCGACGGCGTGCTGGTGCGCCGATATCGCGCCTATATGCGTTATCTGGGCGAACTGTCGGATGGCGGACGGGCCAACGCAGGCGCATTGAGCGACCTGCTCGACGGATTGCGTTCGTGCGGCAGCCCGCAGGTGCTGATGAATTTGCGGCTGAACGCCGTGCTCGCCGCATTGGCCGGCGGGCAGGGCGACCTCGCGCTGCGGCTTTTCGATGCTATTGGCGCCCGCGACGTGCATCACGCGGCGCGTCACTCCGATCTCGAATGGCTGTACGTGAGCGCCAAGCTGGCTTTTCAACGCGGCCAGATCCATCAGGGAATATCGCTGTACACCAGCTATTCGTTGCAGGCACTGTTCTGCCTGCGTTCGCAAATCGCTCCCACGCGCAGTCTCGATCCGCAGGCAGATGCCGCACAGATGGCGCGTGGCGACGATATCGCTACCCGCTTGCCGGCCAAATATCGCAAGGCTTATCGCTACATCATCGAGCACATTGCGCACAGCGAACTCACCACGCGCGAAGTGGCGGCGCAGGTCAACGTGACCGAGCGTGCGTTGCAAATGGTGTTCAAGCGCTCGCTGGGCATGTCGCCGGGGGCGCTTATTCGTAAGCTCCGTCTCGAAGGCATCCGGAACGAGTTGATGGACGACGCCCGTGTCATGGGATCGGTATTGGGCACGGCGAATCGTTGGGGCGTGACGAGCCGCTCGGCGCTGGTCAAGAGTTACCGCAAGCAGTTCGACGAATCGCCGTCGGAGACGATCAACGGGTGAGCCTCATCGACGTCGGGGATTCGCACGGGTTTTCGGTGTTAGGCGGCACCCCAATGGTGCGTGTAAGAGGACGTAATATGACGCGCTGTTGAGATTTGCAGCGTGTCCGAGGGCCTGAGGCAGACTCGCCGCTGTTTCTCTCGAAAGGCCCCGGCATGGTCATCGTGCTTTTGTCCCGCAGTAAAGCGCTTCGCGCCGTCTTCTCTGCACTTGAACAAGGAACCGGCAATTGCCGGGTCATCGATTTCGATAATCGCGTCGAGCTGATTCGCTATCTCTCGGTGCGCGCCAATGCCGATCTGGTGGTCATCGATGCCGATACCGACGCCGAGGCCATCGCGTTTCTCGCGACGTGGCGCACCTGTCATGCGCGCCACGATTTGCCCATTCTCGTCACCGGCCACTATCTGAGTGCTGCGGCCATGCGCGATGCGCTGGCTTGTGGCGGCGACGACATCGTGGCGGGTGCGCTGTCCCTCGACGAGTTGCAGGCGCGGGCGTATCGCTGCGTGGCGCGGCGGCGCACGTCGGAGCTGGAGGCGACCGTCATCGAATATGGCGGTTACCGGCTGGATAAGCTGAATTGCCGTTGCACACGCGAAGGTTGTCCTATCCACCTCACTACCCGCGAGTTCGCGACCGCGTGGCTGTTCTTCTCGCATCCGGGGTCGGTACTGAGCCGTCCGCGTATCTCCGAGAAGATCTGGGGCGAGGCCGCACAGGCCCGCGAGCCGGGCGCACTGACTCGCTATATCAATCAAATACGCCGCAAGCTCGGGCTCTCGGGAGGCGGTCCGGTGGCACTGCGCGCCGTGTATGCCTCGGGCTATCGGCTTGACGGGCCGCAGCCCGCGAGGCTGTAAACTTCGCTATTCGAGCGTGGCCCACTGACAAGTACGGAGAACCCATGAAAAAGATTTGGATGAGCGGCGCGGCGGCGCTGATGTTGACCAGCCTGACGAGCGCCGCTGCATGGGCTGCCGATCCCTGCGAGAACCCGCAGGACCAGACCACCATGAACGCTTGCGCGGGCAAGTCGCTCGCCGCGTCCGACAAGAAGCTCAACGAGACGTACAACGCGCTGGTGAAGAAGGTAGGCCCCTCGGGCAAGAGCAAGCTTCTGAGCGCGCAGCGTGCATGGCTCGCATGGCGCGATGCCCAATGCGCCTTCGAGACCATGGGCACCGATGGCGGCAGCATTCACGCAGCGATGTACGCCTCGTGTGCCGACGAACTGACGCAGGCACAGACCAAGCGACTCGACGGTCAGCTTCACTGTCAGGAAGGGGACCTGTCCTGCTCGAAGTAAGACTCGCCGAGTCAGCTCACATCTGCCGATCAAAGCAGACGGTAGGCGAGCCGGGCCGCGACACGGGCCCCTGACCCTTGGGGATCGAAGTGCGGGTTGTATTCCGCGAGATCGGCCACGCGGAGTTTGCCCGAACGGCGCACGTGCGTGGCAATCGCCTCGACGACGGTGATCGGCACGCCATAGGCTGCCGGTGCAGAGACCCCGGGCATGACCGGCGCGGGCAACACGTCCAAATCGATGGTGAGATAGACGTGGTCCACATCGGCGATCAGTGCGTCGATCTGCGCGAGACGCGCGTCGAGATGCCGGTCTTGCATGTCGGTATCTTCGACGAACGTCACACCCAGTTCGCGAGCACGCTCGAACAGCGATGCCGTATTGCTCAACCGGCTGACACCGAGGCAGGCATAGTCGAACGGCAAACCGGCGTGTTCGGTGGCTTGTGCAATCTGATCGAATGGCGTGCCCGATGTGCCGGGGCGGGCGGTTCGCAAGTCGAAGTGGGCGTCGAGGTTGAGAATCAGCACGCGGCCACGGTCGCCGCGAGCATCCAGATGTGCGCGCAACCCTTGCCACGTGGCCCATGCGATCTCATGACCGCCGCCGAGCACCACCGGATGCGCGGCAGCGTCGAGTTGCTGACGAACAGCGGCGGCGAGGGCTTGTTGGGCGGCTTCGAGAGCATCGCCTTCGCAACTCACGTCGCCCGCGTCGTAGAACCGTTCGATCTCATGGGCAGGCAGGTTGGCGAGCGCACGGCGGATGGCCTGCGGGCCATCCACGGCACCCACTCGCCCTTGATTGCGTTTGACACCGGCATCGCAAGCGAAGCCGAGCAGCACGGGCGCGCCGGAGATCGCGGCTTGCGCCGGGCCGTCGATCACTTGCACGACGTTGAAGAGCCGCCTCGTGTCACCGCGCTCGTTGGCGTCGCTACGGCCTTGCCAGACGTTGGGCGCGGCCGTTTGCGCCGGTATTTTCGAAGTTGAAGTCGGCATGGGCGAAGGATGGAAAGTGCTGATGCGGATGTCTTGTCGATGTTTTGGGGATGTCACGCCGACGGCAAGTCGCGCCATTGGCCTTGGCGGACCGTCCGGCAGGGCAGTTCGCCGCCGAGCCAGTAGGCCAGTTCGGCGGGCCGCTCAATCTCCCATGCAACGAAGTCGGCGGTTTTGCCCGCTTCGATCGTGCCGTGGGTATCGAGCATCCCGAGCGCCTTGGCGGCGTTGCGCGTCACGCCTGCCAGCGCCTCTTCAGGCGTCAGGCCGAACAACGTGCAGGCCATATTCATCATCAGGCGCAGCGACAGGGCAGGTGACGTGCCCGGATTCAGGTCCGAGGCCACGGCGATATCGACGCCGTGCTGGCGCAGCAGATGCACCGGCGGACGGCGCGATTCCTGAAGCATATGGAACGCGCCCGGCAGCAGCACGGCCACCGTGCCGGCCCGGCCCATCGCCGCCGCATCTTCCGGGGTCATGTATTCCAGATGATCGGCCGACAACGCGCCCAGCTCCGCCGCAAGGCTGGCGCCGCCCAAGGGCGAGAGTTGCTCCGCGTGCAGCTTCACGGGCAGCTTTAACTTCTGCGCACGCAGCAGCACGCGCATGACCTGTGCAGGCGAGAAGGCAATCGTCTCGCAGAACGCATCGACCGCATCGACCAGCCGCTCTTCGGCGAGCGTCGGCAGAATCTCGGCGCAGACGTAGTTCACATACTCGTCCGCCTTACCGGCAAACTCCGACGGCACAGCGTGCGCGGCCAGACACGTCGTCTTGACGGTGACCGGCAGCGCTTCGCCAAGGCGTCTCGCCACGCGCAGCATCTTGCGCTCGCTGTTCAGATCGAGTCCGTAGCCGGATTTGATCTCGACCGTCGTTACGCCGTCGCGCATCAGCGTGAGAAGCCGCTTGCGCGCCGACTCGAACAGCGCATCCTCGGTGGCGTCACGTGTGTGCCGCACGGTGTACTTGATGCCGCCGCCCGCCGCCGAGATTTCGGCGTAGCTCACGCCTTGCAGGCGTTGTTCGAACTCGAGACTGCGGTTGCCGCCGAATACCAGATGCGTATGGCAGTCGATCAACCCCGGCGTGACCCACGCGCCTTGCAGATCGACGCATTCGTCAGCTGCGGTGGCGGAGCGCTCGCTGCGCGGGCCGACCCATTCGATTTGCTTGCCATGCGTGACGATCACGGCATCTTCGATCGCGTGGTAGCGGCCGTCGCGCATCGTGGCGACATGGCAGTGCTTCCAGTGGATACGTTTCATGAGAGGCTCGTTTGGCTGGTGTCGTCGCGGGCTTCACGCGACGCCTTGGGTTTGACGCCGAAGCAGTAGGCCGCCGACATCAGCGCGATCCAACCTGCGCCGACATACAACGCCACCCGCGTGTCTTCCATATAGCCCAGCACGCCGATCACAAACAGCATGAACGCGATGGCGAGCGCCGGGCCGACCGGCCACAGGGGCACCTTGAACTTGAGCGCTGCGACTTCGTCAGCCGACAGGCGACGGCGCATGGCGACCTGCGAGAGCAGAATCATCAGCCAGACCCACACCGTCGCGAACGTGGCGATCGACGCGATGATCAGGAACACGCCTTCCGGAATCAGGTAGTTCAGCACCACACCGCCAAGCAACGCACCGGTCATCACCAGCACCGTCACCCAAGGCACGCCGTGGCGCGACGTTGCGCTGAATGCCGCCGGCGCCTGACCGTGCTCCGCCATGCCGAACATCATGCGGCCCGCGCCGAAGATATTGCTGTTGATGGCCGAGATCGCTGCGGAAATCACGATCACGTTGAGGATCGCTGCGGCCGACTTGATGCCGAGACCCGAGAAGATCTGCACGAACGGGCTGCCCTGATTGCCGATGCCGGTCCACGGGAAGATGGCCATCAGCACGCACATCGTCAGCACGTAGAACAGCAGAATGCGCAGCGGCACGGCGTTGATGGCACGCGGAATCACCTTTTCGGGGTTCTTCGCTTCGCCGCCGGTGATGCCGATGATTTCAATGCCGCCATAAGCAAACATCACAACCGCCAGCGACGCCATCAGGCCACCCCAGCCGTTCGGCAGGAAGCCGCCATGCGACCAGAGGTTGCTCACTGCCGGGGCATGTTCGCTGTGGATATGCACGCCGGTGAACAGGATCACGGCACCGCCGATGATCATGGCCACGATGGCGAGAATCTTCACCAACGCCAGCCAGAATTCCATTTCGCCGTACACCTTCACGTTGCACAGGTTCAGGCCGCAGATGACCATCACGATGCCAAGCACCCAGATCCATTGCGGCACGTCGGGAAACCAGAAGCCCATGTAGATGCCGAACGCCGTCACGTCGGCCAGGCACACGATGACCATCTCGAGGATGTAGGTCCATCCGGTGAGAAAGCCGGCGAGGGGGCCGAGGTTGTCGCGGGCATAGCGGCCGAACGAGCCGGATACCGGTTGGCGCACGACCATTTCGCCGAGTGCGCGCATGACCATATAGACGGCGGCGCCACCGATGATGTAGGCGAGGATGACGGCCGGACCGGCCAGTTGAATGGCGGAGGCCGAGCCGTAGAACAGGCCGGTGCCGATGGCCGACCCGAGCGCCAGAAAGCGGATGTGCCGCGCGCTCAGATTGCGTTGCAGGTTTTTCAAGCTGTCTCCTGAATATGCGTAATTTGCGCAATGAACCGGCCCGCCCAAGGGGCAGGCGGCATAACGATTAGCCCGCGATCAGGCGGGTTGCCGGTGCGCGAATCGCTGTTCGTTTCGCACCGGCAGGGCGCGAATCAAACGCGAATCAAGCGCTCGGCAGGGTGCCGGAAGGCACGAGGGCTGTGAGGTGGCGCTGCGCGATCAGCTCGCTTGCCCCTTCGATGTCCGGTGCGAAATAGCGGTCCTTATCGTAGAACGGGACGGCGCTGCGCAACAGGGCGCGGGCACGTTCGAGCACCGGTGTCGTCTTCACCCCTTCGCGGAAGTCCAGACCCTGACAGGCGCTGAGCCATTCGATCGCGATGATGCCCTTGACGTTATCGGCCATCTCCCAAAGCCGCTTACCGGCGTTGGGGGCCATCGAAACGTGATCTTCCTGATTTGCCGAGGTCGGGAGACTATCAACGCTGGCCGGATGTGCCAAGGCCTTGTTTTCCGATGCGAGTGCGGCGGCGGTGACCTGCGCGATCATGAAACCCGAGTTGACTCCGCCGTTGGCGACCAGAAAAGCCGGCAACTGGGACATATGTTGGTCCATCATCAGCGAAATGCGCCGTTCGCTCAAGGCACCAATCTCAGCCAGTGCCAACGCCAGATTGTCGGCGGCCATGGCCACCGGTTCGGCGTGGAAGTTGCCGCCGGAGATGACATCGCCCTGTTCCCAGAACACCAGCGGATTATCCGACACCGCGTTGGCTTCCACGCCCAGCACGTCGGCGGCTTGGCGAATCTGCGTCAGGCAGGCGCCCATGACTTGGGGCTGGCAGCGCAGCGAGTAGGGGTCTTGCACCTTCTCGCAGTTGGCGTGCGACTGGCCGATTTCGCTGGTTTCGCCCAGCAGATGGCGATACGTCGCTGCCGCATCGATCTGGCCGCGCTGGCCACGTGCCGCGTGAATACGCGGGTCGAACGGGGCGCGCGAGCCGAGCATGGCTTCGACCGTCAGGGCACCGCACACGCTGGCGGCGGCGTACATGTCTTCCGCTTCGAACAGACCGCGCAGGGCATAAGCCGTGGAGACCTGCGTGCCGTTGAGCAGCGCCAGCCCTTCCTTGGCGGCCAGCGTCAGCGGTTCGAGCCCGGCGACGGCCAGTGCTTCGCGGGCGTCGAGCCATTGACCGCGATAGCGCGCATGACCTTCGCCCAGCAACAGCAGCGACATATGCGCGAGCGGTGCCAGATCGCCCGATGCCCCCACCGAGCCTTTCAGCGGAATGCGCGGATAGACCTCCGCGTTGACCAGCGTGACCAGCGCGTCGATCACCTTGCGGCGGATACCGGACAGGCCACGGGCCAGACTGTTGATCTTGAGCACCATGATCAGGCGCACCAGCGCGTCGTCGATCGGGGCGCCCACACCGGCGGCGTGCGAGAGCACGAGCGAGCGTTGCAGGTTTTCCAGATCTTCGTGGGCGATGCGCGTTTGCGCCAGCAGCCCGAAGCCGGTGTTGATGCCGTAGGCCGTGCGGCCTTCGGCGACGATGCCTTCTACACAGGCGACGCTCTTATCGATGGCCGCGTAGGCCTTCTCGTCGAGCGTGACTTTAGTCGGCTGCTCGAAGACCGCGCGCAGTTGTGCGAGCGTGAGCGTGCCGGGCGTGATGAACAGGGAATTCAGGGAGGCGTTGTTTTGATTCGACATGGTGAGGTTCACTTCGAGGTATTCAGCATCGGCAGGTTCAGGCCGTTTTCGCGGGCGCAGTTGATAGCGATGTCGTAGCCGGCGTCGGCGTGGCGCATGACGCCCGTCGCCGGATCGTTGTTCAGTACGCGGGCGATGCGTGCGGCGGCGGCGTCCGTGCCGTCGCAAACGATCACCACGCCCGAGTGTTGCGAGAAGCCCATGCCGACCCCGCCGCCGTGGTGCAGCGACACCCACGTCGCGCCGCTGGCGGTGTTGAGCAGGGCGTTGAGCAGCGGCCAGTCCGACACGGCGTCGGAGCCGTCGCGCATCGCTTCCGTCTCGCGGTTGGGGCTGGCGACCGAGCCGGAATCCAGATGGTCGCGGCCGATCACGATGGGTGCGGAGAGCTCGCCCGAGCGCACCATTTCGTTGAACGCCAGACCGAGCTTGGCGCGCAGGCCGAGGCCGACCCAGCAGATACGGGCGGGCAGCCCTTGGAAGCTGATGCGTTCGCGGGCCATATCGAGCCAGCGGTGCAGGTGCGCGTCGTCCGGAATCAGTTCCTTGACCTTCGCGTCGGTCTTGTAGATATCTTCCGGGTCACCGGACAGGGCGACCCAACGGAACGGGCCGACGCCACGGCAGAACAGCGGGCGAATGTACGCCGGCACGAAACCGGGGAAGTCGAACGCCTTCTCCACGCCTTCTTCCAGTGCCATCTGACGGATGTTGTTGCCGTAGTCGAACGTCGGCACGCCCATCGCCTTGAACGCGAGCATTGCTTTGACGTGGACGGCCATCGATTGCTTGGCGGCCTTCACGACTTCGGCGGGCTTGCTGCGGGCGCGTTCGCGGTATTCGTCCCAGGTCCAGCCGATGGGCAGATAGCCGTTGAGCGGATCGTGCGCGCTGGTCTGGTCGGTGACCATGTCGGGGCGTACGCCGCGACGCACCAGCTCCGGCAGAATCTCGGCCGCGTTGCCGCACAGCGCGATGGACACGGCCTTGCCTGCTGCCGTGTACTTGGCGATACGGGCCAGTGCGTCGTCGAGATCGGTGGCCTGTTCATCCACGTAGCGTGTGCGCAGGCGGAAGTCGATGCTGGTTTGCTGGCATTCGATGTTCAGCGAGCAGGCACCGGCGAGGGTGGCGGCGAGCGGTTGTGCACCGCCCATGCCACCGAGGCCGGCGGTGAGTACCCAGCGCCCGGCCAATTTGCCGCCGTAGTGTTGGCGGCCGGCTTCCACGAACGTTTCGTAGGTGCCTTGTACGATGCCTTGACTACCGATGTAGATCCACGAGCCGGCGGTCATCTGGCCGTACATGGCGAGACCTTTGGCGTCGAGTTCGTTGAAGTGTTCCCACGTGGCCCAGTGCGGCACGAGGTTGGAGTTGGCGATGAGCACGCGCGGTGCGTCGGCGTGCGTCTTGAAGACGCCGACCGGCTTGCCCGACTGGACCAGCAGCGTTTCGTCGTCGCCGAGCGTTTTGAGGGTGGCGACGATGCTGTCGAAGCATTCCCAGTTGCGGGCGGCACGCCCGATGCCGCCGTAGACGACGAGAGCATTCGGGTTCTCGGCCACGTCCGGGTCGAGATTGTTCATGAGCATGCGCAGCGGCGCTTCAGTCAGCCAGCTACGGGCATTGAGTTGCGTGCCGCGCGGCGCGCGGATCGTCACATCGCGGTATCGGGTAGGTTGGCTCACAGCATTCCTTTCGTTCAGACCAAGTAATGACCGGTACAGTATTGTATATACAGGTAAGTATGTATTAGGGTTTGTACGAACGGTGGGGTGGGGAGGTTGGCGGGAGTATGCGAGTGCGGCCGATGAAAGCGCCGACTTCACCGAAGGACAAAGCGATGACGAAATACCTTATCTCGTTTCCCGCGCGGGCGATGGTCGTCCCCGCCGAGGACTTTGCCGCCGTGGGCGAGGCGGCGCACCAGGTGATACGTGAGGCGAAGGCTGCCGGCGTGTACGTGTTCGGTGGTGGAATCAACGGGGGTGTCGCCCCCCTCATGGTTGCGGCAGACGGCAGGACCACAAACGAGACGTATCCCCAGACGAGGGAGTTCGACGGCGGCTTCTGTGTGCTGCAACTCCCGTCGCGCGAAGCCGCGATCGTGTGGGCTGCGAAGATCGCCCAAGCTTGCCGCTGCTCGCAGGAACTCCGCGAGTTCGGGGACGACCCCGAGAGTTGATGGGCGAAAAAAAACACACCACCGCACGAAACAACGTTGTGCGAGGGTGTGCCAAGGGTGAGCCGGGCCATTACGCAGTGCCACGCCATGTCGAAGGCCGAGCGCAAAGTACCGGTTCTCGCGAAGTCTCCGAGATGAGACCGATGAAACTCAAGCACCCCCTCGGCGAGCGAGGGGGACAACACCAAAATCAGAACGTCTGACGAATGCCCATGCGCACCAGCGTCTGCGTCGAGGTGGCTGACGAGATGCCGTTGCCCACGTCGCCGACCGATGCCGTTGCCGACACCACATTGCCGAAGGTGTCGAGCGTGTTACCCGATGCCTTCTGATAGCCCACGAGCGCGTACAGCGACGTGCGCTTCGAGAACGCGTAATACGTGGCGAGGTTGACCTGCTGATACTTCGGACCGCCGGCACCCTTCACGTCGCTGCCTTGCGTGTAGTTGTAAGCGGCGGCCAGTCGAATCGCCGGCGACCATTGATACGCCACCGTGGCCCCGATCGAGTTGAACGTCATCGCGCTGGCGAACGTCGAGAACGAACCCGGCGTGTAGTGCACGTTGCCGTACGACAGACCCACCTGCGTGTTGCCGAACGTGTACGTACCGGCGGCGGCGAGAATGCGCTGGCTGGCGGCCGAAGCGAAGCCTTCGTTGATCGACGACGCAAACGTGCCGTCGTACGCGCCGCTCCACGTGCCGCCCGTGTTGCCGTAAGCATTGGTCGCTTGCAGGTAAGCCACGCCAAGGGCGAGCGGGCCGCTGGCGTACTGACCGCCAAGACCCCATGCGTTCTGGTTCTTCACGCTGCCCGGCTGGCCGCCGAAGCCATAGATCGCGCCGAACTGGAAGCCGCCGTACACCGGGCTGGCCCACTTCACCGAGTTGTTCACGCGGGCTTGATTATCAATGTTGTCGATATCGCCCGGGTGCGCGCCCATGCCGGTGACGAACGTGCCCGCGCTGATCGCGCCCACGTAGTCCACGATCGGATCGTACTGACGGCCAAACGTAATCTTGCCCAGCGTGGCGCTTTGCAGACCCATCCACGACTGACGGCCGAACTGGCGGCTGCCTTGGCCCGACTGACCGGTACCGATGTTGAAGCCGTTCTCGAGCTGGAAGATGGCCGCATTGCCGCCGCCCAGATCCTCAGTGCCTTTCAGGCCCCAACGGTCGCCCGACCAGGTGCCGCTGGCAAAACCCCAGTTCGAGGCGTTGGAGTAGACGATGGGGGTGCCTACGCCACCCTTCGTGGTGGCGGTGCGCTGACCGCTGGTGTAACCCACGCCGGCGTCGACGATGCCGTACAGAGTCACGTTGCTTTGTGCTTGTGCCGCGATGGCGAAGCCGCCGAGCCCAAGCGCCGCGAGAAGAATACGCTTCATAATATTAGTAATCCTAAATATATGTGACAGGAACGTCACGAGAACGCGCCGTCGATACCCCGTTGAACCGTGTTTTTCCCGATCCTTTTCCCGATATGGGGCGGGGGGGAGGTACCGCTGGCGTGGCTTACCGGGGGGCGTCACCTCCGGGAAGTCCGGTGACGCTGAGCCAGGTCGCAACAGCCACGACCAGCGCGTCGATATCGTCGAAGTTCTCGGCACCCGGCACAGCCGGTGCGTCGAGTACCGTGAATACCGGCTTGCGCCATTGCAGGCCAAGCGCGATTTCCGAGAGCGTGCCCAGTCCGCCGCCAATGGCGACCAGACACACCGAGGCACGCGCGATCAACGCGTTGCGCGTGATGCCCAACCCCGTGGGCAACGCAACGCTCAGATGCGGATTGGCGTCGTTCGCGTGGTCTTCCGGCAACAGACCGATCACGATGCCACCGGCCGATGCCGCACCCGCAGATGCCGCTTCCATCACACCGCCCTTACCGCCGCACACGAGCGCGATACCGGCCGCGGCCAGCGCTTCGCCGACACAGTGCGCGGCTTCGAGCTGCGCCGCCGTGGCTTCGCGCGGACCAATCAGCCCGACCGGCGTCACGTGCCGGTGCGTGCTTTCCTGACGGGCCGCCAGACGATCGAGGGCGTGGCGGGCCGCAGCCGACCACTCATTGAGGATGACGCCGTACAAGACACTCTCCGAGAGCGAGCACACCGCTGCATACCGCCATCAATACGAGCGACAGCGCGGCGGCTTGTGGGAAATCCGTTTGCCCGTCCGACATCTTCAGGAACATGAGCAACGGCAGAATATTGATCTGGGTGCCGGCCAGCGCGAGCGCCGTGCCGTATGTGCCCATCGCGATGGCGCTGACGAGACACCACGCCGCGGCCAGCGTCGGCCACAGTTCGCGCAACGCCACGTCGACGATGGCCCGCAGCGGGTGAGCGCCAAGCGTGAGCGCAGCTTCGAGCGGCCGGCGGTCCAGATTGGCAATCGCCGGGTAGACCATCAACGCCACGCGCGGGATCAGGTAGTACGCGTAAGCCGCGATGAGCCCCGGTGCCGTGTAGATCAGCGCCCCGACACGCGCAGGGTCAGCGCCGAGCGATGCCAGCCCGAGCGTAACGAACCCCGCACGGCCGAACGCCAGAATGAAACCGTACGCGATCACCAAACCCGAGAATGCGAGCGGAACACCCATCGCTGCGAGCCAGAAACGGCGACGACGCGGCGTCTGACGGGCGAGCGTGACGGCGAGCAGCGCACCGACCACCAACGACACGGTGCCCGCGCCCACCGCCAACGCCAGCGAGTTCACCAGCGCGTCGCGCACCAGCGGATCGATAGCGATGGCGAGGAACGCTTCGCCATGCCCCTCGAACGCGGCCACCACAAGCGCGCCGAGCGGCAGTCCGAAACCGAGGGCAAGCAACACGGCCGCAGGCAGTCCGCCGAAGCGACGCACCCAGCCACGCGGGGCGAGCACCCCACGAGGGCCTTCGGCGGCGGTCTCGTTAGCCGGGACCGGATTGGCGCGGGCGGAAGTCATTTCGTGCGCTCTCACTTGGCGAGTGCCGCCGCCGCCCACAGGCGATCGACTTCCGCCTTTTGGGCAGCAGCACGCACGACGTCGAGCGGATGCACTTGCGGCGCGTCCGGCATGCGCGCGCGCATTTCCGGCGAGAGCGGCACGCCGGGCACGGCCGGGCGCACATAGCCCTGTGCGAACAACGCCTGACCGACCGGGCTCATGATCAGGTTCAGCCACAGCTTGGCGGCGTCCGGATTCGGGCCGTTCTTCACCAGACTGATGGCGTACGGGGCCGACACACTGGCTTCCTTCGGAATCACGACTTGCGCCGCGTCGCCCATGCCGTCGGTGTACTTCGCCTTCAGGCCGTCGTTCTCGTAACCGATCAAAATCGGGATCTCGCCCTTCACGAACTTGGCGTAAGGCGTGGTGCCTTCCACACGCATCACATTGCCGGCCTCACGCAGCTTGCCGAAGAACTCGGCACCCGGCTTCGGGTTGTCCACGTTGCCACCGAACGCATACGCCGCAGCAAATACCGCGACCTGTCCCTGACCCGTCGAGCGCGGGTCGAGATAGACCACCGCGTTCTTGTATTCCGGCTTGAGCAGGTCGGCCCACGACTGCGGCACGTGCTTCACCAGCTTCGTGTTCACGAGAAACGCGATGTTGAGCGAGTGAATCGTGAACCAGCGGCCGTCGTTGTCGCGAAACACTTTGGGCAACGTGTCGAAGTTGATCGGCTTGAACGGGGCCACTACGTCTTTCTGCACGGCATCGAGTGCGGAACCGGCGAAATAGTAGGCCGTATCGGCCTGCGGACGGCGGCGTGCCTTGTCGAGCGAGACCACCGTCGCGGCCGAACCGATATCGTTGTAAGTGATCTCCACCTTCGGATAACGCTTGCGGAATTCGGCGAACAGCGCCTTCCAGTTGGCCCACTCGGGGCCCGTGTCGAACGACACGACGAGACCTTCGTCGGCGGCCTTGGCGTACAACTCCGTTTCACCGGGGTACAGCGGCGCGTTGCTTGGCGTTTGTGCGTGCACGGCAGCGGTCGTGCCTGCGAGCAGGGCGAACGAGACGGCCAGCGTGGAGAGGGCCGGCAGGACGGCACGAGACAGTAGGCGCGGCGAAGGGGTGAGGCGAATCATCGACATTGCTCCATCGGGGGCATGGGGTAAGGAAATCGGGGAAGTCATTTCGACGCCGGGGGCAACACCCGAAGCTGCGCCGGGTCGAGCGCCACGGCGTGTGTGGCGGGCCGGCGATGCTCGCCCAATAGCGGCGTGGTGGCACCATTCGGCAGAAAGTCGTAGCGGCAGGTCGCGCCGAAGAAGCGCACTGCGCCTGCACGGCCGGCCAGTCGATTGATCGCATGCAGCGGCGGATCGGCGTCGACATGCTCCGGACGAACCAGCAAGTTGACGGCGTCGCCGGTGCGCCATGCACCGGTATCGGCCAGCAATTCTGCGAAGCCGACATCGACGGCGCCTGGGCGTACCACACGCGCAGGCAATACGGTCGACAGACCGGTGAAACTGGCGACCGTGGCGCAGGCGGGGGCATCGTAGAGGCGTTGCGGCGTATCGATCTGCAACAGGCGTCCGCCATCGATCACGGCCACGCGGTCGGCGAGGCTCAGCGCTTCGTCGCGGTCGTGCGTCACGATCAGCGTGGTGGCGCCGCTTGCCTGTTGCAACGCGCGAATCTCATCGCGCAACTGCTGGCGAATGCCGGCGTCGAGCGCGGCAAGCGGTTCGTCGAGCAGCAAAACACGGGGTGACACTGCCAGCGCGCGCGCCAGCGCAACTCGTTGTTGCTGTCCGCCCGATAACGACGCGGGACGGCGCAACGCACAATCCGCCAGTCCTACGCGGTTGAGCATTTCCAGCGCGATGCGTTGGCGCTCGGCGGCAATGATGCCGCGCATGCGCAGGCCATACGCCACGTTATCGAGCACGGTGAGGTGCGGGAACAGCGCGTATTGCTGAAACACCATGCCGACCTGACGTTTCCAGACCGGCACGCCCGCAACGTCTTCACCGCCGATGGCGATGCGGCCGCGATAGCCGTCGAGCAGCCCTGCGACGAGCCGAAGCACCGTCGACTTGCCCGAGCCGCTTCGGCCCATGACGGCCAGCAATTCGCCCTGACGCACTTGCAGGCTGACGTCGTCGAGCCCTTGCGGTGCACCCGCGTAGCGGAAACTGACGTTTTCGAGAGTAAGACTCATGAACTGACCTTCTGGCGGGATGCCGCAACGATCGACGCACCGGTCGCGATCAACGCGAGCACGAGCAGCACGACGGTCGCGGCGCAGGCAAAACCGGTGGCACCGTAGAACGCCTGAAGCAGCACCACCGGGTAATTGCGGTAGCGGAAACCCGCGATGAGATTGGAAATCTGGAATTCGCCGATCGACAGCGCCGCAACCATCACCAGCCCGGCGACGAGGCTATGTGTCAGGTTCGGCACAGCGACGGTCAGAAACTGTTTGAGCGGCGAGGCGCCGAGCGTCGCTGCGCAGTCTTCGAGACGCGCGATGTCGAGATGGCGCAGGTCGGCAAGCAGCGTTTGCGTGAGATACGGCAGCGTCAGCACGGTATGCGCCAACACGAGCAGCCAGAGCGAACCGAGCCACGGCAGCGTGTCGCCGCTGAACACCGCGATGTAACCGAAGCCGAGCGTCAGCGCCGGCACGGCCACCGGCAGCAGTGTCACGAGGCGCGCAATCGCGCCCCGGCCGGTACGCGAACGGTGATGTAACGCATACGCGAGCGGCAGACCGACCAATGCCGTCATCACGCAACAACTCAGGGCGACGATGAGGCTCGTGGAGAACGCACGCCGGAACGACGGGTCACCAGCCAGTTCGGCAAACCAATGCAGCGTGAAGCCCGTCGGCAGCACGGTATTGGTCCACGCCTGACCAAACGCGCCTACGAGCAGCAGAAGTACCGGCAGGCACAGGTAGATGAGAAACAGGGCGGCAACGGCCCGCACGATCCACAGCAATACGCTGGTGCGTGAGCGCTGCGGCGCGCGTCCCGCCTGACCTGCGTCGGCAGGGGCGGGGCTGTGCCGGGATGGCACAGATCGGGCGAGGCGCTCAATGTGGACGTCGGACATCGGGTGAACTTGGTCGGCAGGTCATGACAAAAGGGTTGCGGCGACGCTGAAGCCTTTATTTCCCTTACCAAAAGGGCGGGCGACAGGTTTTGCATTGGGCGCCAGTGTCGCGGCGGGACGTGTCATCGTCATGAAGAAAACACACAAATCGGGCATCGTTCTGTGCGAAAACGGAACAGTCGACGGCGTTGCGCCCGACGCTGCCATTTCCTCGAAACCCTTGCCAGCCCTATGCCTGCGCTACGTCATTGCTATCCCAACGTCGCTGAATTGCTCGCGTTCGCGAGTGCTGCGCGACACTTGAATTTTTCTCGTGCTGCCCGTGAGCTGGGTCTGACACCCAGCGCCGTAAGCCGCCAGATCGCGGCGTTGGAGGCCTTGGTGGCCACGCCGCTGTTCGTTCGGGAGGGCAGAAATCTGACACTGACCGATGCCGGGCGCCGCTATCATGAGCGCGTGGCCGAGCCCTTGCGCGAGATCGGTAATGCATCGCTGGAACTGATGACCTCTCGCGGGGAAAGCGACCTGCTGACCATTGCGAGCGTGCCGACGTTTACGACGAAGTGGCTGATTCCGCGACTCCCCGACTTTCTGGAGAAAACGCCGGGTGTGACGCTGAGCTTCAGCCGTCATTTGTCGCATGGCGACGCGTTTCCGTTCTCGCTGGACGCTGCCATTCGTTACGGCGACGGCACGTGGGAAGGGGTGGTGAGCGACTATCTAGACGGGCGTAGCTTCGTGCCGGTCTGTGCGCCGTCGTTTCTCGAGCGTTACCCGTTGACGGACGTGGCCGACGTCGCGCGTGCGCCGCGTCTGGTGCACAGTCAGGCCGAAGATGTCTGGGGAACGTGGGCGCGTTGTCATGACGTAGGCGAGCAGGCGCAGCGCACCGGGCCGCGCTTCGAGCAGTACTCGGTACTGCTTCAGGCGGCCGAGGCGGGAATGGGCGTGGGCATGGTGCCCGCGTTTCTCGCACGCGAGGCGCTGACGGCGGGGCGTCTGGTCGAGCCGGTCGATGCCGGGGTCGACGTGCCGCATCACGGCCACTACCTGTGTTACCCGCGAGAGCGGTTGCAGCAACGCACGGCCTTGCAGCACTTTCGCGAGTGGATGCTCGCGCAGGCAGGGCAGAGTCAACGGTAAAGGGACGCATGAAACATCAACGCATCAGTCAACGACGCCTGCTCACGGCGGTCATCGCAGGCGCATTCACCATGACAGTTCACCTCAGCGCTTTCGCCGCGCCGCACGAGTGCCCTGCGCCGCCGCCGGGCAACCCCGACATCCGGGCGCTGGGCTACTACACCGACAAGGCCAGTTCGCAAATCGACCCACAGCTTCAGGCGCAGAACGAAGCGGCCGTGAAGCCACTGAACGACTTCACGGCACAAATCGCCAAGATGACCGACGCTTATGCCAACTCGGCAGGTAAGGGCAATGAGGCTGACGGGCGTTGCACGCTTTCATGGCTGGAAGCGTGGGCCAACAGCGGCGCGATGCTGGGCCAGATGATTCATGTGAATAACGACCAGTCCGATTACATGCGCCAATGGACGCATGGTGCTGCCGCCATCGCGTATCTGCGCACGCAGGCATTGGCCACGCCGCAGCAGCGGGAGGTGATCGAGTCGTGGTTGCGTCAGTTGTCGAGCGCGAATCTCGCTTATTGGAACGACCCGAAACACAAGCGCAACAATCACTACTACTGGACGGGTGTGGGCATCATGGCGACGGCGCTCGCCACGCGCGACGACGCGTTGCTGGCGACGGCGCAAGGCATTTACCGCACCGGTATCGACGCCATTCAGCCAGATGGCAGCCTGCCAATGGAAATGGCCCGCAAGCGTCGTGCACTTCACTATCACGACTACGCCACGGCGCCGTTGGTGTTGATGGCAGAAATGGCCCGGCTACACGGCGACGACTGGTATGCGTATCGGCAAGGCGCGATCGAGTTGCTGGCTGCCCGTGTGGCCGATGGCTATCGCGATCCGGCGTGGTTCAACGCACAGTCGGGGGCGGTGCAGGAGACCGCGCAACCGCGCGGATCGAGCGGATGGGTGGAGTTTTACCGTCTTCGTTCGCCGCACCCTGAGCGCTACGACGCCATGCACGCGTTCGCGCCGTTCAAAGACCCACGCATGGGCGGCAATCTGACGTTGATGGCGCAGCACGGTATCGTGCCGGCGCGCTGAAGTTTTTCAAAACGTCCCCGGGCGCAACGCTTGGGGACGCTTCATTCACGCTTCATTCACGCTTCTTCCGCATCTAATGCGGCGCGGTGCTCGCGACGATCAAATCGTAAAGCGCCTGCGCCGCAGGCGATAGCTGCGCTCCTCGTCGCGTGACGAGCACGAGCGTACGCGCAATCACCGGCTCGACCAGATCGACGACGCGTATGTGTGGATACGCGCCTTTCTGGATCGCCAGTCGCGGCACCACTGCCGCAGCCACACCTTCTGCCACCATCCCCACGGCCGTCGAACTGCGCTGCACTTCGAAGTGCGGTTGCAGATTCACGTCGGTCAACGCGCCATCGAGCAGCGAACGATTGGCGCTCACTTGTCCGGCAAAGATCAACGGGTATGGCGAGAGACTGCGCCAAGGCACGCGACGGCGGCGGGCGAGCGGGTGCTTTTCGTGGCAGATCAGTACGAATTGATCTTCTGCTACCGGCAGACCTACCAGATCGCTGTGCCCCGGTCCCGCGATATGAATGCCGAATTCGACCTCTCGCCGCAGGATGGCGTCAGTCACTGCCACTGACGAGTGATCGAGCACGCGCACGCGGTTATGCGGAAATCGCTGCGCATAGGTTTGCAAAATGCTCGGCAGAAACTGCACACCCGCCGTCGGCACACACGCGATCGCCACATCGCCACGAGCGGCTTGGCCGCTCTCTTTGATTTCGGTGAGCGCATCGGAAAGCTCATCGAGCAGGCGCCGCGCCTGCGGCAGAAAATCCCGCCCGATCTGCGTAAGCGACACCGATCGCGTGGTGCGCTCGAAGAGCATGACGCCCAGATAGTCCTCCAGCTTGCGCAACCGCTGCGTGATGGCGGTCTGCGTTACCGAGAGCACATCGGCTGCGCTCTGAAAGCCACCGCGATCGGCAATCGCGACAAAGGCCTGCACGCCGAGGATGTCGATTTTCATAAGAAAAATTGAGTAATCGGAAAGATAAATTCATTTTACGGGAATTGCTGAGCGTTTCAGAATCCGTCCTGCGATCGCACCCACCCACCCCACAAATGCAGTTAGAAAAGCTTAGAAAAGGAGTGATCGATGTCTCAATTCATTTCTGCGGAGACGCTCACGCGTCTCTATGCGGCCATGGACGACAAGCTTGCTATCGTCCGTCAACGGCTTGGCCATCCGCTCACGCTGGCAGAGAAGGTGCTGTTCAGCCATCTGGCCGACCCTGACAATCAGCCGCTCGTGCCGGGCAAGAGCTACCTCGCGCTGATGGTCGACCGCGTCGTGTTTCAGGACGTGCTCGGGCAGACCGGCATGCTCCAGTTCATGCAGACGGGGCGAGACCGTGTCGCCGTACCTGCCAGCATTCATTGCGACCACTTGATTCAGGCGCGGGTCGAAGGCCGTGCCGATCTGCGGGCGTCGGTCGATGAGAACCGCGAGGTCTATGCGTTTCTGCGCAGCGCTGCCGCTCGTTACGGGCTGGGCTTCTGGGAACCGGGCGCCGGCATCATCCATCAGGTGGTGCTGGAGAACTACGCGTTTCCCGGCGCACTCATCATCGGCACCGATTCACACACACCCAATGCCGGTGGCCTCGGCGCATGCGCGGTCGGTGTTGGCGGCGCGGACGCCGTCGAGGCGCTGGCTGGCCTGCCGTGGGAAGTGCTCAATCCCAAGCGTATTGCGGTGTATCTCACGGGCGAGTTGAGTGGCTGGACCGCACCGAAGGATGTGATTTTGCGTGTCGCCGGCGAACTGACCGTCTCGGGCGGCACAAACGCCATCGTGGAATACATCGGCCCGGGTGCCCGCACGATCAGCGCGACCGGCAAGGCGACCATCACCAACATGGGCGCTGAACTGGGGGCGACGACATCGATGTTCCCGGCGGACGAACGCATGCTGACGTATCTGCGTGCGAGCGGCCGCGCCCATCTGGTGCCGGTGATCGAGGCGAATCTGTCGTTGCTGGCCCCGGATGCTGCGGTCGAAGCCGATCCGGAGCGTTTCTACGACCGCGTCGTGCGCATCGATCTGTCGACGCTGGAACCGCACGTCGTCGGTCCGCATTCGCCGGATCGCGCGCGCACGGTGTCGCAACTCGCGGCGCAAATGAAGCAGGCGAAGCCGGGTGACGGACTGGCCGCGCATGATGTCGAAGCCGACGCCCTGTCGGCGGCGCTCATCGGCAGCTGCACGAACTCGTCGTATGAAGACATGAGCCGTGCCGCCGATGTGGCGAAGCAGGCGCATGCACATGGCGTGAAGGCTGCCGTGCCGTTCATGGTCACGCCGGGATCGGAACAAGTCCGAGCGACAATTGCGCGCGACGGTCAACTCGACACACTCGCCGCGATGGGCGGAACAGTGCTTGCGAACGCTTGCGGCCCGTGCATCGGCCAGTGGCGGCGCGAGTCGGCAGCCGTGGCAGCACCGAACACCATCGTGACGTCTTACAACCGCAATTTCCCGCGTCGCAACGACGGCTCACCCAATACGGTGAACCTGATCGCCAGCCCGGAAATCGTCACTGCATGGGCACTGGCAGGCCGTATTTCTTTCGACCCGCAACACGACACGCTGACCGGTGCCGACGGCAAGCCATTCCGTCTGACGCCGCCGGCGGTCGCCCCCGAAGTGCCGTCGCAAGGTTTCACCCGCGGCGCGACGCATTACATTGCGCCGCCCGACGATGGCACGAAGGTCGAAGTCAGCGTCGATCCGAAGAGCGAGCGCATTCAGGTGCTCAAGCCGTGGCCGGCGTGGAATGGCCGCGACCCGAAGGGCATGCCTATCTTGATCAAGACGCGGGGCAAGACCACCACGGACCATATTTCGCCGGCCGGTCCGTGGTTGAAGCTGCGCGGTCACCTTGAACGCTTCAGCGACAACTTGCTGAACGGCGGGACGAACGCGTTCACCGGCGCGACCGGGCGCACGATCGACCTGCTGAGCGGCGCGCAGGACGTCACACCCGCAGAAGCGGCGCGCGCATATCGGGCAGCCGGCGTGCCGTGGGTCATCGTGGGCGACTTCAATTACGGCGAAGGCAGCAGCCGCGAGCATGCAGCGCTCTCGCCGCGATTGCTGGGCGGCATGGCCGTCATCGCACGCAGTTTCGCGCGGATTCACGAGACGAACCTGAAGAAGCAGGGGCTGCTGGCGCTGACCTTTGCCGACCCGGACGACTATGAGCGCGTGCGTGCCGACGACCGGGTCGATTTGCTGGGTCTGGCCGACCTTGCGCCCGGTCGAAACGTCGAGTGCGTGCTGCATCACAGCGACGGCACTCAGGAAACCGTGCAGTTGAAGCACAGCTACAGCGACGTGCAGCTTCAGTGGTTCAAGGCGGGTTCCGCGCTGAACGTCGTGCCGAAGGCCAGCCGGTAAAACGGAAACGGTAGTCGTGGGTGGCGCGGGGCATGCGGCATGAAGTAGGTGCGGCATGCCTCGCGCCTTTCTATCGGAGGCGAGCGCGTGAGCCCGCACCCGTTCCGTTACGCGCGGTAGTACTCCGGTTGCGCCAGATCATCCAGCAGGCCGGGGGCTGCCGGTTGCCACCCGAGTGCGGCGCGGGTGACGTCGCTGGATGCCGCCATATCCGCACTGGCGAAGTCCGCGAACCAGCCGAAGTGTTCCCGCCCACGCGAGGCGACGGGCAAACCGAGGCCGCGTCCGATGGCTTCGGCAATGGTGCGCATCGTCACGCCTTCCTCCGCGACGGCGTGATACACCGATGCCGGCGCAGTTTGTTCAATCGCCAGCCGGAACACCTTCGCGGCATCGAGGCGATGCACTGCCGCCCAACGGTTGCTGCCGTCGCCGGGATAGGCAGCCACGCCCGTCTCACGTGCCAACCGAATCAGTATCGGAATGAATCCGTGATCGCCGATGCCGTGCACCGTGGGCGCAAGACGCACGGTGACGGCGCGCACACCGCGCTCGGCCAACGACCTCGCTGTCGTTTCCGACTTGCGCACGAAGTCCGCGCTTGGGACGTCTGCCTCGTTGGCGAGTCGTCCGGGCGCGAGACGTGCGAGCCCGGAGGTGACGACAAGCGGGCGTGCCGAACCGAGCAATGCTTCACCCATGGCTTCGATGGCGCGCTGGTCTTGCGCGGCGTTCTCCGCAAATTTCGAGAAGTCGTGATTGAACGCCGTGTGGATGACGGCATCGGCGGCACCGGCTGCGGCGCGCAACACATCCAGATCGTCCAGCGACGCGCGCACCACGTGTGCGCCGGTTACCACCAGCGCGGCGGCCTTGTCGTCCGAGCGCGCCAGACCGGTCACATGATGACCCGCAGCGAGCAATTCCTGCACAACCGTCGCGCCGACCCAACCCGTGGCGCCTGTGACGAATACGTTCATTTGATGACCCTTATGCGCCGAGGCGCTGTGATAACTCCACGTCGCCACCGAACGGCACGGAGAGATAGCCATGCTCCGGCGAGCGGACGCGGGCCAAATACTCGGGGCTCGAATCGGCGTTATCCGCCACGATCAATGCGCCGGGGCGCAGTCGCGGCTCAAGTAGTCGAAGAATGTCGGGGTAGAGCGGTTTGGCGCCGTCCAGCAGCACCAGATCGATCTTGCCGGGCAGGTCAGTACCCAGCGTTTGCAGCGCATCGCCCGCGCGAATTTCCACCAGATCGTCGAGACCACCCGCCACGAGATTGGCCTGCGCACGCGCAATTTTCGAGGGCTCGAACTCGCTGGTAATGAGCAGACCGCCGCCGTTGTCGCGCAGCGCCGCAGCCAGATGCAGCGTCGAGATGCCGAACGATGTGCCGAACTCCACGATCGACGTGGCACGGCAACTGCGTGCAAGCATGTAGAGCATGCGGCCGGTCTCGCGCGACACCGGCAGCGGGAAGTCCTTCATGCGCGAGTAAAGCTCGAGATACTCGGTGCGGCTGCTCATCAAGCGGGAGATGCTGCCGTCGGGGCCATCGAGGGCGTCCCAGTCAATCGCGCGCGCCGTAGCATCGGCTTCCGTAAAAAGCCGCTCCAGCAAAGGCGCGAGCGGGGATTCAGTCAGTGTCGTCATGGCAAAACCTTCGTGTGAGAGACAGTGCGTCTATAATGCGACGAATTCGTCACATTTCCTATTCGCATTGCGAGTCCGCTCATGACCGAACCCCGAAACGCCCGTATTTCCTCGCGAAAACAGCCAAAACAGGCGCGCTCGTCGCAGCTGGTTTCAGCAATTCTCGAGGCGGCGATTCAGGTTTTGGCGAAGGAGGGCGCGCAGCGGTTCACGACCGCGCGGGTTGCCGAGAAAGCAGGGGTCAGCGTGGGGTCGCTGTATCAGTACTTCCCGAACAAGGCGGCGATTCTGTTCCGCCTGCAAAGCGACGAGTGGGAGCAGACGAGCGACATGCTGCGTCGCATTCTCGAAGACCGGGCGGTGCCGCCGTTGGAGCGTCTGCACGTGATGGTGCATGCATTCATTCGCTCCGAGTGCGACGAGGCGCAGGCCCGTGTTGCGCTCAACGACGCCGCGCCGCTCTATCGCGATGCGCCGGAAGCGCATGCGGCCCGTGCGTCGGGCGATAGTCTGATCCGCAAATTCATGGCGGAAGTGCTGCCGAAAGCGTCGGAGGAGACGCGGGCGTTGGCGGGAGATTTGATCGGCGACACGTTGTCCGCCGTGGGTAAAAAATTTTCCGAGACCCCGAGAACGCCGGCGGAGATCGACGTCTACGCCGGCGGGGTATCGCGCATGTTCTGCGCCTATCTCAAAGATCTCGGTTGCCGTTGAACGGCATGCGCGTGCGCTTCAGCGCGCAGCCGTCTGACGCGAGGCTTGTCCTTGCGCTTGCAATACCTGCGTGAACGACGTATCGACCACCTTGCTCACATCGAAGCGGTTAGGCAGCGCGCCGGTTTGCGTCAGGAAGTCGCTGGTGCCCTGATAGTCGGCGACGGCCTGTTTGTCGATCGCTTCGACGGTCATGCCCGCTTGTCCGATCCAGTGACGGGCGACATCGCGATCCAGCCCGGCTTTCTTCGCCCACTGATCGGCGTAAGCCTCCTTGTGTGTCTCGACCCAAGCACGGGCCTTTTGCAGACGCACGAGAAAGTCGGCGATGGCCGCGCGTTTCTCGGTCACTGACGGTGCATAGGCGGCCACGCTGCTCAGACCCGGCATCAGATTGCGCGCGGTGATCACGGCGCGTGCGCCGTTATGCACCACTTGCTGCGAGATGTACGGCTCCCAGACCGGGAAGGCGTCGATGGCGCCGTTCGGCAACGCCACGGCCGCGTCCACCGGCATCAGTTTGACGAACTGCACGTAGTCCGTCGGCAGGCCCGCTTTCTCAAGCGCGCGCAGCGTCAGTTGCTGGCTCCATGCGCCGGGCCAGTAGGCCACCTTCTTGCCTTTGAGGTCCTGAATCGACTTGACCGGCGAATCCTTCGGTACGAGCAGCGCGATGGTGTCCGGGTTCTGGCGAGAGACGGCAATCAGCTTGACTGGTGCCCCTTTGGCAGCGAGAAACAGGAAGCCGGAGTCACCGAGAAAGCCGAGATCCAGCGCACCGGCGTTCAGCCCTTCGGCGACGGGTGCCGCGGACTGAAAGTGTTTCCATTCAACCTGATAGTTCGCGCCTTCCAACGCGCCGGAGGCCTCGATGGACGCGCGCACGTTGTAGTAGTTCTGATCGCCAATACGCAACGTGACCGGTTGCGCGGTCTGCGCGATAGCGACAGACGTATGCATACCGGCGAGCGCGACTAACGAGAGTGCGGGGAGGGCAAAGCGGGCGCGGCGAATCCAACGCAACAGCATCATGACACCTGTATAGAGCAAGAGAGGGGGAAGAAAATCAGGCGGCGCGGCGCACGCCAGCAGCGCCAGCGAGGCCAGCAGTGTGCCTGCGAATTGCCGGGATCAGCGTTCCGCCGTAGCGGATCGTGTCGCCCAGCGGGTCGAAGCCGCGAATGAGGAACGTGTCCACGCCGAGTTCGTAATAGCGTCCGAGTGCATGCGCCACCTGCTCGGGCGTGCCAACCAGCGCCGTGGAATTCCACCGTGCGCCGGTCGCTTTGGCGACGCCCATCCACAGGCGTTCGTCGAGCACGTTGCCTTGTTGCGCGGCAGCCAGCAGGCGTTGCGAGCCGACGTTCTCGGGGGCTTCCACATGCAGGCCGAGACTCGCACGGGTGGCTTTGACCTGCCGCAGCACTTCGTCTGCGCGCGCCCATGCCTCGGCTTCGGTGTCGGCAACGATCGGGCGGAACGAGATCGAGAAGCGCGGCGTGCGGCCGTATTTCTGCGCGGCCGTGCGCACGCGGCCGATCAACTGCTCAACGGCGTCGAGCGGTTCACCCCACAGCATGTAGGTATCGGCATGGCGCGCCGCCACATCGATGGCCGCTTCGGACGCGCCGCTGAAGTAGATCGGGATATGCGGTTGGCGCCACGTTTTCACCGCAGGCGAGGCTTGTTCGAAGCGGTAATGCTTGCCTTCGAAATCGACGGGCGCATCGGCGGTCCAGATGCGCTTCAGGGCGTCGAGATATTCGTCGGTGCGCGCATACCGCGCATCGTGTTCGAGGAAGTCGCCGTCGCGGCGCAGGTCGGCGTCGTTGCCGCCGGACACCACGTTGAGCGCGACGCGTCCCCGCGAGAATTGGTCGAGGGTTGCCAGTTGGCGAGCGGCCAGCGGCGCTGCAATTACACCGGGGCGGTAGGCCAGCAGAATGCCGAGGCGTTGCGTGGCGGCGGCCACATAGCTGCTCACGATGGACCCTTCCGGGCCGTTGGAGAAGTACCCGATGAGGGCACGGTCGAACCCGGCGGTCTCATGCGCTTGCGCCATCCGTGTGACGAAGGCCGGGTCGACGGCAGCGCCGGACGGTTGGTCGACTTCGGAGCCCGGGGCCGCCGTGATCATGCCGATGACTTCTACGCTCATGGGTGCGCTCCAGTGCAAGCAGACGAAAATTGGCCGCGCAACAAACCGGTTGGCGCCATCGCTTGGCGATCCGGTATGAGGCGAAGCCGTTCAGCTTGGCATTGCAGGGCAGCGTAGGGAACGAAGCAAATCGGGAAACGTTATGCGGGGTAGTCGCATAAGCATCCCGATTCGCTTTAGATCACCAGCCGTGAAGCCGTGACCATGTGCCGGTATCGGCGTGGGGATCGATGGCGTGATAGCCGGGAAATTGCGCGCCGGTAGCGCAGGCGTGATTCGGCAGAATGCGCAACAACGTGCCGATGGGGAAGCGCGACACGATGTCGGGATCGGCATCGCCTTCGCGCGAGAGCACGCCATGCTCCTGATTGGCGCCGCTCAGCACATAGCCCGGCACGACCGTGCCGTCGACACGGCACACCTGTCCGTAGCCGAAGTCGCGCTTCTGCTTTGACGTGCCCCGGTCGCGGCTCATCGCCATCCAGCCCGCGTCGACGATCGCCCAGCCCTTGTCCGCCTGATGACCGATCACCGTGGTGAGCACGCAGAGCGCCAACTCGTCGGTCGTGCAGACGCCGATGTTGTGCATGACGAGATCGAAGAAGACATACACGCCCGCGCGCACTTCGGTCACGCCTTCCAGATGCGTGGCCGCCAGTGCCGTGGGTGTCGAACCCACGCTGACGACCGGGCAGGGCAGTCCTGCATCGCGTAAGCGAGTCGCCGCGAGCACGCATCCCGAGCGTTCTTGTTCCGCCATCGCCGCGAGGGCTTCGGGGGTGTCGAGTTCGTAGCTTGAGCCAGCGTGCGTCATCACGCCGCCCAGCGTTGCGCCGCCTTCATGCAGCACGCGGCCTACATCGAGCAGGGCGGCTTCGTCCGGGCGAATACCGGAACGGTGGCCGTCCGTGTCGATCTCGATCCACACCTCGAAGGTTTCGCCGTACTCCGCGCCGAATGCGACGATGGCCTGTGCGGACGCGACGCTGTCGGTGATGATCTTCAGATCGCAACCACGGCGACGCAATGCCAACGCAGCGGGGAGCTTGCTCGCCACCATGCCGACGGCATAGAGAATGTCGGTCACGCCGTCGTCGAAGAATTGCGCGGCTTCCTTGAGCGTGGAGACGGTAATGCCCGCCGCACCGGCGGCGATCTGCGCCTGCACGACTTGCGAACACTTGCTCGTCTTCACGTGCGGTCGAAAGCGCACGCCCAGTGCGTTCATCCGGTCTTGCATGCGGCGAATGTTGTGCTGCATGCGCGGTACGTCGATGACAGCAGCCGGTGTTTCCAGCGTCTGCAAGGTGAGGGCCGCAGGCGTCGTCTCTTGAATGGTCGTCATGACGGGTCTCCTCAATCCGTTGCGCCGAACGTGCGCAGCCACGGCAACACGGGATCGAGTGTGGGGGCTTCGCGCTCGGGCGACGGCGCGCCTTCCGGCAAGGTCAGGCCGATGCGGTTATGCCAGAACGTGCGCATGCCGACCACCGACGTGCCGAACAGGTCGTAACCGGAGCCCGCAACGAAGGCGGCTTCGTCGGCGGATACCCCCAGCTGTGCGAGGGCCAACCGGTACGGACGCGGATCGGGTTTGTAGAACCCAGCTTGTTCCGAGGTCACAACCACGTCCCAGTCGATCCCGAGCAGGTCGGCCGCTTGCCGGCCCAGCCGGTCAGAGCAGTTCGTGACCACCGCCAGCTTGCAATGGGGGCGCAGCGCCTGAAGCAATTCGCGGGCGCCGTCCCAAGCGGGCAGCGTGGCCCATTGCGCTTCGAGGGCTTCCGGCGCAGAGGCCGGCAGGCCGACGTGTTCGGCGGCCTCGCGCACCAGTCGCTCGTAGCTCACGTAAGCCCCGCAGCCGTAGGTGCGGCGCAGGTACTCGGCGCGCCACGCGCGGCCAGCGGTTTCGCTGCCTGCGGCGGTGTTCCATACGGTCCACGAGTTGAGCAACGCGGTGAGCAGGTCGAACAAGACGGCACGCGGCCAAGCGGCGGGAGTGGAAGCGTCGTGAGTGGGCATTCGGGGGCCTTTTGTCGTTGGGTTTTCGATGAGGGAAGACGGTTGACGGCATCGTCACTGGCCTTAAGTGTAGAAACGATACCGTTACCCGTGGTTAAATTCCGGAACATCAATGCTTAAGCACAGGTTAATGATCCAGATCGAAGACCTACGGCTCGTCGAAGCGCTGGCACAGGCGCCATCGCTCAGTGCAGCGGCCCGATTGCTCAACGTGACGCCGCCCGCGTTGTCGGCTCGCTTGCGTAAGCTCGAAGCCACATTGGGCCTTGCGCTCGCCACGCGCACGTCACGCCAATTGAGCCTGACCGCAGAGGGCGAACGCTTCGCTCGCGAGGGGGCGGCGTTGCTTGCGCAACTCGACGCGTTACCCGAATCGTTTCGGCGCGACGACAGCCGGCTGACCGGCACGTTGCGGGTTGCGGCCCCGTTCGGCTACGGGCGTCATCACGTTGCCCCGGCACTGGCGCGCTTTGCCCAGTTGCATCCCGATCTGCATTTGCAGCTGGACCTGCGCGAGACGCCGTGGCCCGACAAGCACGATTCCGATGCCGTCATTCATGTGGGCGCGGTGCGGGATTCGTCATGGATTGCGCGTCCGCTGGCACCGAATGCGCGCTGGTTGTGCGCAAGCCCGGCGTACTTGCGCCGCTTCGGTACCCCTGCCGAGCCGCACGATCTGCTGCGTCATCGATGTATCTGCATTCGGGAGAACGATGAGGACGTAACGCTGTGGCGCTTTCGGCGACCGGGCGTGGCGAAGGGCGCGCGCAGCTCTCGAACCACTGCACGCGACAGTGTGCGTGTGGTGCCTGCCTATACGAGCAACGACGGGAGTGTGGCGCGCGAGTGGGCGGAGCAGGGGTTGGGGCTGGTGCTTCGTTCGGAGTGGGACACGCGCGAGGCCGTCGCGGCAGGCACGCTGGTTCGCGTGCTGGCCGACTGGACCTTCGACAGCGCGCCGGTGACCTTGCTGGTGCCGACACGGCGTGGCCGGACTGCGCGGCTACAGGCGCTGATGGCATTCCTCGACGAGACGCTGGGCACGCCGTCAAGGCGTTGACCGACGTCGGCGGCTGCCGCCGGCCGCTGGGGGTTTGCGTGTCTCGGCCAAGGCATCGAGCAAGTAGTCGACAAAGACTCGGGCGCGCGACGGCAGCGTCTTGCCATGCGGATACATCAGGCTGACCGGGCGCGACCGGCCGCCGAGATCGGCGAGTACCTCCACCAGCCGTCCGGTGGCGAGATCCTCTTCCACGATGAAGCGGTAAGTCTGGAACAGCCCGGCACCGGCTTGGGCCAGCGTCACGCCCGAGAGCACGTCGTCGGCACACCGGTAGCTGCCTTGTGCGGCGTATTCCACGTCGTTACCCGCCTCGCGAAAGAGCCACGGAATCGGCCGGCCAGTACTCGGCAGATCGAACTCAATGCAATCGTGATCGGCAAGATCGGCAAGCGTCTTGGGTGTGCCCGCACGTTTCAGATAGCCGGGGTGCGCGACGACGACGAGCGCGGCGTCTTCGAGATGGCGCGCAACCAGACTCGATTCGGGCTGGGCACGAAAACGAATCGCAAAGTCGAAACGCTCCTCGTGCAGGTCGACGTTGTGGTTACTGACCTGCACATGAAGCTTAATCAGCGGGTATTTCGCGCGAAAGGCGGGGAGTAGCGGCAGCAATCGGTAGTGGCCGTAGGTGGTCGGCACGCTGATCCGTACCGTGCCCGAGGGCTGGACCTGCGCGCCGGAGACGCGGCGCTCTGCCTCGGTCAGCAGGGCGAGCGCGGTGCGGCATTCCTCGAAATAGGCGGTGCCGCCTTCGGTCAGCCGAATGCTGCGGGTGGACCGCACGAACAGGCGCACGCCCAGCCGTTGCTCTAGCCGGGCAACCGAGCGGCTCACCGCCGCAGGGGTTACACCCGCCAGATTGGCGGCCGCCGTGAAGCTGCCCGCCTCGGCGGCCAAACAGAACAGTTCGATGCTGCCGAGCAGGACGTCGTCGAATTGCCGCTGCATATTCATTACACGATGTAAAAAGACAAGTGTAGCGGCATGTGTTTTTCGCGTCTTGATTCATCAATAAAGTGACTCTCAACCCGCGGGGCTTTCGCAGAGGGCGATGCACCGGCAGGGCATTTTTCCAGAGGGTCATCATGAGCAAGTCGGACAAGACGGTTGTCATCACGGGCGCCACCAGTGGCATTGGGCTGGGACTGGCGCAACGTTTTCTGAAAGACGGTTACAACGTCGTCGGCACGGGCCGCAGCCGGGCGCGGTTGGAACAGACCGCCGCGCTGTTGGACGCCGGTGAACGCTTTTTGCCGCTGGCGGGCGGCGTGGCCGAGCCGGGTGTGGCAAAGGCGGTGCTCGCCAGTGCCATCGCGGCATTCGGTCACGTGGATGTGCTGGTGAACAACGCCGGCATCTTCGCCGCGAAGCCGTTCGTTGACTTCACGCCGGACGAGATCGACGAGCAGATCGATACGAATCTGAAGGGCACGCTTTACTTCTCGCAGGAAGCCGCGCGCCACATGAGCGAGCGTCGTGCCGGGCGAATCATCAACATCACGGCGGCGGTGGCGATGCAGGCAAATACGGCGGTGCCGGCGCTCATGGCCGCAGTGCTCAAGGGCGGTCTCAATCAGGCGACCCGCGCCTTAGCACTCGAACTGGCGCCTTTCGGTGTGACGGTCAATGCGGTGGCACCGGGCGTTGTCGATACACCGATGCACCCGGCGTCGACGCATGAAGCGCTCAGCCGTATCCACCCGCTGGGACGGATTGCGAAGGTCGAAGAGATTGCCGACGCCGTGGCTTATCTGGTGAACGGCGCGTTCGTCACGGGCACGGTACTGCCGGTCGACGGCGGATACAGCGCAGGCCGTTAAGACAACCGGGAGCCAACCATGCCATTCGTAAGCATTCGGATTACCCGTGAAGGGAACACCGCTGAACAAAAGGCGCAGGTCATTCGTGAAGTGACCGAGACGCTGCAACGTGTGCTCGACAAAGCGCCGGAAAAGACGCACATCGTGATCGAGGAAGTCGACACGGATAACTGGGGCTATGCGGGCGAGACGACGACCGAATTCAGGCGGAAGTCTGGCGGTCGTTAAGCCGGCAAAGCAGAGGGGCAGGGAGGGGGCAGTGCGAGGTGGTGCGCCCGGTGCGTGATCAGCGCGCCGGGCTGCCGTTCGGCAAAACGTTTAACGAAGCAATGCTCCCGGCCCCGTGACGACGGTATCGGCGTTGCCGCCGGTGGCCGACGCACGCGGTGCCACGGCACGCTGGCCACCCGGCTGGGCAGACAGCTCGATCATTTCGTTGATCTGCACGAAGGGGCCGATGCTTTGCGCCTTCATTTTCACAACACGGTTGATCTGCGGCGCGTACCAGATGGTGGCCTTGTAAGCCGTGGATTGCGGCGAGCGGCCCTGATTGCGCGTGGGCGTCTCGACCAGATTGCCGTCGAAGTCGATGCGCTGCACTTCGAATTTTCCGGCGGTGGTGAACAGCGACTCTTCGGGGGCGACGCGTGCGCTCAAGCGCAACGTGCGGCCGGGTGTGCCGGGCGGCGCGTATTGCAGCTCCCACGTCTGGCCCGGCTTCATGTCGGGTCTGATCCAGCCGTTGGCGGGCATGGAGTTGTCCATTTCGCCGAGGATCGGTTGCGACATTTCGAGCAACTTGCCGTCGGCCAGCTCGACACGGCTGCCATTGTTCATGTAGAGCTTGTCGCCGTCGATGCGTTCGACCACGAGCGCCACACGGCTTTTCACGCCGGTGAAGAGATCGGTGATGGTGTATTCCCACCGGGCGCCCACCGTACCGGCCGCGGCTTCGCGGGTTTCAGCGGCACGCTTCTCGGCCGCCGCCCGGGAGGTCGCCGTGTCGCGCGCGGCCATGGCGGCGCGGCTGCGCGCGGGAAGCTCGTCGAGATAGCTGGCGGGCAGGGCGTAGTTCAGGTTCTGGTTGAGGTGGCGCGAGTCGGCCAGCACCAGCGTGGTCAGGCCAAGCAGGCGGCCGTCGACATCGAACAAGCCGCCACCGCTCGATCCCGGGGAGATCGGCGCCGAGGTCTGAATCATCTCGATACGGTCGGCGTTATCGAGGCGCAATGAAGAGACGATGCCGTCCGAGAGGGTGAGCTCCTGACCGCTGGGGCTGCCCAGCGCATAGACCTTCTGACCGACGCGCAGCGAGCTCATCGGCGCGCGCGCGACGGGTGGCGCCGACATGTCTTCTACCTTCAACTGGCAAATATCGCGATCGGGATCGACCAGTTCCAGTTCTGCCAGATGCGTGGTGTTGCGACGTTGCACAACCACCTTGGTGGCACTACGAAGCACGTGGCAATTGGTGGCGAGGCGCTGCGGGGCGACAACGACACCGCTGCCCTGACCGACGCGCTTGCCGTCTTTACCGAACGTGTTGACGACCCAGACGCTGGGCGAGACCTTTTCGTAGAGCTTTTCGGCATCCAGAGCAAGGGCCGGGACGCTGAGGGTGGCCGCGAGTGTTGCGGCGAAGAGACGGTTGAGCATGTGCGAGAAGCGCCGTTCTGTGTCGGCTGTCAAAAAACTTGGGGTCAGGCGTTCTCGCCAAACCCCGGTGGAATCGCGGCGCTCTGCATGGAGCGTCCCCCTGTGGCCTGTTTCATTGGTCTGGCCACGCCGGTGCGGCAGCAATTCCGTTTCTACAGAGCGCGCCCGGTTAGCGAAGTGTACCGAAACGCGAACGTGGCGGCAAAATGGCGCGCTGAGGTATGCTATGACGCACAAAAAAATACGTACACGACTGCGATGAATACACCACAACACGGGGGATGGGGGCGCGTTGCCCTCTTGTCGTTCACCACGCTCGCCTTGAGCGGTTGCATTTCGCCAACCACCCAGATCACATCGGTTCGCGCGCCGGACTACAAGGCGCAGGTTCACCGGATCTTCGTGATTTACGACGGCCAGATGCGCTTCGGGGCCGACTTCGGCAATGGCTTCCGTCAGGAAGTGACGCAGCGGCTGGCGTCTTGCGAAATCGAATCGCAGTTCGGTCTGGTCCAGACATTGATGCTCGACACGCGCGGCGTGCAGCGCGAGATCGACAATTTCCGCCCGGATGTGGTGTTGCGCGTTCGCCCCAACGGCGGCGTCGTGCAAGGCAACTTGCCGATACGTGTGGACTTCGTGGCCGACATGGCCGACAACGCCACCGACGCGTCAGTCTGGCGTGGCGTGTTTCAGGTGCACCACGTCGGCACGCTGTACGTGTCGTACTTCGAACGCGGCGGCGTGTTTGCGACGGATCTGATCAACCGGCTCATCACCGACGGGATGATCAACAATTGCCCGATTCTCCCGCTCGATCCGGGCAATCGGCTGCCAAGCCGGGGCACGATTACGATGTCACCGAAGGCTGCGGCACCGGTGGCGCCCTCGGTACCCGCTTCGCCTGCATCACCTGCATCACCCACGGCACCGGCCAAGCCGCCGCAATCGGCCAAATCACTGCCACCTGTCGCGAACGGGGCCCCGGCGCCGCCTGCCGTGCCGGGTACCGTCCCCAGTACGCCGAGCACGCAGGCGAGTCAGGCAAAGCCGGAAGCTCCGCCGCCGCCTCTCACCGGCGACGCGGTTTATCGGCCCAAGCGCTCGGTGTCGCTCGATGACCTGAACGGGTTGCTGCCGCCGGCTAAGTAGCCTCGCCCGACGACATCCGCCGCCGTGTCGCCCGCTCACGAAAAGCGCCAGCGACAGCGGCGGCGTCACACTCAGAACGGCTTCGACATTGCGAGATAGAACGTGCGGCGCGGCCCGAACTGCGGCGCGCCTACGCCGATTCCCGTGCCGTCGCGCAGCTCATACACACGATCGAACAGGTTGATGACCGAGAACTTCGCGTCGAACCAGCCCAGACCGGGCAGGTCGATCTTCTGGCCCACGCCAAGGTTGACCTGAAAATACGCCGGCAGGTGCCCCGTGTTGGCAAAGCCGCTACGCAGGCCCGAGCCGAACAGAACATCGGTCGACAACAGGGTCTTGCCCCATTGGTACGACGCACCGGCTGACGCCGTCAGTTGCTGGTCGTGATCCAGATGCACCCAGTGGCTGTTGATGTAGGCGAGTTCGTCGGCGTCGAAGTTGAATTGCCCTGTCTCAATGCCTTCACCCATCGCGCGCGACACCGACACATTCAGATACGCCCCCACGTTGCCCTGACGGAAGTTGACCGTGCCTTCCAGTCCGTACACGCGCCCCTTGTCGTAATTGAATGTCGAATAGATCAGCGCATTGCCGAACTGCCCTTCGTCCTGAAGATGGCGCACGTGCCGGTAGTAAGCATCGAGCCCCACGGTGATCGACGACGTCAACTGATGCGAAATCCCCAGATCGAAATAGTCCGAACGCTCCGCCTTGACGGCTGTGTTGGCATCAGACGGCAGCGCGTTGGTCGTATTCAGGAATTTGGCGACTGAGGTCGTATCGATCTTCTCGGTGGCCGGCGGCGTGAAGTAGCGCGCATAACCGGCGTGCACCCGGGTGCGGCTCGACAAGTCGTACGTGAGGCCCAGACGCGGCGAGAGCTGCCCCTCGTCGGTCACCGTGTTGACGTGGTCGTAGCGGGCGCCGTAGTTGATCGTCAGGCGCTCGGTGGCCTTCCACTCGTCTTGCAGATAGAGCCCGTACGTGGTGCCGCGATCGCTCGCGTTGTCCACGATGGTGAAGGGCGTGCCGCTCGATTGCTGGCCGTCCACCGCCGGGAACACGCTCGACGTATTGTTCACGCTGAACTGCTCCTGTTGCACGAACAAGCCGAAGCGCAGCGTATGGCGGTCGTTGAGCTTGTAGCTGCTGTCGGCCTGCACGCCGTACGCTTCATTGCGCCGGCTGATGTCGGACGCGACGCCGTTGTAGACCAGATCGCCGAGCGGGTCGGGCGTGTAGTCGACGCGGGTTGTGCGGTGGAACAACGAAATCTGTGTGTCGAGCTGCGGCGACAGATGGCTCTGCCACGACAACACCTGAAAGTCGTTACGTTCTTGCTGATGAGCGTTCAGGCTGGCCGAGTCGGGGATCACACCACTGTCGAGCGTGTACGACGGTGCGACGCCCGGCAGGTTGGGAATCTGGAAGCGGTTGTTGGCCGTGCCGAACATGAACGACACGCGGTTATCGGCGTTGAGCAGATACGACATCATGCCGAACGCGTTGGTCTGGTTCGTGTGATCGTGAATGGCGTTGCGATCGCCGGTCGGGTTCTCGATACCGAGATCGTTGGCCGACACGCGCGCGCTGAAGTAATACGACAGCGCGCCCTTCGTGCCGTACAACTGCGTGTTGACCTCACGGTCGGCGTGGCTGCCGAAGACGACGCCGACTTCCCCGCCAAAGGCTTTGGGCGGCTCGCCGCTGTCGGCCGCCTCGCCCGGCGAGCCCTTCGTGTGGATGTCGACGATGCCGGCCGTGCGATAGCCGAACTGGGCCGGCAACGCCCCCGTAATCAGGTTGATTTGCGAGGCAATCCGCGCATCGATCGCCTGACCGAAGCCGCTGATGGCCTCGGGAATGATCACGCCGTCGATCCGGTACTGCAAGTTAGCGTGATCGCCACGCACGTGCAGTTGCCCGTACGAGTCTTGCACCACGCCGGGCGCTTGCAGCAAGACCTGATTGAGCGGCGTGTTGGCGCCCAGCGGCAGCGTCTCGATATCGGTGCGGTCGAAGTTATAGACCGAGCTGCCAGTGTCGGGCGAAAGCGCATTGCGCGCGGCATCGAGACGCTTGGCCGAAATCGTGGTGCCGGACAGCGAGACGTTGGGATCGTTCGTGGCTGCATCGCTACCGGCGGGCGCTGGTGTGCTTTGCGCGTGAACGTTGACGACGAAGGCCGAGGCTGCTGCGGCAGCAATGGCGTGGCGAGTGAGCGCGGCGAACCGCGCGCTTCTGAAGCTGGTTCCGGAGTTGGCAGACATGCCGATCCTCAGTGTGCGTGACGTGTGGACGCCGTGCGGTCGAACGCGGGCTACCGAAGCGTTATCGACGACGGCGAATCTTATGGTTCAGGCGAACAACACTGAGAAGGCGGGCGGGTCGCGGTTACGGGTGGGACCCGGAGAGATCGAACGCACGCGCACGGGCGGCGCTGGCGGGTAGTGCCACTCGCGCACCGCGGCAATCTGCGCGATGACAGGAAGGCTGGTCAGCGCAACATCGACGGCGATGAGTGCAAGACACTCCTCACAGACACCATCGTCGTGCTGGCTGGCGTGCTGATCGGTGCGTGGCGTATCGACGCTGGTTTCGAATGCACCGTCGAGCGCATTGTCTAGCTGAGCGCGCGCTGCGCTGATGCCCAGCGCCACGGCCGTGTGCGCGACGATATGGCGTGCGAGCGCGGCCTGCGAGACGAGCAGGCAAACGACAAGCCATAGGGGAAGCCAGCGGCGATACATGGGGCCGGAGCGCGCAATCGAAAACGAAGACGGTGACAGAAAGGTGCTGCCCAAAAGGGATGCACGAGATAATGCAACTCAATTGCAATGCAACTGAGTTGCGAATTCTGTCACACTCGCACCGGCTTTGCCAAGCGGAAAGCCGTTTTATCGTGGCGTGTTAGCCGATGGCGTTCGGCAGTGTCGCGTCCGCGACACGGATCGGGCGGGGGATGAGCTTGAGTTGCAGGAACGTGTCGGCGATGCGCTGTTGCGCCTCCAGCACCGGTTTGGAGACGGGCTTGTAGATGTGGGCGTAGTGCCGCAGTCCCTTCTCGATGATCTTCGCGTCCAGCCCCTGAATGGGGGCGAGCTTGGCGGCAGCCCCGGCGTAATCCCCTCGAATCTGCTGACCGGTTTCGCTTAACGAGTCGAGCGTGGCCTTGATGACATCGGCGCGCTTTTCGGCAAAGGTCCGCTGGCTGAGGAAGAACTGATGGTGATCGGCGGCCCCTTCGGCATTGGCCAGCAAGCGCACGGGGCTTTGTTCGAGCACGGCGGAGAAGAACGGGTCCCAGATGGCCCACGCGTCGACCGAGCCCCGCTCAAGCGCGGCGCGGGCGTCGGCCGGCGCGAGATAGACCGGCTCGATGTCGCCGAAGTCGAGTCCATGTTTGCGCAGCAGGGCGATGATGAACCAATGAACATCCGACCCCTTGTTGAACGCGACCTTGCGGCCCTTGAGATCGGCGACCGTCTTGATCGGCGAGGTGTTGGCGACAACGACCCCTTCGGCCAACGGCGTCGGAATCTCATAGGCGCTGTAGACGAAATCCGCCCCGGCCGCCTGTGCAAACACCGGCGGCGCTTCTCCCACGTAACCGAAGTCGATCGCGCCGACGTTCAGGCCTTCGAGCAACTGCGGCCCGGCGGCAAACTCGGCCCATGTCACTTGCACCCCCAGCGGGCGCAGTTTGGCTTCCAGTGAACCGTTAGCCTTGGCAAGTACCAGCGTGCTCGCGGCCTTCTGATAGCCGATACGGAATTTGCCCGCTTCGAACGCGGCGCGTGCCGGCAGGGCAAACGACGCGGTGCCGGCGGCAGCGCATGCGCCGAGCAGCGTGAGAAATTGTCGACGAGTCGGATTGCCGGAGTGCGCCATATGCGTTGCCCGTATCAAAAGAGACGATGAAGAGAGACTGTGGACGTCCGATTATCCATACCGGTCTCGCACGGGCAACGAAGCGATAGTGCTTTAGATATTCAGCGCTGCGGCGCAATGTAGGCAACGCACATCGTCACAGGCTCTGCGCCGCCGTGATACGAGAACGGGACGGTTTCGTACGCGTCGATTTCCAGATCCGGCCATTGCATCAGCGTCTTGCCGAAACCGGCCTTGCGGCACGGCCGCCCCGGGTGCCCCAGCAGCATGGCGCCGTTAGCGCGCACCTCGGCGTCGTCGATGTCCTTCGTGTAGATGTTGGGCCGGTGTTCGGACGACCATCGCATCAGCAAGTGCGGATTTCCCGGCGCATAGAACGTCAGCCACTTGGCGACATTGTCATGACCGACGTAGCGCAACGGCGTGTGATACCGCGTCTGCCAGCGCTGTTCCAACGCGAGACTTGCCGTCTTCAATCCCACGAATTTCTGCCCGGCATTCCGGAAATTGGCGCTCAGGAATATTGCGTAGCCCGCGAGCACCAGCACGCCAGCCGCGGGCAACCAGCGCGTGGTTCGCCACAAGCGCGTATTCGTGCCGGGCCATACGCACGCGACCAGCAGCGCGGGCGCGGGGACGGCAAACGGTTGCAGCCATTCGGAGATGCGACCGCCTTCGTGCCACGTAAAGTAGAGCAGGATCGGCACCAACGGCGGCAGCAATACCCACGCGGCGATCGCGACGGGCGCGCAGGCGGGGCCCGTCGTGGTCTGCGAATCGTATGGCGCTCGCCAAGGCCACGTCAGGCGGCCGCCCGTCAGACGCACGATCAGCGCAAGTACGGCCAGCGGATAAAACGCGCTCAGCGCCCCGCATAGCGCACGCGAGTTCAGGCGCGGTTTGATTTGATCGTCGACCCAGCGAAATGCCGCGAAGTCGTGTTGCGCCAGCCAGACGATATTCGGCAAAACGATTGCGGCGAAGATTGCGAGGCCCAGCAGGAAAGCCGGATGCCGGTAGTGGCGGCGTGTCTGCGGTGTCCATAGCGTGACGACGAACATCGTGCCGAGCAGCGCGAACGTCGAATATTTCGTCATCGCCGCCAGACCGGCGACGATGGCAAACGCCGGCCAGAGGCGAGGTGTGTCGAACAGCGCCCGAATGAAGAGCCACAGCATCCACGGCCAGAGCATGACCAGCAGAAAGTTGTCGTTGTACGGGAGGATATCGATGTTGACGGCCCCCGAGACATGCAGGGTCAACATCGCGAGCCATGCGAGACGACGGCTGCCTGACAGCCGATGCGCAAGGTGCCAGACACCGAGCATGCCGATGGCGACGCCCGCGAAATGCGACGCGTACCAATACACACTCAGCGCATTGCCTTCCAGTCCCAGCGCCGGCCACATCGAGAGACCGACGAGCCACGGATTCTTGGGCGTGCCCCATTCGGCATTGCGGGCCCAGTTGAACGCTTCGACGGCGTCGAAGGGCACGGTGGGATCGAGCATCGCGCTCACCAGCGCCCAGATCACGGCATAGATCGCGACGTATGCGGCGGGTGATCGTATGGCCGCCGCCGCGAATCGTCGGATACGGCTCGGGCGCGCGGCTATTGGCCGGGGGCGTGAGGGCAGATCGGCGATGCCTCCCGACGCAAAGCCGGCAGCCATCGAGGCCGAAGGGAACACGGGTTCCGAAGCGGAGATTTGGGTTTTTCGCATGGGCGCTTGGACTCCGCGCGCGAGAACCTGTTCGTGTAGTTATGTCGCAATCCGAACTAGATGATTCGGATGATAAATGTTGCGAAGCGCCTTGTTCTAATTGGACTTTTAGCGCTTTCGTTTACCGCAGAAGTGCCGTTTTCGTTCACGCTCGTTCACAAACGAAAACACATCAAAACGAATGAAAACCGATGGAAACAATTGTGCGCCGGGTTTTGCCGCCCGTGTGGCATTCAATGCGTGTCGTCGGCGTCGATAAGGGCATCGGCCATCAACGCAGGATTGACCTGCCGCACGCGCTGATCGACAAAGTAGCCGCCGCCTTCCTGATAGCGCAGGTACAGACGGCCGCACTCGCGGCAGCGGCACACTTGGCTTCGGTTGTACGGGAAATAGCGCGGGGCGATCGGTGCGTCCACCGCCCAATACGATGTGCCGTTGGGATGGAACTCGGCGAACGTGGGTTCCTGCGTGTCGTTCGGCGCCATGAGCGTCGCGATGGGTTCCAACTGAGCATCGGGCAGCGAGTTAGGCAGGCTGGCCCAGCCATCGAGCGGGGTCCGGGTGCACGAGCAAGGCGCGGTCGCAGACGGGAGGTTCGCCGCCGATTCGGCGAGTGTCAGCAACGCCGTGTAATCAAGGTAGGGTAGATCGCTCATCAAAATCTAATATATGATATTCGTTATATAACAACTTATATAACGGAGTTCCGGCTGTGAAGAAGAAGTGGTTTTCTGCGCGCGTCGTCGCGACGATGAAGCATACCTTGTGTCTCACGGCGGCGCTGCTGGCTGTCGCACAGGCCAAGGCGGACGAGACGTTCCGTGTCGCCTACGCCGGGTCGATGGGTGTCGTGATGGACAAGGCTTTGGGGCCGGCGTTCGCGCAGCGCGAGCATGTCACGTATCAGGGGCAGGGTGAGGGCGCTTATGGGCTGGCCCGTTTGCTGGCATCAGGCCGCTCGACGGCCGACGTATTCGTCTCGATCACTCCCGGTCCGATGGCGATTCTCAAGGACGCCGGGTTGATCGACGAGGCGGTGCCGGTCGCCAGCACGCGCATGGTGATCGCGTACAACCCGAAGGGCCGCTTCGGTGAAGCGTTGCGGCTTGCCGGCAGCGACGCTGCGCACCCGGCTTGGTGGAAGGTGTTGCAGACGCCGGGCCTGCGCTTCGGCCGGACCGACCCGGCCACCGATCCGCAAGGGCAGAACATCGTGTTCACGATGATGCTTGCGCAGAAGTATTACGACCAGCCGGGGCTTGCCCAATCGGTGCTCGGCGATATCCGTAATCCGCAGCAGGTGTTCGGCGAAGGCGGTCTGCTCACGCGGCTGGAAGCCGGGCAGGTCGATGCCGCTTCGGGCTACGAGAGTGCTACGCGCTCGGCCAAGCTGCCTTACGTTGCGCTGCCCGACGAGATCAATCTGAGCAACCCCGCATTTGCCAAGGCGTGGTACGACACGGTCGATTTCTCCTTGCCCGGTGCCGATGGCAAGACCAAGACCGTGCGTCCGCAACCGCTCGTGTTCTACGCCGCCAAGCTGAAGAACTCGCCGCACCCCGAGGCCGCCGATCGATTCATCACATTCATGACGTCGACACAAGGCCAGCAATTGTTTGATGCGAATGGATACGGTAAGCCGAAGGGCGACGCGCTGTATCCGCTGCACAACTAAGCGGCGCGCCAATACGTGTTGAAGTGGATTCGTGGCCTGCCGCGCGCCGTGGCACGTCTGGGCGACGGCATCACGTGGATGTTGCTGGCGATTCCGTTTGTCGCGCTGGTGGTGGAAACGCCGTGGCGTCATTTCCGGTTGGCCTACGGCGACTGGGATGCCGTTGCGGTGTCGCTCGGGCTGTCTTGCCTGTCGATGGCGATCGTCGTCGCGCTCGGCACACGTGTGGCACTGTGGCTGGCGACCACGCGTTCGCGCATGGCACGTGTGGCGGAAGTGCTGGTGCTCGTGGCGCTGATGACGCCACCGCTCGCGATGGGCATTCTGCTCGCGTCTGCCTATGGCCCGGTCGGCACCTTTGGCTCGCTGCTGTCGCGCGCCGGCCTTCTGCTCGGCAACAATGCCCCGGCCTTTGTGCTCTCGCAGGTCTACGGCGGACTGCCATATTTCATCCTCGCGGCGCGCGCAGCCTTCGAAGCTGTGCCGCCCGTGCTGCCGATGGCCGCCAGCACGCTGGGTGCGACGCCATGGCGTGTGTTCCGGCACGTGACGTTGCCACTTGCTCGCGGCGGGCTCACGACGGGGTTGGTCATCGCGTGGGTGCGCGTCATCGGCGAGTTCGGCATCGTGATGATCTTCGCGTACTTTCCGCAAGGCATTCCGGTCAAGCTTTACGTCAACCTGCAAAACGACGGGCTAGGCGCCGTCTACGCGTTGCTCTGGTTGCTGCTGGCAGTGGCGTTGCCGCTACCGATCGTGGTGCTGATGCGCGCCCGCCGCAGCCACCGGCGAACCGCCGGCGAGGATGACACGGTGTACTGAGCATCCGCACCGTCCATCGATTGCATCCCCTGAAAATCATTTCAAATGTTAATCTTTCGGGCGCCCGGCACACAGAGCCGGGTGTTCTGGATAACTAGACAAAGTCATGATTTCCCCCAGGAGGGTATGTGTTCAAGATGTTCGGTCAAACCGGTGCGAGCTTCGCACGACAAATGGCGACGGGTATCATCGCCGCCGCAGCACTGAGCAGTTCGTTCGCCAACGCGAGCGAGGTGCTGTCCAGCGAGGTGTACAGCAAGAACCTGTCGCGCCCGCTCACGTATAACGTCTACCTGCCGACGGGCTATGAATCGTCGGGCAAGACCACGTACCCGGTGTTGTATCTGCTGCACGGCAACGACGGCGTGCGTAACGACTGGGTGGTCAAGGGCCACATGCAGTCGACGATGGACAAACTGATCAGCCATGGCGACATCCCCCCGGCCATCGTGATCATGCCGGACGCCAATACCAACTGGTATGTCGATCTGAAAGAACGCATGGAGACGGCGTTCTTCAGCGAGCTGATCCCCCATGTCGAGAAAACGTATCGCACGATCACGACCCGCGATGGCCGTCTGATCGGTGGCCTGTCGATGGGCGGGTACGGCGCGCTGCGTTACGTGCTCAAGTACCCGGAGAAGTTCAAGGCGGCGGCGCTGCTCAGCCCGGCGATCTACAACCCGGAACCGCCCAAGGATTCGTCGGCCCGCTTCGTGAAGGTGTTTGCCGAACCCAATACGGGCGGCGAGTACAGTGCGCGCGTCTGGCAGGCGAACAACTACCCGGTGTTCTTCGACGCGTTTCTGAAGAAGGGCATCAAGGTGCCGATGTACATTAACTCGGGCGATGACGACGACTTCAACATCGAGTCGGAAGCCACGCGTTTTTATGAATTGCTGCGCGCCAACAAGCAACCGGCCGAGCTTCGCATCGTGGACGGCAAGCATGAGTGGCCGGTCTGGTCGAGCACACTGCCCGACGCGCTGAAGTACATCTTCCGCGACGTGCAACGTCCGCAACGTCAGGACTAAGTTAGCCGTCAATCACTGGCTGAAGAAAAGCCCCGTGCGCTTCGATGAAGCGAATCACGGGGCTTTTTACGACTGAAGCAATGCGTCAGAGCGATCGTTCGATAGCTTGCCCGAGCAGTGACAGGCCGAGGTCGATTTCCGCTTCGCTGACGGTGAGGGGCGGGGCGATCCGGAACACGCCGCCCATGCCCGGCAGCTGCACGATGTTCATGCTCAGGCCAAGGTTCATGCATTCGCGCGTGATGCGCGTGCCCAGACCGTCGGCGGGTTCCTTCGTGCGGCGGTCCTTCACGATTTCCATCCCCAGCAACAGGCCGCGGCCGCGCACGTCGCCGATGCAATCGAAGCGTTCCATCAGGTCCAGCAAACCGGTCCGCAGGCGCTCGCCAATGACGTTGGCACGGGCAACCAGACCGTCGCGCGCCACGACGTCGAGCACGCGCAGACCCACCGCAGCGGGCAACGGGTCGGAGACGTGGGTCGTGTAGAACAGGTAGCCGCGCTCATGCGCCCGTTCTTCGATCTCTGCGGACGTGACCACGGCGGCAAGCGGCAAACCGGCCCCGAGTGTCTTCGACAACGTGAGGATGTCGGGCGTGACGCCGTGGTGCTCGAACGCGAACATCGTGCCCGTGCGGCCCACGCCGGTCTGGGCTTCATCGAGGATCAACAGCATGTCGCGCTCCTCGCATTTGCGTTTGAGCGCGGCCAGATAGCCCGGCGGCAGTTCGATGATGCCGCCCGAGCTGAGAATGGGCTCCGCGATAAAGGCGGCGAGATTGCCACTCGATTGCCGGTCGATCAGGTCGAAGGCGTAGTCGAGTTCCGCGAGGTAATCGTATTGGCCGTCGCGCAGAAAACGCGGGCGATAGGTGAACGGGGCGGGGATCGCGAAGGAGCCCACCGCCGCAGGCCCGACGCCCTTGCGGCCTGCGCTGTAGGTCGCAGACGCCGCCGCGCCCGTCATGCCATGCCACGACTGGGCAAACCCCACGATTTCGTACTTGCCGGTCACGAGCTTCGCCATGCGAATGGCCGCTTCGTTCGATTCCGCACCGGTGCTGAGCAACAGCGCGCGGTCGAGGCCCGGCGGCGTGATCTCGGCCAGCCGTGTGGCCAGATCGACCACCGGACGCGACAGCATGCCGCTGAACAGGTGATCCAGTTTGCCGGCGTACTCGGTCACGACCGACACGATATCGGGGTGGCTGTGGCCGAGCACAGCGCTCATCTGTCCCGAGGTGAAGTCGAGAATCGCGCGCCCGTCCGCGTCGTAGACAAAGCTGCCCTGTGCACGCTCGATGATCGCGGGTTCGAACGTGCCGCCGTAGCGGATCAGATGTTGCCGGGCGTTCTGCCAAAAGGCAGCGTCTTGGTTCTTGGACACGCGAAATCTCCGGTAGGCGAACGACGAAAGCTGACGAGAAAGGCATCAATCGCTTGCAGTCTAAGCAGCGCTCTGCTTTCATAGAAGCGAATAATGCTAATGAAAGATAGAAGGGAATCTAATATCTTGAGCCTCTCACTGGACATCGATCTGCTGCGCTCGTTCGTCGCCATCGCGCAAGCGGGCTCGCTCAGCCGCGCGGCACAGCGCATTTCGCGCACCCAGTCGGCGCTCAGCCAGCAGATGAAGCGGCTGGAAGAGGTGGTCGATCAGCCGCTATTGCAGCGCACCGGCCGTGGCGTGGTGTTGACCGGCGCCGGCGAGCGCTTGCTCGGGCACGCGCAACGCCTGCTTCGGTTGCATGACGAAGCGCTGGCCGATATGACGGGGAAGGGCCTGAGCGGCACGCTCCGATTCGGGTGTCCCGACGACTACGCCGCCGCGTTCCTGCCCGATCTGCTGCGTCAGTTCGCCAGCCAGCACCCGCAGGCGCTGGTGGAAGTGATCTGCGAGCCGACGCCCCGGTTGTTGGAGCAATTGGCGCGCCACGCACTGGATCTGGCGCTAATTTCGCTGCCGGACACCTTGCCGCCCGGTGCCGTTGGCGACGACATCATTCGCCGCGAGCCGCTGGTCTGGATCGGCAGCCCGGGGCTCGAAGCGGCACTTTTCGATCCGCTGGCGCCGCGCGAGCCCGTGCCGTTGGCGTTATCCGATCCCGACACGCTGGACCACATCGCCGCCTGCGAGGCGTTGCAGGCAGCGGGTCTGCCTTACCGAATCGCCTATGCGAGCAGCAATTTGGCGGGACTCACGGCACTGGCGCGTTCCGGGCAGGCGCTGGCCGTCATGACCCAGACGGCGGTGCCATCGGATCTGCATGTGCTGAACGGTGTTCCCGGCCTGCCGCCGCTGCCGTCGGTCGGGATTACGGTAAAGTTCGACCGGGCCCGCCCGAATCATCTGTCGCAGGCGTTTGCCGACCACATCCGGCACACGCTGCCGATGTTGTAACCGAAGGTAAAAGACGCCGGTGATGACCCCGGCGGACGGCATTTGTTGGACAATTGCGGGTTGTTTCAGCGCGCGTCGGCGCGTCTGGCTGTTTTGTTGAAGCGCGAGCGTCCGTTATCCGGAAACTCGTTCCCCATTAGTTCTGTATCGAAGAGGTCGATATGCTGTCGCGTTGCCTGGCGTTTTTCTTGTTGGTCGGTTCGTTGTTCGCGCTCGCGGGTTGCAATACGGTAGATGGCGTCGGTCAGGATATTTCGGGTGCTGCACGCACCGTCAAGAAGGCCCTGTAAGCCGTTCCGAAACCGTTGTTGTATCTGGCGGAACGGCGATTGCCAACGTGAATATCTTAATGAAAAGCCGTTGGTTCCGTTTCGCTGAACGCGTGCCTATAGTCGCTGCCACGGTTGTGTAGACGGATGCGCGAACCCGCCGCGGTGCGGGTAGCGTCGTCTCGCTGCCGGCATCGGGCCGCCCGGCCCGGTGAGTTCACCGACGGCAGGCACGATGGCAAAACGCGTTCATCTCAATTTGTTCATTCACGGCCGCGGCCACCACGAGGCCGGCTGGCGTCATTCGGGCGCCACGCGCCTGCCGCTGACCGATATCGATTATTTCGCCGGGCTTGCGCAAACCGCAGAAGCTGGGCGTTTCGATTCGGTGTTTCTCGCCGATGCGCTGGCGCTTGCCGAAGCCGCCGAGCACGTCGCGACGGCGCAACTCGAACCCATCACCACGCTTGCTGCGCTGGCCTTCGCCACGCGGCATATCGGCTTGATTGCCACCGCGTCGACCACTTACACCGAGCCGTTCAATCTGGCGCGCCAATTTGCGTCGCTCGATCACATCACGAAGGGCCGCATCGGCTGGAACATCGTCACGTCGTGGGTCGGTGCCGCCGCCAAGAACTTCGGGCTCGATCAGCCGATCGGCCATGCCGAGCGTTACGCCCGCGCAAACGAATATCTGGAGGTCGTGACCGGCCTCTGGGATAGCTGGGCCGACGACGCCATCGTCGACGACGCTGCCACCGGCCGCTTCGTCGAACCGGGCAAGGTGCGCAGCATCGATCACCGGGGCGACTACTACCGCGTGGCGGGGCCGCTCAATCTGCCACGTTCGCCGCAGGGCTGGCCGGTACTGGTGCAGGCAGGGTCGTCGCCTGACGGCAAAGCGTTCGCGGCGCGTTTTGGCGAAGCGATCTTCACCGCACATCTGACCAAAGCCTCGGCGCGCGACTTCTATCGCGATCTGAAGTCGGCGGCCGAAGCGCGCGGACGGCGTGCCGATCAGGTCGTGATCCTGCCGGGCCTGAGTGCCGCCATTGGCGCGACCGATGCCGAAGCGGTGGCGTTGCTCGAAGAACTCAACGGCCTGACCGACATCAGCGTCGGTCTCACCCGGCTCTCCGACCGCTTTGGCGGCTACGACTTCTCTCGTCTGCCGCTCGACCAACCGCTCTCTGTCGATGACTTCCCGAATCCCGCCACTGTGCAGGCAGCGAAAAGCCGTGCGGAAGTCATCGTCGGTCTCGTCGCCCGCGAACGGCCGACGCTGCGTCGCTTGCTTCATCAACTTGCGGGGGCGCGTGGGCACTTCACATTCGCCGGCTCGCCGGAGCGCATTGCCGACGTCATCGAAGACTGGATCGACGATGGTGCGGCCGATGGATTCAATCTCATGCCCCCGGTATTGCCCGCCCAACTCGATCTGTTTGTCGAGCACGTGGTGCCGATCCTGCAACGCCGCGGGCGGCTTCGCACGGAATACGACACGCACACGCTGCGCGAGCACTACGGGCTCGAACGCCCCGAGAACCGTCACTTCTCGCGCTGAATTTATGAATCACCCCGTCTGCACGGGGCGACGCAAGCATTTCAAGGTTTGACATGGCAATCACTCGACGTACCGCACTTTCTTGGCTGGGTGCTACCACGGCCGCCGCGCTCGCAGCGGGGCACGTGCCGCGCGCAAAGGCCGCCGAAGCATGGCCCGGCGCAATTCGTATCGGTATTCAGAAAGGCGACCCGCTGGTGGCGCTGCGCGCATCCGGCAAGCTTGAAGCGGCGTTGCGCCCGCACGGTGTGGCAGTGAAGTGGATCGAGTTTGTCTACGGCGCGCCGATGGTTGAGGCGATCAATTCAGGCGATGTCGACGTCGGTGTGGTGGGCTCGCCGCCGCCGATTCTCGCGCAAGCGGGCGCCGCGCCGTCAGTGGTGTATGTCGCTGCCGGCAGCCGTTATCAGAATGGTTACGCCATCGTTGTGCCCGCCAATTCCACCGTGCGCACGATCACCGATTTGCGCGGCAAGAAGATTGCCTTCGCGAAGGGCTCGCAAGGCCATTTGTTCGTGCTGCGTGCGCTGGCAGACGCGGGCGTTTCGCCGTCCGAGGTGCAGTTCGCCTACCTCTCGTATAGCGATGCGCGCGCGGCCATCGAGCGCGGTTTCGTCGACGCGTGGTCCGTGCCGGACCCGCGCTATGCCGACGCTGAAATCGCCAGTCACGTGCGCACCATTCTCAAGATCGGCGACGTGTCGGTGCCGCAGTACGCCTTCTACATCGGCACGCGCACGTTCGCCGAGAAGTATCCGGCCACGCTGCGCATGCTGTTCGACACGCTGAGTGCCGACATTACGGCGCGGCTGGCAAAGCCGGACGAAACCGCCGATTTACTGGCGCAGAACACCGGCGTGCCGCTCGACGTATGGAAGCGCGCCATCCCGCGTCTGGAATGGGGTGTGCAGTACCCGATCACTCCTGACGTCCTCAAGGCACAGCAGGCAAACGCCGATCTGGCCTTCCAGACCCGTCTGATACCGCGCGCGGTCGACGTGCGACAGGCGGTCGTGGACATTCGTAAGGGCTGAACCCGGCAGGAGATAACAAAAGCCGGGTCACCCGGCATCGTCAAACACACGTCACGTCATTTGAAGGGGAATGCAGTATGGAGCAAGCCTCAACCACACCACAGGTCTCGGCCGCCAAGCCGGTGAGCGAAGACTGGCTCGCCGTCATCATCGGCCTGATCATCGTCATTGCCGGGCTCACGGGCGTATCCGGTGCCGACCCGATCGGCTGGGTCGTCACCACGCGCGTCTGGACCGATCCGGCGACGGCACTCGCGCCCGCAGCATCGGGATATGCCCGCCTTGGCGGATTCGCGGCGTTTGTCCTGACGTGGATCGTCCTGAGCGCCGTGCTCTCGCTGGGCGTGGCCGCGTTACAGCAAGACGTTCGCCGCTTCGTCGTGCGCTTTTCCGTGTTGTTCTGGCTGGCGTATGCGAGCTGGTTTCTCGGCAGCTACGCCTATCTGGCGGCCGTCACGCCCGCCGAGCAAACCAAGTTCGGTATCGATTGGTCGCTGCGCCTGACTAACGAAGGCGGCTATATCGTCGCGCTGGTGGTCGGTCTGATCATCGCCAATGCCTTCCCGCGTGCGAGCGCGTGGCTCTCGGATGCGGTGCGTCCCGAGTGGTACATCAAGACAGCAATCGTCGTGCTGGGGGCGTTCATTGCCGTCACGGTCGCCGACCGGCTGACGTTCGCGTCGTCGATTCTGCTGCGGGGTGTGGCCGCCATCGTCGAGGCATATCTGATTTATTGGGCGGTCGTCTATTACATCGCGCGTAAGTGGTTCCGCTTCCCGCGCGAGTGGGCGGTGCCGTTGGCCTCGGGCATCTCGATCTGCGGCGTCGCAGCGGCCATTTCAACCGGCAGCGCCATTCGTGCGCGCCCGGCGATTCCGGTGCTGGTGTCGTCACTGGTCGTGGTGTTTGCGGTCATTGAACTGCTGATTCTCCCGTTCCTTGCCCAGCATTTCCTCGCGGACGATCCGCTGGTGGCCGCGGCGTGGCTCGGGCTGGCGGTCAAGACCGACGGCGCGGCAGTTGCGGGTGGTGCGATCACCGAAGCGCTGATCAACGCGAAGGCGGCTGCGGGCGGCACGCACTACGCGGCAGGCTGGATCGTGGGCACGACGGCCACGATCAAGGTGTTCATCGACATCTTCATTGGCGTGTGGTCGTTCATCCTCGCGTACATCTGGACCAACCACATCAACGTCACCGACGCGTCGCAACGTGCGCGTCCGCGCGAGATTTGGGAGCGGTTTCCGAAGTTCATCATCGGCTTTGTCGTGACGTTCGCGCTTGCGCTGGGCCTGTCGCTCGCGGCCGGACCGGAAGCCGCAGCGAAGATCAAGGGCGCTGTGGGGGAGGCTAACAACTTCCGCGTCATCTTCTTCGTCCTGACGTTCTTCTCGATCGGTCTGCTGTCGAACTTCCGCAAGCTGTGGTCCGAAGGTATCGGCAAGCTCGCGGCGGTGTATGTCATCAGCCTGTTCGGCTTTGTCATCTGGGTGGGCCTGCTGATCTCGTGGCTGTTCTTCCATGGCGTGAAGCCGCCGCTGGCTTGACCCGCATGCGGCTTATCACACCAGCGTTCTCACATCACAGGAGTCTCATCATGTCTGACCTCGACAACCTGTCGAAAGCCATCGCGCAAGCGCCGGAAGAGCCACTGCTGCCGATCGAGAAGAAGCTGATCGGCTGGAGTCTGGGCATCGGCATCGTGCTGCTGGTCGTGCTCGGCATCATCAATCACTACCTGCCGGTGGCGACGGTATAGCGTCGCAAGCGTGTCTCTGTTTGTGTGAATTTGCTTAGCAGATATTCGAATTTGTCATCAGGCAACCGAACTCTATACTGGGTTGCGACTGCGTGCGGGGCGGCTTGTGCCGCCCTCGCCGCCGTCACTGTGGTCCGGGAAGACAACTGAGCAGGCGCTGCCAACGAAGTTACCCGCGCCGGTCTCTTACTCTGTTTTTCCGAATACCTCGCATGCCTACGAATGCCTCGCGACAAATGAACCTGGCCGCCTACGTCATGGCGGGCCCAGTGTCGGGTCACCACGGCGGCTGGCGCTATCCCTCGGCGCAGCACGACATTCTCAACGTCAAGTTCTATCGCGACATCGGGCGTCTGCTCGAAGCCGGCAAGTTCGACATGATCTTCCTGCCGGACATTCAGGCGTTGCCGCGCCGTCTCGGCGACAGCCTCGATTCGCAACTGCGTCACGGCGCACTCGGTGCGCTGCGTCTCGACCCGCTCGTCGTGCTGTCGGCGCTGGCAGCCAGCACCGACAAGCTCGGGTTGGCGGCGACGATTTCGACGTCCTACTTCACGCCGTTTCATGTGGCCCGCGCACTGGCATCGCTCGATCATCTGAGCGCCGGGCGCGTAGCGTGGAATATCGTGACGTCGTTTCAAGATGCTGAAGCGCGTAACTTCGGTCTGGCCGAGCAACTCTCGCGCGAGGACCGTTACGACCGCGCCGACGAATTCGTCGAAGTCGCTTGCAAGCTTTGGAACAGCTGGCACGACGACGCCCTGACGCTCGATCGGGCCACGCCGCAGTTCGCCGATCCGTCGCGTGTGGCGCCCATCTCGCACCATGGCAAGTGGTTCGACGTTGAAGGGCCGCTGAACGTGAGCCGTCCGCCGCAAGGCCGACCGGTGTTTATTCAGGCGGGCGCCTCGGCCCGCGGCAAAGATTTCGCGGCGAAGTGGGCCGACGTGATCTTCGTCACCCACTCGTCGCAAGAGTCTGCGCAGACCTTCTATCGCGACATCAAGGAGCGTGCAGTGCAGCACGGCCGTAACCCCGACGATGTGAAGATTCTGCTCGGCATGGTGCCGGTCGTCGGCGAGACCGATGCTATCGCGCGCGACAAGCAGGCGTTGCTCGACGAGTTGTGCGATCCCGAAGCCGGGCTCTCCACACTGTCGTATCAGTTGGACATCGACCTGTCGCCATTCCCGCAGGACGGCGTGCTGCCCGATCTCGAAGTCGGCGGCGTGCAGGGTCACTACAAGGAAGTGGCGGAGCTCACGCGTAAGCAGGGGCTGTCGTTGCGCGAGATCGGCAAGCGTTACGGCATCGGCCCGCTGCGCGATTTCAATGGGTCGGGCGCTGCCGTGGCCGACACGATGCAGCAATGGTTCGATGCGCGCGCCTGCGACGGTTTCATGGTGCAGATGCCGTACCTGCCGGGCGGCGTGGAGGACTTCGTGCGCCTCGTCGTGCCCGAGCTGCAAACGCGCGGCAGCTTCCGTGCCGAGTACGACGGCGCGACGCTGCGTGACCACCTCGGTCTCGCGCGCCCCGCGCACTAAGCCATTTGCGCCATTTGCACCATTTGCCAACGCACACATAACAACGACTTCTCGCACACTGCCATGTCTTCCCATTCCTCTTCGCGTGACTCGTCGGTCAATGGCCGACGCAACTTTATCAAGCAGGGCGCAGCGGTGGCTGCGGCCTTGTCTTTCCCGATGATCGCCCGTGCGGCACCACCCGTCATTCGCTACGCCAGCGCGGGCGTCGTGGGGCCGGGCGAGCTCGAAACGGTGATCTTCAGCGACTGGTTCAAGGCCAACGTGTTGAAGCGTCACGGCAAGGAATACGTCATCGAGACGACCACGGCACGCGGTACGCCGGGTGTCGCCACGCTGCTGGCCGCCGAGCAGGCCGATCTGGGCACGCTCGCGTTCACGAGCCTCGCCACCACGATTGCGCAGGAAGCTGTGCCGGGGGGCGTAACAGCCGTCGCCGAAATCCATCGCGACGCCGTGCAGGGCTATGCGTCCAACCCGTTCGTCGTGCTCGCTGACAGCCCGATTCGCACGATTGCCGATCTCAAGGGCAAGTCGGTGGCCGTGAATGCATTCAACGGCAGTGTCGACATCATCTTGCGCATTGCGCTTCAGGCCCACGGTCTGGACCCGCGCAAAGATGTGCGTGTGGTGGAAATGCCGTTCGGCAACATTGGCCCGGCGTTGCGTCAGAAGCGCATCGACGTTGGTGTACTCGCCATGCCGTTCCAAGTGGACGAGGCGAAGAAGGGGGGCATTCGTACGGTGTTCGATGCCGTGGGCGTCGTGCCGCCATATCCGGTGCTGTTCCAGAGCGGCCGCACGCGCTTTCTGAAGTCGCAGCCTGCGGCGGTGCGCGCTTGGCTGGCGGACTACGTGGATGCACAGCGCTGGATTTACGACCCGGCCAACCGTAAGCAGGTTGTGGTACTCACGGCTGATCTGGCGAAGACGCCGGCGGCGTCGCTGGACGAGTATTTCCTGACGGCGAAGGATTTCTACCGCGACCCGAACGCGACGATCTCGGCGGCGAGGTTGCAGCCGCCCATCGATGCGATGGCCAAGCTCGGGTTGCTGCCCAAGCCGGTGACGATTGCGCCGTACGTCGACGCGTCTTATCTCCCGCATCGCGTATGAGCGGGGTAGCCTCACACGACGGCCAGCCGGCGATTCACGTCGCCGGATTGTCGAAGTCGTTCGACAAGGGCGGCGAATCGGTGCTGGCGCTCGATCGCATCGATCTGGACGTGCCGGCGGGCAAGCTGGTGTCTTTGGTCGGGCCTTCGGGCTGCGGCAAGAGCACGTTGCTCTACATCCTCGGCGGGTTCGTTCAAGCCTCGCAAGGGGTTTGCTCGACATTCGGCACGACGATTACCGGCCCGGGTGTCGACCGCGGCATCGTGTTTCAGGAATACGCGCTGTTCCCGTGGCTCACGGTGTACGACAACATCGCCTACGGTTTGCGCCGCAAGGGCGTGGATGCCGACACGGTGGCCCGTACCGTTGAGCGCTACATCGCACTGATTCATTTGAAGGGATTTGAGCGACGCTTTCCCCGCGAGCTGTCGGGCGGCATGCGTCAGCGTGTGGCGTTGGCGCGCACGTTTGCGAGCGATCCGAAGATTCTGCTGCTTGACGAGCCCTTCGGCGCGCTCGACGCACAGACCCGCGAGTTCATGCAGGACGAACTGCTGCGTCTGTGGTCGGCGTCCGGCAAGACGGCCGTACTGGTGACGCACGATATCGACGAAGCCGTGTATCTCTCGGACACCATCTATGTGATGTCGCGCCGTCCGGGGCGGATCGTCAAACGCATCGACGTCGATCTGGACCGCACGCTGGGCCGCGAGACCACCATGCTTTCCGCTCGCTTCGCGGCGTTGCGCAACGATGTCTGGCTGACCGTTCGCGAGCAAGTGCGCGGCACCGAGCACGAGGAGATTGCATGAGCGGCACCACGCTACCGGCGCCGGCCGGCCGGCGCTTGTCCGGCGCACGCACGCTCACGGGCACGGTGTCGGTCGCATTGCTGTTCGTCGTGTGGCATGCCGCCACTCGCTGGCAGTGGTTGCCGGAGGGCTTTGTGCCGCCGATGGGCGACGTCTGGCGTGCCATGTTGCATCTGGCGCGCACGGGTGAACTATGGGATAACCTCGCCGCGACGCTTCGCGCGAGCCTCTGGGGACTGGCTGCCGGGCTGCTGATCGGCGTGCCGACGGGCTTGCTGATGGCGACGTCGGGTGCGTTCGAGCGCATCGTCTCGCCCGTGGTGCGCTCCACCTATGCCTTACCGAAGACGACGCTGATTCCGCTGCTCGTGCTGTGGTTCGGCGTGGGCGGCATGACCAACATCGTGGTGATCGCCGTGACGACCACGCTGCCGCTGATCGTCTACACCCTGCGCGGTGCTCAAGAGGTGCCGCGGGTGCTGCTGTGGAGTGCCCGGTCGCTCGGTACGTCGCGGGCCGAGTTGCTCTGGCGTGTGGTGTTGCCGGGTGCGATGCCGCAGATTCTCACAGGCGTTCGCGTCGCGTTCGGCTTCACGCTGCTGGTCGCCATTTCGTGCGAGATGATCGTAGCGAATCAGGGCATCGGCAAGTTGATCTCGCAATACGGCGATCAGGGCAGTTACGACTATCTGTTTGCAGCGCTGTTGGTGACGACGGTGATCGCCTATCTGGCTGATCTCGCGCTCAACCGGGCCAGCCAGTTCTGGCTGCGCTGGCATGAAACGACACAACATCATGACTAAGGCGACGGTATTGAATGGCCCGGTGGTGGCTCAGGCCGCGCCAGCATTGAAGCGCCCGGCGGGGCTGCGTCATTGGATTGAGTGCTGGGTTGAGCGTTGGATTGCGCTCGCCGTACTGCTGGCGCTCTGGCAAATCTCGACACATTACGGATGGGTGAGGGCTGTCTTTCTGCCGTCGCCGTCGGTTGTGTTCGGCACGCTGTGGCAACTCGTTTCGACCGGCGAGTTGTTCGCCACGCTGGGCACGAGTCTCTGGCGCGCTGTTGCGGGCGTTGCACTGGCGGCACTCGTTGGCATTCCGGCGGGGTTTCTGATGGCGGAGTCCAAGTTCTGCCGCTGGTGGCTCTCGCCATACGTCGCGTTTGGTTTTCCGCTGCCGAAGATTGCACTCATCCCGGTGCTGACCGCGTGGTTCGGCATGGATAGCCTCTCGAAGGTGATTCTGGTGTTTGCCACCTGCGTGTTCCCGTTCATCGTGGCCGCGCAGTCGGGGGCGTCGCTAATCTCGCAAAAGCTGCGCTGGGCGGCGTTTTCGCTCGGCACGAAGCGCAGTGAATTGTTCCGCTTGATTCTGCTGCCTGCCACGGTGCCGTCGATGCTGTCGGGGCTTCGCATCGCGTTGCCGATCGGACTCATTACGGTGTTCACGGCCGAGATGGTGACCGGTGGCGGGCTCGGCGAAGCGATTGTGCAAGCGCAGCGATATTTCCAGTCGCCGCAGGTGTATGCGTATGTGATCGTGACGATGGTCGTCGGGTATTTCGCCGATGCGGGCATTGCGTGGTTGCAACGGCGGTTTGCCGCGTGGGCCACCGAATGAATTTGCGGTCCGTCGCGACCGTGTACTGACTTCAGAACTGAAAATGACTGCTACATCTACTACACCGGTTATCGAGCCGGGCTATCTCGTGAACACGGCGTGGCTCGCGGAGAATCTGCATCGCGACGACCTGCGCTTGTTCGATTGCAGCGCGACGATGGTGGTCGATCCCATCATCAAGCAACGCGTACAGCCGGAGCGTTCGGCCTTTGAAGCGGCCCATATTCCGGGGGCACAGTTCATCGACATCGACGCGCAATTGTCGGATCGCCATCACCCGATTCACTTGATGTTGCCGCCGCCGGAGGCTTTCAAGTCGGCAGTGGAAGCGCTGGGTATTCGCAACGACAGCCTCGTCGTCATCTACAGCACCGGCACGCCATGGTGGGCTACGCGTGTGTGGTGGATGCTGCGTGTTTATGGATTTACGAACGCGCATCTGCTCGACGGCGGTCTGGCCACGTGGCAGGCCGAGGGGTATCCGGTGGAACGAGGCCCGGCTGCGGCACCGGCGCGCGGTGAGTTCACGGTGGCGCCGCCGTTGCCCTATGTGGCCGCACGCGCCGACGTGGAGCAGGCACTACATGCCACTGACGTTCGTCTGATCAATGCGCTGCGCCCCGCGCAGTACAGCGGCGAAGAACTGCCGCGCAAGGGACGTTCCGGTCACATTCCCGGCAGTATCAACGTCTCTGCGGCGAGCCTGCTCGATGCCGCGACAGGGCAGTTACTTGACGACGCGGGGTTACGGGCGCGCTTCGCTGCGGCAGACATCGGTCCGGAGCGCGCCGTCATCGCCTACTGCGGCGGCGGTGTGTCGGCAAGCCTTGTTGTCTTCGCGCTGATGAAGCTGGGGCATCCCAATGTGCGCCTGTACGATGCATCACTCGGCGAGTGGGGGAGTGCGCCCGAGTTGCCGATGCAGGTCGACGTCTAAGGGCAGCGTAGGGCGAGTGGCTCGTGAGTTTGGGGGGCGAGCGGTTACCGCACCCCGGACTCGCCCGTTCACAACATCGCGTCCGCCGGGCGCGCAATCCCGAGTTTGCCGATATCGACCGCGCGGCGGCGGGCAAACTGCCGGCATTCCTGCAAGAGCCATGCGTTGAACACGCTTGCCGCCGGGGAATTCGCACTGCGTGAAATCATCCAGTAAGAGGCGGGCGAGCGCACCGCGACCGGTACGACCGGCACCAACCGCCCGTCACGCAACTCATTCGTCAATAGCGATACCCGGGCAATTGCGACGCCCTGATGGTTGAGCGCTGCGTTGAACGCCATGCTCGCAAGATTGAAATGCGGCCCGTCCACGTGGCGAATCGCCGCGGGCTGCACGGCCGTCATCCACGCGCGCCATTCGGCGGAGGCATCCGCCCCGGTCCACGCGGCGGCGTCATGCAACAACACACACGACTTATCGATGCGCCCCTTGACCGCTGCCGGATTGCGTTGCAGATAGGTCGGTGTGGCGACGGGCAATAACCACTCGTCGAGCAGCAGCGCATGCACGTCGGTCAGCGGGAAATCGTCCACCGAGTAGCGAATGGCCACGTCCACACCGGTCGTGTCGTCGTCAGGCATACCGACCGCCGTGAACTCCGCGTTGAGCTGCACCGGGTTTCGCTCGAAGTGCTGATGAAAATCCGGCAGTCGCGACACCAGCCAATGCAGTGCGAACGATGGACAACAACCGACCCGCACCGGCTCGTCCGTGCTGGCAATCCGCACGAGCGTGGTCTCGATTTCGTCGAATGCCCGCTGCGTGCCTTCGAGCAGCATTTCACCCTCGCGAGTGAGCGTCAGACTGCGATGGCCGCGCACGAACAGCGCATAGCCCAACCGTTTTTCCAACTGCCGGATCTGTTGGCTGATCGCGCTTTGGGTGAGGCTGAGCGCATCCGCTGCGCGGGTGAAACTCAGCAACCGGGCGGCCGTGGCAAAGCAACGCAGGGCACCGAGCAAAGCGGCGTCAATGGGTTTTCGCATTAGCTTGATTAATGCATGAGTAAGGAAATATCGCTTGTCCGTCTCCCGGCGCTTCGCAGAGTATGGCTGCCGGGTCTGGCTGATTCTTGGCGATTCATGCGGATTGTAGAGTATTGATCGCGCGCTCGTATGGCATCTGTTCAGCGCGCCACAGGCGTTCTCGTGACATCCATACATTAGCCAGACTTGTCGCTTGGTTTCGCTAATGAAGGAATGGTTCACGGATGAATGAAAGGAATTTCGACGCGCACGCGCAAGGCCCCGAACACGGTGGCCCCACGCCGCCCCCAGCGCGCAAGCCCCGGCGTTGGCTGAAGTGGTTGGCGTTCGTGATGGTGGCCGGTATCACGGCGTTCGGTGCGCTCGCGGCCTATGTGATCGTGGTCGTGTACCCGGAACTGCCGCCCGTAGCCGTGCTCGGCGAATACCGCCCGGCGCAGCCATTGCGCATCTATTCGGCGGACAACCAGTTGCTGGCTGAATACGGCATCGAGAAGCGCATTCCGCTGACCTATGACCAGATTCCCGCGCATCTGCGCGATGCGCTTCTGGCTACCGAAGACGCCGATTTCTTTGCTCACGGCGGCGTCGATTTTCCCGGTCTGATTCGCGCCAGTCTTGCCAATGCGATGCATGGCGGCAAGGCGCAGGGCGGCAGCACGATCACGATGCAACTCGCGCGCAACTTCTTTCTCACGCGAAAGAAGACCTACGCGCGCAAGTTGTACGAGATTCTGCTCGCCATCAAGATCGAGCGCACGTTGAGCAAGCCGCAAATCCTGACGCTGTACATGAACCAGATTTATCTGGGCGAACGTGCTTATGGTTTCGGGGCAGCGGCGCGGGTCTATTACGGCAAACCAGTCGAAGCACTGACGCTCGACGAATGCGCCATGCTCGCTGGGCTTCCCAAAGCCCCGGCAGCGTTCAATCCGATCGTCGATCCGGCGCGGGCACGCACACGGCAGCTTTACGTGCTCGGCCGCATGTTGCAATCCGGTGTGATTTCGCGCGAAGACTTTGCCGCGGCGTCGGCTGCGCCGCCGTTCTCGCCACGGGTCGCGACCGGCCGTGATATTCCGGCCGACGCCGTGACCGAGACGGTGCGCCAGATGATCGTAAAAGACTACGGTGACGAGGCCTACGAACTGGGGTTGCGCGTCTGGACAACGGTCGACACGCAACGTCAGCGCGCCGCGGCCGATGCCGTGTTGCGCGGCGTCGAGGCGTATCAGGCACGCCAGCCATATCCCGGCGCGGAAACGAGAGTGCCGGAAGACCTGCGTTCGCAGCTCGACCGTCGCGCCGGTCTGACCCCGGCACTCGCGGCGTACCTGAAGCAGCGGCCCGACTATCCGGGCTTGAGCGTTGGCGTGGTGGCCCATGTCGATGGCGCGGCGAAAGGCGCGAACGCTGGCCGCGCTACGGTGCTGTTGGAAGATGGCCAGCACGCCACCGTTGCGCAAGCGTCTGCCAAGCAACGTGTCCACCTTGGCGACGTTGTGCGGGTGCGAACGCTTGCGAACGGCACCTCCCAATTGAGTGCGATGCCCACCGTTCAGGCGGCGCTCATTTCGATCTCGCCCGAAGATGGCGCGATTCTCGCGATGATCGGCGACAACGGCATGTCGGGCCAGCACCTCAATCACGCGACGCAAGCGTGGCGTCAGCCGGGCTCGGCGTTCAAGCCGTTTCTGTATGCGGCAGCGATTGCCAAGGGTTACGGGCCCTCGACGCAGGTCTTCGACTTGCCGCTAGAGATCCGGCCGGCCCCCGGTGCGCCGATCTGGCGCCCCAAGGCGGGTGGCGCGCCGCTCGGCGAATTGTCGTTACAGACAGCATTGGCCAAGTCACGCAACCTCGTCGCGATTCGTCTCGTGCAGGCGATCGGACCGGCCTACGCGCGCGACTTCGCCGTACAGACCTTCGGTTTCGACAAGAACAAGATTCCAGCCAACTTGCCGATGGCCTTGGGGGCAGGGGCCGTCACGCCGTTGCAGATGGCAGTGGGCTACGCCGTGTTCGCCAATGGTGGCGAGCGTGTGGCGCCGTACCTCGTGTCGCGCATCGTCGATAGCCGCGGGGCGGAGCTGTTCCACGTGCGGCCCGAGCGCGTGCGCGTGATGTCGCCGGCGACCAGCTATCTCACGTCGCAGATGCTGCGCGAAGTCGCCCAGCACGGCACGGCGTCGGCCACCCGCGTGCTGGGTCGCAGCGACATCGGCGGCAAGACCGGTACCACCAACGACTATCGCGACGGCTGGTTCGCCGGTTTCCAGCCAAGCGCGGCGACGGTGGTCTGGATGGGGCACGACACGCCGCGTTCGCTGGGCCGCAGCGAGTGGGCCTCGCGCACGGCACTGCCTGTGTGGATCGACTACATGAAGCAGGCCCTCGACGGCGTTCCGCAGGCAATGATCGCCGTGCCTGATGACATTACCGTTGCCGACGATGTCGCTTACGACAAGGCATTTCGGCCGGGTAACGGCTTCGTGGACAAGCTGAGTCCTGACGGTGTGGCGGTGTCGCAACCGGCTGGCGGAGACGAAGACGAGAGCGATGACGCCGGGACCGCGACTGCGGCGGCAGGGGGCAACACGAATGGTCAAAAGCTCGGGGCGCCGTCTGACACGTCTGCCGCGAAGTCCGAACGCGATCGCATCTTGCAGTACTTCATCAACGAGTGAATGACGCGTCGCGGCGAGGGTGCCGCCGTACCACGGAGACAACATGATCGATACACGCTCGCAAATCGCCAGCCACTTTCCGACCGTTCCATTGATCGAGGGGGCGACACCGATCCGGCGTTTGTCGCGCCTCGAAAGCCTTTGTGGCGCGGACCGCCAAAACATCGCCATCTACGTGAAGCGCGACGATCTGGGCGAGATCGGCGGCGGGGGCAACAAGCTGCGCAAGCTCGAACTCCTGTTGGGCAAAGCGCTGGCAGACGGCGCAGATACCGTCATTACGATTGGCGGCATTCAGTCCAACCACGCGCGTCTCACGGCGGCCGCCTGTGCACGATATGGCCTTACCTGCGAACTGATGCTGGCGGATATGGTGCCCCGGCATGACGTGGCTTATCGCAACAACGGCAATGTCATGCTGGACGATCTTTTCGGCGCGAAGGTGCATCGTCTGGCGCCGAATGTCGATGCACTCGCAGCGGCGCAAGACCGGGCGGTTGCCTTACGCGAGCAAGGGCGGCGGGCGATGGTGGTCCCTTCGGGTGGCTCGTCGCCGCTTGGTGCGCTGGGCTACGTCCGGTGTGCGCTGGAAGTGATCGAGCAGGAAGCAATCCTCGGCACGACGTTCGAGCGCGTGGTCGTGCCGAACGGCAGCTCGGGCACGCAGGCGGGGCTGGTCGCCGGATTTCATTTGGCGGGGCGGGGCGCGCAGACGGTCAACGCGTATTCCGTTCTGGCAGATCGGGATGTCACGCATGCTCGCACGGTGCAATTAGCCGGGGAGACGTTGGCGCTGCTGGGGCATTCGGCATCCGCGCTCTCGGCGGACGATGTGGTGATCGACGGTGCACACCGTGGCGAGGCCTACGGTATTCCGACGCCGGGGATGCTCGAGGCCGTGCGCTTGCTGGCGCGCAGCGAAGGGCTGCTGCTGGACCCGGTCTACTCCGGCAAAGCATTTGCCGGACTGTTGGCGGATATCCGGGCGGGTGCGGTGCCCGCAGGCACTAGCGTGCTTTACGTGATGACGGGGGGCACGCCGGGATTGTTTGCGTATCGGGAGGCTTTTGCCGGGTAAGTGACGAAGGGCCGTGCGTGCACGGCCTTCGTCAGTTCACTCCGAATCAATTCACTCCGAGGTGGCCGACGTCGAGAAAGCGCGCCATTGATTCAGGTGGCGATAAACGACGGCGCACAGGCCTTCGGCGTCGCGTTTGCGCAGCGTGTCGAGCATGGCGAGGTGATCGGCATTACTCGCGCGCAGCGAGGCGACGGTGTCCCAAGTCCCCGTGCGTCCCGGAATACCGCGCTCGCGGTTCTGACGGATTTCTTCGGCAAGCAACGTGTTGCCCGCCATGGCGTAGAACGCCTCGTGCAGGCGGAAGTTGATGACGCGAAGTTCCTCGCGGCTGCCCACTTCGACGGCCGTGTCGAACTGGGCGACCAGAACACCGAAGCTGTCGATCTGCTCTTGTGTGGCGCGCACGACGATCAACCGGCACGCCGCCAACTCCATGATGGTTCTGACCTCATAGAGCTGGTCGCGTTGAATCGACGAATGGCTCGCAATGCGGTAACCGCGATTCTGAATGTGCTCCAGCAGGCCGCGCACCGCTAACTCGTTGAGCGCCATGCGAACTTCGAAACGATTGGCCCCGTACCGCTGCTCGACATCCGTCTGCTTGAGCCAGTCGCCGGGCGAGTATTTGCCCGCGAAAAGGTCGCTCCGGATCTCGCGACTGAGATCGTTGAGGGAATCAAATGTGAGCGGGGTCGTTTCCATTCGCCTTTAGTAGCCAATTTTGTTCGCGGATTATAGCATCGGGCCGATGCCGCACCGCTGCCGTTTCAAATGTTTTGGTGTGCCAACAACATGGCACCTTTGCGCAGAAATCCGACGTCACAGCCCAGTGTGACGAAGGCGTGCCCACGGGCGTACGCGTCAGCCGCCAGCTCGTTCGGACGCAATGCCGAACCGAGACAGGCGCCACTCGCGCGCACCTGCCGCTCGACCGTGTCGATGGCAGCCTGCACCGCGGCATTCGCCATGTCGCTGCCGCAGCCGAGGCTCTCGGCCAGATCGAGCGGACCGATAAAGATCATGTCGAAGACGTTCTCGGCGAGGATCTCGGGCAGGGCTTCCACGCCACGGAGGCTCTCGATCATGCCGATCAGCAACAATTCCTGCTTTGCCCCAGCCCGATAGTCGTTGGCTTGTCCGCCCCATGCCGCCGCGCGTGACACGGTGTAGTGCGCCCCTCGTGTGCCGTCCGGTGGATACCACGCTGCGTTTGCCAACGCGCGGGTTTGTGCCGCCGACTCCACGTTCGGGAGCAACAGGCCTTCGACCCCGGCGTCGAGCAAGGGTTTGATCCCATGGGCGTCGTGCGCGGGCACTCTCGCGAGTACTGTGCTCGCCCCGGCGGCGCGAATGGCGCGGATCTGTTCGACGGCGGTCTGAACGTGACCGGCCGTATGTTCGTGGTCGATGATGAGCGCGTCGTAGCCCAACGTGCCCAGAATCTCGGCGGTGTCCGCGCTGGGCGCGAAGAGCCACGCACCCGCGCACGGGTGTCCTTCGGACAGGCGCTGCTTCAAGCGATTAGGGCGAAACATGGAGACTCCTCGAAGAAGATAAATAGTAGCCAAAATAGTAGCCTTTAACAATTCGGTCGTCTATCCTTGGAAACTCCTCACACCGGAGATTTCCATGTCTGTGCTTTCCTCTGCGCTCCCGACTCCCCATGGCGGCCCGGTCGCCGAGCGCCTGCGCGTAGCCTGCGTGCAGGTTTGCGCCCGCAATGACGTGAAGGAGAACGTTGCCGATACCCTTGCGTGGATTCGTCAGGCAGCGCTCGGCGGCGCACAACTCATCGCACTGCCTGAAGCGGTCGACTACCTCGATGCCGACTTTCAGCGCACGCGGGACTACGCCCGAGCGCCGTCCGAGCATTTCGCGCTGGCGGCTTACAAGGCCGCTGCACTCGATCTCGGCTGCTGGCTTCTCGTCGGCTCGATCACGACGCGCGACGCCGACGGCGAACTCGTCAATCGCAGCATGTTGATTTCGCCGCAGGGCGAGGAGGTCTGTCATTACGACAAGATCCACCTCTTCGACGCGCTGCCGGGGTCGTCGAGTTTTACCGAATCCAATCTGTATAAACGCGGCGCACGGGCGCAGCTTTGGGACGGTCCGTGGGGCCGTCTGGGGTTCTCGATCTGCTATGACGTGCGCTTTCCGCAGTTGTACCGGGCGCTCGCGCAGGCGGGGGCCAACCTGATCGCGGTGCCGGCGGCCTTCATGAAAATCACGGGAGAAGCGCACTGGCACACGCTGCTTCGCGCGCGGGCCATCGAGACCGGCTGTTACATCATCGCGCCGGCCCAATGCGGGCATCACTATGGCGAGCGGTATAGCTACGGGCACTCGTTGATCGTCGATCCGTGGGGCGAAATTCTGGCCGATGGCGGCCTTGCGCCGGGCATCGTGATGGCCGACATCGATCCGGCGCGGGTCGATTGGGCGCGTACGAGCATTCCGAGCCTCGGGCAAGACCGTAGTTTCGAAGTGAAGGTGGGTGCATGACGCGGCTATTCGAAACGGTGCGTGTGCGCCTTGCCGAGGGGTATGACGTTCAGGCCTACGTTTGCGGCGATGTGTCCGCCGCTGGCGCGCGCATATTGTTCGGCCTGAACGGCGGACCGGGCCTGCCCAGCGAGTATCTGCGCGAAGGCCATGCGTGGTTAGCCAACGAGGGATTTGCGCTGGTCTTCTACGACCAGTTGGGCTGCGGTGCGTCGGATCGTCCGGACGATGCGCAGTTGTGGACGTTGGCCCGCTATGTGGAGGAAGTCGAACAAGTGCGCGCGGCGCTGGGTATTCAGAGGTTTCACCTGTTAGGGCATTCGTGGGGCACGTGGCTTGGCACCGAATACTGCCTGACGTATCCCGAGCGAGTCGCCAGCTATGTCGTTGCCGATGGGGCCTGCGATATCCCGCATTTGCGCGCGGAACTGGAGCGTCTACGTGCTGCGCTCGGCGCGGAAACAGTCGCGATGATGCGGCATCACGAGGCAGCGGGCACGCTGACGCATCCCGAATATGTTGCCGCGGTGACGATCCTGAACTATCGACACGTGTGCCGGTTGCCCGTCTGGCCGGAGGCACTGACACGTTCGCTCGCGCAGTGGAACGAAGGCCCTTACCGCACGATGCAAGGGCCGAACGAGTTCACCTATACGGGCAATATGCGCGAGTGGAACCGGGTGCCGGACATGCACGGCATCACGGCGCCGGCGCTGGTGATCTGCGGCGCGTTCGACGAGTTGACGCCGGCGTGTTCGCGCGCGATGTATGAGGCGATGCCGAATGCGCAGCTGGAAGTGCTGGAAGACGCCTCGCACATGCCTTTCTACGAAACGCCCGAGGTATACCGCCACGTAGTCGGCACGTTTCTGAAATCGCAGCCGGTGTAAGCATGGGAGGGGCCGTCGATTGACGGCCCCGCTGCGTGAATCAGCGAGAGACCGTGGCGAAGAATGCCTGTGCGGCGTCGACCAGCGGTTCCATTTCATGGCGCACGCCGGGCAACGCTTCATATCGTGTGTCGACACCGAGCGCGACCATGGCGTCGTAAAGGCGGCGCAATCGCTCGACGCGTGTCTTGCCGAGGGCATCGGCACCGGGCATCCAATACGGGTGCGAAGGGCTCTGGATCATGCCCTGCGGGTTGGTGTCGTCGGCGCCGACGACCAGATGCATGACGATATTTTTGAGCGCAGCCCAATCGACGGGCCGGCCGAAGCGCGCTTCGAAATCCTGCAAGCCGATCCACCACGGATGCTCCGCATCAGGCAGCGTAATGCCACCCGGTGCCGCAATCGATGCGGCCCGCACGCGCGAGGCATGTCCATACAGAAAGCGATGGGCGAAATGCGCACCCCCAGAAAACCCGAACACGAGCATGCGGTCCGCCGACACGTCGTAGGCATAGGCGACCTCGTCGATCATGTCTTTCGCGATGAGGTCGTAGCGAAGGTCGCCTTGCGCGAGATATTTATAGGCATCGATGTTGTCGTCGCCGGTCATGCCCGCAGGGAACAACGGCGCCAGCACGATGCAGTTGTCGCGTTCGGCAAAGTCGGCAAAGCGGTCGCGCAGGCGCTGGTTGGCGCGCTCGGTGCCGTGCACCGCGAGCAAGATGCGGCAGCGCGGCCGGGCCGGGTCGGCGTAGCCACGCGGCACATACAGACAGTATGAAAAGCGCGGGTCCAGTCGGCACGAGAACGACATCGTCGGCCCGACGTGATAGGGCGTGATCTTCACGAACGGTGATCCTTTCCGTAGAGAGGGTGAAGGAAAAACAGGGCAGCGTCGCCGAAGCATGGCCATACGTGTCGTCACGTATTAGGGATACCCCGGGGGCGCATCGCTTATTGAACGGTTGTGAGTGTATCTCAAATTGGCTACTATTTGCATCAAGGTGATCTTGCGATGAAATGGCAGGGTCTCGAAGTTCTGGGATGTTCTGGAATCTGGCAGGCAATCGATCGGAGGAGCAGTTGAAAGCGAATAACGAAGGTAAGAACGGCAAGCCACCGGAAGGGGTTGTGCAGGAGGCAATGCCCGATGTCACGCGTCGCCGTCTGCTGGCGGCAGGCATGGTGGGCGCGGCGGGCACGGTCGGCGGATTCGGCTGGGTGGGCACCGGCACAGCATTTGCAGCGCCGGCCGCGCCCGATCTGGAGACAAAAGCGCGCGGCGAGCAGGGCGTGCTGATTTACTCGAATTTGTCGAACGCCAACATGGCGCCGTTTCTCGCCGGACTGCGCGCGAAATACCCGTGGCTCAAGGTCGACGCGCTGCATCTGGGGCCGGCCGAGGTGTTCGAGCGCTATTACAGCGAGTCGTCGGTCGGGCGCCGCAGCGCCGACCTGATCATCACCGCCGCGCCGGACGCTTGGCTGCGCTTCCATGAGAAAGACGGTATCGAGCCGTACAGCGTGCCCGACGCTGGCGCACTGCCCGCGTGGAGCAAGCCGCTGCCCGGGCTTTACACGTTCTCGACCGATCCGCTGGTAATGGTCTACAACAAGCTGCTGTTGCCGCCGGACAAGCGTCCCCAGTCCATGGCCGATCTCGCACGCCTGAGCCAGCAGTTCCCCGGTCTGTTCAATCGCAAGATCACCACGTACGACGCTGCCAAGCATGCGTTCGCCTACGTGCTGCAATGGACTTATGCGCGCGAGCGCGGCTGGCCGGCGCTGGAAGGCGTAGCCCGCGCCACGCAACTGGAGAGCAGCGGGGCAACCATGATCGAGAAGGTGACCACCGGCGAATACTCGGCGGTGTACTTCGCATCAGGCGCCACTTTCTTCGAACGGTTGCGGCAGGAAAAGCGCGGCGACATTCTCGGCTGGAACCTGATCAAGGACGGCACACCGCTCATGCCGCGCGGCATGGCGATCACGCGGCGCTCGCAAAGCAAGGCGTCCGCGAGTCTGGTGATGAACTGGCTGCTGTCGCACGACGGGCAGGTGAGCATTGCGAACGGCGGCCTCGTGCCGTATCGCAGCGACGTCAAGCCGAATGAAGTACCGGTGATTACCTACGCGCAGATCGTCGAGCAACTGGGGGCGAAGAACGTCATCCAGATTGGCTACCAACCCGAGATGTTGCGTGAGCAGCCGGCCTTCGTCGCCAAGTGGCAAGCCACGTTTACCGGCGGGAGGAAGTGAGCATGGCATCGCTCGCTAACGTGTTGCCGCAAGGCAGCACACGCCGCCGCGTCGACCCCGAGCGCTGGGTCCCGCGATTCGTATTCGTCGCGGTGCTGTTGCTCGTGGCAACGCCGCTGTGCCTGATCGTTTATCAATCGCTGATCGACCGGCCGTTGTACGACGGGCACGGTGTGCTGACCTCACAGAACTACAGCGGCTTGCTGACCAGCCGCGCGTTTCTCGAGGCGGCGGCCAACTCGTTCTATCTGGCCGTCGTGTCGACGGTCGTGGCTACGGTGGTCGGGGTGCTGGGTGCGTTCTGCTTCACGCGGCTCGAACTGCCGGGCCAGCGATGGCTGCGCGGCGTGATGGCGTTGCCTGTCTATCTGTCGCAGCTTGTGCTGGCGTTCGGCTGGTATGTGCTGTACGGGCCGTCGGGTTATGTGACCTTGGCTGTGCAGCGCTGGTTATCGGATACCCCGTGGAATCTGTACTCGATTCTCGGCATGGGCGTTCTGGCGGGGGTGTCGCAGGCGCCGTACGTCACGGTGCTGTGCTCAAGTGCGTTGTCGCTCTCCAACGGTTCGCTGGAGGATGCTGCCCGCACGACGGGGGCGAGGCCGTGGCGGGTGATGACCACGATCACGTTGCCGCTCATGCGTCCGTCGATCTTCTACAGCGCGCTGCTGGCGTTTGTGGGCGGGCTGGAGCTGCTGTCGATTCCGCTGATCTTCGGCGCGCCCTCGAATCTGGAATTCTTCACTACGTTCCTGTATCGCGAAGCGCTGGGTCAGACCTCACCGAACTACGGCATGTTGGGCGCGGCGGCGGTCTACATGCTGATCTGCGTGGCGCTGCTGGTCATCGTGCAGCAACGCATGCTGGGCAACACGCAGCGCTTTGTCACCTTGAGAGGCAAAGCGCAGCGTCACCGGGCAACGCGTGTTGGCGGCTGGCGATTCGTGATCGCAGCGCTCTGGTGGCTGTACCTCGCCATTAGCGTGCTGCTGCCGATTGCCGGGCTGGTCGCGCGCTCTGCGGTGCAATTCCTGAGCCCGTTGGTGTCGCCGCTGGATTATCTGACTGCGTCGAACTACCAGCAGCTCTTCACGCAGTCGGAATACTGGCACGCCATCACCAACAGCCTTTTCGTGGCCGGCATCGGCGCGGCATTGGCGACGGCGTTCGTGGCACTGGTGGTGCTTTGTGTGCAGCGCTCGAACTTCCGCTGGCGCCGGTCGCTGGAGGTGTTGTGTCTGGCGCCGCGCGCCGTGCCCGGCATCGTGGTGGGCATCGGTTTCCTCTGGCTCACCTTGTGGCTGCCCGGTATGGGCGTGCTCTACGGCACCCTGTGGCTGCTCATCATCGCGTTTTCGATGCGCAACCTGCCGACAGCCTTCGCGGCGATGGCGCCCACATTCATGCAGATCGGCCGCGAACTCGATCAGGCCTCGCGCGCCTGTGGTGCCACGTGGTGGCAGACCAGCCGCAACATCGTGCTGCCGCTGGGGCGCCGCGCGATGGCCAGCAGTTATCTGCTGCTGTTCGTGAGTTTTCTCAAGGAGTACGCCGCTGCCGTGTTTCTGGTCGCGCCGACGAGTCAGGTCATCGGGCCGACCATGTTGCGGCTGTGGACCAATGGCGATTTCGGACCGGTAGCGGCGCTGTCGATCGTGCAACTGTTGCTGACCTTGGCGCTGGTAATGCTCGCCAAGACGCTTGGAAAGGGTAAATAACATGGCTGCATTGCAAATCGACTCGTTGTGCAAGCGTCACGGCGATGTCGACATTCTGAAGAACGTTTCGCTGGAAGTTCGCGACGGCGAATTTCTGACGCTGCTCGGCCCCAGCGGCTGCGGCAAGTCCACCACGCTGTTCTCGATTGCCGGGCTTGAAACGCCGACGAGCGGGCGCATCACGCTGGGCCCAGTACGGCTTTTCGATCGCGACGAGAACATCGAGCTTGCCCCGGAGGCGCGCAATTGCGGCCTTGTCTTTCAGTCGTACGCGCTTTGGCCGCACATGACCGTGCGGGAGAACGTGGCGTATCCGTTGCGCCTTCGCGGCGTGCGCAAGGCCGTGCTCGATCAGAAAGTGGACGACGCGCTCGGGCTGGTCGAAATGCTGCCGCTGGCCCAGCGCTATCCGCACGAACTGTCGGGCGGGCAGCAGCAACGTGTCGCACTGGCCCGCACGCTGGTCTACGAGCCGACGTTGTTGCTGCTGGACGAGCCGCTCTCGAATCTCGATTCGACGCTGCGACTGCGCGCACGCGGCTGGTTGCGGGAATTGCAGCGCCGGCTGCGGATCACGACCGTGTATGTCACGCACGATCAGGATGAGGCGCTCTCGTTGAGCGACCGCATCGCCGTCATGAGCGCGGGCCGGATCGTGCAGATCGGTACGCCGCGCGATATCTATCAAGCCCCTCGCAACCCGTTTGTGGCGGACTTTGTCGGCCACAGCAACCTGCTGTCGTGCACCGTCGAGTCGGTCGGTGCGGCGGGCGAGCGGACCGTGCGGCTGGCCGACGGGCAGTTGTTGCGTGCAGAAAACGGCACAGCGGCACAAGGCAGTGCGGCACAAATTGCGATTCGGGCCGATCACGTGGAGATCGTCGATACGAATGACACGCTCCCGAACGTGATTCGCGGCAATGTGCTGCAACGCGACTTTCTTGGCACGCACATGGAGTATCTCGTCGCCATTGGCGGTGCCGAAGTGCGTGTGCGCGCGGTGCGCGAGATTCAGGCGGACAGCGTCTGGCTGCACTTGCCGCAGGACCGCTGCATGCTTTTCGATGCGCCGGCCGTGCCCGCCTAGTGGGCACGGACTGTGTTATCGCAACCGATATTCGCGCTTGCCGCCAGCGATGGCGACAGGCGCGGGTAGGGTAGGGGTAGTTGTTTTGGCAGTAGGTGCCGCATGCCTTCGCTCCCGACATCAGGGCGCCCTGTCGGGGGCGTTGGCAGGCGCATTTCTCTTCTCGCTCGTGACCCGTGGTGTTTGCACGGCGATCGATTGTTTTTATCAATTAGGACTGCGTATTATGAAAAAAAGAAGTATCGCGGCGGGCGCTCTGCTCACATTCAGCGGGTATGCGGCGGCGCAGAGTCAGGTGACGATCTACGGGATTCTGGACAACGGCGTGAACTACACGACCAATCAGGGCGGCTCACACAACGTTCAGGTGGCAGGCGGCGCGCTTAACGGCAACCGATGGGGACTGCGTGGCACGGAGGATCTGGGCGGCGGGTTGCAAGCGATTTTCCGTCTGGAGAACGGGTTCGACATCACTAACGGCAAGCTCGCCAATAATAGCCGGGAGTTTGGCCGGCAGGCGTTCGTCGGGCTGTCGGGGGACTTCGGCTCGGTCACGATCGGGCGGCACTACGATTCGCTGGGCACCTTTCTCGGGCCGCTGGCCTCGAGCAACAAGCTGGTCGGCTTCATGAGCTCTCACCCGGGCGATGCCGATAACGTCGATTCGACCGCCCGCGTGAACAATTCGGTGCGCTTTAACAGCGCCGACTACAAGGGCTTCACGTTCGGTGGCGTGTACAGCTTCGGCGGTGTCGCGGGGTCCTACCGGACGAATCAGATCTACAGCTTGGGGGCCAGCTATCTGCGCGGGCCGCTGCATCTGGGCTTCGGTTATCTGAATGCACAGAACCCGCTCACATCGATGTACGACGGCAGCATGACGAGCCCGGTCACGAGTGGTTATTCGACCGCGAAGTCGTTGCAGGTCATCGGGGCCGGCGGCTCGTACCAATTGGGACCGGTCAAGTTGGGGCTGCTGTACACCAACACCCAGTTCAAGGACGTCAGCGTCTCGAGCACGACGCCGTTCAGCGGCACGGCGAAGATGAACAACTATGAGCTGAACGCCCAGTACACGTGGTCGCCAGCGGTGGTGATCTCCGGCGCCTACACGTACACGCGCGCGGAAAATGCGCGGTATCAGCAACTGAGCGCCGTGTACGACTACTTCTTGTCGAAGCGCACGGACATTTACGCCCTTGCGATTTACCAGCGCGCGACCGGCACGGATTCGACGGCCCGGTCGGCGGTTGCGCAGATCTATGGCGTGGCCGCATCGTCGAGCAATGGGCAGGGGCTGCTGCGGGTCGGTGTGCGGCACCGGTTCTGAGTCTGCGTAGCGATCATGGCGATCGTGGCGGCACCTTTGACCCTTGGGCTCACAGGTGCCGCCGGCTGGGCGGTCAATTTGCCGGCAGCTTCGCGATCACCTTGATTTCGAACTGGAAGCCGTACAACCACGTCACACCCACGGCGGTCAGCGTCGGGTGGGGCGCTTCGCCCCAGTACTCGGGCACGATTTTCCATACGCGCTCGAACGTTGCCGCCGGATCGACCATGAACACCGTCACGTCGACCACATCATCGAAGGTGCAGTCGGCCGCTTTCAAGACGGCGTTGAGATTATCGAAAGCCCGTCGCACTTGGGCCTCGAGGTCTGGCTCCGGCGACCCGTCTTCACGGCTGCCGACCTGTCCGGAGACGAACAGGAAGCCGTCGGCGCGAATCGCCGGGGAGTAGCGGTTACGGTCATACAGGGCCTGACGGCCAGCAGGAAATACCACGTCGCGAATCGTCATTCATCCACTCCTTCGAAGGGCCGCCAGTCGGCCCGGGTTATGCGATGAAGGCACTCTAAGCGGGCGCGCGAACGCGATAAACGGGCAACTGCACCCTTCACTGTTTGTAAAATGCAAACAATCGAAAGTCCCGAATATCTCGATCCGATTTGTCAGGAGGCGCCATTGGACCGATTCGACGCCATGCAGGCGTTTGTGCGTGTGGTGGAGGCGGGCAGTTTCACCAAGGCCGCCGAGACGCTGCACATGAGCAAGACCAGCGTGACGCAACTGGTTCAGCAACTGGAAGCGCGGTTGCGCGTGAAGCTGCTCAACCGGACCACGCGCAAGGTCAACGTCACCGCCGACGGTGCCGCTTATTACGACCGTGTAGTACGGTTGCTGGCGGATATGGACGACGCGGAGACCAGCCTCTCCGATGCGTCGACCCTGCCACGCGGGCGCTTGCGCGTCGATGTGCCGAGTCCCTTTGCGAGCCTGATTCTGATGCCCGCGTTGCCGGCGTTTTATGCGCGCTACCCCGACATTCAACTCGATATGGGCGTGAGCGACCGGATGGTCGACCTGATCGGGGAGAACGTCGATTGTGTGGTGCGCGGGGGCGAACTGACCGACCAGTCGTTGATGGCGCGCCATGTCGGCGACTTGCAGCTGGGGGTTTATGCCGCTCCGGACTATCTGGCCCGCGCCGGTGCGCCGTCGCACCCGGGCGATCTGGAAGACTCACATCACCGGATCGTCGGTTTCCGCTGGTCGCGCATCGGTAAGCCGTTGCCTTATGCCATGCGCCGTGGTGCCGAGCAGGTCAACGTGCATGGCAAATACGCGCTAGCGGTTGACGACGGCAATGCGTATCTGGCCGCCGGATTGGCGGGGATGGGGGTGTTGTGGCTGCCGGAATATATGGCGAGGGATGCGGCGGCGCGAGGGGCGTTGGTGCCTCTTTTCGACGACTGGACGTTGGACGCCATGCCGATGTACGTCGCGTTTGCGCCGAATCGGCACGTCAGCGCCAAACTTCGGGTGTTCATCGACTGGATCGTCGAGGTGATGGCGGCCCACGGACTGGCGCCGGTCAGGGCGGTGCGAGGTTGACGACTTCGGCGCCGAAATAAGGAGGTTTGCACCGTAACCGGCTGTTTTCTCAAGTTTTTTACGTTTGCGCCGTTGGAGCCCTTAGGGGCCTTTGCGGCCCTTTGACCCGTCATGTCAGCCCGGCGACGAGGCCGTCTCCGGGCTAGCCCAGACAACAATGACACGCGTGCGTTTGTCACGCATTTCGGGCAGCATGTCGGGCGGCGGATTCCGGGGTCGGATACCGCCATTCCGAAAGAAAGGCGAAAGCGCAAATGTTGAAGAATTGGACGATTCGTTGGCGGTTACGGTTGGCTGTGGCGGGGCTCGCCACGCTGGTCGTGGTGGTGGGCGGTCTGACGCTCGCGGGGTTGCGCGAGACGGTCGGCAGTCTGCGAGAGGTCTACAACAAGGAACTGGCGAGTACCCGGTTGCTCGGCGAGGCAGAAATTCAGATTGGCCGCGCCCGCGCGGTGGTGCTCAGAGCGCCGCAGGCCCCCACAGCCGATCTTAAAGCCGACGATATCAAGAAGGGCACGACCTACTGGGGGGAATCCGAGAAGGCGTGGCAAGCCTATCTGGCCTTGCCGGCTGACGCTGACGAGCAGCGTCTGGCCGCACAGGTGACCAGTGCCCGGCAGGCGCTGAAAGAGGCGTTCACACTGGTGCAGAACGGCATCTCGGCCGGTCAGACCGATGCGTATTACGAGCAGGCGGCGGTACTCGGCAAGCGCTATACGTCCTACGTGAATGCTAATGACGCGCTCAAGCAGCTTTACGACGCGCGTGCAAAAACCAGCTTCGAGTCGGCCGAGTCGGCCTATGACCGCCAACTGGTGCTGACGCTCTGCGCCGTCGGGTTCGCGGTTATCGCGGCATTCCTCACCGCACGGGCGTTGAATCGGGCGATTACGCGACCGTTGGACGACGTGCTCGAACACTTCCAAGAGATCGCCGACGGCAATCTGCGCCGGGCGGTGCAGATCACGTCGACCGACGAAATGGGGCGGCTGCTTGAGGCACTTGCCGCCATGAAGGCGCAGCTTGGCGACACGGTCGCGCGGGTGCGCAAGAGTGGCGAGGCGATTGCGGCCAGCGCCCGTGAGATCGCGGCGGGCAATCTCGACCTGTCGTCGCGCACGGAACAGCAGGCCGCGTCGCTCGAAGAGACGGCAGCGAGCATGGAGCAACTCACCGGTACCGTGCGCCAGAACATGGAGCATGCGCATCAGGCGAATCAGTTGGCGCGTCAGGCCAGCGAGCAGACCAGCGCAGGTGACAGCGCGATGGCGCAGGTGACCGACACAATGCGCCAGATCGACGCCGGTTCGGCCAAGATCCGGGAAATCATCGCGCTGATCGACGGCATTGCATTCCAGACGAACATTCTCGCGCTCAATGCGGCGGTGGAAGCGGCGCGGGCTGGTGAGCAGGGCCGGGGATTTGCGGTGGTGGCCAACGAGGTGCGGACCTTGGCGCAACGCTCGGCGAGCGCGGCACGCGATATCAAGACGTTGATCGAGACATCGGCCGAACGCTCGGCTGCCGGCAGCCGCATCGTCGGCGAGGCGGGCGCAGCGATGCAGGAGATCGCCGGCAGCGTGCGCCGGGTGACCGACATCATGGCGGAGATTTCGGCGGCGTCGGAAGAACAGACGACGGGTATCGATCAGGTGGCGCGTGCGGTGACGCAGATGGACGAGGTCACGCAGCAGAACGCCGCACTGGTTGAGCAGGCATCGGCGGCCGCGCAATCGCTTGCGGAGCAGGCGGAATCGCTGAAGCAGGCCGTGGCGGTGTTCCAGTTGGTGCAGTCCGACGAACCGCACATGTCCCGCTTCGATTCACTGGGGCAAGGCGGCGCGAGTGCTGCCGCTGCGCGCGGACGGTTGCATTCGGTGGTTTCTTGAGTAGAGGCGGGGTGATGCGTCGCTGCCTGTGCGCATCACCCTTGTCACTCGCTACGCACGGTTCAAATTCCACTCACCCCATCCGCTAGTCCGCCCGACGTTGAACGTGGTGCCGAACTCCGAGGCCGGCATCGGTTTTCCGAACAGATACCCCTGTCCTTCGTCGCAGCCGAGTTGGCGCAAGTTGTCTCGTTGCTCGGCGGTCTCGACACCTTCTGCCGTCGTTCGCAAATCGAAACTTCGCGTCATGTCCACGAGCGCCCGCACGACTGACGCATCGCGTTCCGACTCGACCATCGCCTGCACGAATGAGCGGTCGATCTTGATGCGGCTGAGCGGATAGCGTCTGAGCAAACTGATCGACGCATAGCCGGTGCCGAAATCGTCAAACGCAATGCCGACGCCATAGTCGCGCAAGCGTCGCAGCGCGTCGAGCACGACGTCGTCATCGAGCACGATGCTTTCGGTCACTTCGAGTTCGAGCGCCTGCGGTGGCAGGCCATGCCGGTTGAGCACCGCGATCACTTCATCGACGACGCTGCCGATGCGGAACTGCAAACCGAACAGGTTCACACCGATCCGAAATGCCGTCGCGCCGTTGCGGCGCCAGAAGGCCGCCTGCGCACAAGCTTCGTCGAGCACCCACGCACCCACGGCCGCCGCCAGCGGTCCGCGTTCCAATGCGGGCAAAAACGCGGCGGGAGACAACAAACCGCGTTGCGGATGCCGCCAACGGATAAGCGCTTCCGCACCCGTGAGCGAGCCGTCCGCAAAATCGACCTGCGGCTGATAGAACAGCACGAACTCGCCGTCGTTGACGGCCCGGTGAAGCTCGATGTTGTACACGCGCCGCGCCACCGCTTCCATGCGCAACGCCTCGACAAACACAAACACCTGACCGGGCCCGTGATGCTTGGCCCTCGACAGCGCGAGATCTGCGTTGCTGATCAGGCTAAGCGCCTCGTGCGCGTGCTGCGGCGAGACGGCGATGCCACAACATGCGGTCACGCGAACGTCGAAGCCGCCGATGACCATCGGTTCGGCGATGGCCGCCGCTGCTGCGTCTGCAAAGAGACGTGCGTCTGCCGTCTTCGTCACGCCCGGCAGCAAAAGGGCGAACTCGTCTGCGCCGATGCGCGCGACGGTGTCGTCCGGGCGAGCCAGCGCCGTAAGACGTCGAGAGACTTCGCAAAGAATGCCGTCACCGACCTCGTGCCCCAAGGTGTCGTTGACGTCCTTGAATCCGTCGAGATCGATAATCACCACCGCCGCGCCGGTCATCGACGCTGACGTGATTTCCGTGTTCCGATAGAAGCTTGCGCGATTGGCCACCCCGGTAAGCACGTCGGTGCTGGCGAGTCGCTTGAGTGCGTCCTTCTCGTCGCGCAGCGCACTCAGATCATGCACGTGGGCATTGAACGTCAGCACACCGTTTTCGCGCCAGCAGAACAGCGAAGCGCTCAGTAGAAACTCGATGCCGTCGCGGCGCAGCCCATACACCACGGATGGCATGGTGACGCCATCGACCGAGCCCGCGGCCACCACTTGCGCGATTCGGTCGCGTAACGAGGGGCGGCCATGTTCGGGCACGAGCGTCTCGAGCGTGAGGCCCGGGCCGTCGGCGATGTCGTAGCCGTAAAGCGTGGCGGCCGCCAGATTCCACTCGAGAATTTTGCCGCTCTCGTCGAAGCGGATCATGGCCGTCGGCGAGCGCCGCTCGGGCTCGGCAAAGGTGCGCCGGTCGCGCTCGACGAAGAGTTCCACGCGCCGCAGCTCAAGCCGGTCAGATGCCATTCTTGCGAGTTCGCGCAGGCGTTCGCCGTCGACGGCGGAGAAATTGTGATTCGGTTTAGTGTCGATGACGCACAGGGCGCCAAGCGCATGCCCGCCGACCGACATGAGCGGCACGCCCGCATAGAAGCGCACTTGTGACGGCCCGGTGACGAGTGGGTTGTCGTGGAAACGGTCGTCGCGGGTCGCGTCGGGAACCACCAACACGGCATCCTGAAGGATGGCGTGCGCGCAAAACGAGGCGTCGCGGCTCATGTCGACGTCGCCGTCTGAAAATCCGGCCGCCGCCGCAAAAAACACGTGATCGTTGCCGACCATGTTGACGGCGGCCACCGGCACGTCAAACATATGCGCGGCAATTCGCACGACGACATCAAGGCTGGGCAGCGGACGGTCGCTACCCAGACCGTATTCAGCCAACGCAGCGAGTCTCTCGGTTTCCATCGGCAATACAGGGGGACACTTCATCAGTGGTCTCCTCGCCTGAAAGCGGCTTTATCGACAAACCTCGGGCTGTTTATGCATGCGTTAAGACACGAAACGTCCCGGTCTTAATGCCGGTAAGGTACGTTCGAGCAAGGGAAGCCCCGTTAATGATGCTTTTCGCTATATCGATCGGGATAGCTGTCCGGTCGAAATCGGATAATTCGTTTCCGATTAGGCGGATTATAGTGCCAAGACAATTTCTTTTGCATCCGTGCTGATTCGGTATGCGAACGGTATTGCAGGCCGATGTTGCGTGACAGCATTCCATACTGTCGTTTGAATTGTGACGATATTAATAATCAATATCAATGCGACTTACGCAAGCCACGTTAATGCATCGGGGAGCGAAAGCACGTGAGTTCGCGATTCGAATGCGGTCGAGAACAGGTGATCGTGCACGACTTGATCGGGGTCGTAGCAGCAGTCTTTCACGGTGAATAACCGGAAGTCCGCATCGCTTGCATAGGCAATCGATGACAGCATCACCCCGGTCGATGCGATGCCGGCCATGATCAAGGTGTCGATTCCTTTGGCGGAGAGGCGTACTTCAAGATCGGTGCCGTGGAACACACTGGCCCGATGCGCAATGATCAGCGGTTCATTGGGCTGTTGGCCCAGCTCCGGTGAAATCCGATCTTCAACGAATAGCCCCAATTGCTTGATGCCTTGCCCGTTTTTGTTCAACGGGCTGACTTCCGGATAACCGGGGCTGAAATGAATCTTGGCGAAATAGAGCGCGATACCCTTCGCGCGGGCAGCGTCACATAGCTTGCGCGTATTCGAGAGCAGGGTGGGAGCGACCGACGGGAATAACGCCAGAATGTCGGTCTGATAATGCATGATCACTAGCGCGGTTTTCTCGGGAAGGATGTCCGGCATCGGCATAGTCGCGTTGGGCGCTTTGCGTGCGCCTTGCAAGGAATGATGCGCGACTTTAGCACGCCGGTTATGGGTTCGGCGACGAGAGCGGAATGACAAAACGGGCGCCGAAGCGCCCGACTTTGTTGTTAATACCGGTTGATCAGATCGAGAGGCGGCCCAGCCATTCGCGCACATGATCCGCGCGCTCGGCACGGGGGCTGACCTCGGCGTCGGCAGGCGGCGAGCCAACGAACAGGAAGCCCAGAATCTTTTCATTCGGCTCGAAATCGAGCACTTGATGCAGGTCGGCGTCATAAGCATCGGGGCCGGTTGCCCAGAAGCCGCCGTAGCCGAGGATGTGCAGCGCATTGAGCATGTTCATGGTGGCGGCGCCCACCGACAGCAGTTGCTCGCCTTCCGGCACGCTCGTTTGCGTCGAGACGGACGCTGCGATCACGATGATTGCCGGTGCCGCGAACGCCTTGCGACGGCGCTGCTCGTGGGTCTCAGCGGGGGCGTCCGGATTGCGCTTGGCGGCGATTTCGACCAGTGCCTGCCCCAGATCCTCACGTGCCTCGTCGCGCACGATGACAAAGCGCCATGGACGCAGGCGGCCATGGTCGGGCGCGCGCAACGCCGCATCGAAAACCAGATTCAGTTCCACATCGTTCGGTGCCGGTTCGACCAGCGGCCAGTGCGACTGGCGCGAGAGCAGGGCATCGAGCGCCAACTGACGCGATGCAGTAACCGGGGCGGCAAAATCGGTGGACGTACCCATCAAGAACTCTCCAGAAACAGATGAGCCATCATCCCCGATTATTCGGCAAAAAGCAAAATGATTCTCATTTGCGATTATGTCTTGCGTTTATCGCAAGAACGCCTGTGCAGGGGGGGCGCTATGCAGGCGCACCCCGAAATGAGGACCGCTGGCGCGTCGCTGAAGGGGGCCGCGAACTGGCCGGAACGCGCGCGCAAAAGCTTGTAATCTAGCGCTTTGCCCAGCCGCCCACTGAAAGGCCTATCCATGAGCCAAGCCCCTGTCGAGTACGCCAACGCCGCGCCGGAAGTCAAGGCGGTCTTTGACGACATCATGACGACGCGCGGTGTCCCCGACGTCAACAATTTCTGGAAATTCATCGCCCAACACCCGCCCACGCTGGCCCGCACGTGGGACAGCATCAAGGATGTGATGGCACTGGGGGCACTCGACCCGCTGATCAAGGAATTGATCTACGTTGCCGTGAGCGTCACGAACAACTGCGGGTACTGCGTCGCCAGCCATACCGCCGCCGCCCGGCGCGCGGGCATGACCGACGAAATGTTCGGCGAATTGCTGGCCGTGGTCGGCATGGCGAACGAAACCAATCGGCTGGCGGTCGGTTACCGGGTGCCCATCGACCCGGCATTCGAGCTGCCAGTCAAATAACGCGTTACCGCGCGGCGCTTCGTTCCATCCACTGGCGATAGCGCCGCGTCTGGCATGCCGTTGCGATCTGCTGCAAGATCAACGCCCTGAGCGGTGACACGTCGGGTTTCGTCGTGCGCCCGGCGCTCAATCGGTTGAGCTGGAATTTGACGACGGCCATATTCGCCAGCGAGCCGAGCGTCTTGCTCTTCCACGTGATCGGGCGCAGGTTCGGCTCGCTATGCTTGCCATCGCGCCAGTGACGGGGCAACGCAGGGTCGATGGACAAGGCAGTGGCAATGCCGACCATTGCCACGCCGGAATCGATCACCTGCTCGGCCACGGCACGACGCCGTACGCCTCCTGTGACCATCAGCGGCATGCGTGCCACGGCCGTAATGTCTCGCGCAAATTCCAGAAAGTAAGCTTCACGGGCCAGCGTGCGCCCGTCGCGCGCCTGACCCTGCATCGCGGGCGCCTCATAACTTCCCCCAGACAGCTCGACCAGATCGACGCCCAGCGGATTGAGCAACTCGACCACACGCTTGGCGTCGTCCGCGCTGAAGCCGCCGCGTTGAAAATCTGCCGAATTCAGTTTCACCGCCACCGCAAAGCCGGGGGACACCGCTTGTCGAACGGCCCGCACGACGTCGATCAGCAAGCGGGCACGGTTCTCGAGACTGCCGCCCCACGCGTCCTGACGCTTGTTGGTCAGTGGCGAGAGAAATTGGCTGAGCAGATAGCCGTGTGCCGCATGAATCTGCACACCGTTGAAGCCGCTGCGCTCAGCAAGCTCGGCGCTGCGAACAAAACGCGCCTGCACGTCGGCAATGTCGGCCGGGGTCAACTCTCTGGGCACGGCGAATCGCTTCGACAGCGAGCCGAGATCCAGCGCGACTGCCGAGGGGGCCACCGTGGGCTGCCCGAGCGCCGATTGCATTTGACGGCCCGGATGGTTGAGCTGCATCCAGATCTGTGCCCCTTGCGCGCGCGCCGTGTCCGCCCAGCGGCGAAAGCGTTCGAGGTGGGCGTCATCTTGCAGCACTACGCCGTTGGGGCCCGTCATGGCTTGCGCGTCGATCATGACGTTGCCCGTCAAGATCAAGCCCGCGCCGCCGCGCGCCCACGCGTCATAAAGGCGCAGTAGCGCGTCGGACGGTGCGTGGTCGGCGTCGGCCATGTTTTCTTCCATGGCGGCCTTGGCGAGCCGGTTCGGAATCGTGGTGCCGTTGGGCAAGGTAAGGGGGGTGAAGAGCTTCATCGCGTCGCTTCCTCAGTTGACGATGAGGGGACGATAACCTTAAAGTAAGCTTTAATGTCAAGTGCCCGGAGACGGATGATGAAGATTGGTGAGCTGGCGAAAGTCAGCGGCCTGGCGGCGTCGAAGATCCGCTTTTACGAGGGCGAAGGGCTGCTTCCCGACGCGCAACGGCAGGCCAACGGCTACCGCGACTACGGCGACGATGCCCTGACAAGGCTCGATATCATTCGTCGCGCCCAGAACGCGGGTTTTTCGCTCGACGAAATTCGTGCGATTTTGCCGCCGGATCTCAGCGCATGGCCGCATGACTTGCTGCTCGACGTGTTACGCCGTAAGGTCGGCGAAATCGAGCAACTGGAACAGAGCCTCGCGCAGAGCAAACACAACATCTCGGCGCTGATCGCGGCGATCGAGCAGCGTGGGGAAGGGGAAGGATGTGGGGAGGCGGCGCAGCGCGTGCTGACGTCGCTGCGCAATACCCCGGTGGAACCGCCGCTGACGAACGGGCGGGCGCGGAAGCGGGCTTGAATCGCTCGCTAGTGCGCTTAAGCCGTGCCAACGCTATCGAAGCTGCGACCTATGATGAATTGGGAGCTGGTTGTTCAACGGTTTCCGTTTCGCGGGTGAACCGATACCAATTCTGATGACGAGACGCCCGCAGGAGGCGTTTTTTCATGAATCCGATCACATCGTTTCTCGTACTGGTTCTCCTGCTGATGGGCGCGGCGACCGGTGCGTATGTCAGCCCCTATCTGGCGGCATGTTTCGTCGTCGCGGCCATGCTGCTCGCGTCCACGCTGAAGATGGCCAATGCATGGCAGAAGTTCGTCATTCTGCGTGCCGGCAAGCTCCAAAGCGTGAAGGGTCCCGGGCTGTTCATGATTCTGCCGGTCGTCGATAACGTGACGGCCATCATCGATACCCGCATTCAAACTACGGCATTCAACGCGGAACAGGCGCTGACGAAAGACACGGTGCCGGTGAATGTCGACGCCATCATCTTCTGGCACGTGCACGACGCCGAGCGGGCGGCGCTCGCCATTACGGATTACCGGCAGGCGATCGACCGGGTTGCGCAGACGTCGCTGCGCGAGATGATCGGTGCATCGATGCTGTCGTCGCTGCTTTCCGACAGAAAGGCCTCCGACGAGCAACTGCGTGCCGATATCAGTGCCAAAACAGCGGCGTGGGGGATTGCCGTGATTTCAGTGGAAGTGCGGGACGTCGCCATTCCTGTGGCGCTTCAGGACGCAATGTCGAGACAGGCGCAGGCCGAGCGGGAAAAGCAGGCCCGCATGATTCTCGGGTCGGCCGAGGCGGTCATTGCGGCGCGTTTTGTCGAAGCCGCGACGATCTATGAAGGTCATCCGCAGGCTTTGCAGTTGCGGGCGATGAACATCATCTACGAGACCACTAAGGAGCGCGGAGCCACGATCCTGATGCCGTCATCGATGGTGGACAGCATGAATCCGGCAGTGTTGGCCTTCGCGGTCGGCGGTACCGATCCGTCCACGACGGCGCCGACGTTGAAGACGGCCGCTTGATCGTTGGACGTGACGAGGCGTCAGGTGGCGATCGTGTCGGGGAGGAGGCGCGTGAATTCGCGTCGGACTACGCTGTAGCACTCACACACGCGCTTCTCCAGACCTTCCCGATCGAGCACCTTGATATGGCCGTGGCTGTATTGAATCAGGCCCGCCGTCTGGAGTTTCAGCGCGGCTTCGGTGACGCCGGAGCGGCGTACGCCGAGCATGTTGGCGATTAACTCCTGCGTCATCTGGAGCTCGTTCGATGGCAGAAGGTCGAGACTCAACAAGAGCCAGCGGCAGAGTTGCTGATCGATGGAGTGATGGCGATTACAGACGGCCGTCTGGGCCATTTGCGTAATCAATGCCTGTGTGTAGCGCAATAGCAGGCGCTGCAACGGACCGGCGCGTTTGAATTCGTCTTTGAGAACACGGGCGCTGAGGCGGTAGGCATAGCCCGCGCTTTGCACGATGGCGCGGCTGGGGGTGGTTTCACCGCCCATGAACAGGGCGATGCCAATCAGCCCGTCGTTGCCCACGATGGCGATCTCGGCGGATGCGCCGTCTTCCATGACGTAGAGCAGGGAAACAATGGAGGTGGTTGGGAAATAGACGTGAGCCAACTGATCGCCGGACTCGTAAATCACTTTGCCAAGCGGCATCTCAACCAGCATCAATTCAGGCGCGATCCGGTTCCACTCATTCGGAGGCAGCACAGCCAGCAGACGGTTCGCACCCTGATTCGGTTGCGGCGACATTCGTTTTCCCCTTCATGAACGCAAGCCGGTTCATGCCTGTGCATTCTTGTCTGCCAGCGTGGGCGTGTCAATCCTGTGTATACCGCCGGTTCGCTAGTCGGGTGTGCGAGTTGGGAGTGCTACGAACATGCCTCTGGCTGCATTCGATGGGTATGTAGGCATCCATGGGAGCAGGGGCGGCGCTGCCCACGCCGCCTTGGCGCCAAGACCGTCAGCCCAACCGATAGACCTTCGTTACCGTCTCACGGAACAGTGCGGCGCGTTCCGTGGCGCTGGCTTGTGCCGTCAGGCGTTTGAAGGCGTTCCAGCCGTTGTTGAACGTGTACGAGCCCTTGTCGACCGGGAAGTTGCTCTCGAACATGCAGCGATCAGCCCCGAATGCTTCGATACATGTGTGCATCCACGGCTTCCACGCTTCGGCGAGGGCTTCCGATGACGGCGAACGCGCCCCCTTCTCGAAGTCGAAGCCGTTGATCCGCATCCCCAGCCCGCCAACCTTCACGTAGACGTTCGGCAACTGCGCCAACTCGCGCATGGAACGCGACCATCGCGTGAACACCTCTTCACGTGCGTTTTCATAGCTGGCAATCCGCACCACGCCGCCGCAGTGATTGACGACGAACCGCGTCTCCGGATACGCCTTCGCCAGATCGAACAACTCCGGCAACTGTGGGAAAAACAGCCACGCATCGTACGACAGACCCAGTGGCCCCAACTGCGCCACACCAGCGCGGTAGTCCTTGTCGAGCAACAACCCGCGTGGCGCGGCGGAGAGCGGATTGACCAGCGTCTGGTCCGCGTCCCACGTCACCAGATGCCGCACGCCCTTAAAGCGGCCTTGCCCCGCAGCAAGATGCGCTTCCAATACCTCGCGCACCGCAGCGCCACGCCGCAAATCGGCATATCCGACCATGCCCTGTGCCACACGCGGCGCGGCATGTTGCAGCGGCGCCGTGATCTCCGCGACGTATTGCGTCTCACCGACCGGACGCAGCGCCTCTGGTCCCGACTGCCGATATCGCGTCAGCGCCTGCATGAACACCGACGCCGTGATGTTGTGCCCGCCGCGCGCGTCTTCCCGATACTCGTCGAGCAGGTAGATCCAGCCCGGGCGCTCGTAAAAATGGTGATGCGCATCGATGATGGGCATCGTGGGCTCAAGGGCCGCTTCGTTGCCCGCGGACAGCCATTCGGCGCGCACGGGCAGATAGTTGCTGGTCGCCGACATGGGGCGGGATTCCTCTTTTGCGAAAACACGGGTGGCCGACAGTGCCGCCGACGCCGCCGCGACCTGCAAGAGCTTGCGGCGCGCCGGTGATTGAATACCGCTCATTACTTCTCCTCCTGCGGAAACGCGAACAACGCGAGTGTGAGCAACGTGGTGACGCCGAGCACGATCGACAGGCCCAACATGCCCGCCGTGAACGTGCCGAAGCTGTCTTTCAGATAACCGACGAGATACGGCCCCGCAAAGCCGCCCAGCGCACCAATCGAATTGATGAGCGCGAGTCCGCCCGCAGCCGCCTGACCCGACAGGAACCGCGCCGGCAGCGTGAAGAAAATCGTGCGTCCCGCGATGGTGCCGATCAGCGCAAGCGTGATGCCAGTCATGGCAGGCAGGAGCTGATTGAAATACGTCGATACGCCCAACGCCACCGCACCGATCAGCAGCCCAGCGGCCAGATTCGCGATATGCCCGCCGCGGCGGTCCACTCGCTTGGCCCACCACAGCAGCGCAATCGTGGCAAAGAAGTACGGCACCGCCGAGAGCCAGCCCGTCTGCGTCACGCTCATGCCGTGCGCCTTGAGCATCTGCGGCAGCCAGATGCCAATGCCGTACGAACCCATCGTGAAACCGAACGAGATCGAGGCGAGCAGATACACCCGCACGTCTTTAAGCGCTGCGCCAAAGTCCTTCTTTTTCTTGCTGGCCGAGCCCTCGCGCTCGAAGGCCTGTTGCAGCGCCTGCCGCTCGTCGGGCGTGAGCCACTTGGCGTCGGCAGGTTTGTCCGCAAGCAGCTTCAACACGAGGTAGCCCAGCAGACATGCAGGCAAGCCCTCGATGATGAACATCCACTTCCAGCCGGCGAGACCGAGCAGGCCGTCCATTTGCAGCAACCACGTCGACAACGGGCCACCGACCAGCGACGACAGCGGTGTGGACACCGTGAACCACGCGAGCACCCGCGTGCGGTAGTTCGCGGGAAACCAAACTGCGAGAAAGAAGATCACGCCGGGAAAGAAGCCAGCCTCGCCAATGCCCAGCAACAAACGAATCACATAGAAGCTCATCGGGCCGGTGGCGAGTGCCGTGGCCGCCGCGAAGATGCCCCACGTGATCATGATTCGCGCTAACCAGCGGCGCGCGCCGAAGCGATAGAGCGCGAGATTGCTCGGGACTTCGCACAGGCAGTAACCCGCAAACATGATGCCCGCGCCCCAGCCGAATTGCGTGGCCGTCAGGCCGAGATCGCGATTCATCGTGAGCGCGGCGAACCCCACGCTGGTGCGGTCCAGATAGTTGAAGAAATAGGCAAGGGCAAGCAACGGGATGAAGCGCCACGCGGCTTTTTGCACCGCGCGTTGCTCCAAGCTGTCGCCTATCGGCATGGCAGCCGGCGTCGTACGGGATAACGAGGTCATGGTTGTCTCCTGCATATTGCCGGACGTGCGCGCCGCTATTGCGGTCGGCACGGCCCGGCGTTCTTGTGTGTCACTTCACGAAATCAGGGATTCACGCGCTGGCAAGTTCAGTCGGTGATGGCGACGCTGCCGACACTGCGTCGGCGTGTGATGCCGCGCAGCGCACGACGCCGGCATCGGCAAGACGCCCGATGTCGTCGGGCGAGTAGCCCAGTTGCGTCAGCAACGCCTGCGTGTCTTGCCCAAGCGAAGGCGGCGCGGCGCGTAGCGGCAGACGCTCGCCCGCCAACGTGATCGGCAGCAGCGCGGTGCGCGTGGTGACCGATTCGCCTGCGGCACTGGCGTCGGGGGGCAACGTGACCTCGGCCAGACCGCCGGTGGCCAGCAAGTGCGGATCGTCGAACAGCGCCTGCGGCTTGGTGATCGGCGCATAGGGCAGCCCGGCGCGCTCGAAGATGGCACCAATGTGTGCCGCGCTGAACGTCTCCATGTGCTGGCGAAGTTGCGGCATCAGCCAATCACGTGCCTGCACGCGCTGGTTGTTCGTGGCGAGCCGCTCGTCCGCTTTGAGCGCGGGCAAGCCGAACGCATCGCAGAACAGTGCCCACTGCGTATCGGAGACCACCGCCAGAAAGATCTGTTCGCCATCCTTGACGGTGAAGACGTCGTACACCGCCCACGCGGAAATGCGGCTCGGCATCGGTGCGGCGGGGCGCCCAGTCACGGCGAACTGCATCATGTGCTGCGCCATCAGGAACACGTTGTTCTCAAACAGCGCGCTCTGCACTTCCTGTCCTCGACCGGTGCGCTCGCGCTGCGCCAATGCCGCCATCGCGCCGATCGCCCCGAACATGCCGCCCATCACATCGTTGACGCTGGCACCGGCTCGCAAGGGTTTGCCTTCCGGTCCGGTCATGTACGCCAGACCGCCCATCATCTGCACGACTTCGTCGAGCGCCGTGCGATGGTCGTAAGGGCCGGGCAGGAAACCTTTGTGCGACACGTAGACGAGTCGCGGATTGAGCCGGGACAGCGTGTCGTAACCCAGCCCGAGCTTGTCCATCGTGCCGCTCTTGAAGTTCTCGCTGAAGACATCGGCGTTGGCGAGCAACCGGTGCACGATCTCCACGCCGCGAGGGTCTTTCAGATCGACGGCCAGACTCTTCTTGTTGCGATTGAACGTGCTGAAGAACCCCGCACCGGACCCGCGCAGATTGCGCGTGCTGTCACCGGTGATCGGCTCGACCTTGATGACTTCCGCGCCGAGATCGGCCAGCACCATGCCGCACGTCGGGCCCATCACCATGTGCGTCATCTCGACGACGCGCACGCCGCTGTACGGCAACGATGGCTCGTTATTCACACCGCTCATTGCGCGTCTCCGAGCAAACAGCCTTCCGGCTGCGGTGCGCTTGGGGCGCGTCCGTCGGCGTAGTGGAAGCCTTTCGGCAGACCGGCGTCCTGCACGTGGCCGTACAACGCTTCGCCCGGCAGGGCGTCGGCCAGTACGGCACGCGCCACGGCAAGCGCATCGACGTCGATGCCGGTGTCGTAGCCCATGGCTTCGAGCAGAAACACCAGATCTTCCGTCACGATGTTGCCCGTCGCGCCGGGCGCATACGGACAGCCGCCAAGCCCGGCCTGACTCGCATCGATGGTCGTCACGCCGGCATCGAGTGCGGCCACCACGTTGGCCAGCCCTTGGCCGCGCGTGTTGTGAAAGTGCGCGCCGCCAGCCTTGCTGCCCACTTCGGCCTGCAAGCGACGGAACAGACGGCGGACCTGCATCGGGTTGGCGTAGCCGCTGGTGTCCGACAAGCCCACTTCGTCTACGCCGCATTCGGCCATGGCGAGACACATGCGCAGGGTCTGGTCGTCGGTGACGGTGCCCGCGATCGTGCAGCCGAAGGCGACCGATACGCCGGCTTCGATTTCGATACCGGGGAATCGCGCGTCGCGCAGTGCCACGATTTCGCGCACTTCGTCGATCATCTGCGCCGTGGTCTTACGGATGTTGGCCATCGAATGCTCGTCGGTGACCGAGACGGGCAGCGTCAGCTTGTGCACGCCAGCTTCGAACGCCGCTTGCGAGCCGCGCAGGTTCGGAGCCAGCACGGCCACACGAAGGCCGGGGATCGACAGGGCATGGGCGACGACCTCGTGGATATCGGCCATCTGCGGCAACAACTTGGCCGGCACGAACGAGCCGACTTCAATTTCTTTGAGACCGGCGGCGGCGAGCGCGGAGATCCAGCGCAGCTTGGCGGCGGTCGGCATCACACGCTTCAGACTTTGCAGTCCGTCACGGGGGCCGACTTCGCTCACGAGCACGCGCGGGGCGGAAGATTGTGTCATTCGAAGACTCCTGTTAGTTCTATCTGAAAGAACTACGTTCTGTTTGATAGAACTATACGAGCATCATCGACGGGGTTTAAGTTGGGTAAACCCGTAATTCCCTCATTTTCTGGAACTTGTGTTCTGTCCGGTAGAACTGTAGAGTGGCCGCATTCAGCGAAAGACACGACAGGGGACGCGAGTGGCAAACGAGCAATCGGGCATGACAGCGCCAGCGGCAGCGGGTGGCAGCGACGCCTCCGGCAATGAATCGGGTAGCGGCGTGGCCGTGCTGGATCGTGCGTTTGCGATTCTCAACGCGTTCGGCCCTGCGGAGGATGGTTTGACGCTCACCGAAATCTCGCTGCGCACCGATCTCTACAAGAGCACGGTGTTGCGATTGCTCGGTGCGCTTGAACACGGTGGTTTTATTCGCAAGCTCAGCGACGGCCGCTACGCCATCGGGCCACAGCCCCTACGTCTGGCCGCGCGCTATCAGCGATCATTTCAGGTCGGGCCGGTGATCGAACCGATCTTGCAGCAGTTGAGCCGCGAACTGGGCGAGACGGCCTCGTTGTATGTTCGTCAGGGCGATCAACGCTTGGTGCTGTACCGGGTAGAACCGTCACGCGCCGTGCGCGTGTCGATCCGCATCGGTGAAGAGTTTCCGATTGCGAAAGGGGCTTCGGGAAAGGTGCTGCTCGCGTTCACGGATGGCGACGATCCGCGTTGGAACGACGTGCGCGAGCGTCTCTGGGCGGTGTCGTTCGGCGAGCGCGATCCGGAAACGGCATCGGTGTCGGTGCCGGTGTTTGGGGCGAGCGGTGAGTTCGTCGGTGCGCTCACGCTCTCGGGACCGAAAGCGCGCTTCGACATGGCGTCGGCGGTCAAACAGGCGTTGACGGCGTTACTCGATGGGGCACGTCGCGCAACGGTCGCGTTGGGCGGCATGGGCGAGCGCTATGACGCGAGTCTGGCCGCGACACGACCGACCGGATTCACCGTGCCGGGGCAGGGCGCGAACGCCTGAACACCGGTGTTTCAGTCGCCCTTGCGAATGGCCTCCGCCACCACGGTGAGTACCTCGGTGGCCGTATTCTCCGAGTGCGCCTTGAGCACTGCGCCAAGACGCGGACGCCCATCTTCACGCAATGCCCGCATGATCTGCTCATGCTCGTCGTGCGATTCCTGCCAGCGCAAATGATCGGCATTTGCCGCGCCGCGCGCGCGGTGAACCTTGCTCATCAATGCTGCGTAAATCGATGACAGCACCGGATTGGCCGCACCGTCGACGATCAGTTGATGAATCTCCTGATTGATGCGGAAGTAGTCGGTGCGATGGCCCTTGCTGTGCGCATCGAGCATCTGAAGATGCTTCTTTTCAAGCGTCCGTAGCGCCACATCCGTGAGGCGAATCGCGGCCAATTCCCCAGCCGTGCGCTCCAGTCCATGCAGCGTCTCGAACGTCGCGCGCAATTCCTCCAGATCGAGCGGTGCCACGCGATAACCGATGTACTGCCGGTGCAGTACCAGTCCTTCCGACACCAACGTCTTCAACGCCTCACGCAAGGGCGTCTTCGAGACATCGAAAAGTTCGCAAAGCGCCTTCTCGTCGATGCGTTCGCCGGGCGGGAGTTCGCCTTCTTCGATCATGACGCGAAGGCGGGCAGCGATCTCGGCGGACATACCGAGCGTGCGAAGTCTGGGGGAGTGCTGGAGCGGGAGGGCCACGGTGTCTCGTTATCAATTATCAGTGTCGAAAAGATCCTACCATATAGGGAAATCCCTACGTATCATCCTAATAAAATCAATTATTTACCGACGTTGTAATTACAGATTACAGATTCTATACTCACTCCCAAGTTGCGCGACGACGGTACTCAAGTCATCTAATCGGGAGATTCACCATGCAGTCGACAAGCAGGGCCGCAACGCTGACCGGCGCGAAGAGCACGGTTCGCTGGAAGATCTTTTTTCTGATGCTGTTCCTCATCGCCGTGAACTACATCGACCGCGCGTCGTTGTCGGTGGCGATGCCGTTGATCTCGAAAGAATTCGACCTCACGCCGGCAATGGAGGGGCTGATTCTGAGCGGCTTCTTCTGGACGTATGCCGTCATGCAGATTCCGGGCGGCATGCTCGCCGACAAGTACAAGCCGCGCATCGTCATTGCGCTGGCCACCGTCTTTTGGGGGCTGTTTCAAGCCGCTGCGGCGTTTTGCACCAGTGCCACCACGCTGCTGCTGACCCGCTTCGGGCTGGGCGCCGCCGAAGCGCCGATCTATCCGGCGGGCGGCAAACTCAATGCCATCTGGATGACCCAGAACGAACGCGGCCGCGGCGCCACCTTGCTCGACGGCGGCGCGCCGCTGGGTGCCGCACTGGGTGCCATCATCATCACGTGGCTGATTACCGTGCTGGGTTCATGGCGCCTCGCGTTCGTCGTCGCAGGCGTCGGCACGATGCTCGCGGGTTATCTGGCATGGCGTTACATCCGCAATTCACCGCGTGAACACCCGGCTGTGAACGAAGAAGAGGCCAACTACATCGAGATGGCGCAGGCGTCCGAGCATCGCGCCGAGCCGGAGAACCTGTCGGGCCGCTCGATGGACTTCTTCAAATACCGTTCGGTCTGGTGCATGGCCCTCGGCTGGATGTGTTTCAACACCGTGTTCTATGGCTTGCTGACGTGGATGCCGAACTATCTGCACAAAGTGCATGGCTTCGATATCAAGCAGATGGGCGGCGCGAGTTTCATCATCTTCTTCTGCGGTTTCGTCGGTGAGTTGATCGGCGGCTGGATCGGCGACAAGTGGAAAGCGGCCGGTGGCTCGCCCAACAAGGTGATGCGCACGCTCTTCGGTATTGCCGCCGTCATCGCAACCGCATCGATCTTCTCGGTGGCGTATGTCACCAGCGACGTGGTCACCGTCGTGCTGCTGTCCTCGACGCTCTTTTTCCTTCGCTGGTGCGGTCTTTACTGGTGCATTCCGTCGATTCTCGGCACCCGTAACAAGATCGGTTTTCTCGGCGGCGTGATGAATCTCGGCGGAAACATCGGTGGCATCAGCGTGCCGCTGATCGTCGGCCTGATCGTGCAGACCACCGGTTCGTACTTTCTTGCGCTCATGTTCTTTGCGGCCGCCGGCGTGGGCTTGCTCGTGTGCTCCACGTTGATCGATTACGAAAGAAAACTCCCTGTCTGATTCACCGGTTTGCCGGATCGGCCCGCGCCCAACGCGGCCGATCTTTGCCTTTCCGCTTTTTGCTTTGAAACGACAATGACAAAAAACTCCCGCACTTTGCTTGGCATGCTTACGCCGTCCTCCAACACCGCGCTGGAACCCATCACCAGTGCCATGGTTGCCGGGCTGCCCGATGTCAGTGTCCATTTTTCACGCTTTCGTGTGACCGAAATCTCGCTAGGCTCGACGGCGCTCGGCCAGTTCGATCTCGACAAGATTCTCGACGCCGCGAAGCTGCTTGCCGACGCCGAAGTCGACGTTATCGCATGGAACGGCACGTCGGCCGGCTGGCTCGGGTTCGAGACCGATGAAGCCCTGTGCCGCCAGATCACCGAGGCGACGGGAATTCCCGCCACCACTTCCGTGCTGGCGCTCAACGAAATTCTCGAACAAACCGGCGTCAAGGAGCTTGGCCTCGTCACGCCGTATCTGGAGGACGTGCAGCAGCGGATCATCGCCAACTACGCGCGCAAGGGTATTCAGTGCACGGCGGAGCGCCACCTGAACCTGCGCAAGAACTTCGAATTCTCCGAAGTCGATGGCGACACGCTCACGCGCCTCGTGAACGAAGTGGCTGAACAGCGTCCGCAAGCCATCACCACGTTCTGCACCAATCTGCACGCTGCACCGCTGGCGCGCGCGCTCGAAGCGCAGACCAGCATCCCGGTGTACGACACGATTTCGACGGTGATCTGGAAATCGATGAAGATCGCCGGCCTCGATACCCGTGCGTTGTCCGAGTGGGGACAACTGTTCGCCTCAGGGGAGTGATGCGATGACGAATGCGTTTTCAGGCGCCCAGCCTTTTGATCTGGTCATTCGCAATGCCGACGTGGTGACCGCTTCCGATCGCTTCCAGACCGATATCGGCGTGAGCGACGGCGTTATCGTTGCTCTCGGCCGCCGACTCGGGCCGGGCAAGCGTGAAGTGGATGCGACGGGCCTGCTCGCCATGCCGGGCGGTGTGGACGGGCACTGCCACCTCGATCAGCCAATGCCTGACGGCTTGCGCATGGCCGACGACTTTTTCACGGGCACGCGGGCGGCCGTTTGCGGCGGCACGACCACGGTGATTCCGTTTGCTGCGCAGGAGAAGGGCGGTTCGCTGAGGGCCGCCGTCGAGGACTATCACCGTCGGGCAAATGGGCGTGCCGTCGTGGATTACGGCTTCCATCTGATCGTTGCCGACCCCACGGAGAAGGTGCTGCGCGAGGAACTTCCGGAACTGATTCAGGAAGGCTATACGTCGTTCAAGATCTACATGACTTACGACGACCTGAAACTCTCGGACCGGGAAATTCTGGAAGTGCTCTCCGTCGCCCGCGAGCACGGCGCGCTGGTGATGGTGCACGCGGAGAATTCGGATTGCATCGCGTGGCTGACCGATAAATTGGTCGGGCAAGGCCGTATTGCGCCGAAGTTTCACGGGCTCGCGCGCCCGGCCGCCGTCGAGCGCGAAGCCACCCATCGGGCGATCACGTTTGCCGAGCTGGTCGATGTGCCGATTCTGATCGTGCATGTGTCCGGCAAGGACGCGATCGGGCAGATTCGCTGGGCGCAGGGGCGCGGCATGCCGATTCTCGCCGAGACGTGTCCGCAATATCTCTACCTCACGGCTGACGATATGGGGCATCCGGGCGACGACGGCTATGCCGGTGCGAAATGCGTTTGCAGCCCGCCGCCGCGTGATTCCGACAATCAGGAAGCGGTCTGGAAAGCGTTGAAGCAGGGCGTGTTCTCGGTGTTTTCATCTGACCACGCGCCGTTCAACTACGACGATCCACAGGGCAAGAAACCGGGTGGCAATGCGCAGTCGTTCGAACACATTCCCAACGGTATTCCCGGCATTGAAACGCGGTTGCCGCTGCTGTTCGACGGCGTACGTCAGGGACGGTTGTCGCTGCACAAATTCGTCGAGCTGACATCGTATCGTCCGGCGCGGCTGTATGGCCTGTACCCGCGCAAAGGCACGATTGCCATCGGCGCGGATGCCGATATCGTGTTGTGGGACCCGGATGCCCGCGTGCAGATCACGAACGACGCATTGCATCACGCCGTCGACTACACGCCGTACGAGGGCAGGGAAGTGACCGGCTGGCCGGTGCACTGTTTCTCGCGGGGCGAGCAACTCGTTGCCAACCGCCAATACCTTGAACCGACGCCGGGACGCGGGCAGTTTTTGCCGGCCGACGCCCCGTCGCTGGTGTGACGCGTAGACAAGGAGACGACGCGATGCGCTTGCTCGTGATCAACCCCAATATTTCCACCAGCGTGACGGCGCTGATCGAGGCGGAAGCGTGCCGCGCGGCCTCGCCTGAGACGGCGCTGTCGTTTGCCACCGCGCAATTCGGCGTGGCGTATATCGAAACGCGCTTCGAGGCGCTGACCGGTGGCTATGCGACGGCATGCGCCGCAGCAGAGCGTGCCGGGGAGTTCGACGGTCTCGTCGTGGCGGCTTTCGGCGATCCCGGTTTGGGCGGCATCAAGGAGTTGTTCGACGTACCGGTCGTCGGCATGACCGAAGCCGCGCTCGCAAGTGCCTGCCTGCTCGGCAACCGCTTCTCAATCATTGCCATTTCACACCGGATTCAGGCGTGGTATCGGGAGTGCGTGGCGGCGAACGGGTTGTCGTCGCGGCTGGCGAGCATTCGCAGTCTCACGTCACCGCTGCGCGACATTGCCACGGTGCAGGAGGATCATGCGGCCCGGCTCATCGAGTTGAGCCAGATGGCGGTGGAGCGAGATGGTGCCGATGTCATCATCGTGGCCGGGGCGCCGCTGGCCGGTTTGGCACGTCAGTTGCGCGGACAGATTTCAGTGCCCGTCGTCGATGGTGTCTCGAGCGCGGTCAAGCACTGCGAATCGTTGATGGCCCTGCAACCGGGGACGGCGACGGGCGGCAGTTTTCAGCGGCCACCGAGGAAAGACAACGCCGGATTGCCGCCGGCATTGCGGGCGCTACTCGTGTAACGGATCGAGTCACGGCGCGAGTGACTGAACAAGTAAGGGGAAGGAAGTGAAAGGCCGGCGCGGAAACGTTGCCGGCCTTCGTTTTTCTATCGCCGAGCAAAACGCCGTGCTCATGTGCTACAGTTCCGCAGCAAAAAATGAAAGCGGGACGCTGAAACGCTCAGGAATGCCGAACATATAGGACCTTTTGTTTCGGTAACCAAGACGGTGTAGGAAAAATAACGACAAAGCAGTGCCGGTAGTCGTAAGTGTTGTACCGAATCAGATAAGCAATTGGATTGCGAACGGTATCGGGGAACCATGATTAACGCTGCTGTGGGCCACCTGGCGGGGCGGCTCAACGAATATTTAAAACAAGCCTACACACTCACCGAAGACATCGTGACGATGTCCGGTCTTGTGGATATGCACGGGCATGCCATTGCCGACACGAACAACCGTTTGGTCGTGTTCCTCACGCATATCGAACGAGACACGGGCCCTTATCGCCAGTCTTTACCGGGTGACGCCGGGGCATCGCGCGTGACGACCACCGTCGCGCCGCTCTATCTGAATCTCTACGTGATGGTGGCTGCCAACTACACCGGCGGCAATTACGAAGATTCGCTCAAACTGATCTCCGGCGCGATCCAGTTCTTCCAGCGTTATCCGGTCTTCGACCACCAGTCGTCGCCATCGCTCGATGCGCGCATCGACCGGCTGGTACTCGAGATCGAGAACCTCAATATTCGCGAACTCAGCAATCTGTGGACGATGCTTGGCGGCAAATATCTGCCGTCGGTGCTGTACAAGGTGCGCCTGATGGCCCCCGATACCGGCGATGTCGTCGGTACCGTGCCGACGGTGCGCACGCCTGTACCGGCGCTCAATCACTGACCCGGCCCGGAGAGCGCCCCATGTCCGCTACGTCCACCGGGACAGCCGCGTTACCGTATGCGTGCTTGTTCACCGTTGATCTCGCCCACGCCTACTGGCCGGAGCCCAACGCTTCGCTGCCATGGGCGCGTTTTGCCCTGACACCCGAGACCACCGATTGGGTGCGTCGCCGCGACCTGCTCGTGATTCCACACCGGCAAGGCGTTGCGTTCTTTTGCGAAACTCGCCGTCGCGACGTTCTGCTGGGCGGTTTGACGCCCGGCCAGGCCGTCGCCACCGTCAAGTGGTATGCGAAAGACGAACACTTTTCCCGCTACACGGCACCGGCGTTGACCGGCGGCGCAGCCGTCTATTTCCTGCAAAGCGCGGCAAGTGTGCCGGTCCCCGGTGCACTCACGCAGCGGCTTCATGCCGGCGAGACCGTCGATGCGACGAACGCCTTGCCGGTTGGCGCGCCGTCGCTGGCCCGCCATCTGGAGCGCGCCGACAGACTCAGTCCGCCCGTGCTGGTCGTACAGATCGATCTCGCCGATCACGTGGCGAACACCGCTGTCAACAAGGCTGGCGTCGACTACATCGTCAACTTCGCCGCGCGCTCGACCCGCTGGCGCTACTACTACGTTTGCGATGCCGAGAACGACGCGTTAGCCATCGTCGATCTCGACGAGAAAGTCAGTTTTGTGGCCGCGGGCAGCGAGCCGCGCAGTGGCGGGCGGCGTGCGCTGGTGTTCGAGAGCGAACAGGAAATTGCAATGCAGCAGCAATACCCGCAGCGTTTTCAGCTGCGGGAACGGGGCCGGTCGGGTGAACGCGTGTTGATCCGGAGACTGCCCAATGCCGAAGTTGGCAGCGTGATTCAGCAGGGGATGGAGACAAAGCAACGGCAGGAAGGGCAGGAAGCGGCACAGAGCCCGGCAGTTCGGGTGTCCGAGATCTACATCAATTGATATCGTTGACCGAGGTGAACCATGGCGCAATACAAAACACCAGGCGTGTACGTAGTCGAACAAAATGCGTTTCCCAATTCCGTGGTGGAAGTCGCCACGGCCGTCCCGGCATTCATCGGCTATACCCAGTTCGCCGATAACAAGGGCACGCCGCTGGCCAATACGCCGTGGCGTATCAGCTCGATGGCGGAATTCGTGACGTACTTCGGTGGCGCACCCGCAACGAGCTACTCGCTCGACGCGGTAGCGGCAGCACCGAGCGCACCGGCGGCGGCCAAGAAGGACGGCGGCGACGCAGCGGCTGCCGATGCGGGAGGCGCCACGCCGCCGGCACGCCCGGTGGTGACCGATCTCTTCATCGGCGCGACCGGCGCACGCAAGCCGTTCAAGTTCACGCCGCAAGGCACGGAATACCTGCTGTACTACAGCATGCTGCTGTTCTTCCAGAACGGCGGCGGCCCGTGCTACATCGTGTCGGTCGGCACGTACGCCGATGGCGAGATCGACCCGGGCAAGCTGACCAAAGGTATCGACACGCTCATCAAGGAACAGGAACCCACCATGGTGGTGGTGCCCGAAGCCGTGCGCCTGTCGAGTCAGGACTGCACGACCGTGCAGCGCGCGATGCTGATGCACTGCGGCTACACGATGCGTAACCGTTTCGCGATCGTCGACGTCTTCGACGGCTTCTGGGACCGTCAGGCACCCGGCGGCGATGCCATCACCGCGTTCCGCGATGCCGTGGGTTCCGAGTTCCTCGACTTCGGCGCCGGGTACTACCCGTGGGTCAACACGTCGATCGTGACCGAGAAGGATCTCGACTTCACGAGAATCTCGAACCCGGCGCAACTGCAAACGCTCATCACCGCAGAACTGGACGCAGTGCTGAACCCTGTGCCGGCGTCGCCGGCTGCGACGGCGAAGGCCAAGCAGATCAAAGATGTACTGGCGCAACTTGGCGGCGCAGCGGCTCCGGCCGCGCCTGTCAAGGCGGGCGGCGATGCCGCGGCGGCTGACGCTGGTGCTGCCGACGGGAAGGCCGCCGCAGACGCCGCTGCCGATGCAGGTGGTGATGCGGCAGCCGCGGCGAAGCCTGCTGCCAAGCCCGCTGCCATGACGGCGAACGACATCGAGACGCTGCACAAGACGCTGGCGGCACTGAGCAATGTGTACGTGCAGGTGCTGCAATCGCTGCAAAAGAAGCTCAACCTGCTGCCGCCGTCGGCAGGCATGGCGGGGCTGTACACGCTCGTCGACAACACGCGCGGCGTATGGAAGGCACCGGCCAACGTCAGCCTGAACGGCGTGGTGTCGCCCAGCGTGAGCATCTCCAACGCCGATCAGGAAGATCTCAACGCACCGACCAACGGCAAGTCGGTCAACGCCATTCGCAGCTTCATCGGCGAAGGCGTGATGGTGTGGGGTGCCCGCACGCTCGACGGCAACAGCCTCGACTGGCGATATCTGAGCGTGCGCCGCACGATGATCATGATCGAAGAATCGCTGCGGCTCGCGTGTAAGGCCTATGTGTTCGAACCGAACACGGCCAACACGTGGGTCACGATCAAGAGCATGGTGCGCAACTTCCTCACCAGCGTGTGGAAGCGTGGCGGCCTAGCAGGGGCAAGTCCGGACGACGCGTTTCAGGTCTTTGTCGGCCTTGGCGAAACCATGACCGGCGACGACATTCTCGAAGGTCTGCTCAAGGTGTCGGTGCTGGTGGCGGTGAGCCGTCCGGCCGAATTCATCGAACTGACGTTCGAACAACAAATGCAGAAGTCCTGAGGCCGGGCATCGGGGTAGATCACCCGCTTGGCAGGTTCGTGACGATGTTGCGGCGCGCCGCAGAGTGCGCTGGCCCGGCACGGCATTTTTCGCATGCAATCTTTAGACGAGGTATGTGATGGCAGACGACGGTTCGAAACAATCCACCACAGTTTGGCCGCTTCCCAAGTTCTACTTTCAGGTGAAGTGGGATTCGCAGGTCATGTCGTTTCAGGAAGTGAGCGGGCTGGACGTGCAGTCCGAAGAAATCAAGTATCGCCACGGCGACAGCCCGGAGTTCTCGGTGATCAAGATGCCGGGCATGAAGAAGTACGGCAACGTGACCATGAAGAAGGGCGTGTTCAAGTCCGATAACAAGTTCTGGGACTGGTTCAACCAGATCAAGATGAACACCATCAAGCGGGTGCCGGTGACGATCAGCCTGCTCGACGAGGCCGGCAAGCCGACGATGGTGTGGACGCTCGCCAATGCGTGGCCGACCAAGATCACGGGCACCGATCTGAAGTCCGAAGGCAACGAAGTCGCCATCGAGACCATCGAGATCGTGCACGAAGGGTTGACCATCGCCAACAGCTAACCATCGGCCACTGGTGTCGGGTCGCCAGCAGTACGGCGTCCCGGTGCCGGCCCGCGCGCGCCCGACATGCCGTCATCGCCTTTCGATCCGTACCCGCCTGCTGCTTTCCACTTTCGCGTGATGTTCGCCACGACCGGCGGTGCGGTCGACGCGTCGTTTCAGGAAGTCTCCGGCATCAGTACCGAACTCGATACCGAATCGGTCCCCGAGGGCGGGGAGAACCGTTTTGTGCACACGTTGCCGAAGGGCGTCAAACACCCGCATCTCGAACTCAAGCGGGGTATTGCGTCGTTCACGTCGCCGCTCGTCATGTGGTGCCGCTCGGTGTTCGAAGGCGAGTTCATCGTGCCGATACGGCCGCAGTCGCTGATGGTGCAGTTGCTCGACGAAATGCATATTCCGATTCGCATCTGGACCTTCGCCAATGCGTATCCGGTGAAATGGGAAATCGAAGGCTTCGGCTCGACCAAGAATCAGGTGGCGATCGAGAAGATCGTTCTGAGCTACACCTACGCGAATCGTATGGAGTGACGCGATGTCGATCGAAATCGGCCAGTTGAGCATCAAATCGAACGTGGTACAGCAGGCGGCTGGCGAAAGCGGCGTCGCGCCCCAAGACGACGACATGGCGGAAGCCTTGCCGGTACTCGACGCGCAAATGCGCGCAGAGCTGCTCGCCGAATGCCGTGCGCTCGTGCTCGACCTGCTCGACCGCGCGAAGGAGCGTTGATCCGTGGCGACCAGCCTGAACCGCAGAAAATTCAATATCGCCCCGTGCAAAGTCTCGGGCGGTCAGATTTCGGTCGACACCAGCCGCACGGCGTTCGAAGCGTTGATCAATCCGGTCGGCTACAAGCGCAAGCTGAGCATCGAGTACAACAAGAAGCAGACGCTCGGACAGCCGAGCGCCACGCCGCGTTTCAGTGCGATTCGCCCCGAGAGCATCACCATCGAGAATCTGGTGCTCGACGGCACGGGTGTCGTCGACGGTACCGGCTCACGCAGCGTGAAAGACATGATCGACGCGCTGCTGGCGGTCATCTACAAGTACGACGGCAAGAAGCACGAACCGAATTACATTCGCCTGCTGTGGGGCACGTTCATCTTCTTCGGCCGGGTCGAGTCGATTTCGCTCGACTACACGATGTTCAAGCCGACCGGCGAGCCGTTGCGCGCCCGCGTGACGCTCGGCATCGTCGGCTGGATGAGCGCGACCGAGAGCGCGTTGCGCGCCAACCTGAGTTCGCCCGACCTGAGCCATCTCGTCGAGGTGACGGCGGGCGACACGTTGCCGTTGCTGTGCAACCGCATCTACAACGACCCGTCGTACTACCGCGAGGTCGCACGCATCAACAACCTGACCGGTTTTCGCAAGCTGGAGCCCGGGATGGTGCTGCGCTTTCCACCGCTCGTCTGACCTATGGCCACGTCTCCCGCCGCCAACGCCAATGGTGTCCTGACGCTCACGATCACGAGCGCGGGCAGCCCCATTCCGGATACGGCGGGCGTGATATCGGTCGAAATCGATCGCGCAGTGGGTCGCGTGGGCAGCGCGCGCATCGTGTTGCGCGATGGCGATATGCCCAACGACGACTTTCCGGTGAGCGACACCGATGTCTTCGCGCCCGGCAGCGCCATCGTCATCAGCGCGGGCTATGGCGGCACCACCGCACAGATTTTCGACGGCATCGTCGTGCGGCACGGCATCAAGATCGCGGGCAATAACGACGCCCGGCTGATCGTCGAGTGCCGCCACAAGGCGGTGGCCATGACGATCGGCTGCAAGAACGCGAACTATGTGCAGAAGCAGGACAGCGCAATCCTCAGCCAGTTGATTTCCGATGCCGGTCTCACGGCGGATGTGACCACCACACAAACCCAGCATCAGGAGATCGTGCAGTTCTACAGCACCGACTGGGATTTCATGGCATTGCGGGCGGAGGCCAACGGGGCACTCGTGATCGCCGAGGATAACGGCACGGTGAGCGTCAAACCGCCGCAGACCAGCGCGGCCGCGGTCCTCAAGGTGACCTATGGCATCGACCTGATGTCGTTCTCGGCCGATGTCGATGCGCGCACGCAGCTGCAGAGCGTGGTGGCCGCCGCGTGGGACCCGGGCACGCAGGCGATGGTGCAGCAAAGTGCGCCCGCGAAAACGCTCTACGAACAAGGCAATCTCACACCGGCGAAGCTCGCCCAAGTGGCTGGTCCGAGTACCTTCCGGCTGCAATCGACGGTGCCGCTGCTAAGCGACGAGCTCAAGTCGTGGAGCGAGGCGCGGCAGATGCGCGCAGCGCTCGCGTGTATTCGCGGACGGATGTCGTTTCAGGGGAATGCGGCGGCCAAGCCCGGCGTGATGATCGAATTGGTGGGCGTGGGCAAGCGCTTCAGCGGCAACGTCTATGTGAGTGCCGTGCAGCACCGTATCGCCGACGGCAACTGGATTTCGGATGTCGAATTCGGCTTGTCGCCGGAGAGCTTCAGCGAGCGTCACGGGGCGGGCAATGTTCAGGCATCGGGACTGGTGCCGGGTGTCGGCGGGCTGCAAATCGGCGTGGTCACGAAGCTCGACGCCGACCCCGAGGGGCAGTACCGCATTCAGGTCGCGGTGCAGGTCTTGCAAGCGGAGACGGCCGGTGTGTGGGCGCGGCTGGCGAGCTTTTACGGCTCATCGAGCGTGGGGGCGTTCTTCATTCCCGAGATCGGCGACGAAGTGATATTGGGCTACCTCAACGGCGACCCATCGCATCCGGTGGTGCTGGGCAGTCTTTACAGCAGCCAACGCAAGATGCCTTACGAACTGACTGCCGAGAACTACACCAAGGCGCTGTGGACGAAGGGGCTGCTCAAGATCATTTTCGACGACGACAAGAAAGTCATCACCGTCATTACGCCGCAGAAGAACACGATCGAGATGAGCGACGACGCCAAGTCGATCTGCCTGACCGATCAGAACAACAACAAGATTCAGATGACGCCCGATGGCATCACGCTCGACAGCCCCAAGGACATCGTGATCAACGCCAAGGGCAAAGTCAGCATCAGCGCGGTATCGAATATCGAACAGACCGCGCAGGCGGATATCAAGAGCGAGGCGCTCAACATCACCGGCACAGCGAAGGTGGGTTTTACCGCTAAGGGGTCGGCCACTGCGGAGCTGTCGGCCAGCGGCCAGACGACCGTCAAAGGTGCGCTGGTCATGATCAACTGAAGCGATTGTCTTTGCGCTCAATAGCGCGTTTCAATAGTTCGTTTCAATAGTTCGGTAACAAGGAGACCAGAACATGCCGCTCGCCGCACGATTGACCGACATGCATGTGTGCCCGATGCAGACCCCGGCCGTGCCGGCGCCGATTCCGCACGTGGGCGGCCCGATCCTCGGCCCGTGTGTGCCGACGGTACTGGTCGGCAAGCTGCCGGCCGCCGTCGTGACCGACAACTGCCTCTGCGTCGGGCCGCCGGACTCCATTGTCATGGGATCGACCAGCGTGCTGATCGGCGGCAAACCGGCTGCCCGCGTCGGCGATACCTGTGCGCATGGCGGGGCGATCTCGATGGGTTGCCCGACGGTGCTGATCGGCGGCTAAGACCGGGCACGGCAGTAAGCGTGAAAACGAAGGAAAAAGCAAAAGGGATAAGGGGAAAGCACGCGTGAGCACCGACAAATCGTTTCTCGGCACCGGCTGGGCGTTTCCGCCGCGATTCGGCGACAGCGCCGCGCGTGGGCGCACGCAGATGGTAGCGGCCGAGGCCGACATCCACGAAAGCCTGCGCATCATTCTCTCGACCGTGCCGGGCGAGCGGATCATGCAGCCGACCTTCGGATGCGGCATCAAGACTTACGTGTTCGACGAAATCAGTGAAAGCGTGCTCACCGAGATACGCGACGCAATCGAGCGCGCCATTTTGTTTTTCGAGCCGCGGATCACCGTCGAGCGGATTGTCATCGACTCGTCGGCGGCGATGGAGGGGCGTATCGACGTGCTCATCGACTACACGGTTCGCGGGACGAATACACGCAGCAACATGGTCTACCCGTTCTATTTCCTTGAAGGGACCAATTTGCCGGACAAGCAGATGGATCGCTGAAACCTGCGCTGAAACCTGCACTTTGCACTGATACCGACTGAACGAACCAACCGACCACCCGATGTACAACCTCATCATTCGCGATGGCACCAGTCAGGCGATGCGGGCACTGCCCGCGTTGCAGGACGGCTATTTCCATCTCGATGAGCTGTCGTTCCACGAGTTGCTCGCGATCGTGACGGAATTTGCTTCGTTGGTGCGCTTTCACAACGCGGAGAATGTGCCCGAAGGGGACTGGACGCCGTTCTTCCGTGCCGACGAAACGGTGGTCATGAGCCGCATTCTGGCGTTCGATCTGGCACGCGAGACGGCGCGCTTCGCCCAGTGGTGGCGCAACACGCCAGAGCATGTCGGCGTCAGCGCCAACGGGGAGAGTTCGGGCTGGACGCTGCAAGCCTCGCCCGTCACCGAGCTGGTCATCACGCTCAACGACTGGTACGTCGCACTGGCGCAGGCGCAGAGCGATAACGGGCTGGGTTTGCGCACGGTGCTGCGCGCCGTGATCGTGCAACTGAGCGTCGACCGGTCCGGCATTCTTGGCGCATTGCGGGCCGTGGGCGGGCACGTACCGCTCGATCCGATCTGGTCGGCCGGGCTGGCGACGCCGGGCATGCTGTCGGCAAGCCAACCCGGTGACCCCGATGCCGACGGTATCGCACGCGCGGGGGCGCGGTTGACCAAAGCCGATGTCCGCACCGATTTTCACGCGTACATGAAGGCGATCGAAATGGTCCGCAAGGAGGCGCTTGCCCGGTTGCCTGCGTCGTTGCACAACGGCATCCACGATCCGGCCATCGGCCTGCTGATTGCCTTCGTGCAGCAATTCCAGAAGTTGCAAGGCAAGCTCAACGGTTACACGCGCCGGTTCATCGATTTTTACTACGACCGCATGCTCGGCAGCACGCCGCGCGCCACCATTCCCGATCACACGTGGCTGGTCTTCAAGCGCACGCCGGACGCGCGCGACGTCGTCGTGCCTGCGGGCACCGAGTTTCCGGCCGGGGTCGATGCCCAGAGCCGCGACATTCTCTATGTTGCCGAGAGCGAGTTGCGGGTGTCGGACGCCGGTGTGGCGCAGGTGCAGACGCTTTACCTCGATCACAACGGCTACAGCGCACCGGAAAACCTGCTCGCCGATGACGACACCGTGCCGAGAGGTGCCCCGGTGACCGGCCGGACGTGGCCCACGGCGGCATGGTTCCAGTCGGTACCGGTCGCACCGCCCGGTGCCGATCACACACAAGCCTGGCCGGTGCTGGGCGCCCCGAAAGCCGGCATGGGGAGTGGCCCGCACCGCGACGCACGCATCGGCTTTGCGCTGTCGAGCAAGGTGCTGTTGCTCAAGGAAGGCGACCGGCGTATCAGCGTGACGATCACGTTCGCCGACGACACGCTGATGCAGCGGCTCGACCGGGTGGCCGACGCGATGCTCGGTACGACGGCGGTGAGCCCGGCGGGGCAAGGACCGGTCGACGTCGACGACAGCCCTGCTGCGGTTGAGCTGCGCCGCAACGACATTTTCCTGAAGATATTTCGCAGCATCTTCGTGGTTGGGCTGACGGGCGAATTCGGCTGGATCGATATCCCGGGCTACGTGCCGTTTTACGACGATGGGGTGCTCAGGCTGAGCTTCGAGTTGCCGCCGGAATCGCCGAGCGTGGTGGCCTATTCGCCGGCGCTGCATGGCGAGCAGTTCGATGTCGATACGCCGCTGCTGCGCTGCGTGATCAACCCGGGAGCGTATCTGTTCCCGTACGGCATGCTGCGCGATCTGGCAGTGACTGGCGCGCGCATCGATGTCGAAGCGCGCGGCTGCCGCGATTTGGTACTGCACAACAACATCGGGCAACTGAGCGCCGCGACGCCATTCGCACCGTTTGGGCCGTTGGCGCGGCTGGGCAGTTACCTCATCGTCGGCAGTACCGAGATGGCGTCGAAGCGCATCACCGACTTTCGCGTCGAAATCGAATGGGCGGATCTGCCACGCGTGACCGGCGGGTTCGGCGCGTGGTACGACGGCTACGACGTGCGCCTCGCCAACGAAGACTATCTGGCTACGGTCGCGGTGTTGGCCAAGGGCGTGTGGACGCCCGCCAGCGAATTGGTCCGCCCGAGCGTGCCGATGTTCCGCACGCGCGTACAACCGGGGCAGGGCGAACGCATCGACACGCGCATCGTCTGGCGCGCCGGTCAACTGGCGCATCTGTTCGAACCCGATGCAGGCGTGAGCGCGGCCCAGCCGCTGACATGGGGGCCGGGTGCGAAGAACGGTTTCTTCAAATTCACGTTCGCGGCGCCGGCCTTCGCCTTCGGTCACGAGCGCTATGCGCAGGCGTTGTCGACGACGATGATGGCCAACGCACGGCGCCGGCGCTGGCGTGGCCAGCGCGCTGTGCCGCGTGCGCCTTACACACCGTTGGTCAACGCCATCTCGGTCGACTATTGCGCGACGGGGACGATTCGCGTCGACCGGTTGCCAAAGGGTGACGACGACGGCCGCTTCCTGCATCTGTATCCGTCGGGATGGGAAACGCTCGGCCTCAAAAGCTATCCCGCGCCCGCGCTGCTGCCGCGTTTCGAAGCGGCCGGCAATCTCTACGTCGGCATTGCGGCTGGCGACCTAGGCAAGACACTGACACTGCTCTTCGAGCTTCGCGAAGACTCGCAGCCGGTGCCGCCGACCAACGAAGACACCGAAGACGGGCCCGCCGACAACGCGGGGCTTCGCTGGAGCTACCTCACGAACAACGTTTGGAAACCCTTGCCGCGCCGCAACATCGTCGCCGACGGCACGCATCACTTCATGACGTCGGGCATCGTGACCCTGCGGGTGCCGGGCGACATCGGTTGCCGGAACACAGTCATGCCCGACGGGCTGTATTGGCTGCGCGTAAGCGCCGATCGCGACATGGAGAAGTATTGCAGCCTGTACGCCATCCACGCGCAGGCGGTACAGGTGCACCGTGGGGCGGATGTGCCGCCGGAAGTGCCGATGGTCTTGCCCGCCGGCAGCATTGCCCGCAGCCGCCGTCCGTTGCCGGGCATCACGGCCATTGTGCAACCGCTGCCGTCGTACGGCGGCCGGGCGGCCGAGACGCGCGAACAGATGCGCACACGCATCAGTGAACGGCTGCGGCACAAGCAGCGTGCAATCTCGCCCGCCGATTACGAATCGTTGATTCTCGAAGCGTTCGCCGATGTCTACAAGGTCAAATGTTTCGCGAATCTGACAACGGCGAACGGCCCGTTCGACTGTGTTCGCCCGGGGCATGCGCTGATCGTGCCGCTACCTTACTGGCCCGCGTTGCAGGCCGACGAGCAAATGCCGATGCTCGACGGCAACCTCATGCAGGAAATCGCCGCGTACGTGAACACGCTGTCCTCGCCGTGGGCGCATGTGTCGGTCGAGAACCCTGTCTACGAGCGTATTCAGGTGCGTTGCAAGGTGCGGTTTTCGGACGTGTCGGGCAACGGGCGCTATATCGCCATGCTCAATGCCGCGATCTCTCACTACCTCACGCCGTGGCAGGACGGCGTGGGTTATCGCACGCACTTCGGCTGGCGCATCCGGCAGCACGATCTGGAAGCGTTTATCGGCTCGCTGCCGTATGTGCAGAATGTCTCCGGCTTCTCGATGCTTCGTATCGCCGCCAAGCCGCCTGCCGTATCCGCGGCGCCGGCGACGTCCGCCGCTGCGCCTGTCGTGTGGTCGTCGGCCGATGTGCAGACGTATTCGCTGTTCGATACGGCCGACCCCGCCAACACGGGCAGCACGGGCAGCATGGGTGGCACGAAGGGCCAGACCGACATCACGCCGCTTTACCCGTGGAGCATTGCCATTCCGGTTGCCCGGCACGCCATCGAAGCGGTCGACGATGGCATTGACTACCCGGGCGTACCCACTGCGCTCAGCCGCCTCGAAATCGGCGCCACTTTCATCATCTCGGACGACCCCCATGACCAATAAGCCCATGGCCCGCCGTAATCGCGACACGCTCCGCAGCAAGTTCGGCAACGGTGAGATGCCGTCCGCGACGGCCTTCTCCGAGCTGATCGACTCGATGCTCAATATCGTCGATGAAGGTTTCGACAAGACGCCGGTGGACGGCCTCAAGGTCTCGCAACTCAATCAGGGCAAGCTGCTCAGCTTCTATCAGAACATCGACGTAAAAAGCCCCATCTGGTCGGTGCAACTCGATGGGCCCGGCGGCGGGCTGGCGTTCGGCAACGCCCGCAATCCCGCCGTGCTGACCTTGCGCCAGTTGCCGGGCGCATCGGACGCGCAGTCGGCGGGGCAGGCCAGCGACGCTCCCGACTTCGAACTCGATATGGCGGGGCGCATTGTCGCCGATGGCCGGCGTGGCCGGCCGGGGAGCCGCAGCGTGCCCGCCGACGGCAAGTGGCACGACATCACCGATACGCTCACCGGCTGTAATGCGTTCGAGATCATGGCGGGTGTGGGCAAGCGGGGCAGCGGCAAATATGCGCTGATGCACGCGTATGCCGTCATGGCCTTCAATGGCAAAGGCGACATCGACTATCGCCAGTCGCATTTCGGCAGCAAGTGCAATCGGCTGCAATTGCAGTGGATCGATGCCCCCGACGGTGCCAAGCACAATTACATTCTGCAAATGCGTGTCGGCTGTCCCTACGACAGCACGCGCGACAGCGCAGGCGCCGACCGCACGTGGGTGACCTACTACCTGACCAATCTGTGGTTCGACCCGGACATGCAAACCAGTGCCGTCGATCCCGAACCGAAGGTGCAGGCATGAGCGCGCCGCCCACCACTTTCGACCTCGTGCTGGCGGCCGATGACGCGCAACTGGTCATGGCTGCGCTGGCCGAGTTGCCATTCAAGCGTGTGTACGAGCTGATCGGCACGCTCAACCACCAAGCCAATGCGGCGCAGGCGGGTGAACCGATTGCGTGTGCACTGAGTGCACCGGCCTTCGCGTTGATCATCGAAGCACTGGGGCACCTGCCGTATCACCGCGTGCATGGGCTGATCGATGCGATGAAGGGGCAACTGCACAGCGCCCGTATGGCGTTGGATGAGCTTGGCGGCACGGCCGTGCGCGCGAGCGGCATTCGGGGTGTTGTCAGCCGATGAACGCGCCTGAATCCATCGCCCGGTTCGCGCCCGACCCGCATGGGCTCGATTTCGATGCGCTGCGCCGCGCAGGCATTGCCACGCTGCAAGCCTTGTGTGGCGATCGCTGGACCGACTACAACCTGCACGACCCGGGCGTCACGATTCTCGAGCAGCTCTGCTACGCGATCACCGAACTCGGCTATCGCTCCGACTTCGCGCCGGAGGATTATCTGGTCGGCCCGACGGGCGAGATTGACTACCGGCGGCACGCGTTACACCCGGCGGACGAGATTCTGCCGAGTCAGGTGCTCACGGTCGACGACTATCGCAAGCTGTTCTACGACTCGATTCCCGAGTTGGAGGATGTCTGGCTGAGTTGCGAGCCGGACGCCAGCGCGGGCGTGGGCGGGGCTCGCGGGTTGTACCGCGTGCTGGTCAAGCTCAGTGAAACGTTGACGGGGGAACTGTCGGGGGAGGCGCAGGCCACGATGGAGGCCGACGTGCGCAAGCGCATCTTCGAGGTCTTCAATGCGCATCGCAACCTTGGTGAAGATCTGGCCGGCGTGCACGTAGTGCCTGCGCAAGCGGTCTACCTGAGTGGCGACGTGCAGATTCACAGCGAGCGCGACCCGGCGTCGATTTTCGCGGAAATCTACTTCCGGTGCGCGCAGGCGGTGCTCTCGGGGTTTCAGGTCGAGCGCTACGTCAAGGCGTTTGTGGCAGGCGTGCCGCTGGACATCCTGTTTTCCGGGCCGCGTACGGTGCATGGCTTCATCGCCAGTACCGGGGCACAGGCCCCCGGGTCACCGATTGCGGTGTCGAAGCTCGTCGGGCTGGTGCAGGAGGTCGAAGGGGTGGCTCACGTGCAGCGGCTCGCCTTGTGCGATGCCGACGGGCACCCGATCGGCACAGACATGGCGTCGGACGCCGTGCTGCGCCTGCGATTCCCGGGCGACGCCCAGAGTGCCTTTCTGCGGCTGCACTTTGCCAGCAGTGCCGTCGGCACCGACACCGCCCCCACCGCCCCCACTGCGCATGCCATCGAACAACGGCGCGAAGACAAGGCGCGTGTGGTGCTCGACGATGCGCGCGTGGCACTGGCCAAGGCGCGCTTCGAGTTCGATACCTTGCGCAACACGCCGCAATCGGTGGTCGGCATCGTGCCCGCCCCGCAGGGTGAGACGCGTGCGCTCGGCGACTATTTCTCGATTCAGCATCAGTTTCCGGCGATCTACGGGATTAACCATTTCGGTGTGCCGCCGTCGGCACCGCTGGCGCACAAGGTCAGTGCGAAGCAGCTGAAGGCCTACCTGTATCTGGCCGAGCAGTTGATGGCCAACTATCTGGAGAACCTGCAATCGGTAGGACGGATGTTCTCCGTCGACGATCTGCATCAGACCTATTTCTCCCAGTTGATCGGTGACGATGCGCTGCCGGATATCGAGTCGCTCTATGTCGAGGCGCCGGAGGATGTGCGCAAAGCCCTCACGCATATCGTGTCGCGCAAGGACCGGGCGGAAGACCGGCGCAGTCGGTTGCTCGATGTGTTGCTTGCCATGTATGGCGAAACGTTCTCGCAGAAGTCGCTGCGTCGCTTCGACGACTATCAGGACAAGCACGCGACGCACTGGCTGGTGAACAACAAGCTCGAATTTCTGCGCCATATCGCGACGCTCTCGCGCGACCGGGCGACGGCGTTCGATGTGGGCGTGCCGTCGCGGCGCCCGGATGGCCGGCCCAACGTGGCCGGGGTGCACGCCAAGATCGCGATTCTGCTGGGGCTGCCTGCCGAGCCGTCTGAGCAACCGTTGAGCGGTGCGCTGTTGCAATGGCGGCTGCGCTTGCGGGCCGACAACGTCGCCAAGGCCGATGATTACGAGCGTGCGGCCGCCCGGCTGGTGGTGCTGGCAGGGCGGGGCGCTCCCGATGCCGAACCATCAAAGGAAGACGCTCGTCACGAAGACTTGCTGCCTGTGGGGCTTCTCGTGCATGGCGTGCGATTGGAAAACTATGTGCTTGAGCAACATGGCGAGGAAGTGCATGTGCATTTCCGCACCCATGACGAGCGCTTGGGTGACGTGCGACTGGCGAAGTTCAGGCGCGCGGGTGCCGTCACGCATGCCGATCGATACGTGCAGACGTTGCGCAGCTTCCTGTGCAAGTTGAACGTGCAATCCGAAGGCTTCTATCTCGTCGAGCATGTGTTGTTGCGCCCGCGCTATCGGCATGATCGGAACGATGGAAATGATCGAAATGCGGGTGCTGAGCCGTCGACCGAGCGAGGGCAAGTGCCCGATGCGGCGTTTTTCGATGCCCGCGTGAGCATCGTATTCCCGGCATGGACGTCGCGATTCAGCGATCCCGATTTCCGCAATCTTGCGCAGGAGACGGTTTGCCGAAATCTGCCGGCGCATTTGCTGCCGGAATTCCACTGGATGGACTTCGTGACGATGCGCGACTTCGAGCACCGTTACGACTTGTGGCGAACGAGCCTGCGCGAAGACATCGCCCGCGCCGACTCACGCCGGCTCGATGCGACCGGCGCCAGTCTTACGTCATTGCTCATGCGTCAGCGGCGCGAGCGCAATCTGACGTTGTGGGTGTAGCGATGAACCTGCGACATCGCATCGATCATCTGGCGTTCGACCTGACCTTCACGGCAGGCGGACTGGACATGTCGCAAAGCGATGCGCTTCGCGCGCTGGTGGTCGACCGGCTTTTGCCGGTGGTGTCGTCCGTGTTTGACAGCCGTGCGCCCGGCGACGCTGTGGTTCGTATTGACCAGCTCGAAGTTGATCTTGGTGATGTGGCGGTGGCTGACTTGCCCGAAGCCTTGGCAGAAGGCTTGTCGGACGCGCTTGAGCAAGCACTGGCGGGACGTGCGGGTTTTGCTGAACGCGGGCAGAGTCGTCCGGTGGTGGCGCGTTTTGCCTCGGCCGTGGAGGCCGACGCGGCGGCATTGGCTCAGTTCCTGCGGGACGGTCGGTTGCCCGCGTATGCGGCGACGGCAACCGCGTTGCCGGATGACGGGCGTAAGACGCCCGAGCAAGACCGGGATCAGGTCGGACTTAATCCCGAGCGGCGAAGGACACAACCTGAGACGACTAGCGCTTCGCTGGAGGCGCTGCTTGCCCGGGTACTGTCGGGCGACGTAGAAGCAGTACGGCGTTTGTTGTTGGCGAGTGAGTCGCGCGATGTGCAGATGGCGCGCTTGGTGCGGCAGTTCTCCACTGCGCAGATCGAAGCGGTGCTCCATGCGTTACGGCCTGCGGAAGCGCAGCGCTGGTTAGCCGATCTGCATGCGCTGGATGTGGCACTGGTGGATGCTGGCTGGGCGTCGGACGTACGTGCATCAGCACGGACCGTTGCGAGCGAAACGCTACTTACCGTCGGCCTGACGCCGCTAGACGCCGGAACGCTGCAAATGCCGTGGCACGAGGTGTGGCAAGCCGTGTTGAGGATTCCCGGCGCCGTCGCGGGTGAGATGGGCAGCGGTGCTGCGGATGAACGTGTCGCTCTGCGAGCCACACACGTCTTGCAGCCGGCAAGCGAAAGGCACGTCTCGGAGGCACCGGCCATGGTGGCGGTGCTGCGTCGATTGGCGCGAGCTGACGAGGCGGGGAGTGCTGCTCGGGATGGCGCTAGTGCGACGGAAACGTCCGGCGTGTCAGGGGTCCTCCAAGGGGCTGCGGCCACCGGCATCGACAACGATGCAGACACCGGCATCGCCGGTGGCAATCTCGCAGTGGGCGACGTTTTGCCATCCAAGACTGACGCTGAGCCGCCAATGGATGGGAGTGTCGAAACTTTTTCGCGATACAGTCCTTCGGCGGGGCACTCGCTTGCCCGGATTCGAAATTTGTTGGCGAATGCATTGACGCGAGGACACGCGCAAGCGCTTTACGACATTTGGCCGCAGTTGATGTCCGCCGCACCGGCATTGCTCAGGGATGCGTTACGCCATTACGCGGCATACCCGGATCTACGCGACCGCATGGCGATGTCGCTCCCGGTGTCATTGTTGACCGACATGTTGTCGTTGCTTCAAGAGGAAAGACCTGCCGCGCGCCGCGTCGGTGATGAGTCGATATCGACGAAGGACTGGAGCCACAGTTCACTTACCGGGTGGGCGCGTCGGCGCGCATGGTCTGATGCGATCGCGGCCGCCGTCATCGATTTGTCGGGCCATGCTGACTTGCTTGCTGACGAAGGCGAGTCCGGCGCCACGCCGACAACAAACTCGCGTGTTTTCCAATCGCTGGCAACCGAAGCCGACACCGAAGCCGATACCGAAGCCGACACCGAAGTTGAAGTTGAAGCCGATACCGAAGCCGACACCGAAGTTGAAGTCGAAGCCGACACCGTGTCGCCATCGACCGGTGCAGGGACGGATCGACTGACCTCGGTGTTGCCCGAGGATCGCGCCAATCCAGAGCGATTTAGGCACGCCCGAGATGTTGTCGAAAGTCCTGACCTGCGTCGACTGCCATCGTTAACCGACGCACATGCATCGGCGCCGGCACTCGCACAGGTGCCGGCGACACCAATGGCGGGCGGTGAGGCGCTATCCACTGGGGAGGGGGCGCAATCGTCCTCGGCAACCGAGTCGCCGGTAGCGGTGAACCCGGGCCAAGATGGGGGCGTCGGTGCGCGTGGACGGTTGATCGACGCATTGCTCAGCGGTTCGCCGGCCCGACTGTATGACGACTGGCCTGTCTGGGTGAATGAACATGGCGAAATGCTTGTCGATGCGTTTCGCCATTATGGCCAGCACGACGACGTGTTGAGCCGGATCGTTGCCGTTTTCCCTGAAGACATGCTGGTGGATCTGGCGGTGCTGCTAAGCCCGGGCGTGGCGGCGTATTGGCGGAGACTCCGGGCGCTCTCGCGACAGGATGCATTGACCGATCCTGAGCGTGCCGATGTTGATGCTGCTGCTCGAAGCCCGCAAGCCGCTCGCAGCGGCCTCGGTGATGATCTGTCCGATGGCGCCACGGGTACAGATCCGACTGGCGGCACAACAAGCGGCCGGACTGCTGAAGCAAGCACCGAACCGGAAGTCGTTGTGCGACGGGAACCATCGCAGGGAGCGTCTGTGCCGCTGTCAAACGCGTCCGTGGATGCTTGGAAGCGGGCGGTCTGGAGGGCGATATTCGAAAAGCTGATCCGTGAATCGTCCAATGTGCTCTTTACATCCGAAGTGTTACATCACGTAGCACTTGGTGTGAGCCCTGTTGCATGGCAGCGTAGGTTGCTGGATGTGTGGGAGCCGCGCTCAGGGTCCCACACCGGTCAGCCGCTTGATGGCGATACGCCGCCAATTGTGCGTGTGACCGAACCCGCCCCGTCGGAGGCTCACGCCATCAGCGCAAAGATTGGGATAGATGGATTGGGCGCAGGCACGGTCGACGCGGGGGCTGCCGAAACAACCCGGGCGTCTCAACCTTTCGCCCCCGTTGTGCGGGGAGAGGCTTCAGGCGACGTGAATGGCATCGATGCCGGTGCCGGTGCCGACTGGCACGCCACCAACGCCACCAACGAGACCAACGAGACCAACGAGACCAACGAGACCAACGAGACCGACAGGGCCGAAAGGACCGACAAGACCGCAGCCACCAATGAGCCCGAAGCGACTGGCATCGCCAACGCTCAGGACGCGTTGCAGCGACTGTTGCGCTTCTACCAGAGCGAAGTGCCGAAGGGCGCATCGTTGGTGAGCCGAGCGGGGCGTTTATCGCAGGAGGCGCGCACGGATTTGCAGCGCTCACTTGACGTGAGCAGCGCGCTACTGACATCCGGCGTCGTCGATGGCATCTCGCCAGACGCATGGGCAAGCATCGTGGATATCGCCGTCACGGTGAGTGACGACATTCCGGCGGCGCATCGGGAAACCTTTTACGACGCCATCGTGGCGCACGCGCCCACTGCGCCGCTTGAACCGCTTGAACCGCTTGAACCGCTTGAACCGCTTGAACCGCTTGAACCGCATATGCCGGTTGACGCTTCCCGCGCTGTTGCCCGCTACTACGCCAGCGTTGCTGCCGGATTGGTGACCGGTGCGACGCTCGATCTTGAGGTGTTGAGCGAAGAGGCGTCGGCTGGGAGCACCGATAACGCCCGCACCGCCGATAGCTCCGGTAACGCCAATAACGCTGACACCGCCGACACCGCCGACACCGCCGACACCGCCGACACCGCCGACAGCATCGACAGCATCGACACCGCTGACACCACCGTCCCCCTCACAGTACCGGCAACGCCTACCGGATCCCGTCCAGACGCCATTCAGCCGCACGCATTGCACACCACGTCACATCCCACTCAAGAGCCTCGCCCAGACATGGCATCGACACCGCCCATTGATTACCTCGACTATCTCTCGTCGCCGGACTTCCGCAATGGCCGCGGGGCGCCGCCGGCCGGGTTGGATATCTGGTTGCGGCAGTCGATGCAAGCGGGGGCGGCTGCCTTGCGTCCCATCCTCTCGGCGGCCGCCAGCGACGACACACTGGCTGGGCAATGGCTCGACCTTGTGCCGCCCGAACTGTGGCCCGGATTCGCCCGTCTGTCGCCACGCGATACCGATGAGGTCGACCGGATGCTGCGCCTATCGGCCGACGTCACCGACCTGTTCGCCCTAAGCGTTGACGCGACGCCGCCTTCGCCATTGGACCGTACCCGGTGGCTACTGCTGTTCACGTGGTTGTTCGCCCCGCAACGCGCCTACACCGCCGCGAAATTGGCCTCCGCGCTGGTAGCCCGACTCGCCCACGTGACAGGCAGTCAGATTCCCCCCGCGCTCGCCACCCGCGTACGAGAACAGACTGGCATCGATATCGGCGTGCCGAACGTGGCCGCATCCGACCCGTCGCTCACGCCAATGCAGATCACACACGCGGGCGCGGTCCTTGTCTGGCCGTTCTTGCCGCGTCTTTGGGACATGCTGTCGCTCGTCGAGGCCGCCGGGGAAGGCCATCCGAAGGGGAGCCGGTTTGTCAGCGACGCGGCGGCCGAACGTGCTGTCTTGCTCCTGCATTACCTCGTCAGCGGCCACGACGAGGCGCCGGAGCCTCACTTGACGCTGCACAAACTGCTCTGCGGCGTCGCACTGAACGCGCCCGTCGCGCGCCGCATCGATGTGACCGAGCACGAGCGCGAGATCATCGATCAGTTGCTCGTCGCGATGATTCAGCACTGGTCGGCGTTGGGGCATACCTCACCGGCGGGCCTACGTGAAACCTTCCTGCAACGCGCGGGCAGATTGTCGATGGGGGATAACGGCTGGCATCTCGACGTGCAGCGCAGTGCCTTCGACGTGCTGCTCAACCGGTTGCCGTGGGGCATCGCTACGGTGCAGTTGTCATGGATGCCGCTTCCGCTTTGGGTGCAATGGACATGATCGATTCGACAATCCCCTCGACGGACGCGCTCATGGCCAACGCGGACAGTCTGTCGCGCGAAATCGCGTGGTTCAATGCGGTGCTCGAGACGCGCATGCACGCTTATTTCATGCACGAAGGCGGCCCGCACGACATTTACGCGCACGTGCCGCCCGACCTGAAACACGACCCGTCGCCGTTTGCCGTCGCACTGCAAGCGTTGGGACTCGCGTCGAATTTCGATGCGCGCGTCGTGTTGATGCTCGCCTTGTTGCCGCACATCCGGCCGCAGGCGCTCGACCTGCTGTTCACGCAAAACAAGAACACCGAGCGCCAGTTCACCGAATTCGGCGGCTGGCGCGGTCAGCATCACAGCGGCCTGCTGCCCACGTGCGAGACGGCCGCCTTCGTGCTCGCCGGTGACGACCTCGCGCGACGCTTCGAGATACTCCAATTGTTCGACGCCGATCACACGTTTGCGCGCGAGTCCGTCTTGCGGCTGGAGCGCCGCGCCGACGGCGAACCCGCACTCGCCGCCGCCTTGCACGTAGAACGCGATTTTCTCGAGCGATGCACCTCCGGCAGTGAACACAAGCCCGACTACAGCGCGGGTTTCCCGGCCAAGCGCATCACCACGATGCGTGACTGGAACGACCTTGTCCTCGCGCCAGACGTGATCGACGAGATCGACCAGATCCGCCAATGGCTCGACGGGGGGGAAGCCGTCATGCGCCGCTGGCACCTCGATCGCATGGTCAAACCGGGCTTCCGGGCGTTGTTCTACGGGCCGCCCGGCACCGGCAAGACGCTCACGGCATCGTTGCTCGGCAAGGCAGCTCACGTCGATGTCTACCGGATCGACCTGTCGAAAATCGTCTCGAAGTACATCGGCGAGACGGAGAAGAACATGGCCAACGTGTTCGATCAGGCGCAGAACAAGCGCTGGATTCTGTTCTTCGACGAGGCCGATGCGCTGTTCGGCAAACGCACGGAAGGCAGCAGCGCCAACGACCGGCACGCGAATCAGGAAGTCGCGTATCTGCTTCAGCGGATCGAAGACTACCCGGGCGTAGTGCTGCTGGCGACCAACCTGAAGGGCAACATCGACGAAGCTTTCGCACGGCGGTTTCAGAGCGCGATTCATTTTCCGCTGCCCGACAGCGAGCAACGTCTGCGGCTCTGGAAGAACCTGTTTCCCGAGCGTCGCGGTCTGGCGGCCGATGTGGATCTCGTGACACTCGCCGAAAACCACGTGCTCTCGGGCGGCGCACTGCTCAACGTCGCCCAGCACGCGGCCATGCGCGCAGAACGCGATGGCCGCGACACCGTATGTCAGGCCGACCTGCTGCGTGGCGTCCGGCGAGAACTCATCAAGGAAGGGCGGACGATCTGATATGAGCATCCTGTTCTCCACCCACGGGTTCGCCCGCGCGCTCGGCTTGCACCGACTGTCCAGACGAGCCAGCATCGCCGCGTTGTGTACCGCACTCGCCAGCGCGATGCTGCCAGTGCAGGGATACGCCACCGCCTCGGGCGCGAGTGCAGCCGCTGCGCCGCAGGCTGCATCGGGCAGCGCATCCTCTCCGACACCGGCGGCATTTGCCCCCGCGACGACAGCATCTGCTTCGAGCGCATCCACACCATCCGCGGCATCGACAGCCTCCGCCGCAGTGGTTGCGCCGGTCGTCGCCCCCGCCGTTGCACCGAAGCCCGCAACACCGGCAACATCGACAACATCGGCGATACCGCCGACGCCATCGGCGCCCGTTGAGCCCGTAGCAGCCCCGGCCGCCATCTCGCCGGTGGCGCGCTCGGCGAACATGGCGCCGCCAGTAGGCAGTGATGGCAAGCCGATGACGCCGCAGGACGCGTGGCGCATCGTCAACACGGTGCAGGTCGCACCGGAGCCGACGAGCGGTGCCGCCGCCGTCTTGATCTCGGCCGACATCGTCCGCCATCTGGCGCCAGCCACGCGGCGCGCAATTCAGCAGGCGCTGCTGACCATCTATTCGGACGACCCAGCGTATCTACAGGCCTATCGAGAGAGCACGCGTCCGTTATCCGACAATCTGGTCGGCCCGATCACGCTGTCTTGGCTCAACCGGTTCTGGCTCGACTTCAAGATGCAGCCGGTGGGCAATCTGACCAACGGGTCCGTGCAGGCTCTGTTGAAATTCGCCACCATCGTGCGAGCCCATCCGCAGTGGAAGACTGACCTCGTCGGTGCCGACCTCGGGCGCTGGATCGATGGCTTCGATCCGCGGGAGCAAGCCCGCTATTACCAGATCCGGCTCGCAGGCACCGACGATGAAATTGCGGCGATGCTGTGGCTCTACCACTTGGATACGGATGGCAAGCGTAACGCCGGGCCCGACCCCGACCGTGCGCTGCTGACGATCTACAACTACACGCTCGACGCGAATGACTTCCGGCTGCTGGCTTCGAAGTCGAAGGTGATCGACAAGCTTTCGGCGCTTCAGGACAAGGTCTATCTGAACCAGCCGCTGTTCGATGCGGCGGTACTCAATGCGCTCAAGGATCTGGGCGCGCAGGCTGACGCCTATCTGCCCGAAGCCCGGGCCGCTGCCATCACGACCACCTACCAACTGACCGACATCTCGGTGCAGCAGCTCCGGCAAGCCGGCCGCGTTCCGGCGCCGGTCATTGACGCCGTCGCCGGGCTGACGGAGGAGTACGCCAGTCAGGCCGACTTCAACGAGGCCATTCTCGATGCGACGGCGGACATCAAGACGCCGGTCGATCCCTACGTCGCCGACATCATGCGCGCGGCGCAGACGCAAACCACTTTTGTACTGACGCAGCAGGCGCTCGCCGAGCTGGCCGCGAGCCGCCGCAATGAGGCAGTGCCGCCGGTGGTGCTCGACATGCTCAAGGGGCTGCAAGGTCTGCAATATCCGCAGTTATGGTTGTTCGACCGTGCGGTGATGGCGCGTCTGCGTCAGGGTGTCGGCGCGTGTCCGACCGGTATTCCGGGCAGCGTGGCCGACGCGCGCAAGATTTCTGCGGAGCAGATGCAGCAACTGTCGGCGGTGCTCAAGGACCCGGCGCTGTTCGCGCAGCTCGATGCGCTCTGGAAGAAAGGCCAATGCAGCAACGTCGACGTGCTGTCGCTGCCGCAACTGATGCAGACGCTGTACGACCGGTTCCGGCCGTCGCTCGTCGCCACGGCCCGCAAGCGCCCGGTATTCGACCCGACGCATCAGGTGCGCTGGGACGGCAACGGTTGCGGCTGCGTGCTCGATCAATTGCAGGGCGAGATCTATGGCTTCTTCCCGTTCTGGATGGCAGGGCCGTCGCAGGTGGTCAACTTCAGCACGCTGACGAGCATCGGCTACTACGGCGCGACATTCGACGATACCGGCAAGCTGCAACAAGCCAACGATGGCCGGGACTTTGTCGAACTGGCACAGGCCGGGGCGTCGTTACCCGGCGATTTCGTGAGTGTTGCGCAGCGGCATCAGAGCAACGTGCAATGGGTGATCCAGCGCAACGACTGGCGCACATGGGCGCGGCTGGACAAGAACCGTAAGGAACAGGTGCTGGAGCGCGTGGGCGAAGACATCGTGCGCTTGCTCTCCACGCGGCTTCGCAACTGGACCGCAACGGTATCGAATCACCTGCCTTTCGGCGCGCGCTTTGCGCCGACCAATGGCGGCGGTGTGGTGATCTTCTTCGACGGCTATCCGGACGATCCGGTGTCGGTGCAGGCGTTCAACCAGTTCATCGACCAACTGCGCACGAAGCTGCGCAAGGCGGGGGCGGGCGATCGTATCGACATCATGATGCGGCACGACCGGGTCGGCCACGGTGCCTACGACTACGAAAACCTGCTCAAGCTGGTGATGGAGAACGACCGTAATCCGGCAACCGATGTGCTGGCGCGCGTCGAGCGTGAGCGCAATCGCAGACCCCACTTTCTGGTGCTGCTCGATGAGCCGACCACCGATTCGAAAAAGGCGCTTCGACTCTCGGTGGAGGGCGGACTGCATGGTGAAGAACGCCAGCTAGTGCTGCGTCAGATCGTGCCGGTCATTACGTTCGACAACGACAACTGGCAGCAGCTTCAGGACGACATCGTCTACGCGCAGGACAACTTCGGCGGCATCGGTTTCTGGCCGATGCCGATGCGCACCGATGCGAAGGCTGGCGATGCCGGGGGCGATAAAGCCGATGGCGCGGGCGGGGCGAGCGGTGCTGCCGCGGCGACCCTTGCCGAACTTGACCCAACGCCGGGTGTACAGGCCTGCACGATGACCCGCAGCGTGAGCGAATGTCTGGCTGACTACTATCAAAAGCCTGCTGGGGCACAGGCCTCAGCCGTTTGCAAAACCGTATGCGAGAACCTGTATGCGTTCCGGCTGGCAACGAAGATCGTGCTGCTGCTTCTGCTCGGATGCGCTGTGGCGTACTACGTGTCGTGCCGCTGGCGCGAACTGATGGCGCGCTACCGTCATGCGCCGGCAGTGGTGATCGCGGCGGTGTGGATCCTGCTCGCACTGGCGTTGCTCTTCTGCGACCCGTTCCTGCGATGGCTGGCGCGCGGCTACATGATCCCGATCTTTCTGGTGCTGTTCATCATCGCGTTGATCGCTTGGTATCAGTACCAGTTGAAGGCGCGAGATGAACAGCCATGAAGCCAAATAGACCGCCAGAAGGCGAGGGCGCTACGTCTTACTGCGCGGCGGCGTGCAGGCGGGACGCGATTTGGGCGACGCGTGCCGCATAGCGCTTGACCGTTTCGAGATCGCCGGTGGAGATCTCATCGGTCGAGGCGTCGGACGGTGATTGCACCAGCGCGCCGACCGAGCCGCCCAGATTGTTCACGTCCTCGCGCGTGGCGGCCTTCGTGTTGGCGGGCAGCAAGCCGAGGCTGACCCAGATGCCGCCGTGTTGCGAGGCGAGCGTTTGCAAATAGATCAGCGTGACCTGCTTGTCGCCGTTCAGGCTCGCGCTGTTCGTGAAGCCGCCGAACACCTTGTCTTGCCAGCTGCGGCCGAACCACTGTTTGGACGACGCATCGGCAAATTTCTTGAACTGCCACGGCACCGAGCCCATGTAGGTCGGCGTGCCGAAGATGATGGCCTGCGCTTGCGCCAGCGTGTCCCAACCCGCGTCGGTCACGTTGCCGTCTTCGCTGATCTCGATGAGATCGGCGCCGCTGCCCTGTGCGGCCGCTTCGGCAGCACGCTTCGTATGTCCGTAGCCCGAAAAATAAACGATGGCCGTTTTTGCCATGACAACTCCTTACACATCGAGAAAATGCCGGATTGGCACTGGAGCGTTGATAGTATATTTTGTATAGCAGCCAAACAAGAAGTTACCTGCTGGTAACTGGTTACCGGAGGGATATCATGCCGCTCAATGCCGCGATCGCGACGCCGAGTGAGATCGAGCGCCGTTACAACGTTTATATGGAAGGCTGTCCGGCCCGGCTGGTGTTCAGCCGTCTGGCGGACAAATGGTCGTTGCTGATCGTCAAGATTCTTCGCGACGATGTGCAGCGTTTCAACCAATTGCGCCGGGAAATCGGCGGCATCTCGCCGAAGGCGCTAAGCCAGACGCTACAGAAGCTGGAGCGCGACGGGCTGGTGCACCGCGAGGCGTTCGCCACGGTGCCGGTGACCGTCGAATACTCGCTGACGGAACTCGGACACACACTCTCCGAACTGGTCGAGCCATTGGTCGAGTGGGCGGAAAACCACATCGAGGAAGTCTTGCGTTCCCAGAACAGTTTCGATGATCATTAACGCTGCCCGTCGCAATACGGGCAGTGCATCGAAATCTGTCTTGTGAGCGTACTGAATTGTGAGCGTACTGAAGGATCGGAATCTGTAATGGCAACGACCGGCTTTGAAGTTGACGATTTGCGCACCACGCTGGTGGGTACCAGCGTTGAACTACACCCGCTCGAAGCCGACCACCGGTCGGCATTGGTCGATGCGGCCGCCGACGGCGAGCTGTGGAACCTGAAATTCACGGTCGTGCCCGGGCACGAGACCATCGACGCCTATCTCGAGAAAGCCCTCAAGGGGCGGCAGGACGGCACCGTCATGCCGTTCGTGGTGGTGGCACGCGACAGCGGCCGGGTGGTCGGCAGCACGCGCTTCTGGAAGATCGATCGCGCCAACCGGAAGCTGGAAATCGGCCATACGTGGCTCAGCCAGTCGGTGCAGCGCTCCCCCATCAATACCGAAGCCAAGTACCTGCTGCTGACGCATGCGTTCGACGTGATGCAGTGTGTGCGCGTGCAATTCACCACCGATGAAACCAACGAGAAATCCCGCGCGGCCATTCTTCGCATTGGCGCGACGCAGGAGGGCATCGTCCGGCACGAGCGCATCATGCCCGATGGCCGCAAGCGCAACTCGGTGCGGTTCAGCATCATCGATGCCGAATGGCCGGACGTGAAGGCCATGCTGGCGCAGAAACTGGCGGGCGGTACGCCACCCGCCTGATGTTTGCCCGGGCCGCCGTCAATTGGCCACGACACCGTCGCCCAGCGTATCGAGCGCATACCGCCGGACATGGGCGACGAACGACTTCAGCAGCAAAGGCGTCGGGCGCTGTGACGGGGTGAGCACCGCCGTATCGGTCAGGATAGCCGGCTCAAACGGCTTGAACACGACGCCGGCGCCGCGATAGCTCCACGCACTGAACGCGTCGATCACCGCCACGCCAGCCCCCGCTTCCACGAACGAACAGATCGCATACGAGATCTGGCTTTCCATCTGCATCTTCACTTCGACGCCATGGGCAGCGAGCAATGCGTCGATCTGCAAGCGGGCTTCCACGCTTCTCGGGTGCGCCACAAAGCGCTCGCCCGCCAGATCCGCCGGCCCGATGACGTCGTGCGAACACAGCCGGTGCCCCACCGGTAACGCACACACCATCTTCGCGGCCACCAGCCGCTCGCCGTGCGATGTCGTCCGGTTGAGCGACAGTCTGGCAAAACCCACGTCGCACCGCTGTCCCATCACCATATCCACGATCGAGCGCGTCGAGTGCATGGCCATCGACACGTGCGCTTCGGGCCGCGTCTTCAGGTAGTCCGCAATGGCGTGCGGCAGGAACGACAGCGCCAGTGCGGGTGCCGCCGCGATATGCAGCGTGCCGCGCTGCAAGTTCCTGATCTCGTCCGCCGCCCGGGCAATCCGGTCCACGCCGGCCAGCGAGCGCTGTACTTCCTCGAACAATGCCTGCGCTTCGACCGTCGGGTAGAGCCGCCCCTTCACGCGATCGAACAGCCTGAACTTCAGCGAGCGCTCCAAATCGGCGAGCAACCTCGTGGTCGCGGGCTGCGAGATGTGGAGCACCTCGCTAGCCTGCGTCACCGTCTGGTGAAGCATCACCGCCCGGAACGCCTCCAACTGACGAATCTTCATCCATTCACCCAATAACAAAACATTATCGATTGCCCAAAAGAAAGCATTTCACAAGGGCTTTTTGAATTTCTAACCTTTCGCTATTCCCCATTCTATTTGGATGGATGCCGGAATCGCCAGCAATAACTAATTGTGCTGAAAGCGGGGTTAACCCCAACATTTTGGAGGGTGTCTCACCATATGAATAACGAAACCGTCTATCCACTCACGGCGGCAAGGAGCGACGACAACATCGACGGGCCGCCGGCGACGCTGCGCATCCACGCGCGCCCGAAGAAGTCCGATTGGCTCTGGTACGGCCTGTTTGGCGTTGCGCTGGTGCTGTTCTATCAGGGCGTGATCGACAACCCGCGCTGGCAGTGGGACGTGGTCGCGCATTACTTCTTCAATGCACGTGTGCTTGCCGGGCTGGCCAATACCCTGATCCTGACGGCGTTCGCGAGCGTGTTGGGGCTGGTGCTGGGCGGCATCGTCGCGGCTTGCCGCATGGCAGAGAACCCGGTGCTTCGCGGCGCCGCGCTCACGTACATCTGGATCATCCGCGCCACCCCCACGCTGGCCATGCTGTTGTTTCTGTTCTTCATCTCCGCGCTGGTGCCCCGCCTGTATCTGCCGATTCCGTTGTTGAACGTGAACCTGTTCGATATCGATACGAGCAACGTCATCTCGCGCTTCAGTGCCGCGATGATCGGGCTGGCGATCTACCTTGGCGGGCATAGCGCGGAGATCTTCCGCAGCGGGCTGGCGGCCGTCGACAAGGGGCAACGCGAGGCGTGCAAGGCCATGGGCATGAGCGACCTTCGCATGATGTGGCACGTGGTCATTCCGCAGGCCGTGCGCGTCATCATTCCGCCGCTCGCCAACGAGCTCATCACGATGTTCAAGAACACATCGCTCGCGTCGGTCATCGGCTACGTCGAGTTGCTGACGACCGTGCAACTGATCTATTCGACGACCTTCGAAACCATCCCGCTGCTGACGGTTGCGTGTCTCTGGTACCTGCTGCTGACCAGTCTTGCGATGTGCGGACAGAGCCTGCTTGAACGACGCTTCGGTAAAGGAGTGCAACGATGAGCGCGACACCCGAAAACCATTCCCTGCATGCCAATGCGAGTCACGAGCCGCTGCTCCAGATGCGCTCGGTGACGAAGCAGTTCGGCGAGTTCGTGGCGCTGCACAGCATCGACTTCACGCTCTACAAGGGCGACGTGGTGGCCATCATCGGGCCATCGGGCTCGGGCAAGAGCACGTTGCTGCGCTGCATGAACATGCTCGATCTCATCGATGCGGGCGAGGTGACGTTCAAACGCGAAGTGCTCGGCAGCGAGTTGCGCGGCACGCGGCGTGTGCGGTTGCCGAACAAAGAACTGGATCGCCAGCGCCGCTATTTCGGCATGGTGTTTCAGGGCTTTCACCTGTTTCCCCATTATTCGGCGCTCGAAAACGTGCTGGCCGGCCCGCGCATCGTGGGTGGCGCGGCGCGAAAGGACGTGCTGGAACGCGGCAAGTATCTGCTGGCCCGTGTTGGACTCGCCGACAAGCTGCATCACTACCCGTCGCAACTCTCCGGCGGCCAGAAGCAACGTGTGGCCATTGCCCGCGCGCTGGCGATGGACCCGGAAATCATGCTCTTCGACGAACCGACCAGTGCCCTCGACCCTGAGCTCGTGAACGAAGTGCTCGACGTGATGAAGGAGCTGGCGATGTCCGGCACCACGATGGTGGTCGTCACGCACGAGATGGACTTCGCCCGCAAGGTCTCGAACCGGGTGGTGTTCATGGACGGCGGCCGCATCGTCGATCAAGGCTCGCCCGAACACATCTTTCAGGGCACCGGCACCGAGCGCAGCAAGCGCTTCGTGGCCAGCATTCGCGGGTAAGGCCAAGCGCATGGCGCGCCAATTTCAATCCTCCGACTTCAATCCTCCGACTTTAATCCTCTGATTCAACAGGACAAACAATGGCACACGATGGAAAGATGAGACTCGGTCTCTCGATGCGTTATCTGGGCTATCACATGGCGGCATGGCGGCACCCCGAAGTGCCGGCCGCCGGGGCCATCGACTTCAAGTACTTTCTCGACACGGCACGCAAGGCCGAGGCCGCCAAGTTCGACATGATCTTCTTTGCCGACGGGCTTGGTGTTCGCACGGCCGATAACCCCAAGGGCTCGGCGTCGCGCGACGCGAAGAATGCCGAGCTCGAACCGCTCACGCTGCTGGCGGCGCTCGGCGCGTGCACGTCGCATATCGGGCTGGTCGGCACCGCCTCGACCACGTACAACGAGCCGTTCCATATCGCGCGCAAATACGCGTCGATCGACCACATCAGCGGCGGTCGTGCAGGTTGGAACGTGGTCACGTCGTGGTCGCAGCAAGAGGCGTGGAACTTCAGCCGCGACGAGCATCTGGGCTACGAAGAGCGCTACGAGCGGGCCGACGAATTCGTCGATGTCGTAAAGAAGCTCTGGGATAGCTGGGAAGACGACGCGTTTCTGCGCGACAAGGCAACCGGCATCTTCTACGACGAGGCGAAGCTGCATGTGGCGAACCATAAGGGCAAGCATTTCAGCGTGCGCGGCCCATTGAATTCGGCGCGTACGCCACAGGGCCGCCCGTTGATCGTGCAGGCGGGGGCGGCGGAAGCCGGGCGGGAGATTGCGGCGAAGAATGCCGACGTCGTCTACAGCGCGTCGTTCGACATTCAGTCGGCGCGGAAGTACTACGCCGACCTGAAGGGGCGCCTTGAGAAGTACAGCCGCTCGCCGGATCAATTGCTGATCATGCCGGGCCTGACACCCTATGTCGGACGCACGCGGCAGGAAGCGCAAGACAAGTTCGACCAGTTGCAGGAATTGATCGATCCGCTGAGCGGGCTGTCGATTCTGTACAGCACGCTGGGCGACCTGTCGGCCTACGATCTCGACGGGCCGGTGCCGGCGCTCAGTTCGGGGCCGGTCAGCAGCATCGGCAACGGCCTGATCGAACTGGCGCATCGCGACAATCTCACGATTCGCCAACTGTACAAAATGCGCGCGGCCGGAGGGCGCCAGTTGATCGGCACGGCGCAGGACATCGTCGACGACATGGAAGCGTGGTTCCGGGAAGGGGCCGCCGACGGTTTCAACCTTTGCCCTGCGACGTTGCCCGGTGGTCTGGACGACTTCGTCGCGCTGATTCTGCCGGAGCTGCGCCGGCGCGGCCTGTTCCGCGAGGAGTACGCGGCGAGCACGCTGCGCGGCAACCTTGGCCTCAACCCGCTGCGATTCGGTGATTGAAAGGATTGAAGGTCGTGGGCGTGCCGACGGCGCGCGCACGGCCGGATGACGCATTTGCTGCGCCGCCTAATTTTGAGCAAGAGATATCAGAGGTAAGCCCATGACCGCCCAAGTTTCTGCCGACGTCTTTCGCCACGCGATGACGTGCTTCGCCAGCGGCATCACCGCCATCACCACCCAAGAGGGCGGTGTGCCGTTCGGCCTGATCGCCACCTCCGTTTGCAGCCTGTCAGCCGACCCCGCCACGATACTCGTGTGTGTCAACAAGACGGCGTCGGCACACGACGTCATTCTGCGCACACAACGGTTCGCCGTGAATCTGCTGTCCGCGCAACACCTGAGTGTCGCCAAGCGCTTCACTTCGCTGCGAGGCGCTGAGCGTTTCGACGCAGACCACTGGCAGGACGGCAAGCTGGATATTCCGACGCTCGTCGACGCCGTCGTTGTGTTCGAGTGCCGTCTCGCGAAGGTGCACGACGGGTTCACCCACAGCATCATCGTCGGCCAGATTACCGAGGCAAGCGTCAACGACGAAGGTGCATCGGATTGCCTGCTCTGGCATCACCGCGACTTTGCGCGCAGCACGCAGCAGGCGGCGTGATGCGGCACATGCTCCCACTTCTCTCGCGAGGTTCCATGCGCATGACCCATCGAATTCCCGCCGCCGTGGCGATCGTCACTACGGCATGTCTTCTCGCGCTATTCGGTGGCACGAGCCACGTGCACGCAGCCGAGACGTCTGTCACCGCCAACATCAAAATTGACGACAAGCTCGCAGCGATGGTGCCGAAATACTATCGGGACCGGGGCACGCTCACGGCTGGCGTGAACCCCGATGTCGCGCCGATCAAGTTCGTCAATGGCGACGGCGAGATCGTGGGCTTTACGCCGGAACTGCTCTCGGCAGCGGCGCAGGTGCTGGGCCTGAAGATCAAGCTCGCGCAATCGTCCTTCGACGCGCTGATCCCGGGGCTGAGCGCGAGCCGCTTCGACGTGCTGCTCTCGCTCGCCGACTTCTCCTCCCGCCAGAAGGTCGTGACCTTCGTCGACTATCTCGACATGGGGCTGACGGTGGTGACAACGCCCGCGAGCGCCATCACGGTGAAGTCGCCCGACGATCTGTGCGGCTTGCAGCTTGCATTGCCGCGCGGCACGGCGTCGATGGAAAAGGCGAGGGCGCTGAGCGACAAGTGTGTCGGCAGTGGCAAGAAGCCGCTGACGATCGCCACGTATCCCGACTCGAACATGACGATGTTGTCGTTATCGACGGGCGCCAGTCAGGTCGCGTGGGTCGACTCGCCGGTGGGCTATTACAACGCCACCCGATTCCCGGCCAAGTACAAGATCGCGCACTACAACCGCGAGGCGCCTTACGGCATTGGCTTCGGCGTCGACGAAAAGGGCAGGCAATTGGCACTTGCCATTCAGCAGGCGCTCATCAAGCTTCAGAAGGACGGTGTCTACGACGCGTTGATGAAGAAGTGGGGGCTCGATCTCAAAGATGCCAAGCCGCTGTTTCCGATCAACGGCGGAGAGCGGTGAGGGGGCGAGATAAAAGCCGAGATACTTAACATATCAACGGTCGGTGAATTAATTAACCGACCGGTCGGTTTTTGTTGTGATAACGTCAATGCGCTCTACCCATAAGAACTACGGAGACATTGATGACTTTGCCTTCCCGCTCGCCGCGCGGTTTGTCGATCGCGCTGGCCGTATCCCTTCTGAGTCTGTCGTTTGCTGGGCCGGTGGCTGCCAAGACCGCCGCAGGCAGCAGTAGCGGCAGCGCCACGGGCGCAGGCGTCGTCTCGCCGGCCGGCAAGGCCGTGCCGGGACGCGCCGACGTCACGATCAAGCGCGATGAATTCGGTGTGCCGCACATCTACGCTGCGACGACCTACGCGCTCTTCTACGGCTACGGTTACGCGGTGGCGCAAGACCGTCTGTTCCAGATGGAAATGGCGCGCCGGAGCACGCAGGGCACCGTGTCGGAAGTGCTGGGCGAGAAGTTCGTGGACTTCGACAAATCGATTCGTGGCAATTACTGGCCCGCGTCGATCCGCCGCCAACTGGCCGATCTGCCCCAGCGTGAGCGCGACATCGTCGAGGGATACGCCGCCGGTATGAATGCGTGGATTGCGCAAGTGCGCGCGCAGCCGGACAAGCGCATGCCGAAGCAATTCAACGACTTCGGTTTCCAGCCGTCCAACTGGGACGCCTTCGACGTGGCGATGGTCTTTGTCGGCACGATGGCTAACCGGTTCTCCGACGCGACCAGCGAAATCGACAATCTCGCGCTGGTGACGGCGCTCAAGGACAAGTACGGTGCCGACAAGGGCATGGCGCTGTTCAACGAACTCAAGTGGATCGTGAACCCCGACGCGCCGACGACCATTCCGGCGTCGGAGGGCGTGTATCCCGTCAAGGTCGGCCCGCTGTCAAAAATGTCGGCCGCCGCGGTGCAGCCGCTTCCGCGCTATGACGGACCCGCCCCGATGCTGTCACGCCTCGCGCGCGATAGCGACGGCGCGTTGCTGCATCAGTCGGCCGAGGCTAACGCGGCAACGATGCTCGCCCAGTTTGCGGAATACGGCCAGCCGGGGCCGGCTGGGTTCCCGACGACCAGCAACATGTGGATTGTCGGCAAGAACAAGGCGCGCGATGCCAGCGCCATCATGCTCAACGGCCCGCAGTTCGGCTGGTTTGCCCCCGCGTACACCTACGGCATCGGTTTGCACGGCGCAGGCTTCGATCTCGTCGGCAATACGCCGTTCGGTTATCCCTGCATTCTGTTCGGCCACAACGGCAAGATTTCGTGGGGCTCCACGGCGGGTTTCGGTGATGACATCGACATGTTCGCGGAGAAGCTCGATCCTGCGAATCCGAATCGCTACTTCCATAACGGCCAATGGCACGACATGGAAAAGCGCGTCGAGATCATCCGCGTGAAAGGCGGTGCACCGGTCGTTCAGGAGGTCTATCGCACGGTGCATGGCATCGTGATGCAGCGCGACGGCAAGCAAAACATTGCCTATGCGAAGGCGCGTGCATGGGACGGCCTTGAAGTGCAATCGCTGCTCGCGTGGACCCATCAGGCCGAGGCGAAGGACTGGAAGTCATGGACCGCGCAGGCCGCGCGTCATGCACTGACCATCAACTGGTACTACGCCGATACGGCCGGCAACATCGGTTACGTGCACACGGGCGCGTATCCTGACCGCCGCCCGGGCCATGATCCTCGTTTGCCTGTGCCGGGCACTGGGGAATGGGACTGGAAGGGATTGCTGCCGTTCTCCACCAACCCGAAGGTCTACAACCCGAAGCAGGGCTGGATCGCCAACTGGAACAATTCCCCGCAAAAGGGCTATCCGGCAAGCGACCTGTTCGCATTCGTATGGGGCGGCGCCGACCGCGTGGTCGAGATCGATGAGCGCATCACGGCGCACGACAAGCTGAGCGTCGACGACATGTGGCAGATCTTGAAGGAGACGAGCGCGGTCGACGTGAATCGTCGCCACTTCCTGCCGTTCATCGAGCGCGCCACAGCCAACCTGCCTGCGTCCGATGCGCGCCGTCAACTGGCACTGCAATTGGCGAAGTGGGACGGTTTGAATCGCGATCCGCAGCACACCGGGCACTACGATACGGCAGGCCCGGCGATCATGGACGCGTGGCTCACCGCCATGCTCAAGCGCACGCTGGGCGAAGTGGTGCCCGCGCCGTACGACAAATGGTTCCTCGCCAGCGGCTATGCCACGCCGCAGGACGGACCGACGGGATCCGCCAACATCGGTAACGGCAGCAAGGTGCTGTACGAAGGCCTCCGGGGCGACAAAGCCGGTGTGCCGCAGACGTTCGATATCTTCGGCGGCAAGCGGCAGGACGACGTGATTCTCGCCGCGCTGGACGATACCGTCGCCGCACTCAAGTCCCGGCTTGGTCCCGACATGACGACGTGGCGCGCGCCGACGGTGCCGTTGACCTTCCGCGCCAACAACTTCTTCGGCGTGCCGCAGGCGAACGCCGGAGAAGCGGTTCGCACGCCCGTCTACATGAACCGTGGCACTGAGAACGATCTGATCGTGTTCGGGCCGAACGGTGCACGCGGCAAGATTGCGGCGTACGACGTGGTGGCGCCGGGGCAGAGCGGCTTTGTCGCGCCGGACGGCACGCCGTCGCCGCACTACGCCGATCAGGTCGAGATGTACACCACGTTCGGGCGCAAGCCGCTCTGGCACGACAACGCGGACGTGAGTCGCGCTGCCAAGTCGGTCGAGCGTCTGCGCATCGCACCGGAGGCGGGTAGCCAGTAAGGCAGAAGTCGATCGTGGTTGTGGATCAAGGCGCCGATGTCATTGGCGCCTTGATCCGGCACATTAAAACTAATATGATTAGGCAATTGTCTAAATTGATTAGTTTTCAGTGCGAGAAATCCTATGGTCAGAGCTGGACTGACGGTCGAGCGGTTGGTGGAGGGCGGTGCCGAGCTGGCCGACGAGATTGGCTTCGAGCATTTGACCGGCGCGGCTTTGGCACGCAAGTTCGATGTGCGGCTCGCCAGCCTCTATTCCCACGTCAGGAATCTCGACGATCTCAAGTGTCAGATCGCGTTGTTGGCGTTGCGTCAGTTGGCCGACGCCACCGCGCAAGCCATGGCCGGTCGCGCGGGCAAAGACGCCCTGCATGCGCTGGCCAACGCGCATCGTGACTACGCGCGTCGCCATCCGGGGCGCTTTGTAGCCGCCCGGCATCCGTTGTCGTCCGAGTTGGCCGCCGCGAGCGCCGGGCCGCAATTGACCCAACTGATCCGGGCGGTGCTGCATGGCTACGCGGTACCCGAGGCAGAGCAGGTCCACGCCATTCGCTTTCTCGGCGGCTTCTTCATGGGCTACATCACATTGGAATCGGCGTCGGCGTTTGCGCATAGCACGCCCGATGCCGACATCTCGTGGCTACGCAGTCTTGATGCGCTCGATACAGCGCTCACGCACTGGCCGTCTTCTCCCGACACTCATTAGTTCTATTCCTCATGACGCATCTCACCGACGGGGTCCGGGTTCCGGCCCGTGTGATTCCTTTTCCTCGCAGTATCAGTGAACAGGCGCAGGCCGCGTTGCGCCGTCTGGTGACTGCCGATGGCGAGCCGTTCAACGCGATGTACACAGCGCCATCGCCCGACGATTTTGAAGGCTGGATGCAATTCAAGGCTAATGCCGACGCCCAATACGGCGCGGCGATGGCACAGGTGGCAGGGCAGTTGAAGGCGACGGTGGAAACCATCGCGATCGGCACCGCCATCGTCCACGTCGCGACACCGGTCGATCTCGTGGCCGACGACGTCGTCTATATCGATCTGCACGGTGGCGGACTGGTGTTTGGCGGCGGCACCGTCTGCCGTATCGGCGCGCAAATGCAGGCCGACCAGTTGGGCCTGCGTTGCTGGGGCATCGACTATCGCATGCCTCCCGAGCATCCGTATCCTGCCGGGCTGGACGATTGTCTGGCGGTCTACCGCCGAGTGTTGGAGACGTACCCGGCCAGTCACGTTGTCGTCGGTGGACGATCTGCCGGTGCCAATCTGGCGGCGGCGATGGTGCTGCGCGCACGTGATGAGGGGTTGCCGTTACCGGCGGCACTGGTGTTGTTATCGCCGGAAGTCGATCTCACGGAATCGGGTGACAGTTTCGAGCTGAATCAGCTTGTGGACGTGCTGCTGCCCAAGTCGCTGATGCCGAATAACGTCTTGTATGCGGGCGGTGCGGATCTCGCTCATCCGTATCTGTCGCCGCTGTTTGGCGATTTCTCGCAGGGCTTCGTGCCGACGTTCATTCAAAGCGGCACGCGCGATCTGTTCCTGTCGAACGCAGTGCGTATGCACCGTGCACTGCGCCGCGCCGACGTGCCGTGTGAGCTTCATGTGTTCGAAGCCATGCCGCATGGGGGCTTCATGGGGGCGCCCGAAGACCGGGAGTTGCGCGCCGAGGTGGCGCGATTCGTCCGTGCCCATCTGCCGGGCGCGCAGTAGAGCTTCGGGTCGGCGGCTACATCCCGAATTCGCGCAAGCCTTCGAGGTCGAGAATGGTCAGGACACCGTAATCGACCTTCACCAACCCCGCCTGCTCCAGCACCTTGAGTGCGAGATTGACGCGCTGGCGCGACACGCCCGCGAGATAACTGAGTTCTTCCTGCGAAATCTGCACAGTCGTGTCGTCGCTCGGGTAGAGATCGGGATTGAACATCGACGACAGCGAGCGCGCGACGCGGGCATCGGTATCGAGCAGGCGCTCGTGTTCCACGGCAGCAATGAACTGGCCGAGACGTTCGTTGAGTTGCAGCGTCAGGAAGCGATTGAACGGGATGCTGGTGTCGAGAAGCCAGTCGAACGTGGCGATCGGCATATGCGCGAGCACCGAGTCCCGCAAGGCCATCACGTCGTATTTGCGGATTTCCCGCTTCAGTAACGACCCTTCGCCGAACCACGCGCCCGAAGGCACGCCGGTGAAGGTCACCGACTTCCCGCTGGCCGACGCGGTGGCAATCTTCACGAGCCCGTCGATCACGCCGAACCAGGCGTGCGACGGATCACCCTTGCGGCACACGTAGCCGCCACTCTCCACTGGCCGTACCTGAATCTCTGCCGTCACGCGCTCGCGCTGTGCCGGCGTGAGTCCTTGTGCCCATACGCTGCGCTGCAACAGGGTCTCTAACGACATATAGGGACTTTCCCTTGATTGTCATCCGGGTGACAAATCCGTCGTGGGTCATGGGGTATCTTCGCCTTGCCATGCGCAGGGTGAGACAAGCATCCACGGTGTTGCAACACGACGCCGAAGCACAAGTATAGAAGCTGCCTGCCGCGCGGCAAAGCGATCGTCACTGCACTACCCGCCAACGAATAAGCGTCGTGAAAAATGACGCGAGCAGGATGGCGTGCGCCATCGCGCACGCGCCGACCGAGCCACGCCACGCCCCCCTCGACGGAAGTCGAAGCGTGGCGAGACACAGGAGACAGGCATGCAGGAGCGGACCACTTTCCCGCGATTGTTGTTGGCACACGCCGCCACACGTGGCGCCAGCACGGCGTATCGGGAAAAAGATCTGGGTATCTGGCAAAGCTGGAGCTGGCAGGAGGCCGCGCATGAAGTGCGCATGCTCGCCTGTGCACTGGCCGCCGCTGGATTCTCACGCGGCGACAATCTCGCCATCATCGGTAACAACCGGGTGCGCCTGTACTGGGCCATGACCGCAGCGCAGGCCTTGGGCGGGGTTGCGGTGCCGCTGTATCAGGACGCCGTCGCGGCAGAAATGATTCACGTGCTTGAAGACGCGGAAATCAATTTCGCCATCGTCGAAGATCAGGAGCAGGTCGACAAGCTGCTGGAACTGCGTGAGAGCGTGCCGCATCTGGCACACATCATTTACGAAGACCCGCGCGGCTTGCGCAACTACGATGCGCCCGGGCTGCAATCGTATGCCTCGATGGTGGCGCAGGGGCGTGAGTTCGACGCAAAACACCCGCGCTATTTTGACGACGCCGTTGCAGCAGTAGACGCCGACGATACGGCCACGATTCTCTACACCTCCGGCACGACCGGCAAACCCAAGGGCGTTTGCCATTCCCACGCGGGCCTGATCGGCGCCGCTTATCACGGCAGCCAGTTCGACAAACTCTCGGCCGACGACGAAGTGCTGTCGTACTTGCCGATGGCTTGGGTGGGCGACCATCTGTTTTCCTATGCGCAGGCGCTGGTGACCGGCTTCACGGTGAATTGCCCGGAGTCGCCCGAGACCGTCGCCACCGACATGCGCGAGATCGGCCCGACGTATTACTTCGCGCCGCCGCGCGTGTATGAAAACGTGCTGACGCAGGTGATGATCCGCATGGAAGATGCGAGCGCGATCAAGCGCAAGATGTTCTCGCATTTCATGGCGGTCGCGCAGCGTTGCGGTGCTGCCGTGCTCGACGGTCAACCGGTGGCGTTGCTCGACCGGCTGCAATACGCGCTGGGCGATCTATGCGTCTACGGCCCGCTGCGCAACACGCTCGGCATGAGCCGTATTCGCACGGCGTACACCGCCGGGGAAGCTATCGGGCCGGATCTGTTCCGCTTCTATCGCGCTATCGGTATCAATCTGAAGCAGTTCTACGGACAGACCGAGACGTGTGCGTACGTCTGCCTGCAACCGGACCGTCAGGTGCGCTTCGACAGCGTCGGCCCGGTTGCGCCGGGCATGGAAATCAAGATCGCCGAGAGCGGCGAGGTGCTGGTGCGCGGGGTCGGGTTGCTCAAGGAGTACTACAAGCGCCCCGACGCCACACGTGAAGCCTTTGACGAGGACGGCTATTTCCGCACGGGCGACGCCGGCATCATCGACGCCGACGGGCACCTCCGCATCGTCGATCGCGCCAAAGACGTGGGCAAGCTGTCCTGCGGCTCGCTGTTCGCGCCCAAGTTCATCGAGAACAAGCTCAAGTTCTTTTCGTACATCAAGGAAGCGGTGGCGTTCGGCGATGGCCGCGACAACGTGTGTGCGTTCATCAACATCGATATGGATGCGGTCGGCAACTGGGCGGAGCGCCACAACTTGGCCTATGCCGGCTACGTCGATCTCGCGGGCAACGAACAGGTCGCCGAGTTGATTCTGGGCTGCATCGAGCAAGTGAACGCCGATCTCGCCAAGGAATCCGCTTTTGCCGCCGCGCAGATTCATCGCTTCATGATCCTGCACAAGGAACTGGACCCCGATGACGACGAGCTGACCCGCACGCGCAAGGTACGCCGCACGTTTATCGCGCAGAAGTACGACGTGCTGATCGACGCGTTCTATTCGGGCAAGACGGCGCAATTCATCGAGACGCGGGTGAAGTTCGAAGACGGGCGGGAGGGCAGTGTGAGTGCCACGTTGACCATTCACCCCGCGCGCGTGCTCGGCACGCGTGCACCCGTCGACGACCCTGCGCCTGTTGGGTTGCGCTGCGCCGCTTAGCTAGCGCACGACCCTATGAACGCATGAATGTGATGTGCGCCGCCGCGCTGCCAGCGGCAGCGTCATCCGGCATCCACCAGATTTCACCGGGCATTCCGCAGGAGCAGGCATGAACAACAAACGCAAGGCCGGCGATGTGTTGATCGATTTGCAGCACATCAGCCTGTCGTTCGGAGGCGTCAAAGCGCTGACCGATATTTCGTTCGACGTCCGTGAACACGAGATTCGGGCCATCATCGGCCCGAACGGCGCGGGCAAGAGTTCGATGCTCAATGTCATCAACGGCGTCTATCACCCGCAACAGGGCACGATCGTTTTTCGCGGCGAGGTGCGTCAACGCATGCATCCGACATCGGCCGCCCGGCAAGGCGTGGCACGCACGTTCCAGAACATCGCGTTGTTCAAGGGCATGACGGTGCTCGACAACATCATGACGGGCCGTAACACCCGCATGCGCTCCGGCCTGTTGGCCAACGCGCTGTGGTGGGGACCGGCGCGCCGCGAAGAGACGATTCATCGCGAGAAGGTCGAAGAGATCATCGATTTTCTCGAAATTCAACACATCCGCAAGACACCCGTCGGCCGGTTGCCGTATGGCCTGCAAAAGCGCGTCGAGCTGGCGCGCGCGCTGGCAGCCGAGCCCGAGCTGCTGTTGCTCGACGAGCCGATGGCCGGCATGAATCTCGAAGAAAAACGCGACATGTGCCGCTTCATCCTCGAAGTGAACGAAGAGTTCGGCACGACCATCGTGTTGATCGAACACGACATGGGGGTGGTGATGGATATTTCGGATCGCGTCGTCGTGCTCGACTACGGCAAGAAGATCGGCGACGGATCGCCGGCTGAAGTCAAACAAGACCCGGAAGTCATCCGCGCCTATCTCGGATCGGCGCACGGCGAGCCCGTCGCGGCCTGAACGGCACGCGGCGACGCCTCTGCGGATTGCGGATTGCGAATTGTCGAATTGGAGACATCGATGCAGTTCTTTCTGGAAATTCTGATCGGCGGGCTGCTTTCGGGCGTGATGTATTCGCTCGTGGCGCTGGGCTTCGTGCTGATCTTCAAAGCGTCCGGCGTATTCAACTTCGCGCAGGGCGCCATGGTGTACTTCGCGGCGCTGTCGGTCGTCGGACTGATGGAGCGGGGTCTGCCGCTGTGGGCGGCCGCCATCGGCGCATTCGGCGTCATGGTGCTGGTGGGCGCGGCCACCGAGCGGTTTGTCTTGCGCAAGCTGGTGAACCAGTCGCCGATCACGCTGTTCATGGCGACCATCGGTCTGTCGTTCTTTCTCGAAGGGCTGGCACCGCTGCTGTGGGGCAACGAAGTTCGCCCGTTGTCGCTGGGCATTGTCGACGAGCCCATTGCTTCGATCATGGACTCCACCGGGCTGCTCGTGAGCAGCTTCGATCTGGCCGCGGCCGGCATTGCGGCTGTGCTCGTTGCGCTGCTCGCGTTGTTCTTCAAGGCCACGAGCATCGGGCGGGCTCTGCGCGCGGTGGCCGACGACCATCAGGCGGCGCTGTCGCTGGGCATTCCGTTGCAGCGCATTTGGGTGGTGGTGTGGAGTGTGTCGGGCTTCGTCGCGCTGGTGGCGGGCATGCTCTGGGGCTCGCGCAACGGCGTGCAGTTTGCCCTGACGATGACGGCACTCAAGGCGTTGCCCGTGCTGATTCTCGGCGGCTTCACGTCGATTCCGGGCGCCATTGTCGGCGGCCTGATCATCGGCGCGGCGGAAAAGCTCGCCGAAATCTACCTGCCGCAGCTGCTGCAAAGCCAGTTTGGCGGCAACTTTGGCGGTATCGAGGGCTGGTTCCCCTATGTCTTTGCGTTGCTGTTCCTGCTCGTTCGCCCCGAGGGGCTGTTCGGCGAGCGCCATATCGACCGGGTCTAGGGCATGTTCCCCCTAGTCTCGCGATCGATGAAACAGCAAACACGCACACGCTCTTAACGCAGAGGCCACACATGTTCTATCGCGAAGCGGGTCAGTTCAAGACATCGTACGTAGCCGACAGCCAGATATTCCCGATTCGGCAGGATCGTGTCACGGTCAGCGCCGTGTTGGTGATCGCCTTCGGCGTGTTGCCGTGGATCGCCTCCGAGTACTGGCTTTCGGCCATTCTGGTGCCATTCCTCGTGTTCTCGCTCGCCGCCCTCGGCCTGAATATTCTGACGGGCTACGCAGGGCAGCTATCACTGGGCACGGCGGCCTTCATGGCGGTCGGTGCCTACGCGTCGTACAACTTCCAGTTGCGCATCGATGGCATGCCGATCTTGGCGTCGTTCGCGATGGGTGGGGTTTGCGCAGCGCTCGTCGGCATTGCCTTCGGCTTGCCGTCGCTGCGCATCAAGGGCTTCTATCTCGCAGTGGCGACGTTGGCGGCGCAGTTCTTCGTGCTGTGGGTGCTGACCAAATTCCCTTGGCTCTCGAACAACAGTTCCTCGGGCGTCATCACCGCACAGAAGATCACGATTCTCGGGCTCGACATCAACACGCCTGTGCGCAAGTACCTGTTTGTGCTCGGCGTCGTGTGCGTGATGGCGTTGGTGGCAAAGAACCTCGTGCGCTCGCACATCGGCCGCGCGTGGATGGCGGTGCGCGACATGGATGTGGCGGCCGAAGTGATCGGCATCCCGCTCATGCGTGTGAAGCTGCTGGCCTTCGCGGTGAGTTCGTTTTACTGCGGTGTGGCCGGGGCGCTCTATGCCTACTGCTATCTCGGCTCGGTCGAACCCGACGGCTTCTCGCTCGACCTGTCGTTCCGCATTCTGTTCATGATCATCATCGGCGGCGTGGGCAGCATTCTGGGCAGTTTTCTCGGTGCCGCATTCATCTTGCTGCTGCCGATTCTGCTCGACTACACGTTGCCGCCGATCGCTACGTTCCTGCATCTGCCGTTCACCAACGCGACCGTCTCGCATATTCAGTTGATGCTGTTCGGCGGCCTCATCATCTTTTTCCTGATTGTCGAGCCGCACGGTCTGGCGCGACTTTGGCAGATCACCAAGGAGAAGCTGCGCATCTGGCCGTTCCCGCATTGAGATTCGACTTGAGTTCGATGTATTGACGCACCGGTACACGGGCGTCGGCTGACCACGTATCGCTATCGATAAGACCACAAGGAGACACAGCATGAACACGAAACAACTGGCGGTATCGCTAGGCATGAGTCTGGTGCTCGGCATGGGCTCGGCAGGCACGGCGCTCGCGCAGACCAACGATCAGTTCATCGCGCTGGCCGACTACCGCGTGGGGCCGTACGGGGCCAACGGGCAGTCGTTTTACGGCGGCTTCATCGACTACCTGCAATACGTGAACATGAAGAACGGCGGCGTGAACGGCGTCAAGCTGACGTGGGAAGAGTGCGAGACCGAATACAACACCTCCAAGGGCGTGGAGTGCTATGAGCGCCTGAAGGGCCGTAACCCGGTCACCAAAGGCACGGCGTACCACACCATGGCCACGGGCATTTCGTACGCGCTGATCGACAAGACCGCCACCGATCAGGTGCCGCTCGTGATGATGGGTTATGGCCGTACCGATGCCGTGGACGGCACCGTTTTCCCGTGGGCGTTCCCGCTCGTGACCACGTATCAGATGCAGGCTTCGGCCATCATCAAGTTCCTCGCCGACAAGAACGGCGGCTCGCTCAACGGCAAGAAGATCGTGTTCCTTTATCACGACTCGGCTTACGGCAAGGAGCCGATTGTCGCCATGCAGGCGGAATCGAAGATCAACAAGTTCAACCTGATCGAGATTCCGGTGGCACACCCCGGCAATGAGCAGGGCGCGCAATGGCTGCGTATTCGTCAGGAGAACCCCGACTACGTGGTGTTCTGGGGCTGGGGCGTCATGAACCAGACGGCCCTCAAGGCTGCGCAGAAGGTCGGCTATCCGCGCGAGAAGATCGTCGGCAGCTGGTGGGCGGGCTCAGAAGAAGACACCATTCCGGCGGGCCCGGCGGCCAAGGGTTATATGAGCGCGACGTGGAACGTGGCGGGCAAGCAGGTGCCGCTGATCGCCGATATCGACAAGGTCGTGTACGGCGCGGGCAAGGGCAATATGCAAGACCCGTCGAAGGTGGGGTCCGTGCTCTATAACCGCGGCGTGTCGGCGGCTGTGGCGACGGTCGAGGCGCTCAACACTGCGCAGAACAAGTTCGGTAAGGGCAAGGTCATGACCCCGGTGCAGGTGCGCTGGGCGTTCGAGAACCTGAACATCGACGGCGCGCGCCTCAAGGCGCTGGGCGCAACCGGCCTGCTGCCCGATATCAAGACGAGCTGTCAGGACCACGAAGGCTCGGGCAAGGTTCGCATTCAGCAGTGGGACGGCACCAAGTGGGTGATGGTGTCTGACTGGATCGAAGGCAACCGCCGCCTGATTCACCCGTTGTTCGAAGCCTCAGCCAAGCAGTACGCCAAGGAAAAGGGCATGACGCCGGCCTGCTATCAGCAGATGTAATTTGCACGACTGGCACGCTCGCCCGCAACGCGATTGGCGATGTGGGCGAGCGCCGGGCCTTCGACGGCCCGGCAGGCGATATCACTTTGAATCAGTACCGCAGCACCATCGACTCCGGAGTCACGCGGCATGGAAGCGAGTTTGCGCGTCAACAATATCGAAGTCATTTACGACCACGTCATTCTTGTGTTGAAGGGCGTGTCGCTGGTCGTGCCCGACGGCAAGATCGTGGCGTTGCTCGGCGCGAACGGCGCGGGCAAGAGCACGACGCTCAAGGCCATCTCGAATCTGCTTCAGGCAGAGCGGGGTGAGGTGACCAAGGGCACCATCGACTACCGCGGCGAGCGGGTCGAGAAGCTCACACCGAACGGGCTGGTCAAGCGCGGCGTCATTCAGGTGATGGAAGGGCGGCACTGCTTCGGGCACTTGACCATTGAAGAGAACCTGCTGACCGGCGCCTACGTGCGGCATGCGTCGCGCAGTGCCCAGCAACATGCGCTGGAGCGCATCTACGCGTACTTCCCTCGACTGAAGACACGCCGTAAATCGCAGGCGGGCTATACGTCGGGCGGCGAGCAGCAGATGTGTGCGATCGGGCGCGCCATGATGGCCCAGCCGTCGATGGTATTGCTCGACGAGCCGTCGATGGGGCTGGCGCCACAGATCGTCGACGAGATTTTCGCGATCGTGCGCGACCTGAACGAACGGGAAAACGTCAGCTTTCTGCTGGCGGAGCAGAACACCATGGTGGCCCTGCGTTACGCGGACTATGGCTACATTCTCGAGAACGGGCGTGTGGTGATGGACGGCGACGCGGCGTCGTTGCGCGATAACGAGGACGTGAAAGAGTTTTACCTCGGCATCGCCAAGGATGGTGCGAACAGCGAGGGGAGCTTCCGTAACGTCAAGAGCTACCGGCGGCGCAAACGGTGGATTGCGTGAGCTGCATGGCTCGCACGTGCCGTGTGAGCTGAATAAGCTGAATGAGCTGAATGAGCGTTTAGCCGACTGTCAAACATCAACGTCCTACCGTCTCTATGAACGACTACTTCGACGCGCTTGAAACCCGTGCCCCGGAAGCTCGCGAGAAGGCACTGCTGGCGGCGTTGCCGGCGCACGTATCGCACGCCCGCACGAACGCCTCGTATTTCACCGAGACGCTCGGCGCCTTCGACGCGCGAGATATCGACTCGCGCACTGCGCTGGCCGAGTTGCCGGTGACGCGCAAATCCGATCTGGCGGCCTACCAGTTGCGCGTACCGCCTTTGGGCGGATTGAACGCGACACCGATCGGCGGTCTGGCGCACGTTTATCAATCGCCCGGGCCGATCTACGAACCGGACGGACGCGGCAGCGACTGGTGGCGCTTCGCCCGCGCGCTGTACGCCGCCGGCCTGCGCTCAGGCGATCTGGTCTACAACACATACTCGTATCACTTCACGCCGGCGGGCATGATGATCGAAACGGGGGCGGCCCGGCTGGGCTGCTGCGTTTTCCCGGCCGGCGTCGGACAGACCGCGCTTCAGATCGAGGCGATCCGGCATCTGCAACCGGGGGCGTACGCGGGGACGCCGTCGTTCCTGAAGATACTGATCGAGAAAGCCGAGTCGATGGGCACCGACATCAGCAGCATCCGGCGGGCGACGTTGTCGGGGGAAGCGTTGCCACCGTCGTTGCGGCAGTGGTTCAACTCGCGCGGCATCGTCGCGCGTCAGTTGTATGGCACGGCCGATCTGGGCCTGATTGCGTTCGAGAGCGACGCGCAGGCGGGGTTGATCGTCGACGAGAACGTGCTGGTGGAAATCGTGGAGCCCGGTGGTACGAAGCCGGTGCCGGAGGGCGAGACCGGCGAGGTGGTCGTCACGAACTTCAACGCCGACTATCCGCTGATTCGATTCGCCACCGGCGATCTGTCGGCGGTGGCTGAGGGCATCAGTCCGTGCGGGCGCACCAATATGCGCCTGAAGGGTTGGCTGGGCCGCGCCGATCAGACCGTGAAGGTGCGTGGCATGTTCGTGCATCCGGGGCAGATCGGCGAGATTGGCAAACGCTATCCGGAACTGGGACGCATGCGTCTGCGAGTCGAAGGGCGCGTCGGCGATGATCGCATGACTCTCGTTTGCGAGACCACCGAGACACCGCCCGAAGGACTGGCCGCGCGCTTGCAGGAAACGCTGCGCGATGTCACGCGGTTGCGCGCCGAGATTGACTTCGTCACCGCAGGCACGCTGCCGGACGACGGCAAACTGGTGGAAGACGCGCGCGCTTACGATTGATTGTCGAGGTGGCTGCCGGGTGTTGAGCGGAGGAGGCGACGTCTCCTCCGCATCTCGCTCAGATCGGCAGATGCTCGATGATATGGCGAACCTCCGTCAACACTGAGCGAACCTGTTCCAAAGGCATCGAGCTCAAGCCCAGCCGCAGCGCATGGGGCGCGTGCTGTGTCGTTGCATACGCCTCGGCTTTCGACGCGGCGATGCCACGGGCAGCCAACGCAGAAACCACCTGATCCATGCGCAAGCCCTCCGGCAGCGGCAGCCAGACAAATTGCGACGACGGATGCGCCACCACGCCCATGCCGTGAAGTACCTCGCGGGCGATCGTCTGGCGACGGCGGGCGTCCTCACGCTGAAACTGCTCCTGTTGCACCACGGTGCCGCTCGCGAGCCATCGTGTCGCGATCGCCGTCACCATGCTGGACAAGCTCCAGAAACTCGCGCGCGCCACGCGTTTCATCCGGGCCGTGTGCGCTTGCGGCACTACCACGTAGCCGAATCGCAACCCCGTGGCCACACTCTTGGAAAGACTCGACACGTAGATCGTGCGCTCGGGCGCCAGCGCGACGATGGGCCGTGCGGCGCTATCCACGAGATACGCGTAAGTCGCGTCTTCGATAATCAGGCAATCGTGGCGGCGCGCGATGTCGACCAGTTGTTTGCGCTGGGCTGCACTCAGCACCCAGCCGAGCGGGTTATGCAGCGTTGGCATGACGTAGATGGCACGAATGGCGCCGCGGCGGCAAAGGTCTGCTAGCGCATTCAGATCGGGGCCGTTGTCGGCTGACGGTACTGGTCTCAGGGCAAGCTCGCTCAGCGCGGCTGCCATCTTGAAGCCGGGGTAGGTCAGAGCGTCGACGGCGACTTCATCATTCGGGCGAAGGAACGCCCGAATGGCCACATCGAGACCCTGCTGCGCGCCGCCCACGAGAAACACCTGTTCGGCGGTAGCGCGAATGTTTCGTGCTTGCGTCAGATGGTCCGCGACGATTTGCCGTTCGTGAAGCCGTCCACCCGGTGGCTGCTGGTGCATCAGCGCGCTCAAATCACCGGACGACGCCAACTCTCTGAGCGTGGTGCGTAACAGGTCGCTTTGCCCGGGCCATGTTGGGTGGTTGAACGACAGATCGACCGATTGCGAATTCAGCCGGGCCTCGTCATCGATATCCCATTCCCGTTGTGCCGGGCGGTCTCGCACGAACGTGCCGCGTCCGACTTCCCCGACGACAAGCCCCATGGCCTGCAATCGGTTATAGACCTTGCTCGCTGACGCGATCGCGATGCCGTACTGCGCCGCCAGCTTGCGGTGCGTCGGCAAGGCAGTGCCGGGCGGCAGCGCGCCGCGCCGGATTTCACCGGATAGATGCTCCACCGCCGCCGTAACAGGGGATTCGGACATGATTGTACGTAGGACAATTTCTTGATTGTCCGATTCTAGGCAGACAGACTCTTGAGAGCAATCTTTCAATGGGAGCTGTCATGTCCGATGTGTTCGATGGGGCCGGGGAAGCAAAACACCTGCCAGTGCTGAATTACCTGCGTCGCCAATTGGCGGGCACGCTTCGTGCCGAAGATCAGACGCATATGCGTTATCCGACGGCGATTTCCAATTTACTTGGATTTCGCATTGTCGAGATCGATGCGGCAAAGGCAGTAATCGAACTGGAGGCCAATGCAGAAATTCACGGCAATCAACAAGGCACGGTGCACGGCGGCTTGCTGTGCGAACTGGCCGACGCGGCCATCGGGACAGCGCACTCGACGCTGATGGCGGACGGAGAAACGTTCACGAGCATCGACCTGAAGGCGACGTTTCTACGCCCGGTCTGGGTGTCGCGGCTGACGGCTCACGCGTGGGCGACGCACCAAGGGCGAACCGTGTCTCACTATCTGTGTGAGATTAAGCGTGATGACGGCAAGGTAGTCGCCCGGGTGGATAGCGCCGTGATGACGTTACGAGGGGAACATGCGAAGGGCAGGTGACAGTTGGCCGGTTTAAACGGCCGATATCGGCACGTACGCCGGCGGGTGACCCGCGCCAGTCGCGCATTTGCCGGGCATTAAGCACAAACCCTTATCTTCAGGTCTCTTGACAGGGCAAATTTGTCGTCGGATGGTATACAGAATACTGAAAAGGGTATTCCACGATGACAGATTCCACGGTCGACGCTCGCAGCGCCGGTACGTCCTCAGGATCGGGGGCCACGGATGCGCAGTGGCACCACGCCTCGATTTCCGCCGCTCAGGCAGCATTGGCGCGGCAAGACACCACCTCGACGGTGCTCGTCGCGGCCTGCGAAGCGGCATGGCATCGCGACAATCCTCGCCTGAACGCCGTGGTTGTCAGCGACTTCGACTGCGCTTATGCCGTGGCGCGCGAGCGCGACGCCGAACGCCGTGCTGGCAAGGTACGCGGGCCGCTCCACGGCGTGCCGTTCACGATCAAGGAATCATTCGACGTCGCGGGCTGGTCCACTACCGTTGGCGATCCGGCGTTCACGGGCAACGTCGCGACGCGTCACGCAACGGTCGTGCAGCGTCTCGAAGACGCCGGCGCCATCCTCCTCGGCAAGACCAATGTGCCGATCTGGCTGCGCGACTGGCAGAGCTATAACGAGGTTTACGGCACGACACGCAACCCGCACGACCTCACGCGCACACCGGGTGGTTCGTCGGGTGGCAGCGCCGCAGCGGTCTGTTCGGGCATGTCGTTCTTCGACGTAGGGTCGGATATCGGTTCATCGATCCGCAACCCGGCGCACTACTGCGGCATCTTCTCGCATAAGAGCACGCATGGTCTGGTTCCCCTCGATGGGCATGGCCTGCCGGGCGGCGCAATGTTTCCCGACATCAACGTTGCCGGTCCGCTCGCCCGTAGCGCAGACGACCTGCAATCGGTACTCTCCGCCATTGCTGGCCCTGCGGCTGACGCCGCCTGCGCCGTGCGTTTCGAGTTGCCGCGCTCCCGCGCCAAAGACCTCAGCGAGATTCGTTTCGGCGTTCTGCCCAATCACCCGGTCGCGGAAGTCGACACCGACGTGGAGCAATGCATCGTGGCGCTCGGGAAGGACCTTGAACGGCGCGGGGCACAGGTGCACTGGAACGCGAAACCGTCGCTGGATGCCGCCGAATTGCTGCGTGTCTACATGTTGCTGCTGCGCGCAGCGACCAGCGGCTATCTCGGCGAAGACGCCTTTGCCGCATCGGTCTCGTCCGCGGCGGAAGCCACTGCGGACGATCTCAGCTATGCGTCGCTCCAGCACGTGGGCGCCGTCATGCGGCACCGCGACTGGCTCAAGCTCCAACCGCTGCGCGAGCGCTTCGCCGCCGCGTGGCGTGCGCTGTTCGAACAGGTCGACGTGTTGCTATGCCCCGTGGCCGCAACCGCCGCATTCCCATTGAACGAACAGGGCGCGCCATGGCAGCGCACGCTCGACGTGAACGGGCGAGCACAACCCCTCACCACACAGCTTTTCTGGGCCGGGCACTCCGGCCTGTGCGGCTTGCCCTCGACCGTCGCCCCCGCAGGGCGCACGGCACAGGGGCTGCCAGTGGGCGTTCAGATCGTGGCTCCGCTGTATCACGACCTGCGCTCGATTCACGTAGCCAGATTGCTTGAAGCCGCCGGCTACACCTATCAACCACCGACCTGATGCACCGGAAATCTCACTCACTCCACAAAACCCACGATACCTAAGGAGGACACCGCAATGTCCTGGCTGAACTCACTGTCGAAGAACGAGAAGCGTGCCTTTGCGGGCACCTTCATCGGCCACACGGTCGACGTCTACGACTTCATGATCTATTCGTTTCTCATCCCGGTGCTACTGACGACCTGGAGCATGAGCAAGGCGACGGCAGGCAGTATCGTCACCTACACGCTGATTGCTTCGCTGGTCGGCGCCATCGGGGCAGGGCTGCTCGCCGACCGTTACGGCCGCGTGCGCATCCTGCGCTGGACCATCGCCTTGTTTGCGCTGGCCTGTTTTGCCTGCGGTCTCACCAACTCGCCCACGCAGCTGGCCGTGTTCCGCATCATTCAGGGCTTGGGCTTTGGCGGAGAGTCGTCGTTGTGCATGGTGCTCGTCATGGAGACCATTCGTAACCCGGCCCATCGCGGCAAGTTCTCGGGCTTCACCGCCAGCAGTTATTCGTTCGGCTGGGCGCTGGCTGCGATTGCCTATAGCGTGATCTTCAATTGGCTGCCGCCGGAATGGGCATGGCGTGTGTGTCTGTTCATCGGCGTAGCGCCCGCGCTGCTGGTGTTCTGGCTGCGCCGCAATCTCGAAGAGCCGGAGGCTTTTACCCGCACGCTCGCGGAACGTAGCAAGACAAGCCCGCTCAAGACGCTTCGCGGTGTATTCAGCGGCCCGCTGCTGGCGCGCACGTTCCTGTGCAGCCTGCTCTCAGGGGGCATGCTCGGCGCGTATTACGCCATTGCTACGTGGATGCCGACTTGGCTCAAGACGGAACGAGGCCTCTCGGTGACCGGCACCGGCATGTGGCTGGCGATCACCATTGTGGGCTCGATTGTGGGTTACGCCGTTGGCGCGTGGTGCACGGACAAGCTTGGCCGCCGGCCGACCTACATCCTGTTCGCGCTCGGGGCATTTGTGATGAGCATTGCGTACATGCTGATTCCGGCCCCCATGCCCGTCATGATGGTGCTCGGCTTCCTCATGGGCGTGTTGATGCAGGGCACCTTCGCGGGTGTGGCGGCCACCATTTCGGAGACGTATCCGCACGAGATTCGCGCAACGGGCTATGGCGTGGCTTACAACGCCGGACGTGTCATCGGCTCGTTCTTCCCGTTCATGGCAGGCTGGCTTGCCACCGGGCATACGACGCTCACACTGGCCATTCCGATCGTTGCTGCCGTGGGTTACGGCATGGTGATCGTCGCTGCATGGCTGCTGCCCGAGACCAACGGCATTGCGCTCGATGAGATCGAACCCGCTTACGCCGGCACGGCCGACACGGTAAATGCCACGTCGACACCCATGGCCCACGTTGTCCGCAACCGGACATAAAGCGGCCGGCTGACTTCCCCCGTGATCGCGGGATAGACCCCGCACAAGTAATTCACTGGATTGGCATTTTTCCAAAAACTGTATACAGTGTACCAAATGATGAATCGAAGCCCGGCATCCCCTGATGCGAAGGCTTATCCACTTGAAACCAAGGAGTCTGAAATGGCAGAGCTGATGGACCGCGAGACTTTCCGTGCGGCACTCGAAGAAGCAATCAAAGGCAAGAGCGCGAACAAGGCACCGTTCAGCGTGGCGTGGGCGAGCGGCAAGCTCTCGCGTGCGCACCTCGCTCGCTGGGCAGAAAACCACTACCACTATGTGGGGCCGTTTGCCGATTACCTCGGCTATCTGTACGCCCGCACGCCGGACCACATGACCGAGGCGAAAGACTTTCTGCTCGCCAACATGTACGAGGAGGAAATCGGGGGCGATCGCCACACCGACTTGCTGATCCGCTTTGCCGAAGCGTGCGGCACGACCCGTGAGCGCGTGGTCAACCCCGACAACATGTCGCCGACCACGCGCGGCCTGCAAAGCTGGTGCTACGCCGTCGCCATGCGCGAAGACCCGGTGGTCGCGGTTGCCGGGCTGGTCGTCGGGCTGGAGTCGCAGGTGCCGTCGATTTATCGCAAGCAGACGCCCACGCTGCGCGACACGTACAAGTTCACCGACGAGGAAGTCGAGTTCTTCGACCTGCACATCGTCTCGGACGAGATTCACGGCGAGCGCGGTTACCAGATCGTGCTGGAGAACGCGAACACGCCCGAATTGCAGCAACGCTGCCTGAAGATCTGCGAGATCGGTGCGCAAATGCGTCTGCTCTATACGACGGCGCTGTACTACGACTACGTCGAAAACGAAATTCCGCTGCCCGAACTGGGCCTTGCGGCTTAAGCGGCATCCGGCGACCCCGCGCCGTCGTGGCGCGGGTTTTCAAGCCCTTTTGCAGGACCGTTGCATTCATGACAACCGTTCCAACGTTTCTGAATTACATCGACGGCGAATGGTGTGCGAGCCGCTCGGGTGCCACCTTCGATAACGTCAATCCGGCCGACACGCGCGACGTGGTCGGTCAGTTTCAAGCCTCCGGCGAGGCTGACGCGCAAGCGGCCGTTCGTGCTGCTGCCGCCGCATTCGCCAGCTGGAAACGCCTCTCCCCGGGCGCACGCGCCAAGATTCTGTTGAGCGCCAGCGCCTATCTGGAACAGCACGCCGCCCGCTTTGGCGAAGAGCTCACGCGTGAGGAGGGCAAACAGAAGAGCCTCGCGACTGATGAGTTCATGCGGGCGGCCCAGACAATTCGTTATTACGCGATCGAAGCGCAGTCGTACGGCGGTGAGACGTTCCCTAACGATGACGCCGACATGACGGTCTATACCGTGCGCGAGCCGCTGGGCGTTGTCACAGTCATTTCGCCGTGGAACTTCCCCGTCTCGATTCCGGCGCGAAAGATTGCGCCGGCGCTGATCTGCGGGAACACCGTGGTATTCAAACCGGCCTCTGACGCACCGTTGAGCGGGTTGCGCCTGACCGAGGCCTTCGTGCAGGCCGGTATCCCCAAGGGCGTGCTGAACTTCGTCACGGGCAGTGCCAGCGCGGTGGGGCCGGTATTGGTCGGCGCGCGGGAAGTGAAAGCGATCTCGTTCACAGGATCGACCTCGGCGGGCGAACAGATCCACCGTGCGGCGTCGATGTCGACGCGTACTCAGATGGAACTCGGCGGTAAGAACCCGTTGATCGTGCTCGACGCGCAAGACATCGACCGTGCGGTCGATCTGACGGTGAAGGGCGGTTTTTCCCTCTCCGGGCAGGCATGCACCGGGACGAGCCGTGTGCTCGTTGCCCGGGAGATTCGCGCCGCGTTTGTCGAACGTCTCGTCGCCCGAACCGTTGCGCTCAAGATCGGCAACGGGCTGCAACCCGGCATCGATATCGGCCCGCTGGCCACGGCGGGGCAACTGCGCACGGTGCTCGACTACATCGAGATCGGCAAGCGCGAAGCGACGCTGGTTTGCGGCGGTGAGCAACTCACGCATGACGCCTACGCGCACGGCTATTTCGTCACCCCCGCCGTCTTTACCGATGTGCCGCGCGACGCCCGTATCGCAAGGGAAGAGATTTTCGGCCCGGTCATCGCCGTGATCGACGTCGACGGTTACGACGACGCGCTCGCGGTCGCCAACGATAGCGACTACGGTCTCGCGGCCTCGCTGGTGACTCAGGACGTCCGCCTGATGCATCGCTTCGCGAACGACATCGAAGCGGGCACCGTGAAGATCAATCGCACGACCACCGGCAATCTCGTCAACGCACCGTTCGGCGGTCTCAAGCAGTCGAGCACGGCCACGTTCCGTGAGTCGGGACGCGACGGGCTTGAGTTCTATCAGCAGATTAAGACGGTTTATCGCGGCGTCTGACGCCCGTTTTCTACGACATCTCTCATCAGCCATGAAGCCATTTTTCAAACTCGAACTTGCCGAAGCCCGGCACATGATTGCGGCCGCCGTTGCGCGCTCGCAGACCATCGGCGTTCTCGAATCGATCTGCGTGGTCGACGAAGGCGGGTTCCCGCTGGCGCTGGAGCGCATGGACGGCGGGCGTATTACCGGGCCGCAGATAGCATGGAATAAAGCCTTTACGGCCGCAGGTCATAAGCGCTCGACGCACCTGTTCACCACGCCGCCCAACGGGCCGGCACTGCCGGGCAACGAAGCGTTTGGCATTCAGTGGAGCTTCGAAGGGAAGTTTGCCGCCTTCGTCGGGGGATTCCCGATCGTGGTCGACAATCAGGTGGTGGGCGGCATCGGCCTGTCCGGTGGCAATGGCGAACAGGACACGCAGGCAGGGCTTGCCGGCCTCGCAGCGTTGCAGGACCTGCTTCGCCAGAGTGGACGGGAAGTGCTCGTTCAGGCCGACATCAAGCTTTGACGCAGGAGGCGCGCGTGAGCTATCGAATCACATGGATCGAAGCGCAGCAAAGCTTCGAGGCGGCGCCGGATGAAACCGTGCTTGAAGCGGCGCGGCGCGCTGGCGTTGTGCTGCCGTCCGAGTGCGAGTTTGGCGGTTGCGGCACCTGCCGCGTCAATGTGCGGCAGGGGCAAGTGCATTACGACGAGCATCCGCTCGCGTTGTCGCAAGAGGAAGCCGAGGCCGGTGACGCACTCCTGTGTCAGGCGCATGCACGCTCCGACCTCGCGATCAGTACCGAGCGGGTGCTCGCGGCGCCAGAACCGGCACGCCGCCGCAAGGCGAGGGTGCTGCACAAGGAATCGCTGACAGCGGACGTGACCCGTCTCGTGCTCACCTTCGCCGACGATGCGCCGTGGGGGTTCCGTCCCGGGCAGTACCTCAACGTGTTGTCGGGCGATACCGGGCCCCGGAGTTTTTCGATCGCATCCGCGCTTGATGCCGCTGGGGCAGACGGTGCGAATGCATCGAACTCGGTTGAACTGCATATCCGCAAGATCGAAGGGGGCCACTTCACTCAGACGCGTCTGAGCGCGCTTCGCCCCGGCGACACACTCGATGTCGAAGCGCCATTAGGCGGGTTCGGGTACCACGAGGACGACTACCGTCCCATCGTGATGGTCGCAACCGGCACCGGCATCGCACCGTTGCGCAGCATGCTCGCGGGAATGCTGGCCAGCGACGATACGCCACCGATCGATCTGTATTGGGGTGGTCGGACGCCGGCAGCGCTTTATCTGCATGACGAACTGACGCAACTCGCCCAGCAACATGAAGATTTCCGCTATGTGCCGGTGCTGTCGCGGCCCGACGGTACATGGCAGGGGGCGCGTGGGTATGTGCAGGACGCCGTGGTGTCAGATCATCCCGACCTGTCGGAACACGCCCTGTACCTGTGCGGTTCGCCGGTCATGATCGACGACGCGCGTCGGGCATTCATCGCCCAAGGGGCCAGCGTCCGCTATGTGTATGTCGACAGTTTCACGTTCCAGCATGTGCCGGTTGACGTCGCTGCGTGAGGGCATCGGGCAGGCAATGTTGTGTTGTAAAGTCATTATATAAACGGTATACAGTATACGTAATGAAGTTTGCGTCTCAGGAGGATGCATGCCAGTCGTCGTGTTTCGCAGGAACGGGCAAACGTACCGGGAAGAAGTGAAGGCCAATACCAATCTCGTCGTGCGTGCGGGCATCAAGCAGTTCCCATTCCCGCATTTGCGTTACGAGTGCGGCATGGGCAAATGCGCTCGCTGCGCCTGCCGGGTTTTGTCTGGTGAAGAACATTTGCCGGCGCCCAACTGGAAAGAGAAGAAGCAATTGGGCGATCGGCTCGACGCGGGTTTCCGGCTTGTCTGCCAGCTTTGGATCGAACACGACATTGAACTGGAGCAGGCCGATGACCTGCCGGCGGCGCTCTGATCGCAGCCCAGAGCAAGGTATCTGAACGAGGAAAGCGAATGTACATCGTATTGACGAGCCGGCCGGGCGAGTATCGCAGCGAGCCGACTACGGGCATCACCCCCGTCGAAACCCATGACTATTTCTACGGCACGCGGCATGTCGCGGCGTTTGTCGTCGCGAAGCTGGACGGTCAGGCACGCGTGAAGATTGTCGAAGAAGCCTCGCCGCACGGCGAAAATCTGGTGCCGACCAAGTTCTTCGAAAAGTTTGAAAGCGTGTCTGCTGCCGTGGCCTCGCTCGAAGGGCTGGTCGGGCACGATCACGCGCAAGCCCGGCTCAGTCGCCGGGAGCCGACGCCGCCGGTTGCTGCCACGGTGCAGATTACCTTTCTCAGCAATGGCAGCAAGTGCGTCGAGGCGCCGCCGAACAGCAATCTGTTGCGTGTGTCCTTGCGCGAGAAGGGGGGCATTCCGTTCAAGTGCGGCGGCGGGCTGTGCGGCACGTGTCGTTGCCGGGTCGAGATCGGCCGCGAACATACGGACGAAGTCAAACAGAAGGAGCGTCGTCATCTCAGCCCGGAAGACCTTGAGAACGGCTATCGGATGGCGTGCCAGACCTTTATCAACGGCGACGTGAGCGTGTCATGGTGAACGAGACGAACCGTTTGACCGAACCGTTTGGGGCACTGCCGCGTGAGCAACAACGCCAGATGCTGGATTTGGGGCCATGTTGGAACGACGACATCATTGCCCACCGCAAGGCGGTTATCGACTGCTATTCGCCGGTGCTTGCCGTCGCGCCGAAGAGTCCTCATGTCGAGCGGGATCTCGCTTACGGGACGCATCCTCGGCAAGTGCTCGATGTCTTCGCACCGGTCGTAGGGGCGGGGGCGAGCGACGCCGAAGGCTTGCGTGGTGCCGTGCTGTTCGTGCATGGCGGCGCGTTCGTTCGGGGTAACAAGAGTGTGAACGGCGAGATCTACGACAACGTCTGTCACTGGTTTGCGCGGCAAGGGTTCGTTGCCATCAATGTGGAATATCGGCTGGCCGACGATGCGCCTTGGCCGGGCGGCGCACAAGATACGGCGCAAGCGCTCGCATGGGTGCGTGAACACGCGGCGGAGTGGCGCATCGATCCCACCAGAATCTTTCTCATCGGCCATTCGGCGGGCGGCACCCATGCGGCCGGTTGCCTGTTCGATCCTGCGCTGACGCCGGCGGATGGCGAACGGCGCGCCGATGTCGCGGGGCTTATTCTGATCAGCGCCCGTTTGTTTGCCGACGTCGATCCCCGCAACCCCAATGCCAACCCGGTGCGCGCCTATTTCGGTACGGACGAGACGCAATACGCCGAACGGTCGCCGCTCACGCACGCGGCCCGTAACCCGGTGCCGACGATGATCGCCGTCGCCGAGTATGAAAACCGGTTTCTCGACGACTATGGGGCGGAATTCTTCCAGCGGCTATTGCGCAAACGAGGCGTCGCGCCACGGTTCGTGCAACTGCGCGGACATAACCACACGTCGATCGTGGCCCACTTCAACTCGGGCGAGGATTGGCTGGGACGCGAGATGCTGGCATTTATGGCATCGGTGCCATGCGGCGCCTGAACCCACAGGCAGACCCCGTATCGTGTACAGTCTACAAAATGCCGTGCGCTGCTAGAATGCTGCGCAATATCGTCGTAACGACAGGTTTGTGGAGATTGGAATTATGGTGCGGGGAGCCACAGGGGCAAACGGACGCGAGCCGATCATGCATCAGCAGTTGTCGGATCTGGTGATCAGCCGTTTGCGCGCATCGATTACCTCGGGAGAGTACAAGCCGGGGGACCGGCTGGTCGAAGGCCGGATTGCCGAAGAGCTCGATGTCTCGCGCGTTCCGGTGAGAGAGGCGCTGCGGGCATTGGCTGTTGAAGGACTCGTCGAGGTGCGGCCGCGCCATGGGGCGGTGGTCGCCTCGTTCGACCCGGCCTCAGCGCGCGAGCTTGTGCAGATTCGCGCCACGCTCGAAGGGCTCAATGCTCGTCTGGCTGCGGAGCGTTGCACGCCGGAATTGGTCAAGAAAATCGAGAAAGTCTTGCAGGAAGGCAACGCCAAAGTTGCCGCAGGCGAGACCGCCAGCCTGCTGGAGCTCAACGCCCGCTTTCACGATCTCCTATATACCGCCGGCGCCAACGCTATGCTCGCCGACCTCATGCGCTCGATGCGCGACCGCTCGCGCATGCTGTTCGTCAATGCCAACGACGAGGAAGTGCGCATCACATGGGAAGAGCACGCCGCAATCCTTAGGGCGGTTCAGTCCGGTGACGCGGCATTTGCGGCACTGCTCGCCGAGCGTCACGTTACGCGTGCGGCGCAGTACTATCTCGATCACATGGCGCGTTGATATTGCTATCCGAAAAAGAGAATTAAAAGATATTTCGGGTAATTAAAATTATCTCGTCGCCTGTTGGTGGCGGAAACGCTTGCCATCCAAATCTACGGCAACCTAGAATCGGCAATACCTAATATTCCTAAATAGCCAATTATTTAATTAGCTGTATTAATTAATTGGCTATGCCGGGTGCGTCTTTTCCCTTGTTTTTGTTTCGCTTCGGTGCAGTTTCGCGAGATGCCAGGCATCAGGGAGACACCGTCATGCTCGTCCAGACGCGCAGTATGTCCACCGGTTGGCCGTTTAAACCGTCCGTTATTACGCTGGCGAGTCTGCTGTGTGTGAGTCTTGCGGCGGGGCAAGCCAAAGCGCAGACATTGCCTGCGACTGCGCTGACTGTTGGCAACGGCAAGTCCCTGACGTACACCGACGGCAGCATGAACGTATCGACTGCGGTGCGTATTTCGGCATCCGGCGGCAATCAAGCATCCTTGACGTTTGCGCCGGCAAGCGCCATGTCGGTCACCAGCCCCACGAATACGGCGATTCAGGTCAGCGCGTCAGGGGCGGGGTCGGTGGCGAACTTCGTCATCAATTCGTCCAACGGCTACGGTGTCGCCATTGCCGGCGTCGGCACCTTCTCGTTCGGCGTGGTCGTCAGTGGAACCACGGGCGGTCTGGCGAGTGCGGATCTTGGTTCAGGCACGACGATCACCACCGGGGGCGGCTCGGGCGGCGCCGGGCTTTGGGCGACCACCGGCGGAACGATCACGGGCAACGCGGTCACGATCAACACGTCCGGTCCCTCGGCGCAGGGCGCCGGTGCGGTCGGCGGCGGCGCCATTGCGCTGACCAATTCGTCCATCACGACCACGGGGAGTAGCGCCTACGGATTATTGAACCGGGCCAGTCACGGGGCCTATGAAGGCACGGCGGCCTTGTCGTATCGCAACGGCACGATCACCACCAGCGGCGCTTCTGCACATGGCGTCGATGCCGAGGGCAATGGCGGCACCGTACTGCATAACACGATCATCGCCACGAGCGGCATCGGAGCGTACGGGATTCGTCTGGTCGACTCCGACTTCGGCAGCGTGTCCACAGGCAGCCCCGAAGTCACGATCACCTCCGACGCGGGCGGCACGCCGTCGACGGTCACGACTACGGGGGCCAACGCGCATGCGGCGATGCTGGTCAATCTCTTCGCGGGCGATACGGCACGCTTGAGCGCGTCGGGCACAACGTTCCATGCGCAAGGCACTGGCGCCTACGGTATGTATCTCACGGGCGTGCCGGGATCCGACGAGATCGTGTCGCTGGCCGGCTCAGTCGTTCGCAGTGACCAGTCGGATGCGATTCACGTCACCGGGCCCACGGGTACGATTTCGCTGACCTCGGGTTCGTCCCTGATTGCAGGGCCCGGCGCGGCGGCCCTCAATGTGAATGCGGACGGCACATCGGCCGGCAACGTGGCGTTTTCCGCCGACGCATCGACATTGACGGGAACGATCCTCGTCGACACGGTAAGTACGGCCCAAGTGGCACTGCGCAACGGCACGGTGTGGAACGTGACCGGCAACTCGAACATGACCACGCTGGAGAATACGGCAAGCACGATCAACGTGTTGCCGTCAGCAGCGCAGACGAGTGCTCCGACGTCGGCGGCGGCGTACACAAGCATCAGCACGTCGGGCAACTACACCGGCAACAACGGCACGCTGGCACTCAACACGTATCTCAACGCCGGGGGCGCACTATCCAACCAGTTCACCGACCGTCTGTTGATCGGGGGCAACGCCACGGGTACGACGCTAGTCGACGTCCGCCCGGTCGATGCGAGCCCCGGGCCCGTCGCGACGTATCAGGCCCATTTGACTCGCGGCTTGCTGGGCGCGCCGACGGTGCATCTGTTCTCCGCGACCGATGGCATCTCGCTCATTCAGGTGGCGGGTACGTCCACACAGAATGCGTTTGTGCTGAAGAACGGCTATGTGGCGGCGGAGAACCTGCCGTTCCAGTACCACCTGTACGCTTACGGACCGGGCTCAGAGTACGGCGCGGCCAGCCCCGGGCAATCGCTAGTCGGTGCGACAGGGACGTTCTGGGATTACCGACTTCAGGGCGCGTTTGTCGACCCGGGTGGCGAGGTCGATCCGATCGATCCGGGCGTACCGGAGCCGCTTCCACCCAATGCTCGCCCCGAAGTCGTGCCACAGGTGGCGGCCTACTTGAGCGCACCGGTAGCGCTGTTGTATGCCGGGCTGGTGGATATCGATACGCTGCATCGGCGGCTGGGCGAAATTCGCGACGACCGCGATCTTGGGCGGGACAAGGGCGACGGGGAAGCCTTCGTCCGTGTCTATGGCGGGCACTTCAACTACCGCAGCAACCGCACGTTCCAGCAGTACGGCTACAACGCGGACGGCGACTACAGCGCGGTGCAGTTCGGCGGCAATCTGTTCAAGCGCCGCAACGAGGACGGGCTCTGGCGTTTCGGGCTGGCGGGGGCCATCGGCTGGCTGCATTTCGAACCCGATGCGGTCGACGGGTACAGCAGCGCATCAGGCAACACCTATCGGGTATCGGGCTACGCGACCTACCAGAGCACGCAAGGATGGTATGTCGACAATGTCCTGTCGTTCGGCTGGTTCGATGGCCGGGTGAGTACGAATGCCTACGCCACTGCCTCGAACCTGAAGGGGCGCGATGTCGCGTTGTCGGTGGAGGCTGGGTATCCGGTCGGTATCGGTGCCGGGTTGCAGCTTGAACCGCAGGTGCAACTGGTCGGCCAGCACGTCGGGTTCAACAATCAGGTCGATGCCGACGATCTCGCTGTCAATATCGGCAGCCAGAATCAACTGCTCGGGCGCATCGGCATGCGGCTGACGCGCGCCTTCGACGTGGGCAAGGGGAGGGTGACGCCGTATTTCGCCGTCGACTATCTGCACGCGTTTACCGACGGGACGCATGTCACTGTCGGTGGCGTCGATTTCACCAGCGGCAAGCTGGGCGATGCCTTGCGTTTATCGATCGGCGCCAACGCCACCATGTCCGAGACGATGTCGCTCTATGGCCGCGCGTCGTGGTCCAAAGACATTGGCAATGCGGGCGTACGCGGCTGGCTGCTGAACGTGGGGGCAAGGTTTCTGTTCTGAGCCAGACGGTGAATTTGATCAGGCATGCAAATTATCGCCAAGGTCGCTAAGCTTGCATCTCTGCGCGACGCTCAGGAGACAGTCAACATGACGACCGAAAAAGTAAAAGGCCCCGCATCCTATTTCCCGTCTATCGAAAAGACGTACGGCAAACCGATCAGCCATTGGCTGGCGATTCTGGACGAGATGAAGGGCGTGAAGCACATGGAGCAGGTTGCCCGGCTCAAGTCGGAGCACGGATTAGGTCACGGGCACGCCAACGCGCTAGTGGCTTATCAACGGGCACAAGCCGCGTCGTGAGTTGATCCATTAATATTGGCGCTTACCCATCAACACACGACGCAGGGAATGGTATGAACCGAGACAATCAATGGCGGCTCGTGGCCGATCGATTCGGGTTTCCGGTCGACGACGAGATCAAAGTCGGAGGGAAATACACGCCGGTGCTCATCGATGGCGAGATGGCGTATGTCGCCGGACAGATCCCTAGAATTGGTGAAACGGTGCATTTCGTCGGCTGCGCCGGCGATACGATTTCGCTGGAAGACGCACGGCGGGCGACTGGCGTTTCTGCGCTGCGGGCGCTTTCATTGATCCACCGTGCGTGCGGCAGCCTCGACGCCATTGTCTCGGTCCCCCGCATTAGCGTCTTTGTCCGAAGCGCACCAGACTTCACGTTGCAAAGCGAAGTGGCCGATGGTGCTTCGGATGTCCTTTTTGAAGTCCTCGGAGAATCGGGTGTGCACACGCGCACATCGGTCGGCGTTCTTCAATTGCCCAAGGGCGCTGTCGCCGAAGTCGACTTCATCTTCAGAATTCGCCCGTCGCGCAACTAGGCACGACCTGTCGGATGCCATAAGCAAATCCATATCGGCACATAGCCAAGTGCGATCAGCACCGCACGCCGTCGCGCCCACAATGCAAGCAAGACGCGCATAGACGGGGGACGACAATGGATTCGGTGTATCTGGTGGTGATCTTGGGCACGATCGTGGCGGGCTTCATTCAAGGCTTGTCGGGCTTTGCCTTCGGGCTTGCTGCGATGTCGTTCTGGGCTTGGGTGCTCGATCCCCGGCTCGCCGCCACGTTGGCCGTCTTTGGCGCGCTGTCCGGACAGATTCTGGCCGCCGTCACGATGCGGCGCGGCGTTGACTTCAAGCGGCTGCTGCCATTCGTGCTGGGTGGTTTGCTGGGGATTCCGCTCGGCGTTGCGTTGCTGCCGCGACTCGATATGGATTGGTTCAAGGCCATCCTCGGGACGCTGCTCGTGATCTGGTGTCCGACGATGCTGCTGGCGAAAAACCTGCCGCGAATCTCGTCGGGCGGCCGCGCAGCAGATGCGCTGGTGGGGATGGCGGGCGGGGTGCTTGGCGGCATCGGCGGGTTTGCCGGCACGTTGCCGACATTGTGGTGCACGTTGCGTGGCGTCGACAAAGACGTGCAGCGCGCGGTGATTCAAAACTTCAACTTGTCGATGCTGCTGGTCACGATGGGCACCTATCTGGCCACCGGCATCGTCACACGCGACATGCTGCCGTTCTTCGGCATTGTCGCGCTCGCTATGCCCATCCCCACGCTGCTCGGCGCGAAACTCTATATCGGCATCAGCGAAGCCCGTTTTCGTCAGGTGGTGCTGGGTCTCTTGACGGCGTCGGGCGTGACGTTGCTGGCGTCGTCACTGCCAACGTTGCTGGCGCGGGCACTATAGCGATCCTAAAGCACAAACTATTGGTAATTAACGTCAGAAATCGGACATAAGACCCAAAATTTTGGGTCTTATCGAAACCGGTCTACAGACCCGGTTTGTGCCATTTACCTCACAGCAACGCTCCGCGCCAGATCACCCGCCCAACGATGTCCAGACGCTCGAGGGGTGCCTGTATCGGCGCGTACTGTGCGTTGTCGGACGTGAGCGAGACCATGCCGCCCAACTGCCGTTGAAGCCGTTTGATCAGCAAATCACTGCCGTCGCGCAGCACATAGACTTCGCCATCGGCGACGTTCGCCACCTGACGGTCGACGACAAGCGTGTCGCCCGCACGAAAGGTCGGCGACATGGCATTACCTTCCACGCGCATTGTGGCCAGATGCACGGGATCGTACCCGTGACGTGCCAGCCACTCCTGACAGAACGCCAGTTGCACAAGCTTTTCCGGGGAGGCTTCCGGCACAGGGCAATCCGGCTCGCCGCCGCGATAGAGCGGCAACAGCGTCAGATGGTTTTCCGGCCAGACGTCTCGTACCGCGCCCTCCATCGGGCCACGCCCGGTCATCAGCCATTCCAGCGTCACGCTGCCTGCTTGCGAGAGTGCAATGAGCACGCGTCTCGAAGGCTCGGCACCGTTCAGGTACTTCTGAAACCCACTCGCTGAAATGCCCGCCTGACGCACCAGTGCGCTCGCATTCCCGGCGCGTGCCACCAACAAACGCAGGCGCCCGATGAAATCGTCGTCGGTCTCGTGCGCCGACGCCACGGCCGCGGTTTCATCGATCTCCGCTTTCTGCACTTTCTCCGCTTTCGTCATGTGCCTCTCCCGTCGCAGTGCAGCGCTGGTATCCCGCTGCGACGATAACCATAGTGAAAAATATCATTAAGAGTGTTCGCTATCAGGCAATAGAATCACCCAATAGCGAATTTCGCGTTGCATGATGATAGCGCAATGGCGATGTTTCAACACACTCAGTTGATGAAGGAGAACACAAGTGGCCGCATTACGCATCGGCGTCCATCCGAACAATCTGCACCTGCAACTGGCCGCGCTGACGTGGCCGTTGCGCTGGCCGGAAATACTCCTGACCCCAGACGGATCGCCTGCCGTGCAGTTCGTGGCTTACAGGGAAGGGCGCGACACGGGGCGGTTGATTGCGGACAACGTCATCGATGTCGGTGGCACGGGTTCGACGCCCCCCGTGCTGGCCCAGCATGACGGTGTGCCACTCGTGTACGTCGCGGCTTCCGCACCGAGAGGCGGCAACGGCGCCATCGTCGTGCGGGCGGAGGACGGCCCGGCGAATGTGACCCGTCTCGTTGGCCGTCGCATCGCACTGCTCGATGGGTCATTTCACACATCGTTTCTTGCTGCCGCACTTGAACGTGAAGGCCTGTCGTTGCGCGATGTCGAACGTGTTGAACTGGCGCCTGCCGACGCCTACCGCGCGCTGAGCGATGGCCGGGTCGATGCGTGGATCGCCATGGCGCCGTGGCTTGAGCGCGTGCGTAACGAGCCGTCGCAATGGCGCGTGCTGACCGATATCGGCCCCTATGTGCCCAACCGCTCCGTGTTCTGGACTCACCGTGAGGCGTTTCACTTACACGCGGCGGCGCTGGATGCGGTGTTTGCCGCCTTGACGGCATTGGGCCACGACATCGCCCGCGACCCGGCGCCCTATGCAGAGCAACTGGCCGCAGCGGGCATCTCGGGCATCTCGGAAATCGACGCAGCCGCTTGGCAGTCGGCGCTGGCCGCCCGCGATTGGCGATTGCTGCCCTGCGACGCTGCGTTCTACGCCGAGCAGCAAGGCGAAGCCGATTTGTTGCACCGACACGGCGTCCTCTCGCACACGATCGATATCCAGCAGGCAGCCCCGCCTGTACCGCTGAACTTTTCAAGCGCTTCCCACGCGCACTGAATCTCCCATCCCTTGGCTTCACGAGTCTCGCAATGAATGTTTACTGGTATCTCACCGCCCCCGACGGCCACGCGCCGTGGACGACGGACGGCGCACGCACGATCAACTACCGCTACCTCCAGCAACTGGCTCGCGGCTACGACCACCTCGGCTTTACCGGCGCCTTGTTTGCCACGGGGGCACACGACGTCTGGGTACTTGGCGGCTCGCTGCTCTCCTATACGGAGGACATGAACTTTCTGCTGGCGATCCATCCGGGACTCATCCAGCCGACGTTGCTCGCCAAAATGGCGGCGACGTTTCAGGAGTTCTCAAAAGGGCGGTTGCTGCTCAACATCGTCTCAGGTGACGCCAAGATGCTGGGCGCATACGGCATGAAGATTGCGCACGACGAACGCTATCTGATGGCCGACGAATATCTGACGATCTTCAAGCGGCTATTCGCGGGCGAAACGGTGACGTATGAAGGCAAGTACTTCAGCGTCGAAGGCGCGAAGCTGGCGTTGCCCGCCGGCAAGTCGATCCCGATCCCGCCGTTGTGGTTCGGGGGTTCGTCCGAACCCGCCATCGAGGTCGCGGCCAAGCACGTCGATACCTATCTGTCGTGGGGAGAAACGCCGGATGAGATCGAACAGCGTGTGAGGCACGTCAATGCGCGTGCGGCCCACTACGGCCGGCGCCTGTCGCACGGCGTGCGGTTGTATGTGATTCTGCGAGATACCGATGAAGCCGCGTGGGCAGAGGCCGACCGCTTGCTCAGCTTGATGGATGACGACGCCATTGCCGCGAATCAGCGATTTGTCGGCGGCAGCGACTCCGTTGGGCAGCGGCGCATGAGCGCGCTGCACCAAGGCAAACGTCCCGCACGTGCCCGCGATCTCGAAATCGCCCCCAATCTCTGGTCGGGTCTCGGTCTGGTGCGGCCGGGGCCGGGCACCGCCATCGTCGGTTCGCCCGCTACCGTCGTCAAGACACTCAACGACTATGCGTCCCGGGGTATCGAGACATTCATTCTGTCTGGTATGCCGCTGCTCGAGGAGTCGTACCGCTTCGCCGAACAGGTGCTGCCGCATCTGCCCGTGCGCCGCCGCGAACCGGCCGAAAAGACCTTCACGTGGTCGACGTTGTTCGACCGCGATCCTGCCACGCTCACTACACCGCCGCAGGCCTGAGCACCACCTCGTTCATTTCAAACGGAATACATCATGAATTTCACTTTCGACGTACGCCGGGTCGTCCGACGTACGGGGGGACGTCTTGCCTTTGCCGCCACCGTCATTGCATCGGTGCTGGCTGCCGTATCGCTGCAGGTCAATGCGCAAGCGCGTGCCGACAGCATCACCTTGCGCATCGCGTATCTAAAAGGCACGTCCGATCTGACGCTGGCGAAAGCCAAGGGCTCGCTCGATAAGGCATTGGGCGGGCAGGGCGTCAAAGTGATCTGGGCAGGGCCATTTCCTGCGGCAGCGCCAGCGTTCGAAGCGCTCAACGCCAACGCCGTCGATCTGACGAGCGGCAGTTCCACCTCGTTCGTGACGTCGATTGCCGCCGGCGTGCCGATGGCAATCTTCGGCTACCAACCCATGACGGCCCGCAACGAGGCCATCGTGGTGCCGCGCGATTCGGCCATTCGTTCGCTGGCCGATCTGGCGGGCAAGCAGGTTGCTGTCAACAAGGGCGGCACCGGTGAATACCTGCTGGTGCGCGCACTGGTGAAGAACGGCATCGCGCCGGAGACCGTCAAGCGCCGCTATCTTTCGCCAAGCGACACCGGTAGCGCCTTCGTCGGCGGCGGTGTGGACGCCTGGGCGACTTGGGACCCGTTCCTCTCCATCGCGCAGAACAACTACAACGCCCGCGTGCTGGCCGACGGTGCCGCCATCGGCTCGGACAACTCCGTAGGCTACTTCGTCCGGCAGGACTACCTCAAAGCGCACCCCGATGTCGTGAAGTCGGTATTACGCGTGCTGCGCGAAGAGAACGTGTGGACTGCCGCACATCCGCGCGAGGCCGGACGTATCTGGGCGACGGAGCTGAATCTTCCGGCAGCCCTTGCCGACAAGCTTGGCGAGAACAACGTGTCGCCGCTGCGCGCCGTTCTCCCTGACGACGCTACGCGCATTGAGAAAGTCGCCCACTGGTACGTGGACAACCGGATCATTTCCGCGTTGCCCGACGTGCGAGCCCATGTCGTGACGTTGGCTGACTGACTTGAGCCAACCTCGTTGGACTGACCTCGTCGCAATTACCTCGTCGAACTGATCCCGACGTCTTCGCAATCGCACAAGCCGGCACCGATCGGCTCACTCAACATGACTACGCAAAACTACACGCTCGCTACCTCGCAGGCGGGGCCGGACTCGCCCATTCAAAACAAACGCCAGGCTTCTGTGGCATCCGTGGCCGTCGCAATGCTTGCTGTTGCGGCAGGCTTCACGTTGCCAACCGCCGCACACGCCCAATCGAGCGTGACGCTCTACGGCTTGCTCGACCTTTCGCTCGACTGGTCGCATTCGGGCAGCCAAAGCACGTATCGCATGCTCTCTGGCGCACAAACCGGGTCCCGCTTTGGCCTGAAGGGTTCCGAGGATATCGGCGGCGGCAACCGCATCAACTTCACACTGGAGAACGGTTTCAATCTGAACAACGGAACTGCGAGCGATTCCACGTCGATCTTCAACCGGCAAGCGTGGGTCGGCGCATCCGGTCGCTGGGGTGAGGTCCGCTTCGGACGTCAGAACTCACCGTTGTACGTGCCACTGGAAGGAAAATTCGACGCGACGGGTGCCTCGACCATCGCGTCCGGTCTGAACAGCTTCGCGACGTTGTCGGTGCGCGCAAGCAACGCCATCTACTACGGCACGCCCGATATTGCCGGCTTCTCGGCGCAGGCGATGCTCGGTTTGCGCGACAGCACGACGACGCCGCGCAGCGGCATCAACAACTATCACCTCACGGCGTCATACACGCGGGGGCCGGTCGATCTGGGTGTCGGCTATCAGTCGGTGGATAGCGCCACGAACGCGAGCACGCTCAAAGCCTTCTTCGGCGGTGGCTCTTATGACTTCGGCACGGTGCGTCTGTACGCGGGCTTTCATCACGCCCAACAGAGCGATGGCTCGGTGGACAAGAACGTATACACGGTCTCGGGGGCTTACCGATTCAACCCGGCGTCGACGCTGGCGCTTGTGTATAGCCACCTCGACGACCGGACGCCGGCCGCGCGCAACGCCGATCACTTGGGCCTGATGTATGCCTATTGGCTGTCGAAACGCACGTGGCTTTATGCAAGCGGGGCGGTGCTGCTCAACAAGGGCACGTCGGCCTACGCGCTGGCTGGGTCGACCACGCCGGGCGTTGCCGTAGCCTATCCGGGTGCCGACGCACAAGGCGTGCAGATCGGCGTTCAGCATCGGTTCTGAGATCCTTGATAGCAACGGGCCCCATGCCTTGACGGATGGGGCCCGTTGTCTCTACGGCTGACCGTGTTCAGGTGAGCTGTGTTTGGCTCAGAAGCCGAAATCAGCGCCCCCTGCGCCACCCGCACCGGGTTGCGCCGGTGCGCTTGCCTTCGGCGCTTCGACGATGGTCGCGTCGGTGGTGAGCAGCAAGCCGGCGACGGAAGCCGCGTTTTGCAACGCCGTGCGTGTGACCTTGGTCGGGTCCAGCACACCCAGCTCGACCAGATCGCCGTACTCGCCAATCGCGGCGTTATAACCGAAATTGCCGCTGCCCTGTGCCACCTTCGCGACGACGACGCTCGGCTCATCGCCGGCGTTGGCCACGATCTGGCGCAATGGTTCTTCCAGTGCACGCAGCACGATCTTGATACCGGCATCCTGATCGGCGTTGTCGCCGCGAACCTCCCGTACCTTGTCGCGCACGCGAATCAGTGCCACGCCACCGCCCGGCACAATGCCTTCTTCCACCGCCGCGCGCGTGGCATGCAGCGCGTCGTCGACGCGATCCTTCTTCTCCTTGACTTCGATTTCGGTGGCACCGCCGACTTTGATAACGGCCACACCGCCCGCCAGTTTGGCGACACGTTCTTGCAACTTCTCGCGATCGTAGTCGGACGTGGCTTCCTCGATCTGCACGCGAATCTGTTTGACGCGCGCCTGAATGTTCACCGCCTCGCCGGCGCCATCGATGACAGTCGTGTTTTCCTTGCCGACTTCAATGCGCTTGGCTTGCCCCAACTCGGCGAGCGTTGCCTTTTCCAGCGACAGACCGGTTTCTTCAGCGATCACCTGACCGCCCGTGAGAATCGCGATGTCTTCGAGCAATGCGCGACGGCGATCGCCGAAGCCCGGCGCCTTCACGGCGACCGTCTTGAGAATGCCGCGAATGTTGTTCACGACCAGCGTGGCGAGCGCTTCACCTTCCACGTCTTCCGCGATGATGAGCAGCGGGCGGCCGGCCTTGGCGACTTGCTCCAGCAACGGCAGCAGATCGCGGATATTGCTGATCTTCTTGTCGTGCAGCAGCACGAACGGCGATTCCAGCGCGGCAATCTGCTTGTCGGGTTCGTTGACGAAGTAGGGCGAGAGATAGCCGCGATCGAACTGGAGCCCTTCGACGACGTCCAGTTCATCGGCAAGCGTCTTGCCGTCCTCGACCGTGATCACGCCTTCCTTGCCCACGCGATCGATCGCTTCTGCGATGCGCTGACCGATCGATTCTTCACCGTTGGCCGAGATGGTGGCGACCTGTGCGATCTCCTTGCTGGTCGTCGTGGGCTTGCTGATGGCGCGCAAGGCTTCGACCGCCACACCGACCGCACGGTCGATACCGCGCTTCAGATCCAGTGGGTTCAGCCCGGCCGCTACGTATTTCTGGCCTTCGCGCACGATGGCCTGTGCCAGCACGGTCGCGGTCGTGGTGCCGTCGCCCGCGAGATCGCTGGTCTTCGACGCGACCTCCTTGACGAGTTGCGCGCCGATGTTTTGGAGCTTGTCGGCTAGCTCGATGTCCTTCGCGACGGATACGCCGTCCTTGGTGACGACCGGCGCGCCGAAACTACGTTCGAGCACGACGTTGCGTCCCTTCGGACCGAGGGTGACCTTCACGGCGTCGGCGAGGATGTTCACGCCCTCAACGAGCTTCGCGCGTGCGGCGTCGCGCAATACGATGTCTTTGGCTGCCATGGGTTGCGCCTTTTAAATAGGGAAATGAATGGGGAATTAGCGAGCGGCGACGACAGCGATGATGTCTTCTTCGCGCAGGACGAGCAGTTCGTTGCCGTCGACCTTGACGACCTGACCACCGTACTTTCCGAACAACACGCGGTCGCCGATCTTGACGTCCAACTCGATTGGGCGGCCATCTTTGTCGCGGCGGCCGGGACCCACGGCGAGCACTTCGCCTTGATCCGGTTTTTCTGCGGCGCTATCGGGCAACACGATGCCCGAGCTGGTCTTGGTCTCTTGATCGAGACGTTTGACGATGACGCGATCCTGTAAGGGACGAAGGCTCATGACGTTTCCTTTGGCTTCTGCCTGATCGTGGAGAGATAAGAAGTCGGTAGCGATTGGCACTCTCGATCACCGAGTGCCAGACTGGTTTGCAGTATAAAAATGACGACACGATGCAATCCAATAATCGATTCTCGGATCGATATCTCTACGAGGCATTAGCAGGCGGCAGGTCGCTGCATATCGCCGCATATCGTAATAGGTGCTTTAGAAATTCCATTGCCTTATCTGGCTTGCTGAAATCTACGCAGCCGATCAACAGATTGTTCATTTCGGTTCACGCTTCGCAGGCTGCCGAATCGACGCAACAGGTTTCATCGCACTGCGGCGACGCCAAGGCCCCCAAGAATGTCGTGCATCGTCAGCCACTTACGCTACATATCGGATGTGCATATGCATACCAGTTTTGCTTTGTAGCAGTGGCGTGCCGGTGAGGTTTTAATACCGTCTCGAGGCACGCGATTCAGATTCCAAGGAATTCTCGCTATGCCGTTTGGTGTTGTCAGCGAGGTGGTTTTCCTGATCGGATCATGAATAAAAAGTCATTGCGTCAATTCTCCCGGCGTCTCTCCCTTTCGGTGCTGTTGGCACTATCGTCTGCGCTGTCCGCGGTTTCGACGGCGCACGCGCAGCCGCTCAGAATCGGCACCAATCCCGGCATGCTCGGCGACTCTCTTGAAGTGGCCGCGCGTGAAGCAAGGAAGCAGGGCCTCGATGTGCGCATCGTGGAAATGACCGACTGGACGACGCCGAACGTTGCGCTGGCATCCGGCGATCTCGACCTCAACTACTTCCAGCACACGGCCTTTCTGGAAAACGAAATCCGGGAACGCGGCTACAAGTTCGCGAAAGCCGGCGTGGGTGTGCTGCCCAACATCGGCTTGTTCTCGTCGCGCATCAAACATCTGTCGGATTTGAAGAACGGCGGCACCGTCGCGCTCGCCAACGATCCGGTCAATCAAGGGCGCGGCCTGCAACTGCTGGCCCAAGCCGGGCTCATCACGCTCAAACCCGGCGTCGGCAGCAAGGCCACCCTGAACGACATCGTCACGAATCCCAAGAAACTCGCGATCAAGGAAATCGAAGGGCCGCAACTGGTGCGCGCACTCGATGACGTCGACGTCGCACAGGGCTATCCGGCGCGATTTGTCGCAGCCGGGCGGCCGGACATTGCCACCAGCGGGTTGCAGTACTCCACGATTGACGACGCGCAATACGCCATCGTCTTCGTGGCGCGGGCCGACAACGTGAACGATCCGCGCATCAGCAAGTTCATCCGTATCTACCAGCAATCACCTGCCGTACTCGCCAAGATCGACGAGCTGTATGTCGGCGACAAGCGGCTTTACAGCCTGCCGTGGCTGAAGAAATAAAAACATAAACCGTTCGCACTGAAGTCACTTTATCCACACGCCATCCGTTTCCGGAGCCACTTATGAAGCTGTCCCGCCTTTTGTTCGCCCCACTGGCCGCACTGGTCATGTTCAACGCGCACGCTGCCGACAAGCTGCGCATCGGTGTCATGGCCGGTGCCTATGGTGACTCGATCGCCGTCGCGGCGAAGGAAGCCAAACGTCAGGGCATCGACGTCGACGTGGTCGAGTTCACCGACTGGACCACGCCGAACATCGCCGTGGATGCGGGCGATCTGGACATCAACTACTTCCAGCACCAGCCGTTTCTGGACAACGCGATTCAGAAGAACGGCTTCAAGCTCGCCAGCGCGGGCACCGGCATTCTGGCCAACGTCGGCCTGTATTCGCTCAAGCACAAGACGGTGACCGAAGTGCCGCAAGGCGGCAAGGTCGGCATCGCCAACGATCCGGTCAATCAAGGGCGGGGTCTGCTGCTTTTGCAAAAGGTCGGCCTGATCAAGCTCAAGAACGGTGTGGGCTTCCTCGGCACGCTCAACGACATTACCGATAACCCGAAGAAGCTGCGCTTTGTCGAAGTGGAAGGGCCGCAACTGGTCCGTATCACCGGCGACGTCGATATCGCGCAGGGCTACCCGCACTTCATCGTGTCGTCCAAGGCGTTCGATCCGTCCAGCGGGCTCGCCTATTCGGGCATTGAAGATTCGCGCTTTGCCATCCAGTTCGTGGTGAAGGCAAACCGCACGCAAGACCCGGTGGTGCAGAAATTCATTCGCATCTATCAGAACTCCGATGCCGTGAAGACCACGATCTACCACGCGTTCAACGACGACAAGCGTCTGTACACGCTGGCTTGGGTCAAGCCGTGACACGTCACGCCATGATGCCTCAGACGTTGCAGATTGCCGCCAGCCAAGGAGAGTCAAGATGGGCGTAACCGTTGCAGCAAGGCAACCGCGGGTGAGCCCTGCGGAGCGGGAGGCGGGGGCGCATGCGCCGTCGTCCGTCCCCGCCCACGCGCCCGCGTCGAGTCGCGAGAAGGGGGCCGTCGCCTTTCGCGATGTGGCCAAGACCTATCTCTCCGCTGCGGGCCCGGTCGCCGCGCTGGAAGCCATTACGCTCGACATCGCGCCGGGCAGCATCTTCGGCATCATCGGGCGAAGCGGCGCCGGTAAATCCAGCCTGTTGCGCACCGTCAACCGGCTGGAGCGGCCGAGCAGTGGACAGGTGCTGGTCGACGGCACCGATATCGCCACGCTGGACGACGCCCAACTGGTGACGTTGCGCCGTCGCATCGGCATGATCTTCCAGCACTTCAACCTGCTGTCGGCCAAAACTGTCTTCGACAACGTGGCGCTGCCGCTGCAAGTGGCCGGCGTACCGCGAGCGCAAATCGAAGCGCGCGTGCACGAGCTGCTGACACTGGTTGGGTTGGCAGAGAAGGCCCGTACGTACCCCGGCCGTCTTTCGGGCGGGCAGAAACAGCGCGTCGGCATTGCCCGGGCGCTGGCAACCGGCCCTGAGATTCTGCTGTGCGACGAGGCAACCTCAGCGCTCGACCCCGAAACCACGCAGTCCATCCTGCAACTGCTGCGCGACATCAACCGGCAGTTGGGCATCACCGTCATTCTGATCACGCACGAAATGAGCGTGATCCGCGAGATCGCCGACAAGGTGCTGGTGTTGGAGAAGGGGCGGATTGCCGAGTTGGGCGACGTCTGGCAGGTGTTCGGCATGCCGCAGCATCCGGCAACCCGGGCACTGCTCGCGCCGTTGCAACACGGCCTGCCGGACGACCTTCAGCAGGCGTTGCTGCCCGAGCCGCCGGCCGGGCGTCACGCGCAGATCCTGCAATTCACCTATCGCGGTGCCGACGGCCTTGAGCCTGACTTTCCGCGCATCGCCCGCGCGTTGCAGGGCGACGTGCGTCTGCTGCACGGCGGCGTGGACCGCATTCAGGGACACGCGCAGGGGCAACTGCTGATCGCGCTGAGAAACACCGTCACCCCGCGCAACTCGGCGGATTGGGAAACACTGACGCAGGGGCCCGAGGCCGTTGCGCATGACATCAAGGTACTGGGATATGTCGCTGACGCTGTCCATCCCCATTGAAAGATACGGCAACGCGCTGATCGACACGTTGATGATGGTCGGTGTCTCCGGAGGCATTGCCTTTATCGCGGGCGTTCCGCTGGCGGTGCTGCTGATTGTCACGGCGCCCGGCGGGTTTCTCGCGTGGCCGCGCGTCAACCGGGTGGTCGGCAGTGTGATCAACGGGTTCCGCGCGACGCCGTTCATCGTCTTGCTGGTGGCGCTGATTCCGTTCACGCGGCTTGTCACGGGTACCACCATCGGCGTGTGGGCCGCCATCGTGCCGCTCGCCGTCAGTGCGACCCCGTTTTTTGCCCGCATCGTGGAGGTCTCGCTGCGCGAGGTCGATCCCGGTCTGATCGAGGCCGCGCAGGCGATGGGCTGCAAGAAGTGGGACATCGTGCGCCACGTCTACTTGCCGGAAGCTCTGCCGGGGGTAATCGGGGGTTTCACCATCACGCTGGTGGCGCTGATCAGCGCGTCGGCCATGGCGGGTGCCGTGGGCGCAGGCGGGTTGGGGGACCTTGCGATTCGCTACGGCTACCAGCGTTTCGATACGCAGGTGATGTTGATCGTGATCGCGGCACTGATCGTGCTGGTGAGCGTGGTTCAGGTCATTGGCGATCGATACGCCCATTGGTTGCGCAGCCGGTAAGACGACACCCGCGTGCGATCTCTTGCTCTTACGGGCCGTGTTGCCGCCAATCGCGGCCGGCCCGGATTCTCCGATTCCTGTTTCCGTAATGAGGCTCGCCATGAAACTACCCGATGCCCACGAAGTGGCGCCGCCACGCGTGATGGACCGATTGCCGCTGCCGCCGAGTCGTCCGCATCGCATCGCCAGCGAAGCCGAAGCACTGCAAGTGGCCGCGACGTTGGCCGACGAGTTCCGCACCGGTGCCGCCGAGCGCGACCGTGAGCGCCGTCTGCCGTGGGACGAGATCGAGCGCTACAGCGCCAGCGGGCTGTGGGCCATCACCGTCCCCAAGGCGTACGGTGGACTAGGTGCATCGTATGAAACGCTGGCGCAGTTGTTCGTCACGATTTGCGCCACCGATCCGTCGCTCGGACAGATTCCGCAGAACCATTTCGCCGTGCTGCAAAACCTGCAAGACATGGGCAGCGAAGCGCAACGCCAACGATGGTTTGCCGATGTGCTGAGCGGTCATCGATTGGGCAACGCCGGTCCTGAACGCAAAGCGAAGGCGGCGCAACTTTACGCGGCGACGGCCCGCTTACACCGCGATAGCGACGGCGTGCTGCGTGTGAGCGGCACGCGGTTTTATTCGACCGGCTCAGCGTTTGCGCACTGGATTCCGTTCCGAGCGTTGGACGAAGCCGACCGTCCGGTGCAGGTCTGGGCGCGGCGCGATGCGCCCGGCGTGACCATCCTCGACGACTGGGATGCGTTCGGGCAGCGCACGACGGCGAGCGGTGGTGTCATTTTCGACGGCGTCGTCGTGAGCGAGGCAGACGTGATTCCCGTGTGGCAGTTCGAGAAAATCGCCACGCTGTCCGGCCCGGTATCGCAACTGATTCAGGCGTCGATCGATGCAGGGATTGCACAAGGCGCACTGCGCGATGCACTCGACTTCGTGCGCGAGAAAAGTCGCCCGTGGATTGACGCCGGTGTGGCAACCGCCAGTGCCGACCCCTACATCATTCACGAGATCGGTCAGTTGCAGATCGAAGTGGACGCCGCGCATGCCGTGCTGATCGAAACGGCGCGATATCTCGACGAACTGGCGCGTCATCCGGTCGACGAGCAGGTGAGCGCCCGTGCGTCGGTGGCGGTGGCAGAGGCCAAGATTCTGACGACCGAAGCCGCACTGCTGGCCAGCGAGCAGCTGTTTGCACTCGCGGGATCGGCGGCAAGCCGGTCTGCGCACAACCTCGACCGCCACTGGCGCAATGCCCGCGTGCACACGTTGCACGACCCGGTGCGCTGGAAATACCACTTGGTGGGCAACTACGTGCTCAACGGCGCGCTGCCCAAACGCCACCAGTGGAACTGAGCGAACTCACGCCAGCAATCGAACAGGAATCGGCATGACACAGGTATTGAACAACGCAGAGGCAGCGAGTCACACCAGCGCATTCGTGGGACTGGGCACGCAACCTCACCCAGCCCCGGCGCCGGCACAACCTGCGCAAGTGATTCGCGATGAGGCACAGGCGTTGGACGTGGCGCGCGAATTTGCCCGCAGCATTGCAGGCGGCGCACGGCAGCGCGACCGTGATCGCACGTTGCCGTGGCGCGAGGTCGAACAATTCAGCCAGAGCGGTCTGTGGGGTATTACCGTGCCGAAAGAATACGGCGGCGCGGGCGTCTCCACCGGCGTGCTGACACAAGTCGTCAGCGAGATTGCCGCGGCTGACGGTAACTTTGGCCATATTCCGCAGAATCACTATTACTCGCTTGAAGTCCTGCGCGTGGGCGGCACCAATGCGCAGAAGGCGTTCTTCTATGACCGTGTGCTGCGCGGCGAGCGGCTGGGCAATGCGCTGGCCGAGACCGGGCATCGCGATTTCAAGCGCCGGACGCAGTTACTACGCGAACCCGACGGCTGGTTCATTCAAGGGGCCAAGTTCTATTGCACGGGCGCCATCTACGCGCACTGGATTCCCACACTTGCCGTCGCGCAGGGCGACGTCGGCGAGCGCTCGTATCTCGTGTTCGTGGCACGTACCGCAGCGGGCGTGACGATCACCGACGACTGGGACGGTTTCGGTCAACGCGTGACCGGCAGCGGTTCGGTGCAGTTCGAACGCGTGCGGGTCGAGCCCGAATGGGTCGTACCGTTTGCCGCTTCGTTCGAGCGGCCCACCACCATCGGTCCGTTCGCCCAGATCATCCACGCGGCGCTGGATGCCGGGATCGGTCATGGGGCGTTGCAGGCCACCTTGCCGTTCATCCGCGACCACGCAAGGCCGTGGATCGATTCAGGCGTATCGAGCGCATCACAAGACCCGCTGTTGCTGGAACAGGTCGGCAATGTGCACGTGCGCCTGCGCGCCGCCGACGCATTGATTGCCCGTGCCGCGCGGGTCGTGGACGCCGCCCAGCAGCAGCCGGACGAAGACAGCGTGGCGGCCGCCTCGGTCGCGGTCGCGCAGGCCAAGGCGCTGAGCACCACGGCCAGCCTGCTCGCGAGCACCAAACTGTTCGAGCTCGCCGGCACCGGCGCCACGCTGGCCGACCAAGGGCTGGACCGCTTCTGGCGCAATGCGCGCACGCACACGCTGCACGACCCGGTGCGCTGGAAATACCACGCCGTGGGCAACTATGCGCTCAATGGTGTGCGCCCGCCGCGCCACGGTGCTATCTGACGACGCAAGGCATTCCCCATGACACAAGGCAAACGGCACATTCACGTCAACGCGTTCAACATGAACTGCGTCGGGCACATTCATCACGGACTGTGGACCCATCCGCGCGATCGATCCACCCAGTACAACACGCTGGAATACTGGACCCACATTGCGCAGGTGTTGGAGCGCGGGTTATTCGACGGCATCTTCATTGCCGACGTGATCGGCTATTACGACGTTTATCAGGGCGGGGTGGATCTGACCCTGCGTGAAGGCATTCAACTGCCCGTCAACAACCCGTGGCTGATCGTGTCGGCGATGGCGGCCGTGACCAAGCACATCGGTTTCGGACTGACGGCGTCGGTGAGCGCGCATCACCCGTACACGTTTGCCCGCGACGTTTCCACGCTCGACCAGCTCACCAACGGCCGCATCGGCTGGAACATCGTCACCGGTTATGTCGATAGCGGCGCGCGGGGACTGGGGCAGGGCGGCCTCGCCGAGCACGACAGCCGATATGACCGTGCCGAAGATTTTCTAAACCTCTCGTACAAGCTGTGGGAAGGCAGTTGGGACGACGGTGCCGTCGTGGCCGACAAGGCTCGCCGCATCCACACCTTGCCCGAGAAGGTACGCGCCATCGAGCACGAGGGGCCGTTCTATCGTGCCAATGCCATTCACATGAGCTCGCCGTCGCCGCAACGAACGCCGGTGCTGTTTCAGGCCGGCACCTCCTCACGCGGCCTGCGCTTTGCCGGCCAGCACGCCGAGGGCGTTTTCATCGGTGCCAACACGCCAGAAGCGGCGCGTGCGGCATCGCGCAAGCTGCGACAGGCGGCAGTGGATGCCGGGCGCCGGCCAGACGATATCAAAATTTATGCGGGCATCGCCGTCGTGCCGGGGAAAACGGCAGCCGAAGCGCGCGACAAGCACGCGGAATATCTGTCGCACGCGAGCGCGGAAAGCGGGCTGGCGCACTTCGCTGCGAGTACCGGCGTGGACTTCGCCAAGTATGGTCTGGACGACCCCATCGATTTCGGCGGCGGCAATGCCATCCAGTCGGCGACAAAAACCGCGCAGCAACAAGGCTGGACGACGCGGCGCAAGCTGCTCGAACAGTTCGCACTGGGCAGCCGGTATCACACGATTGTGGGCGATGCGGCGCAGGTGGCCGACGAGCTTGAGCGCTGGGTCGACGTCGGCGAGATCGACGGCTTCAACCTGACGCGCATCGTCGTGCCCGAAACGTGGGAAGACTTCGCCAATCTCGTCGTGCCCGAGCTGCAAAGCCGTGGCCGCTATCGCACCGAGTACGAGCGTGGCACGCTGCGTCAACAGTTGTTCGGGCGCGGCGACCGTCTTCAGGAGCATCACGCGGGTGCGAGGTTCCGCCATGTCTGATATCGAACACGCTGTTTTCAAGTCGGCAACGTTCTCGGGCGATGCCGCCCAACGCGCTGACACCCTCGCACGTCAATTTGCCGAAACGGCTGTCGAGCGGGACGCCCAAGGGGGGACGCCGAAGGCCGAGCGCGACGCTTTGCGCCAGAGCGGCCTGTTGTCGCTTTCTATTCCCAAGGATTACGGCGGTCAGGGCGCACGCTGGGGAGAAACGCTGGATACCGTGCGCCGCTTGGCGCAGGCAGATAGCTCCATCGCGCATGTCTACGGTTTTCACCACCTGCTGCTGGCGACGGTGCAGTTGTTCGCGCAGCCCGAACAGTGGGCGCCGTGGGTCGAGCAGACCGCGAAGAAGCAGTGGTTCTGGGGCAATGCGCTGAATCCGCTCGACGACCGAACGACGGTGCGCCGGGTCGGCGACTGGTTCGAATTCTCCGGCAAGAAGAGCTTTTGCTCGGGCGCACTCGATTCGGAGATGTTGATCGCTTCCGGCATCGACGAGCGCGGCAAGATGTTGATCGCCGCCGTTCCAACCGCTCGCGCGGGTATCACGATCAACAGCGACTGGAACTGCTTCGGCCAGCGCCAGACGGACAGCGGCAGTGCACTGTTCGAACGGGTGCGAGTGGAGTCCGGTGAACTGCTGCTCGACCCGGGCCCGCTGTCCACGCCACGCTCGGCACTTCGTCCGTTGCTGGCGCAACTCGTCTTCGTTCATATGTTTCTCGGGCTGGCCGAAGGGGCGCTTGCCGAGGCCCGGCATTACACATTGCACGAAGCGCGTCCGTGGTTCCGCTCGAACGCTGCGCGGGCAAGTGAAGACCCGTACACGCTGGCGCATTACGGCGAGTTTCACGTCGGACTGGAAAGCGTGAGGCTGCTCACGCGGCACGCGGCTGCGTTGTTCGACGACGCGTGGTCGCAGGGCGATGCGCTCGATGCCGGGGCCCGGGGCCAAGTGGCTTTGGCCGTCGCTACGGCCAAGGTGGCGGCGTCGCGCACCGGTCTGGAGGTGGCAAGCCGGCTATTCGAGACCACGGGGGCGCGTGCGACGCATGGCGCGCTGCGGCTTGATCGCTACTGGCGCAACCTGCGCGTGCAGACGCTGCACGACCCGGTCGACTACAAGCTTCAGGACATCGGGCATTGGGTGCTGAACGGCCAACCGCCGACGCCGTCTTTCTACTCGTAAGGGGGAGCGCATGGCAATCGTACCGGTATGGCCGAACGCCCCCCGCGCCGGTGGCGGCGACGAGCCCGGCAATGCCGCCGACTGGATCTTCGTCGATCCCCGGTCGCGAGAATTACTGTCGGAGGTCGAACAGGTGGCGCCCAGCGATGCCAGCATCCTCATCAACGGCGAAACCGGCACGGGCAAGGAGTTGATCGCGCGGCATATTCACAGCCGCAGCTTGCGCCGCGACGGTCCTTTCGTTTTCGTGAGCTGCGGCGCGTACTCCGAGTCGCTGGTGGATGCGGAACTGTTCGGCTACGAGAGCGGCGCCTTTGCCGGTGCCTTCGGCGCGCAACCCGGCTGGTTCGAAGAGGCCAACGGCGGGACGATCTTTCTGGACGAAATCAACGATCTGCCGTTGCCGGTGCAGAACAAGCTGCTTCGCGTATTGCAGGCGCGCGAGGTGATGCGCCTCGGCGGCCGTAAGCCCATCCCGATCGATCTGCGCATTCTTGCAGCGACCACGGTGGATCTCGAACAACTGGTGCGGGAAAAGCGCTTTCGCAAGGACCTGTACTACCGGCTCAACGTCGTCAGCCTGAATGTGCTGACGCTGCGCGAGCGGCCTGGGGACATCGTGCCGCTCGCGCGTTACTTCATCGACGCCTATAGCCGCCGTCTCGGCTACCCGCGTCTGACGTTGACCCCGGACGCGGAGCAAGCGCTGATGCGGGCACCGTGGCACGGCAATGTTCGCGAACTTGAGAACGTGATTCATCGCACGTTGCTCCGGTGCGAGCAAAGCCAGATCGACGCGGCGAGCCTTCGCTTGCCCGTCGCGGGTGCCCGCGAGCAATTGACGGCGGCGCCCGTGATCAATGATCTACGCAACGATCGACACAACGATGCGCAGCTCGCTCCGCAGCATGACGACCCTGCACAAAGCTCGCCACCGTTGCAGCCACTGCGTCAAGCGATTTACGGACTGTGCGAGTCCGGCAACGCCAACCTGCATCAGTTGGTCGAAGACGCGCTACTGCGCGAAGCGTTTCGATTCAGTCACTACAGCCAGAGCGAGACGGCACGTCTGCTCGGCATCAGCCGCAACGTGGTGCGCGCGCGCCTGATCCGCTTGGGCGAGATCGGTCTGCCCCGCAGACCCGCTGCCGACACCTGCGCAACCCAAGACAACGACCTCCGGACGACTCCATGAGCCCCGAAATATTCTGGTTCCTGCCCACCTCGGGCGACACGCGATACCTCGGCAAATCCGACTTCGGCCGCCCCGCGACGAATGCCTACATGCGGCAGATTGCAGAAACCTCCGAGCGTCTGGGTTTCGACGGTCTGCTAATCCCTACCGGCAGCTCCTGCCTCGACCCGTGGGTGACGGCGGCGAGTCTCGTGCCGGTCACACAACGCATCAAGTTACTGGTGGCGCTGCGCACGTCGCTCGGCAACCCGACCGCGTCGGCGCGACAGGCGGCGACGCTGGATCAGGCGCTCGGACCGGGGCGCTTGCTGCTGAACGTCGTGCCGGGCGGCGACGCCACCGAGTTGGCCGCTGACGGCGTGTTTTATGCGCATGACGACCGCTATGTCGCCGGAGATGAGTTCCTGACGATCTGGCGCCGGTTGCTGCACGGCGAGACGGTCGATTTCGAAGGGCAGCACCTGAAAGTGACAGGGGCGCAGAACTTCTTCGAGCCCGCGACGCAACCGCATCCGCCGCTGTATTTTGGCGGCTCGTCGAACGCCGCACATGAGTTGGCCGCGAAGCATGTGGATGCATATTTGAGTTGGGGTGAACCACCGGCAGCAGTCGCTGCCAAGATCGCCGACGTGCGTGCCCGCGCCGAAAAGCAGGGCCGCACATTGCGCTTCGGTGTCCGGCTGCATGTCATCGTGCGCGAGACCAGTGACGAAGCGTGGGCCGATGCCGACCGTCTCATCAGCCATTTGAGCGACGACGACATCGCCGCCGCGCAGCGCAATTACGCGGGGATGGACTCGGTCGGGCAGGCGCGCATGGCCGCCTTACACGGCGGGCGGCGTGACCAATTGGTGGTCGGGCCGAATCTCTGGGCGGGCGTGGGGCTGGTGCGCGGTGGCGCAGGGACCGCGTTGGTGGGCAATGCCGAAGAGGTGGCTGCCCGACTCAAGGAGTACACCGACATCGGTGTCGACACCTTTGTGCTGTCCGGCTACCCGCATCTGGAAGAAGCCATCCGCTTTGCCGAACTGGTCTTCCCGTTGCTGCCGGGCAAGCAACCCGTAACGTTGCGTGACCGTACGTTGACCGGTGGTGCCTTCGACGTGCGTGCCAGCCGCTGACGTCGATCATCGTTACGCTCGCACCCGCCGCACGCAACGCATTGACCTCACGTCGTTCGCAACGCCGCGCTCAGCGTCTGAAGTGTGCGTCTGGCCTGCGCATCGGTGAGTCCGGTGTGCATCACCACGTCTCGCACGGGGAGCGGGGGCAGGCCGAGACGCTGACCCACGTCGACCGTGCCGGCCGGGGCTACCCGATGCGCGAGCGCGGCGACGGCCAGCCCTGCGGTCACGGCTGCGCCGATGGTGCCGACACCGCCGCCCACGAAGACTTCGTGCCACGCGACGCCGGCGGCGTCCAGTGCGCTCACCGCCATGGCGCGCACGCTGCACGGCTTGGCTTGCGTCGCAAGTGGCAGGCCGCCATTGGCACTCGGTTCGAAGTCCGTCGCCGCCATCCAGCCGAACGATTGCACCATGATGCGCTCGCCGTCGAGACGCCGGGTGTCGTGGCGCAACACAATGCACGCGTCGATCTCCGTCGCATCGTAGTGTTCGAGCAATTCGCGCGACGGCGCAATGCGAAGCTCGACAATCACGCCGGGGTCCGCGTCGTGCATGCGTCGTATCAACAGAGGGAGATTGGCGCCGACCAGATGGTGGCTGATGCCGATGGTCAAGCGCCGGGTCTGGGTGCTGAACGCCTGTAACGCCGTCTCGTGCGCACTGACAAGCGCACGGGCCGGTGCGAGAAATGCGAGTCCGCTAGCCGACAGCCGCACCTGACGTGGCGTGCGGTCCAGCAGCCGGTGTCCCAGTACCGCCTCCAGCCGCTTGATCTTGACGCTGACCGCAGACTGGGTGGAATTCAACACTTCGGCCGCCCGGGTGAAGCTCTTGAGTTCGACCGTCAGCACAAAGGCCCGCACGGCATCGATATCTAATGCGTTCATGATCAATCATTCGAATTTGTCATCATTGAAATATCCTGCCATGCACTGTTCGAATGGTCGAGCGCTAATTACGATGGCTCCGTCAAAGGAGCTACGTCATGTCTCAATATCAGATCGACCCGCCGCGTGAGCCTCGGCGCGGACATTCGCCGGATCAGTCCCCGGTATCGGCAAATGCGTTTGTGGCGGCCCACGTCGTCAGCGTGGCGGGCGTTGCGCTCGCCGTCGTCCTGCTGACGGCCGTCGTGGTGGCGGTGTGGCGGTAGCCGTTCAGGTCGGAAGGGTTGGGACGAAAGGTTACGACGAAAGGTTACGACGGAAATAAGCACTTTCGGATGATGGCGTGCACGCCCCAGTTGCCGTTCACCACTTGGGTGACGCCGAAGTCGACGCCGACGGAGAGGATGGCGTTCGCCTCGTCTTCGGTCAGTCCGTTGACCTGCATCAGAAACCGGCGCGCCTTGTAAAAGGCGTCGCGCAGGGCGCTGTCGAGTGTCGACTTCAGGTAGATCTGGCTCTGCGCCTTCTGACCCAGCTCGGCCAGATGGTTCGGGGAACTGAAGCCGTGCACGATCCACTCCTGCGCAGTTTCCACGAGTGGATACGTGAGGTCCGCGAACGGTGCGTTGGCGGGAATCGCCGCCTTCTTGTGCAAGATCAGTTGAATATTGCCGGTGAGCGAGCATTCGATGGCCGTGCCGCCTAGCTCTGCATCGCCTTGCGACGCGTGCGGATCGCCGATCGACAGCAGGGCGTTGGGCACCGCCACTTTCAGGAACACGCTGGCGCCGCGCGTAACACGCCAGTTGTCCAGATTGCCCGCGTAGCTCGACGGCGGAATCGAGTCGATCAGCCCGTCTTGCGCAGGTGCCACCGCGAGTACGCCAAAGTGCGGACGCAGCGGGATTTCGACATCCTTCAGCGCGCGAAGATTCTTCGTGATCTTCGAATGATCGACGGGCACGCCCGGGTAATCGATGGTCGTGTGCACGACGCCGAACGGATCGCGCTGCGGCGTCCAGCGAAAGCTGTAGATCGCGCGCGCGACACCGTCATTGCGCTCGCAGTCGATTTCGAAGACGGTCACGACTTCGCGCTCGCGCGGGGCCGTCAGCATGTCCTGATAGTGAAACCCCCACCACGCGGAGGCATGCGCCCCGAAGGCTTTGCCCGCATACGTCGGATTGGCGCTGGGGCGCGGCTGCAAGTCGAGAATGCGAACTTCCAGCACGTCGCCCGGCATGGCGTCTTTGACGGCAATCGGGCCCGTGCAGATATGCACGCCGAAACCTTCGCCTGCCCCCCGCCCGTAGACGGAGGCATCCATCGGGCCCGCCCCCCGCCGGTCGACGTTCTTCTGCGTGGCGGTCCAGTGAAAGACACTCTCGGCACCGGGGTCGCCCTGCACCATACGTTCCCAGTCGTCGGTGGCGTGCTGGGTCAGCGTTTCGATGGTGACCGTGTCGCCGGAATCGACCGTCAGTACCGGCGGCAGATCGTGGCTCAGATAGCCCCAGTGCACCGACTCGCGCGTTGCGCGGAGGTAGTGATGCTGTCCCGCTTCGTGAGGCAGACCGGCGTGCGCATCTGGCGCATCCGGGCCATCGGACGTGGCGCGGCGCGCAGCGCGTACCGCATCTGGCGCCACGGCACCCCGTGGTAACGTCGCCGAGGGAAAGTCGGGATGTCCCCGGGAGATGCGGGCGCGGGCGGGCAGGGTGCGTGCCTTCAGGCTTTGCTCGCGAAAGGCTTTCGGCGACACGCCGAACCGCTCCCGGAACGCCTGACTGAAATACGACGGGTCGTTGAAGCCCCATCGGTAACAAATATCCGACACCGACAACTGGTCGTAGACCGGATTCGCGAGATCCGCGTGACATCGTTCGAGCCGGCTATTGCGCAGATACGTGGAAAAGCTCTGCCCCGAGTCCTCGAACAGCTTTCGCAGATAGCGGTCCGAGATGTGTTCGTCATTGGCAATGGCGGATAACGACAGCTCGGGCTCCGCAAGCCGCGCCTGAACACGATGACAAATGCGCGCGAACATGGCCGAACGCGAGGACGACAGCCCCGACGTCGCATGGGGTTTGGCGGCCACCAGCGCCGACGCCAGCAACTCGAGCAAGACACCTTCGACCGGTTCGAGCGCCTGCGCGTCGGGCTCGGCCATCGCGTCCAACTGATCGGCAATCGTTCTGAGCAGGCTCCCGAAGAGCCCGCCGACCGACGGCGGCAGTTTGCAGGTACCCGCGAGCGGTGCACTTGCCAGTCGAGGCGCGATCAGCGCGTGCCGAATATGCAGCGTGACGATACGAAAAGGCGTGCGCGCGACGAAGTCAACGCTTTCCATTGCCGGAATGCAGGCAATCTCGCCCGTCGCCAGCGGCTCGTCGATCACGCTGCCCGTGAGTTCGGCCTGCCCGTCGAGCAACATGATGAGCAGATAGCCACGCTCGCCGCCCGCGCGTGCAGACACGATCTGCGGCGTGGCGGCAATGACGGACACCTCGATGCCGGCGGGCGTGCGGTGCGAGAGCAAGGTGCCGTGCAGCGGCTGCTCGGGGGCGGGCGAACGAAAATGCAGTCGCGCGTCGAGTAGCCGGGCTTGCCACGCAGGGCCCCGCTGGTCGTGAGCGTAGGACTCGGTTGAAAAATGCGCGCGATCCAAGACCAATCTCCTGCATGGGGGACGTGGACACCGGGCCGGGGACAATCTGCGCTGCCACCGGCCCGGGAATTACCGTCAATGATGCAATCCGGCTAGCCGAAGTGCAATTGCCCCCGCATCGCGGCGACGAGCACGAAACCGACAAACGTACCGAAGATGGCGAAAATGCCGCCAAGCACGTTTGGCGCGGGAATCGGCGCCCGCACGCTCGTGTAGACGATGCCGGTAACCAGACCGACGGCGGCCGCCTGAAGTTCGGTGGCGCCCAGCGTGAGTTCTACCATGGCGTTCTCCTCAGGAAGACCGGACCGGCCGTGTGTGCGGCACGTCCTCGGCGGGCGGACGGCCGAACGTCACCGAGCGGCGCCACGCCTGAACAATGAGATAGCCAAGATAGGTGAACACGATGGCGAAAATGCCCCCGGCAACGTTCGGTGCCGGAATCGGCAGGTTTAGCCACGAGTAGAGCGTGCCCGTGACCAGCCCCACCAGCAGGGCGACGATTTCATTGCGCCCGATGTAGACGTATTGCATGGCGTGGGTTCCTTACGGTTTTGTCGATGGCTTAGTCGATTGCCGGGCCGCCGCCATCGCGTCCGTCTCTTCGGGCGGGAAGATGCTGCGCGGCATCGTGCAATGGATACCCTGCGTGCCGTCGACCACCTGCGTGACGCCGAAGTCGGCCGCGACGCTCATCAGCGAGTACGCGTCGTCGCGCGAGAGCCCTTGCTGCTCCGTGAGCAACTGAACCATGTCGCGGCCGGCGTTCTTGCCAGCCTCGTCGAGGTCGGGATGGAAGCCATGGACGATCCAGCAGTCCGGCGTCTCGAGCAGGGGCGACGGGAAGTGGAAGTCCTTGCGGAGCACGATCTGGAACAGCACATTGAGCGACGCTTCAATGGCCGTGCCGCTGATCTCGCCGTCGCCTTGCGAAATATGCGGATCGCCGATCGAGAAGAGTGCGCCGTCGACCTGCACCGGGTAGTACATGGTGGCACCGGCACCGATGCGCCAGTTGTCGATATTGCCGCCGTGCAGCCCGGGCTCGACCGTGGTCACGCGTCCCTTGGCGTCCGGTGCAACCCCGGCGGTGCCCAAGTGCGGGCGCACGGGAACACGCACGCCCGCCAGCGCCGGTTGCTTGCAGCATTCGCGGTGATCGACGATCTTGCCGGGCGTGGTGAGCTTGCCCGGGTAGTCGAACGCGAAGAGGGCGTGGGCGGTGTTCGAGCGGTTGTCCAGCTCGTAGATGGTCACCCGTTCCTTCTTGAAATCGTCGTACAACTGGCCCCAGTGGGCGGCCACGTTGGCACCGTAACGGAAGCGGGGAATCATCTGAAGGTAGCGAACTTCGAGCATGTCGCCCGGTTTCGCGTCTTCGACGAAGATCGGGCCGGTCATGATGTGCACACCGGGGTTGCGGTCTTCGTGGGGAATCGTGTCGTAGATGGCACGCACGGCGGCATCCATCATCAGATCGGGGGCATCGCCCGCGTGGTGCGTGACGGCTTCGGCGCGAATCAGATCACCGCTTTTCACCGTCAGCGCGGGTCGCTGAGTCGCGTCGAAGTAGCCCCAATGCACGGTTTCCGGCCGGGCGGGAAGGTCGTGAAGCATGCCATGTCTCCTGATTTTCGTTTTAGGGTGAAGTCATGGTAGTGCCCGACAAAACCCGACGATTAGGAGCGTTTGACACGTTCTCTGTTGCTGGGAGGAACTAACGTTAACCCCGGTTCAGCGCCGCGCTTTGGGGGTGCCCGTCATGGGAAGCCTTCAGGTGTTGGCAAGCGTCGAGGCGGCCTCGTCGATCAACGCGGCGACGTCGACCGGCTTCGATGCCAGCGACGCATGACTCGCGGCCAGCGTGATCACCTTTCTCGCATTGAGCCGCGCGGCCATCTTCGCTTCGTTTTCCGGCGCGATCATCCGGTCGTCGCTGGAGATCTGGTACCACGAAGGCTTCTTCTTCCACGCCGGTGACGTAATCGTGTCGCCGAAGGTCGATGCGAGGGGGGCCTTCTGCGTCACCGCCATCACGAGGCCTTCTTCCGGCGTCAGATCCTGACAGAAGCTCTCGTGAAATTTATCGGGCTTGATCCACAGATAGCCATCGCTGTCCGGCGCCAGATTCGGCACCGCGACGGGGGGATGCTGCTCGGTGATGCCGCCCGGGCTTTCGCCGGCGTCGGGGGCGAACGCGGCGATATAGACAAGCCCGATCACATTGGGCTGATCGCCAGCTTCGGTGATCACGGCGCCGCCATACGAGTGGCCGACGAGCAGGACCGGACCTTTCTGCTGCGCGATCATCTTGCGCGTACGCTCGGCGTCGTCGGCGAGCGACGTGAGTGGCATTTCAACCGCGTGAATCGACGTATAGCCTTTGCGCGTCAGTTCGACAATGACCTTCGCCCAATGGGCCGCGCCTCCCCAGAAACCGTGAACCAGAATGACTGTCGGTTTATCGCTCATGCTCTGCTCCTAGTCGATGCTGTTCGCCAGCGAATGTTCGACGCATAGCCTGCCGGCGGGAGGGGGCTATCCGGCGCTGCCGGAGTAACGACTATAGGTCATGAATTCGCCCGGTGTGAGCATCGATTGACGCGTCATGCGATGGTCATCTTTGGCTTGTCGCTCCTTGTCATCTTCATGACAAATTAGTAATCCCCGGTTCATCTTGCTGTTTGCTGCGGCTGCTTACGATGGTACCCAACAGTTCCACAGGGACTGATGTCTTCCCGAGTCATCTCAACCCAAGGGGTACCACCATGATCAAACGCATCCTCGTCATCTCCACCCTCAGTGCCGGCGCGTTGCTGTCTTTGTCTGTGCAGGCCACTGCCCGTTACGACAACAATGTGCCGCCGTTCGCCACCGATACCGGACCGGCCGTGTCGCGCGACGATGTGGCGAAACAACTGAAGGACATGCATGCCAATGGCGTGCCGGTGCCGTCGAATCTCAAGGCACTGCAAGGTACGCAGTCGTCTTCGAAAATGACCCGCGAGCAAGTGCAGAAAGAGCTGGAAGCCGCGGCAGAACAAGGCCTGCTGAACCAGCCCGATTCGGTGTATCCGAAACTGCCTTTGGTCGAGTGACGGTATGCGTCGGCGTCTCCTTTCTTTCGCTCCCGCCGCGACGCTCATGGCTATCGCGCTGTCCGCAACAGCGCAGGGCGCGCAGGCTGAGGCCTTCGTTCCATGCCGCTGGTTAGGCAAGCCATCGCAATGCATCTCGGTGCCGATGGAGAGTCTCGCCGCCGATGGCCAAGCCAAGACGTTCGTGCCGCCGCCCGCCGATGTCGCTCGCGTCTATCTCGTACGCTCGCGCACGACGGATCCCCGGCGCACGACGCCGGTGGACGTCGGCAGCACGCACGCCGGCGATCTCGCGCCCATGACCTATCTCGTCCTCGATCTTCCACCGGGCGAGCACGAGTTCACCGGGCAGGCAGACGGCACGTTCGGTCGCAGCCTGCGTCTTGAAGGCGGTCAGATGTACTTCGCCGAACTACGTCTGACGCAGTGGCTGAACACCATGTACGGCGCCATTTACCCGATGCCGGCAGTGGCAGGTCAACAGGCCGTTGCCGGGGCACGGCTCGCCCGGGCATCGGACGGCAGCGAGCATCCCTGATGGCCACAGTCGTCTGAAGATGACAAAAATGTAATCCCCGTTTCATGTTGGTGATCGCGGCGGGTGCTTACGATGCCCGCTGTCCGGTCTCTCATGACCGGGCTTCCTTTCCCTGTCCGCCAGCGCTCGCAGATCCGCCGGATTGCCGGATCGTTTCTCGCTTGCGCGTCGGCTCTCTCTGCGCCCATGAAGACCACCCTCTACGCGACGTGTGTTGCCGTGCTGTTGCTCGGCATCGCCCCGGCAAATGCACAACCCGCCGTCAGCGCACCCGGCGCCGTTACCTCGCTTACGCTGGCGCAAGCCATGCAGAGCGCGCTCGAGAACAACATCGGCCTGAAAGTCGCGCGACGCGAGATCGATGCGCAGTCGAGCGCGCTGATACAAGCCGGTGCGCGGCCGAATCCGGCGCTGTCAGTCCTTCAGGAGGACTTCCGCAGCACCGCGCGCACGACCACGACCCAACTGACGCAGCCGATCGAACTCGGTGGACAGCGCCAATGGCGTGTCGAGGCCGGATCCGCCGCTCAGCGAGCCGCCGAGCTGGACGCACAAGCGAGCGAAGCCTCGGTGCGCAGCGAGGTCGTCGTGCGTTATTTCGAGACGCTGGCAAGCACGGAGCTGGTCGAGCTGGCCACGCAGACGGCCACCATTGCGCAGGAAACTTACGTGGCGGTGCAGCGGCGCGTGAAAGCCGGCAAGGTCTCGCCCGTGGATGAAGGGCGTGCACAAATCGCGGCCAACAATGCACAGATCGAACTGGCCAGTGCGAATGCCGCGCGAGATCGCGCCCGCGCACGACTCGCGCAGGTGCTGAGCGTGGGCGAAGGGCAGTTGCCCGGCACGCTGTCCGGCAGTCTGGAGTCGTTGCCGATGCTGCCGGAATGGTCACGCCTCGCGGCGGCGCTCGACACCACGCCTGCGGTGCGCTCGGCAAGCGAGGAGATCCAGCGTCGTGACGCACTCGCGAAACTGGAGCGCGCTCAGCGCATCCCTGACCTGAGCGTCACCCTCGGTCTGAAGCGTGTGACCGACGGGGCTCGCACGGACAATCAGGCGGTCGTCGGGCTCTCGATCCCTTTGCCGATTTTCGACATCCGGCGCGGCGCCACGCTGGAAGCCGCGCAACGCGCCGACATCGCACGTGACGCTTACCTCGGGGTTCGCCAGCAACAGCAGCAGACGCTCACGAGCGCCTACGCGGAATTCACGGCGGCACGCGAGGCCGCCCGCAGGCTCCGTGAAGACATCTTGCCGCAGGCGCAGAGCGCCTACGACGCCACGCGCCGTGGCTTCCTGCTCGGGAAGTTCGGCTTCCTCGACGTGCTCGATGCCCAACGCACGCTCGCGATGGCGCGTTCTCAATACATCACCTCTGTCGCCGGCGCGTACAGCGCCTACGCCACCGTCGGGCTTGCCGTGGGTGGCAGCGTCGATGGCGTACCGCTGCTGTCGGCCGATCGTCTGACCCAACCGCAATATCAGTGAGGAATCCTCGTGCAACGAGCAAAGAAGTGGATCGTTTTTGGCGGCATCGCCGCACTGTGTGTGGGTATCGGTGTCAGCGTCATTCGTGCCGACGGGCGTCAATCGCCATCGGCGTCCGACCCGAAGGCCGCCAATGCAGCGACGCAGGACGCGCAAGCCAACCACGATGACCATGATGACGAGAAGGCATCAGGCGCGGCGCATGGTGAGGGCGATGACGACCATAAGGATCACGCCGGCGAGGCCAAGTCCGGTGACGAAGAGCGTGTGACGCTGACCGACGCGCAGCAAGCCGCTGCGGGCATCGAGATCAAGACAGCGGCGGCCGCTCAGATTTCCGAACAAATGGAATTACCCGGCGAGGTTCGCTTCAACGAAGACCGCACGGCGCATGTGGTGCCACGGGTGCCGGGGGTGGTCGAGCGCGTCAATGTGAGTCTCGGGCAGCAGGTCAAACGCGGTGATGTCCTTGCGGTGCTGTCCAGCACACAAGTGTCGGAACAGCGTGCGGAACTGCTCACCGCGCAGGAGCGCCGGGCGGGTGCGCTCAAGACGTACGAGCGCGAAAAAATGCTGTGGGAAGAAAAAATCTCGGCGGAGCAGGACTTCATTGCCGCGCAGCAGTCCTTGCGGGAAGCGGACATTGCGGTGCGCAATGCCCGGCAAAAGTTGAGTGCCGTGGGGGCAGGCGCTGCGTCCGGTGACGGGTTGAACCGGATCGAGCTGCGCGCACCGTTCGACGGCACCGTCGTGGAGAAGCACGCAGCGCTGGGCGAAGCGGTCACGGAGACGGCCAACCTGTTCACGCTGTCCGACATGGGCACGGTGTGGGCGGAAATCGCCGTGCCGTCGCAATCGCTCGGTGTGGTACGCGTGGGCACCCCCGTGACTGTGCGCTCGACCGCTTTCGATTCGCAGGCGAAGGGCACGGTGGCCTATGTCGGCTCGCTGCTGGGCGAACAGACCCGCACCGCCAAGGCCCGGGTATCGCTTGAGAACCCGGACCGCCTGTGGCGTCCCGGCGTGTTCGTGAATGTCTTCATCGGCACGAGTCAGGTCAACGTGCCGGTGGCGGTTGCCGAGACCGCGATTCAGACCGTCGAAGGCCGCACGGTCGTCTTCGTCAAGACGGTGCAGGGGTTTGTCGCCACGCCCGTGAAGACCGGGCGCCGCGACGACACGCACGTCGAAATCGTCAGCGGGCTGGCGCCCGACACCCCCTATGTGGCCGCCAACAGCTTCGTGCTAAAGGCCGAACTCGGCAAGAGCACGGCTGAGCACAGCCACTGAGCCCCGGAGCCAGACGCATGTTCGAACGCATTATTCAGTTCTCGATTGCGCACCGCTGGCTGGTGCTGATCGTCACGCTCGCCGTTGCCATTGCCGGTGTCTTCGCCTATCAGCGGCTGCCCATCGACGCGGTGCCTGACATCACCAACGTGCAGGTGCAGGTCAACACCAATGTGCCGGGATACTCGCCGCTCGAAGCGGAGCAACGCGTCACGTATCCGATCGAGACCGCGATGTCCGGGCTGCCGGGGCTCGAGCAGACGCGCTCGATGTCGCGCTATGGCCTGTCGCAGGTGACGGTCATCTTCAAGGACGGCACCGACATCTATTTTGCCCGCCAACTCGTCGGCGAGCGGATCGCACAGGCGCGCGAAAAATTGCCTGCCGGCATCAACCCGGAGATGGGGCCCATTTCCACCGGGCTGGGGGAAATCTATCTCTGGACGGTCGAAGCGGCGCCCGACGCGCGCAAGCCAGACAACACGCCCTACACGTCGACCGACCTGCGCGAAATGCAGGACTGGATCATCAAGCCGCAACTGCGCAGCGTGCCCGGCGTCACCGAGATCAATACAATCGGCGGCTTCGCCAAGGAATATCAGATTGCCCCGGACCCGGCGCGGCTGATTGCTTACGGCCTGACGTTTACCGACGTTGTGCGCGCGTTGGAGCGCAACAACGCCAACGTCGGCGCGGGCTACATCGAGCGGCGCGGCGAACAGTATCTGGTTCGCGTGCCCGCACAAGTGGAAAACGCAGAGGACATCGGCAACGTCGTCCTCAACAACGTCAACGGCGTTCCGGTACGCGTGAAGGACGTGGCGGAAGTCTCGCTCGGGCGCGAGCTGCGCACCGGCGCGGCCACGGAGAACGGCCGCGAGGTCGTGCTCGGCACGGTGTTCATGCTGATCGGGGAGAACAGCCGCACCGTATCGCGCGCCGTGTCGGAGAAGATGATCTCCATCAACAAGAGCCTGCCCGCGGGCGTCTCTGCCATTCCGGTGTACGACCGCACCGTGCTGGTTGAAAAAGCGATTGCAACCGTCAAGAAGAACCTGCTGGAAGGCGCCGCGCTGGTCATCGCCATCCTCTTCCTGTTCCTCGGCAATCTGCGCGCTGCACTGATCACCGCGCTCGTGATCCCGTTGTCCATGCTGATGACCTTTACCGGGATGGCGGCCGGCCGGGTCAGCGCCAATCTGATGAGCCTCGGGGCGCTCGACTTCGGCATCATCGTCGATGGGGCGGTGGTGATCGTGGAGAACTGTGTATTGCGGCTCGCGCATGCCCAGAAGGCGCATGGCCGCCCGCTCACCATGCAGGAGCGCTTGCACGAGGTATACGCCGCGGCGCGCGAAGCCAGACGCCCGTTGCTGTTCGGTCAGGCGATCATCATGGTGGTCTATCTGCCCATCTTTGCGCTCACAGGTGTCGAAGGAAAGATGTTCCACCCGATGGCGATCACCGTGGTCATGGCGTTGGGCGCCGCTATGGTGCTGTCGGTCACGTTCATTCCGGCGGCGGTGGCGGCCTTTATCGGTAACCGGGTGGAGGAGAAAGAGAACCGTGTCATGGGCGCGGCGCGGCGCTTGTACGAGCCCGCACTCGACTGGGCTTTCGGGAACGCTCGCATCGTGCTGGCCGGTGCGGTCGTTGCGGTGCTCATGACGTTCAGTCTGGCATCTCGTCTGGGCAGCGAATTCATGCCGAATCTCAACGAAGGCGATCTTTCGATTCAGGCGCTGCGCATTCCCGGCACGAGTCTCACGCAATCGGTGCAGATGCAGCAGCAGTTAGAGAAGGCGTTGATTGCGCAGTTGCCGGAAGTCGAGCGCGTGTTTGCGCGAACCGGCACGGCAGAGGTCGCCTCGGACCCGATGCCGCCGAACATTTCCGATGGCTACATCATGCTCAAGCCGAAGAGCGCATGGCCGGATCCGAACAAGACGCGTGAGCAACTGATTGAAGAGGTCACCCGCGTCGCGCAATCGATCCCGGGCAGCAACTACGAGTTCTCGCAGCCGATCCAGCTTCGCTTCAACGAGTTGATTTCCGGTGTGCGCAGCGATGTGGGCGTCAAAATCTTCGGCGACGACATGAACGTGCTGAACGAAGTGGCCGGGCGCATGAGCACGCGTTTGCAGGCGATTCCGGGCGCGACGGAAGTCAAGGTCGAACAGACGTCCGGGCTGCCGATGCTCACGATCAACATCGACCGGGCGAAGATTGCGCGTTACGGCATCAACGTCGCGGATGTACAGGATACGGTTGCGGCCGCACTTGGCGGGCAAACGGCGGGCACGCTGTTTCAGGGGGACCGCCGGTTCAGCATCGTTGTGCGCCTGTCGGACAACGTGCGCGAGAACCTCGATGCGATCCGGCGCCTGCCGATCTCGCTTCCCGCAGCAACGACGGCAACGCCACGCAGCGACGGCGTCGTGGGCGACGCGGCAATGCAACGTGCCGCGTTCATTCCGCTGTCCGAAGTCGCCACGCTGGATTTGAGCCCGGGCCCGAACCAGATCAGCCGCGAGAACGGCAAACGCCGGATTGTGGTGAGTGCGAATGTGCGTGGCCGCGATCTGGGATCGTTTGTGGAAGATGCGCGCGTCGAGATCGAGAAGGTGGCGCTGCCCGCCGGGTATTGGACCGCTTGGGGCGGCCAGTTCGAGCAGTTGCAATCGGCCTCTGACCGCTTGAAGATTGTCGTGCCGGTGGCGTTGTTGCTGGTGTTTGCGCTGCTGTTCGCCATGTTCAACAACGTGCGGGACGGCCTGATCGTGTTCACGGGCATTCCGTTTGCGCTCAGCGGCGGCTTGGTCGCGCTGTGGTTGCGCGGCATTCCGCTCTCTATCACGGCGGCGGTGGGTTTTATCGCACTTTCGGGCGTAGCGGTGCTCAACGGGCTGGTGCTGATATCCTTCATCCGGAATCTGCGAGACGGCGGAAGCCCGCTCGATGTGGCGGTTCGCGAAGGCGCGCTGACGCGTCTGCGCCCGGTGCTGATGACGGCGCTGGTCGCGTCGCTCGGTTTCGTTCCGATGGCGATTGCCACCGGAACGGGTGCCGAGGTGCAGCGCCCGCTGGCGACCGTCGTCATTGGCGGCATTCTGTCGTCCACCATGCTGACCTTGCTGGTGCTGCCCGTGCTTTATCGCGCTGTATGCCGGCGCGAGCCGCAGAGCGGGACGGCAAATCGTTGGGTTGCCCGGATGGGACGTAAATTCCGCCGGCAGAGTTAGTGGCTCAACATCACCTTAGGAACGAAATGCGCATTCTTGTCGTCGAGGACGAGCACAAGACGGGGCAGTACCTCAAGAAGGGGCTGACGGAGGCCGGCTATGTCGTCGACCTAGCCGTCGACGGTGTTGACGGTCTTCACATGGCCACGACGCTCGCGTACGACCTCGTGGTCCTCGACGTCATGTTGCCGGGCAAGGACGGCTGGCAGGTGCTGGCCGAACTCCGGACGCGACGCCACACGCCGGTGCTGTTTCTGACCGCGCGCGACGACCTCGACGAGCGCATCAAGGGGCTTGATCTGGGCGCCGACGACTATATGACGAAGCCGTTCGCGTTTGCCGAGTTGCTGGCGCGCGTGCGGACCCTCTTGCGACGCGGGCGCACGCGCGAGCCCGACGTCTTGCAGATCGGCGATCTCGAATTGAATCTGCTCGGCCACAAAGCGGTGCGCCAAGGCACGAGCATTACGCTGACGGCCAAGGAGTTTCTGCTGCTGGCGTTGCTGATGCGCCGCCACGGCGAGATTCTGCCGAGAAGCCTGATTGCGTCGCAGGTGTGGGACGTTAATTTTGACAGCGACACCAATATCGTCGACGTGACGATGCGCCGTTTGCGCGCCAAGATCGACGATCCGTTTGCCACGAAGATGATTCACACCGTCAGAGGCATGGGCTACGTGCTGGAACTTCGCGAGCCCCGCGAATCATGACGAACGCTGCGGAACCGCTGCGGCATGCCCGGTCGATGCGCGCCAGACTCACGCTGTTTATCGCGGGTTGCATGTTCACCGTGCTGGCGCTCATGGGCTTGTATCTGTACTTCGCACTGGCGGAACAGCTGCGCGCCCGCGCCCATCAGGACCTTCTCGGCACGGTCAGTTCGCTGCGCTCGGAGCTGCGAGGCATCACGAACAAGTCGGAGATCGGTGCGAATCCGCGCCGCTGGTATGACGCGACGCATGGGCATCAGAACCTCGACTTTGCCGTGCTCGACGCGAGCGGCAAGACGTTGATCGCGAGTCGGGGCTATCGCGCCCCGGCGACGGCGCTGACTTATGTCGATAGTCGCAGCATTCCGCATGAGCGCCATGTTCAGAAGATCGCGAACGCTGAGTTGGGCGTCCGGTTGCGTTATGTGGCGGCGGACGACGTCATCGGACAAGGTGGCGAGCACGTCATGATCGTGGTGCAGCTCGACCCGAGAGAGCAGGTCAACGTGCTGGCCAGCTTCGCGCTCACGGCCTTGGTGGCGTTGATCGTTGGCACGCTGCTGGTCGCCGCCATGGCGTACTGGCTGGTGACCATCGGGCTGAAACCCTTGCGTACGCTGACGCAGGCGGCGGAGCAAGTGTCGAGCGAACGCCTTGGCCAGCCACTGGCCGACGACGACACCCCGGCAGAACTGCGCGACCTGTCGCACGCATTCAATCGCATGCTCGCCCGGCTGAACGATTCGTTCACGCGGCTTTCACAGTTCTCCTCCGATTTGGCGCATGACCTGCGCACGCCGCTATCGAACCTGATGGGCGAGTCGCAGGTTGCCCTGTCGCGGGAGCGCACGCCGGCGGAGTACAAAGCAATTCTCGCGTCGAACATCGAGGAGTGCGAGCGGCTGTCGCACATGATCACGTCGATGCTATTTCTGGCGCGCGCCGATTCCGCTCACGCGAAATTGCAGCGGGAGCCCACGGCGCTGCACGAATTGGCATCGTCGATTGCCGAGGACTTTGCGCCGATGGCCGAGGAGGGTGGTCTGACGATTCAGGTGAGCGGCAACGCGACGGGTGCCGTCGACCGAGGGTTGGTGCGCCGCGCACTCGCCAACTTGCTGACGAATGCGATTCGCCACTCGCGCCCGGGCAGCACGCTATCGATTCGTTGCTCGTCCTCTCCGGACGGCGCTGACATTGCCGTGCACAATCAGGGCGATGTCATTCCCGAAGTGCACCTGCCCCGAATCTTCGACCGCTTGTATCGCGTGGACCCATCGCGCCACAACGCCGGAACCGCGCGATCCACGGGCACTGGCTTGGGGCTTGCTATCGTCAAATCGATCATGGAACTGCATGCCGGCTCGGTGACGGCGACCAGCGATGCCATTGCCGGGACCGAGTTCCGCCTGCACTTTCCCGTGACGCCGGTCGATGGCGTCACGTCGTCGGTACCGCGCGCCCTATAGACAGGATCGGCCCCGTCGGACGCCCGATCGGCGAACCGTTGGGCGGCTCAAGCGTGATCTCGAACAGTTGATTGGGCTGCATCGGCGGCAAGCGGTCGAGTGAGATTTCCAACGATTCTCCCGCTTGTACCAGCCCCAACGACATCGGCGCAGACCAGCCATCGGCCTTGGTCCAGAACTGCAACGCCTTGGCGGGCTGCACTTCCTGCGACTTCAGCGGTATCAGGCGCAGTTTCCGGTTGGCACCGACTTGCACCAGCCATGCCGGGGTCTTGTCCTGCGGCGACATGAGCACGACGACAAACTGCGGCACCGGCGCAGGCGCGCGCAGTTGGACGCCGAGCACCACCGCAAGCACCACCGTGGCGAACGACACGGCAAGGGCGCTGGTGCGCCAGAAACGCACGTCGTTCCACCAGCGGCGCCACCCTTCGACGTCAGTGACCGATGTGCTTTTGCGGATTCTCGGCCAAAGCTGTTTTGATGGTGCCAAGGGCGCCACTGTGTCGGCCAGCGGCTGGAGCCGTGCTTCCCATTCGGCGACTTTGGCGGCCAACACGGGCTCACTGCGCAGACGCGTTTGCACCGCTTGCCGCTGCGCCCATGGCAAGGTGCCGACGACGTATTCGCCGGCGAGATCATCGAGCGCGTTAAGTTCTTCTGGCGTCATCCCATGCACTCACGCAGCGATTGCAGACCGCGCCGCACCCACGCCTTGACGCTGCCCAGCGGCGAGCGCAGCCGCTCGGCGATTTCGCTGTGGGTATAGCCGTCGAGATAGGCGTGAAGAATGCTGGCACGCGGCGACTCGTCGAGTCGTTCCAGACATTGGCCGAGGCGGCCCAGCATCAGGGGATCGACCGAAAATGAATTCGAAGCTTCCGCATGCATGGCATCGGCACTCACATGGGCATCGAGGGTTTCGTCGTCCACGTCGATCTCACGCTGCCGGCCTCGAATCGCATTCAGCGCCTGATGACGCACGATGCTGAAAAGCCAGCCGCGTCCTGAGCCACGCGCAGCATCGAAGCTGGCCGCGTTGGTCCAGAGGCTGACGAAGGCATCGTGCAGGACGTCTTCGGCCAACTGCCGGTCGCGCACGATGCGCTGGGCCACGCCGAGAAGATAGGCGCCGTCGCGCTCATAAAGCCGCTGAAGCGCCTGACGATCTTTGCCGCCGCACGCGGCAATCAATGATTCGTAGTCAAAATCATCCTTCTCGTCGTGCACGGGCACCTCTCGGAAACCATCGGCGATATGTCGCAGCACGCCAATACAGATCGACTACGTCTTCCGCAAAATGCCCGTGGCTCATGGATGTGTCAAGCGGCTTTCCAGAAAATGTAGTCGGCTTGGTACTTCACTTTTTCTTTGGCCCCCTTCGTTGCCGTCGCACAAGCGGACGTCGGTGCGACCCCGCCTTGGGTGGCGAGCCGCTGGATATAGGTGACGCCCTGCATGGCACCGGGGCCGGAGGCGGGGTTCGCCTTGACCAGTTGCAGCGGGATGCTGCCCGCACCGGCGGGCGATACCGCAACCTGTGTGGCCGTTACTTTCGAACCGTCATTGGATTCCCACGTCGCGGGCGGGCCATAGTACTTGCCGACGGCGTTGCCACTCCGGTCAGTCAACACGGCATCGGGGCCGATGAAGGTCCACTCCCACTGGCCTGCGGCGTCTTTCTTTTCCCGGCATTCGTAAAGAATTTCGCCCTTGCCGACCGTTTGCAGGGCAATCGTGTGGCCGTCGGGGACTTTGACGGCTGCTGCCACCGGAGCGGTCGTACCTGACATGCCAGCCATCGGCATGTTCTGGGCGCAAGCGGCGAGCAGGGTGGAGGCGGCGAAGCTGACTGAGACTATGCGCATCATGGCAAAACTCCTGTGTCGGATCGAGTCGTTTGGCGCCCTGAATATCGGGTCGCTACCTTCTCTACACACGAGATGCTGGTTTGGATGCAGACGAATCAAAATTCACTAAATCAGGTGCCCCCGAGCAGTTGCTTGCGAAGCGACGGCGCGCGGGTGCGCGGGTCGAGCCAGATACCGAAGAACGCCTGCGCGAAAGCGGGATCGTCAATTTCCGCCGACAGGCTGCCGTTGAGATAGAACCGCGCCCCACGCCCCGGTAGATAGACGCCGCAAAGTTCGTCCCCGCGCGACACATCGCCGAACGCCCGTCGCATTGCGTCGCGCCAAGCCGACAGCGTTGCATCAGCGATCGGCTGTGTCGCCAGTCGCTGAATCTCGTCGATGCCCGTGGAGACAATGCGGGCGCCGCTGAGGCTGCGTTCGTAGGTCAGGGAGAGGGCAAACGGGATATCGGACGACGTCGGTGCAATAGCGGTAACGGGCGGCTTCGGCGCCCAAAGCTCGGCCCGGTAAAGGCAGAAGCCCAGCACGCAGAATTCTCCGGCACCGATGTGGCGAGCCCCGGCAATGTCATCGCGGCACCCGGCCTGCGCGGGGGAAGCCGAGAATGTGCCGATCAGGGACGCCATGCATACGATCGAGATCGCGACGCCGCGCCGGGCGAAAGCGTGGCGGAAGGCCGATGGTGCTGAAGTCGGGATCACGCGTCAGTCCTTATCACCGGGCGAAGCGAAGCCCGGCTGCCCAAGTTGCTCGCTCACCTGCGGCACCCGTCGAAAACGGGACGTGTCGTAACCCATCGCCTCAAAGCGCGCCAGCAACCCGCGATAAGTGGCGTCGTCCATCACAGGTTCGCGCGAGAAGACCCAGCCAAGCGACTTGTCGGGGTAGCCGAGCAGTGTGTAGCGATAGTCCGGATCGACATACAAGGTGAGTTGCGAGACGTAAATCGGCCAGAAGAGGCGCACGCTCCAGCGCCCGCCGCCGCTGCCCGGCACTACGCTGTCGAGGAATTGGTAGTGGCGCTCCGGCTGGTCGAAACCATCCTTCCGCCCGTAAAAGTGGTCGTCGATCCGGCCGTCGTCGCGCAGATACCACTCGGCGCGGCTGCCGACGAAGTCTCGTTCGGCAAAGTACGGGATATTGGCGATCACGTACCAGCGTCCCATATAGCGGGACAGGTCGACGGGCACCACCTGTAGCGGTGTATTCGCGAGGGGATTCGGGTTGGCGGGCGCGCCCGAGCAGGCGCTCAGCAGCAAGACCGCGCTCGCAGTGAATACCAGCAAAGCGTTTCGCAGCATAGGGTCTCCGGAATCGGATGCGTGCAATGCGTGTGTATCAATGCGTGTGTATACGAGCGGCACGGCCCGGCGGATGCAGACGCTATCAAGAAAATCGACCTTTTTTCGCGCCCCCCGCATCCGAATGCCGGTCCGGTACGTATTCGATCCTGTGCGCCGGATGTCGCGGATACCGGCCGGCTTGCGCATGGGCGCGCGCGAAGGTGTCCAGTTGCCCGGTGATCCAGTGATCCGGTGATCCAATCCGCACGTCATCAACCGAAGGCATGGGAGTCAAAATGACAGGCACCTTGCTCAGCAAGCTGCTGTTGGCCGTCTCAGCAGGGGCGGCCCTTACCGCGTGCAGTCCCGCCTATCTGGTGAACGCGCTGACGCCGCGATCTACCTATCAGGCGTCGACAGACCTTGCCTACGGGCCGTCCGATCGCCAGCGGCTCGACGTCTACGTGCCGACACAGCGCGCAACCTCATCGGCGGGCACCCCCGTTGTGGTGTTCTTCTATGGCGGAAGCTGGCAGAACGGGGAGCGCGCCGACTATCGGTTTGTCGGCGAGGCGCTGGCGTCGCGCGGATTTCTGGTGATCGTGCCGGACTATCGGACGTATCCGGAGGTGGTATTCCCGGGGTTCATGGAAGACGCGGCGTTGGCAGTCCGTTGGACGAGAGATCATGCGCAGGCTTACGGGGGCGATACCGGGCGTCTGATTCTGATGGGCCATTCGGCGGGCGCGCAGATCGTTGCGCTATTGGCGACCGATCCGCGTTATCTCAGCGAATGGGGGATGACGCAGAACGAGATTGCGGGCGTAGTCGGTCTTGCCGGCCCCTACGACTTTCTGCCGTTGGAGAGCGACGTATTGCGCAAGATATTCCCCGAGCCGGTAAGAGAGGCAAGCCAGCCGATCCACTTCGTGACGGGCCGCGAGCCCCCCATGTGGCTAGGCGTAGGGGACAGCGACAGCGTCGTCGATCCCGGCAATACCGAGCGCTTCGCCCAGCGGCTGCGCGCCGCGGGCGATGACGTGGAAGTCCGTCACTACAAGCTGGGACACGTATTGCTGGTGGGCGCGCTCGGCAACCCGGTCAGGCAGTTCTCGCCGGTACTGGACGATATCGCGACGTATGTGAGCTCGGTTCGACCGGTCAACTGACCCGTACGACAGGCTCGATGAGCGCGATGAGCGGGAGGAGCGGGAGGAGCGCGGGCGACTGAGGGCAGTGCCGATGCTCAGGCGCTCGCTTCTTCGGGATCGCGGCGATACGCCGGTCCGGGCATCGCCGGTGCCAGCGGCAGCCAGAGAATGAATTCGGTCCCTTTGCCGGTCCGGCTGCGAGCGAACACGCTTCCCCGATGCGCTTCGGCAATGGAGCGCACGATAGACAGCCCGAGCCCCGTGCCACGCTCCTTTGTCGTGTAAAAGGCCTCGAATAGCTGATCGACGGTTTCCTCCGCAATACCAAGGCCCCGATCGGCGACGACGAGTTCGACGCCGTCGTCTGCGATACGGGTGCTGATGGCAAGTTCCCGATCTTCCTGCTCCGCGTTTTCCATCGCATCCATGGCATTGATCGACAAATTAAGCAGCACTTGTTGCAACTGCACTTGATCTGCCAGAACTTCGGCGTCGTGTGCGCCGAATACCGTGCGCAAGACGATGCCACGACGGCGAGCTTCAGGCCGTACGAGCGCGGTCGCCCGCTCGAGCACGGTGTCGAAGGCCACAGGCGTGAACGTTATCGCCTGCTTTTGCAGCAGCGTTCGCAAGCGGACAACGACGTCGTTCGCACGTAGCGCGTCGCGTCGGACATCGCTCAAGATTTCCTGAAGCTCGGTGTCGCTGTGCCCAGCACTTTGCATCATCAGATCGGCGGCATCCACATTGCTGAGAATGGCCCCGAGCGGTTGGCCGACCTCATGGGCGATGGAGGCGCTCAGCTCGCCGACGGTGGCGATACGCGACGCGCGCGTGAGATCGGCGCGGCGTGTCGCGGCCTCTCGCTCGGCAGCACGCCGTTCGCGCCGCTGCCGGAGCATGGCGAAGATGGTGAAGGCCTGCGCGCCGATCACGAAGAGAATGATCGCAATCTCCTTCCAATACTCCCGGTATGGGGGAAGGGGGGCATTGAGCCATTTGCAATCGCGCCCCAGCGACCGCTCGGAGATACCGAGGCGTTTAAGGACCGCGACATTGGCCATACAGCGGGCAGGGAGCGCTCGCCCAGTAACATCGGGACGCCAAGGCTTGCCGCCTGAAAGCATACGGGCCGCGATTGTGCCGGTCATGCGGCCGTTCTCTTCCAGGTCTTGCACCGCGCCGGCGGCAGCCCCCTGAATAAGGTAGCTGGCGTACCAGCCATAAATGGGCACCGGCGCGTCGTTCGCAATCTTGTTCACGACTTCGAAAGGAAAGTAACGTCTGCCGTCACGGTCCAGATACTGTGTGCCGTAGAGTACAGCGCTGTCGCGTTTATCGAGCTTAGCTAGACGGCTTTGCAACTCCGGCACCGGCAGCCCCTCCCATCGCTCGATCGAGTCCCACCTTTTGTCGCTGGCTTGTGCCGCGTCGACAATTTCGTCCGAGAAGTGCTGATCCAGCGTAGCGCTCCCGCCGATGACAACCAGACGGGTGGCATCCGGCTGAAGTCTTTGCGCGATGGCAAGCGTCTTATCGATCTCGATGCGGTAGGGGATCACGACGAATGTCGACGGGAACGCGCCGCTCATCTTTAGCCACGCGTCGGGCACGCTCGTGACGAGAACCGGCGTGTCGGGCCAGATGGCGTCGTGGTGCGCGCGCGCGAATTCGGCGGCGTAGTTGCCGATGGCGATCACGAGATCGATGTGCTGACCTTCGTATTTCTTGCGCAGCAGCGCAAAAAGCTCCGGCGTCAGAAGCGCAGCGCTGAAGCGATGGCCGTCCACGCTGTCGAGAAACGTTTCTGCGCCGAGCGGCAACGCGTCGTTCAATACGGCGCGGATCGCCTGTGTTTGCATCAACGTCGCCGCTTGCATGGGATCGCTGCCCGTGAGCAAGACCACCTTGGGCGGCTCGGCGCAGCTTGCATCCGGCGCAACGAGTCCGCACGAGGCAATGACCGCCAGTGTTATTGCGGCTCGGAGCTTACGGGCGAGACGACTGCTCACGACATCTGTGCCACATGGGGTGCTGGCTGCCTGTCGGCGTTGCGGATCAGTTCCGCCAACGATGTGGCGCTGAACTTGCGCATGAGTTCGGCCCTGCACGTCTTGATCGTTCGCTCGCACAGGCACAGCTCGGCCGCAATCTCCTTATTGCGCAGTCCCTTGGCAATGCCTTTCAGCACGACCTGTTCTCTGCTGCTGAGCGCAGATTCCACCGAGTCGGCCGCTGGGGTAGACGATGGTCTCTGCACGAGACTCAGCGCCGTTTCCACCGCACCGACCAGCGAGTCGCGCCCGAACGGCTTGATAAGAAAGTCTACGGCGCCGGCCTTCATCGCTTCCACCGAGCGTGCGACGTCACCATAGCCACTCATGAAGACGACCGGCAAAGCCGGTGTCTGACGGCGCAAGGCACGCTGCAAGTCGAGACCGCTCGGGCCGCCGAGCTCGAGGTCCAATAGCACGCAGCCCGGACGGTCATCCGGGTCGCTGACCAGAAACTCTCCCGCAGACGCATATTCCTTCGTGTCATAACCCGATGCGGCCAGCAGGCGCGTGAGCGCTGTGCGCAGGGAGGCGTCATCGTCGACGACATGCACCACCGATTCACGACATGCGTTCATGGCATCTCCGCGTAGTACGCGATTCGTTAAGAATTTCCCCCGGGGTTATCGATATTCCGTCGCCTTGTAGGAATAATTCCTATTCGAGTAATTTAAATTACCCAATTAAATTTAATAAATTATTGTCGGCCGAAAAATCGAAGATGGGTTTCTCTAGAATCACGAATATCTAGCAATGAGCAATTGATAGCACCTTAGCGTAATTCCGTAAAGACATTTGGTTTAACCTGAACTGCCGTCGGCGTGATTTAGCCAAAACCCGCGTGTCTCCTAGGGTTGGCTTGCCAGATCGTTCGTATTAACGAACTGTTTTCTGCAAAGTGAAATCGGTTTTTTGCCCGAAACCCCTATGTCGTTGGCAATGGCGATCACAGAGAATGATTTTTGTGGTCTTTTACTCGCCGGTGGAGATAGCCAATGACAACCATTTTTCGACATCGATTTATCCTGCGCCGAATTCTCTCGATGACACTGGCGGCCGCATGCGGTGTCACGGCAGTTGGCGGGTGTGCCAATTCTCCCGGTGCCGCCACGCCGCCCGAGGCGACGGCTACCACACGGGCGGAGGTGCATTCGGTTGCACCCCTTACGCCGGTCGATCCGGTGGCCGCATCGTTGCCGTCATGGCGCGATGGCCCCTCGCGTGACACCATCCTCAAGTTTGTCAGCGACGTTACCCGAGTGGGCGCGCCGACGTTTCTCCCCGTCGAATCGCGCGTTGCGGTGTTCGATAACGACGGCACGTTATGGAGCGAGCAGCCGATACCGTTTCAGTTGATCTTCATGATCGATCAGGTCAAGGCGGCAGCGCCGGACCACCCCGAGTGGAAGAAGCGTCCGGCATTCAAAGCGTTGATGACCAACGACGTCGCAGCGCTCGCCGCCAACAAAAAAGACGCATTTGCGCTGATCGCCGAAGCCAATAGCGGTATGTCGACCGAGGTGTACGAAGCTTCCATTCGTGATTGGCTGGCCCGAGCGAAGCACCCCAGATTTGGCCGCGCCTATACGGATCTGATCTACCAGCCGCAACGCGAACTGCTGGCGTTGCTGCGCGCCAACGGTTTCCAGATATGGATCGTCTCGGGCGGCACCGCCGAATTCATGCGCGTATGGGCGAGCGACGCCTACGGTATTCCGTCGGAGCGAATTGTCGGCAGTCAGGAGAAGCTCCAATACCAAGCGCGCGACGGCAAGCCGGCGCTGATCCGCAAGCCCGGCTTCGACGTATTCGACGACGGCCCCGTGAAACCCGTCAGCATCTTCCGGGCGATCGGACGGCGGCCCGTGCTCGCCATCGGCAATTCCGATGGCGACCGGGAAATGATCGAATACACCACTGGCGGCGACGGCCCCTCACTGGGCGTGCTGATTCATCACGACGACAGCGTGCGCGAGTTCGCCTACGACCGCGCCTCGCACACCGCGAAGCTCGACAAAGCCTGGGATCAGGCCACGCGGGCAGGATGGGTCGTTGTCAGCATGAAGAAAGACTGGACGACGATCTTCCCCTTCGAAACCACCCCGGCCCCCAACAAATAAAGCCACAGCGGCGCGCCGGACGCGGCCATTGCCCGAAAGGGCAATGGCGTTGCCCCCACCCCGGATTGCGCCTCGTTGACGATGAAAAGATGATGCCCTCACCGGGCCGAAGATTCCTTCCGCCTTCACTATGAGGTGTTGAATGAAGCCTTACCTCGACGCCAACCGCACTGGATCAAGCGCCCGCGCCAAACCGTCGCAATCCTCCAAAAATGGCGGCACTGCGAAGCGTGTTGCCACGCAGTGGACTCCCCCATACGGCAAGCTCATTGTTCTGGCGGCCGTCGTCATGGCAGTGGCGGCCGGAACGGTCTGGAAAATCCGGACGGCGGCACCCACCGTGCCGACGGTCGTGAGCGGCGACGGCGTGCGCGGACCGGTCGGCATGGTCCATATCCCGGGTGGCCAGTTCCTGATGGGAAGCGACAGCCGTTTGGCACAGGCCAATGAGCGTCCGGCGCATCAGGCACGCGTGCATGGTTTCTGGATGGATACGCATCACGTCACGAACGCCGAGTTCCGCAAGTTCGTCGAGGCGACGGGCTATGTCACCACGGCAGAACGCAAACCCGAATGGGAGACGTTGCGCGTTCAACTCCCACCCGGCACCCCGCGTCCGCCAGACAGTGCGATGGTGGCAGGCGGGATGGTCTTTGTGGGCACGTCGGCACCGGTGCCGTTGCAGGACTACTCCCGCTGGTGGCGGTACATGCCCGGCGCGAATTGGCAGCATCCGGGCGGCCCCGGCACGTCGATCGCAGGCAAAGATAGCCACCCCGTCGTGCAGGTCTCATACGAAGACGCACAGGCTTACGCCAAATGGGTCGGCAAGCGGCTGCCGACCGAAGCGGAGTGGGAATTTGCGGCGCGCGGCGGTCTGGAGCAAGCCACCTACGCGTGGGGCGAACAGTTCACTCCCGACGGCAAACAGATGGCCAACGTCTGGCAGGGGCAGCAGAACCGGCCGTTCCCGGTCGTCAGCCCGAAAGCCGGAGGCGCTGTCGACACGAGCCCAGTGGGCACGTTTCCGCCCAACGGCTACGGCTTATCCGATATGACGGGCAATGCGTGGCAATGGGTCGCCGACTGGTATCGCGCCGACCAATTCCGGCGTGAGGCAGGACAAAAACAAGCCATCGTCGATCCTACCGGGCCGCTCGCGTCTTGGGACCCCAGCGAACCGGGCGTGCCAGTGGATGCACCGAAGCGTGTGACGCGCGGCGGCTCCTTCCTCTGCAACGTCGACTACTGCCTCAGCTACCGGCCTAGCGCCCGGCGCGGCACCGATCCCTATAACAGCATGTCGCATCTGGGCTTCCGCCTCGTCATGGACGACGCGCAGTGGGCCGCCTTGCGTCGCGGCACCGCCGTCGCTAGCCGCAGTGGCCCAGCCGACTGAACGATGCCATCGAGCGAGGGGCGAACGAGCACGGACAGACGAAGGCAAACGGGCAAGTCAGCATGTTCCGGCGGCCGGTGGCCGCCACAATTCCTGTGGAGGCAGTAATGATTCCAATGCGAAGCTTCAGTGGGCATGCGCGTATCCCACGCGGTGCTCTGGCAGTACTGGCGCTGGCGGTCGCAGTGTTAGCCGGGTGCGGAAAGTCGGACGAACAGAAGACACAGGCTCCCCAGTCATCGGCAGCCCCGGCAGCTGCTGCGGCACCTGATGCAACAACGAATGCAACGAATGCAGCGAACGCCAACGCAACACCTGCGCAACCGCCGGCCGAATCGAACCTGCCGGCGGCGGCGGGGCAGACATCCGGGGGAACAGCGCCGGCGGCCACTGCGAGCAATAGCGGTGCAAAGCCCAACATTCTCGTGATTTTCGGCGACGACATCGGCCAGACAAACATCAGCGCGTACAGCATGGGCGTGGTGGGTTACCGGACGCCGAACATCGACCGGATTGCCCGTGAGGGCATGATGTTTACCGACTACTACGCAGAAAACAGTTGTACTGCGGGCCGGTCGTCGTTCATCACCGGCCAATCGCCGCTGCGCACCGGTTTGTCGAAAGTCGGTGTGCCGGGGGCGACCGTCGGTTTGCAGGATCGTGACGTCACCATGGCACAAGTGCTCAAGTCCATGGGCTATGCCACCGGGCAGTTCGGTAAGAACCACCTCGGCGACCGCGACGAATATCTGCCGACCAAACACGGTTTCGATGAGTTCTTCGGCAACCTCTACCACCTCAACGCCGAAGAGGAACCTCAGCGCCCGTATTGGCCGAAAGACAAGAACGACCCGATGGTCAAGGCCATGACGCCGCGAGGCGTGCTGCACAGCACCGCCGACGGCAAGATCGAAGATACCGGCCCGCTCACGACCAAGCGCATGGAGACCATCGACGACGAGACGACGGCCGCGGCGCAAAACTTCATCACGAAGCAGGTGCAGGCGAACAAGCCGTTCTTCGTCTGGATGAACACCACGCGCATGCACATGTTCACGCACGTGCGTGATTCGATGAAGGGCCAAAGCGGCATGGAGGGCAACGAGTACGCCGACGGCATGGTCGAGCACGACGGCGACGTCGGCAAGCTGCTCAAGACGCTCGATGACCTGAAGATTGCGGATAACACCATCGTCGTGTACACGACCGATAACGGTCCGAACCAGTTCTCCTGGCCCGATGCGGCGACGACACCGTTCCGCAGCGAAAAGGACTCGAACTGGGAAGGGGCGTTCCGGGTACCTGCCATCGTGCGTTGGCCGGGCAAGATCAAGCCGGGCACGGTCAGCAACGAAATGTTCTCCGGCATGGACTGGTTCCCGACACTGGTGGCGGCCGCAGGCGACGCCGGCATTAAGGACAAGCTGCTCAAGGGCTCATCGGTGGGCAGCACGACGTTCAAGGTGCATCTGGACGGCTACAACCAGTTGCCGTATCTCACCGGTCAGGCGAACAAAGGCGCGCGTGACGAGTTCTATTACTTCAACGACGACGGGGTGCTCGTAGGGATGCGCTTCGGCAACTGGAAGATCGTCTACTGCGAGATGAAATACCCTGGCGGGTTCGCTGTCTGGCAACAACCGTTCACGTGCATGCGAGTGCCTAAGATGTTCAACCTGCGGATGGATCCATACGAGCGCGCGGACATCGTCTCCGATCAATACAACGATTGGGCCGTGAAGAACGACTATCTGGTCTTCCTTGGCACCGCCAAAGCCAGTGCGTTCCTCCAGACGTTCGTCGACTATCCGCCGAGCCAGCATCCGGCCAGTTTCAGCATCGATCAGGTGCGCGAGCAGGTCGACAAGCAAATCGCGGCAGCGATGAGCAAGAAGGCGTCGAAGTAGTGCGCTAGAAGTCAGGCAACGCATCACTTCGTAGTTCCCGGGCGGACGGCCGATTGCCTCGGTCGTCCGCCGCTCTACCAAGGCAGACCTATGCGAAGCACCCCGGCAAGCCCTTCGTTGACTAGCGCCTCAAAAGCCTCGAAAGCCGTCGCGAAGGCGGCGGTGCATGCGCGCGAACAAAGCCGGCTGGGCCGGCCAAGCCGGTTGAGTGCGGCGGTAGTCGCCGCGATGCTGTTGTTCATGTCCGGCGCGGCGGGACTGATCTATCAAATTGTTTGGATTCGGCAGCTCTCCCTCGTCGTCGGCGTGGATGTTCACGCGGTGGCGCTCGTGGTGGGGGCGTTCTTCGGCGGCTTGGCCCTCGGCGGCTGGTACTTCGGCAGGATTGCCGACCGACTGCCGAATCCGCTTCGGCTCTATGCACAACTCGAATGCGCCGTCCTTTTGCTCGGCGTGGCAGCAACCTTCGTGCTCCCGTATGCCGCCGCGCCGTTTGCATGGCTGGACGCCCACCTTGGCGCACTCGCGTGGGGGCTTCCGCTCGCGCTGGTGATCGTCCCGGCCATCGGCATGGGCGGCACGTTGCCGGTGATGATGCGTTTGGTCACTACGCCCACTGACGGGATCGGGCGCGCGGGCGGACGATGCTATGCGGCGAACACCGTCGGCGCCATCGCCGGCACGTTACTTGCCGGCTTCGTGTTGATTCCGTCGCTCGGCATGACCGGCAGTGCACTGGTGGCCGGTGGCTTGAACGGCCTTGCCGCGCTGCTGGCGTGGCGGTTTTCCCGCCGCTTCGCCGAAGAAAGCGCCCGCGCACAAGTCTCCAACGCCCCGGCTGTGGTTGCGCCAGAGGACACGGCCCGCAACCAAGCGCGTCTTGCGCTAGCCCTATACGCCGTTGCCGGTGGCATCGCGTTGGGCTACGAAGTGGTCTGGTCGCAAAGCATCGTGCAATTCATGAGCACGAGAACCTTCGCGTTTTCGGTGGTACTCGCCACTTATCTTGCCGGGTTGGCACTCGGCAGCGCGGCAGCGGCCCGTTTTGCCGACCGGGTGCGAGATCCATGGAGCGCGTTTGGTGCGCTGGTGAGTGCGGCCGGACTCGTTGCGTTGCTGGAAACGGTGCTGCTCGGCGGGTGGCTGATACGCACACAGTTGGCACTTCAGGCGTGGGTGGTGGCAGCGACGTCGCAAACCTCTTTGGCCATGTATGCCAGCTTCGCACTCGCTGCCCTCTGCATTGTCTTTGTGCCGACGTTGCTGCTGGGGGCCGCTTTTCCGTTCGTCCTGCGCATCGGCGTCGACCGTTCCCGTGTGGGGACGGATGTCGGACGCGTGGTGGCGTGGAATACCGTTGGCGGCATCGCCGGCTCGGCACTCGCCGGGTTCGTGCTTGTGCCCTCGATCGGGCTTGTTCGCACGCTCACGGTATTGGCCGGCAGCGCGTGCGCGATCGGATTACTGGCCGTGTGGCGGGGCGAGGGCATGCGTACGCGTTCGCGCTGGCTGGTCCCGGCGCTTACCGCCGCCGTCGTCGTGGCGGCGATGGGTGCTTCGCCCGAGCGCTTCGCCTCGCTGTTGACCCAGTCGCGCGGCGGCGATGCCGTGTTCTACGAGGAGGGCAAAGGGGCCACCGTGGCCGTGCTCGAACAGCGCTCGTCGTCGAATACCTTCCGGCGTCTCTATATTCAGGGCGTTTCCAACTCCGGTGACGCGATGACGTCGCTGCGCTACATGCGGTTGCAGACGTTGCTCCCGTTGATCGTGCACAACGGCGAGCCGAAGTCTGCGCTGGTCATCGGACTCGGCACGGGGATCACGGCAGGTGCCATGCTGGCCTATCCGGGCCTTCAATACCGTGTCGTCGCCGAGCTGCTCCCTGCGGTCGCTCGTGCTGCGCCGAACTTTTCCGGCAATTTCGACGTCGCGTCCGACAAGCGTGTCGATATTCGACTGCGCGACGGCCGCCGGGAGTTGCTGCAAAGTCAGCAGGCCTACGACTTGATCACGCTGGAGCCGCCGCCCCCGTCTGCCGCAGGTGTCGCAAGCCTGTACTCGACGGACTTCTACCATCTGGCTGCCAAACGCCTGCAACCCGGCGGGTTAGTTGCGCAATGGCTGCCGCTGCCCACGCAGAACGACGAAGACACGCGCTCGCTCGTGCGCAGCTTTCTCGACGTGTTCCCGTACGCCTCGCTGTGGACCACGGAGCTGCACGAAACCATGCTGATCGGTTCGCTCACGCCTTTGGACCTCGACGTGCAGCGCATACAGCGCCGCTTTGCCGAGCCGAAGACGCGAGATGCGCTTCAGGCCGTCGGCGTACGCTCAGCCGAGGCCTTGCTCGCCACCTGGGTGACGGATCGGGCAGGGCTGGAGTGGTATGCCGCCGATGCACTGCCGGTGACCGATGATCGTCCGCGCATCGAATACGCCGGATGGGTGAAGCGTGACGCCTTTCCCCAAACGCTGACCAACCTGATGGCGCTCCAAAGCGATCCGCCGTTGCGCGGGGCGGACGACGCGATGTGGCGCGGCATCCGGGCAGAGCGGGAAGTGCTTCACACGTTCTACCGCGCGGGTCTTGACGCCTATCGGGGGGATCGTCGGGCGTGGGCGGAACATATCGCCGCCGCCGTGGGCGCCGATCCTGACAATCCGTATTTCGCATGGTTCATTGGCCGATCGGCGGCGCGTCAAGCCGAACCGCAAACGGCGACGTCCAAGAAGAGTATCGGCACATGAGCTATCACGACGACGTTCTCTTACTTCAGCAAGCGATGGGCGAAGCCATCGTCGGTCAGCAGGCGATGATCGAACGGTTGTTGCTGGGCATGCTCGCCAACGGCCATTTGTTGGTCGAGGGATTGCCCGGTCTCGCGAAAACCCGCGCTATCAAGGTGCTGGCCCGGCATCTCGATGCTCGCCTCTCACGTATTCAGTTCACACCGGACCTGCTGCCCTCGGACATCACAGGCTCCGAGGTCTATTTCTCGGAAGGCGGTAAAGGCGAGTTCCGATTTCAGGCCGGTCCGATCTTCGCCAATCTCGTCCTCGCCGACGAAGTCAACCGCTCACCCGCTAAGGTTCAGGCCGCATTGCTCGAAGCGATGGAGGAGCGGCAGGTGACCGTGGGCGGGGTGACCCACAAACTCGATCCGCTGTTTCTGGTCATGGCCACCCAGAACCCGATCGAACAAGAGGGCACGTACCCGCTACCTGAAGCGCAGATGGACCGCTTTCTCATGCACATCAGCGTTGGCTATCCGCAGCAGGATGCCGAGCAGGCGATCGTACGGCTGGCGCGCTCGGAAGAGGCCGAAGTCTCGGCGTCGGCGAACGTCTTGCGACTCGCCCCGGCGGTCATTCTCGGGGCTCGCAATGAAATTCACGAAGTTCATGTGAGCGATCCTGTCGAGCGTTATCTCGTCGCGCTGGTACAGGCTACGCGCGTCGCCAGTACGCTGGACGACGAGTTGGGCCGGTGGATTCAGGTGGGGGTCAGCCCTCGTGGCGCCATTGGGCTGGACAAGGTGGCGCGTGCCTTTGCGTGGCTGAGAGGACGCGACTATGTAACTCCGGAGGACGTGCAAGCCATCGTGCACGACGTGTTCCGTCACCGCTTGATCCTCTCGTACGAAGCGCACGCGGCAGGTATCGACGCGGACGCTGCGATCGACCGGCTCGTCGAGCGGGTCGCGGTCACCTGAACCGGCATCCCGATATGACCGAGGATTTGACCTCTGAGACGCCCCTTGCGGGCGTGAGCATCGACATTGCCGCCCTCAATGCGCTGGAAGGCGCGGCGCGTGACTTTCACTTTCAACCCGGCCAACCGGTACACAGCGTATTGGCAGGCAGGCACGGCTCACGCGTGCGCGGGCGTGGGCTGGCGTTCGAGGAACTGCGTCGATACGTTGCGGGCGACGACATTCGCAGCATGGATTGGCGTGTCACGGCGCGAACCGGCAAGCCTTACGTGCGGGTGTACACCGAGGAGAAGGACCGGCCGGTGGTACTCGTCGTCGATCAACGCATCAATATGTTCTTTGGCAGCCGCCGCGCGATGAAGTCGGTCACGGCGGCCGAAGCGGCGGCGTTGGCGGCGTGGCGTGTGCTGGCCGATGGCGATCGTGTCGGCGGTGTCGTCTTCGGCGACACGACGATCGATACCTTCCCCCCGAAGCGCAGCCGGGCGGCCGTCGAACAACTGCTCGGCGGCATTGCCCGGCACAACGCCGCGTTGCGCGCCGATACGCCGACGCGCCGGTCAGCCGGGCAATTGAATCTCGCGCTGGAACGATGCGCCCGCATGGTGGCGCACGACAGCCTCATCATCGTCATCAGTGATTTCGACGGCCACGATGCGACCACTCGAGAACGGCTGCTCGGCATCGCCGCACGCAACGACGTGCTCACAGTGCTGGTGCACGACCCGTTTCTGAGTGCACTGCCCACGTCGGGCAATCTCGTCGTGAGCGACGGGGAATTACAGGTCGAGCTCAGCTTCGGCAAAACCTCGCTCAGACGCAGCATTGCCGACTTCTTTACCGCGCACGGCAAGCATCTGGTCGATTGGCACGAAGCGATTGGCGTGCCGATGTTGCCGCTCTCAGCGGCAGAGGATACGACGGCCCAAGTGCGGCGTCTGCTGGGCGGACAACCCGCGTACGGCAATGGCTTCAGGCGCGCAAAGGCGGGGGCAGGGCGATGACGGCCGTTGCTGCGACGGCCACCCCAGCCGGCGACATGCCGACACTGAGCGCGCTCGCCGATATCGTGACAACGCCTGCGCCCTCATGGACGCCGCAGACGATCGGCTGGCCGGTCGCTGCCGTGATACTGATGGCTGGGCTGCTCTGGTTCGCTTGGCGAACGTGGCGGCGTTATCGCACCAACCGTTACCGCCGCGAAGCGTTGGCGCAGTTGAAGCAGTGGACTATCGCACTACGCTTGCCCGATTCAAGTGCCGCGGCTGATGCCGATATCGCGAGTCGCGCACGCGCATTACGTGAAATTGCAGCGTTGCTCAAGCGCGTGGCGTTGAGCGCGTGGCCACGCGAGGCGGTGGCCAGTCTGACGGGCAATGCCTGGGCGGCATTCTTGCGTGCGAGTCATGACAACCGGGGTGCCGCGACAGACACGATTGCGGCGCTCGTGACCAGTGCCGAATATCGGTCCGACGATTCGTTATGCCGGGAATGGGACGCCCCACGCACCGACGCGCTGGTGCACGCCTGCCGCGATTGGATCGAGCGCCATCATGTTCCAGTTTGAATACCCATGGGCCTTCGTCGTGCTGCCATTGCCCGTGTTGCTGTGGTGGTTGATGCCGCCCTACCGGGAAGAAAGCCCCTCGGTGCGGCTGCCGTTCTTCGGAGAGGTGGCCGAGGCGGCGGGCCTGCATCCGGCGGCAGGCGCCGTGGTGCCCCGCCGCAACTGGGTGCAACATGTCCTCGCCCCAGTGGCATGGGTACTGGTCGTCACCGCGCTCGCACGTCCACAGTTGCTGGAAGCGCCTATCGAGAAGATGCAGCCGTCGCGCGACATCCTGCTCGCGCTGGACCTTTCTCAGTCGATGGATACGCCGGATTTTCCGGATGCGTCGGGTAAGCGCATCCCACGCGTGCAGGCGGTCAAACAGGTCGTTGGCGACTTCGTAACGCAGCGCCCGGACGACCGCATCGGTCTTGTTATCTTCGGCGACGCGGCCTATCCGCTCGCACCGTTCACGCAGGATCACGATCTGATCCACACGCTGCTTGACGATATGCTGCCAGGCATGGCGGGCAACAGTACGGCGCTGGGGGACGCCATTGGACTGGGTGTGCGGATGTTCGAGCACAGCGAAGCACCGCAGAAGGTCATGATCGTACTCACCGACGGCAACGACACGGCTAGCCGCATGCCACCCGATCGCGCAGCGGACGTCGCCCACGAACAATCGGTGATCGTCCATACCGTCGGCATCGGCGACCCCGCCGCGCAAGGCGAAGCGCGCGTGGATCTCGGACTGTTGCAGCGCATGGCCAAGGTCACCGGAGGGCGGTACTTCTTCGGTGCCGACCAGTCGGCGCTCGCCGAGATTTACGCCACACTGGACCGGATCACGCCACACGATCACAAGACGCTCTCGTGGCGCCCGCAACGAGAGCTGTTCATGTGGCCGCTGGGCGCCGCGCTCGTCATCGTGCTGCTATACGAGATCGCACTCGCGATGCATGCCGCCTACGTGACACGTGCACCGTCTGCGGCCGCTAGCAGCGACACGCCCGACGACACATCCACGACAGGCCGAATCAGCGCGGAGGGCACGTCATGACGGGCGTCCTCTCGAGCGTTGCCGACTTTCACTTTCTGCGACCGCTGTGGCTGTGCCTTGTACCTGCGGCCGCATGGCTGCTCTGGGCGGTCGAGCGGCGCACCGATGTGCGGCGGCGTTGGCGAAAAACCATTGCACCGCACCTGCTCGATGCGCTGATGATTCGTGAGCGGCGCGGGCTTCGGTTGCGGCCGGTGCATCTGATCGCACTGGTGCTCGTGCTGGGCGGTATCGGCATGGCGGGCCCGGCGTGGAAGCGCGAGCTGCCGCCGTTTCTCGACGACAAAGCGCCACTTGCTGTCGCCATCGACCTCTCGCCCACGATGGACGCGGTCGATGTCACGCCCTCGCGGCTGGAACGCGCCAAGCTGAAAGTGAAAGCGCTGCTCGCACGGCGCGAGGGCGCACGCACCGCCATTTATGCGTATGCGGGCTCGGCCCATCGGGTCATTCCGCTGACCGACGACCGCGCTTTGCTGCAAACCTATGTCGACGCGCTGCAAACCGGCATCATGCCTGCGCCCGGACGCGACATGGGGCAAGCCTTGAAGGTGATCGACAACGACCTGCGGCGTGAACCCGTCCCGGGCACCATTTTGTTCATCACCGACGCGGTCGATCCCGGCGCGGCACGTGCGTTTCACACTCACGCCAGTGCTCAGTCAGCGAGTCAGGCCATCGTCCTTGCCATCGGCACACAGCAAGGTGGACCATTGCGCAACCCGGATGGCAGCTATGTGGAACGCGATGGCGCACGTGTCTTCGCGCGTCTGGATGAAAGCGCCATAAAACGGTTTTCGCAGGACAGCGACGTGCCGGTTGCCACCTTCACGGCGGACAGCGACGCCGATATCGACTGGGTGCAACGGCATGTGCAATCGCATCTCGAGCAATCGCAGGCGGGGACGACGGCACGTTGGCGCGACGAAGGCTGGTGGCTCACGCTGCCGCTCGTGGTGCTGGGGGCGCTCTGGTTCCGCAAAGGGTGGTCGGTGAGGTGGGTCGTTGGTGTGCTGCTTGCCCTATCGCTGCACGTGCCGCACACACCGTCGTATGCGCAGCCGCTCACCCGTGCTATCGCCACACCCGACACCCCGGACCCTGCGAGCACCACGCGGCCATGGCGCTTTGCCGATCTCTGGCTAACGCATGACCAGCAAGGGCGGCTGGCTTTCGAGCGCGGCGATTTCACCACTGCCGCTGCCCGCTTTGACGATCCGATGTGGCGTGGTGTGGCGCAGTACCGGGCCGGGCAATATGCGCAGGCAGCGCAGAGTTTCGCACTGGTCGATTCCCCGCAGGCGGACTTTAATCAGGGCAATGCGCTGGCCCGCTTGGGGAAGTACGAGGCCGCGCAGGCGCGCTATACACAGGCACTCAAGCGCGCTCCCAACTGGACAGCGGCGCGAGCGAATCTCACGCTGATGGGACAGCTCATCGCGGCATTGCCAAAGCCGCCGGAAAAGTCCGGAGACGATGAAATTCCACCGGATGTCGCACCCGACGAGATCAAGTACGACGCGAAACGGCCTACCGGCCCCGGCGAACGTTCGACGAAAGTCGGGCCATCGCTCGAGACACAAGCATGGATGCGCACGATCCAGACGACACCCACCGCCTTATTGCAACGCGAGTTCGCGCTGCAATACGGGCAGGGTGCGGGAGGGCGCACGCCGTGAACTGTTCATCTTATGTGCTCAATGCAGTACGTTTCGCCGGTCGCTGGCGACGCGCGATGCTAACCGGTGTTTGCGCCGTGTTACTGCTGGCGCTTGAGAATGCCGTTGCAGCGCCCGCACCGATGGCGCGGGTCGAAGTGGCAGCTCAACAACCGATTCGCGCCGGGCAGCAGGTCAGTATCGATGTGACAGTGTTCGCGCCCAACTTTTTCATGTCTGCACCGGCTTTTCCAGCGTTGGAAGTTCCCGGCGCCATCGTGACGCTCCCGGACGCGCGGGCGCTGAATGGCACGCAGACGATCGACGGAGTGACCTTCGCGACGATCAGCAAGACGTATGCGTTCGTTGCAGGACAAGACGGCGACTTCGATCTGCCGCAGGCGACCATTGCGCTCACCTACGCCGGAAACGACGGCGCACCACAACAGGCCACGGTCACGCTCCCGGCGACGCGGATTCGGGTTGGGGCAGGAGGGGTGCCTAAGGTGTCGCCTAGCGGGGTGCCGAACGGCGGAACGCTTCTGCCGGTGGCGCAACTGAGCGTCACGCAGACACTGTCACCGGCCGGTGAACACGACGTGGTGCAGTTGATGGTCGGCGATACGCTGGTGCGCACGGTGTCGACGTTCGCCCCGGGCACACAGGCCATGCTGATTGCGCCGCCCAAATCGAATGCACCCCGCGGCGTGCGCGTGTTCGCCGCCGATCCGAAGTTATCGGACGGGGTGTCGCCGAATTCAGCGAGTCCCACGGCAGGCGGACGGCGTATCGATACCTTCTCGTATGTGTTCGAGCGCAAAGGCACTTATACCTTGCCGGCGATCACGCTCGGCTGGACCGATCCCGCCACGGGCCGGGCGTCTCATTCGGACGCACCTGCCATACGTGTCGTCGTGGCAACCGGGGCGTCAGCCGGCGAACTCGCCCCGGGCGAAGGGTGGTTGCACCTGCCCCAGGACGCTGAATCTATCGGAATCGTGTTGGCTGGCTTGGCGGGGCTGGGCGTAGCGGGACTCGTGATCTGGCGAACACTGCCGATATGGCGCACGTTACGTCAACGCCACCGTCAGCGCCGCTCAAGTGCCCAAGCGAGCGCGAAACACCTGCGGGCCGAATTGATTCAGGCTTGCCAGTCCGGTGATGCTGGCGCGGCGTATCGCCTTGCGGAAAAGTGGAGTGCGGACGCTACTGGGCTCGGGCTCGCTGTCTGGGCGCGGACGACCCAAGATGCCCCACTGATCGATGCGGTTTCAGCGTTGGAGCGATGGCTGTTTGCCCAGACAGAGGATGCGGCGCAGAGGCCCCCATGGGACGGCAGGCCACTCGCTATCGCGTTCAACCGATGTGCGGACGCAGCCACCCGGCCAGTGCACCGAGCCTTAACCTCTTCCCTTGCCCCTCTGAATCCGTTCTGAACGGCTGCGAGGGTCTGTGAAGGCGCCCATTCACCCCCGCCCCCGCCCCCGCAAGGGAGTTTCGATGCTCATGGCTGCGGGTCTGCGGGTTTCCCGCGAATCAGCGCCTCCGGATGCAACTGAAGATACTCCGCGAGCCCATTCAACGTCCGCAGTGTTTGATTGAGTTCCTTCATCGCACCACGCACGTCCTGCTGCATGGGCGCGTCTTCGGAGAGTGTTCGCTCGGCGGTGCCAAACGTCTTTTTGGCTTCGCCTAACGCAGATTTCGCTTCGGGGGCGATCTCCGAATCGAGTTGTTTGAACAAGCCCTGCGCGCTCTCCATGGTCTTGTCGAGCTTGCGCAGCGAGTTGTCGAGATTCTGTCCGATCGTGTCGAACGGAATCTTGTTGAGCTTCGCGGCGATATCGGCGACTTGTAGCTGCAACTGGTCCAGCGTATTGGGCACCGTCGGGATCGTGACTTCACCGTCGTTTTCTGTCGCCTGAGCGGGGGCAGCGTTCGGGAAGAAATCCAGCGCGATGTAGAGCTGACCCGTCAGCAAATTGCCGTTTCTGAGTTGCCCGCGCAGGCCATGAGCAATCAGTGCAGTGAATATCTCCCGCCGCTCGTGCCGTTCGGCCGGCAATTTCCCTGTCGCATCCCGCCGCCGCAGACGCTCCGGGTAGATGAGCACGGTCACGGGCATGACCAGACTCTTGTTCTTCGCATCGAACTCCACGCCAATCGACGTGACTTCACCGAGCGTGATGCCTCGGAAATCGATGGGTGCGCCGACCGACAATCCTCGCAATGATTGCGAAAAGCGAAACACCGCACGGACCGGTTCTGCATCGGGGAATTTCATGGCGCTCGCTTCGTCTTCGGCGAGGAAGAACGCCTGATCCGGTTTGGCCATGACACCGGCGCCGCTGTCCGACGGCGCCTGAAACGCAATGCCGCCGATGACGACCGACGCAAGCGATTGCGTGTTCACCTGAAAGCCGCTCGAATCCAACCGCAGGTTGATGCCGCTGGCGTGCCAGAAGCGTGTGTTGCTGCCGACGTATTGATCGAAGGGCGCTCTGACGAATACGCGCAGGGTAACGCCCTTGCCATCGGCATCGAGCTTGTAGGTTTCGACTTGCCCGACCTGAATTCGCCGGAAGTAGAGGGGCGATCCGGTGTCCAGTGACCCGATCTCGGCGCTGTGCAAGACGAACGATTTTCCCGCCTGCCCGCTGGAGACGACCGGCGGCACCTCCAGTCCGACGAAGCGGGTTGCAACGTCGCGCGATTTCCCGGCGTCCGCGCCGATGTACGCCCCGGATAGCAGGGTCGAGAGGCCGGAGACGCTCCCGCCCGCAATGCGCGGACGGACTACCCACCAAGTGGAACCCCGCGTGGCAAATCGCTTCGCATTCTTCGTCAGGTCGACGGTGACGTGCACCGAGGCGAGGTCTGACGATAGCTCGATGTCTTTCACGACGCCGATATCAACTTCCTTGAACTTGACCTTGGTCTTGCCCGCTTCAAGGCCATCGGCGCTTTTGAACTCGATGGTGATCGTCGGGCCGCGATCAAGTATCGACCTCGCGACCAACGTCAGACCGATAACGGCAGCCACCAGCGGCACGAGCCAGACGAGCGACAACGTCCAGCGCTTGCGTGGCTCGATGCGAGGCGAGGGGAGTGGCGTTATCGGATCCGGCAAGCTCACTTGACCGTGTATCCACGGCCCTCCATGCACGCGCCATAGGCATGCCAGTAGCTGGTCATCTGCGAGTTTTGGTTGTTTTGCGCAGCCTGTGCCTGAGCGGCATGCTGGCGTCGCGAGCGTACACCGCCGGCCACGGCGCCCGCTGTCGCACCGACGGCGGCGCCGTGGCCCGGGTCGTCGTGTGCGACGTCGCCGATGATGGCCCCGGCTGCCGCGCCGCGTGCCGCACCACCGACGCGCGCGCCTGTCGGTCCCTGCGGGGGCGGTGCCTGTTGCGCCACCACGGCTGGGTCGATACCGGTGTTCTGTTTGGCCCACGCGTAGCACGCGCCATCGTCGCTACTCTGTTTGTCGGCGCTCTGGCCGTGGGCGGGATAGATCGCGGGCTTCTGGGCGAACGCAAGCCCTGACATGATCAGGCCTGCACACAAGATGACGGATCGCATGAGTACCTCCCGTTTCGGGGAAAGGGAATACATCAGAAAATGAGCGTCGCCGTGGCCATGAACGTGGCGGTGCTCTTGAGGCGGTTGGTGCTGCTCACGGTAGGCACCCAGCGAGCGGAAAAGGACAGCGGATGCTTGCCGTCGAGTTTGGTGTCGTAGGTCACGATCGGACCGAGTGCGATGTCGCGCCCGCGAAAGCCGTTCAATTGATCGGCCGTCGGACCGCTATCGCTGCCTAACTGCTGAACTGTGCCGACGATCAGGCCGACGCCCAGTCCGTTCGAAAATCGCTTGAGCCCCATGACATCCAGCGTGAACAACGGGGCATTCTGGTAATTCGTGGCGGTGTTGCGGGTGTAGAACTGAACACCCGCGACCACATCGAATTCCAGATCGTAGGCGGGCAGAATCTTGGTGTAAGCGACTTGCGGAATAAACGTCCAGTTGTTCAGGCTGGGATTGGCAAGCGCATTCGGATCGTACCGGCCCGTCGGTGCCCAGACGTTGACCGAGAACGCAATGTGCTCGGTCTTCGAAAAGTGATAGCCGGCAATCAGCGGGGTGAAGCTGATGTCGAAGAGGTTGGACGCATTCTGCGACGTCGTGGCACTTCTTCGGTCGGTCGCGAGTGTCGCGGATACCTTCGTCCACACATACGGCAGGGTGAAGCTGGAAGCGAAATTCCAGTTGCCGGTTCCCGTGTCCCAAGTCTTCAGAATGGTCGCGAGAGTGAAAGCAATCTCGCCATCGAGGCCGAGCGATGTCTTGCCCGCCACCGGCACCGACTTGCTGCCGCCGATGCTGCCGTCAAAGTAGATCTCGGCAAAGTTGACGGCGACCATCGGCGTGGGCGAAACGACGCCCGCGTCCGGCTGGACAGTCGCGCCGCTGATCGGCCGGCCCAGCCCCCCTTCGGTCGCGAGCGCATGAGTACACGTTAGCAAAGATGCCGCGACGCCAGCGACTAACCTCGCGAAGCGTTCGCGTGGACGGGGCGTCGAAAAACCACCACTGACGCGTCGCCACGTCACATCGTCTTTGAAAGATCGAAAGGCGGAATGTGACATGCCATGAACAATTAATGCGCTTGTGAGTGTCATCTGATTCTGAATGAACGGGAATCGAGAGTGCCTTAGGCTATCCTTAATTCAAGATGAGTTCAACGTTAATTATTCAACGCCGCAATATTGTTTGACGGAGATGTCTTATTGCCTTAGCTTCGTGTCCTTGAGGGAAATTTGTCGATTTATTTTATTCGGGTAATTTAAATTATCTGAAATTTGTTTATTTATATCTGTAAGGCGATAACGTGGCTGCTAGAAAGGATTTCTGGTGGTCAAGGCGCCTCTATCTGATGTGATTGGCAAGTCGTGTTTTTTGATCGGAGGTTTTTGATTAGGATTGGTCAGTCCGACGATTGTTATCAGGTCAGCTTTAGCGAGTTGATGCGCTTGGTGTATCCACAAAGACATCCCTTTGCCGTGGAGATGCGGTTTGATAGATTTTTATGGTCAGACATGCTTTGCCGCAGTGCGGGGTTGGCCAACGATCCTGCGCACACTTCTGATCCTTGGCTTAGCGTGGCCGTTGTCGACAACGGCAGAAACATCCGCTGAGCGAACGGGTGAGACCGACGAATTCACCGGGCGTCGCGACGGTGATAATTCGACCGCTCCGGCCGTGCCCCCGTCGGGCGCTGCCAAATCGGTGCGAGCCACGGAACCCGCTAAAAACAGCGTCGTTTGGCGAGACCCTGTCGACAACAAGATCGACGCCAGTGATTTTCTGCTGGGCCACAAGGGCGCGTTACCCGTGCCGGTGGTCATTACCGAGCCAGCGATCGGCTACGGCGGCGGTGTGATGTTGATGTTCTTTTCGGAGTCGATGGCCGAGGCTGCGGAGTCGGCGAAAACCACCGGAGAAATGGCACCACCAAACATTACCGGCATCGGCGGCGCGATGACCGAGAACGGCACCTGGGGCGCGGGGCTCGTCCATTTCCACACATGGGGCGGCGACGCCATTCGCTATCTCGGTGGGTTGGCTAAGGTCAACATGAAGACCGACTACTACGGTCTGAGCAACTCGGCACGCGCCTATCAGTTGAACGGCTGGCTCACGGTGCAACAACTGCTGTTCCGCATCGGCCATTCGCATTGGTACATCGGGCCGCGCTACACCTACTTCGATTCGAACACGCATTTCACCGGTCAGGTGGCGCAGGAACTCAGTGTGCCCGACGTGGCGCGGCGTATCGGCAAGGTCGGCCTCGTCATCGATTACGACACGCGCGACAACATGTTTTTCCCAAATCGCGGCAGTTACGCCGAGCTTGAACTTCAGGCCGCGAGACCTTGGGCGGGCAGTTCGCAGTCGTTCGAAACCTACAACGGACGCGGCTACACGTGGCTGCCGATTTCTCATGCGTGGGTGCTCGGACTGCGTCTGGACGGCCGTCTCTCGAGCGGCGACGTGCCGTTCTACGAGCAGCCGTACGTGAAGTTGCGGGGTGTCCAGCAGGGCCGTTATCAGGACCGTAATGCCGCGATGGTCGAGGCCGAACTGCGCTGGAACGCCACGCAGCGCTGGTCGCTGCTGGGCTTTACCGGTGCTGGCCGCGCGTGGGGGCGATGGAAATCGTTCTCCGAAGCGGATGCGGTGGTGAGTGTCGGCGCGGGCGTGCGTTATCTGATTGCGAGGAAGTTGGGGCTGGCTGTGGGCATCGACGTGGCGCACAGCAAGGGCGAGAACGCTTTTTACATTCAGGTCGGCAGCGCGTGGCATTGACACGCAGCCGTTATCCGGAGGAGGGCACATGGCACGTAGCGCCCCAAGTTTTGATCAGGCAACGCAACACTTACTCAGCGACGCCGCCGTGCGCGTCGGTGCGGAATATGGTCACGATGCGACCGCACTGCTCGACCACTTCATTCTGGCCGCCTACGACATTACGCATGGTGTACACAGCGCGAAGGTGTATCTGAGGCTATTGGCCGGGGCGGGCGTTGCCGGACTTCCCAGCGAGAGCACCGTGCAGCGCGCGATTACGCGGATGCGTTCAAGGTTAAGCGGGACGAAGAACGAGGCGGCCAGCGGGACGGCAAGCAGGGGGACAGGCGGATCGACGATCGCCACGACCTCAACCGCACCGGCGGGCGCCGCTTTCGTGTCGGAGGATGTGGTTCGGCATCTCGCCAAGGCGATGGCGTTACTGAGTACGAATATCTTCGATGCCGGCGATCTCGAAGTGCCTCACCGGTCCGACGCCGTGTCGAAGCCGGAAGACCGCAGCACGATCGAACGCCTTGAACTCGAGATTCACTCGCTCCGGATGCAGGTCGAGGGATTGAGAGCCCAACTCATGGCGGCGAGGATGGCATTGGCGCAGTTGCTCAACAGCGGCATGCCGTCGGCCTCCAGTGACCGATTTCGAGGGACGCGACTTTGACGCCGGTCTGGCAGAACGCACGCGAATCCGGCGCTGCACCGTTGCGCGCCGGGTGCCACCGTGTGACGTCGCGGCTTCTTGCCGCCATCGCGCTCTGGTCTGTCTGTGCCGGCGCGTTTGCGTGGACCGCAGGCGGCACCGGTGCCACGGTCGTCGCGCCGACACCGGCTGTCGGTGCGGACGGCACTGAACTGCCGGTGAGCGAGCGGCACGGATGGTATCGCGGCATCGTCGGGCCTACCGTTGTGCCCGCGTCTCCGTCGAGTCCGAGCGTTGACCTGAGCGTGCCCGATGCCACCGTCGAACCCAAACCTGCGAGGCAATGGGACCGTGCGTTGCCGTTCTTCGCCCAACGGGTGATCGACCGTGGCTACGACCTGCCCAACCCCTATGACGTCGGGTACTCGTACTTCAACGGCACGCAACGGTACCAGTTGTCGAACCTGATGGTCGGCGCCAATGGCAACGGTCTGCGTTCGGCCGATTTCGTGCAATTCGATCAATCGCGCATTCGCAGCGAATCGAATCAGTTTCAGTTCGGCGCGTGGTTGTTCCCGTTCATGAACGTCTACGGCATTTTCGGCAACGTGCGCGGGCACGGCGATATCGGCATCAGCTTCTCGTCGCTCACCGCGCTGGAACAGTTCTTCGGCATCAACGTGGGCTGTGGCGGGCGGCGGCCCGGGCCCGAGTGCAGCAAGTCCATCAAATTGCCGACGCAGCAGGCGAACTACAGCGGCACCACCTATGGCGCGGGTTTCACGCTGGTCGGCACCTACGGCAACCTGTTCTTCTCGCTGCCGGTGACCTACACCGTGTCGAACATTTCGATGTCGGACAGCAGCATCCAGTCTTGGAATATCTCGCCGCGCATCGGGTGGAACGTACACCTTGGGGGCTACGGCATCCTCACGCCTTACATCGGCGCTACATGGTTTCGCACGCGCGCCACCATTACGGGGCACTTCGATATTCCGATCGACGCCGCCGGTGGACAAACCCAACGGCTCGACTATCAGATCGACGAATCGGTGGTCGGCGCATGGAGCGGCGTGGTGGGGGTGAGCTGGGCGGCAAGCAAGCGCTTCGGGCTGCTCGCGGAGATCGGCTACGGGTACAACCGTAGCGACGTAATTCTCACCGCCTTCCTGCGGTTCTGAGGTGCCGATGCCGGAATCGACTGGATCGAACCGAGTGAGACGCCCGCGTATGCCGTGGCGCATTGCCAGCCGACGGGTCAGTGGCGTGCTGGTCGTGTGGTCAGCCTTGACGGGGGCTACGCAGGCGGCCGAAGCCGATGCCGATGTCGCAGCGACGTCTCGCGACGCGTCGACTGCGTCGTCCCCAGCATCGCCGACGGCCGCCGCGCCGGCGGGCTGGCTCGACAGGTTGCTGGCGAAGCTGGGGGCGGCGGACAAAGTCGATGTGAGCCACGGCATGGATTGGGGTGTCATGCCCGGCCCGTTCTACAACCCCGAGATGGGATTCGGCATCGGCGCGGCGGCTGTCGGGCTATATCGGGCGCCGGGTGCGTTGGAGAGCACGCAACTCTCGACACTGACATTGCATGGGTTTCTCACGACCACCGGGGCCGTCGGTATCGGGGCGGACAACACCACCTTCTTCGGCGACGACAGTCACCGGTTCGTCTTTGCTGGCGCGCTCGTGAATATGCCGACCCAGTATTGGGGCGTGGGCTACGCGCGGGCGAGCGACGACGCAAACCGCGAGAAGTACACCAAGCGCAGCATCTTCGTGCAGCCGAAATTCCTGTGGCGAATCGTGCCGCAAACCTACGTCGGCATCGGGCTCGACGCGCATTACGACGCGGCCGCCAATCGCGACAAGGGCGACGCCAGTGCGTTTCTCAGCGACCCCGGCGGCCCCTACGTGCGCAGTATTGGCGTGAGCGCCAATTTCTCCTACGACACGCGCGATTTTCTGCCCAATCCGTATCAGGGGCAGGCGTTCATCATGACCGGCACGGTCTACCGGCGCGCCTTCGGCAGCAGCACCGCGTTCGAGTCGCTGGAATGGTCTTACGACCACTACACGCGCTTTCGCGAGCGCGACGTGCTGGCGCTCGACGTCTACGGCAAGTTCGGTTGGGGCGACGTGCCGTGGAGCATGATGCCGACCTTCGGCGACGGCAAACGGATGCGCGGCTACTTTCTTGGCCAGTACCGCGATCGCAACATACTCACCGTGCAACTGGAATATCGCGCCCATCTGGTCGGCCGGCACGGCATGGTGGTGTGGGCAGGGACGGGGGCCATCGCTAATCAGCCCGGCGATCTCGCGTCAGCTCACTGGCTGCCCAATGCCGGTGTGGGCTATCGGTTCGAATTTAAGCCACGGGTCAATGTGCGCTTCGATGTCGGCTTCGGCAAAGGCACACGCGGCGCGTATTTCCAGATCAATGAGGCGTTCTAAATGGGTTGGGGGCGCCTCGGCGCTCGTCGAGTCCCCACCGTGATGATCGATGTGTTCAGGAGAGAGCGATGACAGCAGCACCGAAGCGTGGCATTCCGTTCCGACAAGCCGTGTGCGGTGGCGTTATGGCCCTGTGCGCGCCCATGGCCGGGGCGCAAACGTCGGCGGAGGATGTGAACAAGAGCAATAACCCGCTCAATCTCGCGCCCTCGTTCAACGTGCAGAACTTCTACACGCCGTCCATCTTCGGCACCGACGGGCACACGAACGATTTCCTGCTGCGGCCTACGATCCCTTTCGGTCCGAACGGGCTGGTGCCGGTCCCGCAGATTCTTCGCGCAACGATACCGATCAGCACACGGCCCGACCCGAACGGGGGCTACAACACCGGGCTGGGGGATATCAATCTCTTCGATATCTTGTTGTTGAATCCGGGCGGATCCACTGAGATCGGTGTCGGGCCGCTGGTCACTATGCCTACCGCCACCGACAAGACGCTGGGCACCGGCAAGTGGCAAGCCGGGCTGGCCGCCGTCGCTATCAACGCGAGCAAGCAACGCCTTTTGGGGGCGTTGGTGCAGTGGCAGCACTCGTTTGCCGGCCAGTCGGACCGCCCGACCGTCCAGTCGCTGACCGCGCAGCCGGTCGTGATCTGGAATTTGCCCGAGGGCTGGTATCTGCGCTCCACCGGCACATGGACGTTCGATCTGCAACACGGCACGTATTACATCCCCATCGGCTTCGGTGCGGGTAAGGCGTGGAAAGCGGGCAAAACCATCTTGAATGCGTTCATCGAGCCGCAGTACTCCGTGGCGCACTCCGGCAACGTGCCGAAGTGGCAGATCTTTGCGGGGCTGAATATGACGTTCGGTCATTGATCGGCAAACGCGCCACGGCGGCCTGTCGAAAACGGCGGGAGAACGACGCGCTTAGTGGGTGCCGGTTACGCCTGCGACAGCGACATCGAGTCGTTTGCCGGCCGACGCAAGTGCCGCTGTGCGTTGCGTTAGGTGGGCCTGCTCCTGATCGAGCTCCTTGCGGGCTTGCGCAATCATGCGCTCGACTGACGCCGGGGCGGGGCCACCGATGCCGTTACGGCGCGCCACGTTCCGCACCGGGTCCAGCGCGTCGCGCACCGACGCTTCAGAGATGCGAACCGTGTGGCCGAGTTGCTGCTCGGCGGCGTGCCGGATCATGTCGACGGTAATCTGGTCGGCGCTCAGATTCGCCTGAATGGCCGAATCCACCACTTTCGCCACGATTTCGTGTGCGTCGCGGAAGTCGATGCCCGAGTCGCGCACGATCGCGTCGGCCAAATCCGTCATCGTCGAATAGTTCTTGGCCGCGTCGCGCAACATCTGCGCCTTGTTCACGTGCAGCGATTGCACGACACCCGTCATTGCCTGCGTGGCGGCGATCATGCCGTCGATCGAGCGGGGCTCCAACGCCACGCGCGCCACGCTGTGTTGATATTCGATGCCGTCGAGAGACACCAGAATCGACGTCAACGCGCCGACGCTGTTCGCGACGATGGCCCGGGTGCGCTCGATCGAATCCGGGTTTTTCTTCTGCGGCATGATGCTGCTGATGCCCGCGTAGGCGGAGTCGAGCTCTGCGAGTCGATACTCGTCCGTCGTCCACAACTGGATTTCAGAACCGAGGCGTCCGAGGTCGCTCAGGTAGATGGCGTTGTCGGCGGCGAATTCGGTGATGTGATCCCAACCGGCGGTGCCTTCGATCGTATCGACGACCAGACTGTCGAAGCCGAGAAGACTGGCGGTGCGCTCACGATCCAGCGGCCAGCCGGTACCTGCTGAGGCCGCTGCGCCAAGCGGGCTCTGGTTCATGCGGACATAGAGTTCCTCGTAGCGGTCGATGTCCTTTTTCAAGGCTTCCGACAGGGCCATCAAGTAGTGGCCGAGGGTAATCGGTTGCGCTTCCTTTCGGTGGGTATAGACCACCATCACCGTATCCATGTTGTCTGCGGCTTTATCAATGACGGCGGTGCGTAAAGCTATCAGTGCTGCGACCGTCCGGTTGATCTGGTCGCGATAGAACATGCGATTCACGGTGTTCGCGAGGTCGTTGCGGCTGCGTCCCGTGTGCATGCGGCCTGCCACTGAGCCGATCTCTTTCACGAGCGCTGCCTCGTAGGGCAGATAGGTGCGCAGCACCGGGTCCTTTGCTGCACGTGCATCGATGGTGTCGAGCCCGGTGAGAATCTTGCGCGCATCATCCTGGCTGATGATCCCTTTTTCCGCGAGCATGACGACGTGCGCGCGGTGTACTCGGACTTCATACGGAAACGTGGCGTCCGGCAGCGCCTTCGCGGCCGCGTCGAAGTCGTAGAGCGCTTGAAAACCCGGCGCCTTGGGCACCGACGTTCTGCCGATGCGGCTGGCATCAGGCGTTTGGGCTTGTGCGCCCCATGAAAGGCAGAGCACGGCTGCGGTGACGAGACGCAATGCGAGAGGTGTACGGTTCATCGATTTTCTTTTTGAGTTAAGTACGGGTGAACTGACCATGGGGGCGTTGTCTCCGATCAGTGCGCCAGCACAGCAATTGCGTGCGGGCCTGCGGTATTCTTTCGCATAACGATCGCTTGAAATAGCGATACTTTCTCTACCGTTGGTTGAGTTTTGCTATACCCAAGCGCCCATGAAGACCTTGCCCAAACATTTGCCGCCGCTGCCGGCACTCAGAGCCTTCGAAGCGGTCGCGCGGCTTGGCAGCGTCAGCCGGGCCGCCGATGAACTACACGTCACCAAGGGCGCCGTGAGCCAACAGATCAAGGCGCTGGAGCTCGACATCGGCGGCACGCTGTTACGGCGAGGCACGCGGGATCAAAAGGCGGAACCGACCGAACTCGGTACGGCGTTCCTCAGGTCGGTGCAACGCTCGCTGGGATTGCTGGAGATTGCGTGCCGGGAGACCCGGTTAGCGGCAAGCGGCTACCAGAGGCGGCGACTTTCCCTTTCTGCCAATGCGTCATTCAGCGCGCTTTGGCTGGTGCCACGTATCGGGCGCTTCATGGAGCAACGGCCCGACATCGACATCGAAGTCCACCTCCATACGAATCAAAACCCCAGTTGGAAAACACGCGATATCGATCTCGCATTTCTGCATATCAATGACCGGGGTTCGCGCGTTGCCCAGCCGGACGACGTGCCGTTGGTGGGAGAGACGGTTGTGCCGGTTTGCAGCCCGTCTCTCGTTGCCAGATCCCGGCACGACGATCCGGCGTTGTTCACGCGGCATCGACTGATTGCCGAGGACCATACGGCCAGCCCGGAAACGTCGTGGGACGCTTGGCTGGATCGCATGGGGGTGGCGAGTGGCGCTTCGCGCGACCCGCTCATCCTGCATGGCATGAGTGCGGTCGTCTCGGCCGCCGTGTCGGGCGTGGGCATTGCGCTGGGCCGCACGCCGCTGATCGACGAGGAAGTCGCGGCGCGCCGGTTGGTGATTCTTGTGCCGGATCTCAGGCTGGCGGGCTCATGGCGCTATGTCATGCGGCCTCATCCGGAGCGGGCGCCGGATGAGGCGGTGAAGGCGTTTGTCGAATTTTGCTGCAACGAGACCGCGCTACCTCGCTAGCTGTCCTCTGAATGACGGATATCGTGGCGCGCCGATGTTGCTTACAATGCGCGAAAAATCGGGTTCCCCGCAGGCGCTATGAAGCTCACATTCCTCACACTTATTCTGGTTTTTTCTGCGGCAGCCACGCCGGCGATCGCCCAAACCGCTGGCGATAACATCGGCGGCGTCTGGGGCTTTTCTCCCGTCCCAACTGACCGGTCGACAAAGGGCGCCGTGCAGGAAGTGACCAACCTGCCGCCGGTGACGGGGCAGGGCGCGCTGGGCATCTGCTTTGCCCACGTGGCGTCGACGATGCTAACGGCAGAGAATTGCCGGGCGCTGAAGACCGACTGTAAGGCGGTGACCGACGCCGAAGTGTTCTCGCCACTGGCACTGGCGAGCATTTGGGGCCGGCAGAAGACGAGGGATGCTGCCGCCGCATCTGACAATCGCAAGGCGCCGGCGGACAGCGGGTCGCTCAACGTCAGCGAAGCGGGCAATTCTGCGATGATCCTTCAGGTGGTGGCTTACGACACCGGCGCCGCACCGTCGCTCGCCTGCGCCTCGAAAAAGATCATGACGCCCGGCTATACGGACGCTCTTGCGACGCAGCGCGAGCTGGATATGTGGAACCGGACCAAGGCGATCTTCCGGCAGTTGCACGATGAGGCCAAGTCCGTCGACGTGAATTGCACAGACTGCATCAAGACGTTCGAGTCGTCCCACGCGACAGACGTGTCCTTTCTCACCGAGACGTTTCCGGCGATCAGCAAGAAGAAGGCCCGATCGGTATCTGCGCTGGCCGAGCCGGACTACGGTCAGTTCCTTTACCGGCTCGCCGTGCCTGCCGAGTGTGTACGACTCAGCAGGAGCGTGATGTTCGAGAGCATGCACAAAGTCAGTGTCAGGTTTTATCCGCAGCCGGCGGAATCCGACACGCCGGGATCGAAGCCAACCAAGAATGCGGCCAGTCGCGGCAACTACAAGCAGGCGATCGAGGTGATCCGTACCGCACTCGCCGATCAACGTCCGCTCGCTTTAGGCAATATTTGTCTCGACAAGACCCCGACCGCCGAGGGGTGCAAGAATTCACACGAGGTGGTCGTCGTCGGCCTGAAATCCACCTGTGACGCGAAAAACCGCTGCACCGACGCCATTCGTGTCGTCAACAGTTGGGGCGACGATTGGCAGAAAGATAATGGCGACGGCTGGGTCGATGCGAAGACGCTGCTGGACCGCACGTTCTACAAGCCGCCGATATTGGTTTGGTTTGCCGATAGAAAATAGCCGTCAACCGGCTGCTTGAAGCACGATGCCACTCACGGCCTGCGCACGGGCGGCCGCTGCGGCCAGCCGTTGCGGATCGTTACCATGCACGCGCAGCAAGGCGTCACCGGCGCGCACCGATTGCCCGACGGTGCAAAGCAGGTCGACGCCTGCCCCCATATCGCTCGGTGCGCCGGCATCGCGGGCAATGCCGGAGACTTCCCAGCCATCGATGGTGGTCACTACGCCGTCTGTTTGAGCAACGATGTCGACGTATGACGGGGCAGGCATAGCGAAGTCTTTTCGCCCCTGCGCGTCGACAATTCGCTCGAAGGCACGTCGCGCATCGCCGCTGGCCAGCAGTTGTTCTGCGATGGCGTGCGCCTTCACAAGATCGCCGCCGAGTGCCGGATGCCACGACAGAATGCGGGCGGCAAACGTCAACGCCTTGGCACGCAGATCCTTGGGCGCTTCGGCCTCGCTGTTCAGCACTTGCAGCACGTCGCGCAGTTCCAGTGCGGGACCGATGCCGCGGCCTATCGGTGCGCGCCCATCAGTGGCGAACGCCTGCACCGTCATCCCCAGCGCGGCACCCACGCGCTCGAACAGCGCGCCCAACATTCGCGCCTGCGCCTCGTCGGCCATCTTAGCTTGCGGCCCCCAAGGCAGATCCACGACGACGTGCGTCGCGCCTGCGCAAAACTTTTTCGACAGAATCGACGCCACCGACCAGCGACGCGTATCGAGCCGGAGCGGCCGCACCATCGCGTTCGTCACGTCGTCGACGCGGGAATGATTGAGCCGGCCATTCCATACGATGCAGCCGCCAGCCTGCTCGACGGCGGCACGCACCTCCATGGCATCGAGATCGACCCGCGCCGCCGCTTCCATCGCGTCGGCAGTCCCGGCGGCAGAAGTGATGGCACGTGAAGACGTTTTCGGCATGCACAGTCCGTACGCTACAACGAGCGGTACGACGATCAGCGTGATGCGACTGCCGGGCACGCCGCCCATCGAATGCTTGTCGACGACCATCGGCCGCCCCCAGTCGATGCGCGGCATCAAGCGTGTGCGCGCCCGGGTGAGCGCAACGATCTCGTCGTCGTCGATGTGCTCGATCAGCAATTGCAGCAGCGCCTCGCCCTCATCGGGGGCGTAGCGGTCATACATCAGATCGTCGAGCAGTTGGCCCCACGAGGCTTCATCGAGCGATACCCCCGCGCGCTTGGCGTCCGCCAATTCGCGGCTTTTCGGCAGCTGTGCGCAGGCCTGCAACGCGGCGGTAAAGCGCGCGATGCCGACATCGCTAGTGCTGTCGTTCGACACACGCACGAGCGGCACGCCGGCGGGATAGGCCGTGACTGTGCGAGCCAGCCGTGCAGCGATTTGTTCGGGCGTTTCGCGCCCGCGTCCTGCGATGCGCGCGGCGAGGACTTCCACCGGCGCACTGACTTCCACAATGATCAACCGCTGCACGCGGCCGATGAGTTTGGGCAGGATGGCCCGCGAGCCATTGGCGACGACATGGCGGCCTTGCGCAAGCACGTCACGCAAGCCGGCGTCGAGCCCGTAATGCAGCCCGTGGGCCTGCCAGGTCACCAGAAACGCACCCGCAGCGTCACGCGCGGCGAATTCGGCCTCGGTGACGCCGATGTGCGCTTCCCCCGGGGCATCGCCGGCGCGTGTAATGGTGCGCGTGGCGAAGACGTAGCGGTCGCTGTTCGCGAGGCACGCGCGTGCACCGTCGATCAGCGTGTCCTTGCCGGCCCCGCTGGGGCCGACCACGAAGAAAAATATCCCGGGGAGCGTCATCGTCGATATCCCTTGGATCAGGCTTCGTCCAGACCGATATCGACGGCCGGGGCCGATTGCATGATCTTGCTCGTCGAAATGTAATCGACGCCGGTTTCAGCGATCGGACGAATCGTCTCGAGACGAATGCCGCCCGAAGCTTCGACCTTGCACTTGCCGCCAATCATCGCGACGGCTTTGGTCATGTCTGCGACCGACATATTGTCGAGCATGATGACGTCCACGTCGGTCTCCAGTGCTTCGGCGACCTGATCGAGACGATCGCATTCGACTTCCACTTTGGTCAGCATCGGCACGAGCTTTCGTGCGCGCGCCACGGCGGCCGTAATGCTGCCGGAGACGGCGATGTGGTTGTCCTTGATCATCACGCCGTTATCCAGCCCCAGACGATGGTTCAGCCCGCCGCCGCAGCTCACCGCATGCTTTTCCAGCATGCGCAGACCGGGCGTCGTCTTGCGGCTGTCGAGCAGGCGGGCACGCGTGCCTTCGATGGCGGCCACATAGCGGGCCGTCTCGTTGGCGATGCCGCTCATACGCTGCACGATGTTCAGGGCGGTGCGCTCCGCCGTGAGGATGCTGCGGGCATTGCCGGAAACGTGCAGCAGGATGGCGCCCTTCGGGGCGTGCTGCCCGTCGCGCACCTTCACGTCGACCTTGAGGGTCGGGTCGTAGCGCAGGAAAATTTGCGCCGCGATATCGATGCCGGCAACGATTACCGGCTCACGGGCGTTCATCACGAAGGCACCCGTGGCAGAGTCGTCAATCATCGTCTGCGCCGTGAGGTCGCAATAGCCGATGTCTTCGGTAAGCCAAAGGTCGATCAGACGGTCAACAGCAAAACGGTCGTACATGGCAGCTCCTCGGTCAGGACTCGGAAGGGTTGATTCGTAGCGTACACACTTAATATTTGCGCTTCAAGGAAAACAATTCCATTCGTCGCTAGAGGAAAACCCTAGGGCTATGAGGTGGCGTTCTATCTCCGCCTTTACAGGGCTTTGTGCGGAGAGTTTCAGTGCATTCGGCGGGCATGTTTTGCGACTTATTTTTCTAGCGCATACGCTTTTTATTCATGCTATACATCCGTCAGTGCCGAGCGCACACGCCCGAATTCTCGCCGGGCGGACGATCCACCCAGACTCTTACGCTACCCGGGAATCGCCATGTCCTCTCTCTCTACGCCAGACCTGGTCACGCAGGCGAGCGCGTCGAATACCGACGCTGACGCGCTGTACCGCAAGGTCACCGTGCGCCTGATCACGTTCTTCTGCCTGTGTTATTTCGCCGCCTATCTCGACCGGATCAATGTCGGACTGGCCAAATTGCAGATGCTCAACGCGCTGCAATTCAGCGATACCGTCTACGGGCTCGGGGCCGGCCTGTTCTTCGCCGGCTATATCCTCTTCGAGGTGCCCAGCAATCTGATTCTTCAGAAGGTGGGCGCCAAGCTGTGGATTGCCCGCATCATGATCACGTGGGGCCTGATCTCGGGGGCGACGGCGTTTGTCACCACCCCGATGCAGTTCTACGTGCTGCGCTTCCTGCTTGGCGTCGCCGAAGCGGGCTTCTTGCCCGGCGTGCTGCTGTATCTGACGCGCTGGTACCCCGATGAACGCCGGGCGCGCATCATCGCGCTGTTCATGGTCGGCTTGCCGCTCTCCAGCATGATCGGCAGTCCGTTGTCGGGTTGGATCATGCAGATGTTCGACGGCGCCCATGGTTTCGGCGGCTGGCAGTGGCTGTTTGTCATCGAGGCCATTCCGTCCGTCGTGCTCGGGGTGGCGATCTTCATGTATCTGCCGAACGATATCGCATCGACCCGCTGGCTCACGCCGCAGGAGAAGACCGTGCTGCTGGCCAACCTCGACAAGGACGCCGGGGTTCACAAGCGCCACAATCTGGGCGCCGCCTTCACCGATCTGAAGGTCTGGATCCTCGGGCTGGTCGACCTTTGCGTGCTGCTCGGTTTGTACGGCGTGAGCTTCTGGCTGCCGACGATCCTGAAAGACACGGGCGTGCGCGACACCTACACGATCGGCTGGCTGATGGCCATTCCGAATGCACTCGCCGTAGTCGGCGTGCTGGTGTGGGGCGCGCGCTCGGACCGGCTGCGCGAGCGTCGCTGGCACATCGTGCTGCCGTTTCTGCTGTCGGCGGTGGCCATGTTCATCTTCGCGAGCGGCAACCATGGCACGGCAATGACGGTGGTGTTGTTCTCGCTCATCAATCTGGGCGCGGCCGCTGCGATGCCGGTGGTGTGGGCGTTGCCGTCAACGTTTCTGAAGGGATCGGCGGCCGCGGCAGGCATTGCATTTGCCTGCTCGCTGGCGAATCTCGGCGGCTTCTTCAGCACGTACTTCATTGGCTGGCTTCGCGACACGTTCCATTCGCAGTCAGCCGGCATCTACGGCTTTGGTGTCTGTATGGTGATTGGCTGCGCACTTGCGCTGTCGTATCCGAAGCACGTGGTCAATCGTTGAGCGTAGCGCGGGCGCCGGACGGTGCCCGCATTGCGAACAGGAAAAAAAGCCGGCAAAAGCCGGCTTTTTTCATGCGCTGCGGAGGGATGGCGACGGGAGTGCTTAGCCGGCGAGCGCCTTACCGGCCTGCACATCCATCAACGACGTCACAGGCAAGCGATGCCGGCGCGCCGTCAATTCCGCGGCAATCGATACGGCGATCTCCGGCGGCGTGCGTCCGCCCAAATGCAGCCCCACGGGGCCACGCAGACGCGCAAGCGCGGCTTGCGTCACGCCGAAGAGCTGCAACCGCTCCCGGCGTTTGTCGTTGTTTCTGCGTGAACCAATCGCGCCGACGTAAAACGCGGGCGACATCAGCGCCTCCATCAGGGCGAGGTCATCGAGTTTGGGGTCGTGCGTGAGTGCAACCACGGCCATGCGGGCATCGGGACGCATGCCGATGACGGTGTCGTCCGGCATGGTGCGCACCAGCGTGACGCCCGGCATGTGCCAACCGTCGCGATATTCCTCACGCGGATCGCAGACCGTGACGGCGTAATCGAGGGTGAGCGCAATGTTGGCGACGTATTGGGTGAGTTGTCCGGCCCCGATCAGCAGCAGCCGCCACGTGGGGCCGTGCGTGGTCACCAAACTCGCCCCGTCGAACACACAAGTGTCGCCGTCGACGTGCTCGGCGAGCGGAGCCAGCGTAACGCGTCCCGTGGCCATGTTGAGCGTGCGGTGCACGGCGCGGCCGTTGCAAATCGCTTCGATCAGACCGGGCAGGGCGCTGGCGCTGGACAACGTTTCACGCACCAGCCGCATCGTGCCGCCGCAGGGCAGGCCGAAGCGATGCGCTTCGTCGGCACTGACGCCGTACTCGATGAGTTCGGGGAGCTCGTGGAGTGGCCCGGGCGGGCCGCTGCGTTGCAAGCGATCGATCAGATCGTCTTCAATACAGCCGCCGGACACCGAGCCGACGAGCCGGCCGTCATCGCGAATCGCCAGCGTGGCACCCGGTGGACGCGGTGACGAGCCCCATGTCGCGACGACGGTGAACAACTGCACGCCGCGCCCTTGCGATAGCCAGCGTGAAGCAGTTTCGAGAACTTCGCGATCGACGCTGTGCATGGGCGGGGGCTCCGTAGCGTGTCAGTGGCAGGGCAGTGGCGTGATCAGTGAGACGGGGCGGTGCGGGCGCGCGCCGCCGCAGCGTCGAGATCGCGCCACGCGGGTTGGTCAGGCGCATAGCGTGCGCGGATATACGACGCGAGCTCGGCGATCTGGCGATCGTCGAAGGCGTCGCGAAAACCCGGCATGTAGCCGAGCGCCTCGGTAGCGGGCTGGTCGATGCCATTCATCAGAACATGCATGAGGTTGTCGGGCTTGGCCTGACTCACGCTCGTGTTGAGTCCCATGAGCGGGCGCACGCCAAAGTGTCCGACGCCGCCCGACTCCGTATGGCAGACGGCGCATGCCGCCTCGAAGGTGCGCCGCCCGTTCTCCAGACCTAGCGTTGTGGCGAGGTCGACGCCGCTCGCGCGTTGGCGGGCAAGGTCGGCGACCTGCGAAGCATTCGTCTGCGGCGAGAGCGAAGCAATGTAATGCGCAATCGCCCGGACATCCGTTTCGGGCAGTGCCGCGAGGCCGGACACGACCGGTGCCATTGGCCCTGCGGCAACCCCGTGTTCGGGCGAGAAGCCGGTTCGCAGGTAGTCGAACAGGGCCGCTTCTGTCCACGGCACCGGTGCGTCAGCGGATGCCACGAGTGGCGGCGCGCGCCAGCCCTCGGCTTCGCCGCCGCGCAAATACAGCTTCTCGCGCTCGGCACCCAGCATATTGCGCGGCGTGTGGCAGGCGCCGCAGTGGCCCGCGCCGTCGACGAGATAGCGGCCGCGATTCCACAGCGTCGATTGCGCGGGATCGGGGCGATATTCGGTTGTGTCGTGATACAGCCAGTTCCAGCCGGCCACCAGACGCCGTTGGTTGAGAGGGAAGGGCAGCGCAGTCTTCGGCGGGGTATTGGCGACGGCGGGCTGCGACATCAGATAGGCGTACAGCGCGAGCATGTCGGGCTCGCTCATCTTCGCGAACGCGGTGTACGGGAAGGCCGGATACAGATGGGAGCCGTCGCGCGAAATGCCCTCGCGCATGGCACGGGCAAACGCCGCGTACGACCACCGGCCGATACCGGTCTCGGCATCCGGCGTGAGGTTGGTCGAATAGACCGTGCCGAACGGTGTCTCCAGCGCAAGGCCACCCGCATTGACGGCACCGCCCGAGGCCGTGTGACAGACGGCGCAGTCACCGGCCAATGCCACCTGACGGCCACGCTCGAGCGTCGCACTGGACCATAGCGTGTTGTCAGCCGCCGTGATTGGCGCGAGCGCCGGCGCACCGGGCAGCATCGCGCACGCCAACCCGATCAATCCGCCCATTACGCCGCCAATTCCCCCGCCCGCGAGCCAGCGGCGCCAGCGTGCCGGGCGACGCTGATTGGCGGGGGCATTTTCCGGTGACACGTTCGCGTCGCGGAGCGCGCTGCGCAGGCTGGCCGGATCGAAGGGCGGACGGCGCAACCGAACGCCGGTAGCGTCGAACAACGCGTTGGCAATGGCCGCCGCCGCCGGTGCCGCAGAGCGTGCCAGACGCTCGGCGTCCATGCTTGAGACGGTGTGGGGCGCGTCTGCGCTGTTCTGCGTTGAGATTAAGGCACGCCGAAGTGCGAGCGCCAAAGCGGCCTGTCCGTCGCCCGCGCTACCGGTTTCATCGTGCGTCGCGTCAGCATCCCACGCCATCCCCAACGCACGCTGCATCGCGTCGGTGATCTGCCACGCAGGCAGGCCGCCAACTTCTGGCGCTGCGCCGGGCTCGCCGGTCGCCTGACCCGCGACCACGCGACGAATGGCGATTTCACCCGATTGCGGATTCACGTCGAGATCGACGACCCACGCCGACCATGTGTCCGGGGCAGCGCCTTCGCTTTCGGCCGATGTCTCGCCGTCGAAGGCGAAACCCCGGCCCCGTTGCCAGCCGGTGGGCGCGCCGATGGCGTCGGCCCGTTCCGGCAATCCCCACGCAGCGCGTTGCGCCACCATGCGAATCACTTCGCGGGCGCCGGCGTCGCGTTCGGGGTCGAGATGGTATAGCCGGTAGCCGACCGGGTCGTGATCGGCTTCGACGGCGACTTCATCCATGAACGATTCGCGCGCGAACGTATGCGCTTGCGGCGGAATGCGGTGCCCCGCGTCGCTCACCTGCACCGCACTGGCGTCGAGCCGATACAACTGCGGCGGTAGCGCAGCGGCATCTTGCGAAGGCAGCACGGGAAGCGCTGCATCGCCGGGCGCGACATCGCTGCCAACGTCTGCGCGATAGCGCCACGTGCGGAGTGTGCCGTCAGTGCGGGTTTGGGCCGCCACATCGAGGTGCGCGACCGCATCGCCGTCGCGCGTGGGCCAGCCGTAGGTGGCGTGCGGCCCGTCATCCTGCGGCGATGTGGTGTCAGCCTCGCTCAGCGCGGCACGACGTGAACTGCCGTCAAGCGCGCGATGGCGCGCGTCGTCATCGAACCGGGTCATGTCGCAGATATTGCGCCGCACGGTGCACGGCCTTGACGATTTCGTAGTGCGTGCCGCAGCGGCACAGGTTGAAGCGCAGCGCGTCGTGGATCGCGGCGTCGTCGGGCATCGGATTACGGTCGAGCAGCGCCTTGGTGCTCATGATCATGCCGTTCAGGCAATAACCGCATTGGGCAGCCTGCTCATCGATGAACGCGCGCTGGATGGGGTGCAGGTCGTCGACACTGCCTAAGCCTTCGAGCGTTGTGACTTCGCGTTCACGCGCCACGCTGACGGGCACCACGCACGAGCGCGTCGGCTGGCCATCGACCAGTACCGTGCAGGCGCCGCACTGACCCAGCCCGCAGCCGTACTTGGGGCCGTTGAGGGCAAGATCGTTGCGCAATACGTAGAGCAGTGGCGTATCCGGGGTGGCGTCGGCCACGACGTGCGGCGCGCCGTTCACGCACAGCGCAATGGGTCCTGCAACGGAATTCGGTACAGCCATGGGCAGGCTCGCAGACGAAGAATCGGGGTAACGGCATCCGGACCGCGTACATCGCATACATCACGTACGCCGGACACGTCACCCCGCAGGTTCATGCAAGTCCCGTGCCCGCCACTCAGGCGGCAGCCGTCAACGGCGGCGCCACCGTCAGCGACGAGGCGGGAACGAGGGGAATCTCGAACACATCGTAGCCGAATACCCAAGCAGGATCCTCATTGGTGCGCAGCCACGTATTGTTGTGGGACACGCGCTGCACCTCGGAGGCGCGCGCCGCGCGGTTTGCCTCGTAAAGTGCAAAGGCATTGCCGTAGTCGGTCACGCCCACTTCGTCGAGGCAGCGCGTGAGCATCGCGGCGTCTTCGATGGCCATGGCGGCACCCTGTGCCATGTGCGGCTTCATGGGGTGGCAAGCGTCGCCAAGCAACACCAGACGGCCACGGCTCCACATCGGCAACGGGTCGCGCTCCAGCAGCGGCCATTTGGTGATCGTCGGCGAGACTTCGATCAAGTGCTGAACGTCGGCGTGATAGCCCGCAAACGCTTCGAGCATTTCCTCGCGGCTGCTCGGCAGCATCGAGACGCCCTCCGGCCATTCCTTCTGCGGCACACCGGTCACGTAGTAGTACTCGTCCTTCTTCTCGGTCACGTAGTAGACCATCATGTGGCGGTCTTCAGACCACCACTTCACGCACATGTCGTAAGGCTTGTTGCCCAGCAACGACGCCGGGAACACGGCGCGGTGTGCCACATAGCCGGTGTAGCGCGGGGGCTCCGCGCCCAGCAGATGCTCGCGAATCTTCGAATTGACGCCGTCCGCACCGATCAGGATGTCGGCCGTCTCGGTGGTGCCGTCGGTGAACGTCAGGCGCACCTCGTTGCCCGTGTCTTCCACCGATTGCAGGCATTTGCCGAAGCGGATCGTGCCGGGCGCAACCGCCTGCGTCATCAGCGCATGAAAGTCGCCACGGTGCACGGTCAGGTAGGTCGCGCCATAGGTCTTCAACGCGAAGTCGCCCAACGGAATCTGCGACAGCGCTTCCGCCGTCTTCCAGTCGCGGCTGTACCAAAAGTCAGGGTGCGAGCCCATCACGTTCAGCGCATCTTCGATGCCCAGACGACGCATGATTTTCATCACGTTGGGCCCGAGGTGAATGCCGGCACCCAAACGGGAGAAGGCGGGCGCCTGCTCGTACAGCGCGACGTTGTAGCCGCTGCGTTCCAACAGGCCGGCAGCGGCCGTGCCGCCCAAGCCTGCGCCAATGATGGCGATGCGTGGTTTGCTCATGGAGGCTCCTGATCGTACGCCCGGCACGGTCGGGGACAAGAGGGATGTCCGGGCTGGTTGAGTTCGGTGATTCGTAGCGTACACACGATAAATTTCAATCGCAAGAGAAAAAATACCGTCTCCGCGTTTACCCGAAATCAAATAATTGTTTTTCTTTTTCAACAAGGGTTTCGGGGAAATTTAGCGACTTCGCCATGATTTTCTATCGTGTTGCGCAAATCAAATGTGTGCGCTAGAGTTTCTCGCATCCTGACCATTTATCGTGTGTGCACGACAAATTTGCCGCACGCCAATCAGGTCGCCACCCCTCGGGAGAATGCCCTTATGAGCAAGCGCTACCGCATCGGCCAGATCGTGCCGAGTTCCAACACCACCATGGAAACCGAAATCCCCGCGATGCTGCGGCTGCGCGAAACGATCCGGCCGGAACGGTTCACGTTCCACTCAAGCCGGATGCGCATGAAGAAGGTCGTCAAGGAAGAACTTGCCGCGATGGACGCCGAGTCGGATCGCTGCGCCCTTGAACTGAGCGATGCGCGCGTGGATGTGCTCGGTTACGCCTGCCTCGTGGCGATCATGGCCATGGGGCACGGCTATCACCGTATCTCGCAGAAGCGGCTGACCGAGCAGACCATTGCCAATGGCGGTGCGGCGCCGGTGCTCACCAGCGCAGGGGCGCTGGTCGATGCGTTGCGCGTGATCGGCGCCAAACGCATCGTGGTGGTCGCGCCGTACATGGTGCCGCTCACCGAGCTCGTGGTCGACTACATCCGCAACGAGGGCTTCGACGTGATCGCCTACCGTGCACTGGAAATTCCGGACAACCTCGATGTCGGCCGCCACGATCCGAGCCGTCTGCCGGACATCGTCAAGACACTGCCTTACCAAGACGCCGACGCGATCGTTCTGTCGGCATGCGTGCAGATGCCCTCGCTGCCAGCCGTTGCGCAAGTTGAGGCCATGACCGGCAAGCCGGTGATTACCGCGGCCATCGCTACGACCTACGCGATGCTGCGCGAGCTCGATCTGGAGCCGATCGTGCCGGGCGCGGGTGCGCTGCTGTCCGGTGCGTACTGAGGCGCCGGCCTTTCCTGTTCGACGTCCCGACTATTCCGGAGTCTGCTTCATGCCCTCGACCTTTCAGTACGGCGCGAATGTCGCTGCCAATGGCATTCGCCAGCATTACCTGCGCTACGGCGGCGCGCACGGCGCACGTGCGGCGCGACCGGCCATCGTGCTCATTCCCGGCATCACCAGCCCCGCTGTGACGTGGGGCTTCGTTGGCGAGGTGCTCGGCCGCGAGTTCGACACCTATGTGCTCGACGTGCGGGGGCGCGGCCTGTCGAGTGCATCCCCCGAACTGGATTACAGCCTCGATGCGCAAGCCGATGACGTGGCGGCCCTGATGGCCGCACTCAAGCTGGACCGCACGATCCTCGTCGGCCATTCGATGGGCGCTCGCATTGCCGCGCGCGCCGCCATGCGCGAGCCCCGTGGGCTGGTGTCGGTGGTGCTGGTCGATCCGCCGGTGTCCGGCCCGGGCCGTCGCGAGTACCCCGGCAAGCTGCCGTGGTACGTCGACTCGATGGCACTCGCCCGCGCCGGCACGGATGCCGAGGGCATGCGCGCGTTCTGCCCCACGTGGACCGAAGAAGAGCGCACGCTGCGCGCCGAATGGCTGCATACCTGCGACGAGCGCGCGGTGCTCGCGTCATACGAAGGCTTTCACACGGACGACTTCCACGCCGATGCCGCGCGCCTGCAAGTGCCGTCGTTGTTGATCACAGCACAGAACGGCGACGTGGTGCGCGACGACGATGTGGCCGAGTTGCAGCAGGCCACGCCGACGATGCGTCATGTGCGCGTGCCGAACGCTGGCCACATGATTCCGTGGGACAACGCGGCCGGTTTCTACGCCGCGTTCGGCGACTTCCTCGGGGCGAAGGTGGGCGGCCCCGTCACCGCCTGACGCCACTCTGAAACAGGAGCCAACGCATGGCCATCAGCGATTACCAATTGATCGAAGCGTGGAAAGAGGTGCTCACGCTCTCGAAGCTTGAGCGCGGCCAGACCGTCACGATTCTGACCAGCGCATCGACGCATCCGCAAACCCTCCAGTGCGCATTGATCGCCACCCAGTCGATGGGCGCCATCGTCAACCGGCTCGATCTGCCGCCGGTCAATGGCGACAAGGCATTCAGCCGTGATTCGCTGGCGTATCTCGGCACGACGCCGCTGACCGGCAACCGCGCCGCGATTGCCGCGCTCAAGGAAAGCGACCTCGTGCTCGACCTGATGACGCTGCTGTTCTCGCCGGAACAGCACGACATTCTCAAGAGCGGCACCAAAATCCTGCTCGCGGTCGAGCCGCCGGAAGTGCTGGCGCGCATGGTGCCGACGCTGGCGGACAAAACCCGCGTGCTGGCCGCTGCGGCCAAGCTGAGCGCCGCGCGGGAGATGCGGGTGACGTCGCCGGCAGGCACGTCGTTCATTTGCCCAATGGGCGAATTCGGCCCGACGGCGGAGTACGGTTTCGTCGATGAACCGGGGCGATGGGATCACTGGCCGAGCGGCTTTGCGCTGTCGTATCCGAACGATCACACCGCGCACGGCACCATCGTCATTGATCGCGGCGACATTCTCCTGCCCCAAAAGCGCTACGTCACCGAGCCGATCGTCCTGACCGTCGAGAAGGGTTATGCGACACGCATCGAAGGCGGCGTCGATGCCGCGCTGCTGCGCGACTACATGGAGACGTTCCGCGACCCGGAGGGCTACGCCATTTCGCACATCGGCTGGGGGCTGCAACCCCGGGCGCGCTGGTCGACACTGGGCCTGTACGACAGGGAAGCCACCATCGGCATGGACGCGCGCGCCTTCGAAGGCAACTTCCTGTTCTCGCTCGGTCCGAACAACGAAGGCGGCGGCAGCCGCACCACGACTTGCCACATCGACATTCCGCTGCGCAACTGCACCGTGTCGCTCGATGACGCCGTCGTGGTCAAAGACGGCCGGGTGGTCAACGAATGAATCTTGCGGCGCCACGCCGCGCAGAACACCCCGGGCTGCGGCCCGGCCAGCATTTCACCGCGAGACAACCGACATGAGTGATACCCCGCAACACGCCGAAGCCCACGTCTATCAGCGGCAAGGTTTCGGCACGCCGCTGCCCGTGCACGGCAACATCGGCTTGCTGATTGTCGATCTGGTGGTCGGCTTTGCCGATCCGAAGACTTTTGGCGGCGGCAACATCCCCCAAGCCATTGCGCGAACGGTCGATGCGCTGGCATTGGCGCGCCGGCACGGCTGGCCGGTGGCGCATAGCCGCATCGTCTACGCCGACGACGGCAGCGACGACAACGTTTTCTCGCTCAAGGTGCCGGGCATGGCGACGCTCACGGAAGATCACCCGAACAGCGCCATCGTGCCCGAGCTCACGCCGATGCCGGGCGAGCTCGTCGTTCGCAAGGTCGTGCCGTCGGCATTCTTCGGCACGCAGCTCGCGCCTTGGCTGTCGCAGCGCGCCGTGCAGACGCTGCTCGTGGCCGGGGCGGTGACCAGCGGATGCGTGCGGGCGAGCGTGGTCGACGCGATGTCGTATGGCTTTCGGCCGCTGGTGTTGTCCGACTGCGTGGGCGACCGTGCCATTGCGCCGCACGAGGCGAACCTGTTCGACATGCAGCAAAAATATGCGGCAGTGATGCCGCTGGCGGACGCCATTAACGAAATTGAGGGAATGAAGCAGGGCAGTCGCTGACAGGGCGACGAAATGACGGCGCGGTTGACGCGCCAATATTGTCCCCCTAGCGTGATGACTGGCACGGTGCGAGGGCACCTGCCGAACCACAGGAATCTCCGCTCGTGAACCGCTCTGAATTGCTGGCGCGCGACGGCTGCCTGACGGTAATCCGCCAGCCTGCCGTGCCGGTCAAGCCCGCGCCGGGCCAGCCCGGCAGTCATTCAACCTTCGTGCCCGTCGTGGCCGAAGTCTTTGTCGCCGTGCTCGACGACGGCCGCATTCTTGCTTTCAACGGTCACGTCGACCTCGGCACCGGCATCCGCACATCGTTGGCGCAGATCGTGGCCGAGGAACTCGACGTCGAGGCCGCGCAGGTTCAGATGCAGTTGGGGCACACGGACGCCACGCCCAATCAGGGCCCGACCATCGCGAGCGCGACGATTCAAATCTCCGCGGTGCCGCTGCGCTGCGCCGCCGCGCAGGCGCGCCACGCACTGATCGAACTGGCGAGCCGCCGCTTCGGTATTCCGGTGACGAATTTGCGCTGCGACGGCGGCCGCGTCTTCGGCGAAAACGATGCCGGCACCGCGTGCAGCGCTTCATTCGCGGACCTCGTCAAGGGTGAGCGCATCGCGCTCACGCTCGACTTGCAAACCTCCGTCAAAGATCCCGCAACCTACCGCGTCGTCGGCAAATCGTCGCACCGAGTCGATCTGCCCGCCAAGGCGAGCGGGCAACTGACGTTCGTCCACGACATGCGCGTGCCGGGCATGCTGCACGGCCGCGTGGTGCGGCCACCTTACAGCGGCATCGATACGGGCGAGTTCGTCGGCACGTCGCTACGCTCGGTCGACGAGTCGTCGGTCGCGCATCTGCCGGGCGTCAAGGCTGTTGTCGTTATCGGCGACTTTGTCGGCGTGGTCGCCGTGCGCGAGGAGCAAGCCATCCGGGCCGCGCGCGAGCTGCGTGTGACATGGAAACCGTTGCCCGGCCTGCCGTCGATGGATGACCCTGCGGCAGCCATTGCGTCGGCGCCGGCCAAACGCCGCGCGCTGCTGGACGAGGGCGACGTCGACGCCGCACTCGCTCGCGACGACGTGGTAGTGCTTGAGCGCACCTATGTGTGGCCGTACCAGATGCATGGTTCCATCGGGCCTTCGTGTGCGGTGGCGGACTATCGCGCGGCCGACGCCGGGCGAATCACTGTCTGGTCCGGCACACAGAATCCGGTGTCGTTGCGTTACGACTTGGCGCAGCTGATATCGCGTGACGAGGCAGACATCGACATCGTTCGCATGGAGGCGGCGGGCTGCTACGGACGCAATTGTGCCGACGATGTGTGCGGCGACGCCTTGCTGCTTTCGCGTGCGGTAGGGGCTCCCGTACGTGTGCAACTGTCGCGCGCCGACGAACACCTGTGGGAGCCGAAGGGCACAGGGCAGGTGGTCAAGGTGCGCGGTGCGGCGACGCGCGACGGCGAATTGCTGGCCTACGACTTCGCTTCACGCTACCCGTCGAACGACGCGCCGATTCTCGCGGCGTTGTTGACGGGCCAAGTGCCACCGACGGGTGGCGTGTTCGAGATGGGCGACCGCACGGCGGTGTCGCCCTACGAAAGCCCGAACCGCCGCTTTGTCTGCGACGACATGGCGCCCTTGGTGCGCGCGTCATGGTTTCGCGGCGTCTCGGCACTCCCCAATTCGTTTGCACACGATTCGTTCGCCGATGAGATGGCCGCCGCCACCGGCGTCGATCCCTTGCAGTTCAAGCTGCATCACCTCAAGGACACACGCGCCGTCGAGTTGGTGACGGCCGTCGCCGCACGGGCCGGCTGGACGCCACGCTCACAAGATCCGTCGCGCTGGGATACCGGCCAACGCTACGTTCACGGGCGCGGTGTGGCCTATGCGCGCTACGTTCACAGCCGCTTCCCGGGCTTCGGTGCGGCATGGTCGGCGTGGATTGCCGATGTGCTGGTCGATCGTGTTACGGGAGAAGTGAGGGTCGAGCGCGTCACGGTCGGGCAAGACACCGGCACGATGGTCAATCCCGACGGGGTGCGCCATCAACTGCACGGCAATGTCGTGCAGGTTCTCAGCCGCTCGCTCAAGGAGCGCGTTCGATTCGTCGATGGAAGGGTGGCGAGTCGCGAGTGGGGGAGCTATCCGATTTTGACGTTTGCCGAACTGCCCGCACTGGATGTCGTGCTGATGCCGCGTCAGGGCGAGCCGCCGATGGGGGCAGGGGAGTCGGCGTCGGTGCCGGGGCCCGCGGCGCTGGCCAATGCGATCTACGACGCCACCGGTGTGCGCATCGTCGCCCCGCCTTTCACGCCCGAGACCGTGCGCGCCGCGTTGGCGCAGGCCGGGCGGTTGCTGCGTTCACCACAACCGGCGGCCACGTCGGCCTAACCACAGGGCGCCCGGTGCGCGCGCCTCACTCTGCCGCATCGGCATCCATCATCTTTCGCATGAGGAATACCAGCGCAACGCGCTCGGCCGGGTTCAGGGCGCCGTACGTCCGCTCGGTCACTTCCTTGGCGAAAGGCACGGTGTGATTGATCAGGGCCAAACCTTGTTCCGTGGCAGTCACGAGCAGCTTGCGCCCATCGCTCGGGTCGGCCGTGACCTCGATGAGTTTTCTCGCCTTCAGCCGCTCGATCACGCCACGGATAGTCGCCTGATCGATCGCCGTCGTCTTGACGATGTCGTTGAGCGAGCACGATTGCTTTTCCTTGACCGTGCACAACGCGACGAATTGCGCTGCCGTCAGGTCCGAGTCCGGAATGGCGTCCTGAAAGATGGCGACGTGGCGCTGATAGGCGCGCCGAAGCAGGTGGCCGATCTGATCGTGGAAGTCGTAAGAGTCTTTTCGCGACGTCATGAGGCGGTGCCAAGGTTGGAGTGGGTGAAGTGTACACCCTGTAAGCGCGGCGACTAAAGCACTGTTATCAGGGGATTTGCGCTGCGTCAAACGGGTGATGTCACTGCAAATACGCCGCGCTTCATCCGGGTGCATGCCGTGTGGTGAAGCACCAAACGCGGGACGGTATGCACCGGCGCGTGACGTTGATCGCAATTTATAACGTACACATTAATTTTCCGATTAAAAAATACGCGATCATTCGGTGACGTTGTGTGCATTTCGATACACCGAAAACGCAAGAAAACGCCTTGATTTATAGGTATTTCATCATTGTGCAGCGCATCTGAGTGCAAACCCCTAGGCGATGGCATGAACATTGCGTTGCAATGATTATTTGAGTGTCTACAATGTATTTGCGCGAACAAGACGCGCGCAAAGTCCGACGAACCTTTTGCATGTTTGACCCGGAGCTGAAGATGACGAAACTGTTCAAGCGCGCTTGCCTGACGTTGGGCGCCGCGGCCATGTTGCTGCCCGCGGCGCGCGCGGTTAACGCCGAGGAAATCTCGGTGACGCAGTGGGGTAACAGCCTGTACGGGCTGCCGTATGCCGTGGCGATGGACAAGGGATTGTTCAAGAAGTCCGGCATCGACATTACCGGCATCCTCAGCTCGGGTGGTGGCGGCACCACGGTACGCAACATTCTTGCCAGCAAGACGCCATATGGCGAAGTCGCCGTGTCGGCAGCCCTCGCGGCCGCCCGTCAGGGCATGGATGTCGTGATCGTCAACGTTGGCACGCGCAGTGTGGCCGAGGCGTCGATGGTGACGATGCCCAATAGCGACGTGAAATCGATCGACGATCTGGTCGGCAAGAAGGTGGCGATCACCTCGCCCAAAAGCGTATCGGAAATGCTCTTCCTGATGGCCCTGCGCGACAAGGGCATCGATCAGAGCAAGGTCACGCGCGTGGCCTCGGGCGGCTACGTCAATGGCATGACGATGCTGGAGCAGGGCGCCGTGTCGGGTGCCGTCGCCATCGAGCCGCTGTCGATCGTGCGCAAGGACAAATATCGCGTGGTGTATCGCGCGGGCGATCTGCTGCATCCGATGACCACGTCGGTCGGTATCACAACGCGCGAGTTCGCCAAATCGAATCCGGATACCTTACGCGCGATTATTGCCGGCCGCCGCGCGGGCGTCGATGCGACGTATGCCGATCCGGCGGGCGCCGCGAAGATTCTCGAAACCAGCTTCAAGCTCACCCCGGCGGTCGCGAAAGAAGCCGTCGACAACATGGTGCGCTCGCGGATGTGGAGCACGGGCGAGTTTAATCGCGCCGAGCTGGACCGCATGGTCGACGGCCTGAAGCTCGTCGGCGAAATCAAGGACAACGTCGATTGGTCGAAACTCATCGACACCCGCTTCCTGCCTGCCGACCTGAAGACCAAGGGGACCCTATGAACCTGCCGTACGCGAATCCGATGCTGCATATCGTCGAAGGGGGCGCCGCGCGCGTGCCTGTACCGGTCGAACAACCCGAACCGCACGCCGTGCTTACCGGCGTGACGCGTTACTTCAGCAAGCCCGGCGAGCGCGAACTATTCCACGCGCTCGGTCCCATCGATCTGACCCTGTTCAAGGGCGAGTTCTTTTCGGTGGTCGGCCCGTCCGGTTGCGGCAAATCGACGTTGCTCGATGCGCTCGCCGGCCTCGCCAAGCCCAGCAGCGGCACGGTGTCGTTCGAGGGCATGCCGGTCAAGGGTGTGCCCGACGGTGTCGGCGTGGTGTTTCAGGAAGACGCGTCGTTCCCGTGGCTCACCGTGCGCGACAACATCTCGTTCGGGCTGCGCATGGCAGGCGTCGACGGGGCGGAAGTCAAACGCCGCGTCGACTATGCGATGGGATTCATGGGGCTGCGCGACTTCGCCAACGCCTATCCGGCACAGCTCTCCGGCGGCATGCGTCAGCGTGTCTGCATTGCACGCACGCTGGTCATTCAGCCGCGCCTGATTCTGCTCGATGAGCCGTTTGGCGCACTGGATCAACAGACCCGCCTGCTGATGGGCGACGAGTTGCTGCGTCTGTGGCGCGAGACGTCGGCCACGGTCCTGCTGATTACGCACGCGCTCGACGAGGCAGCGATGTTGTCGGACCGCGTCGGCGTGATGTCGTCACGCCCGGGCCTGTTCATCGATATCGTCGAGACCGGCTGGGAGAGAGAGCGCGACAGCACGGTGGTGTCGACGCCGCGCTTCGGCGAGATCACCGCACGCCTGTGGGAGAAGCTGCGCATCGAATCGCTCAAAGTCATGGGCGCAGACCGCGCCGCGCACTGATGGCCCGACGCCAGGAGTCATGATGAAACGAATGATCAAGCGGGAAACCGCGTGGCGCAGCGGCGTGGTGATCGGCTTCGTGCTGCTCATCGAGTTTCTGTGCCGGGTGGGCACCATTCCCACGGCAGTCATGATTGCCCCCAGTGCGATGGCAGCCCATGCGATCGAGATACTGCGCGACGGGCGCTTCATGCACGATATCGTGACGAGTTTCGTCAATATCGTGGCGGCATCGGTGGTGGCGGTTGTGCTCGGCTTCGTGCTGGGTCTGGCGATTCACGTGATGCCCGGCGTGCGCCGCGCCGTCGAGCCGATCATGGCGAGCTACTACGCGGTGCCGACGTTCATCTTCTACCCGGTGTTCATCGTCTTGTTCGGCGTCGGTTCGCTGCCGATCATCGCCATTGCCGTCATGCTGGCCGTCGTCACCATGATTACGGCCACGTTGACGGGGCTCGATCGCATCCCCCGTTCGCTGTCGAAGACCGCGAGTGTGATGCGGCTCTCGCCGTGGCAGTCGGCGCTGCGCGTGAAACTGCCGGCAGCACTGCCGTACCTGTTCAGTGGCGTGAAACTCTCGGTGGCCTATGCGTTCATCGGCGTGATCGCGTCCGAGTTCATCCTGTCGGGATCGGGCATCGGCTACGCCATCGGTTATGCCTACAACAACTTCCAGAACGACGACATGTATGCGCTGATGCTGATGGTGCTCGTCGCGGTCACGCTCATCAATCTGGTGCTCAACCGCCTCGACACGCGCTTTCAGGCGCGGCGTCAGCGCTGAGCGGGTCACGGAGAATTCGTATGAAGAAGCTGATCGGACCGTTGGGCGTGGTGCTCGTTGTGGTGCTCGCATGGGAGGCATTGCATCTGGCGGTAGGCAGTGCGTCACTGAGCTCACCGGCAGCCACTGCCGTGGAGCTTTGGCAGATGCTCGGCACGGCGTCGTTCTGGGATAACGTCGCAGAAACCGGGCGGGCGTTGATTTATGCCCTGATCATCGCGATCGCCGGCGGGATTGCGCTGGGCGTACTGCTGGGCATCAATCGCATGGCCGGCACCGTGGCCGAGCCGCTGCTCGTCAATCTGTACTCGTTGCCAAAAGTCACGCTGTATCCGCTCGTGTTGCTGATTTTCGGGTTGGGGCTGTCGGCCAAGGTGGCATTTGGCGTGATGCACGGCCTGATCCCGATTCTCGTGTTCACGATGAACGCCATTCGCCAGATGAAGCCGGTGTATGTGCGTGCGGCCCGCACGATGGCCATGCCGTTTCCGCAGATCGTCTGGCATATCGTATTGCCGGCGATCTTTCCGGAGATCGTGGCCGGCATGCGGCTGGGCTTTTCGCTCACGCTGCTGGGCGTGTTGATTGGGGAGATGTTTGCGTCGCAGAAGGGCTTGGGCTATCTGCTGACCAATGCCATGAACCTCGGCGACATCGGCACGATCATGTCGGTCGCGCTGTTCCTCACGTTGTTCGCGCTCACGTGTAACGGCCTGCTCATGGCCGCCGACAAGCGTCTGAAGCATCGGTAAAGCGGATCGTCCGCCGGGCGCGCCGTTCACGACATTGTGAACGGCGCGCTCGTTCGCATTGATCGCAACGCGCCGACCGATTATCATCTCGTTCCAGCGAAAGAGCGGACAGGACTCCTATCGGCGTCTCCAACCGCCGTGCCCATCGCGCTTCGCCACTTCCCCATGAACCGTGCATTGATCCAGTGCATGCGTTTCGCCGCTTCGCTTCCTCGCCCTTCAGCCTCTCGCCGCTAACGTCGGTGTGACAGGCGGGCGACGCCGATTGATTGCCCCTCATCCTCGCGGAACCGTGCATCGCCGAAATGGGCCGTGCTGGCCGCCGGTCGAGTATTTGATCCACAACGCACGCCATGCCCGTACCCATGAAGTTCCGAGATACCGGACCGAAACACGCCTCGCGTCAGCGCGTCAAATCGCCCAAGCCCCATGTCATGACCTTGCTGCTGGCCACGGCATTCTCGTCGGGGGTGTCGGCACAAACCCCGTCCGCTGCCGATACCGCGCTCAGGCCCGACGTCGCGCACAGCGAAGGCCAACTAGCACCGACGACGGTGAGCGCCTCTGCGTTGAGCGATACGGACCCGGGGCCGGGCGGTCAGGTCGCCAAAGGCGGGCGCGTCGGCATGCTCGGCGACAAAAGCACCATGGAGACACCGTTTTCGGTGACCAGCTACACGTCGGAGCGTATCGAGAACCAGCAAGCCGTGACGCTCGCCGAAGTGCTGAACGCCGACCCATCGGTCCGATTCACCGGACAAATCGGTGGCGTCACGGACTCTTTCTTCATTCGCGGCTTCCCGATTAATGAAGGCAATCTGTCTGAAGTGGCTTTCGACGGTGTCTACGGGGTGTCGCCGAATTACCACCTGTTTACCGAGTACATCGAGCGTGTTGAAGTACTGCGCGGTCCGGCCGCGTTGCTCTACGGGATGTCGCCGAATAGCGGCGTCGGTGGTGTAGTCAACATCGTTCCCAAACGCGCGCTCGCCAAAGATCTGACGCGAGTCACCGTTGACTACGCCACCAAGAGTCAGGCAGGCGTCGCCGTCGATGTCAGCCGTCGATTCGGCGATGAGCGCCAATGGGGCATTCGCTTCAACGGCTTGCACCGTCAGGGCGACACGGCGCTGGACAACCAGTCGTCGCGCGCCGAGGTCGGCGCCTTGTCTCTTGACTACCGCGGGACACGGTTGCGCGCATCGCTAGATGTGATTGAGCAATACCAATGGGTCGATGCCCCGACCCGGCCGTTTCTCGTCGCCGCCGGCATCCCGGTGCCGTCGGCCCCAAGCGGCGCAAGGAACGTGACGCAGAAATGGGGTTGGTGGAAGTCCAACGATCTCTCGACGCTGGGGCACGTGGAGTACGACCTGTCCGATAACGTGACGGTCTTCGCCGACGCAGGCACGGCAAAATCCGACGTTTCGCGGCTGTCGGATCAAACGCCGACGATTCTGGACGGGTTCGGCAACACCTCGGCCGTCCCGCAGAACTGGAAATTTCAGGTCAATCGCACCACGCTCGACACCGGTGTCAGAGCGAACTTCCGTACCGGCGGCATCTCACATGCCTTGACCGCCCAAGCCAACTACTACACCGATCGCGTCGCCTCTGGCGCCAATTCCGGCACGGCGGTGCTGTCGAATATCTACTCGCCCGTCGATCGGCCGGAACAATTCATCGGCGCCCCAACGCGCGTTCCGCTGGCGTCTACGTCGACGCTCTCGGGCATCGCCTTGGCCGACACCATCGGCCTGTTCGCCGACCGGTTGCAGCTGACGCTCGGTCTGCGCGGGCAGCAGGTCCGCTCAAACAATTACAACGCCGTCACCGGTGCGGTTTCGACGGCCTACGACAAAAGCGCCGTCACGCCGCTGGCCGGTGTGGTGTTCAAGGCAACGCAAGACATCTCGCTGTACGCCAATTACATCGAAGGTCTGAGCAAGGGCGACGTGGCACCGACGACCGCGAGCAATGCGGGCGAGGTGTTCGCGCCGTACAAGACGCGACAAAAAGAGGTCGGCGTCAAAGTCGCTATGGGCGGCGTCATTGCGACGCTCGCGGCGTTCGAGATTACCAAGCCGAGCGGATCGCTGAGTGGCACGGTCTATAGCGTGAACAGCGAGCAGCGCAATCGCGGGCTGGAACTTACGATGGCCGGTGAACCTTACGCGGGCGTGCGGTTGATCGGCGGCCTGACTTGGCTGAATGCGCAGTTGACCAAGACGCCGAATGCCGCGACGCAGGGTAAGCGTCCTGTCGGCGTGCCGCAGCTCATGGCAAACGCCGGCGCGGAGTGGGACGTGCGGTGGGTGCCGGGCCTCACGCTGACCGGTGCGGTGACCTACACCGCAGACGAGAACGTCAACCAGACCAACACGCAGTCGGTGCCCTCATGGACGACGGTCGATCTGGGTGTGCGATACAAGACGAAGCTGGTCGGGAAAAGTACGACGTTCCGGGTGGGCGTGAACAATGTGTTCGACCGGCACTACTGGTCTGGCGTGGCGTCGTACGGGACGATTTCGCTGGGGGCGCCGCGCACGCTTTACGCCTCGGCCGCCGTCGATTTCTGATCTTCCGATCTGGGCGCGGGCTGCCTCAGCCCGTCGCCACACCCCAGATCCGTTTGCGGTTCAACAGCAGGGGGATGGCACCGATGGCGATGCCGCCCATCCCGACGATGTTGGTCACCCAGTCGAAGGTCGGGATGCTGTAGAGCGCGATGAAGAACAGGAAGGCGCCGCTCGCCACCGGCCAGATCACGTGGGTCACCGCGACCCACGGGCCTTGCGTCAGCACATGCCGGTAGTACCAGCCACACGCGAATCCGGTCAGCCCGAGGTAGAAGCAGATCTGGAAGCCGATGGCGGTAATCGAGTCTTGCAGGATCACGTTGATCGTCGGGAGATAAGACGACATCAACAGCAGCGCGAGTCCGGTGATCCAGATGAAGAAGATGGCGATGTGGGGCGTTCGCCAGCGGGGATGCAGGCGCGCATAGCGATGGTGGAGGGCACCGTCGCGGCTCTTGGCGAACAGCGTGCGCGTGAACTGCAGCATCTGCGTCTCGACCGTGCCCACGGTGCTCAGCAATACCGCGATGATCGCGACGTAACCCCACGTCGGCCCGAGCAGCTTCTCGGCGATCGCGAAAATGATGTTCGTGTTGTAGTGCTGAATCTCGGCGTCCGACAGCCCGAGCAGCGCGATGACAATGAAGACGAGGAAAAACACCATCAGGAACACCATCGACCAGAACGCTGCCCGGCCGGGGGTACGGTTTGCGTCACGCGTCTCCTCGCTGAGGTTCATGGTCACGTCCCAGCCATAAAAGAAGAAAATCGCGATCAACGCGCCACTGGCGAACGTCTTGGGCGTGAATGCCAGCGGCCAGAACCAGCCCCACGAGAACGCATGCTGCTGCGCGTGGGGGAACACGAAGAAGCTCGCGACGATGATCACGAGCAGGATGATGCCCTCGACGACCGTCATCAGCACCTGCACATAACTCGTGAGCTTGATCCCTTTGACCACCACGGCACTGACGAAGGTCAGCCACGCAGCGGCGATCAGCGTCACGTAGTGCACGTTATTCATCATGGGGCGATTGAAGATCAGCAGCGTGGCATTGGCCGCCGGAATCATCGCCGACACCATGAACACGCAACACAGCACGAGCAGCGCCCAGCCGGCAAAGAAGCCGAGGCCGCGCCCGAAGACCATGCTGACCCACGAGTAGGATGTTCCGGCGCTCGCCAGTGCGCGGTTCATATTAATGAACGCGTAGGCAATGCCGAACATGATGAGGCCGCACACCAGAATGCTGGCCGGCGAGAGGGTGCCGGCGGTGCCGATGATCGTGGACGTCGTGATCTCGATGCTGTAGGCGGGCGCGGTGCCCGCGATGCCCATGATCACGGATTCGACGATACCCAGCGAGTCGGCGTTGAGCTTGGCGGGTGAGTCCATGGGCACGCAACTCGCGGTTGTCGTCGATGGGTCGACTTTTACTCCGAGCCGGACCAAGAGACAAGTCAGGTTGTCCCGCGAATCGACCAATTCTCCGTAATTTCAATCAGAAAGAAATTTCACCGAAATTCATCGAATAATTTCACATAGGTGAAATCTCTAATATCGACGCGGAATTCGGCTGCCCAGAATGCAGGCTCAGATCACTGCAACGTCTCGCCCTGGAAGGTCGCATATGGATACCACCGAAATCGGCTGTTTCACCGCACGGCAGCCCCGCAAGGGAAACCGGACCCGCGATGTGATCGCGGCGAACTTTGGCACGTTCTTCGAGTGGTTCGATTTGCTGGTGTACGCGATGTTCGCGATCACCATCTCGAAACTGTTCTTCCCGCAAGGCGATCCGCAGTCGGCGCTGTTGTTCAGTCTGATGACGTTCGCGAGCTCCTTCCTGATCCGGCCGGTCGGCGCGGTGGTGCTGGGCATGATGGCCGACAAGGTCGGCCGGCGCGCCACGTTGAGCTTTGCCGCCATGCTGATGCTGGCCGGCACGGTGCTGATCGCCGTCTCGCCGACCTATGACACGATCGGCGTCTGGGCACCGGTCATTCTCGTGACGGGCCGCCTGCTGCAAGGCTTCTCGGTCGGCGGGGAGTTCGGCACCGCCAACTCGTACCTGACGGAGCAGAGCGCCTCGCGCAAGGCGTTCTTTGCCAGCCTGCAATTCTCCGCATCCGGCCTTGCCGTGCTGGCCGCGTCGCTGTTCGCGTACTTCCTGAACCACTTCCTCACGACGGACCAGATCAATTCGTGGGGCTGGCGTCTGCCGTTTCTGTTCGGCTGCCTGATCGGTCCGGTGGGCCTGTATATCCGCTCGAAGATCGAGGAGACGGCCGACTTCGAACAGGTCAAGCGCACGGGTGCCACGGTGCAGAACCCGCTGGCCGAGACGTTCCGGTCGCACAAGCGTTTCGTGCTGATTGGCGCGGTGGTGGCTGCCGCCGGCGTGGTGGCCAGCTTCCTGAACCTCTACATGCCGACGTTCGCGATCAACAATCTGGGGCTGACCAAAGACGACGCCTTCATCGCCTCGATTTGCAGCGGCGTGGTCTGCACGTTCGTGCCCATGCTCGGCGGGATTGCCGCTGACCGGCTGGGCACCGTCAAGGTGATGCGCACGGCACTGATTCTCGGCGTGATTCTGGTGTTCCCGCTGTTCCAGATGCTCACGCGCTCGCCGTCGCTGCTGACGCTGGCCGTCTTCCAGTGCACGCTGTCGTTCGTGTTCTACAGCTTCTACTACGCGCCGATCGGCTCGCTGCTCTCGCAGTTGTTCCCGACCTCGTGCCGCACCACGGGCGTATCGATCGCCTACGTGGTCGCCCAGACGTTCTTCGGCGGCATTACGCCGCTGGTGGTCGGCTTCATGGTCAAGGCGACGGGCAGCGTGATGGCCCCAGCGTACTACATCGTGATCATTGCCGTATTCGCGCTGATGGGGCTGTACGCCAGCCGCAAGCACGTGACGTGATGGCCTGAAGTAAGACCTAGCGAGACCCGGCGAGGTCTTGTAACACCTCGCACAGTCCCGACTGACTAACGTTTCAGCCCGGCCACCCTTCAAGGGTTGCCGGGTTTTTGTCCTTGGCGAAGCCGCAGCAGATCGACTGGCTTCGGTGCGTCCATCGTATGCAGTTTTTGCAATGACAACGCTTATTGATGCCATTGTCTGCACGGCAGCGCTGCGCCAAGATGATTTCACGTGCTTGCCACCCGATGCCCCACGCGGCACGAGGGCAAGCCCTCTGGAGTTCACGATGAACATTCGACAACTGGAAGCCTTCCGCGCCACGGTCATGGCCGGCACCGTCAATGGGGCCGCCGAGATGCTCGGCACGTCGCAATCGACGGTCAGCCGGCTGATCGGCCACCTTGAGCGTTCGCTCGCGCTGCCGTTGTTCGATCGGGCCAACGGCCGGCTGGCCGTCACGCCCGAAGGGCAGTTGATCTTCGAGCAGGCGGAGCACGCTTACCGGTCGTACGAACGCATTCGGGAGTTGGCCGGCGATGTCCGGCAAAACCGCGTCGGCCATATCGCTATCGCGTGCATGCCGGCGTTGGGTCTGAGCTTTCTGCCGGGTGTCATCAAGGCGTTCTGCGAGAAATACCCCGGCGTGACGATCTCGCTGGAGATCCAGTCGTCGACACGCGTGGAGGACTGGATTGCCGCGCAGCAGACGGATTTCGGTCTGGCCGAGCTGCCGTTCTCCCGCGCCGATGTCGCCGTCGACGAGTTTTGCCGGGTGCCGTACTACGCCATTCTGCCGCCGGGCCACGCGCTGGCCGCCAAGCGCGAGTTGCAGCCGCGCGATGTCGACGGCCTGCCGTTCATCTCGATGACGAGCGTCTGTCAGGTGCGCCATCACGTCGACCAGTTCTTCGACGCACATGGCGTGCGCCGCGTGACGTCGCTGGAGACGTCCTATCTGCAAGCGGTCAGCGAGTTCGTCCATCTGGGGATGGGCGTGGCGCTGGCCGATCCGTTCACGGTGCACGCCAACCTCGACCGGGTCGTGGCGCGTCCCATGCGGCCCAGCCTCGATTTCGGCGTGGGGCTGCTGTATCCACGGCACCGGCCACTGCCGAAGGTGTGCCGCACCTTTATTGCGTTCATGCGCGAATACCGCGACCGGTGTTTTGCCGACGTTGCGGCGCGCTGCGGTGTCTAGCGTGCTGCCAGTCAACCCATCACCCCCATCCGTCAGCTTTTGAGAAGAGACCGCCCCATGACGACTGATCGCAAAATGAAACTCGGCCTGTCGATGCGCTACCTCGGCTACCACGTGGCCGCGTGGCGTCACCCCGACGTGCCGGCCGCCGGCGCGCTCGACTACCGCTACTTTCTGGCGAATGCGCAGAAAGCCGAAGCCGCTAAGTTCGACATGATCTTCTTTGCCGACGGGCTGGGCATCCGGGCGCAGGACAACCCGCGCGGCGCGCTGGCCCGCGATATGCGTAACGCCGAGCTGGAGCCGCTCACGCTCTTGGCCGCGATTGCCGCGCACACGTCCAATATCGGTCTGATCGCCACCGCCTCGACGACCTACAACGAACCGTTTCACGTAGCCCGCAAGTACGCGTCGATCGACCACATCAGTGGCGGGCGCGCTGGCTGGAACGTGGTGACGTCGTGGTCGAACGAAGAGGCGCGCAACTTTGGCCGTGACGAGCATCTGGGCTACGAGGAGCGCTACGAGCGCGCCGACGAGTTCGTCGAAGTCGTCAAATCGCTGTGGCAAAGCTGGGAAGACGATGCGTTCATCCGTGATAAGGCGAGCGGCGTTTTTTACGACGAAGCCAAGCTGCATGTGCCGAACCATGCTGGGAAGCACTTTCAGGTGCGCGGCCCGCTGAATTCTGCGCGAACCCCACAGGGGCGGCCGCTCATCGTGCAAGCGGGCGCGTCGGAAGCGGGGCGGGCACTGGCGGCGCGCGAAGCCGATGTGGTCTACAGCAACTCGCACAACCTCGCGCACGCACAGGCTTACTACCGAGATTTGAAGGGGCGTCTTGCCGCCCATGGCCGCACGCTGGACGACTTGCTGATCATGCCGGGACTGACACCCTTTGTCGGCCGGACCCGGCAGGAAGCACAGGACAAGTTCGATCAGTTGCAGGCACTCATCGACCCGATCAGCGGGCTGGCCAGCCTGTATGACGCGCTGGGCGATTTGTCGGGCTATCCCGTGGATGGGCCAGTGCCGCAGATCGAGCCCAGCCGCAACATCCGCAGCATTGCCGACAACCTGCTCGCGATGGCGCGCGACGAGAACCTGACGATTCGTCAGCTATATCAACGCGTGGCGGCCACCTACACGGTGCGCATGGTGATCGGCACCCCGGCGGACATCGTCGATCAGATGGAGGAATGGTTCAGCAACGAGGCCGCCGACGGTTTCAATATCTGCCCGGCGACGCTGCCGCACGGCATTGACGACATGGCCGAGCTGGTGGTGCCCGAGTTGCGCCGCCGGGGACTGTTCCGCAGCGAGTACGAAGGCACGACGCTGCGCGGCAACCTCGGACTGAAGCCGCTGACGTACCGGCAAGGCGGAACGACGTCATGACTTCAACCGTCCAGATCCCCGACTTTCAGCAGGCGATGGCGTCGTTCCCCGGCGGCATCACGGCCGTGACGACGCGCGGCACCGATGGCCCCATCGGCATCATTGCGACCGCTGTGTGCAGCCTGTCGGCCGAGCCGCCGTCGATTCTAGTTTGTGTTCACAAGAGCGCGTCGGTGCATGACGCGATTCTCGATGCCGGGCGTTTCGCGGTGAATCTGCTGTCGACCGGTCATCGCGAGCTCGTTGCGCGCTTTCAGCAGGAGCGCGGGGCAGCGCGCTTCGAGGCCGATCTGTGGACGCAACTCGAGACGGGCGCGCCGATTCTCGCCGACGCTGCCGTGGCGCTCGACTGCACGCTGCTCGATACGCACGACGGCTATTCGCACACCATTATCGTGGGGGCGGTCGCGGCGACGCGCGTGGGCAAGACACCGGACGCCGGCTGCCTGCTGTGGCACGACAGGACGTATGCCCGAAGCACCCCGCTGACGGCATGAAGTGACAAATAACGACGGTGGGGCGGGGGGATCCGGATTGACGCTATATCGAAATCACTCTAAGCTTTTTGAAGTGTGATTGAAATTCGCCGGGCGTACGTTTCACACGCCCCCGTTTGCGTCTCTCTGGTGTCCCCGATCCCTTTTCGCCATGTCATCGAAGCCGAAAGCCGTCACCGCCGCACCGCTATCCGCATTCTCCGAACCTGACCTCGACGCATCGGGCCGTCCCGCCGACGATTTGGACCCCGCGGTCCAAGCCAGCGATATGGAGTTGGGTATGCGTCTGCGAGCGATGCGCACCGAGCGCAAGTTCACGCTCAAGGACCTTGCCGCGCGCGCCAACATGTCGATCGGCATGCTGAGCCAGATCGAGCGCGGCGTGAGTTCGCCGTCGATGCGCTCGCTGCGCCAGCTCTGCCATGCGCTGGGCGTGGATGGGGCGGCGCTGTTCACATCGATGCCCGCCGTGGCAGAAGACGCACCGAGCGCCACGACCGAGCCGAGCGAGTTCGTCGTCTGGGCCAGCCAGCGCAAACCGCTGCGGCTGGCAGGGTCGGGCGTCACCAAGTCGCGCATCACGCCGCTGAATTGCGCGTCGCTGGAGGCTTTCATGATGGAGCTCGAACCGGGCGCGGCGTCCGACTCGAACCTGTTGGTGCAAAGCGGCGACAAGGTGGGCTACGTGCTCGCCGGCAAGTTGCGCGTGTTCATCGACGACACCACGCTGGTCCTCGGCCCCGGCGACACCTACGGCTTCACCGGTAACCGCCCGTATCGCTGGGAGAACGCGTGGGACGAGCCCACCGTGTTCATGGTGGTGAACAGCAACCACTTCTACGTCTGAGCGCAGCAGCGGTGCAGAGGCTGCGCAGCTTTCGCGCGGATTCCTGAATTCTTTCTCCTATTGTCGGCAGGTAATTTATGGCTAGCGTTCTCCCCAAACAGGTCGATGTCGCGATCATCGGGGCAGGCATCATCGGAATGAGCACCGCGTGGGCGTTGGCCAAAGCCGGCTTGCGCGTCGCAGTGTTCGAGAAGGGCGTCATCGCGGGCGAGCAGTCGTCGCGCAACTGGGGCTGGATTCGTACCGTCGGCCGCGACCACAAGGAACTGCCGCTGGCGATGCAGGCGATCGGTCTGTGGAAGGAGATTCAGGCGCAGCATGACGTGGGCTACCGCCAGACCGGCGTGGCTTATCTGGCCGAATCGCAGGAAGATTTGGATGGCTACCGCAAGTGGCTCGACAAGGCGTTGCCGCTGGGCGTACCCGCCGCACTGTTGAACCGCGACCAGCTGCCCGACCTGTTCAAATCGCGCTCGGCGCGCAACTGGATCGGTGCCTTGCATTGCGCCTCCGATGGCGTGGCCGAGCCCGAACGGGCGACGCAAGCGATTGCCAAGCTGGCGATCGCGGCCGGCGCGCAGGTGTTCGAACAGACGGCCGTGCGCGGTCTCGATCGTGAAGGCGGGCGCACGAGCGGCATCGTCACCGAACAGGGGCGCGTCGCGGCTGATGCCGTGGTGCTGGCCGGTGGCGCGTGGTCGCGCTTGTTCTGCGGCAATACGGGAGTCAGCTTCCCGCAGTTGAAGGTGCACGCGTCGGTGCTTCGCACGACGCCCGTGGACGCCGGGCTCGACCTCGCGATCAATGGCAAGGATTTCACCTGCCGCAAGCGGGCGGACGGTGGCTATTCGGTGTCGCAGTTGGGCGCGTCGGTCGCCGACCTCACGCCGGACAGCATTCGTCTGTGCCGCCAGTTTTTCCCGGCGTGGCTCTCGGAGAAAAAGTATCTGAAACTGCGTGTCGGCAAGCGTTTTCTCGACGAGTTGATGATGCCAACCCGCTTCGGGCCGGATGCTGCGACGCCGTTCGAAGCGCACCGTACACTCGATCCGGCGCCCGGCATGAAGTCGATCGGCGTCGCGCTCGACAAGCTCAAGCAAGCCTTCCCGGAATTCCAGCCCGCGCAAGTCGCGCACGCTTGGGCCGGTTTCATCGACGTCACACCCGACGCCATCCCGGTGATCTCGGGTGTCGACAGCGTGCCCGGCTTCTATCTGGCCTCCGGCTTCTCGGGCCATGGTTTCGGCATCGGGCCTGCCGCCGGTGCACTGATGGCCGATCTCGTGCAGGGCAATACGCCGTTGGTCGACCCGCATCCCTTCCGCCTGTCGAAGTACGACAGGCATTGATTCCTACGTCATTTCCTATTGATAGAAAGAGGTGAGTTGTGGCCGAAAGTCATTCGCATCTGGTGCGCTTCAGCGCGGGTCCTTTGCAGAACCCGGAGATCGGCAAGCCGCGCCGTCCGATGGAAGGCGATACCGTGTTTCGCAGCATGACGGGCTTCGAGGGTAACGGCGGGCGTGCGTCGTCCGGCATCTGGGAAAGCACGGCTGGCAAGTTTCGGTCGGATACCACCGGGTACATCGAGTTCGGGTACATCCTCGAAGGCGAGTGCCGCATCGTCGACCCGGATGGCACCGTGCATGCGCTGAAAGCCGGTGATCCGTTCGTGATGCCCGAAGGCTACAAGGGTCACTGGGAAGTCGACGCGTTCGTCAAGAAGGTTTGGTTTGTCTCGCTGACGAACTGACGAGTTCATCTGCCGGTGGCGGCTGCCAGCCGCCGCCGAGCGCCTTGTATAACGCCACCGATGCTTGAAGTCTGGCGAGTCGCAACTGCACTTGCAGATCTAGCGAGGCAAACAACGTGCGTTGTGTATCGAGCAATGTGAGCATGGTGTCGGCCCCGGCACGGTAGCGCGATTGTGCCAGCGTGAACGCCGTACGCGCCTGCGTTAGCTCGCGTTGCTGTGCCGCTTGCTGACGGTCGATGCCATCAATGGCGTTGAGCGACGCCTCCACGTCACCGAACGCCGCGACGATCGTGCGCCGGTAGTCCGCCAGCAGCGCCTCCCGCTGCGCAACCCGCAGATCGCGCGCGCCCGCCAGCGCACCGCCATGAAAGATCGGCGCGCTCAACGCTGCTGCGACGCTGTACACCGGGTTCTCCAACACCGTATTCAAGCGACCGCCCGAAAACCCGATGCCGCCCGTGAGCGAGACGGAGGGCAACATGCGCCCGCGCGCTTCGCGCACGTCGGCGTCGCTGGCGGCCAATAAGGCCTCGGCACGCGCGATGTCGGGACGCCTTGCGATGAGATCGCGGGGCAGCGATGCGACCGTGGGCGGCGCGGATAGCGCGTCCAGCATCGGGGTATTCAAGGCAACGTCGCCTAGGTGGTGTCCCATCAGCACTGCCAGCGCATTCTCGCTATCGGTCGCGTCTTGGTTTCGGGCCGCGACGTTGCGCAACTGCGCTTCGTAAAGCCCTTCCTGCTGGGCGAGATCGAGCGTCGTGGCCTGTCCGGCCTGCGTCTGCGAACGAATGAGCCGCAGCACCTGCGCCGCGATGTCGCGCTGCTGCATGGCAATGGTCACTCGCTCGCGCGCCGCCGCCAGCGATAGCCAAAGATTGGCGGCACCTGCCGTCACAGTCAGTCGAACGGTGTCCCGATCAAAGGCGCTGGCGCGCAGTTGCGCGAGTGCGCTGTCGCGGGCGGCGCGGTTGGCGCCCCAGAAATCCAATTCGTAAGTCGCGGTCAATCCCAACGCCAGTGTGGTGCCGGTCACGTCGGCCTGACCGCCCATGCGCCCTTGTCTCGACGCAGATCCGCTGCCGTCGAGCGCGGGCAGCAACGGCGCGCCCGCAATTCGTGCCAGCGCCTGCGCCTGCCGGACGCGGGCATAGGCGGCGGCGACATCGAAGCTGTCACGTTCGGCCAACGCCACGACCTGATCGAGCGACTCGCTTCCGAAGGCGCGCCACCACGCCTGATCGACAGGGGCGACACTCGACGGCGCAGCCGACGGGCTGCCGGATTGCCAGACGACAGGCGTTGCGACTTCGCGCGGGGCAGGCGGCTCGTGCAGCGCACATCCGCCGACAAGCAATGCCACGCATGCGAGCGACAGAGATTGTGCTGTCGTACGGCGAGGGATGATGGAAATGAGCTGGCGGCGCATGGTGATCAATCGCTGGCAAGCGCGACGATGGGATCGAGGCGCGCGGCCTGACGTGCGGGCATGTAGCCGAACACCAAACCGGTGACGAGCGCGCACCCGAAAGCGGCGAGCATGGCCCGCACGGAGAAGACCAGATCGACGCCCCAGAGAATGAGCGCCACACCGAAGGCGAGGCCGACGAACGTGCCCAGCACGCCGCCCACCGTCGAGACCATGACCGACTCCGTCAGAAACTGACGCAGGATGTCGGCCTGCCGCGCGCCCGTGGCCATGCGGATGCCGATCTCGCGCGTGCGTTCGCGCACCGTCATGAGCATGATGTTCATCACGCCGATACCGCCGACTACCAATGAAATCGCGGCGATCAGGCCAAGCGTGAGCGTCAGCGTCTGCTGGGCTTCGCTCTGCGCCTTGAGCGAGGCGGCTTGGTTATAGACCTGAAAGTCCTTCACGTGGTGGGCGTCGGTCAGCACCCGCGTGATCTCCGCCGCCGTGTCGTCGACCTTATCGAGATCGTGCACGAGCACGGAGATCCACGAGAGATTTGCCGTGCCGAAAACACGCCGGCTGCCGGTGCTGGAGGGCACGAGCACGACATCGTCATCGTTCGACTGGCCGGACGTGGCGCCTTTTTCCGTGAGCACGCCGATGACCTGAAACGGCACGTTGTTTACCAGCACATATTGGCCTAACGGATCGGCCGGACCGAACAGCTTCATGCTGATGCGCTTGCCCAGTACGGCGACGGTGGCCAGTGTGCGCACGTCCTGACGGGTGAAGAACGTGCCGCGCGACACGTTCCAGTTCAACACGTGGGGCGCATCTTCGGTCACCGCCCACAAGCGCGTGCCGACGTCGACGTTGGCCGCGCGAACCGTTGTTTTTCCAGCAAAGAAGGGCATGGCGATATCGACGTTGGGCACTTGCGCGAGCAGCGTGGCATCCGCTTCGGACAATGTGCCGCCGGGGCCGCGCTCGGTGTCGCCGCCCGGGGTCACGTACATCCGGTTGGTGCCGAAACTCGCAATCTTGGCCATGACGGTGCGTTGCGTGCCGGTGCCGATGGCGAGCATCACGATCACCGACGCCACACCGATGATGATGCCCAGCAGCGTGAGCAGCGTGCGGAAACGATTGACGAGCAGCACCTGCCACGCGGCTTGCACCGCCTCGTAGATATCTGCCCATGGCGACGCGGCGCGTGAAAGCCCGTGAGCCATGGTGGTGGCGAAGTTCTGCGCGTTGAGCGTCCATCCGGCGCCGTCGCTTGGCGCAGAAGATGACGATGACGACTCGGCAGGCGAGGGCAGGGACTCGGCGTCACGCGGCGCTTCACCGGTGTCGGACACGATCAGTCCGTCACGAATCTCGATGACGCGTCGCGCCTGACTGGCGACGCCCCGATCGTGCGTGATGAGAATGACGGTGTGGCCCGCGTCGGCCAGTTCGCGCAGCAATGCCATGACTTCGGCGCCGCTGCGCGTATCGAGTGCGCCGGTCGGTTCGTCCGCGAGGATGATGCGCCCGCCGTTCATCAGCGCGCGGGCAATCGAGACCCGTTGCTGCTGACCGCCGGAGAGCTGGTGCGGCCGGTGATGAATTCGCCCGTCGAGCCCGAGCCGGGACAGCAATTCCGTCGCCCGGCGATGCCGATCCGTACGCGACATGCCGGCATACACGGCCGGGACTTCGACGTTGTGCAGGGCGTCGAGCGTGCGAATCAGATGGTAGTTCTGGAACACGAATCCGAACGCCTCGCGGCGCAACCACGCCAACTCGTCCGCACGGAACGACGCGATGTCCTGACCGGCAAAGCGATATTGTCCGGACGTCGGCCGGTCGAGACAGCCGAGCAAGTTCATCAGCGTCGACTTGCCCGAGCCCGAGGCGCCGACAATCGCGACGAACTCGCCCGCATCGATTTGCATCGAGACGCCACGCAGCACCTGTGTTGCCGGTGTGCCACCGGCGCCCCCGTAGCTGCGGCAAATATCGACAAGCTCGATCAGCGGAATAGGCGGCGTGAGGGGCGTGAGCGGCGGGAGCGGTGATTCGCCGGCTGCCGCAGCGGCGTTGGTGTCGGTTACCACTGGAATCTCCCGGCGCCCGCACGGACGTTGCTGATCGAGGTAATCAGCGCGTCGCCCTGCTGGAGCCCCTCGAGCACTTCGCCATCGAGCCGGTCCCGCAAGCCGATGCGCACCTTGCGCTCGATACGCTTGCCGTCGACGAGCACCTTGGCCATGAAGAGGCCCGCTTGCGAATTCACGGGGACCAGCGGCGTCATGGGGGACAGCAGCACATTCTTGGCCGAGGCGATGACGAAGAACACCTGTGCCGTCATCTCTGGCATGAGCGCGCCGTCTTGATTGTCGACGTCGACCAGTACGGTATAGAGCACGACCTTGCCGGTGCTGCCCGTCGGACTCTGCTGCGACGCGTCGCCACCGCTCTTGTCGAGTGGCGTGGGCGGCGCGGGCAACACCTGCCGCACGGTGCCGTGCCAGCGTCGCGGCCCACCGTCGGTCTGGCCGCCGAGCGTCGTGAAGTAGACCGGCATGCCGGCCTTCACATGGCCGATGTCGGCCTCGGAGACCTGCGTCCACACGGTCATATGCGACAGGTCGGCGACGCGCATGATCAGCGGGGTTTGGTAGGTGGCGTTCAGCGTCTGGCCTTCGCGCGCGTCGAGCGTGACCACGGTGCCGGTCATCGGCGCGTAGATGCGCGTGTAGCCGAGCTGCGCCTCGTCCCCCTTGAGCGTGGACGTGGCGCCGTTGATCTGCGCATGCAGGTTGTCGATCTTGGCGAGGGCGACGTTCAGATTGGCTTGTGCGGTCTGAACGTCTTCAAGGCGTGTCGAGCCGTCAGCCATCATCTGCTGCTGACGCCCCGAGCGCTGGCTGGCCAGCACACGTTCGGCCTGCGCCTGCGCAAGCTGTGCGTGCAGGCTCGCGAGACTGGCACGGTCGGCGTCGACCTTGGCCTGCTGGACCGCCGGATCGATCTCGACGAGCAGATCGCCCTTGTTCACACGTGTGCCGGGCTGTACATGCAGCCGGCGAATGGCGCCGGACGCCTGCGCCCCGACGTCGACATAGCTGCGCGGGCGCAAATTGCCGAGCGCCGTGACGGTCAGTTCGAGGTTGCCGCGGTTGACCGTGGTGGTTTCCACCTGTTCCACGCTGCGAAATATCGTGAACCACAGCACGAATGCCAACAGCACGACGACAAGGAGGAACAGGGTGCTGCGAATTCGCTTCGGTTTGAATGGCATCGGCTTCGATAGCGTGCACAGCCAACGCCATCGTGGCGCCGGCAAATCATTTGGATGGCGAAGCGGTGGACGGCAGCGATCACCGCAGGAGCGGCGCCAAGTATAGAACGATTCTCATTTACAGAGAAATCCTATCGTGTTTGAGGTTCTGATATCTGTGGTGGGTTGTCATAAAAATATGACGAAGATGAAGGATATTTAGGTTGAAATGATCAGAATTCGATTGACAGTCGTGGTGTCTCTTTTGTAGATTCACCATCTCTAATGAGGAATGATTCTCATTAACTAGCCATAAATCGTTGGCTGAATCGGTACGTTTCCGGGTGATATCCGGAGGCAAAAGTACTAAGGAATTCGAACCTTCTGGGAGCAACGCAATGAGCTGGGACGACGAAAACGCGGAATTCGAAGTTGTGATGAACCACGAGGCGCAGTATTCGATCTGGCCGAGCTACAAGGCAATTCCGGGCGGCTGGCACGCGGTCGGCATGAAGGGCAACAAGGCCCAATGTCTGGCCTACATCGAGGAGCACTGGACCGACATGCGCCCACTGAGCCTGCAAAAGGCAATGGCCGAGCAGGGCGGCCAGCCGGCGAGCGCCGGTACTTCTGCCTCGGTGCACTGATTGCGCCCGAACCCCGTCCTGTCGACTGGCGACGCCTGAATGCTCGCTCCCCTCACACTGTTCTGCCTGCCGTATGCCGGTGGCAGTGCCGCGATCTATCGCGAGTGGCCTCGCTCGCTGCCGGCTTCGATTCGTCCCGTCATGTTGCATCCGGCGGGGCGGGGCGTACGCCACGGCGACACGCCGCTGCATCGTTGGCCCGAATTCATCGACGACATGGTGGCGCAGGCGCTCACGCACCTCATGGTGCCGGGGCAGGCGCCGCAGCCGTTCGCGATCTTCGGCCATAGCATGGGCGCGCTCGTGGGGCTCGAAATGGCCCACGCGCTACGGGCACGGCTGGGCGTAAGCCCGCGTTGGTTTGGCGCCTCGGCAAGTCTTGCGCCGGTCTTGCGGGTGCGTGAAACACACTGGCTGACCTGCGACGACGCCACCTTTATTGCCGAAGTCCGGCGGCTGGGCGGTATGCCGGACAGCCTGCTGAGCAACCCGGAATTCATGGCGCTGGTCATGCCGGCGCTGCGCGCCGACTTTCACCTGTGCGGCACCTACGATCCGCCCGCGCGGGCGCCGTTGGCGTGCCCGTTACTGGCGATCAACGGCAACGACGATGCGCGCTGCGTCGTACCTGCCAACGACCCGGCTTGGGCCAGCGAGACGACGGGGCCGTTCACCTCGGCGCGCTTACCGGCCGGGCATTTTTTCATCAATACCCACCGCGACGCGCTGCTGACGCACGTCATTGCGCAGCTGCGCGAGGTGGCCGGTCTCACCGAGACGCCTGTCCGGGCGCTCGTCTGACGTCAATACGGAGATGGACATCGTGCAAGGCCTCCCCCCGCTGTTCGATTTCGCCCCCTATCTCGAAGTCCGCGACGACACGTTGCCACTGATTCGGGAATTCGCGTCGCATATGGCGTTTCGTAGCGCCGTCGTCGAAGAACTGGAGCTGGACGAAGACTTCTACCGCCGGCCGTTGCGCCCGGAAGATCTCGAGTTCCTGCAATTCAAGAAGGCCGTGCGCGCCGAGACGGTGAGCCGCCTGCCGATGCTGGCATCGCAGCGCCTGCTGATGTGTATCAACGAAGTGGGCATCGCTCGCATGCCGCGCCCGGGTGATGCGAACGGCGGTGTGGACATTTTTGCCAGCGCCGACGCGTTCTACAGCGAGCGCAACCAAGTGCTGGGCGCGCGCATCCGGGCGTACCTCGAGAACTACGCGTATGCGTTTCTCGGCAACGAAGGTAAGGCAGACGCCACGCCCGGCGCGCTAACGGATGCCCTCGACGCCATCGTGCGCACTGAACACGCGTGGTGGAGCGACATCTTCGCGCTGCTGCAACGTAACGAGTATTTGCCGGAAGGACTGCGCTTCATCATGATCCAGCGCTGGAGCCTCGCTCCGTCGCGCCGTACCGCAGTCGCCCGTGCCGTGGCGTCGGGCTATTTCGATGCAGTGTCGCCCGATGCTCGCCCGAGCATGACGGACGCGGCGCAAGACGCGCTGCTCACCCGTGTGGCCGGCGCGCTGGACCTGACGCGCCGCGAGCACTCGTACTGGCAGTTTTATCTGCCGACGAGCCTCGCGAAGTGCAATTTGCTCTACGCGCTGGGCGCGCGGCCCGACCGGGCTTTCGCGCTATTAGGCGCAGCGTTTGTCGCAGAAGCCGAGATGCTGGCCTTCTGTCAGGCCGCTGCCGCTGCCTGCCCGCATATGCTGCACGGCCTGCCGATCCAACAACTGCCGCTGGAAGACGCCGTCGCGGATCTGCTCCGCCGGGCGACCGCCGCGACGACGCAAATTGGCACGCAGTACGGTGCCGAAGGACTGGCCCGCGTGAGTCAAGGGCTTGGCGCAGCCGAACTCATGGGCGCGCGCGGCCGTTGGGATCTGGGTGAACAACTGCGCTGGCTGTCGGCGATCGAGCGTTATGTGGCTTTCGCGAAGCAAGTGGAAGGGCGCATCGAAGCCGAGTGCCCGGGCATCGACCGTGAGACGTTTGTCGAGCCACGCGAGATGTGCTCCACCACGCACGTGCATAACGACCATCGACTCGTGGTGATCGAGTCGGGCGACATGATCTTCTGGGGCAATCTCGGTATGCAACTGAAGATGAAGCAGGGCGACAGCGTGCTGATTCCCGATGGCCGGTTGCATGGCTCGACGGTCGTCTCGCACGAATGCACCTATCACCAGCCGATCATTCCGGATGCATGGTTCGAAGCCCTGCACGCAGGAAATTCGCCGAACAATGCGCCGAACGCGCCGGCACCGAAGTCTTCTGCCGCGCTCGCCTGAGCCGTTGCCCCCCATGCCCATTCGCGGCAACGCCGGCGCACCCACGTAGCGCCGGCGACCGGATTGTCTGATTGTCTCAAGGCTATCGAATCGAATAGCCGATTAGTACGACTAATTTTCTAGGCACGTTCATGCGTCCCACCGCGACTCGTTTCGACTCGCGGTGGTCGATGTGTGACGCAATGACAGCCGGCCCGGGCCGGCGCGCGCAGTTTCGACGGAGAAGCTCATGCAGCTCGACCCCCGCGATGTTCTTGATTCCCCCCGTTCGACCGAGTCTTCCCCTGCGCCACGGCGCGCCACCGCCAGCGACTGGCGCTCACGCGTCATCCTCGGCGAGCAGGTCGGCGACGTCGTTCTGCCCGACTGGCTGGAGACCTCGTACGAAACGCTTCGCACGCAGGTCATGCACCCGGAGTATCCGTGCTTCTTCGGCACCATTGCCGAGCGTCGCGGCGAGATGTTCTACACGTTCGTGAACGGCAAGGACAACGCGATGCTGCCCGCGACGATGCTCACGTTCGCGCGCCTCGCGTCGCAGCCCGAGTTCCGTCGCAACAACATTGCCATCTTTTATGAACCGGACACCACGCCGCTGACGCATAACGAGTATCACGACCTGTTCTGGGGCACCTTGCAGTATCTGCATAACGTCGATCCCGATCCGGAGGCCGACCAGCAGGTGCCGCCGTCGCATGAGGATTGGGAGTTCGGCTACGGCGGGCTGCAAATGTTCGTGGTCTGCGCGTGCCCGTCGTTTTCGCAACGGCACAGCCGCAACCTCGGGCCGGGCATGGTCCTGCTGTTCCAGCCGCGCGCGGTCTTCGTCGACACCATCACGAACAAGGTGATCGGCCGTCAGGCGCGCGAACAGGTGCGTGAACGGTTGCGCAAGTGGGACGCCGTCGGCCCACACCCGGACCTCGGTTTCTATGGCGACCCGGGCAATCTCGAATGGAAGCAGTACTTCCTCGAAGACGAGAACGTTGCGGCTGCGGACCAATGCCCGTTCCTCAAACGGATGCGCCGGGCCGCCGAAGACGCCTCCGCCACGTCTGCCCACGCCGCAGCGGCACCGCCCGCACCGATGATCGGCAAGATCCCCGTGCATCCGAAGCCGCATCCGATCGAAACACCCTCGACCGCCCATGCCATGCATTTGTCGCACGCGAATCATGTGGCGCGCCAGATGCACGCCGATGCCGGTCACGCCCGGCTGATCGAGCAGGGCGACGCCAGCACCCGTGACGGGGCATCCGGCCACAACCCGCACGCGGGCTCGCAGGCGCCTGCGCCGTCGCGCAACGACAACGAACAACCCGAGTAGCCGACGTTTTCCCTCGTTGGGAAAGCAAAGCGCGGCCGATAGGCGGCGCGAATCGTCGAATCGTCGAATCGAAACGAATTTCAGGCATACCGATGTCCCAGACTCCCAAGCACATGGTCGAGCGGCTGCAAGCGCTCGCAATCGAACGCCCTGACGATATCGCGCTGGTTTGCGTGCAGACCGGCGGCGAGACGTCGCACAGTTACGCCGAACTCGATCAGCGTGCCAACGCGCTCGCGCAGCGTCTGGGCGGCGGGGCGCTCAAGGGGCAGCGTGCCATTCTGCTGATGGACAGCGGCCTGTCGTATTTCACGGCGTTCTTCGGCTGTCTGTATGCGGGCGTGCTCGCCGTGCCTGCCTTCGCCCCCGGGCGTACCCGCGATGCCTACGCCGAGCGTCTGCGCGTGATGCTCGCCGACGCCGAAGCCCGCTGGGTGCTCGTGACGCCGGAACATGCACAGATCGCCCGTTCGTTGCTCGATCTGTATGGCGAGACGGCGGAGCTGATCGTTATTGACGATTCGGCCGCGCCGGCGATTGCCGAGCGCGTCGCCATCGATCTGGCGTCGGACGACATTGCGTTCCTCCAGTACACCTCCGGCTCGACGTCCGCGCCTAAAGGCGTGATGGTCACGCACGGCAACCTGATCGCCAACGAAGTGGCGATTCAGGAGCGCCTTGGCGTGACCGCAGACGACGTCTTCGTGAGCTGGCTGCCGTTGCCGCATGACATGGGCATGATCGGCACGATGCTCCAGCCGGTCTACACGGGCATCCCGCTCGTGCTGATGTCGCCGAACCATTTTCTGGAACAACCGATCCGTTGGCTCGAAGCCATTTCGCGCCACGGCGGGACGATCTCGGGCGGGCCTGATTTTTCCTACCGGTTGCTGACCGAACGGGTTCGCGATGCGCAGATGGAAGGGCTGGACCTGTCGGGATGGCGGGTGGCGTTCTCGGGCTCCGAGCCGGTGCGTCACGACACGTTGTGCGATTTTGTCGAGCGGTTCAGCGTCTGGGGTTTCGACCCGGCAGCGGTGTATCCCTGCTACGGACTGGCCGAAGCGACCCTGCTGGTCACGGGAGTGACACGCGCGGGCGGCATGTCCGCCTTGCGTGTCGACGGCGCGGATGGCGAGCCGAAACATCTGGTGAGCTGCGGCAACGTTGCGCGCGATCACGAGGTGAGCATCGTCGATCCGTCCAGCGGGCGGACGCTCGGCGACGGCGAGACCGGCGAGATTCGCTTTCACGGGCCGAGCGTGACGGCAGGTTATTGGCGCAATCCGGCGGCGAGCGCGGCAACGTTTGTCGAAGACGGCGGACGCCGCTGGCTGCGCACGGGCGATCTGGGCATGACGCAAGGCGGGCAGTTGTATGTGACCGGCCGCGTGAAAGACATGATCATCGTGCGGGGCCAGAACGTCTATCCGCAGGATGTCGAACAGGCGATCGAGGCAGAACTCGACATCGTGCGCGCAGGCCGCGTCTCGGCGTTCCCCGTGGAAATCGACGGGCGTGAAGGGATCGGTCTGGCAGCGGAGGTCTCGCGCCGCACGCAGAAATTGCTCACACCGGCACAGATCGTCGACGAACTCGACGCGGTGGTCGCGCCGCGCTTCGGCGAAGCCTTGGGCGTGGTGGTACTGCTCAATCCGGGCGGACTGCCGAAAACGTCGAGTGGCAAGTTGCAACGCTCCGCGGCCGCACGCGGCTGGCGCGAACGCACGCTCGACGCGTGGGCGGTCTATGCGAACGGTGTGTTCGACGAGGCCTATGGCGCGTCGCACAACCGTGTTCCCGGGACTGATCAGGAAGGCCCGCAGGGCCAATCCGACAATGGCGCGGGCTCGGAGGTCGCTACACAACTCGCCGCGATCTGGGCAGACGTGCTCGGCCGGCAGGTCGACCCGGCCAGCGCACATTTCTTCCGTCTCGGAGGTAACTCGATTCAAGCGGTGCAACTGGCCGCACGCGTGCAGGCAGCTTTTCACGTGCCATTCGACGTGCGCGATGTCTTCGAGCAAGCCAAGCTGCGCGACGCGGCGCAAACGATTGCCCGGCGCCGTGGGGCGTCAGGACAGCCCGACGCTGCCATTGCCGTACCGCCGATCGCCCGCCACGCCGAGTACGACGCGGCGGCACCGCTCACGCACGCACAGCATCGCCTCTGGTTCCTCTGGCATCTCGATCCGTCGGATACGGCGTATCACGTGGGCGGCCGCTTGACGTTCGATGCCTGTCCCGACGTACCGGCATTGCAGGCGGCATTGCGAGCCGCCATCGCACGACACTCCGCGTTACGGACGACGTTCGACACGGACGCGCAAGGTGAGCCTGTTCAGCGCGTGGCCGATGCCAGCGTCGCGACCGCATTCGAACTGACGCATACGGCGCTCGACAACGACGACGCCATCGGCGAAGCCGCGCAGGCATGCATCGACACGCCTTTCGATCTGCGCAGCGGACCGATGATGCGTGCCGCCTTGTTTGAGACACCGGATGGCCGGGCGCATCTTGTCGTGGCGCTTCACCACATCGTGTGCGACGCATGGTCGATGCAGGGTTTCGTCGACGCACTGGCAGACGACTACCGCACCTGTCTGTCCGGCGAATCGCCATCGACGCTGCCCGCAAGCGATCTGAACTACACCGACTTCGCCGTCTGGCAGCGTGAGCTGCGCGACCATGAATCGCGCAAGCGTGAGCTGGCTTACTGGTGCGCGCGACTGGGCGACGATCCCGCCGCGATGATCCTTGGCGACCGCACGCGCACCGGCAATGCCCCGCGACGCGCCGCCACGCACACGTTCGACCTTCCGCCGACGGTGCTCACGGGGCTGGCTGCTGCGGCAGCATCGAATGGCGTAACGCCGTCGATGCTGATTCTCGCTGCGCTGGGTCTCGTGCTGCGCCGGCACACCGCCAGCGACGATGTGAGAATCGGCATGCCGGTCGCCAACCGGCAGCATGGCGGCACGGCGTCGCTGATGGGCCTGTTCGTCAATACCGTGGTCATGAAGCTCGACGTTCAGCCGACGGGCACCTTGTCGGGGCTGATCGCACAGGTGCGCGAGACGGCACTCGAAGCACAGCAGCATCAGGACCTGCCGTTCGACGTGCTGCTCGACACGCTGGCGCCGCACCGCAGTCTTGGCCAGACGCCGCTGTTTCAGGTCATGTACAACCACGTGCAGCAGGACGAGCGTTCGCTCGCGCGCTGGCCAGCACTAAGCGCCACGCTGCATGGTCTCGATGCCAGCGCCGCGCAGTTCGACCTCACGCTGGACGTGCAGGCGTACGCCGATGGCCGTCTTACGCCTAAATTCCAATACGACGCAGATACGTTCGACGCATCGACTGTCGCCCGGCTCGCGGCCCACTTGTGCAACGCCTTACAGGCACTGGTGCAGCAGGCCGACACGACCGTCGGCGCGCTTGCCTTGATCGACCGCGAAGAGCGCGATCGACTCGTGCAATGGAGCGCTAATGCGCAGGTGGCACCCGGTTTGCCGCTGCACCGGCGTATCGAAGCGCACGCCGCACAAACGCCGGAAGCCGTGGCGTTGACGTTCGAAGACACCGGCGTGACCTACGGCGAGCTGAACGCGCGCGCCAACGCGCTTGCCCATGCACTGATCGCGCGTGGCGTCGGGCTGGAGACTCGTATAGGCATTGCGCTGGAGCGCTCGCCCGAGATGGTGGTCGCGATTCTGGCGGTGCTCAAGGCCGGTGGCGCCTACGTGCCGCTGGACCCGCAGTATCCGGCCGAGCGTCTGAGTTTCCTGATGTCGGACAGCGGCATGACGCTGCTGTTGACCCGCGACGCGCTGCGCGGCGAGTTGCCGGTGCCGGACGGCGTCGAAACGTTGTTGCTGGACGATTTCGCGACCGGGACGAGCGGCCCCAATGCGGGCGCGATTTCGAACCCCGACGTACCGGTCTCGCCGTCGAATCTGGCGTACATCATCTACACCTCCGGCTCGACCGGCAAGCCGAAGGGCGCGCTGATCACGCATGCGAATGTCGGGCGTCTGCTCGATGCGACGCAAGCGGACTTCGCCTTCGGCACGCAGGACGTATGGACGTTGTTCCACTCATACGCCTTCGACTTCTCGGTCTGGGAAATCTTCGGCGCGCTGTGCTACGGCGGCCGGCTGGTCGTCGTGCCGTACCTCGTGAGCCGCGCCGCCGACGACTTCCTGACGTTGTTGCGCCGTGAACGCGTGACCGTGCTGAACCAGACCCCGTCCGCGTTCCGGCAGTTGCTGCAAGTCCCGGCGCTGGCAGAGGCCGACGATCTGGCGCTGCGCTTCGTCGTGTTCGGCGGTGAAGCGCTGGAGCCGCAAACGCTGCGGCCGTGGTTCGACCGCTTTGGCGATACCACGCCGCGCATGATCAACATGTACGGCATCACCGAGACGACGGTGCACGTGACGTTCCGTCAGATCACCCGCGACGATCTGAGCGTGACGCGCAGCCCGGTCGGGCGTGCCATCGGCGATCTTGGGTTGTACGTGCTCGATGCGCAGGGGGAACTGGCACCGATCGGTGTGCCCGGTGAACTGCATGTGAGCGGAGCAGGTCTTGCTCGCGGCTACTGGCACCGTGCGGCGCTGACGGCACAACGTTTCATTCCGGACGGCTTTTCGGGCGATGGCGGACGACTCTATCGCACCGGCGACCTTGCGCGCTGGCGTGCAGACGGGGAACTCGACTATCTGGGGCGCATCGACCATCAGGTCAAGATTCGCGGGTTCCGCATCGAGCTGGGCGAGATCGAAGCCCAACTGCTGGCGCAGCCCGGTGTGCATGGCGCGGTGGCGAGCGTGCAGGACGGACCGGGCGGGGCGCGCCTGATCGCTCACGTGGCGGGTGACGCGCACGTGCCGGCGTTGCGCGCAGCGCTGGGGGCCGTGCTACCCGACTACATGGTCCCGAAAGCCATCGTGGTGATGCCGGTGTTCCCGCTCACAGCCAACGGCAAGGTGGACCGTCGGGCGTTGCCCGCGCCGGCGTTCGGTCGCGGCACCGACGCCGCGCCGCATGCCGGCACCGAAACCACCTTGGCGCAGGTCTGGCAGACCGTGCTGGGCGTGCCGTCGGTCGGCCGTCATGACAACTTCTTCGCCATCGGCGGCGACTCGCTGCTGACACTGAAGGTCGTGAATCGGGCAGCGCTTGCCGGCCTCACGCTGTCCCCACGCCATCTGTTCGAACATCAAAGTCTGGCGGATCTGGCGGAAGCCCTCGATAGCGCGGCGGCAGCCACAGACGAGGTTGCCGCGCCCGGGCTGGTCCCAGTCGAAAGAACCGCTGGCCTGCCGCTGCCGTTGTCGTACGCGCAGCAGCGGCTGTGGTTCCTGTGGCATCTGCAACCGGAAAGCTCGGCGTATCACATCGCAGGCGGGCTGCGGCTGCACGGTGCGTTCGACGACGCGGCGAAACAAGCGGTGCAAGCCGCGTTCGATACGCTCGTCGCACGCCACGAGTCACTGCGCGTCACGTTTGCACAGGGCGAAAACAAAGGGAGTGAGGAGGGCAAGGGGCGTGAAGGCGCCTTGGCCGTGCCAGCCGCCGCGCAGCAAATCGTGCACGACACGATGCCGGTTGGCATACGCCACCACGACGTCAGCCAAGCCGACGACCCCGAGGCCGACGCTGCGGCGCTGGCCGATGCGTTCGCCCGTGAGACGTTCGATCTTTCGCAAGGCCCGCTGTTGCGCATCGGCATCGTGGAGCTGGGCGAGCAAACGCACCAGTTGCTGGTTTCGATGCATCACATCATCTCCGACGGCTGGTCCATCGACCGCATGCTGGACGAGTTCGTCGCCTGCTATCGGGCGCATCGGGACCACACGGCGGCGACATTGCCGCTGTTGCCGGTCCAGTACGCCGACTACGCCGTGTGGCAACGCCGCTGGCTCGATGCCGGTGAGCGTGATCGTCAACTGGCGTGGTGGCGGACGGCGTTGGGCGATCAGCATCCGGTGCTGGCGCTCCCGGCGGACCGTGAACGCCTCGCGCTCGCCGATTACACCGCCGCACGGCATACGTTTGTCCTGCCAGCCGAATTGACCCGCCGCCTGCGGGCCTGCGCCCAACGCCACGACAGCACGCTTTTCGTCGCCTTGCTCACCGCCTACATGGCCATGCTGCACCGGCACTCCGGCGCACACGACATTCGCGTCGGGGTGCCCGTCGCCAATCGCGAACGCCCGGAAGTCGGCAACGTCCTCGGCTGCTTCGTGAACACGCAGGTGATGCACGCGCAGGTTGACCATACGCAGCCGCTTGGGACGCTATTGCAAGCCGTCCGCACCCACGTTGCCGGTGCGCAGGCGCATCAGGACCTGCCATTCGATGTCCTCGTCAACGCCTTGCAACCGGAGCGAAACCTTCACTACACGCCGATCTTTCAAGTCGTACTGAATCACCGTCAGCCCGACCATCGGGTCTTCGACGCGCTCGACGGCCTCACGGTGTCCCGTATGGATATCGCGGGCCGCAATGCGCAATTCGAACTGACGCTCGACACGGAAGAGGCGGACGACGGCTCGGTGTGCGCCGCGATGACTTACGCGAACGAGCTCTTCGACGCTACGACCGTCGCGCGCTGGGCCGACCACTTCGTGACGTTCTGTGAGGCACTGGCCGCGGATACGTCCGTCGCTGTGGGTCATGTGGCACTTCACAACGCCGATGGCAGCGTCATGCCGGTGGCCGTTGATGCGCTGGTGGGAGATCAGGGCGAAGGCGATGTTGCCATTCGTTCGACGCCAGCCCAATCCGGGCGAAACGCCTTCGAAGCGCCGGCCTCGCCTGCCGAACAAGCCGTCGCAGCCGCATGGCAAGCCGTGCTGCAAATCGATCGAATTGGCCGCCACGACAATTTCTTCGAGATCGGCGGCGACTCGATCCTGAGCCTGCAAATCGTCTCGGCACTGGCGCGACAGGGCTGGAAAATCACCGCACGCCAGCTGTTCGAAGCCCAGACGGTGGCGACGCTCGCAGCGTTGGCACAGCCGCTGGACGCGGGTTCGCAGCCCGTTGTTAAAGCGAAGTCTCAAGTATCGCAACCGCACGGGCAGGCCGACGCCAACGTCGAAGCGACCTATCCGGCGACGCCGCTGCAAAGCGGTCTGCTGTTCCACAGCCTGATGCAGTCGGGGCGTGGCGTCTACGTCAATCAGAAGCGCCTGACGTTGCGCGGCGCACTCGATCACGCGCGCATGCGTGACGCGTGGACGCAGGTGATGGCGCGTCACGCGATCCTGCGCACGCACTTCAGTTGGGCGCACGGCGGCGATGCGATGCAAGTCGTCTCGCGCCATGTGGCGTTGCCGTACACCCGGCATGACTGGTCGGCCGGCCCGCAGGCGACTTACGACGCGCGTCTGCACGCGTGGCTTGCGGACGACCTCGCGCAAGGCTTCGACCTCGCCGTGGCGCCGTTGCTGCGCGTGAACCTGTTCACCCGTCCCGATGGCCTGACCGACCTCGTCTGGACCGATCACCACGTGTTGCTCGACGGCTGGAGTGCCGGGCAACTGCTCGCGGAAGTTCTCGCGATCTATCGGGGTGAGACGTTGCCCGAGGCTGCTGTGACGCCGCAGTACGGCGATTACGTGCACTGGCTCACGACACAACCGGACCACGCCGACTATTGGCAAGGCCGCATGCAGGCGCTGGATGAACCGGCGACGCTCGTCGCCAGTCTGCCGTCCGGTCAGGGCGGACACGATGCGACGCCGGGGCCGTTGCTGCAAGTCGACGACGTGCTCGACAGCGCATTGGATCAACGGCTTCGCGACGCCGCTCGCCAGCACCGCGTCACGCTGAACACGATGATTCAGGCAGCGTGGGCGCTGTTGACCTCACGCTACGGGCATCGGTCGCAAGCCGCGTTCGGTGTCACTGTCTCCGGCCGGGAGAACGATCTGCCCGGCATCGACCGCACGCTCGGCCTGTTCATCAACAGCCTGCCGATGTGGGTGGACGTGCCCGCCGCCGCGACGGTGTCGGATTGGTTACAGGACGTGCAGCAGCGCGGCACGGCATTGCGTGCGGTAGAAACCACGCCGCTGCGGCAAGTGCAGCAGTGGACCGGGCGCGCCGCCGAGGCGCTGTTCGACACCCTCGTCGTGTTCGAGAACTACCCGATCGACGCCACCGTACGAGCCGACGACGCGTCGCTCTCGCTGGCCGCCTTCGCCACGACCGAACAAACGCATTACCCGCTCGTGCTCGCGGTATTGCCCGGCGACACGCTCACACTGCGCTGGAAAGCGAAAGCGTCGCGCATCGACGCACACACGCTGACGCAATTGCAGGCCGATTTGCGCGCGATTCTCGATCAATTGTCCACTGCCACGGACACCGGGTCGGCACACGTCGGCGCGATAACGCTGGCCGGTCAGGCAGCGTCATCGCCGCCGATTCAGCATGAATTCACCCCGGTCATGCACCGCATTGCGGCGCAGGCAAAGGCCACGCCGCAACGCCCGGCCATCCATTGCGAAGGGGTGCGCTGGTCCTATCGCGAACTGGACGCCGCAGCCAACCGCATCGCCGTGGCCCTTGCCGCCGCAGGCGTGCAGGCCGACGAACGCGTGGGCCTTTGCGTCGAACGCTCGCCGTGGATGACGGCGGCACTGCTGGGTGTTCTGCGGGCAGGCGGCGCGTTCGTGCCGCTGGACCCGTCGTATCCGGCGGATCGTCTGGCCTTCATGATGGAAGACGCGGGCGTACGCCGTGTGCTGTCCGATGCTGCCACGGCAGACGCGATGGCCTCGGTGCTCGAAGGGCATGAGGTCATCGTGGTCGACACGCTCGTCCCGGCCGATAGCGGCGTGGTGTGCCACGACGTTCATCCCGACCAATTGGCTTATGTGATCTATACGTCGGGATCGACCGGACGTCCGAAGGGCGTGGCGATCTCGCATGGCGCCTTCAGCCAGCACATCGATGACTTCCTGAACACCTACGCGATCACGCAGGACGACAAGCAACTGCAATCGTCCACGATCAACTTCGACGTGGCACTGCACGAAATGCTGCCGGCGCTGTGCAAGGGCGGCCAGATCGAAATGCGTGGACCGCAGGCGTGGGATCTGGCGACCACGAGCCGCCACCTGAGCGAGGAGGGCGTGACTTTCTCGCGCATTCCGACCGCCTATTGGCAACAGTGGTTGCGCAATCCGCCGCCGCGCGAGGCACTTGCCGCGCTGCGCCAGATCACCGTGGGCGGGGAAGGGCTGCCGGGTGATGCATTGCGTCAGTGGCAGGACGGTCCGCTTTCGGGCATTCAACTGGACAACCTGTACGGCCCGACCGAAACCACGGTGGCCTGCATGTATCGGCGCACCTGCGAGGCCGACACCCAGCACGCGATCGTTTCCATCGGCGTGCCGTATCCGTCGCGCCGCGTGTACGTGATCGATGCCCATGGCAACGAGGCACCGGTCGACGCGCTGGGCGAACTCTGCATTGCCGGGCACACGCTGGCGCGCGGTTATCTGGGCCGGGCGTCGTTGAGCGCGGAGAAGTTCGTGCCGGACCCGTTTTCCGGCAATGGCGCACGGATGTACCGCACCGGCGATCTCTGCCGGCGCCGCGCGGATGGCCGGATCGACTTTCTGGGCCGTCTGGACGCACAGGTCAAGCTGCGCGGTCTGCGCATCGAGCTCGGTGAAATCGATGCCGTGCTTCGGCAGGTGCCGGGGGTGCGCGACGCTGTCGTAGCGCTGGTGGGCACAGGCGAGGGCGCACGGCTGGCCGGCTACGTCGTGGGCGATGTGGCGGACGTGGTGCTGCGCCGCTCGCTCGAGCGCAAACTGCCGGGGCATATGGTGCCGACGGTGTTCGTCCACCTCGACGCCTTGCCCGTGATGCCGAACGGCAAAACCGACCGCGCCGCCTTGCCGCAGCCGCAAGACACGGCATCGCGCGAGCGCCAAGCCCCCGCCGGGCCCGTGCAAACGGCGCTGCGCGACATCTGGTGCGACGTGCTCGGGCGCGACGACGTGGGTGTCACCGACAACTTCTTCGAGATCGGCGGCGATTCGATTCTGAGCCTGCGCGTGATCGCGCAAGCAGCGCTGGCCGGGCTGAAGCTCACGCCGCGACACCTGTTCGACGCACCGGATATCGAACGGCTCGCCTTGTTGGCGGAACCGTTGCATGCGCGGTCGGCCCACGTCGAGTCTCGTGAACCGTTGCCGTTGACACCGATTCAGGCCACGTTCTTCGACCGTCATCCGCATGGCGAGGCGCTTTGGAATCAGGCCGTGCTGTTGCAAAGCGCCACGCTGCCCGATGCCGCTGCGTTGCGCCGCGCTTTGGATGCGCTGGTTCAGGCCCACGACGCGCTGCGGCTCCGTTTCGTGCGCACGCCGTCGGGCTGGCAGCAGCAAGTGGTTGCCGTAGATGCGCACAATCTGCTCGAAACGCTCGACCTGCGCGGCGAAGCCGACTGGCGTGCTGCCATCGACCGCGAGGGCACGCGCGTCCATCGTTCGCTCGACATCGGGCAAGGGCCGCTGCTTCGGGCGTTGCTCATGCATACCCCGGACGGCGCCTACCTGCTGATCACCATTCATCACCTCGCCGTTGACGGCGTCTCTTGGCGCGTGCTGCTCGACGCGCTTGAACGTGGCTATCACGCGGCGCACGAAGGCCGCGCCATCGAGTTTTCCGCCAACACGCCGTGGAGCGTGTGGGTACAGGCGGCGGCCGCCCATGCGGCGTCAGCGGATGTCATCGACGAGCTGCCGTGGTGGCGCGATGCGTTGACCGGCGCGAGCCCGCTGTTCGGCGCCGCGTCGAAAGGGCGGCCGCGTCAGACCCGCCATGCGTTGCTGGGGGCGCAAGCCACGCGCCAACTGGTCGCGCAGACACGCAGCAGCTTCGGGATGCAAGTCGACGAAGCGCTGCTGGGCGTGCTCGCACGCGCATTGAGCGACACCTTCGGTGGCACCGACGCGGTCGTGGCTGTCGAAGGACACGGGCGCGAATCGCTCGGACGCGAATCCGGTGCCGATCTCGATCTGAGCGGCACGATTGGCTGGTTCACCACGCGATATCCGGTCCGCCTGCCTGCGACCGGCGCGCTTGCCGACCAACTCATCGCGGCCAAAGACGGCCTACGCGACGTACCGAGCAAGGGCCTGCACTGGGGCTTGCTGGCATGGCATGCGCGCGAAGACATCCGTCGCGCCGCCGCCGCGTTGCCCGCGGCACAGGTGGGCTTCAACTATCTGGGCAATCTGGATCAGGCCGTTGCCGCCGGCAGCACGTTCGCACTGTCGACCCTCCCATGCGGCGAGATGGCCGCGCCTGCGCCGGCGCCGTTCGCGCTCGATCTCAACGCGCGCATTCAGGACGGCGCGCTGTCGATCACGTGGGACTTCGATCCCGATATCGTCGACGCCAAGCAGGTGGAGCGTTGCATCGAACGCTTTGACGCGCATCTGAAAGCGGTCATCGAAGCAACCCGGGACCGTGCGCGAATCTTCTCGCGCAGCGATTTCCCGCGCGCAGCATTGAATGCCGAACAATGGCAACGGCTCGCGCTGGACACCGCTGGGGTAGAAGATGTTTACCCCGCCACGGCGGTGCAACAGGGATTGCTGTATCACGACCTTTCGCTGCCGGGCGAGGGTATGTACATCACGCAAAAGCGTGTGACGTTGATCGGCGACCTGAATGTCGCCGCGCTGCGTCAGGCTTGGGAGCAGGCTGTCGCCCGTCACGCCGCCTTGCGGACTCGCTTTGCGTGGCACCACGGCGGCCCGATTCTGCAAATCGTGCAGTCACACGCGGCATTGCCGTTCACGGTGCATCCGGTCCCGGCAGGCATCACCGATCTCGGCGCTTACGAGCATGGTTTCACGCAATGGCTTGCGAGCGATCTGCGCGCCGGTTTCGATGTGGAGCGCGCACCGCTGCTTCGCGTCAATGTATTCCTGCGTCCCGACAATGCGGCGGATCTGGTCTGGACGGCTCATCACGCCATCACCGACGGATGGAGCAGCGCACTGCTGATGGCCGAAGTGGTCGGCGCTTATCGTGTCCATAGTGCCCATCGCGACGCGCGCGACGGCGATGAACGGCAAGTGAGCGCGGCGCCGGCCGTGCCTTACAGCCGCTACGTCGACTGGATCGCGCGCCAGCCGTCTTCACGCGACTGGTGGGTCGGGCAAGCCGGAGAGGTTGCCGAACGCGGACAACTGCTCGCTTTTGCGTCTTCCGCATCATCCGAGGCAACCACGGATGCGCTGACGTTCGAAGACGTCTTGCCCGATGCGCTGGGCATCAAACTGGTCGAAGCCGCGCAACGTCATCAGGTGACCATCAATACCGTGATGCAGGGCGCATGGGCGCTGCTGATCGCGCAGCACAGCTTCCGTCGGGACGTAACGTTCGGCGTCACGGTCTCGGGGCGTCCGGCCTCGTTGCCCGGCGCGCAGGAAATGCTCGGGCTGTGCATCAATTCGTTGCCGCTGTTCGTGACGGTGACGCCATCGCAAGACATCGGCGACTGGCTGCGCGCGGTACAGGCGCAGAACGTCTCATTGCGCGAACACGAGCACACGCCGCTTGTCGACGTCCAGCAATGGCTCGGGTTGAACGGTACGGCACCGTTCGATAGCCTGATCGTGTTCGAAAACTACCCGGTCGCCGCCGGATTGCTCGACGGCGACGCCGCACTGCGTGTCGGGCAGGTGCAAGGCTGGGAGCGCACCCACTATCCCGTCACGCTGACGGTGGCCACGCGCGGTACGCCGACGTTGGGCTGGCGCTTTGACGCCCGCCGTTGTTCGGGTGAGCACGCCGGACGGCTGCGTCAGCAGTATCTGCACTTGCTGGAGGCCGTAGCGAACGCACCGGCCGTCGGCACGCAGGTGGCCGACTGGCTGGCGCCGACACGCGATACGGCTGACACGCTTGTCGCCGCTGGCGCCGCCCTGCCTACGGCGTTCGATACCGCCCCGGTGCCGATGCGCATCGCCCGGCAGGCGAGCCTGACCCCCGATGCACACGCGGTCGTACTCGACGACCGCACCCTGACGTTTGCCGAACTCGACGCCGCCGCCAATGGTCTGGCGCACCGCCTTGCCGGCATGGGCATCACGCCCGAGACGCGCGTCGGCGTGGCGATGACACGCTCCCTAGAAATGGTGGTCGCGCTGCTTGCCGTCATGAAGGCGGGCGGGGCCTATGTGCCGCTCGATCCCGCGTATCCGGCGGCTCGCATTGCCCACATGATCGAGGACAGCGGCGTGACGGTCGTGCTGTCGCAGGTGGGAGTGCCGCTTGCGTTGACGGACGGGGTGCAACGTCTGGATGTCGACGACGCGGTAGTGGCGCAGCGGCACCCGCTGCCCCCGGAAGTCACGCTGCATGGCGACAACCTCGCGTACGTCATCCATACGTCGGGCTCGACGGGCGTACCGAAGGGCGTGGCAATCTCGCATGACGCACTCACGCGCCACGTCGACGCGACGATTGACTATGCAAAGCTGAGCGCCGCAGATCGAGTGCTGCAATTCTCCACGGTCAACTTCGACGGGTTCGTCGAACAGCTTTTCCCGAGCTTGTGCGCGGGCGCGACGGTCGTGCTGCGCGGCCCGGATGTCTGGTCGAGCGATGAATTCGTGGCACGCGTGCGCCGTCATGCTGTGACGGTGGCGCACTTGCCCACGGCCTACTGGCACGCGCTGACGCAAGACCTCGCTGGCAGCACCGAGCGTTTGGCGCCGTTGCGAGAGTTCCACGCCGGGGGCGAGGCCATGTCCGCTCAGGCGCTGCGGCGCACGCGTGAAAGCGCCGCGTTGGCACCCGTCACGCTCATCAATACCTATGGCCCGACCGAGGCCACGATCACCGCCACGGTATTCGATGCCGACGAGATCGGCGCTGATGCGCTGCCGTCGCTGTCGGCCTTTGTGCCCATCGGGCGTGCCTTGCCGGGCCGCCGGTTGTATGTGGTGTCGCCCGATCTGTCGCTGGTGCCGCACGGTACGCCGGGCGAACTGCTGATCGGCGGCGAACTGCTTGCCCGCGGTTATCTGAACCGTCCGGGGCTGAGCGCCGAACGGTTCGTACCGGATGCGTTTGCGGGCAATGGCGGCCGCCTGTACCGCACGGGCGATCTGGTGCGCTGGCGCGACGACGGGGCGCTCGACTACCTTGGCCGCATCGATCACCAGATCAAGCTGCGCGGCTACCGGATTGAACCCGGCGAAATCGAGGCGGCGTTGACGTCGCAGGCTGGCGTGCGCGAAGCCGCGGTCGTTGTTCGTACCGAAGGGGCGCGGGCCCGTCTGATCGCTTACGTTGGCCGTGACGCCACGCAGCTGGTCGACGGTGCGCAACTTCGCGACGCGTTGGCGAAGCGCCTGCCCGAGTACATGGTCCCCGAGACGGTCGTGGTGCTTGAGGCATTGCCGCTCACCCCGGGCGGCAAGGTGGATCGCGTCGCGCTGCCGGACCCCGGTTCGGCGTCAGCGGCATTCGAGGCACCGCAAGGCGAGACCGAACGCGTGCTGGCCGACCTGTGGCAGACGGTGCTGGGCGTGCCGCAAGTGGGACGTCACGACAACTTCTTCGCGCTGGGGGGCGATTCGATCCTGAGCCTGCAAGTGGTGGCGCGCGCCCGTCAGGCAGGGCTCGCCGTCTCACCGAAGCAACTCTTCACCGCGCCGACGCTCGCCGCGCTCGCGGCTGTGGCCACGCAGGCCAAAGCCAGCGGTGCCGGCCGGGCGGCAACCGACGACGCGCCCGGCGACGTGCCGCTGCTGCCGATTCAGCAGGCGTTCTTCGCTACGGGCATGCCCAACGTCCATCACTGGCATCAGGCGTTATTGCTGACGCCCGCTGCGCCGCTCGATGCCGATGCCTTACGGCAAGCGCTCGTGAGTGTCGTCGCGCAACATGCGGCGCTGCGGATGCGGTTCGTGCCGGATGCCGCTGCGGTGGGCGGATGGCGTCAGTCGTATCGCCCGTTTAGCCGCGAGTCCGCCGAAGCCATGCTGTGGACGCGGGTTGCCGAAAATGCCGACGACGTCGAAGTCATCGGTAATGAGGCGCACACCAGCCTTCACCTGACCGACGGCCCGGTACTGCGCGCGGTATTGATCGCTATGCCCGACGCCAGCCAGCGTCTGCTGCTGAGCGCGCACCATCTGGTGGTCGATGGCGTGTCGTGGCGCATTCTGCTGGGCGATCTGCGCACGGCGTACGACGCGTGGCGCGCCGGCCGGGCGCCTGCACTCGCCGCAACGGGCACGAGCTATCGCACGTGGGCACAGCGCCTTGCCGGTGGCGCGTCCCGCGCCGAACAACTTGCCGAATTGCCGTATTGGTCGAGCCTTCGCGGTGAAACGCACCTGCCGGCCGCCGACGCTGACGTGGTGTCGCTGGCCGGTGACCTGACGCGTGTCGAACGGCGGTTCAACCGGGACATCACGCAACAGCTTCTGCAAGAGGCTGGCGTCGCGTATCGCACGCAAACTGGCGAACTGCTGCTCGTGGCCGTCGCGCGTGCATTGCAGGCGTGGACCGATGCCCCGAACTACGTCTTGGCGCTGGAAGGCCATGGCCGAGAACCGTGGAGCGACGACGTCGATCTGTCGCGCACCGTCGGCTGGCACACCAGTCTGTATCCGTTTGCGGTGCAGGCGCAGGGCGATCTCCGGGATGCGATTCTGCGCACGAAATCGGCCCTGCATGCGGTGCCGCAACACGGCCTCGGCTTCGGCGTGATGCGCTGGCTGGGCGACGACGAGACACGTGAAGCGCTTGCCGCGGTGCCTGTGCCCGCGGTCGTCTTCAACTACCTTGGCCGCTTCGACGGCGCCTTGGGGGAAGACTGGCAGGCAGCCGGTGAAGCCCTCGGACAGACCGTTGCCAGCGACACGCCGCTCACGCACGACCTCAGCATCGATGCCAAGGTCGTGGGGGGCGAGTTGAACGTGGCGCTGTCGTTCAGTGCCCGCCGTCTCAAGCGACAGGACGTGGACGCCTTGGCCGCTGCCATCGGCGCCGAGTTGTCCGCCATCCTCGAACATTGCCTCAATGAAACCGCCGCTGGCGTGACGTCGGGCGACTTCCCGCTCGCAGGGTTGGACGATCTGGCGCTCGCGACGTTGCCGATGGCATGGCGCGACGTCGACGATCTTTATCCGCTGGCGCCGATGCAGGCGGGGTTGTTGTTCCACGCGATGGTCGACGGGCAGGGCGGCGCGTATCTGAACCAGATGCGTGTCGATATCGACGGGCTCGACCCGGTGCGTTTCGAATCGGCGTGGCAGACGGTTTGCGCACGCCATGCGATGCTGCGCACCGGCTTTGTCACGACGGGCAGCAAGTTGCTGCAATGGGTGGCCCGCAAAGCCCCCGTGCCGTTCCTGCATGAAGACTGGCGTGAGCAGCGTGCCGCGCCGTCCGATGCGATAGATGCACTTGATGCCCTCGCATTGGCACAGCGGGAGCAACCGTTCGATCTGGCGGTGCCGCCGTTGCAACGTGTTGCTCTCGTGCGAACGGGGCCGTCGAAATATCACCTGATCTGGACTTGTCACCACCTGCTGCTCGACGGCTGGAGCACGTCTCGCCTGATCGGCGAAGTCATGCGGCACTATCACGGCGAGCCGGACCGTTCGACGACAGCGACGTTCCGCGATTACGTCGCGTGGCTGGGGGCACAAAGCGCCAGCCACGCAGGTGGTGCGACGGCGTTCTGGCGCGAGACGCTGAGCGTGCTGGACGAACCGACACGCCTCGCACCCCGTGAGTTACCGCCTGCCGCAGCCCGTGACGACTTTGCCACGGAAGTCACAGAACTCGATGCCGCCACGGTCAGCCAGTTGAATCGCTTCGCCGCGCGTGAGCACGTCACCGTCAACACCCTCGCGCAAGGGGTGTGGGCATTGATGCTGCATCAGGCCACCGGTCAAGCGCACGTGGCATTCGGCACGACGGTCGCCGGCCGTCCCGCATCGCTGCCGGGTGCCGACACCATCGTCGGTCTGTTCATCAACACCGTGCCGGTGGTCAGCCATCGCCCGCAACGCGATGCGGCGGGAGGCTGGCTGCGTTACTTGCAGTCGCGCCGGGCACAGGCGGGCGATTTCGAACACACGCCGTTGCACGACATTCAACGTATGGCCCCGGTAACGGGCGCGCTCTTCGACACGCTCTTCGTCTTCGAGAACTTCCCGGTCGATGGCGCACTGGCGCAAGCGGCGTCGCATGGCTTGACGCTGTCGGGCGCCAGCACCGACGAGTCCACCCATTACCCGCTGGCCGTCACCGTCGTGCCGGGCGAGCAGTGGCGCATTCGCTGGAGCTACCGGACTCAGGCGTTCTCACGCGCCGAGGTCTCGGCGCTGGCGACGCGCTTCGCGCAGACGCTCCGGGCCTTGTCGGGCGACGGCTCACTTGCCGCCGCCGATGCGTTGCGGATGACGTCGGACGCCGTCCAGAACGTTGCCGCATTGGGCGCGCCACAGCCGCTGCCGGCGCATGACGCACGTTGCCTGCACGAGCGAATTGCCGCGCACGCCCTGCATTCGCCGAATGCACCGGCACTGCGAGACGGCGACACGGTCGTCACTTACGGTGAACTCGATGCGCAGGCAAATCGACTTGCGCATCGCTTGCTGGCAGGCGGCATCGGCCGCGAAGCCCGCATCGGCATCGGTATGACGCGTTCGCCGCAGATGATCGTGGCGATGCTTGCCACCCTCAAGGCGGGCGCTGCCTATGTACCGGTCGATCCGGCATATCCCGCCGATCGATTGTCGTATCTGATGGCCGATTCGGGCATGCGCTGTCTGCTGACGCGCTCGGAGGATCGCGATCTGCTGCCCGTGCCGGACGGTCTGGCAGTCATCGATGTCGCGGACGACGCGTCTCTCGGAGGCGAATCGCCTTCCCACGCGCCCGCGGTCGCAATCGATCCGCATCAGCTCGCGTATGTGATCTACACCTCCGGGTCGACGGGCAAGCCGAAGGGCGCGCAGCTCACCCACGCCAACGTCATGCGGCTGCTCGATCAGACGCAGGCACGCTTCGGGTTCGACGGGCGTGATGTCTGGACGCTGTTCCACTCGTTCGCGTTCGACTTCTCGGTGTGGGAAATCTTCGGGGCGCTTTGCTACGGCGGCACGCTGGTTATCGTGCCGCATGCCGTGTCGCGTGCGCCCGCCGAATTCGCGGCCTTGTTGCGCGACGAGGGCGTGACGGTGCTGAACCAGACGCCATCGGCGTTCCGTCAGTTGTTGCAGATCCCGTCGATGTACGAACCCGGCCTGCGCCTGCGCTCGATCGTCTTCGGCGGCGAAGCGCTGGAAGTGCGCGCGCTCGCACCGTGGTTTGCCCACTACGGCGACCGTGGCCCGGTGCTGGTCAATATGTATGGCATCACTGAGACGACGGTGCACGTCACCGCCCGCGAACTGACACCGCGCGACGTTGACGTCGAACGCAGCCCGGTGGGGCGTCCGATCGGCGATCTCGGCTTGTACGTGCTCGACGCGTGGGGCGAACTGGCCCCGGTGAACGTTCCCGGCGAACTCCACGTGAGCGGCGCCGGGCTGGCGCGCGGCTATCTGGGCCGGGCCGGACTCACGGCCGAGCGGTTTGTACCGAACCCGTTTGCTAACGACGGTGGCCGTCTGTACCGGACCGGCGACTTGGCCAGTTGGACCGACGCGGGAGAACTCATTTATCTTGGCCGCATCGATCAGCAAGTCAAGATTCGCGGGTATCGCATCGAACTGGGCGAGATCGAGGCGCAGCTTCTCAGCGTGCCGGGTGTCACGAATGCGGCGGTCATGGCGACCGGGAGCGGGGCCGATGCCCGCCTGCTCGCGTATGTCTGCGGTGCCGGCACGCTCGACGCCGCCTCGGTACGCGCCACCCTGTCGCAGCATCTGCCGGATTACATGGTGCCCGCCAGCGTAAGCGTGCTCGCGACGTTGCCGTTGACCGCCAACGGCAAGCTCGACCGTGCCTCACTGCCTGCGCCAGAGGCGCAGCACGCCGGTGGTCCGGCACCGGAAGGCGACACGCAGCTTGCCTTGGCGGCCATCTGGTCCGACTTGCTGGGTGTGCCAGAAGTCGGTCGCGCCGACAATTTCTTCGATCTCGGCGGTGACTCGATTCTGGTGCTCAAGGTAGCCGCCCGCGCCGCACAGGCCGGGATTGCGCTCACCGCACGCCAGTGCTTCGAAGCGCCGACGCTGGCCGCACTCGCGGCCGCTGCAGACGCTGCCGACACAGCCACCGGCCTGCCGGTCAACGAAGCCGCTGCCGCACCGATGGTTCGTCTGACGGATCGCACCTATCTGCCGCTCTCGCACGCGCAGCAGCGTCTGTGGTTCCTGTGGCAATTGCAGCCACAGAGCACGGCCTACCACGTGGGCGGTGCTTTGCTGATGCGCGGCGCTTTCGATGCCGCCGCCGCGCGCGACGCCTTCGGCTGGCTCGTGCAGCGCCATGAGGCACTGCGCACGACGTTTGCCATGTCCGAGCGCGGTGAGGCGACACAGGTCGTGCACGACGCGCTGCCTTGCGCGTTCGAACACCGCACAGGGGACGAAGCCAGTGCCCGCGCATTCGCCGCCACATGGATGGCCGCGCCGTTCGATCTCGTGAACGGCCCGTTGCTTCGCGTTGGCGTGGTGAGCATGGCCGACGACGCGCACGTGCTCGTCGTGGGCATGCACCACATCGTGTCCGACGGCTGGTCGATGGACATCTTGCTGAGCGAGTTTGTCGACGCCTATCGTGCGGCGTTGGCGGGTGAAGCAGGCGTCGCGCCGGACTGGCCGACGTTGCCCGTGCAGTACGCAGACTATGCCGTCTGGCAACGCGACTGGCTCGATGCCGGTGCGCGCGATACCCAATTGGCTTGGTGGCGCGACGCGCTGGACGGCGCACCGGGCAACGTGCAACCGGTGCTGGATCTGCCAACGGACCGTGCCCGCCAGTCGCTCGGCGACTATCACGCGGCGCGCGTGTCGTTCGATCTGCCGGGAGGCGTGGCGTCCGGGGTTCGTACGTTGGCCCGCCGTTTCGATACGACGCCTTACGTGGTGCTGCTCGCGGCGTTCCACGCGCTGCTCCATCGTCATACGGGGCAGGACGACATTCGTGTGGGCGTGCCGGTCGCGAATCGCGAGCGTGCCGAGGTGGCCGGCGTCATCGGACTGTTCGTCAACACGCAGGTACTGCGCGCGCAACTGAATTCGCGCGTGACAGCCGCCGCACTGATCGGGCAGATCGATGAACGGGCCCGACAGGCGCGTCTGCATCAGGACTTGCCGTTCGATGTGCTGGTCGATGCGCTTCAGCCGGAGCGCAGCCTGTCGCATACGCCGCTGTTCCAAGTGATGTTTAACCACGAGCGCGATGACCAGCGGGCGCTGGCGCAATTGCCCGGCGTTCGCGTGGAGCCGTTCTCGCTCGGCATGGGCGAAGCGCAGTTTGAACTGTCGCTGACGACGAGCGAATCGCCGGAGGGCGCGATCCGTGCCGATCTCGACTATGTCCGGGAATTGTTCGACGCCGGGAGTGCAGAGCAGCTTGCCGCCCAATACGTGCGCCTGCTGTCCGGATTCGCCGCGACGCCGGATCTGGCCATCGGCGACATCGCCTTGCACGACGCGCAAGGGCTCGATGCTCTGCTGGCGTGGGGGCGCAACGACGACGGTCTGACACAGGCGCCGCCGGTGCACGAAACGATTGCCCGTCAGGCAGCGGCAACGCCCGACGCCATCGCCGTGATTCTGGACGACAGCCGGCTCACTTATCGCGAGCTGGAGTCTCGCGCCAACCGCCTCGCCCGGCACTTGCTCGGCGTGCGCACCACAAGCGCGGAGGTCCGCGTCGGCATCGCGATGCGGCGCTCGCTCGACCTCGTCGTGGCGGTGCTGGCGGTGTTCAAGTCGGGCGCGGCTTATGTGCCGCTGGATCCGGACTACCCGCAATCGCGGCTCGCCGATATCGTGACGGACAGCGGACTGGCCGCCATTCTGGCCCATGCGGACGTGCTCGACCGGTTGCCGGCGGACGTGGCGTTGCCGGTCCTCTGCGTCGATACCTTGGATACCGTGGATACCGTCCATACCGTCGATCCGCTGGCGCTCGATCTGGGCGACGGCGTCGAGGTGTCCGCACCGGACATCCGCGTCCATCCGGCGCAGTTGGCTTACGTGATCCACACATCGGGTTCCACCGGCAAACCGAAGGGCGTCGCGATTTCGCATGAGGTACTCGCCCGTCACGTCGACGTGTCGGCCCGGTTCGCAGGCATCAGTGCTGCGGATCGCGTGCTGCAGTTCTCGACCATCAATTTCGATCCGTTCGTGGAGCAGCTGTTGCCGTCGCTCTGCCTCGGCGGCACAGTAGTCCTGCGCGGCCCGGCGGTGTGGAGCGCGGCGGAGTTCCGCGAACAGGTTGAACGGCACGGCATCACGGTGGCCGACCTGCCGACGGCGTACTGGCAAATGATCACGCGCGAATTGGGCGATGGCGAAGCGTTTGCCAGCCTGCGCGAGGTGCATGCCATGGGCGAGGCGATGCCGCTGGAGACATTACGGCAATGGCGCGGCAGCCGCGCCTTCGGCGGCGTGCTGTTGTTGAATACCTACGGCCCGACCGAAGCGGCAGTGACGGCGACGCTGTTCGATGCCTCCGCTGCCGATGTCGACGCGCTGCCCGCACTCGTGCCGATTGGTGTGCCGCTGGGTCAACGCGCGTTGTATGTGGTCGATGCCGACTTCCAGTTGGTACCGGCTGGCGCGATCGGTGAGCTGCTGATCGGCGGCGACTTGCTCGCGCGCGGCTATCTGAATCGACCAGACCTGACGGCTGACCGCTTCGTGCCCGATCCGTTCGGCAACCACGGCGGACGTCTGTACCGTACCGGCGACCGGGTGCGTTGGCGTGCGGGTGGTCAGCTTGAATATCTCGGCCGCACCGATCATCAGATCAAGATTCGCGGGTTCCGTATCGAACCGGGCGAGATCGAAGCGGCATTGCTCGCCCAGCCCGGCGTCGGTCAAGCGGTGGTGATGGCGCGCGATGTCGATGGCATGACTCGTCTCGTGGGCTATGTGACAGCCGCCAGCGAACACACGGGGAGCGCGCCCGATACGGCGTCGTTGAAGCTCGCCCTCGGCGCAGTGCTGCCGGACTATATGGTGCCGTCCGCTTTGATGGTGCTCGATGCGCTGCCGCAGTTGCCGAACGGCAAGCTTGATCGTCATGCGTTGCCGGTGCCGACGTTCGCGAAACCAACGTTCGAAGCGCCGCAAACGGCACTGGAGCAGTCGCTGGCCGATCTTTGGCAAGAAGTACTTTCGGAAGGCCGTCGCGACACGGCCAGCGTCGTACGCGCAGGCCGCCACGACAATTTCTTTGCGCTCGGCGGCGACTCGATTCAGATTCTGAAGATCGTGGCACGGGCGGCTAGCCGTGGCATCGCGCTTTCCCCACGCCAGATGTTCGAGTCGCAGACGGTCGCGGCACTTGCTGTATCAGTGGCATCGACGCAGGCGCAGGCGCACCCGACCGGGAGCGCAAGCCACACATCGGCGACGCCCATCCTGCCGCTCACCGACCGGTCGCACTTGCCGGCGTCGCATGCCCAACGGCGCATGTGGGTGCTCTGGCATCTCGATCCACAGAGCAGCGCGTATCACATTGCCGACAGCGTGCGCGTGCGGGGCAAGCTCGACATCGATGCGCTTCAGACGACGTTCGACGCCATCGTGGCGCGGCATGAGAGCTTGCGAACGACGTTCTCGCAAGACACCGACGGCGACGCGCGCCAGATCGTCCACGCGGCGGCAAGGGTAGCCATCGTGCGCGACACGCTTGCCCCGGCCCAAGCCCGGCCATGGGCGGCGGCATTCATGGCGCAGCCGTTCGATCTCACGCAGGGGCCGCTGTTGCGCGTCGGGCTCGTTTCGCTCGGCACGGACGATCACCTGCTGGTCGTCGCGATGCATCACATCGTCTCGGATGGCTGGTCGGTGGACGTCATTCTTGACGAGTTCGCCACCGGCTACCGCGCGGCACTGCGTGGCGGGCCGCCCGAATGGCCAGCGTTGCCGGTGCAATACGCCGACTATGCGTCTTGGCAGCGCACCGTGTTGAACGACGCGGAGAAGGAACGCCAGTTGGCGTACTGGCGAGAGGCGCTCGACGACGGTGCGCAGACGCTGGCGTTGCCCACGGACCGACCGCGTCAGGCCCTTGGCCGCTATCGCGCCGCGCGGCTCTCGGTCACGTTGCCGCCAGCGCTGGCGGCACAACTCGGCGCGTTGGCCCGTCAATACGAAACGACGGTGTTCACGGTGCTGCTTGCCGCATTTCAGGCGATGCTGCATCGCCATACCGGGCAGCAGGCGATTCGCGTCGGCGTACCGGTCGCGAACCGTGAACGTGCAGAGGTGCAGGGCCTCATCGGGTTGTTCATCAACACACAGGTGCTCGGCGTGGAGATCGCACCGCGCATGACGCTCGAGGCGTTGCTGCTTCAGGCGCGCGAACGTGTGAGCGGGGCCCAGCAGCATCGTGAGTTGCCGTTCGACGTTCTCGTTGAAGCCTTGCAGCCCGAGCGCAGTCTCGTGCATTCGCCGCTCTTCCAAGTGATGTTCAATTTCGAGCAGGAAGACCGCCGCGTGCTGTCGTCGCTGCCGGGCCTGAGCACCGAGCGTTTTGACGCGGTCGACCAAGCCGCCCAGTTCGATCTGACGCTGAACCTGCGCAGCACGCCGGACGGTGTCATCGACGGCAGCTTCCAATACGCCCGCGAATTGTTTGACGAAGCCACAGTGGCGCGTTTCATGACGCATTACGTGGCCGTGCTGACGGCGTTTGCGACCTCAGCCGAGACGGCCGTCGGCGATATCGCGCTCGCCGACAAGGCCGAAGTCGAACGACTGCGGACATGGGGGCAGGGCGAAAGCACGGCCGAGGGCAGACCGGTCGCCGTACACGTCGCGATTGCCGCGCAGGCGGCCCGCACGCCATCGGCCGTCGCGCTCGTGCTGGACGACAACAGCCTGACCTATGCCGAACTGAACGCTCGCGCCAGCCGTCTTGCGCGCCATCTGCTCGACGCGGGCGTGATCCCCGACACCTGTGTCGGCATCGCGATGACCCGCTCGCTCGACATGGTGGTCGCCATGTTGGCGATCCTCAAGGCAGGCGCCGCGTATGTGCCGTTGGACCCGGACTATCCGCTGACGCGCCTGACCTACATGATCGAGGACAGCGGTATCCGGGTACTCGTGAGCGACGCCGCCGTCATTGGCAAGTTGCCGGCACTGACGCAGGTGGCGGGTGTGACCACGCTCGATGTCGACTCGCTGGATTTGCATTCCGGTGCAGGCGAAACCACGGCACCGGCGATCCCGTTGCTGCCGCAGCGGCTGGCGTACGTGATCTACACGTCGGGGTCGACGGGGCAGCCGAAGGGCGTGGGTATTGCCCACGAGGCGCTCGCCGGGCATATCGACGCGACCATTCGCTACGCCCGCCTGACGCCGTCGGACCGCGTCCTTCAGTTCTCGACCGTCAACTTCGACGGCTTTGTCGAGCAGCTTTTCCCGCCGCTCTGTCTGGGCGCCACCGTCGTCATGCGTGGCCCCGAGTTGTGGACTACCGACGAGTTCGTGGCCCGTGTGGCGCGTCACGGCCTGACTGTCGCGCACTTGCCGACGGCCTATTGGCACGTGCTCACGCAGGAATTGGCCGACAGCCAGACGTCGCTGGCACCGCTGCGGGAATTCCACGCCGGGGGCGAGGCCATGTCGGCGCACGGCTGGCGGCGCACCCAAGCGAGTACCGCGCTGGCACCGGTGACATTGATCAACACCTACGGGCCGACCGAGGCGACGATTACCGCCACGGTGTATGACGCCACGTCGGTGGCCGACGAGACCGCCGCGACGTTCCCGGGCACGGTGCCGATCGGGCGCCCGTTGCCGGGACGCAGCGTACGCGTGGTGGGTGCCGATCTGAGCGCCGTGCCGCAAGGCGCTGTGGGCGAACTGGTCATCGGCGGCGATCTGTTGGCACGCGGCTATCTCGGCCGCCCGGCGCTGACGGCGGAACGTTTTGTGCCGGACCCCGAGCGCACCGACGGCGGCCGTTGCTACCGCACGGGCGATCTCGTACGTTGGCGCGCCGACGGGCAACTCGACTATCTCGGCCGTATCGATCAACAGGTCAAGATTCGTGGCCTGCGTATCGAACTGGGCGAGGTGGAAGCCGCGCTGCTGGCGCTCGCCGGTGTGCGCGAAGCCGTGGCGTCTGCCGTGCAAGCCACGTCTGGCGAGGGCCACCGGCTGGTCGCGTGGGTGACGGCTGAGGCTGAGGCGGAGGCGGGCGCTTCACTGGAAACCTCGGCGCTGCGCACGGCGCTTGCCCGGACCCTGCCGGCGTACATGGTGCCGGAAGTCATCGTCGTGCTCGACGCGTTGCCCATGACACCGGGCGGCAAGATCGATCGCCGCGCGCTGGTGATGCCGTCGGGCGATGCGCCGCAATCTGTCGCTACGGCAGCGGTCCCGAGTGGAGACACCGAAACCGCGCTCGCCGCGTTGTGGCAGTCGCTGCTCGATGTGCCGTTCGTGGGCCGCGACGACAACTTCTTCGCACTCGGCGGGCACTCGCTGACGGCGCTGCAACTCGTTTCGCGCGTGAAGTCGGTGCTGGGCCGTCAGTTGTCGTTACGCGATGTCTTTGCGGCTCCCACGCTCAGCGCACTGGCGCAGCAGCTCGAACGGGCGCCGCGCGTCACGGTCAACGGGCCGGCGCTGGTCAGTGTGCCGCGCGCAGAACGCATGCCGCTCTCGCCGACGCAATACCGCCTGTGGCTGGCCGACAAGCTGGCTAACCCTGACGACGCGGCGTCGTACACGCTGGCGACCGCCATGCGGGTCACGGGCCATTTCGACGTGAACACCGCCCGCGCGGCGATGGCAGCACTCGTCGCGCGTCATGAAGTGCTTCGCACGTGCTATCCGGATGACGACGGCGTGCCGTATGCGCGCATCGCACCGATGGGTGAGGCGGATATCGACGTTGTCGATCTGACCGGCCACATGACGGCGGCGCAGGAAACGGCCATCGCCGACGCCATGGCCGCCCAGTCGCAGCATCGGTTCGATCTGGCGTCAGGACCGCTTGCCCGCATTCGCGTGCTGCGGTTGTCGCAGGGCGAGCACGTGGTGCTGTTCGCCGTGCATCACATCATCGCGGATGGTTGGGCCATGAGCGTGCTCGTCGGCGAGTTCGCTACGGCTTATTCGGCGGTTCGCGATGGTTCGGCGCCCACGTTCAGGCCGATGCCGGTGCAATACGTGGACTATGCCGACTGGCAACGCAAGGCACTGGAGGGTGCGTCCGGCGAGGCGCTGCGCAGCTACTGGCGCGATGCCTTGCACGGCGTGCCTGCGGCCTTACGTCTGGACACCGACCACGCGCGTCCGGTAGCGACATCGACCGCCGGCGCGGGTGTACCGTTCGTCCTCCCGCAATCGCTCAACGCACCGCTGCGAGCATTCGCCCAGCGCCACGGCACGACGCCGTCGACTGTGCTGCTCGCCAGCTATCAGGCATTCCTGCACCGGCTGACCGGCATGGACGATCTCGTCGTCGGGGTGGATTCGGCCGGCCGGAACGATGAAGCCCTCGAACCGATGCTCGGGTTCTTCGTCAACGTGCTGCCGGTGCGCTCACGTCTCGACACCCGTGAGCCGACGTTCGGTGCACTCGCAGGCAGAACGCACGACGCCATGCTCGGCGCCATCGCCCACGAGGCGTTGCCGTTCGAGCGCATCGTCGAGGCGTCAGGCGTCGCGCGCGTGTCAGGGCGCAGTCCGCTCGTCCAAACCCTCTTTGTCATGCAGAACACGCCAAGCGGCGCGCTCGCCATTGACGGTCTGCGCATCGACCCGATCGGGCAGGCCACCGCATCGTCGAAATTCGACATGGCGCTGTTCATGCATGAAACCCCGCTCGGCTTTGCCGGCGAATGGGTGTTTGCGACCGACCTGTTCGTGCACGCCAGCATCGAACGCTACGTCGCCACCTGGCTCAAGCTTCTGGAGACCTATCTCATGGAACCCGATACCCCGTTGGCCCCGACCACCCCGATCACCCCGGCGCAGGACGCGGCACGCACGCGTGACGCCGCGCGTGCTGCGAAACTGGAAAAGCTCGGCGCACTGGGCGGTGCACGCAAGCCGGCCCGGCCGGCGGCGGGTGCCGCCTCCGGCAATACCGGCAACGCCGGCACGCCGGACTATCAGGTCCGCATCACGCCGATGCAGGCAGACACGGGCTTTCCCGCGCTGATCGAACCGCTGCACGCAGACCTCGACCCGTTTGTGTGGGCGGCACGGCATCGCGAGCAGATCGACACGTGGCTGGCCCGTCACGGCGGCCTGCTGCTGCGCGGCTTCACCATCGAAGGACCGCGCCAGTTCGAGCGCTTCGTCGAAGCCATCGTGCCCGAGCTTTACGGCGACTACGGCGATCTGCCGAAGAAGGAAGAGGGCGACAGGACGTATCGGTCGACGCCTTACCCCGAGAAGGAAATGATCCTCTTCCATAACGAAAGCTCACACCTCGAGCAATGGCCGCGCAAGCAGTGGTTCTACTGCGAGTTGCCGTCGCAGGTGGGCGGCGCGACGCCGATCGTCGATGGCCGCGAGATGCTGCGCCGGTTGCCCCCCGACGTGGTGGATCGTTTCGCGCGACTCGGCCTGTGCTACGTGCGCACGTTCATCGAAGGGCTGGATGTGCCGTGGCGTCAGTTCTTCCATACCGACAGCCGGGAAGACGTCGAAGCCCGCTGCCGCGCTGTCGGCACGGAGGTGCGCTGGTTCGGCGACACGTTACAAACGGTCTCGCGCGGCCCGGGGGTGCTACGGCATCCGGTCACCGGCGAACTGGCGTTCTTCAATCAGGTGCAGTTGCATCACCCGTATTTCCTCGCGCCGGACGTGCGCCAGCATCTGATGGACATTGCCGGTGAAGACCGGTTGCCCCGCAACGTCCTCTACGGCGACGGCACGCCCATCGACGACGAGACGATGGCCTTGATCGGCAAGGCCTACGAAGCAAGCGCGTTCCGCTTCGATTGGCAGCGCGGTGACGTGGTCATGCTCGACAACCTGCTCGTCGCCCATGCACGCGACCCTTATCAGGAACCCCGCAAGATCGTGGTCGCGATGGCGCAGATGATGTCGCGCGACAGCGTTCCCCCGGCGAACGTGGATGACGGTACTGCCAGCACGGTCAACCCGCCCATCGCGATGCAACAGGGTGATGACCATGCTTGACTCAACGCCAACGCCAACCTCAACACCGCAGACCATGACCGATACGGGATTCGCACTGACGCCGGAACAACGCGCACGGATGGCGCTCGGCATGGAGGCCGCTTGCGTGGCCGTCGTCGTTGAGCCCGGCGCTGGCCTCGGACCCGACGCGGTACGTGCCGCGTGGGCCGCGCTGCCGGCACGGCACGAGATGCTGACGATGGCGACCGGTCAGGTCGAGGGCTTTCGCGGGGTCCGCCATTTGCCCGAGGCGCCGCCTAAGGGGCTGCCGTGGATTCAGTTGCATGCGCCGGGCCATTCGGCGGATGCCGCCGCACTGGCGATTGCGGCAGAGCCGATGCCGGAACAAGCCGCGGCGCAGCAGGCCAATGCCTGCGCCATCTGGCTCACTTGCGATGCCGCCGCCGATGTCGAGGGCGAAACGGGCAGTGGCGTGCGGCTCATCGTGATGGCGCGTGCGTGGATGTTCGACGAGGCCAGCATCGTTGCACTCGTACAGGCGCTGCTCGTCGATGCGCAAAATGCCCACGCGCAGGCGACGCCGGACGACGACGCGCCATTGCGCTATGAGGACTTTGCCTCGTGGCGAGACAGCCTTGTCGAGGGCGAAGACGGACTTGACGGTCAGGCCTACTGGCGTCGCTATCTGGACGAAGGCGGCGCCCCGCACGACGGCGTTCGACTGCCGGCGCGTCATCAGGCGGGGGCGTCCAACGCACCAGCGCAAGACGTGCCATGGCACGCCGCCCGACGCCCCGTATCGGCGGAGATCGGACAAGCGTTGGTGGCAATCGCCCAAGCGCGCGGCACCGCGCCAGACCTGTTGTTGCAGGCCGCTTGGTGGGCGCTGCTCGCGCGCATTGGCGGCCAGTCGCCGGTCAACGGCACGGTGTGTCATGACTGCCGCACGGACTATGGGCCGCTCGTGGGCTCGCTCGGCGTGTTCGAGCGCCGGTTGCCGGTACGCGTGCGCCTCGACGATGCGCTTTCGCTGATAGACACGGCCTGCCACCTGAACGAGACCATCGACGAACATCGTCATCGGCAGGAGACGGTACCGGCGAGTCTCACCAGTCACGGGCTCGCGTCGTTGCGCACGCTGGTGTGGGATTCGGCCGCCGGGCAGGCGCGTCTGGTCGGTGTACACGCGCCGCTCGGCAGGGCCGAATGCCATCTCGATCTGGTAACGGATGCGCGGGGCGCGCTCTCCCAATTCACCCTGACGGGAGACACGTCGGCGTATCCCGCCGAGGCGATCGATGTGCTGGCAGACCAGTATCTGACGATGCTTGCGTCGCTTGCTGCTCAAGCGTCGCGTGCCGATGCGCCGTGGCGGCAAATCGACATTACGTCGACCGTTCAGCAATCACGCTATATGAACTGGTCGGGGCCCACGCTCGCGGTGCCGGACGAGACCGTCATTCATGCATTGCTACGTCACGCGCAGGACACGCCCGACGCCAATGCCGTCGAGGGCGAGGGCAGGCGCCTCACATGGTCCGAGATCGCGAGCGAAGTATTGACCGTGTCGGCTAATCTTCAGGCACGCGGGGTGCGCACGGGCGACACCGTGGCGCTCGCCATGCCGCGCTCGGTGGAGATGGTGATTGCCTTGCTCGCAACGATGCGGGCAGGGGCCGCTTATGTACCGCTCGATCCGTCGTGGCCAGCGGCCCGCATCCACGCGGTGCTGTCGCAGGCCAAGCCAGTGTTGGCGGTCGCGGCACCACCGTTCGAACCCGAGGCGGAAGCCACACCGGTACCCGTCGTACCGTTCGCGGTGCTGGCACAGCCAATGGCCGGCGACGCCACGCTAGCCGCCCCGCGCGCGGCGGATCGCGCCTACGTCTTATTCACCTCGGGATCGACCGGCGTGCCGAAGGGCGTACCGATCGGGCATCGCCAACTGGTGAACTACGCCCACGCGATCGCCGACCGGTTATCGCTCTCTCCCGGTCATCGCATCGCCTTGACCTCGACTGTCGCGGCCGATCTCGGCAATACGGCACTGTTCGGTGCCATGGCTGCCGGGGCGTGTCTGGTCGTCGCCACTGAAGCCGATATGGCGGACGGTGCCGCCTTCGCCCGATTCGTCGGCCGCACAGGCGTCGATCTCGTCAAGATCACCCCGTCTCATCTCGACGCATTGGTGCAGATTGCCACGCCCGTGTTGCCCGCCACCGTCGTGCTCGGCGGGGAGGCGACGTCACAAGCGCTGGTTCGAACGCTGCGGAAAATCCGCGCCGACGTTCGCGTCGTCAATCACTACGGACCGACGGAGACCACGGTCGGGGTGCTGACCCATGACTGCGGTGATGCGGCACCGGGCGATCACGACATCGGCACGCTGCCGCTGACCCAGCCCCTCGCGAATTGCTATGCGCGCGTACTCGACGACGACCTGTCGATCACGCCGGTCGGCGCCCGCGGGATGCTCTATATCGGCGGCGCGCAGTTGACGGACGGCTACCTCGGCCGCGACGCCCGGGAAGGGTTCGTGGACGACCCGTTCAAACCGGGCGCACGGCTCTACCGCACCGGCGACGTCGCACGGTGGTTGCCGCAGGGCGGGATTCAATGGCTTGGCCGTGCCGACGAACAGGTGAAGATTCGCGGCCACCGTGTGGAGCCGGCGGAAATCGAAGCCGCGTGCCGCGACATTCCGGGCATCGCGCAAGTGGCCGTGCGCACTTGGGGCACTGGCACACAAACGCAGCTCGCTGCCTACGTGGTGGCGCCGGGGATCGCCGATGCGCAACAGCGCGTCAGTGAAGCGCTGGCGAATCGACTGCCCGGTGCATGGGTACCGGCGTTTGTCGTGACGCTGGCAGCGATGCCGCGTCTGGCCAACGGGAAGGTGGATCGTCAGGCACTGCCGGACCCCAGCGTCACAGAACAGGCGGGCGAGGGCACTGCCGTCGACGCCCCCCCGCAGACACCGCTCGAAATCTGGTTGGCCAAGCGCCTTGAAGACTTGCTGGGGCGCGCACCGATTGGCGTGACGCGCAGCCTGTTTGCGCTGGGCGGCGACTCGCTGACCGTCATCCGTTTTGTCGCCCGTATCGGCGAAGGGCTGCATATCGAGGTGCTGCCCGGGCAGGTCTTCGCCACGCCCACGATTCGCGGGCTGGCCAGCGCACTGCAAGCGCGCCCGGACGGCGGTGATGGACTCGTTCGCCGTGCGCAGGCACGGCTGGCGTTCGACGCGTTGCCGCCGGAAGCCCAAGCGGCTTGGCTGGCGCGTGCGCGTCAGGCAAGTGGCGCTGCGACCTGAGCGGCGGGAAAAACCAACAAACAATCGGCGAGATCCCCCCGGGCATGCCCCGGGTGGTTTCCGAAATCATTTCGTTGTCATGAAGGTCCGGCCCGTTCTCGTTGTGAATGCAAATGAGAACGGTTATTATTCCATTTCTATTTTTACGTCGGGACAGCGCGCCTGATCCCGATGCAGCATGCGCCGCTGAGAGCGCGCCACCACACGTCAAGGGGAAGGTTGCACATGAAGTCGATTCACGGGCAGTACCGAACAATACGGAGGGGCGCACTCACACCGAGTCGTACAAGTCTGGCGGTCATGCTGCTGCTTTTGGGGCATGCCGCTGCTGCACAGGCGCAGTCACAGACGCAATCACAGACGCAATCACAGTCGCAGTCACAAGCCGCACCGGTCGCGTCACTGCCGGCGACCAATGTGGCCGACCAGCGCGACGCGGTGGCCGAGGCGCTGAACCCACCGACGACGGTCGGCTCGAAGATCCCGATGACGGCGCGCGAAATTCCGCAATCGGTGTCGGTGATCACGCAGGAGCAAATCAGAGAACAAAACTTCCAGACGCTCAAGGACGCCATGCAGTACGCGCCGGGCATCACCACGTTGCAGAGCGACTCGGACCGTGTGCAGTACTACGCACGCGGCTTCCCGATCACGTCGTTCCTCGTGGATGGCACGCCGTCCTTCGTGAACAGCAGCATGTCGGTCACGGCCGATACGTTCCAGCCCAGTCTGGCGATCTACGACCGGGTCGAAGTGCTGACCGGGCCGTCGGGTCTGCTCAATGGCTTTGGCGCACCGGGCGGTGCCGTCAACCTCGTGCGCAAGCACGCGCAGAAAGAGTTCGAGGCCAGCGCGACGCTGAGCGGCGGCACGCGCGGTAACAGTGGCGCCACCATCGACGTCGGTGGCCCGCTCAACCCGTCGGGGTCGTTACGCGGGCGCGCCGTCATGTCCTATACCGGCGCCGATGGCGTGCAGGACACCACCAACACGCGCAACAAAGTGCTGTACGGCACGCTGGAAGCCGACCTGACGTCCACGACGTTGCTGCGCGTGGGCGCGAGCTACAACGAGTACACCTCGAACGAGCCGTGGATCTGGGGCATCTACACCGACGGCACGTACGGCAATCTGCCGCGCGGCCACTACTACGGCGCGGGCTGGAACCGCGATACGTTCCGCACCACGGACCTCTTTGCCGAATTGCACCAGAAGCTCGGCGGCGGCTGGACCGCCAAGGCCGTCTTCGATTACGTGTATTCGCGCTCGACCACGCTGCAAGCGAGCCAGTTCAATGCGTGGGATCCGGCAACGTACACCGGCGACATCAGCGCGACGAACAACGTGGTGAGCGAGGGCAAGACCAATATCGACGTGTCCGCAACCGGCCCGTTTACGTTGTTCGGCCGCACGCATCAGGCCACCATCGGCGCCAACTACATGCGCATGGTCGAGCATCAGTCGCAGTACTACGGCACGCCGGACAACCTGTTCAACGTCTCGAACGTCAACCTGCTGAACATCCTGTACCCGATGCCGGTGTTCCCGGGCACGCCCGACACGGTGAGCCGCAACAACACCTATGCCAAGCAATACGGCATCTACGCGCAGACGCGTCTCTCGCTGCTCGACCAGTTGACCTTGATTCTTGGCGGGCGCGTGAGCTGGTACCAGTCGAAGTTCGCGGTCGATCCGACGTACAACGTCTTCAACATGAACGGCAACTCGCTGGGTAACGCCGGCAAGTTCACGGGCTATGCGGGGTTGGTGTACGACCTCAACAAGACGTGGTCGGTCTACACCAGCTATACGAGCATCTTCCAGCCGCAGGACAACCTGCTGACGACCTCGGGCACGCTCATCAAGCCGATCACGGGCGACCAGTACGAAGCCGGGATCAAGGGCGAGTTCATGGACGGCCGCTTCACGACGGCGTTCGCGGTCTATCAGATCAACCAGTCCAACCGGGCGATGATCGACCCGAACGACCCGACCCAGTCGCACTACGTCGCGCTGGGCAAAGCCCGCACGCGTGGCTTCGAAATTTCGGGCACGGGTGAGCTGCTGACTGGCTGGAAGCTGTTCGGCAGCTACACGTACAACAACAGCCAGTTGGAAGACTCGAACAGCTTCGACACCATCGCGTCGCCGTTCTCGTCGATCTCGCCGCACAACATCTTCAAGCTCTGGACCAGCTATCGCCTGCCGGGCAGTTGGAATGGGCTCACCGTGGGCGCGGGTGTGACCGCCGTGAGCGAGACGTCGACGACACGTAACGGCTTTACCGCCAATCAGGGCTTCTATGCCGTGGTCGATGCGTCGATCAGCTATGCGTTCACGAAGAAGACCTCGCTGTCGCTCAACGCGAACAATCTGTTCGACCGCGATTACTTTGCGGCGGCTTACGCACGCGGCCAGCCGCGCACCGTGATGCTGACCCTGCGAACCGCCTATTGATTGACTGATCGACGGTTTGAAAAGGGTGCAGGACCTCTGGCGCGCGCCAACGTGCGCCAGATTGCTGTTCCGGCCCGTGCGCATTGCGCGGGCCGTTACCGGAGGATGCTGGCATGGCCATGGAAGATCTCGACCGCGCGCTGCTGGAACTGTTGATGCTCGACACGCAAGCGTCGCCGGCCAGCGGTTCCGAGACCGAACGCGAGCGCACGAGCCAGCGCATCGCCGAGCCTGTGCCGTCGTCGTCTGCCGTGTCGCCGTCTGCCGTGCCGCTGTCGTTCGCGCAACGCCGGCTCTGGATGGCGCAGCAGTTCGCCCCGGACGACGATGCGTACCACATCGCGCGCGTATTCCGGCTCAGCGGCGGCAGCCCCATCGATGCGAACGCCGTGGAGCAGGCGATCCGCACGGTCATCTCCCGCCATGATGTATTGCGCACCGCCTTCGCCATGCAGGACGGCGAGCCATCGCAAACGGTACTGCCTGAAGTGCCGTTCGCCATGACACGTCTGGACTGGCGCCACCTGCCGGCCGCTGACATCGAAGCACGCGTCGCCGCATTTGTTACAGAGAACGCCCGTAAGCCCTTCGATCCGGCCGCCGCCCCGTTGCTGCGCGTGAGCTGGATCGATTTGCCGGACCGGCAGCACGTGCTTGCCGTCACCATGCACCACCTGATCTCGGACGCGGCATCGAACGACGTCTGGGCGCGCGAGTTCGCACAGGCTTATCTGGCTGTGGTGCAGGGCACCGACCCAATGGCGGCCCTGCCGTCGCTGGCGATTCAATACGCCGACTATGCGCAACGGCAGCACGCGGGGATTGTCAGCGGGCGTTGGCAGACGGCGCTCGATGGCTGGCGCAAGGATCTCGCGGACGAGTACGGGCCGTTGCAACTCCCCGCGCCGCTGGGGCGCGAAGCCGGTGTGCGCCGTGGTGTCTTGCGTCATCCCCTTGATGCATCCCGGCACGCCGCATTGACTGCGTGGTGCCAGCAGGCAGGCGTGACGCCGTTCGTCGCGCTGCTCGCGCTCTGGCAACTGACCTTGCGCCGGTACCACGGCGAGGGCGATTTCCTCATCGGCGTGCCCGTCGATGGCCGGCATATCCCCGGCACCCCCGACTTGATCGGCTGCTTCGTCGGCACGCAGGTTTACCGGGCCCGTCATTGCCCGGCACAGTCGTTACGCGCGTGCGTCGAAGATGTGAATCGCACCCGGGTGGCGGCGCTCGACCGTCTCGATGTTCCGTTCGAGTTGGCGCTGGAAGCCGCCCGGCGCAGCGGTGGCAGTATTTTTCAGACGATGTTCAACTTCAGCCAGTCGGACGCCGCGCCGCAGTTGCGGGTTGGCGACGTGCAGGTCGACGTGCTCACGCTGGCCAACGACACGCCGCAATTCGACCTGACGCTGGCGGTCGACTGGCATCGGCTGGGTGCTGATCTCGACCTTGAATACGACCGTGATCGGGTCGAGGGTTCGCTCGCTCATGCGCTGCTCGATGACTTCGGTGGCTGGCTAGATGCATTGGTCAGTGCCGCCGATACGGCAACGGGCGCCATCGTGCTGGCACAACGGGCAGCGGCGCATCTTGCGGCGGATTGCCTGCCGGATGAGGTCGCGGCGAACGCCCACGATGCGCGGCTCGACCCGGTGCCTGTACGCATTGCGTCGCGGGCAGCGCAAGACCCGTCGCGGCTGGCGGTCGTTTGCGGCGAATCGCGTCTGACGTACGGCGAGTTGTTGCATCGCGCCGATGCGCTGGCGCGGCGTCTCATCGCCGATGGCGCAGGGCCTGACGCCTGCATCGGGGTGGCGCTCGAACGCTCGGTCGATATGGTCGTCGCCGTCCTCGGCGTGCTCCGCGCGGGGGCGGCCTACGTGCCGCTCGATCCTGAATATCCCGTTGAGCGTCTGGCCTATATCGTGGCGGACAGCGGCTTACAACGGATCGTCACGTGCCCTGAAGTCGCTGCCCGGCTCGCGTTTCCGGCGGAAATTCGAACCTTTGGGGTGGATTCCACAGACGTAACGACGACCGGCGCAAATATTGCCGCAGACGCGCTGAACGCGACCGTACTGCCCGAGCATCTGGCTTATGTGATTTACACGTCGGGATCGACCGGGCGCCCCAAGGGCGTGATGGTGCGGCACGCCGCGCTGTCGAGCTTCATTGCAAGTCTGGGCGAGCGGCCCGGGCTGACGGCCGAGGATCGCTGGGTCGCAGTGACGTCGCTCTCGTTCGATATCGCGGCACTGGAGTTGTACCTGCCGCTCGTCAGCGGCGCGCAATTGATCGTCGCGGACAAGCACACGACACGTGATGGCGTGGCGCTTTCGCGACTGCTCACGGACAGCCGGGCCACGGTGCTTCAGGCGACCCCGGCCACTTGGCGCATGCTGCTCGATGTCGAGGCGGATGCATTGCCAGCAGAACGTTCAACGCATCGGACACGTCAGCCACGTAAGGCACTTCAGGGATTGAAAGGGCTGTGCGGCGGCGAAGCGCTGCCGCCCGATCTGGCGCAGTCGTTGCTGGCTCGCGGCGTTGCCCTGTGGAACATGTACGGGCCTACCGAGACGACGATCTGGTCGCTGGTTGCTCGCGTCGACGGCGATAAGACCACCCTCGGCGCGCCAATTCGTGCCACGCAGGCGTGGGTGCTCGACGCCAGCCTCAACGAGACGCCGGCCGGTGTTCCGGGCGAGCTTTATCTGGGTGGCGAAGGGTTGGCGCGCGGCTACTGGCAGCGCGCCTCACTGACGGCGGAGCGCTTTGTCCCGCATCCGTTCGCCGCCGACGGTGCGCGGTTGTATCGCACCGGCGATCTGGTACGACGCCGCGCCGACGGCGATATCGAATTCATCGGCCGCATCGATCAGCAGGTGAAGATTCGCGGTTTCCGCATCGAATTGGGGGAGATCGAAGCCGGGTTGCTGACCTGCGACGGCGTACGCGAAGCCGTGGTGACGGCACACGCGGGTGCGGCGGGTGTGCGTCTGATCGGCTATGTGACGGCGTTGCCCGGCGCACAGCCGGATGAAGCGGACTTGCGCCGTGCCATCGGCCGCACGCTGCCTGACTACATGGTGCCGGGCCGCGTGATGGTGATTCCCGCCATGCCGCTCACGCCCAACGGCAAGATCGACCGCCGGGCCCTGCCAGTGCCGCAGCAAGGTGACGCCGCCCATGAAGCGCCGCAGGGGAGCGTCGAATCGCGGCTCGCCGACGCGTGGCGTTCGGTGCTGCGTCTCACGGACGACGCGCGCATCGGCCGCGACGACAACTTCTATGCCCTCGGCGGCGACTCGATTCTGACACTCCGGGGCGTCGCGCATGCCGCGGCAGCCGGCATTCAATCGACGCCTCGGCAATGGTTCGAGGCTGCGACGCTGCGCGCACTGGCAGCGTCGGTGACTCACGAGGTATTGCAGCAAAGCCGCCCCGAGATGCTTGTTCGTGACGATGGGCGTTTGCGCGTTGCCGCCTCGCACGCTCAGCAGCGGCAGTGGTTCCTTTGGGCGTTGCAACCCGATAGCTCGGCGTACCACATCACCGGCGCCATGCGGCTGAAGGGCGCACTGGACGCCAACGCCGTCCGTCAGGCGTTTGCAGGGATGGTGGCGCGGCACGAAGTGCTGCGGACGACGTTCAGCGACAAGACCGTCGACGGCGACGACACCGAATTGCTTCAGATCGTCCACGCCGACCTGCCATTCGAATGGCAGCACGTCGAGGCCGCCACGCAAGAAGAGGCGAACCGAAGGGCCCAGACGTTCAACGACACCCCGTTCGATCTGCGCACCGGACCGCTGTTGCGCGTGGCACTGCTGGCGTTGCCCGGTGAAACGGTTTCCGAACACATCCTGCTGGTGGCGATGCATCACATCGTCGCGGACGGCTGGTCGATCGATATCGTGCTGCGCGAGTTCGTCGCGGGATATCAGGCGGCCGTGGCAGGGCAAGCACCGAGCCTCCCCGTACTGACCTTGCAGTACGCCGACGTCGCCGCATGGCAGCGGGGCCGACTCGCAGCGGGCGAACAGCAACGCCAGCTTGACTGGTGGCGGGCCGCTTTAGGCGAAGGCGAGACAGCACCCGTATTGCTGCTGCCGTCGGACCACCCGCGCGAACCACTGGCGCAGTACACGGAAGCGTCCATACCGTTTTCGCTGCCACCGGCGTTGACGGCCGGTGTCCGTGCTCTCGCGGCGGCGCATCGGGCGACACCTTTCATGATCGTGCTCGCGGCGTTCCAACTGCTGCTCTCGAGGCACAGCGGCCTGCGCGATATTCGCGTCGGCGTACCGATTGCCGGCCGAGAGTTGCCGGAAAGCGCGCCGTTGATCGGCCTGTTTATGAACACGCAGGTGTTGCGCGGCCGGCTCGACGCCTCGCAAACCATTTCGGAATTGATCGACCGAACGCGGACGCACGTGCTGGACGCTTCGGCCCATCAGGCACTGCCGTTCGAAGCGCTTGTGGAAGCGCTGGCCCCGGAGCGCAGCCTGACGCACACGCCCTTGTTTCAGGTGCTGCTGAACTATCAACGCGACGATGCCAGTGCCGTGCAGGCGCTCGATGGTCTTCATGTGGAACGGTATCTGCCGCGCACGCGCGCCGCACAATTCGAATTGACGCTGAGCGCGCATGAACTGGCATCTGGCGGACTAACCGGCAGCTTTGATTACGCTCGCGAGCTATTTGCACCGGACACGATGGCACGCCTGTGCGATCAGCTCGTGTCGCTTCTGGCAACGTTCGTCGCCGCGCCGGATACCCGCTTGGGCGATCTCGCGATACTGACCGGCGACGCGCATCGACGCCTCATCGAACACGGGGAAACGCCGCTGGCCTCGGCAGGGTTCCTGCCGGTGCATCGCCGCTTCGAGGCACATGCGGCCGACGATGCCGACGCGCCCGCGCTGGTGCACGACGGCGTGACGCTCTCCCGCGCGGCGCTCGACGCACGCGCGAACCGTCTGGCCCATCATCTGATCGCGCTGGGCGTGAAACCGGATACCCGCGTCGGCGTCGCCTTGACGCGCTCGGTCGACATGATCGTCGGCATTCTCGCCGTGCTCAAGGCCGGCGGGGCCTACGTGCCGCTCGATCCGGACTACCCGCCGCAACGGCTCGCCGACATGCTTGCCGATAGCGGCGCGGCAGTGGTGCTGGGCCACGCGGCCAGCGCACACGTGGCGCTGCCCGACAGCGTTGTGCGTATCGATGTCGATGTCGATGTCGACGCGCTGCTGAACACCCCCGATACCGCCCCCGACGTGCCGCTGTTGCCGGCGCACTTGGCCTACGTGATCTACACATCAGGATCGACCGGTAAGCCGAAGGGCGTCGCGATCAGCCACGGCGCGCTCGCCGCGCAGGCGCGCGTGTGGGCGTCGCTGTGCCAGTTGTCTGCCGCCGACCGGGTGTTGCAGTTCTCGACGATGAACTTCGATGGCTTCGTCGAACAGCTTTTCCCCGCCCTGCACGTCGGCGCCGCCGTCGTTTTGCGCGGTCCGCAGTTGTGGAGCGCTGACGAGTTCGTTACGAACGTGGCACGAGATGGTGTCACCGTGGTCGATTTGCCGACGGCGTACTGGAACGTGCTGGTGCAGGCCTTGGATGAAGGCTTCGACCCGCGATCCCAAACGGCACCGCTCGCGCAAGTCCGCCAACTGCATGTCGGCGGCGAAGCGATGTCTGCGCAGGGGCTGCGGCGCTGGCGCGACCATGCGCATCTGGGGCACATTCGGCTGCTCAATACCTACGGGCCGACCGAAGCGGCCGTCACGGCGTCGGCATGGGCAGCCTCCGGCGAGGCCAACGCCCATTCAGCCAGCGTGCCAATCGGACGCGCGCTGCAAGGACGGCGTTTGTACGTCGTCACCCCTGATATGACACTGGCGCCGCAGGGCGCAATCGGTGAATTGCTGATCGGTGGCGACCTGCTTGCACGCGGCTATCTTGACCGTGCCGCCCAGACCGCCGACCGTTTCGTGCCCGATCCGTTCGGTGCCCCGGGCAGCCGGGCCTACCGCACCGGCGATCTGGTTCGCTGGCGTGCGGATGGTCAACTGGACTACGTCGGACGCGCCGATTTTCAAGTGAAGATTCGCGGGTTCCGTGTGGAACTTGGCGAAATCGAAGCGGCATTGCTCGCGCAGCCGGGCGTACGAGAAGCGGTCGTGACCGCCTTCGACAGTGATGCCGGCACACGCTTGGCCGCCTACGTCACAGGGCAGGGCGGGCGCGCGCCGGATGCCACGGTTTTGCGCGCCGCGCTCGAAGCCGCCTTACCTGCACCGCTCGTGCCCTCGGCCATCGTGCCGCTCGATGCACTCCCGATGACACCGGGCGGCAAGCTGGACCGTCGCGCGTTGCCCGCGCCGTCGTTCGAACTGGGCGGTTACGTGGCGCCCGCCGGCGAGCGCGAACTGGCCTTGGCGGAAGTCTGGGCCGAGGTGCTTGGTCTCGCGCGCGTCGGCCGTAACGACAACTTCTTCACACTCGGTGGCGACTCGATTCTGGTACTGCGAGTGGTGGCGCGTGCCGCCGCGCGCGGTATTGCCGTCTCGCCCCGGGAGATGTTCGTCCATCGCTCGCTGGCCGCATTGGCAGCGGCGTCGCTGGCGGCAACCGGGGCTGTGCTGCCGCCGGTCACTCGCACCCGTCATTCGCGCTCGGCATTGCCCATGTCGCACGCCCAGCGCCGGCTGTGGTTCCTCTGGCATCTGCAACCGGATAGCAGTGCCTATCACGTGGCGGGTGGCATCGGCTTGCGCGGCGAATTAAATGAAGCGGCCGTGCGGCACGCCTTCAAGGACATCGTGGCGCAGCATGAAGTGCTGCGCACGACGTTCGAAGTGCCCGACGGCGCGACCGAGGCCGTGCAGGTCGTTCACGAAGCCCCCGACTTTGCGTGGCAGGTATTCGACGCACAGTCCACAGAAGCGCCTGCCATGGCGCAGGCCTTCACCGATGCGCCATTCGACTTGCAGCGCGGGCCATTGCTGCGCGTGGGTCTCATGCGATTGAAGGGCGCGGCGCCCGATGCCGACGCGCCGGACTTCGTGTTGTTGATCGCCATGCACCACATCGTGGCCGATGGCTGGTCGGTCGGCGTGCTGCTCGATGCGTTCGTCGCCGCCTACACGGCGCATTGCCGTGTCGGCGCTGAAACGCCTGCCCCGGCGCGCGCCGAGTTGCCCGTTCAGTACGGCGATTACGCCGCGTGGCAGCGCGAAACGTTTGACGGCGTCGAACGAGACCGGCAACTGGCGTACTGGCGCGCGCTGCTCGGCGATGTCCATCCGGTGGCCGATTTGCCGCACGACCATCCCCGTCATCCGACGGGTGAGTATCAGGCGGCACGGCACCTGTTCCAACTCGATACGGCGACGGTCACGTCGGTGCGTGAGACGGCGCGTCGCCACGGCGTCACGCCCTACGTCGTGCTGTTGTCGGCATTTCAGGCGCTGCTGCACCGCTGGTGCGCGCAAAACGAAATTCGCGTGGGCGTGCCGGTCTCTGGCCGTGACCAGCCCGAGGTCGCCAACCTGATTGGTGTCTTCATCAACACGCTCGTGATGCGCGCCGACTTCCCGGCGCATCTGCGCGCAGGGGAACTGGTCAGCCTGACCGGCGAGCGCACGCAGCAGGCGCTCGATCACCAGACGCTGCCGTTCGACAGTCTCGTCGATGCGCTGTCGCCCACGCGCAGCGTGAGTCACACGCCGCTGTTTCAGGTCATGTTCAATCACCAGCGCGAGGACTATCGCGTGTTGCGTGAGCTGCCCGGCCTCACGACCCGGCATTTCGACACGGGTGGCGAGGCCGCCCAGTTCGAACTGACGCTAAACGTCAGCGAGGCATCCGACGGCGCCATCGCGGGCAGCTTCACGTATGCCCGCGAGCTGTTCGAGGCGTCGACAATGGCACGTCTGTCGAGCCAGTACGCAACCATGCTGTCCGCCCTGTGCGCTTCGGACGACACCGTGATCGACGACATCACGCTCATCGACACCGAGGCGGCAGCGCAACTTCACGCGTGGGGCGTCGCGACCGATGACTTCGCAGCCGACGCGCCGGTACACGTCCGAATGTCGGCGCAAGCGCGTCGAACGCCGGATGCGATCGCCGTGCACGGTGACGACGCGTCGCTGACGTATGCCGCACTGGAGCGCCGCAGCAATCAACTGGCACACGCCTTGATTGCACAGGGCGTCGGGCCGGATGTGCCCGTAGCCATCGCACTCGAACGGGGTGCCGGCATGCTCGTGGCGCTGCTGGGCGTGCTCAAGGCGGGCGGCTGCTACGTACCGCTCGACCCGGGGTACCCGGCAGAACGTCTGCGCTACATGCTCGACCACAGCGGCGTGACTCGGCTCATCACGCAGTCGTCGCTCAAGGCGACGTTGCCGATACCGGCCGGTTCGGCGTGCCTGTTGCTGGATCGCTTCGACGGTGAGACTTACACCGGCACCGCCCCCGACATCACCGTCGGGCCGGAGCATCTGGCGTATGTGATCTACACCTCGGGCTCGACCGGCAAGCCGAAAGGCGTGATGGTGCGCCACGGCGGGCTGTCGAACTTTTTGTCCAGTCTGGCGCAGCGTCCCGGGCTGACGGCAGACGACCGATGGGTGGCGGTGACGTCGCTCTCGTTCGATATCGCTGCGCTCGAACTCTTCCTGCCGCTCACGCTGGGTGCCCAAGTGATTGTGGCGTCCCGCGAGACGGCCCGTGACGGCTTTGCGCTCGCCGCGTTGTTGCAGCAAAGCGGCGCGACGGTGCTGCAATCGACGCCTGCGACATGGCGCATGTTGCTCGCGGCCGGCCGGCCGTGGCCTGCGCTGCGCGCGCTGTGCGGCGGCGAGGCGCTGCCGCCGGATCTGGCCGATGCCCTGCGCGCGCGTGGCTGCGAACTCTGGAACTTGTACGGTCCGACCGAAACGACGATCTGGTCGATGCTTGGCCGCGTCGTCGGCAAACCGGTGCTGGGGCAGGTGATCGCGGGGACGCAAGCGCGCGTGCTCGATGCCCGGCTTCAGCGGGTGCCACCGGGCGTGGCCGGCGAGTTGTACCTTGGCGGCAGTGGTCTCGCGCGCGGTTACTTTGGCCGGGCAGACCTGAGCGCCGAGCGCTTCGTTCCCGACCCGTTCTCGCCGGACGGCAAGCGGTTGTATCGCACGGGAGATCTCGCACGCTGGAAGCACGACGGCACGCTCGAATTCCTCGGCCGCACCGACCATCAGGTCAAGATTCGCGGACACCGGATCGAACTCGGCGAAATCGAAGCGCGTCTGGCCGCGAGTGAAGGCGTCGGGGCGGCGGTGGTCGTTGCGCACGAAAGCGCCTCCGGTACGCAATTGGTTGGGTACGTGTCACCGGCGGGCGGGGTGGTGGATGCCGATGCCATGCGCAACGCGTTGGCCGCGCAACTGCCGGACTACATGGTGCCCGCCGTCATTCTTTCATTGCCCGCATTGCCGCTGACACCCAACGGCAAGATCGACCGCAAGGCGCTGCCTGCACCGGACATCGCCCCGCGACACTTCTCCGCCCCACAAACGGCGGACGAGACGCTGCTCGCGGGCGTCTGGCGGGAAGTGCTGGGCGTCGAGCGCATCGGCCGCGATGACAATTTCTTCGCATTGGGTGGCCATTCGCTGCAAGCCATGCAGGTCGTTTCTCTGCTGGCCACGAAACACACGAGGGCGCTCGCACTGCGCGATGTCTTTGCCGCGGCGACGTTGTCGGCGCTAGCCGAATGCCTGACACAGGCCTCGCCGGGTATCGATACCCCGTTGACCACCGTCGCACCGATCCCCGTGCGAGACGACCGCCAGCGCGCGCTGCTTACGCAGGGGCAGGCGCGCCTCTGGTTCCTTTGGCAACTCGATCCGTCGAGCGCCGCGTATCACATGACCGGCGCATTCCGACTCGACGGGCAACTCGACACGCAGGCGCTTGCACTCGCCGTGGCCGACGTCGTCAAGCGCCATGACGTGCTGCACAGCCACTTCGAAGCGGTCGACGACACGCCGTGGCAAGTCGTGGATGCCCCCGATGCGTTCGGCTGGGCCGTTGAAGACCTTGAGCGTAGCGGTGCCACACTGAGCGATCGTCTTCAGGCGCTGTCGTCCAGACCGATCGACCTGACGCACGGGCCGATTCTGCGGGTGACGCTGCTGCGTCTCGGCGCCACCTCACACGTTCTGCACTTCGCGACGCATCACATCGTTGCCGACGAGTGGTCGGTCGGCGTGCTGGCGCGCGACTTCGGCCAAGCTTATACGGCACGGCTGACAGGCGACGAACCTGCTTTCACGCCGCTTGCTGCGCAGTATGGCGACTTTGCCGCATGGCATCGCGAATGGCTCGACGACGCGCGTGAATCGGCGCAACTGGCCTATTGGCGAGATCGGCTCGGCGACGAGCACCCGGCACTGGAATTGCCCGTAGCACGCAAACGGACCGGCTTGCGCGCGGATCGCGGCGCGCGCCTCACCGCCGAGCTGCCGGGCGACGTCAGCCAACGGGTGCGTGCGCTGGCCCGCCGTCATGGCACGACGCCGTTCACCGTGCTGCTCAGCGCATGGCAACTCACGCTTTCCCGTTACGCCGCGCAGAAAGACGTGCGCGTGGGCGTGCCGGTGGCGGGACGCGTACACCCGGCCACCGACGATCTCGTCGGCTTCTTCGTCAACACGCTCGTCATTCGGGCGGAATTGGCCGGCGTGCAGACGTTCAGCGATTTACTCGCACAGACGCGCGACCGCATGATCGAAGCGCAAGCCCATCAGGACGTGCCGTTCGCGCGCCTTGTCGATGCATTGCAGACGCAGCGCAGCCTGAGCCATACGCCGCTGTTTCAGGTGATGTTCAATTACGGCGCGCGGGCCGGCAAGCCAACGTCGCTGCCGGGCGTGCAATTCGGGCTGCTGGCCAACGAAGCGGCAACGGCCCGGTTCGATCTGGTCCTCAATGTTTTTGAGGACGACGCGTTCGGCCTGTCGCTGACTTACGCGTGCGACATTTTCGAACGGGACACGGTTGGCGAGATGCTCGCCGGTTACCGCACAGTGCTCGACCGGCTTGTCCGCGACGAGGCAATGCTCGCGCCGCCTGAGGTCGCGCTGGGCGACGTGCCGCTGATCGACGCCCCGGCGCTCGTCAATGCCAAGCCGGGTCGTACAGGAACTGACAAGCCATGGCGCCCGGTCACGCAGACGTTGATCGAAACGGCGCGCTCGCACGCGGGCAAGAACGCGGTTCACTGTGAAGGCGAAAATCTGACGTACGCCGCGCTCGACGCATGGTCGGCGCGGGTTGCCCATCGGCTCATCGCCTCGGGTGTGAAGCGCGAGGAGCGGGTGGGGTTATGCCTGCGGCGGTCCGCAGCGGTAGTACCCGCGCTAATCGGCGTGCTGCGCGCCGGTGCCGCGTTCGTGCCGCTCGACCCGGAGTATCCGGCCGACCGTCTGGCTTACATGATGGAAGATGCGGGCGTCTCGCGCGTGTTGACCGATGCCGACACCCGCGACGCACTGGCCGCGCTGTTTGTGCAACGTGAGGCGATCGATATCGATCAACTCAGACCGGCACAGGGTGAAGGTGAAGGTGAAGGTGAAGGTGAAAGCGATGCGCTGCGGAGCATCGATGAACACGCAGCCCTACACGGCGACCAACTGGCATACGTCATCTACACGTCGGGCTCGACCGGGCGTCCGAAAGGGGTGGCCGTCAGTCACCGCAGCCTCGCACTGCACCTGAACGACTTCATCACGACGTATGGCATTTCCGTCGCCGATCGCCAGTTGCAGTCGTCGACCATCAACTTCGACGTGGCGTTGCACGAGATGCTGCCTTCGCTCATGCAGGGCGGCAGCATCGAGATGCGCGGCGCGAAGCCGTGGGACCTTGCGACCACCAATCGCCAACTGGTCGCGCAGCAAGTGACGTTCGCCCGGATTCCGACGGCGTACTGGCAGCAGTGGCTGCACGAGCCGCCTGACCCGGCCTCGCTCGCCTTGCGCCAAATTACCGTCGGCGGCGAAGGCTTGCCCGGCGATGCCCTGCGGCAATGGCGCAGCGGGCCGCTTGCCCACATCCGTCTGGACAACCTGTATGGACCGACCGAGACCACGGTCGCCTGCATGTACCGGCCGACGCAAGACGCCGACTGCGCGCAGCCCATCGTGTCCATCGGCGGCCCATATCCGTCGCGCGATGTCTATGTGTGTGACGACGCGGGCAACGCGTTGCCGCCCGGCGCGCTCGGCGAGTTGTGCATCGGCGGCGAAACGCTGGCCCGCGGATATCTTGGCCGCGCGTCGCTCACGGCGGAGAAGTTTATTCCAGACCCGCACCGCAACGACGGCGCACGCCAGTACCGTTCCGGCGACCTTTGCCGTCAGCGGCCAGACGGGACCATCGACTTCCTCGGCCGCATGGACCAGCAAGTGAAGCTGCGCGGCTTCCGGATCGAGCTGGGCGAGGTCGAAGCGGCGCTGCGCAGTGTTCCGGGCGTGCGGGAAGCCGCGGCCGAACTGCGAGGGCAGGGGGATGACCGCCAACTGGTTGGCTACGTTACCGGCGATGCCTCACTGTCCGACACCGATTTGCTACGTGAAGCGCTTCAGACACGTTTGCCGGGCTTCATGATTCCGGGCGCGTTCGTGCGGCTCGAGGCGTTGCCGCTGATGCCCAACGGCAAACTCAACCGCGCCGCGCTGCCGGAGCCGACCGTGCGCAAGGCGGACGAGGCAGCGCAAGGTCCGGTGACGCCTACGGAGGCGATGTTGTTCGACGTCTGGCGCGACACGCTCGGGCGCGACGGCTTTGGCCGGCACGATAACTTCTTCGCCATCGGCGGCGACTCGCTCGCGGCACTCAAGGTGGCCACCAACGCACAGCGTCGCGGCTTCGGTCATTTCTCGCTGGAAGGCCTGTTCGCGCATCCGACGATTGCCGGGCTCGCGTCGTGGCTGGACGAGACCACACAAGGACGGCCGGCGAATATCGTCACGCTCAACCGGGCGGCGGCCACACAACTGTTCGCGATTCACCCCGGTTACGGCCTCGTCGGCGAGTACCGGCCATTGGCGAGCGCACTGGACGGCATGGCACAGGTGCACGGCGTGCAATCCCCGATGTACACGGATGCCGCATGGGCCCCGGCGTCGCTCGACGCGCTGGCATTGGACTACGCGACCGCCATTCGGCGCGTGCAGCCCACGGGGCCGTACCGGTTGCTCGGCTGGTCGAGCGGCGCCGCCATCGCGCGTCATGTGGCGGGCGTGCTCGTCGCGCAGGGGGAAGTCGTCGACTTCCTTGGCAGCGTGGACGGCGAAGCGCCCGAAGGCGCTGAGTCGCTCGATGCGCCCGCACCCATTGTGGATGTCGCCAAGACCTTACAGATCGACGACGCAGAGATAGATCATTTGCTGGCCGCCATGCAGGCCGACGCGGGGCGTTGGCAGGGCGTGATCCCCGAAGGCGACGACGGACGGCAATGGCTCGCCACCGTACTGCGCATCGGCAAGCATTTCGACGCCGTCTCGGCCGCCGCGCACGATGCGGCGCCGTTGCCGGTGCCGATGCACCTTTGGCTCGCCCGCCGCGACGGCGACACGACGAATGCGCTCGATGCGATTGCCGCAACCCGCGCGTGGCGGGCGCAGGCCGGACACGTCACCGTCGAGACCTTCGACACCGATCACACCGGTATCGTGCGTCATCCGGATTTCATCGCGTCGCTGCATCGTGCACTCGGCGCGCTGCATCCACAGGACACCTCGGCAGGCAATCGCTCATGACATTTCGCTTCAACCCTTCGGATCGTCATCGTCACACCGCCACACGTCTCGCCCTTGGCGCGCTCTGCCTTGCCGTGCTGGGTGGCTGCGCGGCGGATGCTTCGCGTTCGCCCGCAGTCGCAGGCAGTGCGGCGCCGCAGCGCTATCGCGCCCAAATCGAGCGGACGACGGACGGCATGCCGCATATCGTCGCGAACGATTGGGGAAGCCTCGGCTGGGGGGCGGCGTATGTGCAGGCACAGGATGACCTCTGCACGATGGCGCAGGCGTTCGTCACGTATCGCGGCGATCGGTCGCGCTACTTCGGCGCGCAGGGCAAGCAACCCACCGCATCGACGCTGGGCGATCTCGACAATCTCGATTCCGATGTCTTCTTCCGGCTGGTGGCCGACAACGCGCGGCTGCAAGCCTACCGTGAAGCCCAGACGCCGCAATTTCGCGAACTGGTCGAAGGTTTCGCCGCGGGCTATAACCGCTATCTGCAAGACTGGCAGCGCAACAAGTCCACGCCGTCGCACGCGGCTTGCCGCAGCGAACCGTGGGTGACGGCCATTTCACCGGACGACGTCTACCGGCGCCTGTTCGCGGCCAATCTCGCGGGCGGCATGGCGCGGTTTGCCGGCCGGGTGGCGAGTGCGATGCCACCGGGCAAAGCGTCAGGGGTACCGCAGCCGCAAAGCCGCACCTCGCCGGCCGGCAAGCTTGCATTGCGCGAAGGGGAGTTCGACGTCGGTGGCGGGCGAGGCATCGGCAGCAACGCGCTCGCGTTCGGCGCGCAGGGTAGCGCGGGCACACAGTCGGTGCTGCTCGGTAACCCGCACTGGTTCCTCGAAGGGCCGGACCGCTTCTATCAAATGCGCTTGACCGTGCCGGGGCAGCTCGACGTCAGCGGCGTGTCGTTTCTGGGCGTTCCCGTGGTCATGATCGGCTTCAATCGCGACGTCGCGTGGACGCACACGGTGTCCGCCGCACGGCGCTTCGGCCTGTTTCAGTTGTCGCTCGCGCCGGACTCGGCGACCACGTATCTGGTCGACGGCAAACCTGTCGCCATGACGCCCGTGACCGTGACCGTGCCGGTTCGTGAAGCTGACGGCACGGTGCACACCCAAAGCCGCACGCTTTACCGCACGGCGCTCGGGCCGGTCGTCAATCTCGGCGCGATGTCGCCCGCGTTGCAATGGCGGGCCGGTGCCGAGGGCAAGCCCGGTCAGGCGTTCGTGATTCGTGACATCAATGCCGACAACTATCGGGTGTTCGCGAACTTCCTCGCATGGGGACGTGCGACGTCGCTCGACGATTTCGTCGGAATTGCCCGCCGGCAGGCCGCCACGCCATGGGTCAACACGGTCGCGATCGGTCGCGACGATCCGCGGGTGTGGTTCGGCGACGTCGGCGCAGTCCCGAACGTGCCCGATGCGCTGGCCGCGCAATGCACACCGCCGCTGGGCAAAGCGTTCGCCGCACAGGCACCGGGCGTGCCGTTCCTCGATGGGTCACGTTCCGCGTGCGGTTGGCAGTCCAGCGCGGACGCCGCCCAAGCCGGGGCATTGCCCGCCGACGCGATGCCGCAGTTGTTCCGCCACGACTACGTCGCGAACATGAACAACACGCACTGGATCGTCAACCCCGCGCAGCCGCTTACCGGTTTTGCCGCCGTGACGGGTGGTGAGCGCACGGAGATGGGGCTGCGGCCACGGCTGGGCTTCCGTCTTGCTGACCAGCGCATTCATGGCAGCGACGGCCTCGGCGCGCCCGGGGCAACGGCAGACAGCGTCGCGCGCGCTGCGCTCGACGCACGTTCGATGTCCGCGCTGCTGTTCAAATCCCAAGCGGTGGCCGGTGCCTGCAAGCCCGATGGCGGCCGTCAGATCGTGTCGGTGGAACCCTCCGAAAATGATCAACGCGCAACACCAACGCGAGATGTCGACATCGCCGAAGCATGCCGCGTGCTGCAACGCTGGGACAACACCGCCAGCCCGTTCGCGCAGGGTGCTGTGCTGTGGGACGCATGGTGGGCGCAGATCAAATCGGTGCCGGAAGACAAGCGGTTTGCGGTGCCGTTCGATCCACTGCGTCCGCTCGATACCCCCAACACGCTGAATGTCGACGGCAAGACGCTCGCCAAATGGCTCGGCGTGGCCGTGCTGCGACTGCGGGAGGGCGGTTTTACCCCCGATGCGGAAACCGGTTCGGCCATGTACGCCGTGCGCAACGGCGTGCGAATTCCGTGGTTCGGCGGCTGCGACGACGAAGGCTATTTCACGTCGGGCTGCAATAGCGATGCCCGTATCGAAGACGGCGCGCTCAAGATCGACGCGCACGCGTTCTCGAACAGCTATCTGCAAGTGGTGACATTCGGTGCGAACGGCGGACCGGTGAACGCGCGCACGCTGATGGCCGGTGCACAGTCCGACGACCCGGCCTCGGCGCACTTCACCGACGGCACACTGCGCTACAGCAAGCAGGCATGGGTTGCCCGCCCGCTCGACGCCACACGCACTGGTGACGGCGGACTGTGGCTCGACAGCGCGCAGACCACCCCGGCCTCGTTGTCGGACTCGACGCCGGTGAACACTATTCCGGCGCGTTGGCAGGCGTTGTCAAAGCAGGGGATGCCAGCGCGCGAAGCGAGTGAGTTGCTTGGCACGTCAGAAGCAGACCTCGTTGCCGCAGAGCAGGGCAGTGTGATCGTTCCCCTGCGAATGGCGCCCTCGGATTTGCAGGCAATGCGCACCCGCCTTCATCGATTGGGGCGCATCGAGGTGATGGTGCGCACGGCGCATGGCATTGGCGAGCGGGTCGTCCGTTCGTCGAAACCGCTCTTTGACGCTCGTGGCAACGCGAGCGATGCACTGGACATGACGATCGACCCGGCACGCTGGGCGTCCGCGTACGCCGTCACACGCTACTACGGCCCGAAACGCGAACCCTATCGGCAACTGCAATTCTTCGACGCGCAGGGGCGCAATATCGCCAAAATCACGTCCATGGACGAGCAACACGTGACGGACTACGATGCATTCGTCGCCGCATTTCGTGCAACAGTCACACCGGGCACGCCCGGCACGGCGAACGACGTCGCGGCCCCAGCGTCGCCCGGTGCGTCGCAGGAACGTGCCGCTGCCAAGCGTTGCCAGCGTTCGGATCAGGATGGCCGCCGGGCAAGACTGGCGTTGGCGGACGCCCTCGACGCCGCCAAGGCGGGTGGCTGGCCGGTACGAATCGACGTCAGCAACGATGGCGCGTCGCTGGCGCAATCAGGGCGCATCAAGCAAGTCAGGAATATCGGCGGTGGTTGGCTGAGCGTGCAGATCCGGGACTTCACGCTGCACGTGCGTGTGTCGGGAATCGCCGCGAGGTGTGATGACCTCGGCAACAACGACGGGCAAATCACATTGCTCGACAGCCGGGGCGTGCCGTCCGTCTCACTGTCGCTTACGCAGCAAGCCACCGCACAACAGCACCAACGCTGGCTTGCGGTGTGGCAGGAAACCCCCTCGGCCAGCGCCGGCCGGGCGGTCTCGCAGAACGCACTACCTAGATAACCCCCAATGACATTACCGCTCGCGCCGGTCTTACCGAACGTCGCGCGCGGACAAGAACCACTGGAAAGTTGCATGAAACGTCGTAGTTTTTGTGCCGGCGCAGCTGCCTTGTTGGCGGGTGCCGGCCCTTGGGTCCACGCGGCCGGACGCCCAATAGCGGCGTCCGCGTCGCCTGCGTCCTCGTTACGTATTCTTGCGCCCGATCGCGGCGCCGTGTCGTCGCTGCTCGCGCTGGGTATCGAGCCTGTCGCAGGAGCCGACCGCGCGTTTTACGATTCGATGGGTGCCGAGCCGCGCATGCCGCCGGGGATGAACATCGTCAACAGCGGCGACCCGATCGAGCCGAACCTCGAACTGATGATCGAGCTGGGCATCAACTGGTGCGTCACCGTGACCACACCGCAGATCGCTCGCGAGCGTATGGGCGTGGTCGCGCCGGTCACCCATCTCGACATCTTCACGGGGGCGACTGGTGCCCTCGACCGTGCAGCCGACGGGCTGCGCACGCTGGCGCGCATGACTGGCCGCGAGGAACAAGCGGCCGCCTATATCGCGCAAGTCGAAGCGCGCATGGCCGAGGTCGCCAGAACGCTGGCGGCGAGCGGCCGTCCGGCGCAACGTCAGACCTATCTGGTGACACTCAACGATGGCGGCCGGTCAATGGTCGCGTATGGCCGCAACAGCATCATGTGGGACGTGATGACGCGGGTTGGCCTGCGCAACGCGTGGACGCGCAGCACCAACGAGTACGGGTTCAGTGTCGGTGGCGTCGAGCTACTGGCGGAAGCGCCGGACGCCGACATCGTCGTGGTGGATTTCGGCGCGTCGACGACGGCCGCGTTACGCCAACTCGCCGTCAGCCCGTTCTGGAACCGACTAGCGTCTGTGCGGGCAGGGCGTGTTTATCGGATACCGCTCATCGATCTGTTCAATTCGTATCCGTCGGCGACGACACTGTTGCGCGGACTTGACGGGCTCATCCGCCGGGAGGACTTCCGTCATGTCTAGCATGGTCATCCCGACCCCGATGCCACCGCGCGAGAAGTCGCCGCTGTCGTTCGTTCTGCTCCTCTTTGTCCTTGCGCTGGGGCTTACGTGGCTCAACCTGCGCAACGCGTTGCCGGCCACCGGCTGGCGCGGCTTGCTGCCCGGTGCCGATCCCGACGACATGAAGCGCGTGGTGATCGAGTATTCGTTTGCCCCCCGTCTTGCCGTATCGCTGCTGGCGGGCGTCGCGCTGTCGCTCGCGGGCGGCCTGTTCCAGCACGTATTGCGCAATCCGCTCGCCGAACCGACGACGTTGGGCGTTGCCGCCGGCGCCAACCTCGCCATGACGGTCACGACGTTGTGGTTTCCGTCGCTGTTGATCGAACATCGCGACGCCGTCGCACTGGGCGGTGCGGTCGCTGCGTTCGCGCTGGTATTCGTGATCGCGTGGGCGCACTCGCTCTCGCCGCTGGTGCTCATTCTCTGCGGTCTGGTCGTCACGTTGTGTGCCGGGTCCATCGGCTCGGTGCTGTCGTTGTTCTTCCATGAAGGGCTGCTTGGCGTTTTCGTCTGGCAATCGGGCGCACTCAACCAGAACAGCTGGACCATCGCCGAGCAGTTGTTGCCACGCGTCGCGCTGGGTGCCGTGGCCGCCGCATTGCTGGTGCGGCCGCTGTCGGTGATGGCCGTCGGCGACGACGCGTCGCGCGCGCTCGGCGTGTCCCTGCGCTGGTTGCGGCTGGGGGCGCTGTTCGTCGGCACTTTGCTGTGCGCATGGATCGTGAGCGCGCTGGGCGTCATCGGCTTCGTGGGGCTCGCCGGACCGGCGCTTGCGCGCCTTGCCGGGGCCCGCACGCTCGGACGACGCCTCGCGTGGGGGGCCGTCATCGGTGCTTTGTTGCTGTGGCTTGCCGATCAGATCGTGCAATGGCTCGGCCTGTGGATGCCGGAGATTCCGACCGGTATCGCCACGGCGCTACTGGGGGCACCGCTGTTGTTGTGGCTCCTGCCGCAACTGCATGACAGCGCGCATGTGCATCGTCATGAGGGGCCGGTGGTGCAGCGTGCACAACGCAATCTATGGGTCGCCGTAATCGGCGCCTTGCTCTTGCTTGTTGTGATGACCGTGGCGGCCATTCTCGTCTCGCGCGGTTTATCGGGCTGGCGGCTGGACACTTTCGAGTCGCTCGGCCGCCTGCGGTCGCTGCGCATACCGCGCGTGGTCGGGGCACTGGCCGCGGGCGCCATGCTGTCGGTGGCGGGCATTCTGATTCAGCGTCTGACGGCGAACCCGATGGCCAGCCCCGAAGTGCTGGGCATCTCGTCGGGCGCATCGCTCGGGCTCATCGTGCTGTTGTTCGCGGTGAATTCGCCGTCTCAGGCGATGCAGCTTGCCGCCGCGTCGGCCGGCGCGTTTGCGGCGCTGGGGGCCATGTTTCTCTTGGCGCGGCGCAGTGGCTTTTCGCCTGAACGTCTGATCCTGACGGGCATTGGCATCAGCACGGTCTTCAGTGGGCTTGCGTCCCTGATGATGGCCAGCGGCGATCCGCGCATGGCGATGATGCTCGCGTGGATGGCCGGCTCCACCTACGGCGTGGGCGCGACGCAGGCCACCGTCGCACTGGTGATCGCGGTCGTGCTGCTGCCGCTGGTGTTGTTTGCCGCCCGCGCGCTCGACATTTTGCCGCTGGGCGAAGCCGTCGCCCGGTCGGTCGGCGTGAATGTCGGACGCTCCCGGTTCGCGTTGTTATTGGCGGCCGCCGTGTTGAGTGCTGCTGCCACGCTCATCATCGGCCCGATTTCGTTTGTCGGGCTGATGGGGCCGCACATCGCCAGATTGCTGGGACTGCAACGTCCCGTGTCGCAGATCTTCGGCGGCGCGTTCGTCGGTGGCGCGATGCTCGTGCTGGCGGACTGGATTGGCCGCAACGCGTTGTTTCCTGACCAGATGCCGGCGGGCCTGTTGGCCACCTTCGTCGGCGGACCGTATTTCCTGATGCTGATCTGGCGGGACCGCGCCTGACGCGACCGCCGACGATCACATCGAACCGAATTACATCGAACTGCGCAAGACCGGATGAAACGATGATGGAAGATACCGAATTCGCCGCCATGCCATCACAGGCGGCACAACCCAAGCACGATGCCCATGCGGTGCCGTCGCCGATGTTCGACCTGCGCGACGTCTCGTTCAAGGCGGGCGAGCGTACGTTGCTTCACCCCCTCACGCTCACGCTGGCACCGCGCCGTGTGATCGGATTGATCGGCCACAACGGCTCGGGCAAATCGACGCTGGTCAAACTGCTGGCCCGTCAGCAGGCGCCGGCCAGCGGCGAGATTCGCTTCGAGAACACGCCGCTGGGCGACTGGCAAGGCAGGGCGCTGGCGCGCAAGATCGCCTATCTGCCCCAGCACACACCACCCGCAGCGGGACTGCGCGTGCGCGAGTTAGTGCGTTTCGGACGCTATCCGTGGCACGGACCGCTGGGGCGCTTCTCCGCACAGGATCTGGCGCGCGTCGACGAAGCCATGGAACTCACCGGCGTCTCGCGCTTTGCCGATCGTCTGGTCGATACGCTCTCGGGCGGCGAGCGCCAGCGCGTCTGGCTCGCCATGCTCGTGGCGCAGGACGCCGACTGTCTCTTGCTCGACGAGCCCATCGCCGCGTTGGACGTTGCGCATCAGGTCGAGGTGCTGTCGCTCGTCCAGTCGCTCTCGCGCACGCGGGGTCTGGGTGTGGTGGTAGTGCTGCACGACATCAACATGGCCGCGCGCTTCTGCGACGAGATCGTGGCGCTGCGCGGCGGGCGTTTGTGCGCCCGGGGTACACCGGGCGAGCTCATGACGAGCGAGCGGTTGGAAGACATCTACGGCATTGCCATGGTGGTGATGCCGCATCCGCAGACCGGCGAGCCGGTTTGCGTCGTCCGTTAAGTTTCACGATTGGGGAAATTGCCATGACCGACCGTTCCACGGGTCAATCGCCAGACTCGCCTGACAAGACACGCATCGGCCACGAGTTGTTCCGGCTGTTCCGGCCCTTCCTGCCGATGAGCCTGTTCTCCACCGTGATGGGCGTCGTCGCCGGTCTCACCACGGCATGGCTGCTCGCGACGATCAACGACGGCCTCCATTCGCCCGACGGCATTACCGGCAAGACCATCGTGACCTTCGTCGTGCTGTGCGCGGTCACGCTGTCCGGCAACGCGATCTCCGGCGTAGGCAACAGTGTGATCGGCCAGAAGATTATCGCGGCGCTGCGCAAGGACCTCTCGGCGCGCATCGTCTGTGCGCCGATCGCCGAAGTCGAGCGGTACCGCGTTCACCGCTTGCTCGCGACGCTCAACAGCGACGTCGATACGGTGAGCGCCGTGACCTTCAACTTCCCCGGCTTCATGACGGCCGTGGCAATTGCGCTCGGTTGCGTGGCCTACATGCTGGTGCTCTCGCCGCTGCTGTTCTTGTTTGCGCTCGCGGCGATCCTCATTGGCCTTGGCATCAACCACTACGCCTCGCTGCGCTGGGACTTTCACTACCGTGGCGTACGCGGCGCGCAGGACGAGCTCCAGAAGCAATACCGCGCCATTACGGAAGGCGCCAAGGAATTGCGCCTGAATCGCGCGCGCCGTCAGCGCGTGTACGGCGAGCAGTTGTCGGGTGCCGCCGATCTGATCGGCGAGCTCAAGAGCCGCGCCATGCGCCTGTACTACGCGGCCAACGCGATGGGCGGCATGCTGTTCTTCGTGGTGATCGGGCTCATTCTGCTGCTTCAGTCGAAGCTTGGCGTGGACTCTCGCGTCGTCAGCGGCTTCGTGATCGTGCTGCTGTATATTCGCGGCCCCATCGAGATGATTGCGGGCGGCTTGCCGACGCTGATTCAGGCGCGCGTCTCGTTCCAGCGCATTGCCGAGCTGACGAGCCAGTTCCGTAACCGCGAGCCGCGCCTGCTTGACGGCCCGGCAGCGGGAGAGGCGGCATTCCCCGCGATGCAGACGCTGGCTCTGCGCGGCGCGACGCACGTATTCCCGGCGGCGGGCGACAGTGCGCCGTTCCAGCTTGGGCCGATCGATCTCGAAATTCGTCGCGGCGAGACGCTCTTCATCGTGGGTGAAAACGGCTGCGGCAAGACCACGTTGATCAAGACGCTGCTCTCGCTTTACACCCCGGGCCAAGGTGAGCTGCTGGTCGACGGCAAGACGGTCCCGGCGGAACAGCTCGACGGCTTTCGTCAGCAGTTCTCGACAGTGTTCTCGGATTACCACCTGTTCGACGATCTCGTCGCGAGCGATGCCCAGACGATGGCGCACGCACAGGCCTATCTCGAGCAGTTGGGGCTGGCGCACAAGGTGAGCATTGTCGACGGCGCGTTCTCGACCATCGACTTGTCGGCCGGTCAGCGCAAGCGTCTGGCGCTGGTGCATGCGTATCTCGAAAACCGTCCGTGGATGGTGCTCGATGAATGGGCCGCCGACCAAGACCCGACATTCCGCCGCTACTTCTATCAGGAGATGCTGCCGGACTTCAAACGTCAGGGCAAAACGCTGATCGTCATTTCGCACGATGACCGGTATTTCGGTCTGGCAGACCGCGTGGTGCGCCTGCATCAGGGACGCATCATCGAAGAAGCCAGCGGCAGCACGTTCGCCTACGAGACGCATGTCGGTGCGTCTGCGAATGCGCCGGTGGATGCGCCGGTGGAGTGAGCCGGACGATGCGGGCACAACAGCTACCGGGCAATGGGCGCTGGCCGGTGGATGTCGACGTCTGGCATGTGGCGCTCGACGGACGCCGTGAGCCCGATGCGTATCGCTATCTCGATGCGGACGAACTGGCCCGGGCAGGGCGGTTTCGCTATGACGTCGACCGTTATCGCTTTGCCATGACGCGTTCGGTACTGCGGGAGCTATTGGGCGAGTACACCGGGGCGATGCCCGCGGCGGTGGGTTTCGCACAGGGGCCATATGGCCGTCCGGAACTGGCAACGCGCCCGGGTGAGTTGTCGACGTTGTCGTTCAACGTCTCGCATACGGGCAACGGCGCGCTGATCGCCGTCTCCCGGACGCGGTGTGTCGGCGTCGACATCGAGGTGAAACAACGCGCGCTTGACTGGCGCGAGCTTGCACCGCTCGTGTGTACTGCCGCGGAGCGCGCGCAGATCGAGGCCTTGTCACCGGCGGCGCAACCCGACGCGTTCCTTCGCTGCTGGACGGCCAAGGAAGCGATCCTGAAAACCCTCGGGCTGGGCATTACGGAAGGCTTGCTGTGCCTGCATGTCGATGTCGCGGACTTCGCCGAGCAGCAACCTGTTGTCATCGAAGCACCGCGCTTCGAAGCCGCTGCCCGGCTGCGGTTCCGGTGGTTTGACGATCTACCCGCGTGTCAGGGATGTCTGGCGTGGGGACAAGACGCCTGACAATCCCCCACGGCCTCATGCATCGCTAAAAATCACCCGCACTTTGAACGTGTTCAGCTTACCCGCCAGATTGGGCGGAGGGGACGGCATGGCAGCGTGCTGCACGGCAGCGATGGCCGCCTGATCCAGCGTTGCAACACGCCCGGGCCGGGAGACGTGCACGTTCGATACCACGCCATCCTGATAGGCAAACTCGACGTCGATATTGGCTGCCAACCCCATACCCCGCAACGCCATCGGATAAACCACGGCCGCTTGCACGGCGGCGCGCAGCTTCGCGATGAAACGGTCGTCCGGCCCCGGTGCCACGTTCGAAGGCGATGCCGCCGGCGTTGGCGCGGCGGCAGCAGATGGCGCAGGCGGAGCATCCGCGCCATCCACCGTCTTGATCGGTGGCGCCTCTGCATGCGTCGTTTCGTGGGCGGGCTGAGGAGTCTTGTTCACCGGCGACACGACTGGCTTTGGTGTCACTGCGTGCTTCACCGGCACGACCGGCTTGGCGGGGGATACCACGGGCGCTACCGGCTTCACGGCAGGTGCCGCCTCGGGCTCCGGCGCAACCATCGACAGCATCACCGGAGCGGCTACCCGAGCGGGCGGCGGCGTGCCACGCGAAAGCCAGCCGGTCGCAAAGCCCAGCAGGATCGCCTCCACTGCCAGTGCCGTCGCCATGGCCCGCCACGGCCAGCGCCCCTGACTTTGAGGGAATGGCAAACCGGGGGCGGGCAGTGCGCCGCTGGCAGCCTGCGAATGGCCCACGACTTCCGATTGATAAATCGTGGTCATGGCGCCTCTTTCGCAGCAATGCCGATCTGCGTGACACCCGCCGCGCGGCACGCGTCCATCAGTTGGGTCAGTTGCTGCACATTGGCGGCCTTGTCGCTCGCGATAGTCACCACCGTATGCGCGGGATCGTGCGCACGCAGCGTGGCGCTCAGGGCGTCGAGCGTGACCGGATGCTGGTCGGTTTCAACGCTGCCGTCAGCGTGCAAAGCGACAAGCACCTTGGGGTGAGGCAAGTCCTGCGCCGTCGAGCTTCCCGGCAGCTTGGCCGACATGCCCATCGACGGAATCATCTTGAGCGTGATCATGATGAAGAACACCAGCAGAAAGAACATGATGTCGATCATCGGCACGACTTCGATGCGCGCCTTTCTCGTTTCGAAATATCGCATCGCAGGCTCTCAGGCAGAGGCACGTTCGTGGCGCAATACCACGCCCGTCGGCTCAACCGCCTGCTGTGAGGCGCTGTGACGGTTGAGCAGCAGGCGCTTGAGTGTATCCATCTGATGCACGGTCTGACGCACGGTGTCCTGCATCGCGTTGAAGAACCACAGGTGGCTCATCGCAATGGCCAGACCGCACGCCGTCGCGACCAGCGCTTCGGCCACGCCGGAGGTCACCTGCGTGGGATCGCCGCCCGCAGCACCCAGCACATCGAACGCGTGGAACATGCCGACGATGGTGCCGAACAGGCCCAACAGCGGCGCGACGGTGATGACGGTGTCGAGCACCCACAGGCCGCGATCGACACGCGGCACTTCCAGATAGATGGCTTCGTCGATCACCGCTTCCATATCGCCGCCGTGAACGCGCTTGAGGTTGTGCGCGTAAGCGTCGAGCAGACGGCCGTGCGGCAAGCCCGCAGCGGCGGCGCGTAGTTCGTCGGCATCGTGAACGTCGATCATCGGTAACGCACTGACCGCCGTCACGATGCGCTCACCGCCCCGGAACGTACGACGCAGGCGCAGTCCGCGATCCACGATCACGGTGATGCCGACAAATGCCAGCAGGACCATCAGATAGAGCGTGCCGCCGGACGACATGGCCAGTTGGTTGATTTGAGTCAGATCCATAAAATCTCCTTGCAATGAAATTCGCACCGGCCGCGCCAACCGGCGGCCAGTGATCGGCCGATCGGTCAGATTTCGGCGCGCAGGTTGACGTAGAAGCTGCGGCCCGGCACGAAGTAATAGAGGAACTGGTTCGCGTCGGTGCCCTTGCTGGTATCGGTCGCGGCCGGGCCGAGGTTGTCGGTAATGCGGTGGGTGTCGAACAGGTTGTCGACGCCGAACGACACCCGAACCTTCTTCAGGACCGAGCTGAGGTTGGTGAAGTCGCGCGCGACCATCATGCTCGTCACGCTATAGGGGCCGACCTTGTAGATCGAGCCGTCCGCCGCACCGTTGCTGCCCTGATACATCGAGCCGACGAACTTGGTGTTGATGCCCGCGTGCCACGGCCCCTGATCGAAATTGAGGGCGATGGCCGCGGTGTATTGCGGCACGAAGGAGATGCGCTGGCCGGACTTCCAGATCTGCGAGCCGGTGCCGTCCTGCGTGTACGTGGCGTTGTTGAGCGAACCGTTGGCGTAGAACGAGAAGCCGCTGCCGAGCAACACGTTACCTTCCGCTTCAAGGCCGGTGTAACGCACACCGCCTGCGTTGAAGTACGTGGCATTCGCGCCCGAGCCGTTCTTCGTGATGTAGTTGCTGAACTCGATCAGGTACGCGTCGGCATTGAACGTGAATCGATCCGCCTTGAACACCGTACCGATCTGGTAGGCCATCGAGGTTTGCGGCTGCACATTGTTGTTACCCGACGGATTGGCCGAGTACAACGTGTTCAGGTTCGGACCGAGCGCACCGCGCGAAACCTGCGCATAGCCCGACCACAACGACGTGAAGCGGTAGTTCACGTCCAGACTCGGCAGCACGCTGTCCCACGACTTGGTGGCGGAGGTGCCCGGCAGGTTGTTCTGCAACACGCCGGCCGACAGCGAGCGCTCGAAGTGCTGATAGCGAATGCCCGGCGTGACGGTCAGGGCGTTGGTCGCCTTCCACGCGTACTGCGAGAACGCCTGCGCCGTGTTCACCTCATCGACCATGTCGTAGTAGGTGTTGCCGTAGGTGGCGTTCTGTTTGACCGACTGGCCGGTGGTCGCGTCGTAGGCGAAGCGATTGCGCGGGTTGCGCGTGTGTTCGACCCAGAAGCCGCCGGTGAACGTGCCATAGGCGTCTGTGTGCGTCGCCGCCAGCGTATCGCCGTACGTGCGGTATTCGTTGAGCTTCAGTGCGCCCGCAATATCGGTGCCCGACTGACCGGCAGAGAACGGCTTGGCCGCGCTGAGTGCCGAGAGCGGCGACGACGTGTTGTCGCCATTCAGTTCATGGCTCAGGTTGTAGTAGTAATACGTGTACAGCTTGTTGCTCAGGCCCCAGCCGTTGTCGAAGTCGTGTTTGACGTCGATATAGGCGAATTCGGTGTTCTTGTCCTGATAGTTATAGCCGTAGTAGTTCGGGCTTTTCGGATCGGCGTTCAGCCCGTAGTTGTAGCCGTACTGCGCCACCTGATTGAGCGTGGCGCCGCCCGGGTTGTTGAAGTGGATCTTGTCGTACGCATAGACCCATGTCACGAGCGTGTTGCTGCCGATCGGCGTCACGCCCTTCAGGAAGATGTTCGTGTTGCGCACGCCGCTGTTGCTCAATGCGCCGTTCGAGTCGGTGCGCTGAATGTTCAGGAAGACATTCGAGTCAAGCAACCCCGGCATGATGCCGGTCGTGATGCCGAGGTTTTCCTGCCACGTCGCGTGCGAGCCGATGGTCTGCGAGTACTCGATCTTGCGCACGGGGCTCAAGGTCGGCGAGAACAGGTTCACCGAGCCGCCGAAGGTCGCATAGCCCAGCGTGGTGGCATTGCCCGGGCTTCGGTCGATGGTGACGCTGCCGATGGTGGCGGCCGGGAAGTACGACGTGGTGTGGTGCGAGAAGTCGTTGGTGTCGCCAAACGGAATGCCGTCGTACGTCACATTGAACTGACCGTCGGGAAAGCCCCGCAGCGTCTGGTTCTTGGCCTCCGACAAGCCGAGACCGTTGGGCGACGAGCTGCTGTAGCTCGGCGCAATGCGCAGGATCGCGCCGTAGTCCGCCTGCGGATTGATCTGATTGGCGATGTAGTCGCTGCTGATCTGCGTCTGGGGTGACGTGGCTTCGAGCGGGGCTTGCGTGAGCGCCTTCGCGGCGGCGGCGGTCGGTGCGTTGCGCGACTTGACGGCCGTGACGTTGACGGGCGCGCCCACGTCGGAGGCCGAGACATCGCCGATGTCGGTGGTTTGGGCCTGCGCCGTGCTGGCCAGCACGGCCAACGCGATAGCGGTGAGCGTCAGATGCGGCGTGCCGATGCGATGGAAACCGGGTGCGCGCGTCGTGTTGAGTTTCATGGCTTGGGATCGTTCTCTTTGGAAGTTGTGCCGGCCAACGTTGGCCGGCAGCCCTGATTCGTGGTGCTGCGTGATGCTGCGTGGTGCTATGTCGTGGCAGGTGCTACCGAAGGTTCAATCGGTGCCTTTGCCGAAGTTCAAGCCCGGGAGTGAGGTCGTACCTTCACGGCGAACGGCGTCGAGGGCGGTGGGCTTGAGGGCCAATGCCCGCAGCAGCGTGGGCGCGACCTGACGTGTCGAGACAGAGGCGTCGATTTCCTTCGCCTGAATATCCGGACGCGAGATCAGCAGCGCGACATGACGATCGTCGTCGTGAAAGCCGCCGTGCTCGGCGACCTTGCTGCCATGGGTGTAGATCACGCCGTACTTCGTCTCGATGGCGATGTCGGGCACCCGGCTGTCGCTGCCGACACGGCCCCAGCCGGCGGGCATGTCATTACCCGCGTAGACATGATCGATACCCAGCGCTTCGGCATTGGCCCGCAGCCCCTTGACAATCGCCTGCGTGAACTTCGGCTGCTTCAGCCACAAGAGGCCGACATCGTCGAGCGTGGCTTTCGCGAGCGCCTGCGGTGCGATTTGTGTGATGACATCGAGCACGCGCTTGCCGTCAATACGGCGCAGTTGCCCCGGCGCAATCGGCGACTGGCCGTGTTTGGCGGCAATGACGACGAGCGTCGACGCGTCGAGGTGCCGTGCGGCGAGGGCGTCGAGCACGCGTTGCAGCGACCCGTCGATCTGATCGAGCGCCGCGCCGATGGCGGCCCCGGGCGCGGCATGGGCGTCGCGGTAGCCGTCGCCGGACTTCTGCGCCACGCTCAGTTGCTGAAAGTTCATGCCGAACAAACGCGGCACACCGGGCGCCGCATTGCCAGCGGCGTCACGGCCCTCAATTTGTTTGAGCAGCGCGTCGACCTTCAGATTGTCGTAGGCAGGGAAGGCGTCGAGCTTCTCGCCGACGGCGGCAATTTCCGGGGTGTAGAGGTCGTCGACACCCTTTCCGCTCGGACCATTCACGAAGTCATAAGCGAGATGCTTGTCGGCCCAAGCGGTGCGTCCGCCAGCGGCGCGCACGACTTCGAAAACGGTATTCACGCGCATGTAGTTGTGCGGATAGACGGGGGCACACTGACGCGCCGGGGCGCGAGGCAGGCGGTCGGCATTGATGGCGCCGCCACCGTCGATGCGCTTCGGATCCAGATCGATGGAATCGTCGAAAACGACTTCAGCACCCCGTGCCGTGCCCGCACCGCAGTTCGCCCCCGCCGGGACAAGCCGCCGGTCGAAACTGTCGTCGTAGTACACGCCCGAGCTGACGGGGCTGGCACCGCTGATCAGCGCGACCATGCCCGGGAACGAATCGGACGGCGTCGGCGTGAGGGCGTTGCGATACATCACGCCGTGACGCGCAAGCGAAGCCAGCGCCGAGGTCGGATGCACGGTGACGTAGCGGGAAAGATCCTCCTCGTGCATGCCGTCGATACTGATCAGCAGCACCCGTTTCGCCGGGGTAAGCGGGTTAAGCGGGGTAAGCGGGGTAAGCGGGGCAAGCGGGGCAAGCGGTGCGGGTTGATCGGCATGCACGGCCCCTGAGGCCAGCGCGGCGCAAGCGAGCGCGAGCGCAGGGGCAACCATCGGGGCAAGGCGGAAAGTCTTGGCAGTCTGGGGCTTCATGGAGGTAGTGCATCCTCGGCGCAGCGCGCTCGGTTGGGTGGACCGGCCTGCTCGCCGGTGATCAGCGAGGCGAACTTTATGCGTCGCCCGTGATGCACAGATGAAGCAAAACTTGCCAACATGAACAGACCACGCGGGGGCATCTGGCGCGAACGGCGAACCTGTCCGGACGGAAAGGTTGGCGCCATTGGCGGGTCATCGGCGTCTCGTAGCCTCCTTCAGCGTATTTGCCCCAAACCCCGTCTCTCTCAATTCACCCGATCCACCCGATCATTTAAGGAATAAACCGATGCTTCCTCTTCCAGTGCCGACCCGCTACGGGCGTCCCTTCGTAGCCGCCGTGCTGCTGCTGAGCGCACTGCACGCGGTACAAGCGGCTGAACTGCCCCATGCCGACTATCTGAGCGGCGCAGGTCCCGACCTGACCGTGTTGGTGGCGCCGCCGCCTGCACCCGGCACGCTTGCCGCGGCAGAAGATCTGCGTCAGGTACTGGCACTCCAGCAGTCGCGCACCGCCGCACAACTGGCACTCGCCGATGGCGACACGCACAAGAGCGTGTTCCGCTTTGCGGATGTGATCGGCACCGACTTCCGCGCGGAACGTCTGCCGTTCACCGAAGCCTTCTTCAAGCGTCTGGCGAAGGAGGGCGCAGGACCGCTCAAGGCGGCGAAGGATTACTGGAAGCGCCCGCGCCCGTACAACGTGAGTGCCGAGGTGCACCCGGGCATCGTGACGGAGGGCACGTCACCGGGCTATCCGAGCGGGCACGCCACGTTTGCGTACCTGAGCGCGGTGATTCTCGCGGAGATCGTGCCGGAGAAGCGTGCGGATATCTTTGCGCGTGCGCAGGCCTACGCGCAGGGACGCGCGTTGGGTGGCGTGCATTACGTGAGCGACGTCGAAGCAGGGAAGGTGAGCGGTACGGTGATCGCCGCTGCCATGCTGGCCAACCCGGCGTTTCGCGACGATCTCAAGCGGGCAACGCGTGAGACCCGCGAAGCGTTGAGCCTGCCGCCGCTTCAGTAACCCGCCGGTCAGACGCTCGCCACGTCGGCAGTGCGCGAGGCGTCTGGCGTCTCGGCCATGTCGGTCTTGTCGCTCGCGTCGGTCAAGTCGGTCAAGTCGGCCGTTTCCGGCGAGACCGATGCCGCAGCAAACCGCAATGCGACGCGGCAGCCGGGCGCCGCGTCGTCGATCCGCATCACCGCGTTGTGAATCCGCGCCGTTGCCGCCACCACGCTCAGCCCAAGCCCGTGACCGGGCGTCGGCATACCGCTGACGCCCGCGCCGCGATAAAACGGTCTCAACACGGCGTCGCGCTCCGCGCTCGCGATCCCCGGTCCGGTGTCGCACACTTCCACCACGGCATGTTGGGGCGTCGCCATCACCCGCAGGCGCACCGTGCCACCGGCAGGCGTGAATTTGAGCGCGTTGTCGAGCAGGTTCTGGATGGCACCAAAGATCAAATCGCTGTCACCCAGCACCGGCGCACAGCGTTGTGTCTCGACCAGCAACGTCACCTTGCGCTCTTCGGCCAGCGGCTCGTAGAGATCGACAACGTCTTCGGCGATGCGTGCCAGATCAACGTGACGGAACTGCTCGCGACGCGAATGGGCGTCGATTTCGGCAATTCTCAGCAGCGCAGAGAAGCGCCCGAGCACGTGGTCGGTTTGCTCAAGGGCACGCTCGACGGCCGTGTCATATTCCTTGGCCGACGTCGCACTACGGCGGGCACGTTCCAACCCCGCACGCAAGCGGGTCATCGGCGTGCGCAGATCGTGCGCGATCCACGCACACACGCCGCGCAGCTCCGAGACGAGGCGTTCGATGTCGTCGAGCATCGTATTGACGAAACCCACCAGCAAATCGATATCGTCGCGTCGGCCGCGCGTCGGCAAGCGGCGCGTGAAGTGGCTCGAGATGATGTCCTGACACGACTCTCGCAACTGGCGAACCCGCTGATTGGCGGCGCGGTGCAAGGCATAGCCGCACAAGGCGCCGAGCAAAATCGTCGCCAGCAGACCGCCGAATGCCACCCGCACGAGCATGTGATCGAAACGGTCGATATCGTCGACGGCCTGCCCGACGATCACGCGATTGCCATCGGGCATGGTCGCCATCATGGCGCGATAGGGACGCGCCCACGTATCGCCTTCTTTGTCCACTACCGACTGGACATAGCGGTAAGCGTGCCAGTCGGGTTGACCTTTCGGCATGACGTCGATGTTGCCGGCCAGCCGTTGCCCGCTGGCACTGAACAGGCCGTAGGGGCGCATGTTGGCCGCCTCGCGGTGGCTGCGCTCCGTAATGTTGGTGCGTGCGTCGGCGGGCGTGCGCCGGATGAGTTGCGTGCTTTCACGCTGGAGGCGGGCGTCGACCAGATCGGTCAGGTAGCCCATGGTGAGCCAGTAGACAACGGCAAACAAAGTGACGACAGACACGATGAAGATGGCGAAAATCGGTCCGGCGCCCCAAAGGCTGCGCAGAAAGCTGCGCTCAGTCATTGGCATGGAGAACATAGCCGGTCCCGCGAACGGTGTCGATCATCGCCGAGCAGGCGCCGTCCAGAGAAATCTTCTTGCGCAGCCGGGCGATGTGCACATCGATGACGTTGGTCTGCACGTCGTGCTGATACTTCCACACCGATTCGAACAACAACGCGCGCGTGACCACTTGATTGGCGTTGCGCATCAAGTATTCGAGCAGGCGCATTTCGCGCGGCTTGAGCACGACCGGCACCCCCGCACGCGTCACGGTCCCGTTGTGGCTGTCCAAATGCAGATCGCCGACACGCAGGGTGGCGCTCACGTCGGTATCGTTATGCCGGCGTAGCAGCACGTCGATACGGGCGGTGAGCTCGTCGAAGCTGAAGGGCTTGGTGAGGTAGTCGTCGGCACCATTGCGCAGGCCGCGCACACGTTCGTCGGTCGCGCCCAGTGCCGAGAGCATCAGCACAGGCGTCTTGATGCCGACGTTGCGCGCCGTCGTGAGAATCGACATGCCGTCGATTTCGGGCAGCAGCCGGTCAAGCACCACACAGTCGAATTGCCCGTGCAGCATCTGTTGTAAGCCGATGCCGCCCGTGCCGGCGAGTTCGACGGAAAAACCGTGCTCGCCGAGCGCCGATACGATCTCGTGAGCGACCTTGGCGTCGTCCTCCACCACCAGAACGCGGTTGGCCGTGCAGGCACCGCCAGCGTGCGTGGACTCAACGGTGGGCACGCGCATAGGTCGTCTCGGGTCTGAAGGGTGACCGGAGACTCTATGGCAACTGTATGAAAAATTCGTGACAGGGCAATTCGAGGTCAAATCATGAAAAGTATACGAATTTTAATAATTGTATAATCCACGCATCACTCATCCCTGCCTGAAGCGCGAACTGACGCGCGGACCTCCGTGACCACAAGCGAAACCGCTTCAATTTCCACCGCCGAACGCGCCTACGAAGCCATTCGCCAGCAGATTCTGTCGGGCGAATTGCAGGAAGGGGCACCGATTCGTCAGGACGATATTGCCGCGCAAATGGGCGTGAGCAAGATCCCGGTGCGCGAGGCGCTCATGCGTCTGCAATCCGAGGGCTGGGTGACGCTCAAGCGCAATGCGGGCGCGTTCGTGACGCCGCTCACGGCGAGCGACTGCGTCGAAATGCTCGACCTGCGCATCGCGCTGGAATGCCGCGCGCTCGAAATTGCCGTGCCCAACATGGCACCCAGCGATCTCGCCCTCGCACAAGAGTTGCTCAAGCGCTATGAGAAGGCCGACACGCCGCAATCGTGGAGCGACCTGAATCTCGCGTTTCACCAAGCGCTGTACGCGCCCGCCAATCGTCCGCGGCTGGTCGCCACCGCACAGGCCGCGCAAGAGCGCATGGGCCGCTTTCTGCGCACTCACCTCTCCGCCGTCAACGACCATCAACGCTCCTACGACGAGCACTTCGCGATCCATGAGGCCTGCGCAGCCGGGGATACGAAAACCGCCGTTCGCCTGCTGCGCAAACATCTGGAACAAACGCAACGCGAAGTGATGGCGTATTTCCGGCTGAGCGGCAAAACCGCCGCCTGATTCCCTGCGCGTTCTCTGCGCTTTCTCTGCGCTCGGCACTTCACACCGCCCCCGTTTTCAGCAGTGTGAGAAATTGATTTATTCAAATCGTATACGAAATCAATAAATGATATACGGACGCAATTTTGTTCGCGTATAGTCGAGTCGACCGGGAGTCCACGTACCCGGGAGTTCGGGTCGTCCCGCTAGGGAATTCGGACCCGCGATTTGCCGCGTCTGCCTTACTGCGCAAGGCGTTGCGAGTCGCCATGCCATTGCGCAGACATGCCTCGTGAGCCTGTTGTTTTCCGAGGCTAGGACTTTCCCTGATTGGACGTCGCTCCCGATTGTCGGACTTCAAATGATGGGTGTAATGTCCTTACATGTATATACAAAGTAAGGCGTACTACTGATCGCATCTATCAGGAGAATTTCATGGCCGAGTCGCAGAGTCTGCAAGGCGCCAGTGTTTGGCAGGGGACCGAAATGGTCAATCACGATCGTTGGGTGAAGACCTTCCCGGCCATCGTGCTCGAACAAATCGACGCCGCGCTGAAAGCGACGGAGAACGTCGATTGGCGCGATATCAACCGTCACAACTTTCCGCTGCCTGACGCCACGGCGTTCTTTGACGACGTGCGCGAAGAACTGGAAAACGGTTCCGGCATGGTCAAGATTCGCGGCCTCGACGTCACCCGTTACAGCACCGAGCAACTGCGCCGCATGTGGTACGCGCTGGGTGCGCATCTGGGCACGCCGATGTTCCAGAATTACCGCGGTGAAGTCATGCGCGAGATCAAAGACGAAGGCATGGGCGTCGGCGCGAAGCTCTATGGGGCCACGGTCGATAGCTCAGGCAAGCAATTCCTGTCGTCGGGCGCTCGCACACTCTCGCCGGGCCAACTGCGCTTTCACACCGATCGTTGCGACGTCGTCGGCCTGCTGTGTGTGCGACAGGCGTCCGAGGGCGGCGTGAGCAAGCTGGCCAGCAGCGCCACCGTCTACAACGAAATTCTCAAGCGCCGTCCGGACCTGCACGCGCTGCTGTGCCAGCCGATTCCGCGCAGCCGCTTCGGCGAAGAAGCCGGCGGCGAGCACGTCGCCTACGATCTGCCGATCTTCGGTGTGCGCGACGGTAAGCTCACCAGCCACTTCTCGTTGACCTACATCGAGAACGCCCAGATGCTGCCGGGCGTGCGCAAACTCTCCGAGGCCGAACACGAAGCCATTCGCATGCTGATGGCCGTAGCCGAAGAGCAATGCTTCGAGATGCGTTTCGCCCCGGGCGACATCCAGTTGCTGAACAATCACATCGTGTATCACGGCCGTACCGCCTTCAAAGACGATGTGCAAACCGGTCAGGACCGTATGCTGATGCGTCTCTGGCTGTCCATGCCGAACTCGCGCGCGCTGCCGGAAGACCACGCGGTGCTCTGGGGCGACGTCGCCTCGGGCAAGCCGCATGGCGGCATTGCCCAACCGGCCGCAGCACTGCCCGCATAACCGATCGACCCAACCCCAAGATGCTAGGAGACACCCCCATGAAACTGATCGCACGGCAAGACAAGATTCGCGCAACCCGCAAGACGGCGCCTGCGCGCGTGCTGCTCACCGCGCTCATGCTCGGCGGCCTCTGCACGACGGCCGTCGCGGCCCCGGACTTCGGCAAATGCGAAGTCACCGGCACGCGCGGCTCGGTGAAGCTGGAAACGGTCACGCCGGGCGCACTGTCGGTACGCCCCGTGCTGCCGGCACCGGGTTGGTGGAACGGCGACTCGCCGGAGACCATCAAGGACGGCTTCGAATACTGTATGGCCGCCAACATGGCCTATCGTGCAGGGCTCGATCGCGTGATCGTCGTCAACCGCTCGTTTGCACAGGTGATCGGCGGTCAGGCCAAAGGCTTCGACATCGCGCTCAGCGAGATCACGATCACCGACGATCGCAAGAAGGTCGTGAACTTCACCGATCCGTACTTCAATTCCGATCAGGGCATTCTCGTCAAGACCGGCACGAAGGTCGACAAGGACAGCATCAAGAAGCTGCGTCTGGGCGTGAAGCAAGGCACGACGATCCTGCCGTACCTGACCGACAAGGTGAAGGTCGCTGAACACCCGAAGGTTTATACGGACGCTGCCGCGATGTACGCCGCACTCAATGCCAATCAGGTGGACGCCGTGCTGTACGACACGCCGAACGTCCTGTCCATCGCGAAGAAGTCGGACGGCCGCTTCGAAGTCGTGGGCCGTTACGACACGAGCGAGCAGTGGGGCGGTCTCGTGAACAAGGATTCGCCGAATCTCGCCGCATTTAACAAGCTGATCGCCGAGATGAAGAAGGACGGCACGTTCGACCGTCTGGCCACTCAGTATCTGGTGCCGAGCCTCGGTGCCGATCCCGCGAAAGTGCCGGTACTGACGCCCTGAGGTCAACGAGTCCATGAGCGAACCCTCTTCTCAAAAGGCGCCCGGCGCGCTGATTGGTGCGATAGGACGCGAGCGGCGGCTGACCATCGGCGGCATGCCGTCGTCACCGTTCACGCTGTTTCTCATCGCATTGGTCGGTGCGCTCGTCGCCATCGTGGGCAGTGCCTTCACGATTGCCGCATTGCGTGAAGGCCTGCTCGGGAACCAGCTCGACGGCTGGTGGGTGCCCGTGGGCGCCGTGCTGCTTGGCCTCGCCTCGCTGATCGTGCTCGCACCGCTGGCGCGTGCCTTTCAGCGCTGGCGGGCGTTCAGCGATGCCGCAACCCGTCGCGACATCACGGCGGCGCGCGTGGCTCGCGCCGAGGCCGACGTGCAAAGCTGGATCACGCTCGGCTACACGCTGGCACAACTCATCATCGTGCTGGCGTTGCAGTTCGTGCTGGCGAACCATCTGGCCGTCGCGAAGACCTTCATTTTCCTGCCGCTGATCATCGAGACATTCCCGCTCGTGCTCACCGCGTTCTGGGTCAACGTGAAGATCTTCCTGATCGCCGAAGTCTTCGTGCTGATCTGGGGACTGGTCGTGGCGCTAGCGATGTTTGCGCCGGGCAGGGCAGGCAAGCCGCTGCGCTTCATTGCCACGGCGTACGTCGATATCTTCCGTGCCATGCCGGCGGTGCTGGTGATCTATCTGGTCGGTTTCGGTCTGCCGCTCACGGGCGTGCCGATTCTCAAAGATCTGTCGCTCACGACGTATGTGGTGATCGCGCTGACCCTGACGGTCGGGGCCTACGTGGCGGAAATCTATCGCGCCGGCATTCAGGGCGTGCACTGGAGTCAGGTCGCGGCCTCGCGCTCGCTCGGGTTGTCGTACAGCCAGACGCTGCGCTTCGTGGTGCTGCCGCAGGGCATCCGGCAGATCATTCCGCCGCTGCTCAACGCGTTCATCGCCTTGCAGAAGGACACGGCACTAGTCAATGTGGTCGGCGTGATCGATGCTTTCAACCAGTCGATGATCATCGCGTCGAATCACTACAACCTGTCGGCCGCCACGACCGTGGCCGTGCTGTTCATCATCATCTCGATTCCGCAGGTGCGTTTCGTGGAACGGATGGCGCAACGCGACCGGGCCCGCATGCGTGCGGGCGGGGCCTGAAGGAGCGAACGACATGTCATTCATCGAGATTCGCGACATCGCCAAGTCTTACGGCGAGGTGCCGGTCATCAAAGGGCTGACCCTGACGGTTGAGGAGCATCAGGTGGTCTGCCTCATCGGCCCGTCGGGTTCCGGCAAGTCGACACTGCTGCGCTGTATCAACGGGCTGGAGCCGATCGAGTCGGGCGAGATCCTTGTGCACGGCGACCGCATCACGGGGCCAGGTGTCGATGTCAATTCGCTGCGCCGCGACATCGGCATCGTGTTTCAGGGCTATAACCTGTTCCCGCACATGACCGTGCTCGAGAACATCACACTGGCGCCGATCCGGGTCTTGAAACAGCCCCAGCGCGACGCCGAAGATCGTGCGATGGCGCTGCTCGAACGCTTTGGTCTGGCGCACAAGGCGAAGGAGTATCCCGATCGCATGTCGGGCGGACAGCAGCAGCGCGTGGCGATTGTGCGCGCACTGGCGATGGACCCGATGGTGCTGCTGCTCGACGAGATCACGTCGGCACTCGACCCCGAACTGGTGTCCGAGGTGCTGAACATCGTTCGCGATCTGGCGCAGGAGGGCATGACCATGCTGCTCGCCACCCACGAAATGGGCTTCGCTCGCGAGGTGGCGTCGAAGGTCTGTTTCCTGTGTGACGGCGTGGTTTGTGAGGAAGGGCCGCCCGAGCAGATTTTTGGTGACCCGCAGCAAGAGCGCACCCGCGCGTTTTTACGTAGCATCCGGCAGGCCAAGCGACTCTGAGTAAGAGATTCGACTGACCGGCTCACCCATATTCGGGGACCTTCGGGTCCCCTTTTTTTGCGCCCAATTTTTGCGCCCAAATCAACGAAAGCAATTTCATCGCGACGGCATAAGCAAGTTCCAATCGATTGGCACGCCGCCGTGCCCCGTTATCTATAGTGGGTCGTCTCTTCCAACTAGAAGAATGGGGATTTCAATGAATCGACTGCTTCGACGGTTTCGCCCGCTCGCCATCCTGACGGCCTTTAGCGCCTTGGCTTTTTCCACGACCTACGCCGCGCCTGCGCTCGCGCAGTCCAAGGAAGTCGTGATCGCCTATCAAGACATGGTGGTCCCGTGGCGCTATGCGCAAGCGACCGGTGAAGTCGAGCGCGCTACCGGCTACAAGGTCACCTACCGCAAACTGGGGAGCGGCGCCGATGTCATTCGCGCACTCGCCTCTGGGTCGGTGCAGCTCGGCGAGGCCGGCTCCAGCCCGATTGCCGCCGGTCTGTCGCAGGGCGTCGATCTGTCGCTGTTCTGGATTCTCGACAACATCAACGACGCCGAGGCACTGGTGGCTCGCGACGGTTCGGGCGTCACTTCGGTCAAGCAGTTGAACGGTAAGAAGATTGGTGTGCCGTTCGTCTCCACGTCTCACTTCCACACGCTGGTGGCCCTTCAGGCCGCCGGTGTCGACCCGGCCAAGGTCAAGATCGTCAATCTGCGCCCGCCCGAAATCGCCGCCGCGTGGGAGCGAGGCGATATCGACGCGACGTACATCTGGGACCCGGTACTCGCCAAGGTCAAGAAGAACGGCAAAGTGCTGACGACGTCGGGGGCCATCGCGAAATCGACCGGCAAGGCCACGTTCGACGGCTTCGTCGTCGACCGCAAGTTCGCCCGCGAGAATAAGGACTTTGTCGACGGCTTCGTCAAGGTGCTTGCCGCCACCGATGCGAACTACCGCGAACATAAAGCCGCATGGACGGCGGGGTCGGCACAAGTGGCGGCGGTCGCCAAGGAGTCCGGCGCGAATGCCGACGAAGTTCCGGCAAGCCTCGCGTTGTATGCGTTCCCCACGCCGGCACAGCAGGCCTCGAACGTCTGGCTGGGCGGCGGCGCGCAGTCAGGTGCCGCCAAATCGCTTGCCGCGACGGCCGCATTCCTGAAGGCGCAAGGCACGATTCAGACGGAACTGCCGGACTATTCCGTGGGCGTCGATGCCAGCTTCGTCCAGCGTGCGGCACGTTGAGTTGGGTGATATGAGCCTTGCACTTGGCGCACCCCGTGCTGCGCGGATCACACCCGGCGTGAAAGGCGGCGGGTTGGATATCCGGCGGCTTCGTGTCGAATATGACGGCACGGGCGCGGGCGGCACGAAGGGAAGAGGGTTGAGAAGCGCGGCCACCAACGTCGCCCTCGACAACGTCAACCTGCGCATCGATACGGGCGATTTTGTCGTCGTACTCGGCGCGTCCGGCTGTGGCAAGACCACATTGCTCAACTGCATCGCGGGGTTTGTGCAGGCCAACGAGGGCGAGGTGCTGCTCGATGGCGTACCGGTCTCCGGCCCGGGCGCCGAGCGCGGGGTGGTGTTCCAGCGCTACGCCTTGCTGCCGTGGCTGAACGTGGTCGACAACGTCGCGCTCGGCCTTCGCTTTCAGGGGGTACCGAAGGCGCAGCGCCGGGAGTCGGCACGCCGCACGCTGGCACTGGTCGGCCTTGAGCGGCATGCCGAGGCGCGGGTGGATACGCTGTCTGGCGGCATGCAACAGCGGGTCGGCATCGCGCGCGCACTGGCCAACGATCCGCGCGTGCTGCTCATGGACGAGCCGATGGGCGCATTGGACGCCATGACCCGGGAAACTATGCAAGAGCTAGTGCTCGACATCTGGGAGCGCACGCACAAGACAATCTTCTTCATCACGCACAGCGTCGAAGAGGCCCTGTTTCTCGCCACACGCATCATCGTCATGACCCCCAGCCCGGGGCGTATCGCCGAGAGCCACGATTTGCCGTTCTCGCGGCAGTATCTGGCGTCCCGCGATGCGCGCGCCGTCAAGTCCTCCGCCGACTTCATCGCGTGGCGCGAGAGACTGGTGCAACGCCTGCGTGAGCCCGTCCCTGATGCTTCGACCGCTTCGACAGTCTGACCTCCATGGCATCCGAAACTACTGTGTCAAATGTGGCGACCGTGCCTAACACGCACGTGGTGCCTCCCGTGCAGCAGGCATCGCAGACCAACCACAAGCGGGCGCGGATCTGGCGTATGCCCGGAGAAGGGCCGACGGCCGGTCTGAGCGTCGCTGCGATTGTGGCGATTGCTGCCCTGTGGTGGATATCGACACACATGCGCTGGATTCCACCGCTTTTCCTGCCGGCACCCGAAGCGGTGTGGCGGGCTTTCCTTGATGCCGTTCACGGCCGGATTCAGGGCGGACTGCCCTTGTCCGAGCATTTCGCGTGGAGTGCCTTGCGCGTATTCGGCGCATTCTTGCTGGCGACCGTCACCGCCGTCCCCGTGGGCATTCTGATGGGGGTGAGCCGCATCGCGCGTGGGTTGCTCGACCCGGTGCTGGAGTTCTACCGGCCGTTGCCGCCGCTCGCCTACCTCCCGCTCGTGGTCATCTGGTTCGGGATCGACGAGACCGCCAAAATCGTCGTCATCTATCTGGCATGCTTTGCGCCGATTGCGATGGCGGCGCGCGCCGGCGCCCGAAGTGCCACGACCGAGCAGATCCACGCCGCGTACTCGCTGGGCGGCAGCTTCGCGCAAGTGGTTCGCCACGTGATCCTGCCGGCGGCATTGCCGGAAATCCTCACCGGATTACGCATCTCGATCGGCTTCGGCTGGACGACACTGGTTGCGGCCGAAATGGTGGCCGCAACGGCGGGCCTCGGCCAAATGGTGCTCAATGCATCGAGCTTCCTTCGCACCGACGTCGTGGTCATGGGGATTGTGCTGATCGGCGGCATCGCGTGGTGTTTCGACCTCGGCATGCGCGCACTGGAGAGGCGTCTCGTGCCGTGGCGAACGCGCTGACTCACGTCGGCCGCCGCGCCGATCAGGTTTGATGGCGGTGTTGTTCGCCTTGGGACAACCGCCAGCGCACCAGATCGTCCGCGCCCGGTCCTTCCTTGACGGCCAGATCATCGGCGCTCACCGGCTCGCCCGTCGCCTGATCGATAAACGTCCACCGGACCTCGGCCCCGGTGTTTCGGTTCACGAACGTCATCGGCGGGGCCGAGGCACCAGACATCTCCAACTTGTCGCCGATCTGAGCGAGCACCGGCAGTAACGCTGCAACCGCTTTGCCGCTGGGCGTCAGCAGATATTCGAATCGCTCGGGGTTCAGCTGATAGCGCCTGCGCTCGACGAGGCCGTTAGTCTCCAGATGCTTGAGACGGTCGCTGAGCGTCGCATTGGTGATGCCAGACGACTGGCGTAGCTCGTCATATCGCCTGAGCCCCACGACTAAGTCGCGCAGAATCAACACGCCCCATCGGTCGCCGAGCGCCGCCATGACACCAGCGATCGAACATACCATGCCGTCGAAACCTTTTGAGCGCATGCGCAGTTTCCCCTGAGTAGGCCGCCCGTTATCAGTCAGCGGGTCTCATTATAAGAGTCACGTTCACTTCGCGTCATTGAAAGTGCTTGCAGCGCGAATTAGTCACTCTTATTATAAGAGCAACAAATTCACCCGAGGATGCGTGTTTCGGTCCCCGGGGAGTGTCCCGTCCAGCTACGTAAGGAAACACGCATGTCCTCCCATTCCATTTCCCGGATCTTCGTCGTCGGCGGCACCGGCGCACAGGGCCTGCCCATCATCAACGCGCTCGTCGCCGACGGTAAATACGCCGTTCGCGCGCTAAGTCGCGACCCCGAGTCCCGGCGGGCCAAGGCGCTGCTCGCGCTCGGCAACGTTTCGATCCTGAAAGGCACGTTTGCCGACGAAGCCGTGCTGCGGGAAGGCTTCCGGGGCTGCGATGGGGCTTACATCAATCTCGACGGGTTCAACACTGGCGAGAAAACAGAGATGTATTGGGCCATCCGGGCCTACGAAATCGCACTGGAGGAGGGCATCAAGTTCTACGTGTACGGCAACCTCGACTACGCATTGAAGAAGGCGGGCTACGACTCGCGCTTCCGCGTCGGCCACTATGACGGCAAAGGGCGCATCGGCGAGTGGATCCTGTTCCAGAACCAGACCAACGGCGAGCGAATGGGCGCGGCGGTGTTCACCACCGGGCCGTATATGGAGATGGCCATTTCAGCCATGACGCCCATGATGCCGTTCGTGGAAGACGGTGTGCTGACGTGGCGCGTACCACTCGGCAATGGCGCTGTGCCGCACGTTGCCTTGGCCGATTGCGGCTACTACGCGCGGTGGCTGTTCGACAATGCCGAGCGTGCGAACGGGATGAACCTCGAAGTTGCGATCGAGCCCGTCGAGTACCACCAACTCGCCGAAGCGTTCGAGCGGGTAACGGGGCATCCGGCGCGTTACATCGACACGGATCTGGACACCTACTGGAACGGCCCGCTCAAGACCGCCGCACTCCGCCCCGCCGGCTACAACGCCGATCCGAACGACAACAGCACGATGAGCTTCCGGGACAACTTCACCGGCTTCTGGAATGTCTGGAAACACAACGTGATCCAGCGCGACTATGCACTGCTCGATGAAATCCATCCGAATCGCATCCGGACGGTTGAACAGTGGTTGCGACATGAGGACGCGCGCGGCCGGCAGCAAGGACTCGGGAGCCTCTGGGAACGGGTGCAAGCGGAGACGATGTTCAAGTCGCCGCCGCTCCTAAAGTTGCTCGAAGACGGCGGAAAGGGCGCGCTGTGATGCGCAGAGTGCGCGCCCGTCCGATTCAACCGGCGACGTCAGAACGTATGACGCACCCCGGCCATCACCCCTAACTGGTTCACCCCCGCGTTCGGCGAGGCACCCGCGCCACCTTGGCTGAGGGTGTACGCCGCACGCGCAGCCGGTTTGCAGGTACACGGCCGAGCGGCGGGAGAGCAGCCATGTGCCACGCAGCGCGGCAATGGTCCCACGGGTATCGTGTTGTGCATTCACGATGCGATACACCCCGCCGTCGATCACATACTGCGGTGCCAATGTGTACGACGCCGTCAGATAGAACATGTCCGAGTTGACCCCGGGCAGCCCGGCCGCATCGGTGCTCACGCGCCGTCCGAGCCACCCGCCGCCGACCTTCCAGCTACCGCCTTTCACATAGCCGTTGAACTGAATGCGCGTGTCGGTTGCACCGCTGCCGGCGATGGCCACGGGTGCCACGCCGTCGAAGAAGTTTGCCGCCGCGCCCGGACCGCCGCGCTGTTGATCGTAGGCGGTGGCAACGCCGAACGACGCCGTGTCGTAGCGCAGCATGGCCGACCACTGGCGGCACGCCGGTGAGCCGTTCGCCCCTGTGCCGTTCCCCGCGCAGGTGCCTTGGCCCGGCGAGTTGCCCGTGCCACCGTTGTCGCGGCCGAACGACCACGTCGCGCCGAACGTCAGGCCCTGCCACGTCTGTTTGTAGGCGACGGTGTTATCGCTGCGGGCATTCGGGATATACGCGTCGAACGACCCCAGCCCGCCGTAGATGTCCGGCCCGAGAATATCCGCGTCGGACAGCGCCCAGAACGTCATCGAATACTGGCGCCCGAAGCTCAACGTTCCCCAGTCGTTCTGCAACCCAACCCACGACTGGCGGCCGAACAGCCGTCCCCCCTGATTCACATCGCCCGCGCGCACATTGAACCCGTTCTCGAGCGTGAACAACGCGTGCAAGCCACCGCCGAGATCCTCGGTGCCGCGAATGCCCCAGCGTGAGGGCATCGTCCCTGTGATGCCGGGTACGCGCCAGACGCTATCGCCCGTGGGACCGGCGTGCGTCACGAATTCGATGCCCGTGTCTAGCACGCCGTATAGCTGGATGTTGCTCTGTGCGAATGCCGGACTCACGTTCAAACAGGCGAGCGCGGTCGCCGTTGCGCCAACAAGGCGCACCGTTGCTGCTTTCATTGCTGTCTCCTCAGTCGATGCCAGTGTGTCTGGTCTGTTGTGCCGATGCGCTCAGGCGCGGGGTGTGCCTATTGATGTGTCGGCAGGGGTATCCGTATTGCGAATGAAATCGGCGGGGACCTCGGGCCCCCACAGGTACAACGAGTCTTCGGGGTCGAAGTCGCCAGCGGGCCACGTCTGATCCTTCGCGACGTAGTCGATATCGGCCGAGTACTCGCTGAACGATCCCCACGGGTCCTGCACGTAGTGGAAGTAGTTCGAGCCGAGCACGTGCCGCCCCGTGCCCCAGCCGTGGCGGTAGCCCGCCGCCGCCATCTGCGCCGCGCCGTTGCCGACGTCGTCCAGACTCGCGACGTCCCACGAGCAGTGATGCCACCCGCGCGCATGGCTTTTTGCGAACGCCACCAGATGGTGGTCACAGCCGTGCGGCGCATGCGTGAAGGCAATGAGGTCCTGCGAGCGGTCCGACAACCGTAGGCCGAGCGCGTCGCTGTAGAACGCGAGCGAGCGCAGAACGTCAGGCGTAAAGAGCAGCACATGCGACAGGCGGCGCGGCCGTACCTGCACCACGTCGTGACGGCAATGCGTACCGCGCGCACCGTTGGCACTGGCATTCAGCGTGAACGAGGGTTTCGCGTCGGGCGACGTTTTCACGCCAACACGCACGCCGATCAGATTGCCGTCGGGGTCGTGGAACCAGAAACCCGCGTCGGGTGGGGTTCCTGCGGTCTCGCCGAGCAATTCCAGCGAGGCCAGCGACGCCGGTCTGTCCGCAGGCGTCGCCCCCGCTCGCACCACCTGTGCACGCAGCGCGTCGAAGTCCTGCGCAAAGCAGTTGAATTGCAGATAGGCGAGCGACTTGCCGTCCGCCGGCAGCACGCGCGCCCAGCGATGGCCGTCCGCCGCGCGGAGCTCAAGGGCTTGACCGGGCGCGGCGGCGTCGCTCACCTCCAGACCGAAAGCGGTGAAGAAATGCTGCGCTTGTGCCAGCGACGGCACGTTGAGTGCAAAGTGATCGATCGAATGCACGGCGCGCGGCGTGCCGGGCAAGGGCGATGCAGTCATGACGTCCTCCGGGCAAAGACCTGCCGGCATCGCACGCGGTTCGCGCAATGCCGGCAGCAGGTAAGCATCAGGCGCGCGACTTGCGCAGCGTCACTTCGTCGGCAATCGCGTTGCGCAACAGGCCCACGCGCTCGATTTCGACTTCGCACACGTCGCCCTCTCGCATCAGCAGCTTCGGCGTGCGCGCCCAGCCAATGCCCGACGGCGTACCGGCCACGATCACGTCGCCCGGCTCCAGCGTGATGGCCTGACTGATGACTTCGATCAGCGTGGCGACATCGAACACCATGTCGTCGGTGCTGGCCGACTGCACGACTTCGCCGTTCAGACGCGTCTGCAACAGCAAGCCACGGGCACCTGCCGGCAATTCGTCGGCCGTCACCAGATCGGGGCCGAACGCACCCGTCGCGTCGAAGTTCTTGCCCATGGTCCATTGGGGCGTCTTGAACTGGTATTCGCGAATGGAGCCGTCGTTGAACACCGAATAGCCCGCGACGTGATCCAACGCATCTTCATGACGGATATGACGGCCGCCGCGTCCGATCACCACGGCCAACTCGCCTTCGTAATCGACGCCCTCGCTGTCGGGCACGTCCGGACGGACGATCGGTGCGTCGTGCGCGACGAGGCTCGTGTTCACACGGGTGAAGAGCGTCGGGTAGTCCGGCTGGGCGTATTGGCTCTCGGCCGAGTGGTCGCGGTAGTTCAGGCCGACGCACAGGATCTTCGGCGGGCGGCGCAACGGCGCCAGCAAGCGCACGGTGTCGGCGCTGACGTGACGCGAGGACGTATTGGCCTTGCCGAATGCGACGAGATCGACGCCGTCGGCAAGCAGGTCTTCAAGGGCAAATTCGCCAAGTACGCGGATGCTCTCGGCATCGCGCACACCGAGGCAGGACTTGCCGTCGAGTTCAAAGCTGACAAAACGCATGGTGACTCCAGATAAAGAAAGATTGAATGTGGGGAGCGATGGCCGCCGCTATGCGGACACCATCTGCCGCCGGTAGCGCAGACCGTTGGCGATCATGGCGATGCCCGCGATCACAGCGGGCACCGCGAACACGACGAACGACACCTGAACGGACGACAGGGCGGCAAGCAGCAAGCCACCGGTCATCGAGCCAATGATCGAGCCGACTCGCCCGACGCCAAGCGCCCAGCTCACACCGGTGGCACGCGCCCCGGTGGTGTAGAACCCTGCGACGAGCACGTTGGCGCCGGTCTGCGCCCCCGACAAGCCAAACCCGGCGAAGAACACGGTGACGAAAACCAGCGTCGTCGAATGCAGCGACGTGCCGATGAGTGCAATGGAGACGGCAGCGACCACGTAAGAGAACGCCAGCACGACAAACGGATTGAACCGGTCCATCAGACGCGCATTGAGCAATGACCCGAGCGTGCCGCCGATGGGCAGCATCGCGCCCACTTGTGCCGCGTGTGCCACGCCAATGCCGCTCTCGGTGAGTACCGTCGGCAGCCAGCTGCTGATCTGGTAGTAGACCCAGAGCGTGCAGAAGAACGCGAGCCACAGCAGCAGCGTGCCGGTACGGTAGTGGGCGTTGAAGAGCGTTGCCACCGGGCGCTCCGCGACGGCGTTCGTGCCATTCGCGCCATTCGCCCCTTCGGCCTGCTGGAGTTCCGCAGCGGCTTCTGCCGCAAAGGACGCTGCGCCACGTTCGCCCAGACGGGCCAACGTGCGTTGCATCTGCTTCGCGAAAGCCGGTTTGCCCGCCATAAAGCGCAGCGACTCAGGCAATTGCCACGCCACGACCGGCACCAGCACGAGCGGTGCCAACCCGCCGAAGATGAAAACGCCTTGCCAGCCGAAGTGCGGAATCAGCCACGCTGCCACATAGCCACCGCAGGCGAGTCCGAGCGTAAAGCCGCAGAACATGAGGGTGACGAGCCACGCGCGGTTGTGCGCCGGGCTGTATTCCGACGACAGCGTGATGGCGTTGGGCATAGCGCCGCCCAGTCCGGCACCGGTCAGAAACCGGAGAAAGACGAGCCAGCCGACCGAGGGCGACCACGCGCACGCGAGGCTGCCAATACCGAACAGAAACATCGAGATGAGAATGACGCGCTTGCGGCCGATACGGTCGGCGAGCGGGCCAAAGAGAAAGCTGCCGATGGTCAGGCCGAACAGGCCCGCTCCGAAGACCGGCCCCAGCTCGGCAGGGCTCAACGACCACTGACGTTTGAGCAGCGGCGCGACATAGCCGACGCTGGCCACGTCGAAGCCATCGGCCGCAACGATCAGAAAGCAGAGGAAAAGCGTGAGCCGTTGCAGGGCGGTCATGCGCTCGCGCGTCTGGCCGCGGGTAGCCGTGTCGGCACGCGTGGACGTTTGCGACGTCGAATCTACGTACATCGTTGTCTCCTGAAGGTAGCCGGAGATAAAGCCACCGGTCTGCGACTGCCAGCGTCTGTTGTTCAAGCGCTTGGCCGGCATGTCACAACTGAATGCAACTGAAAAAAGCGATTAATGAAAGTGGGGCAGCGTTTCTGTCGTTGATCGGTCAAGACTGCAAAATCGAATCCGGGGCGGCTTGTGCGGTCGCACCAACCTCATCGCGTGGGTCAAGTGCCAGACTGCGGCGAGCCGCGCTCACGAAGGCGTCGTCGAGGGCATCGCCGCGCCACGCCACGTGAAGGTCAGGGCGGATCAAGACGTAGTTGCGTTCGTAAAGTTGCTTGAGCAATGCGGTGTCGGCGAAGGTCGACACGACCACGGCAATGTCGCCAAGCACGTCGCGGGCGGCTTCCACCGCACTGGCGTCCGGTGTCTGACCGTCCACGCAAAGCAGCGTGAACTGTCGGCCCATCGCGTCGTACAGAGAACTGCCGTCGGCGAGCCACGCATGGGGGGCGCGGTGCCCGGCGCGAGCGCACGGCACGTAGAGATTGGCGTTGTCGGCGGGCGGGCTGCCCGGTTCCGCTGTCAGTAGCGGCGATGTTTCGTAACGTGTGCCCAGATGGACCCCGGGGATCACGAACTCATGGCGCGCATGAAACGCGAGGTATTCGCCGACCGCGCGCCTTGCGGCGTCGCCTTCCGGGCCTTGCTCGTAAGCTTCGCGGGGGAGGGCGACGTAGCCGATGCTGTCGGCAAAGTTGCGTGCGAATGCGGTATTGCGCTCCCCGGCGGGGCGTCGTTCGGCGTCGTAGCTCTGGGCAAGTGCTTCACCGGCACTGCCACGCACCAAGGCAACGAGCTTCCACGCCAGATTGGCCGCGTCGTCGATGCCGGTGTTGTAACCCAGCCCGCCGGTCGGCGTGAACAAGTGTGCCGCGTCGCCGCAGAGAAATACTCGTCCGACGACGAGGCGCTCCGCCACGAGGGCGTGTCCGGCCGTCCATGCGGACGAACTCTTCACTTCGAACGGAATATCGGCACCGAGCGCCTGCGCGATGCGTGAGCGCACGACATCCTCCGACGGGGTTTCGTCGTCGTGGAGCTGCACGTTCATGATGAAGTGACCCCGGCCATCTACGGCCACGATCAAGGCACGTTGCGTGGGGGCGAAGGTCCAGTATTGCCAAGCCGGCGCTTTACCGCTCGCTTCAACCAGTGTCGGCGCGTAGAAGTACACGGCCTCCATCTGTCCGCCCATGAACGATCGCTTCTCACTGGCGACACCGCCGTAGCGCAGACCCAGCGAGCGCCGCACGAAGCTGCGTGGGCCGTCGCAGCCGACGACATAGCGGGCGCGTACGCGACGCACTTGCGGCTGGCGATCCGGTGCATCTTGGGACTGCGCCAGCGTGACGACCGCCGTCACACCCTCGGCATCCTGCGCGAGGTCGGTGACCGTCGCGTCGAAATGGACGTTGCAAGTCGATTGCCGACGTGCCGCGTCGAGGAGCACCGGTTCGATATAGAGCTGCGAACATCGATGCGGCGGTTCCGGCGTGGGCCACGTGAAGCTGTGCGCCTTGGCATAAGCCACGGCGTCGCGCGACGCTGGCTGCGAAAGGCGGGCGAGTTCGTGTCCGGAAATGGTCGTGAAGTAAGCCACGTCGGGGGACTGCTCGGGCGGGAGCCCCAACTGGCGAATATGGGCCGAGACGCCGATGCGCCTGAAGTGTTCCATCGTGCGCGCGCTGTTGGCGTTCGCGGCCGGGTGCCGGCTGGTACCGGGCTTGGTGTCGAAGACTTCCACACGCAAGCCCTGTTGCCCGAGCGACGCCGCCAAAAACAATCCCACGGGGCCAGCGCCCACGATCAATACATCGCAATCCATCGCCATCGTCTCCTGATGCTCATCTTTGTCACGCCTGTCGCGACGTGTTGATGCAAAGGTACGCGGCCACAATGTATAAATCTATAAAATGAAAATCATAGAGATTATGAATTCAATGCATAGCGTGCCGATGGCATAGTGGCGGCATCACGGCGCGCAGACGCCATCAGGAGACGCGAATGGAATACCCCGATCTGAACTTTCTCTACGTCGTCGAGGCGTTGATGGCGGAACGCAGTGTGTCGCGTGCAGCGCAGCGTCTCGGGCTGACGCAACCGGCGGTGAGCCACGCGTTAGGACGGCTGCGCACGCGATTCGGCGACGATCTGTTTGTGCGCGCGGGCGCTGTCATGGCACCGACGCCAACCGGCGAACGTGTGGCGGATGGCGTTTCCCGGGCGCTGGCGTTGATCCGGCAGGACGTGTTGGAGGCGCGAGCCTTCGAGCCGACAGACACGCGGCGCACGTTTTCCGTCTGTCTGAGCGACATGGGCATGATCGTGCTGCTGCCGAGGTTGCTCGCGGCACTCGCCGAACATGCGCCGATGGCAACGCTGCGGCCGATTCAGGTGCCCGCGGCCGAGCTTGGCGCAGCCTTGCAGGACGGTGAGCTGGATCTGGCCATCGGCTATCTCGACCGGATGGGCGAGCATCTGCATCAGCAACGCCTGTTCACGCGATCACTCGTCGGTATCCGTCGCGCGGGGGAGGGCAAACGAGGCAAAGCGGGGAGGGTGCCGGCCATGGACGCCGAGACATTCATGAATACGCGCCATGTGGTGGCGGCCACGCTGGCGATGACCAACGAACTCCTCGCCAAAGAGTTGCACAAGCGTGGCACCCGGTTGAATGTGGGGGTCGAAGTGCCTTACTTGCTGGCAGTGCCCAGTCTGGTCGCGAACTCGGACTTCATCGCCGTGATTCCGAACGAACTCGCCGACCTGTTCGGCAAGATGGCCCACGTCGATGTGTTCGCATTGCCGATCGCGCTGCCGGACCTCACCGTCCGGCAGTTCTGGCATCCGCGGTTTCACAACGACGCGGCGCACCGCTGGTTTCGCAAGCTCGTCGCGGATGCCTTGCGCTGATCCCTAGTCCCTAGTCCTAGCGCCTAGTTCTAGCGCCCAGCGGACCGCAACATTCGCAGCCTGACTCTGCGACGTCGAAACAAACGTATCGTTATGCCCATTCTCATCCTGCGGCTTCCAAGCGCTCGACCGTGGGACTGCGTTACAATCCGGGCCTCGCGTCACTCGGCAACCGGCATCGCATCTGAGCCGCCGACCCTGAGACGTCTGCCAGTGGGAAACCCGGCAGGCGCCCATGAGAGAAGAACGCATGTGAGAGGAGACCGCTTGTCCCCGGGACTGTTTGATCCGGCGACTCCACACGGTTTTTTTGAAGGTGATTGATTCTCATGGATAAAACGGACAACAAGACGACGCCTGATGGCGGCCGCAAGCCCTTCTCCCGACGCAAGTTCATTGCCGCCGCCGTAGGGGCAGCCGCCGTCTGGGGCGGATACTCGTACCTGTTTGGTAGTCAGTATCGTGCCGCCAAGGCGGATCGCAAGGTTGACGTGCTGCTCATCGGCGGCGGCATCATGAGCGCAACGCTGGGTGTCTATCTGTCCGAATTGGAGCCGAACTGGACCTTCGAGGTCTTCGAGCGACTGGACAAGGTTGCCGAAGAAAGCTCGAACGGCTGGAATAACGCCGGCACCGGACACTCGGCGCTTTGTGAGCTGAACTACACCCCGATGGACGACAAGGGCAATGTTCATATCACGCAGGCCATCGGCATCAACGAGAATTTCCAGATTTCGCGCCAGTTCTGGTCGCATCAGGTGCGCAAGGGCGTGCTTGGCAACCCGCGTGAGTTCATCAACTCGACGCCGCACATGAATCTTGTCTTCGGACAGGAGAACCGCGAGTTCATCGGTAAGCGCGTTGAGGCGTTGAAGGCGTCGCCGCTGTTCGCCGGCATGGAAATGACGACCGACCCGGCGAAGATCGCCGAGTGGATTCCGATCATGATGGAGGGTCGCAAGCCGGACGAGGTGGTGACCGCCACGCGCTCGCCGCTCGGGACCGACGTGAATCTGGGCGAAATCACGCGCCAGTTCTATAAGCACCTCAGCGGCAATTCGGTCAAGGTAACGACCGGCTATGAAGTGCGCTCGATCACGCGCAACGAAGACGGCTCGTGGCGTGTGTCCGCCTTCGACGTCAACGACAGCTCGAAGATCCAGACCGTCGATGCGAAGTATTTGTTCATCGGTGCGGGCGGCGCTGCTTTGCCGCTGCTGCAACTGTCGGGCATTCCGGAAGGCAAGCAATACGGCGGTTTCCCGGTCGGTGGCGAATTCCTTGTGACGGACAAGCCCGAGATCGCCTCGCGCCATCTGGCAAAGGTCTACGGTCTTGCAGATACCGGTTCGCCCCCCATGTCGGTGCCCCATCTGGACACCCGCATGCTCGACGGCAAGAAGGTCATCCTGTTCGGGCCGTTTGCGACGTGGTCGAGCAAGTTCCTCAAGAACGGCTCGTACTTCGATCTGGCCAAGGCAACGACGCCGTCCAACGTGATTCCGCAGTTGCAGGTCGGCGCGCATGAGTTTGCGCTCGTGAAGTATCTGGCGCAGCAATTGGCGTTGTCGCAATCGCAAAAGATGGATGCGCTGCGTCACTACATGCCCGAAGCCAAGGACGAAGACTGGCGTCTGTGGGAAGCCGGTCAGCGTGTGCAGATCATCAAGAATGATCCGGTGAAGGGCGGCATTCTCAAGCTCGGCACGGAAGTCGTGGTGTCGGAAGACCGTTCGGTATCGGCGCTGCTGGGTGCGTCGCCGGGTGGCTCGACGTCGCCGGCGATCATGCTGTCGCTGCTGGAGCGTGTTTTCCCCGAGCAGATGAAAACGCCCGCATGGCAGCAAAAGATTCGTGAGATCGTGCCGAGCTACGGCAAGAAACTCAACGAAAATCCGGAGCTGCTGGCGAAGGAATGGGCGACCACGGCCGAAACGCTGCAACTCGCCATCGCATCGCCTAGCCTCGATGGGTTCGTTCCGAACACTGCGCCGGTCGCAAATCCGGGCGTGATCAAGAAAGTGCCGGATATGGCGCTGTAAGCATTTTCGTGGTGCCTGCGTAGGGCGCCAGCGGTAATGTTTTAGACAAAGGGTTACGGGTTCTCTCGTAACCCTTTGTCGTTTACGTCCTTCTTTTATGGGGTGACATCACGGTGCTGCGCACACCTCGCGCACCAATGCCCGCAGCCAGATGTGCGCTGGGTCGGCATCCATGCGTGGGTGCCACAACATCGAGACCGTCAACACCGGGGTCGCCACCGGTAGCGCGAAGGTGTGCATATCGGCGCGCAGGCTGCGCGTGTGCCGCTCGGGCACGCCCGCGATCAGGTCCGATGCGCGCGCAATCGCCAGCGCGGTAGAAAATCCGCCAACGATGGCAGCCACGCGCCGTTGCAGTTGCATGGCGTCCAGCACGTCGTCGACCGGACCGCGATCGAGGCCGCGTCGCGAGACCAGCACATGATCGCCGGCGGCATAGCGTTCCGGCGTGAGCTTGCCCCGGGTCAACGGATGGCCGAGGCGTACCACACCGACAAAGCGGTCGCGAAACAACGCCTGTGTGCGCACTTCCGGCCCAGTGTCCTTACCGATCACGCCGGTTTCCAGATCCACGATGCCGTCACGCAACGCGTTGCTTTGTTTGTCCGGCTTTTGCACGAATCGCAGCCGAACGCCGGGCGCCAGTGCCGCCGCGCGGGCAATCAGTTGCGGGCCGAAGGTTTCGACAAAGCCCTCGTTGCAGCGCAGGGTGAAACTGCGCTCCAGTGTGGCGAGGTCCACCTGTCGGGCCGGTCGCAGCACCGTGGTTGCGTCCTGCACGAGTTGGCTGACCTGATCGCGTAAGGCCAGCGCGCGCGGGGTGGGCACCAGACCACGTCCGGCACGCACGAGCAAGGGGTCGCCAGTGGTCTCACGCAGGCGGGCCAGCGCCCGGCTCATCGCGGAAGGGCTGAGTTGTAACCGCCGCGCCGCACGCGCCACGTTGCCTTCGGCCAGCAAGACGTCAAGAGTGTGCAGGAGATTGAAGTCAGGCTTTTGCATGAGGGAGGCCGGGCGCGGGGGCTCGTCATTAGATTGAGAGGTGGCGTCTGATGCATTCATAAAGTGCAAATGCTGCGTCTTCCGCCATATATTAAGCGCCGATATGCTTTGTTGCATCGTCAATATGAACAGGTACCGGCTATGCAACCCAAGACAGTCTGCGTTCCCCCTTCGACGGCATCGGGCGTTACACCCGATGCGGCCAGCACTCCCAAAACTCCCAATACTCCCGCTACGCACGTCACTGCGAACACGCGCATGGCGCTGGCGGCGTTATGCCTTTCGATGCTGATGTCTTCGCTGGACACCAGCATCGCCAACGTGAGCCTGCCGACACTGGCGCAGGTCTTCGGCGCGAGTTTTCAGGCCGTGCAGTGGGTGGTGCTGGCGTATCTGCTGGCCATCACGTCGCTGATTGTCAGCGCTGGGCGTCTGGGGGATATGGTCGGACGGCGGCGCTTGCTGTTGGGCGGCATCGGTTTGTTCACGCTGGCGTCGATCGGATGCGGTTTGGCGCCGACGCTGCCGTTGCTGATTGCGGCGCGCGCGCTGCAAGGCGTGGGCGGCGCGGTGATGATGGCGCTGACCATGGCAATGGTGGGCGCCACCGTCCCCAAGGAGCGCACCGGTAGCGCCATGGGGTTGTTGGGCACCATGTCGGCTGCCGGCACGTCGCTGGGGCCATCGCTGAGCGGTATCGTGATCGGCGCCGCCGGCTGGCGGGCGATCTTCCTGATTCAGGTGCCGTTGGGGTTGCTGGCTTGGTGGCTGGCCTATCGCTATCTGGTCAGAGACGCGCACCGCACGGCGCCACGTCCGGGGTTTGACCATGCCGGCACGCTCGTGCTGGCGTCGACGCTGACGGCCTATGCCTTGGCGATGACGCTGGGACGCGGCCATTTTGGCGGGCTCAATGTGGCCTTGCTGCTGGTGGCGCTGGCGGGTGTGGTCTTGTTTGCGGTGGTGCAGGGCAGGGCGCGGGCGCCGCTGGTGCAACTGGCTCTGCTGCGTCAACGGCCGCTCATTGCGAGCCTGATCATGAGCGCGTTGGTCGCGTGCGTGATGATGACGACCTTTGTGGTCGGTCCGTTCTATCTGTCCCATGGGTTAGGGCTGGCGGCAACGCTGGTGGGACTGACCATGTCGGTAGGACCGTTGTCGTCGGCATTTTCGGGGGTACCGGCCGGACGTCTGGTGGACCGTTTTGGCGCACAGCGTATGACGATCGTGGGCCTGAGCGGCATGTCGTTGAGTGCGGGGTTGCTGGCGTGCATGCCACTGCGTTTCGGCGTGCTGGGCTATCTCGCGCCGCTTGTGTGGATGACGATCCATTACGCGATGTTTCAGGGCGCCAACAATACGGCAGTGATGCGCCATATCGATCCGGCGCAGCGCGGCGTCGTCGCCGGCATGCTGAGCCTGTCGCGCAACCTCGGACTGATTACCGGCGTGTCGGTGATGGGCGCAGTGTTTAGCGCTGCGAGCGGCAGCGTTGCGTTGGAAACGGCTTCGGCCCAATCCATCAGCACCGGCATGCGGGTGACGTTTGCGGTGGCGGCGGTGATGTTGGTCGGGGGTTTGGTGATGGCGGTGAGGGCGAAGCGAAGGGCCATGATTTCTTGAGACCGGACCACTAGGACGCGAAGACCCCGGCTTGTGGCGCAACAGATTTCGATGTGGACGAAATCGAGAAATTCATGCTTCCGCCCGTGGCAGGAGGCCGGGTCTGCTGTGTTGGCATTCAGATTCTGCTCATATACAGCCTGCATGCCGACTTGCTAGTCTTCCGAACAACCCCGGCCGCTCGGCATCCGCGAGCTCTGGTCCCTCATATTTGACGATCAAGTCTCGTGATCTACGCCATGCCCAGTCTCGACTATCAACAACGTCTCAACCCCGGCCATCGTGACTTGGATAGTCTTCCAGAAGGCACCTGTTCGGCAGCCGAAACCGTATGGGCCTATCTGCACATCGGTGCCCCGATCCAAAGACGCGCCGACTACATCGTTGGGTTAGGGAGTTACGACACACGTGTGGCCACGTACTGCGCGACGCTCTTGCTTGAGAATTGGGCGTCCTCGATTGTCTTTTCCGGGAATTCTGGAAACTGGACACGTGACGTCTGGCATGACTCCGAAGCGCAGATTTTTTCAGACCGTGCCGTTGCTGCAGGGGTCCCGTTAGACAGAATCATCAAGGAAGAAAAATCGACGAACGTCGGTGAAAATATCGCGTTCACAAAGAAGCTGCTTTCACACGATTACCCAGTGCCCGGCACCGTGATTCTGGTTAGCAAGCCATCCTCCGAGCGGCGCGTTCTCGCAACTGCCCGTCACATTTGGCCCGAAGTCTCGTTTGCGATGTCGTCGCCCCCGATGACTTTTCGAGAGCAATACATTGGGAGTCCTCGTCCGGAAGTACTTCTTGACGAGATGGCAGGCGAAATCCACAGGTTGATTGAATACCCGAGTCGGAATTATTTCTCGCGCCAGTCAATACCCGGCGACGTGATGAATGCTTATCAACATCTCCTGGACGTTGGCTGCCGCAATCATCTATCGGCCTGACGAGCCAGCAAGTCGGCGACAAACTCTCCAATACAGACGTTGCGTCAAAGCAGGCCGCTACAGGGGACCAGCGGAGCAGGGAAAGAATAAGAGAGGGGACGACCGATCAGTTCAGGCGTGTTTAGGTTAGTTGCGCCCAAACTACCTGTTACACTGCGCCAGTTCGCGAGTCGCCTCAGCTCCAGTCATTTGTTGACCATAGCTTGTGTTGTGCAACCCACGGTCAGTATCTCAAGCGAAAGCATTGCCACGATGTAAGGACAAGCCTAACGGCCGTCAGCGTGGCGCTTGAATTCGCCCTCCAACGTTGGCCCCCAGAGGGAAAACTCACCGTGAAACGCCTCAGCCTCGCGCTCATCGTGGCGTTGCTACGCGTATTGTCCGTACTGCCGTACCCGTTGGTCGCAAGGCTCGGGATGGTTGTCGGCACAGTCCTGTATGCACTCCCGAGCCGCCGCAAGCATATCGTCCTCGTCAACCTGCGTCTTTGCTTCCCCGACAAGACCAGCGCCGAACATCAGACACTCGCCAGAACCCACTTCCGCCATGTCGTTCGCAGCTATCTCGAACGCGGCATCCAGTGGTTCGGCAGCGCCAAGTCGATTCAGAATATCGTCCAGCTCGACAGCAAAATTGATCTCGACGACCCCGACGCACCGCCCACGATCTTCATGGGATTCCACTTCGTAGGCATTGAAGTCGGTTGCATGCTCTATTCGACGCACCTCCCGGTTGCCTCGTTGTACACACGCATGTCGAGCAAAGGTTTGTGCGATCTGGCCAAAAAGCAACGCGGCCGGTTCGGTGCAGAGATGATCGAGCGCGCAACCAGCGGCAAAAAGATTGTGGCGTTGCTGCGCTCCGGCAAACCCGTCATGATCGCCGCAGACATGGATCAAGGCATCGACAACTCCGTGTTCGTCCCTTTCTTCGGTGTTCCCGCGTGTACGCTCACGGCCGTTTCGCGTCTTGCGAAACTCGGACGTGCGCGAGTGGTGCCGTTCGTGACCGAGGTGCTCCCGGACTATCAAGGGTACAAGCTGACGATTTTCGAGCCGCTCGCAGACTTCCCGTCAGAGAGTGATGAAATCGACGCGCGTCGCATGAACGCCTTTCTGGAAGAACAGGTCGTCCGGTTTCCCGAACAGTATTACTGGGTGCACCGGCGCTTCAAACATCGGCCGACGGGCATGGCCCCGGTTTATTGACTGTGGGCCCCCGGGAGTCGGGCATTGGAACGCCAAACGGCGCGATGTCCGTAGCCATCGAGCGTCATCGAGCATGAAAAAAGCCGCCTCATCGAAGGCGGCTTTTTTACGCGTGTCATATCTCGAGCCAGCGGCGCTCACTAAATGAATAAACGTTCACTTCTCGCCAGAGGGTTGGACAAGCGCCGCATCAGGTGCGCCGTCGTGGGAGATAAGAATCGCCAACCACCGGCTGCTTTGAAACTGCGCGGCGATCACCATCACGAGAACCGTCAGCGGCGTGGAGAGAATGGCGCCCGGCACGCCCCATACCAGCGTCCAGACCCCCAGCGCGAAAATCCCGACCAACGGGTCGGTGTTGGTGCTTTTCGCCTGAAGTTTGGGTTGCACGAGGTTGTGCGCGATCTGGAAGATGGCAAGCGTGACCACAAACACGGCGAGCGGCACGGAAATCGAGTCGCTATGGATCGCGGCAAACAGGGCGGGCACAACACTCGCCACAAACGGCCCGATAACAGGCATGAACGCCAGCAGGAATACCGTCACGGCCCAGAATGCCGTGTTGGGCAGTTCCGCGACACGGAAGACCAGCGCGGAGATCACCGCAATCGCCAGATTGATTGCCGTCTGTGAGATCAGGTAAGCCTGCACGCCATGCACGATCTTGTTGAGCACAATGCGCTGCGAATTCGCCCGGGCCTCGCTCGTCGTGATGCGCAGAATTTTCGGCTCAGTGTTTCGTGAGGCGCCAAGCAGCATGAACACGAGAAACATCAGCGTCAGAAATGCCATCGACACCGCGTCGCCCAGCCACGTCGCGATGGTGTGCTCAAACTTCGGCAAATCGATCAGCCCGAGCACCGTCGCCAGATCGAATTTCCGCCCGAATCCCACGGTGGCCGTACGAATGAGACGATCGAGCTGGGCGGGAAGGTCAGCCGCTTGCTGGATCAGATCGCTGATGCCCTGAAGCGTAATGATAAAGATGCTATAGGCGCTGAAACCCACAATCGCCGCCGTCGCCACGAGAATCAGCCATTTCGGCGCACGCGGCAGAAGGCGAACTACCACCAAGACGATGCCCGAAATGAGAATTCGCAACAGGACGGCGAGAAAGAAAGGGATGAGTACCGGGCGAAGGAAATACAGGAGTGCCAGACCTGCGGCGACGCCCGTTGTCGTCTGTGCAACAGACCCAGGTGTTGAATTCATTGGTGGATGTTCTTAACGGTAAAGGCAGAAAACGCGCGTTGGATCGCGCGCCTTTCGTCCGCAAGAATATCAGGCAAATTTGTTTCCGGGGTTTCACGGGCGTGGCATCACCGCTCAGGCCCGCCAAAGCAAAGGCAGGCCGGAACGCTCCCGCCTTTGCTCAGCCAGCAGGCTGGGTTACTGCACTTCCTCGATCTCGCCCGGCTTCCACGTCTTGTCGAACCATGCGTCCAGCGGACCGTACAGCCGCAGGATCGTGAACCAGCCTTTGCCCGGCACGGTCTGCATCCAATTGGCTTCCTTGCCCTTGGGCGCCACCGGCCCGAAGTACAGATCGACCGACCCGTCGGCATTCGTGATCAGCTTGTCGCGCTTGTTGTTCTTGCTGGGGAAAGGCTGCGCGGTCTGTAGCTCGGAGCGGGTCTGCGGATCATAGATGACCACCGACCAGAAGTCCTTTGCCGGCACGTTGGCGGGAATGCGCAGCCGGTAATGCTTCGCGCCGTCGAACGGTTTGCCCGTCGCGTCCGCGCTGGAGAGGGCGTATTGCGACCCTTTGCCGACCAGTTTCGCCGCCATCGCCGGCGTATTCACCGTGGCCACGTAGAAAAAGCCTGTGCGGGCATCGAGATCGCGGCCCGGTGTGCCGTCACCCCCGAGCCAGCGGTAGTCGTCGCCGATAAAGCCGACACGCCATTGGCTATTCGGATATAGATAGGCACGCGGATCGCGATTGCGGAAACTGATCGCCCGGGCCGTGGCGTTACCGACGGCGACGGCTTCGGTGAGCGTTTTCGTCATGCGCGCATCCGGCGCGAAAGCCTTGCCTTTGCGGATGCCGATCGAGGCGACCAGTCCCCGCAGTTCAGGATCGATGAAACCGATGGGTTCCTTCTGGATGACGTGGTCCAGTTCCTTAAAGAACTCGAAGTTGTTGGCATGCACCGTGTTGAACGCTTGCTTCGAGGAATTGATGAACTCCATCTTCGGCGGGTGTTTCGCCTGACTGAGTGAATAGACCTTGAAGCCATCGCGGAACATCTTCGACGCCAGGTCCGGTTTGCCGTCCACCAGAAATCCGCGCAGGACCACGATATTCACATAGGACGGCGAGCGCGCAATGTAGTACTCGCCGCCATCTTTCACATCCTTGGGGAGCTTGCCCGTGTAGTCTGCCGGCACGATCAAGTACTTGCCGCCCTTACCACGATCCGGCCCGGGCACGCCCATGTCGACGACGAAGCGGAAGAATGCATCGTTGACGGTTCCCGGGCCGCTGCCCGGCGGCACTTCGACCACGGTCGGGCCGTCGGTCTCGAGGTCGAGCACGCCGAAGGCGTAGACCGTGTCGGTGTTGGCGGTGAGCAGCAGCGGATTCGAATCGGCCAGTTGATCGTAGATCGTGGCCTGATGGCTCTTCGCCGCACCAAGCGCAACGCTTGAGCGACGGATCGCCTCAATGCTCGCGGCCGGCATGAGGTTGAGGAACACCTCCACACCACGAAGGAAATCGAGGTTGTCGAAGGCGCGTTTGGCCGTGTCTTCGGTCGGCACGCCATCTACGAAGTTGAGCGTGCCGATCCGCGTCTGGACGGTGTCGGGCGTCAGGACATCCGGCGGGATGTAGGTGTTGAACCCCTTCGTGGGCGCGGCCCCCTCGGGAGCCTTCTGCGCATGGGCGATCGGCGCGCACAGCGCCCCGATCAACGTGGCGGTGACGAGCCCGCGGGTGCCGTTGAAAACCATTCACTTCTCCATCTCTTATGCGAAAAATAGCCACAAAACGTTCTGTAGAACGGGCTGTGGCAGAGGTTCCCGGACTGTACTCCGGGACCTTTCGCGAGAGACAGGGATGACCGTCAAATGAGGCAAATTGGCGATAAGAATGAGACGAAATCGAGGAGTGCTCGCGCGGCTAACACCACGAACGTGTTTTTCAATTCCACCTTGCTCCGTGCATTACAGCTTGTAGCTAAGGGTCACCATGAAATTGCGTGGCTCACCATAAAGGGCCTGATTGTAGAAACCCGTCATGGCGTAGTACCGCCGGTCGAAGACGTTATTGACGTTCATCGATACCGTCGCGTGCTTCGTCAACTCATATCGAGCCATCAACGATGCGGTGGCGTAAGCGCTCTGTCCAACTTCCACCGTTCCGTTGGGGCTGACAGCGGACTGATAGAACCGGCTTTGCCAATTGAGGCCGCCGCCAACCGTAAGCCGCGCCCAAGCGCCGGACAAACGGTACGTGGTGAATAGCCGGGCGGTAGTGCGCGGAATCTGGCTGCTCATCCGGCTGCCATCGCCATTGGATGCCGTGAAGTGAGAAACCCCCGCGTACACGTTCCAGCCTTGCGCCACCTCGCCTTGCACGTCGACATCCACGCCCTTCGATTGAGTGCCGCTGGCCGCGTAATAGGCTTGTGTCCCATCCGGCAGAAGCTGGCCGGCGTCGATTTGGGCGACGTTATCGAGCTTAGCTTGGAAGAGAGCGATCGAGGCATTCAGCCGGCCATCGAGGTATTCGCCCTTGAGGCCGACTTCCACATTCTTTCCGGTCGTAGGCGAAAGAATGCCGCCATTCCTGTCGCGATACGTCTGCGGGTTGAAGATCGCCGTATAACTGGCATAGGCGGAGTACGTGTCGTTGAGGTCATAAACCAGCCCGACGTAAGGGACGAACTTCGCAGTCGTCTTGTCGTGGAATGAACTGGTTTCGGAATTCTGGTCAACTTCGTAATTGCTGAATCGGCCGCCCACGATCAGCTTCACCCGGTCCGACAGCGAGAATCGCGCCGCACTGTAGAACCCGCTTTGCTTCACACGCGTTCGGGTCAACGTATAAGACGCCGCGTTGAAATCGGGTTCCGGATAGTTGCCGTTCCAGTCATAGAAGTTGCCGATCGGTGTGCCGGGAAAGACGAAGCCCGTTTCGTGATCGTCCGAGTTAAGGTTCGACGCCATGGCCCCAATGACCAGCTCATGTTTCCGGCCGAAAAGCCGGAAGGGGCCGGTGGCCATCACATCGAAGTTGTTCTGCCGGGTGTCGAGCAGGCCGGCGGCCGCCACGGGAATCAGCCCCTGCCCGGAGAGCTTATCGGGATAGCCCAACACCGACAGCAGCCGGGAGTCCGCATTCGCCCGCTTCTGACTGAACTCCGCCCGCAATTTCCAACCGTTGTCGAATCGCTGCTCAAGATTGGCAAAGGCGGTTTTCAGGGTGCTATCCCATGTGCTCCAGTTCGCGGCCATGTTGGTCGAACGAGGCCAGTGCGTGGTCGACCCATCGCTGAAAAACAGCGGCTGACCGCCCCACGGCATTCCCTTGGGCACCGAGTGTGAATATTGATAACCGACAGAAAGGGTTGTGCTCGAAGTCAGGTCTGCGTCCACCACACCATAGAGCGATTGGCGCTTCAATTTGTAGCGATCCAGAAACGAGTGCGAATTCTGATTCACTGCCACAAGGCGAGCGCGGATACGTCCGTCGAGGGTCAATGGCGTCGATATATCGACGGCCTCGCGATAGTTATCCCACGAACCTGCGCTTATCGACGCTGAAGCGGCAAAGTCTTTCGTCGGTCGTTTGCGCACCAGATTGATAGATGCCGACGGGTTGCCGGTCCCGCTCAGTAATCCTGTCGCGCCCCGGACAATCTCGACCCGGTCGTAAAACGCAGCGTCCTGAATACCGTCTCCCGGAACGAAGGTATTAGGAAGTGCCGCCGTGGGCACGCCGTCGTAATTGAAGTTGGTGATTTCGAATCCGCGTGAATAGAACGACACCCGCCCGCCGGCGCCATCGAGCGAGTAAGAGGAGATGCCCGTGCTGTTGTTGAGCACATCGGTGATGGCGGTCATCTGCTGATCCTCCATGCGCTGTTGGGTCACGACCGTCACCGATTGCGGCGTGTCGCGCAACGACAGCGGCAAGCCGGTTGCTGCCGCGGTCTCGCCGGTGGTGTAGGAGAGGGTGCCTTCCGTCGTGGCTTCCGGCTTGGCGGCGCTGACCTCGACGGCAGGCAAGTTGACCGCCGCCGTCTCGGCTGGCGGCGCTTGTGCAGCCTCGTTGTCGCCGGTGGCTGGCAGCGCCCACACCGGCAACGGTGCGCAGAGCGCCAGTGCCAAAGCCGCAGACAGGCGGGTGTTTTTCAGCGAATAGTGCGTGGCGGGTTGCCCCGCACGCCGGGGGTGAATCAGAGCGTCGGTCATGGAAGATGTCGTTAATACGTCGTTAATGCAAACGACAATCATTCTCATATCCGAGTCACAGCGGGTAAATGCCGCGCCATGCACTCCATGAATGCGCCAGACGCACCGGTTTCAAATTGGCGTTTTATGTTGTGATCTAATGGAGTCCGCAATATCTGTGCTTTTGATGTTTCAGTACGTCATCGAATACCTCTCTGTGTAAATCCGGTGCCGCAAGGCGCCCATCAGAACGCCGGTGTTTCAACACCGGCTTTGACACCAGGAGCGAGCGCAATGGCAGAAACTCTCATCAAGGTCGACCTGAAGCAGTCCGCGTACGAAAACGAGCAGGTGCATAACCGTTGGCATCCCGACATTCCGATGGCGTGTTGGGTGAAACCCGGCGACGATTTCATTCTTGAGACGTACGACTGGACGGGCGGCTTCATCAAAAACGATGACAGTGCAGATGATGTGCGCGACATCGACCTGTCGATCGTGCATTTTCTGTCCGGCCCAGTCGGCGTGCGAGGCGCGGAGCCCGGCGATCTGCTCGTCGTGGACCTGCTGGACATTGGTGCGAAGGCCGACAGTCAGTGGGGCTTCAATGGCTTCTTCTCAAAGACGAACGGTGGCGGCTTCCTGACCGACCACTTCCCGCACGCGCAAAAGTCCATCTGGGATTTCCACGGCCTGTACACGAGTTCGCGCCATATTCCGGGCGTTAATTTTGCCGGGCTGATTCACCCGGGGCTGATCGGGTGTCTGCCTGACCCGAAACTGCTGGAGACGTGGAACGAACGCGAAACCGGGCTGATCGCCACCGCACCCGATCGTGTCCCGCCGCTGGCAAATCCGCCGTTTGCCGCGACAGCCCATATGGGGAAACTGTCGGGCGCTGCGCGCGAGAAGGCGGCTGCGACGGGCGCACGGACCGTGCCGCCGCGTGAGCATGGCGGCAACTGCGACATCAAGGATTTGTCGCGCGGCTCGAAGGTGTTCTTCCCGGTGTATGTCGATGGCGCGGGCCTCTCCGTGGGCGACCTCCATTTCAGTCAGGGCGACGGCGAAATCACGTTCTGCGGTGCCATTGAAATGGCCGGCTGGGTTCACATGCGCGTGAACATCATCAAGGGCGGCATGGCCAAGTACGGCATTCGCAACCCCGTGTTCCAGCCCAGCCCGATGACGCCGTCGTACAACGACTACCTGATTTTCGAAGGCATCTCGGTGGACGAGCAGGGCAGCCAGCACTATCTCGACGTGACGGTGGCCTATCGTCAGGCGTGTCTGAATGCCATCGAGTATCTGAAAAAGTTTGGATATTCGGGCTCGCAGGCGTACTCCATCCTTGGCTGCGCGCCGGTGCAGGGGCATATCAGCGGGGTGGTGGACATTCCAAATGCCTGCGCGACGCTGTGGCTGCCGACGCAGATCTTCGACTTCGATATCCGCCCGAACGCGGACGGACCGGTGCGGCATGTGAAGGGCGGCGCGGATATGCCGTGTTCGCCCGATCTCGTGAAGTCCTGACGCGCTGCATCTCACGGAGGCAGACATGCCGATATACGACTTCGATTGCGGGCGTTGCGGGCCATTTGTGGTGATGCGACGGATCACGGATCGCGACGCCCCGTGTCATTGCCCGGAATGTGGCGGCGAGGGGGTGCGCGTGGTTTCGGCCCCGTCGCTGGCGCTGATGGGGAATGCGAGCCGCACCGCTCACGCGACGAACGAACGCGCGGCGAATGCGCCGCGTCAGTCGGGCGAAGGGGCCGCGAAACGCCACCGGGCCGGATGCAGCTGTTGTTCCGGAGGGAAGGTGGCGTTGGCGGGGGCGAGTCGAGACGCATCAGGCGGGCTCAAGCGACCTGCCGGGAGGCCTTGGATGATCAGTCATTAGCGACGCGGGGAATTGCACGCCTTGTGATGACATTGCCTCGGCAATCAGGGGGCTGACGACAGGTTGTTTTGTACGGCGCAACGCCCAATCCATCGGCGTTGCGCCGTTTTTATTCCGCCCGCCATTTCTCTACAATAGTGCCGGCGCCGATCCCCCTCGGCCGCCTCGACGATCAGGAGACATGCGGTGCACAAGAGAAGAATTGCCGGGTTTGGGCTGAGCCTTATCACGATGCTGGCCGCGCCGGCCATGGCGCAAAATACGACCGATCCCGCCACGACCACAGCCACCGCGCCGCAACGCGACGCTTTCTTCTGGCTGGGAGAAATCAACAAGGCTTCGCTGGTCATCAATACGCGTCAGGGTTTGCTGGATGCGAAGCTCGCACCGCACATCGCCAGCGGGCTCGATACGGTACTGCGCGCGGGGGATCAACCCGGTGGCGCGCGCCCCGATCTGGTCATCACGTTCGAGCCGTTGCTCATCAAGGCTGCCGGTGTCGAAGCCACGCTGCTGCATGCCGGCCGCTCCAGTCAGGACATGCTGGCGACGGTGCGTGCTGCGATGTACCGCGATCGATTGCTAGTCCTCGCCGCACAACTGCGCACCACCACAGCGACGCTGCGCCGTCTCGCCCAACAGTACGAATCGACCGTCGTGCCGAACTACACCAACGGGGTGGCGGCGCAACCGAACAGCTACGGCCACTATCTGCTGGGGCACGTCGCGGGCCTTCAGCGCGATGCGCAGCGCTTGCATGAGTTGTATGCACGCGTGGACCTGTCGCCGATGGGTACGACGGTGCTCAACGGCACGAGTTGGCCGCTCGATCGCGACAAGATGGCCCGTTCGCTCGGTTTTGCCGACAAGGTCGACAACGCCTACGATGCGTCGCAGATTGCCGCAACGGACTTGCCGGTCGAGATCGGCGCGCTTTCGACGAGTATCGCGCTGCATACGTCGGCCTTCGTGCAGGACGTCATGGTGCAGTACGCGCAGCCGCGGCCGTGGATTTTGCTGCGTGAAGGGGGCGGCAATACGTACGTCTCGAGCGCCATGCCGCAAAAACGCAATCCGGGCCTGCTCAACGACACGCGCACCGCAGCGTCAATGGTCGTGACGCTCGGCGTGGGCCGTGCGATCGCCGCGCATAACATTCCGCCCGGCATGAACGATGCGAAGCATATCGACGAAAACATGGCGGTGCTGGACCGGACGACGGCGCTGCTCAAGCGCTGGGATCGCGTGCTGAATGCGCTGGTGATCGATCCGCAGCGCGCGCTCGAAGAGCTCGACAGCGACTGGACGGCGTCACAGGAAATTGCCGACGTGCTGATGCGCGAGCATGGCCTGCCGTTCCGCGTGGGGCATCACTTCGCCTCGGAAATCGTCGACTACGCGAAGGCCAATGACCTTCGTCCGAGCAACTTCCCTTATGCGGAGGCGCAGCGCCTCTTCAAGCAGACCCTGACGGAAATGCAGGTGAGCGGCGGAGACCTTCCGATGAGCGAAGCTCAATTCCGCGCAACGCTCGATCCGACGGCGATCGTCATGCATCGCGCGACGTCCGGCGGCCCTCAGCCTGCGGAAATGAAACGCATGCTGGCACGCACCGACCGTGAGCTCGATGCCGACGGCAAATGGATCGACACCCATCGCCAGACCATCGACCGGTCGCTTGCGTCACTCGACAGTGACTTTCAGCGGTATTTGCCGGCGAGGTAGGGAAGTGGCGAAGGAGCGGGCGAGGGCAGGGCAGCTCAGGCTGCCTTGACCGCGTCGATGTTCAGGGCATAAGGTGTGATGTCACTTCCGGTCATCGCCGGTGTTCGGTTTGTCGCCGAGACCGGCGCACCCATGCCCCGCAACGCTGAAGCAGACGATAGGAGAACACCATGTCCCAGCCGTCATCGACGCTAGACCCCGCCTTCATCGAACAGCAGCGCAAGCGACTGGAGACCATGCGGCGGCAATTGCTTGGCGGCGAAGAGAATACGATCGCCGACGAGGCGTCGTTGCAGTCCGAGCATGGCGACGAAGCCCACGAATTCGAAGACGATGCGCAGACGCTGGCGCAGGACGAAGTCAACCAGAACCTGCGCAATGTGAACAAGAACCGTATCGGCGACATCGAACGCGCGTTGCAGAAGATCGCCGACGGCACCTACGGTTTCTCCGACGAGAGCGGTGACCCGATTCCGAAGGCGAGGCTTGAAGTTGCGCCGGAGGCCGTCTTGACGGTCGCGGAGCAAGAGCGTCACGACGCGGGGAACTGACCCCGGCGTTAATTCGGCGCCGCGGCTTCGGCCTCGGTCTGCTCGATGGCTTTGATGATGATATGCAGCGTGGCGTCAAGGTGATCCACCGTGTGACGCCGGCAGGCCTTAATATCGCGCGCCCGGTACTCGTCGAGCATCTTCTGATGCTCTTGATTGCTCACGTCGACGTGCACGGGGCGCATGTACAGCGATAGGGCAATGTAGGGCCCGGAGGCGTCACGCAGGGTCTTGATCAGGTGAGCGAGACGCGACTCGTCTTGCGACGCCCAGAGCGACGCGTGGAAGGCCTGATTCAACTCGGTCCATTTGACGACGTCCGATGTCTCAAGCATCTCGAGGTGCAACGCCTGCGCACGCGCGATGTCCTCTTCACGAATCGTGTTCATCGCTTGCTCGGCCATCATCGGTTCGAGCGTTTTCCGCAGGCGGTACAACTCGTTGACATCGTCGATCGTGAGACCGCGCACCACGGCACCGCGGTGAACATCGAAAAATACCAGTCCTTCGGAGACCAGCGTGCGCAACGCTTCACGCACGGGCGTCGTCGACATCTCGAGACGGCGCGCGAGGTCGTCCTGCCGAAGGCGGTCTCCCGCCTTCAACTTACCTTGCAGAATCTCGGTGCGTAGTGTCTCGATGGCATATTGATATGCCGTGAGTCGACGACCGCCAGACGAGCCGGACGCGCTGGCAGATGCGGAGGACATGCTTTTCAATGGGGTGCCATGTGAAGATTATTGACGCGTGAGTTTACTCCAATTTGCCAGCGCTTCTCCAACCGCGCCGGGCGCAACACCCGAGGCAATCATCGCCACGATCAGCAAGCGCGCCTTGAGTGCAGACAGCCAGCCGGACAGATGCGCACCGCGCCGGGCCAGATCGATTTCAGCACCCACATAGCCATACGTCTTCGACGCCGTCGACCCGCTTGCCGCACGGCTGGCGATCACCACCGGCACTTGCGCCGTCAGGCGGCCGATACGCTCGGCGAATCCGAACGAGACATGGCCCGCGCCCTGCGCCGCGATCACAACGGCTTCGTAGCCGCCATTCACCGCCATCTCCGCCAGTTCACCGTCATCACCCAAAACCGCCGTCACGAGTGCGACCTTGGGCCAGTCACGCACCGGGCGCGGCAAGGGTTGCGGGCGAGCCGGCTTGGCGTGGAAAAACATCGGACGACCTTCAACGATACGCGCCGCGGCGCCCCCGTCATGTGAGACGAATGCCTGCACGGCCAGCGCGTCGCCCTTGCTGACCCAACGCGCGTAGTGGGCGGTGTCGTTCATCAGCACAAGGACACCGCGACCCACGCTGTCGGGATGCGACGCCGTACGCACCGCCGCCAAAAGATTCGCGGGACCGTCAGCGCCAGCGGCCTGAGGGGCGCGCATCGCCCCCGTCACGATCAGCGGTTCGGGCAACTTCCAGAACAGATCCAACAGGAAAGCGGTTTCCTCCAGCGTATCGGTGCCCTGCGTGAGCACGACGCCGCAGGCGCCGTCTGCTATCTGCTGCTCGGCCCAAGTGAGGGCGGCCATCAGGTCGCCGTAACCCAGCGACGCGCTCGGCAATTGACGAAGCGATGTCGCCTTGATGGTCGCCACGTCGGACAGCCCGGGCACGGAATGGGTCAACTGCGCGGCGTCGAGCGTAGGAACGACACCGCCGGCGGCGTCTGACGGCGTCATGCTGATCGTCCCGCCAAGAGAGGCGACGGCGACCACGGGAAGCGACTTGGACATGGTGGATTCGGTGGATGGGGTAGGCAAGGTGGTGAGATTATTGATTTCAGTTGAAGTGCATTGTGCATTATATATAATCGACAATCGTTTGCGAAGGGCATCGGGCGCTTCGCGGAGAAATCAACACCTAGGAGACGTCATGGAACCAACAACAGCAGGGCACCCGAGCGGCGCAGCGACGCGATATCGGTTCGCGATATTTGCGCTGATCGTGGTGATTGCCCTCGTGAACTACATCGACCGCGGGGCGATTTCGTACTCTGCGGCGCAAATCACGTCGGAATACGGATTTGACCGGGCAGGGTGGGGCGCTGTCCTTGGGTACTTCGGCTACGGCTATATGTTTGGTGCGCTGTTCGGCGGGGCACTTGCTGATCGCGTTGGCGCGAAGACGGTGTGGGTGATCGCGGGCATCGCGTGGTCGGTGTTCGCCATTGCCATGATTTGGGCGGGCGACCTCGGGCTCGCCGTCTTTGGCGGCTCGGCACTGACCGGCTTCGCGGCGATCCGCGTGCTGTTCGGCTTCGCGGAAGGACCAGCGTACTCGATCATCAACAAAACGATGGCCGCGTGGGCATCGCCGTCGGAGCGGGGTTTCGCGGTGTCCATCGGGCTGCTGAGCACGCCGCTCGGCGCGCTGCTCACGGCACCGGTCGCTGTGGGTCTGCTCCTGCTCACCGATAGCTGGCGAACGATGTATGTCGTGCTGGGTCTGGCGGGTTTCGTGCTGATTGCCTTGTTCGCGCGTGTTTATACCAACCGCCCGGAAGACAATCCGCGTGTGAACGCGGCCGAAGCGGCGTTGATTCGGGCTGGGCGTCCGTCGCAGAGTCCGTCGGCTGCCGCAGCGGCTAGCGATATGCCGTGGTGGAGCTTCTTCAAGAGCAAAACGCTGGTCTTCAATTCGATCGGCTACTTCGCATTCGTCTATGTGAACTTCATGCTGCTCACGTGGACCCCGAAATACCTCGCCGACGAGTTTCACTTCACGCTGTCGTCGCTCTGGTACATCGGCATGATCCCGTGGACAGGCGCGTGCGTGACGGTGCTGCTCGGCGGCCGCATTTCCGATTGGCTGTATCGCAAGACGGGCAAGCTGGTCATCGCACGTAGCTGGTTCGCGGCGGCCGCACTGACGTGTACGACGTTGTGCTTCCTGATGGTTTCGCAGGCAACGAGCGTGTGGGCAGTGATTGCGCTGATGACGCTGGGCAATGCCCTCAACGCACTGCCGAACTCGGTGTATTGGGCGGTGGTGATCGACACGGCACCGACGCGCGTGGGGACGTTCAGCGGGTTGATGCACTTCATCGCCAACATCGCTGCCGTGCTCGCGCCGACACTGGCCGGTATTTTGTCGGCGAAGTATGGCTATTCGTCGATGTTTGTCGCGACCGCTGTGGCAACGGCGGTGGGCGTGTTCGCCATGCTGCAAGTGCGTCCGGGCGTTGGGCCGAACAGCGGCCGACCTGATGCGAAGGCCGTATCGGCTTGATGACGCGGACGCATTGAACGGCTGGGTGGTCGCTTCAGAACGGTCAGTCAGCACCGGCGAGCAGGGCTCGCCGGATGCCGATAAAATCATCTCCGACGACGACTCTCAATACCCTTACTCGTATCTGGATGGTGAATGGCTAGTAACTTGGGCCAACCGCCAGGTATTCAACTTGCGATCCGCTGAGGCTTCACGCGTCGGGAACATCCCGGAAAAATCAGAACATAGGGAGGTGACATGGAGTTGCTCCAAGCCATGAAGGTCTTCAGCGCCGTCGCGAAGTCAGGGAGTTTTACGAGTGCCGCCGATATATTGCAAGTTGGCCGCCCCCATGTGACACGCTCCGTACAGGAACTGGAAGCATCGTTGGGCGTCAGGTTGTTCCATCGCACCACGCGAAGCGTCAAGCTGACGGCCGAGGGGGAGCAGTTCTTCGTGCGAACGGAGGAACTCCTTGCAGGGATCGATGATGCCACCACCATGTTCAGTGACTCGGGAGATGGGTTGCGAGGGCGCTTGCGTATTGACCTGCCCGGCGCGCTATCTCAACTTAACTTTCTGACGCGACTGAACACCTTCGCGAGTCAACATCCGGGGCTTGAGCTGGTCCTCGGTGTGACCGACCGGGCCGTCGATCTGGTCGCCGAGGGTGTCGACTGCGTGCTCAGAATAGGGGAGCTCCCGGACTCGAGTCTGGTCGGACGCCGAATTGGTGGCGCCGTCATGGTCTTGTGTGCCACCCCTAACTACCTGAATGATTTCGGTGTGCCGAAATTGCCGTCCGATTTGCTGCGGCACAAAGGCGTCAATTTTCTCTCCGGCTTGGACAATCGCCCACTCAGGTGGCGTTTTATGGTCGATGGGGAGCCTGTCAGTACCACGGCAGGTACCTGTATGAGCGTTAACGAGGCAAACGCTTATGTGAAGTGCGCGCTTGCCGGTTTTGGACTGATTCAGGCCCCCGGCATTTTGGTCGAGGAGCAATTGGCGGATGGCTCGTTGGTGGAAGTGCTTGCCGCGTACCGCCCGGAACCGTGGACCGTTTCGTTGCTGTATCCGAGCCGTGCATACGTCGCACCCCGCGTCAGAGTGTTCGCCGAGTGGATGGCGCAAGCGCTTGCGACCACGCAACAAACTTGGCTCGTCGCGTAACGGCGCCGCCAGACGGATGGCATTGTTTCTCGAAGGAGCAACAGTTAGTTACGCGCCAATTCGTATATCTCTGCGGGCCCTGGGCCTAGAGTGTGAAGCACCCGTTCGCAGCCGCCCCAACGGCCGCTATGTTTCGTCACTCTTGAGGTCCAGATATGTCAAAAATCGTCCGCTTCCATCGCATCGGTGGCCCTGAGGTACTCCAGTTCGATAATGTCGACGTGCCGCGTCCCAGCACAGGTGAAGTCCAGATTCGAGTGAAAGCGCTCGGCATCAATCGTGCCGAAGTCATGTATCGCGCCGGCCAGTACTTGATCGACCCGCAATTTCCGGCAAAGCTTGGCTACGAAGCGTCCGGCGAAGTCGCTGCCGTCGGCCCCGGCGTCACCGGGTTTGCCGTCGGCGATGACGTCAGTGTTGTTCCTGCATTCTCGTTTGCCGATTACGGCATGTACGGTGAGCTAGTCAACGCGCCAGAGCATGCTGTCGTGAAGAACCCCGAAGGCGTGACGCATCAAGACGCAGCAGCCACATGGATGGCGTTCATCACGGCGTATGGTGCGTTGATCAGCTACGGCAAATTGACGACCGGCGATACCGTTGTCATTGGCGCGGCGACCAGTAGCGTCGGCCTCGCAGCCATTCAGGTAGCTAAGCTCGCGGGTGCCAAGACCATTGCTCTCACGCGTAGCCAGGCGAAAGCGGCTGCACTGCGCGAGATCGGCGCCGACCACGTCATGCTGAGCGACGACGCAGCGTTGACCGATGACATCCTTGAAGCATCGGGCGGGAAGGGCGCTCGTGTCGTATTCGACCCGGTGGGAGGGCCGAACGCGCGCCGGGTCATTCGCGCCATGGCGCCTCACGGTGTGTACTACCAGTACGGTGCACTGGACGCGCGCGACATTCCCGTGCCGGTCATGGACATTCTGGCGAAGCCCCTCGTTATCCAGGGCTATACGCTTTTCGAGATCACACAAAGCGAAACCCGTCTCGCCGAGGCCAAGGCCTTTATTACCAACGGCCTGGCTTCGAGAGCGCTTCGTCCCGTGATTGACAGGGTCTTCCGCTTTGACGAAATCGCCGAAGCTCACCGGTACATGGAGGCGGGCAATCAAGTCGGCAAGATTGTCGTCACGCTTTAACGGCGCCCAGCTCATCGAGAAATCTTGATTTGGCGTGCGACGCTATCTTAATATGCCCCGTTCGGGGTAAATGCGCACGGATAGCGTTCGCATCAGACCGGCGGGTCACACAGGAAAAATCACCATGCCAAAGAAGACCGATGAGCAAGTACAAACCGAAATCGGCGCGTTGACGCAGTTGCAACCCCAACTTCCTCAGCGTGCACAACAGGCGGTGGATGCTGCACTTCAGGTTCTGAGAGACAACCTGTCGAACGACGCGGTGTACGACAAGTTTGAAGAGGGAACCGAGGAGTTTGAAGACGCGTTGACGGCATGCATGTGGCGTGACGGCGTCTCCGGCTGCCAAGCACTGTCGGCGCAGTATCGCGATCTGATTTAACGGGAAAGTCAATGGTGCAAATCTACGGCAGTCAGATATTCGCACCGATGTACGACGCCGCTGGATGGGCGGCTCTCGTCAAAAACACGATTTAACATAATGTACATTATGCGAGTCAATGGTACCAAAATAAGGTGTTGCGTTTTTGTCGGTTTCTTCTGTAAAAACGAGCAACACTTCACGTATCATTTGGCACCATTTTGTGATTGCATAAATGCCGTATCTGCATCTGTCCCATCCGTCTGTTCCTCGCGCACTCAGAGTTCCAACCCTTGTTGATGCTCATGGCATACCACGCTACTGGGCCAACGTTTGGTCCACTATGTGCCTCGGCCATCTGGCTGACTCCACCAAGACAGCGAAACTTCGTCAGCTTGAAACGCTGTACACACACGCAGATCGAGAGCTCGGCCCGAGTGGCCTCGATAATGCGCTGTCGCGCCAAGATCACACCGTCCTCGCTGACACTCTTGAATCATGGTTTGTCTCGATTCGCAATCGAGCGCCCGGAAGCAGATCCGATGAACTGCGATGGAATACCGGACTAGCGTTCGTCACGAACATCTCCGCCTGGCTTACCAAGGCCACAAGCGCACCCAGCGACGAACGTTCACGCGCTGCTCGGATTCACCGGCTGGGAACGCTCTATAGCCAACTGCACGTAGCGAAGAGTTCTTCTTCCGCCGCGGTGCGCTCGTTGCCTGCAAACGTGGTTCAGGCACTTTACGAGCTGCTTGATCCCACGTCTGCGATCAATCCGTTCAAACATCCCTCAACGCGATGGCGACTTTACTTGGCGTTCACGCTTATGTTGCATCAAGGCTTGCGCCGCGGTGAAATGTTGATCTTGCCCGTAGATTGTTTGAAATCTGGGGTCGACCATCGCACCCAAAAACGCCGCTATTGGATTAATGTGCAGCAGCACGAATATGATGACGATGGCGACGCCGTCGACCCGAGATATTCACGACCGAGCGTAAAGACGGCCAGCTCGATCCGACAGATTCCGGTCAGCGCCACCATGGCCCGCCTGGTACAGACATACACCGACAACTACCGCGGGCGGCCCGATCACCCGTACCTGATTAACTCGTACAAAGATCGTCCGCTGGCGACAGAGTCGCTGACTAAAGCTTTCCGCACAATCTCGGCAGCACTTCCGGAGCTGGCCGCCAACGAGCTTTTTGATCGGTGCAATAAGACATCGGTGACGCCACATGACTTGCGTCACACGTGCGCCGTCGTCCGCCTAAACCAACTAATCAGCGCGGGTGACTCCATGGACGAAGCCCTTCAAAAAATGCGTACCTTCTTCGGATGGTCTCGCACGTCAACGATGCCTTCTCATTACTCACGGGCCGTCTTTGAAGACCGGCTCGCCGGCGTTTGGAACGACAGTTTCGATGACCGCGTCGCACTAATCCGAGCAATTCCTATGGCGGAGTGAGATGAATCAGTTGCAGTTGTTCGGCACCATTTCATCAGAGGGCGAAATGAACGTACGCCCGCAGATCGCATCCTTCCTAAAATGCGCCCCTGCCCTTCCCCCTGTGATCCGCTATTACGACGAATTTGACGACGTTACTCGTTCAATCGACGCCCCGCAGTCGGCGAGAGTTTTCCAAGTGCATGCTTACGGGACCTCCGTTGATTACACTTTCGATCATTTGCCGACCGATTGCGCGGTACTTGTGAAACAAGCGTTTCTGTTCGTACTAGGCTCAGGCCGACATGTTGCTTCGGCTCGTAAGACCTTTGACGGCGCAAAGCTACTCAGCCCATCGGATGTCGAGCGAATCATTGCAGCGGGGCCGCTGGAGATATCTCGAGAGTGGGTCACACTGCGCGCCCGTGAGCTCCCGTTGAGCGCGTATGTATACGTCAAGACGATACTCCGTATGCTCTGTACACTGCGGTTCAACGGTTGGTCCCCTGACCACGAGGGGCTGCTATACACCGCCCTTCCCAATCCGACGGTAGTGGCAGATGCCGCAGTTCGTTCCGGCCAAGTATTTCTGACGATTGAGCAAGAATCTCACCTAGTTCGCCATTTGGACAAGCTTGCGGCTCGGTTGGAGTCTTTGTCGCAACCAGATGACCTCGCAGTTGAAGACGCAGGACTTCTGCTCTGCTCGTACCAATTCGCCATGCGTCCAATACAGATTGCGTCGGTAAAGATGATCAACTGTCGCATCTGGAGCGATCTGCCCGACGCGGCACCGTCCGTGCATATGACTTTCCACATGGCCAAGCAACGTTCCGTAACTGCTCGACGTCCGCTTACTAGACGTGTGAAGCGCGAGTGGGGAATCATCATAAGGGCCCTCCACGAGAAGCGGACTCGGAACGGAGCGACAGCCGCTGATCGCTTATTCGACGTTAATTCCGCCCGGGAAGTCGGCCTTCGCCTGTCCAGACTCACAGCAGAGCTTTTGGGAGTCGATTCAATAGGCACCGCAACTGACTTGCGCCACAGTGCGGCGCAACGTCTCGTCGATGCCGGAGCCAATCACGAGGAACTCGCCGAGTTCATGGGACACAGCCGGACAGATACCGGCCTGATTTACTACGATGTGTCGCCCACACACGCTGAACGGGTCAACCGAGCCTTAGGCGTTTCCGATGTCTATCAGCGCGTCGCGCGCGTTGCGCATGATCGATTTATCTCGGCGGAGGAACTGGCACAGCTCAAGGAGGAGCAGCAGGTTGCGGCCGTGCCTCACGGAATCCCAATCGCCGGAATCGGTGGATGCAGCAGCGGGCAGCCCACATGCCGGTTCAATCCAGTCATGGCATGTTACGGCTGCCACAAGTTTCTGCCGCTTCAAGACAAAACGACTCACGAGAGTGTCTTGGCCTCAATGCGAGAAATCGTGGTGTTTTTTGAAAGAAGCTCGAAGGGGGACGTCAACTCGCCGGCGTACCTGCAGCTGCGCAGGACCATTAGTGATGTCCAAGCGGTCATCGACGAGCTTTCGGAGAATGACAAATGACTCCACAGTTCGAGGCATACATTGCTCTTGGAAAGCGCTTGCTTCTTGAAAAAGGGATCAACTGGGACTTCAAGTTGGATGACCAAGGGAACGCGACTGATGGGATTGGCTGGCCGTTATCCCTTATGGCAGGCGAAGTCCCTCCTCCCGCCTTCTATTTGCGCGATTTGTCAGTTGAACCAAAGGCGTTGGCGATCTATGCCGAGAAATTTGGTCGATCGGAAGAGCTGAAAGCTGAGTTTCGTCCGCTATCCATTGCTTGGCGAGACCTTATCAAGGCGGCAGTTGCCGAGCAGCTATTCTTCAAGCGAAATACTGCGTCTCACTCCGCACAGCAAGTCGCTCGACCGCTGCGCGTGCTAGCAACATGCACGACCGTTGAGCCCTGGGAGCTAACCGTAGACGATTTTCGATCTGCGATGGCGGTCGCAAGCGAAATTCAAAAGAGTGGACAGTTGAGCGACCGGATCAATGGACTCGCGCGCAGTTTGTTTGACACACACCACTTGCTACATGTGGGTCCGCTTTACGGACTGTTGGGCGGGAAGCGACTCATCACAGGCCCCTCACGAGTAGCGCGTCACACTTTGTCAGAAGCACAGTTGCGCGATGACCTAACCGACAGGAAGCGGGCGGAACGCCTGCCCGAAAAGCGAGCGTTCTGGGAACTGGTTCGCATCGTCACAACGGAAAAGCCTCAAACGTTCGTGGATGCCCTGCGGTTCGCTGCTTTGCAGACCATGATCGTGACTGGCATGCGGATCTCCGAGGTGGCGTTGCTGCCGGCAGATTGCCTTAAGGAGCGGGACTATTTCGACAGACACGGCAGACCTGCCGCAGAGGCCGGCGGAATCTCAAAAGCAATGTTCCTCCGGCATTTCGCGGAAAAGCAACATGACGAGCACTCGGACAGCCGACTGCTGATTGAACGACTTCAGCCCGTCCCCGCCATGTTTGAGACGATACTCAGGCAGACGTTGGAACGCGTCCGCGCAATGACAGCCCCGCTCAGGCACACGCTACGTCTGCAATGCGAGACGGGGCGAGTTCTACCGTGGTACGGTCTCAACGACCTCGTTCCTGTCCGGGAGTTGTATCCTCACTTGACCGGAAATCCGTTCTTCCTAGACTTCGAACAAACGCAATATACAGAGCGCTATAGAGATGCGTTCGATCCGGCGGTATTCGATCAGATCCACGCCGACCAGCTTGCGGCTCCAATCGACACTCGAATGAATATGGCTCTGTACATTTTCGGCAATCGATTGAAGGCGTTGATGAGCGACGGCAAAACCACCATGCGATTCCGACACGCGGATGGAACCCCCATCTCAGTTGGCGCCCGCATGAGCTGGCCTCGAGTCTATTTGCATGTTGGTGAGCTTGAAGCACACCTGCGCGTGCATACGCCGACAAAGCTATCCGACACGTCCGCATTTCCCATTGAATACGGGATTTTGCAGCCCTGGGAGTTCATGTTTTTGCATCCAAAGCGATCAGTAGCTGAAGAGCGAAATGAAGGTATCTGTGACATTTCAAGATATTTGGGCGTAAATCGCCCCGACTCAATGCTCATCCAGCACGCACTCGACCATCATCCGAGCACCCCCAACCTGTTCGAAAAGTATGGTGAATCAGTTGACGATCGGGCGCTGACGCTCGCCTCCCACTCCTTGCGTCACCTGCAAAATACTGAACTGTTCCGCCTTGGCGTTGCTGACACCATCATCTCGAAGCGCTATAACCGCAAAAGCGTCGCGCAGAGCTATGAGTACGACCATCGCAGTCTCGCAGAGGACCTCGATCAAATTGAGATCCCGGAAGACATTGAGTTCCGCTTAGGCGAAAAGACGGCCACCGTGGCGCGCCTTATTGCGTCAGATAAGATTCGTGGGCCGATTGTGGACTCGTTCCGCCGCCTCCAGGCGTCCGAAGGAGATGCCGCCGCGTTTGACTACCTGAAAATCGAAGCCGACGGATTTCACGCGACGCCTTACGGCTACTGCATGAGTTCGTTCACGGTAGACCCCTGCCCCAATCACCTCGAGTGTTTCAACGATTGCCGCCACTTAGCAGCGACAGGGCTTCCGGAACATCGCCAGAACCTGATTAGCTTAGATCACAAGCTTCAGGCGGCCCTTGATGCGATCCGCGCTCGACCGTCAAAGAGCGTTGGGAGGGCGAATCAGCTTCGGCACGCCGAATCCCGGCTAAACGCTGTTCGGACATTGCTCGACACACCGACAGGTCACCATCCCTTCCCTGACGGGCAGGACCGCTCTAATTCCCGCTCGTCCGGAGCCCTCGATGAATAACAATGCAGCAGAAGCCAAAACAGCAGACGAACAACTTCGCGACGTGCTTGAGCGGCTTTTAGAAGATGATGAAGACATCACTGCACGTGCTGCTGCACGCTGCCACCCCACCATTAACTCGGCGTCATCGATGACGCGCAACGAAGCGCGGCGGACGCTGATTGCTGAATATCAAGCACGGCAGTCCGAACTCCGCCGTTGGCGAGGAGCCACCGTCCATCGAACAAACGCTGCAACGGCGAAGTTGCTTGCAGAAAAGGACCGTCGAATAATGGAGCTCGAGGCTCAGGTACAGCTTCTTACGAGTTCACATCTCGCGGTAATTCGTGCCGTCGGAGAGATGGGAGGATTCTCGCGGTGGGCCGAATTCTATGCTCACTACCCCGCAGCTAAGCGGCTGCTAGGAGCCGAAGGCTTCGCGTTTGCAAACAATGTGCGGAACCTATCCGATACCCCGGAGGCGTAACGCCCAACCGTTTGGGACAGCGTCCGTCGCGCACTCTGTATGTGGGTTGCCTAAGTGAACTTCAGGAGCCGATGCCAACTCGACGCAGCACCAAATTGAGATTTTCGTCTATCGAGATTTCAACGCTGTCGCCGACGGCCCATCCGGCTGCTTGTCGAATTGCGTCAGGCAGCCCGATTTCGCCATCCGCGACCTGGCCACCTGACCGTGCGAGTAGAGCACTATCCGAAAAACTGACTGGGACACGTGGTAACTGTTCACGCAGAATACTTACCAGAGCATCGTCGGGTAGCGATAACGAAAGCCAAGATGCACACATCTCATCGGAATGATTTGCCCACGCCCATGCGACGTTTAATGGATTCGCTTGCGTCCCCAATGCATGCAAGCACGCCAACATGCGCTGGACGTCATCCGGGTAATCTCTTACATGAGCTAAGACGTCTTCCCTCGACACACTCATCTTCACCTCCTTGCACCTAACCAACGTCGCGTTTCGCAAAACCTGCTGAATGCTAGGGGTTCGGCAAGATGTGCCTCGCGCGCCACATGGGCTCAACGATTCAGCCTAGCTCATCGAAAGGCAATGTTCCGTGAGCCATTTCAAGCCACCCGCCTTCGGTAGGATCGATACCTATTAGCTCGTATTTCCCCTCCCGCCCGTGGTAGCCAATTCCCATCACCAAGACGGCGTTTCGGGCGGCGATGTACGCCGCAGTTGCTTTGCCTTCGCTTGCGTACTCGTTACCAGTGAACAGTGCTGCCATACCGCACAAACAGTCTTGATCTCTAAGCGTTTCATCTCTCAGGAACTGAACAAACGACTGTTGAGTTTGCGCAACATTTGGATGCACATCCAACGAGTAACCATCTTCAGCTTCCATACCGAGAATGAAAGCGGTTCCATTCGATTCTACGAAAAGAACTCCATCAAACACTTCGCACGCAAATCCGCGTCGACATGCTTTCACGTCAGCGATCCACAGCGAATCGGAACTCCCGGGAAACGTTGAAACGAATCGTGGATCTCGCACGGCAACAGCCATTGGAGGTGGAATTTCTTTCGCAATTCGAAGGCCCATATCTGGCAACTCTCCTCACCTGGTTAAGCTTCCACTTTCGTCAGTCGCGACGTACCTTTCCCACCGTGCCCTGTATGAAAATCTCAAGCGTCACTGTATATTTCTGAGTGCTGTTCGATGCACCGTGCGACACGAAGATGCTAGTGTAAATTCTGCGCGCCGACATCACGCGTATTGGCACAAAATCAATACCGCACGATCCAGTGCCTACCTCACTCTATATGGGGCCGATACGAGTCCCACCACGCATCTTAATGCGTTCCGATTCGACCTCGGCCAAGAAATTGGACAGGGCCACCCCAAGCGAAGTACATAAGGCATCGATAGTGTCCAGCTTTGGCGACCTCCGTCCATACTCAAGCATATAAACGCCGTTAACCGAGATACTTGCACTCCTCGCCAGAGCTTCTTGTGTCATCGATTGCGCCAAGCGATGTCGACGCAACGTACGCCCAAACGCAAGATTGATAGCAGAGCAGCTTGCATCTGCAGAGTGGCTCATCTGGGGATGTCACAATTTGGTGTGAGCACGGTCCTGCGGAAACTCAATAAGTAGCCAGATGGGGCTTCCCATCCGACGGCAGGCCACCGAACTCTGCATGTTGGAAGATTGAGGAAACACGGACCGCCCTACACCTGGACGAGCGGCGAAGGATTATCCTGAGGCACCACCAACGCCAGCGATTCGCGGGCCCTGCTTAGCGCAACGTAGAGCAAGCAGCGATTCTTTTCATTGTTCGCGAGGTTGTTTGCATCACAGGGCAGCAGGATCGCGCTGGAAGTCTCCAGCCCCTTTGACTTGTGAACTGTGCTGATGACCTGAGGCGGCATGTCGGCGGGTCGCGCGGCACGTTGGTGCGCTTGCGCCGCAAGCACTGTGGTCATATCCGCGTGCATCTGGATTTTGCATGCTTCTGCGAACTCTCGGCGAAGATCAATACGAATCTGACTGAAGTGCTGGCTGGTATGCATCAGTCGGCCAACCTGATGGATCGCGGCACCGACTCCAACGTGGTCCGAGTCTTGCAGAATCAGACGAGCGAGCGACTGAATCTCCGCTGGTTTTCCACGGCTCGGATTGGCGCATCGCGTCTCCAGTTCACGCACCAGGCGGTTACCAAAGGCAGTCGCCGAAAAGCCGACGCCCACAGCTTCAAGGAAAGTACACATGGCCATGCCAAGTGCCACCGGATTACCTACATGTCGTCTACAGGCGGCGAGCAGGTCGCTCAGTGCATCTCGGGAGTGCCCCTCCCAAATCGGAATTCGCCAGCCAAAGAACGCGTTGAGCCCACCGACCGTCGCATTGTGAGGGGTTAGGGTTAAAAGGTTTGGGCTATTCCGGACAAACGCGTTGATTGGTCGGCGCGCCTCCCCGCTTATCTGGAATCCACCATACCGTGGCGATTGGTTGTCGGCGCGAAACACCTGCAGGCCCCCAGGCAAGTCACCTCGAAGGTCCAGAGCCTCGCCTGCGCGTAGTCGTTCTCTCTGCTCAAGCACCCAAGCGCCCAACGCCTGCGAGCCGTTAGTCCAGCGGTGGGCGGTGTCTAATGCCTCATTCGCGTCCGAGGCCGCAATGAGTTCCCGCCACCGACGTTGTTGTGCCGCCCGCTCCCTCCCAACAGTGAAGATGGCCTGCATTGGATCGCCAAAGTATCGCGTTCGGGCGCCTGCTCGCGCAAGCGCTTCGATAATTCCGTGTTGATCGGAACTGGCGTCTTGGTGCTCATCACAGATCACCACCGGATGTCGCTCTACCAACGCGCCAGCAATACCGGGGGAGTGTTCGAGCAGGAGGCGCACGCGCCTGGCCAGCTCAGGGTAGCTGCCCGTCCCGCGTTCGATCGACCACATAGGCACGTCTGCCGGCAAATCAATTGCGCGATGGTAGATCGTTGCAACAGAAGCCACCAAAGAGTCTATGGTCCCGACCTGCAGGCTCCTGCGAAGGTCTGCAGTTCTTGAAGAGAAAACGCCACACGCGGCATGAGTATGCGCCAGGATCAAGACCTTTTGACCCCTGTGAAGATTAACGGCCGCGTGCCTAGCATAACTGGCAGCCTGAAACGTCTTCCCAGTGCCTGCCGGCGCCTCGACAACAACACGGCTCGCATTCGAGCGCAGCGCCTCAGCAACGGATATATCGCTCACTCGGCGGCCACCGGGCGAGCAATTCGGGCAGGCTCCGCTTGGGTTTGCACAACCGCTTCGAAGAACGGCCTTAATAGCGGTTCCAGTTGTTGCTCCCATACACCTGAAGAGCACACTTTTTGAGCAAGTTCGTGCCCGCCTTCGACGCTCTTGAACCACGCTGACGCATGTCCCTTGAACGGGTTGCGCCGCGCAGGTGCTTCGGTCGCCAAGGCATCCGGCACCTTGCCTGACGCTGCGTCAACGATCCAAGGAATGAGCGGGTGACTCCACCGCTCGGCCTCCGCGCCCAAGAGCTCGCGAGCCCGCTCACTCAAAGCATCAAACGTCGTATCTGTGGACCCCAACCTGTCGGCAAGCGTGCGCAGGCGTAGTCCCGTCTTCTCGTTGACTGGATCTTCGATCAGCATTGGTACATGCTCGGATGGGAACATCGGAATGACGTTTCGCTCCAAGTTTCCTTCGTCCCACTGGAATACGAGATGCGGTACTCGCATCTTCACCGCGCGCCAACGACCAGCGTCGCGATTCTCGTTGTCCACGAACCCACCGAACTTCACACCGCCGAGTGAAAGCGCCTCAAGGAGTGTTAATGCGTCGTCATTTCCACAGCCGTCGGTAATATGCACGCCCAAATCACGCCAACCGGGCAGGCGATGATCGAGCAGTTCTCGGAGGAATCCGACCTCGGTCGCCCCTTCAGCTACGATCGCCAGTCTCGCCAAGAAGGCCTCCGGATCCCGAGTCAAGTGGCGAAAAATCTTGTCAATCGGGAGCTCGCCAACCTGTCCACCCGTGTCGACGTACCAGATCGAAGCATCCGTAGCTGCGGTTAGTACCGAAGAGCTGTGAGTGGTGACAAAGGTCTGCCCATGCCCCGCAGCAATTCGCTGAATGAGTTGACGCTGGCGATATGGCTCCAGCCCACGCTCAAGTTCATCTACAAGGGTGATCGGGTGGCCTTCGACCAGGGAGTCGCCTATTGCCAGTGCCGCAAGGCGGCGCGTGCCGGCTCCCCAGCTCGCGAGCGGCAGCACAACGCCATCCCTTTCGGCGGTGAGTCCGATCAGCGCGTTGATCGATTGACCAGCGCTACCGGTGAAAGCCAGACCAAGCTGGCTCGGCAGCCTGCGCGCTTCGAACTGCTCGTCGAGTAGTTGCAGGCGAGCGCGAGGCTCGTCGTCTAGGTGCCGATCGACGGAGTCGGCCGCAAGCTGGTGCCCAAGTCGCGCACGCAAGCCTCGGTCGTTGATCAACCGATCTAGGTTGGACCCTTGCACCAAGCGGAGATCTCTGTCATTTCGATCATCTCCTAGTAACCGCACCAAACCAATCTCACGGCGCAGCCCGACCGAGAACGCTACGGCACTTTCATCCGGCTGGACGATTTCGTAGACAAGCTCAAGATCTGCTGTGCCGCGAACACGGACCTTATACACTGAAGTCCTTGCGGCGCCCTGCAGCATCGTCCCGTCTAGCCGCTCCCTTTCAGCAAGCACTGCCTCTCGGCCATCCCATTCCCACGGCCACGCCATACCTGGTTGACGATTGACTTCACCGGGAAGAACCATGACAGCCTCGATGACAAATTCGTCTTCGACACGGCGACCAAAGTAATCCGAATCTGCCAAGGTGTAGCTAGTGGCCGGGTTTAGTAGCAGACCGACAGCCTCCAAGAGCGTTGTTTTTCCAACGTTACCACCACCAAGCAGTACGTTGAGGCGGGCTCCTGGACGCCAGGTCAACTCTCGGATGCCTCGAAAGCGCTGGATGTGAAGTCGCTTAATCTCCGCTGGCACTCGAATCTCCAAATCGATGAAATTATCAACGGCGGCTCACTTGAAACAAGATAATAGCTGATCGTTCGCCGTCCAAACGCCCTGCCTTACCCCTATTTTCTTAAGTGACGTCTGGCCTACCACCAACTTTGCCAATCGAATAGATCTAAGCCCGGTAAACATTAGTGAATACCCATCGGGTGAACGACGGCTCGCGAATTTCGCGTAATCGTTAATCCCTGCACACTGGATCCACGCTTAGCTCCTGAAGACCCCTGACACTGGGCGAAGTTGCACATTTCCCAGGCCACCGCATACAATCAACCGTCACCCCCTACGGAGCTTAACCAGGCCCGCGTTTAACGCAGGCTTTCGACGAGGTTTCCTCAGCCTATGCGCGCTGTGCCGATCATCGCCTAGCCGCTGAAGTACAGGAGAAAGACGGATGGGGGTGACGCCCCGAATGACTGGAGATGGATATTCATAGCCTCGACGATTTGGGTGAACTGCTAACGCGCACCGACGTGGCCGTTTTCTCGCGCTCGGTTTTGGGTATCGAATACTCGAAGCTAGCATCGATCATCTATCCGACGCCGCCGTATAAGCACTTCATCATCAAAAAGCGGGATGGCTCGCCGCGTTATATTGCCGAACCACGTAAGCGGCTGAAAGTCCTTCAATACAAGGTTCTATCCTTCTTGACGGAGCGAATGACACCGCTTAAACCCGCAGTACACGGGTTTGTTCCCCATCGCAGCATCGTGTCCAATGCTAAGGCGCACACGTCAAGGAAGAACCACTTCGTCCTTAATCTGGATATCGAAGATTTCTTCCCGTCGATCACATTTTTCCGTGTTCGCGGCGTGCTCACGAGCCGGCCGTTCAACTTTTCCCACCAAGTTGCGACGGTCATTGCGCATATGTGTACTTTGGGCGGAAAGCTTCCTCAAGGCGCCCCAACTTCGCCCCTATTGTCCAACCTCGTTTGCCGGACTATGGACAGGGACATGACCGATCTGGCCCGGCGTAACCGTGCGACGTATACCCGGTATGCCGACGACATCACGTTCTCGTTCAGTGTCCGCGCGCGCCGGAGCTTGCCCCAGGCCATCTGCGCGGCGGACGATGAAGGACACGTCGCCCTTGGCGCAGAGCTACAGGACCTGATCACCACAAAGCATCACTTTTCGATCAATACGGCGAAGACTCGGCTGAGCGACAGGCACCGACGGATGGAGGTTACCGGACTCACGATCAACCAGTTTCCGAATGTGCGCCGGAAGTACATTGATCGCATCAGGGGAGCCCTCAACGCGTGGGAACGTAACGATTACGCCGCAGCCCAAAAAGGCTGGGAGGCTCGAATCGCCGCATCTACAACCCTTTTGTACGAACAAAAACCGTGGAAGCGCCAGTATCGATCGGGAGGAATTGCGGAACTGAAGAACGTGCTGTGGGGCAAGCTGCTATATCTGCGTATGGTCCGGGGGAAGTATGACTCGATCTATACACGTCTCGCGGAGCGCTACAATGCCCTGGTTCAGAAAGAGCAAGCGGCCGGGCCCTTTGCAGCCCCCATTCTTCCTGTCGCGCCTGTGGTGCGAGATCACCCCACCGCTCTGGAAGCATGCTTCGTCGTCGAATGGTTAGGCGAGTACCACAGTACCCCCGGCGTTTCAGACGACATCCCAATGGGCCAGGGCACCGCCTTCGTCCATCGTGAGCTGAATCTCCTCGTGACCTGTAATCACGTGTTCGAGGCGGTCGCTCACGTGAACGGCCATCCGTTCGAGACGGACTACGAGGCAGTAGAAGTCGTCAATAAGACACTCAACTTGATTAGGCCAGACACTCAACAAAAATGGCCCGCCAAAATTCTTTATCGTAATGCGCAGATGGATTTCGCGATTCTCGCGTTCGAGGATCCCGTGCCCCCACATCGGTACTTCTCGCCAATGGACAAACCAATAGAGCGCCGTGCGGACGGCACTCTAATTGGATTCCCGGACTGGAAAACGTGGAATCTTCCGGACTTCAACGACCAGAGAGTTCTCAATCGAACAGAACCGAACAAGGGCATGTTCAGTTTTACGATCACTGGGGCGGGGAGCATCCGTCCGGGCAATAGTGGCGGCCCGTTCACCGATGACCGCCTACGCGTCGCCGGTATGGCTCAACGCGGGGCACACATGGGTTCCGGTCACGACGAGTGCCTATGCTTGGACATCATCAATGACCTGATCTCAAAGTACAAGGCAACACTTGCCCCGCCCGCAGCACACGCAAACGCACCCGCCGTGAGCGCCACAATGCCGGCTCCAGTTGCGTCTCCGCCGATTCGCTTATTGGCACCGCTCCCGCTTTCGGATCCCGCGCCTGAAGCTCCTGCACAGGCGGCATCCCCCCCCACCGCGCCGCCACTAGCCGCGAACAGCGAGCCACCGCTGGGGGACGTCTGACCCACGTCACCATTTTTGAAAGGCGACGCGCGTGCCCGGTCGATTGAACACTTCCCTGAGAGCACCAGCCGCCGGGGAAGCACTCATAAGAGAATAAGTGGCATCGCGAACGTCCTCGACCTAGCCCTTGCATGAGCAGTGCCCTAGCCCGCACGCCCCCTAATGTACCCACGCCCCATAAAGAACCATCGATCTCTGCCGAAATTGGAAATATAGACTTGAAATCGGAGATCACATGCTTTCACGAAAGGACGTGCTTGAGGTAGTACAGATTTTGATTGCGGTTGCCTGGAAAGGGGTTTTGGCAATCGGGGCAACGCTTGTTGTTCTGTACTGCGCTTCCGAAGGATTTTTGCCCGACGGATTCTCGCTAGGGGACGCGTTCCTGCTGGTCTACGTGAGTTTCGGATTCGGGGTGCTAGCGTCGGTTGGAACACTTTACGGTGCTATCGCAATGCTTTGGGTTGCGGGCACGTTCAATTTCATAAGTAACCGCGCAGCATCAAGGAAGGGAAAACCACGGACGCGATTGCATCCGTGGATTTCGGATCGGCTCCTCGTCTTCGGCGCTTCGCCCCTAATCTTCATCGCCTTCATCGCAGGATTGTTCTTCATCGACGGCGCAAAGGACATGCGTCCTCGGGAGACCATCGGATTTTTCTTGATCTGCGGGTTTCTTACAGTCGTTATTTTCGGTGTGTCTCGGCGGGAAAGCGACATCTCGGAAACGGCTTCTGCCCCATCGCCCGATCAAGCCACGATCCGATACAAGCCCAAAATGAGAGTGGCAATCTACGTAGTACTCGTAATGGTGCTCATGATTTCCGTAAAGCCCGCCATGCTCAATTTCACGATGGCAAATCTAGGAGTTCGATCGCTGCCAAAAGATCTGGTAGTGGTTAATCAAACCACTCACGATCGTTTGATTCAGTTGGCGAATCATAGCAAGATATCAATCCGGTTCTGCCCACTAGAGGGATCTAGCGAATGGGCTAGTCGCGACATCCGCTCCGTTTGGGGAGGCGTGGGTAGTAAGGCATATTTGAGATTGATGGACATCAACTCCGGGGGGGATCGATCGATCTTGGTTCCCGTCGCCCGCGACAGTGTCGACGTCGTAAGAGCGGAGCGTGTTGGTTTCGTATGTGAATAGGGCCACATGGCAGGTCGCGAAAAATGCCCGATACGTTCCGCTCTCAGCGACCTGCCTCTGCCAGTCAGATCCGCGATCGGCCCATGATATCGCCCGCCAAAAGCAGTATCAACGTGCCACAAGGGGGAGCCACCGGGATGTCAGAATTTCGCGATAAGCAAAGCACGCCACCACCAATTCGCGTGTTGGCTCTGGACGGCGGTGGTGCTAAGGGCTTCTACACCTTGGGTGTACTGAAGGAAATTGAGGCCATGGCTGGTTGCCCGTTGCACCAACGATTCGATTTAGTCTTCGGCACAAGCACCGGTGCCATCATCGCGTCGCTGATAGCTCTGGGCCATGGCGTCGATACCATTTTGGACCTGTACCGCAAACACGTGCCGACCGTGATGTCGCAAACGACAGCACATGCTCGATCGAAAGCATTGAAGATGTTAGCAAGCGAGGTCTTCGGTGAGTCAACCTTTAGCGACGTTAAGACCGGCATCGGGATCGTCACAGCAAGGTGGCTCACAGAGCGGCCCATGATATTCAAGGGAAGCGTTGCTCAGGCACACGGTCGCATCGGCACCTTCGTTCCAGGCTTCGGCGTAAGCATCGCGGACGCTGTCAAGGCGTCTTGCTCGGCCTTCCCGTTTTTCGAACGCACGATAGTTCGAACCTCAATGGGTGAAGACATCGAGCTCATCGATGGAGGTTACTGCGCGAACAACCCGACGCTGTACGCGCTTGCCGATGCGGTACAAGCACTCAAATGCGCGCGTGAGAACATCCGGCTCGTAAGCGTCGGGGTGGGGATCTACCCGCAGCCAAAAGAAAGCCTGCTGATGCGACTGGCGAAAAAATACCTTGTCAGCGTTCAGCTTCTACAGAAGACGCTTGAGATCAACACACAGTCGATGGATCAGTTGCGCCAGGTTCTGTTTCACGATGTACCGACTGTCCGGATCAACGAGTCATATGTCACGCCCGAGATGGCTACGGATCTGCTGGAACACGACGTCAAGAAGCTGGACATCCTGTTTCAGCGCGGACGAGAATCATTTGCCTCGCGAGAGGAGCAGCTTCGCGATTACTTGACATGATCAGGGGGGGGAGATGCCAATTCCAGAAACGCAGCTCGAGACGTGGTCACACCAGGGTTCGATCGCCCAGTCCAGCGACACGTATCACTCTGTCAAGAGCGTTCTAGAAGCTAGCACTACCCCATACGCGAGCAAGAACTTCAAGGTGTTCTTGCAAGGATCGTATGGCAACGATACAAACATCTATAGCGAAAGCGACGTGGACATCGTCATTCGGCTCGACGATTGCTTTCACAGCGACCTGACGCGACTGACTGAGGAAGAAAAATCCGCGTACAAATCAAGCTTTAGCGACGCTACTTACACGTATAGCAATTTCAAGCGAGATGTATTGTCGACACTCACAAAGCAATATGAAGGTGCGGTGACGCCAGGTGATAAGGCCATCGCGATTTCGTCGAGCGGCTCTCGTAGAAAAGCCGATGTTCTCGTGGCCACCCAGTTTCGTCGCTACTTCAAATTTCGCTCTTCGAGCGACTCGGCGTATGTAGAAGGCATCTGTTTTTTTAACGGAAAAGACGAAAGGATCGCGAATTACCCATTGCAGCACTCGGCCAATTTGACAGCGAAGCACCAGTCCTCATCCTCGTGGATAAAGCCAATGGTGCGCGTATTCAAGAACATACGCAGCAAGATAGTCAACGATGGCCTGATCAAAGCCGGCGTAGCTCCCTCGTACTACATTGAAGGCTTGCTATACAACGTACCAAGCGACAAGTTCACATCCAGCTATCAGAATTGCGTTGCCAATGTTCTGAACTGGTATCGCCAAGAAGCAAAAAAGGCCGATCTGGTTTGCGCGAACGAGCAATATTACCTTTTACGCGATTCCTTCCACACATGCTGGCCACAAGCGAACTCTGATGCATTCGTCGAGGCGGCAGTGAAACTTTGGAACGAGTGGTAGGAGCCACGGCACCAAATCAAACTGCCCGGGCTCCGCCGGACATGTCCTCAAACTATGTATCCGATGGAGGAGCATTTTGGCTCGTCAACCACTCTCCCTATTCATGTGGGGCTACCAGCCACACTTCCGACACAGTATCGAATATCTTGCAAGAGAGGTGTTGAAAAGACTAGGCATTTCAGTAGACGCGGCAGCATTACTCGTCGGCGTACGCAGGCCCGGACACGTGAATCCGAATCCTGTGTGCATAGAGCCCGCGGATGGCCAGTGGCCACTGGTACTCTTTGATGAACTTGTCAGCGATGTCGAAAAAATTTACTCGAATCATCACCTCCAGACCATGTTTTACGGCGATGAAGCGAGCATGCGCGACAAGCCGGAGTGGATGCGCCGGGACTCTGTGACGACTGCGGTGCGCCGCGCACTCATTCCGTTTGACGAAAGACAAGGTGTCCGTTCGTTCGTCGGCCAAGCTCGGCCAGTCGGTGACTTTTACGTTGCGCCGGTAATCCAGGTTCCGGAGACGTTATTCCGCAAGTTCCCTCCGCTCAAAGCGCGCGTGCCGAAGGATAAATTTGACCGTGGAAGTGGCTATCCCAGCTTGATCCATGCAGCGTTATCAACAGTGTTAGATGAAGCCACCAGCGCGCTAGAAGGCCCAGATCCCGGACGCAGCGTGCGCGGAGAGATGCGAAAGGCGGACGAGATCGTACGTCTTGCAGCCAAGGCGTTCATGCATACGCCTGGATTGGCAATCTCCGATCGGTACATGTACACAGATCTCTTCGACCGCTTGAATCTAATCTCATCCCTGCTTTACGAAGGAGCTCGGGGCGTAGGTCGTCTCCTGCTCGCAAACTCGCAGCACCCTGGAATTGAGTACCTTTTGCGCTTCCAAACGCCAGTGCGGATTCATGACCCCAGGTGGACCCGGAAGGTGCTGCAACTTGCCGGCCCCTCCGCAGCGCTCGTCGCAGACAGCGAGTACGTCTACGGCCTCGGGCACCTTCTGTCTTCTCATGACCAAGAAGATCAAAGTGTCTTCACGATTGACTTCCTTGATCACTACACTTGGGAATTACGGTCAGGAGAGCTTGTGCTGCTACGAAGTCTCTACGGGGAGCCGTCACTCCCTAGTGAAATCATCGAATCGGACGTATTTATCAGCAACTTGGCTCGCATGTTTCCCACGTCAACGGAAGCGACACGTACGCGCTTCTGGCAACTCTTCAACGCCGCTGCGCATCAGAAGATGGGAAGCATGATAGTGATCGCGGAAGACGCGGAGTCAGAAGCTCTACGGTTAGATGCTCAAGGCACAAGCATTCAGCCTGTAGCGTTGTCCGTCGAGCTTCTCCTACAAGCAAGCGCTATTGACGGTTCAATTCTTATAGATCCACAGGGCTACTGCCACGCGATCGGTGTCATTCTCGATGGTCTTGCGAACGACCAATGCACGCCATCAAGGGGATCTCGCTTCAACTCGGCAGTTCGCTACGTCCGCTCAGGAACCGCTCGCAGGCTTGCAATCATCGTGTCGGAAGACCGAACTGTCGATGTGTTCCCGGTCGTTAGAGCGCGCCAAAGCCGTAAGGAGATAGACGACTATGTCAGCGCACTCGTAGCAGCTTCGGTTGACAACTATCACGTATCGATGAACTGGCTTTACTCTCACCGGTTCTACCTTAACCCGCAGCAGTGCATCGACATCAATGCCGCCCTTGCCCGGCTCGACGCTGCACCACGGGAGGTCGGCGAGATTCGTTTCTTACGCGATCCGTTCAGTGTTGATCCTGAGTTCGACGACAGCTACTTGATCGACTGAACCAAGTCACCACGACCACTACACTTCACGCCTTATGGCACAGTCGTTTCGGATCCTTATTCGCTCGAAAGAGCAATCTTGACCACTGCATCCCGACTTGCGAACGGCACATTTCGACTGGACTCCGCCAGTTCGATCATCAATCAACATGGCCAACCAGCGCTTCAAGTTTTACGCCCTTATTTATGAACCCGAATCGTGTTTGCTCTTCGTGTTTTTCCGATCAAGATCTCCGTGCATGGGTACGAAGCAACGATGGGCCGCGTGGATGCGATATCTGCTGCAAGTTTGATTCTCCTACGGCGGAGTTTGACCGAATCGTTGAGCATATCGAGCGATGCCTAAGGCGCTACTACGGTAGAGCCGTCGATCAACTTGGATATTGTTCGGCTGAAGGTGGATACCTCGGAGCGCATTGGGACTCATGGGACGTGCTCGACAAGATTGGCATCACTTCCGAGAGAGACAATAAAGGAAGGTTGTACAACGCACTTGCGAACAGCATGACGGACGAACCTTGGTGTGACTTTGACGTTGCTACACTCGACCTCGACGAAGCTCTTTGGACCAGTTGGGAAAGGTTCTGTCGTACAGTAAAGCACGAACGACGCTTCTTTTTCCATGCTACTGGGAGAGACGACCGTGACTCTCTCACCCCCACATCACTGCTCAGCAACATTGCTTACACAACCGAAGAGTTAGAGCTTGTGAAGGAGTTGCCTCCCGGACTGGGGTTTTGGCGCGCGCGCTCCGACCTTGAAAAAGGCTTACGCGTGAAGGCGTCGGATTTTGGTCCGCCGCCGGCCCAGTTCGCTCTTCAAAGCAATCGCATGAATCCCGCTGGGATTCCGATGCTATACCTTGCTTCGTCGCAGACCACCGCACTGAAGGAGACGCGCACGAGTTCGGCAAAGCTCGGCCTCTGGCGCACTGCTCGTCCTATAAAGATTCTCGACCTTCGACGCCTGCCAGATGTGCCCGGCATGTTTTCAGAATTCGCTCGTCGCCCGGCTCTCACCATAAGATTTCTACACGACTTCGCGAAGGACATTATGAAGCCCGTCGCGCGAGATCATACGGTACATATTGACTATCTACCGTCGCAAGTAGTTACCGAATTCATGCGCGACTATGCGTTTTCGGCAGGCCCGCTCGACGGAGTCGCATACAGAAGCACTGTCCATCCGAAAGGTTGGAATCTCGCCCTCTTTCTCGGTCCAATTGACCTGGGGCTCGAATCTCCTGGGTGGGGCCGCCCTCCCTCCATAGCCTTTACGTTCGAAAAGTCGATTTGGGCAACCCTGCCGCAACTTCGATAACCGCACTTTATGCAAGCCTCTGAGCCCCCTTCATGCGGAGAATATTCGCCTGCATTAGTGTCCGGCTCGATTAGGCCGCTACAAAGTGGCCAAGCGCATCAAGACGCTCAAAGTGGACACCGGCCGCCTCAAGACGGGGCGGCATCAATCTCAAGGCCTTCGAGCGCGCTTCAGCGTGAGGCCGAAACGTGTCTTAATTCCAGCGGCAGTCCATCCTCCCTTAGGCGGGTACCGACACAGCGCGCCAGCGCCATCAGTGATCTGCTGCCGCACCGTTGGACACCTGCCACGCGCTGAAACCTCACCCGTCAAGATGGGTTCGCCGGTCGCTTAGAATTCAACCGGAATAAACACTCGCGATAGGAGCGAAGATGTCAGAACTTGTCAATTACGAATATCCGCCACCGAGGTCCTGGGAACAGTTCGAGGAGTTGTGTGCCGATCTCGTGGAGGCTATGTGGAGTGATCCCCGAGTGGTTCGCCATGGGCGGGCCGGACAGGCTCAGTGCGGCGTAGACATCATTGCCGCCCGCGGTGGTATCTACCCAGTAGGCCTACAGTGCAAGAAAAAGTCGCGCTGGCCAGCTAAAACTCTGACAAGGAAGGAGGTCAATCAGGAGATCAGCGAAGCCGAGAAATTTAGGCCCGCGCTGAAAGAGCTTTACATTCTGACAACGGCCGTCCCGGACGAGGCGCTGCAGAAGCACGTCCGGACACTCAACGAAGCACGTAAGAAGCTCAAGCAGTTTGAGGTGGAAATCCTGTTCTGGCCTGAAATCGTGCGTCGAGTCGCCCGATTGGATCAAGTGGCGATGAAACATTTTCCGCTTCGTGGGGGGCGTGGCGAGTTTTCTCCGTTGTTAGCGACGTGGTACACAAGTGGCGGCTCTCTCGAACTCTCGGGGGACGATTGGCATCTGGCCGTTGCCGAACTCGGCGAAGATTTTCATGAGTGGCCGACTGGTCGCGTCATTGTGCGCCAGCGCGAGACCGACGTGACGGTCGCGCAGCTCCAAAAACTAGCGGCAGGCCCTGCGTCTACTCAAGACCGGAGTAACAGGCTCGAGTTGCGCCGCAAGTTGCGTTATGCACAGGCGCGCGAGCATCGCGTCCAGGACCTGATCCGGATGTTGTACACCAACGAGCTCTTGAAGTTCTACATGCTGGAGCTCGACGAGTCCGGTATGGACGCGAATGAGATCCTGCGGTCCGTTATCGAAAGGGAACTGAGTCCTGGTCTGGGAAGCCCCGATACTGAAAAAATTCGGCTTGCGCCGCCAACGCCACATTTGTTGTCCGGGCCGCTCTCGCGCCTGAGCTTGGCCATCGACGACGTCCCAGTTCATATACCCGGCTCAGAAATCATGAAGATCATGCGGGCGGAACAAGACTTTCCCGCCAAGTTCTACGGAAACGAGATGGTTAAGGTCGTGTCGGAGCTACCCCAGTCGGTGCGGAGGCGCTATGCCATTCCTGCGATCCTGAACCAAATCCGGAGAATCATGAAGGAGGATCACAAAAGCATCCAGGACATGCAGACCGCGGGATACTTCAACCTCAATGAGTGGTCGTACAAGTACTGAATACTGCGAGGCGTGTCCGCAGCTACGGCTGCTTTTGGTCGGTCGCGATCACACCCAAGTTACGCCCATTGGCGCCACTTAGGTGTTGCGTGCCATAAGCATTCGCCGTGCAACAATCCCGATAGATTAAGGCACGCAACGGACCGCAACGCTTGAATCAAAAACACTCAATAATTTCATGAATTTGGGCGACGCAACAACCGCAACAGGCACCAAGTTTGCGAATAACAAATACGTGTTTGAAGTGCTGGCTCAACGCCCGCTCTGCTAGATTCCATTGAAACGAGAATCCAAACAACCACGGGGATTGGGCATGCGAGCTATAGAAGGTATTTTTTACATCGTATGCGTCGTTGGTCTGGCGTACATCTATCGACGCCAGCAACAACGAAGAAGATTCGGTTTGTACATTCCCGTCCTGTCCGAGCGCGACGCAAGAAAGGAAAAACTGAAGGTCTGTCTCTACCTAGGCTCGCTCGCGGCCTTGCTACTTTCCCTGTACATCTTCTGAGCCCCCGTCATCTGGGTTTGAGCGCCAAAAACTCGCACGAATTCGCCGCTCACACAGGCCCGCGCCCTAATTTCGGTAAACTGTCGGTTTCCAGGACGCCTGACGTCCCCGCAGCTTACTTAGTCCGCACATGTCGAATACCCACGAAATCCGCCCCGGTCAGTCTATCGAGCTGCTCAAGGAACTCCATATCCTGACGCGTGACGGCAAGATGAATCAGGACAGCCGGCGCAAGCTCAAGCAGGTCTACCACCTGTTCCAGTTCATCGAACCGCTGCTGCAAGAAGTCAAAACCGAAAAAGGCCGCGTGACGCTCGCCGACCACGGCGCCGGCAAGTCGTACCTCGGTTTCATCCTCTACGATCTGTTCTTCAAAGCGCTCGCCGACGACTCGCACATCTACGGCATCGAAACCCGCGAGGAACTTGTCACGACCTCGCAAGCCTTGGCCGCACGGCTGGGCTTCTCGGGAATGTCGTTCCTCAACCTGTCAGTCGCCGATTCGATCACGTCACCGGCGCTGCCGTCGACCATCGACGTCGTTACCGCACTGCACGCCTGCAATACCGCCACCGACGACGCCATCCGTTTCGCGCTGGCCAAACAGGCACGCCATATCGTGCTCGTGCCGTGCTGTCAGGCCGAAGTCGCCGGCGTGCTGCGTAAGCACAAAGGCAAGCAACTGGCGGGCAACGCACTCACCGAAATCTGGCGCCACCCCCTGCATACGCGCGAGTTCGGCAGCCAGATCACCAATGTGCTGCGCTGCCTGCAACTGGAAGCCCATGGCTACCACGTCACGGTCACCGAATTGGTCGGCTGGGAACACTCGATGAAGAACGAGCTGATCATCGCGCAATACAAGAATCTGCCGCGCCGCCGTCCTGCCGAACGCCTCGAAGAAGTCCTCGCATCGCTCGGTCTGGAAGAACTGCGTGAGCGTTTCTCCACCGCACCGGCGACGGCCGCAGTGGCGCAGCCGGCATAATCACGCCCGCACGCCCGCACGCCCTGCCCTCAACTTCCCCGGCGCCGATACCCCGCTTGCTCGAACGGATGCGCCTGCGCAAACGCCGGCAGCTTGAAACACTGCTTCCCTAACGCGGCGACCTTCGGAAACGCGATGAGGTCCATGTCGTACACATGGGCCAGCGCGATCTGGCCGGCGATCCCAATATCGGCAAGGGTTGGCGCGCCCCCCAGTGCAAACGGTTCAGCGGGCCGTTGGCTCAACAGCCGCTCGTACGTCGCCAGCCCTTCCCTCACCCAGTGCCGGCACCACGCCTCAATGGCCGCGCCGTCAGCGCCGAACGTCTGCCCGAGATGCTTGCGAACACGCGGCACCGTCAACGGATGCGAGTCCGCAATCGACACGGATGCCAGCGCCCGCGCATATGCCCGGTCCTTCAAGTCTTCCGGCAACAATCGCGGCTCAGGGTATGCCTCGTCGAGGTACTCCATGATCGCCATCGACTGAAACACACGATGGCCGTCGTGGACCAACGTGGGCACCACGTGCTCCGCATTGACCGCCGCGTACTCAGCGTCAAACTGACGCCCCGACAGAATGTCGACTTCAATTTCTTCGAACGGCAGATTCTTGAGCGCAAGCGCCACCCGAACGCGAAACGCCGCATTTGATCGCCAAAAACCGTAGAGCTGGATTGTCATCGGATCGGTTCCTTTTTACTTATTAAACGATTGCAATTGCAATCGATGGCATCATGCCACCCTACAATTGCAGTTGCAACTCACCAGATTCGAGAGGATCGAAACATCGCTTGGGAGACGCTTGACATTACCTGACTTATCAAATACTGTTCAGGCAATTAAAATCCGAGTCCGGGTCTGACGTGAATCACTACGACCGCAACAACTTCCAGCTGACACAGAGCGTCGGTTTCTACCTGAGCAAGGCCCGCAACCTGTTGGCGGCGGAAATGGATCAGGCACTGAAGCCGCTCGACATCACCGGGCCGCAGATGGGCATCTTGCGCACGCTGGGCGTCGGCGAGATCACCACCCCGCTTGAAATGAGCAAGATGCTCGCCTTGGATTCCGGGTCGACCACGCGCATGCTCGACAAGCTCGAAGCCAAAGGTCTCATCTCCCGCCATCGCAGCACCGACGACCGCCGCGTCGTGAATCTGGCACTGACGCCGGCTGGCAAACAGGTCGATGAACAAATTCCCGACATTGCACCGCACGTCCTGAATCACCGGCTGAAGGACTTCTCCGCCGAAGAGTTCAAGCAGTTTCTCAACTTGCTCAAAAAATTCGTGGGCGACTGACCCGCGCGTTTTTTTCGGAATTTATCTGACATGTCAGACATTGATAAGACAATAAGCTCCTCTTCAGAACCGGCACCAGCCCTGCTCAAACCTGCTGAACCGCCTCCGCTCAAAGGCGGCAAGCTGGCCCTCGCCAGTTTCGCGGTGGCGCTGGCAACGTTCATGAACGTGCTGGATTCTTCGATCGCCAACGTCGCCATCCCGACGATTTCCGGAAATCTTGGGGTCTCGGTCGACGAAGGCACTTGGGTCATCACGCTGTTCGCGGCAGCCAACGCGGTGTCGATCCCGCTGACTGGCTGGTTGACCCAGCGCGTCGGGCAAGTGCGGCTGTTCGTGATCTCGATTCTGCTTTTCGTCTTATCGTCGTGGCTGTGCGGCATTGCGCCGAACCTGCCGACACTGCTTGCTGCGCGCGTACTGCAAGGTGCCGTCGCCGGCCCGATGACACCACTCTCGCAAGCGATCCTGCTCGGCTCCTATCCGAAGCAGAAAAGCTCGACGGCGCTGGCGCTCTGGGCCATGACCGCCACCGTCGGCCCCATTGCCGGCCCGGCCCTCGGCGGCTGGATGACCGACAACTACTCGTGGTCGTGGATCTTCTATATCAACATCCCCGTCGGCCTGTTCGCCGCCGCCGTGACGTGGATCATCTACCGCGATCGCGAGTCCGAGCGCCGCAAGCTGCCGATTGACGTGGTGGGCCTGTCGTTGCTGGTGATGTGGGTCGCGGCGTTGCAGATCATGCTCGACAAAGGCAAGGATCTCGACTGGTTCCATTCGACGACCGTCGTGGTGCTCGGACTGGTCGCGGTGATCGGGTTCGCCTTCTTCATCATCTGGGAATTCACCGACGCGCACCCGATTGTCGATTTGCGGCTGTTCAAAGGCCGCAACTTCCTCGCTGGCACCGTGGCGATTTCCGTGGCGTACGGCATCTTTTTCGCGAATCTCGTCGTGTTGCCGCAGTGGATGCAGCAGTACCTCGGCTATCCCGCCCTGCAAGCGGGTCTCGCCACCGCGCCGCTCGGGATCTTCGCCGTCCTGCTCACGCCAATGCTCGGGCGCATCATCCCGAAAACCGACCTGCGCATACTCGCCACGCTGGCCTTCGTGGGCTTTGCCGGCGTGTTCTTTATGCGTGCGCAATTCACCACGGGTATCGACATGCGCTCGCTGGTATTGCCCACGTTGTTGCAGGGCATTCCGACCGCGCTCTTCTTCGTCCCGTTGACCGCGATTCTGCTGTCCGGATTGCCGCCAGAGAAGATCCCCGCGGCGGCTGGCCTGTCGAACTTTGTCCGCACGTTCTGCGGTGCGATGAGCACCTCGCTGACGGCCACGGCATGGAGCGACCGCACCATCCTCCACCATGCGCGCCTCACCGAGCAGATCGTTGTCGGCAGCCCGTCGGTCCAGTCCACCATCAATACCTTGCAGACCGTGAACGGGTTCTCGTACGCGCAGGCGCTGGCGTCTATCGAGAACAGCCTGAATCTTCAAGCGGTCATGCTGGGACTGGACGATATTTTCTGGATCTCCGGCGTGATCTTCGTGCTGATCATTCCGCTGATCTGGTTCACGAAACCCGACAAGAACGCCGCAAGTGGCCCGGTGGCTGCGCACTGAAAAACCGCCGCCGCAAATGTCGAACGACATCGGCCCGCGCGCTCATTCGCTGACGTATGGGCCTAGGCAGTCACGAACGGTTTCACTGAACGCATCGGCCAGTGGGTCTGCCGCCGCCCGAAGCGCACGCAGTTCAGCGAACGTGAACTCGATCGCCGGCTGAAACGGCCGGACGATGCAGCCGCACTGTTTTGCCACCTCTGCGGTAAACGGGTCGATGATCGCGACGCCAAGGCCCTTGGCCACCATCGCACTCACGGCGATCGACCAACTGGCCTCGACTTCCGTCTGGCGGCGGATGTTCTCCGACTTGAACAGGCTGTCGACGGCAAGCCGCGTCGTGTTGCCCGGAGCGAAGGAAATAAAAGGCTCGTTTTCAAGATCGCGCACCGTCACTACGCGCTTTCTCGCCAGTCGATGACGCGGCGGCAGCAGGCACACGCAGTTCACGCGCCACGGCGTGCCGGCTTTCACCTTGTCGCGCTCGACCGGCGTCATCGCATAGCCGATATCGAACAACCCCGACGCCACCAGATTGGTGACTTCGCTCGAATTGTAGATTTCCAACGACACGCCGACCTTCGGATGCTGCTGCCGGAACCGCGCAATCGCCGTCTGAAGCAAACCACTCGACAGTGCCGACATCGCCACGATGCGCAACTGCCCCTGATGCTGCTGCCGAATACGCTCGGCGGTTTGAGACACCTGATCGAGCCCCACAAACACCCGCTCGACCTGCGTGTACAGCGCCGTCGCCGCAGCGGTCGGCACCAGCCCGCCTTTTCGCCGTGAAAACAGTGCGAAACCAACCTCTTCCTCGAACTCGCGCATGATCTTGCTCACGGCAGACTGCGTCACGAACAGCAGTTTCGCGGCCTCGGTCATGCTCCGGCCGAGCATGACGGCGCGAAAGGCTTCGATCTGTTTGAGCGTCATCATGGTATGAGTTTTCCGACTTTTCAGAGTCATAAATGTAACTTGACCGCATATCTGTCGGCCAGCGTTAATGAGGTTGTGAACATCAACCAAGGAGCCGACATGGAATCGCTCGTCAGCGGCCTGTTACACGAACCGCTTTCCCAAGAAGTTCAGAACGCCATCTTCCTGCCGTGGATCGAGGGCGCGTTTGGCCCGATGCTGCCGCACCTGCGCCGGATCAACGAAGCGCATGTCGTCATGCTGGCCGACACCGGTTTGCTGAATGCCGACCACGCGGCAGCCCTGCTTAACGTGGTCGAGGCGCTGGCGAAAGAAGGCCCGGACGCCTTCACGCTGGACGGCTCGCTCGAAGACGTTTATTTCAACTACGAAGCGCAAGTCATCCGACGGCTCGGGCAAGACGTGGGCGGACGCCTCCACATGGCCCGCAGCCGCAACGACCTTCAGTCCACGCTGGACCGTATGCGCGCCAGACAAAGTGCACGGGATCTGATGGCCGGTACGCTGGCGCTTCGCCGTGCCCTGATCGAGCGCGCCAAGACCTATGCCGATTGCGTGATGCCGGGCTACACCCATATGCAGCACGCGCAGCCGATCACCTACGGCTTCTATCTTCTTGGTGTCGAAAACGGTTTGCAGCGCGACTTCGCGAGAGGCGCGCAGGCCTTCGCGCATCTGAATCAGTGTCCGCTGGGGGCCGGCGCGATGGCGGGTACCACGTTTGCGATCGATCGCGAATTGACTGCGGCGCTGCTCGGCTTCTCAGGCCCGATGCCGCATGCACTGGACGCCGTCGCCAGCAAGGACGCCATTCTGGAGTTGCTCACGGCCGCGCTCTTCGTCTCGACGACCTTCGGGCGCATGGCGCAGGATTTCTACACGATGTCGACGTTCGAATTCGGCACGCTGACGTTGCCCGACTCGCTCGCCATCACGTCGAGCATCATGCCGCAGAAGAAGAATCAAGCCGTTCTCGAGTTCGTGAAGGGGCGTCAGGCTCACTTGCTCGGCGCGATGGTGACGGCCTTCGGTGCGTTCCGCGCTGCCCCCTACTCCCATGTGCTCGATGCGAACGCCGACAGCCTGCATTGGGTCTGGCAAGGTCTGGATGAGCTCAATTTGCTGATGCCCGTTGTGCGGCATATCGTAGAGCGCGCCGAACCCAACGTCGAGCGCATGCTGGCGCTCTCGGGCGCCAACTTCGCGACCGCGACCGACCTTGCCGACCACCTCGTGCAATCCGTGGGGCTGTCGTTTAAAGAGGCTCATCACATCACCGGCCGTGTGGTGCGGCTCGCCTTGGAGGCGCAGGTACCGATCCACGAGATTGGCCCCGAGCTGGTGTCGCGTGCGGCGCTGGAAGCGAGCGGCCGGGACCTTACGCTGACGCGCGACGAAATTGCCAGCGCGCTCGACCCGCGCAAGGCCGTGGCGCGCCGCTGTCATGGTGGCGGCCCGTCTGCGCACGACATGGCGGAACTGCTTCGCCAATCCGAGGCGAGCCTCATCGACGACGAGACCGCATTGCAACGGCTCGTCGCGGCACAACGAACCGCTGATGAAACGCTTGATGGCCGGGTTACCGAACTGCGGCAGCGCGCCGGCACATCCAAATCCCCCGGGGCACCCGGTACCGCCAGCGCATAAGCCTTCACAGCCCGTTCAATCTCATCCTTGAGATATTTCCATGTTTCGACTATATTCGAAACATGGAAACGAATAACGCCCTCGAAGCGCTGGCTGCGCTTGCTCACTCCGTCCGTCTATCGGTGTTCCGGCTGCTGGTGCAGGCGGGGCCTGACGGTTTGCCTGCCGGCCGCATCGCCGAGTTGATGGACATGCCCGCGTCGTCGCTGTCGTTCCATCTCAAGGAACTGCACCGCGCCGACCTGCTCGCGAGCCGCCAAGACGGCCGCTCCATCATCTACATGGCGCGCTTCGAAACCATGAACGGCCTGCTCGGCTATCTCACGGAAAACTGCTGCGGCGGCGTTCCGTGCCTGCCCGATTCGGTTTGCACCGTCCCGATGAAGCCCAAGTCATGAGCACTACACCAACACCCGCATCGCCATCGTCGGCAGCCCCGTCCAACGCCATCGGTTTCTTCGAGCGCTATCTGACGGCTTGGGTCGCGCTGTGCATCGTCGCCGGTATCCTGCTAGGGCAATGGCTGCCGGGTATTTTCCACGCGGTCGGGGCGATGGAAGTCGCACAGGTGAATCTGCCCGTGGGCTTGCTCATCTGGGTGATGATCATCCCGATGCTGATCAAGATCGACTTCAGCGCCATGGGGCAAGTGACCGGCCATTGGCGTGGCATCGGCGTCACGCTGTTTGTGAACTGGTTCGTCAAACCGTTCTCGATGGCGCTGCTGGGCTGGATCTTCATACGCCATCTGTTTGCCGCGTGGCTGCCGTCCGATCAAATCGACAGCTACATCGCGGGCCTCATTCTGCTGGCCGCCGCCCCGTGCACCGCCATGGTCTTCGTCTGGGCGCAGCTTTGCAAAGGCGACCCGTATTTCACGCTGTCGCAGGTAGCGCTCAACGACGCCATCATGATCGTCGCCTTCGCCCCGGTGGTCGCGCTGCTCCTCGGGCTGTCGTCGATCACCGTCCCGTGGGACACCTTGATGATCTCGGTCGGCCTCTACATCGTCATCCCCGTGGTGATCGCGCAGATCCTCCGAAAGGCGCTGCTCGCCCGTGGCGACGCGACATATCAACGCGTCGTGAGTGCCTTGGGGCCGTACTCGATCACGGCACTCCTCGCCACGCTCGTGCTGTTGTTCGGCTTTCAGGGCAACGCCATCGTCGAGCAACCGCTGATCATCCTGCTGCTGGCGATCCCGATTCTCGTGCAGGTGCTGCTCAATTCCGGGCTGGCTTATTGGCTCAACCGCAGGCTGGGTGTGGCGCACTGTGTCGCCGGTCCGTCCGCGTTGATCGGCGCGAGTAACTTCTTCGAATTGGCCGTTGCCACGGCGATCAGTCTCTTCGGCTTTCAGTCGGGGGCAGCACTCGCCACGGTCGTCGGCGTGTTGATCGAAGTGCCCGTCATGCTCCTCGTGGTCGCCGTCGTCAACCGCTCGCAACGCTGGTACGAAACACGGTAAGTCTGCGCAATAAATCTGCGCAATGCGTCCGCGCAGCAAGTCAAAGCACTAAGGAAACGTCATGTCCGTCACCATCCTTCACAACCCGGCGTGCGGTACGTCGCGCAACACGCTGGCGATGATTCGCAACGCGGGTATCGAACCCACGATCGTCGAGTACCTGAACACGCCGCCCGACCGGCATACCTTGCAAACCATGATTCGCGACGCGGGACTCACCGTGCGCGAGGCCATTCGCGAGAAAGGCACGCCGTACGCCGAACTGGGTCTGGCGGACCCGTCGCTGAGCGATGACCAGTTGCTCGACGCCATGCTCGCGCATCCGGTCCTGATCAATCGTCCGTTCGTCGTGACGAATCTGGGCGTGCGCCTTTGCCGTCCGTCCGAGCGCGTGCTAGATATCCTGCCGTCGCCGCAACAAGGCGCGTTCACCAAGGAAGACGGTGAAGCGGTCATCGACGCCCAAGGCCGGAGAATCGGATGAACCTCGATATGCCCAACGTGAACCACCCGGCGCTCGATGTGCCGGACCTTCGCAAGCTCGAACCCGCCGACGTCAGCACCCATGCGCCGCGCATTCTTTTGCTCTACGGTTCGCTGCGCGAGACGTCGTACAGCCGTTTGCTGGTTGAGGAAGCCGAGCGCATCCTTCAGCATTTCGGGGCTGAGACCCGCATCTTCGATCCGCACGGGTTGCCGATGACGGACAGCGTGCCGGCCGATCATCCGAAGGTGGTCGAGCTGCGCAAGCTCTCTGAGTGGTCGGAAGGCCAAGTGTGGTGCAGTCCGGAACGTCATGGCACGTTGAGCGCCGTCTTCAAGAATCAGATCGACTGGCTGCCGCTCGAAATAGGCGGTATTCGCCCGACGCAGGGCCGCACGCTTGCCGTGATGCAGGTCTGCGGCGGCTCGCAGTCGTTCAATTCGGTCAATGCGCTGCGCGTACTCGGGCGCTGGATGCGCATGGTGACGATTCCGAACCAGTCGTCGGTGGCGAAGGCGTATCAGGAGTTCGATGCAAATGGCCGCATGAAGCCCTCGCCCTATTACGACCGGGTTGTCGACGTCATGGAAGAGTTGTTCAAGTTCACGCTGCTGGTGCGTGACCGTTCCGACTATCTGACGGACCGGTACAGCGAGCGCAAGGAGGCGGCGCCGGCCGTGGCCACGGCACTCGCCACGGCGGCCATGAGCCACGAGCAAGATAAATAAGCGCTGAGCGATCAAAAAGAAAGCCAACGTGGCCGCCCACGTTGGCTTTCGTGTTTCATCCCGTCATCGTCGGCGCCGTCACTATTTCCCGCAGACCTTCATATCGGCGGGCTTGCCTTGGCTCATGCAGCTTTTGGTCTCCGTACCGCCCTTGTAGCTGACCGAGAGACCGTCGGGCGTACCGTTGGCATCGGCATGGTCGACGGCAATCAATGTCGTGCCGATGTAGAACGCCTTCTCAAGACGCGGGCCGCGCGCCGTCTTCACGGGGCGCTTCAGGAAGACTCTCGATCCGTCTCCTGTCACGAGAATTGTCGCGCTATTCATGAAATCGCCCACGGGCGCTTCGGCGCTACTGGCGACCGCCGTCGTCGGGATAGCGGTCCCGCCGCCGTCTTTCGACCCCTCGACCGACTTGCGCAGCTCCAGCCGATGCACCACCTTGCCGTCCGCAATCTCTGCCACGACGCGCCCGGTCTGCTGAGAACTCCCGCGATAGCTCGGCCCCCACGACTCGCGCACCGCTTCGTAGACCAACTCGACTTGTCCGTCCAGCTTGCCGGCTTTGCAACTGGCCGATACCGGGCGAACCACCACGTTGGTGTAGCGATGACCGTAACCCGCCGGGCCGTCGCCGGCCGAGTAATCGGAGGTTCCCGTCAACGACGTCAGTTGGGCCGCGGGTACCTGACAAGGCCAATCGCCCAATCGGGCGGTGTCGACGTAGAAGAACACGTTCTTCGAATCCGCATAACGTTGGTACTGGGCGTCGGCCTCCCGCAACAATCGTGTCTGCTCCGCGTCCTTCACCGTCGGTAGTTGCAACGGCTCGGCCTGCGCGCCAACGCTTGCCAACAGCAAACCGGCGGCGAAAGCATTCCACACCTGTCTTGCCACATCGCGTTGTTGTACTGGCATCTCACACTCCCTGTGAATTGACATACACGACCTACGAGTTGCGGCCCTGATTCCGGTTTGGTTTTCCGCCGTCTGCGCGCGATTCACCGAACCTGAGCACACATTACGGAACCGCAGTCACTCACGCAATACTCGCTTTCAAGGTAGCCGGTCTGGCTTTGGTGCAATACGGCTCGTTCGAGGTGCGCGCGCGTGCCCATGGTGCCCGCGCGCACCAACACGAACAAAAACCGCGCGACCACAACGCACCAACTTCGCCCGCAAAACCGCCAAAGCCTTTACCCGTAAGCCTTGGCACGCTTCTTGTTAATACAAAAGCAAACTTGTACACAAGAAGGAGTACCAAATGCGTGGATGGACCATCGGCGACTGGCTTGAGGCGTATCGCGGCGGGGCAACCCCGGAAGCTTTGCTCACTGCATTGCGTCAGACGTTGCTTGCCCCCGACCCGGCATGGATCTCCGTGGTATCGGAAACAGCACTCGCGGACCAACTCTCGCGTCTTGCCGATCGGTTGGCCGCTGCGGGTGGCGACCACGACAAGCTGCCGCTCTACGGCGTGCCGTTTGCCGCCAAGGACAACATCGACGCGCTCGGCTTCGACACGACGGCCGGCTGCCCGGCCTTTGCCTACACCCCGGATCGCGACGCGACCGTCATCGCGCGACTGGTCAACGCAGGCGCTATCGTCATCGGCAAGACCAACTTAGATCAGTTCGCCACCGGTCTGGTCGGCGTGCGCTCCCCCTACGGCATTCCCACCAACGCGTTCGATCCCGATTACATCAGTGGCGGCTCCAGTTCAGGCTCGGCCTCGGTGGTCGCGCGCGGTCTGGTTCCGTTCTCGCTGGGTACCGACACGGCAGGTTCCGGCCGTGTGCCGGCAGGGCTGAATAACATCGTCGGCCTCAAGCCCACGCGCGGTGCATTCAGCAATACCGGGGTGGTGCCCGCCTGCCGCACGCTCGACTGCGTGTCTGTTTTTGCGACGACGGTCAGCGATGCCACGCGGGTGTACGACGTCGCCGCCGCGCTCGATGTCGCCGACGGCCTGTCGCGTGAAGCGCCATCGGCCGCCTTGGCGTGGCGCATGCCTGACGCCCCACGGTTTGCCATTCCCCAGCAGCCCGAATTCTTCGGCGACAAATTGGCCGAGCAAGCCTTCCGCGACGCCGTGGCCGCCATGCAGGCGCAAGGCGCGACCTGCGTGCCGATCGACTTCTCGCTGTTCGACGAGGTCGCGGCATTGCTATATGACGGCGCATGGGTCGCCGAGCGATATGCCGCCGTGCGCGACTTCGCCCAGTCGAACGAGGCCGACATTCATCCAGTCGTGCGCGACATCATCTTCAAGGCGACGCAGTTCTCCGCCGCCGATGCGTTCGACGGTGTGTATCGCCTTGCCGACCTCAAGCGGCGTGCCGACGCCCTCCTCGCGCAGTTCGACGCCCTGCTCGTGCCCACAGCCCCTACGCACTACCGAATCGCCGAACTGCTCGACGACCCCGTGCGCCTGAACAGCAATCAGGGCAAGTACACCAACTTCGTCAATCTGCTGGACTGGAGCGCCATCTCTGTGCCCGCCAGTCTGCGAAGCGACGGCCTGCCGTTCGGTATCACGCTGATCGCCGACGCGTGGTGCGAACGCGCGCTCGCCGCCTACGCGGCCAAGTGGCATCAACGCACGGAACTGTCGCGCGGCGCGACTGGCCTGCCGCTGCCGAAGGACGCGTCGATTCCTGCGCGTGCCGATAGCTCGGCAACCATTCGCGTGGCCGTCGTCGGTGCCCATCTGCGCGGCATGCCGCTCAACCATGAGTTGACGTCACGCAACGCGCGCTTCGTCGAAGCCACGACGACCAGCGCGGACTACCGGCTTTACGCCCTCGCCAACACCACGCCCCCCAAGCCCGGGCTGGCCCGTGCCGACAGCGGCGCGGCGATACGCGTCGAGTTGTGGGATGTGCCCGCCGACGCGTTTGGCACGTTTGTCGCAGGCATTCCGGCGCCGCTGGGCATCGGCACGCTGGAACTCGCCGACGGCCGACACGTGAAGGGCTTCATCTGCGAGCCGTTTGCACTCCGTGAGGCGAAAGACATTACCGAATACGGCGGCTGGGCCGACTACCTGCAAGCGATGCGCAACATCGCCACCGCGACCGCGCACTGACCCCGGAGCCCGCCATGTTTCATACCGTTCTGATCGCCAACCGTGGCGAGATCGCGTGCCGCATCGCCCGCACGCTGGCGCGCATGGGCATTCGCAGCGTCGCGGTTTATTCGGATGCTGACCGCAACAGCCTGCACGTCGCTGCTGCCGACATCGCCATTCCACTCGGCGGCAACACGGCAGCCGAGAGTTATCTGCGCACCGATCTGATCCTGGCTGCGGCAAAGTCGAGCGGCGCGCAGGCCATCATTCCCGGTTACGGGTTTCTCTCGGAGAACGCTGACTTTGCCGCCGAATGCGAGGCACAAGGCATCGCCTTCGTGGGACCGACGCCCGCGCAGATGTCGCAGTTCGGTCTGAAGCACGCCGCCAGAGCGTTGGCGGAACAAGCCGGCGTGCCGCTGACGCCGGGCTCCGGTTTGCTGGAAGACATCGATGCCGCGCACGCAGCAGCCGATGCCATCGGCTATCCGGTGATGCTCAAAAGCACCGCCGGGGGCGGTGGCATCGGGCTCACGCGTTGCAACGACGCGGCAGAACTGACGGCGGCCTTCGCATCCGTGCAACGTCTGGGGAAATCGTTCTTCGCCAACGCAGGCGTGTTCGTCGAGCGCTTTGTCGACCGGGCCCGCCACGTGGAAGTGCAGATCTTTGGCGACGGCCAAGGGAACGTCATCACGCTGGGCGAGCGCGACTGCTCGTTGCAGCGGCGTAACCAGAAAGTCGTCGAAGAAACACCCGCGCCCAATCTGCCCGCCGAGATACGAGAGCAATTGCTGGCCGCTGCCCGCCGGCTCGGTCAATCGGTCGCTTACCGGTCCGCCGGCACGGTGGAGTTCATATACGACGCCGCGCAGGCGCAGTTCTACTTCCTCGAAGTCAACACGCGGCTTCAGGTGGAACACGCCATTACCGAGGCAGTCACCGGCATCGATCTGGTGGAATGGATGATCCGCACGGCAGCGGGTGAACCGCCCTCACTGACGCAGGACGTCACGGGGCGTGGCGCCGCCATCGAAGTGCGCGTCTACGCCGAGAATCCGCTGAAGCACTTCGCACCGAGCCCCGGTGTATTGACCGAGGCCAACTTCCCGGCGGACGTTCGCGTCGATACGTGGGTATCCACCGGCACGGAAGTCTCGGCGCATTACGACCCGATGATCGCCAAGATCATCGCGTATGGCGACGATCGCCCAGCGGCCATCGCCAACCTGCAACAGGCCTTGTCGCAGACGCGCCTTGGCGGCATCGCGACCAACCTTGATTACCTTCGCGCCGTGGTGGCCTCCGAGGCGTTCGGCACCGGCCATGTCTCGACGCGTGCGCTCGACACGTTTGCCTACGCGCCCAACGCCATCGAAGTCATCGAGCCGGGCACCTACACCACCGTGCAGGACTATCCGGGCCGCGTCGGCTATTGGGACATCGGCGTGCCGCCGTCCGGCCCAATGGACGACTGGGCGTTTCGCGTGGGCAACACCATCGTCGGCAACGTGGCTCAGGCCGCGGGCATCGAGGCGACCGTCGTCGGCCCAACGCTGCGCTTCTGGCACGACGCCGTCATCGCACTGACCGGCGCACCGACCGATGCCACGTTGGATGGCGAACCCGTCGCGTTCTGGGCGCCGATTACCGTCAAGTCCGGCCAGACGCTGCGCATGGGCAAGACGCTCAGCGGCTGCCGCACGTATCTCGCCGTGCGCAATGGGCTCGACGTACCGGTGTATCTCGGCAGTCGTGCCACGTTCGCCTTGGGGCAGTTCGGTGGACATGGCGGGCGCACCCTGCGTCCCTCCGACATCCTGCCGATTGCCGACCCGGCGGCCCCGGCAACCGCCGACCTCACGCCCCGGCATGCCCCGGTGGCACTACCGCAAGCGTGGGTGCCGGCCTACGGCAAGACGTGGGACATCGGCGTGCTCTACGGCCCCCATGGCGCACCGGACTTCTTTACCCCGGCGTCGATCGCCGCGTTCTTCGACGCCGAATGGGAAGTGCACTACAACTCGAACCGGCTTGGCATCCGGCTCAATGGCCCGGCGCCCGAGTGGGCGCGTGCCGACGGCGGCGAAGCGGGTCTCCATCCGTCGAACATCCACGATTGCGAATACGCCGTGGGCAGCATCAACTTCACGGGCGACATGCCGGTGATTCTCACTCGCGACGGCCCCAGCCTCGGCGGCTTCGTTTGCCCCGTCACCATCGCGAAAGCCGAGTTGTGGAAGGTAGGCCAAGTCAAACCGGGCGACAAGATCCGTTTTCGGCCGATGTCGTTCGATGACGCGTTGGTGCTCGAACGCGCGCAAGACGCGCTGCTCGAACACGGCTTCGACATGAATGGCGTTGCTACCGCTTTGACCCCACGCTTCACGTCGCCGGGTGCATCGCCGATCCTGCACGAGACGGCGGCCCACGGCGAACGCCCCAAGACGGTGATCCGCCAAGCCGGCGACAAGCACGTACTCGTGGAATTCGGCGAGAACGTGCTCGATCTCAACCTGCGCTTTCGTATCCACGCGCTCATGACGTCGCTGCGCGAGCAAGCGCAGAACGGCATTCTCGAACTGTCGCCCGGCGTACGCTCGCTGCAAATTCGTTACGACAGCCGGGTAATCGATCAACGGGCACTCGTTAGCGTTGTCGCCGCGACCGATGACGCGCTGAGCGACATTCGGACGATGCGCGTGCCGAGCCGCGTCGTCTATCTGCCGATGGCCTATGAAGACGCCGCCACGCTCGACGCCGTCGCCCGCTACCGGCAGTCGGTGCGCGACACCGCGCCGTGGCTGCCGAGCAATACCGAGTTCATCCGCCGCATCAATGGGCTCGCGACGCCAGACGACGTGCGTAACACCGTGTTCGAGGCCAGCTATATGGTGCTGGGGCTGGGCGACGTTTATCTCGGCGCCCCGTGTGCCGTGCCGGTCGACCCGCGCCATCGCCTGATGACGTCGAAATACAACCCTGCGCGCACCTACACCGCCGAGGGCACGGTGGGCATCGGCGGCGTGTACATGTGCATCTACGGGATGGATTCGCCGGGCGGTTATCAGCTCGTCGGGCGCACGCTGCCGATCTGGAACAAGTTTCTCAAGAACGAGGTGTTCATCGACGGCAAGCCGTGGTTGCTGCGCTTCTTCGATCAGGTGCGCTTCTATCCGGTCACGGAAGCCGAACTCGACAAGCTTCGTCAGGACTTCCGCGAGGGCCGTCAAAGCGTGCGTATCGAAGACGAGACCTTCGATCTGGGCGAGTACAACGCGTTTCTCGAACGCATCGCGCCCGAGCTGGCAACCTTCAAGGCGGCACAAAAGTCGGCGTTCGATGCCGAGGTCCAGCGGTGGAATCACGAAGCGGCACACGCGCCTAAGGCCGCCGAACGCGGCGACCCGGCGGCCGAGATTCGTATCGACGGCTCGGTGGTCGCGGCCGATATCAGCGGCAGCGTGTGGAAGCTGGTCGCGCAGCCGGGCGAACGGGTGAGCGCCGGCGATCCGCTGCTGATTCTGGAGGCGATGAAAATGGAATTCCATATTGCGGCCCCGCGCGACGGCATCGTCGACACGTTCCACTGCCGTCCCGGCATGATGATTCACGCGGGCGATCCGCTCGTCTCGCTTAGCTGACCCTTTGTTTGCTGCCCCCTTCACTACGTGCCATTGCCATGAACGAAAACAATGCCCTTCTGCCGGAGAAGCAAGGTCCGGCGAGCAGTGCCCACTCGATTGCGGCACAGGTCTATGCGTCGCTGAAAGCCGATATCTTCGACTTTCGTCTGCTGCCCGGCGACCGCTTCAGCGAAGGCGACGTCGCCACCCGCATGCAAATCAGCCGGACGCCCGTGCGGCAGGCGCTGTTCTGGTTGCAGCGCGAAGGGTACGTCGATGTTCATTTCAAGAGCGGGTGGCAAGTCCGCGCGTTCGATTTCAAGTACTTCGAAGACCTGTACGAGATTCGCATCGTGATGGAGTCGGCCGCCATCGCCCGCATCATCGAAGGCGCGATGGTGCCGTCGCTGGCCGCCTTGCGCGCCATCTGGTGCGTGGCACCGGAGCAGCGCGAAGGCGACCCGGCAACCGTAGCCTCGCTCGATGAAGCCTTTCACGCGGGACTCGTGGCGGCGACGGGCAACATCGAGATGTCGCGCATGCATCAGGACGTCACCGAGCGCATTCGCATCATCCGCCGGCTGGACTTTACGAAAGTGCCCCGCATTGCCGCAACCTACGAGGAACACGCGGCCATTCTCGACGCCATTCAGGACGGCAACGTCGCGCTCGCGCAATCGAGGATCAAGGCCCATATCGCCGAAAGTCAGGCGGAAGTGAAGCGCATCACGCTGTACATGCTGCAATCGGCCCGGCAACGCTACGCGGCAGATGAGTGAATGATTCAACTAGGCGATAAGTCATCCACAACAGGCCATGGGCATCGAAATCCCAGCCAACGCAGATAACGGACTGCTATACTCCGCACGATGAAATTCCTGCGGATTTGCTGCCTCTTTCTGCTTTGCGCCGTGCTGCCCATCAGTGGGCTGGCGGCCAGCGGCTTGACCGGCGCTTGTCCGATGCAGATGTCGACGTCGATGGATGACGGCGATATGGTCGCGATGGCAGCCATGGGCACTGATATGGCCGGCTGCGATTCCATGAAAGCCCCCGACGGCGTCAAGCTCAAAGCGCCGTTCTGCAAGGCCACCACCCAGTGCCAACTGGGCAGCCTGTATCACCCGGTCGACCTGCCGTCGGCCACCCGCCCCTTCGGCCCCATGACGGCCGTCACGTTCGCCTACGCCGACACCCTCAGCGTGCGCGAACCCGACGGCCCGTGGCGCCCACCCACATCGCTCTGACCCCAGCCAGTTTTTGATCAAGGTTCGTCGCGCAAGCGGCGAAGTTGCTCCATGCGGAGCGCGAATCCCTATGGGGTTCGTCGATTCGGGGTTCTACCATGCATCCGATTCCCGGTGCGTCCATTCGCTGGCGCACCCGAACGCACTCGTGCGTTCTCTTCATCACGCTCGCTCTCGTTGGCGCCAGTGCACCCAGTGCATTCGCGCAAGCGAGCAGCGCGTCACAATCCGTCCCCTTCACGCTTGAAGCCGCGCTTCAGTCGGCAGTGACACGCTCTGCCAGCATGCAGGCGGCGCAGGCGTCCGTCCGGTCCAGTGCCGAGGCCGCCGTGAAAGCCGGGCAACTGCCCGACCCGATGCTCAAGGCCGGCATCGACAACTTGCCCATCAACGGCGACCAGCGCTTTACCGTCGGGCAGGACTTCATGACGATGCGCCGTATCGGCATCGAACAGGAGTGGGTCTCGTCTGAGAAGCGGCAACTGCGCACCGCGCTGGGCAACCGCAGAGTCGACCGCGATCGCGCGGCGTATCTCATGCAGGTGGCCAATGTCCGGCAGCAGACCGCGACGGCATGGCTCAATGCCGTCTATGCCAAACGGGCCCTCACGTTGCAGCAGGCGCTGGTCATGCACATGACCCACGAACTGGGCGCGACGCGGGCGTCGTATCGCGGTGCCAAAGCCTCGGCGGCCGACGTGGCACAAGCGCAGGCGATGCTAGGTCAGGCGCAGGATCAACGCCTCAAAGCGCAGCAAACGCTCCAGTCCACGCTCATCGCCTTGTCTCGCTGGACCACGGCCACGGTCGGCGATGTGGTCGGCGCCCCGCCCGCCACCGACTCGGCGGTGCCGTCGTTACCGCCCGAACAGCTGGATCGGGTGCAGCCTGCCCTGATTTCGGCCGAAGCCGACATTGCTGCCGCTGACGCCGATACCTCGGTTGCACGCAGCGACCGCACGCCGAACTGGAGTTGGGAAGTCGCGTATCAGCAACGCGGCAGCCAGTACTCGAACATGGTGTCGGTCGGCGTGAGCATTCCCCTGCCGATCCACCGGGGCAGCCGTCAGGACCGCGATGTGGCGGAAAAGGCCGAGTTGGGCACTCGTGCACGGCTGGTGTACGAGGACACGCAACGGCAAGTGCAAGCCGACATCCACAACCTCGCCACCCTCATCGAGAACGGCCACCAGCGTCTGGCCAATCTGAACGGCACGCTGCTGCCTGCCGCCGACCAGCGAGTGCAGTTGGCCACCGCCGCCTATCAGGCGGGTAACGGCGCGCTGACCGACATCTTCGCGGCCAAGCGCGCGCAGCTGGAAGCGCAGTTGCAGGCGCTGGACGTGCAGCGCGACACCTCGCTGGCGTGGGCCCAACTCGAATATCAAGTGGTCCCGCCCAGCATGGCGGCGGACCAATGAGGGAGACGAATATGAACAAGAAACCTCTGGTCATCGGCATCGCCGGATTATTTGCCGCCGCTGCGCTGCTCGGCGCGGGCTATGTCGCAGGCAAGCGCGAAACGGCGCCGGTGTCGGCAACCGCAATGGCTGACGGCAAGGCCGACGCCGCGCCGACCGGTACTGCCACGCGCAAAGTGCTGTACTGGCACGACCCGATGCAACCGAATCAGCACTTCGACAAGCCCGGCAAGTCGCCCTTCATGGACATGCAACTGGTGCCCGTCTATGCCGACGAAGCGGCCTCGAACGGTATCAAGATCAATGCCGATCTACAGCAGAATCTGGGCATCCGCTATGCCACAGTGCGCAGGCAGGCGGTGAGCGAAAGCTTCGAGGCGGTGGGCAGTACCCAGTTCGACGAGTCGCAGGCGGATGTTGTCCAGTCGCGCGTGACCGGCTACATCGACCGACTGTATGCGAGTGCGCCGATGCAACGGGTGAAGCAAGGCGCTCCGATTGCGTCACTGTACGTGCCGGACTGGCTGCCGCCGCAAGAGGAATACCTCGCGCTCAAACGCAGTCACATGGACGACGGCATGCTCGCCGCTGCGCGTGCCCGCATGCGCGCTTTGTCCATTCCCGACGGATTGATTGCAGCGCTGGATCGGACCGGCACTGTGCAAACCCATGTCGTATTGCCCGCCCCGCGTGCCGGCGTGCTGACTGAGTTGAACGTGCGCAACGGCGCGATGGTCACGCCGGGACAGACGCTGGCGAAGGTCGCTGGCCTCGCGAAGCTCTGGGTCATCGTCGACATTCCCGAGGCGATGGCCACGCGCGTGCAACCGGGCATGACCGTCGACGCTACGTTGGCTACCGACGCGTCACAACACCTCACCGGCCGGATTCGCGAAATTCTGCCCGGCATCAATCCGAACAGCCGCACGCTGGCCGCCCGCCTCGAACTCGACAACGCCGACGGCAAGCTCACGCCCGGCATGTGGCTCCGGGTTCGCATCGCCGGGCAAGCAACGGCCCCACGCTTGCTCGTGCCTTCCGAGGCGGTCATCGCCACCGGCAAACGCACGGTTGTGATCGTGCAGAACGCTGACGGCCTCCTGCAACCGGTCAACGTCACGGTCGGCAGCGACTTCGGCAACGACACGGAAATCGTCAGCGGACTGAGCGACGGCCAGCGCGTCGTGGCGTCGGGCCAGTTCCTCATCGACTCGGAAGCCAGCCTGAAATCGGTGTTGCCCGTTGCAGACGCCGGGTCGCCGATGACACCCATAACGCCCATGGCACCGGACAAACCCGCCAGCGCATCGGCGGCAGCCGGGTCGGGGGCGTCGCAGACGTACGAAACCACGGGCAAGGTCGAATCGGTCACGGCCGAGGGCATCACGTTTTCGCATCAACCCGTACCGGCGCTCGGCTGGCCGGCGATGACCATGGCATTCGGCAAATCGTCGCCCACGGCCTTTGCCGACGTGAAGCCGGGTCAGACGCTGCACTTCGTGTTCCGGCAGACCGATGAGGGATACCAGTTGACGAAGGTCGAGCCTGTCGGCGGAGGCCAGCGATGATTGCCCGCATCATTCATTGGTCGATCCACAACCGCTTTCTGGTGTTGCTGGCGACCGTACTCGTTGCGGCGTGGGGCGTGTACTCGCTCGCCCGAACGCCGCTCGATGCCCTCCCCGACCTGTCGGACACGCAGGTGATCATCAAGGCGTCGTATCCGGGCAAAGCACCGCAGGTCATCGAAGATCAGGTGACGTATCCGCTCACGACGACGTTGCTCGGCGTGCCCGGTGCCAAGACGATTCGCGCGTATTCGTCGTTCGGCGATGCCTTCATCTATGTGCTCTTCGACGACAAGACCGACCAGTACTGGGCGCGCTCGCGCGTGCTCGAGTATCTCAATCAGGTGCAAAGCCGCTTGCCGCAAGGCGCGACCGTAGCACTGGGCCCGGATGCCACGGGCGTGGGCTGGGTCTACGAGTACGCGCTCGTCGACCGCACCGGCAAACATGACTTGGGCCAGTTGCGCGCGCTCAACGACTGGTTCATCAAGTTCGAGCTGAAGTCGGTGCCGGACGTTGCCGAGGTCGCATCGCTGGGCGGCATGGTCCGGCAGTATCAGGTCGTCCTCGATCCGGACAAGCTGCGCGCCTACGGCATCACGCACAGCACCGTGATCGATGCGTTGACGAAGGCCAATCAGGCCTCTGGCGGTTCGGTGGTGGAAATGGCGGAGTCGGAGTACATGGTCCGTTCCACCGGCTATCTGCAAACGCTGGACGATTTCCGCCACATCCCGTTGCGCAGCGACGACGCGGGCACGCCGGTACTGCTCAGCGACGTTGCACGCATCCAGATCGGTCCGGAAATGCGGCGAGGCATCGCCGAATTGAACGGCGAAGGCGAAGTGGCCGGCGGGGTCATCGTCATGCGCTCGGGCAAGAACGCGTTGACGACGATCGACGGCGTCAAGGCCCGGCTGGCCGACCTGAAAAAGTCGCTGCCACCGGGCGTCGAGGTGGTCACGACGTACGACCGGTCGCAACTGATCGAGCGCGCGGTCGACAACCTCAAAGACAAGCTGATCGAGGAGTTCATCATCGTCGGGCTGGTCTGCGCGGTCTTTCTGTTCCATTTGCGCAGCGCATTTGTCGCCATCCTGTCGTTGCCGCTGGGCGTGCTGGCCGCCTTCATCGTCATGCGCTATCAGGGCGTGAACGCCAATCTGATGTCGTTGGGCGGTATCGCCATCGCCATTGGCGCCATGATCGACGCGGCCATCGTCATGATCGAGAACGCGCACAAGCATCTGGAAGCGTTCGAGCACGCGCACCCCGGCACGCCCCTCACCGGCGCGAAACGATGGCAGTTGATCGCCGACTCGGCGGCCGAAGTCGGGCCAGCGCTGTTCTTCTCGCTGCTGATCATCACGCTGTCGTTCATCCCGGTGTTCTCGCTCGAAGGACAGGAAGGCAAGCTGTTCTCGCCGCTCGCGTTCACCAAGACGTACACGATCGCGGCGGCGGCCGGGCTGTCGGTAACGCTCGTGCCGGTGCTGATGGGCTACCTGATTCGCGGGCGCATTCCGCACGAGGCGTCCAATCCCATCAACCGGGTCTTGATCCGGCTCTACCGGCCATTGCTGGAGCGCACGTTGCAGCGTCCGTGGATCACCATCGGCATCGCCGTCGTGGCGCTGATGCTGACAGCGATCCCCATTTCGCGGCTGGGTGGTGAGTTTCTGCCGCCGCTCGACGAAGGCGACCTGCTCTACATGCCCACCGCGTTGCCGGGCATTTCGGCCGCCAAAGCCACGGAACTGCTCCAGCAGACGGACCGGTTGATCAAGACCGTGCCGGAAGTTGCCACCGTCTTCGGTAAATCGGGGCGCGCGGATACGGCCACGGACCCAGCGCCGCTGGAAATGTTCGAGACCACGATCCAGTTCAAGCCGCGCAGTCAATGGCGGCCGGGCATGACGCCGGAGAAGCTGGTCGACGAACTGGACCGCACGGTCAAGGTGCCGGGGTTATCGAACGTCTGGGTGCCGCCGATCCGAAACCGGCTCGACATGCTGTCTACCGGCATCAAGACCCCCGTGGGCGTGAAGATCTCCGGCCCGGACCTGACGCAGATCGACAAGATCGCCACGCAGGTAGAAGCGGCAGTGAAACCCGTGCCGGGTGTGACATCGGCGCTTGCCGAGCGTCTGAACGGGGGCCGCTACATCGATGTGGACGTCAACCGTCAGGCGGCGGCACGCTACAACTTGTCGGTGGCAGATGTGCAGTCGGTGGTGTCGTCGGCGATCGGTGGCGAAAACGTCGGTGAAGTGATCGCGGGCCGGGAGCGGTTTCCCATCAACGTGCGGTATCCCCGCGAGGTTCGCGATTCGCTGGAGTCGCTTCGGCAACTGCCGGTCGTCACCGACCGGGGCGCGCAGATCCGGCTGGCCGATGTGGCCGATATCAAGCTGACCGACGGGCCGCCGATGATCCGCAGCGAAAACGCCCGGCTGGCCGGCTACGTCTACGTGGACATTCGGGACACCGACCTCCAGTCGGCCGTCAAGGCCATGCAGCACGCGGTCGCACAGAAGGTCGTGCTGCCGCCGGGCTATTCCATCGCATGGTCCGGTCAGTTCGAATATCTGGAACGCGCCGCCACGACACTGCGCACGGTGATTCCGATCACGCTCGCGGTCATCTTCATCCTGCTGTTCTTGACGTTCAACTCGGCAGCGGACGCTGCCCTGCTGATGTCGACGGTGCCCTTCGCACTGGTCGGCGGCTTCTGGCTCATCTGGCTGCTGGGTCACGCCGTGTCGGTCGCCACGTCGGTGGGCTTCATCGCGCTGGCCGGTGTCGCGGCGGAATTCGGCGTCGTGATGCTCTTGTATCTGAAGGGTGCCCTTAACCGCCGGCTGGCCCTTGGCGAAACGTTGAGCGAAGCCATGCTCAGTGACGCCATTCGCGAAGGCGCCGTGCTACGAGTGCGTCCGAAAGCCATGACGGTGGCCGTCGTGCTCGCCGGTCTCGTCCCGATCATGGTCGGACATGGCACCGGCTCGGAAGTCATGCAGCGCATTGCCGCGCCGATGGTCGGCGGCATGGTCACGGCACCGTTGCTGTCGATGTTCGTGATTCCCGCCGCTTGGTTCTTATTCCAGCGTCGCCGCTTGAGACAGGCGCAGCGCGCTGGCCCCGACGCAACACCCCCGGTTGTTTCCTCTGGCACGGACGTGCCTTCCCTTACCTCTGGAGAAATGCAATGAAGATGAAGTCAATGACGATGCTGGCGATGGCGGTGCTTGCCGCGAGTTCCACCGCCGCCTTTGCCGCAGGCGATATGGGCAACATGAGCAACATGGGCAATATGAACGGCATGGCCATGTCGCCGTCGGCGCAAGGCACCAAACCCGCCGCCGCAGGGCAGCTCACGGATGCCGTGGTGCGCAAGACGGACACTGCGACGGGGATGGTCACCATCAAACACGGGCCGCTGGAAAACGTCGGCATGCCGGCGATGACGATGGCGTTCAAGACCCGCGACGCCGCCATGGCCGCGCAGGTGCATGAGGGCGACAAGGTCAAAGTGCGCGTCGAAAACGTCAACGGCACCATGACTATCGTTCGGATGGAAAAGCAGAACTAAGGCGAGGAACCGGGGGCGACGTACCGCAACGGTGCGGCGTCGCCCGGTTCTGTCAGTTGATGCGCAACAACGACCGGGTTACAGCCGGTCGCTCTCGTCCCGCGACGACGCACCGGCTTCGCTGCGCGACTTGGCCTGCGTGATGTTGCTGTACGGCGGCACATCTTGCGTAAGCCACACGTTCCCGCCGATCACCGAACCCTGACCGATGGTGACGCGGCCCAGAATCGTCGCGCCCGCGTAGATGACCACGTTGTCTTCCACGATCGGATGGCGCGCGAGACCCTTGCGCGGATTGCCGTCGTCGTCCGCCGGGAAGCGCTTCGCACCGAGCGTCACCGCCTGATACACCCGTACGCGCTGGCCCAGAATGGCCGTCTCGCCAATCACCACACCCGTGCCGTGATCGATGAAGAACCCCGCGCCGATCTGTGCGCCCGGATGAATATCGATACCCGTTTCCGAGTGCGCCTGTTCCGCGATGATGCGAGCAAGCAGCGGCAGTTCGAGCCGGTACAGTTCATGCGCGAGACGATGGTGAATCATCGCGAGAATGCCCGGATAGCACAGCAGCACCTCGTCGACGCTGCCCGCTGCCGGGTCGCCCTGATAGGCGGCCAGCACGTCGCAGTCGAGCAGTTCGCGAATCTGCGGCAGGCGCCGAGCAAACTCCTGCACCGCCACGTGGGCGCGCTCTTCCACCAGCGCCGCATCGATGTCGGTGTCGTGCCGATCCTTGTATCGCCACTCGAGCCGCACCTGTTCCGCCAAGCCGTTCAGTGCACTGGCAAGCGCATGACCGACGTAGTAGTTTTCGCCCTGCTGATGGAGTTCGAGCGGGCCGAGGCGCATCGGAAACAGCACGCCCTTGAGTAACCCGACGACGTCGGCGAGCCGCTCGCGCGACGGCAGGTCGCGCCCGCCGGGTTCGAGAAAGCGGCGCTGCCGCTCGCGCCAGCGAACGCGCGCGGCGTGCAATGAGGTAACGACGTCGTCAATGTCAAACGCTGCCACGAGTGATGCTCCTGCTTTTGAAATTGCCGTCGACGGCAATGAAATGTCGAAATGAGGCGCGTGTCGCTACCAGTCACGAGGCACCGGGCCATATCAGGCCGTCTGCATGCCCCAGCGCCGCACGGTCACCCGCGCCAGCGTGTCGAAGACCAGATGCTCGACGATGAGCCCGATCACGATCACCGTCAGCAAACCGGCAAAGACGCGATCGGTATAAAGCTCGTTGCGGTTCTGGTAGATATACCAACCCAGCCCGCCGCCGCCCGTATTCGCACCGAACACCAGTTCCGCAGCAATCAGCGTGCGCCACGCAAACGCCCAGCCGACGCGCAGCCCGGACAGCACCGAGGGCAGTGCCGCCGGGGTGAGAATCCACGCCACCTGCCGCAATCCGGAGAGTCCGTAGTTGCGCCCGATCATGCGCAGCGTCGGCGAAACCGCCTCGAAACCTGTGTAGATGCTCAACGCCAGCGGCCATAGTACCGCGTGTACGAGAACGAAGAGCAAGCTGCCCGTGCCCAGCCCGAACCACAGCAATGCCAACGGCAGCAACGCAATGGAGGGCAACGGGTTGAACATGCCGGTCAGTAGCGCCAGCAGGTCACGCCCGGTCGCGCTGGCCATCGCGAGCGACGTCAGCGCGAAGGCGCAAAGCACCCCTAACGCATAGCCGCGCAGCAAGACCCATAGCGACGCGGCGGTACGGCTCAGTAACTCGCCGCTGATCCAACCGTCCCACCACGCGCGGGCCGTGGCGCCCGCCCCCGGCAGGAGCAGATCATTGTCGACCAGACGTGCTGCGACTTCCCACAGCACGATCAACACGATGCCGATCGCGAGCTTGCGCCAGACGGAGACGGGGATCGCCCAACGGCTCGGCTGAGTATCGACGGAGACGTTCGACTCAGCCGCCGTCTCGACGACCGCTTCGCGCGTGCTGGCACGACGCGGCGTACGCGGATAAATGCGCTCCTGACGCTGCGCGGGCCGCAGGCGGACGACTTCGGAGGGCAACTGGCTCACAACGCCTCCTTGCCGTACTGGCGCGGCACCGGCTCATCCTCGCCGAACAACAGATCGTGAATGCGGGTTGCGGCTCGCTGAAACGCGGGCGTGCCCACGTCGTCGAGCGCGAACGCACCGGCATCGAGTTCTGCACGCAGACGGCCGGGCTGGGCGTCGAGCAAGACAATACGGTTGCCCACGATCAGGGCCTCTTCAATGGAATGGGTGACGAAGATAAGCGTCACGCGCGTGTCGTCCCACAGCCGCAAAAGCTCCTCCTGCATGCGGGAGCGGGTCAGGGCATCGAGCGCGGCGAACGGTTCGTCCATGAGCAGCACGCGCGGGCGCACCGCGAGCGCGCGCGCAATCGCCACGCGCTGCTTCATGCCGCCGGACAACGTGTGCGGAAATGCGTTGGCATAGCGCGAGAGTCCGACCTTATCCAGTGTCTCCAACGCTCGCTCACGCGCTTCCTGCCGGGAGAGCCGTAGCGCCGCGCGCAACGGAAACATCACGTTCTGCACGACCGTCTTCCACGGCGCCAGTTGATCGAACTCCTGAAACACGACCATGCGGTCGATGCCGGGCTTGTCGATGCGCTGCCCGTCGAGGCGAATCTCGCCACGCGTCGGGCTCACGAACCCGGCAATCGTCTTGAGCAAGGTCGATTTGCCGCAGCCCGACGGCCCGAGCAGCACGAAACGATCGCCGTCATGGACATCGAACGACACATCGCTCACGGCCTGCACACGCCGCCCATGGCTGCGGAATTCAATGTCGAGGCCGCTAACCTCAAGCACCACCGCCATCTCAGCTCCCCTGCCCCAGCGCGGGTTCTGCGAAGAAGTAGTCACGCCACGACGCCGGCTTATGACGCACGGCACCCACACGTTGCATGAACTGCGCCAGCCCCAGCGTGTTTTGCGGCGTGATCGAGAAGTCCACCTTCGGGTCTTTGATAATGCTCACCAGCAGCTTCTTGTCGGTCTTCGCCTGATTCACCCGGATGTAGATGTCGGCGGCGGCCTCGGGCTGGTGCTTGACGAAGTCCGCCGCCCGGGCGAGCGCGAGCACGAAGGCGCGATACGTCTTGGGGTTGTCGTTGCGGTATTTCTCGGTCGTGTAGAGCACCGTGGCCGAACTCGGACCGCCGAGCACCTCGTACGAATCGAGCACGATGTGGGCGTTCGGATTGGCGGCCAGCTCCTGCTCCTGAAACGGCGGCGTGCCGAAGTGGCCCGTGATCTCGGTGCCGCCCGCAATGATCGCGGCGGCGGCGTCCGGGTGCGCCATGGTCTGCGTGAGCTTGTCGAGCCGGTCGAACGATCCGTCGCCCCATTGCTTGGCCGCCGCGTATTGCAACACGCGCGACTGCACCGACACGCTCACGGCGGGCAAGGCAATGCGGTCTTTCTCGGTGAAGTCGGCAATCGTGCGCACCTTCGGATTGTTGCTGATGAGGTAGTACGGCAGGCTGCCCAGCGACGCCACGCCCTTCACGTTCTGGCGGCCATACGTCCGGTCCCAGACGGTGATGAGCGGCCCGACACCCGCCCCGGCGATATCGATCGCGCCCGAGAGCAAGGCGTCGTTGATGGCGGCCCCGCCCGACAGCTTCGCCCAGTCGACTTTGACATCCACGCCCAGCTTGCGGCCTTCCTGCTCGATCAGTTGCTGATCGCGTACCACGTTGAGTAGCAGATAGACGATGCCGAATTGCTCGGCGATACGGATGCGGCCTTCCGCGTGTGCCGCAGGCACGGCAGTGGCGAGCGACAGGCCCACCAGCAGCAGGCGCAGCGCGTGTCGACGAATACCGGACGGTTTGAAGCGTTGGATCAGAGGCGATGGCGCGAGCTTGTGCAGCGAGTGCAGAAAGGAATGGGCAAAACGCATGGCGGAGGGCGTCCTCAAGGGCGGGCTGGATGGGTGCAGAGAAGCCCGAAAGTAGCGGCGCGGCGCCGTCGCGGTCAACGAAGCAAATCAGACAAGGTTATGGCGCTCAGGCATAAGCCGTTCGCCCTTTGCCAGAACCATTAGGTCGCTCATGGCCACTGCCAAAGTCGAAACGATGCTTTGCGTAGCAGAAATCACGCGAAGCACTGTCGGCTTGGTGACAGATCGTTACGCCTCACCGCTCCCAGAATGTCCTTCATCGACGCCTTCACTGATGGCGCGCAGTTGCGCCAGATCGAGCAGCGTGATGCGCCCGTACCGGATGCGCACGATGTGCCGGTCCAGAAACCAGCGGAATTCGCGATTGAGGTACTGGCGCGAGGCCATCAGCAGTGCCGCGAGGTCTTCCTGCGACAGCCGCAGGCTAAGCGCGATACCGCCAGCGGCGCCGTGGGTCTCAGCGGTCTCGGGCACGCCATAGCGTTTGGCCAGCGCGAGCAACTGATAGGCAAGACGCGCGCGGAACGGGGTCAGGCTATGCCGCCCCAGACGGTCGTGAAGCCCGCGTGCACGGCCGGCAATCAGGCGCAGCAACGTGGCCGTGAGCGTCGGGTCGCGCGCCAGTTGGGTATGGAGCGCATGGGCAGGGATATGAAACAGCCGCGTGAGACCCCGCGCGCGCTGATTGTGTACTGAGGTTTCGCCGGTCAAGACGGCAATGAAGTTGGCGACTTCACCGGGCGGGATGAAGTCTTCGACGGCACGACCGCCCTCGGGGCTCGACCACTCCCATTCGAGCACGCCGGAGAGGATGACGTGAATGTCCGGGCAGGCCTCCCCCGCACCGTAGATCAGCGTGCCGTCGGGATAGGTCCGCAAATGCCCCGCGCCGACAAGCGCGTCGAGTACGTCGTCAGGCCAGTTACGTAAGCCGGCGTTGTTGCGAAACGCGGCCCATACGATGTCGCGCTGTTGCGCCGTCAGGTCGCGGCCACTCGACTGCAACGGCAAATGGCTCGCTGCCTGAAGGGCGATTCGCTGACCCGGATTGGCGTAGCCCGGTGCGGCGTGCGGGTCGGTCGTGGGGGGCGTATCGAGTACGTCGGGTGCGGGTGCTTCCATGTCGCCACTGGCTGATAGAGAGAGGAATCGAGGGGTGCGGTGATGCGGGGAATTGACCACATTACCCCGTTTCGCGCGCCTGCCAAGTGACGAATCGGCATATGGAAATTCATGCGGGACGGGTGCCGTTCCGCATTTCGGATAGCAACGATCAGGAGGTGGTGCCAATGAGTGAAACCCATGCGCAGGTGAGAAAACCCGCGAATGCAGTATCGGATGCCTTCATCGGCAAGCGACTTGAAGCCGACGTGCTGGTGATCGGCGGCGGCCCTGCCGGGACGTGGGCCGCCATCAGCGCGGCGGCCAACGGCGCGCGCGTCGTGCTGGCGGACAAGGGCTATTGCGGCACGTCGGGTGCGACGGCCCCGTCAGGGACCGCCGTCTGGTATGTGCCGCCGACGGGCGATGCCCGCGAGCGGGCCAAGGCGAGCCGCTTCGAGATGGGCGGGCAACTGGCCGAATCCGTCTGGATGGACCGGGTGCTTGAACAGACATGGACCAATGTTCAGCAACTGGCGCAATGGGGTTACCCGTTTCCCGTCGACGAGTTTGGCGAAGAACAGCGCACCTCGGTACAGGGGCCGGAGTACATGCGCCTGATGCGCAAGCGCGTGAAGGAAGCCGGTGCGCGCATTCTCGATCACAGCCCTGCCCTCGAACTGCTCGTGAATGACGACGGTGCCGTCGCAGGCGCGGCGGGCGTGAACCGTCAGACCGGCGAGACGTGGCTCGTTCGCGCTGGCGCCGTGGTCATCGCCACCGGCGGCTGTGCGTTCCTGAGCCGGGCGCTGGGCTGCAACGTGCTCACGGGCGACGGCCAACTGATGGCGGCCGAAGCCGGGGCCGAACTCTCCGGCATGGAATTCTCGAACGCCTACGGGCTGGGGCCGGCATTCGCGTCGGTCACCAAGTCGATGTTCTACAAGTGGGCGACGTTCTACGACGAAGACGGCGTGAAGATCGACGGTGCGGGCTCGGCACGCGGGCGTGGCGTCATCGCCCGCGAGCTTCAGACCCGCAAGGTGTTCGGTTGCCTCGATCTGGCCGATGAACAAATTCGTGCGTGGATGCGCACCGCCCAGCCTAACTTCTTCCTGCCGTTCGACCGGCTCGGCATCGATCCCTTCACACAGCATTTTCCGGTGACGTTGCGACTGGAAGGCACCGTGCGCGGCACGGGTGGACTGAACGTGACGGGCAACGACTGCGCGACCTCCGTGGCCGGACTCTACGCCGCAGGCGACGCGGCCACGCGCGAGCTGATTTGCGGCGGCTTTACCGGCGGCGGCAGTCACAACGCGGCATGGGCGATGTCGTCGGGCTTCTGGGCGGGGGCCGGTGCTGCCGGTCACGCCCGGGCTAATCGCGACGTGACGGCGGGCACGTTGTATCACGCCGGTACGGTCGCGCTTGCCTCCACGTCGGCGCACGCCGCCATCGACAGCGAGCACATTGTGAAGGCGGTGCAGGACGAAGTGTTCCCGTATGAGCGCAATTGGTGGCGCAGTGCCGACGGGCTCGAAGACTCGCTCGGCCGGCTCGACACGCTGTGGGCGCAACTGCGCGCCAGTGCGCCCGCGCAAACGGCAGCCGAAGCCGTACGCGCCCGCGAGGCCGCAGCCATGGTGGCGACGGCCCGCTGGATGTACCGCTCGGCGCAGCAACGCACCGAGACGCGCGGCATGCATCGCCGCGTCGACTATGCCGCCACCGACGACAGCCAGCATCACCGCCTGATCAGCGGCGGTCTCGATGACATCTGGGTGCGCCGGCAAGCCGTGAAGTCAGCGGTGCTCACCCCGGAAAACGACGGAGTTTTCGCATGATCGAAATCGTGAACGAAGCGCGCTGCACCGGCTGCAACATCTGCGTGCGCGCCTGCCCGACGAACGTGTTCGACGCGGTGAAGGACGGTATTCCTCAAATCGCCCGGCCGGACGACTGCCAGACGTGCTTCATGTGCGAACTGTATTGCCCGGAAGACGCGCTGTTTGTTGCCGCCCACGCCGACCGGCACATCACCGCCGACGAGGCGAGCGCGCTGAAGGCGTCGCTGTGGGGCAGCTACCGCGATGCGGTCGGCTGGGGGCCCGGGCGGCGCTCCACGGCAGCGCTCGACGCTAGTTATGTTCTGTTGACGAAGGCACATTGATGACTCAAAACAAGCTCTCCCCGATCTTACTGACGGACTCGCAAACCGATGACTCGACCGCTCACGAGGCGGTCTCCCCCACGCGTCGCGCCTTACTCAGAGGCGTAGTCGCCGGAGGCCTGCTGCTTGCAGGCGGTGCCGCACGCGCCGCCACCAACAACGGCAAGACACTTCGCTTCGGCGTGATCGGCCCGGCACGGGCGCCCGCCGCGCCCACCGGATATGCGCTCTCGCGCGGCTATCTGCTGCGTGAACTCGCCCCGCTCGGCTTTACGGAAGTCCGCTTCGACATGTTCCAGAACGGCCCCGATCTCAACGAAGCGTTCTTCTCAGGCACGCTCGACGTGGGCATCTACGGCGACACGCCTGCGGTTGTCGCGCGCTCGCAAGGGCTCAAAGGGCGCCTGATCGGCTTCGAGGAAATCGGGCTGGCGAGTTGGCTGCTGACGCCGCGTGGTGGTGTCAAGAGCATCAAGGAACTGGAGGGTAAGTCGGTCGGCGTGCCGTTGGGCTCGTACATTCACCGGTATCTGCTCGGCGTGCTCGATGGCGCGGGCCTCACGGGGCGCACGCGCGTGGTTCACATGCTCGGCCGCGATGCAGGTGCGGCGCTGGAACACGGCTCGCTGGGGGCGTATGCGGCGCAATCGGATCTCGGGCCGACGCTGGCCGCCGCCGGCTATCCGGTGATCGATCGCGCCAACGACCACCCGGAGTTGCTGGGGTCGTCGGTCATCGTGGCGTCGAACGACGTGCTGGCTCGTGCTCCGCAGTTGCCTGCCGCGTGGAATCGCGCCCGGCGTGCCGCACTCGCCGATATCGACCGCGACCCGCAGGCGTATTTCAACTTCCACAAGCATACGAGCGGTATCGCGGAGGACGCGATCCGGATCTCGCACCCGATCTCCAACTATCCGGCCGACCCGCTGCCCGCCTCGGGGATTCAGATTCTCGACGGGGTCAAACGCTTCCTGCTGAACGGCAAGCTCATTCGCAACGATTTCGCGTTGCAGCAGTGGCAAACCTGACGGCAGCCACCGGTGGCATCCCCCGGCATCAGGCCGGGTGGATCGCGCCGGTCGCCACCACCGGACCGGTCGGTTGGCCGGTCGGCGACCCGCCCGGCGGTTCGATCGAGACGGCCAAGACTGCCTTCGTGTCGATCTGCGCGAGGATGGCCGGCGGCAATGTCATGGACGCCGGTTGATCCGATGCAAAGACACCCAGCGGAATCGGTTTTGCGTTCGGCGGAATCAGCCAGAGTTCGGTCGCGCGGTCGGCGGCAATGTTGGGCTTGTCGGCCGGCACCACCACCATGCGGGCGTTCTGAACGTCGACGGTCGCCGTCCAGTGCGCCACGCCATCCGCACGCGCCAGCGTCGACACCATATAGGTGCTGGCTACGGTGGCCGTCGGGGCTTGCGGACCGACATGGGTCGTCAGATTTACGGCCAGCAATGCCAACGCTGCAACGCTCGCACCGGCACCCACCCAGCGCCAGAGCGCCAGATTGTTCCACCAGCTTTCGCTGGCCGGACGATTCGCGCTTTGATTACCGGTCTCATTGGCAGCCTGATCGATGCGGAAGCCCAGATCGCTCCGGATACGCAGCCAGACACGTGGCGGCACCGCTTGCGGCGGCAAGTCTTCGACGAGGGGCGCAAAGTACTGCTGCCAGCGCTCCATCACCGCTTGCAGCTGCGGGTCGGCGCTCGCCGCCTGCTCCAGCGCACGGCGCTCGTCCAGATCGAGCACACCCAGCGCGTATTCGGCGCAGCGCACTTCGTCATCGCGGTTGATCGGCGTATTCATTGTTCGAGGCACACTTTCAACTGCATCAGACTGCGGCGAATCCAGCTTTTCAACGTGCCGAGCGGTACGCGCAGATGCGCCGCCAGCTCGCTATACGTTGCACCGCTGAAAAAGGCCTCGCGCACGGCGGCGCGTTGCTTGCCCTCGAGCTTTTCCATGCACGCTTCCAGCCGCTGGCGATCTTCGCTCGCTTCGGCGAGGGCGGCGGGGCTGGGGTTGTCGTCGGGGATATCGAGGGCTTGCTCGTCGTCGAGCGCGGCCTCGCGGTGCTGGCGCAGGCGGTCGATCGTGCGGTTGCGCGCCAGCGCGATCAGCCACGTCATGGCGTTGCCACGGGTCGCGTCGTACGCGTCGGCGCGGCGCCAGACAGTGACAAACACGTCCTGAAGCATGTCTTCGGCTTCTGCCGGCTCGCGAACCATGCGCAGGATCACGCCGAACAGGTGCGACGACGTCAGCTTGTACAACTCGCCGAACGCCGCCTGACTGCCTTGCCCGACCTGTAACAGCGTCTGGTTCAGGTGCTCGCGCCGCACATCCTGTGGGTCAGACGCCCCGGCGCGGGAGGTCTCGACATCGCCTGGCCGTCCAGTGGTACCTGGTGTGTCAGTCATGTCGTGAAGGCGAACGGAATCGCCATGACGTGTTGGTTTCCGGAAATATAGCACCTCTGCGCCGGACTGCCGCCGCCGGGATCGACTGGTGAGCTGGAGATCGGGCATGGTCGTCGGGCATGGTGTGGATGCCCAGACATACGTGCCGGATCCCCGTTCGGATGCACCGACGGCTCACCTCCCGCGAATCAGAGCGTTACGACCTCCAGAATCGCGTCGGCAAAGGCCTTGGGCGCTTCCTGCGGCAGATTGTGGCCCACACCGTTGCCGATCTCGTGATGCCGGTACTTCCCGGTGAACTTCTTGGCATAGGCAGCAGCGGGCGGATGCGGTGCGCCATTGGCCTCGCCTTCCAGCGTGATCGTCGGCACGGTGATGACCGGGGCGCCCGCCAGACGTTGCTCGATCGCATCGAAACGCGCCTCGCCCTTGGCCAGCCCCAGACGCCAGCGGTAGTTGTGGATCACGATGGCGACATGGTCGGGGTTGTGGAACGACGCCGCCGAACGGGCATACGTCGCGTCGTCGAAACGCCACTGCGGCGATGCCGTCTGCCAGATCAGCTTGTTGAATGCGTCGGTGTTCTCCGCATAACCCTTGGCACCACGCTCGGTAGCGAAGTAGTACTGATACCACCACTGCAATTCGGCCTGCGGCGGCAGCGGCTGGCGATTCGCCTCCTGACTGCCGATCAGATAGCCGCTCACGGACACCAGCGCTTTCACACGCTCGGGCCAGATGGCAGCAACGATATTGGCCGTGCGCGCGCCCCAGTCGTAACCGCCAAGCACCGCCTGATCGATCTTCAGCGCGTCCATGAGGGCGATGACGTCTGCCGCGACGACCGCCTGCTGGCCATTGCGCGGCGTCGCTGCCGACAACAGACGCGTGGACCCGTAACCCCGCAGATACGGCACGATCACGCGATAACCGGCCGCCGCCAGCAACGGGGCGACGTCCACATAGCTGTAGATGTCGTACGGCCAACCGTGCAGCAGGATCACCACCTTGCCGTCCTTCGGACCGGCTTCGGCATAGCCGATGTTCAGGTCGCCGGCGTCGATCTGACGAATGGCTTCGAACGAGGTGTGCCCGCCCGCCAGCGTGCCGGAAAGCGACGATGGCGTTTGCGCGCGGGCCAGATTGCTGAGACCGAGGTCGGCGAGCGTCATGCCCGCGAGGGTGGTACCGAGAATGCGACGACGGCGAAGGTTGACCGGATTCGACATGACTGATGTCCTCTCTGAGTTGGGTGTCGGGGGCGTCCGGCGCATCGTTCGGAAGCCCTCCGGAGAGGGCTGTCGGGATGCGTCCCGGACGCCTGATGAGAGTTATATCCGGCCCCGCCGGGCCATTTATGTCCGAATGTATCTGCCGTTACCGACGACACATACGAATTCAAAAAAGCCCGTCCGACGGCTTACTTCACGCTGGCGACGGCGTCGAGAATGACCTTGGCCACGTCGGCCGGACGCGATTGCTGCGGCACGTGGCTGGACGGTACCTCCGTCACCTTTGCCCCGATGCGCTTGGCCATGGCGCGCTGTGCGTCGGGCGCGATCATGCGATCGTTCTGGCTGATGACGAACCACGACGGCTTCTGATGCCACGACGCAACGCTCACCTTTTCACCGAATGCCGTCGCTTTGATCGGCCCCTGCGTGGCGGCCATGACGTTCGCTTGTTTGACCGGCACGTCCTGCGCGAAGTATTTCGCCACGTCGGCCGGGGGCAGGCTAAGCCAGCCACTGGCATCGGCGGTGATGTGGTCGGTGCCCGGCGCCTTGGGCAGCGTCTCGCCCAGCGTGGCGACCGACTCACCGGCGTCCGGCGCGAATGCCGCGACGTAGACGAGGCTGGCAACCTTGGCGTCCTTGCCTGCCTCGGTAATCACGGCGCCACCCCACGAATGGCCGACCAGCACGACTTTGCCGGGTTGGTTGTCGATAGCGCGCGTGGCGGCGGCAACGTCGCCCGCCAGCGAATCGAGCGGGTTCTGCACGGCGGTGACCTTGACGCCTTTATCCTGCAACAGGGCGACCACCTTGGCCCAGTCCGACCCGTCGGCGAATGCGCCGTGCACGATCACGACAGACGGTTGGGTCTCGGCGGCGCTGGCCGGGGCGACGACACCTGCGAGGCCCATCAGGCCGGTGCTCAGCAAGAGGGCTGCGATAGAATGGCGTTTCATCGAAAACTCCTTTGATCAGGGGAACGAACCACGACGTTGGCTCGACTGGTTGCCAGTGTCGTCTCGCGACGGCCTGCCCGGTATCGGACGATTGTCCGATGCGAGCCAGTTCATCGCGCCCCTGTCTTCGCCCCCGCCACCTCGCCTGCCCCCACCCACCGATCATGTCTTCGAGCACCGCGGGACTCACCGATGCCGTTCTCGCGCTCGCCTTCATCGGCGACCTGAGCATGGGCCGTTCGACGGACCACTCGCGCCGCGCCGCGTGCCTGTCAGGCTGGCTTGCAGCCGCCTCGGGTGACGCGACGGCGGCACAGAACGACGCACGGGCCGCAGCGCTGCTGCGCTGGTCCGGTTGCACGGCCAACGCCAGTGGGTTTGCCGAACTGCTCGGCGACGATGTCGCGTCGCGCGAAGCGATGATGGCGCAGACCCTGCCGCCGCTCAGCGCCCACACGCAGTCGCTGATCGTGCCGTTGGCATTGATCCATTGCGAGATTTCAGGCGACGTGGCGGTCACCCTCGGCATGCCGGTGCCGGTCGTCGACGCCTTGCGCCAGATATTCGAACGCTTCGACGGTAAGGGCATGCCGGCCGGGCGCCATGGCGATGGCATCCCGTCCACCGTCTTTATCGTCAACGTCGCCAGCGATCTGGAAATTCTCTCGCGGGCGCACGGTCGCGAACACGCTTATGCGTTCCTGCGCAGTCAAGCCGATGCCAAATACCCTCGCCAGCTAGTGGATCTGGCATTGCGCCACGCCGATCAGTGGCTCGATGCGCTGGATGCTGCGGAACCCGATACCGCCGCATGGCAACTCGCCGACCCGGCATCGACCGCGCGCGTGCCGCTAAGCCTGCTTGCCGACGTCACCGAACTCAAATTGCCGTGGATGGCGGGTTTCTCGCGCCGCGTGGCCGGGCTCGCGACACGCACCGCGCAGTGCCTCGGCATGAGCGTCGAAGTGCAGGCGCAACTCGACGCTGCCGCGTTGTTGCACGGTATCGGGCGCGCCGCCCTGCCGAACCGGCTTTGGGACACGCCGGGCAAACTCTCTGCCGATCAGTGGGAAAAGGTGCGTCTGGTGCCGTACTGGAGCGCACGGGCGGCCAAGCAGATCGAGGGATTGCGGCCGGCGGCCGATCTCGCATCGCACGCGTATGAACGTCTGGACGGGAATGGCTACTTCCGGGGGGTGTCGGGCGACGCGTTGATTGCACCGGCTCGCGTGCTCGCCACAACGGTTGCCTTCGAAGCGTTGTGCGCCGCACGCCCATGGCGGCCCGCCTATTCGGTCGACGCCGCCGCACGCCTGCTGATGGCCGATGCGAGCGCGGGCAAATTCGATGCGGAGGTGGCGGAAGCCGTCATCGCCGTGGCAGAAGGTAAGCAAGGTCAAGCAGCGGTACGTCCTGCGCCATCGGCTACCAGTTCGCTGCTCTCGCCACGCGAAGTTGAAGTGCTGCGCCAGATCAGTACCGGCATGAGCAACAAGGAGGCCGCGCGCGCGTTGGCGTTAAGCCCCAGCACCGTGCGCACGCACGTGGAAAGCATTTTTCGCAAGCTCGACTGCTCGACGCGCGCCGCCGCCACGCTCAAGGCGCTGACCGCAGGTTTGCTCTGAGTGTCGTGATAGCATTCACGCTTCTTGCGGCCCCCGACGTCGGGAGCCCCGCCATACTTTTCCTGCCCCTCGAAAGAGTCCGATGACCCGCACTTCACGCAGACGCTTATGCGCATGGCTCGGCCTCGCCGCCATGTGGCTGGCTATCTGCGTGCCGGCGATCAGTCAGGTGCTCGCGGCACATCGCGCCGCCACTGAGCGGCCCATCGATGCAGCGTTCTGTACGGTCGACGGCAGGACGCAAACTGTCGTGTTGCTGTCACGTGTGCAGACGACAGACGACGCGTCCGCCACAGCCCGTCACGACTCGGCCAGTCACGCCGCACATGAGTCGCACGCCACACACGCCGATCAGGGCGATGTTTGCGGCTATTGCTCGTTGCTCGCGAATCATCCGCCGCTCACGTTGCCTGCCCTGACGGGTGCGCTGTCGTTCGCGTGGATCGCACGCGCCGGCCCCGCCGCCGTCGTCACGCCCTCCGCCTCCCGCCTCGCCTTTGCGCCGCCTGCGCGCGCCCCGCCCGTCCTTTCCTGAGACTGCCTCACGAACACCCCTTCACCGACGACGGTGACGGTGCGTCGTTCCCTTGCGTCGTTCCCTTGTTACGCCCGGTGTCGCCGTATCTCGCGACTGACCGGCGCTAGCTCACACAATCGTCTCGGAATCGTCACGGACTCGACTCATGCAAGTTCCCTACACCCCGGCGCGCGAAGCCCAATCGGCCGGCGCGGCTAGCCAATACCGCACCCTCTGGCGCTGGCATTTCTACGCGGGCCTGTTCGTCATGCCATGGCTCATGGTGCTGGCAATCACCGGCACGCTGTATGTCTTCCAGCCGCAAATCGAGTCGTGGCTGTATCACGACCGTTTGATCGTCACCGCTCAGAACACACCGCGACTGGCCGAACAAACGCTGATGGAGCGCGCCGCCGCGTCGCTGCCGGCGGGTGCGCAAATCAGTTCGGTGGAGGTCAATCGCGACCCGGCCCGCAGTGCCGAATTCATTTTCAAGCTGCCCGGCGGCGAACGCGAAAGCGTCTACGTCAACCCGTACACGGGCACGGTACTCGGCACGCTCAGCGTGCAGAACCGGCTGATGGCGCAAGTGCGCCAGTTGCATCGCTCGCTCATGCTGGGCAAGCCGGGCGAGTTGCTCATGGAGCTCGCCGGCTGCTGGACACTCGTGATGCTGGCGACCGGCGTTGCCCTTTGGTGGCCGCGAGGCGGCACCTCATGGGCCAATGTGTTGCGCCCTCGCTTGCAGTTGCGCGGTCGCCCGCTGCTGCGGAATCTGCATGGTGTTGCGGGCTTGTGGCTCGCGGCGGGTGGTCTGGCATTCGTGCTGACGGGCCTGCCGTGGTCGGGCTCGTGGGGCAAGCAGTTCAAGGCACTGGCGACGCAAGCGGGCATGGGCTCGCCGCCCGGTGCATGGGGCGAAGCGCCGGTGCGCTCGCAACTTCCCGCACGGCCGATGAAGATGGACGATCTCCCGCTCACGCAAATGCCGTGGGCAGTCGGCGATACGAACGTGCCGACGTCTGCTGCTTCGGGGCATGCAGGCCATGAGGGCCACGCGGGGCACGAAAGTCACGAAGCGCACGAAGGTCATGCAGGCCACGAAGGCATGGGCGCTATGGGCATGTCACCGACACAACTGCGCGCCGAGGGTGCACTGCCGATCGATCGCGTCATCGATATCGCGGCGCGCAACGGCGTTGCCAGCGGCTACAGCCTCGTGGTGCCGTCACGTCCCGACGGGGTCTACACCGTGTCGTACTTCCCTGCTGACCCACGTGTGGAGCGCACGCTGCATATCGATCAGTACAGCGGAAAAGTGCTCAACGACATCGATTACGACGCGTACGGCGGTGTCGCGCAAGCGATCTCGTATGGCACCTCGCTGCACATGGGACGCTACTTCGGCGCAGCCAATCAGTGGTTGTGCGCGCTGATCTCGATGGGCCTCTTTGCGATGGCGGCGACGGGGGCGGCGATGTGGTGGATTCGGCGGCCGGCGCGCTCGCTGGGGGCACCGTCGCGCAGTCAGACGCGTCCGCCCATGCGCGGCTGGACGATCAGCATGTGGGTACTGGGTTGCGTGTTCCCGTTGATGGGCGCGACGATGGCACTCGTCTGGGCCGTCGACCGCGTGATCTTCAAACGCCAGCGCACGCCCGTGCCGCAGTGAACTCGGTGCTGCCGGGCGGGCGGCATCAGTCGTCGTGATCAGTCGTCTCCCGAAGGCGGCACGCCGACGTAAGCCGCGCGCGGCCGGATCAGGCGCGTGCTCTCGCGTTGTTCAAGCGCATGCGCGATCCAGCCGATGGTGCGGCCCAGCGCGAACAGGCCAAACGCTGCGCCCAGCGGCAGTTGCAAATGCCGACGAACCGCCACGAGTGAGAAATCGAGCGATGGCCGCTGGCCCAGCAGCGCGTCGGCGGTGTCGATGATGGTTTGCCACGCCGGGTGCGCGGGCAGCACGCGGGCAAGCATCGCGCTCGCACGCACGTCGCCTGCCGGATACAGGTGATGGCCGAACCCGGGCAGCTTCTCGCCGCGCGCCAACCGCGCGCGCATGCGTGCCGCGATATCGACTTCGCCAACCTCCTCCCACATGGCCTCGTTGCGCGCCGTGGTGCCGCCGTGACGCGTACCGGTGAGCGCCGCGAGCCCGGCAATCACCGACGCCCGTAGGCTCGCACCGGTCGACGCCACGCATCGCGCCGTGAAACTCGACGCGTTCAACTCGTGATCGGCACACAGTACGAGCGCCATGCGAATCAAGTCGGCGCCATCCGCATCGTCGATACCCCAAGCGCTTGCGCACTGCTCGTGAATCGGCGCAGTGCTTGGTGCCGTACCCAGCAGACATGCCGTCATCAAGCGCAACAGTGCGCCACTGCCCAGCGCAACCCGAACCGGATCGCGCTGCCATATCGCCGTCGAGGCATCGTCACTGGCGACCGTAAAGCATGGCAGCAGCGCGGCTTCGGCGCGTTGGCCCCGGTAGCTCTCCAGCGTCAGTACGGGCCAATCCGATACCTTCGGCAAGCCGCCGTCACCAAACGCCGTCGCCTCGTCGCATTGCCATAGCCACGCCGCCGTCGCTTCGACGGATGCCGTTTGCGCCATCGTCAACGCATCGCGTCCCCGGTAATAGCAGCGCCCGTCTTCAATCAACGTAATCGCCGATTCGAGCACCGGTGTGCCCCAATCCAACGCCGCTTTGGCGACCTCTTTCGGCTTGCGCCCCCGCGTGCGCTGCGCCGCCAGCCGCTCAACGTCCACGACGCGGTAGCGCCGTTCGCGATGCGTCTTGCCCGGTTCGGCGTGCAGCAGCCCCCGGCTCACATAGGCATAAAGCGTTTGCAATGACACGCCCAAGTGCTCGGCAGCCTGCTTTGCAGTGAAATAATTTGTCATAACATCAATGGCTTAGCGACGCCTTTGAAGACGTCACTTCACACATGAATTCGCAATAGATTGACTAAGTTAATCAATATTGACAATAAAATCCATCGGCATAAGCTTCAATGCGCCGGCAGTCTCGCATCGCGACTCATTGCGATGTTTCTATCGATTCATTCGAGGACTTCCTCATGCGTGTTACCGAATCCAGCGGACATGGCGCCTCCAAGCGCTCCAATACCGTGTCGCTCGCCGACGATTCCACCTTTGTCGTCAACTATTTGCGCGAAATGCTTCGTGCAGTCGATCAAGCGGCGGCGTCGCCTCCGATCGACACCACATCGCTCACCCTCAGCGGTCATGGCGCGTTGCCCTGCGCATTTCCGTTCACCGATTTCGCGACCGCTGCCATCGCCACGGCGAGTCTCGCGGTGGCGGCGCTCGGCACGGGTGAAGCGGGCAACTACGGTCTCGCGGCCGACGTCGCACTGCCTGCCGTAAATGTCGACCGGCGTCTTGCCTCGTTCTGGTTTCAGACGTCGTTCCGCGCGCAGGGCTGGACGTCGTCGCCCCTCTGGGACCCGATCGCGGGCGACTACCCAACCGCCGACGGCTGGATTCGGTTGCACACCAACGCGCCGCATCACCGTGCGGCCGCGCTCGCCGTCCTCGGTGTGCCGGGCGAACGCGAGGCCGTGACGCGGGCCGTCGCGACGTGGCAAGCCGATGCATTGGAAGCCCAAGTCGTTGCCAACGGTGGCTGTGCGGCGGCCATGCGAACGCTCGCGCAATGGGACGCCCATCCGCAAGGTCTGGCAGTCGCAGCAGAACCGCTGCTGCACTGGCAAACCTTCGACGCGGGCGCAACGACGACGCGTACTGCCGCGTGGCGCCCGTTCGCAGGCCGTCCGCTCTCCGGCATTCGCGTGCTGGACCTCACACGCATTCTGGCCGGCCCCACGGCAACGCGATTTCTCGCGGGCTTCGGCGCGCAGGTGTTGCGCATCGATCCGTTCGGCTGGGATGAACCCGGCACGGTGCCGGAAGTCGTTCTGGGAAAGCGCTGCGCACGTCTGGATCTGAAGCAGGCGGACGGTCGTGCCACATTAGAGACGCTGTTGCGCGACGCCGACATCGTCGTCCACGGCTACCGGCCCGATGCGCTGGAACATCTCGGACTGGGTGCCGCGCGCCGGCGTGAGCTCAACCCGGGCTTGATCGATGTGTCACTGGATGCCTACGGCTGGGAGGGCCCGTGGCACGCACGCCGGGGCTACGACAGTCTGTTGCAGATGAGTGCGGGGATTGCCGATGCGGGCATGAAGGCCGCTAACGCGGCGCGCCCGGTGCCGCTGCCCGGACAAGGCATCGACTATGCGACTGGGTATCTGATGGCGGCCGCTGCCGTGCGCGCACTGGGGTTGCGTCAGACGCAAGGGCTCGGGGCGACGATTCGTGGGTCGCTGGCCCGCACAGCGCGCCTGCTGGTAACGCACCGCACGCCGACACCCCCGCTGCCGCCACTCGCCGAGGAGACCGCCGACGACTTGTCGGCGCGCATCGAAGATACGTCGTGGGGCCCCGTGCGTCGTGTGGCAACGCCGATGACGATTGCCGGAACACCGGTCGATTGGGCGCTGCCGGCGATGGCACTGGGCACGGCGACGCCTGAGTGGCCCTAAGCGCCCGCCCCTGCCTGCCGGGCCGCACGCAGTTGGCGTTCGGCCTGACTGAGCAATGCGGAAATATCCGCCACGGCCGACGACACGACGGCACGCTCGCCCGCGGGGTCGATGTCATCCGTCGCCGGTTCGGCCATGGCGATACCGAAGCTCGCCGAGACGGTCAACACCTCGCCATCGCCCAGCGGCAACGTGCTCGCTTCGATGCGTCCGCGCAGCAGTTCGGCAAACTGCTGCGCACGCGATTCATCGAGCACGCGCGCCAGCACGACAAAAGCGTCGGCACCCAGACGCCCGATGACGTCGCCCGGCTGGCAGGTGTTCAGACACACCGCACTCACGCGGCGCAACACGTCGTCGCCGACGTGGTGTCCCCACGTGGCGTTGATCTGGGTGAAGTTATCGATATCGAATTTGATCAGCGCCACGCGCCCCGGCGCGGGTATGGCGCATAACGCACGGGCATGCCGCTCGAAGGCACGCCAGTTCAGCAACCGCGTCAGGGGATCGGTGTCGGAGAGCATTTCCAGCTCGCCGACCAGCCGTGCCCGCTCGCGGCGCAGTTGCATCAACTCGATGCCGCTGAGTTGCAGGATGCGCAACGCCTTGAACATGGTGCGCACTTCCGGACGATGCATCGAGAGTTCTTCGCCGACCACGGCCATGTGCGGATCCCCCTTGGCCAGCGCATCGATGACACCTGCGGCGGTCTCCAGCGGATAGACGACATTGCGCCGGAAATTGCGCATGACCAGATAGATCAACAGCACCACGGCGATCTCGACCACGGCGGTCGCGATCAGCAAGTGCAACGCCGACGTACGCCGGGCTTCGACTTTCTCCTGCGCCAGCGTCAGCATGGCATCGCGAAAGTCGGTGATCGAGCGCATCGTCGGCACGTACTGTCGGGCAAACGTTGCCGTCGAAAACGGCGCGGGTTTCGGCTGACTCGCCAAGGTCCGGACGGTCGCGACGTAATGCAGGCCGGCGCCGAAGTACTGAGTGTTGAGCGCCGAGACGATGCCGGCGGGTAGCTCCGATGGGTCGGACAGGCGCGACGTGATCATTTCGCGCAGCTGTTCTATGCGCCCGAGAATCCGTTCCATGGCGCGCTGATCGGCCTCAGTCAGCGTCTGACCGGTGGTGAGCGAGGCGGTGAATTGGGAGCCGAGTTGTCCGGCGTATTCGCGCAGATCGGCTGCGAGGCGGGCAAGAATGATGTAGTGCAGCGCCTCGGGGGCACCGCGCGCGATGATGTCGATACGGGTGGAGGCCACCGGCGTGAAATCGGCGATCACGCGAATCATGCGATCGACGGCGTCTCGCACGGCGGCGTCGCTGCGCATCTCACGCGGACGTTGCACCAGCAGATCGACGTTGGCACTGGCTGCCGCGAGATCGAGGCGCGCCTTCTCCACCGCGCGCAAGCTGCCGCCGCAGCGCTCGCAGTGGTCGGACGAGAGCACGTAAAGGAGTCGATCGAGTTGGGAGTTCGTGGCCTCTCGCGCGGTTCTCAGCGCGGTGACAGCCTCCTGCGGCAACGGCAGGTCGGCGCCGAGCACGGCATTGGCGGGGCCTCGTTCGGCAGACGCCTTCTCCATTGCCAGCAGCGTGGCGCGCAGCGCGTCGAAACCTTGGGCGGCATCGCTGGCACGTTGATACGACCGCCAGGCTAAGGTCAGCAACCCGGCGCAAAGCACGATAACGACAAAGACGATGGCCAGATTCTGCAACCGCAGACGGCCCGTCAGTGGCGAGGCAGACGGTAAATTGCGCTTCATTCACGATCACACCGTCGGCCAAACGGCACATATTCCCCTTGAAACTGTCACTGGCGGCAAGCCGGGACAGCGGCCAAACGGCTGACGGCGACAATGCACGCCCGGCACACGGCGTTCACGCGTTGACGCCGCGAACGCCCCGGAACGGGGCATTCAGCGAGACGGCGCATTGTCTCATAGTGCGTTTCACCACCGGGGAGACATCCCAAATCACTGACCATCTCCCCGAGGGGTAAATCACAGATCCACGGCCAATTCGGTCCCCTGTTTGATGGCGCGCTTGGCATCGAGCTCGGCGGCCACATCGGCGCCGCCGATCACATGAACGCGGGCACCCGCCGCCTTCAGCCCCGCTTCCAGTTCGCGCAGCGGCTCCTGCCCGGTGCACAGCACAACGTTGTCGACCGGCAGCACGTGCGGCAACCCGTCCAGCGTCACATGCAGGCCTTCGTCGTCGATGCGCTGGTAGGTCACGCCGGGAATCATTTCCACCCCGCGATGCTTGAGCGACGTGCGGTGAATCCAACCGGTCGTCTTGCCCAGCCCGTCACCGACCTTGGATGTCTTGCGCTGCATGAGATAGACCTTGCGCGGCGAGGCTTCCAGCGCCGGGGCGCGCAGACCGCCTGCGTGGGCGTACGTCGGATCGATGCCCCATTCGGCGTAGAACTTCTCGGGCACCAGCGTGGCGCTTTCGCCGGCCTGCGTCAGAAACTCCGCCACGTCGAAGCCGATACCGCCGGCACCGAGCACCGCCACCGTCTTGCCGACGGACGCGCCGCCGCGCAGCACGTCGATATAGCTGAGCACCTTCGGGTGGTCGATGCCCTCGATCTCCGGGGTGCGCGGTACGACGCCCGTGGCCAGCACGACGTCGTCGTAGCCGCCGGCGGTAAGCGAATCGACGCTGGCGCGGGTGTTCAACTGAACCTTGACGCCGGTCGCGGCGAGTTCGTGGCGGAAGTAGCGCAGCGTCTCGTAGAACTCTTCCTTACCGGGGACGCGTTTGGCCATGTTGAACTGGCCGCCGATCTCCGCGTCGGCTTCGATGAGCGTGACGTCGTGCCCTCGGCGGGCAGCGACGGTGGCGGCGGCAAGCCCGGCCGGACCGGCACCGACGACGGCCACACGACGCGCGCGCCCGGCCGGCTCGATACGCAACTCCGTCTCGTGGCAGGCACGCGGGTTGACCAGACACGATGTGATCTTGCCGCTGAACGTGTGATCGAGACACGCCTGATTGCAGCCGATACAGGTGTTGATGGCGTCGGCCTGCCCGGCAGCGGCCTTGTTCACAAACTCGGGGTCGGCGAGCAATGGGCGCGCCATCGACACCATGTCGGCTTCGCCTGCCGAGAGAATGCGCTCAGCCACATCGGGCATGTTGATGCGGTTGGTCGTGATGAGCGGAATGCCGACGTGGCCCTTGAGCTTGCCGGTCACCCACGCGAACGCGGCGCGCGGCACGCTGGTGGCGATTGTCGGAATGCGGGCTTCGTGCCAGCCGATACCGGTGTTGATCAGCGTGGCACCTGCGGCTTCGACCGCTTTGGCGAGCCGTGCGACCTCGTCGAACGTGGAGCCGCCCTCGACCAGATCGAGCATCGACAGGCGATAGATGATGATGAACTCGCGGCCCACGCGTTCGCGCACACGACGCACGATTTCTACCGGGAAACGGATGCGGTTCTCGTAGCTGCCGCCCCATTCGTCGGTGCGGTGATTGGTCCGCGCGGCGATGAATTCGTTGATCAGATACCCTTCCGAACCCATGATTTCGACGCCGTCATAACCTGCGCGTTGCGCCAGTGCGGCGCAGTTGACGAAGTCGTCGATGGTGGCTTCGACATCGGCACTCGACAGTTCGCGGGGCTTGGCGGGCGTAATCGGCGCCTGCAACGCGCTCGGCGCGACAAGGTCGGGATGGTAGGCGTAGCGGCCGAAGTGCAGGATCTGCAAGGCAATCTTGCCGCCTGCGGCATGCACGGCGTCGGTCACCACGCGGTGCTTGTCCGACTCGTCTTCCGTGCTGAGCTTGGCGCCGCCGGCGTAGGGCCGGCCTGCGTCGTTCGGGGCGATACCGCCAGTGACCATGAGGGCCACGCCGCCGCGTGCGCGTTCGGCATAGAACTCGGCCATCCGGGCGAAACCGTTGCGCGCTTCTTCCAGCCCGACGTGCATCGAGCCCATCAGCACACGGTTACGCAAGGTGGTGAAGCCCAGATCAAGGGGTTGCAACAGGTGGGGATAGCCGCTCATCGCTGTCTCTCTCGCTTTTCGGCAGGTTTTGGGGGTGCATCCGGGAAGCATAGGACACGTCGATGCGTGCCTTGGCTATGCAACCAGTTGCATAGTTTGATGGCGATTCTAAGGCGACGGCGGCCACTATGCAACGGGTTGCATAGGTGGAATAGAGTGCCTACACTGCCGGGCATGCCGCTCGCCCACGCCCTAATGACCTCGCTACTGGAGAAATCCTCTTCGGGGTACGACCTTGCCCGCCGTTTCGACAAATCGATCGGTTTCTTCTGGCACGCCACGCATCAGCAGATCTATCGCGAACTGGCCCGCATGGAGGCTGCCGGGTGGATCGTCTCGACGGCCGCGCCGGACGGGGGGCGAACACGCAAGCGTGTCTATCGGGTGGTGGATGGCGGCCGGGACGAGTTGCTGGCGTGGGCGGCGACGCCGACGGAGCCGTCGGATTTGCGCGACGACCTGATGGTGCGTTTGCGGGCCGATGCAGCGATGGGGACGTTGGGGCTACAGCCGGAATTGCGCCGGCGTGCGGCATTGCATGCGCAAAAGCTCGCGGCCTACCGGGCGATCGAAGCCCGCGATTTCCCCACAGGCGTTGAACTCTCCCGGGAACGGGCGTTGCAGCGCCACATCCTCATGCTCGGCGTGAGGTACGAACAAGGCTGGCTGGACTGGACGCGCGAGGCGCTGGCGTTGCTGGAGCAATGGGATGGGGTGGAGGTCACGGAGGTCACGGAGGTCAGCGCGAAAAGCGATCACACTTCGTCGACATGAGCGCTTATGGCGTCGCCTGTCTGCCAGACGGGATCCGACCTCAATCGACAAATCGCCTAACCGCTCACATACGTAGCTTTATCCACAATAAACGCTCACATGTGAGCGTTTAATTTTCATACATCAGCGAGATCATTGCTCGCCCCGTCGATTGCACGCCTTCCACAAAATCCGGAAAGCTCCCCCTCTCCCTTTCGTCCCATTTTCTTGTCAACGGCCCGGCCCGGTGGTGCGTTTACCTCTCAAGTCGGCGGTCCGCATCCCGGCGGAGCGTCACCGTTGTCGGCTTCATATTGGCCTTACCCTACGGCATTCATGGTGTTTTCTTCCAAGCTTTTCGGCCGCATGCGCGCTCTGGCGTCCATCTCGGCCCTGGTTGTGGGTGGTTTCCACCTCTCGCCTGCCTTCGCCAGCACGGTCATCGTGCTCGACTCCGGCGCAGCCCAACTTTCTCTGATCGATCAGGCCACGCATAAGGTCATCGGCACCATGCCCACCGGCAAGGAGCCGCACCACCTGATGATCACCCCCGACAAACGCTCGCTCATCGTCGCCAACTCGGTCTCGAACAGCCTCATGTTCCTCGACCCGTCCAGCGGCAAGCTCCAGCGTCAGGTCGCAGACATCGACGATCCGTACCAGCTCGGCTTCTCGCCCGATCGCAAATGGTTCGTGACCGCCGCGCTGCGCCTCGACCGGGTGGACCTCTATCACTACGACGGCGAAAACGTCACGGTCGCCAAGCGCATTCCGCTGGCCAAGACGCCCAGCCACATGACCTTCTCGTCCGATAGCAAAACGGTCTTCGTCACCTTGCAAGACTCGGGCGAACTCGTCGCCATCGATCTGCCCACGCAGACCGTCAAGTGGCGCATGAACGTCGGCAAGACCCCCGCCGGCCTGTGGATGACGCCCGGCGACAAATATCTGCTCGTCGGCATGACCGGTGAAGACGATGTCGCCGTGGTCGACTGGCGCACGCAAAAGGTCATCAAGCGCATCCAGACCGGACGCGGCGCGCACAACTTCCGCTCGCTCTCCGATGGCCGCCACATTGCCGTGAGTAACCGCGTCGAGAGCACCATCAGCATTCTCGATTACGAATCGCTCACCAAAGTCGCCGACATCACCGGCCTGATGCCAGGCCCGGACGATATGGAACTTTCCGCCGACAAACGCTATCTTTGGGTAACGTTCCGCTTCGCCCGCCACGTCGGCGTGATCGACCTGACCACGCGACAACTGGTCGACCGCATCGCGGTAAACCGTTCGCCGCACGGCATTTTCTTTGCCGACCGAGCCCCCGTACTCTCCCCGAATCCGGACTGACGAGGCCACCCGATGATTCAGGAAGCCATCAATTTCGTCGACAGCGGCATCTCGGCCGTGCAGACGCTCATCTATGTGGACGTGATCCAGCCGCTGCTGTTTCACTTCAACTTCATGGGCTATGACGACGATATTTACGACGCGCTCTACTTCGTCCTTATCGGCGTGCTGCAAATCGGCGTGTCGTACGCGCTGCTGCGCCCGCTCGAAGCCCTGCGCCCCGTCGAGAAATGGCAGGACCGCCGTCAGGTGCGCGCCGACGTGATCTACACATGGATCGCCAAGCTCGGCATTCTGAATCTGCTGTTCTTCGTGGTGCTCCAGCCCGTCTTCAACGAGCTGCAAAGCCAGATGGTGATCCACGGCCTGCCGAGCATCGATCTCGACGGCCTGTATCCCGGCGTCACCGATCAGCCGCTCGCCTCGTTCCTGATCTACCTCATCGTGCTCGACTTTGCCGGCTACTGGTATCACCGCTGGCAACACCGGTTCGGTGTCTGGTGGGAGCTGCACGCCGTCCATCACAGCCAGCAGCAAATGTCGCTGTGGTCGGATGACCGTAACCACTTCCTCGACGACGTACTGCAAGCCGCATTCTTCGCGGGCATCGCGCTCTTCATCGGCGTGCAGCCGGCGCAGTACGTGGTGCTGGTGGCCGTGAGCAACTTCCTGCAAAGCGTGCAGCACGTGAATGCCCGCCTGCCGTATGGCCGGGTGCTGGAACGCCTGATCGTGAGCCCGACGTTCCATCGCCGCCATCACGCTATCGGCTACGGCCACGAAGGCACGCGCTACGGCTGCAACTTCGGCGTGCTCTTCCCATGGTGGGACATGATGTTTCGCACGGCCTCGTGGGAACACGCCGTCGAGCCGACCGGCATTCGCGACCAGTTGCCCGCACCGGAAGGCCGTTCGCGCCGCTACGGCATGGGTGTGATTGCACAGCAAGTGCGCGCGTTCGGCCGTATCGCCCGCCGTCTCATGCCCGGTCGCACCGCAGGCCGCCCGACGGCATAACTAGGCATCAGGAAGCACACGGGTGCTGAAACATCCTCCGGCCATCTTGCGCCGGATTACTTTCAGCACCCCTCAGTAACACGATGTAACAGGGGGCCTGTCACTGGCACCCTGCCCGCAAGCCCCCTTCCCGCCCCCTGATTTCCCCGCAATTTCCCCTGTGGTTACGGGCGTTTACGTCCCCCCGCGCCACGCCTGAGAACGCGTGCGGAGGTAAGATGCCGTAACTTCCAGCGCCTGTTCGGCCCGCCAAAACGGGCACCCCCGTCGCTAGACTGCTAAGCGTGGCAACCCGGGCCTTTCCCGGGTGCATGGGCGGCGCATGTGCGTCGCGCTGGAGGCAGATATGGAAGCAGCACCGGATACCGGATCGCAACCGCCCAAGAAGCGGCGTCGTACGGGGTTATGGATTGGCATCGTCGTGCTCGTGCTGGTGGCATGGGTTGCCTGGCACCTCGCGCACCGGCCCAATACCAAGCGCGGCGCGCAGCCGCAAATCGTCTCGGTGGCTCAGGCGGCCTACGGCGAAATGCCGGTGACGATCACCTCGCTGGGCACGGTCACGCCCGAAGCGACGGTGACGGTACTGCCGCAGTTGAGCGGCTACCTCACGCAGGTGGGCTATCAGGAAGGTCAGGAAGTCACCAAGGGCCAGTTCCTCGCGCAGATTGATCCGCGCCAGTACGAAATCAGCAAGGCGCAGGCGCAGGCCCAACTCGCCAAAGACCGCGCCGCGCTCGCGCAAGCCAAGGCCGACCTCGCGCGCTATACCCAACTGCACCAGCAGAAGTCGATTGCCGAGCAGACCTTCGCCGATCAGCAATTCCTCGTGGCGCAGGACGAAGCCGCCGTCAAAGCCGATCTGGCTAACATCGCCCAATTCGATCTCGATCTGACCTACTGCCGCATCACCGCGCCGGTCGCCGGCCGCGTCGGTCTGCGACTCGTCGACGCGGGCAACTACGTGACGTCGACGAGCACTACCGGCATCGCCGTCATTACCAGCGTCAAGCCGACGACGGTCGAATTCACCGTGGCCCAGAACGCCCTGCCGGCCGTGATGAAGCAGTACCGCACCGGCAAGCCGCTCGCCGTGACCGCCTTCTCCAGCGACAACAAGGAAAAACTCGCCACCGGCGCGCTGTACGCCGTGAGCAACCAGATGGCCACGTCTACGGGCACAGTCACGTTGCGCGCACGCTTCGCCAATGACGACGAAGTGCTGTTTCCGCAGGAATTCGTCAACGTGACGCTGCTCGTCGACACGCTCCAGCATGTGGTGCTGGTGCCGACACCCGCCGTGCAGAGCGGCGCACCGGGCGAGTTCGTCTATGTCGCCACACAGAACAACACCGCCTCGCTGCGCAAAGTCACGATCGGGCCGAGCGACGGTAAGCACACGGTCATCACGTCGGGCCTGAATGCGGGCGAAACCGTGGTGACGGACGGCATGGACCGCCTGAGCGACGGCGCGCACATTGCCCTGCCTAACGCGGCGACCCCGGCAAGCGGCGCAGCGGCTGCCAGCGAGACCGGTGCCGCCGCACAAGCGTCGGGCGCGGGACGCCACGGCGGACATCGTGGCGCGTCGGCACCGGCGGCAGTTGAAGCTTCGGGGGCTTCAGGCGCATCAGGCGCATCGGCCACGTCCGCACCCCCGGCCTCCGCCGCTGGCGCCCAATAACGCCATGCCCGTCCGACCGAGACCCTGCATCCCCGGCGCCCGCTCATGAATTTCTCTCGCATCTTCATCCTGCGCCCGGTCGCGACCTGGCTGCTGATGATCGCGCTCGTCCTCGTCGGCCTCGTGGCCGTGCGCGTGCTGCCGGTCTCATCGCTGCCCAGCGTCGATTACCCGACCATTCAGGTGCAGACGTTCTACCCGGGGGCCAGCCCTTCGGTGATGGCCACCACCGTGACCGCGCCGCTCGAAGTGCAGCTCGGCCAGATTCCCGGCTTGCAGCAGATGATTTCGTACAGCGCCGAAGGCTCGTCGGTCATCACGCTGCAATTCGATCTCGCGCTCAATCTCGACGTCGCGCAGCAAAACGTCCAACAGGCCATCAACGCCGCGACCAGCCTGCTGCCGAGCGGCCTGCCCGCGCCGCCGACGTACGCCAAGGTGAACCCCGCCGACCAGCCGATCATGACGCTGGCGGTCACCTCGAAGACGCTCTCGCTCACGCAGTTGCAGGATGCCGCCAACAACCGCCTCGCCGCGAAAATCTCGCAGGTGGCCGGCGTGGGTGTCGTCACCCTCGCCGGCGGCAACGTGCCGGCCGTGCGCGTGGAAGCCGATCCGCAGAAGCTCGCCGCCTACGGCCTCAATCTCGACGACCTGCGCACGCTGCTCGCCAACGTCAACGTCAGCCAGCCGAAGGGCAACTTCGACGGCCCCGAGCTCGACTACACGCTCGACGCCAACGATCAGATCTCCGATCCGCAGGATTACCTCGACACGGTCATCGCCTACCAGAACGGCTCGCCCGTCTATCTGCGCGACGTCGCCCACGTGTCGAAAGCGGCACAAGACGTGGAGCGCGGCGCGTGGTTCAACAAAACCCCGGCCATCGTGCTCAACGTGCAACGCCAGCCCGGTGCCAACGTCATTGCCACGGTCGACCAGATCAAACGTGCGCTGCCGCAACTCGAAGCCACGCTGCCCGCCGGCATGGAAGTGAGCGTGGTGTCCGACAGCACGGGCGTGATCCGTTCGTCGGTGAGCGACGCCGCGTTCGAACTCGTGCTTGCCGTGGTGCTCGTGGTGGCCGTGATCTTCGTGTTTCTGCGTAATGTGCCGGCCACCATCATCCCAAGCATTTCGGTACCGGTCTCGCTGATCGCCACGCTCGCGGTGATGTACGAACTCGGTTACTCGATCGACAACCTCTCGCTCATGGCGCTGATCATCGCCACCGGCTTCGTGGTGGACGACTCGATCGTCATGATCGAAAACGTGGTGCGTTATCTGGAACAAGGCATGCCGCCGCTGGAAGCAGCGCTGGCGGGCGCCGGGCAGATCGGCTTCACGATCATGTCGCTGACGATCTCGCTGATCGCCGTGCTGATTCCGCTGCTCTTCATGGGCGGCGTAATCGGGCGGCTGTTCGGCGAGTTCGCCGTCACGCTTGCGGTGACGATCGTGATATCGGCCATCGTGTCGCTCACGGTGGTGCCGATGCTATGCGCGCGGATTCTGCGGGCACAGGAAGACCGCCATCCGAGCCGCTTCGAACGCGTGAGCGAGCGGTTGTTCGACAAGACACTGGCCGCCTATGAACGCGGCCTGCGCTGGGTGCTCGATCACCAGTTGCTCACGCTGATCGTGGCGCTGATCACGGTGGCGCTGACCGTCGTGCTCTACGTCGTGATTCCGAAGGGGCTCTTCCCGGTACAGGACGTGGGCGTGCTGCAAGGTATTACCGTGGCCGATAATTCGGTCTCTTACTCGGCCATGGTGAAGCGCCAGACGGCGCTCGCCGAGGAAGTGCTGAAAGACCCCGATGTGACCTCGATCACCTCGTACGTCGGCATCGACGGCATCAACACCACGCTCAACAACGGCCGGTTCCTCATCAACCTGAAAGCGCGTGACGACCGGTCGGAGACGGCGGCCGAGATCGGACGCCGGATACAAACGGCGACCGCCGGGGTGCCGGGCATCAAGCTGTATGTGCAGCCCGCACAGGATCTGACGTTGGACACGACCGTGTCGCCCAATCAGTACAAGTTCGTGCTGCGCGGCCCCGATCAGGCGACGCTCGCCAAATACGTGCCGCCGCTGATTGCCCGCATGAAGAAGATTTCGTCGATCACCGACGTGGCGAGCGATCTGGACACCAGCGGTCTGTCGATTCAGGTGGAAGTGAACCGGCAACTGGCGGCTCGCTACGGCATCACGCCCGCGACCATCGACAACGCGCTGTACGACGCCCTCGGCCAGCGCATCGTGTCGACGATCTTCCAGCAGTCGGCCCAGTACCGGGTGATTCTGGTGGCCAAGCCCGAAAGCCTGAACACGATCAACTCGCTGGGTGCGATCTACCTGCCGAGCCAGACGAGTTCAAGCGGTCAGGTGCCGCTCTCCGCGATCGCCACGCTGAAGATCATCAGCACGCCGCTCGCGATCAGCCATTTGCAGCAGTTCCCGGCGGTGACGGTGTCGTTCAATCTGGCGCGCGACGCGTCGCTCTCCAGTGCCGTGAAGGAGATTCGCGCGGCCCAGCAGGCCGTGAATCTGCCGCCCTCGATCGCTTCGTCGTTCCAAGGCGCTGCGCAGGCGTTCGAAGACTCGCTCTCCAGCGAGGTCTATCTGCTGATCGCGGCGCTCGTGGCGGTGTATATCGTGCTGGGCGTGCTGTATGAGAGCTTTATCCACCCGGTGACAATTCTCTCGACACTGCCGTCGGCAGGTATCGGCGCGTTGCTGGCGTTGATGATCACCGGCAGCGACCTCGACGTGATCGGCATCATTGGGATCGTGCTGCTCATCGGTATCGTCAAGAAGAACGCCATCATGATGGTCGACTTCGCGCTCGACGCCGAGCGCAACCACCACAAGCCGCCGCGCGAAGCCATCTTCGAAGCCTCGCTGCTGCGCTTCCGCCCGATTCTGATGACGACGCTCGCGGCCATGCTCGGCGCGCTGCCGATGCTGCTCGGCACGGGCACCGGCTCGGAGCTGCGCCGCCCGCTCGGGCTGGCGATCATCGGCGGGCTGATGCTCAGCCAGTTGCTCACGCTGTTCACCACGCCGGTCATCTATCTGTACTTCGACCGCATGGCCGCGCGTGTGCGCGAACGCCGGGCGGCGCGACGTGCCGCACGCGGCGGCACCCCGCCGCAGGGGCCCGACCAGACGAGTGGACCGAGTGGGCCGAACCGCCCGAATCCCTCGGATGAACCACCGGCAGGAGACGCGCCGTGAACATGTCGGCGCTCTTCATCAAGCGCCCGGTCGCCACCACATTGCTGGCGATCGCCGTGCTGCTCTCCGGCGTCCTCGCGTATCTGCGGCTGCCGGTGGCGCCGCTGCCTAACGTGTCGTTCCCCGTTATTGCCGTGCAGGCGAGCATGGCCGGGGCCAGCCCGGAGATCATGGCCGCCACCGTGGCCGAACCGCTGGAGCGCCGGCTGGGCGTGATTGCCGACGTGACCGAACTGACCTCCACCAGCACCGTCGGCTCGGTCTCGATCCCGGTGGTGTTCGGTCTGAACCGTGATATCGAAGGCGCGGCGCGCGATGTCGAAGCAGCCATTCAGGCCGCCCGGGCCGACCTGCCGACCACCCTGCGCAGCAACCCGAGCTACCGCAAGTTCAACCCGGCCGATTCGCCGGTGATGGTGATTGCGCTCACGTCGGCCACGCTGACCACGGCGCAGCTCTACGACTCGGCGGACTCGATCATCCTGCAACAACTCTCACAAGTGGATGGGGTCGGCCAGATCACCGTCGGCGGCGGCGCCTTGCCGTCGGTGCGTGTGGAACTGGAGCCGGGCAAGCTCAACAGCTACGGCATCGGGCTGGAAGACGTACGTGCGGCGATTGCCGCGGCCAACGCCAACAGTGCCAAAGGCCATCTGGATCAAGGCGACCAGCGCTTCGAAGTCACCTCCAACGACCAGATCAGCAAGGCGGCCGGCTACCGCGACCTCGTGGTGGCCTACCGCAACGGCGCGCCGGTGATGCTGCATGACGTGGCGCTCGTGCGCGACAGCAACGAGAACATCCGCAACGCGGGGCTGTTCAACAACAAGCCGTCGGTGCTCGTCATCATCTACCCGTCGCCCGGCAGCAATGTGGTCAAGACCGTCTCGCAGATCCGCAAGATTCTGCCGCTGGTCGAAGCCACGCTGCCGAGCGACATCAAGGTGAACGTGGCGCTCGATCGTTCGGTCTCGGTCGAAGCGTCGCTGGGCGACACCGAGCGCACGCTGATGCTGGCCGTGCTGCTGGTGATCGGCGTGGTGTTCGTGTTCCTGCGCTCGCCGCGCTCGACGCTGATTCCTGCGGTGGTCCTGCCGTTGTCGATCATCGGCACGTTCGGCCCGATGTATCTGCTCGGCTACAGTCTCGACAACCTCTCGCTCATGGCGCTGACCATCGGCACCGGCTTTGTGGTGGACGACGCCGTGGTCGTGATGGAAAACATCGTGCGCCATCTGGAATTGGGCGTGCCGCCCAAAGAGGCAGCGTTGCAGGGCTCGGCGGAAGTCGGCTTTACGGTGCTCTCGATGAGCCTATCGCTGATCGCCGTTTTCTTGCCCATTCTGCTGATGCCGGGCATCGTCGGCCTGCTGTTCCACGAGTTCGCCGTCACACTCTCGATCGCCATCCTGTTGTCGCTGGTGATCTCGCTGACGGTCACGCCGACCTTGTGCGCCTACGTGCTCACGCGCGAGTCGGCCACCTCGGAAGCCCGCTGGTCGGTCTGGGTCGGCCGCCAGTTCGACCGTTTCCGCGACGCCTACTCGCGCTCGCTGACCTCGGTGCTCGACCACGCCGGGCTGGTTGGGCTGGTCATGCTGGCGCTGCTGGTCGGCAACGTGTTCCTGTTCCGACTGCTGCCGGCCACGTTCTTCCCCGAACAGGACACGGGCATCCTGATCGGCCAGATCATGGCCGATCAGAGCATCTCGTTCCCGGCGATGCGCAAAAAGCTCGAACAGTTGCAGACCATCGTGCAGACCGACCCCGCCGTGGCATCGGTCGCGGGCTTTACCGGCGGCCGATCGCTCAACTCGGCGACGGTCTTCGTGCAGTTGAAGCCGCTGGCGGAGCGGCACCTGTCGGCCGACGCCGTCGTCAACCGGCTGCGGCCCAAGCTCAACGCGGTATCCGGTGCGCGCCTGTTCCTTCAGGCGCAGCAGGATCTGCGCATCGGCGGCCGTTCGTCGGCGGCCGAATACCAATACACGCTGACCAGCGACGATGCCGACGCCCTCTACAAGTGGGTGCCCAAGCTCGTCACCGAACTCAACAAGCATCGGGCCACGATGCTCGATGTGAATACCGATCTGCAACAGAACGGTTTGCAGATGTACGTGAATATTCATCGCGCAACGGCGGCGCGCTTCAATCTGCAACCGAACCAGATCGACAACGTGCTCTACGACGCCTTCGGGCAGCGCACCGTGTCGACCATCTACAACCCGATCAATCAGTACTTCGTGGTGATGGAGCTCGCGCCGCAGTATTGGCAGTACCCGAATTCGCTCGACCAGATCTATTTGAGTACGGCGGCGGGCAATGCCAACGGCTCGGCACAGACGCAGATGTCGAGCAAGACGGTCAGTGGCGTGACGACCAAGACCGCCGCGTCGAGCACCAACCCGCTTAATGCCAATGCGGTGGCCAATCAGCAGAACAACGCCATCGCGAACAGCCGGGGCGGCAGTTCCAGCGGCAGTGCCGACAGTACGGCCTCGGAGACGATGGTGCCGCTCTCGGCCCTCGCCAGCTTCTCGGCACGCCATACCGCCACGCAGGTCAACCATCAGGGCGGCATGGTGGCGGCAACGGTCTCGTTCAACCTGCCGGCGGGCGGCTCACTGAGTCAGGCGCAGGTCGCCATCGACGATGCCGCACGGGCCATCGGCATGCCGGCGTCGATTCACGGCGCGTTTGCAGGCGCGGCACAGGCGTTCTCGCAGTCGATGGGCACCGTGCCGCTGCTGATTCTCGCGGCGCTTGGCGTGGTGTACATCGTGCTGGGTGTGCTGTACGAAAACACGATTCACCCGCTCACCATCCTCTCGACGCTGCCGTCGGCGGGTATCGGCGCGACCCTCGCGTTGCTGATCTTCGGCACGCCGTTCTCGGTGATCGCAATGATCGGCATGATTCTGCTCATCGGGATCGTCAAGAAGAACGGGATCATGATGGTGGACGTCGCCATCCAGTTGCAGCGCAATCAAGGGCTGGACGCCAAGCGCGCCATTCACGAAGCGGCCGTCGTACGGCTGCGCCCGATCATGATGACGACTGCCGCTGCCGTGCTGGGTGCCGTGCCGCTGGCCATCGCGCTGGGGCAAGGCGCGTCGCTGCGTCAGCCGTTGGGCGTGACGGTCATGGGCGGGCTGCTGCTCAGCCAGATCTTCACGCTGTACACGACCCCCGTCATTTATCTGTATCTCGACCGGCTGCGCGAGCGTGTCGCGCACTGGTCGAAACGCCTGCCTTGGAACCGTCGCCAAGGCACGGAGGCATGACCATGAAACCGATGACACTCCCCTCGCAAGCCTCACCGCCCGCGCGCCGATGGCCGCGGCTGACCTTCGCCTGTCTCGCCAGTCTGATGCTGCTGAGTGCCTGCGCCGTCGGCCCCGATTACCAACGTCCGGCGGTCGCAATGCCGACCCAATTCACCGAACTGGAGGGCTGGACGCAGGCCCGGCCCGATGCGGAAGGCCCGAAAGGCGAATGGTGGAAAGGCTTCCACGACCCGCTGCTCGACGAGTTGATGCCGCAGGTGGAAATTTCGAATCAGACCGTGCGCCAGAGCTACGCCAACTATCAGCAGGCGCTGGCGGAAGTGCGTGTGGCGCGGGCCGGGCTGTTCCCGACGGTGGGCATAGACGGCTCGGCCACGCGCTCGCGCGGCAGCAGTGGCGGCGCCAGCACCAGCGCGGCACTGGCCTCGCACTCGGGCGCGAACATCGTCAATGCGGCCGCCGCCGAAGGCACGGTGAGTTGGGCGCCCGACATCTGGGGACAGGTGCGCCGCACCATCGAGCAAAGCAGCACGACGGCGCAGGCCAGCGCGGCAACGTTAGCCAACGCGACGCTGTCCGCACAGATTTCACTGGCGAATGCCGTGATCGACTTGCGCATCACCGATGCCAATATCGCCCTGCTCAAGCAGACCGTCGACGCGTACACCGAGTACCTGCGCGTGGTGGCCGATCAGGACCGCGCGGGCACCGTGCCGCCGTCGGACCTCATCACGGCCCGCACGCAGCTCGAGAATGCGCGGTCGAGTCTGATTGCCTTGGGGGTATCGCGAGCGCAGTACGCGCATGCGATTGCGGTGCTGGTCGGACGCAATCCCGAATCGCTGACGATTGCCCCGAGCAACGCGTTGCCGACACTCCCCGACGTGCCGATTGGCCTGCCGTCCACCCTGCTGCAACGCCGGCCAGACGTCGCCGTGGCCGAGCGTCAGATGGCATCGCAGAACGCTGCTATCGGTATTGCCGTCGCGGCGTATTACCCGAATATCACGTTGTCGCTGTCCGATGGGTTCTCGGCGGCGCCGGTCGCCGGGTTGTTCAAAATTGCGAACTACGTCTGGTCGTTGGGGGCGAGTGCGAGCGAAACGATTTTCGACGCTGGGCAGCGCAGCGCCAAGGTGGACGCGGCAAAGGCAGGCTACGACGCGGCCGTGGCCAACTATCGCGGCACGGTGCTCACGGCGTTGCAAGGCGTGGAGAACGATCTGGCGTCGCTGCGTATTCTTGAACAGCAGTCGCAGGTACTGGACTCTGCTGTGAAGGATGCAACCGACGGCGCACGCATTGCGCTCAATGAATATCAGGCGGGCACCGTCGACTACACGACCGTCGTCACGGCAACGACCACGCAGCTCAACACGAAGCAGAATGCACTGAACGTGCACGAGTCACGCCTGCTGGCCGCCACCGCGCTGATCGGCGATCTCGGCGGGGGCTGGTCGGATACCGCGCTGTCGGAGAACGATCCGGCGAAGAAGTGAACTACGCCGCCTCGCCTGCCAGCCGCTCACGCAGCCAGCGCAGAAAGTTGTCGAAGTCGGGGGGCTGTGCGCCATCCCCCGGCAGCGCCATCAGGCCGAACGGCAGTTCCGCGAATCCCCAAGGGGCCACCAACTGCCCTTCACTGAGTTCCTTTCGCACCAAGCGCCGCTCGACGAGGGCGACGCCCAGCCCGGACAGTGCCGCTTCAATGCACAGGTGCGTGTGCGGAAACGCGATCTCCCCGCCCGCCCCGATCTTGCCCGTCGACGTCGACTGTCCATCCCAATAGGTCCATGCGCTCGACGTGAAGTCATGCGTGATGCGCGTGCCCGCGGCCGCCCGGCGTTGGTAGCCGGGCGCGCACACGGGCCCGAAGGCCACGGGCGCCAGACGAATCGCGCGTTGACGGTCGGCTTCCGGGTATGACGTCAGGTCCCACGCGATCACCAGATCCGCGCCTTCGCTGCGAATCTCTCTTGCCGACGTCATCGACAACCGAATGCCCACATCGGGGTACTGCCGATAAAAGTCGGCCAGATTCGGCACCAGCCACCGCATCGCAAACGTCGCGCTGCACGCCACGTGCAGCCCCGAGCGCTTTACCTGTGTGCGAATGCGCGTGTAGCCCTGTTCCAGTTGCTCGAACACCGACGTGACAAGGGCGAACAGGCCTTGTCCGTGGGCATTGAGCTTCAACCCCGTGCCGTCTTTGTCGAACAGCGGTGCACCCACGTGTTCCTGAAGCAACTTCAACTGGCGGCTGACCGCGCCGTGCGTGCGAAACAGCTCCTCGGCGGCCTTCGTCACCGATTGGTGTCTGGCCGTCGCCTCGAATGCGCGCAGCAGGGATAACGGCGGCAAGTCTCGCATCACACTTCCATTGGTTAAATAAACTATCGAATCCGACGAAAAAACTCGATTTTCGGCGCTTCCCGAAAACCCTATGCTTTCACATATACACGGTTGAATATCGTCACATTACGGCAAAACTGGGGCGTTACGATGACGGCATCGACCGATAGCAATTCTCACACTACGTCACAAAACGTCAAAGCAAGGGGCAGCCTCAATGGATAAGCGATTTAACGATGGGAGTGCCGGCGATGCGAATTACGGCACGATCGGCATCGGCTACACCCAATACCGTCAGCCCGAACCCCATATCGAGGGGTTTATCCGGCAAGCGTTGGGCGACGCGCATTCGGTGCTCAACGTCGGTGCAGGGGCAGGCTCGTACGAGCCCCTCGACCGCAGCGTCGTGGCGGTCGAGCCGTCGGCATCCATGCGCGCCCAGCGTCCGCCTCACTTGCCCCTCGCCATCGACGGCGTGGCGCAAAGTCTGCCGTTTGCCGATGCCTCGTTCGACGCCAGCATGGCGACGTTTTCGGTTCACCAGTGGCCCGACCTCGCCGCCGGACTGCGCGAAATGCGACGCGTGACGCGCGGCCCGGTTCTGATCCTGACCTGCGCCCCTGCCCGCCTGCCTATGTCGTGGCTGGCCGACTACGCGCCGGAGATGATTGCGGTCGAAGCACGGCGATACCCGTCGATCTCCGCTATCGAAGAAGGGCTGGGCGGCCGCGTGGACGTGCAGCCGGTGGAGATTCCGCTTGGATGTACGGACGGCTTCAGCGAAGCGTATTACGGCCGCCCGGAGCGGCTGCTCGAACCGGGCGCACGCCGCGCCAACTCCGCGTGGAGCTTTGTCGATCCCCGCGTAGAAGATAGCTTTGTCGAACGTCTTCGCCGCGACCTCGACAACGGGACATGGGACGAGAAGTACGGCGCGCTGCGCACGCAGCCGTTCTTCGACGGGTCGCTGCGGCTGATCGTCGGGCATCCGGCCTGAAGCCCATGCACAGGCGGTCCAGCCCCGCTGGGCCGCCACGCTTATTGTTTTCAATCTGGCCTTGATTCCGTAGGACTGCGCTTGTCTGCTGGTATTCTTCGGGGCGAACTCGAGAAATGGGTCGTACGCCGCGCCGGCTGGGCCGCGCGGTCGGCAGGACAGTCAGGTTTCAGATCAGCAAAACATGGTGCAACTGCAATCTCACGCCGGCGACGCGCTCGCCGGCCATCACATCGCGTGGTACGTCTACGTGCTGCGTACTTTCCTCGCCCTCATCGTGCTGGGCGCCTGCGCATGGGGCGCGATGGCACTGGCCTACCAGTGCCCGGGCCCCGCGCTCGTGCGCTACGCCCTCATTGCCGTGTGGGTCGCGCTGGGTGTCGCCGCCATCGTGGCGCTGCTACGCGTGCGCGCGGGTGCGCCCTTGCGGGGCTGGCCGCTCGCGTTCCTGATCGTGGCGATTCTGGTGATCGCATGGTGGCAGACGCTGCGGCCTTCCAATGAGCGTGACTGGGCGCCCGATGTCGCGCAACTGCTCGACCCGCATTGGAATGGCTCACAGGTCACGCTGGGGAATGTGCGCAACTTCGAGTGGCGTACCGAGACCGACTTCACCCCGCGCTGGGAAACCCGCCACTACGATCTCGACAAGCTCGTGAGTGCCGATCTCGCACTGTCCTACTGGATGGGGCCAGCCATCGCCCACACGCTGGTGTCGTTCGGTTTCTCGGACGGGCAACGCGTGGTGTTCTCGATCGAAATTCGTAAGAAGCGCGGGCAGGCCTTCTCGGCCGTCGGGGGCTTCTTCAAGGACTTCGAAGCGACGCTGGTCGCCGCCGACGAGCGCGATATCCTGCGCGTGCGCAGCAACGTGCGCGGCGAAGACGTGCATCTCTACCGGTTGAATATCCCCGCCGCAGAATTGCGCAAGGTGTTCATCGGCTATCTGGAGCGCGCCCGCGACCTGCAACGCACGCCCGAGTGGTACAACACGCTCACCAGCAACTGCACCACTATCGTGTTCGAACTAGCCCGCATCATTGCCCCCGGCCTGCCACTCGATTACCGCCTGCTGCTGTCGGGCTACTTCGCCGAATACGCCTACGATCAGGGCGGCCTCACGCCCGGCTTCACCTACGAGCAGTTGCAGACGCGCGGCGATTTCGTCAAACGCGCGCTGGCGGCCGGCGATTCTCCCGATTTCTCGACGCTGATCCGGCAAGGCGTGCCCGGCGACGACCCGAAGGTGACACCGTGATCGCCGTGATCGCCGTGATGCGCACCCCGGCGGCGCCGGTACCGGACACCCCCACGCGCAATGTCTGGCGGCGCCTCTTGCCCTATGCGGCACTCGTGGCGGGCGCCGTTTGGCTCAGCGGCTGCGCCATGGTGGAGGTGCGCTCGCTCGGCCCGGATCAGTACATCGCGATGAAGCGCGGCGACATCCTGTCCACGGGCAAGCTCAGCGCGGCCACCGACGAGACGATTCGAGTGGCGGGTCTGGACGACACGATTTGCGCCAAGCCGTCGCTCGACTGCATCGACGCCCTCGGCCGCGCCAAGGAAATCGACATCGACCGGCGGCTGGCCGCCATGGCCGAAATGTCGATGCAGTTGGCCATCGCGCAAACACCGACCGGCGATACGCTCTGGAACGACTCGCAGTTCGACCTGTGGCTGCGCTCGGCACGTTACGCGTACGCCTATCTGTTCTATGGCGACCGGCCGTCCAGCGAGCGCGCCTTTGAAGACCGCCAGACGCAGGTTCGTGACTACTACAACTACGCGGTGCAGATGTTCTCGGTGGCGCTGTTCCGCCGCGTACAGCGCACCGGCAGCGACAAAATCGCCGGCTGGACGCTGCCGGTCGACGCCAGCAGCGTGCGCTTTGCCAACAACCGCACCCAGCCGCGCGAAGTGCTGCCCGCCTCGACACTGCGCTTCGCGGGCCTGCGCAGCCCGTATCGCCGCGACGGTTTCGGTGCCGAGCTGGTGGCCGTGCTCGACGAAAAGTCGGCCGCCGATGCAGTGGTCGCCACGGGCCGCACCCCGGCACCGCGTGGCGATGCCTCGACCGGCCCCGATAACGACAACGTCTATTCACCCAGCAACAATGACGAGCGCGGGGCAGGCGCTCGTGCGCGCACCAATCAGGAAAGCCTCGCGTCACGCGATTTCCACCGGGCGACCGATCCGAACGCCGGCCCCGAGTTCAGCGAAATGTCGTCGCCATCGCTCACGCTGCTGCTGCGCTTCCACGGCAATACGCTCGACGAGATTCTGACCACCCAAGTCGCCACGCTCGTGGTGTACGACCCCTATCGTCAGACCTCGATCGAATTGCATGGCCAGACCGTGCCGCTGGCGGGCAACTTCACGGCGGGTTACGGCCTGTGGCTCGCCCGCTCGGGCTTTGCCGAGCAATCGCTGCGCACCCTGTTCGGGCGCGACCGGGGCATCGTACGGCCGCATATCTACCTGATGCAGCCGTTCGACCCCAGCCGCCGAGTGATCCTGATGCTGCACGGCCTCGCCAGCAGCCCGGAAGCCTGGGTGAATCTGGCTAATGAAATTCAGGGCGACGCCGCACTGCGCGAGCATTTTCAGATCTGGCAGGTGTACTACCCGACCAACGCCCCGCTGCTCGTGAACGCGATGGCGATCCGCAACGCCTTCGACGCCACGCTCAAGCACTTTGACCCGGACGGCCAATCGGCCGCCTCGCACGACGCCGTGGTCATCGGCCACAGCATGGGCGGTGTGATCGCACGGCTGATGGTGTCGAGTGCCGACGACCAACTCTGGAATGCGTTTCAGGAGGACTATCACCTCGATGGCGACCAACTGACGCGGGCCCGCGACCGGCTCGACCCGCTCTTCCACTTCGCGCCGATGCCGCAGTTCGAGCGGGCGATCTTCATCGCGGCCCCGCATCGTGGCACCCCGTTCGCGCGCAACCGCCTCGGCCGCTGGATCTCCAACCTCATCAAGCTGCCGGTCACGCTGCTCTCGGGCATCGACGACGTGCTGCACTACGCCACGGGCTCGGAAGACAACCCGTCCGAGGGCAAGACGCGCTACGTGCCCAACAGCATCGACCAGCTACGCGACAACGACCCCTATGTGGTGGCGGCAGCCGGACTCGGTATCTCGCCGAAGGTGCAATATCACTCGATCATTGCGCGCCGCAATGCCGCAGGCCCGCTTCAGGAATCGAGCGACGGCGTGGTGCCTTATACAAGTGCCCATCTGGAAGGCGCGCAATCCGAGCGCGTGATTGTCTCGGGCCATAGCGTGCAGGAGACGCCGCAGGCGATTCTCGAAATCCGCCGCATCCTGCACGAGGATGTCGACGAACTCGATCCGGTGAAGTCGCTCAAGGGGGTGCGGGCGTTCCAGAGCATCGACCCGCCGCCGCTCGTCACGCCGACGAAGGTGACGAAGCCCAACGTTACGACGGCCCCGGTGAAATAACGCCGGGGCATTGCCACATCGTGATGCTCAGGAAACCGCGTTCACCTGAATGTGATACACGCCCCACGGGCACAGCGTGAACTGCTCCTTGAGCGGCTTGCCTGCGAGCGCGGGGATAGCGGCCGGATCGTAGACGGCCCAGAGCGGCCCCAGACCACCCAGCGCGAGCGGCTTGTCGTCGATGTGAGTGGCCAGCAGGAATTGGTACTCCCGCAACTGACCGAGCGTCGTCGCCACGACATAGCCATCGATCGCACGCAGCAGAACCTGCGTGGCCGGGTTAGACGGCATGCCCGTCTGCGCCAACACCTCGGCGAGACGCGGGCCGCGCAGTGCGTGCGGCTTCGCGTCGTATTCCAGCGTCGGGCGAATCGTTTGCGCCGGCAGACGCGCCAGTGCGCCGAAATCGAACGCATAGGCCGCGTCGAACTGCACCAACTGTTTGTGGAAGAGCTGATCGAGCGCCGGATCGACCGGGCCACGGTTGTGACGCTCGATGGCACCGCTGACAGTGACGAGCGGTGTTGTCGCCAAGGCCACGGGGGCCTGCGGCTTTGCCAGCACGGGCGCCGAGACACCGAGCGCCACGGCGCTGGCCAAAAATTCACGTTTCTTCATGCGAGGTCGTGACGAGAGGTGAAAGGTGCGAAGCAACGAGCGGCGGCGCACGCGGAAACGGCGGAAACGACCGCCGCACGCCCCGCCGCAAAGTCGCCCGAGCTTATCACGCAGACGTCACGACATCGTTCACCGTGAAGATGAAGCCGCCGCCTTCTGGAACGTGAACTGCACGCGTCCGTCGCGAATCGGCAGAATGTCGGGCCGGTCTTCACCGACTTCGGCATCGAGCCGCTCATTCAGGCGCGCGTTCATCGCCATCAACAGCTCACCATTGCCCCGGGCATCGAGCGCCAGATTGCGCGACTCGGTCGGGTCGGCGTGCAGATCGTAGAGTTCGACGTCGTTGTTCGCGAACAGCGTCTCCAGCGAGGTGGGCCGGTTGAACTGCGTCGGCGAAAAATAGCGTGAGAACCGGTAGCGACCGTCGAACACGCTCCGGATCATGCCGCGATGACGAAAGTCCGGCTGACGCGCCATCACCCGCCGATGAATCTCCTCGATCGGCACGCCCTTCTCACGCAACGTGGCGTATTCCTGCGCAAGCCATTCGCTGTCGTAGAACAGCAGCATCGCGTAGTTGAACAAGGCCGCCGGGCGCACCGCGTCGACGCCTTGACGCGCCGGCGCACGCAGCAACGGCGTCAGGTTGTGACCGTGCGCGCCGTCGCCCGCAATACGCGCGATGCCGGCTGAGTCCAGCCCGGTGAGCCCCAGCAGCGTCGGCGTGATATCGACGTGCGAACTCAGCGCCGCGCACTGCTTGCCCCCCGGATACGCCGGGTGCCGGATCACCAGCGGCACGTTGTTCTGTTCGCGATACGTGGTCGGCCCCTTGCCTACGAGCTTATGGGCGCCCACGTGGTCGCCATGGTCGGCACTCATCACGACGATGGTGTTCTTGTCGATGCCTAGCTCCCGCAAGGTGTCGAGCAAGGTCACCACGTGCGTGTCGCAATCGCGAATGCAGTTGAAGTAATAGTCCTGATAAACGCGCAGCCGGGCGTCGTCGATCGGGTAGTCGCCCACGAGCACACCTTCCGCCGCGTTATACACCCCATGCGCCGCCGGCCGGCCCGGCGCGTCGTAGGCCTGCTTGCGCGTGGCGGCCAGCGGCACGTTCCAGTGCGCGTCATACAGGGCGTCGCGCGGCGGACGGGCATTGCCGAGCGTCGGCCGGTTGGCGTTCTGCTGGTCGACGCCCGCCGGATCGGTGTTCAGGAACATCGCATCGTGCGGATTGACCAGATTCACCGCCATGAACCACGGCTTGTTCTCGCTGCCCAGTTGCGCGCCCCGGCCACGCAGCCACGACACCGCCGACGAGGTGGTGAGGCCGTCATAGGTATAGCCGCCGCGCACCCGGCCAATCAGATCGCCCACGCCGAAGTAATCGTCGAAACCGTACGACTTGATCAGTTCGTTGTATTCCTGCGTCGGCGTGTCGTACGGCGTGTGGTTGTGATGCAGCTTGCCGCTCAGATGCCACTTGCCGAGATACGCCGCGTAGTAGCCCGCGTCTCGCATCATGTCGCCGATGGTGCGGATGTCGGGCGACATATCGGGCTGCCACGGAATGCCGCAGTTATCGAACACGCGTGTGTGCTGGATGTGCTGACCGGTGTAGACCGTCGAGCGCGACGGCGAACACACGCACGATGCGATCTGGTGATTGACGAAGGTCACGCCTTCGCGGCGCAGGCGCTCGCGCCCCGGCACCGGGAACGGCCACTGGTCGAAGTGCCGCTCCTGATCCGTGAGGATGAACAGGATGTTGTAACCCTTGGGCGGCACAGGCGGCGCCTCGGCAGGCATGACGTAACCGTCGTCCGGCGATGCCGCAGCGCGCGGCGCAGCGGCGGACGCTGCCACGGCCGACGAGGCCAATCCGGCGGACGCCACGGCCGCGCCAGCCTGCTTCAGAAAGTGGCGGCGCGAAGGTTGTGTGGTGGCGGTGGAAGCCCCCGCATCGGATACCTCGCTGGGGTGAACCGGGTCGACGGGCGCAGTCGTCGGTGGCTGCTTGCGCTCAGGCATGTCTCTCGCTCCTGTGGGGCGTCGGCGTCGCTTTTGTGATTTGCGCCGATGGCCGGGATTGACGTTTCACGCCTCGCTGCGTTGATGCACTGCCATGCAATGTCACGCATCGGGCGGTAACGGAATCCCATTATTTGGCAGGATTCAGCACCGATCGATGAAAAGTGACGCTATATTCATTACCTGAATGACATCAATGATGCGGTAACGCGTCTACGCAGAACCGCCTACGCCAGCCACCATGAGCCCTCGTTCCACGCCATCGGCGCCGCAAGACCGTTCGCCCAGTGACAACGCCCACGTCGACGACCCAGTCCGGCTCGCGCGCCAGATACCTGCCGTGCTTCGCAAGCTGCGCATTCGCGATCTGGAGACGTTGCGCTGGCTGGGCCGCACTCGCAGCTTCGCGCGTACCGCCGAGGCCGCCGCCATCACACAGCCGGCATTGTCGAAATGGTTGCGGGAAATCGAACAGGCGCTGGGGGTTTCACTATTCGAGCGCACGACGCGTCGCGTGAGTCCTACGCCGTACGGAGACGCACTGCTGGAGCGTGCCGAGCGCATGCTGACCGATCTGGCCGGCGTCGCCCCTGCCCTGCAAGCCCTGCGCGACGGACTCGGACAACCCGTGAACGTGGGCATTCTGCCGGGCATGGCGAGTGTGCTGATGCCGCAGGCGCTGGCCCGGCTCGAACAAACCGGCCCCGCGCTGCGCATCAACCTTTTTGAAGAAACGCTGGATCGCTTGTTACCCCGTGCCCACTGGCACGAAATCGACCTGCTGGTCTGCCGGCTCGACGCTGCCGCCATGAACGCCGGGTTTGGCGTGGTCCCCTTGTATGACGACGATGTGCGGGTATTCGGGGCGCATAACCACCCCCTGACGCGCCTTGCTGCACCGACATGGGCGGACGCCGCCCGCTACCCGTGGATCGTGCCGCCGCCGGGCACGCCGATGCGTCGCGCCATCGACACCGAGTTCGCGCATCAAGGGCTGGCCGCCCCGCGCGTCATCATGGAATCGACCACGCTCATGACCAACGCGAGCACCGCGCAGGCGATGCCGTGCCTGTTTCTCGCTTCGACACTCGGCGTCGCCCGCTCGCCGCTGGGCGCCAGTCTGCATGACTTCGGTCTGCGGTTCGCGCACGTGGCGCCCACCGTTGGCGTGCTGCACGGTCAAGCCCCGAACGCGGCAGCGCTGGCGCTCATCGACGTATTGCGGGATGTCGCACGCACGCTGACGCCGCCGTCGTACGGTCTGCCGGCACGCTGACGCGAACGTCCCTCGCGCACCAAATCATGAATGAAACTAATGCCACCATAAATTAAGACCATTTTCATTCATGATTCGAATTCTCTATGATCGTCGTCACGGCTTCATTCATCTGGCGGCGACGTCACTAGAGAACCATGGCAAAGACACACAATCTGGGATTTCCGCGCATCGGCGCGAAACGCGAACTGAAGTTCGGTCTGGAATCGTATTGGAAAGGCCAATCGTCGCGTGACGAACTAAAGTCACTGGGCGCGTCGCTGCGCCAGCGTCACTGGCAAGATCAGGCAGGCCTCGATCTGGCGCCGGTCGGCGACTTCGCCTTCTACGATCAGGTGCTCGACATGAGCTTCACGCTGGGCAACTTGCCCGAGCGCGTGCAGAACTTCCACGGCGACGCCTTGGACAACTACTTCCGCGTCGCGCGCGGCCGCTCGGCCCAGAGTGCCGAAGACCACGCCGCCTGCTGCGGTGGCGTCGCCGCCGGAGAAATGACGAAGTGGTTCGATACGAACTACCACTACATCGTCCCCGAATTCTCGGCCGCCACGCATTTCTCGCTCGACGCATCGCGTCTGACCGGCCAACTCGCCGAGGCACGCGCCGAAGGCGTAAAAGCCAAGCCGGTCATCATCGGCCCGGTCACCTACCTGTGGCTCGGCAAGGCCAAGGACGACAGCGACAAGCTCGCCCTGTTGCCGCGTCTGCTGCCGGTCTACGTGAAACTGCTCGAAACCCTCGCCGCGCAAGGCGTGGCGTGGGTGCAGATCGACGAACCGATTCTCGTGACCGAACTGAGCGCCGAATGGCAGAAGGCTTTCGAAACGGCCTACGCTGCGCTCGCCGGCACGCGGGTCAACCTTCTGCTCGCGACGTACTTCGGTGAGCTGATCGAAAACCTGCCGCTGGCCTGCCGTCTGCCAGTCGACGGCCTGCACCTCGACGCCGTCAACGCCAAGGGCGAAGTCGCCAAGGCGCTCGCTGCGCTGCCCGCCGACAAGGTGGTTTCGCTGGGCGTGATCAACGGCCGCAACATCTGGAAGTCGGATCTGGCCGCGATCCTCGAATGGCTGGAACCGATTGCCCGGCAACTCGGCGATCGCCTGTGGATCGCCCCGTCGTGCTCGCTGCTACATGTACCCGTCGATCTGGACAGCGAACAGAAGCTGGACGGTGACATTCGTTCGTGGCTCGCCTTCGCCAAACAGAAACTGGCAGAAATCAGCGTGCTGGCGCGTGCCATCAACGAAGGCCGTGAGGCCGTGGCCGCCGAGCTGAACGCGAATGCCGGCGCTATCGCCAGCCGCCGTGCGTCGCCGCGCGTGCACAACCCGGCCGTCAAGGCGGCCGTGGCCAAGATCGAAGCCTCGCTGGGCCGCCGTCAGCGTCCGTATATCGAGCGAGCGCCGAAGCAAGCCGCCAAACTGAAGCTGCCGCTGTTCCCGACCACCACCATCGGCTCGTTCCCGCAGACGGCCGAGATTCGCACCGCCCGCAGCCAGTTCAAGGCCGGCGAGCTGGATGAGGCAGGTTACGTCGCCGCCATGCGCGCCGAGATCGAGCGCAGCGTACGCGAGCAGGAAGCGCTGGGGCTAGACGTGCTGGTGCACGGCGAAGCCGAGCGCAACGACATGGTCGAGTACTTCGGCGAGCAGTTGGAAGGCTACGCGTTCAGCCAGTTCGGCTGGGTGCAGTCGTACGGTTCGCGCTGCGTGAAGCCGCCCATCATGTTCGGCGACATCCGCCGTCCGAAGGCGATGACGGTCGAGTGGATTCAATATGCGCAGTCGCTGACCGACAAGCCGATGAAGGGCATGCTGACCGGCCCGGTCACGATCCTGAACTGGTCGTTCGTGCGTGACGATCAGCCGCGCTCGGTCTCGTGCTTCCAGTTGGCGCTGGCGATTCGCGAAGAGGTGCTGGATCTCGAGAAAGCCGGTGTGCGTGTGATCCAGATCGACGAGGCGGCGCTGCGCGAAGGCCTGCCGCTGCGCCGTGCGCAATGGCAAACGTATCTGGACTGGGCGGTCGAGGCGTTCCGCATCACGGCCAACGGCGTGCGGGACGACACGCAGATCCACACACACATGTGCTATTCGGAGTTCAACGACATCATTGCGGCGATTGCCGACATGGATGCCGACGTGATCACCATCGAGACCTCGCGCTCGGATATGGAACTGCTCGACGCGTTCGACTCGTTCCAGTACCCGAACGAGATCGGCCCGGGCGTGTATGACATTCACTCGCCGAACATCCCGACGCAAGAGCACATCGTGCTGCTGATGCAAAAGGCCGCCGAGCGCATTCCGGCACAACGTCTGTGGGTCAACCCGGACTGCGGCCTGAAGACGCGGCAGTGGGCCGAAGTCATCCCGGCGCTGCAAAACATGGTGGCGGCCGCGCAGACACTGCGTTCGCTGTAAGCCACAGGGGGCAGGCCTTCGCGGGAATCCAGCGGACCCGGCGCAGCCTGCCCCCTTTTCACTTTCCGGGCATTTTTCCCAAAATCCCGCCGCTTCGGCTGCCCCCGCGACAGCCCAATTCCCCCACTGCCGTAAAAATCTGTCCTAAGTAACTGTTTGCTTACGACATTTCATGGCATAGTCGCGCCGGAACGCGTCGACCCTCACTAAGTTTCTCCTAAGTTTCGCGCGCTATCGTGCGCCCAGTCGTCCGATCAGGACGGCAGGTGATGTGACGCGCCCTCGTGCAGCGTCAGGAATATTCAGGAATTTCTCAGAGAACCATGCGGATATTGCTCGTAGAAGACGACGAGATGATCGGTGAGGCCATGATGCAGGCGCTCAAGGACGCCTCGTATGCCGCCGATTGGTGTCGCGACGGCGAGTCGGCCCTCTCGGCGCTGGCCGCCCATACCTATGACCTGATGCTGCTCGACCTCGGCTTGCCCGGGCGCGACGGCTGGGACGTGCTGCGCGCCCATCGCGGCGCGGGCGGCCGCACGCCGATCATCGTCGTGACCGCACGCGACGGCGCCGAAGACATCATTCAAGGCCTCGATCTCGGCGCCGACGACTTCGTCGTCAAACCCTTCGAAGTCGGTGAACTGCTTGCCCGTATGCGTGCGGTCATCCGCCGCAACGCCGGCGTGGCCGTGCCCGTGCTTACCAACGGGGCACTGGCGCTCGACCCGGCAACCCACGAAGCGACCTACGGCGACAACAAATGTGTGCTCTCCGCCCGTGAGTACGCGTTGCTGCATGCCCTGATGCTCCGCCCCGGCACGATCCTCTCGCGCGACGCGCTGGAGCATCGCCTTTACGGCTGGGGCGAGGAGATCGAGAGCAACATGATCGATTTCCTGATTCACTCGATTCGCAAGAAACTGGGCGCGGACGTCATCCGCAATATTCGCGGCGCCGGCTGGCTGGTGCCCAAGGCATGAAGATGCGCTCGTTGCAGTCGCGACTGGTCGTCACGCTCTCCGCCTGTGCGGTGGGGCTGGGCATCGTCGCCGGCCTGGTCTCGTACGCGGCTGCCTTTCGCGAGGCGTATCGCTTTCAGGACGATCAGTTACTGCAACTCGCAGCGCTCGTGGACATCCGCAACCTGCCCGGCGCTGACGACGCTGTGCACGGCCTGCCGATCCAAGATCACGACTACCGACTGACCGTGCAGACACTCGGGGGCGTGTTTCCGGTGTCGCTGACCGATGGTTTCCATACCGTCGAAGGGACCGTACGCAGCGATCACACGTGGCGCGCCTATGTCCGCACCATCACGCCGGATCTGCGCATCGTCGTGGCGCAGCCGACCGAGGGCCGCAATGAGATCGCCCGCAATAGTGGCCTGCGTACCGCCCTGCCGTTCGTGGTCTTCGTGCCATTGCTGATCGGCGCGATCTTGCTGACCGTACGCCGGGCTTTCCGGCCGCTGCAACGGCTGGCCGAAGGCGTGGACGCGCGGCGCGAGACCGATCTGCACGCGCTCGATACGGCGGGCGCCCCTAAGGAGATCGAACCGTTCATCGTGTCGATCAACCGGCTGCTGGCCCGTCTGGCGAAGGCACTCGACGAGCAGCGCCGCTTCGTGGCGGACGCCGCGCACGAACTGCGCTCGCCGGTCACGGCACTGGTGATTCAATCGGAAAACCTCGACCGCGCCCTCGCGCCGGTGGCACTCGATACCGAGACGCGGGCGCGCCTCACCAAACTCAAGAGCGGCTTGCAGCGTACGCGCGGGCTGCTGGAACAACTGCTGACGCTCGCCCGTGCCCAGAGCGCACCGACGGCCGAGGCCACGCCACTGGCGTTGTTGCCGGCAGTTCACGAGGCACTGGAAGACGTGTTCGTGCTGGCGGACCGCAAGATGATCGTGCTCGACCTGATCGACACCGCGCCGGGGTTGCGGGTGGCGAGCACCAAGCGCGACATCGTGACGTTGCTGAGCAATCTGGTCGGCAACGCGGTGCGTTATACCCCGGGCGGCGGCACGGTATCGGTTCGGCTGTCCTCGACCGGGACCCACGCCGCCATCGACGTGATCGATTCCGGCCCGGGCATCGACGCCGACAAACGCGAGCGTGTATTCGACGCGTTTTACCGCGCAACCGAGGTGCGTGATTCTCATGCACCCGGCCTGAACACGGAAGGCACCGGCCTGGGGCTGGCCATCGTGCGGGCCATTGTCGATCGCCTCGGCGGTCAGGTGCATCTGAAAGACGCCAATCTGGTGGCGCCACGCGGGCTGCATGTGCGCGTGACGTTGCCGAACCCTGATGTTTCGTAACCCCCGTTCCATTCATCCAACAAGACCGGAAGTTTCGCATTCATGTCCACACGCCCTCAACGTGACGCCGGGTTAGAACCCTGGCCGATCTCCCCCGCCGCACTCCTCTGGCTGCTGGCCGCGTTCGCGCTGGTCTGGTTCGGCCTGCTGAACTGGCGGCATCTGATCTCGAGCGACGAAGGCCGCTATGCGGAGATGGCTCGCGAAATGCTGGCCACCGGCGATTGGGTCACGCCCCGCTATAACGGCTATCTCTATTTCGAGAAGCCGCCGCTGCAAACGTGGATGAATGCGCTCACCTTCATGGTGTTCGGTCTGGGCGACTGGCAGGCGCGCCTGTGGACGGCGCTCACCGGCTTTGGCGGCGTGCTGCTGGTCGGCTATACGGGCCGCCGGATCTTCGGTGCCCGGGCGGGACTGTTCGCGGCCATCGTACTGGCGAGCGCCCCGCTGTGGGCCCTGCTGGGTCACTTCAACGTGCTGGACATGGGCCTGTCGTTCATGATGGCCGTGGTGCTGTGCGCACTGCTGCTGGCGCAACGCCCGGGACTCACCGACACGCAGACACGCAACTGGATGTGGCTGTGCTGGGCCGCCATGGGTCTGTCGATTCTGAGCAAGGGGCTGATCGGCATCGTGCTGCCGGGTGCCGTGCTGGTGGTCTACACGCTGGTGGCACGCGACTGGGCCTTGTGGAAGCGTCTGTATATCGTGAGCGGATTGATCGTGCTGCTGGCGGTCACCGTGCCGTGGTTCGCCGCCGTGATGGCGCGTAACCCGTCGTTCTTCGATTTCTTCTTCGTGAACGAGCACTTCAACCGTTTCCTGAAGCCGGATCACAATCGCAACGGGCCGCTGTACTACTTTGTGCCGGTGTTCATCGTGGGCTTCCTGCCGTGGCTGTCGATGCTGCCGCGCGCGATTTCTGCCTCGCGTGCGACGCCGCGTCAGGCCAACGGCTTCCGCCCGGTGACGATGCTGTGGGTCTGGGCGATCCTGATTTTCTGCTTCTTCTCGGCCTCGCATTCGAAGTTGATTTCGTATGTGCTGCCGATCGCACCGGCCGTCGCCATGCTCATCGGGCTGGGGCTGGCCGGGATGACCCGCGAGAGCCTGCGCAAGCATCTGATCGTGTCGGTGGTGTTTTTCGTGGCCACCATCGTGACGTGTCTGGTGTTTCTGTCGCATCACTCCGACAGCCGTAATCCGGTCGAGGCGTATCGCGCGTTCTCGTACTACCTGTACGCGGCGAGCATCGTCGGCCTGATCGGCATCGGCATTACGCGCTGGCTGGTCAAGCGCAGCACGAAGCAGGCGCTGATCGCGTTTGCCGGCACGTGGCTGGCCTTCACGATGATCGGTGGCTCGGGGCATGAGGCGTTCGGGCGGGGCAGCTCGGGCATCGATCTGGTGCCGGCGGTGCGCGCGGAGATGCAGCGTCTGGGCCCGGATACGCCGTTCTACTCGGTGGGCACGCTCGATCACACGATGCCTTACTACCTGCAACAGCCCATGATCATGGTCGCCGTGCAGGACGAGCTGGAGTTCGGTATCTCGCAAGCCCCGGATAGCTGGGTTCCGACACTCGCCAAGTTCGCCGATGTGTGGATGGCGGCCCCCAAGGCGCTCGCGCTGGTCGACCCGGAGAAGTTCACGGTGCTCGAAACGCTCGGCCTGCCGATGAAGATCATCGCCCGCGATAACCGCCGCGTGATGATCGAGAAGCCGATGGCGGGCGATGTGCCTGCGCCGGCCCCAGCGTCTGCCCCTGCGGCGAACTGACCCGTTCCCGTTTCCGTTGTTCTCGTGCCAGCGCGGCGACTTAAAGCCTAATTGAAGCCGCCCGCTGGCACCGTCTGGCCGCGAAGAACTCAAATCGCGTACACTTGGCGTCGCACGATCCTTCTCCGTGCCCCCCGTAGTTATCCCGCAGTTTGTCGATCGTTGTTGTTGGCGAGGGTCTTCCGTCGCCATGTGAACAAGGACGTTTCAACATGCAGACGCAGGACCAGGCGGCACGCCAGACACCCACCGACACCCCCGAGCAACGCAAGGCGTCGGATCAGGCTGCTGAGATCGCCGAGATCACCGACAACAGGCCGACGGCTGCCGTACAACGTCGCATCGATCAGTTGGCCGGGAACCACGTCGCCGGCTCGTCACAGCAGCAACTCTCCCAAGTCATTCAAAACAGTCCGCGCATGCAGATGCAGCGGCAACGGATCGACGCGACGATCGGCACGGCCGATGGGCCTCGCGCCTCCGCAGGCGTGGTTCAGGCGCAATGGGATCCGACCGGGGTCAGTGGCGACAATGTCCAGCAGATCCGCGCACTGGCCGCCATGGGGACGAAATACATTCAGGCGGCATTCCGCAAGCTCACCGCCGGCTCCCCAGAGCTCACCCGACGCTTCGAAGCCGTCGTCGGCGATGCCCTGACGGGCACCACGAAGCCCATCATCGACAGGCTGCTGCTCGATGCCTTTAACGACGGCGCAAACCACACGGCAGCCGAGTTGATGACCATGGTCGAGGAGGCAGCGATCAAGTCGCCCCAGATTCGGGGCGCGCATCAACAGACGCCCAAATTGGCTGAGCGGCTCACAGGCTGGACGGATCGGCTTGGCAGACGCGAGGACAAATCGTCGACCGCCATCACGAAGCGCCAGAAGGAACGGACCGCCACGGGCGCTTACCCCCTGCTGATGTTCACGCATACGGCCCCGATGGCCGAAGCCGACGATAACGACCACCATCAGGGCAAGGAGGTGTATCCGGCCGCAAGCAGCATGGATTACTTCCGTACGGGTGAGAATCGCCAAAGCCTCTACTTCACGACGCCCGGGGCGAAAAAGCAAAAGCAGTACGTGTTCGTCAAATCCATCTACGACTTTTACAAAGAACTCGACGACTCGCTGACGTTCGACGATGAGAACACCGAGATCATCACGCCGGGTGTCATGTATGCCCATAGCGGTACGGGACGGTACCAGCATTCCGGCTATGGCTCGGAGGTCAATTCCTATGCCAAGGAAAAGTTGCTGAGCGCTGCGGGCAAACCGATTCGCAGCGAAAAGCTTGCGAAATCGAAAGCCACGTCGAGCCGTTATTTCGACACCCGTGATCCGGGACGAACCGCGGCCTATCTCGATGCCGCGAGCAACGTCGACGCTGAAGGTGAATTCTCGCAAACCTACGGGGCCACGATTCTCGAACATTGCCGCGCCATCGTGCAGGGACTGGCTGGCGTGCGCAGTACGCACTTTCGCATTGTGGTCGCCGACGAGCAAAGCGGCTACCTGACGTATCCGTGTCCCATCATCGAACCGGTGATCAAGGGCAAGAAGTCACCGACCAAATCCGACATCCTGCCGCACATGCAATTCATCATGACCGAGTTCAATGCGGGCTCGAAGGTCAAGATGTATCAGCGCAACAGCTTCGGATTTCTCTATCCGGCGATTTCCGATCTGGAGCGGTCCATCCGCTTGTGGCCGGGGCAGCTCGATGCACCGTACTTCATCGCCAAGGTGAAAGAAGTGCTCAAGCGGTACGACGCTTGGGTGGAGCGCAGCGAAAGAGACGACGAAGAGGACGAAGACGCCGCGATCGAGATTGAAGCGCCGCGCAGGCATCCGTCGGCAGCCGTTGCGTCGGGCCACGCGCCCAATGCGACGCTCTATTCCACGTTGATCCGGGCGATGAGTTACATCCGTAGCGTTTGCCGCAAAGGCGGATTCCAACCGGGCAAGACACTGGATTTCGTCCAGCAGCGGCTGATTACCAATCTGACCAAGGGGCAGTGGCTCTTGCGCATGCGCCGCTACGACACTTATCTCGGCATGGATAAGGCCGATCTGTTTCTCGAGATTACGCAGGTCATTGAGAATCTCAATGAATTCGGGCTCCAACTGGTCGAGTTACAAACCTGGGCGCCGAGTACCGACGAGTTCATGAGCGTAGTGAAGCAAGGCTATAGCGCGGGGGCGCTGGCATCCGGGCACCACGTGACGGGGGCGGCGCTTACCCATAGCGGCATGCAGGCCGGGATGGTGGCCATGAACCTGCGCAAGAAGTCCACGTTCAGGCTAGGGCCCGCCTATTTCGAATTCCCGCGTGACGTGCTGAACAGCAAAGTGACGAAGTCGGCTTCGCAGAAGAATACCTTGCACTACGACCCTGCCTACAACTTCACGCATCAGGCGGAGCTCACCACGTATCGGGCCGTCCCGTCGCATGGCGCGGACGATCTGTGTGCCATCATCGACATCACCAACGTCAAGCCGTCCGAGCTCCCGGGCATTCTTTCGCGGCACGCGGCGACACCGTCGATCTTCCTGTACGCCAGTCTTTCAAAACACTTCCAGTTCGGCATGGACCGGTTCACGCTGGGCCTGATTCTCGAACTCAACAAGACGGGTACGGTCGCGCCTGCGCTCGGTTCCTATTCCATACCGGTGGAACTGATCCGGTATTTCATTCAGATGCAGGCGTCGCACAATCTGGGCTTCGAAACAGAACTGGCGAAGGCGCTGGAGGAGGCACAGTAAAAACCGTGCCTCCTGCGCTGCAACGCCTCATTCGCCCTACTTCGCCCTACTTCGCCTTACTTGGCCTTCGCCGTCTTCGCCGGCGCACCCGGCGCGACCGACACGCTGGCTTCGGCCGTCAGCATCAGGAACGTGAACGTCTCTTCCAGATACAGACGGACCGTCTCGGCGGTGTGGTCGAGATAGCCGATCGACACGTCCTGACCGATGTGCATCTCGTAGTCGCCGCCGCGCGTCGACACGATGGCGCCGCCGTCGATCGCCGGGGCCCAGATGATCTCGCCGCTCACGATATGACCGATGTGCTCGAGAATCGGATAACCCTGATCGTTGGCTTCGGCCACGGCCGTGTAGGCATCCGCGCCCAGCAACACGCTGTACGGACCATCGACACCTTCGAGGCGCAGTTGCTCCAGCGCCTTGGCGATGACGGTCGGGTAGTCGGCGATGCTCTTCGGCAACGGCAGCACCGGGTTCGACGTGCCTTCGCGCACGCCCGTGATCTGGGCAGCCTTGTAGCCGTCGAAAATCGCGCGGTCTTCGGCGTACGCCAGCTTGATAGCGGCGTCCTTGGCCGGCTGCCAGTCCGAGTCGTTGGCGCCGCGCTCGACGTCGTCGATCGCTTCACGCGAGAGCTCGAACGGTACGCGCAACACCACCAGCGGCAACACGGTACGTTGACGCGCATCCACACCCTTGAGCGGTGATGCGATCGACTTCTGATGGCCCGTGCCTACGCCGGCCAGCGCCAGACCGCCCGGCCCCTTGACGTCGACCACGCGGCGCGCCGCGACGGTGCGCTTGAACGTACGCGCCACTTCTTCTTCGATCTGCTCCCATGCGGCGTTCGAAATGGGGGCCAGTTCGCGATGCAGGTTATTCATGCCTGAGAAACTCCTTTGAGCGATCCGATATTCAGCGAACCCGCCACCGGGGCGGTGCTCGCATTGGTGAGAGAGGAAACGGTAGCGTCGACCACAGCCGTGTTGCGCGACTCGCGCGGCTGCGCGTCGATCAGCGTCTTGACGACGGGCGACTCGGTGGCTTCGGCCACCGGTTCGCGATCGGCCAGCTCTTCCAGCAACGCGGCCGACGGGACGAAGAACAGCCCGCCCGTCACCGCCGTGCTGAAGTCGAGCAGGCGGTCGTAGTTGCCCGGCGGCTTGCCGACAAACATGTTTTCCAGCATCTGCTCGATGGGCGCCGGCGAGCGCGCATAGCCGATGAAGAACGTACCGAACTCGGCAGAACCGGGACGGCCGAACGGCATGTTGTCGCGCAGGATCTTGATTTCCTTGCCGTTTTCTTCCAGCGTGGTCAGCGCGCTGTGCGAATTGCTCGGCTTCACGTCTTCGTCGAGTTCGACATCCGAGAGCTTGGTGCGCCCGATGATGCGCTCCTGCACTTCCACCGGCAGCGCATTCCAGCCGGTCATGTCGTGCAGATACTTCTGCACCAGCACGTAGCTGCCGCCGGCAAAGTCGGGATCTTCGTCGCCCATGACGGTGAAGTCGATGGCTTCCTGCCCCGTCGGGTTCTCGGTGCCGTCGACAAAACCGACCATGCTGCGCATGTCGAAGTAGCGGAAACCATGCACCTCGTCGACCACGGTCACCGCATCGCCGAGCTTGTTGAGCATCAGCGTTGCGAGATCGAAACAGAGGTCCATCTGGTCGGCGCGAATGTGCAGCAGCAAGTCGCCGGGCGTTGCCGGGGCATGCCGCTTGCCCGCACCGAACTCGCGGAACGGATGCAGCTCGGCCGGGGCCGGGTCGCCGAACAGGCGGTCCCACGCGTTGTCGCTGAAACCGACGACACACGAGAGATTGCCGGACGGCACGCGCTTGCCCACGGCACGCACGTACGCGGCAGCATCCGCGCACCACGCGCGTACGGCCGCGTGCGCAGCGGCGTCGTCGCGAACGGTGGCGACGAGAAAAATGGCACTACGGGTGACGGTGCCGGAGACCGGCTGTGGTTCAGGGGGACGTTCAGTCATTGCTTTCCTGCTTGGGGCTGGGGTTCTCGACTGCGTCGCACCCGCATCGGGACAGCCATGACGGGTAAACGGCACGCTGAACGCTATCGGGCGGCGACTTTTGGTGTGCCTGATTTATAACGCAACACACCGTAATATGCCACTCCCTTTGCACGCACCGCGCGTAGAGCCTTGCCGGGCGGGCCTCGGCGGGTCGTTCGCCGGAATATGGCAATTGCGCCATTTTGGCGTCATTTTGGCGTTGGCAGTGCGCCACTACCATGGCGTCGTCCCGGGGCCTCGCCCGGTGCGCCACTGTGCGCGCCGGCAGACAACAAGGCCCTAGCCCGGACCGACGCTGCACGCCCACCGGCTAACAGCCGTCGACCGGCCCTTGATCGTACGTCTGCGACTGCGCCCGAGCGCGTCTGAACCATGTGGATTGTTAACGTTGCGCTCAAACGGCCTTACACGTTCATCGTGATGGCCATCATGATTCTGCTCGCCACGCCGCTGACGCTCATGCGCACGCCCGTGGACGTGCTGCCGGAAATCAACATCCCGGTCATCAGCGTGATCTGGACGTACACCGGGTTGTCCGCCCAAGACATTGCCGACCGGATGATCTCCGGCAACGAGCGTGGCCTGACGACCACGGTCAACAACATCGAGCATATCGAGTCGCAGTCGCTGCCCGGTATCGGCATCATCAAAATCTTCCTGCAACCGACGGCTAACGTGCAGACGGCCATCGCGCAGGTGGTGGCCGTGGAGCAGGCGCAGGTCAAGCAGATGCCGCCCGGGGCCACGCCGCCGTTGGTGATCAGCTACTCGGCCTCGTCGATTCCGGTGATGCAGCTCGGCCTGTCGAGCCCGAGCCTGTCGGAACCCGCCCTCAACGATACGGCGCTCAACTTCCTGCGCCCGCAACTGGTGACGATCCCCGGCGCGGCCGTGCCGTATCCGTATGGCGGCAAGACGCGCCTGATTTCCGTCGACATCGACTCGCGCGCGCTGCTCGCCAAAGGCCTGACGGCGCAAGACGTGGTCGCTGCGGTGAACGCGCAGAACCTGATTCTGCCGACCGGTACGGCGAAGATCGGCCCGCGCGAATACAACGTGGATATGAACGGGTCGCCGCCCACGGTCGAAGGCCTGAACAATATTCCGGTGCGCACGGTGGGCGGTGCCACGACGTATCTGCGCGAAGTCGCCCACGTGCGTACGGGCTTCTCGCCGCAAACCAATATCGTGCGTCAGAACGGCCAGCGCGGCGTGCTGATGTCGATCATGAAGACGGGGGATGCCTCGACGCTCTCCGTGGTCGATTCGCTCAAGGCACTGCTGCCGGAAGCCCGCGCCGCCCTGCCCTCCGACCTGAAGATTTCGGCACTGTTCGACCAGTCGGTGTTCGTGAAGGCCGCCGTGCAGGGGGTGATTCACGAAGCGCTGATCGCCGCAGCCCTCACGGCCGCGATGATTCTGCTGTTCCTCGGCAACTGGCGCAGTACCTGCATCATCGCCATCTCCATTCCGCTGTCGATCCTGTCGTCGTTGCTCGCGCTGCATGCACTCGGCCAGACGATCAACATCATGACGCTCGGGGGGCTGGCGCTGGCGGTCGGTATTCTGGTGGACGATGCGACCGTGACGATCGAGAACATCGAGCGGCACTTGCACATGGGTACCCCACTACACGAGGCGATTCTGGAGGGCGCGGGCGAAATTGCCGTGCCGGCGCTGGTCTCGACGCTGTGTATCTGTATCGTGTTCGTGCCGATGTTCTTCCTGACCGGGGTGGCGCGTTACCTGTTCGTGCCGCTGGCGGAAGCGGTGGTGTTCGCGATGCTCGCGTCGTACATACTCTCGCGCACGCTCGTGCCCACGCTGGCCATGCTGCTGATGGGTCACGCCCATCACCCTGACCCGAACGCGAAGCCCGGCATGTTCCGCCGCATCTATCTGCGGTTCGACGCCGGCTTCGAGCGCATGCGCGGCGCCTATATTGTGGTGCTCTCCAACTTGCTGGTCCGCCGCCGGATGTTTGCGCTGAGCTTCCTCGCGTTCTGCGTGCTGTCGATGGGGCTCGTGTTTGCGCTCGGTGCCGACTTCTTCCCGAGCGTCGACGCGGGCGACATCCGCATGCACATGCGCGCGCCGACCGGCACCCGTATCGAAGAAACGGCGCGACTGGCCGACGAGGTGGAAAAGGTGGTGCGCGAAGTCGTGCCCCCGAAGGAACTCGAGACGATTCTCGACAACCTCGGGCTGCCGTACAGCGGTATCAACCTCTCGTACAGCAATGCCGGCACGATCGGCACGCTCGACGGCGAAATTCAGATCGCCCTCAGCCCCGACCACAAGCCGACCGCCGGCTATATCGACAAGCTGCGCGCGATCCTGCCGCAACGCTTCCCCGGCGTGGAGTTTTTCTTCCAGCCGGCCGACATCGTCACGCAGATTCTCAACTTCGGGCTGCCCGCCGCCATCGACATCCAGATCAGCGGCAATCAGCAACTGGCCAACTTCGACATCGCAACGAAGCTGCTCAAGCAGGTGCGGCAGGTGCCGGGCACGGTGGACACCCATATCCAGCAACGCGTGAATGCGCCGACGCTGCACCTCGACATGGACCGCACGCGTCTTCAGCAACTGAACCTGAACGCGAACGCGGTCGCGCAGAACGTGCTGATCTCGCTCTCGGGCAGCTCGCAAACGTCGCCGGGCTTCTGGTTCAACAGTCAGAACGGCGTGGAGTACAGCCTGTCGGTGCAGGCCCCGCAATACCGGGTCAGCTCGATCGACGACCTGCTGCGCACGCCCGTGGCGGGCACGGCCAATAACGGTCAGCCGCAGTTGCTCGCCAACTTCGTGAAGGTAGTACCGACCGAGCAGTTCGCGGTGGTCAGCCACTACAACATCCGGCCGGTGATCGACTTGTACGTGAGCGTGGAAGGCCGTGACCTCGGCAGCGTGGCGGGCGACATCAACAAACTCGTGGCCAAGGCCCGACAGGACCTGCCGCGCGGCAGCCAGATCGTGGTGCGCGGTCAGGTGAGCACAATGCAAAGCTCGTATCTGGGGCTAGGCGTCGGCGTGGCGATGGCCATCGTGCTGGTCTACCTGCTGATCGTGGTGAATTTCCAGTCGTGGGTCGACCCGCTCATCATCGTGAGCGCCCTGCCCGCCGCCCTCGCCGGCATTGTCTGGATGCTGTTCCTGACCGGCACACGGCTGTCGGTGCCGGCCCTCACGGGCGCCATCATGACCATGGGTGTGGCCACCGCCAACAGTATTCTCGTGGTCGCCTTCGCCCGGCAGCGCATGGAATCGGGCATGGCACCGCTCAAGGCGGCGCTGGAGGCCGGGGCTGGCCGTATTCGGCCGGTGCTGATGACGGCGCTCGCCATGATCATCGGCATGGTGCCGATGGCGCTGGGTCTCGGCGAAGGTGCCGAGCAAAACGCGCCGCTGGGACGCGCCGTGATCGGCGGTCTGATGTTCGCCACGGTTTCGACACTGTTCTTCGTGCCGCTCGTGTTCGCCGGGATTCACACCCGACTCGCGCGTCGCAAAAAAATTGCTTCTTGATGGGTTGACTGACATGACCGAGAAACATCACGCCGAACTGGCCCTTCCCGAGCACGACCCCGCCGACGGACGGCAATTGCCGCCGCGCAAGGGCGAATTCCGCCGCGCCAAGATCGCACTGATCGTCGTGGCCGTGCTGCTGATCGCCGGTGCCGCCCGCACCACCGTGTCGAACGCCCTGCAACGGCGCGACGTCGCCAACGTGACGGTAGAGAACGCGAAGCAATATGTAAGCGTCGTGACGCCGGAGACGACCTCGGCCAGCGAAACCCTGCTGCCCGCCACGTTGCGCGGCGCGGTCGAGTCACCGATCTACGCCCGCGCGACCGGCTATTTGCTGCGCCGCTATGTCGACATCGGTGCCCGTGTGAAACAAGGTCAGTTGCTGGCCGATCTCGACACACCGGAAATCGATCAGGAACTGGCGCAGGCGATGGCCCAGCGCAACCAGATCAACGCGAGCCTCGGGCTGGCGAAGTCGTCGCTCGAGCGTTGGCAGCAACTGCGCCAGCGCGACGCCGTCTCGCAGCAGGAACTCGACGAACGGCAAAGCACCTACACGCAAGGCATCGCCAATCTGGCCGCCGCCGACGCCAACGTGAAGCGCCTGCAACAACTCGAATCGTTCAAGCGCATCGTGGCGCCGTTCGACGGCGTGATCACCCAGCGCAATGTCGACGTGGGCGACCTGATCGATGCGGGCAGCGGCACCAGCCGCGCGCTGTTCTCGCTCGCACAGACCGACCCGTTGCGCGTCTACGTGCAGGTGCCGCAGGCCTATGCCCAGGGCGTGACCGTGGGTCAGCCGGTGGTGGTGACGCAGGCCGAACTGCCCGGCGAGCACTTCCAAGGCAAGATCACCCATGTGTCCGGCGCCATCGACGTGGCCACGCGCTCGTTGCAAATCGAAGCGTCGCTGCCCAACCCGGACGGCAAGCTGCGCCCCGGTGCTTACGTCCAACTGGCGCTGCCGAGCGCGGCGCGTGCCCATCTGAGCGTGCCGTCCAATGCGCTGCTGTTCCGTGCGGAAGGCCCGCGCGTGGCCGTGGTGGACGATCAGGGCGTGGTGCATCTGCACAAGATCGTGATCGCTCAGGATCTGGGGCAGTCGCTCGAATTGGCCGACGGTGTCGCGCCGACCGACCGCGTCATCATCAACCCGAGCGACTCCATCGACGACGGCGATCACGTGCAGGCCAAGGCGCTGGCGGTGAAGGCCGCACCGGGCGGCAACGCCGGTGGCAAGCCCGCCGGGAAGTCGGAAGACGCGGCCAACGGTAAGGCGCAAGGAGCGCAATCGTGATCGGGAGCGAACGCGTGGCACCGACGCCGGCGGTACAGCAGCGCTCGCCTCGCACGATCGATGGCCGCAGCCTCCGCCGCGGCTTCCGACTCAGCGCCGTAGTGCTGGGCGTCGCCACACTGCTTAGCGCCTGCGCCGTCGGACCGGACTATCAGCGCCCCGAAGTCTCCACGCCGCCTGACTGGAAAACCGACAGCTACTGGCGGCTGGCGCAACCGTCGCACGCGCCGTTGCAGCCCGACTGGTGGACCTCGTTCCATGAGCCCGCGCTCGACGACCTCGAGAAGCAGGCACTGGCGCAGAGCCAGACGCTCGCCGCCGCCGTTGCCCATTACGAACAGGCGCGCGCAACGCTTGCCGGTACGTCGGCGCAACGTCTGCCGGAAGTCGACGCGTCGTTCGGGCTGGCACGTCAGCGCATCTCGGCCAACCGCCCGCTCACGAGCTATTCGTCGTCGATGATGTCGACGGTGCAGAACAACGTGCAGCTCGGGCTCGGCGTGAACTACGACACCGACCTGTTCGGACGCATTCGCCGTCAGGTCGAAGGCGCGCAGGCGTCGGCCGAACAGGCCGGCGACGATCTGGCCAATGCCCGGCTGGTGCTCACGACGCAACTCGCTACGGCCTACTTCCAGTTGCGCGCCCTCGACGCCGAGATTCACGTGCTCGACGAGTCGGTCAAGTTGCAGCAGAAGGCGCTCGACTATGTCAGCGCGCAGCACGATCTGGGCGCCGTCTCCGGGCTTGACGTGCTGCAACAGCAGTCGGAACTCGACACCACGCGCGTGCAGGCCAAGCTGCTGCATCAGCAGCGCGACCAATACGAACATGCGATTGCCGCGCTCGTCGGCGTGCCCGCCCCGGCGTTCTCGGTGCCGGTCGGCACGCTGACCGACTCGATGCCGGCAATTCCGCTGGGCGTGCCGAGCGACGTGTTGCAGCGGCGCCCCGACATTGCGTCCGCCGAACGGGCGATGGCGGCGGCCAACGCCCAGATCGGCGTCGCCAAGGCCGCCTTCTTCCCGAGCCTGATGCTCAACCCGTCGATTGGCTGGCAGGCGACGGACTTCGCCAACCTGCTCTCCGCGCCCAGCCTGCTCTGGACGCTGGGCACGGCGGCCTCGCAAGTCATCTTCGACGGCGGACGCCGGCAGGCGGGAGTGGATTACGCGAGCGCCGGTTATCGCGCGGTTGAAGCCAATTACCGGCAGACGGTACTCACCGCCTTCCAGCAAGTACAGGACGGTGTGACCGGTCTATCGGTGCTTGACGGTGCGGCCCACGAATCGCATGCGGCCGTGGTCGATGCGCAGCGCTTGCTGAGCCTCGCCAACGACCGTTACTCGGGGGGCCTGACCGCTTATTTGAGTGTGATTACCGCGCAGCAGAGCCTGCTCGCGAGCGAGCGTCAGGACGTGCAGATTCGCGGGCAACAACTGGTGTTGTCGGTTGCGTTGGTCAAGGCGTTAGGCGGCGGCTGGCTGCCGTCGGATTCATCCACTGACTCGTATAATGCGCAAAGGTGAGGTGACGACATGAAAGTACTGATCGTTGAAGACGAACACAAAGTGGTGGACTATCTGCGCTCGGGGTTGACCGAGCAAGGCTGGGTGGTCGACGTCGCGCTCGATGGCGAAGAAGGCACGCATCTGGCGCTGGAGTTCGACTACGACGTGATCGTGCTCGATGTCATGCTTCCCAAGCGCGACGGCTTTGCCGTGCTCGGCTCGCTGCGTGAGCGCAAGTCGACGCCGGTCATCATGCTGACCGCGCGCGATCACGTGAACGACCGCGTGCGCGGCCTGCGCGAAGGGGCCGACGACTACCTGACCAAGCCGTTCTCGTTCATCGAACTGGTCGAGCGCCTGCATGCACTCGCGCGCCGCACCCGCGTACAGGAATCCACATTGATTTCGGTCGGTGACCTGTATGTCGACCTGATCGGACGCCGCGCCACGCGCGACGGCCAACGGCTAGATCTCACCGCGAAGGAATTTCAGTTGCTCTCCGTGCTCGCCCGCCGTCAGGGCGACATTCTGTCGAAGACCGCCATCACCGAACTGGTCTGGGACGTCAACTTCGACAGCCACACGAACGTGGTGGAGACCGCCATCAAACGCCTGCGCGCCAAGCTCGACGGGCCCTTCCACACCAAGCTGCTGCACACCGTGCGCGGCATGGGCTACGTGCTGGAGGTGCGCGAGGCGTAAGCCGAGCGCATTGCCGCAGCGCTCATCATGGTCAAACACTCGATCTCCCGCCGCCTCGCCGCGATGTTCGCGGTGGTGGCGCTATCGGTGTTCGCGTTGGTGGGTGCCGCGCTCTACATGATGTTGCGCGTGCAGTTGGAACGGCACCTGCGCGAGTCGCTCGACGACCGCGCGCAGATCGCGCACATCATCGTCTATCACGGCGGCACGCCCGAGAAGTGGCAGATCGTGCGCGAGAAGCTGAGCGACATGACCCCGCGCGACGGCACGACGACCTACGCGGTGTCGAGCGACGACCCGCGCTTTACTTTCGGTACGCCGGTCGGCGGCATGTTCGTGAAGCGATTGTCGAACGGCTACGTGCGGCTGCGCCCCGACGGCGGCGGCGACGACTTGCTGACCACCCGCGAAATCTTGCCGCCATACGGCTCGCGCCCGGCCGTGACGCTTCAGGTGTCGGCCAGCTATTCCCCCAACGAGCGCACGCTGCGCGCCTTCGGCCTCGGGCTCGCGGCGCTGTCGGCGCTCGGCAGTCTCGGCGTACTGTTGCTCAGCTATTCGGTCACGCGACTCGGTCTTTCGCCGCTGACGAGACTCACGCGCGAAGCCTCGCAAATCAGTCCGGACAACCGCTCACAGCGGCTCGATACCCGGTCGCTGCCGGTCGAACTCGACGATCTCGCACACTCGTTCAACGGCGCCCTCGCCCGGCTTGACGGGGCCTACGAACGGCTGGAATCGTTCAACGCCGACGTCGCGCACGAGTTGCGCACGCCGGTAACCATCCTGATCGGGCAGACCGAAGTGGCGCTCACGCGCGACCGGCCGGTCGAAGACTTGCGCGCGCTGCTGCAATCGAATCTGGAAGAGCTGGGCCGCATGCGCACGATCATCAACGACATGCTGTTCCTCTCACGCGCCGATCAGGGCGAACGTGCGACCGGCCTGACGGGCGTGTCGATCGCGAGCGAAGCCGCGCACACGCTTGAGTTTCTGGAAATTCCGCTGGAAGAGGCGCAGGTGGCGGCGCGGCTACATGGCAGCGCCTTTGCGCATGTGAACAAGGCACTCGTAGGACGCGCCGTCGCGAATCTGGTGATGAACGCGATCGAGCATTGCGCCCCGGGCGCCACCATCGACGTGCGAATTTCTCAACCGGCCAAATCGGCACACGACGCCGATCAGGTGCGCATCGAAGTCGCCAATCCGGGCGCACCGATTCCGCCCGACGTGCTGCGGCATTTGTTCGATCGTTTTTACCGCGCCGAGCCATCGCGCACCAACAGCCGCGAGAATCATGGGCTGGGGCTGGCCATCGTCAAGGCCATCGCCGAAATGCACGGTGGCACCGTGTGGGCGCACAGCGCGGGCGGCCTCAATACGTTCGGTTTCTCGGTGTCGAAGGGGCCGGCAGCACCTGCCGACCCGGTGGGGATGGGGCCATTGGGTCAGACGGGTACGACGGGGCCGGTAGGCACCGCCACCGGATCGTCAGAGACCTTGCCGACCGTGGTTGCCCGCTCGCGATAGTCCCTGCCCCTGCGGCGCGAAGCCGGTCAGCGTTTCACCCAGCGCCTCGCGCGCATAAGCGGCTGCGACAGTCATCTGTGCGAGCCGCGCCCGCAACTCCAGATTCTCCCGCTCCAGATGTTGTACGCGCCGCATCGCATCGGCCACGTCGGCACTCGCATACCCGAGGGAGAGTTGCCCGTCAGGCAGCGCATCGAGCAATGTCATGGCTCTCGCCAGATTCTGCTCGAGTTGCTGTGCCCAGACCGCGTGGGCATTGGCCGGCGAAGATATCGATGTCGGCACGGCCGGCATTTCGTAGGCGGTTCGCGCCCGCACGATGGCCTTTTGCACGGTGCCCGCGCTCGGCCGTCGTGCCACGCCGGCCAGCCCCATCAACTTCAGATACGTCTGCGCACCGTAAATGCGATGCGCGGCAGACCACGCGTCGTGCAGGAAAGCGTCGAGAAAAGCGGGATTGTTATGGGGATTTGCCGTGTCCGCGTCGCGGGCGGCGGCGAGCAATGCGGCATATGTCGCATCGTCGAATTTCAAAGCGGACCGTGCCATGGCGACCTCCGGTCGTGGGCGCTTGCCGTTTGGGGGGACCGGGCGCCGGTGGTGGTGTCACCGGCGCCCGATGGTCAAACCGACTGATAGTCCGCCGCGTCCATTACGGCTTGGGAGCCGGCGGCGGCGGCGGCGGCATCCACTTGCGTTTCGCATCCGGGGCCTGCGTCACAGCCACGGCAATCGCTTCGGTGTAGTCCACATTGACGGAATCGCCCACCTTCACGCCATTGAGCAGCGAGGGGTCCTGCACGGCGATATCGACGGTGCGCTTCGGTCCGCGCAGCGTGATGACGTTGGCGGTCCGGTCGATCTTCTGCACGGTCGCCACCACCTTGATGTTGCGCGCCGCATCGGCGGCCGGACGATTGCCCGGCGTGGCACGGTTCGCTTCTTCGGTGACGACACTGCTACGAATGCCGCCGCCCGGCGCCACCGAGATGGCGATTGCCCGCTCGTAGGCCACTATGACCTTGTCGCCCTTGCGCATCTGTTCGAAGTTTTTCACTTCGGGGCCGACCACGAAGGTCACCGGTTTGCCTTGATCGTCGGCAACCTGAATGGTGCGGTTCTTGGCGTCGACGTTCAGCAGTGTCGTACGGAACTCGACAACGCCACCGCGCACGATCGGTGCGGGCGGGGGGGCGGCCTGCGTCTGTGCATAGGCGGCCTGCCCCAGCGACAACAGGCCGGCCAGAATCATCGCTTGCGTGAGCTTCATGGTGTGTCCTTTTTGTTATCGCCGAATGAGAATCCGTCATTCGAATTCGGCAAATAGTTAATTATCCGAAACAAATTCCCGGTGACGGGCAACCCGTGCCAATTACCGAATGTTTCCCGGCGATAGTAACAAAATAATTCACTTCAGCAAGATAATTTTGTTTTGCATACCAAATACCTTTATCCCTCGAATAATTAAAATTACGCGCTGCCGGATTGCGCCTTCCCTATGGGCCTTGAGGTACAGCCCTCTTATTGAATTCGATTGATGAAAATCAATAAACCATTCATGCATGGAGGTCAGATGCATACTTATTTTCAATCAAAGCAGAAACAACTTGTTACAAAATCATTCATTGAAGTTACGTAATTCTTAATCCGTTCGGATGATGTGTTTCGCCTTGACAGTTTGCAATCCGAATCACTAATCTTGTTTCTACCCGGATCAGCGGCCGCACGGCCCGCCGGTACATTTGTGCGGGTCAAATATTTCCTGATCCGCCCCGCCGCCTCGCGCCCGTACACAGCGCACCAGCACGTTGTTGTCGTCCCGTTCACACCAGCCCTTTGAATGAGGTCACACAGTGCCATCTATGTCTTCCCGACGAACGTTTCCCCATCGCCCCGATCGTGCGCCTACACGGACACTCATCCGAACACTGACATTCGGAGCGGCCGCCGCCATTGCACTGATGTCCTACACGGTGTCGGCACAGGCGCCCGCCTCGGACAGCACACTCCCGGTGCAGGGAATGCCCGAGAAACAGCAAGGTGCCGTTGACGCGCTCACGAAAATGAGCCGCTATCTGAGAACCTTGCAGCGCTTTCACGTAGCGGCAGACTCGGTGACCGACGCGGTGTTGAGCACCGGCCAGAACGTGGGCTTTCTGCATCACACCGACATGTCGGTGCAACGCCCCGATAAGGTGCGCGCCGTGGTCACCGGCCAAGCGCGCAATCGCGGCTTTGTCTATAACGGCAAAACGTTCACGCTCTACGACGAGTCTCAGGGCAAGCGCTTTTACAGCCGGGTCGACGCGCCGCCGACCATCGATGCACTGGCGCGGGATATCGATCAGAAGTACGGCATCGGACTCCCGCTGGCCGATCTGTTTTATTGGGGCACGGACCCTGACGATGCCGGGCAATTGCGCTCGGCGCTGTTCATCGGGCTCGATCGCGTGAATGGTGAATGGTGCAATCACTACGCGTATCAGCAACCCGATGTCGACTGGGAATTGTGGATTCGGGCAGGTTCGCGCCCCCTGCCTTGCCGGTTCGTCATTACCGACACTACGCAGCCGTCGCGGCCGCGGCATTCCGTGAATTACCGGTGGAACGTCAATCCGACCTTCGCAGCGGGAACGTTCACCTATCAGGTGCCCGCCGAGGCGCAGCGTATCGAGATGCGTCCGCCCGGGCCGCCACAAGAGGGTCCGGCGGGACAGACCGGACAGACTGGACAAGCACAGGGAGGCCGCCAATGACCCGGATGACTTCCCAGCCCCCGGGTACGCCGCCGTCGGCGATCCACCGCAAGCCTGCCAGCGGTCCCGCGATGCGAGTGATCTGCCTGACGGTCGCGGCCACCTTCGCCGTCGTCTCGACCCACAGCTTCGGCTTCGGATTCCGTGGCGGTGCGCGAACGAGCCTGCATGGCGGTGGTGGTGGCGGCGGTGGTTTTCACGGCGGCGGCATGGCACATGGTGTCGGGCCGAATGCCGACGCCGGCGGCATGCAACGTGGCGGTGCACCGGGTGGCAACACGCCGATGCATGCCAACGCGGGCGGGCCGTCCGGGGGACCTCCCCACGGCGGCGGCCAGCCACCGGGGCCGGGCCCCGGACCCAATCCATCGCCGCAGCCGGGGCCACATCCGGCGCCGCCCGGTCCGGGTCCGGGTCCAGG
>NZ_CABPSF010000002.1 GCF_902459685.1 Pandoraea iniqua | reverse complement strand
GGGGCGTTAGCTCAGTTGGTAGAGCAGCGGACTCTTAATCCGTAGGTCGAGTGTTCGAGTCACTCACGCCCCACCAAGCAATACCGAAAACGGCGCCGAGAAAGGCTGTTACTTGCAGTCTTTTTTGTTCCCGGTAACACCGGGGCGTTAGCTCAGTTGGTAGAGCAGCGGACTCTTAATCCGTAGGTCGAGTGTTCGAGTCACTCACGCCCCACCAGATACCCTTCAAGGGCCGCACACTGTGCGGCCCTTGTTGTTTCTGCGGCGTCATTTCCGCTTGTCTCGCCCCTCCCCAGCCCGGCCTCGCCGCCGCCCCGCCTGTCGTCCTATTCCTACAGCCGATTCAGTTTCAGCCGATAGTGCACGCGCGATGCGGCAACTAAGCTGAACACATACCGCCGCGCGCTACATCGCTACGCGTGTAATACGTGAAACGCGGCTGACACTCGCTACAGGAGACACATCATGAAGACGGCGAAGTCGATTCTGGTTCTGGCCACCGCGCTCATCATGGGCGCGTCCATCGTCGGTTGCACACTCGGCGGCGCCGCAGCCGGCGGGGTGATCGGCCACGAAGCCACCGGCGGCAGCACCGCAGGCACCATCGGCGGCGCCGTGGTCGGCGGTGTGATCGGTCACGAGTTGGGTAAGTAACCGGTTAAATGCCGCTGGTAACACTCGACACCAGCAGCTCGACATCAGCGGCTAGGCATCAGCGGCGCCACAAAATCCCGCGCTGCGCTCAGGTTTGCAACAGCAAGCTCCCTGAAGGCACGCGGGATCGGCAAATGGGAAGTGTCGCGTATGACACTTCCCCAAAAGACTTCTGCGGCCCGCATCGCCCGCTCCCAAACATGGGGTCTTGCGCCGATCGTGCCGATTTTCGGCGTGATCGGCACAAGTTCGGGATCCACTCCGCCGCCCAGAGAGGCGTAGCGCATGGGCAAGATGTCATAGGCAGGTGCCGCGCGCTCGATCCGGCCGCGCCCATCCAGTAGCACCGAAATATTCTCGAAATGCCGGTCACCGTTCCCAATGAGTTCGCTGAATGCGGCCATGACGTGAATCTTCAACGCCTCGCCTTGCGAAAGGTACTTCGCCTGCTCGCATCGCACGGCAAATTCGGACCACGTATCGCGCTTGCCAAAGTATTCGTCGTCGATGGCCCCTGCCGATAACATGCCAATCCGGCCGTAGCGCCCCACGCGATCAAAGCGCTGCACCTCGAGAAAAATGTAGGTCTCCGAAATCATGACGTTCGTGTGCGCCGCCGGCACATCCGCTACGCTTAACGCGTTCAGCGCAAGATGCTCCAGACAGAGCAGGTCAGCCATGCGGCTGCCGCGCTTAGCAAACTTCACGATGACGTGCCCTGAGTCTTCCGCAAGGCAAAGAAACTTCGGTTGCTCACCACCCGCGCTTGACCCAAAGGACGCATCCTTGAGTTGATTCGCCAGCGCATCGTATTCACTCAACTTCTCCGCCGACGCTACCGGCGACAGTTGTCGAAACGCCATCTCCTTTTGCAGCGACGCATCCCCGTAAATCAAATTGCCGGGCAGGTTCAGCCCCCGAGTGAAGAGATATGCGATGCGCTGCTCGTCGCTCCAGTCGCGAAGACTCTCTGGAAATTGCATTTCCAAAGCGGCGTCGCGTGCCACTTGGCGCCCGAGAAATCCAGAGGGTGACACGAACGCCATATGGGGCGGCAGGCCAACGTAAAGCGTATTCCGCAGGTCGGAAAGCTCAACGGTACCCCCACCCCCAAGAAACTCGACCTGCGCAGCCGGTTCGAGCGCACCGTCCACCGACACCCGATACACGGTTTGACGCGGATTCAACCCACCGGGCAACTGCCGCAACAGTCCGTATCTGGGTACCCGATCCCCCGAAATACGAAAGCTCGTGAATACTTCAGATGCATCTCGAATCGTTCGGGAAAGCGTGGGTTGGCTGATCGACAGTGCGGCGGTAATTTCCTGTGCGGTCCTTGGCTCACGGCTCAGGAGGCGACGAAGTGCTTCGATTCGGAGGGATGATTCGGTCATGAAGCACCTCGGTTTAGCGCTGAATTGAATAGTTCATGAATAATTCACGACTAATTCAAGACTAGCATGAACCTGCCGCTTGCCAAAATTTCGCTGGCAAAGGGGAAGGTTCGATCCCCCAATCAGGCGCAGCAGCCGGAATACGTTAGCGGCATGCCCCGCCCTGCGGCTCCCCGCCCACGATGTACAACGGCCCGTTGGACGCGTACGCGTACATCACCAGCGCATCGCCCGCCAGCGCCTCCACCGCGGCGCGGGCCGCCTCCACGCTATCGAAACGCTTAGCCTGCGACGTGCATACGGCGTAGTGCCTGCCGCCGCCCGGCAAGCGGCCGTCCTGCCGTCCGACAAATGCCGCCTGCCGCCCAAGCCACACGAAGTGGCCTTCGCATTTCGCCAGCACCGGCGGCCGCTTGACCGTCGAATCCTCCGTCTGCGACGGCTCGCCTGCCCGGTGCAAACGTAATTGCCGCCGAATCGCCGCGTCCGACCAACGACCCATCCCGATATCTCGTGCTTTGCTCTTCGCCATCACTCACTCCCCCGGTATTTGCCTGCGGCACCTCGCTCGCGGGCACTCCGATAATGGTGAACAATAAAGCGGTGAATGGGGTTGGGGAGTGTCCGATATACGATGCCGCGCCCCGGGATCACGCTTCACACGCTCCGAAACTCACGGGTCGTTAACCAAAGGATGCGCCAGTGATGTGCCACCGACGCATCGCGCAGAACGACGGATCGACGCCGCGATCGAGGTCGCGCCGTGCTCAGCAAGCCCCACACGGGCGTTATTCCCCGTCAGCTACAACGCAGCCATCGCGCAACAGCGTCGCAACACGCACTACGGGGCCACGCACCGTTGTCTACACTGAGACATGGCAACCGTCACGTTTGCACCCGCAATCCAACGTCACGTCGCCGTCGACGAACAGCAAGTCGACGGCGCCAACGTGCAATCCGCGCTCGCTACATGCATGACGCGGGCCCCCGGCTTGCGTGGCTATCTCTTCAACGATCAGGGCCGTTTGCGCGCGCATGTCGCGGTCTTTGTCGATGGTCATCTGATCAAGGACCGCAGTCACCTGAGCGATGCCCTCAACGCAGAGAGCCGTGTGTACGTGGCGCAAGCCCTGTCAGGCGGATGAGCCAAACGCAGACTGCCGAGGAGGAGGACGATCGTGGAAAACGACACCAGACCCGCACTGCGGGTCGCCACCCGCAAGGGTTTGTTCACGTGGCATCGTGAGGCATCAGACTGGAAGTTAGCTTCCAGCACCCCCGAGTTTCCCGGCGAACCCGTGAGCGCGGTACTGCACGATGCGCGTGACGGCACCGACTACTCGGCGCTCAATCTCGGCCACTTCGGCGTGAAGCTCTGGCGCAAAGCGGCAGGCGCCGGTGAATGGTCCGAACTGGCACCGCCCGCGTTCCCGCAGGCCGATGACGCCCCCACCGACCCGCCGGCCCCCAGCGTCGAACTGCTCTGGACGCTCGAAGCCGCAGGCCCCGACGCGCCCGGCGTGCTCTGGGCCGGCACAATCCCGGGCGGCCTGTTCCGCTCACCCGATCGCGGCGAGCACTGGCAGTTGGTGCAAAGCCTGTGGGATCGCCCGGAGCGGGCTGAATGGATGGGCGGCGGCTACGATCACCCCGGGCTGCACTCCATCTGCATCGATCCGCACGACAGCCGCCACGTCATCGTGGCGATCTCGACGGGCGGGGTCTGGCGCACGCGTGACGATGGCCAGACGTGGTCGCTCGCCGCCACCGGCATGGAGGCCGATTACATGCCGCCGGAGCGCCGTCTCGATCCGAACGCCCAAGACGTGCACCGTCTGGTGCAATGCCGCGCCGCCCCGAATGCGTTATGGGCTCAACATCACAACGGCATTTTCCGCAGCCTCGATTTCGGCACCCAATGGCGCCGCATTCATGCACTGCCGTCGAGCTTCGGCTTTGCCGCAGCGGTCGACCCGCATGACCCCGACACGGCGTGGTTCGTGCCCGCGCAGCGCGACGCCTGCCGAATTCCCGTCGATGCCCGCCTCGTCGTCACCCGCACCCGCGACGGCGGCGAAACGTTCACCGCCCTCGCCCACGGGTTGCCCGAAACACCGTCGTACGACCTGATCTACCGGCACGGCCTCGATGTCGACGCCACCGGGCGCACGCTCGCCATGGGTTCGACCACCGGCGCGCTGTGGATCAGCGAAGACGCAGGCGAGCGCTGGCACTGCATAAGCACACATCTGCCGCCCATTTACGCCGTCAGGTTTGTATAGGATTCATGTCGGCGTTTACCCCGTTCGCTTGTCAGACACCTTCAGAGAGTCGTATTTCAAGTCGTATACGAAGGTAGACGGACTGGCTTCCCTCGAATCCCCCCGTCACGCGTCGCCGGACATGTCACACGTGTCGAACCCGGCGCGTGAGCCAACGCCACGTCGTGCCTCATCCCTTGCTTCGACGCGTGCTGCGGCAGCCCGGCGACCACTCCTCGCAACGTCGAAGACGTCACGTCACCCGTGACGCTGCGACATCACATCCCTAAAACGGAGTCATTCCCTATGCGAATCGCCGACCTTAAAATCCGGACCCGGCTGGCCATCGGCTTCGGCACCCTGCTGGTGCTGTTGCTCGCCATGCTCACCATCGCGTTGGTACGTTTCGTGGCGATCGAACGCGCCAACGAGATGCTGCTGACCAGTGCCTGGTCCAAGGCCGATGCGGCCCACACCATCGACGCCATGGTGCGCGGCAACGGACGCCGTCTGCTCGAAGTGTTCACCACGAACGACGCGGCACTGCGCAAAACCTACAACGAGCGCATCGACGTGAACCTCGCGCGTATCGCTCAGGCCCAGCAAGTGCTGGACAAATACGTCACGTCCGACGACGGCCGCGCGCTGTTGACCAGCATTCGTCAGCATAACGAGGCATTCCAGAAGGCCCGCAGCGCGGTGAACGCCCAACTCGCTGCCGACCAGCGCGACGCGGCCCTCGGCGTGGTGGAACGCGAGGCCCTGCCCGCGCTCGATGCCATGCAGGCCGAAGCCGTAGATCTGGTCAAACTCCAGCAGAAGATCGTCGACGAGACCGGTGCAGCCACCAGCGCCGACATTGTCTTCGCCAAGTGGCTGCTCGCCGCCATCGGGGCGGCCGCAGCCATCGTAGGGATTGGGGCGGCATGGTCGGTCACGCGCAGCGTCACGCGCCCGATCGCGCGCGCCGTGCAGATTGCCGAGCGGGTGGCGCAAGGCGACCTGACGAGCCGCATCGAGGTCACGAGCCGCGATGAGACCGGCCAACTGATGGCGGCCCTCAAACACATGAATGAAAGCCTTGATCAGATTGTGCGTCGCGTGCGCACCGGCACGGCGGCGATTGCCTCGGCATCCGGCGAATTGCTCGCCGGCAATACCGATCTTTCGGCGCGCACCGAAGAGCAAGCGGCATCGCTCGAAGAGACCGCCTCGTCGATGGAACAGTTGACGGCCACCGTCAAACAAAATGCCGACAACGCGCGACAGGCCAGCCAGCTGGCCGCGAATGCGTCGGAAATTGCGGGTGAAGGCGGTCGCGTGGTGGAGCGTGCCGTCTCGTCGATGCAGGAAATCGCGGCCAGCTCGACGAAGATCAACGACATCATCGGTGTGATCGACGGCATCGCCTTCCAGACGAATATTCTGGCGCTCAACGCCGCCGTCGAAGCGGCCCGCGCGGGCGAACAAGGCCGGGGCTTCGCGGTCGTGGCCGGCGAAGTGCGCACGCTGGCACAACGCAGCGCTGCCGCCGCCAAGGAGATCAAGGGGCTAATCGAGACGTCGGTCGGCAAGGTCGAAGACGGCTCATCGCAAGTGCGCGACGCCGGCCGCACCATGACCGACATCGTGCAGGCGGTGCAGCGCGTGACCGACATCATGGGCGAGATTTCTGCGGCATCGGCCGAGCAATCGGGCGGCATCGAGCAGGTCAATACGGCCGTGATGCAGATGGATCAGGTCACACAACAGAATGCCGCCCTCGTCGAAGAAGCCACCGCTGCCGCCGGCTCGCTCGAAGATCAGGCGCGCAACCTGCGCGAAGCCGTCGCCGTGTTCCAACTGCCCGGCGGGCAGGCCCTGAACCCGATGCATGACGGCGACGACCTGGCCCCCGCGGCGAACACCCCGCGCGGTGCCGTGCTCGCCTTCTCGCGCGAGCGCCACATCGCCTGATGTAGCAGGCCGGCGCAGGCGGTTTGCCCGCCTGCGCCAGTGGCTCGCAAAGCCCCGTGGCTGCTGGCCTTCGGGGCGAATTGCCTGCCAGCGCGGTAACGCGACATTGGAGTATGATGGCTGCTCCTATGTTTTTCCCACGCTTGGCAAAAGAGGTGCATCGTGCCCCGAGAAACTCCCATCGAGCGCTATCGCAATATTGGCATTAGCGCTCACATCGACGCTGGCAAGACAACGACGACCGAGCGGATCCTGTTCTACACGGGCGTCAATCACAAGCTCGGCGAAGTTCACGAAGGCGCAGCCACGATGGACTGGATGGAGCAGGAACAGGAGCGTGGCATCACGATTACGTCGGCGGCCACCACCTGTTTCTGGGCCGGCATGGCCGGCAACTATCCGCGCCACCGCATCAACATCATCGACACCCCCGGACACGTCGACTTCACCATTGAAGTCGAGCGTTCCATGCGCGTGCTCGATGGCGCCTGCATGGTCTACGACTCGGTCGGCGGCGTGCAGCCGCAGTCGGAAACGGTCTGGCGTCAGGCCAACAAGTACAAGGTGCCGCGCATCGCGTTCGTCAACAAGATGGACCGCGTCGGTGCCGACTTCTTCCGTGTGTACAAACAGATTCACGAGCGTCTGCGCGGCAACGCCGTGCCGATTCAGATTCCGATCGGCGCCGAAGACAACTTCCAAGGCGTGGTCGATCTGGTGAAGATGAAGGGCATCGTCTGGGACGAAGCGTCCAAAGGCGTGAAGTTCGACTACATCGACATTCCCGACAACCTGAAAGAAAGCGCGCAGGAATGGCACGACAAGTTGATCGAGGCAGCGGCCGAGGCCGACGAGGCGCTGCTCGAAAAGTACCTCGGCGGCGAAACCCTCACGGAAGCCGAGATCAAGGCCGGCCTGCGCAAGCGCACGGTCGCCGGCGAGATCGTGCCCATGCTGTGCGGCACGGCCTTCAAGAACAAGGGCGTGCAGGCTATGCTCGACGCCGTGATCGACTATCTGCCCTCGCCGGTCGACGTGCCGGCCATTGCCGGTCACGATGAAGACGACAAGATCATCGAGCGTCACCCGGCCGATGACGAGAAGTTCTCGGCGCTCGCGTTCAAGATCATGACCGACCCGTTCGTGGGCCAGTTGATCTTCTTCCGCGTGTACTCGGGGGTGATCGAGTCGGGCGCGACAGTCTACAACCCGACCAAGAGCAAGAAGGAACGCATGGGGCGCATTCTTCAGATGCACGCCAACCAGCGTATCGAGTTGAAGGAAGTGCGCGCGGGCGATATCGCGGCGGCCGTCGGCCTGAAGGAAGCGACGACCGGCGATACGCTGTGCGATCCGGACGCGATCATCATCCTCGAGAAGATGGAGTTCCCGGAGCCGGTGATTTCGCAAGCGGTCGAGCCGAAGACCAAGGTCGATCAGGAGAAGATGGGGCTGGCGCTCAATCGTCTCGCGCAGGAAGACCCGTCGTTCCGTGTGCAGACCGACGAAGAGTCCGGCCAGACCATCATCTCGGGCATGGGCGAGTTGCACCTTGAAATTCTGGTCGATCGCATGCGCCGCGAGTTCGGCGTGGAAGCCACCGTCGGCAAGCCGCAGGTGGCCTATCGCGAAACCGTCCGCAAGAAAATCGAGGACGTACAGGGCAAGTTCGTCAAGCAGTCGGGCGGACGCGGTCAGTACGGCGACGTGGTCATCACGCTCGAACCGGACAAGGAAAAGCTGTACGAATTCGTCGATGCCATCAAGGGCGGCGTGGTGCCGCGCGAGTACATCCCGGCGGTGGATAAGGGCATTCGCGAAACGCTGCCGAACGGTGTGGTCGCCGGGTATCCGGTGGTCAACGTGAAGGTCACGCTCACGTTCGGTTCGTACCACGACGTGGACTCGAACGAAAACGCGTTCCGCATGGCCGGTTCGATGGCGTTCAAGGAAGCGATGCGCCGCGCTGAGCCGGTGCTGCTCGAACCGATGATGGCGGTGGAAGTCGAGACGCCCGAAGAGTTCATGGGCAACGTGATGGGCGATCTGTCGAGCCGTCGCGGCATGTTGCAGGGCATGGACGATATCGCGGGCGGCGGCGGCAAGCTGGTACGTGCCGAAGTGCCGCTCTCGGAAATGTTCGGCTACTCGACGTCGCTGCGCTCGCTCACGCAAGGCCGCGCGACGTACACGATGGAGTTCAAGCAATACGCGGAAGCCCCGAAGAACGTGGCCGAAGCGATCATTTCGTCGAAGAAGTAAGCTCGCCCCTCACGGGAGCCAGCCACGCCCGCTGCCGGGTCGTCATGAGAAGTGACGGCGATCCGGCGGCGGGCGTTTTCGTTTTACGTCTACCCCGAGCGCGCCAGCACGCCCAGCGCGAGATCCATGATGACGTCTTGCCGGTCATCGGCGGAGGCCACCGCCGCCAGTTGCTTATCGAACGCGAAGTAGTAGTCCATCAACGCCGCGTACTCGGGACGCGCATTGCCGCCGATCTCGATGCCATCCTCGTTGGCCTTCATCATGTCGACCATCGTGCGGATGCCCGGCACCCAGTCATACAGCACATGGGTGACAAGGTGCGGGCCGCACAATTCGCTCAACGTACGCGCAAGCCACGCCTCCGGGGCCTGTGTGGGCGCGCACAGCCACTCGCGATAGTGCGGCGGCGCCTGTGCGCCGGTCATCTCCTGCCACTTGTGCCACATGTTGTCGTTGATCGCCTCAATGACCGGATTACCCGGCAGCGACGCCATGATTCCCACATGCAGCGGGCTGTACTGATACGCATGGGGCGGCACGATGAAACCACTCACCGCCACATCGGCCAATGCCAATGTCTCGGGCAGGGTCGGCGGGCCGAATCGGAACTTGTCACGCGGGTCGAACAGGATGCCACCGAATGCTTGCAGCACCCGGTAGCGCACGGCGTCGTGCGGCGCGCTCCAGTATTTCGCTGCCGTCAACTCGCGGAACATGGCAAACGACGGCGATGCCGCGAAGGCGCGAAAGAACGGTTCTTCGGCGAGAACTTTGACCGTGACGTTCGGCAAGCCATCGAGCTGCTGGTGCAACGCGGGCGACTGCACGCGCGACTTCATGACATGGAGTTGCACGGCAAACGCCGGGGACGCTTTCTCGAAACTGCGGGCTAAGCGCGCGAGATTGGCGAACACCACCACCGGCATCCGGCCACCGAGCCAGACGGTATGCGCCACGCGAGGCAGCGGCGTGCGCACCGTCACGGGTGGCAACGGCATGGCGTGCGCCGCAAAGCGATACCCCATGCGCTTGAGCCGGTATCGCTGCTGAACGGCGCTCATCACGGGGTCGGTGCCCGGCGTCGGTGCTGCGCGCTTGAACCACTTGTCGACCACCCCCTCGTTGGCGAAGTACTGTCGCGTGCCGTCGGGATGTCTGGCGTACCAGAGGTCATAGGCCAGATCTCTGCGTACCGGCACTTCGCCGCCCTCAAAGCGGATGGCGAAGGCGCCCCTCTCGGGCTTCAGCGCGGCCTCGGTGCCTTCGAGTTCGTCGGCAAAGCGCCGGGCGATGACACTGCGCCTGAGCGCCGGGGCGTCTGTTGTCTCAGTGGGAGGGGTGGAAACCGACGCGCGAGGTAGAGCGGATGACGTGGACGAAAGCATAAGCCGGGATGTGCAAGCGTGAACGGAACGAACACCCTAACGGGCTGCGGCGCGCCTGCTTTTGTCGGCCACCCGCCGCCGTTGGCATTGCGCCCCGGCAAGACGCGGTGCTACGCTGATCGTCTGTCGCTTTTGGCATGACGCGCTTTGCGTTACCTACGGCTCTGCCGCCCCGCCCCGTCACTATGAAAAACATTCTCAGCATCCAGTCGCATGTCGTCTTCGGGCATGCCGGTAACAGCGCCGCCGAGTTTCCGATGCGTCGTCTCGGCGTGAATGTCTGGCCGATCAACACGGTGCAATTCTCGAATCACACGCAATACGGCAAGTGGACCGGGCAGGCGCTGCCGAGCGAAGAAATCCTGCGGCTGGTCGACGGCATCGCCGATATCGGCGAACTGGCCAATTGCGATGCGGTGCTGTCCGGTTATCTCGGCGCGCCCGAGCAGGCCGGCTTCGTGGTCGAGGCCGTCAAGCGTGTGAAGCAAGCGAACCCGGCCGCCATCTATTTGTGCGACCCGGTCATGGGGCATCCGGAGAAAGGGTGTCAGGTCAAACCGGGTATCGAACAGTATCTGGTCGAGCACATGCCGGACGTGGCCGACATCATGACGCCCAATCATCTCGAGCTGGAGAAGCTGTCACAGCATCCGATCGATACGTTCGACGATGCGCTCGCCGCCTGCCGCGCGTTGCTCGCGCGGGGGCCGAAGATGGTGCTGGTCAAACATCTGGAATATGCGGGCAAGCCCGCCGACCGCTTCGACATGCTCGTGGTGACGGCCGACGAGGCTTGGCATGGCTCGCGCCCGCTCTACCCGTTCTCGCGTCACCCGGTGGGTGTGGGCGATCTGACCTCGGGCATCTTTCTCGCGCGTCTGCTCAAGGGCGATTCGGTGCGGGCCGCGTTCGAACACACGCTGGCCGCCGTCGACGCCGTGCTGTCGGTCACGCATCTGGCCGGACGCTACGAGCTCGAAATCGTTCGCGCACAGGACGAGATCGTGAACCCGCCGCGCCGTTACGAAGCGCGGGCGGTGTAAGGCCGCCACGACGCACCGAGCGCACCGAGGGCGTCACGGCAGCGACGACATCGAGGCATCAGTACGCGCGCAAGTGCTCGGCGTGGTGCGTCAGGTGGTCGGCCATGAAGGTCTGGATGAAGTAGTAACCGTGGTCGTAGCCGTTGTGCCGGCGCAGGTTCAGCGGCTGGCCGGCCTCACGGCAGGCTCGCTCGAAGATGTCCGGATGCAGTTGGGCTTCGAGAAACTGATCGTTCAACCCTTGATCGATCAGAATGCCGCCCGGGAACACCGCTTTCCCGGCCTTCGCCACCAGTTCGCTCGCATCGTACTGACGCCACGTTTCCCGGTCGCTGCCCAAATACCCGGTGAAGGCTTTCTCGCCCCACGGGCAGTGCATCGGTGCGGCGATCGGTGCGAATGCCGACACCGAGTGAAATTTGTCAGGGTTGCGCAATGCGATCGTCAGCGCCCCGTGACCGCCCATCGAGTGGCCGAAGATACCGACACGGCTGGCATCGATCGGCAGCGTCTGCGTCACCAGCGAATACAACTCGTCGACGATATAGCTGTACATGCGGTAATTCGTCGACCACGGCGCTTGCGTCGCGTCGAGATAGAAACCCGCGCCAACGCCAAAGTCCCACGCATCCGTCTCGCCCGGCACGCCTGCGCCGCGCGGACTGGTATCCGGCGTAATCAGCGCCACGCCGTGTTCGGCCGCCAGCCACTGCGCGCCGCCCTTGATCATGAATGTCTCTTCGGTACACGTCAGACCGGCCAGATAGAACAGCGCCGGCACGGCGCGGCCATCGCGCGCCTGCGGCGGAATGAACACCGAAAAGCGCATCGGCAGACCGATGGCCGTCGAGGTATGGCGGTAAAAGCGCTGCGCGCCGCCGAAACAACGGTGTTCGGCAATGAGTTCGAGCATGACGAGATCCGGGAGTCTTCAAATAGTCTGAAAAGCCTGCAACGTCTTGGATGCAGCGTCGCCGTATAAGGCGAGACGAGTATCTTACCGCGCGGCGTCGGCGCGTGACGGTATGTCGATGCTGTGGCGATGGCGTGTCGATGGGGTGGATGGGATGCTGAACATCGCCAAGGCACGCAAGACACGTGGCCCGCGCACCTATGCCGCGCTTGCGGCCTTGTGACAGGCGATGGCGCGTCGCTACGGTGAGCCTCCCTTTCTCGTCACAAGGAGCGCTCCATGCCGATGTCATCGTTCGAGCTCGACGACGTCACCAATCTCGTGCAACGTCAGGGCATTGCCGCCCGGCTCTCCGAACAGGAAAAACGGCTGCTGGTGCTGCTGGCCACCCACGCGGGCACTTCGCTCGACAAGCGCGTGCTCATGGAAGCGCTGTGGGGGCGCCGCGCACAGTGGATGGAGGACGCCGCGATCGTGCAACTGATCTCGCGCCTGCGCCGCTCGCTGGCCCCGCTCGGCCTGCAACGCGCCATCGTGACCGTGGCACGTGTCGGCTACCGATTCGACCCGCCGGTGGGCAATACGCAAGCTTCGCGAAACACCCGAACCTCACCCGCTGCACCAACCACACCAGCCACGCCCAACTTGAGTGCTTCGCCGTCGCACGATGCACTGCTACAACACTGCGTCGCGCGTGAAGGGCACGGCGAGGTGTCGCGCCACGGCATCGTCGTCCAGATTCCGCAGATCGAGTACCGCCTGTTGCGCGCCCTGCTCTCGCCGCCCCACATCGTGCATGACAAACGTACGTTGATTACGCAGCTATGGCCTGACCGTCCGGATCAGGACGACACCAATCTCATGCAAGTGGTCTCACGCCTGCGCCGCAAGCTCATCCCCCTAGGTCTGCATCGCCATATCGTGACCGTGCCGCGCATGGGCTATCGCTTCGCGCCCAGCGCGGCTGCGCCAGTGACGTCGATCGACCAATCCGGCGACGCGAGGGCTTCCGACGCCGGTCATCGGCAGGCGCTGCACCGGCGCATTCATCGGTGCATTTATCGGTGCATTTATCGGTGCCTTCATCAATGCATTACTTCGTGCCTTCGCCGCGTAAAGCGCTCGCTCGTGTGGCTGACACGGCATTTGCGCTGGCACGGGCGGTAAGCGTGCCCGAGTCTGAATACGCCGAAACCGGCGCGGCAAGCGCCGCCCGGCGGCGGCCACTGTCCTTTCATTCTCTGGAGCCACACCATGTCCGACACGAATCGCAAGCCCCTTGCCCCGATGACCGCCGCCGGTACGGCGTCGTCCGGCGCCCTCGTCTATCCGGCGGACCCGTCGGGCGGCGCCACCGAAACCACCTATGCGCAAAACGGCTTCGACCCCGGCACCAGCACGACGCAACTGTCGTATACCTCGGCCCGCGTCGCCCGCCCCGTCTACAACCGCTACGCCAAGAGCCCGTTGCAGGTATCGGGCTACTACACCGACTGGTCGCAATACGATGGCCGCCTCGACGGCGACTTCAGCAACGACGCCGCAGGACGCGGTGTCGACCTGATGCGGCTCGACCCGTTCGCCTACGACCGGCTGATCATCGGCTTCGCCGGCATCATCGGCGATCAGGGCGAAAAGGCGCAGACGATCGCCCGCGCCGCGACGGACTTCCAGCGCAACGCCGATCAGGCCACCTTCGTCGACAGTTGGGGCGACGTGCTCTCGTACCGCAATTGCGGCTTCGACGGCTGGGTGAGCAACGACGTGATGCCGATGTTCCAACAATCGCGCGCGCAGGGCGTGCTGGGCGGTCTGCGCCTGTTGCATGCCAAAAACCCGGCACTCAAACTGGCCATCGCCATCGGCGGATGGACGATGAGTCAGGCATTTCACGGCGTGGCCGCCAGCGCGACGCGTCGCAAGACGTTTTGTGCGAGCGTGGTCGACTTGCTCAAGCGGTTTCCGATGTTCAGCGAGATCAACCTCGACTGGGAATATCCGGGCTCGCCCGCCGACGACGGCAATACCTACGACGACACCGACGGCCCGAACTACGCCGCCCTCGTCGGCGACCTCAAAAAGGCGTTGGCGGCGGCAGGCCGCAAGGACGTGGAAATCTCGATCGCGGCCTCGGCCAACGTCGCCGATATGGCGAAAGCCAATCTGCCGGGGCTCGTTGCGGCCGGCGTCACGCGCGTCAATCTGATGACCTATGACTTCTTCGGCACGCCATGGGCGCCCGCGCTCGCGCATCACACCAACCTGCACGACACGGACCCGAGTGCCACGGGGGCGTTCTCCATCGACCGTGCCGTGAACTGGTTGCGTCAGGCCAAGGTGCCGCTGGCAATGGTGCATATCGGCTACGCGGGGTACAGCCGCAATGCCTGTCAGGCGCAGATCGGCAGCGTGGCGCCGCTCTCGGGTACGTACACACCGGGCGGCGACATCACCACCGGGACCTTCGAATCGGGTACGACCGAGCATTTCGACATGCTGTTCAACTATCTCGATCTCGAAAACGGCGGCGCGCGCAACGGCTTCTCGCTGTACACCGATACGGTGGCGAACGCCGACTTCCTGTTCAACGCGTCGAGTGGCCTGTTTCTGTCGCTCGACACGCCACGCACGGTGAAGGCCAAGGGCGATTATGTGCGTCGCAACGGGCTGGGCGGCCTGTTCACGTGGACCATCGATCAGGACAACGGCGTGCTGGTCAACGCGGCCCATGAGGGCTTGGGGCAAAAGGCGGTGCTCTCCACCATCGATATGCAGCCGTTCTATTTCAGCGGCAAGACGGCAATCGACGACGAAACCGGGGGCTGACCATGGGTTTTCTCATTGCACGGCTGCTCGAACCGTCGACATGGGCGGGCCTGACCGGACTGGCCGTCTCGCTCGGCACGTCGCCCGACGTGATGCACGAGATCGCTCAGGCGGGTGCGGCGTTGGCCTCGCTCGCCGCCGTGGCACTGCCGGAGCGCGCCCGGCGCGGTGCCCCGCTGGGGTCTCACGATGACGCGTCACGGCAGCCCTGAGTCGCTTCACTCACCTGCGCTCCCCTGCGCTCACCCGTGTTTGGGCGCAGATTCGGGCCGGCAGCCCCTTGTTTTTCGGGGCTGCCGGCCCGTGACGCTAAAAAGTTGTCACGATTTCTAAACTTTTGGCGACACGCGTCGCTATACGCTAAAGGGCTCAGTGTTCGCCGGTGTTCGTTGTTCTGCCGCTGCAACGAACGATTAGAGCGATAAGTGCTTTCTTATCCGGCAGGAATGTTGTCATAATCGGCCGCTAAGATGCGCCTCGCATCGCGAATTGCAGGACAAGCACCGAGCCCCCGGCCAGAAAAGCAGTCAAGACCGTCAGTGGCAACAGAAGCCGTCTCGCCGTAAGCCGTGCCAGATCCAGAGATCGCAAGAAGATCGCAAGTGCGTGAGCGGCCCATGCCGCGCGCCATAGACGATCCGAGCGATCGATAACACCGACCAGATGCAATTCATGTTTCACCCGGGGGCCTTATGAAGCTGATCCTGCTGGCGCTTGCCGCCTCGCTATTTACGCTCGTGATGATGGTTCAGGCGCGCAGCGAGCCCGGCGACGCACCGATTTCCGCCGTGCATTCGCGCCCGGTCGGCATCAACGTCAACGAACGTGCCCCCACCCGCAAAGACATGGCGCTCTGGAGCGCCCGCCGCAAGATGCACGCGGTGCGTCAGGACGACTGAGCGGTACCTTCGCAAAAGCCAGTCTCGTCGCAGCAACATGCTGCGACGCACCAAATTTGGGCATCCTTGCCAGCCGTCCTATAGTGGAATGGCTTTCAGGCGAGGAGACAAGAACGATGCCCGTATTCCACTTCAATCTTTACGACCTGACGCTGTTCCTGCCCATGGCGGTTGCCGGTGCCCTGCTTGTCGGCGGCATCCCGGTCACCACCCGAGCGACGCGCTACAGCCTGCGCGCCGTGGGTGCCGTGGTCGGCGCCCTCGTCGGGCTGCTTGTCGTGCAGGCGCTACCGGTACTCGTGTAGACCGATACGGTCTGACGCCTGACAGGGATCGGCGGGCGCTATTGCCGACTGCGTGACGACAGCGTGACGGCAGCGCGCGACGCTGCCGGGAGACGTGTCACCGCCTTCGAATCGGATAGTCATCCGGCAGTGATGACCGCAGCGGTCATCGCTTTGTCATTCCCGGCAACTACGCTGTGTCTGGCAACTCCGGTTGCGCTGTCACCCCTCTCTGTTGCGCCGCCGACCCGCTCGGCGGCATTTTTTTTGCCGCCTTTTTGCCGCGCATTCTTGACGCTTGTCCAGCGGTGCAAATACCGGCAGCTCGCCCGGCGCTTTGCCCCGACAGGGACACACACATCGCCTACAATCACCGGAAGCACAACGTTGTGTGCGTGCTTCTGCGTGGACGATCGGCAACGCTTGCCGAATGTCGCGCACGGGCTCCGAAGGAGGCTCTCGCATGTCTGACGCGTTCTCCCACGCCTTTGCCGTCGTCATCAATCAGTACCGTTCGCCGCGCCAGTACACCGTCTCGGTGGAACGGGCGAGCGAGATGATCGCGAAGAATATCGGGCTGTTTTCCGATGGCTTCGCCGGCGAAGCCCATCTGATCGTCGGCCTGTTCGAGCGCGAGGCCGACGCCTGGGCCCTCGCCCGCCGCCTGCAACGCACCCGCACAACCGTGCAGGCACTGCTGCAAACGCCATCGCACGCGACCTCCGTCGCCCCGCCCGAGCTCGATCAGAGCAAGTAATCCGCGCCTTCCCACGCTACTGGCATCCGCGCGGTTCCGAGGTCGACTTTCCGAATTTTTGAACACCCCACGATTCCCGTCACTCAAGATCCGTTCATCGGCGTAGAATTCGGAATTCCAGATATCACGAGAGCGTCGACGCCAAGTCGGCCCCGCCCTTCCTCATGTCCAACACGCCGCCCCTCACGGACGCGCAGGGCGCCCTCGCCCCGCTGGCGAGCAGCCCCGTCCTGATCGATCAGGTGTATTCGCGCCTGCGCGATGCCATCGCCGATCTCACGCTGCCGCCCGGTGAGCGTATCCGTCAGGCGGAACTGGCCGATTCGCTGGGGGTGTCGCGCCAGCCCGTGAGTCATGCGTTGCAACTGCTCAAACGCGACGGACTGGTTTGCGACAGCGGGCGCCAGGGGTTGGAGGTCGCGCCCATCGACGCAGCCCATTTGCGTCAGCTTTATCAGGTGCGCACGGCACTGGACGGTCTGGCGGCCCGGCTGGCGGCCGGGCGCATGGCCGAAGGCACGTTAGGCGAGGACGAATTGCGCCGGTTGCGCGATGCGGTGGACGCCGGCATGGCCCTGACACACGGCGCGCCGGTCGCCCGGCAAGTGCGTGTTGAGGTGGCATTTCACACGGCGCTGCACGACGCCTCGGGCAACCCGTTGATCGCACAGACGGTCGCACCGCAATGGCCGCACATCATGCGCGCGATGGCGGCGACGCTCGGTGCCCTGCCGAAGCAGGAAGTCGTCTGGCACGAGCACGGAGAAATCGTCGCGCGTATCGCCGCCGGCGACCCGGCCGGTGCCGAGGCGGCCGCCCGCGAACACACCGAAGCCGACGGCGGCAACGCCCGGCGCGAGTGGCTGATCCGTCTCGCGGCGGAGCACTGATCATGCAAGCCGTCATCTCCGCAGCACTGCCCGTCTTCGGGTTGATTTTCGTGGGCTTTCTCTGCGCCCGCCGCGCGTGGCTGGGGCCGTCGGCACTCGACGCCCTGAATCGCTTCGTCGTCTATCTGGCGTTGCCCGCCGTGCTGTTCCAGTCGATGGCGCAGATCACATGGGCGGAGTTGATCAATCCGGGCTTTCTGGGCGCCTTCGGTGGCGGCATGGCGGCGACGTTCGCGTTGTCGTTCCTGCTCGATCGCACGGTCCGGGGCCGTTTGACCGACGCCAGTATCGAAGGCATGGGCGCCGCCTATCCGAACGCCGGGTTCATGGGCCTGCCGCTGTGTCTGGTCGCATTCGGCCCGGCCAGCGTGCCCGCGGTCGTGGTCGCCATGCTGCTGACCGCGACCGTGCTGTTTGCCATCTCGATTGCCATTATCGAAACCGATCTGCAAACCACGCCGTCGTGGCGCCGCACGAGCGCCTTCGTCGCTCGCGCGCTGATTCGGAATCCGCTGGTGGTGTCGCCGTTTGCCGGCATGGCGTTTGCCGCGGCGGGTATCGCCCTGCCCGCGCCGGTGCTTCACTTCACGACGCTGCTCGGCGGAGCCGCGAGCCCCTGTGCGTTGGTGGCCATCGGCATGTTCCTCGCCCAGAATTCGGGCGCCGCGCGCGAGCCCCGCACGGCACGCGCCGTCGGACGTCTGGTCGGACTCAAGCTGATCTTTCAGCCGGCCATTACGGCGTTTCTGGCGTTCCGGGTGTTCGATCTGCCGGCCATCTGGGCGCACAGTGCCCTGCTGCTCTCGGCGCTGCCGATCGGCACCGGGCCGTTCATGCTGGCGCAACTCTACGGACGCGAAGCCGCCGTCGCATCGCGCGCCATTCTGATCTCGACGGTGTTGTCGGTCGTCACGGTGTCGCTGCTGATCGGCTGGTTCAGCGTGCGCTGAGCGTCGATTGCGTCAATCGCATCGATCCGTCCGGTGCTCAGCGCAGCGTGGCCGGTGCCGCGACCATGACGCGGTCACGTCCGGCGCGCTTGGCGGCATAGAGTGCCGCGTCGGCGGCACCGAGCAGGCGCATCGGCAAGGCTTCCGGATCGGCACTGTCGCGCGGATCGATGCTCGCCAGCCCAATCGAAATCGTGAGCGGCACCAGCGCGCCGTCGTCGTCGGGCACTTCAAGGCGAGCCACCGCGCGGCGAACGCGCTCGGCCACCGTCCCCGCCCAATTCTGTTCGGTCTGCACCAGCAGCGCCGCAAACTCTTCGCCGCCGTAGCGCGCCAAGGTGTCCGTCACGCGCAGTTGCGCGCGCATGCACGCGCTCGCCGCACGCAATGCGCGGTCACCGGTCGCATGGCCGTGGCTGTCGTTCACCCGCTTGAAGTGATCGATGTCGATCAGCAGACACGCCAGCGGTGCGCCGTAACGCACGCCGCGAATCACCTCTTCGCGCAGGCGCTGATCGAAGTAGCGGCGATTCGACAAACCGGTCAGCGGATCGGTGAGTCCGATGCGCTTGAGCCGCTCGCGATTCCACATATTCTCGAGACAGACCGCAACGACCGCGCCGAACCGTTCGAGGAAATCGGTGGCCATGTCGGGCGCGAAGCGCTTCGCATCGCGGCTGCCCAGTGCAATCACGCCGATGTAGCGGCCGTTGCGCGACAACGGGATGACCACGGCACTCGCCGGGGCACGCGCGCCGAAGAGCGGTGCGTGGCGCTCGCGCGGTGCGCCGATCCAGAGGCGTCCGTCGCCGCAGATCGCCGCGAACGTGCCGGCATCCTGCGCGATGCCCAAGCCGGTGTCGAGCGCACGCACGCCTTCGGCGGTATCGATGAGGTCACGCAAGGTGTCGTCGATCTCGGCGAGCATCACGTGAACCCCGGAGAGATCGAAGTCGTGACGCAACCGGTTGAGCACCACCTCCAGAAACTGCCCGAAGTCGGGAGCCCCCATCAGGGCCAGTTCAATGTCCTGAAAACGTTTTAGCGAACGCTCATTGCGCTGCACAGTCGCCAGCAGCGCTTGCAAAGCATCGGGCGTTGGTGCCTGGTTGGTTGCCACTTGTGGTCTCGAAAGACGCGCGGCACTTCGCGGCCGCGTAGCGTGATTGCCCGGATTTGATGTCGGCATTGTGCCGGGCATTGAGCCCTATAACGGCACTCACCTGTGAAATTTGAGGGCGTCAGGTATGAATTTTGACGCCCGCAAATTAAGTCGTGGCGCGGTTTTCCACACCCCTAGGGAAAATACCTACCCCGCGAGTCCCCTATGTGGCAGCGCACAAATTTCTCGTGAGAGACGAGATACGGTGCCTTCACCCCATGACGGACGGCCGCCCGGCCATCTCGACAACGCTTTTTAGCGGCACTACAATCGCGCCCGCTCGTGTGCGCCAACGGTTTTACACATCCCCGGAATCCGGTCGTCGTCCGGTGCACAACAGACCGGCATCACGTCGCATCACGCCGCATCGCCGCGAATGACAGCCGGCCGAGCCGCCCCGTCTTAACTTTTGCTATCCCCACGGAGACATCGTTGTTCACGTCCTACCTGCGCGCTTCGCGCAAGGCGCTCGCCGCCATCACGTTCGCTGCCTTTGCGGCGCTCGTCGTCACCCTCCCGGCACAGAACGCCGACGCTGCCACCCGCCATCACACCCACAAATCGGCCAAGCCAGCGAAGAACGCGAAAGCAGCCAAGCCGGCAAAGGTCACGAAAGTAAAGAAAGCGACAAAAACCACCAAGGCAACCAAAGCCACTAAGGTCACCAAAGCCAAGGCGATGAAGACGTCGCATGCGAAGTCCGCCAAGGTGAAGGCAACGCATGCCACCGCCGCGGCAAAGCCGCATCGTAAAAACCAAGGCAAGACGGCCAGCCTGCGCAAACACAAAGTCGCCGCGTTATAGTCATCAGGCGGTGACGCCACGGACCCCGGACGCCACCCTCTCATTTTCGTGAGGCTGCATAGGGTGGTGACATGTCCATGACATTGCGGCGCACGCTCGCACGCGTTGCGCCGGCGCGACAGCCGATGTATTTCGCTTCGTTTTTTTGCTGCAAAGCTAATTCTTGTTTTGCCTGCCCCGACTCTCGGCGCACGGGAAATACGGCATGACGGCGACGCGTATTTTGTGTGCCACGCAATCAGACGTGGATGCCATTGCGGCACTTCACGCGCATAGCTGGCAGGCCACTTATTCCCACGCACTCCCCGACGGTCCGCTCCTCGCCCATCTGGCGCGCGAACATGCGTCGCTCTGGCGCGAGCGGCTGACGCGTGCCGACGACCCCGCGTTGCGCATCTGGAAAGCCTGCCCCGATCTGGACGGCGGCCCGCTCGCGGGCTTCATCTGCGCCTTGTCGGGTGCCGACGGCATTCTGGTCGACAACCTCCACGTGGCCGCGCCATGGCAGGGACAAGGCATCGGGCAGGCACTTTTCGGGCGCGTCAGAGCGTGGTCAAACGCGCTCGATCCGACCGCGCCGCTTTATCTCTGGGTGTTAGCGCAGAACACGCGGGCGCGCCGGTTTTACGAACAACTGGGCGGCGCAGCCGGCCCGGTTCACCCCATAGCCGTCTCACCCGGCATTGAAGTTCCTGCATTGCGCTATCTATGGCAGCCGGCTTAACAGATGCCAACAGACGCAAACCACCGTGAAGTGCAATACGTGGACGGACCGGTCGTCCGGTTGCTCCATGCACATGTCGCACTGCAACGAAAAATGGCCTGAGACTGGCGTAGATCAACAATCTAAAAGTTTCCCCGCTTGACACCTTCCCACCTTTCCCGTAAAAAAACGGGTGCATGAACGTTGTATGGCGAGTCTTGTGTTCATCTAATGTCGCCCTATGCGTCACCTCGGTTGTACCTGATCAGCTTTAATGTCATGCGCTCACTGAGCTTCTCGCTCGCTCATTTGAAAACTTTAAGGATTTAAGAAATGGCAACTGGTACCGTCAAGTGGTTTAACGACGCCAAGGGTTTCGGATTCATTACGCCGGACGAAGGTGGTGAAGATCTCTTCGCGCACTTCTCGGAAATCCAAGCAAAGGGCTTCAAGTCCCTGCAAGAAAACCAAAAGGTCACCTTCGAAGTGAAGATGGGACCGAAGGGCCGTCAAGCCAGCAACATCAATCCCGTCTAAGTGATTGATGTTCGGCTAAGCGATCGCTAACCCGATCGACGCGCCTCGGGCAGAACCTAACCGTCTGCCCGAACTGAAAACCCCGCTCTGGCGGGGTTTTTTCGTTGGGCGGCAGATCCGGCAGCTATGCTGAGAACTCCCCCACGCTGGAGGTATGAAATGGGCTTATTGGTAGACGGCAAGTGGCACACCGACTGGTATGACACGCGCGCCACGGGCGGACGCTTCGAGCGCCGCCCCACCTCCTTCCGCCACTGGATCACCGCCGATGGCGCACCGGCGCCGGACAGCGAAGCAACGACCGGCTTTGCCGCCGCGCCGCAGCGCTATGTGCTGTACGTGAGCTATGCGTGCCCGTGGGCGCATCGCACGCTCATCATGCGGGCGATGAAGGGGCTGGAAGCCATGATTCCCGTTGCCGTGGTGAACTGGCTGATGCTGGACAACGGCTGGACCTTCGCGCCGGGCTCGGGGGTCACGGGCGATCCGGTCAACCACGCCGCCTTTCTGCGCGACGTGTATCTCGCGGCAGACGCTCACTTCTCCGGCCGCGTGACCGTGCCCTTGTTGTGGGACACCGTCACCCACACCATCGTGAACAACGAGTCGTCGGAAATCCTGCGCATGTTCAACAGCGCCTTCGACGGGCTGGGCGCCACCGCGGGTGACTACTATCCCGCAGCGTTACGCGAGGAAATCGACACGCTCAACGCGCGTATCTACGACACGGTGAACAACGGCGTCTACAAGGCAGGGTTTGCGACGACGCAGGCGGCCTACGAGGAGGCTGTCGCGCCGCTGTTCGAGACGCTCGACATGCTGGAGCAGCGGCTCGCCAGCCGCCGCTTTCTGACGGGTGGGCGCATGACCGAAGCGGACATACGCCTGTTCACCACGCTCATCCGCTTTGACGCCGTCTACGTGGGGCACTTCAAGTGCAACGTGCGCCGCATTGCGGACTATCCGAATCTGTCGGCCTATACGCGCGACATCTATCAGTTGCCCGGCGTTGCGGCGACCGTCAACTTCGATCACATCAAACGTCACTACTACGAGAGCCATCGGACAATCAATCCGATCGGCATCGTACCGGTCGGACCGTTGCAGGATTTCGATGCGCCTCACGGCCGGGCGCAGATGGCCTAGCGGGTGTGGCCGGTGAGGTCGCCGTCAGCCGCCTTCAGACGGCGCGCGGCTTCACGCGGCTGGCCGCTTCCAGCGCGTTGCGGCGTGCGACGTCGAGGTCGTCGTCGTACGCCAGTGCAACGCCCATACGGCGCTTCACGAAGCTCTCCGGCTTGCCGAACAGACGGATGTCGGTCTGCGGCACTTGCAGCGCCTGATCCACGCCGTCGAACACGATTCCTGCCGCGTCCACGCCGCCATAGATCACAGCACTGGCACCGGGCGTCTTCAGCGTGGTGTTGACCGGCAGGCCGAGAATCGCGCGCGCATGCAGCTCGAATTCGTTCTGCCATTGCGTGATCATCGTCACCATTCCAGTGTCGTGCGGACGCGGGCTCACTTCGCTGAACCACACTTCGTCGCCCTTGACGAACAGTTCGACACCGAAGAGTCCCTGCCCGCCCAAATTCTGCGTCACTTCGCGCGCGATCAGGCGGGCGCGCTCCAGCGCGTTCACCGGCATCGGGTGCGGTTGCCAGCTCTCGACGTAGTCGCCGCTCACCTGCTTGTGCCCGATCGGCGCACAGAAGTGGGTTTCGACCTGTCCGTCAGCGCCCCGTGCACGCACGGTGAGCAGCGTGATCTCGTAATCGAAGTCGATGAAACCTTCGACGATGATGCGCCCGTGACTCACGCGGCCACCGGCCATGGCGTAGTCCCACGCGGCCTTCACGTCGCCGGGGCCGTCGATCTTGCTTTGCCCCTTGCCCGAGCTGCTCATCACCGGCTTGACCACGCACGGATAGCCGATGCCGCCGTCGATGGCTGCCTGCAACTGTTCGAGCGAATCGCAGAACTTGTAGGGGCTGGTCGGCAGGCCGAGCGTTTCGGCCGCCAGACGGCGAATGCCTTCGCGGTCCATCGTCAGACGCGCGGCGCGCGCCGTGGGCACGACGTGGACGATGCCGTCGGCTTCGAGCGCTTCGAGCATCGGCGTGGCGATGGCTTCGATTTCCGGCACGACGAGGTCCGGCTTTTCGGCAAGGATGAGCGCCTTGAGCTGTTCCGGGTCGGTCATCGCAATCGTGCGGGCATGATGCGCAACCTGCTGCCCCGGGGCGTTTTCATAACGGTCGACGGCAATCGTCTCGACGCCGAGCCGCTGCAACGCGATCAGGACTTCGCGGCCGAGTTCGCCAGCGCCCAACAACATGACCTTGGTCGCGCTCGGCGACAGCGGGGTTCCGATAGTGGTCATTTGCGACCCTTGGAGAGTGAGGAAAAGGGATGCGTTGTCGCGCGCGGGCGCGCCAAACGCGAAAGACGTATTGTAGCGAGCGCCGCCATACCGAAGCTAGAAGCAAGGAGTGAGAAGCCGGACGGCAAGCGTCAGTCATCAGGCGTCCGGCGCCACCGCGAACCGGACGCCTAGGCCAGCGCCCCCCGCAGCACGCGGCGGCAACAGGCGACCATGCGGGCTTCCGTGTCCTGATATCCGGTGAGCACCCATGCCGTGCCGGCGTTGGTCATTGCACCGACAAGTGCCAGCCCGACGATGCGGGCGTCGGCGGCCGCATCCTCGGTGTCCGGCAGCGGCGCGTCGGCCATGCCGATGATCAGGCGGGCGAATTCGAAGAGATAGCGCTGATAGGTCGAATCGGTCTCGGGGCTCACGCCCATCACCTCGAGCAGCAGCACGCGCGCGGCGTGGCCGTCGCGCAAGAAGGTGAAAAACGCGTGCAAGCCGGCGTCCAGTCGCGCATCGAGCGTCGGTGCGCTGGTGGCAACGGCCGCCTGCAACTGGCCGAGAAGCGTCTGCGCATGATGCGCGTACGTCGCCCGCAGCAGATGCTCCATGCTCTCGAAAGCGGCATAGAAGTAACGGTCGTTGAGCTTCGCGAGACCGCACACCGAGCGCACCGTCGCGCGCCGGAATCCCACTGAGCCGAAAACCGCCGTGCCGGCGTCGATGAGCGCCATGCGTCGCGCCGCTTCCCGCTGGGCCTGCCCCACGCCGCCGTAACGCCGGCCGGACGGCGCCCGCGAGGGTGCGACGTCTTTGTTGTCCGATTCGAGTCCTTGTTCCATTTCGCTATTTGACATCACGAACGCTGAAAACTAAAGTGGTGACACGCATCACCAAATTATACGCAACGCGATGCGAGTGACAAATGACGAGTGACAAACGACGAAATTTGGCGTCGTTTTGAAGTCACCGGACAAGATCCGTATCCATTGATAGGAGACATTGGCATGAAGACGTTCACCGACAAGGTGGCGGCCATCACCGGTGCGGGCTCCGGCATGGGTCGCTCGCTCGCCTTGGAACTGGCGCGCCGAGGGGCGCATCTCGCGTTATCCGACATCGACGACGCCAGCGTCGCGTTCACCGCGGCGGCCTGCCGTGACTTTGGCGTGCACGTTACCGCCCGGCGGCTGGACGTGTCCGACCGCGACGCCGTGTTCGCGTGGGCCAGCGAAACGGCCGAGATGCACGGCAAGGTCAATTTCATCTTCAACAACGCCGGGGTCTCGTTGTCGGTGCCCGTCGCGACGGCGCAGCTCGACGATATCGAGTGGCTGATGAACATCAACTTCTGGGGTGTCGTGCACGGCACGCAGGCATTCCTGCCCTACCTCACGGCCTCGGGCGAAGGTCACGTCGTGAACACGTCGAGCCTGTTCGGCATCGTCGCCATGCCCACGCAGTCGGCCTACAACGCCAGCAAGTTTGCGGTGCGCGGCTTCACCGAAGCGTTGCGCATGGAACTCGATCTGGCAGGCTCGCCCGTGACCGCGACCTGCGTTCACCCGGGCGGCGTAGCGACAAATATCGTGCACACCTCGCGCATCGACGACAGCATCACGACGCTCACCGGCATGGATGCACAGACGCACCGCCGTCGCGCCAACAAATTGATCGACGTGACGAGTGCCGATGCGGCCGCCCGGCAGATTCTCGCGGGGGTCTCGCACAACGCCAGACGCGTGCTCGTGGGCGCCGATGCACGCCGCGTCGACAAGCTGGCGCGTCTGCTCGGTGCGAGCTATCAGGCGTTGGTCGTTTGGTTCTACCGGCGCACGGCCGTCGCGCGCAAGCCCCGTGCCACGGCAGCCGACGCCGCCCGATACGAATGAGCGAAGCTATAAAACAGCACCCGACGGAATCTGCCATGACCGCTACCCGTACTGCTTCCGTACCCAACACATCGAACGAATCGAACCCATCGAGTCCATCCAACACTTCGCACGCCCCGACCGACATTGCCAGTGTGGCCACCGATCTCGACGTGATCGTCGTCGGCGCGGGCATCTCGGGCATCTCGGCAGCCCACTACCTGCGTGAGCGCTGCCCCGGCACGCGCTTCGCCATGCTCGAGGCCCGGCAGTCGCTGGGCGGCACGTGGGACCTGTTCCGCTATCCCGGCGTACGCTCCGACTCCGACATGTTCACGCTCGGCTTCAGCTTCCGGCCGTGGAACAGCGATCAGGCCATCGCCGAGGGCGGCAAGATTCTCGACTATCTCAAGGACACCGCGCATGCCGAAGGGCTCGACGGCCTGATTCGTTACGGTCATAAGTTGCGTGAAGCGCGATGGGATTCGTCCATCGCGCGCTGGACGCTCGACATCGAGCGCACCTACCCCGATGGCCGACAAGAGACACAGCAACTGACCTGCCGCTTTCTCTTCATGTGCAGCGGCTACTACGCGTACGACGCCGGTCACTCACCCGCGTGGCCCGGCATGAATGACTTCACCGGCAAGCTGGTTCACCCGCAACACTGGCCGGCGAATCTCGACTACCGCGACAAGCGCGTGGTCATCATCGGCAGCGGCGCCACGGCGGTGACATTGCTGCCGAACATGGCACCGAGCGCCGCCCACGTCACGATGCTGCAACGCTCGCCGAGCTACATCCTGTCGATGCCGTCACGCGACGGCGCGGCCGAACGATTGCGTGCGCTGCTGCCCGCCGGCTTGGCCCACCGCATCGTGCGCATGAAAAACATGTTGGTGACGCTCGGCTTCTACAACGCGGCGCGCCGCTGGCCAAACGCCATACGACGCGTGTTGATCAAGCGTGCGGCGCGGCAGGCGCAGGGACACGTGGACGTCGCGCGCGATCTCTCGCCGCGTTACAACCCGTGGGATCAGCGGCTCTGCCTCGCGCCGGGCGGCGACATCTTCAAGGCGTTGCGCAGCGGCCGTGCCTCCATCGTGACCGACGAAATCGCGTCGTTCACGCCGACGGGGCTCGTCCTCAAGAGCGGCAAAACGCTCGATGCCGATATTGTCGTGACGGCGACCGGACTGCGCGTGCAACTGATGGGTGGCGCGAAATTGTTGGTCGATGGCGAGCCGGTGACGTTGGCCGACACCGTCTCCTACAAGGGCATGATGTACAGCGGCGTGCCCAATCTGGCGTCGATCTTCGGTTACACGAATGCGTCGTGGACGTTGAAAGCGGAGTTGATCGCGCAGTACGTCTGCCGTCTCGTCAATCACATGAACCAGCATGGCTACGACACGTGCGTGCCCCGGCTACGCCCGCACGAGCATGCCGAATTGCCCGCCATCGGGCTCACTTCCGGCTACATTCAGCGCGCCGCCGGCGAGTTGCCGAAGCAAGGCGGCCGCAAACCGTGGGTGTTCTATCAGAGCTACTTTCGCGATGTGCGCCTGATGCGCTGGGGTCGTGTCGACGACGGTGCCATGCGCTTCGAGCGACGCGCCACACGTGAGGTCGATACCCCGCAAGTGGCTGACGCGCTGAGTGGCATGAAAGCGGCGTCGCGTTAGGCCGGTTAGGCGTGTTAGACGCTCAGGCGCGTTCGTCGCGATGGACGCGCTGCGTCGACGGCATTCTCAAAGTCGCTCCCATCGACATGCGTGAACTTCCCTTTCGCGGCACGGCCTCATGACCGCATTCAACTCACTGCCCGACATCATGCTCATTGCCTACTTGCTCGGTTGTCTCGTGATCGCCTTCGCCGTGATCGTGTTGGTGCTCGTGCGCTTCACCCAACGCGTCGCCAAGCGCGCCGAGGCCGCCGTGCCACCGGACGGTCAGTTTCTCGACATTGACGGCGAACGTCTGCACTACGTCGATTTCGGCAACGGACCGGCAGTTGTGTTCGTGCATGGTCTGTGTGGTCAGCTACGTAACTTCGCGTACCTGCCCCTTGCCGAAATGGCCCTCACACATCGCGTGATCCTGATCGACCGGCCGGGCGCCGGATACTCGACACGGTCACCGGAAAGCGATGGCAATCTCGCGGCGCAGGCGGCGGTCGTCGCCAGACTCATCGCGACTCTGGGACTCGAGCACCCGCTCGTCGTCGGCCACTCGCTCGGCGGTGCCGTCGCGCTGACGCTGGCCCTCAACCACGGCGCGCAGGTCGGCGCACTGGCGTTGATCGCGCCGCTCACGCAGCCGGTGTCCCAACCGCCCAAGGCATTTCGCGCACTGGCGGTGCGCAGCGCATGGTTGCGCCGCTGGATCGGACGCACGCTGGCCGTGCCCGTCGGCATGATGACCGGGCGCACGACGCTCACCTATGTGTTCGGCCCTGAAGATGCCCCGAAAGACTTTCTGATCCGCGGTGGCGGCGCACTGGGCTTCCGCCCGGGCAACTTCTACGCGGCATCGGTTGATATGCTCGCCGCCGAGCGCGACATGCCGGGTATCAGCGCACGCTATGGCGCGCTGAGCGTCCCCGTCGACGTGCTGTACGGCCGCAGCGACCGGATTCTCGATTACCGCGTGCATGGCGAGGGGCTGCCGCGCGGCTATGCCGCGGCGCGACTGACGTTGATCGACGGCGGACATATGCTCCCCGTCACACAACCCGAGACCACGATGAAGTGGCTGCAAGCGGTCGCGGCGCGTGCACACGGCGCGGCGAGCGCGGCGTCATCCGCACCGGCAACGGTGTCCACGCATGCGGCCAACGACGCCGCGTGATGTTGCCACCTGCTCGCCATGTGTCCACGGTTCCCCGCGAAATGAGACAAACGAGACGCACCGGCTCAGGTGCGTCGACGCTTCCAATGGCACACTAAGGACTTCGCGACTTCGCTTGGCTTATGCGCCGGCAGCGCCATGTCCGCCACCTCAGATTCGTCTGGTTCGTTCGATTCGTCCCGTTCGCGCCCGTCTGCCCCTTCCCTGCGTCAAGCAGCGAGTCTCGTCGTGCTTCGCGCGCGACCGAGTGGCATGGAAGTCCTGCTGCTGCGCCGCGCCGTGCGCGCCAACGATTTCAGTTCCGACGCCTATGTTTTCCCCGGCGGGGTCGTGGATGCCGCCGACCGGCACGCGCATGCCGCGTGCTACGGGCTCGACGATGCGGCCGCGAGCGATCGCCTGCATTTGCCCGAGGGGGGACTCGACTACTACATCGCCGCGATTCGGGAATGCTTCGAAGAGACGGGTGTTTTGTTTGCGGACGTTGTGAGCGGCGATGCGGGAAGCCATGCGGGAAGCCATGTGGCGAGCCACGCCGAAGACCGTGTCGCAGAACCTATCGGCACGCCGATCGACATCACCCGCCTGACGGCCATTCGCGCGCATCGTGAAGCGCTTCATGACGCGGCGACGGACCTGACCTCGCTGTGCCGAACGTTCGACATACGACTGGCGCCGAACCGGCTGCATTACCTGAGCCACTGGGTGACGCCGCTCGCGCTTCCGAAACGATTCGACACCCGCTTCTTTCTCGCGGTGCTGCCCGACGGGCAACAGGCCGAAGTCGATCAGGTGGAAACGGCAGCACACCGCTGGATGCGCCCTGCCTATGCCTTCGCCCACGCCGAGCAACTGCGCTTGTTGCCGCCGACACGCAAGCTTCTGCAATGGCTCGAACGTATGGGCGATGTCGACACCGCGGTCGCCGCCGCGCAGGCGCTTACCGACGTGCCGCGCATTCAGCCTCGGCTGGCAGACGGCAAGCGCGGCCGCTGGCCCGTGACCCCCGACGAGCCGGCATGGGCCGAATTGTCGCTGACCGATCCGCACGAACAAGGCACGGGCAGCTACGACATCGTGCCGGGACGCGTAGTCACACTCATGCCCGGCGTGCTGCGCGTGAGCGCGCCCAATCCGGGCATGATGACGGGCCCGGGCACGAACACCTATCTCATTGGCGGCGGCCCGGCCAACGCGTGGGCGGTGATCGATCCGGGGCCTGACGATCCGTCGCATATCGACGCGATTTTGCGGGCAGCGCCGGGCGGTATCCGGCAGATTTTCGTCACCCATACCCACCGCGATCACTCGCCGGCCGCCCGTACCCTTGCTGCGCGCACGGGGGCCACGACATACGGGATGCCTGCGCAACACGAGGAAGGTCAGGATCTGACGTTTGTGCCGGATATCGTGCTGAAAGATGGCGATGCCGTGGGGTTACCCGATGGCCGTATTTTGCGTGCTATTCATACCCCGGGACACGCGGCCAATCATCTCTGCTACGCGCTCGACGAAGCGAAAATTGTCTTCACGGGCGATCACGTCATGCAGGGCTCGACGGTCGTTATCAACCCACCTGACGGGCACATGGCGACGTATCTGCATTCGTTGAAAAAATTGGCTGCGCTCGCGCCCGAATGGCTCGCACCGGGGCATGGCTTCGTCATGGATCAACCCGCACAGCGTATTGCACGGCTGATCGCCCATCGTCTTCAGCGGGAAGCTCGCGTACTCGACGCCCTTCGTCGGCACGGACCGGCGACGATCGAGACGCTCACACCGATCGTGTACGACGATGTGCCGGCAGTGCGTCACGCAGTAGCGCGGCGCTCGTTGCGCGCGCATCTGGAAAAGCTCGCAGAAGATCACCTCGCGGTGCGGCAAGACGAGGGGCGTTGGGCCGCTGCCGGCGCCTGAAGATTCATGAACTTTCGCGAAGGTTCGTGAAGGTGTGCGCCAGTTTCGACTCAGTCGTCACCGTCGCCGAGCAACTCATCGACAATGCGCTCGCCTGCTTTGCGACCGGCCATTTCGGCGTCGACACGATTGTCCCGATGCCCATCGGGCGAGCGCACTTCCGGCCCTTCCGGCTTCCCATGGCGGGAGACTTGCACCAGATAGTCCCAAGGGCCGGCGTACTCGTTTTGAAACGCCTTGACGCGAATTTCATAGCCGGCGCGATATTCGTACATCTGCTCATGCGAGGCATAGCTCATGACGGACTCCGGTGCATAAGGTGGCGTGAAGTGGCGTGAAATGTCGTGACATCGTATGACGTCGCGGCGGGTGCGTACCGATTAGCCGGTGGCGCGCAGGATGACGGGTTCGGATTGAGCACCGTCTGAAATTGCAGCGACCGCCAGCGCGACGATGGCGTCTTCGTGATCCACGAATTGATCGAAGAGCGCTTCCCCGGCCGCGTCACGGCCAGCGAGTCGATTCAGCGCGGCGCGCTCGATCAGGCAGGTCCAGACCGTGCCGTCCACATTGAGGTAAAAGCGCACCGACCGGTCATCGTCGACCAGTCCAATGCCGCCGTGCAACGTCGCGCCCATCGCACCTCTCCATTTCTCGGATACTGCCCAATCGTTAAATTCGGACAAAAAATGCTATCACTTTAGGATCGCGTTCGTATTTTTCCCCTGTCAAAACTGGCAGCATAAAAAAACCCGCCTGAGAGAGGCGGGCTGAGAAAACCGGAACGCACGGGGCACCATGACTATCCCGGGAAGACAGGGTCATGAAAACATGACAAATTCATTATGCGTCGGCGCAACGCTGGCGGCGAAGCCTTGCAGGACGGGAGTTAGATCTAGATCAAGAATGTCGTCACTCTATCTTCATGCCGCCACGACGCATGAGGCATGCGTCACAAAACCGCAACAATTCTATGCATCGACGGTCGGGAATCATGGATATTTCGTGAAGCCGCCGCCTGAATTTTTACTTAGGCCTCCACATTTACTCGATTTCCCTAATCTGTTAAGGTGCGAATCGACCAAGAAAAATTCTTGCGAAGTCAAGAGATTCTAAAATGAATGCGAAATTTCACAATGGGGAGGCCGAAGAGCCGTTTATCCCGAATTGGGTGTATCGACTCGTAGCTCGGTGGAAGATTTTCCTGCCCTTGGCAGTGGTGCTCGCAGCGGTCATCTATTTAGGCGTCCACGCGATTACCTACAAATACGAGAGCAACGGATTTGTGCTGCTGCGCAGAGACGTTTCGCTCTACAACGCGCAACGGCCGGCGTTCTACGATGGCGCGTTGCTGCGACGCTACCTCGCCAGCAAGGATAAGCTCGAGACCCCCGAGGGCCAGTTCCTGCTGCATTCGGTGAGCAATGCGTTCGTCACCAAGCATCTCATCCTGACCATGCCGTACGGCAAGGAGGATGCGCGCTACGTCGGCGACAAAGACCGGTCGGCACTGATCTCCACCGGCCTCGACCTCAAGTTGCAGAGCCGCACTTCCGGCGAACAGGCCGCTGCGCGTATGCGACTGCTGGCGGGATTTGTCGTCGATGCCATGCTCAAGCAAACGTTGACATCGGAATTGCGCAACAAGCTGGTGGCCGCGCGAAGCCAGCAGCAGGTCATCGACAATCAGTTGATCGAAGCCAACCTTAACCTGCGCGAGCTGACGAGCCGTTTGGACGCCACGCGCCAGATCGCCGCCCGTTACCCGGAATCGTCGCGCCTGAACGATCGTCAGTTGCTGACGACGACGGGAGACGCGGGACGCTTCCTGTCCCCGATGGCCCAAATGATCGGCCTGGAGTCCGACATCGCCGCCGTCAAGACGTCGCTCGATCGCCTGAAACGCCAGCAAACGCAGAACACCGTCGCACTTCAGTTTTATGAAGGTCTGTTCGCGAAGCTCCCGAAGGACCCGACCGGCGAGCAGTTGCTTGGCGACTTTGTCGCTGCCATCGGGCACTATTTCGGTGACACCAGCCCGACCGACGACGTTCGGCGCGAGGTCTACAACACGCAATTGCTGATGGTTCAATCCATGCGTTCGCAAGGCCTGGATGCACCGCGCTTTACCTCGGGCCCCACGGTTCCATCACGAATGCAAGGCCCGGCGCCACTGGTGCTTTTGCTCGCCGCTGGCGCACTCGCCACGTTGTTGGCAACCATCGCCACGCTGGCCTTCGATTTTTTCGCACTCGGCAAGCATCGCCAACAGGGAAACACGTCGCCGGTCACGCTCCCGCCGGCGATTTCGGAGATACCCCGAGAGCTGACTCACGAAGCGCGTAGTGCCTGAACACCGTAAGGCAAAAAAAAGCCGCTCCCTCCCGAGCGGCTTTTTTTATGCGCGTGTCACATCGGCGACCGTATTACCGTCATTTTGCTCTGATATCCTTGGCGCCTTTCGCAGATCGACATCTCATTTTTGCATCGGCTTCCGGAATCTACGATGGTGAAATTGGCAGGACATAATAAAAAAGCCCCCGAGACGTCCACCGGCATCATCGTTCTTGAAAACATCAAGCGGAACCGAGCACTCTGGCTGCTGTTGGTCACTACCCTTTCGGTTGCGCTGTATGTGCTGACGAGCGCCATGCTCTACCGCTTCGAGAGCCATGGTCTATTGATCGTCAAGCAACATCTGGTTCAGTACAAAGCCGAGAATCCAGCCTTTTCCGACGACGCACTGCTAAAGCAGTACTTAAGCGCGAATAACGCACTCAATACGCCAGCAGGGCAATTCCTGATGGAAGCGCTCGACGAGCCATTTCTCAGCGAGCATGTGTCGTTAGTCATGCCTTATGGCAAGAACGACCTCCCCTTTGTCAAACTGAACGACAACGAGAATCTGACGTCGGTGGGCCTCGAACTCACAATGTCGAGCCACCTATCCGGCAGTGACGCCGCCGCCCGATTGCAATTGTTCGCCGGGTTTCTCACTGACACCATGCTCAGTCAGACCCTCGCGGGCGATGTGCGACGCGCGAATATGCAGGCGCTCGAAGACAAACAAACGCTAGATAACAAGCGCATCGAGAACAGTGTGCGGCGCGATGAGATGACCGACCTGCTCGCGCGTTCCCGTGAGACCGCCGAGCGCTACCCCGATTCGGATGAGATGGATCAGGGGCAACTGTTAAGCACGGACGCCGCGGCCTCGGCACGTTTTCTATCGCCGATGTCGCAGATGATCGGCATCGAATCCGACATGGCAACGAACAAAGCGGACGCCCAGCGCCTCAAGCGGCGCGCCGCACAAAATGCGATCGCGCTGCGTTTCTACGAAGCGTTCAATGCGAAGGTCAAGCCCACACTCACGGGCCATCAGTTGCTGAAGGTCTATCTCGACTCGCTCAACGCGTTCTTCGACGATGGTGAGTTGGCCGATGACATGACTCGCGAAGTGCACAACAAGCTCATGCAGCCGATACAACGCATCAGCGCCCAGAGTGTCGATGCGCCGCGCTTCTCTGCCGGGCCTACAACGCCGCAAAGCCCGTCGGGGCCACCGCAGCTCGCCGTGTTGGGCCTCGTGATCATGGCGGGTGTGCTGTTCGCCACCGCGATAACGTTGCTGGTCGACGTCGTCAGACATCGCCGGTCGCACGCAGCCGACGGCACGAGAGACGCGAAATAACGGGAATAAAAATGGGAGGGACTACAGACGAACGATGGAGAAACTACGGGTGGCGGCAAAATACCGCGAAGGGGATTTTGGGGTGACCGATGGGACTCGAACCCACGACGACTGGAATCACAATCCAGGACTCTACCAACTGAGCTACGGCCACCGCCGTGATCAACAACATGACTTGCTTGCTGAACAGAAACAAGATTATAGCGACGTTATTATCGCGTTGCCAAGCACTTTCTTCACTTCTTTTAAATATTTCTTGGCCCACACGCGCGATCGATGCGCGACACGTCGATCTCGCGCGGCAATGACCCGCCGCGCTTCTGCCTCTTAGGCTTTATGCCGACATCAATGACGACACGTTCTGCACGTCACCTGCATCACGTGCTTCGCGTGCATCACGGCTGTCGCGCTCGGCCAGCGCCCCCGCGCGCAGTTGCGCACGCGCCTCTTCGAACGCACCGATGCCCGCCTTCAGGCGCTTCGGGTCGGAGAGCACCCGGCGCCATCCGCGTGCGCCCGGCACGCCACGATACAAGCCCAGTGCGTGACGCGTGATCGCGCCCAGATAGTGCCCCTTCGCCACTTGCGCCGCCGCGTATTCGATCAATGCATCCTCAACGGCCTCGCGTGACTTCACCGGCGCGGGATCGTCGTAGAAACGTGCGTCGACTTCCGCCAGCACATAGGGGTTGTGATACGCCTCACGGCCCAGCATCACACCATCGACGTGCTGAAGATGCAGCGCCACCTCGTCGAGCGTCTTCACGCCACCGTTGATCAGAATCTCGAGCTGCGGAAATGCCTGCTTGAGACGATACGCATAGTCGTACTTGAGCGGCGGAATCTCGCGATTCTCTTTCGGGCTCAGCCCCTTGAGAATGGCATTGCGCGCATGAACGATGAACGTGCTGCAACCTGCCTCGGCGATCTTGCCGACAAAATCTTCAACGAACGAAAACGACTCGACATCATCGATACCGATGCGATGCTTGACCGTCACCGGCACTTGCACCACGTCGCGCATCGCCTTCACGCAGTCGGCGACCAGTTCAGGCTCGGCCATCAGGCACGCTCCGAACGCGCCGCGCTGCACGCGCTCCGAGGGACACCCGCAGTTCAGATTGATTTCGTCGTAACCCCACTGCTCACCCAGCTTCGCCGCACGCGCGAGATCCTGCGGCTCGCTGCCGCCGAGTTGCAACGCCACCGGATGCTCGACCGCATCGAAGTCCAGATGACGCGCGACGTCACCGTGCAACAACGCACCGGTCGTCACCATCTCGGTATACAGCCACGTGTGACGCGAAAGCTGGCGATGGAAAACCCGACAATTCGAATCGGTCCAATCCATCATCGGCGCCACGCTGACGCGGCGGGCAGGCAAGTTCATGCAAATTCCTCGGTATTTCCTGTTACGTCTTGATCTGTTCTGATCTGTCCCGGGGGAATGCCAATGTCGTGGCACCCCGTCAAACGACGTCTTTTACGATACAAAACACGAAGTATACGTCATGCGTATCGGCCTCGCAGGCGGGCGCAACCCGGGCACAACCCGCCCGCGGACTCCGCACCGAGCCCTTCGCGAAGGACACATCACAACTCGATCGATTCGTTTCCTGACGACAACGTCGACGCTCGGGGAGTACACTTTCGCCTTCCCGATGTCACAAGAACACACACAAGGAGACGCCCCCATGGCCCCGAAGGATCTGTTGCAGGCACTGATCGTGGTCCTTGCCTGGGGCGTGAACTTCGTGGTCATCAAAGTCGGGCTGCACGGCGTGCCGCCCATGTTGCTTGGCGCGCTCCGCTTCCTGCTCGCCGCGTTTCCCGCCATCTTTTTCGTCAAGCGCCCGGCGGTGCCTTGGCGCTGGCTGATTGCCTACGGCGTCACCATCTCGTTTGGCCAGTTCGCCCTCTTGTTCACCGCGATGTACGTCGGCATGCCGGCCGGGCTCGCCTCGCTCGTGCTTCAGGCGCAGGCCTTCTTCACGCTGGGGCTTGCCGTCGCCTGTCTGGGTGAACGGTTTCGGGCACAAAACGTCGTCGGCCTGCTGATTGCCGCCGCCGGGCTGGCCATCATCGGCGCACAAGGCGGCGGCGCCATGACGCTGCTCGGCTTTGTGCTCACGCTCTGCGCGTCGCTCAGCTGGGCCACCGGCAACATCGTGACGAAGAAGATCGGCCAAGTCGATCTGGTCGGGCTCGTGGTGTGGGCCAGCCTGATCCCGCCGATTCCGTTTGCGCTGCTGTCTTACTGGTTCGAAGGGCCGGCGCAGATCACCGCGTCGCTCTCACACATCTCGGGCGCATCGATCTTCGCGATCGCCTATCTGGCGTTTATCGCGACGCTCGTCGGCTACAGCCTCTGGGGCCGGCTGATGACACGCTACCCGGCCAGTCAGGTCGCCCCGTTCTCGCTGCTCGTACCGATCATCGGTCTCGCCTCAGCAGCCCTGCTGCTGGACGAACAACTCACAACGCCGCAAATCGCCGGCGCGGTCCTTGTCATGGCCGGGCTTGCCGTCAACGTGTTCGGCGCAAAGATCAAACAGCGCCTGCTGCCGTCTTCGCGGTAGCGAGACGCATATGCAATAACGGGAACGGACGGCCCTGCCCGTCCAGCTCGGAGCGCCCGATCACTTCGAAGCCCTCGCGCCGGTAGAACGCCTGCGCCTGCGGGTTCTGTTCATTGACGTCGACCATCGTGCAGTCGAGTTCGCGCACGGCATAAGCCAGCAGCGCCGCGCCGATACCCTGCCTGCGCGCTTCGGGCGCGATGAACAACATTTCCACGTTGCCCTCGGCCGTACCGAGAAAGCCACGGATGACACCGGCATCGTCGCGGAACACGCGCAGCGTTACCGCGCCCAGATAGTCTTCGCGAATGCGCGGACGCAGCCAAGCAATGTCCGCATCGCTCAGGAAATCGTGCGTCGCGCGCACGGACGCTTCCCACAACTCGGTGATCGCGTCGAATTCGGTTTCGCCAGGGGTGAAAATGCCAGACATCGAGATTCCCGGATAAGAGATCGGTTACGTTGAATGTGCACTGCTAGAGCAAAACGCAAAAAGCCTGATTTCTTTTGGAAATCAGGCTTTTCAATTTGGTTGCGGGGACAGGATTTGAACCTGTGACCTTCGGGTTATGAGCCCGACGAGCTGCCAGACTGCTCCACCCCGCGTCTGAAGAAATAGATTATATGGCAATCATCATCGCAGTGCAACAATAACGTCGGATTATTTTTCCTGCGGCCAGTCGCGACCTCGTTGTCGCACTGCATCATGTCCGCGCTTTCTATATAGAAGGGGTTATCCCGCAACCCCGCGTGCGTTGCCGCACAGCGTGCGCCGCCGATGATACACTCGCAGCAACCATGAACCGACGCCCTCCCATCCAATTCTGTTCTGCCTGCGGCCATCCGGTCGAGTTGCGCATTCCGCCCGGTGACAACCGTGAGCGCCACGTCTGCGTGAATTGCGGCACGATCCACTATCAGAACCCCCGCAACGTGCTCGGCACCGTGCCGGTATGGGGCGATCAGGTCTTGCTCTGCAAGCGCGCGATCGAGCCGCGGCTGGGTTACTGGACCCTGCCCGCCGGTTTCATGGAAATGGGTGAGACGACATCGCAGGCCGCCGCCCGCGAGACACTCGAAGAAGCGGGTGCCATCGTCGACGTCGGCGCCCTCTTCTCGCTGCTCAACGTCCCGCACGTCAATCAAGTTCACATCTTCTATCTGGCGCAGATGCGCGAACCGCAATTTGCCGCCGGTGAAGAGAGCCTCGAAGTCGCCCTGTTCTCCGAAGACGAGATTCCGTGGGACGACATCGCATTCCCGACCGTCGCCAAGACGTTGCGTTTCTTCTTTGAAGATCGCCGCGCCGGCGCCTTCGGCATCCACATGGAAGCGAACGCCGACGCGGGCGTGCCCGGCGTCCCGGTGCCCAGTCTGCCCGTCAACACGGCGCACACTGAGGACATCCTCACGCCGATGTTGCGCGGCTGAGCGCTCGCTGCGCTCACCGCACCGCGCCGCCGCCCCGACATGGTTGTCTGGCTCGAAGCTAACGATCCTTTTCCTCCGGCCGATAATGCGCTTTCCGCTGCCAGCGAAGCGCCCGGCCTGCTCGCCGCCGGACTCGACCTCTCACCGCAACGGCTGCTTGCCGCGTATCGCCAAGGTATCTTCCCGTGGTATTCGCAGGGCCAGCCTGTCTTGTGGTGGAGCCCCGACCCGCGCATGGTGCTGCGCCCCGAGAACTTCGTCGTCAGCCATAACTTCCGCAAGCTCCTGCGCCGCGTACTGCGCGACGACGCTTGGGAAATTCGTCTCGATGCCGATTTTCCCGCCGTCATGCGTGCCTGCGCCGAAGCGCCGCGCCGGGGTCAGGACGGCACTTGGATCACCCCGGCGATCGTAGCCGCCTACCGCGCCTTGCATGACGCCGGCCTCGCGCACAGCGTGGAGACTTGGTATCAGGGCGAGCGCGTCGGGGGCCTCTACGGCGTCGCGCTCGGGCGCATGTTCTACGGCGAATCGATGTTCGCCAAACGCACCGACGCCTCCAAAATTGCGCTGGCCGCGCTCGTCTCCTTTGCACGCACACACGCAATAGAGGTGATAGACTGCCAGCAAAGTACCGCCCACTTGGCGTCACTCGGCGGCGGCGAGATCTCCCGCCACGCGTTTCTGACCCACGTGCAAAAGGCGGTCGCGGCCCCCGCGCCGGTCTGGCATCTCGACAAGCAGATCCTCACCGGCCTGGCCTACGGTAACGCAGCAGATAAGGCTCACGAGGTTTTGCAGTGACCCATCCGAACGAACTGCCGCTCTCCCCGCTGTCTGCCCTCCAGTTCTACGCAACAGCTCCCTATCCCTGTAGCTATCTCGATCACCACACGGCCCGCTCGCAAGTTGCCACGCCGAGTCATCTGATCAACTCCGATGTCTACAGCGAACTCGTCCGCTCCGGTTTTCGTCGCAGCGGCGTGTTCACCTACCGCCCCTATTGCGACGGCTGCCGCGCATGCGTGCCGGTGCGCGTGCCCATCGACCGCTTCGGGCCGAACCGCACCCAACGCCGCATCTGGCGCCGTCATGCCAGCCTCGCGGTCAATGTCTCGGGCTTGCATTACACCGAAGAGCATTACCAGCTTTACATGCGCTACCAGTCCCGACGTCACGCCGGCGGCGGGATGGATCACGACAGCCGCGAGCAGTACGAGCAGTTTCTGCTGCAAAGCCGCGTCAATTCGCGTCTGGTCGAGTTTCGCGAACCGCCCGGCCGTCAGGGCGCGGGCACCCTGCGCATGATCAGCATGGTCGACATCCTCAGCGATGGCCTGTCGTCGGTGTACACGTTCTTCGATCCCGATGTGGAAGGCGCTTCGTACGGCACGTACAACATCCTCTGGCAGATCGAACAGGCGCGGGCGCTCGGGCTGCCGCACGTCTATCTCGGCTACTGGATTCAGGCCAGCCGCAAGATGGTCTACAAGGCCAACTTCCGCCCCCTGCAAGGGCTGATCGACGGGCAGTGGCAAGACATGCCCGACGCCATGCTCGACGCCGCCGGCGAACCGATGCCACCGCAAACTGTGCAGGCTGAATAGGCCGAATGGGCCGAATAGTCAGAACCAAGCCGCACCCGCCAGTTCGGCGGATCGATCCTCACGTGCCGGTCAACTTCGATGGCATAGCAGTGCGCACCGCGCTCATGCGCGGCGCAAGCATCCCCCGCCCCAACATACGCAGAGCGTAGAAAAAGACGCGATCTGCGCCGGGATACCGGTAAAATGGCGGCTTTCCGATTCTGCCGAACCCGACATCGTGCTTGCGCCCCTCTATCCTCTGGCCCGCCGCGCCCTGTTCTGCCTCGACGCCGAACAAGCCCACCACCTGACGCTGGCAACCCTTCGCGGGGCCGCATCCCTCGGCCTCGCCGGGCTTGTCGGCCAGACGCTGCCGGAAGATCCGCGCACGGTGATGGGTATCCGATTCCCGAACCCTGTCGGACTGGCCGCCGGCCTCGACAAGGACGGCAGCTGCATCGACGGTCTTGCCGCGCTCGGTTTCGGTTTTGTGGAAGTGGGCACCGTCACGCCGCGCCCGCAGGCCGGCAATCCGAAGCCCCGCATCTTCCGTCTGCCGCAGGCCGAAGCGATCATCAATCGTATGGGCTTCAACAACGGCGGCGTCGAACAATTCCTGCAAAACGTGCAGTCGGCCCGCTACAAGGGGCCGCTCGGGCTGAACATCGGCAAGAACGCCGACACGCCGATCGAGCGCGCCGTCGACGACTACCTGATCTGTCTCGAAAAGGTCTACCCGTACGCCACCTACGTCACGGTCAACATCTCGTCGCCCAACACGAAGAACCTGCGCCAGTTGCAAGGCGGCGACGAACTCGACGCCCTGCTCGGCAAGCTCAAAGACAAGCAGAGCGCACTCTCCGACCGGCACGGCAAATACGTGCCGATCGCACTGAAGATCGCCCCCGATCTCGATGACGAACAGATCAAGGTGATTGCCGGCACGCTCACGCGTCACGGCTTCGACGGTGTGATTGCCACCAATACGACGCTTTCGCGCGAAGCCGTCGCCGGACAGCCGAACGCCAACGAAACCGGCGGCCTGTCGGGGCGTCCGGTGTTCGACGCATCGAACCGTGTGATCCGCGCGCTAGCCACCGAACTGGGCGGCGCGCTGCCGATCATCGGGGTGGGCGGCATTCTCTCGGGCGCCGATGCCCGCGCAAAACTCGACGCGGGTGCGAGTCTGGTTCAGGTGTATAGCGGATTGATTTACCGCGGACCCGAGCTGGTGCGAGAATGCGTGCAAGCGCTGCGCCCGGCCTGATCGGTCCGAGCAAGACGATTTGGCCGGCAAGCGGCGCGCTTTTCATCCGACGGAGAACTCATCACTATGAAAACCTGGCTCAAGACGTTGTGCCTCGTGCCGCTGGCCGCCGCAGCCCTCATGGGCACGTCCGCCGCGCGTGCCGCCGACCTGCTCGATACCGTGAAGTCGGCCGGCGTGCTGAAGATCGGCATCGAAGGGACGTATCCGCCGTTCAACTATCGCGGCGCAAACGGTGAACTGGATGGTTTCGACGTCGACGTCGCCAAGGCCGTGGCCGCCAAGCTCGGCGTGAAGCCGGTGTTCGTGACGACCGAATGGAGCGGCATCATCGGCGGGCTCGTCGCCGGCAAGTTCGATGTGATCGTCAATCAGGTCGCGATTACCGACGAGCGCAAGAAGTCGGTCGACTTCAGCCAGCCGTATGTGTATTCCGCCGCGCAGCTGATTCAGCGCAAGGACGACACGCGCGAGTTCAAGTCGCTGGACGACCTCAAGGGCAAGAAGCTGGGCGTGAGTCTGGGCAGCAACTACAACACGCTGGCAAAGTCCGTGGCGGGCATCGATGTGCGCACGTATCCGGGCGCGCCTGAGTACCTTCGCGATCTGGCCTCGCAACGTATCGATGCCGCGCTCAACGACCGCCTGATGCTCGCGTATCTGATCAAGACGTCGAACCTGCCGCTGCGCACGGGTGCTGTGCTGCAAGGGGCCAACGAGTCGGTCGGCATTCCGTTCCGCAAGGGCAATCCGCAGTTTGCGAAGGCGATCGACGACGCATTGACGCAGATGAAGCAGGACGGCTCGCTCGCCAAGCTGTCGCAAAAATGGTTCGGCGAAGACACTTCCAAACCGGCCAAGTAAACCGCCAGCGCCCGTCATCATCATAAAAACGCGCTTGTCGAGAACCTCGCAAAGCGCATAAACGCGGCCGACGCCACGCAACCCTGCTGGCGTCGGCCTTTGCCGTTTTAGACGATCTGTCCCCCCGCTATGGATCCATTCGAACTCGCCGCTCAATCCCTGCCCGTGCTATTGCAGGGCACCGTCCTCACGATCAAGTTCGCCGTGATGTCGATGGTGTTCGGTCTGGCGCTGGGCATCGTCGTCGCGATCATGGGGATCGGCAAGATCCGCGTGTTCCGCGCCCTCGCCCGCGGCTACGTGAGCATCATGCGCGGCACGCCGTTGCTCGTGCAGATCTTCGTGATCTACTACGGCTTGCCCAGCGTCGGCATTTCGCTTGAGCCGACACCGGCCGGTGTACTCACGCTAAGCCTGAACGTCGGCGCGTATCTGTCGGAGAGCATGCGCGGCGCGCTCGAAGGCATGCCCCGGGGTCAGTGGCTGGCGTCGTACAGCCTTGGGCTGTCGTACTGGCAGACGCTGCGCTACGTCATCGGCCCGCAAGCCCTGCGCATGGCAGTGCCGAGCCTCGGCAACAGCCTGATCAGCCTGATCAAGGACACGTCGCTCGTCTCCGTGATTACCGTGACCGAACTGTTGCGCTCCGCGCAGGAAGTGATTGCGTCGACGTACCAGCCGCTCCCGCTCTACCTCGCGTGTGCGGCGATCTACTGGGTGCTGTCGACGGGTCTCTCGGCGCTGCAACGGCGCATCGAAAAACGGCTGGCGTTGCCGTCGCGAAATTGACGCAGCCTTAACTCAGCCTTAACGCGGCGCGCGGCGTTCCCGATACATTGCGCGGAACGTTTTGCCGCTCGGCGCCGGCATCTCGCGCGTGTTGGTCCAGCCGCCGGCGAACGGCAGCTTGGAAATGCTGCCGCGATCGCGCCCCATGCGGTTCAACACCCACGTCCCGAGTCCGGTGATGGCGGAATAAAGCCGCGGACGCCGGGCGGCAAACGCCCACGCCGCCAGCGCCGCCCGCTCCTGCCACGGCCGCAGGCCACGATCGACCTGACGCTCGCGCAGCTTGCGCAACAGATCCGAAATCGGAATGCCGACCGGGCACACGCGATTGCATTCACCGCACAACGTCGCCGCCTGCGGCAAATCGAGCGTCTTCTCCAGCCCGACATAGCTCGGCGTGAGCACCGAGCCCATCGGCCCCGGATACACCCAGCCGTACGCGTGACCACCGATCTTCTGATACACGGGGCAGTGGTTCATGCAGGCGCCACAGCGAATGCAGCGCAGCATTTCCTGAAACGCCCCGCCGATCAATCCGGTACGTCCGCCGTCCACCAGCACGAAGTACATGTGGTCGGGGCCATCGACTTCGCCTTCGGCACGCGTGCCCGTGAGCAGCGAGAAGTAGTTCGACGTGCCCTGCCCGGTCGCCGAACGCGGCAACAGACGCATGGCCGTCGCGAGATCTTCGAGCGTCGGCAGCACCTTCTCGATACCGGTGACCGCCACGTGCACGCGCGGCATGATCGTGCACATGCCTTCGTTGCCTTCATTGGTCACGACCGCGACCGAGCCGGTCTCGGCGATCAGAAAGTTGCCGCCGGTCACACCCATGTCGGCAGACAGAAACTGCGGCCGCAACATTTCGCGCGCCTCACGCGTCATCGCCGGAATTTCGGTGAGACGCGGCTTCTGGTGCACGCGCGCAAACAGGTCGGCGACTTCGTCCTTATCCTTGTGCACCACCGGCGCGATGATGTGCGACGGCGGCTCGTTGTCGTTGATCTGAAGGATGTACTCGCCCAGATCGGTCTCGACCGACTGCACGCCCATGTCGGCGAGCACCTTGTTGAGCTGAAGCTCTTCGGTGACCATCGACTTCGACTTAATCACCTTCTTCACTTCGTGCTTGCGCGCGATCTCGGCAATCAGGCGCGCCGCATCCTGCGTCGATTCGGCGAACAGTACGGTGGCGCCCCGGCGCGTGGCTTCGCGCTCGAACATCGCCAGCCAGACGTCGAGACTCTCGAGCCCGCGATTACGCCGCTCCTTGAGCGCTTCGCGTGTCGCATCGAAATCGATTTCCTCGATCGCGGCGGCGCGTGCCGTCACGAACTTGGTCGAGAGCTTCTTGAGATTGGCCTGAAGACGTTGGTCGGCGAGCTTCTGCCCCGCACGCGCCTTGAATTGCATCGATTGAACTTGCATCGCGGCTCACGAGAAGTGATGGCCGCACCCGCGCACAACATCGGCGCAGGTGGGCGAAAAAGTCGGAAGAAAGGCCATGCGCTCAGGCATCGCCGGCGAGGACCTGTGCGATATGCAGCACGCGCGTCTTCGTGTCGCCGGTACGGCGCAGGCGCCCCTCGATATTGAGCATGCAGCCCAGATCGCCCAGCACCACGGCCGGCGCCCCGGACGCCGCAATATTGGCGCACTTCTCATCGACGATGGCCGTCGAGATGTCGCCGTATTTCAGCGCAAAGGTGCCGCCGAAGCCGCAGCACGCCTGACAGTCCTTCATCTCGGTCACGGTGACACCCGGCATCTTGGCCAGCAGCGCACGCGGCTGCGCTTTCACGCCGAGTTCGCGCAGTCCCGAGCACGAGTCGTGGTAAGTCACTTCACCGTTGAAGTCGCCCGGCACCGTCTCGACGTGCAGCACGTTGACGAGGAAATCGGTGAGTTCGAACACGCGCGGGCGCAGGCGCTCGTAGCGGCCCATGAGTTCGGGATCGTCGGCGAAGAGGTCGCCGTAGTGCGCCTTGACCATGCCGCCACACGAGCCCGAGGGCACGACGACATAGTCGAAGCTTTCGAATTCATCGAGGAATTTTTGGGCGAGATCGCGCGCGATGGCACGTTCGCCGGAGTTGTAGCCCGGCTGACCGCAGCAGGTCTGGGAGTCGGGGATGACGACCTCGCAGCCGGCGGTCTCGAGCAGCTTGAGCGTCGAGAAACCGATCTCCGGACGCATCAGGTCGATCAGACACGTGACAAAGAGTCCGACGCGCATGGGGAATCCTCTTCTGGGAATAATGCGCCATTATAGGCCGCTGGGCCGAGCCGGCCCAGCGTGGATTCCCGCATGCGGCGGATGCAAGGCGCGTCAGGCGAAAGGGTGGGCGTCGACGTTGAACTGACCGCAGGAAAGCGCCCGCGCCAGCGGCACCGGGCGGTCCCGTGGCGGCGTACCCACTGGGGTCGATAACGTGCTCGACGACGGGGTCGACGAAGGAGTCGACAATAGACTCGGTGAAGGACCCGGCACCAGATTTAGCGTCCCGCGCCCGAATGGGGACGGATGAACGCCAGTCGCTCGCGCGAGACTGCGCATGTCTTCGCGCAAGCTGTCCATCTTGCTGGTCATATCGCTGGCAAAGGCGTCGTGCTTCGCCTCAAATGCATCATGCTTCGCCACAAGATTTTCCACCGTGCGCTGCGTCTGCTGAAGATCACCACGCATACGCTGCTGCCCGTCCCAAATCATGTTGAGCTGATGGGACATAACAGCGGAGTGGGTCAGCCAGATCTCGGTTTTCATTGCGTCTCCTTCACAGTTGATGAATTCCTTAGTTGCTTCGAGCAGGCTCTCGGCAGATTTCCAGCTTCGCTCGCGGTCGTAGCCGCGTATGCTGCCGAGACTCACCACCCGAAGCACCAGCGTTACGGCGAATGCGACGATGGCCACGCCCAAACTCGCAACGGCAAGGCCGATCACGCCCACAGCAGCGGCAACGCCATAAAGACCGCCGGAAATGGCAAGCCGTCTGCCGTAGTGCTTCTTGTCGGGCCACACCTGCTCGCTGGCCCGCGCAAGGGCTTTGCGCGCGTTGTCGCGATGCTCGGCAATCTCGGCGACCAGTTTCCGGCTCAGGATCGCCGTACGCTCACGCCCCGCCCATTCCGCCGCCCCACCCTGCGCAGCCAGTGTTTCGACGTCGGCCTTCAGCCGCTCGAGTTCACTGCACTTGGCCAAGGCCTCCTGCTCCTGCAAGAGCGCCTCACTCATGTGATCAAGAATCAGCGTGAAGCGCTTCGCCGAGGGGGTCAGTTGGTCAAAGTCGGTCACATCGAGTTGATGGGCGACGAGATAGTGCGGCCACCACTTTCCTTTCATCTCAGCGTATCGCCAGCACCCGTCCCACATGCCCCCCTTCAGGTATCCCGATGTCGCCTTTGCATAGGCTCGCTCGAACTTCTTTTGCAGCGCGTCGACGTCGGCCGTGTCTTTGCCCATGTCCTGCTTCGTATTCGCCAACGCAACGAATTGCGCGGCGATGACATTGCGCTTCCCGGCAATCGAGCCGTCTGGCGTGCCTGCCGCCGCCTTCATGTCATGCAACGTCAGATCGCGATGTCGCGACAGATGGGTGTTGGCAGCGCTCGCCTTCGCCTTCAGTAAGCCCAGTGCCGCCATCCCCGTCATCGCGACGCCAGGGTGACTTGCCAAGTAGGTCATGACTTATCTCTCCGTGGTAATGCACGGGTGCTGTCGGCGACCGGCCAACAGACCAGCGTCCGGCGGAACATCGACGCTCTCTCGCGACTTCCATTCGTTGCGCCGGGCATCGTCGCGAATGCGGTCCATCGTGCCTGCGCTTTGCTCACATATCGACGCCAGTTGCATGTGCACGTTCGCGATACCGCCGAACGAGGCCAGCAGCCGTTCGCGCTTATCGTGCGTATCGCGCTGGCCGGCAGCGAATGCGATCAGCAATGCCTGACGCGCCATGTTGACGCCGTCGATGGCTGCATGCTGTGCGATCCACTCGCTGCTGCGTGCCGGTGCGAGGAAGTCGTTGGGCGCATGGCGCCAGTCGAGACTGCGGCATTGCAGCGCGTAACGCAGCCCATGCGTAGTCACCTGCATGCAGACCAGTTCGTCGAAGAGGGCTTTAGCGGTGCGCGTGAGATGGTGAGTCTGATCCATCTGGTCTCGAACGGCCGGCATGGCGCCCTTGCGCAGCATGTCTCGCCACGACGCACAGTCCTTGGTTTTGCCGAGACGAAATACCTCCGCATCGATGGTATTGAGCACCGCTACCACCCGCTCGATTTGCGGTGCACGATGCCCCTGCCACCGATCGGGCTGCGCCAGTTGCTCGATGATGGCGCGCAGGTCGTCTTCCAAAAAGCGCCCGGCTTGCCGAAGGGTCTGCGGCACCCGCACCGGGAACGAGACCGGCACCTCGTGCCGGCATCGCTGAAGGCATTTGCGAACATCTCTCGCGAATGCCGCCCCAGACATCCCTTGGCCGGCAACCGTCATCCCGACGTGCGCCCGCCACGTGCCCGTACGTGGGTGCAGCCGGCTCGCCTGAAGGGCGTTCATTGCTTCCATCCCATCGCCTCCTTCTGCTTTTCGCAAGATTCCTCTACGGGAAGTCCTGCGAATTTTTCACCATATGATATAGAATCGACGCTATACGAAACTCGGCCCTACCCCATGAAAGACGACAGCAGTCAAGGCGCGGAGTCGCGCACGTCCATTCAGGTGATCGAGCGCATGATGCGTTTGCTCGATGCGCTCGCCGGACATGCCGACCCCGTCAGCCTCAAGGAGTTGGCACAGTCCACCGAACTCCACCCCTCTACCGCGCACCGCATCCTCAACGACATGGTGGCCTGCCGCTTTGTCGACCGTTGCGACCCGGGCACCTACCGGCTCGGCATGCGTCTGCTCGAACTCGGCAATCTGGTCAAAGCGCGCCTGTCGGTACGCGATGCCGCCCTTTCGCCGATGCGCGGCCTGCACCGCATCACAGGACAGACGGTCAATCTGTCGGTCCGTCAGGGCGATGAAATCGTCTACATCGAACGTGCCTACAGCGAACGCTCGGGCATGCAGGTGGTGCGCGCCATCGGCGGTCATGCGCCGTTGCATCTGACGTCGGTCGGCAAGCTGTTTCTGGCCGCCGACGAGGCGACGCGCGTACGCGCCTACGCCACACGCACCGGTCTGTCGGGACACACGCGCAACAGCATTACCGATTTGCAGAAGCTCGAACGCGAGCTGGGCCATGTGCGCAAATCGGGCTATGCACGCGATAACGAAGAGCTCGAACTCGGCGTGCGTTGCATCGCGGCCGGTATCTACGACGACAGCGGCAAGCTGGTTGCGGGGTTGTCGCTCTCGGCACCGGCCGACCGGCTGCAAGACGCGTGGCTCGTCAACCTGAACGAGACCGCGCTCCAGATCTCGGCCTCGCTGGGCTTTCACGCCCCTAGCCGTGACGCCGGTCATATGGCGTCGCATGGGGTCGCGGCCGAGTAATTGCATCGAGTCGCATTGACGCGTCATCGCGTGATCACAACCGGGTGCCGGGTACTGGCGCCGTCGGTAGCGGCGGCGGTGGCGATGGTGGCGGCGCAGATGCCATATCCGACGACGGGGACGGCGGCGCATAAGGGGGTGGTGCCTCCCCCGGCGGCATCAGTGGCGGCATCAGTGGTGGCATAAGCGACGCCATCTCCGACGCCATATTCGATGCCATGCCGGCCATGTCCGATATCTCGGACTGCATCTGCGCAATGCCGTCATACGTGCTCATCACGCGCCCGGAGACGGCGACCAGATCCTGCACCAGCGCCTCATACGCCTGCTCGAAAATCACGTTGTCGCGCGCCTGCAATTGCGCCGCCATCGATGCGGCGACACGCTCCTGATACGCCGTCGCCCGCGACAGGATGGTCTCGCTACGGCGATCGACATCCAACAGAAATTCGTGCAGTCGCCGCGCGGACGACGTCAGGCACAACGCGTTCGCCACGTCCCACTGCCCCCGCACCGATCGGCTGAACCCGTCGCCGCGCATACCGCGCAGCAAGCTGAAATCGCTGCGCTTGGCCGACTGCCGGATGCGCGTCTGAATACGCCCCTCGAAGTCGTCGATCTCGCGCACCATGCCTGACACGGCGCGCTCGCCATCCGCGTTGATCGCACGCTGCTTCGCCTGCTTGAGGTTCGTGGCGATGTGCTCGTAAATCTGCCCCATGCTCCGCTGGGTCCGCACGGCCGGGCGACGGTACTGCACCGTCATGCGGTGCGCCTCCACGTCTGCCATCGTACTGATCCATCCAAGACTCATACCGCCTCCACACTTTCATGTCGTCAATGTTGCCGGTGACGCGATCAACGCTGCTTACGCTGCTAACGCTGCCAACGCTGTCTCGTCGTCACCGTCACTGTCAGCCGGAAGATTAGATGAGCATCGGTGGCGGGCTTTGACAATCGGGCGTCGACTTATGTGGGATGTGGCGACGATACGTTGCTACGGTCGCCGAAGTGCTATTTCGCGCGCACAAAACAAAAGGCGCTCCCGAGGGAGCGCCTTTTTGGCACCTACGCGCGCGAGGCGCGTCAGTGAAGCATGGCTTACAGCGCGTGCGCGCCGTTGGTGGCCACTTGCGCGGTCGGGTTGTTGCCCGCCGTGCGTTGCGGCGCCGTGCCGCCACCTTCAAGCAACCACTTGCGAACGCGTGTGGCGTCGGCAAAACGCGAATACTTGCCGGTGGAGTCGAGCAGAATCATGATGACCGGACGGCCGTCGACGTTGGCCTGCATCACGAGGCATTGACCCGCTTCGTTGATGTAACCCGTCTTTTGCAGACCGATTTCCCAGCCCGGATGACCGATCAGATGGTTCGTGCTCGCGTAATGCAACTCGCGACGGCCCGTGTTGACGTCGTAGTTGGTATCGGTCGAGAAGCGACGAATCATCGGGTATTGATACGCGGCCTTGACCATCTTCACGAGGTCACGCGCGCTCGACACGTTCTGACTCGACAGGCCGGTCGGGTCGTTGAAGTGCGTGTCGTTCATACCGAGTTCCTTGGCCTTGCGATTCATCGCTGCCAAGAAAGCCGGACGGCCGCCCGGGTAGTAACGCGAGAGCGCCGCTGCCGCGCGGTTTTCCGACGACATGAGCGCGATGTGCAGCATGTCTTCACGCGACAGACGCGAGCCGACGGACAAACGCGAGCCCGTGCCCTTCTCGTAATCGCGATCTTCGTCGGTCACTTCCATGGCATCCGTCATCGGGATACCGGAATCGAGCGACACCATCGCCGTCATCAACTTCGAGATCGAAGCGATGGGCAGCACCGCCTGCGAATTCTTATCGAACAGCGACTCGCCGGTACGCTCATCGATCACGTAGGCCACCGACGAACGCAACGCGAGGGCGTCCGGCGCTTCATGCAGACCGAACGCGCGACCGGTCGACAGACGCTCGGGCGCTTGCGGTGCGAAGTTGACGGTGCGATACGACGTCACGACATGGCGTTTGCCATTCTTGAAGACGACGCGTTTGACGGCAACACGCTTGGCCGCAGGTCCGTCGTCGTCGACGGCAGCGAGCTTGCGTGCCTTGCCACCTGCCTTCGTCGCGCTTTTGGTATCACGCGAGGCGGTGGTGGCAACCGCACGTTTGGCGGTGGCTTTACTGGTTTTCGCGACGGGCTTGGCGTTCGCGCAGGCGCGTTTTTGAGCCGCAGTCTTAGCAGTCTTCGGCGAGCATTCGCTCGTCTTACCGGCTGCGTAGACAACGGCCGGCGCACCGGCAGCGAGCGAGATCGCCACGACGGCAGCACCCCAGAGGCGGGCGCGGCACAAACGTGCAAGGGTGGTGATCGCGTACATAGATTGGGAGTAGCGTAAGGTTGGCAGGCAACGAGTTTGGGAGAAGTTTAGTAACTTCCCAAAAAATAAGCAATATGAATGACTTAGCTGAAATACTTAATCCGGCCTCTGGCAGTTTTGTGCAGCGCAACCCGATAAATGTAACGATCGCCACAAAATGCCAGAAAACGCAAAAATCCTAAATTCCCTCAGTTCAAAAAGTGCGCCCAGTCTTCGAGCGGCGCGCGCTCGGTGACCAGCTGATTCTCTGCGGCGGCCGGGTCGGCATACCCCAACGCCATGCCACAGACCACCATGCGCGACTCCGGCAAACGCAGTACTTCGGCGATCACCCGCGGATACATGGCAAACGCCGCCTGCGGACAGGTGTCGAGCCCACGCGCGCGGGCCGCCACCATGAAGCTTTGCAGGAACATGCCGTAGTCCAGCCAGCTCCCCTGCTCCAGATGCCGGTCGATCGTGAAAATCAAGCCGACCGGGGCATCGAAGAAGTTGAAGTTGCGTCCATGCTGACCATGCATGCGCGCCTTGTCCTCGCGTCCGATGCCGAGCAAGCCATACAAGTCCCACCCGACCTTGCGGCGCCGGCCCTGATACGGCTCGGTCCATTCGCGCGGGTAGTACGCATACTCTTCGTCGTGCATCAGGCGCTGCGCCGGATCGTTGAACGTGTCGAGCAAGCGCGTCGTGAGCGCGGACAACGATTTCCCGGTGAGCACATAGGTTTGCCACGGCTGGATGTTGCTGCCTGACGGGGCACGCGATGCCACCGAAAGCATGTCGGCCACGGTCTGCTGCGGCACGGGTGTGGGCAGGAAAGCGCGAATCGACCGGCGGCTGCGAATGGCCTCGTCGACATGTTCCACGCGCAAGGCCGCCAAGTCGTTGACATGCCCCGGGGGCGTACTTTCCCCAACACCGTCGGTCACGCCCGCCCTTTCGAGGGACGGATCGTTTGCGTCCGGCGCGCGCATCTCGTGCGCCTGCACGGTTTGCGGGGCCTCCCTGCCCTGATGCTCGTGTTTCATAAGGTCTCTGATTGTCTGGTTTTGGACGGCCGGCGTCGCTATGTCGACGTGTAGTTATGTCTTTATGTCGGTCGATGCCGGGGGCGTTGTCGATACCGACCGCCGTTCGATCACGAGCGCCACGCCGAGCGCAGCCACCACCATGCCCGCGGCACTTAACGGCGAGAGCGTCTCGCCGAACAGCAGCCACGCCATCACGGCAGTCGTGGGCGGCGTCAGGTACATGAGGCTCGACACCTTGGTCGCCGCGCCATGCCGGATCAACAGGAACAACAACGAAATCGCGCCGATCGAGAGCGCCAATATCGACCACGCCAATGCGCCGATCATTTCCGCGTTCCAGCGCACCTGCATGGTTTCGAGGAGCCACGCGGCGGGTAACGTCACGACAAAGGCGGCGCCAAACTGGACGATCGTGCCGACGCGCAAGTCGAACTGCGCACAGAACCGCTTCTGATAAAGCGTGCCCGCCGTGATCGCGGCCAGACTCAATACGCACAGCGCAATCGCCGCTGGGCCTACGCCGCGCACGCCGACCTTATTGGCCACCACAAGACCCACGCCTGCAAAGCCGCACATCAGGCCAAGCCATTGACGCCGGGAGACCGGCTCGCCGACGACCTTCGCGAACAGCGCCGTCAGCAGCGGTTGAATGCCAACGATCAGCGCGGCCAATCCCGCCGGCACGCCATGCTTGATCGCGGCCCAGACACCGCCGAGATAAACCGCCTGAATGAGAATGCCCGAGACGGCGAGGTGGCCGTACAGCGCCCAGTTCGCCACATCTTTGCCGTCGACTTTGTGGCGCGGCCAAGGCGTGCCGGTCATTAACGCGATGGGGAGCATCACGATCAGCGTGCCGGCATAGCGCCACGTGAGAAACGTCAGCGGCTCGGCATTCGGCATGCCGTACTTGGCCACGATAAAGCCCGTGCTCCAGATCAGGACGAACCACCAGGGCATGGTGGCCGACCAGATCGCAGCGCCCCCGGTCGAGGGTGCCGAAGGCGTGGCCCCCGGGTGTGACGCAGCGCGCGGCGCGACGGACGGGTCTGCCCTTCGCCCGGTCATACGAGAATGTCGTGCACGGACACGTCCTGAAGACGGTGGCCGGTGCGCTGGAACTGGCTGGCCAGCCGAAGGGTTGCGAAATGGGCAGCGACGGTCTGTTCGATTTCGCGCCCGTAACCGCCGGCCATAGCAATGGCGACGGGCAGGCCGCGCTCGACACATGCCGTCAGCACCTTGCGGTCGCGGGCGAGCAAACCGTCATGCGAGAGTGCCAAGCGGCCCAACCGGTCGTTTTCCAGTGGATCGGCCCCGGCGAGATAGATCACGAGCGACGGCGTGAATTGCGCGAACAGGTCCGTCAACGCATGGCCGAGCGCAATCAGATACTCGTCGTCGCCGCAACGGTCGGGCAGCGCCACGTCGAGATCGCCGTGCGCCTTGTGAAACGGATAGTTGTGTTCGCCATGCAGCGACAACGTGAACACGCTGGCGTCGTGCTCGAATATTGCCGCCGTCCCGTTGCCCTGATGAACATCGAGATCGATGATCGCGACGCGTGTGCCGGGCCCAAGTTCGGCCTGCATCGCGCGCGCGGCAACTGCGGCATCGTTGAATACACAGAACCCTTCGCCGCGATCGGCGTAGGCGTGATGCGTACCGCCCGCCAGATTCGCTGCGACGCCGTCGACCAGCGCCGCCCGGCACGCGGCGACCGTCGCCCCGGCAGACCGGCGCGAGCGCTCGACCATCTGCGTCGACCACGGGAAGCCGATGTCACGCTGTTCCTTGGCATCGAGTGCCCCGGTGCTGACACGGGTGACGTAGTCCGCCGAGTGCACTCTGCGCAACATCGTGTCGTCAGCGGGCAACGCTTCCGCCAGCGTCACTTGCGGCAACTCAGACGCGACGCGCTCACGCAGGCGCGCGTACTTCTGCATGGGGAAGCGGTGCCCGGGGGGCAGAGGCAGGACGAAATGGTCGCTGTAAAACGCTTGCATCGACACGATTGGCCGGCAGACGCGGCACGCAAAAGGCGTTGAACGACATCGGCACTGGCGCTCGGTACCCGCCGCCGATTAGAAAAACCCTTCGGATTTTTGCCGCGAGTGACCGCTCCGCCAGTGCCGGAACCCGACGATAGTACCATCGCCGCGCCGGGTTCGCCGCGCCCCCAATCGGTGCAAAGCCGCACCAATCAAGGCTTTCCAAGGGGGTGTCACAATTCGCCGCAGCGCGGTGTCACGCGACTGTCATGCGCCACCCAAGCGGTTGATTTAGTAAGCTTTTGTTGAATTGTTGCGCCGCACAAAAAAAGACTTGACAGCGACAAAAATATCTCTAAACTTGCAATTGTGCGATGCAACAAAGAACATTGCACCACTTGAGAAGGCCCCAACCGTGTTTTCACCGAAATAAGGTGAGAACCAACAAAGCGAACACGGAGTGGGTCGATACGTTGTGTATGACACCATAGGAGAACGCCATGTCGTTTCTGACCCCCGAGCAACTCGCTGCCGCCCACAAGGCCAACCTCGAAACCCTGTTTGGCCTGACCAACAAAGCCTTTGAAGGCGTTGAAAAGCTCGTCGAACTGAACCTGCAGGCCGTGAAGGCATCGCTAGCAGAATCCGCTTCGACCGCGCAAAAGGCTTTCGCTGTGAAGGACGCGCAGGAACTGCTCGCTCTGCAAGCCAACCTCGTTCAGCCGGCTGCCGAAAAGGCACTCGCTTACGGCCGTCACCTGTATGAAATCGCTTCGTCGACGCAAGCCGAAGTGACCAAGGTGGCCGAAGCCCAACTGGCGGAAAGCTCGCAGAATGTGCAATCGCTGTTCGACAACCTGGCCAAGAACGCACCGGCCGGTTCGGAATCGGCAGTTGCACTCGCCAAGTCGGCCCTGTCCGCTGCCAACAGCGCATTCGACAGCGTGCAGAAGGCAACCAAGCAAGCCGTTGAAATCGCCGAAACGAACTTTGCTGCCGCGACCAATGTTGCCACGAAGGCTGCTGCTCAAGCCTCGCGCGCCGCGACCGCTGCCAAGAAGTAATCGTCTGCGTCCTGTCTGTGTAGCACGAGGGACGTTTGAGAATTGATCGCGGCAGTCCCATCTGACGCCGCGACGCAAGTTGTCTCCTCGGTACCGCAGGTACCTTTCGAACCCGGCCCCGTGCCGGGTTTTCTTTTTGCGGCGCCCGGAATGAAAAAACCGCCACCCTCCGAAGAGGCGTGGCGGTTTTTTTCGGCCCGGCATTCAAGCCGGTGACCGACTCACTTACTTCTTGCGCGGCGGCGGCACGTCGGTGCAGACACCTTCGTAGATCTCTGCTGCCATACCGACCGACTCCGACAGCGTCGGGTGCGGGTGAATCGTCTTACCGATATCCACCGCGTCAGCGCCCATCTCCACTGCCAGACAGAGTTCGCCGATCAGGTCGCCCGCGTGCGTCCCGACGATCGCGCCACCCACGATGCGGTGCGTTTCTTCGTCGAACAGCACCTTGGTGAAGCCTTCATCGCGACCGTTGGCAATCGCACGGCCCGAAGCGGCCCACGGGAACACGGCCTTGCCGTACTTCACGCCTTCCGCCTTCAGTTGGTCTTCGGTCTTGCCGGCCCATGCCACTTCCGGATCGGTGTAGGCCACCGACGGAATTTGAATGGCGTCGAAGTAAGCCTTCTCGCCTGCGGCGGCTTCGGCGGCAACGTGCGCTTCGTGCACGGCCTTATGCGCGAGCATCGGCTGACCGACGATGTCGCCGATCGCGAAGATGTTCGGCACATTCGTGCGCATCTGCTTGTCGACCGAAATGAAGCCGCGATCGCCCACCGACACGCCGGCCTTTTCGGCACCGATCTTCTTGCCGTTCGGGCTGCGGCCGACGGCCACCAGCACGAGGTCGTAACGCTGCGGTTCGGCCGGTGCGGCCTCGCCTTCGAACTTGACGTAAATCCCGTCAGCCTTGGCTTCCGCACCCACCGTCTTGGTCTTGAGCATGACGCGGCCGAAGCGCTTCGCGTTCATCTTTTCCCAGACCTTGACCAGATCGCGGTCGGCGCCTTGCATCAGGCCGTCGAGCATTTCGACGACATCGATTTCGGTGCCGAGTGCGCTGTACACCGTGGCCATTTCCAGCCCGATGATGCCGCCGCCGATGACCAGCATCTTCTTCGGCAACTGGCGCAGCTCGAGCGCACCGGTCGAGTCGACGATGCGCGGATCTTCCGGCAGGAACGGCAGCTTCACGGCTTGCGAGCCGGCAGCGATGATCGCTTGAGCGAACTTCACCACGCGCTTGCTGCCGTCAGCGGCGACTACTTCGACATGGTTCGGGTCAAGGAACGTGCCCACACCGTGCAGCACTTCGACCTTGCGCATCTTGGCCATGCCGGCCAGACCGCCGGTCAGCTTGCCGACCACGCTGTCCTTGTACGCACGCAGCTTGTCGAGATCGACTTCCGGCTTGGCGAACGAAATGCCGTGGTGACCCAGCGACTGCGCCTCTTCGAGGACAGCGGCCGTGTGCAGCAGTGCCTTCGACGGGATGCAGCCCACGTTCAGGCACACGCCGCCGAGCGTTGCGTAACGCTCGATCAGCACGGTCTTGCGGCCCAGATCGGCCGAGCGGAACGCTGCCGAGTAGCCGCCGGGGCCTGCGCCCAGCACGACCACTTCGCACTCGGTGTCGGCGCCGCCGCTATGCGTAGCGGCGGCCGGTGCCGGTGCAGCGGGCGCTGCCGGCGCGGCCGGTGCTGCTGCCGGGGCAGCCTTGGCAGGTGCGGCGGCCGGGGCTGCCGGTGCAGCGGCTTTCGCGGCACCTGCATCTTCGGCTTCGATGATGGCGATCACCGTGCCTTGGCTCGCCTTGTCGCCCACCTTGATCTTCACTTCCTTGACCGTGCCCGACACTTCCGAGGGCACTTCCATGGAGGCCTTGTCGGACTCCAGCGTGATGAGTGAAGCATCCTTGGCGATCTTGTCGCCGGGCTTGATCATCACTTCGATGACATCCACGCCCTCTGCGCCGATATCCGGCACCTTGACTTCAATGAGACTCATGCGGGGTCTCCCTGTCGCATATATGACTTGATGGTGGTATCGATCGGAAACGTGTGCACCTGAAACGGGCCAGCAGAACTCTTGTCGAATTCCGCGCCCGCCTTGACGCCGGCCTCGGCGATGGCGCTTGCGCTCAGATCCTGATCGTAGAGGGCGTACATGGCACCGAGCGCATAGTTGCGTCCCGAGCCGATGCCCCAGAACCGATCGAAAACAAACACTTCCCGGTAGGAATAAACGCCGTAGATACCAGTCGGATTCGCAATCACACAAGTGATCTGCGACGACTCGTACGGATCGTCTTCTTCCTCCTTCGTATTGAGGAAATACTCTTCCTTGAGCTTCTGATGGACGCGGCAGAACGTGCGGAACACTTCATCGCGCGAGTGCAGACGGCACTCGTCGCTCATGCCCGAGAGAATGGCACGCATGACCGGGAAATGCGCCGTAGTACCGGCAAGCCCGATATACGAGTCGCCCACGAGAAACACCTTGCGGTTTTCCTCGTACGACTGCGAAAGTCGCGTGTCGCCGAACGTCACGAGTGAATCGGCGGCAATCGCGATTTCACCCGCCTTCCTGACGACTACCACGGTGGTCATGGTGCCCCTCCTCGTCCAGATGCCGAAGCTTGCGCCTGCAATGGCCGGTACCGGCTGCCGGCCTGCGCTTACGCGTGGGCCGGCAGCACAGGCCATTACAGCATTGCGCGACGGAAGTCCGCCAACAGTTGGCCCAGGTAAGCGTTGAAGCGAGCCGCTTCCGCGCCGTCGATCACGCGGTGATCGTAGGACAACGACAACGGCAGCGTCAGTTGCGGCAGGAACTGTTGCTTGCGCTCATCCCACACCGGCTTCTGATACGAACGCGACAGACCCAGAATGGCCACTTCAGGCGCATTGATGATCGGCGTGAACGTGGTGCCGCCAATCCCGCCGAGCGACGAGATCGAGAAGCAACCGCCTTGCATCTGATCCGGCTTGAGCTTGCCTTCGCGGGCGAGCTTGGCCAGGTCCGACGTCTCGCGAGCGATTTCGAACACGCCCTTCTTGTCCGCGTCGCGCACAACCGGCACGACCAGACCGTTCGGGGTGTCGGCAGCGAAGCCCACGTGGAAGTACTGCTTGAAGACGAGGTTGTCGCCGTCGAGGCTTGCGTTGAACGTCGGGAATTTCTTCAGGGCCATCACAACGGCCTTGATGACGAACGCCAGCATCGTGACCTTGACGCCAGCCTTCTCGTTTTCCTTGTTCAATTGCACGCGGAAGGCTTCGAGTTCGGTGATGTCCGCTTCGTCATTGTTCGTGACGTGCGGAATCATGACCCAGTTGCGATGCAGGTTCGCACCCGAAATCTTCTTGATGCGCGAGAGCGCCTTCGGCTCGACCGGACCGAACTTCGAGAAGTCGATCTTCGGCCACGGCAGCAGGTTCAGCTCGCCACCGCCTGCGGGCGCGCCGCCCGCAGCCGCCGGACGATTACCGCCGGCCAATGCACTCTTGATGAAGTTGCGCACGTCGTCGACGGTCACGCGGCCCTTCGGACCAGTGCCCTTGACCTGCGTGACTTCCACGCCCAGCTCGCGCGCAAATTTGCGCACCGACGGGCTGGCATGGCTGATCGGCTGGCTTCCCGATTGGGGCGCCGGGGCTGCGGCAGCCGCCGGGGCGGGTGCCGGGGCCGCCGGTGCAGGTGCCGGTGCCGCAGCAGGTGCCGCGGCTTGCGGCGCGGGTGCCGGGGCAGCAGCCGCCGCCTTGGCCGGTGCCGCAGCGGCACCTTCGAGCACCACGATCAGCGAACCTTCGGAGACCTTGTCGCCGACGTTGACCTTGATTTCCTTGACCACACCAGCGGCCGGGCTCGGCACGTCCATCGACGCCTTGTCCGATTCCAGCGTGACCAGCGATTGCTCGGCCGTCACAGTGTCGCCCACCTTGACCAGCACTTCGATCACGGGCACGTCGTCGTAGCCGCCGATATCCGGCACCTTCACGTCGATCTTGCTCGTGCCGCCAGCGGCAGCCGGCGCGGCCGGTGCTGCGGGTGCCGCCGCCGGAGCAGCAGGTGCAGGTGCAGCGGCTTGCGGTGCCGCGGCAGGCGCGGCGGCCGGTGCAGCAGCGCCATTGGTTTGTGCGCCCGAACCGTTGACGGTCTCGAGCGTCAGGATCAGCGAACCTTCCGACACTTCATCGCCAACCTTCAGGCTCAGTGCCTTGATAACACCGGCAACCGGGCTCGGCACATCCATCGTGGCCTTGTCCGACTCCAGGGTGATCAGCGCCTGCTCGGCGTCGATCTTGTCACCCGCCTTGACCAGTACTTCGATCACGGGCAAGTCCTTGAAGTCACCGATGTCCGGGACTTTCACTTCGATCACTTGACTCATTTTCCACAGTCTCCTCGAGGCTGCGCTTGTCGTGCGGCGCGCGTCCGCCTGCCGCTGGGGGGCGGCTGGCGGACACTTCTGCCGCGCGAAGCGGCCTTTAGACGGTCATCGGGTTGGGTTTATTCGGATTCAGGTTGTACTTGGCAATCGCTTCGGCAACCTTGCTTGCCGGCAGCGTGCCTTCGTCGGCCAGCGCCTTGAGCGCAGCGACCGTCACCCAGTTACGATCCACCTCGAAGAAGTGACGCAGCTTCTCACGCGTATCCGAGCGGCCATAGCCGTCAGTACCGAGCACCACGTAACGACCGCGCACGAACGGACGAATCTGATCCGCATACGTACGGATGTAGTCGGTCGATGCGATGACCGGACCACGCGTGTCGTTCAGGCACTTCTCGACGTGCGACAGGCGCGGCGTCTCGGTCGGGTGCAGAAGATTGTAGCGTGCCACGTCATTGCCTTCGCGCGACAGCTCGGTGAAGCTCGGGCAGCTCCACAGATCCGATTCGACGCCCCAGTCGTTCTTGAGCATCTCGGCCGCAGCAATCACTTCATTGAAGATCGTGCCCGAACCCAGCAGTTGCACGCGCGGTGCCTTGCTGTTGTCCACGCCGCGGCGGAACGCATACATCCCCTTCAGGATGTCTTGCTCCACGCCTTCCGGCATGGCCGGGTGCGCGTAGTTCTCGTTCATCACCGTCAGGTAGTAGTACACGTCTTCCTGATCCTGCACCATGCGGCGCAGACCGTCCTGAACGATCACGGCGAGTTCGAAGGCGAACGTCGGATCGTACGGCAGGCAATTCGGGATCGACGACGCCCACAGCAGCGAGTGACCGTCTTCGTGTTGCAGGCCTTCACCGTTGAGCGTGGTACGGCCGGCGGTACCGCCGATCAGGAAACCACGGGCGCGCATGTCGCCAGCGGCCCAGGCCAGATCGCCGATGCGCTGGAAGCCGAACATCGAGTAGAAGATGTAGAACGGGATCATCGTCTCGCCGTGCGTCGAGTACGACGTTGCGGCGGCGATCCAGTCGCACATACCGCCGGCTTCGTTGATGCCTTCCTGAAGGATCTGACCGCTCTCGGACTCGCGGTAGAACATCAGTTGATCCTGATCCTGCGGGATGTAGCGTTGGCCGACCTGACTCCAGATACCGATCTGGCGGAACAGGCCTTCCATACCGAACGTACGCGATTCATCCGGCACGATCGGCACGATACGCTGACCCAGCGCCTTGTCCTTGAGCAGCACGTTGAGAATACGCACGAACGCCATCGTCGTCGAAATCTCACGGCCTTCAGCCGTCGCCTTGAGCAGTGCGTCGAAAGCGGTCAGGGCCGGCACCGGCAGCGAAGCGGCCTTGGTACGGCGCTGCGGCAGGTAGCCACCGAGTTCCATGCGGCGTGCGCGCATGTACTCGAGTTCCTTCGAACCTTCTTCGAACTTGACGTACGGCACGTCGGCAATTTCGTCGTCGGTCAGCGGCAGCTTGAACTGGTCGCGGAATTTCTTGAGCGACTCCACCGGCATCTTCTTCTGCTGGTGGGTGATGTTCATGGCCTGACCCGCTTCGCCCATGCCATAGCCCTTGATGGTCTTGGCCAGGATGACGGTCGGTTGACCCTTGTGCTGCGTTGCCGACTGATAGGCCGCGTAGATCTTGTGCGGATCGTGACCGCCGCGATTCAGCGCCCAGATGTCTTCGTCGGAATAGTCGGCCACCATGGCCTTCAGTTCAGGCGTGTTGAAGAAGTTCTCGCGCACATAGGCGCCGTCCTTCGACTTGTACGTCTGATACTCGCCGTCCACGCATTCCATCATGCGCTTCATCAGCAGGCCCTTGCGATCGCGGGCGAGCAGCGAATCCCAGCGGCTGCCCCAGATGACCTTGATGACGTTCCAGCCGGCGCCACGGAATTCCGATTCGAGTTCCTGAATGATCTTGCCGTTACCGCGCACCGGACCGTCCAGACGCTGCAAATTGCAGTTGATCACGAACACGAGGTTGTCGAGACGCTCGCGCCCCGCCATGCCGATCGCGCCCAGCGATTCCGGTTCGTCCGTTTCGCCGTCGCCGAGGAAGGCCCAGACCTTGCGGCCTTCGGTCTTCACGATATTGCGCGACTCGATGTACTTCATGAAGCGAGCCTGATAGATCGCCATGATCGGGCCCAGGCCCATCGACACCGTCGGGAACTGCCAGAAATCGGGCATCAGCCACGGGTGCGGGTACGACGACAGACCGCCGCCGTCCACTTCCTGACGGAAGTTCTCGAGCTGGGTCATCTCCAGACGGCCGAGCAGGTACGCGCGGCTGTAGACGCCCGGCGACGAGTGACCTTGCACGAACACCAGATCGCCGCCGTGCTTGTCCGACGGGGCGTGCCAGAAGTGGTTGAAACCGACGTCGTACAGCGTCGCGGCCGAGGCGAACGAGGCGATGTGGCCGCCGACGTTCGTGTCCTTGCCGGCACGCAGCACCATCGCGATCGCATTCCAGCGGGTGTACGAGCGGATCTTGTGCTCGATTTCCTGATCGCCCGGAATACGGGCTTGCTGGTCGACGGGGATGGTGTTGATGTAGGGGGTGTTTGCCGAGAACGGGAGATGTTCGCCGTTGATACGGGCGAATTCAATCAACTTCTCGAGCAGGTAGTGGGCACGGTCCGGGCCCTCCGCAGCCAGCACGCCTTCGAGCGAGGCCAGCCATTCTTGCGTTTCTTGGGGATCGGCGTCCGCAGGGGACACGATCTTGAGGGCTTCTTCAGGTACGGCGGACATGGTGTCTCCTTGTCTGTCGTTAGCGGGTTGGCGTAATGGTCGATACCCGCTTCATGGACGGGCCCACCGGCATTTTTACCGGGGCATTGTACGAAGGATATTCCTGCCTTCGCAAGCGAAATTTCAGATTACGATAGTAAATTTCATAGTGCGAAATTCTGTTGCAGTGCACATAAAATCAAGGGCTTGGAGATGCCATCTCAACACGGTTTAACGGCGTACCGATCGGTCTCAGCGCGGTTTTGAGCGGGCGTCTTACCGAAAACCTCGGACGCTTCCGAAAAGCAGGGCATCTCGGGGCAAAGACGCAGGAAAATGGCCGGCCTGCGCTACAATCTCGGCATGCTTTCGCCACGCCTCGCCAACTCCGCCCCACCGTCCCGGACCGCCGCCACGCCCGCCCGCTCGAACCGCTGGCTGCAAGGGTTCGCGGAGTCGCACTACTACTTGCTGGTGCCGCTCGTCTCCATTGTGATCTTCCTCGTGGTGATGAGTCTGATCCTGTGGAGCCTGAACCGTCGCGAGACCGAACAGCAACAAGACACCCTTTATCGCAACGTGGCGTGGGCGCAGCAGCAGATACGCCTGAACATGCTGGCCATTCAGGACCAGATCAGTTCCCTTGCGCGCGACACCGCAGCCAAGCCTCAGGACATTGCGCACTTCCAGAACACGGCCAGCGAGTTGATGCAGAACCATGCAGACATCGTCTTCATGAACTGGCTCGATGCCGGGCAACGCCCGAAGTGGGCCGTGCCCGCCGACTCGCCGTTTGCTTCGCGCTTGCAGGGCACCGCGCAACATCCGATGGAAGATGAGTTGCTGGTGGCGTTTCGCGCGGCGCGCGACTCCCGGCGCTCGGCCTACTCCACGTTGATCTATGACGCCTCGGGCGCGAGTTATATCGTCGTGCAGGTGCCGGTGCTTCGGGAGCGCGAGTTTCTCGGCACAATCAGCGCGGTCTACTCGGTCGAAGGCCTGCTGATCCACGAGTTACCGCAAGAGCTCGGCGACAAGTTCAAGGTGTCGTTCATCGACACGCACAACAATGAACTCGCGACGACATCGACACGGCCACCGCTGCCGCGCGACGTCTCCTATGAATTACTGCTCGATCCGCCCGGCCACAGTCTCGCGGTTCGCATTTATTCGTATCCGGCAGTCGGCAACTTCGTGAACAACACGCTGGTCTGGCTGATTGCCGGGCTGTCGTGCTTCGTGCTGTGGAGCCTCTGGAGTCTGTGGCGGCACACGCGCCAGCGCTTCGAAGCCCAGCAGGCACTCTTCAACGAAACGTCTTTCCGGCGCGCGATGGAAAACTCCATCGTGATCGGCATGCGCGTACTCGATCTGCAAGGCCACATTACGTATGTGAATCCGGCGTTTTGCCGCATGACGGGCTGGGATGAGCCCGACCTCATGAATCGTGCGCCGCCTTACCCGTACTGGCCCAAAGACGATATTCACGAGATGCAGCGGCGCATCGACATGACGCTGCGCGGCAAGGCACCCTCTCACGGCTTTGAAATTCGTGTGCAGCGCAAAGACGGCACGATCTTTTATGCCCGCATGTTCGTCTCCCCGCTCGTGGACGCGCACGGCCGTCAGACCGGCTGGATGTCGTCGCTGACCGACATCAGCGAGCCGAAGCGTGCGCGCGAAGAACTCGCTGCTGCGCACGAACGCTTCACGACCGTGCTGGAAAGCCTCGACGCGTCGGTGTCCGTGCTGGCGGTCGACAAGGCCGAGCTGCTGTTCGCCAACCGTTACTACCGCCAGTTGTTCGGCACGCGCCCGGAAGGTCACCTCGAACTGTCGGGCGGCGGCGAGCTGTCGCCGACCTCGCTCGATCATATCGACATGGTCGATGCGTTCGCTGGCTTGCCGGCGGCATCGCTGACCGATACGGCCGCGGAGACGCAGGAAATCTATCTGCCCACGCACCAGAAATGGTTTGAAGTGCGCCGCCAGTACATTCAGTGGGTGGACGGCCATCTGGCGCAGTTGCAGGTTGCCACCGACATCACGGCACGGCGCCATGCAGAAGAATTGGCACGGCAGGAGGAGGAACGGTTACAGTTCACTGGTCGTCTGACGACCATGGGTGAAATGGCCTCCTCGCTCGCGCATGAACTGAACCAGCCGCTCGCGGCGATCAACAACTACTGCATGGGCACTGCTGCACTGGTACGCGCGGGCCGCACGTCACCGGAAACGCTGTTGCCGGCGCTGGAAAAAACGTCTCAGCAAGCGGTTCGGGCAGGCATGATCATCAAGCGCATTCGCGCTTTCGTGAAACGTAGTGAACCGAAGCGTCAACCGTCATCAATCTATGAGATCGTGGCGGATGCGGTGGGGCTCGCCGAGATCGAGGCGCGCAAGCGCCGGGTGCGCATCGTGACCGAGCTGCCCGCAGGACTGCCACAGATTTACGTCGACCCGGTGTTGATCGAACAGGTGCTGGTGAATCTGTTGAAGAATGCCGCCGAAGCGATGCACGGCTATACGCCGCCGCCCGGCCAGCGGCGCGACCTGACGGTGCGTCTGCACGTTGAGCGGCGCGACAAGTCGATTGAGTTTCAGGTGTCCGACCACGGCCCAGGCGTGGACGAAGCCACCATCGAACGGTTGTTTGAACCGTTCTTCAGTACCAAATCGGACGGCATGGGCATGGGCCTGAACATCTGCCGCTCCATCATCGAATCGCATCACGGCCGTCTGTGGGTAGAAAACAATGAAGTCGACGGCGTGCGGAATGGTTGTACTTTTTGTATTCTGTTACCGTTAGAAGGCGATACGACATCCGGATCCGGGGGAGGACTATGACGACACCAAACACCAATATCGATCAAGAAACTGTCTTTGTTGTCGATGACGACGAGGCAGTGCGCGATTCGCTGCGCTGGCTACTTGAGGCCAATGGCTACCACGTGCGCGGCTTCGAAAGCGCCGAACAGTTTCTTTCGCACTACGACCGACGTCAGGTGGGCTGCCTGATTCTCGACGTGCGGATGGCCGGCATGAGCGGTCTGGAGCTTCAGGAACAGTTGATCGCGCAGAAGATCAACATCCCCACGATCTTCGTGACGGGCCACGGCGACGTGCCGATGGCGGTCAACACGATGAAGAAAGGTGCGATGGACTTCATCGAAAAGCCTTTCGACGAAGCGGAACTGCGGGCGTTGGTGGAGCGCATGCTCTCGAAAGCCCGTCAGGACGCCAGCAGCCAACGCGAGCAGCAACAGGCCGAGGAACTGCTCTCGCGCCTCACGGGCCGCGAACAACAGGTGCTGGAACGCATCATCGCCGGTCGTCTGAACAAGCAGATTGCCGACGATCTCGGCATCAGCATCAAGACGGTCGAGGCTCACCGGGCCAACATCATGGAGAAGCTGAACGTCAACACGGTCGCCGACCTGCTGCGTCTCGCCCTGTCCAAGCGCTCGTGAGTCCCGCCTGACAAGGGCTTTCTGAGCACACCGCTGCCCCGCCACCACCCGGCGGGCAGTCACCGGCAGATTCCACCTTGCATTCCCCCAAGGGCCGGCACACCACCGGCCCGCGCGAGGTGGATCCCACACCCCCGCCCCCCTCCCGCCGCCATCGGCGCGCCGCTATAATACGGTCTTTGCCGTCTGCCACCCGCCTTGGCCGACGCTGCCGTATCCGGCCTCTCAGGCCAGCCCCCTTCCTTCACACGATACCCACGCACCATGACCGCCACCCTCATCGACGGCAACGCCCTCGCCAAACGCATTCGCGCCGAAGTTGCCACGCGCGCCGCCGCCCTCACCGCCCGTGGCCATCAGCCCGGCCTCGCCGTCGTTCTGGTCGGCGAAGATCCGGCGAGCCAAGTCTACGTGCGCAACAAGGTCAAGGCTTGCGAAGACAACGGCCTCTACTCGTCGCTCGACCGTTATCCGGCCGACCTGACCGAGACCGCCCTGCTCGCTCGTATCGATGAGCTCAACCGCGATCCGAAGATCAACGGCATTCTGGTGCAACTGCCGCTGCCGAAGCACATCGACAGCCACAAGGTGCTCGAAGCCATCGCCCCGGAAAAGGATGTGGACGGCTTCCACGTCTCGAACGCCGGTGCACTGATGACGGGCGCGCCGCTGTTCCGTCCGTGCACGCCCTATGGCTGCATGAAGATGCTGGAGTCGGTCGACTTCCCGCTGCGCGGCGCGGTGGCTGTCGTGATCGGCGCGTCGAACATCGTCGGCAAGCCGATGGCCATGATGCTGCTGCAAGCGGGCGCCACCGTCACGATTTGCAACAGCAAGACGAAGGATCTGGCCGCGCATACCCGCAACGCCGACGTGATCGTCGCCGCCGTCGGTAAGCGCAACATCGTCACCGCCGATATGGTCAAGCCGGGCGCCGCCGTGATCGACGTCGGCATGAATCGCGACGACGCCGGCAAGCTGTGCGGCGACGTCGACTTCAACGGCGTCAAGGACGTGGCGGGTTACATCACGCCCGTGCCGGGTGGCGTCGGCCCGATGACCATCACAATGCTGTTGGTCAACACGATCGAAGCCGCTGAGCGCGCGCTGGGCGCCTGAGCATCTGGCTGCCCCGCCTGACGGGACGGGGCTTGCGAAGGAACGTGGTTGACGGCCCAGTACGCCGTTCGCCATGACAATCCCCAATCATTCCAGTTGAAAAAAACGACTGGAAAAATCGCAGGGATGCCCCCACACTCTTCGTAAGCCCCTTCAAGTGGACATCGATCGCATGAATACGCCGCAAACCAATCCCCTGCTTGATACCGAAGGACTCCCCCGCTTCGCCGATATTCGCCCCGAGCACGTGACTCCCGCCGTCGACGTTCTGCTCGAACAGGCGCGTGCCGCGGTGGACCGGGCGGCGGATCCGTCAACGCCGGCGACATGGGCCAACATTCTCGACGCCGTGGAAGACGGCACCGAGGGCCTTGGCCGCGCCTGGGAAATCGTCGGACACCTGAACGCCGTTGCCGATACCCCCGAACTGCGCGCGGCCTATAGCGACAACCTGCCGCGCGTCACCGAGTTTTCCGCCAGCGTTGGCCAGAACCTCGCCTTGTTCGACAAGTACAAGGCCATCGCGGCCGGCCCGGAATTCGCCGGCCTGACGACCGCTCGCAAGAAGATCCTCGATAACGAAATGCGCGGCTTCCGTCTGGGCGGTGCCGAACTGCCCGAGGACCAAAAGCCGCGTTTTGCCGAGATTCAGGAAGAGCAAGCCCATCTTGGCAAGGCCTTCTCCGATCACGTGCTCGACGCGACGAACAAGTTCTCGCTGGTCATCACCGACGAGCAGGAAATCGCTGGCGTGCCTGAAGACGACAAGGCCGCCGCACGCGCTGCGGCCGAGCGCGATGGCGTTGAAGGCTGGAAATTCACCCTGCACTTCCCCTCGTATTTCCCGGTGCTGCAATACGCCGACAACCGCGCGTTGCGCGAAAAGCTGTACCGCGCCAATGTGACGCGCGCCTCGGAGCTCGGTCCGCAATACGGCGAGGGCGAGGCGGAGTGGGACAACACCAAGATCGTGGTGGAGCAACTCGCCTTGCGCCGTGAAGAAGCGCAGATGCTCGGTTTCAAGAACTACGCCGAGGTGTCACTCGAGCCGAAAATGGCCGAGTCCCCCGCTCAAGTGCTCGAATTCCTCGAAGATCTGGCCAAGCGGGCGCGTCCGTATGCTGAAAAGGATTGGGCGGAGTTGCAAGACTTTGCCGCGAAGTCGCTCGGCCTCGACAAGCTCGAACCGTGGGACACGGCTTACGCCTCGGAGAAGCTGCGCCAACAGCGTTATGCGTTCTCGGAGACGGAAGTTCGCCAGTATTTCCCGCTGCCGAAGGTGCTGGACGGCCTCTTCCGCGTGGCAGGCACCTTGTTCGGCGTGACCATTCGCCCGCAAGACGCCGAGACGTGGCACCCGGACGTGCGCTTCTTCCGAATCGAGCGCGACGGCGAGTTGGTGGCCCAGTTCTACATGGATCTGTTTGCACGCGAAGGCAAACGTGGCGGCGCATGGATGGACAGCGCCCGCACGCGCAAGCGCCTGCACAACGGCGCGTTGCAAACGCCGGTCGCTTATCTCGTCTGCAACTTCCCGGCACCCGTGGGCGACAAGCCCGCGCTCTTGCCGCACGACGACGTCATCACACTGTTCCATGAGTTCGGTCACGGCCTGCATCACATGCTCACGCAGGTGGAAGACGCAGGCGTTGCCGGCATCAACGGTGTGGAATGGGACGCCGTCGAGCTGCCGTCGCAATTCATGGAAAACTTCTGCTGGGAATGGGATGTGCTCGAGCACATGACCGCCCACGTCGACACCGGCGCACCGCTGCCGCGCACGCTGTTCGACAAGATGATCGCCGCCCGCAATTTCCAGAGCGGTCTGATGATGCTGCGTCAGGTGGTGTTCTCGGACTTCGACATGCACCTGCACTACGACTTCGACCCGCGTGGGCCGGAGTCGGTGCTCGACGTCTCGCGCCGTATCAACGACCGTCTGCATGTAACGCCGCAAGCCGAGATTTCGCGCTGGCCGAATACGTTCAGCCACATCTTCGCCGGCGGTTATGCGGCGGGCTACTACAGCTACAAGTGGGCGGAAGTGCTCTCGGCGGATGTCTATGCTGCGTTCGAGGAAGCCGCCAAGGTCAGCGGCACGGTGCTCGACACCGCGACGGGGACGCGTTATCGCGACGAGATTCTCGCCGTCGGTGGCAGCCGCGAAGCGATGGAATCGTTCATCGCGTTCCGTGGCCGCACGCCGCAAGTCGATGCGCTACTGCGTCATAGCGGCATGTCGGCTAACTGATTGGCGTTGAATTGGTGTGACCGGATCGACGTCTGATCGGTAGCGCCGTACGGGCCGAGAGGCCGCGGGCTGGATCCTGAATTTCACGGGATCCGGCCCGTTTCATTTGAGACGAGCCTCTCTGAAGTGGGCCGACGCTATCAACTGTCGTCGTCGCAGGCGTTCGGGCGCCAGACATAGCTGTTGGTCTCCCGGTCGAGACACCGTGCCGCCTGAAACCGTACAGTGCAGCCATTCTCGTACGTCCGCACGCATTCACCGTTGTTGCAGCGCGTCTGCATGCGCACCACCTGTCCGGTGGGAATCCTGCACTGCGCCTGAGGCGCCTGAGCCGGCTGCGGCGCCGGCGGACGTTTGCCGGGACGTTGGCCGCTGTCATACCAGACCTGCGCATTTTCGATCGCGCAATCGCCACCGCGCTGGCAGACCACAAACGCGTCTTGCACTGCGGCCGCCTTCTCGTCGCCAAGCGCCACACCGATCTCGCCGTTGCTCGCATGCACGACCGACCAATAGGCCGGCCCGTTACCCGCCATGATGATCTCGCAACGCCCGCCCCGCCGACCCGGCGCAAGCTGGCTACGACACTTATTGAGCGCTACCAGTTTGGCCTTCGCCATCGATGTCTGGTTGCCCACGAAGACGTAGCGCAGCGTCCCGCCCGAGCGAATGCCGGCGACGGCAGCCGCAGCGAAGCTCTGCGTGCTGGCGAGTGCCATCAAACAGCCCAATACGGGGAGACTGATTAGGAAAAGGAAGCGAAGCCACATCGTCATGACGGTGCCGCGGGTGCCGCGAGGACGGCGTCTGCGTTGACTAAATCGATAGCGTCATCAGACCACAGCCATGAGGCGCACGATGCGCCGAGCAGAAGGGAGTTTTGTCGCTGTTTTTGAGGTTTTCCGGCCACCTCGCGCCACCTCGGGCCACCGTCAGCGTATCCGCGGCGCACCGTCGGGCCGCTTATCCGCCATCCACAAAGCAAAACAGGCGGCGCACCTTTCGGTGCCACCGCCTGCATCGCGAGGGATCACCCTCGCCGGAAACGCCTCCCGGCATCTCCGCTCACACGTTCAAACGCTCAGGTACCGCGCTTGATCCACGCCGACAGATTGTGCGGGCGCAGCGTGTCGTACTCTTCGAACGGCTGGTGAATCCAAGGATTTGTCGCCAGAAAATCGACGGCGTAATCCGGTGCCACCTTCGAGCAGGCCTTGTGCCACAGCACGGCCGAGCGCACGTCGGTCACCTTCGGGAAACGCTCCTTCAGGTGGCTGCCGACACGCTCGAGCGTCACGCCCGAATCGACCAGATCGTCGACCAGCAGCACACGGCCTTCCAGCTCGCCGCGCGTGATGGTGATGTACTGGGCAATGTCGAGGTCGCCGCGAACGGTGCCTTCGGCCTCACGATACGAACTCGTCGCCAGAATCGCGAGGGGCACGTCGTAGATGCGCGCGAGCTGATCGCCCACACGCAAGCCACCACGGGCCAGACACAGGATCTTGTCGAATTTCCAGTTGGACTCATAGACCTTGAGCGCGAGGCGCTCGATCAGTCGATGGTATTCGTCCCACGAAACCCAGAGGTTCTTATCGTCGTTTTGGGGCAGATTCATGGTGTGCCGTTCCAATCCTACGGGGTCTCAGTTCTTGAACGGGTGACGCAGGAGAATGGTCTCCTCGCGATCCGGACCGGTCGACACCATATCGATCGGAATACCGCTCACTTCTTCGATGCGCTTCAGGTAGTTCTGCGCTTCCACCGGCAGCTGATCCCACGACTTCACGCCGAACGTGCTCTGCGACCAGCCCGGGAAATCTTCATAGATCGGCTCGCAACGCGCCACATCCACAGCGCCACGCGGCAGGATGTCGACCGTCTTGCCGTCGATCTTGTAACCCACGCACAGACGCACGGTTTCGAGGTTGTCGAGCACGTCGAGCTTCGTCATGCACAGACCGGTCACGCCGTTGATCTGGATCGAACGCTTGAGCGCAGCGGCATCCATCCAGCCAGTGCGGCGCGGACGGCCGGTCACCGAACCGAATTCCTTGCCCACCGTTGCCAGTTGCAGGCCGATGGCTTCCTGACGCGCGGGATTGTCCGCATCGTACAGTTCGCTCGGGAACGGGCCTGCGCCAACGCGCGTGCAATAAGCCTTGGTGATGCCGAGAACGTAATGCAGCTGTTGCGGACCCACGCCAGCACCCGCCGACGCGGCACCGGCCACGCAGTTGCTGCTGGTCACGTACGGGTACGTGCCATGATCGATGTCGAGCAGCGTGCCTTGGGCACCTTCGAACAACAACTTTTGGCCTTCGCGGTTGGCCGCGTAGAGCAATTGCGACACGTCGGCGATCATCGGACGCAGACGTTCGGCGTAGCTCAGCATCGTGTCCAGGGTTTCCTGGAAGTCGACGGCCTTCGCGCCCAGATACTGGGTCAGCACGAAGTTGTGGTAATCGAGGTTTTCACGCAGACGGGCGGCGAAGGTTTCCGGATCGAAGAGATCCTGCACGCGCAGCGCGCGGCGGCCAACCTTGTCTTCGTACGCCGGGCCGATGCCGCGACCGGTCGTGCCGATCTTGCTGGCGCCGCGGCGTGCTTCGCGCGCCTGATCGATAGCGATGTGGTACGGGAGGATCAGGGTACAGGCTTCGGAGATGCGCAGACGGCCGCAGACCTTCAGGCCAGCGCCTTCGAGTTCACCGATTTCCTTGAACAGGGCTTCCGGCGAGAGCACCACACCGTTGCCGATGTAGCAGGTGACGCCTTCATGCATGATGCCCGACGGGATCAGGCGCAGAATCGTCTTCTTGCCGCCAATGATGAGCGTATGTCCGGCGTTATGGCCACCCTGGAAACGCACCACGCCTTGCGCGTGATCGGTCAGCCAATCGACGACCTTACCCTTTCCTTCGTCGCCCCACTGGGTTCCGATAACGACGACATTGCGTCCCTGATTCAAAGCATTGCCGGACATAACAATAGTTGGTTTGGTTAAAAACGTATTCTACCCGTGTTGGGGTACGCTAGTGCCGCTTTTTTCAGCGGATTCACCGGGGTGTCACAACCCACTGGCCATCTTTCTCAACGAGAACGCGGTCTCCCGTGAACTCCTCGAAGTCTTGATCGTGGCCCGGCAGCATGCGGATAACCACCTCACCGGCGTCGCGCAGGCTCTCGATCTTAGTGCGCAACCCCGGCACGTCGTCCGCAGGCGCCAAAATCGCGTTACTGCGCGCTTCCACTGGCGAAATTGCCGCCAACTCACGCAAATCCAGCGAAAACCCGGTTGCCGGACGATCACGCCCGAACGCCTGACCGACCTTGTCGTACCGGCCGCCGCGCGCAATCGCATTCGGAATGCCGTCGACATACGCGGCGAACATCACGCCGCTGTGATACTGGTAGCCGCGCAAATCGGCCAGATCGATCGACAACTCGGCCTGTCCGTCCTTGCTCTGCGACGCCGCCAGATAGTCCAGATCGTCCAGTGCCGCGGTCACGCCGGGCAGGTCGGGCAACGCCTTACGGGCACGCGCCAGCGTCTCGGCGGGCTCGCCATACAGTGTGGTCAGTGCCAGCAGGGCATCGCGCACGTGAACCGGCAAATCCTGCGTCAGCGCCTGAAGCTGGGGAACGTCCTTCGTCGCCAGCGCGCCGAACAACTCGCTCTCCCGCGCCTCGGCCACCGGCACGCTGTCGATCAGCGCCTCGAGCACGCCCGCGTGGCAAAGGTCGATACGAATTTGCTTGAGACCCGCCAGACGCAGGCAGAACAGCAGCAACTCCTGAATCTCGAGATCCGCCTCCAGCCCGCCATGGCCGAAGATTTCCGCACCGATCTGGAACGGCTCACGCGTGGCGAGCAGGTTACGCGGGCGCGTGAACAGCACGCTGCCGGCATAGCACAGGCGCGTCACGCCCTTGCGGTTGAGCAAGTGGGCATCGATACGGGCAATCTGCGGCGTGATGTCGGCGCGAAGCCCCATCGTGCGGCCGGAGAGCTGGTCGACCAGCTTGAACGTGCGCAGATCGAGGTCGTGACCGGTGCCGGTCAGCAGCGACTCGACGTACTCGAGCATCGGCGGCATGACGAGCTCATAGCCGTAGGTGCGGAAACGATCGAGCATGAGCCGGCGCAGATCTTCGATCTTGCGCGCCTCGGACGGCAGCACGTCGGCGATATTTTCAGGGAGTAGCCAGTTCGGCATGGGTATTTCGGTATTCAGACGGCGCGCAAAGCGCACCTTTTAGTGATCGGCCAGCAGCATCAGAATCAGCCCCAGCGACACGGCGGCCAGACCGAAGAATCGGATCTGGCCGGACGGCATTTCCGTTATTTTACGAAAACTTTGCCGCCACCGGTCCGGGGCGACGAACGGAAACAAACCCTCGACAATCAGCATGAGGGCTAAAGCGAGAATGAGGGTGCTGCTGGTCACGGGGGGACTCGGCCAAAATGCCACCGCCCGCGGTTGACGCGGGCGGTGACGGCTACTCGGGTGTCAAGGGGGCTATTTTCCCGCTTTTCCGGCTGTCGCGCCAGCACCGCCCGAACTCCGCATGAAACGGAAGAAATCGCTGTTCGGATCGGCAATGATCACGTCCTTCTTGTCACGGAAGGTCGCCTTGTACGCTTCGAGGCTCTGGTAGAACTGAGCAAACTGCGGGTCACGGCCAAACGCTTGTGCATAGATGTTGGCGGCGGCAGCATCGCCCTCGCCCTTCACCTGTTGCGCCTTGGCGTAAGCTTCGGCCACAACGACGTCACGCTGACGGTCGGCATCGGCACGAATCTGCTCGGCTTCTGCGGCGCCGGTCGAACGCAACTCGTTCGCCACACGCTTACGCTCGGCGGCCATCCGGCTGTACACCGAATCGCTGATACCGGCGGCCAAATCGACACGGCGCATACGCACGTCGACGATCTCGATACCCACTTGCGCGGCATCCTCGCCAACCTTCTGCTTGACCCACTGCATCACCTGCTCACGCTGCGACGACACGACTTCGGTCACCGTGCGCTTCGTAAAGGCTTCCTGCAAGGCCGAGCGAATCTGCTGCGTCAGACGGTCCTGTGCGAGACGGTTGTCGCCCTTGAAGCTCACGTAGAACTTGCGCGGGTCGACGATGCGCCACTTTACATACGAGTCGACGATGAGGTTCTTCTTCTCGGCCGTGATGAAGCGTTCCGGCTCCGGGTTGTCGATGGTCATGATGCGCTTGTCCAGATACAGCACGGTCTGGAGCGGCGGCGGCAACTTGAACTTCAGGCCCGGCTGGCCATAGACATCTTTGATTTCGCCGAGCGAAAACACGACGGCGTAACGACGCTGATCCACCACGAACATGGTCGAGGCAAGCACGATCAGCAAAACGATCAGCGCGACAATAATGGTTCCAATACGGTTCATGCGCTTATCCCCTTAGCGTGAATCGCGGTCGCGGTTGCGCAGTGCCGCGCGCGATCGATCATGGTCGATATCCGTGGCATCGTCGGCAGCCGCCGAGCCCGTCGCAGCGTTCGTGCCCGCACCGGAGGCCGGTGCCGGGGTCGACGCGTCGCTGCGTGTGCGATCCATGATCTTGTCCAACGGCAAATACAACAGGCTGTTGTTCTTCGAGTCCACCATGATCTTCGTGGTGCGCGAGTAGATCTGCTGCATCGTATCGAGATACATGCGCTCGCGAATCACGCCAGGTGCCTTGGCATAGGCTTCCTGCACCGACTTGAAGCGATCGGCATCACCCTGCGCCTGCGACACGACGCGCGCCTTGTAACCGGCCGCCTCTTCGGTCAGACGCGATGCCGTACCCTTGGCACGCGGAATCACGTCGTTGGCATACGCCTGTGCTTCGTTCTTGGAGCGCTCCAGATCCTGACCGGCCTTCACCGCATCGTCGAACGCGGCTTGCACCTGCTCCGGCGGCTGCACGCTTTGCATCGTCACGCTCGTGACGAGAATGCCCGTCTTGTACGTGTCGAGAATGCGTTGAATCGACGTGACCAGTTCGTTGGCAATTTCTTCGCGGCCGGAATACAGCACGAAGTCCATCTTGTTCTTGCCCACGATTTCGCGCACAGCGGTTTGTGCGGCAAGATTCACCGACGATTCGGCGTCCACGTTATTGAACAGGAACTCGGTCGCATCCTTGATCCGGTACTGCACGGCGAAGCGCACGTCGATGATGTTCTCATCGCCGGTAAGCATCGACGAGTCCTTCAGCGCGGTATCGCGAACCGTGCTCGAACGGCCGACTTCGACCGATCGGATCTGCGACATGTTCACGATCTCGACCGCTTGGATCGGATACGGCAGGCGCCACTGAATACCCGAGGTCGTCGTGTATTTGTACTTGCCGAATTGCGTAACGACGCCAACCTGCCCTTCCTGCACGATGAACACGCCGGTGGCGAGCCAGATCAGGAAAGCGATGGCGACGACGATGCCGACACCGATACCCGAGCCGCGCGAGCCGCCCGTGTAGTTGTTGGAACCGCCACCATTACCGCCTCCGCCGCCCTTGCGGCCGAAGATACGGTTCAGACGGCGATTGAAGTCGCGCCAAAGTTCGTCGAGATCAGGCGGACCATCCTGCTGCGGGCCTTGCGGTCCACGCGGGGGTTCTTTCTGATCTTGAGGATTCGGCGTGTTTGAACGGTCGGGCCGATTCGGCTCCTGATTGCCGGACGGCGTATCGCCGCCGCCGTCCCGCCCCCAGCGCGGGTCGTTCAGGGAGAAAGTCAAGCCAACTCGTCGCATCAAAGCTCTTGGAAGCATAGGTAGAAGCGTGGTGACTGAAGCGGTCTTGGCGTTGCGACCGGCGCGCCGCGTTTCGGAGCGCGCGTGTTGCCGGTTGCGCGTGGTTCCCGAATCTGGTTTGCCGATCGGCGGCCTTGCCCGGCCTCCGTCTAGTCTCTTGCCAGTTCGTCACCCGTTTCAGGCGGTGCTGCCAGTGTTCCCCGCGGCAGCCGCACCATCACGGTGTGACGTCTCGTGTTATCTGTCTTCTGCGCGCGGCACATCGTCCCAACGGTCGATGAGCCGGACATCGGGCGCTTCGTGTTGCGATTGTAACCCAGCAGTGCCGGCCACAACCGCCTCGGTAATGGCCTCGCGCAGCAGGTCGAGGCCCTGACCGGTACGCGCGCTCAAAAACACGCGCGTGATGCGTCCGCTCTCGTCCCGCTCGATTCTCGGCCCTTGTGCGGCCAGTTCCGGCACCGCGTCGATCTTGTTCCAGACGAGAATCTGCGGGATGTTCGCAGCATCGATCTCCGCCAGCACGGCGTTGACCTCGGCCATCTGCTCCTTGCGCACCTGACTCGAGGCATCCACCACATGCAGCAGCATGTCGGCGTGTACCGTTTCCTCAAGTGTCGCCCGGAATGCCGCCACCAACTGGTGAGGCAACTCGCGGATGAATCCGACAGTATCCGATAGCACGATGTTCCCGACTTCTCCCAGATAAACGCGACGCGACGTCGTGTCGAGTGTCGCGAAAAGCTGGTCAGCCGCGTAGGCATTGGCCTTGGTCATCGCGTTGAACAGCGTCGATTTGCCCGCGTTCGTATAGCCGACGAGCGAAATCGACATCGTGCCGCTGCGCTGACGCGCCCGGCGTTGCGTATCGTGCTGACGCTTGAGCCGGTCCAGCCGGATACCCAGCGACTTCACGCGCTCGCCGAGCAGACGGCGGTCGGTCTCGAGCTGCGTTTCGCCAGGGCCGCGCAGGCCGATACCGCCCTTCTGACGTTCCAGGTGAGTCCAGGCGCGCACGAGGCGCGTGGACAGGTACTGCAACTGCGCGAGCTCGACCTGCAACTTGCCTTCGTGACTCTTCGCACGTTGGGCGAAGATATCGAGAATCAGGCTGGTGCGGTCGACGACGCGCGTTTGCAGAAGGTGTTCGAGGTTACGCTGCTGACCCGGTGTCAGGGCGTGATTGAAAATGACCAGATCGACGTCGTGCTCTTCGATCGCAGCGCGCAGTTCTTCGGCTTTACCGCTACCGATGAACAGCTTGGCATCTGGGCTATGGCGACGACCGGTAATGCTGACGACAGGCTTGGCGCCTGCGGATTTCGTCAGAAGGTCAAGTTCCTGGAGACTGGCTTCGAAATCGAGCTTGCCGAAATCGATGCCGACGAGGGCGGCGTTTGTGATCAAACTACGCAGGGGATGGGTTTCGTGGCTGTTGGACAAGAGCGGGATGGCGGGAAGAGAAATTCGCCCGGCCGGAGTGACTCCCGGTCGGGCGAGCCTGAATCAGGACTGCTCGGCTTCCGGATGGAAATTCACCGGACGCGCAGGCACGACCGTCGAAATGGCGTGCTTGTAAACCATTTGGGTGACCGTGTTACGCAGCAGGACGACATACTGGTCAAACGACTCAATGTTTCCCTGCAGCTTGATACCGTTGACCAGATAGATCGAGACGGGAACATGCTCCTTACGCAAGGCGTTCAGAAACGGGTCTTGTAGAAGTTGCCCTTTGTTGCTCATAAGTTACTCCATTGTATTTTTAGCAAATGACCGTAGCCAGGGCGTGTGCGCGCTTCCCACCCTGACTCCCACACTATAGCCGATTTTGCTAGCGTCGCCAGCAAAACCCCGCCCCGGACGGGCTTTCACTCGCCCTTGGCGTAAGGGTTCGCGCTGTTCCGGAACTCTATGCGTAATGGAGTCCCCTTCAACTTAAAAGTTTCGCGGAAACGGTTCTCTAAGTAGCGGCGATAGCTGTCGGTCACCCCATCGAGATTGTTCCCGTGGATGATGATGATCGGCGGATTCGAGCCCCCTTGGTGCGCATAACGCAGCTTGGGACGCGAGAAGCCGGAGCGACGCGGTTGCTGGTGCTCCACGGCCTCTTCCAAGGCACGCGTGAGCTTCGGCGTAGGCAGCTTGCTCATGGCCGCGGCGTACGCTTCGTCCACCGAGCGCATCAGCGCACCGATGCCGGTCGCGCGCACCGCTGAAATGAAGTGGAAGCTGGCGAAGCCCAGGAATTTGAGCTTGCGCTCCAATTCCTGCTTGGTCTGGTCACGCGTGTACTCGTCCAGACCGTCCCACTTGTTCACGCCCACCACCAGTGCACGGCCCGATTCGACGATGAAGCCTGCGATGTGGGCGTCTTGATCGGAGATGTCCTGACGGGCATCCAGCATCAGGATCACCACGTTGGCGTCGGCAATCGATTGAAGTGTTTTCACAACCGAGAACTTCTCGACGGCCTCGAACACCTTGCCGCGGCGGCGCAAACCGGCCGTGTCGATCAGCGTGTAATTCTTGCCCTGCCGCTCGAATTCGATGTGAATCGAATCGCGCGTTGTCCCCGGCATGTCGAACGCGATCACGCGCTCTTCGCCGAGCAGCGTGTTCACGAGCGTCGACTTACCGACGTTCGGACGGCCGACGATGGCGATGCGTACGCGGCCATCGCCCTTCTCTTCCGTCTCGTTCTCGTCCTGATTGGCGTAGAACGGCGCCAGTGCCTCGTCGATGACTTCGCGCACGCCGTCGCCGTGGGCGGCCGAAATCGCCAGCGGATCGCCCAGACCGAGTTCATAGAAATCGTTGGCGACCGTGGTGTACTTCATGCCCTCGGCCTTGTTGACCACGAGCATGATCTTGCGACCGGTCTTGCGCAGATACTCGGCAATGATCTGGTCTTGCGGCGTGAGGCCCTGACGGCCGTCGACGATGTAGATCACCACGTCGGCTTCGACCACGGCCTGGCGCGTCTGCTTGGCCATCTCGTGGTAAATGCCGTCTTTGGCGACCGGTTCGAAACCGCCGGTATCGATGACCAGATACGGATGCTCGCCAACACGCCCCTCGCCATAGTGACGGTCGCGCGTGAGCCCGGGCATATCGGCGACGAGGGCGTCGCGCGAGCGGGTCAAACGGTTGAATAGCGTCGATTTGCCGACGTTGGGGCGCCCTACGAGCGCGATCACGGGTTTCATGAATAAGCCCTAAAAACGAATACGGCCGGCGCGCTGCCGGCCGTTCCCGGAAAATGCCCGGGTGCTGCCGATAACCGGTTAATCCGGTCGGAAGCCGTAGATGTTGCCGTCGCGCGTTTGCACAACCAGCGTCTGGCCAGCGATGATCGGCTGTACGCTGATCGCACCGCTCAACTTCACGCGGGCGAGGATATCGCCGTTGTCACGCGACAGGAAATGCAGATAGCCCTGCTTGTCGCCTACCACCACCACACGGCCGAGGGCCAGCGGTGCCGACAGATCACGGTACTTGAGTTTGTCGTTCTGCCACAGTGTACTGCCATCGGCAGCGTTGAACGCGTAGACGGCACCGTCGGTATTGACCGCTGCCACCACACGTTCGTCTTGCGTCACGCCGTTTGGCGACGAGAAGTCACGTGCCCACAGGCCGTTACCCGTCTGCACGTCCGCACAGCCGACGCGGCCCTGGAACGTGGCACCGCACACCTGACGGCCGAACACGACCGGCGAGCCGGTCACGTCGTTCACACGCTCGACTTCGGTCACGCCCTTCGGATACGACAGCGGCGTCACCCACAGCGGGTTGCCGGTGTTCGCATCGAGCGCCACCATCTTGCCGCCCGGGAAGCCGGTCACGACCGCGCGGTCACCCAGGAACGTCATGCCCGTGCCGGTACGCAGCGTCAGCGTCGTCGACGGCTGCGAGTACGACCAACGCACCGAACCCGTGCCCGAATCGAATGCCGTCACACGGTTGTTGATCGCTCGCACGACCACCAGCCCACGACCCACCAGCGGCGCCGTCAGCACTTCGCTGCCGGCATTGGCCTTCCACGACTGCTTGCCGTCATGATCGAACGCGATCACGTCGCCCTTTTGCGTAGCGACCACCGTCGTCTCGCCGTCGCTGCCCGGGCCGGCGGTGATGCTGCTGTCAGCCTTGGCCGTCCAATTCGAGGCGCCGGTATCGGCATCCAAACGCACGATGCTGCCATTGGCCCCTGCCGCAAACACGGCATTCCCGACCGCCACCGGTGCAAAGCTGTAGTCACCCGCCTTGCCCACGCTCGCCGTCCAGATCTGCTTGACGGTCAACGCCTGCTTGATCTCCGTCAGCGGCGTCGGCTCATGCGGCGGCTTGCTGCTGAAGATGCCACAACCACCCAGCGTGCCGAGCACCGCGAGCGTCAGTACCGCGCTGCCTGCGCGCTGGGAAAAACCACGGCGCGAGCCCGCGTCGGACTGCGTGTTCGACATCGATCGACGGAAGTCGTTAAGGATCATCATGTACCCGGTTATGCGTTATGAGAGGGTAATACTGCCAATGAAATTCCGGCGCGCTTCAGGCGCCCAGTGCGTCGAGCTTGAACTGCACGAACTGGCGCATGCCCGAATCCTGCTTGTCGAGCTTGTCGAGTGCCAGCTTGTAAGCGGTGCGTGCGTCGGCCACCTTGCTCTGCGCAACGAGCACGTCGCCACGACGATCGGCAAACAGCCCCTCATAAGGCGCCGGCGGACTGTCGAGCATCTTGAGTGCTTCGTCGTACGCCTTCTCGTCGAGCAGCACGCCGGCCAGACGCAGCTTGGCCAGTTGCTTGTACTCGTCGTCCTTGGCATTCGACACCGCCCACTGCAACTGTGCCTTGGCGCCCGCCGCGTCACCCGCGTCCGAGAGCGACTTGGCCGCCAGCAGCGCGGTCATCTGCGCGTACGGCGTGCCACTGAACTTGCTTTCCATATCCGACGCGATACGGGTCACCCTCGCCTTGTCTTTCGCGTCGATGGCCGTGGCCAGCTCGCCGTACAGCACGCCGGCCTCGACCGTCTGCTTGCGCTCGTAATAGCGCCACAGATTCCAGCCGCCATAGGCCAGCATGATGACGACCAGCGTCCAGATAACGTAATTGCCGTACTGCTGCCACCAGGCCTTTACGTTCTCGATCTGTTCCTGTTCCTCGTGATAGCTGCTCATTCGCCGGGGCTCTCCGTGTCTGGCGTCTTGGATTAGTGAATCGTTTCGTTGCCCGCGCCATTGCTGGACAGGCTTTCATTCACGCTTTCGTCGGCACTCGCGACGATGGCATCGATCAGGTGCTCGGCGAGACCTTCGAACGGCACGCTCGTCTGATTGTTCGACGGATCGGCGGCGCGCAGGTGCTTGACCACTGCCGTGCCTGCTGCCACTTCGTTCTCACCGACGATGATCGCGAAGCTTGCACCGCTCGCGTCCGCACGCTTCATCTGCGACTTGAAGCTGCTGCCCTTGCCGTCCGGGCTGCAATGGAACACGACATTCAGGCCCGCGTCGCGCATGCGTTCTGCGGCGATCAGTGCCGGCGCCACGGCGGCTTCGCCCTGATGCACGACATACACGTCAGCCCCTTCCGCCTGCGGCACGAGATCGTCTTCGCGCAGCAGTTCGAGAATGCGCTCGACACCCATCGCCCAGCCGCACGCCGGCGTGGCATCGCCACCGAGTTGCTCGACCAGCGGATCGTAACGACCGCCGCCCGCCACCGTACCCTGCGCGCCGAGCTTGTCGGTCACCCACTCGAACACGGTCAGATTGTAGTAGTCGAGACCACGCACCAGACGGGGGTTGATAGTAAAGGGAATGTTGTTCGCCTTGAGCAGCGACTGCACGCCCTCGAAATGCTTGATCGAGTCTTCGCCGAGGTAGTCGATCAACTTCGGTGCTGCTTCGACCATCGCCTGCATCGCCGGGTTCTTCGTGTCGAGCACGCGCAGCGGATTGGTGTAAAGACGGCGCTGGCCATCTTCATCGAGCAGGTCGACGTGCTTCTCGAGGTAGGCGATCAGATCGGCACGGTGACGTGCGCGCTCTTCGCCCTGCCCCAGCGAATTCAGTTGCAGATGGATGCCGGTCAGGCCGAGATCGTCCCACAGGCGCTGGCACATCAGAATGATTTCGACGTCCGCATCGGGGCCCGCCAGACCGAGCGCTTCCACGCCGACCTGATGGAACTGACGATAGCGGCCGCGTTGCGGCTTTTCATGGCGGAACATCGGGCCGAAGTACCACAGGCGCTTCGGGCCGCTGTACAGCAGATTGTGCTCAAGCGTGGCGCGCACTGCTGCGGCCGTGCCTTCCGGACGCATCGTGAGCTGCTCGCCGTTGAGCGAATCGGTGAAGCTGTACATCTCTTTCTCGACGATATCGGTCACTTCGCCGATGCCGCGCGTGAACAGCTGCGTGTGCTCGAGAATCGGCGTACGGATCTGCTGATAGCCGTACGCGCGCAACATGGCGCGCACCGATTCTTCAAAAAACTCCCACAGGGCTTCGTCCTGCGGAAGAATGTCGTTCATGCCCTTGACCCCAGCCAGTTTGGCGGGGCGCTTCTTCTTTTCTTCAGTCATATTCTCTTTGTCCTGCCCGCTTGATCCCGCGTCCGTCCCAACTTGAATCGATCTGCATCGACTCAGGCGGCGACGGCGCCTTCGGTCTGCGCGTAGCGGGTCTTCACATAGTCGTCGACGATCTGCTGGAACTCTTCCGCGATATGGTCGCCGCGCAGGGTACGCACTTTCTCACCATCGACGAACACCGGCGCTGCCGGCGATTCGCCCGAACCCGGCAAGCTGATGCCGATGTTCGCGTGCTTCGATTCGCCCGGGCCATTCACGATGCAGCCCATGACCGCGACGTTCATGTTTTCGACGCCCGGATATTGCGCCTTCCACACCGGCATTTGTTCACGCAGGTACGACTGGATCTTCGAGGCCAGTTCCTGGAACACCGTGCTCGTCGTGCGGCCGCAACCCGGGCAAGCGATGACCATCGGCGCAAACGCGCGCAGGCCCATCGTTTGCAGGATTTCCTGCGCCACCACCACTTCGCCCGTGCGTGCACCGCCCGGTTCCGGCGTCAACGAAATACGGATCGTGTCGCCAATGCCTTCCTGCAACAACACCGCCAGCGCAGCCGTCGAGGCCACGATGCCCTTCGATCCCATGCCGGCTTCGGTCAGCCCCAGATGCAACGCGTAGTCGCAGCGCTTGGCCAGTTCGCGGTACACCGCGATCAGGTCCTGCACGGCGCTCACCTTGCACGAGAGCAGAATCTTGTCGGCCGACAGGCCAACGCGTTGCGCCAGTTCAGCCGACTCGAGTGCCGACGTGATCAGCGCTTCGTACATCACGCTCTGCGCTTCCCACGGGGTCGCGCGCGAAGCGTTTTCGTCCATGATGCGGGCCAGCAGCGACTGGTCGAGACTGCCCCAGTTCACGCCAATACGCACCGGCTTGTCGTACTTGCAAGCCGCTTCGATCATCTGCGCGAATTGCGTGTCGCGTTTGGCGCCCTGACCGACGTTACCCGGGTTGATACGGTACTTCGACAGCGCTTCGGCGCATGCCGGATAGTCGTTGAGCAGCTTGTGGCCGTTGTAGTGGAAGTCGCCCACCAGCGGCACCATCACACCCATACGATCGAGCTGATCGCGAATCGCCGGCACTGCCGCCGCCGCTTCCGGCGTGTTGACGGTGATGCGCACCAGTTCGGAGCCGGCCTGTGCCAGTTCCTTCACCTGAATGGCCGTGCCGATCGCGTCTGCGGTGTCGGTGTTGGTCATCGATTGCACGCGAATCGGCGAGTCGCCGCCGACCGTCACGAGCTGGCCGCCCCAACGAATCGCGACTTTACGCGACTGACGGCGCGGTGCCGGACCGCCAATGATCGGCATGCATTCTACAGAAGCCATGATTACCCTCTTTCGGTCTTACTGGAGCGTCAGACGCGCCACGTTGCCCGCGTTACGGGACTTGATCTCGACCGGTTGACCGTTGAACTCCAGCGACTCGACGCCCGCGACGTTACCTACAACGACTTTGAGCGGCGCTTCGCCCGTAATTTCTTGTTCGGCACCTGCACGCATCAACTGGGAGAACAGCACCTTGCCGTCCTTCGCACGCACTTCGACCCAGCTATCTGCTTTCAGATGCAACGCAATCTTGCCATTACCCGCGGCAACCGGCGCACCAGCTGCCGAGGCGGTGACCGCCGGCGTCGGCACGGCGGCCTTGGCAGCCGAAGCTGCGGCGTTCGCGATGCCCGCCACGACGTGCGTCGGATCGACCGCCGCGATCAGGCCGGCACCGGCCGTCGCCGAGCTCGCCGTCGCCGTGTTGACGGTACTTTCCGTGTTGCCGTTGTTGGCAGCGGTGTTCACATTGTTGGTGCCGTCAGCCCCCGGCGGCGTGCCGTTCGCGTCGGCCACGACCGGCTGACTGGCCGGCTCAGCAGCTTCCGCGCCTTGCGCCGACGCGCCACTCGCCAGCTCGGCGGGTTCGGTCGACCCACGGGTCGGCTTATGGGCATTGCCGAAGTACCACGCGGCACCGGCAATCACCACGAGCGCAGCCAGCGCCCACGGCCATTTGGCTTGCGACGCGGCGACCGGCGAACGGAAGCGCACGGGGCTCTTCGGAATACTGGGCTGCCCCGTCGGTGCCTGCGGAACATCGATCGGTGCGGTGCGGCCAAAACGGCGCAGCGGCTCGATCATCGGTTCCGGGTCACCCCCGAGCATGCGCGCGTAGCTGCGCACGACCCCTTGAATAAACGGCATTTCCGGCAAGGCATCCCACTGGCCGGATTCCAGACGTTGCAGCTTCTGCACCGAGACTTTCAGACGCGCCGACACATCTTCGATCGACATGCCGCGCTTCTCGCGCAATGCGGCCAGTTGCGCACCCACCTGCGCGCCCAGCTCAGCCAATCCGGCGGCCGATCCCGACGGTGTCCCCTGGCCTTGAGTGCCGGTTTGCCCGCCTGCGTCCGCCTGATTCTGGTTATCCATCGATACGCCCCCGTTCGTAAGCAGCCGCACGCAGCGGCTGAGGATATGCTGGCGACAGCGCCATCACGTCACCCTCCTTGCGCGCGGCGTGAAGATCTGCGCGACGCTTCGGACGATTCGGTGTGGAACTGACGAAATCGCGCGAAGCATCGACGATGCCTCGCGCGAGGAATGCTGTAGTGCGTGACTGATCCGCCGGGCAGCATGGCACGCGCCGGGCCGACGGCCCTCGCCACGGTCCACGCCCGCCCATGCGCAACCTCATACGGTACGCACCTCGACCGCGATTTTCCCGAACTTGCCGCGCTGTGCAAGCCGCGTACGATCCTGCACTTCGCCGGCGAGCTGACCACACGCCGCATCGATGTCATCGCCGCGCGTCTTGCGCACGGTCGTGACGAGGCCTGCATCGAGCAGAATCTGCGCAAACCGCTTGATTTGCGGATCCTTCGAGCGCAGCAGGCCCGATTCGGGAAACGGATTGAACGGAATCAGATTGAACTTGCACGGCACGTCGCGGGTAAGTGCGACAAGCTCGCGCGCATGCGCTTCGGTGTCATTCACACCGTCGAGCATGCAGTACTCGAACGTGATGAAATCGCGCGGGGCCACTTCGAGGTAGCGCTCGCACGCGCCCATCAGTTCGCGTAACGGATATTTCTTGTTGAGCGGCACGAGCACATCGCGCAGCGCATCGTTCGGTGCGTGCAGCGAGACGGCCAGCGCCACGGGCAGCTCCTGGCCCAAGCGATCCATCATCGGCACCACGCCGGACGTCGACAACGTCACGCGACGACGCGACAGCCCGTAGGCGTTGTCGTCGAGCATGAGGCGCATGGCGCCCACGACGTTCTCGAAATTGAGCAGCGGCTCGCCCATGCCCATCATCACCACGTTGCTGATGACGCGCTCGTTCTTGCCTTCGCGCCCGAGATCGCGGCGCAACGCAAATTCGGCCATCCACAACTGGCCGATGATCTCGCCGAGCGAGAGATTGCGCGAGAAACCCTGCTTGCCGGTCGAACAGAACCGGCAGTTGACAGCGCAGCCCGCCTGCGATGAAACGCACAGCGTGCCACGCGTCTCCTCAGGGATGTAGACGGTTTCCACGGCATTGCCGTTGCCCACATCCAGCAGCCATTTGCGCGTGCCATCGGTCGACACATGGTCGGTGATGGCCGCCGGCGCAGCGATCATTGCACGTGTCTGCAATTTTTCGCGCAACGACTTGGCCAGATCGGTCATGCAGCCGAAATCGGCGGCGCCCATCTGGTGGATCCAACGCTGGAGCTGGCGCGCACGGAACGGTTTTTCACCGAGCGTGCCGCAATAGGCGGCCAGACCGTCCGGATCGTAATCAAGCAGATTCGTGAGGTTGGTCATGGCCTGGTCCATCAACATCCCTTCGGTAACTTCTTGCGACTGAGCGGCTAAACGCGCTTAGCGCGCGTAGACGTTCAGGCCAGCGAAGAAGAACGACACTTCGACGGCAGCCGTTTCAACGGCGTCCGAACCGTGCACGGCGTTCGCGTCGATGCTGTCGGCGAAATCGGCGCGGATCGTGCCCTTCTCAGCCTTCTTCGGATCGGTAGCGCCCATCAGGTCGCGGTTCTTCAGAACAGCGCCTTCACCTTCCAGCACTTGGATCATGACCGGACCCGAGATCATGAAATCGACCAGATCCTTGAAGAACGGGCGTTCCTTGTGAACACCGTAGAACTGTTCGGCTTCGGCGCGCGACAGTTGCACGAGCTTGGCAGCAACGATCTTCAGGCCCGCGCCTTCGAAACGGCTGTAAATCTGGCCGATCACGTTCTTGGCAACGGCATCGGGCTTGATAATCGAAAGAGTGCGTTCGACTGCCATGAAAAACTCCAAAAAATTAAGCAGTTATATAACCAACATGAACCCGTAATTGTAGCACGAAGGCTGTTATTATGGTGATGGAACCTACAGTGCGCGCACCGCTCAAACGCAGGACGGCCGGGACTGTCCGGCTTGTTGGCGAGATTTGCGCAGCAGTAGGATTCCTCACCTTCCCGCCATGGAAAGGTTGACGGCATCCCGCCGGCTTGAATTTTCGGGCATTTGCCCAAACATTCTCGGCATCTTCTGAGCGCATTCCGGGACATCTTTCGATATCCTGTGACATCGACGACAAGCCAGACCAACGGCTGCGGGGGATAAACCGGCGCACGCCGGTCATCGTAAAAAGCGTCACACGACGCCTGCCGGCCCCGCTGGCGGGCACAATGACCACGGAGAACACCATATATGAACCAGGATTTCCAACGTTTCGGCTACGGCGGGCAAGGCGCGACGACCGTACAGGTGCGCAACAAGGTGCTGCGCAATACGTATTGGCTGCTCGCGCTGTCGATGCTGCCGACGATTGCGGGAGCCTGGCTGGGCGTGACCTACGGCTTCGCGCTCTTCGCGGGCAGCCCGATGGTCAGCGTCATTGCCTTCCTCGCGATCGCTTTCGGCTTCATGTTCGCCATCCAGCGCTATAAGGACAGCGGCGTGGGGGTGGCCCTGCTGCTGGGCTTCACGTTCTTCATGGGCCTGATGCTCACGCGCATGCTGAGCTTCGTGCTGGGCTTCTCGAACGGCGCATCGCTCATCATGCTGGCGTTTGGCGGCACGGCCGTGATCTTCGGCGTGATGGCGACGGTTGCCACGGTCAGCAAGCGTGACTTCAGCGGGCTGGGCAAATGGCTGTTCATGGGCGTGCTGGTAATCATCGTCGCCTCGATCGCCAACATCTGGCTGCAACTGCCGGCCCTGATGCTGACGGTCTCGGTGCTCGCCATCGCGATCTTCTCGGCCTACATCCTGTTCGACGTGCAGCGCGTGGTGAACGGCGGCGAAACGAACTATGTGACCGCCACGCTCGCGATCTACCTCGACCTGTACAACATCTTCACCAACCTGCTCGCCATCCTCGGCGTGCTGGGCGGCAACCGCAACTGACCGGCTCCGGCGGGTTTTGCACCCGCCCCAGTCTTAAGCTGCAAAGTGGTACAAAAAAGCCAGTCCCTCGGGACTGGCTTTTTCTTTGGCTGAACCGGGGACCGGATCAGGCGTCTTCGTGAATCACGCCCTCACCGTCTGCCACACCGGCGATGGCTTCCACACCCTCGTCGGCTTCGCCGGCCTGCGCCTCGGGATCGACCTCGGATACGCGCACGCGCGGCACCCACGGCTGACCGATGCTTTCATGCTCGAACACCGCCATCGACTCCACGTGCGACGTGTGCGGGAACATGTTCACCACGCCCGCCTGCGTCAGGCGATAGCCCGCTTCGTGCACCAGCAGGCCCGCATCGCGCGCCAGCGTTGCCGGGCTGCACGACACATAGACGATGCGCTTCGGCAGCCCTTCGTAGCCTTGCTGCGCCAGTTCGGCGAGCGCCTTCGACACCGCGAGTGCACCTTCGCGCGGCGGATCGATCAGGTAGCGATCGAAGGCGCCCAGTGCGCGGATATCCTCCGCCGTGATGTCGAACAGATTGCGGCAGGCGAATTCCGTGTGCGCCGCGACACCGTTACGCTCGGCATTGGCGAGGGCGCGCTCGGTCAGCGCCGTGCTGCCCTCGATGCCCATGACCGTGCCGGCACGACGCGCGAGCGGCAGCGTGAAGTTGCCCAGACCGCAGAACAGATCGAGCACGCGCTCGGTCGACTCGGGTGCAAGCAGTCGCAGCGCACGGTGCACCAGCACGCGATTGATCTGGTGATTGACCTGTGTGAAGTCCGTCGGCTTGAACGGCATCCGGATCTGATATTCCGGCAGCGTGTAGTGCAACTCCGGCTCGAGCGGATAGAACGGCACGGCGGTGTCGGGCCCCTTGGTCTGCAACCAGAACTGGACCGCGTTCGCATCGGCAAACGTGCGCAGAATATCTTCGTCCGCCGGCGTGAGCGGTTCGAGAATGCGCAGCACGAGGGCCGTCACATCGGCACCGATAGCCAGTTCGATCTGCGGCAGGCGCTCGCGAATCGACAGCGACTCCACCAACCGGCGCAGCGGCACCAGCATGTCGGAAATACGGCGCGGCAGCACTTCGCACGAATCCATATCGGCGACGTAACTGCTCTTGCGTTCATGGAAACCGATCAGCACGCCGCCCTTCTTGGGCACGTAGCGCACCGTCAGGCGGGCGCGAAAGCGATAGCCCCAGTCCGGCCCCTGAATCGGGCGCAGCATCGTCTCGGCCTTGACCTTGCCCAGACGGGCGAGATTGTCTTCGAGCACGCGTTGCTTGATGGCGATCTGGGCGCGCGGCTCAAGATGCTGCATCGAACAGCCGCCACACTTGCCGAAATGCGGGCATTGCGGCTGGGCGCGCATCGAGCTGGAACGCAGCACTTCCAGCGTTTCGGCTTGTTCGAACTTGGGCTTGCGGCGATAGCTCAGGTATTTGACGCGCTCCCCGGGCAGCGCACCTTCGACGAAGATGACCTTGCCGGGCTTGTATTCCGGCGTGCCAGGCTCACCTTCGGGCGCGGTGCGGCCAACGCCGCGCGCTTCCATGTCGAGCGATTCGATATCGATGATGCCGGGCTCGGCACTCGGCCGGCCGCGCGAGGAGTTTCGGGAGGAGCGGGTCACGTCTTTGTTCTCATGGCGACAGCAAACCCGGCATTTTAATCGATTCGCGCCCGCCTTCCCACTTGTCGCATCAAATCCACGCGTCGAGATATTCCTTCCAGTGCGGTGCCGCCTCGTCGCCGAGCGAGCGCTTCACGAACTCGATTTCCTGCTCGTATTCCGCCTGACGCAGACCACCGCGCATCAACTGAAAACGGCAGTACACCAGATACGTGTTCACGACGTCGGTCTCGCAGTAATTGCGGATCTCTTCGAGCTTGCCGTCGCGATAGGCTTCCCACACCTTGCTGCCGTCCATGCCCAGCTTGCCGGGAAATCCGCACAGCTTTGCCAGATCGTCGAGCGGCGCATTGGCACGCGCCTGATACATCGCCAGCAGGTCCATCAGGTCGAGATGGCGCTGGTGATAGCGGCTGATGTAGTTATTCCACTTGAACTCGCGGTCGTCTTCGCCCATGTCCCAATACCGCGGCGCGGCGACGCCGTGAATCATCGCTCGGTAATGCAGCACGGGCAGATCGAAACCGCCGCCGTTCCACGACACCAGTTGCGGCGCGTACTTCTCGATGGTGCGATAAAAGCCCGACACCAGCGCCGCCTCGCCGTCTTCGAGCGTGCCGAGCGACTTCACGCGAAAGCCGTCGCGGTCGCGAAAGACGCACGAAATGGCGGCGATGCGATGCAGATGCAATGGCAGAAAATCGTGTCCGACCTTGGCACGCCGGGCGGCGAACGCGGCTTCGGCCACGGCGTCGTCGGTCATGCCGGCGTAAGCCGGGTCGAGTCGGCGCAAACCGTCGACGTCGGGGATCGTTTCAATATCGAAGACGAGTACGGGAGATGCCATGATGAAAATCGGGAAAGAAATAGAAAAGGCCGCCGCACATTACGCGACGACCGGCAGCGCCGCCCTCACCAGCGACTCAGAGCACCGCGTCCTTGCGCACGCCGTTCGACGCGAAGTAACGCTTGAGCTTGACGAGCGCCTCCTGCTGAATCTGACGCACGCGCTCGCGGGTCAGCCCCATTTCGTCGGCGAGCTCTTCGAGCGTGGCGGGTTCAACGCGATTGAGGCCGAAGCGGCGCTCGATCACATAGCGATGTTTGGTCGACAGCCTCGACAACCACAACCGCATCAGATCTTCCAGCTCGCGATGCTGCACTTCCTGCTCGGGTGCCACACCGTGATCGTCGGACAGCAGATCTAGCAGGCTGCTGCCGGGATCGATCTCGAGCGGCGCATCGAGCGAGGCCACATGCTCGTTGAGCGCCAGAATGTCGGTAATTTCGTCGGGCGTCTTGCCGGTCAGATCGGCAATGTCTTCGATGCTCGCGTCACGTTGCTCGCCGCCGTCGACATAAGCCGCGCTCTTCTCCAGATGGCGCTTGGCGCGCAGCACCTGATTGAGTTCTCGAATCACGTGCACCGGCAAGCGCACGGTGCGCGCCTGATTCATGATGGCCCGCTCGATGCTCTGGCGAATCCACCACGTGGCGTAAGTCGAGAAGCGGAAGCCGCGGCCCGGGTCGAACTTCTCGATCGCATGCATGAGGCCGAGATTGCCCTCTTCGATGAGATCGAGCAGCGGCACGCCGCGATTGAGATAGCCTTTGGCGATGCTGACGACCAAGCGCAGATTGCGCTCGATCATCACCTGCCGCGCGGCAAACTCGCCGGCTTGCGCACGCGTCGAGTAATCGAGTTCCTCGGCGGGCGTGAGCAGCGGCTTGACGCTGATGCGATTGAGATAGTGCTGGACGGTATCGGCAGTGAGTTCGGCCTGAAGCACCGTGCCGAAATCGTCGCCATCGGCAGCTTTGCGCTTGCGTCCGCCCGACGATGTCTCACTGCTGCCCTCGCCACTGCCTTCTTCGTCGGATGACGGGGCGTCATCCTCCTCCGCCTCGCGCTCGTCGAAAGCGTCGTCCACGTCCTCTTCCTGCCGGGATTGCCGATCGTCGACTTCCTGATCGGGCTCCGGGGCAGCGAGGTCTTCCTCTTGCGAAGTACGACGCTTTCTCTTGAGCATTCGACCCTGCCTTGTTTATTGAGGCGGCAAATACTTCATCGGATCCACAGGTTTGCCATCACGGCGCACCTCGAAATGCAACATGACACGATCGGCATCGGAGTTGCCCATTTCGGCAATTTTCTGACCGCGCGTGACGCTGTCGCCTTCCTTGACCAACAGTGTGCGGTTGTGCGCATACGCCGTCAAGAAGGTCGAGTCGTGCTTGATGATCACTAGGTTGCCGTAACCGCGCAGACCGGCCCCCGAGTACACCACTTTGCCCGCACCGGCGGCATACACCGGATCGCCGACATTGCCCGCGATATTCAATCCCTTGTTCTTCGAGTCATCGAACCGGCCGACCACACTGCCCTTGGCCGGCCACGACAGCGCCAGATCACCGCTCGACACTGCGCTCGGTGCGGCCGATGCTGCCGAACTGCTCGGCGGCGGCACCACCGCAGGCGGCACCGAAGCCGGGTTGGGGCTCGTCGTCGCGGTCGACGGCGTGCTGCCGATCGGCGCCGGCAGCGGCGTGCCGGTATCGCCCGCAGGCGGCTTCACACGCAGCACCTGACCGACTTCGATCTGGTCGGGATTCTGAATGTTGTTCCAGCGCGCGATATCGCGATAGTTCTGACCGTTTTCCAGTGCGATCCGATAAAGACGATCACCCGGTTTGACGCGGTAGAAGCCCGGTGGCACCGGCGTATTGTCGATGACGGGAGCCCCCGCCACGCTGCTGTCGGTCGTCGTACCGCCTACGGTACGGTCAACGACCGGTGCGCCGACCTGTCGCGATGCGCATGCTGCCAGCATGCTCAGCAACAGAACACTGGCGACGCGTTGTTGAATACCCGCTCGCAAATTCACTCAATTCCTCCGCAGAATAGGCCCGACGGGCTTAGATGATGCCCGATTTTAAGGGGACGAATAACACCCTATCAAGCTGCGTCTCGCGCCACTGGCGCGTACCGACACGCTCGATGAGGGTCAAAATCTGTTGCTCGCCGCCCACTGGGGCAACGAGACGTGCGCCGACGGCGAGCTGATCGAGCAGCGCATCCGGAATTTCGAGTCCGGCGGCGGCGATCACAATACCGTCGAACGGCGCCACGGCCGGCAGACCGAGCCGGCCATCGCCGTAGTGCAACCGGATGTTCGGCACACGCAGCGGCCGCAGGTTGGCTTTCGCGCGCTCATGCAGCGGACGCACCCGCTCGATCGAGTAGACGTCGCGCGCCACACACGACAGCACCGCCGCCTGATAACCGCAACCGGTGCCGATTTCCAGCACCTTCTCCAGCGGACGGCCACTCGCGAGCAGCAGCTCGATCATGCGCCCGACCACCGATGGCTTCGAAATCGTCTGACCGTGGCCGATCGGCAACGCCGCATCTTCATAGGCCTGATTGGCCAGACCGGCGTCGACAAAGCCGTGACGCGGCACTGTCGCGAGCGCCGCCAGCACACCCGCGTGTTTGACGCCCGATGCGGCGACGCGTTCAGCCATCCGGCCCCGCACGCGCTCCGAGGTGAGGCCAATGCCATCCGGTGAAGGGACTGGCGCCGGCTTCGCATGACGCGTGGTGTTGCCTGTCGAAACTTTCACCGGCGCGGCAGGCGCTTTGCCTTGCACCGGGCGTGGCGCCGATTTCACCGGTTGCCCGGCCCCGTGAGGCGCAGGCTGTGCGTGCGGTGCACTGGCCGGCCGTGCCAGCCCTTTCGGCGTGACGGGGCGCGGCGCCGTCGAGCCTGCCGGCCGCGCCGACGCGCCTGCCATCGGCGTCGCCGCCGGGCGCAACCCGTGATGCGAATTCGGCGTGTGACTGGCCGAAGCGGTCTTCCCTGTCGCGGGCTTGCCCGATGCTACCGACGCTACCGGTGTTACCGGTGCCGTGGGCTTTGCCGGTGTCGCCGCCGCGCGCGTCATCGCGGCGGGCGGCGCACCGGCAGGGCTTGCCCGCGATGCCTTGTCGAGCACCGGCGCCTTGCGTTGGCGACGGGTCATGACTTCGGACAGAGGAAGGGGAAAACGCTTCGGCGGTGTCGTCATTGTCCGGCCACCCCTGCGCTGGCCAGCCAGTCATGCACGACACCGAGTCGTGCGTTATGCGTGAGATCCAGTTGCAAGGGGGTGACCGAGACGTAATCGTGCGCCACGGCGTGAAAATCGGTGCCTTCGCTGCTATCGCGCGCGTCGCCGGCCGGGCCGATCCAGTAGATGGTTTCGCCGCGCGGGCTTTCCTGACGGATCACCGGCTGCGACTGATGCCGCTTGCCAAGACGCGTCGCTTGCGCGCCCTTGAGCTGCTCATACGGCAAATTCGGAATATTGACGTTAAGGAGAATCGGCGCGCCAAGCGGCCGCTCCATATAGCGCTCGATCACGTCGCGCGCCACGCGTGCGGCGCTGTCGAGGTGATCCCAGCCCTTATGCACCTGAGAGAAGGCGAACGACGGGATACCGAAGAGAAAGCCTTCGGTGGCCGCCGCGACAGTGCCGGAATAAAGCGTGTCTTCGCCCATGTTCTGGCCGTTGTTGATGCCGGAGACCACGATGTCGGGCCGCTCGTCGAGCAGCCCGGTCAGCGCAACGTGAACACAATCGGTCGGCGTGCCGTTGATGAAAGTGAACCCGTTGCTGCCTTTGAAGACCGACAGCGGTCGTTGGAGGGTCAGAGAATTGGACGCACCGCTACAGTTCTGTTCGGGCGCCACCACGGTAATGTCGCCAAGCGGGGCCAGCGCTTCGTAAAGCGCGGCCAGGCCTGGCGCCTGATACCCATCGTCGTTGCTGAGCAGGATTCGCATGAAGGCAATTGTAACCGAGGAAAGGTCCCCGGATATGACGCTCACGAGGCGTCGGATGCCTACATCTTCTCGGTCTCGCCCGCCTGCGGCTGCCAGACCAGCAATCGCTTCTCCACCACACCGACGAGCCCGTCGAGCACCAGCGCGAACGCCGTCAGAATCAACACCCCAGCGATCACGGCGTTGATGTCGAACGTGCCTTCGGCTTGCAGAATCAGGTAGCCCACGCCACGCGCCGACCCCAGATACTCACCGACGACGGCACCGACGAACGCGAGGCCCACCGAGTTGTGCAAGCTGGAGAACACCCAACTCGTCGCGCTCGGCAGATACACCCGGCGCAGCAACTGACGCTGGTTCGCACCCAACATGCGCGCATTGGCGAGCACCACCGGGCTGACTTCCTTCACGCCCTGATAGACGTTGAAGAACACGATGAAGAACACCAGCGTGACGCCCAGTGCCACCTTCGACCAGATACCGAGCCCGAACCAGACCCCGAAGATCGGCGCGAGAATCACGCGCGGCATCGAGTTGGCGGCCTTGATATACGGGTCGAGCAACGCCCCGGCCGCGGGCGAGAGCGCGAGCCACAGCCCCACCGCCAGCCCGGCCACCGTACCGATGGCAAACGCGAGCACAGTCTCGAGCAAGGTCACCCCGAGGTGAAGATAGATTTCCCCGCTGGCGAACCACTGCCAGATCTGCCACAGCACCTTCTGCGGTTCCCCGAAGAAGAAGGCGGCCTTGTCGGGACTATCGAAGTAGAACGCCGGCAACAAGGTGGGGCTGGTCAGCACATACCAGACCAGAAAACTCACTACCAGCAGCAGCCATTGCCACAACCGCAAATGGCGCATGATCGAACGATTACGCATGACGAACGAATTCCGGGAATATCAGACAAGCCAATCGAACCAGCCGAAGACGTCGGGCAAATCGAAGCAATCCATCCAGTCGAACCACTCGACCCAGCCGCACCCGATGTTCAGGGGCGTCAACGTGATCTGGTGGCTCACGAAGCTCAGGAAGGTCACGATTTGTCCCATGACGCTCAGACAGCCTTGAGCTGTTGGGCATAACCCTTCAACACTTCTTCGCGCAACACATCCCAAATCTGGGCATGCAGCTCGGTGAAGCGCGGCAGGTTCCGAATTTCCGCCACATCGCGCGGACGCGGCAGGTCGATGCGGAACTCCCCGATCGGATGGGTGCCCGGCCCGGCGGCCAGCACCACCACCCGGTCGGACAGCGCAATCGCCTCATCCAGATCGTGCGTGATGAAGAGCACCGCACGGCGCTTGGCGGCCCACAGTTCGAGCAGTTCGTTCTCCATCAACTGACGCGTCTGGATGTCGAGCGCCGAGAACGGTTCGTCCATCAGAATGATGTCCGGATCGAGAATCAGCGTCTGCGCCATGGCTACACGCTTGCGCATGCCGCCCGAGAGCTGATGCGGATAGCGGTCGCCAAACCCGCCCAGCCCCACGCGCTTGAGCCATTCGTCGCCGCGCGCCTTCGCTTCCTCCGGCGCGACACCCCGAAACTCCAGCCCGGCGGTCACGTTGTCGATCGCGTTGCGCCAAGGCATCAGCGCTTCGGCCTGGAACATGTAGCCCGCGCGCGAGTTGATCCCCGTGAGCGGTTCGCCGAACACTTTCACCGTGCCCGACGACGGCATCAGCAGCCCCGCCGCGACGTTGAGCAGCGTCGACTTGCCGCAACCGGTCGGTCCGACCACCGACACAAACTCGCCCGGCGCAATGTCGAGCGAGGTGTCGGCCACAGCCGTGTAGCGCTGACGACGGTCGTCGCGCGCGACGAACGTGCAGGTAATGCTGTCAAAACTCAGAGCCGGCGCAGTCATCATTTGTACTTGGCGTCGGCCTTCTTGGTGAACTCGTTCGTGAACGTCTTCGCCAGATCGATCGGGCGGCCCTTCACGGTCTCATCGAAGGCCTGCAACGTGCGCAGCGCCGTCGCGGGGCCATCGGCGGGAATGATGCCGTCCGGCGAGATAGCTTCCTTCACGCGGCTCCATGCATCGAGGTACAGCGCGCGGTCGCCGAGCAGATACGCTTCGGGCACCGTCTTGATCAGGTCCGACGGGCCGGCCGTCTGCAACCAGCGCAGCGCACGCACCATGGCATTGGTGAGGGCCTGCGTGGTGTTCGGATTTTTCTGGATGAACGACTCGTTCGTATAGAGGCAGCCGGCGGGCATGTTGCCGCCGAACACCGACACCGTTTCCTTGAGCGTGCGCGTGTCCGAGATCACGCGGATCTCCTTATCGCGCTCCAGCATCGTGATGACCGGGTCGAGGTTGACGATCGCGTCGATGTTGCCCGAGCGAATCGCCGCGAGCGCACCCGACGAGGCACCGACACCGACGAACGCCACTTCATTGGGCTTCACGCCGCCCTTGGCGAGCACGAAGTTCGCCATGATGTTCGTCGACGAGCCCGGCGCGGTCACACCGATCTTCTTGCCGCGCAGATCGGCCAGCGACTTGTAGTTCGGCATCGTCTTGTTCGACACGCCGAACACGATCTGCGGCGCACGGCCTTGCAGCACGAAGGCGCGGATGAACTGGTTCTTGGCCTGCAACAGAATGGTGTGTTCGTAGGCGCCCGAGACCACATCGGCACTGCCGCCGACGAGTGCCTGAAGCGCTTTCGAGCCGCCGGCGAAGTCGGAGATTTCGACGTCGAGGCCTTCGTCCTTGAAGTAGTTCAGGCGCTCGGCAATCGTGAGCGGCAGGTAATAGAACAGATTCTTGCCGCCGACGGCGATAGCGATCTTGGTCTTTTCAAGTTTGGCTTGTGCGAAGCCCGGGCGAATGCCTGCGCTCAGCAGACCGGTGGCGGCAAGAGCCGTCACGAACTGACGTCGTTGCATGGTGATTGTCTCCGTGGTTGCAGCGTTCTTTCTTTATTCGACGTGCTTTATTCACGAGACGCCTGCGCGAGCCGTCCGACTGTGCACCGGTCATACCGGGCAAAGTCGGCACCGTCGGCACGGCACCCCGTGATCCTGCGCCAGCGATCACTCAGATGATCTTGTTCTCGCGCAGGGTCTTGATTTGCCCGGCATCATAACCCAGTTGCCCAAGCACCTCATCCGTGTGTTCGCCCAGTGCCGGGCCGAGCCACTGGGTCTCGCCCGGCGTGTCGGAAAGCTTGGGCGTGATGTTCGGCAGATCGATCGGCGTGCCATCGGGAAACCGGTAGCGCTGGATCATCTGACGCGCAGCAAACTGCGGGTCTTGGAACATGTCGGCCACCGTGTAGATTCGGCTCGCGGGCACATCGGCCCCTTGCAAAACGGTGAGCGCTTCATCGATGGGGCGCGTGCGTGTCCACCCGCCAATCGCATCGTCGATTTCCTGCGTGCGCGGCACGCGGCCATCGTTGTGCGCGAGGCCCGGATCCTCGGCGAGGTCGGCGCGGCCGATGGCATGCATCAGCCGTTTGAAAATCGGGTCGCTGTTGCCGCCGACGACGATCATGCCGTCGGCGCACGGGTAGGTGTTCGACGGCACGATGCCCGGCAGCGAGGCACCGGTGCGCTCCCGCACCATGCCCGCCACGCTGTACTCGGGCACCACGCTCTCCATCAGATTGAACACGGCTTCGTACAGGGCGACGTCGACCACCTGCCCTCGCCCGCCGTTCACGTTGCGGTGATGCAGCGCCATCATCGCGCCGATCACCCCGTGCAACGCCGCAATCGAATCGCCGATCGAGATGCCGATACGCGGCGGCGGCAGTTCGGGATAGCCCGTGATATGACGCAAGCCGCCCATCGACTCGGCGATTGCGCCGAAGCCCGGCCGGTCGCGATACGGGCCAGTCTGTCCGTAGCCGGAGAGCCGCACCATCACCAGCCCCGGGTTATCGGCCGAAAGCTGTTCGTAACCGAGTCCGAAGCGCTCGAGCAGACCGGGGCGAAAGTTCTCGACCACGATGTCGGCCTGCGCGGCAAGCTTGCGCACGATGGCCTGACCTTCCGGTGCCTTGAGATTGACCGTGACCGACTTTTTGTTGCGCGCCTGCACGGCCCACCAGAGCGACGTGCCGCCCGCGTCGGGATGCATCTTGCGCCACTTGCGCAACGGGTCGCCGTGCTCCGGATCTTCGATCTTGATCACTTCGGCACCAAACTCGCCGAGCATACGTGCGGCGAACGGCCCCGCGATGAGCGTGCCCAGTTCGAGCACCTTCACGCCAGCGAGTGCACCCTTCCCCGGCAAGCCGGCAGCACCAGCAGCGGCTGTCGCGCCAGTGGAAGCCGTGGAAGCCGTGGAATCGGGAGGCAGTTGGGTTTGAGTGGACGACGTACCGGCAGCGGTAGTGGCCTGAGCGGCCTGCGGTGAGCGGGAAGCTTCGAACGACTTGGACAACGTGGACTCCTGTGCTTCATCGACGGGCATTGCCGTCAACGCCAGCGCCCTGCGCGCGAGCAGGACACCTCAAAAATTGGCTGCCAATATCTACCAACGCTACCAACGTGTTGGCAAACGAACGCCTATGGTAATGCGAGTGCACGCACTCGGCCATCCGCATGAGTACTATCCGGTGGGGACGTTGTTTTGCGGTACGAAATAGAGACTAGAGACGGCGAATGAGGAACGACAGATGCGGACGGGCGCGTCGGTCACGTCTCGAAGAGATGCCGCGCGCCGCGCTGTGCCGCGATGTAGATGGCCTCGCCGCGATTGCGTGCACCGAGCCGCCGGTACAGGGCAGAGACATGCGTCTTGGCGGTGCCTTCGGAGATCACCAGTTGCTGACAGATGGTCTTGATCGATAACCCACGCGACAAAAGCGCGAGAATTTCGTACTGACGCTGCGAGATGCCCAGCAGCGCGGACTCGGCCAACTGCGTCGCCTTATCGCCGCCGAGCGGAAACACGGGCATGCGCGAGAGGGGCAGCGCTTCGCCCAGCGCCTCCTGACGCCACAGCACGAGCAACGCCGAAAGCGCCTCTTCGGGCACGTAACGGCCACCCGAGAAGGCCATATCGAAGACCGAACGAATCCGCGCGAGCGAGTTCGGCCATGGCAGGCACGCCGTCACGCCGGCCTGTAGCCAGCGAATGATTTCATCGGGAAAACCCGCATCGCCGACGACGATCACCGGCACCGGCGGCGTGCATTCGCTCGCCACCGCGCACAAGGTGTCGACGGCGGGTGTGCGTGCAATCGACTCGTCGAGCACGAGCGCACGCCGCGACGGCAGTTCGCGCAGCCAAAGCCAGTCCTGTCCCGTGACATCGTCCACGTGACGCAGTACTGGTGGCGTCGCGTTCGCCTCGGTTTGCAACGCGACTTGCAGGCCGCTCAGCCAGGTGGCAGCCTCACCCACGACCAGCACACGCATGGTTTCCCCTGTCGATCCGGTCGGCCTCTGCGCCGCCGTTCCCCACTTCCCGTTTACCGCTAATTTTGTGACGCCCGCCGTTTTGTCATGTTTTCTACGGACTGCGGCCCCGCTTTCCGGCCGCGCCGCCAGCAAAAAACCGAAGAAGTCTTCAGTCTTTTGTGATCCGGTTTTACGTGTCAGGCGTCACCTCGTTGTCCGAGCAGTTTATGCGTGAAGCCCGCGTAACGGCGAGCCAGCGGACCTGTGACGCCCATCGATGTTGCCTTTGCGCGACAAAACGCAATTTGCGTAAATTAATTACTCAAACAAACGAAAGCAAGCTATTACTTTTTTCCCCTTTCCTTTCTGTAAACGCGCAATAAAATACAGCCAATATCGCGAGAACAGCATGCGGAGGCCGGGGGGCACGCCATGTCACACATCTTCGTCAGCAAGACGCGCACTGCCATGTTTTGCGTGGCCGCTGCGTGCTTCACCGCACCGGCTTATGCCGACTCGCTGGACGTTGGCGCCGTGCCGATCGCGGTGAGCGATGCTTTGCTCAACAGCACTCGCGCGACCAACGCTCAACGCACCCTTGTCGTGTCCAACGTGTCCGGCGGCGCCGCTTCGGCGATTGCCCCAGTCAACGCGACCATGACAACGGCGAACAACGTGCGCCTGTGGGACGAAGTGATTCCACCCGTCCCGTCGCCGAAACCCACGCAGGCATCGACGTCGAATCTGCCACGCACCATCGTTGCCAGTGCGCAAAATAATCTGCAAAAAACCAGCCTGAATATCAGCGCCACATCGTCACGCATGCCACGCTGAGCGCTTCACACCGTCACCGGCAAAACAGCCCGGCCAACCTCGGCCGGGCTTTTTTTCATCATCAGAACGTGTACGGGAAGCGCACCCCGATCACGTAGTTCGGTGCGTCCGGCGACATCCCGGCGTTGACGTAACCGTTGACCGTCCAGTGCTTGTCGATCGCGTAGTTGATACCGAAGTTGAGCGACGCCGCGTTGGTCGTGCTGCCCGCCACCGTGGTGTAGGGCCCGCCCGGCGTCGCCGTCTTCGTGGCGCGCGAGATGGCCGTCGAGTACGAAATCGACAGGGCCGTCTTATCGTTGAGCGCCAACGCCATCCCGGCGCCCACCTGCACGATGTCGCCGAGCTTGACCTTCGCCGGCGTGGTCGTGCCTTCGATGGTCGAGATGTCGTCGAACGTGCGGGCCACGTTGTAGGTGTAAGCCACGTTCGCGAACAACACGATCGGATCGTAGGTGCGCAGGAACGACAACCCGGCCGTGAACGCCCAGATGCCGTTACCCGTGGGCAGCCGCGACGGCGTGGTCAGGTTGTTGTTGGTCGGGTCGGGCGTGCCGAGCTTGATGCCGAACGGCGACGTACCGGTCGGCGCGGTCACACGCAACGACGCGACGATGTCGGGCCAGTTCTGCGATTCCTTGACGATCTGGTAATACAACGACGCGTTCACGTCGCCGATGTTCGCCGAGTTCTTGCTGATATCGCTGATCGCCGATGACGCGCCACCCACCCCGCCCGAAATAAAGTCGGAGTTGCGATACAGGTACGGCACGTCGAACGCCACGCTCAGCCGGTCGTTGATCCCGTAGCGCGTGTTGACGTCGAACGTCCACACGTTAGCTTTGGTTTCGCCGAGATTCAACTGACCGAGAAAGATGGCATCGAGCGCGAGAAAGCCGCTCAGCACGAGTTGCCGGCGATCGTAGTAGCTGTAGCTGATACCGGCGTCGATGGTGAGCTTGCGATCGAAGAGCGGTGCGTGCTGCGCCTGCACCACCGCCTCTTCCGCCGGCGTGCGTTGCGAGTCGCTCGTGCTCTTTTGCATCTGCTGCGTTTCGCCGATCGGCGTGGCGGACGTCGGGCCAGCTGCGCCCGCCGCGCCACCGCCCGGCGTACCCGCCGAGCCGGCGGCGGAGCCGTCACCGGGCGAGACTTGCGCGATCTGCGCAGTGTCCCAGGCGGTGAGCCCGCGACCACGTTGCGCCATCTCGATGTCGGTCAGGCGTTGCTTCAGAGAAGAAATTTCCCGCTGCTGCCGGTCAACCATGTCCATCAACATCTGGAGACGGTTATCCGGCGATGGGTCCGTATGCTCCTGAGCCTGGGCCGATAGCGTGAAAAGCAGTACACCCCAAGTAATGGCGGCAACGGGAAAAAAACGGTGAGTCTTCATGATCCCCCCCGGGTAAAAGTGCGGCGAGCGCCTCGCGACGACATGCCGCGCGCAATCCAACAAACACGTGTTTCCAAACGACGGTTGTCCTTGCTGCTCGACTGCGGAGCGACGCGTGCAGGTGGTTTTGCGTTCTTGCGAACCCTGACGACGTCACCCTCTTGTTCGCCACGCTCGCCGACCGATCCGCCCCGCAGCGATCGCGGTTCAGCATCGGTTGCCGGCATCGACTGCCTGCATCGACTGCCTGCATCGACTTTCATGCGGCGTTGCCCCTTGGTTATCATGGCGCCCGCGACCTGCCCCGGGCGCTGCCGGCTTCTCGTTGCCGCCGTAACGTTACGTAATGTCCGAGATGCGTAACGTTACGGTGCCGACGAGAGCCACCTGCTTGTTCAGCGACGCACGGCGACCATGTTCGCCATTGCGTTCTGAACGCCGACCTGTCGAAGGGCGTTCGACGTGAGCGGATTCGTTTGCAGATTCAATTGCAGCGTGTTCATCACCTGCTGCGCGTTGCCTGCGACCTGTACGACCTGCATGATCTGATTCATCGCACCACCGGCACCGCCGGCAACGCTCTGTCCGAGATTGCCGTTGGGCGTATTCAATGCAATTTGCATGCCCGCCGAGGTGATCGCCACACTGGCGCTCAGGTTGCCCACGGTGGTTTGCGAGTTGCTCTGCCCTTGCGCGCTGGTCGGCACCAGCATCGACAGCGAGACGCCCGGGGCGTACTGAATGGTGGCCCTGTTGAGCGCGTTGTTCGCGTCGCCGGCCACCTGCGTGATCTGTGCGACACCATTGACCAGCACGCTCGCGGCACCCGCCGCAGCCTGTGTGATCGGCGTCGTTGCGTTGACCAGACCGGGGATGATGCCGGTGGCGGCAGCTGTCTGGACCTGATAACCCGTGTGATTGGCGTTCTGGCTCACACCGAGCACGCCGGTCGCCGCAAGGCTGGCACCGGTCGGCATTTGCCATTGCGACTGCATCACGAGCTGAAAGCCCGTGATCATGTTTTGCTGCGCGTATTTGCCGGTGGCTTGTGCGAGCACGTCGTCACCGACGGCCTGCCAGCTATCGGGCACCACGCTCGACGCAAATGCCGGCACGGCACTTACGAGGAACGGGATGGCCAGCATCGGGACGTAACGGTTCATGATGTTCTGGTCTCAAAACAGGTTCGACCGGATGATGCCGAAGTCCACCATCGGGGTCGCTGTCGTCCCGGTCGTCAAGGCGCTGTCGCGCAACTTGACCGCCAGGGACTCGTTTCCTTTGAGTAGCGGAGAATCCTCCAGGAACGGCTTGCCGATGACCGCCAGGACCAAGCCATTCCACTGCTTGGCAAAATCGGCTTGCTCGATAATTCGGTTGCCCAGCGCGGGGTCGGACACGAAGATGCGCCCGTCTCTGGCCGCCTTGATGAGCACGAAATGCTGATACCCGTTGACATCGATGAGCGCGATGACCGGGATCTTCAGGTCATACAGCGCGTTGATGTCCACCTTGAAGCCTCGCCCCTCGAGCCCGAGCGTCTCGACGAATTTCTTCATGTCGAGCATCGAGAACCCATTCTTGATGACGGTGTCCGGGTTGGAGAAGACCATCATCTTCTGAATCATTTCCGGCTCGGGGATATCGATCCCGTAGCCGTAGCGCAGCAGTGTTGCCAGTGCTGCGGAACCACAACTGAAGTCGTATTCCTGCTGGACCAGATTCACGTAGTGCATCGACTTGAACGAACGCATCGTCTTGACCGCCGGTACGCCAGTCGAAGACTCCAGGTTCACCGATGCATACTGCGCGTGCCCGGCCACGCTTGCGCACGCCAGAGCGCAAACGGTAGCGATCCTCACTGCGGCACGACGCGCATCATTCATGACACACCTCATGAAAAAACCGGTCCGGGGAGACCCCGGACCGGTTGCACACCTTACTTGATTGCCGAGATGGCAAGGCTGTTGCTCTGGACGTTGCCGATGCCCGAAGCCACGTTCACGCCGATGTTGCCGCTAGCCCAGGCGAGTGCACCTGCGCCCAGCGAAGCATTGGCGATGAAGTCGCCCGAGGCCTTCATGCCAGCCTTTTGGTCGGTTTGAGCCGTCGAGTTGGCCGCGCCGCCCTTGTACCAGCCGGTTGCCCCTTGCGAGACTGCCGCAGCCAGACCGTTTTGCTGCACGTTGCCGATACCCGAAGCCACGTTCACGCCGACGTTCCCGGTCGCACCGGCGAGGGCACCATCACCCACGCTCGAAGTGACATAGAACTGCGACAGGCTGGCCGAACCCTTCGACGACTGGTTCGCAAACACTTGAGCCGAGGCATACACCGGCTGAGCGTTGAGCGAAGCGATCGCGACGTTGTTCGCCTGCGCGTTGTCGGCACCTGCGGCCACGTTCACACCGATGTTGCCGTTGGCGTTAGCCAGTGCACCACCACCCAGCGTCGCACCCATCGTTTGATAGACGGCGGTGTTGGTATGGAACGTGATAGCGCCCTTGGTCCACGTGGTTGCCACCGTGTAGGTGTTCGAGAAGCCCCACAGCGCACCGGCGGCGATCGAGTCGCTCTCCACTGAAGCGTTGCCATGGTTCACGACGGCATTAAACGCGGCATCGAAGCTCTTCTGCGTGTTCAGGAAACCGCCTGCCAGGAACCCGGCAGCCTGCTGCGATTGCTGGCCGTAGGCGTAGCCGCCCCAAGCCGAACCCTGACCCGCGCCGAAGTTGCCGACGAGGTAACCGCCATAAATTGCCAGACCGCCCGGCAACGGCAGCACGCCGCCACCGATGATGCCTCCGCCGCCGGCGATGTTCGAGTATTGATACCCGCCGCCTGCGATGAAGCCACCCGAACCCGAGCTGGACTGCCCTGCCACATAACCGGCACCGGCCTGGAACGAACTGTTCGTATTCAGATGGCCGCTAGCGCTGGCATTCACCCACGACGTAGAGTTGTCGTAGTGGGTGGTGGTCTTGCCTGCCAGCAGGTAAGCGCTACCCTGATCCGAAACCGTCGTGGTCTTCGCGTCGACGCCATACGTCACGTGACCCGTCGTGTAGTTGCCAAGCAGCGGCCCCTTCAGGTTCACGTGGTGGACGTCTACGCTCTGGTTGCTTTGCACGACGGCGTTGCCGGTATTGTCCACCGTGACGCAGCCGCGAATGCCGACCAGACCGAAAATGCCGACCAGGTTGAGCACGTTGGTTTCATTGCCGATGAACGAGAAGCTATATTGCTGGTGATTGGGTGACGCCATAGCGGTACCCGTTGCTACCAGCAGTGCAGCCGCTGCAATTGCTTTCGTTTTCATGACCATCTCCTTGACGAGAGAGTTACCCAGTTAAAAAGCTGTGCCCGCCGGGGGACGGAGCACAAAAACATTTGCGGTTACATTGCCTATCCCAGCCGACTGGTTCACTTGCACCACCCCGCTCGCGCCCCGGAATGCGTCACCGGAAATCGATGCCGTACGGAACTGATCGTTGAGGTTGTCGTGCCCAGCCGGGCCACCCTTGGAGATCGCAGCGGATAGTGCCGTATCCGATACGCTCGCCACTCCAGCCGCATCGCCCATCACAATGACCGTAGCGTTGCGTTGAAGATTGCCGGCACCGCTCGCCTGGTTCACCTGCACCAGTCCGGACGTGCCTGAAAATGCGTTGCCTTGAATTGCCGCGCTCGCGGCACCTGTCGTGCTCGTGACGACGGCTGCCTGATTGGTACTCGACGTGCCGAGCGTCACGCTGCCACCGTTGGCGATCAGCGCGCTGTTCGCTTGCGCGTTGTTCAGCCCGGCCGCCTGATTCACGGTCAGTGCGCCGGTCACGCCCACCGCAACGCCGCTTTCGACGGTTGCGCTCGTGCCGGCGAGCTGGCCGTTCACGATGTAGATGTCTTCCGCAGAAGCCGTCCCGGCAAACCCGGCGGCGAGAACCATGGCCACGGCGACCTTGAGCGGTGCGCCGTGCAGGCGTCGAATGTCGCGATACGCGCTCATTTGGCGACTCCCGCAGCACCCATGCTAGTCAACGGCGCCAGGGCCGAGTTGATGACCGACGGCACCAGCGTGCCGATGCTGCCGATACCGCCGCCACCGCCCGAGCCGCCGGCAAAACCGCCACCGACACCGTTCGAAGAATTCAACGCGTTGCCACCGCGGGCATTGCCCACCAGCACACCCATCACCGGATTGATGCCCGACTGCACGGCACCCGAGATCAAGCCCACCGAAGCACGGCCGGTCAATTCACCATCGGTGACTTGATTGACGGCGCCCATCGCGGTGTTGAACGGGCCCATCGGGAAAGCCGGTACCGAGATGCCAATCGGGTTCTGGACGCGCGGCAGTTGCCGTCCGACGTACTCCGGCCCGATGTTGCGCTCGATCACGATGTCTCCCGGCGGGGCCGGTTCGGCCCGGGCGGTGGCGGGAAGCAGTGCCGGGGCAATTGCCATGAGCATCGTGGCGATCACGTTGCCGGCCTGCATCGCTGAAGTGTTGATCATGTCGTTCACCGGGTGGTGTAGGTCACACGCGTGACCTGAACGTTGTTCACGCCGTTCGACAGTTGCTGCGGACGCGGTGTCGGCGTCACTGCGCCGGGCAGTTCGTCCCACAGCGTCACGCCATTCGCGAGTGTCATGCCGGGTGACTTGACCATCGAGCCGCCCTGCAAATTGCGGCCGCGCTGGTTGCCGAGTTGTTCGTCGTCGATGCGCGCTGCGGCAAGCGGTACCTTGCTCAGTCCGGCATCGTTGTGGCTGTTCGTATTGCTGTCGTCACTGGCGGCAATGGCGGCCGGTTCATCGGCCGGGGCTTGCGCGGCAGTTTGTTCGGTAACCGGGCCGGCAGACACCGCCACATCAGCGTCGCTGATCGGCGTTGCCGTCATCATGGCCGTCACAGACGTCACGGCGGCCGACGGCGGCACCATGGAACCCGTGAGCATTGCAATCTGCATGCGCGGGGCGCTCAGGGCGGGGGCCGCTTCCTGCGCCTGCGCCGGTGCAGCGCACAGACCGAGCGTCACGACGATGGCAGCGCCCATTGCGCCTGCGCCTTGTCGTACTCGGTATTGCATTTCGGTGGTGAGAATTCGCATCGCTGTGCCCTCCTTGCCCGAGTCTATAAAGCGACTTCCGTGCCACAACGCTCAAGTGCTTGAAAACATGAAGACTTTTATTTTTCGCCAGCGGGCGCGACAGGCGCCGTGTCCGAAAACGTTTCAGCATTGATACGTCATGCGGTTCCGGCCACTTTTGTCACGCTTGCCGCGTCGCCGGCAGACATGCCGAACCGCGAGGGATGTCGGCGTCGTCAACGACGTCTTTCGGAAATGCCCTATACACAAGGGTCTTGCGTGACAGATTTGCGGCAGAATCGGCCTCTCCCCGTCAAACGACATGGCAGCGTCACACCCGGCGCTTGGCAACGCGAGGCCTGCCGACGCCCCGGATGTTTCATCTTTGATGTGTTCGCGGGACAACCCGTAGTGCCCGAACCGCTGAAACTTCGTACCCCTCGACATGACGGCAAGGTGACCGCGCCATGACATCGCTCACGTCACGTTGAACCAGCACTGCACCGCACAATCTCTCGCGCTTCGAGACAACGCAATGCGTACGACGGCGCGCGCCGTCAGAGTCGCCCGCAAGCCCCGTCGTTATTGGCGATGGCAAGGCTCGCGAACGACGAGTACGCGTCGAAAACCACTGCTTTTTTGGGGGGAGATAGTGCACAAGACGGGCCGATCATCAGGCGGAATCGGGAGTAATCAGGAGCCCAAAAAGAAACGACCGCCCTGCTCAACGCAGGACGGCCGCCCTCTCTTCGCCAGAAGATATCAGGCCGGCACGCCCGATTCATCACCACGCAATCCATATCGGCACATCAGTCGATACAGCGTAATACGCGAAATTCCCAACTCTGCCGCCACGTCGGTCAGACGATGGCAGTGACGCAACAAGGCCTGTTCGATGGCAATTCGTTCGGCTTCCGTACGAATTTCTTCGAGCGTGCGTACCAGCGTCGGCACCCACGGCAACAGGTCGAGATCTTTCGCCGAAATCATGCGGCTGTCAGCCATCACGATGGCACGGCGAACACGGTTGATGAGCTCACGGACATTGCCGGGCCAGTGATACTCATACATGGCTTGCACCGCACACTGCGTGAAGCCGCGAATCTTGCGATGGTTATCGCCTTTGAAACGTTGCAGCACGTGATGGGCCAGAATTTCGATGTCCTGACCACGCGCGCGCAGCGGCGGTTCGTCGACGCGCAACACGCACAGGCGGTGATACAGGTCGACGCGGAAGCGCCCTTCTTTCACGGCTTCTTCGAGGTCGACGTGCGTCGCGGACATCACCCGCACATTCACCGGAATGACATCGTGGCCGCCGAGTCGCTCGATGGCGCCCTGTTGCAGAAAGCGCAGCAGGCTCGCCTGACTCTCGATCGGCAGGTCACCGATTTCATCGAGGAACAGCGTGCCGCCGTTCGCCGCTTCCACCCGGCCGATCTTGCGGGCGTTGGCCCCTGTGAAAGCGCCGCGCTCGTAGCCGAACAGTTCGGATTGCATCAGGTGCGGCGGAATGGCGCCGCAATTGATCGCCACGAATGGCCCCTTGGCACGCAAGGAGCGCTCGTGAATCGCCACCGCGCTCAGTTCCTTGCCGGTGCCCGACTCGCCCGAAATAAACACTGGCGCGTCGGTGTTGGCCACTTTGCGGATGGTGCGGAATAGCAGTTGCATCGCCTCGCAGGTGCCGACCATTTCCTGGTCGCCACCGACTTGCGGCGTGAAGATGACGGGCACCTCGCACAGCGAGGCCATGCCCCAGGCGTGACCGATCGAGTGCGCGAGCTGATCGTTCGTGCACGGAACATTTACGTAGTCGAAGCAATAGTCGCGAATCAGCCGGCGCACCGACGTCGTCGTGAGCTGTTGTGGATTCGTGGCAGCAACCCAGCCGACGGTCGCCGGCTGCATGCAGGACTCGAAAGCGCCGAGCTCGCGATCGGAATAACCGCTCGCCAGGTCGATGAGTGCTGCGCTGGTAACCCCGGGATTGAGAATGCGACCGACGTCGCTGGCGCTCTTGGCCGGCACAACTTGCCAGCCTTGCTCGCCCAAAAACGACAACAGACCGTCGTTGTGCTTTCGGGAAGCGTAAATCAGGGTGCGCCCGGTATCGTTAGCCATACCTTAACTCCCTGCCTAAGCAGTGCCTGCGCGGGTGACCGGGTTTTTCGACCGGCTTGACGCGACAGGTATACGGCCCCACGCCGCTTGGGAGTTATGGTCTTCCCCGTATTCCTTGGGTCCCCGAGTCGGCAGGTTCAGTCTAGAAGACCGGGGTATGCCCAGAAATAGCGAGAAACAGCTAATCCGATTGGATGAGAGGAGCAGTACCTACGCGCAAACACCCGTGGCGTCACGCGCGCGTCATGCTCAGAGCGTATGCCTGTCGAGGACTGCGCGGGCAATGGTGCCGGCGTCCACGTACTCGAGTTCGCCGCCCACGGGCACGCCGCGAGCCAGCCGGCTCACGCGCAAACCACGGGCCTTGAGCATCTGCCCGAGGTAGTGGGCCGTGGCCTCGCCTTCGTTGGTGAAGTTGGTGGCCAGCACCACTTCTTTGACCACGCCGTCGGTGGCGCGGCGGATCAATTGTTCGAAATGAATCTCGCCCGGGCCCACGCCGTCGAGCGGCGAGAGATGACCCATGAGCACGAAGTACAACCCCTTGAAGGTCATCGTCTGCTCGAGCATGTTCTGGTCGGCGGGGGTTTCCACCACGCACAACAGGCTCGTGTCGCGCTCGGGATCGAGGCACGTCTCGCAGACTTCCACTTCGGTGAAGGTGTTGCAGCGCGCGCAATGGCGAATCTGCTCCGACGCCTGCACCAGCGCCTCACCCAGCCGCACGGCGCCCTGACGGTCGCGTTGCAGCAGGTGATAGGCCATGCGTTGGGCGGACTTCGGCCCGACACCCGGCAACGCGCGCAGGGCGTCGACGAGTTCCTGCAGGCTCGAAAGCTGGCGCATGCGTCGTCTTTCCTTCGCTTATAACGTTAGAACGGCAGCTTGAAGCCCGGCGGCAGCGGCAGACCGGAGGTCATGCCTCCCATCTTCTCCTGCGCGGTCGCTTCGGCCTTGCGCACGGCATCGTTGAAGGCGGCAGCCACGAGGTCTTCGAGCATGTCCTTGTCGTCCGCGAGCAGGCTCGGGTCGATGGTCACGCGACGCACGTCGTTCTTGCAGGTCATCACAACCTTCACCAGACCGGCACCCGACTGACCCTCGACTTCGATCAGGGCGAGTTGCTCCTGCATCTTCTTCATGTTTTCCTGCATTTGCTGAGCTTGTTTCATCAAGCCCGCGATATTTCCTTTCAGCATCTTGACTCCTGAGTAGTGCGCGTGCGGACGCGTTAGGCAATAGAGAGATTATTGGATGTATAGCGAGTCGCGTCGACTGCGCGATTGCGAACCCGCTTATTGTACCGGCCGAATGCTGTTCGGCAGGATTTGAGCGTCGAATTCGTCGATGAGTTCACGCACCAGCGGATCGTCGGCGATGGCCTGTTCGGCCGCCCGTTGCCGGGCCGCCGCCGCTTCCGCAGCGAGCGATGCGGCAGTGGTGCCCACCTGTCCCAGTTCGACATGGACCTGAACGTCGCCGCCGAAATGTTCGGACAACACCTGCCGCAGCTTGTCTGCGGTGGCTGAATCGGCCAGCTGACGCAGCGGCACGCGCAAATGCAGCGCACGGCCGGCCACTTCGGTCAGTTCGCTTTGGAACGCCAGTTCCCGCGCCAGACCGCGCGCGGGCAATTCGGCGGCCAGTGCCGGCCATTCGCCAGTGAAGACGGGGGCGTTGCCGTCCGCTTCACGAAAGACACAGGCGCGGGGTGCGGCCGCCGGCGCGGGTGCCGGAGCCGGGGTTATGCCGGCGGAAGCAGGCTCGGGCTCCGGGTCGGCGCCGGCCGGGGCATCGTCTGCCGGACGTGAAGCGCTGCGACCCGCCGACGAGCCGCTCGCGCCACCCGACGTTCTGCCACCGGCGCCCTTGCGACCGGCATTGAGCGCAGCAAGCGCGGCCCGGGCCGGCGACATCGGCGCGCCTGCGCCATCGGTCGGTGCCGTCGCGCGCGCTGCCGGTGCTCGGCGCACTTCGGGCTGTGCCGCGGGCGCCTGAGGTGCCGCCGAACGCATCGGTTCCGGTGCAGAAGCTTGCGGCGCTCTCGCAGGCGCAGGAGCAGCAGCGGGTGCTGCCGCGCGCGGTGCCGCGTGGGGTGTGGGTGATTCGGCCAGCGTCCCGCCCGCGAGCAACGGCGTAAACGCCGCCATGCGCAGCAGCGCCATCGAGAAACCGGTGTATTCGTCGGGCGCGAGGCCCAACTCGCCGCGCGCACGCGTGGCGATCTGGTAATAGAGCTGGACCGCTTCCGGCGAAATCGCTTCGGCGAGCCGGCGCACGTCGGCCGCTTCGGGCCAGTCGTCCGAGACGGCGTCCGGCGCGAATTGCGCCAGCGCGATCTTGTGCAGCAGACTGCCCAGATCCTGCAAACCCGCGGCAAACGAGAAGCTGCGTTCGGCCATTTCGTCGGCCACGGCAATCAGGTCGGTCCGCGAGCCGTCTTTCAGGGCATCGAGTAGACGCACGAGCACGCTCTGATCGATGGCGCCGAGCATGCCGCGAACGGCAACTTCCGTGAGCGGACCGGCCGCATAGGCGATCGCCTGATCGGTCAGCGAAAGCGCATCGCGCATGCTGCCGCTGGCCGCTTTCGCGAGCAGACGCAGGGCCTGAGGCTCGTTGTCGATGCCCTCTTCGCCCAGAATGGTCGTGAGATGCGAAACGATGTGCCCCGCCGGCATCTGCTTCAGATTGAATTGCAGGCAGCGCGAGAGCACGGTGACCGGAATCTTTTGCGGATCGGTCGTCGCGAGAATGAATTTGACGTGCGCGGGCGGCTCTTCAAGCGTCTTGAGCATCGCGTTGAACGCGTGACCGGTGAGCATGTGCACTTCGTCGATCATGTAGACCTTGAAGCGTGCGTCTGCCGGCGCGTAGACCGCTTTTTCGAGCAGCGAGGTCATCTCGTCGACGCCGCGATTCGAGGCCGCGTCCATTTCGACGTAGTCGACAAAGCGCCCTTCGTCGATGGCACGGCATGCCCGGCAAACGCCGCACGGCTGCGCCGTAATCCCCGTCTCGCAATTGAGCGCCTTGGCCAGAATGCGCGAGAGCGTTGTCTTGCCCACGCCGCGCGTGCCGGTAAACAGATAGGCGTGATGCAGGCGCTGTTGCTCGAGCGCGTGCGTCAACGCACGCACGACATGCTCCTGGCCCACCAGGGTCGAGAAGCCTTTGGGGCGCCATTTGCGCGCGAGTACTTGATAGGTCATGCCAAATTGTAACAGTTCGGCGGTGAGCTTCCGCACCGTTGGACGTCGCCCGATCAGGCGTCGATCCGGCCCGGAACCTCACCTCGCCGCGCGGGGAATGACGCCGACGAATTGAGGAGACTATCGGTGCGATAGAAAAAAATGTTGCGCGATTCTACCGCGCCCGTTCGCCCCGCGCGAGACGCACGAAAACCCATTGCGTCGATAGCGGCAAGCCATGATCGGGCGCATGACGACAGACGAACGCCAACCGGCATTTCGGGTTTGAAACACGTGACTTCGAGGGAGAACTTCTAGGGAGAGAGCATTGCGCAGAACGCGCGGAGAACTTCGATAAAACAAGGAGGTAAGGTGACGAGCCTGACCCTCGGCACTGGTAGAAAACGGCTGTGGCTGCTTCGTTCCCGACCTGACCAGATTGGCCGCGCCACCATGCGAGGAGGCCCGTCAGGAAAAGATTCTACCAGAGTCGACGCGCCAACAGAAGCGCTATTCTTGCCGAGTGGCCTGCAACGGCCCTCTGGCGAGGGCATTTTCCTTATGGGGCGGCGCGCGCAAGCCTTGGCGATTTCCGTTAATATGACCGCAAACTGCAATGACGCGTCCTATTGAATCACGCTGTTGCAGCCTCCATATGGAGAATGAACGCCCGGGCACAAGGCCGAGCGACATCTCCGGCGCAGGCGAAAACGAGGCACGAAGGTACCGTTTTCCCGAAGCGTTTCCGAATAGATAGACGAGGCGTAAAACACTCATGAGCGAAAACATCAAACACATCTCCGACAGCACGTTCGAAGCGGACGTCATCAAATCCGACAAGCCGGTGCTGCTCGACTTCTGGGCAGAATGGTGCGGTCCGTGCAAGATGATCGCCCCGATTCTGGAAGAAGTGGCCAAGGAATACGGCGACAAGGTGCAGATCGCCAAGATCGACGTCGATGCCAACCAGGGCACCCCGGGCAAGTTCGGCATCCGCGGTATCCCGACGCTGATCCTGTTCAAGAACGGCGCTGTGGCTGGCCAGAAGGTCGGTGCACTGTCGAAATCGCAACTGACGGCGTTCCTCGACAACAACCTGTAATCACGGGTTGATGGCAGCAGGTGCCGGGGCCTTTGTCGCCGCAGCGCGACAGCCCGGCACCCCGCCGACGGTGCAACGCTTGCGCCGCGCGCTGCTTGCTATATAATCCGCCACAAAGCATCCCAAAGTTCTTCGAGCGTTCGCTCACTTTTCCCTGATCCTTCACTTGTCGTCCAACGGACGGCACCTCCGTATGCATTTATCCGAACTAAAGTCCCAGCACGTCTCCGAGCTGCTAGAAATGGCGAACGGTCTCGAAATCGAGAACGCTAACCGTCTGCGCAAGCAGGAGCTGATGTTCGCCATTCTGAAGAAGCGCGCAAAGACCGGCGAAACCATCTATGGCGACGGGACGCTCGAAGTGCTGCCGGATGGCTTCGGTTTCCTCCGCTCGCCTGAGACGTCGTATCTGGCCAGCACGGACGATATCTATATCAGCCCGTCGCAGATCCGCCGCTTCAACCTGCATACCGGCGACACGATCGAAGGGGAAGTGCGCACGCCGAAGGACGGCGAACGCTATTTCGCGCTCGTGAAGGTGGACAAGGTCAACGACCACCCGCCCGAGGCCTCGAAACATAAGATCATGTTCGAGAACCTCACGCCGCTGCACCCGAACAAGCCGCTGCTGCTCGAGCGCGACATTCGCGGTGAGGAGAACGTGACGGGCCGCATCATCGACATGATTGCCCCGATCGGTAAGGGCCAGCGCGGTCTGCTCGTGGCCTCGCCGAAGTCGGGCAAGACCGTGATGCTGCAACACATCGCGCACGCCATTGCCACCAACCACCCGGAAGCCAAGCTTTTCGTGCTGCTCATCGACGAGCGCCCGGAAGAAGTGACCGAAATGCAGCGTTCGGTGAAGGGCGAAGTGATCGCTTCGACCTTCGACGAGCCGGCAACGCGTCACGTGCAAGTGGCTGAAATGGTGATCGAGAAGGCCAAGCGCCTGATCGAAATGAAGCAGGACGTGATCATTCTGCTCGACTCGATCACGCGTCTGGCACGCGCCTACAACACCGTGATCCCGGCGTCGGGCAAGGTGCTGACCGGCGGTGTCGATGCCAACGCGCTGCAACGTCCGAAGCGTTTCTTCGGCGCAGCCCGTAACGTCGAAGAAGGTGGCTCGCTCACGATCATCGCCACTGCGCTGATCGAAACCGGCAGCCGCATGGACGACGTGATCTACGAAGAATTCAAGGGCACGGGCAATATGGAAGTGCACCTCGAGCGCCGTCTCGCGGAAAAGCGCGTCTACCCGTCGATCAACCTGAACAAGTCCGGCACGCGTCGCGAAGAGCTGCTGATCAAGCCCGAGATCCTGCAAAAGATCTGGGTGCTGCGCAAGCTGATCTACGACATGGACGAGGCCGAAGCGATGGAATTCCTGCTTGGCAAGATCAAGCAGACGAAGAACAACGCCGAGTTCTTCGACCTGATGCGCCGCGGCGGCTGATAGCCCGACGCGCATCACGTCAAAAAGCCGCGACGCCCGTCGCGGCTTTTTTATTTCGCCCCGCCTTCCACGACCGCCCCGGCATGCTTCGGGCTGTCACGAACCCTGTTATATGATGGGCGCAATCCCTCGCCCCCATGGAGAATCTGCCATGTCTGAACAAGACGATCTGTCGAACGACCTGATAGCCGAAGCGGCCAACCACCTTGAGGCCGGGGACCCGGAGTCCGCACTGGAAATCGGCAAACAGCTCGAAGCGATGAAGCATCTGAGCGGCTATGAGATTCAGGCCGCCGCGTATGCCGAAATGGACGAGGTGGAACAGGCGGTGACCGTGCTCGAGTCCGGCGTTGCCCAAGCGGAAGCCGGCGCATCGGGCCTCTGGCGTCTGTGGCAATTGCTCGGCAACTTCCGGGCCGACCTCGACCGCTTCCCCGCCGCCGTCGAAGCGTACGACGCCGCCGGCAACGCCGCGCCCGACGAAGATGTCGTCATCATCGACTTCAACCACGCCAACGCCCTCTCGCGTCACGGCGATCGCGAGGCCGCGCATCAACGTCTCGACCGCGTATTCGAAAGCCCTTATCTGGCGCAGAACGGCCACGCGTTCATCGAAGCCGCCATTGCACTGCGCATGCATCTGTTCAACGCGCAGGGCGACGCCCAAGCCGCCATCGACACCTTCAACGCCCTGCACAGCCAGGAAGGGGACGAAGAAGGCAGCAACGAATCCATGGCCGGCGTCTACGCGGAGTTGTCGCTCGCCTACAAGCAATCGGGCGACGACGAGAAGGCACTTGCCGCCGCACTGGACGCCGTGCAGCTCTACAAGTGGAGCGACCTCGTCCTCTGGTCGCTGCGCGCGGCGCGCGGCGAGCAATCGGACACGGCCAAGGCCATGCATCTGATCGTCGAAGGCCAGTGGTACGAGCCGCTCGAAGATGAAGATCCCGATGGCCCTGCCCCTGAATTCGTCACCACATACGACGTGGTCGCCGAGAACGAAGAAGACGCCCTGCGCCTGATCGCCGAGTGCGAGCCGCCGCAGGTGCGCGCGTCGCTGCGCATCGCCGAGACGCATCCGGTCGATCACGACGACGAATCGCCGACGCCGTACAAGGGCGTATACGCGACCGGCGACTATCACATGTACCAACCGGGCGACGAAGACGAAGCAGTCGACTAAGCTTCGCGATCGGTATCGGTATCAGTATCGGCGTCGAGGGCGGCAATGCCCCGCGCCGACACACCAGAAACAAAGGGCGCCGGAGATCCTCCGGCGCCCTTTGCATTTGGCAGGCAGTCGACGCGTCAACCGCGCCGCGTCACGGTATTACTTGTAGCCCGCGCGATCGAGGATACGCTGCGCTTCCGGCAGGTTCTTTGCGATCGTACCGATGGGCACCGTCTCGGCCTTGAAGTCGCCCAGCGAGGCGAGCGCCGGGTTATCGACCTTCGTCGTCGGCACGGCCGGCCATTCGTTGTTGCCATTGGCGAAGTACTGCTGCGCTTCGTCGCTGGCGAGGTATTCGAGGAATTTCACGGCGTTATCGCGGTTCGGTGCGTGCTTGGCCACGCCGGCACCGGCAACGTTCACGTGCGTGCCCGCGCCAGCCTGATCCGGCCACAGGAAGCCCACCTTCGACATCAGCGCCTTGTCTTCCGGCTTGTCCGAGCGCGCCATGCGCACGTAGTAATACGAGTTGGCGAGCGCCACGCCGCATTCCCCCGTCGCCACCGCCTTGATCTGATCGGTATCGCCACCGCGCGGTGCCCGTGCGAAGTTCGCGACCATGCCTTCCGCCCACTTCGTGGTCGCCGCCGCGCCGTCGCGTGCGATCAGCGCGCCGACCAGCGACAGCATGTACGGATGCGAACCCGAGCGCGTGCAGACCTGCCCCTTGTGCTTCGGATCGGCCAGCGACTCATATGACGCCACCGTCTTCGGGTCGACCTTGTCCTTGTTGTAGACGATCACGCGAGCGCGCGTCGAGAAGCCATACCAGTCGGTGCCCTTGTTGGTGCTGGCGGCGTGCAGCTTGGCGGGAATGCGTGCGTCGAGCGTGGCGGACTTCACCGGCTGGAAGAGCCCGGCTTCGTCAGCCTTGGCCAGACGCGCTGCATCGACCATCAGAATCACGTCGGCCGGGCTCTTGGCGCCCTCGCCTTTCAGACGCTCCAGCAACGCGGCGTCGTCCGCTTCGATGCGATTGATCTTGATGCCGGTCTGCTTGGTGAACGTGCCGTAAAGCTGCTCGTCGGTCTGGTAATGACGCGCCGAGTACAGATTCAGCACCTTATCGGTATCGGCTTGCGCGCCGAATGCCGCGGCCATCGTGGCCCCCAGCACCGTCAGTCGCGTCAGTTTGCCAATCGTCGTCGCCTTCATGGGCAGTTCCCCGGAGAAATAGTGAGTGTGAATGAGTGTGTGTGAGTCCGAATGCGCGTGGAAAGTCGCTGAAAATGCCGAACACCGGCTGCGAACGGTTTTGCACAGAGGAACAGGATAATGAAATATTGATATAGAAGCAAATGATTCTTATTCGCATTTGTTTCGATATTCACCAATTTTCAAGTGAATCGTTGCGGCAATACGGGAGGGGGAGAAGGACAGCAGAGGGTTGCGGCAGATAAGACGGGCCTTGCCGCCGAAGGTTCCGCAAAGCCCCGGACAAGTCGACGCCCCTAGACTTCCCGCGCCAAAAGTGAACTGATGGGTATTCGCGACGCTCCAATCGCCGTAAAATTGCGCGTCGGTGCCCCTGCCGCCGTACTCGCCCGTCCCGCCCTGTTGGAGTTCTCCCCTTGTTGCCGTTGTTCCCCACTTTGCGCCGTGTGCGCCCCACGCTTGCGGCATTGACCGTGGCCGCCGTGTTGGCTGGTTGCGCCAGCGCCCCCTCCGTCGATGTCAGCGCCAACGGTGGCAACGCCCCGGCAACCCAGACCTCACCCGCGACGCCGCTCGCCCAGACCCCGGCAACACCCGCCACGCCGGTCACACCGCCGAAGGTTGTCCGCCCCCTGAAGATCGGGCTGGCACTCGGTGGCGGTGCCGCACGCGGCTTTGCGCACGTGGGCGTGATCAAGGCACTGGAAGCGCGTGGCATTCACGCCGATATCGTTGTCGGTACGAGTGCCGGCAGTGTCGTCGGCGCCATGTACGCCTCGGGCCTGAACGGCTTCCAGCTCAACCGTCTGGCCTCCACGATGGACGAGGCCTCGATCAGCGACTGGACCATGCCGTTCCGCTCGCGCGGCATGCTGCGCGGCGAAGCGCTCCAGTCGTACGTCAATAAGATCCTCAAGGACCGTCCGATCGAACAGATGCCGCGTCAGCTCGGCATTGTGGCCACCGACCTGCAAAGCGGCGCGCCGATCCTGTTCCGCCGTGGCAACACGGGTCAGGCCGTGCGGGCGTCCAGCAGCGTGCCGGGCGTGTTCGAGCCGGTGCATATCGGCAACCGCGATTACGTGGATGGCGGCCTCGTGGCGCCGGTGCCGGCCGAATACGCGCGTCAGATGGGGGCCGACTTCGTGATCGCGGTCGACATCTCGGCCAACCCGACCGTGCAGGCGACGCAGGGGCAGTTCGACATCCTGATGCAGACGTTCACGATCATGGGCCAGTCGATCAAGCAGTACGAACTGGAGAAGAACGCCGACGTGGTCATCCGGCCGTCGCTGGCTAAGATGGGCGCCTCGGACTTTCAGGGGCGCAATCGCGCCATTCTGGCGGGCGAGGAAGCCGTGTCGCAACAGTGGCCGCAGATCCAGCGCAAGCTCGCCGAAGCGCAGGCACAGGCCGCCAACGGCACCCAGCAAGCCGCCCGCTGAGCCCATAGCGCCCGATTAGCGCCTGATCAGCGCCCGATCAGCGCCCGCAATAAAAAATGCCGCCCGAGGGCGGCATTTCTTTTGTGCTTTTGGCTGAGGCGTCCCGGCATTTCGCCCAAGGACACCCGCCACTTACATCGGGTGATCGTTCTTGAAGATTTGTTCGACGCGCGACAACTCGGCGCTGGCCTTGAGCGTTTCGACGCGACGCGCACCGTTGTAGCGGGCCGACCAGTACGACTCGCTCAGCGTTTCCACGCGGATTTTGCCGCCGGTGGCCGGGGCGTGCACGAACTTGTCGCCACCAATATAGATACCGACGTGCGAGAAGCTGCGACGCATGGTGTTGAAGAACACCAGATCGCCCGGCTTCAGATCGGTCTTGGCAATGCGCTCACCCACTTGGCTCATCTCTTCCGAGCGGCGCGGCAGCATGAAGTTGAGCGTGTCCTGGAACACGTAGCGCACGAAGCCGCTGCAATCCAGACCGCTGTCCGGCGTGTTGCCACCGTACTTGTAGCGCACGCCGATATAGTTCAGCGCGCCAAGTACGACGTCCGACGCCTTGTCCGTCACATTCGAGAGCAGCTTTTGCGCACGTTGCACACGCGACTCTTCCACGGCGGCAACCGGCGTATCGCCCGTTGCAATACCCGTCACGCCCGAGGAGGCGTTGGAGGAGGTCGAGGAGGAAGTTTGCGAAGCGGCCTGAATGGCAGCCGCCGCAGCGCGGGCGGCGGCCGAGGGGCCGTTGTTGTAGTCGTCAGCCTTTGCCGTCAACGAGGCGGTGACGAGCCCAGCGGCAGTGAACGCGAGAAGGAGAGTCTTGCGGGTGCGCTTAGGTTTCGTCTGCATTGGTCGCCGGGTTGAGGGTGTCGGATGGCCGATGAGTAGCTCGTCAGGTGCAACTACGTTGGTGCTATGTCGGATATCTCGGGGTTACCCTCGCTTTCGCTTCGGTTAACTCGTTGAATATTCAACTTAATTGGTACGCGATAGTAATGTGAACGTCACACGATGTCAAAAGGTAATAGAAAAAAACAATCAATACAATCAGAAAATTTTCATTAACAATCAAGCCCTTGTGATTTAGCCGACGTTTCGTGACGTTGCACGATGTTTCGCCGCGGCGTCACGCAACTTGAGGGGACTACAACATGGCAGCCGCGACCAGTTCCCGGGTGTAATCGTTTTGCGGGTCAAAAAATACTGATTCCGTATCGCCCTGCTCCACCAGATGCCCGTCTTTGAACACCAGCACGCGGTGCGCCATGGCCCGCATGACGGCCAAATCGTGACTGATAAAGAGGTAGCTCAGGTTGTATTTCACCTGTAGCTGCGCCAGCAGATGGAGCACTTGCTGCTGAATCGACACGTCGAGCGCACTGGTCGGTTCATCGAGCACGAGGATCTGCGGATCGACGACCAGCGCCCGGGCAATGGCAATACGTTGCCGTTGACCGCCCGAGAATTCATGCGGATAACGCGACATCGCGCGGGCGTCGATGCCCACCTCCCGGAGTACGTCCGCCACCCGCGCGCGGCGATCCGCCTCCGATTGCTGCGGGCGATGCAATGCCAGCCCCTCGCCGACAATCTCCTCGATGGTCATGCGCGGCGACAGCGAGCCGTACGGGTCTTGAAACACGATCTGCATATGCGAGCGCAACGTGCGCTGCGCCATGCCCCGGTAGCTGGCCAGCGGCTCGCCTAAAAACTCGATCTGGCCGGCACTCGCCCGCTGCAACCCCAGCAGCGTCATCGCCAGCGTCGACTTGCCCGACCCCGACTCCCCCACCACGCCCAGCGTCTCCCCTTGGCGCAACGACAGATCGACGGGATGCACCGCGCGGAACAGGCCTCGCTTGAACCAGCCGCGCATGCCCGGCTGTGCGATCGAGTAATCGACGGTCACGCCTTTCGCTTCGAGCAACACCGGCGCAATCGGCAAGACCGGGTGAATCTCGCGTTGCGGCCGGCTGTTGATGAGCTTCTGCGTGTACGGATGCTGCGGCTGGGTGAACAGCGTTTCCGTGTCGGCACACTCCACCAGCACGCCCTTCTCCATCACCGCCACACGTTCGGCAAAGCGGCGCACCAGATTCAGATCGTGCGTGATGAGCAGCACCGCCATGCCGCGCGTCGCGGCGGCGTCACGCTGCAACTCCAGCAGAAGCTCCATGATCTGCGCGCGAATGGTGACGTCGAGCGCCGTCGTCGGCTCATCGGCAAGCAGCAGCTTCGGGTGACATGCCAGCGCCATCGCGATCATCGCGCGCTGGCGCTGCCCGCCGGACAACTCATGTGGAAAGTGCGAAACGCGACGCTCCGGCTCGGGGATGCCCGTGCGTCGCAGCAAGGCAATGGCACGCGCCTTGGCGTCTTTCGGCGACAAGCCCTCGTGCAATTCCAGCGCCTCGGCAATCTGCTCACCGATCGGATAGAGCGGATTGAGCGCAGTCATTGGCTCCTGAAAGATCATCGCGATGTCGTTGCCGCGCAGCGCCCGCATGTCGCGCTCGCGCAGCGAAGCGAGATCGACGCCGTCGAGCAGCACCTTGCCTTCCACCTGCGCGTCTTGCAGCAGCCGCAGAATGGCCAGCGCCGTCACGCTCTTACCCGAGCCCGACTCGCCCACGAGGGCCACGCGTTCGCCACGCCCGATGGCAAGACTCAGATCCTTCACGACCTCGGTATCGCCAAAGCGCACCGACAGGTTTTCGATACTCAGCAGCGGCGCGCTCACATTACCCCCCCGGCGGCAGCCTGCTTGTCGGCCACGCGCGTGTCGAGCGCATTACGCAGCGCATCACCCATAAACGTGAGCAGCAACAACGTGAGCACGAGCACCACGAACGTCGCCAGCGAGATCCACCACGCATCGAGATTCGCCTTGCCCTGACTCAGCAATTCGCCGAGGCTCGGCGTCGGCGGCGGCACCCCGAGGCCGAGAAAGTCCAGACTCGTGAGCGCGAGAATCGCCCCGCTCATGCGGAACGGCAGAAACGTGATGACCGGCGTCATGCTGTTGGGCAGCACATGCCGCCGGATGATCTGCCAGTTCGACAGCCCCATCGCCCGCGCCGCGCGCACGTAATCGAGCTGGCGATTGCGCAAGAATTCGGCGCGCACGTAATCGGACAACCCAATCCAGCCGAACAGCGACAGCAGCACGAAGAGCAGCCACAACTGCGGCTCGAAGATCGACGCGAAGATGATCAGCAGGTACAGCTCCGGCAGCGAGCCCCAGATTTCGATCAGCCGTTGCAGCGTCAGGTCGATGCGTCCGCCGTAGAAGCCCTGCACAGCGCCCGCCAGAATGCCCAGCAGCGTGCCCGAGATCGTGAGCGCCAACGCGAAGATCACCGATAACCGGAAGCCGTATAGCAACCGCGAGAACACGTCGCGGCCACGGTCGTCGGTGCCGAGCCAGTTCTCGGACGACGGCGGCGCCGGATTGGGCACCTTCGCGAAGTAGTTGATGGTGTCGTAGCTGTAGCGCACCGGCGGATAGATCGCGAAATTGTCGCCCGAGCGAATGCGCTTCTCGATGAACGGATCGAGATAGTCGGTCGGCGTGGGAAAGTCGCCGCCGAAGGTGCGTTCGGGATACGTCTTGACCAGCGGGAAGTACCACTGGCCTTCGTAGCGCACCACCCACGGCTTGTCGTTGCAGAGCACTTCGGCAAACAGGCTGATGCCGAACAGCACGACGAATACGATGAGGCTCCAGTAGCCGAGCCGCTCACTCCGAAAGCGCCGCCACACACGCCAGCGCGGCGAGCGCGATGGGTATGACGGGCGGGCAGGTGCCGCAACGGGCGGCAGCGACGGAACAGGCGGACGCGGCGATGGCGTGTCGGATCGGTTCACGTCAATGCTCCAGTCGGTCGAATTGAATGCGCGGGTCGACCAGCACGTAGCACAGGTCGGAGATGAGTTTGGTCACAAGCCCGATCAGCGTGAACAGGTAGAGCGAGCCGAGCACGACCGGATAGTCGCGCCGTTGCACCGATTCGAACGACAGACGGCCGAGCCCGTCGAGCGAGAACAGCGTTTCGATCAGCAGGCTGCCCGCGAAGAACGCGCCGATGAACGCGGCCGGGAAACCGGTGATGAGCGGAATCAGCGCGTTGCGGAACACATGCTTGAACAACACCTTGCGCTCCGAGAGCCCTTTCGCGCGCGCGGTCAGCACGTACTGCTTGCGAATTTCATCGAGAAACGCGTTCTTGGTGAGCATGGTCACCACGGCAAAACTGCCCACCACTGATGCCGTCACCGGCAGCGTGATGTGCCACAGATAGTCGGTAATTTTCGCCGGCCACGACAGCTCGGCCCAGTTGTCGGAGACGAGTTCGCGCAGCGGAAACACCTGCCAAAACGAGCCGCCACCGAAGAGCACAAGCAACAGCACGCCCAGCACGAAGCCCGGGATGGCGTAGCCGACGAGCACGACCAGACTGGTGAGTGTGTCGAAGCGAGAACCGTTGCGCACCGCCTTGGCGATGCCCAACGGCACCGATATCAGATACGTCAGAAAGAAGGTCCACAGCCCGAGCGAAATCGACACCGGCAGCTTCGAGACGATCAGCGACCACACGCTCTGATGATGAAAATAGCTCTGACCGAGATCGAACTGCGCGAAGCGCTTGAGCATGAGCCAATAGCGCTCCGCAGGCGTCTTGTCGAAACCGTAGAGCGCCTTGATCTGGGCGAGTTGCTGGGCATCGACGCCGTTGCGCCCGCGATAGTTGTTGCCGCTGCCCCCGCCGCTCGCTTCACCGCCGCCGCCACGATGCTTGAGTTCGAGAATCACCTGTTCGACCGGACCGCCCGGCACGAACTGGATGACGACGAAAGTCAGGGTGATCACGCCGAGCAGCGTCGGGATCATGATCAACAGACGCTTGAGTATGTAGGACCACATGGTGGAAAACAGCTCCTGTAGGTGCCCGGCGTTCAGTTGGCGTTCAGTGGCGGTCGGCACTTTTGCCGACTCGCGAATCCCACCACATTGCGATGAGCCAGCCATCGGCGGTGTAGTACAGCGGCAGCGTGTCGGGAAAGCGCAGATAGCTTTTGTATGCCATGCGGTGCGTCGACGAGAACCAGTGCGGCACGATGTAGTAACCGTGCGAGAGCACGCGGTCGAGCGAGCGCGCCGATGCGACCAGATCTTCATACGTATGGGAACGCACCAGCGCCGCCACGAGCGCGTCGACGGCCGGGTCCTTGAGGCCGATAACGTTATCCGAGCCGTCGACATTGGCCGACTGACTGCCGAAGCGGTCGATCAGCTCGGTGCCGGGAATCTGCGAGTCAGGAAAGCGCAGCGAGATCATGTCGAAGTCGAAGGTCTCGATGCGCTTTTGATAGAGCGCGAAGTCGCTCGTGCGGAAATTCAGCGTGATGCCGAGCTTGGCCAGATTGCGCGCGTAGGCCGTTGCCACCGGGCCCATCGAACCGCCGTCATCAATGAACTCGAACACGAACGGCTCCCCCTTCGCGTTGCGCAATGCGCCGTCGCGATACGTCCATCCCGCTTGTGCGAGCAGTTCGCGCGCCTGACGCAGGTTTTCGCGCAGGCTCGCGGGGGGCGTCGTCGTCGGCTGCACGACCATCGGCCCGAACACGGCTGGGTCGAGCTTCGCGCGCAACGGTTCGAGCAGCTTCAGTTCAGCCGGCGTAGGCAGGCCGCGCGCCGCGAGATCGCTGTTGGTGAAGTAACTGTAAATGCGCTGGTACTGGTCGTAGAACAGTTGGCGGTTGAGCCACTCGAAGTCCAGCGCCAGATCGAGCGCGTGACGCACGCGCACATCCTGAAACATCGGGCGGCGCGTGTTGAAGATGAAGCCCTGCATGCCGGCCGCGTTGTGATGCCCGAACTCGCGCTTGACCAGTTCGCCGCTCTTGAAGCGCTTGCCGACGTAGCTGCGCACCCAACTGCGCGCACGGTACTCCGTTATCGCGTCGAACTCGCCCGCCTTGAAGCCCTCCAGCCGCACGATGTCGTCGGTGTACAGCTTGTAGGCGATGCGCTCGAAATTGAACGTGCCGCGCCGCACCGGCAGGTTATCGCCCCAGTAGTTGGGATCGCGTTTGAAGGTGATACGCCGGCCGCCGTCGTACGACTCGATCAGGTACGGGCCGCTGCCGATGGGCTTCTCGAAGGTCAGCGCGTCGAACGGTTTGCGCTTGCCATCGGCGCCCACGCCCCACTTCGGCGAGAACACCGGCACCCCCGCCACCAACAGCGGCAGGTCGGGGCTCACACGGCGAAAGTCGAAGCGCACACGGCTTTTATCGAGCACGGTCACGCCCTTCACGTCGGAGAGCATCACCTTGAAACCGGGGGCGGCCTGCGGACTGATGAGCGTGTCGAAGGAGTATTTGACGTCCTGCGCGGTGACCGGATCGCCGTTGCTGAAGCGCGCGGCCGGGTTCAGGTGGAACGTGACTGAGGTGCCGTCGGGCGACACGGCAATGTCGTCGGCCAAGAGGCCATAGACGGTGGCGGGTTCGTCGCCGCTGCCGATGCCCAGCGTCTCGAACATGAGGCTGGCGACACCGGCCGGTGCCGAACCGCGGAGCGTGAACGGGTTGAACTTGTCGAAGCTGGTGCGCCGGTCGGGGTTGGCCAGCGTGAGCGTGCCGCCGCGCGGGGCATCCGGATTGACGTAATCGAAGTGGGTGAAGCCTTGCGGGTATTTGGGCTCGCCATACTGGGCGATGGCGTACTTGGCGTACGCGGACTGGCTCATGCCGAGGCCAGCGAACAACACGACAATCAACGCAGCAAAAAACGCTTTGAGAGGCACGAAGGGCCGAGGCAAATCATCTTCGGTCGTGCGTGGATGCTGTGTCGTTTGCGCGCTCATGCGTCTCCTGTCATCTCCGATGCAGCATCGTGTGTGCACCCGCCTGCCGGGGCTGAACGCATCCTGCCCCTCCCCTTCGGCCCGCCGGCATCGTGCCCCTGTGTTCTGCACACAAGCGCGTTTGTGCCGTAACCTGCCGTAACCTCTCGTAACGCGTCTGCCGGAGAGATTCCCCCGTGAGGCTTGGCGGCAGGGCCGGACCGCGCGACAATTGTACCCAAAAGCCCGGTCCGTATGCCGCTCTTAAGGACACATACCTGCCGGATCGGTTCCCCCGCTCCCGCCCTGGAGGCCGCCGTTGAGTGCTACACGATCGCCTGTGCAGAACCCCAACCGTACCCTGCCCCGCTGGCTTGCCCGATTTTTTTTCCGGTGTGTTGAAGCCGCGCAACGCCGCATTGCCCGGGGTTCACTGGTCGGTGACCGGCCCATCTTCGATAACGCCCTGTTCCCTTGGGTCGGCGCGCTCGAGGCACAGGCCCCCGCGATCGCCAAAGAACTCGAAGCGGTACTCGCCACGCCCGGCCGCCTGCCGGCGTTCCATGAAATCTCGCCCGACGTCGCCACCATCACGCAAGACCACCAGTGGCAGACCTTCGTGTTTCTCGGCTACGGCATGCGTGCGAAGCGCAACCTCGCGCGATGTCCGGCGACGGCGGCTGCACTCGATGGCATTCCCGGATTGCGCACGGCCTTCTTTTCGATTCTCTCGCCGGGCAAGCAGATTCCCTTGCACAGCGGCCCCTATAACGGCGTGCTGCGCCTGCACCTCGCGCTGAAGGTGCCGCGCGAGCGTGAGCAATGCTGGATTGAAGTGAATGGGCAACGCTACGTGTGGCAGGCCAATCGTGCGGTGATCTTCGACGATGCCTATCCGCATGAAGTGCACAACGACACGGACGAAACCCGTGTGGTGCTGTTCGTCGATTTCGAACGCCCGTGCAAGGTGCCGGTGTCGTGGCTCAACCGATTGCTGCTGGCCTTCGCACCGCTGACACCCGAGTTGCAGCAAGCCAAGACGAATCACGAGAAGTGGGAGCGCGATTACTACGCTGACGTGGTCTCGTCGAACGGCGGTGGCCATGCAACGCCCGAGGCGGCGCCTGTGGCGCCTGCCCCGAGCGTCGCCGCAGCAACGGCCTCGACCTCACCCAGCGCGACGCCTGCAACCGCTGCCAAACCGCGCGTAACACCTCAGGATGCCGACGCGGCCCGTGAGGACCGCTCGGAACACTCGGAACACGCGGAAGCGGCTAGTAACGAGCGCGCGCACGGCTGACGAATCGATCCAGTCGCCACAAACAAAAAGCCAGCGAAATTGCTTTCGCTGGCTTTTTGCTTTGTTGCCGCTCAACCACGTTGATTGGCTAACGCAAGCGCTTTCACATAGACGTCGTTACGTCTGACGTCCCGGTTGCGCGAGCACGTCCTGCGCCGGCGGCGGCACGAAGTTCGCGGCCAGCACAGCAACGAGCGCCGCTGCCATCATCGCGCCGATGCCGAGTGCCGCATCGCCGAAGTGCAGATACGCCATCTTCATCGCTTCGATCACGGCCACCGCCACGACGATGGTGATCATGCTGAGCATGCCCGCGACCGTCGCACGATTGGGGCTATCCACGGCAAACAGCGACTGCCGATAAACCACGCCATAGCTCATGCCCATGCCGAACGCGTGCAGCGACGTGCCCACGAGCAGCGCCGGATACCCGGGTGCCAGAATGGCCGTGCCCACGAGCGACACCGCGGCGCCGATCAGCATCGCGGCCACACCGGTGGCCAGCAACCGGCCATTCGACCAGCGGCCCACCTGACGCGCGAGCACCACATTGCCGAGAATCAGCGCCGCGAACACCGGCACCTGCAACATCGCGTAGTGCATCTGCGACAGCCCGGCACGCTCGATCAGAAACACCGGACCCAACGCAATCCATGTGAGCAACGGCGTAATCGCCACGCCTGTCAGCACCGCACCGCGCCAGAACCGCGCACTCGAGAGCGGCAGCTTGTAACCGGCCCAGAGCGCCTTCGCGTTGAGCGCGTTGCGGTCATGCCGCGAGAGCTCCGGCATCGTGCGGTACAGGCCGATAAACGACGCCACGGCCACCAGCGCAATCAACCAGAAGATGCTGCGCCACGGCCAGTACGACACGACGGCAGCCCCTGCGAGCGGCCCGAACAAGGGCGAGAGCAGCGACACGTTGGCCATCAACGCCATCACCCGCACGGCCGTCTTCTCTTCGAAGGCCTCATGCACGGTCGGGTAGCCCACGGTGAGCACGAAGCAGCAGCCCATGCCTTGCAGGAAACGCAGCGCGATGAATTGCGGCATCGTCTGCACGTAATGCATCGCCAGACACGCGAGCACGAACATCGTGAGACCGGAGAGGAGCACGCGACGGCGTCCGAAGCGATCGGAGAGCGGGCCGAGCAGCCATTGCAGACTCGCGTTGCCCAGCATGGCGGCGGTGAGTGCGAGTGTCGTCATTTCCGCCGACGCGCCGAATTCGCGCGTCACCAGCGGCATGCCGGGCATGATCATGTCGTTCGAGATGTAGACCGCGAACTCGAAGAGCACCAGCGAGAAGGGAAACCAGAATCGTGAAACGCGTAAAACAGGAGTTGCTGAGTGAGACACCTCGTAAGGCTCCTTTGTGTGGCCGACGCTTATGACGAAGGCCCACGTAAAAAGACAACACCCCCGGTGCCAGCGAGGCACCGGGGGTGTCTGTTGCATCGGCCGTATCGATCTATCGGTCAGACACGGCGTTCGATGATTCAGACGTCCAACAGTTCAACCTCGAAGACCAGCGTTGCGTTCGGCGGAATCACACCGCCGGCGCCGCGTGCGCCGTAGCCGAGTTCGGGCGGAATGACGAGCTTGCGCTTGCCGCCGACCTTCATGCCGGCAACGCCTTCGTCCCAGCCGCGAATGACCATGCCGCCGCCCAGCACGAAGGCGAACGGGTCATTGCGGTCTTTGCTCGAATCGAACTTCTTGCCGTCGGTGAGCCAGCCGGTGTAGTGGACGGTCACGGTCTGGCCAGGGGTGGCTTCTGCACCGTCGCCCACTTGGAGGTCGTCGTATTGCAGGCCGGAATCGGTAGTGATGGTCGACATCGTGGTTCTCGCTCGAAGAGGGGGGAAGAAATCGACGCGCGAGGTATCGCCAACGCGCGAACTCGGGAAAGAAAAAACCCCCGGCTCTCCGCGAAGAGCCGGGGGTGTTCCGCCAAGGCGACTTGGCGGAGACGGAGGGATTCGAACCCTCGATCCAGGTTTTGGCCCAGATGCTCCCTTAGCAGGGGAGTGCCTTCGACCTCTCGGCCACGTCTCCCAAACTTGTCGTCACATCAGGGAGGTGATGTAACGAAGGCGTGATATTACCTAGTGTTCCGCGTTGCGTCAAACATTATGCGCATCAAAATCCAACTTTTTTTGCGCACCTGTCATGCTTTCGCCACGCACGGGGAGTTTTCCCCGCATCACGACACCGCAATGTCGTTTCGCGCCGCATTCACGCCCCATCCGTCTCGCGTAAATTCGGCACGAATTTCTGCTGCTGATTCAAACACTTCAATCACGTCGCATCACACGTTGGCACGTGCGATGCGACGGTGATGTCTTGCGACTTCGGGTGACTTACGCCTGATCGAGTTCGAAAGCCTTATGCAGCGCGCGCACGGCGAGCTCCATGTACTTTTCGTCGATCAGCACCGAGATCTTGATTTCCGAGGTGGAGATCATCTGGATGTTGATGCCTTCTTCCGACAGCGTGCGGAACGCCTTGCTGGCGATACCGACGTGCGAGCGCATGCCCACACCCACGATCGAGACCTTCGAGACCTTCGGGTCGCCCGACACTTCCGCCGCGCCGATGTGGCCTTGCACGTCGTTTTGCAGCAGCGACATGGCGCGCTGGAAGTCACCACGCGGCACCGTGAACGTGAAGTCGGTCTTGCCGTCCACGCTCTGGTTTTGGATGATCATGTCGACATCGATGTTCGCGTCGGCGATCGGGCCGAGAATCTGGTAGGCGATGCCCGGGCGGTCCGGCACACCACGCACGGTGATCTTGGCCTCGTCGCGCTGGAATGCGATACCCGAAATGATGGCCTTTTCCATTTGTTCGTCTTCCTCAAAAGTAATCAGCGTGCCCGAGCGCGCTTCTTCATCGAGCGCAATCATCGGATCGGTCAAGCTCGAGAGCACACGCGTCTTGACCTGGTACTTGCCGGCGAATTCCACCGAGCGGATCTGCAACACCTTCGAACCGAGGCTGGCCATTTCCAGCATCTCTTCGAAGGTCACCTTATCGAGGCGGCGGGCCTCATCGACCACACGCGGGTCGGTGGTGTACACACCGTCCACGTCCGTGTAGATCAGGCACTCGTCGGCCTTCAGTGCGGCAGCGACGGCCACCGCCGACGTGTCCGAACCGCCACGGCCGAGCGTGGTCACGTTGCCGTTCGGGTCAATCCCCTGGAAGCCGGTGATGACGACCACGCGGCCGGCATCGAGATCGGCCATCACGCGCTTGTCGTCGATTTCCGAAATACGGGCTTTGGTATGGGCACTGTCGGTCTTGATCGGCACTTGCCAGCCGGCGTAGCTCACGGCGTCGACGCCCTCGGCTTTGATAGCGAGCGCCAGCAGGCCAACGCTCACTTGCTCGCCCGTGGCGGCAATGGCGTCGAGTTCGCGCGGATCGGGTTCGGCCGAAATCTCTTTGGCCAGACCCAACAGACGATTGGTTTCGCCGGACATTGCCGACGGCACCACCACCATCTTGTGACCGGCCTTATGCCATTTGGCCACGCGCTTGGCGACATTCTTGATGCGCTCCACCGAGCCCATCGACGTGCCGCCGTATTTGTGTACGATCAGAGCCATAACATTGCTAACACATTGATTTAAAACCGTTTATGAATCCTGCGCAGATGCCCTGGAACGGGCATCGGTGACGTTTCGATTCGCGGAACTTTTGATTATCGCACGAATGTATCGCGCATGAGCCGGTTTGGCGCAGATTGCACTGTCAGGGGGCTGATGCACCGCATGCGGCAGCAGATCATGCTGCGGATTTCAGTGGTTACGAGGGGATATGCTGAATCAGCCGATCAAGGGCGGAGATAGCAGCATGATGTGATTCGCGCGATGGGGACAGGCCTGCCGGTCATGCCTCGTCGCGCCACGTCATCCGCCAGCGCGGACCGTCGATGCACAACGCGGCACCGTCGATCCCCAGACGCGGCACGAACACGATGTCCGCTGCCTGCCAGACGATCGGCACATGGCGCTGCCACGCCGGCACCCCCTTGTTCTGATACCAATGCTTGAGCGAGCGCGAATGCCCATCGGCACGTTCGCGCCAGCGCTCGCCCCCTGCCCGCTCGCGAGCGATCAGCGGCTGCGCACGCAACGCCGCTTCGGCGATGCCCGCGATCTCCGACTGGGCGCCAGCCCCAACATCGCTCACGGGTTCGAATACGACACTCCCCTGCCACTGCGGCAACGACCAGAGGCGCTCGCCTGACCAGTGCAGCACGACGTCATCGGCGGCAGCGTCGGCATCGGCTGCGGCTGCGGCTGCGGTATAAACCGGCGTCCATTGCAGCACATCGCGATACAGGCGCAACACGGCGTCGCCGTGCGGCAGTGTGAGCGACGCGTCGGGTTGCGCATCGCGAATCTGCCGCACCCACTCGCCGAGACGCGCCTCGGGCGGCGCCGCGAGCCCCTCACGCGCGGCCCAATAGCGCAGCAGGTTCGCCAGACGTGCCGTGTCGAGCCCCTGCAAACGAGAGCGTTGCAGACGCGACGTATCGACACGTGCCACCTCGAAATCGATCTGTGCGAGTTGGTCGAGCAGCGACTGGGCCTGCGCCGCATGACGCGCGAAGCGAGCGAGTGTCTCGCGATAAGCGGGGACATGCGCGGCAATGGCCGGCATCACATCGTGACGCAGCGCATTGCGCAAATACTGGCGGTCCTGATTGGAGGGATCTTCTACCCACGACAGCGAACGCACTGACGCAAAGGCGTGCATCGTCTCGCGCGAAACATCGAGCAGCGGGCGCAGCAATTGCGCCGACGAGGTCACCGGCAACGCACCCGCCCCGGCCATGGCGGCGACACCCGGCAACCCGGCACCGCGCAGCATTTGCAGCAACACCGTCTCCGCCTGATCGTTCGCATGATGGGCCGTGAGCAGCCAGTCGATGCCATGCGCGGCACAACACTCGGCCAGTGCTGCGTAACGCGCGGCACGTGCGGCCCCTTCGATGCCCTGACGGGCGTCACGCGGCACAGTGACGCGACGCGCCTCAAAAGCAAAGCCGCGCAGACGCGCCTCGCGCTCGCACGCCGCCAACCACTCGTCGGCGTGTTCGGACAGTCCGTGATGGATATGAATGGCGAGCGGCTGCGCCACCGATTCACCGGCATCGCGTCGCGATTGCGTCCAGTGCGCTAATGCGTCGAGCAGCACCATGGAATCGAGACCGCCGCTGAGCGCCAACGCAATGCGTGGCGTAGCCAGCGAGTCGTCGGACGCAGAGGCGGAGACGGAGGCGCAGGCGGAGGGATTCGCCGGCGTGGCGGCCACGTTGGCGGCAGGTGTCGCGCCATCGCGTGACGCGAAGGCATGCGCCAACGCGACGCGCAAAGCGACGTCTACATGAACAACTGCCGCGTCACCTCGGGCAGAGGCGAACGCGGCAGCGGTGTGAGGCGAGGAAGACACGGGCGGTACGGCGCCGGGCGTCATCGCCACCAACGGCGACGACGCGCTGGCCGACGACTTACTTGGCGCCGGCTTCCTTGAACTTGCCATAACTCATCAGACGCTCGAAACGACGATCGAGCAGTTCCTTGTGGCTCATGCCCTGGAACTGGCGCACCGAGTCGGCGAGCGCACGCTTGAGCATGCCAGCCATGCCGAGCGGGTCGCGATGCGCACCACCCAGCGGTTCGTTGATGATCTTGTCGATCAGGCCGAGTGCCTTCAGACGGTGAGCGGTCAGACCCAGCGCTTCGGCGGCTTCCGGGGCCTTGGCCGCACTCTTCCACAGAATGGAGGCGCAACCTTCGGGCGAAATCACCGAGTACGTCGAGAATTGCAGCATCGCGACCGTATCGGCCACGGCCACGGCAAGTGCACCGCCCGAGCCGCCTTCACCGATGATCGTGGTGATGATCGGCGTCTTGAGCTCGGCCATGACGAACAGGTTGTGACCGATGGCTTCCGACTGGCCGCGCTCTTCGGCATCGATGCCCGGGTAAGCGCCCGGCGTGTCGATGAACGTGAACAGCGGCAGACCGAACTTCTCGGCGAGCTTCATCAGGCGCATGGCCTTGCGATAGCCCTCGGGACGCGGCATGCCGAAGTTGCGCAGTGCGCGCTCCTTCGTGTCGCGGCCCTTCTGGTGACCGATGACCATACAGGCCTGACCGTTGAAACGGGCCATGCCACCCACGATAGCGTGGTCGTCCGCGAACTCGCGGTCGCCATGCAACTCGTGAAAGTCGGTAAAGATGTCGCGCACATAGTCGAGCGTGTAAGGACGCTGCGGGTGACGCGAGATTTGCGAAACCTGCCACGGCGACAGGTTCGTATAGATGTCCTTGGTGAGCTGCTGGCTCTTTTTAGAGAGGCGCTCGATCTCTTCGGAAATATCGACGGCGGAGTCGTCCTGCACGAAGCGTAATTCTTCAATCTTCGCTTCGAGTTCGGCGATCGGCTGTTCAAAATCCAAAAAGGTGTTCTTCATCAGGTTTCCCCGGAAATGCGGCAGCGTATTGTACCGCCGGCGACCACTGTCCGAACAAGATAGGCAACTTTCATCGCCTCTCGATCAACAATAGACACCGATAATGACTAAATGATACGGAATCGGACGCGGATTATACGTCCTAAGCGGAACAATCAGTATTCGACCGGCACCGGTTCGAGACTTCGCCACATGTACCACGTGGCGACGGAGCGCCAGGGCTCCCAATTGGCGGCCACTTCGCGCGCTTCACTGCGCGTGACGGGCTCGCCGCTGAAGTAGTTGACGCTGATGGCGTTGATGAGCCCGACATCGTCGAGCGGCAGCACATCGGGGCGCAACAGGTTGAACATCAGGAACATCTCGGCCGTCCAGCGCCCGATGCCGCGAATGCCGGTCAGCTCGGCAATGACGGCCTCGTCGTCCATGCTGGCCCAGGCGTCCACGTGCAGCGCGCCCGACTTGAAGTGCGTCGCCAGATCGAGGATGTACTCGGCCTTGCGGCGCGACAGCCCGCAACCGGCGAGGGCATCGTGCCCGGCCTTGATGAATTGCGCGGGCGTGAGCTTCGGGCAGATGGCGACCACACGGTCCCACACGGCTTGTGCCGCTTTCACCGAAATCTGCTGGCCCACGATCGAGCGCGCGAGCGTGACGAACGGCTCGCCGCGGCCGGTCAGATGCGCCGGGCCGAATTGAGGAATGAGTTTCTTGAGAATGCGATCGCGGCGCATGAGATCGGCGCAGGCCTGATCCCAGAAGTCGGGGCGTGTCGCGCCCGGCGCCACAGGCAGCGGTACGACGCCGGTCACGGCCTGCTCGACGACTTCGGTCTCGATGCGGGCAATCTCCGGCGTGACGATACGCGTCTCGCCGTCGCGCTTGGCGATCACGCGACGCGTGGTCGCAACGCCCGCCGCGCCATTGCCCTTTGCCGCCGTTCCGGTGGCACGCGTAGTCTTGGCGGGCTTGGTCTGACGGGTCGGCTTGAGCGATTTGTCCGAGGCCTCGCCTTTGGCCGTTCGCGCCGACACCTTGCGCGCCGCACCCGCGGCGACCTTGGCCGGCTTACCTGCCGCGCCATTGCCGGCTTTCACCATCTTTTTGGGCTTGTCGGCCGCCGCCGCACCATTGCCGCTGCTGGCACGCTTGGTCGCCACGGGCGCCGCCTTCACAGCAGCCGTCTTCGCGCCGCCCTTGCTCTCGACCTTGCGGGACTGGCCATCGGCCTTAGTCACCTTGGCAGGGGCCGCACGCTTGGCTGCCGGGCGCGTGGCCTTGGCAGCGCGTCCGGTCGTGGCGGTTTGGGTCGCGGCCTTTGCGGCCACGGATTTACGAGTCACCATGAAATTCGCCTCGATACGCCGCGCTCAGGCACGACGCCATTCGGTGGCGCCTCCGGGACGATCTTCCAGCACGATGCCATCGGCGAGCAATTCCGCGCGAATGCGATCGGCTTCTGCGAAATTCTTCTCGCGCTTGGCCTGCGCACGCGCTTCGATGCGCGCCTCGACCGATGCGCGCAACGCATCGGCATCGCCCGACGTGTCGGCACCCGCCGCCCCTTGCAGGAACGACTGCGGATCGCGGCCGAGCAAACCGAGCGTACCGGCCAGACCCAGCAACTGACGCACCAGCACCGGATCACGCTGCTTGTTGATTTCGCCCGCGAGTTCGAACAACACCGAGATAGCGATCGGGGTGTTGAAATCGTCGTTCATCGCGGCCGCAAAGCGCTGCGCAAACGGTTCGTTCCAGTCGAGCGCGGCACCGTCGCCCTGCGCATCTTTCAACGCGGTGTACAAACGCGTCAGTCCGCCACGTGCGTCGTCCAGATGGGCGTCGCTGTAATTGAGCGGGCTGCGGTACTGCGCACGCAGGATGAAAAAGCGAATGACTTCGGCATCGAACTTCGCCAGCACTTCGCGGATGGTGAAGAAGTTGCCGAGCGACTTGGACATCTTCTCGTCGTCCACGCGCACGAAGCCGTTGTGCAGCCAGTAGTTCACGAACGTCTCGCCCGTGGCGGCTTCGCTCTGCGCGATTTCATTTTCGTGATGCGGGAACTGCAAATCTGCGCCGCCGCCGTGAATGTCGAACTGGTTGCCGAGCAACTGGCAGCTCATGGCCGAGCACTCGATGTGCCAGCCCGGGCGTCCTGCGCCCCACGGCGAGGCCCACTTCGATTCGTCCGGCTCGCTGTCTTTCGAACGCTTCCACAGCACGAAGTCGAGCGGGTCCTGCTTGGCGGTGTTCGCGGCAACGCGCTCACCCGCACGCAGGTCTTCGATCGACTTGCCGGAAAGCTGGCCATAGTTGGCAAACTTGCGCACGGCATAGTTCACGTCGCCGTCTTCGGCCTGATAGGCATAGCCGTTGCGTTGCAACGTGCCGATCATGTCGACCATCTGCGGAATGAAGTCGGTCGCGCGCGGCTCGTGATCGGGGCGCTGCACACCGAGCGCGTCGGCATCTTCGTGCATCGCGGCGATGAAGCGCGTGGTCAGCTCGCGCATCGTTTCGCCGTTCTCGACGGCACGCTTGATGATCTTGTCGTCAACGTCGGTGATGTTGCGCACATAGGTCACACGATAGCCGAGCGTGCGCAGCCACCGTTGCACCATGTCGAACACCACCATCACGCGCGCGTGGCCGATGTGACAGTAGTCGTACACGGTCATGCCGCAAACATACATGCGGACTTCGCCGGGAACGAGGGGCACGAACGGCTGTTTGTCTCGCGCGAGCGAGTTGTAGACGCGGAGTGAATCCATAGATAAATGCTTGACCGGGGGCGAGACAGCGCCGGGCGCTGCGACGATGCCTCCGGGCACGATTCGCGTCGTGCGGCGGGAGCGACATCGCGAGGCGGGCTGCGCGCCGTGCGGTAGAAAAAACGAACCTGCGAACCGTATCCGCCGCCACAAGATGAAATGGCGCAGGCCGGGCGCAGGTGTTTTGTTAGAATGCGGCCGAGTATAGCATCTCTTGCGCACCTCTCAGGTATCCCAAGCACCCATCATGACGCAACGAAGCCGGTCCCTTTCGCGCAGTGCAACGCGCCTGCTTTCCCGCCTCCGCCCGAGCGCTTTCACCTTGAACGCTGCCCGCCGTCATACCCACGCGCTCACGCTCGCAGGCATGACGCTCGGCCTTGCCGGCACGCTGTTTGCGCTGCCCGCCGGTGCTCAGGCGATCATCGATCCGCCCCCGCCTGCCCCGCTGCAAACGCCGCAGCAGGCCAGCGAATCGGCGATCAACAAACTGGTCGAAGCCCGCAAGTTCAGCGACGCCCTCGCGAAGATCGACGATCACCTGAAGCAATACCCGCGCGATGCGCAGGTGCGTTTCACGCGTGGCCGCGTGCTCATGGAGATGGGCCGCACGCCCGAAGCCATCGATGCCTTCACCGCGCTCACGCAAGACTTCCCGGAGCTGCCCGAGCCGTACAACAATCTGGCTGCGCTTTACGCACAGACGGGTGAGTACGACAAGGCGCGCGCCGCGCTGGAAAGTGCGATCCGCAACAACCCGAGCTTTGCCGTGGCGTATTCGAACCTTGGCGACATCTACGCCAAGCTCGCACAGCAGGCTTATCAGAAGGCACTCAAAATTTCGCCGACGGCGCGCGTGTCGAGCCGCGAGAAGGTGCTCGCCGACATGCTGGCACCGCAACGTGCCGCCCCGGTCGCGCAGACGCCCTCGCCGGCCAAGCCTAGCGAAGATGCCAATTTGAAGAACATCGGGAAGTCGGGGAACTGATCTCCCCTCACGCGACCTCAAACGACTTCAAACGACCTCACACGAATTCACGAATTTACGAATTCATAGCCCAGGAGACCCGCATGTCCCTTCCGAATCGCCTGCGCCGCGCACTGCTCGGCGGTGCCGTCGCAGCCGCTGCACTGACTGGCACCGTTGCCAGCCTCCCGGTGCTCGCACAGGCCACGCAGCCGCAGGTGCAGTTCAAGACGTCGGCCGGCAACTTCACGGTGGAACTCAACCCGAAGGCAGCGCCGAAGACGGTTGATAACTTCCTGCAATACGTCAACAGTGGCTTCTACAACGGCACGGTCTTCCATCGTGTCATTCCCGGCTTCATGATTCAGGGCGGCGGTTTCACGGCCGACATGAACGAAAAGCCGACCCGCGCCCCGATTCCGAACGAATCGCAAAACGGCCTGAAGAATACGAAGGGCACCATCGCAATGGCGCGTACGTCGAATCCGAATTCGGCGACTGCGCAATTTTTCGTGAATGTGTCGGATAATGCGTCACTGGACTACCCGAGCCCGGACGGCTATGGTTACGCAGTGTTCGGCAAGGTGGTCGCCGGCATGGACACTGTCGAGAAAATCAAGGGTGTCGCCACGACCAGCAAAGGCATGTACCGCGACGTGCCTGTCACGCCCGTCGTGATCGAATCGGCCAGCGTCGTCAAACGCTGAACACGACGCTGAACTCCTCCGGCCTGCCGGGACCATTTCATCAGAAGGAAAGCATCATGGTTGAACTGCAAACGAATCACGGCATCATTCGCATCGAACTCGACGAAGCGAAGGCACCGAAGACGGTCGAAAACTTCCTGAACTACGTGAAGGAAGGCTTCTACGACAACACGGTGTTCCACCGCGTGATCAATGGCTTCATGATTCAAGGCGGCGGCTTCGAGCCGGGCATGAAACAAAAGTCGACCAACACGCCGATCGAGAACGAAGCCAACAACGGCCTGAAGAACGACAAGTACACGCTGGCCATGGCCCGCACGAACGATCCGCACTCGGCAACGGCACAGTTCTTCATCAACGTGAACGACAACGACTTCCTGAACCACAGCGCACCGACGCCGTCGGGCTGGGGCTACGCCGTGTTCGGCAAGGTGGTCGAAGGTCAGGAAATCGTCGACGCGATCAAGGGTGTCAAGACCGGTTCGCGCGGTCTGCATCAAGACGTGCCGCTCGAGGAAGTCGTCATCGAAAAGGCCGTGATCGTCGCGTAAGCGCCCATCTCGTCACCGACGACACTCGATGCCTGTATCGACTGCGCGGTGCCCGCACTGCCCCGTGACACCACGGGGCGACGGGCCCGCGCTTTTCATTTCCGATCTTCACCTCGCGCCGGCCCTGCCGCGCACGGTGCAAGTCTTCGAAGACTTCCTGCGCGGTCCTGCGCGCGAAGCGTCCGTCCTCTTCATCCTTGGCGACCTGTTTGAATACTGGGTCGGCGACGATATGCTCGGCGCTGACAAGGATGCCCCCGCCCGACACACCGGCACGCCCGACACCGAGCCCCTTGGCGCCTTCGCCCGCCGCATGACGGCCGCCATCGCCGGCCTGTCCGCCAGCGGCGTGCCCGTGGCGATCATGCGTGGCAATCGCGACTTTCTGCTGGGCAAACGTTTCGCGCGAGCGGCAGGTGCCGTCATGCTCGACGATCCGTGCGTGTTCTCGTTTCTGGAGCAGGCACTGGTGCTCAGTCACGGCGACCAGCTGTGCACGGACGATGTGGGATATCAGCGCTTCCGGCGCGTCGCGCATTCGCCGCTCGGCAAGGCCTTCTTTCTCGCGTTGCCGCTACGTGTGCGCATGGGGATTGCCGATCGTATCCGGCGGCGCAGTGCGGCCAAAGGCGCGCACCGCATGGCCTATGCCGATGCGAACGCCCAAGCCATCAACGCGCTGCTCGATGCGTCCGGCGAGCGCACGCTCGTGCACGGCCACACGCACCGGCCGGCGCGACACGCCGAAGGTCGGCGTGTGCGCTGGGTGCTGCCCGACTGGGAGTTCGATATCGAGCCGCCGCGCGGCGGCTATCTGCAATGGGATGCCCACGGACTGCGGGCGATCGATCTCGTAGCATCGACGCCCGCGCCCGCTCACATATCCTGAATTTCCTTGCCGAGCTTGCGCAGCTCGGCCGTGTCGATCTTGCTCGCGCCGAGCGCTTCGAGATGCGCGCCCAGTTGGTTGAGCGCGGCCACCATCACGTCGATCTTGTGCGACTGGTCGGTCGCGTTCTCGATCAATCCATGAATGGCCAACGACACCGGATCGTCGGCGTTCGGCGTAATGCCATAGGCGGAAAACTCGGCTTTGCGGCCGTTGCCGTTCGGCTTGCCTTCGACATTTTCACGTGGCGCATCGGGACGAATGACGCGCGCCGGATTACCCACCGCTGTGCCCCCCGCCGGCACCGGCTTGACCACCACGGCGTTCGAGCCGATCTTCGCGCCCTCTCCCACCGTAAAGCCGCCCAGCACCTTGGCACCGGCACCGACGATGACGCCGGCCTCCAGCGTCGGGTGACGCTTTGCGCCGCGCGAGAGCGATGTGCCGCCCAGCGTGACACCCTGATAGATCGTGCAGTCGTCGCCGATGATCGCCGTCTCGCCGATCACCACGCCCATGCCGTGGTCGATGAACACGCGGCGGCCCAGCGTCGCGCCCGGATGGATTTCAATGCCCGTGAGAAAGCGTGCGTAATGCGAGACGAAGCGCCCGAGCCACTTGAACCCGGACGTCCAGCAACGGTTCGCCACGCGATGGAGCATCACGGCGTGCAGACCGGGATAGCAGGTGAAGACTTCCCAGTTACTGCGGGCTGCGGGGTCTTTTTGCCGGATGGCGGCAATATCTTCGCGAAGGCGGGTAAACATGAGCCTGATGTCGATCCTGTAGTGCGCGTCCTGCCGTCTTGGGGCGGGATCGTGCGAATTCACCGGAGAGCGTGCCGGCCGATGCCGGCAGGCGTTGAGCGGCGTGACTGACGAGGACTGCGGCACACGACAGGTGTCCGGCCTCGCCACGCCGTGGCGCGAGGACGTGCGTTAACAGTGCACGTGATAAGGCAGGGAGGCGGCGCAACGCTCGCGCAATCGGTTCATATTCGCGAAGGGCTAATAAGCTTGTGACTGAGAATTGTATGGGGTTTTCACAATGCGTGCAGACGCCCGGAAAATGACCGGATACTCGGTAAGGGCATAGCCTGCGCGCCCCGTCTGTCCCGTGTCTCCCCTACTCAGTCATCAACGCCGGATCTTGCGCTCGAGAATGTGCTTCGAGATTCCGCGCAGAATATTGACCTCTTCGCGCTCCAGATGACTCTTCGCGAAAAGGCGACGCAGGCGCGTCATGAGTTTCTTGGGATTGTCCGGATCGAGATAGTCGAGATCGACCAGCGCCCGCTCCAGATGCGCGAGCATGCCCTCCACGTCGTCGCGCGTGGCGAGATGATCGTGCGGTGCCCCGGCGTTCGCGCTTGCATTGACACTTGCATTGACGGCGCCCGCCGCCAGCGCAGCCACCGCATTCGCTGCCGCGCCGCCTCGCTCGACGCCCAGACACGCCATGCGCACTTCATACGCGATCAACTGCACGGCCTGCGACAGATTGAGCGAGCTGTACACCGGGTTCGCGGGAATGTGCACGAGCGCGTTGCATCGTTCGACATCCGTATTCGACAAGCCCGTTCGCTCGCTGCCAAAAATGAACGCCACCGCTTCGCCCTGCCCCGCATGCTGCACGGCCAGCGCCGCGCTCTCACGCGGCTCGGCATTGGGCGGGCCATATTCGCGGGTGCGTGCCGACAGCGCCACAGCCCAACTCACGCCCTCCAGCGCGGCATCGAGATCGGCCACCACGCGGGCATTGGCCAGCACGTCGTCGGCGCCGCTCGCGAGTGCGATGGCTTCCGGGTCGCGCAAGACATCGGCCCCAAAACGCGGCGCGGCGAGCACCAACTGACCGAAGCCCATCGTCTTGATGGCGCGCGCCGCCGAACCGACATTGCCCGGATGGCTCGTCTCGTTGAGCACGAAACGCACTTGATCGAACAGCGGCGACGGGGCGGGAGCAACGGACTGGGACATGAGCAGGCGGCAGGTGTAGGGATGGTGTTCAGGAAGAAATTCGGGATGAAATTCAGCGCAGGCCGCTATTTTGCCCTGATTCGCCGAGCGCGTGGCGCCGAAAAAGGGTCAGAAGATGCGCACAACAGAGCGCGGCCGGCCGGTTTTTGCTAAAATACGCGTTTTCGTCCCTGCAATCGAGCCGCTAAGTCACCTGCGGCACTTGCCGGGCATCGCTCTTGCCCAATTCGTTCGCTTTGTCTGCCATGCCTGCCAGCCGACCCAGAGGGGGTCGTGTTTGACGCGGGCGATGGCCTTAACAGGAATCTGTCATGCAGCATCCCATGCTCAATATCGCGGTGAAGGCCGCCCGTAAAGCCGGCAACATCATCAGCCGCGCGTCGCTCGACCTCGACAAGGTTCTGGTCAGCAAGAAGCAGCACAATGACTTCGTGACGGAAGTGGACAAAGCGGCAGAGCAAGCGATTATCGACGTCCTCCTGCAAGCCTATCCGGACCACGCCATCCTCGCCGAAGAATCGGGCGAAGAACACGGCAAAGCGGGCTCCGAATTCCAATGGATCATCGATCCGCTCGACGGCACCACCAACTTCATTCACGGCATGCCGTATTACTGCACGTCGATCGCGCTCTCCCACAAGGGCATCGTGTCGCAAGCCGTGATCTATGACCCGACGCGCAACGAACTGTTCACCGCCTCGCGCGGCCGTGGTGCTTACATCGACGGCAAGCGCATTCGCGTGTCGCGCCGCGATCGTCTGGCCGATGGCCTGATCGGTACGGGCTTCCCGTTCCGCGATCTGCAAGGCGTGGAAAACTACCTCAAGATGTTCGGCACGATGACCGAGCATTGCGCCGGTATCCGCCGCCCGGGCGCCGCCGCACTCGATCTGGCCTATGTCGCCGCCGGCCGCATGGACGGTTTCTTCGAGCAAGGCCTGAACCCGTGGGACATGGCCGCCGGCAGCCTGCTGGTGACCGAAGCCGGTGGTCTCGTGGGCAACTACACGGGCGAATCGGACTTCCTGTTCGAAGGCGAAGTGCTCGCCGCCAACCCGAAGATCTACGCGCAGATGGTCAAGGTGCTGGAAGGCTATTCGCGCACCAAGCGCGCACCGGCCCCGGCCAAGACCAGCACCGTCACGCTGGAAGCCAAGCCGCAAGCGTAAGTTTCACGGCGACGGCAGCCATCCTTCGCGGTGGCTGCCACCGTCATAAAAAAACCCCGGCGATGCCAAGGCATCCCGGGGTTTTTTGTTACGTCTTGCTGCGAGTGAGGCTAGTTGCGTCGGTTACGCTGCCAGACGTGCCAGCACCGTATCGCGGCCCAGCAGTTCGAGCACGGCGTCGATGGCCGGCGTGTGCGTGGTGCCCACGACGAGCAGGCGCACCGGCATCGCCAGTTGCGGCATCTTCATGCCGTGCTGCGCGAGCGTGGCCTTGAACACCGGCGAAATGGCTTCCTTCTTCCACTCCGGCAATGCGGCGAGACCGGCCGCCAGATCCTTCACGGCAGCGCGCGCGGTGTCGGTCAGATGCTGTGCGACATCTTCGGCGGATGGTTGCGGCTGGCGATAGAACATCTCGGCGCTCGCGGCGATGTCCTTGATCGTGTTGGCGCGGTCCTTGAACAGCCCCACCACACCTGCCAGCGACGGACCGCCGTCGATCGACACGCCCGCCTTTTCGAGGAACGGCTCGGTCAGACCGGCCAGACGCTCGTTATCGGCCTGCTTCAGATACTGATTGTTCAACCACAGCAGCTTTTCCGGATTGTGCTGTGCCGGCGACTTGCCCAGGTGGTCGAGATCGAACCACTCCACGAACTGGTCGCGCGAGAACACTTCCGCGTCGCCATGGGCCCAGCCCAGACGCGCCAGATAGTTCACCACCGCCTCGGGCAGGAAGCCCTCTTCGCGGTACTGCACCACGCTCATCGCGCCGTTGCGCTTGGACATCTTCTCGCCCTGATCGTTAAGTACCGTGGGCAAGTGCGCGTAGACCGGCGGCTGCTTGCCGAGCGCTTCGAAGATGTTGATCTGACGCGGCGTGTTGTTCACGTGATCGTCGCCGCGAATCACATGCGTAATGTCCATGTCGATGTCATCGACGACCACGCAGAAGTTATACGTCGGCGTGCCATCGGGGCGGGCGATCACGAGATCGTCGAGTTCTTCGTTCGAGATTTCGATGCGGCCCTTGACCGCGTCTTCCCACACGACGCTGCCCGTGAGCGGGTTCTTGAAGCGCAGCACCGGCTGCACACCGGCCGGCGGCTCAGGCAAGACCTTGCCCGGCTCCGGGCGCCAGCGGCCGTCGTAACGCGGCTTTTCGCCGCGCTCGCGCTGCTGCTCGCGCAACGCGTCGAGTTCTTCCACGCTCATGTAGCACGGGTAGACGTAACCGGCGTCCTTCATCTGTTGCAGCACTTCGCGATAGCGATCCATGCGCTCCATCTGATAGAACGGGCCCTCGTCGTAGTCGAGGCCCAGCCATTCCATGCCTTCGAGAATGACCTGCACGGCTTCCGGCGTGGAGCGCTCGAGATCGGTGTCTTCGATACGCAGCACGAAAACACCGTGGTTGTGACGCGCAAACGCCCACGGATAGAGAGCGGAACGGATGTTGCCCAGATGGATGAATCCGGTCGGGCTAGGCGCAAATCGGGTGCGGACAGTGGTCATGGTTTGGCTTCGGTGCATCGCGTCGGCAACAAATAAAAACGCCCGCGGCGGAAAGTCTCGCGCAGGCGGGTCGCCGACATTCGGAAGCCGTCATTATATCAGCCGAGTGCGTGCATTCGCGGCACAGTCCGAGCCGGGGTTCGGAAATTCCCCGTACCGGCATCGGACTTCACCCGGCAAGCCATCTCCAAAACGCTGGAATCGCGGAAAACGCCGGCTCAGAGCTTGGCGAGCGACACTTCGGTGGCCTTCACGAGGGCCACGACTTCGGAACCCACATCCAGACGCAACTCGTCGATGGAGCGCGTGGTGATGACCGAGGTGACGATGCCGCTCGGCGTTTCGACGTCGACCTCGGAGAGCACCGGGCCGCGCAGAATTTCGCGAATGCGGCCTTTGAACTGGTTACGGACGTTGATGGCGGTGATACCCATGATGAACTCCTGCGTTCAGTGAATTGGATGAAGGTCGGATGAAAGACGGCGAAGGATGAATACGACGTGTCAGACGGCCCAGCGCACCGTCGCGGCGGGCCAACTGGGTTCGGGTGCGGCAGCCACCGGCGTGCCGCTCGATTCGGTTTGCAGCACGCGGTCGAGCACCTGCGCTTCGAGTTGTGCGAAATCGACGCTGCCGCGCGCACGCGGACGCGCCAGCGTTACCGGCTGATCGAGCCCCAACTGGCCCTGCTCGATCAACACCACGCGATCGGCCAGTGCGACGGCCTCCTGCACATCGTGCGTGACGAGCAACGCCGTGAAACCGTGAGCGCGCCACAGGCGCTCGATCAGGGCATGCATTTCGATTCGCGTGAGCGCATCGAGCGCGCCGAGCGGCTCGTCGAGCAGCAGCAAATCGGGTTGATGCACGAGCGCACGTGCCAGTGCTACACGTTGACGCTGACCGCCGGAAAGCTGGCTCGGCCAGTCGTTGGCGCGCTCAGCGAGGCCGACTTCGCGCAACACTTCCAACGCCTGCGGATGCGCCGACTTCGGCAACCCGATGGCGACGTTTTGCAGCACCGTGCGCCACGGCAGCAGGCGGGCGTCTTGAAACATGATGCGTGTCGACACCTTGCTCGACGTGGTGCCGAGGGCGTGACCATCGAGTGCGATGGTGCCCGCGTCGGCCGCTTCCAGCCCGGCAATCAAACGCAACAACGTCGACTTGCCGCAGCCGCTGCGTCCCACGATGGCGGCAAAACCGCCACGCGGAATCGCCAGCGAAAAGTCCGTCAATACGGCGCGTGCGCCGTAGTGCTTGTTCACGCCATCGATGCGAAGACCGGCAGAGGCCGCGACGTCATTCGTCTGACGCACGACTTTGAGATTCGCGCCAGTATTGCCGTTGCCATTGGCGGGCGTAGCGGGCGTGGTGGCGCGTTGTTCCGCAGTCCATTCGGACTCGATGTCCACGCCTGCGACGGGGGCCAGTTGTTGTGCGCTCATGCGGCGGTTCCTCGTTGAAAGGCCGGGTGCCAGCGCAACCAGCGAAACTCTAGTTCCTTGGCCAGCACATCGGCCAGCTTGCCCAGCAGCGCGTAGAGCAGAATGCCCACCAGCACGATGTCGGTCTGCAAGAACTCACGGGCGTTCATCGTCAGATAGCCGATGCCCGACTGCGCCGAGATGGTTTCCGCCACGATCAGCGTCACCCACATCAGGCCCAGCGAGAAGCGCACACCCACCAGAATCGACGGCAACGCGCCCGGCAGAATCACATCGCGATACAGTGCCCAGCCGCGCAAGCCGTAGCTGCGAGCCATCTCGACGAGTTGGCCGTCGACGGCGCGAATACCGGCATACGTGTTCAGATACATCGGGAAGAACACACCGATCGAGACGAGAAACAGCTTGGCTTTCTCGTCGATACCGAACCACAGAATCACCAGCGGAATGAGTGCCAGATGCGGGATGTTGCGCAGCATCTGGAACGACGAATCGAGCGCCGTCTCGGCAAACCGCGACAGGCCCGTGAGCATGCCGAGTAACAGACCGAGACCACCGCCGATCACGAAGCCGAGCACGGCACGGCCGGTGGACACGCCAATGTCTCGCCAGATCTGGCCGCTCACCGCAAGTTGCCACGCGGCGTCGACCACTGCGGACGGTGCGGGCAAGACGCGCGTCGAGAGCCAGCCCGCTTCGGCGGCAATCTGCCAGACGGTGACGAGCACGATCGGGACGAGCCACGGTGCGAGCCGTCGTGCGGCCACGCGCCAGAGGCGCTGCCACGTGCTCGACTCACTATTGGACGCACGGGAAGCATGAGACGCACCCGCCGGCGTCGCGGCGGGAGCCAGTGTTGATTGGGTCATACGAATTTCTCCACGGCCGGGGTGGCCGAATCAGCTTTGCGAGGCCTGCGGCAAGATGTTGTTGGCCATCACTTCGCCCACCGGGCCGCCGAGTTGCGTGTTGCCCAGACGCTCACGCACGTCGAGCGGCAGATGCGGGAACACCAGCTCGGCGAAGCGATACGCTTCTTCCAGATGCGGGTAGCCCGACAGAATGAAGGTATCGATGCCCAGATCGGCGTACTCGCGCAGGCGCGCCGCAACGGTCGGTCCGTCGCCCACGAGCGCTGTGCCCGCGCCACCGCGCACCAGCCCGACACCGGCCCACAAATTCGGGGCGATCACCAGCTTGTCGCGGCGTCCGCCGTGCAGCGCCGCCATGCGTCGCTGGCCTTCCGAATCCATCTTGGCAAACTGCGTCTGCACGCGCGCGATGGTCGCGTCGTCGAGTTTGCTGATGAGCGAATCGGCGGCACGCCACGCTTCGTCTTCGGTCTCGCGCACGATCACGTGCAGACGCAGCCCGAAGCGCAACGTGCGGCCCAGTTTGGCGGCGCGTGCCCGCACGTCGGCAATCTTCTCGGCCACATCGGCGAGCGGTTCGCCCCACGTGAGGTAGACGTCGAGTTGTTCGGCCGCGATCTGGCGCGCCGCTTCCGACGAGCCACCGAAATACAGCGGCGGGTGCGGTTTCTGCACCGGCGGGTACAGCAGCTTTGCGTCCACAGCACGCAGATGCTTGCCTTCGAAATTGACGGCCTCGCCCGTGTGCGATTTCTCACCCAGCTCGCGCCAGATTTTCAGAAACTCGTCGGTCACTTCGTAACGTTGCGCATGATCGGCGAAGAAGCCGTCGCCTTCCAGCTCACCGGCGTCGCCACCGGTCACCACGTTGATCAGCAGCCGGCCACCCGACAAGCGATCGAACGTGGACGCCATGCGCGCCGTGAGTGCGGGCGAAGCGATGCCCGGACGGATCGCCACGAGAAACTTCAACCGTTTGGTCGATCCGATCAGGCTCGACGCGGTCACCCAAGCGTCTTCGCACGACCGGCCCGTAGGCAGCAGCACACCTTCGTAGCCCAGTGAATCGACCGCGCTCGCGACTTGGCGCGCGTAGTCGAAATCGAACACACGCCCGCCGTCGGACGTGCCCAGATAGCGCGTGTCGCCGTGTGTCGGAATGAACCAAAAGACTTTCATTTCGAACTCCGGATCAGGCGGCGAGCGTGGCTTGCAGCGCACCGGCACGTGCCTGATGCGCGGGCCACTGACGAATCACTTCGCGCTCATGCAGCCATTGCGAGAGCTGGTCGACGGTCGCGCCGAGGCGTTCGGCAACAGCGGCGTCGAGCGTTGCGCCCTCTTCCTTCGGCACTTGCTGATCGACGGCGAACACGCCGCGAAGAATGTGTTGTGCGCCCAACGCGGAGAGCACCGGCTTGAGCGCATAGTCGAGCGCGAGCAAATGCGCGGGGCTGCCGCCGGTGGCAAACGGGGCGACGAGCTTGCCGGCGAGGCCGTCTTGCGGCAGCACGTCGAGGAAGGCCTTGAGCAAACCGCTATACGCCGCCTTGTAGACGGGCGTGGCGACGATCACCGCTTGCGCACCGGCCACTTGGGCGAGCGCATGGCGCAGATCGTCGTGCGTGGTATCGGCCGCGAGCAGCGCGGCAGGCGAGAGCGCACGAATGTCGATGCGACGCACGGCGATGCCGGCGGCGGTCAGATCGGATTCGATAAAACGCAGCAAACGCGCACTGCGCGAAGCAGCCGACGGGCTGCCGGAGATCGTGACGGCGTATGTCATACTTCCCTGCCAAAGACGGGTGTCAGCGTCGTTCAACGCGCCACGCACCCTGAGGATTCGAAGCACACCGGCGTCTTCACGCCGATGCCGGCCGGATCGCCCCGACCACTGGAGAACCAGTGTAGCGATGCGCCCCGCGCGCCCGAACCAATGAATCCGGGAAAGCTTTGCGCGTTTTTTCATAACCTGTAGTCATGCTCCCTCCGCGCCTTATGCCCAGCGCAATCCTTGAACTTCGCGAATACCGCCCGACCGACAGCACCGACACGCACGATTTCCATCAGGTGGTGATCGGGCACTCGGGGCGGATGGCGATTTCGCTCGACGGCGACGCGTCGCAATACGGCCGCGTGGGCGCGCGCAATGGCGTGGTGATTCCTGCGGGGGTGCGGCATGACTATCGGGGCGACGGGCCGAACCAGCAGGTCGTGCTCGACGTGCCGACGACAGTGGCCCGGGTGACGGGGAGCGAACGGGCGTTCGATCACGAGACGTTCTTCGCGCTCGATGCGGCAATGCTGGCGCTGGTGGGCCGCGTTTGTGCGTTTGCCTCGGCACAGGCCGATGACAGCCATGCGCTGAGCGCCGACGACCCCGGCGTGCGCGAGATGCTGGCGATGCTCACCGCGAAGCTGGCCCCGGCACGGCCGGCCCTGCGCACTGCGAAGCTCGATCTGGCAACGGTCGACGCAAGGCTTCAGGCGGATCTGGCGGCGCCGCTCGACACCGCGACACTCGCGTTCGAGGCGGGCATGAGCGTACGCCATTTCCACGATTGCTTCGTTGCGATGACGGGGGAAACGCCCCACCGGCACTTGATGCGTTTGCGGCTGGCGCGCGCCGCCGCGCTGCTGACGGCGCACGACGCCCCGCTTGCCGAGATCGCCCTCGATGTGGGTTTCAACGATCAGAGCGCCCTCACCCACGCCTTCCGCCAGCACTACGGCCAGACACCCGCCGTGTGGCGACGGGAACGCGCCGGTACACGCTGAACGTCTGCGCCGACGTTGCACCGGCGACACGCCGACGAGGTGCCGACAAAATACCGACGAAGCGCCAACGTTATCCCCAAGCAAAGTCAAAGCCGCCGCCTGCCGTTTTTCACAATCCCCCCGCACCCTTCGCGCGCTAGGCTTCTCTTTTTCTATTCGTTTCGTGCGGCCCCGGCCGCACGTCAGCACAGGAAGCAAGACATGGCCGAGACCATCGAGTGGCAGGATTTCGAAAAGATCGAATTGCGCGTAGGCACCGTCGTCGCCGCGCGCGTGAACGAGAAGGCAAAGAAGCCGGCGTACGTGCTTGAGGTCGATCTGGGTGAACTAGGTGTGAAGACGTCGAGCGCACAAATCACCGTGCACTACACGCCCGAGTCGCTTATCGGCAGGCAGGTACTGTGTGTATGCAACTTCGCGCCGAAGCGCATCGCAGGCGTGGCGTCGGAAGTGCTGGTCACCGGCTTTGCCGACGAAAGCGGTGCCATCGTGCTCGCCGGTGTGGAACGCGGTGTGCCTAACGGCGCGCGCCTTCACTAGTCCCGATGCGTCCCGATGAGTTCTGGGCAGTCCCGGATCAGGGCTGCGGGCAATAATCGACTTGCCGCGCAAACGCCGCGCGATCGGCGTCGAACACATCGCGTTGCACGATGGCGTGCTCACCCACGGCCCGGTCAAACGACAGCTTCCCGTCGAGATGGTCGATCTCGTGCTGCAACAGTTCGGCCTCGGCCAGCGGCAGTTGCGCCTTCAGGCGCACCTCGCCCGACAGGTCGACGCAACGCACAGAGATCGACGCGTAGCGTGACACCCGCACCAGCGTGTCCGGGAAACACATACAGTCGTCCCAGAGCGTGACGCGTTCGTCGCTCGTCCATACGATTTCAGGATTGACGATCACGTCGGGCCACCCCGGCACGGCGAGCGCAATCATGCGCCGGTCGATAGCGATTTGCGGCGCGGCGATGGCGCGCCCGAAACCATGCGCCGCGCGAAAAGCCGCCAACGCCTCTCGCAGATCGGCGGCATCGCGGCGCACCGCCGGATCGGTGACGTCCACCACCTCCGCCGCCACCCGGCTCAGCGACGGCGCACCCACACGAAGAATTTCGCGCGTCATGACGCCTCCCCAGTTGCAGGCATCGGTTCCGCCACGGCGGCAGGCAACGAGCGCCCGCCGAGTCGTTGCACGGGGCATCTGAACGAGTTACACGTCATGTCTGGCAACATCGGAATCCACGCCTGTTGGTTGAGCGATTGCCACGATTGTAGAGGGCAGCCGCGAAATGCAATTTCGTTGAAGTGCGCTTTACGTCAATAAACTTCCATACGCCAACGGATGTCAGGGCGCCTGCCGATGGTCGGACGAGAGACGTCGAAAACGCCTTTTCCCACGTAATTGCATGGGAATTCACTTCAACAGGCCAATACCGATCCTCATTCGCCTAAAAAAGTCGCACAACGCCGACACTTTCCCGAGTCTTGGCAGTCGAAACGCCCGATTCGGCAGCCTGCCCGGCGCCGGGCGGGAACTCTGATCCCGCAACGACACGCGCCCACAGCACGCAGTGTTCCAAAAAAATAGGTCGGCGGAGACAGCGATTGAAACCCTTATTACATCGGCTATACCTCGGACTCGGCGGACTGGCCGCGTTCTGGGCGCTCGGCATGATCAGCGCCAACGAATACGGCAAGAGCGCCGCCCTCATGGCGACCGCCCTGCCCGGCCTTGCCGGCCTTTGCCTGCTATTGCGCGCGCGGCCGGTGTGGTTGAGCGTCACCACCCTCAGCGTCTTCGCCGTGTTCCTTCTCGATGCGGCGACCAAGGGCTTCCTGCGCGACTACTTCGGCATGCGCCCCAATCACTTGCTGGTGCTGCACGCGGTGTTCAACACCAATCCGTCGGAAACCAGCGAGTTCTTCCGCCATAACTGGCGCGACGTCTTCGAAGCCAGTGCCGCCTTCGTGGTGCTGATGGGCGCGGTCGTTTTCGGTGAGCGCCGCTTCACACGCAACGAGGCCCGGCAAACGCCCGCACCGATGCGGCGCACCGGCAAATCTGCCGTCGTGGCGCTGCTGGCCGTCTTCCTTGCGCTGCACTTCAACCCGACCATGGCCAAGGAGAATCCGCTACTCTACTGGCCGATGCGCTATCTCGATTACAAAGGGCAAGCCGATCATGCCGCCCAGTTGCAACGCGACCTCGACCGCAACATGGCGCAGCGTGCCGATTGGCGCGTGCAGTACCGCGGGCCGGACAAGAACACCGTCGTCTGGGTGATCGGCGAGAGTTTGAATCGCAACAACATGTCGCTCTACGGCTACGCGCGCAACACGACGCCGATGCTCGATTCCCTGCGCGGCGATCTCACGGTGTTCCGCGACGTGGTGTCGTCGGAACCGGCGACGATGTCGTCGCTCATGAAGATGCTCACGCCCGCCAGCCTCGACGACCCGGAGGCGTGGACGCGCCAGCCCGATGTCGTGATGCTCGCGCGGGAAGCCGGTTATCGCACGTACTGGATCTCGAATCAGGTGCCCAACGACGGTTGGCTCGGTTTAGTGGCCAAGCGCGCCGACGAGCAGGTGTTCATCAACAAGGGTTACGGGCGCGGCGAGAACAACGTCGACGGCAACCTGCTGCCGGCATTCGATGCGGCGCTGGCCAGCGATGCCCCGAAGAAGCTGATCATCGTGCATCTGCTGGGGGCGCACCCGACCTACGACATGCGCTATCCCGAGGAATTCGCGCGCTTCGACAATACCGACGATGCCGTGATGGCCTCGCTCGCGGCACAAGGCCGGTCGACGTGGGTGCGGCACCTGCGCAACGAGTACGACAATGCCATCGCGTACAACGATTTCGTCGTCTCCAATCTGATTCGCAAAACGATGGCGACGGGTGCGCAGACCGACGCCAGCCTGTTGTTCAGTTCCGACCATGCGCAGGAAGTGGGGCATACGCGCAATCATGCCGGGCAGTCGGTGACCGATGCGTCCGGTTATGAAATTCCGATGGTCGTGTGGTCACGCGACGGCGCGCAGCAACCCGGCGCGCCCAACCAATTGACACAGGCCGTGCTGGAAGCGCGCCCGTACCAGACCGACCGCCTCGAACACACGCTGCTGGGCATGCTCGACATCGACACGCGTTACTACAGTGCCTCGGACGATCTACTCAGCCCGGCTTTCACGCCGCGCGAGCGTCGCATCAACGGGCAGGCGTACACGTGGCAGCAGCCAAATAGCTAGGCAACGCACCGCCCGAATTCATTCGCAATTCCATCAAACTTCGACCGGAATTCAATCGCAAGAAACGGAGCGTCTCTCCGCCCCGCTCGGCCTAGACTCCCCCTCGTCTGACCAATTTCGAGGGGATCGGTATGGCAGAGGAGTGGGCGCAAAGCCCGAAGGCACCGCCCGTCACGTCGCGCGTGACATCGCTCGTGACATCGCTTTCGCATGCGAATCTCGCCGCGCAGTTCAGTGAACAGATGACGCTCGCCGTCATTCCCATCGTCGCCGTCATCGCGCTCGGGGCCTCGGCTGAACAATCCGCCTCGTTGCAGGCGGCCACCACCCTCCCCTTTCTGCTGCTCTCGCTGCCCGCCGGCGTGCTGGCCGATCGCTACCGGCGCAAGCCGCTCATGATCGCGACGGAGTTGCTGCGCGCGGTCGCCCTGCTCGGCTTGTTCGCGCTGTTTCGTGCGCATCTGCTGACACTTCCCGCCCTCGGAATACTCGGTTTCGCGATGGCCACCGGCACGGTCGTGTTCGGTGCGGCGGCGCCGTCGCTGGTGGCAGCGCTCATCGATCCGGCAGACCTGCTCACGGCCAACCGGCGGCTTGAGATTGCGCGCAGTATTGCGTTCACGGCGGGCCCGGCGCTGGGCGGCCTATTGGCGGGATGGGCGTCGGGCACGCTCGCCTTTGCCGCTGCGTTCGTGCTCTCGCTCGCCAGCGTCTATTGCCTGACGCGCTTGCCGGCCGAAGCCCCGCGTGTGGCATCTCACCGCCATTTCGTGCATGAACTGGCCGAGGGGGTGCGCTTCATTGCGCACAGCCCTTACCTGCGGCCTATCGTGGCGACGGCGTTCGTCTTCAATACCTCGTGGTATCTGTTGCTCGCCATCTTCGCGTACTACGCCATTCACTCGCTGGCCTTCTCGGCGCAGGCGGTCGGCATCGCGCTGGGCGTTTATGGCTTCGGGATGGTGTGTGGTGCGTTCGGCTACCGGCGCGTAGCAAAGCGGCTGTCGTTCGGCCGACAGATCGTGCTGGGCCCCGCCTGTGCCGCCATCGCGTCGTTGCTGATGGTGGCGACGTGGCAGATGTCGGGCGGCGTGGCGGCCTATGCCGTGGTATTCGCCGCGTTCTTCCTGTTCGGCTTCGGCCCGATCGTGTGGACCATCTCCACGACATCGCTGCGTCAGGTCGTGACGCCGGGCGGGCTGATCGCCCGCGTGTCGGCGGTGACGATGACGGCCACGGCCGGGGCGCGTCCGTTCGGGGCGTTTCTCGGCGCATGGCTGGCCGCGACCCTCGGCACGCGGTATTGTCTGGCCACCATGGCGGCCGGCTTCGCGGTGCAACTCGGCATCATCGTGTTTTCGCCGGCCTCGCGACTGTCCGCCATCGAAGCGGCGTCGCTGGATGCCGCTGCACCGGCCTGAAGCATCCCGCGCGTTGACGCTGCATTGACGCCGAAATGAAAAAAGCCGACGCAGTCGCCTGCGTCGGCTTTTTTTGCTACCGGGTATTCGATATCACACCATCAGAGGATCTGATGCTCAGACGTCGAGACGCGTGACGAACTTCGGTTGCAGGTAAGCTTCGAGGGCTTCCGGTCCGCCTTCCGAACCGTAGCCGCTGTCCTTCACGCCGCCGAACGGCACTTCCGGCAGGGCGAGGCCCGAATGGTTGATCGTCAGCATGCCGCTTTCCACGCGCGTGGACAGACGCTGCGCCGTGCCCGCCGACGTGGTGTAGGCATACGCGGCCAGACCATACGGCAGACGGTTGGCTTCGGCGATGGCTTCTTCTTCCGTATCGAACGGGTTGATGATCGCCACCGGACCGAACGGCTCTTCGTGCATGATCTTCGCCGTGAGCGGCACGTTGCACAGCACCGTCGGTGCGTAGAAATGACCACCGTCGGCGGCACGCTTGCCACCGGTTTTCAGTTCGGCACCGTGAGCCACGGCGTCATCGACGATGGCGCTGATGGCTTCGAAGCGCTTGCCGTTCACGAGCGGGCCCATCGTCGTTTCCGGGTCCAGACCGTTACCCACGCGCACGGCTTCGGCCGCCTTCACGAAGGCCGCGACGAACTGGTCGTACACGCCGCGTTGCACGATGAAACGCGTCGGTGCGATACAGACTTGACCCGCGTTGCGGAACTTGCCGCCGGCGAGGTTGCGCACGGCAGCAGCGATGTCGGCATCGTTGAAGATCAGCGCCGGCGCATGGCCGCCGAGTTCCATCGTCACGCGTTTCATGTGCAGACCGGCCATGGCGGCCAGTTGCTTGCCCACCGGCGTGGAGCCCGTGAACGAGACCTTGCGGATGGTCGGGTGCGGAATCAGGTACGACGAGATTTCGGCCGGTACGCCATACACGAGGTTCAGCACACCATCGGGCAGACCGGCGTCGGCGAAAGCGCGAATCAGCGCTGCGGGCGATGCCGGGGTTTCTTCCGGTGCCTTGACGATTACCGAGCAACCGGCGGCCAGCGCAGCGGAGACTTTGCGCACGACCTGATTGACCGGGAAGTTCCACGGCGTGAAGGCAGCGACGGCGCCGACCGGCGTCGGGATCACCAACTGGGTGACGTTCGGCACGCGCGACGGGACGAGGCGGCCATAGGCGCGTTTGCCTTCTTCTGCGAAGAATTCAATGATGTCGGCGGCGGAGAGCACTTCGCCCTTGGCTTCACCGACGGGCTTGCCCTGCTCCAGCGTCATCTGGCGGGCGATATCGCCCACGCGCTCGCGCAGCAGGCCAGCGGCCTTGCGCATGAGCTTGGCGCGCTCGAAGGGGGCGACTTCGCGCCACTTGGCGAAACCGGCTTCGGCGGCGGCAAGGGCGGCGTCCAGATCCGGCTGCGTGGCGCGGGCCACGGTGCCGATGGTCTCACCGGTGGCCGGGTTTTCGATCGGCAGCGTCAGGCCTTCTGCGCCTGCTTTCCACTGCCCATTGATAAAGAGTTCTACGTTGTGCGACATGCTCAAGTCTCCGGTTGGCAATACGTGCGACAGCATAACGCAGCCTATCGATTCTCGCCGGGACCGCATTCGGGCGGTGCTCGCGCCCGGTTTTTTATTTTTCCGGTGTTATTTGACGGAGCGGCGCGTCGCGGGCGCTGCCGAGTCATCACGGAACCCGACTTCCCGGACGCTCAGCAAGCAATCCACCGCCCATAGCGTCAGAAACATGCCGAACTGCGCGCCAAGCGCACTTCGTGCGAGCAGGCCTGCGACCGTACCAATCAGCCCCAGCACGATCGCACCGCGCCAAAAGTGCAGGGTTTTGATCCCGAACGTCGTACGCGGCTGTCGGCGCGAGCCGTAGAACCAACTCGGGAACACCACCATGAAGATCGAACAGGCGAAATAACTGAATAGCGCCGGGAAATAGCTTCCCATCACCCTCGACCAGTCAACCAGCCAGAACATCCCGGCAAGGAGCAGTAACGCAACGTACCAAACGGCGCGTGGTAGGTATGTCGTCTTCATGGGCATCTCTCTGATCGAATTCCCGCCATCGTAACGGCGTACATGTCGCCCTGCCAGACCCCAAAGCAAAAAGGGCCGGTACCCAGTGCAACGCGTGATGCGCCACCGAATACCGGCCCTGCGAGCGCGGACGTTTCCGTCCACACTCTCTGGCGAATCAGCCCGCCAGAATTTCCTTCAATGCGTCCGTGAAGGTCTCGCACTCGGCGTCGGTGCCCACCGTAATGCGCAGGAACTGCGCCACGCGCGCGTTCTTGAAGTGACGCACGATGATCGCGCGCTCACGCAGCGCAGCCGCCAGTTGCGCGGCATCGTGCGCCGGATGACGCGCGAACACGAAGTTCGCCTTCGACGGCAGCACTTCAAAACCCAGCGCCGTCATGCGTTCAACCAGCGCCTCACGGCTCGCGATCACCGCCTGACGCGTCTGTTCGAAATACACCTCATCTTCGATCGCCGCCACACCGGCCGCTTGTGCCAGCCGGTCGAGCGGATACGAGTTGAAGCTGTTCTTCACGCGCTCCAGCGCTTCGATCAGATCCGGGTGACCGATGGCGAAACCCAGCCGCAATCCCGCCAATGAGCGCGACTTCGACAGCGTCTGCACCACTAGCAGATTCGGATACTTCGCAATCAACCCCGCTGCCGTCTCGCCGCCAAAGTCGATATACGCCTCATCGATCACGACCACCGAGCCCGCGTTATCCGTCAGCACTCGCTCGATCTCGCCCAAGGCGATCGCACGCCCCGTCGGTGCGTTCGGATTCGGGAAGATGATGCCGCCGTTCGGCTTGCGGTAATCCTCTGCGCGAATCTCGAACGTGTCGGACAGCGGCACGGTCTCGAACGCCACGCCATACAGTCCGCAATACACCGGATAGAAGCTGTACGTGATGTCCGGGTAGAGAATTGGCTTGTCGTGCTTGAGCAGCCCCTGAAACACGTTGGCCAGCACTTCGTCCGAACCGTTGCCCACGTGAACGTTGGCAACCTCCAGACCGAAACGCGTCGCGATGGCCTGCTTGAAGCGGCGCGCATCCGGGTCCGGATACAGCTTCAGCGCTTCGGCATCGCTGCCGAGGGCGTCGCGAATCGCGGCGAGCACGCGCGGCGACGGGCCGTACGGGTTCTCGTTGGTGTTGAGCTTGATGAGCCGCTGCATTTGCGGCTGCTCACCGGGCACATAGGGCGTCAGATCGGCAACGCCCGCGCTCCAGAATCGACTCATGTCCGCTGCGCTCCGCTTATTGCGCGTTCGGCGCAAAGCCGCGCGACAGATCGGCCTGAATGTCGGCGGGCGACTCAAGCCCCACCGCCAGACGAATCAACCCTTCCGTAATCCCCGCAGCAGCGCGCGCTTCCGGCGTGATACGGCCGTGCGTGGTGCTGGCCGGGTGCGTGATGGTCGTACGCGTATCGCCCAAGTTGCCGGTAATCGACAGCACGCGCGTGTTGTCGATCACGCGCCACGCGTTTTCGCGTTGCTCGGCCGGCGTGGCGCCCTTCAGTTCGAACGCGACGATGGCACCGCCCGCCTTCTGCTGACGCTGCGCGAGTTCGTATTGCGGGTGCGACGGCAGGCCCGGGTAGAACACGCGTGCCACTTGCGGTTGCTGCTCCAGCCATTGCGCCACGGTCAGTGCGCTGGCCGATTGCCGCTCCATGCGCAGCGACAGCGTTTCCATGCCCTTCAGAATCACCCACGCGTTAAACGCCGAGAGCGTCGGGCCGGCACTGCGCACGAACGGGAAGACCTTGCCCATGATGAAATCTTTCGTGCCCACGATAGCGCCGCCCAACACGCGGCCCTGACCGTCGAGATACTTGGTGGCCGAGTGCACGACCACATCTGCACCGTATTCGATCGGACGCTGCAACGCCGGCGTACAGAAACAGTTGTCGACGACGAACAAGGCGTTCGCTTCCTTCGCAATCTTGCCGATGGCGGCGATGTCCGCGATGTCGGTGAGCGGGTTCGACGGGGTTTCGAGGAAGAACATCTTCGTGTTCGGCTTGATCGCGGCGCGCCACGCGTCGAGATCGGTCGGATCGACGAAGGTCGTCTCCACGCCGAAACGACTGAAGATCGTCGAGAACACGTTCAGCGTGGAGCCGAAGATGCTTTGCGAGCTGACGAGGTGATCGCCGGCCGACAGGGCCGTCATCACGACCGAGACAATCGCGGCCATGCCCGAGGCGGTGGCCATGCAGGCCTCGCCGCCTTCCAGTGCTGCCAGACGGTCCTGGAACATCGACACCGTCGGGTTGGTGAAGCGCGAATAGGTGAAGCCCTCTTCCGAGTGCGCGAAGCGCTCGGCAGCCTCGGCCGCGCTCTTGAAGACGAAGCTCGAGGTCAGGTACAGCGCCTCGGAATGCTCACCGAACTCGGAGCGCTGCGTGCCCGCGCGCACCGCCAGGGTATCGAAATCGAAGGAGTCCATCGTGTATCTCGTTTCAAAAAGAAAAAGCCCGTTTCGCTTGTCAGCAAAACGGGCTCGAAATCCATCTGTCTAGGCCTCGCTTTAGCTGTTTCGGGGATGTTCCCCCACGTCCGCAAGCTGAAATCAAATCGACGTGAAAAGCAGTGTAGCACGTTGCAGGCATGGAAGGAAAATCCCTCCTTGCGCTGCTGGACGGCCTCTGGCGCCATAGCGCGCCCGCCGTCCGGTCTGAGCGGCGCGCTCAGCCATTGGCCTTACAGGCCGAGCTGAGCCCCGCGGGGCTCGTTTTCGTCACCCTCGCCACCATCACCATTGTCGCCGGCATCGCGCTCGACCGACGCCTTCGGCGCCTTGCGTTGCTGCTCCAGACGGTTCAGGTATTCGACGGTGATGTCGCCCGTGATGTAGTTGCCATCGAAGCACGAGGCATCAAAGTCGGTCAGCGCCGGGTTGATGTCGCGCACGGCGGCCTTCATGTCCTCGACGTCCTGATAAATCAGTTCGTCGGCACCGATGATGCGCGCCACTTCTTCGTCGCTGCGATCGTGGGCCACCAGTTCGCTGCGCGTCGGCATGTCGATGCCGTACACGTTCGGGAATTTCACGGGCGGTGCCGCCGACGCGAAGATCACCTTACGGGCACCGGCGTCGCGCGCCATCTGCACGATTTCCTGACTGGTCGTACCGCGCACGATCGAGTCGTCGACGATCAGCACGTTCTTGTCTTTGAACTCGACGCGCATGGCGTTGAGCTTCTGGCGCACCGACTTCTTGCGCATCGCCTGACCGGGCATGATGAAGGTACGGCCAACGTAGCGGTTCTTGAAAAAGCCTTCGCGATAATTCAGGCCCAGACGCTTGGCAACCTGCATGGCTGCCGGGCGGCTCGAGTCCGGAATCGGCATCACGACGTCGATGTCCTTGTAATCGATCTCGCGGCGAATCTTCTCGGCGAGATAGTCGCCCATGCGCAGACGCGCGTCGTAGACCGCCACGCCATCGAGCACCGAGTCAGGACGGGCCAGATACACGAGTTCGAAAATGCAGGGATGCAGCGACGTGGCTTCCGCGCATTGCTGCGAGGTCAGTTCGCCGTCGTTGCTGATGAAGATCGCCTCGCCCGGCTTGACGTCGCGCTCGAACGCGAAGCCCATGCCTTCGAGTGCCACCGACTCCGACGCCACCATCCACTCCGTGCCGTTCGGGCCTTCGAAGCGGCCGATGCACAGCGGACGGATACCGTTCGGATCGCGGAACGCGAGCAGACCGAAACCGGAGATGATCGAGACAATCGCGTACGAGCCACGCAGGCGGCGATGCACACCGCGCACGGCTTCGAACAGCGACGGCACGCTCAGGCCTTCGAGCGAGCTTTGCTGCAACTCGTGCGCGAGCACGTTGAGCAGCACTTCAGAGTCGGAGGTCGTGTTGATGTGACGGCGGTCGATGCGGAACATCTCGTCTTTGAGCTGTTCCCAGTTCGTCAGATTGCCGTTGTGCGCGAGCACGATGCCGTACGGGGCATTCACGTAGAACGGCTGAGCCTGCGCGGCGCTCGACGAACCGGCCGTCGGGTAGCGCACCTGACCGATACCCACCTGGCCCGGCAGGTCGCGCATGTTGCGCGTGCGGAACACGTCGCGCACCATGCCGTTGCCCTTGTGCATGTAGAACGACTGGCCATCCGTCGTCGCAATGCCGGCGGCGTCTTGGCCGCGGTGCTGCAACAGCAGCAGGCTATCGTAAATGAACTGATTGACAGGGGACTTGGAAACTACACCGACGATGCCACACATGGCATGAATCCTTCAAAAAACTTCGAAATCTGCGTCAAACGAACGGACCGTATTATCCGTCATTCGGAAACCTTGTGCAGGCCGGCGGACGGCGCGGCCGATCCGCCGCTGCGCATGCCCCACCCCTGCTGTATGCCATCGCTCGCACCGGGGCTCGCCAAACCGGCGCCCGGCGCTTGGCCGGATTCACTACCGGCGCTCCCAGCGCTACCACCGCCGCCGAGGCCCGCGTTCGTTCCGGCGCCATTCGCAACTCCACCGGCACCGTTCGTCTGCCCCGCCGCTGCGGCACCGCCGCTGAGGTTGTCGCGAATCCCGACCATCTCGCCACGGCTCTTCAAGCCGCCCTGCCCGCCGAGCATTTCCTGCATCCGGCGACTCGGTTCCCCATTAGGTTCCAATCGTGGCAAGGGGATCGGCGTGCCCAGCGAATTCACGCTCGGCACGGCCTCTTCGGGCTTGTGAAGGTAATGCTGCACCGGCTCGGGCAGATAGGGCATCAGGCGTTCCAGCCCGGCTTCGACCCACGGGCGCACCATCGATTGCTGCCACGCCGGTTGCTGCGGCAATGCTGTCAATCTGGCGGCGACCAGCAACAACATCAAGAGCAACATGCCGCGCACGATACCGAACAACATGCCTAAACCGCGATCGGCCGGACGCAGCCCGATCATGTCGGTCATGCGCCCCACCAGCGCGCTCACGATACCGGCACCGAACACGACGGCCACCAGCACCAGCAGGAAACCGAGCGCACCCTGCGTCATCTCGCCGCCCGGCAGGTCGGCCGGCAGCCAGTGCGCCACCGTCGGGCCAAAGGCGCGCGCCACGAAGAACGCCACCACCCAGCCCACCAGATTGAACAGCTCGCGTACCAGACCGCGCAACATGCCCAGCACCATCGAGCCGAGCAAAATGGCGATCGCCGCGTAATCCACTACGGTCATCAGACCGCCCTGCGCAAAATTACCCAACTCAGCCCGCCTCGGCGACCATCGCCGTCAGACCGGCATCACGAATCTTCTTGCTGGCGGCTTCGGCGCTGTTGCGGTCCGGGAACGGACCGGCACGCAGCAAGTACAGTTCGCGGCCGTCGACGTTGCCCTTCACCATGTAGCTCGGCACGTTCACGAGCTTGAGCTTGACGAGCCACGCCTGCGCACGGTCCTGCGTCGAGAAGGCGCCGATGCGCACCAGATACTTGCCATTGCCGGCGGGTGCCGCCGCTTTGGCTTGTGCATTGTCGTGATTGGCCGCCGGCTTGGCGTTGTTGTTCTGCGCGAACTGAGCGATCGGGTCGGCAGCGTTCAGGTCGGGCTTGTTGGCCGCCTTGGGCGTGTCGTGCGAATCGCTGGGCTTGGCCGCAGGCTTCGCCTCGGCGTGCTGCTCGGGCTTCTTCACCTCGGGCTTGCTGTCCGGCTTCGATTCCGGCTTGGCCTGCGCGACAGGCGGCGTGACCGGTGTAAGGGGCACCACGGGGGCGACCGCCGCGGACGGCGGCACACCCGTCGGCGCAGGCGGCACGGCCGCCGCTTGTGACTGGGACGAACCCGGCTTGTTGGTGCTACCACCGCTGCTATTGCCGCTATTCGCGAGCGAGTTGCCGTCGACGGCTTCTTCGCCCTTATCGAGCGACGCATCGGTCGACGGCGCCGCCGCTTGCGGTTTCACGCGCACGGGCGGCGAATTGGCATCTTTACCGGGAATCTGAATCGCGATGTCGTCGGCCGCCGGCTTGGGTTCGGGGGCCAGCACCATCGGCAGGATGATGACGGCCGCGAGCACCAACGCCAGCGCGCCTACCAGACGGCGGCGCGCGCGTTGCTTCTCGGGCAGCAGCGGGTCGAGTTGCTCGTGCTCGCTGTATTCGCCCCCTCCCGCCGTACGGCTGCCGGTGCGGCCGCTCTTGCGGCTACCGCGCTTCGGGGAAACGGCTTCGGCGTCTTTCTTGCGGAAGGAAAACAATCCCATAGGCCCTTGGCTCAGGTCGTAACTTGCGTCGTTGGACTGATCATCGCGCATCTGGTGCATCCTGCGCATGACATTTCTCGTAAGAAAATGTCACCACGATGACACCGTCAGGCGTTAGTGGCGCTGCAATTTGCGGTGCGACATCACACCCGCCACCGTAAAGAACGATCCAAAAACCACAATTCTATCATTCTCCCCGCACTGCTCGAGCGCGGCGGCATAGGCTTTCTCAGGGGATTCGAAGGTTTCGACCGAATGATCGGCGTCATCGACAAAGCCGACTGCGCGAAGCTTCTCTTCCAGCACTTCCGGACTCGCTGCGCGCGGGGTCGGCAAACCGCACACGCGCCAGTGATCGACCTTGTCGACCATGTGCCGCAGTACGCCTTCGATGTCCTTGTCGGCCATCGCCCCGAACACCGCGTAGGTGTAAGGGAAGAACCCCATGCCGTCGAGGTTGTGGCCCAGCGCGGCGGCCGCGTGCGGGTTGTGCGCCACGTCGAGCACCACGGCCGGACGCCCCGGCAGCACCTGAAAACGTCCCGGCAATTCGACGGACGCCAGCCCCAGACGGATGTCCTGCGCCGACACCGGCAGCTCGGAGCGCATCGATTCCAGCGCCGCCAGTGCGGCAGAGGCATTCAGCAACTGGTTGGCACCGCGCAGCGCCGGATACGCCAGCGCCGGGCGTCGCATGTTGCGCCCTGCGTAGCTCCACTGCTGCTTGTCGCCCTGATAGTTGAAGTCACGCCCGAATTGCCAGAAGTCGGCACCGATGCGTTCGGCTTCGGCAGCCAGCGTGGCGGGCGGCATCGGGTCACCGCAGACCGCCGGCTTGCCCGCGCGGAAGATGCCCGCCTTCTCGATGGCGATCGCTTCGCGCGTGTTGCCCAGATACTCGGCGTGATCGATGTCGATGCTGGTGATGACCGCGCAGTCGGCGTCGATGATGTTGACCGCGTCGAGACGCCCGCCCAGCCCGACTTCGAGAATCACGGCGTCGAGGCCCGCAGTGGCGAACATCTGCATGATCGCCAGCGTGGTGAATTCGAAATAGGTGAGCGAGACGGGTTCATCAAAGCTCGTGCGGGCACGCTCGACGGCCTCGAAATGCGGCAGCAGCGTCGCATCGTCGACGATCTCGCCATTGATGCGGGCGCGCTCGTTGAACGTGAGCAGGTGCGGCGAGGTGTGGCAGCCGACGCGATAGCCGGCCGAGAGCAGAATCGCCTCGATAATCGCGCAGGTCGAGCCTTTGCCGTTGGTACCGCCGACGGTGAAGACAGGACAAGGGAAATGCAGGCCGAGGGCCTCTTTCACGCGCCCGATGCGCGTAAGCCCCATGTCGATGCCCACAGGGTGAGCGGTTTCAAGATGGGCGAGCCAGGCGTCGAGAGTGGAGTATGTCGGCATGAATGTGCGGGCAGAAAAACAAAGCGCGGACGAACGTCCGCGCTTGAGATGCTGCTAAGTAATGCAATGACTTGGGTGACACGTACGTGGCACTGCGTGGCGTGGCGCCATTTTACGCCGATGCACGCGCCTTGGGGGCGGCATACCGAACGTTGCAACGCCATGCCGCAGTGTTTCGCCGTGGTGCTTCACCGCAACGCTTCACCGGAGTGCAGCGGTGCGGCGCGCCCCCCATCAGGCCACCGCGTCAGCCGGCTGGCACTGCATCAGTGCGATCAGACGTGCGATTTCTTCGCGCATCTTGCGGCGGTCGACGATCATGTCGATCGCGCCCTTTTGCAGCAGGAACTCCGAACGCTGGAAACCTTCCGGCAGCTTTTCACGCACGGTCTGTTCGATCACGCGCGGACCGGCAAACCCGATCAGCGCCTTCGGCTCGGCCATCACCACGTCGCCCAAGAAGGCGAAGCTTGCCGACACGCCACCCATCGTCGGGTCGGTCAGCACCGAGATGAACGGCAGCTTGGCATCGGCCAGCTTGGTCAGCATGGCCGTGGTCTTGGCCATCTGCATCAGCGAAAGCAGGCTTTCCTGCATACGCGCACCGCCCGAAGCGGTCACGCAGATGAACGGCACGCCCTGCTCCAGCGCATTCTGCGCACCGCGCACGAAGCGCTCGCCGACCACCGAACCCATCGAACCGGCCATGAACGCGAACTCGAAGCACGCCACCACCACCGGCAGCGTGTGGATCGCCCCGCCCATCACGACCATGGCGTCGGTTTCACCCGTGTCGTCCATGGCTTCTTTGATGCGGTCCGGGTACTTGCGGCTGTCCTTGAACTTGAGCGCGTCGACCGGCACGATTTCCTGACCCAGCTCGTAGCGGCCTTCCGGATCGAGCAACGCGTCCAGACGGGCGCGCGCACCGATGCGCATGTGATGGTCGCACTTCGGGCAGACATGCAGATTGGCTTCCACGTCGTTGCGATACAGCACGGCTTCGCACGACGGGCACTTGATCCACAGCCCTTCCGGGATGCTCTTGTTGCGCTGCGTCGGATCGGTTTGCTTGATCTTCGGGGGCAGCAGCTTATCGAGCCAGCTCATAGTTTCTCCTTGGCAAACGCCCGCCCCCGGGCGGGGACGGGCGTCTTAGCGGCCTGACGGCCGTTTCAATTCAGCGTTTCATCGGCGGGATGATACCCCACCCGGCCGCGCGTGTTACCGCGCTGGCAGGCCCTCGTCGAGCGCCTGACGGATTTCGCCGATGAATTCAGCCAGCGATTTTACCGCGTTCTGGCCTTCCAGATCACGCGGCGTGTTTTCAAGCCGTTGCACGATGGCACTGCCGATCACCACGGCATCGGCCACGCCCGAGATGGCACGGGCCGTTTCGGCATCGCGAATACCGAAGCCCACACCCACCGGCAACGGTGCCACCGCCTTGATCTGGGGGATTTTCGCGGCCACGCTGTCCAGATCGAGGCTCGCCGCACCGGTCACACCCTTGAGCGAGACGTAGTACAGATAGCCGCTCGCCTGCTTAGCCACGGCGGCAATGCGCGCGTCGGTCGAGGTCGGCGCCAGCAGGAAGATCGGATCGATACCGCGGGCGCGCATGGCACCGGCGTATTCCTCGGCTTCCTCAGGCGGGTAGTCGACCACCAGCACGCCGTCCACCCCGGCCGCCGCTGCCCGTTCGGCAAAGGCGTCGAGCCCCATCGCCTCGATGGGATTGGCGTAGCCCATCAGCACGATCGGGGTGCGGTCGTTGGTCTGGCGGAATGCAGCCACGTAGCCGAGCACCTCGGCGAGGCTCACGCCACGTGCCAACGCGCGCTCGGACGCGCGCTGAATCACCGGACCGTCGGCCATCGGGTCGGAAAACGGCACGCCGAGTTCGATGACGTCGGCGCCGTTATCGGCCAGTGCATGCATCAGTTTGACCGTCCAGCCCGGCTCGGGGTCACCGGCGGTAATGAACGGAATGAGGCCCTTCTTACCCTGCGCTTGCAAGGCTTGGAACGTCGCTTGAATGCGGGACATGATCGGAAAGTCTCTGAAGTCGTTGGTTGGCGAGCGCGTGGTAGTGCGCGTTCAGCTCGAAGCCGACGAAACGCCGGCCGTGCAGCGCGCAGGCCACGGCAGTCGTGCCACTGCCCATAAACGGGTCAAGCACGAGGCCGCCGGGCGGGCAGCTCGACAGCACCATGCGCTCGATGATATGCAGCGGTTTCTGCGTCGGATGATCGACGCGTTCGGGGTCTTGCCGGTGCAATCGCGAGATGGACCACAGATCCTTGGGGTTGTAACCGAGTTCCAGCCACTTGCTGCCCTCGAAGATGCGACGCGAGCGCGCCTTCTTCGTCGCGGCGTCGTAAGGCACGCGCACGGCGTCGAGATCGAAGTAATAGTCTTTCGAAATCGCGAAGAAGCCGATGTTGTCGTGCACCGACGAAAAGCGTCGCGTGCTGCCGCCCATGCTCGGTACGCGGCGATCCCAGATGATCTCGTTGATCATCAGCATGCGCTGCTTGAGGAACACGAACAGCTCGGGGGCGTATTGCCACGTGCAGAACAGATACAGCGAGCCGCGCGGCGCGAGTTTCGGAATCGCCGCCTCGAGCCAGCCGTACGTCCAGCCGAGAAAGTCCTCGCCCGAACGCTTGTCGGAGTCGTTGCCGTAATCCTTGCCCAGCCCATACGGCGGGTCGGCAAGAATCAGGTCGACGGACCCGTCCGGCAGTTCATGCACGTGTTGCAGGAAGTCGGCATGACGTAGGGCAATGTCGCCCGGCGCCCAGCGCGCGCGAAGCTCGCCGGCCGCCTCCATGGCTTCGAGACGCGCAGCCGCGGCTTCGGTGGCATCAACAGGACGAGCGGGACGCGCAGTCCCGAGGACGTCATTTTGTGCCTCGCCCTGAGCGATGGTCTCTTGCGGCGGCGCGTTGCGGTCGGTCATGCTGGTTCTGGTTACCTGTCGAATCGGTGGAGTCTCGCGGCGCCGCTCAGGCGTCGCTGGCCGGCTTGGCCAACGCCATCACGGTATGCATGTCCTTGTCGCCCCGTCCCGAGAGGTTGACCAGAACGATCTGGTCACGGCTCAGTGTGGGCGCAAGCTTGCACGCATAAGCGAGCGCGTGGCTCGACTCCAGTGCGGGAATGATGCCCTCGATCCGGCAGCAGTCATGGAATGCCCTGAGGGCTTCGGTATCGGTGATACCCACGTATTCAGCGCGATGGATGTCGTGCAACCACGCATGCTCGGGGCCGACACCCGGATAGTCGAGACCGGCCGAGATCGAATGCGTCTCGGTGATCTGACCATTGGCGTCTTGCAGCAGATACGTGCGGTTGCCGTGCAGCACGCCGGGCGTACCACCGATGATCGACGCCGCGTGACGGCCGGTTTCGATGCCGTCGCCCGCCGCTTCCACGCCCACGAGCTTCACTTCGGGCAGATCGATATACGGATAGAAGATGCCCATGGCATTGGAGCCACCGCCCACGCAGGCGAGCACGTAATCCGGCTGACGGCCGGCGAGCTCAGGCATCTGCACCTTGCATTCGTCGCCGATCACGCGCTGGAAGTCGCGCACGAGCATCGGGTACGGGTGCGGACCGGCCACGGTGCCGATGATGTAGAACGTGCTTTCGACGTTCGTCACCCAGTCGCGCATGGCTTCGTTGAGCGCATCTTTGAGCGTCTTCGAACCCGATTCGACGGGCACGACGGTCGCACCGAGCAACTGCATGCGATAGACGTTGGCGGCCTGACGCTTAACGTCTTCCGCGCCCATGTAGACGACGCATTCCATACCGAAACGCGCCGCGATGGTTGCGGTGGCCACGCCGTGCTGACCAGCACCGGTCTCGGCAATGACGCGGCGCTTGCCCATACGGCGGGCGAGCAGCGCCTGCCCGATCACGTTGTTCACCTTGTGCGCGCCGGTGTGGTTCAGGTCTTCGCGCTTCAGATAGACCTGTGCACCGCCCAGTTCGCTGCTCCAGCGCTTGGCGTGATAAATCGGCGACGGACGGCCGACGTAGTGCTTCAGTTCGTAATTGAATTCTTCGAGAAAGGCGGGATCGTGCTGGTATTTGGCGTAAGCCTCACGCAGCTCGTCGAGCGCGTGAATCAGCGTCTCGGCAACAAAAACACCGCCATATTGGCCAAAGTGGCCACGGGCATCGGGCAAATCGTACATGGTCGTCACTCTTCGCAGTAACCGGGTGTGCAGCCCCTTGCGGGCGCCCCGGCAGGTTGCTATTCGGCGTCGGCAGCGCGCACTGCGCGCACGAACGCCGTCATTCGGGCGGGATCTTTCACGCCCCGTGACGCCTCAACACCGCTCGACACGTCGACGGCGTACGGCGTCACTTGGCGGATTGCCTCAGCAACGTTGTGTGCGTTCAAGCCACCACTCAAAACGGCCCGACGCGCGATGTCTTTTGGAATAAGTGACCAATCGAAAACCTTTCCCCCGCCCCCGTAGCCCTCAACGAGGGCATCCAGCAAAATACCTTGCGCGGCGGCGTATGCGTTTGCGAATTGTAGCAAATCGCTACTGTCTTTCGTCTCCGGGCCAATACGCATGGCACGCGTGTACGGACGGTGCCCTGCGGCAGCCGCCAACGCGGCGCAGACTTCGGGCGTTTCGTCGCCGTGGAACTGCAACGTGGTCAGCGGCACGGCCTCGACGGTACGCGCGATGTCATCGGCCGTAGCGTTGACGAACAACCCCACCACGCTGACATACGGCGGTACCCGGCGGGCCAGTTCGGCAGCGCGCGCGAGATCGACGTAGCGCGGGCTGGGCGGGTAAAACACGAGGCCAATGGCATCGACGCCGAGCGCGACCGCGTGGTCGACGTCCGTCGGCTGCGAGAGGCCGCAAATCTTGATTCGGGTGCGAGTCGTCATGAAGGGGTTCCGTCTTGTGCCCACGGCATCGGGAACGGCCACGCCGCCCAGTTGGGCTCGGGCACTGCGAAGCGCTCAGGATACCCCACGCGTGCGAGATACAAGCCATCGGGCATGAAGGTCGGCGCGGCCTGACGGCGGTCGCGGCTCTCCAGCACGGCAGCCATCCAGTCCGCCGACTGCCGCCCCCGGCCGATCGCGACCAGACAGCCCATGATGTTGCGCACCATGTGATGCAGGAACGCGCTCGCGCGGAAGCGGAACACGAAGAAGTTGCCCTGCTGTTCGATATCGATCGCGTACAGATGCTTCACTGGCGTCTTGGCCTGACATTCGGACGAGCGAAACGCCGAGAAATCGTGTTCGCCGACCAGCGCCTGACCGGCGGTGCGCATGGCATCGAGATCGAGCGGCGTGTGCAGCCACCCGCAACGGCCTTCGAGCAACGGCGAGCGCACCGGATGCACGTAGAGCACGTAAAAATACGTGCGCTCGAACGCGATGAAGCGCGCGTGAAAGTCGTCGGGCATCGCCTGGGCCCATTGCACGGCCACGGTCTTCGGCAGAAACGCGTTCACGCCGCGCACCCACGAGAACATCGCCCGGTCGAGTTCGGTGTCGAAATGCACCACCTGTCCGATGCCGTGCACGCCCGTATCGGTGCGTCCGGCCACGGTGGTCGGCAGCGCGACGCCGCCGAATTCGCGCAACGCGGATTCAAGCGCCTGCTGCACGGTGTTGCCGTGCGGCTGCGATTGCCAGCCGGAAAACGCCGTGCCGTCGTAGTGGATGCCCAGTGCGATTCGCATATCTGATGCGCGCCCAACGGCACGCCTGCGGTAAAAGAAAAACGGGCGCCCAACCTACGAGCGCCCGAAACTACGGTCAACCTGTGGTGTGTTCGCCGCTCGCTGTCGGCGTCACTGTGTTGCTATGTCTTTGCGGACGATCAGGAGATTCGGCGGTGTTCAGCCTCGCGCCTGACGTCGATTTTCACGCCGTTTTCGTCACTTTCCGAGTTCTGCCAGACGGCTGCGTGCCACCGACTGTTGTGCCTCGTCGCCACCCGCGATGACTTCTTCGAGCAACTCGCGTGCGCCGTCGTCGTCGCCAATCGTCTGATACGCCGCCGCCAGTTCGAGCTTGGTGTGGAACTCGTCAGGCACCGCCAGATCGGCCAGTTGCGGCGCGATGGGGCTGGACGCTGCGGGTGCAGGCTCGGCCGGGGCCGGCGCAGGTGCCGCTGGCTCCGGAGGCGGCGCAACGGCAGGCACGGCCGGCGACTGCGACGGGGCCGCCGCTTCTGCCACGTCTTCCGCGACCGCGTGTGCCCAAGTCTGAGCGGACGGCGTCGCGTGCGGCGCATAGCCCGTCGACGGGGCCGGTTGGGCGAAAGCGTCGTGCTCGACCAGCGCCTCGTCGCCCGTGGCTGCCGGCAACGTCGGCGCGCTCACGAAGGCAGGTGCGATGGTCGTGGCGGAGGCGTCGTCACCCTTCAAGTCCAGACTGAAGTCCGACAGATCGAACGACATCGGCTTGAGCGACGGCGCTTCGTGCGCACTGTCGGTATAGCTGCGCGGCGATTCGGCGGCGGCCTTGAGGGCTGCGTCGAAATCGGCGTCGCTCAGTTCCCCGTCATCGGAATCGAAATCGCCCTGATCGCCGGACGGCGCGTGGATATGGGCTTCACCCGCCTGCGGCGCCATCGTGAACTGCACGGAACTGCCGTTGGAGAGCGACGGCAATGCTCCGCTGGCAATCGTGCCAACGTGTGCCGGCTGCCCCGGCAAGCCGAGATCGAGATCGCCCAGCATGCCTGCCACGCCGTTTTGCGGCTCGACGACCGGCTCGGCGGTATGGGCCGAGGCTGCGGCAACGCCACCGACAGCGGCGGCAGCACCGAGGGCTTCCAGCGCCGACAGACTCGCTGCGGCCGGATCGTCGTGCGGCGTCTGCGCCACCGGCACCTCGCCTGCTTGCTCGGCGAAAGCGTCGTCCCAGTTGATTTCCGGCTCGCTGGCGGCGTCCGCGACGGGTTCCTCGGCAACGTCATGTGCCGGGGCTGCCAGCGGCGTAGCGAAGGCCTCAGGGGTGTCGGCGAGTGTCTCGTGCGCCTGATCGGCCAGTTCGTCCGTCAGGTGTTCCTGTTCGGCGTCCCATTCGCCCGGCAGCGCTGCGCCGGCGGCCGTCGCATCTGGATGTTCCGCTTCCAGCGCGGCAATACCTTCGCCTTCCGTCGGCTCGGCCGGTTCAGTCGGCTCGGCGGGTTCCGCCCAAGTGTCGTCGGCGCTCGGATGCAGATGCTCGTCGGCTTCGGCCTGATGGGCGGCGTACATGGCGGCGGCGCCAGCAGCACCTGTGGCCACCGCTGCGCCCGTCACCACGCCTGCCACCGTCGAACCGCCTTGCGACAGTTGCGGCTCGACGCCCTGCGGGCCGTCATGAGGCGCGCGGCCATCGCTACCGTCACGGCCGTCGCGGCCATCGTCGTACGGACCGTCCTGTCCCACCGGCGGCTCGGCGCGACGGCGGCGCATCAGCCACCAAAGGCCCATCAGCACCACCAAAACGCCTGCGCCCGGCAGTACGTATGGATTGTCGCGCACGGCGCGCCAGTTCATCGAAGCGTTCGGCGCCGGCTTGGTTTCCGCAGTCGCCGCGCTGGCCGCCTGCGTCGCGGAGGCGGCCGCCTCGCTCGCCACCACGGCTTGCGCCGCAGCATCCGAAGCACTGGCTGCCGCAGTCGCGGCCGAGGCACCCTCCGCCGCAGCGCCCGACGCGTTGGCGTCATTGGCCGCCGTCGCCGTGGCATTGCCAGCATTGGCCGCACTGGCCGCATTAGCGGCATTAGCGGCATTAGCGGCGTTAGCGGCGTTCGCAGCATTCGCTGCGGGCTTTGCGTCCTTGGCGGTCGCGTTGGCGGCGTCCTTACCCTTGACGGTATTCGCTGACTTGTCTTGTGCAGTCGCCCCGGAAGCGGCGGCGGCCTGCTCCTCCAGATTGGCGACAGCCTGATTCTTCATCGCCAACAGCTTCTGGAGATCTGCTACGTTCTTCTGCAACTCATTCACCCTGCCCTGAGCCTCGGTCTGCGCCTTGCCCTGAGCGATTTGTTCTTCCTCGCCGTTGCCGGTCTTGCCGGCTCCGCGCCCCTTACCGGGTCGCGACAGCTTCAATTCATCACGCGCGGCGGGGGCGGCGGCTTCCGGCGCCTTGCCCGCTTCAATCGCACCCTGCGCACTGCGGCCATTGGCCGGTGCTGCCTGCTGTGCCGTCGATTCGGCCAGCCGCGCGCGATACGCATCAAACTGTTCCCGCGCCGCCGACACGAACTTGCGTGCCTGCGTGGGCGGGACTTCCTGCACTTGTGCATCGGACGGGCGCGCAAGCGTCGCCCCCTGACGCAAACGGTTCGGGTCGTTGCCGATGAACGCCGAACGATTCGATTCGAACAGCGCCGTCATCATCTGCGCGAGCGTGGTACCGCCCTCACCGCCCGTGAATTCGCGGGCAATCGACGACAGCGAGTCGCCCCGCTCCACCGTGCGCGCGCCATCAGCCGACGGGTTCGAGGCAGCCGCCGCCGGTCGGGCGTTGGTTGCATTGCCCGGGCGAGTGGCTTGGTTCGGTGGGGTCGATGCGTTCGATGCGTTCGATTCGTTCGATTGACCTGACGCGCTCCCCTGCGCCGGCAAACTCGCGGCGGCATTCGGCGCTGCACTGGCAGCCGCAGCCGCCGGCACAACGGCCTGCGGTTGCGCAGCACTGGCTTCGGGAATGGCCGAGAGCGTCACGGCATTGGACTGTCGTCCGGTGCGCCACTCGAGCACGAGCAACAAATCGAGGAACGACGTGCTGATCGGCTCGGCCGAATCGACATGGACGAGATACGTGCCGCTATAGCCCGCCTCGCGACCGCCCGTCGGAGAGACGGAGACGGAGATCTTCTCGAGCGTCGGGTCGTAGCGCAGTCCGGCTTGCCGGAACGCGTCGCGCCCGGCGAGCTTGACGGACAGCCCGTCGGCCTCGGCCTGCGAAACATTGCCCAGCACGATCACCGCACGCAGCGGTTGCCCGGCAGCGGAGCGCACTTGTTGCGGGCCGAACTCGGCCGCACCGGCATTGAGAAGCCCGAGGCTCCACAAGACGGCCGCCGCCGCAGTCAGTCGAAACGAGTTGCGGGACGAGTTCCGGGACGAGTTTGCGCGCTTGCCGATCGAGTATTTCCGCACTGTGTCTTGTCAAGCCTGTCAGTCGATTGTTCTCACTGGCCGCCCCGCGAGTTGCAGGGGGCGCCTCCCAAAGCGCGGACGGCGGCCACGCGGGCCGCCGTTCTTCACGCCTTACCGATGCACTGTAACGCTCAAGCGTCCAGCAGGATCCGCAGCATACGACGCAGCGGTTCTGCCGCACCCCACAGGAGCTGATCGCCCACCGTGAACGCCGACAGATACTCCGGACCCATCGACATCTTGCGCAGGCGGCCCACCGGAATCGACATCGTGCCGGTCACAGCAGCAGGCGTCAAATCCTTCATCGACGCCTCGCGCGTGTTCGGCACAACCTTCACCCAGTCGTTCGCCTGACCGATGATGTCGGTCAGTTCATCTAACGGCACATCCTTCGTAAGCTTGATGGTCAGTGCCTGACTATGGCAACGCATCGCACCGATACGCACGCACAGCCCGTCCACCGGAATGGCACGCGTGCCCGGGAAACCGTCACCCAGACCCAGAATCTTGTTGGTCTCGGCACCGCCCTTCCATTCTTCCTTCGACTGGCCGTTGCCCAGATCCTTGTCGATCCACGGAATCAGGTTGCCGCCCAGCGGCACGCCGAATTGCTTGGTCTCGTCAGCCGTCAGTGCGTGCTGCTTGGCCAGCACCTTGCGGTCGATTTCGAGAATCGCCGAGTGCGGGTCGTCGAGCAGCGCCTTGACTTCGGCGTTGATCGTGCCGAACTGCGTCAGCAGCTCGCGCATGTGTTGCGCACCGCCGCCCGAGGCTGCCTGATACGTCATCGACGTCAGCCAGTCGACCAGACCGTGCTGGAACAGACCACCCAAGCCCATCAGCATGCAGCTGACCGTACAGTTGCCGCCGACGAAGTTCTTGGTGCCCTTGGTCAGCGCATTCTTGATCACGTCGAGATTGACCGGATCGAGCACGATGATGGCATCGTCCTTCATACGCAGCGTCGAAGCCGCGTCGATCCAGTAGCCGTTCCAGCCCGCTGCGCGCAGCTTCGGGAAAATCTCTGTTGTGTAGTCACCGCCCTGGCAGGTAATGATGATGTCGCATTTTTTCAGCTCGTTGACATCATTGGCGTCTTTCAGCGAAGTCTCATTCTTCGCCATCGACGGGGCTTTGCCGCCCGCGTTGCTGGTGCTGAAAAACACCGGCTCGATCAAGGCGAAGTCGTTCTCCTGCTGCATGCGCTGCATCAGCACCGAACCGACCATGCCCCGCCAACCTACCAGACCTACGGTTTTCATTTATCCACTCTCTTATCGTTGCAATTGCGCTGAGGGGCGTCTCCCGACGCCCCGTCAACGTTACAGCGCGGCAACCACCGCCGCACCCATTTCGCGCGTACCGACCTTGGTCGCGCCTTCCTGCCAGATATCGGGCGTGCGCAACCCCTGCGCCAGCACCTTCTTCACTGCGCTCTCCACGCGATCGGCCTGTTCGGCGCGACCCAGCGTGTAACGCAGCATCATGGCCGCCGACAGAATCGTTGCCAACGGATTGGCCACGCCCTTGCCGGCGATGTCGGGTGCCGAACCGTGCGACGGCTCGTACAACCCCTTGTTATTGGCATCCAGCGACGCCGACGGCAGCATGCCGATCGAACCCGTGAGCATCGCGGCCTCGTCCGACAGGATATCGCCGAACATGTTACCCGTCACCACCACGTCGAAGTTCTTCGGCGCTTTCACGAGTTGCATCGCGGCGTTGTCGACGTACATGTGCGACAACTCGACGTCCGGATACTGCTTGGCCACCTCGATCATCGTGTCGCGCCACAGCTGCGACGTCTCGAGCACATTGGCCTTGTCGACCGAGCACAGACGCTTGTCGCGCTTGGCCGCTGCCTGAAACGCCACGTGGGCGATGCGCTCCACTTCGGGCACGCTATAGCGCATGGTATCAAAACCTTCGCGCGCGCCTTCGAAAGCGCCATCCGGCGACTGGCGGAAGCCCTTCGGCTGACCGAAGTAGATGTCGCCGTTCAGCTCGCGGATGATCAGGATATCGAGGCCTGCCACGATTTCCGGCTTCAGGCTCGATGCGTCGGCCAGTTCCTTATACAGAATGGCCGGACGGAAGTTGGCGAACAGCTGCAAATGCTTGCGCAGGCCCAGAATCGCCTGCTCGGGGCGCAGCGCGCGCTCCAACGAATCATACTTCCAGTCGCCCACGGCGCCAAACAGGATGGCATCCGCTTCCTTGGCCAGCTTGAGCGTGGCGTCGGGCAGCGGGTGTCCCGATGCCTCGTAACCGGCGCCGCCGACGGGTGCCTCTTCGAGTTCGAACGTCTCGCCAAGCGCATTGAGCACCTTGACGGCTTCTTTCACGATTTCCGGACCAATGCCGTCACCCGGCAACACTGCGATTTTCATGCGTTTCTCCTATGGGGTACGCGGGGCTCAGCCCGGCAGACGCGTCGAGAGCCACGGCTGCTTGGCAAGCCGCTCCGCTTCATACGCGCGAATCTTGTCGGCGTGACGCAGCGTCAGACCGATATCGTCGAAACCGTTCAGCAGGCAGTACTTGCGGAACGGCGCGATGTCGAACTCGTACGCGCGGCCGTCGGCCGTGATCACCGCCTGCTTTTCGAGGTCGATCGTCAACTGATAGCCCGGGAACGCAGCGGTCTCGTTGAACAGATGGTCGACCTGCAACTCGGACAACGCGATCGGCAGCAGCCCGTTCTTGTAGCAGTTATTGAAGAAGATGTCGGCGAAGCTCGGGGCAATCACGGCGCGAAAACCGTATTGCTGCAACGCCCACGGCGCGTGCTCGCGCGAGCTGCCGCAACCGAAATTCTTACGGGAAAGCAGCACCGTCGAATTTTGGAAGCGCGGCTGGTTCAGCACGAAATTCGGGTTGAGCGGACGCGTGCTGCAATCCTGCCCGGGCTGACCCACGTCGAGATAGCGCCATTCGTCGAACAGGTTCGGGCCGAAACCCGTGCGCTTGATCGACTTCAGGAATTGCTTGGGGATGATCGCGTCGGTGTCGACGTTCTCACGATCGAGCGGTGCCACCAACCCCGTATGGACGGTAAATTTTTCCATCACAAACCACCTGATCAAAACAGTTCGGCTGTGGTGTGATCCTTCGCCCTCTGGCGCAGGCCACCCCAACCGGGAATCTCAAAGGCGCATGTCGTGAGACCGGTGAGACCGGCTTCGTCACGACACCCGCCGTCGCATCACTTCTTCGCCGCGTTTTCGAGCGCCGAGCCGGCAGCCTGCGTATCTTTGCCGAGGCCGGCCATCGTATTGCAGCCCGTCACGCCCAGTAGCAGCACCGCACCGATCAGCATCCACAGTTTCTTCATGGTTTTGTCTCTTTAAAAGAAATTGTCAAACGACGGATAAATCGATGCTTGGCGCTCAAACCAAGCGGCGCACGTCGACGAAATGACCTTCGATGGCAGCGGCTGCCGCCATGGCCGGGCTCACGAGGTGCGTACGGCCACCTGCGCCCTGACGGCCTTCGAAGTTGCGGTTCGAGGTCGAGGCACAGCGCTCACCCGGCTCCAGACGGTCGGCATTCATCGCCAGACACATCGAGCAACCCGGCTCGCGCCATTCGAAGCCGGCGGCCTTGAAGACCTGATCCAGCCCTTCCTGCTCGGCTTGATGCTTCACCAGACCCGAGCCCGGCACGACCATCGCCAGACGCACGTTCGAGGCCACACGGCGGCCCAGCTTCTTGACCACATAGGCGGCAGCGCGAATATCTTCGATGCGCGAGTTGGTGCACGAACCGATGAACACCTTGTCGACGTTGATGCTCGACATCGGCGTATCCGGCGTGAGCGCCATGTACTCGAGCGCGCGCTCCATGGCGCTGCGCTTGACCGGGTCTTTTTCCTTCTCGGGATCCGGCACGCGATCGTCGATGCTGACCACCATTTCCGGCGACGTGCCCCAGCTCACTTGCGGGCGCAGGTCGGCGGCGTTGATCTCGACGACGTGGTCGAACTTCGCGCCCGCGTCGGTGTGGAACGTGCGCCAGTAGGCTTCGGCCTGCTGGAATTCCACGCCGCTCGGCGAGAACGGACGGCCCTTCACGTAGTTGATCGTGGTGTCGTCCACGGCGACCAGACCGGCGCGCGCGCCCGCTTCGATCGCCATGTTGCACACGGTCATGCGGCCTTCCATCGTCAGCGAGCGAATGGCCGAACCGGCGAATTCGATCGTGTAGCCGGTGCCGCCTGCGGTACCGATCTTGCCGATGACGGCCAGCACGATGTCCTTGGCCGAGCAGCCGCGCGGCAGCGCGCCTTCGACCTTCACGAGCATGTTCTTGCTCTTCTTCATGAGCAGCGTCTGCGTGGCGAGCGTGTGCTCGACTTCCGACGTGCCGATGCCGAAGGCCAGCGCGCCGAACGCGCCGTGCGTCGACGTGTGCGAGTCGCCGCACACGACCGTCATGCCGGGCAGCGTGGCGCCCTGCTCAGGGCCGATCACGTGCACGATTCCCTGACGGAGATCGTTCATCTTGAATTGGGTGATGCCGAAGCTGTCGCAGTTGGTGTCGAGCGTATCGACTTGCAGACGCGAAATCGGGTCGGCAATGCCTTGCGTGCGGTCCGTGGTCGGCACGTTGTGGTCCGACACCGCGAGGTTCGCGGACAGACGCCAGACCGGACGCTGCGCGAGTTTTAGCCCCTCGAACGCCTGCGGACTGGTCACCTCGTGCAGCAGGTGACGGTCGATGTAGAGCACCGTAGTGCCATCGTCCTCGGTATGCACGACATGTGCATCCCACAATTTGTCATACAGCGTCTGGGCCATGATAAAAACGCGGGGCTAAATATTGTTCTGGGAACAGATTTCGTTCTGGGAACTTTTGATTATGCCATAGCGCTTTCGCGCCGGCGGAATACAAAATCCCCGGGAAACCGGGCGGTAAACGCACGATCAACCGGGGATTTGTGCGAATCACGGCAGCGTGTGCCGTGGATTCGAATATAGCGCAACGAGGGCTCGTTGCGGGCCGCACCGCCTTGCCGTTTCGGCAAGGTTGCGGTGCCGGCACGGCAAGCGGGGGCCGTGCCGGAGGCCTCGACGCGCTTAGCGCTTGTCGATGGCCACGACTTCGCGCGGCGTGTGGCCGATGAACAGCTGACGCGGACGGCCGATCTTCTGATCCGGCTCGCCGATCATCTCGTTCCACTGCGCGATCCAGCCCACGGTACGGGCCAGCGCGAAGATGCAGGTGAACATCGACGTCGGGATACCCAGTGCGCGTTGAACGATGCCCGAGTAGAAGTCGACGTTCGGGTACAGCTTGCGCGACACGAAGTATTCGTCTTCCAGAGCAATCTTCTCGAGCTGCATGGCCAGCTTGAACAGCGGATCGTCGTGCAGGCCCAGTTCGTTGAGCACTTCGTAGCACGTTTCGCGCATCAGCTTGGCACGCGGATCGTAGTTCTTGTACACGCGGTGACCGAAGCCCATCAGCTTCACGCCCGAGTTCTTGTCCTTCACTTGCTTGATGAACTCAGGAATCTTTTCCGGCGAACCGATCTGCTCGAGCATGTTCAGCGCGGCTTCGTTCGCACCACCGTGCGCCGGGCCCCACAGACAGGCGATACCCGCAGCGATACAGGCGAACGGGTTGGCGCCCGACGAACCGGCCAGACGCACGGTCGAGGTCGAAGCGTTCTGTTCGTGATCGGCGTGCAGAATCAGGATACGGTCGAGGGCGCGCACCAGCACGTCGTTGACCTTGTACTCTTCGCACGGGTTGGCGAACATCATGCGCATGAAGTTCGCGCTGTACGACAGGTCGTTGCTCGGGTACACGAACGGCTGACCGATGCTGTACTTGTACGCCATGGCGACGAGCGTCGGCAGCTTGGCGATCAGACGAATCGCCGAGACTTCACGGTGATTCGGATTATTGATGTCCAGCGAGTCGTGGTAGAACGCCGACAGGGCGCCGACCGAGCCGGTCAGCACAGCCATCGGGTGTGCGTCGCGACGGAAGCCACGGAAGAAGAAATTCATCTGCTCGTGAACCATCGTGTGACGGGTCACGGTGTCGACGAACTCGGCCTTTTGCTGCGCGTTCGGCAGTTCGCCCTTGAGCAGCAGGTACGAGGTCTCGAGGAAGTCGCAGTTGGTGGCCAACTGTTCGATCGGGTAGCCGCGGTACAGCAGCTCGCCCTTGTCGCCATCGATGTAAGTGATGGCGGAATTGCACGACGCCGTCGACATGAAGCCCGGGTCATACGTGAATTTGCCGGTCTGGCCGTACAGCTTGCGGATGTCGATCACATCCGGACCCATCGTACCCTTGTAAATCGGCAGCTCTACGCTGGGCGATTCATCAGAGAAAGATAGGGTGGCTTTAACATCAGACGGAGTCATATCGCTTCCTCAAAAAAATACTTAAACCCCTACACGGCACGCAAAAGCGCCAGCAGGCGCTGCACGTCCGGCCCGTCCAGATCCGCCTCGGGCTCTTTACGCGCTAGCAGCAGATCCATCAAATCGTTGTCGCTCAAATCGAGCAGCCTGGTCAGGGCGCCGACGTCCTCATCGGTCATCGAGGCTTCGTACTTGGCGAAGAACCGCTCGAGGATGAGGTCGTTTTCCAGCAAGCCGCGACGTGCCCGCCAACGCAGGCGGGCACGCTTGACCGGATCAGACTGGTGAGTAGTGTCCGGCATGATCTGTGATTAGACGGCGCGACGCACCATCAACTCCTTGATCTTGCCAATGGCCTTCGTCGGGTTCAGACCCTTCGGGCACACGTCCACGCAGTTCATGATGGTGTGGCAGCGGAACAGTCGGTACGGATCTTCCAGGTTGTCCAGACGCTCGCTCGTCGCCGTATCGCGGCTGTCCGCGATGAAGCGATAGGCTTGCAGCAGGCCAGCCGGGCCGACGAACTTATCCGGGTTCCACCAGAAGCTCGGGCACGAGGTCGAGCACGATGCGCAAAGAATACACTCGTACAGACCATCCAGCTCATCACGCTGTTCGGGCGACTGAAGGCGCTCCTTCTCCGGTGCCGGCTCGGGATTGATCAGGTACGGCTTGATCGAGTGGTACTGGTTGAAGAAGTGCGTCATGTCGACGATCAGGTCGCGAATGACGGGCAGGCCCGGCAGCGGCTTCAGCACGATCTTGTTCGGCAGATCCTTCATGTTGGTCAGGCAGGCCAGACCATTCTTGCCGTTGATGTTCATCGCGTCCGAACCGCACACGCCTTCACGGCACGAGCGGCGGAAGGCGATGCCTTCATCGATCTTCTTGAGCTTGACCAGCGCGTCCAGCAGCATGCGTTCATGACCGTCGAGTTCGACCTCGTAGGTCTGCATGTACGGTGCGGCGTCCTTGTCCGGATCGTAACGGTAGACTTCAAAAATACGTTTCATGATCTTGCGAATCCCTTAGAACGTCCGCGCCTTGGGCGGAACCGAGTCGACGGTCAGCGGCTTGAGTTGCACCGGCTTGTAATCCAGACGATTACCTTCGCTGAAGAACAGCGAGTGGCGCATCCAGTTGGCGTCGTCGCGCTCCGGATAATCGCTGTGCGCGTGTGCGCCACGGCTTTCCTTGCGGGCTTCGGCTGCGATCATGGTGGCCTTGGCCACTTCGATCAGGTTGTCGACTTCCAGCGCTTCCATACGCGCCGTGTTGAACACCTTCGACTTGTCCTTCAGGTGGACGTGCGACACGCGCTCGGCCACTTGCAGAATCTCGCCCACACCTTCCTTGAGCAGGTCGGCGGTACGGAACACGCCAGCGTGCTTTTGCATGGTGGCGCGGATGTCGTTGGCGACGTCCTGGGCATACTCGCCCGAGCTCGACCCTTCGAGGCGGCCCAGACGTGCCAGCGCGTTCTCGCCGGCGTCGGCGGGCAGCGGCTTGTGGTCGCCGTGGTTCTTCACGAAGTCGACGATGTGGTTACCGGCCGCACGGCCGAACACCACGAGGTCGAGCAGCGAGTTCGTGCCCAGACGGTTCGCACCGTGGACCGACACGCACGAGCACTCGCCCACGGCGTAGAAGCCGTTGACCGGCACCGAGGCGCCTTCTTGCTGCACCACGACCTGACCGTGATAGTTCGTCGGGATACCACCCATCTGATAGTGGATGGTCGGCACGACCGGAATCGGTTCCTTGATCGCGTCGACGTTGGCGAACTTCAATGCGATTTCGCGAATCGACGGCAGGCGCTTCATGATCGTCTCGGCACCGATGTGCGAGAGATCGAGCAGCACGTAGTCGCCGTTCGGGCCGCAACCGCGACCTTCCTTGATTTCCTGGTCCATCGAACGCGACACGAAGTCACGCGGCGCCAGATCCTTCAGCGTCGGCGCGTAACGTTCCATGAAACGCTCGCCGTTCGAATTGCGCAGAATACCGCCTTCGCCACGCACACCTTCGGTAATCAGCACACCCGCGCCGGCCACGCCGGTCGGGTGGAATTGCCAGAATTCCATGTCTTCGAGCGGAATGCCGGCACGTGCCGCCATACCCAGACCGTCACCGGTGTTGATGAACGCGTTCGTCGAGGCAGCGTACACACGGCCGGCACCGCCGGTCGCGAACAACGTGCACTTGGCTTCGAGCAGGTAGACTTCGCCGGTTTCGAGTTCCAGCGCCGACACACCGAGGACATCGCCTTCGGAGTTACGGATCAGGTCGAGCGCCATCCACTCCACGAAGAAGTGGGTCTTGGCGGCGACGTTTTGCTGATACAGCGTGTGCAGCAGGGCGTGACCGGTACGGTCGGCGGCCGCGCAAGCGCGCTGGACCGGCTTCTCACCGTAGTTGGCCGTGTGACCGCCGAACGGGCGCTGATAAATCGTGCCATCGGCGTTACGGTCGAACGGCATGCCGAAGTGTTCGAGCTCGTACACGGCGTTCGGTGCCTGACGGCACATGAACTCGATCGCATCTTGGTCGCCGAGCCAGTCGGAGCCCTTGATGGTGTCGTAGAAGTGGTAATGCCAGTTGTCTTCGCTCATGTTGCCGAGCGAAGCGCCAATGCCGCCTTGGGCAGCAACGGTATGCGAACGGGTGGGGAACACCTTGGACAGCACGGCCACCGACAGACCGGCCTTGGCCAGTTGCAGCGACGCACGCATGCCCGAACCACCTGCGCCCACGATGACAACGTCAAAGCGGCGGCGCGGCAGCGAATTTTTAATTGCAGCCATTCTTTACACTCTCCACAGAATCTGCGCGGCGTAACCGGCACAAGCCAGCAGCCAGACGATCGTCAGCGCGTACAGCGCCAGTCGCAAACCGACCGGCTTGACGTAGTCCATCCAGACGTCGCGCACACCGACCCACGCGTGATAGAACAGCGCGAGCAGCGTGACCAGCGTGGCCAGCTTCATCCACTGATGCGCGAAAATGCCGGCCCAGCCTTCGTAGGAGAAATCCTTGGCGGTGAAGAACCACACCAGCAGGATCACGGTGTACACGGCCATGATGACCGCGGTCATGCGCTGCGCAATCCAGTCGCGCAGCCCGTAGTGGGCGCCGACGACCAGGCGCTTGGAACCAATATTGTTCTGTGCCATCTTAGAACGCTCCGAACAGCTTGAGGGCCACGGCCAGCGTCAGCACGAGCGACACGACCACGACGACCACTGCCGAGTTCTTACCGCCTTCCTTGCTCACGGCGTCGTGATTGAAGTCCATGCGCAGGTGGCGCAGGCCAGCACAGAAGTGCTGCAGGAAACCCCACGACAGCGCAAGGATGACGAGCTTGGCAAACCAGTTGGAGGCGATGCTTCGCAGAACGTCGAAGCTGAGTTCCGACGTGAGGCTCTGTTCGAACAAATACAGCGCGAACGGCAACAGAAGGAACAAGATCACACCGCTAATACGGTGCAGGATAGACACGATACCAGCCAGCGGGAGACGGTACGTGACAATCTGTCCGATACCGATATTCCTGTAGACTGGCCGCTCTTTTTTTACCACTTCAGCCATGCTAGACCCCATGTAGTTACATCAGCCCCGGATTTTAGCGCCGTTTCTAGTGCGATGCACCATCACGGTTCCCAATGACCCGGAAATTCCTGCCAACGGCGCACGACACGCCGCCCCTCATGCCTCCAGCCATCAGGTATCTGCCGGCCACGACGCCAACCGATACCCTCGACCGCCCTACCCTCTCAACTTAATTCGTTCTGGTAATGATGTTCCGTGGTGACATACCAGCCCCGGCGCACTTCTACCGGTTTATCCCCGTAAGTGTAGGAGACACGCTCCACACTCAACAGCGGGAAGCCCTTCGGCACCTTCAGCAGATCCGCCGTCGCGTCGTCCGCGGCCACCGCGCGAACTTTTTCCACGGCGCGAATCATGCGCGTGCCGAATTCGGCTTCGAAGAGACCGTACATCGGCCCCTTGTATTCATTGAGTTTTTCTGCCGTGAGGCCACGAAACAGCGTGCCCGGCAGCCAGATTTCGTCGAGCACCGTCGGACGGTCCGAGAAATCCATCATGCGGCGGATCAGAATCACCCCGTCGCCGGCGCGCAGGTCGAGTTGACGCGCAATTTCGGCCGGTGCGCGCATACGGCGGCACTCGATCAGACGGCTGGGCGGATGGTGTTGTTCGCCCGAATCGGGCGCGAGACGCAAAAACCGGAACTGGACACGGTCTTCGTGGTGAGTCGCGACAAACGTGCCCCGCCCCTGACGGCGCACGAGCAGGTTTTCGGCCGCAAGCTCATCGATGGCTTTGCGCACCGTCCCCTGACTGACCTTGTAGCGGCCAGCCAGATCGACTTCACTTGGAATGATTTCGCCGGGCTTCCATTCGCCGGCCTGAAGGCTCTGTGTAATGAGCCCCTTGATCTGCTGGTACAGCGGGCTGAACGTCGGCGACGCACCTGCCGCAGCCACGCCCGACGGGGCTTGGGGTGCCGGTGCGGCGTCACGCGCGCTGTCCGGCCGCTGCTGGGCATCGACAGGCGGCGTGGTGTTGGATGTGTCGCGAACGTTCGCATTCATGGCGGGGATTTGACCACAAATCAAGACCTTCGTCCATCGAATAACAGCAATAATCCTATGTCTTATATAAGACATAAGATAGAGTTGACATTCAGTGTGGCCACTCCTACACTGACGCGGGCTAACAGGGGCCTGCGCAGCCGCAACATGGCTATCTTATAAGAGAGTCCGGCGCTTCGCACGCGTCGATGGCAGCACACCCCGCAGCCCGCAAGCTTCCGTAGGTCAAGGAATTTTAGAAGCTTCATGTGACGCGGCGCTGTCAGCCTGGCAAAAAGCCACCCGGACGGCGAGCTTATCTTGAGCTTCGCAGGAATTTGTACACGTCTGGAGAGATTCTCATGGCAAAACCCGCAATGCGTGTCGCCGTCACCGGCGCCGCTGGTCAAATCGGCTACTCCCTGCTGTTCCGCATCGCCAATGGCGACATGCTCGGCAAGGATCAGCCCGTCATCCTGCAACTGCTCGACCTCCCGCAAGCTCAAGCCGCCGTCAAGGGCGTCGTGATGGAGCTCGAAGACTGCGCGTTCCCGCTGCTCGCCGGCGTGGTGGTGACCGACGACCCGAAGGTCGCGTTCAAGGATGCTGACGTCGCGCTGCTGGTCGGTGCCCGTCCGCGCTCGAAGGGCATGGAACGCAAGGACCTGCTCGAAGCCAACGGCGCCATCTTCACGGTGCAGGGCAAGGCCCTGGACGAAGTCGCCAAGCGCGACGTGAAGGTGCTCGTGGTCGGTAACCCGGCCAACACGAACGCCTACATCGCCATGAAGTCGGCCCCGAACCTGCCGAAGGAAAACTTCACCGCGATGCTGCGTCTGGACCACAACCGTGCCCTGTCGCAAATCGCCGCCAAGACCGGCAAGCCGGTCGCCAGCATCGAAAAGCTGGCCGTGTGGGGCAACCACTCGCCGACGATGTACGCCGACTACCGCTTCGCCACGATCGACGGCCAGAACGTGAAGGCCCTGATCAACGACGACGTGTGGAACAACGACGTGTTCCTGCCGACCGTCGGCAAACGCGGTGCAGCCATCATCGAAGCCCGTGGTCTGTCGTCGGCGGCTTCGGCTGCCAACGCTGCCATCGACCACATCCATGACTGGGTGCTCGGCACGAACGGCAAGTGGGTCACGATGGGTATCCCGTCGGACGGCTCGTACGGTATTCCGGAAGACGTCATCTACGGCGTGCCGGTCACCTGCGAAAACGGCAAGTACAAGCGTGTGGAAGGCCTCGAGATCGATGCCTACTCGCGCGAAAAGATGAACTTCACGCTCAAGGAACTCGAAGAAGAGCGTGCAGGCGTCGCACATCTGCTGGGCTAATCCCCTCGGAGACCTCGGCCCCCGGCGATGCCACAAGCATCGCGAGGGGCCGAAACAGCGCCGGCGGCTTACCCCCATGCCGGTGCTGCCCCCTCTGGTCAAGGGATTGTCTTGAACCGACAAGAAAAACCGCAGTCACAAAGTTTCGCGCGTCTGCACGCACCCTCGATTGGCGCATAAGATAGCGACTCTGAGAGCGAATTTTTGGCCAAGCGAATGCAAATCCTCAATGCCGCCGCAAGCCTGCCGCACCCAACCCCGGGCGCCGGCATGCCGATGACAGCAACGGATTCACCGGCTTTACCGGACGATTTATCGCCTTCCACGTCCGCCCTGCCTGCCCCGCGTTCGTTTCGCCAAACATCCTCTTCCCCACCTCTGTCCGCCGCGACCGGGCACCACGCAACAGCGATCCCCGCACTGCAACATAGTCATCAGCGACGCCGGTCCGTACCGCCGCCGCCCGCTGCGCTTGCCCGTCCGGAAATGAAAAAATTTGTATGGTGACGACGAACTACGCGAACTTCGTACGATAATCTGCGCTTTCGTTTTCTTACCGACTGGAGACTCACCATGAAGAAGCTTTGCCTGACCGCGCTGGTCGCCCTGTGTTCCGCTGCCATGGTGCCGGCTGCGTTTGCCGCCGATGCCTCCACCACGACGACCAAGAAGGCTGCGCCCAAGAAGAAGGCGCCGGCGAAGAAGAAAGCCGCCGTGGCGGCGGCCCCGGCACAACCGGACGAAGGCTCGGAGCTCTGGAGCTGCAAAGAGAACAACAAGCTGTACATCAAGGGCGACATGAAGCGCGACCAGATTCTGACGATGTTCTGGGAAGGCCGGAATTACCGGCTGCCGCGTCAGGCCACGACGACGGGCGCTGACCGCTTCTTCGACGCCGCCAGCGGTCTCGATCTGATCGTGATCCCGACCAAGGCAATGCTCTTCACGCACCGCGAAGGCGGCAGCCGTCTGGCCGACGAGTGCGTGACGCAAGCGATGTCCGAGCAGAACAAGCTGGCCCCGACGCAGTCGGTGGAACTGCTGAAGTAAGACGTCTCCCGCCATCAGAGACGCATGCAGCACCAGCCACTTTCCTGTCACACCGTAATCACGCTGTACCGGCGTGTCTGCGGGCACACTCCCCTGTGCCCGCACTACGCCGGCCCCCACTAAAAAGCATCAACACCGCTTCGTTTTTCTGTATCACTCAAGGAAAGATCATGGCCCACAACCTCCACAAAACGCTTAAAGAGTTCAAACTCGGCGGCGACAAGAAAGGCAAGTTCTACTCGCTGCCCCAACTGGGCAAAGCCCTGGGAGTGAATGTCGAACGCCTGCCGGTGTCGATCCGTATCGTGCTCGAGTCCGTGCTGCGCAATTGCGACGGCAAGAAAGTGACGGAAGAGCACGTCAAGCAGCTCGCCAACTGGAAGCCGAATGCCGATCGCACCGACGAAATCCCGTTCGTCGTGGCGCGCGTCGTGCTGCAAGACTTTACCGGCGTGCCGCTGCTGGCCGATCTGGCCGCCATGCGTAACGTCGCCGAGCGTCAGGGCAAGAACCCGAAGCGCATCGAGCCGCTGGTGCCGGTGGATCTGGTGGTCGATCACTCGGTGCAGATCGATCACTTCCGCGAGAAGAAAGCGCTCGACCTGAACATGAAACTGGAATTCCAGCGCAACAACGAGCGCTACCAGTTCATGAAGTGGGGCATGCAGGCGTTCGACACGTTCGGCGTCGTGCAACCGGGCTACGGCATCGTGCACCAGGTGAACCTGGAGTATCTGGCACGTGGCGTGCACAAGAAAGACAACGTGTTCTATCCGGATACCCTGGTCGGTACCGATAGCCACACGACCATGATCAACGGCATTGGCGTGGTGGGCTGGGGCGTGGGCGGTATCGAAGCCGAAGCCGGCATGCTCGGCCAGCCGGTGTACTTCCTGACGCCGGACGTCGTCGGTGTGGAACTGACGGGCCGCCTGCGCGAAGGCGTGACGGCGACCGACCTGGTGCTCACGATCACTGAAATGCTGCGTCGCGAGAAGGTCGTCGGCAAGTTCGTCGAATTCTTCGGCGAAGGCACGGCCAGTCTGGCGCTGCCGGACCGCGCAACGATCGCCAACATGGCCCCGGAATACGGCGCCACGATGGGCTTCTTCCCGGTCGACGAAAAGACCATCGACTACTTCGAAGGCACGGGCCGCACGAAGGCCGAGATCGATGCGTTCGCGTCGTACTTCAAGGCCCAGAAGCTGTTCGGTATTCCGAAGTCGAACGAGATCGACTACACGAAGACGGTCAAGCTGGATCTGGGCTCGGTGGCCCCGTCGCTGGCTGGCCCGAAGCGTCCGCAAGACCGTATCGAAATCGGTCACGTGAAGTCGACGTTCGCCGATCTGTTCACGAAGCCGACCGCAGAAAACGGCTTCAACAAGACGACGGAACAACTCGAAACGACGTACCAGACGGCCAGCGGCATCGACGTGAAGAACGGCGATGTGCTGATCGCGGCCATCACGTCATGCACGAACACGTCGAACCCGAGCGTGCTGCTCGCCGCCGGCCTGCTGGCCAAGAAGGCGGTGGAAGCCGGCCTGAAGGTCGCCCCGCACATCAAGACGTCGCTCGCCCCGGGAAGCCGTGTGGTGACCGAGTACCTCGAAGCCGCCGGCCTGCTGCCGTACCTCGAGAAGCTGGGCTTCGGCGTGACGGCTTACGGCTGCACGACCTGTATCGGTAACGCCGGCGATCTGACGGCGGAACTGAACGAAACGATCACGAAGAACGACATGGTCGCCTCGGCCGTGCTGTCGGGCAACCGTAACTTCGAAGCGCGTATTCACCCGAACATCCGTGCCAACTTCCTGGCCTCGCCGCCGCTGGTCGTCGCTTACGCGATCGCCGGCAACGTGACGCGCGACCTGATGACCGAGCCGGTCGGCAAGGGCAAGGGCGGCAAGGAGATCTTCCTGGGCGACATCTGGCCGACCAGCGACGAAATCCACAAGCTGATGAAGTTCGCGATGAACGCGAAGGTGTTCAAGACGAACTACGACTCGGTGAAGACGCCGAGCCCGCTGTGGGCCAAGATCAAGGGTTCGAAGGGCGAGGTCTACAACTGGCCGACCTCGACGTACATCGCCGAACCGCCGTTCTTCGACGGTTTCGCCATGGACCCGAACACCGACATCAAGCCGGTGAGCGGTGCCCGCGCGCTGGGCGTGTTCGGTGACTCGGTCACGACGGACCACATCAGCCCGGCTGGGTCGATCAAGGAAACGTCGCCGGCCGGCAAGTGGCTGCTGGAGAACGGCGTGCTGAAGGCCGACTTCAACAGCTACGGTTCGCGCCGCGGTAACCACGAAGTGATGATGCGCGGCACGTTCGCCAACGTGCGTATCAAGAACCTGATGATTCCGGCCAAGGAAGACGGTTCGCGCGTTGAAGGCGGCCTGACGATTCACCAGCCGAGCGGCGAACAACTGTCGATTTACGACGCCGCGATGAAGTATGTCGGCGAAGGCACCCCGACGGTCGTGTTCGGCGGCGAAGAGTACGGCACGGGCTCGTCGCGTGACTGGGCAGCCAAGGGCACGCAACTGCTCGGCGTGAAGGCTGTGATCACGCGCTCGTTCGAACGTATCCACCGCTCGAATCTGGTCGGCATGGGCGTTCTGCCCCTGCAATTCAAGGGCTCGGACAGCGTGCAATCGCTCGGCATCACGGGCGAAGAGACGTACGATATCGAAGGTCTGACGGCCGATATCAAGCCGCAACAGGACGTCACGCTGGTGATCCATCGCAAGAACGGCGAAACGCAAAAGGTGCAAGTTCTGCTGCGTATCGACACGCCGATCGAAGTGGATTACTACAAGCACGGCGGTATCCTGCCGTTCGTGCTGCGTCAGTTGCTCGCAGCGGCTTAAGTGGCTGCATAAGCGACTACGGCAACCTGCAACACGTGGGCTGACGGGTGACGCTTCGGCGTTTCCCGTCTTCCGATGAAACCCGGCTTCGGCCGGGTTTTGTCGTTTACGGGCTCGGTGCACGCGCCCCTTGTCATGTCCGAAAATGACTAGCACCGCCCCCGCCTCGCGCGTAGAGTGACACCCATACTCTCGTACCCCGCTGGGGCACCTTCACCATGACGCTTGATCCCGAAGTCTGCTACAAAGCCGTCTCCGCCCGCGATCGCCGCTTCGACGGCTGGTTTTTTGTCGGCGTGTCCTCAACCGGCATTTACTGCCGTCCGGTGTGCAACGTGCGCACGCCGCGCTTCGAGAACTGTTCGTTCTACGGCAGCGCCGCCGGTGCGGAAAAAGCCGGCTTCCGGCCGTGCCTGAAGTGCCGCCCGGAACTCGCGCCCGGTGTCGCCCGCTTCGATGCCACCCGTGAACTGGCCGATGCGGCCGCCGCCATGATCGACGAAGGTTTCCTCAATCGTGCCGACCTGCCGGCCCTCGCCGCCCGCATCGGCATCACGGAACGCCACTTACGCCGCATCTTTGCCGACGAGTTCGGGGTCTCGCCGGTCGAATACGCGCAGACGCAGCGCCTGCTGCTCGCCAAGCGGCTGCTGACCGATACCGCACTCCCGGTGACGGAAGTGGCCCTCGCGTCCGGCTTCGGCAGCGTGAGGCGCTTTAACGGCCTGTTCAAGACGCGTTACGGCTTCGCGCCCGGGCGCCTGCGCCAGACCGCCCGTCACGCGGCGATACCCGAGGGCGACCTCGTCTTTCAGCTCGCCTACCGCCCGCCCTTCGCGTGGGACGCCCTGCTCGACTTTCTCGGCAACCGTGCCATCGAAGGCGTGGAACAAACCGATGGCAATACCTACACGCGCACGCTGCGCATCGAACGCGAAGACGGTCAGACACTCGTCGGCTGGTGTCAGATCACCCCGCTGCCCGATCGCCACGCCCTTCAGGTGACGTTGCCCCCGTCCCTCGCCGGGTGCGTGCCGCAAGTGCTCGGCAAGCTCCGCCATCTCTTCGATCTCGGCGCCCGCCCCGACATCATCGACGCGCATCTCGGCGCCCTCGCGCTTGCGACGCCCGGGCTTCGGGTGCCCGGTGCGGTCGATGGCTTCGAGATCGCAGTACGCGCCATCGTCGGCCAGCAGATCACCGTCAAAGGGGCACGGCGCCTGCTGGGACGGCTGGCGCCGCGCTTCGGCACGCCGCTGACCACGCCCGTCGACGGTTTGACGCACACGTTTCCGAGCGCCGCGCAAATGCTAGCGGTCCCCGTCGACTCGCTCGGCGAAGCCGGTATCATTCGGAGTCGTATCGCCGCAATTCACGGGGTCGCGCAGGCCATCGTCGATGGCGGGCTTCGTCTGGATCCGCTGGCGCCGCTCGAGGCCACGGTGAAGGCGCTGCTGGCCATCAAGGGCATCGGGCCTTGGACAGCGCAGTACATCGCGATGCGTGCCCTCGGCTCGCCCGACGCCATCCCGGTCGACGATCTGGTGCTGCGTCAGGCACTGGGTGTCCCCGACGGGCGAGCGGTCGCCGAACGCACGGCGCAGTGGGCGCCGTGGCGGGCTTACGCGGCGCTGCATGTCTGGCGTGCAGCGGCGCAAGGACCGGCAGGGCTGCCGGTCATCACATTGCAGGAGATTTGTGTATGACGCGCATGAACACCGTTAAAAGCCTCTACGAAGCCCTTTACGACAGCCCGCTCGGCGAGATGCTGCTGGTCTCGAACGGCGACGCCCTCACCGGGGTCTATTTCTCCCGCCAGAAGTACTGCCCGGACGACGACGCGCAGCGCCGCGACGGTGCCGACGTTGCCGTGCTGAACGACACCAAGCGCCAGCTCGACGAGTACTTTCACGAAGGACGTCACACGTTCACACTGCCGCTGGCGCCCGAAGGCACGCCGTTTCAGCAACAGGTCTGGGCGGAGTTATGCCGCATTCCCTTCGGTGAGACCCGCAGCTATGGCGATCTCGCCCACGCCCTCGGCGACGTGAACAAATCGCGCGCGGTGGGCGCTGCCAATGGCCGGAATCCGATAACGATCATCGTGCCGTGCCATCGGGTGATCGGCGCGGACGGCACGCTCACGGGCTACGCCAGTGGCGTGGAGCGCAAGCTCGCGCTGCTCTCGCTGGAAGGTGCCGCGCTGGCCGCGGTCGACACCGCCGCCGATGCGAAACGCAGCGCCGCCACGGCCCGCACGCGACTTTCCGCCCCGGCCAATCTCGCTTTCGACTTCTGACGACGGACGTCGGCGGGTGCGTCAGGCGCGCCCTCACCCGCCGAAGTTGTCACCGGCGGGTACCACCGGGTGCCCCGTATTCACGCGAATACCTTGCCTTGCGGGCAACCGTCCCCTCAATCGCGTTGCCGCATGCCGTACAATCGTGAGTTCATGTGTTTCTGCCTTGCACGACTATGCGCCCACGCACCGCCAAAAGACTGACCCCCGACGCTGAAAAGCTGGTCGGCCACGCGCTTGCGCTGGCTGCCTCAGGCAGCCGTATCGAAGACCGTTTTTGGGAAGCCCAGCTCGACACGCTGCTCACGCGCGTGCTGCGCACCGGCAACCAACCCGCCATCGACGCCGCACTCGACCACCTGCAAGCCAATCACAGCGAGGCCTATGGTGCCCTCGCCGACCTGATCGAATCGCAAAGCGAATCGGCCGAACCGGAAGCCGATGGCAAGGATTGGGACGGCCTGCTGATCGCCATCCCGATTCTCGCGTGGACGCGTTACGCGATTCCGTCGGGCCCGGTCAAGGACGACGCCCTGATGCCGATTCGCGCGCATCTGCACGCCCACGTGCTGGCCGACGCGGCGCGCGTGTCGATCTCGCCCTATCTCTACAGCATCGACCAACTGCCGCGCACGCACTGCGAGTCGTGGAAGGTCACGCAGCAACTCGTGCGTGCCGCCGTCGACAACGCGGAAGTGAAGCATCCGGGCAACGACCTGCCGGAGACCGCCCCGATTCTCGCCGACCCGCGTTTCCTGCTCGCCGCCGTCGTGGTGGCCAAGGGCGCGCCGATGTTCCGCTGGCAGGAAGAGGACGCCCGCCATGCCGAACGCGGTCAATGTCAGGAAGCGTGGACCGCACAAGGCGGCCCGAATCTGAACGCGCTGCTGCCGGGCTGCGAGATCGAATGCCTGCTGCCGGACGCGTACTACGCCAGTTGCCGCGAAGCCGACGAACGCATTCGTCCGCACACCATTCGCACGGCCCTGCGCTATCTCGAAGACGTGCTCACGCTCACGCCGACCGAGTTGCGTGCCGTGGTTGCGGGCTTCGGTGAACAGAACATCGACGAGTACCGCATTGGCTTCACGCAACGCGGCAGCAACGACGTGATTTATGGCGTCGTGTGGCCGTTGTACGGCCGCGAAAACGGCGAGGTCGAAGGCGGCACGCTCGACGAAGTGACCGACCTGCTGAAAGCCTGCGGCGTGACGGAGATTCGCAAGCATCCGGGACGCTTCGACCCCGAGTATTGCGACGATTGCGGCGTGCCGCTGTATCCGGACCCGGTCGGCGAAGTCGTTCACGCCGAAATGCCGGAAGACGCCGAACCGAGCCGCCCGCACTTCCACTAAAGCCGACGTGCACCGCGCGCGCACCACGCCAGTGGCAAAACAAAGGCCATGCGCTCATCGCGCATGGCCTTTGTCATTGCGGCGGCCCACTCATGCGGCCGCTGTGTTCGTAACGTCTCACTGCCCTGTCGGTGACGCACCCGGCAACGTCGCCACGCAGCGATGCAACGCATGCCCGGATGCCAGATATTTGCGTTCGAACGGGGTGACGGGTGTCTCGGGATTCCACACTTCCACCGCAGGCTTCACGCCCGAGAGCCACTCGACGGCCAGCGCAAACTCTTCGACGTACACATCCCAGTTGCTGCGGCACTCCAGCACACCGCCGAGTGCGACGATCGCCGGAAACACCGCATGGCCCTGCCAGCGACGCGCGAGCTGTCCGATCTTCGGCCACGGGTTGGGATACAGGATGTAATGACGCGCCGGCCGAATATCGGCGGCCAGCAACTGACGCCAGAAGTCGACGAGATCGGCGCGCACCCACACGAAATTCTCGGGCCAGACATCGCCCCACCAATCTTTGCCGCGCACGATGCGGCTCTCCGACTGATCGATACCGATGACGAAGTGATCGGGAAATTGTGTCGCGAGGTGCAGCGTACTCTCTCCCACCCCACAGCCCGCATCGATGATGAGCGGCGGCGAACCTGCCGAGCGCCAGACGGCAATCGCCTTGTCGAAGGCGGCTGCGCTATAGGCCGCGAGCGGCTTGCGAAAGGTGGCGTCACGGTGTCGCGCGACCAACTCGGCGAGCTTGTCATGCGGGCCGGGCTGCGCGCTGGCGACGGTGCGGGAATTAGCAAACATGCGGCGAAGAGCAGAAAGAAAACGGGCGGAAAGCAGGGGCGTGGAACGAAACGAGCCCAGAAGCGAGCCCAAAAACGAGCCCAGAAACGAGCCCAGAAACGATCATGGGACAACGATGTCCCTTCACAGCGTCAAATGCGAAATACACGCGGAAAAACCGCCGGTATTCAAGCGATTGCGCGGCGTACATCGATGCCACAATCGCGGTCCTTTGCGAAAAACCATCGCCGGCATTTGTCGGCATGACCGCAGCACTCACGCAGCATTGGCAGCGCGTGCAATCGCGCGAAACACGCACAAGATGGCGAGCATTGTAGCGCGCCGTAACTTTCAAACGTCGGCAAAACACGCGGGCGCGCCCCGGCTGAAGGGCGTCGGCGACTTTTTTTCGGTTAAGATTGAACTCGCTTTCGCCGTTGTCTTTCAAATAGCGGCTAAGCCCTTTCACGAGCGTCGCGCGTGCAGAACTCACTGAATGAGTCATCGCGCAGTCGCATTGCTCCGCAGCGTTGTGCGTCCATGTGCCGGTGAGTGGCATGTCGTCAGGTTCCGCCCAAACGCCCCCGAGAATACATCTAGCAATGTCGAATCGATTTCTTCAACGCGCCGCAGGCGTGGTCATGCGAGCCGTGCGCCAAGTCGCCGGTCTCGCAGCCATCGCTGCGCCGCTGTGTCTGTCGGCCCTGCCGGCACCGGCACAAGCCTTTACGCTCGAACAGCATCGCGCGCTGGTCGAGCAATTCGTCAACACCCGTCATGCCGACCCGCTGGTGGCCGATTGCGCCGCCCATGCGAGTTTTGTCGTCGCGACGTTGCCCGGTTACGAGAGTGTCGACTATGGCGACACGGCACTCGATCCCGAGCATGCGAAAGTCGAGCCGTGGAACGGCCCGTTCGACGATCGCAAGCAACGCGTGGATGTGACGCAGATGGTGCAGCTCGATGGCGTGGGCAAGCGCACGAACGGGCAGACGGACAACATCCACATCCGTTGCGGTTACGCCGATGGCCGCATGATGGGCTTCGACTACACGTCGCCGCTGCCGCAGGTCGAACAACCGGTCAAACGCGCCGCCCGCAATACGCGCGGCACGCGAGGCAATGCGGCACACGCCACCGGCAAGTCGAGCGGCAAGAAGAGTACCGCGACGAAGTCGTCGGGCACCAAATCGACGGCGAAGTCGACGGCAAAGCCGAGCACCGCCAAGAAGAGCACGACGACGGCCAAGAAGAAGACGAACTGATGGCAACCGGTGCCGTCACGCCATACGGTGTGACGGCACCGTCGTCAGATCAGACCGTCCGGGCCTTGTCGGCCTGCATCTGCGACTCGATAGCCGCAAGCATCGACGCGCCCAGTGCCGCGCTGCGCGCGCCGCTCCAGCCCACGTTGGCATCGGGGCGGTTGGCGTTGTCCTTGAACGGCATCTCCAGCGTCAGCGACAGGCAGTCGAAACGGCGTGCGATCCACTTCGAAGCCAGCTTGAGCGACTCCGCCGCGTGCTTGCCCGGCGGATAGCCGAACTTGTCCTGAAAATCGAGACTCGCGGCCTTGAAGCGTTCGATGTACGCCCGCTCGCGGGCCAGCATCGCGTCGCTCGCGCCTTCCACGCCCTCGTTGCCGGCGACGAACACGTACGGCAGCGCTTCGTCGCCGTGAATGTCGAAGAACATGTCGCAGCCCGTCGCCTCGATCGCGGCGCGCACGTGATACACCTCCGGGCTGCGCGTCAGATCGGGTTCGAGCCATTCGCGATTCAGGTTCGCCCCGGCGGCATTGGTGCGCAGATTGCCGCGCGCCGACCCATCGGGATTCATGTTCGGCACGATATGGAAGACGGCCTCCGCCAGCAGCGCCTTAGCGAGCGGATCGCCCGCCCAGTCGCCTGCGCCCAGCAAACGGCGCATCAGCCCTTCCACGAACCACTCGGCCATCGTCTCGCCCGGATGCTGACGCGCGATGATCCAGATATGGCGCTTGCCGTCGCCGGGTTCGCCCACCGTCAGCAACGTCATGTCGCGGCCGTCGATGGTGGCCCCCAGCGAGCGCGAACGCACGAGCGGCGAGTTCTGCGCCGTGCCCAGCAACGCCAGATGGCGCTCCTCGGCGTACGGCTCGAAGTACGCCAGATAGACGCTGTCGTGTGCCGGCGTGAACGACACGGTCATCGCCCGGCCGTCATACGTGGTCGGCACGCGAAACCACGTCACGCGGTCATACGACGCCACCGCGCGATAGTCCTGCCAGCCGCGCGGATACGACGTTTCGCTCGCGTTGTCGAAGACGATCCGGCACGGCGTACCCGCCACCCCTTGCACGCGAAAATGAAACCACTGCGAGAACTCGGCCGCGTTGTCCTGCGGAATGCGCACGTGAATGTCGTCGGCGCGTTCGGCGCTCACCACGTGGATGGCACCGCTATCGAACGTGCTGCTGATGAATACGGTCATGACTCGCCTCGCTGGCTGCAATGAAAAACCCCGGGACGCGGCCCGGGGCTAAAGGTAAGTGCGGGTCAGGCCACGCGACGGCGGAACACCCACAGCGCGTCGTTCGACACGCTGTCGTCGAAGGCATAACCCTCGCTGTCGAAGGCCTTGAGTTGCTGCACATCGGTCACGCCTTGCTCGATGGCATAACGCGCCATCAAACCGCGAGCCCGCTTGGCGTAGAAACTGATGATCTTGTACTTGCCGCCCTTCCAGTCTTCGAACACCGGCGTGATGACCGGCGCGGCGACCAGCCGGCGCTTGATCACGCGGAAGTACTCTTCCGAAGCCAGATTGACCAGCACGCGGCGCGTTTCAGGGTGCTCGACGAGCGAGGTGTTGATCGTGTCCGTCACGCGCTCGCCCCAGAAGGCATACAGATCGCGGCCGCGCTTGTTGGCAAAGCGCGTGCCCATCTCGAGCCGGTACGGTTGCAGCAGATCGAGCGGGCGCAGCACACCGTACAGCCCCGAGAGAATGCGCAGATGGCGTTGTGCAAATTCGAGTTGCGGTGCGCTCAACGTGCGGGCGGACAGCCCTTCGTAGACGTCGCCGTTAAAGGCGAGCACGGCCTGCTTGGCATTCGAGGTATCGAAACGGGGCGTCCAGTCGGCGTAGCGCGTGGCGTTCAGCGCGGCGAGCTGGTCGGAGATGCTCATCAACGAGCCGACCTGTGCCGGGCTCAGGGCGCGCAGGCCTTCGATCAGTTCGGCGGCCTCGTCGACGAATTGCGGCACGGTGTGCGTGCTCACGTGCGGGGGTGTTTCGTAGTCGAGCGATTTGGCCGGCGAGAGAACAATTATCATAGAGGGTGCAGCGTTCCTGCGAAAACGAAAACCGTCATTCTATCCAATGCTTCAAAACGCTGTTGCCTCGCCCGCCGAACGGGCCTTCGCCGAACATCTCGATACGCTCGCTACGCCGCCACGCGTGGTGTTCGACACCAATGTCTGGATCGACCTGCTCGTTTTCGACGATCCGGTGGCGCGCCCCGTGCGCGACGCCCTCCTCGATCACAAGCTGACCGCCCTCATGGCACAACGCTGCCGCGATGAGCTGGCCGTCGTGCTCACTTATCCGCAATTCGTCTCGCGCGCCGTGGATAACGACGCCGCGCTGGCGTGGGTCGACAGCCACACGCAACGCATCGTCGTGCCCGAGGACGCGCCGGTGCCCGCCCAATTGCCGCTGTGCCGCGACCGCGACGACCAGAAGTTTCTCGAAGCCGCCCGCGACGGTCAGGCGCACTGGCTGGTGAGCAAGGACAAAGCCGTGCTGAAACTGCGCAGCCGCGTGGCCCGCCAGTTCGGCTTCCGGATCGTGACGGCCAGCGCGTTCGTCTCGCTGCTCATGGCCGGGCGTTGATTCCGCCTGAACCTCCCACCACCGGCACGCGGCGCGTGTCGGCGGTAAAATGAGCGCCATCGTCCAACCCGACCCGCATTTCGCCCTGCCTCAATGAACGCGCCCCACACCGCTTCTGCTGCCCCGGCCCCGCTGGCCGCACCGGCCCTCGTCTCCCGTCTGCCGAACGTCGGCACCACCATCTTCACCGTGATGTCGGCACTGGCTGCCGAGAAGCAGGCGGTGAACCTCGGTCAGGGCTTCCCCGATTTCGAGTGCGATCCGAAGATCGTCGACGCGGTCTCGCGCGCCATGCGCGACGGTCACAACCAGTACCCGCCGATGGCCGGTGTGCCCGCGCTGCGTCAGGCCATCGCCGTGAAGATTGGCCAGTTGTACGGCCAGCATTACGACTGGAATACCGAGATCACCGTGACGGCGGGCGCCACGCAGGCACTGCTCACGACGATTCTGGCGACGGTGCATCCCGGCGATGAAGTCATTGTGTTCGAGCCGACGTACGACAGCTATGTGCCGTCCATCGAACTGGCGGGCGGCAAGCCGGTGTTCATTACGCTCGAAGCGCCCGAATTCCGCATCCCGTTCGACAAGCTCGCCGCCGCCATCACGCCGCGCACGCGCCTGATCCTGTTCAACACGCCGCACAACCCGAGCGGCACGGTGTGGCATGAACAAGATCTGGTGAAGCTCGCCGAGATCGTGGCCGGCACCGACGTGCTGCTGCTCTCGGACGAGGTCTATGAACACATGGTGTACGACGGCAAGCGCCACGAGAGCGTGGCACGGCATCCGGAACTGGCCCGCCGCAGCTTCATCGTGTCGAGCTTCGGCAAGACGTACCACGTCACGGGCTGGAAGGTCGGCTTCGTCGCCGCGCCCGCGCCGCTCATGGCCGAATTCCGCAAGGTGCACCAGTTCAACGTGTTCACGGTGAACACGCCCATGCAGGTCGGCCTTGCCGACTACATGCGCGATCCGTCGCCGTACCTCGAACTCGCGGGCTTCTATCAGAAGAAGCGCGATCTGTTCCGCGACGGCCTCGCCAACACGCGCTTCAAGCTGCTGCCGTGCGAAGGGACGTACTTCCAGTGCGTGGACTACAGCGCGATCAGCGACATGAGCGAAGCCGACTTCGCGCTGTGGCTTACGGGCGAAATCGGCGTCGCTGCCATTCCTGTCTCGGCGTTCTATCACGCGCCGCATGAGTCGGGCGTGGTGCGCTTCTGCTTCGCCAAACGCGACGACACGCTACGTGAAGCGCTCGCACGTCTGGCGAAGATCTGAGCCCGCTGAGCCCGGGCGGTCTTGCACCGCCCCACCGACTTACGCTTCCGACTTCTTGGCTTGCTGCGCCTGCTGATAGGCCTTCATCTCAGCGCGCGTGCGCTGGAACGATTCACGCTCGGCGAGCACTTTGCCGTAGGCCTTCCAGTCCACACCCGCAGCTTGCAGGAAGTCTTCACCGAACACCGCCTGCGTCGCCATGCCGATGATCGGCAGGTGAATACCGGCGGCGACGTCGGCCATCGTGAACTGCTCGCCGGCGACGTACGGCGCAAACTTCGCAAGCCGCTTGAACGCGACGATATTGCGGCGGAGCAGCTTCTCGGTGCGTGTGCGCGTGCCTTCCGACGCGGTACCTCCAAAGAACGCCTGCCCGTAGACCTCACGCGCCACCAACTCGAGATGCAGCTCAAGCATCGTGATCAGCTCGCGCTCCTTGGCTTGCTGCCAAACATCCTTGGAAAACAGCGCGGGCGTGGGGTGCGTGACTTCGAGGTAATCGCAGATCACCTGCGACTCGGCGAGATAGCCGCGCTCGGTTTGCAGATACGGCACCTTGCCCAGCGGTGAGCATTGCAGCAACGGCTCGTCCTGACTCGGGATGGATTCTGACTCCTCGAAGGCCACTCCCTTCTCGTACAGCACGACCTTGACCTTGTTGTAGTAATTGCTGATCGGAAATCCGTACAACTTCAACATGATGTCTCCCATGGTGTTTTCTCCGTAGGGCAGTGTAAGGCCTGCCCCGGGCGTTGACGACGAATTCGCGGCCGCGATCACTGGAAGAACGTCTCGAAAATCGCGGCGATGGCGTCAGGGTGCCTGTTCCGGAAAGACCCGCTCGCGCATGAAGTCGATGAACACACGCAGCTTCGCGGGCACCTGCCCGCCCGACGGCCACATGATGTGAAACGGGATGCCGGTCTCCGTGCAGTGCGGCAGCACCTGTACCAACTGGCCGGTGCGCAGATAGCCGCGAATCGAGAAATCCGGCAAATACGCGATCCCCACGCCTTGCAACGCAAAAGCGATGCGCGCTTCGAGGTTGTTGCACACGACGGACGTCGATAACGGGAAGCCTGCTGCCTCGCCACGCTCACCATCCGCCTCCGCCTTGCGGTCCTCGCCGAGCGGCCAGACCTGAAGCTTGCCCGTATTCGGGTAGCGAAACTGAATGCACGCGTGCTGCGCGAGATCGCCGGCCGTGCGCGGTGTGCCGCGTCGTGCGAGATAGTCCGGCGCACCCACCAGCAGCATATTCAGGGCACCGAAGCGTCGCGCCGTCAGCCGTGAATCCGGGGCGTCGCCACTGCGAATCACCGCGTCGAAGCCTTCTTCGATGATGTCGACGCGGCGATCGGTGAATTCGAGTTCGAGATCGACGTCGGGATACGCCAGCTTGAACTGCCCCATTACGCTCAGAAACGGCTCGCCCACTAGCGGCACACTCAGCCGCAGCCGGCCACGCGGATTCAGATTGACCTGCGACAACTCGGCCTGCGCGGCTTCGAGTTCGGCCAGAATGCGCCGCCCCCGCGCGAGAAACATCCCGCCTTCTGCCGTCAGCGTCAGGCTGCGCGTGCTGCGATGGAACAACCGCACGCCAAGCTGATCCTCCAGCGCACTGACCCGCTTGCCGACCGCCGACGCCGAAATGCCCAGCAGCCGCCCGGCCGCCACAAAGCTGCCCGTCTCGGCCACCTGCACGAACACATTCACCGCAGTGCTTTCCATCCAATCCCTCGTGCCACCGGTATCTACTTTTTCTCGAATTACGGAGCATTTACTCCGTATAGACACGCACTCTACCCCACTTACTCTTTAATTCGGCCGTCCCTACGATCGAGGCTCTTCTCTTTCACGAATGCCAGACATTCGCAGGTGCCTCATGAATCGCACGTTCCAACGCTGGGAAATCCCGTCACTGGGCCTCGACAAGCTCGCTTTGCAAGACATCGCGATGCCCTCGCCCCTTCCGGGGGAAATCGTCATCGAAGTCGAAGCCGTCATGAACCTGCGCCCGAGCTTCATCGCCCCCACGGCAACGCCCCGCACCGGAGCACGCGCATGACGGCCCTCGTCAGATCGGCTGCGGCAATGCCCGCAATCATGCTTGGCCTGTTCGGCCTCTACACCCTCGAATTCGGCGTGGTCGGCATTCTGCCGATGATCGTCGACCGCTTCGGCATCACCGTCTCGCAAGCGGGCTGGCTGATGGCCGTGTTCGCCCTCGTGGTCGCCACGCTCGGCCCGGTGCTGGTGCTGATCTCCTCGCGTTACGACCGCAAGAAGGTACTGGTCGTCTCGCTATTCGGCTTCGCGGTATGCAGCGCGCTGGCGGCCTATGCGCCGAACTTCCCGAGCCTGATGGCGTTGCGTGTGGTGCCGGCCCTGCTGCATCCGGTCTTTCTGTCGGCCGCTTTCACGGCGGCCGCTTCCCTGTACCCGAAGGAACAGCGCGCCCATGCGCTGGCGTTGGCGTTCGTGGGCACCTCGATGGGGCTCGTGCTCGGCGTGCCCGCCACCACGTGGGTGGCCGATCACGTCTCGTATGAGGCCTCGTTCCTGTTCTGCACCGCGCTTACGGGGCTGTCCGGCGTGGGGCTGTGGGTGATGCTGCCGTCGCAGGGCAAGCCGGTGGCGATGAGCTTCGGCCATCAACTCTCGGTCCTGCGCAAACCGGCACTCTGGCTGACGATGGCAGCGACCGTGACGATCTTCACCGCCATGTTCTCCGTGTATAGCTACGCCGCCGAATACCTGAAACGCGAAACCGGCATGGACGCCACGACGATCAGCCTGATTCTCGTGATCTTCGGCGTCGGCGGCGTGCTCGGGAATTTGTTCGCCGGGCGCCTGCTGGCGAAGCATCTGGTGAAAACAACGCTCCTTCACCCGGTGGCGCTGGGCGCCGCGTATCTGGTGCTTTACTTCGGCGGCAGCGCCAACGTGCTCAGCATGTCGGTTATCGCCGTGCTGTGGGGCGCCGCGCACACGAGCGGGTTACTCGTCTCGCAGATGTGGCTGACGTCGGAAACCGCAGAGGCGCCCGAATTCGGCACCAGCCTGTTCGTCTCGGCGGCGAACGGCGGCGTGGTGCTGGGCTCGGCGCTCGGCGGCGTGTTCATCGATCATCTCGGCATCGCGGGCGTCATCGGCTGCGGCCTGATCTTCTGCGCGTTGTCAGTGGCGGTGATCGCGGCCAAGGCGTGGCGCTATCGCGAGACGCAACCCCGGGTCGGCCCGGTCAGCGCTGCCCATTGATGGCTTGACTGGCGCGCGCCCAACGGTCACAACCGCCCCACCGGCGGTCGACCGCTGGGCGGAACAAGCGCTGGCAGTCAACGCGAGATAGGCGACAATAGCGGCAACGCGATAAGGGCATCGGTTTGCATCGTCGGGCCATTCGGCAGGAAATTCATTTCCCGACCGACCGGTCGGACGATAGAATGACGAGCGATGTCCGTGCGACGGGTTTCCTCCCCCGGTGGGGTGCCCCACCGATCCGCCGCGCCCTGACAACAACACCTATCTCGAGACATTCCGAATGACTGCATCCTCCTCCCCGGACACGGTGAACGCGCTCGCCAAGTCCATCGACACGCTGGGTATCGTCGGTGCCGGCGCCATGGGCCGTGGCATCGCCCAGATCGCCGCGCAGGCCGGTTTGCGCGTCAAGCTGTACGACACCAACGCGAAGGCCGTACAGGCCGCGCTGGACACCCTGCGCGAGACGCTGGACAAGCTGGCGTCCAAGGGGAAGATCGACGCTGCCGCCGTCGACGCAACGATGGGCCGTTTGCAGGCCTGCGCCGCGCTGGAGGATCTGGCCGATTGCGACCTCGTCGTCGAAGCCATCATCGAGAAGCTGGACATCAAGCGCGACCTGTTCCGCGCGCTGGAAGGCATCGTGGCCGCCGACGCGATTCTGGCGTCCAACACGTCGTCGCTGTCGATCACCGCTATCGCCGCCGCGTGCGAGCGCCCCGAGCGCGTGGCCGGTTATCACTTCTTCAACCCGGTGCCGCTGATGAAGGTGGTCGAAGTCATCGACGGCCTGCGCACCGCCCCCGAAGTGGGCGATGCCCTGCTTGCACTGGGCCAGCGCATGGGCCACACGGCCGTGCGTTGCAAAGACATGCCGGGCTTCATCGTGAACCACGCGGGCCGGGGCATGAACACCGAAGGCCTGCGCGTGGCCAGCGAGGGCATCGCGAGCTTTGCCGACATCGACCGCATCCTGCGCGAGCAGGCGGGCTTCCGTCTCGGCACGTTCGAATTGCTCGACCTCACCGCGCTCGACGTCTCGCACCCGGTGATGGAATCGATCTATCACCAGTTCTACGAAGAGGCCCGCTTCCGTCCGTCGCCGATCACCGCCGTGCGCTTCGCCGGCGGCCTGCTCGGCCGCAAGGTCGGCGAAGGCTTCTATCGCTACGTCGACGGCAAGCAGCAAGTGCCGGCCGAAGCCCCGGCCCCGACGGCACTGCCCGCCAGCGTGTGGATCAGCCGCGCCGACACGCGCGGTTTCGCCGCTGTCGCGGAGTTGCTGGGCGCCACCGGCGTGACCATCGAAAGCGACGACAAGCCGTCGGACAACGCGCTGATCATCGTCACGCCGCTCGGTCTGGATGCAACGACCTGTGCCGTCGAGCAAGGGCTCGATGCCACGCGCACGGTCGCCGTCGATACGCTGCTGCCGCTGGCCGGCGCCAAGCGTCACACGCTGATGACCACGCCGGTGACCTCGCCCGAGGCGCGCGACGCCGCCCATGCGTTGTTCGCGCAAGGCGGCACGCCGGTGACCGTGATCCGCGACTCGGCGGGCTTTGTCGCCCAGCGCGTGATCGCAACCATCGTCAATATCGGTGCCGACATCGCCCAGCAACGCATCGCTGCGCCGGGCGACATCGACCGCGCAGTCACGCTCGGCCTCGGCTACGCCAAGGGACCGCTGGCCCTCGGCGACGCCGTCGGCGCACGTCAGTTGCTCACCGTGCTGCGCAACCTGCAATCGTTCTACGGCGACCCGCGTTATCGTCCGTCGCCGTGGCTCACGCGTCGCGCGCAGCTCGGCGTGTCGCTGCTCACCGAAGAACAGTGATCCGGAGGCCTTGCCCATGAGCGCCGAACTGCTTGCCGAACGCGTCGACCAGACGCTGGTTCTTACGTTATCCAACCCGGGCGCGCGCAATGCGCTGCACCCGGATATGTATGCTGCGGGCGTCGAAGCCCTCACCACCGCCGAGCGCGATCCGTCGATTCGCGCGGTCGTGCTCACCGGTGCCGACAACTTTTTCTGTGCCGGCGGCAATCTCAACCGCCTGCTGGAAAATCGTCAGAAAGACCCCTCGGTGCAAGCCGCGAGCATCGACGCGCTGGCCGAATGGATCGAGGCCCTGCGCTCGTGCCCCAAGCCGATCATTGCGGCCGTCGAAGGTGCGGCAGCCGGTGCCGGCTTCTCGCTGGCGCTGGCTTGCGATCTGCTGGTGGCTGCCGACAATGCCAAGTTCGTGATGGCGTACGTCAAGGTCGGACTCACGCCGGACGGCGGCGGCTCGTGGTTCCTCTCGCAAGCCCTGCCCCGCCCGCTGGCCACTGAGATTCTGCTCGAAGGCAAGCCCGTCGCCGCGTCGCGACTGGCCGCCGCCGGGCTGGTGAATCGCGTGGTCGCGCCGGGTCAGGCGCGTGCCGAAGCGCTCAACTGGGCGACGGATCTGGCCCAGCTTTCGCCCAATGCCGTGGGCCGCATCAAGTCGCTCATCGACAGCGGCGCGAGCGAGACGCTCACCTCGCAGTTGGGCGCCGAGCGCGATAACTTCGTCGCGTCGCTGCACCATGCCGACGGGCTGGAAGGCATCACGTCGTTTCTCGAGAAGCGCCCTGCAACTTACCGATAGACTGTCGGTCACTGTCTAGCAGAGCGCTTCGGAGAGATCACGCATGAGTACGATTGGACGTCTGGGGCCCGACACAGGTCCGCTGGAATTCACCCCGCCGCAACGCCGGCGCATCTATCTGATGCGCCATGGCGATGTGACGTATTTCGACGATAGCGGCAAGCCCATCGACGCCGACACCGTGCCGCTCAACGAGAACGGCCGTGCACAAGCGAGCGCCGCGGGACGCGCGTTCGCGGCGGAGAACATCCGCTTCGATCGCGTGATCGTCAGCGGTCTGCCCCGCACGCGTGAGACCGCGCAACGTGTGCTGGCCGAAACAGGACAGCAAGTCGAGATCGAGACGTGGACGTGCTGGCAAGAGATTCGCTCGGGCAGCTTGTCCGACCTGCCGCCGAGCGAGATCGCACAAGCCTTCCTCGGGGCATTCGATGGTCTGGTGGCCGAAGACACGCGCTTCATGAATGGCGAATCGGTACGCGAACTGCTCGACCGCGTGGTGCCGCCGTTGGCGGAGTTGCGTGACGACAAGTCGTGGGACACCGTGCTGCTCGTGCTGCACGGCGGCGTGAACCGCGCGATTCTCTCGCATGCCATGCATCCGCTGGGCCGCCTGTTCATCGGCCAACTGGCGCAGACACCGGCATGCATCAACGCGCTCGACGTCGGCGACAAGCCCGAAGACTGGGTCGTGCGTCTGATGAATTTCGCGCCGCCGCAGCCGCTGCATCGCGACAACCGGCTGACCGTCATGGAGAAGATTTTCGCGTCGTTCATCCGCTCGCGTCAGCCAAAATAATCACCGCAGAAAAAGCGGCACGCGCCGGCACCACGAGGCCCAAGACCTCACGGCACGCGCAGCCGCCCGTCGTCCCAACCGTTGCACCGGAAATGCAGGAGACAGCATGGCCGAGGAGCTTCCGCAGGACTTTTCCGCTTTTGCCGGCGAGCGTTCGCTCGGCGAGCATCTTCCCTTCGATGCCACTGCCCTGTCGCAATGGCTCACCACCCACGTCGACGGCTACGCCGGGCCGTTGCGCATCGCGCAGTTCAACGGCGGCCAATCCAACCCCACCTATCGCCTGAGTACGCCCGGCGCCGAGTACGTGCTTCGCACCAAGCCCGCACCGGCCGCAAAGCTGCTGCCGTCGGCCCACGCCATCGAGCGCGAGTACCGCGTCATGCATGCGCTGGCCGGCACCGATGTCCCCGTCGCCCGCATGCTCGGTTTGTGCGAGGACGAAACCGTCATCGGTCTGGCGTTCTATGTGATGGCGTACGTGCCCGGGCGCGTGCTGTGGGACCCGTCGCTGCCGGGCCTGTCGCCGTCCGAGCGCGGGGCGATCTACGACGAGATGAACCGCGTGATCTCGGCGCTGCATCGCGTCGATTACCGTGCGATCGGTCTGGAAACCTACGGCAAACCCGGTGATTACATCGCACGGCAAATCGCGCGCTGGAGCAAGCAGTACCGGGCGTCGGAGACCGAGCCGATCGAAGCGATGGACCGGCTCATCGAATGGCTGCCCGCACATCTGCCCGCAGGCGAACCGGAGCGCACGACCATCGTGCACGGCGACTTCCGGCTCGACAATCTGATCTTCCATCCGAGCGAGCCGCGTGTACTCGCCGTGCTCGACTGGGAGCTGTCGACGCTGGGCGACCCGCTCGCCGACTTCAGCTATCACTGCATGGCGTGGCATGTCAGCCCGGGCGTGTTTCGCGGCATCGCGGGGCTCGACTGGGCCGCGCTGGGCATCCCCGATGAGCAAGACTACGTGGCGCGCTACAGCGAGCGCACGGGCGTTGCCCGCCCGCCGCAGTGGCACTTCTATCTCGCGTACAACATGTTCCGTATCGCGGCGATTCTGCAAGGGATCATGAAACGCGTCGCGGATGGCACCGCAGCGAGCCAGCAAGCGCTCGACGCAGGCAAACGTGCGCGGCCGATGGCCGAACTCGCATGGCAATACGCGCAGCTTCGCGACTGACAAGACAACTGGAGCACGGCAACCCTCATGGATTTCAGCTATAGCCCGAAAGTCGAAGCGCTGCGTGCGCGCCTGAGCGCCTTTTTCGACGAACACATTTTCCCCAACGAACGCCGTTATCTCGAAGAGATCGAGATCGCCCGCCGCCACGGCGACGCGTGGCAGCCGTCGCAAGTCATCGAGCGACTCAAACCGCTCGCGCAACAGGCCAGGTTGTGGAACCTGTTCCTGCCCGATTCCGGACGGGGCGCGGGTCTCACCAACGTGGAATACGCACCGCTGTGCGAGATCATGGGCCAAGTGCCGTGGGCACCGGAAGTCTTCAACTGCAACGCGCCGGACACCGGCAACATGGAGACGCTGGAGCGCTACGCCACCGACGCGCAAAAGGCGCAATGGCTCGAACCGCTGCTGCGCGGCGAGATTCGCTCGGCGTTTCTGATGACGGAGCCCGACGTGGCCTCGTCCGACGCCACCAACGTGCAATGCAGCATCCGGCGCGACGGCGGCGACTACGTGATCAATGGCCGCAAGTGGTGGTCGACAGGCGCGGGCGACCCACGGTGTGCGCTCTACATCGTGATGGGCAAGACCGACCCCGACGCGCCGAAGCACGCGCAGCAGTCGATGATTCTCGTGCCGGCCGACACACCGGGCATCTCGCGGGTGCGCCCGCTGACCGTCTTCGGCTACGACGACGCGCCGCACGGCCACATGGACATCGTGCTCGACGACGTGCGTGTGCCCGCAAGCAGCATCTTGCTGGGCGAAGGACGTGGCTTCGAGATTGCGCAGGGCCGCCTCGGCCCGGGCCGCATCCACCACTGCATGCGGCTGATCGGTCTGGCCGAGCGCGCACTTGCCCAGATGTGCCAGCGCACGCTCTCGCGGGTGGCGTTCGGCAAGCCGATTGCGGCGCAGGGCGTCACACGCGAGCGCATTGCCGAAGCCCGTTGCCTGATCGAACAGGCCCGCCTGCTCACGCTCAAGGCGGCGTACATGATGGACACCGTCGGCAACAAGGCCGCGCGGGCGGAAATCGCGATGATCAAGGTGGTGGCGCCCAATATGGCGTGTCAGGTGATCGACTGGGCGATACAGGCTCACGGCGCAGCGGGCCTCTCTGGGGACTTCCCGCTGGCGTATGCCTACGCGAGCGCCCGCACGCTGCGCTTTGCCGACGGCCCCGACGAGGTGCACCGCAACGCCATCGCCAAGCTCGAACTGGCCCGGCACATGCCGCAGGACTGACGCTCAAGGCCGGGCGCGGCTCCCGGGGCGCCCGGCCCCGCTTGGCACCGCTTGGCACCGCTTGGCCCTGTCGACGGCAAGGCTAAGCGTTCTGTGGTGTAATTTCCGGGTTTTGTCACCCATTTTCGCCACTGTGCCGAGCGCATGTGCTGTGTCAATGCGCTTCCGACGCCCATCGATTTCGAGGAGCTGCAATTGATTCAGGTCTATTCCTGGGCCACGCCCAACGGTCATAAAGTCCACATCATGCTGGAGGAGTGCGGACTGCCGTACCACGCCCACGCGGTCGATATCGGCGCGGGCGACCAGTTCAAAGAAGCGTTTCTCGCCATTTCCCCGAACAACAAGATTCCCGCGATCGTCGATGAAGACGGCCCGGACGGCAAGCCGATCTCGCTGTTCGAGTCGGGCGCCATCCTGACGTATCTCGCGGGCAAGACCGGCCGTTTCCTGCCCGCCGACGTGCGTGGCAAGTACGAAACCCTCGAATGGCTGATGTTCCAGATGGGCGGCGTGGGCCCGATGCTGGGGCAGGCGCATCACTTCCGCATCTATGCGCCCGAGAAGATCGACTACGCCATCAAGCGCTATACCAATGAAGCCCGCCGTCTGTACGGCGTGCTCGACAAGCGCCTGAGCAATCACCCCTACGTGGCGGCCGACGAGTACACCATCGCCGACATCGCCATCTGGCCGTGGCTGCGCTCGTGGAAGAATCAGGGCGTGGAGTTGTCGGACTTCCCGAACGTGCAGCGCTGGTTCGAGGCCATCGAGGCGCGTCCGGCAGTGCAGCGCGGCATCAAGGTGCTCGCCGACGCACGCAAGCCGTTGCAGGACGACAAGGCCCGCGAGATGCTGTTCGGGGCCACGCAATACGCACGCCGTTGACGCGCTGACGCCCGGCGCGGGGCCGTCTCCCGCGCCAAGTCATTTACACTTCGAAACAACGTGCACGAATCGCGAGGTATCGCCAAGGCGTCGGCGGTGCTAATCTAGCGAAAATTTCCCGGTGTTACCGCACGGCGAATGACACCGGGTGCTGTCTCCGACACGGCCGGCTGCCGTCATCATCTTGTAGTTTGCAGTTCGCAATTCGTATTTCGCAGTGCACTTCGCGCATTGCCCGCCGCTGGCTTTTGGAAGATCCGGGAGATCCACATATGTCAGGCAAATTCGAACTCAAGCGCAGTCCCAACGGTGAATTTCACTTTCACCTGCTGGCCGACAGCGGCCACATCATCCTGTCTTCCGAAACCTACAAGGCGCGTGCGTCGGCGCAGAACGGCATCGAGTCCGTGCGCAAAAACGCCGGGGAAGACCATCGCTTCGAGCGCAAGACGTCCACTTCGGGGCGTCCCTACTTCGTGCTGAAGGCGCGCAACGGCGAGATCATCGGGCAAAGCCAGATGTTCTCGTCGTCCGAGCAGATGGAAGACGGCATCACGCAGGTCAAGCGCGATGCCCCGGCGGCGTCGGTGAGCGATCTGTCGCACTGACGAACGCTGGGCTGGTCGCCGCTGCCCCGAAGCCATGTCTGCGGGGCGCGGCGAATCACTTTTCCTGCGCCTTGGCGGTCGGCTCCATATTCCACTGATCAAATACGGCGTACGAGCAGTTGGTCACGACCGCAGTCCCATCGTTGAAGGATTCGGGGAAGATGCAGAACCCACCCGACTCCAGAACTTTGGTGGCGGTGTTGTAGTGGAAGTAGGGCGGCGGTATGTCTGTTAGCGCGATAGAAACGTTGTGTCGCCCGATGCTGGGATTAGAGATGTGGCGCATTACGGGGGCGTACGTCGAGCTGCGCGGTCGCCATGCGGCATACGGCCAACGTTCTGCCACGTTCATCTCGAAGAACATCTGTTTGCCATCGCCCTGCGCACAAGTTGTGACGCGCATCGGCACCTCATCGGTAAGCCCGCCCGTCAGACACTTGTCCGGGTACATGACAGACCGAAAGCGATAGGGTCCGTCCGGCAGCAGCTTATGCACGCTCACGCACGACACCTTGCCCCCGAGCGTGCCACTTTTGAATCCGTTGGCAATCAACACATCCTTACCGTCACCATCGTTCAGGCGCGTACCGACTGACTTGTCCTGACTCAGCCCGACACCGGTTTTGGCCACACTCCCGGTCAATTCGCCACCCGTCCTGAACGACACCACATACTTGGCAAACGGCTGCGAGCCCGTGCACGACGGCTCGTCATGGAACTCGATCTCCATGCCCTCATGGGCGCCGGAAATCGAAAACGAGTAATACTCGTCGTTTTTACACAGGCTCGACTGAGTGAAATCGAGACTCCCCCCGTCATACAGGGCGAAGCTGCACGTTTTGTCGACGTCGCTCTCGTACATCGTGATGTTGGGTAACGCGTAGTTATGCGGTGTCACGGTCTGGCACGCACCCAGCGCCGCGACGCTGAGAATGAGCAGACCGCGCAGCGCGGTCCAGAGCCGACTTCGAAGAGTATTGCGCATGATTCACCTCACCTGACACCGTCACCGACAACTTCCTCGCTCGGGTTGAGCACTTCAAACGACAGACGCCGGGAACTCTGCCGCCCTCCCTCGTGAAACCCCACCTGATATTCGATGAGCAGCCGTGAGCCATGCGCCAATGGCGCGAGCCACGCCGCCGGCACCGTCGTAAAGATGCCTTGCGCCGCTTCGGTCGACGTGACGCGGTGCGCCGTGCGCATGTAGTGCTGGTAAGCCCCCGGTTGCTGCGAACTCAGACCGTCGCACCACAGCCAGATTTGCTGGCCTTCGAAGGCCAGATGCCAGCGCGGCACATTGACGCGCAGTCCGTTGGGCAATTTGTCGGGTTCGATCCGGTCGCTGCCGGCCAGATCCGGCAACTGCGGCATCGGCATGTCTTGCGGATTGAACGCCGTCACGACCAACGACAAGCGCGTCGAGTCCGCTGTGTCGCCGTCGCGATCGACCGAGTAGCTCACGTCGACCGTGGCATCCACATTCGCCGCGACGAGGTACGGCTCGATCCCGAACGGGAGAAAATCGGGCACGGCAGCCGGTACCGTCTGCCAAGCCGTGTCGATGCTGCCCGCGTCGCTGACGCCGTGCCAATGCACCTGCACGCGCTGCCCGGCGAGCATGCCGCCATAGCGCACATGAACCGTTGTGCCTTGCAGTGCGGAAATCGGATTCAGACGTCCACCCGGCGCATCGGAAACAATCGGCGGCACCAAGTCCAACGGCGGCACGAGCAAAACGAGAATCGTCTTCTCCAGCGCAACGCCGATCACCGTGCCATCGGCTTTCTCGCATCGGTACGTGATGCTGTGATCCCCTTCGGCCAACACGCGCAGGGCATTGCCCGGATACCGCACGACGATCGGATTGACGATCTTGTCGTCATCGGTCAGCGCACGCGTCATCGACGGCACATCCGCGCCATCGATCATGCAGAACAATCCGTCCCCCGGCGACGCGCCCGGGGGAAACATCGGCACATCGGCCGGCAGGGTGTCGTCGTTGGCGGCTAGATACGCCGCGCTCACCCCGTTGGCGTCGACCTCCGGCGCCACCTTCATCGCGAAATACGGAAACTGTTTCATACGGCGCTCTCTTCGTTGGATTCATCTGCCGCCGTGCCCGACTGCTTTCGTCGAATCTCCGACGACGCTTGTGACGGCGCCGAATGATAAGAACCCGATGACGCGGAGCCCGACGCCATGCCGGAAATATTGGTGAACGATTGGTAGACACTGTTCGCCAGCAAGCCTGTCAGGCCCACCGACGAGACGGTGCTCGCTGTGCGCGACGGCGGCAGCGATGCAAAAGTGCCCCCCGAGGACACGGGACTGCCGCCCGATGCCCGTGGGGTCCCACTCGCCAATCGCGCCACCGCCGTGCGCGCCATTTGACGAAAACTCGGCAATTCGCCGGAGATGCCCCTCACGGACGGTTGCATCCGGTCCACGACACTGCGCATCGTGCTTCGCACCGCCTGGTGCGCCGCGCGCGCCGGTGCGATCGCAAGCCCGATGCCGATCATGCCGACCACGCCGCTCGCCACCGTGAAGGCCTGCGCCACCTCGCCCGACCCGGCCGAACTCAGCGCGATATCCGCCGTCGAGAGCATGCCGGCGACACTGCTCGTGATGATCGATGCCGCGATCGCCATCTGCCCCGAGGTCACACTCACCACGGCGCCGGTGGTCGTGAGGGCGGCCGCCACGCCAAGCTTGCCCAGCGCCGCCGCGCCGGTGACGGCGAGCGCCGCCCCCGCAGCACTCAGCCCGCCTGCCGAGACGACCGTCAGGGCAATGCCGGCCATCACGCCCAGCACACCGATCACGCCGCCGAGCCAACTGGGCAGATGCCCGCTCGGATCGATGGCGTTGATCGGGTCGATGCGCGCATAAGCATTCAGGCCACCGCCGCCGAACGGCGAAAACGCATCGGGCACCATGAAGCGACCGAGCACCGGTGAGTACATGCGAGCATTGCCGAGCCACAACCATTGCGTCAGCGGGTCGACGAGCTCGCCATCGTGACCGGGCACGCCATCGAGCGTGGCCGTGTCGGCGCGATAGCCGGTCGGGCCATAGACCACGCGCTGCGTCGCGCCCGCAGGACCGTGCGTTGCTACGACACTGGCTTGCCAGTCGGTGGCGTACACCCGCAGCGCCCCCGTCTCATCGATGTCGCCGAGTGTCTGCGCATCGACGCCGCCATCGCCCAAATAAGCCCGCGACAGGGTGCCGCGAATCTCCGTGACAAGCCGGTTCTCGCGAAACACGCGCTCGCGCACGGGCTGGCCCGCCTGCACCACGCGGTACTGCTCGTCCAGCGCGTTGTACTGATACTCGACGTGAGCGCCATCCGCCCGCCCGATGGCCGTCACCTGATCCAACGCGTTGTACGTGATCGTGTGGCCCCGTTCTGCCTCGACCATGCGGCCTGCGCCGTCATAGCGGAATGTCTCGCGCCCATCCGCACTGCCGTAGCCGGTGCGAACCAGCGAGGTCAACTGGGTCGGATCGAGCGCGTTGTCGTAGTGATAGACAACCTGTGCCGACGGATCGTCGGTCGGCGTCCAAGAGATGATTTGCCGGACGTTATCGAGCGCGTCGAAGCTCCATTGCTGCATCATGATGCGGCGCGTCGGGAGCTGCGGGTCGCGCGGCGCGTCTTCGCCGATGGCGTAGTACAAATCGATGCGGCCGCGCGTGTCGTAGGAAAAATTCTCGGTGAGCATGACCTGACCACCCACGACGCGCTGACGTTTGGACAGTGCATCGGTCGCGTCATATTCCTGTGCGATCGACATGCCGGGCTGACCGGGCGCGTCGTAGTCGCGCTGCACTTCGCGGCCCACGTCGTCATAGGTGAATGTCGTCGTCAGCCGCAGTTGCCCGGCCTCACGAACCTGCTGCTGCCGTACGCGGCCCAGCGCATCGTAGTCAAAGCTCACCGCCACGCCCGCACAATCGATCTGCGTGAGACGGCCGATCCCGGGCGCATAGTGATAGCGATAGACCTTGCCGGTGACGTCGTCATAGGTGACCGGCAGCCCCAAGAGCGACCACGTGTGGCCGCAGACCCGCTCACCATCGACGCCGGCGTACGCGACTTCCCGAAGGTTGCCGTTGGCATAGCGCTGGCAGCGGTATTCCGAGGGCAATGCCCCGTCGCTTTCGTGCCGTGCGTGGGTCAACAGGCCAGAGTGCGGATCGTAGTCGAAGCCGGTCGTCACGCCGTCGGCACGACGTTGCTTCACGTGGTCCGTGAGCGACGGATCGATGTCGTACACGGTGCGCTCGCCCGCCGCGTTCTGTATAGCACTCGGTTGACGGCGATCCGCGTGGTACTCCCACAGCATCACGCGGTCTCCCACGGTCTGTGACGTCATCCGCAGCAGTCCGTCGAGATCGCGACGGCCAACCTCGACGCCGTTCATCCGCAGCGTGGCGACCTCGCTTTCGTCCGTGTGAGCGACGTAGGTGCGTTCAATGACATCGCCACGCGCGCCATTCGGCAATGTGGTGCGTACCACCCGGTCGGCGAAGTCGTACGCGTAGGTCACGACGCGCCCCTTCGGGTCGGTGACGGCGGCACAACGTCCCAGCCCGTCGTACTCGTAGCTTTGCCGGCTGATCAAACGGTTGTTGTTGTCGTAGCGCTCTTCCCATTCGGCTTCCTCGAACGCATTGACCTGACGCACCACCCGGCCCGTGCGCTGCGCGATAGTGTCCAGCCAGATCGTCTCCTCCTGCGTGATGGGATTCCACTCGACATGTTCGGTCACGCCGTCCGGGCGAATCACGGCCGAGCGCCGCTCCCAGCCGTCGTACCCATATCGTGTGGTCGCCGTCAGCGGCGTGCCGTCGTGAAGATCGGTGGTCGTCTCCGACACCAACCGGCCGAGGGTGTCGTAGACGCAGCGCCGCACCTCGAAGGCTTCGCCCTGCGCGACGTCGGGTTCGCGGCGTGTGGCGCTCACATCGAGCCCGGTGCCGTCGAATACGCGGGTGTCTTCCACCCCGAACTCGTTGGTCGTTACCTGCCGCACGCTGCCGCCGCCCTGCCCGGCCAGAAAATACGCATGCCGCACCGACGCGGTGTACGCGCTGTCGCCCGACATCGGCGTCGTCGTCGATTCGACGATGCGGCCCAGCGCATCATGGACGAACGTCACACGCGCGTCCGCGCCGTCGCGCTGGGTCTCTAGCCCTGTGCGTACCGACACGTGAATGGCCGTCGTGCTGCGCGTCGCGTCGAAATCGGTGTGGTGTGTCTGCGTCGTCACCAACGCGCCGCCGCTCAACTGATAGGTGTAATCGACGATCGTCTGCCACGCCCACATCGTCCGTGCTCGTCGCTTCACCCGGCCATGCCGCAACAACGACGCGGGTTCGTCGTAATACTCGGTCGTCACGGTGGTATGAATCTCGCCGGGTGTTTCTAGTGTTTCCCCGATGCATTCGAGAAACCCTGCGGCCCCTGCCGCCAACGAGGGCAGCACCGCGTAGCGATACCTGAGCGTTCGCGTTGGCGCCAGTCGTGCAGAACCGCCACGCCCCCGCGCTGCCGGCGACGGCACGGCGGTCTTCGACTTCATCGTTCGCGGTGTCGGCCAGACGGGGTCCCGCGGACATCCGGTCTCGCCCGCCGGATCGTAGTAGATGACCTGCTCCCGAATGCCATCGGGCGTGAGCGTCTCGACGGGATTGCCGTAGTCGTCGTAGCGGAACGTGGTCACATCGTCGCGAAAGACACTGTCGCGACGAAACCGCTCGATGCGCTGCGCGGGCAACTGCACGATGGCCAGCTGATCGGCAAAAGGCTTACCGGGTTGATCGTGATACGTCTCCAGCGTCTCGTGCTCACAGCCGTCTTCGATGCGTCGCTCGATGCGCCGTAAGTGGAAACGATCGAACTCGCGGTAGATCGTCACGAGCGGCTCGCCCTGCGGCCCGAGTTGCGTCTGCGTGCTGGAATAACGGTAGTCGACGAGCACTTTGTAAAGCGCGTCGGTGGCATCCTCCCAATCGACCCCCGCCTCAAAGCCGAGGAAGTTTTTCGTCGAGTACTGGTACGTCGAGATGCGGGGCGGCAGTCCTTCGCCCGGGTCCATCACATGGCGCACGACATACGGCAGCCGTTCGGGAGGCTTGTCGGCCGGATCACCGGTGCGGCGGGGAAAGGCATGCCCCTCTCTCTCGTAGACGATAGTCTCGACGCTGCCGGTCGGCGAGATCACTTGCGTGAGGAACGCCAACTCAGCCTCGGTGTATCGCTCGTAGCGCAGTTGCCACGCCGCCTGTTCGGGCACCGGCAACTGGATTGCCGAAACGAGATCGCCATTGAGCGTCATGACGTAGTCGACCGAAGTGGCGCCGGGACCGGGCAGCGTGAGGGTCACGCTCTGTTCGGTGCGCGTCGCCCGCAGCAGCGGTTGCCGGTCATGATCGTCGATGCCGACAAGCGACGGATGCCCTTGGAAGTGCTGCCATTGCAGAAATATCGAGCGCCCCTGCGCCGAGATGATTTCCACCGGCACGTAGGGTGACAGCGGCTCGTTTTCGTCGAACATCACAAGACGCTCACGCCGCCCCGACTTGTACGTGACGATGACCGTCTTGTCCTGCTTCTCCACGGCAAACGTCGGCAACTTCCGGTCGGGGAATTCGATGCGATCGGGATACACCACGGCCAGATGCGTTTCACCGTCGGACAGCGTCAGGCGCTGTGTCGCCGGCAGCAGCCGCGTCATGGCCCACGACCAGCCGCATCCCAGCCCGGCGTCGACGTTCTGCAAGGGATCGAAGGCGAGCGACAGCGACAGATCAGGACCGGCCAGCGCGTTCATCGCGATCTTCGGCAATGCCACGCGAATGGAATACGTGCCGGTACGCGGGTCGACCCCTTTCTCGAGGAAACTCAGGAAGCTCTGCGCACCGGAATACAACGCGCCACTATCGGCCTGAGCTCGTTCTTGCGGAACATCCTGCATGGCATCCTCCCCTCGCCTGACGGCGGGCGCTGCGGAATCATTCACTTCCCCGTCACTCACGCCAAGCTCTCGGACCGCTCCCGGTTCTGACCCTGTCTGCGAATGAATTGCGACCCGCCGGGCACGCTCTGACGGGCAGGACCCGCGCCGCGAAGCGCCATCACGCGCAGGGCCCGTGGCGTGCCATTCAGATTCGGCGACATGCCTTGCGGGGGCGATCCGATGTCGCTGAACGATCCCCTCGGAGTCCCGTACACGGACGACGCCCGGCTGATCGTCGGCGACTGCTTGGCGACGAGTTCCAGCCAGTTGGCGTCGCTTGTACCGGATTGCGCCGATGGCGTGAGGGACGGCCGGCGATCACCTTGCGTCATTTGGCGCTCGAGTCTGGCCTGTCGATTCTCTGCCGCCCGCTTGCGGGTTGCGGCTATCCATGCCGTCCTGCGATTGTTCACCACCGATCGATAAGTCCTGAGCGTCCCCGGGGCACCGGCAATAACCCCGGCCGTCGACAAGGTCCCGCCCACAGCGCCCAGTATCCCCGCCAGTTCCAAATGATCCATGATGCGTGTCGCGGACGAGCTAACCATGGTGAGCGACCCCATCGACCCCAGGACAACTTTGGCCGACGTCAGCACGGCCGCAGAAACAGCGACCCCTTTGGCGGCCGCCAGTGTCGCGGCGCTACCGGCTGCGACCAACCCCACTTTGCCTAGTGCGGCTTGCGCCGTCACATTAAGCGAGATCGCTATACCCTTGAGCCCGCCCGTGAGCGCCAGAGCGTTAGTGATCGACGCGACAGCAAGCAACGCGGGGATCGTTACGGCCAGCCATTTCGGGACATGGCCAGAGGGGTCGGTCGCATTGACCGGATCGATGCGCGCGTACGCGTTGATGCCGCCGCCATCGAATGGCGCAAACGTATCGGGCACCATGAAGCGCGCGAGCACCGGGGAGTACATCCGTGCATTGCCTAACCAGAGCCATTGCGTGGCCGGATCGGACGTTTCGCCGTCGTACCCGGGCACCCCGTCAAGCACGGCGCTCGTCTCGCGAAAACCTGACGGCGAGTACACCACCGCATGCGTCGTCTGCGCATCGTAGGTCTGCATGATGCTGCCCTTGGCATCGCGCGCGTAGACCTGTAACGCACCGGTCTGATCGATCGCGCCCGCGCCCCCATTGAGATAGACGCGCGACAGCGTGCCCCGCACTTCGGTGACGAGCACGTTCTCACGGAAGATTCGTGCGCGGGCCGGTTGTCCAGCCAAGGTAACCGTGCATTGCTCGTCAAGCCCGTTGTATCGATACGCCGCGAGCTCCGCGCCGCTGCGCGACACCGAGAGCATCTGATCGAGCGCGTTATACGCGATGCGATAGCCGCTTTCCGCGTCGATCATTCGCCCGGCGGCGTCATACGCAAACGTTTGCGTGCCGTCGCTGGCGCCGTAGCCTTCGTAGACGAGCGACGTGAGTTGCGTCGGGTCGTCTGCGTTCTCGTAGCGATAGTCCGCGATGCCGGGGTCCGCTGCCGGCCCTTGATGCCACGTGGTCACCCGGGTGATGTTGTCGAGCACATCGTGCTCCCACTGCTGGAGATAGATGCGCCGCGACGGATCGTGCGGATCGTGCGGTGCCTGATCGCCGGTGGCGGCATACAGCGCCAGCCGGCTACGCTCGTCGTAGTCGAAGTTCTCGGTGAGCACGGGCGCGCCGCCCAATGTGCGCACACGCAGCGTCAGCAGGTCGAGACCGTCGTATTCCTGTTCAATGGAGAATGCCGGGCGGCCGGGGGCCACATATTCGCGCAGAATTTCGCGGCCCGCGTCGTCGTACGAGAACGTTGTCGTGAGCATGGCCTGACCAGCCTGCGTCACGCGTTGCTCTCGCACACGGCTCAAGGCGTCGTAGGTCAAAGCCACCGTCACGTTGCCGCATTGCACGTCCATCAGACGCCCCGTGTCCGTCTCGAAGCGGTAGCGATGCTCAAGTCCGGTGACATCGGTGTAGCTGACGGGCAAGCCCTGCAACGACCAGACGTGGGCCGTCGTACGCCGGGTGTCGCCGTCGAGCCACGTCTCGCCGGACAGGTTTCCCGAAGCGTCACGTTCGCACCGGTAATCGCTGGCGGGCTGGCCGGTCGTCTGCACGTTGGCATGCATCAACAACCCGGTCTTTTGGTCGTAGTCGTAGTCGATGCTGACAGCACCGCTGGTGCAGCGCGTCAGGCTCGACGGCAGCGACGGATTGACGTCGTAAGCCACGATCTCACCGCCGGGGCCGCGTACCTCGCGCGGCAGCGTGCGATCGGCATCGAAGGTCCACGTCGACGTGCGTCCGCCGATGGTCTGGCCGCTCATACGCATCAGGCCGTCGAATTCGCGCCGGCCGATATCGATGCCGTTCAACCGGAGCGCGGCAACCTCGTCGCTATCGGCGTGCGGCACGTAGTCGCTCTCGATCACGTCCTCGGTCGGCAACGTGGTTCGCACGACGCGATCGGCAAAGTCGTATTCGTACTGCGTACGGCGCAGACGCGGGTCGGTCTTAGTGTCGAGCCGCCCCAGCCCGTCATAGGTGTACGCCAGCCGGCTGATCAAGGTCCCGGCGACGCTCCGGCGCTCTGCCCAGTCGGCGGCGTCGAAAGGGTTCATCTGACGGACCGTGCTTGCACTGCGCACCGCCCCCGCGCTCGCCGATGTCCAGCTTGTCTCGATCTGCGTGAGCGGATCGTACTCCGTATGCTCGGTAACACCGTCGGCACGCACGACACTCGCCTGCTGGCCCCAGCCGTCGTAGAGCAGCTGCTTCGCGACGGTGAGGGTTTGACCGTCGTGCCAGTCCAGTGTCACGTCCTGCGCCACACGGCCGAAGGCGTCGTAGTCGACACGGTGAACGTCGTGCGGCTGCCCCTGTGCCACGTCCGGCGCCATGCGCGTCTCGCGCACGAGCAGACCCGTGCCTTCGAAGGCTGTCGTGGTCACGACACCGGACGCCGTCGTGGTGATCTGACTTGCCTCGCCTCCCGCCAGACCGATAAGCGTAAAGGCGTGTCTGAGCGTCACCGTGTAGGCGCCCACGCCGGTCTTCGGCGAGGTGGTTTCTTCGTGCACCCGCCCCAAGGCGTCGTACTCGTACGTCACGATCTCGTCCGCGTTCTCGCGGCGCGTTTCCAGCCCCGAGATGACCGACGTGTGGCGGCTCGTCACGCTGACGGTGTCGTCGAAATCGGTATGGGTCGACTCCTCGGTCACGAGCGCGCCGTCGGCCAGCGCATAAGTGAACCCGGTCGTGATGCTGCGTCCGCCCATCGTCTCGACCTGCTGTTTCAACCGGCCGTGCAGCAGCAGCGAAAGCGGGTCGTTCTCGAAGTCGAACGTGTTCGTCTGATGGATGCCTGCGGGGGTTTCCAGCGTCTGCTGGACGCATTCGAGATAACCCGGCGCACCCGGTGCCATCGAAGGCAACAAGGCGTAACGATGGCGCGTGGTAACGGTGGCCGCGACCCTCGAGCCCGGGACCGCCGTCGCAGGCACCATCGCCGTCGTCTTTACCGTATGCGGCGTGTCCCAGACAGGGTCCTGCGGACATCCGTCTTCCCCTGCGGGCAAGTAGTACGTCGTGCGCTCCGCCGTGCCGTCCGGACCGGTTTCCTCGGTCGTATTACCCCACGCATCGTAGGCGTAAGCCGTGACGTCGTCGCGCGACACCCCGCCGCGCCGGAACCGTGTGGTGTGCGTGCGGATCAGGTTGATGGTGACCGGCTGGTCATGCCACGGCTTGCCCGGTTCCTCGTGATACTCGGTCAGCTGACTCTGTTCGCAATCGGCTTCGGTGCGGCGCTCGATGCGTATGCCGTGAAAGCGGTCGTACTCACGGTAGATCGTGACTTGTGCGGTGCCTGCCGTGTCGAGTTGCGATTCGATACTCGAATAGCGATAGTCGTGGGTGACTTTGTACAGCCCATCGGTTGCGTCTTCCCAGTCGACACCGGCGCCGAACCCGAGAAAGTTTTCGGTCGAGTAGGTGTAAGTCGTCACACGCTGCGGTTGCCCCTGCCCCGGGTCGAGCGCATAGCGCGCGACGTAAGGCAGCCGCGCGGGCTCGGTGCCCACCGGATCGCCCGCACGCAGTGGGAATGCGTGTCCGCGCGCTTCGTAAGCGATGGTTTCGACACTGCCCGTCGGGGACCGCACTTCCGTCAGCATGGCGAGATCGGCGGCGGTGTAGCGGCTATAGCGCAGGTGCCAGGCCACTTGTCCGGGAAGCGGGAGTTCGATGGACGAGACGAGGTCGCCCGAGAGCACCAGCCGGAACGTGATCGCGTTGCCGTCGGTGCCGGTCAATGCGATGGTTGCGGCCTGCGCCGTGCGGCTGGCGCGCAGTAATTCGCGCCGTTCGTGATCGGCGATCGAGGACAGCATCGGCTGCCCCTGGAAATGCACCCAAGTCAGGTGAAGCGAGCGCCCCTGCGCCGAGATGATTTCGACCGGGACATACGGCGAGAGTGGGTCGCTGTCGTCGAACTTTGTCAGCCGCTCGCGACGGCCTGACCGATAGGTGATGGTGAGTGTGTCGCCCGCTTTTTCCGCGATAAACGTCGGCAGTTTCTTGTCGGGAAACTCGATGCGATTTTCATACACGATCGCCAACTGGGTCTCGCCATCCGCCAGCGACAACCGTTTGGCACCGGGGCTCAGACGGCTCATGCCCCACGACCAGCCGCGCCCCAAGCCGACGTCGGCATTCTGCAAGGCATCGAAACCGAGCGACAACGCCAGATCCGGCCCGGCCAGCGCATTCATTGCCAGCTTGGGCAGCGCTACCCGGATGGAGTACGTGCCGGTGCGTGGATCGACACCCTTCTCGAGAAAACTCAGAAAGCTTTGTGCGCCCGAGTACAACGTGCTGCTATCGGCCTGCGCCGGTCCTTGATGAGTGCCTGTCATGGCGCGCCCCTGTCATTGTTGGTCGGACCGGGACGGTCAGGCTTGGCTGAGTGTCAATGCATCGCAGGCGGGCGTAATGTTCACGCGCACGCGGTAGGGCGTGCCGTATTGATCGCGCAATGTGTAGGTGCAGCCCTGCGCGTTTGCCGCGCCCTGATAGGGCCCTAGACTGTCGTTGGCGACGAACGCGATGGCGCCACAGGCGAAACGTGGCCAATCGTTCTTCGCCACGCGGAACGCCCCGGTGTATTGCACTTGCGAATAAACAAATTCGGGGGTCGGCTGCTGGTCGGTCGGTGGCTCGGCGTAGCCGCAAAAAGCGCCACTCTGAGAGTTCGGGCTCAACCACTTGTAGCTACTGGCGAAACTCGCCGGGGCCACGTCCATCGTGCGCATGGCCTGACGTGCGCCCGTGGCCAGCACGAGGCCGAGGTAGTAGATGGTGACCTTGATGTTCGAGCCGACGGTGTATTTGTGCGTCTGCTCCCAGTCCTGATTCCACGCCGAGAATGGCGGGCTGACCGGGGCGACGGGAATGAGATCGACCGTGCCGTCCGAATGGCTGATGTTTTTTGAAAAGATCTCCTCCTTGTTCTCCAGCGTGATGCGCATGCCGATCGTCTTCCTCGCATTCGCGAAGTCCGCCGTCTGCACGTAGTAGTGAAGGAACTCCCTGTTTTCGACCGCGATATCAGCGCCGCCGGGATGGAACTCATACACGTTCTTCGCGAGCGATGACCCCCATGTCCCGATCGGCACCGGCATTGACGAATCGACGAGGGGCACCTCCTGCTCCGAGTTGCCGTCGACCACACGAAGCGTCGCGGTTTCCGCAGGAGACAAGTTCTTGTCGGCTATGAGTTCGATTTCCAGCCGGACCTGACAAAGCCCGTTGTTGTAAGTCCGTTCGCCGCCGGAGCTGACGGTGACCTTGAACGTGTGAATGATCGTTGCACGCTCGTCCGATTTCGTATCCATGAGTCACCTCGCCGCAGTGGCAGTATGCGACCCATGTTACGAGCGCCGATATGCCACACAACTGTCAACGTTGACAGGTCGGCGAGGATGCCGGGGATGCGCGCCTCAGGAACTGCGTTTCAGACTGCTTTCAGGCGCTGCGTTTCAGGTAGAGGCCGGTGCCGCGAAACCGGCACACTTCTTCGCCGTGCTGGTTGGTCGCCGTCCATAGCTGGCGCACGATGCCGCGATCAGGGCGGCTTTTGGACGGCCGCACTTCGAGCGTGCTGCTGGTCACGTTGATCGTATCGCCCGGACGCACGGGAGCGAGCCATTCGATTTGCTCGACGCCGGGGGAGCCCATGCTCGACGAGCGCACGAGCAGTTTGTCGACGTTGAGCCGCATCATGATGCTGCACGTATGCCAGCCGCTGGCGACGAGCCCGCCGAAATGGGACGCACGCCCGGCCGCTTCATCCACGTGAAACGGCTGCGGGTCGAACTGGCGGGCGAAGTGCACGATCTCGTCGGCAGTGAAGGTGTACGTCCCGAGATCGAACGTATCGCCAACGGAAAAGTCCTCAAAGTAGTACTCAAGCGTTGCCATGACAGCCTCCTGTGACCGAATGAAAGAGTCGGGAATGCCCGGATAATGCCGCGCCTTAATCCGTCACTTTACACCCAAGATGAACGGTTTCTGATAGCGGCACAGCCTTCGTCGCACCCACCATGATTCGCTTCATCCTCAAGATTTCGTGCCGCGATATTGAAAATATGATTAGCACTACGAATATTTTTTCAACAGCGTTCCCGATCCATCCGTCAAACGCCGGCGCAGCACCTCCCGACGCGGCACTCACCGGTCATCCATCTAATTCGGCGGATCACACGATCTTCCAGACGCTGCTTGTCGACCTGCACGTACCCGACGCTGGCCAATGGGCGCAACGCATGGCGCAGGCCTGTGCGCGACACCCGGGGCTTCGCACCAGTCTGATACTCGCGCTCACGCAGACACCGCTTGGCGACATCGCGAGATGGCTCGATGCGGACAATGATCCGCTGGTTCAGACACTCAACGACCACGCGGATCTGGCCGACGGCATCCTCGCCTCGCTGGAGCGGGCATTGTCGACGCGGCGCCCGTACGAATCGCTGGAAGAGATCGTCGCCCGCGTCACATCGCGAGACAACCTGCGCGACATCCGGCGCTCGTTTGACCGGGATGACGTTCGCCGCCAACGCGAGTTCGACGCCCGGGACGGCCCCTTCGACGTCGGTCATCGCTGGAAGCAAGACCTGTGCAACACGTTTATAGGGTTGCGGATGGCGGGCACCGGCCACGATCCGTGGCAACAGGATCGGGATTACGAAGCCATCGCCCGTGCGCTGGCGGCCGAAATGCCCGCCGGACCCGATCACCCTGCGTGGCACAAGCATGGCGCCATCGGCGTATTGACAGGGCTGCTCTATGCGCTCGGCGGCGCGAAAACGACGTTCGACGCGATCGGCGACTGCCTCATGCGCGTCGTCGACAGCGTGGGCACGGCGGTGAACGCCCCGCTGCCCGCCGATCCGCTGGTGTTTGCCACCGCACAAGGCGCCGTGATCGAGCGAAGCACTGCCCTGCCCCAGCCGCTGCGGCATGCCCTGCATCATCCACTTCGTCACCATCATCATCACCATCGGAAACACGACGTCCACACGCACTCGCAGGGATCGCACGCCGACGGAGTGTCTGCCGCCAACCCCCATCACGTGCACGGCCATCGCCGCCATCAACGGCGGCATCTGAACGAGACGCACACCGCCGAGCACTCACCGCTGGCGCCTTCCACGACGATTCAGCGGCTGATCACCCTCGCGACGACCCAGATTGCCCGGCATGAGGCGCAGTTCGATTTCACGGCACGGGTCGCGAACATCACGGACTGGTCGCAGTTGATCCGGAAAAACCTCGCCGCGGCCGCCACGCCCGGCCGGACCCCGTTCGACTCGGACCAGTGGTTTCTGAATCGCTTCCGGTTCTTCTACCCTTCCAAGGAAAACGGGGCACGGGCCGGGCAAATGGATCGTGGCGGCCTTGAGGAATCGACGAAATTGACGCAGGCTGCCCTGCAATATTTCGGGTCGGGGGAAGCCCTCGGAGGCGCCGATGTGGAGTTCGGCATCTATGCGCACGGCGCGCCTCGGCTCGGCCATTATCAGCCGTCCGACGAGTCGACCCGACTGAGCGTGAGGCGGCTCATGCAAACCATTCACGCCAGCCGGTCAGTTCCGCTGCGGACGCTCGACGCCATGCGCTCGCACAACACCAGCGCGCCGCTCGATGCGCCGCTGTATCGCCACCGGGTCACGATGCTCGCCTACGATGCCGAGCTGGAGTACGCCGCCGGACAACTCTCGCAGACGGGGCTGATTCTTGCCCAGCTCGTCGCCTACGCCCCGAGTGCGGCGCAGCGCATCGCGTCGGATTCGAATCTCGCCGAGCTTCAGGGGTACACCCTCGATGTCCAGATTCCCGGGCGCAACGGTCTGTCACGCCCCGGCGGCATGTTCGCGGTCTCGCAGTCTGCGAGGACGGCAACGGACAACGGCGGGCGGGTCATTCTGTACGCGGCCGGCAGCACAGCGCCGCTCAGGGAGTACGCCTCGATCGGGCATCTGGTGCAGGACTTCGCGCGTGGCAAGGTGTCGGGCGCCTACGGCGACATGATGCAGCGACTGCCCCTGTCGATTGCGCGGGACGTCATGAACGGCACAGTGTGCACGATCTCGCTGACGGCAACGGACGGCGATCTGGTGCACCTGTCGCTGGCGTCGAGCGCTGAAGTCATCGGCAACGACATGCGACGCGCCGGCAGACAACTCGTCTCAGGCGAACGGCGCACGGCATGGACTCACTGGCTGGCAGGGGTGCCGTCAACCGACTTCGAAGCCGAACTCGAACGACCGGCGCCGCAGGTCACCGGATTCAAAGACCCGCTGCCGCCACCACAGCAGCTTCACATTCGTCTGGAGACCATGCAGCAGGTGCGGGCAATGACCGACCTGCGCGCCAGCGTCTCGGCGGCACTGCCCGACCTGCGGCGAGGTGCCGTGCAGTATGCCGCGCAGTTGGTCGAGGATATGTCGGGGGCCAGCATCGACGCGGCAAAGGTGTACATGCACGTCTACGCGACGCACATCGGGCAGGGACCGATCGCCAACCCGCCATGGAAAACGGTGCAGGCGTCGGGCACCGCCACGCTGGACCAGATCGTTCTCGACATTGCTCAGGGGGAGCGCGAGACGACGTTGTCGGCCAATACGGAAGCCATCTTCTCGCTCGACAGCGAACCCCACGGCGCGCGCGCGCTGTTGTTGGGATCACTCACGCCGGTGCAGTTGCTTGCCCGCATCGATGCCGGTCAATTCGTCACGCAGCAAGGCCGCCGGCTCGATACCTTCTGGAATACGCACGAGGGGCAGGTGCGCAGCGCGCTGAAAAGTGCCTTCGTTATGGATGCCTTTCTGCAAGGACACGACCACAGCCTTGGCGCAGAGGGAGTCGACATCGCGCGACGCATCGCCCGCTGCGAACGCATGGATTTGCTCGATCTCGACCACTTGCCGGAACACTTCGCCGTTGCGGGCTCGCACCTGCAAACGGCATGGCTGCGCATCGGCGGGGCGATCTCCGATATTCAGGAATTCACGGACCTGCGCAACGGCTGGATTCTGATTTACACGCCGCGCCTGTTGGCGAACAGCGTGAAGGAATTCCCCGACCGCCGGCAGCTCAGCGACTGGGTGCGAGCACAAGCGCGAGACCCGAACGCCTGTGCCCGGCTGCTCAGTTGCTTCTCGCAGGCAGACCGCCGCGACGAAAAGGCCCCGGGCGTCGACGCCGTGCTTGCCGCCATCGACATCGGGGCATCCACGCCACGCAAGATTTTTCCAAGCGAAACGTTTGTGGGTGACCCGTTCTCGGAATTCGTGCACGTGTTCCGCCAGCGCACACGAGACGAGATCATCAACCCGCGCGTGGCGCTGCCGGACAACCCGCAAGCGGTCATTGTCTCGCGCATTCTGCAAACGCTCGCGATGCTGAACTGGATGACCGGGTTCGGCATCGTCGTTGACGCGCCCGTCCCCGGCCTGCTCGAAGCCAACGTTATTCTGTCCTTCAACAACATCGCCATGGGCGGGACCACCGCCGTGCTCGGTGACGACCAGACCCGTCCGGCGGGCTGGGCGTCGTTGATGGCCGGCATTGCCGGCGGCATTCCCATCGGCTACCACTACAAGGCCAGCCTTACCTTTCAGGACGAAGTGCAGTTGTTTATCAACCGCACGCCGTTCGCGCAGCTCAAGCGGCTGATGCCCAATTTGTACCGAAGCGAGGCGGGATTTGTGGCGACCTCGGGAGACGCCCGCTTCGACGTGGAGTACTACCCCACGCAGGGAACCTGGCGATTAACGGACCCTACCGGACTGAACGGACCGGGGCCGGCGATTTCACAGACGTCCACCTACGAGTGGGTGCTCGACGCGGAAACGCCGGCGGCCGAGAGCCCGGCACCCGTTGCGTCGTCGGTGTTTCATGACGACATCAGCCGCAATTTTGTGGATGTGGAATTCAGGGCGAAAAGCGCAGCACTGGCCAACGCGGTCGTCGACGCCGACCGCGAGGCCTTCCTCGCCGGCAAGATCGAGGCCGGGGCCAGCCCGCTGCAATGGGACGCGTCGTACCGTCCCGCCGATCTGCTCAAACTCGACTTCACCGATCCGGCACAGAAAGACCCGCGATTGCTGGGCATTCTGGCGCGCCGGATCAACGATGCCCTTCGCTTCGAATCGACGCAGCGGGCGATCGCCAACGCCCGAATCGTGGCCGAGGACGTTCGCGCGGCAGGGGGAATCTTCGAGGCGTTCACGCAGACGGCCTACGTCAACAGCAATGCCGACGGTCACACCGGCTTCTGCCTGCCATTGACGCGTGCGATGGCGGCCGCGCTCCATATCGGCCGCGACGGTGCCTTCATCGGCAATCTGCGGCGCGCCATCGCGAGTCCGCAATCGGAGGCCGCGATCCGGCTGCGCGACAACCTCGTCGCGCTGCATTCGAATGTTCAGGCAAACCGGTTGGAGTTACCTCTGCACGGCATGCGCAGCGGGGAGAATGCGCTGAACATGGAGCAGCTCTTCCGCCTGTTCACGGCGGGGCACCTCGACATGCGCACGTACGTCATCAAGACGCGGGCGCACGCCATGTCCGTCACGGTGGGGACCCGTGCTTCGTGGTTCTACGATGCGAATTTCGGGCTGGCCCGGTTCAGTACCCCGCAGCAGCTTGCGGTGGCTTTCGCGACACACCTGACCGAGCGAGGACTTGGCCGCCTCTACCGGTCGTATGGCACCGCCGACAACCTGCTCTTTCTCGTCGACACGCTACAGACACAGTTGCTGCGGCACGTCGAACTGCGCCCGGGTGTGACCGTCAACGATATCCTGAAGCCGATGCTGTGAGGGCGCCCTATTTATTGCAGTGTTTCTTTCGCGCCTTCGGGGATCGGCAAAGCCATCACGTCGATGCCCTCGTCGGCAAGCGCCTCGGACTCTTCGCGGGAGACGGTGCCGCGGATATTGCGCTCCGGGGCTTCCTGATAGTGGATTTTGCGGGCCTCTTCGGCAAAGTTCTTGCCGACGTCTTCCGTGTTGGCAATCACATGCCGCACGGCCTTCATCCACAGCGCCTGAATTTCGCGTTGGGCTTGGGCGACTTCGGGCGGCAGTGACGGGGCAGACGACGGACCCGATTTTGCAGCGCTTCCCTTCGCGCCCGGGGAGCCGCCTGCGGAGGCGGTCGACGCCGAATCACGCCCCGTTGCGCCCGAGAGATTCAGACGCGGGGCCGACGGCACGCGCACGATGCCCGTGTCACCGCAGACGGGGCAAGCGACCAGCCCGCGAGACTGCTGCGACAGGTAATCGTCCTCCGAGCCGAACCAGCCCTCGAAGGTGTGCTCGTGCGCACAACGCAAATCAAAAACCTTCATGACGCAATGAGTGTGTCCCTGCCCGGCCATGGACCGGGACTGGAATCAATAGTGAGGCGCCCGCTGCGGCGGGCACCGTGGCTTCAGCGCAGCGGCGAACGCTCGTTCGGCTGCCAGACTCCGGATAATATCTTTTCCAGCCAAAACGCGCCGATAACCGATTTGACGTCCGTGATACGGCCATCGCGCACCCATTGCAGCAACTCGGTGGCCGGCATCTTGAACACGTCGAGAAACTCGCCGTCATCGAGCTTCTGCTCGCCCAGCGTGAGGTCGCGCGCCAGCCAGATGTCGATGAACTCGGTCGAGTACGAAATCACCGGGTGGATACGCGTCAGGTAGTCCCAACGCTCGGCGTGATAACCGGTCTCTTCGAGCAGTTCGCGCTTGCCGCAGGCCAGACCGCCCTCGGCTTCATCGAGCTTACCGGCAGGCAGTTCGGTCATCACGCGGCGCAGCGGATAGCGGTACTGGCGCTCCATGAGCACCTGCCCGTCTTCGAACAACGGAATCACCATCACCGCGCCCGGGTGCGTGGTGTATTCGCGCGTGGCTGTCTTGCCGTCCGGCAGGCGGACGCTGTCGCGCTTGATGGTCAGGAATGCGCCGTCGTAGACGGTATCGGTCGTGATCTGCGTCTCTACGAGGTGCTGATCGTCAGTTTGACGTTGTGTCATGAAACCTCCATGGCGGCACAAAGCGTGCACGAAACCGGTTCAAAACCATACAAAACCATACAAAACAAAACGCCGCCCAGTGGGCGGCGTCTCATGAAGCCAACATCTTACGCGGCAGCCGCCGGTCGATGACGCCACAAGTACCGGTAGACGAACCCCGGAAACGCGAACACGACAAACAGGCTCGCCGTCACCGCGTAGAACTCCCAGCCCTGCGCGAACACGTTGCCGATGCTCTTCTCGATCAGATAGCCGAGTGCACCGACCACAAAGTACGCCACCACCATCTCAAGCAACCGCAGCCACAACGACTTGACCGGTTGCTTGCGGGGGATGAAGCCGAACAGGCGTTGGTTCACGAACGGCAGGTTCGCGCCCAGCAGCGCCAGCAGAATCACAAGCGTACCACCTGCCGTCATACCCATCGTTCGTGTCTCCGGTCGTTCGTCTTGTTGGCTCGCTTTAGCTCGCCAAGGTCAGCTTGATCGTGCGCAGGCACCAGTCCATCAGCGGCCCCGGCATCAGGCCGAGGTACACCAGCACCAGACCGTTGAGCGAGAGCACCAGACGCATCGTGCCGCTGCCTTCCAGCGCGTTGCTGTCTTCAGGCTTGTCGAAGTACATCAGCTTCACGACACGCAGGTAGTAGAACGCACCGATCAGCGAGGCGATCACAGCCACGACGGCCAGCCACACCATACCGGCATTGATCACCGCCTGAAGCACCGCCAGCTTGGCGTAGAAGCCTGCCAGCGGCGGAATACCGGCCAGCGAGAACATCAACATCAGCATGACGAAGGCAAACCACGGGCTGCGTTGGTTCAGGCCCTTCAGATCCGACAGGTTTTCGGCTTCGAAACCCTTGCGCGAGAGCAGCAGCACGATACCGAACGTGCCCAGCGTCGTCAGCAGGTAGATCACGCTGTAGAACAGCGACGAACCGTACGCGTCGGCGATACCGTCGATCTTGCCGCCCACCACACCCGAGAGCATGCCCAGCAGCACGAAGCCCATGTGCGAGATCGTCGAGTACGCCAGCAGACGCTTGACGTTGGTCTGCACGATGGCCGTCAGGTTACCGATCACCAGCGAGAGCACCGCCATGATGATCAGCATCTGTTGCCAGTCGATCGCCAGCGGCAGCATGCCTTCGACGAGCAAGCGCAGCAGCAGTGCGAATGCACCCAGCTTCGGCGCGCCACCGATCAGCAGCGTGACCGGGGTCGGTGCGCCTTGATAGACGTCCGGCACCCACATGTGGAACGGGGCAGCGCCGAGCTTGAACGCCAGACCGGCCACGATGAACACCACGCCGAACACCAGCACGATCTTGTTGACCGCGCCCGAGGCGATGACTTCGAAGACCTTGGCCAGTTCGAGCGAACCCGTCGCGCCGTACATCATCGACATGCCGTACAGCAGGAAGCCCGAAGCGAGCGCACCCAGCACGTAGTACTTCATGGCCGACTCGGTCGCGTTCGACGAATCGCGCCACACGGCAGCGAGTGCGTACAGCGACAGCGACATCAGTTCCAGACCCAGATACAGCGTCAGGAAGTTGTTGCCCGAAATCATCACCGACAGCCCCAGCAGCGAGAACAAGCTGAGGATGTAGAAGTCGCCACGGGCCAGACCGCGGGCTTCCAGATACTTCTGGCCGTAGACGAACGTCATGAACGTTGCCAGACCACCGAAGGCCTTGAGCAGGTTCGACATCGGATCGGCGACGAACACGTTGCCGAACAGGTAGTGCGACGCCGGGTCGCTGGCGTTGCACGCCCACAGCACCGACACGACCGCAGTCGTGATGAGTGCCAGCACGTAGTTCAGCTTGCGCGTCTGGCCGAGGAACGCGTCGCACATCATGATCACGAGGATCATGAGCAGCAGGATGGCCTCCGGCAACGCAGGCAGCAGATTAATGTTTTGCATGATCTAGATTTCCTCCCCGATTACGGCAGCTTGGTCTGCGCCACGTGGGCGAGGAGGTTAACCACGGAGGTGTGCATCAGGTCCGTGAAAGGCTTCGGATAGATACCCATGAACAGCGTGAGTGCAGCCAACACGGCCAGCATGAAGAACTCCCGCTTGTTGATATCGATCAGCTCGCGCACGTGGTCGTTGGCAATCGCACCGAAGATCACGCGCTTGTACATCCACAGCGAATACGCGGCACCGGTGATCAGCGAAGTGGCTGCGAGCAGACCCACCCAGAAGTTCAGCTTCACGGCACCCAGAATCACCAGGAACTCACCCACGAAGCCCGACGTTGCCGGCAGGCCGCTGTTGGCCATCGCGAACAGCATGAAGAACGCGGCAAACTTCGGCATCGTGTTCACCACACCGCCGTAGTCGGCGATGTTGCGCGAGTGCATGCGGTCATACAGCACGCCGATACACAGGAACATCGCGCCCGACACGAAGCCGTGCGAGATCATCTGCACCAGCGCACCCTGCATGCCGATTTCGCTGAACATGAAGAAGCCCAGAATCGCGAAGCCCATGTGAGCGATCGACGAGTAAGCCACCAGTTTCTTCATGTCGGTCTGCACCAGCGCCACGAGGCCGATGTAGACCACGGCGATCAGCGCGAGCGTCACCATGAAGCCCGACAGATAGTGGCTGGCGTCCGGTGCGATCGGCAGCGAGAAGCGCAGGAAACCGTACGCGCCCAGCTTCAGCATGATCGCAGCCAGCACAACCGAGCCGCCGGTCGGGGCTTCCACGTGGGCGTCCGGCAGCCAGGTATGCACCGGCCACATCGGCACCTTCACCGCGAATGCCATGAAGAACGCCACGAACAGCAGTATCTGCACGTTCATCGGGATCTTCGCTGCGTACCAGTCGGTCAGCGTGAACGAACCCGTTGCGTTGTACAGATAGATCAGCGCGACCAGCATCAGCAGCGAGCCGAGCAGCGTGTACAGGAAGAACTTGAACGCGGCATACACCCGGTTCGGACCGCCCCACACACCGATGATCAGGTACATCGGGATCAGCGTAGCTTCGAAGAAGACGTAGAACAGCAGGCCGTCTTGCGCCGAGAACACGCCGATCATCAGACCCGAGAGGATCAGGAACGCGGCCATGTACTGCGCCACGCGTTCGGTGATCACTTCCCAGCCCGCGATCACCACGATCACCGTGATCAGCGCGGTGAGCACCACCAGCCACAGCGAGATGCCGTCGATGCCCAGGAAGTAGTTGATATGAAAGCGTGCAATCCAGCTCGTCTTTTCGACGTATTGGAAGGCCGACGTGTTGGCGTCGAAGTTCGAGATCAGCGGCAGCGTGACCAGGAAGCTCACCAGCGAACCGATGAGCGCCAAGACACGGGCGCCCGTCGGGTTACGGTCATTCCCCACCGCGAGGACAACGATCCCCGACAAGATGGGCAGCCAGATGGCCAGACTCAGAAGCGGTAGCGATTGCATTTTTTTGTGGCTCCCCCTTTTACTTGCCGTTCAACGTCACAAACAGCGTCAGGAGCCCGAGCATGCCGATGATCATGGCGAACGCGTAGTGATAGATGTAACCCGATTGCATGAAGCGGATGACGCCGGCGAGCCAGCCCACCAGACGTGCGCTGCCGTTGACGACGGCGCCGTCGATCAGACCCTGATCGCCTGCCTTCCACAGACCGCGGCCGATTTTCAGCGCGCCCTTGGCGAAGACCACTTCATTGATCTTGTCCATGTAGTACTTGTTATCGAGCAGGTTGTAGATGCCCGAGAAGCGGTTCTTCAGCGCTTCCGGAATGTCCGGACGCTTGAGGTAGAAGAACGCGGCCAGCAGGATACCCAGTGCCGACAGTGCGATCGGCAGCGTGCCGAACGAGTGCACCGCCATGGCCACCCAGCCGTGGAATTCGTGGCTCAGTTCTTCCATCGCCGGGTGATTCTCGCCGATGAAGATGACGTCCTTGAACGCCACGCCTTGCTTGAAGAACGAGCTGAACAGCATCGGCGCGATCGCGATGGCACCGATGATCACCGACGGAATCGCCAGCAGGATCAGCGGAATCGTCACAACGGCCGGCGATTCGTGCGGCTTCTGACCCGGGGCCAGACCGTGGTGTTCGCCGTGATCGTCCTCTTCTTCTGCATGGTGGGCGTCGTGGTGGTCATGATGTGCCTGACCGAAACGCTCCTTGCCGTGGAAGACGAGGAAGTACATACGGAACGAGTAGAACGCGGTCACGAAGACGCTGGCGACCACTGCGAAGTACGCGAAGCCCGAACCCGGCAGATGCGAGGCGGCCACGGCTTCGATGATCGAGTCCTTCGAGTAGAAACCGGCGAAGAACGGCGTACCGATCAACGCGAGCGAACCGAGCAGCGACGTGATCCAGGTAATCGGCATGTACTTCCACAGGCCGCCCATGTTGCGCATGTCCTGATCGTGGTGCATGCCCATGATCACCGAACCGGCACCGAGGAACAGCAGCGCCTTGAAGAACGCGTGCGTCATCAGGTGGAAGATGGCGACCGGGTAGGCCGACACGCCGAGCGCGACCGTCATGTAACCGAGCTGCGAAAGCGTCGAGTAGGCCACGACACGCTTGATGTCGTTCTGGATCATGCCCAGGAAGCCCATGAACAGCGCCGTGATCGCACCGATGATCGTGATGAACGACAGCGCGGTGTCCGAGAGTTCGAACAGCGGCGACATGCGGCTCACCATGAAGATACCGGCGGTCACCATGGTGGCCGCGTGGATCAGTGCCGAGATCGGGGTCGGGCCTTCCATCGAGTCCGGCAGCCAGACGTGCAGCGGGAACTGTGCCGACTTACCCATGGCGCCGATGAACAGGCAGATACAGGCCACGGTAATCAGGCGCCAGTCGGTGCCCGGGAACGACAGGGCCGCGACATCGTTGGCCTTGGCGAACACTTCGCCGTAGTTCAGCGTGCCCGTGAAGGCCAGCAGCAGACCGATACCGAGCAGGAAACCGAAGTCACCCACGCGGTTGACCAGGAACGCCTTCATGTTGGCGTAGATGGCCGTCGGACGCGTGTACCAGAAACCGATCAGCAGGTACGAGACCAGACCCACCGCTTCCCAGCCGAAGAACAGTTGCAGGAAGTTGTTGCTCATGACGAGCATCAACATCGAGAACGTGAACAGCGAGATGTACGAGAAGAAGCGCTGGTAGCCAGGATCTTCCGCCATGTAGCCGATGGTGTAGATGTGCACCATCAGCGAGACGGACGTGACCACGCACATCATCGTGACGGTGAGGGTGTCGATCAGGAAGCCGATCTCGAGCTTCAGGTCGCCGATGCGTGCCCATTCGTAGACGGTGGCGTTGAAGCTCGCCCCGTTCATGACGTCGAGGAACGTCATGACCGAAAGGATAAACGCGACCAGCACGCCAAGGATCGTGACCGTGTGCGCGCCCGCGCGTCCGACTTGCTTGCCGAACAAACCGGCGATCACGGACCCGGCCAGCGGCGCCAGCGGGATCGCGAGCAACAGTGTGGGATTCAGTGTGGATGCCATAACAGCGTTCGCTTTATTAACCCTTGAGGCGGTCGAGATCTTCGACGTTGACCGTTTCGAGCTTACGGAACAACGTGACCAGAATGGCCAGGCCAATCGCAGCTTCTGCGGCGGCCACCGTAAGGATGAAGAACACGAATACCTGACCGGCAATGTCGCCCAGGTAATGCGAGAACGCGACGAAGTTCAGATTGACCGCGAGCAACATCAGCTCGATGGCCATCAGCAGCACGATCACATTTCTGCGGTTGAGGAAAATACCGGTAATGCTGATCGCGAAGAGAATCGCGCCCAACACCAGGTAATGCGCTAGCGACAACGACATCATGCTGGCTCCTTATTCCGCCGCCGGCGTGTCGGCGCCGGTGGACTGCTGCCGGGCTTCGGCGGGCATCGACACCAGACGCACGCGCTCGTGTTTCTTCACGCGCACCTGCTTGCTCGGGTCGGTCTGTTTGTGGTCCTTACGGGTACGCATGGTCAGCGCAATCGCTGCAACCACCGCCACCAGCAGGATCAGACCTGCCACTTCGAAGGCAAAGATATAGTCGGTGTAAAGCGCAATGCCGAGCGCCTTGGTGTTCGGCACGTCGGGGGCCGACACGGCCTTGACCGGCGCACGCGTGGCACCGTAGCCGCGCATCAGCACAAGCGCTGCTTCGACGATCATGATCGCGCCGACGGTACTCGCCAGCGGAATGAACTTGCCGAAACCGCGTCGCAGTTCGTCGAGATTGATGTCGATCATCATCACCACGAACAGGAACAGCACCATCACCGCGCCGACGTACACGAGCACCAGCATGATCGCGAGGAACTCAGCCTCGAGAAGCATCCAGATCGCAGCAGCGTTGAAGAAGGCCAGCACCAGGAACAGTGCCGACTGCACGGGGTTGCGCGAGGTCACGACCTTCAGACCCGAGACCACGAGGATCAGCGCAAACACGTAGAAAAGTAAGGTTGTGAATTCCATAATCACCGAAGTGTCGCCAAATTAGCCAACGTCAAGCCGTACCGGGCGCGCCGACCAGCGTCGCGCCCTGCCCTGCATTAACGGTACGGCGCATCGGCCGCCTTGGCCGCCGCGATTTCGTTTTCGTAACGATCGCCCACCGCGAGCAACATCTCTTTGGTGAAGTACAGATCGCCACGCTTCTCGCCGTGATACTCGAGGATGTGCGTTTCGACGATCGAGTCCACCGGGCAGCTTTCTTCGCAGAAGCCACAGAAGATGCACTTGGTCAGATCGATGTCGTAGCGCGTGGTGCGACGGGTATTGTCTTCACGCACATCCGATTCGATCGTGATGGCCATTGCCGGGCACACCGCTTCGCACAACTTGCATGCGATGCAACGCTCTTCACCGTTCGGATAGCGGCGCAGCGCATGCAGACCGCGAAAACGCGGCGACAGCGGCGTCTTCTCTTCCGGAAACTGCACGGTCACTTTGCGTGCGAACGTGTAGCGCCCTGTGAGCGCCATGCCCTTGAGCAGTTCCAACAACAGGAAACTGCCGAAAAAGTCTTTGATTGCCCTTACCATGGGATTCCTCTACTCCGTTCGCCTCAGCCCCAGATGTTCCAGGGGGACATGATCCAGACACCCACCACGATCACCCAGACAATCGTCAGCGGCAGGAAAACTTTCCAGCCCAGACGCATGATCTGGTCGTAGCGGTAGCGCGGGAACGTCGCACGTACCCAAATGAACACCGACAGCAGCAGGAACACCTTAAACGCCAGCCAGAACACACCCGGGATGAACGACAGGAAGCCGAACGGCGCACTCCAGCCACCCAGGAACAGCACCGAGGCCAACGCCGAGATGATGATCATGTTGATGTACTCGGCCAGGAAGAAGAGCGCGAAGCCCATGCCCGAGTACTCGATCATGTGACCGGCCACGATTTCCGATTCGCCTTCCACCACGTCGAACGGGTGGCGGTTCGTTTCCGCGATACCCGAGACGAAGTACACGACGAACATCGGCAGCAGCGGCAGCCAGTTCCACGACAACAGATTCACGCCCATGCTGGCGAACATGCCGTGCTCTTGCGAGCGCACGATGTCCGACAGATTCAGCGAGCCGGCCGTCATCAGCACACACACCAGTGCGAAGCCCATCGCGATTTCATACGAAATCATCTGGGCCGACGCGCGCATGGCGCCGAGGAAAGCGTATTTCGAGTTCGATGCCCAACCGGCCAGAATCACGCCGTACACACCGATCGACGAAATCGCCATCGCGTAGAGCAGACCGGCGTTCACGTCGGCGAGCACTGCGCCCGGCTGGAACGGGATCACCGCCCAGATCGCGAAGGCCGGCAGCACTGCCATCACCGGGGCGATGGCGTAAATGCCCTTGCTGACCTGCGTCGGCGTGATCACTTCCTTGAGCAGAAGCTTCAACACGTCGGCGATCGGCTGCAACAGACCGGCGGGACCCACGCGGTTCGGACCGAGACGCACGTGCATCCAGCCGATGAGCTTGCGCTCCCACAGAATCAGGTACGCCACGCACAGCAGCAGGATCACGGCCACGACGAGGATGCGGACCAGCGCCCACACCGTCGGCCAGGCCACGCCCAGCAGCTGCGTGCCGTATTGATTGATGACTTCGTTCAGGCTCATTTACGCCTTCTCCACCGAAATTTCACCGAACATCGCGCCAAGCGCGGCGGATGCCGGCGTGGCTGCCGGGACGCGCACCACATTGGCAGGCAACGTTTCCGAGCGAGCGGCCGGCAGCGTGACCACCGCGTCGCCTTGGCGCACGCGCACGGCGTCGCCGGCAGCGAGGCCCAGGCTGTCGAACAGCGCAGCCGGCAGCGTGGCACGCAGCGAGGCCTTCGCATCGTTGGTCAGTTGCAGCGACGGAGCGCGACGCACCAGCGCGTCGGCAGCGTAGATCGGCACGTCGGCCAGACGCTGAAGACCCTGTGCAGCAGCCTTCGGTGCGGCCAGCGTTGCCGTGGCACGGTTGTCGAGCGCAGCCGCCGAGAAACCGGCGAGCGCTTCGGCGCGCACTTGTTCCACGGTGTCCTGTTCGAAACCTTGCAGCTTGAGCAGATTGCCCAGCACGCGCAGCACCTTCCAGCCCGGACGCGTCTCACCCAGCGCACGCACCACACCGTTGAAGTGTTGCGGCAGACCTTCGGCGTTGACGAACGTACCGGCCGTTTCCGTGAACGGGGCGATCGGCAGCAGCACGTCGGCGTACTCGAGGCCGTGCTTGAACGGCGAGAGCGAGACCACCATCTTCGCGGCGCTGAGAGCCGTGAGTGCTTGCTTCGCGTCGGCCGAGTCGAACTCGGGTTCGGCGTTGAGCAGCACGTAGGCCTGACGCGGCTGTGCGAACAGTGCCGCAGCGCCCTTCGCGTTGGTGGCCTTCACTGCGTAGCCGCCGACCGTGTTGGCGCCTTCGGTCAGGAAGCCCAGCGTGGCGCCCGTGATGTCAGCGATCACTTGCGCGATCGCATGCAGTTGTGCGAATTCCGGATGCTGAACGGCAGCATTGCCGAGCAGGATCGCGCGACGCTCGCCGTTGATCAGCGAAGCGGCGATGGCCTTGGCAGCGTCGCTGGCGGTCACACCGGCCAGTTCTGCCGGGGCAGCAACACCCTTGGCAGCGGCGGCAGCCACAGCGATACCGGCCAGTTCGCTGACCCAGGCACCCGGTGCGGCGATGATCTTGTTCGCGAGCTTCACGAGCAGATCGTCGTCCGAGCCGTGCAGCAGGTTCAGCTGACCGCCCGTCTTCACGGCGGTGCGCAGACGCGACGCGAACAGCGGATGATCCTTGCGCAGGAACGAACCGACGACCAGTGCGCTTTGCAGCTTGTCGAGTTCCGTGATCGGCAGGCCGAGCCACGGAGCACCCTTCGTACCGCCCGACACATCCGTCTGACGCAGGCGGAAGTCGACGTTGTCGCTGCCCAGTGCGCGCACGAACTTTTGCAGCAGGTGCAGTTCTTCGACCGTGGCGTGCGGCGAGGCCAGACCGGCAACGGCATCGGCGCCGAAGTCGCGGATGATGTCCGTCAGGCCGTGGCCGACGTACTCAAGCGCCGTCTGCCAGTCGACTTCGTGCCACTCGCCGCCTTGCTTGAGCATCGGCTTGGTGAGGCGCTCGTCGCTGTTCAGACCTTCGTACGAGAAACGGTCCTTGTCCGAGATCCAGCACTCGTTGACCGCTTCGTTTTCGAGCGGCACCACGCGCATGACCTTGTTGTTCTTCACTTGCACCACGAGGTTCGCACCCACGCCGTCGTGAGGGCTCACCGACTTGCGGCGCGACAGTTCCCAAGTACGGGCGCTGTAACGGAACGGCTTCGACGTCAGTGCGCCAACCGGACACAGATCGATCATGTTGCCGGACAGTTCGGAGTCGACCGTCTTGCCGACGAACGACGTGATTTCCGAGTGCTCACCGCGGCCCAGCATGCCGAACTCCATCACCCCGGCCACTTCCTGACCGAAGCGCACGCAACGCGTGCAGTGGATGCAGCGCGACATTTCTTCCATCGAGATCAGCGGGCCCACATTCTTGTGGAACACCACACGCTTCTCTTCCTGGTAGCGCGATGCCGACTTGCCGTAACCGACCGCCAAGTCCTGAAGTTGGCACTCACCGCCCTGATCGCAGATCGGGCAGTCGAGCGGGTGGTTGATCAGCAGGAACTCCATCACCGACTGCTGTGCTTTCACAGCCTTGTCGGAGTTGGTGCGCACGATCATGCCGTTGGCAACGGGCGTGGCGCAGGCCGGCACAGCCTTCGGGGCCTTCTCGACCTCGACCAGACACATGCGGCAGTTCGCTGCGATCGACAATTTCTTGTGATAGCAGAAGTGGGGAATGTAGGTGCCGTTCTTCTTGGCAGCCTGGATCACCATGCTGCCTTCGGGCACCTCGACCTTTTGGCCGTCAATTTCGATTTCAACCATAGCGGTTCAATGCCAAGCGTCAAAAGGGATTAGTGAGCGCCGACCAAGCAATGCTTGTGCTCGACGTGGTAGGCGAACTCGTCCCAGAAGTGTTTGAGCATGCCGCGCACCGGCATCGCTGCGGCATCGCCGAGCGCGCAAATGGTACGGCCCATGATGTTCTCGGCCACCGAGTTCAGCAGGTCGAGATCTTCCTTGCGGCCCTCACCATGCTCGATACGGTTGACCACGCGCCACAGCCAGCCAGTACCTTCACGGCACGGCGTGCACTGACCGCACGATTCTTCGTAGTAGAAGTACGACAGACGCAACAGCGAGCGCACCATGCAGCGCGTCTCGTCCATGACGATCACCGCCCCCGAACCCAGCATCGAGCCAGCCTTGGCGATGCTGTCGTAGTCCATGGTGGTTTCCATCATGAGACCCGCCGGCACGACCGGTGCGGACGAGCCGCCCGGAATCACTGCCTTCAGCTTCTTACCGCCGCGCATACCACCGGCCAGCTCGAGCAGTTCGCCGAACGGCGTGCCCAGCGGCACTTCGTAGTTGCCCGGCAGCTCGACGTCGCCCGATACCGAGAAAATCTTGGTGCCGCCGTTGTTCGGCTTGCCCATTTCCAGGTATTGCTGCGGACCGGTCGCGAGCAGGAACGGCACAGCTGCGAACGTTTCGGTGTTGTTAATCGTCGTCGGCTTGCCATACAAGCCGAAGCTCGCCGGGAACGGCGGCTTGAAGCGCGGTTGGCCCTTCTTGCCTTCGAGCGATTCGAGCAATGCAGTCTCTTCGCCGCAGATGTACGCACCGTAACCATGGTGACCGTGCAACTCGAACGAGAAGTCCGTGCCCAGAATGTTGTTGCCCAGATACCCGGCGGCGCGCGCTTCTTCCAGCGCCTCTTCGAAGCGTTCGTACACTTCGTAGATTTCACCGTGGATATAGTTGTAGCCGACCGTGATGCCCATGGCGAAACCGCCGATGGCCATGCCTTCGATCAGGGCGTGCGGGTTGTAGCGCAGGATGTCGCGATCCTTGAACGTACCCGGTTCGCCTTCGTCCGAATTGCAGACGAGATACTTTTGGCCCGGGAACGCACGCGGCATGAAGCTCCACTTCAGACCCGTCGGGAAGCCAGCGCCTCCACGACCACGCAGGCCCGAAGCCTTCACGTCGGCGATCACCTGCTCGGGCGTGAGGCCTTCTTTCAGAATACGGGCGAGCTGCTGGTAACCACCGCGCTTGACGTAATCTTCCAGATGCCAGTTATCGCCATTAAGGCCCGCGAGAATCAGCGGCTTGATGTGACGGTTGTGCAGCGACGTCATGCTTTCTCTCCGGCAGCGGCCTTGGCCTTGAGCTCATCGAGGAGCGCATCGACCTTCTCTTCGCTCATGAAGCCGCACATGCGGTGATTGTTCACCAGCATGACCGGGGCATCGCCGCAAGCGCCCATGCACTCGCCTTCCTTGACCGTGAAGAGGCCATCGGGCGTGATGTCGTTGTATTCGACGCCCAATTTTTCCTTCAGGTACTTCGCCATCTCTTCACCACGCGTGAGTTGGCAAGGCAGGTTCGTGCACACGGTCAACTTGAACTTGCCCACCGGGCTCGTGTTGAACATGGTGTAGAAGGTTGCGACCTCTTGCACCGCGACTGCGGGCATTTCGAGGTAGTCCGCCACGAATTGCATGACTTCGGGCGACAACCAACCTTTCTCGACCTGCGCTACGGCAAGTGCGTGCATCACCGCCGACTGTTTCTGGTCGGCAGGGTATTTGGCAACGGCACGGTCGATTTTCTTCAGGGCTTCGGGAGAAAGCATTTCCGATCCGACTGTTCTCTAAAACGTTATCCCCGCTCGTGCCAGCACGGGCAACCGATCATCTCGGTCGCCTGCGACTCACAGGCACGGCAACTAGGAACGGCAACGGTATCGACCTGCGAAACCCTGCCGAATTAAAACCGGTGGGCGCCCGGGGGCGCCCACTGCGCGTTTAGCGATCGATCTCGCCGAACACGATGTCCTGGGTACCGATGATTGCGACAGCATCGGCAATCATGTGACCCTTGGCCATCTCGTCGAGCGCAGAAAGATGGGCGAAGCCCGGCGCACGAATCTTCAAGCGGTACGGCTTGTTAGCGCCGTCCGACACCAGATAGATGCCGAACTCGCCCTTCGGGTGCTCGATCGCGGCATACGTCTCGCCGGCCGGCACGTGGAAGCCTTCGGTGAAGAGCTTGAAATGGTGAATCAGCTCTTCCATGTTCGACTTCATTTCAACGCGCGACGGCGGTGCCACCTTGTGGTTATCCGTGATCACCGGACCCGGATTCTCACGCAGCCACTTCACGCATTGACGCACCAGACTCGCCGACTGGCGCATTTCTTCCACGCGCACCAGATAACGGTCGTAGCAATCGCCTTCCTTGCCCACCGGGATATCGAACTCGAGGCGGTCGTACACTTCGTACGGCTGCTTCTTGCGCAAGTCCCAGGCAATGCCCGAACCGCGCAGCATCGCGCCCGAGAAGCCGAGCTGCAACGCGCGTTCCGGCGACACCACACCGATACCGACCAGACGTTGTTTCCAGATCCGGTTGTCGGTGAGCAGCGTTTCGTACTCGTCGACGCACTTCGGGAAGCGAATCGCGAAGTCTTCGATGAAGTCGAGCAGCGAGCCTTCGCGGGCTTCGTTCATCCGCTTGATGGCGCGCTCGTTGTGGAACTTCGATGCGCGGTACTTCGGCATCGCATCCGGCAGGTCGCGATACACGCCGCCCGGACGGTAGTAAGCCGCGTGCATGCGGGCACCTGAGACGGCCTCGTACACGTCGAACAGGTCTTCGCGCTCACGGAAGGCGTACAGGAACACCGCCATCGCGCCCACGTCGAGTGCGTGGGAACCAATCCACATCAGGTGATTCAGAATCCGCGTGATTTCGTCGAACATCACGCGGATGTATTGTGCGCGAATCGGCACATCGACGCCGATCAGCTTTTCGATCGCCATCACGTAGGCGTGCTCGTTGCACATCATCGAGACGTAGTCCAGACGATCCATGTACGGCACGGATTGCAGGAACGTCTTCGATTCAGCGAGCTTTTCGGTCGCGCGGTGCAGCAGGCCGATGTGCGGATCGGCGCGCTGGATCACTTCGCCATCCAGCTCGAGCACCAGGCGCAGCACGCCGTGCGCTGCCGGGTGCTGCGGACCGAAGTTCAGAGTGTAGTTCTTGATGTCTGCCACAAGGCCACCTTAATGTTTCAGACCGGCGTAATGCTCTTCGCGGATGATGCGCGGCGTAATTTCGCGCGGCTCGATCGTCACCGGTTGATAGATCACCCGCTTCTGCTCGGGGTCGTAACGCATCTCGACATAACCCGACGTCGGGAAGTCCTTGCGGAACGGGTGACCGATGAAGCCGTAGTCCGTCAGAATGCGGCGCAGATCCGGATGGCCTTCGAACACGATACCCACCAGATCGAAAGCTTCGCGCTCGAACCAGTTGGCCGAGCTCCAGACGTCGATCAACGAGGCCACGACCGGCAGGTCGTCATCCGGCGCGAACACACGAACGCGCAGACGCCAGTTGTACGAAATCGAGAGGAGATGCGAGACGGCGGCGTAACGCGGGCCGTCATGGGCACCGTCGCCGTAGGCCGAGTAATCCAGGCCTGCTACGTCCATCAGCTGTTCGAACTTAAGCTCGGGGTGATCGCGCAGCGTGTGCGCCACTTCGAGATAGTCGCTCGCCTTGACCGTCAACGTGAGTTCGTCAAGGGCTTCCACCAACAGCTCGGCGCGGGGGCCAAGCACGTTTTGCAGGGTGGTCTTGAGTTTTTCTAGTGTAGACATGGGCGGTAGCGTTATTTGCGAGCGATCGTCGCAGTCCGCTTGATCTTTGACTGCAACTGAATGATGCCGTAGACAAGCGCTTCGGCCGTCGGCGGACAGCCTGGCACGTAGACATCTACGGGCACGATGCGGTCGCAACCGCGCACCACCGAATACGAATAGTGATAGTAGCCGCCGCCATTGGCGCACGACCCCATCGAGATCACCCAGCGCGGCTCGGCCATCTGGTCGTAGACCTTACGCAGCGCAGGCGCCATCTTGTTGCACAGCGTGCCGGCGACGATCATCACGTCCGACTGACGCGGGCTCGGGCGGAACACCACGCCAAACCGGTCAAGATCGTAACGCGCTGCGCCGGCGTGCATCATTTCGACTGCACAACAAGCGAGACCGAACGTCATCGGCCACAGCGAACCCGTGCGCGTCCAATTGATGAGTTTGTCAGCCGTGGTGGTGACGAACCCTTCGCGCAAAACCCCTTCGATGCTCATATGCTTACCCTGAATCCTTCTGCAATGCTGCTGTCAAACGCCGGCCTTATTCCCAGTCAAGCGCACCGCGCTTCCACAGGAATACGAAACCGATCAGCAACTCAAGCAGGAAACCCATCATGGAGATAAAGCCCACCCAGCCGATATCGCGCAGAGCTACGCCCCACGGAAACAGGAATGCCGTTTCGAGATCGAACAGGATGAAAAGGATGGCGACGAGATAGTAGCGCACATCGAACTTCATGCGCGCGTCTTCGAATGCCTCGAAGCCACACTCGTACGGAGAGAGTTTTTCGCTGTCGGGTTTGTTGGGGCCGAGGAATTTACCGACGCCAATCAGTACCGCCCCAAGACCGCCACCTACCAGAAGAAACAGCAGGACGGGATAATAGGTTCCGAGGTTCAACTCTACCCTCTTTCGGTTAGTTCAAAGAACCGCTCTCGTCGATGGTGTGGGGACCGGAAAGCGGATGAACGGTGAGCACAAAATAAAATGCCAGCCAAAGCATAAACGCAAGGCTGGCATCGTAGAACTGTGGTGCCGACGGCGAGACTCGAACTCGCACAGCTTTCGCCACTACCCCCTCAAGATAGCGTGTCTACCAATTTCACCACGTCGGCATTCATAGTCTGCAATCCGCTGTCACTTACGAATCGCTTCAAGACCGCTATAGTAGCGCTCTTCGGCATTTTGTTCAATGCACAAATCGAATTTTTTTCGATTTTCTTTACCGCTTATTACACGTCAAAAACAGCTTGCCAATTACTTGGGCACGTCTTGCGGATTCGCCACCGAAGCCGGTGCCGGAACGCTCGATGCGCCTGCTGCCGAAGCGGCAACCGGTGCCGTCGCTGCGGGCAAATTACCAAGGACACCGATGCTTGCCTTCGGCTTGTACGAACCCATGTACGTGAGGCCCAGCGTGGTCACGAAGAACACGGCAGCCAATGCCGCCGTCGTGCGCGAAAGGAAGTTGGCGGAGCCCGAAGCACCGAACAAGCTACCCGACGAACCGCTACCGAATGCAGCGCCCATGTCGGCGCCCTTACCATGCTGCAACAACACCAGGCCGATGATGCCCAGCGCCGAAAGCACCTGCACCACGACCAAAAACGTTTTGAACAACCCCATCTCATCACCCGTATAGAAGAATCTGATTTGCGCCGCATTTGCTGCGACGCATCATGACTATTTCGTGCCATTACAAGAATGGCACCGGCATTAGCGCGGCAGACCCGCCTCGCAAATTGCCAGAAAATCGGCTGCCTTCAATGCCGCACCGCCGATCAGACCACCATCGACGTCGGGCATCGCAAACAGTTCGGCCGCATTGTCCGGCTTCACACTGCCGCCGTACAACACCGCCACATCTTCCACGGCCGCGCCCTTTGCGCGCAGCAATGCGCGCAGGTCCGCATGCACTGCCTGCGCCTCGGCCGACGTTGCCGTCTTGCCGGTGCCGATCGCCCAGACCGGCTCGTAGGCAACGACAATCTGCGTGGCTTGTTCTGCGCTCAGCGCCGCCAGCACCGTTTCGAGCTGACGGGTCACCACGGCCTTCGTGTCACCGGCCTCGCGCTCGGCGAGCGTTTCGCCCACGCAGACGATCGGCGTCATGCCCGCGTCGAGCACGCGCAGCGTCTTGGCAGCGACACTCGCATCGGTCTCGCCATGGTACTGGCGACGCTCCGAGTGCCCCACGATGACGAACTGTGCGCCGAACTCGGCAATCATCGGCGCAGCCACTTCGCCCGTGAATGCGCCATTCACTTGCGCCGACACATCCTGCGCGCCATAGCCCAGCGCCTGCCCCGAGAGACGCGCCTGACATTGCGCAAGATAGGGGAACGGCACGCACACCGCGGCGCTCACGCCCGATGCGCTCAATACCGGCGATGCCAGCAGACTGCCCAACAGGGTCTCGTTGCCGGCCAGACTGCCGTGCAGTTTCCAGTTGCCCACGACGAGCTTGCCAGCCTTGCGGCTGATGGTGCGAGCCGAAGCTGCGATAGCAGATGTCACGCCTTCTCCCCCATGCTTATAGACGAAAAACCTCTCATTCTAGTGCGTCTGGGCTATGGGGGTCAATTTCGCCGGACATCGGGCGAGAAAAACCGCATGAATCGGTGCTTTCACGCGAGTTTTACCCGCCCTTCCCCTCCGGCTTACCAAGTCAGCACGATCTTGCCGACGTGGGTGCTGGTTTCCATCAGGGCATGGGCTTTGTCGGCCTGTTCTGCCGGGAATGTCTGGTAAATGACCGGGCGAATCTTGCCAGCGGCGAACAGCGGCCAGACCTTCTCGTGCAACTTTTGGGCAATCGCGGCTTTGAAGGCCACCGAGCGCGGGCGCAGCGTCGAGCCCGTCACCGTCAGGCGGCGGCGCAGCAGCGCGCCCATGTCCAGCGTCGCCTTACTGCCGCCGAGCAGCGCGATGATCGCAATGCGGCCATCGAACGCGAGGGCCTGCACTTCACGCGGCAGATAATCGCCGCCCACCATGTCGAGCACCACGTCCACGCCACGGTCTTGCGTGAGTTCTTTCGCGATGGCGACGAAGTCTTCCGTCTTGTAGTTGATACCGCGCTCGGCGCCGAGCGCTTCGCAGGCACGCGCCTTCTCATCGGAACCGGCCGTTGCGAACACGCGGTGACCGAGCGCCACGGCCAACTGGATCGCCGTCACGCCGATGCCGCTGGTGCCGCCCTGCACGAGCAACGTTTCCTTTTCGCCCGCTTCGGTGTTGCCGAGGTGTGCACGGTCGAACACGTTGCTCCACACAGTGAAGAACGTTTCCGGCAGCGATGCCGCTTCCACGTCGGAGAGGCCATCGGGTACCGGCAAACACTGCGCGAGCGGCGCCGTGCAGTACTCGGCGTAACCGCCGCCCTGCACAAGTGCGCACACGCGCGAGCCGATCTTCAGGCCCCAGCGATTGTCGGCGCCGTCCAGCGAGCCCTCGACAATTTCGCCGGCCACTTCGAGCCCCGGCAGGTCCGACGCGCCCGGCGGCACCGGGTACTGGCCAATGCGTTGCAGCACGTCGGGGCGATTCACACCCGACGCCTTCACCTTGATGAGCACTTCGCCCGGCTTGAGCTCGGGCTTGGCGCGCTCGGTCAGCTTGAGCACTTCGGGTGCGCCGTATTGCGTGATCTCGATCGCTTTCATGTGTCTGTCCTTCTTAGGTACCGGGCGCGTCCCTTGCGGAACGGTCAAATAGGTTCGAGCCGGTACCTTATCACCGACCGCGAATTCGCGTCGGCTCGCACGGTACACGCAGCAGTAATCGAGACGAGAGACGAGAGGCGGGAAAGAGAAAGGCGACACCGGGCAATCGCTGTGTGACTGGCGCGTCGCGACGCCATCACGAAGATCGCGTCCGACGCGCCGGGTTAGGTCCGAATGGCACACTCGCGCACCGACATTGCATCGGCACACCGGCGCACTCCTTTTTAGTTCGACAGGCGCTCAGGTAACACCCTCAGACAGCGCCCTCAGTACCCTCATCGACCAGCCCGTACCGCACGGCGTAGCCGATCAATTCCGCACAGTCCCCGAGCGCGAGCTTGTGCAGAATTTGCATGACATGCGACGTTACCGTTCGCTCACTCAGATGCAGCGCGTGAGCGACCTCATTGACGGCGAGGCCGTCGACCAACATGTGGAACACTTCGTTTTCACGAACGGACAGGCTCTCGTGTCTTGTCTCGTTCCCGGTGGCATCGGTATCGAGCCGCGCACGCGGCCTCCGATGCGATGTCCGCGGCGGCTCACGGCGCGACCCCGCTTCGCGCCACCCTGCGTCAGAAGCCGCCCGCGTGACTACCCGGCTTCGTCCGCCCTCGAGTTTCATGCTTGCCTCCTGGTCGATCACTTCCCCACGCCCGGACCGTCTGTCGCAGTCCGCTACAAACGGATGGCGTCACGTATTGTGCGTCAGACAATTTGTGTTCGTAACTACACGGAAGCTGATCGCCGGAGCGCTATCGATTGGCCGCGACTAATGCGCGATAAGGCAAGACACAGAGATGACAAGGACAACTCGCGCGGACACTGGCACCCCCGGTGAGCGCTGACTCACCGTGAATGTTTTGCATCGCACTCAGTGACAGCGCACCGACCTACAACGATCGTGCCGATGCACCAACACTGAACACGAAGCGGCCGCGGCCGCCGTGCTTCGCGTCGTACAGCGCGCGGTCGGCGTCCTGAAACAGCATGTCCGCTGTCTTGTCTTCGCCGCAGGCCACCATCGCCACGCCGATGCAAGCACCCACTCCCACATCGCCGACCGAGAGTGCCATCGGACGCGACGCGACTTCGAGAATCGCCTTTGCAGCCCGTTCGACATCCTTCACATCGTGGATGTCACGCATGATGAGCGCAAACTCGTCGCCCCCGAAACGGGCGATGTCGTCGCTCTCGCGCACGCAAGCCACGAGGCGCTTGGCCAGACGCCGCAGCAGTTCGTCACCCAGCGCGTGCCCCCAAGTGTCGTTGACCAGCTTGAAGCGATCGAGATCGACGAACAGCAGCGCTTGCGCCCCTGCCCCCTCACGCGCCCGGCGCACGGCGGCGGCCAGCGCCTGATCGAAGCCCTTTCGATTGAGCAGCCCGGTCAGGTGATCGGTATGCGACTCGCGCCGCCAGCGTCGCTCATTGGAGCGCTCGATCGTGATGTCGCGTACGAACACGTGCACCCCGACCAGCGCATTGTTCGCCGCCCATTCCGGCTGATAACTCACTTCGAAGCAGCGATACTCGTTGTTCTCGCCGAAATCCCAGACGAACGTGGCGGCTTCCCCCGCATACGCGCGCGCAAGGTACGGCGCGAACTCGCGATAGAGCAACGCGCCGAGCAAATCCTGCGCTGTCGATCCGAGAATTTGTTCGCGGGAACGGCGCAGACGCACCTCACAGGCCCGGTTCACAAATGCGAAACGCTCCTCGCCGTCGAGAAACGCCACCAGAAACGGCACCCGGTCGGCGATTTCCTGCATACGCCGCACATTGGCGCGCGCCGCTTCGCGCGACGACTCCAGCGCCTCCGTGCGGTCGCCCAGACGCTCCATCATGTCGCGAAACGCATTCGCCAACGCACCGATCTCGTCGGCACGCTGCACCGGTAACGACTGGATGGCACGCAGATCGCTCGCGCTGCGCGTCACCAGATCGCGCAACGTGTCGATCGGACGCAGCATGCGGCGCGCCACCCACCACATCACGAATGCCGCAATGGCGATGGCCGCGATGGCGAGCATCACCACGCGACGCCGCACACGAGCGAGCGGGTCGAAGGCTTCCGCCCCCGGCAACACCGCGACCAGCGACCACCCGGCCGTCGACATCGACGCGCGCGCTACCAGCGGATGCATGTGCACGAGATCATGGGAACCGGCGTCGCGCACACCGCACAGCGTCTGCTCGGGGCCGACGGCGGTGAGTATCTTCGTCACGTCGGCCTGAATGACGTAGCGGGCCGGCGTTTCGTTCGTGATCAGGCAATAGCGGCCCGTGTCGCCGACCGCGTTGCTCGCCAGATCGACGATGAAGTTCTGCCGCAGTAAATTGACCGCCCCGCCCACCACAGCTGTGAGCCGCCCGTCGGCATCGCGCACGGGCACGGCCAGCACAACGCCGGGCGAGCGCGTGATCTTGCCGGCAATCAAACCGGAGATCGCCTGCGGCGCACCACCGAGCAGTGCCTTGAAATAGTCGCGGTCTGCAACGTTGATGGGCGTGGCGGGGAAAGTCGAGTCGTAGATCACACGGCCATCGGGGGCCGCGACGAACAAGGTATTGAAGGTCTCGGGCATCGACACCGACGCGTTGGCAAACGCATCGAGCTGTGCGGGGGTCATCGCATACGGATTGCCGAGGTGACGCGAAATGCGATGCAACGCGAGATACTTCGCGCGCACCTTGTCGTCGAGCTGATCGGCGACGAGCTTGACCTGATTGTCGAGTTGGGCCTGCAACGAGCTGCGCAACTCTCCGTAGACGAAAAACTCAATACCGACGGCGACGCCGACGATCAATATCATCGAGACGAGCGCCGTCGTGGCCGCAACCCGTCCCTTCAACGTCTTCACCATACCGACCCGTGCGAGAGTAGCTAGTCTTGCTTCTTGTTTATTTTTGCGAGAGCTTACCACCCGAAACGGCACAGTTTTGGGAAACTTGAGCAAAATTCGCCGCGTTCGTGTAACAGTCTCATCGGCACCTAAAGTGGGCATCGAGACATCGTCCGTCACGAGCGAGACCGAACCCGTCGTAAAATTGCGCATCCAACGCGCCAGATGGGTGCGAAATGAGGTGTGCCGAGGTGTGCTGAAGTCAACGGAACCCGGCCCGGCGCGCCCCATGACCGCACCCACTTGGCCACGCTAACCAGCCTCACCCCGAATTCAGTCGCTTCGACCCGATTTTTCTTTCATGACGAGCACCCAAGTCCAAGCCACCCCCGCCCCCGCCGCAGCGCCAATGACGCCGATGATGCAGCAGTACAGCCGCATCAAAGCCGATCACCCGAACATGCTCGTCTTCTATCGCATGGGCGATTTCTACGAGCTGTTTCACGACGATGCGGTGAAGGCGGCGCGCCTGCTCGATCTGACGCTGACCGCGCGCGGCCAGTCGGGCGGCCAGCCGATTCGCATGGCCGGCGTGCCGCACCATGCCGTGGAGCAGTATCTCGGCAAGCTGGTCAAGCTCGGCGAGTCCGTGGCCATCTGCGAGCAGATCGGCGACCCTGCGACCTCCAAGGGCCCGGTGGAGCGCAAGGTCGTGCGCATTGTCACGCCCGGCACGCTCACCGATGCGGCCCTGCTCAGCGACAAGCTCGATCAGTACCTGCTGGCCGTGCAACTGCCCCCGGCCGTCTCATCGACCTCAGCGGCCGCCGCACGGCGCGCGGGCGAACGCCTCGCCGGTCTGGCATGGCTGTCGCTCGCGAGTGGCGAACTGCGTCTGATGGAAGTGGCCACCGACAAGCTCGCACGCGAGCTAGAACGCATTCGGCCGGCCGAGACGCTCGTGCCCGATAGCGCGTTGGAGGCCCTCGAAGGTCTCTCGCTCGGCACCACCACGCGCGTGCCCGACTGGCATTTCGACACCGCTGCCGGTACGCAGCGACTGCGCGATCAACTAGGCGTGGCGAGCCTGACGGCCTTCGGCTGCGACGGCCTGAACCCGGCGCTTGGCGCCGCGGGTGCATTGCTGCAATACGCAGCCGCGACACAGGGTCAGTCGCTGCGCCATGTGCAAAATCTGAACGTGGAGCGAGAAGCCGCCTATATTGGGCTGGACGCCGCCACCCGCCGCAATCTTGAACTGACCGAGACGCTGCGCGGCACCGAATCGCCCACGCTGCTCTCGCTGCTCGACACCTGCGGCACCACGATGGGCAGCCGTCTGATGCGTCACTGGCTGCATCACCCGATGCGCGATCAGCAAGTACCGCAGGCCCGCCATGAGGCCATCGCGACGCTGCTCGAAGGCCCCGGCGCATGGCGCGCGCTGAGCGGCGAACTGCGTCATGTGGCCGACGTGGAACGCATTACGGCACGCCTCGCGCTGCTCACGGCCCGCCCGCGCGATCTGTCGAGCCTGCGCGACGCGCTGCGCCGTCTGCCCGAACTGCACGTGACGCTGCGCGCTGTCGAAGAGCGCTCGCCGCTGCTGGCCATGCTGCATGAAGACCTCGCCATTCCCGAGGCATCGCTCGCCTTGCTGACCGGCGCCATCGCGGAAGAACCGGCAGTCATGCTGCGCGACGGTGGCGTGATTGCGCGCGGTTACGACGCCGATCTCGACGAATTGCGCGACATCTCGGAGAACTGCGGTCAGTTTCTGGTCGATCTCGAAGTGCGCGAGCGTGCCCGTACCGGCATCAACAACCTGCGCGTCGAGTTCAACAAGGTGCATGGCTTCTATATCGAAGTCACGCGCGGCCAGACCGACAAGGTGCCCGACGACTACCGTCGCCGCCAGACGCTCAAGAATGCCGAGCGCTACATCACGCCGGAACTCAAGACGTTCGAAGACAAGGCCCTCTCCGCGCAAGAGCGCTCGCTCGCCCGCGAGAAGGTGCTTTACGAAGCGCTGTTGCAGGAATTGCTGCCGCATATCGCCGAATTCAAACGCATTGCGCAGGCACTCGCGCAACTCGACGTACTTGCCGCCCTCGCCGAGCGCGCGGAAACGCTGGGCTGGGTCAAGCCCGATCTGATCGCCGAGCGCGTGGTGGATATCCGTCAGGGCCGCCACCCGGTGGTCGAGCAGCAGGTCGAGCGCTTCATCGCGAACGACTGCTCGCTGGGCGACGCGCGCCGCCTGCTGTTGATCACCGGCCCGAACATGGGCGGTAAATCGACGTTCATGCGCCAGACCGCGCTCATCGCGCTGCTCGCGTATGTGGGCTGCTACGTGCCGGCGGAATCCGTGCGGCTTGGGCCGCTCGACGCGATCTTCACGCGTATCGGCGCGTCGGACGACCTCGCGGGCGGACGCTCTACGTTCATGGTGGAGATGACCGAATCGGCGGCGATTCTGCACACGGCCACCGATCAGAGTCTCGTGTTGATGGACGAAATCGGGCGCGGCACGTCGACCTTCGACGGTCTCGCACTCGCGTGGGCTATCGCACGTCATCTGCTCGGGCACAACCGCTCGTACACCTTGTTCGCCACGCACTATTTCGAATTGACGCAACTGCCCGACGAGTTCCCGCAATGCGCCAACGTGCACTTGTCGGCCGTGGAACACGGCGAAGGCATCGTGTTCCTGCACGCCGTGCAGGATGGCCCGGCCAGCCAGAGCTACGGGCTTCAGGTTGCGCAACTCGCGGGGGTGCCGATGCCGGTGATTCGTGCGGCGCGCAAACATCTGGCGCTGCTTGAACAGCAGGCACTCGATCCGTCGGCACCGCAGCTCGACTTGTTCGCACCGCGTGCCGTGGTCGATCACGACAGCGATGAAGACGATGCGCGCAACGACGTCGATGCGATCGACGGGGTTACCGCCGATGGGCGTCATGCGGCACAGCACACGTTGGCGCCTGCGCTCGATCCGGCCGCCGAGGCCACGCTGGCACGACTGGCCGGCATCGATCCGGACGATCTGCGTCCGCGTGAAGCGCTGGATCTGCTGTACGAGCTGCGCGGCCTGTTGGCCGGCCGCCCGTCGAACTGACCGCGAACCGACCAGTCACTGAGGCAACCAAGCCACTTCATGTCGAGCCCTCGTCACTTGCACCTCCTTCGCATCGCACGCTTCGGCAGCACCGGCCGGGCTTGCGTTGCGCTGGTCATGCTCGCGCTCGTGACAGGGCCGGCGCCGACGACGGCAGCAACGACAGCCACAGCGACAGCCGCGCAGAGTGGCCGCTCGCACGCGGTCGCGAAAACGTCCGCCAAGGCCGCCCCAAAGCTGCCGCCGTTCGAATTCGCGGTGCTGGGCAATACGCCGTTCGGCAACACGGAAGTGCCGGTCGTGCGCAGCGTGCTGGCCACCATCGGCGATGGCCCGGCGGCATTCGTCGTGCATGCGGGCAACTTCAAGGGACCGACGGAGTCCTGCCGCGACGAACTCATCACGGAGCGGATCAACCTGCTCTCCAGTTCGCCCAAGCCACTCATCTACGTACCGGGCGCGAACGACTGGGCCGACTGTCAGCGTGCGGCCGACGGTAGCTATAACCCGATTGAACGGCTCGACTTCCTGCGCGATCGGGCCTTCGGCAACGACGACGTGCTGGGGCCGGGGCCCGTCGGACACGCGCAATTCGATCTCACGCGTCAGAGCGATATGGCGCGCTTTCGGCAGTATCACGAGAACGTGCGTTGGTTCTATCGCGGCATCGTGTTCGTCGGCCTGAATCTGCCCGGGAACAACAATAATTACCGCTCGGCCGGCGGGCGCAACGGCGAGTTCGAAGACCGCGTGATTGCGACGCGCGTCTGGTTACAGCACGCCCTCGTGTATGCGCAGCAGAAGGACGCGCTTGGCATGGTCATCGTCGTGCAGGCCGATCCGGAATTCGAACCGGCGCGCGGCGGCGGCCTGCGCGGGATGTTCTCGGAGCGCAACGAGCGGCGAGGCGTCGATGGGTACAAGGACTTTCGCGTGCAGTTGCAGAAGCTCGCAAGCCGGTTCAAGGCGCCGATGCTGCTCATCGACAGCGGCAAGACCCTGCACCTGACGCAGCCGCTGCGAGACGTGCACGGCGCGGTGGTCAAATCGTTCACACAGGTGAGTACGTACGGCACGCCAACCGTGAACCGCTGGGTGCGCGTGCGGGTGGATCCGGGCACTGCGCAGGTGTTCAGCGTCGATAGCGTGCTGCTGCCCGCCAACAGCGCGGCGGCAAGTGTGCAGAAGAGCAATGGCCCGGCGGCATCGCGCGGGATTAACCCGTCCCCAGAGACGGGCCTCGGCGGCGACGGATCAGGGCCTTACGGCCCGTATGGCGCGCCCTATTCCACGCTGTATCCGGCGTCCGGCGCTGCAATCAATAGCTCGGACCCGAATCAGGGCGTCACGCCGCTGGGGCCGTCGCTAATGCCGGGCTTAATACCGGGAACAGCGCCGGGCTTAACGCCGAGCGATAAGCCCGTCACCCGCGCCCCCGCACGCGACGACTGACCGGCAACGGGCGGCAAATCACTTTTCACGAATCGAAACGGAAAACGCCGGACCCGGCGCACTGCATCCGCAGTGCACCGGTCCGGCGAATTCGTTCTGGCGACTCGCGCTCGCCGTCGCCCGACACCCGTTAGCGGGGCGCGTGCGACGCAGCCAGCTTAGTGAATCGTGGGGGCGTCGTCTTCGTCTTCGTCGACGATCTCGAGACCCGTTGCGCCGTGCGCATGCTGGTGCTCGATTTCTTCTTCCGTCGCGGGACGCACGTCCGTCACCTTCAGGTCGAAGCGCAGCGCCATGCCGGCCAGCGGGTGGTTCCCGTCGAGCACGACCTTGTCGTCGGCCACATCGGTCACCGTGTAGATGAACGTGTCGCCTTCTTCGTCGCCATCTTCCGGCGTGCCTTCGAACTGCATGCCGACTTCGAGCGGATCCGGGAAACGGCTACGCTCTTCGACCTTGATCATCTCGGGATCGTAGTCGCCGAATGCATCGGCCGGTTCCAGTTGCAGTTGCGTGGCGTAGCCGACGTCCTGACCATCGAGCGCTTCCTCGATTTTGGGGAACGTGCCATCATAGCCGCCGTGCAGGTAGACCATCGGCTCGGCGCCGCTTTCTTCAATCAGGTTGCCCTGAGCGTCCGACAACGAGTACGTCACCGACACGACAGTATTCTTTTCGATCTTCATCAAACTCTCCGAAAAACAGCCCGCATTATACGCGGACCTGCGTGAGCGCAACCTGACGGCGAGCCAATGACCGATCGACAAGGGTTTTGCGCCCCGCCAGCGCGGCTATACAGCGGCTAAACGGCAACTAAACAGCTGATTTGCCCGCACCGCTCGAACACCGCACATTGCGCCGACAGCTCCCGACCCGACGCACCAACGACCTACGCATGACGACATCCAAGCCCACATCGACGCTGCTCGGCGGCCTCACGCCAGACGCTTTCATGAAGCGTTACTGGCACAAGCGCCCGCTGCTCATCCGCCAGGCCATTCCCGGCTTCACCGCCCCGCTATCGCGCGAAGCGCTGTTTGCGCTCGCCGCGCAGGACGATGTCGAGTCGCGTCTCGTGAGCCTCTCCCGCAAGCGCTGGCAACTCGATCACGGCCCGTTCGACGCCGACGATCTGCCGCCGCTCACGCGCAAGCAGTGGACGCTGCTGGTGCAGGGCGTCAACCTGCACGCTGGCGCCGTCGACGCGCTCATGCAACAGTTTCGCTTCATTCCCGATGCTCGTCTCGACGACGTGATGATCAGCTACGCCACCGACGGCGGCGGCGTTGGCCCGCATCTCGATTCGTACGACGTGTTCCTGCTGCAAGCGCACGGCAAACGCCGCTGGCGCATCGGGCCGCAACGCGACACCACGTGGCAGGAAGGCGTGCCGCTGCGCATTCTCAAACACTTCGAAGCCGAAGAAGAATGGGTACTCGAACCCGGCGACATGCTGTACCTGCCGCCCGGCTACGCCCACGACGGTGTGGCCGAAGGCGAATGCATGACGTACTCGATCGGCTTTCGCGCGCCGCTCGAGCAAGAGATGCTTCAGAACTTTCTATATCACCTCGCGGAAAACGCGCCGGAACTCTCATTTTCCCGGCATTTCGCTGGCCGATACGCCGACCCGCATCAACCCGCCGTCAAACACCCCGCTGCACTGCCGGATGCCATGATCGACACGCTGGTCTCACAGCTCGAGAAAGTGCGCTGGGGGCAAAAGGAAGTGGAAGATTTTCTTGGACGCTGGCTCAGCGAGCCGAAGTCGCATGTGTTTTTCGACGCGCCCGATGCGCCGTTAACACCGGCACGCTTTGCGCGTGCGGCCGCGACACGAGGTGTAGCACTCTCTGCGAAGACGCAATTGTTGTATCGACGCAACCGATACTACGTTAACGGCGAACCGCTCGAAGTGCCCGTCAATGCGCGATCGACGTTACGGCGACTTGCCGATCATCGAACGCTGGACGCGAGTGAATGTGCGAATTTCGAGCAAAATGACCAAGAAATCGCCGAAATTCTGTACGATTGGTACGCCTCGGGCTGGTTACTTCTTGGGCCGGATACACCGATCGTGCGAAAGTTGCGCACGGTAAGGAAAAAAGCGGGGTAAATGCGCGAGATAGACGTGACGCCTTGGGGAAAACCCAATATAATTTCTCGCCAAGCAGCTTGCATGACCAAGGGTAATCCTCAATTGCCAATGTCTCGCAATCGGCTTTGCGCTGGCAAGAGCGTATTACCGTAACTAATTATTCATTCGCTTGTCTTCTACCATAAAAGGACGTGATCATGAAGAAGTCTCTCCTCGTCGCTTCGTTGTTGGCTGCTATGGCTCTGACCGCCTGCGGCAAGAAGGAAGAAGCCGCTGCTCCGGCCGCTGACGCTGCCGCTTCGGCTGCTACGGCTGCTTCGGACGCTGCTTCGGCTGCTGGCGCTGCTGCTGACTCGGCTGCTTCGGCTGCCGGTGCTGCTGCTGACACGGCCGCTTCGGCTGCTGGTGCTGCTGCTGACGCCGTTGCTTCGGCTGCTGACGCTGCTGCCAGCAAGTAAGCTCTCGCTGCCGCAAGGCAGTTGAGTAAAAAAAGCCGGTCTTTCGACCGGCTTTTTTATTGCCCCGCGCATTTGTCGATCAATGACCTCCCGGTCAAGACGACGCGCACACGTCACACGGCTAACACGTCAGCCAGTCGAATCCGCCCGCTTGCGTCGCCACCAAAATCTCCGTGGCCGCCGCACCGATGACCGCCGACATCGCCGCCATCGCCAGCTCAGGCGTATTGTTCTGCTCGCTCAGGTGAGCGCAAATCACCCGCTGCAATTTCTCACGATCGATCGCCGCCAGAATCTCTGCCGCCGTGTCGTTGGCCAGATGCCCGTACGTGCCGCCGATTCGCGCTTTGAGCGATGCCGGATACTTGCTGTTCGCCAGCATCTCTCGATCGTGATTGCATTCGAGCACCAACGCATCGCAGCCGCCGAGCGTCGCGATCAGATGTGCCGTCGCGCAGCCGGCGTCCGTGAGCACACCCAAACGGCGCGCGCCATCGGAGAAGACAAATTGCAGGGGCTCACGCGCGTCGTGAGGCACCGTGTAGGGCGCCAGTTCGATGCCGCCTACGGCGACCCGCTCATCGGAGCGGCACCAGCGCACGAGCGCCAGACCATCGTCACTATCGCCTTTGCGCGCGGCATGTGCCTTGACGGCTTGCCCCGTGCCCCAGCTCATGATGAGCGGGATGCGATGTTTGCGAGAGAGGGAGAGTGCACTGCCGATGTGATCGGCGTGTTCATGCGTGATGACGATGGCATCGAGTGAAGCCACGTCGACCGAGCGTGCCAGCAGGCGCCGCTCGATCTCTCGCATCGAGAATCCGCAATCGAGGAGGATACGTGTGGTGGAGGCGCCTTCCGACGCCTCCACCAGCAGGGCATTACCTTCGCTGCCGCTGCCCAGACTGGCGAACCGCACGCCCCGCCTTAACGGAGCTGGTTGCCGATCACGCTGATGATCGTCTGCGCGATCTGCGAGTTGTCGACGTTACCCTTCTCGTCGAGCACCTGCACGCGGGTCTGGCTGTCGCCGCGGCCTTGCACGTTCACGCTGTACTTCTTCGCCTTCTTGCTGTCCTGCACTTCCTTCGCATGGAACAGGCTGTAGAAGAAGCCGTTGTCCTTCGCCAGCGATGCCGGATCGACATAGCTCACGAAATACAGGCCCTTGGCGCGATCGCGATCGTCCACGGTGAAGTTACCGCGGTCGAGCGCAACGCCCACGCGACGCCATGCGCGATCGAACGGCTCGTTGATGTCGAGGTAAGCCGAGTCGGCCGTCTTCACGACCTGGCTGGCCGGCGCACCCGACTTGGCGTTGTCGACTTGCGCCTTCGCCTGTTCGGTCTGCGCGCCGAAGCGCTGCATCATCTTCGTCAGGAAGATCGCCTCGAGACCCGGATCGTTCGGTGCCGGTTCCCACTTGGTCGTGTCCTTCTGCGAGTTCGTGAACACTTCCACCATGCGGCGGTGCGTGATGTACACGTCCGTGCCGCCGTTCGGATCACGTTCCACACGGGTGCGGAAGCGATCGCGTTCGCCGGTCGAATACAGGCCGTCGAGCACCTTGCCGAGCAGGTCGCGGATGATGTCCTGATTGAGCTTGGCGCGGTTTTCGGCCCAGTCCGTTTCCATCACGCCGGTATCCGGCGAATCGATGGTCAGCACGAAGCCGTTTTCTTGCCAGAATTCACGCAGCGTCGGCCACAGATCGGCCGGGGCCTTCTGAATGACCAACCAGCGCTGGTTGCCGTCGCGCACGACCTTCATGCCCGGCACGTCAGGCAGCACGGTGTCGTTCGCATTCGGATTGGCGGCAACGACCTTCTGTTGCGTTTCGTAGTTCGACAGCGTAGCGGTACCGGCCGGCGACACATACTTGCGGTCGTTGGCCTGAACATTCGTCAGATCCGGCGGAACGTCGAGCGAGGGGCCGACCTTGGAGCTCTTGTAATCCACCTTATCCGAGGACAGGGCGCTGGAGAGCGAACTGCAACCGGCAACGAGGGCCAACGAGGCGATAGCGGCCCATGCCAGCACGGGACGAGCTACGGAAATACTGACGATTCGTTTCATGAGTCGCAAAAAAAGGGGTGGGCAATCGATCCCGGGAGCCACAACGAAAAACTTAAACGACAGCGATGTTCGCCGCCTTCAGGGCACTCAGCACCGTTTCCTGATACGCCTGCGCGAGCGGCGTGAGCGGCAGGCGAATGCCCGACGCGATCATGCCCATCTTTTGCAGCGCCCATTTCACGGGGATTGGATTGGCTTCGACGAACATTGCACGGTGCAGTTCGAACAATCCGAATTGCAGTTCTCGTGCCTTGGCCACGTTGCCGGCCAGCGCAGCGACGCACAGCTCGTGCATTGCACGCGGTGCCACGTTGGCGGTGACCGAGATATTACCCTGACCGCCCATGAGCATGAGCGCTACGGCCGTCAGGTCGTCGCCGCTGTACACGGCGAAGCTCTTCGGAGCGCGCCGGATCAGGTCGATGCCGCGATCCAGGTTGCCCGTGGCGTCTTTCACGCCAACGATGCCGGGCACTTGCGCCAGACGCAGCAACGTGTCGTTGCTGGCATCTGCCACGGTACGGCCGGGCACATTATAGAGGATGACCGGCAGGTCAACGGCTTCAGCGATGGCCTTGAAATGCTGGTACTGGCCTTCCTGCGTCGGCTTGTTGTAGTACGGCACGACTTGCAGCGAGGCATCGGCACCCACCGACTTCGCATGCTTGGTCAGTTCGATGGCTTCGGCCGTCGAGTTGCCGCCCGTGCCGGCGATCACCGGCACTTTACGGCCGCGCGACTGGCCGGCTTCGGCCGTTTGCTGCACGGCGATTTCAATCAGTTCGCAATGCTCTTCGACGTTGACCGTCGGCGATTCGCCCGACGTGCCGACGATGACGATACCGTCGGTACCTTCGTCGACATGCCAGTTAATCAGGTTGCGCAGCGCTTCGCGGTCAAGGCTGCCGTCTTCGGCCATCGGCGTGACGATCGCGACGATACTGCCTTGAATCGGTGTTTGGGTAGTCATGGTTTATCGAACAATTCAGCGATAAGGGTGGATTGTAGCGGATTACGCCGCCGCCTCGTACAGCGCGGCAGTCCCGGGGTTTTCCCCGGGGGTCGCGCGCGTCGCGCACAAACGCTGCACGCAGGCCGCACGAGGTGCTGCGAGCGTGACATCTTCGTAGGCCGCCACGCGCAGATTCGCCGCGCGAGCCGTGTCGAGCAGCTCGCCGGGCGCCAATAAAAACAGGGGGTTGGACGGCTTCCCGTACCTTTCGTTTCCCTGCGCAAACGTTTCGTACAACAGCACCCCGCCCGGCGCCACACACGCGGCAATCCGGGCAAGCAACGGACGGTACAGATAATTCGTAACGACAACGACGTCGAATACGGCCGCGGCCGGCAACGGCCACGCCGCGCCTTCGAGATCGGCCTGCAACGGGGTAACGCCTTGCAAGGTTGCCAATGTAGCAAGCGCATCGGCATCGCGATCGATGGCGGTCACCTGCGCACCGAGCCCGGCCAGCCAGCGCGTGTGACGCCCATATCCGCAAGCGAGATCGAGTGCACGTGCGCCGGGCCGGACAAGATGCGCCCAACGCGCAAGCCATGCCGACGGTGCGCCAGTGCCGTGCGTCGCGACCTCAGCGCCGCTGCCGATGCCGGAGACTGGCGTCGCCGTCATGAATATTGCAGCCCCATCGCTTCACGCACATCGCGCATGACTTCCTGCGCAGAACGGCGGGCCTTCTCGCAGCCGTCGGCGACGATGGCGCGCAGCAGCGACGGATCGTCCATGTACTTCTGTGCGCGCTCCAGCATCGGCTGCTGTTCGCGCAAAATGCCTTCGATGACCGGCTGCTTGCACTCGATACAGCCGATGCCGGCACTGCGGCACCCTTTCTGCACCCAATCGCGCGTGTCGTCATCGGTGTAGACCTGATGCAGTTGCCACACCGGGCATTTGTCCGGGTCACCCGGGTCGGTGCGCCGCACGCGTGCCGGATCGGTCGGCATGGTGCGCACCTTCTTCGTGATCGATTCCGCGTCTTCGCGCAGGCCGATCGTGTTGTTGTACGACTTGGACATCTTCTGGCCGTCGAGTCCCGGCATGCGCGAGGCCGGCGTGAGCAGCGCCTGCGGCTCGACCAGAATCAGCTTGCGGGCCCCTTCGAGATAGCCGAAGAGCCGTTCACGGTCGCCCATCGACAGCGACTGCGATTCGGAGAGCATCGCGCGCGCCTGCTCCAGCGCCTCGTCGTCGCCCTGCTCCTGATACGCCGTACGCAGTTCGAGATACAACTTCGCGCGCTTGCCGCCGAGCTTGCGCGCGGCCGACAGCGCCTTCTCTTCGAAACCGGTTTCGCGGCCATACAGATAGTTGAAGCGCCGCGCGATTTCGCGCGTCATCTCGACGTGCGGCACCTGATCTTCCCCTACCGGCACATGCAGCGCGCGGTAGAGCAGAATGTCGGCCGCCATCAGCACCGGATAGCCGAGAAAGCCATACGTCGACAGGTCCTTCTCGCGCAGCTTTTCGATCTGTTCCTTGTACGTCGGCACGCGTTCGAGCCAGCCCAGCGGCGTGCTCATGCCGATCAGCAGCGCGAGTTCCGCGTGCTCGGGCACCTTGCTCTGAATGAACAGCGTGGCCTGATTCGGATCGATACCGGCGGCGAGCCAGTCGATCAGCACGTCCCACACGTTCTGCTCGATGACTTCGGGTGTTTCGTAATGCGTGGTGAGCGCGTGCCAGTCGACCACACAGAAATAGCACGGGTACTCGGACTGAAGCTGAATCCAGTTCTTGAGCACACCGTGATAGTGGCCGAGGTGCAGGCGACCGGTCGGTCGCATGCCGGAGAAAACGCGTTCGGGGTACATAGGGTCCGGTGTTGTTTTGTGGTGCTTTTTGTGGGTGAATCTGTGTCTTTCGGAATCGTCAGCCAATCAGCGACAGCAACGGCGTCAGCATCCACACGATGACGTCGCGGCCCCACTGAATGAGCGGCCAGAGCCACACACGGCCCAGCACACCGCTCACCACGAGCGCCATCACGATGAAGAAGCCGTACGGCTCGAGGCGCGAGAGCGTGTAAGCCGCACGCGCCGGCAGCAGCGAGACGAGCACGCGGCCGCCATCGAGCGGCGGAATCGGGAACAGATTGAACATGCACATGACGAGGTTCACCAGCAAACCGGCCTGCGCCATCATCATGAAGAACGGTTCGTGCACGCCGGCAATCTGCAAGCCCACGCCGAACAACGCCCACAAAATCGCCTGAGCGAAGTTGCACAACGGGCCAGCCAGCGCCACCCAGATCGTATCGACACGCGGGTTGCGCAAACTGCTGAACGCCACCGGTACCGGTTTGGCGTATCCGAACAGGAACGCACCGCTTGTCATGAAGTAAAGCGCGAGCGGCACGAGAATGGTGCCGATCGGGTCGATGTGCTTGATGGGATTGAGCGTGACGCGCCCCATCAGGAAAGCTGTCGGGTCGCCGAAATACTTCGCGACATAGCCATGGGCCGCCTCATGCAAGGTAATCGCAAAGAGGACGGGGAGCGCGTAGACCGCAATGGTCTGGATCAGGTCTGCATTCATAGCCGGCTATTGTAGCAAGCCGGCCCGCGCGCCAGTATTACGGGATATTGCGCAATCGCGGCAACCGGGGGCGTCCGGCCCGATCAGGACAGCCCGAACGGCGCCAGCGAGCCACGGCCGCGGCGGATGACCTCGGGCGGCGTCACCGTCAGGTCGACCACCGTCGACGGTTCTTTCGGACAAGCCCCGCCGTCGATCACGAGATCGAGCTGCTTTTCCAGCCGCTCGCGGATCTCCTCGGGGTCGTTCAGCGGCTCGGTTTCATCCGGCAGGATCAGGGTGGTAGCGAGCAGCGGCTGACCGAGCTCTTCGAGCAATGCGAGCGTGATGGCGTGATCGGGCACGCGCAAGCCGATCGTCTTTCGCGACGGATGCGACAACCGGCGCGGCACCTCTTTCGTCGCTTCGAGAATGAACACGTAAGGCCCCGGCGTCGTGGCCTTGATCAACCGGAACTGACGGTTGTCGACCATCGCAAACTCGGCCAGTTCAGACAGGTCACGCACGAGCAGCGAGAGCATCTGCTTCTCGTCGAGCCCGCGAATGCGGCGCAGGCGATCGACCGCACTCTTGTCGTCGATGTGACAGGCAATCGCGTAACTCGAATCGGTGGGCAACGCCACAATGCCGCCCTTGTCGATGATTTGGACGGCCTGCTTGATGAGACGTGACTGCGGGTTTTCCGGATGGATCTGGAAGAATTGCGACATAGCGTCGTAAATTTACTGCCAGCGGCTCCAGACGGGAACGAGATCGTCCGGCAACGGTGGCAGCTTGCCGAGAAGCGCACGGCTCTCGGTCGGTCCATGGAAATCCGAGCCGCGCGAGGCCAGAAAGCCGTACTGCCGCGCAACCTCGGCATACTCGCGATACTGATCCGGCGTGTGGCTGCCGGTGACGACTTCAATACCTTCCCCGCCCAATTCGCGGAACTGATCGAACAATGCGCCAAATTCGAGCGGCGTGAATTTGTAGCGCCCCGGGTGCGCAACGACGGCAACGCCCCCTGCCCCGAGAATCCACTTCACCGAGTCCTGCAAGGTGGCCCAGCGGTGCGGCACGTATCCCGGCCGGCCCTCGGCGAGATAACGCGAGAAGACGTCGGACACCGACGCACACTTGCCGATTTCCACCAGATACCGCGCGAAGTGCGTGCGCGAAATCAGGTCGGGATTTCCGACGAAGCGCAGCGCACCTTCATATGCATTGGGAATACCGGCAGCGGCCAGTTGTTCGCTCATCAGTTGCGCGCGATCGGCGCGGCCGCCACGCGTCGCGGCCAACCCGGCCACCAGCGCGGCATTTTCGGGATCGATGTTCAGACCGACGATATGAACGGTGCGGTTCGCCCACGTAATCGAAATTTCCACGCCACTGACGTAACGCATGCCCAGCGCCTCGGCAGCGGCCCTCGCCTCGCGCTGACCGCCGATTTCATCGTGATCCGTGAGCGCCCACAGGTCGACACCGGCGTCGGCCGCAACTTGCGCCACTTCAGACGGCGAAAGCGTGCCGTCCGACACTTTGGAATGACAATGAAGATCTGCGTTGAACATGATGTGCCGCCAGGCGATGACGCGTCATCCGCACCGAAATCCGGCGCATGACGTCGTATGACGCATTCATTCTACCGCTCAAGTGGACGCGATGCGAGTCGCCATGTGGTTTTCGAGGCACGGTACTACGCGTGCGCAAGCGCTCGCCGGACGGGCTGGCGGCGCGTTTTCGCCGATGCCGCCGCTGCCGCCGCTGCGGGGCAAGCCAGCGTCAGTCGCGGCAAAAGTCGTCGATCAGCTTCGCCACCGCTTCCGGCTGGTCGTGGTGAAGCATGTGTCCCGCGTCGTCGACGAAGGCCTCGTTCAGATTCGGAAACACCTCGAAACGCTCGCGGAAAACCTCCTTGCCCTGCGCCCCCATAAAGTGGCGCAACACCTCCGAGTCGATGGCTTCCACATGCAATACCGGCGCACTGACGTTACTCCAAACCGCCATCGCTTCATCCAGACGATAGGGATAGGGGTTCGTCATCTTGTGCGCGGCGTCGGCCAGCAAGTGCCATTGACCGTCGCGCTCCTGACGCGCCCAACGCTGCGCCAGCCACTCGGCGCGCGCCGGCGACAATCGCGGGTTGGTCTTACGCAGCCGCTCGGCCACGTCGGCGTGCGTGGCATACGGGCGCAACGTCGGCGGGTTTTGCAGATCGTCCAGCCAGCGGCCCAACTGACGAATCGCTGCCAGCGGCTGCGAGGGCGGCAAGCCGAAGCCCTCCAGATTTACGAGACGGCGCACCCGCGCCGGCCGCACGCCCGCATACAGACATGCCACGTTGCCGCCCATGCTGTGACCGATCAGGTTGATGGCTTCGCCCGGTTCGGCATACACATCGATCAAGGCGTCGAGATCGCCGAGATAGTCGGGAAACCAGTAGCTGCCGCTGCGGCCGTCGGCGACCGGCCAATCGGTCAGACCGAAACCCCGCCAGTCCGGGGCGAGCAGATGCCAGCGCTGCGCCAGCGACTCCGCCACGAACTGGAACGAGGCCGACACGTCCATCCAGCCATGCAATAGAAACAGCTTCGGCGCGCCGGGCGTGCCCCATTGCCGCACATGGTGGCGCAGGCCGCGCACGGTAAGAAACTCGGATCGCGAATCGGTCATGACGCCGCCAGATAGTGAAGATCGAAACAATTAAGGAAAGTCGAGTATATCGGCATCAAAAACAGGACGACGCCTCACCCGCCCGCTTGCAACGCGGCCAATTCGTCGTCATCGAAACCCGCGGCGCGGCGCGCTTCGAGATTGAACGGACCGCGCAGTCGCGGGGCACCGTATTGGGCGGCCAATCGGGCATACGTTTCTACGGGTTCGCAACCGGCGCGCTCGCACCCCCAGCGGTACCAGCGGTTGCCGATGGCTACGTGACCGATCTCGTCGCGCAGGATGATGTCGAGAATCGCTGCGCCGGCCTTGTCGCCTGCGCTCGCCAGCTTGGCCCGAATCGGCGGGCTGGCGTCCAGCCCCCGGGCCTCCAGCGTGCGCGGCACCAACGCAAGGCGGGCGAGCCAGTCGCCCGCCGTCTTGCGCGCCATCACCCACAGGCCGTCGTGTGCCGGGAAACATCCGTAGCAGTAGTCGTCGCCCAGTGTCGTCAGATGTTCGGCCAGCAACGAGAAGTGATAGGCCTCTTCAGCGGCGACCAGCAACCAGTCGTCGTAGTAAGCGCTCGGCAGGCCATCGAAGCGCCACAAGGCGTCGAGCGCCAGATTGATGGCGTTGAACTCGATATGCGTAAGCGCGTGCAGCAACGCCGCGCGGCCCGCCACGGTCGTCACGGCGCGGTGCTCGAGCTCGCGGGGCGAGACGAGACGGGGCTCGGCCGGCCGGCCCGGGATGCCGGGCTCATCGACGCCATCGAGCTCACCTGCCACGCCGGCTGCGCTGCGTTCCCCGGCGCCATCCGCCACCGCGCTCAACTGCCGCTCGGGCTGCCAGATCGCATTCCCGGCGAGCACCGCTTCTCGCAGAGCGATCACGCCCGCCGCCTTCACGAACGGATCGCATTGCCGCAGCAGCGCCAATGCGCGCTCGCGAGCGCACGCGCCGGACACAGCAAACGGTTCGGCAGACGCGGGGCGATCGCGGGAATCGGGAGAATCGGGGGTATTGAGGCCAGTGGCGCTGTCACCGCCGGGCGCAGGAGTGAAATCGGGCATGACGTTACAATAGCAATTTCGTCGATTTTAACCGCGAACCAAAGCCGCCATGCCGATCTATAAACTTGGAGACAAGACCCCGCAGATCCACGAGAGTGCTTTCGTGGCAGACACCGCAACGATCATCGGCGAGGTGGTCCTTGCCGAGAACAGCAGCGTCTGGCCCGGGGTTGCCATTCGCGGCGATAACGAACCGATTCGCGTGGGTGTGGGCACCAATGTTCAGGAAGGGGCCGTCCTGCACGCCGACCCGGGTTTCCCGCTGACGCTGGCGCAAGGTGTCAGCATCGGCCATCAGGCGATGCTGCACGGCTGCACGGTGGGTGAGAATTCGCTGATCGGCATTCAGGCCGTGCTGCTCAATGGCGCGGTCATCGGCCGCGACAGTCTGGTGGGCGCCGGCGCGCTGGTCACCGAGCGCAAGACGTTTCCGGACCGCTCGCTGATCCTTGGCGTGCCCGCCAAGGTGGTGCGCGAGCTGACCGATGAAGAAGTGGCCAATCTCAAGCGCAACGCCGATACGTACGCGTCGCGCCGTCAGGTGTTCAAGGAACAACTGGTGCGCATCGGCTAAGCCGTTGCAGGGAGGGCGTTGCATGCGCCGGCCGGCCCGGTGCGTGGGTGCCCTCAGAAATGGGTTAAACGAGTGGGCTAAATGAGCTAAATGGGCCCGATACCGGCGAAACCGGTCAAAACGGGCCCCAGTGTTGAAAATGCGGCGCGTGCCCCCAGATATTGCAGCATCCACGTCAACCGCCGGCCCCGCGCGTGCCCTCCAAGGCACGATTCGCTGGCGTTGCCGCATTTTTCAGGAATTCGACCGTGTCCGATCAGCTTCAGAAATTCATGTTCGACGCCGCGCCCGTGCGAGGCGAATACGTCAGCCTCGACGCCACTTGGCGTGCCGTGCTCGAACGTCACAACTACCCGGCACCGGTCCGGCACCTGCTTGGCGAAATGATGGCCGCCGCCGCCCTGTTCACCGCGAACATCAAGTTCGACGGCGCGCTCATCCTGCAACTGCACGGTGACGGCCCCGTCAGCATGATCGTGGTCGAGTGCAATGCCGATTTCACGATGCGCGCCACCGCCAAGTACAGCGGCGACATTCCGGACGACGCCTCGCTCAAAGCGATGGTCAACGTGAACGGCCGCGCACGCTTTGCGATCACGCTCGATCCGCGCGTCAAGCAACCGGGTCAGCAGCCCTATCAGGGCGTGGTGGCGCTGTCCGACGAGCATGGCCCGCTGCCCGACATGGCGTCGGTGCTCGAGCACTACATGCACCACTCGGAACAGCTCGATACGCGCCTGTGGCTCGCGAGCGACGATACCCGCACCGTAGGCGTCCTGCTGCAAAAGCTGCCGGGTCACGGCGGCACGGCAGGCAGCGGCGCGGAACTAGCGCCGGAGATCGACGAGGACACTTGGAACCGTGTCTGCCAGTTGGGCAATACGCTCAAGCGCGACGAAATGCTCTCGACGGACCGCGAAACGCTGTTGCACCGCCTCTTCTGGGAAGAGACCGTGCGCGTGTTCGATCCGCAGACGGTCTCGTTTCGCTGCACCTGCTCGCGCGAGCGCGTCGCCAACATGCTGCGAACGCTCGGCGAAGCCGAAGTGATGAGCGTGTTCGACGAGCGCCCCAATGTGGAAGTGGCCTGCGAGTTCTGCCGCCAGACCTATCACTTCGACAAGGTGGACGCCGCGCAGCTGTTCTCGGAGCAGCCGCACTCGGCGCCTTCGCAGCATCATTGAGGTCGACATGACCCGACCGCAGCTCGCTTCCCCTGCCCGCCTCTCGCAGCGTCGACCCTCGCAGCTTCGACCCTCGCAGCGTCGCCCCTCGCTTCAACGGTTGAGCGGCGCGGCGGGTGCATGCCTGCTGACGCTGGTGGCAGGCTGCGCGCAATGGCAATTGCCGCCGCCGGACGCGCCGCCCGTGCGTTTGCCGGCGTCGCAACTGGAGCCGCAGCCGGCGCTGCCGGCCGCGTTGACGGCCGAGCAGCAGCAAGACCTGACACGCCTGAACAAGCGTATCTACGATGAACAGGAACGCACGATCGAGCGCGAGCGCCTTCAGCGCGCCATCGACGATGCGATGCGCAGCTACGCGAGCAACGCCTACTTCTACAGTGGCTGGGGCGGTCCGGGATGGTATGGCCCCGGTTGGTACGGACCGGGCGGCTACGGCCCGGGCTGGTACGGGCCACGCACGACGGTCGGGGTTGGCTTCGGCTTTTGACGTCCCGGCAGGCACAATAAAAAAGACGCTCATATGAGCGTCTTTTTTTCTTTCAACGTACGACTTCGTGCCACCGATCCAGCCAGCGGCAGCGATCAGTGATGCTGCGCCTTCTTGCCCTTGGCCTGCGTGGCCGGTGCGGCAGGCGGCGTATTGCCCACCGTCTTGTGGGCGGGTTCGTTCGACGACACGAGGGGCGCGTCCGTGCCCGAGGCGGCTTGCGGGCCGCCACTGCCGTCGGGTGCGACGAATTGCACGAACACCTCGCCGTCCTTGACCATTCCCAGCTCGAAACGAGCGCGTTCCTCGATCGCCGACGTGCCTTCCTGCAAATCCTGCACTTCGCCGGCAAGACGATCGTTACGTTCTTTCAACTGCTCGTTCTTCTGCTGTTCGGCGCTCAGTTGGTCGCGCAGTTCGTGCACATACAACCAACCACCGTGGCCGAACCAGAGCGGATACTGAATGACTGCCAACAGCAGCACCAGTACCAAGGTCACCATTCGCATGCTTTCGCCTGGCAGGAAATCCGGGAACGGGGCCCCGAGCGGACTCGGGGCTCACTTCCCGGGAATCGGAATTAGCGCAGATTGTAGAACGTTTCCTTGCCCGGGTACGTCGCGATATCGCCGAGATCTTCTTCGATACGAAGCAGTTGGTTGTACTTGGCGATACGGTCGCTACGCGAGAGCGAACCGGTCTTGATCTGACCGGCGTTGGTGCCCACGGCGATATCGGCGATCGTCGAATCTTCGGTTTCACCCGAACGGTGCGACACCACGGCCGTGTAGCCGGCGCGCTTGGCCATCTCGATGGCGGCAAACGTCTCGGTCAGCGTACCGATCTGGTTGATCTTGATCAGGATCGAGTTGGCCACGCCTTGCTCGATGCCTTGCTTCAGGATCTTGGTGTTGGTCACGAACAGATCGTCACCGACCAGTTGCACCTTCTTGCCCAGCTTGTCGGTCAGGATCTTCCAGCCGGCCCAGTCGTCTTCCGACATGCCGTCTTCGATCGACACGATCGGGAACTTGTCGCACAGCGCGGCCAGATAGTCGGCGAACTCTTCCGACGTGAGCGACAGGCCTTCGCCGGCCAGCTCGTACTTACCGTTCTTGAAGAACTCGGTCGATGCGCAGTCCAGCGCCAGCACGACGTCGTCGCCCAGACGGTAACCGGCCTTCTCGACGGCTTCCTCGATGGTCTTGAGGCACTCTTCGTTCGACGCGAAGTTCGGCGCAAAGCCGCCTTCGTCGCCCACGGCCGTGCTCATGCCCTTGTCGGCGATGATCTTCTTGAGGGCGTGGAAAATTTCGGCGCCGCAACGCAGGGCTTCACGGAAGCTGGTCTGGCTGACCGGCATCACCATGAATTCCTGAATATCGAGGCTGTTGTTGGCGTGCGCGCCACCGTTGACGATGTTCATCATCGGCACCGGCATTTGCATCGCGCCCGAACCGCCGAAGTAGCGATACAGCGGCAGGCCGGCTTCTTCAGCGGCAGCCTTGGCCACGGCCATCGACACGGCCAGCATGGCGTTCGCGCCGAGGCGCGACTTGTTGTCCGTGCCGTCCAGCTCGATCAGGGTCTTGTCCAGGAAGGCCTGTTCGGCGGCGTCCAGACCCATGATGGCTTCCGAAATCTCGGTGTTGATGTGCTCGACAGCCTTCTGCACACCCTTGCCAAGATAGCGGCTGCTATCGCCGTCACGCAGTTCGATGGCTTCGCGCGAACCGGTCGATGCGCCCGACGGCACCGCAGCGCGGCCCATCACACCCGACTCCAGCAGCACGTCGCACTCGACCGTCGGGTTGCCACGCGAATCCAGCACTTCGCGCCCGATGATATCTACGATTGCACTCATGAATTCCTCAATATCTGAAAGACAAAACGCTAAAGGGAACCTGCATCGCGCCGCAGCCCGTCAAGCCAAACCCACACCGGGCGCGAACAAGCGCGCCGAATCCTGACGTAGGCACCGATGCCGCGCTCGCGCGCGCATCGGCAAGGCATTACATAAACGGGGGAACAACGGCGCCTCGAAATGAGGCACGGCGGCCTGTGGGGTGACATCGATGCCGTCGGTGCGCTCGGCGTACGGCACGCTGGCATCTCCTTGGGGCTCGCCCCGCGGCGGGCACATTGTCCCGCTGCGCGACAAGCTTAACGACTCGACGCCAGGCTGCCAAGGCGTCGCACCGCTATACCCGTCCTGTGGGCGTACTGATAGTGGCCCCAGGACGGCGTGTCTCATTTCAGTTGAAATTGTTTTCCAGGAACTGGCCCTGCTTCACAGCGGCATCAATGGTCTTGAGCGTCGTGAGCAGTTCGCGCATGCGGCCGAGCGGCACGGCATTGGGGCCATCCGAGAGCGCCTTGGCCGGATCAGGATGGGTTTCCATGAACAGGCCCGACACGCCCACAGCCACCGCAGCGCGCGAGAGCACCGGCACGAATTCGCGCTGACCACCGGAGCTGGTGCCCTGCCCGCCGGGCAGTTGCACCGAGTGGGTGGCATCGAACACGACCGGCGCACCGGTCTCGCGCATGATCGCCAACGAGCGCATGTCCGAGACCAGATTGTTGTAGCCGAACGAGACACCGCGCTCGCAAGCCATGAACACGTCATCCGGCAGACCGGCTTCGCGGGCAGCGTCGCGGGCCTTGTCGATGACGTTGATCATGTCGTGCGGTGCGAGAAACTGCCCCTTCTTGATGTTCACCGGCTTGCCCGACTGGGCGCAGGCGCGGATGAAATCGGTCTGGCGGCACAGGAATGCCGGCGTTTGCAGCACATCGACGATCGGTGCGGCCACGGCCACATCCTCTTCGGTGTGCACGTCGGTGAGCACCGGCACGCCGAGCTGGCGGCGCACTTCTTCGAGGATCTTCAGACCGGCCTCGCGGCCCGGGCCGCGAAACGACCTGCCCGAACTACGATTCGCCTTGTCGAACGACGACTTGTAAATGAACGGGATGCCCAACGCGCCCGTAATTTCCTTGAGCTGACCGGCGACGTCGATCGTCATTTGCTCCGACTCGACGACACAGGTACCTGCAATCAGGAAAAACGGCTGGTCCAGACCAACCTCGAAACCGCACAGCTTCATGGGAACTCCTTGTTTCTCGCCCGCAGCAGCTCAGCCTCAGGCCGCTTTCTTGCGCGACTGCTGACCTGCCAGCGCCGCCTCGACATACGCCTTGAACAGCGGATGGCCGTCACGCGGCGTCGAGGTGAACTCCGGGTGGAACTGCACGCCCACGAACCACGGGTGCACCTGCTGCGGCAATTCCATCATTTCCGGCAGGTTTTCCGTCGGCGTGCGTGCCGAGATCACCAGACCGGCGGCTTCGAGCTGCGGCACATAGTGATTGTTGACTTCGTAACGGTGACGGTGACGTTCGTTGACCGTATCGCCATAGATGCGCGAGGCCAGCGTTTCGGTCTTGACCGGCACACGTTGCGAACCGAGGCGCATCGTGCCGCCCAGATCCGAATCTTCCGTACGTTGCTCGATCTTGCCGTCGCGATCCTGCCACTCGGTGATGAGCGCCACGACCGGGTGCGGCGACGACGGGTCGAATTCCGTGCTGTTGGCACCGCCGAGCTTGGCGACGTCACGCGCGAATTCGATCACGGCGAGCTGCATACCGAGGCAGATGCCCAGATACGGCACGCGGTTCTCGCGGGCGAAGCGAATCGCCTTGATCTTGCCTTCGGTACCACGACGGCCGAAACCGCCCGGCACGAGGATGGCGTCCAGATGCTTGAGCGCATCGGTGCCGTCCTTCTCGATCTGTTCCGAATCGATGTACTCGATGTTCACGCGCGTTTCCGTGTGGATCGCGGCGTGACGCAGAGCTTCGATGAGCGACTTGTACGACTCGGTCAGATCGACGTACTTGCCGACCATGCCGATCGTCACTTCGTGCTTCGGGTTCTCGACGGCCTGCACCAGACGGGTCCACATGGACAGGTCGGCCGGCTTCACTTCGAGCTTGAGTTCGTCGCAGATGATCTTGTCCATGCCCTGATCGTGGAGCATCTGCGGAATCTTGTAGATCGTGTCGACGTCCCACACCGAAATCACGGCGTCCTGCGGGATGTTCGCGAACAGCGAAATCTTGGCGCACTCGTCTTCCGGAATCTGACGGTCGGCACGGCACAGCAACACGTTCGGCATGATGCCGATCTCGCGCAGCTTCTGCACGCTGTGTTGCGTCGGCTTCGTCTTGAGTTCGCCGGCCGTCGCGATGTACGGCACGAGCGTCAGGTGCACGAAGGCCACGCTGTTGCGGCCCAGTCGCAGGTTCATCTGACGTGCGGCTTCGAGGAACGGCAGCGACTCGATGTCACCGACCGTGCCGCCGATTTCGACGATGGCGACGTCCGGATGGCCGTCCCATGCCGAGCGCGCGCCGCGTTCGACGAACGCCTGAATCTCGTTGGTGATGTGCGGAATGACCTGAACGGTCTTGCCGAGGTACTCGCCACGGCGCTCCTTACGGATCACCGATTCGTAGATCTGGCCCGTCGTGAAGTTGTTCGCCTTGCGCATCTTGGCGCTGATGAAGCGCTCGTAATGGCCAAGATCGAGGTCGGTTTCTGCGCCGTCCTCGGTAACGAACACCTCACCGTGCTGAAACGGGCTCATCGTGCCCGGATCGACGTTGATGTAGGGGTCAAGCTTGAGGAGGGTGACTTTTAGGCCACGCGATTCGAGAATCGCGGCCAGAGATGCGGCAGCAATTCCCTTACCAAGAGAGGAAACCACGCCGCCCGTGACAAAAACGAATTTAGTCATCGCAGTAATTGCTCGCGGGAAAGCCGGATTATACCCGAAAGCAGGCCCGCCCTCGACGTGCCAAACGGCAAATATTGGCCTTGACAGGAGTCGCGTGCGCCGTTCCCAGCAAGGCTGACGCGCTCAGGCGGCGAGCGGCCGGCGATAACCACCGCGTAGTTCCGTGAGCATGTCGCGTACCGCGGCAGCCGTCTCGAGCGGGCGCTCCATCGGGAACAGGTGGGTGCCCTGCACGTAACGCAAATGCGTGCCGACGATTTGCCGCGTCGCGCGCATGCCGGCCTGACGCAGCTCGCGCGACTCGGTGCCCGCGAGAAAGCCCACCGGCACCGGCACCCCGCGCATCGCCCGCACGGCCAGCAGCGGCGGCAACGTCAGGTAAATGCGGTATTCGATCTCGCGCGCGAACGCCAGCCGCCGGGCTTCGCCCTCGCCGGTCGGCAGCGTGCCGCAGTCGATGTAGTCGCGCAGCACGTCCTGATCCCAACTGGCAAACACCGGCTTGCTCGCGAAATGCTGCCAAGCCGATTCCCAGTCAGGCCAGCGATCGCGGCGCTTTTTGGTCACCCCGGCAGGCGACATCCGTTCATAAAGCCCGGTCAGCATCCCGAGTCGCAGCATCTGCGTGCGCCAGCCCGGCGTGACGATCGGCGAATCGATCATGACCACGCCCCGCACACACTGTGGCGCCTTGAGCGCCGCCATCAGACTCAGGAATCCGCCGAGGGAATGACCGACGAGCCAGACCGGCTCGCCGTGATATTGACGCGTGAGCGTGTCGACCAGCTCGTTGCGCAGATAGCGCCATCCCGGCGTCACCGGATAACGCGGATCGTGGCCGATACGGTCGATCGCGCGCACGTCGTACTCGTCGGCCAGCGCGCCGAGCATCTTGCGGTACACACCGGCCGGAAAGCCGTTGCCGTGCGAAAAATGGATGATGTCTCTTGTCATGGAATGTTCTTGTCTTGGCGCGCGCCTGCCTTATGCAATCCAGCAACCCAGCAACTCAGCAACACACTCCGCCAGTGCACGTCGGCGCATTCAGCGCCGATTGGCCGCGCTCGCCGGACCATTCTAGCGAACCGTCTGCCCGCGACCGGTAGAGGTTTCCGTCGAATCGGACGGGCCGGCAACGGCCGGCGCCTCCAGCGTTTGCGCCGACCAATACCGCCGATGGGCGTCGCGGAAGGCCAAAACGTCGATCCCCCGGCGCGAAAACGAGAACCGCACCGCCCCATGCCTGACGCTTTGCCAAACGCTCGCCCCCACGTCGCGATAACGCCCGACGACCGCCGGGCGGGGGTGCCCGAAGCGGTTACGGTACCCCGCTTGAAACACGACGTGACGCGGCCCAACCGCCTTCACGAACGCCGGCGTCGATGACGTCAGACTGCCATGATGCGGCGCGAGCAGGACGTCGGCATGCAGCAAACGGCGCGGATACCGGGTCAGCAGACGTTGTTCCTGCGGCGCTTCGGCGTCGGCGGCGAGCAACGCGCTGTGACGTCCGTTGGCGATGTGGAGCACACAGCTGAGGCCGTTCGGGCCCAGTCGCCCTGCCCAACCGGCTCGCAGAGTGGCCGTGTCGGGATGCAGGAAGCGGAACGTCACGCCGTCCCATGTCCATTGCTGGCCTGACCGGCACGTACGATGCGACTGCGCCTCGCGCCGGACGGGATGCGAGCCCGGCAACGACGAGATCACCGGCGTCGACGGATACGCTTTGAGCACGCTACGCGCCCCGCCATAGTGGTCGTCGTGGGCGTGGCTCACGATGAGCCCGTCGAGTCGTGCAACACCCTGCGCGCGCAGATACGGCACCACGACGTACTGCCCCGCATCCGCGCGCGAGCCCAGCGGCGGACCGGTATCGAACAGCAGCGTGCGTGTCGCTGTCTCGACGAGGACAGCGTTGCCCTGCCCGATATCCAGCATCGTCACGCGAAAGTCGCCCGTGGCAGGCCGTTGTGGCGACGAAAGCAAGGCGGGCCACAGTAGCGCGAAACCGGTCAGCCGCAGCGTCAGCCACCTTGTCACCGTGCGGTGTACCCAGCCCGAAGCGGGCCAAAGGCACGCCGCCACGCCGATCACCGCCAGCGCAGTCGTCCAGACCGGGGCGATGCCGGGACGCCAGACCGCCCATGGCCATTGAGATAGCATCCGCAGCCACTCCGCCAGCCAAACGACGGTGCCATGGGCGATAGCAAGTGCCACCTGCGCCGCAGACGCCGGCAACAGCAAGCTCAGCAACGCCAGCGGCGTGACGATCAGCGTCATGACCGGTATGGCGACCGCATTGGCGAGAGGACCGAGCAAGGGCACCGTGCCGAACCACGCCAGCGTCAACGGCACCATGCCCAGCGTGATCGCGAGTTGCGCGCGAGCCGCCTGCCCGAGCCGCGTCCGAAACCCGTGTCGCCACCGCGTGAGTGCGCACTGCTCGAACCGGTCGACGATAGGATCTTCGGCGGAAGGCGATTGCCCCCGCCTGCCCCCTGCCGCGCGACGACGCTCGCTTGCCTTGCGACGGCGGCCGGCGAGCACCAGCACGGAGACGGCACCAAAAGACAACCACAAGCCGGGGCTGACGACCGACCACGGGTCCAACGCGACAATGACAGCGAGCGCCCACGCCAGCACGTACGACGGCGCCGCCATGCGTCCGGTGAGCAGCGCCAGAACCAGAATCGCCACCATACCGACGGCCCGACGCGCCGGCACGCCCCACCCGGCAATTGCGCCGTAGGTCACTGCCGCCATCAGCCCCGCGACAGCAGCCGCTTTGGGCGCAGGCCACCCTAGCGGCAGGCCCACATGCCAACCTGCGGGCAGGCCGAACGAGCGCCGCCATAAATAACCGGCCAGCGAAGCCAGCGCCCCGGCCACCAGAGACACGTGCAGCCCCGAAATCGCCAGCAGATGACTCACGCCCGTATCGGCGAATATCTGCCAATCGTCTGGCGCGATATCGCCTCGTTCGCCGAGTGCCAATGCCATCAGCACACCGCCGTAGCGAGCGCCGGGCGCCAACGCGGCACGAAAATCGTCGCGCAACCGTTCGCGCCACGCCGCCAGCCGGTAACCCGGCGCAGGGCCGGCATCGAGGCGACGCGCGGCAGGCACGTCGAGCTGTACCGCGTTCCCGACAGCATCGCGCCTTCCATCGGGGCGGCTTGCGTGACTACCGTTCGCTCGCACATAGCCGGTGGCTCGAATTCCTTGCGAAAACGCCGCGAACTCGGCATCGAAACCATGCCAGTTGGCGAAACCCCGAGGCACGCTGAGTCGCACCGGCAAATGCCATCGCTCGCCTGCCCTCGGGACACGGCGCAGGCTTCGGCCCGCTTGCCCCGGCCAGACAAGCTGAATACGGCGCGGCACCGCTGCCACGGGTGGCTTCGGCCCGGCATTGGGCGATTCAACACGCCCCAAGCGCTCCCGCAAATCACCCTTGCGCCGGTGCAGGTCGTCCGTCAACGACGCCGCGTCCACATCGAAGACAAAGCGCAGTCCATCACCGGCGCTGACCGGCAGCGAGGCGACGACGCCCGTCACGATGATGTCCCGGCCTTCCATCGCCACAGGTAAGGCGTCGGCCAATCGTTGACCAGCCCGATACGCGGCCCATGTGAAGCCCAGCACGGAGACCGATAGCGCCAAAGCAATCAAGACACAGGCCTGCTGCCAAGCGCACAGGGAAAGCGCGGGGCGTCCCACCGGAACGTCGCCGGTCGCCGCCCGGGATGCACTAAAGCACCTGCTATTCCACGTCACCCCCAACCAGCCCCCCACCGCCATCAGCCCACCACCCGCAATGAGGCAGGCCACGGCAAGCCATCGTGCCGACGGCAGCTCGGCCGACTGTTGCAGCCACCCAATACCCGCGACCCAAGCGAGCAGCACGGTTCTCATGACGTCACCGCGTCACGACAGCAGATCCTCACGACGACGACGCGTCAGTGCGAACCAGACTCGCTTGAAGAGGAAGGAGAAGAAAGGAAAGCGGCATCTACATCAGCCGGCGCCCCGGGCGCCATCGCCATGGCAGCCCGCAAGCGCGGCAGCACACGCCACGCGTTGGCACAGGTGGCCGCCGACAGCACCTCGGGCGTCACGCCGCGCAGCTCGGCGAGTACATTTGCGATGCGCGGCAGTTCGACCGGGCTGTTGCGCTGCTTGTAGCGCCATTCGGGGGCGATATCGGGAGCGTCGGTCTCGAGCACCAGCGCATCGAGCGACAGATCCACCGCCAGCCGCCGGATCTGCAACGCGCGGTCGAACGTCATCTGCCCGCCAAATCCCAGACAGAAACCGCGTTCGATGAACATATCCGCCTGTTGACGGCTGCCGTTGAACGCGTGCGCGATCCCGCCCCGTGGCGTGTAGATGCGCAACTGCTTGAGCAGCGCGTCTTGCGAGCGCCGCACATGCAAGATCACCGGCAAATCGAAATCGCGGGCGATCTTCAGTTGTTCAACGTAGAAGAACTGCTGCCGCACCGGATCGAGCGTCTTGACGAAGAAATCGAGGCCGATCTCGCCGATGCCGACGAAGCGCGGGTCGCTCATCGCCTGTTCGACTGCGCGACGCAACGTCGCAATATCCTCGTCTTTCGCCCGCGGCGTGTAGAGCGGGTGAATGCCGAGCGCGTAAGCGCCGCCCGGCATCGCACGCGCGGCGGCACGCGCCGCGTCGAACGTCGCACATTCGACAGCGGGCACGACGAGCCCGTGCACGCCGGCGGCTTGCGCGTCGGCAATGACAGTGTCGCGGTCGGTGTCGAACTCACCGGCGTCGAGATGGCAATGGGTATCGATCCACATGGTCAGGTGTCCTTGAGCGCTAATTCTACGGGGCGATGACAAGGCTCGCATGCCCGGCGTTTCGTGACCATCGGACAACGCCGTGTCTGCCTCTCGGAATCTGCCGAATTCTCAGCGCAAAAAGCAAAACGCCGGGATCGTCCCGGCGTTCTGTGTCTCGCTTCGTACTAACGGCAGTTCATCAAGCCATCCGGCTCACGCCGCTTCCAGCACCCCGTCGCGAAGCCGCAGTGCGCGGTCGCAGCGCCGGGCCAGATCGATATCGTGGGTCACGATCACGAAGCTGGTCTTGAGCGTTTCCGACAGCTCCAGCATCAGCGAAAACACACTCTCGGCGGTATGTCCGTCGAGATTGCCGGTCGGCTCATCGGCAAGCACACACGCCGGTTGCGTCACCAGCGCGCGCGCCATGGCCACGCGCTGGCGCTCGCCGCCCGACAGTTCGCCCGGACGATGCTTCACGCGTGAGCCCAGCCCCACGCGCTCCAGTATCTTCATGGCGACTTCGCGCGCCTGCTCGGTCGGCATCCGGCGAATACGCAGCGGCATCGCCACGTTATCGAGCGCCGTGAACTCGGCCAGCAGATGGTGGAACTGGTACACGAACCCGAGCGATTGATTGCGCTGGTTGGTCTTCTCGCGCTCGCCGAGCGTCGAAAACGGCTTGCCGAGCAGCGAGACTTCACCGCGCGACGGGTCGTCCAGCCCGCCCAGCACATGCAGCAACGTGCTCTTGCCCGAGCCCGACGCCCCGACGATCGCCACCTTCTCACCGGCAGCCACATCGAGGCTGGCACCGGCTAGCACGGTCACGTTGAGTTCGCCCTGACGGAACGTTTTGTGCAGATCGCGGGCGCGCAGCACGGGGCCGTCATAAGCGAAATTCGACGCGGAATTCGGCGTGGTCGCCACGTTAGCTTTACTCATAGCGCAGGGCCTCCGCCGGTTTGACGCGCGAGGCACGCCAGCTCGGATAGATCGTCGCCAGTGCCGAGAGAATGAAGGAAATCACACCGATGCGGATCACGTCAGACGATTGCAGATCCGAAGGCAGTTCGTTGATGAAATAGATCGATTGCGGCAGGAAATGAATGCCCAGCATGCGCTCGATGAACGGCACGATGACGCCGATATTCAGCGAAATGAAGCAGCCCAGCGCAATCCCGAGCAGCGCGCCGATAAAGCCGATGGTCACGCCCTGCACGATGAAGATCTTCATGATCGAGCGAGGCTGCGCCCCCAGCGTGCGCAAGATCGCGATGTCCGCATATTTGTCGGTCACGGTCATCACCAGCGACGACACCAGATTGAACGCCGCCACCGCGATGATCAGCGTCAGAATGATGAACATCATCCGCTTCTCGGTCTGCACCGCGATGAACCAGTTCTTGTTCTGCTGCGTCCAGTCGCGCACCCACATGTTGCCCGTCAGCGACTTGGCGAGCTCGCGCGCCACGATCGGCGCCTGCTCCATGTCCTGAATCTTCAGCCGCACGCCGGTAGGCCCGTCGAGCCGGAACAGCGTTTCGGCGTCGTGCAGGTCGATCAGCGCCAGCGAACTGTCGTATTCGTAATGCCCGGCCGTGAAGATCGCCACCACGGTGAACTGCTTCACCCGTGGCAGCACCCCCGCCGGAGTAATCGTGCCCTGCGGAGCGACGAGCGTTATTTTGTCCCCGACGATCACCCCCAGACCGCGCGCCAGCTCACTGCCCAGTACGATGCCGAAGCTGCCGGGCGTCAGGTTTGCGAGCGTGCCGCCCGTGATCTGCTTGCCGAGATCGGACACCTTGGCTTCTTCGCTCGGCACGATGCCGCGCAGCACCACACCGCGCACGTTGTCGTCGCGTGTGAGCATGGCCTGCTCGCCCACGTACGGGGCGGCGGCAATCACGTTCTTGTTCTGCAATGCTTCGGTGGCCGTGCGCTGCCAGTCGGGCAGGTTGCCGTCGACCGCAAACACTTCGATGTGCGCCAGCACGGAGAGCATGCGGTCGCGCACTTCCTTCTGAAAGCCGTTCATCACGGAAAGCACCACAATAAGTGCCGCCACGCCCAGCGCAATGCCGGCCATGGAGATGAACGAAATGAAGGAGATGAAACCGTTGCCTGAGGATCGCTTGCCGGTGCGCGTGTAGCGCCAGCCGATCTGCCATTCGTATGGGAATTTCAAACGGATTCCTGATTCTTAATAAGGATCGATCGGAACGTGCTGTGCCGCGCGGGAGCGCATGGCAACGGCTTGTGGCGGCACCTCGCGCGACTGCCACCCCGGCCGTACCCGGCGCCGGGAGGGTGTTGCGGGCGTCGCAGCAGGCGGCACGTTCCGTACCTGACGTCAGGGTCACCCAACTGCCAGCGCGAAGTTTGCCATACAATTCGCCTCGACATGGATACACCTGCCCTGCACTTTCTTCTGCCGTTCGCGCTGCCCGCGTCGGCCCACTTGCCTGCATTGCTGGCTGGATTGGAGTTGCCTGCGCTCGAAAAGTTGCTCGCGCGCGGTGTCCAGTCGGCGCAGGACATTCCCGAAGACCCGTTTGTCCCCACGCTCCCGCACGAGCGCTGGCTGGCCGACGCCTTTGGCCTGCCCGGCGGACCCGCCCGGGCGCCGCTCGCGCCGTTCATGCTGTTTGAAGACAGCGGCTCGCTCGACACGCGCTTCTGGTACTGCGCCCAACCCGCGCACATCCACATTGCGACCGATCATCTCGTGCTGACCGACCCCGCCGAACTCGAACTGAGCAAGGAAGACTCGGCTGCACTCTTCGCCACCGCCCACGCCCTGCTGGCAGAAGAAGGCGGTGAGCTGATCGCCCCGCGCCCCGACCGCTGGTATCTGAGCGCACCGGTGCTTGGCGACCTGCTGACGGCCTCGCCCGCGCGCGCCGCCGGTCGCAACGTCGACATCTGGCTGCCGCAAGGCAAGGCCGAGCTGACGTGGCGCAAATGGCAGAACGAGGTACAGATGGCGTGGTACGGCCATCCGGCCAATCAGGCCCGCGAAGCCCGCCGTCTGCCGCCGGTCAACGCCATCTGGTTGTACGCCGGCGGTCAGCGCATTGCCGCCCCGCGCCTGAACCGGCCGTGCGTCACGGTGCTCGCCGACGCCCCTGCCACGCGCGGTCTCGCCCGTCATCTGCAAATTGCCCTGCACGACACCGCCGCCGGCATTGACGCCGCCAATGGCCGAACGCTCGTCCAGATCGATACCCTGACGTCCCATTTTCTGATGGAAGACTGGGCCCGCTGGCGCGACGCGCTCGTCGAAATCGACCGCCTCTGGCTGGCGCCCGCCCTCGAGCGGCTCGCCAAGGGCAATGCCCGCGAAGTGAGCCTCACGCTCTGCGGCGACAGCCACAGCGTGACGATCCTGTCGCGCAGCAGCGACCTGCGTAAGTTCTGGCGCCGCCAGCCGCTCGCCGCGCGCCTGCTGCCGCTCGCCCGCGTCGGCGAGGAGGTGGCATGACCGATATCGTCACCCGCATCGTCGACGACGGCATTGCCGACACGCTCGCTCGCGACGGCGTGCACCCCGTGCTGGCCCGCCTGTTTGCTTCGCGCGGCGTTGCCGCCAGCGAAGAAACCGAAACGGCGCTGGCGCGGCTCGTCCCGCCCACGCAACTCAAGGGCGCGCAGGACGCGGCCGTGTTTCTGGCCGACGCCATCGCGGCGGGCAAACAGATGCTCGTCGTGGCCGACTACGACTGCGATGGCGCCACCGCGTGCGCCGTGGCAGTACGTGGTCTGCGTATGTTCGGAGCGAAAGTCGACTACCTCGTGCCGAACCGGTTCGAGTACGGCTACGGCCTGACGCCGGAGATCGTGGCGCTTGCCGCACGCGGCAAGCTGGGGCCGCCGGATGTGCTGATCACCGTCGACAACGGTATCGCCAGCCTCGACGGCGTGGCCGCCGCGCAGGCGCTCGGTATCGAAGTGGTCGTCACCGACCACCACTTGCCCGGCAGCGAACTGCCGAATGCGCGCTGCATCGTCAATCCGAACCAGCCGGGCTGCGAATTCCCGAGCAAGAATCTGGCGGGTGTGGGGGTGATGTTCTACGTACTGCTCGCCCTGCGCGCCGAGTTGCGCCAGCGCGGCGCGTTCGACGCCCGTGAGCAACCGCGCCTCGACACCCTGCTCGATCTAGTGGCACTGGGCACCGTCGCCGACGTGGTCAAGCTCGACACCAACAACCGGATTCTGGTCGCGCAAGGCCTCTCGCGCATGCGCGCTGGGCGTATGCACCCCGGCATCAATGCGCTGTTCCGGGCGGCGGCTCGCAATGCGCGGCAGGCAGGCAGCTTCGATCTGGGCTTCGGTCTCGGTCCGCGTTTGAACGCGGCCGGCCGTCTGGCCGATATGTCGCTGGGAATCGAGTGTCTGCTGACCGACGACGACGCCCGCGCGTGGACTCTCGCCCAAGAACTCGACGCGATGAATCGCGAGCGGCGCGAGATCGAAGCCGGTATGCAGCAGGAAGCGCTGGCCGACCTTGCCCGCTTCGACCCGCGCGCGGCCACCACGTTGTGCGCGTTCAACGAGACGTGGCATCAGGGCGTGATCGGCATTGTCGCCGCACGTCTGAAAGAGAAGTTTTACCGCCCGACGATTGTGTTTGCGCCGGGCGACGATGGCCAGATCAAGGGCTCCGGCCGCTCGATTCCGGGCTTCCACCTGCGTGACGCGCTCGATCTCGTGACCAAGCGTGAACCCGGTCTGATCGGCAAGTTCGGCGGCCACGCCATGGCCGCCGGTCTGACGATTGCTGCGGACGATCTGACACGCTTTCAGGCCGCGTTCGAAGCGGTCGGTCAGGAATGGCTCGATGAGAAGACGTTATCGCGCGTGATCGAGACCGATGGCGATATCGGCGACGAGTGCTTCGTGCCGCCGTTCGTGGCGCTGCTCGATGCGCAGGTGTGGGGGCAAGGCTTTCCGCCGCCGGTGTTCTCGGGCGAATTCGAAGTGCTTTCGCAAGCGATCCTCAAAGACAAGCACCTGAAGCTGCAACTCGGCCGCGGCCGCATGCGCTTCAACGCCATCTGGTTCAATCATGCCGACACGCTGCCGAGCCGCGCACGATTTGCCTACCGGTTGGCGGCCGACACGTTCAACGGCGTGTCGCGCGTGCAGATGATCGTCGAGCACGCACAGGCGTGAATCGATAACGCGTGTCCGTGGGCGGTTCACGGACACGTGCATCATCCGAACGGCGCCGCTGCGCGCCGCGTGCGGCCGGTGGGCGTGACGAACGCCAGCACTGCCGGATCGAGCACCCGCACCCGGTGCCAGCAACGCGCGGGCACCACCGCCAGCCGGGGTCCGGCCAGTTCCAAGGTCCGGGTGACACCCGCCAGATCGACGTAATCGATCGCGAGCGTGCCGCGCGCCACCATCAGCAACTCATCGCCCGCTTCGTGACACTCCCAGACATCGGCATGCACCGAGGCATCGTCCGGCGCCTCGAACATGCCGATCATCCGGCGCGCCCCGCTGCGGGTGGCCAGCGTCGCCAGCATGCCGTCGTCGTAGAGCCCGACCAACGCGTCGCGCCCGGTGCCGCATGCCCACGGCAGACGCGCACCCAGCGCGCGTTCGCTATCGCTACTGGGCTCGCCTAGGTCGCCTAGGTCGCTTGGGTCACCCGAATCACGCTGGTTGCTTTCGTCATCGCCACCGTTATCGATGGCATCAGCGCCCATTCCCCGCCTCCCCGGAGGCCGCGCCGTTACCTGCGCTCGCGAACGACACCTTTGCCGATACGTGACGCGGCCCCATCACCCGCTGACCGGTCAACACGATCGTGCGCATCGCTTCGGCCCAGCCTTGCATCGACGACAACGCGACCTCGGCATGCACGACGCTCGTGCCGACCGAACTTGCGCGCTTCGGTGCCTTGCCCGCCGGCCAAGCGCGGCGCAGCTCGTCGTCGACCGGGGTGTCGTGAAAGCCACCGCTCATGGTGATGTCGAAGGCCAGCGTCGCGGGCTTCTCGCTACCCGCTTTGCCTGCCCCGCCAGTGCAATAAGCCATCCCGGACACACCAAAACGATGCTCGCCTTCCGAGACCAGCCCGGTCACCTGAAATGTGCGTTGACCGATCGCTGCGGCGCCGTCGCGCGGCGCCAGTACCAGCGCGATGGGCAACGGCCCTTCGCCTTCGAGTTGATAGGTGCCCTGCAACGTCGTCGTCATGACGGCAGACGTGCCACAGATCGATGCAGCTGGGGGCGCTTGCATCGCTGCGGTCTGCGCCACACCTGACATCGGCAGGCTCGCGCCGATGGCCAGCAGACAGGCGGCCAACATGGGGCGGATGAAATAGGTCGAGTGCTTCATGAATGCGTTCCTCGTGGGTGTCAGTAGTCGGTCCGCAACGTCAACATCACGCTGCGCGGGTTGCCGTAGTGGTTGTTCCAGCTCGCGTTTGACAGGCTCTGGTAGTAGCGGCGATCGAACACGTTGTTCAGATTGAGCGAGGCCGAGATGTGCTTGTTGTAGCGATACCCCGCCCGCAGATTGAGCGTCGCGTAGCCGCCCTGACGCAGCACGATGCCGTTGGAAGTGGCCGACGTCTCGCTCTGCACGTCAACACCGCCGCCCACGCTCCAGCGCCGCCCGTCGAACGGCAACTGGTAGTTGGTCCACACGCGCAGCAGATGGCGCGGCGCGAAATCTGCAAACGATTGCCCCTGCATCGTGGCATCGCTGAGGTACTTCGTCGTGTTGAAGGTGTAGCCGGCGAACACGTTCCACGCGTCGGTGATCTGCCCGCTGGCCTGCATTTCCACCCCCTGACTCTGCACTTCGCCCGACGCGATGTAGCGGCACGTCGTGCCCACACACGGCACGCTCGGGTCGGTCTGCGCGCGGTTCTTCTGACGAATGCGGAACACGGCGAGCGACACATCGAGCGCCCCGTCGAACAACTGCCCCTTCACGCCCGCCTCATAGCTCGCGCCGGTAATCGGCTTGAGCAGGCTGTTGCTTGCATCGAGGACGGTCTGCGGCTGGAAAATGTCGGCGTAGCTCGCGTAGAGCGACCACTTGTCGTTCAGATCGAAGACCAGCCCGCCGTACGGCGTGGCCCTCGCGCCGGTGCGATAACTGCTCGCAGGCGCGTGCTGATCCCACCACGAGACGCGTGCGCCGAGCACCAGCGTGAGCGGCTGGGCAAGGCGGATGCGTCCCATCGCGTAGGCACCGTTCTGCACGGTGCGCGTCGGTGTCACGCTCGAGAACGGGGTCGTGCCGGGCTCCCCAATCGAATTCGGATCCCATCGGTAGATGTCGACAGGCTTGCCGTTGATCGACGGCACCAGTGCCGCGCTACGCTGCTGCGTGGTCGCTTCCAGCCGTTGCAGGCCGAACAGCAGGTGGTGTTCGCGGCCGAACAACTTCACCGGGCCATCGATCTGCAAATCCACGCCGGTCTGCGTGTTGTCGAAACGATAAGCCGCGCCGGTCAGTTGGCTGCCCGCACCCGTCGCCGGATTGATCGCGCCAAACGCGACGCCGTATTTCAGGTCGCCGCCGGCGTCGAGATAGTTCGCCGAGAGCTTGGCGGCCCAGCCGTTGCCGAGCTGCTGTTCGAGCGTGCCGAAGACGCGCGTTTCGGTCCAGTCGAAGGTGTCCCACGACGAGCCGAGGAAGATCGAACGCGGCAGGTTAAGATCGCCGCCCTTCGTCGAGAACGGCACGCCTGCGAGATTTGGCGTCGAGGTAGTGCGCTGGTGCTGCACGCCAACGCGCAATAACGTAGAGGACGTCAGGTCGGCTTCTGCCACGCCGTACACGGTGGTGGCGTGCTGTTTGCCGAAGTCGTAATACATGCGCTGCCGGTCGTCCGACACGGCCACGCGTGCACGCAACGAACCGCTGGCGTTGAGCGGGCCGCCGATGTCGGCTTCTTCGCGATATCGGTCCCAACTGCCTAGCGTGACCGCCGCCGATGCTGCAAACGTCTTGCCCGGCAGTTTGTGCACGAGGTTGATCAGCCCGCCCGGGTTGCCGGTGCCGTGGAAGAGGCCCGTCGAGCCGCGAATGATTTCGACACGCTCGTAAGGCGTCATGTCCTGCGGGCCGGCGGCCGTGTTGGCCATGAGCACCGGTACGCCGTCTTGCTCGAAAGCGTCGAGCTTGAAACCGCGCGAGTAGAACGCGGTGGTCAGCAGCACATAGGGCTGCACGGTAATGCCGGGCACCTGTTGCAGCACATCCTCAATGCTGTGCGCCCCCTGCTGCTCCATGAGCTTTTGGTCGACGACGGTCACGGTTTGCGGCAGGTCACGCACGGACGGCGCGAGCTTACCGAGCACCGAGCCCTGCGCCGTTGTATCGCGCGTGGCGGAGGCACTGACATGGGTCGTCGGCAGCGCGGCCGTGTCAGTGCCGGTACTGGTGCCAGTGCTGGTGCCAGACGCGGCCTCCTGCCCCAGCGCAGGCATAGTCCCTGCGCCCATTACAACGGCCAGCGCCGCCATCGCGACGGCACGCCACACCCCGGGCGCCACCGTCGGCATTGCTTTGAAACCACTTGGAATATTCGAAGACATCAGCAGCACACCAACGAGATTGAAAATCAATCCCGCTATCGTGCCGAGGGGCAGGCGGATGCACTCGCGCTTGCATCACCTTCACTGGTGATTGCGTCACGAATACGGCGATACGCCTTCGCGTGTCAGCGTGTGCGGCAGCATGCCGAAGCGCGCACGGAAGGTTTTCGAGAAGTGGGAATCGGTATAGCCGCACTGCCACGCCGCTTCGCTCACGCTGATGCGCCGGGCGCTGAGCAGCGCATAGGCTTGTGTCAGACGGCGCTCTCGCACGTAACCGTGCACGGTGGTGCCGAATTGCTCGCGAAACCCTTCACACAGTTTGTTGACGTTGATGCCGACTGTGCGTGCCAGTTGCGGCAGCGACGGCGGTGTCTGCAATTGCTCGTCAAGCAGATCGCGCGCTGCGAGCAATGCTTTGCGCAGCGTTGCCTGACGTGCGGATTCGCCGCTCGCCGGCATGGCGGTGTTTGGCTGGAACGCGGCACAACGTGCCAGCGCTTCGAAGGTTTGTGCGACTAGCGCCAGTCGCTGCCACGGGGCGTCGGTGTCGGGGGATGACGCCATCATTGAGGCGTTGCTGGCATCCCCCGTCTCCGGCGTCGAAGCCATTGCGTTCGCCCAGCGCCATTCGTCGGCACTCATCGCGCGCGTCAGCACCGCGCTGTCCCCCGCCCAATCGCCCATCGCGCGGGCTTCGTTGCGGTGAGGAGGGTGACCGGTGCCATATGCCGCGTCACGCCATCGATGCGTCAGGGCGTTCGCATCGAGACCGCAAGTTGCGCGCAGATAATCTTCGGACAACCGCAGGCTGCAATACCGCAACGCCCCCGCGTGGCGATACACGTTGTCGATATCGAACGACGCCGCGCCGAAGCACACATTGACGCTCGCCGCCCCGGCCGTCAGCAGCGGCTCGCCGCAAGCGCCCCACTGCAACGTGCCATCCAGCAGGAAAACGATCTTGATGTCGCCCGCCGTCAGCGACTCACGAACAGACTCGCCCGCACTCGCGTGCTGAACACCTTGTGACAGCGACAACCCATCGAGATCGAACGAGCGGCGCCACGGCTGTCGCGCATGCGGAATCTGCAAATCGTGCTGATCGTGCTGATCAAGGTGAGCGCGTGGCGTGCCGGTGCACATCGTCGTTTCCGTCATCAAATGTTAATGAGACCCATTATCATTTGATGACGTCGCTAATGCAATCCAGTTAGGCAATCCAACCATGCAATCCAGTCATCGATCTTTCGCATGGCGCGGGAACGTCAGACCACGGGCGCTTCCTGCGCTTCCGACACATAGTCCCGCATGACCTTCAGGAACGCCTCGCGCGCCGGATGCACATCCACGCCACGATGCCGGACGAAGAAGTTCGGCACGGCGGCCAGATCGTCCAGCGCGTGCCCGACGATGGCCGCCTCTTGCCGGTAGCGTAGATACACGCCGCGCGGCACCAGCGAGTAACCGACGCCCGCGCCCACGCACGCCACGATCGTCGCGTAGCTGCCGTAGCTCAGAATGCGCCCCGGCGTGACGGTGTTCGCCGCCAGCCATTGCTCCATCGTGGCGCGATACGGACACCCCGGCGGCCACATCAGCAGCGTGGCGCCGGCCAGATCTGCCGCTTCGTGCACCGTATCGGCACGCGCCGGCGCGACCAGCACGATGGGCTCGCGATAGATTTCATCGGCCACCACAAACGCCTGCGCCTGTGCCTCCAGACACGCCGTGCCTGCGATGAGCGCCGCATCCACGCGGCCGTGCTGAATCTCGTCGAGCAGATTGAGCGAGGTGTCGGTCACCAGATTCAACCGCACCTTCGGATACGCCGCGTGAAAGCGCGCGAGCACCGCCGGCAGGCGCGACGTTGCCGACGATTCGATCGCCCCGAGCGAGAAGTCGCCCGACGGTTCGCTCGATGGATTCAACGCTGCGCTCGCCTCGCGCGACAGCGCGAGAATCCGGTCGGCATAGCCCAGCAAGGTGCGTCCGCTCGGCGTCAGTTGCAGACGCCGTCCCTGCCGGTGGAACAGCTTCACGCCCACCGTGTGTTCCAGCGAACGAATACGGGCCGTCACGTTCGACTGCACACAGTGCAACGCTTCGGCGGCGCCCAGCACACTGCCCTCGTCGACGATGGCCTTGAAGGTTTGAAGTTGCAGAAAATCCATGGTGCCGGGCTCGCTGAATGATCTCGGGGTGTGTCGTCGTGCGTCGACACTTCAATACTAGTGAATAAATCATACTCAACATTTCACTTTTTTAGTACCCGCAGAAGGCATAAGCTTCGGGTTATCCCTAGTTCGTTGCCGCCACAGCATCCCGCCACTGGCACTGCGCAACGCACCCGAAAAGGAAGTCACATCATGTTCCGCCCGCTGTCTGCCGCTAATGCCGCGAATGCCACCCAAGCCGTCAACGCCAACGTGCCGTCTGCCGTGCTCGCGCAGACCACGCCGCTCAGTCTGTTCTTCCGTACCGTCGACCAGTGGCGCGTGCGTTACGAACAAGGGCTGCAAGCCGAAGCCCTCGCCGCACTCGACGACGCCACGCTCGCCGACATCGGTTACGCGCGCGACGCCTTCGGCCTGCGCCATCAGGCACGCTGAGTCGAGATCGAGCGCCGGGCCCCATCGGGCCCCATCGATCAGGCAGGTGCAATGCGTCGAAAGTCGCCAAAAGGCCCCGGATTGGGGCCTTCGCTGCGTTATAATCGCGGTTTTCACCGAATTCGCACCTGTCATCACACATGGAAGCCGAACGCCTAAACGCACTTGAATCCCTCCTCGCCGACCTGCGCACCCGCGTCGGCGAGCTCAGGGGGTATCTTTGACTTCGATGTCAAACAAGCCCGCCTGATTGAAGTCAATAAAGAACTCGAAGACCCGAACATCTGGAACGATTCCAAGCGTGCGCAAGCGCTCGGCAAGGAAAAGAAGGCGCTCGACAGCATCGTCACCAACCTGACTGAGCTCGACGCCGGCCTTTCCGATACGCAGGAATTGTTCGACATGGCCCGCGAAGAAGGCGACGAAGACTCGCTGGTGGCGCTGGAAAGCGACACGCAGGTGCTCGCCGCGCGCGTGGGCGACATGGAGTTCCGCCGGATGTTCAACAACCCGGCCGACCCGAACAACGCCTTCATCGACATTCAGGCCGGCGCCGGCGGCACGGAAGCCAACGACTGGGCCGGCATGCTGCTGCGCCAGTACCTACGCTATTGCGAACGCAAGGGCTTCAAGGCCGAAGTGCTCGAAGTGTCGGACGGCGACGTCGCCGGCATCAAGAGCGCCTCGCTGAAGGTCACCGGCGATTACGCTTATGGCTATCTGCGCACGGAAACCGGCGTGCACCGCCTGGTGCGTAAGTCGCCGTTCGACTCGTCGGGCGGCCGTCACACGTCGTTCGCCAGCCTGTTCGTGTACCCGGAAGTGGATGACTCGATCGAGATCGACATCAACCCCGCCGACGTGCGTACCGACACGTACCGCGCCTCGGGTGCGGGCGGTCAGCACATCAACAAGACCGACTCCGCCGTGCGTCTGACGCACATCCCGACCGGCATCGTCGTGGCCTGCCAGAACGATCGTTCGCAGCACCGCAACCGCGCCGAAGCGTGGGACATGCTCCGCTCGCGCCTGTTCGAACACGAGATGCGCAAGCGTCGCGCCGAGCAGGACAAGCTGGAGTCGAGCAAGACCGATGTGGGCTGGGGTCACCAGATTCGCTCGTACGTGCTCGATCAGTCGCGCGTCAAGGACCTGCGCACGAGCGTGGAAACCGGCAATACCGGCAAGGTGCTCGACGGCGATCTGGACGACTTCATCTCCGCGAGTCTCAAGCAGGGAGTGTAAGGAATGGCGTTTGTCCGCACGCTAGCCGTGTGGGTGGTCGGTGCGTTGTGTCTGCAACGCGCCGCCATGGCGGGCCCGGCCAGTACACCGGGCGCGCCGGGTCCAAGCCCCGACACGGGGCCGTATCTGCACGAATTACTCAAGCGTCCGGATTTTTCGGGCGCTTATACGCGCATCGTGACGCCGCGCAACCTGCCAACGTGGGTGCGTCAGGGTGGCACGTCGACACCGTCGCAACGTGTGACGGTCGCCGGCAAGCCCTGGCTGCTCGTGCAGAGTTGCAAGCCGCACGACTGCCCGAGCGAGTATGTCCATATTTTGTACGAACCGCGCTCGCAGTCGATCGCGGCGCTGTTTGTGCGTGATCCGAGTGCTGCCGCCAATGCCGGCATGCATCAGGATCGCACCGAACTGATCTGGCTGGGCTCACCTGACGGCTCGCTCAAAAACGCCCTGCTCCACACGCTGCGCTTTACCGAATAACCTCATCGTTCGCACCATGACCGATCAAAACACTCCGGCCCAAGACCAGGCCAACGACGCCCCGCAAGACGACAACAAGCTGATCGCGGAACGTCGCGAGAAACTTCAGGCGCTGCGTGCCGAGGGCGTCGCCTTCCCGAACGACTTCCGCCCCGAGCAGCACGCCGGCGACTTGCAGGCGCGCTACGTGGACGTGCAGAACGACGTTCTCGAAGCCGAACCCGTCGCCGTGTCGGTGGCCGGGCGCATGATGCTCAAGCGCGTGATGGGCAAGGCCGCCTTCGCGACCGTGCAGGACAGCAGCGGCCAGATCCAGTTCTTCATCAGCCGCGACGACGTCGGCGTCGATTCGATGACCGCCTTCAAGGGCTGGGACATCGGCGACATCATCGCCGCACGCGGCACGCTGTTCCGCACCCGCACCGGCGAACTGTCGGTCAAGGTCACGGAATTGCGACTGCTCGCCAAGGCGCTGCGCCCGCTGCCGGACAAGTTCCACGGGCTGTCGGATCAGGAAACTAAGTACCGTCAGCGCTACGTCGACCTGATCACTTCGCCCGAAACGCGCAACACCTTCCGCGCGCGCGCCAAGGCCATCGCGTCGATTCGCCAGTACATGACCGATGCTGAGTTCATGGAAGTCGAAACGCCGATGCTGCACCCGATTCCGGGGGGCGCCGCCGCCAAGCCGTTCATCACGCACCACAACGCGCTCGACATGCAGATGTACCTGCGTATCGCGCCGGAACTGTATTTGAAGCGCCTGATCGTCGGCGGCTTCGAGCGCGTGTTCGAGATCAACCGTAACTTCCGCAATGAAGGCGTGTCGCCGCGCCACAATCCGGAATTCACGATGATGGAGTTCTACGCGGCCTACACGGATTACCGTTGGCTGATGGACTTCACCGAGTCGCTGATCCGCCGCGCCGCCATCGATTCGCTCGGCACCGCGACCATCCAGTATCAGGGCCGCGAGCTGGATCTGGCCAAGCCATTCCATCGCCTGACGATCGTCGAAGCGATTCGCAAGTACGCGCCGGAGTACACCGACGCGCAACTGGCCGATATCGAGTTCGTGCGTGGTGCGCTGGTCAAGTACGGCGTGAAGGTCGACGCACCGCAGTTCAAGCACGCCGGTCTGGGCGCGCTGCAACTGGCGCTGTTCGAAGAGACTGCCGAGAGCCAGCTCTGGGAGCCGACGTTCATCATCGACTACCCGGTGGAAGTCTCGCCGCTCGCACGCGCATCGGATACGGTGCCGGGCATCACCGAGCGTTTCGAGCTGTTCATGACGGGCCGCGAAATCGCCAACGGCTTCTCGGAGCTGAACGATCCGGAAGATCAGGCTGCACGCTTCCGTGCGCAGGTCGAGCAGAAGGATGCCGGCGACGAAGAAGCCATGTACTACGACGCCGATTACATCCGCGCGCTCGAGTACGGCATGCCCCCGACGGGCGGCTGCGGTATCGGCATCGATCGCCTGATCATGCTGCTGACCGATAGCCCGAACATTCGCGACGTGCTGCTGTTCCCGCACCTGCGCCGCGAAGACTGAGCGTCGCCCACGTCCGGGCCGCTTGGCCGGATGGCTGAATGTGAAAATGCCGCAGCGATATTCGCTGCGGCATTTTTTTATGCGGTTGTTCGGTGAAATGGATCAAGACGAAGGCGGTGCATCCGTCGTCGTTCGCTCGCGGCACGCGTTGGCGTGCAACGTCAGCGCATCACGGCCGGGACGCCGGGCATCCGCAGCGCGCCACCAGTCCCCCGGGCAGCGGCGCTCGAACAGCGAGGTCTCGATGGCGGGCACCGGCGCCCCGCCCTCCCCCGTTCGCGAGGCCACACGCGTCACATTCGTGAGGCAGTTGGAAAATCCCGCCGCGTGACTGTGCAACGACAATATCCGGGCCACACCGCTCGCCGGATTGAGCCGTGACGGGTCGACGGGCAAGCGATGGAGGATGTCGCGTCCGGTCGCGCGAAACAGCGCCGGATTGGGGTTGTCGTGCCACGTTCTTTCGTCGACCTTCGTCACCCGGCTCCACGTGGGCATGAGCGCCCACCAGCCCAAGTCATATTCCAGCGCCGCCATGGTGCCCGGCTGGTAACCGTCGTGGCGCATGTAGATCGAGGGCATCGACATCGACTCGGCGACGGGGAATTCGCTGGCCCGCGTACGGTTCGTGCCCGGCTCGCCGCCTTCGCTGCCTTCGTCGTGACCGCTCGATGTCTGCGTGGCCTCGGTCGCCGCGATGCCGAGACACGCCATGCGTTCCTCCAGTGCATCAACGAGCTGTTTACCGTCGAGACCGTTAGGACACCCGTCCATCGAGGCGACCACATCGAGTAACTCGACCCAAAACGCGCCGACCCTGTTTTCGGACAGAAAGCCGATGCGATCCGGCTCGGAATGCAGGTGCATGATCGTGCGCCCGTCCGACTGAACGTCCGCGGGGGCCCGCATAGGCAGCCACGTCGCGCAGTCTTCCCGGCGCAGTACGCGCTCACCGCCCGCATCGGGGGCCACACGAACGTCGCTGAGATCGTCGGCAAAGACAACGCGCGGGGTATCGGACATCGCAACCCACGCACCGGCGATCACCGTCGTCAGCGACGGCGCGGACAGCGCCGACGCCGACATTCCTGAAGTGCTCAGAGCAGGCATGTGTTTCTCCTGTAGCGGCATCGAATTGTGCCGCCAAGGAGTCTAGGATTCTGCACACTCCGCGTTATCGCGTATCTGAGCGGTGTTACGCGAAACGTGAACACGCGCCCGGCACGCCAATGTGCGCGTCAGAAAACCGGCACGCCGCGATAGGCGGACGGCCAGCCGCCATCCAGTCGCAGCCACGTGCGCGAGATCGGATGAATCGAGCCGTTCGACGATTCCTCGACCAACTGACGCAACGCGAGTGACGACAGCGTCTTCTCATCGGTCGGAAACGCCACGAGGAACGTACGGTTCACCGCCACGGCAGCGAATTCGCGGACACCGAAGTGCGCCACCATCGACTGATACAAGTTGCCGAGTACCAAGGCGCCCGCCGGGGCCATCCAGTTACCGCGCGAGCCGCCGAAATGCGTACCGTCGTCGAGGCATGCAATGCCGAATTCGAAGTGACGTGAATTCCACGCGCGCGACAGATTGGACGCCGCATGAGCGAACGCATCTTCGAACGTCATACCGGCGGCGGCCAGATCGCTGCCCTGCAAACGGCGCAGGCCCTGAGGGCCGTCCAACACCAGCGTGAGGAAGACGTCGTCGGAAAACGGTTCGCTGACGTCACCGTTCGGATCGCACGCATCCACCCAGTCACCGGGTACGACGTACGGATAGAGATGAAGTTGATTCGCGCTGTCCAGCGGCGCGTCCAGCAGTGGCAAGGTATCGGTCATGAGTCGCGTCGAGATCTGTTTCATTTGTTAGGACGTTCCGGTGCACGACAAGTGCCCGGAATAGGACACATCCGAAAAATCCCCTGTATTTCATTGACTTACACGATCCTATACGTACCGTGCGGGTGGTCCGGCACGCGAAACATCTTACATCGCGTTACAAAATGAAACGGTTGCCGCGCTTGCCGTGACGGACACTTCCGACATGCGAGATCACTTGATGCGCACCGTGAACGCTAACACGGTGTCATCCGGATGCCACGGATTCCGAGGCATCTACCGGCCGGAAAAAGACAAAAGGCCGGACAGCAAGGCGGCTCGCCAACCACACGATGGAGAAAACAACATGGATAACGATCTGCAACCGCGTCGCATGCATCCGCTGATCGCTGCTGCCGCCGGCAGCATCGTGGTCGTCAGCTTGCTCGGCGTTGCCGCCATTACGGGCGTGCTGCCCTCGGCGAAGAGCACCAACGGCCCTGCGCCGACGAGCGACGCTTCCAACTCGCCCAGCTCGCAATATGCGCTGACGCCGCCGCAGTCGTCTGCCCAATCCGCCACGGCTTCCCAACAGGCGCAGCAGGCTCAGGCGGCACAGCAGGCACAACAGGCCCAATACGCCCAACAGCAAGCCCCGCAGCGTGCTCCGGCACCGCAGCCGTCGTACGCGCAACAGTCGGCCCCGCCGGCGCAGCAACAGGCTGCGGCGTGCTCGAGCTGCGGCACGGTGCAGTCGGTGCAGCCGATCCGCACGCAAGGCCATGCGACGGGTCTGGGTGCCGTCGGGGGCGCTGTCGCCGGTGGCCTGATCGGTAACCAGTTCGGCGCCGGTAACGGCCGCACGGCGATGACTGTGGTCGGCGCGCTTGGTGGCGGTCTGGCAGGCAACGAGGTCGAGAAGAACGTGCGCTCGGACACTGTGTATCGCGTCTACGTGCGCATGGACACCGGCAAGACCCGCTACTGGACGTATCAGCAAGCGCCGGGCGTACAACCGGGTGACCGCGTGCGTCTGGAGGGCAACGGACTGGTGCGCGCTAGCTAACAGTCACATCGCACGCTTCGCAGAAACACAAAAGCCGCTCTTTCGAGCGGCTTTTGTTTTGACGGCATCGCAATGATCTGCGGCGCGGCCGATCAGCGGGCTTCGTCGATCCACGCCATCTGAATGGCTTCGAGCACCTTCTCACCGGCACGGTCGGCGGCATCGTCGAAACCGTCGAGTGCCATGACCCACTGATGCAGATCGGTAAAGCGCACGTATTGCGGGTCAACGTCGGGATGCGCGTCGGTGAGCGCAATCGCGATGTCCTGAATGTCGGTCCATTTCATGGGGCAAGCTCCTCGTTCTTGTCTGGCATTTCACGTGGCGACGCGATACCGCGACGCTCAGTGATTTTCCTTGGCGTGGTTGATCGTGTACTTCGGAATTTCGACCACGAGGTCGGTGTCGGCCGGCATCGGCGTCTGGCACGACAGGCGCGACGTCGGCTCCAGCCCCCACGCCTTGTCCAGCAGATCTTCTTCTTCGTCTTCCGCCGGTTGCAGCGCTTCGAAGCCCTCGCGCACGATCACGTGGCAAGTGGTGCAGGCACACGACTTTTCGCAGGCGTGTTCGATTTCAATGTCGTTGGCGAGCAGCGCGTCGCACACGGTGGTGCCCGGTGCAACCTCCAGCACGGCCCCTTCGGGGCACAGCTCGACGTGAGGCAATACAACGATTTGTGGCATGGCTTGCAGTTTCCGTGTGTGTCTTACAGTTTGTCGATGTCCGCCACGCGCCGGCCGGCCAGCGCTGCGCGGATGCTCTTGTCCATGCGACGCGCGGCAAAGGCGTCGGTCGCCTGCGACAGTGTCTCGGTGGCCGTCTTGATCGCGATCTGATCGTCGCCCGACGCCTTCTGGCGCAGGTCGGCCAACAGGCCGTCGATCTCGGCACGCTCATCGGCGTCGAGCAATTCAGGGTCGGCGGCCAGTGCACTGTCGATGGCCACGAGCAGACGCTCGGCATCCACCTGTTGCTCACGCAAGGCGCGGGCACGCATGTCCGTTTCCGCTGAGCCGAAGCTGTCTTGCAGCATGCGGGCGATGTCGTCGTCCGCCAGACCGTACGACGGCTTCACTTCGATCGACGCGGCCACGCCCGAGTGCATCTCTTGTGCCGCCACCGACAGCAAACCGTCGGCGTCGACCTGATACGTCACGCGAATGCGCGCAGCGCCCGCGGTCATCGGCGGAATGCCGCGCAGCTCGAAGCGGGCGAGCGAGCGGCAATCGGCCGCCAGTTCGCGCTCGCCTTGCAGCACGTGAATCGCCATGGCCGTCTGGCCATCTTTGAACGTGGTGAATTCTTGCGCGCGTGCGACCGGAATCGTGGCATTGCGGGGGATGATCTTCTCGACCAGACCACCCATCGTCTCGACACCGAGCGAGAGCGGAATCACGTCGAGCAGCAGCCACTCGTCGCCATCGGCCTGATTGCCGGCGAGCATATTGGCCTGCACCGCCGCGCCAAGCGCCACGACCTGATCCGGGTCGAGATCGACCAGCGGTTCACGGCCGAAGAACGTGGCAACGGCTGCGCGCACTTGCGGCATGCGCGTCGCGCCCCCCACCAGCACCACGCCCTTGACGTCTTCCGGGCCCATACCCGCGTCGCGCAATGCCTTGCGCATCGGGCCGATGGTGCGGTTCACGAGTTGTGCGCCCAGTTCGGTGAACTGCTCGCGCGTGAGCTTCAACGCGACCTGACGCTCACCAGACAACGTGAGCGCGATGTCGGCGTCTTGCGCATCGGTCAGGGCTTCTTTTGCCGTGCGGGCGTAGTCGAGCAACGCGCGCACGTCCTGCGAGGTCAGCGAAGCAGCGTCGAGACCCGCAGCGCCCACGGCCCAGCGGTAGATCACCTGATCGAAATCGTCGCCACCGAGCGCCGAATCGCCGCCGGCGGCGAGCACTTCGAACACGCCCTTCGTCAGACGAAGAATCGAGATGTCGAACGTGCCGCCACCCAGATCGTAAATGGCGTAGAGGCCTTCGGCCGCATTGTCCAGACCGTAGGCAATCGCGGCAGCCGTCGGCTCGTTGAGCAGACGCAGCACATTCAGACCGGCCAGACGCGCGGCGTCCTTGGTGGCCTGACGCTGGGCATCGTCGAAGTACGCGGGCACGGTAATCACCGCGCCGACGAGATCGTCACCCAAGGTGTCTTCGGCGCGCTGGCGCAACGTGGCGAGAATTTCGGCCGACACTTCGACCGGGCTCTTCACGCCACCGGCCGTGTTCATCTGCACCATGCCGGGGGCGTCGACGAAATCGTACGGCGCGTTGTCGGCGTGGGCGACATCGGCCAGACCCCGGCCCATGAAGCGTTTGACGGAAACGATGGTGTTGCGCGGATCGGTGGCGGCAGCCGCCTTGGCGTCGTAGCCGATCTGGGTGCGGGGACCGCCGAGATAGCGCACGACGGAGGGCAGCAAGACGCGGCCCTGTTCGTCGGGCAGCACTTCAGCGACACCGCTGCGCACGGCGGCCACGAGCGAATGCGTCGTGCCGAGATCGATGCCCACGGCGAGTCGCCGCTGGTGCGGCGCGGGGGACATGCCGGGTTCGGAAATTTGCAGAAGGGCCATAGCTTTGCAATACGGGCGACGCGCAGGCGCGTGCACCCTTGTTCTCAAGCGGTTCTCAGAATCATGTGACGGCGCCGCACCGGGCCGTCACGCGTTTTCCAGCATTTCGATGCGCTGCGCGATATCTTCTTCGGCGCGCGCAATAAACATCAGTTGCCGTACGGCTTCGGCGGCCGGCTGCCAAGCGGCGCTGTCGAGCCATTCACCCAGTTTGGTCAGGCGGGTGCGCCGGTCGTCGCGCAGCGTTTTCGCCAGCGCGTCGAGTGCGCCGACATTGCGGGCGGCGACGGCGTCGTCGATGGCTTCACGCCATTCCATCTGCTGCATCAGGAAATCGGGGGCCATCGCGGTGTTGTTCTCCGCGCCCACGTCGATGCCCTGCAAGGTCAACAGATAGGTGCCGCGCTGCAACGGGTCACGCAGCGTGCGATACGCGGCGTTGGCCTGTGCCGCCCACTGCATGGCGACCCGGCGCTCGGCATCGCTCGCGCTCGCAAAGCGATCCGGGTGTACCCGCGATTGCACCGCGCGGTACGCCGTCTCGAGCGCTTCGATGTCGAGCGCAAAGCGCTGCGGCAACTCGAACAGCGTGAAATAGTTGTCAGTCAATGCAGTCATCGCACCATCGTCTCTAGCGTCAGCCCGTAAAAAAAGCGGCTCGCGCCGCCTTGTTGCCTACGCTACTACCGCTCCGAACCTGTCGGAGCGCCAATCTCGCTTACTTCGCCGGCGAACGCTCGGGTATGTCGAACGCATCTGGCGCATCTGGCGTATCTGGCATATCCGGTGGTTCGCCGCGCTGGCATTTGCGACACGTCAGCACACTGCCGATCATCGCGTCGCGTCCTGCCGGGCTTTGCGTCCACGTCCGGATCTGCCAAGGCGGCAGATGCCGGACATGTTGCCCATGCCCACACGCCAGCCGGGCAACCCACTGGCCTTCGTCGTCCTGACGAAAGCCGGTGATCACGCGAGCCGGCGCGTCGTCAGACGCGGAACGACTCGCCGCAGCCGCACTCATCCTTGACGTTCGGATTATTGAAACGGAATCCTTCGTTCAAGCCTTCGCGCGCAAAATCCAGTTCGGTGCCGTCGATATACGGCAGACTCTTCGGATCGATGATCACCTTCACGCCGTGGCTCTCGAAGACGGTGTCTTCGGTTTCCACGTCATCGGCATATTCCAGCTTGTAGGCCAGGCCCGAGCAGCCGGTCGTCTTCACGCCCAGCCGCAGGCCCACGCCCTTGCCGCGCCGCGTCAGATAACGCGAAACGTGCTGCGCAGCCTTCTCGGTCAATGTGACAGCCATCTTTGCCTGCTTCCTTGTTAAGACTGAATGCGACGACTTAGGCAGCCTTGGCAGCTTCGGCCGACTCGCCGTGCTTCTGCTTGTAGTCGGCGACGGCAGCCTTGATTGCGTCTTCGGCCAGAATCGAGCAGTGAATCTTCACCGGCGGCAGTGCCAGCTCTTGCGCGATCTGCGTGTTCTTGATGTCGAGCGCCTGATCCAGCGTCTTGCCCTTGACCCATTCCGTCACCAGCGACGACGAGGCAATAGCCGAGCCGCAACCGTAGGTCTTGAACTTGGCGTCTTCGATCACGCCGGATTCGTTCACACGAATTTGCAGCTTCATCACGTCGCCGCAAGCCGGTGCACCGACCATGCCGGTACCCACCGCGTCGTCGCCCTTGTCGAACGAGCCGACATTACGCGGGTTTTCGTAGTGATCCAGAACTTCCTTGCTGTAAGACATGGCTAACTCCTTGAATGCTCAGTGTGCGGCCCACTGGATCGAGCTGATGTCGATCCCGTCCTTGTACATTTCCCACAACGGCGACAGATCGCGCAGCTTGCCGATCTTGCCCTTGAGCAGCTCGACCACGTAGTCGACTTCCTGCTCGGTCGTGAAACGACCCACCGTGAAGCGAATCGAGCTGTGCGCCAGTTCGTCGTTGCGACCCAGCGCGCGCAGCACGTACGAAGGCTCAAGCGAGGCCGACGTGCACGCCGAACCCGACGACACGGCCACATCCTTGATCGCCATGATGAGCGACTCGCCTTCGACAAAATTGAAGCTGATGTTCAGGTTGTGCGGCACACGTTGTTCCATGTCGCCGTTCACATACACTTCTTCCATTTCCGTCAGGCCGCGCAGCAGACGATCGCGCAGCATACGCACGCGCTCGTTTTCCGTGGCCATTTCTTCGCGCGCCAAGCGGAATGCTTCGCCCATGCCCACGATCTGGTGCGTGGCCAGCGTGCCCGAACGCATGCCGCGCTCATGACCGCCACCGTGAATCTGTGCTTCGATACGCACGCGCGGCTTGCGACGCACATACAGCGCGCCGATGCCCTTCGGGCCGTACGTCTTGTGCGCCGAGAAGGCCATCAGGTCGACTTTCAGCTTGTTCAGGTCGATGGGCATCTTGCCCGTGGCCTGTGCCGCGTCGACGTGGAAAATGATGCCCTTTTCGCGGCAGATCTCACCGATCGTCTCGATGTCCTGAATCACGCCGATTTCGTTGTTCACGGCCATCACCGACACGAGAATCGTGTCCGGGCGCAGTGCCGCCTTGAAAACGTCGAGATCGAGCAGGCCGTCATCCTTGACGTCCAGATACGTGACTTCGAAGCCCTCGCGTTCCAGTTCGCGCATGGTGTCGAGCACAGCCTTGTGCTCGGTCTTCAGCGTGATCAGATGCTTGCCCTTGCCTTGATAGAAGTGCGCGGCACCCTTGATGGCGAGGTTGTCCGACTCGGTAGCACCCGACGTCCAGATAATCTCGCGCGGGTCGGCACCCACGAGCTTCGCGACTTCCTCGCGAGCCTCTTCGACAGCCTGCTCGGCGGCCCAGCCGAACGAGTGGCTGCGCGACGCCGGGTTGCCGAACTGCTCGCGCAGGTACGGCAGCATCTTGTCCACAACACGCGGGTCGATCGGCGTGGTGGCGCTGTAATCCATGTAAATGGGAAGGTTGAGGGTGTCGTTTTTCATGGGGTGCTCCAGGATCGTGCCGTGGCGCCTGTTATGAACGGGCCATATCGAAGACCGAATTGGGAATGCGCGTGGCGATGGTCTGGCTGGTGCCGGGCTCGCGCGTGTCGCGCAGCACGGCCTGTTGGGCCTGTTTGCTGCGCTGCTGCTCGACCAGGTCGCGCAGCGAAACGGAATCGAGATACTCGACCATCTTCTGGTTGAGCGTCGCCCACAACTCGTGCGTCATGCAATGACCGCGATGGCCGTCCTGGCCCTTTTCGCAATTGCCCTTGCTACCGCACTGCGTGGCGTCGAGCGGTTCGTCGACCGCAATGATGATGTCAGCGACCGTCACCTCTTCCGCGCGGCGCGCCAGGCTGTAACCGCCGCCCGGACCGCGTACGCTTTCCACAATTTCGTGGCGGCGAAGCTTCCCGAACAATTGTTCCAGGTAAGAGAGGGAAATTCGCTGACGCTGACTAATGCCCGCAAGCGTCACGGGACCCGCGTCCTGGCGCATGGCCAGGTCGATCATCGCCGTAACGGCGAAACGGCCTTTCGTGGTAAGTCTCATGATGATGCAGGGGATTAATCTCGACTATTTTCGTCAAGTATAAATACCCCACGAAATTAGTCAACTACTTCTGGCCCATTTTTTGCGAAAGTTCCCTCGTCCGTTTGCGAAAAATCTTATTTTTCGGGACGAGCTTCGGGGCTCGCGGTGCGTAGCGGAAACAACAGCACCAGTGGATTGCGCAGCACGGCGCGCCAGATGGCGCGGTGGATTTGCCGACGGTCACCCAACCGCAGTGGACGCGATCGGAGCGCCATGTGGAATGCTAACGCAAAACTGACGCCGACGTTGAGCAGGGCCATCGACCCCACCCCCGCCACCGCCAGCCAAAGCGCGGCGTCGTGCAGCACCGGCAGGCCCAGTACGCCGATGGACGTGGCGATCGCCCCCGTCGACAGCGTGACGTGGCGCACTTCGAACGGCAACGCGAACGCAGTCAGTACGGCAGGCACCAGACCGAGCATGAACCCGAGCGTGAGGTTGCCGAGCACCGGCGCAATATGGCGACGGCACCAATCGGCGATACGCGCCGCCCCATTGCGGCCGAAAACAAAGCGCAGACGGCGGTTGTACGCCAGCACGTCGCCGATGCCATGCAGCGCGAACCAGTTGTCCGCCCAGCCGGAGATCAGGCTGGAGCACCACAGCAATACGCCCGTCATCGCGGCAAAGAGCGGCGTCACACCGAGAATCGAGAACGAATTCAGCGTGGCGTGCGCTTTTTCCGGCGGAATCGAATTCATACCCAGCGCCGCCGAGACGCCCCATTGCACCAGCAGGCAGAACGGAAACACCATCGCCAGATTGCCGAAGATGGCCGCCGCCTGCGTCCGCACGAGCGCAATGACTTCGCCGACAAAGGCGTCCATGCCGGCGGCCGTATCCACATCGTCGAGCTTGCTGGCGATGGCCGGTGCCGTCATGGCCGGCTGCTTGGTCGCCAGCGTGAAATGACAGAAATGCATGAACAGGAAGCAGATCGCGTAGTTCGCGCCCGCGAGGAAGCCTTCGACAATCGTCGGCAGGTGTGCACTCGTAATCAGAAACTTCACGTAGACCGTGACCACCGTCACCAGCCCGCCGCCACATGCCATCTTGAGCATCGACAGGTATTCGGGGCGCGTGCGGGCAATGTAATGCTCGCCGGTCTCCGCGCTGCGCTCGACTACCTTGCGCGCCAGCAATCCGAACGATGTGCGCGCCAGTTCTCCCACGCTCTGGCTCGCCCGATTCGCGCGTACCAGATCGGCCAGCAGCCGCACGCGCGCCGTCGCGTGATCGCTGTCGACCAGCCACGCTTCGAGCAGCCGCTCCAACCGGCGGATACGCGACTTCGCGCGCTCCACCAGAAACACGATGTCCACGCTCACGCCGTTCTCGTCCAGATGCGCGTACACCTGCCGCACGGCGCGGCCGCAATCGTCGAGCAGCGCCCGAAACACGTTGAGCTCCTGCACGAAACGCTGGCTCGGCGGCGCACCCGGCACGAGCTCTCGCCCGGCGTCCTCCAGCCCTTGCATGGCACGGCCGAGGCGATAGAACGGCGACTCCGTCACGCGCGGGTACGTCAGTCGCGAGCGCACGGCCTGCGACAACCCGGTCGAGGCGATTTGGTCGACCAGATGATGCATGGCGGCGAGCAGGTCTTCCGCAAAGGGATTCCAGTCGGTGTCTTCGTCGTCGGCCTCGCCGAAATGCAGCAGCGCGATGAGATCGGCCAGCAGCGCGGGCGGCATGTCGCCGATCCAGTCGGCGGCGTCGCCATCGGGGAACATCAGCGAACACAGGGCTGACAGATCGCGGCGCGTGGGCGGCGGCGGAATCAATGCTTTTTCGATGCGCTCGGCCAGCGCGCCCCAGAAGCCCGGGCGCACCGGCATGCCGGTATCGCACAACAGCGAAATCGCATCACTGTCGTTGATGACGCTGCGCAGCGTGCGCGCGACGGGCAAACGCCACGCCGGGTTGCGATCGAGCATTTGCAGCAGGTAGCGCAGGCGGGTGTGCGGCCGGTAGCGGGCGGCCTCCCCTTCGGCGCGGGCTTCGTTGGCGAGCGAACCGCGTTTTTGCACCCAGTGCGCCAACTCGATCAGCCATTGATTGCGCACGGCCAACGGTGCCGTCGGATCCGCATGCGCGAGCAGTTCATCGAGTTGATGGCCCGCGTGGCGTGAAGCACGCCATTTGCGCCAGTAGGACGTAAGGGTGTTGAGCATCTTTCGGGGGAATTCGGGCCGATCAGGCCGAGTTAGGACAGCGATGGCCCGAATGATAGCCCCTGAAGGCGCGTTTGGCGGCCAAAAATCTGGCGCAACGCCCCGTTTCAGCGTGCTTCGCGAAGCCGGGCGAGCAGCCCGTCCAGACCATCTTCGACGTAATCGAGCACGGTTTCGAAGCCGCGTTCGCCGCCGTAATACGGGTCGGGCACTTCGGTCGCGTCGTGGCGCGTCGCGAAGTCCATCAGCCGCACGATCTTGTGCCGGTATTGCGCGGGGCATTGCGCGGTGAGGTCGGCGACGTTCGCATCGTCCATCGCAACGATCCACGTAAAGCGCTCGAAATCGTCCGCCTCGACGCGGCGTGCACGCAATTCGCTCAAATCGTAGCCGCGCTTGGCAGCCGCGGCCTGCGTCCGCGCGTCAGGCGCATGGCCGATGTGATAGCTGTGCGTACCGGCAGAATCGACGCTCACCCTATCGGTCAGCCCGGCCTCTGCCAGACGATGACGAAAAATGCCGTCGGCACTCGGCGAGCGGCAGATGTTGCCCATGCAGACGAAGAGGACTGAGGTCTTTTTCATTGGAACCGTGGATGAGTTGCGAATATGGCGAACAGGAGATCCGGCGTCAGACTAACCAATGCGGTCATTCTGACGCCGGAAACGCATGCCGGTGCGAAGGGATCAGTGTCCGACACCCGCTTCAGAGCTTCGGCCCCAACTCGGCTTCGCTGGCCCCATCCGTGCCGAATACCAGCGCCTTGACGTGAAGCAGTTGATCGCGCACCTTTGCCGCTTTCTCGAACTCCAGATTGCGGGCGTGCTCCTGCATCTGCTTCTCGAGCTTCTTGATCTCGCGCGCAAGCTGCTTCTCGGACATGTCTTGGTAGTGCGCCTGCTCCTTCGCCTCGGCCAGTTCCGCCTTGGCGTCCTGCGGGTCGTACACGCCGTCGATGATGTCCTTGATGCGCTTCTTCACGCCGACCGGCACAATGCCGTTCGCCTCGTTGTGCGCCATCTGCTTGGCCCGGCGACGCTCGGTCTCGCCGATCGCGCGCTTCATCGAGTCGGTCATCTTGTCGCCATACAAGATCGCCGCGCCATTGACGTTACGCGCAGCGCGCCCGATCGTCTGAATCAACGAACGCTCCGCACGCAAAAAACCTTCCTTGTCGGCGTCGAGAATCGCCACCAGCGACACTTCGGGAATATCCAGCCCCTCGCGCAGCAAGTTGATCCCGACCAGCACGTCGAACGCGCCGAGCCGCAGATCGCGGATGATTTCCACCCGCTCGACGGTGTCGATGTCGCTGTGCAGATAACGCACCTTCACACCGTTATCCGAAAGATATTCGGTCAACTGCTCGGACATGCGCTTGGTCAGCGTCGTCACCAGCACGCGCTCGCCTACCGCCACCCGCTTGTTGATTTCACTCAGCACGTCATCCACCTGCGTGCGCGCAGGCCGCACCTCGATGGTCGGATCGATCAGCCCGGTCGGACGCACCACCTGCTCCACCACCTGCCCTGAACGCTTGCCCTCGTAGTCGGCCGGCGTGGCCGAGACGAAAACCGCTTGGCGCATCTTGCGTTCGTACTCGGCAAACTTGAGCGGCCGGTTATCGAGCGCCGACGGCAGCCGGAAACCATAGTTGACCAAGTTTTCCTTACGCGCCCGGTCGCCGTTGTACATGCCGTTGAACTGGCCGATCAGCACGTGCGACTCGTCCAAAAACATCAGCGCGTCGGGCGGCAGATAGTCGACCAGCGTCGGCGGCGGCTCGCCGGGCGCCGCGCCCGAGAGATGCCGCGAGTAGTTCTCAATGCCCTTGCAGAAGCCCAGCTCCTGCAACATTTCCAGATCGAAACGCGTGCGCTGCTCGAGCCGCTGGGCTTCGACGAGCTTGCCTTCCTTATAGAAGAAGTCGAGCCGCTCGCGAAGTTCGGCCTTGATGGTCTCGATGGCGCGCAGCACCGTATCGCGCGGCGTGACGTAGTGCGACGACGGATACACCGTGAAGCGCGGCACCTTCTGACGCACCCGGCCCGTGAGCGGGTCGAACAATTGCAACGTGTCGACTTCGTCGTCGAACAACTCCACGCGCAGCGCCAGCTCGGCGTGCTCCGCCGGGAAGATGTCGATGGTGTCGCCGCGCACGCGGAACGTGCCACGGCCGAAATCGGTCTCGTTGCGCGTGTACTGCATCGCAATCAGGCGCGCGATGATGTCGCGCTGCCCGATCTTGTCGCCCTGACGCACCGTCAGAATCATCTGGTGGTATTCGGTCGGATTGCCGATACCGTAGATCGCCGACACGGTCGCCACGATCACCACATCGCGCCGCTCCAGCAGGCTTTTGGTCGCCGACAACCGCATCTGCTCGATGTGCTCGTTCACCGACGAATCCTTCTCGATGAAGAGATCGCGTTGCGGCACATACGCTTCCGGCTGGTAGTAGTCGTAGTACGAGACGAAGTACTCGACGGCATTGCGCGGGAAGAATTCGCGGAATTCCGAGTAAAGCTGGGCGGCGAGGGTCTTGTTCGGGGCAAAGACGATGGCCGGGCGCCCCATGCGCGCAATCACATTGGCCATCGTGAAGGTCTTGCCCGAGCCGGTCACGCCAAGCAGCGTCTGGAACGCGAGACCGTCGTCGATGCCTTCGGTCAGTTGCGTGATCGCCGTGGGCTGGTCGCCCGCCGCAGGGAACGGGCAGTAAAGCTGGTAAGGCGAATCGGGGAACGTCAGGAACTTGCTCTCGTCGAGCGTGTTGTCAGCCGCAGGGATCATGGCGGGGGTGCGAGCCTGAGAGACGTAATCTGCCATTCTAGCGCGTCAGTCAATTCCTAGAGTCCCATGGGTGACAGGACGACTAAAGGACGGACATCCGAGTCTCGGCCGAATGGCACGCATGGCGGCCGTCAATCCCGGCCATCGGCTGATTTCTCGCCAATTTCTGGCATAAATTGGCAGTTTTCGTGCCGAAATGCCATGTATTCCTGCTGTGTGGCCTGCGGTTTACCACAAGCGCGGGCATTCTTCGTTAAAATGCTTCGTTGCACCTGACACTTTTGTGCCGCATTTTTCCACTACTGCCTCGAGCCGTCGAAATGACTCTCTTCTCCGCTGTCGAACTCGCCCCGCGTGACCCCATTCTTGGTCTGAACGAAGCCTTCAACGCCGATCACCGCACCGATAAAGTGAATCTGGGCGTGGGCGTGTATTTCAACGCGGAAGGCAAACTGCCCCTGCTCAAGGCTGTGAAGGCAGCGGAAGAACAACGCGTTGCCGCCGGCCTGCCGCGCGGTTACCTGCCGATCGAAGGCATTGCCGCGTACGACAAAGCCGTGCAAGAGATGCTCTTCGGCAAAGAGTCGCCGGTACTGACGGAAGGCCGCGTGATCACGGCGCAGGCGCTGGGCGGCACGGGCGCACTGAAGATCGGCGCCGACTTCCTCAAGCAACTGAACCCGAACGCCACGGTCGCCATCAGCGATCCGAGCTGGGAAAACCACCGCGCCCTGTTCACGCAAGCCGGCTTCAACGTCGTCTCGTACCCGTACTACGAAGCCGAAACGCACGGCGTGAACCTGTCGGGCATGCTCGACATGCTGGGCAAAGAGCCGGAAGGCACGATCGTCGTGCTGCACGCCTGCTGCCACAACCCGACCGGCGTCGACCTGACGATGGACCAATGGGCCCAAGTCGTGGAAGTCGTGAAGGCCCGCAAGCTGGTGCCGTTCCTCGACATCGCCTACCAAGGCTTCGGTGACGGCATCGACGCCGACGCCGCCGTGGTGCGCCTGTTCGCCGCCTCGAACCTGAACTTCTTCGTCTCGAGCTCGTTCTCGAAGTCGTTCTCGCTGTACGGCGAACGCGTGGGCGCCCTGTCGATCGTCACGAGCAGCAAGGACGAATCGACCCGCGTGCTCTCGCAGCTCAAGCGCGTGATCCGCACCAACTACTCCAACCCGCCGACGCACGGCGGCTCGGTGGTTGCCGCTGTCCTGAGCAACCCGGAACTGCGCGCCCTGTGGGAAGAAGAACTGGCCGAAATGCGCGAGCGCATCCGCGCCATGCGTCTGGCCTTGGTCGAGAAGCTCCGCGCCCACGGCGTGGAACGCGATTTCTCGTTCGTGATCAAGCAACGCGGCATGTTCTCGTACTCGGGCCTCACCGCCGATCAGGTCGAGCGCCTGCGCGAAGAGTTCGGTATCTACGCCGTGAGCACGGGCCGCATCTGCGTGGCCGCACTCAACGACAAGAACATCGACGTCGTCGCTTCGGCCATCGCCAAAGTGCTGCGCTAAGCGCGTCGGCAGGCGCAAGGGCGGAGACATCGGGCCAAGTTTGGCGTGATGCCCCGGCGATCTTGCGCCGCGCCATACGTGTCATGCGGCAGAATAAGAAAGCCCGCCTCACCGGCGGGCTTTTCTTTGCCCTGATTATGTTGCGCCGCAACAACGATAGTTTATAACAATGGGTCGAATAAGCTAAAACTATCGTCCTGATGCGGAAATGCCATACATCAGGGTTATGCTGCGTTGCACAGCCGCGATAAACGGTTGCATAATTGCCTCCATCACTCGCCTCAGGGCACACAACATGCTGTATCAGATTCACGAGTACAACCGCGCGTGGTTGAATCCCCTCACCACGTGGGCCAAAGCGGCCGCTACCACTTTCGTCAACCCGGGTAGCCTGCTCGCTATGATGCCCGGCGCCCCCCGCATTGCCGCCGGCTACGAGTTGCTCTACCGGCTCGGCAAGGATTACGAAAAGCCCGAATTCAACATCAAAGCCGTCGAAGTCGACGGGCACAACATTCCGGTCGTCGAAATGACCGCGATGGAGAAGCCCTTCTGCCGGCTGCTGCGCTTCAAGCGCTACGCGGATGACGCCAGCGCCGTCGGCCAGCTCAAGGACGACCCGGTGGTTCTGGTGGTCGCCCCGCTGTCGGGCCATCACGCCACGCTGTTGCGCGATACCGTCACGACGCTGCTCAAAGACCACAAGGTCTACATCACCGACTGGGTCGACGCCCGCATGGTCCCGCTCGAAGACGGCGCGTTCCATCTGGACGACTACGTCGCCTACATTCAGGAATTCATTCGCCACATCGGCGCCGAAAACCTGCATGTGATTTCGGTGTGCCAGCCGACCGTGCCGGTGCTCGGCGCGATTTCGCTGATGGCCTCGAACGGCGAGAAAACGCCCAAGACCATGACGATGATGGGTGGCCCGATCGACGCTCGCAAGAGCCCGACATCGGTCAACTCGCTCGCCACGAACAAGTCGTACGAGTGGTTCGAGAATCACGTGATTCATGCGGTGCCGGCTAACTATCCGGGCTCGGGCCGTCTCGTCTACCCCGGCTTCCTGCAACACGCCGGGTTTGTCGCGATGAATCCGGACCGCCATCTGAAGTCGCACTGGGATTTCTATCTGGACCTGATGCGCGGCGACAGCGATGACGCCGACTCGCACCGCCGCTTCTACGACGAGTACAACGCCGTGCTCGACATGGCCGCCGAGTACTACCTCGACACCATCAAGACGGTGTTTCAGGACTTCAGTCTGGCGAGCGGCACGTGGGATGTGTCGGGGCAGCGCGTGCGTCCGCAGGACATCAAGACCACGGCGCTCTTCACCATCGAAGGCGAACTGGACGACATTTCGGGCAGCGGCCAGACGCAGGCCGCGCACGAGCTGTGCACGGGCATTCCGGCCAAGCGCCGGGCGCACTTCACGGCACCGGCGTGCGGCCACTACGGGATCTTCTCGGGCAGCCGCTGGCGCAACGTGATCTACCCGCAGATCCGCGACTTCATCGCCAAGAACAGCTGATCAGGGTAGCGGTCAGTCGATATCAAAAAACCGCCGTGTGAGCTTCGGCCCACACGGCGGTTTTTTCATTGTCCAACGATGCAAAAACTCAGCGGGCGCGCAGCGAATCGATCAGCACCTGCGTGTTGAACGCCGAATACGTCTTGCGCGTGTCGTCGGCCATCACGTCGCGGCCCATGACGATGGACAGCGTGTGGCGGTTCGACATCACGTAATAGCCCATCGCCGAGATCGTCACGTAAAGATTGACCGGATCGATGCCGGTGCGAATCTCCCCGCTCACTTCACCGCGCTTGAGCGTTTCCGCGAGCAATTCCACGATCGGCGAGACTTGCTGACGAATTTCGGTCGACTGACGCATCGACTTCGCTTCGTGCAGGTTCTCGTTGTTGATGAGCTGGATCAGCGCCGGGTGCTCGGCGTAGTAGTCCCACACGAAGTGGGCCAACGCCGCGACCGCGTCGAGCGGGGGCAGCGCATCGAGCTTGAGCGCGTGTTCGGCGCGATTGAATTCTCCATAGACTTCTTCGAGCACCGCCAGATAGAGCTGGTCCTTATTGCCGAAGTAGTAATAGAGCATGCGTTCATTGATGTCCGCTCGGCGCGCAATACTGTCCACGCGCGCGCCGCTCGAACCCCTCTCGGCAAACTCCTCGATCGCAGCTGCCAGAATTCGCTGGCGGGTACGCTCGGGGTCCCGTTTGATCTTGGTTTCTGGCGTCGTCATGATCGGCCGGTCGTTCTCAACGGGCGGAATTATGGCACAACGGTTTCAGTGTTTCCGCAAAATGCAGGATAATTCGTTTTTCGCCGAATCCCCCACAAAGACGTGTCCGAAGTCAACGCGCTCGCGCAGCGCATCGATGCCCTATTGCCCCAGACGCAGTGCACCAAGTGCGGTTACGCCGGTTGCCGGCCGTATGCCGACGCCATCGCCAGCGGGCAGGCCAGCTATAACCAGTGTCCGCCGGGCGGTGCCGAAGGCGTTGCACGTCTGGCGAAGCTGCTCGGCCGTCCGGTGATCCCGCTCAACCCCGAGAACGGCGTCGAACGCCCGCGCCCGCGTGCCGTCATCGACGAATCGCTGTGCATCGGCTGCACGCTCTGCCTGCAAGCCTGCCCGGTCGACGCTATCGTCGGTGCCGCCAAGCTCATGCACACCGTGATCGAAGACCGCTGCACGGGCTGCGACCTGTGCGTGCCGCCCTGCCCCGTCGACTGCATCGAGATGGTGCCGGTCACCGGCGAGCGCACCGGCTGGGACGCGTGGTCGGCCACGCAGGCCGACGAAGCCCGCGTGCATTTCGAGGGGCATCAGGCCCGTCTCGCGAAGGACAAGGCCGAGCGCGAAGCCCGTCTGGCCGCCCGCGCGGCACGCGTGGCACCGACAGCCCCCGCCGCGCCGGACGCCGCCACTGCCTCGACGGCCCCGCAGGGCGAGACAACGCCGGCAACCGCCGCCGCGACCCCACCCGCCGCAGAAGATGCTGCTGCCGCTGCCGCCGCCCGCAAGCAGGCCATCATTCAGGCTGCGCTGGAACGTGCCCGGCAGAAGAAGGCCGCTCTCGCCGAACAGGGTTTGGGGCCGAAGAACACCGAGAACGTGTCCGCCGAAGTGCAGGCACAGATCGACGAAGCCGAAGCGCGTCGCAAGCGCCTGAGCCTGACCGGTACGTCCGACGAGCAAGACAAGACGCCAGACAAGCCATAAACCGCCTTGCCGCGACGCGCCACACCGCCAACAAGCTTAGCCAAGCCGCCACCGCCCACGCCGCCATCATGAACGACGCCAAACGCCGAGCCCTGTTCGAGACGTTGCAGCAACTCAACCCGAACCCCACGACGGAGCTCGAGTACACGTCGCCCTTCGAGTTGCTCATCGCCGTGCTGCTGTCGGCGCAGGCAACCGATGTCTCGGTCAACAAGGCCACCCGCAAGATGTACGCCGTGGCGAACACGCCCGCGAAGATGCTGGCGCTCGGCGAAGCCGGCGTGTCCGATTACATCAAGACGATCGGCCTGTATCGTACCAAGGCGAAAAACGTCATCGCGACGTGCCAGATGTTGCTCGATCTGCATGGCGGCGAAGTGCCTCGCTCGCGTGAAGCGCTGGAAGCGCTGCCGGGCGTCGGCCGCAAGACGGCCAACGTGGTACTCAACACGGCCTTCGGCGAAGACACGATTGCGGTCGATACGCATATCTTCCGCGTGGCCAACCGCACCGGTCTGGCACCGGGCAAAGACCCGCTGGCCGTCGAACTGGCGCTGGAGCGGGTCATCCCGCGCGAATTCAGGCACGACGCTCATCATTGGCTGATCCTGCACGGCCGCTACGTCTGCAAGGCGCGCAAGCCCGAGTGCTGGCATTGCGCCATCGAGCCGCTCTGCGACTTCCGTCCGAAGACGCCCGCGCCGAAAAACTGAAGACGGCCGAAGCCAACGCAATACCGGCACCCGCCATGCAAAACGGGCGCTCCCATCGCAGGGAGCGCCCGTTTTGTTTTGATCTTCCGAAGCCATGCCGGTCGCGCCGGCACGTCAGAAAAATCAGATGATGCGAGCCGCTTCGTCGAACGACAGACGCGGGTTGCGCGGGAACAGCTTGGCGTGATCGCCGTAGCCGAGGTTACAGATGAAGTTCACGCGCCACTCGGTGCCGGCGAAGAACGTGTCGTTGACCTTCTGTGCGTCGAAACCGGCCATCGGGCCAGTGTCGAGGCCCAGCGCGCGGGCGGCGAGAATGAAGTAGCCGCCTTGCAGCGAGCTGTTCATGTGCGCAGCACCGGCGGCCTTGGCGGCGTCGCCCGAGAACATCGGCACCATCTTTTCGGCACCGTTCGGGAACAGCTTCGGCAGGTGCTCGTAGAACTTCAGATCGAAGGCGATGATCGCCGTCACCGGTGCCGTACGCGTCTTTTCGACGTTGCCCGGTGCCATGCATTCGATCAGCTTGGCCTTCGCCTCGGCGCTCTTGACGAACACGATGCGCGCGGGCGTCGTGTTGGCCGACGTCGGGCCCCACTTCACGAGGTCGTACAGCTCACGCAACGTCTCGTCGCTGACCGGCTTGTCGAGCCACTCATTGTGGGTTCGTGCGTCGGTGAACAGTTGGGCGATGGATTCTTTGGCGATAGTGCTCATGGCAATGACCTCGGGTAATGAAGCGCAAATTAAAGCGTGTAGCGAAGACGTGTGGCGACACATAAAGCGAACGGCGATTGTACCGTTGCCCGGCGACCGTCGCTGGCGAGACAAAATTCGCGGCGCGCCCGCCGGAACCAGCGATTTCAGGACGCGGCCGCCGAGCCTCGGGCCGACAACCAGAGCACACCGGCCAGAATCAGGACGCCGCCGCCGAGCTGCGCGGCGGTGAGCGTTTCGCCTAGCAGCATGGCCGCGAGCAACACCGTAACGACGGGCTCCAGCGTGGAGAGCATGGACGCACGCCCGGCGCCAAGGCGCTGCAAGCCGGCAAAGAAGGTCAGGATGGCGATGACCGTGGAACACACGGCAATCGCCACCAGCGCCGCCCAGCCGCCCGTATTCGCCGGCCAGTGCAGCGACAGCCCCTGCCCGGTACGGACCAGCGCCATCGCACTGAATGAGACGGTGGCGGCCAGACACACGAGGGTCGCGGTCGCGCGAGGATCCACGCCGCGCGTGAGCTTCGCCCCGACCACGATGTAGCACGAGTAGATCAGCGCCGACCCCACGGCCAGCGCCATGCCGAGCGGCTGCCCCTGCCCGCCGCCCACGGTGAGCGCGGTGCCGAGCGAGCACAACAGCAGCGCGCCGAGCTTCACGGGCGTCAGGCGCTCGTGCAGAAAGATGGCCGCCAGCACCGTGACGAAAACCGGATAGAGATAGAGCAACAACGCGACCAGCGACGCCTGCGCGTATTGCAGTGCGCCGAAGTAGCACAACGACTGCCCCACGTAGCCGATGCCGCCCATCAACGCGATACCGAGCGATTGCCGCCGCGACGGGAAGGTCACCCGCCGCACCCGGCACCAGACGAGCAGCAATAGCGCCGCCACGAAGAACCGGAACAGCAGCATGGCGAAGAGATCCGCGCCGGACGCGCTGGCCGCACGCGCGAAGATCGCCATCGCCCCGAATGCCGACGCGGATACCGCGATCAACGCGATACCGCCCCAAGCCGATGGCGGGCGGGCATTTTGGACGGTGGCAGGCATAGCGGAGGATTGGGGGCTCTGCGACATGATTAAGCGAATTGAGCGACAATACGGCCTGTTTGGCGTCACGAGAACCCCACGGAGTCCCCATGTTCAATCCCAGCCGCGATGAAGTGCGGCAATTTTTCTGCACGACTTGGCAAAAGCAACGCGACGGCAACATCCTCACGCCGCTCGAAACGATTGCCGCCGACTGGATCAACGAACATCCGGAATACCACGACGCGTTGGGCGACACCGAAGAAGCCAGCGCGCGCGACTACTCGCCCGAAGGCGGCCAGACCAACCCGTTCCTGCACCTGTCGATGCACTTGGCGATCAGCGAACAGGTCTCGATCGATCAGCCGCCCGGCATTCGCGCTGCGTACGAGAAGCTGACCAACCGCCTCGACTCCCCGCACGAAGCGCAGCACCGCATCATGGAGTGTCTGGGACAAACGCTGTGGGAAGCGCAGCGCAGCGGCCAGCCGCCCGATTCCGACGCCTATCTGCAACGCATCGAGCAGCAAGCCTCGCGTTAAGTTGCCCAGCGCGCAGCATAACAACGACAAGCGCGGCAGGCGTGGCAAGAACGACAAGAACGAAGAAAACGACGGATGCCGTGAGGCAACCGTCGTTTTTTGCTTTCTGAACGACGCCGCGTAACTTCGCTACGTCGCCACGCCGCTATTCAGCTATCCCGCCTTACTTCTTGGTGACCAGATCGCCGGGCAGCGACTCGATATACGCGGCCATGTCCTTCAGCTCTTGCGAGGTGAACGGACGCGGCTTGCCGTCTTTGCCGATCGTTGCCGGGTTGGACATCACCTGCGTCTTCATGATGGCGTTGCTACGCCCGAAGACGAGACTCTGTTCGTTCTGATACGCCCGCAGCGCGTTGTACACATAGTCGGCGTACTGCCCTGCCAGCTTCGGATACTCCGGCGTGATCGGTGCGTTCAGGTTCGCGCCGTGGCAGCTCACGCACATGCCCTTGTCGACGAGTGCCTTGCCGTTGGCGATATTGCCCGCAGCATGAGCGGCACCGGTCAGACCGGCCAGCGTGGCGCCGAGCGCCAGGGACGCCGCGAGTGCGGCCTTTGCCATCGAATGCTTCATCGTGTTCTCCTCAGCCACGCACGTTTTACTTCTGGGGATTGACCGGCGTCGACGCCGTTTGCGCCGCGTAGTACGCGGCAATGTCGACGATGTCCTGCTCGGTCAACGTGGCTGCGATGCCATGCATCGTCTGGAACTTGCGATCGCCCTTGGCGTACTCCTTCAGGGCATTTTCGATGTACTTGGCATTCTGTCCGCCGATCCGGGGCACGTGATACACCTCGGGAAACGCGGTCCGATAATCGGGAATGCCGTGGCAGCCAATACACATGGCGACCTTGTCCTTTGCCGCCTCGGGATTGGGCTTGAGTTCGGCCGCATGAAGCGCGGTGAGCGACGTGCTGCCGAGCGCCAGCGCCATCATCGTGAGGAACTTTTTCATGGTCTTCTTGGGAACGTTTTTGGTTGGAATACCGGCCCGCAACACGCAGGTCGCCGTCCCGACTCCAAGGCAGACGACCCGTGAAAAAAGCAATCGATTGTAACCCACACCCCCCAATGCGCAAACTCGGGGCTGACCCGCACAGTTCTCCGAAGTTTTTTCGCAAGCTGTTGATGCGGCAAGACATTTTGAAAGCGCCAGCGAGCCGTATGTGCATTGTCTTATACTGAAGTTTTTCCCTGCCCGGCCGGTTGGCCGGCTGTTTGCGGACGGCTCTGACAATGCGCTTCGAAGGCTCCTCCCAGTACGTCGCCACCGACGACCTCAAACTCGCGGTGAACGCGGCGGCCACCCTGCAACGCCCCCTGCTCATCAAAGGCGAACCCGGCACCGGCAAGACCATGCTGGCCGAAGAAGTCGCCGCGGCGCTCGACATGCCGCTGCTGCAATGGCACGTGAAGTCGACCACCAAGGCACAGCAAGGCCTCTACGAATACGACGCCGTCTCGCGTCTGCGCGATTCGCAACTGGGCGACGAGCGCGTGCGCGACATCGCCAACTACATCGTCAAGGGTGTGCTCTGGCAGGCGTTCGAGGCCGAGCAACAGACGGTGCTGCTCATCGACGAAATCGACAAGGCGGACATCGAATTCCCGAACGATCTGTTGCGCGAACTCGACCGCATGGAGTTCTACGTCTACGAGACGCGCCAGCTCGTGAAAGCGCGCCACCGGCCGCTCGTGATCATCACGTCGAACAACGAGAAAGAACTGCCCGACGCCTTCCTGCGCCGCTGCTTCTTCCACTACATCAAGTTCCCCGATCCGTCGACGATGCAGTCGATCATCGACGTGCACTTCCCGAACATTCGCCATGAACTGGTCAATGCCGCGATGGCGACGTTCTTCGAAGTGCGCGAGATTCCCGGCCTGAAGAAGAAGCCGTCGACCTCGGAGCTGATCGACTGGCTCAAGCTGCTGATGGCCGAAGAGATCGGCCCCGACGCGCTGCGCAGCGCCGACAACAAGCTGGCCATCCCCCCGCTCGCCGGTGCCCTGCTCAAGAACGAACAGGACATGCATCTGTTCGAGCGCCTCGTCTTCATGAACCGCGCCAACCGGTAAGCGCGCCACCGTCATGCTGATCGACTTCTTCTACACCCTGCGCGCGGCCAAGCTGCCCGTTTCGGTCAAGGAATACCTGACGTTGCTCGAAGCGCTGCAACGTCAGGTCATCGCGCCCTCGCTCGACGAGTTCTACTATCTGGCGCGGCTCTCGCTCGTGAAGGACGAGAAGCACTACGACAAGTTCGATCAGGCGTTCGGCGCGTACTTCAAGGGCGTGCAGCAGTTGGTGGATGCCTCCGGCGAAGTGCCGCTCGACTGGCTCAAGAAGCGCATGGAGCGCGAGCTCTCGCCCGAAGACAAGGCGCGCATTCAGGCGCTGGGCGGCCTCGACAAGCTCATGGAGCGCCTGAAGGAACTGTTCGACGAACAGAAAGGCCGTCACGAAGGCGGCAGCAAATGGATCGGCACTGGCGGCACGTCGCCGTTCGGCAATGGCGGCTTCAACCCCGAGGGCATTCGCATCGGCGGCGAGAGCAACGGCAACCGCACGGCCGTCAAAGTGTGGGATCAACGCAGCTATCGCGATTACGACGACACGGTCGAACTCGGCACGCGCAACATCAAGGTGGCGCTGCGCCGCCTGCGCAAGTTCGCGCGCGAAGGCGCCGCCGAAGAGCTCGATCTGGACGATACGATCCGCGCGACCGCGGCCAACGCCGGCTGGCTCGATCTCAAGCTCGTGCCGGAACGCCACAACAATGTGAAGGTGCTGATGCTGCTCGATGTGGGCGGCTCGATGGACGACCACATTGCGCGTACCGAAGAGCTGTTCTCTGCGGCCAAATCCGAATTCAAGCATCTTGAGTTCTACTACTTCCACAACTGCGTCTACGACTATCTGTGGCGGCAGAACCGGCGGCGTCATAACGAACGCTTCGACACGTGGGACGTGCTGCGCAAGTACCCGCCCGACTACAAGCTGATCTTTGTGGGCGACGCCACCATGAGCCCCTACGAAGTGCTGCAACCGGGCGGCTCGGTGGAATACAACAACAAGGAAGCGGGTGCCGTCTGGCTGCGCCGCTTCATCGATCGCTTCCCCAAGCACGCGTGGCTCAACCCGGAGCCCGAGGCGCTATGGCAGTATCGGCAATCGATTTCGGTGATTCGCCAGCTCTTCGCGAACCGGATGTACCCGATTACCCTCGCCGGCCTCGAGACGGCGATGCGCACGCTCAGCAAGTAAGCCCTGCCGGCCCCGCGCCATCATAAGAACTAAACAACACGAGACACTCATGACGTCCAGTACCACGCCGCAGCCGCCGCTGCCGCCACTGCCCCCACTGCCACCATTAAGGCCACTCGCGGACACCTCGCCCTCGGCCATCGTCGCCGGCTTCGTGGCGATGATGACCGGCTACACCAGCTCGCTCATTCTGATGTTTCAGGCCGGACAGGCCGCGCACCTCACGCCGGGTCAGATTTCCTCATGGATCTGGGCGCTGTCGATCGGCATGGGCGTCACGACCATCGGACTATCGCTGCGCTACCGCACGCCCGTGGTCATCGCGTGGTCGACGCCGGGCGCTGCGCTGCTGATCACGTCGCTGCCGGGCGTGCCCTACAGCGAAGCCATTGGGGCCTTCATCGTCTGCAACGCGTTGATTGCCATCTGCGGACTGACGGGCGGCTTCGAGACCATCATGCGGCGCGTACCGCCGGCGCTGGCATCGGCGCTGCTCGCGGGCATTCTGTTTCGCATCGGGCTGGAAATCTTTGTCGCGGCACAGCATCAGACGGCGCTCGTGCTCGCCATGTTCTTCACGTATCTGATCGTCAAACGCTTCGCCTCGCGCTACGCGATTCTGCTGGCCCTCATCGTCGGCACCGCCGTCGCGGGCGGCCTTGGCCTGCTGGATTTCAGCCACTTCGACATCGCACTCGCCAAACCGGTGTGGACGACGCCGTCGTTCTCGCTCTCGGCCACCATCAGCATCGCGATTCCGCTGTTCGTCGTGGCCATGGCTTCGCAGAACGTACCGGGCCTTGCGGTGCTGCGCGCCGATGGCTATAAGGTGCCGGCCTCGCCGCTGATCTCGACCACGGGCATTGCGTCGGTCTTGCTCGCCCCGTTCGGCGCACACGGTATTCATCTGGCCGCGATTACCGCCGCCATCTGCACTGGGCGCGAAGCCCATGAAGACCCCAACAAGCGCTACACGGCAGCCGTCTGGTGCGGCGTGTTCTATCTGATCGCGGGCACGTTCGGCGCAACGATTGCCGCGCTGTTTGCCGCGTTCCCGAAGGCACTGGTGGTGTCGATTGCGGCGCTCGCGCTGTTCGGCTCGATCATGAACGGGCTGGCCAATGCGATGAGCGACACGAAGCAGCGTGAAGCGGCGCTGATCACGTTCATGGTGACGGCCTCGGGGCTCACGCTGCTGTCGATCGGCTCGGCGTTCTGGGGGTTGATCGCAGGCGTGGTGACGCTGGCGATTCTTCAGTGGCGGCGCGCCTGAACCGGTGCGTATCGAAGTGATACCATTCGGCCCGCAACGTATTTCGACGCCGACATGATGTCAGGCAATTTCAGGCAATTTCAGGAGTAGTAAGACAATGGCAGTGATCGAACCGACCCCGGTCTTCAAGGAAAACCTCGCACTGATGGCCGCGGCCGGCAGCATCGACGGGATTGCCCGCATCGAACTGCGCGATGGCAGCGGCGCCGTCGTGGCAACCATCGAGAACGCACCGGGCAAGCAAGGCTCGCTCGCGGTGTATCACTATCTGAAGCAAGCCTTCGGCACGCTCGACGCCACTGCCGCCGAACACGGTCTGGCCGTGTTTGCCGAGCACACCGCCGACGCGCGCAATCGTCCGGGCGCTCACCCGAACGTCGATCGCCTGCTGGCCGTGATTGCCGGCGGCGGTGCACTGACCATCGACGAGATCGCGGCATAACGCCTACGCGTTTTTGCGCAGTGCCATGAAAAAAGCCAGCCTTTCGGCTGGCTTTTTTCACGTCTGGGAGACGCCGTCGGATCGAAGCCAACAGATCGACGGCAGCGTGTCGACGGCAGCGGGTCGACCTTAGATCGTCAGCACCGGGCCGCCGTCACCGTTGGCCGAGCGCAATTGCTTGACCCAGCGCTTGGCGGGCAGGCCCGTTGCGGCTTCCACGATCTTGGCGCGGGCTTCCACGTCCTTCCATTCGACCGACAGCAGCGGGCCGTTGAACGCCAGCACGATCACATTGCCGTCGTGCACTTCCGGGAATTCGATCACGCGGTTGTCGAACGCCTGACGCAGGCGGCGAATGTTCTTCGGGTAGCTGTCGTGATCGCCGAACAGGTTCATCGTCAGCATGCCCGGTGCGCGCAACGTCGCGCGGCAGGCCTTGTAGAACGCCGGCGTGTCGTGCACGGGACCACGCGCGGTCGCGTCGTACAAATCGATTTGCAGGACATCGACGCTGCCGTGATTCGCGGTGTCGGTCACGAAGTTCCACGCGTCGTCTTCGATCACTTTCAAGTGACGCGAATCGCTCGGCAGGTTGAACATCGTGCGCGCCGCGATCACCACGGCGGGATTCAGCTCAACGGCGGTCACTTGCGTGCGCGGGAATTGCTGATGCGAAAACTTCGTGAGCGAGCCGGTGCCCAGACCCAGTTGCACCACATGCTTCGGGGCGCGCATGAACAGCAACCACGCCATCATCTGTTGCGCGTATTCCAGCTCGATACGATCGGGCTTGGACAGACGCATCGCACCTTGCACCCACGCCGTGCCGAAATGCAGGTAACGCACGCCACCCTGTTCAGAAAACGTCACCGGCGCGAAGCGCGGGGTGTAACGACGGGCGGGGCGATCTTCGGTGACGAACGCTTCGGCTTCGATGGATTTGCGTTTGATGAGGGTCATGAGTCCTTCGGGGAGATTCGGGAAATTCCGATGGGATCGCATTGTACCGGGTTCACGCGACACAGCCTTCGCACGCACCACGCGACGGCACGTTCCCTGCGCTGACTGCGTGCGCGACTTCGTTATGCGATGTCGAGCCAATCGCGCAGTGCGAGCCACGCATCGCGTTTGGTCGCATAGGGAATCGTATAAGCCGGGCTGCTGGACGGCAGCAACACGACGGGTATCGTGACGCCGCCTTGCGCCAGTGCGCGCTGGCCGATGCGCCCCGCCGTACCGCCGTTGAACGCCACCGCGCGCAGCGACGGCAACGTGGCGATCAACCCGCTCAGATCGCTGCCCGCATGCAGACGGATATTGCTGTCGAGGCTGCCTTCGCGACGGGCTTCGGCCACCACGTCCCACAGCCCGATGCCATGCGCACGCACCGTGTCGAGCCGCGCCGCATAGTCGAGCGTGGGCAACGGCTTGCCGATCACCTCACCCACCAGATGCCAGAAGCGGTTTTGCGGGTGCGCATAGTACTGCTGGTGCGCGAGCGACACTTCACCGGGCAGGCTGCCAAGGATCAGCACGCGCGTGTGCGCGTCCACCACGGGCGGGAAATTCCGTTTGAGATCGGGTGAATTGGGTGAATCGGGTGGACCGGGTAGCTTGGCAGTCATGAAACGCTCAAACGGCGGCGTGTGCGGGGCGCGCAAGCTGCGCCGCTTGCAGCCGGCGCCAGAATCGTGGCAAAAACGCCTCAGTGACGAGCAACGGTGCGCCATGCCGCAGAAACACCGACCGGCGCGCCCACAACCGTGCACGCGGCGTAAGGCCGATCAGCGGGTCGCGGGCATCGTGCCGCGCCCGGGCGTGGAGCAGATGCCCCGGGCCCAGCGGACGTGAAACGAGGACGGAGCGCGTCACCGTAGGGTCGTGATAAAGCAGATCGGCCAGCGGTCGCGTACGCAGGCGTCGCATCGCCTGCCAGACCGAGCGGCTGTGCACGAGCGGCGTGACACTGTGCGCGACGACGACGGGTTCGTCGTCGATCAGCAGAATGACGTCGCGCGCCCACATCGGTGTGCGCAACGGTACGCCGATCGCGCGGCATTGGTCTGCGTCGGCGGGCAACACCCGCTCGGCGACGACACGCACACTCACCCGGCCAAGCGTCGACAGGTGACGCGTGAGCGCCCCGCCCCGGGTCAACCAGTCCTTATGACGCCGCGAGAGCGCCGGCGACGGGACAGCCTGCCAGTGCCGCCCGCTTACATCGAATCGGAAAGTCATGGGTCGGAATTATAAGGGGCCGACGCCGGTGTGCGCTGCCCACCCGATGCGAAAGCGGCCGCCATCTGCGCCCCTGAATGACAAAAAGCCCGGCATCTTTCGATACCGGGCATTCCTTTCACGTCAACTTCCTGCGGCTGTCTGAAACGCCGATATCAGCCGATCAGCGCGACGCCAGCAACAGCGCGTTGGTGCGCTTCACAAACGCTGCCGGGTCTTCCAGATTGCCGCCTTCGGCGAGCATGGCCTGATCGAACAGCAGTTGCGTCCAGTCGGACAGATCGGCACTCTCGGCGCTCAGACGCTTGATCAGCGCGTGCTCCGGGTTGATCTCCAGAATCGGGCGGAATTCCGGCATCTTCTGCCCAGCCGCCTTCATCAGACGCTGCAACGTCCCGCTCATGTCCTGCTCGTCCGACACCAGACACGACGGCGAATCGGTCAGACGGAACGTCACGCGCACGTCCTTGGCCTTGTCGCCGAGCACGTCCTTCATCTTCTCGATGAGCGGCTTCAGTTCGTCACCGGTCTTCTCTTGCGCGGCCTTTTCACCGGCGTCTTCCAGCGCGCCCAGATCCAGATCGCCACGTGCCACGCTCACCAGCGCACGGCCGTCGAAGTCGTGCAAATACGACAGCAGCCACTCGTCCACGCGGTCGGTCAGCAGCAGCACTTCCACGCCCTTCTTGCGGAACACTTCCAGATGCGGGCTGTGGCTTGCGGCCACCCAGCTCTCGGCCGTGACGTAGTAAATCTTGTCCTGACCTTCCTTCATGCGGCCGATGTAGTCGGCCAGCGACACGTTCTGTTCCGCCGAATCGTTGTGCGTGCTGGCAAAGCGCAGCAGCTTGGCGATGCGCTCGCGATTGGCGTGATCTTCGCCCACGCCTTCCTTGAGCACCTGACCGAACGCGCCCCAGAACTGCGTGTACTTGTCCTGCTGGTTCTCGGCCAGATCTTCGAGCAGGCCCAGCACGCGCTTGGCACAGCCTTCGCGAATGGCCTTCACGTCGCGGCTTTCCTGAAGGATTTCGCGCGACACGTTCAGCGGCAGATCGGCCGAATCGACCACCCCGCGCACAAAGCGCAGATAGTTCGGCAGCAGTTGCTCGGCGTCATCCATGATGAACACGCGCTTCACGTAGAGCTTGAGGCCGCCCTGCGAGTTGCGGTCCCACAGGTCGTACTGCGCATTGCCCGGCACGTACAGCAGTTGCGTATATTCGCTCCGCCCTTCCACGCGGTTGTGCGTCCATGCGAGCGGGGCCTGCATGTCGTGCGCAATGTGCTGGTAGAACTGCGTGTATTGCTCGTCGGTGATCTCGCTCTTGCTGCGGGTCCACAGCGCGCTGGCCTGATTGACCGTCTCATCGGTCTCGGCCGGCACCATGGCCTGCTTCTCTTCGTCCCACGACTCGCCGCGCATGACGATCGGCAGCGAGATGTGATCGGAATACTTGCGAATGATCGATTGCAGTTGCCACGACGACAGCAACTCGTCTTCGCCTTCGCGCAGATGCAGCGTGATGGCCGTGCCACGCGGAGCACGTTCGATGGTTTCGACCGAGAAATCGCCCTCGCCGGCCGACGACCAGCGCACGCCTTCCGAGGCGGGCAGGCCCGCGCGGCGCGATTCGACCGTCATGCGGTCGGCGACGATAAAGCCCGAGTAGAAGCCCACGCCGAACTGGCCGATGAGCGCGGCGTCCTTCTGCTGATCGCCCGACAGGCGCGAGAAGAATTCCTTGGTGCCCGACTTGGCGATCGTACCGAGATGGGCGATGGCCTCATCGCGGCTCATGCCGATGCCGTTGTCTTCGATGGTGAGGGTGCGGGCGTCCTTGTCGAACGACACGCGAATCTTGAGTTCCGGGTCCTGCTCGTACAGCGCCGCGTCGTTGATCGCTTCGAAGCGCAGCTTATCGGCGGCGTCCGAGGCGTTGGAGATCAATTCGCGCAGGAAGATTTCCTTGTTGCTATACAACGAATGAATCATCAGTTGCAGAAGTTGCTTAACTTCTGCCTGAAAGCTCATGGTTTCTTGCGCCATGGTCGAGAACCCTCGTGAAACGGTGAGATGAATGGATAGTCGTCGCGGTCCGCGGCCCGGCGCACTTGCGCGCGCGCTGCCAGTTTCGCGGTACCGCTCGGAACATAGGGACGGCCGGCCCTCATTTCAAGGCCGGCAGGAGGGTTATTTTGCGGCGATTTGTGCGAAGTTGGCTGAATTTGCGGCGCTGTGGGCAAAAGCCCATCAGGCCGCCCGCTCCAACTGCCGCGACAGGAACGCCAGCATCGACGGGTCGCTGGAGCAGGCCACATTCATCCGCATCCACGTACTCGGCGCCTGACGCGGCGAGAACAACGCGCCCGGCGCGAACAGAAAACCGGCCTCGTGGCCCGCTGCCGCTACGGCACTCGTGTCGACGCCGGTATCCGCCCAGAAGAACATGCCGGAGGTCGGATCGCCGAACATGCGCAGGCCGATGTGTTCGAGACGCCGCCGCGCACTGTCGCGCACCTCGTCGAGCCGCGAACGCAGGCGCTCGACGTGCCGCCGGTAGTGCCCTTCCGTCAGCGCCTTGTACACGATGCGCTCGTTGATCTCTGGCGTGGTCGACCCGGCGAGCATCTTGTGGTCGACAAACGTCTTCGCCAGCTCGGGCGAGCACGCGATATACGCCACCCGTAGATTGGCGGCGAGCGTCTTCGAAAAGCTGCCCAGATAGACCACGCGCTTGAGTTGATCGAGACTCGCCAGCCGAGCCACCTGCTGGTGCGGCGGGCACAAATCGCAGTAGATATCGTCTTCCAGCACCATGAAGTCGTACTGCTCGGCGAGCCGCAGAATCTGGAACGCGCGCGCCGGCGTCAGCGACGTGCCGGTGGGGTTCTGCAAAATCGAATTGATGATGAGCAGCTTGGGGCGGTGCTGCTGCACGAGACGCTCCAGCGCCTGTACATCGATCCCTTCCGGCGTATAAGGCACGCCGATCGGCGTCACGCCCTGCGAGGCGATGCGCCCGAACATCACGAACCACGCCGGGTCGCCCACGAGTACCGTATCGCCCGCACGCACGTACAGCTTCAGCAGGAAATCCACCGCCTGCGTAATGCCTGACGTCAACACGATCTGATCGGGGCGCGCGCCAATCTCAAGCTCCGCAAGTTGCGTTTGAAGCTGCACACGCAACGGCAAGAAACCATGCGGATTGCCGGCCTGCAACAGGTACATCGTCGACTGTCGGCTCATCGAACGCATGGCCGACGTCATCATGTCGGCGTCGAGCAGACTCGGCGGCAGATACCCCATGCCGGGTCCGCGCTCGGGTGCCACGGTGTGCAGCATGTTGCGCACGAGCCAAGGCACATCGATCGGCCCCTTCGCCACCATCGGCGCGGCCGCGAGCTGTTGGGGCATCGTCGGCCGCTCGCGCACGTAAAAACCGGAGCCGCGGCGCGCTTCGAGATACCCCTGCGCGACCAGCCGCTCATAGGCTTCCACCACCGAGAAGCGCGACACGTGTTTGTCTTCCGCCAGCGAGCGGATCGACGGCATGCGCATGCCGGGCAAAAACACCCGCTCTTCGATACGCAGGCTCGCCCAATGCACGAGTTGGTCGACGAGTGTCATGCGCGCGGTGTCCAGCGCGGCGTTGTCCGCCAGTACCAGCGGAGAAATGTGGTTCGTTGTCATCGTCTATCCACCTTGTCGGGAAGGCTGGCGTCGCCGGTTGTGCCGGCGCCAGCGCTTGCGAGGCAGAAGGGTGTTTGCCCCGCGCGTGGACGGTTGACCACCGTCTGCGGGGAAAGTGTCTGCCTCGCATCACTCATGGCACGCCACTCTACGCTAGCCAATTTCCCTGTCAATCCCGAACTGTACAGTCAATTATCTGAATATCTGTACCGGTACTGTACCGGAGTTAACCGATAAAGTGTCCTCTCAACTGGAGACCGCTATGCGTGAAATCCGACTCTTCGAGCTGGACGGGGGCCAAACCGTGTTCTGGCAGAACGAAACGCCGCAATCGCTGCAAGTGTTGCAGGGACTGCTTTGGCTGACAGTGGAAGGCGAGAGCGTCGACCATTGGCTGCGTGCCGGCGAGAGCTTCGAGATGCGCGCCGGTCAACGAATCTGGCTGGGCACATGGAAAGACGGTGCCCGCCTGCGGGTGAGCCAGCCCACGATGTCGCTGAGCGCACTGCCGGGACGCACCACCGCGCGCCGCTTCGGCTGGCGCCTGCTGTGGCGCGATACGGCGGCACGCGTCGCCGGCCGTGTGCTGTCGCGCGGCTGATTGACCGAGTCCACGCGGCATAAGCGCCCGCGCGGAGTAAGCTTACGGTTTTGCCACGTTACGCACTGTGCGCACCCGCTGCGCCAATGCCCGAGTCGAACCAGAACATGACCGCATCGCACGCTGCCCATTACAACGCCCTGAAACTCGACCATCTGGTCGTTGCTGCCGAGACGCTCGACGCCGGTGAAGCCCACGTCGTCGAACAACTGGGCCTGACCGACGTCGTGCCGCAGCGCGGCGGCAAGCATGCCCGTATGGGCACGCACAACAGCCTGCTCGGCTTGTGGGGCGGCGTGTATCTGGAAATCATCGCCATCGACCCGGACGCCCCCGCGCCCGAGCGCGCGCGCTGGTTCGGTCTCGACGACGAGGCGGTGCGCACGCGTCTCGCACGTGGCCCGTATCTGGCCCATTGGGTGGCACGCGTTGAGCGTCCGCGCTCACTGCCGCGCTGGCAATCGCAGTATCCGCAGCGGCTGGCACCGGTCATCGCCATGCAGCGCGGCGCGTTGACGTGGCAGATCGGTGTGCCGGACGACGGAAGCCTGCCCTCGTGGCAAGGCGCAGGTCAGGGGCTGCTGCCTACGCTGATCCAGTGGGACACCCCGCAGCACCCCGCCGATGCGCTGCCCGAGACGGGGTGCGCTGTCACGCTGCTGCGCGGTTTCCATCCGCAGGCGACGGCCATTGCCGATCAACTGGCATGGCTCGGTGCGGAGGGTCTCGTGAATGTGGAAGCCACGCTGGTCGAGCCGACACTGGTCGCCGAATTTGAAACCCCGAACGGTCCGCGCTCGCTTCGTTAGTACGAATTAAACGATTAAGACGATTGCGGACGGGTTCGGACCGAACCCACCAAACGCTCGACACAACGCATGGCGGGCGGTACCCCAGAAAGAGACACAAAGAGGCGACAACATGAATTCGCGCGAATCACGGGGCATGCTGATCGGATTGATCGGCGTGCTCATCTTCAGCCTGACCTTGCCGATGACGCGCATCGTCGTGGCCGAAGTCAACCCGCTGCTCAACGGTCTGGGCCGCGCACTCGTGGCCGCCGTGTTCGCGGGCGCGCTGCTGTGGTGGCGTCGCGAGCCGTGGCCGAACAAGCGTCAATTGAAGAGCCTCGCGATCACCTCGCTGGGCGTGATCGTGGCGTTCCCGGTGTTCTCCGCGTGGGCCATGAAGACGATCCCGGCCTCGCACGGCGCCGTCGTCAATGGCCTGCAACCGTTCTTCGTGGCGATCTACGCCTATTGGCTGGGTGGTGAGCGCCCGTCGCGCGGCTTCTGGGTATTCGCACTGCTCGGCAGCGCGCTCGTCATCGCCTTCGCCCTGCGCGCCGGTGGCGGCACATTGCACGCGGCCGACGGCCTCATGCTGCTCGCCGTGATCATCGGTGCGCTCGGTTATGCCGAAGGCGGCAAGCTGGCCCGCGAGATGGGTGGCTGGCAAGTGATCTGCTGGGCGCTGGTCGTCTGTGCGCCCGTGCTGGCCCTGCCCGTCGGCTGGCTCGCATGGCAGCAGCCGTGGCCGGTGAGCGGCCGCGCGTGGGGCGCCTTCGCCTACGTCACGTTGTTCTCGCAGTTCATCGGCTTTTTCGCGTGGTATGCGGGTCTCGCCATGGGCGGAATCGCGCGCGTGGGCCAAGTACAATTGCTTCAGATTTTCTTCACGATTGCGCTGTCCGCCCTCTTTTTCGGCGAACAGGTCGACACCGCGACATGGCTCTTCGCCGCCGGCGTCGTCCTGACCATCGCACTCGGCAAGAACATGAAGATCGGCGCCTCGCGACTCACGGGCAAACCGGTCTGAAGGCGATGTCCGGCGCGCGCGACCCCTGCGCCGGACACCGCTTACCCCCAAGGCGATGCCTCATGCCGCTAAGCGACCGGCATCCGCACCGCCTGACACTTGCGGCCTTTCCGACCGACACCCCGCCATGTTGACGGCCGGTCAGCCGCCTTACCCAAGCGAGACCATCATGCATGATTGGCAATATTCCGAACGTGCCCGCAACCTGACCAGCTCGGCGATCCGCGAAATTCTGAAGGTCACCGAACGCCCCGATGTCATTTCATTCGCTGGCGGCCTGCCCTCGCCCGCCACGTTCCCCGTCGCCGAAATGCGCGCCGCCGCCGAGCGCGTACTGACCGAGTCGCCGCAAGCCGCGCTGCAATACAGCGCCACCGAAGGCTTCGCCCCGCTGCGCGAGTGGATTGCCAAGCGCTACTCGCGCGATGGCCATACGGTCACGCCCGACAACGTCCTCATCACCACCGGCTCGCAACAGGGCCTCGACCTGATCGGCAAGATCTTCATCGACGAAGGCAGCCGCGTGATTGTCGAAGCGCCGAGCTATCTGGGTGCGCTGCAATCGTTCTCGCTGTTTGCGCCCACCTACGTGTCGGTGCCGACGGACGACCACGGCCTGCTGCCGGAAGCGCTCACGCCCGAGCTGGTGCGCGGCGCACGCTTCCTGTACGCGATGCCGAACTTCCAGAACCCGACCGGACGCCGTCTGCCGTTGGCACGCCGCGAAGCGCTGGCGGCCGTTGCGAAGCGCGAGGGTCTCGCCATCATCGAAGACGATCCGTACGGCGAGCTCGACTACGAAGGCCAGCGTCTGCCGAGCCTCATGTCGCTGGCGCCCGATCACGTGCTCTACATGGGTTCGTTCTCGAAAGTGCTGGCCCCGGGGCTCCGTCTGGGCTTCATCATCGGGCCAAAGCCCGTCATCGCCAAGCTCGTGCAGGCCAAACAGGCGGCCGATCTGCACACGCCGAGCGTGACGCAACGCATCGCCTATGAAGTGGTCAAGGACGGCTTTCTCGAGACCCACATCCCGTCGATCCGCACCCTTTATGCGGCGCAGGCCAAGGCGATGCTTGCGTCGCTCGAGAAGCACATGCCGAAGGACGCCACGTGGACCACGCCCGCCGGTGGCATGTTCATCTGGTTGACATTGCCCGCCGGCATCGACACCATGCAGTTGCTGGAAAAAGCGATCGCGCAGAATGTGGCGTTCGTGCCGGGTGCCCCGTTCTACGTCGGCACACCGCAGTCGAACACGTTGCGCCTGTCGTTCGTGACGGTGCCGCCCGAGAAGATCGAAGTGGGCGTCTCACGTCTGGGCGCACTGATCGCCGACGCGTTGACGCGCCGCGCGGCCTAAGGCCTGCCGGATCGATTTCAACGACTCTGTTTCAATGACTCTGCAAGGAAGCCGTACATGTCCGTCTACGACAAACTGAAGCAACTGGGTATCGAACTGCCGACCGCCGGCGCTCCCGCCGCCGCTTACGTGATGAGCGCGCAGACCGGCAACACCGTGTTCCTGTCGGGCCACCTGCCGAAGAAAGACGGCAAGATCTGGACCGGCAAGCTCGGTAAGGACGTCAGCGTGGAAGACGGCAAGGCCGCTGCGCGCGCCGTGGCCATCGAACTGATCGCAACGCTGCACGCCCACACGGGTGACCTGAACAAGGTCAAGCGCGTCGTGAAGCTGATGAGCCTCGTGAACTCGACGCAGGAATTCACCGACCAGCATCTGGTCACGAACGGTGCGTCGGAACTGATTGCCGAAGTGTTCGGCGATGCCGGCAAGCATGCACGCTCGGCATTCGGCGTGGCGCAGATTCCGCTGGGCGCTTGCGTCGAGATCGAACTGATTGCCGAACTGGCCTAAGCCGGACAGACGTCAGGCAGACACGCAATCAAGCAAGCAGGAAACAAAACAGGCACCCTCGGGTGCCTGTTTTGTTATGCGGTCGCGCTACACAAGCGCCGATGCGATCACACCGGCTTGGTATTTCCGTAAGCACGCCGCATGGCGATCGCCACGGCGAGCGAGATGACGACCGCAACACTCAGCAACGCCACGACGCCGTGCCAGCCGTGCGCACGCAGCATCACGCCCGAGTAGCTGCCAAGCAGGCTCGAACCGATGTAGTAGAAGAACAGGTACAGCGCCGAGGCAATCGCGCGGCCCTCGGTTGCACGGCGCCCCACCCAGCTGCTGGCCACCGTGTGCGCACCGAAAAAGCCGAAGGTGAAGATCGCCAGACCGGTGACGACACCGATCACCTGCGGCGCGAGCATGACGATCAGTCCCACGAATGCCAGCGCAACCAGCGCCCAGAGCAAACGAGCACGGCCCAGTCGATCCGACAACGGCCCGGCGATGAACGAGCCCACCACGCCGATCAGATACATCGTGAAGATCGCGCCGATGGCGGCATGCGGCAACTGGAACGGCGCGGCGGACAGATGGAAGCCGAGATAGTTGTACACGCTCACGAAGCTGCCCATCATCAGCCCCGCAAACAGATAGAGGCCGAGCAGCGCGGGGTCGGCCAGATGGCGGCGCGCATGCCCGATGGCCTCACGCACCGTCATGTGACGCGGCGTGAAGCGGCGCGAGTGCGGCAGACTGCGGGCAAACTCCAGCCCCATCGCCAGACACACCAGACCGATCATCGCGACCGACACGCGCCACGAGAACAGGTCGGCGACGAAGGCCGCCATCACGCGGCCGGCCATGCCGCCAAGAATGTTGCCGCCGATATACAGCCCCATCGACATGCCGAGCGAGCGCTGATCGATCTCTTCGCTCAGATACGCCATCGCAATGGCCGGCAGGCCCGACAGCGCCAGCCCCTTGAGCGCCGCGAGAATCACGATGGTTTCGAAGTTGGTCGAAAACGCGCTGGCGAGCGTCAGTACGGACGAACTGAGCAACGCGATCGTCATCATGCGTTTGCGGCTGACACGGTCGGCGGCCACGCACGTGACGAGCAGGCCAAGCGCCATCATCATCGTGGCAGCGGAGACCGACCAGCTCGCCTGCGCAGGCGTGATACCGAAGGTGGTGGTCAGCAGCGGCAGCAGCGACTGCATGCAGTACAACTGCGCGAACGTCGAAAAGCCGCCGAAGAACAACGCGCGGCTGATGACCGCGTATTCACGGGTGCCCCGCGACACGCCGGCGGGCAGTTTGGGCGCAGCGGACTGTGCCGCGGCGGCGCCGTGAGACAAGGGAAGGGAATTCGTAGAGGCCATGGTGCTGGCTTCCCCGTGGGAAGCCAATTCGGAAGGGGGTATAGGCCGATGATAGGTTTGCGCTTACCCCCCGTCCAATATATATTTAAGCGTCGTTTTCATATATAAAACAGATCAATCCAATGGAACTGCGCCACCTTCGCTACTTCGTGACCGTCGCCGAAGAGCTGCACTTCAGCCGGGCAGCGGCAAGGCTCAACATCGGCCAGCCGCCGTTGTCGATGCAGATCCGGGCCTTGGAAGACGAACTCGGCGTCACGCTGTTCGAACGCACGCAACGGCGTGTCTTTCTGACGACAGCGGGCCGCACCTTCCTCGTGCGGGCGCGGCAGATTCTGGCCGATGCGGATGCCGCACGGCAGGAGGTGCAGCAGATCGCCGGGGTCGACGCGGGCGAATTGCGGATTGCGTTCACCACGTCGGCACCGATGACTAACCTGATGAAACGGGTGCTGACCAGTTACCGCCAGCAGTACCCGCGCGTGACGCTCACGCTGAGCGAATCCCCCTCCGAGCGGCAACTCGATGCGTTGGGCGAACGCACGCTGGATATTGGGCTGCTACGCCGCGCCGACGACGCCGCTGCGGTATCGGGACTCAGCTTCGAGACGCTGGTGGACGAAGCGCTACTGGTGGTGATGCATCAGGGACATGCGCTGGCGGGACGCGCACAAATTTCGATGGCCGATCTGGCCGGTGAAGCGTTCATCATGCATCCGCCCGATGTGGGCACGGCGGTCGACGGCAAGATACGCCGGATGTGCGAACGCGCGGGTTTCACGCCGCGCGTCGTGCAGGAAGCGCGCGAGTCGACGACCATCGTCGCGCTCGCGGCCAGCGGCCTCGGCGTTGCGGTGTTACCCGCTGCCGTGCGCTGTATTCAGATTGAAGGGGCGCGCTTCATGGATCTGGCCGAAGCCGATGCCCGCACGCCCCTGCTGCTCGCCAAGCGTCGCGACGATGCCAGCCCGTTAGTGCAGGCGTTCGTCGCGATGTGCCACGACGTGGCAGGCGCTCAGGCGAAGCACGGCGACACCCTTCCCCATGTCAACCGCGCAGCGACGCCGCCAGCCCGATGACGACCACGCCGAGCACGAGATTGAGAATCACGAGCCGGCGCACACCATTGACCGCCGCCGCACCATCGGGCCACGACTGCGCCTGCACGGCACGTTGCAGACGCGGGAACAGCGCAAAGCGGATGTGGCCGTAGATCAGCATCATCAGCACGCCGATACCGGCCATGGCGTGCACCGGCCAGCGGGCGTGCAGCCCGCCCATGCCGAGCATCATGTGTCCGCCCGAGAGCAGGATCACCACGATGGCGACGCCCACCCACGTCAGAAACTTCGAGAGCGCCGCCTCCCACAACGGCAGGCGCTGCTGTGGCGGCAGGTCCAGCGACGCGGGACGCAGGCACGCCAGCGCGAAGAACATGCCGCCAACCCACACGACAACGCTCACCAGATGCAGGAACAGACTGAAGGCATAAACGCTCATAGGTGACTCCCGTCAGGATGCCGAAGGCGCGGCCGGCAACACCGGCTCCAGCGAGCGCGCCGTAAAGGTCGAGAATTTCACCGCCGGCGCACGGCCCTTGCGGGCACGCTTGCCGATGTTCGGCGCAAGCGCAGCGCCCGAGAGTGTCTCGGACTGCATCTTGCCACCCCGTACCAGCCCATGAACGGTCACACCGGCCTCGCTGATCGGCACCGCCGACACCAGCGTCTGCTTGGCATCGAGACCGATCAACGTGACACCACGGCCACCGCCCGAGAGCGACTTCATTTCGTCCATGCCGAACACCAGCAGACGGCCATCGCTCGACAGACACGCGACGGCGCTTGCCCCCGCGAAGATCGGCGTCGGCGCCAGCGGTTCGGCCCCTTCGTCGATCGTCATGAACGATTTGCCCGCCTTCAGACGGCTCACCATATCGCCCAGCTTCGTCGAGAATCCGAAGCCGTTGGTGGTCGCGAGCAGCAGTTGCTGGTCGGCCGACGCGGCGTAGTAGTGCAGCAGGCGCGAACCCGATTCGAGTTCGATCAGCGAGGTCAGCGGCACACCGTCGCCACGACCGCCCGGCAACTGCGCTACCGCCACGGAATACACGCGGCCGTTGCTGCCCCACGCGATAAACGGGTCGACCGTGCGGCATTCGAAGGTGCCGTACAGCGAGTCGCCCTGCTTGAACGTGAAGCCCTGCGCATCGAGCCCGTGGCCCTTGAGCGCACGCACCCAGCCCTTGGCCGACACCACGACCGTCACCGGTTCGTCGACGACACGGGCCTCGGCCACGGCACGCTTTTCTTCCTGAATCAGCGTGCGGCGATCGTCGCCGAATTGCTTCGCGTCGGTTTCGATTTCCTTGATGATCAGGCGCTTCATCGTGCTGTCGTTGGCCAACAGCTCTTCGAGCTTCGCCTTCTCGTCGCGCAACGACGCGAGTTCCTGTTCGATCTTGATCGACTCCATGCGCGCCAACTGGCGCAGCCGGATTTCGAGAATGTCGTCCGCCTGACGCTCGCTCAGTTTGAACGCGCTCATCAGCGCCGACTTCGGTTCATCCGCCTCGCGAATGATCCGGATGACCTCGTCGATATTCAGGAAGACGATCATGCGGCCTTCGAGAATATGAATGCGGTCGTCCACCTTGTTCAGACGATGACGCGAGCGGCGCGTGACCGTCTCGAAACGGAAGCCGATCCACTCGGTAATGATGTCGCGCAGCGACTTCTGTCCCGGGCGGCCATCGGCCCCGACCATCACCAGATTGACCGATGCGCTCGACTCCAGACTCGTGTGCGCGAGCAGCATCGTGATGAATTCCTGCTGGTCGATGCGGCTCGACTTCGGCTCGAACACCAGTCGCACCGGCGCGTCCTTGCCCGACTCGTCGCGCACGGTGTCGAGCATCGCCAGCACCGACTGCTTGAGCGTCTGCTGCTCGGGCGTGAGCGACTTCTTGCCGAGCTTGACCTTCGGGTTGGTGATTTCCTCGATTTCTTCGAGCACCTTCTGACCCGACGTGTTCGGCGGCAATTCGTACACCACCGCCTGCCACTGGCCGCGCGCCATCTCTTCGATCTTCCAGCGCGCACGCACCTTCAGGCTGCCGCGTCCGCTGTCGTAGGCCGCGCGAATTTCCGCCGGGCTGGAGATCAGTTGACCGCCGCCGGGGAAGTCCGGGCCCTGCACATGCGTCATCAGCTCGGCGTCGTCGAGCTTGGGGTTACGAATCAGCGCGACGGCGGCCGAGGCCACTTCGCGCAGATTGTGCGACGGAATTTCCGTCGCCAAGCCCACGGCAATACCCGACGCACCGTTGAGCAGCACGAACGGCAAACGGGCCGGCAACAGGCGCGGCTCTTCCGTCGAGCCGTCATAGTTCGGCACGAAATCGACCGTACCGGCATCGATCTCATCGAGCAGCAGTCGCGCGATCGGCGTCAGGCGCGCTTCGGTGTATCGCATCGCGGCGGCACCGTCGCCGTCGCGCGAACCGAAGTTGCCCTGCCCGTCGATGAGCGGGTAGCGCATCGAGAAATTCTGTGCGAGACGCACCAGTGCGTCGTACGCGGACTGGTCGCCATGCGGGTGAAACTTGCCCAGCACGTCGCCGACCACGCGGGCCGACTTCACGGGCTTGGCATCGGAGGCAAGGCCCATCTCGTTCATCGCGAACAAGATGCGGCGTTGTACCGGCTTCTGACCGTCGCACACATCCGGCAGTGCGCGGCCTTTAACCACGCTAATTGCGTAGTCGAGATAGGCACGTTCGGCGTAGTTGCCGAGCGTCAGCGTGTCGTCATCGGACGGCGTTGAAAAGAGATCTTCTACTTGTTCCATAAAACCTGTGGGTTTGCTGCGAACGTTTGGCGAGAGTTCGGTTACACGTTGACGCCAGATAATACCAAGCTCACTGGTACATTTCGGCAAAAACACTGCCGAATGACAAAGCAGACCTGCGAATTGGGTGAAATTGAGTGAAGCGGGTGTGTCAGGACGGCCGGGTGATGAACGCCGTCAATCCGTCGTCGGCACCGACGGCAGCGCTGGCGCCGGCAATTGTGCGTTCGGCAGCGTCGCCGGCACGACGGGCAGGCCCTGCGGTGCGCCCAAAATGACGTGAATCCGGCCATTGCGCGAGCCGCTGATATTGGCACGCCCGCCCGGCACACCGGTCTTCAGGGTGCCGCCACCGGATGCCGGAGCGTCGGGGTTGAAGCGACGATAGAGTTCGAGCACGGCTGCCACGTAACTCTGCGTCTCCGCGTACGGCGGAATCTGATCGGCATGCCGCGCAACAGCGCCCTCGCCCGCGTTGTAAGACGCGAGGACCAACTCCAGACGATCGGGATACCGCGCCTGTAGATCACGCAAGTAACGGGCGCCCGTCAGCACATTCGTTCGCGGATCGGTGAGTTTGTCAGCGACTGTCCGGCGGGCATCCGCCTTCACGCCGTAACGCTCGCCTGTGGCAGGCAGCACCTGCATGAGTCCGACGGCGCCCTTGGGCGACACCGCATCGCTGTCGAAGCCAGATTCGGCCGCAATCACGGCCTTGAGCAACGCCGCATCGACATGAAAGCGATCGGCCGCCTGCGCGATGACCGGCGCGAGCTTACGCAAGTTGGGATGACGGGCGAGCGCGTCGTACAGACGCGAGCGGTCTGCACCGCTGACGAGTCCAGCCTGTGCCTCGCCTTGCGCAATGCGCAGATCGGCATTGGCACCGGAACTCACGACGAGACGAAAGCGCGCGTCGAGTTTGCGTGCGGCCAGATGCGCCACACCGTTCTCGTCCACGTAGCCGTACAGATCGGCGTGCGCGAGCGGCGCCGCCGTCAGCAGCAGCGCTGCCAGCACACGCCCTGCGATTGGCCGCAGAGAGCACCATCGGCGCACGGCGTTGACACTGGGAATGCCCCGGCGTGCCAAGCGGTGCGCCATCGAGCGAAAACTATTGTTGACCTTTGACATGCACCTTGATTGTCTGGCTCATCGCCGGACCATACGACTGGTGCGCCCCGTTGGCGAATTGCATCGTCAACACGTGATCGCCGGGCGTCAGATTGACAGTCGTCTCGGTCTGGCCTTTGCCGAAGTGCAGGTGCGAGTCGTCAGTCGGCACGACCTGGCCTGCGGGAACCGGATCGCCGTCGATGATGAGGTGGTGATGGCCGGTGTTGGGCGACATGTCGCCTGCCGGTTTAATCGCCATCCCCTCGACGCCGAACTTGACCACGACCGGGTTGGTCACCGTCGCACCATCTTTCGGCGCAACGAAGAAGACACGCGCGCCCGGAGCCGCCTGAACCGGCTGGGTGGACTGTGCAGAAGCCGCGGCGCTGGCGCCGAGAAGCAGCATCGGCAAAGCAATGTGACGCACGCTGAAACGCATAGAACGCAACATAACGTGACTCCCGGTAGGGGTGAAAGATGGATTATCCCACTATGTGGGCACTCACGCTGATCGGGCGGCCGGGCCTGCTGGCCTGAGCGCCCCTCAGCGTACGCGTCATCAAAACCGACCGTCAGACGTCAGATGTCGGCTTCGACTTCGTTGCCCTTGGCTTCGAGCCAGCTGCGGCGTTGTGCCGCCTCGCCCTTGCCCATGAGCATGTTCATGCGCGACACGGTCGAATCGAAATCGAGCGCCCCCAGTGCGACCGGGCTCAGACGCCGCGTGTCCGGGTTCATCGTGGTTTCCCACAACTGCTCGGCACTCATTTCGCCCAGCCCCTTGAAGCGGCTGATCGACCACGCCGACTCCTTCACGCCATCCTTGCGCAGCTTGTCGAGAATGGCTTCGAGCTCGCCTTCGTCCAGCGCGTAGAGCTTTTGCGCGGGCTTCTTGCCACGTGCCGGTGCGTCGACGCGATACAACGGCGGACGCGCCACATACACGTGCCCCGTTGCAATCAGTTGCGGGAAGTGACGGAAGAACAGCGTGAGCAGCAGCACTTGAATGTGCGAGCCGTCGACGTCCGCATCCGACAAGATACAAATCTTGCCGTAACGCAGATTCGACAAGTCCGGCGTATCGTTCGGGCCGTGCGGATCGACACCGATGGCCACCGCGATATCGTGCACTTCGTTGTTCGCGAAGAGCCTGTCGCGCTCGGTCTCCCACGTATTGAGGACCTTGCCGCGCAGCGGCAGAATCGCCTGAAATTCCTTGTCGCGTCCCATCTTCGCCGAACCGCCGGCCGAGTCGCCCTCGACCAGAAACAGTTCGTTGCGCGTGATGTCTTCGGTTTCGCAATCGGTGAGTTTGCCGGGCAGCACGGCTACGCCGGAGCTCTTCTTCTTCTCGATCTTCTGGCCGGCGCGCGTACGGGCCTGCGCCTGACGGATCACGAGTTCGGCGAGCTTCTTGCCGTGCTCAACGTGATGATTGAGCCACAGCTCCAGCGCCGGGCGCGTGAACGACGACACGAGGCGCACGGCATCGCGGCTGTTCAGGCGTTCCTTGATCTGGCCCTGAAACTGCGGATCGAGCACCTTCGCCGAGAGCACGAACGACACGCGCGAGAAGACGTCTTCCGGCAGCAGCTTCACGCCCTTCGGTTGAAGGTTGTGCAACTCGATGAAACCGCGCACGGCTTGAAACAGGCCTTCGCGCAAACCGGATTCGTGCGTACCGCCCGCGGGCGTCGGGATCAGGTTGACGTACGACTCGCGCACCTGCGCGCCGTCTTCGGTCCACGCCACGACCCACGCAGCGCCCTCGCCTTCGGCAAAGCTGTCTTCGCTGCCGTCGGCAAAACGCTCGCCTTCGAACAACGGAATCAACGGCTCGGCGCCGTTCAGCGATTCGACCAGATAGCCACGCAGGCCATGCTCATAGAACCACGTCTGCTCGTCGCCGTTTTTCTCCTGACGCAGCGTGACGCGCACGCCCGGCAGCAGCACGGCCTTCGAGCGCAGCAGACGCTGCAACTCGCTGAGCGGCAACGTCGGGCTGTCGAAGTATTTGGTATCCGGCCAGACCGTGACGCGCGTACCGCTCTTCTTCTCACCGCGCTGTGCAGGGCGCGAATGCAACGCGACGCTGACATTGCCGCCGTCGGCGAATTCAAGATCGGAGACCTGACCATCGCGCCACACGGTAACCGCAAGTCGCGTAGCGAGTGCGTTCGTCACCGAGACGCCCACGCCATGCAGGCCGCCCGAGAACGTATAAGCGCCGCCGGCTGCCTTATCGAACTTGCCGCCGGCGTGCAGACGCGTGAACACGATCTCCACGACCGGGACGCCTTCTTCCGGGTGGATGCCGACGGGAATGCCCCGGCCGTCGTCTTCGACGCTGACCGAGCCATCCTTGTTCAACGTCACGAGAATCTGCCGGCCGAAGCCACCCAACGCCTCATCCGATGCGTTGTCGATGACTTCCTGAATGATGTGCAGCGGATTCTCGGTGCGGGTGTACATGCCCGGGCGCTGCTTGACCGGCTCAAGTCCCTTCAGAACCTTGATGGAAGCTTCGCTGTATTGGGCAGGCGTGTTTTTTTTCGACATAGTGTGACTGAATTGGGGTACGACGCCCGGCGCTTATCCACACAAGCTGTGGACAACCACGGGGAAAACCCATTAACACATGAGAAAAGTGACGCTGGATCAATCACTTGCATTGCCGCGCCCACTTATTAGGCAACCCTGTCGGCGCACCGGCTATCCAATGCGCCTTCCTCCACGTCAGGCCGCCATGGTATTCGGCATGGCGCGCCTGAAAAGAACAGGGCCGCGTCCTGTGGATCGCGGCCTATTGTACTGTCACTCGCAACGCGTCAGCGTGACGCGTCACACGAACGTTCAGGCGTCGTCGCCGCGTTGCTTCGCTTCGAGCACTTCCCAGCGTTCGAGCGCTTCGAGCAACGCCAGTTCAATCGCTTCGCAACGTTCGGACAGCGCCGCACCCGCAGCCGGATCTTTCACAAAGACCGAGCCGTCTGCGAGCTTCTCGTTAGCATCTTTCTGCTCGGCCTCGAGTGCTGCAATGCGCTCGGGCAGACCATCGAGTTCGCGCTGTTCCTTGTAGCTCAGCTTGACCTTGCTGGTGCGCTTGGCGGCGGCGGGCGCGTCCTTTGCAGCGTCTTTCGGCACCTCTGCTGCCGGCGCGCGTTGCGCGGCCATGGCCAGTGAGCGCTCGCGCTGCACTTGCCAGTCGGAGAAGCCGCCGACGTATTCGCGCCAGTTGCCGTCGCCTTCGGCGGCAATGACCGAGGTCACGACGTTGTCGAGGAACGTACGGTCGTGGCTCACGAGGAACACCGTGCCGCTGTAATCCTCAAGCAGTTCTTCGAGCAGTTCGAGGGTCGGGATGTCGAGGTCGTTGGTCGGTTCGTCGAGCACCAGCACGTTGGCCGGACGCGCGAACAGACGGGCAAGCAACAGTCGGTTGCGCTCACCGCCGGAGAGCGATTTCACCGGCGAGCGGGCACGTTCCGGCGAGAACAGGAAGTCGCCGAGATAGCTCATCACGTGCTTGCGGGCGCCGTTGATTTCGATCCACTCGCTGCCCGGGCTGATCGTGTCGAGCAGGCTCTTTTCCGGATCGAGCTGCGCACGCATCTGATCGAAGTACGCCACCTGCATGTTCGTGCCGACGCGAATCTCGCCGCTGTCGGGCGTGATCTGACCAAGAATCAGCTTGAGCAACGTCGTCTTGCCGGCGCCGTTCTGCCCCACCAGCCCGATCTTGTCACCGCGCATGAGCGTAGCCGTGAAGTCGCGCACGATGACGCGATCGCCGTACGACTTGGTCACGTTGGTCAGCTCGGCCACGATCTTGCCGGACCGGTCGGCCTGACCGACTTCCATACGCACATTGCCTTGCGTCTCGCGACGCCCGGCGCGTTCGGTGCGCATCGCCTTCAGTCGCTCGATACGCGACACGCTACGCGTGCGGCGGGCTTCCACGCCCTTGCGAATCCACACTTCTTCCTGCGCAAGCAGCTTGTCGAACTTGTCGTTTTCCACGCGTTCGATTTCCAGCTGCGCTGCCTTGCGCTCCTGATATTGCGTGAAGTTGCCCGGATACGAAAGCAAACGGCCGCGGTCGAGTTCGACGATGCGCGTGGCCACGCGGTCGAGGAAGCTTCGATCGTGGGTGATGAAGAGCAACGCGCCGCGAAAGCCGATCAACAATTCTTCCAGCCAGCGAATGGCGTCGAAATCCAAGTGGTTGGTCGGCTCGTCGAGCAGCAGCACGTCGGGCTTTGCCACCCATGCCTGTGCTAGCGATACACGCTTTTGCATCCCGCCCGAGAGCGCGCCCACGCGGGCGTGGCCGTCAAGGCCGAGTTGCGCGATGGTGGTTTCCACGCGCGTCTTGAGCTGCCATCCGTCGGCGGCGTCGAGTGACGATTGCAACGCCATGAGATGCGTGAGCAGATCGTCGTGCTCGGGGCCCTCAGTCACCTCGCCAAGCTTTTCGACGGTGTGTTCGTAATCGGAGAGCAGGCCGTGCATGTCGCCAAGCCCCTGCGCCACGGCGTCGAACACCGATTGCTCGGGGTCGAACTCAGGTTCCTGCGGCACGTAGACCGTGTTGAGCGTGCCTTGGCGCGCGACCAAACCGTCGTCGGGCGCGGTAAGCCCCGCGACAATCTTGAGCAACGACGACTTGCCGGCCCCGTTACGGCCGATCAGACCGACGCGCTCACCCGCTTCAAGCGAGAAATCGGCATTGTCGAGCAATGCCACGTGGCCGAACGCCAATTGGGCGCCGGTGATGGAATACAAAGCCATGTGTCGGGAAACGGGTGAACTGCGATGGAAGGTATTGTAGTGCCGGGCGCGAACGCCCGGCGCTGGTGAGGGTACGACGATGAGCGCCGCCTCGTGCGCTCAGCTCACTTCATGTGCTTGATGTTACTTAATCTGGCCGCTCTCCGGCTCACTTACCGGCTCACTGGCCGGCGCACGCAGCATCTCGATGTGCATGATGCCGTCTTCATCGTAAGGCTCGCTCGCCTTGACGAAGCCGAAGCTGCCGTAAAACGCCTCCAGATGCGCCTGTGCGCCAATGCGCAACGGGGCATCGGGCCACTGCACTTCGGCAATCGCGATGGCCCGGGCGAGCAACTCGCGCCCAAGGCCCGTCCCGCGATGCGCCGCTGCGGTGATGACACGGCCGATCGACGCTTCGTCGTAGGCCAGCGCCGGCGGCAAGAGGCGCAGATAGGCCGCAATTTCTGGCTGTGCGTCGGCATCACGCACCTGAGCGATCAGATGCAGGCTGTGGATGTCGCGTCCATCGATATCCTGATACGGGCAATCCTGCTCGACCACGAATACCGCGCTACGTGCGGCCAGCACGCGGTAAAGCAGTGTGCTGCCCAACTCGTCGAACGACTTGCACATCCATTCCATTGCCGACTCTCCAGCCTTGCTTTGCGAAAGCCGGGACTATAGCACCGTCGCAGCGCGGCGATGCCGTCGGTCACACAGGGGATGGGAGTTTTACTGATAGTAGACGATGCCTTGCTCGATGTCGGCACGCGCGTTGCGTTCGGCGTCATCGAGGGCGAAGCCTTGAGTGGCAAAGCCATAGGCGGTCTGAACCTGATACGCGCCCACTTTCTCCATGCCATGCCCGGTCGGGCGGTGAATCTCGTAGAACGCGTCCCAGCGGGCGTTGTCACGCTCCACGGCACGGACGCTGTACTGGAATTCTTGATATTGCGTTGTTTTCATTTTGGTTTCCTTCTTACTGCAAAAAATATAACTGATAAATAATCCCTCTCGAATCGGCTTACGGTGATGAGAGTGCAAACTCGCACAAATGTTTCCGTGAAGTGCACGCAGCCTAGCGGTCGAATGTGACAAACACACGTCATTTCAGTGACAGACATGTCACTGAAGCTACACGTCGACCGGTTCCGGCGTTGCATGACGGTGTCATGGGAGCGCTGAGAAACCTGTCGATCGCATGAAGTGCGTGGATCGAACGATCGCTAGGACGGGTACGCCAAGCATGCCTGGCACGGCGGGAGAACGCATTGACGCGTATCAACGCCACGCAAAGCGCGCGGGGTGACCCTGGCAAACTTCCTGTTTCGGGGATCGATGCCTGCCATCCCTCCAGGGACAGCGGCTAAACGTCGGATCTGACACACCCGGCGTTCAAGTTGGCATGTAACGGACTGGGAACACGCGACACATCTGTGTAGTGATTATCGTGTCGCGAACCTGCCGTTGCCGGGCGATGCCCGGCATCTCATGCCACTGGAGACTGCATTGGCGCGTCCGAAATTGACGGACGGATAAATGCAGATGGCGAATGATATCAGAATTTTAACGGCAGCGCACCAAAGCGCGTGAACCCTACGGCGTTGGCGCGCGATCGTCGATTTTCGCCAGCACCCAGTACATGTAACCCGCGAACGCCCCGAAGACCACGTGCCCCACCACCATCATCCACGTGCGGGACTCGATGAACCACGGGAAGAGTTGCGTCATCACGTAGAAATTCACGCCATAGACGATCAGACCGAACACCCCGCCCGCAATAGCGACGGTGGGCACATCCGAATCGAGCCGGAACGGCGCGATGATGGCGCCGAGCACCACCCCGAGGACCACGCCGATGGCCGCATGCACCATCAGTGCCATGGCGACGATCGACACGTCGAAGGTTGCGGGCAGCGACAGAATGCCCGGGCCGAGCACGATCGCCGCGACCATGCGCGGGGGCACCCATGGGCTCTGGCCGGAGACCAGCAGGACCATGAGCATTTCAACGGCGGAGAAGAAAGCGCAGGCGACGAAGCCGGCGACCGCTGCGGCGGCCCAGTCGGGCGACCGATGCGTATAGCGGTGCGATTGGAGGTGCAGTTCCATGATGTCCTCCCGGAAGGACCGCCAGCGGGGCCGGCAGTGTTTTCAGGATAGGACAATCTGAGCGTAGTGGCGGGCCCAGCCGCTATATACTTGGCCTCACGCCCGCCGTCGGCGGGGACTTTCGGGGAGATATCGTATGTCCAGTCTCATCGGCTTGCTCGTCGCTATCGTGCTCTTTGGCATTCCCGTCTGGCGCATTCTGACCCGGCTGGGCTTTTCACCGTGGTTCACGGTGCTGGCCTTCATTCCGGTCGTCAACATCATTTCCCTCTGGCTGCTCTCGTACGCCAACTGGCCCGGCCAGCGCTCGTCGCCCTGAACCGGGTTTGCAGGGTTGCGTTCGCTGGACCCTGCCCGATCGTGTCCCGACTGCCGCGCAAGCGGCAGTTCTTTTTACGAAATGCCGCACCTCACTGGCGAATAACGCGTATCACGCGAGTCGACGCTCGCCCGTGGTGCAGTGCGGTACGGTAGAATATTCGGCAAATTCCGAACACTGGACTGGCATGAGCACAGAGCTGACAGCGGCATCCAATTTCATCCGCAACATCATTGACGAAGACAACCGCTCGGGCAAATGGGGCCAGCGCGTCGAGACGCGCTTCCCGCCGGAGCCGAACGGCTACCTCCACATCGGTCACGCCAAGGCGATCTGCGTGAACTTCGGCATGGCGCGCGACTACGGTGGCGTGTGCCATCTGCGCTTTGACGACACCAACCCCGAGAAGGAAGAGACCGAATACGTCGACTCCATCATCGAAATGGTGAAGTGGCTGGGCTTTAGCTACGACACGCCGGGCAAAGAACACCTGTACTTCGCCAGCGACTACTTCGAGACGCTGTATCAGGGCGCCGAGACGCTGATTCAACGCGGCAAGGCTTACGTCGACAGCCAGAGCTTCGAGGACATGCGCGCCAATCGCGGCTCGCTGACCGAGCCGGGCAAGGATTCGCCGTTCCGCAATCGCACCGTCGAAGAGAATCTCGACCTGTTCCGCCGCATGCGCGCGGGCGAGTTTGCCGACGGCACGCACGTGCTGCGCGCCAAGATCGATATGGCGTCGCCGAACATCAATCTGCGCGATCCGGCCATCTACCGTATTCGTCACGCCCATCACCACCGTACGGGCGACGCCTGGTGCATCTATCCGATGTACACCTACGCGCACCCGCTCGAAGACGCCATCGAGAACATCACGCACAGCCTGTGCACGCTGGAGTTCGAAGATCAGCGTCCGTTCTACGACTGGGTGCTCGCCGAGTTGGCCGATGCGGGCATGTTCACGCGTCCGATGCCGCAACAGATCGAATTCGCGCGTCTGCAACTGACGTACGCGATCACGAGCAAGCGCAAGCTGCGTCAGTTGGTCGACGAGAAGCACGTCGACGGCTGGGACGATCCGCGCATGCCCACCCTCGTCGGTCTGCGCCGTCGCGGCTTCTCGCCGGAAAGTCTGCAATTGTTCTGCGATCGCATTGGCGTAGCCAAGTCGGCCTCGTGGATCGACATGAGCATTCTCGAAGGCGCCTTGCGCGACGACCTCGACCCGAAGGCGCCGCGCGCCACGGCCGTGCTCGACCCGCTCAAGCTCATCATCGACAACTATCCGGAAGGTCAGCAGGAAGACTGCCACGCCCCTGTGCATCCGCACTTCCCGGAGCGCGGCATGCGCACGTTCCCGATCTCGCGCGAGCTGTGGATCGAGCGCGAAGACTTTCAGGCCGAACCGGTCAAGGGGTTCTTCCGCCTGTTCCCGGGCAACAAGGTGCGTCTGCGCTATGGCTACGTCGTCGAGTGCACCGGCTTCGACACCGATGCCGACGGCAATGTGACTGCCGTGCATTGCAACTACTTTGAAGACAGCCGTTCGGGCACCCCGGGCGCTGACACCTACAAGGTCAAGGGCAACATCCACTGGGTGAGCGCGCTGCATGCGCTGGGTGCCGAAGTGCGCATCTACGATCGTCTGTTCATCGATCCGAACCCGGATGCCGGTGATAAGAACTTCCTCGACGCGATCAACCCGAACGCCAAGCGCGTGACGCAAGCCTATGTCGAACCGGGGCTGCTGAACGTGGCACCGGAAGACCGCGTGCAGTTCGAGCGCCACGGCTACTTTGTGGCCGATCGCCACGACTCGGCACCGGGCAAGCCGGTGTTCAACCGGATCGTGTCGCTCAAGGACAGCTGGGCCGTCAAGCCGGCCAAGGGCGGCGGCAAGTAAGCTCGCCGAACGCCACTCGTGACAAGCAAAACCCGCGTCTCCGTGCGCGGGTTTTGTGTTTCTGGGCCCGATGATCCCGAACACCTGATACGGACTATAACGAACGGCTGCGCTGCGGGCGGGGCGTTCGGCGTAAGCTCGCGCCAATCGTCCAATGGCTGGCGCAGTTCACTGCAATTCGCCGGATTTCTCGGTGGCTTGCTGCCACCACCCCTCGCTGGCCAATGACATCGCACTCATCGCACGAGCCGCCGTATGCCACCGTCCCGCTCACCGTCATTTCCGGTGCCGCTTTCTACGTCGTCTTCTCCGGCCGCGCCTATGGCCGCGTCAGGCGCCCTCGCCCCCTATCGCTGGCTGGCCGCCGAACTTCACGGCCTGACGGCCAACTTCGCGCAGATTTACTTCATTCCATCGGCCGGCATCGGGCTGCTGCTGCTCGCCGTGCTCATGCTCGCCGATCGACCGGCCGCGCTCACGGGGCTGGCAGCCAGTGCGGGCGCGTGGCTCGTCGCGCTGGTGCTGCGCTTGCCGCGTGACGCCCGGCGCAACGGGTTGTTCGGCTACAACGCCGCGTTGACGGGCATCGCCTTCGGCGCCCTGTGGCAACCCGATCTCACGTCAGCCGTCTGGTTAGCGGTGTGCGTGTGCCTGACGGTCATCGCATCCGCCGAACTCGCCCGCCATCGACGCCCGGCACTCACCGGCCCCTTTGTCGGCGTGATGGCGCTGTCGTGGGCAATGCAGCCGTGGCTAGGGCTGCTGCCGCGCACCGGGGCACTTGCCTGCGATACGGGCACGCCGGGTTTCGTCTTCTGCTCGGTCGGTCAAGTCGTATTCGTCGCCCCGCTGGTGCTCGGCTTGCTCACTTGGTACGTACTGGCGCTGTGGAACGCCCGTGCGACGGTCTGGGCGCTGGCGGCGGGTGTGGTGGTATGGCTGGGCATCGCGTTGCTGGCACAGCATTGGCCCGCGCTGGCAGGGCAAGCGGGCGGCATCGGGGTGAACGGATTTCTGGCAGCACTCGGTCTGGGTGCCTTCCATCGCCGCCCGGGTGTGCGTGTGGCGGGGGCCGCGCTTGCCGGTTTGATCTGCGTCGTTCTGGGCGCCGTGTTGGGACCGCTCGGCTGGCCGTATTTCACACTGCCGTTCAACCTTGCGGTGTGGACGTTGCTCGCCGTCACACGGGCCGGCCGCCCGTTGACAAAACACGCGCTGCCCCACAACGCCGAAGCCTCGCTGCGGCCTTGAGCGCGGGCAAAAAAAAGCCCGAAACCGTAAGGTTCCGGGCACTCGCTTGTCGCTAACCCCGTGATTCGAAGCTGCCGTCTGCGCGGCAAAGGTGTTTAGCTTCCCCGTAGTGTGGTTTTGGCCTGCCCTCGCTCGTATTCCGAGCACTTCCATCGGTCTTGCTCTGCTTCCTCCCTGACACCGGATGCAACGGCAAACGCCCCCCGACGTTGCCAGCCGCTACCGAAGCCCAGACCTCTTTCGTGTCTTACCTGTATCAACGGATGAGCGTGAAGAAAGTTGACCGGGGTATACGCGAATATATGCGGAAATATACGTAAATTTGACTGCGTGTGGTCGGCTCCGGCCTCGGTCAGCGACTTCAGTCAGCGACCTCAGCCAGCCACCTCGGACGCCCCCTCAGTCAGCCGCCTCATCGTCCGCATTGCCATCCGACGTCGCCGGTGTTTTTACCACGGCATAGCGCGCGAGCGTTTCCTTGCGCGCCACATCGTGCGCGACGCGCGGCTGCGGGTAATCGCGGCCGAGTTCGACCTTGGCCAGCGCCAACACCGGTGCGTCGACGCGCCAAGGGGCGTGAATCGCCTTGTCGGACAGATTGGCCAGTTCAGGCACGTATTTACGGATAAAGCGCCCCTGCGGATCGAACTTCTCCGACTGGGTCACCGGATTGAAGATGCGGAAATAAGGCTGCGCATCGCACCCCGTCGAAGCCGCCCATTGCCAGCCACCGTTGTTCGCGGCCAGATCGAAATCATTGAGCGCCAGCGCGAAATACGCCTCGCCGCGCCGCCAGTCGATCCCCAGATCCTTCACCAGAAAGCTCGCCACCACCATGCGCAGGCGGTTGTGCATATACCCGGTCTGATTGATCTGACGCATCGCGGCATCCACCAGCGGATAGCCCGTGCGGCCGTCGCACCACGCCTTGAAATCATCGTCCGCCGCCGGCCCCGTCGCCCATTGAATCGCGTCGTAGGCGGGTTTGAACGCGTTGCCAACGACTTGCGGATGGTGATGCAGGATCATGAAGTAGAACTCGCGCCAGATCAGTTCGCTCAGCCATGTCTGCGCCCCCGCGCCGGCATCCCCGCCCCGGAGCATGGCGGCGTGAGCTTCGCGCGCGAGCGTGCGGATGGAAATGGTGCCGAAACGCAGATGCACGGAGAGATAGCTCGGTCCGCGTACCGCGGGATAGTCGCGGCGTTCGCGGTATTGCCCCATGCGTGGCAGAAAGTCGTCGAGCAATTGCTGTGCGCCCGCCTCCCCCGCCGGGATCGCCATGCGGCGGTCCGCAGGCACATCGAAGCCGAGTGCCGCCAACGTCGGGATCTCCGTTGATGCCTGCGAGTCTCCGGCCACCTCCCCGTCCCCCGCCCCGGGCACCGCCAGCCGCTGCATATCGGTACGACGGCCGTGGGGCGCGAGATCGACAGGTCGCACCTGCTTGAGCCACGCCCGCTGGTAAGGCGTGAAGACGCTGTATGGCTCGCCCTGCGCGGTCAGCACCTCGTTCATCTCGAAGATGACCTGATCCTTGACGTGTTCGAAGCCGATCTCCGCGTCATCCAGCAACCGGCTGACCCGACGGTCGCGCGTCACGGCCTCCGGCTCATAGTCTCGTCCTGCGAAGACCGCCTGCACGCCAAGCGACTGCGCCAGCGCCGGAATCACGTCGACCGGGTCGCCGTGACGCACGATCAGCGCACCGCCGGCCGCCTCGAGGCTCTGCGCCAGTGCCGTCACGCTTTCGTGGATGAACGCGACCCGCCGGTCGTCGCGCGGCAGGCCCGACAAAATCGTCGTGTCGAACACGAACACGACATAAACCTGCCCACACGTCGCCAAGGCTTGCGCCAGCGTCGCGTTGTCGGTGCAGCGCAAATCGCGCCGCAACCACACCAGTCCCTTTTGAAATTCAGTCATGTCAGATCGGCGCGACACTCTCGTGCCGGTTTCGGTTTGGTCCGTCAAATCCCGTACCATAGCGGCATCGCGGACTTTATGCCATCGGCGTCGATTACCTCATGTCTCGGACGTTTCCGACTTTGGCCTGCGCTCGCGCGGGCCGGCTTGCTGCCTTCCCCTCTGCCTTGATCCTTGTTGCCGCCAGCTTGCTTGCCGGCTGCGCCACGCCATCGAAAGCGCCCCCTGCGGCGTCGAAGACCACGCAACCGGCGCCCGATGCCGCCACGCTGCGCGAGCGCCATCTGGCTGCGGCCAACGCGGCGGCGGATCAGTACCGGACTTGCCTGTACGGACACGTCGCGCGCTATGTCAATCTGGTGCCCGATCCGGCCCGGCTTGCCGACGAAGCCGCCGTCGAATGTGCGCCCATCACCGAGCGATTCCGGCGTGAACGGCAGGCGGCTATCGTCACCTACACGACGGCCACCGATGCCGCCCAGCAGGCTGACGCCGCCACAGCGACGCTACAGGCTGACGGCCAGCGCGTGGCGCGGGCCCGTGCCACGGAGCTGCGCGCGCTTCAGTGAAGGGATTCGGGGACGGTGCCGGGTCACCGGGCTGAGCCTCGTTGAAATGGCAAACGCCAATCAGTGGAAGGCGCCCCCAAACAGCCGTTCGTTGCCACCACGCGCTGCCTACGCGTTCTCCCGAGCGTGCTTTCCCTAATCGGGCAAGCCCCGATTGGCGAACGGTACTCGGTTGACCAAAATGAAATCGCCCTCTTACGTCCTTTTGGGGGTACTGCGACAACGTCATTTGCCCGCTTCGGCGGGCATTTTTCTTCGGTATCCGCAGGAATTTGTCCGCCGCATCCTGAGCAGGGAGGGCGCGATGTGCATCTTTTCCAGACATCAGACGGAAGTCACTTGTCGTCGGGCCCACGCGGCGCCGACGCGTCCCCGGCAGCCGCTTCCGGCGATGGATCGTCGTGGCCCAGCCAGCGGTGTGCGAGGGCTTCGATTCGCCCGCCGACTGCCAGCACGATAAGCAGCAGCACCATCGCCACGAGCGCGATGTGCCAGCGCCCCAGCCCGCAAATGATGCCGATGCCGGTCGTGCTCCACAGCGCTGCTGCCGTGGTGAAGCCGTGCACGTTGGCACTGCGCCCCGAACGCACGATGCAGCCTGCGCCCAGAAAACCGATCCCGGCCACGATGCCCTGTACGACGCGGCCTACCGACGACGCGTCGGTCGCTACATCAGAACCGGGAAACGGCACCACGGCCAGCACGAACAACGCCGAGCCGAACGAGACGATGGCGAGCGTGCGCAACCCCACCGATTTGTGATGCAAGTTACGGTTGAGCCCGACCAGTCCGCCCAACAACAACGCGGCCGTGAGCCGCAGCGTAACTTCGATGATCTCCGTCATCCCGTGCCTCCCTACCCGCGTGCGCCAGTGTGATGTCGCATTATGGCTTGCTTATGCGCTTGCTGCGTCCCCTTCCTGCGCGGCGGCAGACACGTCGACCGCGACCTCGTCCTCGACCGGCACCCCGACCTCGATCTCGCCCCAGTCGTCGAACAATCGCAACTGACGCGCTGCCTGCGCTTCGAGCAAGCGCACCCCCACCCCCATCAGACGCACCGGACGGCGACGACGCCCTACGGCCTCGGCGAGCAGTTGGCGGCATTGCACGGCGTCGACACCGAGCGCCCCTGCCTCAGCGGTGGTACGAGAAAAGTCTGCAAAGCGCACTTTGACGAACACCTTGGCGATCGCGACCGGCTCGCCACGCCGTGCCCGTGCAATCCGTTCGTGCAACTGCCGCATCAGCGGCTCGAACGCCGCCTCGCAATCGGCAAGCGTTCGAAGGTCGCGCGTGTAGGTGGTTTCCACGCTGATCGATTTGCGCTCCCGGTCGGGCGTCACTTCCCGCGTATCGATACCCCGGCAGCGCTCATGCAGACGCTGCCCGAACACGCCAAAGCGCTCGGTCAGTTCCGTCAACGAGTGGTTACGAAGATCGCCGCAGGAATCCACGCCAAGCGCACGCAGTTTCTCGGCCGTGACTTTCCCGACACCGAACAGGCGCTCGACCGGTAGCGCGGCAACGAAGGCGTCGATCTCGGCCGGCCGCACCACGAACATGCCGTCCGGCTTACGCCAGTCGCTGGCAATCTTTGCAATGAATTTGTTCGGGGCCACGCCGGCGGACACCGTCAGCCCGACTTCCGCCGAGATGCGCGCGCGGATCTCGCGGGCGATCAAGGTGGCCGAGCCCTCACACCGCTCACTATCCGTGACATCCAGATAGGCCTCATCGAGCGAGAGCGGTTCGACCAGATCGGTGTAATCGCGATAGATCGCCATGATGCGTTGCGACGCTTCGCGATATCGCTCCATCGTCGGCGCAATGATACGCAGATCGGGGCAAAGCTTGACCGCCTGTGCCGACGGCATGGCGGAGCGCACACCGAACGCGCGGGCCTCGTAATTACACGTAGCGATGACACCGCGCTGATCGGGCTGTCCGCCCACGGCCAATGGAATGCCCCGCAACGACGGGTCGTCACGCATCTCGACCGAGGCATAGAAGCAATCGGCGTCGCAGTGGATGATTTTGCGTGTGAGGGGCAGCATGGATCAGGGCGGAAAACACTGTGCAAATATACAGCATTCGCCCATTTATCGCAGCCTATGAGGCACTTCTCCGCCACGCCGCCACCAGCGCCTGTTACCGCACCGGCAGGAACTGCAAAAACTGCGCACCGAGTAGGTTTTGCACATAGCCGATGCCCGCGCGCCGGTACTTCTCGTCGAGCATTTCGGCAAGCAGGTCCAGACGGCCGATGATCTTGCCGAATTCCCGCTCGAAGCTCACGTTGGTCACATCGGCCATCTCGTTGGCGAGAAGCAGCGGCCGCCCGGACAAATCGCGACGGCTGGCCAGTAGCCACGCAGCGATCTCCACATTGCGTGCGGCGTTGTAGATGCGCTGCGCGTCGAGCCCGTCGCTCAAATAGAACACGGTGCTGCCGCCGTGCGCCGTGATGATGGTGTCCGACAAACTGAACACGAAGGCCGCGACGCGATCGCCATCGAATGCCGGATCGAGTGAGCGCGATAGTGCCCTGACGTCACGCAGGTCTTTCAACGCCGCCAGATTGCGGCGCCCTTCGACCGCTGCGCGCAGTTGCGCCATCGCTTGCACTTGCGTGGCGGCACCGCTCTTGCGCCATTCGCGCGGATTGCGTTTGTAGAGCTTGTCGGCCAGCAGATAGAGACTTTCGAGATTGGCCCGCATGCCGAGCGTTGCCATGCGGTTGATGTCGGTCTGCGCAAGATCGGCCGTCGTCATCGACGTGGAGCGCACCTTGCCGTGATCGACCGGTGTCTCCTGATACGACGCGCAGGCGCCGCACAGCGAGGCCATCGCAACGAGGCAGGTGAAGCGACGTGTCTTGCGCAGGGTGTCGAAGTCAGGCAATCGAATCATGAGCAGGTCGTAATCGGCAAGCGACGACTCTACGCGATCAACGAACGTCGTTGCGCCACGACGCGGCGGAATTTTGTGACATTCGGTAACACCCCCACCTCAAGCTCTCAGCACATCCGCCACCCCGGCGAACAACGGATGCGCCATCGCCTCTTCGAGTCGCAGCACCGGTGTGACACAGCAATCGGCATTCGCAAACCGTGCCGTCCAATCGGCTTGCGACGCGCCGGCAAAGACCGCAGCCAACTCCGCCTGCAAAGCGCGCGCATCGTCGCCGCCGACCGGTTGCCCGAGCATCCAGTGCCGCGCTTTCCATCCGGGGCGATCCAGCACGTCGCACAACGTCTGCCAGAACTTGAGCTCCAGTGCGCCCACCGCCATGTACCGTCCGTCCTGCGTGCGATACACCTGATAGCACGGCACACCGCCGTTGAGCAGGTCTTCGCCCGCACGCGCAGCGCGCCCCTGTCGATGCACCGCCACGGCCGGCACCAGATTGGCGCGAAAGACTTCGTGCGTCATCGACACGTCGAGCCACCGTCCGCGCCCGGTCCGCAGTGCCGCAAAAAGCGCCGCCAGCACCGCTTCGACGCATGCCTGTGCACCGCCAAACAAATCGCCGATCTGGAAGTTCGGCACGATCGGCGCATCGCTCGCATCGCATAGTTGATCGAGCACGCCCGCGTAACCGATGTAGTTGATGTCGTGACCCGCTGCCTGCGCCAACGGTCCCTGCTGTCCGTAGCCGCTGATCGACGCCATCACGAGCGATGGGCGATGCGTTGCGAGCGTCTCGAAGCCGAAGCCCAGACGCTCCATCACGCCCGGACGAAAGCCTTCAAGCAGCACGTCGGCGCGTGCCACGTATTCAAGAAACACCGCCCGATCCGCCGCCTGCTTGAGATCGAGCCGTTCCACCGATTTGCCGCGATTGAGCAACCGCCAGAACGCACTGGGCGGCGCCTCACCCTCGCGCAACATCATCTCGCGGGCATAATCGCCCGCGCCGGTGTCTTCGATCTTGATGACCTGCGCGCCCATCTCTGCAAGGCGCAGGCCAGCCAAAGGGCCGGGGAGCAAACGGGTGAGATCGAGTACGGTAACGCCGGCCAGCGGCGCATCTTGAGAGGCGGTCATGGGGTAGCGGCAATAGGGTTATCGGGCGACTGCCTGCTACCGTATCGCGCCTCACCCTCTGCCCGCAACCAGACGAACCCTCATTCGCCCTCGGACTTGTCTGAATTCGCAGCGTTGCCGCCGACTGTCGACGCCATCGCGCCCGTGGCATCGGCCGCGGCGGACCTCGGCGCCTGTCCGTCGGGATGCCCTTCATGTCCCTCATGCCCTTCATCCCCGGGCACGCCAGACGGCCACGCAATGACGCCCTCGGCCAGCAAGCGGGCAATCTGCACGTCGCGATATCCGATCTCGCGCAGAATCTCGCCGGTATGCTCACCGACCGTCGGCAACGGCATGCGTGCGGGCAGGCGCTGCCCCGCCATGGTGATCGGCAGCAGAGGCACGGCGGTGTGCTCACCGTCGTCGGTGGTCAACTCGCCAAGGCCGCCGCTCGCTTGCAGATGCGGGTCGTCGAACAGGGCCTGCGGGGCGACGATAGGCGCGAACGGCAAGCCATGGCGTTCGAACGCGGCCGACAGGTAGTCGGCGTCGTAGCCCTGCACCATCTCGCGCAGCAGCGGCATCAGCCAGTCGCGCGCGAGCACACGGTCGTTGTTGGTGGCGAGCCTTGCATCGTCGGCCAGATCGCTGCGCCCGAACACGTCGCAGAAGATGCGCCACTGCGTATCGCTCACTACCGCCAGAAATATCTGCACGCCGTCGCGTGCGGTAAACACGTCGTAGATGCCCCACGCCGACACGCGCGCAGGCATCGGCGCCGGTGCCACGCCCGTGACGGCGTACTGCTGCATGTGCTGCGCCGCGAGCAAAACGCAGTTCTCGAAGAGCGCGCCCTGCACTTCCTGCCCGCGCCCCGTGGTCTTGCGCTCATAGAGCGCCGCCAACGCCGCCAGCGCGCCGAACACACCGCCCATGATGTCGTTGACCGATGCGCCAGCGCGCAACGGCTGCCCCGGCGGCCCCGTCATATAAGCGAGCCCGGCCATCATCTGCACCACTTCGTCGAGCGCCGTGCGCGCGGCATACGGCCCCGGCAGAAACCCTTTGAGCGAGACATAGACGAGCGCGGGGTTGAGCCGCGCGAGCGTCGCGTAATCGAGCCCGATCTGCCGCATGCGTCCCGGCTTGAAGTTTTCGGTCACGACATCGGCCGTCCCCACGAGCCGCAGCATCAGCTCGCGCCCCTCCGGACGCGTAACGTCGACGGCCAGACTGCGCTTGTTACGGTTGAATGTGCGAAAGAAGCCCGCACCGGTGCCGAGCAACCGGCGCGTGGCGTCACCGCTCACCGGCTCGACCTTGATGACATCGGCGCCGAGATCGCCCAGCACCATGCCGCACGTCGGGCCCATCACCATATGAGAGAACTCCACCACGCGGATGCCTTGCAGTGGCATTGGCGTCGCGCGAACGGCATCCTGCATGTGCTGCCTCCTCTACTGCGCCGCACATCGCCGGACAAACGGGCCATGCGAGGCGCATTGTCTAGCGCGCGGGGAGATGCCCGCCGGCCGGATGGTTCGACGCGAGACGCGCTGGCGGTACGCCGCGCGCGCTGCGTTGCAATTGATCGAAACCGACGATGTAGCCGGCCAGCGCGCTCGCGGCGACGGTCGCCGGGCTGCCGAGCCACATCTGACCGGGCCCCGAGCGGCCCGGGAAATTCCGATTCTGTGCACTGATGACGACGTCGCTTGCGTTGCTCGACGCCCCGGGGCCTGCGTTCACGCAAGCGCCGCAGCCGGGCGACAGCAACGTGACACCGGCCGCCTCGAACACGTCGGTGTAGCCCTGTGACTCGCACCACGTGCGCACGTCCTCGCTGCCGTATTGCAGGTAGAAGCGCACGCCGTCGGCCACATGCATGCCGCGCGACAGCCCCCATGCGAGTACGTCGTGGCAAGCGCGCAGATCGTCTCGCTTGCTGCCGGTGCAAGAGCCGCCATAGGCGATGTCGATGCGCACGGGCGCAGCCAGCGCGTTGAGGGCGACGCCGTTGCCCGGGTCGCCGGGGCTGGCCACCATCGCGCCCACGCGCGCGCAGTCGATCTCGATGACGTGGGCATACGACGCCTGCGCGTCGTTCGTCATCCACGGCTCGAGCGCCATCGCCGACCCGCGCCGTTCGTTCAGATACCGGACCGTCTCGGCATCGGGCACCACAAGGCCGGTGAGGCCGCCGATCTCGGCCACCATGTTGGTCAGCGTGGCGCGCTCGTCGGTCGACAGATGCGCTACCGCTTCGCCCGCGAATTCGATGATCTGGCCGATGGCCCGGCCGTCACGGATGTAGGGCAGATGCAGCAAATGCAGCGCGAGATCCTTCGCGCCGACCCCGGCGGGCAACTGTGAGCGCAGATGAACCAGACACGTGCCCGGCACGACCAGACGGGCATCGCCCGTGAGCCACGCATTGGCCATTTCCGTCGCACCGACACCGAAGGCAAACGCGCCGATGGCGCCGCAATGTGGCGTGTGCGAATCGGTGCCGACAACGACCTGCCCGGGCAACGCATAGCGCTCCAGCATGATCGCGTGACAAATGCCTTCGGAGCCGCCACCCGGTATGCGGCCGTGCAGACGCAATTGATGTTTCGCGCAGAAGTCGCGCTGCACCGCGCCGAGTTGGTGCGCGGCTTCAATCAGCGCTGGCGGCCGGTTGCCGCCCGTCATCGCGTCGAGATGCGTCAGGTGGTCTTCAAAACAGAGAATCGATGCCGGATCGTGCAGCGACGGGGCCCCGCCGCCTGACGCCTCGAACGCATGATGCAGAAAACTGACGGCCATCGGCGTGACGTATTCGTGGGAAAAGCGCCAGTCGGCCGGCACGAAGACGGCGTCGCCCGCGCGAACACGCGCAACACCCAGCGCACGGGCGATGATCTTCTCGCCATACGTCATGGGCCCCGGCGCATGCGCGGGGCGCGGCGGCACGATCTCTCCTGCCAGCCGGCGCCGCGTATAGCCGAACAACCCGCCGCTGCGCACGATGGCTTCGCCGAGCACGTCGCAGTCTTCCAGAAACGCTTCGACGGGTACCGCTTCGCCCGCGAGCAGGCGCTCGACGAGCGATTGATCGGTCGATGTCAACAGACCCAGATTCTGGCAATTCTGCGCATAGATGCGCTCCAGACTGTCGGCGATCACCAGCCGGATGCCCGCACACCATTCGGCAAACGGACTCGCCTCGCGCGACGACCCTTTGCCGCGCCGCGTGCCGGACACCGACAACGCAAAGCCGCCTGAGCGCACCGACTTTGGCTTGACAGGGAAAACACCCGCCGGATCGGCAGCGCTGTCATTGCATCGCAATCCAACATAAACGTAGTCGCCCAGCGTGTCGTCGAAGGTGAGACACGCCCACGCCGGGGTCATTTCGTCGGTGGAAATCTGGTCGCGCAAGGTGCCGGCGTCGGCGCGGGTCAGATCCTCGCCGGCAAGTTGCCGCGTCATGGCCTCGGCGCTGTCGCTCAACCAAAGCACACGTCCGGTCAGTCGCACAGTGGTTTGCATGTGATCGCTCCTGGAATGTTCCCGCATCGGGTCACCCGTTCGGATCGCAAGTTCCGTGCCCAAATCGGGCCTCGGAGACGTAGCGGCGGCTGAATTTCGAGGGCATGACGTCTAAACGCGCGTTCGTCAGGGGTACTGGCGATTCGCCTGCGTGGCAAAAGTGTTGGTCCACGTATCGCCGAGACGAATCTGCGCCGGCTTGACCTCCGGCGTGAACGACGCCAGCGCACGCAAGGCCGTGGCAGGACCATCGGCCGGCATCATGCCGTCGGGCGAAAACGCTTCGCGGCAGTTGGCGAAGGCCTTCAGGTAAAGCGTCTTGTCCCCCAGCAGGTAAGGTTCCGGCACCGTCTTGAGCAACTCGGCCGCCGAGGCGTGTTGCAACCACTTGTCGGCGCGCACGATGGCGTTGGCCAGTGCCTGAACCGTGCGGGGGTTCTTCTGAATGAAGCTCTGCGGCGCGTACATCACGGCCGCCGGCATCGGTCCGCCGAACATGGCACGGGTGCCCGCCTGCGTGCGCGTGTCGATAAGCACCTTGATGTCGCCCGACTCCTGAAGCAGCGTCATCATCGGATCGACGTTGGACACCGCGTCGACTTGCCCGCCGCGCGCGGCCGCCACCACGGTGGCATTGGTGCCCACGCCGACGATGGATACGTCAGACGGCTTGAGTCCCGCCTTGGCGAGCGCCACGTTGACCAGCATGTGCGTGCTCGAACCGGGGGCACTCACACCGATGCGCATGCCCTTGAGATCCTTCACGGCCTTGACGTCGTTGCTGTGACTCTTCACCACGCCGAGCACCAATTGCGGGGCGGCGCCGAGCACGACGAACGACTGGTAGGTCAGGCCTTTGGTCTGCATCAGCAAGGTATGTTCGAAGGCCCCGGTGCCGATATCGGCACTGCCGCCCACGACGGCTTGTAAGGCTTTGGAGCCGCCCGCGAAATCGTCGATGGTGACGTCGAGCCCTTCGTCTTTGAAATAGCCGAGTTGCTCGGCGATGGTCAGCGGCAGGTAATACAGCCCGGGCTTGCCGCCCACGGCGATGGTGATCTTGGGTTTTTCCAGCGGCTGGGCAGGGGCGGCGCGCGCCGTACTGCTCAGGCTCAACGCTATGAGGCCCAGTGCCATCAGGGCAAGTACAAGCACCAGACGGCCCACTACATCGCGCACGCGGCGCGCTTCACTCTGTGTCATCGCGAGTCTCCTCCCGTGGGATCGGGACGCAGGCGCGCTCCGGCTCGTCGGCCAGAATCGCTATCGGCTCCCAGAGCATCCGCCGCCGGGGTGGCGGCGACAAGATGTGTTTCGGCATGCCAGACATCGCCGTTCACGATGCCTCTGCACTTCCGCGCGCGCACAGATGATCCACCAGCATGCGCGAGGCCACCGGCAAGGCGTCGTAACGCCGTACGCACACGATCAGCCGCCGTTGCGCCCAACTGTCGGTAAGCGGCACAACGCGCAGCGCCTCGCCGTCCGGCACCTGCGAGTAGACGCCTACCGCCTCGCGCGGCGCGACGGCCATGCCGAGGTTGGCGCGCACCATGCGGCACACGGCCTCGAACGTCGATACGTGAATGCGGAATTTGACGGTCTTGCCCTGCTCGGCCGCGATGCGGCGCAGGACGGTGTACATGGCGCTGTCGGGATGCACGCCGATGTGGTCGAAGTCGAGCGTCTCGGTGAAGGCCAACTGACTGGCATTGGCGAGCGAATGCTCCCGATGCAAAACGGCCACGATCTGGTCGTGGCGATAGGGGAAGACTTCGACGTCGCGCGTGTCGACGGCGTCCCAGCAGATGCCGATGTCGGTCGCCCCTTCTGCCACGCCGCGCACCACCTGCGCGCTGGTGTGTTCTTCGAGATCGACCTTTACGCCCTCATGGCGGCGCAGGAACGCGCCGAGTTCATCGGGCAGCGTCTCGACGATGGACGACACATTGGCAAAGATGCGGATGTGGCCGCGCACACCACTGGTGTATTCGGACAAGTCGCCCTGCATCTTCTCGAGACTGCGCAACACATTGCGTGCGTGGTGCAGCAGCGCTTCGCCGGCCGGCGTGGCGCGCACCCCCCATTTATGCCGTTGCAGCAACGCGGAGCCGACCAGCGATTCAAGGTCGTTGATACGCTTGCTGACCGCCGATGGGGCGATGAATTCGCGCTCGGCGGCGCGGGCAATGCTGCTCTCCTCGCAAACGGCAACGAATAGACGCAGCGATACAAGATCGATCCGCCAAAGCGCCATGCCAGTCTCCCGAAGGCACTGCATTGACCGCGATTGTGCGACGCGAGGGGTAAAAATGCCACTTCGATACCGCTTTTCCCCGGTTCGCCGGCACACGAAAACAACACTGAAGCCCCGTTGCCACGCTTAGCCCTGAGGTAACAGCTGTGGCGCGCAACGGTCGGTCGGGGGGATGGGAGGTACGGTAAGACGTCAGGTTGCAACAACCCGCCGGACGCCACGCGTCCGTCTCGGTAAGCCGGTGCCGGTCCCTCCCAGGCGCCGCTAACGCATCGCTCCGGACACCAGAACGGCACTCCAGCCGCCGTCTGCCGTGTTAAACGATGCCTCAGGCGGCGGTGCCGACGCCATGGCCATGAACAGCCAACATTTGCAAATGACGATCGCAATCATTTTGTTGACGCTCAGTCTCCCCGGTAACGTTGCCGGGTCTGATTCGACTATAGTGCGGCGCTATCGCAGCGGCAACCGATAAACGTTTCAGTATTTTTCAAGCGCGTCGGGCGATCGCCCTTGCCAGCACCAGCACCGGCAGCAAACCGACGGCCACGAGCGTGAGCGCCGGTACCGCCGCCTCGGCCAGCCGTTCATCGGCGGCCAGATGACTGGTGACCACCGCGAGCGTGTCCATGTTGAAGGGACGCAGCGCCAGCGTGGCGGGAAGCTCTTTCATCACGTCGACGAAGACGAGCAGCGCCGCCGTCAGCACGCTGCCGCGCAGCAGCGGCAAATGCACCCGCCGCAGCATGGACCACCCGCCCACGCCGAGACTGCGCGAACTGGCATCGAGATTGGGGGAAATTCTGGCGAAGCCCGCGTCTACGCTTTGCAACGCGGCAGGGAGGAATCGCACGAGGTAGGCGTAGATCAGCACACCGGCCGTGCCCGCCAGCACCAGCCCGTCGGCACCGAACAGGTCGCCGAGCCAAGTGTCCAGCCGCAGCACCGGCGTGAGGATACCAAGCGCGATCACCGCGCCCGGAATCGCATAGCCCACGCCGACGAGGCGTACGGCCGCCCGCGTGGCGCGGCCCGGCGCCTGTCGCTGTGCGTAGCCGAGCACGATCGCGAAGAGGCTCGCCACGAATGCCGCTGCGCCCGCGAGCCGCACGGTGTTGTAGACCCATTCCCCATAGCGCGACCACGGCACCTGATCGAGTTCGGAGACTGCCAACCGCAGCATGATGACGGCGGGCAGCAGGAAGCCGATGACCAGCGGCAACAGGCAGAGGAGCGTGGCCAGCCAGCCGCGGCCGCCCTTGAGCACCGTGCGGCGTGCGGTGGTCGGTGCCCTGCCCGGCGCCCCGTAGTAGCGCAGGCGTGCGCGCCCGCGTGCTTCCAGCGTCAGCAGTACCAGCACGGCGGCCAGCAGACAGACCGACAGTTGAGCCGCAGCAACGCGGTCGCCCATCGACAGCCATGCCCGGTAGATGCCGGTCGTGAACGTGGGCACCCCGAAGTAGGCAACGGCGCCGTAATCGGCCAGCGTCTCCATGAGGACCAGCGCCACGGCCGCCACCAGCGCCGGGCGCGCCAGCGGCAGCGCCACGCGCCAGAACGCCTGCCACGGGGTGCAGCCCAGCGTGCGGGCCGCTTCGAGGAAGCGCTGGCTATGGTCGAGAAACGCCGTGCGGGCCAGTAGATAGACATACGGATAGAACGCCCCGGCGAAAACCCACGCCGCGCCATACCACGAGCGGATCTCGGGGAACGCGCTCAGGCGGTCGACGCCCAGCGTCTGCCGCAGCGCCGTTTGCACCGGGCCGGAAAACTGGAGGAAGTCGGTATAGGCGTAGGCCGTGACGTAGGCCGGCATGGCGAGCGGCAGAATCAGCGCCCACGCCAGCACGCGCCGCCCGGGGAACGCGTAGTGCACGACAAGCCACGCACTCGACACCCCCATCGCCAGCACGCCGACGGCTACCGCCAGCGAAATGCGCAACGAGTTCAGCGCGTACTCGGGCAAGACCGTGTCGAGCATGTGCGACAGGATGGCACGCGTGTTGGCGTCTCCGGCACCAAGGGCGGCCACGATGCCGAACATCGGCACGAGCACGATCAGCGCCGGCAGCCATGCCGCGAACTGCCATAACCCTTTGCCGTGGCCCAGCCGCAGACGCGCGACGCGCGGTGCGCTCGGGAGGGCGTCGGCTATCCCAACCAATGCCGCTGCCGGCGCCGCAGCGCCGTCATCGGGGCGGGTCGTCGGTTCGGCGGTCGGTCCGCTGGCACCTTGGGCAAGATCGGAAGCGGCGCGCGGCGGGGGCGTCGAGGGCATCGGCAAATCGAATTCAGTGGGTCGGTTGACGGGTCAATCGGAACGTATGGGGGCACGTGGCACGCCCGGCAGCCGCCGGCACAGACCTCGTGAGGGAACCGGCAGACGTTCACCGGTCTAAACGTGCTGTAAATTATACGCATTCGCAATCGCGTCTCTGACTGCCCGGGTTGCCGGAAAGTGCCCGGCGGGCATTGGCCCGGTTTCAGGTCAATGAATCGTCTCGATGTCGTCTCGATGAGTTGCCGGATAATTTGCCCCGCTATCGTCCGGGCGTCCGGGCGTCCGTGCGTCTGTGTTGTTTTCTTCGTGAGCCCCTCGCCTTTCATGTCTCTGCCCTACCTGCTGCTCGACCACATCACCGTCACCTACGACACCGCCGGCCACGCCCACACGGCCGTGCGTGATCTGTCGCTGTCGCTTGCGCGCGGAGAAATCGGCTGCCTGCTCGGCCCGTCGGGCTGCGGCAAGACGACGGTACTGCGCGCCGTGTGCGGTTTCGAGCCGTTGGGCGGCGGGCGTATCGTGCTCGACGGCCACGAAGTCGCCAACGCGCAGGCCAGCGAGCCGCCTGAACGACGGCACGTCGGTGTGGTGTTTCAGGATTACGCGCTGTTCCCGCATCTGAACGTGGCCCAGAACATCGGCTTCGGGCTGGGACGCATGCCCCGCGGCGAACGAAACTCACGGGTCGAAGACCTCGCCGAGCGCGTCGGCCTTGCCGGGGCGTTGCGCAAGTATCCGCACGAACTCTCCGGCGGCCAGCAGCAACGGGTGGCGCTCGCCCGCGCGCTCGCCCCTTCACCGGCACTGCTGCTGCTCGACGAGCCGTTCTCGAATCTGGATCTCGACCTGCGTGAACGCCTCGCCGTGGAAGTGCGCGAGATCATTCGCGCCAGCGGTGCCACAGCCATTCTCGTCACGCACGATCAACACGAAGCCTTCGCCATGGCCGACCGGATCGGCGTGATGCACGCGGGCGCTATCGCGCAGTGGTCACCGGCCCGCGAGCTTTGGCAGACACCCGCCAACCGCGTGGTCGCGGATTTCATCGGGCGCGGCACGTTGGTCCCGGGGTCGTTTCGTCAGCAAGGCGAGGCGGGCAGCATCGCCCTCGAAATCGGGGAAATCGCCGCCACACCCGCGCTGGCGGCACAGTTGCAGCGCTCGGTATTTGGCGAGACGCCGTTTGCCGTCGACGTGCTGCTGCGCGCCGACGACATTACGCACGACCCGGCGAGCCCGTTCGAGGCCACGCTTGTGCGGCGGGCATTTCGCGGGGCCGATCAGCTCTATACCCTGCGGCTTGCCTCGGGCCATGAAATCATCGCCCGCGTCGATGGCGATCTGACGCATGAAACGGGAGAACGCGTGGGCCTGCGGCTCACGGTACGGCACCCGGTGGCGTTTGCCGCGACCACTTCGGGGACACCGTCACCCGGAGGCTGGTAAAATCCGCCAAAACGGATGGACTTATGAAACAGTACCTCGACTTCATGCGCCATGTGCTCGACCATGGCACCGAAAAGACCGATCGCACCGGCACGGGCACGCGCTCGGTCTTCGGCTATCAGATGCGCTTCGACTTGCAGGCCGGGTTCCCGCTCGTCACGACCAAAAAGGTGCACACCAAGTCCATCGTGCACGAACTGCTGTGGTTCCTTCAGGGCAGCACGAACGTGCGCTACCTTCAGGAAAACGGCGTCTCGATCTGGAATGAATGGGCCGATGCGGACGGTGAGCTTGGCCCCGTCTACGGCGCCCAATGGCGCTCGTGGCCGACACCGGACGGCAGCCATATCGACCAGATCACCCAGTTGGTCGACCAGATTCGCAAGAACCCCGACTCGCGCCGCCTGATCGTCTCGGCGTGGAATGTGAGCGAGATTCCGCGCATGGCGCTGCCGCCCTGCCACGCGTTCTTCCAGTTCTATGTGGCGGACGGCAAGCTGTCGTGCCAGTTGTATCAGCGCAGTGCCGATATCTTCCTTGGCGTGCCGTTCAACATTGCAAGCTACGCGCTGCTCACGCACATGATGGCGCAGCAGACCGGGCTGGAAGTCGGCGACTTTATCTGGACCGGCGGCGATTGCCATCTGTACAACAATCACCTCGAACAGGTGCGCACGCAGCTCGCCCGCGAGCCGTTCCCGCTGCCGAAGCTCGAAATCTCGCGCAAGCCGGACTCCATCTTCGATTACCGCTACGAAGATTTTCATATCGTCGGATACGAAGCGCATCCGCATATCAAGGCGCCGGTGGCCGTATGACCCTGTTGACACTGGTGGTAGCCCGCGCCGAGAACGGCGTGATCGGGCGCGACAATCAATTGCCGTGGCGCCTGCCGGAAGACCTCGCGCACTTCAAACGCACCACGCTTGGCAAGCCGATCGTGATGGGCCGCAAGACGTACGACTCGATCGGCCGTCCGCTGCCGGGACGCCGCAATATCGTGGTGTCGCGCAATGCCGACCTGAAGATCGAAGGGTGTGATGTGGCGGGCTCGCTGATCGACGCCATGCGACTGTGCGTCGGTGCGGAAGAGATCTGCCTGATCGGCGGCGCGCAGTTGTACGCCGAGGCGCTGCCGAGCGCAGACAAGGTGATCGTCACGGAGATTGCGAAGGCATTCGAAGGCGACGCGCACTTCCCGGCACTGTCTGCCGGACAATGGCGTGAAACCGCGCGTGAAACGCACCACTCGCCGGCGCCGAACGACTTCGACTACGCGTTCGTGACTTACGAGCGGATCTGACGCGGGCCTGATGGCCTGACGCCACCCGCTTCATCGCTTCATTCAGCCATCACGCGCTAAGGTTGCTGCGCTGCGCATCGATGGCTGGGTTGGCGGCACTTACCCCACTCCCGGTATTCCCTGCATTGCTCGCGCTGTCGTCAACGCGTGCCGCCATATGAATGCGGTCGCGTCCGAGACGTTTTGCCGCGTAGAGCGCCTCGTCGGCCTGCGCGATCAGCCGCTCCGGTGTGTCGCTCGCGTCATTGGCTTTCGGCACGTGGGTCGCGCATCCGACACTCACCGTCACATAGCCCAGCGGGCCGGGACCGGGCCGCGCCAGCGCACGCACACTCTCCGTGACACGCGTCGCCACGAACTGCGCACCGTTCACGTCGGTGTCCGGCAACACGATCACAAACTCTTCACCGCCGTAGCGCGCCACCAGATCGGTCGGGCGATGGGTCGCCCGCATGAGCGCCACGGCCACGTTCTCCAGACACTCGTCGCCCACGGGGTGACCGTACAGATCGTTGTATTTCTTAAAGTGATCGACGTCGACCATCAACAACGATAAAGGTCGCGCCGTGCGGCGAGCCAATTCGAAGTCATGCGGAAACCGTTCGTTGAAATAGCGGCGGTTGAAGATGCCGGTCAGCGCGTCGCGATTGCTGTACTCGATCAGGCGCAGGTGCGCGCGCGTGAGCTCGCGATAGAGCCGCGTCACCTCCCACACCAGTACGCAAACGAGCAGCCCGGGCGCCGACATGCTGAACAGACGCGCCAGATACCAGCCGAGCGAGAAGCGCACCGTGCTCATGAGACTGAGCAGCGTGTCGGTCACGCAGGCGAGCACGGCGAGGGCCACCCATACGTCGAGCACCGTACGCAAGCGCCCCAACGACAGCACGCCACCGAGCGCGGCCAGATTCAACAGGAGCAGCACGAACGCGGCACCGCTATCGGAGAAGTCACCGGGGGCGGTCGCCGGCGCCAGTGCGGGCGGCAGCGGTACGGCAAGCGCCGTCAGGCACAACAGCACCGCCACGATGAGCGGTAAGCCGACGAACATCCAAGTCGCCCGTCCGGGCGGCGGTAACTGCGTGATCGACTGCGGCGTGAACAGACGCCGCGAGACCATCGCGACGAGCACCAGAATGGGGAACCCGGCATGCCAGAACACCCAGATCCAGCCGGATGTGCTCGGGCGGGCGCCGAACAGGCCCTGCGGCGAAAACAGCCCCGGATACGTCAGCAACTGCATGGCCACGGTGAGTGCAGCGAAGGCGTAGGCACCGGCCAGCAGCCCGTACACCGGCAGGCGGCTGACTTGAAATTGTGCGGCGAGGAGAAACGAGACGATGGTGGCCGTGGTGAAGACGGTCAGCCCGCACATCGGCAGGAACGGCGCCACGGCCGGCAACGGCGACGTCGCCTGCGGGGCCGCGAGCACGAGTGCGCAGAGAATGACGAGCGCCAGACAGCCAGCGAGCGCTAGTTGCGCACGCGACGCACGCTCCATGAGAAAGCCGTCCATGAATGTCCTTTCCGCCCGTTTTCACGCAGCATGCACCAATTCCGGTTGACTGCCAATCGGCGTACGGACAATCACCCTTCCTTGCCCTTCACCGCGCGGCACGCCATCCTTTGCGCTGGTCGATTTCACCGCTGACAGGGCCGTTCAATGCGAAAACGGCATCGACAGCGGGTGATTTACACCCACCGACGATGCCGTTGAAATGCCCCCCCAACCGACGACGAGCGTTCGACGTCATATCGGTGCCACCCGGGCACGGGGAGCCGGGCAGACGCGCCGCCTCCCCCGCCTCCCCCGCCTCATCATCAACCGCCCAGATACGCCTCCAGCACACGCGGGTTGTTGAGCAGGTTGCGACCGGTGTCGTCGAGCACGACCTTGCCGGTTTCGAGCACGTAGCCGTGTTGCGCGATCTTCAGCGCCTGACGCACGTTCTGCTCCACGAGGAAGATCGTCAGCCCGTCGGCGTTGATTTCCTTGAGCGTGTTGAAAATGCCCTGCACGATGATCGGCGCCAGCCCCATCGACGGCTCGTCGAGCAGCAGCAAACGCGGACGCGCCATCAGCGCACGGCCGATCGCCAGCATCTGCTGCTCGCCGCCCGACAAGTTGCCGGCCATCTGCTCAAGACGCTCCGACAGACGCGGGAATCGCTCCAGCACCTTGTCGAAGTCCGCCTTGATGTTCTGCCGGTCGCGGCGCGTGTACGCCCCGAGTTCGAGGTTCTCGCGCACCGACATCGTCGTGAGCGTGGCACGGCCTTCGGCCACCTGCACCAGCCCGCGCTGCACGATCTTGTTCGGGGCCAGACCACCGATGTCCTCGCCTTCGAACAGAATCGTGCCGGCTTGCTTCTTGATCAGGCCGGACAGCGCGAGCAACGTCGTCGACTTACCCGCCCCGTTGGCCCCCACGAGCGAGGTGATCTCGTGTTCGCGCAACGAGAAATCGACACCCTTCACGGCCTCGATATGCCCATAGGCCACCTTCAGGCCCTTCACTTCGAGCAATGCGCTCATGCCTTGTCCTCCCCGCTGGCTGCGAGTGCGGCGATATCCTCATCGTCATCGCGGCCCAGATAAGCCTCGATCACCTGCGGGTTGTTCTTGATCTCGTCCGGGTTGCCCTCGGCGATGATGCGGCCGAAGTTCAGCACCGCGATACGCTCGCACAGGCCCATCACGAAACGCATGTCGTGCTCGATCATGAAGATCGTGTAGCCACGCGCCTTGATGTTCTCGATCTCGCTCATGAGATCGACCTTCTCGCCCGTGTTCATGCCGGCCACCGGCTCGTCGAGCAGCAACAGCTTCGGCTCGGTGGCCAGCGCGCGGGCCAGTTCGAGCTTGCGCTGATCGCCGTACGAGAGGTTGTCGGCGATGTCGTACGCCTTGTGATCGAGCTTCACCCACGAGAGCAACTCGTGCGCACGCTCGCGCGAGCGCTTCTCCATGTCGCGAAAGCCCGGCAGCGAGAGCAGCAACCCGGCCGGTCCGTACGTGAGATGGCGATGCATCCCCACCACCACGTTCTCGATCAGCGTCATCTCTTTGAAGATGCGGATGTTCTGGAACGTGCGGGCAATGCCGCGCTGCGTGATCTTGTGCGGCTTCTGCCCCACCAGACTTTCGCCGTTGAACGTGATGCTGCCGCCGGTCGGCTGCAACAGGCCGGTGATCAGGTTGAACACCGTCGTCTTGCCGGCGCCGTTCGGCCCGATCAACCCGAAGATAGTGCCCTGCGGCACCTCGATATTCACGTCCTGCAACACGTGCAGGCCGCCGAATCGCTTGGAAATATTAGTCAGCTTGAGCATGTCGTATCCCCCGTCCGCTTACGTGGAAGAGGCCGAACGCGTCTTGCCGGCGCGGAACCACCGGCGAAAACGTGTCGGGTCCCAGATGCCCTTGGGCAGGAACAACACGATCAACACCAGAATCAGCCCGTTGACCACAAGACGGAAATCGTTGAATGCGCGCAGCATCTCCGGCAACAGCGTGAGGATCGTGCTGCCGAGTACCGGACCCACGAGACCGTTGATACCGCCGAGAATCGCCATCGTCAGAATCTCCACGCCACGATCGAAGCCGTACTCGTTCGGGCCGATGAAGAACGTCAGATGCGCATTGAGTGCGCCGGCCAGACCGGCCAGCACGGCACCCAGCACGAACGCCAGCATCTTGTAACCGGTGACGTTGATGCCCATGAGGCCCGCCGCCGTCTCGTCTTCCTTGATGGCTTCGAACGCACGGCCGATCTTGGAGCGGCGCAGACGCCACAGCACAGCCAGCGTGATCACCACGGCGCCGGCCACATGCCACCACTGCGTGAGTTGCGGAATGCCGTTCAGGCCGAGCGCGCCGCCGGTCAGGTCTTCGGTGTTCAGGATCAGCACGCGCACGACTTCACCGAAGCCGAGCGTAGCCATCGCCAGATACACGCCCGACAGGCGTAGCGTCGGCTTGCCGATGATGAACGCGACGAGTGCCGGTGCGGCCATGCCACCGGCGAGCGACACCGCGAACGGCATCTCGTAGTTCATCGTCAAGAGGGCCGCCGTGTAAGCGCCAATGCCCATGAACGCCGCATTGGCCATCGCAAGCATGCCGCACGAGAGCGTGAGGTAAATCGACAGCGCCAGCAGCGCATTGGTGCCCAACGTCAGCACCAAATTGCTGTACACCGCCCAGAAATTATTGAACCAGTCCATTGCGCCCCCGTAATTACGCTTTGCGTTCGAGCACTTTGCCGAACAACCCCTGCGGACGCACCAACAGGATCAGGAACAACAAGCCGAACGCCACGGCGTCGCGCATGTTCGAGCCGATGTAAGCCACCGACATCACCTCGGCAAACCCGAGGAACAGGCCGCCGATCATCGCGCCGCGAATGTCGCCCATGCCGCCCAGAATGATCACCGCGATACCCTTGTGCAGCATCGGCTGGCCCATCAGCGGGAACACCGCGTTCGAGTACAACCCGATCAGCACGCCGGCCATACCGCCCAGCCCGGCTGCCGCAAACGACGTCGCGAGGAACAGGCCTTCGACGTTGATGCCGAGCAGGTAGGCGGCCTTCGGCGACTCGGCGATCGCGCGCAATGCGCGGCCCAGTTGCGTCTTCTTGATCGTGGTGATGAGCAGCGCCATCAGTGCGAACGAGACGAAGATGATCACCAGTTCCAGCACGGTCATGTGCACGCCGGCCACCGTGAGGGTGTCTTGCGGGACCAATTCGTACGGGAAGCGCAGATTTTCCGCACCGAAAATGCCCTGAATCCCGTTGTTGAGCAGAATGCCCACGCCGATGGTGGCGATCATCGGAATCAGGTGAGGCGCACCGCGCTTGCGCAGCGGCTTGAGCACGAGCACGTCGATGAGCAGCCCGAGCAGGCCACTGACGATCACCGCCGTGATGATGGCCGCCCACAGCGGCAGATGCAGACGTGCGACAGCCTGAAGGGCGGCGTACGCGCCGACCATGAAGACCGCGCCGTGCGAGAGATTGATGACGCCGAGAATGCCGAACACGAGTGTGAACCCGAGCGCGAACAAGGCGTACACGCACCCGAGGGAGAGCGCGTTGACGAGTTGCTGTTCCAGCATGGTGTGTATTCCAGCCTGAGGGACGAAGACGCGTGCCGAGAGGGGGCGCGGCATGCGCCAGAAACGCCGATGGGCGTAGCGCCTTTCGGCCCTACGCCCATGCGGACTTCTTCAAGTACTGCCGGGCTGCTTACTTCTCGATGACGTACTTGCCGCCCTTCGTCACGCTGACGATCGGCGCTTGTTTTGCGTCATAGCCAGCCGGCTTGCCGTTCTTGCCCATGGCCTGACGGAACGCGAAAGCACCGGTCGCGCCTTCGTGCGTCACGCTCGGCAGCGCATCGCGCAGTGCCTTGCGGTCGGCGTCCAGATTGCCCGAGATCTTCACGTTCTTGAGCGCGCCGGCCGCGATGTACATCGCGTCATAGGCTTGCGCCGCAAACTGGTCCGGCGACACCGAGTACTTGGCCTTGTAGGCCGCGATGAACTTGGTGTTGGCCGGCGTGTTGTTCTCGATCGACCACGGGCTACCCACCCACAGGCCATCCGAGCTGCCCTTGGCCAGATCGAACACCTTGACCGAGTTCATGCCGTTGCCGCCGATAAACGGCACGTTGATACCCAGTTGACGGGCCTGCACCATGATCGGCGCGCCTTCGGCGATCAGTGCCGACAGCACGATGGCGTCCGGGTTGCTGGCCTTGATCTTCGTGAGCTGTGCCTTGAAGTCCACGTCGCCCTTGGCGAACGTCTCGGTCGTCGTGACCGGGATCTTCAGGTCTTCCAGCGCCTTCTTGAAGTTGTCGTAGCCGCTCTTGGTGAACACGTCGTCGTTGCCGTACAGCACAGCAACTTTCTTGATGCCCGTGTGCTTGGCCGCGACCTTGATGGTCTCCGGCAGCACGTCGGCTTCGGTCACCGAGTTACGGAAGATGAAGTCGCCGATAGACGTGATGCCGTCAGCCGTGTTCGACGTGCCAAAAGCGACCGTCTTGCCGGCTTGCGCGATCGGGTCGGCAGCCTGTGCCGAGTTCGACAGCGTGGGGCCGAACACCATCAGCACCTTGTCCTGGAAGATCAGCTTCTTGAAAACGTTGATCGCTTCTTCCTTCTTGCCTTGCTCGTCTTCGACTTGCAGTACAAGTTTGTTGCCGTTGACGCCACCGGCGGCATTGATCTCGTCAGCCGCGAGCTGGAAACCGTTCTTGATGGCTGCGCCATATTGCGCAGCGCCGCCCGACAGTGCTTCGGCCACGCCGATCTTCAGATCGGCTGCGTGGGCCGCAGCCACCATCCCCGTGGCGACAAGTGCAGCCAGCAACTTGGTCATGGTGCTTTTCATGAGTGCTCTTCCTCCAATACCTAGTCTCTAGTTATGAGAAGGCGCGCCTTGTGAGCGCGCCCATTACCCTAACTACCGTATCCGTTCTTAAACCGTGGCTTAAGAAAACCCCTAAGGATAACGCAAACTATCGTGAGCGGACACGGCAATTGGGTTTTTGCCCCGTCCTGGCGCATAAATGCAACGCGTTTGTGGCGCCAGAATGAGATTTCGCAGCATCAATGACCGGCAATGGTCATTTGTTCAATCAGGATTGACCCCACCTCTTTGGTGCCGCGCACGAGCGTGTCGGCACCGATGGCGACGATCTGACGGAACATGTCGTTCAGGTTGCCGGCCAGCGTGATTTCTTCCACCGGATACTGGATTTCGCCGTTCTCGACCCAGAAACCCGACGCGCCGCGCGAATAATCGCCCGTCACGTAGTTCACGCCCTGCCCCATCAGTTCCGTGACCAGCAGGCCCGTGCCGAGCTTACGGAGCATGGCGCGGAAATCGTCGGTCGGCGCGGTGAGCTTGCTATACATGCGCAGGTTGTGCGAGCCGCCGGCGTTACCGGTCGTCTGCATGCCGAGCTTGCGTGCCGAGTAAGTCGAGAGGAAATAGCCCTGCACGACGCCATCGGTGACCACGTCGCGGGCCCGCGTCTTCACACCCTCTTCGTCATACGGGGCGCTACCCATGGCGCGCGGCACGTGCGGGTCTTCGTGAATGCCCACGTGATCGGCAAACACCGGTTTGCCCAGCGTGTCGACGAGGAACGTGGCCTTGCGATACAACGCGCCACCGCTCACGCCCTGCACGAAGGCGCCCAGCAGGCCGGCGGCGAGCGGGGCCTCGAACAGCACCGCGCACTTGCGGGTCGAGAGCTTGCGGGCGTGCAGGCGAGCCAGCGCACGCTCGGCGGCGTAACGGCCCACGGCCTCCGGCGACGCCAGATCTTCAGCGGCGCGCTTGGACGTGTACCAGTCGTCGCGTTGCATGTGGCTGCCAGAGCCGGCAATCGGCGAGACCGACAGGTAGTGACGCGAATACGGGTAGCCCGACAGGAAGCCGCGCGTGGTGCCGAGCAGGAACTGGGAATGCTGGGCCGAAACGCTCGCCCCTTCCGAATTTCGGATGAGGGGACTCACGTCGAGCGCGCTCTTTTCCGCGCGGCGAGCAAGTTCGACAGCGTCGTCGGCCGTGATGCGCCACGGGTGGAAGAGCGACAGGTCCTGCGGGTTCGTCTCGAGGAGTTCCGCCTCGGCAAGGCCCGCGCAGTCGTCTTCGGCGGTAAATCGGGCGATATTGAAAGCGGCGTCGACCGTGTCGTGCAGCGCCTTGCGCGAGAAGTCCGAGGTACTGGCGTTGCCACGGCGCTGGCCGATGAACACCGACACGCCGACGAGCTTGTCGCGATTGCGCTCGATGGTCTCGACCTTGCCGCGCCGCACCGAGACCGACAGGCCGTCGCCCTCGGAAATCTCGGCGGCCGCGTCGGTAGCGCCTAGCGAACGGGCGTATTGCAGTACGTCGCTGACGATTTCCTTGAGTTGGTCCTGGGTATGCGTGAAATGCTGGGTCGCTTGGGACATCGGCGCGATTGGGTCAGTGGCTGAATAGGAACCGCCATCTTAGCGCGACTTCCGTACCGTCGTACGAGGGGGTTGCAACTATTTGGACGGCGTGAGCCGCGTTACAATAGCGCCCATGACGCACAATCACCGCAATAACCAACCCGCCGAGTCCGAACTTCTCTACGAAGGTCCGAGTAAATCCCAGCGCAAGCGCGAGTCGCACGCGTTGCAGGATCTTGGCGCAGAACTGGTCAACCTGTCCAAAGACGCGCTGGCGCGCGTCCCCATGTCCGAAAAGCTCGATCAAGCCGTGCGCGACTGCCGCAAGATCACGGCGCATGAAGGCCGCCGCCGTCAGATGCAGTACGTCGGCAAGGTCATGCGCTCGCTCGATGAGTCGGAAGTCGAAGCCATCCAGCGTGCCCTCGACGTGATCAATGGCGTGTCGAAAGCCGAAACCGCCAAGCTGCACGCCCTTGAGCGCTGGCGCGATCGCCTGCTCGCCAAGGACGAAGCACTGACGGAACTGCTCGCACAGCACCCGGACGTCGATGGCCAGCACCTTCGCACCCTCATTCGCAACGCCCGCCGTGAGCAGGCCGCGCAAAAGCCGCCCAAGGCCTTCCGCGAGCTGTTTCAAGCGCTCAAAGACTTGCTGGCCAATAGCGCGGACAGCCACGACAAGTCGGACGACGCCGATGACGATCTGCCGGAATTCCCGGTGCGTGAGGACGATCGATGATCGCGCGCGCGCATCCGGATGAACTGCGCGTCGGACTGGTCTCGGTCAGCGACCGCGCCAGTCAGGGCACGTATGAAGATCAGGGCATTCCGGCATTGCAGGCTTGGCTCGGCAGCGCCCTGACGTCCCCTTGGGTGGCCGAGACGCGCCTGATTCCCGATGACGCGGATGGCATCACCGCCACGTTGATCGAACTCATCGACACGATGCAGTGCGATCTGGTGCTCACCACCGGCGGCACCGGCCCGGCACGTCGCGATGTGACGCCCGAGGCAACGCTGCGTGCCGGGACGAAAGAGATGCCGGGCTTTGGCGAGCAGATGCGCCAGATCAGCCTGCGCTTCGTGCCGACCGCGATTCTGTCGCGTCAGGTGGCCGTGATCCGCGAAACGCCGGCCCACGCCGCGCTCATCATCAATCTGCCGGGCCAGCCGAAGTCGATCAAAGAGACGCTGGAAGGTCTGCGCGATGCCGACGGCAAGTCGATCGTGCCCGGCATCTTTGCCGCCGTGCCGTATTGCATCGACCTGATCGGCGGGCCGTATATCGAAACCGATGAAGCCGTTTGCAAGGCGTTCCGCCCGAAAACGGCAATTCGCGCGCCGAAGCCGGCCTGAGCCGACGTTGGGCCGCGACGGGCTCTCCTCACCGTTTCAACGTAACAACGTAACGCACAATGAAAAAACGCCAGCATTTCGCTGGCGTTTTCGTTTGGCCGGGTAGCTGAGATCGATCAGGCAGCCGCGTCGCTCCCGGGCACCGTCGTCTTCAGGAAGTGCTCGCGGTAGTACACGAGCTCGTCGATCGACTCATGGATGTCGGCCAGCGCGGTGTGCGCGGCGCGCTTGCTGAAACCCTTGTAGACCGTGGGCTCCCAGCGGCGGCACAGCTCCTTGAGCGTGCTGACGTCGAGATTGCGGTAATGGAAGAAGGCCTCCAGCTTGGGCATGTAACGCGCCATGAAGCGGCGGTCCTGACAAATCGAATTGCCGCACATCGGCGACTTATTGGGCGGCACGTACTGCGAGAGAAACTCGATCAGTTGCAATTCTGCCGAAGCTTCATCGATCGGCGACGCCTTGACGCGATCGATCAGCCCCGAGCGGCCGTGGGTGCCCTTGTTCCAGTCATCCATGCCGTCGAGGACAGCGTCGGACTGGTGAATGGCGAAAACCGGGCCTTCGATGCGACGCGTCAGTGCCGAATCGGTCACAACGACGGCGACTTCGATGATACGGTCGCTATCCGGCTGCAAACCGGTCATTTCCATATCGAGCCAGACCAGATTGAACTCGGCACGCGCGAGCGTCTTTTCGCCTTCGGCAGATGCGGAATTTTGGGACGGAATGGCAGACATGATCGGAAGACTCTTTAAAACGCGTCGGTTGGCGACCGGTAAGGCGCCTGGCCGGTCGAAAGAACTTATAATTCTCGCATACTTCAGTTTCCTCTTAGGCGCATGTTCACTTATCTCTTCGTGATCTTCCTGCTGGCCATGGTCATGACCAAGTTGTGGCTGGCGGCCCGCCAGATCCGCCACGTGGTCGCCCATCGTGCCGCTGTCCCCGAGCGTTTCGCCGGCACGATCACGCTGACCGATCACCAGCGCGCGGCCGACTACACGGTCGCCCGCACGCGGCTCGGCATGGCCGAAATCTTCGCGCAGGCCGTGCTGCTGGTCGCACTAACGCTGCTCGGCGGCCTGAACCTCCTGCATATCGGCATCACCGAATGGCTGGGCGACGGTTATCTGGCCCAGATCGCGCTGATCGGCGCCGTGCTGCTCATTTCCGGCCTCGTCGATCTGCCGTTCACTTATGTGCGCCAGTTCGTGATCGAGCAACGATTCGGCTTCAACCGCATGTCGATCGGGCTGTTCATTGCCGACCTGATCAAGGGCACGGCCATTGGCGTCGTGCTGGGTCTGCCGTTGCTCTTCGTCGTGCTGTGGCTGATGGAGCGCGCCGGGCCGCTGTGGTGGTTGTACACGTGGGTCGTGTGGGTCGCGTTCAATCTGTTCGTGCAATTCATCTTCCCGCACGTCATCGCGCCGATGTTCAACAAGTTCGAACCGCTGGCGGACGTCTCGCTGGCCGAACGCATCGAAGGGTTGATGAAACGCTGCGGTTTCGCCGCGCGCGGGCTGTTCGTCATGGACGGCTCGAAGCGCTCGGCCCACGGCAACGCCTACTTCAGCGGGTTCGGACGTGCCAAGCGCATCGTCTTCTTCGATACGCTGATCGAGCGCCTGTCGCCGGCGGAAATCGAAGCCGTACTGGCCCACGAGTTGGGCCACTTCAAGCGCCGCCATATCACTAAGCGTCTCGCCGTCGCCTTCGCCCTCTCGCTGGCGTTTCTGGCCCTGCTCGGCTGGCTCGCCGGCCGTACGTGGTTCTACACGGATCTGGGGGTGATGCCGTCGATGATGGGCAGCAACAACGCCCTGGCGCTGGTGCTCTTCTTCCTGGTGTTGCCGGTGTTCGGCTTCTTCGCGAGCCCGCTGAGCAGCCTCACGTCGCGCAAGCACGAGTTCGAAGCCGATGCGTTCGCCGCCAGCCAGACACAGGCCAGCGACCTCATCAACGCGCTGGTGAAGCTGTATCAGGACAACGCGTCGACGCTCACGCCCGACCCGGTCTACACCGCGTTCTACTATTCGCACCCGCCCGCCTCGCAGCGCATTGACCGACTGCTGGGGCACGCATGAAGCGCGGCGCAAAAGTGAAGGCGGCCCTGCCCGCCACGACCGCAGAAGCCCGCCGTCTCGGCCGGGTCGCCGCCGCCCATGGACGTCACTATGTGGTCGAAGCCGACGATGGCGAGACCGTGCTGTGCTTCCCCCGGGGGAAGAAGAGCGAGATCGCCGTAGGCGACGAAGTGGCGTGGGCACGCACGGGCGATCAGGGCGTGATTGAAGAAATTCTGCCGCGCCGTAATCTGCTCTACCGCTCGGATCAGTTCAAAAGCAAGCTGTTCGCGTCGAACATCGATCAGTTGGTGATCATGCTCGGCACTGAACCGTATTTCAGCGAAGACCTGCTCGGCCGGGCACTGGTGGCCGCCGAGGCCAACGAACTGCACCCGCTCGTCGTCCTCAACAAGACGGACGTCACCGCCGCATTGCCGGCAGCACGCGAGCGCCTCGCGCCCTACCGGGCGCTGGGCTATGAAGTGCTGGAATTGTCGGTGCGTGCCGATCCGGAGGCCGCACAAGCGATGCTTCTGCCGCGACTGGCACATAAAGCATCGCTGCTGCTGGGGCAATCGGGCATGGGCAAGTCGAGCCTCGTGAACCTGCTCGTCCCCAACGCCGCCGCGGCAACGCGCGAAATTTCGACGGTGCTCAATTCCGGCAAACATACGACGACGTTCACGCGGATCTTCCACCTTCCCGATGGCGGCTTGCTGATCGACTCACCGGGATTTCAGGAATTCGGCCTGCACCACCTCAAGGAAGGTGTGCTCGAGCGTGCGTTCCCTGAATTCCGTCCGTTGCTCACCGGCTGCCGGTTCTACAACTGCCATCACCTGAAAGAGCCCGGTTGCGCCATTCTCGCTGCGGTTGCCGATGGCCGGATCTCTCAGCAACGCCACGCGCTGTACGCGCAACTCGTGCATGAGTCGGAGCAAGAAGTGCCTTATTGAGCCGGGCAACTTGTTGGCTATCCAGAAATGAAAAAACCCCGCTTCGGCGGGGTTTCTTCATGGAGCACAGTCTGTCTGGAACCTTAACCGAGCCAGACCGCGAGTGTCAGCAGCAAGAGCAACAGCATCCACAGTAAGACCGCGCGCCACACCAGTCCGACAGCGGCCTGAAGCGTACGCGGCGTGCATTCGCCACCAACCGGCAGCACAGCGTCATCGCCTTGATTGAGCGCGTCGATGCTCGAGACTTCCGCCAGCGGGCCGGTTAGGCGGGCGCCCAAGGCGCCACTGCCGGCGGCCAGCAAAATACCTTCGTTCTCATTCGGCCACTGCTTGGCGTAGTGACGCCATGCGTAGATCGCATCTTCGAAATTGCCGACGATGGCAAAACCGATTGCCGTCATGCGGGCCGGCACCCAGTCGATCACATAGAACGCCTTGCGGGCAAACGCGCCGAACGCCGGGCTGCGATCCGGGGCGGGTTCAGTCCAGCGGCGCGACAGATATTCCGCCAACCGGTACAGCACGGCGCCGGCAGGGCCGATCGGGATGAGGAACCAGAAGAACACGCCGAATACGTGGCGGTGCGATGCAATCACGGCGTGCAGCAGCGTATGACGCACGATCTCGTCGACCGGCATGTCGACCGTGTCGATACCGATCCACTGACGGAGAATCTCGCGCGCTTCGTTGACGTTGTCGTTGTTGAGCGCGACGTGAATGTCGGTGAAGTAGTGGCTGAACTGGCGAAAGCCCATCGTCAGATAGACGATCAGCACGTTCCACGCAAAGCCCAGCAGAATGTTCACCCGCATGAGCAGGTAATAGACCACGCCGACCACAAGCACGAACGGCACCACCACGACCAGCCACGCCAGCACGCCATGACGCGGTTGCCCCGCATCGAACGATTGGGAAGTGTGCGTCGCGTGGGAGCGAATCAGGTTGTAGATCGGGTTTTGCGTGGAGAGCGCACGCACCTGCTCGAGGATCAGCGCGAGGAGTACCGAAAAGAATGTCATGCGTGCGATCGGGTCACCGGACGGAATGATGTAACGATAGCACAGCTTCTCGCGAATGCCCGTGCCATGCGCCTTCGCGACGCATTCGATCCGCGTTTGACGCAGGTGAATTGCGCAACTTTGGTCCGAGTGCGTCAGGCGCGCAGTAGCTGATAGAAATTCCGCAGCATGCCGGCCGTCGCCCCCCAGATGAAATACTCGCCACCGGACGGTCTCGGATACGGCATCGCATAAAAGCGTCGTTCACCGACCTGATAGTTGAAGACCCGAATCTGGTGATGCGCCGGGTTCATCAAAAAATCGAGCGGGACTTCGAAGATCTCGTCGACTTCGCCCGCGTCGGCCACGAGTTCGATCGACGGCCGGACCAGACCCACCACCGGCGCAACACGAAAACCGGTACCGGTGACGTAGTCCGGTAATCGTCCAATCACTTCGACGGCACCGGAGTCGAGTCCAATCTCTTCACGCGACTCACGCAACGCCGTCGCGATCGGCGTCGGATCATCCGGCTCACGACTCCCGCCCGGAAAGCTGACCTGCCCCGCGTGCGTGCTCAAGTGCTGCGTGCGCTGGGTCAGCAACACCGTCAGGCCCTGCGGGCGCATGACCAGCGGCACCAGCACGGCGGCGGCGCGCGGCGTGAATAGCGTGGGGGAGACGACTTCGATGGCACCCGCATCGGGTGTCCAGACAGGCGGGCTGGCGAGACGATCTCGCAGGGCCATCGGCGTCAGTCGCTCAGCCGGCACCGCAGCCTCCCCCTCGCCTGTCGAGACGATTGGCAACGCTTCAGGGTGCAGGATAAGAGGTGGCGCCACGTAGGCCTTTGAGGGACGTATAACGTTGCTATTTTACCGGGGAAGCGTCGACTGCGTATGCGCGAAGAAAAATCCGATTCCCTGTTCAATTCAAGCGATTCGCCCGCGATGATGCGCTGCCACATACGAAAAAAGCACCCCAAAGGGTGCTTTTTCCATACGGCTTTTGCTGTGCCCGGCCACGAGGTCGCCGGGTACGGCTGCGTCCGACTTACTCGGCAGCGACGGTCTTGCTCTTGTACGTGAGCTTTTCCTTGATACGTGCCGACTTGCCCGAACGCTCACGCAGGTAGTACAGCTTGGCGCGACGAACGTCACCACGACGCTTGACTTCGATGCTGGCGATCAGCGGCGAGTACGTCTGGAACGTACGCTCAACGCCTTCACCCGACGAAATCTTGCGAACGATGAAGGCCGAGTTCAGGCCACGGTTACGCTTGGCGATCACGACGCCTTCGTAAGCCTGCACACGCTTGCGCGTGCCTTCAACGACGTTCACGTTGACGATCACGGTGTCGCCCGGGGCGAATTCGGGAATCGTCTTCGACGCGGTCAAACGCGCGATTTCTTCTTGCTCGATCTGTGCGATCAGATTCATTTACCACTCCTTGTGCCATCGTATCGGCGTTCTACCGGCAAGCCGGCCCCGACAGAGGATGGGTTCAAACCGAATGCCGCCCCCATGGCGACATCCGCTGCCTACTTCGCCGACGAATCGGCGGCGAGGCTTGCCAGCCATGCCTCATCGGCACGACTGAGCAATCCGTTGGCACGCGCGCTCTCGATCATATCGGGGCGCTTGCGCCAGGTATTGGTCAACGCCTCGCGGCGCCGCCACTTTTCAATCTCGGCGTGGTGCCCGCCCAACAGGACGTCGGGCACGCGCACACCTTCGTATTCTTCAGGCCGCGTGTAGTGCGGGCAGTCGAGCAAGCCATTCACAAAACTGTCCTGCTCGGCCGACTGCGAATCGTTCAGTGCACCCGGCAGCAGCCGGATCAGCGAATCCATCAGTGCCATCGCCGGCAGTTCACCGCCCGACAGCACGAAGTCGCCAACGCTGACCTCTTCATCCACCACACGATCGACCAGACGCTGATCGATGGCTTCGTAACGGCCGCACAGCAGAATCAGACCTTGCTCCTGCTCGCGCAACTCGGTCACCCGGCGATGCGTGAGCGGCTTGCCTTGCGGCGACATCAACAGCACGCGTCCACGCGCCACACCGGCTTCGGTCTGCGCAGCTTTCGCCGCAGCGATCGCGTCTTCCAGCGGCTTGGCCAGCATGACCATGCCCGGCCCGCCACCGTACGGACGATCGTCGATCGTGCGATAGCTGTTGTGCGTGAAATCACGCGGATTCCAAAACCGCAGGTCGTAACGCGACTGCTTGAGTGCCCGGCTGGTTACGCCCCAGTCGGTCAGTGCCCGAAACATCTCGGGAAATAGCGTGACGACGTCAAACTGCATCAGGCCGGTTCCGTCCAGAGTTGCCCGGGTCAAAACGGCCCCGGGCGGTCATTCGGTCATCTCAGTAGTCGAGACCCCAGTCAGCCACAATGCGCCCCGCCTCGGTATCGACGGTCTGCACATACTGTCCAACGAAGGGAATTAGGCGCTCGGCAGTTTTTGCCGGTTTGCCATCAGCCGCCGGCACATCGTAGGCCACTCGCAACACGGTATGTACCCCGTTGTCGAGTAAACCGACGACCTTGCCAAGCGATTCGTCCTGGAGATTCGTCACCTGAGCGCCGATGAGGTCGACCCAGTAAAACTCGTCTTCGTCCGCTGTCGGAAACGCACTGCGCGGCACCCAGACCTGAAAGCCCTTGAGTGCCTCGGCAGAGGTACGGCTGTCGCTGCCGCGCAATTGCGCCACAACGGTGCCGGAGTGTCCCCGGCTTTGCAGCACTTCGGCCGTGCAGAAGGTCGAATCACCGGGACGCTTGAGATACCAGCTTTCGGCGGTCAGCAAACCTTCACCATCGCCCCCGTGCGGCTGCACCTTGATCCAGCCTTGAATCCCGTAAGCGTCGCCAATATAGCCAAGCTCGACGAGATCGTCGGGGACTTCGGTAGCAGGCGCGAGCACCTGCGCCGCGTCCGTGCCAGCGGCACTTCGCGCGTCAGCACCGATTTTCAGCGGTACCCGCGCACCTGCGGGTCGAACGGAACGAACCATGCCAATCCAACGTTGAGACGAACACACGGCGATGCCTGCTCCGAATCGCTCCGGAGCAGGCATCGCCGTTCAATTCTTATGCCGCCAGAAAACCGACAGCAATGCGTACTGCTTGATCAGCAAAAGCTTAGGCAGCAGCCTTCGGAGCTTGCTTGATCAGGCGAGCCACGGTCGGCGACAGTTGTGCGCCAACGCCTTGCCAGTAGGTCAGACGGTCTTGAGCGATGCGCAGACCTTCCGTGCCTTCAGCGGCGACCGGGTTGTAAAAGCCAATACGTTCGATGAAACGGCCATCGCGACGATTACGCGAATCGGTAGCAACGATGTTGTAGAACGGGCGCTTCTTCGCGCCGCCGCGAGCCAGGCGGATAACGACCATAATAAATCCTTGAATCCAGAAGTGTTCGGACAGAAAACGCGTGATTATAGCGCAAAAACCTCGTCAAAACAAACACATCCCCGAGACCCGTCGAGACTGGGCCGGGCGTTGCCCGTGTTGCGTCCTGCGCCGGGCACCTCCGAAGCGCCACGTTGCTGGTCTACAATGCACGCATCCTGTGCGAGAAGCGAGTCCGGCATGCGACGATTTCCCGATGGATGGCAGCCACCCCTGCGCCGACAACGGCCTGTGGCGCCCGCCCCGACCCCGACACCCACCTTGTCCACGTTACCCCTCTTAGTTAGCCGGCCCATCGCATTCGCCCGGCGCATCCGGATCATCCCGCCCAACCAGCTCATCCGGTTCGCGCAGCATCTTTTTTACCTGCTCGCCGGTCTGCTGGCGATGACGCCGGCCTTTGCCAAGACACGCGACGCCCTCCCCATCGAACAACTGGTCCTGCCCCCGGGCTTCTACGTCGAAGTCCTGTCCGATCAGGTGCCTGGTGCCCGCGGCATGGTACTCGGCCCGAAGGGCACCCTGTTTGTGGGCAGCCGCGGCGAAGGCAACGTCTACGCGATCACTCTCGACCCATCGCGCGCCTATGCGGCCAAAGTGCGCACCGTCGCGACGGGCCTGAATATGCCGGTCGGTGTCGCCATGCGCGATGGCGCGCTATATATATCAGCGGTCTCGCGCATTCTGCGGCTCGACAACATCGAAGATCGCCTCGACAACCCCGGTCAGCCCGCCGTTGTCTACGCCAAACTCCCCTCAGAAACCCACCATGGCTGGCGCTACATCGCCTTCGGCCCGGACCAGCGCTTATACGTCGGGGTCGGCGCGCCGTGCAATGTCTGCAAACGCGATGAAAACCGTTACGCCATGATCGGCAGCATGCGGCCCGACGGCAGCGACTGGCGCGTGGTCGCGCGAGGTGTGCGCAACACGGTCGGCTTCGACTGGCAGCCGGGCACCAATACGTTGTGGTTCACCGACAACGGCCGCGACATGATGGGTGACGACGTGCCCGACGACAAACTCAACCGGCTCACTCGCGCCGGCGAGCATTTCGGCTTCCCCTACTGCCACGCCGGCAACGTTCCCGATCCAGAGTTCGGCCGCGAAAAATCGTGCGCGACGTTCACGCCGCCGATGGCCAAGCTCGGCGCACACGTTGCGGCACTCGGCATGCATTTCTATACCGGCAGGCAATTCCCGGAAGACTACCGCGGCAATATCTTCGTCGCAGAGCATGGCTCCTGGAATCGGTCGCACAAAGTCGGCTACCGCGTCGTACGCGTCGTGCTCGATGCCAAAGGCAACGTCGCGAAGCAAGAAGTTTTCGCACAGGGCTGGCTGGGTGCCGACGAGTCTGTCTGGGGCCGCCCCGTTGACCTGCTGACGCTCCCCGATGGCTCGCTGCTCATCAGCGATGATCACGCTGGCGCCATCTATCGCATTACGTACCGCAAACCGTAAGGGGCTGCGATGACGCATCGACATCGTTTGACGCTCATGCGCGATCAACGCGTCCCGGTCAGGGAAGGAACTGACCTCGACCACTATCTGTCAACATCCCATGGTATTCACGGCACCGCCCGGGCGTCTCATCTGCCCCGCGCGACGCTTGCGCCGTCCCTGCCCTCTCCCTCACTCCGCCCATTCAAGATCATGACCCAACGCCTACCCTCCTTCCTGCCCTCCTCGTTTGCCTCGTATCTCGCCATGTTGCTCGTGCCCGCAGCCATGCTGGCGGGCTGTGCCGCGCCGTCCGGCGGCGGCGCCACCTCATCGGCGTCCGGCAACAGCAACGCTGCGGCAGCCGCGACGACACCGGCCGATATCCTCGGCACCTGGCAGTTGGTGCGTTGGGAAGGCGCCGACGACATCCCGAGCCTGCCGGAAGGCCGCGTGATCAATCTCACATTCAACGACAAGGGCGCGTTCTCCGGTACTGGCGGCTGTAATCGCATTTTCGGCCAGTACACGGTCGGCCCGGCCAACGGACAGGTGAGCCTGAAAGCCCCCGCATCGACACGCATGGCCTGCCCGGACTCGATGGCGTTTGAAGACCGCTACCTGAAGACGCTGCCGCGCGTCGCACGCTTCGAACGTCGCGACACCCAACTGATCCTGAGCGCTCCGGGCGGCGAGACGCTGACCTATGCGTCGCAGACCTTGCTCAATCGCCCGGTCGCCGGGGCCACCGGTGCCGCCAAGACGGAAGATCGCGTACTCGATGTCGACTCGCAAATGGCAGACTGTGTCGGCGTTGGGCCTCGCAAGTGCCTGCGCGTGCGCACGGCCGATGACTCCGGCAAAGCCCCGTGGGAACTCTGGTATGCGCACATCGATGGCTTCGACTGGAAGCCCGGCGTAGAATACCGCGTGAAAATTCACGGCGAGCCTGTCGACAATCCGCCCGCCGACGCTTCGAGCATGCGCTGGACGCTGGTCGAAGTCATTCGTCAAACGCCCACCCGATAACCGTCCCTGATGAACGCTCTCACCCATAAATCTAAAACCCTGACCGCCGGACTGGCGATGCTGTTCGGCACACTCGGCCTGCACCGCTTCTATCTGTATGGCCTGCGCGACCCGTTCGGCTGGGCGCACATCGTGGGCTCGGCGTGCGGCGTGGCAGGGTGGGGTTTGTTGGTGACGAGCGATCTCAGTTCGACCGCGGGCTGGGTGCTGACGATTCTGGGGGCGATCTCGCTGTTCTCGGCGTTTCTCACGGCCATCGTCTACGGACTTCGCCCCGACGAGCGCTGGGACCAGCAGTTCAACCCGGGGGCGACGAACCGCTCGCGTTCGGGCTGGACGGCCGTCATCATCGTGAGCGTGTCGCTCTTCGTTGGCGCCATGCTGATGATGGTGGGTTTTGCCGTCGCGTTTCAGACGTACTTCGAGACGCACGACACACCCAACCGCCTGTCGCAGTAACTGCATCCCTTTCGGCGTGTCAGCACTGTGAGCCCCCTCCTCCCGAATAATCGACGGCCGACGCTGGGCTTCATCGGCGCTGGCCGCGTCGCGAGAGCTTTGTCGGTCGCGGCGGCGCATGCGGGATACGAAGTGACCGCTATCGCCAGCCGAAGCCCAGCGACCGCGCAAGCCCTCGCCGCCCAGTTTCCGCAATGCAACGTCGTCGCTGCCGATGACGCACGTGGTGCGAATGCGGTGTTCGATCATGCGGATCTCGTTTTCCTGACGGTGCCGGATGACGCGCTTGCGTCCTGCGCGGCGCATCTCTCGCCCGCCGACACCCAAGCGCTCGTGCATTGCAGCGGTGCCTCGGAAGTCGAGCTGCTGCGCCCCGCAGCGAAACACGGCGCGCAAATCGGCGGCTTTCATCCGCTCTTCCTTTTTGCCGGGCTCGCCGACGACGCCACGCGCATGGCCGGCAGCGCCATCACCATCGAAGCCGAACCCGCACTCGCGACGACCCTGCGAACGCTGGCCGAAGCCATTGGCTGCCGCCCGTTGGAAATTCCGGCCGGCGAACGCATGCGATATCACGCGGGGGCCAACTACGCCGCGAGCTTCCTGCTCTGCCTGCTGGAAGAAGCGACAGTGCTGTGGCGAGCCATCGGCATGCCGGAAAACGACGCCAAAGAAGCCATGTGGCCGCTTGTCATGGGCACCCTCAATGCCGCCCGCGAGCGCGGGCTTTCGGGCGCTCTTGCCGGGCCCGTCTCGCGGGGCGACGCCGGGATCGTGACGCGTCACACCGAGGCGCTCGCCAATATGGGCGGCAATCACGCCACGCTGTATTCGTTGCTGACGTTGCGTGCGATCGGGCTCGCGCGGCAGCGCCCTAACGCGGACAACGCCGCGCTCGACGCCATCGCCCGCGCCGTCGCCCCCTACGTGCCGCCGGTCGCCCCCAAAGACGCCCCATAGCACCGCCCAACTGGCCCACGCGCCAGTCCACGCGGCCAAAAGTCTTCCGCCATAGTCGTTGTCGGTCATCGTTCTCTCCTTGCCAAATACTGTATAAAAACACAGTATAATGACAAGCATTCCCTAAGGATTTCCGTCAACCGGAATCCGGACTGCAAGCAAGGAGACTGGCCATGGCTTCTTCATTCGCGCCGCCCCCGGCCCGCCGAGGCCGAGGCGCTGTTGCCAACTTGGAATCGCGCTTTTCCGAGTTCCGGCGAGAAGTGGACGAGACCCGCCATGAATCGGACATGGCCCACGAAACCGAGGTCAAATTCGTTACGCAGGTTGCGCTTGAGACGGCCCGAACGATCATTTCTCGGAACACATCCTCCGACATCCCTTTCGATCGCTCCATCAATCCGTATCGCGGCTGCGAGCACGGCTGCACATACTGTTTCGCGCGGCCGACTCACGCCTATCTCGGGCTCTCGCCCGGACTCGACTTCGAAACGCGGCTGTATGCCAAGACCAACGCCGCTGAGCGGCTTGACGCCGAATTGCGCAAGCGGGGTTATCAACCGGCGTTGCTGGCGCTGGGCGCGAACACCGATCCGTATCAGCCGATCGAACGCGAGTACCGCATCACGCGCAGCGTGCTCGAAGTGCTGGAACGTTTCGGGCACCCGGTGGGCATCACGACGAAATCGGCACTGGTGACGCGCGACATCGACATCCTGTCGCGCATGGCGCAACGCGGGCTCGCGCGCGTATTCATTTCAGTGGGAACGCTCGACGCCGACATCGCCCGCAAGATGGAGCCGCGGGCCAACACGCCACCGAAACGCATCGAAGCCATTCATAAGCTCACGCAGGCCGGCATCCCCACGGGGGTGATCGTCGCGCCGATCGTGCCGGCGCTGACCGATTTCGATATCGAGCGGGTATTGACGACGGCCGCCGAGGCCGGGGCCACCTACGCCGGGTACACCATGCTGCGCTTGCCGCGCGAGGTGCACGACGTCTTCGTCGAATGGCTGGAGGTGAACTATCCGATGCGCGCGCGTCACGTGATGAGCCTGATCGAGCAGGTGCGTGACGGCAAACACAACAGTGCCGAGTTCGGCACGCGCATGCGGGGGACCGGGCTGCACGCCGAACTCATCCGGCAGCGCTTTCTTCTGGCAGCCCGCAAACTCGGCCTAAATCAGGCGCGCCCGCCGCTTCGCAACGACCACTTCAAGGTGCCGGATCTTCCTGAGGTGCCCGGTGGCACCGCCAACGGCACCGCGATGAGACAAGGTCGCTCACGGCAAACCGATCCGGCAACGGCCGACAACCCAAACGGGACAGTCAACCCACAGATGCCGCTTTTTTAAGCAAATCCACCGTTCACTCTTCGACGTTGACGGTGAGTGTTTCCTTGATTTCTTCCATCACGACGTAACTCTTCGACTGCACCGCACCCGGCAATTGCAGGAGGATGTCGCCGAGCAACTTCCGGTACTCGGACATTTCGCGAATGCGCGCCTTGATCAGATAGTCGAAATCGCCCGAGATGAGATGACACTCCATCACCTCGGGAATGCGCAGTACTTCGCGACGAAACTGATCGAACATATTCCCCGACTTGTGATCGAGCGTGATCTCGACGAAGACCAGCAGCGCTGCGCCCAGCGCCGCCGGATTCACACGGGCGAAATAACCCATGATCACGCCGTCGCGCTCCATGCGTTTCACCCGCTCGATGCATGGTGTGATCGACAGCCCCACCTGCTCCGACAGGTCTTTCATCGACATTCGACCGTCTTGCTGAAGCAACGTGAGGATGCGCCGGTCGAGCCGGTCCAGCGTCCGAATCGATTGCTGCTGCATTCGCATGATTTTTTCCTGTATTCAACCGATATTCATTAACTAAACCTAGCTATCCGAGAATAGCATGCCATTAATTACTGCATAACTACGGATTTACAGGAGTCCACGCAATGAAGGTCATCGTTCTCGGCAGCGGCGTCATCGGCGTTACCAGCGCCTACTACCTGGCAAAGGCCGGGCACGACGTCACGGTGCTCGATCGCCAGATTGGTCCGGCGCTCGAGACCAGCTTCGGCAACGCCGGCCAGATTTCGCCGGGCTATGCCTCACCGTGGGCCGCACCGGGCATCCCGGCCAAGGCCATCAAGTGGCTGTTCCAGAAGCACGCCCCGTTGGCGATTCGCCCGGACGGCTCGCTTACGCAGCTCAAGTGGCTCTATCAGATGCTGCGCAACTGCACGCCGGAGCGTTACACCGTCAACAAGGAACGTATGGTGCGCATTGCGGAATACAGCCGCGATTGCTTCCGTGCCCTGCGCGCCGAGACGGGTATCGCTTATGAAGGCCGTCAGGCCGGCACGCTGCAACTGTTCCGTACCGACGAACAACTCGCCAACGCCGCCCGCGACATTGCCGTGCTGGAAGAAGCCGGCGTGCCGTTCGAACTGCTCGACAGTACGGCCCTTGCCAGCGCCGAGCCGGCACTGGCCGCCGTCGCGCACAAGCTCACCGGCGGCCTGCGCCTGCCGAACGACGAGACCGGCGATTGCCAGCTCTTCACGACGCGTCTGGCCGCGATGGCCGAAGCGCTTGGCGTGAAATTCCGCTACGACATGCCGATCGATGGCCTGCACGTTGTCGGCGACAAGATCGAAGGCGTGGTGTGCGCCGGCATGATGCAGCGCGCCGACGCCTATGTGGTGGCACTGGGCTCCTACTCGACGCCGTTCCTGCGTGGCATCGTCGACATCCCGGTCTATCCGCTCAAGGGCTACTCGATCACGGTACCGATCGTCGATGCCGAACGCGCACCGGTCTCGACCGTGCTCGACGAAACCTACAAGATCGCCGTCACGCGTTTCGACGATCGCATCCGCGTCGGCGGCATGGCCGAAGTCGTGGGTTACAACAAGGCACTCAACCCGGCACGCCGCGCCACGCTCGAAATGGTCGTCAATGATCTGTATCCGGGTGCGGGCAACACGGCGGAAGCGTCGTTCTGGACCGGCCTGCGTCCGATGACGCCGGACGGCACGCCGATTGTCGGCGCCACGGCACTGCGCAACCTGTTCCTGAATACGGGGCACGGCACGCTGGGCTGGACGATGTCGTGCGGCTCCGGCCAGTTGCTGGCCGACCTGATGTCGGGCCGCCGGCCGGCCATTCTGTCCGACGACCTGTCGGTGGCGCGCTACAGTGGCGCACCGGAAGCGCAGGCCCAACCGGCCTTCGCCTGATGCATCGAACGGCACCTTCGGGTGCCGTTTTTGATTGGGGGCTCACATCGATGGAAGTGCGGTCATCGATGCGGGCCACGCGATGAGACGAGGCACCTCGATGCCCCGCCCGCCCCGCCTGATGACTGGTTCGATAGCGTTTGTTTGCCGTCACATCACAACAGGAGACACATCATGAAGATCGGCGTACCGAAGGAGATTAAGAACCACGAATATCGCGTAGGCATGACGCCCGCAGCCGTACGCGAAGTCGTGGCACGCGGGCACGAGGTATGGATCGAGACGCAGGCCGGTGAAGGCATCGGCATGGACGATACGGTCTACGCCGCTGCCGGTGCACGCATCGGTGCCAACGCCGTCGACGTCTTCGACCGCGCCGAGCTGATCGTCAAGGTCAAGGAGCCGCAGGCGGTCGAGCGTGCGCGACTACGCCCTCATCACACGCTATTCACGTATCTGCACCTCGCCCCCGACCCCGAACAGACTCGCGACCTCATCAAGAGCGGCGCCACATGCATCGCATACGAGACGGTGACCTCGGCCACCGGCGGGCTGCCGCTGCTCGCCCCGATGTCCGAAGTCGCCGGGCGTATGTCGATTCAGGCGGGGGCGACCGCGCTCGAAAAAACGCACGGCGGCCTTGGTCTGCTGCTCTCGGGCGTGCCGGGGGTGGAAGCGGGCAAGGTCGTGATTCTCGGTGGCGGCGTCGTCGGCACCAACGCTGCGACGGTGGCGATCGGTATCGGTGCGCAAGTCACCGTCATCGACAAATCGGTGGATGCGTTGCGACGGATCAGCGCCCAGTTCGGCGGACGCGTGCAGACCGTCTACTCGACGCAGCACGCTATCGAGCAACATCTGCGCGAGGCGGATCTCGTGATCGGGGGCGTGTTGATTCCCGGCGCGGCGGCGCCGAAGCTGATCACCCGCGCCATGCTCGGGCTCATGCGCAAGGGGTCGGTCATCGTGGATGTGGCGATCGATCAGGGCGGCTGTTGCGAGACGTCGCATCCGACGACGCACGCCGATCCGGTCTATATCGTGGAAGGCGTCGTGCACTACTGCGTGGCGAACATGCCGGGCGGCGTGCCGCGCACTTCGACCTTTGCGTTGAACAACGTGACATTGCCGTTCATTCTGCAACTGGCCGAGCATGGTGCCGTCGCGGCGATGCGCGCCGACCCGCATCTGCTCGCGGGTCTGAACGTCGCGCGCGGCATGGTGACGAATCGCGGGGTGGCCGACGCACTCGGACTGGCCTATCACGATCCTCACACCGTTCTCGCCAACCTGCCGGCGGCTGCCTAGGCAGGCTAAGCGGACTAAGCCGCGCATGGGGACACCGCCCCCGGTCAAACCTCAGCGCCTAACGCGTTGAAGCCTCAAGGGTCCGGATAGCATTGTCCGGACCCGCCTTCCGGCCTCTCCGTTCCAACGTCCCACCATCACACCGCGCCCCCTTACATCACGTCGAACTGCCCTCGCTTTTCGACTCACGCCGGCGCCGATACCACTGACTCGCCCGATCGAGGTAGAGATACACAACCGGTGTCGTGAAGAGCGTCAGCGCCTGCGAGAGCAGCAGACCACCGACCATCGCGTACCCCAGCGGACGCCGTAATTCCGAGCCCGCCCCACTCCCCAGCATCAACGGCAAGCCTGCCAGCAACGCGCACATCGTCGTCATCATGATCGGGCGGAAGCGCAGCAGGCACGCCTGATAGATCGACTCCTCCGGCGTGAGCCCCCGCTCGCGCTCCGCCGTTAGCGCGAAGTCGACCATCATGATCCCGTTCTTTTTAACGATCCCAATGAGCAGGATGATGCCGATCAGCGCGATCACGCTCAGATCGTGCCCGCCGATCATCAGAATCAGCAGCGCACCAACGCCAGCCGATGGCAGCGTAGAGAGAATGGTGAGCGGATGGATATAACTTTCGTAAAGCAACCCAAGCACGATATACACCGCGATTAGCGCCGCCAGAATCAGGTACGGCTGCGTCGCGAGCGAATCGCGAAACGCTTGTGCGGTGCCTTGAAAAGTGCCGTTCAGCGAGAGCGGCAGATTCATCTCGGCCTGCGTGGTTCTAATCGCATCGACCGCCTCGCCCAGCGACACGCCCGGCGCCAGATTGAACGAGAGCGTTACCGCCGGAAACTGGCTCTGGTGGCTGATCAGCAGGTAATTGGTCTTGCTGCGGTCCACCGAGACGAACGTCGACAGCGGCACGCGCTGGCCCGTGATCGGCGACGTGAGATAGAGCTTGTCGAGCAACGCCGGATCGGACTGCAACGCGGGCGTGACTTCCATGATCACGTGATAGCTGTTGATTTGCGTGAAATACTGCGCGATCTGGCGCTGCCCGATGGCGTCGTAGAGCGTTGCCTCGATGACCGCCGGTGAAATGCCGAAGCTCGACGCCCGATCGCGGTCGATGGTCAGCGTCGCCGTGGGCGCGTTGCTCTGCTGGTCGGTCGCAAGATCCGTCAGTTGGGGCAGCTTGCGCAAACGGTCCAGCAAACGCGGCGCCCACACGTTGAGTTCATTGATATCTGCATCGGTCAGCGTGTACTGATATTGCGTGCGCGCCAGACGGCCACCGACGTTGATGTCCTGCCCGGCTTGTAAAAACAGGTTGATGCCTTCGAGTTGCGCAAGTTGGGGACGCAGCCGTGCGATCACCTGATCGGCCGAGAGCGTACGCCCGGCGGACTTCGGCTTGAGATTAATGTAGAAATTCGCCGTATTCGCCGTGTTATTACCGGTATTGGCCACAAAACTCAGCACGGCGGGATCTTGCCGCACCACATCGGCCACTTTCACTACGCGCTCGCTCATCAGCTTGAACGACGTGTCCTGCGACGATTCCGCAAAACCGAAGATGAAACCGGTGTCCTGCTGCGGGAAAAAACCCTTCGGAATCACCACGTAGAGCAACGCCGTCAGCGCCACCGTGGCAATGAACACCAGCAGCGTCACGAACTGGTGCTCGAGCACGATATGCAGTCCGTGGCGGTAGCCCTCCTGCATGCGCGAGAAACCGGTCTCGAACCAGCGATACAGGCGGCCATGCTGCGTATTCGAGGCATCGCGCAAGAATCGCGAACAGAGCATCGGCGTGAGCGTGAGCGAGACGATCACCGAGATCGCGATAGTCAGTGTCACCGTGATCGCAAACTCCCGGAACAGCCGGCCGACGATGCCCCCCATCAACAGCAATGGGATAAAAACCGCCACCAGCGACACCGAAATCGACACGATCGTGAAGCCGATTTCGGCGGCCCCGCGATAGGCCGCCTCCATGGGGGCCATGCCGTCCTCAACGTGGCGATAGATGTTCTCGAGCATCACGATGGCATCGTCGACGACGAAACCGACCGAGATCGTGAGCGCCATGAGCGAGAGGTTGTCGAGGCTGAAGCCGATCGCGTACATCACGGCGGCCGTCCCCATCATCGCGAGCGGCACCGTCACGGCGGGAATGAGCGTCGCGGGCAGATTCCGCAGGAACAGGAAAATCACCAGCACCACAAGCACGCCGGTGAGCACCAGCGTGAACTCCACGTCTTCGACCGACGCCCGGATGGTCTGCGTGCGGTCGGTGAGCACGTTGACCTCCACCGCCGGGGGAATCGACGCCTGCAAGCGCGGCAACGCCGCCTTGATGCGCTCGACCGTGGCAATCACGTTCGCCCCCGGTTGCTTGGTCACGGCGAGAAACACCGAGCGCCCGCTCTTGAGCGGCTCACTCTCCGGCATGGCCGCACCGCGATAAGCCCAACCGGCAAAGCGGGCATTTTCCGGACCGGCCACGGCCTGCCCCAAGTCACGCACGCGCACCGGCGCGCCGCCACGGTACGCAACGATCACATCGTTCCATCGCACCGGATCGAGCAACTGGCCGTTGTCGTAGACCGTCACACTCTGACGAGGCCCGTCGAAACTGCCTTTGGGCGTGTTGACAGTCGCGGTGGCGAGCGCGCCCCGCACCGTTTCGAGATCAAGGCCGAGGGCCGCCACTTTGTCGGGATCGAGTTGCACGCGAATGGCCGGCTTCTGCGTGCCCCCGATGTTCACCAGCCCGACGCCGTCGATCTGTGAAATCTGCTGCGCCAGAATGTTATCGGCGTAGTCGTTCACTACCGTGAGCGGCAAGGTATCCGACTTGACCGACATCAGCATGATCGGGGAGTCGGCCGGGTTGACCTTGCGGTACGTTGGCGGACTCGGCAGATTGTTCGGCAATTGGCCGCCGGCCGCGTTGATGGCCGCCTGTACGTCGACGGCTGCCGCGTCGATATTGCGGTTCAGATCGAACTGCAAGGTGATCGACGTGGTACCGAGCGCGCTGGTCGACGTCATCTGCGTGAGGCCAGCGATCAGCGAGAACTGCCGTTCCAGCGGCGTGGCGACATTCGACGCCATGGTCGACGGATCGGCCCCGGGCAACGTAACCGACACCTGAATCGTCGGGAAATCGACCTGCGGGAGCGGCGCGACCGGCAATAGCGGCCACGCGGCAACGCCCACGAGAAAGAGCGCCGCCGCAAGCAACGACGTGCCGATGGGACGTTTGATGAAGGCGGCGGAGATGGACATGGGTTATCGGGCCGCCGCCGAACTGGCCGAACTGGCCGTACTAGCCGCACTGGCCCCGCTCGCCGGGCCCGCCCCGGCCCCCGTCACGGCTCCCGTCGCGGTCCCCGTCGCAGCATTACGCGCCTCCACGACCGACACACCGGGCCGCAACTTGAGTTGCCCCTCGACCACCACGCGCGTGCCCGGCGCGAGGCCGCTTTCGATGACGGCCCGGCTGCCCAGCGTCATGCCGACTTTCACGGGTTGCACGGCCGCGCGCCCGTCGCTGCCCACCACGTACACAAAGGTACCGTTCGGCCCGTTCTGGATCACCGACGCATCGAGTGCGATGGCCTGCGTGATGACGCCGAGCGTCAGCCGCGCATTGACGTATTGCCCGGGCCACAGCCGGTGATCGGCATTGGCGAAGGTCGCTTTCAACTGCACGGTGCCGCTCGTGTTGTCGATCTGGTTATTGATCAGCGTGAGCTTGCCCGAAGCCAGCTTCTCGCTGCCCGAGCGCGGGAACACGTCGACCACCAGCCCCTGACTTCCGGCGGCTTGCATGGCAGCGTTCACCCGCCCGACCGCCTCTTCCGGCAGCGTGAACAACACAGTGATCGGGTCGATCTGATTGACGATCACGATGCCATTGGCATCTGCCGCGTGCACGATGTTGCCCACGTCGACCAGCCGCACGCCCGTACGCCCGGTGACGGGCGAACGAATCGTCGTGTAGTCGAGTTGCACGGCCGCGAAGTCGATCTGTGCCTGATCGGTCATCACGGCCGCTTCCAGTTGCTTGACGAGCGCCGCCTGCGTGTCGGCCTGTTGTTGCGGCGAGGCGCCTTGTGCAGCCAATGTCTGGTAGCGCTTGAGATCGATGCGTGCGTTGGCCAGTTGGGCCACGTCGCGCGCCTTGGTCGCGCGGGCCTGTTCAAGCTGTGCGCGGTAGGGACGCGGATCGATCTGCACGAGCAGGTCGCCCGCTTTCACGTCCTGCCCTTCATTGAAGGCAATTCGCTCGATCTGGCCGTCCACCCGCACGCGCACCGTCACCGAAGTCGTCGCTTGGACGGTGCCGATGCCTAACGCGTAACGCGGCAGATCGCGTGCCGATGCGAGGGTTGTGATTACCGCAACCGGTGCCGGAGGCGGTGCGGCGGGCGGCTTGCGGTTGGCGAACCAGCGCCAGATCAACAGCGCGACGATCACCAGCAGCAATAGCCCCAGCCAGCGCCAGCGGTGGGATCTTCGAGGGGATTCCGGTGGCAAAACGGCGTCGGCGCTATCTCGTGCCGTGGATTGCGTCATGGCGCCTCCCTGGGGAGTCCGATCCAAAACGGCTGGGCATTTGCCGCAATACCGGGCAGACCGATTGCCGGTCCCGCAACCCCGACGGCAAACACGAATCGCCCCCCGACCACTCCAAGGGACGTGCCCCCGAGTGTGTCGTATCTGCCCGGGGCTCGCAGTCCGCATTTTCCCTGCCCGGACCGGCCTACCATGCGGCTGCCACCTGCGGGACGGGCTGCCGCCATCCCGCCGTCATCCCCCTGCATGGCACGCCGCAAACTCACGCCAGGCCTTGCGCTTTGGACATGGGCGCACTCACTTCGTTATACTTGCCCCATCTCGACGGCGCCCGCCGGTCCCTGCCCGGTCGACGGGCACGCGCCGCCGCCCGGCATCCTGCCTGCGCAAGCCGTCAATGTCTGTGACCAATCGATGAACGCCGACCCCCAAGAAATCAGCAAATTCAGTGAGCTGGCCCACCGCTGGTGGGATCCGCACAGCGAATTCAAGCCGTTGCACGAAATTAACCCGCTGCGTCTGGACTGGATCGAACAGCACGTGCCGTTGCAAGGCAAACGTGTGCTCGACGTCGGTTGCGGCGGTGGCATCCTGACCGAATCGATGGCGCGTCAGGGCGCACGCGTCAAAGGCATCGACCTCTCGACGAAAGCGCTGGGTGTGGCCGATCTGCACAGCCTCGAAGCCGGCCTGCCGATCGAGTATGAAGAGATTGCCGTCGAAGCGCTGGCCGCGCGCGAGCCGGGCACGTACGACGTGGTGACCTGCATGGAAATGCTCGAACACGTGCCGTCGCCGGCCTCGATCGTGGCGGCCTGCGCCACGCTCGTCAAACCGGGTGGCCACGTATTCTTCTCTACGCTCAATCGGAATCCGAAGGCATGGCTGCTGGCCGTGGTCGGTGCGGAGTACGTGTTGCGCATGTTGCCGCGCGGCACCCACGACTACGCCAAGTTCATCCGCCCATCGGAGCTCGCGTCGTTTACCCGGGCGAACGGCCTGACCGTGCGCGATCTGCGCGGGCTGACGTATAACCCGATCAACAAGCGCTACGCGATCAATCGCGATACCGACGTCAACTACATGGTCGCGTGCACGCGCGATGCCTGATATGTTCGAGCCCCCTGTGCGCAACGTCCCCGCCACCGATGCCGACACCAGCAACGGCGTACCACGCCTGCTGAACGGCGATGTGCGCGCCGTCCTGTTCGACCTTGACGGCACGCTCGCCGACACGGCACCGGACCTCGTGGCCGCCGTCAACAAGGTCCGTACCGACCGTGGCTTGACGCCCGGCCCGTACGAGACGTTGCGTCTGCAAGCGTCGCATGGGGCGCGCGGGCTGATCGGCAGCGCCTTCGGCGTAACACCGGAAGACGCGGCCTTCCCGGCCTTGCGCGACGCCTTTCTCGCCAACTACGAAGCAGCGCTTTGCGTGCAAAGCCGCCTGTTCGAGGGCGTGCCCGAACTGCTCGCGGCATTGACCGAACGTGGCCTGCCGTGGGGTATCGTCACGAACAAGGCGGCATGGCTGACCAATCCGCTCGTGAAGCTGATCGGGCTCAGCGAAGGTGCCGCCTGCGTCGTATCGGGCGACACCACGCCGCACAGCAAACCGCACCCGGCGCCGCTGCTTTACGCGGCGGAGTGCGTCGGCGTTGCGCCGGCACACATCGTGTACGTCGGCGACGACCTGCGCGACGTGCAGGCGGGCAAGGCGGCCGGCATGGCAACGATTGCCGCAGCCTATGGTTATTGCGGCGACACCCTCGCGCCTGCCCAATGGCAGGCCGACGCTGTCGTCGAAAGCGCGGGCGCGATCGCCCCGCTGGTGATGTCCCGGGCCTGACCGGCCACAAGGGGCATTACCTTCCGGAGCGGGGCCGCTGGCGCAGCGGGTCCGCTCCGGGTCTATCCCGCCGCGCACAACGGTGGCGCGGCGAGTGCTTCACTGGCTACTTACGGGAGACCGCATGGCCGAGCAAGCGAACGATCGCAAACCTCCTCCGGATACCCCCCCGGGCAATACCCGCCTGCAACAGGGACTCGCGCGCGCACAAGCGCTCGGCCGCGATCCCGTGGTGCGCCGGCGCGCGCGCAAGACAGGCCTGTGGACCGTCGGCGTGCTGGCCGTCTTCGGCGTCGTGGGTTATTTCACGGTCCCGGCGGTACTCAAGCATTACGCCGTCGAAAAGCTCTCCACCTATCTCGAACGGCCGGTGAGCGTCGGCGACGTCAGTTTCAATCCGTATACCCTGCGGCTCGACCTTCATCAGGTGCACATCGGTGACAAAGCGCCGGGGCAGCCCTTCGTCGATGTCGGCATGTTGCGCGTGAATGCATCGTGGGGCTCGTTGTTCCGGTTCGCCCCCGTCGTCGACGAGCTGTACGTCGATACGCCCGTCGTCAACATCGTGCGCACGGCGCCGCAGCGCTTCAACTTCTCGGACATCATCGACAAAGCCACGTCCGGGCCGCCCTCGCCGGCGCCGTCCAAACCGACGCGCTTCGCACTGAACAACGTGCAGATCAAGAACGGCACCATCCGTTTCGACGATACGGTGCAGAACGAGAAACACGTTGTCGACAATCTGCAAGTGGGCGTGCCGTTCATCGCCAACCTGCCGGCGGACACCGACATTTTCGTGCAGCCGCTGCTCAAGGCGTCGATCGACGGTGCGCCGCTCAACATCACGGGCCAGACGAAGCCGTTTGCCGACTCGCTCGAGTCGACGGTCGACATCAAGCTCGACCGGCTCGATGTGCCCAAGTACCTCGGCTATTCGCCCGTCTCGGTGCCCGCGCAGATCAAGAGTGCTGCAGTGAGCACCGACCTGAAGCTGCGCTTCACGCGCGACAAGGACGGCAGCAACCATGTCACGCTGACCGGCACGGCCACGCTGGCCGATGCCGTCGTCCACGAGCCGGACGGCTCACCGATGGTGGCCGTCAAGCAGGTCGACGTGAAACTCGGCGAGGTCGAGCCGCTGAATAACGTCTATCACATCGACAGCGTCCGGATCGACGGCCTCGATCAGCAAGTGACGATGGAGAAAAACGGCACGCTGAATGTGACCAAGGCGCTGCTACCGCAGCGCACGGTCATCAAGGCGGTGGGCAAGGCCGTGGGTGAAGCGGCAGCGTCGCCACAAGCGAACGAAGCGGCCAAATCGGCCCCGAAGGTCGCCGCCGAGCAGACCGCTCAGGCGGCCACGCCGGCGTCAGCTGCCGAGGCCGCACAGGCTAAGGCCGCTGCTGCAGCGCAGCCGAGCCCGCTCGACCTGATCGTGGGCGAAGTCGCGGTGGTCAACAGCAAGGTCCGCTTCACCGACGAGCGCGGTGCGAAGCCTGCGAGTGTCGCGCTGGAGAACATTCAGATCGGCGTGAAGCAGTTTTCGACACTGGGCAAAGAACCCGCGACCTACGACGCGTCGATGGGTGTGCAAAGTGGCGGCACGTTGAAGGCGAAGGGTCAGTTTAGTCTGCCGGCATACAACGCCAGCGGCGATCTCGATGCCGAGTCGATTGCCCTCACGCCGTTGCTGCCGTTTGCACAGGGTGCATTGGCCGGTGATTTGAAGAGCGGCACCGTCGGCGTGCAGGCGAAGTTCAGCGCCGCATTCGCGCCGGACAAACAGCCGAACGTGCAGATTTCGCCCGCCACGGCTACGCTCGACAAGATCGAATGGCTCACCGGCATCAAGGGTGACGCGCCGCTCAAACTCGCCCATGCACAGGCAAAGCTTTCGCGCTTCGATCTCGGTGCGCAGCAGGCGGTACTTGACGAGTTGACGGTGACGGGGCTGGATGTGGCCGCGCGTCGCGACAAGGATGGCAAGATCAACTTGCTCGCGCTGACCGGCAACGGTCAACCGAAGACGGCTGCCGCAGCCGGTGGCACAGGCAGCGATATCAATACGCGCGTGGGTACCGAGCGCGGACGCCGCACGTCGGCCAAAGCGCCCTCGAAATCGGCGCAGGCGGGTGGATGGCAGTGGCAAGTCGGCAAGGTGTCGGTCGAGAACGCGAGCATTGCGCTCGAAGACCGGGCCGTCAAAGGCCGCCCCATCAACGCGAAGCTGGCACCGCTCAATGTGCGCGTGCAGGGCGCCTCGCAGGACATGGGCAAGCCGCTGCAACTTGAGGTCAACGGCACGCTCAACAAGAAGGGTTCGCTGAACGTGATCGGCAACATCACGCCGCAACCGCTCGCCGGCGACCTTCAGGTGAAGACGCAACAGCTCGATCTGGCGGCGTTCGACTCGTATCTCAGCGACGAACTGAATGCGAGCATCGCGAGCGCCCTGCTCTCGAGCAACGGCCGCGCCACGTTCGCGATGAAGGGCGACACGCCGCAAGCCACCTACCGAGGCGATGCCACGCTGGGCAATGTTCGCCTGCTCGACAAGGTGACGGCCGACGACTTCATGCGCTGGAACGCGTTGTCGGTGCAGCAGATCAACATGGCGGTCGGTAGCGGCAAGCCGAATGTGCAGTTGGGCAGTATCGCGTTGTCGCGTTTTTATGCGCGGCTGATCATCAACCCCAACGGGCGCCTGAATCTGGCCGATGTGGTCGGCAACAAGGAAAACGCGCCGCGCTCGCTGACGCGTGCGAACGGCGGTGTGCCACTCGATGGCAGCTCTGCGAGCGCTGCGGCGGCCAAGCCTCCGCTGGATGCCGCCGCTTCAGCGGTAGAAGCCGGTCAACCGACCGAAGTCGAGAAAAAGGAGCAAAAGCCCGGCGAGACGACGGTTGAGCGCGGGCCGGGCTACGGCACGGGCAAAGCGTTGCCGGCGGACGTGCACATCGGCCGGATCACGCTGCAAGGCGGCAACATCAACTTCACCGACAACTTCGTCAAACCGAACTACACGGCCAATTTGACGGATATCGGCGGACGCATCGGGGCCTTCGGCACGGCCACGACCGAGCCTGCAGACGTGGCGTTGCAGGGCAAGGTCAACCGCAATTCGCCGATCGACATTTCGGGCAAGATCAATCCGCTGGCGCCGATGGCGTTTGTGGATGTGAGCGCGAAGGCTGACGGTATCGAGCTGACCAATCTCACGCCGTACTCGACCAAGTACGCGGGTTACCCGATCGAGAAAGGCAAGCTCACGGTGGACGTGCATTACTCGCTCGATCAGGCCAAGCTCACGGCGAACAATCACATCTTCATCGACCAGTTGACGTTCGGTGACCGTGTGGAGAGCCCGACGGCGACTAACTTGCCGGTGCGGCTGGCGGTCTCGCTGCTGAAGAATTCGCGCGGTGAGATCGACGTGAACATTCCGATTTCCGGTTCACTCGAAGATCCGCAGTTCAGCTTGGGCGGTGTGATTTTCCGGGCGTTCGTGAACCTGATCGTCAAGGCGGCGACGGCACCGTTCAGTCTGTTGGCCTCGGCGTTTGGCGGGGGAGACGAAGAGCTGGGTTACGTCGAGTTTGCACCGGGTAGCGCACGGCTTACGCCGGAAGACGAGAAGCGTCTGGATACGCTGGTGAAGGCGCTGAAGGACCGCCCGTCGCTCAAGCTGGACATCGTGGGCCGCGTCGATCCGGCGAAGGACACCGATGGTCTGCGCGAGGTGGCGGTCGACCGCGCGATCAAGGCGCAGAAGGTCAAGTCGATGGTGGGCCGCGGCGAGAGTATCGACGTCGACAGCGTGAAGGTGACGCCGGAGGAGCGCAGCAAGTATCTGACGGCAGCCTACAAGGCGGCGGATTTTTCGAAACCACGCAATATGATCGGCCTGACAAAATCTCTGCCCGACGACGAAATGGAAAAGCTCATGGAGACGAACATCAAGGTGGGCGATGACGATCTGAGGGCGCTTGCCGAGCGGCGTGCGCAGCAGGTACGTACGTGGCTGGACGGCAAGATCGAGTCGGAGCGGTTGTTCGTGGTGGCCCCGAAGCTCAATGCGGAGGGCATCAAGGACAAGGGTGCGACGACACGGGTTGACTTCGCACTCAAGTAGGGCATTTGTGTCATAATTCGTTTTACCACTGGGGCCGACATGGTTTCGACGTGGGTAGCGAAGCGATTCAGGGCATACCGAGGACCCGTCACCTCGTTAATCAATGGGAAAATTAGTAACTGCAAACGATAACTCGTACGCACTGGCTGCCTAAGGGCGCCTGCCTCGCACTAGCTCTCTGACGGGTTAGGGTAGCAATACCTCGCGAGGTCATTTACGTCAGATAATCTCCGGTGGTGCCATGGCGCCGGGGCCTAAAATTAAATGGATCGCTGTTGCGTAGCGTGTTCGTCCGCGACAAAACAGTTAAATCAAATGACTGAACTAAGTATGTAGAACTGGTCGTAGAGTACTTGCGGACGCGGGTTCGATCCCCGCCGGCTCCACCAAATACCATTACACAGTAGTTCGCAGTTTTCCTTGAAACCCCGACAGAGCAAGCCTCGTCGGGGTTTTTCTTTTCCGCCATCGGTTATACTCGTTCGAAATTTTCCGGTGGTACATGGTGGTACATGTGGTGGCATCCGCCGTACCACCGGAACCCGATACCACCAACACCACTCGCTAATGCCGCTCACCGACATAGCCGTCCGCAAGGCCGCTCCGGCCGACAAGCAATACCGCCTCGGCGATGCCGCTGGCATGTACCTCGAAGTCCAGCCGAGCGGCGCGAAGTATTGGCGCCTGCGCTACAGGTTCGACGGGAAGCAGAAAACTCTCGCGCTCGGCGTCTACCCTGCCGTTGGCCTGAAGGACGCACGGGAGGCCCGTGACGCGGCACGCGCACAAATCGCCAAGGGGATCGATCCCGGCGCAGCACGGGCAGCTACCAAGGCCAGTCGCAGCCCCGCCATATCGAATTCCTTCGAAAGCATCGCCCGGGAGTGGCATCGCAAGTTCTCGGCTGACCTGTCCGAGTCGCATGCGGCGCGAAACCTGCGCAGGCTTGAGGCGCACGTCTTCCCCTACTTCGGCCAGACGCCTATCGCTGACGTCGACGCGCCGATCATTCTCGATGCCCTCCAACGAGTCGAGGCGCGCGGCAATCTGGAAACCGCACACCGGCTGCGCTCGATCATCGGGCAGGCGTTCCGCTATGCGATTGCCACAGGGCGCGCCACGCGCGACCCGAGTTCGGATCTGCGCGGGGCCATCCCGCCCAAGCCCGTTCGGCACTACGCGGCGATTATCGACCCGGGACAGCTTGGCAGGACGCTAAAGGCCATTCACGGCTACACCGGTAATCCGGTCGTCGAGGCGGCGTTGAAGCTGAGCCCGTACCTTTTTCAGCGCCCGGGCGAACAGCGGCTCGCAGAGTGGTCAGAGTTCAATCTGGACGGTGCAGTGTGGGAGATCCCACCGAGCCGTATGAAGCGAACGAAAGAGGGAAAGGCGAACGGCGCGGCACACGTGGTCCCGCTCGCGCGCCAGGTCGTTGACATCCTGGGCGACCTGCATCGGCTAACCGGTTCTGGGACACACGTCTTCCCTAGCGTGCGCGGTGACGTGCGCCCGATCAGCGACGGCACCCTATCCGCCGCGATGCGCCTGATGGGTTTCGACGCCGAGACGATCACACCGCATGGCTGGCGTGCGACCGCCCGGACGCTCGCCGTAGAGGCGCTGGGATTTCCCGCCGAGGTGGTGGAAATGCAGTTGGCTCACTCGGTGCGCGACTCGCTGGGACGTGCCTACAATCGAACGCAGTGGCTCGACAAGCGCCGCGAACTGATGCAGGCGTGGGCCGACTATCTCGACCGGCTGAGAGAGACCGCGCAGTGACGACCCTCCACTTCTACCGCTACCAACCGCCTGGCTCGAAGCGCTGGAAAACGACGCGCCATCGCATGGATGCCGAGTCAGCCCGCGACTGGTTCGCGCAGTTCCACCCCACCGCGATCTATGAGCCGACGGAGCATGGCGCGATAGACATCGATAAGCCCTACGCAGGCTGGAATGGGCCGAATAATCACGGAGGGTGGCGGTCGGAGGATTGACCGGTACTCCTATCTCGCGCAGATGGCGTAGGATTTCACGTCCCCGGAACTGGCAGCGTGGACTTGATGAATGGGTCACGCGTGTTGTACCACGCGACATATGACGGATTGTTGGTATCGGTTTCGATGAAGCCGGGCCAATATTCCGGGTCTTGCGGACTGGGCGAATAGTCGGTCAGATTGCCTTCGCTATCCACGCGAATGTAAATGGTCGTAGCCATCAGAATTTATACCCCAGTGAAATAACCGTGTAGGTCGGCGTACCAATATTGCTGCTCGCGTTGTACCAGAGTTGCCCAACGTTACTTGTCGCAGTCACTCCTTGGCTACCGGCCCCTTGAGCGGCGGCAGTCGGCAGCGGAACCAACACTACAGGCCCGATGCCGTTAATGTCTCCACCCACCGTCAGAGACATGACGGCATTTGCCAATGTGTTTGACGTGCTGAGGAAAAGAATATTTTCTATCGCGTTTCGTGGGACGGTTGCAAGCGTGTTGAAAGGCGCGAAACCAGACGTGCCGGATGAAGTAGTAAACACGGTTCTACCCGTGTGACCGACGGTACGATCTCGCAACATCCCACCAATCAGATTCCCAGATCCGTCCGTCCCCCAAACGGAAATAAGCGCGCTCGCCGTGAAGCCGGCCGGCATATTGGCGCCTCCATAAATGGGCGGCGCGACCGCCGACGTAGCATTCACCGTGAGGGTGTTGGTGAATTGAGTCGTCGGGTTATAGATGGCATACGTCGCTAAAAAGCCATTGGCCGGCGGCGAGCCGATATCCATGCCGCCTGCCCCAACCGTCCCCAAGTTGATGCCAATAGAGAGCGATTTCAGGAGGTATGAAATGCCGCCGAGTGCCGTCTGCACGATGACCTCGTCGGCCGTATAAACCGCCGTTGACGAAACCACCGGCACATACATTCGGGCATTCCGGACGGAGCCAACAATCCCGATTGACTGCCCCATCGGGCCACCGACGATCTGAAATTGCGTACCATCATAGACAACCGTCACGACCATGCCAGCAGCGATATCCCCTGGAATAAGTGGCGTCCACACTTGCTTCGAAATGGGTTTTGCCCCGATTCCATTGATATTCAACGTAACTGTCGATGTCGTATTTGTTGCGGCTGCTACGAAGCTGAAACGTTGTCCGGCGACATAGGCAGTCAACGGTGGAACCGCTGAAGATGCCGTAATAGTGTCTGATCCAGAAGTTCCCGTAAGGAATTGCATCGTGCCGTCTTGCACCTGACCCGCGGCCGCGTAGTCACTGCGAGCCGCAGCGTTGCCCACCCCAGTATGGTGAAACCCTCCCATTGGAAGATTCGCGGTGGGTGTCTGCTGGCCATCCTTCGTAACCGCCAATGTCAGACCGTTGTTGGCGATATCAGACATGGTGTTGTTATGCACTGTCGAACTGATCGTGGTGCCAGTGACCACCGGATTGCCCGTAACCAGTTGGAATACACCTGAGCCGTTGTAGGGCATCGCTTGCTCCTGTAAACGAAAAAACCGCCCGTAGGCGGCTTAAAAAATCTGTTTTGTAGGGGGGGGCTAGTTGCCCTTGAATGTGTCGGTAGTAACCCCACTCCCAGACGATCCCGCAACCCTTGCCGGTGAAGAGACGCCGTTTTGACCCAACGTCACAGTGCCAGGGGATGTCGCAAATGTGGTGATCGCTTGTGTTTGTACCGAAGCTTCGCGCGTCATCCCAAACCAAAATCCGAGTACCTGAGACGACTCTCGGACGAAGTACATGACGAGACCACCGGCAGTCGCCGAAATTACGGGATCGCGCAAAGTTCCATCTGCAACGCCAAGCATTACCATCATCACTATCCCGATGGTCGCAGCGATAATCGCGAGACTGAGCAACGGTCTCATCCAGTCGTGAGGCTGTTGACCGGCAAGTTTTCGCGCGCTATCCCGATCTGCCGCTTCGGCAGAATATTGCGCATTCGCTGCGAGCATTCGGTTCTGCTCAGCAGTTACGGCTAACTGCTGAAGTTGCACTTTTGCGTTCGTTTGCAACTCCTGAACTTTGACAAGAGCATCAGGATTCCCGGCAAGCGCGGCAGAAACTGCATCAGGATTGTTATCGGTGCCGAGCGCTGACGAAATCAAGCCTCCTACAGCAGCCCCAGCAGGACCGCCAAGCAAGCCGCCAATGACCGGAGCAGCCTTCCCTACGACGTTTGCGATATCGCCCCACGTACTCATGAACTCGCTCCCGTGCGCATCATTTGCGAAAGACGTTGTGCTCGGGCACCAACCTGCGTCGCCCACTTAGAGGCGAGCATCCCATCAGCAGCAGCCCCATAATCCCCGCGCCGCATAGCCGCAAGCGTATTGACGAACGTCAATAGACCGCCCCCGAGATTGAACGCCATATTGACAACGACGCGCTGCCTAACGGCGTCAAGATCACGCCACCATGACACGTTTCGGTCGAGCCATCCGACCGTTCGTGCGATATCGTTTTGCAACATCGCATCACACTCGGCGTCAGAGATCCCCACGTCCGAGAGGTTGCGGCCTACTCCAATGGTCGTCTTGCCAACGGTGTCGATGTAAGGCTTCAACTTTCGGCCCTCGTCCCGGCTCAGTTCGGCAATGAGCGTTTGCATGTCAAAAGTGTTCATTTCGCCCCCTTCTGGTCGGCGTTGTTGGCGCGGAATTCAAGAACCGTGAGCCGATTGTCGGCGCGTCGCAGCTCGGAACCCACGTCGTATTGATACTTAGCGATCTGATCATCCCTTGCTGCCTTGGCTTTTGCGATGTCATCTGCCCACGGACGCCATTGGGAATAAACGGTGGTCGAACCGGCCAGCAAAACGCTACCTATCGCCGCAAGAATCCGGACTGCACGCCGGTTTCCAATGACTTCGTCGCGCAACGGCTTGAGAGCGTCCTGAAGTTCATCTGACTTTTCAAAGAGAACTTCTTGCCCTTTATTCAAGGTATCGATCTGCTCTTGTTGCCGGGCGAGCGCGAGCTGAAGCTGGAGAATCGTCTCCATCTTCCCGTCCATGCGCTTTTGCCAATCAAGGTTCTGATTAATGCGCTCAGCTAGTACTCTGAATTCGGCATCGTTCATGTCGTCATTAGCCACCGTTGTTCCCCCGGACGACTGGTCTATACTGGCCAGTACCTGAAATGAAAAAGCCGCCCCGGGGGCGGCTAAAACTCATATGACTGAAGAGCAAACAACACGGTTTATCATTACCTCAATCTGCTTATCGCTGCTAAGCATGATCGTGCCTCCCATCTGGTCACGGATTCTGAAGGCGTGCGACAGGATTTCCAAGAAGGACGCCAACCCGTGGACCAAGCGTTGAGATTGCATTGGCCACGGACGAAGCAGCAGCCGGGCGGTTCATGAGCAACGCTTGGGCTAGCTTCTGGCCAGTTGCCGTGTAGGGGATAGACCCTAATCCAATGCCAACTGCGGCAGGAACAACTACACCGGGTGCAGCAGCATGACCAGCCGCAGCGCCCAGGCCCAATGTCAGCAGGGAACGGCCTACAGTTCCGCTGTCCGGATACTTTGCCCCGAGGACTTCGGTAGCATCAGCCGCGAATTGCCCATTTAGTCCGGTATTCGTAGCTTTCTGTGAAGCGGTCGCGCTGCGGCGTAGAGCGTTCGCATATTGGGACGCCGTAAAAATATTCCCGTTATTCGAGGCGTTAGCCATGCCTGCGGCTCGCTCGATCTGCTTGTACTGAGAATATGCCGCGTTGGCATTCTGGAGACTTTGAAGCACATCAGGAGGACTCGCGCGTCCTACCCCGGCATTGATCGCACCGTTGAGGTCATCCAATGCGTCTGCCAAGACTCGATTATCAGGAGTGGCGTTACCAAGCCGCTGATTACGCGCTATCCCTGAAATAGTGGATCGGCTATTACCCCACTGCTCGCCGCTCAGCAGGTTTCCGTTCAACTTCTTGGTGACCTGATTTTCGACAATGTTGTCGAACTGATTTAGGGCACTCGGTGCATTCTGCGCAAGGCTGGCACGGATGCCAGCAAGGTCATTGCTGAAATTCTGGTCAGCTATGAACGTCGCCCGGGGCGTGAGTGATTTGTAGACATCACCGATCTGCTTGCGGACGTAATCAACGCCCGCAGAGCCTGTCCCGACGTTCGCCGGAATCTCTTGCCCGATTGGTGCAAGCGCACTGTCATATGCCGCACGATTAAAGCTCTGCACAGACCGTTGCTGGCCGTTCTTGATCATGTCCCCCAGAACCGGAACGCTGGTCAGCTTGTCCTCAGTTCGCTGAAGCGCACCCCCGAGGATTTGCCCCGGAGTCATCTGCACGCCAGCTTGCGCAAGACGTTGCCGGACGGGATCGGTAACGCCAGAAACAACCTTTCCTAGCCCAGTGGCGACCAAAGGCGCTGCGCCGCCGACAGCACCAGCAAGCGCCAACTGATTTAGCTTCTGGTCAGCATATGAACTACCCTCTGGGATATCGGTAACTGGCGTGAATGCAGTACTCAAAGCCGCCGTGCCAGCGCCTAGGCCAACCTTCCCCAAGGTGCTAGCGGCGGCTCCAGGAGAGTTCAGAACGAGAGGGGCCGAACCCACAACGTTGCCAGCGATACGTCCCCAGTCAATGCCATCCTTCCCCGCAGCAGCGCGCGCAGCATTGTATTGCGCCTCTTGCTGATTGATCTGTGCGTCGACCTGAGGAATGCCAGATCGGAAATCTGCCGCCATTTGAGAATCAGGGGCGATCTTGTCTGCTGCATATCCGATCCCATGAACAGCGGACTGCACAATCCCACGGATAACGTCACCTACGCCGGTCGTAAATCCGTTGGTGGAAGGAGGCGCGCCCACCGGTGCGGACTGCGGCGCTTTCGCAACTGGCAATGACGGAGAGCCAGCCGAGAGATATGCATCAAACGACTGCCCAGATGCCTGCTGGGGGGCAGCGTTCAGGTAGTCGTCAAATGCGCTCATTTCAGCATCCCGTTATTGAACATCATCTCAAAGACAGGCTTCAATGATGCGTTTTGCTTCACCGCCTGCTGGACTGCCGCCCGCTGTTGATCACCGTTCATCTGCAAAATCGGCGCAATGGTCGGCATCATGGCCGGTTTGACCATGTTGTCAAAAGCGGCTGATTGCTGCGTGTAAGCCTTTTCGTTACCTTGTTGGAACAGAGGGGCCATGACCTGGCGCTTCAGGTGCATCAAATCCAACTGATTCAGTTGGTTGTTGAGGCCGGAAATCTTGGCATCTTGGGGCTTATCGTAGGTCGGTACTGATTCGTTGATTGTGGCCCGAGACGCATCGCTGCCAGCTGCCCCAAGGGCTTTCCCTTGCAGACTGACGTAGTTCGCATGCAGCTTTCCATACTCGGCGGCATCCGTGCTAAGACGGGTGGCCACAGCTTCCGGAGCGAATCGCGCAAGTGTCCCGCCAACCCCCTGTTTCTGAGCTAGGCCGATCATGTTCGTCAATGCATCGCGGGATTGTTGGTAGACGCTATCGGCATCGGAAAGCGCTGATTGAGCATCTCCCATCTGCTTACTGGGCGCACCTTGCGAGGCATTTGCAGCGGTCGTTACACCAAGCGGGGGTGCTGCGGCAAAACCACCGGACCGTTGGGCTGCTGCGCCAGGAGCGCCCGGATATCCTTGGGGAACGCTTGGCGCACCATTCGGAGTTCCTTGCTGCCCCGGATAGCCGAATACCCCATTCGGCCCGTTCTCGCGCAGCATGATTGCCGAGCTAATCGCTTGGCGCACATACGGATTACCGAGGTCGATTTTCTGGTCGGGCTTGATGCCCAATCGCTGCGCCGCATCAGCGATATAGGCCTTCGTGTCGTTCTCGTTCGGAGGTGCCCACTTCGAAATAACCCCGGCCAGCGTATTCACGCCTTGTTTGCCGTAGTTCTGAAGGTTGTTGTCCATTGCGGCCAACCCTTCTTGTGGCGAGTTGTACTGTGCGAGACGGCCTCCCGGCATCAACGCGCCGGGGTTGTTATTCCGGATCGGGGCAGGCAGGTTGCCCGCTGGTACACCACCATTCGCAGCGTCCGCGACATTCGTCGTGGTCTGATACTCCATTTGCTGCGTCTGCGGGTTATAGACTTCCTTGAGGTTGTATTGCGCGTTACCGCGTGCGCGGGCAGCCGTGGTATCCGCAATAGCACCAAGACCGCCTTGGACTGGCACGATATTCCATTGGCCGTTCTGCCCTTGGACCGCCGTGAATCCATCCGGGACATGCGGCATTTGCTGTGTCTGGCCCGACATGGGATCAAACATATAGCCGCCCGGTCGCAACGATACCGGAGCAATGAAGTTGGCCTTGGCGAGCGCACCACGGTTTGCCTGCGTCGGGTCCATTCCAGCGGCGCGCGCCATTTTCGTTGCGTCGGTCGGGTCGAATTGCTTGGCCTGCGTCTCCCAATATTTTGATGGATCGCTAAGGTAAAGCTGTGCGGCCATCTGCGCCGGAAGACCAGCGGGGTTATTAGGACCACCCGGAGATAGGAATCCGCCGCTACGCTGCGTGCTAAGGGCGTTGGCCAGAGCGCTAGTATCGTTCGAACCATCGCTGAAAGGATTAGCAACCTGCATCGAGCCAGCCAAGCCACCACCCGATGATACGCCAACCGGAGCAGCATCCGAGGTTTGTGTGGAAGGCTGGGCGCTTTGCGGCGAACCCATCAGGAATTGCATTTGCTGAGCGCCAAGGTTGCGCATTCCTTCGACGGAATCGTTTCCGAGTTTCGCAGCAAGAAGCGCTTGGCCAAGCTGGGCAATGCCTGATCCGATGCTGTATTTCGGCATGACAGGCATGCCTGCGCCCATCTTGTTTAGCTGATCGCCGCCATTGTTCATTGCGACGCCCATAAGCGCCTGAGCTAATTGCTGCTTGCGCTGAACGTCAAGATAATCGCCTTGGAACTGAGGGAGGATCACCGGACCCGACGAGGTTGCCATTTTTCCCCCTTAACCTTGAAATCGTTGAAGAGCGCGCGCGAGCATTTGCGGATTTACTGAGGGCACCGTTGGCAGGGGCGCACCAAGCGTGACACCTGCTTGACTGTTGTCTTGCGCTGCCGACAATGGCGACATGTTCGGAGAGGCTTGTCCGCCCCCATTTTTCATTGCCTGCTGAAGAGCCATTTGAAGGAATGGTGATGCCGCGCTATCAATCCCACTTTCTGCGACGCCACTTCCTAGAGGTGCTGTCATCGATCCTTGTAGCCCCCCTCCCATCCCGATAGGAACAGCAGAGCCGCCCGAAAGAGGCGACGGATTGCTATTGCTAAACAGATTCCCCAAGATGCCAGAAGGCGAAAATCCCCCAAGAGACCAAACCATCTCACACCCCCGCCATCTGGTAATTGACCATATCGAAGCCGCTTTCATGCGGAACCACAGCTTGCGGACGCACCTTGCGAACCTCGTCAGCCATGAAGCCGATATGGCGCACATCGTCCTCTTCCCACAGGTAACGGTAGGTGTAGACACCTAGGCCATTGGCCCACTTACCGACGCGCTTGATGCATGTCTTAAGCCTGCGGTCCGAAAAGAAGGACGAGAGCCCAATGATCCCAGCAGAACCAAGCCCGAACAAACCGCCCATCGTAGAGTTCGCACTTGCCTGATTAGCGTTGTACTGGTTCATCTGGCCTTGGTAATTGCTGTAGATATTCTGGCCGATGTTCGCAGGCTGTGCCGCAGATTGCGCAGGCCCGGAGTATCCAGGAACCATCGAGGCAATCGATTGCAGATTGGAATATGGCAACTGACCGATGCCGACTTGCTGGCCATACAGCCCGGCCTGACCTTGCAAGTTGTTTTGCATCTGGCCGAAGAGAGAGGCCTTTTGTCCCACCAAGCCAGCTTGTGCCTGAGCGCCTGCAAGTTGGTTCTGCCAGTTCTGAGCGCCAAGCTGGGAGCCGGTCATGATGGCTTGATTGGCAGCGTTGCTATACGCCTGCTGCTTCTGATTGCCAAAGTTCGTCATCGCGTTCAGATACGCTTGAGAACCTGGCGTGAGGCCCTGATTCGCCAGAGACGCTTGGAGGCTTTCTTGCTGCTGAGAGAACTGCGGGTCCAAGTACTGCGTCTGGGCCTTATAGGCGGCGTCTTGACCCTGTTGCTGCGCGTTTTGCGCTGCCTGTTGGTTAATCCCATTCCCGATATTGATCAGTTCCGGATTGAGACCCGCATAGCCGGAATTGAGGGCCTGGTATGTGCCCATCAGGCCCGATAGGCCATTCATCGCGTTCTGGTTGATGTTCCCAGATTGACCGATCTGCCCAAACAATCCATTCATCGCCCCCTGCAACTGAGGGTTAGCGCTGATATTGGTCTGATAGATCGGCGCGCCTGTCGCAGGGTCATAGCCGCTGATTCCGCTTTGCTGGCTACCGAACGGATTCGAGTAGTTACCCAGATTCAGGGCTTTGTTGTACGCAGCAGACTGCTGATTGGTCTGCGTCGTCGCACCCGCGACCGCATAGGGGTCGGGAGCCGATGGCGCGCTGCCCCCTTTGCCGCCGCCCTCTAGCGTCTCCGGACGATTCCGGAAAAGGGATTTCCGGAACGCTCGGACAGGAAGATCAGGATCGAAGTGATTCAAGAAGCGCGGCATGATATTTCCCGTCTAGAAAGCGGCATTCCTCTTTGAGCATGCCGTAGATAATCAGGTCTGCACCGTCGTCACATGCCTTGGGCAAGAGACCGCGCTTGACGAATCCAAGCCCTTCATCGAAATGTTGAGCATCGGAGTTGTCGGACCTGACAAGCCCCGTGATGTGGTTACATCCTTCTTGGATGAAGGCATAGCGAAAGCATGCGGCCATATATGCGGGCGTCATCCAGTGGCGACTTCCGTCCGAGGCGACATGCATGAGAATGTTTTTCCCAGCCTTGAGATTGAAAACGACACCTGCGATTAGCTCGCCGTTCTTCTCAAGACCGATGCCGACAGCGAGTGGATAACCTTCTTCGCCGGTCTTCGCAGATACCCAATCAATGACGCGTGCGGACTGATCCCACACAATGCGCTTCATAGGGTCCACCCGCTTTCCATAACCAGATCCGTGCTGACCCAATGCGTCTCAATGCCATTTGTCGTCGCCTTGAGGATTGGGGCACCTGTCGAGCCGATGCCCGTGACGCCCTGCCATGCGTTGTTGATATTGAGACTGCCGCCCCACAGCGCGAGATCCCACGCCGACGAGTCCCAGACGCCGTAAGCGACAGGAGCAAAATTCAACGTGGACTGAGGGACGTTCTGGTCATAGTTGACGTTCACCCCGGCGAATATGGCCGGAGAGCCATTCGTCCATAGAATCGGACGCATCATCGTGAACCGTTTGTTCACGGCAGGCATACCGAAGTCATTGAACGCTTGCAGCCCTATTGCGTTGATGTTCTGGCCGTTGTCAGAAAACGTATTCCATGCCAATCCAACGTAGCCGTTTCCACCGAAATAGATCTTGTCGTCAAACAGTTCCCAGCAGTTGGCGTTCCAGCCTTTGAATGGGCACCAAGCCCCTGTAATGGTGTTCATGACGTACTGTTGCTGAGCATTCAAAGCAACCGGCACGTTCAGGATGACCATGTTATTCAGCGGGTACAGCACCATGCACCAGCCAAAGTTATTCGCATACAACGATGTGGCCTCAGAGATCGCCCCTTGGATCTTTGCCGTGAGGTTCACCTGTGTATCCACGCGGGTACTGGCCAGCGCCTTGGACATCGGCGCAAGACCGTCCTTACCGACATAGAGTAGATCGCTACCGTACTTCTGGAAGCATCGATTCCCCATCGGAGAGCCGAGACGATAAACACCAACCAGATTGAACGTGGACGCTTGGGATGGGTCAGTGCCACCGTAAACCGCGATTTCACCTTCGCTTGTCACCCAGCAGATATAGTCCTGCATCCCATAGCCGCCATCCACCGTCCAAACGCCTGCGGCAACGAGGCTGCCGCCACGCCGGAAGATGGCGCTAAGATCGAACACAGTTGCTGCGCCGCCGATCTGCCCGACGGGCAAATACCACGCTTTGAGGGATGCTTTCTGGATAAACCAGACGCGTGAAGCGAAACTGGTTACATGCGTAAGCGTTGTGGGGTCAACGCCAGTGATCGAGACCGGAGTGGAACTGCTGGTGACGGATTGCCAAGTCGTTCCGTTGTAGACGTAATATCCATCCGCACCGTTGACCATCAACATGAATGGACCGGCGCTAGTCGAAAAGTTTGTGTGAATCCACTTATCGGAGGTCAGCGAACTAATGACCGGCGCACCGACTGCGCCTCCCAACGACACGTCATAGACCGCTGTCCCCGCTGCTGCAAAAAGCTTGTGCGTTCCTGCGGACGGGTTATATCCCATCACGCTGTTTACCTGAGTCGGAATGCCGGTCGCGAATTGGGTATAACCCATGCGCACCATTACATCCGACGTGGTCGGAAACCAGTTCTCCAAAATCACCGCATCGGTCGGAGACATAGCCGCAATCGAGTCACGGGCGTTCCACCCACCAACAGGGGCCGGGAGTGACGAAACCGATGCATTAGCCGACTGCGCGCGTGACCGGGCGACTCTATGCGCCGAGAGAGATGGGATTTGCGCCATGTCAGCCCGGGAATCCGTAACCGCTGTCTGGAGTATTCTCCGGACCCACCAGAACCTGCGAGAGGCGCGGAGCCATCGACAACGTTGCCCCCCCCTGCTCCGTGGCCATGCGGATATCAAACTCGGAGTCGAAGTCCCGCTTCAAGGCCGTCGTGTCAAATCCCTTGATCTCGAAGTATTTCAGTTTCGTCCCAATGACCATCATTCGGTCACTGAAGATGCTGGTATCGGTGTCTTGCGTAAGTGCGTCTTTGGGTGTGCCGGTAGCATCTCGCGCCCAATACTTCGATGTGTACTCAAGTCCCAAATACTCAGACGTGTTCAGAGCAGGCCACACTTGGAAGTAACCGCCCAAGACCCGCCACCGAACACGCGGGCCAGTTGCGATATAGCCCGACTTGATCCACTGCCACTGTTGGGGCGATTCCGGGCCAAGCATCTCCCAATGCTTCGACTTGTCCCACTGCGTCCGGTCAATAAGGCGGTCATAGTCAGCGGGCATCGTGTACTTTGTCTGCGCGAAGACGATTTGCGATCCTGTAGCCGTCACAGTCGCGTTTTGATTGAGCGTGACCTGAGATACAGAGTCCACGCTCAGGACATAGCAATCTTGGGGGACGCCAAGCCCTGTCACCATGAACGTACCGGGCAAAATCCCGGCAGTGGAGGCAAGCCCCGAGACGATGGGGCTACCGTTCGTGGTGTTACCCGCAATTTGCTGATAAGCGGTCGTAAATCGATACTCCGTATCCAGCGCTTGCCAGCAAAACTTGGCTTGCGACTCATCGCCAACAGCATTCATCAATGCCGCGATCTGGATAATGTCCTGTGAGGTATTACCGGCGACGGCAGTCGGGATGACAAGGCCCAATTCACCGGTCACCTTCTGGACAAGTTGGAGTAGCGATTTGCCCACTTATGCCTCCTGGCTCTTCGGGGGCCGACCACGGCGCGGCGGCTCATCTGACTCAAGCGCCTGAAGGCGTGCGCCAAATCGCGCAACCGTGTCCTTCAAATCCGCAATCTCTTGATCTTTCAGGCGCAATTCTTCGGCTTGCTTCTGGGCAAGCGCGCTATCGCTCGCGCTCTTGATGAAAGCGGTTGCCTTGTCTCGCAGTTCGTAGCAGCCCATGCCGACGCGTTGAATAGCGGCGTCCGACGCATTTGCGATCTGCTCGACCGTATGGAATTCGAGGGCCTTCAGCTTTGCGACTGTGGCAACATCAAGGCGCGGCCAGTCTTCGACGGGTGTTCCTTCTGTCGGGCGATGGCTCTGGCTGTTCTTATAAGCGTTCCACTGATGCGGCCACTCGATGTGATCCGAATCGCGCACCGGGCGCTCCACGATATTGTTCGTATCACCAGGGACAGCAACGCGAACGAAATCGACTAGGTCGAATTCAGGTTTCCCAGTCTCGCGGCTGCGAGCTTCGTTCGGCAACTTGCCTGGATAGAACGTCACCCAAAGGCGTTGATTCGGATGTGTCACGTCACTTTCGAGCATTGTGTGGCTCCAGAAATAAAAAGGGCCTCCTTGTGGGGAGGCCCGTTATCAGGCGTAAGGTGTTATACCGAAGCCTTCGAGAACCAGCCGTAATCGCCGGTTACCATCGCCGTTGCGGGCGACGTGTACGAACCGCCGGAAGCGGTCGCGAGGAACGTTGTCGGGCTGACCGTGCAGGCCGTGGTCGATGCCGGGATGCTGGCATTGGCCTTACCAAACACGTACAGCTTGCCGTCGCTGCCGAACACCTGTTCGCCCAGGTTGAGCGGGACAGTGCGCGCACCCGACGTAATGTCGGTCGCAAGCACCGTATTGACCAGATCGAAACCGATCTGCGGAGTTACCGAAAAGACGGGCATGATTCCCTCCTTATGCGATCAGGACGCCGCTGAACTGCGGGCCCTTGCTCGTCATGTTGCCTGCCCAACCGATCAGCTTCACGATGGCATCTTGGTTGACTGCCTGACGTTCGCCGCCAATCGGCACGAAGTTGCGGTCACGGTGCGGCCGGAAGTAGATGTAGTTGGTGTTGAGCGCCCACATGTGGTTCGCCGTGGCGTTGGCACCAATACCGCCGTCAAGCACCACGTCAGCCGCCATACCGCCGCCGTAGAACTTGAGCGCCGGGAAGCCCGCGCCTGCCATCTTGGCGTCACCGTCCGACATCACACGCTGCATGGCCTGCATCGACTGCACGTACATGCCGTAGTAGTTGTTGTCGGCCACCCACAGGTCAGGACGATCCTTGCCACGAACGCACTTGAGCGCAAGCTGCGTCATATAGGCCTGAATGTTGGCTGCCGAGACCGGCGCGCCACCGTTCGAGTTGCCCGAAAACACCTGGGATTGCCAGAACGACCACGTAGCGCGGTTGATGCCACCGTACGTACCCGAGGTGGGAGCGTCCGGGATGGCAGCAGCCAGACCCGTGATGTTCTTGCCAGCGTTGCCCGTGCCGTCCAGATAGATATCCGAAGCGATACGGTTCACAAGCTGCTTCTCGGCAATTTCCATGCGACCATCGAGCAAATCGATGATGGCTTCCTTGCCCGAGTTTTGCAGCATTTCCAGCCCGGACATGGTGACCGAGGCGTAATACTGCTGGATGTTGAACTGAGCCGCCGAGATCGGCGAGTTCGGGGAGATGTTCAGTACCTCGTAGCCGGAATACGACCCGGCGTTGATGGTCGAAGAGTCGGTGTACATGATTTCTTCCAAAATCACATTACCACCACTGAACGGTTTCACGTTTCCGCGTTCGCGGAGTTTCAGCAACAGGGCATTGTTGTTCAAGACGTTGTCGCCCAGCTCGCCGGAGCGTTGCTGGATCGTCGTCGCAATGATGTCGCTGACGGCGCTATTGGCATATGCCATGGTTTGCTCCTGTCAGATTGTCAAAGTCGGCTTGCGCCGATCTCGTTGAATGCTTCTTCGAGAGCGGCTCGCCTTCCAGTTGCGACGCCAGCCTTGGCCGCGACGTTGCCGGGTGTGGCACTGCGGGTGCTGACGGTATTCGCGCGGGCAGCTTTCGCCGCCTTATCTGCGTCCTGACGCTTTCTCGCTTCGTCAGCCTCGCGCTGTGACGCTTGGTGACGTTGGAAAATGTCATCGTGCAGTCGAATGGCCTTGGTGTAGGCCGAATCTAGGTCGTTTGCTTCGCCAGCAGTGAGAAGGCGCGCCATCGTGTCTTGGACAGCGTCGAAATGCTCATGCGAAGCTTTGAATTGCTCGATTTGCTGGTTCACAGCCGCTGCCTGGGCGACTTGCTGTTGGTATTGGAAGTTGCTCACAACACCATTCAGCCCTTGCATCTGCTGTTGCAGCGCTTGGATATTCGGGTCGATGTATTGCTGTTGCTGCTCGCCACCGGTAGGCAACTGAATTCCGCAGGCTTGAGCCACGTTCATCAGCGTCTGAAGCTTTGTCTGCGGATCACCATTGCGCAGCGTGTTGTATGTGCGCATGAGATCGTTAATGACGTACTCAGGCGTCGCCCCGCTCGCTTGGATCTGCTCCATGTACGGCAGCACTTCTTTCCAGACGCGTTTAAGCGGCTCAACGCCTCGCGCGGTCTCTTCCTCACGCTGATTGATGTATGCCGCGACCTCCGGGTCTAGCGTGTCCCATTTGGCGCGATGCTCTGCCTTCCATGACTGAGGGGCAGCAGGACGCGCTTTGGCCTCCGGCGGGGCCATCTGATCGACCTTCGACGTATCGGCCGCCACGGCTGCCGGGTCAGGCTGCTTAGGGGAGAATCGACCAGCTTCGTCTCGCTGACGCTCGTCCGCTTGCTCTTGTGCAGCCACCTCTACTGCCGGTTCATGCACCTCAGAAACAGCAACGGCTCCCGAAGGAGCCGCCGTTTGTTGTTCAACCGCTTCAAGTGCGGTTTCAAGTGCCTCGCGTCTTGTGGACATGGTCACCCTTTCAGTTTGTTGACTTGATCGATGATGAGTTCTTTGCGCCGACGCTTCGACTCGTCCGATATCTCGATTTCGGATTTGGAATTGCGCGTGAGATAGGAGATTTCGTTGCCCACCTCAATACAGTTGTGTGCTTTGAGATGTTCTCGGTGCTGGGAACGGCTGGTAATCATGCTGCCGTCGATCATCGATCGATACGGCTGGATGTCAGTGACCACATAGGGGGCCGTCACGAGGCGCGACATCTTGTGGCCACAGCAATCTGGCAGATCGTCGTATCGGTCTACCGGGCGATATACGTCATCTTCGTTGCCGCAGATGCCACAACCGATATGGTAGATGGGCATTAGTCGGCCTCCGGCTGCGCCTGACGCGCTGCGCTAATATCGGCGGCTTGCAATGTCGCGCCTGCGCCAATCTCAGCTACTTCAATCTTCGCTTGGTTATTCAGGGCAGCGATGAGGATGGCCAATTGGCCCTTGACCTCTTCGATAGCGGCCTTCGATTGCGTTTCCATCTGACGCAAGAGCGCTTCGTTGTGGGCCTCAAGCTGAGCGCGCTGTGCTTCCAGTTCATTGCGGGCGCGTTCTTCCTGCGCCTGGAATGCCTGCCGTGCCTGTTCGACCTCGGCGTCCTTCTGAGCCTTGAATTGCTCCAATTGCATTTGCATGCCGAACTTCTCGCGCTCGAACTGCTGGCGTGCTGCTTCCATCTGCTGGTCATGCTGCTGCTTGGATTGTTCCAATTGCATCTGACCTTGGACCTTCATCATCTCTGGATTCGGCTTGGGCTGACCTGCCGATGCCTGTGCCTGCTGCTGCAATTGGTCAAGCGCCGTATCGATTAGACCTTCGAGCGTCTTCCCCGGCTTGAATGCGGTGATGCCGAACTTCATCATCTGAACCAGCATCGGAGCCAGTTCGGGCGAAGTCTGAGCCGCCGGGACCGCCTGAGCTAGGAATTTGCTCGTGGCGTCCAGAAACTCAACGCGCCCCGCCTTCTCCGCTTCCTCATCAAGAATGACGAGCGAATCGGCGTTCACTTCAATCCGGAAGTTGCGCACTACCTTGTTGCGCAGCATCTGGAGCGCCTGAGGAACCAGTTGCTGGTCTACCGGCAGAAGTTGGTCGACGCCTGCCACAGACATGAGCGTTGCGTCTTGGAACTTCGAACACATAATCTGCGCTTTGATCTTCATCAAAGCCGTGGCGTATTCGGCCACATCATCTTTCGTGTAACGCAGGCGAAGCGATCCAAACTGGCTCTTAATCGTCTGGGCCGTCGCAGTCTCCTGCGCGTCGCTCTCACCTCGCAGGATGTCTGCCAGACCGAGCAGCCCGTAAATCTGGTCCATGACCTCGGCACGGGCGCGATAAGCAGCCTCAAGCGCTCCGACAATGGGCGTCAGGTCGACAATGTCGATTGCGCCCTTCAGGCCATTCTTCTCAGCAAACGCCGTCCAGTCCTTAACCGGAATGAGATCGTTATTCCCTGCCTCAGTGAACAGTCGCTGAAGCTCTTTGATGGCAGCGTTATGCACGCCTCGGACCTTGAGTGCCTTAATGAGGCCGTCGATGCGGTCGGAGATCGTGTCTAGCTCGTTCGCCTGATCCTGATATTGCGCGAAGTCCGGGACCGGAACCAGCGTCTCGTTCGTGATCGTCGCGAACAAAGGACGCGGGCATGGGAAAAATTCCTCCAAGCCCAGCGGATCCGCCTTCTCATCAAGGAAATTGCCGAATGACTTGCTCAGCCAGACCGCAATGCCCTTTTCTTTGTCCCACAGTTCGCAAATCTTGGCGCTATTGCCCTGCGAGCCAAGCGAAGACTTGTATGTGACGCCGTTCTGCGGGGGCTTCGAGTCAAGCGGGATCTTTGCCGCGATCTCTTCACCAAAACGTTCTACAAGCGCATCACGAGTCATGTAGACCCAGCGCCACACGCAGGTCACTTCTTCCCATGTCCGGGCTACGTTGTGACCAAAGTCGCGCCAGTGCACGTAGTCAATCGGAGCGCATTCGTAGTCGATCTGTTCAGCCGGTTCAAAGGGCGTCTCTTGGCCATTACTAGCTACCTGCAAGCCATCTTCCGGCAATCCAGCGGTGTCACTCACGCCGTCCTGATCAATATCAAGCGTGCCAGTCTGGATACTAATGTGTGGCTCATATCGCACCCAGGCGCTTGCCCGACCACCCATGAAGCGGTCAAACACGCTGTACTTCATCGTGCTCTTGAAGTCCGAGTAATGCTGCAACTCGAACTCCAACCCGCGCTCAAGTATCAGCGACGCCACACGGCCTACCGGATCATTGTCCTTAAAACGGCGCGACACATCCGGCTTAGGCACCCGCGAAAAAGCCGCAGGCATAAGCGTCTGAACGTTCGACCAAAGAATGTTGAAACGGGTTGTCTCGTTGTCAGAGCTATACGTCTTGTTGTCGTCACGGTAGCGCTTGGTGATCTTGTCAACGCGCGCCTCCCACTTACGAAACTCGCGTTCATAGTCCGCGATGATGTCCAGATACTTTTGGACTCCCGGAGCGAAGACGAGGTCTTGAGCCATTAGCCGAGGACGACAGTTGCGCTAACGGTGCCGCCAAGCACCACGTTGAAGCCAGCCCGCGAACCGATATACAGCGGGTAGAACTGGCCCGCGACTGGCGTAAAGGTATCGACAACCTTCACCGTTGTCCCTGTCCCAGCGTCGTCATAGATCGTAATCGTTGGCGTGCTTGTGGCCGCAGAGACGAAGATTCCCACGAGGGTGACGCCTGGAATAGCGCACACGTTTCCACTCGCCGTGATCTGCCGCGGCGATCCGCTAATTGTGCTTGCCATTAGATTCTCCGGTGTCCGCCGTTGCGGAGCGAGCGATAGTGGTCCTCCAGCGCATCGTCATAGGTCTGCGTCGGAAGATTTAGCCAATCGGTTTCTTGTTTTGAGGCAGGCACTTCAGCCTCAGTCATCATCTGAGCGCCGTAACAGAACGCGTCAGATGGGTGTGATGCCCAGTTGTGGAGCGGTTCTTTCGAGAACACCCCAGTGTCTGGATTCCATTCGTATTCCCATGCCCTCAGACCGTCTAGACCGCCTTCGCATCGATCCCGATGGAATGCGCACTTAGGCAGGACGGCACGCCCTGCGCTGATTTGGTCTAGCTTCTTTGTCTGAGGCACCACGTTGACTCTGTCCGCCCCAAAGGCTTCCAGAAACTTCTCCATCGTCGTGTGCTTGCTTTGGAACGTCTTGGCGCGTGCGTCGTGGGGAAGCCATATCTTCCCGGTCCGCGCGCCTAGCTCCAGAATGCTTTCCTGAATACGCGGAATCCAGTCATCCGCGTCTAAGCCCGAGTCACCCTCATACTTCAGGATATTGAAGCCGCCTGGGGCACGTTGCCAGTACCACCACGAAGCCGTGTCACGAAACCCGATATCGCTCGATACTTCAATCGTCGCGCCGTATGGGTCGTACTCAACATCGTTGTGGATGCGCCCGTCACGCTCGGCCTCGTTGACCCATTTGCCTAGGATCGAACCGGCGATGCTGCCATATGCGCCTTCCCAGATGTGGTCGTACTCATCCGGGTTATCGCGCAAATCCCGCTGCCTAGCTCGCTCAAGGACTGCCGGAAATTTCGGGTTGTCACGCCAGTTAAGCTCGACAACCTTGTAACGCGGATCTTTTGAGCGCCTAAACCTGATATCAGTTGGACTGCCCTTACGCTTCGGGTTCCATGTCACCCACAACTCAGCGTTCCAGCCTTCACCCTCTTCCCGCAATGTCGGGATCAACGTATTCCATGCTTCGTTGGTGACTGGCTCGGCCTCGTCTACCCAGCAAAGCAGGATGCGCCCCTTCGACTTGATGGACGAAATGTTCCGATCAAGCCCCGCGAATGTGAACCAGATACGCCCGTCGCGGCTCTTGATGTACTTTTCCCCGATGTCGTAATACGACTTGAGGAATGGTTCATCTTCAATAGCTCGCTTGCATTCCTCCAGCGAGGAATCCTCCAGCGAGTTCATGAACTGACGGCCACACAGCAACATGCCCGAGATACCGGCCATGCCGTACATATAGCCGCGCACTGCAACCATCTTGGCGAAACTACGAGTCTTACCCGACCCGCGCCCACCGTATGACCCTCTTACGTCCGCCTCTCCTGTGAATACAGGAATCAGCTTCGGCGGGAGCTTAATCTGGGCTGTTGTCATCACCCAGCGCGATCAACTCCACACGCTGCACAACTTGCAAGGGATTGTCCTTGTCGCCGGTCACTTGGAGCGGCAAAAGCTTCGGGTAGATCGTTCCCCAAAACACTCGCTCATTGGCCGGATCTTCCTGCGCCCAGTTGTAGAGCCGATCTGCCCCACCCAGCTTGTCAGCTGCAAGCGCAATAGCCTCTTTGGCTGCCAGCGTTGTCTTCGCAGGCCCGCGTTTGCCCTGGTTAAGCTTTTTCTCGCCTTTTTTAAACTGGCCGCCCATTACTGCCTCCGCATTGTGGCGCGAAGCCTTCCACGTCCGTTATGCACCGACTGAAGCGATGAACAGAGTCGGAGTGATGAGAGTGAAAACGCCGAGCTTGCCTGCCGCCACACTCACGCCAGCGTTGGTGGCAGCCGTGCCAATAGCTGCGCCGGTCGGCGGATAGACGAGCAACGCGTTCGCGCCGTTGTTGGCCACGGTGATTTCGTCCCCACGTGCCAAGTTCGCCTGAAGGCGCGCGCCAGTGCCAGTGGCAACCGTCGAAAACACATTCAGGTCACTGGTGAGTGCCAGCGCGTCCGATTGACCGACGCCCGTAGCAGTCAAGCCGCTGGCCACAGAACCGAGGATGGACGTAGCTTGGAGCGGAACGAGGCCCGCACCCATGAGGTTTTTAGTAGTCGGCATGGATTTCTCCTGTTAGGCCGCGATATGAGTGGAATGCACAGCAGGCGCACCAGCAATCAGTTCGCCATGTTCATCTTCGATGGCCAGCACTTCGACAATCTCAAGATCGTCTACGCGCTGCCAGCCAGTGATTTCATCCCCATTTCCCTTGTCATCGTTACCCACCCCAAAGCGGATATGTGAGCCAGTGGGAGAAATACGGCTGGGGTCGATGGTCACTTGGTAAAGAACCACGCGCGGGACCGGAATCGCCTGATTCATCCCATCGCGGATAGCAATGGCCGTTTGGGCGTTCTTTCGATCTGCCTCAAAGCAGACGATTACTACCTGTCGGCGTGCGGGAATGTCCATTCAGGCTCCAGAAACGCAAAAACCGCCCGTAGGCGGTTTGATGATGTTGGAACGTCCTATGCCAGTAGGTCTTTAATGTTGGCAACAGATTGATAATAACGTTGCCCTGGTGGCTGACCGTACCCGTCATTCGCGGCTTGGTCGTAACAATGCGGCATGCTCATTCTTTGCTGATCCGCGAGCCGCTCAGGACATGCACAGCTGATTGCACAGCTTTGCGCATCTGGGCATTTGTCGCACGCCTTGAACATTTTGACTCCTATTGGCAGAGGGGCCGGTGCTGATCTCCGGCTTAGGTGCTGTCAGCGCATGCCGAACAGTCAGGAATGACCCGAATCCCCATCGGCGCATCAGCCTGCGCATTCCCTCACGGCTGCAAATTGTTCATGGAACTTACACTTTGACGTGGCTGGCCATGTCACAGCCCTTTGGACTCGCCCCGATGTAGTTTTCCAAATGGTGCTGCACCGATTCAAGGTCGGCCAGTCCCACCTTCAATTTGCATGCGCGAGAAAACGAAAAGCCGCCCGGATTTCCCCGAAGCGGCTTTTTCAGGGCGAGCGATGCCCCACAATTTCCAAGCCTACACTAACCATAAGAATTTGCAAGCAATTTTTCACAATGCCACCTCTGCCTCTTGCTCGGTTATCACGCCACGCTGGATGAGCATCGGCACCAGAGCGAGCTTGGCATCCGCATAAGTCGCCTTCGAGCGCCACACGTCCACACCTGCATCCATGTTCCGCATGCGAGTGTGAATGGCAGCCCTCAGCGGCCATGACAGCCTGTCGACGCACAAATCGATCTGCTCACACCTTGCATTACGCTCGGCTTGGTCGACTTCCTCGGCAATATCCCAGTGAGTCATCCATTGGCGTGAGGATGAGCGATAGTCCCGGCAGGTTGAATCGAAGGCTGCATAGCCCAGTTTCGGCTCATATTCAGCCTGCCATGCGTGCCATGTCTCAAGAAGAGTATCGATGGGGTCTGTCATTTTAGAGCCTATTTAGACTTCTTGAAATTACATTTGAAATCACTTATTCGGCAATATGTGAGGCTTCCACCAACCGGCCAATATCTGACCCAACGCCCTTGGACCTCTACGATTTTTACGTCACCAACTGGGGACCATGGACTTCTTTCGCGGTCTTCCTGCCAAGTCTCTCCAGGCTGCGGGTCTGCGCCGAAAATGACTCGAAAAAGGGCGATCAAACTTTCGATTGGGCCGTACATCTATCCTCCCTATACCAAATACCGCAGACAAGCCGCGCCGAAACCGATGATGGTTGCTGTGCTAGCGACGATGAATATCGTGACGGGGTGCATCACGTCCCCTTCCCTATCTCAGCAGCAGCGCGGACGATGGCGCGGCGGGTGGCTGCGAACGATCCGATGAAATGCCCTTCAGCCAGATAGTTATAGCCATCAGACTTGAGCCAATATTTGGCTTCCGTTTCAACCTCGCCACGCACCTCTACCCGCATTCCCAGCTTCACCGCCAGCCGAAGCGCATCGCCGTCGTCTTCTAGGGGGTTCCAACGAAATTTTGGCCGCCCGTCCACTTTCACCAGTAACCACATCGTTTTACCGTCGACCCAATCAATTTCGCCTTTCACCTTCATTTCCGCCGCCTTCGCCGCAAGCTCAAGCATCTCTTTGTCGGTCATCACACGCTCCCAAACTTCAGAGTCGCACGCGATCAGCGATGCTGTGAGCCCGCGCAGTCGCGAGCTGGATGCGTTCGATTAGGGAATCGAGCGCTATGACGCATTCGGGATCTGCACTCGCTGCTGATACTTCCCCCATAGTTTCGGGAGGAGCGCTGTCCGCAATGGACGAGACACGCATCGAGACGCGCTCAAGCGCTTCGAAGAGCGCCGTCATCGCTTCATGCGCGGAAGTGATCTGATCGGGAATGCGCTTGGGAGGAACGATTTCGATATCGCGAGCGACCACCACGGAAGCGCGATCGAGAAGATGGGCCGGGATCGATTGCATGCTGATTTCTCCTGAAAGTTGTGGGCTTATACCGCCCCAAATAACGCTGCGACCATCGGATCGCGACGGATCAGTACAGGCGCTTTAACGGACACGCGCGCCTTTGGCACCTTTAGGACGGCGGGGCGGCGGATTGGGGGAAGTTCTCCGATTGACCAGACCGAAGGGTTATCGCCTGGCCCGGACTTACGCTCTTTCTTCGCGACTAACCAGCCCTTCTCGCAAGCCATGCGGGTGCGCACGTACACGGTATCGGCGCTCAGGCCCGTTTCGACCTGAAGTTGCTTCTGCGTCATTGGGCCGTTCTTCTCAAGCGCCTCAACGATGCGCAGGAACGACCACATGCGACGCGGGCACAGGCCGTGCACCAAACCCAGAGCCACTGCATGCCGATAAATTGCACGCTCAGTTCGGTTCGGAAATTCCGTCAGGATGGTTTCCTTCGTGGCTCCGCTGTCGAAAAGAACAGTCAGCCTCTCGTCTTCCTCTGGTGACCATTCGCAGCCTTTAGTTCTTCCCATATCACCCTCTCAACAGGTAATCAATGGCCTCAGTGGCCGACGTAATCACCGCGATTTCGCCCTTCCACGCGGCATGAAATTCAACCTGGTCAGGAGTCAGCTTTCGCGCGCTGGGCGGCTTACTCCCATCCTTGATCTCGAACAGCACATTGCGGCCACGAAAGCCACAGCAGATATCGGGGAAGCCTTGGCCCATCGTGCTAGTTATGGCCACCGTTGCCCCTAGTTGACGGAGCGCCGAGACGATCTGCTTTTGGTTAGCGTCGACCTTTGCTCGCCTCATTCGCTGAACCCCCGAGCCTGACGTTTCGGTGCTGGCGTATGCCCGTACTCACGGCCCGATTCCATGTCCTTGAAGCGCGTGAACATGCCCTCATAAACCAGCGCAAGTCGCCCGATTTCGCCATTGCGCTGCTTTGCCAGAATGACCTCGCAGAGGCCTTTGTCCGGGGTGTCGGGGTTGTAGACTTCATCACGGTATAGGAACATCACCGTATCGGCGTCTTGCTCGATTTCCCCAGAGTCGCGCAGGTCGCTCATCATCGGGCGCTTGTCGCTCCGACTCTCGAGACCACGATTAAGCTGCGCAAGCACGACCACAGGAACGTCCAGTTCCTTAGCCAGCACCTTGAGACCTCGAGAGTTAGCCCCGACCTGCTGAGTACGGTTATCGCCTTCGCCGCTAGCCATAAGCGTTAGGTAATCCACGATGACAAGGCCCAAGCCATGCTTGCGCTTGACGGTGCGGCAACGCGAGCGGATATCACCTAAGGTTCGGGCAGGGCGGTCATCAATGAAGAACTGAAGGTTTTTTGCTCGTTGCATCGCGTGCGTGAGTTTCGGCCAGTGGTCATCGTCCATACGGCGCGGATCACCCAGAATGCCCATAGGAATGCTTCCAAGCGATGCCACGAGGCGACGCATCAACTGCTTCTTCGGCATTTCCATCGAGAACACAGCAACGGGTTTTTGCTCGGCTATGTGCTGGCCAATGCCCATCACGAACGCCGTTTTACCCATTGACGGACGACCTCCCACGATAATCAGGTCGCCACCATTCATTCCTCCATCAAGCTTTTCGTCCAAATCCGAGAAGCCCGTAGGCATTGCGACAACTTGCCCCTCGTGTTGCGTTTGCAGGAGTTCGATGTACTCCGTCATGGCCGTTTGAAGGTCGGCCATATCCTCGCGTTGGTCGGAATTGGCAAATGCCTCAAGCTGTCCGTAAGCGCGCTCCACAAGCTCGGCAGCAGACGCCCCATCGGGGTTAAACGCCATGTCCTGAAGCATTGAACCAAGGCTCGACAGGCCACGCTTAATCGCCCGGTCCCGAACGATCTCGGCATACCGCCCGATGTTGGCGCTACCCGGCACGCTGCTCGAAAGCTTGTCGAGATACTGCATTCCGCCGAAGTCCGCAGCACGCTCCCCAAGGCTCTCAAACACGGTGAACACATCAGCCGGGCGGTTCGCACCGATGAGTTTCATGATCTCAGCAAAGATCGCCCGATGGTCGCCGCGGTAAAAGTGCTCGACCTTCAGGTCGCCAATGCGGTCAATGGCATCGTTGTCGAACAAGAGCGCACCGATGACGGCCTGCTCGGATTCGACGGATTGCGGCACAGCACGCAGGATGTCGTGGTCGCTCATGCTGCCTCCGGGTCGTGGAACCGGCCTTCACGGATCTTCGCGAAGTTCTCGGCCTTCACGATCCAGTCCAAGCCCGGCGTGAACGGCTTGCGGTCTTTGCCCGTCGAACGCCCCGTCAGGAATTCGGACTGGGCGATGTATTCGAAAAACCGTCCCCACCAGTCCAACGTCTGCCGCTTGGCGTCTTCGTTCCACCGGACACGCAGATGCTCGGCACGAGCCGGTGTCCAGTCACGAATTGACGGGTTTGCAGGCAGAAGTTCGTGGTACAGCGCGATGATTTCCTGATGCGGGCATTGCGGTTTTGTCAGCTTCGGTCGCTGATGGGACAGGTTGCCAGCCTCGCTGGCGACAAACTCCCCGTCAGGGGAGTTATCAGGAATCAGGAATCCGGAATCCGGAATCAGAGAATCAGCCGGAGCGCTTCCGATTTTTTCGGAAGTCTTTCCGAGATATTCGGAAGTGCAACCGTTAATGACTGAATCAGGTTCGGAAAACTCAGGTGAAGGAAGGGAGGATTCCGGCTCATTCTTATGCGGGTTCTGATGTTTCTTGAACTCCACGATGAACACGCACTTCACGCCGCCCGACGTGTACCGAGTAATAAAGCCCTGAGCAACGAGCCAATTCAGCATCGACTCGATGTCAAGACCTTCGCGGTAGGGGAAAATCTCTGCCTTGATACGCAATGGGCGATCCTCAAGGCGCCCTTCGCGGTCGGCAAGAAGCCAAAGACCTTCGAACAGAAGGGTGTAAAGCGGATCAGCCACGCCCAAGATTTCGTTCTTGAACAGACCCGGCTTAATGTTTCTTGCTCGCGCCACTTTGCGCCCCCTTCATGCCCTTTACGAGCGACTGCACAAGAATGTGAACCTGTGCGCGCTTTGCTGATTTTGTCTTGAGACAGGCCACGTTCTTCGCCATCAAGCGCTCTCGATCCATGCGCCAACGGTCATACGCTGTGTCCCAGTAGTCACGGCGTTCCTGCTTGCTCAGATTCTTGCCTTGGTCAAGCTCGTGATGGCATGCGTAACAGCCCGGAACCGTCTTCTCGTCGTCCGCCTTGATGCCTTTACCCTTTCCATGCTTAAGCTGGTTGGAATGGCACGGAACGACCGTTTCAGGGTTGTTCGTGCATACGCCGGGGATCTGCAAATAGCAGTCCCGACCGTGGCAAAGGCGGTCGACTTTCATTCGAATTCGACTCCGAGGTGATTTGCTGCCCACGCCTGCACCTGATTGACGTAGGTCGAGAACTCTCCGACTGTCATTTGCGAGGTTGACTTGCGGCGCGTGATGATTTCGCCGTCAGGAAGAGTGACTTCGTCGCAGACACCGAACTTGCGCGAGAAGTACTCGTGCCATGCGTCTTTGTCGAATTGCTTGCCGTCCACCCACGCCTGTTCAGCAATGTCTCGCAGCGCGACGCCCCAATAAAAGCGGTTCTGCTCAGCATTGCGCTTCTTCTCATCGCTAGTGACGATCACACGAAGCGGTTCGCCTTTCTCGAGACATGCCTTGGCGTTCGCTTTGACGAAGGCCAGAACGCTCGTCCAGATCGAAGGGCTACGCAGTTGGAATTCGCGGTAGAGGATGGCCATAGCTCACCTCCAGAACATCAAATAGGTGACGTAGAGCATCGGAAGAATGACGACGGCGCTTATGAAAAGGTCCACGACTCACTCCTCATCATTCGGGACGTTTTGTCCCTGCTTCGGACGGAGCAAGTGCGGCACGGCTCGCGGGTGTAAGACACCGTAGGCGCTTCTGAGGATGTGCATTCCGAAATACTCGTCAGCAGGAATGCCCTCTGCTGCCGCGCGCGTGGCAAGGTCTGCCGCCTCAGGAATCGGCAGCTTTGCGGAGACGATCTGGTCGTCGCTCATGCCGCCACCCGGCGCGGGACGTTTCGGCCTGAGTCGTCACTGACTCCGATCAAGTCGGCAGGCAAAGTACCTACAGCACCGAGCAAGAACTGCTCAGTAATGCGGGCCATCGCGGCAGAATCGCTCTCAATGCCCTGCACAACCTTGAAATGCTGGAGGGCTTCATATGCACGATCACGTAGACGTGTTTTTACTTCGTTGCGAAATTCAGCTCGCTTTTTCATGCGGCCACCTCGTTTGCGCCGTCGGCAGCCTGACGGATATACGTCCAATCGACCTCACCATTGAGGTCTTCGCATCGGACCTTGCCGTCCGTCAAACGCTCGATAGCCGGGCAATGCTTCGCGGGCACCTTTCGATCCTCATCCGTCCATTGCTCGACGGCGGATTTTGATACGCCGAGCGCCCGACCTAGAGCGGCCTTAGAGCCAACAATCGAAGCAGCTACATCAATGGGATGTTCTTTCATGGCCTTAGCTCAAAAGTACGTTTTGCCTGAGTATAGAAAATCTGGAATCAGAGGTCAAGAAACTATTGCCCCAGTAGGTATAGGTGTTCTTTACCATCGGGGAATGGAACTGAAGCAGTGGGTGCGCGACGCGCGTACAAAAAGTGGCATGACGCAAACGCAGATGGGAGACGCCCTCGGCGTGTCGAAGGCCAACATCTCAGCGTGGGAAAACGGTCACCACGAGCCAAGCTGGTCGCAAATGCTGAAGATCAGATCAATGACAGGGATGCCGCTACCAATTGATGATGGCGCCCCTGACACTGACGGCGAGAGCATGCCCCCTGACTTTGCGATGCTACGTCGGCTCGATGTCAAGGCATCCGCAGGTAATGGCAATTTGGTCTTTTACGAGACCGAAAAAGGGCGGCTCGCTTTCCGGCGTGACTTCTTGAAGCAAAGCGGTGTCAGCGAGCGAGAAGCCGTTGTCATTTACGCGGACGGTCTAAGCATGGAGCCGCGCATCCCAGACGGCGCAGTCCTACTCGTGGATACGAGCCGCAAGGATTTGGCGAATAACGAAGTTCACGTGATCCGACTGGAACACGAAATTCTTGTCAAACGCCTACGAAAAGAAATTGGTGGTGGCATCTGGATCGTATCGGATAACCCCGACAAGGCGAAATACCCGGACATCCTCGTCACACCTGACAAAGAAGACCTGATCAACATCATCGGACGCGTTTTTTGGATGGGGGCACGCCTATGAAAAGAACAGTTTTCGTGGCCCTTGGATGCATCTTCCTCGGAGGGTGTGTCACTTGGGGGCAAATGGATAAAGGGCTTGATGCCTTGGGAGGAAAACCGGTGGATACCGCAATAGGTGTCTTAGGAATGCCATCCGGCGAGCAACGGATTGCAGGGCATCATTACATTCAGTGGGGTCGCTCAAGCTCTGGATTTATGCCGATGACATCGCCTTCTCAGACTTATGGGAACTTCAACATTGGGAATTCTTACGGCAACTATTCATCCACCACATACAACACCAGCTACATCCCTATCAACCTGAATTGCACGATTACGCTTGAGCTCGATAGCTTGGCCATCGTCAGACGTGGAGCCTACAACGGGAATCTTGGTGGCTGTAGGCCGTACATCCAGAGCCTGAACAAATATAGAGAACAGATCGGCGCACAATAGCCCGAAAGCGACGCCAACAAGTCCCGCGCAATGCGGGATTTTTTTCGTCCGCACGAAGCATAGAAGACAACGGGAAATCACTAGGTAAAGAAAATCACGACTCAACGTCAATTTTTCCTTGACCTTAAAGGCCAGCTTTTCTATACTTGCCTCATGCTCACGAAACGACATGAGGCCAGCCATGCAAACCATCAGCAGCACCCTTGATCTCGACAGCGTCGTACTGAGCGCTGGCGCACATGAAGCCGACAGCGGCCAACACTGCCTGCTCGAAGTCGTGAGCCTATTCGCTGGCGAGTCCTTCGGTGACTCTCCAGCGTGCGTCGATCCGGTTCTGGCAGCGTTCGGCCGCGCTTGGAACGACGGCATGCGCACGGACGAGGAACGCGCCCAACTCAAGCAGTACATCCCGCTGCTCGTAGGCACTGCTGGCTCGAAAGAACTCTCTGAGAAGCGCTCGTGGATGGCCTTCGATTGGCTCGTGCGCGTGCACTGCGCTGCATGGCTCGCTCTCACGCCTGCACTGAAGGTGCACGCCGACATTCTCGTCTCGCTTCCCGAAATCACGTGCCGGGCTGAACTCGATATTGCATTGCCAAAAATTAATGAGGCACGGGCCGCCGCAGGGGACGCCGCAGGGGGCGCCGCATGGGCCGCCGCAGGGGGCGCCGCAGGGGCCGCCCTCGAACCCACCGTAAAAACTCTTCAGGTCAGCGCGCACGAGTTGTTCGCTCGCATGATCGCCGTGAAGTGAGGTAACTGAAATGGCACAAATTGATGCAGTAGAGCGCGACACCAATCGCCACCTGGCGAACCTGTCGCACGAAGAAATGCGGCGTGCGTTCGTCGCAGAACAAGCCGAGCGCCGCGCTCAAATGATCGAGGCGAATCTGACCATCGAGCGCGTGATGCAGGCTCTTCCGGGCATTGTGGAGCGCTCTGAGGCTGTGCTGATCGTCGCTGCGTTCCGTGGTGGCCCGGCGAGCATTCTTCGCCTCGGCCCGATCCTGCCGAACATGCTTCGCCGCGCTTGGTACGAAATGGCTGAGCTTGAGGTGGAAAAGGCGCTTGAGGGCTGCACGATGGATCGTATCGAGCCTATCGAGATTGCTGCGGCTCATGCGTTTCACCGCTCGCGTCTTGTTGCGGAGGCTAATCATGGCTGATACCAAGACCGTGACGTTTGAAGCGATTCGTGCAGCAGGTGGGATCGTCCACAGCGACGGAAACATCTTCTTCACCAACGCTGAGCAGTTTCGTGCTGCCGCTGCGTCGGTCATCACGCCAGCCGCACAGAGCGCAGGGCAAGAGGCGGTGGCGTGGATGAATCCGGACGAACACGATGCGGGCGACGCGTTCATCTGGAACAAGGCCGACCATCTGCCGAGCTATTCCGTGCCCGTGTATCGACACGCCGCGCCCGTGAATGGCGGCGAGCAATCCAACGCCATCAACGCGGAACTGCTGGAAGCGCTGGACAAACTCACGGATGTCTACGCCGCGATGCGAGTGGAACTTGTTAAGCAGTATCCACAGGACGGCTGGTCTGTTGAAACGATGACGCTCGACGCCGCGCGCGCCGCCCTCTCCAAAGCACGAGGTGAACAGGTATGCGAGATCAAAAAGACGCCCGTGGTCGGCGATGAAGTCTATGACATTCACGGTCGGGCAGCGGTCTACGTGGCCGTTACGGGGAATGGCTACATCGTCGAACCCATCTTCGAGCACGAGGATTGCGAGCCGAGTTATGGAAAGCCTGAGACGTGGCGCGAAGTATTCTCTACGCCCCCCGTGGAGAAACTGCATGCGGAAGTCGCTGAACTGGAGCGGCAAGCAAATGCACAGCGCGCGGAAATGGCAGAGCTTCGCCAAGAACGCGACCAAATGGATCGCGGCTTCGCTGCTCGAAAGGCCGAACGCATGCAGTTCGACCAACTGAAGACACTAGACGATTTCATCGCCGGAAAGATCACGCATTTTTTCGTGGTTGAAGGCTACGGTGAACGCATGTCGATTCAGACATTTGACGACTTCATGAAAGAAACGTCAGAACGCTACGGTCGAAAGCTACGGCTGCTGTCCCTTTACGGCGAATCGAACGGCGAACTTTCGTGGCATGTAGACCGATATTCAGACGGTTCCGGTGGCAGCCATGGCCGTTGCTTCCCTTCGCTGTCATTTGAAGAGGCAGTAACGCACGCCGCCAAATGGCTCGACAGCCGCTATATCGAATGCCGCAAACAAGAACGTAAACATAGCGCTAGCTCGCTTGCTGCCGAGGCTGCGAAGTTCCATCTGCCGGTACCGGATGACATCGCTGAATGGGCAAAACAGCAAGACGAGAGTACCAACAAGCTAATGCTTGAGGAAGCTCGCCAGAAACTCGCCAAAGCGAAAGCACTCGTCGAAGAACTCGAATTCGGAGGTGCCGCATGAACCTCCTTCGCCGCCTCGACCAAGAGCAATGCCTTCGCTGCGGGAAAGCGGGCCATAGCTCGGAGGATTGCCCGAACGGCATGCCTCGGATTCTCGTGAGCTTCTTCGCTCTGATCCTTCGCACGACAGCAATTCTGGCGATCTTCTTCTTTCTCGTCGGCACGCTCGATTACTGCGCCGAGACATATGCAAACGATGTTCCTACCTACGGGAGGCCCGCATGGAACAAGAACTGAGTTGGGATGAGTACGTGGCCACGATGCGGCGTCTCGGCTTCGTGCTTAACGGTGGCTGGCATGACGGTTGGCCGACCTTTTCGCGGATTCATTGAGATAAATCATGGGAATGCTTAAACCCGCCACCAACAAACACGCCTTCGCCAAGGTTGGCATCTATGGCCCGGCTGGCTCTGGAAAGACGCGCACGGCTGCTGAAATTGCTGTTGGTCTTCACCAATTCGCGAAGTGCGACAAACCGGTCGGCATGTTTGACACTGAACCGGCAGCCTCCTACATCAAACCGATTTTTGATGCTGCTGGCATTGAGTTCTTGGTGTACGACGAAAGCCGCGCGTTGAAAGACCTGATGGCCTTCATGGATGAGGCAGAACAGGAATGCAGCATCGTCATTGTCGACTCGATCACGCACGTCTGGCGCGACGCCCAAGAATCGTATCTGGCAAAGATCAATGAGGGTCTGAAGAAGAAAGGGCGTCGCCCGATCTATGGCCTGGAATTCCATCATTGGCGTCCGATTAAGGCCGCTTGGGGGGATTTCACAGACCGTTTCCTGTCGTCAAAACTGCACATGATCATTTGCGGTCGTGCTGGTGCGATCTACACGTACCAAGAGAACCAAGAGACCGGCAAGAAGGAGTTGATCACGGATGGTTCGCGTATGGCGACAGAGAAGGAACTGGGCTACGAGCCTAGCCTGCTCATCGAAATGCAGCGCAAGCGTGAAGACGGGCGCACGATCAATCGCGCCCTAATCGAGAAAGATCGTTCTGACCGCATCAACGGCCACGAATTGGACTTTCCCACATTCGACTCTTTCAAGCCGCACTTTGCCTTCCTTAATCTCGGTGGTCAGCACTTCGAGAGCATGGAGCGACGCGATAGCAAGGACTTATATACCGAGGAAGGCTCTGATTCGTGGTCTTTCGAGCAACGCCAACGCACCATCTACAGCGAAGAAATTGCCGAATTGCTCAAGAAGCACTTCCCGTCACAAGGCGCAGAGGACAAGCAAAAGCGCGCTGAATGGCTGGAACGAATCTTCGAGACCCGCAGTTGGACGAAGGTCGAGAACACTCCTAGCGATGCTCTCAAGGAAGGATTGGAGCAGCTTCGTATCTGCCTTGAACCGCCCAGCCCACTTCCTGATGAAGGACCGGACGAAACCCTTTCCGTTGACGCCGCGTAACGCCTTCGAGGCTCCCGGCTGGCCGTATCTCACCCAATGGGGAGAACAGCCGGACTTATATAGGAGAGATTCATGAGCTACATGGACCCACGCCCCGAAGGGCTGAATACCCAGCCAGCGCCGCCTTCAGTGGTGGAGACGCTGACGCGCCGCACCGAGGCCGAGTACCTCACGCATGACCTCTTCATGGGCGAGGAGGCCGACATCAAGTGCCGCACCGTGAAGCTCGTCACGGCTCGCAAACCTCACGCATGCTGGCTTGGTCAGGCCCTCGGCGCAAAGCCGCACGAGATAGCCGTCGGCGAACTGCACCGGTACGAAAAGGCGTTGGTAGACGGCGACTACTGGGGCAGCTATCGCTGCTGCCTTCGGTGCATGGATGCCGAAATCGACGATGTCCAAGGCACGTCCAACGGAGACGACAAATGACCGTCTGTACGCCGATTCAACGCGTAATCGCTGCCGGTCAAGTCGATGTGAACACGCCATCCGAGTTCGAAGGGTGGTGGAGCGACGGCTATTGGATCCGAGTCGCCCAGGATGAGGACTACACCAACGACTGGTACATCACCGTCAAGCATCCGGACGGTGGGTATCTGTACGACGGCTGGTGGAGCGATAGCGGGCACCGGACCGTCGACGAGGCGGTCGCTGAAGCATTTCGCGGCGCCGAACTTCTGGTCGGTGGCGCCAAACAGGAGAACCAGAATGCATGATCTCAAGACCGTGACGTTGGCCGACGCCATCATCAAGCAGATCGCGGACCCGATGTACAAAAACTGGACGATTCCGGATGCTGTGCGCGACGCGATCAAGCGCGTTTGCGAGGACACGCCAGCCGCACAGAGCGCAGGGCAAGAGGCGGTGGCGGAAGTGCGGTCGAAGCACGGTGACCCGGAAGTGTTCGGTGAGCGCGAACTGGTCACGCTCACCGACATTCAGAAACTGCCCTATGGCACGAAGTTCTACGCCGCGCCCGTGAATGGCGGCGAGCGCGAGACCGGCTATCAACCGTATTCCGCGCACGACTTCACGAACTTGGTAGCTGAGAATTCCAGTCTGCGGCTAGACGTTCAGCGCCTCGAAAAGCAGGTGCTTCAGTTGAACGAGGAATTGCACACGGCTGACTTAGTGCGCGCCGCAGATGCGCCGCAGGTGGGAAATTTGCGCGACGACCAAGTGGAATGGGTCGTCAACGATATCGCCGAGCTTGGCGTGAAGATCGGGCAGCAATTTTTCTGGCTATACAAAGGCAGGAGCCTCGTCTACGAAGAAGCCAAGCACGATGACGGTTCGCCGATGCATTGGCGCCATGTCTTCAAGCGCGAGTTCGGCGAATGCGCTCATCCGATCAATCGCATGAACCCGGAAATGATCGGGACTGTTTCTCTTGACGATAGCGAAGACTGGCGACCTCTCCCCGATGCCCTCACGTCTCCCGCGAAGGAGCAAAAATAATGAGCGAAGTGACAATCACGGTTTCCGGCAGGGTCGGCAGCGGTAAGTCGGCGTTGCTGGGTGAAATCGAAATCCTGATGAAAGCGCTTGGCTTGCCGGTGCGATATCAGGATGCTGCGGCCGCCAAGTCCGAGAAGAACATGACGCACGCCGATTGGACGGACTCGCTTGAAATGTACAAGCCGTCAGTCATTCTGGTGGAGCAGGGGCCGTCTCCCGCAAAGGTGGGCGGTGATGAGCATGAAGCGCTTGAATGGCCTGCTCTCCCACGGTTCCCGACGCCTACCATCCGGCACGCCAATGGCAGTGGGTATTTCACCGAGCACCAGATGCGGGGCTACGCAAATGCATACGGCGAGGCGGTACGCGCCGCGCTGTCGGCGGATGGCGGGGATGGTGAACGGCTGTCGCAGATTGCGTGGCTGATCGCCAGCATCTTCGTGCACGGAGGCTTCAAGGCAGAAACTCACAACGAGCGCGAGTTGGAACGCCTGTTACGCGAGAACGGAACGTTCTTCGATTCCATCGAGGAATATGACGCCGCCATTGCCGGCAAGGCGAAGGGGGCGTGATGCGAAACTGGCTCAAGTGGATAGTTGCACGTCAGGAGATGGCGGCACTCGAACGCTATCGAGCGGCAGTGCAATGCGCGGACAGATGGCTTGCCGAGTTCCCCGATGCGGTCGATGCCCTATCGCACGTGAAAGCGTGGGGCGAAGGGAACGGCGGCGACACCGGATACGAACACAGCATCGAGAAGGTTCGCGAGCGTATGCGACGCCGGTTCGATAGCTTCAATCCCAAGGCTCACGGATTACCGCCCTACCCGACCGGTGATGTTGCAGGGCCGTGCGTATGCGGTTCATGGCCCGGCAGCGAATGCCTCAAATGCCCGGTGATACCGGCGAAGGGGGAGTGATGACTGACCGCGAACTGTTGGAACTGGCAGCACGGGCCAATTGGGCACGCGAGGTAGCAGACGATGAAATCGGCCTGCGATACAGCGAAGCCGATGATGGGATGCTCTATCTGCATGCCGACAACCAAGACCATAACGGATGCGACCGGGAATTTCGGTGGAATCCGTTGGCCGAGAATCACGACGCGTTCGCGCTCGCTGTGAAACTTCGGTTGGAAGTGGAATTTTTCGATGGGGACGGCGACATGTGGGTCAACGTCACCGGGTCGAAAAGCTACCGTGATTTGGCGCAAGAGAGCGTTTCAGACGATGCCGACTGGGAGCGCGCGGCACGCCGCGCCATTGTTACTGCTGCCGCCTCGCAGGCAGCGGAGGAGCGGAAATCGTGAAGCTGACGAAAGCTCAACGCGAGCAACTGCGCATGAAGTACGACGGCCGGTGCGCCTATTGCGGATGCGACCTTCCCGAGCGTTGGCACGCCGACCACTTCGAGCCGTGCATTCGCGACCTGAAGCGCGTGGACACTCCCAACGGCGGCGTGCGTCTCGCGACAACTACACCGCTCAGACCAGAGCGCGATGTCATCGAGAACATGATGCCTGCCTGCCCGCCGTGCAACATCAGCAAGGCGTCAATGTCGCTCGCATCCTGGCGAAATTGGCTCGCCGGGCACGTCAGCTCGCTGAACAGCTACCACCCGATCTACCGGCTGGCGAAGCAGTACGGACTCATTCAGGAGACCGGCGCGGCCGTCGTGTTTCACTTCGAGCGCGTATTACAGGAGCGGAAATCGTGATCTTCGTCATCGGCTTCGCTCTAGCCATCGTCTTCGGGACGATAGCAAAGGCAATTCAACCCGCGTTCTATGAAGAACCGGACGTACCCGATTTCGTGTGCGTGGCGCTGTTTCTCATCGGGATCATCATGATGCTGGTATCCCTCTGCATGCTGGCGTGGAGGTATCTGCCATGAGACAGAACGAGATCATTCTGGGCGACTGCCGACGCATCGTTATCTCGTGCTTCGACAAGACGGGGAACATGGTCAAGCCGTGGGCGGACGCCGGATACCTCTGCTACTGCGTCGATATCCAGCACCAAGCAGGCAAACGGCATGACGGAAATATCGTCTGGGTGGGTGCTGACATGCTCGACTGGATGCCGCCACGAGGTGATATTGCTGCCGCATTCTTCTTTCCGCCTTGTACCGACGTGGCGGTGTCTGGCGCGCGCTGGTTCAAAGACAAAGGCATCGGCTCTCTCATCATGGCGCTACGTCTGTTCGAGGCATCCGTGAAACTGGCCGAATGGTCCGGCGCACCGTACCTGATCGAGAACCCGGTGAGCACGGTGAGTTCGTACTGGCGAAAACCGGACTACACCTTTCACCCCTACGAGTTTTCCGACCTGTGCGCGGATGACAACTACACGAAGAAGACTTGCCTGTGGACCGGCGGTGGCTTCGTCATGCCGTCGGCACAGCGCGATTTCCTCTTGGGGACGCCGGATGATCGAATCCACAAAGCTCCCCCCGGCCAAGACCGAGCCGATTTCCGTAGCGCGACGCCGATGGGATTCGCACGCGCGGTCTTCTACGCGAACCACAAGCCACAAGCAATCGAGAAGGCAGCATGACCACCCACCTGGCCACGGCCGAAGCACTGGAAGAGATTCTGCGGGTTACGTCCCGCGCACGGGAGATACGATGATGAGCGCCCAACACAGCAACAAACCTGAACGCATGCTCAAGCTGAAAGACGTGATCGATCAGGTGGGTTACGGCAAGACCGCGATCTATAAGCGCGTGAAGGATGGCACGTTCCCCGCGCCCGTGAACGTCGGGTACGCGAGCCGTTGGCTTGAGTCCGAAATTCAGCAGTGGATCGCCAAGCAGGTCGCGGCGGCGCGCGGCGGTTCGGTGGAGGATGCCGATTCAGGTACGGTGCAAGCCGCGCATTGACGGTGGTATTTCTGGTGGTATCTGACAACACCGATACGCCGGGACCACCGTAAATACTGCATCGCAGGCGTTATTCAGATCCCCGCCGGCTCCACCAAAACATAGCGTATCGACGACAACGGAAGATGCGCTGATCGATTGAAAAACGGACCTTCGGGTCCGTTTTTCATTTCTGCGCCGCTATCCCTGATACCGCACAATAAACAGCGTCGCAGCCACCAACGCGGGGCAGACCGTCAGCAATGTGCCGATGATCCAGCGCGTTTGCGACATCATCATCTGACTTATCGTCGTGAATCCGGCGTGCATCTCCGAGCGGACCGCTTTGAACTCGGTGTGCATTTCGGTGCGTAGTGATTGAAGACCGGTATGCATCTCGGTGCGCACCGCTTTGAATTCCGCGTGAACGACCTTGAATTCAGCATGCATCTCCATGCGCACCGCTTGAAAACCGGCATGCATCTCCATACGCACCGCTTTGAATTCAACGTGCATTTCATTTCGCACTGCCTTGAATTCACTGTGCATCTCACTGCGCAGTGCCCCAACCTGCTCATGCAGTTCGACGCGCAAGGCGCCTGTCTCTCGTTGGAGATCGGTCTTCGTGCACAGCGTCGGCAGCACTGCCTCGATGCGTGCAACGCGTTTCGCTAAGGTCATGGGTGCATTGCCCCTCGGTGCAGCGCCCGCGCACGATTCGTCGCGTAACGACATGCGGAAAGGGGCAATGGAGAGTTTACGGAGTGTTCCCAACATAATTTCGGCTCGGGCTGGTTCAGCCCTCGCTCGCCTCGACATTCGGATACGGTGAAATCAACCCGCCAGACGCGAAGCAAAGGCCTTTGCAGCACATTCGCTCACTCGCTTACTGACGGCATTCCGTTACCGTATCGCAGAAAGCCATAGCGTTGCAGGTGCGTAGCTCGCACCTGACCTCCCCGCCAACACCTCCGCCCCGCCGCCGTTCCATCCAATTTCCCGCAACGAAAACGGCAGCGACACCCTGCATCGCATCAATCCACGAGAATCGGGTACAGGGATGCCACCAGCAGCGCCGCCGCCACACCGTTGAAGATGCGGACCGAACGGGCGTCTGTCAGCACGCGGCGCATGGCCGTGCCAAAGCCTGCCCAGAGGCCGATGCAGGGTGCGCCCAGCACGCCGTAGATCGCCGCCAGCAGCAACACATCCAGCAGATTCGAGCCGTTGGGCAAATAAGTGCTGATTGCCCCCACCGCCATCACCCACGCTTTCGGATTGACCCACTGGAACGCCGCGGCACCGAGAAATCCCATCGGCCGAGCCCGCTCGCGACTCGCGTCGTCCATCGGCCCCGAGCGCGCCAGATGCCACGCCAGCCACAGCAGATACGCCGCGCCGACAAACTTCAAGACCGTGTGAATGATAGGAAATTTGATGAAGACCGTATGCAGACCGGTGCCGGTGAGAAACACCATCAAAGCGAAGCCGCAAGCAATACCCGCCAGATGGGGCAGCGTGCGCAGAAAGCCATAATTCAGGCCGGACGCGAGCACCATCATGTTGTTGGGTCCGGGTGTCACCAGCGTGATGACAGCGAAAGCGCAGAAGGCCAGCAGTTGTTCAGTCGTCATGATCGAATACGGTTTTTTGCTGCCCCGGCAAGACCCCACGGGGCGCATCGGACCAGAAACCAGCCCGAGGATTACGGTGAGACAGCATAGGCAGTGCGTCCGCACGAATCCCGGTACAGTTCACCAAAACCGGACAGGCCTGTACTGGCGGCCAGCCATGACAGTTCGTCTTACCCCCTCACCAATCCGCCGCGAATCGGCTGAACCGACTCAACCAACTCAATCGACTCAACCAGTTGAATCGCCCGATCACACAGACCCCGCAGTGTCATGCGAAAATCGACGCCATCCGAAGCCCATTGAAAGCCCATCCAAAGCGCGCGAAATCTCTGGCGCGCCGACCGATGAAACACGCCCCGCCATGCCGCCTCGCCTGCCCCCGCTGTCTGCGCTGCGTTTGTTCGAAGCTGCCGGACGGCATCAAAGCTTCAAACGCGCCGCCGCCGAACTGCACCTCACACCCAGTGCGGTGAGCCATGGCATCGTCGGGCTGGAGCAGACGCTCGGCATCGCCCTCTTCACGCGCTCGCCGCAAGGGCTCTCGCTCACGCCCGAAGGTGTCGACTATCTCGCCTACGTGACCGAGGCATTCTCGCTGCTCATGACCGGCACACGTCGCCTGCCCACACGCGACTCGACACGTGCCATCGCCCTCACCTGCGCACCGACGCTCGCGTCGCGCTGGCTGCTGCCTCGCCTGTCACGCTTTACCCAACGCATGCCCGATGTCGACGTCACACTCGACACCTCGCGCCGGCAAGTCGGTTTCCCGACCGATGGTTTCGACTTCGCCATACGGCTGTCCCGCGCACCGGTCGCCAGCGACACGTGGCACCGGCTCTTCGGCGAACAGTTTGTGCCCGTATGCAGCCCGGCCTATCACGCCGCCCACGCAAACGCGCACGGCAAGATCGACTTGCAAGCCGTCACCCGTATTCACGTGAGCAGCGCCAGCGAAGACTGGCAAGGCTGGATCGAAGGGGCCGGCGTCGACGACTTCGACGCGCGCGGCGGCCTGAGCTTCGACAGCATTCAAATGGCCTTCGACGCGGCGATCATTGGGCTGGGCGTGGTCATCGGCCGCCGCCCGCTGGTCGACGAATATCTGGCGAATGGCGCATTGATGCCGGCACACGACATCACCACCACGTCACAAGGCGCCTACTGGCTGATTTGCGCGGACGATATCGAACCCCATCCGGCATGCACCGCCTTTCGCGACTGGGTCATCGAAGAAGCCAGCCAAGCCCTGCGATAGCCTGAATCATCGCACTGAGTGAATTTTATTCACTCGCTATATCGCATTACTCCTTTGCCACACGGAGATTCCGTTGCGAAACTTCGGTGAGGAGGATTCACCATATGACACAAACCGCATCGGCATCGCCATCGCTGCAAGGCCGCGTCACGCTCATCATTCTCGCTGGCGCACTCGTGCTGAGCGCCGCCATGGGCACCCGGCAGACGTTCGGGCTCTTCATCAATCCGTTTTCCTACGACCGTGGCGTGCCCGTCACGTTAGTCGCCTTCGCCATTGCGCTGCATAACCTCGTATGGGGGTTTGCGCAGCCGTTCGCGGGCGCCATGGCCGACCGCTATGGTCCTGCACCGGTGGTCGCCTTCGGCGCCTTTGCTTTTGCGGGCGGACTCGCGATGGCGGCCCTCGCGCCCTCGGGTGTCTGGCTCGTCATCGGGCTTGGCGTGCTGGTCGGACTGGGCATCAGTTGCACGACATTCGGCGTCGTTCTACCGGCGGTGAGCCGCGCCGTGTCCCCCGAAAAGCGCTCGATGGCCATGGGCCTTGTGAGTGCGGGCGGCTCACTCGGGCAGGTCGCCCTCGTGCCGGTAGCACAGGGACTGCGTCAGGCGTACGGCGTTTCAACGTCGCTGTTCGTCCTCGCGCTGATCCTGTGCTGCGCCGCGCCGCTCGGCTTCTTCATGACATTGCACCGACGCAAGGCGTCCGCCACGAAGGCCACGAAGGCCACGATGAAGGCCACGACGAGCGCCGCTGCATCGTCCTCATCAACAACGACGACAACCCAGCATAACGACGGCGAACACGTCTCCTTACGCGACGTCCTGTACCAAGCACGCACCCATCGCGGCTTCCAGTTGCTCACGCTCGGCTTCTTCACCTGCGGCTTCCAGCTCGCCTTCATCGCGACGCATTTGCCCGGCTATCTGCTCATGTGTCACATGCCGGTCGGGCTCGGCGCCACGGCACTCGCCCTGATCGGTCTGTTCAACATGGCCGGAAGCTGGGCCTGCGGCTGGCTCGGCGGACGCTATCGTCAACATCACGTGCTCGGCTGGCTGTACCTGATCCGGGGCGGCGCCATCGCGCTGTTCTTCCTGCTGCCGAAATCCGACACGAGTGTGGTGATTTTCGCGGCCGTCATGGGGTTGACGTGGCTGGGCACGGTGCCACTGACAAGCGGTCTGGTCGCCAAAGTATTCGGTGCACGGCACTTGGGCACGCTCTTCGGCGTGTGCTTCATGAGCCATCAGGTGGGCTCGTTTCTCGGCGCGTGGCTGGGCGGCTATGTGCTCGACGTCACCGGTTCGTACAACCTCATCTGGGCCGCCACCGCGATTCTCGGGGCCGTCGCCGCTGCACTGCACTTCCCGATTGACGACGCCAGCGTCGTGCCGCCCATGCGCCAGCCGGTCCCGGCAACGGCATAGCCTCATCAGGACATCGGAAGGTCGGGATACAGCGCCATAGCGACACACGGTCATTACCTCCGAGGTAATCGACCGTGTGCACACCGCCCGAGACAATGGCTTCACGTTTTGCCGGATTCCCCGGCCTTGTGGAGCCTGATCATGCTGACCCGACTGCCGCTTTCCTCGAATACGCTCACTGCCCGCCATCCCGCTGCCGACCACGACGCGGGCGTCGCGAGCCCCGGCAACACACCGCCGATCACCGCCTCCGGCTACCTCGCCGGCAGCGATGGCACCGCACTCTTCTACCGCGACTGGGGACACGGCAAACCCGTGGTGTTTCTCTCGGGATGGACGCTCGCCAGCGATATCTGGGCCTATCAGATGACCGCCCTCGCCGGTGACGGCTTTCGCTGCGTGGCATACGACCGTCGCGCACACGGACGCTCGGCCGACACCGGACGCGGCTATGACTACGACACCCTCGCCGACGACCTGCATGCCGTGTTGGACGCCCTCGATCTGAGCGATGTGACGCTCGTCGGCCACTCGTTCGCGGGCGGTGAAATCGTGCGCTATCTCACGCGCCACGGCATGCGACGCGTCTCACGGATCGTCTTCGTGTCACCGGCCGCCACGCCGTATCTCGTGAAGACTGCCGACAACCCCACTGGCGTGGACGCACAACTCTTCTACGCATCACTCGACGAAATGCTCACCTCGTTCCCCGACTGGATCGAACGTCGTGCCGCGCCCTATTTCGGGCCGGGCACGTCGCAAGCCGTGATTCGCTGGACGTCAGACCTGATGCTGCGCACCTCGCTGGACGCTGCCGCCGCGCTCAACCGCGTGCAAACATCGACCGACTTCCGGCCCGAGATGGCTGCGCTCGACATTCCGGCGCTGGTACTGCATGGAGATTGCGACGCGAGTGCGCCGCTGGAGGTCACCGGCCGACCGACGGCGCAGGCGATTGCGGGCGCCGTGCTCAAGGTCTACGAAGGTGGCACGCACGGCATGTACTTCAATCAGGCCGCCCGAATGACACGCGACATTCGCGAGTTCGCGAATCGCTGATCGCTGATCGCTGATCGCCGATGGTGAGAATCGGCACACCTGACACCGCCACTCGCGACGGGAGCATTCAAAGACGATGAGAATTCGCCAGTCGAAAGATCTTCGTCCAGCGTTGCGCGAGTGTGCGATTTGCCATCGGGACCGTCCACTGCGCCTGTGCGTTATGCGCGAGTTCGAGCACGAGCGTCCAACGCCCGTTGTCGGTCACCGGGTGTGCTGACGTCACATCGGAGAACACAAAACGCGACGCGTTCTCGCCCACGCGAATGGTGCCCATCTTGCGATCGGCGTCGAGGCGAAGTGCGCCCCACTCGCCTTCGATGCTCACGACGCGCTCGCCGTTGCGCCGCACGCCGTGCACCGCACGATATCGACGCACCGCATCGACTATCAGCCAGACGACGATCAGCACGCAAACGACAATCGTCACGACCGCCGCCGGCGTGCCAAAGCGCATCGCGACCTCGCCATAGAGCCGCACCGCGCCGTAGACGATCCCCGCCAGCACCACCAGTCCCAACAAAATAAACGGCACGACAACCTCCTGCATTCCACGCGATCGATCGCGCGATAAAAAAGCCCTGCCGGCAGCGCCGCCCGGCAGGGCTCCATTTCACCACAGGCGCATGGCACTTGCCCGCGAGGGCGCGCACCGTCACACCGTCATAACATCACAAGATCACCGTGCAGGCTGCGGTGCAGCGCCCACGTCCTTGCGCACCTTCGCGACCTGCGCGGCCGTCACGGCGGGTGCCGTGTTGCCCCAGCTCGTGCGCACGAACGTCAGCACATCGGCCACGTCCTGATCGGTCAGGCGATCGTCGAAGCCCGGCATCGCGTAATGCGTCGGCGCCGACTTCGTCCACGGCATTTCGGCACCGCGCAGCACGATGTGAATGAGCGAGGTCGGATCGGCCGAATTCACCGTCGAACTGAGCGCCAGCGTCGGGAAGGTCTGCGTGTAGCCCTTACCCGTGCTGCGGTGGCAGGCCGCGCAGTTGTCGATGAACGTCAACGCCCCGTTGCTCTTGTCAGACCCGGCACGCAGCGCCTTGGCCGCCGTCTCGTCATACGCGAGCGCCTTGGCGTTCGGGTCGACGGGTTTCAGCGTCTTCAGGTACTTCGCAATCGCCGTCAGGTCGTCGTCGCTCATGTACTGCGCACTGTGCTGCACCACGTCGGTCATGCCGCCGAAGGCTGCCGAATGGTCGTTACGGCCGCCCTTGAGGAACGCCGTGATATCCCCTTCGCTCCAGTTGCCCAGACCGTCGGTCACGTCGCCCCGCAAGTTCTTCGCGAGGAAGTTATCGACCACGCCACCCGAGAGGAAGGCAGTGCTGTCGTCGGTCAGCGCCTTCTCCTGCAACGCCACGCCACGCGGGGTGTGACATGCGCTGCAATGGCCCAGCCCTTCAACGAGATAGCGACCGCGTGAAATCGGGTCGTTATCCGTCGACGCAGCATCTGCCGCCACGGCCGGTGCAAACATCTTGCGCCAGAACGACAGCGGCCAGCGCATCGACATCGGCCACGGAATATCGGTCGCCTTGTTCGCCTGCGCCACCGGCTGCACACCCGACATGAAATACGCGTAGAGCGCCTTCACGTCCGCCGGACGCACCTTCGCGTACGACGTGTACGGCATGGCCGGATACAGCGTCGAGCCGTTCTTCGCAATGCCATGACGCACGGCTTTGTCGAAGTCCTCGAGACTGTAATTGCCGATGCCGGTGTCCTTGTCCGGCGTGATGTTGGTCGAATAGATCGTGCCGATCGGCGACGCAATCGGCAGACCGCCCGCAAACGGCTTGCCCTTGGGTGCCGTGTGACATGCCGCACAATCGCCCACGCGCGCCAGATACTCACCTTGCTTGATGAGCTGCGCCTGCGGGTCATTGGCCGCAGGTGTCTGCACCACCACCGCAACCGGGCCCGGCGTCGGAACCGGTGTTACAGCAGGTGCCGCCTCCTGCGCCCACGCATCGAGTGCCACGAGGGCGCCAAAGGTCAGCGAGCCTGCGGCCAGAACCAGAGCAGAGCGCTTGAGCATTGATTTTCGGATCATGGTCGCTCTCCTCAGGCCTGCACCAGCGGGCCGGCGTTCTTGAGGTACTGTTCGCGAATCGCCTTCGCAGACCAGTACGCCAGCGCCGCCACCACGCCCGTCGGGTTGTAGCCCATGTTCTGCGGGAACGCCGACGCCCCCATCACGAACACGTTCGACACGTCCCAGCTTTGCAGATACCGGTTGACCACGCTGTTCGACGGGTTCGTGCCCATGATGGCGCCACCGGTCGTGTGCGTGCTCTGGTAGACGCGCGTGTCGTAATGACTGCCCTTCTTGCGAATGGCGCGGAACACCTTCTCGGGGTTCATCGCACGGCCGACCTCTTCCATGCGGTCGCCCATATAGCCGAGCATGTTGTATTCGTTGTCATGCCAGTCGAACGTCATGCGCAGCAGCGGAATACCGTAGGCGTCTTTGTACGTCGGATCGAGATCGAGGAAGGCGTCCTGATACGACATGACCGAGCCCGAAATGCCGATGGTCATGTAGCGCTGATACGCATCGGCGATACCGGCCTTCCACTTGCTGCCCCACGACGGCGTGCCCGGCACGGTCGGCGTCATCTTGATCGGACGCCCGCCATAGCGGATGTGACGAATGCTCGCGCCACCGAGGAAACCGAGTGGCCCGTGGTCGAACTGGTCGCCGTTCAGGTCGTCCATCGACACCCCGCCCGCGCCCGTGCCGACAAACGGATTCAACTGCGTGCCCTTGGGCAGCAGCACGTTGACCGCGCCGTTCATCTGGTACGCGTAGTTCTTGCCGACCACGCCCTCGCCCGTCTTCGGGTCGTACGGCTTGCCGATACCCGAGAGCAGCAGCAGCCGCACGTTGTGCATCTGATACGCGGCCATGATCACGATGTCGGCCGGCTGCTCCACCTCGCGGCCCTGCGCGTCGATGTAGGTCACGCCCGTGGCCTTCTTGCCGTCGCTGTCGAGATTGACCTTGGTGACGTACGAATGCGTGCGCAATTCGAAGTTCGGCTTCTTGAGCAGCACCGGCAGAATGGTCGTCTGCGGCGAGGCCTTCGAATACATGTAGCAGCCGTAGTTCTCGCAAAATCCGCAGAAGTTGCACGGGCCCAGACGCACGCCGTACGGGTTGGTGTAAGGCTCCGACGTATTGGCCGCAGGCGCCGGATACGGGTTGAAACCGACCTCTTTCGCCGCCTTTTCAAATAGCGTGGCGCCGTAAGTATTTTGCAGCGGCGGCGTCGGAAACTCGCTCGAGCGCGCCCCTTCGCGCGGGTTGCCGCCCGGCACGATCTTGCCGTTCAGATTGCCCGCCTTGCCCGACGTGCCGAACACCTTCTCGGCGAAGTCGAAATGCGGCTCCAGTTCTTCGTAGCTCACGCCGAAGTCCTGAATCGTCATGCCTTCGGGGATGAACTTCTTGCCGTAGCGCTCTTCGTAGTGACTGCGCAGCTTCAGCTCTTCGGGCAGCACGCGGTAGTGCATGCCGTTCCAGTGAAAGCCCGCCCCGCCCACGCCATTGCCCAGCAGGAACGAGCCGTTCTGGCGATACGGCACGGCCAGATCGTCCGGCGCGTGACGAATCGTCACGGTCTCGCGCGCCAGCTCCTGAAAGAGCTTGCCGCGCACCGAGTATTCGAGTTCGTCGATGACCTTGGGGTACTGCGCGTCGGTCGGCGTGTCGCGCATCGCGCCGCGCTCCAGCGCGACGACGTTCAGACCGGCATCGGTGAGTTCCTGACCGAGAATCGCCCCGGTCCAGCCGAAGCCCACGATGACGGCGTCGACTTTATCTTTCTTGATCGCCATGACTTAACCCCGCTTTCCGGAAATCGACACAGGCCCGTACGGGTACTTGACGTTCGGTTGGTCGACCCAGTCCATGAAGTCGGCACGTGCCCCGGGAAAGCCCACGAGCTTCCAGCCCACCATGTCTTTGTTGCCGCCGTGAATCGGGTCGGCGAGAAAGCCTTCCTTGGTGTTGGCCAGCAGGTAAGAGAAGAAGGTGCGTGCGGGCACGCTATCGAACTCGACCTTGGCGTGCTCCATGTCGCCCAACACCGTCTCTTGGGTGGCGTGATCCAGATCGGCAAACGCCTTGTTGTACTGCTTCTTGCAGTACGCGTCGCACGCCGCGATGCCGTGGCGATAGATATCGCGCGGCGCCAGACTCAACTGGTAACCCAGCTCGGGCGGTTGATCGGTATGGAACGGCCCCTGCATATACCAGAGCTTGCCGTGACCGAACGGCGTTTCCATCTGGCCGTCGATGAACCGGGGGACATCGGCTTGCAGCGCACCCGGACCGAGTTCGTCGGCGGGAATCAGACGGTCGACCGCAGCACTGACAAAGCGCCACTCGTCGGCGGTGAAGTACTTGGGCTCGTAGGGGGTGTTCGAAGCGGCGGGCGTAGCAGGTTTGTCGCTGCTACAGGCGGACTGTGTGAGCGTCGCACCGGTGACAAGCGTCGTGGCAGGCACGATCGCCAGCACCTGACGCAAGAAGCGCCGGCGCGGTTCCTTGTCCTGTGACATGGAATTCTCCGTTTTTGTGGGGACGAATCACGCATGACAGTCAAGCGATAGCTCGCCATGCGTGAGGAAAACCTGACAGGCTATTCACCTCGCGTAGCGCATATGACGCGGGTCATTCTACCCACAAGCTACGTACATGGCAAAGCAAGAGACTATTGCGCAAATCGCGCAACATATTGATTGGAAAGGCTTGCAAATAATTAAAATATTTACTATTACGCACGCGCGATCTGTTTCGGAACACAAAACATGCGGCATGTCGGCGCGACCCCGCGTCATGAAAATGAGAACGCGCGCCGGTGAAGGCGCGCGTTCTTTTGTGTGACAGGACGTCGGGCCCGCCCTCGCTCAAGAGCGGTCCCAAGCGGACATGACGACACGGCGATGGATGACATCGCCGCGCGCTCCGGACGCGGTAGCTGCCGACGCGCTGGCAAAGTCATCGGGAAATGCAGGCAGGCGAGCGCCGGCTGGGCGACTGAGGGTGTCGAGCGTCTGCAAATGCCCGTTGACCGTTTGCAACCGGTCTCCTAGCAGAGCGAGACGATCTTCGAGAAATCCGGCGCCGCGTGGCCGTTCAACCTGATGGGCATCGCGCGACGGGCTCGACGCATTGGAGTGCGCACTGGGGCGCGTGTGTCGCAAATGCCTCAACGTGACCGGCGTCTCGGCCGGCAGTCCGACCAGTACGGCAAGTTGCTCCGCCTGAACGCGCGCGACCTTCTGCTTGACGGAAAACAAGGAGTGACTCGCGGCGGGTTTCAGAAAATAATCTCGGCCCTCCCTGACGATGCGCAACGGCGTTTCCGTGCCGCACAACGCCGGCGGAAACTGCGTCGAGGCCTGCACGCCCGTCAGCGCTTTCATCTGCGTGGTAATTTCGGCCGCCGCGTCGGACAGTGCCTGCCGGGTATGCCAGACCATTTCCCCAACGAGACGCAGCGATGCCTTGAGGTGGCGATCCGCACCGCCGCCAGACGACACCGGCATGGCTGTCTGCAACCGGGCACATAGCGTCACGAGGGCGTCCATTTGACGGTCGAGTCCATCGACGCCCACCGACACGGGATTGACCCTCACCTTTGTGAACGTGCCGGACGCAGCGGCCGACCGGCCTTGCGGCACTCGTATCCAACCGGTGCTGTCGTGCGCATGGTCTTGCATGGCGAGCGCCCACTTGCCGATAGCGGACGTCGATTGCGGCGTTTCCAACCCCCATTTCGCGGCATGCCCCGATGACGGGGGAAGCGGCAATTTGTGCAGCCGCAACGCGTCGGCAAAACGGAGGTGGCGCGCCGTGCGGGCCGACATATCCGTCGACGCCACTACCCCTCCTAGCGCTTTGCGATAGACCGCGGCCCCGGCCCCGCCGCTTTCCGTGTTCAACGACGGCCGCGAAGCGTTGGACGCGTATTTCGGACGTTCCGTCGACGTTGCACTTGCCGAACGGAAGTTCTCCGAGAACACTGCCCTGCCCATCGCGCGGCGATCGCTACCTCCCGGTACACGCCCCAGCGGCTCACTCGCCGGCAGAACGGGCCCCGGCATGCCCCTCACACTATTCGTCATATCGCTCAACTCCACGCGGGCAAACCGACGGGCTTGCCACCTCGCGCAAGGCTATGTCGATTGTGAGGGAGCGATTTTGGAAAACGGGGCGTCAGTTGCGCAGACGCCCCGCAAGGGGGCATTGCCCAAGCGCCATGCAGAACAAGCAGGACGACGCCGGGCAACATCACGCGCACGCCCCCCCCACGGATCACAAGCGCGTAGACGGCCAGAGTTTGGAAAACTCGTCATCGGGCAGCTTCGATTCGCACTCCGTGAAGGCGTCCCACATCGTGCGGGCGGGATCGATCGCCTCGGCAGCACGCAACATGATCTCGTCGACTTCAGCCATCGAGACGTCTTTTGTCATCGCCGCTTCGGCATCGAAATACAAGTCGAGCCACATCCGGTCCCGCCCACATTGGAAGAGCTGATCGTTCGCGTCGCAGCGCAGAAAGTATTTATCCAACCAGGCGTGCAACGCCAACAGTCGGCTCAGCATTTCATAAACCACCTCATCGCTCGCCCGGTAGTGCTTGTCGATCATGGTGGCGAACGGACCATAAGGGGCTCTGTCGCTGGCCAGCGCATTGGCCTCGGCTGCCGTGTGCGCAACGCCTTGCACCCGGTCTCTGGTCTCCCGTTCAGTGCTATCTCCCTCCGGAAAGCGTTTGAGTGCCTGCGCATGCGCCCGCGCGTGGGCGCCCCCGGTTTTCCAGTCGCCCGACAGGAGATCACAGAGATATCTGACCGATGATTTATCCCGTCTGAGCGGTTGCCGCGCGGTTGGCGCGACGGCCGGCGACTCGTCGTCCGATGGCGGCAGCGATCTGGGCGGCGGCGGCGGGGGTGGGGACTTGGGCCGCGATACGCGGGATAGGCGCGATGACTGGGGTTGCCGCGAGGCCGGATCCGCTTCGGGTGCGCCCATTTTAGGCAAGCCCGACATCGCGATCGTCTGCCGGCGTGCCGCCCGAGACGCCGCCGAGCGCTGTGCCGCCGGCTTGCGTGTGCGAGCACCGCCGGCCACCGGCGTCGAACCCTCGCGATGACGGGCGGCACCGCTTTGCCGATGCGGGCCGGCCTCGGCCTCGGCCTCAGGTTCGTCGTCTGCCCGATGCACCGTCACGATGTCCTCGCGTAGCGCCACGGGCGCAGGAGCCTCGATCACGTTGTCCTCCACCATGGCGTCGTCCGGTACCAGATTGGGACTGCTGTCGACACCTCCGCCGGCGCGCATTTTCTCGATCCCCTCGAGCACGGCTTCGCTCTCCTCGCGCCAGCCGACCAGCGCCGCCTCGCGTGCCTGCAACCATTGCGGGCCGTCGCCATTCCCGCCGCAGAAGCCGCGCGAACGCAGCACATCGAGCGTCACCGGCGTCGATGCGGGCAGACCCAGCAACAACGCAAGACTGGCGGTCTCCGTGCGTGCGCGCTTTTGTTTATCCGAAAAAACGGAATGCGTTGCCGCCGGCTTGAGTACAAAGTTGTCGCCTCGCCGGGCCAATCGCAGGGGGACACTCTCCCCCCCGCTCGTACGCTCCGGCTGTGCCGCGGCGGTCAGTTCGTTGAGCGTCCTCACCTCGGTGAGTTCGCGATTCAGTAATGCCAGTTGGCTGCGCAACGAGACCGTCGTCATATCGAGCGCCGAATCGCGCAAGTCGGCCAGATGATTTCGCATGCGCGCGAAATAAGGCGCGTCGACACCCCCCTCCTGCTCGCTGTCGAGTTCGCCCACACCCGCCACAAAAACGGACAGCCGACGTATCGCGTCCAACTGCGCGATATGCGCCGTGACGGGGAATTCGCGTGCATGGCGCTTCGTCGCCCAAGTGCCGGCGCGCACGTCCAACAGCGTCACGTAGCGCCCGCCCTCGAACGCGAGGACCGACGTCTCGCGGCCGGTGAACGCCTCGCGCCATTCACCCAATTGGTCGCGAATCATCACCGGCACATCGTCATCGGCCTTCAGGCCCATCGCTTTGACTTGCCGGCCGGCGTTCTGATTGGCCCACTCACGGAACGGCACGCAGACGTCGCCGTCCGGCATTCGGTAAGCGCGGGACGGATACGTCGACCACGCCTTGCGATGCGGCGCCACCAGTTGCACAACGCCACTCAGGTCGTTGTTCAGCGTGCGAGCGCCGTCGTCGCGCATCGCGAGGCTCGAGATCAGAGGGGGTGAGTCGCGCCGTGCGCCGACACCGGGGGTTTGCTCAATCATGCGATTCAGTCTCCTTGTCATCCGACCGAAGGGTCGTCTTGGCAAGGGAGACTAAATGTCTTCTCAAGTGCGGGATATCGTCCCCGAGCGCGGATTTTTGTGTTTCGACTTAACCCGCTAACCCACTAACCCGCGGCTTTGCACGGCGAAGATGGCGGCGCAGGCATGCGCCGCGCAGGGTGTGCGCTCAGAATCGCGCGAGCAATTGCCCCAGCAAGGCAGCGCCTTCCTTGCCTTTGGCGGAGTCGGCCCACAAGCGGTCGATCATCGCGCGATACATGCCCACGCCATCGGGTGACGTGGTGATGGTGGCGATGCCGGTACGCAAGTTCGGCAGCTCGCCCAGACGGAACGGCGACACTGCGACATACGCTTCACCTTCCGCCTCGAATATCTGGAATGACTCGTTGGGCATGTTGTCGCTCACGATGCCGATCTGCACGCCCGACGTATCCGCCTCGAGAAACTCGATAATGCGCGTCACTTCGCGGCGCGCCGCCATCTTGCGTTCAAGCTGCACGCCCGGCGGCAGCCCGAGCCGCCCGACAAGTCCGTGATGCAGAAACTGCTCGATCTGGCGCAGCCCGATCAGGCTGGTGACGGCCAGACGATGGCGCGAAAAACTCGCCTTGCGCTCTTGCAGAATGCCGAGCACACGATCGATCGTCGTTGCCCAATGCTTATCGGAGAGTCGCGGGGGAATGCTCTCTTCGAGCATGTGACGCAGCCATACGTCGTAATCGCTCGACGTCAGCAGAAACGAGATCGGGTCGAAATGCGCGACGATGCGCTCCGAACGGCTTTCCAGTTGGCGCATGCGCTCGAAGTAGCTCACCGCCGAATCGTGATACTCGACCTCGACGCCCAGCAGGTTCGCCAGCGACACGCCCAACAACGCCGCGAGCCGCTCCAGCGTATCGATCTTCACGATCTCGCCGCGTTCGAGCTTATAGATGGCCGCGCGCGAAATATCGAGCCGTTCGGCAACGTCTTCGCTGCGCAGTTCGGCCGCGAGCCGGTAGGCACGCAAGCGCTCGCCAATGGCCCGGAAGTTGAAACGCGCGCCTCTCGGCGCCCGGGATGTCGTCGCGGTTCGGTTCAAATCTCCCCCTGTTGGAATGCCTCGGAATGCCGCGCCGCTTCAGGGCGCTCTCACTGATGAATCAAGGACGCACAACGTCGTCGCGCGCCCTCGCAACATCGTGCCGGGATTATACCGACGCACTCTGCGCAGGTGACGACGTCGCGCCCCGCACCGCCATCTCATCGGCATTACCACGCCGTTGCTCCCCCGCTACGCCACCGTGACGCCACTGCCACGCCATTATTTTTCCGATTGTCTATTTTTTTAGACATCGGCACGATGCCGTGCAGGTCTGCCCCACACCACGGGAATGGCCGGTAGGGATCGACGTCCAGCGCAATTTTGGGGATGACCGGGCGAGCCGGCAGTGATAGCCTGCGCGCCGTCCAGAAATTTGTACACATAACAGAGGGAATGATGAAAACCTGGCACAAGGTGGCAAAGGTAGCGAAGGTGGCTGGCGCCGCCGCATTGGGCGCGGCCGCACTCGCGACGTCTGCCCATGCGCAATCGAGTGTGAGCTTCTACGGTCTGGCCGACGCCTACGTCGGCTCGGTGAAGAACCCCGGCGGCCAAGCGGCAGCCGTGCAGCAAGGCGGCGGCATGACCACGTCGTACTGGGGCATGGCCGGCACCGAAGATCTGGGCGGCGGCAACAGCGCCCTGTTCGTGCTCGAGAGCTACTTCCAGCCGAACAACGGCACCTACGGCCGCTTCTCCGGCGACAGCTTCTTCTCGCGCAACGCCTACGTCGGCCTGTCGAACACCACCGCCGGCACGTTGCGGCTCGGGCGCATCACCACGCCGCTGTATCTGGCGACGATCCAGTTCAACCCGTTCAACAACTCGTACACGTTCTCGCCGATGATCTTCCACACCTACAAGGGTCTGGGGACGCAAGGCGTCGTGGGCGACTCGGCGTGGAACAACGCCATTGCGTACACGTCGCCGGGCTACGCCGGGCTGGCGGGCACGCTCATCTACGCGACCGGCAACAGCCCGACGGACCACAGCGCCAAGAAGTGGGGCGCTGCCCTCACCTATGGCAACGGCCCGTTCGGCGTGGCCGTGAATTATCAGTACGTGAACTTCAGCAACGCCCCGGGTGACTTCGGTACCCAACTGCCGGGCGTGACGGGGCTGACGAACCAGAACACCGCGCAGCTCGGTCTCTCGTACGACTTCACCGTCGTGAAGCTGTTTGCGCAATACATGCTGGTCGCCAGTCAGGCCGCCAGCGGCAACTTCCACAGCAACACGGGGCAGCTGGGCGCCTCGGTGCCGCTGGGCCGCGGCAGCGTGCTCGCCTCGGTCGCCTACACCGGCTCGAACGGCTCGGGCGACAACCAGCGCCGCACCACGTGGGCACTCGGCTACGACTACCCGCTGTCCAAGCGCACCGATATTTACGCCGCCTACAAGTACGACCATATGAGCGACTTGTCGACCGGCCAGACCTACGGTGCCGGCCTGCGGATGAAGTTCTGAGCCTTGCCGGGGGCGCCTCGCGCGCCCTCTTCTGCGACGGTGCACGTCATGTTTAGCGCCGTCGCGGCGTCTTTCGCATCAGGGTTTCACCCAATAATTTTCGTCTTGCCTGACCCTTTAGGTTCGTTTAGTCTAAATATTTAGACAAATGGAGCACGTGATGGATTTGAAGCTCGCTTGTGCTTGGTTGCAGCGCGACACCGTCGGCCTGTCCGACATCGAAGACTTTGCCGCACGCTGCCTGAATGCCTCCCGCGCCGCCACCCGTGAATCGGCCGCGTTGCTGTTGCTCGCTCAGGCAGCGCAGGCATTTACGGAACGGCAGTCCGGCATTGCCACGAACGGCGAAACCTTTCATGCGTTTCTCGCCCACAGCAAGGCCTATGCGACGAAGCTGCGCGATGCGGCCGAAGCGTCGGACGCCAGCTTTCTCGCCACGCTCAACGATTTTGCCGCACAGTTCACCCGCGACGTTTATGCGTGAGTCTGCGGGTCAGCGCACTGTCCGACAATTTTTTTAGCCTATCCGTCTAAATATTTAGACAATTTGACGATCACTGCGGCGGCACAGCTTCGGGACTCGTCCATTCGTTCATTCGATCACTCGCTGCCCCACAGGACACGACCATGGAAGTCAACCTGAACACCCCGGGTTCGCAACGCGCCGCTGCGGCGCCGTCCGACACCGTGACGCCCTACGCATGGAAAGCGCTCGCCGGGTCCGCCATCGGTTATGCGATGGACGGATTCGACCTGCTGATTCTCGGCTTCATGCTGCCAGCGATCACGGCCGGTCTGTCGCTCACACCCGGGCAGGCAGGTGCGCTGGTCACATGGACACTCATCGGCGCGGTCGCCGGCGGCATCCTGTTCGGCGCCCTCTCCGATCGCTACGGGCGCGTGCGCATGTTGACGTGGACGATCCTGCTCTTTGCCGTCTTCACCGGACTGTGCGCATTTGCTCAGGGCTTCTGGGACTTGCTGGCCTATCGCACCATTGCCGGCATCGGCCTTGGCGGCGAGTTCGGCATCGGCATGGCACTTGCCGCCGAAGCATGGCCGGCCGCCAAACGCGCCCGCGTGTCGTCGTATGTGGCACTCGGCTGGCAGACCGGCGTGCTCGCTGCCGCCCTGCTCACGCCGATGCTGCTGATCCACATCGGCTGGCGCGGCATGTTCCTCGTCGGCGTGCTGCCGGCGCTCGTTGCTTGGGTGCTTCGCAACAAGCTGCATGAGCCGGAAGTGTTCGTGCGCCGCACCGGCAATGCCGGGGCCAACCGTTCGAATGCGTTCCGTCTGCTCGTGAAAGACGCGCAAACCACGCGTGTCAGTCTGGGCATCGTGATCCTGTGCTCGGTCCAGAACTTCGGCTACTACGGGATCATGATCTGGCTGCCGACGTTCCTCTCGCAGAAGCTCGGTTTTTCGCTGACCAAATCGGGGTTGTGGACCGCCGCCACGGTCGTCGGAATGATGTTCGGCGTGTGGGCATTTGGCCAGCTCGCCGACCGCATCGGACGCCGCCCCACGTTCCTGCTCTATCAGGCAGGCGCTGTCGTCATGGTGCTCGTCTACGCGCAACTGACCGATCCGACCGTCATGCTGTTTGCCGGCGCGCTCATGGGCATGTTCGTGAACGGCATGGTCGGCGGCTACGGCACGCTCATGTCCGAGGCCTATCCCACCGCCGCACGCGCCACCGCACAAAACGTCTTGTGGAACATCGGCCGCGCTATCGGCGGCCTGGGGCCTCTCGTCGTCGGCGCACTCGCCGTGCGCTACTCCTTCCAGATCGCCATCGCATTGCTCGCGAGCCTCTACGTGCTCGACATGATCGCCACGCGCTTTCTGATTCCCGAACTCAAGGGCACCGAACTCGAATGATTCAAGACGCACCCTGCCACTCGCCTACGGTCGCGACGCATCGCTGCCGCGTGGTGACCCATCGCGCTGTGAATGCCCGCTATCGCTATCTGCGTCTGCACGCCGACGCGCCGCTTGCCGACACCACGCGCCCCGGCCAGTTCTATCAACTCAAGTGCCCGGTGACCGATCAGGAAGCGCCGTTTTTGCTGCGCCCGATGAGCGTCTACGGCACCGGCCCCGAGCCCGGCACGATCGAGTTTCTCTACAACGTCACCGGCGTGGGCACACGTGCGCTCGCCTCGCTGGCGGAAGGCGCATCGCTCGATATCGTCGGCCCGCTCGGCAATACCTTCACGCTCGACACGCGCTGGCAGCGTGTGATGGTGGTGGCGCGCGGCGTCGGGCTGGCCACGATGGCACCGCTCGTGCAGCGCGCTGCCGCAGCGGGCATTCGACTCACTGTGGTGATGTCGGCACGCAGCGAGGCCGACCTGATGCGCGACGAGTTCCTGCGCAGCGACATGGCCCGTGAGCTGGCCGACGTGCATTGCGTGTTCGATAGCGACGGCTCGTCGTCCGTCGAGGCGGTAGAAGCGCGCGTGTGCGCCCTGCTGAGCGCCGCCCCGCACGACGCCGTCTACACCTGCGGCTCGCACCGGCTGCTGATGCTCTTGCAACGTGTGGTCGCCGGGCACCCGCAGATCGTTGCAGAAGTGGCGATGGAACAGCGCATGGCGTGCGGCATGGGCGTTTGCCTGTCGTGCGTGCGCCTGTTCGATTGCGACGGCGATAAGCAATTCCTGCGCGTGTGCCGTGAAGGCCCCGTGTTTCCGATTCGCGATGTGATTGGGGAGGTGGATTTTGGCTGATCTCCAAATGACGACGCGGCGCGCGTCCGACGACGACCAACGCACGCTTGCCGAGCTGGATCTGAGCGTTCGCATCGGCGCACTCACGCTTCGCAATCCAGTGATGCCGGCGTCGGGTTGCTTCGCCATCGAGTACCGTGAAGCACTCGATCTCAATCGACTCGGCGCGCTGGTCATCAAGAGCGTGTCGCCCGCCACCCGCGCGGGGAACCCGACGCCGCGCGTGGCCGAGACACCCGCCGGCATGCTCAACTCCATCGGCATTCCGAGCAAGGGGCTCGACGCCTATCTGCGCGACGTACTGCCGCCGTACACGCAATTCGACACGCCCGTCGTGGTGTCGGTCTCGGCCGATACCGCCGAGTCGTTCGCCGAAGCCTGCGAGCGGTTGTCGTTGCCCGAAGTCGCCGCTATCGAAGCCAATATCTCGTGCCCCAATCTCGAGGCGGACGGCATGGCGTTCGCCATGCTGCCCGAGACGACTTACAAGGCGGTGAGCGCTATCCGGCGGCGCACGAAACATCCGCTGTGGGTCAAGCTCACGCCGAATGCCGGGCAGATTGCGCAGATCGCACGGGCGGCGGAAGACGCCGGGGCCGATGCCATCGTCATGGGGAACACCGTGCTCGGCATGGCCATCGACGTGCACACGCGCCGCCCCAAACTCGGCAACGTCATGGGCGGCCTGTCGGGCCCGGCGATCAAACCGCTCGCCGTGCGGCTCGTCCATCAATGCCATCGCGCCGTGCGTATTCCGATCATCGGCTGCGGCGGCATCGAGACGGCAGATGACGCCGTCGAATTCATGCTCGCGGGCGCCACGGCCGTGCAAGTGGGCACGGCATCGTTTCGCGATCCGGCCGCGATGGGCCATATCGTCGACGGCCTCACCGCGTATTGCGCGCGGCACCAGATCGACAAACTGGCAGCACTCACGGGGGCCGTCGCCCTCGACGCCCAGCTCACCGATCGCTGGCTGCGTTTTGCCCAGCAGTCCGGGTGACAGGGGACCCCTGACGCACGCCTTCGCGATGTGTTGCGAAGCGTGCGTTGCGCCCCTTCCCCATTGATTTCGTCATTGCAGAAAACACGCTCATGAGTCTTACCGCGCTGGCCTCGCTGGCCGATCAACTTTTTACCGACCTGCGCCGTCTCGGCGACGACGGTGTCGGCGTCTCCCGCGACAGCTACGGCGCGGGCGAGAACGCTGCGGCGTCGTATCTGACCGAATGGGCCGGTCATCAGGGGCTGACGGTCACGCGCGATCGCGCGGCCAACCTGATCTTCTCCCTGCCGGGCGATGCCGGGGAACGCGACAAGCTGCCCGCCACATGGATCGGCTCGCACCTCGATTCCGTACCTCAGGGCGGCAACTACGACGGCATGGCCGGCATCATTGCGGGCCTGCTGTGTCTCGTCGAACAACAACGTAGCGGCCGCCCGACGGCGACGCCGGTGCGCGTGCTCGCATTACGCGGCGAAGAAAGCGCATGGTTCGGGAAGGCTTACATGGGGTCCGGTGCGCTGTTCGGCAAATTGAGCGACGCCGATCTCGCGATGCCCCATCGCACGCATGGACGCTCGCTCGGCGAGTGCATGGCCGAGGCCGGCGCAGACGTCGATGCGATTCGCGAAGGGGCAATGCTCTTCGATGCGTCGCGGGCCAAAGCGTGGCTGGAACTGCATATCGAACAAGGCCCGGTGATGATTGCCCGCGACATGCCGGTGGCCATCGTGCCCGGCATTCGCGGCAACGTGCGCCACAACCGTGTGTCGTGCGTGGGAGAAGCCGGTCACTCGGGCGCGGTGCCGCGCTGGCTGCGGCACGATGCGATGTTTGCCGTCGCAGACCTCATCACCCGGCTCGATGAACATTGGCGTGCCCTGCTGGAACGCGGTATCGATCTCGTGGTGACGACAGGCATCGTCGGCACCGATCCGGCGGAACATGCGATCTCGCGCATTCCGGGGCGCGTGGACTTCAGCCTCGAAGTGCGCAGTCAAAGCGCCGATACGCTCGACGTGTTCTATGAGTTGATGCGCACCGAATGCCGCGCCATCGAACGCGATCGCGGCGTGCAGTTCGTGTTCGACCGGCGGCTGGCATCCGCGCCGGCGATCATGGATGCGCAGGTGTCGTCGCTGCTCACCGAAGCGTGCCGTGCGCTCGATCTGCCGCAAGAGCGCGTGCCGAGCGGCGCCGGTCACGACGCCGCGATCTTCGCCAATGCAGGTATTCCAAGCGGGATGGTGTTCGTGCGCAACGCGAACGGTTCGCACAATCCGCATGAAGCCATGGATATCGATGACTTCATGCGGGGGGTACAAGTGCTCGAGGCGACAACGCATCGCCTCTGAGCGATACGATCGCGCGCGTGGGTTACGGCGCCAGCGCAATCACTTCGGCAACGGCGGCGGTCAGCTTCTTCGCGTAGGGCACGTGAAGGAATTCGTTCGGACCGTGGGCATTCGACTTCGGTCCGAGCACGCCGCACACCATGAACTGTGCGCTCGGGAAGCCCGCTTGCAACGTGTTCATCAGCGGAATCGTACCGCCCTGCCCGATAAACGCCACGTCCTCGCCATAGTGACGTTGCGACGCCGTGTTCAATGCGGACGACAGCCACGGCGCCACTTCCGGCGCATCCCAGCCGGAGGCCGCACCGGCATCGGACTTGAACGTCACCTTCGCGTTGTACGGCGGATCGAATTCGAGCAACGCCTTGAGTTCGGCCACCGCCTGCGCGGCATCGATCAGCGGCGGCAGGCGCAGCGACAGCTTGAATGCCGTGCGCGGGCGCAGCACGTTACCCGCGTCGGCCAGTGCCGGCAGACCGGCCGCCCCGGTCACCGACAACGAGGGGCGCCACGTCGAATTCAACAACGCCTCCTTCGGATCGGTCGTCGTCGGCAGCACCGACAGGCCGTCCTGACCGCAGGCCCACGGCATCTTCTTCCAGACGTCATCGCCGAGAATGGCGGCGGTGGCTTCGGCCTCTTTCAGCCGTTGCAGCGGGATCGGGCTGTGAAAGCCCTTGGGCAAAACGTTGCCGGTGCCCGCGTCTTCGAGCCGCTCGAAAAGCTGACGCATGATGCGAAAGCTCGACGGCGCAATACCGCCGTAGCCGCCCGAGTGAATGCCTTCGTCGAGCACCTGCACTTCCAGACTGCCGGAAATCAGACCGCGCAGCGACGTGGTCAGCCACAACTGATCGTAGTTACCGGCGCCCGAATCCAGACAGACGACCAGACTCACCTTGCCCAGCCGATCGCGCAACGCGTCGACATACGGCAGCAAGTCGTAGCTGCCCGACTCTTCGCACGTCTCGATCAAGCCGACGCAGCGCGGGCGTTCCACGCCTTGCGCATCGAGCGCGGCGAGTGCCGTCACGCTGGCGTAGATCGCATAGCCGTCATCCGCACCGCCGCGGCCGTACAGCTTGCCGTCTTCGAATTTGGGCGTCCACGGGCCAAGGTCTTTGCGCCAGCCGTCGAATTCGGGCTGCTTGTCCAAGTGACCATAAAGCACGATGGTCTCGTTGCTGCCTGAGCGCGTCGCCGGTGCTTCGAAGAAGATCACCGGCGTGCGGCCTTCGAGACGAATCACTTCAAGCTTGAGGCCCTTCACGGGCTGACGCTCGGCCCATTGGGCAGCGTCGCGCACCACGCGGTCGATATAGCCGTTGCGCGCCCAGTCGGCGTCGAAGCCCGGGCTCTTGGCAGGTACGGCAATGTAATCGGTGAGGGCGTGCAGGATTTCGTCGTTCCATTTGCGTTCGACGAATTCACGCAATGCGGCCGTGTCGAGCGACGGCTGGGTCGAGGTGACGGAGTCGTTCATGGGGGTCCTCGGAGGGTGTCCTTGGCGGATCGAGTGTCTCGGGTGCGCACGTGCGCCGGTACTGTCAGCGTCGCTCGCGAACGAGCGGCATGGCGCCATGATAGCCATTCCGGACAACTGTGGCGACCGGCCGGCCGGTCAGTTGCCGGTACCCGGCGGCCCAAAGCGGAAGATGATCTCCCCGGCGGCACCGGTGGCCTTCACGCACGTGGCGAGTTGGGTGCCCTGACCTGCCACATCGAGCGAGTGCTCGGTGTCCGACGTGTTGCAACGCCAGCTAAAGGTAATCGGCCGCTGGCAGCGGTTCTTCACCTCATAGCGGTAATTGGTCACGTCGGCAGGCAGTGCGCGAACGTTGCCACAGGCTTGTCCGGCGGCGTCGAGCGGCTCGGCCGCCATCGGCATGACGGGCGGCGGCGGGGCTGGCTGGAGTGGCTGCGCATGCGCAGACGCGCCCGCCATGGCGGCGAGCAGCGCCAGCATCCCCGTAGTCAGAATGTGGTGATAACGGCGGGCAGGCATCAGATCCAGCGCCACGCGATGGCGACAGCGCCCACCGCGACGGCGACCGAAATGGCAATGCCGAACCACGCCAACTGCGCTCGCCGTGCCCGGCGGCGGCTCGATTCCGAAGTGTCGTAAAAACGACCCAATCCGCCCGAATACAACTTTTCCCAGCGAATTTCCATGGCGCACCTCACAAATCAAACAAACCGGCCCGCAATGCTTTTCTTTTCTTCTTTATCGAAAATTTAGAGACGCAAGGCAATTCGGACAAATCCTCAGAGCCAACTACCTTGAATTCCTACATCCCGATGTCGCTTCAAGATGTCACTATTCTTGGGGAATTGCAATAGCGTCGACTTACAGGATGCCGCGCCAAAACGACGCCAGCCGACGTTTATCACGATGAGTGAAAACGTGCTTCACGCGGCATTGCGATTGTTTCCAATGGATTTTTTACGATTTGGCGGGGCGTGTGCGATTCAACCCCTTCGACACTTCAAACATCTGTAACAAAACGTTTCAAAACGGCACGAACGTTCGCTTTGATAGTTTGGCGTGACAGGCGCAGCTAAGCCGCCCGCAGAGGCGGGGGCGCTCAAATCAGAAGGGGAATGCAACGATGCGCGGCAAGCCGTCGGAAGGCGGTGCCGCGCGCGAAAGGAAGATTGGGGACTTTAGCGCCCTAGAAAGGCCGCACCAATTGACAGAAGAACGAATCCGCCGACACTACAGGCGATCGCTACCGCCAGAAGGCGTTGAAAGAGTTGCTCGCGCTCAATGGCGCTGCGGTTCGAACGGGGTTGAATGTGATGAACCGAACCCCATCCACTCGAATACACTTTTTTCCAACGGATGTGCATAAGTAACCTCGCGTTGTTTAGTGCTCGTGGCCTTTCCCATCACCGACTCCCTGATATCGAAATCGACGGGACGCAGGGCTAGTATGCGCTTCGCAAGAAAGTCGTAAACCCCTTATCGGTGTTGCGTCGCCACAAGAAAACCACCCGCTTCGAACGTTTTTCGAGACGAAAAAAGACCTCACCGAAAAGCGATTGAATGACGCGAAACCGGATTTTTGACCAAGAGTGTCAATGCGACACTTTGTCGCAGGTGCGACAAGTTGTCGCGCAACCCGCATGGATTGGGGAACGACGAGAAATGGCCGGGGTGCGCGAGGTCATCGCGACACGCGGCATGCCGCCCGATGAATTTCGGGGCGCAGTGGCCGTTGCGGCAGGTGATCCGTCGAACCGAATCACCTAGTGCGCCGCAACATCAAATGTTTGAATTAAGCATCAACACCGGGTAAATCCGGAGCGATCAGTCTGCGAAGGGATTCTTCACCTGCCGCGAGGGGGCGTCGGCGACGGGCTCGGCGTGCTCCGGCAGCTTGCCGGCCGACAGCGCCGCCACCACGGCGTCGAGCACCGTCTTCAGCGCCTGCGCCTGCCGCAGCCCTTCGGCATCGCGGCGAATCGTCAGACTTCCAAAGATGGCAACGTTGTCCGTATGGTTCTCCACGCTGAGCTCACCCAGCGAGAGCGCGTCGGCATCGTTGGCGAACGGTTGAAAGGTCGTGCTGGCCGGGGACGAAGCGGTCATCGAAGACTCCTGTGTCGGGGGAAACATCGGTTAGCGAATGATCGTGCGCAAAAAGTCGAGCACCGTCTGCACTTCGCGGTACGACGGCACCTCGGGGTCACGCTTGCGTTTGCCACCGCCCGCCGCCTTGGGTGTCGGCAGGCGCATCGCGGTGGTTTTCACCGAAGCCGGCATGCCGGGAAAGAAGTCGATGCCCGCCAGCTTCTCCAGTTCTGCCACGCTCACCACCGAATAGTCGCCGGTTGCTTCGTTGGCGACAAGGTAGGCGCCGGCCTGTCGCCGCTTCGGGTCGTAGACCACCTTATAGAGCTGCGTGGGCACCATCACCCGATTGCCGATCTGTGTGATCGATTGCCCTTTGTAGAGCGGCCCCGTGATCACGAACAACTCGCCACGGTCCTTTGCCAACGTCCGCACACTAGACTCGATACCGGCCCAGAGATAGCGATTGTTCTCGCTGTTCTGCGGCACCATGTTCGACAGCGAAAAACTCTCCGATTGCGCGCGCGCATCGGGCATATCCGCCGACGGCGCCATGTGCCCGCGGTCGTATCCCGAACGCAGGTAGTCGCGCAGTTCAGCACGCTCGCCGACGGGCAAATTCGATTCGGCGTGGAAATTGTTGACGCGGGTCATCTCGCGCGCGTCGGCCAGCCTGTCGCGTGTGAGATGTTCGGCCGACCAGAGCGGCGTACGCGTCACGCCCGAGTGCATCACGCCGAACGCACTGAAGCACACTTCGCGTGCTGCCCGTGTCATCGACGTGTTGGTGATATCGGGTGCGGTGCCCGAGAAGTAGTGATCGCCGCAAGCGGTCGTCGCGGCGAATGCACTGCCGGAGATCGCGAAAAGAGGACTGACTGCGAGTGTTGCCAATTGCCGGGCCATCGCGCGCAAGCGAGTTGCGCGCACTGCGGTGGCCGTCCGTTCAGACTGCTTCATCGCACTACTTACGGTAAGACTTGGGGGTGCGATTGTATCGGAGGAACGCTATTCGGGGGACACGTTTCCCACGCCGTAGGCGGCGCATTGCAGTGTCTGGTCCGGTGCGAGGTTGCCGCACTCGTCGGCTTGCGCGCTCGGCACGTCCCCCTGTTCCAGCAGGAAGAGGCAGAGCAGCAGCGCAAGCATGGCGAGCAATGTTTTCATCGCGGCACCTGAGTCGGGATGCCGCATTGTATGCGGGGACACTGACGGCAAACCTGTCTGAAACCCGCGAAATTGTTTCCTTTCGTTACTTTAGGGACGGCCGGGCACGCCGGCCGGACGCTCGCGTCTTCAGGGCTTCGGCACGTCGCCACGCTGTGCGACGAGGGTTGCCATCGGTTCGCTCAACGGCCCTTGAGCGCGAAGCCCTTCGACCACGCCGACGCGGTCTGCCATGGCCCGGTTCTGCGTCGCCTTGAACTTGCCTTCGATGCGACGAATCGGAATTTCCACACCGACAATTGCACGCAGCATGCCGTCGATGAACTCGGCCGGCGCATCTTCCACTGCCCACGGCGCAAGCCTGCCCTGCTCCTGCGATGTCGTCAGATCGCCGACCAACCGACGAACCCACGCAGCGTCGTCGATCAGGCGCGGCTTGCCCCAGACATGCACCGCGGCATAGTTCCACGTTGGCACCACCTTGCCGTGCTCCGCCTTGGCCGCGTACCACGATGGCGTGATGTAGGCCTGTGCACCGGTGAATGCCACCAGACAATCGTCGACATCGTTCAACGTCGGGCCGTGCGGATTGGCGCGCGCCAGATGGGCACGCAGCGTGCCGAACTCGCCTTCATCGGGATAAATCAGAAACGGAATCGGATCGGCCACCAGCCCGAGCGCACCGGCGCTCACGAGCAGGCCAAGCGGATTGGCGCGAATCAGATCGTGCAGAACTTCGGGACGATCGTCGGCAAAGGCGGCGGGCAGATACATCGATGACTCCGGGCGGAAGCGGTGGGGATGGAATAACGCCTAGCGTACGCCCAGCCGTGGCCCATCGCAAAGACCCAAATTCGATGAATTTTTTGGTACCACCGAGGGGTGGATAAGACGCGGCGGACGGCCAAAATCCTGCCGTCCGCCGTGAGAAGATGCGCAGCGGCGTCAGTCCGACGCCAGCCGATAGCCGTTAGCCGATGACGCTGGTAGACAGCGATCAGGCGTCAGAGGAACGACTTCGCCTGATCGAGCACCTTGTCGCAGACCTGACGCGTGAGTTGTTCTTTGAGCCCGCCGCCGTTCAGGTCGACGGTTTTGCCATCCGGCGAGGACAGCAGGCCCTTGGCACCATCGAGATAGCCCGGGCTTGCCGCGGGCGAGCCCGACTGCGTGCCGAGCTTGCCGAGCAGCTTGTCCTTGACGTCGGTCGCTGAACTCAGATTGCCGCCGTTGAGGTAGTTGTTCTTGATGCAGAACTGCAACACGCCGGTCGCGTTGCCGATACTGCCCGACGTCAGCGAACTTGCCGAGCCGAGTCCGCCCAGACTGCCGGCCAGACCGCCCGAATTGGACCCACCGGAATTTCCGCCGCCAATGGCGTTCTTCAGCGCATCGAGTTGCGCGTGGGCCAGCGTGGGTGCGCCGAGTGCCAGCACCAGGGCCGTGCCCATGGCGCCCATCGTGCTCAGGACTGAAAGTCGTTTCGTGCGTCGCGACATACCAACCTCCGTTATGGCGTAATGGCGAAATGGCGTAATGACGTTGCCGTGGGAAAGTCCGGCCCACTATAGCAGGCCGAACTTTCACCGGCGATCTCGCTCATCGCGGGGATTGGGTGCGCCGGCGACGCGCCTCGCTTACACCGGCAACGTGGCCGCCCCGGCAGCGCCGGTGGCATCGGCAGACTCGGGTGCCGCCACACTGGCGTCGACGCCCGCGTTTTCCTTCAACTGGAAGACGAGATGCTGACCGCCGAGCAGTTCGATACGACGGTCGCGTGCAAACTCCGCCACACCGTCGTCGAACTCCCCGGTCGTAATCAGCATGCCGCGCGCCGCGCCGATCTGCTGCATTTCGGCCAGCATGGCGCGCGCGGCGTTCATCCCCAGCCGGGGCGTATCGCGGCGGATATGCACGACCACGTCGCCACCGAAAATCGGATGCGGGTCCCACGCCCGGCAAGCCAGCATGCCGTCCTCCGTGGGCAGCAGCGGCGGTCCTTCGAAGCCATGCGAGCGCAGCAGATGGAACATCACCTGCGTGAAGTCCTTATCCGAGAGCGTCATCAGATTGAAGCGTCGATCGACGGCCACATCCGCATCGGTGACCGCCTGCGTCATATCGACCCCGGCCACCGGCGTGACGGCCTGCAACGCCTCGGGGCGTGCCGACACGCGTGCGCCGAGCGTCGTCAGATGCGTGGCCGCATCGCCCTCGGTCAACACGAGCGCAGCAAAATCGGCGCGCGATACGTGCGCACTCGCCAGGCAAAGCCGCTCGTCGCCAGCGTTGACGTAGATATTGAAGACAACGGCATTCACATGCCGCAGCGGGTCGGCCGCGAACAACTCGTACAGCGAACGCAGCAGGATCTGACGTAACGCGTTGGCGTACACCTGCGCGCGCAGCGCATCGCCGGCCGGTACACCCTGAAGCGCCTTCTCGATGCTGTCGTAGCGGTAGTCGAGCGCAATCGGCACGGCAGCGTCGAGCGTCGGCACGTCGTAGCCAATGGCGAGCAACTTGTGGTTTTCGACGTAATGCGCTGCGAGCGTCTGCTCGAACGCTTCGGGATACGGACTGCGGCTCAGCACGATGCGCGCGTAACCGGTCACGGCCGCCGCTTCACCGCGCAACAGCGCGCCTTCGAAATCGGCAACGGCGGCGTTCTGGCGAGACGCTTCCGCCCGCGCCGCCTCGGTGGCCTTTTGCTGCGCGATTTGCAGAATCATCGAGCCCTGCGTACGGCGGATCTTCGAGCCTTCGTATTCACGCTCGGCATGCACGAACTCGCTGCGTGCCTTCGAGACCGCCTGTTCATAACGTGCCGACGCACCGGGCATGGCCAGCGAGAGCCGGCCGGGCTTCTCCGGCGCGAACGTCTCCCATTCGGGCTTGGCAAGAATCTTCGGCAGATGACGGGTGTCGAGCACCGGCGGCGTGTTGCGCGCGCGCAGATCGGCCGGCGGAATGCGCAAGTCGCGCGCGAGGCCGTCGGCCAGCAGGCGCTCCAGACGTGCGACTTCGAACTTGGCGCGGGCGCCCTCGGCGGCGGCCTCGGCTTGGCGCAGGGCCAGATGCAGCCGCTCCCGCGCGGCCACGTCGGCGATGGGCGCTTCCTCAAAAGCGCGCTGGGCCTGCTCGACGGCACGGACTTCTGCCAGACTTCGCATTTGCGACTGCGCGTGCTGCTGCTCGCGCGTATGCGCGGCGCGCCAGAAGTCTCGCGCCAGACGGTCGATGATGCTGTTGAATCCCCGAATCACTGCTGCCCCCGCATGCGTTATTGATTTTGTTTTGACTGGCAAACTACCCGCACGAAAACGATAGATCTGAACTGTCTGGCCACCGCCCCTCATGACCCGCTCATGACCCACGCCATGCAGGGGACGATTGTAGGACGATGGGCATCGATCTCGCAAAAAATCTTTCCATTCCTTGCGGCAGAACAATGTCATGAGCGCAACGCGTGCGTACTGATCGTCATCAAATCGCCATGCCGCTGCCTCAGGCTTTCGCCCGGAAGTTGCATTACCGCCCGACTTACCCGAACCTGCCTCATGACTGAATTCACCCCCGGCCACGCCACCTCTACCCCGCCTAACCCGCCCAACTCGCCCAACTCGCCCAGCGCCCCCGCCTCGCCGCCGGCCGCGCCTCGCGTCAGTTTGCGCGCCGCTTGGCTAAGCGCCATCGGCTGCCTGTTGCTCGCGCTCGTTGCCATTCCATGGCTTGACCGGCCCATCGTCGAATTCGCGCATCTGCACACACAGGGCACGCGCTGGATGCAGCACATGGCCGAACTGCCCTCGCCGCTGTTCGTCGCCGGGTGGCCGGTGTTTATCGTGTTGGGCGCCGTGCTGTTCTGGCGCCGCACGTTGCCCGACTGGCTCGTCACGCTGTGGCTGGCGGGTGGCGCGGTCGGTGTGGCGAGCGTCGTCAAGCAGGCGCTGAAACTCCTGTTCGGCCGCACGTGGCCCGACACATGGACGCACAACAACCCGTCGTATCTGCATGACGGCGTCTTCGAATTTCGGCTGTTCGGCGGCGACGGTGTGGCGTATGCGTCGTTCCCGTCCGGCCACCTGACGGTGATGCTCGCCTTCGCAACCGTCGTCGCGCTGCGTCACCGCGCGTTGCGCTTGCCGTGTGCACTGGCCGTCGCGGCGACCGGCTTCGGGCAGATAGCGTCGGCGTACCACTGGACGAGCGATGCGCTCGCTGGTGCCGCGCTCGGCATTTCCATGGGGACGGTTTTCGTCGCGGCATGGGGGAAGTGGTCGCCAGCGGTGCTGGGCAAGCGCTGATGTAACCGCTGATGTAACCGCTAACGTAAGCGTTGAGCGAATCGGCGAGATCGCCGCATAATGCCGCCTTGATCTGCTGCACGGCAGAGGCCGGCACCGGGCCCGGCAGCACTGTGCGCTCGCCCGATTCATGACATTCGACCCCATACTTCCGCTTATCGTCGGCGCCTGCGTGGCCGGCTTCGTTCAAGGCCTGTCCGGCTTCGCCTTCGGTCTGGTCGCGCTGTCGTTCTGGGCATGGTCGCTCCCGCCCACCCTCGCGGGCCCGCTGGTCGCCTTCTGCTCGCTGATCGGCCAGATTCTCGGGCTGCGTGCCGTGCGCCGGTCCGTGCCGCTGGACCGATTGGCGCCCTTCGTCGTTTGCGGCCTCGTCGGCGTGCCGGTCGGCGTATGGATTCTTCGCTATCTCGACCCCGTATGGTTTCGCGCGGGCATCGGCGCCATTCTCGTCGTGTACTGCACAATCCTGCTGCTCTCGGCCCACCTGCCCCGCATCACGCACGGCGGGCGCGCTGCCGATGGCGTGGTCGGGTTCGTCGGCGGGGTGATGGGCGGCATCGGCGGGCTCGTGGGCGTCGTGCCGACGTTGTGGTGCACGTTGCGCGGCTGGGACAAAGACTTACAGCGCGCCGTCATGCAACTCTTCTTCATCGTGATGCACACGCTGACGATCATCATGTACACGGTGCATGGCGTGATCACCACGAAGACCCTCCACCTGTTCGCGATTGCCGTGCCATCGATGATCCTGCCGACGCTGGCGGGCGCGTGGGCCTACAAATTCCTCTCGGATCACGCCTTCCGCCGTATGGTGCTCGCGCTGCTCGCCTGTTCGGGTGTGACGCTGCTGGTCGGCACCGTGCCCGAATTGCTCGCGCGCTAAACAAACGGGCATCAGGCTGCGGCGTTACGATGGCAGAATCGTCCCTCCTGCCGGGCTTGCCCCCGCCGCCGTCATGCCGTTCCTCGATCGCGCCGCTGCCGGCAACGCCCTCGCCGAAGTTCTCGCCTCGCACGCCGTACTCTCGCGCTGCGCCCCGCCGCTCGTGCTGGCGATCCCGCGCGGCGGCGTGCCCGTCGCCCTGCCCATTGCCAGACAACTGAACGGTACGCTCGACGTGCTGCTCGCCCATAAACTCGGCGCGCCGCATCAGAGCGAGCTGGCCGTGGGCGCGGTCGACGAATTCGGTGGCATCTTTCTCGCCGACCATGCCTTGTCGCTCGGCGCCACCGGCGTCTATCTCACACGGGAAACGTCGCGTCAGCGGGCGTTGTTGCAGCAACGGCGTCAGGCCTACACACCGGGGCGCGGGGCGCCGCGCGTCGCGGGACAACCGGTCGTGGTGGTCGACGACGGCATCGCCACCGGCGCGACCATGACCGCCGCGCTGCGCGCCTTGCGACGGCTCGGTGCCGGGCCGCTCGTCGCCTGTGCGCCGGTCGGCGCGCACGACGCCGTGGCACGGCTCCAGCCATTGGCCGATGCCGTCATCTGCCTTGAGATGCCGCAACCGTTTTACGCCGTCAGCATCGCGTACAGCGATTTCGCACAGACCGACGACGCCACCGTCATCGCGTTGTTGCGCATGGCTGACGCGGGCCCCTGAGCACGCCGCCGCCATGAGGGCGGCAAGCACGGCCATAGCGGCGACTGGTGCGATTGCACTACACTTGAGCTTCGCGCGCTAATTCGACGGAGCCTGCTATGACGACGTCCCTGATTCTCAACGTGATCGGCCCGGACCGCCCGGGGCTGGTCAACGCCATCGCCGATCGCGCCACCGCTGCCGGTGCCAACTGGCTCGAAAGCCGACTCGCCAATCTCGCTGGGCAGTTCGCCGGCATCGTGCATCTTCAGGTCGCCGACGAGCGCGTCGCCACGCTCACGCAAGCCCTGCAAGCCCTCGAAACCCACGGGCTGCGCGTATCGGTCACCCATGCGCAAAGCGCCGCCGCCGATCCCGGTGCACGTCTGCTCCAGCTGGATCTCGTCGGTCAGGATCACCCCGGCATCGTCAAGGAAATCTCGCACGTGCTCTTTGCACGCGGCATCAGCATCGACGAGCTCGACACCGAGTGCGTCGAAGGATCGATGTCCGGCGGCACGCTGTTTCGCGCCACTGCGCGCCTTCGCGTGCCCGCCAGCGTCTCGACCGATGCGCTGCGTCAGGTACTCGAGGGGCTCGCCAACGACCTGATGGTCGACGTTGAACTCGATTCGCCCGCCGGTGCCTGAGCGCGCGCCGATGAAGAGAGCCTTCCTGATCGTTCTCACCGCCGTTGCCATCATTGCCGTTCTGTCGCTCGCCCCGCTGCCGTTCGAGCGCCAGACACATGTGACCAACGTGATCACCCTGCGTCAGCCGCCGCAGGTCGTCTACAACTACGTGACCACCCCTGCCAACTGGCCCAAGTGGCATCCGGCGTCGCTCGCTGTCGAGGGCGCGACCGATCATCCGCTCACGCTGGGCGAAGAGGTCGCGGAAGAATTCCGTCTCGCCGGACGGCACGGGATCATTCACTGGAAAGTGGTCGAGGCGCAGCCGCCACTGGAATGGCGCATTGAAGGCGAAGTCAACCGCCGCCCATCAGGCGAGGTGCGCTATAAGCTCACGCCCGACGGCACGGGCACGCGCTTCGAACGTGACTTCATCTATCGCACACCGAATCTGCTGTTTCTGGTGCTCGACCCGATCTTCATCGGGCCTCGCGTTCGGGCGGAATCGGCACAAGGCGCCTTGCAGTTGACGCAGGCCTTCGATGCGATGGCCGCTACGGCGACCGAGCCTGCCAAACCTGCTGAACCTGCTGACCCTGCCGGGCCTACTCGTTGAACGTAGCGGCCATCGTCTCGGCGGCGGCCTGAAGTTCCGGCAGATAGGTCATGAGCTTGTCCAGCGTCGAGTGCTCGGCGCTGGCTTGCACCGCAATCGCCGCACAGGCGCGGTTGCGGTCGAGCATGACCGGCACCGCGACTGCGATCATGCCCGGCACATGTTCCTCGTTATTCGTGCCCACACGGCGCTTGCGCGTCTCGGCCAGTTCGGCCCGCAAATCCTCGAGATCGGTAATCGTGTTCTCTGCCCGGGGACGCAGCGGCAGATGCGCAATCAGCTTCTCGCGCCGCGTGCGGGGCAAAAATGCCAGCAGCAGCTTGCCGCTCGCCGTGCAGTGCAACGGCACGCGCGAACCCGGCGAGAGCTTGAGCTGGCGCGACCATTCGGTCTCCACACGATCGAGATAAACCAGATCGTCGCCCGAGAGCATCGACAGGTTGCAGGTCTCGCCGAGCTTATCGACCAATTGCTGGAGAATGGCGTGCCGCGCCGCAGCCGGGCCGGCATGCATCAGCGCATTGACCGCCAGCGCACGCACGCGCGACGACGGCTCGTAGTGCCGGCTGCCCGCCTCGCGCGTCACCAGCCACGCGGCTTCCAGTTGCTTGAGAATGCGGTGCACGGTCTGTTTGGGCAGACCGATGGCGGCGACGATCTCCGCCAGCGTCATGGGCGCGCCTGCGGCGCAGAGAATTTCAAGAATGCGGAATGCGCGGACGGCCGCGGCGTTCGACTGATTGCTCATGCCGGTTTTCGGATCTTTGTAAGTGTCGTTATCAATCGCGGCGGTCTCCTCCCGCACGACACCGGCCTCGCACACCTACCGCGTTACCCGCCGCCGTGCCGTCGCACCACGACGTCCCGTTTTCCGCATTCTAGTGCCAACCGGCAGGTGCTGACGATTGGAGATAAACCCGAAGGCTGGCTCCAAAACAACACCTGCTCACCGATCCACGAATCGAACGCCATCGATTGGCATCGATCGGCCAAGCGATCAGGCCTTGCCCGACAGCACGCGCAGACGGTGAATCAGGCTGGACGTGTCCCAACGGCGGCCGCCCAGTGCCTGCACATCGCCATAGAACTGATCGACCAGTGCGGTGACCGGCAGCGACACGCCATTACGCTGCGCTTCCGCCAGACACAGGCCGAGATCCTTGCGCATCCAGTCCACCGCGAAACCGTAGTCGAACTTACCGTCGATCATCGTCTGGCCGCGATTGTCCATCTGCCAGCTGGCTGCCGCACCCTTGTTGATGACGTCGAGCACGGCCTTCATGTCGAGACCGGCCTGCTGACCGAAATTGATCGCCTCGGACAACCCCTGCACCAGCCCGGCGATACAGATCTGATTGACCATCTTGGCCAGTTGCCCGGCGCCCGCTTCACCGATCCGGGTGACGGCACGGCCATAGGCATGCAGCGTCTGCGCCACTCGATCGAAAGCGTCGGCATCGCCACCGCACATGATCGTGAGCACACCGTTCTTTGCACCGGCTTCACCGCCGGAGACCGGCGCGTCGACAAAATGCAGGCCCTGCTCGCGGGCCACGGCGTAGAGCTCGCGCGCCACGTCGGCCGATGCCGTCGTGTGATCGACGAACACCGCGCCCGGCTTCATGCCGGCATACGCGCCGTGCTCACCGAGGACCACGCTGCGCAGATCGTCGTCGTTGCCCACGCAGGCAGCCACGATATCGGCGTCGCGCGCGGCTTCGGCCGGGGTGGCCGCGTGCTTGCCGCCGTAGTCTTTCGCCCACTGCTCGGCCTTAGCGGCAGTGCGGTTATAGACAGTCACCGTGTGACCGGCGCGTTGAAGATGACCGGCCATGGGATAACCCATGACGCCCAGTCCGAGAAATGCGATGCGAAGGGGATTAGAGCTGACGGCAGCTTGCGTTTCGGGGGAAGTCACTTCGAAGGGCCTCGCAGGTAGTTTTACAGACTGAAATCCGGCGATTGCATGATGCATGCATGCGCGTGCCGGATTCGTTCGAATATCAGGGGGCTTGCGAGCCGTCATTATAGGGACGCCCGGCCCGGGCGCGCCAGCGTGATCGCCCACCCGACGGGGCATTGGGGCGATTCCGCCCCACTTTGGTGCGAACCGGCAACGGGATAAATCGCGCGTTGAAGCACCGTTGTTGCACGTAGTTGAAAAATTCTGTTTCCGTGACTGGCGTTGTTGCCGCGTTCCGATACAATGCGCGGCATGGCTGATTTTGATACCAGTTGGTCAATCCGCGTTTACTACGAGGACACTGACGCCGGCGGCGTCGTGTTCTACGCCAACTACCTTAAATTCTTTGAACGGGCCCGCACCGAGTGGCTCCGTTCGCTCGGCATCGAACAACTCCAACTGGCCCGCGATACCGGCATGATCTTCATCGTGCGCGCGACAGCGCTCGACTACCTGAGCCCCGCCCGGCTGGACGATCTCGTGGTCGTCAGGAGCCGGATCGAGCACCTCGGCGGCGCGACTGTCGAGTTTCTGCAAGAAGCCTGGCGCGATGCGCCCGACGGCAGCAGCGAACTGTTGGCGCGCGGCAGCATCAAAATCGGCTGTGTGTCGGCCGACACATTGCGTCCGGGCAGAATCCCGGCGAACGTGCGGCTCGCCATGCAATCGGCCATTGTTGCCAACAAGTCCGTCAGTGTTGCTGCACACGCCGGGAGCGGCGCGGCAGCCGCCTGATCCCAGGGACAAGAATTCCGGTCAGTCAATAACCACACCATGCCCGATCAAGACCTTTCCATTATTACGCTGGTCCTGCATGCCAGCGTGCTCGCACAGGCCGTGATGGCCCTGCTGTTGCTGCTGTCGTTGATGTCGTGGACGCACATCTTCCGCAAGATCTTCGCGATTCGCCGTGCCCGTGCCCAGACCGAGCGTTTCGAACGCGACTTCTGGTCGGGCGGCGATCTTCAGGCGCTCTACCAGAGCGCGCTCAACAACCGCCATCAGACTGGCGCGCTCGAGCGAATCTTCGAATCGGGCATGCGCGAATACATGAAGGCGAGCGAGAAAGGCCTGAACGATCCGCATGCGATTCTCGACGGTGCACGTCGTGCCATGCGCGCTTCCTTTCAACGTGAAATGGACTCGCTCGAAGCCAATCTGCCGTTCCTCGCGTCGGTCGGTTCGGTGAGCCCGTACATTGGTTTGTTCGGTACGGTGTGGGGTATCATGAACGCTTTCCGCGGCCTGTCGAACGTGCAACAAGCCACGCTCGCCAATGTGGCGCCGGGTATCGCGGAAGCGCTGGTGGCCACCGCCATCGGCCTGTTCGCCGCTATCCCTGCCGTGGTTGCCTATAACCGCTTCGCCACCGACATCGACCGGCTGTCGATCCGCTTCGAAAGCTTCATCGAAGAGTTCTCCAACATCCTGCAACGGCAGATTCACTAAGCACTCCGGGAGCGCCGAGACATGGCAGGTTCAATGCGCAACGCTCGCCGCGGCCGTCGCGCCATGGCAGACATCAACGTCGTACCGTACATCGACGTGATGCTGGTGCTGCTCGTCATCTTCATGGTGGCCGCCCCGCTGGTGGCCCCGTCGATCGTCAATTTGCCCAGCGTCGCCAACGCAAGTCCGCAGCAACAAACGCCGCCGGTCGTCGTCAATATCGAGGCCGACAACCGCGTGCTGATTCGCTATAAAGATGGTCAGAACACCATCGAACAACGCATGAGCGCGGGCGACCTGACCGGTTTCCTGCAAGGCCGTCAGGCGGCCAACCCGGATCAACCGGTCGTCATCGCCGCCGACAAGTCGGTGCGCTATGAAATCGTCATGAACGTGATGTCCGATCTGAAGGCCCAGGGTGTCAAGCGCGTGGGCCTGCTCGTCAAGCAAAAATGAGCAGCTCCGTAGCCCGTTCCGACCGCCCCATTGGCCCGCGCAAAGATGAGCGCGGCACGGGGCGGGCATTCCTCCTCGCGCTGTTCATGCACGCGCTGCTGTTTGCGCTGCTCTTCTACGGCATGCGCTGGCAGAACAGCTCGCCCGCAGGCTCCGAAGCCGAATTGTGGACACCGACCGAAGTCGCCGAGCCGACGCCGCCGGTGGTGACACCGCCGCCGACGCCAGCGCCGCCCGCCATCGCGGCGCCGACGCCGCCGGCCGAAGACGCCGACATCGCCCTCCAGCAGAAGAAGCGCAAGCAAGAGCAGCAGGCCGCCGAACAGGCTCGCCTGCTCGAAGCGCAGCAGGAAAAGGCGCGTCAGGAAGCCCTCAAGCAAAAACAGTTGGCCGATCAGCAGGCCGCCGCCGATCTCGCTCGCAAGAAGGCTGCCGCCGATGAAGCGGCGCGCCAGCAAAAACTTGCCGATCAGAAGAAGGCCGACGACCTGAAGCGTCAGAAGGAAGACGAGGCCAAGAAGGCAGAACAACAGAAGCAGCAACAACTCGCCGACGCCCAGAAGAAAGCGGACGCCGAGAAGAAGGCTGCTGAGGAAAAAGCCGAGAAAGCGAAGGCGGCCCAGCAGGCCGCCGCGCAGAAGGCCGCCGACGCCGCACGTGAGCAACGGCTTTCCTCGCTGCGCGGTATGGCCGGTGGCACCCCGGGCGCGACAGGCAATGGCCTGGGCTCGCAGGCGGGTGGCACGGGTTCGGGCGCGGGCGGCACGGCGTCTGCCGGTTATGCTGACCGTGTGCGCGCCAAGGTCAAACCGAATATCGCTTATGGCGGCGACACCGATGGCAACCCCACGGCCGTCGTCGCGGTACGTCTTGCGCCGGATGGCAGCGTACTTTCCATGCAGTTGGTGAAGTCAAGCGGCAACCCTGCCTGGGATGCCGCCGTTCAGGCCGCCATCAGCAAATCCGACCCCTTGCCGCGCGACACTAACGGCAAAGCCCCCCCGAGCGTCAACCTTCGCTTTAGTCCGAAAGGATGAGTATGTTGTCCAACGGGAACGAAAACCGAGCGTTGCAGGTCCATTTCCATCTGAGTATGGTAAAAATGGCGCTTGCCCCGCGCAACTGACCAATCGAACGCATGCGAATTTCCAGTAAATATGCATGGCGTGCGGTGGTGGCCACCTGGCTCACCGCGGCTTGCACGATCGCCCATGCGCAGACACCGCTGACTGTCGACATCACCGGCGTGGGTACCAACCGGTACCCCATTGCCGTGTCGAATTTCAAGGGCACCGCGCCGACGGACATCGTTGCCGTCGTCAAATCCGACCTGAGCAATAGCGGCCGCTTCAATCAAATCGATACGGGCGGTGCAACGGTTGGCGTGGACGACTCGGTCGATCTCGGCACGTGGAAAGCCAAGGGCGCCAACGCATTCGTCTCGGGCACCATCGCCCCGGCCGGCAATGGCAACTTCCAGGTGAGCTTCCGTCTTTACGACGCCGTGAGCGGCCAGCCGCTGGGCGGCCTCGCACTCACCTCGTCGGCGGCCAACCTGCGCCTGACCGCCCACAAGATTGCCGACTATATTTATCAAAAGCTGCTGGGCGATCGCGGCGTGTTCGCAACGCGTCTGTCGTACGTGCTGCATACCGGCTCGACCTACCAGCTCCAGATTTCGGACTCCGATGGCCAGGATGCCCGCGTCGCGTTGAACAGCCGCGAACCGATCATCTCGCCGGCGTGGTCGCCGGACGGCACCAAGGTGGCGTACGTTTCGTTCGAGAAGCGCAAGCCGGTGGTGTACATCCACGATCTGCCGACGGGCCGTCGTGCCGTGCTGGCCAATGAGAAGGGCAACAACTCGGCACCGTCATGGTCGCCGGACGGCAGCCGTCTGGCCGTGGCTCTCTCGCGCGATGGCAACACGCAGATCTATCAGGTCAACGCCAATGGCGGCGGCCTCAAGCGTCTGTCGCGCAGCGGCGCGATCGACACCGAACCGCAGTATTCTCCCGACGGTAAATGGATCTACTTCACGAGCGATCGTGGCGGTGGTCCGCAAATCTACAAGATGCCGGCCGGGGGCGAAGGTGATGGCGCTGCACAGCGCGTGACCTTCAAGGGGAGTTACAACGTCAGCCCGCGAGTGAGCCCCGATGGGAAGTTGCTCGCGTTCATCGCTCGCCAAGGCGGCGGGTTCAAGCTGTGCGTGCAGGACATGAGTACTGGCGATGTTACGGCTCTGACCGACACCAGCCACGACGAGTCACCGAGCTTTGCCGCGAACGGCAAGTACATTCTTTATGCAACGCAATCCGGGGGCCGTAAGGTTCTCGCGGCAGTATCGGTGGACGGGCAAACCCGGCAGATTCTTCAGGTTCGGGGAGGGGAAGTTCGCGAACCCTCCTGGGGCCCTTTCATGCAATAACATCAACAGCAACATCAATGGAGGCTCATATGAGTTCCCTGCTTCGTAATATCCTCGCCATCTCTTCGCTGGCCGCTCTGGCAGCTTGCTCGTCGGGCGTGAAGCTCGACGACCAGGCTAACGCCAACAAGGGTCAGACCACCACGGACGCCCGCGCTGTCGCCCCCGTCGACGCATCGGCTGACGAACTGAACAACCCGAACGGCCCGCTCGCCAAGCGCAGCGTGTACTTCGGCTTCGACGCGTACTCGGTCGATGCACAGTACACCCCGCTGCTCCAGGCACACGCTGCCTTCCTGGCCAAGTACGCACAACGTCACGTGCTGGTTCAGGGCAACACCGACCCGCGCGGCACGAGCGAGTACAACCTGGCCCTGGGTCAGAAGCGTGCTGAAGCTGTCGTGAAGGCCATGTCGGCACTGGGCGCCAACACCAACCAGATGGAAGCCGTTTCGCTGGGTAAGGAAAAAGCCACCGGTACTGACGAAGCTAGCTGGGCGCAAGATCGTCGCGCCGATCTGGCTTATTGATTGAATCGCCATGACGTCTCGTTTGCTTAAAAACCTGATCTGTGCAGCGACGCTCGGCACGACGTTGCTGAGCCCGCTCGCACATGCCGGATTGTTCGACGACGACGAGGCGCGCAAAGCGATCCTCGATATCCGCAGCCGTCTGGATTCAGACAAGCAGCGGATCGAGGGGCTCACGCGCAACGTGCTGGATTTGAACAACCAGATCCAGCAGTTGCAGCGTGATCTGGCCGACCAGCGCGGTCAGAACGAAGATCTGAAAAACCAGCTTGCGAACCTGCAACAGAGTCAGAAGGACTTCTACAACGACCTCGACGGTCGTCTGAAGAAATTCGAACCGCAGCAGATGACCGTCGGCGGCGTGACAGGCACCGTCCAACCGGGCGAGAAAGATGTCTTTGACGCCGCGCTGACGAAATTCCGCAACGGTGACTACAAGGGTGCGCAAGTGGCATTCCGGACCTTCGCGGCCAAGTATCCCGACAGCCCGTATCAGCCCGAAGCACAGTTCTGGCTTGGCAATGCGCAGTATGCCAATAAGGATCTGAAGGGCTCGACTGCGACGCTGCAAGGGGTCGTGGCGAAGTATCCGACGAGTCCGAAGGCGGCCGAATCGATGCTGGCAATCGCCAGTAATCAGGCCGAATCCGGGCAGACGGCGGCAGCTAAGAAAACGTTGCAGGATCTGGTGGCCAAGTACCCGGACACCGAATCGGCAGCGGAGGCCAAGAAGCGTGCGGCCAAGCTGAAGTAAGACGCCCCTCGGGAGGTTGTGCGAACCTGCTTCCCGTGTCAGGTCACTCGTCAAAACGTATGACGCCGCCTCAGGGCGGCGTTGTCGTTTCAAGGCGCGACACACGAGCTCAAGTAGAATACGGACTTTCCAAGCGTACGAGGCGCGGCGTCTCAGGGGATGCGCACAGGTCAACGGCCTGCGCGACATGGCGACCGCACCCGCGACGTGCATTCACCGATCGTGAAATGCGCGTCAGATAACAACAATAGCCGGCTGCGCCCCGCGGCTCGCGACCATGCATTGAACGGCCGGGCACGGCCGGTCTCGCCTCATGACAGACGTCGATCTCACTGCCATCTCCCACACCGTTGTGTGGCTCACCTTCGGCCTAGCCTTCGTGTTCGGCGCCGTCTTGCAACGCACCCACTTCTGCACGATGGGCGCCCTTTCCGACATCGTGAACATCGGTGACTGGAACCGCATGCGCATGTGGTGGCTGGCCATTGGCGTAGCCACCATCGGCACCGGCGTACTGGCCTCGCTTGGCATCATCGATCCGATCAAGGCGATCTACACGACGCCGCGCTTCACGTGGCTCTCGTACCTTGTCGGCGGCTGGTTGTTCGGCTTCGGCATGGTGCTGGCGTCCGGTTGCGGCAGCAAGACGCTCGTGCGCATCGGCGGCGGCAATCTGAAATCGCTGCTCGTGTTCGTGATGATCGGCCTGTCGGCGTACATGACGCTCAAGGGCTTGTTTGCGGTCTGGCGTGTTGCGGCACTCGACAGCGTGCAGACGACGTTTGCCACGTCACAGGATCTGCCGACGTTATTGAATGGCGTGTTTGGGGGCGACCTGCATCGTGCACAGCTGATGCTGGGCTTGGTGATTGGCGGTGCGTTTGTGATCGCCGCGCTCGCGCGCCGAGAATTCTGGACGTTCGACAACTTGCTGGGCGGCCTTGTGGTCGGCGCCATCATCGTGGCGTTGTGGTACGTGTCGGGCAAGATCGGTTACGTCGCAGAAAATCCGAACACGCTGGAAGAGAGCTTCGTCGCCACCAACTCCGGCAAGATGGAAGCGTTGTCGTTCGTCTCGCCGCTGGCCTACACGCTGTACTGGCTGATGATGTGGAGCGACACGAGCAACGTGATCACGTTGGGCATCGCGAGCGTGCTGGGCGTGATCGTCGGGTCGTTCGCTTATGCGCTAGTATCGCGCACGTTCCGGTGGGAAGGTTTTCACGGCACCGAGGACACGGCCAATCACATGGTGGGCGGCGTGTTGATGGGCTTCGGTGGCGTGACGGCGTTGGGCTGCACGGTGGGCCAAGGGTTGTCGGGCGTGTCGACGCTGGCGTTGGGCTCGTTCGTGGCGATCGTGGCGATTCTCGTGGGCGGCGTCTGCGCGTTCAAATACCAAATGTGGCGTATTGAGCGCAGCGTTTGAGGAAATTCCGCGCAGTATGCGAGTAATCATGGGCGAACTGACATATTCGCGCCATACAAGTATTGACACTATAGCGAAGTCATCGCTATAATCTTTTTCTTCGTTGGGTCGTTAGCTCAGTTGGTAGAGCAGCGGACTTTTAATCCGTTGGTCGCAGGTTCGAGTCCCGCACGGCCTACCAAACGAATTCGAAGGGCTGCACATCGTGCAGCCCTTTTTCTTTTCTGCCCGCCGCCGCACCGCCTCCCGCTTTCTTCGCAAGTCCCTCCCCTAAAGTTTCCATCGCACATGCCGAAGTAACGTTCTGGCTCCGGACGACGTGTCGGTAGATATCAGGCTGTCTGATGGAGAAGCGGGTGCGGGAAGTCGCCCCGATGAATCAATGCTGCGGAGAATAAGCATGTCGGTAAAAGCGGTACTGGGGGTTCTGATGGGCGTTGCTATCGTCAACACGGCGAGCGCCGCCGATTCGGGAAGTTGGATCACCGCGGCGGAGTCGCCCGGTTACACGTGGCAGGCAAAGAAAGGCAGCGGCGGTCTGATGAACGTCGATGGCAAGAAGAACAACGGCTACAAATATCTGTACCAGACCCGCAACAAATCGAAAGGCACTTACGAGTACGGTCAGGCCTTCGTGTTGCTGGAATCCTGCAAGAAGGGCTACGGCTACGTCTACTACAACGGCATGGAAGGTCAGTTCTTAGGCAAGGATGCCTTCGTGCGCTTCGGCCCCTCCGTCGCCGACAATCTCGGCAGCCTCGCCTGCCTCAGTTGGGATGACGACACCGGTAAGGTCTCGCGACAAGACAACGACAACGTATGGGAAGTGGGCTCGGTCGCGGAGAAATCCGGCAATCGCTACATGCTCAAGACCGATACGGTCCAACGCCGCAGCTTCAAAGGCAAACCCTCGATCGCTGCGTTGTCCCGCAAGGACGACCTGAGCAAGAAGACCTTCGCGTACAGCGAATACGTCATCGCGGTCGCCGACTGCCAACGCGGCTTCGGCACCATGTACGAACTGAATTTCGACGGCACCGTCATCGATAAATCCGACGTCGCCCTCAACGGCGACTCCGTGATCTCCGGGCTCACCGGCGCACTTTGCGGCAAGCTGTAATCCACTCCGTTCAGACTGCCGGCCACCCTATCACCCGGCCGGCAGTCCCGTCAGAACTACCTCGCTGGCAACCCGCCGCGACGGCCTCGCAGATAACCTAATACGCAAATATTGGTTTGGTTCATGTGTCGCGCTCCCTATAGTGCGTCGGGTGGCTGTTCATGCCTGTTCAGGCCACCCCGGACTATCAGACAAGCATCAGACGAGTAGTGGAAGCATGGATGAGCCTTTCCTTGACGAATGGGTGCCAGCACACCAATTCGGTGAACATGCCGCAGAAGTCATCCGCGTCGCGAACGCGCTGAAATCTTCGGCCGCGCAACGCGATCGAGACGGCGGTACGGCTTGGCACGAGCGGGAAGTGCTTCGCAACAGCGGCCTTCTCGCGCTCGCCGTCCCGCGCGACTTCGGTGGTCTCGGTGCCGACTGGCCGCTGATCTTGCGCGCGGTACGACGTCTGGCCGTCGAAGACAGTTCACTCGCTCATCTCTTCGGCTTCCAGCACCTGCAAGTCGCGTCCATCCGCCTGTTCGCCTCGCCCGAACAGCAAACCCACTATCTCGGCAACACTACTGAACATCGCTGGTTCTGGGGCAACGCCGTCAATGCCCGCGACACGCGGCTCACCGTCACACGCACGTCGACGGGGTTCGAGCTCAACGGCATCAAGAGCTTCTGCTCGGGCGCGCAAGGCTCCGACATGCTCAACATTTCGGTCACGCTGGGTGACGCCCCCGGCGATCGCCTCTTCCTCGCGATCCCCACGCAACGCGCCGGCATCACCGTCAACGACGATTGGGACAACCTCGGGCAGCGACAGACCGACAGCGGCACGATCACCTTCGATCGCGTCGCCGTGAGCGCATCGGAAGTGCTCGGCCCTCCCGGGGTCGCCAGCAGCCCACGCGCCACGCTGCGCAATCTGATCGGGCAACTCATCCTCACAGAAATCTATCTTGGCAACGCACTTGGCGCGCTAAGAGACGCCGTCGCCTACGTCAGAGAACGCGCCCGCCCGTGGGCCATGGCGGGCGTCGCTGCCGCCAGTGAAGACGCGCTACTGCAACTCCGCACCGGTGGTCTGTGGCCGCGCCTGAAAGCCGCCGTACTGCTCGCCGACGACGCGCTCGTCGAATTCGAACGCGCTTGGCAAACAGGCCTCGACCTGAGTGCGCAAGCGCGTGGCGAAGTTGCCCTGCGCATCAGTGCAGCACGCTTGCACGCCGGTCGCACAGCGCTCGACATCACCGCCGACATCTTCGAACTCATGGGCGCGAGCGCCACCACGCGCCGCGACGGCTTCGACCGCTATTGGCGCAACGTGCGCGTGCACACGCTTCACGACCCGCTCGACTATCGGCAGAAAGCGCTCGGACAGTGGCTGCTCACGGGGCAGCTTCCCGACCCGTACGGCTAATCGCCGCGCCGATGAATCGTCATGTCGACAAGACGGCATGACAAGAGAACAGTCCATTCCGGGCTGCGAAGACTGACCACGGTAACGATAAAAGAAGGTTGATCATGAGTGAGAAGTTGAGCATGGATCGTCGGGGATTCGTCAAAACGCTGGGCGCACTCGGCATGGGGTTGAGCCTCACACCGGTTGCCCGCGCCGCCGACAAAATTGTGGTCGCGGAAAGCCAAGGCTTCAGTTGGGCGATCCCGTATCTGGTGTCGAGCAAGAACTACTGGCAGCCGCAAGGCATCGAGGCGACAACGCTGGCCTTCACGTCCGGCCGACTCGCGTTCGATGCCGTGCAGGCAGGCAAAGCTCAGTTCGCCACCACCACCGACAGCGTCGTCGGGCTTGCCGGTGCCAACGGCGTCAATACCGTCATCGTGGCCGAGTTCACACGCCTGTCGAGCGGCATGGTGGTCGCAGCCCGCACCGACCGTGGCATCGACACCCCCGCGCAACTCAAAGGCAAGCGTATCGCCACCCCGCTGGGCACCAGCGGGCATTACTTCCTGTCGCGCTATCTCTCGCTGTGGGGTCTCAGTCTCAAGGACGTGACGTTGGTGAACGTGGGCGGCGGCGACGTGGTCACGGCGATCGGAAAGAATGGCGTGGACGCCTTCGCATGGGGATTCGATTCCGGCCAGAAAGCTGTGGCCGACTACCCCGGACTGGTTCGCCTGCTGCCCGACACGGGCTTGGAAAAAGTCTTCGTGAGCCACTACGTGCTGACGGCCCCGGAATCGGTCGTACGTCAGCAGCCCAAGCTGGTGGAAGGCGCCGTGCGCGCGCTGCTGGCCGCGGAGAAGTTCTATCGAGGACAACCGCAGGAAGCCGTCGCACTGGTGGCAGAACGCACGAAGACCTCAATTGCCGCCACACAAGCCGGTTTTGGCACCATGCAAGTCGGCGTGCGCCTGGACAATCGCCTGCTCGATGACCTCGTGCTCAACGGCGAATGGGCGATCAATGCCGGCTTGGCCCAGCGCCCGAAGGAAGATCTGCGCACGCTGTACAAGAAGCTCGTCTACACCGACGCGCTTAAAGCCGTCGCGCCAGACCGGGTGACACTGTCGTGAGCGCCGCCCCGCGCGCCGCAGCGCTTGCGCCGGCGACACCTGCGATCTCGATACAAGGCGTTTCGCAGCTATACACCACGCGAACCGGCGACCTGAACTGGGCGCTGACCGACGTCGATCTGGACATCAACGACCGCGAGTTCGTCTGCGCCATCGGCCCCAGCGGCTGCGGCAAAACGACGTTGCTCAACATGATTGCCGGGTTCATCAAACCGACCTTGGGCACGGTCACGGCGCACGGCCAACCGATCGAGGGGCCGGGCCCCGACCGTGGTGTCGTCTTTCAGGAATACGCGCTGTTCCCGTGGCTGTCGGCACGACGCAATGTGGAATTCGGTTTGAAGCAGCAAGGCGTCGACCGTTCACAACGGCGCGCCCGCGCAGAGGCATTGCTCAAGCTCGTCGGTTTGGCGCATGCGGGCGATCGCTATCCGTTCGAGTTGTCGGGTGGCATGCGCCAGCGTGTTGCCGTTGCGCGCGCGTTGGCCACCGAGCCACGCGTCCTGCTCATGGACGAACCCTTCGCCGCCATCGATGCACTGACGCGTGCGCTGCTGCAAGACGAACTGTTGCGCGTCTGGCGCGAGCTGAAACTCTCGATCTTCTTCATTACGCACAACATCGAAGAGGCGGTATTCCTCGCCCAGCGTGTCGTCGTCATGAGCCCGCACCCGGGACGCATCCACGACATCATCGACGTGCCCCTGCCCTACCCGCGCGAGCGCGGCGATCCGGCGTTCGGTCAAATCTACGAACGCATCAGCCGGGCTTTCGAATCACTGAACACGACGGAGAGCGCAGCGTGAGCGCCAACCCTCAATCCAATGTCGCGCACGTCGCCCACTTCACGGACACCCCTGAAGTGCGTGCGAACCCAGCGCCCCAAAGACAGGTAAGCCATCAGGACACTCTCAAACGCCGCGCCATCGAGGACGCCGTGCGGCAAAAGCGCCGCACCCGCCATTGGAGCGCCGTCGGCAGGCAGTCGCTGCTGGGCGTGCTCGGCTGCCTGATCTTTCTGGCGGTCTGGGAGGTCGGCCCCCGCTTGATCCCGGGCATCAACCTCAACATGTTCCCGCCGCCCTCACGCGTCGCGGGCGTGTTCGCCGAAATGACTTGGGGAACGGGCGAAATATGGCCACACATCGCCGCCAGCCTGCAACGCGCGCTGTGGGGCTTTCTGCTGGGCTCATCGCTCGGCGTCATCGCGGGCGTACTGACCGGTCATTTCGCCACGCTGCGTCACCTGAGCGATCCGGTGCTGCACGGGCTGCGGGCCATCCCGTCCATCGCCATCGTGCCGTTGGCGATCGTGTGGTTCGGCTTAGGCGATCTCTCCAAGGTCATGCTCATCGCATGGGGCGCGTTCTTCCCCGTGTGGATCAACACGTTCTTCGGCGTACGCGACATCTCGCCGGCGTACCTGCGTTCGGCGGCATCGCTCGGCACGCGGCCGATCGCCATCGCCCTACAGGTGGCGTTGCCAGCGGCACTGCCATTCGTGTTCGCCGGACTCCGGCAGGCGACGTCGGTCTCGTTCGTGGTCCTCGTCGCGGCCGAGCTGGTCGGCTCAGAGAAAGGACTGGGCTATCTGATTTCGTTTGCGCATCTGGTATTTCGCGTCGACATCATGTTCGTCGGCCTGATCTATCTCGGCGCGGTGGGTTTCGTGGCCGATCAGCTGTTTGCGTGGCTGCTGCACCGCATGTTTCCGTGGTACGGGGCGGAGGCGAAGCGATGACCGCCAAAGCCGATCTCATCCTGCATAGCGGGCAAGTCCTCACCATGGAGCGCGGCGCCGCACCGGCACAGGCCGTTGCCATCGGAGGCGATCGTATCGTCGCCGTGGGCACCGACGCCGAGGTGCGAGCGCAATCGCAGGCGCCCCATACCCGATCGGTGAACCTCGATGGCCGGACGGTCATCCCCGGCGTCATCGACGCGCATGCGCATATGGAGCGCGAGGGGCTGAAAACGCTGCGCCCGTCGCTTGCCCATGCGCGCCAGTTGTCCGACGTGCTCGACGTCATTCGACACGAAGTACAACGCGTTCCCAAAGGCGAGTGGATCATCACCATGCCGGTGGGCCAGCCGCCGTTCTATTTCGACGGCCCGCTGACGCTGGCGGAAAAGCGCATGCCGGACCGCTACGAGCTGGACGCCGTTGCGCCCGATCATCCCGTGTACATTCCCGGGCTGTTCGGTAACTGGGGCGTTCCGCCGGGCTTCAGCGCCCTCAATTCGCTGGCACTCGCGCGCAATGGCATCCATGCCGACACGTGCCCGGACTGCGATGGGATCAACATCGAAATCGGCGCCGACGGCAGACCTTCCGGCGTAATCGTGGAGACCAACAAGCGGCCGTTGATCGAGTTCTCCGTGTTGTCTCAGGTACCCGCCTTCGGCTTTGCCGATCGACTCGAAGGACTGCGCCGCTCGCTCCCGCTGTACCACGCCTTCGGTACGACAAGCGTGTACGAGGGCCACGGCTCCGCGCCGGAAAGCATCGCCGTCTACCGCGCGCTGTGGGAGGCGGGAGAACTGACGATGCGCACTCGCCTGTGCGTCAGCCCCACGTGGAACGATGCCGCCGAAGCGCGTCTGGCCATGCGCGACTGGTTGTCGTTTGCACGAGGCAACGGGCTGGGCGACCCGTGGTTCTCGGTTGCCGGCGTGTTCATCGGACTGGGTGGCTCGCCTGCCACCGCGCGCGCCGTGCGCAAGGTGCTGCCGAATACCGGATGGTCGGGCTTCGTCGAATGGGCCAATCGCATTGAAGATTTCAGCGACTACGCGTGGCTCGCCGCAGAATTCGATCTGCGTGTCCACAGCGTCGTGATCGACCGGTTGAGCGAGGTACTCGACGTGTTCGACGCCATCGACAAACGCTTCCCGTTAGCCGGACGGCGCTGGGTCGTGGAGCATGTGGGCCGCACCGATCCGGCAGACTTCGCGCGAATCAAACGTCTCGGCCTGCGCGTCACGACCATTCCGTTCTACATGCTCTGGAAGAATGGCGCGTCACGTCTGCAAGAACACGACAACGGCAATCACTTCGTCCCGCAGCGCACGCTGCTCGAAGCCGGCATCGACATCGCCTCGGGGAGCGACAATATTCCCGTGAGCCCCTTCAGTGCAGTGTGGGCCAGCGTCGTCAGAACAGAGCGCACGACCGGCCAGATCATTGGACTGGACCAACGGCTCACTCGCATGCAGGCGCTCGAGACGGTCACGCGCAATGGCGCGTACCTGAGCTATGAGGAATCGCTGAAAGGCACCCTCGCCGTCGGTAAATGGGCCGATCTGGCCGTTCTGAACACCGATCCGCTGACGGCTTCCGACGAAGCGCTGCTCACCGTGCAGGCCAGCCTCACACTCGTTGGCGGCCGGGAAGTTCATCGAGCCAGTGAATAGAAAAGAGGGGGCAAGCTCGCGCTAGCCCCCTCTTTCTACACAACCCGTTGCCTTCAGGCGTCCGGCTGCACACCCTTCACCGTTACCGCAGCGTGCCCGGCGGCGTCGCCATGGCGGCGCCCCGCCACTTCGCTGCTGCCCGGATCGTTAGCGGGCAGGCGGTGTTGTTCGATCCCCTGCACCACCTGAATCGCCGTCGCATCGATGCCGTCGGTGAGCGGCTTCGGATCAAGGCCGATGGCCAGCACCATCACCGCCATGGCCCCGAGCAGCGCGAATTCGCGACGGCTCACGTCCTTGAGCGACGCCACGCTCGCATTGCCAACGCGCCCGAAAATCACGCGCTTGTACATCCAGAGCGTGTAGGCCGCACTGAGCACCAGCGTCAACGAGGCGAGCGCGCCGATCCAGAAGTTGGCCTTGATGGCGCCCATCAACACCAGAAACTCGCCGACGAAACCCGACGTGCCCGGCATGCCCACGTTAGCCATCGAGAACAGCATCGCGAACGCGGCGAAACGCGGCATCGTCGCGGCCACACCGCCGTATGCGTCGATCGACGAGCTACCCGTGCGGTCGTACAACATACCCGTGCACAGCAGCATGGCGCCCGAGACGATGCCATACGAAATCATCTGCATCACCGCGCCGTCGGTGCCCATCTCCGAGAACAGGAAAAGGCCGAGCGTCACCAGCCCCATATGCGCCACGGCCGAATACGCCAGCAGCTTGCGCAGGTCGGTCTGCACGAGCGCCACAAGGCTTGCGTAGATCACCGCGATCAACGACAGCACCACCATCACCGGCGCGACGAAGTGGCTCGCATCCGGCAGCAGCGGCAGATTGAATCGCAGCAGGCCGTAGCCGCCCATCTTCAACATGCCGAGCATAACGGCTGCGCCCGTCGGACCATCGAGGTGAACGTCGGGCAGCCACGTATGTACCGGCCACATCGGTACCTTGACCGAGAACGCGCCGAGGAATCCGATGAACAGCATCACTTGCACCGCCAGCGGCAGATGCAGCTCGTGCCAGCGCGCGAGATCGAAGCTCTGCGTCTGCATGTACAGATACAGCATCGAGAGCAGCATCATCAGCGAGCCGGTCAGCGAGAAGAAAAAGAACTTCACCGCCGCGCGCGTGCGATTGGCGCGCCCGTACACACCGATCAGCAGATACAGCGGCAGCAGCGTGGCTTCGAAGAACACGAAGAACAACATGCCGTCCTGCGCCGTGAACACGCCCTGCATCAGCCCGGAGAGCACGAGGAAGCTGCCGAAGTAGGCGCTCATGCGCGTGGTCACCGCGCGCCACGAGGCCAGCACCACGATGATGGTCGTCACGCCGGTCAGCGCCACGAGCCAAAGCGAGAGGCCATCGATACCGACGTGCCACGATGCATCGAACGACGAGATCCAGCGGAAGTGCTCGACGAATTGCATATCCGCCACGCGCGTGCGAAAGCCGCGCACGAGCGGAATGATCGGCAACGCAGCGACCACGGCGGCGGCGAGCGATGTCCAGCGTACGGCGTTGGGATGGCGGTCCTGCCCGAGCAGCATGATGAGCGCGCCGGCCAGAATAGGTGTCCAGATAAGAAGCGACAGGATGGGAAACATGGGGGGAGAGTCCTGGTGTGCTGCAACAAAAACAGAGAGCAGAAGCTCTCCATCGACGCAGCCAGGCACGAATCGACCCCGCACGCATCACCCGTGGCGATGCGCGCTAATCAAGGCATATCAATGCCCGCAGGAAGGGACGCCAGGCGCGGCGGCGTCAATGAAGGTCGCAAGCATACGCGGCTCGAAAACATTTTGCACCGCAGCAAATTTTACAAATGATTGCGAGCGCATTTTCCGACCGGCCGGTCGATGAATGAGGGCGTACGTGCAGCCCCGCCCCGCAATGTCCACCGGTGGACGCCGTGCAACCCGTGACGATGTCAATCGTGCGCCGCGTCGATTTCGTCAATAGCGCATTGCGGAAAATGCAGGGATTGGGGGGTGACGCGTGGGCAGAGAAACGCCCACGCCGTGCGGAGGATGTTGAAGCGGTAGGCGGTAGGCGGTAGGCGTTACGCCTTCGGCCGGCGCAGATCGAACATCGGGCCGATTTCGGCATAGTCGCCGAGATAGCCGGCGCGCATCACCGGATGCGCCTTGAAGGTATCGAAGGTGCCGTCGTCGCGCAGAAACTCACGGCGGATATGCACGCCGACCACTTGCCCGAGCGCCAGCCAGTTGTTCATCGGCTTGCCATCGAGATCGTGCAGCCGAACCACCTGCAACAGCTTGCACTCGAGCGAGGCGGGCGACTCGGCCACGTGCGGCACGTCCACGTTGACGCCGGGGGCTTTCGTCAGCCCGGCCAACTCGAACTCGTCGACATCGCTCGCCACCGGTGCGGAGGACTTGTTCATCTGCTCGACGAGCGACTTGCTGGTCAGATTCCAGACGAACTCGCGCGTCGCTTCAATATTCGCGATCGAATCCTTGAAGCCTTCGCTACAGAAGCCGATGATCGGCGGGAACGTCGCGAACGCACCGAAGAAGCTGTACGGCGCGAGGTTAACCTGCCCTTGCGCGTCCCGGCTGGAAATCCAGCCGATGACGCGCGGCGCGACAATCGCCTTGAACGGGTCGTGCGAGAGGCCGTGGCCTTGGGCCGGGTCGTAGAAATGAACGTCGTTTGTCATGGGGGCAGAAAAAGAGTCGACGGAGTCAGCGGATTCAACGGAGTCCGCGCAATGTTCCGACGATGCTAACGCATCTGGCCCCGGACGGCATCAACGCTGCCGGCCCTGCCTGCACGCGAGTCCGGTCCGGGCGCGATCAGGCGATTTGTGCGACGATTGCGAAGTTGCGTCGCGCCAAGGCGGCGCGTTTTTCATTGCACGCGCCGCCACGGCGCCGTTAGCCCATGCCAGCCACCCTCAACATCGATTTTGTCTCCGACGTCGCGTGCCCTTGGTGCGCTATCGGCCTTGCCTCCCTGAAGACTGCCCTCGGCCGTCTGGGCGACGAGGTCAACGCCGACCTGCACTTCAGCCCCTTCGAGCTGAACCCCGATATGCCCGTCGAAGGCGTACCGCTTGCCGATTACATGTCGCGCAAGTACGGTCTCTCGCCCGAGCAACTCGCGCAGAATCAGGCCAACATCAGCGCCCGCGCGCAAGCGGAAGGCTTCCCGATGCGCATGGATCTGCGCACGCACGCCTACAACACGTTCGACGCGCATCGTTTGCTCCACTGGGCACAGACCGTCGGCAACGACAAGCAACTCGCGCTCAAAGAAGCCTTGTTCCGCGCGTATTTCGTTGACGGCAAGCGCACGAGCGATCCGGAAGTGCTGGTCGATGCCGTCAGTCAGGCCGGGCTCGATCCCGCGCGCGCTCGCGAAATTCTCGCCACCGATGAATACGCCGAGCAGGTGCGTGCGCTGGAGCGTCATTATCAGAATCTCGGCATCAGCTCGGTGCCCGCGATCATCTTCAACAATCGCCATCTCGTGAGCGGCGGTCAGCCGCCGGAAGTCTTCGAACAGGCCATCCGCCAAATTCTGGCCGAGGGCTGATCCGTCATGTCATCGCTGCCCCCGACCGCCGCCACCCCGGCGGCGAGCGCCTCCGCTGCTGCGAGTGTGACCCGCGCAACCCAGACGCACGAACCGCCGGCCAACGGCCGCGGTCTGGCCATGACGGCGATTCTGCTTGCCGTCTCGCTGGCCAGCCTCGACACCGCCATCTGCAACACTGCGTTGCCGCAGATGGCGATCGATCTGAACACCACGCCGTCGGCTTCCGTATGGATCGTCAACGCCTATCAACTCGCGATGGTCGCCACGCTGCTGCCGTTCGCGTCGCTGGGCGAGCGCGTCGGCCATAAGCGCGTGTTTATGGCGGGCGTAGCGGTCTTCCTGATCTCGTCGATACTGTGCGCGCTGTCGCCGTCACTCGCGTTTCTCGCCGTGGCGCGTTTGCTGCAAGGCGTGGGCGCGGCCGCGGTGATGAGCGTGAACATCGCGCTCATCCGGTTCCTGTATCCGCCGCATCAGTTGGGGCGCGGCGTCGGGTTGAACGCACTCATCGTCGGGATCTCGTTCGCCATCGGGCCGACCATTGCGTCGCTCGTGCTCTCGGTGGGCAACTGGCCGTGGCTGTTCCTGATCAACGTGCCGACCGGCCTGCTCGCACTCGCTTTCGGACGGCGTAATCTGCCCGACACGCCACGCAGCGAACACAAACCCGACACGGTAGCTGCGCTGCTCAACGTCATGACGTTCGCGCTGCTGATCTTCGCGCTGGGGCAAAGTGCGCAACAGGCCGACTGGCGTCTGACGCTCGCGTGTTTCGTGGGTGCGGTGGTTTGCGGCTGGGCACTGATTCGCCGCGAACGTGGCCATCGCGCCCCGATGCTGCCGGTCGATTTGCTGCGCCTGCCGGCGTTCGCGCTATCGACCGTGACGGCCATCTGCGCGTTTGCGACGCAAGGCCTCGGACTCGTTTCGCTGCCGTTCTACTTCGAGAATGTGTTGCATCGCAGCCCGATCGAGACCGGTTTTCTGATGACGCCGTGGCCGTTCTTCGTGGCGGCGATTGCGCCGGTCGCGGGACGTTTGTCGGACCGTTATCCCGCCGGCATGCTGGGCGCCATCGGTCTTGGCATGCTGAGTCTCGGCATGACCTTGCTGGCCGTGATGCCCGCGCATGCCGAAGTCTGGGACATCAGTTGGCGCATGGCGTTGTGCGGTCTGGGTTTCGGTTTCTTCCAGTCGCCGAACCTGAAGGCGTTCATGCATAGCGCACCGCCCGAGCGCAGTGGCGGCGCGAGCGGCATGGTCGGCACGTCGCGCCTGCTCGGTCAGGCCACGGGCGCGGCACTGGTCGCGCTGGCGTTCGGACTCGTCGGCACGCATGGCTCCACGCTGGCGCTTGCATGGGGTGCCGCGTTCTCCGCGGCCGGATGTATCGCGAGCGGCCTGCGGCTGGTGCGCCGGGCAGCCTGAACTGCCCCAACGCAAACGACACTCCCCTGACGCGCGCGGCTCACACGCCGACGAGCGCCGCCTCGGGAGTGTCGTGAAGATACGGCGAAATATTTGCCATCGCGCGTGTCACGTATTCGACTTTCTCGCCGACTGGCGCCACGTAGTGCATCGCGCTGCGCGCCGCTTCGAAACCTTCCAGACGCGCGATCATCCACGCCGCCAGATACTGTGAGGCGAGACATCCGCCAGCAGTCGCCACGTTGCCTTTCGCCATGAACGGCTGATCGAGCACCGGCACACCAGCCTCTTGCACCCACGGCTTCGTCGTGAGATCGGTGCACGCGGCGACCCCATTCAACAGCCCCAGCTTGGCAAGGACCAGCGTGCCCGAGCACTGCGCGCCGATCAACTGACGCGCCGGGTCGAGACGCAGCCGCGACATCAACGCAGGATCGGCCACCACGTCGCGGGTCAGCAAGCCGCTGCCCACTAGCACAGCGTCGGCCTCACACGCGTCCTCCAGCGACGCCTGCGCTTCCATCACTACGCCGTTCATCGACCGCACCTTGCCGGTCGGGCACGCGATCGACACGCGCCAGCCGGGACGTTTGACCCGATTGAGAATACCGAGCGCAATCAGCGAGTCGAGTTCGTTGAAACCTTCAAAAGTCAGAATGGCAATGTGCGTGGAGCGCATGGGGGCCTCGTGGGTTGCAGCGTTGTAGAGCGGCGTTGTAGAGCGACGTTGTATTGCGGCATCGTAAAACCGATAATCATGACAATCAAATAATTGTCATGGATACACTTTCCCATGCCGCAAGCACGCTACAAGCAGTTGGTCGACCGGCTGGCGGACGACATCAGGACACAACGGTTACGCCCGGGCACGCGCCTGCCGACCCACCGTGAACTCGCGGCGCGTGAAGGGCTGGGACTCGTCACGGCGACACGCGTCTATGCGGAGTTGCAGGCGATGGGGCTGGTGAGTGGAGAAACCGGTCGCGGCACATTCGTGCGAGAGGCGCTGCCCAGCGCCCAAGGCAGTTATCTGTACGGATGGAGTACGGAGCGCGTCGATCTGACCTTCAACGCCCCCACCTTGCCGGAGCAGGCGGGGCTGTTACGCACGGCACTGCGTCAGTTGGCGGCGGGCGGCGATCTGGAGGCACTACTGCGCTATCAGCCACACGGCGGACGCGATCACGAAAGAGAGATCGTGGCGCGACATGTTCGCCTTCGAGGGTTGACGGTATCGCCGGAATCCGTGTTGATCGTGAGCGGTGGCCAGCATGGGTTGGCGACCACGGCCATGGCGTTGCTTGAACCCGGTGACGTCGTGGCCGTAGACGCACTGACTTATCCCGGCTTCAAGTTGGCGGCGGAAGCCTGCCGGCTGGAGCTCGCGCCCCTTCCTTCGGCCGGTCATGGGCCGGACCTCGATGCGCTGGCTGCGCTGTGCCGGCAACGCCGCGTGCGCGCGGTGTACACCATGCCGACACTGCACAATCCGCTGGGCTGGGTGATGAGCGCGACACGGCGCCGCGAGTTGGTCGCTATCGCGCGTCAGCATGACCTGCTGCTGATCGAAGATGCGGCGTACGCGTATCTCGCGGAGGATGCGCCGCCACCGTTGGCCGCGCTCGCACCGGAGCGGACGGTCTACGTCTCGAGTTTCTCGAAGAGTGTGTCGACGGGCCTTCGCGTTGGCTTTCTCTGCGCGCCCTTGGCATCGGTACCGAAGCTCGAACGGGCGATTCGCGCCACGACGTGGAACACGCCAGCGATGATGACGACGATTGCCTGCGGGTGGGTCGAAGACGGCACCGTGGAACGAATGGAAGCCGAGAAGCGGCGCGATGCCACGATGCGCCAGACGCTCGCAGCCGACCTGTTGGGCCGACTCACGCGCATCGGCCACCCGGCGTCGTACTTCGTCTGGCTTCCGCTGCCAAACGAGGTGCGAGCCGACGCGATCACCCACGCGTTGATGCAGGAGAACATCGCAGTGTCCACCGCCGAGCCGTTCGCGACATCGCCGCAGGTGCCGCACGCGATTCGTTTGGCGCTTGGTTCGGTGGCGTTGCCCGCCCTGTCGCAAGCCCTGCAAACAGTGGCCCGGGTGATTGCAGATCAGACGTATTGACGGTGCGAAATCGGCGTTGCGACGCCTTCCGTCCCTTGCATTTTGTTGGGCTTTGCGTATAGTTCAATACTGTATAAAAACACAGTATTTAAAAGCCATCCGATATCCAATTCCCGACACCGGCGCTAGCGCAGAGACGGGATCTAAAGGAGTGAGACGATGAATCAATCAGCCAACGGGGCATTTCATGTCCAACTCGGCCCACAGTCATTGAGCAGCGTTGCCGAGAACACGGGGCTTGGCCGGCTGTCGCTGGACAAGCAATACAGCGGCGATCTGGACGCCACCAGTCAGGGCGAGATGCTGGCGTTCCGAAGTGGTGTCCAGGGTTCTGCCGGGTATGTGGCGATGGAAACCGTACGCGGCAAATTGCACGGGCGCAGCGGTAGTTTCGTGCTTCAGCACAGTTCGACGATGACACGCGGCGCCCCCGCGCAGTCGATCACTGTCGTTCCCGATTCCGGCACTGAGGCCTTGGTCGGTCTCACGGGCAGCATGGTCATCACGATCACCGATGGCCGCCACACTTACGCGTTCGATTACACGTTGCCAACGAACTGAATCGAACGGCGCCATTGATCAATCGCATCACATTCAGCAAGGGGACAACCATGGGTATTCGCGGCAAGGACAGACAGATCGATAACATCGAGTTCAATGTGAGCGACATTGCGCGGAGCAAGGCTTTCTACGGCGACGTTTTCGGCTGGACATTCACCGACTACGGCCCGGCTTATACCGAGTTCACGGATGGCCGGCTGACGGGCGGCTTCACGACCGGTGAGGCCGTTCGCCCCGGTGGCCCGCTGATCATTCTGTATGCGGACAATCTCGCTGAAACGCAGCAGCGCATTGAAGCCGCAGGTGCCACGATCAACCGCCCAGTGTTCGAATTTCCGGGCGGCCGCCGCTTTCATTTCATTGACCCGGACGGCTACGAGCTGGCGGTGTGGTCGGCGACGGCATAGGAAGATCAAGACGTTGCCAGACGGAAATGGGCACATCTCCATTCGGGCGCGGCGTCACGCGATAGCTCAGTTCGCGGCCGTTTAACGCATAGCTTCGCGTCTGCTGCTCCCCTTCCCAGTTGGGAAACGAAGCGTTCTGAATGTGAAACGTCAGCGTCCCCGCCGCCGGGTCGATGCTGAGTGTGCCGAAGTGCGTGCTGGCCCCCATAACGGCCGCTTTGTACTCGACCGGCGTCGCGACGCCTTTGTCGCCTGACGCAAATTTCGGTCGCTCCGATTTGAAAATTTGCAGCGAGTAGCGGCCTTCGTTGTCGATCACGAGCAAGCCCTTGGGCGCGGCCCCGTAGTCACTGGTTCGCGTGCCGTCGGGATGCTGGACGTCCGCAGCGACCAACGTCCAAGTCCCGGCGAGCGGATTGCGGGCGGCCGACGCGTCCGCATGCACGACACTCGTCACCCCCGCGCAGGCGGCAAAAACCGCGCTCAGGATGCCGCGCTTAAAAATCATCTGACCATTCATACCTTGCGTTCCTCCGTGATGGCATATGCGTACTTGCGCGCGTCACAACGACGCGCTGCCATCGATAGTAGAGATATGAAAGTTCAGTGGATGCGATAATTCGGCATCGACCATTCAGAATAACTGAATCATGTCATTGCCCAACCTCGATATGGATGCGTTGCGGACGTTCCTGGCGACGCAACAGCTTGGCAGCCTGAATCGCGCTGCCGAGCGCATCGGCCGTTCGCAATCGGCCGTCAGCCAGCAAATGCGCAAGCTTGAGGAACAGGTCGGCATGCCGCTGTTTCGCCGCCTCGGGCGAGGACTCGCGCTGACAGAGTCTGGTGAATTGGTTCTGTCCTATGCGCATCGCATTCTGGATCTGAATGACGAGGTCGTACGCGCGGTGCGCGGCGCGTCGATCGAGGGCGTGGTGCGGTTCGGCTTGCCGGGCGATTTCGCCGAGAGTTGGCTTCCGAAGGCGCTGGGACAGTTCAAGAAGACCCATCCGGGGGTACGGGTGGAGGTCGCGGTGGAACGTAATGGCGCGCTACTTGAGCGACTTGACCGAGGCGAACTCGATCTTGTGCTTGCGATGGGTTACGAGCGTCGTGCCGATGCGGAGCACTTGGCAACGCTGCCGATGACATGGATCGGACCGGTCGATGCCGATGTAGTCCTGAGTCCGGGTATGCCGCTGGATTTGGCGCTTTACCATCCGCCATGCTTCTTCCGCCGAGCCGGCATCAGCGCACTCGATAGTGCGAATATTTCGTGGCGACTGGCCTATTCGACAGCCAGTCTCCAGAGCCTCTGGTCTGGGGTCGCGGCAGGTTTGGGCATCACATTGCGAACGGCGGCAGGACTGCCCGCCACACTAAAACGACTTGGGGAGAAAGATGGCCTCCCTCCCCTGCCTTCGGTCGAACTCTGCCTGCACACCGCGCCTGCGGAGATGCCACCTGCGCTGGCACAACTGAAGCGAGCAATCGTCGAGAATGCGGCGGCGAATCTTATTGCCTAGCCTTGAACGGCCCCCTCACTCCACCGTCACCGACTTCGCCAAATTCCTCGGCTTGTCGACATCTGTCCCGCGCGCCAATGCGGCGTGAAACGCCAGCAACTGCATCGGTATCGTGTGAAGAATCGGCGACAGCATGCCGTAGTGCTCAGTCAGTCGAATCACATCCAAATCCGGCCCCGGCGTAATACCGCAGTCCAGATCCGAGAACACATACAGTTTGCCGTTGCGGGCGCTCACCTCGTGCATGTTCGACTTCAACTTCTCCAGCAACCGATCGTTCGGCGCCACCGCCACCACCGGCATTTGATCGCTGACCAGCGCCAGCGGGCCGTGCTTCAACTCCCCTGCGGCGTAGGCTTCCGCATGGATGTACGAAATCTCTTTCATCTTCAGCGCGCCCTCCATCGCCACCGGGTAATGCATGCCGCGTCCGAGGAAGAGAATGTCCTGCCGGCGAGTGAGTTGCTCCGCCCATGCGATGATTTGCGGCTCCAGTGCGAGCACCTTGCTCATGGCATCCGGCAAATGACGAAGCGCTTTCAAGTGATGCTGCTCATCCTCTTCCGATAAACGCTTCCTCGCTTGCGCCAGCGTCAACGCCAGAAGGAACAACGCCACCAACTGCGTCGTGAACGCCTTCGTCGACGCCACACCGATCTCCACGCCGGCCCGCGTGAAGAACGTCAATTCGCATTCACGTGCCAACGCGCTCGTTGCCACATTGCAGATCGCCAACGTGTGCGACATGCCCAACCGCTTCGCCACATGCACGGCGCCCAGCACGTCCGCCGTCTCCCCGCTCTGCGACACCGCGACCACCAGCGTGTTCGGATTCGGCACGCTTTCTCGGTAGCGATACTCGCTGGCAATCTCCACGCTCACCGGCACCTGCGCGAGACTCTCGATCCAGTACTTCGCCGTCAACGCCGCATGGAAACTGCCGCCACATGCGAGCAACAACACCGACTCAACCTTGTTGAACACCCGCCACGCGTTGTCACCAAACAGCTCCGGCATGATCGCCGTGACGTCCTGCAACGTGTCGGCCACCGCACGCGGTTGCTCGAAAATCTCTTTCTGCATGTAGTAGCGATACGGCCCAAGATCCGCCGCGCCGCTATGTGCCGCCACCGTATTGACGGCACGCTCCACGCGCTGCCCCGCCGCGTCGACGATCCAGTAGCGATGCAACTGCACATCCACGACATCGCCGTCTTCGAGATACACGATCTGGTCCGTCACGTTCGCCAGTGCAATCGCATCGGACGCGAGGAAATTCTCCCCATCGCCCACGCCAACGATCAACGGCATGCCATCGCGCGCGCCCACGATGCGATGCGGCTCGTCCCGGCAGATGACGGCGATGGCGTAGCTGCCGCGCAAGCGGGACACCGCCTCCTTCACCGCGTCGAACAGATCGCCGTTGTACAAATGGTCAATCAAGTGCGCGATGACTTCGCTGTCCGTCTGACTCGTGAACACGTAACCCTGCTGCTCGAGCATGGCGTGCAGTTCTTCGTGGTTCTCGATGATGCCGTTGTGTGAGAGCGCAATGCGCGCAGCGTCTTCGCGCGGCGAAAAGTGCGGATGCGCATTCTCGGTCACTGGCTTGCCGTGCGTCGCCCAACGGGTGTGGGCGATGCCCGTGTACCCCGTCAGCGCATCGCGCGCTACGGCGTCCTGCAAGTTGGCAACACGCTCGACACTGCGTGCCCGCACCAGTTGCGCGTCGTTGTAGAGCGCGACGCCGCACGAGTCATACCCGCGATATTCGAGCCGCTTCAGGCCATCGATCAGGTTCGGCACGATATCCCGCTGCGCGACGGCGCCGATAATTCCACACATGACGCTTCTCCGTGAATGCTGTTCAAAAGAACCAGTGAAGCGATGGTAGAGTCGATGAAACGAAATTAACGATCAAAAATCTACCATTCATGAAATAAAATAACGCACACTGAATCTCATGAAATATTATTTCACTGCAATTTCCCGGAGGCCTCATGGCGGGCGTATTTCTGGATGACCTTGATCTGCGGATCCTGCGGGCGCTGCAAGAGGATTCATCGATCACCAATCTCGAGCTGGCCTCACGCGTGCATGCGTCGGCCCCCACGTGTCTGCGCCGTGTACGCGCACTCAAGGAGAGCGGCGTCATCCAGCGCGAGATTGCGGTGCTCGACCGGACGAAGCTCGGCCCGACGCTCACCGCCGTCGTCGAAGTGAGTCTGGACCGGCAAACGGCGGAAGACTTCGATACGTTCGAAACATTCATCTGCGCCGAGCCCGCGGTCACCCAGTGCTACCGCGTCTCGCCGGGGCCCGACTTCGTGGTGGTCGCCGAGGTCGCCGACATGCCCGAATACGACGAACTGGCGCGACGGCTCTTCAAAAGCTCGTCCAACATTCGCAACGTGCGCACGTTCTTCTCCACGCGCCGGGCCAAGTTCGAGGCGAATGCGCCCATTCGGCTGGCGGCAGAGCGCCAATGAACCTGTCTCACCGGGTAGAAATGTTCATTTGAACATTTAGCACCGTCATTTGAATGTCATGCATCGCTGTCAAGCTGGCGCCCATTCCAGAACGAATGCGTCAGCTACGCCAGCCAGATGGACCTTTCCGACCGCCAGACCCGCATCGTTTCGCTCTTTCGCCAGCATGGCGAAATGAGTGTCGATGCACTCGCCGAGCACTTCGGCGTCGCCACGCAAACCATTCGCCGCGACGTGAACACGCTTTGCGATGCCAACGTGCTTCGCCGTTACCACGGCGGCGCACGGCTGCTGACACCGGGTCCGAATCAACCGTACGAAGTTCGCCGTGTGCGCAACCTCGAAGGCAAGATTCGTATCGGGCTCGCCGCAGCTGACCGAATTCCCGACGGCGCCACCGTCCTGCTCGGCATCGGCACCACGCCCGAGCAAGTCGCCGTCGCACTCGTCCACCGCAAGCGCCTGACGGTCATCACCAACAACCTGCGCGCCGCGCTGGTACTGGCAGCGAACCCCGAACATCGCGTCATCGTGCCCGGCGGCGAACTGCGCTCGCCCAACCCCGAGATTCTGGGCGACGAGGCCAACCGGTTGTTTCGCGCCTATCGCGCCGACGTCGGTGTGTACAGCGTGGGCGGCATCGACGACGACGGCGCCCTCCTCGATTACGACCGTCAGGAAGCCGCCTCGCGCGAAGCCCTGCGCGAAGCGAGCCGCTACCGGATTCTCGTCGCCGACGCCTACAAGTTCACGCGCAAGCCCAACGTGCGTGGCGGACAACTCGACGAGCAAGACCTCGTCATCACCGACGCCCCCCTGCCCGCGCCGCTGTGCGACCGCGCGCAGCAAGTGCCCGAAATTCAGGTCGTCTGATCCGCCGACCATGGTCACCACCGCCAACACCGTTCGCCTCTACGAGACCGCCCCCATGCCTGCCGCTTCGTCCATGTTGTCAATCTCGCGTATTACCGCTGCCGCATTGCTCGCGCTCACCTGCACCGCGGGCGCCCTGATGCCGTCCGCTGCGCAAGCCTCACCGCTGATCGTCGCGCATCGCGGTGGCACCGGCGACACCCCCGAGAACACGGTACAAGCCTTCACGAACGCCCTGCAAAACGGCGCGCAAGCGTTGTGGATGACGGTGCAAGTTACGCGCGACGGGGTGCCCGTGATGTACCGCCCGGCCGACCTCTCGGCCCTGACAGATGGCAAGGGCAAGCTGGCCGATCTCGATTACGCCGACGTGCGCAAGCTCAACGCCGGTTACAGCTTCTCGCGTAAGAGTGCCGACGGACAGACGGTCTATCCGTATCGAGATCATCCGCTGCCGATTCCGACGCTGCGTGAAGCGCTGGCTGCTGCCCCCGCCAATGTGCCGGTGCTGCTCGACATGAAGCAGACGCCTGCCGCGCCGCTCGTCGAAGCCGTGATCAAGGTGCTGGACGAGACCAACGCCTGGTCGCGTGTGCGCCTGTACTCCACCGAAGCGGAAGCCACCGACCGCATGCGTGCGCGCCGTCCGCAGGCCCAGTTGTTCGAATCGCGTGACGCCACGCGTAACCGTCTCGTGGCCGCCGCGCTCGGTGGTCAGTGCGTGACGCCGCCGGCACCGGGCACGTGGGCCGGTATCGAATTCCATCGTCAGGTCGAAGTCATCGAGCGCTTCACACTCGGCGAAGGCATCTCCAAAGTCGTCGCGAACTGGTGGACACCGGCTGCGGTGCAATGCTTCAAGTCGCAGGGCAACGTGCATCTCGTCGCCTTCGGTGTGGAAACCCCGCAAGACTACGAAGCCGCCTCGCAACTGGGCTTCGATGCCGTGATGACCGACTCGCCGTCGCGCTTGCGCGCTGCCCTTGCTCAACCACAGGCGGCGGCCCCGGCGAAATAACACAACAAAGCAACGCAACAAAGCAACACAACAAAGCAACGCTGCATCAAACCCCGGCTGCGCGTGAACACGCCTCACGCGTAGCCAAAGAGGACAGGAACCTGAACACGGACTGACATTGAGACGTCCCGCAACGGACATCGCTTCGTCATATTTTTAGGATTCCTAATTTTATCCACGGCAAATCGACTCGGGGAACGACAACCCGTGCGATGCGTCGTGCCAATACCGCCACGCTAGGAAATGCACACATGAAGGCTTACTCTCGCTCCCCCCTCGCCCGCGCCGCCGCGCTGGCCATCGGCTGCGGCATTGCATCGCTCGCCCCGCTCGCGCATGCGCAATCGAACGTCACGCTTTACGGGATCGTCGACGGCGGCATCGGTTATGCCAGCAACGTCGCCTCCGTCACGAAAGCCGGTGCCGCAGGCCGTCCGGCCGTCATGAGTGGCGCATCCAACACGGCTTTCCAGAGCGGCACGTGGCAAGGTAGCCGCTGGGGCCTGCAAGGCACGGAAGATCTCGGTGGCGGGCTGAAAGCGCTGTTCCGCCTTGAGAACGGCTTCAGCCTCGCCAACGGTACGGCAAGCCAGAACGGCGCCGAGTTCGGCCGCCACGCGTATGTGGGCTTGCAAGACCAGAAGCTTGGCACGATCACCATCGGCCGCCAGTACGATCCGCTGATCGACCTCGTCGGCTCCGTGGGCGGCACCGCCCTGCTCTCCGGCGTGGCGGCACACCCGGGCGACGTCGATAACCTCGACCACAGCTCGCGCGTGAACAACAGCGTGAAGTACCGCTCGCCGACGTGGGCCGGGTTCACGTTCGGTGCCATGTACGGCTTCGGCGGTCAGGCAGGCACGATGGGACGTCAGAACACGTGGGGTCTGGCCGGCCAGTATGCAGGCGGCCCGCTCGTGTGGGGCTTGGCGTACTCGCATGCCAACAACGACAAGGCGAGCGCCACCGACACCACCATCGGTAGCTGGGCGGGCTCGTCGGAGTCGGCATTCGGCTCGTCGATCAACGCCGGTTACGCCAGTGCCAAGTCGCGCGACATCATCGCCACGGCCATGACGTACCAGATCGGCAACAACACCACCTTGGGCGCGAACTACAGCCACACCGAGTATTCGCCCGGCACCTACTCGCGCTTCACGCGCACGGCCAAGTTCGACACCGTCGGCGTGCTCGCGATGTATCGCTTCACCAATGCCTTCCGTCTGGGCGGCGGTTACAGCTTCACCAACGTGAATGCACCGGCCGCGAACGCCTCGGGTGCGAAGTACCACCAGTTCAATCTGGCGGCGTTCTACAACCTGTCGAAGCGCACCGAGTTGTATGCACTGGTGGGGTATCAGAAGGCGTCCGGCGCGACGCTCGATGCATTCGGCAACGTGATCGACGCCACCGCTTCCGTGGGCGATGCCGCCAATGGCATGTCGTCGGCGACCAACACGCAGACGATCGTGCGTCTGGGCGTCAGCCACGTGTTCTAAGCAGGGTCAGCCGTATCGGGTCATTCGCCAATGCGTCAGCGCAGGCGCGAATGGCCCACGGCATCGTCGCCGGTCATCCCCGTCGCTCAGGCGGCTTGCGCAGGCAGCGGCGGCACCAGCGTCACGCGCGGGGGCGGCAGCATCGTGACAGCGTGCATTTGTGCGCGCAGCCAGTCGCGGGGGCTTGCACCGGTTTTACGGCGGAACGCACGCGCCAGTGCCGAGGCGCTGTCGTAGCCGACTTCATCGGCGACGCGGGCGATAGGTTGTCCGTCGCGCAGGCGTTTTTGGGCGAGTCCGATGCGCCAGTCGAGCAGGTAATCGGCGGGCGATTGCCCGATGACTTCACGGAACTGCGCGGCGAAGTTTGCGCGGGACATGTTGGCCGTGTTGGCCAGCGACTCCACCGTCCATGCGTCACCGGGCTGGTGGTGAATGACGTGCAGCGCGCGGGCGAGCCGCGGATCGGCCAGACCGGCCAGCATGCCGCGATTGACGATGCGCTTCTCCAGCACGTGCCGGAGCAATTGAATCACCAGCAATTCGAACAGACGATCCATCACGGCAAGCCGGCCGCACTGCGAGCCGAACGCTTCGGCGAATAGCCAGTTCAGCGTCAGATCGAGTGTGGAGAGCGACTGCGTGGGCAGCACGAGGTATTCGGGCAGCGCGGCAACCAGCGGGTTGTTGTGTCCACCGTCGAACGAGAGAGAGCCGCACACGAGTTCGGTGCGATCGCCTTCGCCGGAGAGTAGTTGGTGGTGGTTGCGGCGGGGGAAGAAGATCAGCGAGGGTTCGACGATGTCTTGGCGGGTGCCGTCTTCCAGCACGAGGGCGACTTCGCCGGTTCGCAGCAGGTGCATGTGGCCCCCGTCGTGCGAGTCGATGCCGTAGCTGGCAACGCCGCAAAGGCCACCGCTGTGAAACACACCGGCGCGAACGCCGAAATTCGAAATAAGCGTAGAGAGCCGATCCATGGCGCACTCATCATGAAGACCCGGTGCGCCGATTATGGAGGATTTGGCCGCCCCTTGCTCGTCACCCCCGAAAAGCCAAAAGCACTCACCGAAGCCAACGGTTTCGCTCGAAGCACAGGCAGACATGACGAGGCCCGGCCGGAGCCCCTTCCCGAGGCGAGTTGAACTTGTCTGAGCAGCGGGAAGGGGCTTCGGTCGGGCCTGAGGGAAAACGCGTCTGAGCGTCAGCCCGGCACCACCAACAACAGCATCAAGCGCGGTTATCGCCAACCGTGGCGGCCGTACCGATTTGCGAGCGAACTTGCGCGCGCGACAGGCCGGCTGACGTGCGTTGTTGCAGCAGCGACGGGTAGGTTTCCAGCGATTGGTCGAGTTGCCCCGAAGCACGGGCTTGACGCAGTTCTTCGCGGACTTGTGCGCGGGTCAGGCCTTGCGGGCTGGCTTGCGCGACGGTTTGCGAGTCGCCGGTATAGGCTGTTTGGGTTTCTCCGGCGAAGGCCGAAGCGGAGACGAGCGTTGCGGTAGCAACCAGAGCAGCAGCGAAGAGGCGGGTATTCATGGTGAAACTCCTGTCGATTGGCATCTGAAGCCATGTTTTTTCCAGTCGTACCGAAGAGGCTTGGTTTCTCTTGGAACGGTGCAACTGGGCACGACTCAAGATTAGGGAAATCGAGAGGGAATTTCGCGGCTGGCCGTCTGCAAGATGCGACCAATCGTCCAAATCAAACGATAGCCATTGGGCGTGGCTATGACGGCGATAGATACCGTCGATTGAGGTGGTGAAAAGCACCGCCGGCCGGCGGTCGCAGCAACGCTCAACCGCCGCGTTTTGCGCCGCGATTCACCTTGATTTCGCTCACGGGAATGGCGGCTGCGACTACGGCGTCGCCGAGCAGTTGGCGCAGTGCTGCAGGCTTGTTGACCAAATCGGCCAGCGTGTAGCGATCGAGCACGGCGAAGTAAGCCCGCAATGCGTCGCCCAGTATCCCTTTCAGGTGGCATGCCGACGTAATCACACACGCGTTGTCGCCCTGATGAAAGCATTCCACCAGCGCGAAATCCGGTTCCATCGCGCGCACGACTTCGCCAAGCCCGATGCGCTCCGGCGCCCGCCCCAGACGGATCCCGCCCGCACGCCCGCGCACGGTATGCAAAAAGCCCAGTTGCCCGAGCTTCTGCACGATCTTCACGAGGTGATTCTTGGGAATGTCGAAGGCGTCCGCCACCGCCTGCACGTGCACCAGCTCGTCGGGATGTACCGCAACGTAGATGAGCGTGCGCAGGCTGTAATCGGTGTAGTCGGTCAGTCGCATGACAGTGGGGACAAGGGCGCCGCGAAGGCGCAGGCAGCTCGACCGGCCGCCGCAAAAGGGTTGCGGGGCAGTTTAACATGGCCCCGCAATACATCTTATGCCCCTGATACCCCTGATACCCAGCTATCCCGCTGCCATCAGTGCAGGAGCTTCATCAGAATCGTCGCCACCACGATCATCGCCGCCCCGCCGATGCGCGTAGAAATCTGCGCGAACGGCATCAGCCCCATGCGGTTCGACGACGACAGGATTGCCACATCACCCGTGCCGCCCAGACCGCTATGGCACGCCGTAATGATCGCCGCTTCGACCGGATACATCTTGAGCCACAGCCCGACGAAAAAGCCCGACGCGATCATCGCCAGCACCGTCACCGTCACGATCACGAAGTACGCCGGTGTGAACGCCGCTACCAGTTTGTCCCAAGAGACGAACAGCGTGCCCAGACCGACCAGAATCGCAAACGTCAGGTTCGTCGACATGAACTTGTACATTTGGTACGCGCCGCTCTCCATCGATGCCGGGATCGCCTTGCAGACCTTGAGCACCGCGGCCGCAACGATCATCAGCACCGGCCCCGGAATGCCCGTCACCGGCGCAAGCAGCGAGCCGAGAATGTACAGCGTGCAGCCCAGCAGCAACCCCGCGCCCATCAGGCGAAGATCGAGCGACGTGTCTTCCTTTTGCAGCTTGAGCAACTCAAGATCGTCACCCGTGCGCACCAGCATGCCGTCGCCACTGTATTTCGTGTAACGCTCGCCAAACCGGTTCAGCACGCCGCTGGCGAGAATCGCCACCACGTTGCCGATCAGCGCCGCCGGTACCAGCGTGGCGACCAGATGCGCCTGCGACTCGCCGAGAATCTCCGAATACCCGATGGACAGCGGCAGCACGCCTTCGCCAATGCCGCCGCCGAGAATCGGCACCACGATGTAGAAGAACGTGTGCTTGGGGTCATACCCGAAGCAAAGTCCCACCAGCATGCCGGCGGCCACCGCCGTGATCGTGCCCACGAACAACGGCACGAACATCTTCAGGAAGCCCTGAATCAGCACCCGGCGATTCATGCCGAGAATGCTGCCCGCCACCAGACACGCGATGTAGAGGTATTGCAGGTTCGCCGTCTTCATCGTCGTGGTGATGGCCTTCAGCGACGCGTCATCCATCAGCTTGTAGCCCAGCAACGCCGACGGCACGAACAGACACAGAATCGCCGAGCCGCCGATCACGCGCAGCACGGGAATACGACGGCCAAGTTCGCCGAGCGCGGCTCCCGCCAGCATCAGCACGGCAAAGCCGCCGATCATGTCGTTCGGCAAGCGGTTGGTCATGGCGGCCAGCACCACGACCACGGCAATCGCCACGAACATCGGCAGCGGCAGACCGCCAATCGAAAATTGGGTCAACGCAGACAGACGGCTCGTGGGCTTGTCTTGTCCGTTCGGGTTCGCGCCAAGTTGCGCGGATGGCATCTCCATGGGGTGTCTCCTTGAGAGGAAGCGTCAAATCGATTCGTTTGACGTGTTATGCCGCCGCCCCGCCGGACTGTGCCGGCTTCAGGGCAAGCGGAGTGTTAGCGACTACGTGCCGGCGTCGATGGCGTCGATGGTGTCGATGGCGTCGATGGCGCCGCGCGTTGCTGCGCCGGCAAATCGATCGACATCCACGGATGACGCGCCTGATGGCGCGCTTCGAAGGCATCGATGGACGCACGCTCCGCGAGCGTCATGCCGATCATGTCGAGCCCTTCGACGAACATGCGCTTCTGCCGAGCCGGCATCTCGAAACCGAAGCGCTCGCCGGTGGCCGTGAGCACGCCCTGCTGCTGCACGTCGATCGTGAGCAGGCTGTGACGCGGGTCGCTCACGATGTCGTTAAGCCGTGCCACATCGGCGGGCGGCAACGTCACGAGCAACAGCCGGTTGTTCTGCGCATTGAAGTAGAAAATCTCACCGAAACTCGGCGCGATCACCGCGTCGAAGCCCGCTTGCATCAGGCCCCACACCGCGTGCTCGCGGCTCGATCCGCAGCCGAAGTTCGCGCCGGCAATCAGAATGCGCGCGCCACGATACTCATGCCGATTCAGCACGAAGTCCTCACGCGGCTCGCCCTGCGGCGTCATGCGCAGGTCGTACAGCACACCGCGCGCCAGCCCCGCCTTGTCGATGCCGAGCAGAAACTGCTTCGGCATGATCTGATCGGTATCGAGATTTTCCAGCGGCAACGGTGCCGCGATGCCACTCAACAGGTCATGACTGGCCATAGCCAAACTCCTTGCGTACGTCGACGATTCGTCCGGCCAGCGCAGCGGCAGCGGCCATGGCAGGGCTCATCAGATGGGTGCGCGCACCGCGCCCCTGACGGCCCTCGAAGTTGCGATTGGTCGTGGATGCACAGCGCTGCCCGGGGGCCAGCACGTCGTCGTTCATCGCGAGACACATTGAACAGCCCGGTTGCCGCCACTCGAAACCCGCGTCGAGCAGCACCTGCGCGATGCCTTCCGCTTCCGCCTGATCGCGCACGCGTCCGGAACCCGGCACCACCATCGCCCGCACCGACGACGCCACCTTGCGCCCGCGCACTACCGACGCCACTTCGCGCAAGTCTTCGATACGTGCGTTGGTGCACGACCCGATGAACACGTGATCGATCGCCACGCCATCGATCGGCTGCCCCGCCGTCAGCCCCATGTAGGCCAGCGCTTTCGTTGCGCTGGCGTGCGTCTGGGCATCGCCCGACAACGCCGGAATGCACTCGCCGATGGCAATCGCCTGATCGGGGCTGGTGCCCCACGTCACGAACGGCGCCACGTGGGCGGCATCGAAAACATGCTCGATATCGAACGCGGCATCGTCGTCCGAACGCAATTCCCGCCACGCGTGCGCGGCCGACGCCAACGCGTCGGCATCCATGTCACGAATGCGCGGAGCGACGTAGCTCACCGTGATGTCGTCCGGCGCAATGAGTGCCCCGCGTGCGCCCGCTTCCACGGTCATGTTGCACAACGTCATGCGTGCTTCGGCGCTCAACGCGCCAATGGCCTCGCCGCAGTACTCCACGACATAACCCCGCGCGCCCTGCGCACCGATGCGCGCGATGATGTGCAGCACCAGATCCTTCGCCGTCGTGCCGCCCGGCAGTTGCCCGTCCACACGAATGCGCATGTCCTGCGCGACGCGATAGACCAGCGTCTGCGTCGCGAGCACGTGCTCCACTTCCGACGTGCCGATACCGAACCCCAGCGCACCCAAAGCGCCGTAAGTCGTCGTGTGGCTATCGCCGCACAGCACCACCATGCCCGGGCGAATCAAGCCGATCTCGGGCGCCACCACGTGCTCGATGCCCTGCTCGCGATCCTGCACGTCGAACAGGTGAATGCCGTGTTTCTCGCAATTGCGTGTGAAGTTCGCGGCCTGATGCGACGCCGCCTCGATGGCGATCGTGCGGCGCGATGTGTCGACCGGATGCGTGGGAATCACGTGATCGACGACGCCCATCTGCTTCTGCGGGCAGCGCACGGGCAGTTGCTTCTCGGCCAGCCCGGCAAACGCCTGCGGGCTGGTGTACTCGTTCATGATGTGCAGGTCGGCATACAGCGCGACGTGCTGCGCATCGATCGGGAAGACCGTGTGAGCGTCCACGATCTTGCGATACATCGTTTGCCCCATGGGGCCCTCCTTGCGGGTGTCTCCTGTCACGGGCAACGCCCATTGATCCAGTCCCGCCAGTTTAATTTCGCGATGTTCCGTGCATAATGCAGACTTATCTAAACCATTCTTAGATTTTTCTTAACAATGAACGCGATCGCCGATCTGGAATTCTTCGTGCGGCTGGTGCGCCACGGCAGCCTGTCGTCGCTGGCCCGCGATCTCGGCGTGACCCCGCCCGCCGTCAGCGCCCGCTTGGCGTTGCTGGAAAAACGGCTCGGCGTGCGGCTGCTCAACCGCACCACGCGACGTATCACGATGACCGAGGAAGGCGAGCGCTATCTGCGCGCCGGCTCATCGCTGCTCGAAGAAGTGCAGGAACTGGAGCGCATGGTGTCGAGCAGCCGCAACGTGCCGCAGGGCTTGCTCAAGGTGAATGCCACGTTCGGCTTTGGGCGGCGGCACATCGTGCCGGCGCTCTCGGCGTTTCGGCAGCGCTATCCCGACGTGGAAGTGCAGTTGGAACTGACCGACCGGCCGATGAACCTCGCGGAATCGGCGTTCGATGTGGGCATCCGGCTGGGCGAATTGCCCGACTCCCGCCTTGTAGCGAAGCGGCTGGCCCATAACGAGCGCTTTGTGTGCGCGTCGCCGAGCTATCTGAACGGACGCACCCTGCCGCGCACGCCGGAAGACCTGCGCCAGCATCTTTGCATCGTGCTGCGCGAGAACGACACGGCCTACGGCACGTGGCATTTCAATAAAGGCAAGCGTCAGCAGCCCGTGAAAGTGCACGGTGCGATGAGCAGCAACGACGGGGAAGCCACATTGAAATGGGCGCTCGATGGGCACGGCGTGCTCATGCGCTCGGCATGGGAGGTGCAATCGTTCATCGACGCAGGCCGACTCGTCCGGCTGCTGCCCGACTGGCACCTGCCCCCGGCGGACGTCTACGCGGTGTATCCAGAACGACTCAACCTGTCAGCAAAAGTGCGCGTGTTCGTCGACTTTCTGGAGGGGCACATGCGGGATGTTGGCGACTGGAGCCGCTATCCTGCATCGGTGTGATCTTCGGTGTGATCGTCGGTGTGGACGTTGGCGTGGACGTCAGTAGACGTCGCGGCGATACCGGCCCGTTTCGGTGAGGGTATCGAGCATTGCGTTGCCGTCATGGCCGGACGTCCCGAGGGTCTCGACGAGCGCGGCATGCACGGCGGGGGCCATGCCCTGCAAGCTGCCGCAGACATAGATCGCGGCACCGGCGTCGATCCATGCGCGGATGTCGGGCGCAGCATGGCGCAACGCATCCTGCACATAGCGCACATCGCCGCCATCGCGCGACCACGCAAAATCGACACGTTCGAGTACGCCGTCGCGTTGCCATTGCGTAATGTCGTCGGCGAAGAACGCGTCGTGACGGGCATTGCGCTCACCGAAGAGCAACCAGTTGCGACGCGCTCCCCGCGCCGCACGCGATTTCAGATGCGCGCGCAAACCGGCCAGCCCCGTGCCGTTGCCGATCAGAATCAGCGGCACGTCGTCAGCAGGTGGATGAAACGCGCGGTTGGTGCGCACGCGCATTGCGATGCGCGTGTCGATGGCGGCGTGCTTTGTGAGCCAACCCGACGCCAGCCCCAGACGGAAACCGTCAGGCTGTGTGGCATCGGTATAACGCGCCTGACGCACAAGCAATTCCAACCGGCCATCGGCGGGCAGCGACGCAATCGAATATTCCCGATGCGGCAACGGTACAAGCGCATCGACGAGCGCCTGTGGTGTATGCGCAGCCATCGCGTCAGCCGCATCCGAAGCCGGCATGCGAGACGCCAGCGCCTGCGCAAGCGTCATCGGCCTTCCGTCGCATTGCACAGCCGCGTCGGCCGAAAAGCCGGTATCGCGCAACCAATCGGAGACGAAGGCTTCGGAATGGCGCGGACCGACTTCCACGATATCGCCCGCCTGCCAGTCGAGCGAAGCGGCACCGTCTTCCGGCACGAGCGACAGATGAAACGCCGGTGCGCCAACGCTTTCCGGATTCAGCAGCACGCGCGATTGCAGACGCCACGACGCGTAGCTCGGTGGCTCCCAATCGGCAATCTCGGCGCCGCCAGCCATTGACGAAAGCTGGTGCTGCCAGTGACGAATGGCACCGGCGTCGCCGTTGTCGACCTCGATGGTGTCGAACAATGCCCGTGCGCCGCTCGCCTCCAGCCAATGCGTCAACCGATGCCCGAAGGCACAGAATTCCGTATAACTTCGGTCACCCAACGCCAGCACGCCGTAGCGCAAGCCCGTCAGCGCGAGCGCATGGCTCATCACCTTGCGTGTGAACCCGGAGGCGCTATCCGGAACATCGCCCTCGCCCGTCGTGCTGACGACGAAAAGCGCTTGCTTGCACGCCATCAATGCGTCGGCGTTCAGTGCATCGATCGAGATCGGACGTACGGCCACGCCTGCATCGCGCAAAGCCGTGGTCGTATTCACCGCGAGGAGTTCTGCGAAACCGGTCTGGCTTGCATAGACGACAAGCGTGGTTGATTCCGGCGGCGTCTCTGAACTCACGACTTCAAACGCGGACTGACGCGAGCGGCGTCGATGCGCGCCGACCACGGCGAGGCTTCCTGCGAGATAGGCGAGCAGCACGCCACCGGCCATCAACGGACGTGCCGGACTCGCCCACGCCAGCGCGGCACCTGCCACGGACGTTGCGCTCAGTCCCAATGTCGACCAGTGGAACGCTGCGGATTTAACGGCATTCATGAATACATCGCCCGATAGGCCGGCGTCACCGTCTCGCGAAAACCGTCGGGCACACGCATCACAAAACGTGCAGCGATGTCGCGTGCGGCAGCGAGTTGCATGCCCGCCTGCGGTCCGAGCACAGTGAGGGCCGTCGACCACGCATCGGCCATCATGCACTCACGATGCACGACGCTGACCGATGCCAACGCATGACTCGCCGGATAGCCCGTGCGAGGATCGAGCGTATGCGCATATCGCTTTGAAGGTGCGCACGGCTGCGATGCCTCCATGAAGTAACGGCGATAGTCGCCGGACGTCGCCACGCTCAGCCCGTGCAGCGCGACGAGATCCTGCGCGATGCCTTCGGCTGCGGACTCGGCCTCAGTCTCAGTCACCGGCGCTTCCAGTTCGACCCACCACGGCATGCCATCGGGTTTGACGCCTTCACCACGAAGCTCGCCGCCAATCTCGACAAGATGGTGCGCAATGCCCACGTCAGTAAGCGCCAACGACACGGCGTCGACCGCGAAGCCCTTGGCAATCGCGCAGAGATCGAGTGAGATGCCACCGGGTTGCTGTGCACGCTTGCCCTGAACATCCAACACCACACGCGCCCAACCGCAGCGCTCGCGCGCGGACATGACCTCATCCACACCCGGCGCGACTTCGCGGCACGGTGCGGGGCCGAAACCCCACAGATCAACGAGCGGTCCCGCGCTGGGATCGTATGCACCGCCGCTCTCGCGGGCGACACGCAACGCGGTTTCCAGCACATGAAAGGCATCGTCCGGCAGCGCAATCCATTGCCCTGCCGCTGCGCGATTGAAGGCGCTAATGTCAGAGTCGTCGCGCCAATTGCTCATCTGCGCGTCGACGCGTGCAAGGACCGCTCGAATGCTTTCATCGATCCAGGCCTCGTCTAGGGCATTGGCAACGTCTGGCGGCTGCACATACGCGACCGACCATGTCGTGCCCATGGTCTGCCCGGCCAGATGCTTGAGCCGGCCACCGGCGTGCGGCTGCACACCGGCAGACGTCATCTGCAACGGCACGAGCACACGTGGCTCGTGCCGTACTTCGGCAGGCAGGTCGATGCGAGTCATGGGCGCGAAGTGAGGACTAACCGGGGGCAGATTGCCGGCTTACTGCGGCAGCACTTCCACCGTTGCGGCATAAGCCGCGCGGCGCGCCTTAGCCGGCTTGATGGAGACCTTGTCGTCACGCACGTCGGCTTCGAGCCAGTACATGCCCGGGGCGGGCCATTTCACGCTGAACTTGCCGTCGGCATCGGTCGTCACCGACAGGTCGTTGAGCTTGTCGCGATAGCGAATGCCGCCCGGCACCACTTCCACTTTCACGTTGGCCGCCGGCTTACCGTCGTGCAGCAAGCGGAAGCTCGCCGTGCTGCCGTCGACCAGATCGTTCGGATGCGAGATGGGTGCGAGTTCGAGCCCTTGACCGGTCGTGGCCAGTGCCGTCGTCGTGGGCTTGCCACGCGTCACAAACGACTCGACACGCGACAGGCCTTCGGTCACTTGCAGGTCTTGCGCGTTAGCGGGTACTTCCTTCGCAAACGCTTCCGGCGAACCGCGCCAGCGCTTGGTCTCGTTACCCACCTTGTAGCTCGCCGACAACCCGTGGTTCAGCACAGCGATCTTGTACGTTCCGTCTTGCGTCAGATGCACATCGAAGACGCTGCGATAGCGGCCCGTCGATGCGTTTTCGGCCTTCACCGGCTTGCCGTCCGGCGCCGTCACGACGAGACCGTCCAGACGCATCGGGAAATGCTCGAAGTAGAACAGGTCATTCGAGACCGCAGCATCCACCGTCACCCACGGATCGTTGCCCGACAGCACGGTGGCCGACGGCAGCAACCACTGACGGTGAGCCTGTGCGGCGAGCGGTGCCAGTGCAGCGATGGCCAGCGCGGAGACGAGGGACAGCTTCTTCAGGGAGAACTTCATGATCAGCTCCTATACGGCAATTCGGGAAAGAGGAATTCGGTAGTGAGGCGGTAGGCGGCCGTGGCTCAGGGCTTCACGCTCAGCGACACGGCGCCGAGTTCGTGTTCGCCCTTGACCTGCGCCGACTTCGCGTCCGCAGGCGGCCATGTGAACGGCACGCGAATCAGTTCGCGACCGCCCACTTCACGGGCCGCTTCCACCACGAGCTGGTACTCACCAGCGGCCAGCTTGCCCAGCGGTGCCTTGCCGTCGACAAATGTCAGCGAGTGCTCACCGGGGGCCCGCGTCGCGCCCGACACACCGTCGGCCGGCATCGTCATGTCGCGCCCTGCTTTGCGCCACCACTGGCGCATGTCCTTGAGCCACTTGGTGCCTTCGGCATTCTTGAGCTTGCCGTCGTACCAGACCGACAACGTCGTCACGGGCGACTGATCCGCCTTTTCGATCCACATCGCCACATACGGACGGTGATACTCCGCCACGTTCAGACGCGGAATTTCGACCTTGACGGTCATCTCGGCGGCCGCCGCATTGCCCGCGAATGGTGCTGCCACCAGACCGGTCAACGTGACGGAAAGCATTCGACGCATGGCTATCCCCTATCGAGCAAACCTCGGGTTGAGTTCAGATTGAAGTACTAAGAAAACGATATCGACACTGTCTGCACTGTCGACGCGCGCCCCGATTAGGTCGCTGCGTCTCAGTGAATGAACAGGATGACGAGCAGCAGCGGAATGACCAGCCCAAGACCGACCAGCGGCCATGTCGCCACGCGATTACCCGCATGCAGCTTGAGCAAGAACAAGCCGGTCACGCTGAACACCAGACACGCCAGCGCGAACACGTCGATAAAGAGGCCCCACGCGTTGCCGGTATTGCGGCCCTTGTGCAAATCGTTCAGATAGGAAATCCAGCCGCGTGTGGTCAGTTCGTACTGGGTCTCACCGCTCTGCAAATCCACACTCACCCAAGCATCGCCACCCGGGCGCGGCAACGCGACGTAAATTTCGTCGGCCGACCACTCGGCCTCGCGGCCCTCGGCATCGATGGCGAGCGACGTGTGCAACCAATCGGCGAGCGCCGCCGGTACCGGGCCCTTGTCTTTGTGAGGTGTCTCGCTGAGCTGCGTCAGCAGGGCGTCGGGCACCTGCGCCGCGCGCTTGACGACTTGGGGGTGAGCTTCGATCTGTCCTGCGTGGTTGAGCGTGAAGCCTGTGATCGCGAACAGCATCATGCCGAGCAGACAGATCGCCGAACTGATCCAGTGCCACTGGTGCAGATGTTTGAGCCAGAACGCGCGCCGCTGCCGGCCGGCACCGAGCTGGAGTTCGTTCATTGCGGAATTCGGGACATCGAGGCTGGCCTAGGGATGGCGGGCATGGCAGTCATCGTAGTGTCATGGCGAGCCGACATTCGCACGCCGCACTATCTCAGGGAAACTGAAAAGTGCAATGATAATCGTTTGCATTTAACAAGACAATCGTCTTGATGTGAAGACGACCATAAGAAAAGCCGGGGTGCCGGGTCATCGCTGACCCAGTGCCCCCGGCAGGTGAAATCGTCGCTGCCCGTGTGATGACAGCGACGAGTACGGTTGCGCGACGGTTGCGCGAGATTCGACGCGCTATCGATTTACCAGCGCACCGTCACCCCGGCCAGCCACGAGTAATCGTAGGTCTGTGGGTTGAGCCCCCGGCGATAGCCCACGTCCAGATCGAGCCACGGCTTCGGGCTGTAGATGGCGCCGACGATCATGAACGCCGGGCTGGTCGGCTGCGCGAAGTCGGGGTTCTGCGACGTACCGATATCGAGCAGCAGGCGGGTCGTCGGCAGCACGCGATACAGCACAGCCCCCGAGACTTTCCAGACCGTTTCGCGCGCGCCCTGCCGGTTCGGTTGATACACCGCGCCGCCGTTGACGAGGAACGTCCAGTCATCGATTTCGTATTGCGCGAGCAAGGTTGCGCCGGCGTTCACGCGACCTGTGCCGAGGCCGCGCGAATCGTTGCCGGTCGGGAGCGTGAGGTAAGGCTTGAGGCCGAGACTGAAAGCGCCGTCGTCATACAGCCGCCATTTCGCGCCGAGTTCCAGATCGGCGATGCCGGTTGCTGCGGTATCGGAGCGTTGCTGAACGTGCGTGTACGGCACGTTGGCGTAGAGGTCCAGCGCTTCGCCAAAGCCACGCGTGAGCGTGCTGTTCCAGAGAAATTGGCGGCCCGTGTCGGGTTGCTTGGCGGTGGCTTCGCCATTCGTTTCGAACTGCCAGTTGCCGTCGCCTTGGGTACCCGTGTCGTCGGTCACGAGCGGATGCGCGGCGAAGGCGCTGAGGGGACAAGCCAGTGCCAGCGAGATGAGTTGCTTCTTCATGAGTCGTTCGCTCTTTTTTGATGCCGCCCCGCGTGCGCTGCACGGGGGCTTGTGTGGGTGGTCAGGTCTGCGTGAGACCTCAGATCAGAACCAGCGGCCGAAGCGGCGGATGTAGATCGTCTTCACCGTCTGTGCGAGCGCGATGTAGCCGAGCATGGTGGCCGCCAGCCAGTAGAAGTACGAGCCCGGCAGGCTGACGAAACCGAGTGTTTCGGCAAACGGCGAGTACGGCAGCCAGCAGGCGATGCCGATGGCCACGGTCGTCGAGAGCATGATCGGCAGCGCCGGCGTGCTTTGCAGGAACGGAATCTTCTGCGTGCGCAGCAAGTGCACCACCAGCGTCTGCGAGACGAGCCCTTCAATAAACCAGCCCGAATTCATGATGACCTGACCGCCGCTGCCGCCGTGCAGGTGATACATCGCACCGGCACCGAAGACCGTCCACAACAGCGCGTAGGTCGTGATATCGAACACCGACGAGGTCGGTCCGATCCACAGCATGAAGCGGCGGATATTGCCCGCGTCCCACTTGCGCGGCTTCTTGAGGAACTCAGGGTCCATGCGGTCCCACGGCAGGAACATCTGCGAGATGTCGTACACGAGGTTCTGCACGAGCAACTGCATCGCGAGCATCGGCTCCCACGGCAGGAACGCGCTCGCCACCAGCACCGAGAACACGTTGCCGAAGTTGGAGCTGGCCGTCATGTTCAGATACTTAAGGATGTTGCCGAACGTCTCACGGCCCTTGACCACCCCGGCCTCGAGCACCATCAGGCTCTTTTCGAGCAGGATGATGTCGGCCGTCTCTTTCGCAATATCGGCACCGGTGTCGACCGAGATACCCACGTCGGCATCGCGCAACGCCGGGGCGTCGTTGATACCGTCACCCAGGAAGCCCACCGTGTGGCCGTTGGCCTGCAATGCCTTGACCACGCGAGCCTTGTGCAACGGCGCAAGCTTGGCAAATACGGTGGTGTGCTCGACGGCGGCACGCAGCGTGTCTTCGTCCATCGGCTCGATGTCGGCACCCAACAGCGGCGTGCCCGGTTCCAGCCCGACCTCGCGGCAGACCTTCAGCGTGACGATCGGGTTATCGCCAGTGAGCACCTTCACGGCGACGCCGTATTCACGCAGCGCGGCAATGGCCGGGGCCGCCGAGTCCTTCGGCGGATCGAGGAACGTGAGGAAGCCGCAGACCGTGAGGCCCGTCTCATCGGACGTCTTGTATTGGGTTTTGGTCTCGCCGGCCGGAATATCGCGCGTGGCCACCACCAGCACGCGGAAGCCGTCTTCGTTATAGGCTTCGGCGCGTGCGAGCAACATGGCACGGGCCGTGTCGTCGAGCACCCGCACGCCTTGGGCGGTCTTCACGTGCGTGGACACTGCCAGCATCTCTTCGACGGCACCCTTCGTGACCATCAAATGCTCGCCGCGCTCATTGGCGACCACCACCGACAGGCGGCGACGCACGAAATCGAACGGCAGTTCATCGATCTTGGCAAAGGTGCGCGGCTGCACCGATTCACCGATTTCGTTGGCCCGGCGAATGATCGCCACGTCGATCAGATTGCGCTGGCCGCTCTGGTGATAGCTGTTGAGCCAACCCAGTCGCAGCACGTCTTCCTGCTCGTTGCCGACCACATCGAGATGCTGCTCGAGAATGATCTTGTCCTGCGTGAGCGTGCCGGTCTTGTCGGTACACAGCACGTCCATGGCACCGAAGTTCTGCACCGAGTTCAGACGCTTGACCACCACCTTGCGGCGCGCCATCGCCAATGCACCACGTGCAAGGTTGGCGCTCACGATCATCGGCAGCATTTCGGGCGTCAGACCCACGGCGACCGCCAGCGCGAACGTCAGGGCGCTCACCCAGTCGCCCTTGGTCAGGCCGTTGATCATGAAGACGATCGGCACCATCACCAGCATGAAACGAATCAGCAGCCAGCTCACGCTGTTCACGCCGCGATCGAAGCTCGTCTCCACGCGCTTGTGACTGACCACGTTCTTGGCGAGCGCACCGAAATACGTGTCGCTGCCGGTGGCCACCACCACGCCGAGGGCCGTGCCGCTCACTACGTTCGTCCCCATGAAGCAGACGTTCGACAGATCGAGCAAGCTGGCGCTGTTCTTCTGAACCGGTTTGGCCGGCCCGGTGTCGACCGACTTCTGCGCAACGGCGCCGAGCGTGTCGTACTTCTCCACCGGCAGCGCTTCACCAGTGAGTACCGCCTGACTGATAAACAGATCGCGCGATTCGATCAGCCGCAGGTCGGCGGGAATCATGTCCCCCGCCTGCAACGTCACGATGTCGCCCACGACGAGCTCGCGCATGGCGACTTCGTGCCGCTCCGGCTTGCCCGACGAGACCACACGGCGGCGAACGCTGGCGGTGGTGCGCACCATCGCCTTAAGCTTCTCGGCGGCACGCAGCGAATGGAACTCGGTAAAGAACCGCAACAGACCGCTGATCGTCACCATCGTCAGCAAGATGATGATGCTCTTGAAATCCCGGTCATCGGGATCGGCAAAATAGACATCGGTGAAGAAGCTGATCGTGGCGAGCACGAGCAGCACCATCACAAACGGATTGTTGAAAGCGCGCAACAGTTGCACGGTCCAGTGCGGTGGCTTGTCGTGGGCGATCTCGTTGGGGCCGTAGCGCGTATGGCGCTGCCCGACTTCGGCGAGCGTGAGCCCGCGCAGGTCGGTGCCGAGGGTGTGGAGCATGTCGTGCAGCGGCTCGGTGGCGAGCTTAGCGACGGCATCGGGGCCGGTAATGGCGCGCTCGGTGGCTGTCGGATGATCGACAAAGCCACGCTGTTTCTGGCGCGAGCGAAGGTTCTTGTTCATGACGATTTCCTGGGCGCGGCTTACGCTGACATGGCGGCCGGCCAGAGTCGTCAGTCGCTACCGGACTTCTAAAGCGTCCCGGAAAAAGCGCGAACGTACCCCGCCGCGCCGCGCTGCGCGCGGTCGGTGATAAATGGGTGCTGCCGTTGCAAGGCTGTGGTCGCCCGCCGGAATCCCGCACGCGTCGCGTGCGGCCCCGACGGGCGCTATTCGACTACTTCCATCGTCCATATCGGACTCCTTATGATCGTTGGCTCGCCATCATCGGCGGCACGTGGCCGCCCGAGACGAACTGCAATGGTTTGAAAAGAAAACTCAGGCCGGGGCGGCAAAGCCCGCCATTCCCCCGGCAGCAGGATGAGAAGCAGGGTGAGAAGCAGGATCGTTAGCGGAGCGATCGGAGCGATCGGTACGGTCGACAGCCGCCCGGCGATCGGGTCGATTCGCGTCGTCCGACCAGAACACGCGGCGCACGCTGTTCTCGCCCGACAGGCGCATGACCAGCGCCGTGAGCGACGCACGCGAGGCCTGCGAGCAATCTAGCGTGACAGTGGCTGAAGCCACGTCGCGATCGCTCCAGCGCGTAATGCTGACGTGCGTGGCCCGCAGACCGAGCGCGGTGAGATCGGTGAACATCTGCTTGCGAAGCGTATTGAGGGCTTCTGCGAGGCAGACGATGGTCAGACGCGACACCGGCGTGGTTCGCGTGGGCTGGCTTTGAAAAGCCTGAAATGTTTGAAAAGCGCGCATGGTTTCCTCGCATGGCTGCGAACGCCCGTGCCGTAAGCGACAGGGCGAGTCGGCACACACGTGCGCACGCGTTGGCCAATGCAGATGCGCAGGCAAATGCAAAGCACGCAACGACAGCGCCCGGTATGGGCACGACGGTAGAAATTTCTGCGGGAATGGCGCCGGAAACGATTACGTTCGGACGAACGTCGATGGCGCGCTAGACACCGCATCCTGCATGAGGACGCGGCACAGGGAAGGCTGTGGATCCTCAGGCAATCAGTCGATCAAAGGTCGACTACAACTGGCATCAGAATTCACGAACAAACCCCTTGGATGGAAGACAGGGCGGATAGTAGCCGAGCCCTAAATGCACCGTCAAGCATTAATTTCTGCGTACCCCATCGCACTCCGAACTTCCCGCTCAAGGCCGCGCGACGGGCTTCCCGGGCATTTCACCAGATCCCGCTTCCCGCACGCTCTCAAGGGTTTTTCATTGACGGGAATTTTCCCATCTGTTATTAATAATGATTATCATTAACATTCCTTGAGTATTCGTTTCAACTGCTGCATGACCTGCCAGTGTTCTCGCTGGACCAGCGTGTCGTGAGTGGACCGAACATCAGGCTGGATCATGCAAACGTCGGGCACCCTCCTCCCTTCCACTGTCGAGTTGCTTTACAGCAACCATCACTCATGGCTCAAGGGTTGGCTGCACCGGCGTCTGGGCAGTGCCGAACAAGCGGCGGATATCGCGCACGACACTTTCGTGCGTCTGCTCGGCAGCGAACGCGTGCCCGCAGCCTTCGACGAGCCGCGCGCTTATCTCACGACGGTTGCGCAGAATCTCGTCTCCAACCACTGGCGGCGCGAAAAGCTCGAGCGCGCTTATCTCGAAGCGCTCGCCCAAGCCCCGCGTGAAGTCGAATGGTCGCCCGAAACACGCGCCATGCTGCTCGAAACCCTGATCGAACTGGATCGTCTGCTCGACGGCCTGCCCACCATCGTGCGGCAGGCTTTTTTGCGTTCGCAGCTTGACGGGCAGACGCATGCACAGGTAGCCGACGCGCTGGGCATCTCGGTGCCCACGGTCAAACGGTATCTCGCGAAAGCGTTGCAGCGCTGCTACTTCGCCGATCTGTCCTTTATCGGATGACCGACGCATGAGCGCTATGTCCTCCGCTTGGTACGAGGCCACCCGAGGGGCGGCGACCGTGCCTGCGCACGTTGCCGAGCGCGCCGTCGAGTGGCTGATCGAACTCCAGAGCGACGACGTGTCGCCGGCGGTCATCGCGGCGTGGCACCAATGGCGCAATGCGCATCCCGATCACGAACGCGCATGGAAGCGCATCGAGTCGGTCAAGGGTAAGTTGCAACCGCTCGCCTCGCCGGTCGAAGCAAGCATCGCGCAGGCGGCACTGACGCCCCCCGCCTCACCTGCCCGGCGACGCACCGTCAAGACGCTCGCCGTGCTGTTCTTTGCGGGCAGCGGCGCATGGGGTGTCATGCACTCGTCGCCGTGGCAACGATGGTCGGCGGACTACCGCACGAGCGTCGGCGAGCGGCGCACGCTAATGCTCGCCGACGGCACCCGGCTGGTGATGAATACCGGCAGCGCAGTCGATATCGTTTTCACCGAACAAGAACGGCGCGTGCGACTGATGGCGGGCGAGGTGCTGATCACCACGGCCCCAGACACGCACGAGCCTGCACGCCCGTTCCTCGTCGAAACAGCGCAAGGCACTGCGCGTGCGCTGGGTACCCGTTACACCGTGCGCGAATGGGACGGCGGCACACACGTGAGCGTGTATGAAGGTGCCGTCGAAATCCGGCCGAGCCGAAGCCCATCGCAATCCCTCGTGCTGCGCGCCGGGTTGCACGCGAGCTACACGGGCGACGCCATTTCAGCGCCGGTTGCCGTACCGAATTCAGAAGCCACATGGGCCGAAGGTTTCATCGTCGCGCGCAGCATGCGGCTGGCCGATTTCGTGGCCGAACTGGCACGCTACAGCGACACGTCGCTCACCTGCGATTCGCGCGTGGCCGACCTGCGGGTCTCGGGGACGTTTCCGCTCGACGACATCGGCAAGGTGCTCGACACCCTCGGCACGACGCTTGCCGTGCGCACCGATTCGGTGACGCGCTTCTGGGGCGCGCGCGAAATCCGGCTCGTGCCGGCGTGATCCGGTGACTTGCCCGATGACTTGCCACGTTTGCCAGCAGCGCACGCCTGCCCACCGTCATTCGCAAAATATTTTGAAGAAAGGTGATCCGTTTCGACATTTCGCGGGTCATGGAGGACGAGCACCAACACTCTTCTTCCACACGAAAGGTCAGATCATGGGTCACGTTCGGGGACGGCAACACCAGCCGAGCCAACCACATTGGGTACTTCGCCGCACGCGCATGGCGTGTGCGCTGGGCCGTATCGTACTGGGCACGGCCGCCGCATCGCCCGCGCTCGTCCTGCCGCTTTCGGCACACGCGCAATCGTCATCGGCACCCGCCGCCCGCGCTTACGACATTCCTGCCGGCACGCTGGAAGATACGCTGAGCCGCTTCGGCCGCGACGCCGGCATCATGCTCTCGTTCAAGCCCGAGGTGACCGCCGGTCGCCATAGCAGCGGTCTGAAAGGCACGTATACGCCGCGTAACGGCCTTGAAGCACTCGTGGCAGGCACAGGGGTGGAAGTCGTCCCGCAATCGAATGGCAGCTTCCTGATCCAGCCGGCGACACATGCCGGCGTGGCCGACACTGCCGCCATGCTGCCCACGACGCACGTCACGGCGACTTACGACAACGGTCTGCAACCGGCCTACGCCGGTGGCCAGATCGCGCGCGGCGGCAGCCTCGGCATTCTCGGCTCGTCCGATGCCATGGACGTGCCGTTCAGCACGATGAACTACACCGAGCAGATGGTGCGCGACCAGCAGGCCCGCACGCTCGCCGACGTGGTCATCAACGAATCGTCGGTGCGCATGCTGACCTCCAGCGGCGGCTTCGGCGAAGACTTCCAGATTCGCGGCTACACCGTATCGAGCAGCGACGTGGGCCTGAACGGCCTTTACGGCATGGCGTCGGCCAGCCGCGTGCCGGCGGCTATCGTCGAGCGCGTGGAAGTGCTCAAGGGCCCGGGCACGTTGATGAACGGCATCGGCCCGAGCGGCAGCATCGGCGGCGCGATCAACGTCGTCACCAAGCGCGCAGGCACTGAACCGCTCACGCGTTTGACGACCACCTTCCAAAGCAAAGCACAGCTTGGCGTTGAAGCCGACGTTGGCCGCCGCTTCGGTGAACAACAGCAATGGGGCATTCGCGTCAACGGCGTCTACCGCAACGGCAAAACCACGCTCGACGACGGCAAGCAGAATGTCGGCTTCGGCTCGGTCGGCCTCGACTACACGGGGCAGCGCCTGCGCTGGTCGCTTGACGCTTACACGCAGCATGAAGGCACCGACAACTTCCGCCCGCAGGTCGGCTTTCAGTCGTCGGTCACGAAGATTCCCGATGCGCCGTCCGGCTATCGCAACTTCTATCCGGGCAGCGAGCTGCATCTGCACGACTCCGCCGTCACGACGCGACTCGAATACGACGTCCTGCGTAACGTGACGGTGTGGGGCGCCGTCGGCTACCACTACGCCACGGCGTATCAGACGTTCCCGATCGGGGGTGCCGATTCGTTGGGCAACATGAACGTCACGAACTCGTACTACGACTCGTACACGCGCTCGCGCACGGCAGATGTCGGCGCGCGCGCCAATTTCAAGACGTTCGGTATCGGCCACACCGTGACGGTGCAGGCCAGCCGTCTCGAGCAGGACTCGGGCAACGCGTACGTGCCGGGCACGACCTCGGTCGCCTCGAACATCTACAACCCGGTGCCGCTACCGCCGGTCGGCGCGGCACGCACCGAGCCGAAGAAGGCGTCCGAGTCCGCGCTCACCAGTTTCGCCATCACCGATACGCTGTCGTTCCTGAACGATCGCGTGTTGCTCACCGGCGGCCTGCGTCAGCAACGCGTCGCGCTCGACAACTTCAACACCACGAGCGGCGCCCTGTCGTCGAGCTACGACCAGAGCGCCGTCTCGCCGCTGGCAGGCATCGTGGTCAAGCCGCTGCAAAACGTCTCCGTCTACGCGAACTTCACCTCCGGGTTGTCGCGCGGTGGCGTCGCACCGGTCGGAACGGTCAATGCCGGGCAGGTCTTCCCGCCGTTCAAGTCGAAGCAGTACGAAGCGGGGGTGAAGGCCGACTGGGGCACCGTCACGACGATGGTCTCGGTGTTCCAGGTGCAGCGCCCGAACTCGGTCACCGACCCGGCCACGCGCGTGTACAGCTTCGACGGCGAGCAGCGCAACCGCGGCATCGAACTGTCGGCGTACGGCGAAGTGATGAAAGGTCTGCGCCTGATGGCCAGCGCGACCTTCTACGACGCCAAGCTCACGAAAACGGCCGGCGGCGTGAACGACGGCAACGACGCCAACGGCGTGCCCAAGCGCGCGTTCAACTTCGGTGTGGACTGGGATACGCCGTGGGTGCAGGGCCTCTCGCTCTCGGGCCGCATCATCAACACGTCGCGCATGTACTTCAACGCGGCCAACACGCTTGAACTGCCGGCATGGACGCGCTACGACATCGGCGCCCGCTACCGCACCCGCGTGGCCGGCAAGTCGGTGGTGTTCCGCGCCAACATCGAGAACCTGTTCAATTCGAATTACTGGCTCATGAGCGGCACCTACGCCACCGTGGCCGCACCGCGCACGGTGCTGCTGTCTGCACAGATCGACTTCTGAGGACGATGGCTGTTATGCCTCGCCTCGCTTTTAAGGAAACCGTAATGAAAAAGACTGTTCCGCACGCCATCGCCCTGCTCACCGCCGGCGCCCTCACCGCGTTTGCCGGTGCCGCGCAAGCGCACCAGATCTGGATCGAACAGCCCGCCGGTCAGAATGCCGTGATCCGCTTCGGCGAATTCGGCGAGAACCTGCGTGAAGCGTCGCCGGGCCTGCTCGACAAGTTCGTGGCGCCGAGCGCGACGCTCACGTCGGCCTCTGGCGCGAAGACCGCCGAGGCGACCAAGTCGGCTGACGGCTTCACGCTGCCGTTCAAGGCCACCGCCGGTGAAACGCTGGTGGCCGAAGACGCTAAGTACCCGCTCTTCACTTTCAAGCGCGACGGTCAGGAAGTCACCAACTGGTACCGCCCGGCGGCGCGTCTCGTGACGGACTTCTCGGCGCAGAAGCCGCAACTGCCGCTCGATCTGGTGCCCGCCGGCAAGCACGGCGAGTTCCAGCTGTTCTTCCAAGGCAAGCCTCTGGCGAAGACGAAGGTGTCGCTGGTCACGCAATCGGGCTGGGCCAAGGAGGGTCATACCGACGCGCAGGGGCATGTGAAATTCGATATGCCGTGGAAGGGCGTGTACGTGGCCGAAGTCAGCCACACCGACAAGACGCCGGGTGAGCGCGCGGGCGCCAAAGGTGCCGAACGCTATCAAGGCGTGAGCTACGTCACCACCACCACGTTCGTGCAGGCCGACGGCGTCGAGCCGATTCCGGCAGGCCCGGCGGCAACGCCGAATAAGTAAGCGGTTCGCATCATGGCTCAGGTTCGCAGCAGTGCCGGTCTCTTTCGCGTCGGCGCACTCCTCTCCCGCATCGTGGCCGCCATGCTTGGCGGCTACGCCATCGCGGCGCTCGCCAGCGTGGCGGTCCTCGCTTTGCCGATGGACAAGTCGCAGGCCGTGATTACCGGCATGCTCGCGAGTTTCGCGATCTATGCCGGGGCGGTCGTGTGGGTGTTTGCCGTGCGCAGTGCGTGGCGAGCCTGGGCAGGTCTCATTGTGGTTGCCGTACCGCTCGCGCTGGCCGCGTGGGCGGTGTCGGCAGGCGTTACCGGGGGTGCCGCATGACGGCCGCGAAGAAAACCGTGGATGCGGTGAATACCGGCCGAGGTATCCGTCAGACCATGTCCGACCTGCATACATGGGCGGGCCTGCTGGTCGGCTGGCTGCTGTATGCCATGTTTCTCACGGGCACCGTGAGTTACTTCAAAGACGAAATTTCGCAGTGGATGCGCCCGGAAGTGCCGCATCAGCAACAGGCCCCCGACGTTGCCGTCGTCGCACAGAATGTCGCCGACCGGCTCTCGACGCTTGCGGCCGACAGCCCGCAGTGGAGCGTGTATCTGCCCACGGAGCGCAACCCGGTTGCCAATGTGTTCTGGCGCAACGCGCCCGCCCCCAAGGTCCCCGGCGCGACGGGGGCCACCAGCACTCGCCGCGCCTTCGATGAGGCGACGTTCGATCCCGCGACGGGACAAATACTCAAGGCGCGCGACACGCTGGGCGGTGAATTCTTCTATCGTTTCCACTTCCAGTTCCATCCGTTGCCGGTGCTGTGGGGACGTTGGCTGGCAGGTTTTTGCGCGATGTTCATGCTGGTGGCGATCATCAGCGGCGTGATCACGCACAAGAAGATCTTTATCGATTTCTTCACGTTCCGATGGGGCAAGGGGCAACGCTCGTGGCTCGACGCGCATAACGCGCTGTCGGTCTTCGGCCTGCCCTTCCATCTGATGATCACCTACACGGGGCTCGTCACGCTCATGGCGATGTACATGCCATGGGGCGCGCAAGTCGCGATCAAGACCCCCATGGACCGCGCGCAGATGAACGGGCAACTCAGTGCGTTCCCGCCGCCTGCGAAGGCCACCGGCGAGAAAGCCCCGCTGGCGCCCATCGACGCGATGGTGCGCGAGGCACAGGCGCGCTGGGGGAAGCATGACGTTGGCCGCGTCACCGTGACGCTACCGGGCGATGCGGCCGCGCGCGTGGCCGTCACCCGGGGCGAAACGTCGCGCGTGTCGATGAGCCCGCAATACCTGCTGTTCAACGGCACGACCGGCAAGCTGATCGAGACACACGACTCGGTCAGCGCGGCGGCCGAAACGCGCGGCGTCATGTACGCGCTGCATCTGGGCCGCTTTAGCGATCTACACCTGCGCTGGCTGTACTTCATTGTGAGTCTCGGCGGCACGGCAATGGTCGGCACCGGCCTCGTGATGTGGACGGTCAAGCGCCGGACCCGGTTGCCCGACCCCACGCGTCCGCACTTCGGTTTTCACGTGGTAGAGCGCCTCAACATTGCGGCCATCGCGGGCCTGTCGATCGCGATGACGGCCTTCCTGTGGGGCAACCGGTTGCTGCCGGTGGGCACCGCCGGGCGCAGTGCTACCGAAGTCGATCTTTTCTATTGGGTGTGGGCCGCGACGCTGCTGTACGCGCTGGTGCGGCCGGCAAAACGCGCGTGGGTCGAGTTGCTGTGGATTGCCGCCGCCGTGCTCGCGTTGCTGCCAATTGCGAATGCACTGACGACTTCGCGCGGCTTGTGGCACAGCCTCGCCGCAGGGGACTGGGCGTTTGCCGGTGTCGATCTGATGTTGTGGGTTTTTGCCGCATTGCATGCGTGGCTTGCCGTACGCACCGCACGCCATCGTCCGAAAACGAAGCCCGTGCGAAACAAGCCAGCCGCCCCCGTCGCATCGCCGACGTCAGCGACATCCCCATCGGATGTGCCGGTCAACGCCACGTTGAATGAGGAGCGCGCGTGATGCATCTCACCACCTTCCTCATTTGTCTGGCGGGCTTTGCTGCCTTGGCGTTAGCGACGGAGCGACAGCAGCAGACATTCTTCAACGCCATACTCTCGCGCTCGCGGACTCGCCGGTTACGGATTGCGGGATGGGGTGCGTTGATCGTGGCGCTGGCCGTGATCGTGACGCGTCAGGGCTGGGGGATGGGACTGGTGAACTACAGCGGCCAGACCAGCGCGGCGGCCGGTCTGGTGTATCTCGCCCTCATCGTGGGCGAGCGCCGCCGTTAGGGGCACAGAACGTAGGCTTATTCGTTCTCTTCGAAGTAGTGCCCGAACTTGACCTGCTTGGTGCGGATGTAGCGTTGGTTCTCTTCGCGCACCGGCACGTCCAGCGCCACGCGTTCGCACACGGGGATGCCGTGCTTGACGAGCGTGTCGAACTTCTTCGGATTGTTGCTCATCAAGCGCACCGAACTCACGCCCAGAATGCGCAGAATAGCGGCGGCCGAATCGTACTCGCGGGCATCGTCGGGCAGGCCGAGATCGAGGTTGGCCTCAACCGTATCGCGCCCCTGCTCTTGCAGCAGATAGGCGCGAATCTTATTGCTCAGGCCGATACCACGGCCTTCATGGCCGCGCAGATACAACATGACGCCCCGGCCTTCGGCGGCGATCTTGCGCATGGCCGCATCGAGCTGTTCGCCGCAATCACAGCGATACGAGCCGAAAACGTCGCCGGTCAGGCATTCGGAGTGCAGACGCACCAGCGGTGCCGGCGTTTCGTCCGTGATTTCGCCCGCGACATCGCCCATCACCAGCGCGAGGTGTTCGTTATCGCTGTCTTTGACGCGAAATGCATGCGAAGCGAAAGTACCGTAGCGGGTAGGCAGGGTCGCCGTGGCGACGAGCGTGACGCATTCACCGGCGTCATGCGCCGGTGCGGGGGAAGCAGAACCAGGGGACTTCATGATGTCGTTCAAACGGGCAGAAATCTGAGAAGCGCCGACAGGAAAAACAGGCGTGTCGCAGGAGTGTACCGCCATTTGAAAATTTCGGCCGACGGCGGCTTCGCAGTACCGAAGCACTGCGGCCGCCCCCGTGCAGCCCATGCCACGGGGGAAGGCAGCGTCGCCGGGGCAGCCTCCGCTCAATAGTCGGCCCGCAACGTGAGCATGAAATTACGGCGCTGGCCGTACTCGCCGTAGAACGTCGACGGCACCCGCGCGTAATACTCGCGGTCGAACAGATTGTTCACGTTGAACTGCGCTTCAAGGCGACGGTTAAAGCGATAGGCCACCATCGCGTCCCACACCGCATAGCCGCCCTGCACGGCGCCCACGGTGCGATACGTCGCGCTTTGCACCCGCACGCCACCGCCCAGACGCAGCCCGTTCAACATGCCGTCCGAGAAGCGATACGTCGTGTACAGCTTGAACAGGTGCTGCGGCTCCTCGCCGTCCAGCGACTGACCGGCCTGCTGCGGATCGTTCTCAAAGCGCGAATTCAGCAGCGTGTAACCGGCATAGACATTCCAGTTGCGCGTGATCTGGCCGTTCACTTCGGCTTCCCAGCCCTGACTGCGTGCCGAGCCTGCCGCCACCGACCCCGTCGGATGCAGCGGGTCGGCCACCGCACGGTTGACGTCGGTCATGCGGAACGCCGCCACCGTCGCATTCAGACGGCCATCGAGAAACGCGCCCTTCATCCCGATTTCGTACTGCTGCCCCTCACGCGGCGCCAACCCCTGACCGTCGAACGTGGTCGCCGTTTGCGGCGCGAAGATCTTCGAATAGTTGAAGTACGCGTTGATCAGCGGCGTAATCGCCAGCACGACGCCGCCATACGGAATGAACTTGTGATTCGCCCGCGACGTCGTGGTCCATGGCGTTTCCGTCGGGATCAGGCTCTGGCTCTGCTGCTGATACCACGCCTCGCGCCCGCCCAGCACGACGGTGAGCGGGTCGAGCACGCGTAGGCGCGCCTGACCGTACACACCGAACTGCTGCATGCGCAGGTTGTTGCCGTAATCGAACGGAATCGTCGGCTCGACGCTCGGCGGCGCGAAAATGCTGAAGTTGCCCAGACTCTCGTAGCCCGACAGGCTGCGCTGCTGCGTCATCTGATAGTTCACCCCGGCCAGCCATTCATGCTTTCGACCGAACGCCTCGACCGGCCCCGAGAGATGCGAGTCGACGCCGAACAGGTTGTTCTCCATGCGCTGCGACTGCCCGGCATAGTTGGCCGTCAAGGTCACCGGGTTGATGCCCGGCCCGAGATAGGCGTACTTGCTGTTGCTCAACAGATGCCGGTAGTTGACCGTCGTCGTGGAGACGACGCCGCCATCGAAGCGGTGTTCAAGCTTGGCGTTGACCTCCTGCATCGCCGTCCAGCTGTAGTTCCAGTCCGGCGAGAAGTTGGAATTGACCGGCGCCTTCAAGAACTGACGGTTGGTCAGCAGCGACTGGCCATAGTCGAACGCGTCGAGCGGGTTGACCTGATACGAGCCCGAGAGCGAAAGCAGCGTGCGCGGCGTGAGATCGAATTCGAGCGCGCCGTACGCGAGAAACTTGCGCTCGCTCGCCCGCGTGATCGACTTGTTACCGGTGTCGCCCGTGAGCACGGCGCGGCCGCGAATCGTGCCGCTGTCGTTGAGCGGACCGGTCACGTCGATCATCTGGCGGTAGTGCGCCCACGAACCGAGGGACGTCTCGCTGCGCACGGCAAACGTGTCGCCCGGGCGCTTGCGCACCAGATTGACGGTGCCGCCCGGCTCGCCCGTGCCATCGAGCAACCCGGCCGGGCCACGGAAGACTTCCACGCGGTCGTACATCGACAGATCGAACTGCGGCTGGTACTGAATGCCGCTCAGAATCGACACCCCGTCGAACTCCACGCCGACGTTATACCCCCGCGCATTGAAGTAGTACGTGCCGTCGCCATAGTTCACTGCCGTGATGCCGGTGGTGTATTGCAGGGCATCCGACACCGAGGTCATGGCCTGATCGTCCATGCGGGCGCGGGTGACGACCGACACCGAATTCGGAATGTCCTTGAGTGCCTGTTGCGTCTTGCCGATGGTGGTCGTCGGCGTGCCGTACGAATCAGTCCCTTCCGTCTGTGCATCGCGCTGGGCGTTGACGGTCACGGCCGGCAGCGCGGCAGCAGTGCCTGCGGGTGCCGTCGCGGCAGCCGTCTGCGCTTGTGCAGCTGTCGCGGTGAACATCAGCATGGCGAGTGCCATGGGCGTGTAGCGAAACGCGCGGTGCGACTGCCCTGCCCTCGCACCGTCAGTCATACGGCCCCGAGCCGCGCGGTGAGGTTTCTGGTTCTGATTCGTTTGCATCGTTGACAACACTTCCCCTTATTGCCGGCCTCAGCCGGCGATCGATGATTCGTGACCCTAGGGTCTGACGGGTATGACGGATGTTTTGTAGTGGACGGCCGCGCCAGCCCCCGAAGGGCTAAATCCCGCTACACTGGCGGGAAATATCGCAAATGAGACTCATTACTAAATTTGCGTGTGGTCCGGCGCAACACATTGATGGCTATGGAGAATATCGGGTTAAGAAAAAGCAAGGACGACAATAAATATCGATTTTTTGACATTCAACGTCCGATTGACGACACCCGAAAACAGTAACGCGTATGAACGATTTTTTGCGCAAGCGATTCCCCGATTCGGTGCGTCCGCTGCCTCGCGATGTCTTTGCGCAGGTGACGACGTATCGCCATGGCGAGCGACTCATCTGGCACCGTCATCGGCACGGTCAACTGGTGTTTCCCGTGCGCGGCGTAGTGCGCGCGCTCACCCCGCTCGCGATCTGGACACTGCCGCCGACACGTGCGTTGTGGCTGCCCTCAGACGTCGAGCACGAGCTGCATGCGGTGGGCGACACGCAGATGTGCAACGTCTACTTCGAGCCGAAGCAATTCCCGTGGGACTGGACCCGCCCCAATGTGATTGCGGCGACACCGCTCATTCGCGAATTGGCCGCGACCGTGGGCCGCGAAGGCGACAGCTACGGTCCCACGAGCCGCGCGGCGCTGTCGGTGCCGCCGCTCATGGGGGTGCTGCGCGAGTCTGCGGCGACGCCGGAGCGGGGTGTGCCGGTGCCACGCGATGCCCGCCTGCAAGCCATCTGCGAACACCTCATGAACGACCCCGCCAGCAAACTGACGCTCGACTTCTGGGGAGAACAGTTCGGGGTGAGCGGGCGCACGCTGGCTCGTCACTTTCAGGCGGAGACGGACATGACGTTCGTCACGTGGCGTCAACACCTGCGCGTGGCGGAAGCCATTTCTCAGCTCGCGCATGGCGCGTCGGTGGCCGCCACAGCGGATGCCTTCGGCTACGCCAGCGCGAGTGCGTTCATCGTGATGTTCAAACAGATCACGGGGCGCACCCCGCAGCGCTATCTGGCCGACGCGTGATGGTCCTGCGGGAGACGTCGGCCTTCAGCGCGCGTAGCTCACCGGCATGCCGCCGTCGGGATTAGGCAGCACGCCCATCGGCACACCGTAGATGGTTTGCAGCGTGGCTGGCGACATCAGTTCTGTCGGCGTGCCGCGCGCAATCGGTTTGCCTTGCTTGAGCGCCAGCAGCGAATCGCAGAACCGCGCGGCCATGTTCACGTCGTGCAGCACGATCACCACGCCCAAGCCATGCGTGTCGGCCAATTCGCGCACGAGCTTGAGCACGTCGAGTTGATGCGCCACGTCGAGCGCCGACGTCGGCTCGTCGAGCAACAGGCATTGCGCCTGCTGCGCCACGAGCATCGCGAGCCACACCCGCTGGCGCTCGCCGCCCGAAAGCGATTCGACCAGCCGGTCGGCAAACACCGCCACGTCGGTCTGTGCCATCGCGTTCTGCACGGCCTCATGGTCCTTCGCATCGAAACGCCCGAGCGCACCGTGCCACGGATAGCGCCCCAGCGCGACCAGTTCGGCCACCGTCATCCCGGCAGCCGCCGGCGGCTGTTGCGGCAGATATGCCACCCGGCGCGCAAACTCGCGCGCGCCCCAAGACGAGAGCGTCTTGCCTTCGAAATGAATCTCACCGCTGACCGGGGAGAGCTGGCGGGCGAGCAACTTGATCAGGCTGGACTTGCCCGAGCCGTTGTGGCCGATCAAACCATGCACCTGCCCGCCCGCCAGTTGCAGCGTGAGCGGCGCGAGCAGCGTGCGGCCTTCAACGGCGAAAGAGACCTCGCGCAGGTCGAACATCGGAGTATCAGTCATGAGCGTTCAGGAGGTGCCGTGCCGGTGGCATGGGTGAAATCGGTCGAATGAGGCGGCTGCGGCGCACGAAGCTGCCCGTAGTCGAGTTGAATCAGGCGATCAGCAAGATCGAAGTAACGGTCGTCGTGCGTGATGACGAGCACCGTCTTGCCGCGCGCCTTGAGTGCGGGCAGCATCTGCCGGTAGAACACGTCCTTGAAGAGCGGGTCTTGATCGGCGGCCCATTCGTCAAACACATAGAACGGACGGTCTTCCAGATACGCGACCAGCAGCGCGAGCCGTTTGCGCTGCCCTTGTGAAAGATCAAGCGTCGAGAAGCGGCCGCCTTCAATCGAGACCTTGTGATCGAGTTGCAGCGCCTTGAGCAGTGCGCTCGCCTGCGCATCCAGCCCGTCGGCAGGCAACCCAAGCAGGTGTTCGAACAAGAAGAAGTCGCTGAACACCACCGAGAACCGCTGACGATAGCGGTCTCGCCCGGCTTCATCCACCGGCACGCCATCGACCGTGATCCGGCCATGTTCTGGGCCATACAACCCCACGATCAGCTTGGCCAGCGTGGTCTTGCCGCTGCCGTTGCCACCGACCAGATACACGAGTTCGCCCGGCCGGAACGTCAGACTGATCGGGCCCAGTGTGAACATCTCGTTCTCTTGCTCGCGATAGTAGCGATGCGTCACACCTTCGAGCGCTATCTCGTGGAACGCGGGCGCATCGGGCACCGGTACCGCCGGGAGCAATTCACGCGGCAGTTCGCTTTCGACTTGTGCGATCCGCTCGAACGCCACCCGCGCCGTGCCCAATGCGGGCAGCGACGAAAGCACGCCCTCGATCGGCATGATCATGTACAAGAACACCAGCGCGTAGCCCGACACCACGGCTGGCGGCAAGTCGACGTGACGCAACACCACGAACAGCGTCAGGCCGATGAACGCGAAGAGGATGAAGCTGCCCCAACTGGCCGCGGCGGCATACAGCACGTACCCGCGCGTGCGCTGCACACGCACCGCTTCGACATTCTCAGCCAGCCGCTCTTCGATGAACGCCTCGCGGCGACCGCGATGCAGCTTGAGTTCCTTGGCGCCGTCGAAGAGCGCGCGAAAGTCCTTCACCAGCGATTCTTCCCGCTTGCGCGAGCCGCGCAGATGCAGCAGCGCCCGCGTATTCGCCATGCGAAAACCCGCCGCGCCAATGAAGATCGTGACCACAGCGAACACCAGAATCTGCCACGACAGATAACCGAGATACGCGAGACAGCCGACAATCACGGCGCCCTGCATCGCCAGCACCGGCAGGCTCACGAACAACACGACGACCGCATCGAGATCCTGTGTGAGCACAGCTAGCGCACGGGCAATGCCATGCCGTTCCAGACTGGCGTACGGCGCCGCGCCGATGCGACGCAGCACCTGCATACGCAGCGTCGCCTTGGCTCGCTGGCCGAGCGACATGAAAAGCGTTTGCGACAGCGCGCGCGTCACCAGCACGAGCACGCCGAGCCCGAGAAATTGCAGGCCGAGCGTGCCCAGCTGTTCGTGCGACGCGGTAAGCGCCTGATTGATGAGGGCGACTAGACCGGCGTTACCGAAGCCGCTCACGAGACTGCCGATGAACGCGATGGACAGCGGCCATCGGGATGAACGCACCAATTGCCAAAACAAGGACATAGGAGGGGGACCTCTCTTTTGTTATGTGATTTCTTATGTGATTTCTTATGTAATTTTTGGGGACTTCAGGCCACCTGACGGCGCAGGTGCCACAACAGATACGGCGCACCGATCAGCATGGCGAGTACCCCCGCAGGCAACTGCTGCGGGAACATCAGATTGCGGCCGAGCCAGTCGGCCACGATCATCAGCAGCGCGCCCGACACGCCTGCTGCCACCGCCTGCGAACGCGCCTTGCCGAAACCGGCCATGCGCGCCAGATGCGGGGCCAGCAGGCCGACAAACGACAACGGTCCGATCACCAACGTCGCTACGGCACTGAGTACCGCCGCCAGACACCAGATCCACAGACGCGCCCGGCGCACGTTCATACCGACCGCGCGCGCCGTCGCGTCGCCCATCGGCAACAGATCGAGCCAGCGCGATGCCAGACACGTCAGCACCAGACCGGCGATGGCCGCCAGCGCCGCGCCCGCCGCAATGCCCGGCCCGACGATGTAGGTGAGCCCCAGCATCAACGAGCGCAGCAGAAATGAATTCGCATTGCCGCTGGCCGTGGCAAGCGCCACGAGCGACTGCGCCATGCCCGAAATCGCCACGCCCGCCAGCAGCATGCGCGTTGGCGAAAAGCCGCCACTTCGCCCCAGCCAGAGCATGACCGCCAAACTGATCGCGGCCCCGGCAAATGCCGCACTGAACAACGTCGTCGCCGCCGGACCGCTCACCGTCCACGTCAGAATCAGCACGCCGAGCATCGCCCCGCCGCTCACACCAAGCAATTCGGGACTGGCCATCGGGTTGCCGCTCACGCGCTGCAACAGCGTCCCAGCCAACGCCAGCGTCATACCCGCCGCCGCCGACGCGACAAGTCGCGGCAAGCGCCACGGCAACGCGTCGGCCCACTGCGTGCCGCTCAGCCACTGCCAGCCGTCCAGCGTGCGGCCGGTGTGCAGCGCAATCCACACGAGCACCAACCCGCCGGCAAGCGCCAGCACGAGCCAACGCCAGCGATGACGGGCACGCGCCGGCGGCGCAGCGTCCGGGGAGGTGATCTCGCCGGCACGCGTGCGCCGAAGCAGCCACAACAGCAACGGCCCGCCAAAGAGCGCCGCCGCCGCGCCCGTCGGGATCACCGCGCCGTCGAGCAATGGCAGGCATTGCACGACCTGATCGGTGAACACCAGCAGCAGCGCACCGATCATCGGCGCCCAGAGCAATTGATCCCGCAGGCGCCGTGCACCGGCCAGACGCACCAGTTGCGGGCCAGCGAGACCGATAAAACCGATGATGCCGACCGCACTCACGATGCAGGCCGAGAGCACCACGGCGACCGCCAGCCCGGCAGAACGAATCCACGCCACACGCGCGCCGAGTTGCCCCACGCTGCGATCGTCGAGCACGAAGAGCGTGAGCGGACGCAGCAGCAGCGCGGCGGCCACGGCACCGACAACCACGCGTGGCAGTAACCAGAGCGTGTCGTTCCAGCCGTTCTGCACGAGCGAGCCAGCGCCCCACGCGAACACGCCGACCAGCGCGCGCTCATGGGTCATCGACAGCATGATCGTCAGACCGCCGAAATACAGGTTGACGATCATGCCCGCGAGAATGACCGGCACCGCGGCGAAGCGGCTGCGCCACGTCAGCCCCATCACGATGCCGATGGCCAGTGCCGCCCCGCCGAACGCCAGACTCGCGCGCCATGCCAGCGCGAGCGTCGGCAGCCAGATCGCCGCAGCGGCAAGCACCAGATAAGCCCCGGAGGCGACGCCGAGCGTGAGCGGTTCGGCGAGCGGATTGCGCAGCACCTGCTGGAACATCACCCCCGCGAGTGCGAGCCCCGCGCCTGCCAACGCCGCCATCACCAGACGCGGCAACCATGCGTAGCTCACGAGCAGCGCCGACATCGCGCTGGCGGGCGTCTGCCCCGTCGCATCCGTCGCGGGCACGCCATGGTTGAGGGCTTGCCAGACCGCTGCGCCAAACGCGGGCATATCGACACCGGCGGGCCGCAACGATGTGAACGTCCAGACGATCAACAACAATGTGGGGAGCCCGACGATCAACGCCAGCCTGACCAAATGGCTTTCCGTCCCCCCGGCACGTGCACCGCGCGAGAGGTCTGCTATCAACGGCCCTTGAGAATTCGAAGCGCTCATGCCGCACCTCCGGTCAGTACGGCCGTCAGGGCGTCAGCCAGACGCAGTGCCGTGGGCGTGCCGCCCGTGGGCAGCATCATCGGCAAGGTACTCATGCGACCGCCATGCACGAACGGCAAGGCCTGCCAGAGCGGGCTTTGCCCCAGCATTTTCACCACCTGCGGCGACGATCCGATCAGCATGGCGCGCGCCGACGCATCGCCGCCGATCTGTGTGTAATCGACCTGCGCCATGCCTTCCGTATCGCTCGGACGACGCCATGCATTGGTGAGACCGAGCGCGTTCAGCGTGCCGCCGAAGACGCTCTCGCTCCCGAACACGGCGGTCAGGCGCGTATCGATCGGTGTGATGAGATAGATCGGCCGATCCGCCGCGCCGTGTTGCGCGATGCGCGTGCGTAAGGTCGTCAGACGCTCGTCCGTTTGCTCGATGAGTTGGGTCGCGGCAGCCGGCCGGCCGAGCGCTTCGCCTAGTGCCTGAACGCGACGGCGGGCGAGCAGATAGCCGTCCTCGTGACGATGCGCCGCCGGGGCGACGAACACGCGGGCGATCCGCGAGAGCGAATCGAATAGCGGTGCATGCAATGGCGTGACGACGATCAGGTCGGGCCGCAACGCCTGCACCACCTCAAAGTTCGGCTGGAACAGCAGACCGGTATCGACCACCGACGGCGGCATCTCCGGCGTGCCCGCCAACGCGCGATACCAAGGCGGGCGAGACATACCCACCGGCACCACGCCAAGCGCCAGTATCTGCGCGCCCAGTCCCCAGTCCATCACGACGACGCGCGGTGTTTTGCCAGCGTCCGTGGCCGCCTGCGCAATCGCCGGCATGAGGATCGAAGCGACCGGCGGCACCAGCGCACCAACGCCAAACGCCGCCAGAAGGCGGCGGCGGGCGGCAAACGATTGTCGTTGCATCACCATTGATAACGGGCAGTCCCTAAGACAGTTCGCGTGGCGCCCCAGTAACAGAGCGACGCTGACGTGCAATACGAAACGTATTCGCGGTTAAACAGGTTGTTGACGTTCACGGCGAAGCGCCATTGCTGCCAGTCGTAGTGCACGGCGGCATCGACCAGCGTGCGGCTCGGCACTTCGAACGAATTGGCCGCATCGCCCGCCGACGAACTCATGTAGCGCACCCCCGCGCCGAAACCAAGATTGCGCAGCATGCCTTCGTGCAGCGTGTAGTCGGCCCACAGCGCCAGATTGTTGCGCGGCGCGATCTGCGGACGCTTGCCCTGTGCCGTCGTGCTTTGCATGACGATCTGATTCAGATACGTGTACGACGCGATCAGCATCAGGTCGCGCGTCACATTGGCGCGGGCTTCGGCTTCCAGCCCGCGCGAGCGGACCTCGCCGGTCTGCGTCGGGAACGTCGGATGCGCCGGGTCGACCACGCTCACGTTTTCCTGACGAAGATCGAAGGCCGACAGCCGGAACGACGCGTCGTAGTTTTTCGGCTGATAACGCACCCCGATCTCGTATTGCTTGCCTTGCGTGGGTTGCAACGGTGCGCCCGAGAACGTCAGGCCCAGCACCGGCGCGAACGACTTCGCATAGCTGATATACGGTGCCACGCCATTGTCGAACGCGTATGACAGCCCCGCCCGCCACGTGAACGCGTGGTTGTCGGCCTCGCTCTTTGCACCGTTGTTGACCGAGCGCGTCGTGGCCCAGTCTTCGCGCATGCCCAGCGTCAGCACCCAGCGTTGATAGCGAAGCTCGTCCTGCGCGTAGAGACCGGCCTGCGCGAGCGAATAGTCGAGGCGCGTGTTCGGCGCAATGCCGGTGAGCGACGCGTAGTTCGGGTTGAACAGATTCAGTTGCCCCGCGATCCCGCCGCCGTACATGTCGCCTTCGAGCACGCGGCGATAGTCGAAGCCGAACAACATCGTGTGTTCCACCGGGCCGGTCGCGAATTTGGCCTGCGCATTCGTGTCGATCTGCCACTGGCTCACATGCTCGTGATCGGTGTTGCCCCACATGTAGACCGTGCGCTGGTCCGGACTGAAACCGCTTGTGACCGACGTCTGGTAATAGTTCTGATCGATGTGCAGATAGCGCGCGTTCTGCGAAATACGCCACGTATCGTTCAGTTGCTTCGCAAACTGATAACCGAACCAGTACTGCGTGCGCTGCATGCCGTCACGCGTCGGATCACCGAAGTACTGATCCGGGCCGAGCCGGCCGTTCGGATTGACGAACACCGTGCCGCTCGTAGGTACCGGGTTGAACAGACCACCCGCCGGGTCGCGCTGATAGCCGGCCAGCAGCGTGAGCGACGTGTCGCGATCGGGCTTGAAGGTGATCGACGGCGCGATGGCCAGACGCTCGTCCTTGATCGCGCTCACTTGGGTCTTCGCATCGCGTGCGAGACCGACCACGCGATACAGCACCGTACCGTCCTGATTGAGCGGCCCGCTCAGATCGAAGCCCGCCTGATAGGTGTTGTGATTGCCGATTTGCAGCGTCACTTCGTGCTGCGCCTGCTCGGTGGGCAGCTTGCTGCTGTAGTTGACCAGCCCGCCCGGGTTGCCCTGACCGTACAGCACCGACGACGGGCCGAACATCACGTCGATGCGATCGAGCAGATACGGGTCGACTCGCGCCGTCGCGAAACGCGGCGACTGGAAGATCGCCAGTCCGTCGAGGTAAGCGTCGAGATCGAAACCGCGTGCACGCAACTGATCGAAGCGCACGTCGGTGCCGTCCTGCGTGTTCACCCCGGTGGTGTAGCGCAACGCCTGATCGATGGTGATCGCGCCCTGATCGTCCATTTGCTGGCGGGTCACAGTCGACGTAGCCTGCGGCAATGTGAGCGTATCGGCATCGGTCTTGGTACCCGTCCTCATGCGCTTGGCGACATAACCCCGGCCCGGACCGCTCGGATTCTCCGCGAGCGAGGTGTCGGTCACCTGCGTCGCCGGCAGCGCAGCGGTGGCATTGGCCGCGGCCGCTGTTCCATTCACCGCGCCATTCGCGGCATTACCGGCGCCATTGGCAGCAGACGCGCCCACGGTCGCCGAATCCACCTCCGCTGCCCAGCCGTACTGGCCGAATACCGTGCTGCCCATCACCAGTGCCATGGTGGTCAGGCGTCGGGCGTGTGCCCGCTTCCCCGTATTGTTCTGATTCACTTTACCGATCTTCCCGCGTCAGAGTCATTCCGTCTGAATGAATGTAAATAAATGAGACGCATTACTATTATCACTCGTATCCGTCCCTAAACCGCCATGGCTATTGGTAGAATACCGGGGAACTTTTTGCTGTGAATCACAAAAAATGTTGAGAAATGGACATTTTCTGTCCATTTCTCTAAGCTTTTGCGCAGCGAGTGCCTCATCAGGGCACTCGCGGTGAGCCCAGAGTTGTCGATCGGTCCGGTTGGGAAGATGTCATGAAGGAATTGCTGCTACGCCGCTATCCGCAAACGCGCCGACATTTGTCGCGTGACGTCACGTTCGTTGGGATGGAATGCGAGGACGGCGAGCGACAGCCGTGGCACCAGCATCAGCACGGTCACGTGGTCATGGCGTTGCGCGGCGTGGTGCGCGTGCTCACGCCGGCGCATACGTGGACCCTGCCCGCCTCGCGCGCGCTGTGGCTGCCACCCAATACGCCGCACGAGTTGCACGCGGTCGGACGCATGCAGTTCTGCACGATCAGCATCGAACCCGGTTCCGTGTCGTGGTTGTGGCCCAACGCGCTCGTGCTGACCGTGGGCCCGCTGCTGCGCGAGTTGGCCGTCGACATGCTGGCCGACGGCATGCATTACGCGCCGGACAGCCGCACAGCGCTCTCTGTCCCCCTGCTGCTTCGCCTGCTGCGCGAAGCCGCTGCCCCCGGCGAACACGGTTTGCCGCTGCCCAGTTCAGCCAAGCTTCTTGCGATCTGCGAGCACATGATGATGGCGCCCGCGACGGACTACTCGCTGGAGCGTTGGGGAGAAGAGATGGGGGCGAGCGGCAAGACACTCGCACGCCGGTTCAAGGACGAGACCGGCATGACCTTCGGGCGGTGGTGCCAGCATATGCGCGCGTCGGAAGCGATCACGCGGCTGGCCCTCGGTGCGTCGGTCGGGGACGTGGCACTCGCGCTCGGCTATCAGAGCCCGAGCGCGTTCATCGTCATGTTCAAGCGTCTGTTCGGGCGCGCACCGCAGCAGTATCTGGCGGTGGCGGAACGCTGACGCATCAACACTTCAACACTTCAACGTTTCAATCTCAGTGCACACCGATCACCGGTGACGCACTCGCGGCGAACGTGTCGCGAATCGAAGCAATCGCGGCCACGGTTTCGTCGATGTCGTCGTCGCCGATATGGCGGTGCGTGACCAGCCGCAGCATCGACTGACCGCTGGCACGCGCCAGAATGCCGTACCCGGCGAGCGCCGCCTCCCACGCATGCGGGTCGCTCTCACGCTGCTCACCGACGCGCAGCCGCACGATATTGCTGTGCGACGGTATCGAATCGACGAGTAGCGGATCGATTTCCGCCAGACCGGTCCAGAGTCGATGCGCGCGGTGATTGTCGTCGGCCAGACGCGCCACCATCGTCTCCATCGCCACCTTGCCCGCCGCGGCCATGATGCCCGCCTGCCGCAACCCGCCACCGACCATGCGCCGGAACGTGCGCGCCTGCTCGATCAGCGCATGCGAGCCCACCAGCATCGCGCCCATCGGCGCCGACAATCCCTTCGACAGACAGAACGTCAGGCTCTCGCAGTGTGTGGCAATCGTTGCAGCATCCACGCCAAGCGCTGCCGCTGCGTTGAACACGCGCGCGCCATCCAGATGCACCGGCACGCCCGCACGCGACGCGAGCGAGTGCACGTCCGCCAGATAGGCCAGAGACGGCACGTAGCCGCCGGAGTGATTATGCGTCGACTCCACGCCGACCATCGCCGTGGGTTGCCCATAACGGGAAAAGCCGGGGCGCAGTGCCCCGGCCAGTGCATCGAGATCCATCTCGCCGCGCACCGACGGTATGGTGACCGGATAGAGATGCGCGAGGCGCGACATGCCGCCAGCCTCCGACTTGGCCATGTGCGCCTGCGCATCGATCACAGCTTCTCCGCCGCGCGTGGCGTGGCACAGCGAGGCGATCAGATTGCCCATCGTGCCGGAGACGACGAACATCGCCTCCTCCTTGCCGGTGGCGACGGCCGCCAGATGTTCGAGGGCGCGTACCGTCGGGTCGCCCTCCAGCGTGTCGTCGCCGAGCGACGCGGTTTGCATCGCTTCCCACATCAGCGCGGTCGGCCGGGTAACGGTATCGCTGCGCAGATCGACGACGTGTTCGGTATTACGTTGGGTCATGCGGGGAACTCCTGACCGTGCGCATGGCTGCCGACTTGGCCCGCCTGCCCCGCATTCGACTCGGCGAGCGCCGCTTGCACGGCCTCGGGCGATTCGTACGGAATACCGGCGAGCTTCATCACGAGCTTGATGGCCACGGTGTTGCTGAAAACGTTGATCGCAGTACGGCCCATGTCGAGGAACGCGTCGACACCGGCGATGATCGCGAGCGCCTCGATAGGCACGCCGATCGTGGTGAGCACCATCGCAATGGCAACCAGCCCGCCCGACGGCACGTTGGCGCTACCCTTGCTGGCCAGCGTCGTCACCAGCACGATGGAAAGCAACGTGGGCATATCGAGCGGCACGTGATACGCGTCGGCCAGAAAGCCCACGGCCAGCGCGAAGTACATGATCGAGCCATCGCGGTTGAACGCGTAGCCCAGCGGCAGCACGACCGAAGCGATGGCTTTGGGCACGCCCATGGCGATCAGCTTCTCCATGTGCAGCGGCAACGTGGCCTCGCTGGAGCGCGTGGCGAACGCGAGAATCACCGGTTCGCTGATCGCACGCGTGGTCGCCAGCGGCTTTTCGCCGATGGCCTTGAGCAAGATCCAGAACAGCACCAGCAGCACGCCGAGGCCCAGATACATGGTGCCCACGAGCTTGACCAGCGCCAGAATCGTGCCGACACCCTGCGTTGCGAAAAGCCACGCGATGATCGCGAAAATGGCGATCGGCGAGAGCGAGATGATCCAGTCGGTGAGTTTGAACACGGCGCCCATCAAGGCGTCGAGCACGCCGACGAGCGGCTTAGCGCGCTCGCCGATGGCTGACAGCGCCATGCCGAGCAGCACCGCGAACACCAGCACCGGCAACAGGTTGCTGCCGCTCATGGCCGCAAAGATGTTCGACGGAATCATCTCGAGGAAGAACTTCGTCCAGTCGACCGACGCCGCAATCGGCTTGGCCGAGGCGTGCGCGGCGGCAAGGTTGGCACCGAGCCCCGGATGGAAGATCGCATTGAGCCCCAGACCGATCACGATCGAGACGAGCGTCGCGATGAAGAAGTAGACCATGCTGATGGCCGAGACACGTCCCAGCGCGCGCGCGTTGTGTCCCATCTGGTAAATGCCGAGCGTGATGGCCGTGAACACGAGCGGCACCACGATCATCTTCACGGCTTGCACGAACGCTGTGCCCACCGGCATCAACTTCGTGGCCAGCCCCGGCGCGACCATACCGCAGACGACACCGAGGGCCAGACCGATGAGCATCTGGACGGGCAATGGAATGAGGCGTTTCTTGCTGGCAGAACGGGACGACATGACGGCAATCTCCGAAAAAAACGTGACGGCTTGGCGGGCGTGATCGATCCGATCAGCGCGAAGCACCGGGCGATCCGGCGGGGACGAGCGCCTGCAAACGGGTTTGCATGGCGTGCGTAAGGTGGTCCCAGACACTGCGCTGGGCCTCCTCGGGACGCCCGGCGGCGATGGCGTCGAAGATCGCGAGGTGTTCGCGAACTGCGGCGCGCGTGCGCTCGGCGTCGTAATGCGGAATGCGTTGCAGCGCCAGACCGTTCTGGGTGCGCAACGCGTGATAGGTCTCGACCAGCCGCACGTTGTCGGCGGCGGCAAACATCGCTTCGTGGAATTGCCAGCCCACGCGCTGCGTGATGTCGACGTCGAGCGGCACGGCTTCGTCCTGCGCGTCGAGGGCGCGCAAGCGCTTGGCCACCTCTTCCAGCGCCGGGGTCACGCCCTTTTGCGCGGCGAGCCACGCGGCCATGCCTTCGAGTGCCAGACGGACTTCATGAATTTCGCTCAGATCGCGCACCGACAACTGGCGTACGAAGGTGCCGCGCATCGGCACGATCTCCAGCAAACCGTCGTTGGCGAGCGCCCGGATGGCCTCGCGCACAGGTGTGCGGCTAATACCGAAGCGCTCGGACAGCGCGCGCTCGGAGAGGGCCTCACCGGCGCGAATTTCGCCGGAGACGATCAGGGCGCGAATGGCGTTGTAGGCCGAATCGCTCAGGGCTGGGGTGCGTTGGGTCTGGTTCATAACTGGTATACCAGCAAAAAACAATTTGCCGGTCAACGCGAAAATCTGTGAAGTGGCGGCTTTTGCGGGTAAACGATGACCGTGCGGGCGGTCCCGTCGGCATCTCATTGGCAACGACGCCACACGGCTGCCCCCGGCATGCCGCTCAGTGACGTGTTGCTCCGCAGCATCACGTGCCCCGCAATTCAGCGAACGATTAAATTACAGTTTATTAATTGAAAAACTCGGCGATCCCTTATCCGGCTGTGAAACGGCTGTGAAATCACAAATATCGAATCACACTTAGTTTTATCGAACAAAACCAGAAGAAATGGCACCAAAAATGGGCCTAACAATTGCTTGACGCGCCTAATTCACGCGCGTACATTCCGCCACGAATCAATCATCAGGGGACACCCCAATTGGACAGTTGTAGTTGCCCGTTACCGCTTGAACGGTAGATCCCGGCCCGACGTCCGTCCCTTTTGGTCGCCGTCTCGCCGGAGTGCGAGAGGTGCGCCATATTTGCGCTCAGTTGATTGACACCGGAAGCCTTCCCGGTTCGACTGACCAGATCCCCGCCTTCCCCAGATCGTCATGCGCTTGAAGTCTGCTCGCCTGTAACGGCAAGCCGAGACCTGTGCGCGTGTTCACCGTGAACGCTTGCAAGCTGCTGCGCCGATGCCGGTCGCGGCAGCGCGGCGTACGCACGTTCTTGCCCGCGAGTCGCCACTGCTATCCAACGGTTCCCTAGCCTAAGGAGAAATCGATGCCCGACCCTGACAGTTGCTTATGTCGGTCGCATGTCATTGACACATACGCACTTCAAATCACCTTTAAACCGGAAATTCCTTCGAATTACCGGCAGGTATTGCGTCGCGTGGCGAATCACGATTTACGTTGCCGGATTAAATCCCGACTGACGTGACCCGACTCGTCTTTCACGTGAACGCAATGCCATTGCCTCCCTCACGTGAAAAAAGAGATTCGGGAAATGAACAAAATCCATCTATCGGGCGCGAACAAACGGATTGCCCTCGCCGGCCTCGGCGTGATCGCAACGCTCGCCCTCTCGGTCGAAGCCGTACGCTGGATGTCGACGACCAGCCACGCTTCCGTCAAGTCCGACGCCACCGAGCACGCCATCGTGCTGCGTGAAGGCGACAAATACATCGTGCCGCCGGACTCGGCGTTGCGTTCCCGGTTGAGCGTTGCCGCCGTGGGCCTGCGCGACGAGCCCCGCATGGTGCAACTGCCCGCCACCGTCGAAGCCGACCCGGCGCGCACCGCCAACATCCTGCCGCCGGTGGCCGGTCGCATCGTCGAGCTCAAGGTTCATCTGGGCGATCACGTCACGAAAGGCCAGCCGCTGCTGACCATCGACTCGGGCGATCTGGCACAGGCTTGGTCCGATAACGACAAGGCGCGCGACGCCTTCACCCACGCCGGCACCACGCTCAAGCGCGTGCAGGGCCTGCGCGATGCGGGCGCGGGCGCTGCGAAGGATCTGGAACAAGCGCAAAGCGATTACACGCAAGCGCAAGCCGAGCTCACCCGCTCCGAGACCCGCCTGCGTGGCATCGGTGCCGACGCGCACACGCGCGGCCGTCAACTCACGCTGGTTGCCCCCTACTCCGGCACGATCACCGCACTGTCGACGTCGCAGGGCGGCTATGCCAACGACCTGACCGCGTCGCTCATGACCGTGTCCAATCTGGATTCCGTCTGGGTGACGGCCAACGCGCCCGAGAGCAACGTCGCGCTGATCGCCAAGGACCAGCCGGTCGACGTGGTCTTTCAGGCGTATCCGGGCCAGACGTGGCACGGCAAGGTGAGCTTCGTGAGCGAAGTGCTCGATCCCGACACGCGCCGCGCCAAGGTGCGCATCGCGTTCCCCAACACCGACGGCCGTCTCAAGCCAAACATGTTCGCCACGGCGACGTTTGCCGTGCCGCAGCAGCGTTCGGTCTTCGTGCCGAACTCGGCGCTGATCATGAACAACGACAGTACCGTGGTGTGGGTGGAAGTGGCCCCGTGGACCTTCGTGAAGCGCACGGTGCAGCCGGGTTACGGCGAGCCGGACGGTGCGCGCGTCGGTGCCGGGCTGACGGTAGGCGATCGCATCGTCGTCAAGGGCGGGGTACTGCTCAATGATTAACCGCCTCATTACCTTCTGCCTGCACAAGCGCGTCGTCATCTGGGTGGTGGCGCTGCTCGTGGCCGCCTTCGGCTGGTACAGCTGGACGCAAATGGCCGTCGAAGCCTACCCGGACATCGGCGACGTGACCGCGCAGGTCACCACGCAAGCCCCCGGCCTTGCTGCCGAGGAAATCGAACAACAGATCACCGTACCGCTGGAGCGTGCGCTGGGCGGCACGCCCGGTGTGGTGTCGATGCGCTCGTCGTCGACCTTCGGCCTGTCGCTCATCACGCTGGTGTTCCGCGATGGCGTCGAAGACTACTGGGCCCGTCAGCGGATCAACGAACGCATTGCAGGTGTCACGCTGCCTTCGGGCATCACGCCGGGACTCGACCCGGTGACCGGCCCGGCCGGCGAGATCTATCGCTATACGCTGGAGTCGGATACCAAGAACCTGATGGAGTTGTCCGAGCTTCAGCGCTGGGTCGTGATCCCGGCGCTGCAACAGGTCGCGGGCGTGGTAAACGTCGACAACTTCGGCGGCTTCACCATGCAGTACCAGCTTGAGCTCGACCCGGTGCAGTTGCAGCGCTACAGCATCGGTCTGAACGATGTCACCACGGCCATCAACAACAACAGTGCCAACGCCGGTGGCAGCCGCATCTCGCGCGGCGAGCAGGGCTATGTGATTCGCGGCATCGGCATGGTGCATTCGCTCACCGACCTCGGCAACATCGTGGTCACGCAGCGCAACGGCGTGCCCGTGCTGGTGAAGGATCTGGGGCGTCTGACGTACAGCCATCAGGAACGCGAAGGCATTCTCGGCAAGGACCACAACCCGGACACGATCGAAGGCATCGTCGAGATGCTCAAGTATCAGAACCCGTCCGAAACGCTCAAAGGCGTGCACGCGAAGGTTGAAGAACTGCGCAAGCAGCTCGAGCCGCAGGGCGTTCGTCTCGTGCCGTACATCGACCGCGACGACCTCGTGCAGAACACCATCCACAAGGTGTCGCACACCGTGGCGGAAGGCGTGGGTCTCGTATGCATCGTGCTAATCCTGTTCCTAGGCAGCCCGCGCAGTGCGCTGATTGCCGCCGTAACGATTCCGCTCGCGCTCGTGGCCGTGTTCATCATGATGCACTTCACGAACATGCCGGCGAACCTGTTCTCGCTGGGGGCCATCGACTTCGGCATCATCGTCGACGGCGCCATTGTCGTGACCGAAGCGATCTTGCGACGGCGGGAAGCGGCACCCGAGGCCGTGCTTACCGAAGGCGACGTGCTGAGCGCGACGATACAGGTGGCGCGCCCGATCCTGTTCGCTACGCTAATCATCATCACCGCCTACCTGCCGCTGTTCGCCTTCGAGCGCGCAGAAGCCAAGCTGTTCTCGCCGATGGCCTACACGGTGGCTTACGCATTGGCCGGCGCCTTGCTGTGCACGTTCATGCTGATTCCCGGGCTGGCGTACGTGGCACTGCGCAAACCGCGCAAGGTCTTCCACAACGTGCCGCTTCAGCGCGCGCAGGCTGGGTTCCAGCGCTGGCTCGACAAGTTGTTGAATGCCCCCCGCATGGCCATTTCCATCGGTGTGTTCGCACTGGCGGCGGTGGTGGCGATGGGCGCGACGACCGCTCGCGAATTCCTGCCCGATCTCGACGAAGGGTCGCTGTGGCTGCAAGTGCAATTGCCGTCGGGCCTCTCGCTCGACAAGGCCAGCGAAATGGCCAGCGAGTTGCGCACGGTGCTGCTGAGCTTCCCTGAAGTGTCGTATGCCGTCACGCAGTTGGGGCGCAGCGACAGTCAGGCCGACCCGTGGACGCCGTCGCATATCGAAGCGCCGGTGGGGCTCAAGCCTTACGACACGTGGCCGCACGGGGAAACCAAGGCCGAGTTCGTCAGCAAGCTCAACGATCGTCTCAAACAGATTCCGGGCATGTCGGTCGGCATCAGCCAGCCGATCATCGACGGCATCAACGACGCCGTGGGCGGGGCTCACAGCCCGCTGGTGATCCGCATCGTCGGCGACGATTTCAAGGAACTGCGCCGTATCGGCACCGAAGTCGTGGGGGTGCTCAAGCAAGTGCCGGGCACGGCCGATGCGTCGATCTTCGAAGAGCCGCCGATTCCACAGATCGTGGTGAATGTCGACCGGGCCGCGGCTGCGCGGTATGGCATCAACGTGTCTGACGTGACGAATCTGATCCAGACCGCGATTGGCGGTGCGTCGGTGAGTCAGGTCTACGTGGGCGACCGCCAGTACAACGTGACCGTGCGCTTCCCGCCGAACACGCGCAATAGCCCCGAGACGCTGGGCAATCTGTTCGTCAATGCCCCGGGCGGTGCGCAGATTCCGTTGTCGGCACTCGCCAGCATTCGGTATCAGAGCGGTGAGGCGACCATCACGCACGACATGAGCAAGCGTGAGCTGATCGTTCGCATCGACTATGCGCAGCGCGGGCTGTCGGATTATCTCGCCGACGCCGAGAAGCGTATCGATGCCAACGTGAAGTATGACCACAGCAAGTACCAACTCGTGTGGGGCGGACAGTTCGAGAATCAGCAGCGGGCGCAGGCACGGCTCACGTTGATCATGGGGCTGGTGCTCGCGTTGATGCTGGTGTTCCTGTTCGCGGAATTCGGCAAGCTGCGTCAGGCCGCGTTGATTCTGGGCGTGGTGCCGCTGGCAACGCTCGGCGGCTTGATTGCCCTGCGGCTGACGGGCGAAACGTTGAACGTGGCGAGTGCGGTGGGCTTTATCGCGCTGTTCGGAGTGGCCGTGCAGAACGGCATCATCATGATCGCCAATATCAACCGTGTGCGCGCGGAGGGGTTGGGCTTGCGTGAGGCGGTGATTGCAGGCGCGGTCGAGCGCTTCCGTCCGGTGCTGATGACGGCAACGGTCGCGACCGTGGGCATGTTGCCGGCGGCCATGGCCATCGGCGTGGGCACCGACGTGCAGCGCGCACTCGCCACTGTGGTGGTGGGCGGGTTGATCGTCGCCACGCTGCTGACGCTGTTCATTCTGCCGACCTATTACTACGTCCTCGAACGCTATATGGAAGAGCGCGCCGCAAAGCGCGCCCTCGCAGCGGCCGAACCGGCACAGGGGTAAAAACATGACTTATCGTTATTCCGGGGCGCGCTGCGCCGCGGCGTTGGCAGCCGCGCTGTCGATGGCCGGATGTGCCGTCGGGCCCGATTTCAAAACGCCCGAAGCGCCTGCCAATGCGGGTTACACCGTCGACGCCCTGCCTGCGGGCACCACGTCGGCCGACACGACGGGCGGCAGCGCTCAGCGTTTTGTCTCCGGCATGGATATTCCTGCGCAGTGGTGGACGCTGTTCCACTCGCCCGAACTCGATGCCCTCGTGAAAGAGGCCATCGAACGCAATCCCGACATGGACGCGGCACGTGCTGCGCTCAAGTCGGCCCACGAGGCGGTACGCGTGCAGCAAGGCGACTTCTTTCCGCAGGTCAATGCTTCGTTCTCGCCGACGCGCCAGCAAATCGCATCGCCGCTGGCGAGCCCGGCCGCCAGTGGTGACGATCTCTATAACCTGCACACGGCGCAGGTGTCCGTGTCGTACACGCTCGATCTGTTCGGCGCAAACCGTCGTCAGGTCGAATCGCTCATCGCGCAAGCGGATGCCCAGCGCTTTGCACTGGAAGCGACGTATCTGACGCTGACCAGCAACGTGGTGGCCGCAGCCATTCAGGAAGCGTCGTTGCGCGGGCAACTGGCTGCGACGCAGGAGATCCTTGCGCTTCAACAGCATTCACTCGATCTGCTGCACAAGCAGTACGACTTGGGTCAGGTGGCGCAGGCTGACGTGGCGGCGCAGGAGGCATCGCTGGCACAAGCGCAGGCGGCGGTGCCGCCGCTGGAGAAGCAACTGGCGCAGCAACGCGATGCGCTCGCCCGCTTGCTCGGGCGCATGCCGAACGAGCGCATCGGCGCGCAGTTCGATCTGAGTGGCTTGCAGTTGCCCGAAGCGTTACCGGTGAGCTTGCCGTCGCAACTGGTCGAACAGCGTCCGGACGTGCGTTCTGCGCAGGCGCAATGGCATGCGGCCGGTGCTGCGGTAGGCGTGGCCGTGGCAGCACGTCTGCCGAGCATTACGTTGAGTGCGAGCTACGGGGCGAGTGCCGAAATTGCCCGGGAACTGTTCAGCCCGGGCACGGCGTTCTGGACGCTGGCGGGGAGCCTGACGCAACCGATCTTTGCGGGCGGTGCCCTGTTGCACAAGCAGCGCGGGGCCGAAGCGGCCTACGAGCAGGCGGGTGCACAGTATCGCGGCGCGGTGCTCACGGCGTTCCAGAACGTTGCCGACACACTGCATGCCCTGCGCACGGATGCCGATGCGCTGAGTGCATCGCTCAATGCCGAGCGCGCGGCGAAGCGCAGTCTGACAATTGCCCAAAAGCAGCTCGAACTGGGCGATATCAGTTACTTGACGCTGCTCAACGCCCAGCAGACATATCAGCAGGCGCGTATTGCGCTGGTGCAGGCGCAGGCCAACCGCTACGCCGATACGGTGGCCCTGTTTCAGGCGGTCGGTGGCGGCTGGTGGCATCGCGACGATGTGCAGACGGCTAAGGCGGGCTGACGTCGCGACGACGCTTGCCTGAGGTTGACGTCATGGACGGTGTTACGATGCCAGCGCATGACGTCAACTGTGTTGCCAACGCTGTCGCGCTTAATGGGAATCACCGGAATGATCGACTTTGCCGTATTGCCCTACTTCCTCGCCACCGCGGCGGTTCTCGTGGCCATTCCCGGCCCCAACACGATCTACGTGTCGACGGCGAGTGCGAGTCAGGGATTCCGCTACGGTCTGGCGTCGTGCTTCGGCGTGATGCTCGCAACGCTGGTGCATGTGGGTTTCGCGGCGGTCGGGCTCACGGCGCTGCTGATGGCGTCGCCGATTCTGTTCACGGCGATCAAGACGGTTGGGGCGGCGTATCTGGTCTATCTGGGTATTAAGGCTATTCGAAGCAAAACACGGCCCGACCCTGTCGACGCAATGAATGCGCCTGTACCGGCGCTTGGCGCGTCGGTGCGCAAGGGCTTTCTCGTCAATCTGCTGAACCCGAAGACGGGGTTGTTCATCGCGGCGTTCCTGCCGCAGTTCGTGAACGCCGCCGCCGGCAACGTCCCACTGCAAATCGTGACACTCGGGGTAATGCTCGTGGCGGTAGGCAGCGTGAGCGACGTGACATACGCCGCACTCGCCCGCACGATCGGCAAGGCTATTGCGAATCAGGGTGCCAAATCGGGCGCAGGCAAATACATCACCGGCCTGCTTTATATCGGCCTCGGCGCCGCCGCCATGGCGACGTCGAATGGGGCGGGGAAGTAAGAAACACACGCCTCGCTATGTGAAAACAGCCGCTTGAGCGGCTGTTTGGCGGTCGCTGACCGTGTGTATCGCCGGGCTTCCCCGTTCGACTGTCGTCCATCATCCTCTCGATCATTTCGGGAATGGTCTGGATTCGCGGCCTACCATCCAACCTTGCCGCATAAGCACACGCGAAATGCCTCATGAGCGCCGGTGATCGGTCCCATCGATCACCTCACGTCCGGGCGTCATTGTGGGCGGGCTGTGCAAGCCGCAAACTATCGGGCATGAACCCGATCTCCGCCTCCGGTCAGTTACTCGACGCAACCAGCCGCCCCCGTCGATTTATCGATCTGCCCGCCCTCTTCGGCGATACGCTCACGCGTCTGCCGGTCGTCTTACGCCTGTTGCTGGAAAATGCGCTGCGCAACCTGTCCGGCGATGAACGTCAGGCGGCGATCGATGGTGTGCTCGATTGGCTGGAACGCGGCACCAGTCACCACGAAATTGCGTTTTACCCGCTGCGCGTGCTCATGCACGACACTACCAGCACGCCCGCGCTGATCGATATCGCCGCCATGCGCGATGTGCTCGCCGAAGCCGGTGCCGACCCGTCGCAACTCAACCCCGTGCTGCCCGTCGACGTCTCCGTCGATCACTCGCTCGCCGTGCAATTCCACGCGCAAGCCGATGCCGCGCAGCGCAACCTGTCCGAGGAAATGCGCCGCAATGCCGAGCGTTATCGCTTTCTGCGATGGGCGTCCGGCGCACTCGACCGCGTTCGCATCCATCCGCCGGGCACCGGCATCATGCACACCATCAACCTCGAACAACTCGCCACCGTCGCCAGCGAGTGCGAGATCGACGGTGAGCCGTGGCTCGTCCCCGACACCCTCATCGGCACCGACAGCCACACGCCGATGATCAACGGTATCGGCGTGCTCGGCTGGGGCGTAGGCGGGCTCGAAGCGCAAACGGTCATGTTCGGCATGCCGGTCATGCAACGGATTCCGGATGTCATCGGCGTGCGACTCTCCGGCGCCCTCCCGGCAGGCAGCACCGCCACCGATCTTGCGTTGCGCGTGACCGAAGTCCTGCGAAACCTTGGCGTCAGCGGCGAATTCGTCGAGTTCTACGGCACCGGCGTGACGACCCTCAGCGCCAACGAACGCGCCGTCGTCGCCAATATGGCCCCCGAGTACGGTGCCAGTACCGGCTACTTCCCCGTGGACGACCGCACCCTCGCCTATCTGCGGGAAACCGGGCGCGACGCGTCGCATATCGCCAACGTCGAAACGCTCTACCGGCGCGCCGGGCTCTGGTTCGACCCGCACGCCACGCCGCGCTACACCCGGACGATCGATATCGACCTCGATAGCGTAGAGCGATACGTCGCGGGCCCCTTCCGGCCGCAAGACCGGCTGCCCAGCGGCGCGACAGGCCGCACATTGGGCACCGATCCGGCCTCGCGCCGGGGTGGCTTGCCCGACTGGCCGATTGCGCTGGCCGCCATCACCAGTTGCACCAACACGTCAGACCCCGCCTTGCTCATCACCGCCGGATGGGTCGCGCGCCGCGCAAGAGCGCGTGGCCTGCACGTGCCGTCGTGGGTCAAGACGTCGCTCGCCCCCGGCTCCCCTGCCGCCGCCGACTATCTCGCTCGCGCGGGACTCGATCACGACCTCGCCGCGCTGGGTTTCGATATCGTCGGCTTCGGGTGCACGACCTGCATCGGCAACGCAGGTCCGCTGCCGGAACCGATTGCCCGCGCCCTCGCGGACGCCGCCGCCACACCTGTAGCGGTCGTGTCGGGCAACCGCAATTTCCCCGGACGCATCCATCCGGACCTCGGGCACGCATTCATCATGTCGCCGCCGCTGGTCGTGGCCTTCGCGCTGGCCGGCACCGCGGCCATCGATATCGAAAATGATCCGATCCAATTCGACGCCCACGGTCTGCCGGTCTATCTGCGCGATCTCTGGCCCGCGCGCGAAACCGTCGCCGCCAGTCTGGCGGCCGTGCGCGCCGACGACTTCGGCACAGCATTTCACAACGCGAGCGGCAATCCGCTGTGGGCCGGTCTCGACGTATCGCATGCCCCCCGCTACGCGTGGTCACAACGCTCCACCGCTCTGCGCCGGCCGCCCTTTGTCGCGCGCGACGAAGGCAGCCTGCTCGGCGACTACGATGCGCATGTGCTGCTCGCCCTCGGCGACGATGTCACGACCGACCACATCTCCCCGGCCAGCGCCATTCCGCCGGACAGTCCCGTCGCAGACTTTCTGGTCGAACGCGGCGAGCCGCGCGACGACCTGAACGTCTTCGCCTCAAGGCGAGGCAACTGGGAGGTAATGGTGCGCGCGGCGTTCTACAGCAAATCGCTTGTTAACTTGCTTGCCGCAGACTTGCCCGTCGCGTATACGGTGCACGGACCAAGTGACGACGTGATGCCGATTTTCGATGCCGCCCAACGGTATCGCGAAGAAGACCGCCCCGTCGTTCTCGTGGCCGGTGCCCGCTACGGCACCGGATCGTCGCGCGACTGGGCGGCGAAAGGACAACGGCTGCTGGGCATCCGCGCCGTCGTCGCCGTGAGTTTCGAACGCATCCACCGATCCAATCTGATCGGCATGGGCATCCTGCCGTTGCGTCTGCCAACGGGCGTCGCGCCACAAACGCTGGCGCTGACGGCGCAAGATCGTGTCCGGATCAGAGCATTGCCTACGGATGTTTCGCCGCGTGCCGCCATTGAGATCGTGATCACACGTGCTGATGGCAGTACAGAGTCGCTGGTAACAACAGCGGCAGTGGAAACGCGTCTGGAAGTAGAACTGCTGCAACGCGGCGGCGTGATCCCGTCGATCCTCGCACGCGCGTTGAATTGATTGCCTAGTTAATAGGTTTGGTCGTCTTGCCCCGGCGGGCGGAATACTCAGCCCGCCGTACGCCGCCCGGTCGAGCCATGCACCAGCCGTGAGTACGACACGAGCATGGTTACCAGCTCTTGCGTGGCCATTGTGAACGGGGCCGAACGCCGCGCAATCAGACAAACGTCGCGCGGGTCGAACGTTTCCCGAATCGGGATGCTGATGAGCGCGTCCGAGAACAGCGGCATTTCGGCAAGCACTTGCGGCTCGATCGTCAGATAGTCCGACTCGGACACGATATGCAGCGTCTCGAGCAGCGACTCCGCCGTCAACGCGATCTTGGGATGTCCCAGACTCTCGGTATTGAACAGGCTGATGAGCCGGTTCTCGGCACCGACGATCCCCGCCGGTCGAATGCTGACCCATTCGCAATCGACGAGATCGCGCACCGACGTGGCATTCGCCTTGGGATGCCCCTTGCGGGCAATCACACTCGGTGACGACCGATATAACCGCTCGATGCTCAGGTCGACATCGCTCACCTGCGGCGCCAGCGGTGCGATCACGAAATCGAGCCGGCCATCGCGAATCCGCTCGATCAGCATCTTCGTGTAGCCGCTCGTGACATGCACCCGCACCTTCGGAAAGCGCTCGACAAAGCGCTTGACCACCGGCAGCAGCAATTCGGCTAGCGGCTCGGAGGTCACGCCCAGCGTGATATTGCCCTCCTCTTCGCCGGTCGATTGCTTGACGTCCTGCGTGGCCAGATCGCAGTCACGGATGATGGCATTGGCGCGGATGAGAAACCGCTCGCCCACCGGGGTGAGCGTCACCCCCTGATGCGAACGGTTGAGCAATGCCGTGCCGAGCTCCGACTCCAGCCCCTGAATGGCCTGCGTGAGCGTGCTCTGGGCGATGTCGAGCGTACGTGCCGCCGCGCGAAAACTGCCCTGCTCGACGACGGCACAAAACACGCGCAATTGAATGAGTGTCATGCTCCGCATCCTACCCGAAAGCGCCTGTCGCCAGCATCGGCGACGGCGTTCGTTGTGGCCGTGTCACACAGCGTAGACCGGTGCGGCCCCAACCGTCTTCACAGCTTTCACCGGCATCACCGGCGCCACCAGACTATAGAGATCCTTGCAATCGTCCGGCTCGGGAATCAGGTCGATGGTCTTGCCCACACCCGCCGTCTGCGACAGATCGCGCAGATAGCGCAACGTGGAGAAGTCTTCCAGCGCGAAGCCTACCGAATCGAACACGGTCACCTGCTCGCGCGATTCGCGTCCGGCGCGCTGCCCGGCGAGCACTTGCCAGAAATGCACCACCGGCGAATCCGCCGGCATTTGCTGAATCTCGCCTTCGAGGCGCGTCTGTGCTTCGAACTCGACCATCACGCGGGCGGTTTGCAGAATGTCGCGATCCAGTTCGGTCTTGCCCGGGCAATCGCCGCCGACCGCGTTCAGATGCATCCCTGGCTCGATCATGTCGGCGGTGAGGATCGTCGCGTAAGTCTTATCGGCGGTGACCGTCGTCACGATATCGGCGCCGCGCACCGCTTCGCGTACCGACGCCACCGGCAGCAATTTGAGCCCGGGCACGCCCGCGAGATTACGCATGAGCTTGGCCGTCGCGGCCTGATCCACGTCGTACAGGCGAATCTCGTCGATCCCGAGCATCGCGTGAAACGCCAGCGCCTGAAACTCGCTCTGCGCGCCATTGCCGATCAACGCCATGACACGGCTGTCCGGGCGCGCCTGACAGCGGGCTGCCAAGGCTGAGGTCGCCGCCGTGCGCAACGCGGTCATCAGTGTGAATTCGCACAGCAGCAGCGGATATCCGGTGCTCACTTCGGCGAGTGCGGAGAACGCCATCACCGTCAGCAGGTTGTGCCGCGTGTTGACGGGATGGCCGTTGACGTACTTGAACCCGTAGAAGCGGGCATCAGACACAGGCATCAGCTCGATCACCCCGTTGTCGGAGTGATTGGCCACGCGTGCCGATTTATCGAAGTCGTGCCAGCGCAGGTAATCGTCCTGCACATAGTCCGCGAGCGTGCGGATGAACGGGGCAACGCCGGTTTGGCGCAACAGGGTCTGAATATCGTTGACGTCGAGGAATCGAGTCATATGCGTCTCTTTTGTGGAGGTTCGGTTCGGCCTACATTGGCGGGCAGTCGGGTGTCGTAGCGGTCAGGGTCAGGACGAAAGCCATCAGGCGCCGAGCAGCATGCCGGAGCGCTGGACGCGCTGGCCGGTGACGCGGCCAAGCGGATCGCCGGCATTGACGAAACGCACGTCGCGCCGCATGTACAGCACGCCTTGCGTGCGGCTCGACACGGTGTGCACTTCGCCCGTCAACGGCGCAACGATGTCGAAGACCGGCTGCCCGACTTCGACCATCGTCCCCAGTGCCGCGCGGTGCACCAGAATGCCGGCGCACGGCGCACGGAATTGCTCGCTGCCGGCCAACGGCGTGGCGGGATGCAGCAGCGGCGGCAATGGCTGCGCATCACCCGCGATATCGCCAGTGTGGGTCAGGTACTGAATGATCGCGTCGGCATCGGCGTCGGCCTGCTCGTAACTGACGTCGCGTTGCCCACGATGCTCGACGGTGACTGACACCGGCCCCTCGGGCATCGGATAAGTCGTGCCGAAGTGCTGGCGAAGCTGCCACCACGTGTAGCTCTGCGCTTCGTCGAACGAAAACGCGCCCGAATCCAGCGCCAGCAGACTTGCTTGTGCGCCGAGATAGCGCGCCAACGGCTCGGCCGCCGGCCAGCATTCATCGCCGACATAGAGATGCATCGTCGCCTCACGCGAGCAATGCAGGTCGAGCACGATATCGGCGTCATGGGCCTGCGTCATCAACACGTGCTGCAACGAACCGAACGCATCCGTCACGGGCAAGGCAGCGAGCGCCTCGCCCCACGCTGCGCGTACGCGCTGGCGATTGGTGTCGACGTCGTCGGTCAGTGCGCCTTCCAGACGCTGCGCAACGGCCTTGAACACCATCGGAAAGCCACGGTTGTAGTTGCGACCGCTGGCCAATTCGAAGCGCCCTTGCGGCGCGCCCATCAGCCATTGGTTCAGCCCCAACGGATTCGCCATGACGACGAGCACGACTTCGGCGCGCAAACGGCCTTGCACTTCGAGCGCGAGAAACTTGTCGCGAAGGCGCGTCGCCACCAACATGGCGGGCGTCTCGTCGGCGTGCAGCGCCGCCTGCAAGTAGACCTTGCGGCCCGAGGATGCATTGCCGAAGTGTTCGGCGACCACCGCTTGCGAGGTGCCGCTGCACAAATGAGAAATGGGGTGCGTGACGCTATGCATGGCGAGAAATTAGTGACGTAACGTAAGACGGCTGACTTGCACGGCGCAGGCCGGCAAATCGATATCAGCATGGTAGGCAGTCACCTGATCGGCAGGAATGCAGATCCGCCGATCGGGATTGCCCAGAACAATCACTGCCCGCTCGCGAATACCGCGACGCGGTGCGCCGGATCGGCGCTGTGGGCGACCGGGCACAGATGCGGCAAGGCTTCGCCTCCCTGTTCGGGATCGAAGTACGCCAGCGGCGCATCGCTCGAGTCCGGTTCGGCAAATTCACGCGTATGGACGGCAAAGCCCGACTCGCGATCGCCGCGCAACTCCGGCACGGCGCGCAGCAAACGGCGCGTGTACGGATGCGCGGGACAGTCGTAGATCGCATCGCGCGTGCCGCGCTCCACCACGTGCCCCCGATACATCACGATGACGTGATCCGACAGCTGTTCGACCACGCCCAGATCGTGCGAAATCAGCAACAGCGCAAAGCGATAGCGCGCCTGCAATTCGGTGAGCATGTCGAGCACTTGCTTCTGCACGGTGACGTCCAGCGCCGATACGGGCTCGTCGGCTACGATGATCTGCGGATGCGCGGCCAGCGCGCGCGCAATGGCCACGCGCTGACGCTGACCGCCCGACATCTGATGAACAAACCGCGTGCCGAAACTCGCCAGCCCCACATCCGCCAGCACTTGCGCCACCCGCTCGCGGCGCTGCGCGGCACTCAACGAAGTGTCCAGCCGCAGCGGCTCCTCCACCAGTGCATCCACGCGCATGCGCGGATCGAGCGACGAGTACGGGTCTTGAAACACCATCTGGACGGCCCGGCGCGACGCCCGCATGGCAGCGTCGCCGCCCTGCGCCGGAAACGGCGCACCACGCACGCTCACCTGCCCCTGCGCGCGGGGCAGCATGCCCATCACGGCTTTGGCGAGGGTTGTCTTGCCGCTGCCCGATTCGCCCACGATCGCCAGCGTCTGACCGGCATGCACGCGAAACGAACACGGGTAGACGGTTCGCACGGCCTTGCGCCGGAACCAGCTTTGCGGAACAACGTAATCCACCGCCACATCGGTCACTTCCAGAATTGGCGCATCGACGATGGTGGTACCCGCCGGTGCCCGCGTCCCCGCGTCGCGGCGTGGCAAAGACTCCAGCAAACGCAGCGTGTAATCGGTTGAAGGATGTGACAACACCCGCGCCACCGGCCCCGACTCGACGGCGTCGCCCTGACGCACCACCAGCACACGCTCGGTGTAGGCCGCCACCAACGCCAGATCGTGACTGATGAACACCAGCGCCGTCCCCTCTTCGCGCGCGAGACCGATCATCACGTCGAGCACTTCCTTTTGCACCACACAGTCGAGTGCCGTCGTCGGCTCGTCGGCGATCAGCAAACGCGGCTTGAGCAGCATCACAGCCGCGAGCAGGATGCGTTGCCGCATACCGCCCGAGAACTCATGCGGATACCGCGCCATGCACCGCTGCGGATCGCGCACGCGCACACGGGCGAGCATCGCCAGCGCTTGCTGACGCGCCTGTGCCGCCGCGACACCGCGACGCCGCACGAGCGCTTCGATCATCTGCTCGCCAATGCGCATGGCCGGGTTGAGCGAGACCATCGGCTCCTGAAACACCATGCCGATCTCGGTGCCCCGCACGTCGCGCCATTGCGTAGCATCGAGATCGAGCAACGAGCGGCCGTCGAATGTCAGCGTGTCGGCGTGGGCCGTCGCAGATTCCGGCAACAGGCCAAGCAGCGCCTTGCCGATCAGCGTTTTACCGCTCCCCGATTCGCCCACGACGGCGAGCGACTCACCGGCACGCAGCGTCAGGTCGATATTGCGCACGACATCGCGCTGACCGCCTTTGCCGTCGGGAAAGGCAATGCACAGCCCTTTGATGTCGAGTAGCGGCGCGCTCGCCGAGGCGGCGTCGTCCACAGACATCGACGACGGCTGAACCGACTGAGCCGACTGACCATTTGCGAGCGCGTTCATTTGACCTCCTTCAGTCGCGGGTCGAGCAAATCGCGCACGGCGTCGCCCAGCAGGTTGATACCGAACAGCGCCAGCGAGATGGCCGCGCCGGGGAACAACACCACCCAGAACGCCTGATCGATGGCCGAACGCCCATCCGCGAGCATGCCGCCCCACGTGGGTTCCGGGGCGGGCACGCCAAGCCCCAGAAAACTCAAGGCGCTCTCCGCGAGCAGGGCCGAACCGAACAGCGACGTCGAGAAGATCAACAACGGCTGCACGCAGTGAGGCAACACGTGCCGCACGAACGTCCACGCTTCGCGATTACCCATGGTGCGCGACGCTTCGACGTAGTCGCGCAAGCGCAGCGACAGCACGGCACCACGCGCAATGCGGCTCACCGACGGCGTGTAGGCAAGCCCCAGCGCCAGCACCACGCCCCATTTCGAGGGCCCAAGCACGGTCATGATGCCGAGCGCCAGCAGCAGACCGGGGAAGGCCATCAACGCTTCGACCAGCATGCCGGCCAGCCGGTCGGGCCAGCCGCCGACATAGCCGAAGATCGCGCCGATCAACGTGCCGGCAGCCAAGGCGAGTACGACGGAAGCGACGCTCACCATCAGGCTCAGACTGGCGCCGGCCATGATGCGCGAGAGCACATCGCGGCCGAACGCATCGGTGCCGAACCAATGCGCCGCGCTCGGTGCGGCGTAGCGGGCGTAGAGATCCACGTCCACCGGGTTATAGGGCGTGTAGACGAGATCGACTGCGGCGATGAGCACCAGCAGGCCGACCAGAAAGCCGCCGATCCACAAATTGGCCCGTCGCACGGATAGCAGGGAGAACAAATAGGTCATGGGGGCGTTCAGTGCTTGATACGGGGATCGAACAGCGGATACAGCAGGTCGACGACGAGATTGATCACGACGTAGATCAAGGCGATCACCAGCAGACAGCCCTGCACGACCGGGTAATCGCGCGCATAGATGCTCTCCACCAGCAGACGCCCCATGCCGGGCAGCGTGAAGACGGTTTCGATGACCGCGCCGCCCGCCAGCAAGTGGCCGACCACGAGACCGATCACGGTGAGCGTGGGGCCGAACGCGTTGGGCAACGTGTGCCGCACCAGCACGCGGCGCTCGCTCAAGCCCTTGGCTCGGGCATGGGCGATGTACTCCAGCCGCAGCACGTCGATGCTGCTCGCGCGGATCATGCGGGTGACGACCGCGATCTCGCCCAGCGCAATCGCAATCACCGGCAGCACGAGATAGCGCAGCGATCCCCAGCCCGCCTGTGCAAACGTCTGATAGCCGAAAGTGGGCAGCCAGTGCAGCTTCACCCCGAAGATCCAGATGAGCAGAATGCCCGACCAGAAACTCGGAATCGAGACGAGCAGCACCGTCGTCATGACGATCGCCAGATCGCTGCGGCGATTCTGCCGCCACGCCGCAAACAGCCCGGCGGGTATCGCGAAGAGGCAGGCGACGAACGTTGCGCCGAGCACGATCTTTGCCGTCACCGGAAACGCTTCTGCAATCAGCGCGCTCACCGGACGATGCCGGGCAATCGACATGCCCAGATCGCCGCGCAGCAGGTGCTCGATCCAGTGCAGATACTGCGCAGGCCATGGCTCGTCGAGCCCCAGCGAGTGACGCAACTGCGCGAGCAGCGCCGGGTCGTTCAGGTCGCCTAGCATGAGCGTGGCGGGGTCGCCCGGAATGGCGCGAATCATGCCGAACACGAGCAGCGTCACGATAAAGACCGTGGGCACGGACATCGAGATGCGCTTGAAAAGGTACGCCGGCATGCCGTCAGTCCTTCGTCACGTTATAGAAGCGTTTGAGACGGATGGGCCAGCTCGTCACGCCATGCAGGCGAGAACTGACCAGCATCAGATCGGGCGAGTTGTAGAGCACGAGCATGGGCACATCGGCCAGCATGCGTTGGTGCAATTCGCCGAACACACGTGCACGCACGCGGTCGCCGGTCTCGCCCGCGATGCTGCGCAACAGGTCGAGCGCCGCCGGGTCTTCCCACTGCACCAGCGCATTGCGCGACTTGTCGCCGAGCACGTCGGCATACATCAACGCCGGGTCGGTGCGCGCCGTGTAGCCGAACGCCATCAGTTGAAAACGCCCGGCGCGGTAATCCGCCAGTTGCTTGCCCCACTCCACCACTTGCAGCTTCACGTTGATGCCGGCGCGTGCAAGCAGCGATTGCAGATACACGGCCATGGTGAACATGTGCGTGTAGCGGCGATTGGTCTCCAGCGTGATCGGCTGACCGCGATAGCCCGCTTCGTCGAGCAGACGCTTGACCGCCGGCAACGACTTCACGTATCCCACGCGGGTGGCCGGGCTTGCCAGCGCACTGGCGTTCGGCACGAGCGACGGGTTGTAGTCCGAGCGCCCTTCCGTCACGGCATTCGCAATGCCCGGCAAGTCGGCGGCCAGCGCAATGGCACGGCGAATGCGCACGTCGGCGAGCAGCGGGTCGCGCGACTGAATCAGCAGCATCGCGGGGTCGGCCCCGGGCCCGGCGACGATGTGCCATGCCGGGTCTTTCGGCGGCACCATTTGCTCGGACAGATTCATGGCATCGATCTGCCCCGACATCAGCGCAGACATCTGTGCCGTTTCGTCCGGAATGGTGACGAAGCGCACGTCGGCATGCGCCACCTTGGCACCGGCTGCCCCGTTCGCCGGCTCCGGGCGCGGCCGGTAGGCGGCAAACGGTTTGAGCAACACGTACTGCCCCGGCTGCCAGTCGGCGAATACATAAGGCCCGGTGCCGATGGGCTGCGCCCAATGGCCCTCGGCATCAACGCTGTCCGGACTGAGCACCGCCATCGGGCAGCGCGGGTCCGCCATGTGGTTGAGGAACAGGGCCGACGCGCGGTCCAGATCGAACGTGACGGTGTAGCGATCGACGACGTGCACGCCCAGCACCTTGGCGCCCGCGTGGCCGTCATAAGCGCGACGGCAATAGAACCCGGTCGACGGGTTCATGAAGTATTCGTAGCTCCACTTCACGTCGGCCGCCGTCATCGGCTTGCCGTTGTGAAACTGCACGCCGTGACGCAGATGAAACGTGTAGGTCTTGCCGTCGGCGGAGATGTCCCACCGGTCGGCAAGCATCGGACCGATGCTCAGGTCCGCACGCAACGCGACGAGCGACTCGACCACGTGCGCGAGGATGTTGTCCGTCGCCGTGTTGCGTAGAAGGCTGCCCGGCATCGACGTGGGCGTGTCGGAGCTGACGGCAAAACGAATCTCGTGACGGGAGGCGGCGGGCTGTGATTGCGGCTGTGATTGCGGCTGTGATTGCGTCGGTGATTGCGCCTGCGCCGACGAAGCGCACATCAGCGCCGCTGCCAACGCGACGCTCGCCGCAAGGCCGGCGTGCCAACGGTTGCGGAGTTCGCGCCGACAAGATGGCCGGGACATCGGAGATAACTGGGAGATCGGGGACATCGGGGACATCGGTTTGTCGTTGTACTAAGGGGACTGTCCGGGCGAAGCGGCGCGCAGGCTCGTGCCGAGCGCCCCGCCGCATGCGCTCAGCGCAACCGATATTCGACGAATTCGCGCGATTCGTAGGGCTTGCGTGCGATCCACAGCACGCCGTCGGCGGCGTCCATCAACGTGGTGCAGACCGTCGCCGCAATGCTGTCGAAGCTCACCTTTCGCGGCACGCGCAGCACGCCCACAGGGCTGCCGAAATCATCGGCGAGTACGCCCTTGATGACGGTCCAATCGATCTTGCCGAAGCGTTCGCGGCCGATGTTCAGGCCTGCGGTCACGCGGCGCTGGCGGTAGATGGAGTCGGGGCTCTTGGCCAGACCGAGATCGCGCAGCTTGGTGCGCGCCACCGGGCACAGCCAGTGATTGGCATGCACGAGGATGTCGTCGGTCGGCGTGAGCCAGAAAATCTCGTCCGGCGCGCATTCCAGATTCACGGCTTCACCGCGCGCGTCGGCCAGCATCAGGTTGTTCGACGCGTAGCGGCGCGTGTTCCACAGCGCTTTCATGGCGTCGGCCAGACTGGTGGAATCGAGCATGCGGCGGCGAATCAGCGAGAGCGGCGTATTGGCTTCGCTCGCGTTCACGTAGTCGCGATCGGATGTCAGAAAGTTGCCGGACAGCGACAGGCCCGCGCTGTTGATGCCGTGGCGGCCAAGCGTGCCGGCTTCGGTAAAGACAAGCAGATCGGGGCCATCGTCGCGGCGCATGCGCAGCACGATGCCGGTATCGGCGCACTCGGCCCGCCAGTCCCAGTTATGCGCATGCAGCAGACGCCCGTTGGTGCTCGCCTGCGGCATGACGATCAGGCCCGTGCAGCCGTCGTCGAGCGCCTTGCGCGCTTCGCCGATCTCGTCGTGCCCGTACATCATCTCGGTGCGGCAATTGATGATGACGATGTCTTCGAGCGTGACGTTCGCGCCCTCGGCGATGCCCCGCATTTCCTCGAGATACGTCGCGTCGAAGGCTTCGATGATGGGCACCATGCGACGTGCCAATGCCTGTTGCCGTTCGCTCGACACACCCCGGCGATCCAGTTGCGTGCGGTACAGCGCCAGACTGCGCGCCACGCGCTCGGGCACCTGACGACCGTGTGCGAGGCCCCGTTCGAACGGCGTGCCGCTCACATCGACGAGGGGAAAGGCTTCATTGGCATGCATGGCTTGGCGTATCCGGTGGTGAACGTGTGGATGAATGACACGTTGCCATCGTAGAAGGCCAAATAGACCGCGGGAAGCACGGTCCCGGTGATCGGTATCGGAAATTCCGATCACCCCTTCGCGATACCTCGGGTTATCGATCGAATCGGGCACATCGGGCGGAGCCAAGACCCCCGCCGATGGCCGATGCGACGCAATCGCGGCAATTTTGATTAGGGTTTATACCAATCTCGAAGTGCAGTATCGGAAAAACCGATCGCGATTGCGCGAGGCCATCAATGCACCGCCGTCCGGGGCGCATCGACGCCAATCGTTCAGAACGTGTGCCGCATGCCGATGCGCACCGCCGTCGACGACGGGCCTTGCCCGGTGTAGGTCCCCTTCACGAAGGTGGGTGCCGCCCCGCCGCCGAGGAACACCGGTGCCGCGCCGCCGCCCGCATACAGCCATGTGGCTTCGACGTAGACGTCGGTGCGCTTGGACAGCGCGTAGTCGGCGAGACCCGTCACGTTCTGCCACTTCTGCACGCCCATCTTCGAATACCAGTAGCCCGCCATGAACGTCCACGCCGGGCCCCAGCGATAGATCTGGTTGGCTTCATAGGTGTTCATCACGGCACTCTCGTTGCCGTTGCGAAACCGTGTGCTGGTGAACAGCAGGCGCGTCGTATTCGGCCCGTAACGGTAGCTGCCGCCCACGCCCCAACTGGTGATGTTGTCCAGCACGGCAGGCCCCGGCGGCAGGTCCGGGAAAATCGTCGTCCCGGCCTGCGTGGGCGCGTTGACGCCGGAGTTATGCGTGTTGGTATAGGCCGCACCGAGGCTGAGGCCGTCGTTCGCATACTTCGCGCCGAAGGCAAACACGCGTCCGGTCCCGGCGGAAACATCGGACGACGGTGTGGCGTACAAGCCGCCCACCGTCAGCCCCGCCCAGTTCGGCGACGTGTATTTGATGGCGTTATTGATGTGCAGCGTACCGGCAAGATGGTCGAAATCGCCCGGGTGCCACGAGTACTGGCCCGCCAACTGCCCCATCGTGAACTGCGTGAGGTTGTCCCAGAAGAAGTCGTATTGCTTGCCGAAGGTCAGCGTGCCCAGCGAGTTGTCCTGAAGCCCCAACCACGCCTGCCGGCTGAATAACACGCCCGACTGCACCATCGTGCCGGAGTAGAGATTGAACCCGTTCTCGAGGGCGAAGATGGCGCGGCGTCCGTCGCCCAGATCCTCGGTGCCACGCAGGCCCCAACGGTTGGCCTGAATCGCGCCGTCGTTCGCAACAAAGGTGCCGTGGCCGTTCAGGTTGCTGAAGTACGTGAGACCGGCGTCGATGATCCCGTACAACTGCACCGAGCTTTGCGCCTCGGCGGGCGCGGCGACGGCCAGCAAGGCCGGGGTCAACAAAACGGCAAGCAGCGAAGCGAGCGGAGTACGGCGTGCAGCAAGGCGAGTCATGAGGTTTGTCTCCATATGGTTTTTTTTAGGCAAAACGAAGCCGTCACCCTCTTGCGGGGCGAGACGGGTACAGCAGGGACTGCGGAATCTTCAGAAGTCGGGGCAGGCGTCGGCTATCGTGCGCGCCGCCTTAGCACCTGCCCGCGCGGGTCATCCGGAGAACCGGTAGACGACGGAGTCGACCCGAAAGCGCACGTCGGCGTCGAGACTGTTGGTCACGACCACATAGCGCTCGCCATCGATATCGAATGTCGATGCATCGGTGCCGCCGGACGTATCGATCCATGCGAGCGCATCGAAGCCGTCGCCACGCCATTGCCACAGCACCGATTGCTGAACGGGTTCCGGTGCCTTCGGGGTGCCGGTGATGAAGCGCACCTGCAACAGATAGCGCGGTGCGCCGGGGCGGCTGGCAGGTATCTCGCAAAGCTCGCGGCCACCCGCGCCATCGAGCGTCTGCGTCGCGATGAATTGCACGCCGTCGAAACGGTACAGCGTTGTGTGGCTGAGCAGATTGGCGTGGACGAGCCATAGCGTCTGGCCGTCGACGAAGAAATGGAAAGCGCGTCCGCCCGGCTCATCGAAGGTCTGGAGTGTCTCGAACTGGTTGCCGTTCCAGCGAAAGATGCGCGACCCGCTGACATGATCGGCATACGCCACGTAGTGTTTGCCGGCATGCTCGACGTGCGCCCAGTTGTAGCCCCATCGCCCGCCGGTCGCCTGAAACGGTTCGAAGCGCTCGCCATTCCATGCGAACACGCAGGACTGGTCCAGGTGCCGGGCTATCGGCCCTTCGACCGTGACGCCTTGCGCGAGGCCAAGGAAGTGCCGCCCGTCGATCTCGAAGTGACGCCACTGTTTGCCGGCGAAAACTTCGAATCTCTGATGCTCGCGCCATTCGCCGTGAAGGCGCTCGTACAACACGGCGTGCGTGTTCAGATCGTACGGCCCGCTCCCGGTGCGAATGCCCACGCAGGCGAGGAATTCTCGCGTGCCGATAGTGAAGTGCTCGACGTCTTCGCCACCGGGCAGTGACAGGCGCTCGGCGAGTGTGAAAGCGCCCGCTCCCTCCTCCTCTTTCGATCCAGCTTTTGATCCAGCTTCCCAGCGATAGAACAGTGCATCGACATTGCTGTCGCCGCCGTTCATATAGGGCACTTCGCCCGCCACGTCCTTCGACATCTGCGCAATCGCCAGCCAGCGCTCGCCATCGCGGGTGAACGTCGCCACCGCTCTCGCAGCGCTGGTCGGCAGCGTCTGCACCGGGGTGAAATTAACGGCCATGATTCACTTCTCCGTGCGGCACTGGTGCGACTTGTGCGCCGTAGGTATCCGCGTGTCGTTCATGCCCTTCCGCCTGAGGCGGCGTGCGCCAGCGAGCAATGCTCACGCCAAGCGCACCGACGACGGCCAGACAGGCTGCGAAAACGAAGAGTTGCGGCAACGGCATCTGGCGGGCGATCAACCAACCACCGACGGTCGGTCCGATGATCGAGCCAAGACGCCCGATGGCCATCGTCGCGCCCACGCCGGCGGCACGCACGTCCGTCGGGAACAGACGGCTGGCAATCGCCGGAAACGTCAGTTGGCCGCCAACAAGACACGCGCCGACTGCGAAGAGCATCCCGAACGTCGCATGCCCCACGCCGATGAGATTGCCAAGCACCACGGTCAGCACGGCACCACCGATGAAGGAGCACGCCACCGGCACGAACGGCCCGGCCCGCGTCACGACCGTCGAGAGCAGCAGCGCACCGACAATGGCACCGACGTTGAGCGTAACCGCGCCCATTGCCGCACGGTCGGGCGCCACGCCGTTCAGGTGCAACAGCGTCGGCATGAAGCTCACGAGAAAGCCCGACAGGATCATCGTCGCGAGCACGCCGACCCACAGCGCCGATGCCGCGACACCACGTCCGTCGGCGAACACGCGCGGCAACATGCCACGGCGTTGCAAGACGGCACCGGGACGTTCGCCCTTGTTGGCCTCGGCAGGCGCCGTGGCGGGCAGCACCCAGAGCACCGGGAGGATGACGAGCAGCGCAAACGCACCGCCCATCTGGAACACGAACGGCCAGCCGAAGCGCATCATCAGCACGGCCGAAATCGCGCCGCCCACCACGGCACCCAGCGGAAAACCGATGAACATCAGGATGACGAGTGCCGAGCGGCGGCGCACCGGCGCGCTTTCTGCCGTGATGGCCGTCACCGGCGGAATCGCGCCGCCCATGCCCAGACCGCCGAGCAGGCGAAGAATCGACAACTCCGTGGCCGACGTGGCCCACGCGCAAGCCAGCGTGAATACGCCGGTCATGATCAAAGCGGCCACCAACGTCGGGCGGCGTCCGAAGCGGTCGGCGAGCGGCCCTGCAATGAGCGAGCCGACGACCGTGCCGATAAAGCCCGCGCCGAACACCCGCCCCAGCGACGCCGGGTCGATGTTTAGCGACTTGGACAGCAACGGCGCGACAAAACTGAGCATCAGCGTGTCGAAGCCGTCGATCATCGAGACGGCGAAGCACACCAGCGTGATCGCGACGATCCGTCGTACGGGTAGCGCAGCAGAGACACCGGGTGTCCCCTCGTTCTGCATCAGATTCATGGTTGTCTCCTGATGGGGCTATTTGATTTCGTGTTTAAACCGTCTTGAAGCGGTCCCTTCGGACAATGAACGGTGCAGCGCCCCTGCGGCCCGTTTCTCGTTTGTTGCTTCATTTCCTGCTTCGTCGGTGGTTGTCTCTACGGATCAATCAGTTCATACGCCTGCGGGTGATTTAGCGAATTCGCGTCGGGTAATTCACATGCGTAAAGCCGGGGATGACCGCGCGCGACGGGTCGTTATCGCAGCGGGCCAGCTCGTCGACGATGTAGTCGGCCACGCAGTTGGAAAGCAGTTGCGCCGGGTCTTCCATGATGCGGCGCAGTCGTGCCGCCATGACCTTGCGGTCTTGCGCGTCGGCCAGCGGCGGCATCGCTTCGTCAGGCGACGGCGCGAACGAAAACCCGGGCGCTTCTGGAAACATCTTTCGAGCGACTTCGATGCTGGCGCGCGTGTTGTGCCACAGCTCGCGGTAGCCCGCCTCAAGGGATTTAAGGTCGTCCGCGGTGCCGAGATTCGCCACGGAAAAGCCCTGTGCATGCGGTGCGACCAGCAGGCGCTCTGGTGGCAGTTGTTCACCTGAAGCCCGCCAGATGAGATGGCACATGTTGTTCGACGACCATGTCGCCCCCGCCGTCGGACGGCCCGAGCGCCCGGAGACGATGACCATGGCGCGCGACCAGTCGATCGATTGCGCGCGCAGCCAGTTGCCGATGCGATAGACGATGTCCAGATACGCCAGACCGAAGGTTGCGAACATCACGTCGTTCATCGGCACCGGCAAGTCGCTGCCCGGCGCGGCCTCGAAGTAGTCTGCGACGAGCCGGTCGAAGTCCAGCCGCGACGGATCGACCAGTGCTTGCGTGAGCCAGCGAATAGAAATGTCACACGTGTAGTCGATCAGATCGACCAGCCAGGCTTCGTTGCCGCGCAGACTCTGCACGGCAACGACGTCGCGCCAGTGCGCCAAGGTATTGGCCTCGCGCACGTGTCCGGCATGCTCGATCAGTCGCTTCGCTTCGGCGCGCCATGCGGCCGCTTCGCTGTCGCCCTGCCCTTCGTCGTCCAGTTCGCGCAAACGGGCGAGATAGGCCAGTGCCAACGGCAGATGCGAGACCGCCGTCAGTTCGATGAATCCCCGCGTCGACTTGCGAAAACTCTCGATCTGGGCGGGTGCGCCAGCGCCCGGAAACAGCGCAATATCCGAGCCGGTCGAGACCAGCAGCGGCAGTGCCGCGTCGCGTGCCGACATCGTCTTCGCCAGCCGGTTGCCGAGACTATTCGGGTCGGAGGTGAAGGCATGAAACAGCCCGGCGAAGGCGGAATGAGGTTGGTAGCTCATGAACGAACTCGATCAGAAATCGTAGAGGCGGGCCGGATTATCGACGAGGATCCGGCGACGCGTCACGGCATCCGTCGTCCAGTCGCCCAGCAGGTTCAGCAACTCGCCGGTATCGCGCTCGCCCATCGGGATATGCGGCCAGTCGGATCCCCAGATGACCTTGTCGGGCGCGGTCTCGATGATCGCCTTCGCCATCGGCGCGACGGACGACAGCGGGCGCCCCTTGGCGACGCGATACGGTGCCGATAGCTTGAGCGTGCAGTTGCCATCCTTCAGCAGTTGAAGCAGACGCGTGAAGTCGTCGCTCGTGAGCCCGTCTTCCTGCGTCATGTAGCCCATGTGGTCGATCACGAACGGCGTGCGCACGTCGGTCAAAAACGGAATCAGGTTGCGCACGACCGGGCCCGGCGCATAGAACTGAAGATGCCAGCCGAGGCTTTCACACAGCGCCGCCATGCGGGTGATGTACGCCTGAATTTCTTGCGTGGGTTGTTCTGCGCGCGAGAACAGGTCGAGCCGGATGGCCCGCACGTTGGCGCGATGCCAAACGTCGAGCGTGGCGGCGGGCAATCCCTCGTCGATCATGACAACGCCGCGCGCGGCATCGCCGGCCTTGGCCAACGCGTCGAGCAGGCAACGATTGTCCGTGCCGTAGAAACTGGGTTGGACGATGGCGAAGCGGCGAATCGAAAGCGCGTCCATCACTTCGCGGTACTTGTCGAGTGCGCCATCGGGCAAGGTGTATTGCGGATTGCCCACGCTCGGATACTGCGCGAGCGGTTCGAACACGTGCATGTGCGCGTCGCAGGCATTCTCGGGCATGTCGAATGCGGGGCGGGTCAGCGAGCTTGCGGCGCGCATCGGAGTGGAGGTCAGTTGGCCGGCGTATTGGGTTGCCATGTGAGTGGGTTCTGTTGGGTTGGCAAAAAAAATCGGGTAAGGCGAACGCTCAGGCGGGCGTCAGCGCGGCGCGGTCTGCCGTCACGCGGCGGCGCATCGCGTCGAGAAACAGGTCGCCGTCGATGCCGCTGAATACGAACGGTGCAGCGCCGTCGGCGCGCAGTTGCGTCAGGGCTTCGCCTTCCGGCATGCCGCCAACGATGGCGATCTTGCCTTGGGCACGCACGGCGGCCACGACTTGGCGGCAGGCGGCCAGCACGTCGGGATGGGTTGGGTTTCCGGTATGGCCAAGGTCGGCCGACAGATCGTTGCAGCCGAGGGCCACGATGTCGACGCCGGGCACCGCCGCGATTTCGGCCGCGTTTTCTACGCCCGCGCGGCTTTCGATCAGCAGCTTCACGGCCGTCACGGCGTTCACGCGGCGATTCATTTCCGCGGCCGGCAATTTCTCGTAGCCGACGAACGGGAGCGTTGCCAGTTGGGAGCGCTGACCGTGCGGGGCAAAGCGGCTCGCCGTCACGATTTCGCGGGCTTGTTCGGCAGATTCGATACGGGCAGCGATGATGCCCAGTGCGCCGCCGTCGAGCACGCGGTTGATCATGCCGTAGTCGCGTTCCGGCACGCGCACCCAAGGCATCAGGCCAAGATCGACCGCGCACAGACAAAGCTGCGAGACGGTGTCGACCGGCATCGGGCTGTGTTCCATGTCGATCCATACCGTGTCGTAACCGGCGGCGCGCGCCCAGCGCACGACGTCGGGTGAGCGGGCGGCGCGCATGCCTAGTGCGAATACAGGCTGACCGGCGCGCAGACGCGCCATGAGTTCGGTACTTTCCATGCTGTCTCCGAAGCCCTTGGGGCTTGGTTTCGTTTGAGTGGTTTCGTGACAGTATGGCCCCGCCAATCGATTTCATTTATTCTTTGAAATCACGTTAATGATTTGCAAATCAAATCAATGAAAGGCACCGGGCGATGATGAATATTCGGCATCTGGAGTACTTTGCGGTGCTAGCTGAGGAGTTGCATTTCCGGCGCAGCGCCGAGCGGCTTGGGATCACGCAGGCGCCGCTGAGTCTGGCGATTCAGGCGCTTGAAGAATCGTTGGGAGCGCGTCTGTTTCACCGCACCCGGCGCTCGGTCTCGCTGACCGAGGCGGGTATTGCGCTGGCGGCACAGGCACCAGCGATCCTCGCGCATATCGAGCACGCGCGTGAATCGGTGTGGCAGACGGTGAGCGGTGAGGTGGGACGGTTGCGCGTGGGGTTCACGAACGCGTCGTCGCTGTCGCCCGTGTTTCCGCAATTGATTCACGCCTACCGCAAGCAACGGCCGAAGGTGCAGGTTCAGTTGCACGAGTTGCCGTCGTCGCGACAGCTCGATGCATTGGAAGCGCGCGAAATCGATGTCGCGTTATTGCGCCTCGATGCGCAGCAACCGGCGCCGTCGTCGTTGGTACTGACGCCGTTGGTCGTCGAGCCGCTGGTGTTGGCGATGCATGCCGGACATCCGTTGGCGAAGGCGGCCAAGGTGCGGATTGCCGATTTGCGCGACGAGGCGTTCATCGCGTATCCGCGCTCGGCGGGTGTGGTGATGTTCGCGCAGATTCATGCGCTGTGCGCCAAACGCGGGTTCGAGCCGAAGATCGTGCAGGAGGCGCAGCAGGCCTCGACACTGATTGGGCTCACGGCAACCGGGCTTGGCGTCACCATCGTGCCCGCGTCGCTGAACGCCATCGCGGTACCCGGTGTCGTGTTTCGCGACTTCGCAGATACGGACACGACGACAACGCTGTACATCGGCCACCGCTACGGCGACGCAAACTCACGGGTGAAATTGTTCGTGGAACTGGCGGGGACGTTGCGGGAACAAGACGGCGGCGGCGGGCCGGCGACGAGTGGGAAGAAGGCGCCCGCGAGGAAGCGCAAGGTGGGTGGGTGACACTTGATGACCAGTCCTTAGCTGGGTGCCGTTAGCGTCGCCAATAAATACACACAATTACACATTTTCATTGAAAATCTCTGGTTTTTGTGTATATTTACACACTCGAACACCGGAGATACCGATGAACTCATCGAAACTGATCCGGATGCTCGATGAGGACGGCTGGAAGTTGGTTCGTATTACCGGCAGCCACCACCACTTCAAACACCCGACGAAGCCGCTCCTTGTGACGGTGCCTCACCCGAAAAAGGATCTGCCAGTCGGTACTGTAAGAAGCATCCTGAAAACCGCCGGCCTGTGAGGCCGGTGGTTTTTTCGATAGCGCGATCTGACAAAAATTGTGGGAGTGCACACATGGAATTTCCCATCGCAATTCATAAGGACGAAGGGAGCACCTACGGTGTTACCGTGCCCGACGTGCCGGGCTGCTTCTCTTGGGGCGACACCATAGATGAAGCCATCCGAAATGCCAAAGAGGCGATCAGTGGTCACATTGAAACGCTGATAGCACAGGGCGAAGAAGTCTCATTGACTTGCTCGGCCATTGAAGATCTGGCAAAACAGGAAGCGTTCGCCGATGCGATCTGGGCGTTCGCCGATGTCGACATCAGCAAGCTCGACAGCAAGCCAGAACGTATCAATGTGAGCTTTCCGCGCTTCGTCCTGCACAAGATCGATGCCTATGTTGCGAAACGCCACGAAACACGAAGTGGCTTTCTTGCACGTGTTGCCATGGCGGCGATCGTGCATGAGGCGTAGCTCCGATTAGATCGGGACTACGCGCGAAACAACCTATCCCGGAGAACGAACATGCCTCAAATCAACGATATGAAACCCTCCAATTCAAATACTCATATCGAGGTCTCTAATGTTTTCGTTTTTCGAGGAATACGTTAAGCATTCCGCGCTCAACTTTGGTCAGGCGGCGCATGGATTTCGGTTCTTGCTGACCCACCCGGATGCCGACTCGCTCGCGCGTCCCGGAACCGTGAGGCACGCGGTAGCAGCACTGCCAATTCGTGCCAAGCGAATCGCGAATGATCTGTTCTTCGCCGTGATTCCCCCGCATTGGCATCACACCGATCGGGAACTGAAATCGCTTCACGGTTATTCCGTAAAGCAATGGTTTGACGCCGGCTACGGCCCATACCGATTTGCCAAAACCGGTGAATATCTGCCTGCGCATGAGATAACGCGCGAACCTCGCTGGGACCCGCGTTGCAAGGAATAAATAGCGAGGCATTGTCCAGCCACTCATACTTCGCGTCCGAGGAAGCATGAGTGGTCAATTACTTCAAGACAGCATCGGCATCAAGGCAAAGATCGAGGTGAATAACACCTGTGACATGGGCACAACAGGTGATTGAAATTGGTGCGCCTACGGCATAAATTTTAGCCACGGGGGATTCTTCTTTAATCAAGAAAATTGTCCTGGGAGCGTGCCTATGAATGCCACGGCGCTTGCAAACCGTACCTGCCCTGTCCCCTTAAAACCGCTGCTCTTCGCCATTCCGCTTTGCACGCTCGGCACCGCCCATGCCGCTTGCGATAACCTGAACCCATCCAGCAATACCACGGTCACCTGCACGGGCAGCGGCGGCGCGGTCCTCGCGCAAAGCGGCAGCACCAACGTCACCGTCAACGTCACGCCGGGAAGCACCGTTTCCCTGATTCGTGGCACCCCGAATCTCGCGATCATCACTGTCGACACCGCCAGCACGATTTCCAACGCCGGCGCGCTTAGCCTGTCCGGCTCCTCGTCGACGGGACGTGGCGCCGCGATGCTGGGCCAGAACAACGGCAACACCCTCGTCAATACGTCGACCGGCACCATTACGACCAGTGGTGCCAATAACGACGCCATGGCGCTGAACGGCAACAACGGGTCGATCACGAACAACGGAACGATCACGCTCTCGGGCCCCAACAGCTATGGCATGACAGCGTCGTGGGGCCAGTCGTCGTCGCTCGGGCAATTCACGACGTTCCTGAACACAGGGACCATCACCGCCACCGGCTCGGGCAGCCGCGCAATGAGTTCGACCGGCGGGCAGAGCACGCTGACCAATACCGGCACGCTGATCACCACCGGCGGCACGCCCTCCAGCCGGTCGTTCACCGTCTTCATGCAAGGCAACAACATCACGTTCACCAACAGCGGCTATGTCGAGGCTCGAGGTATCAGCAGCGACGCCGTAGTGTCGAATACCGGCGCGGGTTTCACCGGCACCATCGTCAATCAGGCGGGCGGACAGATCATCAGCCAGCAGGGTTACGGCGTGCGCACCGTAAATGGCACGATCTCGATCACCAATGCCGGCCTGATTCAGAGCAACGTCGGGACCGCCATTTTCATGAACCCCGCGGCCCGCTCGAACACATTGACGTTGCAAACCGGCTCGCAGATCGTCGGCACCGCAGACGGTGGCGCGAGCGCCGTGAGCACGCTGGTGTTGCAAGGCACGGGAACGGCCAGTAATCCGTTCATCAATTTCGGCACTCTGCTCGCGCAAGGCGACAACTGGACGTGGAGCGGCAGCGGCAATTTCAACAACGCCCAACTGCAAAGCGGCATCTTCAACCTGACCGGTACGTTGGGCGGCGCGACGACGACGGTTGCGGCCGGCGCCACCCTGACGGGTACCGGCACGCTGACCGGCAACGTGACGAATCTGGGCACTGTTCATCCCGGCGATGGCGCGGGCAACGGCACGCTGACCATTGCCGGCAACTACACCGGTCAAGGCGGCAAGCTCCTCGTCGACTCGGTGCTTGGCAACGACAGTTCACGCGTTGCCCCACTCACGGTGAGTGGGGGCACGATCGGCGGCAGCACGACCGTTGCCATCAACAATCTCGGCGGCCTCGGCGCGCTCACCACCGGCAATGGCATTCCCGTCGTGCAGGCCGTCGGCGGCACCACGTCGTCAGGCTCGGCGTTTTCATTGGGTGCGCCGGTCAGCGCGGGTGCCTACACGTACTTCCTTTACAAAGGCGGCACCACTGCCAACAGCGCCAACAGTTGGTATTTGCGCTCGACTGTCCCGACGTCTGAGGAAGTCGTCGTGACCGTGATCGATCCCGTCACCGGAGAACCGGAAACCGAAGTAGTCCCACCCCCGACAGCAGCCGTCGGCACCCCGCCGACTGCGACGCTCCATCCGGGTGACGACCCTCTGCCCATCTATCGAATCGAAGTCCCCGTCTACTCGATGATGCCGGAGCTGGGCCGAACCGCAGGCTTCGCCCAGTTGGCGACATTCCACGAACGGCAGGGCCAGCAGGGATTGCTCGACGAGCGTGGGTGGCTGACCGATGGCTGGGCCCGGGTCTGGGGGCAAACCGAGCAGCTGCGCGCGAAAGGCGACGTGACGCCCCAGTTCGACGGCAATATCGGCGGCATACAGATCGGACACGACCTCTTTGCCGGACGCAGCGACACCGGCCATGCCGATCACGTCGGCGTGCTCGGCGGATGGACCCGCGCATCGGGCGACGTTCAGGGGCTGGCGCTAGGCATGCCCGACACCCACGCGGGCACATTGGCGTTGGACATGTACAGCGCGGGTCTTTACTGGACGCACGTGATGCCGGGCGGTGCGTATACCGACGCCGTGGTACTCGCGTCCGCGATGCAATTTCAATCGAAGCCGATCAGCGGACTCAACCAGAACGTTCACGGCAAAGGGCTCGCGGCCTCTCTCGAAACCGGATGGCCGATTGCGCTGACCGAAACGCTGGCGCTCGAACCGCAGGCGCAAATCGTCTGGCAGCGTCAGGCGATCGACGATTTCAACGATGGGATTTCGAGCGTTGGATTCAACAATGTGAATAGCTGGCTGGCGCGCATCGGGGCACGGCTCGAGGCAAATTACGACGGTGCGCGGGGTCTGCTGCGGCCGTATTTGTTATTCAATCTGCTGCACGCATTCGGCAACGACGGCCGCGTTCTCTTTGGCGGCACGACGCCGGTCGTGACGAGCGCCAACAGCACAGCGGCGCAATTCGGGATCGGCGTGGCAGGCCGCTTCAACAAAGCCGCCAGCGTCTACGCCACCCTCGCGTACCTGACGCAACTCGACGCGACGAGACAGCAGTCGGTGTCTGCCACGCTTGGTCTGCGCTGGACGTGGTGAGGCAAAGGGTGAACATGCAGAAATCAATACCCTGCCGTGATGTCCTCCATCTTCCAGCGCTTGTCAAAATACGCCTCGGTCGGCCCATAAAGACGGAAATAGGCAAACCAATGCTTACCGGCCACGGTTTGCACCCAATTGCTTTCCTCTCCCGGCGGCGGGTTGGGGCCAAAGTAAAGATCCACCGAGCCGTCGGCATTTTTCCGTAGATTCTCGCGGCTGGAGACATCCGATTTTTGCTTGGAATTCTCCACAAAGCGGCGCGTGTCAGTGTCGTAGACGGTCAGTGACCAGAACTGCTTCGCTGGCGGATTCGCGGCGACACGCAACTTGTAGTTCTTGCCGCCATCGAGCCAGGCATCGTTCTTGTCGGTGTACGCGCCGAGATAAGCCTGTCCCAGCCCCGGTGTGGAGGAGATCATGCCCTTGGTGTCTGACAACGCCTCATAGAACCACGCCGTGCGCTCAAGCAACTGATCGTAGTTGGCCACGCGTTGCGACGGGTCCTTGATGAACAACGCATATTCCCAGCGCCGGTCCGGCCAATGATTTACGTTCTCAAATCGCTTCGCATAGGTATTCGTCTGCGCCAACAGCTTGCCTGCCGTGGCGCCTTGCTCCAGCGCCTTGCGTTGACGCTCGTCGGGATTGAAAGGCTTGCCCTTCTCGATCCCGAGGTTTGCCAGCATCGCCATGTAAAAGCGATCGCGCTCGTTCACCGGCTCGCGCTGGATGATCTCGTGCAAGCGCTGCCAGTAGGCCATGCCATCTGGCTGGGTGCCCGACCAGTCGCGGCCGTCTGGCGAAACAAGACGCATATTGGGTGGGGACTGGCGATCACGGTACGAATACACTTTGATCTTGCTGACGATAGCTTTTGCTTTCGCCGGGTCGGGCTCGAGTACCCGGAAGCCAAGCAACACGTTGTTCGTCTGCGACTGTGCGACGTAATACCCTTTCGCGTCCGCAGGGGCTTTCACACCCGGTGGCAGGATCAGATATTTGCCGCCTCGGCCTTTATCTGGCCCGGTCTGTCCCAAATCGATCAGAGACCGTTGCCAGAAGTCACCTACCCCACCGGCTGTCTGGCCGGCCGGCATATCGATGACCAATGGTCCGGATTTGTCCAGCTCGGAAAATCCGAGAATGTACGGTGTTGTCGCATTGGCCGTGAGAATGCCTAGCTTGTCTTTCCATGTGGTGTAGACCACCAGGTCATTCGGTTTTGCACCGAGTTTTTCGTAGGACTCTTTCTGCCATTGGGCATAAGCCACAAGCGGCAGCGCCCAAAGGTAGGCTTGCGTCGCCTGTTGAAAATCCAGCTCTGCGAACAACCCCGGGACGGCGCTGCGCGCGGGCAGCGTTCCGTCCATCTGGACGTTGCCGAACGGTAGCGCCTCGGCTGCGCCATGCACTTGCGTGCCGACCACGCTAAAAGCGAATGCCGCAAGTACAGTCATTGATTTCGGTGCTTTGAACATGTCCGCCCCAAAAAAGAAGTGTCACTTGGTGGGTTGCAGATCACCCGGCTTCCAGGTCTTGTCAAAGAACGCCTGAGTCGGCCCGTACAAACGCAAGATGACGAAGTAGCCCTTTCCCGGCAGGGTCTTCAGCCAGTTCTTGCCGGTGCCCGGTGCACTCGGGCCGAAATAGATATCAGTACTGCCGTCGGCGTTCTGTGCGGGCTTATCCATCGTGTTGATCGAGGGGAAGGCCTGACCGTTATCGACGCCCGATGCTGTGATCGAATCGTAGATCGTGACGGACCAGAACAACGCGGCCGGCACGTCCTTGGGCAGACTCAGCTTGTAAGCCTTGCCGCCGGACAGAAACGCACCCTTCGCATCGACAAAGGTCGCGGGATACTTCGCGCCGACGTTGACCATCTCAACCGCCATGCCGGGGCTGGTGGAGTAGGCATTGGTAAAGAAACCCGTGCGGGCATCGATGTAGTTGAATGTTGGTGCGGTAAACGTGGCGTTGCCCGGGAAAACGTTGAGCCAGCGGCGATCCGGATACCAGGTGCCGTTCTCCACGATCGCCTGGGGCTCGTAGGAAATGGCGTGCCCCATCTTGGCGGCAGTTTTGGCGGCTTTGTCCAACAGGCTGCGCGTATGGGCGTCCGGTTTGAAAGGTTTGCCCTTTTCAATGCCGATGGCGGCAAGCATGCCGCGCATTTCCATATCAGCCGGATCGGCGTATTCGTTCTCGAAGAACTGCGCGAGCAGGTCGAACGCGCTTCCGTCCGTGGGATACAACATGTTGACCGGCACGCCTGAAGCGTTCGGGAACTGCATTGGCTTCGCTTCGGCCTGTTTGCCCAATGGATAAATGCGCGTCTGCTCCATCACCTTGACGGGCTCGTCGAGTTGGGACGGATCTTTGAAGAAACCGCGCCAGAAAACGAATACGCCATAAGTGCGCGACCGCAGCACGAAATATCCCTGTGGGATCTCGCCCTTGTAATCTGGCGGCAGCACCAGATATTTTCCACCTTGCCCCTTGTCAGGACCGGGTAGGCCGACGTCGCCGCACCAGACACGCCCGTCGATCGGTCCCTCAGAACAAATCGGGCGCTGAAAGAAGTCGTCCAGAATCCCTTGTAGGCCCTTGGGCACTTCGATGACCATCGGGCCGTCCGCCTTGAGGTCGAGATACCCCATCGCGTATATAACGTCCGAGTTCGGTGTGGTTACCAGCGTTTTAGCATTCAGCCGGTCTTTCCAGATGGGCAACACGTTGTAGCCCTTGCCGAACGTCTTTTCCGAACCGCGCTGCATACCCAACATGTTGAGTGCCGGCAGTGCCCAGAGGTAGGCCTGCACGCCGCGCTGAAAGGTGAGTTCATCCTTGAGTTGCGCAATCCCCTGCGCTGTCGGATATCCGCCATTGAATGGCAGATTGGCGAGTGCGTCGAAGCGCGAATCCGGCCCGGCCGCAAAAGCGGGAGATGTGGCCACTACTGTCAACGCAGCAAACACGGCAGTTGCTAGAAAGCGCATGAGTACCCCCTTGAAGATACGGGGCGCCGCTCGCACCCGGTAGTATTCAAATCATTGATTTGCGCCCAGGTGCTAAGCCTCCGAAGGAGGTGTGTTCAGACAATCTCGGTTATATATTTTAAAAAAACAGTAATTAAAATTATTTTTATAATTAAAATTACTCGCCAAGAAAAAACCAAAGCACATTAAAACAATATGCCCGACCAAATAATTAATCAGATCGGGAAAATAATCAATATTGACGGCTGCTCTAAGCGCGGCTTTTCCTCCATAAAACCCAGTGAAAGCAAGCCACACAGATCGATTGCTAATACCGAATCACCCACGCCTATCGTCCAGCCTGACGCCCCAGTGCATCAGACACCAGCGCCATGCAGGCACCCCGCCACCGGTGACGATGACGAAGGTTTTCAACTATGAGATTTGCGCGCGAAAGCGGGGACCGATAAGACTGACACGGCGGGCGATATCCTGCAGGCGCAGAAGCCGCTGAAAGTCTTATGGCGGAAAGCAGCAGGAGTCGAACCTACCTGGGAACGGCTGACGCCCCCAACCGGGTTTGAAGCCCGGCCGCATCACCGGATACGGATGCCTTCCTTCGTGTAACGAAATGACGGTGTAACGATATCGAGCCGCGCTCGATAAAAACGCCACGCGAAACCTCGCGTGGCGTTTTTGCTATGCCGTGCCCCAAACCACGCCGGGACGCCGCACATGCGTATCGCCAACGCGGCGAGTATAGCCCGCGCGGTCGAAGAACTCCAGAATCTGCACGGCCCGCTTGCGCCCTAAACCCGTCGCATCGCGGAACCCGCCAGCTTCGATCCGGCCGTCGCCCTGCGCTACCAATTCGGCCAGCGCCTGCACGCAGGCATCGTCGTAGAACAAGTCCTTGACGATCTGATGCACCCGCCCCTGCCGCGCCAATTTGCGCAGTACCGCGCGCACCTTCTCTTCCGGCGCACTCACGTCACGCCCCAGATCTCTCACCCACGGCGGGTCGAATCGGCCCTGCGCAATGCGCGGCAACAACGCCTCTGCCAGCGTCGTCTCTTCTGCACTCATTTCCACGCGGTGCGTCGGTAAATGCAACCACGCGCCCGTACGTGTCAACGAACCGTCCGCCACCAGCGCCTGTACGATCGCGCGCCAACGCGTCGCCTCCAGCGCCGGCCACGTCATCCGCCCAAGACGCGCCGCATCAAGCCCCGGCTCGTCGGCCAAGCGAGCATGGTAGTCGCGCAGCACGTCGAGCACGCGCGTGCGCATCGCCTCCCACGGCTGCGGCGCAAACGCCAACGACTCGCCGTCTGCCGCCGCAAGAACCACGGCTTCCGACGGCCATTGCCACGTCGCCGACGACAACCCCGTCAGCGCCGTCATCTGTGCACTCGTCAGCCCCTGCGGCGACTGCGCCAGCAACCCTGAGAGCCCTTCTCCATCCAGCGTTCTCGCCATGGCATCGAGCCACGCCAGCCGCGCCGCCGAACGACGCTTTCGCTCCGGCCCCGCCGGATCGAGCACGCGACCACCACCCACGGTCGCCGTCGCCTGCGGATTTCGCACGATGAACCGGTCGCCCGGCATGGTGCACACCGGCGCGTCGAATACCAGTTGCACACGCATCGTGCCGCCCGGCGCAAGCGTGTCGCCATCGAGCAGCACCGTGCGCGCCTGCACGTGGGTCGTGCCCAGATGCACATGCAGCGGAAACCATTGCGTCAGCGGTGCATTGCCGTCGAGCCAATGCAACTCGACGTCCACATGCGTGGAAGGCGCCGAGAGTCCCGGCGCGACGATCCAGTCGCCACGGCCGAGTTGGTCGCGTTCCACACCCGCCAGATTCAACGCGCAACGCTCGCCTGCCCGGCCAGCTTCGACGGCACGGTTCTGCGCATGAATACTGCGCACGCGCACCGGCAAGCCTTGTGGCATCACCGTCAACGTATCGCCCACGCGCACGGTGCCGGCAAACGCGGTGCCGGTGACCACCGTGCCATGACCCGCCAGCGTGAATACCCGGTCGACGGCCAGACGAAACAACGCATCGTCACGGCGCGCCGCATTGCCCGCCGCCTTCAATGCCTGCGCCGCGTGCGTCAATTGATCGCGCAACACCGCGACGCCCGCATCGCCCTGCGTGGTTGCCGACACCGGCACGATCTCTGCGCCGGCCAATGGCGTATTCGCAAGCCACTGCGTGATCTCGCGTTTGACCCTGCCCAAACGTGGAATATCGACCCGATCCGCCTTCGACAGCGCCACCACGCCCTGACGCACGCCCAACATCGTGAGAATCGCCAGATGCTCGCGCGTCTGCGGCATAACGCCGTCGTCCGCCGCAATGACCAGCAACGCGAAATCGATGCCGACCGCGCCCGCCGCCATCGTATGAATCAACTTCTCGTGGCCCGGGACATCGATGAAACCGAGGACTTCACCATCGGGCAACGGCGTATAGGCATAGCCCAGTTCGATGGAAATGCCCCGTGCCTTTTCTTCTTTCAGACGATCGGTGTCAACGCCGGTCAGGGCGCGTACCAGACTCGTCTTGCCGTGGTCGATATGACCCGCCGTGCCGACGATCATGCGCGCAGCTCCGCGAATTGCAGCGTCAGGCATGCCTCGTCGCTCGCCTCAAGGCAGCGAAGATCGAGCCATAACGTCTGGTCGGAAATGCGTCCGATGACCGGATACGGCAGCCCGCGCAACGCCGCTTCGAGCTTGGCCAACGCGCGTCCGCTGCCGCGCTTGCCACCGCCTGCGGGCGCAATCGCCAGTCCATAGCTCGGCAGTTGTTCAACAGGCAACGCACCGCTGCCGATCTGGCTCACCATCGGTGCGGCGGCAACGGTATAGGCTTCGCCCAGCGACTGCGCCAGCACAGGCGCGAGTCGCTCCGCCTGCGCCGCCATTTCGGCGCGCGTACGCGTGAGCAAACGCAGCGTCGTCAAACGCTCGGGCAGATGTTCAGGATCACGATACAGACGTAGCACCGGCTCAAGCGCCGCCAGCGTGAGCTTGCCCACGCGCAACGCCCGCTTGAGCGGGTGCTTCTTAATTTTGGCGATAAGGTCCTTGCGCCCCACGATCATGCCGGCCTGCGGGCCGCCAAGCAGCTTGTCGCCCGAGAACGTCACAAGATCGGCACCGGCGGCAATGGTCTCTTGCACGGTGGTTTCGTGTGGCAGGCCCCATCGCTCGAGCGGCGTCAGCGTGCCGCTGCCCAGATCCACTGCGACCGGAATGCCATGCGGTTTCGCAATGGCAGCGACTTCCGCCACGTCCACACTCTTGGTGAAACCCGTCACTTCGTAGTTGCTGCAATGCACCTTCATCAGCAGCGCCGTCTTCTCGCCGATGGCATTGCGATAATCCGCCGCGTGCGTGCGATTGGTCGTGCCAATTTCAACGAGCTTGGCACCCGCGTGCGTCATGATGTCCGGAATGCGGAACGCGCCGCCAATCTCCACCAGCTCGCCGCGCGACACGACCACTTCGCGCCGCTTGGCCAGCGTCGCCAACATCAGCAAGACCGCCGCCGCATTGTTGTTGACCACGGTGGCCGCTTCGCCGCCTGTGAGTTCACAAAGCAGCGGCGAGATCAGATCATCGCGATCGCCGCGTCCGCCCGTCGCCAGATCGAACTCAAGATTGGCAGGCGACGTCAGCGCCTGCATGACTGCATCGACCGCCGCTTCGGGCAGTAACGCGCGGCCAAGATTGGTGTGCAGCACCGTCCCCGTCAGGTTGAACACCGGACGCAATGTCGCATGATTGCGCGCAACCAATGTTCGCGTCACACGCGCGGCAAAGGCTTCGGGCGCCAACGCGTCGCGCGACAGCGTGCCAGCCAGCGCTTCGCTGCGGCAAGCGTCCAGATCGGCACGCAGCGTCGCGGTGACCTGCGTGCGTCCGAAGTCGGCAAGCGCCGCCTGAAAGTCGGGCATGCCCAACAACCGGTCGAGCGACGGCAACTCTGCCGCGCCTACCGGCGCAAGATCGTCCGCGGCCATGTCGTTACTCCTCGGCGTTTTGCCAGAGCAACGGATTGCCGTTGGCGCGTGCGTAGCCCGCTTCGCCCATCAATACGTCGAGCGCGAGGCTCGCCAGATCGTCGGCAACCGGTTCCACGAACGGGTCTTTGTCCTGATAGAAAATCTTGCGGTAGCTGTGACAGTCGTCGCACGACTCGGCACGGCTCGGCGACGACGCCACGCGCTTGGCGGCTTCGTCGAGCTTGGGCCGGCCGGCTTCCGTCAGCTCGGGGGCCCGGGCCGCGTCGGCCACGTCGTCGGCTGCCTGCGCAGGATGCGCTGCCTGCGCGAAGAGATCGGCCTTGGCACTGGCTTCGCCCTGCTTGTCGACCACGTGATACGCCACGTGCTCGCTCGCTTCGCAATGCGTGCATTTCACGCGCACCATGTGCCATTCGGTCGAACACAGGCCACACGCGAGATAGCGATAGCCTTCGTGGGCGCCGCCGATACGCACCACGCTTGCCACTGGCAGCGTGCCGCACACGGGGCAGATATTCGGTACGTCGAGCATCGGTACTTCACCGGCATCGAACGTGCTCGCCACGCCTGTCCACAGCACTTGCAGCGCCGCCATCAGGAACGGTGCGCTCGCGGCGTCCACGCCCTTGCCATGCCCGGCCAGCAGCGACTGTGCGGCCGTATCCAGCGTGGCGGCGTCGGCGCTGCGAATACGATCGAGCACGCCGCGCACCGCCGGCGGCAAGTCGGCCTGTGCCGCCACGGCATCGAGCAACGGCGTGAGCAATGGCTTCCAGCGGCCGACTTCATAGCCGCTATTGGCCGGCACGAGCGGCATGCAATGCTGCTGCGCCTGCGCAATCGATTCCGCGGACGGACGCTCCGCCACGAAGTTCTCGATCTCGCTGCGCTGAGCATCGACCAGTGCGGCCATTAGCCGCAGGTAGTCGCCCAGCGGATGCCCCTCGGCAAGCTGACGCAAACGCGCCGCACGCGCCGAAAAAATCTCGGCGCGTTGCGGCATACGAAGACGGGGGATGGCGGTGCGATCGAGGGACTCGATCTGTCCGGGTTGAAGGATGCGTTGCAAGGTGGCTGGCCTCGTAGGAGCGTCCAGCCACCGGGGCCGGACTTACTTGTTGAGCTGCTTGTACCAGGCGCGATGGTGTTTCCACGCCCAGCCGCGTGTCACGGTGCCACGTGTCATGGCACCCACGGACCCTTTGATCCAGATCGCCGCGTAGATGTGCGTAATGATGCCGCAAATCAACACGAATGCACACACCGCGTGCACGTCGGAGGCGAGTCGAATGACCCAGATCGGGAAGTAGAACGCGAAGTACGCGCGCCAGATCACGATCCCCGATGCGAGCAGTCCGAGCATGCACAGCACCATCACGTAGAAGAGCAGCTTCTGCCCGGCGTTATAACGCCCGACTTCCGGCAGATTCTCCTCGCGATTGTTCAGCACATCGCCGATCTTCATCATCCACTCGCGGTCGCGCGACTCGAACTTGTTGTAGCGGGCAAGCCGCAGTGCGAGCCACACAAAACCGGCAAACATCACCAGTCCGACGAAGGGATGCAGAATCCGCGTCCACGGCCCGCCACCGAACAGGTTGGTGAGCCAGAACATCGACGGATGGAACAGCGCCAGCCCGGACAGCGCGAGCAGGATGAACGTCCCCGCGACAATCCAGTGGTTGATGCGCTCTGCCGCGTTGTAACGCTGAATCAGATCGTCCTTCGGATGCTGCTGATGCCCCGTGTAGGACGGATATCCTTCATGGTCCGGCTGCCCCGGACGGACCTCACGTTCGCTAGGTTCTTGCGACATCGTCAGACCTCCTCGTGCGTGGCGACACCCTTCGGACCATTGCCGGGGTCATCGCCCTTGCGGGACGCATCGTACCGGCGCGCTTCCTCTTCATCCTCTTCGGTCGTCTCGTTCGGACCGGTCTTGATGTAGTGGAAGAAGCCGGCAATCGCGGTGAACGCCATCGCTGCCACGCCCAGCGGTTTCGCAATGCCCTTCCAGAAACTGACCATCGGGCTGATGCGCGGGTTGTCCGGCAGGCCGTGATACAGCGACGGCTTGTCGGCATGGTGCAGCACATACATCACGTGCGTGCCCCCCACCCCGGCCGGGTCGTACAACCCGGCATTATCGAAGCCCCGTGACTTCAGGTCTTCGATGCGCTCTTCCGCCTGATCCTTCATGGCGTCTTTGGTGCCGAACATGATCGCGCCGGTCGGGCACGTCTTCACGCACGCCGGCTCGAGCCCCACGGACACGCGGTCGGAACACAGCGTGCACTTGTACGCCTTGTGATCCTTCTGCGAGATACGCGGAATATTGAACGGACACCCGGTAATGCAATAGCCGCAGCCGATGCAGTTCTCTTCGTGAAAATCGACGATGCCGTTGGCGTACTGCACGATCGCCCCCGGCGACGGGCAGGCCTTCAGGCAGCCCGGGTCCTCGCAGTGCATGCAGCCGTCCTTGCGGATCAGCCATTCGAGGTCGCCCTTCGGGTTTTCGTACTCGGTGAAGCGCATGAGCGTCCACGAGTCCGCCGACAAGTCCCGCGGATTGTCGTACACGCCCACGTTCTCGCCGACTTCGTCACGCAGATCGTTCCACTCCATGCACGCGGTCTGGCAAGCCTTGCAGCCGATGCACTTCGAGACGTCGATCAGTTTGGCGACGTCGCCCGTGTGCGATTCACGCACCGAGGGCGACGGCAGCGTGGTCGCCGAGCGCCGTTTGATATCAAGTGATTGCAATGCCATGGCGCCTCCCTATGCCTTCTCGACCTTCACCAGGAACGACTTCACTTCCGGTGTCTGCGAGTTGCCGTCGCCGACGATCGGAGTGAGCGTATTCGCAAGGAAGCCCGGTTTGGCGACCCCCTTGAAGCCCCAGTGAATCGGAATGCCCACGTGATGGACGGTCTTGCCGTCGATCTGGAGCGCCCTCAACCGCTTGGTCACCACCGCCTTGGCCTTGATGAAGCCCCGGTTGGACGACACCTTGACCGTGTCGCCCGCCACCACCCCGACCTCCTTGGCCAGCGCTTCGCCGATTTCGACGAATTGCTCGGGCTGGATGATCGAGTTGAGCAACGCGTGCTTGGTCCAGTAGTGGAAGTGCTCGGTCAGACGATACGTCGTCGCCACATACGGGAATTTATCCGCAGTGCCCATCGTCGCCAGATCGTCCGGGAACACGCGGGCGCCCGGGTTGCTAGTGACCTTGGGGTTCTTCGGATGCAGCGGGTTGTAGCCCAGCGGCGTCTCGAACGGCTCGTAGTGCTCGGGGAACGGCCCTTCGGCCATACCCGCCTTCGCGAAGAAGCGCGCCACACCTTCGGGGTTCATGATGAACGGGCCCATGCCGCCGGCCGGATCTTCATCCACCTTGAAGTCGGGCACGTCGGCGCCCACCCACGACTTGCCGTTCCACGAAATCAGCTTGTGCTTCGGGTTGAACGGCTTGCCGGCCACGTCGGCCGAGGCGCGGTTGTACAAAATGCGCCGGTTGGCCGGCCATGCCCACGCCCAGTTCAGCGTCTGGCCGATACCGGTCGGGTCGCTATTGTCACGGCGTGCCATCTGGTTACCGGCCTGCGTCCACGATCCCGCGAAGATCCAGCAGCCCGACGACGTGCTGCCGTCGTCCTTCAACTCGGCGAAACCGGCCAATTGCTCACCGGCCTTGCGCGTAACCTTGGTCGGGTCCTTCGGATCGACCAGATCCTTGAGCGCTTTGCCGTTGTACTCCTTGGCGATTTCTTCCGGCGACGGGCTCTCAGCCTGTGCATACGGCCACGAGAGATTGACGATCGGGTCGGGGTACTTGCCGCCCTGCGTCTTGTACATCTCGCGCAGGCGCAGGAACAGGCCCGACATGATCTCGATGTCGGTGCGTGCTTCGCCCGGCGGCTCGGCGCCCTTCCAGTGCCACTGCAACCAGCGCCCGGAGTTGACGAGTGCACCGTCTTCTTCCGCGAAACAGGTGGTCGGCAGACGGAACACCTCGGTCTGGATCTTGCTCGAATCGACGTTGTTGTGTTCGCCGAAATTCTTCCAGAACTCGGACGTCTCAGTCGCGAGCGGGTCCATGATGACCAGGAACTTGAGCTGGGCCAGTGCGGAATCCCACTTGACCTTCGCCGGCGCCGCCGCAATCGGGTTGAAGCCCTGTGCGATGTAGCCGGTGATCTTGCCCTTGTTCATCAACTCCAGCACTTGCAGCAGATCGTACGGCTTGTCGAGCTTGGGCAGATAGTCGTACGCCCAGTTGTTCTCGGCCGTGGCCGCGTCGCCCCACCACGCCTTCATCAGGCTGACGTGGAACTTCGGGTAGTTCTGCCAGTAGCTGAGCTGGTTCGGACGCAGCGGTTTTTGCGTGCGGGCCGTCAGGTACTGATCGATAGACTGCTCGGCCTGCTTGGGCAAAGACATGTAGCCCGGCAGCAAGTCGGTCATCAGCCCCAGATCGGTCAGCCCCTGAATATTGGAGTGACCGCGCAACGCGTTCATGCCGCCACCCACCGCACCGATATTGCCCAGCAGCAACTGCACCATGGCACCGGTACGAATGATCTGCGAGCCGATCGAGTGCTGCGTCCATCCCAGTGCATACAGGATGGTCATCGTGCGCGTAGGCGTCGAGCACTCGGCAATCTGCTTGAAGATGTACTCGACCTTGTCGGCCGGCGTGCCGCACACCCGCTCGACCATATCGATCGTATAGCGCGAGTAGTGCTGCTTCATCAGTTGGAAGACCGTGCGCGGGTGTTGCAGCGTGGGGTCGGTGAGCACGAAGCCGTCCGCGCCCTTCTGGTAATCCCAGGAGCTGCGGTCGTAGGTGCGCTTCTCAGCGTTGTAGCCGGAGAAGAGCCCGTCTTCGAACTGGAACTCGTCTTTCACCAGGAAGGTGAAGTCGGTGTAGTTCTTGACGTATTCGTGTTGAATCTTGTCGTTCGTGAGCAGGTAGTTGATCAACCCGCCGAGGAAGACGATGTCCGTGCCGGTACGAATCGGGGCGTAATAATCTGCGACCGATGCCGAACGGTTAAAGCGCGGGTCAACGACGATCAGGCGCGCTTTGTTGTGCGCCTTCGCCTCGGTCACCCATTTGAAACCGCACGGGTGCGCCTCGGCTGCGTTGCCGCCCATGATGAGTACCAGATCCGCGTTCTTGATGTCGACCCAATGGTTCGTCATCGCTCCACGGCCAAACGTCGGGGCAAGACCTGCCACCGTCGGGCCATGTCAGACACGTGCCTGATTATCGAATCCCAGCATCCCGGTACTGCGGATGACTTTGTGAGTGAGATAACCGACTTCGTTGCTCGACGCCGACGCGGCCAGCATGCCGGTCGTGGTCCAGCGGTTGACCGTCATGCCATCGTCGGTTTTCTCGACGAAATTGGCGTCGCGGTCGGCCTTCATCAGCTTGGCGATGCGATCGAGCGCGTCGTCCCACGAGATGCGTTCCCACTTGTCGGAGCCGGGCTTGCGGTACTCGGGGTACTTGAGGCGGCTCGGACTATGGATGAAGTCGATCAGGCTGGCACCCTTCGGGCACAAGGTGCCGCGATTGACCGGGTGATCGGGATCGCCTTCGATGTGGAAAACGCTCTTCTTCGCGTTCTTGGCACCGTCGCCGTAGCTGTACATGAGGATGCCGCAAGCGACAGAACAGTACGGACAGGTATTGCGGGTCTCGGTCGCACGCGCGAGCTTGAACTGGCGAACCTCGGCCAGCGCAGCGTCGGGTGCGAACCCGAGCATTGCCAGGCTGGACCCTGCCAGCGTTGCGCCACTCACTTTGAGGAACTGGCGCCTGGACATATTAAGCATGGGGGAATTCTCCTCAAATCTTTGGAAACTTTGCGGGAGTTTGTTGAGTATAGAGCAAAGTGTTGAGCGTTTTCCGTGACTTAGCACAAACCATGCCGAAAATGTCGTTGCAGTGCACAACGTGGGAACTTCCCCAACAATTTGGTATTCTGAGCGTCACTTTGGTCACCGTCCCCCGAAGGTAATGGATACATTGCCCCCTGTAGATGATGTGACGGACCTGATCGCGTGTCCCAATTGCGACACTCTGCACCGTCGCATGGATCTGCCGCCGCACGAGACCGCCCGCTGCGTACGCTGTCACTCGGTGCTCTATCGCTCTCCCGACCTTCGCCTGTCGCGCGTGCTCGCGCTCACGGTGACGTGTCTGATCGTCTTCGCCATTGCCAACGCCTTCCCGATCGTCGAGATCGAAGTGCAAGGCATCTATACCGAGACCACGCTCATCGGCGCCGCTTGGGCGCTGTACCGAGAGGGGATGTGGCTGGTGGCGCTGCTCGTGTTCGCGACGACGGTGCTGTTTCCCCTGTCGCAACTGCTCGCGCTCGTGCACCTGATTGGGCCGCTCTCGGTTGGCCGCCGGCCGCGCGCCGTGTTTGCCGTGATGCGCGCCATCGAGTTCTGCCGCCCGTGGGGCATGATCGAAGTCTTCATGCTGGGCGTGCTGGTGTCGCTGGTGAAGCTCTCGGCCATGGCCAGCGTGTTGCCGGGCATTGCCCTGTGGGCCTTCTGCGCGCTCACCGTATTTCTCGCGATGGTGCTCTCGTACGACCTGCGCAATCTCTGGCAATTGATCGACCGCACGCCGGACCCGGCCGCCCAAGACGCCCGCGCCAAAGCCCTTGACCGTGCCCGCAACGATCGCGGGACGGTGCCCCGATGAAGTACCTCACCGCGAAAGCAGCCGGGTTGGTGGCCTGCCACGTCTGCGGCCGGCTCGCACGCGAAGTCAAAACGGTGGAAAAGGAGCGCTGCCCGCGTTGCGGCGCGGTGCTGCACCAGCGCAAGGTCGACAGTCTGGCGCGCACTTGGGCCTTGCTGATTGCGGCGGCCATCCTGTACATTCCCGCCAACCTCCTGCCCATGATGCAGACGCGCTCGCTGCTTGGTAATTCCAGCGACACCATCATGAGCGGCGTGATCTATTTCTGGACCAGCGGCGAATACGATCTGGCCATCGTGGTCTTCACGGCCAGTATTCTGGTGCCCATGCTCAAGCTCATTGCGCTGTCGCTGCTGTGCTTCACGGCGCAGCGCGGTGCCCGCTGGAAACCGCATCAACGCACGAAGCTCTATCACATGGTCGAATTCATCGGCCGCTGGTCGATGCTCGATGTTTTCGTCGTGGCGTTGATGGTCGCGCTCGTGAATATCCAGTCGCTTGCCGTGATTCAGGCCGGCCCCGGCATCGTGGCCTTCGGCTCGGTGGTGGTGCTGACCATGCTGGCCTCCATGCAGTTCGACCCGCGCCTGATCTGGGACCAGATCCGCGACGACGACACCGAACAGGACGACCATGACTGACCCGAAAGACGAGAAAAACAACAGCGACGCGAAGCAACCGCCGGCCGGTGCCGACGATTTGCCCACGCCCGCCATCGAGCGGCGCAAGCGCTGGGCACCGTCGCTCGTCTGGCTGATTCCGCTCGTCGCCGCCGTGATCGGGCTCTCGCTGGTGGCCAAAGTCATCGTCGAGCGCGGCCCGACGGTCACCATCGACTTCAAGACGGCCGAAGGCCTCGAAGCCGGCAAGACCAAGGTCAAGTTCAAGGAAGTCGACATCGGCACGGTGAAGAACATCGAGCTTTCCGACGACCTCACCTATGTGCGCGTGACGGTCGATCTCACCAAGAACGCCAAGCGCTTTGCCGTCAAGGATTCGCGCTGGTGGGTCGTGCGTCCGCGCGTGGCCGGCGGCAGTGTCTCGGGCCTTTCCACGCTGCTCTCGGGCGCTTACATCGGCGCCGACGCCGGTAAGACGAAAGACACGGCGGAGCACTTCGTCGGTCTCGAAGTGCCGCCGGTCGTCTCGAGCGGTCAGCCCGGCAAGCCGTTCATTCTGCACGCGGCCGATATCGGCTCGCTCGACATCGGCTCACCGATTTACTACCGCCGCATTCAGGTCGGGCAGGTCGAAGCTTATTCGCTCGATGCCGATGGCAAGGGCGTCACGCTGCGCGTCTTCGTGCAGGCACCTTACGATCAATATGTGGGCACCAACACGCGCTTCTGGCATGCGAGCGGCATCGATCTGCGGCTCGATTCGAGCGGCTTCCAAGTGAATACGCAGTCGCTCGCGTCGGTCGTCATCGGCGGCATCGCCTTCCAGGCACCGGCGGATGCCGGCGCTGGCGTCATGGCCAAACCGGGGCAGGAATTCCGCCTCGCGCCGGACGAATCGACCGCCATGAAGGCGCCCGACACGCATCCGGTGCGCGTGGTGTTCCGCTTCCAGCAGTCGCTGCGAGGCTTGGCAGTGGGCGCACCGATCGACTTCCGGGGCATCACGCTCGGCGAAGTCACCTCCATCGGCGTGGAATTCGATCAAGCCACCAAGCGCATCGCCATGCCGGTGACGGTCGAGCTGTATCCGGACCGCTTGCGCCGTCGCGACGCGAAGAACAACCTGCCGCAAAACGAGCTGGCGAGCCATCAGATTCTCAACGCGCTGGTGGCGCGCGGTCTGCGCGGTCAACTGCGCACGGGCAACCTGCTCACCGGCCAGTTGTACGTGGCGCTCGACTTCTTCCCGAATGTCGCGCCCGCCAAGGCCGAGGATGTCGACGGCGTACTCGTGCTGCCGACCGTGCCCAACACGCTCGACCAGTTGCAACTCCAGATTGCCGACATTGCCGGCAAGCTCGACAAGATTCCGTTCGACACCATCGGACAGAATCTCAACTCGTCGCTGGCCAAGCTCGACAAGACGCTCGACAGCGTGCAGGGGCTGTTCAAGCAGCTCGATACCGAGATCGCGCCGGAAGCCAAGGCAACGCTGGGCGAAGCGAAGAAGAGTTTCGGTGCCGCCGAGCGCACGCTGTCCGAAGACGCCCCGGTGCAGCAGGATGTGCGTCAGGCCATGCAGGAACTGACCAAGACGCTGCGCTCGCTCAACACGCTCGCCGACTATCTGCAACAGCACCCAGAAGCGCTGCTGCGCGGCAAACCGAAGGATCCGCAACCATGATGAGGCCGACCGATATGTTCCGTAGCTCCCGAAGCATGTTGGGTCGCCGCGCCGTTGCGTCGGCTGCCACCGCAACGATGGCTGGGCTGGTGCTGGCGATGGCGGGTTGTGCGTCGCCGACGCCGAGTTTCTACACGCTCGCAGGTGCAGGAGGCGCTTCAAATACGGCCAACACGGCCAGTGCGGGCAATGTGGGAACCAACGCGCCCGCAACGCCGTATGCCATTGAAGTGTCGCCGGTGGCCGTACCCGAGCAGGTCGACCGCCCGCAGATCGTCGTGACCAAGGGCGGCGGACAAGTCGATATTCTGGAAGCGTCGCGCTGGGCGGCCCCGCTCAAAAACGAGCTGACGTCGACGATCTCGCGCGGCCTGACGCAACGTCTCGGTGCGATGGATGTGTATGGGCTGCCGCGCGCTGACGGTGTGACGGTGTATCGCCTGTCCACGTCGGTGCAACGCTTCGAGTCTGCGCCCGGTGAACAGGCTGCGCTCACCGCCGTCTGGACGGTGCGCCGTGTGCCGGGTGACGTGGTGCTGACCTGCCGTTTCAATGGCACCGAGCCCGCATCAGGCGGCATTCCCGAGGTGGTCGCCGCGCAGCGCAAGCTGGTCGGCCAATTGACCGACAGCATCGGCCGCGCCATCGCAACCAGTGCACAAGGCGCGACGCCGCGCTGCGACGGGTAACACCGCCGAAGCACGCTAGAACTGAATTGCCGGGCATCGGCAACATCCGCTGCCCGGCAACTGCATCAACGCTTCACGCGTCGCTCAGACGCGCTCCCGCGCCAGATACATCGCTTCACGGCCCACGATGGGCTCACGCGTCGGCATGATGACCGTGCAGCCATCGAAAGGCGCGACAATTTGCGTGTCGCCGTCGGTCGCCACCAGTTCATCTTTGCCGAACACTTCGAACCCGACGACCGGGCGCGCGAAGCGGAACTCCGGCGTCTGCACCACGTGCGTCTCCACCAGTTCGAAACGGCGTCGCACGCTCGGTTGCGGTTCGGCGTCGCCTGCCTCACTCGCTTCAATGAGCCCGAAGTGCGTGAGGAATTTGGTCGCGGCGGCAATCGCCACTGCGGCGCTGGAAGGCTTGAAGTGTTGCCCGCACTCGATCACGACGGCCGCGCCTGCGGTTGAGGCTGCTTCGCCAAATCGCCCGAACTGGATCAACGGCGTGCCCGACCCGAGCCCCTTCGGCATGATCAGGTGCAAGCCACACACGTCGATGGCTTCGGCCAGCGCGCTGTTGCGTTGCGCATCCGGGTACACCCAGAACGGCGGGACATCGAGCGACGTCGAGTGGATATCCAGCACGTGATCTGCCGCGTCCACAAACGGGGCGAGCTCGCGCATGCGACGGATTTCCGGGCTATCCGATTCCCCTTGCAAGTACTCGTCGGACCAGATCCGGTTCAGGTTATGCACCAGTTGGCGGCTCGCGAAGGGTTTCGATTCGTCAAAGCTTTCGTAGGCTTCGACGTTGGCGAAAAGCAACGTCAACTTGCCTCGCGCCGGGCGCACGCCCCGGTCCAGCAAATGCGTCACGGCATGCATGCCGCAAAACTCGTTGCCATGCACGAGCGAACTGATCAGCAAATGCGGCCCGGGCAGCCCCGAATCGAAATGATGAACGTAATCGGTGCCCGTGTTCCCCGCCTTGTAGGCGGAGATGTCTCGATACATTGCCTTGCTGTTTTGTGTGTCCATGATGACCAGAGTGCCCGACGAATCGACGGCATTATAGGGCGCAATAGCGCGCCGCCGGGCACCGCGCCCGCCTTGCAACGCCTAGAAAATTTACGGATTGCGCAATCGATTACGAGATGTTTAAGATATTCGAGACCTTGCCCGCATCACGACGGTGCGGCGGGTCGACATAACTCGAATATCGGAGACAAGCCATGCCCACCCTTATCCGGCGCGCGATTGCGTGTGCCGCCTCTGCGCTCGCCCTCGGCGCATTCACCGCCAGCTTCGCCCCGGCCGCCCACGCAGCGGCCATTTCCGACGGCGTCGTCAAGATCGGCGTGCTCACCGACCTGTCGGGCGTGTCGAGCGATAACGCAGGCAAAGGCAGCGTGCTCGCCGCCACCATGGCCATCGACGACTTTGCCAAAGACCACAAGGTACTCGGCGCCCCCATCGAACTCGTCTCGGCCGACTCGCAAGGCAAGACCGACACGGGCGCGACCATCGCGCGCGAGTGGTACGACCGCGACAAGGTCGACATGATCACCGACCTCACCTTCTCGAACGTCGCCCTCGCCGTCGACCGCATTGCCGACGAGAAGAAAAAGATCGCCCTCGTCACGGGCGCCGGTTCGTCGGCCATCAGCAACGAGCAGTGCACGGCGCACAGCGTGCAATGGATGTACGACACCTACGCGCTGGCCAACTCCACTTCGCAGGCGCTGCTGCGCCGCGGCCTCAAGTCGTGGTACTTCATCACCGCCGACTACGCGTTCGGTCAGGCACTGGAAAAAGACGCCAGCGAAATCCTCACGCGTCAGGGCGGCAAGGTCGTCGGCTCGGTCAAGCACCCGGTCAACTCGCCCGACATGTCGTCATACCTGCTGCGCGCGCAAACCTCGGGCGCGCAGGTCATCGCACTGGCCAACTCGGGCACCGACACGCTCAACACGGTCAAGCAGGCGTCGCAGTTCAACATGATTCAGGGCAGCAAACAGGTCTTCACGCCGCTGCTCTCGCTCATTACCGAAGTGCACGGCATGGGCCTGAAGAACGCGCAGGGCATGATTCTGACCAACGGCTATTACTGGGATCAGGACGACCGTTCGCGCGGCTTCGCACAGCGCTTCTACGCGCAGCACAAAAAGATGCCGACGATGATGCAGGCGGCCGTCTACTCGGCGGTGCTCAACTATCTGAAGGCGATTCAGGCGGCCGGTACCGACGACGCAGACGCCGTCATGGCCAAGCTCAAGACGATGAAGATCGACGACCCGGTGATTCGCAACGGCCATATCCGTGCGGACGGCAAGCTCGTGCACGACATGCTGCTCGTGCAGGTCAAGACGCCGGCAGAGTCGAAGGGGGACTGGGATCTTTACAAGATTCTCGAAACGATTCCGGCCGACAAGGCATTCGCGCCACTGGCCGAATCGAAGTGCTCGCTGGTGAAGAAGTAAGCACGGCGTGACGCACGGGCAGTCATCGCTGCGGTGGCTGCCCGGGTACCGCGATCTTAGTTAGTTACTGCCCTGCCACACCGGCGACCGCCGGACGCTGCTCTTCCACACGGCGGAACACCAACGCCGAGGCCAGCGTAATCAGGCCGACGCACACGAACGTCATCCGGAAGCCGGCCACTGTGCCGCCCATGCCAAGTTCGCCCGCCTCGCCCGCCAGATGGCCGAAGAGCGCCAGCAGTTGACCGCCGATGGTCACCCCCAGCCCCAGCGCGAGCATCTGCGCCATGGAGAACAGGCCGTTGCCCGCACTGGCACGACGCGCGCCGAGATCCTTGAGCGTCACACTGTTCATGGCCGCAAACTGCATCGAGCCCGCGCCGCCGAACACGGCCAGTTGCACAATGCCCAGCCACATCGGCCAGCCCGGCCCGAACAGCGCGAAGCTCGCAATCGAGCCCCCCACCACCGCCGTATTGACCATCAGGAAACGCGTGTAGCCGTAGCGCTTGACCAGCGGCGTGACCATCCGCTTGACGACGATCCCGGCGAGCGCCATGGGCAACATCGTCAGGCCCGAGATGAGCGGGCTGTAGCCCATGCCGACCTGCAACAACAGCGGCATCAAAAACGGCACCGCACTGCTGCCGATCCGTGCGACCAGATTACCGAGCAGCCCCAGACTGAAGCTGCGCGTCTCGAAGAGCTCCAGCGGAAACAGCGGCGCAGCGCTTCGGCGCGCGTAGGGCCAGTAGCCGGCAGTCGTCGCCACGCACAGCAGCGCCAACGCCACCGACGGCGCCCAACCCGCTTGCGGGAACGGGTGATCGAGCGCCAGCGTGAACGACACCATGGCCACCGACAGCATGGCAAAGCCAATCCAGTCGAAGCCGGTCTCGATGACATCTTCCTTGGCAGGCCGCGGCAGATAGCGCCGCACCGCCAGACTGCCGATGACGCCGATGGGCACGTTGATCAGGAAGATCCAGTGCCACGACGACACCTCGACCAGCCAGCCGCCCAGCACCGGCCCCATCATCGGGCCGACCTGTCCGGCAATCGAGACGAAGGCCAGCGCGGCGAGATATTGCTCGGCGGGAAAGGTGCGCAGCACGGCCAGCCGGCCGATCGGCAGCAGCATCGAGCCGCCTGCGCCTTGCAGCACGCGCGCGACGACCAATTGCGGCAGCGTGTGCGCCATGGCGCAGCAGATCGAGCCCAATACGAAGAGAAGAATGGCGACGAAGTACACGCGGCGCGTGCCGAAGCGGTCGGCAAGCCAGCCCGACGCGGGCGTGAGCATGGCCATCGTGAGCGAGTAGGCAACCACCACGGGCTGCATGCGCAGCGGGTTCTCGCCGAGGCTGGCGGCCATGGCCGGCAGTGCCGTGTTGACGATGGTGCCGTCGAGCGCCTGCATGAAAAAGCCCGCCGCAACGATCCACAACAGGGCGGTGAGTGACTTGTCTTGCTTCATGCTGCGAGGGAGAAGGCTGGGACGGCACGCGCGATCGCGGTGCCGTCTCAAGAATTAAGCGAAAGCCGAATTCTATCGCGCCAAATCTCCCGAGCACAGGGGAAAAGACGGGGGACGTCTGTCAGGCCGTGGTGTTGACGCGCGTGCCGGTAGTCTTGCTCGGGTCCATCAACGTCTGGATTTGTGCGCGAATCGTCATCGCCTGTGCCGACAGCGTCTGCACTTCCGCCATCTTCTCTTCCGGCGGAATCGAGTCGTTGTTGCGCACGGCTTCGAGCTGCGCCATCACCTTGGCCAGCATGTCCTTGAGCTTCTGGATGGTCTGCTCGACGATGCCGTTGGCGGCCGGGGCCGCACCTCCCGCACCGCCTGCCGCGCCGGCGCCGCCGGCCGCCGCCCCGCCGATCGCCTTCGCGGCATCGCTCGCTTCGCGCACCGACTTCACCATATCGGCGTCGATCTTGCGCGAACTCGTGCCGTTGTTGTTGGCATCGGGCGTGGTGGTGGACGCCGCCGGCGCCGTGCTGCCGTCGGCGGGCTTTGCCGCCTTGTCGGAGGTGTTCGAGGCATTCGCCGTAGCGGCCACCCCGGCTTTCTGACCGGCCGCATTACCCGCAGCGGCCGCCTGTGCCGCCTGAGCCTTTTCGGCCTGCTGCGACTGGATGTGCGCTTGCCAGACGTCGAGCAGGCTGGACGTCGAGCTGTTCTTGACCGCGATGATAGTCATGGAGAGGGGGGCGCTCCGCAAAGAAGGATTGTAAGGATTCGAAAGTTATTACGGCATCCTTTGCGAATACCTTTAGCAATTCGTTATTCCCCTGCGAGATTTGGCCGTGCGTGCCGAAGCCGACCGACATGCCGCCTGCATCCCCCCTACATGACGCGGGCCCGTGCGAACACGGGCCCGGCAAGGGTTACAACAGGTTTCGGATCAGGCGCGAACCGCCCGATACCCCACATGCTCGTAATGCGCCTCGTCGGCGTCGGCATCCGTATCGTTATCCGCCCGTTCGTCGTCAGCGAGGGCTTCGAGCCGAATCGCGGCATGCACCAGCGCGATATGCGAAAAAGCCTGCGGGAAGTTGCCAACCTGACGCTTGTGGTGCGTGTCGTACTCCTCAGCAAGCAAACCCACGTCATTGCGCAAGGACAGCAACCGCTCGAACAGCTTGCGGGCGTCGCGCTGCCGGCCCAGCATCACCAGACAATCGACCATCCAGAAGCTGCACGCCAGAAACGCGCCCTCGCCCGCCGGCAAGCCGTCGTCGACTCGGCTGGTGCGGTAGCGCTGCACCAGCCCATCGCGCATCAACTCGCGCTCCACCGCTTCGACCGTGCCGATCACGCGCGGGTCGTCGGGGGGCAGAAAACCCACCAGCGGAATCATCAGGGCACTCGCATCCATCTCGTCGGAGCCATACGCCTGCATGAAGGCGTTGTGCGTCTTGTCGAAGCCATGCGTGCAGACGTCCGTGTGAATCTCCTGACATAACTTGCGCCAGTGATCGACCGGCCCCGGCAGATTGAAGCGCTCCGCCGACTTGATCGCGCGGTCGAACGCCACCCACGCCATCACCTTCGAGTAAGTGAAATGCTGGCGCCCGCCACGCACTTCCCATATGCCTTCGTCGGGCTTGCGCCAGACCGTCTCGAGATGCGCGACCAGCTTGGTCTGCACCTCCCATGTCGCGTCGTCCGGCGTCAGACCGCCAAGGCGCGCCTGATGCAGCGCGTCCATGACTTCGCCGTACACGTCGAGCTGAAGCTGGCCGACCGCGCCGTTACCCACGCGCACGGGCTTGGCACCCTCGTAGCCGGGCAGCCAGTCGACTTCCCACTCCGGCAGCCGCCGCTCACCGGACAGCCCGTACATGATCTGCACCTGCGACGGCGCGCCCGCGACGGCGCGCACCAGCCAATCACTCCAGTCGTTGGCTTCCGTGTAGTAGCCGCCGAGCATGAGCGCCTGCAACGTCAGCGTGGCGTCCCTGAGCCAGCAATAGCGGTAGTCCCAGTTACGCTCGCCACCGAGTTGTTCGGGCAGCGACGTCGTGGGCGCGGCGACCACGCCGCCCGTCGGCACGAACGTCAGCGCCTTGAGGGTGATGAGCGAACGGCGGATCGCGTCGGTCCAGCGGCCGTCCAGTTGGCAGCGGCCCGCCCACGTGCGCCAGTAGCGCTCGGTATCGGTGAGCGCCGCCAGCGGGTCGATTTCGCGCGGATCGGCGTGATGCGAGGCCACCCGCGACAACACGAATGGCACGGTCTCGCCCGCCTTCACCTGAAAACTGGCCCGCAAACTGCCCGGCACATCCTGAATGGGAACCGGTGTGCGCAATACCACCTTGTCAGGCCCCGCGATCAGGCGCATGCCCGGGCCGGTGGCGTCGTCCTTGTCCAGCGGGCGGGCCCATGGCACCGATGCGCCATAGTCGAAGCGCAGAATCAGTTCCATCGACATCGTGATCGTGCCGTGGATGCCTTTGACCAGCCGCACCAGATCGGCCGCGCCATCGCGCAATGGCATGAAATCGATGATCGACACGCAGCCTTCACACGTTTCAAAACGTGTTTCCAGAATCAGGGTGTCGTCGTGATAGCGGCGTGTGACGGTGGCTTTGGGATCGTCGGGGGCGAGTTTCCAATGCCCGTGCTCGGGACCGCCGAGCAACGCCGCAAAACAGGCGGGAGAATCGAAATATGGCCAGCAGAGCCAGTCGATCGAGCCGTCGCGCGCCACCAGCGCTGCGCTTCGGCAGTCGCCAATCATGGCGTAGTCTTCGATGCGTGCCGGCATGCTCACCTCGCGAACGTCGATACGTGAAGCCCAATGGTACGCGCGTCGTTCTCGCGCGACCACCCTCCTGCCGAACGGCCTTGGTACCGGCCCTCATGCCGGCCCTCGTGCCGCTCACACCGCCTATGAAACCTGTTGCCTGCCCTGCTCAACTGCATGCGATCAGTCATCCCTTCCCTCCTTACGGCCTTGCCGTGTGGTGAGGTTCGTCGGTGGCGCGCGTGGCGCCAATGAATGCCCGGCTAACGATCAATTCACAATCCGTTAAAGACCGACCGGCCCATCCGAGGGAAGTTCGGATCAATTTTCATCGCGACGCGAATTAGCGCCGTAATTCCACTTCATGAAAAAAACGCCGGGCACCTCGGCGGTGCACGGCGTTTCTGATGACTTCATGACTTTCTGCGTGCCCCCAAATATCAAGCCGCGGTGGCGCGCGCCGCCGCCAATGCATGAATCGCGCCTTGCGCCAGCAGGTCACGGATCTGCGCGGCGTCGTAGCCATATTCCGCGAGCACATCGAGCGTGTGTTCGCCCAGTCTCGGTGCAGGGCCGCCGGTCTGCTTGGGCGTTTCCGAGAACCGGATCGGCAGCCCGATGCTGCGCGTGGGCCCATCGAGCGGGTGCACCGTCTCCACGACCATCTCGCGCGCGACGATCTGCGGATGCACGGCGGCCTCGGAGATCGGCAACACCGGCCCGACGGGCAGCCCGACGGCGTCGAGCCGTTCGACCCACGCCTGCGTCGTGTCGCGCATCAGATACGACGTAATCCGCTCGACGAGTTCGGCACGATTCGCCGTGCGGCCGGCATTCGTCGCAAAACGCGGATCGCCGGCAATCTCGGGGGCGTCGAGCACTTGCAGCAGCCGCTCATAGTTGGCCTGATTTGCCGCGCCGATATTGATCCAGCCGTCTTTCGTGCGAAACGCCTGATACGGCGTGCTGGTCGGGTTGGCCGAGCCGAGCTTCGGTGGATTCTCGCCGCTGGCGAAGAAATTGGCCGCCGCCCAATACATCTGTTGAAACCCGGCCTCGAGCAGCGACGTGTCGACAATCTGCCCCTGCCCCGTGCGCAACCGGTGCGCATAAGCTGCGGAGATGCCAAGCGCCGCCAGAATGCCCGCATTGATGTCGGCAATCGGCGAACCCGCCTTGATGGGGGCCTGCCCCGGCTCGCCCGTCACGCTCATCAGACCCGAAAGGCCCTGCGCGATCAGATCGAATCCGCCCTTATCGGCATACGGCCCCGTGCGGCCGTACCCGGAGATTGCGCAATAGATCAGCGCCGGGTTGGCCTCGCGCAGCGTCTCATAGCCGAGACCCAGTTTCTCCATCGTGCCTTTGCGGTAGTTCTCGGTGACGACGTCGGCAGTGGCCAGCATCTTGCGCAACACTGCCTTGCCACCCTCGGTCTTGAGATTGAGCGCGATGCCGCGCTTATGGCGATTGAGCATCATGAACGATGCCGATTCGCCATGCGCGAGGATGGGCGCGAAGCGGCGCGCATCGTCGCCTTCCATCTTCTCGACTTTGATGACATCGGCGCCCATGTCGGCCAGCATCATGCCGCACACTGGGCCCGACATGATGTGCGACAACTCGATCACCTTCACGCCCTGCAACGGGCCACCCTTGGGTTGGACGGTCTCGGTCATCTCAGCGCCCCTCGAACACCGGGGCCGTCTTCGCGAGAAACGCGCGATAGCCCGCTTGAAAATCGGCCGTGCCGAAGCACGCAAAGCCCTCGTCGATCTGTGCCGGCGTCAGTGGCTTGCCACTCACCAATTCACGCACGAACCGCTTGTGCCAGCGCGCCACCAGCGGTGCACCGGCGGCAATGCGCTCGGCGCTGGCGAGGGCTTCTTCCGTCACGTTCGCATCAGCGACCACTCGGGTGACGAGGCCGATACGCTGCGCCTCCTGTGCATCGAAAATTCGCCCTTCCAGCAAGATTTCCAGCGCACGCGTGGGCCCGACCAGTCGCACCAAACCCGACAACTCCGCATGCGCCATGACCAGCCCCAGCTTATTGATCGGCGCGCCAAAGCGGCTCGACTCACCACAAATGCGCACGTCGCACGACGCGGCGATTTCCATACCGCCGCCCACGCAGATGCCGTGAATCATGGCCACGAGCGGCACCGGGCAATTGGCCAGCGCATCGAGCGTTCTGTGCATCAACGCGCCGTATGCCCGGGCCTGTTCCACATTGGCACGATCGGTCTCGAACTCGGCGATGTCGTTGCCGGGCGCGAACGACTTTTCGCCCGCACCGCGAAGCACGATGCAGCGCACGCCGGGCGCCTCGGACAGCGTAAGAATCGTGTCGCCTAACGCCTGCCACATCGGCTTGGTCAGTGCGTTGAGTTTCTCTGGACGGTTGAGCGTCACCAGCGCCACTGCGCCGCGTTGCTCGGTCAGAACGGTCGATGTCACATTGCCTCCTTCTTACGCTGGCTTGCACCCCATGTGCCGCAGCCATTTTGGTATACCAATTTTCGTTAACGATAGAAGTATTGATGTCGAACTGGCAAGTGATAACCGTAAAAATCAGGGTTAACGTGTGAATTACCGCCTGAAGCGATTGACGGAACACTTCATGCCCATCAGAATTGGCATTCCATTTTAAGAATCCACGGCCCATGGACACGTCAGCATCGCTCAACGCCACTGCTTACGAAGCGCTCAAGGCGCGCATCGTCAGCGGTGAACTACGCCCGGGCGCGCCGCTGTCCGAGCGGGCGCTGTGCGACGAACTCGCGGTATCGCGCACGCCGCTGCGCGAAGCGCTCAAGCGGCTGGCCAATGAGGGACTGGTGGAAATCTCGGAGACGCGCCGGGCCCGCGTGGCGCGCGTGAGTGTCGACGAGGTGGTGAATCTGCTCGCGGTGATGGCGGTGCTTGAGGGGCTGTCAGGCGAACAGGCTTGCGAGAAGGCGACGGACGCCGATCTTGAAGAACTCGCCCGCCTGCAAGTCGAGATGGAAGCGGCCTTTGCACGCACGGATCACGAAGCGTATTTCTCGCTCAATCAGCAAATTCACCTGCGCATCTTGCGCATCGCCGATAACGGCCCGCTGGCGGAGTACTTCCACAATCTGAACGCGCGGCTGCGGCATGTGCGTGAGCGTCTCACGCCTACGCCCGAACGCTGGCGGCAAGCCGTCGACGAGCACGCGGAAATGCTTGCGCTGATGCGCCGGCGCGACAGCAAGCGCCTGCGCACGCTCATGGAGACGCACCTGCGCAGCAAGACCGACGCTTATGTCGCGGCCATGCTCAATGAAGGACTGGTGAGTACGAGCCGCGCCGCATAAGTACGCGCCGCGCAGCTCAGGCGCGGCCTGTCAGGCGGCGGCGCGAACGTGAGCGAGCACCACGTCGCACTTGGCCATCAGATGCGCGCGCAGCAGGCGGCCGAGGGTGACGCCGTCGCGCCGATGCAGGGCGTCCAGCATGGCGTCGTGCTCTGCGATCGCACGCTCCCACTTGCCCGCATGCAGGTTCGAGCGAAAACGCAGCGCCTGCAAGCGCCGGTTCACCGCCTGATACATCTGCATGAGCGACGGATTACGCGCGGCGGCGTTGATACGTTCGTGAATGCGCCGATTGCATTCGAAGTAACCGGGCAGATCGCCGTGCGCGTGGCACACGCTCATGGTGGCGTGCAGCGCTTGAATCTCGTCGATTTCCGCCTGCGTGATGCGCTCGCAGGCCAACTCCCCCGCCAGCGCCTCGAGACCACTGAGCAGTTCGAACGCGTCGGCAATATCGCCGGCCGACAGCGTCACCACGCGGGCGCCGCGATTGGGCAGCAATTCGATCAGGCGCTCGACGGCCAGCGCCTTGAGTGCCTCGCGCAGCGGCGTGCGCGATACGCCAAGTTGTTCGCACAATGCACGCTCGTTCAGATGCGCGCCCGGGGGCAGCACCCCTTCGGTGATCATCCTGCGCAAGCGGTCCCCGACCGCCAGATGCAGCGCCTGACGGCTGATCGGCAAGTGCACGGCGGCCTCAGTCGCGGGCGGGCCATGGGACGCGTGATCCGGAAAAACATTCAACGGGACAGAGTGCATAGGCTCGGCAAGGTCGCTCGCTTTTGGAAGAATGTTATCGACACCAGGCACGGCACTTTCGTGGACGGCGGCGTAGCGCGCCAAGGACTTATTGCGACGGACTCCACGAAATATTACGAACAATTACACGAAACCGATTCTCGCAGATCGATGTCACTTTGACTACGTTGACTGTTGTTTTCGCGCGGTAGGCATCACGTTCGCTGCACTGCGCCATTGGCGTTGAATTATGTATACGATTCGTCTGTCTGACACACCGGTGTTTGCCCGACCTACGGGCATCGCCCGCCCCATATTCCGGAGACCTGCTTCATGCCCGACACCCACGATACGCAAGCTGCCGTCGAGTCCCTCGCCCGTTTGTTGGCGGATACGCGCCGTGGCGACACGCCCATCGATTCGCCCGCGGCCGAGTTGCGCCCTGTCGACGCCAACGGCGCTTACGCCGTGCAATTGCGCACGCTCGACCTGCTCGGCGAGACGATTACCGCTTGGAAGGTGGGCGCCAAGGCACCGACCGATCTGCCGAACTGCGCACCGATTCCCGCATCTGTCGTCAGTGAGGCGGGAGGCGCGCTGGCGCTGAACGATTTCTTCCGTCCGGGTCTGGAGCTGGAAATTGCGTTCCGGCTCTCGCGCGATATCAAACCGGGCCGCTACGACGAGCGCGACATCTTCATGCACGTGGGCGAGACGCTGGTGACCATCGAAATCACCGATAGCCGCTATGCTGCGGCGGGTCTCGATTCGCGTTTCGTGCTCGCCGATTTGCAGAACAACGGCGCATTGGTGATCGGCAGCGGCCGTGAGTACGCCGCATCGCTCAACTACGATTCGCCGAAAGTGACGTTCACACTCGACGGCAACAACATCGCCCCTGCCCGTACACGCAACCCGGCAGGCGACCCGCGCGCGCTGCTCACGTGGCTCGTCAATCACAACGGCAAGCGCGGCATCACGATGCGCGCCGGTGCCGTGATTACGTGCGGCTCATATGTCGGCATGATTCCCGCCAACAGCGCCGGCGTGTTGCGCGGCACCATCGACGGGATCGGTGAAGCATCGGTCACGTTGCGCTGAGTTTCCCGAGATTTGTCAGGAGTCCGCCATGCCGTCTGCCGCTGAACTCGTCACGTCGCTGGGGCTACAGCCGCATCCGGAAGGCGGCCACTATCGCGAAACCTACCGCGCCGCAGACACCGTGGCGGCGCAGGCACTGCCGCCCGGCTTCTCGGGTGCGCGCAACATTTCCACGGCGATTTTTTATTTGCTCGAGGCCGGCGATTTCTCCGCGTTCCATCGGATTCGCAGCGACGAGATCTGGCATTTCCATCTCGGCGGCACGCTCTGGATTCACGAGATCGACCCGGCGGGCAAGTTGACGACGACATGCCTCGGTGCCGATGTGGTGAACGGCGAGCAGCTTCAGCACGTGGTGCCTGCCGGGCATTGGTTCGCGGCGCAGCCCGCGCCGTCGACGAGCTACTCGCTGGTCGGGTGTACCGTCGCCCCCGGGTTCGCGTTCGAGGACTTTGAGATGGCCGACCCGGCAACGCTCGCCGCACAATGGCCGGCGCACCGCGCGCTGATCGAACGCCTTGGGCGTGGTGCGCCTGCGTGATCTCAGTGCTGTGCGGTGCGCCCGTCGGCGCCCGCCAGCATCTTCGGCGCAAGCAATGCAATCGGCACGATGCACAGCAGGCCCGCAGCCAATGCCACCGGCAGACTGATACCGTGTGCGATCGCCCCGATCAGCACCGGCCCCACGAGCAGACCGAGATAAGCGAGACGTGCCATCACGGCAATCGCTTCGGCGCTTGCCATGCCCGCGCCGCGTGCCACTTCCCCCGACGCCGCAAACATCACCGGCATCACGTTCGACAGGCCCAGTCCGGCCAGCGCAAAACCGGCCACGGCCGCCGCAGGTTCGCGCCAGACCAGCGCCAGCATCACCCCACCGACACACAACAAGCTGCTCACACGCAACAGACGAGCGCCGCCCATACGCGCACGCACCGGGTCGCCGCCGAAGCGTCCGCCCGCCATGCCGAGTGAGAACGCCGCATAGCCCGCGCCGATCCATGCGCCTTGTGCAGCCACTACCTCGCGCATGTAGACGGCCGTCCAGTCGTACATCGCGCCCTCCACCACCAACCCGAGAAACGCGAGAATGCCGAAGCCGGTCAGGCGGCGATGCAGCTTGCGGCGCGACATGTCGTCGAGCGCGGGCGGCGGGACGTCGTTACGCGACGAAACCGCCGACGATGCCGCCACCGGCGCCTCGCCCGGCAACATGTCGGGCTGCATGAAACGCGCACCGACCACCATCACGACAGCGCAGCCGATCGCCGCCAGACCGACATGCCACTGCGGCGAACCCTGATGCGCGAGCCATGCGCCGCCCACGAGTGCGCCCGACATCCCGCCCAGACTGAAACACCCGTGCAGCGAGGCCATGATCGGCTTGCGGTAGCGCGCCTCCAGCGTGGCGGCCTGTGCATTCACGGCGACGTCATACGTGGCGTTCGCGGCGCCATACAACGCGAGCCAGCCCACAAGGCCCCAGTAGTTCGGCATCGACAGAATGAACGCGCCGGTCACAGCAAGCGCCATGCCCGACACAAGGCTGGCGCGCTGGCTGCCCGCGCGGCCGATCCAGCGGGCCATGCGCGACATCGTGACGATGGCCCCGCCCGCGATGGCGAACATCGCCACCGACAAGCTGGCATCGTTCAGATCGAACATCGCCTTGACCGTGGGCACGTGCACGCCCCACGTCGCATAGAGAAAACCGCTGCAAAACAGTAATGCCATCGTCGCCGCGCGCGCAGGCCAAAAGCCCGTGCGTGGCTTCGCAGATGTTGAAGTCATGGGAGTCTTGAAACTTGGGGGGGACACGGCGCAGTTGCCTGCCATGTCATGACGAGAAGAGAGATCGTCAGGCCGTCGGCGGGTTGCGCGACCTGCGAATAAAAGGAATTCTAGCGCAACCTCGATGACATTGCAGTGAACCGCCCCGGCAATGCCACGGCGTCCGAAGCATCGACGTTGCACGGAAAAAAGCTGGCCGCCGCGACGCGCCGGTCAAGTACGCGGGCGGCAGCCAGACAGGGGAAATAGATCAGTGCGAGTTCAGTGCGGGTTCAGTGCGGATGCTGTGCCGGTGTCGCGCGGATTCAATGCTGCATGCAACGAATACGCGCCCGATGATCAGCGGGGAAATTCCTGCCGCTCGGCGGGTTGCGTCGGCGCCGGCACCGCCATGGCCAGATCGCCAAGCATCACGGGTTTGAGTGGTGCACGGATGCGGTAATAACCTACGTCCGCCACCGCGCGCCCTTGCGCTTGTGCGAGCAGTTCTGCCACTGTCAGGCCGCACAGGCGTCCCTGACAAGGCCCCATCCCGCAGCGTGAGAATGACTTCGTCTGGTTCGGGCCCACGCATCCCAGCGCCGCCATGCGCCGCACGTCGCCTGCCGTCACCTCTTCGCAGCGGCACACCACGGTGTCGTCGTCGGCAGGCCGGCGCATGGCATCGGACGGGCGATAGTACGCATCGAAAAACGGCCGGATCGCCGTATGACGAGCGAGATCGCGCCGCAACGAAAACGCCGCCGAATCTCTACGCGACGTGTCGATGCGGCCAAGCGCATGCGCCGCCTGCAAGGCAGCCAGCCGCCCCGAAGGTTCCGCGGCGCGCGCCCCGGCAATACCACCGCCATCGCCCGCCACGAAGATGCGCGGCACGCTCGACTCACCCCACGCATCGGTGCGCGGCACCCAGCAGAGCTGTGCGTCGTGCCACACGTGCTCACAACCGATCGAGCGCGTGATCTGCGTGTTGGGCACCACGCCGTGATGCAACAGGATCAGCGGCGTGTCGATGCGCTTCGGTGCGCCGTCCGCGCCAGCCACACGGTATTCGATGGCTTCCGCCCGGTCGCCGCCCGCGCTGCCGAGCACGCGCAGGGCTTCGACATCCGTCACATGCTCGACGCCTGCCGCCCGGATCGCGCGTAGCAGTTTGATGCCTTTGGCGAGATAACCGGGTGCACGCAACGCGCCGCCAAGATGACGTAAAGCATCGCGTCGGGCACAGCGTTGTGTCGTATCGAGAATTGCGCGCACGGGGACGCCAGCGCGCAATAACTGCCACGCGAACAGGTAGAGCAACGGCCCGCAACCCGCGAGCACGGCACCGTGTTGCGGCGCGAGCGCCGCCGACTTGAGCAGCGTTTGCGCGGCCCCCACGCCCATCACGCCGGGCAGCGTCCAGCCGGGAATCGGGAACGGACGCTCCATCGCGCCGCCCGCCAGCACAATCGCCTGCGCGTCGATCTGCCACGTGCCCGCGCCTTCGCGGGTCGCAAACACACGCCGATCCTGACCGATTTGCCATACCAGCGTGCGCGGCCAATACGCGATATCCGCGTCTTCGAACGCCTGCACGAGCGTGCGGCCGTACAGATAATCTTCGCCGAGCAACGCAGGGTCAGCCAGTGGCGACGCGCTGACATTGCGATAGATCTGCCCGCCCGGCAGCGGGTTTTCATCGATCACCAGCGGCGTGAGGCCGTGGCGCTTCGCTTCCAGCGCGGCCGCCAGCCCCGCGGGGCCCGCGCCGACAACGAGCAGGTCAACCGTCTTCACCGTCATGCCAGTTCCCTCGCCCCTTGCATGCGGCGCACGCGCATGCCGTCGCGCACGGGCGTCATGCAGCCTTGCCGATTCGGCACGCCGTCGATTTCCACCAGACAGTCGAAACACACGCCCATCAGGCAATACGGCGCGCGTGGCGCGCCCGTCACGGGCGTGGTGCGGCAAACGGTGTCGCCTGCGGCGAGCATGGCAGCCGCCACGTTGGCACCGGCCGGGGCATCGTACGGCGTGCCGTCGATGACGATGCGCACCGTCGCGCCATCGCGGCGCGCGAGCGACTTAAACAGCGAATCGCTGGGCATGGAATGGCTCCAGAAGGTCAGGACGCTCGCCGCCCATGATCCACGGCACGATCGTGTCGCAGTGCGCAGCGGCCAGCGTCACGCCGCTATGGCAGGTCGTGAGAAACGCGCCGGGACAGTCGCGCGACGCTTCGTAAATCGGCAGGCCGTCAGATGTCATGACGCGCAGCGCCCCCCACGCCCGCACAACGCGCACATTGCGTAGCAGCGGAAACGGCGAGATGGCGCGGCGCGCAATGTCAGCGATGACATCGGGGGTCACACCGTCGTCGAAGCCCACGTCTTCCGCCGAGTCGCCCAGCATGACCGAGCCCTCGACGGTCTGGCGGACATAGATCGTGGGGTTCGACAGGAACGGCGCGACGCGCTCCGTCACGAGAATCTGCCCGCGCATCGGGCGCACCGGTGCCGACAAGCCGACCATCGGGGCGAGATCGCGATTGGCGAGACCTGCCGCGAGCACGACGCGTCCTGCATCGAGCGTACGGCCGCCTTCGATGTCGAGCCGGAACGCACCGGCACGCGGCGTGATGTTCGTCACACGCGCGTTCGGCACATAGGTGCCGCCCGCCTGCGCGAAGGCAGCAAAGAGCGCGCGCAAGGTGTAGAGCGGACTGACGTGACCATCGTGCGGCGAGTAGATCGCCCCGGCGACATGCTCGCCAATCGCGAGGATGCGTTCGGCGAGCGCGTCGTGATCGAGCACGTCGTAGGTCAGCGCAGGCTCGCTGGTTTTGAGCTGCTGCATGACGGCGGTCTTGGCCGCCAGTTCCTGCGCCGTCTCGGCGATGTTGAAGCCACCCGGACGCTCGAAGCCGACCGACACACCCGTGCGGGCTTCCAGTTCGTCGGCGAACGCTTGCCAGCGATTGGCAGAGTGCAACGACCAGCGGGCATACGGCGGGCAACTCGCGCCCTTGCCCTGCACCCACACGAGGCCGAAGTTGCCACGCGCGGCGCGCAGCGCATCGTCGGCACCGTCGAGCACGACGACCGACTCGCCACGCCGGGCCAGCCCGTACGCGATGGCCATGCCGACCAGCCCGCCGCCAATGACGGCAATCTCGCTTGTCTTTTGCATCGATGGGGGAACGTCCGCTAATGCAGGCAAAGCCGGCAACGCCGGATGTTATGGCTTACCGCTGCTGCGATATTTCGCGCGGGCGTCTTGATTTATTTGAGAGTACCCAAGAATCGCTGACGCGCGCGGGTCCGTCAAATCACATTTTCTGCGACCGGTATGTTTGTATATTATGGCGACGTCACCGGCTCCCCCTGCTCCCCCGTTCCCCCGCCGATCATGAAGATTCGCCAACTCGAAGCTTTTCGCGCCGTGATCCTGCGCCAGACGGTCACGCGTGCCGCGCAGATGCTGCACGTCTCGCAGCCCGCCGTCACACGACTGCTGAACGATCTCGAAGCCGATGTCGGGTTTGCTCTCTTCGACCGAAGCAACGGACGCCTGCAACCGACGCCCGAAGCGCTGGTCCTGTTCGATGAAGTCGAGCGGTCATTCGCCGGGATGGCACGCATCGCGCAGACGGCGGAACAGATCAAGTCGCTGCGGCGCGGTTCGCTGCACATCGCCGGTGCCCCCGCGATGGCACTCGATTTTCTGCCGATTGCGCTCACGCACTTTCTGCGCGAGCACCCGGGCATCAACACCACCCTGCTCGTGCATGCGTCGAACATCGTGGTCGATATGGTGCTGGGCCGCCGCTGCGATGTCGGCTTCGTTGCGCACCCGCTCACCCATCCGGGCTTGCAGGTGCAGCCGTTGCTACGCGTACCGATGCGCTGCGTGCTGCCGAAGGGACATCCGCTCGCCGCGCGCGAGATCATCACGCCGGAAGATTTGCGTGGCGAAGCGTTCGTGTCGTATCCGACCGAATCGGATGCAAGGCTCGATATCGACCGCGTGTTCGCCGAACGTGGTGTGGATCGCGTCATGAGCGCGGAGTCGCAACTCTCCGCTGCGGTGTGCACGCTCGTGGAACATGGCGCGGGCGTCTCGATCATCGACGGCATCACCGCGTCGTTCGCGACGCAGCGTGTCGAAGTCAGACCGTTTGCTCCGCAGGTCCTGTCGACGTTCTCGGCCGTGACCTCACTTCATCACCCGCCGTCGCAACTCGCACAAGCGTTTGTGCGGCACGTTCGCGCAGCGCTCGAAGCACGAAGCTTATCCACAGATTTTGTTCACAAGCCTGTGGACAACCCCGCACAAAGCGATGGCAAATCGTTGATTTAATTAGGAATGCGGGTGGAATGCGCGGCCGCGGTCAGCCTGACGCCACCAGCGTCATCGAAGTGTCCGCTAACTTTCAGCGGAAGTGGCGCGTGGAGCACGCGCCACGACAAGTGAGATTTTCAGGCCTTGCCGCCGGCCGCTTCAGCAGCGGTCGCGGCAGTGGCAGCCGTCGCGGCCGTCGCAGCGGTCACGAACGCCTGCGCGTCGCCGCGCAGTTGCCCATTGCGTTCGCGTACGACGCGGTGGATCAACTCCCACGTCGTCTGCGCGACCGGCGAGAGCGACCGATTCTTGCGGCGTGCGAGCACGATGGCCCGCTCGAATGCCGGCAGCAGCGGGCGCACGGCCAGCGTCGAATTCTCCGGCAGCGGCAGCGCAAACGGCGGCAGGATGCTGACACCCAACCCTTCCTGCACCATGCGGAAGATGGTGCTCACATGCCCCAGCTCCTGCGTGATGGTGCCCTGCACTTTCTGCGTCGTCAGTGCGCGGTCGATCAGCGGGCGGCTGCCCGAGCCCTGATTGAGCAGCACGAGATTTTCACCTGACAACTCCGACCAATGCACTGCCGCTTGCGTCGCGAGCGGGTGATCGGTGCGGCACACCAGACAGAACGGCTCGCTCATGAGCAGTTCGGTATAGAGATCGTCAGCGCCTTGCGGGGCGACGACAATGCCGAAGTCCACATCGCCCGCGCGCACGCTGTCGAGCACGGCGCGTTGCATCTGGTCGACGAGTGCGAGCGCGATGTCCGGATAGGTTGCCTGCGAGGCGAGCAGCACACGCGGCATGAGCGTTGCGGAGATCGTCGGGGCGGCGCCGACACGGACCCTGCCCGTGGTGCGGGCTTCGGCACCGTGCGTTTGCAGCAGTGCGATTTCCAGTTCGTCGAGCACGCGATCGAGACTGCCCGCGAGCGTCACACCGGCGTCGGTCAGCGAAACTTCTCGCGTGGTGCGATCCACGAGCCGCAGGCCCAGTTGGGCTTCCAGTTCGTTGATGCAACGGCTGATGGCCGGTTGTGTCAGGCCGATCTCGGCGCCCGCGCGGCTAAAGTTCTTGCTGCGCGCCACGACCATGAAGACCTTGAGTTGTCTCAGCGATACGTTCATGTGCTAGTGCCCTGCCAGTAAGTAAGCAAACCAGCCACCGCAGTGGCGCTGGCGCGCCGTTGAAGCCGGCGCGCCCCGAGACCCCTGCTGCGTCAGGCCGCCGCCTTGACCATCTCCTCCACCACCTTCTTCGCGTCGCCGAACACCATCATCGTCTTGTCGAGATAGAACAGTTCGTTATCCAGCCCGGCGTAACCGGCGGCCATCGAACGCTTGTTCACGATGATCGTCTTGGCCTTGTAGGCTTCGAGAATCGGCATGCCGGCAATCGGCGATTGCGGATCGTTCTTTGCCGACGGGTTCACCACGTCGTTCGCGCCGAGCACGAGCACCACGTCGGTCTGACCGAATTCGCCGTTGATCTCGTCCATTTCCAGCACTTGATCGTAGGGGACTTCAGCTTCTGCGAGCAGCACGTTCATGTGACCCGGCATACGGCCCGCCACCGGGTGAATGGCATAACGCACGGTCACGCCCTTCTCCACCAGCTTGTCGGTCAGTTCCTTGAGCGCGTGCTGGGCACGTGCGACCGCCAAGCCGTAACCCGGCACGATCACGATCGATTCCGCGTTGCTCATCAGGAACGCCGCGTCGTCAGGCGAGCCCGATTTCACCGGACGTTGCTGCTGTTCGCCGCCTGCGGCCGCAGCACCTGCCTGTGCGCCGAAGCCGCCGAGAATCACGTTGAAGAACGAGCGATTCATGGCCTTGCACATGATGTACGACAGAATCGCACCCGACGAACCCACCAGCGAACCTGCAATGATCAGCATCGGGTTGTTCAGCGAGAAGCCGATACCGGCGGCAGCCCAGCCCGAATACGAGTTCAGCATCGACACCACCACCGGCATGTCGGCGCCGCCGATCGGGATGATGATCAGCACGCCCAGCACGAAGGCGATGGCCGTCATGGCGACGAACGGCGTCCAGCTTTGCGAGACGAAGAACGCACCACCGAAGGCCAGCATCGCAATCGCCAGCGCCAGATTCACCATGTGCTGGCCTTTGAAGACCACCGGTGCGCCTTGGAACAGACGGAACTTGTACTTGCCCGAGAGCTTGCCGAACGCGATGACCGAGCCCGAGAACGTGATCGCGCCGACGAACGTGCCGATGAACAGCTCGATGCGGTTACCCGGCGGCAATGCTTCCCCCGCAGCCACGATACCGAACGCAGCCGGTTCCGCGACAGCGGCAACGGCGATACACACTGCCGCGAGACCGATCAACGAGTGCATGGCCGCGACCAGTTCCGGCATCTTCGTCATCTCGACTTTGCGAGCAACGTAAGCACCGATACCGCCGCCCACGACGAGACCCGCGAGGATCAGGCCGAGGCCCGAGTAGTTGCCGTTCGAGAGCTTGCGCAGTTCGAAGATCAGCGCCAGCGTGGTGAAGGCCGCGATGGCCATGCCGATCATGCCGAACGCGTTACCGCGACGTGCCATTCTCGGATTCGACAGGCCCTTGAGCGCCTGAATGAAACAGATCGACGCGACCAGATACAACAGCGTCACAAGATTCATGCTCATATCAGTGGGCTCCCTTTGCGGCCGAATCATTGTCTACGGCCGCTTCGCTTAACGCGCCGCCATGCGGCGCATTAGCCTGCGACGACGCTCCGCTACGCTGCGCGGTAACGGCCTTAGCGGGCGCCTTGTCTTTCTTCTTGAACATCTCGAGCATGCGCTGCGTGACGAGGAAGCCCCCGAATACGTTCACCGCTGCCAGTGCCACCGCCACGACACCCATCGTCTTGCCCAGACCGCCTTCGGTCAGGCCAGCCGCGAGCATGGCACCCACGATCACGATGGCCGAAATGGCGTTCGTGACCGCCATCAGCGGCGTGTGCAGTGCCGGTGTGACGTTCCACACCACGTGATAGCCGACGTACACCGCCAGCACGAAGATGATCAGATTGATCACCGTGTGATTGATCATTTCCATTCTTATGTCTCTCCCTTAAGCGGCGCGCAGGACTTGGCCGTCGCGGCACATCAGGCACGCGGCAACGATGTCGTCGTTGGTATCGATGACGAGCTTGTTTTCCTTGTCGATCACCAGCTTGAGGAAGTCGAGCACGTTGCGCGCATACAGGGCCGACGCGTCAGCCGCGACCATGCCTGCGAGGTTCGTGTACCCGGCAATCGTCACGCCGTGCACCTTCACGATCTCGTCGGCCACCGACAGCGGGCAATTGCCGCCGCCGTTGGCACCACGCCCTGCCGCCAGATCGATGATCACGGAACCGGGCTTCATGGCTTTGACGGTGTCTTCAGCGATCAGCGTCGGCGCAGCACGCCCCGGGATCAACGCGGTGGAGATCACGATGTCGGCTTGCGTCAGGCGCGTATGCACCAACTGCGATTGGCGGGCGAGCCAAGCCGCAGGCATCGGACGTGCATAACCGCCCACGCCTTTGGCGATCTCGCGTTCTTCGTCAGTCTCGAACGGCACGTCGATGAACTTCGCGCCAAGCGATTCGATCTGCTCGCGAACCGCCGGACGGACGTCCGACGCTTCAATCACTGCACCGAGACGCTTGGCCGTGGCAATGGCCTGCAAGCCGGCAACGCCAGCGCCCAGCACAACGAGGCGCGCAGCTTTGACCGTACCGGCCGCCGTCATCAGCATCGGCATGAAGCGCTGATACAAATTGGCGGCAAGCATCACGGCCTTGTAACCGGCAATGTTGGCCTGCGAAGACAGCACGTCCATGCTTTGCGCACGCGTGGTACGCGGCGCAGCTTCCAGTGCGAAGCCGATGATGCCGGCGGCCGCCATGCGGGCGTTGTTCTCGGCATCGAACGGGTTGAGCATGCCGACCACGGCCGCGCCACGCGCGATCTGGCCGACTTCGGCAATCGACGGTGCGCGTACCTTCAGCACGAGTTCCGCGCCGAATGCGTCGGCCGCACTACCGGTCGCAGCACCCGCAGCGACATACGCCGCATCGGGGACGCTGGCCGAATCGCCTGCACCTCGCTCTACGGTGACGCGATGCCCTGCGCCCACCAGCTTCTTCACCGTTTCCGGTGTGGCCGCGACGCGGGATTCGCCGCCGACCGTCTCCTTCGGAATGCCAATATGCATGGTTATTGTCTCGGGGTCTGGGCCCCTGTCGTGTTGTAAAACTCAGGCCAGCACGGAGCGCGGCGGTTGCATCGAACGTCCTTCATTGGCCGCTTCGAAGCAGCGCACCTTCGTGCAGTGAATCAGGTCACACAGAAATTCCGGCTCGTAGGCACGCAGCAGGTGCGGCTGATGCCCATCGAGATACGCGCCGATCAGCACAAGCTCGGCATGGCGCAGCGCTTGCGCCGACGCCCCTTCGAGATAGGCCAGCGGCAGGTCGTCGTTGCCCGTCGTGCGCAACAACCAGTGGTAGGTGGGGTGATCCCAGTGCCAGTCGAGACCCAACTCGACAAACGCGTTGTTGAACGCATGCAGATGGGCATTGGCAACCGGGGCCAGGGCGGCGGGTTTGATATGCGTTTCGATGACAGACATGATGGCGCTCTCCCAAATCAGTGATCGTCTCCAGAACACGCGGACCCGCCTGTACTGTGCGTAATCGAGTGGTTTCGGGTGATTTCTTCACCCCCTCGTTCACGCTTCTGTCATGCGGGCTGCCATTGCAGATTACGCAGCCCCACCTATAAAAGACAGTTAAAGTTAATTATGCAAACCATCTACGATTGCTTATACTTCATCGCATGAAAAACGCCACGCTCCGCCAGTTGAAGGTCTTCGAAGCTGTGGCGCGCCATCTGAGCTTCTCGCGCGCCGCCGAAGAACTCCACCTCACGCAACCGGCCGTCTCGACCCAAGTCAAGCAACTCGAGACGCACGCCGGACTGCCGCTATTCGAACAGCTCGGCAAAAAGATCTTTCTCACGCCGGCGGGCAGCGAAATGCTGCACTACAGCCGCGCCATCATTGCCCTCTTCCGCGAAACCGAAGAGGCAATGGATCACCTCAAAGGCATTACCGGCGGCAAGCTCAACGTGGCCGTCATCAGTGCGGGCGACTACTTCTTCCCGCGTGTGCTGGCCGCCTTCACCGCGCAGCATCCCGGCATTACCCTCAACCTCACGGTGCACAACCGCGAGGAACTGCTGCACCAGTTGACCGAAAACCTGACCGATCTGGCCGTGATGGTGCGCCCGCCGCACGAGATCGATACCGTCAACGAAGTTTTCGCGCCGCACCCTTACGTCATCGTCGCGCCGCCCGACCACGCGCTCGCCGGACTTCGGCAGATCCCGTTTGCGCGCCTTGCGGCCGAGCCGTTCATCTGTCGCGAGCGCGGCTCCGACACGTGGAACTCGATGCAGGACGCCTTCGGCCATCGCATGTCGCAGTTGCAGATTGCGATGGAGATTTCGAGCACCGAGACCATCAAGCAGGCCGTCATTGCCGGCATGGGCGTCTCGTTCCTGTCGGCTCACACCGTCGGCATGGAGCTTCAGACCGGCAACCTCGTCGTGCTCGACGTGCAGGGCTTTCCGGCATGGCAGAGCTGGTACATCGTGCATCGGCGCAGCAAACGCCTGCCGCCCGTCGCCCACGCGTTCCGCCAGTTCCTGCTCACCGAGGGCGCGGCCCTGATCGACGGCATGATGGCTTACAAGAGCCCCCTGCCGCCGCCCGAAGCGGCTGACCGGCCGGACAGGTCCGACACCGCTCGCTGATATCCCCGGATGCATGCGGCAGTCCGGCCGTTCGCGCGATACGTCTCGCGAAATGCCGGACTGCCGAATGAAAAAGGGCGATCGACTCAGGCCATTGCCACCCCGGCCGACCACCGTGAAATCAGTGCATCAGCCCATGCGGTTGGCGAGCGTGCCCAGACCGTCGATGCTCACTGCCACCAACTGGCCTTCCTTCATCGAGCCCACGCCGACCGACGTGCCCACGGCGATCACATCGCCGGGCAGCAGCGTCATGTCTTGCGAGATGCGCGAGACCTGCTCCCACGGGTTGAAGATCATGTCTGCGAGCGGATAGCGCTGGCGTTCCGTGCCGTCCAGTTGCGTGACCAGTTCCGCTTCGCGCCAGTCGAAATCCTGTGCGATCACCGGCCCGATACAGCCGAACGTGTCGTAGCCTTTCGCGCGGGTCCACTGCGCAAAATTCTCGTCTTCGCCGATGATTTCAGCGGCCGTAACGTCGTTGACCAGCGTGTAGCCGAGGATGTGATCGCGCGCCGCTTCCACGCTGACGTTGCTCGTGCGCTTGCCGATCACGATGCCCAGCTCGCCCTCGAAGACGATCTTCCCCGCATACGCGGCGGGACGGCGAATCACCTCGTTCGGGCCGAGCAGCGTCGTGGCAGGCTTGATGAGAAAGAGCGGGTGCGAGGGCGCGGCCTTGCCGAGCTTCGCGCCGAGCGCGTGATAGTTGTTCCACAGCGCGACGATCTTCGACGGCTCGCACGGGCACAGCAGATCGACCGAATCGCGCGCAATCGTGGCGCCCGTGGCGATCGGCGCGTCGTAGAGACTGCCGCGGTGTTCGAGGATTTGGTCGCCCTTGAGAAGGCCAAAGCCGATGCGGCCGTGGGCGGTCTTGAAACGGGTCCAGAGCTTCATGCGTTTGCCATTCCGGTAACGGTCCGGCGACGCGGCACACCTGAGCATGCGCGCGCCGGACGCGACTTCTTGAGGTCATTCACACTGCGCCGACTTCGCGCAGTGCCGCGATCTGCTGCGAGCTATAGCCGAACTCCGAGAGCACATCATCCGTGTGTTCGCCAAGCAGCGGCGAGCGTTCCACGTGCGTCGGGCTGTCGGAAAGCTTGATCGGGTTGCCCACCGTGAGGTACTTGCCGCGCTTCGGGTGATCCACTTCCACGATCGTGCCCGTCTCGCGCAGCGACATGTCCTCGGCGATTTCCTTCATCGAAAGAATCGGGCCGCACGGAATGTCGTACTCGTTGAGGATGTTCATGACCTCGAACTTCGTCTTGGTCATCGTCCAGAGTTCGATCGTGTCGAAGATCTCGCGCAGACGCGGCAGGCGCGCGCGCGGCGTGGCGTATTCCGGGTGCTCCACCCACTCCGGCTTGCCAATCACCTTGCAGATCGAGCCCCACACCGGCGCTTGCGTAATGAAGTAGATGTAAGCGTTCGGGTCCGTCTCCCAGCCCTTGCACTTCACAATCCAGCCCGGCTGGCCACCGCCCGAGGCATTGCCTGCACGGGGCACCGCATCGCCGAACTGACCGTTCGGGTATTGCGGGTATTCTTCCATCACGTTCGTGCGTTCCAGACGTTGCTGATCGCGCAGCTTCACGCGGCACAGATTCAGCACACCGTCCTGCATCGCTGCCAGCACGCGTTGCCCCTGCCCCGTCATCGTGCGCTGATAGAGCGCCGTCACGATGCCGAGTGCCAGATGCAGACCCGTGCCCGAGTCGCCGATCTGCGCGCCCGTCACCATCGGCGGGCCATCGTCGAAGCCCGTCGTCGAGGCGGCACCGCCCACACACTGCGCCACGTTCTCGTAGACCTTGCAGTCCTGATACGGGCCGGGGCCGAAGCCTTTCACCGAGGCCACGATCATGCGCGGGTTCAGTGAGTGGATGTGTTCCCACGTGAAGCCCATGCGATCGAGCGCGCCGGGCGCGAAGTTCTCCACCAGCACGTCGCAGTCGCGAATCATGCGCTCCAACACCGCCTTACCTTCCGGGTGCTTCGTATCGAGCGTGATCGAACGCTTGTTGCTGTTGAGCATCGTGAAATACAGACTGTCGGCGTCCGGGATGTCGCGCAGTTGATCGCGCGTCACATCGCCGTGGCCCGCGCGTTCAATCTTGATGACGTCCGCGCCAAACCAAGCCAGCAGCTGCGTGCAAGTCGGTCCCGACTGCACGTGTGTGAAGTCGAGGATGCGCACGCCTTCGAGTGCCTTGCTCATGATCGACCCCTGTCGTTAGCGAATCAGCGCCTGCGCAGCAATGCCATGCGCAGGAACGGGTCGATGGCCCTGAAGACCCGCCTCGCGGCGCGTCTGCAACAGGGTGTCGCCAGCGAAAACGCTGACGGTATTCGGACATGCGATGGCGATGAATGCCATGGTTGTCTCCTCCTCGGGCTCGGCTGCAAGGGCCGTTATGTTGGTATTTGGTTGTGATATACAGTATTTCATACACGATATTTTATCAACGGCTATTTTTTGCCGATGCGGGATGCTGCAATGCGAAATGAATGAGCAAATCCCCGCCAAATACCAATGTTTAAAAGGATCCGCAGCGCAGCAATTAAAAAAGCCCCGGCCTTGGATAGGGGTTTACAGGCATGCCGCTAACGTTGGACGAGACGGATCGGGGCCCCTTCTCGAGGCGAGTTGAACACTGTCTGAGCAGCGAGAAGGGGCCCCGGTCTGTCTGGGGGGAGGTTTTAAAGGGGGGATGAAAACCGGGACGGAAAGCGGGAAAAACAGAACCTGCCGCGAGTGCGGCAGGCGTGCATCAACACATGAGGGGCAGAATCAGGCGCGGGTACTGCTCAGCTCGCCGACTTTGGCTTCGAGTTCAGCGAGCCGTTTGCGGAGTTGGCGGTCTTCCTGAAAGCGGGCGGTCTCGTCGCGAATGACGGCGACGATGCCGCTCACCTGCCCTTGCGCGTCGCGCAACAGGGCCACGGTAAAAGCAATCGACATCGCGCGCCCATCCTTGTGCGTCGCCGGCACCTTCAACAAATCGCTGCCGTACTTCGTTTCGCCGGTGGCCATGGTTTTTTCATAGCCTTCGTTGTGACGATGGCGCAGGCGTTCCGGGATGATGATGTCCAGCGGTTGCCCGACCGCTTCGCTGGCCGTGAAGCCGAACATCTTTTCGGCGCCGGCGTTCCACAACGTGATGATGTTCTTCGGGTCGGCCACGACGATGGCGTCGCCGACGACCTGAACCAACTGTGCTGCGTCCACCGATGCGCTCATGGTGTCTCCTGCTGTTTTGTGGGGGATGATGCGTAGTTGCTAAAACATGCCACAAAAATACATGAATCAAAAGACAATGCGGTCCCGAAAAAGCGACAACAGGTGCCGCCCCCGAAAAAGGTGCGGCACCTGCACAACTACCTACGTCAGTTCATAACAACCGATTAGATCGCCTTGGCGGTATGCAGCTTGCCAATCTGATCCTTGCTGTAGCCCAGCTCGGCCAGAATTTCTTCCGTGTGCTCGCCCAGCAGCGGCGACCCCGTGATTTCCGGCTTCAGGCCCGAGAACTTGATCGGGCTGCCGACCGTCAGGTACGAACCGCGTTCCTTGTGCGGCACTTCCACGATCGTGCCCGATGCGCGCAGCGACGGATCGTTCGCGATTTCCTTCATCGACAGCACCGGTGCGCAAGGAATATCGAACTTGCGAAGGATGTCCACTGCTTCGAACTTCGTCTTGTCGGCGAGCCATTCTTCGATCGTCTTGAAGATGTCGAAGATGTGCGGCTGACGGGCTTGCGCCGTAGCGTAGTTCGGATCGCTGATCCACTCCGGCTTGCCCAGTGCGCGGCAAATCGGTTCCCAGGCGTGGCCCTGAATCGTGAAGTAGATGTAAGCGTTCGGGTCCGTTTCCCAGCCCTTGCACTTCAGCACCCAGCCCGGTTGGCCGCCGCCGCCGGCGTTACCGCCACGGGGCACCACGTCGCTGAACTCGCCGTGCGGGTACTGCGGATACTCTTCCAGGAAGCCGACACGGTCCAGACGCTGCTGGTCGCGCAGCTTCACGCGGCACAGGTTGATGACCGAATCTTGCATCGACACGGCCACCTTCTGACCACGGCCCGTCTGGCCGCGACCGATCAGCGCCGTCAGAATACCGATCGCCAGGTGCATACCCGTGTTGCTGTCGCCCAGTGCTGCGGCCGACACCGTGGGAGGACCGTCCCAGAAGCCCGTCGTCGAGGCTGCACCACCGGCGCACTGCGCCACGTTTTCGTAGACCTTCAGGTCTTCGTAGTGGTGACCGTCCGAGAAGCCCTTCACCGATGCCACGATCAGCTTCGGGTTCAGTTCGTTCAGACGCTCCCACGTGAAGCCCATGCGGTCCAGTGCGCCCGGTGCGAAGTTTTCCACCAGCACGTCCGATTCACGCACCAGCTTCTCCAGCACTTCCTTGCCTTCCTGCGTCTTCGTGTCCAGCGTCAGCGAGCGCTTGTTGCTGTTGAGCATCGTGAAGTACAGCGCGTCGGCCTCGGGAATGTCGCGCAGTTGATTACGCGTCACGTCGCCCGAACCCGGGCGCTCCACCTTGATCACGTCCGCACCGAACCATGCCAGCAACTGGGTGCAGGCCGGGCCGGCTTGCACGTGCGTGAAGTCGATGATCTTGATGCCTTCGAGGGGTTTGCTCATGTCATGTCTCCTTAATTGACTCGAGTTACTTTTTCATCGCCGCGCTTTGCGGATTCAGATTGGTCAGGCGGCCGCTTTCCGTGCCCGCCGCTTCGTCGATCACGGCGTTGATCAGCGTCGGCTTGCCCGACTTGATGGCGTCTTGCAACGCCTTCGTCAGTTCTTCCGGCGTCGTGACGTGGTAACCGATGCCACCGAAGGCTTCGATCATCTTGTCGTAGCGCGCGCCCTTCACGAACACCGTCGGGGCCACGTCCTTGCCACCGGTCGGGTTCACGTCGGTGCCGCGATACACGCCGTTGTTGTTGAAGATGATCGTCGTGACCGGCAGGTCGTAACGGCAGATCGTTTCCAGTTCCATACCGCTGAAACCGAAGGCGCTGTCGCCTTCGATCGCCACCACCGGCTTGCCGCTCGTCACGGCTGCGCCGATCGCGAAGCCCATGCCGATACCCATAATTCCCCACGTACCCGAGTCAAAGCGCTTGCGCGGCTGGTACTGGTCGATGATGCTGCGGGCATAGTCCAGCGTGTTCGCGCCTTCGTTCACCAGGTTGATGTCCGGGTACGCTTTCAGCACGTCGCGAATCGAGCGCAGTGCGCTGTGGAAATTCATCGGCGACGGATTCTGGTCGAGCGTTGCAGCCATCTTGGCCAGATTCTTGTTCTTGCGTTCCGCAATCGCGCCCGTCCACTCAGCACTCGGCTTGCCGAAGTTGCTGTCGATGCCGGCCAACAGTGCCGACACGCACGAGCCGATATCGCCGATCACCGGTGCGGCGATCGCCACGTTGCTGTCGATTTCCGTCGGCGAGATGTCGATCTGCACGAACTTCTTCGGTGCGGCGCCCCACGTCTTGCCCTTGCCGTGCGCGAGCAGCCAGTTCAGGCGAGCACCGATCAGCACCACCACGTCAGCTTCCTGCAACACGAACGAGCGTGCGGCGGCCGCCGATTGTTCATGCGTATCGGGCAGCAGGCCCTTGGCCATCGACATCGGCAGATACGGAATGCCCGACTTTTCCACCAGCGCGCGAATATCTGCGTCGGCTTGCGCGTAGGCTGCGCCCTTGCCCAGCAGAATCAGCGGACGCTTGGCGTTCTTGATCACGTCGAGTGCGCGCTTCACCGAGTCCGGTGCCGGGATCTGACGCGGTGCCGCGTCGATCACACGAATCAGCGAATCTTTCGCCTTCTGCGCATCGAGGGTCTGAGCCAGCAGCTTGGCCGGCAGGTCCAGATACACGCCACCCGGACGGCCCGACACGGCTGCGCGAATCGCACGGGCCACGCCCACGCCGATGTCTTCTGCATGCAGCACGCGGTAGGCGGCTTTGCAGTACGGCTTGGCAGCGTTGAGCTGGTCCATCTCTTCGTAATCACCCTGCTGCAAGTCGACGATCTCGCGCTCGCTCGAGCCGCTGATCAAGATCATCGGGAAGCAGTTGGTGGTGGCGTTCGCCAGTGCCGTCAGGCCGTTCAGGAAACCCGGTGCGGACACCGTAAGGCAAATGCCGGGCTTCTGGGTCATGTAGCCAGCAATGGCGGCAGCGTTGCCGGCGTGCTGCTCATGACGGAAACCGATGAAGCGCATGCCTTCCGCTTGCGCGAGGCGGGCCAGATCGGTGATGGGAATCCCCACCAGACCAAAGATAGTGTCAATGTCGTTCGCTTTCAGGGCATCGATGACCAGATGGAAACCATCAGTCGTTTCTGCCTCGGACACGATGTTCGCGTGTCGGCTGCTGTCTTTGAGCGTGTCGCCCGCGGTGTTGTTTTCCGCCTTGCCGACTGGCACGGTCATCGCAATGGACATAATTCTCTCCTCCAATTTTTCCGGTTTCAGTGTTGCGTCGTCTTTCGCTGACGATTACTTTAGGACTTCAATACTGTCTTGCATGCCGCGCGCGCTACCCCGTTAAGTCTGGTGGTGTCGCGCGCGGCACTCCTGCCGGCGCCTGTTCCTCAGGTCGTACTGCGGGACAAGTCTGCTGGTTTGGTAATGACCTCGTCGGCGCGGGCACTGCTGTCCGCGTAACGTTGGGCCAGTCGGGCGCGCATCGGCTTGAGCACGAAGAGCGCAAGTACGGCGGCCGTGGCATTCATGACGACTGCAATCATGAACACGGCGTGCCAGCTACCTGTTGTGGCGGTGATGACGCTGGTAAATGGCACCAGCAATGCGGCCGTCCCCTTGGCGGTGTAGAGCATGCCGGCGTTGGTCGCGGCGTACTTCGAACCGAAGGTGTCGGCGCAAGTGGCCGGGAACAGGCTGTAGATTTCACCCCAGGCGAAGAACACGAGACCCGTGAGAATCACGAACGCGACCGGGTGTTGACCCCAGACCGACAGTGCGTAGATACCCGCGGCTTCCATCGCGAAGGCGATGAACATCGTGTTTTCACGACCGATCTTGTCGGAAATCCAGCCGAAGATCGGACGCGTCACCCCGTTCAGTACCCGGTCGATGGCCAATGCGAAGGTCAGTGCCGGCAGCGTCAGGCCCATCAGCGAGACAGGCGTGCCGTCCAGACCGTAGTCCTTAGCGATCGGGCCGAGCTGAGCCGTTGCCATCAGACCGCCAGCGGCCATCAGCACGAACATCAGATACATCAGCCAGAACACCGGGCTGCGCATGACTTCGGTCGGCTTGGCGTCGTAGCGGCGTGCACCCGGGGCGAGCTTCTTGAGTGCCTCGAAGGCGGCCGGCGGCGCAGCGAGCGCGAGACCCAGTACCAGCACGATGATGCCCTGGCCAAGACCGAACACCAGGAAGGTGTTTTCGTAGCCGCTGCTCTTGATCATGTTGGCAATCGGCACCACGGTCAGGGCCGAGCCTGCACCGAAGCCCGCTGCCGTCAGCCCTGCGGCCAGACCCCGGTTTGCCGGGAACCACTTGAGCGCGTTACCCACGCAAGTGCCATAGACAGCACCGGCACCGACACCCCCCACTGCCGCGGCGAAATACAGCATCGCCAGCGAATCGGCATAGGCATTCAACACCCACGCCACCCCGCAAAGCAGACCGCCGCCCACTACCACCGGACGCGGACCGAAGCGGTCGACCAGATAGCCTTCAATCGGCACCAGCCACGTTTCGGTGACCACGAAGATCGTGAATGCCACCTGAATGGCCGTGCGGCCCCAGTGATACTTTTCATCGATCGGATTGACGAACAGCGTCCACCCGTATTGCAAGTTGGCGATCATCGCCATACAAATCACGCCGAACGCGAGCTGAACCCAAGGGCTCGCGAACACGGATGTCTTACCGTGTTGATTTGTCGTCTCCACTTGTACCTCCTCCATCGGTTTTCAGTTGTTTGACAGCTTCACAACAACAACACCTTCCGGATGGGGTCTATGCCCCCTGGGTATGCTTTTACGAGGTCTTGGCCTCGTCGACTTTGTCTCTGATGCTTGCGATGCGACGTCGTCCACCGCAAATATACCGAACGAAATATACGATATATCAGATATAAGTCAACACTAATTTATTGCTTTTCTCGCTATCCCCCTCGCGTGCCGCAGGCGTTTTCGGTCCATTGTTTCGAAAACGTCCACGGCACGCGAGGCACTGTTCCAAGTGGCGGCTAGATACAGTAAGGCAACTGTAGGCTGGAGCGCCGCAACAACGCAATGCGAAAATACTAAGGAGTTAACCTGATCCGGGAGGCACGCTGGATAAGGCGCTCCGCCCTTTTATATCGGCATCCTTGAGGATTTTTAAAACGAGCACAAGACGATATTTTTGATAATTTCTCTCACAAGAACTTCCTATCGCCGAAGGCTCGACCTCGCTGTAACACACCGTAATAATTCACTCGCCCACCGCTTTTCCCGTCAATTCATCTGCACGCATTGACGGTCGCGCTCACACATCCCTCCCCCCCTTGGCAGACCGACCGCGGGGAAACCATGACACGTTAAGTGACAGGAAAGCTTGGTGCTTCCCGCCTTGTGATATACGATATACAACATTTGATATTAGAAAAATAAAAGGCCAAGTTTCGATTGACCATTTGTGGAGGGAGACTTCATGAAGATTTGCATCTATGGCGCCGGTGCCATCGGTGGTTATCTCGGCGTGCAGCTTGCGCGCGCCGGGGCCGATGTCAGTCTGGTGGCGCGCGGACCGCATCTCGCGGCGATGCGTGAGCACGGACTCAAGTTGTTGATCGACGGCGAAGAACGCGTCGCCCAGCTGCGTTGCACCGATGACCCGCGTGAGCTCGGTCCGCAGGACTACGTCATCATCGCGCTCAAGGCGCACTCGGTGCCGGCGGTACTCGACGCCATGCAGCCGCTCATCGGGCCGGACACTGCGGTGGTAACCGCCGTGAATGGCATTCCCTACTGGTACTTCTATAAGCACGGCGGCGCGCTGGAGGGCAGCACCCTCGAGAGCATCGATCCGGGCGGCCGTCAGTGGCGCCAGCTCGGCCCCGAACGCGCCATCGGCTGCGTCGTTTATCCGGCCACCGAAGTCGTCGCGCCCGGCGTGATTCAGCACGTGTACGGCAACAAGTTTCCGCTCGGCGAAGCCAGCGGTGAGCGTACGCCGCGCGTCGAAGCGCTGGCAAAAATCATGACCGAAGGCGGACTCGACGCCCCGATTCGCGAAAACATCCGCGATGAGATCTGGCTCAAGCTGTGGGGCAACCTCTGCTTCAACCCGATCTCGGCGCTGACGCACGGCACGTTGGACATCATCGCCAGCGATCCCGGCACACGTGCCGTCGCCCGCGCGATGATGCTCGAAGCCAAAGCGATCGGCGACAAACTCGGCGTGCATTTCCGCGTCGACGTCGAGCGCCGTATCAATGGTGCCGGTGCCGTGGGTTCGCACAAGACGTCGATGCTTCAGGATCTCGAGCGCGGCCGGGCGATGGAAATCGATCCGCTCGTCTCCGTCGTTCAGGAAATGGGCCGCCTCGCCGCCGTACCGACCCCGACGCTCGATGTCGTGCTCGCGCTGATTCAGCAACGCGAGTTCATGACCCAGCCCGATGCCGTCGCCGCTGCGCAGGCACGGCTGGCCAAGGCCGCCTGAGCGAACTTGCTCGAACTGGGGCGAGCCCGAGCCGTTAGCGGGAAATCGCTACTGATATAGGGTGTGTGGCAGGCGGGCGCGTTGCACTTCGCTTGTCACGCACCCTATCTATATAGCAGGGCCGGTTGCGGCAACAACCTCAGGGTGGCCCCGCCGCAGTCGTGCCCTGCCCCGTCGGTCCCGATTTGTATTTGGCCCTTTTTGGGCACCTTCGCCGCTTGCCTGCCGGATGTACGCAATACCGGCTGTGGTTTCGCGGCAACGCAATATCACCGTTTTCCCCTTTTTGAGGACACCTTCGAGCACGCGACTGACAGCGCACGATCAGCGCGTCCCGAAATCCACACTCTTGCACGCCAACCGGACACTTGAGGAGGTCAGCGCCGCGCATCGACCCGCCCGGCACTATCGGAAAAAGAGACAAAATCGGCCTATCGACTGGGGGTGACACCCATAGAATGTCCCGAAAAACGATAAATTTTGATATTCCGTATGTAGTATATCTTGAGACTTGCTGCGTTGCGACATACAATGCAAAGCAAGTTCTCCCCCACGTACTGATCAATTTTCGTCTTTCAGGAGTGTCATCATGTTTGTCGCTGCGCTGACTTTGCTCGCCCTCGCTGCCGCCCTCGCCACCGGTATTGCCATGGTTCATCTGTATGCATCGCTGCCGGCGTCGATGCTTGAAAAGGCCGAGAAGAACGGCCGCTTCGCTTACCTGGCGGAAACCACGCAGGCAATCGAATCGGGTAAACTCGTCACGAAGCCGGCAACCGTCGTGGGGCAGCAAGCATTGCGCCTCTGAGGAGGCCGTAATACCTAGGAGACTATTGCATGTCCCTGATCACCCCAACTCCGGAGCGAGTGACACCACTCGCGCTGGGGCCGATCGATACCACCACGAGTTTTCGTAATCAGGCGTATGCGCGGCTGAAAAAAGCCATCGCCGACGCTGATATCTATAACCGGAAAGAAGAGATCCGCCTGGACGAGCGTCAGCTCATCCAGGAGCTTGGCGTTTCGCGCACACCGATTCGCGAAGCGATGACCTTGCTGGAACAGGAAGGTTTTCTGCGCACCGTGCCGCGTCGTGGCATCTTCATCATCCGCAAGACCAAGCGTGAAATCGTCGAGATGATTCAGATGTGGGCCGCCCTCGAAGGTATGTCGGCCCGTCTGGCAACACTGCACGCATCGGATGACGAAATCGCGAAGCTGCGTCATCTGTTCGATGAATTCGTCAATGCACCGCCGACGGATCACATCGAAGAGTATTCCGACGCCAACATCGACTTTCATCAGGCGCTGATCAATCTTGGCGGCTCGCAAGCGATTGCGAACACCATCAAGAACCTGTTCATTCACGTACGTGCCATCCGTAAAGTAACGATCGCTCAGAACGACCGGGCCGCACGCTCGATTGTCGACCACCTGAAGATCATTACCGCACTGGAAAAACGCGATACGGAACTGGCCGAGAAGCTCGCGCGCGACCACACCCTCGGTCTGGCCGCGTTCGTCGAAGAGCATTGCGACTTCCTCGACTGATCGATCTGTATGGCGACTGACGTCCGCCAAGCGCATCGCATCTGCGCACAAAGAAAGCCAGCCGCACACTCGTGCCGCTGGCTTTTTTGTTTCCTCGCGCCTCTGCGCCGACTCCACGGCATACTCTATTAGCTGCCCTCTCTTCGTCGCGCTCGCCGACGCCCCGCTTCACCTCGTCTTTCGCATCGTCGCGTTACCCAAATCACCCGCACCCCGGCGACCTCGGGTAAACGAGCCTGCCAAACCCCCTCCCAAACTATTGCACGTATACCGTATATCATATATCGTGTTTCACATACTGATGCTTCGGCACCGACAAGACGGCCACTCCCCATGCCGCCCCAGACGTGACGAAGCGCCGCCCGGGAAAGTGGGCGACAAGCCGCTCGCAGATCAGCGAGGCTTGGCAGTTCCGGTTCATGATGTAAGCAACGGGCGAGAGGCCAGCTCGTGCGGCATATGGTGGGGGCTATGTGCCGCACACGCATCCGGCGTCAACGCTAATCGCTAGACCCGAGCCGCGTCTTCCGGATGCGTTTTTATCGGGCCTCTCGCCCCGGGGCAAGCCGAACAGGTTTGCCGGAATTTAATTGCGGTAGACAAAACATATTCATACCCGCAGGTGCGCCGTCCCCCCGGCAAGCCAAACAGGAGACAACTGCCATGCGCGAGGCTTATTCCGTCGCGACGGTGCAAGCGATTCTGGACGCTCATGCAGCGCAGGAAGGGCCGCTATTGCCCATCCTCCACGACGTTCAGGAAGCCTTCGGCTTCGTTCCCCCGGACGCCGTGCCCGTTATCGCCAACGCCCTCAATCTCTCGCGCGCCGAAGTTCACGGCGTGATCACGTTCTATCACCACTTCCGCACCAGTGCGCCGCCGCGCCACGTGGTGCAGATTTGTCGTGCCGAAGCCTGTCAGAGCATGGGCGCCGATGCCCTCGTGGCGCATGCCGAGCGCGTCATCGGTTGCGCGATGCACGCCCATAGCGGCGACGTCGCGCTCGAACCCGTGTTTTGCCTTGGCCAGTGCGCCACGTCGCCGGCCATCACCATCGACGACAAGCTGCACGCGCGCGTCACCCCCGAGAAATTCGACCGCCTGCTCGCCCGCGCGAAGGATGCCGTATGAGCCAAGCTCCCGCCCAATCCAGCCCATCGACCGGCACCGTGCGTCTCTACCTGCCGCGCGACTCTGCCGCCCTCGCCCTCGGTGCCGATGAAGTCGCCGAGGCCATCGTCGCTGAAGCGGCCGCACGCGGCATCGCCATCGAGCTGGTGCGCAACGGCACGCGCGGCATGCTCTGGCTCGAACCGCTGCTCGAAGTCGCCACGCCGGCAGGCCGCGTCGCCTACGGCCCGGTCGAAGTCGACGACGTGCCGGCCCTGTTCGATGCAAACGTCATCACCGGCGGCGATCATCCGCTCGCACTCGGTCTGACCGAAGAAATCCCGTATCTGAAGCAGCAGGAACGTCTCACGTTCGCTCGCGTGGGCGTGACCGATCCGGTCTCGGTCGACGATTACGTCGCCCACGACGGCTATCGCGGTCTGCGCAACGCCCTCGCCATGGACGGTGCCACCATCGTCACGCAAGTGACCGATTCGGGCCTGCGCGGCCGCGGCGGCGCAGCCTTCCCGACCGGTATCAAGTGGAAGACCGTGCTGAACACGCCGTCGGCGCAGAAGTACATCGTCTGCAACGCCGACGAAGGCGACTCCGGCACGTTTGCCGACCGCATGCTGATGGAAGGCGATCCGCTCGTGCTCGTCGAAGGCATGACGATCGGCGGCATCGCCGTCGGCGCCACGCGCGGCTATATCTACGTGCGCAGCGAGTACCCGCATTCGATCGATGTGCTCAATGAAGCTATCGTCAATGCACAGGCCGCCGGCTACCTTGGCGAGAACATCCTCGGCTCGGGCAAGACGTTCCATCTGGAAGTGCGCAAGGCCGCCGGCGCGTATGTCTGCGGCGAAGAAACCGCGCTGCTCGAGAGCCTCGAAGGCAAGCGCGGTGTCGTGCGCGCCAAGCCGCCGCTGCCCGCCATCGAAGGCTTGTTCGGCCAGCCGACGGTCATCAACAACGTGATCTCGCTGGCCTCGGTGCCGATCATCATGGATCGCGGCGCCGACTTCTATAAGAACTTCGGCATGGGCCGCTCGCGCGGCACGCTGCCGATTCAGCTCGCGGGCAACATCAAGTACGGCGGCCTGATCGAGAAGGCCTTCGGTGTCACGCTGCGCGAGATTCTGTACGACTACGGCGGCGGTGCCATCACCGGCCGTCCGCTGCGCGCGGTGCAGGTCGGCGGCCCGCTCGGCTCTTATCTGCCCGAATCACAGTGGGACACGCCGCTCGACTACGAAGCGTTTGCCGCGCTGTGGGCCGTACTCGGTCACGGCGGCATCGTGGCCCACGACGACACCGTCGATCTCGCCAAGCTGGCGCGCTACGCGATGGAGTTCTGCACCATCGAATCGTGCGGCAAGTGCACACCGTGCCGCATCGGCTCGACGCGTGGCGTCGAAGTGATGGACCGGATCATCGACGGGCGCGACCGCCCCAAACAGATCAAGCTGCTGCGCGACCTGTGCGACACCATGCTGGCCGGCTCACTGTGCGCAATGGGCGGCATGACGCCCTACCCCGTGCTGTCGGCACTGAACCATTTCCCCGAAGACTTCGGCGCGGCTGAAGCATCGAACCAGCCGACTAAGGCCGCCTAGGAGAGCCCTCACCATGATGGACCCGATGTTCGAAAAGGATTACGGCACGCCGCGTCGCGAGTCGCAGAAAGAAGTCACACTCGAGATCGACGGCGAGCAGATCACCGTGCCCGCCGGCACGTCGATCATGCGTGCGGCGTCCGAAGGCGGCGTGAATGTGCCCAAGCTGTGCGCCACCGACTCGCTGGAGCCGTTCGGCTCGTGCCGCCTGTGTCTGGTGGAAATCGAAGGCCGTCGCGGCTTCCCCGCGTCGTGCACCACGCCCGTTGAGCCGGGCATGAAAGTGCGCACGCAAACGCCGAAGTTGCAGGAGCTGCGCAAGGGCGTGATGGAGCTGTACATCTCCGATCACCCGCTCGACTGCCTGACCTGTGCGGCCAACGGCGACTGCGAGTTGCAGGACATGGCGGGTGTCACCGGCCTGCGCGAAGTGCGCTACGGCTTCGACGGCGCCAACCACTTCGACAGCCAGAAAGACGAAACCAACCCCTACTTCACCTACGACGCCTCGAAGTGCATCGTCTGCAATCGCTGCGTGCGCGCCTGTGAAGAAACGCAGGGCACTTTCGCGCTGACGATCTCGGGCCGCGGCTTCGAAGCGCGCGTGTCGCCGGGGCAGGATCAGCCGTTCATGGATTCGGAATGCGTGTCGTGCGGCGCCTGCGTGGCCGCCTGCCCGACCGCAACGCTGCAAGAGAAGTCGGTCATTCACCTCGGTCAGGCCGAGCACGCCAAGGTCACCACCTGCGCCTATTGCGGCGTCGGCTGCTCGCTCAAGGCGGAGATGAAGGGCAATGAAGTCGTGCGCATGGTGCCGCACAAGGACGGTCAGGCCAACGAAGGCCATGCCTGCGTGAAGGGCCGCTTTGCATGGGGCTACGCCACGCACAAGGACCGCATCCTCACGCCGAAGATCCGCAAGAAGATCACCGACCCGTGGCAGGAAGTGTCGTGGGACGAGGCACTCGACTACGCCGCGTCGGAGTTCAAGCGCATTCAGGCCAAATACGGCCGCGACTCGATCGGCGGTCTGGTGTCGTCGCGCTGCACGAACGAGGAAGACTACCTCGTGCAAAAACTCGTGCGCGCTGCCTTCGGCAACAACAACGTCGACACCTGCGCCCGTGTGTGCCACTCGCCGACCGGCTACGGCCTGAAGGCCACGCTCGGCGAATCGGCCGGTACGCAGACGTTCAAATCGGTGGAACACTCCGACGTGATTCTGGTGATGGGTGCGAACCCGACCGACGGTCACCCGGTGTTCGGCTCACGCATGAAGAAGCGTCTGCGCGAAGGCGCCAAGCTGATCGTGATCGACCCGCGCCGCATCGATCTGGTGAAGAGCCCGCACATCCACGCCGACTACCACCTGCAACTGCGCCCCGGCACGAACGTAGCGATGGTCAACGCCCTCGCCCACGTAATCGTCACCGAAGGCCTGATGGCGGATGACTTCATCGCCGAGCGCTGCGAAGACCGCGCCTTCGGCCAATGGCGTGACTTCGTCACCCGTGCAGAGAACTCGCCGGAAGCCACGGAAATCCACACCGGTGTGCCGGCGCATCTGGTGCGTGGCGCCGCGCGTCTGTACGCCACGGGCGGCAACGCAGCGATTTACTACGGGCTGGGCGTGACCGAGCATGCGCAAGGTTCCACGACGGTGATCGGCATCGCCAACCTCTCGATGGTCACCGGCAACATCGGCCGCGAAGGCGTGGGCGTGAACCCGCTGCGCGGTCAGAACAACGTGCAAGGCTCATGCGACATGGGCGCGTTCCCGCACGAACTGCCGGGCTATCGCCACGTTTCGGACGCGAGCGCGCGTGCACTGTTCGAAGCCGAATGGGGCGTCGAGCTGCAAGCGGAGCCGGGCCTGCGGATTCCGAACATGTTCGATGCCGCACTCTCGGGCACCTTCATGGGCCTGTACTGCCAAGGCGAAGACATCGTTCAGTCCGACCCGAACACGCAGCACGTGACCCACGCGCTGGAGCAGATGGAGTGCATCGTCGTGCAGGACATCTTCCTGAACGAAACCGCCAAGTACGCCCACGTGCTGCTGCCCGGTTCGTCGTTCCTGGAGAAGGACGGCACGTTCACCAACGCCGAGCGCCGTATCTCGCGCGTGCGTCAGGTGATGCCGCCGCGCGGTGGCTACGCCGACTGGGAAGTGACGATCATGCTCGCCAAGCGTCTGGGCTACGAGATGAACTACTCGCACCCGTCGGAAATCATGGACGAGATTGCCCGCCTGACGCCGACCTTCAGCGGCGTGAGCTACGCCAGACTCGACGAGTTGGGCAGCGTGCAATGGCCGTGTAACGCCGAAGCGCCGGAAGGCACCCCGGTCATGCACATCGACGAATTCGTGCGCGGCAAGGGCAAGTTCCTGATTACGCAGTACGTGCCGACCGACGAGAAGGTGACGCGCCGCTTCCCGCTCATTCTGACCACGGGCCGGATTCTGTCGCAGTACAACGTCGGCGCGCAGACGCGTCGTACCGACAACAACCACTGGCACAGTGAAGACCGGCTCGAGATCCACCCCCATGACGCGGAAGAGCGCGGCGTGAAGGATGGCGACTGGGTCGGCATTCAGAGCCGTGCCGGCGAGACGGTGCTGCGCGCGATCGTGAGCGATCGCATGCAGCCGGGCGTGGTGTACACGACGTTCCACTTCCCGGAGTCGGGGGCCAACGTCATCACGACCGACAACTCGGACTGGGCGACCAACTGCCCCGAGTACAAGGTGACGGCGGTGCAGGTCTCGCCGGTGGCACAGCCGTCGGATTGGCAGCGCCAGTACTCGGACTTCAACCGTCAGCAGGAAGCGTTTCTGGGCCACGCACAAGGCGCGGCCGAAGCGAACGCGGGGTAAGTTTGGCCGGGTTTGTGTAAGGAGCAACCAGGACAATCCGCGTCCATCGCCGGGTGCCGGCGGGCTTCATCGTCCAACGCCATGAGACGATGCGGCGGACGCAGGATTGTCCACGGGCCGGCCCCGTGCAGCGGACCAGTCAAGTGACGGATTAGCGGACCAACGCAAAGACAGCGGATTACGAGAGGGGACAGAACAGATCATGGACACCGACAATCTGGTCAAGATGGCCAATCAGATCGGCGATTTCTTCGAGACGATGCCCGACCGCGACGAAGCGCTCGAGAGCATTGCGGGGCACTTGCGGCGCTTCTGGGCACCGCGCATGCGCATGACGATTCTCGAACATCTCGAATCGACCGACGGTCACGGCATGCGCGAAATCGTGGTGGCGGCCATTACGGCCCATCGTGCGGAGCTTTGGCCGCGCGGGTGAATGCAGGAAAAACCGGTGCCGGAGAATGTCTCTGGTACCGGCTCATGCACCGAGTTTGATCAGGACCGCGCCGCCCACGACCAGACTGCACGCCACCAGACGGCGCGCGTTGAGCTTCTCGCGCAGGAAGAGCCAGCCGAGGAGCACCGCAAAGATGGCACTCGATTCGCGCAGCGCCGAGACCACACCCATCGGCAGAAATTGCAGCGCGAACACCACCATGCCGTAAGCGCACTGCGCGACCACCCCAGCCCCGAGCGCCTCGATCACGCGCCGGCGCGGCGCAAAGAACATTCCGCGCCAACCGCCCCGCAATTTCCACACGCCCCCGACGAGCGGCACGCTGGCGAACAAATAGGCCCACGCGATATAGCCGAAGCCGTTGCCGTTCGACATCCGCACGCCAAAGCCATCCACGACCGTGTAGGCCGCGATGAACACGCCGGTGAGCAAGGCGGCAGGTACGCTATCACCCGAGAAACGACGCCCGCGCAGCGCGAGCGTGAGAATGCCGGCGCAGATACATGTGATGCCGAGGGCGGCGGTGCCGGAGGGCCACTCGCCCGCGAGCAACAGCGCCGCCCCGGAGATCAATAAGGGGGAGATGCCCCGCGCAATCGGATAGATCTGCCCGAATTCCCCTACCCGATACGCGCGGATCAGCGCCACGGTATAGCCGACCTGCGCACACGCCGACAGCAAGATCAGCGGCCAGACCTGCACCGGTGGCAGCGGCAACAACACGATGCCGACCACGGCCGCAAGGAATTGCGGCACCGCCATCAGGCCGATTTGCCAGACGCGGTCGGGGCTTGCGTGGAGAAAGGCGTTCCAAGTGGCGTGCATCAGTGCAGAGAGCAGCACCAGCAGCACGATAGGCGTAGTGGTCATTAACGGGGTAGCGGGGCAACGGGTCGACGGGGGGCGGTCGGGGCGACGGCAACCGGCGGCGTGTGGTTGCGACGAATACGTGCTTTCGATGGATGGGCCGCCGGGCAAGCCGTTATTGTGGCAGCAGCGCGCGTGCCGCCATAGAGCCAGCGTCCAACAATCCCACGGGGCCAGACGATTTCGGTCTGCATGCCGAAACGGTGCCGGGGCGCAATCAGGGAAAAAAACACGGACGGGTTCGCGTCTCGCGAGAAAAGTTGTCCACACCCTTTGTGGATAACCCACTGGATAACCTGACCCTTGTCGCTCAGATCGCCCGTGCTTAGGGGCTGTCAAGAGCCTTGCCCAAAAAACGATCAGCCCCGGAACAAATATTCGGCTTGACGGTCCGGCATCACCCTGCTCAAGCGCTGTCGCCCTCGTTTTCGGCCCGATGCTACGACTTCGGGGATGTGTCGGCGTCCTTTTGACCCGATGCGTCCGAGGTACCCGATGCCGAAGGGGGCGACTGCGGCACGGTGCGCAGTGCCGCGACGACACGGCCCTGCCCCATCACGGCCTCGGGGGCCTGTTGCAGCGCCAAACGATATCGCTCGCCAAACTCTTCGTCGGCATCCCTAAACAATTTGGCAGCCATGTCCGCCAGCGCGATACCACTGGCGGCGGTCGGCGGTGTCTGTTCCTGCCACTCGTCGATCGCGACGATCAGGCGCGAGAGCGGATCGAGCCACCGGAACCAAGGATCTTCCGTCAGCAGTTGGACGAAGCGGCCAGTCGGCACGGCACCGAACACCGCCTCGTACTGCTGGCGGTCGTTGGCGATCAGCACTTTGTGTTGTGCCAGCAGCGCCGTACGCAGGCCTTGCATAGCCGCAATTTGCGCAGCATCGGCGGCATCGGCAGCATCAGCGGAGGCGGCGGATTCGATCGGTTCACTCATGGAAAGACTCGCTGCGTCAGAAAGTGTACGAAATGGAAATGGAAAGCGTCTGACATGCACTTTAGGACTTAGCCCATAGCCAACGACCCACTAGATCACGATACTAACGCATCTCGCATACACCTCGCGAGATCAGGCTTTCACTTCCCCGTGGGAGGCCTGCTTCCTCACCCGCCCATCCGGCGGGTTTTTTTTGCCTGCGGCTCACGTACAACTTGCCGACGATTCCCCCGCGTTTTACCCGCGTTTACACGTGCGGGTCTGCTCGTCGCGGCGGCGTGAATTCGTTTATGATCGGCAGCGCGTAAATCCCGCTTCCCATATGACGGCGACTCCCCTCCCCCAACGTTCCAAAACCATCGGCGTGATGGGTTCCGGCAAGCAGCCGTGGATTGAACTCGCTGCCCCGCTCGGTCACGCACTCGCGGCGGCCGGCTACCATTTGCTCACCGGCGGTGGACAAGGCGTGATGTCCAGCGTGAGCGAAGCGTTCTGCGCCGTGCCCGGGCGCGTAGGGCGCAGCATCGGCGTAGTGCCCACAGAAGCGGTGGAAAGTGAATTGGGAGAAAACGGCGGTGCCGATGTAGGAAAAGGCTACCGTCCCCTGTCCGGTTATCCGAATCCGTTCGTCGAAATCACTATCGTGAGTCCGCTGCCGCGCCATCTGCCCGATGCGCCGCCGGGTACGCTCTCGCGCAATTCCATCAACGTGCTGTCGAGCGACGTCATCGTCGCGCTGCCGGGCAGTCATGGCACGCGCGACGAAGTCAGGCTTGCCGTGCGTTACGGCAAGCCTGTGATTCTCTTCGGGGAAAGCGAGCATTTTGCAGACCTGCCGGCCTCGCTCGCACGCACCACGTCGCTCGACGCGGTGCTGGCGTTCATCAGAACGGCACCGTGAGCTTCGCGTCGATCGACTGGAATCGGTAGGACCAACCGGGCGGCCCGCTCGACGACGGCATCCACGGCGCGTTGAGCCGCTGCATGACCGACAGATCCAGCTTGGACGTGCCGAGATAGTGGGTGTGGTTCAGGCCCACCTCGGCGTAACTGTCATAGGTATGGAGGGCGTTCGGGTCTTCGGTACGGCTGCGGTTGTAGCGCAACTCGATCCCGGTCGAACCGTTCGACGTCACATCGAACGCTCGGCGCACGCGCCATTGCAACGTCTGCGTCTGCGTGGTGCCGGTGGCAATCTGGTCGGTGGCCGCATTGGTCTTGCCCGTCAGCCCGACCGTCCAGTCGGCATCGAGCGGCACGGAGTAGTTGGCCGTGAGATCGCGGTTGGTCGCATCGCGACGGGCGTTCTGCAAGTCCTGACTCACCGTCGTGTTGAACTTGCCGTACATGCCGAGCGGGTTGTTCATCAACAGATTGGCCGTGCCCTGCATCTTGCCGGTGGTCGTCATGCCGCTGTTGTTCATGCCCAGATTGAACTGATACGGCTGCTCGTTGAGCACCTGAAAACCCACAGCACCTTCCCCCGGCGTTTTGCTGCGCGAGGCGATGAGCGGCAGGTTCTCGTTGCGCACCACCAACCCGTGACGCATGAGCATGCGGATGTTGCGAGCGGCGTAGCTCTCGGTGCGCGGCTGCCCGCGCAAGCAGGATGCCCGGGCGAGGAAACCATTGGGCGGAGCGACATCCGGGGGCGGAGGAGGCGCGGCCGGCTCAGGCGCCACTTCACCCGGTGCCAGCAGCGCCGTCGCGGAAATCGCCGTTCCGTCGGCGCTCAATTCCGGCGCGACGGCAAAGTCGGCTGCGGGCAATGGTGGCGATGGCGGTGGCGGCGGCGGTACGTCAGCCTGTGCGGCGGCTTCACTCGCCACGCCGTCGGCACCCGCAGCCTGTGCGGCACTGGCAACGCCTTCAGGCACCGCCGCCGCAGCAGCACTCGCTACGCCCTCACCCACAGCAGGCCCCGCCGCCTCAGCGGCTTGAGCGGCTGACGCTGCGCGCTGCGCCGCCTCGCGATCTACAGTGGCGGCAACGGCATTCGGATCGTCACCGGCAAACAGAGCAATGGGATCGGACGAGACGCCCGGGTCCTGCGCAGCAGGCGCCGGTGCTGGCTCGGGGGGCGGCACAAAATACTGAGGCGCAAGGCCGCGGTCCCACAACCCGTAGGACAAGGCATTCTGCTCAGTGAAACACGGTGGATTGGGATCCGAGAACAATGACTGTGCGTGAGCGACCGACGACGTGACGGCGTTGAGACACGCGACCATCGTCAAGCCACTGCGCACGACCGACTTTACCGACATTCGACACCCGAAGACCCACCCCCACGCGCGCGTCGTTTCGCGAGCTTCGTGCGCCGCTGACGACATCGGGGGGTGTTTAGCGACAAGTGACCATTTTACGTCGATCGTATGACACGCTGCCAGTCACTTTCCTTGGGAACTCTTTCACGGGTTCGACGCTCATAACGCGTGACTTCCCCTGTAGTGACTTCTGCCCGCCTCGTGCGGGCATTTTTATTGGCGCGACGAAATGTCGCAAAACGATGTTGCAAGCCGCCCCAACCCTGCCGCCGTGGCACACATCGGGGAGATGGCCCACAGATTTCACATCGTAAAAAAGCCCGGGAAGGTGGTTCCCGGGCAATGATCGATCGCCATGGAGGGGCGATCGAGGGGGGGCCTGCCGGTACCGCACGCTAGACGTGCGGCACCGTGGTCGACGTTTGTGACGCGAAGGCGTGGCTTACTTCTTCTTGCCACCCTTGCTGGCGCCACCGGAACCGCCGGCCAGATACCGCTCGTTGTACTCGTCCATGAGCTTGCGCACCGTCGCACCGATCTGGATGTAATCCGGCTCGTTCAGGTTGGCGAGCGACACACGGCCCGACGGGTGCAGCGTGCCGAAGCCGCGGCCCGGCAGCAGCACCACGCCGCTTTCCTTGGCCAGACGGAACAGCACTTCCGACGGATCGATGTTCTTCATGAACCAGTCGACGAAGCCCTTGCCGTAGATCTTCGTGCCCGAGACTTCCAGATCGAGAATGTTGTAGTAGTCGACGGTGTTCGGGCCGGTTTCCTCGGTGATCCCGGCGGCGCGGTACATCACGGCCTTGCGGCGGCGGATGATGCGCTTCACGGCATGCTTGTAGGCGTCCGGCTCATCCATCAGGCAGAACAGCGAGAAGAGCGCCATCTGCACCTGCTGCGGCGTCGACAGACCGGCGGTGTGGTTCAGCGCCACGGCGCGGCTGTCGGCCACCAGACGGTCGATAAACTTGAGCTTCTCGGGTTCGGTCGTGATCGACGAGTAGCGCGCATTCAGCCCTTCGCGTTGCGCCTTGGGCAGCTTGGCGATCTTGTCGTCGAACACGTTCTTCTCGTGCGTGGCGATCGCGCCCAGACGCCAGCCCGTGGCCCCGAAATACTTCGAGTACGAGTACACGAGAATCGTGTTGTACGGCGCGATGGCGAACAGCGAGCGGAAGTCGTCGGCAAACGTGCCGTACACGTCATCGGTGAGGATGATCAGGTCCGGGCGCTTCTTGACGATGGCAGCCAGATGGTCGAGCGAGGCGTCGTCGAGCTTGACCGACGGCGGGTTGCTCGGGTTCACGAGGAAGAACGCCTTGATCTTCGGGTCGAGCAGCTTGTCGAGTTCCTTCTTCGAATACTGCCAGCCCAGTTCCGGATCGGCGTTCAGGTTCACTTCGTGAAGCTGATAGTCGGCCAGTTCCGGAATTTCGATATACGGCGTGAAAATCGGCATGCCGAGCGCGATCGTGTCGCCGGCTTGCAGCAGATGGTTGGTCTTGAGCGTGTTGAACAGATACGTCATGGCCGCCGTGCCGCCTTCGACAGCAAACAGGTCGAAGTTGCCGGTGAACGGATGCTTGCCGACCATCTCGCGGCGCAGGTACTTGGCCGAAATCTTCTCGGTGTTCTTGAGCATGCGGTCCGGCACCGGGTAGTTACAGCCCAGAATGCCGTGCACCATTTCCGTGAGGAAATCCTCCACGTTCAGGCCCATCTGATCGCGAATGTACGAGATGGCCTTCTCGAGGAATTTCACCCCTTCGGCCTGATGATTCTCGCGGGCGAAATCCTGCCAGCGTGCTTCGACGCCCTTGCCCGGGGGAATACCACCCACGCCTTCGGGCATGTACGTGAACTGACGCGCGGCTTCCGACAGCGCGAACAGTCCCAACTGGAAGAAGCCGTGACGCGGTTCGAGCGCGAGAAAGTTCGGGTTACCGCGCCCGGCATTGAGCATCGAGCGCTGTGCGCCATTCTCTTGCGCGAGTTCGATCAGCGTGTCCTTGAATTCGAACGGGCTGAGTTTGGCGAGTGCGTCGAGTTCCTTCGATTTCATAGCGTTATCTCCATGAACAACCAAGTGCGATCAGACATTGACTGGCAATGACAAACGATCGGGCAAAGACTTTCGCTGGCCCGGGCCCTCGGGGAAAGGGCCCGATACGGCACTAGGACAGCGACACCACAAGCGGTCCAAGCAACGTAAGCAACACGTTGGCAATGGCATAAGTAATGGCGAACGGCACCGTCGGCACGTTGCTCTCGGCCTTGTCGAGAATTTCGCCGAAGGCCGGGTTGGCACTGCGCGAGCCCGACAACGCACCGGCCAGAATGGCCACGTTGTCGTAGCGCAGCACATAGCGCCCGAAGAGGTACGTGAGCAGCAGCGGCACGATGGTGACGATCACCCCGGCGACGAAGATCGAAACCCCGCTTTGTTGCAGCGTCTGCCATGCCTGTGCACCGGCAGACAGCCCCACGCAGGTCACGAAGGTCGCAAGGCCCAGCTCTTTGAGCAGCGAACTCGCCGCCAGCGGCATGGCGCCGAAGGTCGGATGCTTGCCGCGCAGCCAGCCGAACACCAGACCGGCCAACAGCGCACCGCCGCCGCTACCGAGCGTGAGCGGAATGCCGCCGACCTTCACCACGATGTAGCCGATGAGCAGACCGAACACGATGCCGATGCCCATGTAGACGTAGTCGGTCTTGACCGAGTACGCGACCGGATAGCCGGCTTCCTTGGCGGCGCGTTGCACGTCGCTGTCAGCACCGTAGAGCGTGACCACGTCGCCGTGGTACGCGATGGTGTCGTCGAGCACCGGCACGGGTTGCCCCATCCGCGTGATCTTGGCGATGTACACGCCGTGCTTAGTATCGCGCTCGACACCAGCCTTGAGCTCGCCCAGCGTCTTGCCGTTGCCGCCCTTGCGGGCGAACACCACGTCCTGCAAGCGCAGCGGGATATCGAGGTCGCGTGACGGCGGCTGTTCGTCGCCGAGCAGACGCCATGCTTCGGTGGCGGCTTCGCGGCGGCCGATGAGCATCACGTCGTCGCCCGTTTCGAGCACCAGATCGTCGGTCGCGATGATGATCTTGCCGTTACGGCGCAAGCGCTCGATGGTCACGCCATCGGAGAGTTGCTTCTCGATGTCGACCACGCGTTTGCCGGCCCCGGTCGTCACGCGATACACACGGCCCACCAGCGCGGGCAGCGAATCGACCTGATCGGCATTGAGCACCTGCTGGCCGCCGGCCATCGCGAGTTCGGCCTTCTTGGCGTCTTCTTTGAGCGTGCGGCCCATGAGTTTGGGCACGAGCGATGCGCACACGATGATCGCGCCGAGGCTGCCGAAGATGTAGGTCACCGCGTAGCCGATGGCCACTTCGGATTGCAGCCGTTTGACCTCGTCGACGGGCAGACCCAGACGCGAAATCGCATCGCCGGCCGTACCGATGATGGCCGATTGCGTCAGACCGCCACCGGCCACACCGGCGGCGAGGCCCTTGTCGAAGCCGAAGATCTTGGCGCAGATCAGCACCGTGACCAGACCGGACGCCGCCAGAAAGATCGCCATCGCAATCTCACGCAAGGTCTTGCGCGAGAGCGAGTTGAAGAACTGCGGGCCGCTTTCGTAACCCACCGCGTAGATGAACAGCGCGAACATGATGCTTTTCACGCCCGCGTCGACCGAGATACCGATCTGCGAGACGACGACGGCGACGAGCAGCGAACCGCCCACACCGCCTAGCTGGAAGGAGCCGAACTTGATCGCCCCGAGTGCGTACCCGAGGGCGAGCGATAGAAAGATCGCCACCTCGGGGACATGATTAAGAATGCTATGCACGATATCCACGGCAGAACCTCCGTCAGGAATAGGGGGGCTAGTGCGAAAACTGATGGGCGACAAATACGACGGCGGGCCCCATCAGCGGCAGCAACACGTTCGACAGGGCGTAGGTCACCGTGTACCCCACGACCGGCAACGCGCTGTCTGCCGTTTGAACCACTGCGCTGATCGCAGGCGTGCTGGCCTGCTGACCGGCGATGGCGCCGATCAGGATCGGACCGTCGATGCGCAGCAACTTGTGGCCGACCCAGAGTGAAACGAGGGCCGGAATGAGCGACACACAAATACCCACGACCGGCAGCGCAAGCCCGTGTTCGCGAAGCAGCACGGCCGCCTGCGGCCCTGCGGAAAGCCCCACGCACACGACAAACACGGCCAGTCCCAGATCCTTGAGCAGCTCGTAAGCCGCCGGTGGGAACGTGCCCCACGTGGGCCGGCGCGAGAGCAGCCAACCGCTCGCGAGGCCCGTGAGCAGCGCGCCGCCACCACTGCCGAGCGTCATCGGTACGCCACCGATGCGTACCGACAGGTGACCGATGCAAAGACCGAGAATCAGCGCCAGACCGACAAACACCAGACTCGTCTTGTTGCCATGCGGCACCTCTTTGCCCAGCACGGCACCCGCGCGCTCGATGTCTTCCTGCAAGCCCTGCAACGTGATCACGTCGCCGCGTTGCAGCGTAATCTTGCCCAGCGACGGCAACTGCATGCCCATCCGTTTAACGGATTTGACGAACACGCCGTGCCGCACTTCGACGGGGGCTTCCCGGCGCAGATCGGCGACGGTGCGCCCTTCGGCTTCCTTGTTCGTCATGACGAAATCGCGCTCGACGAGCACGATCTCGTTCGTCTCGGTGCCTGCCACTTCCGGGCCGACGAGCGCATGCGCTTCGAGCATGGCGTCGCGGCGGCCGACCAGCAGCAACTCGTCACCGGACTCAAGCGTGAGGGCCTGCGCTACCGGCACGGCCGCCGTGGCGCGCCGCACGCGCTCGACGGCGACACGCCCTTCGAGCGCCGCCTCGAGCGCAGCCACGGTGAGGCCGGGGTGCGCCACCCGATAGCTGCGGCCCACGATATCCGGCGCGGCCGGCGCACCGGCTTCGGCACCGTTCTCGTCTTCCATCTCGCGGGCCAGACGTGCGCTGTCCTGCTTGAGATCGATGCCCAGCAAACGGGGGGCCAGCAGATTGGTGAACAGCACGATGGTGATGAGGCCGAACACGTAGGTCAGCGTGTAGGCGGTGACCACGTTGGCCTGCAAGGCCTTGAAAGCGTCCGGGTCGAGGCCGAGGCGGTTGAGCGCTTCGATGGCCGTACCGACCATGGCGGATTCGGTCGCCGCGCCCGCAGCCAGACCGCCAGCCGTGCCCGGATCGAGCCCGAGAACTTTCACGGCGATCATCACGATGCCGAAGACGAACACGACTTCGATGATCGACAGCACGCCAAAGCGCAGGCCGCGCAAATTCAGGTTCTCGACGAACTGCGGCCCGGCGGAGAAGCCCATCGCAAAGATGAACAGCGCAAACGCGAAGTCCTTGAGCGAGCCTTCGACCATGCAACCGGTCTGCCCGATCAGCAGCGCTACCAGTAGCGCACCGCACACGCCACCGAGTTGAATCGGTCCGAGTTTGATGCGGCCAAGCAATTGGCCCAATACGACACACACGAATACCGTAATCAACGGCACAGCATCAAACAGCGGGACAGAACACTGCATAAATGCTCCAGCGACTTGTCACGCTAAGGTGACGGGGCCGCGCCGATCAAGCGCCGGCGCGTGAATTGCTAATGCAAAAGGCAACAGACAGCCGTACCCGGATGGCAGGCACAGGGGAATACGTTCGAAAAGACCGGCTTTACGTTATGCGCCTGGGCGTGACGCTGCCAGGCGTGGATGTGGGGACAGGGAAAAGCAAAGTAACCAGTGCGGCACTTGGGCCGAAGCGTACGGTGTTCATAGCGGATCCCAAAACGTTGAGACAACCCGATAATCGACGACGCCCGCCTCCTCCCTCAGAAGCCCCGGGCGCTACACCATAAGCCGCATGACACGCGATCCTAACGCTCGAAATCGCTTTGGTTATTACCAAAACTCGTTTGGAGAGTTATTTAAATTACGCTATCTGCGACTGTTCCGCATTTCGTGGTGACGCGGTGTCGGCATAGTGTTGTTCAACGTTCCGGGCATGTCAATATGTTTTGCGTAGCGGCTCAAGCTTGTGCCCGTCAAGTCTGCATGCAAATAGATACATAGCATTCCTGATTATTTTTTATAAATCTTTGGCAGTCCGTTGTCCGACATGGGCTGGAGAGACTCAGCGTGATGGCGTGGCGGTAGCGCCCGCATCAATGTGACATTTGCAATCGCAAATATTCGAAGGAAAAGATGAAAAACTTTCAAGTGCTGCGGCACGACGCCGCAACACGATTGCCCGTCGCATTTGAGTGATCAATCATCTATCGATCAATGGATCAATGGATCAATCGATCGCTTAACTGATTCTTGATAGCCAATCAGTTTTGATAGCAGATGTATTTAACAGCCGACAGGCACCTGCACATCGGCCGTTTATTTTGGTGCACGAATCTCGTGAATGGTCCCCGGGCCCCAACTCGTGGGGGCCCATTTGCCGTCGCGCAGCGTCCACTCATGCGACGCCGTCTCTTCCCAGTGCGGCGGCGTGTAACGCATGCCCGAGCGCTTGGTTTCCATGTGGCCGTCGATCCAGTCGTAGCGGCCGGCGCTCCACTGCCAATACCCGGGCACCCAGAATTGCGTGCCGGTCGCAGCCGGTGGATTCTCGACACGCGGCGGCGGCGGTCCGCGATCGACCGTCACGTCGGCCAGTACCGGCAGGCTTGCCAGACACAGGGCGGCGGCGAGCGCGGCCATGCTGGCACGCACGACGCTTGAGCGCGTGGCGGGAGACAGGGAAGATGAGGACGAAGGCGAAGACGATGACGAGAACGGCATGCGCAGTCAGTGGCTCACGAAGGAGTGGGCGGGCGTGGACGAGGTGTCATTGTACCGTCCGCGTCTAACGTAGCGTCCAACGTATAATCGGCGCCATCTTACATTCGCCGCCCCGTGCGGACTACGACGGCACCGCCATGAACGGATGCCGCATATCGTCGACATGAACCCTGCCCCTGCGAGCGTCGGTCACCGGCAACTCCTTCGTCTGGCTGTGCCCATTGTGCTCGCCAACCTCACTCAGCCCCTGCTCTCGGCGGTGGACACGGCGGTCGCCGGTCATCTGCCGGGCCCTGCCTATCTGGGGGGCGTCGCCCTCGGGGCGCTGCTGCTCAACCTGATCTTCTGGGGCTTCTCGTTCCTGCGCATGGGCACCACCGGCCTCGCTGCGCAGGCGTTCGGCTCGCGCGACGCCGTCGCGTTGCGCGACACCCTGTGCCGCGCGCTGGCGCTCGCCTTCTCGATCGGCGTCGTGCTGCTGCTGTTGCGCGAGCCGCTGGTATCGCTCGGCGTTTCGTGGCTGGGCGGGAGCGCGCAAGTGCAGGCGCTCGGGCGCGAATACGCGGGCATTCGCATCCTCGCGGCACCGCTGGCGCTCGGCAATTACGTCGTGCTCGGCTACCTGCTGGCCTGCCAGCGCGTGCGGCAAGGGCTGATGGTGCAGGTGTTTATCAATGTGGTGAACATCGTGGCGGTGATCGTGTTCGTGCGCGCGCTCGACTGGGGTGTCGCGGGTATCGCCATCGCCACGGCGCTCGCCGACATACTCGGCTTTGCGCTCGGCGCGTGGCTGCTGTGGCTGGCCCGCACGCCGGGGCTGCCGCCGCTGCGGCTGGCCGCGCTGGTCGAGCGCAGCGCGTTGTGGCGGCTGCTGCGGCTCAATCTCGACATTTTCTTGCGCACACTGTTCTTGCAGCTCGCGTTTGCATGGTTTGCCCGCGTCGGTGCCCGTCTTGGCGACACGACGCTGGCCGCCAATGCGCTGCTGCTCAATTTCCAGACGTTCATGGCCTACGGCCTCGACGGCTTTGCCCACGCTGCCGAAGCACTGGTCGGTGCCTACGTCGGCGCGCGCCAGCGCGAGGCGCTGCTCCATGCCATTCGTCTGTCGCTCGGCTGGGCGCTCGGCTGTGCCGTTGCATTTGCGCTGGTCTATGCTGTGGCCGGTGGCGCCATCATCGACACGCTGACGGATCAACCGGTGCTGCGCGCCGCCGCGCGTGAATTCCTGCCGTGGGCTGTGATCTCGCCGATCGTTGCCGTGTGGTGTTTTCAGCTCGACGGCGTGTTCATCGGCGCGACGCGCACGCGTGAGTTGCTCAGTTCGTCGCTGATCGGACTCGCGGTCTTTGGCGCCGTGATGCCGTTCACGCTCGACGCGTGGGGCAATCACGGCCTTTGGCTGGCGCTGATGGCATTTCTCGCCACGCGCGGCGTCGTGCTGGGCGTGTTGCTGCCGCGCATCTGGCGCGGCATGCCGTCAGCCGGGCTTCAGCGCCCCTGAATGCAGGCCAGTGCCGCCGCGTGCAGTTCGGCGTTGGCGGCAGCCAGTACCCGGCCTTGCGAGGCCAGCGTGAGCGGCTGGCCGTCCCAGTCGGTAATCACACCGCCCGCGGCTTCGATCACGGGTGCCACGGCCAGATAGTCGTAGGTCTGCAAGCCGGCTTCCATGACCAGCTCGATGTGCCCGCTGGCCAGCAGCCCATACGCGTAGCAATCGCCGCCGAAGCGCCGGCGGCTCACCGCCTTCGTCAGGCGTTCGAATTGGGCGTACTCGGCGGCATCGAAAATGTCCGGCGACGTGGCATACACCGTCGCTTCGGCCAGCGACGTGACCGGGCTCGTCGCACAACGCTCGCCGTCGAAGCGCGCTTCGCGCACCCCGCTGGCGGCATCGTTCACGCCGACCCAGCGCTCGCCCGTGGCGGGCATGTCGATCACGCCCACTACCGGCTTGCCGTCATGCAGCAGGGCCAGCAAGGTGCCCCACAGCGGGTGGCCGGTGATGAAGCTGCGCGTGCCGTCGATGGGGTCGACCGACCAGACGTATTCCGCATCGGGGTTGAGCTTGCCGAACTCCTCGCCCCAGATGCCGTGGGACGGATAGCGCGCGGCGATCTGCTCGCGCAGCGCCGTTTCCACTTCGCGGTCGGCGATCGTCACCGGGCTTTCGTCCGCCTTGTCGTCCACCGCGAGACGGCGGCGAAACCAGCCGAGCGAAAGCGGCCGCACGGCGTCGGCCAGCGTGGCGGCAAAGGCGGCGTACTCGGCAACAGGGGTAACGGGGGCGGACGACATGCGTGGGTCTCCTTTGAACTTTGCAGCGCGGCCATTGGGATCGGGGCCTGCGAAAAATAAGGGGTATCGGTATCGCGCGGGGCGCTGGCCGATCTCGGCGTCGGGCGCCACCAGCGAGGCACGTCAACGCCTCGCGATCATACAAGGTGCCGATGTCGCGCGCCTGCATTACGCACCAATCCAGCGCAAAACGACACAAATTTGCTATGCTCGCGGCCTGACTGCCGGGCACGCCCCGGCCCCTCCCCCGCCTTCCTCAGGACGCTCATGCTTTCCGGTCGCGGCGTGATGCTCTCCGTCTCGGCATCCGTCTTGTTTGCAGTGATGCCTGCGCTTGTCTCGCAGCTCGCCCCGTTGTCGGGGCTGGACGTCTTCGCCTGGCGCATTCTGCTCACCCTTCCCGGCGCGCTCGTCATCGTCACCGTGCTCAAACGCTGGCCGGTACTCAAGCACACGATGGCGCATGTGCTGCACCGCCCTGCTGCCCTCGGCGCACTGGTGTTGTGTGCCGTGCTGCTGGGTGTGCAGCTCTGGCTGTTCGTCTGGGCACCGTTGCAGCAACGCATGCTCGACGCTTCGCTCGGGTACTTTCTGCTGCCGCTCACGATGGTGCTGGCCGGACGCACGGTCTATAAGGAACGCCTGAGCCCGCTGCAAACGCTTGCGGTGACCTTCGCGATCGTGGGGGTCGCCCACGAGTTATGGTCCACGCGCGCGCTGTCGTGGGTGACCGCACTCATCATGTTCGGCTATCCGCCGTACTTCATGCTGCGCCGCCAACTGCGGCTCGACGCCCTGTGCGGCTTTGTGCTCGAGATGCTGCTGATGACGCCGGTCGCCGCCATGCTGCTCTGGCACGCGTGGCCGCAGAACGCGATGGTGCTGGCCGAGCCGCGCTTCTGGCTATGGCTGCCCGCCCTCGGGCTGCTGAGCGCCAGCGCACTGGCCGGCACCTTCGGCGCGGCGCGGCTGCTGCCCATCGGGCTCTACGGCATTCTCGGCTACGTCGAGCCGGTGCTGCTCTTCGCCGTGTCGCTGTTCGTGCTGGGCGAACCCTTCACCGAACAGGGCCTGTGGACCTACGTGCCGATCTGGATCGGCGTCGCGCTGGTGGTCTTCGACAGCCTGCGCACGTTGCGCCGCCAGCGGCTGGGCCGCCCGGCCCCGGCAGGCGTGCCGGAAGCTTGACGCCGGACGCTTGAACGGCCAACTCGGGGCGCGTCCGCCCCGGGCAAGAGCAGGCAAGAGCGGGCGATGGCAGGCCATGCAGTGGGCACTGATGAGGCGGCACGCTATACTCGCGTGAGCCAGTCAGGTCAGACCAATACGATGAAAAAACTCGCCAAGATCGCCATGTTGTTGTCCTCGGGGATGCTGACACTTTCACTCTCCGCCTGCGGGACTTCCGCGCCGCTGTTCACGTCGGACGGCCGCCCCACCCAGCAGATTCAGTGCTCCGCCGCGTCGAGTGGCGACTGCGATCAACGCGCCCGCACCCAATGCGCCGGCAAGAATTACGATGTGCTCACCCGCGATGTGAGCGGCAATGTCGCCAATCTGGTGATTGCCTGTCAGGCGAACTGATTTCCGCTTCAACGCGGTAATCACCGTAATCACGGTAATTCCGGCCGGCCCCGCGCGCTGCCGTGCGCGCGCCGGCCGTTGGCATTACGATGCGTTATTGCGTACCGTCAATTCCCCCGCATCCGGTGGCATGACTTTCGATGCGTGCGGTGCGAGAATAAAAACATCCCGGATTCCCAATCCGCCAGCTCACCAGCCCTCAAGAGGACGCCATCATGTATGACCGCATTCTGGTATCGATCGACGGTAGTACGCCTTCCAACCGCGCTATCGACGAGGCCGTGAAACTCGTTGCCCTGAGCCAGGGCAAGATTCGTCTGGTGTCGGTGGTGCCGTCGCTCGCCAACGCCTACGCTGCCGGGGCTTACAGCGGCTTTGTGCCGCTCGAGAGTCAGGAATCGTTCGAGAAGGAAACGAGCGAGATTCTCGCGACGGCGCAGGCCGATTTGAAGAAACGCGGTGTGGATGTCGAAACGAAGCTGATCTCGCTCGACGCCGGCACCGACGAAATCGCCGATGCCGTGCTGCGCGAAGCGCAGGAATGGAACGCCGACGTGATCGTGCTCGGCACGCACGGCCGCCGCGGCATCAACCGCCTGCTGCTGGGCAGCGTGGCCGAAACGCTGCTGCGCATTACCACTGTGCCGGTGCTGCTCGTCAAAGCCGCCGACAAGTAATCAGCGCCCCGGCTACTCTGGCAGCAAGACCCGCCTGAAACAAAACGGCACGCCCCTGCGGCGTGCCGTTTTGTTTTGTGTCCTCAGTGAATCGCCAAATCAGCGCATCAACGAATACCGGCGCGCATGAACGACTGCACGAACTGACGCTGGAACAGCAGGAACGCGATGAACAGCGGCGCGGCCGTCATCAACGTGGCGGCCGTAATCAACGACCAGTCGATGCCCTGATCGGTGGACGAGAAAATCTGCAAACCCACCGTGAGCGGACGTGTCTCAACCGAGTTCGTCACGATCAGCGGCCACAGGAAGTTGTTCCAGTGATGGCTGATCGACACCAGCGCGTACGCCACATACACCGGACGCGCCAACGGCACGTACACGCGCCACAACACCTGCCACGCATTCGCCCCTTCCACGCGCGCCGCGTCGTCCAGCTCTTTGGGCACCGTCTTGAACGCCTGCCGCAGCAGGAAGATGCCGAACGCTGAGGCGAAGTACGGCAGCGCGATGCCAAGAATCGAATCGCGCAACCCCATCCACGCGATCGTTCGGTAGTTCTCGACGATCAGCACGTCGGGCATCACCATCAGTTGCAGCAGCACGATCATGAATGCGACTTCGCTGCCACGGAATGTGAAGCGTGCAAACGCATAGGCCGCGAGCGTCGCGAGCACCAGTTGCGCCGCGAGAATCACCGTGACCAGCACGAAGGTGTTGATCAGATACCGGCCGAACGGTGCGGCCTGCCACGCATGCACGAAGTTATCGAGCGTGAGCGGTGCCGAGAGCGAGAACCGCGTCGCGTAGGCCGACGGGTGAAACGCACTCCACAGTGCATAGAGCAATGGCAGCAGCCAGAGCAGGCCAAGCAACCACGCCCCGGCGATGTCGACCAAACGGGTGTCGCCGGTCGCGGAAAACGCCGGCAACGCGGCGCGCGGCTTCTTCGCGCCAGTGGCAGTCGCCGAATCGAGCGGGCGGGAAGTCTGAAGCGGCTGTGCGGGTGTCGTCATTGGTAGTGCGTACGCGAATCGAGCAGACGGAATTTCACGAAGGCGACCACGGCGAGCAAGGTGAGCAATACCACCGTGAGCGCTGCCGCGTACGACGTGTCCCAGAAGCTGAACGCCACCTGATAGATGTAGTACAGCAGCAGTTGCGTGGCGTTATCGGGCCCGCCACGCGTCATCACCACCACGTGATCGACCAGACGGAAAGCGTTGATCACCGCGTTGATCACCACGAACAACGTCGTGGGCATGAGCAGCGGCCATTGCACCCGGCGGAAGAACTGCCAGCGCGACGCGCCTTCCAGTGCCGCGGCTTCCGCAAGCGTCGGCGAGATCTGTTGCAGCGCCGCCAGATAGAAAATCATGAAGAAGCCGGCTTCTTTCCAGATCGTCACGATCATCAACGCAGGCAACGCCGTACCCGGCTGACCCAGCCAGTTGTAATCGCTGCCGCCGAACGCTTGCGAAATCTGCGCGATCAGGCCGTATTGCGGCGTGTAGAAGAAAAGCCAGATGTTCGCCACCGCAATCATCGGCAAGATGGCCGGCGTGAAATACGCGAGACGCAGCAGCGCGCGCCCCGGCACCTGCCGGTGCACCCAGAGCGCCATGGCGATCGAGATCGCAATCGCCACCGGTACAGTAATCAGCGCAAACAGCACGTTGTTGCGCAACGCCTGCCAGAACACCGGGTCGTCGAGCAACAACTGATAGTTCTCGGCCCCCACGTAGACCGAAGGCGCACCCGCGCGTGCCGTCGAAAAGAAGCTGTGCCACAGGGTGGCCACCGCCGGATAGTGCGTGAAGGCGACGAGCAGCACCAGCGCCGGTAACAGCAGCAGCCAAGGCACCCACGAGGAGGAAGAGCGGTTCATCGACAGTCCATCGATTCGGTACTCGGGACCGGACACCCCTGCACGTCGTGACATCGATGTGCCGGTATGTCGCGGTCCCGCATGTCAATTAGCGAGCGTAAGCACGCAGGATGCGATCCGATTCACGTTGTGCATCGTCAAGCGCCTGCTTCGGCGACTTGGTGCCCGTCAACGCGGCTTGCAGTGCGTCGTTGAGCGCCTTGGTCACGCGCTGGTTGTCGTGCGTCGAGAACTCGGCGACGCTGCTGCCCAGTTGGTCGCGCGCCACTGCCGCAGCCGGCACCTTCTGGACGTATTGCTTCATCGCCGGGGTCTCCCACGCGGCCGGCGTCACGGCCACATAACCCGTGTCGATACCGAACTGCGCGGCACGCTCCGGCGTGGTGGCCCACTTGATGAAGGTCATCGCTGCCTGCTTCTCTTCCGGCGTGCTCTTCTTGAACACGTAGAAGTTGCCGCCGCCCGTCGGGCTGCCGCCGCGCACCTTCGTCGGCATCTTGCCCACGCCGAATGGGAACGTGGCGTTGGTGCGAATGTTGGTCAGGTTGCCCGTGGTCGTGTAGATGATCGCGGCCTTCTTCTCGAGGAAGTCCTTCGGCGTGGTGCCCCACTCGATCGACCCCGTCGGCATGGCCTTGTACTTGGTCGCGAGATCCACCCAGTACTGGAGCGATTCGACCGCTTGCGGCGCATTCAGGAACGTCTTGGTACCCGACGCGTTCATCAGCTCGATACCGGCCGGCGTGGTGAACGCCTGGAACAACCAGTAACCGAAGCCCGTCGAAGGCACCTTGATGCCCCACTGCGTCACGTTGCCCGACGCATCGCGCTTGGTCAGCTTCTGCGCGTAGGTGGCAAGTTCTTCCCAGTTGGCCGGTGCACGATCCGGGTCGAGGCCGGCTTCGCGGAACAGGTCTTTGTTCCAGTACATCACGATGGTCGAACGCTGGAACGGCACGCCCCACGTATGGCCGTTGATGCGCGAGTTCATCATCAGCGCCGGGTAGAAACCGTCGAGCCACTGCTTATCGGCCGGCGTGCTGGCGATGCTGTCGATCGGCACCACGGCGTCTTCGTCGATGAGCGTGAAGACGTCGGCGGCGGCCAACACGGCCAGTTGCGGCGGCGTGCCGGCCTTGGCAGCCGTCAGTGCCTTGACCACCGAATCCTGATAGGTCCCGGCGTAGACCGGCTTGAGCTTGATGTTCGGGTGATCTTTTTCGAAGTCGGCCACCAGATCGTTGATGATCTTGGTCACCGGGCCGCCAACGGCCACCGGGTAGTAGAACGTCAGTTCGACCGGCTTTTGCTGCGCCATGGCCGAGGTCGTCAGGCCGCCCATTGCCAGTGCGGCAAGACTGGCCGCAAACGTTTTCAGAATCGTGCGTCGCATGTCGCTTGGTTCCCCATGAAAGCGTGGTGGTGTGACTCGTAGTTTTGTGGTGATCCGCCGAAGCCGTGCGCGTGGTGCGTCGGTCAGGCGTGTTATGCGGTGGTAGCGGTGGTCGCTGCCGCCATGGCTTGCGGCGTTGCCGGCGGCATCATTGCCGCGGGCGGCGCCGGCGTATCGGCCACGTGAGGCGTGTCATCGGTCGTGACAGTGGCGGCGTGCCCCTGCCCTGCCGACACGCTCGTGCGCAAGCCGGTGTCGGCGTCGAACAGGTGCTGATCGGCGGCGTCCCATTGCAGGCCGATCGCGTCGCCCGGTGCAAACGGACGATGCCCCGGCACGCGCGTGGCGATCTCGCCCGCCGCGCCCAGCGTGCAGGCGACCAGCGTGTCCGCACCCAGATATTCGACCGCGCTTACGGTGGCAAGCACCGCACCGACCGACGTGGGCGGCACGGCGCAGACATGTTCCGGACGCAGCCCCAGCAGCGCACGCTCACGTGCGCCCGCCGAGGCAAGTGCGGGGCCAGTCTGGCCCGCCGGCACCAGCGCTTCGCCATGACGCACCAGTTGCAGCAACTGCATCGGCGGCGTGCCGATGAAGCTCGCGGCAAAGCGGGTCGCGGGGGCGGTGTAAAGGGATTGCGGTGCGCCGGCCTGTTCGATACGGCCATCGCGCAGCAGCACGACCTGATCGGCCATGCTCATCGCTTCGGTCTGATCGTGGGTCACGTAGACCAGCGTCATGCCGAGCTTTTGTTGAAGTGCACGAATCTCGCGGCGCATTTCCTGACGCAGTTGCGCGTCGAGATTCGAGAGCGGCTCGTCCATCAGGCAGACCGACGTCTCGGCAATCACGGCACGGCCCAGCGCCACACGTTGCTGCTGGCCGCCGGAGAGTTGCGACGGCTTGCGATCGAGATAGGGGGCGAGGCCCAGCAGGTCGGCCACGCGGGCCAGACGCTGCGGGTAGCCGCTTGCCGGCTCACCACGCACGCGCAGACCGAATAGCAGGTTCTCGCGCACCGACAGATGCGGGAACAGCGCATACGACTGGAACACCATCGAGAGCTTGCGGCGCGCCGGCGGCAAGCTGGTCACATCGGTGTCGCCGAGCAGAATACGGCCGCTGCTTGGCGTCTCGAGGCCCGCGATCATGCGCAGCAGCGTCGATTTGCCGCAACCCGACGGGCCGAGCAACACCACGAGCGAGCCAGCCTCAGCGGAAAAGCTCACCTCGTGAAGCGCGTGTGTATTGCCCCACTGCTTGCTGACGGAATCGATGGTGAGCGATGACATGGCCGGATATGCAGGGGCCCTGACGGGCGCCGGGATCGTAAAACCCCGACCATAACCGGCCAACGATGGCAGTTTGATGACATGTCACAACCCCGGTATTGCACGGGGTTAGCCACATGTCGACTTACGCTGCCGCCTGACGGCGCTTGGCGCGCAGCAGCGCCTTGGAGATGATGCGCGTCTCGGTCGACGCCGCACCGGTGCGGCGCGCCACGGCGTCGCGGAAGAAACGGCGCGTCTCGTCGGCCACGGTCTCGCGCTCGTTATCCATCGTCAGGATGTGATAGCTCTCGCTAAGCAGGCACTTCTGCTTCACTTCCGACGACACGCCGTCGTAGACGATACGTGCGTTGTGCGGGCTCGACGTATCGTCGTCGACCGCGTGAATCACCAGACAGTCGGCAGTGACGCGATCCAACCGGCGGCGCACGTGCGCCGCCAGCCGGCGCGCGTGATACAGGTGCGCGAGCGGCAGCGATGCCGCACCGATTTCCGACGCGTCGTGCTGCGACATCGACTTGGCCACACGCGCGCGCAGGGCTTCGTTCTTCAGGCCGTACGGCGCCTTCTCGTGATAGCGGTAGCGATGACGGAACGGCGTGTGGAAGACCAGATCGATGAGCGGGTAGTACCAAGGAATGGTCCAGCCGTCGTACACCAGAGTGACCGCCAGCAGCGAAAGCGCCGCCACGTCCTCTTCTTCCTGCGCGACGGCCAGACTCAGCGTGGCGCCGATGCACAGCCCGCAAAGCGACACGGTTTCGTGCGTCTCGCGCAACTCGCGATACTTAGCGCGTGCGGCGGCAATCCACGAGCGCCAGTCGCTGCACGGCGCGCCGAGTCCATAGCCTTCGATATGCGGCACGGAGACGGTGTAGCCCTCACGATGCAACGCACGCGCGACGGGACGCATTTCGAGCGGCGTGCTCGACAGTCCCGGCAGCAGCAGCACCGCGTGTTCGCCGCCCTTGTAATAGATATCTTCTTGAAACATGCTCAAACTCCGCCCGAGACGACCGGCGCCTCTTTAACATCGCGCGCATTGGCAGCGGGCGTGAGCGTATGCAACGGTGTGACCGGACGCACGGCCGGCCCCGAATGCAGACGCAGGATGACATACGTCCCCAGATGGGCCTGAAAGTATTGCAGTTCGCAGGCAAACATCTCATAGCCGCCATCGCGGCTCAGCATGCGCAGGTTGTGGGCGCCGTGTTGCGGGCGCTGCGCATCGGGATTGAACAGCCCAGCGAGACGCCGTGCGTCGTCCGGGTGAAGCAAGGCACGCAGGCCGTCGCGCTTGACGACGTCCGGCGCAACACCGGTCGCACGACGGAAATGCTCGTCGATGAACTCGTAGTGCGTGGTCGGGTTCGCCAGATAGAAAATCGTATCCAGATGCTTGGTCAGATACGTCATCAGCGCGTTGCTCAACTGCACCGAGTCCGACAGCACCATGCGCTCGTTCTCGGCACGCAGCAGCATTTCGTAGCGGGTCTGGGCCACTTCGGCGATCAGTTCAGCCCGGTATTGCGCGCGGCGCAGGCGTTCGATGAGCACGACAGCCAGCGGCGTGATCGTCAGAAAGCCGGTGACGATCATCACGTCGCGCCGGTCAAGCATCGCGATGTCGCGAAACGGCGGCACGAAGAAGAAATCGAAAATGGGGATGCTGATGACCATCGCCATCAGGGCCGGGCCCAGGCCCCAGATGAATTCGACGATGATAACGGCGCAAGCGAAGAAGATACCCGGCATCGAGTGATCGAGCACCGGATGCAAGAGGCTGCGAAACAGAAACGCAGCAAATACCACCATCAATGCCCCGGCATAGCGCTTGGCACCGGGCTCCGCCCAACGTCGGGCGTTTCTGATATCCATGATTCCCCGTCGGTCATGGCCGACGCTCAACAATCCACAGACGTGACCACGAAGGTCGCCTGTTACAAAATATTACGGATTATCGCACGGCACCCAAAACGCGTCGGCTGTCCCAAACCCTAACTCAGTCGCTTCTTAACAACAGGACAGTCGATGCCCGCCCAGCATGGGTTTGCCGTGGGTTTGCCGGTTGGCGCCCCACGGTTACCGTCATGGGAAAGACACTGGCGGCATCAGGGTCAGGGACCGTCGAGTGACGGGACGGCGGCGCGCTTACCGCAGCATCGACGACATCGCGGAGAGACAGTTGAGCATGCGCACGGCGGCCTCAACCGTGGGCGCGGTGAACTGGAGCGTCACGCCGTCGACACGTTCCAGCGTGGGCCACTGGCAGAACAGATCGGCCAGCGCGGTGGTCTGGGCCTGTACCCGCACCTCCACCGGCACCGCCACCTGATAGGGATGCCATTTACGCCGGTCGCTCAGCGCCTCTCGGGCGGCCTCGCGAATGAGCTCGCACGACTCGCGCGGGTTGAGCGTCATGCCACTGCCCTGCCCCCATGCCGCCTTCGTCTGGACGAACCGGACGTGCGGGAAGATCAGTTGCGTCTCGTCGCAGAACACGTCGTCGCCGCTGGCCATCACCACCGGCACGCCGCGCTCGCCGGCCAGTGCGCCATACAGGCGCGCTTCGCTGGCTTCTTCGCCCGCCAGCCAGACCCGCGCGAACGCGAAGCTGTTGATCGTGTGCGCGAGAATCCCTGCGCTCTGGGCTTTGCCGTGATAACCGACCATGAAAATGGCGTCGCAACCGGCTTCCACGCCAGCCACCATGCCCAGATAGCGCGGCTTGCCGAGCACCATACGGGCGCGCGGGTCGAGCTCGTCGGGCAGCAGGTTCCGGAAGCCGCCGTGCGAGTCGTTGACCATCACCTCGGTCGCACCGCCCTCGAACGCGCCGATGACGGCGGCATTCGCCTCCTGTGTCATCCAGCGCCGGGCGCGTTCGTACTCGCCGTTACCGGCGCGGGTCTGTTCGGGATGGAAGACGCCGGCGACGCCCTCGATGTCGGTAGAGATCAGGATTCGCATGATGTCAGCAATTCGGGTGGCCTTGGGTGGCCCAATCGGGTTGAAGCGAGATCCCGGATCAGGCCGGGATCTGACGGAAATCAGGCCGGAATCAGGAAGTCAGAGCGCCGCCCAGTCGGGCAGCACATCGGCGAGCGCACGGCGCACGTGGCCGTTGCGCCCCAGCACCGACTCGGCGGCAAACAGGGCGTGCAGGATGGCCTGCTCGGTCGCGTCGGCCGTCGCCTGAAAAATGGGGTCGAGCAAGGGGTCGGGCACCAGTGCCGCAGGCGCGACCCGGCCCTGCGCATCGTGCGCCGTCGTATAGCCGGTGGTGAACGCCAGCGCGACATCGCCGCTGCCGTGTCCGTAGACCGAGCCTGTGCGGGCCAGCCCGGCGGCCGTGCGCGTGGCGACGCGGCGCAACTGGCGGGCGTCGAGCGGTGCATCGGTGGCCACCAGCATGATGATCGAGCCGCGCTCGGGTGCCGCGCTCTGCTCGGGTTGCGCCAGACGCTCGTCGAGTACGGCGCCGACATGGCGCCCGGCAATGGTGAGTTGCGACGGGCGGCCAAAGTTAGACAGCACCAGCACACCCACGGTGAAGGTCGCGCCGGCCGTTTCGACCACGCGCGAAGACGAGCCGATGCCGCCCTTCAGACCGAAGCTCGACATGCCGCGCCCGGCCCCGACGGCCCCTTGCGCGAAGTCGACCGAGGCGCTGGCCAGCGCCTGCGCATAGTGGTCTTCGGTCACCGCGAACGCCTGCATGTCGTTCAGATAACCGTCGTTGCATTCGAGCACAGTCGGGTTGAGCGACGGCGCACCGCGTCCGATCGTCGGGTTTGCCTCGATGGCGGCCCGCAACTGGCCGAGGACGACGTGGCTGACAGAGAACGTATTGGTCAGAGCGATAGGCGCTTCGATCACGCCGAGTTCGTCGATCTGCATCAGACCGACGCTCTTGCCGAAACCGTTGATGACAGCGGCGGCGGCGGGGATTCTGGCGCGGAACGGGTCCCAGGCGGGCGGCGGCACCGTGTTGGGTGCACTTCCGGCCGATCCGGCGGCCAGGCCTTCGGCCGGCGTCGGGCAGACCACCGTCACGCCCGTCTGGATCGCCCCTTCAGCGAGGGTGGCATGCCCGACGAATACGCCGGGCACATCGGTGATGGCATCGCGCGGGCCGGCCGGCAGAAGCCCGACGTGCGGTGCGCCGAAAGAGGTTTCGCGCAAGTCTGGCGTCTGCATCATGACAAGCCCTGTCAAATGCTCAGTGTCGGTCGAGCTTCGGATCGAGCGCGTCGCGCAGGCCGTCGCCGAGCAGGTTGAACGCGAGCACGGTCAGGAAAATGGCCAGGCTCGGGAAGATCGCGATATGCGGTGCGTTGACCATGTCGGCCCGCGCCTCGTTGAGCATGGCGCCCCACTCCGGCGTGGGCGGTTGCGCGCCCAGACCGAGGAACGACAGACTCGCGGCCGTGATGATCGACGTGCCGATACGCATCGAGAAGTACACCACAATCGACGATACCGTGCCCGGCAGAATGTGCCGCATGATGATCGTCCAGTCGGACGCCCCGATCGAGCGCGCCGCTTCGATGTACGTCATGTGCTTGAGCACGAGCGTATTGCCGCGCACCAGCCGCGCAAACGCCGGGATCGAGAAGATCGCGACCGCCACGATCACGTTGACCATGCCGTTACCCAGCACAGCGACCACGCCGATGGCGAGCAAAATGCCCGGGAAGGCGAACAGCACGTCGGAGATGCGCATGACGATGCGGTCCCACCAGCCTTCGTAATAGCCGGCCAGCAGCCCCAGCACGGTGCCGATGATCGCACCGATGGCCACCGAGCCGAAACCCGCCGCCAGCGAGATGCGCGTACCCGCGAGCACGCGGCTGAAGATGTCGCGGCCGAGCGAGTCGACGCCGAACCAGTGTTTGGCCGACGGCCCGGCATTCAGCGCGTCGTAATCGAAGAAGTTCTCCGGATCGAACGGCACCAGATGCGGCGCCAGAACGGCGATGATGACGAGCAACAGCACGAAACCACCCGCGACGAGCGCGATGTGCTGTTTCTTGAACTTGCGCCAGAATTCGCGCCACGGGGTGCGCACGCGATTGGCATTGGCCGCAGCGGCCGGTGTTGCAGTCGTAGGTTGACCCGCGCTCATTATGCGTGCCTCACTTGTAGCGAATGGTCGGGTTGATGACGGCGTACAGCACGTCGACCACGAGGTTGATCAGAATGAACTCGAGCGAGAACAACAACACCAGCGCCTGAATCACGGGGTAGTCGCGCATCTCGACCGAATCGACCAGCAGGCGCCCGAGGCCCGGCCAGTTGAATACCACCTCGACGACAATCGAGCCGCCGAGCAGAAAACCGAACTGCAACCCCATCATCGTGATGACGGGAATCATGGCGTTGCGCAGCGCATGCTTGAACACCACGCGCATTTCGTTCAGGCCCTTCGCGCGTGCGGTACGCACGAAGTCTTCGTGCAGCACTTCGACGAAGGCCGAGCGGGTGAAGCGTGCCATCACGGCGGCCACGGCCGCGCCCAGCGTGATCGAGGGCAGGATGTAGCTCTTCCACGAATCGGCGCCCATGGTGGGCAGCCAGCCGAGTTGCACCGAAAACACCTGCATGAGCAGCATGCCCATGGCGAACGCCGGGAACGAAATGCCCGAGACCGCCAGCGTCATGCCGAGCCGGTCGGGCCAGCGATTACGCCACACGGCCGAGGCCACGCCGATGCCCATGCCAATCACCACCGACCAGATCATGCTGACCAGCGTGAGCCACAGCGTGGGCATGAAGCGGCTGCCGATTTCTTCCGAAACCGGTTGCTTGCTGCGCATCGACAGGCCGAAATCGCCGCGCACCGCGTGCGTGACGAAGTGCGTGAACTGGGACAGCAGCGGCTTGTCGAGGCCGAGATCCTGACGCACCAGCGCCACGGTCGCCTCGTCCGCCTGCGGGCCGGCCGCCAGACGCGCCGGATCGCCCGGCAACATGTGCACGAACGCGAACACCAGCACCGCCACGATCAGTAGCGTGGGGATCAGGCCGAGCAGGCGTTTGAAAAAGTAATTGAGCATCGCAGTCTTGCCGAACGTCTTACCAAACCATGTCTCTCTCGCGGCTATCGGTGGCGCGCTGCCTGCCGGGTTGCCGGTAAATCCGCGCCGCCACGGTGTGTCGATGGCGGCGCGGGCACTTCAGACTCGCAGTCCTGCTTACTTCATCGAAATGTCGGTGAAGTTGAACGAGCCGTCAGGCATGGTGTACACGCCCGTCAGGTTCTTGTTGCGTGCGTACAGCAGCTTTTCCGTCACGAGGAACGCCCACGGCGCATCGTTCCAGATCTTCTGTTGCGCGTCGGTGTAGAGCTTGGTCTTCTCGGCACGGTCGGTCGTGAGCAGCGCCTTGTTGAAGTCGGCATCCACAGCGTCGTTCTTGTAGTACGCGGTGTTGAACAGCTTCGGCGGGAACGACTCCGAGCTCAGCAGCGGACGCAGCGCCCAGTCGGCTTCACCCGTCGACGACGACCAGCCCACGTAGTACATGCGCACCGGTGCCTTGTCGGGATCCGGGGCCGATTCGACCAGTTCGACACGCTGACCGGCTTCGAGGGCACGCACTTGCGCCTTGATGCCGACCTGTGCCAATTGCTGCTGCACGAACTGAATCACCTTCTGCGCGGTGGTGTACGTGTACGCCGACCACAACGTGGTTTCGAAACCGTTCGGGTAACCGGCTTCCTTCAGCAGTTCCTTCGCCTTGGCCGGGTTGTACGGCCACGGGCCCGTCTTCGTCGCGTAGTCCACGCCCTGCGGCACCACACCGTCGGCCGGCGTGGCGTAGCCTGCGAAGGCCACCTTCACCAGCGCTTCCTTGTTGATGGCGTAGTTGATGGCCTGACGCACGCGCACGTCGTCAAACGGCTTCTGCTTCGTGTTGAAGCTCACGTAGCGCTGAATGATCGACGGGCCGGCGATCACGTCGACCTTGCCGCTGGCCTTCAGGCCATCGGCTTGTTCGTACGGCACCGGGAAGGCGAAGCCGGCTTCACCGGTCTGCATCACGGCAGCGCGCGTGTTGTTGTCGACCACCGGCTTGAAGGTGATCGTGTCGACCTTCGGATAGCCCTTCTTCCAGTAGCCGTCAAACTTCTTCACCTTCACGTAATCGGTGCGGTTCCATTCGACGAATTCGAACGGGCCCGTGCCGACCGGGTGCGAGGCGATGTCCTTGCCGTACTTCTTGAGCGCTTCCGGCGAGATGATCACGGCCGACGGGTGCGCCAGCGTGTTGATGAACGGCGAGAACGCTTCTTTCAGCGTGAACTTCACCGTGTGCGCATCGACCGCTTCCGTCTTGGCGATTTCCTTGTACAGGTTGTAGCGCTTGAGCTTGTTGTCCGGATTCGTCACGCGGTCGAAGTTCGCCTTGACGGCGGCGGCATCGAAATTCGTGCCGTCCTGGAACTTCACGCCCGATTTGAGCTTGATCGTGTAGACGAGGCCGTCCGGCGAGACCGTGTAGCTATCGGCCAGCACGTTGACGAGCTTCATGTCCTTGTCGAAGCCGAACATGCCTTCGTAGAACGACTTGGCGACGGCCTGCGACAGCGTGTCGTTGGCGTCGTAAGGATCCATCGTCGTGAAGGTCGACTGCACGGCCATCACGACATCCTTGGCGGCAAACGCCGGAGCTGCGCCGAGCACGGCGGACGCCACGGCGACGGACGCGAGCGCGGTTTTCCAGCGAGCGCCCAGCAAAGCGGTTTTCGACATCTGTCTTTCTCCTTCTGGTCTGACGGGGTCGCCGCGAGCGGAGCCTCTGGACTCCGGCCCTTGGCGGGCATTGTTATTACTGAAACAAAGTACTGCCTGAACCACCGGGGAAACCCCCGAAACACTCACAACTTCAATCAGTAGGCACCTGCAACGCGATGACGCGCCACGTAGTGCCCCGCGCCCACTTCCACGAGCGGCTCCACCTGCGGCTCGTCGCCCACGGCGCGAATCGGGCTCGGGATTTCTTCCGTGAGCAATTCGCGTTTGGCATGACGGCGTGCGGGATCGGCAATCGGCACCGCCGACATGAGCTTCTTCGTGTACGGGTGCTGCGGGTTCTCGAAGATCGCCCGGCGCGGGCCGATCTCGACGATCTGGCCGAGGAACATCACCGCCACCCGGTGGCTGATGCGCTCGACCACGGCCATATCGTGCGAGATGAACAGGAACGCGATGCCGAACTCTTTCTGCAAATCGAGCATCAGGTTGATGATCTGCGCCTGCACCGACACGTCGAGCGCCGAGACGGATTCGTCGGCGATCACGACCTTCGGCTTGAGTGCGAGGGCGCGCGCGATGGCAATACGCTGGCGCTGGCCGCCCGAGAATTCATGCGGGTAGCGCTGCGCATAATCGGCGGGCAGGCCCACACGTTCCAGCAGTTCGGCCACGCGCTTTTCGGCTTCGGCACCGCTGGCGACCCCGTGCACGAGCAGCGGCTCCATGATCGAGAAGCCGACCGTGAGGCGCGGATCGAGCGAGGCAAACGGGTCTTGGAAAATGAACTGGATATCGCGGCGCAGCGTCTGCAACGCACGCCCGGCGAGATCGTGAATCGGCTTGCCGCCGAATTCGATCGAGCCGCCCTGACTCGCCACCAGACGCAGCAACGCACGCCCCGTGGTGGACTTGCCGCAGCCCGACTCGCCCACGAGGCCGAGCGTCTCGCCCGGATACAGATCGAAACTCACGCGTTCGACGGCGTGCACGCGCTGCTTCACGCTGCCGAAGAAGCCCGACGGCACATCGAAGCGCGCGATCAGGTCTTTCACGCGCAGAATCGGGCCGGCGTCGGTCTTGACGGTCGGTTGCGGCGTTTCGGCGACCGGCTTGGCATCGGCCGGGGCGTCGTAACGCAGCAACGGGAAGCGTGCCGGCAGGTCGGTACCCTGCATCGAACCCAGACGCGGCACGGCGGAGAGCAGCGCCTGCGTGTAACGCTCGCGCGGAGCACTGAAGATTTCCTGCGACGGACCGGCTTCCACCTTGTCGCCACGGTGCATCACGAGCACGCGGTCGGCCACTTCGGCCACCACACCCATGTCGTGCGTGATGAAGACCACGCCCATGTGCATCTCGTCTTGCAACGCGCGGATCAGTTGCAGAATCTGCGCCTGAATCGTCACGTCGAGCGCAGTCGTGGGTTCGTCGGCGATCAGGATGCCCGGCTTGCACGACAAGGCCATCGCGATCATCACGCGCTGGCGCATGCCGCCCGAGAGTTGGTGCGGAAAGCGGCCCAGCACGCGGCGGGCTTCGGGAATGCGGACGAGTTCGAGCATGCGCAGCGCTTCGGCACGCGCGGCGGCGTGGTCCTTGTGCTGGTGCAGGCGAATCGATTCGGCAATCTGTTCGCCCACCGGGAACACCGGGTTGAGCGAGGTCATCGGCTCTTGGAAGATCATCGCCATGTCGGCACCGCGAATGGTGCGCATGGTGTGGCCGCTGGCCTTGGTGAGATCGACCAGCTTGCCGTTACGGCGCCGCATGATCATCGAACCTTGAATGATCTTGCCGCCGCCGTTCTCCACCAAACGCATGGCGGCGAGCGAGGTCACCGATTTGCCGGAACCGGATTCGCCGACGATGGCGAGGGTCTCGCCGCGATCAACGTGGAATGACAGGTCGCGCACCGCCGTCACCACGCGCTCTGAGGTGGCGAACTGCACGGTGAGGCCGTCGACGGCGAGCACGCGCTCGTCGGGCAACGAAATCGTAGGGGTTGTCTTGCGCTCTGCCACGCCTGTCCTCGCTAATCTACGCTTGCTGATACTTGCTGATGCCGACTGATACTGACTTGATGCGGTACTGATGGTGAATCGGGGGTTACTCGTGGATCGCCGTCGCGGGCGTCTCGCCCACGCGTGCGACGCCGCGATACATGCCTTCGGTATTGAACGGCAGCGCCACGTTGCCCTGCGCGTCGACGGCGATCAGGCCGCCTCGGCCCTGCACGCGCGGCAGACGCTCGTTGACGACACGATCGGCCGCGTCGGCCAGCGACAAACCGGCGTAGGCCATCAACGCGCCCACTTCGTAGCAAGCCACTGCGCGAATGAAGGCTTCGCCCGTGCCGGTGGCCGACACCGCGGCCGTGGCGTCGTTGGCATAGCAGCCGGCACCGATGAGCGGCGAATCGCCCACGCGGCCTACGGCCTTGTTCGTCATGCCGCCCGTCGACGTGGCGGCAGCCACGTGACCGTGGATATCGCATGCGACGGCACCGACGGTGCCGAACTTCGTGTCCGGATCGATGGGTTCAATCGGTTCGCCCGAGGCGCCATCTCGCTTGAGCGGCATGTCGTGGTCGAGCGCCACGGCAGCGTCGGCCAGTGCGCGCTGCCATTGGGCGTAGCGCGCATCGGTATGGAAATATTCCGGCCCGACCATCTCTGCACCGTGGCCTTCAACAAAGGCTTCGGCGCCCTCGCCCACCAGCAGCACGTGCGGGCTGTGCTCCAGCACCGAACGGGCGGCAAGAATCGGGTTGCGCACGCGATGCACGCAAGCGATGGCACCGGCGTCGAGCGTCGTGCCGTCCATGATCGCGGCGTCGAGTTCGTGCGTGCCTTCGTGCGTGAACACGGCACCGCGCCCGGCGTTGAAACGCGGGCAATCTTCCAGACGTCGCACGGCTTCGGTCACGGCGTCGAGCGCCGAGCCACCAGCGGCCAGCACGGCCTGTCCGGCGCGCAGCACGTCGGCCAATGCCTCGTGGTAAGCCTTGAGTTCTTCGGGCGACGTGTCGCGGCTGATCGTGCCCGCCCCGCCATGAATGGCGATGACGGCGCGTTGTGGGGTGCTCATGAGGCCTTGTCCTTTCTTTCCTGACCGGTCTGCGTCGTCTTGGTCAGCGCGGTCGATGGGGTCGGGTTCGTGGCCGCTGCGGCCGTAGCGGCCGATGCAGCGGCGTTCGTATGCGAGGGAGTGGCGTTAGCGGCGATGGACGCGATCGTTGCGACAGTCGCGCCCTGCGGCGTGGCGACGCGGCCCATCACAGAGCCGACTGAGCCAACCGAACCGATTGAGCCGGCAACGGGGGTATTGGCCGGTACGTTGACGGGGGCATTCGCCGACGCGGCGGCCGAGGCCACCGATGCCGAGTCGAGCCACGGCAACAGGAAGTCGGTCAGTTCGGTCGCACGGTCCACCGCGTGCTTGGCACGCTGCGCGACGGCGTCGCACAACGCGTCGATCATGGCGAGCACACTGGCTTCGGAGTTGCTCGACAACCGGGGCTTGCTGCGCACGAAGATGACGATGTCACCGAGCGGTGCCAACGGCGAGGTCGGGCTGTCGGTCAACACCAGCACCGACACGCCGCGCCCGCGCAACCGGCGGCACAGCGTGATCGTATCGGTCACATAGCGCGGGAAGCCGAGCGCGATCACCAGATCGCCTTCGCGCAGCTTGAAGAGTTGGCGCGCCGCATGGGTCGAGCCACCCGCCCCCACGACTGCCTGCACGTTCTCGCAATACGGGTCGAGGCCGTGATGCAGCAACCCGGCCAGATAACCACTGGCCCCCAGCCCCAGCACGTGGATGCGGCGCGCTTGCAAGATCGTGTCGACAGCGCGCTCGCACGTGCTCGCGTCGAGCGTGCGGCGGGTCCAGTCGAGGTTTTCCATCGCCTGCGCGAGCGACGCGGCCATGATGTCGGCGCTGGCACTCATTTGCGCCTTGCTCGTGCGCAGGCTTTCGATGGGCGCGAGCGTCGCTTCGAAGCCGCGCACCATTGCGGCGCGGCACTGCGGGTAGCCGTCGAAGCCGAGTGCGCGGGCAAACCGGTTGACGGTGGCGAGCGACACGCCAACTGCGGCCGCGAACTCGTCGATGCGCATGGTCGCCGCCCGGAACGTGTTGTCCAGCACAAACGCCGCCATGCGCTGCTGCGCGGGCGTCAGTTCGGGCATGGCACGCACGATGCGCTCGGTGAGCGGCAGATCGGCAGGCAACGAGTCGGCGTCAATCATGGAAAAAGCGGGTCGTCCGTGGCACCGGCGTTGTCACCGGTGTAACCAAAAGTGCATGAAAGAATTTGATCGCGAATCCCTGCAACGAATCGGTCAGGGCGCCAGTCATACCGTTAGTTTTTTCGTCGACTATCGGTGACATTCACGAAGTGGAAGAAAGTATATTTTCATCACGCCCTAGTCAAAAGAAAAAAAATTGATCAAACGGGGTGACATGGCCCGTCAAATGCTGGGCGATGTCCCGCAAACCCTGTCAAAACAAGGGGGAAGCTCGTCAAGCTACGTAAAATGCGGGCATACTAGGGGAAACCCGAACCCACGAACTCGCCGGATAACCGGGAGGCCGTATCGAACATCAGGCAGTAGATTCACAGGACAGTCGCATGACCGCCTGGGGAGGCTTGGTCGGAGGCGAGTCGTAACGTCGTAACACGCAGTAATCATGGCGTAGCCGTGGGCTTACATCTGCCCCGTACGCTGACGTGAAGCCATCGCCTCAAGGAGTACGACCATGCTGAGCCCGCATGAAATCGCCACGTTGATACTGGCGGCCGCATCCCTTGGACCCATCGATGCCGATGCGCTCGAACCGCCCGAACTCGCGGCGCTCGAGCAAGCCCGCCTGGTGCAGGTGGCCGTCGATGAGGGACAGACAAAAGTGACGGTGACCGAAGACGGTCATCGGGTGTTGCGTCGCCTGGGGATCGAGCCCTCGGCTGGCGAGCGTTCTGAAGCGCCGCGCATGGCAGCGCGGCGCGAGATGAAGGTCAGTTGATCTGGCAGTTACCCCGCCAGTTGATCTGGTAGTCGAACCGGCAGTGGCGCCGGTCCTTCCAAATCAAAGCGTTGCGAAGAACAGACTCAGGCGTGCGAGCACGATCAGCAGAATCTGCATCAGCAGGAACAGCGCCAGCGGCGACAGATCGAAGCCGCCGAGTTGCGGAATGACACGGCGCAGCGGGCGCAGCAACGGATCGAGCAAGTGTTGCAGGATGGGCATGGCCACGGCGCGCGGATTCACCCACGACAGCACGGCCATCAACAGCGTCATCCACATCACCAGATTGGCGCCCCACTTGGCGACCAGCACCAGCGCCACCAGCAAGCCTCGCGGGAACACCGCGAGCGGCGACACCCCCACCACGGCAGTGATCAGCACCAGGTAGACGATAGCGCTCAACCAAGCGCCGATCACGCACGCCCAGTCGATCCCGCCCACGCCGGGCACGACTCGCCGCAACGGCAATACGAGCCAGTTAGTGAACTGGAAAATGCCCTGAGACAGGGGGTTGCCCGGAGGCAGTCGTGTGGCTTGCATCCACACGCGAAGCAACAGCAAGGCGCCGAACAGCGAGAAAACGAGATCTAGCAGCAGACGGGCGATTTCGACGAGCATCTGGACTCCAACGGATTGAGCGGTGCCCCGCAAAACCGGCATTGTCGCACGCGTTCGCCCGAGTTCACTCGTCTTTACCCAAGCCTGCCAGCGGATGTGTGCCGTCAGCCCAAGGCGACGTAAAAAACGCGTCGACCTGCGCCACCGGCACGTCGGCAATCGACGCATACCGCCAGCGCGGCTGTTTGTCCTTGTCGATCAACAGGGCACGCACGCCTTCCACGAAATCCCCCGATTCGAAGGCGTGGTAGCCGAGCACCAACTCCATGCGAAACGCGTCGGCCAGATCGAGCCGTCGGCCCTTCTGCAATTGCCGGTCAGTCACGCACAGGCTCAATGGCGAGCGTTGCAGCAACAGGGCGAGCGTCTCGGCGGCCCACGGCGTTGCGGTATCGGCCTGCAACGAGGCGAGGATCGCCGGCACGTCGATGGCGCTGAAATGCCGGTCGAGCGAGGCGCGCACCGCAATCAGCGGCGCGGCATCGGTCCAAGTCCGGCCCAGAGGAAGGATGGCGGCGCGCAGTTGGCCCAGCGGGTCGGCCGTGTCGCCCTTCGACCAGTCGAGTTGCCAGAGCGTCTCGCGGAGATGCAACGGCGCATCGCCTTCGAGCCAGACATCGGCCAGCCCGCAGTAAAGCGCGTCGGCGGCCCCGATCGTCGTGCCGACCAACCCGAGGTATCGGGCGAGCGTCGGTGCAAGGTGGCCGAGAAACCAGCTCGCCCCCACGTCTGGAAACAAACCAATGCCCGTCTCCGGCATCGCGAGCCGGGTCTTGTCGGTCACGATCCGCAGGCCCGCACCTTGCGCCACCCCCATCCCCCCGCCCATCACAATGCCGTCGAGCAGCGCGAGATAGGGTTTCGGGTAGCGATGAATCAGGTAGTCGAGCCGATATTCGTCGATGAAGAAGTCACGGTGGTGCGTGGCGTTGTTCAGACGGCTGTCGTACAAAGCACGCACGTCGCCGCCCGCGCAGAACGCCTTCTCACCGGCGCCCTCAATCAATACCGCTCGCACGGCCGGATCGTCGGCCCACGCCGTCAACTGCTGCCACATCGAACGCACCATGCCGTGCGTGATGGCATTGAGCGCACGCGGCCGGTTCAGCGTAATGACGCCGAACCCGTTGATCACTTCGAACAACACTTCGTCTTGCGCCTCAACGGCGCCGTCATGCAGATTCACGTGCCCTCCTCGCGGTGTGCGGGGTTGTCGTGCCGGGTTGTCGTGCCGGGTGGTCGGCCCGTTGTCGTTCGCGCCTGTCGTACGAAAGTACGAAAGTACGAACGAACGTACGTAGCGCCTTAGGCTCTCAGTCCAGATTGCGGGCGATCACCTGTCGCTGGATCTCACTCGTGCCTTCGTAGATCTGGGTGATGCGGGCGTCGCGATAGTGGCGCTCGACCGGATAGTCCTGAAGGTAGCCGTAGCCGCCATGAATCTGAATCGCGTGCGTGCACACCGATTCCGCCAATTCCGAGGCAAAGAGCTTCGCCTGCGATGCCTCCGACAGACACGGCAGCCCTTGCGTACGAAGTGCCGCCGCGTGAAGGATCAGAAACCGTGCGGCGTTGATACGCGTGGCCATGTCCGCGAGCATATTGGCAATGCTCTGATGCTCACGGATCGGCTTGCCGAATTGCTGACGCTCTCCCGAATAGCGCAACGCCGCTTCGAATGCCGCGCGTGCCACCCCCAGCGCCAGCGCAGCGATGCCGATGCGCCCGCCTTCCAGATTGGACAGCGCGATCTTCAGCCCCTGCCCCGGCTCGCCCAGCAGTGCGTCATCGTCGACAGCACAATCCACCAGCGTGATAGGGCAGGTGTCTGAGGCCCGGATGCCGAGCTTGTGCTCGGGCGGCCCCACTTCAAAACCGGGGGTATCCGTCGGCACGATGAAAGCCGAAATACCGCGCTTGCCCGCCGCCGGATCGGTGACGGCGAAGACGATCGCCATGGCTGCTCGCTTGCCGTTCGTCACGAATTGCTTGTTGCCGTTGATGACCCACTTCCCGTCGCGGCGTTCGGCGCGCGTGCGCAGATTGTTCGCTTCCGATCCAGCCTGCGGCTCGGTCAGGCAGAAGGCGCCGATCTTTCGCCCGGCTGCCAAATCCGGTAGCCAGCGCTGCCGTTGCGCCTCGTTGCCGAACTTCAGAATCGGGGCACAACCGACCGAGTTATGGACCGACATCATCGTGGCAGTCGATGCACACCCGACGGCGATCTCCTCCATTGCCAGGGCATAGGCCGTGTAGTCGGTGTACGAGCCGCCAAACTCCTCGGGCACCATCATGCCAAGCAGGCCCAGCTCGCCCATCTGCGCCACCATGGCGTCGGGCAGTGCGCAGTCGCGATCCCACTGGGCGGCATGCGGCGCGAGTTGCTCACTCGAGAAGCTGCGCGCCATGTCGCGAATCATGCGTTGGTCTTCGGTATAGAAATCCATGCTCTGTCTCCCGCACCGTGATGGCCACTGGCGCCGTTTTGATGTCGATGGATTAGGGCCTGTTCCCCCTAATTCCGGGCTCGTGAACGTGTTCTACCGGCTGGCTGGCAAGGCGCCCGCAGCGCCGCTTGGTCGCTCCAAGCAAGCTGCGGGCAACGCCGCCAGACGGCCGGTAGGGCACGTTCCCTTCGGGTTGCCCACCCAAAGGGGCGATCGCCACGTCATGATCCTCGCGAATATTCCCGATATTCGCTTCGGCTCATTCCTCGCGCTCGCCCCTTTGGCCGGGCAACACGAGCCCGGAATTAGGGGGAGCAGGCCCTAAGTTTAGGGATGCCGGTGGCGCGACACCATAGCCAAAAGCGGCAAATTGGATGAGCAGAATTGCCATCGGAAACCTCTGGCAACGGCCTCGGATAAACCCCTAGGCCTTGCCCATCGGGGCGGATCGGGACCGGCCAGTACCGGCGTCCAGTGGATAAATCCCTCACCCAATCTGACCCGTTTGGACATTGCCTGTCGCCGACGGCCCGCATTACGATGAATTTCGCCATCGCCCCGCGAACACCGCGCCAAATCAAGACGGTGCCCGGGGAGGCCGATACGACACGCCGCCGTCCGCCGGGCCCGTCTTGCTGGCGCCGGCGCCTTCATCATAGGCGCGTTGTTACCGGCCAGCATCCGACTACAGGAGACAAGCCATGACTGCGGATTACGCCAATGCCTACGCGGCATTCGATCTCGACGCGACCGTAAAGGCCACGCTCGACGGCAATCTCGATGCGATGAACGCCTGCATCGAATGCTGTGACCGGCATGCCCTGCCCGGGCGTATCGCCCTGTTCTGGGAGGGCCGCGACGGCACGAGCCAGACGTGGACGTTCCGTCAACTCCAGACGCTCTCGGCGCGCTTTGCCAACTTTCTGCGCGAACAAGGCGTTCAGCCCGGCGACCGCGTCAGTGGACTGTTGCCGCGCACGCCCGAATTGCTCGTAACGATTCTCGGCACGTGGCGAGCGGGGGCGGTCTATCAGCCGCTGTTCACCGCGTTCGGTCCGAAAGCGATCGAGCATCGCCTGCAAGGCGCGCAAAGCAAGCTCGTGGTGACCGACGCCGCCAATCGTACCAAGCTCGACAAAGTCGCGAACTGCCCGCCCGTGACAACGGTGAGCGGGCCGCGCGGCGAAGGCGTGCGACGTGGCGATTTCAGCTTCTGGCATGAAGTCGAACAACACCCCGAGACGTTCGCGCCCGTGATGCGGCGTGGCGACGATCCGTTCCTGATGATGTTCACCTCGGGCACGACCGGTGCCGCCAAGCCGGTCATGGTGCCGCTGCGCGCGATCATGGCTTTCGTGGGCTACATGCGCGACGCCGTCGACCTGCGTCCGACCGACACGTTCTGGAACATCGCCGATCCGGGCTGGGCTTACGGCCTTTACTACGCCGTGACGGGGCCGCTGGCCATGGGTATCCCGACCACGTTCTACGACGGCCCGTTCAACGTCGAAAGCACCTACCGGGTCATCCGAAAACTCGGCATCACCAACCTTGCCGGGTCGCCCACCGCCTTCCGGCTGCTGATTGCCGGTGGCGACAAGGCCGCCGCGCCCGTCAAAGGGCAGTTGCGCGCCGTGTCCAGCGCGGGCGAACCGCTCAACCCGGAAGTCATTCGCTGGTTTGCCGAACACCTCGGCGTGACCATTCACGATCACTACGGCCAGACCGAACTGGGTATGGTCGTGTGCAACCATCACGCCCTCAACCATCCGGTGCAGGCGGGGGCCGCCGGTTTCGCCTCGCCGGGGCATCGCGTCGTCGTACTCGACGACGACGGGCGCGAATGCCCGGCCGGGCAACCCGGCGTGCTCGCCCTCGACCGCAAGCAATCGCCGCTCATGTGGTTCGGCGGCTATTGGGAGCGCGAGACGCCGTCGTTCGTCGGCGATTACTACCTCTCGGGCGATACGGTCGAGCGCAACGACGATGGCAGCATCAGCTTTGTCGGCCGCAACGACGACGTGATCACCTCTGCCGGTTACCGCATCGGGCCGTTCGACGTGGAGAGCGCGCTCATCGAACACCCGGCCGTGGTCGAAACGGCGGTGGTCGGCAAGCCCGACCCGAAGCGCACGGAATTGGTCAAGGCGTTCGTCGTCTTGCATCCGCAGTACGCCCCGAGCGAAGCGCTCGCCTGCGAATTGCAGGAGCACGTGCGGCATCGGCTTTCTACCCACGCCTATCCGCGCGAAGTCGAATTCGTCAGCGAGTTGCCCAAGACACCAAGCGGCAAGTTGCAGCGGTTCATCCTGCGTAATCAGGAAATCGCCAAGGCGCAGCAGGCGGCGGCCAATGCAGCCTGATATCTGAGGCTCGAATCTGAATCTCGAACCCGAAGCTCGACACCCATTTCTTTACAGGAAGCGCAGTCAATGCAGATCAAGGATCACGTATTCATCGTCACCGGCGCGTCGTCCGGTCTGGGTGCCGCCACCGCGCGCATGTTTGTCGATGCCGGTGCGAAAGTCGTGCTGGGCGACATCAACGCCGAAGCCGGCGCCAAGCAGGCCGAAGCACTGGGTGACGCCGCACGCTTCGTCGTGACCGACATCACGCGCGAAGACGACGTGCAACGTCTGGTCGATACGGCAACAACCGCCTTCGGCCGTCTGAACGGCGTCGTCAACTGCGCGGGGCTCGTCATCGGCGAGCGCATTCTCGGCAAGCAGGGGCCGCACCGGCTCGACAGCTTTGCGCGCATCGTCAACGTCAATCTGATCGGCACCTTCAACGTGTTGCGTATCGCGGCGTCGGCCATGGCCGAAGGCACCGCCGACGCGGAAGGTGAGCGCGGCGTGATCGTCAATACCGCTTCGGTGGCAGCGTTCGACGGTCAGATCGGCCAAGCGGCCTACGCAGCGTCCAAGGGAGGTGTGGCTGCGCTGACGCTGCCCGCCGCCCGCGAACTGGCGCGCGTGGGCGTACGCGTGGTGACGGTAGCCCCGGGCATTTTCGAGACACCGATGATGGCCGGCATGACGCCCGAAGTGCAGGCAGCACTGGGCGCATCGGTGCCCTTCCCGCCGCGTCTGGGCCGTCCGTCCGAATACGCCGGTCTGGTGCGCCATATCGTCGAGAACACCATGCTGAACGGTGAAGTCATTCGCCTTGACGGCGCGCTGCGCATGGCACCGAAGTAAGACCCGTTGGCGAATTAGGAAACCGCCGATCCGATTTTCGGACGGCTGTCGAAGCGATGACGGGGGCCGCACTGCTAGAATCCCTGCGTCCCCCTGCTCCGACATCCCGGTTCGCCACGCATGGAAAAAGGCAGCATCTCGATTCACTTCGTCATCAACGCGCTCGCTCACGTCGAGCGTCTCGGCGGCGATTCGTACGCGCTGTTGCGTGCCGCCGATATCGCCCCCGCGCTGCTTGCGCATCCGCAGGCGCGCGTGCCGGCCGATCGTTACGCCAGACTCTGGCGGCTCATCAGCATTGCACTGGACGACGAGTTTTTCGGGCAGGATTCTCGCCGCATGAAGGTCGGCAGTTTTGCGATGCTGTGCCACAGCGTGATCGCTTGTCGCACGCTGGAACAGGCGCTATTGCGGGCCGCACGCTTCTTCGGCTTGCTGCTCGATGACCTCGAAATGCATCTCGTGCGCGACGGCTCGCTGGCCCGGCTCGAGGTGCACGAACGTGACGATGCGCAGGCACCGCGCGTCTTCGGCCACGAGACGTTGCTGATCCTCTTTTACGCGCTCACCTGCTGGCTCATCGCGCGCCGCGTGTCGCTAAGCACCGCGTACTTTGCCTATGACGAGCCGGTTTATAGCGACGAGTACCGCACTATGTATTCGCCGCGGCTGGTCTTCAATGCCGAACACACCGGCATCGAGTTCGACGCGGCATGTCTCGATCTTCCCGTGGTGCAGGACGAAGTCACCGTCAAGGATTTCCTGCGTGCCGCACCGGGCAATATCATCCTCAAATACAAGAACACGAAGGGAATGGTCGCGCGGGTTCGGCGACGGTTGAAGACCATGCCGACCGACAGCTGGCCGGCGTTCGAAGCGCTCGCGGGCGAGTTTCACACCACGGCGTCGACGCTGCGGCGGCGGCTCGAAGACGAGGGCCAGTCGTATCAATCGATCAAGGACCAGTTGCGACGCGACCTTGCCATCCATGCGCTGTGCAATACGTCTAAGCCCATGCTCGATATTGCGTTGTCGCTGGGCTTTGCCGATCCGAGCGCGTTCTTTCGCGCGTTCCGCAAGTGGACCGGGGTACGTCCGGGCGACTATCGGCGACAAGCCGTCGAGGCATGAAAAAAGCGGTACGACCGGCAGGGTATCTGCCTTTCGCACCGCTTTTCATTGCACTACCTGAGAATAAGACGCCGCCTCAAGCCGCCTTGGCCTTCACGTCGGCACGCTGTTCTGCGCCGTGGTCATCGTCGTCCAACTCGATACGCTTCACCTCGCCGAGCAGCAGCAGATAGCACAGCACGCCGGCAATGGCGAACAGGCTGATCAGCCCCAGCGCCCACCCAAACGAACCGGTAGCCTTCACGATAAAGCCGATGGCAATCGGGGTCACGATGCCCGACAGATTGCCGGCAAAGTTGACCGCGCCGCCGGTGATCCCGACCATGCCCTTCGGGGCAATATCGGCCACCAGCGACCACGACGCCGAAGCGACGCCCTGCGCGAAGAACGCGAACGACATGATGGCGATGACGAGCCAGTTGGCATCCGTCAGCACGCACAGCGACATCGTCGGCACGAGCAGCAGGCCCGTCACGATCGGCGTCTTGCGCGCCGTGCCCACGGCCACGCCACGTCGCAGCAGCCAGTCAGAAAGCAACCCGCCGCACACCACACCGATCGACGCCGCGACAAACGGCACCGACGTCATGCCGCCCGCCTTGAGCACCGTCATCTTGCGCTCGGTGATCAGGTAAGTCGGGAACCACGTCAGGAAGAAGTACAGCGACGAGAGCGACGCGAACTTGCCCACGCAAATGGCGATGATCTGCCGGTTGCGGAACAGCGCCAGCAACTTTTTCCAAGGGAATTTCTGCGCGGCGGCATGATCCGCAGACTTCACTTCCACGAGCGCGCCGCCACTGCGGATGTGCTGCAACTCGGCCGCGTTGACCCACGAACACTTGTCCGGATCGCGATAGCCCAGATACCAGACACCGGCCCAGACAATGCCAAGCAAGCCCGTCGCGTAGAAGATCTCACGCCAGCCCCACGTGTGCGCAATCCAGAACAGCAACGGCGTGAGTGCCGCCATGCCGATGTACTGGCCCACGAGATAGACGCTGGTCGCCACGCCCCGCTCGCGCTGGGCAAACCAGATCGAGACCACGCGGTTGTTGACCGGGAATGTCGGTGCCTCGGCAATGCCCACGCCAAGCCGCATGCCGAACAGCGTGACGAAACGCGTCGCGAAACCCTGCATGAACGTGAGCACCGACCAGCTCAGAATGGCCACGCCATAAATGGCGCGTGTGCCGAACCGGTCGATGACCCAGCCACCCGGAATGTTGGCGATGACATACGTCCACGCGTACGCGGAGAAGATGAAGCCCAGTTCGACCGGGCCCAGACCGAACTCCTGCTTGAGCATCGGCGCGGCCACCGACAGGTTGGCGCGGTCGACATAGTTGATCACGGTGCCGACGAACACCAGAAAGAGCATCCAGTAGCGCACGCGCGACGGGCGCTGCGCGGATGAGGGGGACGGCGAGACTGACATGTGAATTCTCGTATTGATTCTCGTGGGGGCCGCAATCAGAAGCTGTGGTACATGCCCAAGCGCACGAGCACCTGATCGTGGTTGCTCGACGCGCCGATCGGGTACGACGCCGCCTTGTTGTTACCGTTGGCCGCGATGTACGTCACCTGCGCTTGCAGTTGCGTGCGCTTCGAGAACGAGTACAGATCGCCGGCTTCCACTTGGTTGTAGTGCGTGTGGTTGAACGACGAGTACGAGTAGCCGAGCGTGAGCGCGTTGGCATCGGTCACGCGATATTCGCTGCCGACGTCGTAGTTGAACATGTTGCCCGAGCCCCCCACCGCGCGCACTTCGCTGCGGGTGTAGAGCGCGTGCACGTTCCAGCGCGACGAGATGCGGTACGAGGCGCCGATGCCGGTGTTGTTCACGGCGTCCGACTTGAAGACGTTGGTCGCCGAGAGCCCCGACTGGCCGAACAGCGACGTGAGCCCAAGGCGCGACGAGAAGTCGAATGTGCGCTTGTTGATGCTCACGTAGGTAGCCGCGACGGACAACGGACCGTTGTCGTATTTCACATAGCCACCGACCGTGCGGCCCAGCGCATTGCCGCCCGCGAAGCCGTACATCAGGCCGCCAGTCAGGCCGAGATAGCTCGCGCTGTTCCACTTCACGGCATTGTCGATCTGCGAGGAATTCGCCAGATTGTCGAGGTTGCCCGGGTGGTAGGCGTACAGGTTGTGCTGCCAGAAGCCGTTCGAATAGCGAATCGACACGTCTTGCATGAAATCGGTCTGATGGCCGATCGAGACGGTGCCGAAGCGATCGCTGGCCAGACCGACCCACGCCTGACGGTTCCACTCGACGCCACTGTTGATCAACGCGCCGGTGCTGGTGTTGAAGCCCTGCTCCAACTGAAATACTGCCGCGAGCCCGCCGCCCAGATCCTCGCGCCCTTTCAGGCCGAAGCGATCAGGCTGGCCGATGCCGGCGTCCATCTTGAACAAACGACCGCCGCCGGAGTTGCTCACATAAGTGAGGCCGTCGTCGATGGTCCCGTAAATCTGCAACGAATTGCCTGCGGCATGGGCCGCGCCGACGCATGCCAAGAGGCACGCTGCGACGATACTGCGTCTCTTCACCTTCTACTCCTGTTCTGCTTCTTGATGCTTCCGGCGCCGTCCAGAGGCCCCGCACCGATCACGCCGCCGTCAACAAGAACGTTGCAGGACGTCTCGGTTCACATCGTTATATTGTCTTACCTATGAAACAATGGTTAATAGGTGAGACAATTATGGCGAAGAGGATAAAGTGAGACAAGCAGAAAATAAGCCGGCGTTTATTGATGTTGCGCAAATGCTAATGACTAAGCGCTCGCGCGTCTGTGGAGAAAAAATTGCTTCCGACTCGCTGAGAACCCCGGCGCGCGGGCATAAGAAAGGGGCCCCGTGGGGCCCCTGAATTCGCCGAAAACTTCGCCGCGCGAAGGCAGCATCCACCTTACCGAACCGCCGTCAGCGACTCGCCCCGGTAGTTGAGTTTGTGCGAGAGTTCGTCCGCAGCCGACACTACCTTTTCGACGATGCCGTTCTCCAGCAAATCGGCTTCCACGCGGGCCTGCGGAATCGTCACGCTGATGACGGCGGCGATCTGACCGCGATGGTTGCGCACCGGCGCAGCAATCGTCGAGATGTTCTGCTCGAAGAACGCCTGACTCATGCTGTAGCCGCGCGTGATGTCTTCCTGCACCACGCGGTGCAGCGCTTCGACGGTGGTCGGCGTGTGCGCCGTATAGGCCTCGAGCTTGCGCTCGGGATACAACTGCTTGAGCGACGGCAGTGAATAGTCGCCGAGCAGAATGTGCCCGACCGCCGTCGCGTGCGCCGGCAACCGCGTGCCGACACGCACGGTGCCGAACACCAGTTCGCGGCTCGCAGCCTTCGCGACGAAGACGGCATCGCGCTGGTCCAGAATCAGGATGTGACTCGAGAAGCCCGTCGCATCGCGCAGCTTCTCGATCACCGGCGTGCCGAGATCGGTCAGCTCAAGCGAGTTCAGATACTCGAAGCCCAACCGCAACACGGCCACGCCGAGCCGGTAGTGACGGTCGTCGCCCGCCTTCTCGATGAAGCCCTCGGCTTCCAGCGTCTGGAGCAGACGAAAGACAGTCGAGCGCGGGATGTCGAGTCGTCGTGCCAGATCGGCCCCACCCAACACCGGCTCGCGCGCGGAGAAGGTCATGAGGATGCGCAGGCCGCGTTCGAGGCCCGGGACGGAGTATTTGTTATCGGTATCGTTGCTCATGCCGTTTGCGCACACTGGCGCCGACCGGCATGCGAGCGTTTCGCGCAGCCGATAGACGATAGTCAGGGAAGGCGCACATTATAGGGCACGCATCGCAGCCCCGGCGACGGCAGCATGAAGCCAGGCATCGCGCCGGCCGGTTCTCACCTCACGAGACACCGGGTTGCGCCGGTTCGCGACGGGTTGCGATGGGTTGCGCCCGTTCTGGCGGCAGCCTGCCCTTTGACGGCGCAGGCGGGCACCCTTCTTGGGCGATTCGCCTCGTCGCGGGTCCATGCACCGCAATGGGGGTAATTCCGAAGCGCGTCGACGCTCACTTTTTGTCATCATTGCGCCTGCAAGCTTGACAAGCTGGCGCAAGTGGAGCGAGACACTCTGGCAGGCACCGAGAACAACAAACGATCCGGACCCGCCAAACGCACGTATCCCTTTTCTCCTGACGCTTTTGCGATTGCCTATCCCAATAGCCACCAGGAGCTGCGCCCACCTGCCAAGTGGGCGTTTTTTTGCTGGTTAAACGCTCCCTTCGCCGTGTGGTCCGACCCGCCCGCCGCGTTCTTCACGAGAGAACCCGATGACCTGGCATGCTTGTTGCTTGTATTTCCAGCATCGGGGATCGACGCCGCCTTGGCCGAGGTTTCGACGATAAGCACGCACCAGATTGCACCGGTAAGTGCCAGATCGCGAAGTCCGGACTCGCCCCCTGCGGCGCCTCCGTTTGTTTTGGGTCGAGGTGTTATGTTTAATGAACTGAGCGACGTTGAATGGCACGCCCTGCGTGATCTGATTTGCGACCGTCCGGTCCGTACGGAACGACGTGGTCGCCCTCAAGTCGAGCAGCGCACGCTGACCAATGCTGTCTTGTGGGTGCTGTTCACGGGAGAGAGCTGGTCGAAGCTGCCGATGCAGTATCCCTCCGTGCCGACTTGCCGCCGCAAGTTGAACGAATGGCGCGAATCGGGGATGCTCGATACGATTTTGAAACGCCTGCAACAATCGGGCCGCGATATCAGCGCCTGTGCAGGTCAGATCAGCAAGCCGGCCCGCAGCACGCCGTGTGGCGACACCGATCGCCTGCGCGGCGTGTTCTGGACGAACCCGGCTTCGTGGAAGCCCCCGGTGGCCGTGCGCTGATCGATATCGTCGATATCGGCAGCAACGCATCACCACCAAGCAACGACTTCGATCCGACAGGAATGCCGCGCAATGCTCGCGGCACCGTCAGTCAGAATGTCAGGCTGGCATCACGGGGTTAGCTCAAGCGGCGCTGTCTGGGCCCTTGCGCGAGAAAAACGCGAGATCGCGCGAGATTGCGACCGTCTGGCCGCGATCTCGCGTCAAAGTAGTGCGTGCACCGCGTCGGCAATCGCCAGCGATGCCGTCAACCCGGGCGATTCAATGCCGAACAGGTTGACGAGCCCTGACACGCCATGCACCGCCGGACCGTCGATACGGAAGTCCGCCGCCGGTTGCCCTGGCCCACTGATCTTCGGTCGAATGCCTGCATAGCCCGGCTGTAATGCACCGTCGGCCAAGGCTGGCCAATAGCGGCGCACGGCAGCGTAAAAGCCATCGCCATCCGCCGGATTCACCGTGTAATCGATGTCGTCGACCCATTCGACATTCGGGCCGAAGCGCGCCTGCCCGCCGAGATCGAGCGTCAGGTGAACACCCAAGCCGCCGGGTTCCGGCACCGGATAGATTAGGTGCGTGAACGGCGCGCGCTGCGCACAGGTGAAGTAACTGCCCTTCGCGTAGTACCGCTGCGGGATATGCGCCGGGTCCAGCCCTTCGAACGTGCGGGCGATATCAACGGCGAACAGACCCGCGCTGTTGATTACCGTGTTGGCGAGTAGCGTCGACGTCTCGCCGCCCGTCTGCACGGTGAGTTCGATACCTTCCGCCCCCGCTGCCCCACCCACTCGGCCACCAACGACGCGCGCGTCGAAGGCCAGCATGGCTCCCGCGTTCTCAGCGTCACCCTGCAACGCCAGCATCAGACCATGACTGTCGACAATGCCCGTTGACGGTGAGAGTAATGCACCAAAGGTGTGCAAATCGGGTTCGCGTTGGGCCACTTCGCCGGCGCTCAGCCATTGCAGATCATCGACGCCGCTCGCGCGAGCGTTGGCGGCGATCGCTTCGAGTTCGCCGACCTGATGATCGGTGGTCGCCACGATGAGCTTGCCGCAGCGTCGATGCTCGACGCCGTGCGAGGCGCAGAAGTCATACAGCTTGTGCTTGCCTTCCACGCAGAGCCGGGCCTTGAGCGAGCCGGGCGAATAGTAGATACCGCCGTGAATGACTTCGCTGTTGCGTGAGCTCGTGCCGGTGCCGATCGCACGCTCGGATTCGAGGATGACCACCTCGCGGCCCGCCATGGCCATGGCGCGTGCGACCGCTAGTCCCACCACGCCCGCGCCGATCACGACGCAATCGACTTTGTCCATTGATCTTCCTTGGTTGCCTTCCGATTCGGATAAAGACGCAGGCCGCTCCCGCATCCTCATGCGAATCGGCTGCGAAGCCAGTCTCTCGACTCACTCCGCAGCGCGATTTCGTTACAGCGTTACTTACAGCGCGTTCACCAGTTCCGGCACGACGGTGAACAGATCGCCCACCAGACCGTAATCCGCCACCGAGAAGATGGGCGCTTCCGGATCCTTGTTGATCGCCACGATCACCTTCGAATCCTTCATCCCGGCCAAGTGCTGAATCGCGCCCGAGATGCCCACCGCCACGTACAACTGCGGTGCCACGATCTTGCCCGTCTGTCCGACCTGATAGTCGTTGGGCACATAACCGGCGTCCACTGCCGCGCGCGAAGCGCCCAGCGCCGCGCCCAGCTTGTCAGCCAGCGGCTCCAGCACCTTCGTGTAGTTCTCGCCCGAGCCCAGACCGCGGCCACCCGAGACGATGATCTTCGCGCTCGTGAGTTCCGGGCGGTCCAGCTTCGTCACTTCACGGCCCACAAACTGCGACAGACCGGCGTCCGGCGTGGCGGCAATGCTCTCCACTGCGGCGCTGCCACCGGTCGCGGCTGCCGGGTCGAAGCCCGTCGAGCGCACCGTGATCACCTTCACCTTGTCGGCGCTTTGCACCGTCGCAATCGCGTTACCGGCGTAGATCGGGCGCTCGAACGTGTCGGCGCTGTCGACCTTCGTGATATCCGAGATTTGGGCGACGTCGAGCAGTGCGGCTACGCGCGGGGCGATGTTCTTGCCGTAGGCGGTGGCCGTTGCCAAGATGTGCGAATAGTTACCTGCGATCGACACCACCTCGTCAGCGATGTTTTCCGCCAGACCGTCGGCGAAGTACGGCGCGTCAGCGAGCAGCACCTTCTTCACACCGGCGATTTGCGCGGCAGCGTCAGCGGCGGCCTTGGCGTTCGAACCGGCCACCAGCACGTGCACGTCGTCACCGCATTGCAGGGCAGCGGCCACCGTGTTCAGCGTTGCCGCTTTGATCGATTGATTATCGTGTTCTGCGATTACCAGAATGCTCATCTCGTCGTCTCCTTACAGGACCTTGGCTTCGGTCTTCAGTTTGTCGACGAGCGTTGCCACGTCCGCCACCTTCACCCCTGCGCTGCGCTTGGGCGGCTCGGCCACCTTCAGCGTCTTCAGACGCGGCGCCACATCCACGCCCAGATCGGCAGGCTTCACCGTCTCGAGCGGCTTCTTCTTCGCCTTCATGATGTTGGGCAGCGTCACATAGCGCGGCTCATTCAGGCGCAAGTCGGTCGTGATGACTGCCGGCAGCGACAGCGAGATCGTTTCCAGACCGCCGTCCACTTCACGCGTGACCTGTGCGCGGTTGTCCGCCACCGTCACCTTCGAAGCAAACGTCGCCTGCGGCAGCTTCGCGAGCGCCGCGAGCATCTGGCCGGTTTGGTTCGAGTCGTCGTCGATGGCCTGCTTGCCCAGAATCACCAGTTGCGGCTGCTCTTTGTCGACCACCGCCTTGAGCAACTTGGCCACGGCCAGCGGTTGCAGTTCTTCATCCGACTCGATCAGGATCGCGCGATCCGCACCGATGGCCAGCGCCGTGCGCAGCGTCTCTTGCGATTGCGCCACGCCTGCGGACACCGCAATCACTTCCGTCGCCACGCCCGCTTCCTTCAGACGCACCGCCTCTTCCACCGCGATTTCGTCGAACGGATTCATCGACATCTTCACGTTCGCGATGTCGACGCCACTGCCGTCGCTCTTCACGCGAACCTTTACGTTGTAATCCACTACCCGTTTGACCGGAACCAGAACCTTCATGCGGACTCCCTTGATTCAGAAAAACCGGGCGGCAGGCTGCTCATGCAGCCCCTGCCGCCCGCGAAGAATACGAACTTACTCGATCTCGCGCCCTTTCGTCTCGGGCAACAAGAACGCCGTGACCAACACGACGAAATAAGCACCGCCGGCAAACATGCCGATGGCCGTGCCCAGACCGCTCGTCTTGGCCAGATAGCCGACCAGACTCGGGAACAGCGCACCGATGCCGCGCCCGAAGTTATACGCAAAACCTTGCCCGTTGGCACGCACGGCCGACGGGAACAACTCCGTCAGATACGCGCCCATGCCGCTGAAAATACCCGAGGCGGCAAACCCCAGCGGGAAGCCCAGAATCAGCATCTGATCGTTGCTCAACTGGAATTGCGTGTAGGCGTAAATGCTCGCCCCAGAGAGTACCGCGAAGATCAGCAGGTTTGCACGGCGGCCCAGCTTGTCGGTCAGATACGCGCCGGTGATGTAGCCGATGAACGAGCCCAGAATGATCACCAGCAGATAGCCGCCCGTGCCGATCACCGACAGGTGACGCTCGGTCTTCAGGAACGTCGGCAGCCACGTCGTCACGGCGTAGTAACCGCCCTGCACGCCCGTGCACAGCAGTGCCGAGAGCAACGTCGTCTTGATCAGCGCCGGCGAGAAGATCGCCCATGCCGACGTGCGGTTGGCCGAGGCGGCCTCACGCTTGCGGGTGCGCTCGAACAGTTCCGGCTCGGGCACGTTCTTGCGGATGAACAGCACGAACAGCGCCGGAATCACACCGATCCAGAACAGCGCACGCCACGCATATTCTTCCGGCAGATACGAGAACGACAGCGTGTAGCACAGTGCCGCCACGGCCCAGCCGATGGCCCAGCCGCTTTGCACCGTACCGACAGCGCGGCCGCGATACTCGGTGCGCACGATTTCGCCCATCAGCACCGAGCCCACGGCCCACTCACCGCCGAAGCCCAAGCCTTGCAGCGCGCGCAGCACGAAAATCTGCTCGAAGTTCTGCGCGAAGCCGATCAGCACCGTGCACACGGAGAACCACAGAATCGTGGCCTGCAAGATGCGCACGCGGCCAAAGCGGTCGGCGAGCACGCCGGCCAGCCAGCCGCCGATCGCCGAGAACAACAGCGTCACGGTCGCCAGCATGCCGGCTTGTCCCTTGTCGATGTTGAACACGGTAATCAACGTGGTGATCACAAACGTGAACACCATGAAGTCGAGCGCATCGAGCGCCCAACCGCCGAAGGCGGCGATAAACGTGCGCCGCTCGGTCTTGTTCATCTGACGATACCAATCCATCCCTGTCTCCCCATTCATCCTTGGTGATGCAAGGGCGCCCAATGCGCCCGGGTACTACTTCCGCTACGATCTGTTGTTGAATTCAGCCCTTCGCCGGAAAGCCGTACAGACGCGCCGGGTTGTCGACGAGAATGCGGCGGCGCGTGTCGGCGTCGGGGGCCCACTGCGGCAGCAGGTTACGCAGCGTGCCGGTGTTCGGCATACGCGTGAGCGACACGTGCGGCCAGTCACTGCCCCACACCATGCGGTCGGGTGCGTCGGCGATCAGCGTTTGTGCGAACGGCGTCACGTCGTCGAACGACGGGAAACGCTCGCTGATCCGGTACGCGCCGGACAACTTCACCCAATAGCCGTGATCGCGCACCAGCGAGCGCAACGCCGTGAAGCCCGGCGAGTCGAGCCCTTGCGCCACCGGTGTGTGGCCCATGTGATCGACGATGCCCGGCACGGGCAGCTTCGTCATGCGTGGCATGAGTTCGGGCAAAGTCTTCACGTCCATCAGGAACTGCATGTGCCAGCCCAGATCCTTGATGCGATGCGCGAGCGTTTCCATCGCCGTGAAACCGATGCCGCCGCCAAACAGCACGTTGATCCGCAGACCACGCACACCGGCTGCGTGCATCGCTTCGAGTTCAGCATCGGTCACCTCGGGCGCCACCACGGCGATGCCACGCAGGCGGTCGGGGTGACGCTTCAGCGTTTCGAGCATGTAGCGGTTGTCGGTGCCGTAGACGCTGATCTGCACCAGCACGCCGTAGGTCATGCCAGTGGCGTCGAGCATCGCCAGATACTTGTCTTCAGGCGCGGGCGGCGGCGTGTAGCTGCGCTCGGCCACCATCGGATAGGCGTCGCTGGCGGCGACCACGTGAGCATGCGTATCGACGGCACCGAACGGCACGTCGAACGTCGGCGGATCGATCTCCGGCAGCGGGCCAAGGCACAACGGTGCCCCGGCAGCGGAAGTTACAGTCATGACGACTCCTCAAAGGGCGCGAGGCGTCAGGCTGGACGTCGGGCTCACGCCGGGAAAAATTCGGATGAAACACGGGTGAATCACAGGTGAATCACAGGTGAATCACGGTTGAAGCACATCAGGCACCGGCACCGCCGATGCCTGTGAACAGCCACCTCACTGCACCTTGAGCAACTTGCCCGGGTTCATGATGCCGGCCGGGTCGAATACGGCCTTGATCTCGCGCATCAGGCGCAGTTCGAGCGGCGACTTGTACTTCGCGAAGTAGTCGCGCTTGAGCTGGCCGATGCCGTGCTCCGCGCTGATGCTGCCGCCGTAGCGCGCCACTTCGTCGAGCACTTCGGCGGTGATCGCCTCGCCGTGCTTCGCCATGAAGTCGGCTGGCTCGCCCGCCGGGCGCGAGAGGTTGTAATGCAGATTGCCGTCGCCAAAGTGCCCGAAGATGAACGGCCGCACCTGCGGGCACACACGGCGCACGCGCGCCTCGGCGCTCTCCATAAATTCGGGAATGGCCTCGATGGGCAGCGACACGTCGTGCTTCAAGTGCGGGCCATCGGCGCGTTGCGCTTCGGAAATCTCTTCGCGCAGCTTCCACATCTCTTCGACCTGACCGAGCGTGGACGACACCACTGCGTCGGCGCACAGATCGCGCTCGATGGCGGTCTCGATCACTCGCTCCAGCAGCGCGGCGAGCGCCTGCTCGTCGGCCGTGTCGGCCAGTTCCACCAGCACATAACCCGGATGACGCTCACCGAACGGGGCGCGCACGCCCGGCACGTGGGCCATGACGAGGTCGACACATTCACCGGTGAAGAATTCGAACGCCTGCATGCGCGAGCCGCACTCGGTGAACAGCAGTTCATAGAGTTCAAGCGCCTGACGCGGCGACGTGACAGCCGCGATCACCACCTGACGCACCGGCGTCGGCGCAAACAGCCGCAACGCGGCGGCCGTGATGATGCCGAGCGTGCCTTCGGAGCCGATCAGCAATTGTTTGAGGTCGTAACCGGTGTTGTCTTTGCGCAAGGTGCGCAGGCCGTGCAGGATTTCGCCATTGGGCAGCACGGCTTCGATACCGAGCACCAGCTCGCGTGTCATGCCATAGCGCACTACGTTCACGCCACCGGCGTTGGTGGCGAGATTGCCGCCAAGCTGGCACGAGCCTTCTGCCGCGAGACTCAGCGGAAACAGACGATTGGCGTCGCTCGCTACGCGTTGCAGGTCCTGAAGAATGCAACCGGCTTCGGCCACCATCGTGTTGGCGATGGTGTCGAGGCTGCGCACGGCGTTCATGCGATCGAGGCTCAGCACCACGTTCTGCGCCGCACCGTCGGGCGTCGCGCCACCGCACAAACCGGTGTTGCCCCCGCGCGGCACGACCGGCGTTGCCGTCTGCTGGCACAGGGCGAGCACTTTCGAGACGTCCTCCGTCGAACGCGGACGCACCACAGCCTGCGCGCTGCCACGGTACATGCCGCGCCAGTCGGCCAGCCATGGGGCGATGTCGTCGGGAGCGGTGAGCACGCTATCGGCACCGATAGCGTCGATGAGGCGTTGAGCGAAGGCAGTGATTGTCATGGGATCACGCGTCGGAAGTTAGGGGGCGAGAAGTTGGGGGTATTCGATGTCGAGCGATGCTTGCAAGACGGGCCGCAGGCCCTAAGACGCCACCGTGGGCGCGATGGCCCCGGTGATGATGTCGCGTCCGGGCAGCGTCAGGCCAAGGCGCGCCGACGCGCGTAGCAAGTGCGAGAGCGATGCGGCGCGTGCCAGCAGCGGATCACGCGCCTTGATGGCGTTGAACACGGCGACGTGCTCCTGATGCACCTGCGCCGCCAGCCCTTCGTGGCGCAGCGTATTCGTGCGCGCGGCCTGCACCACTTGCCGGATCTGGAGATTCAGGTACTGCAACAGGTCGGCGTAGTAGCGGTTGTGTGTAGCGCGTGCGATGGCGGCGTGAAACGCGGTGTCGTACTCGACGCCGTTTTCCGCGTGATAGAGATTGGTTTCGAGCTTTTCGAGAATCTCGCCCAGCAGACGGATGTCCTCTTGGGTATGACGCACCGCTGCGAGCGCCGCCGCCGTGCTTTCGAGATCGAGGCGCAGTTCGTACACGCTCGCGAGATCGGCCGCGTCTTGCCCGACGGGCACCTGAAAGCCACTGGACGGCGTACGCGCGCGTACCGTGACGCCCGCGCCCTGACGACTGTCGATCAGCCCCTGTGCGCGCAAACGTTCCGTGACTTCACGGATCACCGCCTGACTCACACCATAGGTTTCGGAGAGCTGCTTGCCGGTCGGCAACTTGGTGCCGACGGGATAGATCCCCTGCCGGATCGCGTCATGCAGTTGCTGCGAGACCTGTTCGGTCAGGGTTTTGGGCTTGGTTGTCATCCTCTCACGTCATCTCATGCTTTTCTGGTTTGCATGTTATATGAAAACTTTTGAGGCGTTATATCGCGTTAACCCTTGGTTTGGTCTTAGTGTTCCCTGCTATCTCACACCATGAAAAAACTTGGGCGGTGCCGGCCGTGTTGACCGGGCACCGCCCTTGATTCTGCCGTCCGCCTGAAATCGACTTAGAAGCCGATCAGCGCTTCCGTCACGTGGCTCACGTTCGGCGGCGAGGCAAAGCAATCGCTCACGAGGGCACGCCACTGGGCGAAGGCTTCCGAGTTACGGAAGTCGACGGTGTGGTTTTCCAGCGTTTCCCAAGTGACGACGAGGCTGTAATGCGTCGGCTGCTCGATCTGCTTGAGCAGGCGCATGCCATGGCAGCCTTTCGACCCCTTGAACAGCGGCGCGGCTTTGGCGACGCCTTGCTCGAATGCCGCTTCCGTGCCGGGTTTGACTTCGATCTGGGCGATTTCAAAGATCATGGGTTTTCCTCAGTGGTTGGCTCGTGTGTGACTGGATGTTTTGATGTGGTCACGCGGTTGCAGCGCACGCGGCACGATACGCGATACACGGTACGTCCCGGTGCGAGAACGCTCGATTCTATACCGCGCCTTGCGGCCACGCATCGCGCGAGCCATCGCGTATCGCTTACAGAGTTTTATCGACGGCATTGCCGGCGCTGCCGATGACCCCGCCGAGGACGCCATCCACTGCGTCGATGCACCGGCGTCGCTCACGATCGCCGTCGCCGCACCACGAACGTGCCGAGATTTGCCCCTCAGGCATTTCCATCTGGCGAAACATCCATACAAATCAGTGACCTGAAAATTCTGGCATCGGTCTTGCTCATCATCTTTCTTCTTCCCGTCTGCACCAAAAGAGCACATTCATGCCCAATACCAATACACCCGGCGACGTGCTGTTCCTGTTACTCGGCGCGATCCTGGTGCTTGCCATGCACGCCGGCTTTGCTTTTCTCGAGCTCGGCACGGTCCGTAAGAAGAATCAGGTCAATGCGCTGGTCAAGATCCTGACCGACTTTGCCGTCTCGGGGCTGGCCTACTTCTTCATCGGCTACCCGCTCGCCTATGGCGTGGACTTCTGGTCGAGCGCCACGGTGCTGGCCGAGCACAACGGCTATGCGCTCATCCGGTTCTTCTTCCTGCTGACGTTTGCCGCCGCGATTCCGGCGATCGTGTCGGGCGGGATTGCCGAGCGGGCGAAGTTTCATCCGCAGTCGTTGGCGACGTTCTTCCTCGTGGGTTTGATCTATCCGTTCTTCGAGGGCATCGCGTGGAACGGCCACTTCGGTATTCAGGACTGGCTGACGCGCACGGTCGGCGCACCGTTCCACGACTTTGCGGGGTCGGTGGTCGTGCACGCGGTAGGGGGCTGGATCGGACTGGCGGCCGTGCTGCATCTGGGCGCACGCCGTGGACGCTACAACGGGCAGGGTCAGGTCGCGGCGCACCCGCCGTCATCGATTCCGTTTTTGGCGCTCGGCGCGTGGATTCTCATCGTCGGCTGGTTCGGCTTCAACGTGATGAGCGCGCAGCGTGTGGGCGGCATCTCGGGGCTGGTGGCCGTGAATTCGCTGATGGCGATGGTAGGTGGCACGCTGATTGCGATGTGGGTCGGCAAGGACGACCCGGGCTTTATTCATAACGGTCCGTTGGCGGGTCTCGTCGCAGTTTGTGCAGGCTCGGACGTGATGCATCCGCTGGGCGCGCTGGTGGTAGGTGCGGTCGCCGGTGGGCTGTTCGTGTGGTTGTTCACGGTGACGCAGAACCGCCTGCGTATCGACGACGTGCTCGGCGTGTGGCCGTTGCACGGCGTCTGCGGTATCTGGGGCGGTCTGGCGGCCGGCATCTTTGGCCAGACGGCACTCGGCGGGCTGGGCGGCGTGAGCTTTATCGCGCAGGTCGTGGGGACGGTATCGGGTGTAGTGATCGCCTTCGTCGGCGGCTACGTCGTCTATGGCGTGCTGAAACGCACTGTGGGGCTACGACTCGACGACGAGCAGGAATACTATGGTGCGGATCTCTCGATCCATAAGATTACGGCGACGCCAGAGCGGGAGACGAACTGGTAGGAGTAAAAAGGCAAGACTGAACGCCGACGAAATCGGCGTTCAGCAAAGCACTCCCAGCGTCCTCAAGCCCCCTCCCCCCGCCCCAACCCCAACACCGCCTGAAGAATCGCAACACGCGCCTGACCGAGAATCTGGCCTTGCCATCCGGCGTCGTCGAAGCAGAACGCTGCGCGCACCTGATCGCGGATCTTTGCCGCCTGTTCGGACGGTGTTTCCGGGTTTCGACGCAGCCACGCGTCGGCGCCCAGCATATGCAGCATGTCGATGAGCGGCACCGTGCCGTACTCGATGGCCATCGCCGTGATTTGTGCATCCGGGCGAGCGAAGCGCAGCGTGTCGAGCAACGGGCCGCCGACGTTCGACGCCACCGTCGTGCCATCCACCGGACTCGCCACATCGGCGCCCCACCAACGGCGCGCCCGCTGCAACTCCGCCGCATCCAACTGCCCCACGCTGATCTTCTCGCCATGCCCCGGCGGACCGAGGCCGGTATGGAAATCGATCCAACCGATGGCATCACAGCCCTTCGCATGCGTGTCGATCAGCGTGCGCATCAGACGAGTGCTCCACACCGGCCCGCGCCCGCCGTAGAACAACCCGTCTGCGAAGCTGTACTGCCCGATCGTCAGCGCGCGCTGATACGCCGGTTCTCCATGCATCGCGATGTAGTCGGCAATCGCTGCCGCATTCACATCCGATGGCGGCCAGATCGGCGGCACGAGCAGCGCATGCAAGTCGGCGTAGGCATCGTTGACCGGCAGCGCTTGCGTGAAATCGATGCTGTTGCGGTTCAGATCGACGTTGTCTTCATTCGTGCGCGACAGCCACGAAAAGCCATACGGATTGATCGCGTGCACCACGAGAATCGCCACATCGGCCGCTGCCAGACGCGCCTGCAATCCCGAATCGCCCAGCAGGGCAATCTGCGCCGCACTGCCGCAGAAACCTTCGACGCCATGCGTGCCGGACGTCAGGATCAACAGGCGCCGGGCATCCGGTGAACCAAGCCGCACAACATCGGTGGCCAACGCTTCGCCTTCGCGCCCGATGATGCCCTGAATCACGTGGCTCTCGACATCGACACCCGCAGCGCGCGCAGCCGCGGCAAACCGCTTGCGCGCCTGCGAATAGCTCACGGAGAAAAGTCCGGTCGTCATGGCGCGTCAGGCCACCAAAAAGGCTTCTGCCAGCCGCACCCAGTAGGTGGAGCCCAGCGTCAGCACGTCGTCGTTGAAGTCATAGCTAGTGTTGTGCAGCATGCACGGCCCGAGTCCGTGACCATGCGCGCGGTGATCGCCCAGCCCGTTGCCGATGTACGCATAGCAGCCCGGGCGCTCCAGCAGGAAGAACGAAAAGTCTTCCGCGCCCATGGTCGGATCGATCGGGCTCACCACGTGATCGCGGCCGACGATCTCCTGCATCACATTCACAGCGAACTGCGTCTCGGCGGCCGTGTTGACCGTCGGCGGGTAGTTGCGGACGAACGAGAACTCGACCGTGCAGCCATACGCCGCCGCCGTCGCTTCGCAGAACTCGCGCATGCGCGTTTCCACCAGATCGAGCACTTCGAGCGAGAACGTGCGCACCGTGCCGGCCAACGTGGCCGTATTCGGAATCACATTGATGGCTTCGCCTGCCTGCATCTGGGTGATCGACAGCACGGCGGCATCGATCGGGCGCTTGTTGCGCGTCATGATGCTTTGCAGCCCCGTGCCGATCTGCATGGCAGTTAGCACCGGGTCGATACCGTCGTGCGGCATCGCAGCGTGTGCGCCCGTGCCCTTCACGACAATCCGGAACTCGTTGCTCGACGCCTGCGTCGCCCCCACCCGTGCCCCGAAACTACCGGCGGCAAGCCCCGGCCAGTTGTGCAGCGCGAACACGGCGTCGACCGGAAATTTCTCGAACAAACCATCCTTGAGCATGGCCTTGGCGCCGCCACCGCCCTCTTCCGCTGGCTGAAAGATGAACACGATGGTGCCGTCGAACGTGCGATGCGCCGCGAGATGCTGGGCCGCGCCCAACAGCATGGCCGTGTGGCCGTCGTGACCGCACGCGTGCATCTTGCCGGCGTATTGCGAGGCGTGCTCGAACGTGTTCAGTTCCTGAATCGGCAACGCATCCATGTCGGCACGCAGGCCGATGGTCTTCGTGCCGATGCCGTTGCGCAGCACACCGACGACACCGGTCTTGCCCAGACCACGCGTGACCTCGATGCCCCACGATTCGAGCAGGCGCGCGACGATGTCGGCCGTGCGCTCCTCTTCGTAGCGCAGTTCCGGATGCGCATGGATATCTCGGCGAATCGCCTGAAGTTCTGCCGTACGTTCGGCAATTTCGGGAATGATGGACATGGGAGTGGACTCTGATTGGACGTTATCGAAAGGCCCCAATGCAGCGGCGACTACCCCCGGCTCAGGGGCAGTCATGCACGGTGTGCTTTACGGGGTAATGGGGCCGGTTACGGGAATTCGTCAGGCAAGACACGCGCGGAAATCAGGGGAGCCAGACTCCCGCGCGATGGTGAATGAAGGGTTACGCCAGCGGCTGACGCGAGCGGTCTTTGAGCATCAGAATCGTGATGAGGCCCACTGCCGCGCCGAACAAGCCGTAGTACACAACGGCGAGCTTGTCGCCCGTCCAGCCGATCAGCAGCGTGGCGATCGCCCCGGCAAAACCGCCGAAGATCATCACCGCGAAGTTGTAGCCGATGGCCATCGACGTGGCACGTACCCGCGACGGGAACAACTCGCACACGAACGCGCAATACGACCCTTGGAACAAGCCGAGCGAGAGCATCAGGCAGCACTGCACGAAGATCAGCATCGGCAGCGTCGGCGTATGGCTCACCGCGAGGAACAGCGGATACGCGATGATCAGGCTGATGAGCGCCGAGGCCACCATCGGCTTCTTGCGCCCGATCGAGTCCGAGATACGGCCCGAGGCGAAGGTGCCGATGATGTACGCCACGGCGGCACACAACGACGCGATGACGCTGCTCTTGAACGGAATGCCCAACGACTTCGTGGCGTAGCTCGGCATGTAGTAATAGAAGATGTACGTGCCGATCGTGCCGTACACGGTGAGACCGAAACCGGCCAGCACCTGACGCCAGTGCTGCGTGATCGATTCGATAAACGGCGAGCGCTCCGGTGCTGCGCGCTTGGCCGCATCCTTGAACACCGGCGACTCATCGAGGCGCGAGCGCACATACAAACCAACCGGCACAATCAGCAGGCCGAGCACGAACGGGATACGCCAGCCGAACGAATCGATCTGCTCCGGCGTCAACGCCTGCGTAATGCCCACCGAAACGATGGCGCCGAGCAGCATGCTGCATGCCTGCGCAATCATCTGGAAGCTGCCGTACACGCCACGGCGCTCGACCGGGGCATGCTCGACCAAAAAGGCCGTGGCACTGCCCACTTCGCCGCCCGCCGAGAAGCCTTGCAGGAAGCGGCCGATCAACATCAGGATGGGCGCAGCCATGCCGATCTGCGCATACGTCGGCGCAAACGCGATGACGGCCACACCGAGCGCCATGACCGAAATGGTCAGCAACAAGGCAGCTTTACGGCCGTGTTTGTCGGCGTAGTTGCCGAGCACAATACCGCCGAGCGGGCGCGTGAGAAAGCCCACGCCGAAGGTGGTCCATGCCGCAAGCAAGGCGGCGGTCGGGTTGTCGCTGGGGAAGAACTGGCGGGCGATGTTCGCCGCGAAGAAGGTGAAGACGGTGAAATCGAACCATTCGAGCGCGTTGCCGATGGTGGATACCGCGATGATGCGGGCATCAATACGTTTGCCCGATCGCTCGGGCACTGCCGGGTTGGCAGCATTAGCCGAATTCGAGGCGCTGTCGCGCCCAACCGAAACTTCCATGGTGATGCTCCTGTCTCGAAGTTTTACCGTGGCAAGCCGACTGCACTCGCATCGACCCATTCTGCTTGTGCCAAAAAACCAATAAAAGCTAGAATTTGTGATCCGTCGTCGCAACTTTTTTGATGAATCGAAAGACGCCGACGGTCTTCACAACCCAGCAAAATCAGGCAAAACCTGCGAGGCACCCCCGTGAGCAACCTGCGATTCATGCGCACTTTTACGGCAGTCGCGCGCTACGGCTCGTTTGCGTCAGCCGCCGAGCATCTGGCGATGACGCAATCGGCCGTGAGCATGCAGATGCGTGCGCTGGAAGAAGAATTCGATCACGCGCTGTTCGACCGGGTGGGCCGGTCGGTCGCGCTCAATGCGATGGGCCGCGCGCTGCTGCCGCACGCCAAGCAGTTGCTGGCGCAATACCAGACCATGCAGATGCTGGCGTCGGGCATTGAAACGCCCGCCGGAACCGTCAGCATCGGTACGGTCGAGTCAGCCGTCAGCGCGCTGGCCGCCGCCGTCTCGCAGATCAAGGATGCGCAGCCGCATCTCGACGTCTTGATCCAGACGGCACGATCGATCGAGTTGACCGCCCAGCTCGATGCGGGCGATATCGATTGCGCGGTGCTCGTCGAGCCCTCGGGACGCCGGCCGGCGGGCGTGCGCTGGACGCCGCTATATAAGGAGTCACTGGTGCTGCTCACACCGGCGGATATGAAGCCGGCGCCGGCGGCGCGGCTCCTGTCGACGGAGCGCTTTCTGCGCTTCGACAAGACGCAACGCACCGGCGCGCTGATCGATCGCGCAGTGCGGCGTCAACGCGTCAAGGTCAATGAGTATCTGGAACTGAGTTCGATTGAGGGCATCGTCGCGCTGGTGCGCCAAGGGCTGGGGGTCGCTGTGGTGCCCATGCTGCGCAGCGCCACATGGGCCCACGAGGAAACGCTTCGCATCGTGCCGTTGCCCGGCGTGACCGAGCAACGCAGCATCGGCCTGCTGGAGCGCGTGCGTCACGACAAGATCGGCATTACGACCGCTATCGCGCAACAGGTCATGGCGCAGGGGTGATCGCGTCTTCAGCACCCCATCTGTTTCGTGTGCTGTCGCACCATCAAGGCAGCGGATCGAAGAAGAGATAGATCGCGGCAATCCGGCCGTCGCGCGCCAGAATGACATCCGTCCCGGCGTATTCGGGGGCATAACCGGGGCGCCCGGAGACCCAGCGAATTCGCCCGCCGTCGCCTGACACATCGGGCAACGCAATCGGCTGGTACTTGAATTCAGGATGCGTGGCCTTGATGGCACCGGCGATCCGGTCGAGTTGGTCACGCCCGCGATAGACGCCCATGTTCGGGTCGTAAAACACGCAATCGTCGGTGTAGAACGCGTCGATGAGCGCGCGTCGGCGCACCGGGTCGTTCTCGCCAAACATATCGAGGTTGCGTTGCAGCAGCGTCGGAATATCGTAGGTCATGATCTGGGCCTCCTGAAACTCGTTTCGACCGGACGTGGCGCACGTTTTGACGTCCGTCATACGTGCGCCACTACGCGGCTACACTCACGACGCACTCGGCACCGAGCCACGCAACGCGGCGGCCTTGGCGCGCGCATCAAAGCTGTAGGCACCCGCACCGAAATAGGTAATCTGGAGCAAACCGCCGGCCATCATCACGTTCTTCAGGAAGTGGATCATTTGGTTCTGATCGGCAAAGTTGTGATGGAAAAACACCGCAGTAGCGATGGAAAACAAGGCCAGCACCAACGACACCGGACGGGCACGGAAGCCCGTGATCAGCAGCAGGCCGCCGCCCGCTTCAACGAGCACCGCCACGAGATAGGCGAGCGACGGTGCGGGCAGACCAACCGCGCCGATGTATCCGACCGTGGCGGCGTGCGCGCCGAGCTTGCCCAGCCCGCTCATGAGAAACGGTGCGCCGAGCAAAACGCGACCCAGCAACGGGAGAAATTTGTAGTTGTTCATCGCAAAAGTCCTGAGAAATCAAAAAAAAAAAAGAAAAGAGAAAACCCGTGAGGTGGAATGAAAAAGTCGAAGCTCAACCGGTCTCCACCATGACCAGTTCAGCGTCTTCGAAAGCAGTGATCTCGGCAGTTGAGACGTCCGTCATGGCCACGCCGTCCAGCGGGCCCATGGGCTCGCCGTTGATGGCGATGCGTCCGGCCGCGACCACGAGATAGGCGCTGCGCGACGGCCCGAGCGTGTGCCGAACCGTTTCGCCCGCCGCGAGTGTTGCCCCCAGCAGCCGGGCATCGGCCCGTATGGGCAGCGCGCCCTCGTCGCTCGCGTAGTAGCCGCTGGCGAGGACGGTGAAACGTGCCTTGCCGCCAGCGCCCGACGGCGCGTTGGGACTGTTGGAAATCACCTTGGCCTTGGGAAACGCCCGCGTGTCCCAGTGCGGTTGGCCGCCTTCCGCCCGGGGCTTCAGCCAGATCTGAAAGAGCTTCAGCGGCACGTCGCCCTTGTTGAACTCGGCGTGACGAATGCCGGTGCCCGCGCTCATCACCTGAACGTCGCCCGCACGGATCGTGCCTTCCGACCCCAGCGTGTCGCGGTGTCCGAGCACGCCGTGCCGGACGTAAGTGATGATTTCCACATCGCTGTGCCCGTGAAACGGAAAGCCACCGTCCACGGCGATTTCGTCGTCGTTCCAGACGATCAGCGGACCGAGCGCCTTGTGCGCCGGGTTACCGGCGGGCCTGACCTGAAAGTGATACTTCGCCCGCAGCCAACCGTGGTCGACGCTGTCGAGCATTTCCGAACGCCGATGAGTAAGCATGGCTATCTCCTTGATTCACGCGCCTGAACCACTCGCGGATATCTACGGGGGCTCTGGCAATGGAGAGAATGCTATTCGGGCAAAGATCGGCTGCATATCTCCCATATTGAAAAGCATCGTTGCTTCCTGTAGAACGATAGGAACGCATTTAGACGTTTCACGGAGTCTTCCCCCCGATGGACCCGATCTCGGATCTCAACGACCTCAGGCTCTTTGCCGAAGTGGTCGAGCATGGCAGCTTCACCGCCGCCGCACGTCATCTCGGCCTTCAGACATCGAAGCTGAGCCGACGCGTGCGCGCGCTGGAAGAAGAGTTGGGTGTGCGCCTGCTCAACCGCACCAGCCGAAGTCTGTCGCTCACGGAAACCGGGCGGCAGTTTCATCAGCACTGTCTCGCGCTGGTCGCAGAGTCGCGCGCCGCCAAAGACCTGATCGATCAGACCCGCAGCCAGCCGCAGGGCACGGTGCGAATCAGTTGTCCGTTGGGACTATTGCGCTCGGGCATCACCGCGATCGTCTCGCGCTACGTGCAGGAGAATCCGCAGGTTCAGGTACTGCTCGACGCCACCAACCGCCGCGTGGACGTCATTGAAGAAGGGCTGGATTTCGCGATTCGCGTGAGGCTCCCGCCGCTCGATGACACCGACCTCGCAGTTCGGCAGCTTGGGCAGTCAGCGCTGGTGCTCGTCGCCAGCGCGGCCTTGGCGAAGCAATATGTCGAGCCCGCGTCGCTCGATGCATTGAAGGATTGGCCAACGCTGTCGATGGCTAGCAAGAACGAGCGCCATACGTGGCAGTTGATCGATGCCGAGGGCCGGGTCGCGTCACTCACCCATCGGCCGCGATTGGCGACGGACGACCTCGACAGCCTGCGCATGGCGGCCATGACGGGCGTCGGCGTCGCGCTGCTGCCGGCCGAGTTCGTGAAGGAGGACTTGCTCGCCGGGCACTTGCACCGGCTGTTGCCGGACCTGTCGACGGCGCCGGGGCTGGTGCATGCGATCTTTCCGACGCGACGTGGCATGGTGCCCGCGGTACGCCATCTGCTCGATGCACTCGTGGCCGGCTTTGAACAACCTGCGTGACCGTGTGATGGTGTGATCGTGTGATGGTGTGATGGCGCACGCGGCGCGACACCTGCCGATTGCGCTTACAGGCGCGTTTCGTGAACATCGATGTCGACGATGTCGTCGATATCGACGCACACCGTCGCTGCGGAAGCCGAATTCGATCCGGCACCGAGCCTGCACGCATCGAACGCTGGCGCGACACGTTCGCCACCGCACGGGCCGCGCGCCATCAGCCACTCCGGCAACATCGCGCCGTAGTGCTGATACGCCAGTAACAGCCGGTACGCGGCGCGTACCGACGTCGCGCTGCTCCATTGCCACCCTTCGTCTCGCCAGCGCTTGCCCCACGAACTCTCCGCCGGGCGCAGGCTCAGGAACGACAGGTTTCCCGTGATCGACGGGTGGCTCTGCACACCGTAGCGCTCGCATGATTGCGCAATCGCGTTCACCGTCAGCGGATCGGGATGATCCAGAAGAAACTCGCACAAGCCCTTATCCGAGGCGATTTTTGCGAGCAACGCCGTGTCGCAGTGAATCGAGATTTTCATGACGCGCGCCACATGCCGCATCACCATCGCCAGTTCCGCTTCCGGCACCCGCCCTACGGCGTCACCCAATACCTGCCACCGGTCGCGTAACTGGCGCGCATCGTGTGCGAACGCGACGTTACGCGCCCATGTCCCCGCAAGACTTGTCACCGCGCGGCAGCTGTCGAGCACAAGACCCGCCACCCGCAGCACACCCCGGTCGCTATCGAGGCCGTGCGTCTGTGGCCCCAGCCACGACGACACCCAAAGGATCAATCGTGCCGGGGGCACCGCCGAATTCGCCAGCGTGAACACGGTCGCCACGTCACGTAGCCGCGTGAGCGTGCCCAGCGCATCACGCCATGAGGAATACGGTGACGCGGCCACACCGGCCCTGCCCGGCAGGTCGTCCGGCAAACACGCGGCGAGTAACCGGCAGCCGGCGTCCATGCGCTTGAGCACTTCATCGACGGCGTGGTGGCGAATCAGCGTTGGCGAACCCAGCGATTGCGTGATCAGGCCCTTCAGGCCCTCGACGCTCAGTAGCGTCCAGTCGGCCCACGGGATGTCGAACGGTGTGTTCGCCGCCGCAGCACCGGGCCACGGGCCGCCGACCGGCTCGGGTGAGATCGACGCTTGCGCGGCGTCACGATAGAACCGTTCGCCGATGATCGCGAGCAACGACACGTTGCCGAGTAGCGACAGCAGATCGCGCGCCACGCGAAAATGCCATCCCCGGTCACCGGTATTGCTCATGGCCCGCAACCAAGTGGCGATGTCGCCAGCCACGGCGTCGAACGGATCTTGAACTGGCTCGTATTTCACGCCCGCCTCTGTGTGCATCGGGCCGGTCAGCGTCGTTTCGATATGTTCAAGCTGGGTCGCCAGCCGCACATCACGCTCGTGGGCCAGATCGAACTCCTTGCGATAAAAGTGCTGGCATGGCCCGGTTGTCACCCAAAGGCCGGCCCACGCGCGCATGAACGCATCGGTGAGTTCGCGACGCATCGCGCGGCGGGTCGACAGCACATCGGGCCCGAGCTCGCGCATGCAATTGGACGTGCGCACGAGACTGTCGGCAATGTCTGCTTGCCGCGAACTGCGGTGCGCGACCTGTTCGTGTGTGCGCGCAAAGCTCGCCCCACGTGCACCGTTCCACGAGCAACATTTGCGCTCATTGCGTGCCGCTTCCGTCCGGATGGCGACCTGATGTGGCATGACTCCCCCTTGCCTGATGGTGTGCGCCAGCGTCGATCGATGGCCTCAATGAGCGCTGGCAAACCGTCGACCATAGGGGGACGGCGGGACCGCTCGCGACAGCCCATCGAGCGGGCACGCGGTAGTGGCAGCACCGGCCGCGAGTCTCTGACGGGAAAACAGCAAACCCCGTCGCAAATCGTCAAACGACACCTCCCCCAGCGAGTGCCCACTTACGCAAGCTGCACACGCCGCGCAAGCGGGATCGCCGTTGTCATGGCGCGTCTCCTCTCGCCAAGTGCCAATGCGGCGCGGTAGACTTCGGACCACTGACGTCCGCTATGGCTGCGTTGTCTTGCCACGGTCCGACGCCGCACGAATTCTGCTGCGCGCATGGCGCGCGTCACGCTCACTCGCTTATTGCCACGTCTTCTGCCATGTCTTCTGCCACGTCATCGTCGTTACCGCTCGTAGCGCTCACGCCCGCCGACATCCCCCTCGGCGAACCCTTGCTCTGGGCCGTCGTCGACCGTAACGGCGACCCGCTGCTGGCAGAGGGCGATATCGTCCCGACCCAAGCGGGTCTCGATTGGCTGTTCACGTCATTCGCGCCGCATCGTGCCGCCACACTCGGCGTCGACACCGAAGTGGGCACTGACGAGGGCGCTGCTGCCGACACCGAAACAAGCACTGACATGTCTGCCGCAGGCGCAGTGGCAGCCACCACCGCCACCGATACCGCAGGCGGTGCACAAACGCAGTACGGACTCACCGACCTCAACCTGCGCCCCGGCGACTGGCTTCAGATTCAGTTGCCGCCCGGTGCCGGTTCGCAGCGCATTCGCACGCGCGTCATCGGCCATGCCCCGAATCAGATGCTGTTCGTCACCGCACCGACCGGCCGCTCGGCGCCGCCCTCTTTGCAAGCCAGCGAACGTCTCGAACTGTGGACGTTCTCGGGCGAAGACATCTATCACTTCGTCTGCACGGTCGAGCGCGTGGAGCGCATGCCGTTCGAGTACGTGGTGCTTTCCGCGCCCGCACAGATCCGCCGCAAAGTGCTGCGCCGCTCGCAACGGGTCTCTGCCCGTCTGGTTGCGTCGATCACGATGGGTGAAGCCAAGTCCCTCGCCCTGTTGCAGGACGTGAGCGCAGAAGGCGTGTCGTTGCTGACCGACGCCCCGCTCGGCGCCCCCGGCGACATGATGCAACTGGCCTTCCGCGTACGGGTCGGCGATATCGATATGCCCGTGGAAGCCACCGGTACGATTCGCGGCATTCAGCAAAACGATGACGGTGCGCACCTGCACGGCATCGAATTGCCGTCGCTCGAACCCGCGCATTACGTCGCCCTCAAGTGCTATGTGTATGAGCGCTTGCTCGCGCTCGGAGGCGCGTGATGGCGAAATCGTCGGAAGGAGAACGTCCGCGCACGCTCGCGAGCCAGACGCTGTTTCGCGGCCTCGATATCGTCGAAGCCGTTGCCGCCGGTATCGATACCGTGCCCGCGCTGTCCGCCCATCTGGGCATCACGTCGTCGACCACGCATCGCATTGCGTCGGCGCTGGTGCACGCCGGGTACCTGCGCTTCGAGCCGCGTCGCGGCTACCGGCTCGGCAACAAGCTCATCGAACTCGGCTTTCTCGCCTACCGGCAGATCGACCTGCCGCGTGTGGCTCGCCCCACGCTCGAAGCCCTCGCCAGCGAAACGCAGGACACCGTCCATCTGGCCGTGGCCGATGGCTGGGAGGTGATGTATCTCGACAAGCTGCCCGGTCAACGGGCGGTGGAAATCAGTTCACGTATCGGCGGTCGTAAGCCGATTTGCGTGACGGGCGTGGGCAAGGCGCTGCTGCTCGATCAGGACGAAGCCGAATGGCGGGCGCAGCTTGAGCACTATCAGACCCAAGTGCCCGCCCATCCGATCGACACGGCGCCATGGCTCACACGCATGCGCGACTATGCCCGGCAGGGCTATGCGTTCGATCTGGAAGACGACACGCCGACGATTCGCTGCGTGGCCGCGCCGATCTATGACGCTAGCCAGCGCATCGTGGCGGCGATCAGTGTGTCGAGCACGACCAAGTACATGAGCCGCGAGCGCATGCAGGAACTCGTGCCGCGCGTGAAGGACGCCGCCGCACGCATCAGCCAGCAACTCGGCTGGTCGGGCAACGCGCGCTGAGCAGCGCCGCCCGCTCTCTCATTCACGAATAAGCGCGAATAAGCGCGAATAAAAAACGCCGGCCCTTCGTGAGAATGGCCGGCGTGAAAACTTGCCGAGATGCTACAACTGCTTGGGTGAAATCGTCAGGCAGCGCGGCGCTTGAGCAGATCGAGCGCAACGTCCACGATCATGTCTTCCTGTCCGCCGACCATGCGGCGCTGACCCAGTTCGACGAGAATGTCGACCGTCTTCAGGTCATAACGCGCGGCGGCCGCTTCGGCGTGACGCAGGAAGCTCGAGTACACACCGGCATAGCCCAGCGCCAGCGTTTCGCGATCCACGCGCACGGCGCGATCCTGCAACGGACGCACGATGTCGTCGGCCGCGTCCATCAGGGTGTACAGGTCGCAGCCGTGGTTCCAGCCCAGACGCGACGCCGCCGCAATGAACACTTCCAGCGGCGCATTGCCAGCGCCCGCACCCATGCCCGCGAGGCTCGCGTCGATACGGTCGCAGCCCTCTTCCACGGCCACGATCGAGTTCGCCACGCCCAGACTCAGGTTGTGGTGCGCATGCATGCCAGTCAGGGTGTCGGCGTTCAGCACGTCCTTGAACGCGCGGAAACGATCGCGCACGTCGGTCATGCCCAGTGCACCGCCCGAGTCCACCACGTAGATACACGTGGCGCCGTACGACTCCATCAACTTGGCCTGCTCCGCCAGATGCTGCGGCGTGGTCATGTGGCTCATCATCAGAAAGCCGACGGTGTCCATGCCGAGTTCGCGGGCGTATTCGATGTGCTGACGCGAAACGTCGGCCTCGGTGCAGTGCGTGGCGATACGCACCACGCGGGCACCGGCGTCATAGGCTTCACGCAGGTCGTGCACGGTGCCCACGCCCGGCAGCAACAGCGTGGCGACCTTGGCGTGCTGAACGGTTTCGGCAACAGCGGCAATCCATTCGAGATCGGTGTGTGCGCCAAACCCGTAGTTGAAGCTCGAACCCGACAAGCCGTCGCCGTGGGCGACTTCGATGGAATCGACGCGGGCGGCATCGAGCGCCGCCGCAATCGCCTTCACGTTGGCGATGCTGTACTGGTGACGAATGGCGTGGCTGCCGTCGCGCAGCGTCACGTCGGAGATATAGAGTTTTTTCTGCGTCATGGTGAGGTGTCTTCCCGAAGAGCGTGCGGCGTTCAGGCCGCGAGGGCCAGACGAGTGGCGGCGATACGATCGGCACACGCCAGCGCAGCGCTGGTCATGATGTCGAGGTTGCCCGCATAGGCCGGCAGGTAGTGCGCGGCCCCTTCCACTTCGAGGAATACCGACGTCTTCAGACCCGTCAGCTTGCCGAGACCCGGCACGTTGAGCGGACGCGATGCGTCGAACAGTTCGAATTGCACTTTCTGCTTGAGGCGATAGCCCGGCACATAGGCGTGCACCTTGTCGACCATCGTCTGGATGCTGGCTTCGATGGCGGCCTGATCGCCCGGCTCGGACAGCACGAACACGGTGTCGCGCATGATGAGCGGCGGCTCGGCCGGATTCAGCACGATGATCGCCTTGCCGCGCGACGCGCCGCCCAGCACTTCGATCGCCTTCGACGTGGTTTCGGTGAACTCGTCGATGTTGGCGCGCGTGCCCGGGCCGGCCGACTTGCTCGAAATCGACGCGACGATTTCGGCGTAATGCACCTTTGCCACTTGTGAGATGGCCGCGACCATCGGAATCGTGGCTTGTCCGCCGCACGTCACCATGTTGATGTTGGTGGCGTCGAGATGCGCGTCGAGATTGATCGACGGGATCACGTACGGCCCAATCGCCGCCGGCGTCAGGTCGATCACCTGCACGCCGCGCGCTTGCAGCAGCTCGTTGTGGTGCGCATGGGCTTTGGCCGACGTGGCGTCGAACGCGATGCGAATGTCTTCAAAGCCCGGCATGGCCAGCAGGCCTTCGATGCCGCCGGAAGTCACCGGCACCCCGAGGCGCTGCGCACGCGCCAGTCCGTCGGACGCCGGATCGATACCGACCATCGCGCCCATTTCCAGATGCTCGCTATTGCGCATCACCTTGATCATGAGGTCGGTGCCGATGTTGCCCGAACCAATGATCGCCACTTTCTGTTTGCGTCGTTCCGTCACTGTCGTCTCCTGAACGTATCCGTCCACCGCTTACCGGTATGAGGCGCATCGTAATTCCGTCGCCGCTTTAATGTCAATATGTAAACATTGATCTCATATATTGAGATATTAGAAACCGACGAACCCGCCACTGGCTTATCCACACTTTTTGTTCACAAGCCCGTTGATAACTTGCGGAAAAGCATCGCAAGTGACTGATTCGACAGGGAAGAAAAGCAGAGCGCGAAAGTTGTGCCAATCGCTGCAAATCGAGGCACGACGCGTGTTTCGGCGAGGTAACGTTATCCACAGAATTTGTTTGCAAGCCAGTGGACAACTTGCGGATAGCTATCTCAAGTGCTTGATGCGACGGGGAAAAAGTGCGGCGCGCAATAGATGCGCCAATGGAGAGGCAGGCGATAGCCGCAGAAGCATGTTTGCGTGCGCGGCCGCCGCGAGAGGATGTGGACTATGGTTATCCACAGAAAATGTTCACAACCCGGTGCATAACCCGCCCATATCTGACGTATCTGCTTGATGCGAAAGCACTAATGCGCGAAGCAGCAGGTTCGGTCACCGAACGCTTCTTGCGTGGGCATCTTCCCAATTCTCCGGCAGGACGAACTTTCGCGACGGGGGGCGAGTCTAGTTACTCGTCTTTTCTCCACGAACCCACGCCTTTCCTCATGACGTCTACGAACCCCCAGAACACCGGGCGGCTCGCGCAATCGATTTGTGTCGTACCGCCCCCCTCACGCTTTCCGCTTTCCCGTCTTGCCGATGGTCCCTCGCGTCCCTCGCGTCCGTCGCTGCGCGCCGTGCCCACGCTTGCCGCACTGACGACGGCGCTGGCGCTCTCGTGGTCCATCGACGTCCGTGCAGCAGAAGAGAGTCAGCGCAGTGGCATCGCGACGTGGCCGGGTGCCATCGCAGACGAGTTCCGCGACATTGCAGTGGAAGGGGCGAGCGATCTTTACGTGCCGTTGCACACGCACCATCTGCGCTTCGCGTACACGCCCGAAAAAATCTCGCAGTTCAACGAAAACCCGTGGGGCATCGGTTACGGCCGGGTGCTCTCGGATGGCAACGACGGCTCGCGCATGTTGTACGCGATGGTCTTCAAAGACTCGCATAACGACTGGTCGCCGATGATCGGCTACGGACGGATCTGGAATATGGCGAAAGCCGGGCCCGTGCGTTTCGGGCTCGGCTATACCGCGTTTTTGATGTCGCGCACCGATACGCTCGGCGGCTTTCCGTTCCCTGCCGCGCTGCCCATTGCAGAAATCGCCGTGGGCCGCGCGTCGGTGGCGACCACCTATATCCCCGGTGGCAAAGGCAACGGCAACGTGCTGTTCATCTTCGGCCGTTACACGTTCGGCAAAGCCGGCTGACCGGCAAGTTCCGGCGATGTGCGGGCGCACCACGCGCCGAAGCCGGCGATATAGCAATAGGCCGCGGCAGGCACCAGAAACGACATGACCACGCCGACGCCGTCCGCGAGCGCACCTTGCAGATACGGCAGCACGGCGCCGCCGACGATGGCCATGCAGATCAGTCCCCCGCCTTCGCTCACACGTGAACCAAGGCCGCCGACCGACAGCGAGAAAATCGTCGGGAACATGATCGCGTTGCCCAGTCCACACGCGAGCAGCAGCCACATCGCGAACGTGGCCGGCAAGGTGAACGACGCGAGAATCAGCAGCAAGTTGTAGAGCGCGCACAGGCTCAACAACTTGCCGGGCGACACCTGCCTCAGCAGCCACGCGCCGATGAACCGTCCGACCATCGCGCCGCCCCAGTAAAACGCGAGGTAGCGGCTGGCATGACCGTGATCGGCAATGCCGGTATCGGTGTGCGTCAGATAGACGATGAGGAAGCTGCCGATACTCACTTCCGCCCCGACATACAAAAAGAGCGCCACGATGCCGTATCGCAACGGTCGATGCGCGAGCAGGCTGCGCACGTTGCCGATCAAACCCGGCGGCGTGGCGGCTTCGGCACGTTGCTCGGGTAGCGTCAGCCGCCACAGCACCACACCGCCAACCATCAACACCGCCGCCAGCATGCCGTACGGCAGGCGCACGCTGTCCACTGCATGCACTGCGTGCCCGGTGGCCGTCTCCGTCACCGCCTGCGGCGCGAGAATCCACAGCGCAGCGAGCGGCGGGCCGACCGTCGTGCCCAACGAGTTGAACGCCTGCACCAACGTGAGGCGGCTCGCCGCCTCGCCACGCGAGCCTAGCGTTTCGACATACGCATTGACGGCCACTTGCAGCAGCGTGATGCCGCTCGCGAGCACGAACAGCGCGGCGAGGAAGCACGGATACGACACCAGCGCCGCCGCCGGGAAGAACAGCGCGCAGCCCAGACCGGCCAGCCAGAGCGAACTCGCCAGCGCCCGCCGGTACCCCACACGCGCCGTGTATTGCCCGGCCGGATACGACACGACGAAGTAAGCCGCGAAGAAACTCGACTGGATGAGCGCAGCGTCGCGATACGTCAAATCGAACGCGGCCTTGAAGTGCGGCACGAGAATGTCGTTGAGCGAGGTGATCAACCCCATCGCGAAAAACAGCGTCGCGAGCATCGCAAGCACGCGTTTTGCGGACGGTGGAACGTTGGGAATCCCTGATAAATCAGCGCTTCTGGTGGCACGTTTCGAGGAGGCTTCTGACGGCGGGGGCACGTGGGACGGGCGATTGACGGACATGCATGTCTCCAGTGGGCGGTGGCACTGCAAGGCCACGAATCGCCAGTGTAGACCGCTCGATCGGCGACGCACACGCGCTAAGCGTCACATCAAGATGACGCCGAAATGGCACGCGATCCATTGACGACTTGCGATTTCCGCCCTCTGTTCGTCGTTTATTTTCCCTTTGTTTACAGCGTTTTCCACCCGTTCGACTCTTGTCAGCGGACGCCTTTTGATTGACTATCCGCTGCATAGGACACACCGCCACATTCGGGGAAACGTCATGCGGGGATTCAAGTCATGGAGTATTGCGGCGGGATGGCTCGTCGCGAGCATGCTCGGTACGCTTGCTGCGGCCGGTCATGCGCAAGCGCAGGCCGGTGGCAGCGCGCACGAGCCGGTTGGCGGATGCGACTGCGCACGCATCATTGCCGATTGTTCGGCGTCCGTTGCGGTCATTCCGGTGTTCGCGAGCAATGGGGCTTACTCGGCGGACGTCACGCTGCAAACCAATGCGCCGTCGTGCGCCAAGGTCGATTACCGGCTGGACGACACCGCCTACGTCACCATCCTGCGTGACGGTTCGCAAGGCGGGCAGCGCATGTTCGGCACCCGCCCGCTCACACGTAACAGCTTGTCGAGCCTGTCATGCCACGTCTGCGCCGCCGCCACCGCGCCGGTGCCGAACGACGGCCTGTCGCCGGACATGGCTCGCTTGAGCGGCGCGCCGGGTACGTTCAGCGCTGCGCCGCTGGCCCCCGCACCGGCAGCACCTGCCAACAACGCCACTACTTACGTACCCGCGTCGGCGATGCCATCCGCCCCCGCGAGTGCAGCGCCATCGTCCGCCACTCCCACGCCGACGGCGACGCCCATGCCGAGTTCCATTGGCGACACGGCTGGCCTGAACGCCGTCAACGCGTCGACCTCGGGCTCACCGGAAGTCGCACGCGATGTCGCGGCGATCAACGCCCCTACACCTGCCGGCGCAACCATCGTCACCCCGCCGATCCCGCCATCGGCAGCGGCGCAGCCCCCGGCCGCCGCACCGATGCGCGTGGTGAATCCGTCGGGCCGCTGGCGCGGCCTGTGCACGAATGCACCGCCTTGGTGGGGTCTCTGGGGCTCGCCGATGACGCGACTCATGGCGCTGGCGCTTAATGGCGCGCAGGTCACCGGCAACGTCGACGACGTCGAACCGAACATCCACACCACCGTGCAAGGCACGCTCGCGGGCGACCGTCTGCAACTCGCCGGCAGCTACGGCGCGAAGCACGACATCACGTTCGGGGCCGACGGCACCACGCTCACCGACGCCTGGTGCAACCGCGACGGGCGCTGCGAAACCTGCCAGATGCAGCGTTTTTGAGCGCGCTGCGGGCGGTTTTCAGCACCCCTTCACAACGAGTCCGGGACAAAGTAAGACAAAGAAAAACGACGGTGCGGAACCCGTAAGTCACACAACGCGACAAAGACGCTGTGTCACGTCGCGAACGAAACACTCGCAAAACACTTCGAAATACGGCTCGCGCGCTGAGAAACCTTGTGCGGCAAGCGCGCAACATAATTTGCGCACTGCTCGCAGAACGCGATTTCTTAGGTAGAATCGTCGGCGCAGCAAGACGTATCATTCGGGTGGCCGTTCTACGACGGCACTTTCTTATTCTCATCGATTGGATCGATATGGCAACGGCAAAGAAAGCAGCAGCTAAGAAGGCCCCTGTGGCAAAAAAAGCTCCGGTAGCGAAAAAGGCTCCGGCCGCTAAAAAGGCTCCGGTGAAGAAGGCAGCAGCACCGAAGGCAGCTCCGAAGGCAGCAGCGACCGACAAGGTCACGCCGCTCAAGGACTCGCTCAACAAGACGCAACTCGCCGCACACCTCGCAGAGCGTGCTGCTGTCGAAGTGAAGACCGTCAAGGCAGTGCTGGCCGCGCTCGAGAACACCATTCTCGGCGCACTGCACAAGAAGGGCGCTGGCGAATTCACGCTGCATGGCCTGTTCAAGGTCACGACGCAGAAGATCGCCGCCAAGCCGAAGCGCCGTGGCATCGACCCGTTCACGAAGCAAGAACGTGAGTTCGCCGCCAAGCCGGCTTCGACGCGCGTGAAGGTTCGCTCGCTGAAGAAGGTGAAGGACGCTGCACAGTAAGTCTTGCGCGATGCGCTGCCGCCTCACCGGCAGCAGCGAATATCGCAAAACTTGCCAGATATGCAGTCAAACGGTGCCGAGATTCGGCACCGTTTTTTTTCGCCCGCCCCATCGCCACCCCGTCATTTCGCTGGGGTTTGTGCTGAGTGGACGCATGGTGCGTCGCCCGCTAACATCGCTCCGGGCACCGTCAGCGCTCGCGGGGGACTTCCTTGCATTACACGTTTGCGTTCGGCGACGTCTTCGCGGCGTGGCCACTGCTACTCAAGGGCACCTGGATCACCATCGAACTGTCGGCCACCGCTATGGTGCTCGGGCTCGCGCTCGCCATCGTCTGCGCGTGGGGCAAGACCTCCGGCCCCGGCCCTGTGCGATGGCTCGTGGACGCCTATATCGAGCTGATCCGCAACACGCCCTTCCTCGTTCAGCTGTTCTTCTTTTTCTTCGCGCTGCCCGCCGTCGGGTTGCGCTGGAGCCCGCACACCGCAGCGCTCACGGCAATGGTCGTCAATCTGGGGGCCTATGCCACCGAGATCATCCGCGCCGGCATCGATGCCATTCCGCGCGGCCAGATCGAAGCCGGGCTCGCGCTCAACCTCAAGCCTTGGGAAATCTTTCGCTTCGTTATTCTCAAGCCTGCGCTTAAGGCGATTTACCCGGCGCTCACCAGCCAGTTCATCTTGCTGATGCTCAGCTCGGCAGTGGTCTCCGTCATCTCGGCGGACGACCTGACCTCGGTGGCCGCGAATCTGCAATCGCAGACGTTCCGCAGCTTCGAGATCTATATCGTGGTTGCCGCCATCTATCTGCTGCTCTCGCTGGCGTTTTCCGCGCTCTTTCGCGTGATCTACCGCCGTACGCTCGATTATCCCGAGCGGCGCCAGACCTAAACCCGATACGGAGCACACGCGATGCGGACTTTCGGTTGGCCGGAGTTCTGGTTCATCGTCGAGGCGGCGCGCTGGACGCTCGCCCTGTCTGCCATCGCCTTCGCGGGGGGCGCCGTTCTCGGTCTGGGCATTGCCCTCGCGCGCACCTCGAGCGTCGTCTGGCTGCGCAACGCCGCCCTCGCCTTTATCAAGCTGTTTCAGGGCACGCCACTGCTGCTGCAACTGTTTTTGATTTTCTTCGGTGCGCCGGTGTTCGGCTTGGAAATCGATCCGTGGATCGCTGCCGGTATCGCACTCATTCTGAATAGCGCCGCGTTTCTCGGTGAAATCTGGCGCGGGTGCATCGAAGCGGTGCCGCACGGTCAGGTCGAGGCTGCGCAGGCACTTTCGTTGTCGTGGTTCAACCGCATGCGCGATGTCGTGCTGCCGCAAGCGGCCCGCATCGCCATCGCGCCGACGGTGGGCTATCTGGTGCAGATCGTCAAAGGCACCTCGCTCGCTGCCATCATCGGCTTTACCGAAATTACCCGCGCCGGCCAGATCATCAACAACGCCACGTTTCAGCCGCTCGTGGTGTTTTCGGTGGTCGCTGCGCTCTACTTCGTGCTGTGCTGGCCGCTGTCGCGGCTGGCGGCGCGGCTTGAGCGCCGGCAGGCCAGCGCGTGGGCAAGATAGTTACGAAAAACGCCAGAACGAGAGAACGAACGACAGATCGCCACCTATCGATATCGAACAAGGAGATCCAACATGACGCGCAAAACCCCTCCCTCGACAACGCCGCCCTCACCGCGCCGCGTGCACCCGGCCAACGAACCGTGCACTGCCGGCACGACGTCGCGCCGTCATTTCATCACCACGGTCGGTATCGCGGCGATGCCCGCCGGTTTTGCGGGCTCGCTGGGCGGCACGCTCGGCAGTCTGCTCACCGGCACGCTGTCGCTGTTCACGACGCCCGCGCACGCGCAGAGCGTGGCCGACATCAAGAAGAAAGGCGTCATCAACGTCGGCATGCTGGTCGACTTTCCGCCGTACGGCACCACGAATGCGCAGAATCAGCCCGACGGTTACGACGCCGACGTGGCCAAACTGCTCGCAAAAGACCTCGGCGTGAAGGTCAATATCGTGCCGGTCACGGGGCCGAATCGCATCCCGTTCCTGCTGACCAGCAAGGTCGATGTGCTCGTCGCGTCGCTGGCCATCACGCCGGAGCGCGCCAAACAGGTGCAATTCTCGAAGCCCTATGCGGCCGCAACGATCGTGCTGCTCGGCAAGGTCGGCGCGCCCATCAAGGCCGCCGCCGATCTGAAAGGCCTGCGCGTCGGTGTGGCGCGCGCGAGCACGCAGGATGTGGCTGTCACCAAGACCGCGCCCGAGGGCACGGAAATCCGCCGCTTCGACGACGACGCCTCCGCCATGCAGGCGCTGCTCTCCGGTCAGGTCGATGCCATCGGTTGCTCGGTGACGGTGGCCGCCGCGATTCGCCAGCGTGCCCCGGGGCAGTACGAACCCAAGTTCAATCTGTTGCAGCAGTCCATGGGCATCGCGCTGCGCCAAAACCAGCCCGAACTTCTGGCCGCCGTGAACGACTTCGTGACGCGCAACACGGCGAACGGCGAGTTGAACAAGCTCTACCGCAAGTGGCTCGATACCGATCTGCCGAAACTGCAATGAGCGACGTGAGCCAAAGAAGTGATCCCGCACGCACCCCGGGCAGCGAATCGGAATCGCCCGGGCCAATCATCGAGCTCGATGGCGTGAGCAAGTGGTTCGGGCAGTTTCAGGTGCTCACGGAGATCGATCTGCGTGTTGCAGCGGGCGAGCGCATCGTCATTTGCGGGCCGTCGGGCTCCGGCAAATCGACGCTCATTCGCTGCATCAACCGGCTCGAGCCGGTGCAGCGCGGACGCATCGTGGTCGACGGCATCGACCTCACGGCCGGCGGCGCCAATGTGGCCTCCGTCCGGCAGGAAGTCGGCATGGTGTTCCAGCAATTCAATCTGTTCCCGCATCTGACGATATTGCAGAACTGCACGCTGGCGCCGATGCGTTCGCGCAAGCTCTCGCGCGCCGATGCGGAGGCGCTCGCCATGCAATACCTCACCCGCGTGCGCATTCCGGAACAGGCAAACAAGTACCCGAGCCAGTTGTCGGGCGGGCAGCAGCAGCGCGTCGCCATCGCCCGGGCGCTGTGCATGACGCCGCGCATCATGCTGTTCGACGAACCGACGTCCGCGCTCGATCCCGAGATGGTCAAGGAAGTGCTCGACACGATGATCGGTCTGGCCGAAGACGGCATGACGATGCTATGCGTCACCCACGAGATGGGTTTCGCGCGCCGTGTGGCGGACCGCGTCATCTTCATGGCCGACGGCAGGATCGTGGAGCAAGCGCCGCCCGCGCAATTCTTCGACGCCCCGCAACACGAGAAGACCCGCAATTTTCTCGGTCAACTGTTGAGTCACCCGGGGCAGTAGCCATCGCTACAGGGCTGTCGTTTCGACGGCCCTCACCCGAGTACTCACCCGCCGACTCACCCACGCCCTTCTCTACTCTTTCGCTCAATCCCGCATTGACGACAGGGCGTCCGCGCGCCCCGGCGTCAGCGCCTCCCCTCCGCCAAATTCCCCTAACTTGGTTAGGGTCATTCGACAAAAAACTTTGTTTAGATGCAATTTAGATATATCGTAAACACGTCTTAACTACATCTGAAGGGGTCGCATCATGCGTGGATCACGAGGCGATTTCATGGGCCGAGGCCCGCTGGGCTTGGATAGCATGGATTTTGACGAGCGCCGCGGCGAGCGTCATGGCCGTCGCGCAAGCGGCGAAGGAATGGGCGAAGGTTTCGGCGAAAGCCGCCGGGGCCGGGGTGATGGCGAGGGCCGTGGCGAACGCGGTGGCCGTGGCGGACGCGGCGGTGGCCGGCTCTTCAGCCACGGCGGGTTGCGCATGGTGCTGCTGCACCTGATCGCACAGCAACCGCGTCACGGCTACGAACTCATCAAGGCCATCGAAGAAAGCGTGAACGGGACGTACAGCCCGAGCGCGGGCGTGGTGTATCCGACGCTCACGCTGCTCGACGAGATGTGCTACATCCGTGTGCAGGAAGGCACGGGCGAAAGTCAGCGCAAATCGTACGAAATTACCGATGCCGGACGCGAGTATCTGGCCGAGAACGAAGCCGCCGTTACCGAGCTGCTCGCGCGGCTGGCGACGCGCCGCGAGCGTTCGGAAGACATGCCGCCGCAAGTCCAGCGCGCGCTGCACAACTTCAAATATGCGGTGCACTTGCGTCTGGGCGGCGAGCCGCTCTCGACCGAGCAAGCCAACGCATTCGCCGCGATTCTCGACGCGGCCGCACAACAACTGGAGCGACTTTGATGCAAGACAACGCTGCACTGAACGCCACCCCCGATCGCACGCCGCGCCGCGTGCGCCACGAACTGCGCATGCGCCTGCTCGAAGTGCGCAGCGTGGAATCGATCACGCCGCACATGCTGCGCGTGACGCTCGGTGGCAACGATCTTGAAGGATTCACCAGCCCGGGCTTCGACGACCACGTCAAATTGTTCTTCCCGAACCCCGAGACCGGCGAATTGTCGATGCCGCAGGTCGGCCCGGAAGGCGTCAGGAAGCCCGCCCCCGGCGACGCGCCTCGTCTGATGCGCGACTACACGCCGCGCCGCTTCGACGCCGAAACGAAGACGCTGGTCATCGATTTCGCGATGCATGAATCCGGTCCCGCCACGCAATGGGCGCGCTCGGCCAAGCCGGGCGACCGTCTCGGTGTCGGCGGCCCGCGCGGCTCGTTCGTCATCCCGATGAACTTCGACGGCTATGTGCTGATCGGCGACGACACGGCACTGCCGGCCATTTCGCGCCGTCTCGCCGAGTTGCCGGCCGGCGCGCTCGTCTTCGTTTTTGCGGAAGTCGACAGCCCGGCAGACCGGCTGCGGTTCACGAGCGAAGCCGACGTCGTGGTGGAGTGGATCTACCGCGAAGGCGCGCCCGCAGGCGAAAGCACCGCGCTGATCGACGCCCTTCAGGTCGCCACCCTGCCTGCCGGTGATCTGCACGCGTGGGTCGCCGCTGAGTCCGGCGTCGCGAAAGCCGTGCGCCAGCATCTGGTCGGCGAGCGCGGACTCAATCCGAAGTGGGTCAAGGCAGCCTCATACTGGCGTCGCGGTGACGCCGCCGTGCACGAGAACCTCGACGACTGACGTTCGCCGTGTACGCTTTCTACCCTCGTCCGATGAATGAACGCGTGGAACGCACGGAACCGATAGAACGTATGGCTTCGCCACTACTGCCCGATACCTGTCTTTTCGCAGGCCTGCCCGCCCGCCCCGATCCGGCGGCGGCGGAGCAGTTCGATACGCTGATCGCACGCCCGGGCATGCGCGTCGAGCGCATTGTCTCCACCGGTCAGGCCTCGCCGCCGGGCTTTTGGTACGACCAACCGCAACATGAGTGGGTGGTCGTGCTTAGCGGCGCGGCCGGACTGGCCTTCGCCGATACCCCCGATCAGACGCTGACGCTGCGTGCGGGCGACGCCGTGACCATTGCTGCGCACCGGCGTCACCGCGTCGAATGGACGGCGCAGGGCGAAGCCACGGTCTGGCTGGCGATTCACTACGACTGACAACGACACGCTGAGGTGGCCGACGGTGCGCCGGGTGAAGGCGCCCGTCGAAGTTCTTTGGAGAAATTCCCTGCCGCTTTTCGGAATTGCCTGATGGAAATACCGGGAACAACTTCCGACTATGAAAAAACGCCCGGGGGTGTCGGTTCTCGGCACCCAGAAGGCGTTTCATCATAAAGGGGGAATACAACAATGGAGCCACACAAACGGCATGACGGGTTCGAGCGTTGGGCCGCTGGCGCGACGGGGCGTCAATCGGGGCGGGACGACGCACGCTGGCGTGTGTTCCGGGCCCCGGAGCAGGCAGATTTTCAAGGGTTCGTCGTCTGGTGCTACACCCAAGGCGTGTTTCTCGGGCAGGAATTCGACCGCCGCACCGACACCATCACGCACTGCTATGTGCGAAATGGCGCTTGGGCGGTGCAGTTCGATTCTTATAACGAAGCCTGCGAACGCGCCTTCGACATTCACGCGCCCACGCTCATCTTGTTTGCGCCGGAGCGTAACGGAGGGGTCTTCATTACCAGCACGGAACAGTAACGCCCACGTCGGTGCGGAAGTCTCGTACCCAAACGAAAAGGCACCGGTCCGGCAAATGCCGGCCGGTGCCTTTCGACTTTCCGCACCTCGGTGAGCGTTCGGCTAACCGGGATTCACCACCTTGGGTGTCTTAGCTGCTTAGCTGTAGTTGCGGATGTCGTCGATCTCGGTCTGACCGAAGTCGTCGCGCTCGGTATAGGCAAGAATGCGGCGCGCCACGTCCTCGGGTGTCGACAACTTGCCGGCAGCCTTCATTTCCTGAAAACGTGCCAACGCCGGGAAGCTCTCGACGCTGCTGCTGCGAATCGTTTCCTGCATACCGGTATCGACCACGCCCGGCGCCATCGACACGGCTTGCACGCCCTGCTCGCGATGTTCGGCGTTGACCACACGCGTATACATATCCAGTGCAGCCTTCGTCGCGCAGTACACGCCCCAGCCGGCATTCGGATTGCGGCCCGCGCCGGACGAGATGTTCACGATCTGACGGCGGGCGCTCAGGCCCTGCGTGGCGGCAAGAAAACGCGCGGTCAGCACCATCACGGCCGTCACATTGAGCGTGAAGGCCGCGCCGATGGCCGCAACGTCCGTCAGGGCTGCCGTATTCGCCACTGGGTTGACCGTTCCGGCGTTGTTGATCAGCAGATAACGGGACGCGTCGCGCGAGAGCGACGCGAAAATGCGCTCGGCAACACTCGCAGCGGCCTCGGCATCCGACAGGTCGACCGGCACCTGTTCGAGGGTGACGCCCTGCTCACGGGCGAGGGCGGCGAGATCGTCGTCCGTGCGACGTGCCAGCGTGACGAGATGCGTGCCGGGAGCGAGCAGACCGCGGGCGAGCGACGCGCCGAGGCCGCGCGAGGCACCGGTAAGAATGGCAATCGTTTGGGACATGTGGGGAAAGCGGTCGGATAACACCGCGAAAATGACCAACGGGATCGCCATTATCCGCGCATCGGCGACGCGCCGCTATCCCGAACTCAAGTCGTTTTATCCCGCGAAAAATAACGAATTGCGGCGTTTTTTGCCATTCTGCGTCGGATTGCGGCGGCATTCTCCCGCGCAGTGCGTCAAAACGACGCGTCGACTGTGTGCCAAAGCGAAACAGACTATTGCGGAATATAATCGCGAATTCGTCGCGCTTATAACCTAAGGTGTTAAGCAAGACATCCGGCACCAATTGCATGCGTCAATACGTCTCAATTCACGCGCGTCAATGCCCGTGAGCGCCAACGTTGTCGCGCGTTGTCACAGTTAATACAGGCGTTTCAGGTGCACTGCACATGACCGCCTTATGGGTATATATTCCCCCCTCATGGAAACGATACCGAAACTCATTTCGGCGCCTTCTGCTGCGCCCGCCACAAGCAAAACTGCACGCCCGGCACCGCCGCGTCCGCGTCAATACGACGCCCGGCTCGCCCGTTGGATGGTCACGCCGCTGATCAATACGCGTGTCAGTCCGAACCACCTGACCACCCTGCGTCTGATCGTCGGGCTGGCCTGCGCGTGGGCGTTCGCGAAGGGCGGCTATGCCATGGCCAACCTCGGTGCGGTGCTGCTCGTGCTGTCGAACTTCATCGATCACACCGATGGCGAACTCGCGCGCGTGAGCGGCAAGACGAGCCGTTTCGGCCATCTTTACGACCTCGGGTCCGACGCTTTCGTGACCGTGCTGCTCTTCGGCGGTATCGGTATGGGCGTCGAAGCGATGGCGCCGGGCAGCTTGCCGGTATCCGCCTCGGTGCTCGGCTGGATGGCCGGTGTTGCCGTCGCGTTGATCTTCTTCCTGCGCATGCGCATCGAAGACCGCGTGGGCAAGGCCGGTACCAAGCAAGCGTCGGTCGGCGGCTTCGAGACGGAAGACGTGCTGTATCTGATGCCGCTCGTCACGCTGTTCGACGGCACGCGCGGTTTCCTGATCGCTGCCGCCATCGGCGCACCGCTGTTCGCCTTGCTGGTGGTCGCCGACTACGTGCGCGTGATGCGCCGCCCGTTGCCCGCGAAGCCCCAGACAAACAACAACACGAACGCCACAACCGACATGACCGATACGACGGCCGCGAGCGCTGCGGCTCTTGCCCCCTCGACAGTGGCCCCGCTGGCTCCGGCTGCCTTTGCCGCCGATGCGGAAATCGAGCGCGCGATGGACGCCATCGACTTCGACGCCGTCACGTCCGAGTTCAAGTCGCAAGACGCGTTCATCTATCTCGAAAAGTTCTTGCCGCGCACGGTCACCGATCAACTGATCGCGGCCGCGCGCGCGGTCACGCCGAACGTGAACCGCAACTATCTTCCCGGCCACAAGCAGGGCGGCAGCGTCAGCCGTCACACGCTCGACGAGCTTGCCCCGTTCGTGGCCGAGTTGTACCGCTCGCCTGCCCTGATGCGTTTTCTCGAGCGTCTGGCCGGCGAAAAACTGCTGCCGTCGCCGAAAGAAGACCCGCACGCGTATGCGCTGTATTACTACACGCGTCCGGGCGATCACATCGGCTGGCACTATGACACCTCCTACTACAAGGGCCGCCGTTATACGCTGCTGCTTGGCGTGGTGGACCAATCGAGCTGCAAGCTCGAGTACCGACTTCACACGCGCAATTCGGGCGCGCCGCAAGTCGATGGCGCCGTGGCTTATCCGCCGGGCGCGCTGGTGTTCTTCGACGGGGACAAACTGCATCACCGGATCACGCCGCTCGGCGACAACGAGGAGCGTATTTCGCTCACGTTCGAGTATGTGACCGACCCGCGCATGGGCACTTGGCAGCGCTTCATATCGAATATGAAGGACGCCATCGCTTACTTCGGTTTCCGGCAAGTGTTTCGTCAGGTATTGCAACGGACGAAGCGCTAAATGAACCGGACTGCCATCGTATCTCTGACCCTCGGTATCGCCCTGTTCGTCGCCCTGCTCATCTGGCAGGGCACGGGCTCGGTGATGTCTACGCTGGCCATGGCCGGCTGGGGGCTGCTGCCCATCGCCGCCTTCCACATCGTGCCGCTGGTGCTCGACGCTGCCGCCATTCAGGTGCTGGTCGCGAAATCGTGCTCGCTGCGCCGCGCGGTCCTCACGCGCTGGGTCGGCGAGTCGGTCAACAGCCTGCTGCCGGCCGGTCAGATCGGTGGTCCGATTGCGATGGTGCGTCAGATGAAGCAAAGCGGGATGGCCGGGCGCGAAGCCGCTGCCGCCATTACCGTGAGCACCACCTTGCAGGCCGTCGCGCAGATCGTCTTCGCGCTGCTCGGTCTGGCCGTGTTCGGCATCAGTGCCACGCATGACAGCAACGGCGGCCTGTGGGTGCCGATGCTGCTCGCCACGGCCCTGATCTCCGCCCTGCTCTACGCGTTCTATATCGCGCAACGCCGCGGCCTCTTCGGCTGGGCGTTTCGCATGCTCTCGAAAATGTCGTCCAAGCGCGACTGGTCGTCTCTGCTCGACCGGGCCGACGCCGTCGATGAAATCGTGCAGCGCATGTACGGCCAGCGCCGTCAGGTGCTGGCGAGCTTCGCACTCAGTCTGGTGGGCTGGATCGTGGGCACGGCCGAAGTCTGGCTGATCCTGCAATTCATCGGCCACCCGGTGAGCTGGGTCGACGCCATGTTGCTCGAAAGTCTCGGGCAGGCGATTCGCGGTGCCGCATTCTTCGTGCCGGGCTCGCTCGGCGTACAGGAAGGCGGCTATCTGCTGCTCGCACCGCTCGTGGGTCTGCCGGCCGATGCCGCGCTGGCCCTGTCTCTGGCCAAACGTACGCGTGAGTTGTTGCTCGGCGTACCGGGCCTCGTCTATCTGCATTTCTCCGAACGTGGCTGGCGCCGCCGGCGCGCCTCGCAACAAGGCGTGTCGCTGCCCACGGCCACGGATACTGCACCGCTCTAAAGAAGGATACCGACCATGCGGGCCATCATTCTCGCAGCAGGCATGGGCCTGCGTTTGCTCCAGCCCGAAGACAAGCAGTCGCCCAAGTGCCTGCTCAAGTTCGACGGCATGTCGCTGCTCGAGCGCCATCTGCGCATGCTCGCAGCGGTCGGCATCACCGACGTGGTGCTGGCGCTCGGCTTTCACCATGAACAGGTGAGCGAAGAGCTCGATCGCCTGAACTGGACCCCGCGTCCGCAGATTTGCCTGAACCCCGACTATCAGCTGGGCAGCGTGCTCACGCTGCACACGGCTGCCGCCGCGATGACCGCCGGTGGCGACGTGCTCGTGATGGACGCCGACGTGCTCTACGATCAGCGCATCTTCAATGCGTTGGTGGCGGGCAAAACGGCCAACCGTCTGCTCATCGACCGCGACTTCGAAGTGGGCGACGAGCCGGTCAAGCTGTGCCTGCGCGACGGCGTGCCGGTCGAACTGCGCAAGCAGGTCATGGTCGGCCTCGAATACGACACCGTGGGCGAGTCGGTCGGCTTCTTCCGTTTCAACGAAGCCACGGCCACGCGTCTGGCAGAAATCACGCGCGATTACGTCGAATCGGGCCGCGCCAAGCTGCCGCACGAAGAAGCCGTGCGCGATCTGCTGCTCGAACGTGGTGCCCAGTTCGAAACCGCCGATGTCACGGGTTTCCCGTGGATCGAGATTGACTACCCCGAAGATGTAAAGCGCGCCGCCGATCAGGTGCTGCCGCAACTCGAACCGCTCACGATGGTGTCCGAATGAACGCTCCCGACGCATTCACCTTGCCGCCGACCGCCACGCGCGCGGCGCAACTGCGCGCCATGCTGCGCAGCAATCAACTCGAATTCCTGATGGAAGCCCACAACGGCTTGTCCGCGCGCATCGTGCGCGAGGCAGGCTTCAAGGGCATCTGGGCATCGGGTCTCGCGATTTCCGCCCAGTTCGGCGTGCGCGACAACAACGAAGCCAGTTGGACGCAGGTCGTCGATAACCTCGAATTCATGGCCGATGCCAGCGATCTGCCGATTCTGCTCGACGGCGACACCGGCTACGGCAACTTCAACAACATGCGCCGTCTCGTGCGCAAGCTCGAACAACGCGGCGTAGCCGGCGTGTGTATTGAAGACAAGGTCTTCCCGAAGACCAACAGCTTCATCGGCGGCGAGCGCCAGCCGCTCGCCGACATGGACGAGTTCTGCGGCAAGATCAAGGCCGGCAAGGATTCGCAGGCCGACGACGATTTCTCGATCGTGGCACGTGTCGAAGCCCTGATCGCCGGCTGGGGCATGGAAGAAGCCCTGCGCCGCGCCGAGGCCTATCGTCTGGCCGGTGCCGACGCCATCCTGATTCACAGCAAGCTCAAGCGTGCCGACGAGATCGTGCAATTCGCCCGCGAGTGGGATAACCGCTGCCCGCTGGTGATCGTGCCGACCAAGTACTACAGCACGCCGACCGACGTGTTCCGCGAAGCCGGCATCAGCGTGGTGATCTGGGCGAACCATCTGATTCGCTCGGCCACATCGGCCATGCAGGCCGTGGCTGCCGAGATTCATCGCAACGAGACGCTCATCAACGTCGAAGACCGCATCGCGACCGTCGACGAGATCTTCCGTTTGCAAGACGCCGACGAGTACACCGAAGCCGAAGACCGCTATCTGTCCGCCGCCAACGCCCCGCGCTCGGCCATCGTGCTCGCCGCGAGCCGTGGCAAGAACCTCGAGAGCGTGACGACGGACCGTCCGAAGGTCATGCTGCCGGTCGCCGGCAAGCCGCTGCTGCGCTGGCTGGTCGACGGCTTCAAGAAGCAGAACGTGAACGACATCACGGTCGTCGGCGGCTACCGTGCCGACGCGATCGACACGGCCGGCATCACGCTCGCCATCAACGAGCGCTTTGCCGAGACCGGCGAACTGGCCTCGCTCGCCCGCGTGGGCGATGCCTTCGCACACGACACCGTCATCTCGTATGGCGACCTGCTGTTCCGCAGCTACATCGTGCGCGATCTGGTCGAGAGCGACGCCGACATCACGGTGGTGGTCGACTCCACCGCCGCCACGACGGCCAACGCCAGCGTGCGCGACTTCGCGTACTGCTCGTCTGGCGACGATCGCGGTCTGTTCGGCCAGCAAGTGCTGCTCGAGAAGATCAGCGGCGACGCGACGGACGCCGGGCGCACGCCGAACGGCCGCTGGATCGGTCTGCTGGGCGTGCGTGGCGAAGGCCGCGCGCAAGTGCAACGCGTATTCACGACGCTTCAGGCCCGCGCCGATTTCGATCAGCTCGGCGTGCCCGACCTGATCAATGCATTGGTAGCCGACGGCGCGAAGATCGAGGTGCAGTACGTGCACGGCCACTGGCGCGGTGTGAACGACATGGAAGAATTCCGCCGTGCGGCAGACTTCGCCCATGGTCAGACCCCGTTCAGCGGTGCCGATACGGAGACGCAAGGTGATTGAAGCGGGTCAGTTCGTCGAAGCCGCGCGCAAGCACGGCTTCACTTGGTACACCGGCGTGCCGTGCTCGTTTCTCACGCCGTTCATCAACTACGTGCTCCAAGACCCGACATTGCATTACCTGTCGGCGGCCAACGAGGGCGACGCGGTCGCCATCGCGGCGGGCGCCACCCTCGGTGAAGGCCGTGGCGCGCGTGCCGTGACGATGATGCAGAACTCGGGCCTCGGCAACGCCGTGAGCCCGCTCACGTCGCTCACGTGGACGTTCCGTCTGCCGCAGTTGCTGATCGTGACGTGGCGTGGCCAGCCCGGCATCACCGATGAGCCACAGCATGCGCTCATGGGCCCGATCACGCCGGCCATGCTCGACCTGATGGAAGTGCCGTGGGAGCTGTTCCCGACCGAGCCGGAAGCGATCGCCCCGGCGCTGGAGCGGGCCGTGCGTCACATGGACGAAACGGGCCGCCCCTACGCCCTCGTGATGCAAAAAGGCAGCGTGGCGTCGTTCCCGCTGCAACCCACCGAACGCCCGACGCGCCCTGCTCAGCCGGCACCTACGTCGCTCGTGCGCGGTGTCGCACCGGCCGATCTGCCGACGCGCCGCGATGCGCTGGAGCGCGTTATCGCCCATACGCCGCTCGACGGCACGGTGGTCCTCGCCTCGACCGGTTTTTGCGGACGCGAACTCTACGCGCTCGACGACCGGGCCAACCAGTTGTACATGGTCGGTTCGATGGGCTGCGTCACGACGCTGGCCCTCGGGCTGGCGCTCGCACGCCCCGACCTGCGCGTGGTCGCGGTCGATGGCGACGGGGCCGCATTGATGCGCATGGGCGCATTCGCTACGCTGGGCGCTTATGGCCCGTCGAATCTGGTGCATCTGCTGCTCGATAACGCGTCGCACGACTCGACCGGCACGCAGGCCACGGTTTCGCCGACGGTGTCGTTCGCCGGTGTCGCTGCTGCCAGCGGCTATGCGCTCGCACTGGAAGGCGATACGCTCGAGGTCATCGAACAGCTGTTCGACGGCCGTTCCACGAGCCTGAGCGACGGCCCACGCTTCGCCTGCCTGACCACGCGCCCCGGCACGCCCGATGGCCTGCCGCGTCCGAAGGTCACGCCGGAAGCCGTCAAGTCGCGTCTGATGGACCACATCGCTCAAGCCCGCGCCTGAGCGTTCCCCCTATAACAATATCCGCCGAGGAAGCTTCGCCATGCTGTTACTGAACCCGGGCCCCGTTACCCTGACCGAGCGTGTCCGCAAGAGCCTGCTGCAACCCGATCTGTGCCACCGCGAGCCCGAGTTCTTCGACTTGCAGGACGAAGCCCGCGCGCGCCTGACGGCCGTCTACGGTCTGGACCCGGCCGTATGGACGCCGGTGCTGATGACCGGGTCAGGCACGGCAGCGGTCGAGAGCATGACGGCGGGTCTCGTGCCCGAGGGCGGGCGCCTGCTGATCGTGGAGAACGGCGTGTACGGCGAGCGCATTTCGCAGATCGCCAAGCAGTACCGCATCGATCACGACGTCATCCATTTCGAATGGATGCAGGCCCCGGATCTGGCCCAGATCGTCAACAAGCTGGACACCGCCGGTGACCGTCCGTATACCAACGTGGCGATCATCCACCACGAGACGACCACGGGCCGCCTGAACGATTTGGGCGGCATCGCGCGCGCCTGCCGCGAGCGCGGCATCGACCTGCTGGTCGACGGCGTCAGCAGCTTTGCCGCCGAAGCGATCGATTTCAACGACTCCGGCATCGTGGCCGTGGCCGCCACCGCGAACAAGTGCGTGCACGGCGTGCCGGGCGTGTCGTTCGTGATGGTGCGCAAGGATGCACTCGCGAAGGCATTCGGCCGCACGTATTACCTCGACATCGCACGGCTGGCCAAGCTGCAAGCCGAGCGCAACACGCCGTTCACGCCGTCCGTGCATGCGTACTACGCGCTGGTCGAAGCACTGCGCGAACTCGACGAGGCCGGTGGCTGGCAGAAGCGCCACGCCCACTACGGCGCCCTCGCCGAGCAGGCCCGTGCCGGACTGGCCGCGCTGGGCATGGATGCCGTGCTGCCGCCGAACGAATCGTCGGTCGTGCTGCGCGCCTACAAGCTGCCGGCGGGCGTGGATTATCCGCGTCTGCACGACTGGCTCAAGGCCGATGGCTTTGTGATCTACGCAGGCCAAGGCGGCCTGTCGAAAGAACTGTTCCGTATCTCGACGATGGGCAACCTCACGTCGGCCGACATCGATCGCCTGCTGGCGTCGTTCGCCCGGTTGGTGAAGTAAGCGCGGGGACGGACGTTCAGCCATGGCCGATCTGCTAGCCACCCTCCGCTCCCCTGCCGACATGCGCGCGCTCTCGCGCGCCGACCTGCGCCGTCTGGCCGATGAACTGCGCGCCTGCGTGCTCGACAGCGTGTCGCGCACCGGCGGGCATCTGTCGTCGAACCTCGGCACCGTCGAACTGACGATTGCGCTGCATTACGTGTTCGACACGCCCAACGATCGCATCGTGTGGGACGTGGGTCATCAGACCTATCCGCACAAGATCCTCACCGGACGCCGCGAGGCGATGCCCACGCTGCGTCAGTGGCAGGGCTTGTCGGGCTTTCCGAAGCGCGACGAATCGCCGTACGACACGTTCGGCACGGCCCATTCGAGCACGTCGATTTCTGCCGCGCTCGGCATGGCGCTCGCCAGCAAGGTCAAAGGCGAAAAGCGCCACGCGATTGCCGTGATCGGCGACGGTGCCATGACCGCAGGCGAAGCGTTCGAGGCCCTGAACAACGCCGGTGTGTACGACGACCTGCCGTTTCTCGTCGTGCTCAACGACAACGACATGTCGATCTCGCCGCCGGTGGGCGCGCTCAACCAGTACCTCACGCGACTGATGTCGGGCCAGTTCTACTCGGCCGGCAAGGAAAGCGTGCGCAATCTGTTGCGCAATGCCCCGGCACCGATGCGCGAGTTCGCGCACAAACTCGAAGAACACGCCAAGGCGATCGTCTCGCCGACCGGCACGATGTTCGAAGAGTTCGGCTTCAACTATCTGGGCCCGATCGACGGCCACGATCTCGATGCACTGATTCCCGCGCTCGAGAACATCAAGGCGCTCAAGGGGCCGCAGTTCCTGCACGTGGTCACGCGCAAGGGTCGCGGCTACAAGCTCGCCGAGGCCGATCCGGTGCTATATCACGGCCCGGGCAAGTTCAATCCGAGCGAAGGCATTCGCCCGGTAGCGCCCGGTACCGCCGCGCCGAAGACCTATACGCAGGTGTTCGGCGAATGGCTTTGCGACACCGCAGCGGCCGATTCACGCGTTGTCGGCATCACGCCGGCCATGCGCGAAGGGTCGGGGCTGGTGGAGTTCGAGAAGCGCTTTCCTGAGCGCTACTACGACGTGGGCATCGCCGAACAGCACGCGGTGACGTTTGCCGGCGGGCTTGCCACCGAAGGGCTCAAGCCCGTCGTGGCGATCTATTCGACGTTCCTGCAACGCGGCTACGATCAGGTCATTCACGACGTGGCGCTGCAAAACCTGCCGGTCGTGTTTGCGATCGATCGCGGTGGTCTGGTCGGTGCCGACGGTGCGACGCACGCGGGTGCCTACGACATCGCGTTCCTGCGTTGCATCCCGAATATGGTCGTGATGACCCCGGCCGACGAGAGCGAGTGCCGCCAGTTGTTGCAGACGGCACTCGGCATCGACGGCCCCAGCGCTGTGCGCTATCCGCGCGGCACGGGGCCCGGTGTCACGCCGGAAGCCGGTCTGTCGACGCTGCCCGTGGGGCGAGCCCAAGTGCGCCGTCAAAGCGCCGCCCCGGCGGGTCGCCGCGTGGCGTTGCTGGCGTTCGGTCCGATGGTGGCGCTGGCCGAACAGGTGGCCGGCGAGTTCGACGCGAGCGTGGTGAACATGCGCTTCGTGAAGCCGCTTGATACGGCCACCGTGCTGGAGATGGCCCGCACGCACGATCTCGTCGTCACGCTGGAGGAAGGGGCCGTCATGGGCGGTGCCGGTTCCGCCTGCATCGAAGCGCTCAATGCGAACGGCGTGCAGGTGCCGGTGCTGCAACTAGGACTGCCGGACAAGTACGTCGATCAGGGCACCCCGGCGCAGCAACTGGCGTCGGTCGGCCTCGATGCTGCGGGCATCGCGGCATCGATTCGCCGTGCCCTCACCGAACGTCTTGGCGGCAAAGTCGAAGCGGTGCCTTCGCCGCAATAAGTCAGCGAGAAGTCTCCCGGCATCTGCGGGAAAGCAAAACGGCACCTTTCGGTGCCGTTTTGCGTTGTGCCATCAGATAGCTTGCGATGCCGGCGTCAGACCTTGCCCGGCGTCTTCGCTGCCGCCTTCTCACGCGGCTTGCCCATCAGCACCGGCTGGAAGAACACGGCACCGATCAGCGTGCACACGAGCGAGAGCGCCAACAGCTTGCCCATGCTCGACGTGCCCGGGTGGTGCGACAGCCAGAGGCTGCCGAACGCAATGCCCGTGGTCGCCGCCGACAGCACGACGGCCTGCGTCAGACTCGACGCGAGCAGACGCGTCTGCCCGTGACGCCACGCGATCACGTAGTAGATCTTGAACGCCACGCCCACGCCCAACAGCAGCGGCAGCGCGATGATGTTCGCGAAGTTCAGCGGCAGGCCGATCAGCACGGTAATTTCGAGCGTCACGGCTGCGGAGACCAGCAGCGGCACGAGCGTGCGCAACACGTCGCCGAAGTTACGCAGCGCGAGCCACAGCAGCACCGTGATCGACAGCAGCGCCCAGATACCCGCTTCGATGAACGCGCGAATGATCGTATCCGCCGAGCGCAGGATCGAAATCGGACCGCCCACAGCGTCCGGCGTCGTCGCCAGCACGGCGGCACTGAACTTGCGCAGCATGGCGTCGTCGCTCGGGTCGGCGCCCTTCGCCACGCGCGGCGAAATGTTCACGAGGGCGCGTCCGTCGGCCGCGACCCATTGGGCCACGATGTCCTTCGGCAGCGATTCGTGAGTCACCGTCTGCGGTTGCAGCGCATCGCGCAACTGGCCAAGCGCGAGCTTGAGCGGACCGGCAATCGCACGGTCAGCGCGGTCGCGCAGCGCGGCGTCGCCCGCGGCGAGCTTGCGCAGTGCGGCGGCGAGCCGCTGCGCTTCCTTCGCGCCCTCACCCGGATGATCGAGCGCAGCGTCTTCCAACTGCCCCGCGGCCGTCTTGAGCGACGACACGCGCGCGGCATCCGCCACCGGCGGCAGCGGTGTTTGCGAGAGCGCCGGCAGCAGCGACGTCGCGGCCGCACCGATTAAGGCAAGCTTCGCCGGCTGTTCGGCCGGCATGAAGGTCGTGAGCGTGACCACACGGCCAATTTCTGGCACCGCACGCAGCTTGGCAGCCTCGGCATCGGCGACGTCGAGGTTGGCGGCGAGCAACTGCACGTCGTTCACCCCGGCCTCCGGCGAATTGGCGAGATCGAGCAGCGTCGCCATCGACTCCGTATGCGGGTCTTTCAGATGCAGCGGGTTGAAGTCGAAATGCAGATGCGCAAGCAACGGCAAACCGGCGACCACCAGTGCCAGCGTGCCGTAGAGCAGCGGGTTGCGGTATTTGTCGGTGAAATCGTCGACCCGGCCCAGACTGCGAAAGCCCGGCGGGCTCGCTTCGCCACTCGGCTTGAACACACTGATCAGCGCGGGCAGCAGCGTAATCGCCGACGGGAAGGCCACGCACAAAATGCCCACGCCCGCGATCAGCCCCAGCTCCGACACGCCACGATAGTCCGTAGGCAGGAACGAGAAGAAGCTCGCGGCGGTGGCCGCAGCGGCCAGCGACAACGGCATGGCGATGGCCTTGCCGGCACCGGCGAGCGCCCCTTGCAGCGCGCCTTCGTCGTTGCCCAGACGATGCCGCTCCTCGCGATAGCGCACGCCGAACTGAATCCCGAAGTCCACGCCGATGCCGACGAACAGCACCGCAAACGCGACCGAAATCATGTTGAGTGCGCCCACCATCATCAGGCCGAGCGCGAACGTGATGGCCAGACCGGCGAGCAGCGTGATGAACACCGCGACGATCATCTTGCCCGAGCGCACCGCGAGCCACAGCACCACCAGCACCGCCAGCAGCGTGATCACGGCGTTGGGGCCGGCGTCCTGACGCACCGACGCAAACTCTTCATCGGAGAGCGGACGCGGGCCCGTCAGGCGCACCGTTGCGCCATAGCGTTCTTCGAGCTTCAGATCGGCTGCCGCAGCGCGAATGCGCGACGCGGCATTGGCACCGGCCTCGAGCGCCGCGTAGTCGAGCACCGGCTGCACCTCGACGTAGCTGCGCGCCACGGTATCCGGGGCGACCAGCGCACGCCACGACATGGCAGCCGGCTTGCCGGCCAGCACCGCTTCGGTCGTATCGGCCGCATTGCCCAGCAGACGCGCCATCTCTGGCAGCTTGACCTGCCCGGTGAGCAACGGCGTTTGCAGCGTGACCGAGAGCAGATTCGACAGGCCGGTCAGACTCGGGTCCTGCGCGAGCCTGTTGAGCAGCGGCTTGGCATCGCCGAGCTTGCTGGTGAGGCTCTTCACATCGTCGACCGAAGCAAACAGCAGCGCATTGTGGGCGAAGAACTCGCCGGCGCCCGGACGGCTCACCGCACGGAAGACGTCTTTTTCGGTGGCAAGCTTTTCTGCCAGTTCGGCGGCGGCGCGATCGGCAAATTCAATGGCGGGTGCCTGCACGACGGCCAGCGTGACGTCGGCCTTCTGCGGGAAAGCCCGGTCGATCTCGCGGCCACGCTCGGCGGCGGGCGTGTTCGAGTCGATCAGGCTGGAGACATCGGTGTTGATCGCGAAGTGCTTGGCGACGTACACGCAACTGGCCACTGTCAGCAGCAGCGAGGCGAAGATGACTGGGTACGCGTGCTTCGCCGAAAAACGGACGATGCGCACGACGAGCGAAGTCAGCATGTAGCGGTTCCGGAAGAGAAATGCAAAACGAATGGAAAGGCAACCGCGCCGGCCATCCCGTCATCCCCCGCCTGCGCCCCTCGCATCACGCCATTTGGGCATAAGCGATTGAGACATCAGGTAAATTTTGCGGGACCTGTCGGGAACCAATCGGCGATAAAGACCGTCGATCTGGCCATTGAAACGGTGAATTTACAAAATCGAAGCAGTATACAGGGCCTCGTGGACTACACTACGGCCTACCCGATTTAAACCAACGAAGAGAAGCTGGGTTCCTACGTATGAAGAAATTTCTGGTGACGGCAATGGCCGCGGCCACCATGGCCCTTTCAACCGTTTCATCGGGCGTCTGGGCACAGACGAACAGCGCCAATCCCAACGACATGGTGAAAACCGCCGTCGAGACGGTCGTCAAGGCCGCCAAGGCGGACCCGGCCGCGCGCGATGGCGATATCGCCGCCACGGCCAAAGTGGTCGAGCGCGATTTCCTGCCCTACACCGACTTCCGCCGTACCACGCGCTACGCCGTCGGTCCTAAGGCGTTCGACGCCGCCACGCCGGCCCAACAGCAGCAGGTCTTCGAGCAGTTCCAGCGATTGCTGGTGAATACCTACGCCCTGCAACTCTCGCAAGTGCGCGGCTCGCAGCTCTCGTTCAAGTACGATCCGGCCAAGGTCTCGGCGGGCAGCACCGACGCTGTCGTAGGTGCCCAGGTCAACGGCACCGGTGACACCCTGGCGGTGGCCTATCGTCTGGGTAAGACCGACAAGGGCTGGAAGATCTACGACATCAACATGATGGGCGAGAACGTGGCCGACGCGTGGCTCATCCAGTTGTACCAGCCGCAGTTCAAGGCCCGCCTTGCCAATGGCGGCATGGACAGCCTGATCGCGTACCTGCGCGAGAAGAACGAACGTTTCGGCAAGTAAAAAACAAGGACCCGGCACGGGATGCCGGGTCCGCCACTCTCCTCGCAGGGACTTTGTACCGATTGGCCACCCGATCGGCGCAAATTCGGCCCAGATCGGCGCCGATTCGTCAATCTTTATGTAACAAGTGCTGACGCTTCCCCACAGGGGGTCGCCAGCAATAATTGGCGGCGGCGGTTACAATCGTCGCTTGTCAAACGACCGGACGGCGGTCCCCCCGCGGGCATGCTCGACGAGCCATCGAAAATGGCGCGGAGAGTCCCATGAGGCCAATGTAATAACGACATGGACTCCCCGATTAAACCGCCATCCCGGCCGACCTGAGCCGGAGAGCTGAATGCAAGTCATCCTTGCCCAACCCCGCGGGTTTTGTGCGGGTGTCATACGTGCCATCGAGATCGTCGAACGTGCCCTTGAAAAATACGGCGCGCCGGTCTACGTGCGCCATGAGATCGTCCACAACAAACATGTGGTCGATTCTCTAAAGGCCAAAGGCGCGCGCTTTATCGCCGAGCTTTCCGAAGCCCCGGCGGGTGCAGTCACCATTTTCAGTGCCCATGGCGTTGCCCGCGTTGTCGAGCAGGAAGCGCAGATTCGTGGCTTGAAAGTGTTGAACGCCACCTGCCCGCTCGTCACTAAAGTGCATATCCAGGGCAAGAACTACGTTTCCGCCGGACGCGAAGTCATCCTGATCGGTCACGCCGGTCACCCGGAAGTCGAAGGCACCATGGGCCAGATCGACGGCCCGGTGCACTTGGTGCAAACCGAAGCCGACGTGGACCTGCTGCCGTTGCCGGTGAACACGCCGGTGTCCTACGTGACGCAGACCACCCTGTCGGTCGACGAGACTCGCGGTATCATTGCTGCACTGCAACGACGCTTCACCAATATCGTCGGGCCGAATACCAAAGACATTTGCTACGCCACACAAAACCGTCAGACCGCCGTGCGCGAGCTGTGCGAGCGTGTGGACGTGCTGCTGGTGGTCGGTGCGACGAACAGCTCGAACTCGAACCGCCTGCGCGAAATCGGCTCGGAAATGGGGTTGCCCAGCTACCTCGTGGCCGACGGCTCGGAAGTGAACCCTGAATGGGTTCGCGGCCAGGCCCGCATCGGCATCACTGCCGGGGCGTCCGCGCCCGAGCGCATGGTCGAAGACGTGATCGACGCGCTGCGCCGCATCGACACCGTCGAAGTGACTCTCATGGACGGCATCGAGGAAACCATCCAATTCCGCTTGCCGTCGGAATTGACCAAAGACGAGCCGGTCGCCGCGCAACACGCGGTCGCCGGCTAACGCAACACGAACAGGAGCCGAACTTGGCCATCCCCTTCCTGCAACAGGCGTATGTTGGCGCCTACCTCATGAAGCAACGCTTCAAGGGCAACAAGCGCTACCCGCTGGTGCTCATGCTTGAACCGCTTTTCCGCTGCAATCTGGCCTGCTCGGGCTGCGGCAAGATCGACTACCCGGATCCCATTCTGAATCAGCGCGTCTCGCTCAAGGACGCCCTCGATGCCGTGGACGAATGCGGCGCACCGGTGGTCTCGATCGCCGGCGGCGAACCGCTGCTGCACAAAGAAATGCCGCAGATCGTCAAGGGCATCATCGAGCGCAAGAAGTTCGTGTATCTCTGCACGAACGCCCTGCTGCTGGAAAAGAAGATCGACGACTACGAGCCGAGCCCGTTCTTCGTCTGGTCGATCCACCTCGACGGCGACCGTGAAATGCACGACGCGTCGGTGTGCCAGGACGGCGTGTACGACCGTTGCGTCGCCGCCATCAAGCTGGCGAAGTCGCGCGGCTTCCGCGTGAACATCAACTGCACGCTGTTCAACAACGCAGATCCGGAGAAGGTTGCCAAGTTCTTCGACACGACGAAGGAAATGGGTCTGGACGGCATCACCGTGTCGCCGGGCTACGCCTACGAACGTGCGCCGGACCAGCAACACTTCTTGAACCGTTCGAAGACCAAGCAACTGTTCCGCGACATTCTCAAGCGCGGCAACGGCGGCAAGGACTGGACGTTCAGCCAGTCGAGCCTGTTCCTCGACTTCCTCGCCGGCAACCGCACGTATCACTGCACGCCGTGGGGCAACCCGACGCGTACCGTGTTCGGCTGGCAACGTCCGTGCTACCTGCTCGGCGAAGGCTATGCCAAGACGTACACCGAGTTGATGGAAACCACCGACTGGGACAAGTACGGCGTGGGCAACTACGAAAAGTGCGCAGACTGCATGGTCCACAGCGGCTTCGAAGCGACCGCCGTGAACGACACGCTGTCGCGTCCGCTGCGCGCCCTCGGCGTTGCGCTCAAGGGTGTGCGTACCGACGGCCCGATGGCTGACGACGTGTCGTTTGCCAAGCAACGTCCGGCCGAGTATGTGTTCTCGAAGCACGTCGAGATCAAGCTCGACGAACTGAAGCGAGCTAAGGCGTAAATGCCGTCGCGTGTGCTGGTCACCGGCGCCTCCGGGTTCGTCGGTTCTGCGGTAGCACGCACGGCGCTCGCGCGCGGTCACGAGGTTCGCCTGCTGGTGCGTGGCACCAGCCCGCGCGCGAACCTCGCCGACCTGCCCGTTGAAGTCGTCGAAGGCGACATGCGCGATGCGGCCTCGATGCAGCGCGCGCTCGCCGGCGTGGACGCCCTGCTCCACGTTGCGGCCGACTACCGCCTCTGGGCGAAAGATCCCAACGACATCATGCGAGCCAATATCGACGGCACGCGCACGGTGATGGAAGCCGCGCTGCGTGCAGGTGTCGGGCGTGTGGTGTACACGAGCAGCGTTGCCACGTTGCGCGTGCAAGGCGCGACCGGTCCGGTCGATGAAACCTCCCCGAACGACGAAGCCACGACCATTGGCGTGTACAAGCGCAGCAAGGTCGCGGCCGAGCGTCTGGTCGAGCGCATGATCGCCAACGACGGCCTGCCCGCCGTGATCGTCAATCCGTCCACGCCCATCGGGCCGCGCGACATCAAACCCACGCCGACCGGGCGCATCATCGTCGAAGCGGCACAGGGCAAGATTCCGGCCTTTGTCGATACGGGGCTCAACCTCGTGCATGTCGACGACTGCGCCGAGGGCCACCTGCTGGCGCTGGAGCGTGGCCGCATCGGCGAGCGCTACATTCTGGGCGGCGACGACGTGCTGCTGCGCGAGATGCTTGCCGCCATTGCCGGCCTCGTGGGCCGCAAGGCGCCGACCGTGGCACTGCCGCGCTGGCCGCTCTACCCGCTCGCGATGGCCGCACAAGGTGTGGCGCGCTTCACCGGCAAAGAACCGTTCGTCACGGTCGACGGCCTGAAGATGTCGCGCTATCACATGTTCTTCTCGTCGGAGAAGGCCAAGCGCGAACTGGGCTACACCGCCCGCCCTTACCTCGATGGCCTGCGCGACGCGCTCGCCTGGTTTCGCACCGCCGGATATTTGTCATGACTGTTTTGGGCTGGATCGCCGCGCTCTCGCTGGCCATCTGGATCTATCTGCTGATTTCGCAGGGCGGCTTCTGGCGCGCGCGCGAACGCGATGATCTCGACGAAGATCGACTGCCTGTGCCTGATGTGTGGCCCACGGTGGCAGTGATCATCCCGGCGCGCAACGAGGCCGAGTCGATCGGTCAGGTCGTCGAATCGCTCTGCCGCCAAGACTATGCGGGGCGCTTGCGCATTGTTGTCGTCGACGATCAGAGCAACGACGGCACCGCCGATCTGGCGCGTCAGGCAGCGGCTCGTGCGGCGGCCGACGGGCTCACGCGACGCGTGGACGTCCTGAGCGGTCAGCCGCTGCCCGGCGGCTGGACCGGCAAGATGTGGGCCGTGCGTCAAGGCGTGGCGTTCGCCAGCGATCCGGCGACCAACGACAACGGCGTTGCGCCCGAGTACCTGCTGCACACCGACGCCGACATCGCTCACACGCCCGACAACGTGCGTCACCTCGTGACCCGCGCCACCGGCGACAATCGCGTACTCGTCTCGCTCATGGCGAAGCTGCGCTGCACGGCGTGGTTCGAGCGCACGCTGATTCCCGCCTTCGTGCTGTTCTTCCAGATGCTCTACCCGTTTGCTTGGGTCAACGATCCGAAGAAGCGCATGGCGGCAGCCGCCGGGGGATGCATGCTGATCCATCGCCGGTCGCTCGAAGCAGGTGGCGGCATTGAAGCCATTCGCGACGAGATCATCGACGACTGTGCCATGGGGCGCCTGCTCAAGAAGCAAGGTTCGATCTGGCTGGGACTCACCGAGCGCGCGATGAGCGTGCGCCCGTACGACAACCTCGGCGAGATTCGCAAGATGGTCTCGCGCACGGCCTACGCGCAGTTGCAGTATTCGCCGGTGCTGCTGGCGGGCACGATCGTGTCGCTGCTGCTCACGTTCATCGTGCCGCCTGCCCTGACGATCTTCGGGTCCGGCATTGCGCAATGGCTGGGGTTCTTCGCGTGGGTGGCGATGACGATCTCGTATGTCCCGATGCTGCGCTTCTACCGCCAGCCGACGAGCTTCGGCCCGATGCTGCCACTGGTGGCTGCGCTCTACACCGTCTTTACGTTCGACTCAGCGTTACAACACTGGCGCGGTCGTGGTGGCATGTGGAAAGGACGCGCGCAAGCACGCGGGCAACAGTCTTCGGACGTATAACGCTGCGTCGAAGCGCGCTGCCCCATAGAAAAAGCCAGTTTGCCGACAACGCAAACTGGCTTTTTTGTTGAAACTCGACGCCTTCAGATCTCCGCGGCTTCCGCGCCAAATCCGTCGCCGAGCCGCAGCGTGATCGCCTGACGGCCGTAGCGCATTGCCTCCTTCGCGCGGCTCGCATCCTTCCCCACACGAATCAGCGCCGGCAGTTGCAGCGGATGCTTGGCCAGTGAGCACAACACGCCGAGAAGGTTGACCGAACCATCGGCACGCATGCCGGCGAGCGCCGCAGGCGGCAGCGAGCGTTCTGCCGGATCGATGACCACGCGTGCCACCACGAACGGCAGCCCATGCGCCGCCGCCACACGGGCGACGATATGCGACTCCATATCGGCCGCCGCGGCCCCGCTCTCGCGACACAGCGCCGCCTTGTCGTCAGCCGTCACCACTGGTGCCGTCACGCCCGCCAGATCGGCCCGTAGCGCCGCCGGCAAGGCTCGGCGCAGTGCGTCGGCCCACACAATCGACGACACGTATTCGCGCGCGTTGTCGGGCATATCGAGCACCTTGTGCGCGATGATCCACTGCCCCGCTTTCACCCCCGGCACCAGACCACCCGCCGTCCCGAAGCTCACCAACCCGCGTGCGCCCTGCGCAATCGCGGCTTCCAGTTCTTCAGCCAGCGTATTGTTCTGCGCGCAAACCACGCGCACACCATTGCCGCGCGCAATGCGGGCTTCGAAGGGCATGCCGGTCACCACGATGATGGGCGAAGTCGTGGGACTCGCCGTTGCGCTCTTTGCGCTCATTAGCCTGCCTTGAGAAAACCGAGGGAATTACGAAGAAACCGCCCCGGAGACAAACCTCTGCCACCGGGGCGCGCGATGCGCATTGCGCGCATCGATATTACATGCCGCAGGGCACCGGGCAATCGTTGCGCACGGTCAGATTGCGATAGCGTGCCAGCGCCCACAGCGGGAAGAACTTGCGATAGCCGTGATAACGCAGGTAGAACACGCGCGGGAAACCCGTCGCCGTGTACAGCTCCTCGTCCCACAGCCCTTCATCGTTCTGCGTGTTCAGCAGATAGTCGACGCCGCGCTTGACCGCCGGGTCGTCGGCCTTGCCTGCCGCCATCAGGCCGAGCAGTGCCCATGCCGTTTGCGACGACGTGCTCGGTGCCGCCTCATAACCCTTGTATTCGAGCTTGTAGCTGTCGCCATCCTCACCCCAGCCGCCGTCGGCGTTCTGGATCGAGAGCAGCCACTTTGCTGCGCGCGCCATGACCGGATGCTCCGGTTGCATGCCCGCCGCTTGCAGACCGCACATGGCCGACCACGTGCCGTACACGAAATTCATGCCCCAGCGGCCGTACCAGCTACCGTCAGGTTCCTGATCATCAAGGATGTACTTGAGCGCCAGATCGGCGGAAGCCTTGCGTTCCGGCGACGTCGGCAATTGCGCCAGCATCGACAGGCAACGCGCGGACACATCGACCGTCGGCGGATCAAGCAACGCCCCGTGATCGGAGAACGGAATGTTGTTCAGATACAGGTGCGTGTTTTCGGGCTCGAATGCGCCCCAGCCACCGTTGCTGCTCTGCATGCCGATGACCCACTCCGTGCCGCGATCGATTGCGTAACGCATCGCCTGCGACTTCGGGTCCGCCTGATCGACCTTGGCACTCTCGAACTTGCCCGCGAGCTTTTCGTAGCGGTCCATCGCCATCGCCACCACTGCCGTGTCGTCCACGTCGGGGTAATGCGGGTTGGCGAACTGGAACGCCCAGCCGCCCGGACGCACGTTCGGACGGCGCGAAATCCAGTCGCCGCGAACGTCGAGAATCTGCAACGGGATCAGCCACTCAAGCCCCTTGCCTGCTTGCTCGATGGCGCGCTTATCGCCCGTCTCCAGCAGCGCATGCGCCGAGAGCGCCGTATCCCACACCGGCGACAGACACGGCTGCACATACGTTTCGTCATCGGCCGGCGTCACCAGCTTCTCGACCGACTTGCGGGCAATCGCGCGGCTCGGATGATCTTCCGGATACCCGAGCACGTCATACATCATGACCGAGTTGGCCATTGCCGGATAAATCGCGCCGAGGCCGTCTTCGCCGTTCAGACGCTCTTCCACAAACTCGACCGCGCGCTTGATCGACTTCTTGCGCAGCGACTTCGGGAAGTACGGATCGAGCGCACGCAGCACATGATCGACGCCCGAGAAGAACGTGAACCAGAAACGGCTCTGATGCGGCGCGCGCTTGGGCGGGCCCACATCCTTGGGGCTGCCGATGAAGAGCTCATCGATGCCCACACCCTTGGGGTTACGCGCGAGCGGGCGCTTGGCCTGCAACACGAGCAGCGGCACGATCACCGTGCGCGCCCAGTACGACACCTTCGAGAGATGGAACGGGAACCACTTCGGCAGCAGCATGATCTCGACCGGCATCATCGGCACTGCCTTCCATTCGAGCACGCCATACAACGCCAGCAGAATGCGCGTGAACACGTTCGAATTCTGCGCACCGCCGCGCGAAATGATGGCCTCACGTGCGCGCACCATGTGCGGCGCGTCGATCGGGTCACCGATCATCTTGAGCGCGAAGTACGCCTTCACGCTCGCGCTCATGTCGAACTTGCCCTGATGGAACAGCGGCCAGCCGCCATGCTCGCCCTGAATACGGCGCAGATAGACGGCGATCTTGGCTTCGAGTTCGGCGTCGACCTTCTCGCCCAGATGGTGGCGCAGCAGCACGTACTCGGCCGGAATCGTCGAATCGGCTTCGAGTTCGAACAGCCAGTGGCCGTTGTCCTGTTGCAGATCGAGCAGGGCCGTGATCGAGCGATCGATACCCGTCTCGAGCGTTTGCGTCGCCATTGCCGTGCTCACCTTCTGGGCAAGTTCGGTATGCAGTTTGAGGTCCACTGCGGTAGCAGTGGCCGTGCGTCGAGCTTCCTTCTCGGAAGCGTCGCGAATCGTATCCATGACAGTCTTGCCTTTTCAACCGGCCGTATCAGGCCGGGCTCAGTAAATCGGCGGCGCGGTTGCCGCTTCGCAACGCGCCCTCGATGGTCGCTGGCAGGCCGGTGGCCGTCCAGTCGCCGGCGAGCAAGAGATTGCGCCAGCGCGTCTTCGCCGCAGGGCGGCGTTTGTCCTGCGCCGGCGTTGCCGCAAACGTGGCGCGCTTTTCGCGCACCAGTTGCCACACCGGCATCGGCGTGGACGGCACCTGACACGCCTTCGCCACCTCTTCCCAAATGCGCAGCGCGAGCGACTCGCGCGACTCATCGAGCAGATGGTCGGCGCCGCTGATCGTCACCGACAAGCGGTCTTCGAACGCGAAAATCCAGTCGCTCACGCCGTTCACCACACCGATCATCGGCGGGCAGCCCGGCGGGGGCGGCACCTGAAAATGCGCGTTGACGATGGCGCGGTACTCGTCCGGCGTCGTCAGCTCAGGCACCAGCGAGGCCGCTACGTTCGGCGGCACAGCCAGCACGACAGCATCGTCCGCACCGAGCATTTCCGGACCGTCGCCGAAGTCGATCGACTCGACACGGCTGCCGTCGGCCGAGTAGGCCAGCGCACGCACGCGGTGTTGCATCATGACCTGCGCGCCCTTCGCTTCGAGATACGCCAGCGCCGGGTTGACGAACGACACGTCGAGCCCATCGCTCGCAATCAACGGATGGCAGGCTTTGCCGCCCGCCGCGAGCGTTTCGCGAATGACGGCCGCGGCCATCTGCGCCGAGCCTTCCGCCGGATCGGCGTTGAGCACGGCCAGAAACAGCGGATGAATCAGCCGCTTGTACAGCGCCGGCGGGCAATTCATCGCGTCGGTCATCGTCGCGTCGGGGCCGGCGCGCAGCAGCGGCGCGAGCGACAGATAATCCGACCACTTCGTGCCCGGCACGCGCGCGCTCTTGTCGAAGATCCACCACGGCAGGCGGCCTTCCGAGAGGCGCACGGTCCAGCGCTCGTCGCTGTCGAGATCGACAAAGGCGAATTCGGCGCGGCCCGGGCCGGTCAGCGTGTGCTCCGAGCCGATCGTGCGGGTAAACTCACGCATGGTCGTATTGCCCGAGAGCACCAGATGGTTGCCGTTATCGATCACGGCGTTCAGCGTGCGATCGAAGTACGACCGGCAACGTCCGCCCGCCTGCGGTGCGGCTTCGTGCAGCACGACCGGCACGCCGCGCGTGGCAAGTCTTACCGCGGCGGCCAGACCTGCGAGGCCGGCGCCGATGACATGAACCTTGCCCGCCATCAGAAGACCATCTGCCGCAGCAGCATCAGAATCAAACGCCAGCGCGGCACACGCACGCGCTCACGCGGCGCGGCAAAGCCGCGCGCAATCAGTTTGTCGAGAATCGCGCCATAGGCCTTGGCCATCACCGCCGGGGCGATAACCACACGGCGCGGGTGGCGCGCCATGATCGCGCGCGCCTTCGCGTAATGTTCATGCGCCTGCGCCACGAGCGGCGCACAAGCCCGGTCGAGCCGGGCGTCGGCCATCATCCCAGGCGTAGCGTTGACGATACCGGCCTCTGCCAGCGTCTCGCGCGGCAGATAGACGCGGCCGATGGCGGCGTCTTCGTCGATATCGCGCAGGATATTCGTCAGTTGCAGGGCGCGGCCGAGGTGGTACGACAGATCGATCCCTTCCTGCTCGGGCATACCGAACACCTTGACCGACAGACGGCCGACGGCACTCGCCACGCGATCGCAATAGAGATCGAGGGTCGGCAGATCAGGCGCCACGATGGGACCGCACGCGTCCATTTCCATGCCGTCGATGACAGCCAGAAAATCGTCGTGCTTCAGGTCGAATTGCTTGACCACACGTGCCAGATTGGCGAGCGACGGCGCGGGACGACCTTCGTAAAGGTCGGCCAGATCGCGGCGCCAGACCGCCAGACGCGCCATGCGGCTCGCCGACGTGTCTTCGCCGTCGTCGGCAATGTCGTCTACGGCGCGGCAAAAGGCATAAATCTCGAACATGCCTTCGCGCTGTGCGGGCGGCAAAATACGCATCGCAGCATAGAAGCTGCTGCCGGACGCCACACGTGCGCTGCTTTGCTCAGGCGAAATTTCGATCGGTTCGGCGACGCTCACGAGGCTCCTCGTCGTGCAGGGGAACAGGGTGACACCACTGAAAAACCCAGGGGATTCTTGCAAACCCGGAAGTATACCGGGGATTGGCGTGACTTTCCCGCCAGGATTGGGAACGATAGCATAGAATCTCGGGGCGTTCGGGGGAGGCCCGATGGGTGAAAATCGCCCCACAGCCCTGATTTCCCGACGTTTTTTGACAATTGCGTCAGTTGGCGCGCCGCTGGCCGAACGGTGGCCGGTCCGGCACAATCGTTATCCCAGTATTCGCAACAATCGCAACTATTGCGGCGGCGGTCTTCCTCTGGCGGACACCCCTCGATTTGCCCCAATTGAATTGCCTCACCAGCCCGATGACTTCCGACGCCAAGATCGAGCATTACGAAAACTTCCCCGTAGCCAGTGTCCTGCTGCCGCGCGAAATGCGCGCGCCGGTGGGCGTGATCTACAACTTTGCCCGGACTGCCGACGACATCGCCGACGAGGGCGACGCGACCAACGCCGAGCGTCACGCCGGGCTGGCCGCCTATCAGGCTGAACTCGACAAGATCGCCGCCGGGGTGCCCACTTCGCCCGACCAGCCGCTGTTCGCCGCGCTCGCGCGCGTGATCGCCGAGCACAAGCTCTCGGTGCAGCCGTTCTCCGACCTGCTCTCGGCCTTCGATCAGGATATCGAGGTCAAGCGCTACGCCACCTTTGCCGACCTGCGCGACTACACGCGCCGCTCTGCCGACCCGGTCGGGCGCATCATGCTCGGCCTGTTCAAGCTCGACACACCCGAGAACATCGCCTGCTCCGACGACATCTGCTCGGCGCTGCAACTGATCAACTTCTGGCAGGATGTCGAAGTTGACTGGCGCAAGGCGCGCGTCTATCTGCCGCAGGACGACATGGCGCGTTTCGGTGTCACCGACGCCGATATCGACGCGAAGACGCTCGACGATCGCTGGCGCGCGCTGATGCGCTACGAAGTGGATTTTGCCCGCCGCATGATGCTGCGCGGTGCGCCGCTCGCCAACCGTGTGCCGGGGCGCTTCGGACTGGAGCTTTGCTGTGTGGTTCATGGCGGCCTGCGCATTCTCGACATGATCGAAGCCGCCGATTACGACGTCTTCCGTCACCGTCCGCAGTTGGGCAAGGGCGACGGCGTGCGCGTGTTCCTGCGCGGCCTGTGCATGAAGCTGAGCGGCCGCCCGCCCAAGGCACTCGCAACAGCCTGATCCCGTCCGGCCCTGCCACGGTCTGTGGCAGTGGCACCATCGATCCGCGCGCTGCTGGCGCTTCTCCTGCGGCCACGCTTGCCCTAACGTGATGCATTGACGCGCCGTGCTCAAGGGACGACGCGCCCTCCTCTCACGTTCTGGAGCTTCGGAGCCGCGCGCCGTGAATCTGCCTGCCGCCCTGCAACGTCTTGCCTCGCAACGACGCGATGTCCGTGGCAGTCACGGCGCTCCCACTCGTACGAACGCCGGCCTGATCTTCGCCGTCGTCATCGTCATGTGGGGCGTGAACTGGCCGGTCAGCAAAGCGCTGCTCGCGCATGTTTCCCCTTGGTGGAGCACGGCATTTCGCTCGACCGTCGGCATGCTCACCCTCTTCATCATCTGCGCCGCGACCCGTCGGCTGGTTTGGCCGAAACGCGGCGACCTGCCCGTGATCCTGAGCGTCGGCCTGCTGCACATGACGGTCTTCTCGCTGCTGGTCGCCATCAGCCTGCAATACGTGAGCGCCGGGCGCTCGGCGGTGCTCGCCTACACCACGCCGCTCTGGGTCATGCCGGCGGCACGCCTTTGGCTGGGTGAAGCGCTGACGCCACGCCGACTGGTCGGCATCGCCTTCGGCCTGCTCGGCATCGCGGTCATGTTCAACCCACTCGCGTTCGATTGGCACGACCGCAACGCCGTCTTCGGTAACGCACTCGTGCTCGCCTCGGCACTTGTTTGGGCCATTGCCATCGTCCATATGCGCGCGCATCGCTGGGTCAACGGTCCGTTCGAGTTGAGCCCATGGCAGTTGCTGCTCGCAAGCGTGATCCTGAGCACACTCGCGGCCGTATTCGATGGCGCACCGCGCATCACCGGCGTGGCCGGCTTTGCCGGGCTGATGACGTACGGCGGCATCGTCGGTGGCGGCATTGCTTTCTGGCTGGCAGGCGTGGTCACGCGGCAGTTGCCCGCGGGCGTCACGTCGCTCGGCCTGCTCGGCGTGCCCGTCGTCGGTACGCTCGCGTCCGCGTTCCTCCTGCGCGAATCGCTCGGACTCGACGTTTGGCTGGCCCTCGCGCTCATCGTGGGCGGCATTGCACTGGGGACCGTGTCGAAGCCCAGTGCGACGCCATGCCGCACCGACACCGCCACCTGATCCCCCTGCGCTTGACCCATCGCAAATGCCGTTCGTCGCGGGCGTGACAGACTGCCCTCACGCATGACGAATGGAACTGACATGAACGAGCAATGGCTGACGCTGGCCGGCCGCCGGCTGGTGCCGGTGGTACAGGGCGGCATGGGAATCGGCATCTCCGCGCACCGGCTGGCGGGTACTGTCGCACGCAACAACGGCATGGGCACGATTGCGAGCATCGACCTGCGGCACCACCACCCCGACCTGCTGGCTCAGGTCGAAGGCACCCGCGACAAGGCGGCCATCGAAGCGGTCAACCTGATCGCACTCGACCGCGAAGTCCGGGCGGCCAAAACGCTCGCCGACGGCCATGGACTGGTCGCCGTGAACGTCATGAAAGCGGTGAGCGCGCACGCGTCGCTCGTGCGTCAGGCGTGCGAGAGCGGTGCCGATGCCATCGTCATGGGTGCCGGCCTGCCGCTCGATCTGCCGGAACTCACGGCGTCACACCCGAACGTCGCGCTCATCCCGATTCTGTCGGACTCACGCGGCGTGAGCCTCGTGCTGCGCAAGTGGATGAAGAAAGGCCGCTTGCCCGACGCCATCGTCATCGAACATCCCGCACATGCGGGCGGCCATCTGGGCGCATCGCGCATCGAAGACCTCGGCGACGGGCGCTTCTCGTTCGACCGTGTGTTGACCGAATGCTGCGAGATCTACGCATCGCTCGGCATCGAGTGGGCGCGTGTACCGCTGATCGTCGCGGGTGGCATTCATCGGCACGAACAGGTGAAGCATTGGCTGGGGCAAGGCGCAGCAGGCGTGCAATTGGGAACGGCATTCGCCGTGACTGAAGAATCCGACGCGCATCCGGCCTTCAAGGAAGTGCTGGCGACCGCCCGCCCCGAAGACATTGCCGAATTCACCAGCGTGGCGGGTTTGCCCGCGCGCGCAGTCCTCACGCCGTGGCTCAAGCGCTATCTCTCTCGCGAGACGGCATTGCAGGCGAAGGCGAAAGTGCGGCAGTGTCTGGAAGGCTTCGACTGCCTTCAGGCGTGTGGTCTGCGTGATGGCGTGGCCCGTATCGGCCAGTTCTGCATCGATCTGAAACTGGCGCAGGCCGTGCGCGGCGATGTGGCGCGCGGGCTGTTCTTCCGGGGACGCGATCCGCTGCCGTTCGGCGAGCGCATTCGGCCCGTGGCCGACCTGATGCGTTACTTGCTGACCGGCGAGTCGCCTGCGGATGGGCCGGCCGCCGCCGATGCCGCGTCGGTCACCGCCGCCTGACCGTTGCTGCCACTAGTGCTGCTGGCTCCGGCTGCGCCTGAAGTCCCGCTATTGCGCGCCGCAATTCGCTTGTCGAAGAACGCGGCTAACGCGGGATCGTTCACCGTCAGATCGAACTGCCGGTCATCGACCGCGTTGAAATAGTTGTCACAGAGATCGGCCTTGGCGCTCTCCGTCGTCTGATCGTCGATGCTTCGCGCGTAGACGGTGAACTGCCGCTCGACCAGCATCGGCAATTGCGTGCGCAGCAACTCGTCAAAACTTTGCCGCGCCTGCGGGTCGGTATAGGTTGCCTGCAACTCGGCGCGCACGCGGCGGCCTTCGAGCAGGTATTCGCGATGACGCGATTCCCACGCGCGTAGTGCTGCGTTGCCATGCGCGCGCGTTGCCTCGCCATACAGGCCGCATTTCTGCACCAGTTGTCCGAGCACCTGCCCCACGCCCTCGGGAGAGGCGATGGCGGCGCCCATGAGTTCGGCGTCGCTCTTGTATTGCGGCGGCTGCGCCCACGCCGTGGATACCTGCGCGAACACCGCTGCACCGGCGAGCATGCTTGCGCATGCCCGTCGCCATGACTTGCGTTGTCGAGTCATTACCGGGTCATCAGGACGGCGTGCTTGGGTGGCCACGCTCTGGGAGATATCGCTTCGGCCGCGATTGAATAACGGCATCTTAGCCGAAGTCGCCGGGCGCGTCCGGGAAGCGTCGCCGAGCCTACGCCGCACAGGCCTCCGGCCCGAGACGCGCGACCATATACCCGACAAAGTCTTCCAGTTTTGCCGACACGTAGCGCCCGGCCAGATGCACCAGATGCATCGGCTCGCTCACGGTTGCATCGGCTTCCAGCACGCGAACCAACCGCCCTGCCGCTACTTCAGGCGCCAGCAGATACTCCGGCAACAATGCGATCCCCATGCCGCATACCGCTGCCTGCAACTGCGCAAACGGGTTGTCGGCAATCAACCGAACATCGTGCTGCAACGGCTGCAACGCCGACGTGCCAGTGGCCGCACGCGGACCATCCGCGCGTAGCCACTGCCCGTGCGCATCGTCATAGCGAAACCCCAGACAATCGTGCCCGGCCAGATCGGCGGGTTGGCGCGGCACACCGCGCCGCGCCAGATAGGCCGGCGACGCGCAGGCAACCCGCGTCACGCCGCGCAGGGTGTGCGCGACGAGCCCCGGTTCGGGCAATCCGCCGGCCTGAAACGCGGCGTGAATGCCCTCTTCCTCCAGATCGACGGCGCGGTCCTTGAGATCGAGATCGAGCGCCACGTCCGGGTGCGTGCGCAAATACTCGGCAAACAGCGGCATGAGCAGGTGCGCGCCCACAGTCGTAGGCGCACTCACACGAAGCTGCCCGAGCGGGCGGCGCGCCGCCTGCATTGCCGACGACGCCGACGTTACCGAAGACATCGACGACATCGATGAGCCCCCCGCCACCCCGGCATCCGCGTTCTCCACGCGCGCCAGCACCTCGGCGCACTCGGCAAAATAGCGCGCCCCCAGCGCCGTCGGCACCTGCCGCCGGCCACTGCGATGCAGCAGCGGTTGCCCGAGCCGGGCCTCCAGCGCCTGCACGTGACGCGATGCGGTCACTGCCGACATCGCGCAGGCGGCGGCACCGGCGCTGAGACTCCCGGCGCGCACCACCTGAACGAACACCTCCATGCATTTGAGGCGGTCCATGATCAATCGCGCAGCTTGGCCCGTTCGATCGACATGTGCGTCGGCATCATGTTGGTGTTCGCGTTATGCATCACCCACAGCGAGCCCGCCACGATGATGGCAATCAGTCCGGCCGTGCACAGGAAGATGGCCGAGTTCTGCCGCTGATCGCGCTTTGCACCGATGTGCAGGAAGTACACCAGTTGCACGATCAACTGCGCAACACAGAGCACCACGATGGTGGCGAGCCCCATACCGCGCGGCACCACACCGAGCATGACCGCGCCAAACGACGCGAAGGTCAGCACCAGCGACAGGAAGAAGCCGATCACGTAGTCGCGAAGGCCGCCGTGCGCGGCGCTCGCCGCGTGGGTTTGTGACGTTGGTGAATGAGCGCTCGTCATACGAACTCCCGCAGATAGACGAAGGTGAACACGCAGATCCAGACCAGATCCAGAAAGTGCCAGAACAAGCTCAGGCATTGCAGGCGGCGGCGCACCACGTCGTCGAAACCGAAGCGGCGAATCTGGTCGATCATCACCAGGAGCCACAGCAAGCCGCACGTCACGTGCAGCCCGTGCGTGCCCACGAGCGTGAAGAAGGCCGACAGGAACGCGCTGCGCCCCGGCCCGGCACCTTCGTGAATCAGCGCCGAGAATTCATACACTTCCATCGCGACGAAGGCCGCGCCCAGCGCGAAGGTCAGCCACAGCCAGCGCTTCACGTTGGCTTCGTTACCCGGGCGAATCGACAGCGACGCCAGCCCGAACGTGAAGCTCGAGAGCAGCAGCAACATCGTTTCGCCGAGCACGAACGGCAGCTCGAACAACTCGCGCCCGACCGGGCCGCCTGCCGTGTTCTGCGCGAGCACACCGAAGGTGGCAAACAACACGCAGAAGATGAGGCAGTCGCTCATCAGGTAGATCCAGAAGCCGAGCGTGGTGTTCGCGCCCGCATCGTGGTGCCCGTGCGCGGTGTCATGGAGGTGGGCACCGGCGTGCGCGCCGTGCCCGTGGGTGGGGTTGAGGGTTGCGCCGGACATCAGGCTGCCTTTGGAATGGATTGAGACTGGGGCTGCGCGGCGCGCAGATCGGCATAGCGGGCCCGCTCGATGCGCGCGACTTCCGCCGCCGGGACGTAGTAATCGACGTCGCGGTCGTAGGTGCGCCACAGGAACGTGGCGATGGTCGCCACCAGACTGGCGCCGGCCAGCCACCAGATGTGCCAGATCAGGGCAAAGCACATCACCGCGCTGAACACCGAGACCACGAAGCCCGCGCCGGTATTACGCGGCATATGGATGTCTTCGTAGTGCTTCGGCTCACGCCACGCGAGGCCGCGCACCTTGTCGTCCCAATGCTGTTCGAGCGAATCGATGTTCGGCACGTGCGCAAAGTTGTAGAACGGTGCCGGCGACGACGTCGCCCACTCCAGACTGCGCGCGTCCCACGGGTCGCCCGTCAGATCGCGATTGTCCTTGCGGTCGCGCACGCTCACCACCAACTGCACGATGAACGCCAGAATGCCCAGACCGATCACGGCGGCACCCACGGCGGCCACGATCAGATACGGCTGCCAATCGGCCTGCACGTAGTGGTTCATGCGGCGCGTCATACCCTTGAAGCCGAGCACATACAGCGGCATGAAGGCCAGATAGAAGCCCACCAGCCAGCAGAAGAACGAAATCTTGCCCCAGCGTTCGTTGAGCGTGAAACCGAACACCTTCGGGAACCAGAACGTAATCCCGGCCAGACACCCGAACACCACACCGCCGATGATCACGTTGTGGAAGTGCGCCACGAGGAACAGCGAGTTGTGCAGCACGAAGTCCGCGCCCGGCACGGCCAGCAGCACGCCGGTCATGCCGCCGATCGCAAACGTCACCATGAAGCCGATGGTCCACAGCGTGGACGAGTGGTAACGAATGCGGCCCTGATACATTGTGAAGAGCCAGTTGAACAGCTTCACGCCGGTCGGAATCGAGATGATCGTCGTCATGATGCCGAAGAAGGCATTCACGTTCGCGCCCGAGCCCATCGTGAAGAAGTGGTGCAGCCACACGAAGAACGACAGAATGCCGATCGACGACGTCGCGTAGACCATCGACTTGTAGCCGAACAGCGGCTTGCGCGAGAACGTGGCGATGATCTCCGAGAACGCCCCGAACGCCGGCAGAATCAGGATGTACACCTCCGGGTGCCCCCAGATCCAGATCAGGTTCACGTACATCATGGCGTTGCCGCCGAGCTCGTTCGTGAAGAAGTGCATGCCAAGATAGCGGTCGGCGGTAAGCAGCGCGAGCGTGGCGGTCAGCACCGGGAACACGGCAACGATCAGGATGTTGGTGATGAGCGCGGTCCACGTGAACACGGGCATCTTCATCAGGTTCATGCCCGGCGCACGCATGCGCAGAATCGTCACGATGAAGTTGATGCCGGTGAGCGTGGTGCCAAGCCCCGATATCTGTAGCGACCAGATGTAGTAATCCACCCCGACCGTTGGGCTATACCCCAGCTCGGACAATGGCGGATACGCCACCCAGCCTGTGGCCGCAAAATCGCCCACGAACATCGACATCATGACCAGCACGGCGCCCATGGCGGCGAGCCAGAACGAGAGCGAGTTCACGAACGGGAACGCCACGTCGCGCGCGCCGATTTGCAACGGCACGATCACGTTCATCAGGCCCAGCACCAGCGGCGTGGCCACGAAGAAGATCATGATCACGCCGTGCGCGGTAAAGATCTGGTCGTAGTGATGCGGCGGCAGATAGCCGGCTTCGCCACCGGCTGCAACGGCCTGCTGGGCGCGCATCATGATCGCGTCGGCAAAGCCGCGCAGCAGCATGATGAGCGCCAGCACGATATACATCACGCCGATGCGTTTGTGATCGACGGAGGTAATCCACTCCGTCCAGAGGTACTGCCACTTGCGGTAATACGTAATGGCGCCGAGCAGCGCCGCGCCGCCCAGCAACACCACCACCAGCGTGCCCATGATGATGGGCTCGTGCAGCGGGATGGCGTCGAGATCGAGTTTTCCGAACATGACTTACTCCGTGAGCGAATTCGGCGCAGTGGCCGGCGACCTGACGCCTGCCAGCTGCTGCGTTTCTACGCGGCAATTGGCGGCGGCGATGATGTCGTCGAGTGCGCTGCGCGTGCCGTTAGCGGCCACGCTGCCGTCCATCGGCCCCATGTATTTGCCGACGATGGCGTCGAACAATCCCGGCATCACGTTCGCGTAAATCGGCACCGGCACGCCCGTGCCCGGTTGTTCGAGCTTCACGTAAGTCGGTGCGTCGAGCGTGTCGGGCGAGCCCTGCGCTTCGTGCACCCATTTCTCGAAGTCCGCACGCGAGGTCACGTGCGCCTTGAAATGCATGTCGGAGAAGCCGGCGCCGCTGTACGCCGACGACATGCCGGCATAGGTGCCGGTTTCGCTGGCGATCAGGTGCAACTTGGTCTGCATGCCCGACATCGCGTAGACCATGCTGCCGAGTTGCGGGATGAAGAAGGCGTTCATCAACGACTCGGCGGTCAGCTTGAATTCGACCGGCGTGTCAACCGGCAGCACCAGCCGGTTGACGGTGGCGACGTGGTAGTCGGGATAAATGAAGAGCCACTTCCAGTTGAGCGCGACGACTTCTACGCGCACGGGCGGCTTGTCGGACGCCACCGGCTCGATCGGCCGGTACGGGTCGAGCTTGTGTGTGGTCTCCCAGATCATCACGGCGAGTGCGACGACGATGATGACGGGGATCGTCCAGACGACGACTTCGATCTTGGTGGAGTGCGACCACTTGGGCGAATAGGTCGCGGCCGTGTTCGATTCGCGGTAACGCCAGAAGAACACCAGCGTGAGCACGATCACGGGCACTACGACGAGCAGCATGACGCCGAGCGCGATCAGGATCAGATGCTTCTCCTGTTCGCCGACGCTGCCCTTCGGGTCGAGCAATTCGAGCGTGCAACCGCTCATGGGCACCGTCGCGAGCAGCACGCCGGCCCGGGCACACCACCGGGCGAACCCCGTTTGCCAGCGCGTGCCGCTTATTCTGTCCGCCCGCTCCTGCGAGAGGGGCCAGACGTTATGCATGGGCATTTCGAACCTCTATGTATGGATACACAATTTGCGTTTCGAATGCTACTCACACGCATAATCCATACATCGCGACATAATGACGCAGGGAGGAACCTGTTGGCCCGGCACATGGCGCGCCGGTGCCCGATTGACTTGCCTACATAGCGTCAGCGCTGCCCGGCGGCCCGGGGCGCGGCACAGCAGTTTTGGGTATCGATCTTGCGCCCCCGGCACGACGGCAATGCGGGAGACGACTTGCACATCAGCGCGTTGGCCGGCCATGTGTAGGTGAAATGCCGGTCGAGCATGCATAGCTCGGCGGCGGCCACCTCGTCCGCTTTCATCAGGTCGACGCCCGGCTGCGTGACGCTCGCGAAGCCGCAGGCACGCATGGCCTGCTTCACGCCGTCGGCATCGGTATTCGCACGCTGCCAGAACGTGTAGGGCGGTGGCAGCGCGGCGCGCGTGCTGTGCACGGCGGGATCGAAGTCCGGATCGGTGCCGAAGGTTTTGCCGCGCGGCACGTTGGCGCAGGCGGGTAATTCCGGTGAATCGGTGCACAGGATGCGGCGGCCCTGATAGCGGAACCCGATTTCAAGCATGCACAGCTGCGCCTGCGCGGCGTCGTTGGTGGACATCTCGCGCGGGGTGATATTGGCAGGGTCCGGGAATCCGCAATCGACCATGGCCCGTCGCACGCCCAACTCGCTGACGCCCGGCTGCGTCCACAGCGTGTATGCCGCAGGGGGTGGCTGAAACGGCCGCGTAGTGCACGCGGCAGCGCCAAGACAAAGCAGGACGGCGCTAAGCGCTGCGCGGACTAAGGAGACGGTTGGGAACATTGGCATAACGATTTAAAAAGCGCCATTGAGTCGCGCCGATTATAGCGACGCCCCCGCCCCATTCTTCTGCGATTCCCATTGCGGTGGCGCTTGCAACGGGACACTGTGATTAATACGAGCCGGCAATTCCGGCGCCTCTCGAATCCACGCAAATCCCCGCCAGATAAGGCATTCCGCCCATCGCGCACACCCCCGACTTCTCGGCTTTTCACCGACTTGTATTAATCACAGTTTCGGCGCGGCAGGCCGATGACGATACTTCATTCAACGGCCAACGCAACACAACAGCCGCGAAACACCGAAGCCAAATCGAACCCTGAACCGCAACTTGAATCGCTGAAAAAAGGAGCCACACCATGATCCCGTTCGCCTACCTCTTCGACACCTACGCCGAACCCGCCGCCAACTATGTGATCACCGTCGGCCACTTCTTCGGCTACTGAGCCGAATCAACCGAACCCACCGCCTCACCCGCCTCACCTTTATTCATCGCTACACCACTGACTCAGGAGAAACACCATGGCAGCTATCGCTTACTACATCGGCCGCGACGTCGTCCCCTTCATCGCCAGCCTGCCGATTTTCAACTGAAGCAAGCGTCACCCGCCCCTTCACAACGACCTAAGGAGAAACACATCATGCCCATCCTCTTTCACATGCTCGGCGTCATGGAACAAGTCTGGAGCGGCGGTCTCGCCCAAGTCTTCTGACCGGCGGCAGCCTCGCCCCTCGCCCGACCGGAACTAAAAGGGACCACTTCACGCGGTCCCTTTTCTTTTGGTGGACGGCATAGGAATTTCGTCATCCGGCATTTCCTAGTACGATTTCGGCATTACACGAAAAACTAGGGCCAGCGGGATGACTTCTCCCACCAAAGTGTTCTGCATCGAAGACGATCACGATTCGGCAGACCTGATTCGCGAAGACCTGACCGATCGCGGTTATGTCGTCAAAGTGGCGCACGACTTCACGGCGGCACTCGCCACACTGGCGTCATTCATGCCCGACATCATCGTGTGCGACGTGAACGTGCCGGGTATGACCGGCTTCGAGTTTCTGGAAAGCGCCCGCAGCATCATTCAAGGCGAGCGCAAGATTCCGTTCATCTTTCTGACCGGCAACGCCGACAAAGCCTCGATCATGCGCGGGCACAGCACCGGCGCCGATGAATACATGCTCAAGCCGGTCGATTTCGACGTGCTCGATACGGTGATCCGGAAATACACGCACCATGACGAGCCGGACGACGGCGCTTCGCTGCCCTTCGGCATCACCAAGCGGGAAGTCGAGATTCTGCAATGGTCGGCGCGCGGCAAGACCTCTGCCGAAATCGCGATCATTCTCGATCTGAGCAAACGCACGGTCGACTTCCACATCGACAACGCCCGCGAAAAGCTCAACGTCGCCACCCGCACCGAAGCCGTCGTGCGCGCCGCGCTGCTCAATATCATTCAGTTGTGATGGCAGACAACGACGGTCGCCCTGCCCGCCTACGCCCAGTCCGAACGGATACACCGCATGCCTAAAGCGTCTAAACAGCCGAACACGAAGCTCCCCGTTCGGGGGCGAATGTATCTTCTGCTCGTCATCTGCCTTGTCGTCATGGTCGCCGTGGGCGTCGTGGTGCACCGCGAAGTCGACACCGCGCAACGCACCGCACTCGCCGCCGAGCGTGCGCAGATCGACAATCTGAGCGTGCTCGAAGAACTCAACGACTACATCTCCGACTTCCGCACCGTCGAATCCGAGGCGCTCGCGCCAATGTCGCCCAAGGCGCTCGCGGCCATTCGCAGCGCCGCCGACGAGTTCGACGACAAGATCAAGAACGCCTCCGATCGCTACCAGAAGCTGCTGGTGCACGACGAGTACCGTCTGGCATTTTCGAAATTCCAGACGCAATGGGCACAGTACCGCCGCATCTCGAATCAGGTCTTTCAACTCGCACAGAACGGCAAATTGGCCGACGCCGTCAAGCTCTACCGGGGCGAATCGAACAACAAGTACACGCTGGCCAACAGCACCTTCGGCGCACTGGTGTTCCGCAGCACCGAAGGGCTGATCAAGAACGTCGAGACGAAGGGCAACGCCGCACATACCCGGCTGCTGCAAATCGACGCGCTGATCGCCGCGATGATTCTGGTTACGCTGGGCTGCCTCGTGTATGTGGATGCGGCGATCCTGCGGCCGTTCACGCGCCTGATCGCGCTCGCCGGCAACGCCATCTCGGGCAAGAACAAGGCACGCCTGCCATGGCTCACGCGAGGCGACGAGATCGGCACGCTCTCGCGCACGATTGCCAAGTTTCAGGAAAGCACGTCGTCACTGGTGCGCAATCAGAAGCTCACGACGGCCAAGAACACCATTCTCCAGCGGGCGCTGGCCAATGAAGAGCGCCTCAACAACTTCCAGAAGACCTTCCGCTCGATGGCGTCGCACGAGTTCCGCACGCTGCTCAATGTGATCGACGGCCATGCACAGCGATTGCTGAGCCCGCGTAACGAAGAAACCGATTCGCGCCCACGCTACACGAAGATTCGCGAAGCCGTGGCGAAGCTCAACAATGTGATTCAGAACTGGTTGGAAGCCGCGCAAAGCGCCTCGCTCGACGATCCGAAGTTCGGCAAGCGCAGCGAGTTGTCGCTGGTGGCGTTGCTGGAAGACGTGCGCGACGTGGGCTCGGACATGTTCCCCAACGCGACGATTACGGTGACCCCGACGCCGGACCTCGACAGTCAGATGATCGGCGACAGCAACGTGCTGTTCCACGCGTTCATCAATATCGTGAGCAACGCGACGAAGTACACAATGCTGCCGCCCGCCATCGATATCGGTGTGGCCGATGCGGGCGATGCCCTGCGCGTGGTGCTGCGCGACAACGGCACCGGCATCCCCGAGGAAGAACTCAAAGAGATCTTTCAGATGTCGTTCCGCTCGCGCAGCAATGCCGTGCTCGAAGACGGCTCGGGGGTCGGGCTGGCCGTCGTGCACGCGGCCATCGAATTCCATCAGGGCACGATCGAGGTGACCAGTCAGGTCGGCGTGGGCACCACGTTCACCATCACGCTGCCGAAGGCGCCGGTGCTTCAGGAAGCCGAGGCCAGCGCCTGAAGCAGAGTCTTCACACCGCCGGCTGCCGTCAGCCGTCAGCCGTCAGCCACCAGCCATCAGCCGGCCGCCGGCAGCACATCGCTGGCGCTGCCGCCACCACCCAGCGTCTTGTACAGCGCCATGCGGTTGTTGAGCCGATTCAGGCGCACCAGCGCGTCGGCGCTTTGTGCGTCACGCACGCGCTGCTGCTGATCCAGCCACAACTGCACGCCCGTGGCCCCTGCGAGAAAACGCGAGCGCGCCAGCGTCTCGGCGCGCTGCGCCTGCGCGAGCGACAGCGTACGCTGCTCGCCCTCGCGGGTCAGTTGCTCACGCGCCGACAATGCGTTCTCGACTTCGCCCAACGCCGTGTAGAGCGTCTTGCGGAACAGGACCACGGCCTCGTCGAACTGCGTTTGCGACACCTTGATCTGCAACTGCATGGTGTTCCACTGGATGAACGGCAGTGCCAGCCCCAGCCCCAGCGAGCCCACCGGATTCATCAGCGCGCTCGACAGATTCGTGCTCGTGGTACCGGCCTGCCCCGTCAGCGTGAACGTCGGATAGAAGCTAGTGCGGGTGACATCGGCATTCGCCAGAAACCCGCGCAGGCGCCATTCCGCTGCACGCACATCCGGGCGGCGGCTCAGCAACTCGGCGGGCAAGCCCGCAGGCACCACCGGCAACGCGGCGGCCGGCAGGGCCGACGGTTCGGGTGCCGACTGCTCGGGCGGCCGGTCGAACAGGATGGCGAGCGCGTTACGGTTTTCGGTGCGCTGCTGAACGAGTTGCGTGATCGCGGCACGTTGCTGCGACAGGTTCTGTTCGGTCTGCGCCACATCCAGCCCTGAGACGGCCCCTGCCGCGTACCTCGAGCGCACCAGCGCCAGTGTGCGTTCTGCATAGGCAATGTTGGCTTCGGCGTAGGCAATCTGTTCATTCAGATAGCCGATCTGCCAATAGAAGCCCGCCGTCGAACTGATCAGCGACAGCCGGGTGGCCTCACGGTCGGCGTCGGTCGCATCGGCTTCCCAGCGGGCGGCGTCGCGCTGTGCGGCCAGCTTGCCCCACAGATCCAGCTCGTAGCTCACCTGCACCTGCAACTGACTGCCGCGCGACATCCGATGCGTGTCGAGCGTGCGGCTGACCTGCCCATTGCCCTGCACGGTCACGCCGGGCGTGAGATTGGTATCGGCAAGCCCTGCCTGCAATTGCGCGCGGTAGACACGGATGCCCGCGGCCGCCAGATCGTTGTTGGCGGCCAGCACGTCGGCGATCAGACGGTCGAGCACCGGGTCGCCAAAGGCACGCCAGAAGTCCGGTGCCATGAGCGGCGCCGGGGCGGTTGCCGTGCCGGCCGCCGCTGCGGTTGACACCGGCGCCGCAGTGCCGCTCCATTGCGCAGGCACCGGCACCGCCGGCAGCGGGTCGTGACGCACACCGGCACAGCCGGAGAGCAACACCGCCGCGCTGGCCGCGAGGGCAAGCAGCGTGCGGGAAACCGTGGGAAACGTCGGCATCAAAAAAGTCGGCGTCGCAGAATTCGTGGAATTACGGATCATCAGTCGCTACCTCAATCGCGCGCGAGCGCTTCAACCGGATCGAGCCGGGCGGCATTACGCGCCGGCATGAAACCGAAGACCACACCGATGAGCGTCGAACACAGGAATGCCGTGACGATCGAGCCCATCGAAAACACCATCTTCCATTTGGCGACGAACAACGAGAACACGAAGCTCGCCCCGAACGACAGCGCAATACCGATCGCACCGCCCATCAGACAGACCATCACCGCCTCGACCAGAAACTGCTGCATGATGTCGCTCTGACGCGCGCCGACAGCCATTCGGATACCGATCTCCCGCGTACGCTCGGTGACGGATACGATCATGATGTTCATCACGCCGATACCGCCCACCACCAGCGAAATCACGGCAATCAGCGAGAGCAGCAACGTGAGCGACTGGCTGGTCTTCTCGACCGTCTTCACGATGCTGTCCATGTTGTAGGTGAAGAAGTCCTTGCGCCCGTGGCGCTGCGTCATCAGCGTCTCAAGACTCTTTTCGGCAATCTTGCTCGGCTGACCGTCGCGCACCCGCACGGTGATGCTGTCGACGTTGCGTTGGCCGAAGAGCCGCCCGCTGGCCGTGGTGTACGGCACCCAGATGTTCAGGCTCTTCATGTCGCCAAAGGCGCTCTTCTTCTCTTCCGTCACGCCGATCACCACACACGGCAGGTTGTCGACGAAGATCACTTCGCCCAGCGGATTCGGGTTCGTCGGGAAGAGCTTGCGGCGCGTGTTCTGATCGATCACGGCGACCTGAGCCTGACGGCGCACCTCATCGGGACCGAAGGCGATACCCTGCGCGATCTTCATGCCGCGCACTTGGAAGAAACTCTCCCCGACGCCGGTCACCGTCGCGTTGGCATCGACGTTGCGGTAGCGCAGCAGCAGATTGCGCGCGGTCTCGGGCGTCACGCTGTCGACATAGTTCTGCTCGGTCAGCGCGTACACGTCCTCGGGTACCAGCGTCTGAATCGTGCCGGCGCGGCTGTCACCCCAGTCTTTGCCGGGATAAATGTTGATGGTGTTCGTCCCGATGCTGCCGATCTCGGCGAGCATGTAGCGCTTGGCGCCTTCGCCAATGGCGACGATCGACACCACCGACGTGATACCGATGATGATGCCGAGCATCGTCAGGAACGTGCGCAGACGGTGTGAGACCAGTGCAATCCACGCCATGCGGAACGCCTCGGCAAAGCGGCCGACGCCGCCGGTCCAGCGACGCTCGGGCATCGGCGATGTGTTGGCGAGGGCGTCGCCGGTGGCGGCCGCCGTGGCTGCGTTTGCGCCGACGTCCGACTTCGCGGCGTTGGCGACTTCGTCACCGTCTTCGTCCGACACCCCGGGCGTTGCCGCATCGTCGTCGATCACCGGCGTGTTCTGCCGGTCGGCAACCACTTCACCATCGCGAATTTCGATGATGCGGCGCGCATGCGCGGCCACGTGCTCGTCGTGCGTAACGATGATGACCGTATGCCCGAGCGCGTTGAGTTCGCGCAGGATACGAATGACTTCTTTGCCACTACGGGTATCGAGCGCCCCGGTAGGCTCGTCGGCCAGAATCACGTCGCCGCCGTTCATCAGCGCACGGGCAATACTCACGCGCTGCTGCTGACCGCCCGACAACTGGCTGGGCCGATGGTGCGTGCGATCCGCCAGCCCCAAGCGGGAAAGCAGTTGCTCGGCCCGGGCGCGGCGAGCCGCGTGCGGTGCGCCGGTGTAGACCGCCGGCATCTCCACATTCCCCGCGGCCTCCAGATGGGGCAACAGGTGATAGCGCTGGAAGATGAAGCCGAAGTGTTCGCGGCGCAGTTGCGCGAGCGCGTCGGCGTCGAGATCACGGGTCTCACGCCCGGCCACGCGATAGCTGCCTTCGCTCGGGTGGTCGAGACAGCCGAGAATGTTCATCAGCGTCGACTTGCCGGAGCCCGACGCGCCCATGATCGCAACGATCTCCCCCGCCTCGATGGTGAGGTTCACGTTGCGCAGCACGACGACGTCGCGATCGCCCGCCGGAAACCGCCGCGTGATGCCGGTCAGTTCGAGCATGGGATGTACCATCGCGTCTGACGGGGCCGGGTGTGTTGCGGAGGGGGGCGTCATGGTTTCAGCCATTGCCATTACCCCACGCTGACCGAATCACCGAACGCATCGTTGCGCGCGTCCTTGACGTCGCCGGCCTCGCCGATCACGACCTGATCGCCGGCAGCGAGACCTTCCTTCACTTCGACCTTCACGTTGTTGTTCAACCCCGTGCGGACCTGACGCGTGACGACCTTGCCGTCCGCCCCCACCACCCGCACGTCGTAGCGCCCGTCGGCCTGCTTCTTGCCCAGCGCGGCCACGGGAATGCTCAGGGCCTGCTTGGCGGTGCTCAGCAACACATTGACCTGTGCGGTCATCGAGATGCGCAGCTTGTGATCGGGGTTCGGCACTTCGAACAACGCGTTGTAGAACACCGCCGTATTGCTGCGCGACCCGCCCAGCCCGCCGAGCGAGCCCTGCGTGTCGAGGAAGTTCTGCGGTGCCGGTTCGATCGCACGCAGCTTGCCGTAGTAACGCTTGTCGGGCTCGCCGAGAATCGTGAAGTACGTCGTCTGCCCCGGCGCGATACGGATCACGTCGGCTTCCGACACCTGCGCTTTGATGGTCATCGTGTCCAGATCGGCCAGCTTCAGAATCACCGGTGCCTGCTGCTGCGCGATCACGGTCTGGCCTTCCTGCGTGACGATGGCCACGACCTGACCATCCATCGGCGCGACGATACGCGTGTAGCCGAGGTTGGCGCGGGCCGACTCGATCTGAATCGCCGCCGAACGGATCTTCGCTTCCAGCGCCGCCAGATTCGCCCGCTGTGCATCGAGATCGGCTTGTGCCGCTTCGAAATCCTGACGCGAGGTCGCGTCGTCCGGCAGCATCTGCCGCTGACGGCGGAACGCCAGATCGGCCTTCGCCAGCAGCGCCTGCGTGGCGCGGCGCTGCGCTTGCAGGTCTTGCTCATTGGCTTCGGCCTGACGCAGCGTGTTCTGCGAGAGCACCGGATCGATCTCGGCGAGCCACTGGCCCTTGGTCACCTTGTCGCCCAGCTTGACCTTGAGCGACTTCAACTGCCCCGACACCTGCGCGCCGACATCCACCTGCGTGAACGCGACCAGCGTGCCCGTGGCAAGCACAGCATTCTCGAGGTCGCTGCGCTCGACCTTGGCGGTCAGATACTGCGGCGGCTTCGGCGAGACGACACTGCGAATCCCGAGAATCAGGAGAACGGCGAGCACGACAAGACTGGCGACGAGATAACGCCGGCGTCGAATGAACTGGATCATGGAGCGATGTGAACGATCAAAGAAGGCGCGTCTAAGAAAGCGGGTTGCCCGGGCCGGCGCTGCGCAGAGGTCATCTGAAGATCAGACGGGTGGGACGTGGCACCAGCGCCGCTTACCGGATTGCCGGCCGGCCAACCGGCCAGCCAGAGCACTGGCCAGATCCCCGTACCTCCCCGGCAGCACCGTTCGGAGCACGAAAAGTAGAGAGTTTAAGGGCTTTGCTGCCTTTGAAAAAAGATCAACGCACCCAAAACCTCAGAAACTCTCCTCGTTGGAAGCAGTGTCTCACTGGCCCGTGACGCTGAAAACTTGTACAAATCACAGTTGGCCGGGCCGCGCGGGTCAGGCATCGTGCCGGGCAAGCCATCGCCACCGGACGCAGTGGTATATTCCCCCCGCACTTCAGGGAACCTTATGAAAACCGAGATCTTCTACGCTCTCTACCTGATCGCCATCGTGACCGAAGCGATGTCAGGCGCGATCATGGGGATGCAACGCGGCATGGACCGCTTTGGGCTCGCCTTCGTCGGCATGGTCACCGCGCTCGGTGGCGGCACGATTCGCGACGTCTTGTTCGGCCGCCATCCGCTCGTGTGGATTGCGCACCCGGAGTACCTCTTGCTCACGCTCGGGGCAGCTACGTTAGCTTCCATCGTCGCGCGCCACATTCACCGGCTGCGCATGACGTTCATCACCGTGGATGCCATCGGGCTCGCCGCCTTCACGATTCTCGGCTGCGACATCGGTATGACCGTGAGTACCAGCCCGGTCATCGTCGTGCTCGCGGGGGTGCTGACCGGCATCGGCGGCGGGATGCTGCGCGATCTGCTGTGCGGACAGGTGCCGCTGGTGCTGCGCCGCGAAATGTATGCGAGCGTGGCGTGCATCGCCGGCGCGCTCTACGTCGCCATGCTGCACTTCGGCGTCGAGAACGGCATCGCTACGGCCATCGGCTGCGTCGCCGGCTTCGTCATCCGCATGCTGGCCGTGTGGTTCGGCTGGCGCTTCCGCACGTTTGAGAACGACGCACCGGCGGAACCGCTGCACTGATCGCCGCACGCATCGCATCAAAGGAAAAGCGACGCCCAGCAAAGGCGTCGCTTTTTTATTGCGTCATCACTTCATCATGTCAACGCGCCTTAGGCGGGTCGATGGGCGGTGAGACCGCCGGCTCGATAGGTCCGCCGAAGCCATACTTCGCGCGCGGGCGCAGCATAAACGCCTGCGTGCGTTGCTCCATCACATGCGCCACCCAGCCGGCCGAGCGGCCGACCACCCAGATCGCGGTCGCGGTACCGTCCGGCAAGCCGAGGGCGCGCGCCAGCACCACGATCCCCATGGCCAGACCGGGGTGCGCACTCAACTCCTCGCGCATGCGGGCCAGAAAATCGAGCGTCAGGCGAGTCTGCGCGGCACGCCGCACGTCAGTCCCGGCCGCCTCGTCGCGCTGCGCCGCCAGTTCGGCGAGTTGCAGCATCAGGTCGGCGCGCGCGTCGCCGCCCGGATAGAGCGGATGGTTGAAGGCAAACAGGCTCGCACCGTACTCACGCACACGATCCTTACGCGAATCGAGCGCATCGAAGGGCTCGCATAGCAGCAGCGTCTCGATCTTCTCCGTGCTGGTGCCCGTTGAAAAACCGATGTGCGAGCCGATGGCCGCCGCCACGCAACTGAACAGGTCGGCGTTGGTCGATGCCGCCACCCGTGCCGCAAACGTCGCCGGGGCCAACTCGTTATCGGCGGTCAGCACCAGCGCAGCGTTCACCGCGCGCAGGGTCTCCGGTGTCACCTCGCCGCCCGCCGCGCGCAGGATCTGCGCCGCCACGGTCTCGTCGGCGGTGCGTGCCACGTATGCGCGCTTCGGTCCGAGAAACCCCACGCATCCCGCCATGCAATGCAGCATCAGACGCGCCGCCTGCACCGCGCTGCCATCGGCAATTTCGCGCGGCCCGCGCCCCTGCATCGCCAGCGCAAACGGCACCATGCCGAGCAGATTGCCAATGTCTGCGCTGACCACGTCGCCGTTGTAGGTCGAGAGAAAACGCAACACGTCGGGCGGCGTCTCCTGCGGCGACCAGACCGCAATGCTGTCCTGCCAGATGCCGGTCATCAGCAAATGCACCACCGACTCGAACGAGGCCCCTGCACTCGCCAGATCCGTCGCCAGCCGGTTGCGGTAACGCGGCCCGTGCGGCGTGATCTGCGTAATCGCCGAGTGCAGCACCGGATCGCCGAAGCGCATGGTCGATTCGGCCACCGAGCCGGTCGGCGCGCGCCCACGCTTGCGGGTGCCCAGACGCTCCACGTCGCGGCGCAAGTAGAGGCTCTTGCGGCCATCCTCGTGCGGACGCGCCCGGATCAACCCACGGCTCACATAGGCGTACAACGTGGCCGGTTTGATCTCCAGCAGCGCGAGCACTTCCTCGCGCGTCATCAAGTCGTTTTGTTGCGTCATGGTATTCCCCGGGGAAACCCGCATCCGTCGCAACCCCTTACCGGATAAGGATTCCCGTCATGCATTCGTCAAAGATCCGTCACATGATGCCACAGTGATATTGACTTTAATAATCAATATTGATAAACACAAAATCGGCCAGTAAAGTCAACTCCGAACACACAACAAAGGCACTGCGGGACCGGGTTCGTCCGGCGCTCAGCAGGCCGACCATCGGAGACAAGGCATGGCCCAGAACACCCCATCGGGGTACGCCGAACGCATCGACGTTCGCGATACCCTGCAAGCCGCCCCGCTAGGGGCCTATCACTTCAAGCTGGCGATTCTGCTGGCGCTCATCCTGCTGTTCGACGGCTACGACCTCTACAACGCCGCCTATATCGTTCATGACGTGGCCTCGCTCTGGCACATGTCGCCGAGCCAGATCGGCGTGCTGTTGTCGTGCGGACTGGCCGGTTTTGCGGCGGGCTCTGCCGTCTCGGGCCTGTTCAGCGACCGCATCGGACGCCGCCGCGTGCTGCTCACCGGCATCTGGCTCGCGGGGCTGTTCAGTCTGGCGATTGCGCTCTTCGCGCACGACCTGACCACCTTCATCGCGCTGCGCTTCGTGATGGGCATCTCGCTCGGCCTGCTCATGCCGGTGGCCGTGACCTACATCAACGAGATCGCCCCGAAGCGCAGTGCCAACGTCTTCACCATCGTGTTCTTCACCTGCGGCTGGATCGGCGGCGCCACCGCGTCGGGCTTCATCGCGGCGTGGCTGATTCCGCAATACGGCTGGCAGAGCATGTATTTCGTCGGCGCGCTGTCGGTGGTGCTGGCGCTGGTGTTGCAGTTCGTCTTGCCGGAATCGGTGTCGTTTCTCGCCAGTCGCGGCCATCAGGACGCCGTGCGGGCGCAACTCACCCGCCTGTGGCCTGCCCGCGCAGCGGAGTTTGCCAATGCCGTCTTCACGTCGCCCGACGCTGGCGTGAAAGCCGGTTCCGTCGCGGCACTGTTCTCCGGTGCGTTCCGCCGTCAGACGTTTTGTTTCTGGGCGATGGGGGCGCTGTCGCTGTTCTCGTCGTACGGGCTGTCGGGCTGGCTGCCGACCATCATGTTGAAGCGCGGCGAAAACCTCTCGACGAGTTTTGCCTACGGCTCGCTGCTGGTATTCGCATCGGCCTTCGGCAGCCTGATCTGTGGCGTGGTCGCCGACCGCATCGGCAACCGCCGTCTGGCCATGTCGCTGGCGTGGCTGGCTGGGGCGGCCGCCATCGGCGTGCTCGCCGTCGCGACCGGCGGCAAGGTGACGTTTCTCGGCATCGTCGTCGCGGGCATGTTCGTGATCGGCACGCAGACGGTGCTCAACAATCTCGTTGCCGTGAGTTACCCAACGGAGATTCGCAGCACCGCTGTCGGCCTGTATCTGGGTATCGCGCGCGTCGGCGCCATGTGCGGCCCGGCCATCGCGGGCGTGCTGCAACAGGCCACCGGTGGCGCAGGCGCCATGTTCGTGGTGCTGGGCGCCGCGCTGGTGAGCGCCGCCGCGCTCGTGTTTCTCGTGGCCCGCCCCGAAAGCCTGCCGAAAGCGCCCGCCTTCGGTCACTGAATCTGCCCATGCAGTTCGGCGCGGGCATCCGAGCGATGTCCGCGCCCTTCCCCCCGACATTGGAACGCGTCATGTCCAAGCTCACGCTCTCGCTTGCCGTCAACGATTACGACCACGTGCGCGACCTGCTCTCCGGCCGCGTCGCCGCCGAAGGTATCGAACTGGTGCCGTCGGTGCTGCCGGTCGAGGAGATTTTTTATCGCACCACCCACTTTCAGGAATGGGACCTCTCGGAGATGTCGCTGGCGAAATACACCGCACTGCGCTCGCAGGGTGACGATCGTCTGATCGGCTTACCGGTGTTTCCTTCGCGTGTGTTCCGGCTCTCGTCGCTGTATGTGCGCAGCGATGGCAGCGTGCGCTCACCGGCCGATCTGCGTGGCAAACGCGTGGGGGTGCCCGAGTGGGCGCAGACCGCTGCCGTCTATTCGCGCGGGTGGCTGGCCCACGAGCAAGGTGTCGCGCTGGAAGACATCGAGTGGGTGCAAGGCGGTGTGAATCAGGCGGGGCGGCGCGAAAAGGTGGACGTGCAACTGCCCGCCGGCGTGCGTTACCGGCCGTCGCCCGATCGCTCGCTCACCGCGCTGCTGCTCGACGGCGAGATCGACGCCATCCTCAGTGCGCGACCACCCGCTCCACCGCCCGGCCGGCAGGGTGAGGTCGTGCGTCTGTTCAAGGATTTTGCAGCGGAAGAGCGCGCCTATTTCGGCAAGACCGGCATCTTCCCGATCATGCATCTGATCGTGATGCGCCGTGAGGTGTTTGCCGCCAATCGCTGGATCGCGGGCAACTTGTTGAAGGCCTTCTCGCAGGCGAAAGACGCCAGCATTGCGCGGCTCGACGACATCACATGTTCGCACTTCCCGCTGCCGTGGATGAGCGAGCACGCCGCATCGGCGCGCGCCATGTTCGGTGCCGATCCATGGCCCTACGGCATTGCTGCCAATCGCACCACCCTCGACGCCTTCCTGCGCTTCGCCTTTGAACAAGGCGTATGCCATCGCCCGATGCAGGCCGACGACCTGTTTCCGGCAGAAATGCACGCCGCCGTCAGGGTCTGAAACACCCCTCCCATCGCCATTTTTTGTCGCAATTTTCGCTGAACATCATGATGCAAACCACCACGCCCTACACCCCAGCCGTCACCGAGCACGACGCACAATCCATCGCGCAACTGCTGGAAGACCTCGCTTCGGCCAACCATATCCTCGCGCATCACGAAGTGCTCGATGGCTTCGGTCACGTGAGCGCGCGCGATCCGCGCAACTCGCAGCATTTCCTCATCGCGCAGTCGATGGCGCCGGAGCTGGTCACGCCCGACGACATCCTCACCCTCGACTTCGATTGCCAGCCGGTCGACGGCGACACCCGCAAGCGCTATCTGGAAACGTGGATTCACAGCGAGATTTACCGCGCGCGCCCCGACGTCATGTCGATCGTGCACAGTCATGCGCCGTCGGTGATTCCGTTCGCGGCGTCGAGCGTACGTCTGCGCCCGGTGTATCACATGGCGGGTTTTCTCGGCAGCGGCTCGCCGGTGTTCGACATCCGCCATTGCTTCGGTTGCACCGACATGCTCGTGCGCAACAGCGATCAGGGCAAGGCGCTGGCCGACACGCTGGGCGAGTTCGACGTTGCCCTGATGCGCGGCCACGGCTTCGTGACGACCGGCCCGTCACTGCCCGCGTCGGTGTATCGCGCGATCTACACCTCGCTGAACGCCGACATGCAGTACAAGGCGGTCACGCTCGGCGGCGACGTGACCTATCTCGATGAAGAGGAAGGCAAGCGCTCGACGGCGACCAATCTCGGCGTGATGGAGCGGCCGTGGACGTTGTGGAAACGTCAGGTAGAAGCGTTCAGAAAGGATTAAGACGTTCGGGAGATGAAGCGAGTCAGCGTTTGCCGTGACCGAGCGCGTCCATGGCGGCCTGCGTGATGATCGGCCGCCACTCGCGCTTCTGATCCGCGCGCACGGCCTGCAAAGCCGTTGCGCCCAGACCGGCGAATGCGCTGGTGACGCGCACGATACGTTCGAGATCGAGCTTCGTCAGATCGATGCCCAGCGCGTCATAGAGAATCATGCCGATTTCGATCAGCGCCGGATCGCCGTCCGGCGCGTTGTCGGAAATCCGGTTAGAAAACGCCGACACGCCCGGCCAGTCGTACGTGAACTGCAAGGCATCGTCGACCAGCACGCGGTCCCGCTCGATGCCGACCGGAATCCCCTTCACTCGCTCGCGCAACTCGACCATGTGGTTACGCACCACGCCGACCGCCGCTTCGTAGATCGCCAGCTTGCTCGGAAAGTGATGCAGCAGCCCGGCCTTGGAGTAATTGACCGCGTCGGCAATCTGCTGGAGCGACGTCTGCTCGAACCCGTGGCGGGCAAACAGCCCCGCGGCGCGTTCAATGATATCGGCGTTGATTTCGGCTTTCGTCGGCTTGGGCATGCGATCAGGAACTCGAGGAACTCGGAAGCAATGGCGTGGGATAGACGGATTTTATAACTTTGGCGCACGCCCCAGCCGTTAGCGATGTGCCGACGCCGCACCTGCGACGAGGTCAGCCACTTCGCCCACGTGGTGTGTCACCGCCATTTTTCCGGCAGCGGACCACGCGTCGAACGAGGTCGTCCCGCTCACCATGCCGATAAAGCCCGTGCCCGCCCCCTCGGCCGCTTGCGCATCGACCGCGTGGTCGCCGACGTAGATCGCCTGCGCCGCCGCAAGTCCCAAATGCCCCAGCGCTTGCGTGATCCCCTCGGGGTCCGGTTTGTGCCGCTGCACGTCGTCGCCCCCGACGATCACGTCGACCTGCGAGCGCAGTCCGGCCCGCGTGAGAATCGCATCGATCCGGTGGCGGAACTTGGTCGAAACGATCGCGACCGCCAGCCCCTGCTCGCGCAGCGCCGCCAGCAAGCCGGGGACTTCCGGATAAATACGCGTCGATTGCACCATGATCTCGTCGGCGCGCGACACGAAATGCCGCACGAATGCCTCCGCGCGGGCGGCATCCTCATCCCCGCTCAGCGTGTGAAACATGACCGGCAGCGGCAGCCCTATCACGCCGCGAATCTGCGCTGGTGTCGCCGTCTCGCACTCGAGACGCGTCAGCGCGTATTGCGTGCATTCGACAATGGCCTCGGAGGAGTCGGCCAGCGTCAGATCGAAATCGAAAATCACAGCCCGGATAGCTTGCGTCGGCATACGTCGTGTCGTTGTCTTGAGGTGATGTGTCGTGATGCGGCGTGATAGGAATCACGGCATCAGTCGGATTTTTCGTGGTCGGCCGCGTCGAACCCTGCCGGGTCCCGTGTGGCCCATTGCCTCGCCCAGCCCAACAGCGGCTGTAGCGCCGTCTCCAGCCGTCGGCCCTCGTCGGTCATGCGATACCCGCCTTCGGCATGCTCGACCAGCCCCGTCGCCTTCAATTCCGTCAGCCGGGTATTGAGCAGGCGCGCATTCGTTTCGCACGCCTCTTGCAGCGCCCGAAACGTCATCGGCGCACCGCGCAGCTCCCACAGGATTCGCAACGCAGTGCGCCGTCCCAGCAAGTCCAGCACGACCATGATGGGTCGGCCCGACTTCGATCCGCGTACGGATTGTCCGATTTTTGGCGTCGTCATGCTTTACAAAGTAAAGCGTCATGCCTAAGCTGTCAATCGTTGCCACCCACGCGTCAATGCAGCGCTTGAAACTCTCGCCAGATCGAAGGATTCGTCTCGAACCCGATGCCGGGCGCCTGCGGCACGCCGGTATGCCCCTGCACCACTTGCAAGCCCTCGGCCAATCCGCAGAACGGTGCGAACGCGAACGGCGTGACCTCCGCGCCGCCCAGCCCGAGCGCCGCGCACAGGTGCAGCGAGAACAGATGACCGCCATGCGGCCAGAACGCGCTGCGCGCCCAGCCGGCCGCGGTCATCGTCTCGATAATCCGCAGATAGCCGGGCACGCCATAGCAATGCACGGGATCGAACACGAGCACGTCGCGGGCCGGGCTCAACCCGCCGTGGCGCACGAGCAGTCTTGCCTCAGCCTGCGAGAACAGCGCCTCGCCTGCGGCAATCGCACCGCCGTACGCCGCCGCAATGTCGGCCTGTGTCGCGAAGTCGAGCGGATCGCAAATGTCTTCGAACCAGAGCAGTCCATACCCGGCCAACGCGCGGGCGGCCGTGAGCCCCGCCGCAAGGTCGAACCGGTTCATCGCATCGATGGCCAGATGATTCACGCTCGCCAATGGACGCGCCGCCGCCTCGATGCGGCGCAGATCCTGATCCAGCGGGGCGCTGGCGATCTTGATCTTCGCGTGCGTAAAGCCGAGATCGACACAGCGCTTCATCTCGTCGGACAAGCGCGCCAGATCGTCGTGCGGGTATTGATAACCGCCGCCCGCATAGACAGCGACGCGGGGCGCGTGCGGCACTTCCCGGCCCAGCTTATCGGCGAGAAAGCGATACAGCGGCAAGTCCGCGATCTTGGCAGCAGCGTCCCAGATCGCCATGTCCAGCGTGCCCACGGCGACGCATCGCTCGCCGTGACCGCCGGGCTTCTCGCCAGTCATCATCACGTCCCAAGCGCGGAACGGGTCCAGATGGCTGCCGCTGTCGCCGGCAAGGTCACCGTCGCGGGCCGCCAACAGGCGCGGGGCAAATCGCTCGCGAATCAATCCACCCTGCCCGAAACGCCCGATGGAAGCATAGCCGTAGCCGGTCACCGGTTTGCCATCGCGTATTACGTCGGTCGTGACGGCGACCAGACTCGTCGTCAAACCGCCCGATGGGATAGCCGGGTCGGCGTAGCGGGAAACGGGGATGGTGTGTTCGCGAATCGCGGTGATGCGCATGGACAACCTCGTAGTGTCAGACAGCCGACGTGGCGGACGATGCCCCCGGGCATGCGCCTGCACCCGCCGTCTCGATTTGCCGTCAATACTAACGACGAACGCCAGAGCATGCAGACCAACGCCACGCCCGCCGCATCGTGAAGGTATGATTGAGCGCTTTCTCCGCTTGAAAGACGCCTTCACGGCGGCCATCGGCCCGATGCCGGCGCGACAAGGCGCACTCGTCTTTGACTTTTTTCCCGGCGCGCAGTGATGCGCCGGCTGGCTTGACCCGGAGTAGATGATGAAAAGGCTGTTCCAACTCGCTCACCCGTTTGCACTGGCGGGCGCCCTCCTTCTGCCGGCTTCGCGTGCCGCCCACGCCGAAGAGATTTCCGTCACCCAATGGGGCAGCAGCCTGTACGGCCTGCCCTACGCGGTGGCCATGGACGGCGGCCTGTTCAAGAAGGCGGGCGTCGACATCACCGGCATTCTCAGCTCGGGCGGCGGCGGCACTACCGTGCGCAACATCCTCGCGAGCAAGACCCCTTACGGTGAAGTTGCCGTGTCGGCCGCGCTCGCCGCAGCGCGCCAAGGGCTCGACATCGTGATCGTGAACGTCGGCACGCGCAGCGTCGCCGAGGCGTCGATGGTCACGATGCCGGACAGCGCCATCCACTCGCTGAACGACCTCGTCGGCAAGAAGGTAGCCATCACGTCGCCGAAGAGCGTGTCTGAAATGCTCTTCCTGATGGTGTTGCGCGAGAAAGGCATCGACGCCTCGAAGATCACGCGCGTGGCCTCGGGCGGCTACGTCAACGGCATGACCATGCTGGAACAGGGTGCAGTGGCGGGTGCCGTCGCAATCGAGCCGCTGTCGATCCTGCGCAAATCCCAATACCGAACGCTTTACCTTGCGGGCGACGTGCTCAAGCCGATGACAACCTCCGTGGGCATCACCACGCGCGCGTTCGCTCAATCGCACCCGGATACGCTGCGCGCGATCATCGCCGGCCGCCGTGCCGGGGTGGATGCCACGTATGCCAACCCGGCCGGCGCGGCAAAACTGCTCGCGGCGCAATTCAAACTCTCGCCGGACGTTGCGAAAGAGGCCGTCGACAACATGGTGCGTTCGCACATGTGGAGTCAGGGGCAATTCGACCGCGCGGAACTCGATCGTGTCGCCAGCGGGCTCAAGCTCATCGGCGAAATCAAAGACGATGTCGACTGGCCGAAGCTGATCGATTCGCGCTTCCTGCCGGCCGACATTCGCGCGAAGGGCCAGCTATGACTTCGCAGCACCCGGGCCCGCATCTGCATCTGGTGGAAGGTGCCGGGACACCGCACGCCAGCCATGAACCGCACGCCGTGCTGGAGGGCGTGACGAAAGACTTCGACACCCCCGGCGCAAAAACGGCCAGAAAGACGCGGATGCAGGCGCTCGGCCCCATCGATCTGACGCTGCGAAAGGGCGAGTTCTTTTCAGTCGTGGGGCCTTCCGGCTGCGGCAAATCGACGTTGCTCGAACTGATTGCCGGGCTGGCAAAACCGACCACCGGGACCGTGCATTTCGAGGGCCAGCCGGTGAATGGCGTGCCCGACGGTGTCGGCGTGGTGTTTCAGGAAGATGCGTCGTTTCCGTGGCTGACCGTGCGCGAGAACATCGGCTTCGGCCTGCGCATGGCGGGCATCGACGGTGCCGAGGTGGCACGCCGCGTCAGCTATGCACTCGGATTTATGGGGTTGCGCGACTTTGCGAATGCGTATCCCGCACAGCTCTCCGGCGGCATGCGCCAACGCATGTGCATTGCGCGCACGCTCGTCATTGCGCCGCGCCTGATTCTGCTCGACGAGCCGTTCGGCGCGTTGGATCAACAGACCCGCATGCTCATGGGCGACGAGTTACTCCGACTGTGGCGTGAAACGTCCGCCACCGTGCTGCTGATTACCCACGCGCTCGATGAGGCCGCCGTGCTGTCGGACCGCGTCGGCGTCATGTCGGCGCGCCCCGGGCGCTTTATCGACGTCATCGACACCGGCTGGGCGCCGCAACGCGATAGCCGCGTCGTGACCACACCACGTTTCGGTGAAATTACCGCACGCCTGTGGGAGACGCTGCGCGCCGAGTCGCTCAAGGCGATGCAGGACGGAGAGCACCCGCATACATCGTCATGATTCGCACTGAACGTCTCATCCGCGCCGGTATCGTCGTAGGGCTCGTACTGCTTGTCGAAGCGCTGTGCCGTACCGGCACCATCCCGGCATCCGTCATGATCGCCCCGAGCGCGATGGCGGCGCATGCCATCGACGTGCTGCGTGAGGGGCGCTTCACGCACGACATCCTCACGAGCTTCGCCAGCATCGCCGTCGCGTCGGTTTGCGCCGTGGGATTCGGCTTTGCCGCCGGGCTCGTCATTCACACATTGCCGGGCGTACGCCGCGCGCTGGAGCCGCTGATCGCCAGCTATTACGCGGTGCCGACGTTCGCGTTCTATCCCGTGTTCATCGTGCTGTTCGGCGTCGGCCCGTTGCCGATCATCGCCATCGCCTCATTGCTGGCCGTGGTCTCGATGATTACGGCGACGATGACCGGACTCGATCGCATCCCCCGCTCGTATTCAAAGACAGCCCGCGTGATGCGACTTTCGCGCTGGCAAGCCGTATGGCATGTGAAATTTCCAGCGGCCCTGCCCCATCTGTTCAGCGGCGTGCGCCTCGCGGTGTCGCACGCTTTCATTGGCGTGATCGCGTCCGAGTTCATCCTGTCGGGCTCGGGCATCGGCTACGCCATCAGCTACGCGTATAACAATTTTGAGAATGCCGACATGTACGCCCTGATGCTCACGGTGCTGGTCACGGTGACGTTGGTGAATGGCGTACTCAACCACGTCGATGCGCGCTTTCAGGCGCGCAGCCGCCGCTGATCGGCATCGATTCGTATGGACACGAAAAAACCCAACCCGCTTGGCACACTGGCCGTCCTGCTCGTCTTGATTGGCGCGTGGCAGACGGTGCACTGGCTCAACGGCGCCGCACTCAGCTCCCCCTCGGCCACGGTGCAAGGGCTCTGGCAGATGATGGGCACGGCGTCGTTCTGGGACGATGCGGCAGAGACGGGTCTCGCACTGCTCTACGCACTGGTGCTCGCCGTCGCGGGCGGCATTGCGTTAGGGCTGGGACTGGGGGCGAATCGTCTCGCCGGCAACGTGGCCGAGCCGATTCTCGTCAATTTGTATTCGCTGCCGAAGGTGACGTTGTACCCGCTGGTGCTGCTGATCTTCGGTCTGGGGCTCGCGGCCAAGGTGGCCTTCGGGGTGATGCACGGCCTGATCCCGATCCTCATCTTCACGATGAACGGCATCCGGCAGATCAAGCCCGTGTACTTTCGCGCGGCCCATGCGATGCATCTGTCACGCAGCCAGATTGCCCTGCGCGTCGTGCTGCCGGCCGTGCTGCCCGAAGTGCTATCGGGCGTGCGACTGGGGTTTTCGTTGACGCTGCTGGGTGTGCTGATCGGCGAGATGTTCGCCTCGCAGAAGGGGCTCGGCCATCAGCTATCGAACGCGATGAATCTGGGCAATATCGATACGATCATGGCCGTCGCGCTGTTTCTGATGCTGTTCGCGCTGGCGGGCAATGCGCTGCTCTCGGCATTGAGCCGGCGCTACCGCGCGCTCGGGACCTGAACGCCATCGTTCAACCGGCGATCCGACGGGCCGCCGCTTCGTATTCTTCCACCAGCCGCGCCATGACGTCGGCCGCACCGGGCAGATCGTCGATGAGTCCGGCCGACTGGCCTAGCTCCACCTTTCCCCAGTCGATGTCGCCATCGAGCGCCGCCTGCTTGAGCGAGCTGGATTTGAACAGGGCGTCGTAGGCGTCGGCGTCCGGTTCGTCACGGTCGGCTTGCAGCACACGCTCGGCAAAACGATTGCGCGTCATGCGCACCGGCAAGCCACGCACGCCGACGAGCGCCGTCGCGTCGATATCGGTATCGAGCACCGCACGCTTGTAGTTCTCGTGGACACCGGCTTCGCGGGTCGCCAGAAAGCGCGTTCCCAACTGCACGGCATCGGCACCAAGCGCCAGCAGCGCCGCCACACCATATCCATCGGCGACACCACCACCCGCCACGATCGGCAGGTCGAATGCCTGCACCGCGCGACGCACAGCCACCAGCGTGCTGACACCATTGGCGGGGGGATGCCCACCGGCCTCCGCGCCGACAACGACAAGCGCGTCGACCCCGGCATCCGCTGCCTTGCGCGCATGCGCCATCGTCGAAACCACGTGAATCCATCGCACGCCACGCGCGTGAAAACGCGCCAGATGTGCTTTCGGTCCCCCTTGCGAGGCGATGACCACCGGCACGCCCTCTTCTTCGATCACGTCGAGAAATAGCTCGGCTTGCGGACGATAGAGCGGAATATTGACGGCGAACGCACCGTCGGTGGCGGCTTTGACTTCACGCACAGTCGCACGAAACGCATCGAGGTACATCGGCCCGGCGGCAATCACCCCGAGACCACCGGCCTTCGATACCGCAGCGGGAAGCGCCGCATTTGACGAGGCCCAGCTCATCCCGGCCTGAATGATGGGATAGCGAATGTTCAGCAGGCGGGTGAGTCGGGTCTGAAGCATGGAGAGTCCCAAGAATTGCCGCGCGACAGCGCGTTGACGATGCTCGTCAATCTAAGGGACATATGAGACAAAGTCAAATAATTTACGGCGATTATTTTGATTAATCAATCCCCATTACCCGCCTCTTCTCGCTCTTGATCCAACATGATCCTCGCTTGATACGTGAGCTTATCAAGTATTTTCGGCAAGGCATCCCGTTCAGCGCGTGTGAGCACCGACAGCAGGCGATCGTTGAGCTCCTCTGCCACGGGAAAGACTTGTTTGACGAGATCGCGGCCATGCGCAGTGAGCGAGATCACCACGCCGCGCGCATCCGAGCTGTCGGCGCTGCGCTGAAGAATGCCACGGGCTTCGAGCGTCGTGACGGTGCGGCTCATCAACCCGCGGTCGAATTGCGCTTGCTCGGCGAGCCGGTTGAGCGACATGCCGGAGATGCTGTGCAGCAGCGCGATGGAGCGCCATTCATTCAACGTCAGACCGAAGTTTCGTTCGTAGACGCTCGACGATCCCTTCGTGTAGATGTTCGTCAGTTGACGCAACTGAAACGACGTGAGCTGCCGCAAGTCGGAAGGTGCTGCGCTCACCGGTTCGGGTGAGCCCGAAGGCTTGGGGTTTGACTTGGGCATGTGACGGGAGCGCCGGGATTGGGATGGCGTCATGCTATCGCCTCGCCAATGCCCGGTCAAACGCGCACCGGTGCGAGCACGAATGCAGGCACGGGTGCGCTCGATTTCACGTTACGCGCGGCCTGCACCGCCCGCGCCAGTCTTGGGCAACAACCGCGCGGGAATCCCTATCAGCAGCAAGAAGCCACCGAAGAGCACGATGCAGCCCGCCACCTGCAACCCCAATGCCAGATTGCCCGTGACCGATTTGATATAGCCGATGACGCTGGGCCCCACCAGCCCACCTAGCGCGCCGATGCTGCTCACCACGGCAATCCCGGCAGCGGCACTGGCTGGCGCGAGATACGTCGACGGAATGGTCCAGAACACCGACAGGCTCGACAAATGCCCCGCCGTGGCAATCGCCAGCAACAACACCGCCAGCACGAGGTTGTGCGACATATAAGGCATGACCATCAGGCTGATTGCTGCGCACATCAACGGCAACGCCGCGTGCCAGCGACGCTCGCGATGGCGGTCGGAATGACGGCTCACGATCAGCATCGCGACGATACCGACGACCGGTGGCAGTGCCGACAGCAGCCCGACGTGGAAGGTATCGCGCACGCCAGTGGCCTGAATCACCACCGGCGCAAAGAACGCAATGGTGCTGGCCAGCACATACGCGCAGAACGAGACGAGCCCCGCCACATAGACCCGCCAGTCGGCGAGTGCTGCCAGCGTGCCGCCCTTGCCGTGGCCGTGCGCGGCCTTCCCTGCTTTCTGCGCACGCTCCACGCTCAATGCCTGTGTGAGTCTCGCCTTCTCATCGGCCGTGAGCCATTTGGCCGATTCCGGGCGGTCTTCCAGACTGAAGAACACCACGATACCCAGCACAATGGCCGGCAACCCTTCGAGCAGAAACATCCACTGCCAGCCAGCGAGACCGTGTACTTCGTGAAACTGGCGCATGATCCAGCCCGAGGTCGGCGCGCCGATCATCGTGGCAATCGGAATGGCAACGAACGACAAGGCCGTCACGCGCGCCCGGCGCTCCGCCGGAAACCAGTAGCTCAGATACAGAATCAGGCCGGGGAAGAAGCCCGCCTCGGCCGCACCAAGCAGCATGCGCGCAACGTAGAACTCCATGGGCGTGCGCACGAACATCATCGCGCACGAGACCGCGCCCCACAGCGTCATGATGCGCAACAGCGTCTTGCGGGCGCCCATACGGGCGAGCATCAGATTACTCGGCACCTCGAACAGCAGGAAGCCGACAAAAAACAGCCCGGCGCCGATGCCGTAGACCAGATCGCTGAAATGCAGATCCGCTTTGAACTGAATCTGCGCGATGCCGATATTGGCGCGGTCGATGTAGTTGATGATGTAGCAAACGAACAGCAACGGCAGAATGCGCCACGCGATCTTGCGATACGTCGCCTCCTCCACACCCTGTATGTCCGGCACGGCGGCGTGCGCCGCGGCGGCGAACGGCTGTGAAGCCGTCGTCGTAGGTGAAGTCATGTCTCCTCCAGTATTGTTTTGATGAGCCGGTTCAGATGCTCTCTGGCATCAGGACAAACCGAACTCCCGTATGGCGTACTCGCGCAGTTTGTTTTTCTGCACTTTCGAGCTTCCCGTCATGCCGATGCCGTCGAACGAATCGACGAGGCGCAGGTAACGGGGTACCTTGAAATTGGCGGCGCGCGACTTGCACCATTCGATCAGCGCCTCGCTCGTGACCTCTGCGCCCGGGCGCAGCACAACGAACGCCGCAGGCACTTCGCCGAGCCGCGCGTCGGGCACGCCGACCACTTGCGCGAGTTGCACGGCGGGATGCGTGAACAGCGTCTCTTCCACTTCGGCCGGCGCGACGTTCTCACCCCCGACACGGAACACGTCCTTGAGCCGCCCGATCATGCGCAGACGCCCTTCGTCGTCGATGACGCCGAGATCGCCCGTGCGCAACCAGCCGTCGTCGCCCAGCGCCTGCGCGGTCTCCTTAGGCTTGTTGTAGTAGCCCTTCATCACGCCCCAACCGCGCACCTGAATCTCGCCCGGCGCGTTGGCAGCGGTGACCTCGCCGGTTTCCGCCGACACCGTGCGGATCTCGACACCCGGATGCGGGCTCGCCCAGCCGCCGACGCGCAGCGCCAGCGGATCGCGCCAGTCGTTGAGCACCACGTTGGGCGAGGCTTCCGACTGTCCGTAGGCGCCGACCATGTACGGCACGCCCATCACGTCGTGAATCTTCTGCATGATTTCAGGGCCTGCCGCCGCCCAGCCGCCGCGCAGATGAATGCGCTCGCGCCGGAATTCGGGGTGCCCCATCATCATCAGGAAAATCGTGTCGTTGCCCGACGTGAGCGTGCAACGCTCCTCATCGAGAATGGTCAGCACGCGCGCCACATCGAACGACGGCACCGACAGCAGACAGGCCCCGGTCACAAGCGAGACCAGCAGCGACATCGTGGTGCCCGCTACGTGGAAGAACGGGCGCACGCTGAAATACCGGTCGTCGGGCTGCACACCGATCCGCAGGGCCGATGCGGCGGCATTCATCAGCATGTTGCGATGGCGCAGCAGCACCCCCTTCGGGAACGACGTGGTGCCCGAGGTGTACTGAATCAGCAAGACGTCGTCAGGCGCCACCGCTGCGGCGCGGCGCGCGGCTTCGGCACGCAGCGACGGCGTATCGGGCAGCGCGTCGAAATGCTCGACACCGGCAGGCAGTTCACGCGCACTGCCCTTACCTGCGCCGACCATCACGGCGCGGCGCAACAACGGCAGCACATTGCCCGGCAACTGGCTGTCGAAGGCGGGCTCTACACCGCGCAGCAGTTGCGTGTAATCGATATTCAGGAACGTGTCGACGTAGAACAGCACGCGCACATCGCCCTGATTCAGGCAGTAATTCAGCTCGTCGGACTTGAAGCGCGTATTGACGGGCACCGCGACCGCGCCAATCGACGCCGCCGCGTAGAACAGCACCACCCAATCCACCGAGTTGCCCATCAGAATGCCCACGTGCTCGCCGTGGCCGATGCCCAGCCCGACCATGCGCGCAGCCGCCTGCGCCACACGTTGCGCGAGCGTGCGGTAATCGATGCGCTCGCCATCGATGACCAGCGCCTCAGCCGTGGGGGTCAGACGTGCCCGGTCGGCAAGCACGTTCGGCAACGTCACCGGCCCTTCCAATCCGAACTGGCGCGCATAAACCTCATGCCCTGCGCCGCTTTGGGGTTCATGCATGGCGGCCTCCCGTCTTTTCACCACCGCCATCGACGCTGCCGAAGCTCGCAATTTTCTTGCCCCAGTCCGGGCTTTGCAGCAGCGTGTCGATCGCCAGCAGTTCGATGGCCAGCGCGCCGGCCGCGTCCGTCTCGACACCCCGGTCGATGCAATCTTTGGTCAGATGCATGGCCAACGGCGGCGCCCCGGCAATCGCTTGCGCCATGCCGCGCACGCACTCAAGCGCCTCGTCGGCCGGCACCACGCGTGCCACCAGACCAGCTTCGCGCGCCTCTTGCGCGCCGAGCGTGCGCCCGGTGAATGCCATGTCCTTGGCGAGACGCTTGCCCACGGCACGCGGCATGCGCTGCGTCGCGCCCACCGTGCCCCACAGCGCCTCGGGGGTGCGGAATGCGGCGGCCTCGGTCGCGACGATGAAGTCGCAGGCCATGGCGATCTCGCCACCCGAGCCGATGGCCGGGCCCTCCACCAGTGCGATGCACGGCTTGCCGATCTGCTCGATGGCGTCATAGGCTGCAAACGCCTTGACGCGGCGCGCGCGCACCTCGTCCGGCCCCATCCCCTGACGTTCTTTCAAATCGGCGCCCGCGCAGAACACCGGTCCGTTAGCGCGCACGATCACGCAGTGCACCGTGGCATCGTCGCGCAGCGCCTGCACGCACGCGCGCAACTCGTCGCACATGGCGGCATTGAGCGCGTTGCGCTGCTGCGGCCGGTTAAGCACGATCTCGACAACAGCGTCGCTGCGCTCGACCTGCAATGTCTCCCAAACTTTCATACGTCTTGCATCCCTGTTCGCGCGTGGCGATAGTCAAACGAAATGGCGAATTCAGATCGCGCCGTCACGGCGCAGTCCCGCGATTTGCTCGGATGTGTAGCCAAGTCCGGCGAGCACCGGCTCGGTGTGCTCCCCCAGCAGCGGCGGGCGGCCGACTTCCGGATCGGCAAATCCATCGAATTTGAAGGGCACCGGCAGCGCGCCGAATTTGCCCACGGTCGGGTGATCGAACTCGCCCACCATGCCGCGCGCCAGCACGTGCGGGTCGGCCAGCACCTCGTCGACATGCTGAATCGGGCCAGCGGGCACACCGGCGGCGTCGCAGGCATCGCACAGTTCGCGGCGTGCTCGCCCTGCGATGACCTCACTCAGCGCCGCCATGACGCGTTCGCGATGCTCGACGCGACCCGCATTGGTCGCCAGCGTCGCATCGGCACCCAGTTCGTCCAACCCGAGCAGTTCGCACAACGGCAGCCAGTGCTGATCGCTGCAAGTGATATGCACGTAAGCCCCATCGCTGCACGCGAACGTTGCCGACGGCACACGTCCCGGGTGCTCGGTCCCCAGACGCGGCGGCACTTCGCCCAGCGCGAAGTAGCGACCGGCAGCCAGCGTGAGCAGACTCACCTGACCGTCGAGCATCGAGAAATCGACGTGACAGCCGGTGCCCGTCTGTGTGCGGCCTTGCAACGCACTCAGAATCGCAATCGCGATCCACAAACCCGACGACAGATCGGCAATCGGCAGCCCCGGCTTGACCGGGCCGCCACCGCGCTCGCCCGTCAGGCTCATCAGCCCGCCCATCGCCTGAAAGACGGTGTCGTAACCCTTGCGCTTCGCGTACGGGCCGGTTTGCCCGAAGCCGGTACACGAGACGTAGATCAGTTTGGGATGTGCGGCGCGCAGCGTTGCCTGATCGAGGCCATAGCGCGCCAGCGTGCCCACGGGAAAGTTCTCGAGCACGATGTCGGCACGCGCAGCGAGATCGCGGATGATCTGGCGTCCCGCCTCGGTCTTCATATTGGCCGTGACCGATTGCTTGCTGCGATTGCAGGCGAAGTAGTACGCCGACTCGTCGCCGACTTTCGGCTCGAAGGTTCGCGTCTCGTCGCCGCTACCCGGCTGTTCGATCTTGATGACCGTGGCCCCGAGCTCCGCCAGAATCATGTCGGCGAACGGGCAGGCCAGCACGCGCGCCAGTTCGAGAATGGTGACGCCCGCGAGCGGTTTCATCCGGCCGCTCATGACTGCTTCGGCGCCGGCTTGCGGAAGCTGCGCATCATCATGTTCGTGTCGAGCGAGACGTCAAACGCCTGCGTAAGCGGCAAGTCGACCACGCGATGGAACAGGCGCTTAGTCGCGGTCATTGCGACCGGGTCGTAATTGGCGAGTCGCGCGGCGAGCGCCACCGCGTCGTCCACCAGCGTGGCATCGGGGCTGACACGATTGGCAATGCCGAGCGCGATCGCACGCGACGCATCGACCGTATCGCCAGTCGACACCAGCTCGAAGGCCGTCTTGCGCCCCACCTGCCGCACCAGATTGGCCATCACGATGGCCGCCACGATGCCGTGCTTCAGTTCCGGATAACCGAGCTTGAGGCTCTCGCCGACAACCAACAGGTCGCACGCCAGCGCCAGCCCCGCACCGCCACCCATGGCATATCCCTGCGCTGCGCCGACGACCGGCGTGCCGATTTCGGTGAACGCGCGGTGCAACGAGGTCGTCAGGTGAGCACGCTTGAGCGCCGACTGCGCGGCGTCGGCATCGGTACCGCCCGCCACGAAGCCACCGAATTCCTTGACGTCGGCCCCCGCGCAGAAGCTCTGCCCGGCACCGGCGAGCACGATCGCACCCACTGCGGGGTTCTGGTCGGCGTCTCGCAACGCATCGAGCAAACCCTGCGTGAGTTCGTTATTCAGCGCGTTGCGCTTGTCGGGACGGTTCATGGTGATCACGCGCACGGCGCCGCGATCTTCTACTAGCAACGATTCGGGAAGGGTCATGGATCGGGACATCGGGTTCATCGACAGAAGGTCATTCAGGTATGGCGTCCAGCCTAATCCACTAAACGTGACTTAGTCAAACAAAATAATCAACCGACGATCTTGAATCGCCAAACAACGCCATAAAACAAAACGAACAAACAACCCAACACCGCCAACCGATTTATAAATTATTTGACATTGCATCACATTAGGTGATTTCATGCGTGCCATCAGAACCCGAATTGGCGCATCGCGCCAGCGAGACCATGTCCGACATCACCCTGTGCGAATGCTTTGCCCGAGACGGCCTGCAACATGAGAGCGAATTCGTTGCGACCGAAACGAAGCGTGCGTTGATCGATCAGTTTGCGAAGGCCGGCTTTCGCCGCGTGGAAGCCACGTCCTACTCCAACCCGGCGGTCGTCCCGCAGTTTGCCGACGCCAGCGCGCTGCTCGCGCAGTTGCCGCGTGTGGATGGGGTGCACTACAAGGCGACGTGCGCCAACACGCGCGCCGTCGAACGCGCATTGACCGATCTCGACGCTGGCTTCGGCGTGAACGAAATCAGTCTGCTGGTCTCTGCCAGCGATGCGCATTCCGAGCGCAACCTGAAGCAGTCGCGTGCCGACCAGTGGCAGCGCGTCGCCGAGATGGCTGCCGCTGCGCGCGGCCAGTTCCGGATGGTGGGCACGATCTCGGTCGCCTTCGGCTGCCCGTTCGAAGGGGCCATCGATCCGGCGCGCGTGATGGAAGACGTCGAGCGCTTTGCGGCACTCGGGGTGAAGTACGTCACGCTGGGCGACACGATCGGTGTGGCGACGCAGGCGTCGACGAAAGCGCTGTTCGCGCAGATGCTTGCGGCCTTCCCCGACGTGCACGCGATTGCCCACTTCCACGACACGCGCGGCACGGGCATCGTCAATTACCTCGCGGCGCTCGAGGCCGGGGTAACGCATTTCGACGTAGCGTTCGGCGGTGTCGGCGGCCACCCCGCGAAGGTGCAATACGGGGGCGGCGTCACCGGCAACGTCTGCACGGAAGACTTCGTCAACGTGCTCGAAACCATGGGCGTGGCAACCGGTATCGATCTGCACGCGATGATGGCCGCCTCGCAAGCCTGCGAGACAGCGCTTGGCCGGCAACTCGCCAGCCGCGTGGCGCGCACCGGTCTCAACCCACTGCTTTCCGTCGCCGCTGCGCAATGACACTGCCCGCCGCTACGCTGCGCATCGAGTCGCAGTTCTGCCTCGATCAGGGCTTTACGTTGGTCGAGGCGGACGACGGTCGCGTCGTTCTGACTTGCGACGTCCTCCCGCGACACACCAATCGCCATGGCAACGCCCACGGCGGTCTGATCGCCACGCTGCTCGACACCGCGATGGGCATGGCCACCCGGGCGAGCGGTGCGGTCGACAACCTTGGCACCGCGAACCTGACGATCAACTACCTTCGCCCCGCTCGCGGGCGCATCACGGCGCACGCGCAGGTGCGGCGCAGTGGCCGCACGCTCGCCTTTTGCGAGGCGCAGGTACTTGACGACGACGGTCAGTGGCTTGCCACGGCCAGCGCCGTTTTTGCCGTTGCGGTTCGTACCGCAACACCGAAGTAGCCCCCGCCTGACCCGCATCGCAATACGCCACACAACTAAAACATTCCGGAGACACCCTTCATGCCTTTCGCAACACGACGCCGCCTCGCGTACGCCGCGGCCTGCCTGTCACCCCTGATGCTCGCCCCTGTCAGCGCGCACGCCGATGTCACGCTTTACGGCCTGATCGACAATGCCGTTCGCTACGAGACGAATGCCAACGCCAGCGCCTCACGCCAGTTCGGTGTCGCGCAGGGCTCGTTCACGGGATCTCGTTTCGGCATCAAGGGCACGGAGCAGATCGCCCCGGATCTCGAATCGTTCTTCGTGCTGGAGAGCGGCTTCAATCTCGGCGACGGAACGTCGTTGCAAGGCACCAAGGCCGCCGGCTTCGGGCAGGACTCATCGAACGGCGCCGGCCGGATGTTCGGGCGGCAAGCGTTCGTCGGTTTGCGCGGCAGCTACGGCGCGCTGTCGATCGGACGGCAGTACAGCGTGGGCTATCAGGCCATGGGCGCTGCACAGATCTTCAACAACCCGAATCTCGACACGTTGATCGTGGCGAGCAACTACGTCGGCAGCCGGCTCGACAACACGGTGAAGTACACACTGGATGCAGGTGGTTTTTCGCTGGGCACGGCTTACACGTTCGGCAACGCGGCCGGCAACGGGCATGCGAATTCCGGCGTGGGCGTGACGGCCGGCTATACCGCGGGCAGCGTCAACGGCACGCTGCTCTACCAGCGCCTGACCTCGGCCGACGGCACGCAGTCACGCAACACGTACGGTTTTTCGACCGGTGCCGCGTTCGGCCAGTGGCGAGCGACGGCAGGCTATTTGCACAGCCTGTTGAGTGAAGTGGAAACGCGCAACGACGTGATGCTGCTCGGCCTGAGCTATAACCCCATCCCTGCGCTCACGCTGGGCGTGGGCGGCTTCGTCGACTGGCAGGCGCAGCCGGGCGGCAAGCGCACTGCCGTCTACGGCATGGCGGATTATCAGTTGAGCAAACGCACCGACGTGTATCTGGAAGTCGACCGCAACAACATCAGCGGCCGGTACACGCTCATTGCCTCGCAAGGCACCTACGGCAGCAAGGTAGGCGTCTCGCTCGGCATTCGTCATACGTTCTGACGGGTGAAGGAATACGACGGGACCGCTAGGCGGCGAGTGTTTCGTCCAGCTCGCGAATCGTCTGGAACAGCACGCGTGTCCCGTCGAGCAACTGCTCGGGTTCGATCCATTCCTCCGGGCAGTGACTGCGGCCGTTCAGGCACGGGATGAAGATCATGCCGATCGGGCCGGTCGGCGCCACGTAGACGGCGTCATGACCGGCACCGCTCGGCAGGCGCATCGACGGGTAGCCCAGACGCTGCGAGGCGCGCTCCACCGCGTCCATGACCACCGGCATGCAGTCGGTCGGCTTCGAGCGGCTCAACGGCGTGCTGGTGCACTTCACACGCAGCGCGACGAGATCCGCCGCCACCGTTTCGAGCACCTGCTCAGGGAACCCGGCCAGTACGTCGTCGTTGTCGCTGCGCACCTCGAGCACCAGTTCGACACTCCCCGGCACCGCGTTGGGCACGTTCGGCGTCATGGCGATGCGGCCCACGGTGGCCACCACGTAATGCGGATTGCCGCTCAACTCGCTCGCCAGTCGATGGGCAGCGTCGATGATGCGTGCGGCCCCGACGAGTGCATCGCAACGAATATCCATCGGGGTCGTGCCCGCATGATCCGGTCGGCCATGCACGACGAGTTGCACGCGGCGAATGCCGACGATGTTCGTCACCACACCAATCGGCAACCCGCGCGATTCCAGCACCGGCCCCTGTTCGATATGCAACTCCACGAACGCGGCCGTCTCGCCCGCACGGCGCAGCGGCTGCGATAGCCGGTCAGGGTCACCGCCCACGCGGCGCATGCCATCAGCCAGCGTCTCGCCCTCGGCATTGCGCGCGGCGAGCATCTCGGCAGACAGCACGCCCGAGAGCGCACGGCTGCCCACGCAGGAGATCCCGTAATCGCTCGGCTCTTCCGAAAGGAAGTCGATCACCTCGAACGGGTGCGCCAGCGTGATGCCTTGCTCCTTGAGCGTATGGGCAACTTCAATACCCGCCAGCACGCCGATGATGCCGTCGAAGCGCCCTCCGCCCACCACCGTGTCGCAATGCGAGCCGGTGACCAACGGCGCCTTCGAGGCATCGCGACCGGGCATGCGCCCGATCAGATTGCCCCCTTCGTCCTGATGCGCGTGAAGACCGGCCGCTTCCATCTCGCCACGCAGCCACGCGCGCGCTTCGAGAAACAGCGGCGAAAATGCGCGGCGCGTCCACGGCACATCCGGGCGCGTGAACTTGGCGAGCGTTTCCACGCGGTCCCAGAGTCGCTTTGCATTGAGCGGCGGCATAGGGACGATGGCGTCCTGATTCATTGTCGACATAGTTTCTTTTTCCCCGCCGTTCAACGCAGGCGCGGACGCAGGAACTGCCCGTCGCCCTGCTGATTGACAATGCCTTTCCCGTCGAACACCTGCTGCCCACGGCACCACGTCCCCGTTACACGCACGGTGAACTCGCGGTCTTCGAACGAACTCCAGCGCACGGCCGACAGGCTCGTCGACGGGTCGTAGGCGTAGCGTTCCGGACGAAGGATCACGACATCGGCGTCGGCCCCTACGTTGAACGTGCCTTTGCGGTCATCGAGCAGGAAGTGTTGCGCCGGGTTGCGGCACAGCTGCTTGACGACCATCGTGGGCGAAATGCCGTGTTCTTCGCAGCCGGTCCAGAACGCGGGCAACAACGTTTCCAGCCCCGGGCCGCCCGACGAATTGCGAAACACGTTGGGATTCTCCTTGCGCTCAAGCCCCCAGCTCACGTGATCGGACGACACGAACGTGCATTCGCCCGCAGCGATATGCGTCCAAAGCAGGTCGACTTCGGCCTTCGGGCGAATGGGCGGATAGTGCTTGGTCTTCGCGCCGAAGCGACGCGTGTGTTCTTCGTGATTGAGCATCAGGTACTGCACGCACGTCTCGATGCTCGCCTGATGACCGGCACGGCGATACATGTTGCAGATCTCAAAACCGCGCGAGGTCGACACGTGCACCGCGTGCGCACGCGCTCCCGTCTCGGCGCCGATCTCGTAGATCAATGCCGTCGCGAGGTTCTCGATCAGCGGCGGATGGGCACGCAGGAAGGCATCCCAGCCGGTATCGCCCGCCTCGATCAGGCGCGCGACGTTCTTGCGCGTGAGGTCCTGCATCTGGTTGTGCACGCCGCACACGATCCCCGACGGGGCAATGCGACGGAACGCTTCATACAACATGTCTTCCTCGACACGCGGAAACCGCCCCGGCGTCGCTTCGAACGTCGAGAACTTGAACGCGCACACACCGCCTTCGATCAGCCCGACCGCCGCATCGAGACCATGCGTGTCGTTGAGCGTGCCGAACAGCGCCACATCCACATGGCAATCGCGCTCCACTTCCGCAATCTTGGCGTCGAGTTGCGCACGCGAGGCCACCGGTTCCGGATCGTCGTAGGGCATGTCGACCATCACCGTCACGCCGCCGGCCGCCGCCGCGCGCGAGGCCATACCGAGCCCTTCCTGATCGCGCTGACTGCCCGAATGCACTTGGCCGTCGACCACGCCCGGCATCACCCACTGCCCGCGCGCATCGATCACTTCCTTTGCCGACGGTGCCGTGCCTTGGCCGCGTGCGGCGATCTTGCCATCGCGCACTGCAAGCCAGCCGTCCACCACGATTGCGTCGGCATCGACCAGATTGCCGCGCATCACCCAATCAAAATCGCTCATCGTTTGTCCGCGTTATTCCAGCGTGTTGAAAAGTTATGCGCCAGTGTAATGAGTGGTTCGGCCAAACGTCTTATGCTTAAATATGCGCACCAATTAACAAAAAGTTAAGGGTATGAAACTCAACCTGCGGCAGATCGAAGTCTTCCGGGCCATCATGCTGAGCGGATCGATCAGCGGGGCATCGAAGCTTCTGTTCGTGTCCCAACCGGCCGTCAGCCGCCTGATTTCCTATACCGAGCAACGGCTCGGCTTCACGCTTTTCGAGCGCATCAAGGGGCGGCTTTACCCGACGCCCGAGGCGCGCCGCCTCTTTACCGAGGTCACCACGCTGTATCAAAGCGTGCAGCGCGTGAACGAGGTGGCCGAGAATCTGGCGGAGAACCGCGACGGGCAACTGCGCCTGTCGTGCAGCCCCAGCCTTGGGCAGTCACTGCTGCCGCGTGCCATCGCCGCGTTTCGCCGCCGCTATCCCGAAGTGCGCGTCGTGCTGCAAACGCTGATCCCGAGTGTGATGCTGCAATCGCTGCTGAGTCAGCAGGTCGAGCTGGGCGTGGCATATATGCCGGTCGATCATCCGAGCCTCGCCACCATCCCGCTGTACGAGAACAAGATCGTCGCGGCCCTGCCCTCCGACCATCCGCTCAGCACCCGCGAGAGCGTGACGATGGCCGAGCTCGCCAAAGAACCGCTCATCGGCTACAGCCCCGATATTCCGTTCGGGATGCTGACGCGAAACATGTTCGGCGGCCCCGACCAGCAGCCCGAACCCGTGGTGGAAGTGCAACAGGCGCACGTGGCCTGTGCACTGGTGCAAGCCTCCGCCGGCGTGGCGCTGGTCGACGAAATGACCGTGAAGGGCCCGGTCTGGACCGACGTCGTGACGGTGCCGATCGTCGACACCGTCAATGTGCCGGTCAACGTGTTCCATCTTCAACTGGAGCCGATGTCGCGGCTCGCGCAGGAGTTCGTGCGTGTGCTGCGTGCCCTCGACGCCGGCTGGCGGCCGCGCCATACCGGCAACCCCAAGAAAAACGACGGGCACGAGCCCACCGATTGACGTCCCGCGCACCCTTAACATGAAGTTATATGGTGCGTATAAATGACGCGACGACATTATCCGGGTGCTTTCTCATAATCTCCTCGACGCAACGCGCTTTGGGCGTTGCCAATGAACGAGGAGAGCAATTCGGATGGGACGCGTATTGACGTTGAAGGATGTCGAAGCCGCCGTGCTGGGCGGTTCGGTGTTTGCGTGCGGTGGCGGCGGCTGGGCGGAACATGGCCGCCAGCTCGGCACGCTGGCCGTCACCCTTGGCCGCCCGGAACTGGTGACGATGGACGAAGTGCCGGACGACGCTTGGATTGCCACGGCTGCCGCCATCGGTGCCCCCGGCGGGCTCACCGACTGGGAGATGCTCGGCATCGACTACGTGAAGGCCGCGCAGCGCGTGCAGGACGCACTGGGTGAATCGCTGTACGGCCTCATCATCGGGCAGAACGGTATGTCGAGCACGCTCAACGCGTGGCTGCCCTCGGCCGTGCTCGGCACCAAGGTCATCGACGCCGTCGGCGACGTGCGTGCGCATCCGACCGGCGATATGGGGTCGCTGGGGCTGGCCAACTCGCCCGCCCCGATGATCCAGAGCGCCGTCGGCGGCAACCGCGCCAACAACGCCTATATCGAACTGACGGTGCACGGCGCCACGGCCAAAGTCTCGCCCGTGCTGCGCAAAGCCGCCGACATGGCGGGCGGCTTCATCGCCAGTTGCCGCAACCCGATTCGTGCCGAATACGTGCGCCGCCACGCGGCACTCGGTGGCATCAGCATGGCGCTCTCGCTGGGCGAGGCGATCCTCGCCGCGCAGCCCAAGGGCGGCGCCGCCGTGATCGACGCGATCTGCAAAGCGACGCGCGGCAGCCTCATCGGCACCGGCAAGGTCGCGCGCAACACGCTGGCCTACACGCAGGAAGCCTTCGACATCGGCACCGTCGAAATCGGCGAAGGCCCGAACCGGCGCGTCATTCACGTGATGAACGAGCACATGGCCGTCACCGACGCGCACGGCGAGCGCATTGCCTGCTACCCCGACGTCATCACCACCCTCGACACCGACGGCAACCCCGTGTCCGCCGGCAAGCTGCGCGAGGGCATGGAGGTCGTGATTCTGCACGTGCACAAGGGGGAGATTCCGCTCTCGTCGAGCGTGCGCGACCCGTCGGTCTACCCCGTGGTCGAGAAAGCACTCGGCATGAACTTCACCGATTACGCACTGGCGAGCTGAGGGCACCCGCATGAAACGAGAATTCCCGATTCCGCACGGCACCACCCTGCGCTGCAAAGGCTGGCGTCAGGAAGCGCTGCTGCGCCTGCTGGAAAACGTGCTCGCCGTGGGCGAAGATCCCGACAACCTGATCGTGTATGCGGCGATGGGCCGTGCCGCGCGCGACTGGCCGTCGCATGACGCCATGGTGCGGGCGCTGCTCACGCTTGAAGACGATCAGACGCTGATCGTGCAGTCGGGCAAGCCCATCGGCGTGCTGCAAACGCATGACCGCGCGCCGATCGTCATCATGGCCAATTGCAATATGGTCGGCCAATGGGCGCGTGCCGAGAACTTCTACCGCTGGGAGAAAGAAAACCTGATTTGCTGGGGCGGCCTCACCGCCGGTGACTGGCAATACATTGGCTCGCAAGGCGTGATTCAGGGTACTTACGAAATCTTCTCGCGCATCGCCGAGCGGCATTTCGACGGCGACCTGCACGGCCGTTTCATACTCACGGCGGGCATGGGGGGCATGGGCGGCGCACAACCGCTCGCGGGCCGCTTGGCCAACGCGGCCATCCTGACCGTCGAGATCAATCCCGAGCGCATCGAGAAGCGTATGAAAGCGGGCTACCTCGAATGCCGCGCCGATAATCTCGATCACGCCCTCACGCTGATTCGCGATGCGCAGGCACGACGCGCGCCGATCTCGGTCGGCTTGCTCGGTAACGCCGCCGACGTGTTCTCCGAAATCCTGGCGCGTGGCATCGTGCCCGACATCGTCACGGACCAGACGTCGGCACACGACCTCGTCTACGGCTATGTGCCGTCCGGCTACACGCTCGCGCAGGTGGCCGAATTGCGCAAGACCGACCCCGACACCCTCATGCGCGAGAGCCGCGCGTCCATCGTGCGCCACGTTACTGCCATGCTCGGCTTTCAGGACAAAGGCGCGGTGGTGTTCGACAACGGCAATCTGATTCGCACGCATGCCAAGGAAGGCGGCGTGGCCCGGGCCTTCGACATCCCCGTGTTCACTGAAGCGTTCCTGCGCCCGCTGTTCGCCCGTGGCATCGGGCCGTTCCGCTGGATTGCGCTGTCGGGCGACCCGGACGATATCCGCAAGATCGACGACTTCCTGCTCCTGCGCTTCGCCGACAACCAGATCGTCGCGAACTGGATTCGCCTCGCCCGCGAGTACGTGCCGTTCGAAGGCCTGCCCGCCCGCATCGGCTGGCTGGGGCACGGCGAGCGCACCGAGCTGGCGCTGGAGGTCAACCGGATGGTGCGGGACGGGGAATTGAGCGCACCGATCGCCTTCACGCGCGATCACCTCGATGCGGGCGCCATGGCGCATCCGAACATCATGACGGAGAACATGCGCGACGGCTCCGATGCCATCGCCGACTGGCCCCTGCTCAACGCCATGCTCAACTGCGCGTCGAGCGCCGATCTGGTCGCGATCCACTCGGGCGGCGGCGGATACAGCGGCTACATGACCAGTGCGGGCGTCACCGTCGTGGCCGATGGCACGCCACAGGCCGACGATCGCCTGCGTCTGTCGATGACCAACGACACGGCCAGCGGGGTGCTGCGCTATGCCGATGCCGGTTACGAAGAAGCGCTCGATGAAGTCGGATTGAAGGGCATCGGCCGCATCGATACCGCGTCGACACCGCAGCCATGACCACAACGGCGGACTGACGCGAACTCGCTAGCGGCCAGCACCCGCCCCGGCGCCCCGCGAGGGGCGCAATAACCATCTTCCATCCCTACGAGTATTTAATTAATAGTACTAATCATAAACTCATGAAAAAAATCAAACATTGGTGGATCGGGGCGGGCGTGGCGCTTGCCACAGCGGGAGCGAGCCAGATCGCTGCTGCGCAGTCGAACGTGTCGTTGTACGGGGTGGTCGATGTCTACGTCGCCGCCCAGAAGGCCCTTGGCAAAGAGCGCGCGTGGAACGTGAGCCCGGGCGGCATGGCGACCAGCTTCTGGGGCATCGGCGGGCGCGAGGATCTGGGCAATGGCTACGCGGCCGTCTTCGCTCTCGAAGCGTTCTTTCAACCGAATAACGGCGGCACGGGACGTTTTGCCGGCGACACCTTCTTCGGACGCAATGCCTATGTCGGCCTGTCGACGCCGGCTGGCGCGTTCCTGATCGGACGCAACACCACGCCGTATTACGTCTCGGCGTTGCGCTTCAACCCGTTCTCGACCTCGTTCGCCTTCTCGCCGGTGCTCAACCACATGTACAAGGGTGTTTCGGGTCAGGGGCTCGCTGGCGACAACGGCTGGAACAACTCGTTGCTCTACACGACGCCAGGCGGCAGCGACTGGCAGGCGAGCCTGATTTACGGCACGGGCAATAAGGCCGGTGCGCAAGGGCAGAACCAGTGGGGCGGCAACGCCATTTACGCGCATGGTCCGTTCTCGGCAACGGTGGCGTATCAGCAAGTGCGCTACGACAAGACACCGGGCGATCTGACCACACAAATCGCCGGGTTCAACTTGCAGTCGGCGGTCATGGCTGCCGTGGGTTACGACTTTTCGGTGGTCAAGATCACCGCGCTCTATCAATACCTGCACGACGGTATCGACAGCGGCGACCTGAACACGCATAGCGGGCAAATCGGCGCATCGGTGCCGATCGGCAACGGCGCCCTCCTCGCCTCGTGGATGTATGCCAAGAGCCACGGCCGGGGCGACCCGATCCGCTCGACGTGGTCGGTCGGCTACGACTACCGCCTCTCTAAACGCACCGACCTGTACGCGGCCTATATGCAAGATCGCGCGACCGGTTACTCCAGCGGCAACACGGCCGGTGTCGGCATGCGGATGGCCTTCTGATATGCACCCACTTCATGCCCCGGCCGCAGCGAACGGTTCGACCGATCGCAACCCCGATGACGCGCAGTCCATGCGCCCGTTCATCGCAGCCCTCGCGCAACGCGGCGAGTTGTTGCGGGTCGGCGAACCCGTTGATCCGCAGTTCGAAATCTCGGCGTGGCTCGCGCAGTTGGCCGATGGGCCTGCTGTGCAGTTCGACAGCGTGACCGGTCACGCGCAAGCGGCCATCGGCAATCTGCTGAACTCGGTAGAGCGCATTGCGCTGGGCCTCGGTATCTCGCGTACTGACATGCAACAGCGCATCGTCTCGGCCATCGAGCAAGGCATTGCGCCGCAACGGGTGGCACACGGCGCCTGTCAGGAAACCGTGATCCACACGCCGGACCTGCGGCGGGAGGTCCCTGCGCCGCTGTTCTTCCCGGGGGAGACCGGGCCGTACATCACGGCGGGCGTCATCTTCACGCGCGACAGCCGCACTGGCAAAGGCAATGTGTCGTTTGCGCGCGTGAAGCTGCTCGACGGCAACCGGGGCATGGTGGGCATCGCGCCCAATCATCACCTTGCGGTCATGGCGCGCGAGGCCAAGGCGCGTGGCGAGACCTTGCCGATTGCGGTGACGGTCGGCAATCACCCTGCCGTGCTGATCGCCGCCGCGCTGTATCTGCGTTTGGGCGACGACGAACTCGACTGCGCCGGTGCGCTGCTGGGCGAGCCGGTTCGCACTGTCGCCTGCAAGACCATCCCGCTGGACGTACCCGCTGCCTGCGAGTGGGTGCTGGAAGGCACGCTCGATATCGACGAGCAGCACGACGAGAAGCTCGTCTCGGAATTTCACGGCATGTACGAGCCGTATGGCAGCGGCCCGGTGGCGACGTTCCATTGCCTGACCCGGCGCAACGATGCGTTGTTCCAGATCATCGAGCCGGGTTACTACCCGGAGCACACGCTGATTGGCGGCGTCGCCATCGCTGCGGGGCTCGCTCGCTCGCTGCGCGCCGTTGCGATTCCCGTGCGCGAGGTGGCCGTCGGCCACGGCGGTTGCGGGCGTCTGAACGCCGTTGTGAGTCTGAGCGCGCATCGGGCAGGCGATGCCCAGAAAGCGATGTTCGCGTTGTGGGGCAGCGTCAATCTGATTAAGAACATCACGGTCGTCGACGACGATGTCGATCCTTGGAACGCCTCGCAAGTCGAATGGGCCGTCGCGACACGGATGCGGCCCGACCGCGACATGCTGGTGATTCCCGGCGGGCGCACCGACCGGTCCGAGCCGATCAAGCAAGACGGTGTGGCCACCAAGCTCGGGCTGAACGCGACACGCCGGGCATGCGACCGCCCGGACTGGACGCGTGCAGTGCCGCCGCCCGATGTGATGGAGAAGGTTGCGCAGCGAATTGCGGCACAGCCCTTAGCCAAGACCTAGCAAGTGCCTAGCCAACCCTTAACGTGGTGTTATGTGTTTCGAATATTAAGTCACACGACGTCATTCCCGAACTTCCCTAGCATCCTGATTATCCCGGCGGCGCGAGCGCATTGCCGGAACGACATCCGCCTGGAGACTCTTACATGAAAGACGTGCTTATCGACCCGGCTGCCGAGCCCGTGCCGCGCGCCCACCCCAAACAGGGGAACGCGGGCCGCCGCGCCATCATCGCCGCGTCGGCCGGTAACGCGCTGGAGTGGTACGACTTCACGATCTACGCGCTCTTTGCCGTCTATATCGGACAGAACTTCTTTCACGACAGCAACCCGACCGTGCAGTTGATGGGGTCGTTTCTCGCCTTCGGGCTCGGTTATGTCGCCCGCCCGCTGGGCGCGCTGCTGATCGGCTCGTATGGCGACCGCAAGGGCCGCAAGGCCGCGCTCACGCTCACCATCATGCTGATGGCGTTCGGCACACTGCTCATCGCCATTGCGCCGCCTTACACGGCCATCGGCGTGGGTGCGCCGCTGCTCATCGTGTGCGGCCGCGTGCTTCAGGGCTTCTCCGCCGGCGGTGAAGTCGGCAGCGCGACGGCGTTTCTTGCCGAACACGCCCCGGCCGACAAGAAAGGTCAGTATGCGTCGTGGCTGCAAGCCAGCATGGGCATCTGCAATATCTTCGGCGCGCTGGTGGCAACGCTCGTCACGACGGTGTTCACGCAGGATCAGATCACCGAATGGGCATGGCGCATTCCGTTCATCATCGGTCTGGCGATTGCCCCGGTCGGTCTGTGGATGCGTAAGGCGCTCGACGAAACGCCGCACTTCAAGCTCGAAGCCCAACGCATGAAACAACAGGGCGACGTGAAGAAGACCCCTTTGCTTCAGGTGCTGCGCGAACATCCGGCACAACTGCTGATCGGTTTCGGTCTCTCGGTGCTGTGGGCCGCCGGCCCCTACGCCCTCATCATCTTCATGCCGATCTACGTGCAGAAGTCGATGGGCTTCACCAGCTCGCAGGCGTTTCTCGCGGCGTTTATCGGCAACTTCTTCCTGACGGCGGGCTGTGTGTTGTCGGGCACGCTCTCCGACAAGTTCGGCCGCCGCACGATGCTGCGTCTCGGCGCGGTCGCCCTGCTCGTCGGTGTGTACCCGCTGATGATGTGGCTTGGTGCATCGCACACGACGCTCACGCTGGTCATCGTGCAATCGGCCTTCTGCGCCATGATTTCGCTGTTCGTGGGTGTCGCGCCCGCCGCACTCTCCGAGATCTTCCCGACGGCCGTTCGCTCCTCGGGCATGTCGCTGTCGTATAACGCGGCCGTCACGCTGCTTGGCGGCTTTGCCCCGGCGATTCTCACGTGGATTACCTACACCACGGGTGTTGCCTTCGCACCTGCCTTGTACGTGATGGGCGCAGCCGTGGTGACGCTCGTCGCCGTGGCCTTCATGCCCGCGCGGCGTGCCGACTAAGCGCTGATCTGGCGCTGATCGGGCGCTGACCACAATCGACGCATCAGACGCGTCAGGCGCATCCCCGGTAACCACGGGCGGTGCGCCTCCTCACTTCTCACCCAACAGGGAGTCCGACATGCAGGCTGGCATGCTGCAAGGCGTCCGCATTCTCGATTTCACGCGCGTACTAGCCGGACCGTATTGCACCGCGATGCTGGCCGATCTCGGCGCGGAGGTCATCAAGGTAGAACCGCCGGCCGGTGACGACCAGCGCTACATGGGGCGGATGGTTCAGGGCGAGAGCGCCAACTTCGTGCTGAACAATCGCGGCAAGCAGAGCCTGCGGCTCGATCTCAAGCATCCCGACGGGCAACAACTCGCCCAGCGGCTCGCGCAAGTCTGCGACGTCGTCGTCGAGAACTTCAAACCGGGGGTGGCCGAGCGTCTGGGCATCGGCTACGCGCAACTCGCCGCGCTCAATCCCAAGCTCGTTTATTGCAGCATCTCGGGTTTCGGCCAGCAAGGACCCAACGCCGGACGTCCGTCTTACGACGTCGTCGCGCAAGCCATGAGCGGCATCATGAGCGTGACCGGCGAACCCGACGGTGCGCCCACGATGGTGGGCGAATCGATCGGTGACATCTGCGCCGGGCTGTACGCCGCGTGGGCCATCATGGCCGCGATGTTTGCGCGCGAACGTACCGGCAGCGGACGGTATATCGATGTCGCGATGCTCGACTCGCTGATCGCCATTCAGCCAACGGCACTCTCGCAATTCCTGTTCGGCGGCAAAGTGCCCGCACGCGTCGGCAACCGGCATCCCATGAGTTCACCGTTCGGTGCCTACGAGGCCCTCGACGGCCATCTTGTCATCGCGGCGGCCAACGACAAACTCTTTCACGCGGTCGCCCTGCTGATCGGTGCGCCCGAGTTATGTACCGATCCACGCTTCGTGACGGACACGTGGCGCAGCCAGCACGATCACGAATTGCGTGCGCACATCGAACGTTGGTCGAAGACGCAGCGGGTGTCAGATGCCGTCGATGCGCTGACGCGCGCGGGCGTGCCCGCCGCCCCGATTCAGGACATTGCGCAAGCGATCGAGGGCAGCCACGTCGTGGCCGATGTCACCCACCCGGTACTCGGTGCCAGTCAGGTGATGCGCCAGCCCGTGCAGTTTTCAGGTGAACCACAACCCGGCGCAGCGCCAGCGCCGATGCTCGGCCAGCACACCGACGATGTGCTCGCACGCGTGCTTGGCCTGTCGGCCGACGCCATCGCGCAACTGCACCGGGACAACGTCGTCTAGCGCGACGCGGTGCCGCCGTATCCGATAAAAACAAGGAGACCCCATCGTGGACATGCGTTTCAGTCCCGAGGAAGAACAGTTTCGTCTCGAAGTCCGGGACTTCCTCACCCGTCATCTGCCGCAAGACATCCGCCTGAAGGTCGAGCACGGCCAGCGCCTGCACAAGCAAGATTACGTGCGCTGGCAGGACATTCTGCGCACCAAGGGCTGGTATGCCGTGAACTGGCCCGAGGCGTTCGGCGGCCCGGGCTGGAGCCCTGCGCAGAAGTATCTCTTCGCGCAGGAGTACGGTGCCCTGCCCTGCCCGCCGCTCGTGCAGTTCGGCGTCAACATGGTCGGCCCGGTGATCTACACGTACGGCAACGACGAGCAGAAGCAGCGGTTTTTGCCGCGCATTCTGGCCAATCAGGACTGGTGGTGTCAGGGCTATTCGGAACCCGGCGCCGGCTCCGATCTAGCCTCGCTCAAGACGAGCGCGGTGCGCGATGGCGACCATTACGTCGTGAACGGTTCGAAGATCTGGACCACATGGGCACAGTGGGCCGACTGGATGTTCGCGCTCGTGCGCACAAGTCACGAGGCGCGGCCGCAGCAAGGCATCTCGTTCCTGTTGCTCGACATGAAGTCGCCGGGCATCACCGTGCGGCCGATCCGATTGCTCGATGGCGACGCCGAGGTCAACGAGGTGTTCTTCGACAACGTGCGCGTGCCGGTGTCGCAACGCGTCGGCGATGAAGGCGTCGGCTGGTCGTACGGCAAGTTTCTGCTCGAACACGAGCGCTTCGTGATTTCCGGCGTGGCGCGCTCGCGGCGGCTGCTCGGTCAACTCGAAACCCTCGCTCGCGCACGCACGGATGGTGTCGGCAACAGCCTGTGGACCAGTCAGGCCATTCGCCTTCGTTTCGCCGATCTGCAAACGCAACTGCGCGTGCTGGAGTTGACCGAGTTGCGCTTTCTCAGCGCGATGAACGCCGGCCAGAGCCCGGGCGTGGCCGCTTCCATCCTGAAGATTCGCGGCACCGAAATCGAGCAGGCGATCAGCGAGCTCGCACTCGAATGCATGGCGCTCGACGTCGCGGCGTTCGACGAGGCGTTTCTCGATGGCCAGCACGGCACATCGGTAACCGCCGACGGTGCCGCCGCCGCAGGTCCGGCGTACTTCAATCTGCGCAAGGTCTCGATCTGGGGCGGGTCCAACGAAATCCAGCGCAATGTGCTGGCCAAGCAGGTATTGGGATTGTGAGCGCGCCATGAACTTCTCGACAAACGAACTGCAACGCATGCTGCAAGACAGCGCGCTCGACTTCGCGCGGGCGCACGGTGACTACGAGCGCCGCCGCAAGCTCATCGCCAGCCCCGCGGGGTTCAGCGAAGACGACTGGCGCCTGATGGCGGAACTAGGCTGGTTCGCCGTGTTGCTGCCCGAGGCCATGGGCGGCATCGGCGGCGGGCCGGTCGAAGCCATGTTGATTACCGAAGCGCTCGGCCAGTCGCTGGCCACTGAACCGTTCCTGTCTACGGCGGTGCTCGGGGCACGCGCGATCAGTGCGCATGGCACGTCAACGCAGCAGGCAAACCACTTGCCGGGCCTCGCCGAAGGCAAGTTGCGCACCGCCTTCGCGTATTACGAACAGGGGGCGCAGCAGAACCGGTATTGGTCGCAGCTACCGCTGCGTGCGGCGGCAGGCGGCTGGGTGCTGCACGGCGACAAGCACATGGTGTTCGACGGCCCCTCGGCCGGACTCTTCATCGTGGTGGCACGCAGCGCAGGCGCGGCGCACGAACGCGACGGGCTCACAGTGCTACTGGTGCCCGCCGATGCGCCGGGTCTCACGCAACGCGACTTCACCCGTCTTGATGGCGGCCGGGCGTGTCATCTGTCATTCGATCAGGTCGCAATCGCCCAGGAGAGCGTGCTGGGTGAGCCCGGGCGTGGTGCCGAGGTGATCGACGATCTGTTCGGCTGGGGCATTGCTGCGCTGTGCGGTGAGGCGCTCGGGGTCATGCAGGTGTTGCACGACGCCACGCTGGATTACCTCAAGACCCGTCAACAGTTCGGCCGGCCCATCGGGAGCTTTCAGGCCCTCGCGCATCGTCAGGTCGATATGTACGCGGCACTGGAGCAGACCCGCTCCATCGCGCTAGCCGTCAACATGGCGATGGCGGACGATCTGCCCGAAGCCTCACGTCTGCAATCGATGGCGAAGGTGCAGCTCGGGCGCGCGGCCAGCATCATCGGTCAGGGCGCGATTCAACTGCATGGCGGCATCGGCATGACGGAGGAGTTGAACGTGGGGGCGTACTTCAAGCGGCTGACCGTCATGAACGCGCAATTCGGCACGGCCGAGCATCATCTTGCGCGTCTGGCTGAGTGAGCTTTGTGGGGACTTGGGAGGTCTAGGGAGCCTCATCGTATCGCGCGGATGACCGCGCTTACGATGCTTACGACGCTTCCATCAACGCGAGCGACCGGTACGCCACCGATGGCGCCACGACGACGCAGTTTCTGCCGTTGGCTTTCGCGGCATAGAGGGCCGCGTCGGCTCGCGCCATCACGGCGGCCAGTGTATCGCCCTCGCCGAACTCATCGACACCCGCACTGAGGGTAGACACCACGTCGCGCCCCTGAACACCGGCGCCCGAGGCCGCCACGATGGCGCGCAGCCGGTTGACGAGGCGCCCGGCGTCCTCTCGTGTTGTTGACGGCAGCAGCAGCGCAAATTCCTCACCGCCGATTCGCCCGACCAGATCCCCCTGCCGGACTTCGCGCGAAATCACGGACGCCACGTGGGCGAGCGTCTTGTCGCCTGCGGCGTGCCCGAACCGGTCGTTGGTGACCTTGAAGTTGTCGATGTCGAGGATTGCAATCGATAGCGTCGAGCGCGTCGCCACGGCGGTTTCGAGGATGGCCTCCGCCCGCGCGATGAAGGCGCGTCGGGCCAGCACACCGGTCAGATCGTCAAACGTCGCCAGTCGCTCCATCCGGTCAGCCAGACGGTCATGCGCGAGCATCACCATGCCGACGGACAGGCACGGCAGCGTCAGCGTCGCCATGCCGAGGAACATGACGTTCAGCGGCGTCGCCTGCAAGAACACCGTCTCGTGGGCGAATCCGAGTCCGTAGGCGATGCAGCGCACGCCATGTACGACGGCCCCCAGCACGGCCGCGATCGACACGAAGTAATAGGCATATTTGGGTCTGCCGGCGGGCCGGTACTTCAACACCATCCAGCCGATCTGGAACCGCACATAGGCGATGAACCCAGAGACCATGGCGCTGCGCGCGTCCACGTGGGGCGACAGAAAGGTCCAGTAGACCAGCAGCACGAGAATGGCGACAACCGCCACGTATTCCCAAGCGAACGTGGTTCGGGTATGCAGAAATTGCCGGAAACCGTGAAGGCCGAGCATCGAGGCGGTCACCAGCAGACTGCTCGCGATCACCACGATCAGGTCGGTCGGCCCGGCCAGAAGCAGCCCCGCCGTAACAGCCAGCATGGCACTTGCGACGCCCCATAAGCGTATGCCCGGGACACCCGTCCGGAACAGCGAGCCAAGAATGGCAACGCTCATGAGGCACGACAGAATCGCAATGCTGATGAATACGGCCGAAATGGACATAGCTACGGGGTCGGGGGGGCTGTGTTTCACATATGTCCGCCAGCATAGCCGAAGTCGATGACCCCGCATCGCCGTTGATGAGAATTGCAACGAAACGGGATGCACCGCCCCATGCGACCCCGGCATATCGCTACCGTGGTTCGTGGTTGGTCGGAACCGGTGGCATGACAAGCTGCCCGAGCTCACCGCGTTGATACGCCCTGATCCGGTCTTCAAGCTGTTCGCGCGTGTTCATGACGAACGGGCCATGCTTGGCGATCGGCTCGTGCAGGGCAGGACCGGAAAGCACGACAAAGTGGCTATCCCCCTCAGCGGCGAGTCGAACGGCAATCGCCTCCTGTGCGGCGTGTTCGTCGAGAGCCACCGCGACGGCCTCCCCTTCGTTCAGATGCCGGACGTTCTCATCGACCGTCACGTGCAATCCGCCCGACACGGCATAGATCATCGCGCTCCAACCCCGCGGCACGTCATGGCTGAATTCGGCCGACGGCCAGAGAAATCCATCCAGCAACGTGAACGGCTCGGGCAGTTGCTGCGTGTGAGGTGCTACCACGCCATTGCTGCTGCCTGACGCCACCCGTACACGGACTCCCTTCGTCCTGAACTCCGGAATTTCATGGGGCTCCGCATGCACGGCATAGGGCGCATCGAACTTCTTGCTGGCAGGCAGATTCACGAAAATCTGCAACGCATGCACGTGCTGGTTTTCGCCCTCCGGCTGCTCCGTATGCACCGCGCCACGCCCCGCCGCAAACCAGTGCAGCGCCCCCGGATGAATCGGGCCGTGATTGCCGAGCGAGTCGTAGTTGACGTGAGCCCCCACGGCGTCCTCGAACATATACGTCACCGCCGAAATGCCCGCATGCGGATGCGGCGCAAACGTGGGGCCGGTCATGTGGAAGTGATCGAGCATGACGACCGGGTCCATCAGGCCGTCGAATGCCCGCTCTTCAAAGTGCTTGGCCCGAAAGGCATCGCCAATGGTCATGTCATGACCGGCGACGACTTTCGAGATACGTGCGAACGGGTTCATATCGGCTTACTTGCTCAGCGCGCTCTTGTACTGCCACACGAGGTTGGCAAACGGCATATCCAGATCGGCGTAGACCTGTGCAGCCTTGGGATCGTCGTTGCCGTGCAGCATTTCTACGCCAGCCGTCGCGTAGTCGGTGACGGGAATGCCGGCACCGGCGAGTCGTTGCAGGCCGACCGTACGCTTCGCATCGGTGAACGTGCCCGAGGCATCCAGCACGACACGCGGATCGTAGCCCGCCGCCTTGAGCGACAGTGCCGGGAACGTGGCGCAGACTTCCAGCGACACGCCCGCAATCAACACCTGCTTGCGGCCGGTCTTCTCGATGGCAGCGCGCACGTTGGGATCGTCCCACGCGTTGATCGACGTCCGGGCAATCACCGGCACGCCCGGCAACGCGGCGGTCAGTTCGGGGATGGTCGGACCCCACATGCCGTCGGGTACGGTGGCCGTCATGATGACCGGGATACCGAGCGTCTTCGCGGCCTTGGCCAGCGCCACGACGTTGTGCTTGAGCTGGCCGACGTCCATATCGCGTACGCCAGTGAACAGGCCGATCTGATGATCGACCAGCACCAGCACGGTGTTATCACGCGAGAGCAGCGAGTACGGTGCGCCCGAGGGGGCTACCGCGCTGGTGGCGTTGGCGGCATTGGCAGCATTAGCGACTGGGGCTGCGCTGGCGGTATTCGCCGTCACTGCGGAAGTGGTGGCAACGGCAACGGCGAGCGCGGCGGCCTTCAGGAAAGGTTTGGTTTTCATGGTCTTTGGGAAACGTAGGCATCTGGATCTGGAAAAGGCCCGGCACCTCTGCACCTCTGCGCCGCTGCCTGACTGTCCGGTGCCCATCGGCGCCGGTTGAAATGAATCATATTTATGCAACGACGATAGATAAATATGTCATTTGACAACCCATCGTTGCATGTATAGAACGATGAACATTACCCACACGTACCCGCGGATGCCCGATGAACCCCGTTTCGGTTGATTTGAATGACCTCTATCTGTTTGCGCAGGTCGTTGAGCAGCATGGATTTACGGCGGCGGGAGAGCGGCTCGGCGTCAGCAAGTCGCGAATTTCCCGTCGCATTACCGATCTGGAAGCCAACCTTGGCGTGCGGCTGCTCCACCGCACCTCCCGGCGGCTGAGTCTGACCGACGCCGGTCAGGACCTCTACGAGCATTGCAAGGCCATGATCGCGGAAGCCCGTGCGGGTGAGGATGCGGTTCGCCAGCGCACCGTCGAGCCCTCGGGGCTCGTGCGCGTCAGCATGCCGGTTGTCGTGACCGACATCGTGCTGGCCAAGCTGCTGCCCCGCTTCATGCAGCAGTACCCAAAGGTCAGGCTGGCCGTACAAGCCAGTAACCGGCAGGTGGATCTCATCGAAGAAAACGTCGATGTCGTCGTGCGGGGGATGGCGGTAGAAGTGGAGTCGTCGAGTCTGGTGCAGGCCCCGTTGTGCACGGTGCACTGGGGGCTGGTCGCGAGCCCCGCCTATCTGGCGCGTCACCCGGCGATCGATCGTCCGGACGCGCTACCGCACGGCGACCTGATGGTCTACGCGTCGATCAACGAACCGGTCACGTCGTTGCGACTGATCGGCACGGACGGCACCGTCACCACGCCGATCGTTCACACGCGGCTGCAAAGCGACAACATCGCCGCCCTGAAAGAAGCCGCGCTCGCCGGCATGGGCATCGCCAGCATGCCGTTGTATGCCTGTGCGAACGAAATGGACGCGGGTCTGTTGCAGGTGGTGTTGCCGGAATGGCGCTCGCGGGAAGGCCGGCTCGCCATCCTGTTCCCGACGCGGCGGGGCATGATGCCCGCCGTGCGTGCGCTGGTCGACTTTCTGAAAGACGCGTTGCCGCCGCTACTGCGCTAAGTGTTGGGAGGAAATTGGCAACGCCCGTGCGATCACGTTGACGTGTTGGCTGCGTCCCCCGCCAATGCCTGATCGACGAGCGCCTGCGCTTCACTCAGCAACTGCTGCAAGTGGCTGTCGTCCAGAAAGCTCTCCGCATAGATTTTGTAGATGCTCTCGGTGCCCGACGGGCGGGCGGCGAACCAGCCATGATCGGTGATCACTTTCAGCCCGCCGATCGGCGCATCGTTGCCGGGGGCGCGCGTGAGGATCGCGTTGATGGGCTCGCCTGCCAGCCGTGTCGAATGAATCCGGTCGGGCGACAACGCCGCGAGGCGGGCTTTCTGCGCCGGCGTGGCACTCGCCTCGCGACGCGCTTCGACCGGCGCCCCGAGGGTTTCGGTCAACTTCACGTAAAGCTCGCCGGGGTCGCGCCCGGTGCGGGCCGTCATTTCACCCGCCAGTAACGCCGGAATCAAGCCATCCTTGTCGGTGGTCCAGACCGTGCCGTCCCGGCGCAGAAAACTCGCCCCAGCGCTCTCCTCGCCCGCGACTGCCAGCGAGCCGTCGAGAAGCCCCGGCGCAAACCACTTGAATCCGACCGGCACCTCGTAAAGCCGCCGCCCGAGCTTCGCTGCCAGACGATCGATCAACTGGCTGCCGACGACCGTCTTGCCGATCGCCGCGCTGGCCGGCCAGTCCGGACGCTCGGCGAACAGGTACTGAACCAGCACCGAGAAATAGTGGTTGGCCGGCAGCAGGCCGACGCTCGGCGCCACAATGCCGTGGCGGTCGTGATCGGTGTCGCACGCGAACGCCACGTCGAATTTGTCTTTTTGCGCAATGAGCCGCTGCATCGCGTAGTGCGACGACGGGTCCATGCGAATCTGCCCGTCCCAATCGGCCGGCATGAAGCGGAAGGTCGGATCGATCGTGTGGCGCGTGACCGAAAGATTCAGGTCGTAACGATCGGCGATGGCCTGCCAGTAATGCACGCCTGCCCCGCCCATCGGATCGACACCCATGTGAATGCCGGTGTCGCGCAGCAACGTCATGTCGACGACGTGACGCAAATCGTCGACATAGCTGTTCAGAAAATCGTAGCCGTGTGTCGTCGACGCACGCATGGCCTTATCGAAACTGACGCGAGGCAAAGCGCGCAGCCCGTCGCGCAGCAGATCGTTGGCTTGCGACTCGATCCAGCCGGTGATTTCGGAGGACGCTGGGCCGCCATTCGGCGGGTTGTACTTGATGCCGCCGTTATCAGGCGGATTGTGCGACGGCGTGATGACCACGCCATCGGCAAAGCCAGCGGTGCGCCCGACGTTGTGCGTCAGGATCGCGTGAGAGACGGCGGGCGTCGGTGTGTATTCGCCGCCGGCGGCCACCATGACCTCGACGCCGTTGCCCGCGAACACTTCCATCGCACTGGCGAACGCCGGTTCGGACAGCGCATGGGTATCGATGCCGAGAAACAACGGGCCGTCGATGCCCTGCGCGCTGCGATAGCGGCAGATTGCCTGACACACGGCGAGCACGTGGGTTTCGTTGAAGGTCGCGAGCGACGACACACCGCGATGGCCCGACGTGCCGAATGCCACGCGCTGCGCGGCCACTTCCGGATCGGGAATTCGCACGTAGTACGCCGTGACCAGACGGGCGATATTGACGAGATGGTCCGGCGACAGCGTCTTGCCCGCGAACGGACTGTCCGGCGGACTCGTCTGCGTCGGCATTAACAAATCATTCATGGTGTTTTCCCTGCGATGTTGGCGGGCAAGCGAGGCTTGACGCCATGGCTCATGATCTGCGCTTTAGCGGCGGCGACGACATGCGTGACGTCGAAGCCGAAGTGGCGCGCGAGCGCTTCACGCGGCGCCGACATGCCAAAGGTGTGCAGCCCCAGAATGGCGCCGTCGATTCCGGTGTAGCGCTCCCACCCGAACGACGAAGCTTCTTCGACGGCCACACGGGCTGCGAGTTCAGGCGGCAGCACGCTGTCGTGATACGCCTGCGACTGGCTTTCGAACACCTCCCACGACGGCATGCTGACCACCCGCGCCAGAATGCCCTCGCGACGGAGTTCATCGTACGCCGCGACACATAACGCCACTTCGCTGCCCGAGGCCAGTAGCAATACGTCCGGCGTCGCGTCTTCCAGACCGGCGTCAACGCAGGCGTCGATCAATACATAAGCACCGCGCGAGACCCCGCTGGCACTGGCGTAGCGGGTTCGGTCCAGCACGGGCAACGGCTGGCGCGTGAGGGCCAGACAGACCGGCGTGTGCCGTAGCGTCATGATGAATCGCCACGCTTCCACCACTTCACCGGCATCGGCCGGGCGCATAACGATCATGCCCGGCATGGCGCGCAGTGACGCCAATTGCTCCACTGGCTGATGCGTCGGCCCGTCCTCCCCGAGACTGATGGAGTCGTGCGTCCAGATGGTGATGAGCGGCAATTCCATCATGGCGCCCAGCCGCAACGCGGCCCGGCAGTAATCGGTGAAGATCAGAAAGCTGGACACGAACGGGCGCAGCAGCGACAGACTCATGCCATTGGCCACGGCGCACATGGCATGCTCGCGCACGCCGAAATGAAAATTCCGGCCGGCATACGTGCCGTCGTCATCCGGCGCAGGCGGCTGAAAATCGCCGGCGCCGTCGAACGTCAACCGGGTGAGCGTCGAGGGCGACAGGTCGGCAGCGCCGCCGATCAGCCACGGCACGCGTGCGGCAATAGCATTGAGCACCTGCCCCGATACGGCACGCGTGGCGATGTCGGGTGCCGGTGCATCGAACGTGGGGAGCGAGGCATCCCAGTCATCGGGCAGCTTGCGGGCGCTCATTTGCGCCAGCGCGTCAGCCAGATCGGGATACTGCGCGCGGTAGGCCGCGGACTGTGCGGCCCATGCGGCGTAGGCCTCGGCACCACGGCGACCGAAGTTGTCGCGCAAATGCGCCGTCACGCCGTCCGGTATGTCGAACTGCTTATCCGGGTCCATCCCGTAGAACTGCTTGGCCAGCCGGACTTCGGCTTCGCCCAGTGGCTCACCATGCGCTTCGCGCGTGTCTTGCCGGTGCGGTGCGCCGTAGCCGATATGGCTTTGCACGACGATAAGCGTCGGTGCGTCGTCGGTGTCGAGAAACCGTTGATACGCCGCGCGCAATTGCGCAAGGTCGTTGGCGTCGCTCACGCATTCCACATGCCAGCCGTAAGCGATGAACCGTGCCGCGACATCTTCGGTAAATGCCAGTCGCGTCGAGCCTTCGATGGTGATGTGGTTGTCGTCGTAGATCCAGCACAAGTTAGCAAGCTTCAGGTGGCCCGCCAGCGACGCCGCTTCCGCGCCCAGCCCCTCCATCATGTCGCCGTCGCCACATAGCGCGTAGACGTTATGGTCGAACAGCGCCAACCCGGGGCGATCGTAGGTAGCACTGAGCCATCGCTGCGAAATCGCCATGCCGACGCTGGTGGCAATGCCCTGCCCCAGCGGCCCGGTGGTGGTTTCCACACCGGTCGTCCAGCCGTACTCAGGGTGCCCCGTGCAATGGCTGCCCGCCTGACGGAACGTCTTCAGATCCTGAAGGGTGACGGCCAGCCCATCGTACGTTTGCGGTGTCGGCGCGTCGGGGTCTTCCCCCTTCACGCCGCACAGATGCAGCAGGCTGTAGAGCAACGCACACGCGTGACCGTTTGAGAGCACAAAGCGGTCCCGGTTGGGCCAATGCGGATGTTCAGGGTCGTAGCGCAGAAACCATTGCCACAGGCAGTAGAGCGTCGGGGCCGCATCCATGGGCGTTCCCGGGTGCCCCGACTGCGCCTTTTGCACCGCATCGATCGAGAGCGTGCGCAGCGTATTGATGCACAGCAGGTCGGGATCTTGTTGTTGTATGACTGACGGCTCCATCGAATCACCCCGCAATGAAAATCGGCTAGCGTGAGCGTGCGGCCACCGGCCCGGTGCTGCTCGCCGGCGCAGAGAAATCCTCCGCCAGCAGGTCACCGATGCGCTCGATGGTGATGTCCGGCGGGTCGTAGCGGGCGAGCGCCTCGGCATCGAGCGCGTAGTGCCCTTGACGCGGAAACACTGTTGTCAGCCGATCGCCCCATACACCCTTCATGATCGACAGCAGCCGCAGCTTGTCGTCCACCATCACATAGCGCCGCGCCGGGAAGTCTTTCTCGATGGCGTCGAGCATCAGCTCCTTGTGCACATAAATACGCACCCGCCCTTCGACGGCATCCCAGAAGCCGGCACGCGCGATCTTGCGTGGCTGAAAGACAGCGTCACCATCCGACACGATGACGGTCGGCCCCCAGCGTTGCAGATGCGCGATGACCGCCAGTGCGCTCGGATACCGCAGCGTCTCGAACGGATAGTCCAGCAGAAACGCCGACATCGACAACATGCGCGGATCGTTGATGTCATCGAGTCGAAAACACTGAAGCGCGCCGAGGTAGTCGACGTAGCCGATCTGCAAACGCAGCGATTCGAGAATCGAGAAATAGCGCGCGCACATGGCGTCGTCGAACGACTCGGTCAGGCGCGTGTTCAGGTCGGCCAGAAAGCGATCGTTGTCCAGCAGGGTGTTATCGACGTCGAGCAGAAAAACGACGTCATGCGGCGCGCTCATCATGCGATTCCTCGATTGGCCGTATCAGGCATCTTTGGCCGGTGGCGTCGATGGCGATGGCGACGAGGCCGCCGCTTCCGCGTGGCCGCCAAACTCCTGCCGCATGGCCGACAGCACTTGATTGGCAAAGCCGGCCTGCCCGCGCGAACTGAAGCGCGAGAACAGCGCGGCACTGAGTACCGGCGCCGGCACGGCTTCGTCGATGGCGGCTTCCAGCGTCCAGCGGCCCTCGCCCGAATCCGAAACATGTCCGGCGAACTGGTCGAGTGCAGGGTCTTTGCGCAACGCGTTGGCAATCCGGTCGAGCAGCCACGAATCGATCACACTGCCGTGCCGCCACACTTCTGCAATCTCCGGCAACGCAAAGTCGTACTGGTAGTACTCAGGGTTTCGCAACGGCGCCGTCTCGGCACCGACCTCGTGCGTGTGCTTGCCGATACCCGCCTGTTTGAGGATGTTCAGGCCTTCGGCGATGGCGGCCATCATGCCGTACTCGATGCCGTTATGGACCATCTTCACGAAGTGCCCGGCGCCATGCAGGCCGCAATACAAATAGCCGTATTCGGCCGTAGCGCTGTCGTCGTCACGGGCATGTCCATTGGGCGACGGCGCGACGTTTGCTGCCCCCGGGCCGCCGTTGCCACCCGGCGCAAGCGCACGAAAGATCGGTGTCAGGTAGGTCACGATGTCCTGCTCGCCCCCGATCATCAGGCAGTATCCGCGGGTTAGCCCGGCGATACCGCCGCTGGTGCCGACATCGACAAAGTGAACGTTCTTTTCGCCGAGTTCGGTGCCGCGCCGAATCCCGTCGCGGAAGCTGGAGTTGCCGCCATCGATGACGATGTCGCCCGGCGAGAGCATCGGCGTCAGTTGTGCAAGCGTCGCTTCGACCGCGCCCGCCGGCACCATCAACCAGAGAATGCGGGGCGCCTTCAACATCGACATCATCGCGTCGAGCGAGTCTGCGCCGCTGGCACCCTCGGCTTGCAGTGCCGCCACCGCCGCGGGGCGCACGTCATGAACAACACATTGATGACCGTGGCGTGTCAAACGGCGCACAAGGTCTGCGCCCATACGCCCCAATCCAATCATGCCGACTTGCATAGCGTTCCTCCTGTCGTTGATCAAGCGAGTGAAGATGCTGAGTGCTGCAATAGTGACGTTGGCATTCGGCTAACCCGCGTGGCCTTCGCGGCGCTCGCGGCAATATCGAATCAGTGCGCGGCTGGAGCTGTCGAGCCCGGGCGCCGCCGAGCCGGCGAGCGCTGCCAGCGTGCGCTCGGCCAACGATTTTCCTAACTCTACGCCCCATTGGTCGAAAGCGTCGATATGCCAGATCGTGCTCTGTGTGAACACGCTGTGTTCATAGAGCGCCACCAGCACGCCCAGTGTGGCGGGATCGAGCGTATCGGCCAGCAGGGTATTGGTTGGCCGGTTGCCTTCGAAGACGCGATGCGGCACCAGCCAGTCCGGCACCCCCTCGGCCCACACCTCGTCATTGGTCTTGCCGAACGCCAGCGCTTCAGTTTGTGCGAACAGGTTCGCCAGCAACAGTTCCTGATGATTGCCGATCGGATGCGTGGCACGGCAAAATCCGATGAAATCGCAAGGCACCATGCGTGTGCCCTGATGCAGCAGTTGATGGAACGAATGCTGGCCGTTGGTCCCCGGTTCGCCCCAGTAGATCGGGCCGGTCTGGTAGTCGATGGGCGCACCGTCGAGCGTCACGTGCTTGCCGTTGCTCTCCATGGTCAGTTGCTGCAAGTACGCCGGAAAGCGCTGCATGTCGTGCGCATAGGGGAGCACGGCGGCCGTCTGCGCATCGAAGAAGTTGTTGTACCAGACGGACAGCAGCCCCATGAGCACCGGCAGGTTGCGAGACAGCGGTGCCGTGCGAAAGTGCTGATCCATGGCGTGAAAGCCGCCGAGCATCGAGCGGAAATTTTCAGGGCCCACGGCAAGCATGGTCGACAAACCGATGGCCGAGTCCATGGAATACCGGCCGCCATCCCAATCCCACAGCCCGAACAACTGGTGGGCGTCGATGCCGAACTTCGCGGCCGCTTCGACGTTGGTCGACACGGCGACGAAATGCCGGGCCACCGCGCGCTCGTCGCCCAGCGAGCGCACGATCCATTCGCGCGCCGTGGCCGCGTTGGTCAGTGTTTCCTTCGTGCGAAAGGTCTTCGAACACACGATGAACAGCGTTTCGGCAGGGTCGAGATCCTGCGTCGCTTCGAGAAAGTCGCTGCCATCCACATTCGAGATGAAACGGAACACCATCTCTTTCGATGCATATTGCCGCAGCGCGTGATAGGCCATCACCGGACCAAGGTCCGACCCGCCGATGCCGATGTTCACGACGTTGCGCAGGCGTTTCCCGGAATAGCCTCGCCATTCGCCGCGATGCACGGCCGAGGTGAACGCCGTCATCCGGTCGAGCACCGCGTGCACCTCTGCCACGACATCGTGGCCATCGAGCAGGATCGTCTGCGTGCGCGGTGCGCGTAAGGCGATATGCAGCGCCGCGCGGTCCTCGCTCACATTGATTTTCTGCCCGGTGAACATCGCTTCGATTTGCCGGGGCAGCCCGCAGGCGTTTGCGAGCGAGACGAGCAGGTCGATCGTCTCGGTGGTGATCAGGTTCTTGGCGTAGTCGAGGTACAAGCCGCAGGCTTGCAGCGAAAAGCGCTCGCCTCGGGTGGTATCGGCGGCGAACAGTTGCCGCAGATGCACCCGTCGCATGCGCTGAACGTGTTGCGTCAGGGCGTGCCACGCGGGTAACTCGGTCAGCTTTGCCTTGGACGCCGGACGTCCGGCATTGGCATAGGTGTCTTCGCTCATGGTGTTTAGCGTTCTCACTGCGTTGAAGTGTCGGACTGCGTCGTTGGGATCGCGCGCCCACACGGGCCATACCGAACGCGAAGACGCCTGCACCGAGCCTCTCCGATCGGCCCCGCGTCGTCGGTCCGCTGGCGTACGCACATCGACATGAGGCCTGTCCGTCCGCTACCGGACGGACAGCGTGCCGGCGCCAGCGGATAAAGGGCGGATGCCCTTTTCACCGAAAAGGGCCGTTGCTTGCCGCTCCGGAGACGTCAATATGTGGGAATTGCCGCGCATCTCGCGCTTTATGGGCGCGAATCATGCAGCCAACGACTTCGGTCCCTCAGAGTCGCCGATTCGAGCGGAACTGTTCAGCCGTGAACGGCTTGAGCAGCACGCCGTCAGTCTTGCCCAAGCCCAGCGAATCTCGCCGCGCGCCCCCAATGCCCGCGCGCTGGCCTCACGCGCCGCAGACAACGAGCGCGTGCTGCGCCATTGTTACGACGCCACCGCACAAGCCACCTTGCGCCGCCGCTCGATCACGCCCGCCGCAGAGTGGCTGCTCGACAACTTCCGGGCCGTATCCGGCCAGTTCACCGAAGTACGCCACGGAGTCGGCGCGCGCGCCTACCGAAACCTGCCGCAGTTGCTCGATGGTCCACTCAGGGGGTATCCGCGCATCTATGGCGTGATGTGGGCGTTTGTGGCCCACACCGACAGCCGGTTCGATCCCACGCTGTTGCGTTGTTTCGTGCTCGCTTACCAGAAGGTCGAGCCACTGACGATGGCCGAGCTATGGGCCATGCCGCTGACCCTGCGCGCCGTGATGATCGAAAACCTGAGGCGCCTGAGTGTTCACGTCACGCGCACGCAAGCCAGCCGCGAAGCCGCCGACAAGTACGCCGACGACCTGCTGGCCCTGGACGGCCGCATACCGCAGGCGGCAGGCCCGCCAGTCAGCAGTCCGCCGCGTTTTGTCGAACCGTTCGAACCCGCCTTTGCCGTGCAGCTGATCCAGCGCTTGCGCTATCAAGACACCTCGCTGCAATGGCTCAACGAGCAGTTAGCCAGACAGGGGCATTCGTCGGACGACGTGGTGCAGGCGGAGCACGCCAGTCAGGCAGCGGCCAACATGTCGGTGCGCAACCTTGTCGGCAGCTTGCGCGATATGCGCTCGTTCGACTGGCAGCCGCTGTTCGAGGACGTGAGTCTTGTCGATGCGCAGTTACGCCGCAACCCGGGCTACGCCGAGATGGATTTCGCCACGCGCGACCAGTATCGGCACGAGATCGAAACACTGGCAGCACGTTCGCCGCTCGCCGAGCTGGCCGTTGCCGATGCGCTGAATGCCAAGTCCGCGGCCGCCGCTCAAGCGATTGCGCACCCGTCCACGCGCCCGCCGAATGGACTCGATCAGGCAACCGATAACCATGACATGCAACGGCGCGCCGATCCGGGCTATTACCTGCTCGCGGCGGGGCGACGCGAGTTCGAGCGCGAAATCGGTTATCGGGTGCCGTTCGCGCAGCGCTGCCTTCGCGCCTACACGTCGCGTGGATCGGCACTCTACATCGCCTCGATCGTTGGCCTGAGCGCGTTGATTCTGGCCAACCCGCTGTGGTTGAGTCATCAGGCAGGCGTGAGCGTACTCGGGCTGCTGCTGCTCGCGCTCTTCGCCGCCATCCCTGCCTCCGATCTGGCCGTGATGGCGATCGACCAAATACTGACCAAGTTGATCGTGCCACGCCATCTGCCCCGCATGGCGCTCGCGCAGGGGGTTCCCTCGACGCTTAGGACCTTCGTCGTCGTGCCGACGCTGCTGACGAACGAAGCGGGTATCAACGAGCAAGTCGATCAGCTCGAACTGCACTACCTAGCCAATGCGGCGGGCGACGTCTACTTTGCCCTGCTCTCGGACTGGAAAGACGCCGATTCGGAACATCTCGAGAGCGACCTGCCCCTTCTGACGGCCGCGAGTGAACGTGTCGCGATGCTTAACGCTCGGTATGCCCATGTGAGTGGCAACTCGCCGCGATTCTTCCTGTTCCATCGCCGCCGGCTGTGGAACGAAGCACAGCGCAAGTGGCTGGCTTGGGAGCGCAAACGCGGCAAGCTTCACGAGTTCAATCGACTGCTACGTGGCGCCACCGACACATCGTTTGTCGATATCGACGGCGTGCCACCGCAAGCCCCGACGGACGTGCGCTACGTCATCACCCTCGACAGCGATACACGGCTGCCGATCGATGCAGTGCGCCAACTGGTGGGCACTGCCGCCCATCCGCTCAATCGACCGGGGATCGACCCGGTGACGCGACGTGTCGTCGAAGGCTACGGCGTACTTCAGCCGCGCATTACGCCGTCGTTGCCGACGCTTCACGAAGGGTCCGTCTATCAGCGTTTGTTCTCCGGGCCCTGCGGTATCGATCCGTATGCCGGCGCCGTATCGAACGTCTATCAGGACCTGCTCGGCGAAGGCAGCTACATCGGCAAGGGGCTGTACGATGTCGACGCGTTCGAAACATCGCTCACCGGCAGAATTCCTGAGAACACCATTCTCAGTCACGACTTGTTCGAAGGCATCTTCGCGCGCTGCGGGCTGGTGACCGATATCGAATTGTTCGAAGACTTTCCGTCGAACGCGCAGGTTGCCGCCGCCCGCCTGCACCGCTGGATACGCGGTGACTGGCAACTGCTGCCGTGGTTGTTCGGTACGAACGGCGAGAAGCTGCCTGCCGTCGGGCGCTGGAAGATGCTGGATAACCTGCGGCGCTCGCTGTCGGCGCCTGCGATGCTCGGCACGCTGCTCTGCGGCTGGATACTGACGAATGCGCCGGTCGGCGTGTGGACGAGTCTGGTATTGCTCGCCATCAGCGCCCCCGCGATTTTGATGATCGGTCACGGTCTGTTTCCGGGTGAACGGGGCATTTCATTGCGCAGCCATTGGCGGGCGGTGGGACGCGATGTGCTCTGGGCCATCGGCCACACGGCCATCGTCGTCACCATGCTGGCCAACCATGCGTGGCTGGCCGCCGACGCCATCGCGCGTACCCTCTACCGCCTGCTGATCTCGCGCCGGCGCCTGCTGGAGTGGGTCACGGCCGCGCAGACCAAGCTGCTGGCCGGGCGCTCGGTCGGTGAGTTTTTCTGGTCGTTGCGCGGTGCCATCGTCATCACCGGGCTGGCCGCAGCGGCCGTGGCGTACGGGCGGCCGCACAGCCTGTTCGTCGCCGCGCCCTTTCTGCTGGCGTGGGCGGTCTCACCGCTGATCGCGCAATGGATCAGCCACGCGGCGTGGCTCAAGCCGCTGCCCCGGCTTGCTGCCAGCGACGTGCCGGCCATGCGTATGGCCGGCAGGCGCATCTGGCGCTTCTTTGCCACGTTCGTGAACGACGCCGAGCACCATCTGCCGCCGGACAACTTTCAGGAAGACCCGCTACCCGTCGTCGCGCATCGCAGTTCGCCGACCAACTTCGGCCTCTATCTGCTGTCGGTGCTGTCGGCACGCGACTTCGGCTGGATCGGCACGATGGAGGCCATCGACCGGCTGGAGGCAACGCTGGGCACGTTGGCGCAATTGCCCCGCTACCGCGGACATTTCTTCAACTGGTACGACACGCAGACGCTTGAGCCCCTGCTGCCGCAATACGTGTCGACCGTCGACAGCGGCAATCTGGCGGCCCACCTGCTGGCCGTCATGGGCGGCTGTGCCGACATGGCCCGGCAACCGGTCTGTTCGACGACCCAGCTCGATGGCGTGCGCGATGCTGCCCGGCTGCTGCGTGACGCCATCGACCGCGAGCGTGACGACCGGCGCACGCTCACCGTCAATCGCAGTCAGTTGATCGAAGGACTCGATGCGCTCGAACAAACGCTGATTGCATCGCCCGGCGCTACGGCGACGGGCACACCGGACGTGACCCTTGCGGTCGCAGCCGAGCACTGGCGCTGGCGTTGGCATCTGTTGGACTCGCTGGCGACCACGCTGGTCGATCTGGCCCAGACCTTCGCGCAGGAGCGCGGGGACGCCGCGCACAGCGAGGTGCTCGCGTGGGCGAATGCCATCCGTGCCGACGTAACCAGCCATCTACGCGACCTGCCACTGCATGCGCCGCCCGTCACAGAGGCGGCCACCGACAAAGACGAGGCCACCGCCGCCGAGCCGGTCGACACCATCGCGCGTGCAGCGATCGTCGCGCGACTGAACGCGGTGTCGCAGACCGCGCGCAAGCTGTTCGATGAAATGGAGTTCCAGTTTCTGTTCGACACCGACCGCCGGCTGTTTGCCATCGGCTTCCGGGTCAACGAGGTCGAGCTCGACAACTCGTACTACGATCTGCTGGCGTCGGAAGCGCATCTGACAAGCTTTATCGCGATTGCGAAGGGCGACGTGCCAGCCACCCACTGGTTCCGGCTGGGGCGCAGCATGATTCCGTACGGCCGGTCGGCCGTGCTGATGTCGTGGTCGGGATCGATGTTCGAATACCTGATGCCCTCACTGGTGATGCAATACCCGCGGCACAGTCTGCTGGATCTGAGTTGCGAATTAGCGGTTGCATGCCAGCGGGCATATGGCCGCGAGCGCGACGTGCCGTGGGGTATCTCGGAGTCCGCCTACAACGTGCGCGACCGCTCGCTGACCTATCAATATGCGGCGTTCGGCGTACCGGAACTGGCGCTCAAACGCGGCCTTGCGCAGAATCTGGTCATCGCGCCCTACGCCACGGCCCTCGCGGCCATGTTCGACGCGCCCCACGCCGTGACCAACTTTCAGCGCCTCGACGCGGTCGGCGGCCGTGGCGTCTACGGCTATTACGATGCGGTCGACTACACGCCCTCACGACTGCCGCAGAACTGCACCGCCGTGCCTGTTCGTACCTACATGGCCCATCACCAAGGCATGGCGCTGGTGGCGATGGCCAACGTGTTGCTCGGCGGTGTCATGCGTCAGCGCTTTCATCGACAGCCGCTGGTGCATGCGGCCGACCTCCTGCTGCACGAGGCCAACCCGCGAGAAATCGGCGTCGTCGACCTCACACCCGATGTGGCCGATACTGTGCGCGCCGCCCAGACGACCGTGCCGGTGGTGCGGCGATATCAGTCCGCCAATCAGGCCATCCCGTCGACCCACTTGTTGTCCAACGGCGAGTACTCGGTGATGGTCACCACCGCCGGTTCGGGCTACAGCCTCTGTGCCGGCCTCGCCGTCACGCGCTGGCGCGAAGACCCGACCTGCGACGCGTGGGGCAGCCACCTGTTCCTGCGCGATACCGCAAGCGGCGAGGTGTGGTCTGCCGCGTTTCAGCCGCTGGGCCTCGAGCCCGAACGCTACGAGGTGTCTTTCTCCGAAGACCGCGCCTGCATCGTCCGTCAGGAAGGCCCGATCGTCACCTCGCTGGAAATCATGGTCTCGCCCGAAGACAACGCCGAGATCCGGCGTCTGTCGATTACCAACGCCGGCGCCGACAGTCACGAAATCGAAGTGACCTCCTACGCCGAAGTCGTGCTCGCCCCGATGGCGACCGACGCGGCGCATCCGGCCTTCTCCAACCTGTTTGTCCAGACCGAATATCTGCCCGAAGTGCATGGGCTGGTGGCCATGCGACGCCCGCGCAGCAGCACGGACAAACCCGTCTGGGCGGCACACGTGCTGGCCAGTGCCACGCCGGGCGATAACGTCGGCTACGAGACCGACCGGGTGTGCTTCCTCGGGCGTGGCCGGTCGATCCGCAATGCCGTGGCGATCATGGACGGCCGGCCGCTGTCGAATACCGTCGGCTCGGTGCTTGACCCGATTTTCAGCCTGCGCAAGCGCGTGACCATCGCAGCGGGAGCGACCGAACATATCGTCTTTGCCACGATGGTGGCCGACTCGCAGGACGCCATCCGCGATCTGACCGACAAGTACCACGACCCCGCCTGTTTCGAGCGCGCTTCGACGCTCGCGTGGACACAGGGTCAGGTCAACCTGCATCACTTGGGCATCACCGCCGACGAGGCGCATCTCTTCCAATACCTCGCCAATCGCGTGCTTTACTCCGACCCCGTGATGCGCCCCGGCGGCGATCTTCTCAAGCGCAACACGCTGAGCGTGCAGGCGCTATGGAAGTTCAGCATCTCCGGCGACCTGCCGATCGTGCTGGTGCGGGTGGACGACATGGATGACCGCGACACCGTCAGACAACTGCTGCGCGCGCATGAGTACTGGCAAGGCAAGGGGTTGCCGGTCGATCTGGTGATCCTGAACGAGCGCAAGGTGTCTTACATCCAAGAGTTGCAAGGCGCGCTGCAAACGATGGTGAGCGGTGCGCAGGTGACACCGGCCCCCGGCTCGCGTCATGGCGGCATCTTCGTGCTTCGCGCCGACGCCATGGCGCCGGACGAACTGACCCTGTTGCTCAGCACCGCACGCGCCGTGCTGGCGGGTGCCAAGCAAGGCAGCCTCGAGGAGCAGGTGGTACGCATGCGTCGCGTCGAGAGTCGCCGCGTCGTGCCCGTCGCCCACCTTCAGTCGGAACGCGCACCAGACATCGACGACGCCCCTGCCGCCCTACCCGTGCTGGAGTGTTTCAACGGGCTGGGTGGCTTCGCTGAACAAGGTGCGGAATACGTCACCGTGCTGGGCCGGGGCCAGCGCACGCCCGCGCCGTGGATCAACATTGTGGCCAACCCGCATTTCGGTTTTCAGGTCTCCGAGTCGGGGGCCGGGTACACGTGGGCAGAGAACAGTCACGAGAATCAACTGACGACATGGTCGAACGACCCCGTCGCGGACCCATGCAGCGAAGCGTTCTATCTGCGCGACGACGAGAGCGGCGAGTTGTGGACACCAACGGCGTTGCCGATTCGGCTGGAAAACACGCGATACATCGCGGCGCACGGTCACGGTTACAGCCGCTTCGAGCACACCGCGCATGGCATCAGAAGCGAGTTGACGCAGTTTGTCAGCTGGCACGACCCGGTCAAGCTCTCGGTGCTCACGCTGGAGAACCGGTCGCGGCATCATCGAAAGCTCTCGGTGACGGGCTATGTGGAATGGGTGCTTGGCAGCGACCGAGCCGCCAATGCGCCTTTCATCGTGACCGAGATCGATCCGGCGACCGGCGCCATGCTGGCAAGCAATCGACGCAACGCCGAGTTTGGCGAGCGCATTGCGTTTATCGACTGGCTGGGCAAACAAACCGGCTGGACCGGGGATCGAACCGAGTTCATCGGCCGTAACGGCAATCTTTCACAGCCGGTGGCACTCGCACCGGCGGGGCAGTTGAGCAACTGGACCGGCGCGGGACTCGACCCGTGTGGTGCGCTGCTCACGCAGGTCTCACTGGCACCGGGTGAACGCGTGCAACTGACGTTCATGCTGGGTCAGGCAGCCGATCGCGACTCGGCCCGCCAATGGATCCAGCAGTATCGCCGTCAGCCGCCGCTCGACGTGCTCGCCGATGCCCGGGCGCAATGGCACGACACGCTGACGCAACTGCAAGTGGAGACCCCCGATCGCACCGCCGATCTGATGGTGAACGGGTGGCTCCTGTATCAGGTCGTCGCGTGCCGCATGTGGGCCCGCACGGCGTTTTATCAGGCGAGCGGTGCCTACGGATTTCGCGACCAGCTTCAGGATTCCATGGCGCTGACGCTCACGCGTCCCGACCTGACACGCGCCCACTTGCTGAAAGCAGCGGCGCATCAATTCGCCGAGGGCGATGTGCAGCACTGGTGGCATCCGCCGGCGGATCGCGGCGTGCGCACCCATATTTCCGACGACCGGCTTTGGCTCCCTTACGTGCTGGCGCACTACCTCGACCAGACCGGTGATGTTGCCGTACTCGATGAGCACGTGCCGTATCTGGAGGGGCCGCCGGTCCCGGCAGACGATGAGAACGCGTACTTCGCACCGACCGTGAGCGCGGTGACCGGCACGTTGTTCGAACATTGCGAGCGCGCAATCGAATGCAGCCTGACCACCGGCACGCACGGCTTACCGCTGATCGGCGGTGGCGACTGGAACGACGGGCTGAACCGCGTGGGTTATCAAGGCAAGGGCGAAAGCATCTGGCTCGGCTGGTTTCTGTACGCCACGCTGAGCGCATTCGCCCCCATCGCCGACGCGCGCGGTGCGACGCTTGCCGCAAAACGGTGGCGCGAGCACGCCCGCAAGCTAAAAGCGGCATTGAACAACGGCGCTTGGGACGGCGCATGGTATCTGCGCGCGTACTTTGACGACGGCATGCCGCTGGGCAGAGCCGGTGACGCCGAGTGCCGCATCGACTCCATCGCGCAAAGCTGGAGCGTGATTTCCGGCGCGGGAGAAGCCGAACGTCAGCGCCGTGCGATGGAATCGGTCGAGCATTACCTGGTGCGCTCCGGCGACGATCTGGTGTTGCTGCTGACACCGCCGTTCGACAAGACACCGCTGGACCCCGGGTACATCAAGGGTTACGTGCCCGGCGTGCGGGAGAACGGCGGCCAGTACACCCATGCGGCCGCGTGGTGCATGATCGCGCACGCCATGCTTGGCGATGGCGATCGGGCGAGCGAGATGTTCAAGATGCTCAACCCGATCAACCATGCGAGCACCCGCGCAGGTGTCCACGCCTACAAGGTAGAGCCCTACGTGATGGCGGGCGATGTCTACGCCGCGCCCGCGCACGTGCGGCGCGGCGGATGGACGTGGTACACGGGTTCCGCCGGATGGATGTATCGCGGCGCGGTGGAGTACATCCTTGGCGTGAAAAAGCACGGCGAGTCGCTGACGCTCGCCCCTTGCATCCCGCACGAGTGGCGGCAATTCCGACTCACTTACCGGCATGGCAAGTCGCGCTATCTCGTGACGTTCACGAACCCGCAGGGGGTGACACAGGGGATTACATCGATCGATGTCGACGGTGAACGACTGCCGCCGGGGTCGAAACACGTCGCCTTGATCGACGACGGGCGTGAGCACACTGTCAGCGTCGTGATGGGGGCGGTGAGTTGAATCGCCCTCCCCCATGACGCCAACTTGCACGCCCCGCGATCAGGGCACCAGTACGATCTTCGAACCGATCTTGTTGCGCGCCATCTCGAACCCGTCGATGGCCTGCGCCAGCGGCAGCCGGTGCGTGACCATCGGTGCGAGCGACGCGTGGTTTTCCACCAGAAAATCACGCACCTCCTGCCACGTCGCGCGCGTCGCCCGGTACGTCCCGCGAATCTGGTGACGCTGGCGTACGAGCTTCGCGCCATCGAAGCTGATCGGTTTGCCGTGGATGCCACAGACCACGAACACGCCCGACGGTCGCAACACGTCCAGCCCGGCTTGCACCGCCGCGCCAACGCCCGTCGCCTCGATGACAATGTCGTATTCGTTCTCGCCCAATAGCGTGCGCATCGCACCTTCCGGGGCGCCGTGGAGATCCAGCGTCGCGTCGATACCCAGCGCACGGGCCGTCGCGAGACGTTCCGCATCGTTGTGGCCGACGATCGCCACGCGGGCGCCGCGCGCCTTCGCCAGCACCGCAATCGCCTGACCGATCGTGCCCGGGCCCATGACCAGCACACGGTCACCGGCTTGCACTTCCGCCGTCTTGACCGCCGACATTCCGATGGACAGCGGCTCTGCCAGCGACGCGACACCGGCATCCAGCCCGGACGGCAGCGTCAGGCAGTTGCGCGCGGGCACGCGCACACGGCTGGCAAATGCGCCGTCGCGCATCATGCCGATGCCCCGGCGGTCGCGGCACTCATCGACGCACCCGGAGACGCAGTATTCACATACGCCGCATTCGACCGAGGGGATGACAACGACCGCATCGCCGATTTGCAGCGTATCGACTTCGGCACCGAGTGTGGCAACACGGCCCGCAAACTCGTGGCCCAGCGTCACCGGGAAGGCGGATCGAAGGAAGTCGTAGCCACCCGACCAGTCGTAGATGTGCACATCGCTGCCGCAAATGCCGGCGGCCGTCACGTCGACGATGACATCGAGCGCACCGGGCTGTTCAGGTTCGGGAACGTCGCGCCACTCAAGGCCGAAGGCAGCGGTTGTTTTCTGAAGGGCTTTCATCGGGGGGACTCCATCAATCTTGTTGTCTTGCGTCGCCGCAAGCGATTACCGTGTGCGGCGCAGCGACGCATCGACATCATCGTGGCCGATCGCAAAGATCAGCGAATACACATCAACGGCAGGCGGCGCCAGCACCGGCAACGCATCGGTCGCAAGCGATGCAATGCGTTCGCGCAATGCCTCTGCTGCCGCCATATCCTCCGTCTCCACAAGCAGAACATGCGTGGGCATATCGGCTGCCGTCCAATGGGCAAAGGCGTTCGGCTGCGCGTCGAAGACTTCGCCCAGATGCGCGGCGACGGCACCGTCCAGCGCAGCACATGCGTCGAGCAATGGCGAGATGGCACCCGATGACGTCGACGGCGTCGGAGATGCGGCTTGCAGGCGAACGCACGCCACTGCCCCGCCGGTGCCCCCGCCCACGGACCCCAGCGTCCGGCAAGGCGCGCGCAACACGTGCGTCAAGGTCGAGCGCATGTTGGCCGACCACGGGGTCGGCTCGTCGATCACGTTCAGATACGCCATCGAACGGAACACTTCGGGCGACACCGCGCCGTAAGCGGTGAAGTACTCCCGCTGCCCCGGCAGCGCGTGCCGATAGCGCCGCCCCTCGATAAAGCCGTCGATGCCGACGCGCTCCGGCACGTGCTCGCGCGTGTGCCAGCGGTTGTATTCCTGCGCGTGCTGCGGCGTGACGTCATTCCAAAGCGCGAGAAATGCCGGACCGGGAAATGCCATGAGTCGTGGTATCCAGTAGTCGTAAAAGTAGGGGTGCAGTGGTCAACGGCTGATGGGCGCCAAAGCCGGGGCGGGTTCACGGCGGGTCGCGGGCATCGCGAACATGCAGAACGCGGCGACCAGCGCAGGCACACCGACGATCGCGAATAGCACCGGATACGCCATGCCCGAGCCGAGCAGCAAGCCGCCGACGCTCGAACCAAGGATCGAACCGAAGCGGCCGATACCGGTTGCCCAAGCCACGCCCGTCGCCCGGTTCGCCGTCGGGTAATACGTTGCCGCGAGACCGTTGAGGCCGACCTGCGTGCCGCTGATGCAAACGCCTGCGATGTACACGAGCGGAGCTAGCACGGCCGCATTGCCGAAGGTGCGGCCGATGCAGATCACCGTCACGAACGCCACCGCGTAGGCCGCGCCCAGCACCCATGCCGGTCGCGCGCTGTCCATCACCCGGCCGAGCAGCAGACCACCCGTGGTGCCGCCAATCGACCACAGCGCGGTAATGAGTGCCGCGTTGCGCATCGAGCCACCGGAATTCGTGATGATGGTCGGCAGCCAGCTTGCCATCAGGTACAGCACCGAAAGGCCCATGAAGAACGCGGCCCACAGCAGCAACGTGCCGCGTGCATAAGGCGCCACCAGCAGTTCGCGCACCGGCGAGCGGCTTTGCTTCTTCTCAAGGGCAACGAAGGTGGTCTGCGGCGTCACAACATCGGGCGCGATGCGGCGCCCCAATGCGCGCAGGCGCTCCTGCTCATGGGGACGGCGCAGCGCGAGAAAGCGCATCGACTCGGGCAACAGCGCCCACAGCACCGGTAACAGCAGAATCGGCAATACCCCGCCCACGAGCACCATGGCGTGCCAGCCGTGCCGCTCGATGATCTGCGAGGCCACCACGCCACCAAAAGCGGACCCCATGGAATTGCCGCACATCATCAGCGTGATGATCGACAGCTTGCGCTTGCCCGACGCGTACTCAGCGGTCAGCGTGACCGCTGCGGGCGAAGCGCCGCCGATGCCCGCACCGGCGATGAAGCGCAGCACCGATAGTTCGGTGACGTTGGTCGCGAACAGCGTGGCCAGCGTCGCGAGCCCGAAGGTTGCCACCGACGCCAGCAACACGAAGCGCCGCCCGCGCCGGTCGGCCAACGGCCCGAACAGCAGCGAGCCGGCCATCATGCCGATCAGTGCCGAGACGAAAATCGGCGAGAGTTCTGCGACCGACAGGCCCCACTCGCGGCGCACGGCCGGTGCGATGTAGGCCGCCAGTCCGATGTCGATACCGTCGATGGCGACGATCAGAAAGCACAGGACGACCACGCGCCACTGAAGCCCCGACATCCGGCGTCCGTCGAGAAACGATTGCAGATCCAGCGGGGCCGGCCCGGTCGCTGAGGTGTTGATGTTTGGCATGCGAGTTCAGGTTCCGTCGAGATATCGATAGGTCGATGAGGTCAGAACAGCTTGCGCAAACCCACGCGCACGGCCATTTGATTGGGCGTGGTCGATGCCGTCAGGCCGAAAATGTCGGCCACGGCCACATTGCCCGTCGAATCGTGCCCGCTCGCGTGCTGCCAGACGACGATGCCGTAGAGGTACGTCGTCTTGGAGAAATTGTAGGCCGCGCCGCCTTCTACCGACTGGTAATGTCCACCGGGCGCGAAGCTGTATTGGTAGCCGATACCCGCCATCGTGCGAGGCGAAAACGAGTACCCGTAGTTGATCTGATAGTTGTTGAAAACGGCATTGGGCGGTGCCAGCGGGTTGGCCGCCGTGCGCACGATGTCGAGAAAGCGCACGTTCTCGTACATGGCCGACACCTGCGAGTTGCCCCACGTGTACTTCGCGCCACCGCCAACCACCTGCTCGCTATTGGCCGTGACGTAGTTCTGGAAGATCGGGTTGGTGACCGGGTTCGAATAGGCCGCCCCCGGCTGCGCCGAAGTGGCTGCGCCAAAGATCGACGTGCCCGGCGTGCGCATGTTCATGTACGCGCCCGCCACTTGCAGACCGCCGCTCGTGTACGAAGCACCGAAGCCGTACGTCCGGTCCTGTGCGAAGTTGCCCGCCACGTTACCCAGCGAGAGCATCGTGCTGAACTTCAGTCCGGCGTAGGTCTGGCTCTCGTACTTGATGACGTTGTTGATCTTGTTGTAATTCCACGAGCCGTCGATATCGCCCAGCGTCGCGCCCAGACCACCGGCAAACATGAACGACGTGGACAGCGGCACAAAGTAGTCGTTGGTCATCGAATACTGGTGACCGATCGTCAGCGTACCGAGCCGCTTGTCCGAGAAGCCGACGAACGCCTGCCGGCCGAACATCGTGTTGGCGGGCTGCGAGGCCCCGTTCATGATGTTGAAGCCCGCTTCGAGCGTGAAGATCGCCGACAAGCCGCCGCCCAGATCCTCAACCCCGCTGAAGCCGAACTTGTCGCCCGCGCGCCCGCCGCTGGCTGCCTGCCACGCGGACTTGCCGCCGCTGTTGTTCACGTAGGTCATGGCGGCGTCGACCGCGCCGTAGATAGTCACGTTGCTTTGTGCGAACGCGCTCAGCGAGCATGCCGCAAGGGGCAGGCAAGCGATCCAGTGCTTCACGGTTGTCTCCTGTATCTCTCTTATTGTCTTGGGTACCGCGCGTCTGGCAGGCAGCGCACGGCTGGCCCAGATAATGGGCGAACGCGGCCCCGCAATATAGGGGCGAAGTGGAAGTTCAGAACACGCGATTCGGAAATAATCGCGAGTCACCCGAAGATTGGGATTGGCAGACGAAACACGCCGCCTGCAAGGTCACAGGTAAGTGCCCTGCTCCTCCAGTCTGGCGAGCCCTGCGACGAGGAAGTCGAGCAGCGCATGGAACAGCTTGGGGTTGTGATGATTGGCCGGACGCAACACTTTGATCCAGTAGTCCGGCAGCCCGAAGCCGGGTAGCAACTGCACCAGACGGCCTGCCCGCACGCTGTCGTTGGCGCGATAGCGCGGGAGTATCGCCACACCCATGCCGTCGACGCAGGCGTTGTGCATGGCGTCGATATCGTTGGTGGCAAAGCCACCGTCGACGCTGACCTGAATGTCGCCGGCGCGCGCGTCGGTGAAGGTCCACGTGCGCACGGTGCTTTGGTACGAATAAAGCAGGCAGCGATGGCCGGGCAGTTCGGACGGGTGCTCTGGCGTGCCGTGCAGCGCCAGATAACCGGGCGACGCGTAGACCAGCCGTTTGAACGGGCACAACGGAAACTCTTCGACGCCGTCATACGTGACGGGTAGCCCGGTAATGACGAAGTCGAAATTCTCCAGCACCGGATCGACGGCCCGGTTCGCCAGTTGCAGTTCGAGACTTGCCTTGGGATGGGTGAGGAAGAACTCGTTGAGCAGCTTGCCGAGAAAGTGGTTCGTGAACGACGCGGGCGCTTTAACGCGTAAGCGGCCGCCGAGTGAGCGATCATCCACCGCCGCGCGCTCGGACAGCCGCTCATAGGCCGCCAGAAAGTCGCGGGCGCTGCCGAGCATGTCGCGCCCGGACGCGGTCAGGGTCAGGCTGCGGGTGGTGCGTTGAAAGAGCAGAACATGCAGCTCCTTCTCGAGCGCACTGACCCGCTTTGTCACCACTGGCGCCGACACATCCAGCCGGCGCGCTGCCGCCGTGAAGCTCCCCATTTCGGCCACCGCGAGGAAGGCTCGCACGTTCTCTACACTATCCATCGCTCACTGCCTCGTTGCGCTGATGGAAGTGAATTGTATAGATTGCCGCGCCCGTCAGGTCGCAAGGTGATCGGCGAGGCGGCGCAGCATTGCGTCGCAGCCTTCGAGTTGTTCGAGGCTCACGAACTCATCCGGCTTGTGCCCCTGATCCATACTGCCCGGGCCACACACCACGGTCGGAATACCCACTTCGTTGAACAATCCGCCCTCGGTGCCGAACGCCACCGTACCGAATTCCCGCGAGTCGCACAGCATCGCCAGCAGCCGCGCGGCATCGCTGTCGGGCGGTGTCGCCAGCGCCGGATACGCCGATAACTCGACGAGACGAATGTCGGTGTCCGGTTTCACGGCGCGCATCTTCGGCAGCAGATCCGTCTCGGCGTAGTGCTGCAATGTGCGGGCGACGTGAGACGCATCGAACCCCGGCAACGCGCGCACTTCAAAATCGAACTCGCATTCGGCGGGCACGATGTTCAGCGCGCGTCCGCCCCTGATGACGCCAGTCTGCACAGTGGAGAACGGCGGATCGAAGCGCGTGTCGTGATACTCGGGATCAGCGAGTTCTTCTCCGATATCTTCCAGACAGTTGATGAGCCGCGCTGCGTACTGAATGGCATTGACGCCATAAGGCGCATACGCCGAATGGCACGGTGCGCCCTTGACGCAGCAACGCATTGCCAGCTTGCCCTTGTGACCGAGCACCGGTTTGAGCGCGGTCGGCTCGCCGATCAGGCATAGCACCGGTTTGTGCGGGCGCTTGGCCAGTTCGGCGAGCATGGGGCGCACGCCAAGGCAGCCGATCTCCTCGTCATACGAGAACGCCAGATGCACGGGAATACGCAGATTACGCGCGACGAAGGTCGGCACTGCCGCCAGTACCGAGGCGATATAGCCCTTCATGTCGGCCGTCCCACGCCCGTAAAGCCGCCCCTCTTTCTCGATGAGGCGAAACGGATCGACCGTCCACGCCTGTCCGTCGACCGGCACGACGTCGGTGTGCCCCGAGAGCACAATGCCGCCGCGATCTTGCGGACCGATGGTCGCGAACAGATTGGCCTTGGTGCGCTCCTCGTTGTAGAAGAGTTCGCTCGGCACCCCGTGTTGCGCAAGGTAATCGCGAATGAACTCGATCAGCGCCAGATTGGAATCGCGGCTGACGGTGGGGAATCCAATCAGCGTTTCCAGCAGCGCGCGGCTCGACAGCTCATTCATCGCCCGGCACTCCATAGCTCGGCGCGGCCGTGGGGTTCAGGGCACGCGTCACGTAATCCTGCATTTGCGGCTTGTAGGCTTGCCAAAGTCCATCGAGCTTGCCGATCGGGTCCTCGTCGGCCCAATCCACGCGCAGGTCGACGATGGGCCAGATCAGGTCGCCGACGATCTTCAGCGCCGCCGAGTGCACCGGTCCGGCTTCTCCGCCACTGGCCATGGCCGCATGCATCGCCGCGAGCAACCGGTCAGCCAGCGGGCCGGGCGTGTTCTCGAATGCCGGGATCATGGCGTCGATGACCTCGCGCCCCCGCAACATGTTGCCGGCGGCGACGCACTGCGCACCGGCGACGGCGTTGTAGATCCCCAGCGTCTGCTCGCCGCTGAAGAACGCCGTGCGCCCCTGCGCGTCGAGCACGGTGACCTGCCGGTACTCGCTCCAGTCGCTGGCGGCCAGCGTTCGGCTCAGTGCAGTTGCCGGGTCATCGGCTTCCTCTGCGAGACGGTCCAGAATCTGCGGCCCCAGCGCAGGCAGCGTAACGTTCTGTGTGGACACCGCGCCGACATTCGCGCACAGCCACGGGCACCGGGCCCCGACAGCAATACTTGACGAACTGATCGCAATGCCGAGTTGTCCGGTCTTTTCACATCGTCCAACGATTGAGAAGGTCATGTTTGCTCCTTACCTCGCTTACGTGCCTTATGCGCCGGGACGCGTCCAGCCGTCCGGAATCACGGCGATGACATCGATTTCCATCAGCCATTCGGGCTGCCCCAGCGCGACCACGGTCAGCCCCGTGGAAATCGGAAACACGCCTTTGAGCCACTTCCCCACTTCGCGATAAACCGGCTCGCGAAAGCGCACGTCGGTCAGGTACGTGGTCGTCTTGACGATGTGCGACAAGTCGCTGCCGGCCTCTTCGAGCAGTTGCTTGACGTTCTTCATGGCTTGCTCGGCCTGCGCACGCGGATCGCCCAGCCCGACCAGATTGCCGGCGAAGTCGGTACCGATCTGCCCGCGCACGTAGACCGTGTTCCCCGCGCGCACCGCCTGACAAAGATCGTTATCGAGCGATTGATTCGGATACGTCTCCTTCGTGTTGAACATGCGGATACGGGTATGCGTCGGTTGGCTCATGGCGTTCCCCTCAGGTCGTTGGCGAGTCGTAATAGGCGAGATATTTGCGCTGGGTGGCGATGTGGTCCGCGATATGCCGCGCGTCGTGCCACACGCCCCAGATGAACGACGATCCACGGCGCGAGAGCCACGGCAGACCGAGGAAATACACACCCGGCTCCTGCGAAACACCGCGTTGATGCTTCGGCTTGCCGTTCTCGCCAAAGGCATCGACTTGCAGCCAGCGGAAATCGACGGCGTAGCCCGTCGCCCAGATGATCGACGTGACGTTGGCTTGCGCCAGATCGAGATCACGCAACGGGTTCGTCAGGCACGCCGGATCGGGCGGAATGACGCGGGCTTCCGGCTCTTCGGGAAGATCGAGACCATTGCGCGCGGCGTAGGCATCCGCAGCATCGAGCAGCGACAAATAGTTTTCGTCGCCGCGCGCGATGTTCTCTGCAAGGTCATCCTGAAAATGCACCACACCGGCCTCGAACGATCGCGTCAGCCCGGTGAGCATGACGCCCTGATGCGCCAGACGTCGAAAGTCCACGGTATGGCCGCCGTGCGCGCCGCTCACTGCAATGGTCACGTGCTCGCGGCCCGGACGCATGATTTCTGCATCCCACTCGCCGAGCACACCGAGCCACCAGCAGAAGTCGCGCCCGCGATAGCCGCGCGGGGGACGGTCATGCGCGCCGACCGACAAATAGACCTGCCGGCCCGCGCGCTGCAACTCATCCGCAATCTGCACGCCTGACGAGCCAGCGCCTACGACGAGGACATTGCCCGGCGGCAATTGCCCCGGGTTGCGATAGTCGGCGGAATGAATCTGCGTCAGCCGCTCATCGGCAGGCGCGATGGCAGGAATCACCGGACGCTGAAACGCCCCGGTCGCCACCACCACGCGCAGGACTTCGAGCGTGCCGTCCGACGTTTCCACGGTAAAGCCCGGCCGCCCTTGGTTGCGCACCACCTTCGTCACTTCGACGCCGGTGCGGATCGGCGCTTCGATCTTGCGGGCGTATTCGACGAAGTAGTCGGCCACCTGCTCTTTCGAGGCAAAGCTATCCGGGTCGATCTCGGCAAAGGTCAGATTGGGAAAGCGGTCGTGCCATGCCGGGCCATTCGCCACCAGCGAGTCCCAACGTCCGGTGCGCCAACGCTCGGCGATACGCGAGCGCTCCAGCACGAGATGCGGCACGCCGTGCTTACTCAGGTGCTCGCTCATCGCCACACCGGCCTGCCCGGCGCCGACGACGAGCGTATCGATTGACGTTGTTTGCACTGTCATGGCTTGCGTCCTTCAGAAGGCAGATTGATTCCGAACGCCCCGTGGGGGAGGTCATTCGCGAAAATCTACGCGCCTCGACAGAATCCGAAAAATATATTTAAAAAATGCAAAGCATCGGATTTGACTATGCAGACTTTTTTTTCGATTTCACAATGCCATCAACCCATGCCGCCTTATGGAGCGATGCCGATGGATAACTTGGCTACCTTGGCAACGTTGGAGACGCTAGACACGCAGCCCCTGCGCTACTCGCTGCGTCAGCTGCGTTATTTCGTGGTCACGGCAGAAGTCTTGTCCTTCACGGCGGCCGCCAAACGGCTGCATATCTCACAGCCCTCCATTTCCACCGCGCTGGCGGATCTCGAAGTCTCGTTCGGGGTGCAGCTGTTCATCCGGCATCACGCGAGCGGCCTGTCGCTGACCCAAGCCGGGCGCGATTTGCTCGGGCAGGCGCGCAACCTGCTGAAAACCGCCGAAGAGTTACAGATGGCGGCCAAAGAGATGGATGGCGGCATGACGGGCTCGATTGCGCTGGGCTGCCTCGCGTCGCTGGCGCCGCCGCTGATGCCGGGGCTCATCAGCCGCTTCACGCAGGAGCACACGGGCATCGGCTTTCGCACCGTAGAAGCGCATCAGGACGGGCTGCTGCGCGGCCTGCACGACGGCTCGCTCGATCTCGTGCTCACGTACAGCCTCGATCTGAGCGAAGACATCGCTTTCACGCCGCTGGTCTCGCTGCCCCCTTACGCCATCCTGCCGCGCACGCACCGGCTGGCCCGCGCTCGCAAGGTATCGCTTGCCGACCTGCTGCCGGAACCCTACGTGATGCTCGATCTGCCGCACAGCCGCGAATATTTCGCTGCTCTCTTCGATGCCGTGGGCAACCGGCCAGTGCCCGCGTTCCGCTCGTCGCAGCCGGAAGTCGTGCGGGGCATGGTGGCCAACGGTCTGGGCTACAGCCTGCTGAATTTTCCACTCAAGTCGAACCGGACGGTCGATGGCGAAGAGTTCGTCATCAAGCGCTTCAAAGACAACGTCAACGCGATCATGCTGGGCATCGCGCAATCGCGCACGATGAAGCCCCGCCGTGTTGTGCAGCGCTTTGCCTCGTTTGCCGAGAACTACATCCAACGGCTCCATCTGGCATCGCAGTAAGCAGTGTCGCACCGGTGAATCAGGCCCTGCATAGGCAAAACCTTTGCCCTGTATCCAAAAACAATATTTTGGCTTGCAATTTGGCTTGATAGATTGATGTTCATGTTGAGTGCGGTGTGCGAGGGCTTGCGGTGTTGCCCGAGCGTCATGGCGAATGAACGGAGGGCTTCATGGCTGAGCAGACAGGGACGATCGCAGGGCAGGCGCTCATCGACGCGCTGCGGACCGGTGGTGAACGCCCGTTCGACGATGCACGGGCCATGCCGCCCGGCGTGTACACGTCGCCGGGCTTTCTCGCCCGGGAACAGCGCGACATCTTCGCGCACGAGTGGCAGTGCGTCGGCCGCGCGAGTGCGCTCGCCGAGCCCGGCGACTACCTGAGCGCGCAGATCGGCGACCAACCCGTCGTGGTGGTGCGTGACGAACAAATGCAGTTGAAGGCCATGTCCAACGTGTGCCTGCATCGCATGTCCGTGCTGCTCGAAGGCCGCGGCAATGTCCGGCGCATCGTGTGCCCCTATCACGCGTGGAACTACTCGCTCGACGGTGCCCTGAAAGGCGCACCGATGATGGACGAGCAGGCGGGCTTCTGCAAGGAAAGCTACCGGCTGCCCGCGATTCGCTGCGAGCAATGGCAAGGCTGGATCTACGTCACCCTCGATAACGATGCGCCGCCGGTGGCCACCCAGCTTGCCGAGCTTACCGATTTAATCGCGCAGTACGGCATGACCGACTACATCGAAACTTTCTATGAAGAACACGTCTGGGATACCAACTGGAAAATCCTCGCCGAGAACTTCATGGAGAGCTATCACCTGCCGATGCTGCACCGCGCGACGGTAGGTCCGCATTCGAAGCTCGAAGAGATGGAATGCCCGCCCGGACACGCGGCGTTCAACTACCACTGGATCACCAAGGAAGCGACGCTGCCCATCGGCAACGCGCATCCGGACAACACGCGGCTGGAAGGCCATTGGCGCAAGACCACGGCGCTGCTGGCCATCTACCCGACGCATCTCGTCACGCTCACCCCGGGGTACTTCTGGTATCTCGTGTTGCAGCCCAGAGGCGTGGACCGCGTGCACATCCGCTTTGGTGGCGGACTCTCGCCTGAATTCGTTGCCGACCCGGCGGCGAATGCGCACATGGTGTCGCTCAAGAAGCTGCTCGACGAAGTGAATGCCGAAGACCGGCGCGGGGTGGAAGCGGTGTTTCGTGGCGTGCATGCGCCGCTCGCGAAGCCCGGCCATCTGAGCCGGCTCGAGCGCCCGAACTACGATTTCGCACGCTATCTGGCCGCCAGGATGGCCTAGGGCCTGTTCGCCCTAACGATGCCACGAACACAGGACGCAATCACGATGCCGAACCCATCCTTCATTTCGTTCTCGGGTGTGAGCAAGTCTTACGACGGCGCCAGCTATGTCGTCGACGACCTGAACCTCGATGTGCGCAAGGGAGAATTCCTGTCGCTACTCGGCCCGTCCGGCTCGGGCAAGACCACCACGCTCATGATGCTCGCGGGGTTCGAGTCGCCCACGCACGGCGAGATTCGTCTGGACGGCAAGCGGCTGGACGACAAGCCGCCGCATCAGCGCGACATCGGCATGGTGTTTCAGAACTACGCGCTGTTTCCGCATCTCACGATTGCGCAGAACGTCGCGTTTCCGCTGTCTGTCAGACGCGTGGGCCGTACCGAGCAAAACGCAAGGGTCAAGCGCGCGCTGGAGATGATCGAGTTGTCGCATCTGGCCAATCGCCGCCCCTCGCAACTCTCCGGTGGCCAGCAGCAACGTGTAGCACTCGCACGGGCGCTCGTGTTCGAGCCGAGCGTGGTGTTGATGGACGAGCCGCTCGGTGCGCTCGACAAGCGTCTTCGCGAAACGATGCAATACGAGATCATGCGGCTGCATCGCGAACTGTCGCTCACCATCGTCTACGTCACCCACGATCAGGCCGAAGCGTTGACGATGTCGGATCGCGTGGCCGTGTTTTCCGATGGCCGCATTCAGCAAGCTGCGCCGCCCAGCGAACTGTACGAGAACGCGCAAAACGCCTTCGTCGCGAACTTCGTCGGCGAGAACAACGGACTGACCGGGCACGTCGTTCAGGCCCATGACGGCTGGGCGACGCTCGCCCTCTCGGACGGCAGCATGATTCGCGGCCGCTGCGAACAAGGACTGAGCGCCGGTGACGACGCGATGCTCGCACTGCGTCCCGAACGCGCGCATATCCCTCAAGTGTCGGCTGCATCCCCTGCCGTGGGCGGGCAAGCCACGCCCTCGGACCCCAACAGCAATGTCGTACGCGCTCGCGTCGAAGACATCGTGTATTGCGGCGATCACCACCGCGTGCATCTCACCCTCGGCTCCCACGACGCGATTGTCGTGAAGGTACCCAATACGCAGCGCCATGCCCTGCCCAACGCCGGCGACACGATCGATGTGGCCTGGCGTCACGATGACTGCAAGATTCTCGCGACCTGCACGCCCCGTGCAGCGCCCGCCATCGATTCCCCAGCCGCACCTTCCCCGTCTCTCATCTTGACCGCACCCGCAGGAGCCAACTGACATGCGCACTTCCCTGAAAACCCAATGTGCCGCGCTTGCGGTACTCGCGTTTGCCGCCACCGCATCACACGCCGCGGAAACGCTCAGTGTGGTGACCTTTGGCGGCGCGTTCGAAGCCGCGGCCAAGAAGGCGTGGTTCGATCCGTTCACCCAGTCGACCGGCGTCACGTTCGCGACCGAGTCGTATGACGGCGGTCTGGCCAAGCTCTCCGCCATGGAGCAGGCGAAGAACACCACGTGGGACCTGATCGATCTCGAAACCAACGACGCGATCACGGCCTGTGACGAAGGCTTGCTCAAGAAGTTCGACAAGAAATCGTTGGGCAACAGCAGCGATTTCATTCCCGGCTCGATCAGCGACTGCGCGGTCGCGAGCATGGTGTGGTCCACCATCTACGCCTATGACGCGAGCAAGCTGAAGGCCGCGCCGACCACCGTCAACGATTTCTTCGACCTGCAAAAATTCCCCGGCAAGCGCGGTCTGCGCAAGTCGCCGAAGGTCACGATGGAATGGGCGCTGATCGCTGACGGCGTCGATCCCAAGGATGTCTACAAGGTGCTGGCCACCCCGGCCGGTGTCGATCGGGCGTTCAAGAAACTCGACACGATCAAGAAGCACATCGTGTGGTGGGAGTCCGGCGCGCAAGCCCCGCAGTTGCTCGCCGACGGTGCCGTCGTGATGGTGCAGGCATACAACGGCCGTATCGACGACGCTGCGAAGAAGGACAAGAAGCCGTTCAAGGCCGTGTGGGACGCGCAGGTCTATGACTTCGAATGGTGGGCGGTGCCGGCCGGTGCGAAGCACGCCGATACTGCGGCGAAGTTCATCGTCTCGGCATCGCAGCCGAAGGCGTCGGCGGATCTCTCGAAGTACATCGCCTATGCGCCGCCGCGCAAAGATGCGATCCAGTATGTCGACAAGCAGCGCCTGGCCGACATGCCGACCGCTCCGGCGAACTTCAAGCGCGCCGTGCAGATCAACGCCAACTTCTGGGCCGACAACGCGGATGCGATCAACAAGCGCTTCCAAGTGTGGCTGACGCAGTAACGGCAGCCTGCACGAGAGGACCGACATGCCCGCATCGACTCACGCCACGTCGTCCGGCGCGCATACCAACGCGAGCGCCGAAGGATTGGCTTCATTCAGGAAAGTGCAACGGCGCGCGTCGATGCGGGCGCTGTGGCTGGCCTTACCGTTGATCGTGTTTCTGCTCTCGACGTTCATCGCGCCCATTGCGCTGCTGCTCGCGCGAAGTGTGCAGAACCATGAGATCTCCGACGGCATGCCGCAGTTGGCTCAGGCACTGGTGGCTTGGGACGGCAGCGGCGTGCCCGGTGAATCGACATTCGCGGTGCTGGCTTCGGGCTTGAAGCAAGCGCGCGAAAGCGGGCAGCTCGGCACGATTGCGAGGCGGATGAACTTCGCGCAGCCGGAGTTCCGCAGCTTGCTCATGCGCACCGCGCGGGCCGTGGGAGATGAAACACCGCCCGCGTGGAAGCCCGCACTGATCGCCATCGACGAGCGCTGGAATTCGCCCGAAACGTGGCGCTTGTTGAAGCGCGCCGCAACTTCCCCCACGCCGGACTACCTGCTTGCGGGCATGGACGCACAGGTGACGCCGCAAGGGGTCATTGCCTCGCTGCCCGAGAACGCCTCGGTGTATCGGGCGGCGTTCGTGCGCACGATCACGATCAGTGCGACGGTGACGTTGCTGTGTCTCGTGCTCGGCTACCCGGTGGCATGGTTGCTCGCGAACTTGCCCGAGAAGCAGAGCAATCGTCTGATGCTCTTCGTGATCGTCCCGTTCTGGACATCGCTGCTGGTGCGCACAACGGCATGGTATGTGCTGCTTCAGCCGGGCGGCGTCATCAACAGTCTGTTGTCGGGACTCGGGCTGACGACGCACCCGGTGCCGCTGATCTTCAACCGCACCGGCGTGCTGATCGGCATGACGCATGTGCTGCTGCCCTACATGATTCTCGCCATCTACTCCGTCATGAAGGGCGTGCCGCCGGTCTATATGCGGGCAGCGAAGTCGCTCGGCGCGCATCCGTTTACGGCGTTCGTGCGGGTCTACATTCCGCAGACGCTGCCGGGCGTAGGTGCCGGGTGTTTTCTGGTCTTTGTGCTCGCACTGGGCTACTACATCACGCCGTCGCTGCTCGGTGGCGCGGGCGACGAGATGATCAGCCAGTTGATTGCCATGCAGACCAATACCCAACTGAACTGGGGACTGGCGGGTGCACTGTCTGCGTTTCTCGTGATCTTCACCGCCATCTTCTACTTCATCTTCAACCGCATCGTCGGCATCGACCGGCTGCGTTTCGGTTGATTGGCTCGCGGATCGGGAGACGCCGACATGCCCATGCAGGACAAGCGCAATACGGTACTGGCAGAGCGCGTCGCGTGGCGCTGGGTACGCCTGCACACCGCGCTCACGCTGTTCTTCCTGATCGCGCCGATTCTCGCGATCGTGCCGCTGTCGTTCAACGCCGGGTCGTATTTCTCGTATCCGTTGACCGGCTTTTCGATGCGCTGGTACGAACAGGCACTCACCAGCCCCGATTGGCAACGCGCGCTGCTCAATAGCATCGGCATCGGTGCGGCGTCGACGGTGATTGCCACCTGTCTGGGCACGCTCGCCGCGCTGGGTTTGAGTCGGTCGCAGTTTCCGTTGCGCTCGGTGATCATGCCGATCATTATCTCGCCGATGATCGTGCCGATTGTCGTGGTCGCTGCGGGGTTCTATCTGATCTTTGCACCGCTCGGGCTCGTGAACTCCTATCCGGGGGTGATTCTGGCGCACGCGGCGTTGGGCACGCCGTTTGTCGTGATCACCGTGACGGCCTCGCTATTGTCGTTTGACCAGAGCCTGCTGCGCGCGGCCGCTGGGCTGGGCGCGACGCCGTGGACCACGTTCCGGCGCGTGACGCTGCCGCTCATCACGCCCGCCGTAGCAACGGGGAGCGTGTTCGCGTTCGCCACGTCGTTCGACGAGGTGATCGTGATTCTCTTTATCGGCGGACCGGATCAGAAGACGGTGCCTCGTCAGATGTGGAGTGGCATCCGCGATTCGATCGATCCCTCGATTCTGGCGGTCGCCACCATGTTGATCGTGTTCGCTGTGTTGCTGTTCGCGAGCATCAATTGGCTGCGCGGGCGCGCAATGGCGGCCAGCCGGGTGATGGAGTGAGGGATGTTCTGCAGCTTAGCCCTGACGCGGCTGTGTGCGGCGGCGGGCGAGAAAACGGTCCAGTTCGCCGGCAAACGTCTTGCTGTCACGCGCGCTGAACGGCGCCGGGCCACCCGTTTCGATACCGGCATTGCGCAGTTGATCCATCATGTCGCGCGCCGACAGGCGCTCTTTGATGTTGTCGCGGGTGAACCAGCTTCCCCGGGGATCGAGCGCATTCCCGCCTTTATCGATGACTGCGTCGGCGAGTGGAATATCGGCCGTAATCACCAGATCGCCCGGTTCCACCATCTCGACGATGCGCGCATCCGCCACATCGAAGCCCGAAGGCACCTGAACCGATTTGATGAATGGCGACGGCGGCGTGCGCAGAAACTGGTTCGCGACGAGCGTGACCAGCAGTTCCTCTCGGCGCGCGGCGCGAAACAGGATTTCCTTGATGGGCGCGGGACAGGCGTCCGCGTCGACTAGCACTTGCATGAGGGGCTTTTCGGGAGAGGCGAGCCGCCATGATAAGGCAATGGCGGCTCGCCTCTCCCCTTCGACCACCAGCTTACCGGGTCAGCATCAGTTCCAGATTCTGAATCGCCGCGCCCGACGCCCCTTTGCCGAGATTGTCGAGCACCGCGGCCAGCAACACCTGACCGTGCTCCTGATTGGCAAAAACACTCAACTGCATGACGTTAGTACCGTTCAGCGCTTCCGGATCCAGTTGCTTCACGACACCGGGGGCCTCCATCGGCATGACGCGCACGTATTCCTGCCCAGCGTAGTGATCGACCAGACGTTTGTGCAGCGTTGCGCCGTCCACGCCGCGTTTCAGGAGGCGCGTCTCAAGCGGTATCGTCAGCACGATGCCCTGACGATACGAGCCGTACGACGGCACGAACAGCGGGCGATACGCAAGCCCTGCCCGCTGCTGAATTTCCGGCGCGTGCTTGTGCGCCAGTTCCAGACCGTAGACGCGGTATTGCGAGCGGGGGGACGCGTTCGGTCCTTCGTTTTCCTCCACACCCGCGCGGCCACGCCCCGAGTACCCCGACACGGCGTGCACGCTGATCGGATAGCCGTCAGGGATCAAACCGCCCTCCATCAGGGGGCGCAGCAGGCCGATAGCCCCCGTCGGGTAGCAACCCGGGTTGGACACACGGCTCGCTTGCACGACGCGCGCCGCCTGACCTTCCGTCATTTCGGGAAAACCGTAGACCCAGTCGGGATGCGTGCGATGCGCTGAGCTCGCGTCGATCACACGCACACGCGGATTGACGATCGACTCGGCCGCCTCGCGCGCCGCAGCGTCCGGCAGACAAAGAATCGCGATATCGCAGCTGTTGATGGCTTCGGCACGGTGTTTCGGATCCTTGCGATGCGCGTCAGGCAACGTGATCAGCTGGATGTCCTTGCGATCGCGCAGTTGCCCGTGGATCTGCAATCCAGTGGTGCCCTGATCACCGTCGATAAAGATAAGCGGAGAAGACATGGTCGGAATCCCTCGTCAGTCGGTCGTGGATATTACTCGGTCCCTTATGATCCCGCCACGAGTAGAATAAGAAAAGTTGAATTCCGTGAATCTGAAATTCCATTTTTCTGAATCAATGAGGGGCGTGGCATGAGAGAGATCAGTCTGGATCGCCTGAAGACGTTGGTCGCTGTCGCGGACAGCGGCTCGTTTGCCGACGCGGCGCAGGCGTTGCATCTCTCGCCGCCGACCGTCAGCCTGCACGTTGCGGATCTTGAGGCGCGGGTTGGCGCGCTGCTGCTGACACGCAAGCGCGGCGAGGTGCGGCCGACGTCAGTGGGAGAGGTATTGGTCGAGCGGGCGCGACGTCTGCTGGCCGATGCCGAACAGACGCTGGAGGACATCGAGCGTCATGCACAGGGGTTGGCAGGCCGGGTCAGGATCGGGGCCTCTACCGGCGCGATCGCGCACTTGTTGCCTCAGGCACTTGAAGCGGTTCGGCTGGATCACCCTGACATCGACGTTCAGGTGGCCATTCTGACGTCGCAGGAGACCCTTGACCGGCTCCGGCGGGGGGCATTGGATGTGGGCTTGGTGGCGTTGCCGCAGACGCCGGTGGCAGGTGTTGTCATCAAGCCGTGGCGGCGCGACCCGGTCATGGCGTTTCTGCCAGCGCACTGGGACGGTCCCAAACAGGTGACGCCGGAATGGCTGGCCTCGCAGCCACTGATTCTGAACGACAGCACGACACGCCTCTCGCGGCTGACCACGGAGTGGTTCGCCGCCGCCGGGCATCACCCCACCCCGCGAATTGAGATCAATTACAACGACGCGATCAAGAGCCTCGTGGCGGCCGGTTACGGCGCCGCACTGTTACCGCAGGAAGGACAAAACGCCGTGCTGGACGAGCGAATCGCCATGCGCGCGCTGCGCCCGGCTCTGTGGAGACAACTCGGCATTGCCCACCGCACCGGCTATAGCGAACAGGCGACGCAATACGTGCTCGATGCGTTGTGGGCGTTGCAGGAGGGGCGCAAGAGCGGTCAACCCCGGCGTTCGCCGACGGGATTGAGCACAAAGTCATAGTGAAGCGCATAGCTGCCGTCGTCGCGCCGCACCCACGGCGCAATTAACGACTGCCGCACGCCGAATACGGCATCCGAGTCGAGCCACTCGTCGTCCGAGCGAAAGACGTGCGTGACCAGCGTCTCGTACCCCGGGGCTTCGATACGGAAGTGAAGATGCGCCGGGCGCCATGGGTGGCGTCGCGTTGCGGCCAGTAGATCGCCCACCGGGCCATCCGTCGGAATCGGATACGCCTCGGCCAAGACGCTATGAAAGTGGTAGCGCCCTTCGCTGTCGGCATGCAGCACACCCCGCCCTTCCGGGTGATCCAGTTCGCTGCGCTGCACGTCGTACTTGCCTTCCGAATCGGCTTGCCAGACGTCGATTTTCGCGCCCGCAATGGGCAGCCCTGCCAGATCGCGGATGGTGCCGCTCACTTCGCATGGCTCGCCGGCAGCACCGTTCGCCACGTCGGCGCCATTCTCGTAGTGCGGTGCGCCTTCGACATAGAACGGTCCGAAGACGGTCGCCTCGGTGCACTGCGGCGGCTTCGCATTGTTCATCGCCACGGTGAGCATCGACAGGCCCAGCACGTCGCTCAGCAGAATGAACTCCTGTCGCTTGTCGTCGCACTTCTGGCCGGTCGCCGTCAGAAAGGCGATGCCTTTGGCCCACTCGTCCTCGGTCAACTCGACCTCTCGCGCGAAGTCGTGGAGGTGGCGAACCAAACTGGTGACAACTTGCTTGAGCCGGGGGTCGGGCGTGTCGGCAAGCCGGCCGATCACCTCTTCGGTAATCGTGTGCTGGTCGAGATTGCGCATCTGATGTCCTCGATGACGTGAGTGCGCGCACTACCTCACGCGCCGTAATGCGGACATTATTGCGCAACGGGTCACCGGGTGCAGCCTTGCACCGCACGCCGCGACGTCTTTCCGAAGCTTTCCGGAAAGTCATCAAGCGCAACGAAGCAAAGCTCACGTCACCGGGAGGGCAAAAGGGACATTTCTCCCTCATAGCCCCCCCTACCCCCCCACGGGGTTTTACCGCACCAAGAAGCCCGCGCCGACCGGATCCTTGCGATCGATGACCCAACGCGCGGTGCCCAGCACACTGGCCGTGCCCTTGACCGTCGGGCGCACGGCACGCGTACCGTTTAGATCGACTTCACCCAGCAGGCAGCCTTCGAACGTGCCGCTGCCAAGCAACCCTTCGGTCAGAATCGGCTGGTTCATCTTCAGTTTCCCGCGCGCTTCGAACATCGCCATCATCGCGCTGGTGCCCGTACCGCCCGGCGAACGGTCGAGCTGACCGGCGCTGAACACGTGCACGTTCTTGTAGAACGCGCCTTCGATCGTCGGCGAATGCCAGAACGTCACGTAGTTGAGGTTGTTGACGTGCGCCTGCGTCGGGTGCTGAATGCGCATCTTCGCGTTGATCTGGTCGCGCACGAGCAAGCCCAGACGCGACAGTTCGCTGCCGTTCTCCGGCGAAATCCGCAGGTTGCACGGGGTCAGATCGACGATGCCGAAATAGTTACCGCCCCACACGATGTCGGCTTTCAGATCTCCGTACCCCGGCAGATGCACCGGCACGTCCTGCGCCGCAACATAAGCGGGCACATTTTCGAAGCGCGTCCACAGCACTTCGTCGCCTTCCGTGGCCACTTCGGCGACTACCAGCCCTGCCGTGGTCTCGAAGCGAATGCGGGTGATGCCGTTCGGGCCACGCGGCACGAAGCCGTGCGCCACCATCGCCATCGCCACGGCAATCGTGCCGTGACCGCACATGTGCGAGTACTCGGTGCCGTCGATGTAGATCAGACCGGCATCGAACTCCTGACTCGACGGCGGCGTGAGGAACACCCCGAACATGTCGCGGTGACCGCGCGGCTCACGCATGAGCGCCATGCGCAGCCAGTCGTAGTTCGCTTCGAGGAAGGCGCGCTTCTCCAGAATGCTGGAACCGGCCGGGTACGGAATGCCGCTGTGGATGATGCAAAGCGGCTCACCTTCGGTGTGGGTGTAGATAACGTCGAACGCGTCTTGCTTGCGCATGGCGATTGCTCCAGAAAAATCGGTTGAGAGTGGGAGTTACGAATTAACGCCGGTCAGACAGCATGTCGAGACCGATGGTGAGATCCAGAATCACGATCGCCACAACGGCTACCAGAATCGTCGCGCCGGACACCGCGGCGATCGTCGGGTCGATCGTGTACTGCACGTAGTTGAACAACTTGACCGGAATCGTGTTGAGGTCCGCCGTCGTGTTGAAGATCGACAACTCGACGTTGATCCATGACGAGATGAACGCGAAGATCGATCCCGTGACGATCCCCGGCCGGATGCGCGGCAGGATCACGAGAAAGAACGTCGTCCACGGGTTCGCCCCCAGATCGCTCGACGCTTCCTCCAGCGCCCGTTGCTCCGGCGTCATCATCGAGAGCACCGAGCGCAGCACGAACGGCGCGACGATGATCGTGTGACCGATCAGCAAGGACAGGAAGCTGCGTGTGAGCCCGAAGTACCCGCCAAACTGCAACAGCGCCGCGCCGAGCACGATGTGCGGCAACGTCAGCGGCGCCATCAGTACGGCTGTGAGCGCCGCCTTGCCGCGAAACTCGTAGCGCGCCAGCACCAGCGACGCCGGCATCGTCAGCAAGAGCGACGCCGCCGTGGCCGCCAGCGCCAGCATCGTGCTCGTCGAGAACGCGGCCAGATAGCTCTGGTCGTGCAGCATCTGCTGATACCAGCGCAACGTGATTCCCTGCGGCGGGAACGCCAGAAACTCGGTGGTTGTCAGCGAACTGCCCAGAATCACGACCAGCGGCAGCATCAGGTACGCGAGCACGGCCCACGCCACCAGACGGATAGAAACGCGCGCGATCATCGGACACCTCCGCGTACCGTGCCCACACGGCCGGCCAACACCACCATCACCAGCGTGAACACCAGCAGCACAATGCTGAGCGCGCCGCCGTAATGAACGTCGAACGTCGTGCTGTATTGCTGGAAGATCAGCATCGACAGCACGGTAATGCGACCACCCGAGAGCAACGCAGGCGTCACGTACGCCGACACCGCCAGCGTGAAGACCATGATGGCCCCCGCCACGATGCCGGGCATCGTCAGCGGCAGCGTCACGTGAAAGAACGTTTCCCACGGCTTGGCGCCAAGGTCCGCCGACGCCTGTTCGAGCGACACATCCACCCGGGCCAGCGAATTACCCACGGCGAGCACGACGAACGGCAGCAGCACGTAGACCATGCCGATGAGAATGCCCGTCTCGGTACCGAGAAAGCGAATCGGACGCTCGATCTGCCCCGCCATCAACAACGTCTCGTTGACCAGCCCGTTGCGCCCCAGCAGCACCATCCAGCCGAACGAGCGCACGATATTGCTCGTGAGCATCGGCACCACCAGCAGAATCACGCAGGCACGGCGCCACGCCTGCCAGCGGACGATGCGCACGAGATACCACGCGAGCGGGTAGCCGAGCAGCACGCTAAACACGGTCGTCAGGCACGCAATGCGGAAGGTGACGAGCGTGACCTCCCAGTGATAACTGTCGGCGAGCACACGGGCATAGTTCGCGAAGGTCAGCGCCGAGAGACCCGCGCCGTGACTGTCGGTGAAGCTCGCCACCAGCACCACGGCCAGCGGCGCGAGGAAGAACGCCGCAAAGAACAGCAACGGCACACCGATCATCCAGACCGGCGCCAGTCGCAGCGAGCGCGCGGTCTCGCTGTGCACTGGCAGCCTCAGGGCCGGGGTCGGGTTCATGCGGCGTCCCCGATCAAATGCACATCGGCCGGATCGAAACCAAAATGCACCGGTGCCCCGGCACGCAGCGTCGCGGCGATACCACTTGTCGTGCGCGCCACGAGGCGGTGCGCGCCCACGTCGGCATAAAGCACCGCGTGGCTGCCGATGTCGACGATGTCGGCCAGCACGCCACGCAGACGGCAGGTCGCGGCATCCGGCGATGCGTTGGCCGCATCCGCCACCACGTGCAGATGCTCCGGGCGAAGCACGGCGACACCGCGCCCCGGCACCGTCGCCGGCACGGGCCATTGCGCCGGGGTTGCCATGTCGAGATGCAGCGCGCCATCGCGCACGTCGAACGCAATCATGTTCGCGTCGCCGATGAATTCGGTGACGAAGCGGGTTGCCGGGCGGCGGTAGATATCGATGCCGGTGCCCACCTGCTCGATGCGCCCCGCATTCATGACGACGATGCGGTCCGCCATCGTCATCGCTTCTTCCTGATCGTGAGTCACGAAGACGAAGGCGATGCCGAGCTTCTCCTGCAAATGTTTCAACTCCAGTTGCATGCGCTTGCGCAACTTCATGTCGAGCGCGGAAAGCGGCTCGTCGAGCAGCAGCAATTTCGGTCGATTGACGATGGCGCGCGCCAACGCAACGCGCTGCTGCTGCCCGCCCGACAACTCGCGGGGGTAGCGCTCACCGAAGTTCTCGAGACCGACCATCGCCAGTGCTTCCCGCGAGCGTTTGGCCGCCTCGTCGCGGGAGACGCCCTGACGGCGCGGCCCGAAGGCGACGTTCTCCAGCACCCGCATGTGCGGGAACAGTGCGTACTGCTGGAACACGGTATTGAGCGGGCGACGGTACGGGGGCAACTGCGTGACGTCTTCACCGTCGATGGCGATCCGGCCGCTGTCGGGCGTCTGAAAACCGGCGATCGCGCGCAGGAGCGTAGTCTTGCCGCAGCCGCTCGGTCCGAGCAACGCGATGAACTCGCCTTGCCGCACGTCGAGGCTGATGCGGTCGAGCGCCTGATACCCGCCAAAGCGCTTGGAGACCGCGTCCAGAGATAGCAATGCTGTCATGACACTACCCTTCCTCACCGCTTCGCGGACACCTGACGGTTCCACGCGGACGTGATCTCTGCGCGGCGCGCGTTGATCATGCTCCAGTCGAACAGCTTCAGATCGTCGACCGACCCGTTAGCGCCCCACGGCAGCTTGCGGGCCACATCGGGCGACACCTTCACACCGGCGACCGCCGGGCCGAGATACAGCTTGCTCGCCAGACACGACGCGGCATCGGGCGTCAGCGCCGTGTTGATGAACTTCTCGGCAGCGGCTTTGTTGCGCGAGCCCTTCACGAGATGCAGACGGGCATCGGTCGCCCACACGCCCTCTTTGGGCACGACGAAGGCAATCGGCACGCCCTTGTCGATCAGGTCCCATGCGCCAACGTTGAAATGCGCGCCGATGATCGCTTCGCCGCTCTGGAACGCATTGGTGGCGGCGCCCGAGCTATCGTAGAAAAGCGAGGCGTCGAGCGACGCGAGCTTGCTGTAGACCGGGCCGAGATTCGACGGATCGACGCCCAGCACGTGCGCCAGAAAGATCACGAACGGCACGCCCGCCGAGTTCGACGGCGACGGCACGGTGACCGCGCCCGCGTATTCGGGCTTCCAGAGGTCTTTCCAGCTCGTCGGCGGCGTCTTCACCGATTTGGTGTTGTACGTCAGGCCGAGCGAGTAGTAGCCGGAGCTCACCGCATACGTCGTGTTGCCGTTGCGATAAACGCCCTTGGTGCTGACGTTCTTCAGATTGGGAATGGCTGCGGCGTCGAGGTTATCGACGACACCGGCACCGAAGGCCAGCTCGCTGATGCCGCCGTCGAGCCATGCGACGTCGATGGTTGGTGAATTCTTTTGCTGTTGCAGCTTGGCGAGCGTTGTGGTGGACGTGCCGATCTCGGGCGTGACGGCAATGCCGGTGGCCTTGGTGAACGGCTCGGCAACGCAGGATTTGAAGGCGTCTCCCCAGTTACCGCCGTACATGGCGACGGTAATGCGCGATGAATCACGCGAGCCCTGTGCGTACGCCCCGAAGGAAACCAAAGACGCGGTCGTCGCGATTGCCATAGCAGCCAAGGCAATAGCGGACTTCCGTAAGGTGTTGCGGTTGCAGAATTTCATGTCGTCCCTCGAGGAAGGTGTGGCCAGTCATTCCAACGCTTGCAAGCATTACGTCCATCTCGTGAATTCAGTGCTAAGTGCTGAATCACTGTGATGCATGGTAGCGAGCAAGGGTTGTCGCCAACTTGCAAGCGTCGGTCAAAAACTTGTATAAACGCGACATCCGAAACGCTATCAATACGGCAAAAACGCCCGACAGGAGACCGCGAAAAAAAATGAAGTCCACGACGCGTGCCCCGAACTGGCTGGTGCCCGATGTCTCGCCGCGTGGTGATGATGTCGGCGGTGCCGTGGATACTGCGCACGTAGCGACGCCGCCCTGCGCGCAAGCCAAGCTGTCGATCGGGCTCGTTTTGCTTCACCAGTTCACGCTGGCCGCATTCGCGGGGCTCATCGACGTGCTGCGGCTGGCCGCCGATCACGGCGGGCGCAGCCGTCAGATCGACGTGCACTGGCGCGTCATGAGCATGGACGGGCTGCCGCGTCAGTCGAGCGCGGGCGTCGCAATCAACGTCGAAAGCGCGTTGCCGGACGATCCGTCGTGCTTCGATTACATCGCCATGTGCGGTGGCAACGATTACCCGAATACCTACTTGCCGCCGCCATTGCGCGACTGGTTGCAGCGGGCGAGCGCGCAACACGTGCGCATGCTCGGCATCTGCACGGGAACGTTCACACTGGCGCAGGCGGGGCTGGTCGGTTCACGCACGGTGTGCGTGCACTGGAATGTGCTGGACGCGTTTCGCACGCGCTTTGGTCAAACGAAGGCCGTCGTCGATCACCTGTTTGTCGACGAGGGCGACCTGATTACGTGCGCCGGCTCGACGGCCGCCATCGATCTGGGGCTGTATCTCGTGGCCCGCCATTGCGGTCAGGCCAAGGCACAACAGGTGGTGCGCCACATGATGCTGCAAGGCATCCGGCCGGCGAAGCTGCCGCAGGCGCACTTCTACGCCGATCTCTCGCATATTGCCGATGTCCGGGTGCGACAGGCCGCGCACTTCATCGAGCAACGCATCGATAATCCGCCGACGCTCGACGCCATCGCCCGCTATGTGAACGTGGGGCGGCGACAGCTCGAGCGGGCGTTTCATGAGGCGCTCGGCGTCTCGCCCATGTCGTTCCTTCGCAGCATGCGGCTCGACTACGGGCGATGGCAATTGCGCCACGACACCCGCAGCATCACCGACATTGCGCTGGAGTGCGGCTTCTCCGACGGGGCGCACTTCTCGCGCGACTTCCGGGCTCGATACGGCGTATCGCCGCGCGAGTTTCGCCAGCACGACGCTACGGCAGAGGGCTGAAGCGAGGGCGAAAACGATAATGCCCCACGGCGGATATTCCGCACGTGGGGCATTGTGATTGGCCGCGCCTTCGCACGGCCTGAACAGCTTCCTTATGCGCCTAATCAGGCAAATCAAGCATTACGCAGCGCCGGACGCGAGCCCTTACCAAGCAGCACATTGGCGACCACCGCAACGACGATGTTCACCACCAGCGCAATGATCCCGGTGTAGAGCGAGTACTTGTCGGCACCCAGCGTGAAGGTGTGCACCGGCTTGATCCCGTCTGCGAACGCAAGCCAACTGCCGCACACGATGCCGAACGCCCATCCGCACAGCAGCGCGCGTGCGCCAAACCAGCCCACGAACAGACCGAACACCAACGCCGGGAACGTCTGCAAGATCCAGACGCCGCCCAACAGTTGCAGATCGAGCGCGAACTGCGTGGGCAGGAACAGGATGAACACCAGCGCGCCCAGCTTCACGACCAGCGACACGATCTTGGCGACCTTCGCCTCCCCTTCATTCGTGATGTTCGGGTTGACGTAGGGCTTCCAGAAGTTGCGCGTGAAGAGGTTGGAGGCACCGATGGACATCACGGCAGCCGGCACCAAGGCACCGATGGCGATCGCGGCGAACGCGAAGCCCGCGAACCAGCTCGGGAACAGGCCGTTGAACAACGCCGGCACGACGTCGTTGTTGGTCTGCACCTTCACACCGGCGGCGTAGGCCATGAAACCGAGCAACGCGATCAGGCCGAGCAGCACGGTGTAGGCCGGCAGGAACACCGCATTCTTGCGAATCGTGTTTGCGTCCTTGGCGGCGAAAATGCCCGTCAGCGTGTGCGGATACATAAACGCGGCCATCGCCGAGCCGAGCGCCAGTGTGGCAAACGGCAGGAACTGCGCCGGTTTGAGCGTCAGACCCGTGGCCCCGCCCTTCTTGGCAAACACGTCACGCGCCGTATCGAACACTACTCCGTAGCCACCCAGCTTGGCCGGTACGACCACCACGGCGACGAGGACGACGATGTAGATCATCAGGTCCTTAACGAACGCGATGAGCGCCGGTGCCCGCAGACCCGCCGAGTAGGTGTACAGCGCCAGAATGACGAATGCGGCCAGCAGCGGTAGCTCACCCGTCAGCCCCAGCGCCTTGATCACGACTTCCATACCGATCAGTTGCAGGGCGATGTACGGCATCGTCGCCACCACACCCGTCAGCGCAATGGCAAGCTCCAGCGGACGCGACTGATAGCGGCCGTAGACGACATCCGCCGCCGTGACATGGCCGGCTTTGTGCGCGGCGTGCCACAGCTTCGGCATGATCAGGAAGACGATCGGGTAGACAAGAATCGTGTAGGGCAGCGCGAAGAACCCGTAAGCGCCGACGGCGTACACCAGTGCCGGAACGGCGATCACGGTATAGGCGGTGTAGAAATCGCCGCCGACGAGGAACCACGTGATCCACGCGCCGAAATTACGACCGCCGAGACCCCATTCGTCCAGATGCGCGCCCTTGTTCGACGGGCCCGCCATCCAGCGCGACGCCCAGAAACCCATGACGGTCACGAGGACAAAGAAAAACACGAAGACCGCTAGCGCGGTCCAATTGATACCGGCGCTCATTTACTCTTCCCCTTTCTTCAGACCATCGCGAAATACGATCCAGATCAGCAGCGATGTCACCGGCACCCAAGCAAACTGGTACCAGTAGAAGAACGGAAATCCCCACAGCGACGGCAGCTCACTGTTGTAGAACGGCACCCACAACAAACCGATAAACGGCAGCAATAGCAATAACCGCATTTCAGCAAGTCTCCTCTTGTTTTAATTCGGCTCAAGCGCATATCAACTACGCGTAAATACACTCTAGCCGAACGATGTAGGATTTGCTGAACACCCCCGAAAGCCCACCAGCAGCGGGTTTCGGGGATTTGAAGCGATGTTGTGCGTGTTAAAACTGAATACCGAATTTCAATCGTTTTACTTTGGTTTTATTCATCGAAATCGGCAATGGCGTTATTTCGCCGACTTCAATCGTTGCTTTTCGTCTGGTAATAGCCTTGTGCCAGCGCGACCCAATAGCGAACGCCATCGTTGAGGATGTCGTCGTTGAAATCGTAAGCCGGATGATGCAGACCGACGCCGGTCTCGCCGCGTGGCGCATTGCCGATGAGCACGTACGCCCCCGGTTTCGCTTCCAGCATGAAACCGAAATCTTCCGACGTCATGTTGGGCGGCACGTCCGCGTGGGTCGCCGCATCGCCGAACGTCTCGCGAATCACCTGCTCGCACAACGCCGTCTCGGGCTTCGTGTTCACCGTCGCCGGGTAGTACTGGAAGAACTCGGTCTCGATCGCTGCGCCGTAGGCCGCTGCCAGACCGTCGCCGATACGGCGGATGTCGTCCTGCAACTGATTGAGCACAGCCGACGACAGCGTCCGGATCGTGCCGCGCAACTCCACCGTGTCGGGAATCACGTTGTCGGTGTCGCCCGCGTGCATCATGCACACCGAGACGACCGCAGGCGCGACCGGATCTTTGTGGCGTGCCGTGAGCGTCTGGCACTGAAGCACCATCGAGCAGGCCAGCGGGATCGGGTCGAGTCCGAGATGCGGCTGCGCAGCGTGGGCGCCCTTGCCGCGAATGGTGATCCGAAAGCGCACGCCCGCGGCCATGATCGGGCCGGTGCGCAGGCCGAACTCGCCCGCCGGCAGCGTCGGCCAGTTGTGCATGCCGAAGACGGCCTGCGTGGGGAACCGCGCGAACAGTCCGTCGTCAATCATCTTCTTGGCCCCCGCACCGCCCTCCTCTCCCGGCTGGAAGACAAAGTGCACCGAGCCCGGCAATTGCGGCATTTCACGCAGTACCCGGGCCGCGCCGAGCAGCATCGTGGTGTGGCCATCGTGTCCGCAGGCGTGCATCACGCCGTGATGGCACGACGCGTGGGCAAACGTGTTGGCTTCCTGAATCGGCAGCGCGTCCATGTCGGCGCGCAACACGATGCCGCGCGCGGGGTCTTTGCCCGGCAGACTGGCGACGACACCCGTGCCTGCCATCCCCCGGTCCACCGTGTAGCCGAGTGACGTCAGGTAGTCGGCAACGACATCGGCCGTTCGACGTTCTTCAAAGCGCAGTTCAGGATGCGCGTGCAAGTCACGGCGCAAGGTGCGCAGCGCGTCGCCGCCTTGGGCGAGCAAGGCGTCCAGATCGCTTGAGGGCATCATGTCTGAGATTCCTTCTGGGTGGGTTCGGGAGCGATGTTGGCGAGGGCACGCAGCATGCCGACGCAGGCGTCGGCGACTTCACGCCCCTTGTGACGAAGGTGCTCGTCGAAGAAGCCATAGTGCTCGTCGTGCGAGTGAAAGTGATGCGGCGTGAGCGACATCGAGAAAACGGGCACATCCGTGTCGAGTTGCACGCGCATCAGGCCGTCCACGACCGCCTGCGCCACGAACTCGTGACGGTAGATGCCGCCGTTGACAACCAGTGCCGCGCCGACGATGGCGTCGTACTGGCCGCTTTGCGCGAGGCGTCTGGCGAACAAGGGGATCTCGAAAGCGCCCGGCACGTCGAAGTGGCGGATGCCTTCGGCGGGCACACCCAGCTCTGCCATGCGCGCCTGAAACGCGTCGCGCGCGCCGTCGAGCAGATCGGCGTGCCAGCCCGCCTGCACGAAGGCGATGCGGGGAATATCTAGGGAATTCGTCATAGCTTGTCTGTCACGCAAGACGCCCGTACCCGGTATGACCCGATGGCACAGGCGTCTCGCTCACTTCATTAATGCGTCGTCATTGCATGTCAGGACGCATCGGCCGACAACCGGGCAGCGCCTGCCGTGCGGCGCGTGAGCAACGTCACGACCACCAGCGTGATCACGTTGAACACCAGCGCGACGATGCCGACGTTGAGGTCCTTGAGCGCGTCCGGGAAGAACGGGAACAGCGCAGCCACCGACTTCTTGGTGATCGACACCCAAGCTACCGTCGCGACACCGACGATGATGCTGGCGAACGCCGCCGGACGCGTCACGAGATGCTTGCCGATCAGGCTGGCCAGCAACACCGGGAACAACTGCGTCACCAACGCATAGGCCATCAGCAGCAACGCCACGATGGTCTGCCCGCCGTTCAGCGTGAACAGCACCGCCAGCGCCATCACGACCGGTGCGAGCCATTTCGCCAAACGAGCCACATCCGCATCGGTAGCTTTCGGACGCAGCGGGCGATACACGTTGTTCGCGAGCAGCGTCGCGGAAGTCATCAGAATCATCGACCCCGGCACGAGTGCCGTCAGAATCCCCGCCGCACCGATCACGCCGACGAACCACGGATCGAACGTCTTGAGCGACACCTTGAACAGCGCCAGATCGATATCGCCACCCGTCAGGCCCGGCACGGCAAGCACCGCCGAGAAGCCCACGAACAGGATGAACAGCAGCATCAACTGGTAGATCGGCAGCACGAAGGCGTTACGGCGCAGCACTTCCTCGCGCTTGGCCGTGTACGTCGCCATGAACATGTGCGGCCACATGTAGAAGCCCAGCGTCGACAGAATCACCGTCGAGACCATCCACACAGGGCTCTCGCCCACATCGCGCAGTGCCAGGAAGCCGGGTTTCGCCTTTTCGATGGCCGCGAACATGTCGCCCACCCCACCGTAGTAGTGGTACGGCAGATAAAGGCCGAGGAACACGGCGACGAACATGACGAGTGCGTCCTTGACCACCGACGTCCATGCCGAGCCGTGCACGCCGGACAGTGCGACATACACCGCCACCACGACGGCGCCGATCAGCACGCCCTGATTCGAGGAAATGGCCGAGTACGACGACACGCTGACGATAATGCCCAGCCCCTTGAGTTGCAGCACGAGGTACGGCACGAGCGCCGCAAAGCCGACGATGGCGACCAGCACGCCCAGCACCGGGCTGTCGTACTTCGACGCGAAGAAGTCCGGCTGCGAAATCAGCCGGCGCTCCTTGGCATAGCGCCAGATCGGCGGCAGCAGGAAGTACGACAGGATGAACGGCAGGCTGCCGTAGCCCAGCAGGTAGTACGCGCCTGCGCCGTGTCCGTAGGCATAGCCGCTGCCGCCGAGGAAGACGAACGTCGTATAGATTTCGCCCGCCATCAGCAGAAACACGATGGCCGCGCCAAAGCCGCGTCCGCCGACGGTCCACTGCTCCAGACTCATGTCCTTGCCGCGACGCGCCCGGATGCCGAGGAACAGCGCCAGCGCGACCGCCAGAAAAATAAAGATCAATGCGCTATTCATGCTCAGGCTCCTTCGCTACCGTGATCGGACGACGCGAGTCGCGCCTGATCGGCATAGAAAATGATGGCCATCACAATCGACGTGAGCACGAGCGCCCCTGCCAGCCATGCCAGCAGAAACGGCATGCCGAGTACGTACGGCGTGACGCGATTGACGAAAAATGGACCTACCAGAACCGCCAATACAGGTAGGAGTGCTAATAGATATATGGACCGCATGCACATCTCCAGGTTGTTCCCGTTTGCTTGTCGTGCCGAACGGCGCATCACAAAAGTGACCGTCGCCGTGCGGCGCTTCACGAATGCGGCGAAGCGTGTCCCGTACGATTCCCCGCGTCGGAGCCGTCGTCGGGTTACGCCGGTTCCATCAGGTGAGAGATGCTCTTGACGTGCGTGTAGCACTCAAGCCCCTCGGTGCCGCCCTCTCTGCCGTAGCCGCTGTCTTTCACGCCGCCGAACGGGGTTTCGGAGACGGCCGACACCAGATGATTGATCGCGAGGTTGCCGACTTCGAGCTCGTCGCCCAGCCGGTAAGCGTTGGCCGCCGAGCGCGTGAAGGCGTAGCCCGCGAGGCCGTACGGCACTTCGTTGGCGCGTGCGATGGCGTCGTCCAGACTGTCGACCGGCACGATGAGCGAGAGCGGGCCGAACGGCTCTTCGAGCATGGCGCGCGCATCGGCCGGCACATCTGCGAGTGCGGTGAACGGGAATACGTAGCCCGGTCCGTCGTTGCGCTCGCCGCCGCAGACCACACGGGCGCCACGGGCGACGGCGTCGTCGACCAGTGAGTGAAGTGCGTCCAGACGACGTTGATTCACCACCGGACCAATATCGCTCGACGACTCCAGCGCGTGGCCCGCACGAATGGCGCCGCCGTGACGCGCGAAGGCATTCACGAAGGCGTCGTAGACGTTGCGATGCACGAAGAAGCGCGTGGGGGCCACGCAGACCTGCCCCGCGTTGTTGAGCTTGCCTTTGACACAGGCGAGCGCGGCCGCTTCGGGATCGGCGTCGTCGCACACGATGACCGGTGCATGGCCGCCCAATTCCAGAATGGCCGGCTTCATGGCCTTGGCCGCGAGACCTGCGAGATGCTTGCCGACCGGCGTCGAACCGGTGAACGTGATGCCGCGCACGACCGGGCTGGCGATCAGGTGCGACGAGATCATCGCCGGATCACCGAAAACAAGGTTGAACACACCATCCGGCAAGCCAGCATCCTGAAACGCCTGCGCCATCAGCACGGCACCCGCCGGGGTTTCCTCTGCCGCCTTGAGAATGATCGAACAACCAGCGGCGAGCGCACCACCGACCTTGCGGGCGGGCGAACTCATCGGGAAGTTCCACGGCGTGAAAGCTGCGATCACGCCGACGGGTTCGCGCACCACCGTGTGACGCATGCCCGGCTCGGCGGGAATCACGCGGCCGTAAAGGCGCTTGCCTTCGTTGGCGTCCCACGTCATCAGATCGCAGCCGCGCAGCACTTCCGCCCGTGCCTGTGCCAGCGTCTTGCCCTGCTCCAGCGAGATCGCGAAGGCGATGCTTTCGACGCGCTCCTTGAGCAACGCGATGGCGCGCAACATGATCTCGGTGCGCTGCGCGGGCGACGTACGCCGCCAGACGCGGAACCCCTTGTCGGCGGCCGACAGCGCGGCGTTGAGGTCGGCGAGCGTCGCCGTCGGCACCATGCCGATCGTCGTGCCCTCTGAAGGGTTCGTCACGGGCTGGCCGGGCGCGCTGCGCCACTGACCGCCGATCAGCATCTTGATGTCAGGGTAGGAATACATTTCAACGTCTCGAAAACAGGAAGGAGAGAACGAAAGAAGACGAATGCGCTATCGCTTGCCGCCCGCCATGCGGCGCGATGCCGGGTGCTGACGCAACCGCCACATCGCGAGGCAACCGAGCACCGGTCCGATCGCCAGCATGCCCATGCCACCGGCCCAGCCGAGATGGGCCACGACGACAGGCACCAACCGGATGCTGGCGAGCGTGAGCAGGAACCCGGCGCATGTCTGCGCGGTGAGCAACGTGCCGACCGAAGTCGGGTCTGCCAGCTCGGCCACGGCCGCCGAGAACTGCGCCGAATCCGCGATCACCGAGAAACCCCACACGAACGCCACGCCCACGACGATCGCCAGCGGCGCGCCCGGCAGCCAGCCGATGACCGCCGCGCACGTCGCGCTAATCGCCATCGCGCCAATCGTGACGAGCGTTCGGCCGATGCGATCGGCGAGCAGCCCCCCGGCCCACGCGCCAACCGCACCGAACGCAATCACCGCGAAGGTCAGCACTTCCGCCTTCTCGTGAAAATCGGCAACACCATGCAAATGCAGCGTGTATTGCAGAAACAGCCCCAGCCACGCCCACATCGCGTACAGCTCCCACATGTGGCCGAGATACCCCAGATTCGCAAGCCGCACGGCCGGATCGCGCCACGCTTGCGTCACCTTCGAAAAATCGACGCGCGACGCCCGCTTGATGTTGGGACCGATAGTGGCGAAAACGATCGCCACGCCCGAGGTCACCGCCAGCATCGCCGCGACCAGATAGACCCAACGCCAGTCGAGGTCCTGCCAGCCGCCGATCAGATGCGGGCTCGCCGACCCCAGCGTGAGCGCCGCCACTAGCAAACCGATCAGCAAGCCAAGGTCGGCCTTCGCCCACGTGGCCACCAGCCGAATACCGACCGGATACACGCCTGCCATGCATACGCCGGTGAGCAGGCGCAGTGTGATCACCAGCGGGCCGGTCGGCGGCAGCACCGCCAGCGCACCGGTCGTGATTGCCGCCATCAAGGCCGACGCTGCGAAGATCTTGCGCAGGTCGTACCGGTCCGGCAGCGCCAGCGTCGCCGACACGACTGTGCCGATGACAAAGCCGAGTTGCACCGCGCCCGTGAGCATGGCCTCGTCGCCCGACGCAATCGCCTGCGTTCGCTTGATGAGCGCGACGGCGGTCGTCGACGAAAACCAGACGCCCATCGCTGCCACCTGCGCCAGCAGCACGATCGCCAGCGACGCGAGTCTGCCGCGTGGTGCGCGGTGGTGGCGGGCGGTGCTCATTGATTCCATGACGCGTCCGCCCTCACGCGCTCGCCGACTGCGCGACCATGCCGACACGGTGGAAACCACGTGCGAAATAGATCAGCCCGTCGAGCGCGCTGGTGGAACGCGCCGCTTTGACTTCGCAGAAGAAGACCGTATGCGTGCCCACTTCCGTCACCGATGCCACCTCGCAGTCGAGCACGCTGACGGCGCCGCGCAACGCGGGCGCGCCCGTCTCCATCGTGTCCCAGTCGCCGCTGGCAAAGCGGGTCTCGATGGAGAGGTCTTTGCTCGCGAACTGCATAGCGATATCGCGTTGATCGGCCGACAGCACGTTCACGCACAGGCGGGCGTTCTCGCGCATGACGGCGTTGTTACGGCTCGCCCGGTTGATGCACACGAGCAGCGTGGGCGGATCGTCGGTGACGGCGCACACGGCCGACGCGGTGCAGCCGGCGAGACCGCCGGGGCCGTCGGTAGTGATGACGTTGACGGCAGCGCCCAGCCCGGCCATCGCTTCGCGGAAGATCGATTTATCCACCGTGCTCTTGTCCATGTCGTTTTCCTCGTTAAAAACGTGACGGTTGCGATTCACGGCGGGCTTACTTTGCGCCCGTGTTGTTGCCCGAGCGGTATTGCGCGGCGCTGTGCGACTGAGGCAGACGGTCGTGGCCGAAGAGCTTCTTGCGATAGGTGCCTTCGCCATACGAGGTCTTGTACGCGCCACGCTCTTGCAACAGCGGCACCACCAGATCGATCACGTCTTCGAAGCATTCCGGCACGACGGTACGCGACAGGTTGAAGCCGTCGATGCCGGTAGCTTCGCTCCACGACATCATCTGGTCGGCAATGCTCTGTGCGGAGCCGACCCACGGCGTCTGGCGGCTGCCCAGCACCATCTGTTCGAGCAGCTTGCGGCGCGTCCACTGCGGACCGGCCGCACGCGTCATCGCGGTCACGTTCGACACGATGGCCTGACTCTTGCCGGTGTCGATCGGCTCGTCGATGTCGTACTTGGCGAAGTCGATGCCGAGCGACGCCGCCGCGTGCGCGAGCGCCCCTTCGGAGCTCACGTAACGACGATACTCTTCGAACTTCTCTTTTGCCTCGGCATCGGTACGGCCCACGATGGGCGTGGCACCCATGAAAACCTTGACGTCGCCGCCATTGCGGCCGTGGGCGACGGCTTGTGCGCGGATCGTGTCGACGATCTCTTTCACGCCGTCCATCTTCTGACCGTTCACGAAGACGCACTCGGCGTGCGTGGCAGCGAACTGGCAGCCGCGCGGGGACGAGCCGGCCTGATAGAGCACCGGCGTGCGTTGCGGCGACGGTGCGCTCAGATGCATGGCGTCGACCTTGTATTGCTTGCCGTGGTGATGAATGACCCGCACCTTCGACGGATCGGCGTACACGCCGCCCGCACGGTCGGCCAGCACGGCGTCGTCGTCCCAACTGCCTTCCCAGAGCTTGTAGACGAGCGACATGTATTCGTCGGCAAGGTCGTAGCGGTCGTCGTGCGCAATCTGGCCTTCGATGCCGATGGCGCGCGCGGCGCTGTCGAGATAGCCCGTGACGATGTTCCAGCCGATGCGCCCGCCCGTCAGGTGATCCAGCGTGGACATGCGGCGCGCGAACAGGAACGGCTGCTCATACGTGAGGTTGGCCGTGACGCCGAAGCCGAGGTGTTGCGTGGCAGCAGCCATGGCCGGGATGAGCATCAGCGGGTCGTTGACCGGCACTTGCACGGCATTGCGCAGTGCAGCGTCGGCGTTGCCGCCATAGACGTCGTACACGCCGACCACATCCGCGAAGAACATGCCGTCGAACAGCCCCTTCTCCAGCTTCTTCGCGTAGTCGACCCAGTACTGAAGCTCGCCGTAGCGCGTGGATTGATCGCGGGGATGCGTCCAGAGACCTTGCTGAATATGACCCACGCAGTTCATCTCGAAAGCGTTCAGCCGAATTTCACGGGGCATGTTGACTCCTTGTCTGCAACAAATTTGAAAGCGGAATCGACGGCTGTCGAATCGTCGTTGCCGTTTACTATAGTAGACGTTTGACTACGATCAAAAAAGTTTCAGATGGGGGTTAACACGGAGTTCGGGTGGGAGACGTCGTCGTATTTCGGTGGGTCGGTGCGAGAGTCGACTTGTATAATTTCGCAACTCGACACCTTTGGAATCACAGCATGACGCCCCCGATGGCCGATCCGACGCCGGCGATTTCACATCGCATCCGAATCGAACGCGAGTCTCGCGGCTGGTCGCTGGGCGACCTCGCCGAGCGCTCCGGCGTATCGAAAGCGATGATCAGCAAGATCGAGCGAGGCGCGGCCTCGCCGACCGCCACGTTGCTGGGGCGCCTGTCAGGCGCGTTCGGCCTGCAACTGTCCATGCTGCTCTCGCTCGCAGAACAGTCGGGAGAACGGTTGAGCCGCGCCGACGAGCAACTCGTCTGGCAAGACCCCGAGACGGGCTACCTGCGCCGCGCGGTGTCGCCGCGCAATGGCGGCATGCTGGAATTGCTGGAGGTCACCCTGCCGCCGGGTGTGAATGTGTCGTATCCGTCGTCGGCGTTCACGTTCCAGCATCAGCAGATCTGGGTGCAGCAAGGCACGTTGATGTTCGACGAGGGTGAGCTGACTTATGAACTAAAGGCGGGCGACTGCCTTCAGTTGGGACCGCCCGCGCCTTGCACGTTCCGCAATCCGGGCAAGCAGCCCTGTGTCTATGTCGTGGCGTTGGTACGGCGATAGATTGAGCGGCCCGCTTTTGTAGCCCATTGCAGAAGGAGTTTTCATGCGCACCATCGGCCTTATCGGCGGTATGAGCTGGCAGTCCAGCGCCGAGTACTACCGCATCATCAACGAAGCCGTGCAGACCCGGCTCGGACCGTTGCGCTCCGCTGAGATGCTGATGTTCAGCGTCGATTTCGGTCCGATCGAGCGCGCCCAGCACGAGGGACGTTGGGACGATGCCGGGGTGTTGCTGCAACAAGCGGCGCAGCGCCTCGAAGCGGGCGGTGCCGAGTGCGTGGTGCTTTGCACGAACACGATGCACAAGCTCGCGAGCTTTATCGAGGAGGCGGTTTCCATCCCGCTGCTGCATGTCGCGGACCCTGTCGGCGACGCTGCCAAAGCGCGCGGCATCACCTGCGTCGGACTGCTGGGGACGGCGTTCACGATGGAACAGGACTTCATCAAGTCGCGGTTGCGTGACAAGTTCGGTCTCGACGTGCTCGTCCCGGATGCTGCGGATCGCGAAGTGGTTCATCGCGTGATCTACGACGAGTTGTGTGTCGGCATCGTCAAGGACGCGTCGCGTGCCGCGTATCAGGAGGTCATGGCACGACTGGCATCACGCGGCGCGCAAGCCATCGTCCTCGGTTGCACCGAAATCTCGCTGCTGGTGAAGCCCGAGGACAACGCATTGCTGCTGCTCGATACGACCGCGTTGCACGCCAACGCTGCGGTGGAGTTTGCGCTGGCAACGCGCTGATCCGGCAATGCCATGCAAAGACCGTTCACGCACGGCTGCGCTGCGCACGCAGCCACAGAAACTGCGCGACGGCTCCGATCACGAAGACTCCCAGCCACACCGTGAGCGCGCCACGCACCAGCGGCGATTGCGGACCGCTTGCGAGCGGATGACCGGCTGGCAGCCGCGTCAGTGTCTCGTTGATGCCCGGCACCATCAGCAGGAAGAAGCTGAACGCGAAGGCGAATTGCGACAGGTAGTGCCGCGAGCGTCCCAGAAAATCGATGCGCGGGATGACCAGCCCGCCCAGTGTCGCGAGCAAGGCCAAGATACCCAGCGCATGGCCCGCGTTGAAACCGCCCGTACTGGACAACCCGAACGACGTCAGCACCGAGATCAACATCCCGGCCAGATAAAGCTTGCCCGATCGGCTGGTGCTTTCGATCTGCCGATACCGGACGAAACTGATCAGCCCCGCAGCAAATGTCACGAGACTGACGGCGGTGTGAGCCGCGCCCAAAGTGGAAATGGGATGAGGCATGGCAATAGACTCCGTCTTAGAAATGATCATCAAGTAATCAACCAACTAGTTGGTTGGTTAAACGATCCAAAAATTGGGCGCCAAAGCGCCCTTCCTTCCGTATAAGCCCGAACGATGCTCAGTCCGTTGTGCGCAAGCGGTGGATCGCCGCCTGCGAAATGGCCTGAAACGAATCCGCACTGCCCAACGCGCGCGCGGTCAGCATGGCACCGTGCACCGTCGACATGAACGTTTGCGACTCCACGCGCGCGCTATCGCGCAACTTGAACTGCCCCTTCGCTACGCCAGCAGCAAGTACCGTCGCGATCCACGCGGCCAGATCGTCGAAGTAGCCGCGAACCTCGTCGGCAATCTCCTTGGGGATCATCGGCAACTCGGCGGCGAGCATGGCGCAAATGCACACGGGCATCGAGCCGTCACGGATGCATTGCGCCCAATAGTCGGTGTAAGCACTCAACCGTGCCGTCGGGTCCGGCACATGCTGGTCCAGCGCCGCCAACCCGGCTTCGGCTTGCTCCCGGTGACGCCTGACGACCGTCAGCACCAGTTCCGCCTTGCTCGGAAAATGGTGGTGGATGCTGGCCTTACCAATGTTCACGCGCTCGGACAAATCCGCATAACTGAACCCGTGATACCCCCCCGCCGCCAGCAATTGCTTGGTGTGATCTGCGATTTCAGTGGCGCGCGGTGACAGCTCTACAGTCATGGGTCCTTGGCTCGATTGACGTCAACGGGGCTCGGCATGCGGCGCCCGAGCCCGCCATTGACGCATGTGAAAACGGCGAATGACAGCCAATCTACTAGTTGGTTGGCAAATTGTCAAATCGATACTTGGAGTCCGTGTGACCCAAGATCGTGCGCCAATAGGTGGGCCGATGTCATCACATCTCGTCGACGGCTGTCGCCGCTGTCGGTTGCCCGTCGCTTTGCTCCAACGAGAAGCGATTGCGCGTGTCGACGTAGAAGCTTGCACCGAAGCGTCCGACCGGGAAGTAGTTCTGCAAGCGCACGCGCCAGTTTTCCGTATCGATCAACTCGTCACGGGCGTGCATGCGCTCGACGCGGCCGATGAAGATGTGACGGCTTGGTGTCTCCAGCGTCTCCCACAAGGTGCATTCGAACGCAACCGGCGCTTCGGCGATGCGAGGCGGGGCAACGAGACTGCTTGGCACCGGCGTGAGTCTGGCGTGTGCGAGTTCGCTTTCGGTCGGCGGCAGGCGGTCGCCGCAAGCGTGCATGCGGGCCGTCATCGCCTCGTCGGTCAGATGCACGACGTATTCCCGGTCACGCAGGATGTTCGAGGCGGTGTCCTTGAGCGAATCGTCGTCAAGCCGGTTGATCGAGAGCATCAGGATCGGCGGCTCTTCACCGAGCATGTTGAACATCGAGAACGGCGCCGCGTTGACCGTGCCGCCCTCGTTGATCGTCGTGACCAGCGCGATGGGGCGCGGCACGATCAGGCTGGCCATCAGCTTGTAGCGCTGATACGCGGTGATTTCACGGAAGTCGATTTCCATGCGTTGTCCTCAGGCGCGTTTGCGGGCGGTGCGTTGGGGGCTAGTGCGTTTGACTGGCGCGGGCGACGGGGCGTCGTCCTCGACGGCGGCGACCTCCGGCAAGCCGAGCAACGACGCCAGACTCTTCTGCCCGCGCATCCGAGTGGTCTCGATGCGACGCTCAAGCTCTTCGAGATGCGACTGCATGCGGTCGATGGCCCCTGCGGCGTCGCGTTGCTCGATGCACGCCACGATCGCGGCATGTTCGTCGTGTTCGCACGGGGCATAGCCCGGCGGCTCGTACAGCCCGACGATGAGCGAACAGCGCGAAATCAGTTCGGTGAGATAGCGCTGCAACACGGCGTTGCCCGCCAGCGCGGCGACACGCAGGTGAAAGTCGCTCGCCAGCCGCGCCCATGACGGCTGATCGAAACGGTGCATGGCTTCGTGTTCGGCGTCGAGTTGCCGACGCAGCATGGCGAGGTCGTCTTCGGTCACGCGCGATACGGCAAGCTCGACCAGCGAACGCTCCAGCGCCCGCCGCGCTTCGAAAATCTCACGCGTTTCCTCCGGCGTCGGCTCGGCAATCACGGCCCCTTTGTTCGGACGCAACGTGACGATGCCGTCGTGCGCCAGACGCTCCAGCACGCGGCGCACGACCGCACGGCCCACGTCGAACAGTTGGCAGAGTTCCGGCTCGGGGAGCTTGGTGCCGGGCGTGAGACGGTGCGCCAGCACGCCGTCGACGATGGTGCGGTAGATGTTCGTCTCGATGCGCGTCTCGGCACTCTGCTCGTCAGCATCGTTGGCGACGGGCGAGTGCAACGAGAGCAGACGGGCTTCGGTGTCCTGCACGGCTGTCGCGTTGGCGGCACCGCGGCGCGCGCGGGGGGACGTGGGTTTGGAAGTGGCTGGCATAAGCGACATGGGCGACAAGGGCGACAAGGGCAATAAGGTCGAGGTCTGGCAATCCGGGCAATACGGCTTGAGCGTCATGATGCGCTCATCCCATGACGGTGTCAGGCTGGTCGACACTGACCGAAGCGACGTGCGAGGCGATTTCGCCCGGTGTCGCGATCCAGATCTCGCCACGTTGCGCCGCTTGCGCGATGGGCGTTAGCGCACGCCGCAAATGCCGAAGCCGATACGGTTGCCCCACGAGATACGGATGCAGTGCAATCCCCATCACGAGCGGCTGCCCGCGCGTCGGGTGCTCGGCCTGCGCGTACATCTCGTCAAAGTTGTCGACAATCATGTCGGCGAAGGCCGCGCCGTCCATCTGGCGTCCGACGATCATGGGGATGTCGTTCACCTCCTGCGGATACGGCACCGACCACAGCGTGCCGTGTGCTGTACGCATGCGCACCGGGCGATCGTCGTGACACCAGTTGAGCGTGTAGCGATATCCCGTGCGCGCGAGCAGATCGGGCGTGTGATGCGTCTCCGAGATCCATGGCGAGAGCCACCCGGTCGGCGTGTGGCCGGTGGCCTCCATCAGACGCGCGCGGCAATGCGCCAGCAGATCGTGCTCGTGCGCGTACTCGAAGTCGCTTTGCCGATGCGCGTTGGTATGGCCATGCCCGATCAGTTCGTGTCCGCGCGTCACGCACGCGTGCACAAGCTCGGGACAGTGATCGAGCAACGACGTATTGAGCACCGCCCCGACAGGCATCGACAGGTCGTCGAACAGATCGAGACAACGCCACGCGCCGACCCGGTTGCCGTATTCGCGCCAGCTGTAGTTGAGCACGTCCGGCTGCGGCGAGGCGGGGCCGAGATTAGCGCCCAACCCTTCTCCGAAAGCGAAGTGCTCCAGATTGAAGCCGAGATAGACGGCCAGCCGTGCGCCGTTGGGCCAGCGATACGTGTCGCGTGCCGTGATGGGCAGATAGTCGAAGCGGTCGTGCGAGCGCAGTGCGCCGAAGCGCGTGTCGTCGGTCGCTGCGTCATCGCGTTCCGGAAGGGTCAGGGCAGAAGTCATCGTGTGTCGTCGTTGCGGTATGGCGTCGCAAGGGGCTCAGGTTCTGAGGCCGTTCATTCGGTCGTCGGTGTGTTCGTGGGCCGTCTTGAAACATTGGCGCACCGCCGCAGTGCGGGCGCGTTCCGAATTGGCGCAAAACACATCGTCTACGAACGCTACACACAATCGTTCGCAATTTCGATGCCAGATCGTCAACACGTTGCCATTCATATCGTACAGACCGATATCGAAGAAATGTCGACGAGGTGGCACACCTCTTGCGTACGGGCTGCATATCACGGGCGCTGCCCGATGCCGGGCAGTGGTCCGCCCTCCTGATTTGCTTTCGATTCGCTTTCGATTCGCTTTCGATCCGCTTTCGAACTGTCGTCTGTGCCCTTACGGAGATTGCTCATGTCTGCCTCTGCACGTCCCAACGCTGCCCTCACTGTCGATATCGCTGGCTCGACGCCGGTATCCGCCCTCGCCTTGTCCTTCTCCTTCTCCCGCTCCCGCCGCCAGTGGCTTCGCACCGGAGTCCTCGCGCTGACGGCGGCCGGCATGTCGTTCGCGAGCGTCGCGAGCTATGCGGCGGACACGGTCAAGATCGGTCTCGTCACCGCGCTCTCGGGGCAGTCGGCGCGCGCCGGTGAAGCGCTCACGCGCGGCATGACGATCGCCATCGACGAGATCAACGCGAGTGGCGGCGTGCTCGGCGGCCGCAAGCTCGAACTGGTGCGTCGCGACGACGAGGGCAACCCGGCCAAAGGCGTGCTCGCCGCACGCGAGCTGATTTACAAGGACAAAGTGGCGGTGCTCTTCGGCGGACTGGATACGCCGGTCTCGATGGCCATCTTGCCGATCGCCAATCAGGAGAAAGTGCCGTTCATGGGGCCGTGGGCCGCCGGCACGCCGATTACCCGCAACGGGGCCAATCCGAACTATGTGTTCCGCGTGTCGGCCGTCGATGAGATTGTCGACGGGGCGATGGTGAACTACGCGCAGCAGACGTTCGGTGCGAAAAAGCTCGGCCTGATTCTCGTGAACAACCCGTGGGGCGAGTCGAACGAGAAAGGCATCGTCGCGGCACTGGCCGCCAAGGGCATGAAGCCCGCCGCCGTCGAGAAGTTCGAGGCGAACGACGTGGACGTCACGCCGCAACTGGGCCGCCTGAAAGCTGCGGGCGCGGACACCTTGCTGATGGTCGGGAACGTCGGCCCGTCGGCACAGGTGGTGAAATCGCTCGACCGCATGGGCTGGAAGGTGCCTATCGTCTCGCACTGGGGTCCCGCAGGCGGACGCTTCACCGAGTTGGCCGGCCCCAACGCCAAGACCGTGCATTTCGTGCAGACGTATAGCTTCTTCGGCGCGACGTCGCCGGTAAGCACACGCGTCGTCGCGGCCCTCAAGGCGAAGTATTCGGACATCAAGGGCGCCGACGACATCACCCCGGCCGTGGGCGTCGCCAATGCCTACGACGCGATGCGTCTCACCGCGCTCGCCATCGACAAAGCCGGTTCGACCAACGGCGATGCGATCCGCACGGGCTTCTACAAGATCGACCGCTACGACGGGCTCATCAAGACCTACGTGAAGCCGTTCAGTGAGCAGCAGCACGACGCGCTGTCGGCACAAGACTACGTGTGGGCGCAGTTCATCGACAACCGCATCGTGCCGGTGGCACCGGCGGGCGCGAAAGTCGCGGCGAAGTAAGTCACACAGTTGGGCTAACGAACGGGCGCCGTGCTGCGGCGTCCCGGAGGACTTTTCATGCAATGGATCTCGGCGCTGGTCGCCGGCCTGGGGCTCGGCAGTATGTACGGCCTCATGGCGCTCGGCTTTCATCTGACGTTCGCCGTGAGTGCGACGGTCAATTTCGCGCAGGGCAGCTCGATGATGCTGGGCGCCGTGCTGGCGTACACGTTCGCACAGACGCTCGGCTGGCCCATGCCGCTGGCGATCGTCGCCGCACTGGCACTTTGCGCCGTCTACGGGCTGGTGGTCGAGCGGCTTGCCGTGCAGCCATTTGTGCGGCGCGGGTCCAGCGCATGGCTGATGGCAACCGTGGCGCTGGGCATCGTGCTCGACAACCTCGTCATGCTGACGTTCGGCACGGAGCCACGCAGCCTGCCCTCGCCGCTGGCGCAAAGCTCGCTGCAAATCGGTGACGCCGGTCTCGGCGTCTATCCGTTGCAATTGCTAATCCCGGTCGTCGGTCTCGCACTCGCCGCGCTGCTGCACTACGTGTTGCGCCGCTCACGCTGGGGTGTTGCCATGCTCGCCGTGGTGCAGAACCGCGACGCCGCCCGCCTCATGGGCATTCCCATTCAACGCACGATCGCCGCAGCGTTTGCCGTCTCGACACTGCTCGCCGGTATCGCGGGCGTGCTGATCGCGCCGCTGTTCAACGTGCAGGCCGATATGGGGACGGTCTTTGGCCTCAAGGCGTTCGCCGTGGCAATTCTCGGCGGCTTGTCGAGCGCGTGGGGCGTCATGATTGCCGGGCTGCTGTTCGGCGTAGCCGAAGCGATGATCACCGCGACGCTCGGATCGGGTTACACACAAATCATCACGTTCGGTCTGGTCATCGTGTTGCTGGCCATGCGGCCGGACGGCATTTTCGGTCGCGCGGAGGTGCGCAAAGTATGAGTGACTCTCCTTTGCGACTGGCGTCGCAGCCTGCCGTCTCTCTCACCCCGATGAAGACGCGGCCCCCGCGTGATGGTCTGGCCCTCGGCGCGGCACTCGCCGTCGCGCTGCTGGCGATGGCCGGTGCGGCGTGTGTGGTGAACGGCTATTTCGTCGTGGTGATCGCCGGTGTGGCGTTGCTGGCCATCTGCGGCGTGGGTCTGAATCTTCTGCTGGGTCTGACCGGACAGGTGTCATTCGGCCATGTCGGCTTCTATGCCATCGGGGCGTACGCCGTGGCGATTCTGACGACGCAGGCGGGCTGGCCGTTCTGGCCTGCATGGCTGGCGGGTGGCGTGATTGCCGCGCTCACCGGTGCATTGCTCGCGTTGCCTGCGCTTCGCGTGCGCGGGCCGGGGCTGGCGATGGTGACGATTGCGTTTGGCTTCATCGTGGAACATGGCGCGGTCGAGTGGCGTGCGTTGACGGGCGGTCAGAACGGCCTGATGGGCGTGCTGCCGCCGGGTGTCTTCGGCATCGCGGGCAGCGAGCGTGTGGTGGCAGTAGCGGCGCTAGCGGTGCTCGCCGTCTCGTTGCTGATCTACGCACGCATCTCTCGCGGTGCGTGGGGCGCGGCCATGCGGGCCGTGCGCGATAGTGAAACGGCGGCGGCATCGATCGGCGTCAATCCCATTGTGGTGAAGGCGGTAGCGTTCGCGTTCTCCGCAGCGCTCGCAGGACTTGCGGGTGGGTTGTTCGCACCGCTGCAAGGCATGGTCACGCCGGGCATGTTCTCGTTCCTCCAGTCGATTCTGTTCGTCCTCGTCGTGATGATCGGCGGCGCGGGCACGATTGCCGGGCCGCTCGTCGGTGCCGTGATCGTCGGACTGTTGCCAGAGTTTCTGGCCAGTCTCGAGAACCTGCGCCTGCTGTGTTTCGGTGTGTTGTTGCTCGTGGTGCTGTGGGGCGCGCCCAATGGTGTGATCGGGGTGCTCGGCCAATGGTGGACGTCACGCAGACGTGCCGCATCGGGTGAGGCCAGCATCGGGACGGCATCGACGCTGACCTTGCCGGTGCTCGCGCCGTCGCAACGCAAGGGACTCGCGGCGCAAGGGTTGACGATGACCTTCGGTGGCGTGAAAGCCGTGGCCGATCTCTCGTTCGAATTGCCTGCGGCGGGCGTGACCAGCCTGATCGGACCGAACGGTGCGGGCAAGTCGACCGTGCTCAATATGCTGTCCGGCTTCTATCGGCCGCAGTCGGGCACACGCTCGCTCGGCGGGGACGGACTTGCGGCACGCGGCGCTTGCGACAGCGCGCGGCACGGCGTGGCGCGCACGTATCAGACGTCGCAACTGTTCGCGGGCATGAGCGTGCTCGATAACGTGACGCTGGGGTTGAGTGCGGGGCGTCTGGGCGGGTTGCTCGGCGTCGCCCGCATGCGAGGCAAGACGCAACGCGATGAGGCGATGGCATTGCTGCGCGCCTGCGGCTATCACGGCGACGTCAATCTGATGGCGGCCGATCTCGCCCACGTCGACCGTCGTCTTGTGGAGATCGCGCGGGCATTGGCGACGCGCCCGACGGTGTTGCTGCTCGATGAGCCGGCCGCCGGTCTGTCGACACAGGACAAAGCGCAACTGGGCAAACTGCTGCGGCAGATTGCCGATAGCGGCGTGGCGGTGGGACTCGTTGAACACGACATGTCGCTGGTGATGGGTGTGTCCGATGGTATCGTCGTGATCGACGCGGGGCGTTTTCTCGCGCAAGGCACGCCGACAGCGATCCGTCACGACGAGCGTGTTCGTCAGGCATACCTCGGCGCTGCGTCTGCGGATGCGGCCAAGCCGGTCGGACGCACCGCTGCGACCACGCCGGAAGTGCTCGGTGTCGGCAAGCTGACGGCGGGCTATGGTGCCGCGCCAGTGCTGCACGACGTATCGATTCAAGTGCGAGACGGCGAACTCGTCGCGCTGCTCGGCGCCAACGGGGCGGGCAAGTCGACCCTCATGCGTGCATTGGCGGGGCTGCATCGTCCTGTCAGTGGCGGCATCACGTTCAATGGTCACGATCTGTCACGGCTAGATGCCGCGAAGATCGCCGCGATGGGCGTGGTGCTAGTGCCCGAAGGGCGTCAGGTGTTCCCGGAATTGTCGGTGCTCGATAACCTTCGGCTCGGCGCGTTCCCGTGCGGCCGTTTGCCGCGCGCCACGCTCGACGCCCGTATTGCGCAGATGTTTGCACGGTATCCGCGTCTGCACGAGCGACAACATCAGCGTGCCGGTCTGCTCTCCGGTGGCGAGCAACAGATGCTGGCGATTGCACGCGCGCTGATGTCGTCTCCACGAGTGCTGTTGCTCGACGAGCCGTCGCTCGGTCTCGCCCCGAAGGTGATCGCTGAATTGTTCGCGTCGCTCGATGCGTTGCGCCGCGAGTCGCTATCGATGCTGCTGGTCGATCAGATGGCGGTCATGGCCTTGTCGATTGCCGACCGTGGCTACGTGCTTGAAGAGGGGCGCGTTACGGTCAGTGGATCGGCGAGCGAGTTGGCCGCCGATACGCGTCTCGCCGCCGCGTATCTCGGTGGCGAGCATGAAGCGGGAGCGGCCGCATGACCGCCCGCGACGTGGTGAATATCGCTTCTTCGGCATCGGCGAGTGGGCGGGCCGGGTTGGTCACGAGTCCGCATGCGCTGGCGAGCATGGCAGGCCGTGACGTGTTGCAACAAGGCGGCAACGCCATCGAAGCGGCCATCGCGATTGCCGCCATGTTGTGCGTGACGATGCCGCACTTCACCGGTCTCGGCGGTGACGGCTTCTGGCTGGTGGCAGACGGTACGTCAGGCAGCAAGGCACCGCTCGCCATCTCCGGCATCGGACAAGCGGCACGCCATCTGCCGTCTGGATTGCTTGATGGAGATGCGATCGCGGTGCGCGGTCCGGCGTCCACATTGACCACGGCGGCCACCGTGGCGGCGTGGGAGGCTGCGTATCGCGTCAGTCGCGAGCAATGGGGCGGCACGTTGTCGTGGGCGTCGCTGCTCGCCCCCGCCATCGCGGCGGCGGAAGATGGCTTCGCGACGAGTCGCTCGCAGGACTTCTGGTATTCGTATCGTGCTGGCGAGATGGCGGATGCGGCGACATGGCACGGCTTTGCGCAGACGTTTCTGCCGGACGGACGCGCGCCCGCCGCAGGCGAGTCGTTTCGGCAACCGGCACTGGCAGCGACATTGCGTCAGCTTGCCGATGGCGGGCCTCGTGAGTTCTATGAGGGCGCGTTGGCCGCCCTTCTGGCAGACGGCTTGCAGGCGGCGGGTTCGCCGCTCACGCGCGAGGATCTTGCGGCCACGCGTGTGCACGTGTCAGACGCATTGACGATGCCGTATGGCGACGGTGTGTTGGCGACATTGCCGCCGCCGACGCAAGGGGTGACGACGCTACAAATCATGGGGATTCTCGCGCGCTTGGGGCTGAAAGATTGTGCTCACGGCAGCGCGACGTATTACCACCGGCTCGTGGAGGCGGTGAAGCAGGCGTTTATCGATCGCGACCGGTACATCGCGGACCCGGAATTCGTGGATGTTCCCGTCGCGACGATGTTGTCGGACGGACATCTTCGCGCCGCAGCGTCACGCATCGATGATCGGGTGGCACTCGACTGGCCGCATCGTTTTCGCGAAGGCGACACGGTGTACTTCGCGGCGACGGACTCGGCCGGGCGCGCGGTGAGCGTGTTGCAGACGATCTACTTCGATTGGGGCAGCGGCGTGATGGCAGGCGACACGGGGGTGCTGTGGCACAACCGGGGCGCGGCGTTTCGCCCGGCGGGCAGTGCGCATCCGAATGCGCTTATGCCCGGCAAGCGGCCCTTTCACACGCTCAATCCCGGTATGTATCTGAAAGATGGGCGAGCGCGATTGCTGTATGGGACACAGGGGGCGGATGGACAGCCACAAACGCTGAGCGCACTGCTTACCCGATTGATCGATTACGGGATGTCGCCACACGAAGCGTTATCCCATCCGCGCTTTCTGCTGGGCCGGACGTTCTCCGACAGCCGGGACAACCTCAAGCTTGAGAGCGACGCAGGGGAAGCGGTGTTCGCAGCACTCGCGGCACGCGGGCATGCGATTGCGTCATTGCCGAAGCATAGTCCGCTGGCGGGTCAGGCCGGGGTGATCGCTATTGCGGAAGACGGTCTCGCGAGTGGTGCGCATGACCCGCGCAGCGATGGGGCGGCGTTGGCGGTGTAGCCCTGTACGGGCCAGACCCGCCGACACCTAGCCTTCGACATCGGATCGCGCGCGAACGTCGAGCATGTAGCCTTCTCCACGAATCGTCCGCAGTAACCGTGGTTCCTTGATGTCCTCTCGTAATTTATGCCGCAGCCTCGATATCTGTACGTCGATGCTGCGATCAAACGCATCGATGGATTTCCCTCGGGCCGTATCCATCAAGTACTCACGGCTTAGCACCCGCCCCGGCGCGGAAAGAAAGGCGTTCAGCAGTCGAAATTCCGCGTTCGAAAGCGGAATAACCGTGTTATCGGGCGCAATCAGATGGCGACCGATCAAGCTCAGACGCCATCCCGCGAACTTCCGCTCGTCCTTGGGTTCGGGTATCGCCCGCGCCTGCGCACGGGTGCGGCGAAGAATCGTCTGAATTCTCGCCACCAGCTCTCGCGGTTCAAAAGGCTTCACGACGTAATCGTCCGCACCGAGTTCCAGACCGACAATTCTGTCGGTCATCTCGCCACGCGCGGTGAGCATCACAATGGGAATTTCCGACGAGGTACGCAATTCCCGGCATAACGTCAGGCCGTCGCTGTCGGGAAGCATCAGGTCGAGCACGACGATGTCGATATCGTTGTGCTCGAGCACGTCGTGCATCTCCTCCCCACTGGCCGCCTGCATACAGGTCATGCCAAAACCGGCAAGACAATCACAGAGCAGAGTCCTTATCTGCGCATCGTCATCGACTACAAGTACGTGCGTTGCCATGGTTTTTTCCTCTTCTCATCCACCGCCGCGTCGATTCAGTGTCCCCAAGTTCCGGATTATCGGCGACAAACGTGCCGGCAATCTTGCGGCTTTGTTGCAGTCCTGAAACATTCGACGCGATCGCATCGCTTCGGCTATGTATCAAACCCGATACAAAGTCGAGATGAAACAGAAATACCCGCGCCGTAACGTGACTCCACACAAGACCTATGCAGGTAGGAGACACGTAGTCCATGAATTACGCTCAGCCCAAACCACCCGCTCGGCGGCTGCTCGGCATCGGCGTGGCACTGCTGCTGCACGCCCTGATTCTGTATGCCTTGCTTAGCGGGCTCGCAACGCGTGTTGCGACGATCATTCAGGCGCCCATCGAGACGCGAATCATCGAAGAAATCAAACCGCCGCCCCCGCCTCCGCCGCCACCTCCGGTAAAGAAGATCGCCCCGGCGCCGCGCCCCGTCGTTCAGCCCAAGGCTTACGTACCGCCGCCCGAAGTTCAGGTACAAGCCACCCCGCAACCCAATGCCGTGGCCGTGCAGACCGACAAGCCCGTCCCCACGACACCGGTCGCCCCACCGGCGCCTCTCGAGAGCAAACCCGTGGCAGGCAACGTCGGCGTCGTTTGCCCAAACTCCGCGCAAGTCCGTGCCGCCATCCGATACCCGCGTGAAGCGCTGCGCGACAACATCACCGGCAGCGTACTCGTCGAGTTCGTTGTTGGCACCGACGGGCAAGTCAAACAACTTCGTGTCGCCCGATCGGCAGCCCCCGTGCTGGACCGAGCCGCGGAGAGCGCGGTGCGGCAATTTCAGTGCGTCGCGCAAGGCCAGGAAGTCCGCGTCCAGGTGCCGTTCGATTTTCAACTCAATTGAGGCGGTCTTCAACCGCCCCCCCCTCGGAACTCACGTCAAGGAGACGACCATGCTTCAGTTCCAGTATCGTGCCATGCCCCGTAAGCGCCGCCTTATGGCGCCCATGGCAGTCGTATCGACGATCGCGGCGTTCGCCTCGTTGAGCGCACACGCAGCATCGACCGTAACCAACCCTTACGGGCTGCAAGCGCTATGGGAGGGCGGCGATATGATCGCTCGCGGGACCCTGCTCATCCTCGTGATCATGTCCATGGGGAGCTGGTACATCATCGTCGCCAAACTGCTCGAACAGGCCAAGGTCCTGCGTCGTGCCCGTGCCGCGGAAAAGACGTTCTGGAATGCCGCGTCGCTTTCCGAAGGCGTCCGGTCGCTCGATGCGGGAAGCCCGTTTCGATACATTGCGGAATCCGCGCTGTCTGCCCGTGATCATCACAACGGCGCACTGCTCGATCAGGTCGATTTGAATACTTGGGTCGCGAGCGCCATCGAGCGTGCGATGACCGGCGTATCGAATCGCCTTCAGGATGGGCTTTCGTTCTTGGGCACGGTCGGTTCGACAGCGCCTTTCGTTGGCCTTTTCGGCACCGTCTGGGGCATTTATCACGCGCTCACCGCAATCGGCATTGCGGGCCAAGCCTCCATCGACAAGGTCGCGGGCCCCGTGGGAGAAGCGTTGATCATGACGGCAATCGGTCTGGCGGTCGCCGTTCCCGCCGTGCTCGGATACAACTGGCTTGTCCGTCGCAACAAAGCGGTCATGGAGCGTGTGCGCGATTTCGGCAGCGAAATACACAACGTGCTGCTCACCGGTAAAACGACGGCGTCGGCCATCGTGGCGACCCGGTCGTCTCAAGTCGCGCGCGTGGGGTGATGCCATGGCGATATCCCTGTCTGGCGGGAGCGGTGGCGCAGAGCACGACGAGGTCATGGCGACCATCAACACGACGCCGCTGGTCGACGTCATGCTGGTGTTGCTCATCATCTTCCTGATCACGATTCCCGTGGTCTCGCACACCGTCCCCGTCACGCTTCCGAAGGAAGCCGTTCAACCCTTGCAGACCACACCGCAGAACGTTGTTCTTGCCGTGACAGGCGACGGCGAGGTGTATTGGGACGAGCGACGTATTCCCGACGCCGCAACGTTGCTGGACAAACTCAAGACGGTCGCTGTATTGACGCCCCAACCCGAAGTGCATATTCGCGGCGATCTCGACGCTCGCTACGCCGCGATCGGACGGGTGGTCCTGGCATGCCAGCGTGCGGGCATCGCCAAAGTCGACTTCATCACCGAAGCGCCGCCGCGCCAATAGCGCGCGAGACGCCCTACATCAGGAGACTTCCATGGCAATGACCATGCCATCGGGCGCTGACGAAAACGGCGACATCATGGTGGAGATCAACACGACGCCGCTCATCGACGTCATGTTGGTGCTGCTGATCATGCTGATTCTCACCATCCCGATTCAGACGCATGCCGTGAAACTCGACATGCCCACCCCTTCCAATGCCTCACCGCCGACGCCTCCGCTCGTCGTGCAAGTCGACGTCGATGCGAGCGGAGTCGTGGCATGGAACGGCTTGCCGCTTAGCGACCGCGCGCAATTGGAGACCCACCTTGCCGAAGCCGCATCGTCCACACCGCCAACTGAGCTTCACCTTCGCGCCGACGCGACGGCACCCTATCGGTCGGTCGCCATGGTCATGGCGTCGGCGCAGCGGCTAGGGGTGACGCGCATCGGGCTGGTCGGCAACGAGCGCTTCGCGCAATGACATCACGTCGGAGCGCCGATGTCCTCACGCGCTGACGCACTCAATACTGGACTTCAAATGTTCGATTCGAATACCGAAAGGCCGCGGTATGCACCAACGTCAAGCCGCGAGCGATATGCGGGGATCGGGGCGTGGCTCGGACTTCTCGCCCTCGTCCTCGTGACGTTTTTCGCCAACGTCGATCGTCAGATGCTGGTGCTATTGGCCGAACTCATTCGCACCGAGTTCGGCCTCGCCGATATTCAGGTGGGGCTTTTGCAAGGCGCCGGCATTGCGCTATTTGCAGGTGCGGCAGCCATTCCGATCGGATGGCTCGCAGACCGCGTGGATCGTCGTGCCGTGCTGGTACTCTGCATCCTGCTCTGGAGCGCCGCGACCGCCGCCTGCGGTTTCGCGACCGGATTCTGGACGCTCTTCATCGCATCGATCGGCCTGGGCATCGGCGAAGCAGGCCTCATGCCTATCATCTACGGCTTGCTCCCCGACCTGTTTCCGGCGCGCCAGCGCATCCTCGCCAACTCGGTCTTCGCACTGGTCAATCTTCTCAGCGCGGGCGCGGGCATGGCACTGGGCGGGTTACTCATCCAGGGGATCGACACCATGCATGGCGTATTGCCCTTCGGTCTGGGAAACGCGTCCACATGGCGGATTGCATTCTTTGCCGTCGCGATCCCCGCGCCGCTGCTGGTATTGATTGTCGCGATGATCCGGCCCCGCTATGCCCATTCGGACACTCAGCGCTCGACCGGCAACGTGCCGGTGCCTGGGCTCGCCGCGGGTGAATACTTTCGCCGGGAGATGCCGATGATGATTCGCTTTTTCGGTGCCATCGCGCTGATCAACATGGCCTTTGCCGGTATCACCACCTGGATGCCGGTCGTCGCCGTCCGCTTCTTTGGTGCAACGCCTGCAACGGCCGGTGCCGGACTCGGCAGCGCGGCGATGACAGGTAGCGTCTTCGGATGCGCGCTCGGTTGGCTGCTCGCTCGCCGCCTGAGTTCGCGACTCGGCGTGCTCGCCCCGCTACGCGTATGTGAGTGGGGGGCCCTGGGGGCATGCGTCGTCAGCCTCGGGTATCTGATCGCACCATCCGTGTCCTATGTCTACGTCCTGTTCGGCGCTCAATTCATGTGCGTTGTGGCAGGCATGATCATGTTTCCGGGACTGATGCAGAGCATTTGCCCGCCTTATCTAAGGTCGAGAGTAGCGGCCATCGGTGTGCTGACGACGGTGCTGATGCAGTCCGGCAGTCCTGTGGCCATTGGCCTGATGTCGGATCACTTGCATCGCACCGAGTCCGGTCTCATATGGGCCATCGTTGCCGTGGCGTTGCCCGGATTCATCGTGGCCTGCCTCTTAATGCGCGGTGCGGCCAATGCCGTACGTCTTGCCATCGAACGCTACGCCTGAGCGCCAATGACCATTCCCTGCAAGCTTTCCGTTCGTATCGAACAGTGGCCGCTGGCCACCCCCTTTCACATCTCGGGCCACACGGTCGACGCGGCCCGCGTCCTGGTTGTCTCGTTGCGATCCGGGCAACACAGAGGACGAGGAGAGGCCGCCGGCGTCTACTACCGTGGAGAAACGCCTGAGGGCATGGCCGAGCAGATTGCCGCCGTACGCCCGCTGATCGAGCGAGGCATATCCCGCGAGGCCCTCATCGGGTTGCTGCCTGCCGGCGGTGCGAGAAACGCCCTCGACGCGGCGCTATGGTCATTGGCCGCTCAGCGCTGTGGCATGACGGTCGCACGACTGGCCGGACGCGCCCGGCTGCGCCCACTACGGACGTCATTCACCGTCGGTGTTGATGCCGCACCCGCCATGGCCGAGGCGGCGCGTGGCTTCGAGGGCGCCGTTGCGTTGAAGATCAAGCTCGACGGCAGCGCAACCGACGTAGATCGACTTGTCGCGATTCGCGCGGCTTGCCCTGGCGCTGCGCTTTCCGTCGACGCTAATCAAGGGTGGACGCAAGAACACATGGTTCGCATGCTGCCGGTCATGCAGCACGTTGGCGTCGACCTGCTCGAACAACCCCTGCCGGCAGGCGAGGATGAGTGCCTTGAATCCATGCGATATCCGATCCGCCTGGCGGCAGACGAATCGTTTCAGGATCTGGACGATCTCGCCACGGTCGCCCGCCGGTACGACGTCGTCAACGTCAAGCTCGATAAGTGCGGCGGCCTCACACGTGCACTCTCGCTGGTCGCGCCGATTCGAGAGCTCGGACTGTCGGTCATGGTCGGATGTATGCCCTGCACATCGCTCGGTGTGGCCCCGGCCTACATTCTGGGGCAGCAGTGCGACCGGGTAGACCTCGACGGGCCCTGCTTCCTGGCTGAGGATCGCGCGCCCTCGTTCCAATACCTAAACGGATATCTGCAAGGCCCCGAGAGCGTCTGGGGTCGCGATGACGCCCCGTATGAGATGCATTGATCCAGGAGGATGGCCGTGTCGGCACAGGAACAATTTGACGGTACCGCTCTGAAGGCGCTGTTTGATCCGTTCAACCGAAGCGATTCACCGGGCGTCGTCGCCGCCGCCGCCATTGACGGCGAGGTCGTGTTGCGCGAGGCCTTCGGTATGGCGGACGTTGGCCTGGGACTGGGTTTGAATGTGCGGACCCTGCTGCGTATCGGATCGACGAGCAAGCACATGACTTGCCTCGCGGCCTTGCTGCTCCGGGAAGCGAAAGCGCTGGATATCGATGTGCCGGTACGCCGCTATTTACCGGAACTGACCGGGGTAGCCGGCGACGCGCCATTACGCGCGTTCATGTTCCACACAAGTGGGCAACGGTGCGCGCTCGACGTATCGCTCCTTACTAACGGGTTGGCGGTGCCGCAGACCGGCTACCTGCTCGACATCATGCGCCGGCAAACTAGTGTCAACTTTCCCACGGGCGAGCGGATGATGTATTGCAACGGCGGATATCACCTGATTTCGCTGGCCATCGAGCGTGTCAGTGCACAACCCTTTGCGGCGTTTCTCGCCGCCGAAGTCTTTGACCCATTGGGCATGAACGATACGTTTCTCCTGCCCGACGACTATCGAATCCGCAGCCATATGGCCGCCTGCCATGTCCAAAACGGCGAGGGTACTTACGATCGGGGGATATTTCCTTCGCGAGAAATTCTCGGTGAAGGCGGTGTCGTCTCGTGCGTGGACGACATGCTGAAATGGTGTTCGCATTTGCGTGGCGAAAAACGCATAGGAAATCCCGACACATGGGACCTGATGTTCTCTTCGCCCATCTTCTCCAGTGGTCTACGCAGCGATTACATGATGGGCTTAAGGCGCTCGCAATATCGCGGATGCGAACTGATCCAGCATGCGGGCGGTGTCGTGGGCGGATCGTGCCAGATGCTCTGCGTCCCCGAGCACGGCATCGATATCGTGTTGCTTGGCAATGGGGCAATCCCAGCTCCGGCCGCGTTTTCGCTTCGCATGCTCGACATTCTGTTGGCGGCCCCGATGGAGTGCTACGCCGTTCCAACGCCCGCCAGCACGGGCCGCTGGCCCGGACGCGCGGGGACCTATCGCGAGGTGAACAACGACATGGTGTACGACATCGCCGATCGCGCCGGAGACATGACGCTTAGCGGGCCGCTTGAACCGAGCAACCCAATGCTCTATCCGTACGATCGCGCCGAAACTGGCACGTGCGAGTTTTCCTTGGAATCGAGTGGCGACGGCACCTTTCTGCTTCAGTGGGGAAGCGCCGTCAATCCGGATGATGCCGAGGCTTTGCGCATCTCTCATTGCGGCCACACGGCAATCTATCGGCGCGTCGAGGTATCGGCGTCGGTAAGCGTCGAAGTTATCGATTCGCTAAGTGGCGCCTATGCCAGCGAAGAAGCCGATGCTCGCGCTACGCTGCGCCCTTCGGTGTTGGGAGATGAATCGCGTGACGACGTTTGCGCGATTATGTCGCTCGAGATAGTGGGACGCGCGGGCGAATGCCACTACGACATCTTTCCAGTCGACGTCGATCTTTTTCGCTTCTCGCCCCGCGCCCCGAATGCCGTCAGAACGGGAACGCTTTCCATCGTGAGGCACCCCGGCACGGGACGTGTCGAGGGATTTTCCGTCAACACCAACCGCACTCGAAACCTTCGATTTGCCAAGTCTTGAGCGGACACGGCAGATACCGCAGAACGCATCGCAGAGGTGGGAACCGACGTTCACAGTTGTTCTCAGTTCCCACCGTCCCCCAACGTCAGTCAATACGAGAGAACGCCAGCCCCCGCGTGCGGGATGTGGAGAGCGAAAAGCGGATGGCCTTGTCTGCGTTGCGCTCCACCCGTGCCGTGCCCGTCGAGAGTGCTGAAGCATCTGCAGGCGCGAAGGTCCAGACATCGCGGGTTATCGCACTCAGGCGATAGCGCACACTTCCCGTAGCGCCGCGAATGGCCAGCGTCAACATCCCGTCCTCGATTGAGACGACGGCGTGGGCGTCGGCATCGTGGCTAAAGTATCGACCACAGATTCCGTCCATTTCCAACGCCTCATCCGGCAGGACAATGTCGTATCGGCGCAGAGTCACGGCATGCCCGCTCTCGATGACATCGATGGCTGAAACGTCGCCTGCCGGCGTACGCACATGCGGCACCACACGAGTCTGCGCACCCGCACCATCGTCGATCCGGTATCCGAGCTCAGCCGCGATGAGTGGTTGCGGAAGGTGTGTCTGATTATGTGTCGTTGCGTACCAACCGTCGTCCCGCTCGATGATTTCCACCCACTGAAGCGGGTCGACGGAAAGATATTTCCCGCGCAAACCGGGATTGTCCGACGTCTGTGCCGGCCCTTGCCGCGGCGGACCGAGGACGTCATCGCCAAGGACGATATCGACAATCTCGGTCGCCAGCGCGACGGGATCGACTGGGGCGCCGTTGCTCATCAGCACAATATCCAGAGCATGTGCGGGAACCGTCAACATCTGACTGCATCCACCAAAAACGCCGCCCGCATGATGAATGGTTTCGACGTTACGATATCGGGTGCGTATCAGGCCCAGCGCGTAGACACCGAGTTCTCCGCTCGAATACCGAGGCATCGTCAGCATCTCACGCCACGTCTCGGGACTACCCAGCTTGGTGGGATGACGAAGATGTCCGGCCCACTTCAGCATATCGTCGATCGTGGAGACGATACCGCCCTCCCCCAGTACATCGACACTCGGAAACAGTCCGCGCAAATACCCGCCATCGCCGTCAGGAACATGCTGTGTGGCCATGCGTGGCCTGATCCGCAAATCGTCACTGACGGATTCCGTGTCGTTCATGCCCATCACGCGGAAAATCCGCTGCTTGAGAAACCGTTCGAACGACATGCCGCTGACGCGCGCAATGACCTGCGACAGGAGGTGATATCCCCCGTTGCAATAGATCATGCGCTCGCCCGGCGGGAAATTAACATCCTGCTGACGAAGCTCGATCGCCAGCGGTACACCCGGCCCGATCGTGGCAACGCCTTGCGTCATCACTGACAAGTCCAGATAGCATCGATAGCCTCCGGTATGCGTCATCAACTGACGCAGCGTTGGCGCCCCCTTCAATTCCGGCAATTCGGGAATATAAGTGCGCACGCCCGCGTCGATATCCAGTTTTCCGTCCTCTGCGAGCAGCAGCGCCGCAAGACACGTGAAATGTTTGCTGGTCGACCCGATCCGCATGCGGGTCGCCGAAGTGTTCGCGACGCTGTGTTCGAGGCTCGTCATGCCAAAACCCTTGCGGTACAGTGCCCGCCCTTCATGGGCAACACCGACCACGAGCCCCGGCGCGTCGCCTCGGTTGAACTTCGCCAGATGGGCATCAAGGCGAGCGTGCAGGTCTTTCTGCTGCAAAGTCATTGAGAGTCTCCGGTATTCGGTCATGGGATTCAGAACGGCACGGTGAGCACAGCGCCGATAGTGCGCGGCTGTGCCACGCTGACCAGCGCCGGCCCGCCGAGTGGCATCAGTGCGGTGCCTGCGGCCAGGAGCGCGCGGCGGTCAAACAGATTGCGCACGTAGAAGTTCAGACTGGCGCGGCCGAAGTCGATGCCCGCCTGAAGGTCGGTCACGGCATAACCCGGCAGCGGGTAATCCGGCCGGCCGCTGCTGCCGCTAAATCCAGAGTGGCGACGGCCGACGAATCGTTCGCTAAAGCCGACGTACGAGGCGTACGTCCCGAGCGAGAAGTGGTAGGTCCCGGTCAGTGTGGCCGAGAACTTCGCCGAGTTCGGCAGCGGGTCGCCCGATTGCGTCCCAGTTGCGGCGTTGCCTTGCGTCAGCTTGGCGTCGATGTAGGAAAAGCCCAGGCCAAAGCTCCAATGCCGATCAGGGCGGAAGCTGCTCGCCAGCTCAAACCCTTTAACGCGTGCATTACCCGCGTTGAGCACCTGATTGACGCCGTCCACGGCACCGAGCTGCTGAATGTTTTTCCACTCGATGTCGTAAACCGTGGCTGAAAACGAGAGACGTTTGTCGAACAAGTCGGCCTTGTAGCCTGCCTCGTAGGTCCAAAGCGTATCGGGCTGAAACGTTGGATTGCCATTGCCGGGAAGCCCTGTGATCGGGCTGATGAGCTGTGCGTTCGGCCCACCGGGACGATAGCCGCTGGCCGCGCGAACGTACACGTTGCTGTTATCGGTTAACCCATAGCTGGCCGTCAGCATGTAGGTCTTACTGGTGTCGGACGACGGCGACGAAGTCGATTGCGGCGGGCCACCCAGAAGCCCCGACGTGGTTTGATCGTAATTCTGCTGGTTGTGGGCAATTCTGACGCCGCCCGTGAGTGCCAGACGTGGCGTCACGTGGTACGTCAAATCGCCATACGCCGCGTATTCGGTGTAGGTACTCGGTGCCACCAGCCCAGAGAGGGTGGCCTGCGTCCCGTTGGGGAATCCCGCGAGAATGCCTTGATCCGATTCACTTCGTTCTCGGGTAAAGAAGAGCCCGCCTAACCATTCGAGGCGTTGGTTCGCCGCCGATGTCAGACGAAACTCTTGCGTCACCTTGTTCGTTTTCGCAAAGTTTGCCGCGACGACCGAGTTCAAATTGAGCCCTTGCGCAGCGAGCGCCGGCACGTAGACCACCGACAGATCCTGAGGCTGGTCTGTCTTGACCGATTGATACGACGTGATCGAGTTCAGGCGTGCCCAGCCGAAGTCGTACTCCAGACCGAGCGAGTAGAGCTGAACGTTTTGATGGAACGGTTCCGGGGCAAAAACGCGCGTTGTCAGGTCGCCATCGACAGGCTGGCCACTCTTGTCGTAGGCAACGTAATTGGGCGCGTTGCGATTGATGTTTTGCGTGATCGCGCTCAGACGCACGGTGAATTGACTCGTGGGTGTCAACAGCAAAGACGCGCGCGCGCCGTACGTATCACCTCTGTCGATGCGGCTCCCCGCCTGCGGGCCAACGGCGTCGATGTAACCGGCATCATGCTGGCTAAACGCCGACACACGCACGGCGGCTACGTCGTTCTTGATTGGAATATTCAGGACCGCGCTGGCCGTATTGCCAATGCCGCCGTGCTTCGTCGACGACATGCCAAGGCTCGCCTGCCCGGAGAATTCGTTGGTATCCGGCTCGTTCGTAACGTACTTCAACAACCCGCCCATCGCCCCTGCGCCGTAGAGCGTGCCCTGCGGCCCGCGCAGCACTTCGATGTGATTCAGATCCAGCAGGCTCATGTCCAGTGCAAACGTGGCGCCTTGCGAGAAGAGCGTGCTCCCCCCGAAGGCGACATCATCGACGTAGACACCCACGGTGGGACCGGTTTGTTCACCGGTCGTCACGCCGCGCATGCTGATCTGTCCGGCACCGCTTCCGCCTTGTGTGTTGAGATCCACCCCAGGTTCGCCCGCGAGAAAATCGGACATCGTCTTCGCGCCACTCTTCTGCAACTCGTCCGCCGAAATGACGTTGATCTGCATCGGCACTTCGCGCGCGGGTTCGCGACGGCGCGTGGCAGTCACCACCACGGTATTGAGTGTCGCGCCGTCTTTCGCCGAAGCGGCGGTCTTGGTTTCTGCGCTTTCTGCGGTATTGCCCGGACCTGCGTTGGTCTGCGGTGCCGGGTTAGCGCTCTCCGCGTCGGCACTCACCGCCGACGCCGCACCGGGCGGTGCTACGGTTTGCGCATGTCCATAGGCCGTCGCCAGCCCCAGCAGCGAACCGACCAACCAGGTTCCTCCGCGCGGACGCAGCCTGAATCGGTGCAAGGTGACTGCGGTATGCCTGCGATGTTGTCTGATTGCCACTGTCGTCTCCTCCGGGATTTCCGCACTTCGGTCATCACGAATGCCTTCGCGGTTTGGTTCGTTTAGCGTTGTGTGTCCACGCTGATTCGAGTCTTAGCTCCGGGATAGACGTTATTTGCGCGATATTTCTGGTTCATGTGGACTTTGTATCGCCCGTGAAACATAGCCACGTGAACGCGGCTTCCGAATCCACGGGAAGTCGAACGTGAGGTATGCACCGGAGGATGTTTCCGTCCTGAAACAATCTGTTGACGAAGCCGCTACATGGGCGCGGGATAATGGCGGCATGTTCGAGTCCTCTTCCACGGCACCTGCCGCAACCACCATGCAAAAGCCATCGTTCGACTCTGCGTTCTATCGGTTGCTGTTTGTCATGCTCGTCATGGTGGCCCTGACACAAACCGGTACCGCGACACTGATGTACACGCTGTACTCCGCAGCGGCTTTTAAACCACCGCCCGGCATGTCAAACACGCAGCAGTGGGCACTCGCCACCGCTGTGCAGATCGTTCCGCTGCTCGTCTCCTCTTGGGTCGGCGCGCGAATGCTGTCGATACCGTTTAAGTCGCTGGCTGCGGGCGCCGCAGAGTTGTCACGCAACATGGACGCGCCACCGATTCCGGAAGCCGGCCCCATCGAAGCGCGACAGGCCGCTCGTGTTTTCAACTCGATGCAGGCGGCGATACGCCGTCAGGTGAACGATCGCAATCGATTTCTCGCAGCCGTCTCGCATGACTTACGCACACCGCTCACGCGAATGCGTCTTCGGCTTGGGGCGCTCGACGCCTCGGAGTTCAGTGATCGACTGGTTGCCGATATCGATGAGATGACGCAGCTGCTCGATGCAACGCTCTCGTTTCTGCGCAATGAAGCTGTCACCGAAGAAGTCAGCCCCATCGACATCGATGCGCTCGTGGACGCCATTGCGGAAGACGCGATGGAGCGTGGCCAGAAAGTCTCTGTGCATGGCGCCATCGCGCCGCTGCTTGCGCAGCCACTAGCATTGAAACGGTGTCTCAGCAATCTGGTGGCGAACGCTATCCGCTACGGCGGCGAGGCTCGAATTGAACTCATCGACGGCCATGACGCCGTTCAGATAGATATCGTCGATCGTGGCCCGGGCATTCCGGAGCGTGATCTGGAGCGGGTGCTGGAGCCATTTTTTCGGCTCGAACAATCCCGCAACCGGGACACTGGCGGTACAGGGCTCGGGCTGGCCATTGCCCACGACGTAGTGAAGCGGCACGCCGGATCGTTGACACTGATCAACGGTAGAGAGGGCGGACTGATCGCACGCGTTGTGCTGCCGAGGCGATAGCGCTCGCAAAGTCGCCTTCCGTGGCTTCTGTGTCAATGTGGATACACATTGCTCACAATCCGGCAACGCGGTCCCAATAGAGTGTGTGTCATGGCATCCATCACACCTCTGGACTCGCAATGAAGATATTCGCGGCACAGCTATCGACCGAAACCAATACCTTCGCGCCGTGCCCCACGGGCTGGGGCGGATTCCAAGAATTCGGGATCTTTCGGGGCGACGCAAGCCTGCGCGCACCGGAAAGCGTGGGCTATCTGATGGCCGAACTTCGACGACTCGCCGAGTCGGACGGAAACGAAATCGCGGAAGGGCTCAGCGCAGAAGCGCAGCCTTCGGGCCCGGTGATTCGAGAGGTCTACGAAACGCTGCGCGACGAGATCGTCGCCGGCGTACGCGCAGCGCTGCCGCTCGATGCCGTTGTACTCATGCTCCACGGTGCCATGGTGGCGCAGCATCACGACGACTGCGAAGGCGATCTCCTCGCGTGCATTCGTGAAGTTGTCGGCCCCGATGTGCCGATCGCGGCGACGCTCGACCCGCATTGTCATTTCACCGATTTGATGCAGTGTGCAGCCAATATTCTCATCGCGTACAAGGAGTATCCGCATACCGATGCGATCGACCGATTGCGCGAAGTCTATCGGCTGGTGACGCAGGCGGTCGACGAGAAAGTCACCCCGGTCACAGCGGTGCACGATTGCCGCATGGTCGGGGCATGGCATACCACGTCGGAACCGATGGCCGGTTTTGTGCGGCGCATGAAGTCCTTCGAGGGACGCGACGGCATTCTCTCCGTATCTCTCGGCCACGGATTCCCCTGGGGCGATGTTCCCGAGGCGGGCGCGAAGCTTTGGGTGATTGCGGACCGTGACCCCACCCAAGCCGGTGCGTTGGCGCGTCAGCTCGGAGATGAATTCTGGGCGATGCGGCATGAGGTTCAGCCCCAATGGCATGACCTGAATCACGGGCTCGACTTGGCATTGGCCGTGGGCGCTGGACCGGTGGTCGTGGCGGATGTGGCTGACAATCCCGGCGGCGGCGCCCCCGGGGATAGCACCTTCGTCCTTCGGCGAATCGTCGAGCGCGGTATCCCTGATGTCGCGCTGGGTTGCTTCTGGGATTTGGGCGCTATTCAAATCTGCGCCGATGCCGGCGTCGGTGCGACGCTCGATCTTCGCATCGGCGGCAAATGCGGGGTCACTTCAGGTGACCCTGTGGATCTGCGCGTAACCGTCCGAGCCGTGCACGATACACATTCGCAAAGCATCCAAGGAATGTCGATGCCATTGGGCCGCTCGGTTTGGGTCGAAGGACCGAACGGGTTGGACATCGTGCTCGTTTCCGTGCGAACCCAAGTCATGGGCGTCGATGCGTTTACCGGCATAGGCATCGCCATGGACGCCAAGCGGCTCGTGATCGTGAAGTCAACGCAGCACTTTCAGGCCGAGTTTGCGCCTCGGGCGAAGGCGATCTTTCACGTCGCGGCGCCGGGCGCACTGACGCCCGACTTCGCGGCAATTCCGTACCGCCGCCGCGACCTCAATTACTGGCCACGCGTCGAAAACCCGTTCGTGTGATCCGAAGGGTACCGACGCCACGGACGGCCGTTCCGATCGTTTGCCGGGAATCGCCAAAACCCCGGCAAATTTTGCCCTTCTTATCGAAGGGCTTTTTTTCGTCTGAAGCGCCGCAGGGCGGAGGCATGTCTCGAACGAGGGGAACGGTGCTGCACAAAGTCAGAATCGGTCAGCACGAAATGGTGACGGGTCGACCAACGCCGGTGTGCCGGTGAGCATCTCGGCAATTAAACGTCCTGTCACAGGACCGAGCGTCAGGCCATGGTGGGCATGACCGAAGGCGAACCAGAGGTCGCGATGCCCGGGCGCCGGGCCGATGATCGGCAGCATGTCGGGCGTGCAAGGGCGGCAGCCCATCCATGGGGTCGGTTCGACCGGCGCTCCCAATGGGAACAAACGTCTCGCCAGCGGCTCGACTGCCGCGAGCTGCACCGGTGTCCGACGCGCGTCGCGTAGCGCGAGTTCGACGCCCGTGGTCAGACGAATGCCCTGACGCATCGGTGCGATCAGGAATCCGCTTTCGGCATCCAGTACCGGTTGATTCAAGCTTGCGCCGGACTCGGGCAGAAAATGCCGGTGATAGCCGCGCTTGACCATCAGCGGCAGCCGGTAACCCAGCGCTTTCGTGATCGTATCGGACCACGGCCCCATGGCAACGACGGCGCGCCGGCCTTCAATGTCACCTTCTGCCGTCTGTACGCGCCAGTGGGGAGTCAGCGTCGTTGCGTCGCCGCGAATGATGCGCCCGCCTATCGACGTAAAGTACTGCGCAAAACGAGTCACCAACTCACCCGGATCGCGTATCGAACTCGAGGCAGTATGTCGAATGGCACCTGCGAGGGACGTCGAGAGCGACGGCTCATCGCGCTGAAGCTGCGTCGCTTCGAGCCGTTCGAAGGGCACGTCGTACTCACGTTGCCACCGCTCGGCTTCAAGATGAGCGGCGTCGAGTGCAGCACGTTGATGGAAGACCTTGAGCCACCCGCCGTCACGTAGCAGATCATCGGCGCCCGCAAGGCTGATGAGTGTCTTGTGCTCAGTCACGCAATGCTCGATCAGGGTGCTGTAATGACGGGCGATGCGAGCATGGCGATGTGGCGCTGAGTGATGCCAGTAGCGCGCGAGAAACGAAGCAACGCCCGGCAGCGCCGACGGATGATAGCGCACGTCCGTCGATCGATTGCGCGCGTAGTGAAGCAACGCACCGAAATGCCGAGGAAACGCGTAGGGATACACGCCTTCACGCTGTATCAATCCGGCGTTGCCAAACGATGTTTCCCGGCCCGGCGCCTCACGGTCGATAAGTGCAGTAGTCAGACCACGGCGCTGAAGATGGATCGCCGTCGACGTGCCGACGATCCCCGCGCCGAGTACGAGAACGTCGTATTTCATGCTAGGCCAACGCCGTCACGGCAATTTCTACGTCGAAACCCGCTCGCATCAGTGGCGACTGAACGCACGCGCGCGCGGGTGCATTTCCTTCAGGAATCCAAACATCCCATATGCGGTTGAATTCATCGAAATAACGCGCATCGGAAAGCCAGATATTCGCCGTGAGAAGATGGGTTTTGTCCACGCCTGCCGACGCGAGTAGCGCATCGATTTGCTTCAGGACTTCGATCGTCTGCTCGGTAATCGTGGCGTGCTCCGTCATCGGCACCTGACCGGCCAGATAGACAACACCACCAGCAACGACCACCTGACTCATACGGGCATTCGTTTGCAAACGCGTGATTTCTTTCTTCATTGTTGGACTCGGAAAAAAGTGACGATGCGGTGAATGACGATGCGGCCGTCAACGCCGACTCAAGGTGTCTGTGGCTATTCCGGTTATCATATATGAGAATTTTAATTCTCGTATACGAGAAAACACTGAGAGATTGACACCATCAGCTATGCAGGGCCGGTTCGCATCGCCGGGTCACGCGTGGCCTATATCAGCCCTATGACGCCATCGACACGAAAGAAGCCCGCTTCGGCAGGCAAACAGAAACGCAGCGATAGCCAAGTCAGTCACGAAACCGTGGGTGCACGATTGCGAAATGCGCGCAAGGCGAACGGGCTGACACTCAAGGCGTTGAGCGAGCGCTCAGGCGTTGCGGTATCGACGATCTCGAAGGCAGAGCGCGGCGACATTGCCCTCACCTACGATAAGTTTGGCGCACTGGCATCTGCCCTTGGTCTGGATTACGCCACCCTCTTCGGGCAAGGCAACGCCGAACCCGCCGAAGGGATCCGCCCATGCTTCACCGAAGCGGGAAAGCAGGCGATATACGAAACACCCAACTATCGCTACGGCATGATCGCCTCGGATCTTGCCCACAAACGCATGGTGCCGATGCGCGCCCACATTCGAGCGCGCAAGCTGGAAGATTTTCCCGATTACATTCGCCACGAGGGCGAAGAGTTTGTTTTTGTTTTATCGGGCAGCTTGCTTTTGCAGTTTGAAAATGGCAGCGAATTCCGTCTGGCGCCGGGAGATAGTCTGTATTTCGACAGTGGCGTGGGGCATGTCTATCTGAGCGAGCACGATGGCGGCGTGGACGCCATCGTCTGCTGCGTGGATGTGAATCGCGCGAGCGCATGAGCGAGACATCACTCCTCTTCCGCAATATCCCAATACCGGTCATTCCAGAATACGTAGTAGGAGTGTCCGGCATCCAATGTGTAGGTCTTGATGCGCCCGCTCCTCGTCCCGTTGTCGGTGGATATCGATGCCGTGAACGTTCTGCATCCGGGGTCGCCGATGTCCATTCGCTGACCCGGCTGCAAGGTAATTTCATTCGACCCGGATTTTCCGGATCGGTCGCGGCACTCTACGACGAAGCTGACTCGCGTATCCGGATCGTTTCGAATCGAAAAGTCTGCCGCGAAAGCAAGCGTCGGCAGCACCGACACGGCAGCGCAACACAGGGGAGCCGTCAGTATTTTCATGACGCTCATCCTTGATCGCTATGGATTGCCGAGGGCGTGAATACGCCGCGAAAGCGCATCTTCCCCGTCGCGAGACGGTCGTACGCTTCGGTCGCCTGCTCAAGCGCAAACGTCTCGACGATGGGCTTCACTTTTCCGTTGGCGGCGAGATCGAGTACCTCGCTCAAATATCGCAATCCCCCATGCGTGGAGCCGACGACTCGTTGGCGCATCATGTGGAATGGCTTGCCTGCGGACGAGATCGAGAATGGCCGGCTGAAATCCAATCCGCAAAGCACGACGCGACCGTCAACACGCAAGCCCGCCATGGCTTCCTCTGCCGAGCCGAAATCGTTGGAGGTCACCAGCAGCACATCTGCCCCGCCGATATCGCGAAGTTCTGCGCCGCTGGCAACGACGTGTTGCGCGCCCAACTGCGTTGCCAACGCGTGTTTGTCCGCCGAATGTGTGATCGCAATCGTCTCGAACCCGCACGCGCTCGACAGTTGCAAGGCCACGTGCCCTAAGCCACCAATGCCGAGCACAGCGACTTTTTCATGCGGTTGTGGCGCGGCATCTCTGAGCCCGCTCCACGTGGTGTAGCCGGCGCACATCATCGGCGCAGCATCCACGTATGGCAGCGCATCGGGTAACAGTACGGTCCCTTCTGCGGCCACGGCGATGTATTCCGCGTGCCCACCTTGGGACGCGAAGCCGGTGGTGCGCGGGGCATCGCAATTCATCGCCGTTTGCCCGGACAGTGGACGACTCTCCCGGCAATACGGACAGCGGCCGCACGCGGACTGCACCCACGTCGTGCCGATTCGGTCACCGACGCGTCGCGTGTGTACACCGGCGCCCACTTCGACAATCTCGCCAACGACTTCGTGACCGGGCGTCTGCGGGTAGATGTCGCCGCCATAACCTTGCGTCGACCACACATCGGTGTAGCACATCCCCGATGCATGAACCTTGACCAACACCTGCCCCGGCTCCGCCTTCGGGACCGGAACTTCCCACAGCTCCCATGGCCGATTGGCCCCCGTCATCACGACTGCCTTCATCTTCATTGCTGGCTCCTTGTTCGACCTGAATTGCGGCGAGTGGTCGGCGGTCGGTGATTACGTAGCGCCGAGAAACCAGCCCAGTCTAAAAAGGACGCATTATTATTACAATCTCGCCAATCTTGATACAAACATGAGCACTGTTCATCAATTGAGAAGCGCCGACATCTTCTCGCTCAACGTGTTTCTGGCGGTGGCCACGCACCTCAGTTTTCGAACGGCGTCGATCGAACTCGACATCACGCCATCGGCGGTCAGTCACTCGGTGAAAAACCTTGAGCAACGGCTCGGGGTTCGCTTGTTCCATCGCACCACGCGCAGTGTGTCGCTGACGGACGCCGGCGCGCGCCTCGCCGACAAACTTCGCCCCGCGATTTTCTCGGTGGCAGAGGCGATGCAGAGCGTCGAAGGGCTGCGCGACGAACCGAGCGGAACGGTACGTATCAATGCGAGCGAGGGAGCAATCGATATGGTGTTGAAGCCGGTGCTCGCACGCTTTCTGCGCGAGTATCCGAAGATGCATCTCGATATCGTGACGGACGGAAAACTCAGCGACATCGTCGCGGGCGGTTTCGATGCCGGCATCCGGCTTACCGAAGCGGTGCCGCAGGACATGGTGGCCGTTCAGGTGTCGGGGCCGGTCACGTTTGCGGTCGTCGGGTCTCCGGCGTATTTCGCTTCGCGTGGCCGCCCCAAAGTGCCGCAAGACCTCTATCGACACGACTGCATCCGTTTTCGCTTCGATAGCGGCGCCATCTACCGATGGGAGTTCGAGCGCAAGGGTGTAGTTGAAACCGTGAACGTCACCGGCCCGCTAACGCTGAACCATCAGCCGCTCATGGTGAGCGCAGCGCTCGACGGTATCGGCATCGCTTTTGTCCCGGATCACCTCGCCGAACACGCACTGGCCGATGGCCGTCTCGAGCGCGTACTTGCCGATTGGTGCCCGGTCATGCCCGGGCTGTGTCTCTACTATCCGAGCCGGCGGCACGTGGCGAGTGGCCTGCGTGCGCTCATCGACATGATGCGCATTTCCTGAAATGGGTCGGGGCCGCCAACGCCGGACGCGCATCAGGTTTCGCCGATCGCCGCGCGTCGTTACTGCATCGTCAGCGCACTGAAACCCGGGTCGATCAGCCGGGCATCGGCAAACCGGTGCAGTGATTCGAGGATGCGCGATTTATCGAGTCCGTCAGTAATGAACACCAGCCGCGATGTCGACGATTCACCTTCGACTCGTGGCAAATGGCTTGGCGGATAGACGCGATGACGCACGCCCTGCACCACCAGTTGCCCGGGTGTCGAGCGTATCGACAACACGGATTTGAAGCGCAGAATGCGGTCGCCGTGACGGTTGAGCAGCGCGGTGAGCCAGACCGAAAATGTGGCCCAGTCCAGCGACGCGTCGAGCGCGGTAGAAAAGCTCTGCACCGAACTCGTGTGCACATGCGCGCCCATCTGACGTGCAGGGACGACCTCACCGATGGCCGTGGCTTGTCCCGGCGCAAAGAGCCGATCGGGCACTTCGCTGGTCATGATGGCGCACGCCGGATTGACGGCACGCACGGCGTCGACGAGTGTGCTCAGGTGGCTCTCGTCGAGTAAATCTGTCTTGGTGAGGGCCACCCGATCGGCGGCGGCAAGTTGCGCCGCAGCTTCGGGAAATCGCGCCAGCGACTCAATCCCTTCCAAGGCGTCGAACGTCGTGATGCACGCGCCGACGCGCAAGTATTCGTCGAGATTCTCATCCGACAGCACCGTCCCCAGAATGGGGCCCGGGTCGGCCAGACCGCTGGTCTCGATGATGATGCGCTCTAGTTCGGGCAGTTCACCGCGCGCACGACGGGTCAGCACGTTCAGCAGCGTCTCGCGCAGATCGTCGAGTACCGTGCAGCACAGGCAACCGTTGGCGATGGTCGAAATCTCCGAATTGAGGTGCAACGTCAGCCGGTCGTCGATCGACTCACGCCCGAACTCGTTGATGATGACCAACGTCGAGGCGGGCGGCCGTTGCGCCAGAAAACGCTTGAGCAGTGTGGTTTTGCCACTGCCGAGAAAGCCCGTGACGATATTCAGTTCGAGACGCGGTACGAGTCTGACCATGACGATTGCGCGACCGTGAAGTCGCCCTCCAGAGGATCGATGAGGGAGTGGCCCAGACGCTCGGCAACACGCCATAGCGACGACAAGTCGGAAGCCAGCTGACGGCGGCCGCTGGCGTCTTCCACGCTGTACGATTCGCCGTCCCAGTCTTCGGCTTTCAAGCCGTGCGGGCGCAGAATTCGGTTGATCAGCCGCAGCCGGCGAGCGCGCTCGCTGCGGTTTTCCAGAATGCCGGCGGCAACGGAGTGCTGGCCCATCGGGTCGGCGGCGTCCGTCCAATGCTCACTCACGCCAAAGACGGCGCACACTTCGCACATTTCAGATCCCTCCGGTAAGCCCCGGGACATTCGCCAGCGTGCCCACGGCCATGCTGCCCAGCGCACTCAGCGAGATGTACTCGGTCACACGTTTGCGCGCGAGATTGGTGTGGGAGGCAGCGAGCTGGTCCGCCCGCTCGGCGTCCCGCACGCGAATGGCGTCCAGAATCTCGCGGTGTTCTTCCAGAATCCTGTTCAGATGCGCCTGCCGGGCCTCTTGCGTCGGGAACGTCTCGTAGCTCATCGCCAGCCGCGCGATCCGCAAATTCTCGGTGAGCAGATTGGTGTAGATCTTGGCGAGCACCCGATTGCCGCAGGCGTTGCCGATGGCCAGATGCAACTCCCAGTTGCCATCGATCATGCCGTTGACGTCTTCCTTCTCATGCGCTTGCTCGAACGCGACGACCAGTGCCTCGATGCGAACCAGATCGGCGGGCGTACGCCGTAGCGCCGCCAGTCGTGTGGTGGCGCGTTGCGTCAACTCGAACGCCTCCAGATGCTCCTGCAACTGCGGGATGTCCATCGACGACACCCGCGCCCCCCGATTCGGCAGCAACGAGATCAGCCCTTCTGCGGCCAGACGAATCATCGCCTCGCGCAGCGGCGTGCGTGAAATGCCCAGTTCATCGACAAGCGCCTGCTCGTCGATGTCGTCGCCGGGATGCATTTCGAGCGAAACGATGCGATCGCGCAGCAACTGATAGGCCTTGGAAGCCCCGGAACCCTTGACGTGTTTGGTCGCCGCGTCTTGAGCGGCCTCTGCTTTCTTGCGCATGGTGAGACGGGAAGTGATCGATTGGCAGCCAGTGTAGCGAACAATCCCCACTTGACACAATATTTTTATACACAAACAATTTGTTGTGTATTTACTGTGTATTTTGGAGATTGAGATGAACGAACAACCCATGGACCTGGTGATCAGGCGCGGCCGAGTGCACACGCCAGAGGGGTTCTCGACGCTGAACATCGGCATACGGGGCGGGAAAATCGTGGCGTTGACGGACGACGCGAACACGCCCCCGGCGCTGCGTACCATCGACGCGAATGGTCTGGATGTGCTGCCCGGACTGTGGCACGTGCATTGCCACTTTCGCGAGCCGGGGCACACGTACAAAGAGGATTTCACGTCGGGCACGACGGCCGCGGCAGCCGGCGGCATTACGTTCTGCATCGACATGACGAACAACGATCCGCACCCGACGACACTCGAGTCGTTCATGCTCAAGCGCGAAACCATCGCGCCGAAAGCGCTGGTCGACTATGCGTTGTACGGCGGAGGTCTGTATCCGAAGACGGTCGAGGCGCTGGCCGAGGCCGGGGCAATTGGCATCAAGGTGTTCAACACCCGGCACGTGAAAGAGGTGTATCCGTACATTTCCGAGTTAGGCGTGGTCGATCACGGCATCCTGCATGAACTGTACGAAGCGGTCGCCGACAAGGGGCTGATCTGTGCCGTACATCACGACGATAGCGAGTGGTGCAAACGCCTGACGTTTCGCGATTACATCAATCCGGGGAAGACCAGCAATCGTGACTACATGGAGGCGTACGAGCGCGGTTACATGTATGGCCACGGCATGGCGGCGGGCTTGGCAGCGTCGATTTATTACGCGCGGCTGACCGGTGTTCGTCTGCACGTTCTGCACATGGGGGTGATGCCGCCGGGGGCGAACGAACTGGTGAGACAGGCAAAGGCACAGGGGCAGGACATCTCCGGCGAGATGGAGTCTGCGACGCTGTTCATGACGCGTGCACAAGCGGAGAAGGTGGGGCCGGGCGCCTATGCGTGGGCATACGCGCCGGAGAGTCATTGGGCGGCGGTTCGCGACGGCACGGCCGACATGCTGGTCGGCGAGCATGCGCCTCACACACTCGAAGAGATCACACCGGGCTGGCAGGACAACTTCTCGGTCCCGCTGGGCATTACGGGGGCGCAGGAATTCATTCCGCTGGTGCTCAATGCCGTGAACGAAGGAAAGTTGACGCTTCAGGATGTCGCGCGCCTTTGTGCCGAAGCGCCGGCCAAACGCTTTGGCCAGTACCCGAAGAAAGGCCGCATCCAGTGTGGCGCCGACGCCGATTTCACCATCGTCGACATGGCGCAAACGCAAACGTTTACCGTTGCCGACATGCACACGAAAGCCGGGTACACCGCGTGGGAAGGCATTCGTACGACGGGTATGCCGGTCTACACCATCGTGCGCGGCGAGACGGTCATGGACCACGGCAAGATTGTCGGCACGCCGGGGCATGGCCAATTTCACCCGGGCACTGGCGCATCGGCCTGACACGAATCGACGTGACGCGAATCGACGCAGCGATTCCCCATGACAACGGTGCCGGCGCGCAGGCCGGCACCCACAGACAGACCAGAACATGACGACTTCTCAATTCGACGCTCGCCAGACCGGCGATGCCGGCCGGATCTCCGGTAGCGATGGTGCCCCGGGCTCCGCCGCTTCGGTGCCGACGCATTCGGTGCTGACTCAGCAGGACATTGCCCGGCGGCTCGACCGCTTGCCGGTGTCGCGCTTTCACCTGACGGTGCTTGTCGTTGCAGCGCTCTCGTTGTTTTTCGACACGCTCGACACCGTCATCACCGGCTTCGTGCTGGCCACGTTGCGGCCGCTGTGGGGTTTCGACGCCGCGACGATCGGCGTGATTTCCGCCATTGGGCTAGGCGGCTATCTCGTGGGTTCCGCGATGGCCGGTTTCGCGGCCGACCGGTTCGGGCGCAAACGGATGATCATGCTCACGCTGGTGCTGTATTCGCTGTTTTCCGCATCGCGCGGGTTAGCGAACGACGTGTGGTCGTTTGCGGCGCTGAACTTCTTTACGTGGTTGTTCGTGGGTGCGGAGAGCTCGATCGTCCCGGCGTATCTGGCCGAACTCTGGCCGACGCGCGTGCGCGGCAAATTGGGCGGCTGGATGATGGGCTTCTTTGCGTTGGGTATTGCCGTGTCGCCGCTCTGGGCATTGAACATCATTCCGCATTGGGGCTGGCGCGCCGCCCTGTTCCTGACGCTGCCGTTCGCCGTCGTCGTCGGTCTGATGCGCTCGGGTCTGCCCGAGTCGCCCCGATGGTTGTTGCTTCGCGGACGAGCGGCCGAAGCCGAGGCCGTGCTCGCGTCGATCGAGCAACGTGTCGGGCGGCAGTTGCCCGAGGATGCGGAGGTGACACCCGTTGCGTCCGCCGTTGCCGCCAAGCCGGCCAAGGTCTGGCGTGCCCGGGATTTGCTGAGCCCGCGCTTTCGCAAGGTGACACTGATGTTGTGGGCGGCGTGGTTTGCCGAATACGGCGTGCTCTATACCTTCATGACCTTCGTGCCGACGCTGCTTGCCATGGAGGGCTTCAGCATCGTCAAGTCGTTCGAGTTCTCCATTGCGATCTACGCATCGGTGATCCCGGGGTATGTGTTCGGCGGCTACGTGGTCGATTGGCTCGACCGGAAGCCGACGGCCATTCTCGCCTTCATCGGCACGGCTATTTTCGGCACGTTGTTCGGATTGTCGACGACATCGGGGGCGCTCATGGCGTTCGGCGGACTGACGGCATTCTGCCTCGCCCTTGGCTCGACAGCGATCTACAGCTACACGCCGGAACTGTATCCGACGGAGATTCGTGCGACGGGGATGGGTCTGGCGTCAGCCTGGGGGCGAGCCGGTGCGATTCTGTTGCTGCTGGTCTTCGGCGTGTTCGCCGTGCTCAAAGGCAAACTGTTCGTGTTCATCATCAGCGACGTCATCCTGCTGGTGGCAGCGATTTGCATCGCGCTTTACGGCCCGTCGACCAAAGGAAGGTCGCTGGAAGATGCATCGACCGGGGCACCCGAGTAATCCCTTCGCGTGGAAGGCACTGCAACCGCTGCCGCCGGTTGTGGTGCTTTCAACTCGCGAAGAAGCATCACGTTGTGACCGGCGGCAATACCGCCGCGGCTCGCAGCTGATCGATCAACGTGGCCAGCACCGACTGGTCCAGCGCCTGCACGGCATAGCAAATACCCACGCGGCGCGACATTTCGAATCCGTCGATGGACGCGACGTCTACGTTCGTGTGAGCGCGTGCCAAAGATTCAGGTGCGACGCACGCCCCCAAACCGGCGGCGACCAGATCCAGTGCGAGTGCCAGCGTTTCGGCACTGGCCGCAGGAGCACCCGCAGCGGCGCCGTAATACGGCAGAAGACGTTGATGGGTGGGATGGTTCGGACAGACAATCCATGGCAACCCTTCGGCATCTGCGCCTTCCGGGATAGCCAGCACATACGGCTCGGCGAACAGCGGCAAAAACAGTTCGTCCTCGCAACGTCCGTCTTCCGTCGACAAGCGGGCATCGCCCTTGCACCCGTCAAGCAAATTGACGAACAACGCAGGCATCGCCTGTCGCGCCAGACGTACGAACACGGCGACGTCTTGTCCTGCAATATCCGCCTCAATGCCGATGTCGATCGCCGAAACATTTCCGCCCTGACGGAATTGACGCGTCATGGAATCGGTCTGAGACAGAATCCGGCGGGCCTGCGGATACAGAATGCGGGCTGCCTCTGTCACTGCCACGCCGCGCGCTTCACGTGTGAAGAGTTGCGCGCCCAACAGGTCTTCGAGGCTCTTGATCGTGCCGGACAGCGCGGGCTGGCTCAAGTGAAGACGTCGCGCCGCTGCCGTGATGTTGCGTTCTTCGAAGACGGCGATAAACGCCTTTAATTGACGACCATCCATAAGTTTCTCCGATGCCTGCGAAAAGAATAAACCATTTTTCGCCGATGAAATTTGTGCTTAGAATTTTATTCAACGCTTATTGATAAGCAGCACCAATATCTGGAGGAATCTCATGACCGCATCGCAAAAACCCCTCGTGATCGTCACCGGTGCCAGTTCGGGCATCGGTATGGCGACCGCCCGCCTGTTCTCGTCTCACGGCCATTCGCTACTGTTGCTGGCGCGTCGACTGGAAAAGATGCAATCGCTCGACTTGCCGAACACGATGACGCGATCGGTGGACGTCACCGACCGGGATGCGCTGGTCGCCGCCGTGCGAGACGCGGAAAAGCAGTTCGGTCCTGCCGAGGCGATCATCAACAATGCTGGCGTGATGTTGCTGGGCGACATCACGCGGCAAGCGCCGTCCGAATGGGATCGCATGATCGACGTCAACATCAAAGGCGTGTTGAACGGGGTGCACGCCGTGGCCGCCGGTATGGTCGAGCGCAAACACGGCACGATCGTCAACATCAGCTCCGTGGCCGGGCGCAAGACGTTCCCCAACCACGTGGCGTACGTCGGCACCAAGTTCGCGGTGCATGGGCTGTCGGAAAACCTGCGGGAAGAACTCTCGTCGCATAACGTGCGCGTGGTGACGATTGCGCCGGGGGCCGTACAGACCGACCTGCTCAGCCACACCACCGACAAGGCCATCAAGACGGGCTACGAAGCATGGAAGACGGAGATGGGCGGCAAGGTCCTTGCGGCGGAGGATGTGGCCAATGCCGTCTATTACGCCTACGCTCAGCCCGCAGGCGTGTGCATTCGCGAGATCGTGCTGGCGGCAACGCGTCAGCAGGCATAAGACGTCTGGCGCATTGCCGGTGGAATGGCGAAAAGGGTTGCGAGGACGAAACGCCTCGCAACCCTTTTTGCTACGCCCCGTGATGCAGACGAATTAACGCGTCGTCATGCCGGTCTCAGCCAGCAAGAACTGGCTCAGACAGAGCTTTACGGAAGAACATCGACATTTCTTTAATCGAAAGACAAACTTCGTCCGTATCCTCGGCGCCGAAGGGCGGCATGCTTTCGGATACGACACTGACTTCAGTGTTTCGCCGTGTGGGACACCTAGCTTAGGCGGGTGGCTGACACGCCTCCATCTCCCATCCGTTTTCAGTCGCGGCGAGATGATGCGTCAGGCCCAATGCCTCCAGAAAGGCGTCGTCGTGTGACACGACGACGAGCGCACCCGAGTAGCTGCGTAGCAACGTCTCCAGCGCCTGTAGCGACGGCAGGTCCAGATGATTGCTGGGTTCGTCGAGCAACAGAAGCTGCGCCGGCTGGTCGGCGTAAAGCACGCGGGCCAGCGCCGCCTTCAGGCGCTCTCCCCCGCTGAGCGTCCCGCTCGGGGCCATGATGGCCTGCGCGTCCAGTCCGAGTTGCGCGAGCCGCGTGCGAAGTTCTCCCTGCGTGTGCGTCCGATTCACTTCCATCAGTTGGTCCAGCACGGTGCGCTCAGGCGACAGGTTCGCCAGCCCCTGATCCAGATACAGACACTGCACCGGAACATCGCAGACGCCGCCCTCGGGCGCAAGCGTTCCTGCCAGCACCTTGAGCAGTGTGGACTTGCCGCAGCCATTAGGACCGATAACACCCACGCGCTGCTGGCCGGTCAGCGTCAGGTCGATGTGGCGTGTGGCGCGCGGCACATGGGGCAGCGATACCGCCGCCAATTGCGCGACACGTCGCCGCGCCGCCGTCGATGCCCCCGCAAGCGCAGAGGCACGCATCACGATGCTCGCCTCGTCCTCGACTTGCTGCGCGGCTTCGTGCACTCGGGCATTGAGCGCCTCGCGCGTCTGCGCATGCTGCGCGCGGAGCTTTCCTGCACTCCCCTCGCTGCGCTCCTTCTGACGTCCCAGCAGAATCTTTGCCTGATTGGCCTCGTGCCCATGACGGTTACCGCGCGCCTGCCGCCGCGCCAGCCGTTCCTGCTGCTCGCGCAGTGACCGGGCCTCGCGATCGCGTTCCGACTTTCGCTGCTCCAGCGTTTGCAACGCGTTCGCCCGTTCTTTCGCCTTGCATTGCGCATAGAAACGATAGCCGCCGCCGTAGCTCTGCAAGCCAAGCGGTGAGAGTTCTACGATGCGCGTCATGTGTTCCAGCAGCCGACGGTCGTGACTCACGATCAGCAACCCACGCGGCCATTGGCGGAGTTGCTCGATGAGGGCGCTGCGCGCGTCACGGTCAAGGTGATTGGTCGGCTCGTCGAGGATGAGAAAGTCGGCTTCGGACAACAGTGCCCCGATCAGGCTCACACGCATGACCTCCCCGCCGCTCAACTCACTAGCGGGTGTCGCGGCGTCGAGATGGGCAAGGCCGTGGCGTGTCAGTTCGCTGTCGAGTTGCCGGCGTACGTCCCAGCGCTCGCCCACGGCGTCGAAATCTTCAGGCGCTGTGCTACCGGCTTCAATGCGTGCGAGGGCATCGAGCGTGTCTCGGACGTTGGCCAGATCGGCCACGGTCGCGCCAGCGCGAGGGGCAATCTGCTGCGCGAGGTAGTAGACAGTGCCCGAGCGGGCACAACGTCCGGTCGTCGGCGAAATCTGTCCGGCAAGCACGCGGGAGAGCACGGACTTGCCGGCGCCGTTGCGGCCGACGAGGCCAGTAGGTCGCGCGTCGAAGTGCTCGTTCAGATCGGAGAAAAGGGTTCGGCCGTCAGGCAGAACATAAGACACGCCTTCCAGCGTGAGATAGGAATTCGTCATACGTGATTCCGAAGATGCCAAGAACTCCCCCTGCTCATGGGGGTAGGTGGAGACTGGCCGTCATGAAGACGGCGGCATCAATGGCGCATGGCGAAAATCCTCGAGAATCAGTAGATATTGCCGAATTGTACGGACTTCTGTTGAAACCTGTTAATCACAGACCCGTAAAACAAAAAAGCCCTTGAATGATCAAGGGCTGATTTGTTTGCTTGGCGGAGAGGGTGGGATTCGAACCCACGGTACGGTATAACCGTACACCAGATTTCGAGTCTGGCGCATTCGACCACTCTGCCACCTCTCCAAGCACACTTTCTGCTTTGAGTCGCTGCCTGAGTGGCCTCAAGCAGCGAGAAAGAGATTATAGCCGAATTTTTTCGGCTGCCAAGCCCTTTTTTGAAAATTTTTACGCGGTGGGCTCAAGGCGTTCAATGCCGCCCATGTACGGACGCAGCGCGTCCGGCACCGTGATCGAACCATCGGCGTTCTGATAGTTCTCGATCACCGCCACCAATGCACGGCCCACCGCCAGACCCGACCCGTTCAGCGTGTGCACCAGCTCCGGCTTGCCCTGCGCATTGCGGAAGCGCGCCTGCATGCGACGCGCCTGGAAGCTTTCCATGTTCGAGCACGACGAAATCTCACGGTACGTGCCCTGCGCCGGAATCCACACTTCCATGTCGTACGTCTTGGCTGCACCAAAACCCATATCGCCCGTGCACAACACGATCGTGCGGAACGGCAGCTCAAGCTTCTTCAGAATTGCTTCAGCGTGACCGACCAGCATCTCCAACGTGTCGTACGACTCTTCCGGACGCACCACGTGCACCAACTCGACCTTGTCGAATTGATGCTGGCGAATCATGCCGCGCGTGTCCTTGCCATAGCTGCCCGCCTCCGAGCGGAAGCACGGCGTATGCGCCACCATGCGCATTGGCAACGCGTCGTTCGTCAGCAACTCGTCACGCACCAGATTCGTGAGCGACACTTCCGCCGTCGGGATCAGGTAGAAGTTCTCGATGCGCTCGCCATCGTCACCGCCCACCTTGCGCGGCACCTTGAACAAGTCGTCTTCGAACTTCGGCAGTTGGCCCGTGCCGCGCATCGACGCCGCATTCACGATGTACGGCACATACGTTTCCGTATAACCGTGCTCGCCCGTGTGCGTGTCCAGCATGAACTGCGCCAGTGCACGATGCAGGCGGGCAATGCCGCCCTTCATCACCGAGAAACGCGCGCCCGCCAGCTTGGCTGCGGCGTCGAAGTCGAGACCCAGCTTGGCGCCCAGATCGACGTGATCGCGCGGCGTGAAGTCGAACTCGCGCGGCGTGCCCCAGCGGCGCACTTCAACGTTCTGCGTTTCGTCGTTGCCCACCGGCACGCTTTCGTGCGGCAGGTTCGGCACGCCCAGCAGCACGTCCGACATGCGCGTCTGAATCTCTTCCAAGCGCACCGACGATGCCTTGAGCGTGTCGGCAATACCGCCAACTTCGGCGATTTCGGCCGAGGCGTCTTCGCCCTTGCCCTTCTTCATGCCGACCTGCTTCGAGAGCGCATTACGGCGGGCTTGCAGTTCCTCGGTTTGCGTCTGGATCTGCTTGCGCTCTGCCTCGAGCGCGGCGAACGTCGCCACGTCCAGCGTGTAACCGCGCGCCTTGAGCCGCGCCGCAACGCCGTCGAGATCCTTGCGAAGAAGTTGAATGTCGAGCATGGTGGGAAGTCTGTCGTTAGCGACTCACTTCAGTGAGTCATAAAATTCGTTCTGGCCGCAAATGGCGCGCTCATCGCGCCAAAAACGGCATCAAGCGGGTGATTTTACCAAACTCACTCGTCGTCGCTGGTATCCGCCGGTGGTGATTTTTCCGAAAATGGCGCGGAAGACGGCGGTGCGGAGGCAGAAGACGTGCCGCCAGACGCCTTGGTCTGCGGTGCCGCATCCGCCCCATTACCGGCTTTTCGCCCCTTGGCATTCGCACGACGCCACTCGGCATCGAGCGACTTGAGCCAGTTCAGCTTCTCGCCAATCTTGCCCTCCAGCCCGCGCGGCACCGGACGGTACCACTGCTGTGCCCGCAGATCATCCGGGAAGTACGTCTCGCCAGCGGCATAGCCGTCCGGCTCGTCATGCGCATAGCGGTACTCGTGACCGTAGCCCAGTTCTTTCATCAGCTTGGTCGGCGCGTTACGCAAATGCACCGGCACCCCACGCGATTTGTCTTTGCTGACGAACGCGCGCGCTTGGTTGTAAGCGTTGTAGCCGGCGTTCGATTTGGGCGCGGCAGCCAGATAAAGCACTGCCTGTGCCAACGCCAGTTCGCCTTCGGGCGTACCGAGGCGTTCGTAGGTTTCTGCCGCATCCAGTGCGATGCGGGCCGCGCGCGGATCGGCCAGCCCAATGTCTTCCCACGCCATGCGCACGATGCGTCGCGCCATGTAACGCGGATCGGCGCCGCCGTCGAGCATTCGGCAGAACCAATACAGCGCACCATCGGGCGAACTGCCGCGCACCGACTTGTGCAGCGCACTGATCTGGTCGTAGAACGCATCGCCGCCCTTGTCGAAGCGGCGCAGGTTTTCGGCCAGCACGCTCGCGAGCAAGGCGTCGTCGATGGTGTCGAGACCTTGCGACGTCGCTGCCTGCGCCACGATTTCCACGTTATTGAAGAGCTTGCGACCGTCGCCGTCGGCCGAATCGATCAGCGCCTGACGCGCCTCGTCGGTGAACGTGATGTCGCCGAGCTCATGCGCCGCGCGCGTGACCATTTCGCCCAGTTCGTCGTCGTTCAGACTCTTGAGCACGTACACGGCCGCACGCGAGAGCAATGCACCGTTCACTTCGAACGACGGGTTCTCGGTGGTGGCCCCCACGAAAATGAAGAGCCCCGACTCCACGTGCGGCAGAAAAGCATCCTGCTGCGCCTTGTTGAAGCGATGCACCTCGTCGACGAACACCACCGTCTGGCGCCCCTGCCCGCGCTGGATCTGCGCCGCTTCCACCGCGTCGCGAATGTCCTTCACGCCGGAAAGCACGGCCGAGAGCGAGATGAAATACGCCTTGAACGCGTCGGCCATGAGGCGCGCGAGGGTGGTTTTCCCCACACCGGGCGGGCCCCACAGGATCATCGAATGCGGACGCCCTGCTTCAAACGCCACGCGCAAAGGTTTCCCCTTGCCGAGCAGATGGCGCTGGCCGATCACGTCGTCAATGGTATGGGGGCGCAAGCGCTCGGCAAGTGGCACCGAGGCAGAAAGAGGTGCGTCTGGCATGGTAAGAAGCAGTGCGGCCGGGGAGTCCCCGGCCGCAGATCAGATTTCGGATACGCCCATTATGCCAGTCCACCGGCAGCGGGGCCGTTCGCTCACCCCTTGATCACATCGGCCCCCTTGGGCACGGTGAATTTGAAGTTGTCCGGCGACATCGGCGGATTCTTCTGCATATTCGCAAACGTCAGCAGCGTCACGTTGCCGAATGCATCGTAGAGCTCCATCGCGGCCAAGTTGCCATCGCGAAAGCCGATGCCCACGCGCTGGAACTGCGTGTCCTGCGATTTCGGCTGGAGTTCGACCCAATCGATGCCGTTCTTCACGCCGGCATCCTTGAGGGTGAAGTTCTTTTCGACATCATTGCTGCCGAAGAGAATCGCCGCCGGACTCGCGCCCAGCGACGCGCCCAGCTTGCGCTCGGTGACCTGATTCAGGTCCTTGTCATAGATATAGAGCGTCTCGCCGTCGGCTTGCAGCAGTTGATCGTACGGCTTGACGTAGCGCCAGATAAAGCGGCCCGGCCGGGAGAATTCGAAGGTGCCCGATGCCATGTTCGACACCGCCACGTTGCCGTCCTTCCCCTGCTTGACCTGCTTTTGCTCGAATTCGCCACGCGCGGACTTCACCTGCGCCGCGAATGCCTTGAGTTGCGCCGTGCCGCTGGCGTAAGCCGGTGCGACCAGCGCCGCCAGCGTTACGCCCACCACACCCGCCATGAGCGGCAAACTGCGCTTGAATCCCAGCATGTTCTTCATTCTCCTTCGCGATTGGGCACCAGAATTTCCCGGTTGCCGTTGCTCGCCATCGCCGACACGACGCCGGACTGTTCCATCTGTTCGAGCAGCCGCGCTGCCCGGTTGTAGCCGATGCGCAGATGCCGCTGCACCAGCGAGATCGACGCGCGGCGCTGCTTGAGCACCACCGCCACCGCCTGATCGTACAGAGGGTCGGACTCGCCGCCCCCCTCGCCGGTTCCGCCGCCACCCGCGCCGTCGATGCCACCGTCCTCGCCTTCGATCGCCCCATCGAGCAGGCCTTCGACGTAATTCGCCTCGCCCTGCTCCTTGAGCCGCTGCACCACGCGATGCACTTCATCGTCGGCCACGAACGCCCCGTGCACGCGCAACGGCAGGCCCGTGCCCGGCGGCATGTAGAGCATGTCGCCCATGCCCAGCAGCGTCTCAGCGCCCTGCTGGTCGAGAATGGTGCGCGAATCGATCTTCGACGACACCTGGAACGCCACACGGGTCGGCACGTTGGCCTTGATCAGGCCCGTAATCACGTCGACCGACGGGCGCTGCGTCGCCAGAATCAGGTGGATACCGGCCGCGCGCGCCTTCTGGGCAATGCGGGCAATCAACTCTTCGACCTTCTTGCCGACCACCATCATCAGGTCGGCCAACTCGTCGATCACCACGACGATGTACGGCAGACGCTGCAACGGCTCCGGTTCTTCTGGTGTCAGCGAGAATGGGTTCGGAATGTGTTCTTCGCGCTTGGCGGCTTCGTCGATCTTGTTGTTGTAGCCCGCGAGGTTGCGCACGCCGAGCTTGCTCATCAGCTTGTAGCGGCGCTCCATTTCGGACACCACCCAGTTCAACGCATGCCCCGCCTGACGCATATCGGTCACCACCGGGCACAACAGATGCTGAATGCCTTCGTACATGCTCATTTCGAGCATCTTCGGGTCGATCAGGATGAGTCGCACCTGCTCGGCCGTGGCCTTGTAGAGCAGCGACAGAATCATCGCGTTGATCCCCACCGACTTGCCCGAACCGGTCGTACCGGCCACCAGCAAGTGAGGCATCTTGCCCAGATCGGCCACGACAGGCTTGCCGCCGATGTCCTTGCCCAGCGCAAGTGTCAGCAGCGACGACGAATCGTTATAGACCTCGGAGCCCAGAATCTCGGTCAGACGAACGGTCTGACGGCGCGGGTTCGGCAGCTCCAGCCCCATGAAATTCTTGCCGGGGATGGTCTCGACCACGCGAATCGACACGAGCGAAAGCGAACGCGCCAGATCCTTCGCCAGCGTCACGATCTGGCTGCCCTTCACGCCCGTCGCCGGCTCGATTTCATAGCGTGTAATGACCGGGCCCGGATAGGCCGCCACCACGTTCACTTCGACGCCAAAGTCTTTGAGCTTCTTCTCGATCAGGCGCGACGTGAATTCGAGCGTTTCGCCCGACACGGTCTCCTGCACGGCCGGCGGGGCGTCGAGCAGCGCCAGCGGCGGCAGGATGGAATCGGGCAGGTCGGCAAACAGCGGCGCCTGCTTTTCCTTCTCCACGCGCTCGCTCTTGGGCACCACCTTCACAGGCGGCACGATCTGCACCGGTTCATGCACGTCGGCACGCACGCGGTTCTGCACCACGGCGCCTTCACGGGCGATGGCCGCTTCTTCACCCAAGCGGCGGTCCTGACGCGCCTCACGGCGGCGCCGGATCACCGTGCCGGTGTCGAGAATCAGGGCGCCCAGTTTTTCGGCCGCAGACAGCCACGAGAAATGGAACAGCAGCGACAGACCGAACGCCAGAATCAGCAACAGCGCGAGCGTACCGCCCGTAAAACCGAGCGCATGCTGGAAGAATCCGCCGACGGTCTCGCCGATCACGCCGCCGGACGCGCGCGGCAGTTGCGCTTTCATGCGGTACAGACGCAGCGATTCGACACCGGCGCTGGCGAGCAACACCATCAGGAAGGAGACGATCTCGACCCAGCCGCCGCTCGCGAGCCGTTCGCGCAGCGGGGGCGCTTCGCGCTTGGTGGAGATACGCCGGTAGCCGGAAATGACACGGCGGGCAATGAATACGACCAGCCAGTAGGCGGACAGGCCGAGCATGAGCAGCAGCATATCTGCCACCCATGCGCCGACGCGCCCCGCCCAGTTGGCGATGCGCTCCACGTGCGCCGCATGTGTCCAGCTGGGGTCCAGACGGCTGTACGAGAACAACGCCATCAAGAGGAACACCATCAGCGCGACTTGCGCCATCCAGCGGATTTCATGGAAAAGATGCGTCACCCGGTTGGGCAACGACGATCCGGCACCAGCAGAGTAGGAAGATTTCGTCGTCATCAAGCCAGTTGGTTGGGCGGGCAGACGGGCGGCCTGCCGCGCGGCAAGCCTCCATTCTAAACAACTATTACAACGCTCAACGCACGAAAAGGTGACAAGGGGTAACGCTGGACGCCCGCTGAACGCCTGCCGAATGCCCGCTGGACGCCCGCCGGAAGGCCACCGAACGTCGGCCAAACGATGGCCAGCCTCCCGCCCCGGGGCTATCGGATCGATTGCAAGGCTCCATCAACGAAACGACGCTGGCCCTTTATAATGACGGATTGCGCCGATTCCCCGCGCCCGCCACCCCGCCTCTGCCGCCCGGCCGACGCGGCGGCCCGGGGCGCACGGGATGCGGCGCCAGCCCCCAATGCCCATTTACGGTGAGTTCGTCCATGTCCGCTGCCAAGCACGCTAAAGTCCTGATTCTCGGTTCCGGCCCCGCCGGCTACAGCGCCGCCGTCTACGCCGCACGCGCCAACCTCAAGCCCGTGCTGATCACCGGTATCGCCCAAGGCGGTCAATTGATGACCACCACCGACGTCGAGAACTGGCCCGGCGACCCGACCGGCGTGCAAGGCCCCGAGCTGATGGCCCGCATGCAGGCGCACGCCGAGCACTTCAACACCGAAATCATCTTCGACCACATTCACACGGTGCATCTGACCGAGCGCCCGCTGCGCCTCATCGGCGACTCGGGTGAGTACACGGCCGACGCCCTGATCATCGCGACCGGCGCTTCGGCTCAGTACCTTGGTCTGCCGTCGGAAGAAGCGTTCTCGGGCCGCGGCGTGTCGGCTTGCGCCACCTGCGACGGGTTCTTCTACCGCGGCAAGGAAGTGTGCGTGGTCGGCGGCGGCAACACCGCCGTGGAAGAAGCGCTCTACCTGTCGAACATCGCCAGCAAGGTCACCGTGATCCACCGCCGCGACAAGTTCCGCGCCGAGCCGATCCTGATCGACCGTCTGCTGGAGAAGGCCAAGCAAGGCGTGGTCGAACTCAAGTACGACAGCGTGCTCGACGAAGTGACCGGTGACGACTCGGGCGTGACCGGCGTGCGCATCAAAAACACCAAGACCGGTGCTTCGGAAGACATCGCGCTGCACGGCGTGTTCATCGCCATCGGCCACAAGCCGAACACCGATATCTTCGAAGGTCAGGTCGAGATGAAGAACGGCTACATCGTCACGCACAGCGGCCTGAACGGCAACGCCACGGCCACCAACGTGCCGGGCGTGTTCGCCGCCGGCGACGTGCAGGATCACGTGTATCGTCAGGCAATCACCAGCGCCGGCACGGGTTGCATGGCCGCACTCGACGCGCAGCGTTTCCTCGAAAACCTCGATCAGTAAGCTGACTTCGCAACTTATTTAGAGACTTACTTCGCGACGTACTTCGCGACGTATTTAGCGACTTAGTCAGCGCTGACCGACGATACCGCCCGGGCACCCCGGGCGGTATCCGACTCCGACATCTCATGAGCAAGAAGCCCCCCAAGCTCAGCCTCAACGACCTCGCCGGCCTGCGCGACACCCTCGCCAAGGAAACCGCCGCCCGCGAAGCCGAGCGCATCGAGGCCGCCAAATGCGCCGCACAAGCTGAGCGCGATGCCAACGTGTTTCGCGACAGCATCGGCGACATTGCCCCGATTTCCCGCAAGCGATCAGTCGATCGCGTCGAGCACCCACGCCAGCCGCCGGCACCCGTCGCCCGCCAGACGCAGGAAGACGAAGCCGCCGTGCTCTACGAATCGCTGTCGGACGAATTCGATCCCGAAGCGCTGCTCGATACGGACGACCGCCTGTCGTACCGTCGCCCGGGCATCAGTCAGGACACCCTGCTCAAGCTCCAGCGCGGCGACTGGGTGGTACAGGCACAGGTCGATTTACATGGCCTGCGCCGCGACGAAGCCCGCGAAGCCCTCTCCGCCTTCCTGCACGACGCCGTCAAGCGCGGCCTGCGCTGCGTGCGCGTGATCCACGGCAAGGGGCTGGGCTCGGTGGGACGCGAACCGGTGCTCAAGGAGAAAGTGCGCAGTTGGCTCGCCCAGAAGAACGAAGTGCTGGCATGGGCGCAGGCACAAGGACGCGACGGCGGCAGCGGCGCACTGGTAGTATTGCTACAACCTTCGCCGGGCCGATCGCCGCGCGCGGGCTACTGACCCCGGCGGGGCACGCCCCCGCCGCACCGTCTCAAGGTCAGTTTCGACGCTTGTCACGACACCAATCACGACGTTTCACCCGAAGGATTCGCCGATGATTCATGAGATGAGCAGCCAGCTGCATACGATTCTGGCCATCACCGAGGCCATTGCCGTATTGTCGTGCGCCATCTCCGGTTTTGCCGAAGCCCGCAAACAGCATCTCGACCCGGTCGGCGCGTTCGTGCTGGCCTTCGCCACGGCCTTCGGCGGCGGCACCCTGCGCGACGTGCTGCTCGATCACCGCCCCTTCTACTGGGTGCAACACCAGTGGTACACGATCATCATTCTGATTCTCTCGCTCTCGACGTCGGGCGTGCTGCGGCTCGTCTCGCGCGTGGCCACCGAGCGTGTGCTGCTCATCACCGACGCCATCGGGCTCGGGACGTTCAGCGCGTCGGGCACGTCGCTGGCGCTTCAGACCGGCATGTCGCCATTCATGTCGGTGATGATGGGTGTGATCACCGGGGTGGGCGGCGGCGTGATGCGCGACATTCTTTGTAACGAGGTACCGCTGGTGCTGCGCGATACACGCCCGTATGCGGTATGCGCGTTTATCGGCGGATGGATCTACATCGCGCTGACTTACGCCGATCTCGACCCCGTCTACACACTTTCGATCAGTGCCCTCTCGGTGATCTTCGTCCGGTTGATCACGGTCGCGTTCGACGTGCGGCTGAAGGCCGAATAACTCGGCACACGCCGGTACGGCACTGAAACCACCCCCAAAAACGCCAAAGGGCGACGCTGCACTCGCAGCGGTCGCCCTTCGTCATGTCTTACGGGTGTTCTGCTGATGCCGTCGACTCGACGGCATCGCCTCAAACCTTAAACGGCCTGCTCACCCTCTTCACCGGTACGGATGCGGATCACGCGCTCCACGTCGGTCACGAAGATCTTGCCGTCGCCGATCTTGCCGGTGCGCGCCGCGCCCAGCACGGCGTCGATGACCTGCTCGGCCTGTGCGGCACCCACGACCACTTCGATCTTGATCTTCGGCAGGAAGTCGACCACGTATTCGGCGCCACGATACAGCTCGGTGTGCCCCTTCTGGCGGCCAAAGCCCTTCACTTCCGTCACGGTCAGGCCGGTCACGCCGACTTCGGCCAAGGCTTCACGCACTTCGTCGAGCTTGAAGGGTTTGATGATGGCAGTAACGCGTTTCATTGTCGCCTCGATATCTTAGTTTGAATGTTCTGGAAATTCGCTGGCCTATTGTACCGGTCCGGCGGCAACACGCTGATGACAGCGCGAAACCGCCGCGCCCGCGCGCTCGTCGGGCATCAAGCGTGCGGATCGTCGGGCACGGTGTCCAGATCGGCCAGCCACACCACCGATTCGGAATCGCTCGGCGCACGCCAGTCGCCGCGCGGCGACAGCGACCCGCCCGTGCCGACCTTCGGCGCATTCGGCACGCACGAGCGCTTGAACTGGCTGGTGCGGAAGAACCGGTCGAGGAAGATTCGGAGATTGCGCTTGATCGCGACCATGTCATACGCATTGTGGGCGCGCTGCCCCTCGTCCGGCCAACGCCCGGTCGACGCGTCGTGCCACGCGCTCCACGACAGGAATGCCACCTTGCGCGGCGCGTAGCCGAAACGCAGCGTGTAGTACAGGTTAAAGTCCTGCAACTCGTACGGCCCGATGAAGTGCTCGGTGCGCTGCTCCGGCGCGCCGTTGGCCTTGCCGGGCACAAGCTCCGGGCTGATTTCCGTCTCGAGAATGTCGATGAGGACATTGCGACGGCCCGCCGCTTCCTTGCCTTCCTTCGTGTCCTTGGCGCCCTTGGCCGGTGCCGTCTGTCCAGCCGCCTGACTCAGTTGCCCCGTCTCGGCGACCCAGCGCACCAGATGGATGATGAGCGTCTTCGGCACGCTGGCGTTGACGTTGTAGTGCGACATGTGATCGCCCACGCCGTAGGTACACCAGCCCAGCGCCAGTTCGCTCAGATCGCCCGTGCCGATCACGATGGCACCGAGGTGGTTGGCCAGACGGAACAGATGGTTGGTCCGCTCGCCCGCCTGCACGTTTTCGAACGTGACGTCGTAGACTTCCTGCCCCTTCGCAAACGGATGGTCGAGGTCCTTCAACATCTGCATGCAACTCGGGCGAATGTCGATCTCACGCGCCGTACAACCTACGGCTTCCATCAACTCGCGCGCCTGACGCAGCGTGCGCTCGCTCGTCGCGAAGCCCGGCATCGTGTAGGCGAGGATGTTCGTACGCGGCAGCCCGAGCCGGTCCATGACCTTCGCGCACACGAGCAATGCGTGCGTGGAATCGAGGCCGCCCGACACACCGATCACCACCTTCTGGATCTTCGACGACGCGAGACGCTGCATCAGCGCCTGCACCTGAATGTTGTAGACCTCGTGGCAGCGCTCGTCGCGCAAACGCGGGTCAGCCGGGACATACGGAAAACGGCCGATGGCGCGCGCGAGCGGCAACTCGGCATCGCGCGGCATCGTGACGTCGACCTTGATCGTGCGGAATCGCGCCACTTCGTCCGCATGACGCCGCACCGACACGCCGAACGTGGTCTGGTGCATGCGCTCACGGGCGAGGCGCTCCAGATCGACGTCCGCGTAAATCAGGTGCGACTCGCTGGCGAAGCGGGCCGACTCGGCCAGCATATCGCCGTTCTCATAAATGAGCGCCTGTCCGTCCCACGCGAGATCGGTCGTCGATTCCCCTTGCCCGGCCGACGTGTACAGATACGCCGCCAGACAACGCGCCGACTGCTGCCCCACGAGTTGATGACGGTATGCCGACTTGCCAACGACGACGTTCGATGCCGACAAGTTGACGAGCACGGTCGCGCCCGCGAGTGCGGCAAACGACGACGGCGGCACCGGCACCCAGACGTCTTCGCAGATTTCGCAGTGAAAGCGCAGCAGCGGCTGATCGGCGGCTTCGAAAATCAGGGCACCGAAGGGGACTTCATGACCGAGCAAGGTGACCGAGTCCACGCCAGCGTCGTCGGCGGCGTTGAACTGGCGGGCTTCGTAAAACTCGCTGTAGTTCGGCAGATAGGTCTTGGGCACCACGCCGTGAATGCGTCCACGCGCGACGACGACCGCACAATTGAACAAGCGCTGTTGCACACGCACGGGCATGCCGACGATGAGCGCAGCACCTAGTTCGCGGCTCGCGGCCACGATCTCGGCGAGCGCGGCATCGCACGCGTCGAGCAGTGCGCGCTGTTGGAACAGGTCTTCGCAGCTGTAAGCGGGAATCCCCAATTCGGGGAACGCCACCAGCACGGCGCCTTTGGCATCGGCTTCGCGGGCGAGCGCGATGGTCTGCTGGGCGTTGAACGCCGGGTCGGCGACGCGGCATTGCGGCACGCCAACGGCGACGCGCGCGAAATCGTGGTTATAGAGATTGAGAAATCGGTTGGTCATGTCGGCGGCTACCCATGCATCGCTCGTGGGCCGGTGCAGCGGCAGGCTGGCAGGCCCGGCGCGACCGGCGGGCGGTCAGATCGCCAGTATATTACGTGCGCTTGAAAGGCGTATGCGCTTCCAACTCGCCAATATGCTCGTCCATGGCCGAGGTCTCGGCATCGAGAAACTCGGCAATCGCGTCGGCAAACCGCGCGTCGCCGATCCAGTGGGCCGACCATGTCGGCGTGGGCAACAACCCGCGCGACATCTTATGCACGCCCTGTGCCCCGCCCTCGAAACTGCGCAACCCGTGCACGATGCAGTACTCGATGCCCTGCGCGTAGCACGTCTCGAAGTGCATGCCGGAGACGAAATCCGTGGTGCCCCAGTAGCGCCCGAACATCGTGTCGTGCGTCACCACGTTGAGCGCACACGCCAGCGGAGCGTCATCACGCATCGCCATCACGAGCAGCAGCGTGTCGGGCATCGTGGCATGCACCTGCGCGAAGAACTCACGCGACAGATACGGCGCGTTCCAATGCTCGCGATAGGTGTTTTCGTAGCATTGGTAGAAGAAATCGAGCGCCGCGTCATCGATGTCGGCACCGCGCAGCCAGCGATAGGTCACCCCGGCCTCGCGCACGCGCCGCCGGTCCTGCCGCAGCTTCTTGCGCTTCTCCTGATTCATCTGCGCAAGGAAGTCGTCGAACGTGGCGAAGCCCTGATTTTCCCAATGGAACTGCACGCCCTCGCGCAGCATATAGCCGGCTTCGGTGAGCGCGGCCAGATCGTCCTCGTGCGTGAAGAGCACGTGAATGGACGACACGTCCAACTGCTTTGCAAACGCGATGGCGCCACGAGCGAGCGCCACGCGGTCGGCATGCGTGCGCGCCAGTAGACGCGGCCCGGTCACCGGCGAGAACGGCACGGCCGAGAGCAGCTTGGGGTAATAGCGCAGCCCGTGACGCGCAAAAGCGTCGGCCCACGCATGGTCGAACACGTATTCGCCGCGCGAGTGCGACTTGACGTACAGCGGCATGGCCCCGGCGAGCGTGTCGCCTGCGTGCATGAGCAGATAGGCCGGCTGCCAGCCGGTGCCCTTGCTGGCACAGCCGCTGGTATGCATGGCATGCAAAAACGCGTGCTGCACGAAGGGATTGCTGCCGGCGAGCGCATTCCACTGGTCGGCCGGCACGTCTTCAATCGATTGCACTACCCGAATCACTACGTCGCTGCTCACCCGTCACCTCGTTCGCGAAGCCGCCGGCGAGAAGTCGCTGCCGGACTGCCCGTCATTGTCGCCGAACTCGGCGAAGCTTTCAGGCATCACCGTCACGACGCCTTCACGCGACGATCCGGCAGGCTTTCGGCGGGCAACAAAAAACCCGGCAATCATGCCGGGTTTCGATGACATCGGGCCACGGCGGCTAAGGCAACCGTGACCTCGATGTCGCAAGCCGAAAATCGCTTACGAAAACCGCTTACTTCTTGGCGTTGGCCACGCCGTCGACGATTTCCTTGTGGGCGGCATCGATGCCTTCCCAGCCTTCGATCTTCACCCACTTGCCCTTCTCGAGCGCCTTGTAGTTCTCGAAGAAGTGCTTGATCTGGTCCTTCAGGTAGCCCGGCACGTCGTCGATCGACTTCAGGTGCGCGGTCATCGGGCAGATCTTGTCGACCGGCACGACCACCAGCTTGGCGTCCACGCCCGACTCGTCGGTCATGTTCAGCATGCCCAGTGCGCGGCAGCGCACGATCGAGCCAGCCAGCAGCGGGAACGGGGTGATGACCAGTGCGTCGACGGGGTCGCCGTCGCCAGCCAGCGTCTGCGGAATGAAACCGTAGTTGGCCGGGTAGCGCATGCCCGTGCCGATGAAGCGGTCGACGACCAGCAGGCCCAGGTCCTTGTCAGCTTCGTACTTCACCGGGTCGCTTTGCGCCGGGATCTCGATGATGACGTTGAAATCGGTGGGGATGTCCTTGCCGGCCGGCACGTGGTTGAAGCTCATGATGACGTTCCTGTGTATGAAAGATGGCATACCGCCGCGCGACGCACTTGCCCCGCTCACCTGCCGGATGCCGCGCCGCCCGAGGGTATTCGGGCGCGAAACATTATAGCGGGTTTGCCCCAAGCGCCGGCAGCCGCGCCACGCACTGGGGCGAGAGGGCGCCCACTTGCGCACAACCCAGCAGTTGCATCGTCGTGCGCAACTCGCCCAGCAACATCGCGAGCACGTCGGCCGCGCCCGCGCCGCCACGGGCTGCCACGCCATACAACGGGGCACGCCCCAGCAGCACGCCCTTCGCCCCCAATGCCACCGCCTTGGCGACATCGGCACCGCGCCGCACGCCGCCGTCCACGAACACGTCGAGATGCCGTCCCCGCCCGTTCACCGCCTCGACGATCGGGGTAAGCGCCTCGATCGGCGCGAGCGTGTTGCCCAATTGCCGGCCGCCGTGGTTCGACACCACGATGCCGTCCGCGCCGTAGGCCTGCGCGAGTTTGGCGTCTTCCGCCGTCAGAATGCCCTTGACGAGCACTTCGCCCGGCCAGTGACGCCGCACCCACGCCAGATCGTCCCAACCGAGCGACAGGTCCATCTGACGGCTCAGCATGGCCGCATGACGGGCCAGATCGGCACGCTCGCCCACGCTCTGGGCGATGTTGCGCAGTTGCGGCGCGCCGTTGGCCAGCATCTGCCAACTCCAGTGGGGATGGCGCAGGCAATCCGCCACCAGCTTCGGCGTGAACCGCAGCGGCAGCTTGAACCCGTTGCGCGTGTCGTGATCGCGCTTGCCGTGCACGGGGGTATCGACGGTCAGCAATAACGTGCGATACCCCGCCTCGCGAGCGCGCCGCATCATGCTCTCGGCGATGCTCCGGTCTTGCTGCACATAGAGTTGCAGCCACAGTTCGCCGTCGGGCACCGCGGCGCGCACGTCTTCGAGCAACGACGTGGAGGCCGTCGACAGCACAAACGGCAAGCCGGCATCGGCCGCCGCACGCGCGAGCAATTCGTCGGCACGCGGCCAGAACAGCCCGTTCAGGCCGGTCGGCCCCACGGCCATCGGGGCGGCTGCCTCGCGTCCCCAGAAGGTGGTGGCACTCGAGACTTGCGACGTATCGGTGAGCACGCGCGGGCAAAAGCCCCATTGGGCGAAGGCGTCGCGATTGCGGCGCAGCGCGTGACCGTCTTCCGCCCCACCCTCCAGATAGTCGAACGCGATCTTCGACAACCGCCGCTGCGCAGCACCCCGGTAATCGTCCACGCAGGAAAACGCGGCCATGCCTCCCCCTATTCTCATGACTTGCTCATAAACAATTGCATTACAATCACAATCATTACAATACGCACACTCACGAACCGCTCATGCCGCGCTTGCCCGCCCGGTCGTCCCGTCGTACCGACGACTCTGCCCCCGACTCCCCTGCCACATCAGCCGCGTCTGCGGGTGCTGCCGTCCCGTTGAACGACAAGCCATCGAAGGCCGCCACCAAAGCGAGCCGGGACGCCACGCGCTCGACGCTGTTCGTCGGCTCGACCGAGAAGACGTTTCAGGTGCTGCACGCCTTCGACGGCCCGGCGCGTTACATGACGCTCAGCGACATTGCCAAGGCGGCCGATCTGGACCGCAGCGCCACCCAGCGGCTCGTGCATACGCTCGAAGCACTGGGGTATCTCTTTCGTGTGCCCGAGACCCGCACCTACGGCCTGACGACCAAGGTGTTGCAGTTCTCGTACAACTACATTCGTGCGAACGAGCTGGTCGACAAGGCATCGCCGTACCTGCTCGACATCAGCCGCCGCGTGGGCGAGACGACCAACCTTCAGGAACTCGACGGCCACGAAATCGTGTTTGTCGCCCGCTTTCCCGGTCAGCATCTGGTGAACATCGATATCGTGGTGGGCGCGCGCCTGCCGGCCATGTTCACCGCGTCGGGTATCGCCATCCTGTCGCGCCTGCCCGACGTGCGGGTGCGAGAAATCCTCGCCAGCACGTCGCTCGAACCGATGACGCCCTACACGCTCACCGACGAGAAGAAGCTGATCGACCGGATTCAACTGACGGCCCGGCGCGGCTACGCCATCGTCGAGAACGAGACGGTCATGGGCGACATTTCGGTCGCCGCCCCCATCACCGATCACGACGGCCACGCCGTGGCAGCCATCAACATCTCGGTGCCGACGTCGCGCTGGTCGCGCGAACGTGTCGAAGCCGAACTCGCCCCGCACATTCAAGTGGCCGCGACCTCGATCTCGAAGTCGCGGCTCTCGACCTTCCGGCGCTAACCTTGCGCGATGACCGCCCGGCGATTACCGTCCTTCGAAAATCGCCAGTTGCTTCTTGAGTTCCGTGCGCAGGTCGGCTGACAGTGCGGGCGCCGCAGGCACCAGCGGTGCGAGCATCGCGGGCGCATCGACGCCGATCAGATCCATCACCGACTTCATCGGCCCCGGGTTGGTCTCGGCAAACGCCAGATTCATCAGCGGAATCAGCGAGCGGTGCAGCGCGATCGCCTCGGCCGTCTTGCCTTCGGAGGCCAGCGTGAAGATGCGCTGCCACGCGGTGGGCAACAGCGACGCCGTCACGACGATGCCGCCGCGCGCGCCGGCTGCCACATGCAGCGGGAACAGCGAGTCTTCGCCGCTCAACACCGCAAACGATTCATCGACACCGGCCACCGTGCGCAGGAAATGCCACATGTCGGTGTTGCACGCCTTCATGCCGATGATGTTTTCGTGGCGCGAAAGCTCATGCAGCACTTCCGGGGCAATGGCGATGCGTGTGCGATACGGAATTTCGTAAATCAGGATGGGCACCGGCGACTCGTCGGCATAGCGCAGGAAGTAGTCACGAATGCCGGCTTGCGTCGGGTTGGTGTAGTACGGCGTGAGCACCAGCAGGCCATCGACACCGGCGGCGGCGAAGTCGCGGCCGGCGGCAATCGCGTCGTGATAGCCGGGATCGAGCACGCCGGCAATCACCGGCACATCGCGGCCTTCGACTTCCTGTGCCGTGAGTTCGGCCATGCGCACGCGCTCGGCGCGCGAGAGAGCACCGTATTCACCGGTGCCGCCCAGCGGCACCACGCCGTCGATGCCCTGCCCCAGCAGGTAGCGCAGCAAGGCGCGCGCCGCATCGGTGTGAATGGTGTCGTCGGCATGCACCGGCGTGGGAATGGCCGGGAGAATGCCTTTGAGTTGTGCAGAGCGAAGCATGAGTTTTACGTCCATCAAGCGTGAATCGAATCAATCGGTTGACTGCACCGCCGAGGCATCATCGGGCCACCTTTGAGGTGTCCGCGATGCCTCGGCGATGGATCAGGCAGCCTCGGCGGGGGCGGTCGTCAGACTGCGGCGACGCAGCCATTCGGCCACCCAGATCAGTGCGGCAATGAAGAGGAACAGGCAGGTCGAGACGGCGGCGATCACCGGCGAAATCTGCATCGTGATCTCGTCCCAGAACTGCTTGGGCAAGGTGGTCGACAGACCGCCCGAGCTGAACAGCGCAATCGTGAGTTCGTCGAACGACGTGGCGAAAGCGAACAGGAACGACGACAGCAGGCCGGCCCCCAGAATCGGGAAGGTCACGCGGCGCAGCGTCGCCCACGGGCGGGCCCCAAGGCTGTACGCCGCCAGATCGAGGCGCGTGTCGTAGTTGCGCAGCACCGCCATCATCGTGATGACGACATACGGCACGGCCACCACGGTGTGAGCAATCGTCAGCCCGATGCTCGATCCGACCAGACCGATCTTGGCGAAGAAATAGAACACGCCCACGGCCAGAATCATGCGCGGCACGACAATCGGCGCCAGCACGAATGCCAGCATGCCCGCCTTGCCCCGCATGCCGCCGCGCACCAGCAGGAACGCCGCCGGCGTGCCGATCAGCATCGACAGCACCCCTGCGCCGATACCGACGAGCATCGAGCGCGTGATCGCCTGCATCCACAGCGGCGAATCCCAGATCATCTGGTACCACTGCAACGAGAAGCCCTTGGGCGGCCACGTCAGTCCCGATGCCGAATCGAACGAGATCGGAATCATCAGCATCGCGGGCGCCGCGAGGAACACGATCAGCAGGAACACCACCACACGCAGGCCAAGCCCATCGCCCTGCGCGCTGCGGCTGCGCGGCAACGCACGCAACAGCAAATCGGTAACGTTGCCCAGCGCTGCCAGCACGTGCTCACCCAGCACTCGGGTCCAGCCGCCACGGCGCTTGCCCGGCTTGCTGTCACCCGCGCCACCGGCCATCGTCGAGAGCCCGACCATGCGGTCGTAGATGAAGAACACCACCAGCACCACGGCGAGCAGCAGCACGGAAATCGCGCCCGCAAAGCCCCAGTTCAGCGCCTGCATCACCTGATCGATGATGAGCTGCGTGATCATCGTTTCATGACGTCCGCCCAGCAGCGTCGGCGTAATGAAGAAGCCGATCGACGTGACGAACACCATCAGCGCACCGGCAGCCACCCCCGGCAGCGACAGCGGGAAATACACCCGCCAGAACACCGTGCCCGGGCGTGCACCCAGCGTCGATGCGGCGCTCGGCAGGCGGCGGTCGATGTTCTCCATCACCGAGAGCATGGTGAGCACAGCCAGCGGCATGAGCGCGTGCACCATGCCGACGATCACCGAGGGGAAGTTGTAGAGCAGCGACAGCGGCGCATCGATGATGCCCAGATCCATCAGCGTGCGATTGACCACGCCGTTACGGCCGAGCAGCACGACCCATGCGAAGGTGCGCACGAGAAAGCTCGTCCAGAACGAGAGCAGCACCCAGAACAGCAGACGCTGCTTGCGCGCGCCGGTCAGCGTCGAGAGCCGGTAGGCGATCGGGTAACCGGTGAGCACCGCGAAGAAGGTGGTGTAGAGCGACACCTTCAGCGTGATGAGCAACACCTCGACGTACACCGACGAGGCGAACAAGCGTTGATATTCGGCGAGCGTGAAACCGGCTTCGCCACGAATGCTCAACAGCAGCAACTGGCCGACCGGATACACCAGCATCACCATCAGCAGGATGACGATGGGCGCAGCCATGAGCACCGGGCGCAACCGGCCGCGCCAGCGCGGACGGCGCGGCGCGGGGTGCACGGGGCTCGATGAAGGCGAAGAAGGACGGACCACGGCGGAAGCACTCATGACTTACCCCGCGATGGCCACAGCGTCGTCGGCACGCCATGCAAGGCCGAGCGTCTGCCCGATCTCGAAGCGGTTGCCGCGGCGATGCGTCGGAAACGCCGCGATCAGCGACTTGCTCGTGTCGCTGCCCGTGGCCTGCGATTGCAGATACAGCTTGGTCATGCCGCCCGTGACCATGATGTCGGTGAGCTTCGCCGAAATCGTCGCTACGCCGTCAGCACTCGCCGCCCCTTCCTGCACGTGCAGGTTCTGCGGACGCAACATCAGCTTGACCGGCTTGCCGCGCTCGACCTGCGGGTCGTAGACCATCGCGGCACCGCCCTCCACGCCCGGCATCGCCACGCGCACCTGATCGCCGGCACGCTCCAGCACCGTGGCGTCGAGCAGGTTCGATTCGCCGAGGAAGTCGGCCACGAACACACTCTTCGGACGGAAATACAGATCGTCGGGCGTGCCCAGTTGCGCGATCTCGCCTGCGTTCATCAGGCAGATGCGATCGGACATCGTCATCGCTTCTTCCTGATCGTGCGTCACGTACACGATGGTCGTGCCCAGTTCGCGGTGAATGCGCTTGATTTCGAGCTGCATGTGATCGCGCAGCTTCTTGTCGAGCGCCCCCAGCGGCTCGTCCATCAGAATGATCGACGGCCGGTAGACCATGCAGCGCGCGAGTGCAATGCGCTGCTGCTGACCACCGGAGAGCTCGCGCGGATAGCGCTCGGCCACGTGCGGCAGGTGCACCATCTCCAGCGCCTGCATCACCTTCTGGCGCGCGGTGGCGCTGTCGGTGCGACGCATCTGCAACGGGAACGCGATGTTCTCCGCCACGGTCATGTGAGGGAACAGCGCGTAGTTCTGGAACACCATGCCGATGTCGCGCTCGTACGGCGCACCGTACGTGACATCGGCCCCGTTGATGCGGATAGCGCCCGCATCGGGCTGCGACAGACCGGCGATCAGCGAGAGCAGCGTGGTCTTGCCCGAGCCGCTAGGCCCGAGCAAGGTCAGAAATTCGCCCTGGGCGACGTCGAGATCGGTCGGTGCAAGTGCGACGAAATCGCCGTAGCGCTTGCAGAGGCCCGAAACTTGGAGATTGGCAACGGTCATGAGATCAGCACCCGTAAAAACGTGAAACGGAACCGCAGGTGAGGATCAGGTCAGGATCCAGCGATTGAAACGCTCGAGCGCCGCGCTCTGGTTCTGTTGCCAGAACTTTGCGTCGATATGCACGCCGCTCTTCATGTTCTCGGGGAACGTCGGGCAGTTTTTGGCGATCTCGGGCTTGACGTAGTTGAACGCCTCGGGCTGCGTCATACCGGCCGGGAAATACTTGACCAGTTCGGCCTGACGCTTCGGGTCGCTCGCAAACTTGATGAACTCACGGCAGGCGGCCGCGTTGGGCGTGCCCTTGAGAATCGACCAGTTGTCGCAACCCCAGATGTTCTGGTTCCACACGATCTGCACCGGCACGCCGTTGGCTTGTGCCGACTGTGCACGCGAGGCCCACGTGGCCACCATGTCCACTTCGCCCGAACCGAGCATCTGCTCGACTTGTGCGCCGGTGGTCCACCACACGTCAACGTGCTTGGCGATCTTGTCCAGACTCTTGAACGCACGATCGAAGTCGGCCGGATACACCGAACCCGCCGCCACGCCGTCGGCGAGCAACGCTTCTTCGATGGTGTCGAACGGATACTTGCGAATCGAACGGCGGCCCGGGAAATCCTTCACGTTCCACAGGTCGGCCCACGACGTCGGTGCTTTGCGGCCCTTGAACGCGTCGGTGCGATAGGCGAGCACCGTGGAATACACGTTGGTGCCCACGCCGAACGGCGACATGTACTGCGGCGGAATCTTGGCGATGACCGGGTCGGCTTCGAGACCGTGGCGCTCCAGATACTCCTTGCCCCCCGAAGTCAGCAGCAGAATGGCCGGCTGGCTGATCTTGGCCATGTCCCACGTGTAGCTGCCCGCATCGACCATGCTCTTGATCTGCGCGGTCGGCTCGGCATTGGCCTGCACGCCCACCACCTGAATACCGGTCTTCTCGAAGAACGGCTTGTAGTACACGGCGTCGTACGCCTTGGTGTAGATACCCCCGTCGTCGCGCACCACGATGCGCTTGGTGGCGGCGCGCGAGGGCGTCCACACGAACGGGAACGCCACGGCAGCGGCACCCACGAGCGCCGTCTTCATGGCGGTGCGGCGACCCGGTTGCGCAAGCGCTTCGGTGCTTTGGTTGTCTGCGAGATCGCTGGGATTACTGGGGAGTGCGGAGGTCTTGCGTTTCATCGTGGTCTCCGGTCTGGGAGGGTTGGGCGCGGCGACGATCGGTGCAGTCGGTACGGTCAGGAACTTAGGCACCGGCCGCCGCGCGCGCAGTTATGGCAACTCAACAACACTTGCGATAAAGCTATGAAACAACTGTGAAACGAGGGGATGAATTCGGGGGATCGGTGAATCAGGGAATCAGGCGGCCCGGGTTGAGCAACTGCCGCGGATCGAGTGCCGCCTTCACGGTGCGCATGAGGGCAAGTTCGGCCGTCGACTTGTAGCGCGCCATCAGCGGCAGGCCCGTCTGGCCCACACCATGCTCGGCGCTGAACGTGCCCGACAGGCGTGCTGCCACGTCGTTCACGCAGGCACGCATCGCGTCGCCCATGCTCGCCGAATCGCTGAGCGCTTCCCATGCGTCGAACGAGAACATCGGGATGAAGTGCACGTTGCCGTCGCCCATGTGGCCGACGATCGCGATGTCGAGGCCCGGCACGATGTCATGCACGGCACGCGTGGCCGCCGCGATGAATTCGGGCACGCTCGAGACCGGCACGGCGCAATCGGTGGTCAGGCCGACAGCGGCCTTCTTGTTGGCTTCGCTCACGCTGTGACGCACTTCCCACAGGTCGGCGCGCTGGGTCTCGTTCGCGGCGATGACCGCGTCTTCGACCAGTCCTTGTTCGATCGCCACACCCAGCGTTTCAGTCAGCACCGCTTCGAGCACGTCGGCGTCGCGGGTGTCGCCCAATTCGACCAGCACATGCCACGTATGCTCGCCTGCCAGCGGATTGCGGCGATTGGGCACATTGGCGAGCACCAGATCGAGCTGGTGACGGTTCATGATTTCGAAGGCCGACAGGCGCGAGCCGCAGGCGCTCTGGAACATGCCGAGAATTTGCAGCGCGGCCGCCGGATCGCGCGGCGCAAACCACGCGAGCGAGTGATGCGTGGGCAGCGGATGCAGTTTGAGCGCCGCCGCCGTGATGATGCCCAACGTGCCTTCGGCGCCGATGAACAGATGCTTGAGATCGATACCGGTGTTGTCTTTGCGCAGTGCGCGCAGCCCGTCCCAGACGGTGCCGTCGGCGAGCACGACTTCGAGGCCGAGCACGTTCTCGCGCGTGTTGCCGTAGCGCAGCACGCTGGTGCCGCCCGCATTGGTCGAGAGCGTGCCGCCGATCTGGCACGACCCTTCCGCGCCGAGGCTCACCGGGTACAGACGGCCGACATCAGCGGCGGTGTCTTGCACGGTCTTCAGAATGCAACCGGCTTCCACCACCATCGACCCGTTGGCGGCATCGACTTGGCGGATGTGACGCATGCGCGCCAGATTGATGATGACGGGCGCACGGCCGTCGTTGGCCGGAACCGAGCCGCCACACAGGCTCGTGTTGCCGCCTTGCGGCAGGATGGGGACGCCCGCAGCAGCGCAGAGCTTCACGACGGCGCTGACCTGTTCGGTCGACGACGGCAGCACGACGCACAGCGCTTCGCCGTGGTAACGGCCGCGCCAGTCTTCGGTGTAGCCGTCGGTGTCGGCGGCGCCGGTGAGCACAGCCGTCGTGCCCAGCGTGGCCTGCATCTGCCCAATCAGCGTCTCATGCGTTACAGCGTCGTTCATTGCCCACCTGCTCCTGAATGAATCCACTCGTCTGGCGATCCGATGTGATCAAGGATAGGCGAGAAAAAATTGCAATAAAATCTCTTTAATTGCATTGCGATTGAATTAGGTGTTTATGCGGATGCGCCTCATACGACGGTCAATGCCCTCGTGAGTTAAGTGATAATGACCGACGTCATCCGAAATCATCCGATCGTCCAACCCGACGCGAGGTGCAGTCGACATGCCAGAAGCTACACACTTCATCGGCAACCAATGGGTCGCGCCGGCGAAAAGCCCGGCGATTCCCGTCATCGACCCGTCCGATGGTCAGCCGTTCACACAAATCGCCCGCGGCGACGCCGAAGATATCGACCGCGCCGTGAAAACGGCCCGCGCGGCGTTCGATGGCGAATGGGGGGCCTTCTCCGCTGCCGAGCGGGGCCGCGTGCTCTACGCCATTGCCAACACCCTCGCCAAACACCACGAAGCCCTCGCGCAGCTCGAAGCGCGCGACACCGGCAAGCCGCTCAAGCAGGCGCGCGCCGATGCGGCGGCCATCGTGCGTTACTTCGAGTTCTACGCCGGTGCCGCCGACAAGCTGCACGGCGAAACCATCCCGTATCAGCAGGGCTACACCGTCTTTACCGTGCGCGAGCCGCATGGCGTGACGGGGCACATCATTCCCTGGAACTACCCGTTGCAGATCTTCGGGCGCAGTGTCGCTGCGGCGCTCGCCACCGGCAACGCGTGCGTGGTCAAACCGGCCGAAGACGCCTGCCTGTCGTTGCTGCGGGTGGCAGAACTCGCCGCCGACGCCGGTCTCCCGCCCGGTGCGCTCAACCTCGTGACGGGTTACGGCGCCGAGGCCGGTGCGGCGCTGGCACGGCACCCGGACATCGATCACATCTCGTTCACGGGCTCGCCTGCAACCGGCATGCTGATCTCGCAGATGGCCGCCGAAAATCACACGCCGGTCACGCTTGAGCTGGGCGGCAAGTCGCCGCAGATCGTGTTCGCCGATGCCGACATGGACGCCGTGTTGCCGGTCGTCGTGAACGCCATCGTGCAGAACGCCGGGCAGACCTGTTCTGCCGGCAGCCGTCTGCTCGTGGAGCACGACGCCTATGAAACGGTGCTTGCGCATCTGGCCGAAGCGTTTGCAAAGCTGCGCGTCGGGCCTTCGCACGACGATCTCGATCTCGGGCCGCTCATCAACGCGAAGCAACAGCAGCGCGTGTGGGACTTCCTCTCCGAAGCGCAGCACGACGGCATTGCGCTGATGTCGCAAGGCGAAGTCGTCGGCAGTGCGCCGGAAAGCGGTTTCTATCAGGCGCCGACCTTGCTGCGCGATGTGCCAGCCGGACATCGGCTCGCCCGCGAGGAGGTGTTCGGGCCGGTGCTCGCCGCGATGCCCTTCACCGACGAAGCCGATGCCGTGCGGCTCGCCAACGGCACGTTGTACGGCCTCGCCGCTGGCGTGTGGACGCAAGACGGCGGACGCCAGATGCGTCTCGCCCGCTCGATTCGCGCGGGGCAGGTGTTCATCAACAACTACGGCGCAGGCGGCGGCGTGGAGTTGCCCTTCGGCGGCATGCGGCACTCCGGCCACGGACGCGAGAAAGGTTTCGAAGCGCTGTACGGCTTCACCACGCTCAAGACCGTTGCTATCCGGCACGGATGATTCCCTGACACCTGATTCTCATCAGGCACGGAGGAGACAAGGCATGCGTTTGCAAGACAAAGTGGCGATTGTCACAGGGGCGGGCTCGGGTTTCGGTGAAGGTATCGCTAAGACGTTCGCACGCGAAGGCGCTGCGGTGATCGTCAACGATCTGAATCGCGAAGCGGGCGAGCGCGTTGCCAACGAGATTACCGACGCGGGCGGACGTGCCGCGTTCGTCTACGGCGACGTGTCGCGCGAGGGCGATCACGTCACCCTGCTCGACGAGGCCGTGACGCGCTTCGGCCAGTTGGACATCGTGGTGAACAACGCGGGCACCACCCATCGCAACAAGCCGCTGCTGGAAGTGACGGAAGCCGAGTTCGATCGCGTGTATGCGGTCAACGTCAAGAGCATCTTCTGGAGCGCGCGGGCGATGGTCCCCTACTTCCTGCAACGCGGCGGCGGTGTGATGATCAACATCGCCTCCACCGCAGGCGTGCGGCCACGCCCGGGGCTCGTCTGGTACAACGGCAGCAAAGGCGCCGTGATCACCGCCAGCAAGGCCATGGCCGCCGAATTCGGGCCGAACAACATTCGCGTGAACTGCGTCAATCCGGTCATCGGCGACACGGGCCTGACCGCCGACTTCATGGGCGTGCCCAACACCCCCGAGAACCGCGCCAAATTTCTCGCCGGCATTCCCCTCGGACGCTTCTCCACCCCGCAGGACATCGCCAACGCCTGCCTTTATCTGGCCAGCGACGATGCCGCGTTCATCACCGGCGTCTGCCTCGAAGTGGACGGCGGGCGCTGCATCTGACATCGCCCGGCATCGCTTTTGCCTTTGTTTTTTTGTGATTGCAGTTCGTGCAGCCGATCGCACCGAAGTACTGAAGCACCGTAGTTGTCGAACACACACACCATAACGACAGACAACACAACGTCATTCCGGAGGAGATCCGTATGAATAGCATTCCGACGCCCCCCACGCCGATGGCAGACTCGCTACCGGCGGGCTTCGAAGAGGCCACCTACCGCAAGGTGGGCTGGCGGTTGATTCCGTTTTTGCTGCTGTGCTACGTGGTCGCGTACCTCGATCGCGTGAACGTGGGCTTTGCCAAGTTGCAGATGGTCGGCGATCTGCAATTCTCCGAGACGGTGTTCGGCCTCGGCGCCGGCATCTTCTTCATCGGCTACTTCATCTTCGAAGTGCCGAGCAACGTGATCCTGCACCGCGTCGGCGCACGCGTGTGGATCGCCCGCATCATGATTTCGTGGGGCATCATCTCGGGCGCGACGATGTTCGTCACCACGCCCTCGATGTTCTACGTCATGCGATTCCTGCTCGGCGTGGCCGAAGCGGGCTTCTTCCCCGGCATCATTCTCTACATCACCTATTGGTACCCGGCCTCGCGGCGCGGACGCATGACGGCATGGTTCATGACGGCCGTGGCGCTCTCGGGGCTGATCGGCGGGCCGATCTCGGGCTGGATTCTCAAGGACATGACAGGCGTCTCCGGGCTGGCCGGCTGGCAATGGATGTTCCTGCTCGAAGCGATTCCGTCGGTGATTATCGGCATCGTGGTGCTGTTCGTGCTCGATGACCGCATTCGCGATGCGAAGTGGCTCAACGAAGCCGAGAAGTCCATGCTGGAACGCAACATCGCAAGCGACGTGCTCACCAAGGAAGATCTGCCGCTCGCGCAGGTGTTCTCGAGCCCGCGCGTGTGGATGATGAGCCTGATCTACTTCTCGTTCGTGATCGGCCTCTACGGCGTCGGCTTCTGGCTGCCGACGATCGTCAAGGGCACCGGTGTGACCGACCCGCTGCAAATCGGGCTGCTCACCGCGATTCCGTACTTCTTCGCGGTGATTGCGATGGTGCTGGTCGGCCGGCGCTCCGACGTGCGCGGCGAGCGCCGCTGGCACATCGCCATCCCGGCATTCATCGGTGCGGTGGGGCTTTTCCTGTCGACGACGTGGAGCCACAACACGCAACTGGCCATGCTCGCGCTCACGTTCGGCACCATGGGCATCATGATCGTGCTGCCGCTGTTCTGGAGCCTGCCCACGGCGTTTTTGGGCGGCACGGCGGCGGCGGCCGGTATCGCGATGATCAACTCGCTGGGCAACCTCGCGGGCTTCGTGGGCCCCTACCTGATCGGCTTTCTCAAAGACACCACGCAAAGCACCAACAGCGGCATGTATCTGCTCACCGCCTTCATGGTGATCGGCGGCCTGCTTACGCTGGCCGTGCCGGCGCGGCTGGTGAACCAGTGAAAACGATGTCCGGTCGAGGCAATTCCGGCGTGCCGGGCGGATGAATTTTTCGACGCGCCGCTGGATCGCTGTATAAAACAGCGTCTTGATCGCCAAGACCGAGACGCGGCGGGCGTTGTAGTCGAGTGCCCGCCTTGGGAGTAACATGCATCAGGCCATCCGCTCCGGGATGGCCTGTTTTTTTCCCCGAAACCGCATGTCCGCCAACGACTCACAGACGACGCCGGCCGGCGTCTCGCTCACGCCCGCCGAGATCAAGTCGATTCTCTCCGGCCTGCTGCTGATCATGTTTCTCGGCTCGCTCGACCAGACCATCGTCGCGCCGGCGCTGCCGACGATTGCCCGCGATCTGGGCAGCTTCGACGCCGTGTCGTGGGTGGTCACCGCGTATCTGCTCTCGTCGACCGCGATCACGCCGATCGTCGGCAAACTCTCCGATCTGTTCGGGCGGCGCGGCATCATCGCGCTGAGTGTCGCGGTGTTTCTGGTCGGCTCGATTCTGTGTGCGCTCGCGCCCAGCATGCTCACACTCATCATTGCGCGCGGCGTGCAGGGGCTCGGCGGCGGCGGGTTGATCGCGCTGTCCAATACGGTCATCGCCGATATCGTCTCGCCGCGCGAACGTGGCCGTTATCAGGGCTATATCTCGGGGATGTTTGCGGTCTCGGGCGTTGCCGGGCCAGTGACGGGCGGCGTGTTTGCGCAGTACCTCAACTGGACGCTCATCTTCTGGATCAACATTCCGCTGGGCCTGCTCGCGATCTATCTGAGCGACCGCGCACTGCGCCGCCTGCCCCGCCGTGTCGGGCGCCCGACCATCGATTATCTGGGCTCGCTGCTGTTGATCGTGTCGACGGTGGCGTTACTGCTCGCGCTCACGTGGGGCGGTCATCGTTACCCGTGGGTGTCGAAGGAAATTGTCGGCTTGATCGTGGTGACGGTCGTGGTCGGCGCCGCGTTTTTGCGACGCCAGCGCAGTGCGGCCGAGCCGTTGCTGCCGCTCGCTTTGCTCGCCAACCCGGTGTTTCGCGTGACCTCGACGATGGCCGTGCTGGTGATGATGGTGAACATCAGCATCGGCATCTACGTGCCGCTTTATCTGCAATTGCAACGCGGCCAGTCGGCCAGCAGTTCCGGCCTGATGCTGATTCTGCCGTTGCTCGGCATTGTGATCGGGGCGCTCTCCTCCGGGCACTACATGCGGGCGACCGGACATTACAAACGCCCGCCGCAAATCGGGTTGCCTGCCGCGTTGCTTGGGCTTGCGGTGATCGCCATCGGCGTGGAGTCGCTGCCGCTCGTGGTCATCGGTGCGTGTCTGGGGCTGGTGGGCATCGGTTTCGGTTCCGCAATGCCGGTGATGACCGTGGCCACGCAGAACGCTGTCGCGCCGCGCGATATCGGTATCGCCACCGCCGCGCACGCGTTCTTCCGTGCACTGGGCGGCATGATCGGCGTCGCTCTGTTCGGGGCAATCATCGTCGGGTTGCTGGTGATGGGCGGCGACGGTTCGGCACCGCACGAGTTGACTGACTTCCTGCGACCCGGCGGGGCACCGGCCGGTATGGAAGATCATCTGCGTCTCGCGTTCGGGGCATTCTTCGGCGGCAGCGCACTCGTCGCGGCACTCGCCATCGTGGCGCTCAGCCGGCTGCCGGAAATTCCGCTGCGGCAGAGCTCTGCGAATGAGGCGGTGGCGGCGATCGATTGAGTGGCGTGAGTGTCGAGAGAGCCGGCTGGAACGGGTAATTGAGGGCGCGCCTCTACGGCGGATGAGCGCTGCATGAAAGTGACGGGGCAGGCGCGGCGGCACGATGTTTCTCATCGTCTCCGCCCTCCTTGTCATAGGACTCCGCCGTGCTTCCAGTCAACGCTTACCATGCCACCCCGCCGCGCTCGCCGGCCGATTCCATCGCCGACAATTCGTCGTCGACGATCTCCGGATCCACCGACAGCGGAAGGCCTGCTGTCGATGACCATCCTACGATGCGCGGTGCTCCGGGCGGTGACTTCAATCACCCTGAGCACCGCGACCGCGCAAACGCAACACGTCGGGATGCGCAGCAAGCGCGCAGTGCCGCGTTATCCCGTATCTCGCCCGCCATCGCGCTGAACGCAGCAGAAGACGCACTCATTCGCGCTGCCGCCGAACTGCCCGATGCCGCACTCGACGCCGCACTGCAAGTCATCGTCGCGAATCCGAACGGCCCGCAATTCTGGGAATTGTGCGACGGCCTCCGGCGGCTTCCCCTTGCCGAGGCACAACGTCTGTTTGGCCGTCTGACGGGGAGACTCGAAGCGTCTGCCTTGAGCCCGGAATGGGGACAGGCGTTCGAGCATCTGGTGGCGTTGCGGATTCCCCTGCAACACCGGATCGCCGAAGCCATTCTGGCCATCCTTCCCAACTCGGAAGACGATCGCCACGGGCATGCGTTCGCACTGGCGAGCGAGTCGGTGGAGGCGCGTCTCGACGCCGCGTGGTTGCAACAGACGCACGCCATGTCGATGGCACCGTCTTCGGGCGCCGCGACACCCGACGCAACGCCCTCGCTCACGTGGGAAAACACGCTCGTCAGCCTTCGACGCACGGGCGACTATTGCAATCCCTCCCGGCTGACCCGGCTGGCGCGAGTGATTCCCTCTCTGCCCGAACACAGCAGGAGTGCGGCGGCCGTAAGCACGCTGAAGGCTGGCATCGACGCTGAGGAAGGCGAGATCACCGGGGGCTGGGGCGAACTCGCGGCGGTGCTGATGGACGTCACCCCCGAGCGGGATCGCGTGCCGCTGGCGCAAGCGCTGCTCGATGCCGTCGCGCTCGCCTCGCATCCGGTCGAAACCATGGACGTTCTGAAAGCGCTGGCTCAGGCGGTGCCGCTTTGTCCCGAGGACCACGCCGACGTCATCGTGAGCACGCTCACGAACTTCGCGGCGATGCGCGCGGAATATACGCAACTGAACATCTTCACGACCGAGCAATCGCTCGACGCGCTGCAAGCGGTGCGCAACGCCACCGAGTTGGATCAAGCGCGACGTTACCCATTGCCCGATTTCGATGCCCTGCTCAGCGAAGCGCTGGAAAGCCTTGCCGAGCGCGTCTACGGGACGTAATCGGTTGAACGGAAACCAAAGCCCGCTCGCGGGCCCCGTGACACTCTGCCGCTCCCCTCATATCAACGGAGCTCGACGTGTTCCCTTCCGCCCTTTCCGGTAACGCTCCGCAGCGACTGACACACCTAACGCACGACGGTGAACCCGCGGCGAAACGCCATCAAACCGAGCTGCCTTCGTTCGCCGCCGATTTTGATGGCGCATGCGATTCGAATTTCTGCTTCGTCACGAGCTTCTCACCCGCATGCGTACCCCCCGCAGCGCCCCGCCTCACGCAAGTTGTCACGCCTCGCCGCACGCTCGATGTCGATCGCGTCGTACCGGCGGGCATCACGGACGGCACCTTGATCAATATCGCCGACGATCTGAAAAGCCTATCGGCGTTGGCCACACGCGCGCATCTGACAACGTCCCCGCTACCCGAAGCGAAACGGCATTTCGAGCGCCTGCTCGCTTCGCTCGAGGCGAGTCCGAACCTGACCTGTTGGCGTTCGGCGTTCGAAAATCTGCTGAACTTGCACGACACGCTGGAACAACGAACCGCGCACGCCATGGTCGACTTACTGTTCGATGCTTCTGCCGAACAGCACTTGCCGGAAGCCAAAGCACTGGTGCGTACCGCACGTAACGCGCGTTTCGACAACGTGCTGCGCAGCCGTCTCGAGGCTATCGCCGCCATGCCGCCAGCCACGAGGCTGAATGCATGGCGCGACACGCTCGCCGCGATCCAGCGCTGCGAGGGGTACTACGAGGCGTCGACAGCCAACCGGTTGGCGAAATGCATCGGTGCCTTACCCGAGACGGATCGGGAGGTGGCCATACTTGGGATGTTGAGCGACGGGGCGAAGGTCATACGCGGCCCGGGATGGAATTCGCTAGCAACGACGTTGTACAGAACCTGTGCGGCCGAGTCGCTCCCCCGGGTCATGCGGGCGACGCTCGACGCCGCCACCCACGCCCACGTGCACGATGCGGATATCAAGGACGCGGTGATGACGACCGCGCAGCATATCGATCGCTGTCCGCTACAGGATGCCGAATACGTACTTCAGCGACTGGTGGCGATCACTACGCTGGAAGACGAGTACGACCATCTGGGCTTTACCGATCTCGACGCCATCTCGATGTTGCGCGATCTGCGCCACTTCAGTAACGACGACAGACGTGCCTACCATCGGCCGAACTTTGACTATCTGATTCAGCAGCAGTGTAGCTACGCGGCAGACTAGGCCGGTAGAGAGACGAATGCGAAAACGCCAGCCGCATGGGCTGGCGTCGTCTTATGCCGCTCAGGCCGTCGCGCAGGCCCGGTAGTGGCGATTGGCCTGTTCCATCTGGCCAAGCCCTTCGAAGAGCTGCGCGAGCGCCAGATGCAGGCGCTGTTGCAGATGACGGTCGTCGGTGTGGCGCAACGCGCCTTCGAGGAACGTCTGCGCCTTGCCCCACAAGCGCTGATGCTGGCAGAGCTTGCCCAGTGCGTAGAGCAGGTCGGGATCGTTCGGGTGGCGTTGCTGCCACGCTTCGGCCTTCTGGATGAGCGGCAGGGCGTCGCCCCCCGCACAGTCGGCATAGCGGCGCAGCAGGCGCGGGTCCCAATGCTCGGCCAACGCGGCCTCGACAATGTCGCGGGCTTCACGCGGACGATCGAGCGCAATCAGCAACTCCGCCGCGACATCGGCCGTGCGCGACGACGTGCGCGCGTCGGCCGGCAACTCGTGCCAGCACTTGAGCAGCGCATCAGCATCGTGGCGGTGATCGCGCAGAATGCCTTCGCTGGCCGTCTGCTTGAGCTTGGCCGCCAGCGCCGGATGCAGCGCTTCACGCTTCTCCAGCACCTTGAGCAGGTTCAGGACCTCCGGCCAGTGCTTCAGGTGCTGATGCGCGCGCAGGGCCACCAGTTGCGCCTGCATACGCCGTGCGCCTTGCGCCCGCATTTCGGTCAGCGCTTCGAGCGCGCCTTCTGCGTCGCGGGTATCGACGCGCAACTCGGCCGTCTGCAACAGACGGGCTTCTTCGAGATTCGCGCCCTGTGCTTCGGCCAGCCACGTGTCGCGACGTGCAAACTCACGCATGCGATGCGCCGCGCGGGCGCCGATGATGGCCGCCACGCCGCGGTTATCGTCCTGCTCGGCCGCTTCACGTGCCGCTTTTTCGGCGCGCGTGTAACGACCGGCAAAGAGGTTGGCCACCGCGTCGCGCAAGGCGATGTTCGCGCGACGGCTGCGTTGGCGATTGCGGTAGGCCGCGACGCGCTCCGGCATCTTGTAGATGTTGCGCAGCACGCGAATGATGACGTACAGCGCGAAGAACAGTGCCAGCAGTGCCAGCACGAACAGGTTCAGCGAAACGTCCACACGGTACGGCGGCACCAGCATCACCACCTGCCCGTGATTGAACGTGGCCAGCACGGCAAAGCCGGCCGCCACCGCGAACAGGAGCGTCAACCAGATCAATCCTCTCATCCAGAGCTCCTTACGGCTTGTCCTTGACGTCCTTGACCTGACCGATGGCGGTCAGGCTGGCGTCAAGCGTGGGCAGTTCGATGGTGCGGGCGCCCGAATCGACCTGATCGAGCAACGTTTTGACCGCACCGATGCGACGCGACTTGCCGTCGAAGTACTTGTCGAGCGCCGCTTGCGCCACCAGCACGTCGGTGTGCACGGCGGCCGCATTGCGCGCGAGCAGCGCCAGACGCGCATTCAGCAGGCGCAGCTTCAGGTTGGCCCGCAGGAACGCCCCTTGTTCCGGCGCGACGAGCATCACGTCCGGGTCGTCCAGACGGCGCACCTGCACCAATTGCTTGAGACTGCCGAGCATTTCGCCCGACAAACGGTCCAGCGTGGCGCGCCAGCCGGTGTCGCCCGCGCCGCTCGGACCCGTGGCGTCGGACTTCGGAGCGGCACGTTGCTCTTCCGCTTGCAACGGCAGGGTATCGATCATCGCAATGGCCTGATCGAGCTTGCCGGTCAGTTGGGGCAAATCGGCGGCCGGGACGGCCTTCAGACGGTCGATGTCCTTCTTGAGCGCATCGCGAACGCCGGCCAGTTGCGGTGCACCGGTGCGTGCCAGACGGGCATCGGCACCTTCGAGCGCAATCAGCGCGCCGCGCACGTTGCCGGTGAGCTGCAACTGCTGGTTGGCACTCGTGACGATCTGCTCGGTTTCGGCCAGCACCCACTCGTCGCGGTTGTGCGCGAGTTCCTGATAGAGCTGCTCCAGCGAGGCCTGCTGACTGCGCGAATCAGCCACGCGGCCTTCGAGCGCCGTCAGCCGGTTTTGCAAATCGCGCTGATTATCGAGCGCCTGTGCGGTGCGCACCTGCGCCTGCATGACCTGCGCGTCGCCGGCCTGCGCGCGGCGGGCCATCTCCTGCTGCACGCGGTCGAGCTTCTGATTGAGGGACCAGCCGCCGATACCGGCGCCGGCCGACACCAGCACGAAGAGCAGCCACGGCAGGGCTGCCCCGCTGCCACGGCGCTTTTGCGGCGGCTCGGGCGGTGTCCACGCGGGCGGCACACCCGCAGTGCCGTAGGTCGCGGACGAAGGGCTCGACGCCGCCGGGCCGGTCGATGCCGGCGAATTTGGGGAAGACTCAGGAACGCGATTATCTGTCGTCATGCTTGACTTGAATGGGATCCGCCCATGTTTTGAGTGCCGCCAGCAAGTTCTCGTCGCCAGCCGCGCACTGCGTAATCCTATCAAACCCCGCAGCCCGCGCGGCATCGGCGATGCGCGCATGCGACGTAAAGCACGGCGCAGCAAGGATTTGCGCCAGAACGTGCGGGGTGCCGGGCGTATGTACGCCTTCTTGTGTTCCGTATCGGGCCGCCAGCATCGTCGCCAGATGGCGCACGGCTTCGGAGCTGGTCAGTACCCATGCGCAAGGCACGCTGGAGGCCAGCCGTGCTTCGAGCGCCGCCCACGCAGCCGAATCCGGGGCTGGGGCACGTCGAGTGTACGCGCTCACGATGTCGACCTGAGCGCCGGCAGCGCGCAGTGTGTCTGCGAGCAGCTCACGCCCGCCGTCGCCGCGCACGATCAGCACGCGGCGTCCGGCCAGTGCGGCGACATCGAGTTCTGCCAGTAACGCTTCGGAATCGAAGCGTGCATCGGGGCCGCCCGGCGGCACGATCACTTGATGCTGCGGCGGTGCAATGCCCGCTTCAGCCAGCGCCTGTGCGCTGCCCGGGCCAACGACGGCCACCGGCAGCGATACCGGCCAATACGCCGTTGCAGCACTCGCGCCCGACTTCAGAAACACGAGCCGCGACAACGCGTGTGTCACGGCATTCGGCGAGACGAACACCGCCAGTGCGTACGACGAGAGATCGTGCAGCGCGGTATCGAGCGCCGCCAGCGCGGCGGCGTCGGCTTGCGCCGCAATGTGCAGCAACGGGAAGGCGAACGAGTCGATGCCTTCCGCTTGCAGGGCGGCGGCGAGTGCACCGCTCTGCCCGTCGGGACGCGTCAGGATGACACAGCGTGAGGGAACCGGCGCGCGCGGGACCAAACGCATCAGTCCTTCGGCTCGGACGGCGGCACCAGTGCCAGCCCGCCCGCGTCGATGAGTTCCTGCGCGACACGCTTGCCAAGGGCTTCGGCACCGGCCACGTCGCCCTGTTCGAGCGTTGCAGCGCCCTCGGCGCGCAGCACCGTAGCACCGTCCGTCGAGGCGATGAACGCGCGCAGCGACAGCGCGCCCTGTGCGTCGAATTCGGCGAATGCACCGAGCGGCACCTGACACGACCCGCCAAGGGCACGCGACACCGCGCGCTCGGCGCTTACGGCCAGCGTCGTGCGGGCGTCATGCAGCGGAGATAGCCATTGCAAGATTTCGGGACGTCCGGCACGCACTTCGATGCCCAATGCGCCCTGACCGGCCGCCGGCAGGCTCGCTTCCGGTGGCAGAATGGCACGGATACGATCCCCCAGACCCAGACGCTTCAGACCGGCAGCGGCGAGGATGATCGCCGAGAAGTCGCCACGGTCGAGCTTGCCCAGACGCGTATCGAGATTGCCGCGCAACGGCGCCACTTTCAGATGCGGATACCGCGTGCGCAGGCTCACCTCGCGACGCAGGCTCGACGTGCCGACCACGGCACCGGCGGGCAGCGCATCGAGGCTGTCGTAGTCGTTACTCACGAAGGCGTCGCACGGATCTTCACGCTCGAGCACCGCAGCAAGCGTAAAGCCCTCGGGCAGTTGCATCGGCACATCCTTAAGCGAATGCACGGCCAGATCGGCACGTCCGTCGGCGAGCGCGAGTTCGAGTTCTTTGACGAACAACCCCTTGCCGCCGACCTTGGCGAGCGAGCGGTCGAGGATCTGATCACCGCGAGTGGTCATGCCGAGGATACTCACGTGACACTGCGGATATAATTTGTGCAGCGCGTCACGCACGTGTTCGGCTTGCCACATGGCGAGCCGGCTCTCGCGCGAAGCGATCACCAGGGTTTCAGGAGCAGCGAAGTTCATTCAGCAACCGCGTGAAGACCAAAAGAAAAAATGGTATCACGCTTGGCCGGCGGCTCAGACTGCCGGCTTCGAGAGGAGCGACATGAAGAGCAGCGCAACGGCAGATGCCCCGCAAGAGGGCCTCGCCCCGTCGGTCGGCAACACGTCACCCGCAGGAGCAGCATCGGCGGCCACATCCACTACTGGTGAGGCCGCAGCCGCTTCGCCGCCGGGTAAGGAACGCGCCCGCCGCTCTCGCGAGGACAAAGACGCCCCGCTGCGCGAGGACATCCGCTTCCTCGGCCGCCTGCTGGGCGACGTGCTGCGCGAGCAGCAAGGCAGCGACGCCTTCGATCTGGTCGAAACCATTCGCCAGAACGCCGTGCGCTTTCACCGCGAAGACGACCGCAGCGCCGCTCAGGCGCTCGATACGCTGCTCAATGGCCTGTCGAACGAACAGGCCATTCAGGTAGTACGCGCCTTCAGCTACTTCTCTCACCTCGCGAACATTGCCGAGGACCGCCATCACAACCGCCGCCGCCGCGTGCACGCGCTGGCCGGCAGCAACGCGCAGCCGGGCAGTCTGGCCGCCGCACTGCAAAGCCTGAAAGACGCCGGTCTGGCCGATCCCGCTACGCTGCAAGCGTTCTTCGCGAGCGCGCTGATCGTGCCGGTGCTGACCGCTCACCCGACCGAAGTGCAACGCAAGAGCATTCTCGATGCCGAGCGCGAGATTGCCCGCCTGCTCGCCCATCGCGACGACGCCCTCACCGAACGCGAATCGGCCCGCAATACGGAAGCGATGCGCGCCTACGTGACCACCCTCTGGCAAACACGCATGCTGCGTAGTTCGCGCCTGACGGTGGCGGACGAAATCGACAACGCGCTGTCGTATTACCGCAGCACGTTCCTGACCGAAATTCCGGGGCTGTATGCCGACGTGAGCGCCGAGTTGTCGGAAGCCGCACCCGGCGTGCGCCCGCAGGCGCTTGGCCGTTTCCTGCAAATGGGCAGTTGGATCGGCGGCGATCGCGACGGCAATCCGAATGTGACGGCGCAGACGCTGCAACTGGCGATCACGCGTCAGGCCACGGAGATCTTTGCGCACTATCTGGAACAGGTGCACTTGCTCGGCGCCGAGCTGTCGGTGTCGCAACTGCTGGCCGGTGCCAGCGACGCGCTGCTCACGCTGGCAAGCCGCTCGCCCGACGATTCGCCGCACCGCACCGACGAGCCGTATCGCCGCGCGCTGATCGGTGTGTACGCCCGGTTGGCGGCCACCGCCCACGCATGGGTAGGTCACGTGCCGCATCGCGGTGCCGTGGGCGAAGCCAGCCCGTATCTCGACGCCGCCGAGTTCGTCTCGGACCTGAACACCGTCGTCGCCTCGCTCCTGTCGCATCACGGCGGCGCGCTGATTTCGCAGCGCCTCGGGCCGCTGGTGCGCGCGGCCGAAGTGTTCGGCTTCCATCTGGCCAGCATCGACCTGCGCCAGAGCTCGGACGTGCACGAAGCCGTCATCGCCGAACTGTTCGCCAAGGCGGGCGTCGAGCCGAATTACGCGCAATTGTCCGAGGACGAAAAACTCGCGCTGTTGCTGCAAGAGCTACGCGAACCGCGTCCGCTGTTCTCGCCGTATCTCGACTACTCGCAACGCACGCGCGACGAGTTGGCCGTGTTCGGCGCAGCGCGCGAGATCCGGGCGCGCTTCGGCGCACGTGCGGTACGCAACTACATCATTTCGCACACGGAAACGGTGAGCGATCTGGTCGAAGTCATGCTGCTGCAAAAAGAGACTGGGCTCTTCCAAGGGGCGCTCGGCGTGGCCAACGTGACCAACGCGGACGGCGAGCCCACGACCGGCATCAAGGTCGGCGCGATGGTCATTCCGTTGTTCGAGACGATCGCCGACTTGCGCAATGCGCCGGTCATCATGCGCGCGCTGTTCGACATCCCCGGCATGGCCGACGTGGTGACGCAGCAAGGCGGTGAGCAGGAAGTCATGCTCGGCTACTCGGACAGCAACAAGGACGGCGGCTTTCTCACGTCGAACTGGGAGTTGTACAAGGCCGAACTGGCGCTGGTGCACCTGTTCGAGGAGAAAGGCATCCGGCTGCGGCTCTTCCACGGCCGTGGCGGCACCGTGGGCCGTGGCGGCGGCCCGACCTATCAGGCCATCTTGTCGCAGCCGCCGGGCACGGTGAAGGGGCAGATTCGCCTCACCGAGCAGGGCGAGATCATCGCGAGCAAATTTGCCAACCCCGAAATCGGGCGACGCAATCTCGAGACCATCGTCGCGGCCACGCTCGAAGCCACGCTGCTGCCCAGCCGCAATCAGCCGCCGCAGTTGGACGCTTATGAAGCCGTCATGCAGACGCTCTCGGACACGGCGTTCAGCGCCTATCGCCATCTGGTCTACGAGACGCCCGGCTTCACCGACTACTTCTTCTCGGCCACGCCGATTGCGGAGATCGCCGAGCTCAATATCGGCTCGCGCCCGGCCTCGCGCAAATTCTCGGACCCGAAGCAACGCCGCATCGAAGACCTGCGGGCAATTCCGTGGGGCTTCTCGTGGGGCCAGTGCCGCCTGCTGATCACCGGCTGGTACGGCTTCGGCAGCGCGGTCGCCGCGTATCTCGACGCTGCGCAAGACGATTCGGCACGCAACGAACGGCTGGAAACGCTGCGCCGGATGGTCAAGCACTGGCCCTTCTTCGCGAACCTGCTATCGAACATGGACATGGTGCTCGCCAAGACCGATCTGGGCGTGGCCTCGCGCTATGCCGAGCTGGTGCCCGACGAGACGCTGCGCAAGCATGTGTTCGACCGTATCGTCGCGGAATGGGAGAGCACGTCGAAGGCACTGGCCCTGATTACCGGGCACGAAGAGCGTCTGGCCGACAACCCGATGCTCGCCCGTTCGATCAAGAATCGCTTCCCGTACCTCGATCCGCTCAATCACTTACAGGTGGAACTGCTACGCAGACACCGTGCGGGTGAATCGGACGAACGCGCGCGACGCGGCATTCATCTGTCGATCAACGGCATCGCCGCCGGCCTACGCAATACGGGCTGATTCGGCGGATAGGAGTGCATGGGGGCAGATGGGTATCCCCGTGCATGGCGTCGACGCGGCCGGGATCGCGTCGACGCCAGCCAGTTCCTTGGGATTCTCCCCAACGACAAACGGATCGATAGGGCGGTATATTGCGACGCATCCGATTCGATTGTTGCCGGGGGGCCAATCCATCATGCATTCCCTTCTGTTGTTGCCGCATGCGCGACGCGTGCGAACTGCGGGTCAACTTGCGCGGCGACGCGGCACCGTTCTCGCTTCTGGCCTCGCAACGCGCTTCGCGTCACGTTTTTCATCGCGCCTTGCACCTCTCCTCGCATCCCTCTGCTTCCTGAGCGCGCCCGCGCATGCCGGCGCCCCATCCGTGGGCGATTTTGCCGATACGGCAACCCCGTCCGCCGCATCTCCCACTACCTCACCTGCCAACGCTAACGTCCAACAGGACGCCGGCGTATTCACCGCCGCCCCGCACGGGCTGCGCGGGTTTGCGGTGCGGCTGGTCTCACAGGCATTGGCGGGCAAGGTTGCGCAGCCGTTGTCGCCGCCACCGGTCATCGACCCCGTTCTCGATCCGCTCATGCGCGGCATTCTCGAGCGTCTGGCGATCAGCGAAGCGGTCGCGCGCACGAAATTCGGCTCCGGCAAACCCGTGCAGGACACGCCCCGCGAACAAGCGCTGCTCGACAGCGTCGGCGAGCGTGCCAGCCAGTACGGCCTGACGCCTGCCCAAGCCCGCACGTTCTTCCGCCTGCAAATCGAAGCGGGCAAGCTCGTACAGACCGCCCTGCTCGCCCGCTGGGCACGCGAGGGGCGGGCACCGGGGCAGCCGGTCGATCTCGCCACGCGCCTGCGTCCGGCGCTCGACCGGCTCGGCGGCTCGCTGATGCACGACCTCGGCCGTCTCTGCGCGCTGCCCGACGACCCGACGCGGCTGGCCCGCATTCATCAGGCCCGCGAGCGCATCGCCAAAGCGGCGAAACTCGAAGCGCTGCAACGCGCCGCCTTCGACGAGGCCACCTCCGGTCTGTGCCTGTCAGCGCCGCCGCGCATCTGGACGTTGTCGATGGCGCAGTGACGCCCGCAATCGGCCCCGCGACCTGACGGGGCGCGGGCGTTGGTATAATCACGGTTTGCCGTGTTTTCACTACGGTCCGCTTCAATCTGCCTCGATTGGCCTCGATTAGCCACGCTACGACAATGACCTCCCAACTCCACAAGAAGGGCGAAGCCTGGTCGGCTCGCTTTTCCGAACCCGTTTCCGAACTCGTCAAGCGCTATACGGCGTCGGTATTCTTCGACAAGCGTATGGCCCTGTTCGACATCGAAGGGTCGCTCGCCCACGCCGACATGCTGGCCGCACAGGGCATCATCAGTGCGCAGGATCTGGCCGATATCCAGCGTGGCATGACGCAGATTCGCGGCGAAATCGAGCGTGGCGAATTCGAGTGGCAACTGGATCTCGAAGACGTTCACCTGAACATCGAAGCGCGCCTGACCGCGCTGATCGGCGACGCCGGCAAGCGCCTGCACACGGGCCGCTCGCGTAACGATCAGGTCGCCACCGACATCCGCCTGTGGCTGCGCAGCGAAATCGACCGCATCGGCACGCACCTCGGCGACCTGCGCAGTGCGCTGCTCGATCTGGCGGAACAACACAGCGCCACGATCCTGCCGGGCTTTACCCATCTGCAAGTCGCACAGCCGGTGACCTTCGGTCATCACCTGATGGCGTATTTCGAGATGTTCAGCCGTGACGCCGAGCGCATGATCGACGTGCGCCGCCGCGTGAACCGCCTGCCGCTGGGCGCCGCCGCACTGGCCGGCACGAGCTACCCGATCGACCGCGAACGCGTCGCCGCCACGCTGGGCTTCGAAGAAGTCTGCACCAACTCGCTCGACGCCGTGTCGGACCGCGACTTCGCGATCGAATTCACCGCCGCTGCCGCGCTCGTGATGACGCACATCTCGCGCTTCTCGGAAGAGCTGGTGCTGTGGATGAGCCCGCGCGTGGGCTTCATCGATCTGGCCGACCGTTTCTGCACGGGCAGCTCGATCATGCCGCAGAAGAAGAACCCCGACGTGCCGGAACTGGCGCGTGGCAAGACCGGCCGCGTGAACGGTCACCTGATTGCGCTGCTGACGCTGATGAAGGGCCAGCCGCTCGCCTACAACAAGGACAATCAGGAAGACAAAGAACCGCTGTTCGACACGGTCGACACCGTGATCGATACGCTGCGCATCTTTGCGGACATGGTGCCGGGCATCAAGGTGCGTGAAGAAAACATGCGCAACGCCGCGCTGCAAGGCTTCTCGACCGCCACCGATCTGGCCGACTATCTGGTCAAGAAGGGCCTGCCGTTCCGTGATGCGCACGAAATCGTGGCCCACGCCGTGAAGATCTGCTCGGATCGCGATATCGATCTGGCCGACCTGTCGCTGGCCGAACTCCAGAAGTTCTCGCCGCTCGTGGGCGAAGACGTGTTCGGTTTCCTGACGCTCGAGGGCTCGGTCTCCAGCCGCAATCACATCGGTGGCACCGCCCCCGAGCAAGTGAAGCGCGCCATTGCCGCGGCCCGCGCGAAGCTGGCGAAGTAAGTTGGCGAAGTAAGCTGGCGAAGTAAGTCGACGCAGTAAGCTGAACCGCAGTGACGAAAAAGCCACCCAATCGGGTGGCTTTTTCTTTGCCCATACGACGGTGCCGCGGCCGATATCAGAAGATCGGTAACGACAGAAAGCCCTTGATCACGATGGCGTTGACGATATCGATGAAGAACGCCCCCACCATCGGCACGATCAAGAACGCGATGTGCGACGGCCCGAAGCGCTCTGTGACCGCCTGCATATTCGCAATGGCCGTCGGCGTGGCACCCAGCCCGAAGCCGCAGTGCCCCGCAGCGAGCACCGCCGCATCGTAGTTGCGGCCCATCACGCGGAAGGTCACGAAGATGGCGTAAGCGGCCATCGCCACCACCTGCACGGTGAGAATCACGATCATCGGCACGGCCAGCGTCGACAGGTCCCACAGCCGCAGCGCCATCAATGCCATCGCCAGAAACAGCGAAAGACTCACGTTGCCCAGCACCGACAACGAACGGTCGAACACTTCGTAGCCGACCAACGACAACGCATTGCGCACGATCACGCCGGTAAACAGCACGCACACGAACGTGGGCAGCTCGAAGGCCGTGCCCGACAGCCACGCCGCGATGACTTCGCCGCCCAGCAGGCAGATCGCGATCATGGCCACCGTTTCGATCAACGCCTGCGCGGTGATCAGGCGGACCGTATGGGGCTGCTCGAAGCCTTCCGGCGCCGGGGCCGACGTCGACGTATCCGCGCCGGGCACGTGGGCGCCATGGCGCCCCAGACGGCCGACGAGATACCTTGCCACCGGCCCGCCGAGCAGACCGCCCAGCACCAGCCCGAACGTAGCGCAGGCCATCGCGATTTCCGCCGCCGACTGCACGCCGTAGCGCTCCGTCATGACGTGCCCCCACGCGGCACCGGTGCCGTGACCGCCGGCCAGCGTGATCGACCCGCCCAGCAGGCCCACACCAGGCGGCAGCCCAAGCAGCATGGCCAGACCGACACCGATCGTGTTCTGCATGACCAGCATGCCCACGACCACGGCGAGAAACAGCGCGAGCGTACGCCCGCCGGCCCGCAGGCTCGCCAGATTGGCAGACAGCCCGATGGTCGCGAAAAACGCCAGCATCAGCGGGGTTTGCAACGAGGTGTCGAACTTCAGTTCGAAGTGCCCGAACTGACGCAGGGCCAGCGTGGCGAACGCCACCAGCAGGCCCGCCGCGACGGGTTCGGGAATGCTGTACGTGCGAAGCGGCCCAATCCATTCGACCAGCTTGCGCCCCAGCAGCAGGACCAGCGTGGCGCAGACGAGCGTGCCGTAGTTGCTGAAGACCAGTTGTCCCGTGACGCCCATGATCCCCCCTCCCACATCCGAAAAGCGACGAGTTTAGCAACGGGATTACGCCGCATTCTTGGGTAATTTCCCAAAAATAGGACGACCAAGCATAACCTCAAATCGGGCGATTTACCTCGGGATTGGAAAGTTTGCCGCCGTGTTCACGGCATCTCACCGGGTATTCGAGGGATTTGGGAACGTGCAACACGTTGGGGACAAGCGCGCCTGCGCGATATCCGCAAGTTGTCACGTCAGAAACAAGCGTATAGCGCGTAACGGCTCGCCTAGGCATCCTCCCAGAGGCGAAGCGGATGGCGCGCCGTAAACGACAACACCCTGCGCAGCAGGCCGCTGGCAGGGTGTTGTTTTGCGTCGCGCCGTCGGCGGACGCGGACTTATGCCGCAGGTTATTGACGCACGCAGTCCACGAAGTACTCCGGACGGCCATCCACCTCTTCGACCACCAGACCGTGAATATCGGTGTGGAAGCCCGGGAAACGCTCGTTGAAGTCACGTGCGAAGCGCAGGTACTCGATGATCGCGGCGTTGAAACGTTCGCCCGGAATCAGCAGCGGAATGCCCGGCGGGTACGGCGTGAGCAGCACGCTGGTCACGCGGCCTTCGAGTTCGTCGATCGACACGCGGTCGATCTGGCGGTGCGCCAGCTTCGAGAACGCATCGGTCGGCTTCATCGCGGGCTGCATGTCCGAGAGATACATCTCGGTCGTCACGCGCGCCACATCGTTGGCCTTGTACACGCTGTGGATCTGATCGCACAGGTCGCGCAGACCGATACGCTCGTAACGCGGGAATTTCGCCACGAACTCGGGCAGCACACGCCACAGCGGACGATTGTGATCGTAGTCGTCCTTGAACTGTTGCAGCTCGGTCACCATCGAGTTCCAGCGGCCCTTGGTGATACCGATCGTGAACATGATGAAGAACGAATACAGCCCGGTCTTCTCCACGATAATGCCGTGCTCGGCAAGGTACTTGGTGACGATGGCGGCCGGAATGCCCGATTCGCCGAACTCGCCTTCCACGTCCAGCCCCGGCGTGATGATCGTCGCCTTGATCGGGTCGAGCATGTTGAAGCCTTCGGCCAGATCGCCGAAGCCGTGCCAGCGCTCGTTCGCGCGCAGCACCCAGTCGTCGCGCTGAATCGTGCCTTCGTCGCCCAGATTGTCCGGGCCCCAGACCGAGAACCACCACGAATCGCCGTACTCGTTCGCCACCTTGCGCATGGCGCGGCGGAAGTCGAGCGCCTCGACGATCGACTCTTCCACGAGTGCCGTGCCGCCCGGCGGCTCCATCATCGCGGCCGCCACGTCGCACGAGGCGATGATGGCGTACTGCGGCGAGGTCGACGTGTGCATCAGGTACGCCTCGTTGAAGCGGTACGTATCGAAATTGCGCGTATCCGCCTCTTGCACCACGATCTGCGAGGCCTGCGAAATACCGGCGAGCAGCTTGTGCGTCGAGTGCGTCGCATAGATGGTCGCTTCCGACGAACGCGGACGGCCTTCGCCGATGGCGTGCATGTCGCGATAGAACTCGTGGAACGTGGCGTGCGGCAGCCAGGCTTCGTCGAAGTGCAGCGTATCGATCGTGTTGCCCAGCACTTCCTTGATCATCTCGACGTTGTAGATCACACCGTCGTACGTGCTTTGCGTGATCGTCAGGATGCGCGGCTTGGCGTTCGGGTCGCGCTCCAGCACTTCGCGGGCGAACGGGTTGGCTTCGATCTTCGCGCGAATCACTTCGGGGTCGAATTCCGACTTCGGAATCGGGCCGATGATGCCGAGGTGGTTACGCGTCGGTGTGAGGAACACCGGCACGGCGCCCGTCATCGTGATCGCGTGCAGAATCGACTTGTGGCAGTTGCGGTCGACCACGACGATGTCGCCCGGGGCGACGGTCGCGTGCCAGACGATCTTGTTCGACGTCGACGTGCCGTTGGTCACGAAGAACAGGTGATCCGCGTTGAAGATACGCGCGGCATTGCGCTCCGACGCACCCACCGGGCCGTTGTGATCGAGCAACTGGCCGAGTTCTTCCACCGCGTTGCAAACGTCGGCGCGCAGCATGTTCTCGCCGAAGAACTGGTGGAACATCTGGCCCACCGGACTCTTCAGGAACGCCACGCCGCCCGAGTGCCCCGGGCAGTGCCACGAGTACGAACCGTCGGCCGCGTAGTGCGTGAGCGAGCGGAAGAACGGCGGCGGCAGCGAGTCGAGATACGACTTGGCTTCACGAATGATGTGACGCGCCACGAACTCGGGCGTGTCTTCGAACATGTGAATGAAGCCGTGCAGCTCGCGCAGGATGTCGTTCGGGATGTGACGCGACGTGCGGGTCTCGCCGTACAGGAAAATCGGAATATCCGGATTGCGGCGGCGCACTTCCTGCACGAACGCGCGCAGGTTGATGATGGCCAGCGCCAGTTCGCCCTCGCCTTCACCGCCCGCTTCGCTCGAGAACGTGCCGAATTCGTCGTCGTCGATCGACAGAATGAAGCTCGACGCGCGGCTGGCCTGTTGCGCAAACGACGTCAGATCGCCGTAGCTCGTCAGGCCATTGACCTCCATGCCCTCGGCTTCGATGGCCTCCGCCAAAGAACGAATCCCGGATCCGGAGATATTTTCGGAGCGGAAGTCCTCGTCAATGATGACGATCGGAAAACGGAATTTCATTGGCGTTCCTTCGACAAAAGAACGAGCCACGGTCCGACATGGCCGTGGCTCTTGGGCAGTGCAATAGAGAGGATGCTCACCGGCGGCGAGTCACTAGCGTAATGGGCTAGGTTTTCGGCAGCGTGACACCACGCTGTCCTTGATACTTCCCGCCGCGGTCCTTGTACGAGGTCTCGCAGACTTCGTCGGACTCGAAGAACAGCACCTGAGCGACGCCTTCGTTGGCGTAGATCTTGGCCGGCAGCGGCGTCGTGTTCGAGAATTCCAGGGTCACGTAGCCCTCCCATTCGGGTTCGAACGGCGTCACGTTCACGATGATGCCGCACCGGGCATACGTCGATTTGCCCAGACACACGGTGAGCACACTACGCGGAATGCGGAAGTACTCGACGGTGCGGGCCAGCGCGAACGAGTTCGGCGGAATGATGCAGACATCGCTCTCGACGTCGACAAAGGACTTCTCGTCGAAGTTCTTCGGATCGACGATCGTCGAATTGATGTTCGTGAAGACCTTGAATTCAGGCGCACAGCGGATGTCGTAGCCGTAACTCGACGTGCCGTAGCTGACGATCTTCTGCCCGTCCTGGGAATAGCGGATCTGCGTCGGCTCGAAGGGCTCGATCATGCCGTGCTCTTCGGCCATTCGCCGGATCCATTTATCGGACTTGATGCTCATGTGTGGGCCTGAACTGGGGTAGTACGTAAAAAGTGGGCGTATTTTACGCGATTGTTGCGGTGCGGTGATTTTTTCACACGCACCGCCCGGCAGCCTGCCCCGTCAGCCTGTTTCAGGTGTTCTGAACAACGATCGACGGGAACTTGCTCGTCATGTCCTTCTGCTTCGACGCGATCTTCACCGCGACCTTGCGGGCGATGGCCTTGTACAGCTCGGCGACGCGGCCGTCCGGATCGCCCACCACGCTTGGCATACCGGCGTCAGCGTGAACGCGGATGCTCATTTCCAGCGGCAGCTTGCCCAGCAGATCGACGTCGAAGTCGTGGCTCATACGCTCGCCGCCGCCCACGCCGAAGATCGGCTCTTCATGACCGCAGTTCGAGCAGATATGCAGGCTCATGTTCTCGATCAACCCCAAAATCGGGACGCCAACCTTCTCGAACATCTTGAGACCCTTGCGCGCGTCGAGCAGCGCCAGATCCTGCGGGGTGGTCACGATGACCGCGCCGGTGACGGGCACCTTCTGCGCCAGCGTGAGCTGGATATCGCCCGTGCCCGGCGGCATGTCGACGATCAGGTAGTCCAGATCCTTCCAGTTGGTCTGGTTGAGCAGTTGCTCCAACGCCTGCGTCACCATCGGGCCGCGCCACACCATGGGGTTGTCCGGCTCGATCAGAAAGCCGATGGAGCTGGCCTGCAAGCCGTGGCCGACCATCGGTTCGAGCGACTTGCCGTCTTTCGATTCGGGCTTGCCGTGAATGCCCAGCAGCGTGGGCAGCGACGGGCCGTAGATGTCGGCATCCAGAATCCCGACATTCGCCCCTTCGGCCGCCAGCGCGAGCGCCAGGTTGACCGCCGTGGTGCTTTTGCCCACGCCGCCCTTGCCCGAGGCAACCGCCACAATGTTTTTCACATTGGGAAGGAGCTTGACGCCACGTTGAACGGCGTGCGCGACAATCTTCTGGCTGATTTCGACAGCAACGCGCTCTACCCCGGGCAGCTTGCCGACGGCGTCGGTGATGCGCGTGCGCATGGCCTCGAACTGACTTTTCGCCGGATAACCGAATTCGATGGCGATGCCGACATGACCGTGTTCGGCGTCGACTCGTTTCACATACTTGCCGGCGACCAGATCCAGCCCCGTATCGGGGTCGACGATGCCTCGCAGTACGTCGTTGATTTGCGCTACTTCCATGTCGGTCTCTCGCTCTGTAGCGGCACGCGGACGGGCCGGCGCATCGCTAACAACTTGTAACATCCGTGGCGCGCGCTCTCGATTAGCATGCGAGGCGCACGTGTTTTGGGGAACCAGTCACCGTGGCAATCTGTCCTTGCCAGCGGTTGACACTCGGCACTATTGTAAAAGACGTCGCGCCGGTGGGCGTCAAAACCCATGCCAGGCGCGCGTGCTTCCGCGAAGTGCTCACGTGTGTCTCATCACAGCAAGCTAATCGAGAAGGAGCCTTATATGAATAAGAACACTCTGCGCGCTTCGGCGCTTGTCCTGGTCGCCGCTGCCCTGCTGGCTGGCTGCCAGACGCCGCAGGGCACCAACACGGCGGTCGGCACCGGTGTCGGCGCGGCGGTCGGGGCGGGTCTGGGTAACCTCATCGGTGGCAACACGACGGGCACGCTGATCGGCGCCGCGGTAGGTGCCGCCGCCGGCGGTGCGGCCGGTTACAACTGGCAGTCCATCAAGAACACGCTGGGCGGCCACACGGCCGGCACCGGCACGCAAATTACCGAACGCCCGGACGGCCAGCTCCAGGTCAACGTGCCGAGCGATGTGACGTTCGACACCAACCAGTACGCCATCAAGCCTAACTTCGCTGCCGTGCTGACCGACCTCGCCAATTCGCTCAATCAGAACCCGGGCATCACGGCCCGCGTGATCGGGCACACGGACAGCACCGGTGGCGACCGCATCAACATTCCGCTGTCGCAGAACCGCGCCAACGCGGTCATCCAGTTCCTGACGAGCCGCGGGGTTGCCGCGAACCGCTTGCAGGGCGTGGGTGTTGGGTCGAGCCAGCCGGTTGCGTCGGATGCCACGGCCGAAGGCCGCGCGCAGAACCGCCGCGTCGAAATTCTGCTGCAAGCCCCGCAACAGCAAGCCCCGCGCTGATCCACCTGACCGATGTGACCGATGCTGCGGCTGCATGTTGCGACGCAGCATCGAAAAGTTGGCACATCGGTTGAACTAATCCCGCGTCACGTCGCTCTGACCCTTCGGAAGTGCCTACCGTGGGCGCTTCCATCTCCTCTTTGTTATTGACGTTACGTGTGCCTAGTTATGCCGGAACCTGGTTCCGGCTTTTTTTTGGCCGAACGCTTTTCCGGCCGAGCCCTTCCCCCTTCCCCTTCCGTTTTGAGGCCGTTATTCCCGCCAAGTGACCCCATTTGGGCGGTAACGCGCCACGCCTGCTAGAATCGTCCCTTCCCCGCCACTACAACCCACACGCAAACTCCATGTCCCGCCGCATTCTTGTCACCTCCGCCCTGCCGTACGCCAATGGCCAGATTCACATCGGTCACTTGGTGGAATATATCCAGACAGATATCTGGGTGCGGTACATGCGGATGCAGGGCCATGAGGTGTACTACGTGGGGGCGGACGACACGCACGGCACGCCGGTCATGCTGCGTGCCGAAAAGGAAGGCCTCACGCCCAAGCAACTGATCGAGCGCGTCTGGAAAGAGCACAAGCGCGATTTCGACAGCTTTGGCATCTCGTTCGATAACTACTATTCGACGGATTCCGAAGAAAACCGCGAACTGTCCGAAAACGTCTATCTGGCGCTCAAGGCACAGGGGCTGATCGAGGCGCGCGATATCGAACAGGCGTATGACCCGGTCAAGGAAATGTTCCTGCCGGACCGCTTCATCAAAGGCGAATGCCCGAAGTGCGGCGCCAAAGATCAGTACGGCGACTCGTGCGAGGTCTGCGGCTCGACCTATGCGCCGACCGACCTGCTCAACCCGTACTCGGTGGTTTCGGGCGCTACGCCCGTGCGCAAAACCTCGACGCACTACTTCTTCAAGCTGTCGGACCCGCGCTGCGAGCAGTTCCTGCGCAAGTGGGTGGCGGGCCTCGCCCAGCCGGAAGCCGCGAACAAGATGAAGGAATGGCTGGGCGAAGACGGTGAGTCGACGCTGGCCGACTGGGATATCTCGCGCGACGCGCCGTATTTCGGTTTCGAAATCCCGGGCGCACCCGGCAAGTACTTCTATGTCTGGCTCGACGCGCCGGTCGGCTACTACGCCAGCTTCAAGAACCTGTGCGCCCAGCGTGGCCTGAACTTCGACGAGTGGGTCAAGCCGGGTTCGACGACCGAGCAGTACCACTTCATCGGCAAGGACATCCTGTACTTCCACACGTTGTTCTGGCCGGCGATGCTCGAATTCTCGGGTCATCGCACGCCGACCAACGTGTTTGCGCACGGCTTCCTGACCGTCGATGGCCAGAAGATGTCGAAGTCGCGCGGTACGTTCATCACCGCACAGAGCTTCATCGACACGGGTCTGAACCCCGAATGGCTGCGTTATTACATCGGCGCCAAGCTCGGCAACACGATGGAAGACATCGACCTGAACCTCGATGACTTCATCGCCCGCGTGAACAGCGATCTGGTCGGCAAGTACGTGAACATTGCCAGCCGCGCTGCCGGCTTCCTGCTCAAGCGTTTCGATGGCCGCGTCTCGGCCGACGCCATGCAAGCGCCGCTGCTCGCGCAATTGCGCGGCGTGGCACCGCAGATCGCGGCACATTACGAAGCCCGTGAATTCGGCAAGGCCCTGCGTCTGGTGATGGAACAGGCGGATGCCGTGAACGGCTACGTCGACACGGTCAAGCCGTGGGATCTGGCGAAGGACCCGGCACAAGCGGGCGCGCTGCATGAAGCCTGCTCGGTGTGTCTGGAAGCTTTCCGCCTGCTCACGCTGTATCTCAAGCCCGTGCTGCCGACGACGGCTGCGGCGGTCGAGCAGTTCCTGAACATTGCCCCGCAAACGTGGCAGGACGTCGCCACGCCGCTGACCTCGGCCAGCGCCATCTCGGCCTACAAGCACCTGATGACGCGCGTCGAAGGCAAGCAGGTCGAGGCACTGGTCGCCGCCAACCGCGATTCGCTGCAAGCGACGGCGGCCCCGGCCGCAGCGTCCGCCGACGCGAGCAAGGCTAAGGGCAAGGACAAAGCCGCAGCAACCGCGCCGGCGGTAGCAGACGACGGTGTCATCACCATCGACGACTTCGCCAAGATCGATCTGCGCATCGCACGCATCGTTGCCTGTCAGGCCGTGGAAGGCTCGGACAAGCTGCTGCAACTCACGCTGGATGTGGGTGAAGCCCAGACGCGTAACGTCTTCTCGGGCATCAAGTCGGCGTATCCGCAACCGGAAGCGCTGGTCGGCAAGCTCACCGTGATGGTGGCCAATCTGGCGCCGCGCAAGATGAAGTTCGGTCTGTCGGAAGGGATGGTGCTCGCGGCGTCGGCAGCAAACGAGAAGGCTGAACCCGGCATCTACATTCTCGAACCGCACGACGGTGCCAAGCCGGGCATGCGCGTGAAGTAAGCACGCGCGTAACGTTCGCTTCGTCCGCAACACCGTAGTACCCGCCACCCCAAGCGCCGGAAATCATCCCGGGCTTGGGGTGAAGTCTTTTGGGGCGCCGTCGCACGCGAGATGGCCCGCGCCTGCAGCTGCAACGTCTACGTGCGCGCTGAAACCATCAGCATCATGGGACGCTCCAGTTCCTCTGCCAACGCCGGCATCTGCTGGATTTGTTCAGGCGTCGGCGCAAACTCCTCCACCCGCTGCAACTGAAAGCCCGCACGCATCAGCGCGTTCAGCGTCGTGCCGAGCGTGCGGTGATATTTCAACACGCCCTTGGCAAACCAGTCGGTTCGGCGTTCGCCTTCGATGCTGTAGCCGTTCACCGGCCAAGTCTTGCGTCCGTCCTCATCGGCCAGCCAGTGCGGATGGGCCGCCGCCATGAAAATCGGGTGTTCGATGGTGAACACGAGGTGTCCGCCGGGCGCGAGCGACTGATGAAGCTGTCGCACCAAACGGTCGAAGTCGCGAACGTAATGGAAGGTCAATGCGCTGTAGGCAACGTCGAAGGCCGCAGCAGGCAGATCAAGCGTATCGAGATCGGCAATGCGGTATTCGATCGCGGGGTCGGCCGTGTCTGCCCTCGCCCGCGCAATCATGTTCTGCGACAGATCGAGCCCGAGTACCGACGCCGCCCCTTGCTCGCGCATCCAGCGCGAGGCCCAGCCGAAACCACAGCCAAGATCGACCACGCGCTTACCGCGCAGGTCCGGCAGCATCGCCCGGATGGCCGGCCACTCGGGCGCGCCGTCCAGCCCCAGCACTTGCCGGGGCAACTGGCTGTAACCCGTGAAGAAATCCGGGTTGTCGTAGATGTTTTGTGCCATGTCGGTATGTCCCATCAAGCCGCTGGCGTCAGCGAGGCGGGCACTGCCTAGCGCAGATGCTCCACCGGCAGCGCCGTGGTGAATTTCACCGTCTCCATCGAGAAACTCGCGCTGATGTCCTGCAAATCGGCCACGCGGATGAGCTTCTTGTAGAAACGGTCGTAGGCGGCGATATCGGGGAGATACACCTTGAGCAGATAGTCGATGTCCCCCGCCATGCGGTGGATCTCGACGATTTCCGGGAGTTCGCGCGCGCCGGAGACAAACCGCACCATCCACTCCTCACTGTGCGTCGCGGCCTTGATGAACACGAACGCCGTGACGCGCAGGTCGAGTTGCTGCGGGTCGCAGAGGGTGACCTGCCCGGTGATCACCCCGTTCTCGCGCAGACGCTGCACGCGCCGCCAGCAAGGCGTGGGCGACAGGTGCACGGCCTCGGCCAGCTCACCCAGCGACCGCGAGGCATCCACTTGCAGATTTTCGAGAATCGCTAGATCAGTTTTATCCATGATCGCCACTTAAAAGGAAAAATTTTCTCAATTCTACTCGATTTGAGCCAAACTTTGAAAGCCTTTACCTGTGGCTGCCCGGTAGACTGGCCGGACATTTCGAAAACGGGCGATGCCATGAAAATCTTTACCGAACACCCCGCTTCCGTCGGCGAAAACTATACCCAACATCTGGGCTCCGCCGTCTCGTTCGCGTTGCCGCTGCTTGGCGCCGGCCTTGCGTGTCTCGTCCACGCGTTGCTGCCGTTCGCCTTCGAGAAGACCGGCAGCAAGATTATCGTGCGCCTGCATGAGCGGATGGTGACGCATCGCCACCGTCACGGCGCAGCGCCCGCGCAAGCCGCACAGTCCACGCAGGAATAAGTGAGCGACGCGACTCCGGCGGACGCAGCGGAATAACAGGATCGGGCGGATCGAGCGGATCAACCCGTCTCGATCACCCCGGCCCTCAAGGCCGTTCCGAGGCGGGATCCGGCGAGCGTGACGTCACCGTCACGCGGCCGTCCGGGCCGAAGTGGGCGTTGAACATGCCTGCCGTGTTCACGCCGTCTTCGAGCCAACGCCAGCTCCACACCACTTCCTTCTTGAGCCGGTACTCCGCGACCGTGGTCGGCTTGCCTAGCAACCGCCGCACATCGTCCTGCGACATCCCCGGCTGCACCTGCTCGAAGTTTTCCGCCGTCAACGCCTGTGTGACGGCGCGCAGCTTGCCGTCGGGCGCGATATCGACCATGTACGTACGCAAGCCGCCGGGCGCGCGCGGATACTCCAGCCGGCGCGAGCCGTCGCTGTTTTCCCACACGATCTCGGGCTTGCCCATCTGATCGCGCACCTGCGTCTCGGTGGTGACACCGGGCTTGAGATCGCGCAACAGCATGTCGTCGGGTTTGACGGCATTGAACGTATCGCGCGCTTTCTCGCGCGCCTTGTCGATTTGCTGCTGGTCGCAGCCGAACAGGCCCAGCAGACTCGCGAACAATCCCATGGCGACTCCCCAACGAACGCTGCGGCGCAGACCCTGCGCCGGTTGAATCGAATGACGCGACGTCATCATCGATGGCACCTCCCTCATCTACGTTGCGCCGTGCGCGCACCGCGGCCTCATGGCTTTGCCTCGGTGCCTACACGGACATCAATCGAAACGGCGGTTGAACAACACGTCGAAGCCCGACAGCGACCCCGTGCGCAGCGCCAACTGCCAGCGGCGCGACACCTGCCACGTGATCTTCACGATACTGGCCGAACTCGTCAGCCCTTGCTCGAAGCCGAGCGCGAAGTTATCCGAAATCGCCTTGCCCACCTTCACCACCTGCTCGTCGTCCGACAGGCCCGACTCGCTGGTGCCGATGCTGAACTCGTCGATCCCCAGATCCTTGATGATGCGCCTGCCGCCCGTCGCGCCCAGCAGCACCGACGCGGCACCGGCCATCGCCTGACGCTGGCCGAGACCTGCGCCGTCCGGACCGTGGCCGAACATCAGCCACGAGAGCTTTTCCTCGTCCGACACATTCGGCTCCGACACCAGCGACACGCGCGGCTGACGCACCGTGCCGGTCACCAGCACCCCCGCCGCCACTTCCTGATTGCGGCGCATGGCCTGAATGTAGAGGTCCGGGTTGTCGAGCGGGCCGACAAAGTTGATCTGACCGCGCTCGATGGCGAGCTTGCGATCGAACGCTTCGTAAGTCCCTTCCGCCACCGTAATCGTGCCCGTCGCGCGCATCGGCGACAGCGGTGCGCTCTGCACGTGCATGCTGCCACGCAACAGCAGATCCGCCCCTGCGCCGACAAAGCGGAAATCGCGGCCGAGATTCAGTTCGATATCGATGCGCGGCGAGAAGCGGCTCGCGGGTTTCTCACTGATGCGCGCGGCCTCCTCCTTCGGATCGAGCGGTTTGCTGCGCGACTGTGCGCCACCGCGCACGACGAGTACGTCGTCACCCAGCTTCGGCGCGCTCGTCGGCGGCAGTGCGAAGCGGGCACGATCGACGGTGAACTTGCCCGTCACCGACATCGTGTCGCCACTGCCCACCGCCTTCGCATCGCCCGTGAGCGAGAGTTGGCGATCGGGGGCCGCAAACAGTTGCAGCTTATCGGCGGCGAGCGTGATGCCCAGCGTCGGCTCGGGCGTGTCGATCCGAATACCGCCCGTGGCGCGGGCCGTACCGCCGCCACCGCCGGTGAAGACCACGTCGCGCAGGACGATCTCCGTCGGGGTGAGGCCGATGCGCACGTGGCCATCCTTCACGCTCACGCCCGTATCGAACATCTGCACCGACAAGTCATCGGCGGTCAGTTCCCCCGTCGGACGCGGCTTCGCCACCGTGCCCGCCAGTGTCATCTGCAAGTTCGCCCGGCCCCTGAGCGCGAACTGCGCACCCGCCAAAGTCTCGAATTTCGAAATATCGGGGATCACCATCGCCACGCGGCCGGTCAGCGGCGCGTCGTCCGGCAGACTCGGCATGCCGTCGGCCACGCGCAGGCCGGTCTGCACATCGGCGTCGAGCGTGCCGATCAGGGCCGACGCGGCTTTGACGGTTGCGCGCGCCGACTGACCGGACAAGTCGATGCGCGCTCGCATCTCCGAGATGCCTAACGGTACGCGTGCGCCGATGCCGCCCTTTTCGGCACTCAGCCCCGGCATGCCGGTGATAGTCACCTTCACGTCGTCGTTGACACCGCCACGGCGCAGCGTCACGTCACCACTGCGGCGCACGATTTCGACAAAGCCGTCGGCGCGTTGCGCCATGCTCACATTCCATTTGCCATCGAGCACCAGATCGCTGGCCAAGGCCGGTGGCTCGCCGGTGAATGAGGCGACCACGCGCAACACCTGACCGATATCGAGCGTATCGACGGTGCCGGCGGTCTTCAGTTGTCCCGCGCCGTAATCGAAGTTCGTCAGCGACAACGCGCCGACGCCCGTGACGAGCTTCGCCGCACCCAGATGCACGCGCTCGGCGCTCGCTTCGACTTGCCACGGCGAAGCCAGTGTCAGCTTCGGCATGCCCCGGTTTTCCAGCGCCTGAATCGTGCCGCGCCAGCCCGGTTTGCCACGCGTGTCGGTCACCGCGCCTGCGGCGTCGAGGTTCAGGTCCAGCGGCGCTTCGCGTAACTTGCCGGCGGCCTTCAAGTGCAGCGTGTGGGCGCCACGTGTGCCCGCCAGCGCCACCGACAACTTGTCGAGACGCGCAACGTCGCTCGTGAAGCCATTGCCATCGAGCGTCACGTTCAGGCGATCGCCCGGCGCGCCGGGCAGCCCACCGCTCACGTCGACCTTACCGGCAAGGTGATCCAGCTTTTGTGCGCCGAAAACCAGTTTGTCGGCCGCAAGCGTTGCCACCACGGCGGGACGCTCGATCGTGCCCGATACCTGCCCGTCGAGTTGCAGACGCCCGGCTAACCCGAAACCGAGCTTGTCGAGCGAGGGCGCGTCGATATTCACGGCCATCTTGTCGCCTGCGGTGCCGAAACTGCCGCGCAACGCGACCTTATTACCGGCGACGAGCAAGTTGGCATCGCTAGGCAGCAGCCGCTTGCCTGCGACCCTCACCGTGCCCGTGCCACTCATCGGCAGGTCTGCATAGACGCTGTCCTGTAGCGCGAATTTGAGCGTCACGCCCAACTCGGGCCGCAACGCCCCCTGCACGTCGAACTGGCCGGTAACGCTGGCCGCAGGCGGCTTGGCGGCGCCCTTCTTCGCGCGCGCCGTGTCGTACAGGTCGTACCATGCCGCCGGGTCGAAGCGCGTCAGCTTGAGTTGCGCCTGATACGCACCGGTGTCGCCGTTCTCCAGCACGCCGGTGGCCGCCACCTTGCCCGATCCGGCGTCGAGCGAGAGGTTATGAATCGTCGTGCCCTTCGCGTCGAGTCCGACGTCGGCCAGCACGCGACGCGTCGCATCTCGCCAGTCGAGCACGATGCGCTGCCCGGTGGCGTCGAGCTTGATGTTGAGCGGCCCGGAGAGCTTCGTCGCCGGCAACTTGCCATAGAGGGCGCGCAGATCGAGGTCTTGCATCGCCAGCGCAAAGCCACCGACCATGGCCTCGGCAGGGGCGTCGGCGGCGGCCGCTGTGGTCGCGCTGGCGGACGAGGCCGACGAGCCCGACGAGGCCATCGGTGCCGATGCCGATGCTGGTGCCGGTGCCGAAGCGGTGGCGGCAATCTTCTCGCGATGCACGTCGCCGCTGCCGGTGAGCAGCGCCCGCCCGGCGAGCTTCAGTTCGATGCCCGTGAGTGCCTGACGCGTTGCGTCGAGCAGCACCTCGGCACGCAGACTCTCGACCGGCAGCAATTCCGCGTCGATGGCACCAGGCTTCGCATTCGTCACCGAGACCGGCCCTAGCACGCGGAATTCCTTCGCCCCCGGTGCCGGCCGCAGATCGGCGTTCACAGCGAGATCGGCTTGCGGCGCCCCCGCAGAGAAATCGCGCGGGTTCAGGTGATCGAGCGCAATCTGCGCCCGAGACAGCGGTACCGCACCGAACGGTGCCGCAGCGATATGCGCCGTGCCGTTGAGCTTCTCGCCACTCGCGACCAGATCGACGATCAGCGCATCGAGCGAGCCCGACAGGTCCGCCTTCAACGACACGGGGATATCCCCCGCCTTCGCTTGCAGACCGATGTTGCCGCCGAGGGCGAACGGGCGTTGTCCGTTCAGTTGCAGATTCGCTTCGGCTTCGCCGTAAGGCGTGCCGAGGTGTTCGAGTTGCACCGTGTGTTGCGTGCCGTCACTGCGCGCCGCGACACGAATGTCGTCGAGCACGAGCGCCGGTGAATCGAGCGTGAGCTTCGCCACACGCACGTCGTTCAGCGTGAGGCCTAGCCCGAATGGCAGACGCAGACTGGTTGGCATGACCGTCGGTTGGTTCGACGGCGGCGACGGCGCAAACGCCAGCGCCACGTCGCCCGCATGCAGCTTGTCGACGGTGAAGTGCAACGGACGCAGTGACAGTTGCCAGCGGCTTTCGAGACGGCTCACCGTGATGCGCGTGGCACCGTCGAGGTAGCGCACGTCGTTCACCGTGAAGCCATGCGCGAAGCTGCCGCTCCGCCAGTCGCCCGCGAGCTTGCCGCCCAGCGTGGAGACGGCCGTCTGCCAGAGCCAGCGGCTGCCGCGCTCGGAGGACATCGCCCACAGCAGCGCGCCGATGGCGAGCACAACGATCAGCAACAGCGTGAGCAGCACGCCTGCGAGCCAGCGGCCCCAACGCCTGCGAGGCGGCGGGGACGATGGCGGCGTATTGGACGGTGTATTTGACGGCGGCGGCGATCCACCGCCGCTGCCGTCGCCCTCAACGCCCGATGGCGCGGCAGGGGCAAGGGTGGGTTCGCGCTCGGCCGGCGGCGGCGAAGACATCGTGGCATTGAGTGGCAAGGTCGTCATCAGAAGGCCACTCCCAGCGAGATCGACGGCCGGAACTGCCGATCGTTGACCCCGTAGCCGAGATCGACGTTCACCGGGCCAACCGGGCTGCGCCAGCGCAAGCCCAGACCCACGCCGTGATAGAGCGGCGTGGGGTGACGATAGTCGTCGGTGGCGGTGCCCACATCCCAGAACGCCGCCCCGCCCCAGTCGCGCGTGAACCAGCGTTGGTATTCGAGACTGCCGGTGCCGAGGTATTTGGTCGGGAACGTGGTGCCGTTCTGCTGCCGCCCGAGGCTCTGATACGTGTAACCGCGAACCGACGAGGTACCGCCCGCGAAGAACAGCAGCGACGACGGAATGCGGTTGCTGTTGCCGTTGGTGATCACCGCGCCCAGTTCCAGCCGCGCGATTACGATGTCGCGCTGGCCGACCGGAAAGTACTGGCGAATGCGGCCGTAGACACGGCCGAACGTCTGATCCGTGAGCACCGGCTTGGCGGCGAAGCCGATCTGCGTGTTGATGATGTTGCCGGCGCGCGGAAAGATCAGATCGTCCACGTCGCGCCGTGTCCACGCGAAGGCCGGTACGAGGGCCTTGTTGACGAAGCGCGTGCCGCCGTCGGGGCGCTCGTCCGTGTGATAGAAGTCCAGCGAATAGGCCCAGTCGTAGCGCTCGCGCGAGCGGGCTCTCTTGATGCCGACTTGCAGGGCGCGCTGATCCAGACCGTTCAGGTCTGTGCGGTCATACGAGCCGCGCAGGCTGTTCGTGTAAGCGTTCGAGTCCGGTGGCATCGCCAGCTCGGCGTAGCCGCCCTGCCGGAATTGCTCCAGACGCGCCTGCGTGTCGAACGTCCACGCGCTGCCGAACAGGTTGTAGTACGAGTAGCGGCCATTGACGCTGCCGCCGGTGTCCGTCGTATAGCCCACACCGCTTTGCACGCGCTGCGTGGGAAATTCGCTCACCCTCACCTCGACCGGCGCGTTCTCCGCCTTGGCGGGGTCTTCCGTCACCGAGATGATCACGTTCGAGAAATACGGCGTGGCCTGAATCTGGCGCTGCAATTCCTGCAACCGGCCCGCGTCGAACGGCTCGCCGACCGACAGCGGATTCACGTTGCGGATGATCTGCTCCGGGTAGCGGCGCGTCCCCGTGATGATCAACGGGCCGAGCGTGAACGGCGGGCCGCTGTCATAGGTGGCCGCCAGCGACGCCGCATCGTTGTCGGCATCGACCACCGCGCGCGAGAACGTCATCTTGGCCGCGTGGTAGCGCTTCTGGCCGAGATTGAACAGCGTGTCGCTCTTCGCCTTGTCCCAGTCGGCCTGCCGGAACGGCGTATCCACCGGCAGCCCCCAGCCGTTGCGCAGTTGCTCGACGCGTTGCGGGTCTTGTTCGGCGATGGGGCCGGTGAACTTCAGATCCACGTCCTTGATATGGGTGCGCGGGCCCGAGTCGACCGTGACATGCACGTCGCGCTTGCCGTTGATGGTGGCCACGTCCACGTGGGTGACGGGCGAAAAATAGCCTTCCGTGGACGTGAGTTCCTGAATTTGCTCGCCTACGGTGGCGATCAGATGCTCGAACTGCGCGTCGCCGATGTCGTCGCGGTCGGCGAAACGCACGAGATCGAGGTTCGCGTTGAGCAGTTTGGCGAGGCCATTGGGTGCCTCTACGCGAACGCGATAGTCGGCGCGGGCGAGCGAGGGCAGTGCGAGGGCGCAGGCCAGCGCGACGAAGACGGCACGCATCTGGCGCCTCTGGCGCTTGGCGAGCACGGGGCGCGCGCGCGACCGACGGCGTGCGTCGTAGCCGGGTTTGATCAGTGCGACGGTCAAAACCTTCCTTATTGTCATGGCATCCGCCGCCGATACTTTGGCGTGCGGCATATCGGCCTGTTCGGATGATGCGTATGGGCAATGCGCATGAAGCGTATTGCCGTATTTGACCATATCCCCGGTGTCACTTCACCCACGACGCCCAAACCGGCACAAACCGGCCCGAAGCGACGCGTGGCGACCGGTTTGCGGTAGAATCAGCGTCGTTTGGCACGGCTGCGGCTGTGCCGCTTTGCTGATTGCAGGCCGAGTTGCCTGCCTAATTTTTGCGCAGACCGATCATGTACGAGTCCGACATCACCCAATTCATCAACCAACTGAAGAGCGAGAAGCCGACGCTGGAAGCCGAACAACGTCAAGGCCGCTCGCTGCTGTGGGACAAGCAACCGATCGATATGGAAGAGCGCCGCCGCGCCCAACAATCGCGCGTGGCCCAGCAGCCGTACGTCTACCAGAGCGAGTAAGCCGTGCCGGCGGGACTGATGCGCGGCCAATGCAGTCATTAAGGCCTTTGCCGCCGCCATCGCCCGTCACGCCAAGCGCCCTCCCGCCTACCACCAGCCCCGTATCGCGTTGAATCACACCACGCCTGACGATCCGTCGCAAACGCCCGAGCCCGTCCCCGAGACCGCGCCGGCGCCTTTGCACGTCGATCACGATCAGCCGGCCGATTCTACGGAAGGGGCCGGGGTGGCCGACGGGGCCGATGTGACCGAGGCTCCCGACGTGGCCGAGGCGCCCGCCAGTGCCGGCGCCCCGCACCGGGCGGCAAGCGGTGCCGCCGAAGGCAAGACCGCAGAGCTGCCGGCGCCGCCCGAAGGGCAGGACACCACGCCCGACACCGTCGACGGGGTTGCGCGCGCGCGTCTGTACGGCGAGCCGTTGTTCGCGATGCCGAACGACCTGTACATCCCGCCCGACGCGCTCGAAGTCTTCCTCGAAGCCTTTGAAGGTCCGCTCGACTTGCTGCTGTACCTGATCCGCAAGCAGAACTTCAACGTGCTCGACATTCCGATGGCGCAGGTGACCAAGCAGTACCTGCTCTACGTCGAACAGATCCGCACTACCAACCTCGAGTTGGCGTCGGAGTATCTGCTGATGGCGGCCATGCTCATCGAGATCAAGTCGCGCATGCTGTTGCCGGTCAAGAAGGCCGACACCGGCGAAGAGGCGGAAGATCCACGCGCCGAACTCGTGCGCCGCCTGCTGGAGTACGAGCAGATGAAGCTCGCCGCGCAAAAGCTCGACACGCTGCCGGTGCTGGGCCGCGACTTCCTGCGCTCGCAGGTGTACATCGAGCAGAGTCTGCAACCGCGCTTCCCCGATGTGGATTCCGAGGACTTGCGCGCCGCATGGGCCGAAGTGCTGCGCCGAGCCAAGCTGGTCCAGCATCACCGGATTTCGCGCGAAGAGTTGTCGGTGCGCGAGCACATGAGCCAGATTCTGCGGCGTTTGCAGGGTGCGCGGTTCATGGAGTTCAGCGAGTTGTTCGACGTCGGGCGCGGCGTGCCGGTCGTGGTGGTCAACTTCATCGCCATGCTGGAACTGGCGCGCGAGTCGCTGCTGGAGATCACACAGGCCGAGCCGTTCGCGCCGATCTACGTGCGCCTCACTTATTCTCCAAACTGAGTCGCCGAAGGAGGCCGAGCCGGGCTTGCGGTTTTGCGCACGCCCGTTGAGATTTCCTCTACAATCCCCCGGACATTTTGGCGGCCAGACCCCAATATCGGGCCAAGCGCATGCCAGATCTGGACTAGGGGGAACAGGCCCTAGCCACACATACGCCACGCACGGAACCTCAATGAAAGTCATCCCCTCGATTCACGAACTGCGCGATCAACTGCGCGGACAGAATCGCGTTGCCTTCGTGCCCACGATGGGCAATCTCCATGAAGGGCATTTGTCGCTGATGCGACTGGCGCGCCAGCACGGCGACCCGGTCGTGGCCAGCATCTTCGTCAACCGCCTGCAATTCGGGCCGAACGAAGACTTCGACAAATACCCGCGCACGATGATGGATGACGTCGAGAAGCTCACGCGCGAGAACGTCTACGTGCTGTTTTCGCCGGACGAGAAGGAGATGTATCCCGAGCCGCAGGAGTATCGCGTCGAGCCGCCGACCGATCTGGGCGACATTCTCGAAGGCGAGTTCCGCCCGGGCTTCTTCAAGGGCGTGTGCACCGTTGTCACCAAGTTGTTCTCCTGCGTGCAGCCGCGCGTGGCCGTGTTCGGCAAGAAGGATTACCAGCAACTGATGATCGTGCGCAGCATGTGCCGACAGTTCGCACTGCCGATCGAAATCATTGCTGCCGAAACCGTGCGCGCCGACGATGGCCTCGCGCTGTCTTCGCGCAATCGTTACCTGTCGGACGCCGAGCGCGCAGAAGCGCCGCAGCTGTATCGCCTGTTGGGTCAGATTCGCGACGACGTGGTCAGCGGCAAGACCGATTACGAGGCGCTCGAAGCCGCCGCCATGCAGACGTTGCGTGAGCGTGGCTGGGCACCGGATTACGTGTCGATTCGCCAGCGTGCCAATTTGCGGGCCCCGGCCCCGGGCGCCGCACCGGCCGAGAGTCTGGTCGTGCTGGCCGCCGCGAAGCTGGGTGCAACGCGCCTGATCGACAATCTGGAAATCTGAATCCGAGTGCCGGCAACGTCTGGCGTCTGACTGCGCGGTGTCGCAGGACGGGCGAGAGGCGAGGCCGGCAGATATCGTGCGCGTGTCGGATGCGCGTGCTTAATTCGTCGCGCGGAGTGCGCGACATCGCAACACAAGAGGCAAGCCATGTACCGCACCATGCTCAAGTCGAAGATCCACCGCGCCACCGTGACGCATTGCGAATTGCATTACGAGGGCTCGTGCGCCATCGACGAGAACCTGCTTGAGGCGTCGGGTCTGGTCGAGAATGAGCAGATCGACATCTTCAACGTCAACAACGGCGAGCGTTTCACGACGTACGCCATTCGTGGCGAGCGCGGCAGCGGCATGATTTCGTTGAATGGCGCCGCGGCCCGCCGCGCTCAGTTGGGCGACATCGTGATCATCGTGTCGTATGCACAGGTCGACAACAAAGATGTGCTGGCCGGCTTCAAGCCGCAGCTCGTGTTTGTCGACGAGAAGAACGTGCAGAAGGGCGAACGCGATCACGTGCCGCTGCAAGCGTGGGAAGAAACCCGCGCTTTCGACGCTGCCAAGTAAGCGTCACGCGTGAACCGCGCAGCATGAAAAAAAACCGGCCGAAATGGCCGGTTTTTGCGTTTCAGGGGCGTCGTCGATGAGCGATCCTATTCCGCCCCACGCCTCATTACAGCCTATTCACCCACGAACTTCACGATCCCCTGCCACTGCGGCAGGTCGCGTTCGACGCGGCTGGGCGCCACGTCCCACAGCGTGAGCCCGTGCGCGGCGAGTTGCACGTAGTTCTGCGTGTCGCGCAGCATGCCGAGCACCGGCAAGCCGGCTTCGTCGCAATAGCGGGCGAGTTGATCGGCGGCGCGGGTGCGCGCATCGACCCGCATGCCGACCACGCCGATGCGCACGTCGCCCTGACGGACTGCCTTCTCTTCCTGAAGCTTTTGGAGAAAATCGCGCGTCGCGAGGATATCGAAAATCGACGGCTGCAACGGCACCAGCACGTGATTGGCGAGTTTGAGCACCGTCTCCAGCCGTTTGCCGTGTAGGCCAGCGGGGGTATCGAGCACCGCGTGCGTCGTGCCCTTGGGCGGACGGGCGATCTCACTATGATCGACATCCCACGTCGCAATGGGCCGTAGCGCCGGCGGACGCAGCCCCAGCCACGCCCGGGAGGACTGCTGGCGGTCGGTATCCCCCAGCATCACCGCGTGCCCTTGGGCGGCCAGATAGCCCGCCAGATTCGTTGCCAGCGTGCTCTTACCCACGCCGCCCTTCGGATTCGCCACCACGATCACCGGCATTACGCACTCCCCGAGGTCGATTTTCCGCACATCTTACAACGGCTGCGTTACGGCTTCCGGCGGGCACCGGTGGCACGTCTTGGGCATTCTGCCCGGCAGCCTTACCGCAGACAGCCCCACACACCCGACAAATCCAGATGCGCAGCGAACGAATCGGCAAGGCGGTCAAGCGACGCCTCGCGCAGCGCGTTGTAGTCCTGCGCCTCGATGTCGCGTGCGCCCGCCCACGTCAACAGGGCTTGCAGGGCCTCCGGCGTATCGAACAGGCCATGCAGATACGTGCCCATGACCTGATCGTCCTCAGAGCGTGCACCGTCGGGCACGTCGCCGTGATCCCCGGTAAGCATGGCTGCGGGACGCGCCAGCGCCGCCCCGCGCGTCACGCCCATATGGATCTCGTAGCCGCGCACCGGTGCGTTGCCTGCGCTCAGGCGTCCGCTGACCACGCGCAACTGCTTCTGCGCTTCCATCGTCGTTTCGATCTCCAGCCAGCCGAGGCCCGCCGTCGTACCGGCTTCGCCTTCCAGCCCCCGTGGATCGTGAATCACTGCCCCGAGCATCTGCAAGCCGCCGCATATGCCGAGCACTTTGCCGCCGTAGCGCAGGTGGCGCGCAATCGCTGGTTTCCAGCCCTGCGCCCGCAGCCACGCCAAGTCGGCACGCACGTGTTTGCTGCCGGGCAGAATCACGAGATCCGAGGCAGGCCACGGTTCGCCTGCGCCCACGTAGCGAAAGTCCACTTGTGGATGCGCCCGCAGCGCATCGAAATCCGTGTGATTGCTGATACGCGGCAGTGCAGGCACCGTCACCCGCAGGCGCGTCTCGCCGCTGGCCGCCGTGTGGCGCTCACCGGGGAGCATGTCCTCGCCATCGAGATGCAGCCCGTGCAGATACGGCAACACTCCCAGCACCGGAATTCCCGTGCGCGCCTCCACCCATTCCAGCCCGCTGGTGAGCAACGACGGATCGCCGCGAAAGCGATTGATGACGAACCCCTTGATGCGCGCGCGCTCGCTGTCCGACAAACAGGCGAGCGTGCCGACCAACTGCGCGAAGACGCCGCCCCGGTCGATGTCCGCCACGAGCAACACCGACGCGTCGACGGCTTCGGCGAATCCCATGTTCGCGATATCGCGCGCCCGCAGATTCACTTCCGCAGGACTGCCCGCCCCTTCCACGATCACCGCGTCGTAGCCCGTGCGCAGCCGCTCATAGGCAGCCAGCACGGCCGCCATCGCGCGCGGTTTGTATTCCTGATAGGCCCGCGCGTCGAGATCGGCCACCACCTTGCCGCCGATGATCACCTGAGCGCCGCGGTCGCTGCTCGGCTTGAGCAGTACCGGGTTGAAGTCTGTATGCGGCGCAATGCCGGCAGCCTGTGCCTGCAGCGCCTGCGCACGGCCGATCTCACCACCGTCGGCCGTCACGGCGCTATTGAGCGCCATGTTCTGCGGCTTGAACGGCGCAACGCGCACGCCCTCTCGATAGAGCAGCCGGCAGAGCCCAGCCACTACCGTGCTCTTGCCTGCGTCGGAGGACGTGCCTTGAATCATCAAGGTGCCACGGAGGCCGCGCGTGGACAGCGCACTGGAATTGACAGGGATTTCACTCATGGTGCGGATTATCGCATCGGGCGCTCGTACAATATCGCCCATGAGTGCCCACGACCTGACTTTCGTGCTGGGTGGCGCGCGCTCCGGCAAGAGTGCGTTCGCCGAACGCCTCGCCTCGGAGAGCGGCCTGCCAGTCAGCTATCTCGCCACCGCTGCGGTGAGCGACGAACCCGAGATGCGCGCACGCATCGCCCACCATCGGGCCAGCCGGCCAGCGCACTGGCCCACCGTGGAAGTCGGCCGCGATCTCGCCGGTGCCGTACTTGAAACCGCCCGCGAAGGACACTGCCTGCTCATCGACTGCCTGCCGCTATGGCTGGCCGGCTGGCTCTGCCCGCCTGACGACGGTCCCGACGCACCAGCAGACGATACGCAATGGCATGACGTTGTGGACCAACTGGCGCAGGCGCTCTCGACCGCCCCCGGCAAACTTATCGTCGTGAGCAACGAGATCGGACTCGGCGTGATCCCGATGGGCTCGCTCACGCGACGCTACGTCGATGAACTCGGCCGTCTCAACCAGCGCGTTGCTGCGCTGGCACCGCAAGTGCGATTTGTCGTCGCCGGCCTGCCCATGGCCGTCAAAGGATGATGGCGGATGCTCACCGGACTCGCTCCTGAATCTCTCTGGCTCGCCGGCCTCATCGGCGTGCTGCTCGACGCGTGGCTCGGTGAGCCCAAGCGCTGGCATCCGCTCGTCGGCTTCGGCTTCATCGCCAACGGCGTAGAAGCGTGGCTGAATGCGCCCGACATCCGCGACAAACCCTTTACCGCGATGGTGCGCGGCACGTGGGCATGGACGCTCATGTTGCTGATCCCCGTCCTGATCGCGTGGGCGCTCACGTTCCTGCCCGGCTGGGGCGGCATCCTCTGGCAGGCGCTGGCCCTGTACGCGGCACTCGGCGCGCGCAGCCTGCGCGAACACGTCATGCCGATCGCTCGCGCATTGCAAGACGGCAACCTCACACAAGCACGTGAGTTGACCACACGCATCGTGTCGCGCGACACCGAAGACGCGAGTGCATCCGACATCGCACGCGCCGCCGTCGAATCCACATTGGAGAACGGCAACGACGCCATCTTCGGCGCCCTGTTCTGGTTCGCCATTGCCGGGGCGCCCGGCGTCGTGCTGTTTCGCCTCGCCAACACGCTCGACGCCATGTGGGGCTACCGCACCGAACAGTTCCTGTATTTCGGCCGTCCCGCTGCCCGCATCGACGATTGGCTTAACTGGATTCCGGCACGTCTCACGGCAGCGAGCTATGCCATCTTCGGCGACGTCGCGCGCGCCATCGACTGCTGGCGCACGCAAGCGAGCGCATGGTCGAGCCCCAACGCCGGGCCCGTCATGGCAGCGGGTGCCGGTAGTCTCGGCGTACAACTGGGTGGCCCCGCCCGCTATCACGGCGAGTGGGAAACGCGCCCGCCGCTGGGCTGCGGCACGGAACCGTCTGCACAACACATCAAGGCCGCGTGGCGGCTCATTTCACGCTCGATGTGGATGTGGCTGGTGGTGAGCGGCGCGCTCGCACTCTTCGCCGCATCGCAGGCCGACGCGGCCACCGTGGGGGTATTGTGAGCGTTTCGGCAATACCCGCAACCACATCGCCTGCGCCAGCGGCACCTCGCCATGGCGGCAATCTGGGCGAAGCCATTGCGCGCTACGGACGCGCGCGCGAAGACTGGCTGGACCTGTCGACGGGTATCAATCCGCTGGGCTATCCGGTGCCGATGCCGCCACCCGAAGCGTGGCGCGACCTGCCCGATGCCTTCGACGATCTGATCGACATCGCCGCCGACTACTACGGTGTGCCAGCGAACGCGGTGGTGCCCTGTGCCGGGTCGCAGGCCGTCATCCGGGCAATACCGACGCTGCTGCGCCCGGGGCGCGTGGCGGTGGCCTCGCTGACCTACAGTGAATATGCCCCGGCCTTTGCGCGCGCCGGCCATACGCTCGTACCGTGGACTGGCCCGGAGGCCGGACTCCCGGATGTCGACTATCTCGTTTGGGTGAATCCCGATAATCCGACCACGCGTCACGTCTCGCGCGAAACCTTATCATCATGGCAAGCTTCACTCGCAGAACGTGGCGGGATGCTGATCGTCGATGAAGCGTTCGCGGATGCGTCGCCTGCGGCGTCGATGACCTCGCAGGTTGGGCGGGACGGGCTCGTTGTGCTGCGTTCGGTAGGTAAGTTCTTTGGACTGGCGGGGATTCGGGCGGGGTTTGCGCTGTGTCCGCCGGCGTTCGGCGCGCAATTGTCGCAGACCCTCGGCGCATGGACGGTCAGCGGCCCTGCCCGTTTTGCGGTGCGCACCGCGTTGCGTGACACCGTGTGGCAAATTGCCGCCCGTGAGCGCTTGCAGCACGACGGCGAGCGGCTTCTCGCGCTGTTACGCCACCATGGCTGGCCTGCGCTGGGCACACCGCTGTTCGCGTGGACGCCGCACCCGCTGGCCCCCGTCTGGCATGAGAAGCTGGCGGCCCAAGGCATCTGGACGCGGCTGTTCGACGCCCGGCCTGTAACAATACCGGCAGGAATATCACCAGCAGGAGCAGTCGTCACAACGGCCGCCATGCAGTCCCTGCCCAGCCTCCGATTGGGCCTGCCTGCGCACGAAGCCGGCTGGGAACGCCTCGCCGTCGGGCTGGCCGACTTGCCGGTGTCCTGAATTTTTCGGGAACTGCCGTGCCCGGCGGGTATCAAATTTCCCCGTTATGCTTCTGAACGGACGTGCCCTACCCGTTCAACCGACGGCGCACGGCCTCACGGGCACCATCAGTGCCATCGGCGCCTTACGCCGTATTAAACGACGTGCGTTTGCCGCCGTTTTCGTTACAAATTGAAGCATTTCTGCAACAAATGCACACAGCCTTCGCCTCAGGGCGCCGTTAGACTGAGGGTTCTTTCGCAAGGGCTTTCCCTATATCAAAAGGACGACCAAATGAAAAAACTTCCGCTGTTGCTCGCTACGCTCGTAACCGCCACCGTCGTGATGGTGGGTTGCTCGAAGAAGGACGATCAAACCGCCGCCCCGGCCGCCGACACGTCGGCATCGGCACCGGCAGCTGCCCCGGCGGATACCGCCCCGGCCAGCGATGCAGGCGCCGCCATGACGCCGGCACCGGCTTCGGATGCAGGTGCAGCCGCCCCGGCTCCGGCTTCCAACTAACGCCGCACGGCGCTGCCGCGGGCTTCGATCGGGCATCCGGTCGATCCTGCGGTGCGCTGAAACGACTACGCCCCCTGAGTTCTTCTGAGCTCAGGGGGCGTAGTCGTTTACATCGCTGTGTCGTTATGTCGCTACGTCGCTACGTCGCTACATCGCCGACTCGCGACGATCCGCCTTACTTGACGATGGTGACACCGCCATCGATGACGCCGTAGGCTTCCACCTTGCCCGTGCCGCTGCCGCTGCGGGCCGACGAACTCGAATCGCCCGCACCACTGCCGGTATTGGCGCAAGCGCCAAGCATGACCGTCAGCGCCACCATCAGCGCACTCACTATCCCGAAATTTCGTTTCACGTCTTCTGACTCCTTGGCTCGCCCCGGCTTGGATACCGGGCAGGTTACGCATCATTCGACCGCAACCCGGTGACGTCAGTTCGCCACGCGGGCATCTTACGCTGTCTGTCGTCACGCCGAAGCCCCTGCGCCGCCCCGCCTTGCAGCGTCGCGGCAACACGTCGACAATGGCGGGGCTTTGTCGTCCTCACGGCCGACGCGCCACCCCGCTCTGCGCCCCTTCAACCCTTTCCGCCTCGCACCGCCGGTCAATGTCGCTCACTCTTCAGGCTCTCCCCCGTCACCGCGCCCGCCAAGCTGCCGCTGTTTTGTCGATGGTGCTTTCGACCGCCGTCTTGACGCTCGGCTTCGCCACGAGCGCGCATGCCGCGCTCTCCGTCAAAGACGACACCGGCGCCACCGTCACGCTGGCGGCGCCTGCACAACGCATCGTGAGTCTTGCACCGCACGCAACCGAGTTGTTGTTCGCTGCCGGTGCGGGCGACCGCGTGGTCGGTGCCGTGGCGTACTCAGATTACCCCGAAGCGGCCAAACACATCACACGCGTGGGTGACAATAGCGCCCTCGATCTCGAGCGCATTCTCGCGCTCAAGCCAGACCTGCTGGTGGTGTGGATGCATGGCAATTCGCAGCGGCAAGTCGAAGCGCTGCGTCAGTTGAAATTGCCGGTGTTCTATTCGGAACCCAAGCACCTGACCGACTTGCCCGATGCCATCGAGCGTCTGGGGGCGCTCACCGGCACGCCGGCGAAAGCACAGGCGGCCGCCAACGCGTTCCGTGCGCGGTACGAGGCGCTGCGCACGCAATACTCGTCACGCGCGCCGGTGTCGGTGTTCTATCAGGTATGGACGCAGCCGCTGATGACGCTCAACGGCACGCATATGGTGAGCGACGTGATCCGCCTGTGCGGCGGCGTCAACATCTTCGCCGACGAGCCCGCGCTGGTGCCGCGCGTGTCGATCGAGGCGGTGCTCGCCAAACGGCCGGAGGCGATGTTCACGGCCACGCCCGGTGCGACGAAGTCGGACAAGCCGCTCGCGACACTCGACAGCTGGCGCAAGTGGACGCAGTTACCTGCCGTGGCGAACAACAATCTCTTCGGTATCGACGGCGATCTGATCAACCGCCCCGGTCCGCGCATTCTCGACGGGGCGCGCACGATGTGCGAAGACCTCGACATTGCGCGTCAGCGACGCACGCAGGCGCGTGCGCAGTAATCGGTCAGGTGTTCCAACGAATCAGCCGTGCTTGTCCGTCGTCGCTGACGTGCAGCTCGCACGCGGCACCGAAACCGAGCGCCCACGACAGGCACGCCGTTGTCGGCAGGCGTAGCGCTGTCGCCGTGTGCAGCCGGATCGGTCCGGCGTGCGTGACGGCGATGTGCACGTCTCGTGCAGGGTTCGCCGTGGTAGCAACCCGCACCGCCCTCGCCCACGCGTCCATGCGCAGCACGACGTGGCGGGCCGACTCGCCACCGGGCGGTGCAAAGCCCGCCACATCGCGCGCCCAGTCATCGAGCTGCGCGCGATCGAGGGTGTCCCAGCGCTGCATTTCCCACTCGCCGAAGTGCATCTCCGACAAGCGGGCATCCTCAGTCACCGGCATATCGAACGATTCGGCAATCACATTCGCTGCGCTGCGGGCGCGTTGCAAAGGGCTGCTATGGACAGCGACGGGCACGCGGCCATCGAGCCATGTCGTGATGTTCTCCCGCATCCCCGCCACACACGCATCGAACTGCGCCGCGTCGACCGGCAGGTCGGTCTGCCCGTAGCAGATGCCCGGGGCAACGTCGGGCGGCGGATGCCGCAGCAGAATCAGATCCATGCGCACACCGTCAGATACAGCGCCAGTTCGCCGATCTGTTGCGCAAAGCCCAACGTGTCACCGGTGTACCCCCCCAGACGCCGGCGCAGATAGCGAATAAACGCAGCCCGCAACACGATCAGCACCACTGCGCCAGTAGCGCCAGCGCGCCAGTCCGGCCAGAACGCCCACGGCAGGCTGCACACCACACCGAACAGCAAACCCTCGAGACTCAGGCGCTGGGCGACCGGCTTCGCCTTACCCTGTGCACGCACGTAGTCGAGCGCGCGCAACAGACTGATGGCCATACAGCGGCTCGCCGCGTGCGCCCCGATCAGCACGATCGAAAAGCCGCCCCAGCCGAAGGCGGTCTGCACGTCGACCAGTGCCTGCCATTTGATGGCCAGCGCCAACCAAAGGGCGACCGCCCCATAGGTGCCGATGCGCGAGTCGTGCATGATCTCCAGCACGCGCTCGCGCTCGAACGCACCGCCGAAGGCATCGACCGAATCGGCGAGGCCGTCTTCATGAAACGCGCCGGTCAGCAGCACGCTGACCGCGAGCCCCAGTGCAATCGCCAGACGCGGCGACCAGAGCATGCCCATCGCCACCGTCAACAACGCCACCAGCACGCCGACGAACACCCCGACCATCGGGAAGTAACGTGTCGCCGCGTTCAATTGCGCGGGCGAATAGCCTACCCATGAAGGGATCGGCACACGCGTGAAATAGCCGAGCGCCGTCAGGAAAAGCCGAAGTTGCTGCTTGCCCCATCCGTCATGAGCATCCGGGCCGGGCACTGCCGGCACGACCGCATGCGACGCCGTCGTCTCGCCGGGGAGCGGTGCGGTGTTTTCGTCGGACGGATCGGGGTGCGATGTTGTCATGTCGTCATGCTGCCGGTGTGTCGCGATCGCTCACGCCTGCGCCCTCGAATGTGGCCATCTCGCGCAAGAACGCCGCGGCGGCCTGAATCAGCGGCATGGCCAGCGCCGCGCCGGTGCCTTCGCCCAGTCGCAGCCCCAGATGCAGCAGCGGCCGCGCACCCAATGCGTCGAGCATGGCGCGATGACCGGCCTCGTCCGACGCGTGCGCGAAGATGCAGTAGTCGAGGACGGCCGGGGCGAGACGCGCCGCAACGAGCAACGCCGACGTGCTGATGAAACCGTCGACCACAACGACGAGGCCCAGCTTGGCTGCCGCCAGATACGCGCCGGTCATCATCGCGATTTCGAACCCGCCGAACGTTGCCAGCACGTCGAGCGGATCGACTTCACCGTTCACCGGATGGGCGTCGAGTGCCTGCGCGAGCACTGCGGTCTTGCGCGCCAGTCCTGCGTCGTCCACGCCCGTGCCACGCCCCACGCAGGCGGCGAGCGGCAAGCCCGTCAGACGCTGCATCACACACGCCGCTGCCGACGTGTTGCCGATGCCCATCTCGCCGAAGCCGATCATGCGCGTGCCGCGCTGCGCATGGGCGACCACGCGGGCGGCGCCGGCAGCGAGCGCCGCCTCAAGCTGCTCGCGCGACATGGCCGCGCGTTCGAGAAAGTTCTGCGTGCCGCGCGCGACGGGGATATCCACCAGCGAGGCATGCGCCGGGAATTCGGCCGCCACGCCTGCGTTGATCACTTCCATCTCGATCTGATTGGCGCGGCAGAACACGTTGATCGCGGCACCACCGCGCAGAAAGTTGAGCACCATCTGCGCCGTGACCGCCTGCGGATACGGGCTCACGCCCGACGCCACGATGCCGTGATCGCCCGCGAACACCAGCATGGCCGGGCGGGCGAGATCAGGCGTCACGCTCTGCTGAATGCGGCCGATTTGCAGCGCGATGCGCTCGAGTGCGCCAAGGCTGCCGGGCGGCTTCGTCTTGATGTCGATGGCGTGTTGCAACGCGGCGTCCATGGCGGCGGACGGCGCGGCAACTTCGAACAATTCGGCCAGCAGCGGGCTGTATGCGGTCATTGCGGACATGCGTGAGACTTCCTGAAACGAAAACGAAAAACGGCGGCGTGCCGGGTGGATCAGTTGCGCCGGTTGGGTCTGGGCGAGCGACGCCGCTTACATTTCCACGCCGGGCTGCGCGCGAATGCCCTGCGCGAAAGCGTGCTTGACCGGCGTCATGTCGGTCACCGTGTCGGCGGCATCGACGAGTGCCTGCGGCGCGCCCCGGCCGGTGATCACGACGTGCTGCATCTCGGGACGCGACTCCAGATCGGCAATCACGGTGTTCACATCGAGATAGCCGAGCTTGAGCGCGATGTTGAGCTCATCGAACAACAGCAGGCCGAACGAAGCGTCAGCCAGCATGCGGCGCGCCTGCTCCCATGCCGCTTCGGCCTTGGCGATGTCGCGCATGCGGTCTTGCGTGTCCCACGTGTAGCCCTCGCCCATCACGTGAAACTCGCACTCCTCCGGAAAACGGCGCAGAAATTTCTCTTCGCCCGTCGGGATCGCGCCCTTGATGAACTGCACCACGCCCGTTTTCATGCCGTGGCCCATGGCACGTACGACCATGCCGAAGCCCGAGCTGGACTTGCCCTTGCCGTTGCCGGTGGTGATGACGAGCACGCCGCAATCGTGTTGCGCCTGCGCAATCTTGCCGTCGATCAGCGCCTTCTTGCGCACCATGCGGGCACGATGGCGCTCGTTGCGGGCTTCGTCGGCGTTGCTGCCGTCGGAGGTGGCGTTGGGATCGGGTTGCGGCGTTTCGGTCGTCATGAACAGCACCTGTAAAAACGGGAAAAACTGTGACCACGGGCGCGTGGCGCGATGCCACGCACGGAAATCGTGAGAAAAGCCAGCGCCTTAGCCACGGCGGGCGGGCACGAGTGCCTCGTCCTCGCCGTCGCGAATGAGGCGCAGCGGGTAACCGAATGCGTCGCTGCAATATTCGGCCGTGAGTACGTCGCGCACCGGTCCGGCGCGCCATGCCCCCCGCCCGTCGAGCAACAACGCATGGGTGGCGAAGCGGCGGGCGAGATTCAGATCGTGGCAGGAAAAGACCACGGCGGCATCGTCACGTGCCGCGTGTTCGGCGAGACGTTCGAGGGCATCCATCTGGTGGTGCAGATCGAGATGCGAGATCGGTTCGTCGAGCAATAGCAACGGCGTCGCCTGCGCGAGAACCGCCGCCAGCGACACGCGCTGACGCTCACCGCCCGAGAGCGTGGTGACGTCGCGCTGCGCAAACGATTCGAGCCCGACCTGCGCCAGTGCGTCGAGTGCGGCGGCGATGTCGTCGTCCGATTCCCACGCGCCCCAACGGCCCTGCGCCAGATACGGATGCCGGCCCGCGAGTACGACTTCGAGCGCCGTCGCGCCAAACGCATCGCGCGTCTGCTGCGGCATGAGCGCGCGCACCTTCGCGAGTGCGCCGACGCGCCACTGCGCGAGTGGTTTGCCCGCAATATCGACACGGCCGGAGGCGGCAATGGCGTCGTCGCGATGCGGGGTTTCGTCGATGCTGCGCAAGCCCGCGAGCGTGCTGAGCAACGTGGTCTTACCCGCGCCGTTCGGCCCAGCAAGGCACCAGCATTCCCCCGGGGAAACGGCAAAATCGAGCCAGTCCACGAGCACTCGCTCACCTGCGCGTAATGTCAGCGCGTGCGTGTGAAGCAGCGGGGTCTGTGCCTTTACCGGATTCGGGGCGGTCATCGAATCACCCGTCGCGAGAGCAACCAGAGGAACAGCGGCACACCGATGATCGCGGTTATTACGCCGACCGGCAGTTGCGTCGGCGCGATGACGGTGCGTGCGACCAGATCGGCGACCATCAACAGCACGCCACCGGCCAATGCCGCCGCGGGCAGCAGCATGCGCTGATCGTTACCGAAACGCAGTCGCAGAATATGCGGCACGACGAGGCCGACAAAACCGATGCTGCCGGCGGTGGTCACCGCCACCGCGGTGGCCAGCGACGCCGCCAGATAGATGCGTGCGCGCAGCGGCCCGACCGCCACGCCGACGGCCTGCGCCACGGCTTCGCCGCGCAGCAGCACGTTCAGCCGATGGGCTACGGGGCAGACGATGAGCAGCGTTGCGCCCAGTGCCAGCAGCGGCAACGTGGCACGGTCGACACCATTGAGATCGCCAGTGAGCCAGAACAGCATGCCGCGCAGGCTGGCGTCGGGGGCCAACGTGAGAATCAGCATGGCGAGCGCGCCGAAACCGGCGGCCATCATCACCCCGGTGAGCAGCAGGCGAGCGCTGCTGTCTTGTTCACCGGGACGGAAAAAGCTGCGATGCGAGAGCGCCATCACGAGCGCAATGGCCGCCAGTGCACCGAAGAACGCGCTTGTCTGCACCCAGAAGAACGGCAGCATCAGCGCGAGCGAAGCCAGTGCGGCAACCGCTGCACCGCCGGAAATGCCAAGCACGTAGGGATCGGCCAGCGGATTACGCAGCAGCGTCTGCATGAGCGTGCCCGACACGGCGAGCAAGCCGCCGCAGGCAAAGGCAGCCAGCGCACGCGGCAGGCGCAGGCGCCAGACCACGTCGCCGGCCAGCCCGACGTCGTGGCCGAGGATCAGACCACCGATCTCACGTAGCGAGACCGGCACACTGCCCAGCATGAGCGACGCGACGAGCACCGCCAGCGCGAGGCTGGCGAGTGCCGTCCAGATGGCGAGTGCGCGGCGCAGCGTCATGCCGCTACGCCCCGCGATGCCGGTGCGTCAGAACTGCTTCCAGCCGAGCGTGACGTAAATCGCGCGCCCGATCGTGTTGTAGGCATAAACCGTCTGGTAGTTTTTGTTGAAGACGTTATCCAGATGCGCCGAGACGTACCAGGATTTGTCGATATCGTAACGCGCTTGCAGGTTCACGAGCGTGTACGCGCCGAGATGCTGGCCACCGCTGTCGTAGCGCTCGCCACTGTAGAACACATCGCCGCCGACGGTGAACTTGTCGAAACGCTTGGACAGGCCGACCGAGCCGAACTGCTTGGCACGGCGAGCGAGTTGCTTGTCGGCATCCAGATCGGTCGGGTTCTGACGCGTGAACGAGGCCCGCACATCGACGCCGAAAAGCGGACGGCCGGTGTACGTCAGCTCAAGCCCTTCGACACGCGCCTTGGCCACGTTCGAGGCCGTGTACGGGAACACCGTCAGGCCCTGAATCAGGTTCGTGTACTTGGTCTGAAAGCCGGTCAGCTTGACCAGACCCAGACGTTCGCCGCCGTTGAACTGCACGCCGAGTTCCTTCGAGATCGAACGCTCGGGTTGCAGGTTCGGGTTGCCGTAGCCCGGGTAGAACAGGTCGTTGAAGGTCGGTGCGCGGAAGCCGTCCGACGCGTTGGCCATCAGCTTCCATTGCTGCGTCAGGTTGTAGCCGTAGCCGACCCAGTAGCTGTTGGCGCCGCCAAAGTCGGAGTACACGTCGCGACGCACGTTGGCCTGCACCTGATGCTTGCCGAAGGTGCCTTCGTAGCCGAGGTAGCCCGAATCGACGTGACGGTTGTTACGGCCGTAGTTGGTGCTGCTCTCGACGGTCTGCTCCAGACGGGTGTAGCCGGCGATGAGCTTCTGGTCGGGCATGAAGGCGTATTCGTTACCCCAGTCGATCTGATTGCTCGACGTGTGGAAGTTGCCGTTGCCCTTGCCGTTCAGGTAGTTGTAGCTGTAATCGTCGCCCTGCGTGACCGAGAAGCGCGTGCTCCACTTGTCGGTGACGTTACCCTTCGCGTAGCCCGTGATCTGACGCACGCGCGCGTCGGTGTCGTTCAGGTCGGTGGGCTTGCCGTAGGCGTTGTCGTAGCTGCTGCTGCCGTCGCTCTGGAACAGGCGCGCGCCCACTTCCCACGTGTCGCCGAGCTTTTGCGAGATCGACGCGCTCACGCTCGTGTTGTCGTCGCCGTTTCGGTTCGGGTTCACATTCTTCGGATAGAAGCGCGGGTCGATGGCCGAGATGCCATTCGTGTGGAAGCGCGACACATCCAGCGAGAAGTTGGTCTTGCCGTCGTTGAACGAGCCCGCAATGCCGGCGTTGGCTTGCGTGGTGTTGTTCGTGCCGTAACCTATTTCCGCGTAGGCACGCGGCGGGCCGCCGTCGCCTTTACGGGTAAAGATCTGAATCACGCCGCCCACAGCCTGCGACCCGTAGAGCGCCGAAACATTGCCGCGCACGATTTCGATGTGGTCAATTTGCGACACCGGAATCTGTGCAATGTTGGTCGTGCCCGTGGTGGCCGAGTTGACCGGCACGCCGTCGATGAGCACGAGCGAGGCGTTCGATGCCGCGCCGCGCATGAAAATGCTGGCCGACGTGCCGAAGCCGCCGTTCTGCACGATTTCTACGCCGGCCTGACCGCGCAGCAGCGTCGGCAGGTCCTGCGCCTGACTTTGTTCGATGTCTTCGCGCGTGATCACCGAAGTGGCGGCGAGCGTGTCGGCCAGCTTCTGCTCGGTGCGCGACGCCGTGACGACCGTCGTCTTGAGCTGTGCGGCCGTGGTGTTGTCGCTGGCCGCATTGGCTGCGATGGTGACGGGCGCGGCCGGTGCTGCGGTGGCTTCAGCCGAAGCCGCCCCAGTGGCTGGCGTGGCCGACTGGGCGTGCACGGCAAAGCTCAGCGAGGCGGCGAGCGAGGCGCAAACAAGGGCGACGGTGCGCGGGGCAGGAACAAAGGCAGGCGCGTGCGGCGCCATAGCGCGAACGTGGGAGCGCATGATCTGGTGTGACTTCCGTAGTTTTCTTTTTTGCCTTGACCCGTTCCCCCGCGGGTCGTCAGCGCACGGGGAGCGCCGGCGACAGGTCACGGATGCAAGTCGGATGGAATCGCATCGACACATGAAAACGACGGCGAGCCGCCAGCGGCAGCGCCGGGCGGCATAGTTTTTCCCCACTCGCTCGGCCGGTATCCGGGCTGGTCATCGTCACGCCTGACCGGCCTTCCCACAAGCGAAACACTTGCAGTGGCGATTGAGGCGAAGCGTGTTTTCGGAAACCTTTATGGCCGAAATGATGACTTACCGTTGCGGGGGCAGCACAGGTTGGCCAGCCCGTGTGGGGGCGCGGCTCCCTGTTTCCCGTTTAACTGCGCATGCCGGGGGGCGTGCGCGAGCACCGAAGCGCCGCAAGTGTAGGGGTCAATCGGACGAGCGTCAATGCTCGTTCATCGGGCATTGGCCGCCGATTCCGTTAGAATGTAGGGCAATTAAGAGGACGCAGCCCGATGCTCACCGATCTCGACAATCTCACTGACAAAATCGAACAGTTGGTTGTGATAAGCCAACGTTTTCATCAACACAATCAGGCACTGCTAAGTGAGCTTGAGCGCACACGCGCCGAATGCGACGATACCCGCGCCGCGATTGAACAATTACGCGCCGAGCGCGACGCCCTGCGTTTGCAGCGCGATCAGCTCGCCGCCAAGATCGACGAGGCACAGGTTCGCCTGAATGCCATTCTGGAAAAGCTTCCGTCGCAAAACCCTGCTGAGGGTCAGATGGATCTGCTCGGTACCCCCGGTGGAGAACACGCATGACGATCAAGCAGCTCGAAGTTCATATTCTGGAACAGTCGTACCGTCTCGCGTGCCCGCCGGAACACGAGGCCGATCTGCTCTCCGCCGTGTCGCGCGTCGATGCCGAAATGAGCAAGGTTCGTGCACAAAGCAGCGTGCGCGGCACCGACCGGATTGCCGTCATGGCAGCGTTGAGCCTGGCATCCGAATTGCTTGCACTGGAAAAAAGTATTGCTGCTGGACAATCTTTCCCCGCTGAAGAAATTCAGAGTAGAATGCAACGCATGAACGATCGATTGAGCGCTGTGATCGACCAGTATCAAAGCTGAGTCAACGTAGAAATTCACAGGCTGTCGCGCGATTCAAAAGGTTAGTTTTCCCTGCCTGGTTTGCGAAAGTCATAGATTCCTTGAACCAATGCTTTTTGCAGGTTGCGGAAGTTTGTAGTGCTGGCGTGAGCGTCACTCTGTCTGATGAACCCAAAGCGCTACTAACCGCGACCACCTTGAACCTCCCGGTTCAGGATGCCGGCTTAGCGGCTGTGGCGGGGACCCAATACACGGCACTGCGTTCGCGCAGTGCCGTTTTTTTTCGCTCGATGATTGTCGTGCGATGACTGTGTCGTGCGATGACGGCAAAAAGAAAGGCGGCCCGCAGGCCGCCTTTTTTATCGCTCGCTACTAGCGCCAGCGTTACGCGTCAGAACTGCGCTTCGCTCAGCGACAGCGCCGAATCCGCGCCCTCGGTGATCGACTGTGCGAGACCCGGTGCTTGCGTCAGGATGTGGTCGGCAAAGAAACGTGCGGTGCCGATCTTGGCATCGTAGAACGCCGGATCTTCCTCACGACGCGCCTGCGCTGCCAGCAACGCGCGGCCCATCTGCCAGCCACCCAGCACGATCCCCGCCAGCTTCAGGTACGGCACGCTGCCGGCAAACACGGCATTCGCGTTGTCTTGCGTGTTCGCGATGACGTAATCGACCACAATCGACAACGCTTCGCGGCCCTTGGCCAGACGCTCGGCCACGCTCGTCGCCACGCCGCCTGCGGCACGCAATTCGTTTTCGGTCGCCGCCACCTGCTCGAACAGTGTGCGCGCCACGGCGCCCCCGTCACGCAGCGTCTTGCGGCCGATCAGGTCGTTGGCCTGAATGGCCGTGGTGCCTTCGTAAATCGGCAGAATCCGCGCGTCGCGGTAGTACTGTGCAGCACCCGTTTCTTCGATGAAGCCCATGCCGCCATGCACCTGCACGCCGAGGCTCGTGACGTCGAGCGACATCTCCGTGCTCCAGCCCTTCACGATCGGCACCAGAAACTCGTAGACGGCCTGTGCGCGCTTACGCTCACCCGCATCGGCGGCGTTGTGGCCGATATCGGCCTGTGCGGCCGCGACATACGCCAGCGCACGCGCCCCTTCGGTGAGCGCGCGCATCGTCATGAGCATGCGCTTCACATCCGGGTGATGAATGATCGCGACCGCGTCGCGCGACGACCCGTCGACCGGACGGCTCTGCAAACGATCACGCGCATACGCCACGGCATGCTGATAGGCGCGCTCTGCGACCGCGACCCCTTGCATACCCACGGCGAAACGCGCGGCGTTCATCATGATGAACATGTACTCGAGGCCGCGATTCTCTTCGCCGATCAGGTAACCCGTTGCGCCGCCGTTGTCGCCGAATTGCAGCACGGCGGTCGGGCTCGCCTTGATGCCGAGCTTGTGTTCGATCGACACGCAGTGCACGTCGTTACGCGCGCCGAGCTTGCCCTCGGCATCGACGTTGAACTTCGGCACGATGAACAGCGAGATGCCCTTCACGCCCGGCGGCGCATCGGGCGTGCGGGCGAGCACGAGGTGCACGATGTTCTCGGCCATGTCGTGTTCGCCGAACGTGATGAAGATCTTCGTGCCGAAAATCTTGTACGTGCCGTCGCCTGCGCGGTCGGCACGCGTACGCACCAATGCGAGATCCGAGCCCGCCTGCGGCTCGGTCAGGTTCATCGTGCCGGTCCATTCGCCGGAGAGCAGCTTGGGCACATAGAGCGCGCGTTGTGCGTCGCTGCCGGCCGTGAGCAGCGCTTCGACAGCGCCGTCGGTCAGCAACGGGCACAGGGCGAACGACAGGTTCGCCGCATTGAGCATTTCGGTGCAGGGCGTGGCCACCAGTTTCGGCAGGCCTTGACCGCCGAATTCCTGCGGGTGCAGCACGCCTTGCCAACCGGCTTCGGAGAATTGTTTGAAGGCTTCCTTGAAACCCGGCGTCGTCGTGACGACACCATCTTTCCACGTGCTCGGCTGCTGATCGCCGATCACGTTCAGCGGGGCAAGCACTTCCTGATTAAAACGTGCGGCTTCTTCGAGCACGGCCTGCGCGAGTTCGGGCGAGGCATCCTCATAGCCCGGCAACGCGGCAATGCTCGACAGGTCCGCCAGCTCGTTCATCACGAACTGCATGTCCTTGATCGGGGCCTGATAACTCATGTCGTTCCTCCAGGGGATTCCGTTTGCCTGCGGATGGTGGCGAATGCCGGGATTCTTATTTTTTTATTGTCTTGTGTCTGACCGATTCAGATGAGGACGCACCGGGTTGCCTGCCTCCTCATGTGAATCGGCTGCGAAGCCAGTCTCTCGACTCACTCCGCAGCGCGATTTCGTTACAGCGTTCGTGCTTACAGCGCGCTCACCAGTTCCGGCACGACGGTGAACAGATCACCCACCAGACCGTAATCCGCCACCGAGAAAATCGGCGCTTCCGGATCCTTGTTGATCGCCACGATCACCTTCGAATCCTTCATCCCGGCCAAGTGCTGAATCGCGCCCGAGATGCCCACCGCAACGTACAACTGCGGTGCCACAATCTTGCCCGTCTGTCCGACCTGATAGTCGTTGGGCACATAGCCGGCGTCCACTGCCGCACGCGAGGCGCCCAGTGCCGCACCCAGCTTGTCGGCCAGCGGCTCCAGCACCTTCGTGTAGTTCTCGCCCGAGCCCAGACCACGGCCACCCGAGACGATGATCTTCGCGCTCGTGAGTTCCGGACGGTCCAGCTTCGTCACTTCACGGCCCACGAACTGCGACAGACCGGCGTCCGGCGTGGCGGCGATGCTCTCAACTGCGGCGCTGCCACCGGTCGCGGCTGCCGGGTCGAAGCCCGTCGAGCGCACCGTGATCACCTTCACCTTGTCGGCACTCTGCACCGTCGCAATCGCGTTACCGGCGTAGATCGGGCGCTCGAACGTGTCGGCGCTGTCGACCTTCGTGATATCCGAGATTTGGGCGACGTCGAGCAGTGCGGCCACGCGCGGGGCGATGTTCTTGCCGTAGGCGGTCGCCGTTGCCAAGATGTGCGAATAGTTACCTGCGATCGACACCACCTCGTCGGCGATGTTTTCTGCCAAACCGTCGGCGAAGTACGGCGCATCAGCGAGCAGCACCTTTTTCACGCCAGCGATTTGCGCGGCAGCGTCAGCGGCGGCCTTGGCATTGCTGCCGGCCACCAGCACGTGCACGTCGTCACCGCATTGCAGGGCGGCAGCGACCGTGTTCAGCGTTGCCGCTTTGATCGATTGGTTGTCGTGTTCTGCGATTACCAGAATGCTCATCTCGTCGTCTCCTTACAGGACCTTGGCTTCGGTCTTCAGTTTGTCGACGAGCGTTGCCACGTCCGCCACCTTCACCCCTGCGCTGCGCTTGGGCGGCTCGGCCACCTTCAGCGTCTTCAGACGCGGCGCCACATCCACGCCCAGATCGGCAGGCTTCACCGTCTCGAGCGGCTTCTTCTTCGCCTTCATGATGTTGGGCAGCGTCACATAGCGCGGCTCATTCAGGCGCAAGTCGGTCGTGATGACTGCCGGCAGCGACAGCGAGATCGTTTCCAGACCGCCATCCACTTCACGCGTGACTTGTGCGCGGTTGTCCGCCACCGTCACCTTCGAAGCGAACGTCGCCTGCGGCAGCTTTGCGAGTGCTGCGAGCATCTGGCCGGTTTGGTTCGAGTCGTCGTCGATGGCCTGCTTGCCCAGAATCACCAGTTGCGGCTGCTCTTTGTCGACCACGGCCTTGAGCAACTTGGCCACGGCCAGCGGTTGCAGTTCTTCATCCGATTCGATCAGGATCGCGCGATCCGCACCGATGGCCAGCGCCGTGCGCAGCGTCTCTTGCGATTGCGCCACGCCTGCGGACACCGCAATCACTTCCGTCGCCACGCCCGCTTCCTTCAGACGCACCGCCTCTTCCACCGCGATTTCGTCGAACGGATTCATCGACATCTTCACGTTCGCGATGTCGACGCCACTGCCATCGCTCTTCACGCGAACCTTTACGTTGTAATCCACTACCCGTTTGACCGGTACAAGGATCTTCATGAACTCGCTCCAAAGTTACGTTTACGTCAATCCGCTGCCATTATAACCACAGGGTTGCTGACGCATTTATTGCATATTTATGGCATTTTGTGGCAATTGTTCGATGCGCCCTTCGGCGATGCCACGCATGCGCGATCCTCGCGATAGCGGTGCCGGAACCGCGACGGCACTTGCCGATACGCCATCACTGCCCCGAACGATCGTGCTATTTTTATGCAAATCGTGACGCTCAACCAGTGTCTTCGTGGTGCATTTCCTCTAGAGAAATCCACCCGTCGTACAGGCGCCTATGATCGAATGGCGCACCCGGAATTCAGACCGTCACACGTATGACGGCCCGCTGCGGATCAATTCGAAATTCGGTGACAAGCGCCCTGCCACCGGGCGAGGAGGAAGACATGACCACGCATTCGGAATCGCGTCTGAAGGCCAGCGACGGCCTCGAGTTGCACGTGCAGAGCTGGCGGCCCGACAACATCGGCACCGCGGCCAACACGGGCACGCCGCTGCGCGCGGTGGTTGCCATCGTGCACGGCATGGGCGAACACGGCGGGCGCTACGCGCGGCTCGCCGAGCACTTCGCCTCGCATCAGATCGCTACCATCACGTACGACCTGCGCGGACACGGCCGCTCGGCCGGGGCCCGCGTCTTCGTCAATCACTTCGACGAGTATCTCGACGACACCGAGATCTTCCTCACCCACGTGCGCCACACGTTCGGACAAGTGCCACTGTTCGTGCTCGGCCACAGCATGGGCGGCGCGATTGCCGCGCTCTACACGATCACGCGGGCGCCCGCCCACGTGCGCGGGCTGATTCTGAGCAGCCCTGCCCTCGCACCGGGCGAGCCGGTCGCCCCATGGCTCGCCAAGGCCGGGCGCTGGGTGTCGCGCTGGCTGCCGAAGGTGCCGGTCTTCAAGATCGATCCGGCGATGATTTCGCGCGACAAGGCGGTGGTCGACGCCGCCAAGCAAGACCCGTTGAACGCGTATCAAGGCACACCGGCGCGCACCGCCGCTGAGTTGCTCGACGCGATGGCGCGCATTCACGCGAACGCCGATGCCCTCCATCTGCCGTTGTACGTCTTTCACGGCACTGCGGACAAACTCACCGCACCGTGGGCCAGCGAGCAGTTTCATGACAACGCGGGCTCGCAGGACAAGACGCTGCATCTCTACAAGGGCCACTTTCACGAGACGCTCAACGATCTCGACCGCGAGAAGGTCATTGGCGACCTCACGCAGTGGATGTTGCAGCATCTGCCGGTCGCGAAGACGCCCGAGCCGGCACACGACAGCGCTTGAGGCCGCTCGCCCTGCGATCCCAACACGGTAGCAGGGTCTCATCCCGATAGGCCGCGGTGCGCGTTACACTGGGTTCGTACGTATTCGCGAGGAGCCCCGGCATGCAAGCGCAGACGAAATACTCGCCGCAAACCGTCACCGGCGTGCACTTCTGGACGCCGACGATCTTCAGCATCAAGACCACACGGCCGCCCGGCTTGCAATTTGCACCCGGGCAGTTCGTTCGGCTCGGCCTGCCCGGTGACGACGGACAACTGATCTGGCGCGCGTATTCCTTCGTGAATTCGCCTGCCGAAGATACGTTGGAGTTCTACGTAATCACGATTCCCGAGGGGCTGCTGACGCCACGCATGGCCAAGCTCAAGGTCGGCGACGAGATGTTCGTCGACCACACCGCTTACGGGTTTCTCACACTCGATCGATTCACCGGCGGCGATGACCTCTGGCTGCTTGCCACGGGCACGGGCCTTGCGCCGTTCGTATCGATACTGCGCGATCCGGCTGTGTGGCAGCGCTTTCAGAAGATCTACGTGGTGCACAGCGTGCGCTGGGAGCGCGACCTCGCCTATTACGAGGAACTGCGTCACTTCTCACATCCCGATGTCGATCCGGCGTTGGTCGAAAAACTCCACTTCGGTGTTTGCGTGACGCGCGAGCAGACGCCCGGCGCGCTCTATGGCCGCATCACGTCATTGCTCGAATCGGGGGAACTGGAAACATCGATGGGCGCGACGCTCGACCCCGCCACGTCGCGCATCATGGTGTGCGGCAATCCGGACATGGTGAAGGAACTACGCGCGTGGTTCACGGGCAATGGTTACGCGGTGAGCCGCACGGCAACGCCGGGGCCGCTGGTGCTGGAGAAGCAGTGGTGAATCCGCGATGGCGATAACGCCGTCGACGGCTATGGCTATGGCTATGACTTCGCCCAATCGGGTGCGCGTTTTTCGATAAAGGCCTGTACGCCTTCGAGCGCGCAGTCGTCCATCATGTTGCACGCCATCGTCTGACCCGCCATCTGGTAGGCCGCTTCGATGCCCGTCTCCAACTGCCGGTAGAACAGACCCTTGCCGGCGGCGACCGCTGCGGCAGGCTTCGCGAGTATCGAAGCGCAGAGCGCCGCCACTTCCGCGTCGAGCCGCTCCATCGGCACCACGCGATTAATGAGGCCGCGTTCACGCGCGGTGTCGGCGTCGATGAAATCGCCCGTCAACAGCATCTCCATCGCCTGCTTGCGTGACAGATTGCGCGAGAGCGCCACACCCGGCGTTGCGCAGAACAACCCCACGTTAATGCCGGACACCGCGAAGCGTGCCGCCGAGGCTGCCACCGCCAGATCGCACATTGCCACCAACTGACAACCGGCCGCCGTCGCAATGCCGTGCACGCGCGCGATAACGGGCTGCGGCATGCGCTGCATGGTCATCATCACGCGGGTGCATTGATTGAAGAGTCGACGGTAGTAGTCGAGCGACGGCTCGGCGCGCATTTCCTTGAGGTCGTGCCCGGCACAGAATGCCGCACCCGCGGCGGCCAGCACGACAACGCGCGCGCTGTCGTCGTTCGCGACGGCATCGAGCGCGTGTTGCAACGCATCGAGCATCGCTTCAGACAAGGCGTTGAACTGGCGCGGACGATTCAACGTGAGCGTCACGACGCCCGCAAGGTCGCCTTCACCGCGCGAGATGAGAACAAGCGATTCGTCGGTGGCGCTCATGATCGTCTCCTGTGCCACGTCATGCCGCGCGGCATCGAATGGGGTGAAGTGCGGGCGCCGCTCGAAAGCCACTAGAAGGCCACTCAAACGTCGGCGAGCACCTTCAGATGCGCAACAACGCTGCGGCCGAGTGCCGAGAGGTTGTAGCCGCCTTCGAGACAACTCACGATGCGCCCCTTCGCGTGACGATCGGCAATGGCCTTCACGCGTTCGGTCATCCACGTGAAGTCCGCTTCGGTCAGCCCGAGGTTACCGAGATCGTCTTCCCGATGCGCATCGAAGCCTGCCGAGAAGAAAATCATTTCGGGACGAAACGCGTCGAGTTGCCCGAGCCAGCCGTAGTCGATGGCCTCACGCGCCGCCATGCCCGATGTCCGCGCCGAGAGCGGGATATTGAGCATGTTCGGTGCAGGGTGATCGGCGCCCGAGAACGGATAGAACGGGTGCTGGAAGATGCCGCACATCAGCACGCGATCGTCGTTGGCGAAAGCCGCTTCGGTGCCGTTGCCGTGGTGCACGTCGAAGTCGACGATAGCCACGCGCGACAGACCGTGCACTTCCAGTGCATGGGCCGCCGCAATCGCCACGTTGTTGAACAGGCAGAAGCCCATGGCGCGCGTCGGCGTCGCGTGATGGCCCGGCGGGCGCACGCTACAGAATGCGTTATCCAGTTCTCCGCGAATGACCGCATCGGTTGCCGCCACCGCAGCGCCTGCCGCACGCGTGGCAGCACGCCACGAATACGGGTTGAGCAAGGTGTCGGGATCGATGGGGAAATAGCCCGTTTCGGGGATATTGTCGCGGATGAAGTCGATGTGATCTTGCGTGTGCACGAGTCGCAGGCTGGACTCGTCGGCCGCCGGCGCTTCACGGCGCTCGAGCAAGCCGTCGATGCGTCCGGCGATCAGTTGATCCTCGATGGCGCGCAGCCGCTCGGGACATTCCGGATGCCACTCGCCCATCTCGTGACGGACGCAATCGGGGTGCGTATAAAACCCGGTAGCCATTCGATGTGTCGCGTTCGTATCGTTATATTGGAACGAGGCGGGGGATACCCGCCGCGCCGTAGTCTCCACGTCCGGTAGCGGCCGGGCAAAGAGCCTGGCGAGCGTGAGCCGGATTGCACTGGTATTCATTGGCAAACACTGGCAAACGCCTGCCTATGGCGGACATCCCCCATGAGCACTGTCAGTGACAGCCCCTAAGGTATCACAGGTGCACTCGGTTATACTGCCAGCAGTCTCTTTCCAGCAGACCCGTGTCAGTTGGCGAGGGCCGTTCGTAGTGCAACATGCGAGACGGCCGGAACCGACACGAATGACCGACGCTCTAGACGTAACCGCTAGACGAAACGCTCACGCGACACCGCCGGCCCACGCCGACGTGTCGCATTCGGACTTCATACAGGCCTGACAGACAGCATGACATCACCGGTACGGATGCAAGACTCTCTCGCGCCGGCGCAATCGCGCCGCGCCCAACGACCGGACAACGGCCGCACCTCCAACTGCACTGCGTACGGCTTGCAGCAATTCACGCGGCCTGTGCGCGCATTGAGCGCTACACTCAGCGCCACGCTAGGCACGACGTTCACCACAACACTCAGCGCTGCGCTATGCGTCGGCGTGTTTGCCGTGACGACGCTGGGTGCGTCCAGTGTGCATGCGCAGACATCGCGCCCCAAGCAAGTCGCACAGCAATCGACGGAATTCGAGGAAGAAGTGGTGCCGCAGCGCTACGCGGCCAACCCCGACGTCGACGCGTTCATCAACGACGTGGTCGCGCGCGACGGTTTCAATCGCGCCGAATTGCAGAAGATTTTCTCGCGTGTGGTGTTCTCGCAGACTGCTGCGCGACTCGCGGCACCGCCCGCCACGCCGGGACAAAAGAACTGGACCAACTACGAGAAACGTTTTCTCGATAACACGCGCATCAACGGCGGCGTGCGGTTCTGGAATCAGAACGCCGACACGCTCGCGCGCGCGGCGAAGCAGTACGGCGTGCCGGAAGAGATCATCGTCGCCATCATCGGCGTCGAGACAATCTATGGCCGCAACATGGGCAACTTCCGCACCATCGATGCGCTCACCACGCTCGCGTTCGATTACCCGCCCGCGCGCAATCGTTCAGAGCGCATGGCACTCTTCCGTAACGAACTCGAGAACTTGTTGCTGTACGCACGCGAGCGCGCGGTCGATCCGTTCAGCATCTATGGCTCGTATGCGGGCGCCATCGGCATTCCGCAATTCATGCCCTCGTCGATCCGCAACTATGCGGTGGACTACACCGGCGACGGCAAGATCAACCTGACGACCGATGTCGCCGATGCCATCGGCAGCGTCGCCAACTTCCTCAAGCAACACGGTTGGCAACCGGGCCAGCCGGTCGTGTGGAACATCGCAAACGACCGGGGCAGTCAGGGGCTGGCGGAAGCCGGTGCCGACGGTCAGCCTGAGCCGCACTGGAAACTCAGCGACTTCATTAAGGCCGGTATGTTGATGAACGAGCCGCGTCTCGATGTGGGCGCGAAACTCGACACCCCGGTGCTGATCGTCGATCTCCCAACGCCGGGTCAGGCGACGCAGTACCGCATGGGGTTGAATAACTTCTACGTGCTCACGCGCTATAACCGCAGCTTCTTCTACGCGATGTCGGTGTATGACCTCGCCGATGCGATCAAGGCGGCACGCGCGCCGTGATGGGACACTCGCCGAAATAGTGGCGTCGTACGGCAGCTTCAAGCACCAATGAAAACGGGACCGCAAGGTCCCGTTTTTTTATTCTCGCGCTGGATACGTGCGCTCACGTCATTACGCGATCACGCGATGGCAGCATCACGCCGGGAACACACCCGTCGACAGATAGCGATCGCCGCGATCGCAGACCACGAACACGATGGTCGCATTCTCGACTTCGTGCGCCAGATTCAGTGCGATCTGGCAAGCACCCGCGGCCGAAATACCGCAGAAAATGCCCTCTTCCGCGGCGAGACGGCGCGCCATGATTTCGGACTCCGCCTGCGTCACCGAAATCGTGCGATCCACGCGAGCGCGATCGAAAATCTTCGGCAGATACGCTTCCGGCCATTTGCGAATGCCCGGAATACGCGAACCTTCCGCCGGCTCGGCACCGATGATCTGCACCGCGTCGTTCTGTTCCTTCAGGTACTGCGACACGCCCATGATCGTGCCCGTGGTGCCCATGGCCGACACGAAGTGCGTGATGCGGCCTTCGGTATCACGCCAGATTTCGGGGCCGGTGCTTTCGTAGTGCGCGAGCGGGTTGTCCGGGTTGGCGAACTGGTCGAGGATGGTGCCCCGGCCATCGCGTTGCATCTGCTCGGCGAGGTCGCGCGCGTATTCCATACCGCCCTTCACCGGGGTCAGGATGATCTCGGCACCATACGCGCCCATGCTCTGGCGACGCTCGATCGACAGGTCTTCCGGCATGATCAGCACCATCTTGTAGCCGCGAATAGCGGCTGCCATGGCCAGCGCAATGCCCGTATTGCCCGAGGTGGCTTCGATCAGCGTGTCGCCCGGTTTGATGCGCCCGCGCTGCTCAGCGCGCTTGATCATCGAGAGCGCCGGACGGTCCTTCACCGAGCCGGCCGGATTGTTGCCTTCGAGCTTGCCGAGAATTACGTTGTTGCGGCGGCGGATTTCGTCGTCGGGCAAACGCACCAGTTGCACCAGCGGCGTATTGCCGATGGTGTCTTCGATAGTCTTATAGGCCATTGCGCTAAGCTTTTTCGGTCGGGAATCGAAACATTCTAATCCACCGGCCATGTCCGCGCTCAGGGTAAGGGTTTAGCGGAAATCGGGCGCGCAGCGCGAAACGCAAAGCAGAAGGCCGATCAGGGCTTGGTATTGCCCGGATCGGCCTTCGGTATTCCTGCCTTGCCCTTGCCCTCGGTTTAGCGAGAACAAGGGCGGGATCACGGCATCACTGCGTTACACCCTTACGCCTTAGGTGCGCTTGCCGCAGCCGGTGCCTTGGACTTCTTCGACTTGGCGGGTTTCGCCGGTGCAGCGTCGGTCGCTGCGCCCGGTGCCGACGCGGCTGACGGTGCGGTTGCTGCGGAAGCCTTCGAGGTCTTCGATTTGCTCGACTTCGTGGCCTTCGTCGCGTCGGCTGCGGGTGCCGCAGCGCCCGCGGCAGACGCCCCTGCCGGTGCGGCGGCGGCGTCCTTGGCCTTCTTCGACTTCGACGACTTGGTCTTGGCCGTCGTGTCGGTCGCGGAGGCGGCGGCCGCGCCCGTTGCTGCCGCTGCCGGAGCCGTCGCGGCGGGGTTCGCCGTCATGGCCGGTCCCGGTGACGTGGACTTCATCGCGGTGCCGGGGGCCGGTACCGGTTGCATGGTCGTCGACGGCGCAGGCTTCATGGTGGTGGCAGGGGCCGGAGCCGCGGGGGCCTGCGCGGTGGCTGGCGCCGGTTTGGCGGGCGCAGTGGGTGCAGCAGGGGCAGGGGCAGGTGCCTGAGCCGCAGGGGTCGCGGGCGCAGCCGCCGGCTTGGTTGCCGCCGCCGGGGCCGCACCGCCGCCCTGTCCGTTGATCGTCATGCCTTCGGTTTGCAGCGTCGAGACCGACTTGGCGCCGAGCCCTTTGACGCGCTTGGCGACATCGGCGGCGTCTTTATAGGGGCCGTGCGCGTTGCGCTCGTCGATGATGGCCTTGGACTTAACCGGGCCGATGCCTTTGAGGGATTCGAGTGTCGCCTGATCGGCGGTGTTGATATCGACGGCGGCCATGGCCAGGCCGCACAGGGCAAAAAAGGTAACAACTGCCAGCAAGAGCTTGCGGAGCATGGTGCAATCCTTTTTGAGACAGTCGGCGACTTGCCGCGTCCAACGTCCGGCGCCATGCGCGACGTTGGGAAAAACGGCGTGGTCCGACGAACCAGACCGGCGATGGCGAGCGGATCGTGACGTCCTCCCGGCCACCTCCTCCCTTTGCTGCCCGTTCCCGTGGTCCCGTTCCCGTGTTTCGGTGTTCCGGTGTTTCGGTCAGGCAGCCCTACGCGCCTTTCTCCACCCTTGCGTAGTCAGAACCCGTCCACTCTCCGCCTGATGTGCCCTTACCCGCGCGCACGCCGGAAAATGATACGTATAACGAGGTTAACACGCCCGAGCGCTTCCGGATGACATCTGGCGTCGGCCGGCCGCACAAAACAAAACGGGGAACCCACTGGGTTCCCCGTCGTTCAACCGAATCGTTTCGCGGCGCCGCTCATCGCGCCAGCAACCAGCGTACGTAGCGCGAGACACCCTCGCCCACCGTATAGAACGGCTGCGTGTAACCGCCTGCCTGACGCAGATGGTCGATATTCGCCTGCGTAAAGCTCTGATATTTGCCGCGCAGCGCGTCCGGGAAGTCGATGTACTCGATCAGCCCCTGACGCACCAGTTCGTCGAGCCCCAGCGGGGCTTCGCCCTTTTCTTCGCGCAACGTGTTGATGACCGCCACGGCGATGTCGTTGAACGGTTGCGCACGGCCCGTGCCCAGATTGAAGATGCCGCTACGCTCCGGGTGATCGAAGAAGTGCAGGTTCACCTTGACCACGTCTTCCACCGATACGAAGTCGCGGCTTTGCGTACCCGCTGCGTAGCCGTCGTACTCGCCGAACAGCTTCACACGGCCATTGGCGCGGTATTCGTTGAAGTTGTGGAACGCCACCGATGCCATGCGGCCCTTGTGCGCTTCGCGGGCACCGTACACGTTGAAGTAGCGGAACCCTGCCACCTGACTCGGCAGCTTGCCGCCGGCGTCACGCATGGCGCGGCGCACAATCTGGTCGAACAGAAACTTCGAGTAGCCGTAGACGTTCAGCGGCTTCTCGTATTCGCGCGTCTCGACGAACGTCTCGGACGCGCCGTAAGTCGCCGCCGACGAAGCGTAGAGAAACGGCACAGCCTGTGCCAGCGATGCGTCGAACAGCGCCCGCGTATAGCGGAAGTTGTTCTCCATCATGTAGCGGCCGTCGGTCTCCATCGTGTCGGAGCAAGCGCCTTCATGGAAAATCGCGCGCACACGACCGAATTCACGGCGCTGGAAACGCGCGACGAAATCGGTCTTGTCGAGGTAGTCGCTGATCTCGCAATCCACCAGATTGTGAAACTTGTCGGCGCGGGTGAGATTGTCGACCGCCACAATGTCGGTTTCGCCACGCTCATTGAGGGCTTTGACAAGGTTGGCGCCGATGAAACCTGCGGCGCCGGTCACGATGATGGTCATGTCAGTTCGGGAAAAGTTCGGTGTAGTCCACGCTCGCCGTGCCCAGCTTGCCGACCACGATACTGCCGGCACGATTCGCCAGCACCACCGCTTGCGGCAGCGGCAAACCGGCGGAAAGTGACGCTGCGAGCGTCGCGATCACGGTGTCGCCCGCGCCCGAGACATCATACACTTCGCGTGCCTGCGCCGGCACGTGCAGCGCCCCGGTCTCGGTGAACAGGGTCATGCCTTCTTCCGAGCGCGTCAGCAGCAGCGCCTCGAGGTCCAGCGATTCGCGTAAATTCTGCGCGCGTTGCGTCAAGTCGTCTTCCGAGCGCCATTCGCCCACGACCTGCTGCAACTCCGCGCGGTTCGGGGTGAGGATCGTCGCGCCGCGATAGCGCTCGTAATCGCTGCCCTTCGGATCGACGAGCACGGCCTTGCCGGCCGTACGCGCCGCTTCGATCATCGGCTGCACGTGGGTCAGACCGCCCTTGGCGTAATCGGAGAGCAGCACCACGTCGTAGTCGTTCACCAATTGGCGGTACTGATCGAGCACAGCCAGCAGCACTTCACGGGCGGGCAAGTTCTCGAAATCGATACGCAGCAGTTGCTGCTGACGCGAGACGATGCGCAGTTTGATCGTGGTGGCGAGGTCCGCGTCACGCGTGACATACGACGTCACGCCGCTCGCTTCGAGCATGTCGGTGACGCGGTTGCCCGGTTCGTCCTGCCCCAGCACGCAGAGCAGCCCGGCATGCGCGCCGAGCGACGTCGCGTTGAGCGCCACGTTGGCGGCGCCGCCCAGTCGCTCCTCGTTGCGCTTGACGTGCACGACCGGCACCGGCGCCTCCGGGGAAATGCGATTGACGTCGCCAAACCAATAGCGATCGAGCATCACGTCGCCGACGATCAGCACGCGCGCGCGCGCGAAGGCCTCGCGGGAAACGGTGGGCACGCCCGGTGCCTGCACCGTGCGAGTGAGCGAAGTTGCCGTCGATGTCATCCGTCGCTCCTCGAAACTCAGGCGGGCACGTGCAAGCCGCGGCCGATGGCGTGGTACTCCACCCCCAGCTCGCGCATCGCTTCCGGATCGTAAAGATTACGACCGTCGAAAATCAGCGGCATCGACAGCGACGCCTTCACGCGGGCGAAGTCGGGGCTGCGGAAGGCCTTCCATTCGGTGACGATCACGAGCGCATCGGCGCCGGTGAGCGCATCGTTCTGCGAGGTGCAGAATTCGATGCGTGCGTGGGCGGTCGGATCGTCCGCGAAGTCGAGCGCGATCACGCGGCGTGCTTCTTCAAGCGCCACCGGATCGTAGACGCGCACGCGCGCACCACGCGCGACCAACTCGGCGATCACGCGACGGCTCGGGGCCTCGCGCATGTCGTCGGTGTTCGGCTTGAAGGCAAGGCCCCAGAGTGCGAACGTCTTGTCCGAGAGATCTTCGCCCAGACGCTTCACGATCTTGCCGATCAGTACGGTCTTCTGCGTTTCGTTGACGGCTTCCACCGCATCGAGAATCCGCAGCGGCAGACCGTAGTCGTCGGCCGTACGCACGAGTGCCTGCACATCCTTCGGGAAGCAGGAACCGCCGTACCCGCAGCCAGCGTAGAGGAAGTGATAGCCGATGCGCGGGTCCGAGCCGATGCCCTGACGCACGTTTTCGATGTCGGCGCCCACGCGGTCGGCCAGATTGGCCAGCTCGTTCATGAACGAGATACGCGTCGCGAGCATCGCGTTGGCCGCGTATTTCGTGAACTCCGCCGAGCGAACGTCCATATACAGCGTGCGCTCGTGGTTGCGGTTGAACGGCGAGTACAGACGCTTCATCATGGCGCGCGCCTGCTGGCCGTCGGCATCGTCGTCCACGCCGATCACGATCCGGTCGGGGCGCATGAAGTCGTCCACGGCCGCGCCTTCCTTCAGGAATTCGGGGTTCGAGACGACCGAGAACGACACGGCTTCACCGCGCTTGGCGAGCTCGTCGCTCACGGCGGCGCGCACCTTGTCGGCCGTGCCGACCGGTACCGTCGACTTGTCGACGATGACCTTGAAGTCCTTGGCGTAACGGCCGATGTTGCGGGCGGCGGCGACCACGTATTGCAAGTCGGCGGAGCCGTCTTCGTCGGGCGGGGTGCCCACGGCGATGAACTGCACGTCGCCGTGCGCGACCGACGCTTCGATATCCGTCGAAAAATGCAGGCGGCCCGCTTCACGATTGCGCGCGATGATCTCTTGGAGACCCGGCTCGTGAATCGGCACGCCGCCGTTGTTCAGAATCTCGATCTTGCGCGGATCGACGTCAAGGCAGAACACGTCGTTGCCGACGTCTGCCAGACACGCGCCCGTAACGAGGCCGACGTAACCGGAGCCGATGATGGTGACTTTCATGATTGCGCGAACTTTAAAAAATTAGGAGGCCGCCGGCACGTCGGCACGTCGCGGCGTATAAGTCTCCCAGCCATTACAGCCGGGGCATTGCCAGTAAAAGAGTCGGGCACGGAAGCCGCACTGGTCGCAGACATAGCGGGGCAGCGACTTCGTGCGTTGCGTGATGAGCTTGCCCATCAGTTGCAGGTCGGTCTGCGTGTCTCCATGGGCCGTCGCGGCGTGTGCTTCGAGCAACCGCGCCATTCCCGGCGCGCTCGGCGCCCGTTGCATCTGCTCGCGCATCGCCTTCAGCGCGGCCTCGGGACCATTCAGCGACAACGTCTTTTCATAGACGATCTCAAGCAAGTCGTCAGACGGATTTCGCATCAACGCGTCATGCAGCAAGGCCAGCCCTTCCGGCGCACGGCCCAGCGCTTCATAGGCACGCATCAGCCGCTTGGCAGCCAGCCCCAGATAGACGGGGTTCTGCTCTTCGATCGTGCGCAACACGCGCAGCGCGCCTTCGGCGTCGCCGGCCGCCAGCAGCATGTCGCCACGCAAGAGCGGCGCGCGCACATTGGCCGGGTTGACGTCGAGCGCCGCGTCCAACTCGCGCGCGACGGCTTCGGCATCCTTGCGTTGCAGCGCTTCCTGCGCCAGTTCGCAATGAAACTGTGCAATTTCCTTGCGGTACGACACGGCCGGGTCGAGATCGCTGAGCGTCTCGGCTTCGGTGAGCGCCTTGCGCCATTCTTTCTCGATCTGATAGATCGTGAGTTTGGCGTGCTGCGCCGCCTTGGCGTAGTTGCCCGTTTGCAGTCGACCGAAGGCTTCTTCGGCGCGATCGAGCAGCCCTGCCTTCAAGAAGTCGTGACCGAGCTCGTAGAGCGCGTGCTCCTGATCGGTTTTCGGCAGATCATCGCGCGAAAGCAGGTTCTGATGCACGCGAATGGCGCGCTCGGTCTCGCCGCGGCGGCGAAATAGGCTGCCGAGTGCGAAGTGCAGTTCGGTGGTCTCGGGGTCGAGCTTCGCGACTTCGATGAAGGCATCGATCGCCTTGTCCGGCTGCTCGTTGAGCAGGAAGTTCAGCCCGCGAAAATAGGATGCCGGCAGGTTGCGGCTCTCGGAGAGCAGGCTGCGCAAATCCAGCCGCGCAGCGACCCAGCCGCAGCCGAAAATCACCGGGATGGCCAGTAGCCACCAGACCTCGAATTCCATGGATGCGTGTTGTCTTTGAAACAGTCGATGAGGATGGCGAAGGTCGCCAGCTTGCGCGCCTGCCGGTTCAGACCGGCGGCAGCATCGGCGGCTGGTCGCTCGCCTCGGGGTCGCGCTGCGCCCGCGCCAGATCCCGGCGGGTGCGACGCAGCTCAAGCCGCTGACGCATCAGGCTCGGCAACGTTGCCAGCACTCCGATGACGCCACCGACCACGAAGAACGCCAGACCGATCATGATGAGCGGTGCCGTCCACGTATGGCCCAGGAACAGGTTCAACGTGACTTCGCCCGTGTTGGCGAGTGCGAGACACAGCAACACCACGAAGACGATGAGACGAACGATCCAAACAATCAGCTTCATGCCGAAAGGCTCCTGCGGCAGGATTGCCGTATGTTTTGCAACTTGCTCGGCCCGCAGGGTCCATTGAGACTGCCCACGCGCGGGCCGGCACGTGCGCGTATTGTACCGGATGTGCCCTGAGAGGCGGCGTTCATGCAACGCGCTTCACATTTCCGGGAATTGTGTGCATCTGCGCTCCCGGAAACAAAAAAAGCGCCCTGAGGCGCTTTTTTTGCGTAGTAGATCCCAAAGGGCCTTATTGGTCCGACGCCTTGTGATCAACCCGCTCTCGCAGCTCCTTGCCGGGCTTGAAGTGAGGCACGAATTTCTCCGGCACCATCACTTTCTCACCCGACTTGGGGTTGCGGCCGACGCGCGGTGGCCGACGGTTGAGCCCAAAACTACCAAATCCGCGGATCTCGATACGGTGGCCGCGCGCAAGCGCGTCAGCCATCGCGTCGAGAATCGTCTTCACCGCGAAATCGGCATCCTTGAGCACCAACTGGGGAAACCGCGCCGCCAACTGGTTGACCAATTCAGACTTGGTCATAGGCCTTGGACCTTACTGATTCTGGCTGTCCAGCTTGGCCTTGAGCAGCGCACCGAGGTTGGTGGTGCCGCTCGCTGCCGAGCTGTCCGACGACAACTTGCTCATCGCTTCCTGTTGCTCAGCCGAATCCTTGGCCTTGATCGACAGGTTGATGTTGCGCGACTTGCGGTCGATGTTGACGATCATCACGTTGACGGCGTCACCATCCTTGAGCACGTTGCGGGCATCTTCCACGCGATCTTGCGAGATTTCCGAAGCACGCAGGTAGCCTTCGACGTCCTCACCCAGCGACACGACAGCACCCTTCGGATCAACCGACTTGACCGTACCGTTGACGATCGAGCCCTTGTCGTTGATCGCAACAAACGTGTTGAACGGATCGCCTTCGAGCTGCTTGATACCCAGCGAGATGCGTTCCTTCTCGACGTCGATACCCAGAACCACGGCTTCGACTTCGTCGCCCTTCTTGTACTTGCGGACGGCGTCTTCGCCGGTTTCGCTCCACGACAGGTCCGAAAGGTGGACCAGGCCGTCGATGCCGCCAGGCAGACCAATGAACACGCCAAAGTCGGTGATCGACTTGATGCCGCCCTTGATCTTGTCGCCCTTCTTGAAGTTGCGCGAGAAATCATCCCACGGGTTCGGCTTGCATTGCTTCATGCCGAGGCTGATACGACGACGGTCTTCGTCGATCTCAAGAACCATGACTTCGACTTCGTCGCCCAACTGGACAACCTTGGTCGGTGCAACGTTCTTGTTGGTCCAGTCCATTTCCGACACGTGAACCAGGCCTTCGATGCCCGATTCGACTTCGACGAATGCGCCGTAGTCAGTGATGTTGGTGACCTTACCGAACAGGCGGGTGCCTTGCGGGTAACGGCGAGCAATGCCTTCCCACGGATCTTCGCCGAGTTGCTTAACGCCCAGCGAGACACGGCCCTTCTCTTGATCGAACTTGAGGATCTTGGCGGTGACTTCTTGGCCAACCGACAGAACTTCGCTCGGGTGACGCACACGACGCCATGCGATGTCGGTGATGTGCAGCAGGCCGTCGATACCGCCGAGGTCCACGAATGCGCCGTAGTCGGTGATGTTCTTGACCACGCCCTTGACGATCGCGCCTTCCTTCAGGGTTTCGAGCAGCTTGGCGCGCTCTTCACCTTGGGTGGCTTCGATCACAGCACGGCGCGACAGCACAACGTTGTTGCGCTTGCGGTCGAGCTTGATAACCTTGAATTCGAGGGTCTTGCCTTCGTACGGGGTCGTGTCCTTGACCGGACGCGTGTCAACCAGCGAACCCGGCAGGAATGCGCGGATGCCATTGACCATCACGGTCAGGCCGCCCTTGACCTTGCCGGTGATCGTACCGGTCACGAGGTCGCCCGATTCGAGAGCCTTTTCCAGTTGCAGCCACGAAGCCAGACGCTTGGCCTTGTCGCGCGACAGCACGGTGTCGCCGTAGCCGTTTTCCAGGGCGTCGATCGCCACGGAAACAAAGTCGCCGGCCTGAACTTCGACCTCGCCCTGATCATTCAGGAATTCTTCGATGGGGATGTACGCTTCGGACTTGAGCCCGGCGTTGACGACCACGAAGTTGTGGTCAACCCGAACGACTTCAGCGCTGATGACTTCACCAGCACGCATGTCTTGACGGGAGAGCGACTCTTCGAAAAGCGCCGCGAAAGATTCGTTGGTCGAGGTTTGCAGGTCGGACATAAATGTGGATTACGCCGCTGGCGTCTCAGATCCCGAAGGGGGGGCTGACAAAAACGCACAACGGTTGGGTTAAAGGTTAGACAAATCCGGACTGAGTGACTGCATGAAACACTCGGTCAGGCGCCTTGCGGGTACTGCACTTGCGCGAACCATTCGAGCACCTGAGCCACCGCCTGATCGACGTTGAGCCCGGAAGTATCGAGTACCCGCGCACCCTCAGCTGGCCGTAGCGGCGCTTCGACACGATTTCTATCCCGTGCGTCACGCGCCTCAAGATCCAGCATGAGACTGTCTATGTTAGCAGAAAAACCTTTTTCTATCAATTGCTTATACCGCCTCTCGGCACGGGCCTGTGGCGATGCGGTCAAAAACACCTTCAGTTCCGCCTCGGGGAAGATCACCGTGCCCATGTCGCGACCGTCCGCTACGAGTCCCGGCGCGGTCTTGAAGCCCCGCTGCAAGGCCACCAGCGCCTGACGCACCGGCTTGTGCACCGCAATACTCGACGCCCGGTTACCGATCGCTTCGGCCCGGATCGCGTCGGTCACATCTTCACCCGCCAGCCAGATGCGCTGTTCCTTGAACCGCACGTCGAGCGTCTCGGCCAGCACCGTGAGCCCATTGGCGTCGTCCGGGTCAATCCCGTGGCGGGCGCTCGCGAGCGCCGTCAGGCGGTAAAGCGCGCCGCTGTCCAGATAATGGAAGCCCAGCGCGTCGGCAACACGGTGCGCCACCGTTCCCTTGCCGGACGCCGTCGGGCCATCCACCGTAATTACCGAAACCGAATCGTCCACGAACATCGAATCAGGCATCCCTTCGTCTCTGTCTATCCAACGCATTGAAAAATAAAACTTCCGAATTAAATAATAATGATTATCATTTAGATGTAAACGCAACTCGCGTCCCGGAAGGTGTCACTGCCATGCAAAGCCGCGATTATCCCTTAGTCGGCCCCGAATGGGCCCCATCACCCGACGAACCACCGCGCCGTCCGCAGCGCTGGCTGGGGTTCGCCGGCGCGGGCACGCTGATTGCCGTTGGCTATATGGATCCGGGCAACTGGGCCACGGCCATCGCCGGGGGCGCCCGATACGGCTACACGCTCCTGTCCGTCGTCCTGCTTTCGAGCATGATGGCCTTGCTGTTGCAGTGGCTTGCCGCGCGCGTCGGTCTGGTGACCGGGCGCGACCTTGCCCAACTCTCACGTAGCCAGTATAGCCGCCGCACTTCGCTGGCGTTATGGGCGCTTTGCGAGATCGCCATCATCGCCTGCGACCTCGCCGAGATCATCGGGAGTGCCGTGGCGCTGCAACTGCTCTTCGGCGTGTCGCTGCCCGTCGGGGTGCTGCTCGCCGGGGCGCTCGCCTTCGCCATGCTCGGTCTGCAAGGTTTCGGACAACGCCGCCTCGAGGGTGCCGTCGCCGCGCTCATTCTGCTGACTGCCGGTTGCTTTGCCGCCCAACTGGCCCTCGCCAATCCGGACTGGGGCGCCGCCCTTGCCGGGATGCGCCCACGCAGCGAAATCGTCGCGCAGGCGGGCATGCTTTGGCTCGCGACCGGCATTCTCGGTGCGACGGTCATGCCGCACAACCTTTACCTGCATTCGGCCCTGCTGCGCATGCGCGGCGAGGCCATGCCCGAACGCACGCCGGTCACGATGGCACGCGCGTTGCGCGCGACGCAATGGGACACGACGCTCTCGCTCGGCTTTGCGTTTCTGATCAACGCGGCATTACTGATTCTTGCGGCAGCCGTGTTTCACGCCAGCGGCAACACCGGTGTGGAATCGCTTGGCGACGCCCACAAAATGCTCGCCCCGTTGCTGGGGAATCAATGGGCTGGCGTGATGTTCGCCGTTGCGCTGCTCGCCTGTGGCCTCAATTCAACGGTGACGGCAACGCTTGCCGGTCAGGTCACCATGGAAGGCTTCCTGAACCTGCGCATGAAGCCTTGGCAGCGGGCACTGATCACGCGCGGGCTGGCCTTGATTCCCGCGCTACTGATCGTCGGCCACGGCGGTGAAGCCCAGACGACCAACCTGCTGATCTTCAGTCAGGTAGTGCTGAGCCTGCAATTACCATTTGCCGTGATTCCACTCGTTCGCTTTGCCGGCGATGCCAAGCTGATGGGGCAATGGCGAGTCCGCGGGCTATTGCTGGCACTGGCGTGGATCATCGCCGCCGCCATCGTGGCGCTCAACGGCGTGCTGCTCTGGCAAACGATGACGGGGCAAGGCTGAGCCGCCCCGCGCCATCGCTGCCAACCCGTCGCCAACGTCGCAAAAAATCACGACGCCATTACGACGCCACGCGGGCAAACTCGTCGAAATAGGTCGGGAACGTCTTCGCAACGCACTTCGGATCGTTGATGGTTACCGGCACGCCTCCCAAGCTCACCAACGAGAAGCACATCGCCATGCGGTGGTCGTCGTAGGTATCGATGGATGCATTCGGCGTCAGCACTGCGGGCGGGGTCACGCGCAGGTAATCCGCGCCCTCTTCCACCGTCGCGCCCACCTTGCGCAGTTCGGTCGCCATCGCGGCGAGGCGGTCGGTTTCCTTCACCCGCCAGCTCGCGATGTTGCGCAGCGTCGTCGTACCGTCAGCGAACAATGCCGCAACGGCAATCGTCATCGCCGCATCGGGAATGTGATTGAAGTCCATGTCGAGCGCACGCAGCTTGCCGCTCGGCGTATCGATGCCACGCACTTCGATGGCGTCGTCGTGCAACGTGACGCGCGCGCCCATCGCGGCAAGCGCATCGACAAACCGCACGTCGCCCTGAATGCTGTCGCGTCCCACGCCTTCGACCCGCAGCGGGCCGCCGCCAATCGCACCGGCGGCGAGAAAGTACGATGCCGACGAGGCATCGCCTTCGACGCGAATCTCACCCGGGCTAAGGTACTTCGCCCCGTCAGCCCCGGCCGCCCCGGCCGCCGGCAACGTAAAGCGCTCCCAGCCATCCTGCCGCACATCGATACCGAACCGGCGCAGCAAGCGCAAGGTGATGTCGATATAGGGCTTGGAAATCAGTTCGCCTTCGACTTCCACCACAATCTCGCCGGTGGCTGACGGCAGCAGCGGCAGCGTAAGCAGCAGCGCGGTGAGGAATTGACTCGACACATCACCACGCACGCGAATTGGCGCAGCGGGTGCCTCGACATCGGCCGGCTTGATGTGCAACGGCGGATAGCCGTCGTTGCCGAGGTAATCGATCTGCGCGCCAAGCTGCCGCAGGCCGTTCACCAGATCGCCGATCGGACGTTCGTGCATGCGCGCCACACCCGACACGTTGTAATCGCCATGACTGAGCGCGAGCGCGGCCGTCAACGGGCGAATTGCCGTCCCGGCGTTGCCCATGAAGAGCTTGGCAGACTTGACGGGAAACACGCCCCCACAGCCTTCCACAATGAAGTCACGCGTATCGCCCACCTGCGTGCAGGGGACACCGAGCGCAGCAAGCGCGTCGAGCATCACGCGAGTGTCGTCGGATTCCAGCAAATCGCGTACGCGCGTCGTGCCGCGCGAGAGCGCGGCGAGCAGCAGTACGCGATTCGAGATGCTTTTCGAGCCGGGCAGGCGCAGCGTGCCTTCGGCGTGCCCGTACGGGCCGAGATCGAGCGTTTCCATTACTTTTCCTGTTGCTTGGCCCAGTCCGTGCGCGCTTGGCTGGTACGCGCGAACACGGCCTCGAGACCGGCGCCGTCGCCGGCATCGATCAGTTGGCGCAGCGTACCTAGCGTTGCCAGATAGCCGTCGAGTTCGGCCAGCAACGCTTCGCGGTTGGCGACGCAGATGTCGCGCCACATCTCCGGATTCGACGCGGCAATGCGCGTGAAATCGCGAAAGCCACCGCCGGCGAAGCCGAACTTCAGCGCCGCATCGGGCGCCTCGAGAATCTGCGCGATCAGTGCATAAGACAGCACATGAGGCAAATGACTGACCGACGCAAACACGCGGTCGTGCTGCGTTTCAGTCATCTCCGACACACGCGCCCCCGTGGCCTCCCACATGGCACGCACACGCGCCACATCTTCGCCACGATTTTCGGGTTGCGGACACAAGACGACGCGCCGGTCGCGATACAGGTCGGCCTTCGCCGCATCGACGCCGGACAACTCCGCCCCGGCAATCGGATGCCCGGGCACAAAGCGCCACACCGCATCGCCGAGCGACGCGCGTGCAGCGGCAACCGCGTCGCTCTTGGTGCTGCCCGCGTCCGTCACGATCGTGTCGCCGTGCAGATGCCCACGCATCGCGGCGAGCAACGCAGGGGTCTGCGCGACCGGAGCCGCCAGCACCACGATATCGGCACCGGCCACCGCGTCAGCCATCGATGTGGCCGCGCGGTCGATCACGCCGAGTTCGCAGGCGCGCGCCAACGAGGCCTCGCTACGCCCGACACCGACGACTTCGCGCACGTCGCCTGCGGCTTTGAGCGCACGCGCCAGCGAGCCGCCGATCAGGCCGACACCGCAGATAACGAGTTTATTCAGACTCATGGATGTATCGCCTGCCACGCGTCAGGCCGAGCGCGGGTAGGACCCGAGCACCTTGCAGTACGCCGCGTTCTGTCGCAGCGAATCAAGTGCCTTGGCCACATTGACATCGTCGCGATGCCCCTCGAAGTCGACGTAGAAGTAGTACTCCCACGCGCCGCTCTTGGCCGGACGCGACTCGAAGCGGGTCATCGACACGCCGTTATTGGCCAGCGGTTCGAGCAGCGCCACCACGGCACCGGCACGATTAGGCACCGACAGAATCAGCGACGTCTGATCGTGGCCGCTCGGCGACGGATCCTGCGTGCCGATCACGACAAAGCGCGTACGGTTGTGCGGATCGTCCTGCACGTGCGAAAACGCGATCTGCAAGCCGTATTGCGTTGCCGCCGAATCGCCGGCAATCGCAGCAATCGCCGGGTCAGCCGCCGCCATACGCGCCGCTTCGGCGTTGCTCGACACCGCCTGACGCTCCAGCGTCGGGAAATGGGCCGTCAGCCAGTGCTGGCACTGCGCCAGCGACTGGGCATGCGAACAGATACGGGTCACGCCGTCGAGCGCGCCGGATTGCGACATCAGATTGTGGTGGATCGGCAATGCGACCTCGCCACCGATCGTCAGCGGGCTTTGCAGCAACAGATCGAGCGTGCGCGACACCACGCCTTCGGTCGAATTCTCGACCGGCACGACGCCAAAGTCGGCGCTGCCGGCTTCCACCGCCCGAAATACTTCATCGAGCGACGGGCACGGCAGGCCCTTAACGCTCTGCCCGAAGTAGGCGAGCGCGGCCTGCTCGCTGTAGGTGCCTGCCGGGCCGAGGTAGGCCACGGTCATCACCTTCTCGAGCGCGCGGCTCGCCGACATGATCTCGCGCCAGATCGACGCGAGATTATCGCCATACAGCGGGCCGTCGTTGGCCTGTTGCAGTCGCGAAATTACCTGCAATTCGCGTTCGGGCCGGAACACCGGCGCGCCGAAGCGCTTCTTCACCTCGCCCACTTCGAGGGCGACGGCGGCGCGTTGATTGAGCAGCTTGAGCAGCTGCTCGTCGATGGCATCGATTTTCTCGCGCAGGGGGCGAAGCGATGCGTTCAGATCATCATCCATGGAGCGTGTTGTCTTTTTGCGATGGGACATAGTCAGGCAGCTTGCGGCGAGGCGTTCTTGTCGAGGTGTCGGGAGAACGCCATCACGCCGGTCATTTGCCCTCGTCAGCCGTGGCTGCGCTCGAATTCGCGCAGATAGTCGACCAGCGCCTGGACACCGGCAAGCGGCATCGCGTTGTAGATCGAGGCGCGCATGCCTCCCACGGACTTGTGGCCCTTGAGTTGCAGCAGACCGCGCTCGCGAGCGCCGGTCAGGAAAGCTTCGTTGAGTGCGTCGTCGTGCAGGAAGAACGGAACATTCATCCGCGAGCGGCAGTCCGCTTCGACCGTCGTGCGATAAAACCCGCTGCTGTCGAGATAGCCGTAGAGCAGTTCGGCCTTGGCCTTGTTCTGCGCTTCCATCGCGACGAGACCGCCCTGACGCTTGAGCCACTGGAACACCAGCCCGGCAATGTAGATCGCGTAGGTCGGCGGCGTATTGAACATTGAATCGTTCTCGGCGACCGTCTTCCAGTCGAAGGCGCTCGGCGTGAACGGCAGCGAGCGGCCCAGCAAGTCGTCGCGAACGATGACGAGGGTCAGGCCCGACGGGCCAATGTTCTTCTGCGCTCCGCCGTACAACACGCCGAACTTCGAGACATCCATCGGGCGCGACAACACGTGCGACGAGACATCGGCCACGAGCGGCGTGTCCGCCGGCAAGCCGGCAGCCGCCAGATCGGGCGTCCAGAAGTATTCGACACCGTGGATCGTCTCGTTCGTGCAGATGTGCACGTACGCCGGGTCCTTCGACAACTGCCATTCCGACACCTGCGGCAAACGCGTGAACTTCTCGGCCTCGGTCGTTGCCGCGATGTTGACGTCGCAGTACTTGCGCGCCTCTTTCTGCGACTTCACCGACCACGAGCCGGTCACCACGTAATCGGCCGTGCGACGCTCGCCCGCACGCTCACCGCCGAGCAGGTTCATCGGCACGATGGCGTTTTCCGCGAGCGCACCGCCCTGCATGAACAGGATGCGGTAGTTGTCGGGAACCGCCAGCAGTTCGCGCAGATCGGCTTGCGCCTGCGCCAGAATGCTCATGAACTCCCGGCCGCGATGGCTCATCTCCATCACGCCCATCCCGGCACCTTGCCAGTCGAGCATCTCTTCGGCTGCCTGCGTGAGAACCTCGGCGGGCAGTGCCGCCGGTCCGGCGGAAAAGTTGAAAGGGCGCGTCATAGTCTTTTGCTGCGGTAAAAGTGAAACGCAAGCCGTCGGATTCTGTCCCGGGCGGCTTGCGTTTCACATCTGACTTGTATCGGTTGCGCAGCAGCGGTAAGGGCCAACTATACCGCCAGTTGGCCGTCCCGTGCGGGCGCTCGGCCAGATTCCCCGGCAAAACGCCGACTTTCAGCGATTTCCGAGCATGTCATGCCGATTTGCCCATGCAATGCAAAATGGCCGTTTGCGATCACTCGCAAACGGCCATTATCGGTCAATCCCTGAGGGACCGGCCGGAATTTACTTCTTGGCCGGAGCCTTCGGTGCCGACTTCGACGCCGCAGCAATTTCCTGGTCAGCTTGCGAGCTGGTTGCCTGGATCGATTGCGGCATGTACTTCTGCATCAGACCGCCAACCACTTCCTGGCCGACCTGATCCTGCACCTTGATGTACTTCTGGCCAACCGCACTCTTGTAGAAGTCCGTCAGACCCTTGATTTCTTCGGTCGTGTAGTACTTGCCATAGGCGGCGTACTGGGCTTGCACTGCGTCGTTCTTGAACGCATCCGAAGTGAAGACCTTGCCTGCACCGTCGACCAGCTTCTGCACCGAATTTTGTTGCAGGGTCGGCACGATGGCTTGCTTCTGGGCATCGCTCAACGTCTTGTTTTCGACCAGTTGGCGTTCCAGCACTTGCGGAGCCAGTTGCTTGGCTTGCTGCTGTGCGCCTTCACCGATGGCCGTCACGAGCTTGTTCGCATCAATCGCGTCGAGCAGTTGCTTGATGGCCGCCTTCTTGTCAGCGTCCAGCGGAGCGCTCGCCGGTGCCTGAGCCATTGCCATTGCCGGGGCTGCCAACAGCAGCCACATCCACTTCTTGACGTTGTGTTGCATAGTAATAGTCACTCCAAAATTCGCCGGCTCCCGCCAACGATAAATAGATGCATCCTCGCCTGGGCATTTCACTGCATCGGGCCAGATTCTACTGACTTTTCGGGGTAATGCACCTACAGCTTACAACGAGTTACGGTTACAACCAGTTACGGCGCCTCACTCGGTAGCGTCAGATTCCGCCGCATCATCGCCGCCTTCCGCGTCACCGTTCTCGGCGACTTCGGCGTCGGATTCAACGATGCGTTGCAGACCCGAAAGCGTCGTGCCCTCGTCCAGGCTGATCAGCGTCACCCCTTGCGTGGCCCGGCCCATCTCGCGAATTTCCGACACTCGCGTACGGATCAGCACCCCGCCCGTCGTGATCAGCATGATCTCGTCATCCGGCTCAACCAGCGTCGCCGCGACCACCCGGCCGTTGCGCTCGCTCGTCTGGATCGCAATCATACCCTTAGTGCCACGGCCGTGGCGCGTATATTCGGTGATCGAAGTCCGCTTGCCGTAGCCGTTTTCGGTTGCCGTCAGCACCGACTGCTGCTCGTTTTCGGCGACCAGCAGCGCGATGACCGTCTGACCGTCTTCGAGCTGCATGCCGCGCACGCCGCGAGCCTCACGGCCCATCGGACGCACGTCGTTCTCGTCGAAACGCACGGCCTTGCCCGAATCGGAGAACAGCATCACGTCGTGCGCACCATCGGTGATGGCAGCGCCGATCAGCACGTCGCCGTCATCGAGATTCACGGCGATGATGCCCTTCTTGAGCGGTCGGCTGAAGGCCGCCAGCGGCGTCTTCTTGACCGTGCCCAAGCTAGTTGCCATGAACACGAAGCGATCTTCCGTGAACTGCTTGACCGGCAGCACCACGTTGATCTTCTCGCCATCCTGCAACGGGAACATATTGACGATCGGACGGCCACGAGAGTTCCGCGAACCTTGCGGCACTTCCCAGACCTTGATCCAGTAAACCCGGCCGCGGTTCGAGAAGCACAGGATCGTGTCGTGCGTGTTCGCAATGAACAGCGTATCGATCCAGTCGTCGTCCTTGGTCGCCGCAGCCTGCTTGCCCCGGCCGCCGCGCTTCTGTGCACGGTACTCGGACAGCGGCATCGACTTGATGTAACCCGTATGCGACAGGGTAACCACCATGTCCTGCGGCGTGATCAGATCTTCGGTATCCAGCTCGGTGGCGTTATGTTCGATGGTCGAGCGGCGGGCATCGCCGAACTCGGCACGCACGGCGGTCAACTCTTCGCTGATGATTGCCGTCACGCGTTCCGGGCGGGCCAGAATGTCCAGCAGGTCGGCGATCTGCGCCATCACTTCCTTGTACTCGGAAACGATCTTGTCTTGCTCGAGGCCCGTCAGGCGTTGCAGACGCATCTGCAAGATTTCCTGCGCCTGCGTTTCCGACAGACGGTACAGGCCGTCGAGCTGCATACCCACGGCGGCGTCGAGCCCTTCCGGACGATAGGCTGCACGGCCGCCTTGCGTCTCGCTCTCGGCACGCGCCAGCATGTCGCGCACGACCGACGAATCCCACGCCTTTTCCATCAACGCAGCCTTCGCGATCGGCGGCGTCGGGGCCGCCTTGATGATCGCGATGAAGTCATCGATGTTAGCGAGTGCTACCGCCAGACCCTCGAGTACATGGCCACGTTCGCGTGCACGACGCAGTTCGTAGACCGTACGGCGAGTAATCACTTCGCGGCGGTGCGCCAGGAAGTGCACCAGCATTTCACGCAGGTTCAGCAGCTTGGGCTGGCCATCGACCAGCGCCACCATGTTCATGCCGAACGTGTCCTGCAACTGCGTGTGCTTATATAGATTGTTCAGCACGACTTCAGGCACTTCGCCGCGCTTGAGCTCAATCACCACACGCATGCCGCTCTTGTCGGACTCGTCGCGGATGTCGGAAATACCTTCCAGACGCTTTTCGTTGACCAGCTCGGCGATACGCTCGAGCAGTGAGCGCTTGTTAACTTGATACGGCAGCTCGTCGACGATGATCGCCACGCGTTGACCGCGGTCGATATCTTCGAAGTGAGTCTTTGCTCGCATCACCACACGGCCACGACCGGTGCGGTAGCCTTCGCGCACGCCGGAGATGCCGTAAATGATGCCCGCCGTCGGGAAGTCCGGTGCCGGGATGATCTCGATGAGTTCATCGATGGTGGCATCCGGGTTCTTCAGTACGTGCAGACACCCTTCGACCACCTCATTGAGGTTGTGCGGCGGGATGTTGGTTGCCATACCGACGGCAATACCCGACGAACCATTGAGCAGCAGGTTCGGGATACGGGCCGGCAGAATCAGCGGTTCCTTCTCGCTGCCGTCGTAGTTCGGACCGAAGTCGACGGTTTCCTTGTCGATGTCAGCGAGCAGCTCATGGCCGATCTTGGCCATACGAACTTCGGTGTACCGCATTGCCGCAGCGTTGTCGCCGTCGACCGAGCCGAAGTTGCCCTGACCGTCGACCAGCATGTAACGCAGCGAGAACGGCTGCGCCATGCGAACGATCGTGTCGTATACAGAAGCGTCGCCGTGCGGGTGATACTTACCGATGACGTCACCGACGATACGCGCCGATTTTTTGTATGCCCTGTTCCAGTCGTTATTCAACTCGTGCATGGCGAACAGCGCCCGGCGGTGAACCGGTTTCAGGCCATCACGTACATCGGGCAATGCACGGCCGACGATCACGCTCATCGCGTAATCGAGGTACGACCGTCGCATTTCTTCTTCGAGTGAAATCGGGAGAGTTTCTTTGGCGAACTGATCCATTATCCGTGTCTATCAAACGCTCATCGCGATAGGCGGTTGCCGGCGATATGATCTCGGGATTCTAACATGCTCGCTATTAGCATCCGAAACCGGCGTGATGCAGCGCACAAGACATGTCGAGGATGCCAAAACGTCGGCGGACGAAGAAGAATGAAACGGTTGGCGAGGCGCCTCAAAAGGTGTTGCGCTCAAACCACAACTGCGCCATGAGGGGCGGCAAACCTGGGTTTTTTCTCGCGGGCGGCAGGAGCGCTATGGCAAAATGCGACGGCATAAGTTAGACATTATTCGAAGTGCATGGGCCATGCTTTCGCGCACTCGGCGATGTTATACTTCGAGCGATGTAAGACTTTGGTTCCGTCGTCTAGGCTCGCAGTAAACCTGCGGTAATCTCATTTCGAGAGGAGAAATATGAATAAATTCGCTAAGCTCGCGATCGTTGCAGCTACCGCAGTGATGGCTGCTTCGGCTATGGCTCAAAATTATGTCCAGACCGCTCCGGGTCCGATCGCGGCCTCGAAACAAGCAGTCAACGACAACTGGGTTAACGGCAGCGGCGAGTGGGTTTGGAAGAACGGTTCGGACGAACTGTGCTGGCGCGATGCCTACTGGACCCCGGCGACGGCCAACGCCAAGTGCGACGGCTCGATCATCGCTCAGGCTCCGGCTCCGGCACCGACCCCGGTCGCTCCGGTGATCCAGTCGCAAAAGGTCACGTACCAAGCCGACGCCCTGTTCGACTTCGACAAAGCCATCCTGAAGCCGGCCGGTAAGGAAAAGCTGGATGACCTCGCAGGCAAGGTCCAAGCACTGAATCTGGAAGTTGTGGTCGCCACGGGTTACACCGACCGCATCGGTTCGGACAAGTACAACGACCGTCTGTCGCTGCGCCGCGCTCAAGCTGTGAAGGCTTACCTGGTTAGCAAGGGTGTCGAAGCCAACCGTGTCTACACGGAAGGCAAGGGCAAGCGTAACCCGGTTACCACGGGTTGCAACCAGAAGAACCGCACTCAGCTGATCTCGTGCCTGGCACCGGATCGCCGCGTGGAAGTGGAAGTGGTCGGCACGAGCAAGTAACTAGCTCGCCGATTGAAAAACCCCGCCTCGGCGGGGTTTTTTTTCGTCTGCTGACGGCGAGACGTGTCGAATTCGCCACGAAGCCGTCTCATAGGTATCTCGAATCCGTCTCAGCCGACCAATCGAAACCCGGCACCGCCTGCGACATCAAGTCGCATCGGGCTTAGGGGTGCCGGCCTCAGGCCTCAGGCCTCACTCCCCAACTGCGGGTACTGCCGCTTCACCATGAAGGACATCAGCGCCTTCACCGGCCGGTCACGCCACCACGAGCCAGTCTCCAACGGCTTGAACATCATGCGCGTCGCGGCCTCCACCGGCATGTACTGCTTCATGACGTCCCCCGACATCGCGAGAAACGCCTCCCACTTCATCATCTCGAACGGTGGCGGCGACCGCCAGAAGTTGTTGAGCGGTTCGAAGGCAAACGCAATGTCCTCATCGCGCACCAGTTCGCTGCGCGCCACCATGGTGCGCAGGCGGCTGATGACGCCGTGCTGCTCCACGGCGTTGTAGCGGTCGAAGGTCTTACGGAAGTACCGGTAGTGCCCCACCTCTTCGTTGCTCAGCTTGTGCATCATCTGCTTGAGCTCTTCCACCGGCATATACGATTCGAGGCAGCGGTAGATCATGGCGGTCTGCGTTTCCGTCACGCACCGCGACAGCGCCTCGAGCGCGAGGGATGGCCGCATATGCTCCACGTCACAACGGGGCTTGTAGCGGGCCAGAAACGCCTCGTAGGCGGGTGCCCAATCGAACTCGGGCCAGACACGTGCGATGTAATCCTTGGCCAGACGCCCGTGCTCGACCTCTTCAGGCAACCACGTATCGCGCAACCACGTTTTCATTTCCTCGTCGTCGCCATACATCTGGTTGAGCGTGGAAACGAACTCAGGCACGCTGGTCTCGATGAACGACACCGTGGCCAGAGAATAGAAGATGAACGCGTTCGTTCGGACTGACGGCTCTGCTGCCATGACACACTCTCCTATCGGCATAGGCGGTTGAACATGTATCGCTCAAGCACGTACATGCGCCTCGGGCGAGGCGCCGCAGGCGACGGGCAGTTGCTGCACCGCACATTTCGCCTGCTGCCTCATCCGTTGCATGATGAGGCTCATAAAGGTCATACGAAGTTCACAAAGGCATAGTATAGGAATTGGCTCAATATCGCAGCGCGGCACACAATCGATTACAAATGCGCCGGCATTCCGCCAGTTATGCGAGGATGTCCGCTGTTCCGCCAACAAAAACAACTGAAACCAACCGTAACCAACATGACGCAACGCTACTGGCTGATGAAATCCGAGCCCGAAGAGGCAAGCATCGACGATCTCGCGAGTGCCAAGCAGCAAACCCTGCCATGGACCGGCGTACGTAACTATCAGGCGCGCAATTTCATGCGCGACGGCATGCGCGTCGGTGACGGTGTTCTCTTCTATCACTCCAGCTGCGCCGTGCCGGGTATCGCCGGTCTGGCCACCGTCGCGTCGACCGCCTACCCCGACCCGACGCAGTTCGATCCGAAGAGCCCCTACTACGACGCCAAGTCCAGTCCCGCTACGCCGCGATGGCTGCTCGTCGACGTCAAGCTCGATCGCAAGACCCGTCTGGTGCCGCTCACAGAAATGCGCGAAACACCCGAACTCGAGGGCATGCTCGTGCTCGCGCGCGGCAACCGGCTCTCGATCACACCGGTCGCCCCCGAGCACTGGAAATTCATCACCAAGCACTTACTCAAATAGCGATTGGGAACCAATTTTGCATCGATAGCGTCTCTATAACGTTGTCGATGAACGCATAGTGCGCCCCCCTTTAGGCCTACGGCGTGCATCGGCAACCGGTCAAACGTTCGCCAATCAGACGCGAACTTACATTCAAAAAAGGACAAACTATGCGCAAATCTCTCGCTGCCGCCCTGTTGATCGCCACTGCCGCCAACGCAGCCTATGCCCAGTCGGGCGATGAGTCGAACCGCCAGCTCGCGGGCGTGCTGGGCCTCGAAGCCCACGCCACGAAGGAAGTCGATCAGGACACCGTGCACATCACGATGTCTGCGGAAGAACAAGGCGCCGACGCCGCCACCGTGTCGCGCAACCTGACGCAAAAGGCGAACAACGCGATGGCCAAGGCCAAGACGCAGAACGCCGTGCAAGTGCAGACGGGTAACGTCTCGCTGTATCCGACGACCAATCGCGACGGCAAGATCACCGCGTGGCGCGGCCGCACCGAACTGCAACTGAAGTCGAAGGATTTTGGCGCCGCATCGCGTCTGGCCAGCGAAATCTCCGGCCAGATGCAAATGGACGGCGTGTCGTTCTCGCTCTCGCGTGAAGCGCAGGAAAAGACGCAGGCCGAGTTGACCAATCAGGCCATTCAGGCATTCCGCGATCAGGCGCAAAGCAACGCGACGGCGTTCGGTTACAAGAGCTTCACGATTCGTCAGGTGCAGGTCGGCGCCAACGCCCCGATCATGCCGCGCATGTACGCAATGAAGGCAGCCCCGATGGCCGCCAGCGCCGATGCCGCGCCGCCGATGCAACTCGAAGGCGGCAAGACGCAGGTCACCGTGACCGTCTCGGGTACCGTGCAGATGAAGTAAGCCGGGGCCTACGCCTCGCGCGCGTTGCCATCGAGTTTCCCGATCGACGCAATGAAAAAGCCGCCCTCTCACGGGCGGCTTTTTCATTGGCCGTTTGACTTAGAACAACCCCATCTGCCGCGTGACCAGCGCGTCGAACGCATCGCCCACAAACGGCAGAATCGCGTCCGCCACGGGCTTGAGTTGATTCTCCAGATAGTGCTCGTAGTCGAGCGCTGAACGCCGGTCTTCAAGCGGCTCCGGCCCAGCGGTCGTCATCACGTAGCTGATCCAGCCACCGTTCTGATACTGCGGCGGGCGTCCGTGACGGCGATTGAAGTCATCGGCAAGACGCGCGGCACGCACATGCGGCGGCACGTTGCGCTCGTAGTCGCCCAGCTTGCGGCGCAAACGTTTGCGGTACACCAGCCGGTCATCCATCTCGCCCGCGAGCGTGCGCGCCACGTAATCGCTCACATACTCCCGATACGGCTCGCCGCGAAAAATGCGCGAATACAGGTCTTGTTGAAACTGCTGCGCGAGCGGTGACCAGTCGGTGCGAACCGTCTCCAGCCCCTTGTAGACCACCGCTTCGCTTCCGTCAGGCTGCATCACCAGCCCCGCATACCGCTTCTTGCTGCCCTGCTCCGCACCCCGCACAGTCGGCATCAGAAAGCGTCGATAGTGCGTGTCGAACTCCAGCTCCAGCGCGCTTTCCAGATCGTAGGTTTCGCGCAGATGCGTGCGCCACCAGTTATTGACGTGCGTCACCAGCGCCCGGCCGATGTCCTCCGCCTGCGCCTCCGTGCGCTGCACGCGCAACCACACGAACAGCGAGTCGGTATCGCCGTAGATGACCTGATAACCACGCGCCTGAATCAACTCGCGCGTCTTGCGCATGATCTCGTGCCCGCGCATCGTGATCGACGACGCCAGACGCGGATCGAAGAACCGGCAGCCGCTCGATCCCAGCACCCCGTAGAACGCATTCATGATGATCTTCAATGCCTGCGACAACGGCGCATTCTTCTCGCGCTTGGCTTCGTCCCGCCCTTGCCAAACCTGTCTGACGATGGCCGGCAGACAGTGACGGGTACGGGAGAAACGCGCCCCGAGAAACCCCGGCACCGAATCGGCATCGCCCGGATGATGCATGCCTTCCACCAGCCCGACCGGGTCGATCAGGAACGTGCGGATGATCGACGGATACAGACTCTTGTAATCGAGCACCAGCACCGAGTCGTACAGGCCGGGGCGCGAGTCCATCACGAAGCCACCGGGGCTCGCCGCGCCTTCGACATCGCCCAGATTGGGCGCCACATAGCCCTGCCGATGCATCGACGGCAGGTACAGATGCGTGAACGCCGCCACCGACCCGCCACTGCGATCCAGCGCGAGCCCAGTAACAGCGGAACGTTCCAGCAGGAACGCCAGCAGACCGGTCTTCGCGAAAATGCGAGTGACCAGTTCGCAATCCTTGAGGTTGTAGCGCGCGAGTGCGGGCTTGTCCTCGGCGAACATTCGGTCGATCTCGGCCATGCGCTCATACGGCGTATCAATCGCCTTGCCCTCACCCAGCAGCGTCTGCGCCACGTTCTCGAGACTGAACGACGGAAACGTCCACGTGGCCGAGCGCAGCGACTCGATGCCGTCGATGAACACGCGCCCCGGCGCGCTCGCGAAGAAGTGGTTGCGATGTTCTCGCCATTCGAGCGGCGTATCGCCGCGCCCGAGCAAAAGGGGCGTCTGAAATCGCGTCGCGCTCTCGTGCAGCACGCGCAAATCGAACTGAATCAGATTCCAGCCGATGATGGCGTCGGGATCGTGACGCACCAGCCAGCCGTTCAGGCGCTGGATGAGTTGCGCACGGGTGTCGCAATATTCCAGCGAGAAGTCGAGATCGGCATGACCATCTCCATTGGCCGGCCCGAGCATATAGACCTGCCGCTGTCCGCAGCCCTCCAGCGCAATCGAGTACAGGTCGCCATGGATGGTCGTTTCGATATCGAGCGACACAATGCGAAGCGCCGGGCGATAGCGCGGCGCGGGCTTCATCCGTACTTCGGTGATAAGTCCGCCGGCGCCATCGGCACTATCGTCACTATCGCCCCCCTCCGCCCCCAACTGCCCGGCAAACTCCACCGGCGCCGTGATGAACCGCTCCATCAGAAAGCGTTCGGGCGGACGAATGTCGGCTTCATAGACATCGATGCCCGCGCTACGCAGCAGGGTTTCCAGCTTGAGCAGCGGACGTTGATGGCGGCAGTAGACCCCCAGCACAGGCCGACGGTGAAAATCCGTCAGTGCCAGCTCGCGCAATTCGTACTGATCGGATTGGCGCTCATTGCGCAGCAATGTTTCCAAGCGCGCGCGTTGTTCGACGGGGACGAAAACGACGTTGGTCTGCACGGGCAGCCGCACCCGTCGCGGCCCGTCGTCGGTGGCGAGCCAGAATTCGACTTCGGTGCCGGCGGGCGTATCGCGCCAATGCCGCGTGAGGAGAAAACCGTGCTGTCGATCCACCAGAAGCCGCTTTACGTATCCAAGATGAGGGGGGTACTGCGTTTCGCGTATTTTACGTCGCGGCGTCCAAACTCGCCCCACCGGCGCCCCACCAGCGCACCGACGGCCATCCCCGAAGCGCCGCCGCACGCCCCCCGCCCCCGTGGTCACTCGGGTTTCGTCACCCCAGCCATTCGGGGTAGGATGACGGGCACGTAGAAAGCTAACAGGAGACGAACATGACCAGCCTTATCCCGACTGTGGACCCCGATGGCCTGCTGGAATATTCAGTGGTCTATACCGACCGGGCGCTGAACCACATGTCGCAAGCCTTTCAGGGCGTGATGCGCGACATCTCGCGCGTTCTGAAGGATGTGTATCACGCGCAAGCCGCGATCATCGTGCCGGGCAGCGGCACCTTCGGCATGGAAGCCGTCGCGCGGCAGTTTGCGACTAACAAGCGCTGTCTGGTCATTCGCAATGGCTGGTTCAGCTATCGCTGGAGCCAGATTTTCGAGATGGGCAGCATTCCGGCCAGCACCGAAGTGCTCAAGGCCCGCCCGGTCACCGAAGGCCGTCAGGCCGCGTACGCCCCGCCCCCGATCGATGAAGTCGTCGCGGCGATTCGCGAGCACAAGCCCGAGATGGTGTTTGCGCCGCACGTCGAGACCGCTTCCGGCATCTTGCTGCCCGACGATTACCTGCGCGCCGTGGCCGACGCCACGCATGCAGCCGGTGGCCTGTTCGTGCTCGATTGCATCGCCTCGGGCACGATCTGGGTCGACATGGAAGCCACCGGCGTCGACATCCTGATCAGTGCGCCGCAAAAGGGTTGGAGCGCGTCGCCGTGCTGCGCGCTGGTAATGCTGAACGCCGCCGCGCGCGCAAAGCTCGACACCACCACCAGCACCAGTTTCTCGTGCGATTTGCGCAAGTGGCTTCAGATCATGGAAGCCTACGAGAAAGGTGGTTTTGCCTATCACGCCACGATGCCGACAGACGCCCTGAGGGTGTTGCGCGACGTCATGCTCGAAACCGAAGCGTACGGTTTCGAGAAGGTGCGCGAGGAACAGCAATCGCTGGGCGACAAGGTCCGCGCACTGCTCGCCGAGAAGGGATACCGCAGCGTGGCGGCGAAGGGGTTCGAAGCGCCGGGCGTGATCGTGAGCTATACCGACGACGACGCCATTCACTCCGGCAAGAAGTTTGTCGTGCAGGGCATGCAGATCGGTGCCGGCGTGCCGCTTCAGGTCGACGAGCCGGCCGACTTCAAGACGTTCCGTCTTGGCCTGTTCGGGCTGGAGAAGCTTCACAACCGCGAGCGCACGATCGACAGTCTGGCGAAGGTGCTCGACGAGATCGCCTGACGAAAACAAAACGGGAGGGCGCCACGCCCACCGGCGCACGTGCCCTCCCGTCAGACCAGTTACCGGTTGCCGGTGACCGATTACTTGAACCGGTCGCGCAACACGTTCTTCTGTACCTTGCCCATCGTATTGCGCGGCAGTTCGGTGACGAAATGCACGCGCTTGGGCACCTTGAAGTTGGCAATGCGCTGCTTGAGTCCGTCGATCACGCTGCGCTCGTCGGGCGCCGTTGCGCCATGGCGCGGCACCACCACCGCCACCACCGCTTCGCCGAAATCCGGGTGCGGCACGCCGATCACGGCCGATTCCGCTACACCGTCCATTTCGTCGATAAAGCTCTCGATCTCTTTCGGGTAGACGTTGTAGCCGCCCGAGATAATCAAGTCCTTCGAGCGTCCGACGATGTGCACGTAGCCGTCGTCATCGAACTTGCCGACATCCCCGGTCTTGAAGAAACCATCAGCAGTGAACTCCTCGGCGGTCTTCTCCGGCATGCGCCAGTAGCCTGCGAACACATTCGGCCCCTTGACCTGAATGTGCCCGATATCCCCCTGTCCCACCACCGCGCCGTCGTCGCCCACCACCCGCACGGTCACTTCCGGCAGCGGCACGCCGACGGTGCCCGCACGACGCACCTGAGCGGCGTCGCCGTGGTACGGATTCGAGACGAGCATTACCGTCTCCGACATGCCGTAACGCTCGAGAATCGTGTGGCCCGTGCGCTCGCGGAACGCATCGAACGTCTCGCGCAGCAACGGTGCCGACCCAGAGATGAACAGGCGCACGTTGCGGCACACATTGCGATCCAGCCCCGCTTCGGCGAGCAGCCGCACGTAGTACGTCGGCACGCCCATGAACACCGTCGCGCGCGGCAGTTGATGCAGCACTTCGCGCGCATCGAACTTCGACAGCCAGATCATCTTACTGCCCGAATACAGCGCGGCGTGACTCGCCACGAACAGCCCGTGCACGTGGAAGATCGGCAGCGCGTGCAGCAGCACATCGCCGCCGTCACGCTCACCCCAGCCCCAGAACTGATGCAGCACGCGCGTGTTGCTCGCGAGATTGCCGTGCGACAGCATGGCGCCCTTGCTGCGCCCGGTCGTGCCCGAGGTGTAGAGAATTGCCGCCAGATCTTCCGGTGCGCGCGGCACCGTTTCGAAGCTGTCGCCGAACCACGCGGCACGTTCCAGCAGCGAGCCCGTGCGATCGTCGCCCAGCGTGTACACGTGCTTGGCACCGCTGGTGAAGGCGATCTTCGACACCCAGCCGAAGTTTGCCGGGCTGCACACCACCACGTCGGGCTCTGCGTTCTCGACGAAGTACGTGATCTCGGCGTCGCGATACGCCGTGTTCAGCGGCAGATACACGAGCCCTGCGCGCAGCGTCGCGAGATACAGCAGCAGCGCCTCGGGTGACTTTTCGACCTGCACGGCCACGCGGGCACCGGGGGCGAGATCCAGACTCGCGAGCAGGTTCGCGATGCGGGCGCTGGCGTGTTCGAGATCGTCCCAGCTGTAGTAAAGCCCCTCGGGCGTCTCGATGGCGCACGCGGATTTGTCCGCGGGGAAACGTTCGGCAAACAGTCGATAGAGATTGGCGTCTTGCGTCATAAACGGAACCGGATTCGAAATTATCGAAACGTCGATGGAAAAAGGAAAAACGGGGGATGCTGAAGTCCGCCCATAAAACACGACCTGCCCCGCCTCGCGGGCCGTCAGGTCACGCGCTTCATCGCCCCTGAAACACCGGCGGGCGCTTCTCGAGAAACGCGGCCACGCCTTCGCGATGATCGTCGGAATCCCAATACGCGAAGGCGCGTTGCCACTCGGCTTCGGACAACGCCGGCACGGCCGGTGCCAGCCGGGTAATCAGCCACTTGTTCGCTTGTGCAGCGAGCGGCGCGCCGGCCGCAATGCGCCGGGCGCAAGTGTACCCGGCCTCTTCGACCGACTCGTCGTCCACCACGCGCGTCAGCAGACCTTTCTCTCGAGCCTCGGCGGCGCCGAACACCCGGCCTTCGAGCAGGATTTCCAGCGCCGTAGCACGCCCCACCAGTGCCAGCACACCCTTGAGCTCGCCCGGCGCCATCGGAAACCCCAGCTTGTTGATGGGCACCCCGAAGCGCGACCCTTCGGCGGCAATGCGCAAATCGCAATGCGCGGCGATCTCCAGACCGCCGCCCACGCACACGCCCTCGATCAACGCGACGCTCGGATGCCGGCAATTTGCCAGCGCTTCCAGCGTCGGCCCGATCACTTCGCCGTGATACCGGCGCAGAGCGTCATAGCTACCGCGTTCGACGGGAAACTCCTCGATATCTGCGCCCGCGGCAAAGTTACCGCCCGCGCCACGAATCACGATCGCGCGCACATTAGGCTCGGCGTCCAACGCGAGCAGATGCGCCCGCAACGCGCGCCACATGGCCACCGAGATGGCGTTGAGCTTGCCGGGGTTCGAGAGCGTCAGCGTCACCAGCCCTTCGTCCGCCAGACTGTCGTCGCGTAAAACTTCGCTCACAGGTGTCTCCCTAAGTTTTGTCGTTCGTGCCGTGATCACGCAACGTGTCCCCGGCACGGATTTCACCGTATTAAAGCAGCCGCGATACCGCACGTCCCAGCGCCGCCTCGCCATCGATCAGCCGTTGCAGGTTGGCGTCGAGCTCGTCAGGTTCGTAGAGATAATTGACCATCATGCCGCACGACTGCTTGGCCCCTTTCTTCGAAAGATCGGCATGCCAGTTGATGCGCTCCACCCGGGCGCCGTTGCCCAAGTGAAAACGCGCCACTGGGTCACGCGGCTGCCCGCGCACGCGCTCCCGCGCCAGATAATGCGCAGCAAGCGCTTCGCCGATGGCCCGTTGCAGGGCCAGTGCACTCTTGCGCTCGGGCGACGCCTGCAACCACGCAACCAGTTGTGCGCCGGTGGCCTCGGCGGCCAACGACGTATCCTGCGCGAGCAGCTTCAGCCGCTTGGGCCCAAGCGTTTGTGCGACACCAGTCGCCGGCAACGACTTCAACCAATCGCTAAACCCGGGAATCGGCGAGAGCGTGGCGAAGTTGCGCAACTTCGGAAAATCGACGTGCAACTCGTCGATCACCCGCTTGAGCAGGAAGTTGCCGAAGCTCACGCCGCGCAGCCCCGGCTGCGTATTCGAGATCGAATAGAAGATGGCCCAGCGCACGCGGCGCAGATCTTCGAGCGGGGCCTTCTCGTCGAGCAGTGAATGCACGTCGGCGGCCATGTCGGGCACGAAGGCGACTTCCACGAAAATCAGCGGCTCGCGTGGCATGCGCGGATGGAAAAACGCGTAGCAGCGACGGTCGGAATCCAGCCGGTTGCGCAAATCTGCCCACGACGAGATTTCGTGCACCGCCTCGTAACGCATGAGCTTTTCGAGCAGCGACGCGGGCGAGTCCCACGTGATCGGATGCAGCTCAAGAAGCCCGACATCGAACCACGTCGAGAACAGGCTGCCGAGATCGTCTTCGAGCGCGGCGAGTCCCGGCAGGGCTGCGCGGTGATGCAGCATGTCGGCCCGCCAGCGCACCAGAAACGGCAGGCCATCCGGCAGCGCATTGAAGCGCTTGAGAAAGCGCACACGCTCACTGCCGAGCGCGCCCGCCAATCCGCTGGCGGCACGCTTGGGTGCCGCCTCGCCATCCTTCCCGCCCTCGCCGCCGGCGCTGTCCGTGCTGCCGCAGACGTCTGCGACCACTTGCAGCAGCGCGAGTTGCTCGGAAGGAGACGCTTCGCAGTAGCGCGTCATGAAGTCGCGCGCCGCTTCGTTGGCCGCCGAATCGGTCAGCCGGGCCGACAGACACTGCGCCAACTGACGCCGCAGCGCCGCTTCTGCCCGCGCGGAGAGCTTCGCCGGTTCGACCTTGCCGTCGCCTTTCGACTCCGGCTTGCCGCCCTCGCCCGGACCGCCCGGGCCACCGGCCCCGCCACGCCCGAACCACTGTCCCAAACGCGCTTTCAGCGAAGGCTTCGACGGCGACGGCACCGGCGCGCTCACATCGGCCACACTCTCGGGCGTCGTACGCTCCGAGGATGCGGACGATGCGGACAGGGAAAGCGAGACCGGGGCGGTCATCGCGGACAGGATCGGCTCATCCTTCATGGCTTCCTCTCAAGTCGGACAATCAACTCAGGGCCTGCTCACCCTAACCCATCACCCAATCCGGCAGCCACAGCGAGAGGCCCGGCATCAGGCAAATCAGGGCGACGGCGACAATCATCAGCACCACAAACGGCATCACACCCCAGACGATGTCGCGCAACGCAATATCGGGTGCCGTGTTCTTGATGACGAATATGTTGAGTCCCACGGGCGGATGAATCAACCCCAGTTCCATGACAATCGTCATCACCACGCCGAACCACACAAGATCGAAACCGGCCGCGCGCAATGGCGGCAGAATGATCGGCGCGGTCATCAGGATGATGCTCACCGGCGGCAGGAAAAAGCCGAGCACGACGACCATCAGCAAGATGGCCACCAGCAGCACCCAGCGCGACAGATGCAGCCCCACGATCCACTGCGCCGCCGACTGACTGATGTGCAGGTAGCTCATCACGTACGAGTACAGCAGCGACATGCCGATGATGAACATCAACATCGTCGATTCACGCAGCGTGCTCGTGAGAATCGGCGCGATCTGGCGCGGACGCCACATGCGATAGATCACGGCGATGAGCGCCAGCGCGAGCAGACCGCCCAGCCCGGCCGTCTCCGACGGCGTCGCATACCCGCCGTAGAGCGCCGCCATCACCCCGATCAGCAACGTGATGAAGGGCAGCACGCGCGGCAGCAGCGCAAGCTTCTCGCGCAACGTGGCGGGCGGTTCGTTCGGGAACGGCGACGGCGTGCCGTCGCGTGCTAGCGCGACTTGCGCGGCGCCGTATTCCTTGCGATAGCGCCACGCCGCGTAGCACGAGAACAGGCCCACTAACAGCAGCGCCGGCACGATGCCCGCGAGGAACAAGCGCCCGAGCGACTGTTCGGCAGCCACTGCGTAGAGAATCATCGTGATCGACGGCGGCAGCAGAATGCCCAGCGTGCCACCGGCGGCGATGATGCCCGCAGCGAAGCCCGGCGAATAGCCGCGCATGCGCATCTCGGGAATGCCGGCACTGCCGATCGCCGAACACGTCGCCGGGCTCGACCCAGCCATGGCCGCGAACAGGCCGCAGGCAAACACGTTGGCGATACCGAGCCCGCCCGGAATCCGCCGCATCCACGCGTGCAGCGCCAGATACAAGTCCTGCCCCGCGCGTGATTTACCAATCGCCGCGCCCTTCAGAATAAACAGCGGAATCGACAGCAGCGTGATGCTGGCCATCTCCTCGTAGACGTTTTGCGTGACCGTATCGAGCGACGACGCGGGCATGAAGCCGAACATGAACGCGACGGCCACGGCGCCGAGGGCAAACGCAATGGGCATGCCTGAGAACATGGCGACCAGCGTTGCGCCGCCGTACAGCAGGCCAATAGTGAGCTCGCTCATACGTGCGTGTCTCCCTTGCGATTCGCCGCCTGCCCATCATCGGCGCGGGGCCCCATCTCACAAGCGCCGATGGCGATTTGCAGCAGCAATTGCACCGTGAGCAGGGTCATGCCGCCCGCCATCAGCCCATAGGGAATCGCCAGCGGCGGGCTCCACGTCGAGCTGCTGGTCTGCCCGTCGACATAGGCTTCCCAGAACAGCGTCCACGACTTCCATGAAAAGAACGCACAAAACGCGAACGTGGCGATGTCGACAAACCAGCGCCGGATACGATTCACCCGCGGCGAGAGCAGTGTCGTAATCGCTTCGATGCCGATGTGACCGCGCAGATGCTGCACGTGCGCGGCACTGACAAACGTTGCGCCCACCAGCAGGAACACGGCGGCCTCGTCCTGCCAGTCGGTGGCGAGCTTGAGCACATGCCGGGCAAACACGCTGTAACTAAGCACCAGCGCGGCCCCCACGAGCGCGAGCATGCACACGACCATGAGCAGGCGGCTCACGCCCTGCAAGAGGGCGTCGAGCCGACGCAGGACGCGGGTTCGCGGCACCACGGGATCGGCCCCCATGGCGACCCCGCTCATGCAGGCACCTTCTCGGCGAGCGCGAGCAACTTGGCGCAGGTGTCCGACTTGCTGGCGTAGTCCTTCCACGCCGTGCGCCGGGCAATGTCGCGCCATTTCATCACCGTCGCTTCGTCGAGGTCATAAACCTTCGCGCCCGCCTTGGTGTAGACGCTGGCAATCTGCGCGTCGTCGGCCTTGGCCGCTTCGGTACCGAACGCCTCCAGTTCCTTGCCGACTTGCAGAATGACCTGCTGCTGGTCTTTGGGCAGCTTGTCGAAGATCTGCTTCGACATGAGCAGCGGCTCCAGCATGAACCAGTAAGACTTGTTGCGCCCGGTGGTCAGATGCTTCGAGACTTCTTCGAGCCGGAACGACATCAGACTCGTCGACGACGTCATGGCCGCATCCATCGCGCCGGTCTGCATGGCGGCATACAACTCGTTGGACGGCAGCGAGATCACGGCGGCCCCGGCTTCCTTCAGCATCATGTCCATCTCGCGGCTGCCGCCGCGCACCTTCATGCCCTTGGCGTCTTCGGGGGCAACGAGCGGCGTCGAGCGGCTGGCGACCCCGCCCGCCTGCCAGACCCAGCTCACGATCACGATGTTCTTCTCAGCCAGTACGTCGGTCAGCACCTTGCCGATTTCGCCGCCACGCCACGCGTTGCCTTGGGCGTATGAGGTGACCAGCCCCGGCATCAAACCGATATTGAGTTCGCGCACCTCGCCACCGGCATAAGGGAGCGGGTACAGCGAGAGATCGAGCGCGCCCCGGCGCAGCGCCGAGAACTGCGCGTTGGTCTTCATGAGCGAACTGCCCGGATAGACCTGAAATTTGAGCGCGCCATTCGTGCGCTTCTCGACTTCCTGCGCGAACTTGCGGCACAGCCGATCGCGAAAGTCGCCTTCGGTGAGGGTGCCCCCGGGGAATTGATGCGAAATCTTGAGCGGACCGGTCTGCGCGAAAGCGCCGCCCCACGGGCTGGCCAGCCCGCCGGTCACGAGCGCCGATGCGGCGCCCAGCATGAGTTGCCGCCGCAGCGGGGAAGGTGTCGTCTCCATGGCGTCTCCTGTCACTTCTGTCAGTGATGAACCGGCGAAGCACGGTGTCTGACGTCGCCCGGGCCGAAGATCGCCCCGGGTGCACCACCGGCCCAACCGGCACTGCATGTACGGATGACTTGCTTTGTTTTTTGATATTTCGAGCGCAGTGGTTGCCGCACTCGAGTTGAAATCGTATAGTTATTCCGTCACGGTGTATACAAATTGACCGCGTAAAAAATACACTTTCGGCGTTAACCCCGATCTTCAGGCAACGCGCACCGCGTTACCTTGATCGCAATTCCCCCATCCACGACCCGGGCGACCGGATCGATTTACGTCCTGGTGAGAGCGTCATGACGGTAAAACCGAAACGATCGGAAGCGCTGCGCCAGGCCATCGAAGAAAAGATTGCGCTGGGCGAGTACCCGCCGGGTATGCGGCTGGACGAAGCCGAGTTGTCCGCCACGTTCGGCGTGTCGCGCACGCCGCTGCGCGAGGCGTTGATTCAATTGGGCATGTCGGGCGTGGTGGAGATGCGCCCGAGGCGGGGGGCCGTAGTCGCCGAAGTCGATCCGAAGCGGCTTTGCGAAATGTTCGAAGTGATGGCGGAGCTCGAATCGATGTGCGGCCGGCTCGCCGCGCGCCGGATCACCGACGCGGAGCTGGCCGAGTTGCGCGCCACCCATCTGGCGAGTCAGGCAGCGGCCGAGGCGCGCGACCTCGACCGGTACTACACCATCAACGCCAGCTTTCACGCGCAGATCTACGCGGCGAGCCACAACGCCTATCTTCACGAAACGGCGTTGCAGTTGCATCAACGGCTGCGCGTCTACCGCCGCATGCAGTTGCGTGTTCGCGACCGGCTCGGACACTCGTTTGCCGAACACGACGCCGTCTTCCGCGCGATCGAAGCCGGCGATGCCGACGCCGCCGCCGAAGGCTTGCGCGGCCACGTCACCGTGCAAGGCGAGCGCTTCGGCGATTTGATGGCGTCGCTGCGGGCACTGGAGCGCAAGGCGGGATAAGGCGGGATAACGCGGCGTAGGGATATAAAAAAACGGGCTGCCGGAGAAAAAACCGGCAGCCCGTTTGATTTTGCGCAGGCGGTCAATCGACCGCGCGGTTTAGCTGATCTAGCGTGACGCGACCGACGGCGTTGCGCGCCGATGCGCCCACACCAGCATGATCACGCCCGCGACGATCATCGGCAGCGAGAGCCATTGGCCCATCGACAGGCCGAACGACAGCAGGCCGAGGAACGAATCCGGTTCACGTGTGAATTCGGCGAGGAAGCGGAACAGCCCGTAGCCCACGAGGAACATGCCGGAGACCGCGCCTACCGGACGCGCCTTGCGTGCAAAGAACCACAGCAGCAGGAACAGCGCCACGCCCTCAAGCGCGACCTCGAACAACTGCGACGGGTAGCGCGGCAGCCCATGGAACTGCGCAAACACCATCTGCATCGCGCTATCGGCCATGGCCTGCGGATGCGACATCGCCCATTGCGCGTCTTCCGCCGCCGCTTGCGGGAACAGCATCGCCCAGCGCGAATCGGGGCTCGTCACCCGGCCCCACAGCTCACCGTTGATGAAGTTGCCCAGACGCCCTGCCGCCAGCCCCAGCGGAATCATCGGCGCGATCAGATCTGTGCCTTCGAGCAGCGAATGACCCCGGCGGCGCGTGAACAGCCACATCGCCACCAGCACGCCAAGGAAGCCACCGTGGAAGGACATGCCGCCTTCCCACACCTTGAAGATGTCGAGCGGGTTTGCCAGATAGAACGACAGCTTGTAGAAAATCACATAGCCCAGCCGTCCGCCGAGAATCACGCCGATCACGCCGTAGAACAGCATGTCGTCGAGATCCTGCGCCTTCCAGCCTTGCGCGGCAATTGACGGCTGACGCACGCGCAAGCGTCCGACCAGCAGGAAGAGAATGAAGCCGACCAGATACATCAGGCCGTACCAGCGGATGGCGAGCGGGCCGAGGTGAATCGCGACCGGGTCGAATTGAGGATGAATCAGCATGGATCAGAAGATAGGGATTCGTGAACAAAAGTTCCGAAAATTTCCGTGAACTCGCGCGCCGCCATTCACAAAAAAGCGGTGCCGCCGCGTCATGACACACAGATTCCGGCGTGCCGTCGGATGGCCTGCACAATACCACGAGCCATAGGGAAAACAGGGGGGAATAGGGGGAATCGGCCCTAGTCCACCAGCGTGGCACCGGGCGGTGTTTGTGCCACACCGCGTGCCGTTTCGAGAAAGCCTTCGAGCACGGGCGTTACCTCCGCCGTGCGCCAGAGCAGCCCGGTCTCGATCAGCGCACTGGTCTCACGCAGCGCACGATACTCGACGCCCGTGCGACGCAGATGACACAACGACTGCGGTACCAGCGCCACGCCCATGCCCGCCGAAACGAGACTCACGATGGTCTGCATCTGAATCGCCTCCTGCCCCACACGCGGCGTCAGCCCCAGTGCCCCGTAGCATCCCATGATGATGTCGTAGAACGCCGGGGCCACACGGCGCGGGAAGATCACCAGCGGCTCGTCGGCAAAGTCCGTCAGGCTGACCGGCTCGTTCGCTTCGTTCGCTTCGTCCGGATCGCTCGACTTCTTCGACTGCTTCGCCCCACCCCGCCGCCCCCCCCGCCCCGCCGGCAACGCCAGCATCAGCGGCTCGCGCATGATCGGCAGATACGAGAGCTCGTTCGCGAAACGCGCGGGCACGGGCGGGATGAAGAGGCCCGCGTCGATCCGGCCGTCCATGAGCGCCTCGACCTGCACGTCGCTCGTCGCCTCCAGCAATTGCAGGCGCACGCGCGGATAGCGCTCGCCGAACTCTCGCAGCAGCGGCGGCAGGATGCCGTAGTCCGCCGTCGACACGAACCCAAGCGATAGCGTGCCGACCTCGCCGTGCGCCAGCCCCTGCGCCAGCGCAGGCAGCGCCTCGGCATCGGCGAGAATCCGCCGCACCTCGGGCAGCAACTGCCGCCCGACCGCCGTGAGCTCCACCGAGCGGTTCGTTCTCACGAACAGCGGGGCGCCGAGCGACGCCTCCAGCGCCCGAATCTGCTGGGAGAGCGGCGGCTGGGTCATCGCCAGACGCTGCGCGGCCCGGCCGAAATGACGCTCTTCGGCCACCGCCACGAAATACCGAAATTGACGCAGATCCATGATATGTTTTCCGACCTAATCCGAGTCAAATAATATATTTGACAAGCATTGAAGGAAAGACGAATCTTAACGTCCAATTCAGTCTGGCCAAAGCCCGCTTGGATGCGTGGCTGCCCAAAAGCCGGACGACTCGCCTGACCATTCTTTACCCACAAACACTGCGTTTCACGAGACGACCATGCCTCACTACCGTTCCCGCACCTCCACCCACGGCCGCAACATGGCCGGTGCCCGCGCGCTGTGGCGCGCCACCGGCATGACCGACGAAGACTTCGGCAAGCCGATCATCGCCGTGGTGAATTCCTTCACGCAGTTCGTGCCGGGCCACGTGCACCTGCGCGATCTGGGCGCCGTCGTCGCCAAGGAAATCGAGGCTGCCGGGGGCGTCGCCAAGGAATTCAACACCATTGCCGTCGACGACGGCATCGCCATGGGTCACGGCGGCATGCTCTATTCGCTGCCGTCGCGCGAACTGATCGCCGACTCGGTGGAATACATGGTCAACGCGCACTGCGCCGACGCCATGGTCTGCATCTCGAACTGCGACAAGATCACCCCGGGCATGCTCATGGCCGCCATGCGCCTGAACATCCCCGTCGTGTTCGTCTCGGGCGGCCCGATGGAAGCCGGTAAGGTCAAGTCGGGCGACGGTCAGGTGATCGCCAAGATCGACCTGATCGACGCCATGATCAAGGCCGCCGATCCGAAGATCAGCGACGCGGAAGTGGCCGAAGTCGAGCGCAGCGCCTGCCCGACGTGCGGCTCCTGCTCGGGCATGTTCACTGCTAACTCGATGAACTGCCTGACCGAAGCCATTGGCCTCGCGCTGCCGGGCAACGGCACCATCGTCGCCACGCACGCCTGGCGTCGCGGGCTGTTCGAGCAAGCCGGCCGCCTCGTGGTCGATCTGTGCCGCCGCTACTATCAGGAAGAAGACGCCTCGGTGCTGCCGCGCAATATCGCCACCAAGGCTGCGTTCGAAAACGCCATGACGCTCGACGTCGCCATGGGCGGCTCGACCAACACCGTGCTGCACTTGCTGGCCGCCGCACAGGAAGCCGGTGTCGACTTCAAGATGGCCGACATCGACCGCATCTCGCGCAACGTGCCGTGCCTGTGCAAGGCCGCCCCGGCGACCGACAAGTACCACATCGAAGACGTGCACCGTGCCGGCGGCATCATCGGCATTCTGGGTGAACTGGCGCGCGCCAACCTGCTCGACACCTCGTGCGGCAACGTGCACAGCGGCACGCTCGGCAACGCCATCGCCAACTGGGACGTGGCTGCCAGCGCCGAGAAGGTGAACGACAAGGCGCAAACGTTCTACAGCGCCGCCCCGGGTGGCGTGCCGACGACCGTGGCGTTCAGCCAGTCGTCGACGTATGCGAGCCTCGACGTGAACCGCGAAACCGGTTGCATCCGCGATCTGGAACACGCCTACACCAAGGATGGCGGTCTGGCCGTGCTGTACGGCAACCTCGCCGAAAAGGGCTGCATCGTGAAGACGGCCGGCGTGGACGAATCGCAATGGGTCTTCACCGGCCGTGCCCGTGTGTATGAAAGCCAGGACGACGCCGTCGAAGCCATTCTCGGCGACAAGGTGCAAGCGGGCGACGTGGTCGTGATCCGCTACGAAGGCCCGAAGGGCGGCCCGGGCATGCAGGAAATGCTGTACCCGACGTCGTACCTGAAGTCGAAGGGGCTGGGCAAGACCTGCGCGCTGTTCACCGATGGCCGTTTCTCGGGTGGTTCGTCCGGCCTCGTGATCGGTCACGCCTCGCCGGAAGCGGCCGAAGGCGGCACCATCGGTCTGGTGGAAGACGGCGACGTGATCGAGATCGACATCACGCAGCGCAAGATGCATCTGGCCGTCTCCGACGAAGAACTGGCGCGCCGCCGTGCCGCCATGGAAGCCCGTGGCGACGACGCATGGCAGCCGGTTGGCCGTGAGCGCGTGGTGTCGCAGGCCCTGCAAGCGTATGCAGCGCTGGCGACGTCGGCCGATCGCGGCGCCGTGCGCGACCTGTCGCAACTGAAGTTGGCCAAACGTGGCTGATTTCGCACTGGCAACCTGACGTAAGCCACACGGCGCGCCCCATTTGGAGCGCGCCGTTTTTGTATTCGACGTGTGATACAACAACGCATGTGTCTGCGTAACGAAAGCGGCGCATCCCCACAGGACAGAGGAGACAGTCATGGCATTCAACCGTCGTTCGCGCAACGTCACGCAAGGCGTGGCCCGCTCGCCCAACCGCTCAATGTATTACGCGCTGGGCTATAAGGAAGAAGACTTCGACAATCCGATGATCGGTGTGGCCAACGGCCACTCGACGATCACGCCTTGCAACGCCGGCCTGCAACGCCTCACCGACGCCGCCGTCGAAGCGATCAGAACGCATCAGGCCAACCCGCAGACCTTCGGCACGCCGACCATCTCCGACGGCATGTCGATGGGCACCGAAGGCATGAAATACTCGCTCGTCTCGCGCGAAGTCATCGCCGACTGTATCGAGACGGCTGTGCAGGGTCAGTGGATGGACGGCGTGGTTGCCATCGGCGGCTGCGACAAGAACATGCCGGGCGGCATGATCGCGCTGGCCCGCATCAACGTGCCGGGCATCTACGTCTATGGCGGCACGATCAAGCCGGGCAACTGGAAGGGCAAAGACCTGACCATCGTCTCGTCGTTCGAGGCCGTGGGCGAGTTCACCGCCGGGCGCATGACGGAGACCGACTTCAAAGGCATCGAGAAGAACGCGTGTCCGTCGACCGGCTCGTGCGGCGGCATGTACACGGCCAACACGATGAGCTCGTCGTTCGAAGCCCTCGGCATGTCGCTGCTGTACTCGTCGACGATGGCCAACCCCGATCAGGAAAAAGTCGACTCGGCGGCCGAATCGGCGCGCGTGCTGATCGAGGCAGTGAAGAAAGACATCAAGCCGCGCGACATCATCACGCGCAAGTCCATCGAAAACGCCGTCGCACTGATCATGGCGACCGGTGGCTCGACCAATGCCGTGCTGCACTATCTGGCGATTGCGCACGCCGCCGAAGTCGAATGGTCGATTGAAGATTTCGAGCGCGTGCGCGCCCGCGTGCCGGTCATTTGCGACCTGAAGCCGTCGGGCAAGTATGTGGCGACCGATCTGCACAAGGCCGGGGGGATTCCGCAAGTGCTGAAGCTGCTGCTCGACGCGGGCCTGCTGCATGGCGACTGCCTGACCATCACCGGCCGCACCATTGCGGAAGAACTGAAGGACGTGCCGTCGGTGCCGCGCGCCGATCAACATGTGATCTACCCGATCGACAAGGCGCTCTATAAGGAAGGCCATCTGGCGATCCTCAAGGGCAACCTTGCCGAAGACGGCGCCGTCGCCAAGATCACCGGCCTGAAGAATCCGGTCATCACCGGACCGGCACGCGTGTTCGACGACGAGCAAAGCGCGATGGACGCGATTCTTGCCGACAAGATCAAGGCTGGCGACGTGCTGGTGCTGCGCTACCTCGGCCCCAAGGGCGGGCCGGGCATGCCGGAAATGCTGGCGCCGACCTCGGCGATCATCGGTAAGGGCCTCGGCGAGTCGGTCGGCTTCATCACCGACGGGCGGTTCTCGGGTGGCACGTGGGGCATGGTGGTCGGCCACGTGGCCCCGGAAGCGTTCGTGGGCGGCACCATCGCACTGGTGCAGGAAGGCGACTCGATCACCATCGATGCGCACAAACTGGTGCTGCAACTGAACGTGCCCGACGACGAACTCGCCAAACGCCGCGCTGCATGGAAGGCCCCTGCGCCTCGCTACACGCGTGGCGTGATGGCGAAGTATGCCGCGCTGGCACAGCCTGCCAACAAGGGCGCGGTGACCGGCTGACGCATGCCGGTTTTGCGCGAAGGTCATGACGACGACTTTCGCGCAGCGGCATCGGTGCAGTGAGTTGCGGCACGTTTGGCCTCCCCGGCAGACGTGCCGTTTTCATTGGGCCGTTGCGTGCACAGAAGGCGTCGGCGGCGGCCGTATAATGGCGCGTCGATGCGCCCTGCGCCACAGCTTCACATCACTATCACGCAGCCTCGCATCGCGATCCGTCAACGATCGGGGAGTATCACATGAAGGATTCAGGCGACAAAATCGCCGTAGTGGTTGCAGGCCTGCTGATGACGCTGATCGCGCTGGTGCCGCCGAGTGCGGCCGCCCAGACGTCGGCGACCGATCAGGCCATGCTGAAGCTCGCGCGCGAGCGCAATTGCATGACATGCCATGCGGTCGACCGCATGCTACTGGCGCCGGCCTTTCGCGACATTGCCAAGCGCTACGCCGGACAGAACGGCGCGGCGGAAAAGCTTACCCAATCGATTTCGGAAGGGAGTCGCGGTACGTGGGGCAATATTCCGATGCCCGCCAGTCCGCAACTGGCACCGGGTGAAGCCGAGCGGCTTGCCTACTGGATTCTGGGCTTCATCCGCTGAGCGCGGGCAACGGGGCCTGAAGCAGCGCGGCGGCACGGCTAGCCGGCCGCCCCTACCCCCACTCAGCCCTGCGAGCGGGCCTGCTTCGCCACTTCCTCGATGACGGCCTGCCGGATGCGATCCGGCAGTTGTGCCTGCAAGGCATCCGCCACCTGCTTACCGATGAGTTGCACCAGCCAGGACGTCTGATCGATCAACGCGTCATGACAACGCCGCTCCACCATCGTCGTGATCTCATCGGCCAGTTGCAGCGTGAGCCGCGCGCTCACCCGCTCGGCAAACACCGCCACATCTGCCGGCACGCCCTCCTGCACCGGAGCCGCAGCGCCTTGCGCGACGCTCGCAGGCGCAGACTCACCGGGCGCAAGCACTTCGGTCAGCGTGGGAATGCCGGGGTCGTTGCGCTCGGGCTCGTTCGTCACGGTCAGCCTCGTTGGTCGTAGTTGTTCAGGGTGTAGCCGCGATCGCGGTAGAAGCGGTAACGCTCGCGGGCGCCGGCCAGATCCTCGGGCGCATCGCCGATGATTTCCACCACCCGTTCGAAGCGCGCGAAGTGCGTCGGCACGCTGTTAGCCAGATTGAGCAGCACCTGATGGTGCTGCGCCTCTTCGTCCGGCCCGGCTAGCACGACGGGCGTCTTCGCCGCTTCATCGTCACGCGTAAAGCAGTGCGGGACAAACTCCAGCGGCGAAAACGTCCACAACGCCTGATCGAACGCCCGCAGCACGTCGGGTTCACCGACGACCACGAGCGTCTGCCCAGCCAGATAGACCTTGCGCGCGAACCGGCACGCGTAATCGAGCCGGTTCGCGACGTGGGTATGAAAATCGACGCGGGTCACCGGGCCTCGCGATCGATCAGGAACTGCGTGAGCAACGGCACCGGACGACCGGTCGCGCCCTTAGCCGCGCCGCTCTTCCATGCCGTACCGGCGATATCCAAGTGCGCCCACTCGTACTTTTCGGTGAAGCGTGCCAGGAAACAGGCGGCAGTGACGCTACCCGCCGGACGCCCGCCGATGTTCGCCATATCGGCGAAGTTCGACTTCAGTTGCTCCTGATACTCGTCTTCGACCGGCAGACGCCAGGCGGTGTCGCCCGTCGTACGGCCGGCAGCCACGAGTTCGTCGGCGAGCGCATCGCTCTTCGAGAACAGGCCCGAATTCACATGGCCCAGCGCGATGATGCAAGCGCCCGTCAGAGTTGCCACGTCGATCACGGCAGCCGGCTTGAAGCGTTCGGCATAGGTGAGCGCGTCGCACAGGATCAGACGGCCTTCCGCGTCGGTATTGAGCACCTCGATGGTCTGGCCCGACATGCTGGTCACCACATCGCCCGGCTTGGTCGCTTGCGCGCCCGGCATGTTTTCCGTGGCCGGCACCACCGCGATCACGTTGAGCTTGAGGCCCATCTCGGCAACCGCACGAATCGTGCCGAGCACCGAACCCGCGCCGCACATGTCGTATTTCATCTCGTCCATACCCTCGCCCGGCTTGAGCGAGATGCCGCCCGAGTCGAAGGTCACGCCCTTGCCCACCAGCACAATCGGGGCCTGCTTGGCAGGGCCGCCTTCATACTTGAGCACGATGAACTGGGGCGGCTGGACCGAACCGCGCGACACCGACAGGAACGACCCCATCTTGAGCGCTTCGATCTGCTTCGGCCCGAGGATCTCTGCTTTGAGCTTGAACTCGCGGGCCAGCTTACGGGCCGTGTCGGCCAGATACGTCGGCGTGCACACGTTGCCCGGCAGGTTGCCGAGATCCTTCGTGAGCGACATGCCGTTGGCAATGGCCTCGCCGCGCTTGGCAGCCAGCTTGGCGGCCTTCAGGTCTTCCGGGGCGACGGCGAACACGATCTTGCGCAGCGCCAAGTTGGCCGGCTCGACCTTGCTCTTCATCTGGGTGAAGCGGTAGGTGGCGTCGCGCAGCGCGAGCACCGAGGTGCGCACGGCCCACGCGGCGTCCTGCTTGGCCACCTTGGCTTGCGGCAGCGTCCACAGGGCGTCGGCAGCGCGCGAGGCCAGCACGGCACGCACGGCGGCGCGCGTGGCATCGTTGAAACCCTTTTGCGAGAGCTGGTCTTCGCGGCCCAGGCCGACGAAGAGCACGCGTGCGGGGCTCCAGCCTGCGACTTCGTGCAGCATCAGGGTGCTGCCGAGCTTGCCGTCGAGTTCGCCACGCTTGACCATGCGGGCGAGCAGGCCCTTGCTGGCGGCGTCGAGCGCCTTGGCGAGGCCCGCGAGCGGCTGTTGCTCGAATACGCCGACCACCAGGCATTCCGTCTTCGCATTGGCGAGATCGGCCAGGCCGGTCTTGGTCGAATCGAAGGCTTTTGTGCTAAAGTCCATCGCGCTTTCCTCGGGTAAAATTCGTACGAGCCGCAATTATCCGCTTTTTTCCGCGCTCGCCCAACCGCGAGAGCTCCCCAATCTTCATCACATGATTTTTCAGCGTTCCCTACAGCGTGAGCTGAACTACACCGCTGGGGCCGTCTTCATGGTGCTGATCACCGTCATGCTCACCACGATGATGATCCGCATCCTGGGCTTCGCAGCGTCCGGGAAGGCCGATCCGCGCGACGTGCTCGTGCTCATCGGTCTGGCCGTGGTCGGCTACCTCGCGGTGATTCTGATCGTCACGCTGTTCGTCTCGATCCTGTTTGTACTGACCCGCTGGTACCGCGACTCCGAAATGGTCGTGTGGTTTGCCTCCGGTCTGTCCATCAACGACTTCATCAAGCCGGTGCTGCGCTTTGCTGCGCCGTATCTGGCCGTCATCACGTTCTGCGCGCTGGTCGCGTGGCCGTGGGCAAACCTCCAGATCTCCGCGCTCGAAGCCCGCTTCGCCCAGCGCGACGACGTCTCGATGATCGCGCCGGGCCAATTCCGCGAGAGCGCCGCCAATCACCGCGTGTTCTTCGTCGAAACCGTCTCGCCCGACGCCACCAAGGTGCACAACGTCTTCGTCTCGGGCACCGAGAACGGCAAGGTCAACGTCATCGTCTCGAAAGAAGGTCACATCGAGACGGCCAAGGACGGCAACCGCTACATCGTGCTGGAAAACGGCCGACGCTACGACGGCGTGCCCGGACAGCCCGATTACCGCGTCATGGAATTCGAGCGCTACGGCGTGAAGATCGATAACCCGGCCACGACCGACGTCGACAACACCCCGACCAAGGGCGTGCCGACCATGCGTCTGTTCCGCGAGATTGCCAATCCGATCTTCCGCGGCGAAATCGTCTGGCGTATCGGTCTGCCCCTGCTGGCGCTCTCGCTCGTCCTACTGGCCGTGCCGCTGGCGTATCAGAACCCGCGCCATGGCCGCACCGTCAACCTCGTCATGGCCGTGCTCATCTATCTGGGCTACACCAATTTGCTGAGCTTGTCGCAGGCCTATGTGGCGCAGGAGCGCCTGCCGCTCGCCATCGGCGTGTGGCTGCTCCACGCCATCGCCCTCATCGTCATCGTGCTGCTGTACGTGCGCCGCATGCGCTTCCGCGGGCTGCTCGGCCGCAAACGCAATCGTGGCAATGTCGAACGAAGCGAGCCGACGGCAGGAGGGGTTCGCTGATGCGCGTCTATGAAAAATATTTGGCGCGCCAGATCTATCTGGCGTTCCTGTTCGTCCTGCTCGCGTTTGTCGGTCTGTTCGTCTTCTTCGATCTGGTGAGCGAACTGGGCGACGTGGGCCGCGGCAACTACCGCTTCCAGCACGCGCTCGCCTATGTGTTGCTGTTCGCACCGCAGCGCATGTACGAAATCATTCCGGTCGCTTCGTTGATTGCCGCGATTTATGTCTGCGCGCAGTTGGCGGGTAATTCGGAATTCACGATCTTCCGCGTCTCGGGTCTCTCCACCGGACAGGCGCTGCGCTCGCTGCTCAAGATCGGCCTGCCGGTGGTGCTGTTGACGTTCGCCATCGGCGAGTTCGTCGCACCGGGTGCCGAGCAACTCGCGCAGAAGATTCGTCTCGAAGCGTTGGGCAGCTCCGTCTCGGCGGGCTTCCGTTCAGGGGTCTGGGTCAAGGACACGGTCGAACAGGAAGGCGGACGGGTCACGCGTTTCATCAACGTGGGTACGCTCAACCCTGACAACACGATCGCCGACGTGCGCATTTACGAATTCGACTCGTCGCTGCGCCTCGACAGCGTGCGTCTTGCAAAGCTCGGACAGTTTCAGACCCCGAACTTCTGGCAGTTGACCGACGTGTCGGAGACCGTCTTCTCCGCCACCGACGACGCCACGGCCAGCAAAGACCCGCTGCGCGCGCTCGTACAGAGCAAGCAGATCCACATCGACAAGGTGCAGATGAAGTCGGAGCTGACGCCGCAGATTCTGTCCGTGCTGATGGTCTCGCCTGACAACATGGCGATCGGCAGCTTGTACAAGTACATCGGCCATTTGAAGGAAAACCAGCAGAACACCGACCGCTACAACCTGGCGCTCTGGCAAAAGCTGCTGTATCCGTTCGCGGTATTCGTGATGATGGCGCTGGCACTCCCGTTCGCCTACCTGCACGCCCGCGCCGGGGCCATCGGCCTGAAGGTGTTCGGCGGCATCATGCTCGGCATGAGCTTCCAGTTGCTCAACAATCTGTTCTCGCATCTGGGCCTGCTCAACACGTGGCCGGCATGGTTCACGGCGGCATTGCCGTCGCTGCTTTATCTGGTGCTCGCCATCGCGGCGCTGCGCTGGGTGGACAAACACTGATGCAGAAACAGGCGCTCATCCTGTTCGGCCATGGCTCGCGCGATGCGCGCTGGGCCGAACCGTTCGAGCGCCTGCAGGCCATCGTCGCCGCTCGCCGCCCCGGCGTGGATGTGCGTCTGGCCTTTCTCGAACTGATGACACCCAGCGTGCTGGATGCCATCGACGCCCAAGTGGCAGCAGGTGCTGCCGATATCACTGTGGTGCCCGTCTTCTTCGGGCAGGGCGGACACGTCCGGCGCGACCTCCCCGCGCTCATCGAGCAGGCACGTCAGGCGCATCCGCAGGTGCAGATCGACATTGCCGGTGCTGTCGGCGAAAACGACGACGTGCTGAACGCCATCGGCGATTACTGCCTGCATCAACTCGACGCCGGCGACCCGGTCTGACCGCCATCGGCGTCGCCACGCCACTGGCTCCCTCCAGCTTCCCAAGCTTCTCCCGCCTCTCCCGCTCCGCTTCGCCCCCGCGCGGCGAATTCCCAATGCGGTCCCGCAGACAAAAAATGAAATCGGACCGACGGGCTCAAGTCCAACAATCGGTGTCACCGCGACGCGTGCGTCCGGTTATCTGAGCAACGGCCGGAAGCCCACCGGGCGCGTGCCGTGCTCGTCTGCGCAGCCCTATCAGGACTTCCCGAGCCCCTTATGCCAGGCATCATCACCGACTTGCGCGCCGTGCCGGGCACCATGCCGAAACCCGCGATCAATCCGCCCCGGCACTTGCCCAACAACGCGTTCCTGCAACTCTCCGAAGCGGCGCGCGAGATGCTCGATATACCGCGCGATCTCGCCGCCGCACTCGGCTTTACCCTGCATGTCATCGAGTCGAGACTGTCGCAGAGCGAACTCGATCAGTTGATCAGAAACGATCTCCCCGACATCGCTCAAGTCCTCGCCGCGAACGAAGACCTCGCCCCGCTCATTCTCGATAGCCTGACGAAGGCGTTGAGTCTGCGCCGCCCGTCGGAGAGCGTGCGAGACGTCATGCAACGTGCCGTATCGACAAGCGCCTTGCGCGACCTACAACGCTCCGTTTCGCGTGCAGAGGCCGGCGACTTGGCGCATACCCTCCCCGCAGACCAGTGGCGCGCGCAGGTCACGCAATGGCTTCGCCTTCTGCACGAGGCGGCGGTACGCTTTCGCTGGGCCGGCTCCGGCCACGATCCGAAGGCGCGTCACGGCCATCCGTCCGAATCGGCATTCCCCGCAGCACAACCGCTCCCGTCCGCGCCGCGCCCGCCGAACTTCCGGGACGCTGGCGTCATGGGCTTCGTGCTCTGGTGGTTGTACGCCACACAGACGACTACCGCGCCGGGAAGCCGGGCGGCATCCGAAACCACGCGTTCAGTGCATCTCGTCGATGCCGCTTCACCATTCGCCGAGCCGTCCGGTGAAGGCACTCTCACGCGTCTGGCCGATGCGGTGCTGGCCTACCGTTCAGGGCAACACGCGCCCGGCGCGCAAGATCAGGCATCCGACGTCACCCCGCTTCGGAACAACGTCGCGCACGTGAACGATCTGCGTGCGCGACGTAGCGCCGAGCAAGCATCGGTATCCAGCACGGCAACGCCAGCCGGGCAATTCGTCGAGGCATCGTCAACGCCGGCCGTCGTTCCCGCGCCGCGCCCGGAAATCGACGGCATCGCATCGTCCGCGACGTTTCACGAGGAAGTCGCGGCGTTCATCGGTTTGCTGCGAAATCGCACCATGGAGCACAAGGCAGCTTTCCGGCTGACGCAAAGCACGGTGAACCTCACGCAAATCATCGAGACCAGTTTCACGCGACGACTGACCCGTGCGGCATTGCCGGACAAAAACGCCCCCACGCTCGACAACGTGTTCCTGTACCAGTTCGATACGTTCGACTTTCCGGACGCTCCGCAGTCCTACGACATCCGTCACCTGCAACGCTCGGCATTGCGTTCGCGCACGCCCATCGTGGAAGCCGCAATGCGTATCGTTAGCGGCCAGCAGCAGTTGAGAATCGAGAATTACGGTGTCTACGCAGGCGACTTGAAGGAGCACCGCAAACACCCTGCCAGCGAGCAGGTACCGGGGCTGTCGATCGACACGTTTCTCGGTGCGCTGACCGAATGGAAATGGCTGGGGCAGCAAGGTGAATCGAGCATCGAAGCACAGCGCTTCCTGAAGAAACTCGATGCGTCCCAGCGTCACATGGCCCGCGATGATCTTCAGTTGTCCTACGCCGCCGGGCATTTGTCTGCGGATGCCGTGGTTCTCGGGCAAATCGTTCTGGACACCCCCGTCTACGCCAGTCAGGGACCGCTCGAGTACGTGCGCACCTATACCGTGCATCTCACCGGCTTGGGCGTATCGGATACGCTGCCGATCGCTGCGATGTTCGCCACCACCGAACACGAAGACGACGGACGCGCGTTGCTGTATCTCGCCGGCGACGCCCACCCTTGGCGGGAATACGCGAACCTCTCCGCGTTGCAGGCGGACCTCGCGTCGGCAACCTCCGGCCTGACCGGTGCCGTACGGGCTCGTCTGCCGCTGCGCGTGACATCATCGGCCCGATCGACGCCACCGAACACTCAGCACGCCCCGCGCAACGACACAGGCTTCCGCTTGAAGCCCTTCGCGGCTGACCCGTTGGTCGTGGCGCGGGCCGCTTCCCTCACCGTCGTCCTCGACGACATCGCCTTCGACGTGACACGGGCCACCACCTCCGCACGGGCGGAAGACCACGCCGCGTGGTTTGCGGGCGCGACACCGCATGCCCGCTATCAATCATTGCAGTCAGGCACCTCACTGGGGACGAGCCTTCCACTGGGCGCCAGACCGGCCGCCCGCGTCATTGCGTTGCCGGAAGACATCGAATCGTCCATCGAATCGCTGCTCGATCTGCGCGCACAAGTCTCGATGCTGCTGCCCGACGAGCGGCGCATTGCGCGAGCCGCCGCGCGAGATGCGCTCAAGGCACTCGACGCCGAGGCGCTAGACCCCGATCTCATCCGGCTGGAGATCTGCACGCAAACGCCGTCACCTCCCGGCACCTCATCCGGCAACGCGACCACCATCACCTCGATGAGTCTGACCAACGCCGTTCTCGAAGCGGTCAGCGGCAGGCCCCCCGTTCCGCTCACGGGACAAGTCATGCGACTCGCGCGGGTAGCACGCTCCCCCAACGCCCCGACCGGACAAGCTGCTTCGACGCTTCCCCTGCCGGACGCGAACGCCTTCATGCGCCGCGTTCCCTTCGACCATTTTCAGGAGAATTACCGGAACGCGCTGGAGGATTTCATTGCCGCGCGGCACGGGTCGTTGCGTCAGGTGCTCAGGGCAAGCTTCGGCATCGATGCGCTCTCGCTGGCGTTACAACAGAAGCTGGACCCAGCCCAAGTCGCCCTCGCCCAAGCCGTGGCCGAAGATTCGCAGCGCGGCGACAACCGCATCCCCATCGGGGTCGCACCGCCCACGCGATATTCGCGCGAGTGGATCAGTCTCGGCGGCGTACCGACACGGTTAATGCTCTTCACGGACGCGCGAACGCATAAGGTGCTGATGTACGCCCCCGGCACGGGAAACGGTGAAGTCACGGGTTTCGACAGCCGGGCTGCCATGCAGACGTGGCTGACGGAGCAAGCACGCAGCCCCGATGGCAGACGCCGTCTTCTGTCCCTGCTTCAACCGCATCGAAAACGCGAGGCCAACGCGAAACTGGAAGCGTTTGCCGCCGAGGCGTCCACCACGGACACGCTGCCCGATACCGTTGGCGCGCCTGTCGACGGCGATACCTTTCAGGTGGTCGCCGACCGGATGTTGAACCACTCGAGCGCGTATCTCAACGCGACGCTGACCACCGGCAATTCGGGGGAATCGGTGGTCGGCGTAGCGCGCGCGATCCGCTGGATAGACATGACAATGGGGCTCGGTACCTGGGCCGCCGACATCGTCCGGCCGGCGTCGATTTCCGCGAGCATCTCGGACGGCATGATCGGCGCGCTTCTGGCCGCGTTCGGCGATGAACATACCCGCCCCGAGGGTTGGAAATCGCTGGCCACCGCCATTGGCAGCCAAGGCATCTCCGCGCTGCGCCTTCAGATACTCAGCCGTCTGCCCGGCGGCGCCAAGTATCACTTTTTCGTCGACGGCCCGTTGGACGGCGTTAGCGGGGTCATTGACGGGCTGTACTACGTCGACGGTGAATTCATCGCGCATGTCGACGAATTCACCTACGCCCATCTCACCTTCGATTTCGGTGCGGGCGAGTTCCGTCTGTGGCATCCCGAGACCAACGAGTTGGGACCTCATATGCGGCTGGACGCCACCGGCGGGTGGCGCGTCATACCGCAGTCCGAAGTCGGGGCCAGTTCGTCACTCAACGAACCCCATCTGGCCTACGAAATCGATCAGGCCTACGGCGCGCGACTCGAAGCCGTGCGTAACGAGGCGACGCTTGCCGAACGCAAGGTATTCAGAAACGCGAAGAACGAGGCCTTTCTGCGGGGCACCCAGCCCATCGGAGAGCGCGCGCCCGCCACGTATCACATGCTGCTCTTCATCGCGCCGGAGATTTCCGATTACGCCACGCTGGGTGAGATTGCCGGCGAAGTCGAAAACGCCTTGGCCGCGGAGGCGTCCAGTGAGCTGGTTTCAGATATCGAGACCGAAGCGGCCGCCGGGGGTGCCGTCGTCACACGCGTGACCGACATTCCCGGCGTGCCAGCTGGCACGCTCGACAACGGCATGGTGCGCGCGATGGCGGTGGCGGTACGCGATGGGGAGGAAGGGACGCTATTGGCCCATCAGAGTGAGTTCGCGATGGCGCCCGAGGCACCGGCGACGCAGCAATACGTGGACCAGATGCAAAGTCTGGGGGCGAGCGAGTACGCCGGTAATGCCATCCACTCGGGCGCCGACAGCGTGCGCACTTTCAGCATCGACAATCTCGGCGCGGCACTCGATGGCAAGGCCAACATCGAGCGCATCTACGAGATGACGACCCCGCATCACATCATGCTGTTCGGACGCCGGGTCATCAGAATGCGCACGGAGTATTTCTTCTTCGACCCGGCGACGGGCATCGTCGTCCATCCCGACAAGGCCGTTGTGCTCGAGACCACGATCCGGCACCTCAAGCGCATGAGCGCAACCTATGGCGCGTTCAGGTTTCCGGGCGGCCCAGCCGTCATGATGCGACGCGTCGATGTCGGCCAACTGACACACGCACCGATCGCCGAGGGGCGCAGCGTGCAGGATTTATTCCGTCTGACGCAGTAAGGTTTTGTTCGCCGCAGGGCGGACGGGAGAACCACCGGCCTGCCGATGCGACACTATGCCGCCATGCGTCAGGCGGCCAGCGACGCGCCGGCGTGCATCGCCGGCGAGGACGTCGACACCTGTGCCTGCGCGAAAGCGTCGCCAATCAGCAGCACGCTCGGCTGCGTGCTGTCGAACCAACCGGCCGCGACGCCGCGCGAGATATCGTCCAGCGTCATGACGACGCTGCGTTCGCGGGGCGTGGTCGCAGCTTCGACGATTGCCACCGGCGTAGCCGCCGGCTTGCCGGCAGCGATCAGTTCACCGGCGATACGTTGGGCGGCGTCGCGGCCCATGTAATAGACCAGCGAATCGGCGGAGGCTTGCGCCGTGATTTCTGCCGACTCGGGGGCACGGCTTTGCGTGGCGAAGGCAACGCTGCGGGAAACGCCGCGCAGCGTCAGCGAGCTTTTCAGCGTAGCGGCACTGGCGAGCGCCGCCGTTATGCCCGGCACGACTTCCACCGTAATCCCGGCCGCTTCCAGTGCGCGCAACTCTTCATCGGCGCGTCCGAACAACATCGGGTCGCCGCCCTTCAGACGCACCACGAGCGCATGCGTGCGCGCGTTATCGATCAACTGCTTGTTGATGAAGTGTTGTGCGCTGGAGTGCTTGCCGCAACGCTTGCCCACGGCGATCAATTTCGCCTGCGGGCACAACGCCAGCATTTCCGGCTCGACCAGTGCGTCGTGCAGCACGACGTCGGCCTGCGCGAGCAAGCGTGCGCCGCGCACCGTAATCAGGTCTGCGGCACCGGGGCCGGCACCGACCAGATAGACCTTGCCCGGAAGTGCGGCAGATTGCGAAGAAGTCACCGTCATGTTGCAGCCGTCGTCGTGAGGAGTGGGCGCCGGCCCCTTCGAGAGGGAGCCGTGCGCCGTGAAAAGCCGATGAATACTTGTGATTGACGCGTAGCGGACCAGTTACCGGTTACGCCGCCAGCGATCGGATCATGCCCGCAGCCACCGTGTGATGCGTCGCTTCGTCGATCAGCACGAAGGCGCCCGTGGCCGGGTTCGCGTCATACGTATCGGCGGCGAGTGGCTTTTGCAGGCTCAACTGCACGCGGCCGATGTCGTTCATCGCGAGCGTGGTCTTGTCCGTGCCATGCAGCAGCGTCGTGACGTCGAGCACCGTATCCACGCTGCCGATTTTCACGTACACCGAGCTCGTCGCTTGCTTGAGCACGTACTTGCGCTGGGGTGCCAACGCGTCTTCATCGAACCAGCACACATCGGCGGACAGTTTGCGCGACGGTTGCAGGGCCGACTCGGCCGTGACGAACGTGTCACCGCGCGAGACGTCCACATCTTCCGCCAGACGAATCGTCACGCACTGGCCGGCAAACGCTTCTTCGAGCAGACCGCGCGGGCCGACAATCTCGGCGACCGTCGCATCGCGCCCGGCGGGCAGTACGCGCAGCGCTTGGCCGACGCGCACCGAACCCGATTCCACGCGGCCCATGTAGCCCCGGAAGTCATCGGCGTGCGAGCCATCCTGACGTGCCACCAATTGCACCGGGAAACGCAGTTCGCCGCCCGTCTGCGCCACCGGCAGCGATTCAAGCACGTCGAGCAGCGGCTCGTCCTGATACCAAGGCATACGCTCGCTGGCCAGCACGATGTTGTCGCCCTTGAGCGCCGACACCGGTACGAAACGCACGTCTTGCAAACCGAGGCGATGCGCCAGTTCCAGATAGGCGGCACGAATCGCGTCGAACGTGGCTTCGCTGTAATCGACCAGATCCATCTTGTTGATGGCGACGATCACGTGTTGCAGGCCCAGCAGCTTGACGATGGCACTGTGACGCTTGGTCTGTGCGAGCAACTCGGTCCGGCCATCGACTTCGGTCACGCGTGTGGCATCGACCAGAATGATGGCGGCGTGAGCCGTCGACGCACCGGTAACCATGTTGCGCGTGTATTGCTCGTGACCCGGCGTGTCCGCGATGATGAACTTGCGGCGCGCCGTCGTGAAGTAGCGATACGCCACGTCAATGGTGATGCCCTGCTCGCGCTCGGCTTCGAGGCCGTCGGTGAGCAGCGAGAAGTCGATATCTTCGCCGGCCGTGCGCTTGTGCTTGGCACGTGCGAGGGCCGAAAGCTGGTCCGTCAACACGGCCTTGCTGTCGTACAGCAGGCGGCCGATCAGCGTGCTTTTGCCGTCGTCGACGCTGCCTGCCGTGATGAAGCGCAGTACGCCGAGATCTTCTTGGTGAGGGGTGAGGCTCATGGTCAAATCCACTCGAATCCGTGGCCCCGGCGCTTGCGCGCAATCTGCTGCGCGCGCCGGCGGGCCGTATTTCTGTTAGCTCGAAAAGCCGGGTTTTCTATCGTGCGACTTAGAAGTAACCCTGTTTCTTGCGCTGCTCCATCGCCGCCTCGGACGCCTGATCGTCCATGCGCGTGGCGCCGCGCTCGGTGATATCGGTCACGGCCGTCTCGGCGATGATTTCCACCGGGCTGGCGGCGACGCTGGCCACCGGGCACGTGCAGCTGATGTCGCCGACCGTGCGAAAACGCACCGACGCCAACTCGCTCGACTCATCGTTCTGCTTCGGCGTGAGCGGCGTCACCGGCACCAGCAAGCCGTTGCGGCGCACGATCTCGCGCTCATGCGCGTAGTAGATCGACGGCAGATCCAGATTCTCGCGGGCGATGTATTGCCACACGTCGAGTTCGGTCCAGTTCGAAATCGGGAACACGCGCAGGTGCTCGCCATTGTGCAGACGTGCGTTGAACAGGTGCCACAGTTCCGGGCGCTGCGCCTTCGGGTCCCACTGGCCGAATTCGTCGCGGAACGAGAAGATGCGCTCTTTCGCACGGGCCTTCTCTTCGTCGCGGCGTGCGCCGCCGATCATCGCGTCGAAGCCGTGTTCGGCAATCGTCTCGAGCAGCGTGACCGCCTGCGCAGCGTTGCGCGAATCGGTTTCGCGACGCAGACGCACGGTGCCGCGCTGGATCGAATCTTCCACGTGACCGACGATCAGTTCGGCGCCGAGTGCCTTGGCATGACGGTCGCGAAACTCGATGACTTCCGGGTAGTTATGACCGGTGTCGATATGCACGAGCGGGAACGGCAACACCGTCTTGCGGTTCGGGCCGAGACCGAAGGCTTTGAGCGCGAGGTGCAGCACCACGACAGAATCCTTGCCGCCCGAGAACAGCAGCGCGGGCTTGCGGCACTCGGCCACGACTTCGCGCAGGATGTACATCGATTCCGCTTCCAGCCAGTCCAGATGATCCATCCGCGCGCCGCTGGCCTGCGCGACTTCGTGCATCGCACCCATAGTGTTCCCTTCCTTGACGATTCCGTGATTCGTTTTGCTTCGATGCGTCGCTTGCGGCTTATTCGTGAAGCGCGGCGTCGCATCGCATGGTGTTGTTGGTCTGTCGCGTGCGCGTCAGTTCGACTGCACCGAGACCGGGATCTTGCTCAGGTTGCCCGCGTGCAGCCCGCATTCCTTGCTGTCGCGCGACTCCCACCACCAGCGGCCCGCTCGGCTGTCTTCACCGGGGCGGATCGCGCGGGTACACGGTTCGCACCCGATGCTCGGGTAGCCGCGTGCATGCAGCGGGTTGACCGGCACATCGCGCGCGGTGAGGTACGCCCACACCTGCGCTTCCGTCCAGTCGAACAACGGGTTGTACTTGGCGATACCGCGTGCCTCGTCTTGCTCGGCGAATGCCAGTTCGCCACGCGTCACCGACTGCTCGCGACGCTGGCCCGTGAGCCACGCGTCCGCATCCGCCAACGCACGGCCGAGCGGCTCGACCTTGCGAATCTGGCAGCAGGCTTTGCGCAGGTCCACGCTTTCATAGAAGGCGTTGGCACCGTGCTCGCTGACGTATTTCTCGACCGCATCGGGCTGCGGCGTGTACTGCACCACGTCGTAGCCGTAGCGCGCCTTGATCTTGTCGATCATGCCGACGGTCTCGTCGTGCAGACGGCCGGTGTTGAGCGAAAAGATCGTGATCGGCAGTTGCTGGCGCAGGATGACGTGCGTAATCAGCATGTCTTCGGCGGCCAGACTGCTCGCAAACTTCACGTTGCGATGCAGCGAGGCGATACGCGCCAGACGCTCGGCCAGCACGGCCTCCATGTCGTCGAGCAGCGCCGCGTCCAGATGCTCGGCGTGCGCGACGCTCGACGGCACGGCAGCCGGGGCAGCGGGCGACATTGACGATGCAGACACCGCCGGCTGCCAACGGGATTCGTTTCGCATGTCGCGAACTCCTTGTTTTGTGTGGGGTGTCAGCCGACCAGCTTGACTGCCGCGAGCGTGAGCGTGGCCGCCAGCGCCCCGCGCACGATGCGCTCGGGCAAATGGCGGGTCAGCTTCGCGCCCAGCCAGATCCCTGGCAGCGAGCCGATCAACAAACTGCCGAGCAGTGCCCAGTGCACCGTCTCGAGCCAGATATGGCCCAGCGCCGCAATTGCCGTGAGCGGCACCGCGTAGGCGATATCCGTACCGGCGACTTCCGCCGGTTCCAACTGGGGGTACAGCATCAGGATCAGCGTCGCGCCCACGGCACCGGCGCCAATCGAGGAAATCGTCACGAGCACACCGATGACCGCGCCAACGAGTACCGTGGCAATCGTCTGCGTGCGGCCCGTCAGCTGCCAGTTCGGGTGCGCCCGCAGGGCCGCCAGCAACTTGGCGCGAAACAGGAGCGAGAGCACCGTGAGCAGCACCGAGGCTGCAATCGTCAGTTTGATGACGTGCAAGGCGTTGTCATCGATGCCGCCAAGGCGCTTCAGCCCGAGAATGGTCACCAGCGCCGCCGGCAGCGCGCCGAGCGTGAGGCGCCGCACGATGTGCCACTTCACATGGCCGTGCGAGCGGTGCGCCACCGTGCCGAAACTCTTGGTGACGGCGGCAAACGCCAGATCGGTGCCCACGGCGACCGGCGCCGCGTAACCCAGCAGGAGCGTCAGCAGAGGCGTCTTCAGCGAGCCGCCGCCCACCCCGGTCAGGCCGACCAGCAGGCCGACGCCAAATCCGGAAATGGGTTCGAGCCACAGCGACATGTATGACGTTCCTGATGGGTCTAAATGACTGAAAGGAATAACGTTATCGAAACAGTGGCACCCACTGTAATGAAAACGCTATATACTTCAAACGAATTAAAAATTGTTTGTATATTTTCTAAAGTTATACAAATGAACCTGCACCAGTTCCGTTTTGTGCGCGAAGCCGTTCGTCAGAACTTCAATCTGACGGAAGCGGCCAAAGCGCTGTTCACCTCCCAGCCGGGGGTTTCAAAGGCGATCATCGAGCTAGAAGAAGAGCTGGGTGTCGACATCTTTGCCCGTCATGGCAAGCGCGTCCGTAATCTGACGGAGCCGGGGCGCATCATTTTCGAGTCCATCGAGCGGATCTTGCTCGAGGTCGAAAGCCTCAAGCGCATCGGCAAGGACTACGCCGCACAGGATCAGGGCAACCTGACCATTGCGACGACCCACACGCAGGCGCGCTATTCGCTGCCGCACGCGGTGGCCGAGTTCAAGCGCCGTTACCCGAAGGTGCGTCTGTCGATCTTGCAAGGCAGTCCGACGCAGATCGCCGAGATGGTGCTGCACGATCAGGCCGATCTGGCCATCGCGACGGAAGCCATCGCGGGCTACAAGGATCTGGTCTCGCTGCCGTGCTATCAGTGGCAGCACGTGGCCGTGGTGCCGCCTGACCATCCGCTGTTGCAGTTGTCGTCGGTTGGCATCGAGGATCTGGCGAAGTACCCGCTGATCACTTACGACCCGCAGTTCGCCGGGCGCGCCAAGATCGATCAGGCGTTTGCGCTGCGTCATGTGCAGCCGGATATCGTGCTCGAAGCCATCGACGCGGACGTCATCAAGACGTACGTGGAACTGGGGCTCGGCGTGGGTATTCTGGCGGGCGTGGCGTTCGACCCCGAGCGCGATCGCAATCTCCGCGCGCTTCAGGTCGGGCATCTGTTCGGCACGAACGTCACCCGTGTGGCGCTCAAGCAAGGCGCCTACCTGCGCGGCTATGTGTATACGATGGTCGAGCTGCTGTCGCCGATTCTCACACGCAAGCTGGTCGAACAGGCCTTGCGCGGCGAGCACGAAAGCTACGAGCTCTGACGTTGCGGGATGGCCCCGTTCAGGCCATCCCCCTCCCGATCATCAGGCGCTGCTATCCAATAGCAGCGCCTTTGTTTTATGTGGCTCGCAAGCCGGTCTTTTGACAGCGTTTGCGCGGCTCGCGGCGTACGGTATCCTTGCGTGATTCGACCAAAAGGAGACCCCATGCGCTCACCCCTTCGCGGTATTCGCCTGTCGGGCGTGTTACTCGCCATGACCCTGACGGGTGTGGTGACGGCAGCACACGCCGACATTACCGTCGGCATCGATCTGTCATCTACCGGTCCGGCGGCGGCCATCGGTATTGCCAGTAAGAACGCCATGCAGTTGTGGCCCGACGAGATCGGGGGGCAGAAGGCGCATTACATCTTCTTAGACGACGGCTCCGACCCCGGCACGGCGGTGAAGAATGCCCGCAAGCTCATGAGCGAGAACAAGGTCGACGTCATCGTTGGCCCGAACATCACGCCGAGCGCCTTGGCGATGCTGGACCCGATTTCGGAAGCCAGCACGCCGATGATCACGCTCATCGGGTCAGCTGTGGCGGTTGAACCGCAGGATGCCAAGCGCCGCTGGGCATTCAAGATGGCCGCCAACGATTCGGCCATGGCCGACGTGATGACGCGTTATATGGCCAACCACGGCATCAAGACCGTTGGGTTCATTGGCTTTGCCGATGCTTACGGCGAGAGCTGGTGGAAAGAATTCTCGAAGTTTGCCGAGTTGCGCAAGCTGAAGATCGTGGCGCAGGAGCGATTCAATCGCACGGACACAAGCGTGACCGGACAGGTGCTCAAGGTCATGGCGGCCAAGCCCGACGCGATTCTGGTAGCTGGCTCCGGCACGCCTGCGGCGCTGCCGCAGCGCACGCTGCAAGAGCGCGGGTATGCCGGGAAGATTTATCAGACACACGGCATCGCGACCTATGACTTCGTGCGCGTAGGCGGCAAGGATGTCGAAGGCACGCTGTTCCCGACGCAACCGGGGGTTGTCGCGAAGACGCTGCCCGCTGGGCATCCGGCACGTACCGCGGCGCTGGCGTTCACGAAGAAGTACGAGACGAAATACGGCGTGGATACGGTGACGCAGTTTGCTGCCGATGCTTATGGCGTGTGGGATCTGCTCAACGATGCGGTGCCGCGTGCGGTCAAGACGGCGCAGCCGGGTACGCCGGCGTTCCGTGCGGCATTGCGTGACGCGCTCGAATCGACGCACAACCTGGCGATCCCCAACGGCATCATGAATCTGAGCGCGGCCGATCACGTCGGTCTGGATCAGCGCGCTGGCGTGATGGGTCAGATCAAGAACGGCAAGTTCGTGTACGTCTCGGATTGATCGCGGCATGACGACATACACCATTGCATTTATTGGTCTGGGCGCGATGGGCGGCCAGATGGTGCGTCATTTGATGGCGGCGGGTCATCGGTTGCACGTCTACGCGCGACGCCCGGAAGCTGCGGCCGCGTACGTTGAGAATGGCGCACGGGCGTTTTCGAGTCCGGCTCAGGCAGCGGCGGAAGCCGACTTCGTGATCACCAACGTGACGACCACGCACGACGTCGAGCAGGTTCTGCTCGGCGAAGACGGCGTGATTCATGGCGCACGGCCCGGCACGATCTGCATCGACCACAGCACGATCTCGGCGGAGGCCACCCGTCGTATGGCGGTGCGTCTGGCACGCGAGGGCATTCAGTTGGTGGATGCGCCCGTGTCGGGTGGGCCGTCGCGGGCAGCGGACGCGTCGTTGTCGATCATGGTCGGCGCACCGCGCGAAGCGTTCGAGAAGGTGAAGCCTTTGTTGGCGACGCTGGGCACGACGATCACGCACGTTGGCGACACGGGGGCGGGTCAGGTGGCGAAAGCGTGCAATCAGATCGTTCAGGTCATCAACATTCAGGGAATCGCCGAGGCGATGTTGTTTGCTGCGCGTAACGGCGTAGATCAGGACAAGGTCATCGAGGCGATTTCGCAGGGACTGGCGGGCAGCCGCATGCTGGACATGATGGGGCCGAAGATGGCGCGCCGGGACTTCTCGGCCGGCATCGAAGCGCGGCTGCACGACAAGGACTTCTCGATGATTCTGGACGCCGTGGCGGATGCGGGGCTGGCGTTGCCCGCGCTGTCGCTGGTGAAGGGGCAATTGTCGACGCTGATGGAAAACGGCTGGGGGCATGACGACACGTCGTCGTTACTGCGCGTGCTGGAAGGCCAGCAAAAGCTGCATTGAGCATGAAGAACGCCGGATCGGGACGACGAAGAATCCGACCCGGCGTTTGATACTATCGATGGGCTTGTCGACATCAAAAAATTCGGTCATAATCTCGCCTTCGTCCGGTAGCCGAACAGGCCCGCCAGACGAGTATCACGCTGCGACACCGTTCGGTGAACGCACACCTGCCCAGGTGGTGAAATTGGTAGACGCAGGGGACTCAAAATCCCCCGCCGCAAGGCGTGCCGGTTCGATTCCGGCCCTGGGCACCACTCCTGCCGGTTCTGGCAAGACTTTCCTGATTGTTTTAGCGTAATTTTGGCGTAACCGCGCAAACGTGCCGCATGTTGGCTGGCCTTCAGCGAACCTGAAATCGCGGCTATGATCACTGCCATCAGACCATTCCAAGAACCCTGCCACTTTGATGTTCGGGTGCGTCTCTGTGGTTGCAGCTCTGTGGCTTGTCGCCGCCGCAATATTCAAGACAATCGCAGCGAACTCACAGGACAAAAAAGAAAACGAGGCCACCTACTGGCCCTCGGTGGCGAGGCACTAGCTGGACCGCATTGAGACGTGCAAACGCCCGGCGGAGGGCACATCCATGTTTATCCTCGAGGGGCACGCAGATGACTAAGCAAAATGGCTTTTTGGCGTTGCGGGCAACTGGAGTGCGGTTCCTCTCCTCAGGTGATGAGTCAGCATTCTTCGCTTGGCTGAAGGGAATAGGTTTCATCAATCAGGTCAAGGGTCAGGGGAAGACATTGTTCATCTCAATTGATGAATCGCTGATTGATGAAGGTGGAGTGAGAGAACTGTTGGCCTTGTTTCGTCGATATGACATGGATATGGCGCAGCTCATCGTGTTCGATCGGGATGAGTTTGCTGACTGGTTTCGCGATGATCGAAGTTACTGGCACCCATATGTGTTCGGTTGAAGATGTGCCGCTGGCTTGACCGCCCCCCCCACGAACATTGGGTTCTCCGAGTTCTCGTCAATTTCTTACGGTGTCGAACAGTCCACGCTAATTTCCGGCCCCGGGCACTTTTCCCGTTTCAAATAAAAAAAGCCCGCCTGAAATAGCGAGCCATAAGCCGTACTGACTACATCAGTTATTCCATCGCCTATCCCATCACTGTCGGCGACATGCCGGGCCCGGGCGAATGCAATACCCGGCTCGGACTGATCAACTTCGCTGACACGACGGCGGCCTGCGCAAAGGTATCGAAGTAAATCGCGTGCTCAGCGTTCTTCACATGGGCACGCCGGATTTCCTGTTCCGATTCGCTCCATGCATAGCCAAGAAATTTGCCGTGGTTCAGAAACCAGACGACGTAGCCCTCTCGTGGGAGCGCCTGAGGCACCGGATGCGGCTTTGCCGCCCCGGCCCGCTTGCCTTTTCCTCGCTTGCGCTTCGGAGGTTGCGTGTCATCATCTTTCGCGTCACTCATCGATCGCTCCTTGAACAGAAGTTGCCATACCAAAGTGGGGGCACTTCCATCATCGCAGCGAGGAGGGCACTTGAGTTTCAGTAACTTCCGAATCACGTGACACAGCGCGTTGACATTCGATAAGCGCCGGTCCTTTTCCCATGCTGTCCAACGCTTTACGCGGGATTTACCGAGGCATCGACCAATTAGCCACCTCTCGATATGAAGTGGGTAGCAGCGACCAACGCCGTGCAAACCGTGATCAACGTACCGATCAACCGCCACATCAACGCGCCCATCGACTGATGCATCTCGATGCGCAATCCGTTGATTTCGGAGAACACCGTTTGGCGTAGCTCGCGGACCTCCTCTTTAACGCTGCCAATCTCGCCTCGGAGCGTGGAGACCTCGCCGCCGATCTCTTGTCGAACTTTGGCAAACTCGCCGCTTATCTCCTGCCGGACTTTGCCAAACTCCAGATTCACTTTCGCGAATCCCTGATGCATTTCGGAGCGCAGCGTGCCCACCTCGCGCGCCAGGTCTTCCTTGGTCGCAAGCGTCGGCAAGACCGCTTCGATTTTCGTTACGCGCTCGTGAAGTCTCATGCTGTCGTTCCTGTCGTGACTGTCGGCGTCGCCGATACCTGCGCGCGCTTGGCGCGGGACTAATTTCCGGAGTGTTCCCATCTCTACCTGCACCTTCCGCCGTGCCGACACGTCTGAAACGTCTCGTCACGGCAGGTTGAATACGGAGTGCAGCCCCTGTTATTTCGCGAAAAAACGCGGACATTTACCAAACTCTCCGCGCCGCCCTCGCATCCATCGGGCACTGCATGGAATCACTCTATCCCGCCACCACACCCCGCTGGTTCTGCGTAGTCCGCGCAGCCCCTTGCGCCAAACACGCCACGACATCCTGTACCGTCGCACGCGCACTGCGCATCACACCAATGAGCGTCGCCGACGCGTAGCCCGTCCACTCTCCGTAACCGACCAGCCACAAACGCGGCTCGTCAATCGCCCGCGTGCCGTCAACACGAATCCGCCCGTCGTCATCGGTAAGACCCAATCCGGCCAGGTGCCCCAGCGCCGGACGAAACCCCGTACACCAGATCACCGCATCGACCCGCGTATGCGTGCCATCCGCCCACACAACGCCATCGTCGACAAAACGCTCGAACGGCCGCACCGCGTTCAGCACGCCGCGATCACGCGCTTCTCTTACCGGCGGCAGCATCACGATGCGTCCCAGACCACTGTCCGGAAACGGATCGGGCAAACCACGCTGCCTCGCTTGCCATCGTGCCGTCGCCTGCTCGAAAAGCACGCGCCCGTCGACGTCGTCAGGAAGATATTCGGGCGGTGCCAGCGTGACCCACGTTGCATCGCACGTCGATGACAACTCCGCGAAAATCTGCGCCCCCGAATTGCCGCCACCGATCACAAGCACGCGCGCACCACGCAAATCGCCAACGTCGCGGTAGTCGGCCGAGTGCCATTGCCGTCCGCGAAACAACGCGTGCCCCGGGTACGCCGGGATATACGGCGAACGCCACGACCCGGTCGCGCTAATCACTGTCTTGGCCAACCAAGCGCCTCGGTCCGTCTCCACCCGCAACGCGCTCCCGCCCGGCTCACGAACGACGCGCGCCACCCGTACCGGCCGTTCAACAGGCACGCCATACCGCGCCTCGTACGCCGTCAAATACGCCACCACCTCATCGCGCGACGGATAGTGCCGCTCACCACCCGGCATCGGCCATCCCGGCAACGAACTCCACTGCGCCGGGGAGAAAAGTCGCAACGACGGCCATGCACGCTGCCACGCCCCTCCCGCCTCGGGCTGGTCATCGAGCAACACATGATCGACTTGCCAGCGCCGCAGGAAATACGCCGTTGCCAACGCCGATTGCCCGCCACCGATCACCAGCGTATCGACGGCCCTCACAGACGACTCCCCCGTGCGACTCATGCGCCATCCCCTTCGTCCACATGCACACGCGGCCCCACCTGCTTGAAGTAGCGCCCCGGCGACTCGCCGAATGCCCGCCGGAACATGGCGATGAAATTGCTCGGCGTGGAATAGCCCAGCGAATCGGCAATCGTGCTGACCGGCTCGCCTCTGGCCAGATGTTCAAGCGCATTCACCAGCCGCGCCTGCTGTCGCCATTGCGTGAATCCCATGCCGGTCTCCGCAACGAACAGACGCCGCGCAGTGCGCGACGACACCCCCGCGTGCTGCGCCAGCGCCTCAAGCGACGCCTGCCCGCCAAGGTCCTCCAGCACGGCACGCGCGATCCGCGACACACGGGCATCGATCGGCATGGGCAAACTCAGCGGCTCCGCCGGCGCACGCTCGATTTCATCGACCAGCACCTGCGCCAGACGCAATTCGTCCTCGGTCAGTTCGTCGCGCGCCGCCCACGTCACGGCCCGCTTGACCAACGCGGCCAGCAGTTCGGAAACCCCGACCACACGTGGCGTCACCGGCAAGCGCTCGCCGGCCGAGGGCGCCACCAGCACGATCCACCCGCTCACCACGCCGATAAACGCTACGCGGTGCGTCATACCCGGTGGAATCCAGCCCGCACGGTACGGTGGCAGCAACCACGACCCGTGGGGTGTATGCACGTGCACCAATCCCGAGTGGATACAGAACAACTGACCGCGCACGTGCGAGTGCCAGTCGAGCTCTCGCGTGCCCATCCGGAAGAGACTGCGCTGATGGTCATGTCCGCCGAACGCCCAGATGGGCGGTCCGTCGAGCCGGTCGTTGGGCTTGTACCGGGCAAAGGGAGAGTCCGAGAACGAGACCAGCACTTGGTCCGTATTCATGGGCGTTCGGTCAGTGCTCATGAGTTTGTCCGATTTGCATCATTGAATGACCAAACGATGTTATCAGGTCACTCGTCGTCGCGCAGACAATGATCGCAGTGCAACAACCGACCGCCCCAGGGGGGTCACCGAAAATCATGTCTGCCTTGCATGTCACCATCATCGGCGCCGGCCTCGGCGGCCTGTGTCTCGCGCAGGGGCTGCGCCGCGCCGGAATCCCGTTCGACGTCTTCGAGCGGGACAGCGCCCCCGCCGCCCGCTTTCAGGGCTACCGCCTGCGCATCGATGCCAACGGTTTCGACGCCATCGGCCAATGCCTCCCGGACGGACAGGCACAGCGCCTGCGCAAGCACGCCGCCGTTGCGCGTAATGGCGGCCATTTCGTCACGCCCGCGCTGGACGATGCGGACGTCGTACTGCCGCCGAGCTGGCACGAGTCACATACCGAGCCGACAGCTATGCCCCGCCCCGCCCCCCAGCCTCGCCGAAACATTGCGCGCCCCAAAACGCACGACGGCGCCCCGCCCGGCGACCTAAGCATGCACCGGCAGACATTGCGCGAGATTCTGCTCGACGGCATTCTCGATCACGTGCATTTCGGCAAGACCTTCACGCACACGACACGCGCTGCCGACGGGCAACGCATTGCCCATTTCGAAGACGGTACGTGCAGCGTGCCGGGCCTCGTCGTTGCCGCCGACGGCACCCACTCGCGCGTGCGTGAGCACCTGTTGCCGGGCATGACGCCGCGTGACACCGGCAACGTCTGTTTCTACGGCCTCACGCCCGTATCGACAGCACTACTCGTGCTAATGGACAGCCACGGCGAGGCGACGTTGATGGAAGGCAGCACCGTCGTGTTTGCCGATGGCTTTGCCGTCGTGGTCGACGCCATGCTGTTCCGCCGCGAATCGAGCACCGGCGGGTACGCGACGTCTAACCTGCAAAAAGATGGCACGGATGGCACGAACGCCGGCACCGGCGACGCCACCCGCATGCCGCTCTCGCCGGTCTCCGACTATCTGTACTGGGCATTCATCGGCCCATCGCAAGCCCTGCTCGGCCGCGAAGGGATGGCGGCCGACGCGTCCGGCCTCGTGCCGCTCGCCCACATCGACACACTCACGCGCCGTTGGCACCCGCACCTGCGCTCGCTCTTTGCGCACGCGGTGCCCGACACCGTGCGCACCATGCCGGTACGCAGCACGACCAGCCCGCTGCCGTGGCAACTCGACGGTGTGACAGGACTGGGCGACGCCGTACACACCATGAGCCCCGCCGGCGGTCTTGGCGCCAACACGGCGCTTTGCGATGCCGCCATGCTGACCCGCCATCTGCAAGCAGTCGCCGCCGGAGAGCAGCCGCTCGCGCAGGCCCTCGCCGCTTACGAGCGCGATATGTGCGAGCGCGCACGCGAAGCCGTGCGACTCGCGGACGCCGCCGCCGCGATGCTCAACGCACGCCGCGCAGCCCCGCAGGAAGCCGCGCCGACCAACGCGTCGACCAGCGCCGACGCCGTCCACCTGTAGGCCTCCTGTGAAGCGTCGACGCTCCCGTGGTACTTTTACGGCAACGACATTGCGCGCGAGGAATGGCCATGTACACCGTAATGGGTATCACGGGACGAGTCGGCGGCGTTATCGGTCACGATCTGCTCAAGGCGGGCCTCCCGCTGCGGGCCATCGTTCAGGACCCCGTCAAATCGAGCCGATGGGCGACGCTGGGCGGCGAGATTGCGGTGGCCGAGAATGGCGACGTCGAGGCACTGACCAACGCGTTCCGGGGCAGCAACGCCGTGTTCGTGATGTTGCCGCCCAACGCCGACCCCGAGCCGGACTTCTCGCACGCGCGGCATCTGATCGACGCCATCCGTCAGGCGCTCGCCGCCACACGCCCGAAGCGGGTCGTATGTCTTTCGAGCATCGGTGCCGATTGCGAAACGCCCAGCCTGCTGACGGCGTTGAGCATGTTCGAGACGGCGATGATCTCGCTCTCGCTGCCGGTCACGTTTTTGCGTCCGGCGTGGCTGATGGAGAATTTTTCGTGGGATATCGCGCCAGCGCGCGAGCGTGGTGTACTGCCGAGCTATCTGCAACCGGTGGAGCGCGCCATCCCGATGGTCTCGACCAGCGACGTCGGCCACGTAGCCGCACGTGCCATGCAAGACGACATCGATGGCGAACGCGTGCTTGAAATCGAGGGGCCGGAGCGCTATTCGCCGGACGACATCGCCGCAGCCTTAGCCCGCGCACTAGTACGAGACGTACACGCCGAAGCGGTACCGCGCGCAGCGTGGGATCCGCTCTTTCGCGCGCAAGGCATGCGCAATCCGCTGCCGCGAATTCAGATGCTCGACGGTTTCAACAACGGCACGTTCCGCTTTGTTGACGATGGCCGCAATGCCCTGCGCGGCGACGTCACGCTCGTCGAAGCCATTGCCGCGCTGGTGCGCGAAAGCTGAACCGGCGCCTGAATCAGCGCAGCGAGCGGCTAACTAACGGCTCTCGCGGCAAACCGGCACCGCCGCCAGCAACGCGGGCCATTGCTGTGCCCACTCGCCATCATGGGCCACGCCGCTCACCACGCGTGTGCTCACGCACCGGCCACCCACAGCGGCGGCAAACCGCGTAGCGACGGACGGTGGCACAACGGTGTCCTGTGCACTGCTGAAATGTATCTGCGGCATCGCTGCCACTTGCGCGGCGACGTCGATCGGATTGCGCGACGCAGGCATCGGCGATACACGATGCAACTGGTTCACATACTCCACATCGAGGTTACCGGCCACCGTGCGCAGCGATGCCACGTCTCGACGGCGCGCCGCAATCAATACCGCAATCGCACCGCCTCCCGAGTAGCCAATCAATTCGATACGCTGCCCCGGCACCTGCGCGGCAATACGATCGACCGCCTCGTTCATGGCATCGATCACTTCCGGCGAAAATCGCTTGCCGGTCCAGTACGGCACACCGCATCGCGGGTTCTGCGCCATCGGTGTGAACTGACACGGGCGGGCCAGATACACCACGTTGGGCGACGGATCGACGGCAGCGAGTGCCAGCCCGGTCGCGGCAACGGGTGTCGGATCGAGCGACGGTTCAGTGCGCGAGAGCCACGCCAGCCCGTCGCCTTCGATATAAATTCGGACGGGCGCATCGGCATGCGCAATACGGGCGAAAGCGGTGAGCACGAAGTCCCGGGTCTGCAACGTCTCGCGATGCAGACCGGCGGGCTCCGCAAGCGCTTCGGCGTGCTCGTCGCGATCAAGGCTGGAGCAGCCCGACATCAGCAATGTCGCGGCAAGACACACGCCCGCGACATACCGAATGCCGGCCATGGCATGCCACATCACTGCGCTCCCTCGCGCTGCTCGGCCACCCAACGCGTCAGGTCTGCCGCCGCACGCTCGATCACCGGCTGCCATGCCGAGCGTGCCGGCTGCCTGAGCAGACGCATACCCGGATACCACGGCGTGTCCTCACGCTCCAGCAGCCAGCGCCAGTCCGGCACGAACGGCAGCAGCACCCACACCGGCCGTCCCATCGCCCCGGCCAAATGCACCGGCGACGAGTCGACGGAAATCAGCAGATCGGCCAGATGCAGAATGGCCGCCGTATCTTCGAAATCGCGAATCTCTTCGCTCAGCGACACGATCGACATGCCATCGGGAGGCGTATCGGCTTGCGGCGCCGCCGGCCCTTTCTGAATCGACAGGAACGTCGCGCCCGACGCCCCTAATGGCGCCAGTTGGTCGAGATGCACCGACCGATTGCAGTCGTTCACATGCTCGGGCCGACCGGCCCAGACCAACGCGACCCACGGCTTGGGCAAATCTGCGAGGCGCGCCTGCCAATGCGCAATGCGCGCGGGGTCGGCGCTGAGATAAGGCAGTTGCCCCGGCAAGTCATCCAGCTTGAGCCCCATCGCCATGGGCAGGCTCATCAACTCGCAATGCTGATCGAACACGACCGGCAGCGTGCCGCGCGCGACGATATCGTCGTCGCCCCACATACGCTTGGCGATGGAGAACGTTTCTTGATTGACCTCGAAGATCACGCGCGCCTGACTGCGCTCGCGCGCCCATCGGGCCATACGCATGAACTGAAACGTGTCGCCGTAACCCTGTTCGTCGTGAATCAGCAGCGTCTGCCCGGGAATGGGCTGACCGTCCCAGCGCGGGCGTTGCACCTTGCGCTCGATCGACTGGGTGTGTTCCAGACTGTAGCGATACCGATATTCGCGCCACCCGCGCTCGAAGTCACCGAGCAGCAGCAGCGCCTCGGCGAAGTCAAAACGATTGGACAGATCTCCCGGCACTTGTTGCGCAAGCATGCCCAGCACGTCGCACCCGGCTTGCGCCTTGCCCTGCGCCCGCAGCACCATCGCCAGCAGGCGCCACATCGACATCGGGGCGACGCCCTGTGACACGACACCGCTGAGCAACGCCTCGGCACCGGCAAAATCCTGTTCACGCACCAGTGCCAGCGCCCGTTCGTGAATCGCCACCACCTCCGACCGCGCTTGATGGGTATTCGGTGCCGCGAGATTCTGCTCGCTGGCTACCGCGCTCGCCTGTGCAACCTGAGGCGCGGCGCCCGACACATCAACGTCGGTTTGCCCAGCAGCACGCTTGTCGATCTCCGCCTGAATCGCAACAAGCACCGCACGCGCGTCCGCACTCTCCGGTTGCAACGCTACGGCTTCGCGTGCGCTCGCCAGCGCGTCGTCCCAGCGACCGACCAGCCCCATAATTCGCGCGCGTGCGCCGAGCGTGGACGGATGCCGTTCGGCAAACGCGCTCATCACCTCGACAATCTGCAATGCCCCTGCCACATTCCCGCGCGACAGCTCCACGTCGGCGAGATTGCGATAAGCGTCCACAAACTGGGGATCGATCTCGATGGCCCGGCGCGCCAGCACGGCCGCTTCGTCAAATCGTTTCGTGGCACTCAATAGCGCCGCCAGATTGCTATGCGTATCGGCGCGCTGCGGCGCCAGTTCGAGGGCACGGCGATAGTGCGCCTCTGCGGCATCGGCTCGCCCGAGCAATCGCGCCGTGTTGCCGAGATTGTTCTGTGCATCGGCCGATGCCGGTTGCAACTCGCTGACACGCAGCAGGCACGTCATGCTCTGTTCTAGCTCACCCGCTTCCTGCAACACGATGCCAAGATTGTTCCATCCGGCAGCGAAGGCCGGGTCGATCGTCACCGCCTGCTGCCCGGCTAGCTTTGCCTCCTCCAGACGTCCCGCCTGACGACACATCTCCGCCAGATCGGACCAGAACGCCGCCGGTGCACCCGGCGCGTCGCAGGCCTTTTTCAGGTGATCGATCGCCATCTCGCGCTTGCCGTAGGCGTGCGCCATCAGCGCCAGCAGATAGTGCGCGTCAGGCTGACCGGGGTCGACATCCAGCACCCGGCGGCAGAGCGTCTCGGCCTGTGCGGCCTGTCCGGCTTGCCAATGCGATTGCGCCAGTGCGATAGCCTGAGCGAAGGTAAGTGTGCCGGGAGCGGGAGCGGAGGACATCGGGGAACGGGGTGTCGTGCTGAGGGGAGAAGGAACCAGCGGTGAGGGACTGCGCAATACTTCCACGGCGGTCGCAGCCATGTCAAATGGTGCGACCGCCGTGTGTTACATCAACGCATCAAAACATCAAAGCATCAGAAGCGCTGTTGCACGCGCACGATACCCGTGTGCGAGATGAAACCCGAACCCGCTTGCAGTTGGTAGCGCACGGATGCCGTCAGGTTGTTGGCGCGCACGAGCGTGAGACCCAGCGAAATGTCTGCCAGATCCGACACCGGCGTTGCGCCCACCGTCGTGAAGCCGGTCTGACCAATCGGGTCAGCCGCGAAGCTCGCCCCCGTGGCCTGACGCGTACGGTTGTACTCGTGCACCCAACGCAGGCTCAGCTCCGGCACCAGGCTGCCATACGACGTTTCGAACGGCAGGGCAAACTTCGCACCCAGCGCGCTGCGCACCGAGCTCGCCGATGCGCTACCCACCGACAACGCCGTGCCGTTACCGCCCGTTTCCGTGTAGCTGTTCTGGTTCAGATAGCTATACGTGAGGCTGGCGAGCGGCGTCACGACCGCGCGGCCCACTGCCAGCGGATAACCGAACTCGGCGCTGGCCACGTATTGCTGGCCGTTGAAGTTGCCGTTGGCCATGCCGCTGAAGCCTTGCATCGTCACGATGCGCTTCGTGTCGTAGCGTTGCATCACGACCGAGCCCGACAGGTTCACGTACCACGGCTCGCCCGTAAAGGCGGCGTAGCCGATCAACCCGTAACCGTTCACACCCGTGCTGTTGCCCGACGTGCTGCCATCGTTGTTGATGACCGTGCGCGAGAACTGGAATGCACCACCGCCACGCCAGTGATCGCCGAACGCGCGATCGGCACCGACCAGCAGGCCGCCATAGTTGGCGCTGTAGCCATCGACACCGTCGCGTGCCGACTGGCTGGCGTGACCGCCGAAGGCCTGACCCCATGCCGCCCAGTTCGAAGCGCTGTCGCCAGTGGCCACACCGGTGCCACCGGCCTGCGCAACGCGCAGGCTGTTGACGTGCGAGTTGACCACACTGAGCGAATCGAACGTGGCGGCACCTGCGGCACGCGTGTGCTGTGCCGGGGCCAATTGCTGGCCGACGCGGTTAGCTGAACCCGCCGACTTATCGCTGAGCGAACCCAACGTGGCGTTGTACAGGTTGAGCAACTGCGGATCGCTCACGCCGGTATAACCCAGCAGCCCGCGCAGCGACGAGACGGCATTCTGATTCGAGGCGATGGTGGCATTGGTGCGCGGGTCGAACGTCGGCTGACCGCCGTTGTTGCCGCCTTCACTGCCGCCCGGGGTACCACCGTTGTTGCCGCCGTTATTGCCACCGTTGTTGCCGCCGTTGTTGCCGCCGTTACCCGGGGTGCCACCGTTGTTCCCGCCGTTATTTCCCCCGTTGTTGCCCGAACCCTGCGCCAGCGTCACCACCAGATCCTGATGCGAGCCATTGGCCACGGAGGCACCGGTCGCGGCAAGCGTCGTCGAGCCGTTGACCTTGTACACCAGCGAATCGGCGTTGTAGTTAGCCGTGCCGGCGGTGTCGATCACCACGTAACGCTGACCTGCGGCGAACGTGTAGCCCAACGATTGCAGCGCGACGCTCGAACCCGAGGCGAGCGTGGTGTTGCCGCTCACCACAAGGCGGCCGTAACCGCTGTCCGTGGTCATGTCGCCCGTGGTCACGGCATTGTTCGCCACGCCGATTTGCAGCGTCCCGCCTGCTGCCTGTGCATAGTTGCCCGACACCAGAATCGGACGATTGATCTGCAACACCGACGAATCGTTGTTTGCGGTGCGCAAACCGGCCAGATCGAAGTTGTTGTTCACCACCAGGTTGCCGCCGTTGAAATGCACATCGGCGTTGGTGCTCACGATGGTGCCGGGGTATGTGGAGAAGCCCGTGATCGTACCGAACGTCGAATCGGTGGCACCGCTGATGCGCAGATCGTTGTTCGAGCGGTTGATGATCCAGCCGGCAATCGTGCCCGCATTATTGATCTGGCCAATGCTGGCGTCTGCGGCCTGATTCGAGATCGCGCCGCCGAGCGCCGTGATCACACCACCCGCAAGGTTGTTGATCGTGTTGATCCGGTCGCGGTTAGTGATCGCGTAGTAGTCGCCCGAGATCAGACCCGCGTTGTTGATCGCACCAATCGTGCCGCCGTATACCGTGCCGACAATGGTCAACGTGCTGTTCTGAATCCCGGAGGAGGCTCCGCCGCCGGTCCCCGTGATCTTGCCGCCGGCGAGGTTGTTGATTGTCCCAATGGTGCCGCCGAAATTTCCCACACCGTACGCCGTTGTGCTGAAGATCGTGCCGCCGTCCCCTGCAATGGTGCCGCTGTTCGTCAGTGTGTCGAACGAGGTAACCGGAGTGGCATTGCCCGACGCCCAGTTCACGAGCCCGCTATACCCGCTGATCAACCCGGTATTGGAAAGCGTACCGAACTGTCCGGTGTTGACCATACCGACTGCATTCGCCGTGCCATCCGTCGCGGCAATCGTGCTGGAGTTCACGGCGGAAGTGATCACGCCGCTGTTGTACACGCCCGACATCCTGCCGGAAATAAGGCCCGTGTTTTCCAGACGGGTCAGCGCAGTCACACTGTTCACGCCCGACATGTTGTCCGAGCGCAACGTGCCGCCGTTGACCAGCGTACCGACCACGCCGCCGTTGTAGAGGGCCGAATCGGTCGCGCCTGTCGAATGAATCAGGCCGTTATTCTCAATGCGGGCAATGCCACCACCATTGGTGCCAATGGCCAGTGCCGATGTACCCGTCAGCGTGCCATTGTTCGTCAGTGTTCCGAGCGAGCCGTTGATCGAGCCGTAGGTTGTCCCCGTGACCGTGAGGTTCGCCCCGTCAAACGTCCACGACGGCGATGCATCGATGGGCACGCCTGCCATCAGCGGCGTCGTACCGGCAATGGTGCCGAGGTAGTTCGGCGCGAAGATCGTGACGACCAGATCGACGTTCGCACCATTACCCACACGCGCACCGCTCGCGGCCAGCGACGGATAACCGTTCACCACATAGCGAAGCGTCGCTTGGTTGTAGTTGCTCGTACCCGCCGTATCGATGACGACGTAACGCTGGCCGCTCGCAAAAGCGTAGCCCAGCGATTGCAGTGCGATCGTGGAGCCCGGCGCGATATAGGTGTTGCCCGAGACGACCAGACGGCCATAGCCGAGGTCGGTGGCGATATTACCCGTCGTGTTCGCCCCGCTCGCCACACCGATTTGCAGCGTGCCCGTAGCGGCCTGAGAGTAATTACCGTTCACCTGAAGCACGCGATTGACCTGCAGCACCGACGAATCGTTGTAAGCGGTACGCGAACCAGCCAGGTCAAAGTTGTCGTTGAGCAGCAGGTTGCCGCCGTTGAAGTGCACATCGGCATTGGTACTGACGATGGTGCCGACACCACCGCCAAAGCCCGTGAGCGTACCGAACGTCGAGTCGGTGGCACCGCTGATGCGCAGATCGTTCGGCGAGCGGTTGATGATCCAGCCCGCGATGGTACCTGCATTGCTGATCTGCCCCAGCGAAGAGGTGGCCGACTGATTCGAAATCGCACCACCCAGGCCGGTGATCAACCCGCCGGCGAGGTTGTTGATCGCACCGATCGTATAGTCGTTGTAAATGCCGTAGTAGCCGCCGGAAATCGTACCGGCGTTGTTGATCGTGCCGATCGTTCCCGGATTCGTCAGCGTGCCGGCGAGAGCGCCTGAGTTGACGATCCCCGAGACGATCGCGCCGCTGTTGTCGGTCGCGGTAATCAAGCCGCCGGCCTGATTGTTGATCGTCGTGATCGTTCCGCCCAGGTTGCTCACACCTCGCGCCGTGCCCGAAATCGTGCCGCTGTTCGTCAGCGTACTCAGCACCGAATTGGAATAGCCGGTCCCCCCGTTTGCCACGGCCCATTGGCCGGACATCTTCCCGCTGTTGACCGCCGTACCCAACGTACCGGTGTTGGCAAGACCACTCGTCGAGCCGGCAAGCGTGCCGCTATTGTCGAGACGCGTCAGCGAACCGCCGTTGTTCACTCCGGCAAAAGCTACCGCGGAAACTTGTCCGCGATTGGTCAACGTCCCGATCGTGCCGCCATTGAAGAGGCCAGAGTTATTCGAACCGGTTGCCGCGATGGTGCCGTCGTTTTGGATACTGGCGATATTGCCCGTACCAGCGACCGAGAACGCGTAAGTGCCGGTCAGGGTGCCGGTGTTCGTGATCGTGCCGAGGCTGCCCGCGATCGTGGTAAACGTCGTGCCCGTGACGGCAAGGTTCGAGCCGTCGAAGCTGAAGACCGACGGCACGCTGGTGGGCGTACCGGCAGTCAGCCCATACAGGCCACCCATCGTGGCGTCATAGTTCGGACCGACCAGCGTGACGACGAGATCCTGGCGCCCGTTGATGAGCAGTTGCGCGCCGCTACCCGTGAGTGTCGGGTTGCTGACAAGGTAGTTCAGCGCGCCGGCATTGTAAGTGGCGGTATTCGCGTCGATGACGATAAAGCGCTGACCGGCCGCCAGCGTGTAGCCCATCGACTTGATCGAGACGGTCGAGCCCGCGGCCACCGTTGCGTCGCCGTAGACCAGCAATCGACCGTAGCCGAAGTCCGCCTGAATATTGCCTGTCGTGAAGGCACCGTTCGCCACACCGACTTCGAGCGTGCCGCCGGCGTCCTGCTGATAGTTGCCGTAGACCGGGATCGTCCCATCGAGGTGCAACGTGGCACCGCTGTTATACAACGTGCGCATGCCAATCAGATCGACGGCTTCGTTCAGCACGATGTTGCCGCTGCTCAGTCGCAAATTCGAATTGGCGTTCATGATGCTTCCCATGAACGTGCCGTACGTATTGCCCGTGCCACCCGTGATCGTCAGATCTTGCATCCCGAGGTGCGCAACGTCACCTTGAATGACACCCGCGTTGTTGATCGTGCCAATCCCGCCAGTGCCCGAAACGATGGCAGCCATACCCCCGAAAATCGTGCCGCCTGCCAGATTGTTGATCACCCCGATCGTGCCGTTGCTGTTGTTGATCCCGTACGTATCGCCCGAAATCAAGCCGCCATTGGTGATCGTGCCGATCGTGGCATTAAAGGTCGTTCCCCCGACGAGGTAGCCCGAATTGTCGATACCGTGAACTTGGCTGCCACTGCCCGAACCCGAAATCGTCCCTGCGGCGGCGTTACCGTTCGCGCCAGCGTTGACGATCGACGTGATGGTGCCCCCGAGGTTGCGCACCCCCGCGCTCTGCCCGAAAATCGTGCCAGCGTTGGTCAGCGTGCCGATGGAGTGCCCGTTGGCATCGTTGAACACGCCGAGATCCGACTGGATCAGCCCACCACTTGCGTTGCTCAGCGAATCGATGCGATTGGCGTTATACACGCCGCTGCTGCCGTTACCGGCCACGGAACTGGCAAGGATCTGCCCGCTGTTCGACAGCGTGCCGAGAATGCCGTAGTTCTGCACGCCGTTGGCCACCGTCGCAGTAGTTTTGCCCTGAATCGCACCGGTGTTGGTCAACGTCCCCATTCGCGAGGTGTTGACCACCCCGACCGAATTGCCAGCAATCACGCCCGCATTGTCGATCGACGTGATGGTGCTCAGATTCTGGACACCGAAAACGCCACCCGAGATGCTTCCGCTATTTTCAATCGCGGAAATCAGGCCGAGGGCGTTGCGAACCCCGTACGAACCAGTGCCCGAGATCACACCGGACGCGTTGTTGTGAATCGTTCCGATCGTCGACGCGTTGGCAATACCGACATCCGTCCCGGTGATCACGCCGGAGTTCTCGACACGATCGAGCGAGCTGTTCACCGTAGTGCTATTGACGTACGCGGTCGTGTTGAGAATGCCGACCTGCCCCTTGATCGTGCCCGTCGCAGATCCGGCAACGTTGTTCGAGATCGTGCCGATCGTCCCGCCCGTGTTGCTGATGCCGTTGGTGCCGCCGGAAATCGTACCGGTGTTGCCGATGTTACCGAGTTTGGCAGGCACGGCAGGGTCCGCTGCCGCCACGGAAACGCCGTTGCCGCGGTCGCTCGCGCCGGCAATGGCGCCGGTATTCGTCAGCGTCCCAACAGTGCCCGAGACCTGAACGGCAGCCGCGTTGAACAAGCCATTCGAAATCAAGCCATTGTTGACGATCGAGCCCAGCGCCCCGGCGACGGTCACGCCAGTTTGTGTGGCCGAGATGGTGCCACTGTTCGTCAGACCCGACTGATTCGACAGGACGCTGTCTGCCGTAATGGCAACGCCCTCTGTGCCGCCGGAGATCGCGGCGCCAGCGCCAACCGCGATCTGCCCAGTCAGGTTGTTGAAGTTCACCGTCTTAACGCCGGACATCGAGACGTTCAGATCGGTACCGTTCCAGTCCCAGACGGGGAACCACCCCGTTGCGGTGCCGGGGGTCAGCGCGTAACCGCTGTTATCCGATTGGGTGAGGATCCCCGCGTAGGGCGGCGCCGCATGAGCTACCCCCGACAGTACCGCGAGTGCTGCGGCTGCGGCCGCCTTGCGCGCCCGGCGACGATCGACCGAACGCGACTTGCCGCTATGGCCGCACGCGATTTCCGATGCGACCTGATACATGCCAAGACTGGCGCTCCACACCACGCGGTAGACGTGATTCATCTGATTCCCCTAATAAGTATTCTTTTAATGCGAGAGATTGCGAATTCGGTACGGTCCACGCCTGAACACCCGTCATGCCAACGCAAAAGCTCCGCCACGCGGGCGAAGTCCGTTGATAAGGGGCGATGAAGGCGAGACGGTGCGCCGACGCTATTGCGTCATGACGCTAGACAAGCGGACGAGTCGGTCGGGCAGGACGGAAAGTGCTGACGACGCGCTGTTTTGCCGTGCAGCAAAGGGAATTTGCGCTCGTGCAAAAGCCGCAAACGCATCAGACGTCTGAAAAGCAGTACGAAGCATTCGGACAACCCCGTTTTATTGACCTGCGCCGTCGATCAGCGCTGTGTGCTTGTTATATTCGGTAACTATTTTTAATTCCGCGAATACTTTCACAAGCTTTCACGACTGTCAATCGGGAATCACCGATGAAAAATAAACCATTGATTTCAATGAAATCTTCGTTGTCCTTCCGAAACAACACATCACCCAAAAATACCGGAAAATATGTAACAGCACCGTAAGAACCGAGAAAATTCGCCAAAACAGCGACCCTCCCGATTTAACTCTCGAAGTGCAACCCGAATGTGCAACCTCTTTCGGCTTACATGTTCCTTACATCGGGGCGAAATCAACCAAATCGTATAAATCGGTACCTCATCCGGGCGCCGTCAGCACCGTTTGCGGGCTTCCGATACACTCGACTTCGTTGATCCTCGCCACTCCCGGGTCACTCTCGAAAAAGGAATTCACGCATGAGCACGAATATCGAAACCATTGCCGTCAACCGTAACGACGGCACCCCGTCCAAGCTGGGCGATTACGCCGGCAAGGTACGTCTGGTGGTGAATGTCGCGTCGAAGTGCGGCCTCACGCCGCAATACGAAGGGCTGGAACGCCTGTACGAAGACAAGCGCGGTGCAGGGCTGGAAGTGCTGGCCTTCCCTGCGAACAACTTCAAGGGGCAAGAGCCGGGCACCGATCAGGAAATTCTGGATTTCTGTTCCACGCAATACAACGTGACCTTCCCGCTGTTTGCCAAGATCTCGGTGCTCGGTGACGACCGCCATCCGCTCTACGCGGCGCTGGTCGATGCCAAGCCGGAAGCCACGGGCGAAGGCCCGTTCCGCGAACGTCTGAAAGGATTTGGCGTCGAGCGGGAGAACCCCGCCGATGTGCTGTGGAACTTCGAGAAGTTTCTGGTTGGCCGCAATGGCCAAGTCGTCGCGCGCTTCTCGCCCGACGTGAAGGCTGACGACCCGCGTCTGGTCGCCGCCATCGACGCCGAACTGGCTAAGTAAGCCGGCGCGCCGAAAAGACGCCGATAAGACAGGTGCAGGGCGCGCCGTTCCCCCCGGATCGGCGCGCCCCGCAATGACCGGCTCAGCGCTTGGCCGTGTCGGTCATGAACTTGCCAGTCGGCGCTTCGCCGCCCTTCTTCTGACGGCGCGTCGTGCCGTCGATACCACCATCCACGGCCCACTCCGCGAACACCGTCGGTCCCGGCTCAAAGTCGCGCGGCTGCCACTCCGGCGTCAGCACGTCTTCGTCGGCGTAATACTCGATCAACGCGCCGCACGGGTTTTTGAAGTACCAGAAGTATGCCGACGAGATCGGATGACGGCCCGGGCCGAGTTGCGTTTCCCAGCCGCAGCGATCGATGTGCATGCCGCCACCGAACACTTCGTGGATATCGCGCACCGTGAACGCCACGTGGTTCAGGCCACGCTTGCCATTCGGCAAGGCCAGCAGGAACAAATCATGGTGCCCGCCGTGCGGGGCGCAACGCATGAACGCGCCGCGATCCGGATAACGGTCAGATAGCTCGAAGCCCAGCTTGTCCTCATAAAACTTCTGCGTCGCCGCGAGCGCATTGGTGAAAAACACCACATGCCCGACTTCAATTGGCTGCGCCCGCTCGTACACAGGGCTCGGCGTGTTCACGCGCTGCGCCGGAATGCCCCACGGGTTGGTCGGTGCGCCCTGCACGTCCAGCGCCCGCTTGGTGCTTACTTCCACGCGCACGGCCAAACCGTTCGGGTCGATGCAGCCCGTGGCACCCTGTGCGAAGTAATACCCCGGTTGCCCCGCCAGCTTGTCGGCAACGGCCGCGACCTCATCGGCGGTCGCCACGCCCCACGTTACCTCGCGCAGCGTCGGGCCGTCTTCCATCGCAGGCGGCAGCGACGGATCGTCGTGACGCACCGCCAGCACGCGGCCACCGTTGAGCGTTTCGAAACGCACACCGTCGGCGTCGGCCGAGACTTCGGTCAGGCCCCAGTCGGCGAGAAAGCGGCGGCAGGTGTCGAGGTCGGTCACCCCGTAAGTAATCTGTTCGATGCCCAGAATCGTCATGGCAGTCTCGGGTGAGAAGTCGGGATAGGTCGGGATAGGTCGAGATAAATCGGTTTCAAAGATCCAGCGTCAGACGGTCGCCTTTGCAACCGGACACGCAGATCATCATCACGTTGTTCGCAGCGCGCTCGCCCGCACTCAGCACTGAGTCACGGTGATCCGGGCAGCCTTCCAGCACGCGCGTTTCGCACGCACCGCAGATGCCTTCCATGCAGCTGTGTTCCGCGTCGATGCCGGTGGCAAGCAGCGTGTCGAGCAACGTTGCGCCCGCAGGCACCGCAATCTCCTTGCCGCTTTTCGCCAGCTTGACGACGTAGCCTTCGCTGGTCGCGGGCGGCGGCGCATCGGGTGCCGCCGCGAATCGTTCGATATGTACGTTGGCAATCCCGGCATCGGCACACGCCGCTTCGAAGGCGTCGAGCATCACGCCCGGGCCGCAGCAATACGCGTGCGTACCAGCGGGTTGTCCGGCGAGGAAACCCGCCAACGAGGCAGGCTTACCGCCCTGCTGATCGTCAAAGTGATAAGTGACGTCGCCACCCAGCGCGCGAATCTCGTCGATGAAAGCGGCCTGCGGTGCCGTGCGCGCACAGTAGAGCAACTTCACGCTGCGCCCCAGCGAACGCAGACGGCGATACATGCAGAGAATCGGTGTCACGCCGATGCCCCCCGCCACAAGCACCGTATGCGCTGCGCTCTCGTCGAGTTCGAAATGATTACGCGGCGCCGAAATATCTAGCGTCATGCCCACACGGAAGTTGTCGTGGATGAAGCGCGATCCGCCACGGCTCTTAGGATCGGCGAGGATACCGAGCACGTAGCGGTTGTTCTCACCCGGCGCGTTCACGAGCGAATAGCTGCGCAATAGCCCGCTCGGCAGATGCAGATCGATGTGCGCACCCGGCGTGAAGCCGGGGAACGTGCTGGACTGCGCGTCGCCGCCAGCGGCAGGCACGAGTTCGATACTCATGATGCCGGCCGCCTCGTAGCGAAGCGTGCGCACCATGGCGCTCAGGTTTGACTTGCTCATGACCCAGCTCTCTGATGTTGCTCGCAGGGGTGTCCTGCGTCGGTATTGATATTCACCGGCTCGGGGTTCGTTCCCGTCAGCCGGCTTCGGACAAATCGATATCGAGACGCGCGAACGCCTCGATTTCCACGCGCAATTCGGGAAACACCAGCCCGCTCACTGCCACGAGCGTCGAACACGGATAGGCGCCACCGTTCGCCGCCACGTCGGCAAAAAACTCGCGGCGCGCGCGGCCCACTTCATCCTTGTCGGCGATATCGGTCACGTACACGACCAACTTGTAGATGTTGCCGAGATGTCCACCCCCCGCTTCGACCAGCGCCCGAATCTTGCCGAGCACCACCAGCGTCTGCTCGTAAGCCGTCAACGGTTGCGCGGCGTTGCGCGTTGCCGGATGCGCCGTCATGCCCGACATCAGAATCTCGTTGCCGAAGCGGATGCCATTCGTCCACGTGGCCGTGCCCAGATCGGACACGGTTGGCGCGTGAATGCGTTCAGCCTTCGGTGCAACAACGGCTTGTGCGTTCGATGACATGTGTCGTCTCGTGCGGCTTACGCCGCCTTACCCTGTTGCAGGCGTTCAAGCTCGGCCTTCGCCAGATTCTTCAGATGGCGGCGCAGACGTACGATGCCCATATCGTGTTGATACAAGTGCTCGTTCTGATTCGCATCGAGCTCCATGTCTTCGAGCATCACGCGGTCTTGTTCCAGCACGGCCCAGTGGCGTGCCTCAAGGCGATTGCGATACAGGAAGCGCCACGTATCGCGCTGCCAGTCCTGCAACTTGCGACAGCGCCAATGGAACACGGCGGCGAGCGTCGGCGAAATCGGCGTGTAGCTGCCCACGATCACGAAGTTGCCACCCGGGCCGCCCGTCTTCGGGTACGGAATCTCCAGCCGCATCCAGTGCGTGCCTGTGTCTGCCCACTCGGTCCAGTCGAAGTTCACGTCGCGCTGGCCTTCCTTCTCGAACACGAAGCCGCGGTCGGTGTCGCGAATGCGGAACGCTGCCGTGTTGTCGCCCTCGGCCATCGAGTGCGACTGCTTGTGCAGATACGTGCCGTGCATCGGATCCATCACGTTATCGAGCACGTAACGGTAATCGCCCTTCCACTCGGTGTAGCAGAGGAACGACGAGAATTCGCCATCGGCGTCGAGCTCTTCCGGCAACACCAGCGGCGGCGGCGTGTCGATGTTTTCCGTCGCGTTGTACAGCCAGATGGCTTCGTTGCGCTCAACGATGTGATACGCCTGCGTTGGGCGCGAGCCTTCGAGCTTGCAGCCCGGGCTGCCGGGCACACGCATCACCGTGCCGTCGCTGCGCACTTGCACGCCGTGATAACCGCAGGCGATGCGATCGCCCATCACGATGCCCTTCGAGAGCGGCGCGCCCCGGTGCGGGCAATGGTCGTCGAGCGCATGCACCTTGTTGTCCTGATCGCGCCAGAACACCAGCTTCTTGCCCAGACGGCGCAGCGAGACCGGCTCGCGGCCAACCATGTGCGACGGGCAAATCGGATACCAGAGATTTTTCAGACCGCGCTCGAGGATGGCGTCGGCAGTGAGAATGGGTTGTTGCATAGTCATGGGGGACCTCTTCATCGTCGGCGCCGCGCCGGGGCTTATGCCAGCGGGCGAGCGCATCGTCAGGTGATGTTGTTACGCTTCGGCCATGCGGGCGATCTGCGCCTTGTAGACCGCTTCGGTCCACAGCTCGCCCTCTTGCGGGCCGGGGCCCGTGCGATTCAGGTAAGCGACGAGGCCGGCCAGATCATGCGTACCGGCCGCATAGGCGCGCTCGATGGCGTCGCCCAGCAGGCTTTCGTATTGCGTCGGCACATGGCGACGCGCTTGGTGCGGGTCAAGATAACGATCCATTATTTCCCTCCTTGGCGAACCCGTTCGCGAATGCGTGCGTGCACGGGTACAAAGTCGTAAGTCGGATAGCATTCGGTGCGGAACACCCCCCACGCCGAGCGCTCCAGCTCGACGTTGACCACCGGCAGCAGGTGGGGCGGCAACTCCAGCGTCACGATCTGGCCGAAGCCCATCGCCACCGTCCACGAGACCACCTTCACGCCTTCCGGCGGAAAGCGCTCCCACCACTCAGCGGCCTTCAGGCGCTCCTGAAACGCGTCGAGATTGTTCGACTGGTCGTGACGCAGAACCACCGTCAGCAACATCGTCTGCGGGGCATCCACCGGCGTAGCGTTCTCGGTCATCGGTTGCATGGGGGTGCCTGCCTTACTGCACGAACTGGTTGGTGTACAGGTCGGCCGGATTCGACTTCTCGCGAATGACCTTTTCCTGTGCGTAAAAGTCCTGAAGCTTCGTCACGCGCGCCGGATCGAACGCGCCGAGGCGTTGCTGGCCCGGATACACATTGCGGGCGTAGTACGTGAGAATTTTTTCGATCTCGGCTTCCTTGCCCTTGTAAGCGGGCACCGCTGCGCAGTAATCCTTCGCCGCACCTGCCGGGTCACGCATGATCTCGGCGACCGACTTGAGCGTGGCGTGCACGAACTTGCGGATCATCTCGGGCTTCTCGGCAATGGTCTTGTCCGAGGCGAGAATCGCCTGCGCCATACCCGGGAAATACTTGTCGGTCGACGTCATGGTGATCTTCACGCCCGCGTCTTCGATGTTCTGCGCCCACTCCGGCGTGCCCACCATCACTTCGGCCTTGCCCGTGGCCACTTGCTGCCACACGCCTGCGGGTCCGGCGCCTTGAATGCGGGCGTCGTTACGGGTCAGCCCTGCCGATGCCAGCAGCCCCAGCGTGGCGTAGAAGCCCGTGTCCTGATAAGCCAGCACAGTGATCGTCTTGCCCTTCAGATCGGCCGGCGACTTGATGTTGGCGTCGTCACGCACGACCAACTGATGCAGCGTGCGGCCGCCAAGGAGTGCCACGCCCTTGATCGGAATACCGTTGGGTCGCAGCACGATGGGCGTGTCGCCCAGACCGCCGCCCAGATCGCCGTTACCCGACGCCAGTTGCTTGCCAACGTCGGCACCGCCCTGCACGGTGAGCCAGCGCACCGACAGGCCTTCGGCGGCGTAGTAGCCCTTCTTCTCGGCGAGCATCAGCGGCGCGAACGCCGGCAGATTGGCCGGGGCCGGCAGCAAATAGGTGATCTGCTGGGTCGGTTGTTGCGCCCAGACCGGCGCGGCGACCAGCCCGGTGATGGCACACAGGCCAGCCGTCAAAAAGGCGCGACGCGCCAACGATGCACGGAAAATCGACAACATATCTCTGCCTCGCTCAAGTCTCGGGTTACCGCGATGCCCCGTGCACCGCAGCTTGTGATGCCACAGCTTGTTGTTCAGACCTGCCCCGCCCAGCCGAGCGGGTTGTCGTTCATGCCCCAGTAGAGGCTCTTCTGATTCGTGTATTCAAGCAGCCCCAGACGTCCCTTCTCACGCCCCATGCCACTCTCTTTCCAGCCGCCGAACGGCGTCGAAATCGAAAACTGCTTGTAGGTGTTGATCCAGACCGTGCCGGTCTCCAACGCGCGCCCCAGACGCCACGCGCGCTTGTAGTCGCGCGTCCAGATGCCTGCCGCCAGCCCGTAGACGCTATCGTTGGCTTCGGCCAGCAACTCGTCTTCGTTCTCGAACGGCAGCACCGCCAGCACCGGGCCGAAGATTTCTTCCTGCACCATGCGCGCCTGATTGGTCAGCCCGGCGATGATGGTCGGCTGATAGAAGTAGCCCTTCTCGCGACCGTCTCCCGCCGGACGCTCGCCGCCGCACAGCAGGCGGCCGCCCTCTTCCAGCCCGATGGCCACATAACGCTCGATCGACTCACGATGCGACGACGTCACCAGCGGGCCCATCTGCGTGTCTTCGCGCAACGGGTCACCCACACGCAATTGCTTTGCGCCTGCGACCAGCCGCTCGACAAACGTGTCGAAGATCTTTTTGTGCACGAACAGTCGCGAGCCCGCGATGCACGACTCGCCCGACGAACTGAAGATGCCGTAGAGCACACCGGCCACGGCGTGATCGATGTCCGCGTCTTCGAACACGATGGTCGGCGACTTGCCGCCCAGCTCCAGCGAGACAGGCATGAGCTTTTCCGCCGCCAAACGCGCAATGCCGCGCCCGACTTCGGTGCCGCCCGTGAAGGCCACCTTCTTGACCTTCGGATGCCGCACGAGAATGTCGCCGATCACCGAGCCCTTGCCCGGCAGCACCGACAACACACCGCGCGGCACACCCGCGGCTTCGCAGATACGGCCCAGTTCGAGCGAAGCCAGCGGCGTGACTTCCGCAGGCTTGAGCACCACGGCATTGCCTGCGGCGAGCGCAGGCGCAAGTTTTTGCGCGTCGGACGCAATCGGCGAGTTCCACGGCGTAATGGCGGCCACCACACCCAGTGGCTCGTGAACGCTCATCGTCAGATAGTCGCCACGCGACGGCGTGAGCGTCTCTTCCAGCGTTTCGAGACACGAAGCGAAATAGCGGAACGTGCCCGCTGCGCTCGCCACAAGCGCTCGCGTCTCGCTGATCGGCTTGCCGTTGTCGCGGCGTTGCAGGTGCGCCAGTGCCTCGGCGCGCTGCGTGATGCCGTCGGCCACGCGATGCAGTACGGCGGCGCGCTGGTGCGGCTTGAGGCCTGCCCAGTCGGCACGACGCCACGCGGCATCGGCAGCTTCCACGGCGTCGGTCGCATCTTGTGCACCGGCGGCCGCGATCTCGGCATTCACGCTCTCGTCGGCCGGATAGAGGCTCTGATAGCGCTTGCCCGAGCCGGCACGCCATTCGCCGCCGACCAGAATGTCGCTCGAGAACCCTTGCAGCAAATCTTGATGACTCATGGTGCTTGTCCTGCGAGAACTAGATCACGCAATTCGCGACGCGGTTCTTGAGCGCGCGAATCGCCGAATAAGCGGTCAGGGCCGACGTCTTGGGGTTGTCCGGCAACGGCTTGCCACACATCTCCAGCGACATCTCGCCAAACGCGCCACGCACCGCAATGTGATGCACGTTGCGCGAGGTGGCCGGGTCGGCAATCAGGCGCACACGCGTGGCGTCGAGCCCCAGACCGGCGATGGCCACGGTGGCCGCCACGTTGGCGTTCTTCGGGTACAGACGCGCCGCATCGCGGGCACTGCCTTCGAAAATCACCGTAGCGGTGGCAAGCGTCGTCAGATCGCACACTTGCTCGGCCGGCGTGCCCTGCCAGCCCAGCGGCGGCTTACGGCCGGTGTAGACCACTTCATCCAGCCCCCCTTCGCGAGCGGCAGAGATGGCGTCGATACCGCCGATGGCGCCCGAGAGCAGCGTGACGGTCGATGCGCCTTCCTTGGCGGCTTGCTCCAGTGCGGCAAGCAGTGCCGAGTCGGACAGCGCGCCGATGGAAGCCACCGCGCAATCGATGCCTGACTTCAGCAATGGCACGACGTGCGCCGACAGCGCGCTGTGCCCCGCGCACTCAAGCACGAAGTCCGGGCGGCGGGTGAGCGCCGCGGCCGACGACACCACTTCGGTGCCTTCACGCACGCTTTCTCGCACGCGCGCCGCAGCGTCTTCGGGCACGATCACGTGGCCAATGCGCAGATTCGGATCGCCCGCGCAGGCTTCGTAGACTTTGGAGCCGATAGCGCCGAAGCCGATCAGCGCGACATCAACCGGTCGATGATTCATTTCACGCATTCGCGGGCTCCCGCACCGGCGGACCGGCAAAGTGCGACGCGAAGCTGCCGACCGACAGCATGTCGACTTCGAGCAGCACCGGGCCGTCGTGAGCCACGGCGCGCGCGACAGCACCCTCGGCCTGATCGATGGCCGTGATGCGCTCGTGCTTGAGTTGCAGGCTGGCGCAGAACGCAGCGAAGTCCGGCTGATGCAGTTGCACGTAGTGACGGCGGCCGCCGTACTGCGCATCCTGAATATTGCGAATCACGCCGTAGCACTGATCGTTCATCAGCAGGATGATGACCTGCGCTTTCTCCTGCACAGCCGTGGCGAGTTCACCCACGTTGACCATCAGGCCACCGTCGCCGCACAACGCCACCGTCTTCTTCGCATTGCCGGCGAGCGCCGCGCCAATGCCCATCTGCATGCCCTGACCGATACCGCCGCCCAAGGCGTGCACGCCGGCGCGCGGCGAGAAAATCTTCAGCAGACGGTTGCCCCACGTGCTGTTCGAGATCGTGACGTCGCGCACCCAGTTGAAGTCGCGGCCCAGTGCGCCTTGCAGCGCTGCCACGAGTTGGCGGTACGGGCCAAGGCCTTCTGCCACCTGTTTGACGGCGGCGTCGCGCGCCGCGGCCAGATCGGCATGGAACGCCGGGTCAACCGACAAGCGGCCTTGCAGGCGGTCAGCCAGTGCGTTCAGCACACGCGCGGCATCGCCTTGCACGAACAAGTCGTTGCGATAGCCGCGGTTGTCGGCCAGCCCATCGGCATCGACGCGATAGAGCGGACGCGGCAGACCGAGCTTGTACTTGAGCGTTTCGTTACCGCGCAGACGCGAGCCGACCACGAGCACGGCATCGCAAGTCTTGTAGAACGCTTCGACCGTCGGGTGGATGTTGAATGCGCCCAACGTGGCGGCATGGTCTTCCGGCACGATGCCGCGACCTTGCACGCTGGTGACCACGCCGAAGCCCATGTCGACCAGTCGCTTAACAGCGGCCTCTGCGCCACGCGCACCACCGCCCAGCCACAGCAGCGGGCGATGTGCCGCTGCGAGCTTGTCGGCGAGTTCAGCCACGCGTTGCTCGTCATGCGACGGCACCGTCACGTGCGGCGCAGCCAGATCGGCCGGCCATTCGATTTCAGCCGCCTGAATGTCGATCGGAATCTCGACGCTGACCGGGCCGGTCGGCGCAGTGAGGGCCGCGCGCACGGCTTCACGCACGGTCGAGAGTGCCGTGTCGACGCAACGCACGCGATAGGCCGCTTTCGAGATCGACTTGAGCATGCTCAGTTGATCGGGCGCTTCGTGGATGTAGGCGAGGTCGCGGTCGAGGAATTCGGTTTCGATCTGGCCGGTGATGTGCAGCACGGGTGTGCCGGCGGTCAGCGCTTCAACCATGGCACCGGCGGCATTCCCCGCTGCCGTGCCGGTGCTCGTGAACGCCACGCCTAGACCACCCGAGACACGCGACAGGCCATCGGCCATGTTCAGTGCACCGGCTTCGCCGCGCGCACCGACGTAACGGATTTTTTCGCGACGCGCGATGGCGTCGAGAATCGGCATGTTGTGAATCGAGATCACGCCGAACGCGGTTTGCACACCGCATTGTTCGAGGAACGCCGCGATGACTTCGCCGACGGTGGTTTTGTTAGACATGTCTTGCCAAGCCTCCGGAAACATCGATATGGCTGCCCGTCGTGTAGGACGATTGCGGGCTCGCCAGGAAAAAGATCGCTGCGGCCGCCTCTTCAGGCCTGCCCAGACGCTGCAACTGGATTTGCTTCTTACGGGCCAGTTCGCCGGTCCACTCCTGCCACGTCTTGCCTTCGCCTTGCGCGGCGAAGCGGCGGCGCCACTGTCCCGACTCGACCAGCCCGATCAGAATCGAATTGACGCGCACACCGTCCGGCGCGAATTCGCTCGCCATCGAGCGCACCAGATTCTGGATACCGGCGCGCGCCGACGAAGTGGCCACCATGTGGGGTTCCGGCTGAAGCGCGAGCAGCGAATTCACGCAGACGATTGCCGCGTCGCCCGTTTCGCGTGCGGCGTCGCGCAGCATCGGCAAGCAGGCGCGCGTGGTGCGGATCACGCTGAAGTACTTCAGTTCAAGCTCTTCGCGCCACGCGTCGTCGGTGGTGTCGGCAAAGGTCGACACGCGGCCCTGACCGGCGTTGTTGATGAGCATGTCCAGACGTCCGAACTCGCGTTGGATGCGCTCGGCGAGCGCGGCAACATCGCCCGCATCGAGCACATTGCATTGCGCCGCGATGAGGCGCGCGTCCGGATGGCGCTCGCGCAGGTGCGCTTCGGCTTGCGTCAGCCGCTCGGCGTTACGGCCGCAGATCGCGACAGCGGCACCCGCTTCGAGCAGGCGCTCGGCGGTGGCCAGCCCGATACCGGACGAACCGCCCGTGACCAGCGCCGCGCGTGCGGAAAGGTCGATCTTGATCATTTCAATCCCAGTGACTTCATGTAGGGGGTGGTCCGGCCGTCACTGCCCGGCCGGTAATTCAAACGGTGCGACAGCGCATCGGCGGCTTCGCGCACTTGGCCGATCAGGCCCGCATCGAGCATCGACGCGTCGATGTTGGCGCGCGGGATCGTGACCGTGATGGCCGCGCAAATGCGGCCCGTGTCGCTGCGCACCGGTGCGCTCACCACACTGATGCCGCGCTCGAACGACGAGGCCGACACGGCGTAGCCGCGCTCGGCGTCTTCGCGCACGCGCTCGAAAAGCTCGGCGAGCGTCTCGGGCGTTTGCGGTGTGAATTTCTCCAGCGTCTTCTCCGGATAGAGCGCCTTGAGCTCGGTCAGCGTCAGATCGCCCATCAGCACGTGGCCATGGACCGTCGCGTGGGCAGGCAAGCGCGTGCCGACGTTCACCTTGATCGAATTGAACACGCCCGCCACGCTCTGCGCCTTCGCCACGAAGACGATGTCGCGGCCATCGCGAATCACGATGTGCGAAGTGAGTTGGGTCGCGTCGCGCAGGCGCTCGATGATCGGAATGCCCAGATCGGTCAGCTCCAGCGAACTCAGGTATTCGAAGCCCAGACGCAGCACGGCCACGCCCAGACGGAAATTCTTTTCACTGCCTGCACGCTCCAGAAACCCCATGGCTTCGAGCGTCTGCAACAGACGGAATACAGTGGTGCGCGGAATGCCGAGACGCTGCGACAATTCCGGCGCACTGAACACGGATTCGCGCGGCGAGAACTGCGTGAGGATGCGCAAACCGCGCTCCAGCCCCGGCACGAGATAGCGTGACTCGGACGGTCCGGCGTCAGCGGCATCGCCTTCGGCGTCTTGGTCGCCTATCGCATCGATCGCATCGATCGCATTGATCGCATCGGTCGCATCGATGTCGTCGCGCGCGTCGTCTTCAGGCAGCGCGGTCGTGTTGCGTTTCGGGGTTGCCGGTGCCATCTCAGCGCCCTCCCGCCGCCACCCGGTCCAGCCACGCCGCGAGCGCAGCGTTCAGGACGTCGGGGGTTTCGATATACGACGCATGACCTGCGCCGTCGATGATTTGCAACGGCACGCCAGCTACATCGGCAATGACCTGACAGGCGGCGGGCGTCGTGATGCCGTCCTGCGCGCCGACGGCCACGGCCACCGGACCTGCGTTGGCGGCCACGTACTTCGCCAACTCGCCCGCGACATCGCCGTTCGACAGCAGATGCGTTGCCTGCCGATAGCCGGCGGGCAGCACACGGCCCATATTCCATTTCACCCAAGCGCGCGGCAGGTCCGCAGCATTCGGCGCGACCAAGTTGTCGCTGCGCTCGCGCGCCATACCGGCCGGCCCGAGTTTGTCGAGCATCGCCAGACGGCTGTCGCGCTTCGACGCACGCACTGCCAGATCGGCCTTGCCATAGCCACCTGCCGGCGAGCAGAGAAAGAGGCCGCGCACGCGCTGCGGCGCACGGCTGGCGAACTTCGTCGCCATGATTGCGCCGAGTGAATGGCCAACCAGTGCGACGCGATCCAGACCCAGCGCGTCGAGCCATGCTTCGAGCACGTCGGCGTAGGCGCTGGCGTGCGGTTCGGCATCGCTCACATTCGACGTCTGGCCGTAGCCCGGCGCATCCCATGCATACAGCGCAACATCCAGACCGGCCGCTTCGAACTGGGCAAGCCACGACGCGGCGCCCGAGCCGATGCCGTGCAGCATCACGACCGCGATGCGGCCATCGTCAGCGGTGGCGGTGCTGCGATAGCCGACCGTCCCCGCATGCGTGGCGATGGTGCGATACGCAAACGCATTCAGCCGCGCGCAAAGCGGGGCGACGATGCCGTCGTTGGCGTCGGGCAGTTCGGACTTGAGAGCTTCGGCTGACATGGCTTCGGGTAACGTCTTCTGCAATGACTCGGAGAGAATTCCTGCCGGCGTGGCGCTTGCCTGTGGCTTGCGCCCGCCGGACTTTCGGGAGGAACGACGCTCCCGTGCTTACTTCTGTTCGCGTTTGATCTTGGCGAGCGGCGAATCCGGCGGGTATGTCGGCGTGACCGGCTTTTGCGAACCGAGCATCACGCACATGAGTGCGTCTTCGTCGCCGATGTTGATTTCCGTGCGATACACGCCCGGCGGCACCGAGATCAGATCGCGTTCGCCGAGAATGGCTTCCCACGTCTCGCCGTCACGCTCGCAGACCACTTTCATCTTGCCGCGCATGACGAAGAAGATTTCTTCCACGTCCATGTGGATATGGCTCGGGCCGATGTTGCCGGCCGGAATTACCATGGTCGAGAACGTGAAATGACCGGCGGGCACCGTGTTGACATCTTTGGCGACACCCGTGCCGCCCGTGCCGACGTAGCGCATCTGCGCACGGCGATACTTCGGGTCGTAGTCGGCCTGAAACTTGAGAGCATCCCAGTCGTACTTGCGCGTCGAAAAACGCGCCACACGCGAGTCCAGCCAGTCGCTGAACGGCTGACCTTCGGCCTGCGTCCAGCTCTCGACGGCCTGAGGCGTCGCGGTGTTTTTAGCTTCGGCTTGCGCCATGTTGTGACTCCTTGAAGGCGTTGCGAATAAGGGAAGACGATTCGTCGTGCCGCGTCACGGCATGACGAAACCGCCGTTGACCGGCAGCACCTGACCGGTCACGAAACGGGAAGCATCGGAGAGCAGGAACAGCACCGGCCCGACCACGTCGTCCGGCACCTGTGCGCGCGGCAACGCGCGTCCTTCCAGATAGTGGCGATGACGCTCGGCCGGCACGTAAGCGGTGGCTTCGACCTCCACCAGCCCGGGCGCAATGGCGTTCACGGTGATACCGTCGGGGCCGAGTTCGCGCGCCAGCGAGCGGGTCATCGCCATCACGGCACCCTTGCTGGCGGCGTAGGCGAGCAAGCGCGGAGCGCCCCACAGTGCCGTGTCCGAGGCGATGTTCACGACACGCCCCTGCCCCGATGCGCGCAGATACGGCAGTGCCGCCATCGTCATGAGCCACGTGCCACGCACGTTCACGTTCATGACGGCGTCCCACGTCTCGATGCTCAACTCGGTGGCGAGCTTGCCGCCGGAGTTGGTGATGGCGCCGTTGTTGACGAGCCCGTCGATGCCGCCCATGTGTTCGGCGGCCGTCTTGGCAGCCGCTTCAACCGAGGCCGGATCGGACAGATCGACGCGCACGAACGAGACCGCGTGACCCGCGTCGCGGAGTTCGGCAGCGAGCGCTTGGCCCGCGTCTGTCGCGATATCGGCAATCGTCACCTGTGCGCCACGTGCCACAGCGGCGCGCACGAAGCCTTCGCCAAGACCGCGAGCGCCACCGGTTATCAGCAGATTCTTGCCGTCGAGCGGCGCGAGCGTGGCGGTGTCGAGCGGGAGGATGGGCAGTTCGGTCACGATGCGTTCCTTGTTGGCTGAAGAGCAGGTCGCGTCATCACGTCAGGCGATGTTCATCGACGCACGCGGCACGTAATGCAGTGCGCGGCGCTCGAGCCAGACCACGGCCGCGTAGGCAGCGATACCGATGACCGTCAGCCCCGCGATGGCGACAAACACCATGGCGGTGTTGCCCTGCCCTTCGCCGTAGACCAGCAGATAGCCCAGCCCGCGATCGCCGCCGACCAGCTCACCGACGGTCACGCCGATCACGGCGAGCGTCGAGGCGATGCGCAGCCCGGCGAACAGGGCCTGCATGGCCGACGGGAATTCGACGAAGCGGAAGATCTGCCAGCGGCGGCCGCACAACGCACGCACCAGATTGACCATGTCGGGGTCGACCGAGCGCACGGCGCCCAGCACGTTGATCATCACGGGGAAGAAGACGATCAGCACGGCCACGAGAATCTTCGGATAGATGGTGTAGCCCATCCACATCACGAACAGCGGCGCGAACGCCACCTTCGGCGCGATTTGTAGCGCGAGGATGTACGGCGAGAGCATGGCTTCGGTCGACGGCGACAAGCCGAGGATCACCCCGATCAGCACGCCCAGCGCCGAGCCGATCACGAAACCGGCGATCACTTCGAGCGCCGTCACGCCGATGTGCAGCCACAGGTTCTCGACCTGAAACATGCGCACGCCTTCGACGAGCGTCGACGACAACTTGGGCAGCACGAACTCGGGCACGCCGAACGCCGTCGGGCCCCATTGCCAGGCGGCCGCGAAGAGCAGCAACAGCACGAAGCTGCCAGCGGTTAGTTGGGCTTTGGTGAGGGTTTTCATAGCGGGAATTCCAGTGTCTTGGGCAGGAGATGACCGGTAGGGATCAACCGAGGTGATCGTCGCGGCCGACCTTGAGCAGTTCCATCAGATGGGCGACGTATTCGTTCATGCCCGCCTGCTTGCGGCGCTCGATGGGGTTGTCGCGATGCGGCAGATCGACGGTGATCTCTTCGATGATCGTGCCCGGACGTTCGCTCATCACGAACACGCGATCCGACAGCGCAATCGCCTCTGCCAAGTCGTGCGTGATCATCAGCGCGGTCTTGCCTTCGGCGGCCAGCATCTGCGCGAGATCCTGTTGCAGCACCATCTTCGTTTGCGCATCCAGCGCGGAGAACGGCTCGTCCATGAGCAGCACGTCGGGCTCGACGGCGAGCGTGCGTGCCAATGCTGCACGTTGGCGCATACCGCCCGAGAGTTGGTGCGGATAGTGATTCTCGAAACCCTTCAGATGGCAGCGCGCGAGCAGCGTCTTGGCCACTTCAGCGCGCTCGGCCTTGCTGCGGCCGCGAATCTGCATGCCCAACTCGACGTTCTTCTGAATTGAGCGCCACGGCATGAGCAGATCTTTTTGCAGCATGAAAGCAACCTGTTGCGACGGGCCGCGCACCGGCTTGCCGGCCAGCGTGACCTGCCCTTCGCTGGGCGCATACAGGCCCGCGCCCATATTGAGCAGCGTGCTCTTGCCGCAGCCGCTCGGGCCGATCAGCGAGACGAACTCGCCGGTCTTGATCCCGATGGAGACGTTCGACACCGCCGTCATCTCGCCCTTGCCCTGGCGATTTTTGAATCGACGCGTCACGCCGCGATACTCGATGGCAAACGGCAGCGGTGCCGTCGCCGGCGTGTGACGTGCGTCGGCATACGCCTCGGCTACGTTCGCGTCTTGCAATTGAATCGACCTGAGCATGGGAAACCACCGTGTTTCTGGATGTTCAACTTGCCTCGGGCAGCGTGCCGCTTTCCTTCGCCGCATCGCCTGCCAACCTGTCTTTCGCCTTGTGGCTACGTTTCATATGTGAAACGTTGATTTACTTATGGATCAATTATAGGGAGTGACAGCCGGAGTCAAAATTGTTTTTTGACTAGGGGAAACCCCAACCCATGGGCTTTACCGTGAGAACAGCGCGTTTGCAGGGCGAAAAAAACGCCGGCCAACGAATGTCGGCCGGCGCGAGGTGAGCCCACTTGTTGAATCCACTAATTCAGTCCGCTTATTGGGTTCATTAAGTGAGATCACTGGGTGATGCCCGGTGCTGACGATCGGTGCGCGTCAGAACGCGTGATGCACGCCCGACATGATCACGACCTGATTGGCGGTCGACGAGGCCCCGATGGTGTTGATGGCGGTGATTGCGCCGTTGCCGCTGGCGTGCTGGTACACGCCGCTCACATACACCTGCGTGCGTTTCGACAGCGCGTAGACGTCGCCCAGACTCACCTGCGTCCAGCGCTTGCCCGACATGGTCGTCGTGGCCGCCCCGAAGGTGATCGTGTTGGCGATGCTGGTGGCGTAATTCGCACCGGCGTCGAAAGCCTGATAGGTGTCGCTGTAGCCCGGCGACGCGAGCTTCACGCGCGTGTACAACGCGTGCAGCAGCCACGGACCAAAAGCGTACGACGCGCCCGCGCCCATGTTCTCGACGTTCGACGCCGTATAGGTCGCGACCGGCTGGTTCTGGAACGTGGCGCCACCGAGCACGGCAACGTTCGGCGTACGGTTGTTTTCGTTCGAGTAGACGGCCGACGCCTTGAAGCCCCCGTTGGTGTAGTTCGCGGCCACGCTCCACTTCTTGCCGTTGGCGAAGTTGGTCGTGTTGCCCAGCGAGATCATGGCGCCCGCCTTGAAGCCCGCGAAGTCCCGGGTGACGTAGCGCACCGAGTTATCCACCTGCACCACCGACGTGTTGGCCAGTTCGTCGAGGTTGCCCGGGTGGAACATGTACCAGTTCATGCCCAGATACGACGTGCTGAACGGGCCGAGCCAGTCGAAGTTGAACGTGGTCATGTGGCCGATCGTGACCGTGCCCAGCGTGTCCGATTGCAGACCGACCCACGACTGGCGGTTGAACATCGCGCCCGCCTTGAGGGTGTTGCCGGTGAGCGTGGAGAAACCATTCTCCAGCAGGAAGATCGCGCGATTGCCGCCGCCCAGATCTTCAACGCCGCGAAAACCCCAGCGATCCGGCTGCGTGCCGCCTTGTTGCGCGAGAAAGTTGCTGCTGCCGCCCTGATTGTTCACGTACGCCACGCCGGCATCCATGCTGCCGTAGATCGTCACATTGCTTTGCGCATGCGCTGCCATCGGCACGCCAACGGCTAGCAGCATCGCTGCCGCCAGTTTTGTCATCCCCGAGATCCGCCCCGTCGGAAACCGCTTCATCTGTGTACTCCTGTCGTTCGATGATTCGCTGACTCGAAAACGGTGGTGACGCCGACGGCGACGCACGGCAACCCAAGCCGGTCACGCCCTTCGTACCGTCGCATTTCGACGTTCCACCTATGAAACGTTGGATTACTTATGAAACCAACAATGCGGAGCTTAGGCCAGGTGATGCGTGAGTCCCGCAGCGGAGATGCACGAATTGATGACAGGAATTTGGTGTGCTACTACGCGCGCATTCGGCGGCTGGCATCTTGTATTCAAAGCTTCGGTGAGATGCTGTTCGTCCCGCCGGCGTTGCCGTGCGTCTGATGGGAGCGTTGCTCCGGCCGAACACGTTGCGTCGGGATTTACCCGAGGAAGGCTTGCGATGGATCGAATCAAAAACAATAATATTTGAACACTACGTTCATATTTGAACGTTTTATTTTTCTGAATTCGTCGCAACGTTTATCAAAAGGTGTCCCCATGCAAGCTCCCCTCGTCGGCATCAACGGTGCCGGCATCGGCGGTCTGGCCGCCGCCATCGCGCTGATCCGTGCCGGTTTTCGTGTGCGCGTCTACGAACAGGCGGCGCAGTTCGCCCGTGTCGGCGCCGACATCAACCTGACGCCCAATGCCGTGCGGGCACTCGACGGTCTGGGCGTTGGCAACGCTCTGCGCGAAACCGCCGCACAGCCGAGCCATCGCATCAGCCGCACGTGGGATTCGGGCGAAGAGACGTCGCGACTGGAGATGGCACAAACGGCGCAGACCAAGTACGGCGCGCCGCAACTCACAATGCATCGCGCCGATCTGCTTCAGGCGCTGGAGCAGGCGGTGCCCGCCGAGAGCATCGCGTTGGGCAAGAAGCTGGTTGCCTTCGAAGCGCCGGGCGTCGGCGAAACGGGCCGCATTCGGCTCAGCTTCGCCGACGGCACGCACGACGACGTGGATGTGCTCATCGGTGCCGACGGCATTCATTCGGTCGTGCGTACGGGCCTGTTCGGACCGGAATCGCCGGAGTTCACGGGGGTGGTTGCTTATCGCGCGGTCATCCCGGCGAACAAGCTGGGCGGGGTGCCGAATCTGGGCGCGTTCACCAAGTGGTGGGGGCCCGTCGCGTCGAGCCAGATCGTGACGTTTCCGCTCAATCTAGGCCGGGACATTTTCGTGTTCGCCACCACGGCGCAAGACAGTTGGACGCTGGAATCGTGGACCGCACCGGGCGACGTGCTGGAGTTGCGCGCGATGTATGCCGACTACCATCCCGAAGCGCGCGCGTTGCTCGATGCGTGTGACAGCGTGCTGAAGTCGGCGTTGTACGTGCGCGACCCGCTGCCGCAATGGTCGCGCGGCCGGGTTTCGCTGCTTGGCGATGCGTGTCACCCGATGATGCCGTTCATGGCGCAGGGGGCCGGTATGGCCATCGAAGACGCTGTGGTAATGTCTCGCCACCTTGCTGAAGTCGGCCCTAACGCCGATGCGGATGCACTGGCTGGCGCGCTCGCCCGTTACGAAGCGGCACGTCGCGAGCGCACTGCGCGCGTGCAGATCGGTTCACGCGGCAACCAGTGGCTCAAGGAAGGCGGCAACGCAGATTGGGTCTACGAATACGACGCGTGGCAAGTGCCGTTGGCCGCTTGAGAAGCCGCTAACGCCAGCCGGTAACAGATCGTTGATCGCCCCTTCGTTTCGACACAACCAAACGTACAGCACCGCATGACGAAAGCAACGCCCGCCACCGCCCGTGATTCCAGCAATGTCAGCGCAGAGAGCGACGATCGCGACGCCACGCAGGCCGGGCTCATCACGCCGGTCATTCGTGCGCTCAAGCTCCTGCGCTTTGTGGCTGACGGTGGCTCGACGGCCAACATGAGCGAAGTGGGCCGGCGTATCGGTGTCAATCGCGTGACCGTCATGCGGCTGCTGGCCACGCTTGAGCATGAAGGCGTGCTTGAACCGCTGCCGCACGGCGGGCATCGGCTCGGTCTCGGCTTTCTCACGCTTTCCGCTGCGGCGCTCGCAGGCGAGGATCATCTCGCCACGGCGCGCCGCGTACTCACGCGTGTGACCAGCGAGACCGGGTTGTCCAGCTACCTCACCGTGCTCGACGGCACACAGGTGCGGTATCTGTTGTGCGAGACGCCTGCCCTGCCCCTCGTGAGCAATATCCGTGCGGGGAGTCGTGTCACCGCGCACCTGACCGCGCCCGGGCGGTCGCTGCTGGCGCACTTGAGTCCCGAGCGCCGCCGGGCGTTGCTCGGCCCGGAGCCGCTGGCGGCCGCAACGGCGCAGAGTGCGCGGACTTTCGCGGCACTGGACGCCCAATTGGCGCGCGACAAGGAAACCGGTTGTGCGTGGAGTCAGGATGGCTTCGAAGCGGGTATCGACGCATGCGCGGCGGCGGTGCTCGATGCGCAGGGACGTCCGTTGGCTGCACTGAGTGTGGCGGGGCCGCGCTCGCTCGTGGGCACCGACACGCTCAGCCGGGAGCGTACGGCGGCCGTGGTCAAATCTGGCGCAGCCGATCTCACCGTATTACTGGCAGACGCGCCAGCTTTTTTGGCGGCGGCGGAAAGAGCCTGATATTCACGTCATCTCACCGGCAGCCTGTTACCGGTGCGAAACCGCGCAAATACAGGGGAAACGACCACCAGACGTTCCGTCTGACTGGCCTCGGTCGCAGCCCCTTTCATTCCCTGACATATTGTTTGCGTAACTGTTTCGGTATGCCATACGATGTGGCATCGCCGATGCCGTAATGTTCGGTAATTTGAAGCCGCGGCCTGTTGCCGCGCTTCGGTCGGATCGTGGCTGCTACGATAACGCGAACCGAGGGCACCGCGAAGGTGCCGCGTATCGAATGACGCGAACGTCGCTAACGCTGAAGCGACGAACGAATACTTGTCTTGCGGCGGATCGAGAATGAAAAACAATCCATGGTGGGTGCGTACGGCTTTGGCTGGCGTGGTCTGCGGTGCATCGGCTTTCGCACATGTCGCGCAGGCACAGGAAGCCACCGTCTATGCCGGGGCCATGAACGCCCGCAACGACGACAACGCGCACACCTATTCGTGGGGCATGGATTATCGGCAGGGGCTTGGCGAACACTTCGCCGCGAGCTTCACGTGGATGAACGAGGGCCACGTGCCCGATCATCACCGGGACGGCTTTGCGTTGCAGGTGTGGGCGCGTCAGACCTTCTTCGACCGCCGCTTCGACGTTGCCGTAGGCGTTGGCCCGTATCGCTATTACGACACCGTGGCCGGCAATCGCGGCAAGCGCTATGAGGACGACCACGGCTGGGGCGCCATGTTCTCGGCCACCGCCACGTACTATTTCGCGAGCCGTTGGTACGTGCAGGCACGCGCCAACTACGTGCAATCGCCGTCGAGTATCAACACCGTTCAGTACTTGCTTGGCGTGGGCTATCAGTTGGACAAGCCGTCGACGCCGGGCCCGGTCATCGGCAATATGGATTCGCCGGTGCCGACGGGCGATGTGCTGTCGGTCATGGCAGGGCTGTCGATCGTGAACAGCCTCGACTCGCAGAACGCGGTGGCAGAAGGCATCGAATACCGGCACGGCTTCGGCAAGTGGTTCGACGGCACGGTCTCGCTGATCAACGAAGGACATAGCGATATCGGTAACCGTCAGGGCATTGCGGCGCAGGCGTGGGTCAAGAACGACTTCTTCAACGATCGCTTCAGCCTCGGCCTTGGCTTCGGCCCGTATGTCACGTGGAATAAGTACAAGCAGAACCGGGCGGCGGGTGGTGCGCAGAACGTCGTGGCCGGTCTGCTGACGATGAGCATGGCGTACCGGTTTGCCGATCATTGGGTCGGACGCCTCTCATGGAACCGCGTCGTAACCGGTTACGACCGCGACAGCGACATCTTCCTCGCAGGCGTCGGCTACAAGTTCTGACCGCCCTGCTACGCGCCGTCATTTCTTCCGACGGCGCTGCGACATTCTGTCGCACTCCTGTTAATTAACATCTTCATTAGAGTCGGTATTCGACTGATTCGAAAACGTCGACCGCCTTGAAACCCTTACTACATGAGGGTTTCGAGATGGCACGTTATCTGCAATGCATTGTTGCGCCGCATGCGGTTACTCCTGCGACGTGGTCGTCCTACCTTAGAGGCGTAGGCGGTGCCGGACATCTAAGTGAGCCGGCCGACCACCAGACAATAAAGACAGGAGAAACATCATGACCCGCACTCTTTCGCATCTGTTGATTGCCGCGACGTTGACTGTGGCAGCCGCACCGGCCGCATTTGCAGGCACTGGCGGTAACGGCTATCCGAACGAAAACCTGTTCTGGCAATCGAGCGTGTACAGCGAAAAGCTGGCCGTGCCGAGCGCACAGGTTCGTCAGGAACTGATCGAAGCCCAAGCGCAAGGCAAGCTCACGCAGACCGACAGTCAGTATCCGCAACTGACGACTTACGGCCATTCGGTTGGTGCACGTGTCCAAGGTTCGACTGCACTGATCAATTCGACTTACGCTGGTAGTTAAAGCCAGCCTCTCGCGTCGGCGCTGGTTGACGGCGCGAGGACACGCAAAGTTTGAAGCGTGCTCAAGCGGCAATCGGCGACGACGCTACGGCGGCCAGGACGATCGACTTCGGATCCTGTCCCGTAGCCCACCGCTCCCGGTGCCTCACACCCCGCATATTTCTGCGGGGTGTTTCTTTTTGTGCGCCTGATAAATCAGGTAGCGAAGTCGGCGAGATGGCGTTCGCCCAACGGCGTGACGCGCAGCGCGCGAGGTTCGCGTGTCGGCTCAAGCCATTTGGCATGAAGGCACGTGGTGAGGAGTGCCGCGCCGAGTGCACCGCCGAGGTGGGGTTTGCGCTCGCTCCAGTCGGGGCAGGTGCAGGCGAAGCGACGGCGGCGGGCACGCGCGGTGGTGAGGTCGACACCGAGGGCGGTGAGGCCGTTGACGCCCGAGTCGGTCAGCGCGACATCGCTGCCGTCGATGCGAAGCCAGCGACGCTCTCGCATGCGCGCGAACAGGTCGACGGCGACTTCCCCGGCAAGATGGTCGTAACAGGTGCGTGCGTGACGTAGCGGGGGCGGTGTTGCGCGGCTGACGGGGACCGGACGCGGGCGGAGTTCGCGTGTTGCCAATGCGGCACTCGCGAGCGCTTCGATGGCCGTGGCGGTTTCCGGCGTGGCAATGCGGAAATAGCGATGGCGTCCGCGGGCTTCTTGTGCGAGGACACCGCCGTCGACGAGACGGGCGAGATGGCCGCTGGCGCTGGAAGGAGAAAGCCCGGCAACCAGTGCCAGTTCCCCTGCCGGACGGGCGGAACCGTCCATCAACGCCCAAAGCATGGTCATGCGGCCCGCATCGGCGAGCAGGGCTGCGAGTGAACTAACGCCAGGGGCGTAATCGCGGGTGAGGTCCATAGGGCGGTTCCGGGAGGGGATGAGCCGTAGTATGGGGTATGTCAGGCATGCGATAGTTCAGCGTGATGTGAAGTGAGGAATGCTGTGATTATTCATTGGAAGAGAATTGGCACGCCTCGCGCCACGCTCAAGTCTGCCAGACCGCGCAGCCTTTCAACCAGCGGCTCGCCATCCACATCGAAAAAGCACTCAAGAAAATTTTTCGGATCAAGACCGATGAAAGCAGCCGTTTGCTTTTTCCAGGGAGAATTGAACTCGACAGGCGGAGCAAGAGCGAATTTTTCCCCGATTTCGTTCAACTCTAAGACAAGCCTCTGTGCCTCATCTGGTGACCAAATTCCATCACCATCCTCGTGATTCACCAGAGTAGGGCACCGACTTCCCCGGACACCGTCCTCAACAAGTGCGACAACCCCATCTCTGAAAAAATTGAAATCCGCATACGAACCGACTTCCACTCCGTCGATTTCGTCCTCGCCGTCAAAAACGCAAAGATATAGGCCCATCAAAAATTCTCCCGGATTACAACCTTGCGATTCTTCCTAACAAGATCAGCCAACGAATCATCAAAAACACATTGCTCTGGCACTCTTATGACGAGACGCTTCCCCTCCTCCGCCGCGCGGAAGATTAGCAATCTAATTTGATAAGTAGCTCTCAATTTCAGCGCAGTCTTTATCAAATACATTGTATTAAATTTCTCCGCATCCGCCATAGTGCCACGAGCCACTTGATATTTAGTTAGCTTTATATCCACACCCCACCTCCTTACTTTAGAAAATCCACAACATCCCCCCAACGCCCCAAAAGACTCCATAGATATTGGGTTTACTGGCCTACTGGCATTTATGATTGATCTAGAAGCATCGACGCCGAGATTTTTTCTGTACGGCCTCAATTGCGGCATCGCTGCCCCCATCAACTGGTTTTACACCAAAAATTACCAGTTGATTCTCTCCACAGCTTCGCTCCAGCATCTAACCTAGCGACGACTTACATTAATCGCCCCTACCTTTAACGGCAAGGGCCAATACTTCACGTCGGAGAAAAGTATCTTGCTCAGATCGCCTGAAGCATCGACCTTAGAGCATCCGCTATTGCGGGACCACTTTCACCCGCTTAGTTTCAAATTCTGTACATAGGGTCGATCTGAGTCCGGTAGAGACAAGCTCGCTGCTATGTGCCGCGACACTTCACGTCATCGTGAATCGAAATCACGCGCGTCACGACAAGATATCGGCATTACTGCAATGTTCATGAGGACAGACGTGCCCTTATCCCCCGAATCCGGACTCCCGCATATGCTCCCAGCGAATGCCCTGACTGCCGTCACCCACCCCGATCCTTATCCGTACTACCGCGCACTTGCGGCACAGCGGCCGTTCGACTTCGATGCGTCGCTCGGCATGTGGGTCGCCGCCGGGCCGGAGGCGCTCGTTGAGGTGCTGCGTCATCCGGCATGTGGCGTGCGGCCGGCGGGGGCGCTCGTGCCCGCTGCGATCGCCTCTGGTGCGGCTGGAGAATGGTTTGGGCGGCTCGTTCGCATGAATGACGGTGCGGAGCACATCACGCTCAAGCCGTGGCTCGCCACACAGCTTGCATCACTGTCCGCCGACGCCCCAACGCTCGACCGACTCGGCTACGCCAGCGCCGCCGCGTACTCGGAAAAACTCGATGACTACGTATTCCGCCAACCCATCTATGCACTAGCCGCTTGGCTGGGGGTTCCAGAATCGCAATGGGCCGACGTCTATGCGAACACCCACGCCCTCGTTGCCGCAATGGCGGAATCGGCACGTCCTGCACCACGGGCCGAGGTCATCGCCGACGGCCACCGCGCTGCGGCAACGCTGAATGATTTCGCCCGTCAATGGCTCAGCACCGACAACGCACCCGATACTTGGCTTCAGCGCACCGCGAATCTCGCCGCCCTTGAACCTGCCATTGACCCGCGCGCGCTGACGGCCAATGTCTTTGGGCTATTCACACAAACCCACGATGCCTGCGCAGGACTCGTCGCCAACGCGCTTCGCCGTCTGGCGCGCGCCGAACCGTCGACAACGGCAACCGAAGCGAGAACGCCAGCAGCCAACCGCCCCGCCACGCGCCCCCATCTCGCCACGGCCATTGCCGCCGTTCGTGACGTCATCCGCTTCGACCCGCCCGTCCAGAACACGCGCCGCTTTCTGCACACCCCGGCGGTCATCTGCGAACGGCAACTGGCGCGGGGCGATGTCGTGCTGGTTGTACTCGCCGCCGCCCCAACACCGATCAGCCCCGACGACACGGCATGGACGTTCGGGCACGGCGGGCACGCGTGCCCCGGCCAGTCCCCCGCCAGTACGCTAGCCGCCGTCGGCGTGCAAACGGTACTCGCCAGCGGACTTGATCTCGCGTCGAAGGCTTCGGGCACGTCATATCACCCGCTCGGCAACGCTCGCATTGCACGCTTCTCGGAGGACTGAATTTGGTTGTTTTATCTGATGGAATGTTAATTTCATCAGATAAAACAATATCTACAAAACCCAAACCCTTTGTTTATAAGGCTCCCAGCCCATCCAACGCCGCTTTTCACGAATTCGGGCACGATTACGCTTTCGCCGGTCGTGTCGCGCAGACTCACCGGCAGTCTCGCCTCGCTGCTCTCATGTCAGAACACTATGCCGACGGCATGCCCATGCCCGCCCGGGTCTGGGCCATCGCGACCGTCATGCTCGCCATCTCGCTCTCGGTGCTCGACAGCGCCATCGCCAACGTCGCCCTGCCGACCATCGCGCGCGACCTCAACGCCAGCCCCGCCACTTCAATCTGGATCGTCAACGCGTACCAACTCGCGATCACGATCTCGCTGCTGCCGCTCGCCGCGCTCGGTGAAATCGTCGGCTACCGGCGCGTCTATACGGTCGGTCTGGCGCTCTTCACGCTCGCGTCGCTCGCCTGTGCACTCTCCGACTCGCTCCTCACGCTTACGCTCGCGCGCGTCGCCCAAGGCTTCGGCGCGGCCGGCATCATGAGTGTGAACAGCGCGCTCGTGAAAATGATCTACCCGCGCGCGTGGTTCGGCCGCGGTGTCGCCCTCAACTCACTGATCGTCGCGTTCTCGTCGGCCGCCGGACCAACGCTCGCCGCCGGCATTCTCTCCATCGCTCACTGGCCGTGGCTCTTCGCCGTCAACGTGCCGCTCGGCATCATTGCGCTGGGCATCGCCATGCGCTCGCTGCCCGACAGCATCCAAGCCTCCCACGCCTTCGACTGGACCGGTGCGCTGCTCAGCGCGCTCACCTTCGGGCTGCTCATCTCCGGCATCGACTCGTTCGGCCACGGTCAGGAACGCTGGCTCGTCGCCGTCGAACTGGTAGCCGCCGTCATCATCGGCACGATCTTCGTGCGGCGTCAGCGCACGCAACCCGTGCCGTTGCTGCCCGTCGACTTGTTGCGCATTCCGATCTTCGGCCTGTCGATCTGCACGTCGATGGCGTCGTTCTGCGCCCAGATGCTCGCGTTCGTTGCGCTGCCCTTCTATCTTCAGGATTCGCTCGGTTTCGACCACGTGCAGACCGGCCTGCTGATGACCGCATGGCCGCTGACCATCGTTGTGGTTGCGCCCGTCGCCGGACGTTTGCTCGAACACTACAAACCCGGCCTGCTCGGTGCGATCGGCATGACGGCCTTCGCGCTCGGCCTGCTCGCGCTCGCCATGCTGCCCGCGCAGCCGCACTCATGGGACATCGTCTGGCGCATGGCATTGTGCGGTTTCGGCTTCGGTCTGTTCCAGTCGCCCAACAACTACGCCATGCTCACCGCCGCCCCCGCGCATCGCAGCGGCGGCGCCAGCGGCATGCTCGGCACGGCGCGCCTGACCGGGCAAACGACCGGCGCGGCGCTCGTCGCGCTTATCTTCAGCGTGGCACCGCAAGGCTATGGCACGCGTGCGGCGCTGTATGTCGCGGCAGTCTTCGCAGCCGTGGCCGCCGTGGTGAGCAGCCTGCGCACGCTGCCCGCCGCGCAGCCACCTGCCAAAACATCGCACGGTTGAAAGCCCTAACTGGTCGCGAGCGGGTCCTGAAGGTATTCTGGGACACTAAATTTGGCCGGCCGCCCGGCCGTGCTACACTGCCGACCTTTTACGGCTCGCCTGCATGAGCCGCAATGCCATGAGTTTCTGCGCCATCGATTTCGGCACTTCGAATTCAGCCGTCGCTGTACGCGACGGTGCCGCCATGCGTCTGGTCGAGCTGGAAGCCGGCTACGGCACGCTGCCGACGGCCGTCTTCTTCAACGCCGACGAAGGTGGCCGCGCGACATTTGGCCGCCAGGCCGTCGCCGACTATATCGACGGCTACGACGGGCGCCTGATGCGCTCGCTCAAAAGCCTGCTCGGCTCCTCCCTCATCGAAAGCACCACCGATCTCGGCAACGGGTCGGCGATGCGCTATATCGACATCATCGCGACGTTCCTGCGTCACCTGCGCACGCACGCCATCAAGTCCGATGGCAACGACCTGCGCCAAGTGGTGATGGGCCGTCCGGTGTTCTTCGTCGATGACGATCCCCGCGCCGATGCCGCCGCACAACGCTCGCTCGAACAAAGCGCCCGCGACGTCGGCTTCAAGGACGTCCATTTCCAGTTCGAACCGATTGCTGCCGCCTTCGATTACGAATCGCGCCTGACCGAAGAGCAACAAGTGCTCGTCGTGGACATCGGCGGCGGTACCTCGGACTTCTCGCTGGTGCGCGTGGGCCCGGACCGTGCCCAACGCCTCGAACGCAAGGACGACGTGCTCGCGCACCACGGCGTGCACATCGCCGGGACGGACTTCGATCGCCGCATCGAACTCGCCACGATCCTGCGCGAAATCGGCTACAAGGCCCTCGGCCCGGACGGCAAGGAAGTGCCCAACCGCATCTACTTCGATCTGGCGACGTGGCACCTGATCAACACGGTCTACACGCCGAAACGCGTCGGTGAACTGGCCCTGACGGCTCACCTGTACGCCGACCCGGTCCATCATCGCCGCCTGATGCGCACGGTGGAGCAACGCCTCGGTCACGCGCTGGTCGGCCATGCGGAAGACGCCAAGATTGCCGTGGCTGCCGGCGGTGAAACGCGTATCGACCTCGCCGTCATCGAGCGCGAACTCGGTGTGGCCTTCTCGGAAGCGGGACTGGTCGACGCGGTGAGCGACGAAATTGCCAGCATCACGGCAGGCGCCGTGCACACGGCATCGCTTGCCGGCCTGCGCGCGGAAGACGTCGATGCGCTGTACTTCACCGGCGGCTCGACGGGGCTGCGCTGCCTGTCGGGCGCCATGTGCGCCGCCTTCCCGAACGCGACGCCGGTCTTCGGCGACCGCCTCGCCAGCGTGGCGCTCGGCCTCGGCATTCACGCGAAGCGCGTGTTTTCGTAAGCCACACCGCAGCAACAGAGACGGCAACATCGCAAAGAAAAAGCGCGCAACCTCACGGTCTGCGCGCTTTTTTCATGGCCGGCGATTCCAGCGTCTCAGCCCATCATGCCGGCCGATGCATCACACCAGAATCTGCCAGAGCAGCAGTGTCATCACCAACCCCACGACCGAGACGATGGTCTGCAATACGGACCAGACCCACAGCGTCTCCTTAAGCTTCAGACCGAAGTACTCCCGCACCATCCAGAAACCCGCGTCGTTGACGTGGCAGAAGAACACCGACCCCGCCCCGATCGCCAGCGCAATCAGCGAGCCCTGCACGGGCGGCAGATGCATCACCAGCGGCGCCACGATGCCCGCCGTCGTGGTCGTCGCGACCGTTGCCGAGCCCGTCGCCTGACGCAATGCCACCGCGATCAGCCATGCCAGCAGAATCAGCGGCATGTGCGTGCCGACCGCCACCTTGCCGATGGTCGTCGCAATCCCCGCCGTCACCAGCGCTTGCTTCAGGCCACCACCTGCGCCAATCGTCAGTAACAGGCCAGCGATCGGCGGCAGCGCGCGGCGCAGCGTTTCACCCACGCGGGCACGCGGCAGACCGCGCCCCCAGCCGAGTACAACAATCGCCACGATCACCGTCAGCGCCAACGCGATGATCGGCTCGCCAAGGAAGTCGAGCGCTTCGAAGACTGGCGTCTCCGGCGTGAGCGCCACCTTCGCAAGCGTGCGGCCCAGCATCAACACCACCGGCAGCAGAATCACCAGCAACGCAGCGGCAAACGGCGGCGGTGCGAGGTCGTCATCGCGCTTGGTGAACAGGTCGCCCAGTTGCTGCGGCGCTTCCACATGCAGGCGCGGCGCAAGCCACATGCCATACAGCGGCCCGGCCAGAATCACGGCCGGAATGGCAATCAGCAGCCCCAGTCCCATCGTCATGCCGAGATCCGCATGCAGCGCCGATACGGCGATCAGCGGCCCCGGGTGCGGCGGCACCAGCGCATGCAGCGTGGTCATGCCGGCCAGCGCCGGGATCGCCACGCGCAGAATCGGCGTGTTCGCACGGCGCGCCATCACGAAGATGATCGGCACCATCATGACGAGGCCCACTTCGAAGAACAGCGGCAAACCGATGATCATCGCCACCACCGCCATCATCCACGGCAACGCGCGGCCTTTGGCGAAGGTGAGCAAGACGGTCACGATGCGGTCGGCCGCCCCCGTGTCCGCCATCAACGCGCCGAGCATGGCCCCTAGCGCGATGATCATGCCCGCGTCGCCCAGAATGCCGCCCGCGCCCTTGCTGAAGGCACTCGCGACCGAATCCAGCGGCAAGCCGGCGCCTAGCCCCGCGATGAACGTGCCGATCAGAATCGACAGGAACGGCGAGAGTTTTAGCGCGCTGATGAAGAGAATGATGGCGACGAGGCCGACGAGGCAGGACAGCAATAGACGCGTGTCGTGCGCTGCCCAGGGCACGACGTGGTTGACTAGCTCCACGATGATCCTTGATGACGAGAAACAAAAACACCGGTAGAACGCACGCGGGGAAGCGGCGTCGTACCGGTGTGCGAAGGCATTGTGCTACTAGCGGCGGCCGCATGCACGCATGGGGCGCAACGCCCCGTGATACGGGGCAGGCGGGGCGCGGCGGCAAGTTTCAGGTGTCGAAACATCGCCGCCGCCGGGTGCTTTACTGGAACGCGACTTCGTTGAAACTCCGGAGCTTGCGGCTGTGCAAACGGTCCAGACCGTTATCGCGCAGCAGCTCCATGGCCTTCACGCCGATCTTCAGATGCTGATCGACCCGCTCGCGATAGAACCGGTCGGCCATGCCCGGCAGCTTCAGTTCGCCATGCAGCGGCTTGTCGCTCACACACAGCAACGTGCCGTACGGCACCCGGAAGCGGAAGCCGTTGGCGGCAATGGTCGCGCTTTCCATATCGAGCGCAATCGCCCGGCTCTGGCTCATGCGCTGCACCGGCTCGCGGTGATCGCGCAATTCCCAGTTACGGTTGTCGACGGTCACGACGGTGCCCGTGCGCATCACGCGCTTGAGTTCGAAATCGTCCAGTTGTGTTACATCGGCCACGGCACGCTCAAGCGCCACCTGCACTTCTGCCAGTGGCGGCACCGGCACCCACAGCGGCAGGTCGTCGTCGAGCACGTGGTCTTCGCGCACATAACCATGCGCCAGACAGTAGTCGCCCAGACGCTGCGAATTACGCAGGCCGGCGCAGTGGCCCAGCATGACCCACGCGTGCGGGCGCAGCACGGCGATGTGGTCGGTAATGGTCTTGGCGTTCGACGGACCCACGCCGATGTTCACCATCGTGATACCGGTGTTATCCGGGCGCACGAGGTGATACGCCGGCATTTGCGGCAGACGAGGCGGCGGCGTGCCCTCCGAATCCCGCTCGGCAATGTTCTGGTTCCAGTGGACGACGTTGCCCGGCTCGACAAATGCCGTGTACTGGCTGCGATACTCGCGCTCCGCCGGGTCGTCGCTCGCACTCATCAACTCGCGGCCCAGCTCGACGAATTCATCGATGTAGAACTGGTAGTTGGTGAACAGCACGTAATTCTGGAAGTTCTCGGGCGACGTGGCCGTGTAGTGGCGCAGCCGATGCAGCGAGTAATCGACACGCGGCGCGGTAAATAGCGCGAGCGGCAGGATTTCGCCGGGCAGCGGATCGCGCGTGCCGTTGACGATGCTGTCGTCCATCTTGGCCAGATCGGGCACGTCGAACGCGGTGCGCATGGCGCGCAGGTGCGACTGGTCGAGATCACCTTCGAGATACACGCCGTCGCGATAGGCGAAGTGCACCGGAATCGGTTCGTCGGACACACCGACTTCGAACGCTACGCCATGGTTATGCGCGAGGCGGCGCAACTGCTCGATGTAGTAGTTCTCGAAGAGATCGGGACGCGTGACGGTCGTCTGATAGCTCCCCGGGCCCGAGACGAAGCCATAGGACAGGCGCTTGTCGAGCTGGGTGATGTCTTCGGTGGTAATGCGGATGAAAGGATAGTGCGCGCTGACACGGCGCGCGGCGTCTTTCTCGGTGGAAAAGCGCTCGAAAGCCGCCCGCAGATATGCGGTGTTGGCGTCGTAGATCGTCTTCAGATAGTTGACGGCTTCCACCGGGTCGGCAATCGATCGGGTGGCGTGGACCGGTTCTTGTTCGGACATGCGCAAACCTCTTCTGTCTTTTCGTGTTGTCGAGTATGCGCCTATTGTGGCACGACTGTATGACGCCCGCGGTGCCGTGTTTTGAGCCTGATTTGGCTTGCGCCAGCTCAATTCCCGGCAGCCGCGAACGCCCTCCCGCCACCCGCCGTCAGTCTTCCAGACGCATGCCGACCTTGAGCGTCACCTGCCAGTGAGCCACCTTGCCGTTTTCGATATGGCCGCGTGTTTCCGTGATCTCGAACCAGTTCAGATTGCGCAACGTCTTGCTCGCGCGCTTGATGGCCCCTTTGACGGCGTCATCGATGGACTTCTCCGACGAGCCGGTGAGTTCGATCTGCTTGTAGACATGCTGCGTCATGACTGCCTCCCGAGAGGTGGTTGGAACGACTCCTCATGCTAGGCGCATGCCTCCCCCACGGCAAGTCGGGCTTGTCCGATAGGGTTGTCGGGATTGTCTTGCGTCAGTTGGCGGGGTTGTCTTCGTCCGGCCCGTCGTCCGGCTCGGCGCTTGGGTCATCCGTGGCCGTGGCCCCATGCGGAGGTTCCGCAGTGTCGGCTCCCCGCAGCGCCGCCGGCACCACGGTATCGAGCGGCTTGGGCACCACGCTCGTGAGGTTGCGGCGCACCTTTTGCAGCAGTTGCATGAGCTGCACCGTCTCGAAGGCCGTCAGCCCGGTCAGTGCCTCGTTGCGCACCTCATCGGAGAGGGTGCGCGCCACCGCCAACTGCTCAAGCGCCGAACGCGTGACGTACAGACGATGCAGACGAGGGTCGCGGGCGTCAGGACGGCGACGCACCCAGCCGGCTTCTTCCATGCGTTCGAGCGAACGTGCGAGCGCCGGTGGCGAGACTTCGAGAATGTCGGCCAGCACGGTCTGGCTCACGCCGCGATTGTCGGCGAGATAGACGAGCAGGCGGCACTGCGCGCGCGTCATCGGCAGCGCGCGTTGGGCAAACTGCTCGAAGCGGCGCCCGTACAGACGCTGAACGTCTGCCACGAGAAAGCCGAAACGTTGGGCGGAATCGGTCACTTTCATAGGCCGCATTATGATAAACATGTTTACGAATATCAAGCAGCCAAAACAGTCGTGGAAATCGTATACGGATTACTACGGATTACGTCGGACTCCTTGACTGATACCGGCGATTCAAACGATCGACCGAGTCGAACGAGGTGATCGAATCGCAGCCCGCCATGCCATCGATCTACGCCGCCGCTTCGTCTGCCGCGTCCTGTCCGCTGCCGTGCCCGAGCCAGTCGAGCGCGCCCTCGCCCGCCGTCTGTGCCCCCGGACCGGCACGCCGGATCGCAACCCCCACGGCCAGCACGTCGATCGTCGCCAGATGCAGAATGCGCGCGATCATCGTGACGTGTGCGCCCATCGTCTCCACGTGATCGTTCGGCAGCACCAGTGTGGCCTTACGTGCGAGCGGCGAATTGCGCGAGGTCAGCGCAATGACCTTCGCCCCGCGCCCGATGGCAATGTCGACCGCGCGATTCAGATCGGCCGACCGGCCCGACGCCGAGATCGCGACAACCACATCGCCTTCATTGAGCAAACCCGCCGACGCCTGCAACAAATACGGGTCGCCGTAGGCAATCGTCGGCATGCCGAACCGGAAGAACTTGTAGTGCGCGTCCTGCGCAACCACGCCCGAATTGCCCAGCCCGTAGAACTCGATACGGCGTGCGCCATCGAGCAGCGACACGGCCGCTTCGACGGTGCGCGCGTCAAGATGCTCGCGCAGTTGCAGAATCGACGAGACGGTGTTGTCGAGCACCTTCGCGCTGAATTCCGCTGCCGAATCGCCGACGTGCACCTGACCGTGGCGCACCGGCAGCGTCCCCGTCAGCGCGCTCGCCAGCTTCAACTTGAAGTCCGACAGCCCCTGACAGCCCAGCTTGCGGCAGAACCGGATCACCGTCGGCTGGCTCACACGTGCTAGCCGCGCAATTTCGGACACCGGTTCGGCCAGCAGTGCGCGAGGCTGCTTCAGCGTGAGCTCCGCGACCCGTTGCTCGGCCGGGCTCAGCCGGTCGCGCAAGCGATGCAGGCGATCGATCAACGCGCCCGCCCCTGCCGCGTGCGTGCCCAACTGCTCCGCAAGAATCACCGAGGTGCCGAGAAACGCCGGATGATCGGCGGTGATGACGAACGTCGGAATCTTCTTCAGATACGCTTCAAAACGCCCCTTCGCCTCGAAGCGCGCGCGAAATGGCGAATCTTCGAAAAGCTTGCCGAGCTTGGGAATCACACCGCCGCCAAGGTACACGCCGCCGACGGCGCCCAGCGACACGGCGACATTGCCGGCCAACGTACCGAGCATGGCGCAGAAGCAATCGACCGTTTCGTGGGCGAGCGCATCGCCCGCTTGTGCGAGTTTCACGATATCGGGCGTTTCCAGCGGTTTGACGCGCTTTTTCGCACGAAGGGCCAACACCTGATAGACCAGCGCCATGCCGGGCCCCGCGACCAATCGCTCGAACGACACATGGGGAAAGTGCTGCCACGCGTAGCGCAACACGTCGATCTCGCGCTCATCGGCGGGTGCGAACGTGGTGTGTCCGCCTTCGCTGCCCAACGCAATCCAGCGATCGCCGGCCGGAATCAGCCCCGACACGCCGACGCCGGTCCCCGGCCCCAACAAGCCGAGCACGCCGTTCGGCCGAGGCTCGCCGCCGCCGACCTGATGCTTTTGTGCGTCGTTCAGATACGGCAGCGCCATCGCCAGCGCCGTGAAGTCGTTGACGACGAGCAGCGTCTCGAACCGCAGCGCACGGCGCGTGGCTTCGATGGAGAAGTGCCAGTCGCGATTGGTCATGCGGACTTCGTCGCCTTCGATGGGATTGGCAATCGCAATCGCCGCGTGGCGCACGGGTTCGGCGTGATCGGCCTCATCGAGATAGGCGCGGATGACTTCCGGCACGCCGGGATAATCGTCGCAGGCGTAGTCGCGAATCTCGACGAGATCGCCCGGTGCAATCTCAAGCGCGAACCGGGCGTTGGTGCCGCCAATGTCGGCGAGCAGCCGCGGGCCGCTCACATGCGGGGGATTATTCCTCACTCCAGAAGACATCGATCTTGACTCCTTCACGGTGAATCAGCCGGGAGATGGCGTTGTCCTGCGGTTGCGCCTGCGCGGCTTCGAGCACGGCGCGCTTGGCCTTGCCCTGAATCTGCAACAACAACCGCTCGCTCGACGCCAGCGCAGACAACGACCACGACACGCGCGTGTACGGAGCCTGCTGCGGTTGCACGAGGACGAACTTGTCTTGGGTGGTGATGGCGTCGTGCCATTGCGGCGCGTCGGCGAAGAGCGACGCGGTGTGACCGTCTTCGCCCATGCCCAGCACGCAGACTTGCGGCACGCCGTGCGTCCATGTGTCGTTGAGCGTGCGCACTTGCAATTCGGGGGCAGCGGAAGTGTCGACAAGCGGTAGCCACTGCGCTCCCTTGGCGCCCGGAAGCAATGTTTCACTCACCAACCGGGCGTTGCTGTCGGCGTGCGTGTCGGGCAGCCAGCGATCGTCGACGAGGGTGATGCCGATGTCGCGCCACGCCACGGGCAGGCGCGCGAGTTGGGTGAGAAACGGCTTGGGGCTCGTGCCGCCCGAGACCGCGAGCAGCGCACGCGGGCGAATCGTCAGCGCCTCGTCGAGGCCCGCAACCACCGCATTCGCCAACGCATGCGCCTGCGCTTCGCGGGTCGGATACGTCCGCCAGTGAATCATGTCTCGCTCCTTATGCTTGCTGACTTCGCCGCCTCGCCGGTCTGTTTGCCTGACTTCGTGCGCGCTCGGCTGTCTTCTATCAGTTGTCTTCTTCTACCCAGCAGGTGCCGTATTGCGCGAGCAGTGCGCTCGCGGCGGGCGGCCCCCACGTGCCGGCGGCGTAGCGCTTCGGCCCCTTGTGCTGACGTGCCCAGTACGCCTGAATCGGTGCCACCCAACGCCATGCCTGTTCCTGCTCGTCGCGGCGCACGAACAACGCCAGCCGGCCGTGGATCACGTCGAGCAGCAGGCGCTCGTAAGCATCCATGGTGTGGCCTTTGAAGAACTGGTCGAACGCCAGATCCAAATGGACCGTTTGCAGATTCATGCCCTCGCCCGGCTGTTTGGCCAAGCAGTACAGCCGCATCGATTCGTTCGGCTGCAAGCGAATCACGAGACGGTTGGCGCCCGCATGCGCGGTGGCTTCGCCAAGCAGCGGATACGGCGTGGGACGATAGTTCACCACGATCTCCGCCACGCGCTCGCCCAGCCGCTTGCCGGTGCGCAGGAAGAACGGCACGCCGGCCCAGCGCCAGTTGTCGATTTCGACCTTGAGCGCGACGAAGGTTTCGGTCTGACTGTCCGACGGCACACCGGGTTCGTCGGTATATGCCGGCACCGCTGTCTTGCCGATGGCCCCGGCGCCGTACTGGCCGCGCACCACGTTGCGCGCGACCGTATCGTCATCGAGCGCACGCAGCGAGCGCAGCACGCGCAGTTTCTCGTCGCGAATGGCATCGGCATCCATCGCGAACGGCGGCTCCATCGCGACGATGGCGAGCAGTTGCAGCAAGTGGTTCTGCACCATGTCGCGTAATGCGCCGGTCTGCTCGTAGAACTCGCCGCGCCCTTCCACACCCAGCTCTTCGGCAATCGTGATCTGAATGCTTTCGATCAGGTCGCGCCGCCACATCGGCTCGAAGATCGCATTGCCGAAGCGCAACGCGAGCAGGTTCTGCACCGCCTCTTTCCCAAGGTAGTGGTCGATCCGGTAGATCTGGTCTTCGCGGAAAATCGCCCCCACGGCGTCGTTGATCGCCACGGACGAGGCGAGATCATGACCGAGCGGCTTCTCGAGCACGATGCGGCCGTGTTCGTTGAGCTTCGCGGCGCGCAGCCCTTCGCAAATTGGAATGAAAAGCGACGGCCCGGTCGCCAGATAGAAGATGCGCACGCCCTCGCGCTTTGCCAGCCGTTCGGCCAGCGTGTTGAATTCTTCTTTGCGGCCCAGATCGAGCGGCAGGTAGTCGATGGTGCCGAGAAAGCGCTTCCATTGCGCCTCGTCCCAGACGTCGGACCCGATATGTGCGCGCACATGCTGCTCGCACCACGCGTGATACGCCTCGGCGTCCATCGGGCTGCGCGCGACCGCCAAAATGTTGCCGACCTCGGCTAACTGCCCCGTACAGAACGCCCTGAACAGGGACGGAAGCACCTTGCGCAGCGACAAATCGCCGGTGGCGCCGAACAAAACAAAGGTATAGGGTGAAGGCGTGTTCATGGAGAGCGTGGACTCCGTGCGGTCGGAACGTGAAACCACCCGCGCCACAAAGGCTTACCGGCGTTGCGAGTGGTTTCTGACGTCACTGGGAAGGCGCAACTTTGACACTGCATTGTAGTTTAACTACACTGCAATTCAACTAAATCTCGTGCTTTGACTACATCGTCGGGTAGTTTTGGGGCGACGCAGGACAGAGCACTTCCCAGCCAGCATGCGGGCCGCGCGCCGCAGGTTTCGAGCGCGCGAGACGTATGGGCAACCCACAACGTCCGGGAATCCCCATGACCCAGTCTTCGCACAACGTGTCGCTGCATCCGGTGGTAAAACGCGTCACCGAACGCCTGATCGAGCGCAGTCGGAAGTCACGGCAGGCCTATCTCGCAGGTGTCGAGCGTGCCGCCCAAGGCCAACCCGGGCGCGAATCGCTCGGCTGCGCCAACATGGCACACGCGCTCGCCGCAGCCCCCGCCGACGACCGCCTGAAAATCCGCTCCGAACGCACCCCCAACATCGGCATCGTCACCGCCTACAACGACATGCTCTCGGCGCACGCGCCGTTTGTCGAATTTCCCGACATCATCAAATCGGCCGCCCGTGCGCATGGCGCGAGCGCGCAGGTCGCGGGCGGCGTGCCTGCCATGTGCGACGGCGTGACACAAGGTTATGCAGGCATGGAGCTGTCGCTGTTCTCGCGCGACGTCATCGCCATGGCCTCGGTGGTAGCGCTCTCGCACCAGTTGTTCGATGCCGCCATGTTCCTCGGCGTGTGTGACAAGATCGTGCCCGGGCTGGTGATCGCCGCGCAGGCGTTCGGACACTTGCCCGCGGTGTTCACACCGGCTGGCCCGATGCCCTCTGGGCTGCCGAACGACGAGAAGTCGCGCATCCGGCAGGAATTTGCCGCGGGGCGCGTCAGCCGCGCCGCCCTGCTCGATAGCGAGCTTGCCGCGTATCACACGGAAGGCACCTGTACGTTCTACGGCACGGCCAACAGCAATCAGATGCTCATGGAATTCATGGGACTGCACCTGCCGGGGGCTTCGTTCATCAATCCGCATACGCCCTTGCGTCACGCACTCACGCAGGCCGCGACCGCGCGCGCCGTGGCGCTGGCCAAGACGGGCATCAACACCTCGCACATTCTCGACGAGCGCGCCTTTATCAACGGCGTGGTCGGCCTGCTCGCCACGGGCGGCTCGACCAATCACACGCTGCACCTCGTCGCGATGGCGCATGCGGGCGGCATTCTGCTCGACTGGCAAGACTTCGCCGAACTCTCCGACGTCACACCGCTGCTCGCGCATGTGTACCCGAACGGCAAGTCCGACGTGAACCAGTTTCACGCGGCGGGTGGGCTGAATTTCCTTATCCGGGAACTGCTCGACGCCGGTTTCCTGCACAACGACGTGACGACTGTCATGGGACACGGCTTGCGCGCCTACACACAGGAAGCGACGCTGCGTGACGACGTGCTCTCGTGGCAGGACGCGCCCGCGCAAAGTCTCGATGAGAACATCGTGCGCCCGGCCGCCCGGCCGTTTGCGCACGAAGGCGGCTTGCGCATGCTCGCGGGCAATCTCGGCCGCGCTGTCATCAAGTCGTCCGCCGTCAAACCGGAGCATCAGAAAGTGCGCGCACCGGCACGGGTGTTTCCCGATCAGGAATCGGCGCAGGCGGCCTTCAAAGCCGGGGAGCTCACGCGCGACGTGATTGTCGTGGTCCGCTTCCAAGGGCCGCGTGCGAACGGCATGCCGGAGCTGCACAAGCTCATGCCGATGCTCGGCCTCTTGCAGGACGAAGGCCATCATGTAGCGCTGGTGACCGATGGGCGCATGTCGGGCGCGTCGGGCAAAGTGCCCGCCGCCATCCACCTCTCACCGGAAGCGGAGCAAGGCGGCATGCTCGCGCGCGTGCAGGACGGCGACATCATCACCATCGATTGCGAGAAGAACCTGCTTCATATGGAAGTGGATGCTGCCGTGCTCGCGGCGCGCACGCCGGAGCCGACGCCGCAACGCGCGTTCGATCCGTGGCGCAACACGTTCGGGCTGTTCCGCAACAACGTGGGCGCGGCGCCGCACGGTGCTTGCGTGCTGTTCAACGACGCTGAGTATCCGCCGGGGTCCTAGGCGCCCTAGGCACGCTTGTCACCCGGCTTGCGCGACAGGCTGCGCACTCGCCCCTTCGACGCGGGCGGGCGCGCGGGCTGAACGCCGTGCTCTCCTCGCTTGCGCTCCGCCTCCGCTTGCTCTCGAATCATGTCGATAAGCGCTCGCAACCCGGCGGGCGCATGGCGGCGGCTCGGGTAATACAGACACACGCCATCGAGCGGCGGTGTCCACGCCGTCAGCACCCGCACCAGCGTGCCCGCTTGCAAGTCGGCCGCCACATTCCATTCACTCAGATACGCGAGCCCCAGACCGGCGCGCGCCGCTTGCAGCATCAGGTCGGGTTCATCCAGCGTCAACACCCCATCGACGTCGATGCGCGCCACTTCGCCGTGCCGCTCGAATTCCCAGTGATAAATCACGCCACTCGGCATGCGCATGCGAATACACGCATGGGCCAGTAGATCGGCCGGGGCACGTGGCGGCTTGTGCCGGGCGAAGTAGTCCGGGCTGCCGACGACGGCAAAGCGCAGCGCGCCACCGAAGGGCACCGCCACCATGTCTTGCGGCACGGCTTCGGCCAGCCGGATACCCGCGTCGAAACCGCCCGCAACGATATCGACCATCTTCCCCTCGGTGACGATGTCGAGCTTCATCTCCGGGTACCGCTGCAAGAACTCAAGAAAGAGCGGCATCACCACCCGCGCAGCCCCGGCGGAGGTGTTGATACGCAACACACCCGACACGGTGTCGCGAAAACTGCCCGCCTGTTCGATTGCCACGCGAATGGTGGAAAGCGCGGGCGCGACGCTGTCAACGAACTGCGCGCCCGCCGCCGACAGCGACACGCTGCGTGTCGTGCGGTTGAACAGGCGCACGCCGATGCGCGCCTCCAGACCGGCCACCGCATGGCTGAGTGCCGACGTCGAGACACCCAATTCGGTCGCCGCCGCACGGAAATTGCGATGGCGCGCCACCGCCAGCACCGCCTCAAGCTCACCCAGACCGGAGGTTTTCATTATCCTGAATCTCTCAACGTGACATGCCGGATTGTACGGCTACTCAACACAATGCTGCGCACCTATGATGACTCCATCCCCCCACTCCACCGCGAGTCATCATGCAGATCATCGACAAGATTTATATCGACGGCGCATTCGTCACGCCACACGGCGACGAATCGTTCGACCTCTTCAACCCGGCCACTGAACAAGTGATCGGTCGCGTGCGCCTCGCCGATGCGCAGGACGCGCGCGATGCGATTGCCGCCGCGAAGCGGGCCTTTCCCGCGTTCTCCCGCACGAGCAAGGGTGAGCGCATCGAGATGCTCAAACGCATGCACGCCGCGGTGCTCGCGAGAGAAAACGACCTGCTCGACGCCATCGTCGAAGAATATGGTGCGCCGGTCTCGCGCGCCGGATGGATGGCACGGCACGCCAGCGACGTGCTACTCGAAGCCGTGAAAGTGCTCGAGAACTACGCGTTCACGCGCCCGGCGGGCACGGCTGAAGTCGTGATGCAACCGCTTGGCGTCGCGGGCCTGATTACCCCGTGGAACAACGATGCAGGCTTTATCTGCGGGAAGCTCGCTGCCGCGCTGGCAGCGGGTTGCACGGCCGTCATCAAGCCCAGCGAGATGAGCGCCATTCAAACGCGCATCGTGACCGAAGCGTTGCACGCGGCCGACTTGCCGCGCGGAGTGTTCAACATCGTTACGGGGCGGGGCGAAACGGTGGGCGCCGAAATCAGCGCGCATCCCGATGTTGCGAAGATTTCGTTCACGGGGTCTACGGCGGTGGGCAAGACCATTCTGCGCACGGCGGCTGAATCGTTGAAGCGCGTGACGCTGGAACTCGGCGGCAAATCGCCCTTCGTCGTGCTCGACGATGCGAACTTTGACGACGTGGTACCGATGGCGCTCGGCGCGGGCTTCATGAACAGTGGTCAGGCGTGCATTGCAGGCACACGCATTCTCGTGCCGCAACACCGGCTGGCCGAATTCGAAGCCCGCGTGCGCGAGGAAGTGGCACGCACACAAGCGGGCAACCCGCGTGATCCGCAAACGGCCATCGGGCCGATGGTCAGCCGCAAGCAATGGGAGCGCGTGCAAGGCTACATTCGCATCGGCACCGATGAAGGTGCGCGCTTGATCGCCGGTGGCGAAGGACTGCCGGAAGGTGTGGATGGCGGATGGTTCGTGCAGCCGACCGTGTTCAGCGACGCGTCGAACGACATGCGCATTGCCCGCGAAGAAATCTTCGGTCCGGTGCTGTCGATCATTGCCTATCGCGATACCGAAGACGCGATCGCCATTGCGAACGACACGCCCTACGGCTTGCAGGCGTATGTGTTCGGTGCCGATAAGCAACGTGCACGCGAGGTTGCCGCGCGGCTCGAAGCCGGCCGCGTCATGGTCAATACGCTCAACCACGAGCCTGCCGCGCCGTTCGGCGGCTTCAAGCAATCGGGTATCGGCCGCGAGTACGGCACGTACGGATTAGAGGCATTTCTCGAACCGAAGGCCGTGCTGGCCGCGTACTAATTCCCTCCGACATCCCTCCAAGATGGCGTCAAAAATCTTGACGCCATTTTTATCCCCTCCTACTTAGACTGGCCTCGTTGTCACTTCAGTCGCTTGTCGACACGCAGCCATGCCTACGCTAGCTCAACGCGCCAGTCTCGAACCTCCCGGTGCTCGTCTCGCACCCGCTGGCGCCCCGTTCGAATCATTCGAATCTCACGAATCGCACGACGCCGTCGATACGTCTGATCGCGCCGCCTCGTTTTCCGCACCGCGTCCGGCGCCCACCGTACGACAGCGCAACCGGCACACGCCGCGCGCTCGACTGGACGCCACGCTCGACATCACACTCAGCCGCGCCGCCGTTTCCACGCTGGCCGTCACGCTGGCGATGAGCCTGCCGCTGCCGTGGCGCGTCGAGACGATTCGACCGATCCGGCGCGATACCGCCGCCGTCGTGTCGATCGCCCTGCCGCGTGTCGAAGCCTCGCGCGCCATGCATGTTGTCATGCAGTCGCTGCCGGAAGCCGAGTTCGGTGCGCTGCGCCTGCGCCCGGCTGTCTGACCGAACCGAATTGATTTGAATTGAATGAATACCCGTCGTGCCTCACGGCCGGCGGGCTGCCCTCACCCGACATCACGTTATGAACACTGCCATCTTCGAAGGCGTGTGGATTCCGCTCGTTACTCCCATGACCGGCGCCAATGGCGCGACCATCGACCACGATGGGTTCAAGCTGCTGGTCGACTACTACCTCTCCGCCGGTGTGAACGGTCTGGTGGTCGCCGGCACCACCGGTGAGGGCACGCTGCTCACTGACGAAGAGCGCTACTGGCTGGCGCAGACCGCCTGCCAGTATGCCAACGGCCGTACGCCGGTGATGGCCGGTGTGGGGGCCGCCGACACGGCCAACGCGGCACGCCAGATTCGTCGTCTCGACGATCTGCCGCTCGCCGGTTATCTCGTGCCGCCGCCCTACTATCTGCGTCCGTCGCAAGAGGGCATTCTCTGGCACTACCGCACACTGGCTGCCGGTACGCACAAGCCGATCGTGCTCTACAACGTGCCGCTGCGCACGGGCGTCACGCTCGGCGTGGACACCATTCGCGAACTGGCCGCGCACGAGTCGTTCCCGTGCATCAAGGAATGCGACGCGCATCCGCTGCTGCACCTGCCCTCGCAAACGACCATGCGCGTGATGTGCGGCGACGACATGCAGTGGCTCCCCGCGCTGCAAGCGGGCGCCGTCGGCGGCATCTCGGCAGCCGCGCATATCCGGCCTGATCTGTATCTGAAGTTGATGCGCTATGTGCGCGAAGGCGATATGGCGCACGCTAACACGCTGTTCAACGGCATGAAGCCGTTGATCCGCCGCCTGTTCTCCGAACCCAACCCGGTCGCAATCAAGGCTGCGCTCTCCACGCTGGGACTGTGCTCGCCGATCGTGCGCCGCCCGCTCATGCCGTGCAGCGCCGCCCTGCGCAAAGAGATCGACGCCCAACTCGAAGTGATGATGGCGTTCTGATCGCCGACCCATCGCACTGATTGCGCTGATTGCGCTGACTGCTCTGATCGTTCTGACTTGAGGACATTCGCCATGGATGACATCGAACAACGCCACCGGACTGTCGCACGCCTGCTCATCAAACTCTCGGGCACCACGCTGGCCCGGCTGGCATATGCCACCGGCATTACCGGCAACACGATCTCACGCTGGGTGCATGGCGATTACTGCGTGCTGGGCGCACAGGGACGCGACAAGCTGCTCGCTGCGCTCGGCGCCTCCACCGATGGCACGAACATCCGGCTGGCACCGCGTGCGACCGGCGCCGCGCAGCCGATGTTTCACATCACGGGGCTCGTACAGGCCGAGCGCTTTGCCACGCTCGCGGCGCTGACGTCGTCGCGTTTCGTCGCCGCACGCGAAACGTGTCAGGGGCAGACGCTCGTGAGTCTGGTCACCGATGCCGACGGTCAGACTACGGCGTTACTCATCGGTCCGCGTGAGGCGCTCGACGAGGTGTACGCCGAGCTGGGGATTGCGATGTCGCCGAAGCGCCAGCGGGAGCCGGCGATCGGGCACTACGGCGCAGGCGGTGCAGGCGGCGAAACTGCACGTGCGCACTCGCATTGATTTTGACGCCTCACTGCCAGCCGAACCGCCGTGCAAACATGCCCTTCATCATCTGCGTCAGCACTGCATAAGCGAGCAGAATCGCCGCGAGCATCGGGAAGTAGGCGAGCGGCAGTGCCTGCATCTTGAAGGTATCGGCGAACGGCGACATCGGCAGCATCAGGCCGATGAGCATCACCGCACCGGTCATCATCAGCAACGGCCACGCGGCGCGGCTTTGCACGAACGGAATGCGACGCGTGCGGATCAAATGCACGATCAGCGTCTGCGAGAGCAGCCCTTCGACAAACCAGCCCGACTGGAACAGCGTCTGATGCTCGGCGCTGTTCGCGCCGAACAGATGCCACATGGCGACGAACGTCAGCACGTCGAAAATCGAACTGATCGGGCCGAAGAAGATCATGAAGCGCGACAGATCGGCCGGGTTCCATCGCTGCGGCTGCGTGAGTTGCTCGGCATCGACGTTGTCGAACGGAATGGTCGTCTGCGACAGGTCGTAGAGCAGGTTCTGCGTGAGCAATTGCAACGGCAACATCGGCAGGAACGGCAAAAACGCGCTGGCGATCAACACCGAGAAAACATTGCCGAAGTTCGAGCTGGCCGTCATCTTGATGTATTTGAGCATGTTCGCGAACGTGCGGCGCCCTTCGATCACGCCCTGCTCCAGCACCATCAGGCTCTTCTCGAGCAGGATCAGATCGGCGGCCTCTTTGGCGATATCGACCGCCGTATCCACCGAAATACCGATATCGGCAGCGCGCAATGCCGGGGCGTCGTTGATGCCGTCGCCCATGAAACCGACGACATGACCATTGGCGCGCAGCATGCGCACCAGCCGCTCCTTATGGGCCGGCGTGAGTTTCGCAAACACGTTGGCGCGCTCGACCGTCTGCGCGAGTTCGGCGTCGCTCATGTTTTCGATCTCGTCGCCGAGCACGCAGCCGTCGACCTTCAGACCGACCTCGCGGCACACCTTGGCGGTGACCAGATCGTTATCGCCCGTGAGTACCTTGACGGCTACGCCCGAGGCAGCAAGTGCCTTGAGTGCAGGCGCCGTCGACTCCTTGGGCGGATCGAGAAACGCGATGTACCCGACGAGCACCAGTTCGCGCTCGTCGGCAATGCCGTAGCTCTCCTGCACCGGCGGCAGATGGCGCGTCGCCACTGCCACCACGCGCAGGCCCTCGGCGTTCAGGTCGGCTGTCACACGGCGCAGACGCGCAAGGACATCGGGGGTCAGCGGTTCGACATTCGCGCCGTGTTGCACGCGGTCGCACACGGCCATGACTTCTTCGACCGCGCCTTTGCAAATCAACTCGTGATGCTCGCCGTTCTCGCTGACCACCACCGACATGCGACGGCGCTGGAAGTCGAACGGAATCTCGTCGATCTTGCGATAGCGGTTCACCACGTCGAGCCGCTGATGCAGTTCGCCATGGTCGAGCACGGCCACGTCGAGCAGGTTCTTCAGACCGGTTTGATAGAAGCTGTTCAGATAGGCGTACTCGAGCACGTCTTCTGAGGCGTGGCCCCACACGTCGGTGTGGCGCTCCAGACAAATCTTGTCCTGCGTGAGCGTGCCGGTCTTGTCGGTGCACAACACGTCCATCGCACCGAAATTCTGAATCGCATCGAGCCGCTTGACGATGACCTTCTTGCGCGAGAGCACGACGGCGCCCTTGGCGAGCGTGGCCGTCACGATCATCGGCAGCATTTCGGGCGTGAGGCCCACGGCCACCGACAGCGCGAACAGCGACGCTTCGAGCCAGTTGTGTTTGGTGAACCCGTTGATGAGCAGCACGATGGGCGTCATCACCAGCATGAAGCGGATCAGCACCCACGACACGCGGTTCACCCCCTGCTGGAACGACGTGACCGTGCGCTCCTGCGCCGTGACGCGCTGGGCCAGCGAGCCGAAAAACGTTCGTGCACCTGTCGCCACGACTACGGCCGTGGCCGAACCGCTCACGACATTGGTACCCATGAAGGCGAGGTTGTCGTAGGCCAGCGGGTTGCTGCCGCCGGCCTCGCACACGTGGGCGAATTTCTCTACGGGCAACGCTTCGCCCGTGAGTGCCGATTGTGAGATGAAGAGGTCTTTCGCGGCGAGAATGCGCACGTCGCCGGGAATCATGTCGCCCGCCGCGAGCAACACGATGTCGCCGGGGACCAGTTCGGCCAGCGGAATTTCACGGCCCATGCGCGCTGACCGGGCGCCTTGCCGCGTCGCGGCCTCGCCGGTGATATCAACGTCGCGGCGCAGCACGGTGGCAGTGGTGCTGACCATCGCCTTGAGCTTCTCGGCGGCCTTGTTCGAGCGCGCTTCCTGCACGAATCGCAACACCGTGGAAATGATCACCATCGTCGCGATGATGATCGTTCCCTCGGTGTCGTCGGTCGCATACGACACCGCCGCCAGAATCGTGAGCAGCAGGTTGAACGGATTGCGGTAGCAATGGAAGAGGTGGCGCCACCAAGGCAGCGGCTTCTCGTGCTCGACTTCATTGGGGCCGACGTGCGCGCGAACGGTCGCGGCTTCGTCGTCGGAGAGCCCTTCGCGGGTCGTGCGCAGGCGCGCGAGCAGATCGGGGCCGGCAACGCGGGCGGCGTCGGCCAGACCGGGTGGTGCCTCGTGGCCGTGCGCAGGCGCATCGAGGGTTTCGAGCATGTCGCGACGGCGGAAGTAGCGCAGGCCGAGGCGCGCGCCGAGTACCGTCATCAGACGCTCGCTGAGCGTGAGGGTTTGTTGCATCGGAGACATCCTGAAGGATCGCGGGCGCCAGCCCCGGTCTGTCGCGACCGGGCGGCGCCCGAGGGCTAGGTTTTTGTTGTTTGAAGGCCCGGCTCAGCGCACCGGCGTTGCCTTGCGCGTCACCGCACGCCACCACTGGTGCAGACGCGAGCCTTGAGGGGCCTGTGCATCGATTTGCGCTTGATGGTCGACGTGAAAGTGATGCAGGCACTCGGTGGGCAGCATCAGGGCTTGCGGATTGCTTCCGCGAAAGGTCATGGAGTAACGGAACACGGTGAATCTCCCGGCCGCACAGCGCCATCCGGCCCGGCACGCGCGGTCAGTTCGCGTTCCTGCGTGGCAGACGGTCGGCAGAAAGCGACAACCGGCGTGCGCGCGGAATGCGAACGAACCTGCGTTGCGAGGCGTGAGACGGCCCGAACGGCAGACGTAAAACGAATAAGGGAGCGTGCTACGAACGACGGTCAGCTTCGGCCTTGCCCTGCCCGGCTTGGCCACAATGGCAAAGCGGCAACGTGCAAGGCGATCGAAACGTACGTCAGAGGTGCGCGCCAACCCGACAAATGCGAGTCAGCGGCGGGGAGATACCCGGGGGACTAACTCGCGGTGATGGTGTCGACCTGCGTCGACCGGCAACTACCACTAGAACAACTGTCCACGGAGAAATCTCCTGAGAGCTATGACGGCGCGATTTTACCTCCGAGTGCGTCGAAAGAAAAGTGACAAATCAACGTGTTACAAAATGATGACAAAAGCGGCTTTCCTCCGCGCCGGGGTTCGTCCAGAATCTGTCATGCTTTCGTCATAAACCGCCTGCCGGCGGCCGTCGATGCGCCGGCTCAAGGGTTTCAGCCCAAGTTTCAGCCAGCGTATTGCCATGGGTCTCCGGTGCGGACTTCTCGCCCCTCGACGCCCTATGGAACAACTCAATCGCGCCCTCTTTCTGGCCATCAACGCCTCGCCGGCTGTCAGCGACGGTGAACTGGCCATCGCCATCTTTCTCGCCAAATACCTGATCCTGCTGCTGCCGGCCGGTCTCGTCATGCTCTGGCTGGCGGGCGGACGCGATCGCGAAGGCGCGGTGCACGGCCTGCTGGGCGTGGGCCTTGTCCTGCTGATTAACTTCGTGATTGGGTTGGCTTGGTTCGAGCCGCGCCCGTTTGTCGTCGGTCTGGGCACCAATCTGCTGCCCCACGCGCCCACGAGCGCGTTCCCGAGCAACCATGCCTCGATCATGTTCGCGTCGGCCTTCGTGCTGATGGGCACGGCCGCACGCTCGCCACGCGGGCTGGGCAAACTGTTGTTGCTGTGCGCATTGCCGGTTTGCTGGGCGCGCGTCTATCTCGGGGTGCATTGGCCGCTCGATATGCTCGGCGGGTTCTGCGTCTCGATCGTGGTCGCGCTCATCATGCGCACGGCGTCGGCACGTGAGACGAGCCGCATCGTGGCCGCCATCTTCGAAGGCATTTATCGACGCTTGCTGGCTTGGCCGATTGCACGCGGCTGGCTGCGTCGTTAAATCGTCTTAGAAAACGTTGAATAGCGCCGCATAACGCCGAATAACGCTGAACACAAGACGGCAACAGGACTGCGCGGGACTGGCGAGGCAACTGCGGGGAATCTGTGGGGGAACTGCGGAACTGCGGAAAGGAGGTTGGGAGACTCGGGAGATCCGAATCTCCCAATGGTGCTGCGGAGACGTGAGTTAGCGGTGGTACTCGCCAGCGGCTTCGGGCTGGTAATCGATGCCGAGCAATTCCAGCTCGATCAGGTGGCCGCCCGGCACTTGCCAGTGAATCGACTCACCGATGCGCAGGCCGAGCAGCGCGCTGCCGACCGGGGCCAGTACCGAAATACCGCCTTCCGTGGCCGCCAGATGCTGCGGATAGACGAGCGTCACGCGATGCTCCTGCTGCGTGGCGAGATCACGGTAGCGCAACACCGAATTCATCGTGGCGACATCGGCCGGCATTTGCTCGGGTTCGACGACACTCGCCCGGGCGAGCTCTGTTTCGAGTGCCTCCACATACGGCAATGCCGCGCGCGGGGCCTGCGCCATGAGCGCTTCGAGGCGGTCAAGGTCGAGAGTCGAGACAGTGATCGGAGGACGTTGCGAATTGACGGTGGACATGTCGATGGCCTTGTTTTTCCTTGAGCGTTGGGTGAATCGGTTGAAAGGTTGGCCTTCAATCTAACAGAACCCCCGCGCGGCGAGAAGCCCTTGCCAGCCGGGCCGGGGCGTGCATCGGGCACCGCCACACGGGGCTCACAGAGGCCATACAGGGGCTATGTACGGGGCTACAAGCGGGGCATATTGGCCCGAGTGGGCCCGGTTCCGATAGAATCGACGCATTCGACGCCGCTGACCGGCGCCTGCCCGCGCAGCCCGCTTTACACGGGTACCGCGCGACAAATGCCGGTCATCGGCGCGGCGTAACCTCCCTCTTCAACGCCGGCTAACCGACGCCCGACGTACCGCCTGCACAGTGCACCCGCCGTACGTCGCCGCGCATCGCCCTGCCGGCCTCATCAGGTAAAGCAGAAGTCATGTCCGCACACACTACGAACGACGCCCTTTTTGAACGCGCCCAGCAAACCATTCCCGGCGGCGTGAACTCGCCGGTCCGCGCGTTTCGCTCGGTCGGCGGCACGCCGCGCTTCATCGCCCGCGCACAAGGCCCGTACATGTGGGATGCCGAAGGCACGCGCTACATCGACTACATCGGCTCGTGGGGCCCGATGATCGTGGGTCACCTGCACCCGGAAGTGGTCGCCGCCGTGCAAACGGCCATGGCACAGGGCTTCAGCTTCGGCGCCCCGACCGAAGGCGAAGTCGTCATGGCCGAAGAAATCTGCCGTCTGGTGCCGTCCATCGAGCAGGTGCGTCTGGTGTCCTCGGGCACCGAGGCGACGATGAGCGCGCTGCGTCTGGCGCGCGGCTTCACGGGCCGCAACAAGATCGTCAAGTTCGAGGGCTGCTATCACGGCCACGCCGACAGCCTGCTGGTCAAGGCCGGGTCGGGCCTGCTGACGTTTGCCGATTCGACGCGCAACGCGCCATCCTCGGCCGGCGTGCCGCCGGAAGTGACGCGCGACACGCTCGTGCTGGAGTACAACAACGTCGAGCAACTGCGCGAGCTGTTCGCGCAACAAGGCGGCGAGATCGGTGCCGTGATCGTCGAGCCGGTCGCCGGCAACATGAATCTCGTGCGCGGTTCGCGCAACTTCCTGCAAACGCTGCGCGAGCTCTGCACCGCGCACGGCGCCGTGCTGATTTTCGATGAAGTGATGTGCGGCTTCCGCGTGGGTCTGGGCGGTGCGCAGGCGCTGTATGGCATTACCGCCGACCTGACGTGTCTGGGCAAGGTCATCGGCGGCGGCATGCCGGCGGCAGCCTTCGGTGGACGCCGCGACATCATGGCGCATCTGGCACCGCTCGGCGGCGTCTATCAGGCGGGCACGCTCTCGGGCAACCCGCTCGCCGTGGCCGCGGGCCTCGCCACGCTCAAGCTGATTCAGGCGCCGGGCTTCTATGAAGACCTGTCCAAGCGCACCTCGAAACTGGTCGCCGGTCTGGTCGACGCAGCACAAGAGGCGGGTGTGCCGTTCTCGGGCGACAGCGTCGGCGGCATGTTCGGTCTCTACTTCCGCGCCAATGTGCCCGCGAGCTTCGCCGAAGTGACCACGTCCGACGTGCCGCGCTTCAACAAGTTCTTCCATGCGATGCTCGATCGCGGCGTCTATCTGGCGCCGAGCGCGTTCGAAGCGGGCTTCGTTTCGGCCACGCACGACGATGCCGTGCTCGAAGCGACCCTCGACGCCGCACGCGCAGCGTTCAAGACGATCGCCTGACCGGGCCACGATCCGTGAGTGCATTACCGCATTTGTTGCCGCATTACATAACGATTCACTCCTGCTAAAACAAGGACACACATCATGCTCATGCTGCTGCCGACAAAGTTCCGTCAGACGTTCGCCGCCCGTCGCGGCACGTTCGCGCGCTGGCTGGCGCTGGCATTCCTCACGTCGTTCCTCTCCGCCTGCGGCTACAACGACATTCAGGTCAAAGACGAAGCCGTCAAGGCCGCGTGGAGCGAAGTCGTCAACCAATATCAGCGCCGCGCCGATCTGGTGCCGAATCTGGTGAACACGGTCAAGGGCTATGCCACGCACGAGCAGACCACGCTCACCGACGTGATCAACGCGCGCGCCAAGGCGACGAGCATTACGGTCACGCCGGAAACGCTCAACGATCCGGACGCGTTTAAGCGCTTCCAGCAGGCGCAGGGCGAACTCTCGGGCGCGCTCTCGCGCCTGATGGCGGTCTCGGAGAACTATCCGAACCTGAAGGCCGATGGCTTGTTCCGCGATCTGCAATCGCAACTGGAAGGCACGGAAAACCGCATCACCGTGGCGCGCAACCGCTACATCCAGTCGGTGCAGGATTACAACGTGTACGTGCGCCAGTTCCCGAACAACCTCACGGCCAAGATGTTCGGCTACGGACCGAAGCCGAACTTCACGGTCGAGAACGAGAAGGCGATTTCGACGGCGCCGACGGTCAAGTTCTGAGGACCGGGCCATGGCTGACGTCCTGATGCGTCGTTCGTTGCAATCGTGGGGCCTGTCTGGCCTCACGGCCTCAGCGCCTTCACGGGGGTACGGACTCGCGCGCCTGCTGTGGGCGCTGGCCCTCGCCTGTCTGTGCTGGCTGGCGCTGCCGGCCGGTGCCGAATCGCTCGTCGCGGTGCCTGCACTCACCGCGCGCGTGACCGACCTGACCGGCACGCTTACGCCCGAGCAACGCAATGCGCTCGAGACCCAGCTCGCCCAGTACGAACAACAGCGCGGCAGCCAGATCTTCGTGCTGATGGTGCCGACCACCGCCCCCGAGACGATCGATCAGTACAGCATCCGGGTCGCCGATGCGTGGAAAGCCGGTCGCAAGGGGATCGATGACGGCGTGATCATGCTCATCGCGAAAGACAATCCGAACGACTTGCGCAAAATGCGCATCGAAGTCGGACGCGGTGTGCAGGGCTCGCTCACCGATGCGATCTCCGGGCGTATTCTGCGCGACGTGATGGCACCGTACTTCCGCAATGGCGACTTCTTCGGCGGTCTGGCCGCCGGTGTCGCAGCGGTGGAAGCGGCGATCAACAACGAAGCGTTGCCGGCACCGCAATTGCCGTCTACGCGTGCGCCGCACTCCAATCTTTCCGACTTTCTGCCGCTGCTGTTCATAGTCTTCATCATCGCGATGGTGGTGATCATGGAAAGCCGCCGGCGCTTCAAAGGCCCGGGCCTGCCCGGCGCCCTGAGCGATCCGAACGACCCGCGCTCGCGCGTGCTGACCGGCCAACGCGGCCGTATCGGCCCGGGTGGCTTTGGTGGTGGACTGGGTGGCGGTATCGGCGGCGGGCTGGGCGGTTTGGGTGGCTTAGGCGGCTGGGGACGCGGCGGCGGTGACGATAGCGGCGGCGGTGGAGGTGGTTTTGGCGGCGGAGGCGGCGGCGGTTTCGACGGCGGCGGCTCGTCAGGGAACTGGTGATCGGCGATGGCACACGAGGAAATCGCGATGCAACATCGGCAACACAATCTCTCGCGCTGGCTGCGCCATCTCGGCACATGGCGCGCGCACGCCCGCTGGCTGTTCTCGGATAAAGCGCTCGATACGCTCGAAGCGGCGATTCGCGACTCCGAAGCCGATCATCGCTGCGAGATTCGTCTGGTGATCGAAGCGGCGATGCCGCTCGGCGCGGTCTGGCAGGGCCACACCTGCCGGCAGCGCGCCTTGCAGTTGTTCCGCCAGCTCGGCATTGCCCACACGGGCGACCGGACCGGCATTCTGCTGTACATCAACATTGCCGATCACGATATCGAGCTGATCGCCGACAAGGCTGTCAATGCGCTGGTGGCACCGCGCACGTGGGATACCGTAGTCGCGCAGATGAGCGCCGGTTTTCGTGACGATCAGTATGTTCCGAGCGTGCTCGACGCTCTGAACACCTTGCGCGGCATTGCGCGCGAACACCTGCCGGCGCATGCCGGCGCGGCCCCGGACAATGCCTTGACCGACCGGCCGCTGATGATCTGACGGACCATGTTCTCGGAACAGGATTTTGCTTACATGCGCCGCGCGCTGGCTCTGGCCGAGCGCGGCATGTTCACCACCGCGCCGAATCCGCGCGTGGGGTGTGTGATCGTCAACGAAGGCCGGGTGATCGGCGAAGGCTTCACTCAGCCGGCGGGTCAGGACCACGCCGAAGTGCAGGCCATGAAGGACGCCCGCACGCGCGGCGAATCGCTGCGCGACGCCACGGCGTACGTCACGTTGGAGCCGTGCAGCCATTACGGACGCACCCCGCCTTGCGCGAAAGGGTTAATCGAAGCCGGTGTGCAACGCGTGATCGCCGCGATGGAAGATCCGAATCCGCTCGTCGCCGGGCGCGGCCTGACGATGTTGCGCGATGCCGGTATCGAAGTGCGTTGCGGGTTGCTCGAACAAGAAGCTCGCGAACTCAATATCGGGTTTGTCGCGCGTATGACGCGCGGCACGCCTTGGGTGCGCATGAAAGTGGCCGCCAGTCTCGATGGCAAGACGGCGCTGCACAACGGCGTGAGTCAATGGCTGACCGGGCCTGCGGCACGCGCCGATGGCCATGCATGGCGCGCTCGCGCTTGCGCGATTCTCACGGGCATCGGCACCGTTCGTGAAGACGATCCGTCGCTGACCGTGCGTGAAGTGCAGACGCCGCGTCAGCCGCTGCGCATCATCGTCGACTCGCGGCTGGATATTGCCCTGACCGCCAAAGTGCTTGCCGACGGCAACGCCCTCGTGGTTTGTGCAAACGGCGACGAAGCACGGGTGGCGCGTCTGCGCGATCACGGCATCGATGTGCTCGACTTGCCCAACGCCAGCGGTAAAGTCGAACTCCCGGCGCTCATGCGCGCGCTCGGCGAGCGGCAGATCAACGAGTTGCACGTTGAGGCGGGCTTCAAGCTCAACGGGTCATTGCTGCGCGAGCACTGCGTGGATGAACTGCTGGCGTATTTCGCCCCCTGCATCGTCGGCGACGCGCAAGGCATGTTCAATCTGCCCGCGCTCACCTCGCTCGACGACAAGATCCCCCTCGCGTTCTCGGATGTGCGGATGATCGAAGGCGATTTGCGCGTCATGGCGCGCATCAAGCGAAGCTGAAACATCGCGGCTGGACAACGAAAAACGGGGCGTGTCGATGTGACACGCCCCGTTTTTTATTCAACCGCGTCGTGGTTTCGCTAGGGTGACGCTCAGACGTGGAAGCCCACGCTGCCCAGCTTTTCCATTTCCACCGACACGTACTGCCCCGGCTTGATGTACTCGGCCGGCGTTGCGCCGCCTGCCATCACGATCCAGCCGGCTTGCAGCGGCTCACCGGCAGCGGCCGACAGACGCGCCGCCGCGACCAGCGAGCGCAGCGGATGACCGAGCAGCGCCGCCGTCGAGCCAACCTGCACCGTACGGCCGTTGATCGTCATCGCCAGCCCCAGATTCGAGAAATCCGTGCGCGGGTCGTGCCATGCGCCGATCACGAAACCGCTCGACGAGGCGTTGTCCGCGATCACTTCCGGCAGCGTGAACTTGAAGTCCTTGTAGCGCGAGTCGATGATCTCGATGGCCGGCGCAATCGCTTCGACCGCAGCCAGTGCCTGCGGGCCGGTGACGTTGCCCTCGAGCGGCTTCTTCAGAATGAAAGCGATCTCGGGTTCGACGCGCGGATGCACAAAGCGCTTGAAGTCGATGGCCGTGCCCTCTTCCACCTGCATGCCCGACGTCAGACGGCCCCAGATCACGTCCGAGAGGCCCATCTGGACCATCTTGGCGCGGCTGGTGAAGCCCATCTTCACGCCGACACGCGTCTCGCCGCGCGCGGCACGCCGAGCCAGCGACGCGGCCTGAATGGCGTACGCATCGTCGAGCGAGAGACGGTTGTCGGTATCGAACTGTTCGACCTCGTGCGCGTGATGCGCGGCGTCGTCGAGCAGCTTGGCGTAATCCTGAATATGGCTCATCGTGCGGCCTCGCTGGCGGGTTCAAACACGGCGCGGACCGAGCCCAGGCCGTTGATACGGGTCTCGAAGATGTCGCCCGGCGTGACGGCCGCCATCGGGCCGAGTGCGCCGGAGAGCACCAGATCGCCCGCCTTGAGCGGCGTGCCCACGGCGGCCATGGTGCGGGCCAGCCACACCACCGCGTTGATCGGGCTGCCCAGACACGCGGCACCAGCGCCCACGGAGACCGGCTCGCCGCGGCGCTCCATCACCATGCCGCACAGGCGCACGTCGAACTCGGAGAGCTTCTTCGGCGTGTTGCCGAGCACATAGGCCGACGACGAGGCGTTGTCGGCAATGGTGTCGGTGATACGGATATTCCAGTCGGCCACGCGGCTGCCCACGATTTCGAGCGCGGGCAATGCGTATTCGATGGCGTTCAAGACATCGAGCTGCCCCGGGTTGTCGACGTTCAGATCGCGCCCGATCACGAAGGCGATCTCGGCTTCGATCTTAGGCTGCGTGAGAATCGAGGCGGGAATCGGTTCGCCGTCGCCATAGCCCATGTCGTCGAACAACAGGCCGAAGTCGGGCTGGTCCACGCCAAGCTGCTTTTGCACCGCCACCGACGTCAGGCCGATCTTGCAGCCAACGATGCGGCGCCCGGCAGCGAGACGGCGCTCGGTGTTGATGCGTTGAATGGCATAGGCGTCTTCGATCGACAGCGGCGCGAAAGTCTCGCGCAACGGGGCGATGAAGTGGCGTGAACGCTCGGCTTCGACGAGGGCGTCGGCGGCCGCTTGCAAACGTTGCTGATCGGCCGCCATTACGCGCCCGCCTTGGCCGGTGCTGCCGGCTCGTCCTTGGTGCGCTCACCCACGGCCCAGTGGGCGGCGGGGACCTGCGTCGCATAGACGCGAATCGATTCGAGCGGTGCGCCAAGCGTCTCGTGCACGGTACGTGCCACGGCCTTGACGCAGGCTTTCACGGTGGCGTCGTCGCGACCTTCCACCAGATTGATATGTACGATAGGCATGACCCTGTCCTCGGAAATTACCGCGTTGGTGCTGTAACAAGCGGCTTCGACGGGCAATGATGCGCGCGCAACGAGATACCGTCCAATACCGTTTTTCCGAAATCCGATACCATTTCGGTATTGAGTTTGGATTGAGCGATGAGGCTGACATCCGCCATGACGGCGGCGAATGCCCAACGCGACAAGGGTCTTTATGGACATCAAGCAGATGCGGTACTTCCTCGCTGTGGCCGAGGAAGGCAATTTCGGACGCGCCGCCGAGCGCCTGAACATGGCGCAGCCGCCGCTCACGCGGCACATTCAGGCACTCGAAGCGCAACTGGGCACGCAATTGTTCGTGCGCACCCCCAAGGGCGCGACGCTCACGGCCGCAGGCGAAACGCTGCTCGCCGAGGTGCCCAACATCCTGTCGCTTGCCCGGCGCGCGGAAGAGCAGACGCGTCTGGCCGGCGAAGGCTATATCGGGCGGCTCGACGTCGGCATCTTCAGCTCGGGCATTCTCAATGTGATTCCTCGCCTGCTGGCCAACTTTCACACGGCCCGGCCCGAGGTGAAGATCGGGCTGCACAACCTGTCGAAAGCCGAGCAGATCGCCGCGCTTCGCGAGCGCCGTATCGCCATCGGCTTCAACCGCCTGATTCCGGACGAACCCGACATCGCCGTCGACTGGATTCATCGCGAGCCATTTCTCGTGGCGCTCTACGAAGGGCATCCGCTATGCAAGCGAACTTCGCTCACGCTCGCCGATCTCGATAACGAACGAATGATTCTTTATCCGAACGCACCGATGCCGGGCTTAGCCGAAGAAGTGACGGCGGCGTTTCGTGCAGAGGGGGTGACGCTGCGCGTCGAACAGGAGGCGGAGGACGTGGTGACGTCGATCGCGCTAGTGGCGAGCCGCTTCGGTATTTGTGTGACGACCGAGTCCGCGGCGAACTTACGCCTGCCCGGTGTGGTGTACCGGCCGCTCAAGTCGCAGCGCCTGCGCTCCATCGAACTGAACTGCATGTACCGGCGCGACGACACGTCACCGATTCTTGCCGCGTTTCTGGCGCTGATCCGGCAGTCGCGCAATCACCGGCATGCGCTGACGATGTGAGGCTGTGGCGGGTGATGTCCGCACTGAAAACAAGACCGCTGAAATATACGCAATCGGATGCAAAGCAAAAACTTTGGATTTCAACTGCGATCGGATTGTATCCAAAATGTCCTGATGTCCTAAGGCGTCTCGTAAATCATCGTGGCCCCGATTTGTGCGGCAAGTCGAAATGCTGCGCTGCACCCATCTGCGTAGTACTACGGAGTGTCCTTGTGACGCCTCCGATAATCGTCATCCGACCCCTTTGAAATCCTTTATCCATGCGGGTCTCCAGACCCATTGGGATAGTGGTTCCAATTGGACTCCGTATTACGCTAACATGGCGCATCGTTCGCACCTCATGGGGTGGGAATGATCGAATAAACAGGTTCAGCAGTCGCTTAAGACCACCGCACGCTCGGGTAGTCAAAAAAATACAAATCAAGGAGATGTCCACAATGCAGTTCCGTCACAAATCCCTGTTCGTCGCCGCCGCGCTCGCCTTCATTGGTACGGCTGCTAATGCCGAGACCGTCAAAATCGCCATCGCCGGTCCGTTCAGCGGCTCGGTTGCCCAATACGGCGACATGGTCAAGGCCGGCGCGCTGACCGCCATTGAAGAAATCAATGCGGCCGGTGGCGTCAACGGCAACAAGTTCGAAGCGGTCATGATGGACGATGCGTGCGAGCCGAAGCAGGCCGTCGCTGTCGCCAACAAGATCGTCAGCCAGAAGATCAAGTACGTGATCGGTCACGTGTGCTCGGGTTCGACGATTCCGGCATCGGACATCTACGAAAACGAAGGCGTGGTGATGATCACCCCGTCGGCCACGGCCCCGCAACTGACCGAAGGCAAGAAGCGCCACTTCATCTTCCGCACGATCGGCCGTGACGATCAGCAAGGCCCGGCGGCTGCCCAGTACATCATCAACAAGGTCAAGCCGAAGAAGGTTGCCGTGCTGCACGACAAGCAGTCGTACGGTCAGGGCATCGCCACCTCGGTGAAGAAGGACCTCGACGCGGCCAAGATTCCGGTCGTGCTGTTCGAAGGCATCAACGCCGGCGACTCGGATTACTCGGCCGTCATCACCAAGCTCAAGGCGCAAGGTGTCGACTTCGTGTACTTCGGCGGCTACCACCCGGAAATGGGTCTGCTGCTCCGTCAGGCACGTGAGCAAGGCGTGAAGGCTACGTTCATGGGACCGGAAGGCGTGGGCAACAAGGACGTGACGGCTATCGCCGGCCCGTCGTCGGAAGGCATGCTGGTCACGCTGCCGGCCGACTTCGCCGCCGACCCGGCCAACGCCAAGCTGGTGAAGGCATTCGCCGACGCCAAGCGCGATCCGAACGGTCCGTTCCAGATGCCGGCTTACACGGGTGTGCAACTGATCGCCAAGAGCATTGCCGGCGCGAAGAGCACCGACTCGGAGAAGGTTGCCGACTACCTGCACAAGAACACGTTCGACACGCCGATCGGCAAGGTGTCCTACGATGCAGCCGGCGATCTGAAGTCGTTCAAGTTCGTCGTCTACACGTGGCACAAAGACGCGACCAAGACGGCCGCCAACTGATTCCCTGACGCTTTAAAGGCCAGCGAATCACCCCCTGCCGCCCGCCGATTCCGGCGGGCGGCGCGCATTCGCGCTCGGCCCCCGCACGTCGCGAGGCTTCCCGCATGAACGAATTTTTCCCACAGCTCGCCCAGCAACTGGTCAATGGCCTGACGCTGGGTGCGATCTACGCGTTGATTGCCATTGGCTACACAATGGTCTACGGCATCATCGGCATGATCAACTTTGCCCACGGCGAGATCTATATGATCGGTGCCTACGTCGGGCTTGTCACACTGACTGCAATCGGTACGTCGGCGGGTTATCCCCTGCCCCTCGTGCTGGGCGCAGCGCTGCTGGTAGCGGTGCTGATCACGGGCCTGTACGGCTTCGCGATCGAGCGGGTGGCGTATCGCCCGCTGCGCGGCGGCCCACGCCTCGGACCACTGATCTCTGCGATCGGTATGTCCATCTTCCTGCAAAACTACGTGCAGATCGGTCAGGGCGCGCGTGACGTGTCCGTGCCGATGCTGATCTCGGGCGCCATCGATATTCCGATGGGCGACTTCACCGTGACCATTCCGTACGCCCGCATGCTGATCATGGGTGTCACGCTCGCGTTGATGATCGCGCTCACGCTGTTCATCGCCAACTCGCGCATGGGCCGTGCCTGCCGCGCGTGTGCCGAAGACATGCGTATGGCCAACCTGCTCGGCATCGATACGAACCGCGTGATCTCGTTCACGTTCATCCTCGGCGCCATGCTCGCGGCCGTGGGCGGCGTGCTGATCGGCCTGACCATCGGCAAGCTCAATCCGTATATCGGCTTCATTGCCGGCATCAAGGCCTTCACGGCCGCAGTGCTCGGCGGTATCGGCAGCGTTCCCGGCGCCATGCTGGGCGGCGTGCTGCTGGGGCTGGCGGAAACGCTCGCGTCGGGCTACATGCCCTCCGAGTACAAGGATGTCGTGGCCTTCGGCCTGCTGGTGCTGGTGCTGCTGTTCCGCCCGACCGGCCTGCTGGGCAAGCCTGACATCGAGAAAGTCTGAGGTCGACCATGACACAACAACTCACGCTCAAGTCCGGCGCCGTCAACCGTGCGCCGGCCGGAGAGACGCTCAAGGGCGCGGTCATCGCCACGCTCGTGACGATCATCCTCACGGCCCCCATCCTGGGCCTGCAACTCAAGCTCGAAGGCTATCAGGTTGTGCTGGAGCAACACTGGCGTCCCGTGTGGATCGCTGCCGCGATCGTGTTCATCTTCCAGATGATCAAGCCGATGCTGCTGCGCTCCAAGCGTGCGGTGAAGCTGCCGACCATGCCCACGCTGGGCCGCCGTCAGCAACTGCTCGCGATGTGGGTGCTGCTCGCCATCGGACTCGTGTGGCCGTTTGTCGGCTCGCGCGGTGCGGTGGACGTGGCAACGCTGGCGCTCATCTACTGCATTCTGGGTCTCGGCCTGAATATCGTAGTGGGCTTTGCCGGTCTGCTCGATCTGGGCTACGTCGGCTTCTACGCCGTCGGTGGCTACACGTATGCGCTGCTCAATCAGTACTTCGGTCTGACGTTCTGGGAATGCCTGCCGCTGGCCGCGCTCATGTCGGCAACGTTCGGCTTCCTGCTCGGCTTCCCGGTGCTGCGTCTGCGCGGTGACTATCTGGCCATCGTGACGCTCGGCTTCGGCGAAATCATCCGCCTGCTGCTCAACAACCTGACGAGCATCACCGGTGGTCCGGACGGCGTGTCGGGCATTCCGAAGCCCAGCGTGTTCGGCTTCGAAATGGCGCGCTCGTCCAGTGTCGAAGGGGCGAAGACTTTCCATGAGTTGATCGGCATGTCGTACAGCGGCTCGCACATGGTGATCTTCCTGTACCTGCTCGCGTTCGTACTCGTCGGCTTCACACTGTTCGTTACCAGCCGCCTGATCCGCATGCCGATCGGCCGTGCGTGGGAAGCGCTGCGCGAAGACGAAATCGCCTGCCGTTCGCTCGGTCTGAACCCCACGCGCATCAAGCTCTCGGCGTTCACGCTGGGCGCGTCGTTCGCAGGGCTGGCCGGTGCGTTCTTCGCGGCGCGGCAAGGGCTCGTAACGCCCGAGTCGTTCACGTTCATCGAATCTGCGCTGATTCTCGCTGTCGTGGTGCTGGGCGGCATGGGTTCGCAGGTCGGCGTGATTCTCGCGGCCATCCTGCTCACCGTGTTGCCGGAAGTGGCGCGCGGTTTTGCCGAGTACCGGATGTTGATCTTCGGTCTGGTGATGGTGCTGATGATGATGTGGCGTCCGCAGGGCCTGCTGCCCGCCACTCGCCCGCATGTGGAGTTGCCGCAATGAGTGCAGACCTGTTGAAACTTTCCGGCTTGCAGATGCGCTTCGGCGGTCTGCTGGCTGTCGACGGCGTCGAGTTCGCCGTGCGCAAGAACGAAATCTTCGCCGTGATCGGCCCGAACGGTGCCGGCAAGACCACCGTGTTCAACTGCGTGGGTGGCTTCTATCGCCCCACCGCCGGTTCGATCATGCTCGACGGCGGCGATATCACCGGGCTGCCGAGCCACATGGTGGCGCGTCGCGGGCTGGTGCGCACGTTCCAGAACATTCGCCTGTTCCGCCAACTGACCGTGGTCGAAAACCTGCTGGTCGCGCAGCACATGCGCGTGCACAGCGGTTTTCTGCAAGGGCTCTTCTCGACCGGCGCGTTCCGCCGTGCCGAGCGCACCGCCCTTGAGCGCGCCAAGCACTGGCTCGACCGTCTGGGGTTGACGGCCGTGGCCAATCGCGAAGCCGGCACGCTCTCGTACGGGCATCAGCGCCGGCTGGAAATCGCGCGCTGCATGATCACCGAGCCGCGTCTGCTCATGCTCGACGAACCGGCTGCCGGTCTGAATCCGCAGGAAAAGATCGAGTTGCAACAACTCGTCGACAACCTGCGGCATGAGTTCGGGATCTCGGTGCTGCTGATCGAGCACGACATGAGTCTCGTGATGGGTGTCTCCGACCGGATTCTCGTGATGGAACACGGCAAACCGATCATGACCGGCAAGCCCGACGAGGTGCGCAACGATCCGCGCGTCATCAAGGCCTACCTCGGGGAGGAATAATGCTGAAGCTGGAACAGATCCACACCCATTACGGTGCCGTCGAAGCGCTCTCGGGCGTATCGATCGAAGTGAACAAGGGCGAGATCGTCACGCTCATCGGCAGTAACGGCGCGGGCAAGACCACGCTGATGATGACGGTATGCGGCACGCCGCGTGCGTCGAGCGGGCGCGTGATGTTCGAGGGCAATGACATCACCGGCAGCCCGACGCATGAAATCATGCGCATGGGCATGGCGATTTCGCCGGAAGGCCGTCGCGTGTTCCCGAGTCTGACCGTCATCGAGAACCTCAAGATGGGCGGCTTTTTCGGGTCCAAGCATGAGATCGAAGCGGGCATGGAGCACGTCTTCAAGCTGTTTCCGCGGCTGGCGCAGCGCGGCAAGCAACGCGCGGGCACGATGTCCGGCGGCGAGCAGCAGATGCTTGCCATCGGGCGCGCGTTGATGAGCCGCCCGCGTCTGCTACTGCTCGATGAGCCGACGCTGGGTCTCGCACCGCTCGTGATCGCGCAGATCTTCGACATCATCCGCACGATTCGCGAAGAAGGCGTCACGGTGTTTCTGGTGGAGCAGAACGCGAACAAGGCCTTGCACGTCGCCGATCGCGGCTACGTGCTCGAGACCGGACGCGTGGTGCTCGCCGACTCGGCCGACAACCTGCTGGCGAACGACGACATCAAGCGCGCTTATCTGGGCGCGTAGGCCGTAAAGCCGCGTTGTAAAAAAGGGGACACGTTTTCGCGTGTCCCCTTTTTCATTTCACTGTCCGCGAGCCCGCGTCACTTCATCAGTTCGACCAGTTGATCGAGCGCCTTGCCCCAACCGTCGTGGAAGCCCATCGCTTCGTGCTGCGCACGCGTGGCCTCGTCGCCATGCATCGCGATCGCCGTGTAGCGCGTGCCCTTGCCGTGCGTCTCCATTAACACGGCCGCCGTGAAGTGGAAGCCGCCATGTTCGGCCACCGGTGCGGGCGCGGGACGAAAACCCGGCAGCACGGCGTTGGTCCACACGAGGCGCGAGTTCTCCTCCACTTCCAGATAGCAGCCGACGTTGGGGAATTGCTGCCCCTCCGGCGAGCGCATCACGGTGTGAAAAAGACCGCCCGGGCGCAGATCGATCTCGCACTCGATGGTCTGCCACGGTGCGGGGGTGAACCACTTCTTGAGGTGCTCCGGCTGCGTCCATGCCGCCCACACACGCTCACACGGCACATCGACATAGCGTTCAAGCACCAGATCGAGTTTGGGGTCGACCGAGAAAAGATTGGCGTGGCTCATTAGGGTGTCTCCTTCATCTGCAACAGGTAGTTATCGAGTTGATCGAGTCGGCGCGTCCACTTGTCACGCTGCAATTGCAGCCAGTCCTGCGCACCCGCCAACGTTTCGGTCTCGAGCGAGTAGGTGCGCACGCGGCCGGCTTTGGTTGACACCACCAGCCCGCACTCCTCTAGCAGCTTCAGATGCTGCGAGAACGATGGCAACGCCATCGAAAACGGTTGCGCCAGTTCGCTCACCGACGCAGGACCGATCGTCAGACGTTCGACCACCGCCCGGCGGGTGGGATCCGAAAGCGCCTGAAAGACCCGATCGAGAGGGATGGAATGGTTAGTCATGTGCCTAACTATAGGCATCGGCATTACTTAGGTCAATACCTTTGTTTTCAAATGTCCTTGATTGCCGCTTTTCGGGGCGATCCGACACGAGAATCGGGCGCAGCCGTGCACCGGCTTGGCGTAGAATAGAGCCTTTCCAAATTCAGCCCCCGCGTCGCCCGCTATGCCGTTGGCCACTACAGAAGAAATCATTGCCGAGCTCAAGGCCGGCCGCATGGTAGTCCTCGTCGATGAAGAAGATCGCGAGAACGAAGGCGATCTCGTCATGGCAGCTGAGTTCGCAACGCCGGAAGCCATCAATTTCATGGCGAAGTACGGGCGCGGGCTGATTTGCCTCACGCTCACGCAGGCGCGCTGCAAGCAGCTCAACCTGCCGCTGATGACCTATCGCAACGGCACGCAGTACGGCACCGCGTTCACGCTGTCGATCGAAGCCGCCGAGGGTGTGACCACCGGCATTTCGGCCGCCGACCGTGCGTACACCGTCAAGACTGCAATCGCCAAGGAAGCGCGCCCGGAAGACATCGTCCAGCCGGGTCACGTGTTCCCGATCATGGCGCAGCCGGGTGGCGTGCTGGTTCGTGCGGGTCACACCGAAGCTGGTTGCGACCTGACGGCGATGGCCGGCCTTACGCCCGCGGCCGTGATCTGCGAGATCATGAACGACGACGGCACGATGGCACGCCTGCCGGAACTGCTGGTATTCGCCGAGCAACACAACATCAAGATCGGCACCATCGTCGATCTGATCCATTACCGCAGCCGCACCGAGTCGATGATCGAGACGGTTGCCACGCGCGAAATGCAAACGGCATGGGGTCCGTTCCAGGCCACGCTGTATCGCGACAAGCCGAGCGGCAACCCGCATCTCGCGCTGGTGCGCGGCACGCCGTCGCCGGACGATGAAACGCTGGTGCGCGTGCACGAGCCGCTGTCCGTGCTCGATCTGCTCGAAACCGGGGTGTCCACCCACTCGTGGACGCTCGCCGGTGCGATGAAAGCCATTGCGGAAAACGGCAAGGGTGTGGTCGTGCTGCTGAATTGCGTGGAAACACCCGACCATCTGTTCGGCCAGTTCGAAGCGCTCGACGAAACCGAGAAGGCCGCGCGCGCCAAGCGCCGCCCGGTGGACTTCCGTACGCACGGCGTCGGCGCGCAGATCCTGCGCGAGCTGGGTGTCGGTAAAATGCGTGTGCTCTCCAGCCCGCGCAAGATTCCGAACATGGCAGGTTATGGCCTCGAGGTCACCGGCTTCCAGCCGATGCCCGGCGCCGAAGTTGCCTGAGCCAAATTGAATCATTGCCCCGCCGTCTGACGGCGGGGGTATGACAACGCCGAGCGGCGCTCCTCACGGGCCCGCTGGCACTACGTAGGCCGCACCGCCTGGACGGTACTTTTTTAAGGAAGCCCATTATGGACATCGGACAATACCAGCCGGAACTCGACGGTGAAGGCCTTCGCGTGGGCATCGTGCAGGCGCGTTTCAACGATGCGGTTTGCACGGCACTGCGTGACGCCGCCATCGCTGAACTCGACCGTCTGGGTGTCGACGGCGAAGACGTGCTGCTCGTGTCGGTGCCCGGCGCACTGGAAATCCCGCTGGCATTGCAGAAGATGGCCGAAAGCGGTCAGTTCGACGCACTCATCGCGCTGGGCGCGGTGATTCGCGGCGAAACGTACCACTTCGAGCTGGTCTCGAACGAAAGCGGTGCCGGCATTACGCGCATCGGCCTCGATTTCGGTATTCCCATCGCGAACGCGGTGCTCACCACCGAAAACGACGAACAAGCCGAAGTGCGCGCCGCCGAGAAGGGTCGCGATGCGGCCCGTGTGGCGGTGGAAATGGCCAATTTGCTCGAAGCCCTGGATGTACTGAACGGCGACGACGAAGCGGATGAAGACGAAGACGAAGAAGAGGAAGATCGGTAATGAAGAGTGCTCGCCGCCGCGCGCGCGAATTTGCGCTGCAAGGTTTGTATCAATGGCTGCTCTCGCGCGACCACGCGGGTGAGATCGATGCGCACCTGCGCACCACCCCGGGCTACGACAAGGCTGACCGCGCCCACCTGGATGCCCTGCTCCATGGCAGCATCCGTGAAGCGGATGCCTTGTCGCTGCAACTGCAACCGTACCTTGACCGTCCGGCAGCCGAGCTGTCGCCGGTCGAGCACGGGGTGCTCGTGCTCGGTGCCTACGAACTGATTCACCACCTGGACATTCCGTACCGCGTGGTGATCAACGAGGCAGTGGAGTTGGCCAAGACCTTTGGCGGCGTGGAAGGCTTCCGCTACGTGAACGGTGTGCTCGACAAGTTCTCGGCCGAAGTGCGCCCGGACGAAGTCGCCGCCAATCGCGGCGGGCGCGGCAAGAGCGCCTGATAGCGTCTGAAGTCCCGGGAATTCGTCAGCCCCCATGTGCGCCGGCGAATTCCCGCCAGTTCTCCCTGCTGCATCCCCCTCCACCCCCTCCACCCCCTCCACCCTCTCTACCCGCCCCCCGCCAACATGGACCGTACGCCCGACCTCGCCCCCGCGCTGAAACTGGCACAACGTGTCGACGACATCGCGCCGTTCCACGTCATGGAGCTTGCCAAGCAAGCCGCCCTGCGTGAAAAGGCCGGACACGACGTCATCCACATGGGCATTGGCGAGCCCGATTTCACCGCGCCCGAGCAAGTGATCGAGGCCGCGGCGAAGGCGATGCGAGACGGTCGCACCCAGTACACCAGTGCGATGGGCTTGCCCGCGCTGCGCGAAGCTATCTCCGATTACTACCGTAGTTACTACGGGGTTGACGTCGATCCGTCGCGCATCGTCGTGACGGCGGGTGCCTCTGCGGCACTCGTGCTCGCTTGTGCGGCGTTGGTTGGCGTGGGTGATGAAGTGCTAATGCCGGACCCGTGCTACCCGTGCAACCGGCACTTCGTGTCGACGTTCGACGGCAAGCCGGTGTTGATTCCGTCCGGCCCTGCTGAGCGTTTCCAACTGACTGCCGAACGCATCGAATCGCACTGGGGCCCGGCGACACGAGGCGTGTTGCTGGCCTCGCCGTCAAACCCGACCGGCACGTCGATCGAAACCGCCGAGCTGGGCCGCATCGTCAAATCGGTACGGGCGCGTGGCGGCTTCACGCTGGTCGACGAGATTTATCAGGGGCTGAGCTACGACGGCAAGCCCACCACGGCATTGAGCTTTGGCGATGACGTGCTGGTGGTGAGCAGCTTCTCGAAGTACTTCAATATGACGGGATGGCGCTTGGGTTGGCTGGTTGTGCCGCCCTCGCTGGTGCCGACATTCGAGAAGCTCTCGCAGAATCTGTTCATCTGCCCGTCTGCGGTTGCGCAGCATGCGGCGATCGCCTGCTTCCGTCCCGACACGCTGGCGATCTACGAAGCCCGCAAGGATGCCTTCCGCAATCGCCGCGACTACGTGGTGCCGGCACTCGAGCGACTCGGCTTCAAGGTGCCCGTCATGCCGGACGGTGCGTTTTACGTCTACGCCGACTGTTCGGGCGTACAGCATCCGAATGCTGGCGACAGCGACCTGCTCACGCAAGCGCTGCTGCAACAGGCGGACGTCGTGCTGGTGCCGGGACTGGACTTCGGTTTTGCCGAGCCCCGCAAGTACATCCGGCTGTCGTACGCCACGTCGCTCGAGAAGTTGCGCGAGGCCATGGGCCGTATCGAACGGGTCTTCACCGGCGGCTGATCTAAAGCTCCCCCGAGGGCTCACCAAAAACAAAAAAACCATCGAATCGCTTCGATGGGTTTTTTGTTGGTCCGCATCACCCTTCTATATAGAGAGCGATGCGTTCCGGGCGGCGATGCACTGGCCAGCGTGCATCAGAGCAGAGTTCACTCAGGCTGCCGTGCTGTCGTCCGCTTCAAGCGGCTTGGCTGCGGCGGCCTTGCCGGTTGCCGACACGCTCGGTGCCGGTGCCGATTCCGCGGCCGACTCATCGGCCTTGCCAGCCGAGACCGGCTTGGTCACAGGCTTTGCGGCGCTGACGATCACCGGCGCTTGCGGCGCGTTCGGCGAGATCTTGCGGCCCATGGCCACACCACGCAGACGATCACGCTCGGCGAGCACCTTCGCACCGTAGCCGCCGTCGCCCGCACTGGTCGAGCCGACATACAGACGCAGACCACCGGCGAGCGAACCGCCGCGTGCGATGCATTCCTTCAGAATCAGCGCGCCGACCTTGATGTTGGCGAGCGGATGCAGTGCCGCTTCCGGACCGCCGAAGTATTCCAGCTTGTCCTGATGCACCTTCGACATGACCTGCATGAGGCCTTGGGCGCCAACGGTGCTTTCGGCATACGGGTTGAAACCCGATTCGATCGCCATGACCGCCAGCAACAGCAGCGGGTCGAGACCCACTTCCTTGCCCGTCGTGTAAGCGGCGCGCACGAGGTTACCCGTCACGTCGCCGGCCACGCGATAACGGCGGGCCAGATAGTCGCCCACGGCGATTTGTTCGCGCGTGTCGAGCACCTTGCCGGCACGGGCATCGGCTGCCACGCGCTGGTTCGGGATATAGGCAGCGAGAACCGCTGCCGAGGGCACGTGTTGTGCGGCTTGCGCCATCATCGTGGCGTCGGAGGGCATGCCCTGCGCCACGGTGCTGCCGTTCGCACCGCCGTGATTGGCCGCATTGGCCGACCCGGTGGCTGCTTCGATCAGCGGACCGACACGCGACGCCAGATCGGCGCGCCACGTCGGTCGGGCCCACAACGCGAGCGTACCGACCACGGCGACAAGACCGACAGCGCTGGACGTATACAGTCCAACACGACCGCCATGCCACGCGAGGCGACGCCAATCGCGGCGAGCCGCGGCTACCGTTGCCACGCCACGCGCTTGCAGCGCACGGACAGCGGCCAGTAGCCAGGGTGATAAACCAGACTTCTTCATACTGCGTACTCCGGTTACGCCGTCACCACGGGGTGGTCCCGCGGCGTAAGGAAACGAGCCGGGATGCCCGCCAGGCATTCCGTGAAGCGCTCATTTACGGCATAGGGAAAAAGGCGGTGCACCGTGTTTGTCATCAACGATGCCACTACCGCCGCAGCGCGCCGACCTGTTCGGTCCCCGGCGCTGACGAGCTATCGCTCGCGCTGCTTCCTAAAACACTGGTTTCCCGACCTCGGTGAGAAAACCAGCCACTGAAAATCCACGTCGATGTTGTAGTTGTCGCTAAGCTCGATCGGGTTGGCCTACCCGTCATCGAAGCCGCCTTTCTGGATTCAACGGGCGGATTGTAGCAGCGATATATAATCCGTCAATACTATGAATTAGAAAAATCATTACTAAAAGTAATTTGTAACAGGTGTTTTGCCGTGTCGTTTCAGGCCTCCGAACGGTAGAATGGCCCGCACTAGCCTGCGTTTACGGGGCAAAAACCCGCCCTTCCGCGAATTCGAACGGCCGTTTTCAGCGCCTGTATGAATTCCGTAAAAATTTTTTGGTAACCGTTTGTTTCATGAAATATCTCGATCTTCGTGACTTCACCACGCAACTGGAGCGATCCGGGCAGCTTCGTCGTGTAGACGTGCCTGTCTCGCCGGTGCTGGAGATGACGGCGCTGGCCGATCGCGTACTCAAGGCGGGCGGCCCCGCGCTCTGGTTCGAGCGGCCGACCGGTTACGACATGCCCGTGCTCGCCAACTTGTTTGGCACCCCTGAACGAGTGGCGCTCGGCATGGGCGTCGAAAAAGGGGAAAACGCACTGGGCTCGCTGCGCGAACTCGGTCAGCTTCTTTCGACACTCAAGGAACCCGAACCGCCTCGCGGCCTGAAAGACGCGGGCAAATTGCTCAGCATGGCCAAAGCGGTTTGGGACATGGCACCGAAAGACGTCAGCAGTCCGGTGTCTCAGGAGATCGTCTGGGAAGGCGACGACGTGGATCTCGCGCGTCTGCCGATTCAGACTTGCTGGCCCGGCGATGCCGCCCCCCTGATTACTTGGGGGCTCGTCATTACCAAGGGCCCGCACCGCAAGCGCCAGAATCTGGGCATCTACCGCCAGCAGGTCATCAGCCGCAATCAGGTCATCATGCGCTGGCTCGCGCATCGCGGCGGCGCGCTCGACTTCCGTGAGTTTGCGCAGGCAAACCCCGGCAAGCCGTTCCCGATTGCCGTGGCACTGGGCGCCGACCCGGCCACCATGCTCGGCGCGGTCACGCCGGTGCCCGATACGCTCTCGGAGTATCAATTCGCCGGTCTGCTGCGCGGCAGCCGCACGGAGTTGAGCAAGTGCCTGACCCCGGGGCTGGAATCGTTGCGCGTGCCGGCCCGCGCCGAGATCGTGCTCGAAGGCTTTATCTATCCGTCGGATCAGCCGCCCGAAGTGCCGAAGGGGGCCCCGCCGCCGCCCTCGCGCGGCGCGACCGCCGGTTACGCCCACGCCCTCGAAGGCCCATACGGCGATCACACCGGTTATTACAACGAGCAGGAGTGGTTTCCGGTGTTCACCATCGAGCGCATCACGATGCGCCGCAACGCCGTCTATCACTCGACCTACACCGGCAAACCGCCCGACGAACCGGCCGTGCTGGGCGTGGCGCTCAATGAAGTGTTCGTGCCGCTGCTGCAAAAGCAGTTTCCGGAGATCACCGACTTCTATCTGCCGCCCGAGGGTTGCAGCTACCGCATGGCCATCGTGCAGATGAAGAAGGCCTATGCCGGTCACGCCAAGCGGGTGATGTTCGGTGTGTGGAGTTTCCTGCGCCAGTTCATGTATACGAAGTTCATCGTTGTGGTCGACGAGGACGTCGATATTCGCGACTGGAAGGAAGTGATCTGGGCGATCACGACCCGCGTCGATCCCACCCGCGACACCACGCTCGTGGACCAGACACCCATCGACTATCTCGACTTCGCCTCGCCCGTGGCCGGTCTGGGCTCCAAGATGGGCATCGACGCCACCAACAAGTGGCCGGGTGAAACTTCCCGCGAGTGGGGGCGTCCCATCGAAATGACCGCAGACGTCGACGCTCGCATGGCCACGCTATATAAAGACCTCGGCCTGTAAGCCCTACTGACTCCGGGTCACTCGCGCCGTCACAAAGCGCGAGTGACATTGGAGTAAGCTGGCGACCGATGTATTGACGTACTGACGCACCGACAAGCCGTATCCGTTTCCGTCCCCGAGCAGCGCCCCTGTCTATATATAGGCAGCGCTGCCGGATATCGAGAGGAGAGCTATCGTGTCGCACCCCCCGCATCCCCCCCAATCCACGCAGTCCCCCCATCAGAAGCACCCCGCCCTCAGCCGCCTGAAAGACCCCGGCCTGCTCAAATCCGACGCCTACATCGACGGCGCATGGACGCCCGCCGATTCCCACGCCACCTTCGCCGTTGCCGACCCGGCTACCGATGCCGAAATCGCCCATGTGGCCGATCTCGGCGCCAAAGAAACCGAGCGGGCCCTCGTCGCCGCCGAAACCGCCCTGCCCGACTGGCGCAGCAAGACCGGCAAAGAGCGCGCCCGCATCATGCGCCGCTGGTTCGAATTGATCATGCAGGCGCAGGACGATCTCGGCGCCATCATGACCGCCGAGCAGGGCAAGCCGCTGGCCGAAGCCAAGGGCGAAGTCGCCTACGGCGCGTCGTTCATCGAGTGGTTTGCCGAAGAGGCCAAGCGCGTGAACGGCGACGTACTCAGCTCGCCCGAGGGCGGCAAGCGCATGTTCGTCATCAAGCAGCCCATCGGCGTGTGCGTCTCGATCACGCCTTGGAACTTCCCCATCGCGATGATCACGCGCAAGATCGCCCCGGCCATTGCCGCCGGGTGCACGATCGTCGTGAAGCCAGCCCGGCTCACCCCGCTCTCGGCACTGGCGCTCGCCGAACTGGCCGAGCGCGCTGGATTGCCCAAGGGTGTATTCAACGTCGTGACGTCGAAGCACTCCGGCGACGTGGGCGACGTGCTCACCGCCAGCCCCCGCGTGCGTCACCTCTCGTTTACCGGCTCAACCCCGGTCGGCGCCAAGTTGATGGAACAGTGCGCGCCCACGATCAAGAAAGTGGCACTCGAACTGGGCGGCCTCGCGCCGTTCCTCGTCTTTGAAGACGCCGACGTAGATGCTGCCGTCGAAGGCTGCATTGCCTCCAAATTCCGCAATGCCGGTCAGACCTGCGTGTGCGCGAACCGCATCTACGCGCAGGACGGTATCTACGACGCCTTCGTCGAGAAGCTCACCGCCGCCGTGGGCAAGCTCCGCGTCGGTAACGGCTTCGAACCGGGCGTCGCCGTCGGCCCCCTCATCGAAGACGCCGCCGTCGAGAAGGTGGAGCGCCACGTTGCGGACGCCGTCAGCAAGGGCGGGCGCGTCACCGTCGGCGGCAAGGTGCTGCATGGCCGTTTCTTCGCCCCGACCGTGGTGGCCGACGCCAGTGCCGACATGCTCGTCGCACAGGAAGAAACCTTCGGCCCGCTGGCCCCGGTGTTCCGGTTCAAGGACGAAGCTGACGGCATCCGGCTCGCCAACTCGACCGATTTCGGGTTGGCGTCGTACTTCTTCGCCCGTGACGTCGCCCGAGTCTGGCGGGTCGCCGAAGCGCTCGAAGCCGGCATGGTCGGCATCAACACCGGGCTGATCTCGAACGAAGTGGCGCCGTTCGGGGGTGTCAAACAGTCCGGTCTGGGGCGCGAGGGGTCGAAATACGGCATCGACGAGTACCTTGAAATGAAGTATCTCTGCCTCGCGTCGACGTGACGATCATCCGACCCTTTAATACTTTGTAATAGGCGTTGTCCCGCTCTGAGAACCGCGCCATCGCTGGCTTGCACGCATTTCTACGAAATGTCGTGCATCCACCGGCAATGTCGAAAGTGTTACAAAGTCCCACAGATGGGCACGGGCTCGGGTAGAATCGCGCTTTTTTCGCGAACAGCGACTCCGACCCTCATTTCGTTCTGTGTAACGGCTTGCCGCCGATACACCTGCGAAACCCGCAAAATCGCCGCCGGAAATGCGCCGGCGCGTGACGAGGGGCCAGAGCGGCATTCGCGAAGTCCGATCAACAGAAGTCACGTCCGGTAGCGCCGCCCCCCGCGTCGTCACGCCCTGTGATGACACCCGGCCTGCCGACGGTTTGTCCGCCCTCGCGTACCTCGCCAATCCGCCCTCATCGGTGTTGGCTTGTTGCTCCCCCCGGGCGTGGAGAAGACATCGAATGGATAACAACCCATCCCTCATGCGCAACATCGGGCCGTTCGCCCTGATGTTGACGGGTCTTGGCTCGATCATCGGCTCCGGCTGGTTGTTCGGTGCCTGGAAGGCGGCGAAGATCGCCGGACCCGCAGCCCTTCTGGCGTGGATCATCGGCGCCGTCGTCATTCTGGCCATCGCCCTCACCTATGCCGAACTCGGCGCCATGTTCCCCGAATCGGGCGGCATGGTGCGTTACTCGCGCTATTCGCACGGCAGCCTCGTCGGCTTTATCGCGGCGTGGGCCAACTGGATTGCCATCGTCTCGGTCATTCCGATCGAAGCCGAGGCCTCGATCCAGTACATGAGCACATGGCCGTACGACTGGGCGCACCAGTTGTTCGTCGACGGCACCCTCACCACCAGCGGCCTGTTGTTATCCGCCCTGCTCGTGATCGTGTACTTCATGCTGAATTACTGGGGCGTGAAGCTGTTCGCCCGCGCCAACACGGCGATCACGCTGTTCAAGTTCGCGATTCCGGCGCTCACTATCGCCGGCCTGATCATCGCGGGCTTCCATCCGGGCAACTTCAATATCGCCGAGCATGGCGGCTTTGCCCCTAACGGCATGTCGGCCGTGCTCACCGCCGTGGCCACCTCGGGCATCGTGTTCGCGTTCAACGGTTTCCAGAGCCCGGTGAATCTGGCCGGTGAAGCGCGCGACCCCGGCCGCAGCATCCCGTTCGCCGTGGTCGGTTCGATCCTGCTCGCCACCGTCATCTATCTGTTGCTGCAAGTCGCCTACATCGGCGCGCTCTCGCCCGAGCAACTCAAGGGCGGCTGGCACATGGTGAGCTTCAGCTCGCCGTTCGCCGAACTGGCGATTGCGCTGGGCCTGAACTGGCTCGCGATCGTGCTCTATTTCGACGCATTCCTGAGCCCGAGCGGCACCGGCACCACGTATATGGCGACCACCAGCCGCATGATCTATGCGATGGAACGCAACCGCACGATGCCGGCGATCTTCGGGCGCGTGCATCCGCTCTATGGCGTGCCGCGTCCGGCGATGTGGTTCAACCTCGCCATCTCGTTCGTGTTCATGTTCTTCTTCCGCGGCTGGGATACGCTGGCCGCCGTGATCTCGGTCGCTACCGTGATCTCGTACCTGACCGGCCCGATCAGCGTGATGGCCTTGCGCCAAGCAGCGCCGGAGCTGCATCGTCCGCTGCGTCTGCCGGGCCTGTCGCTCATCGCGCCGTTCGCGTTCGTGTGCGCGTCGCTGATTCTGTACTGGGCCCGCTGGCCGCTGACCGGTGAAATCATCGTGTTGGTGGTCGTCGCCTTGCCGGTGTACTTCTACTATCAGGCGAAAGACAAGTGGAAGGGCTTCGGTCACGACCTCAAGGCGTCGTGGTGGCTGATTGGATATCTGCCGATGATGGCGCTGCTCTCGTATATCGGCAGCAAGGAATTCGGCGGCCTCGGCGTACTGCCTTACGGCTGGGACATGGTCATCGTCGGCGCACTGTCGCTGGCGTTCTACCACTGGGGGGTGCGCTCAGGCTGGCGCACGCCGTATCTGGATGAAGAGCGCGAGCAGGATGCGGCAAGCATGGACGGCATGCCGGCGCTTTCACACTGAAGCCGTGAGGCATTGATGTCTTGATGCCGCAAAGAAAAAGCCCGCCAAAACGGCGGGCTTTTTTCGTCTTGCGATCTCACCGATGTGCGCGACGCCGCTCGATGAACAGGCTGTTGCCGAGCGCGCGCTTGGCCATTTTCTTCGCATCGGCAGCGGCGGCCGAGACTTCCACGTGCGACGGAAAACTCTCCGGCGTGACCGCCACCACACCGATCGACAGACTCGTGATCGGATGAAAGATCACCATGCCGCGCCGGTCTTCCGCCTCGAAGCCCCCCGCTGCAATCTGATCCGGATGGAAATATTCCGTCACCGCTTCGCCGAAACGCGTGAGGGCTTCGCGGCAACGCGCCTCCCAGTCTGGGCTGCGGAACAGGATCAGAAAATCGTCGCCGCCGATGTGTCCGAGAAAATCGCGTTCGGGATTACGCACCGCCATCAGCACACGCGCCACCAGTTGAATCAGATCGTCGCCGCGCCGGTAACCGAACACGTCGTTGAACGGCTTGAAGTTATCCAGATCGACATAGCAGGCGTGAAACGACTGACGCTCGCCGATCATGCGATCCATATAGTCGTCGATCGGCACATTGCCCGGCAGCAGCGTCAGCGGATTCGCGTAACGCGCCGCATCGAGCTGCATGTCGGTGATATGCCGCATGAGCGCGTGCCCCTGCGCGACGCCGAAATAACGCCCCTGATCGGTCACGATGAACCCGGCTGTAATTTGGCGGCTGGCGCCCTCGGCGATCATGCGGCTCAGGTCTTCCACGCGTGCGGCTTTGTCGAATGTGAGCGGGCGCGGCTCCATCACCGCCGAACACGGCTTGCGCCCGTACAACTCGCGCGTGAACGGCCGCGCAAACCGGCCGATCAACGAAGCGCGGCCGATCAGGCCCACCGCGCGGTCGCGCTCCACCACCGGCAGCACTTCCAGCGCGGGATCGCTCTCAAAACGCGCCACCACGTCTTCGCTGCGCGTGTCCGGCGACACCGGGGCGACGTACGACGCAATGCGCTCCAGCGTCACGTTGCCCGCACCAAGCTGACTCGGTTGCTGATGCACATACGCGCGCCGCTCGTTCACGACCTCCTGCACACTCGTCGTGATCGCCCGTTGCGGCTGCGCTTCCGGGCGTGCAATGAAATAGCCTTGGCCGAGAAAAATACCGAGATCGCGCACCACCTGAAGCTCTTCGGCGTGTTCGATCCCTTCTGCAATGACGCGCGTGCCGCTCGTCTCGGCGATCTGGCGCATGGAGCGCACGAACTGAAGCTTGACAGTGTCGCTGTCGATGCCGTCGACGAAATGCCGGTCGATCTTGACGTAATCGGGGCGCAGTTCCGACCACAGCCGCAAGCTCGCGTAGCCCTCGCCCATATCGTCCAGCGCCACTTCGAAGCCGAGCGCCCGATACGCCGTGAGCGACGCCCGCGTGCTGGCGATGTCGAGCGTCGGGGCGTGTTCGGTCAGTTCGAGCACCACGCGTTCGGGTGGCAGACGGAACGATTGCAGCATGGCAAACGTTTCATCCAGCCCGAGCGACTCGGTCACACCACCGCCCGGCTGCGCCCGCGTTACCGGGCCGATGTTCAGAAACAGCCGCTCGGGCAGATCTTGATCGACGAACCCGCGCAGCACCGTGCGGCGGCATGCCAGTTCCAGCGGGCCACTCAAGCCGTGGCGACGGGCGGCAGCAAACAGCGCCAGTGGCGAGTGAATTGCCGTACCGGCCGGGCCTCGCACCAACCCTTCATAGCCGGCAATGCCGGACGTCCGAAAGTCGATAATCGGCTGGAACACACACGTGAGACCGATGCCCTCGCACAACTGCGCGAGCAACACGCTCTCGTCGGGTTCGTCGAATTGGGAGAGGGAAGCGAGGGCCGCAGCGGAAGCCGATGTGGCAGAGGCCGTGGACAGTGCATCGTGCGATGCCGCAGGGGCGCCGAAGCGCTCCGACGGACGAATCGCAACAGGCGGGGGACGGTTCAACTGGTACTCCGTAAGTCGGTGCGGTGCGCGCCCGTCATGCCAACAGCATTGCGTCGTGCGGGCATGCCGCCTCGTGCGCGCGTGCGCCCCGAGGGCGAGATGGTGCGCCATGCAGCGCCCTCGCCCGGTCCCCGTGCTTCGCTTGCGGTAGCTGCTCTCAGGCCCATGTCCGCGTCTTGTGACGGTGCCCGCGGGCACCCTCTTTTACTTGCTGCACAGGCTATCGCCGTTATTTGACAAAACCATGACAGTGTCGGAATTGCCACACACGCGCCGCTGGCATTTCGGCTGTCAGACGAGCGCTCGGCTTGCCTTCGTCCGGACGAAAAAAAACGGCAGCGCCGTGAAGCGCTGCCGTTCCGGGAGATCGCGTTAGCGTCTGCCGACTGTCTGCCGACTTGCCAAACTTACCAGGCCGTCACCACCGAGCCGCCAAACTTCTGCTCGATGAACGCCTTCACTTCCGGCGAGTGGTACGACTTGATCAGTTGGGCCACCCACGGCTTGTCCTTGTCGGCCGCGCGCACGACGAGCACGTTGGCGTACGGGCCATTGGCGTCTTCGATGGCGATGGCATCACGCTTCGGGTTCAGACCGGCTTCCATGGCGAAGTTGGTGTTGATGACGGCCACTTCCACGTCGTCGAGCGAGCGCGGCAGTTGGGCGGCATCCAGTTCCACGAACTTCAGCTTCTTCGGGTTCTCGATCACGTCGATCGGCGTCGCCTTCAGGCCGGCGTCGGGACGCAGCTTGATCAGGCCGTTCTTTTGCAGCAGCAGCAACGCGCGGCCGCCGTTGGTCGGATCGTTCGGCAGCGACACCTTGGCGCCGGCCTTCAGGTCGGCCAGCGACTTGATCTTCTTCGAGTACACGCCCATCGGGAAGATCACGGTCTTGGCGATCGACACGAGCTTGTAGCCACGGTCCTTCACCTGCGCGTCGAGGTACGGCTGGTGCTGGTAGCTGTTCACGTCGAGATCGCCCGACGACAGCGCGGCATTCGGCTGCACGTAGTCGCTGAATTCGATGACCTTGAGATTCAGGCCGTTCTTGGCAGCGACCTTCTTCACTTCATCGAAAATCTGCGCGTGCGGGCCACCCGTCACGCCGACCTTCAGGTTGACGGCATCGGCGGCAGCAGCCGGTGCGGCGAATTGCGTGGCGAACACCGTGGCGGCACCCACACCGGCCAGCAGTTTGAAAATCGTACGACGTTGCATGAGAAAAACCCCCGCGTGTAAGTGCCGGCTCGCCGGCGACGATGTTATTCCGAAAACAGAATGAATTACTTGTGGCTCAGGCGGCGCACCAGCCAGTCGCCGAACGTCTGCACCAGTTGCACGAAGACGATCAGGATCAGCACCACCGTGATCATCACTTCGGGCAGGAATCGTTGATAACCGTAACGAATCCCCAGATCACCCAGCCCGCCGCCGCCAATGGCACCGGCCATGGCCGAGTAGCCGACCAGACTCACGAACGTGATGGTCAGGCCGGCGACGATGCCGGGCAGCGCCTCGGGCAGCAGCACCTTCATGACGATCTGCCCCGTGGTCGCGCCCATCGATTGGGCGGCTTCGATCAAACCACGGTCGACTTCACGCAAGGCCGTCTCAACCAGACGCGCGACAAACGGCGCGGCGGCGATGGTCAGCGGCACCACGGCGGCCATCGTCCCGATCGACGAGCCGACGATCAGGCGCGTGAACGGGATGACGGCGACCAGCAAGATGATGAACGGCGTGGAACGCACGGCGTTGACGAGAATGCCGACGATGCGATTGGTCGGCAGGTTCTGCAACACGCCATTGCGATCGGTCAGGTACAACAGCACGCCCAGCGGCACGCCGACCACGGCACCGATCAGGCCGGAGATCCCGACCATGATGATCGTTTCCCAGAACGACGAGACGAACAGATCGAACATTTCACTCCACATGGCTCATCTCCTCGACAACGACGCCTTGACTGGCGAGGAACGCCATGGCTTCGGCCACACGGGCCGGGGTACCGCCGGCCATCACGGCGAGCGATCCGAAAGCCTGCCCCTGGATCTCGTCGATCTGGCCATGCAGGATATTGAAATCGAGTTCGTAGCGGCGAATCGCTTCCGAGAGCAGCGGCTGATCCACCCCGGCACCCGAGAAGGCCAGCCGGTACAGGTGATCGTGCCCGTTGCCGATGCGCGAAGCGATGCGCTCGCGCACGCCTGCCGGCAATTCCTGCGCAATCACGTCGCCGATCATGGCGCGCGTGACTTCGTGACGCGGACGCAGAAACACGTCGATCACGCGCCCCTGCTCCACCACACGGCCGGCGTCGAGCACGGCCACGCGGTCGCACACCTGCTTGATCACTTCCATCTGGTGGGTGATCAGCACGATGGTCAGGCCGAGTTCACGGTTGATGCGCTTGAGCAGGTCGAGAATCGAGCGCGTGGTCTCCGGGTCGAGCGCCGACGTGGCTTCGTCGGAGAGCAGCACCTGCGGTTCGCTGGCGAGCGCCCGGGCAATGCCCACGCGCTGCTTCTGACCGCCGGAAATCTGCGCCGGGTAACGATCCTTCTGTGCCGTCAGGCCCACCAATTCGAGCAGCGGCAGCACCTTCGCGCGGATTACGTCGGCCGACAGGCCGGCCAGCTCCAGCGGCAGCGCGACGTTGTCGTACACCGTGCGCGAGCTGAGCAGGTTGAAATGCTGGAAGATCATGCCGATACGGCGGCGCGCTTTGCGCAATTCGTCCGACGAGAGGGCAGTGAGATCCTGCCCGTCCACGCGAACGCTGCCGTCGCTCGGACGGTTGAGCAGGTTGATCACACGCACGAGCGTGCTCTTGCCGGCGCCGCTTCGGCCGATGATGCCGAAAACTTCGCCGCGCTCGATCGACAGGCTGATATTGGAGAGCGCGTCGATCGGCCCCTTGGGCCCAGCGAAGCGCTGGGTAATGTTCTGGAGTTCGATCATGCAAAAAAATAGCAGCTCACTGCCGAAACTACCCGCAGTGCGCCGCCGTTGACCCGGTATTTAGCGCAAAGGCGATATTTTAGCCCATGCACCTAAATAGTTGAAAATAATAAAATTCGATCCCTTTATATGGGAATTCAACTGTAGTCCGGGGGAGGTCCGCCGCTCAGGCCTGCCGGCCGGTGGCGAAATCGTCCAGCACCTCGATCACGCGATCGAATTCGAGCGATTTGTCGAAAAAATACTGCACGCCAAGCTGCTGGCAACGCTTGCGATACGTCGCCAGCGCGTAATTCGTGAGCACAATGGCCATCAGGTGAGGCAACAGGCCGGCGTCGTGCAGGTAGGACAGCACGTCCATGCCTGAGCCGCGCCGCAGTTGGATATCGACGATCACCGCGTCGAACGAATCCTCCTTAAGCGTGCGAACCGCGTCGTCGGCGGTTTCCGCAACCCCTGCCACCTCAAGCATCCCGGTCGAACCGAGTGCTTCGGACAGGCTCTCGCGAATGACCGCCGAGTCCTCGATCAACAGCACCTTAAGGGGAGAGCGGGACCCCGTCAGCGTTGTCGCTTTCCCGGTTGACATAACTGCCTCTCATCAACTGATCAGACCGTTCTTGAGCGCGTAGAGCGTCAGATCGGCATTGGTTTTCAAATGCATCTTTTCGAGCACGCGCGCGCGATACGTGCTCACGGTCTTCACTGACAAATGCAGTTCTTCCGCGATCTCGGTGGGCGTACGGCCCTGTGCGAGCTTGCAGAACACCTGAAACTCGCGCTCGGAGAGCTGCTCGTGCATTGGCTCGTCGATCGGTTGATCGAGCTTCTGCGCGAGCAGATCGGCGGTAATTTCGCTGACATAGCGGTGGCCGCGCGCCACCGTGCGAATCGCCCGGATGATCTCTTCGGGCGCCGCATCCTTCATCAGATAGCCATTGGCACCGGCTCGCAGCAGATTGACCGCGTACTGCGCTTCCGGATACGTCGACAGGAACAGCACCCCCTGCTGCGGACGCAACTGCTTGATCACACGCAGGGTATCGATGCCGTTCTTGTCAGGCATGGCGATATCCAACAGCACGACATCGAACGCCGTATCGCGAACGGCACGAATCACTTCGTCGCCGCTCGCAGCCTCGCCCAACACTTCCATGTCCGACTCGTCCGCGATGAATTGCTTGAAGCCGGTGCGAACGATGGCGTGATCGTCGGCAATCAGGATTTTTATTGTCAGTGACATCTAAGCTCCAGAGACTGTCCCCATCGGTCCGGTCGCTACCCTTCGGCGCGTTGGCCATGACCTTCACTCCCGGTCGAGCAGGTCGCGCATATCGTCGGCGTGCTCTTCCTCGACAGCCAGAATTTCCTCGAGCATACGCCGCGTCGTGGTATCCCGGTCGCCCAAATAATGAATCATCTCGCGGTAACTCTCAATCGCGATGCGTTCCGCAACGAGATTCTCGCGAATCATTTCGCGCAGGTTCTTCCCGGCGACATATTCGGCATGGCTGCGCGCCGACAGGCTGTCCGGCGCGAAATCGGGCTCACCGCCCAGTTGCACGATACGCGTCGCAATGCGGTCCGCGTGGTCTTGCTCCTGAGCAGCGTGCTCGGCAAATTCGGCGGCAACCGGCTCGGCATGGATGCCGGTGGCCATGAAATGGTGGCGCTTGTAGCGCAGCACGCACACCAGCTCGGTGGCGAGCGCGTCGTTGAGCATATGCACGACAGCATCGCGATCGGCGCGATAGTCTTCCGTCACCGCACCATCGTCCAGATGCTCGCGGGCACGCTCACGCAGGGCACGGACATCGATTTCGAAGTCCTCGCCGGCGTGAGCGCTATGACCGTTGCCCTTGATGGCGGGCTTGCCCTGCGTCTTGGCGTGTTGCTTGGCGTGCTTGGCGGTATGCATGAGCGAATTCTCCTGCGAGTGTGTTGTGGGGAAGGGGCGATCAGGCCCGGGAGCCGGTCGTCAGGTCACTATCGGACGATCGGTCTCCCGGCACCGGCCGCACCCGGCTATCGTCGGACCACGCCGAACAGCAGCGTGACCAAAAAGATCACGAGGAAAATGAAGAACAGAATCTTGGCGATTTCGGCGGCGCCGGCGGCAATACCGGTGAAGCCGAACACTGCGGCGATCAGCGCGATCACGAAAAACACGACGGCGTAGTGAAGCATCGCTAGCTCCTTGCAAAAATGACGGCCCAGACCAGCATTGACAGCGTTGGTAACTTATTCGGGCCGCCTGGGCCTCCACGATGGGAGGCCTGGGCGGCACCGGCTAGTCGACGATCTTCTTGGCGACGGTCAGACCGAGCAGCAGGAAGATCACGAACAACACCAGGAACAGCACGAAGAGGATCTTGGCGACCCCAGCCGCACCGGCGGCGATCCCTGTAAAGCCCAGCAGGCCCGCCACGATCGAGATCAGTGCGAACAACAAAGCCCACTTCAACATAGCGTTCTCCTTGTTTTACCCTTCACTTCCCTGAGGCTTGCGTGTGCTCCGCGGCGTTTGGCGTGCCCATGTATCCCGTCTTTCGGGGGCGCACATGGCATGCAAAACGTTCGGCGCTGAATGTATGGTAGAAAAACAGCCGCGTCAGGAATGCCCGGGTGGCGCTGGTTTTTACGTAGGAATTGGCTGACATTTCGCGCTATCGGGTGATTTTCGACTTATGATCGAAGCGCCCCCTACCCTCCATTGGCCCTTCAATGCCCCGTTTGTTCACGTCCTGGATACGTCGCCGAAGCTGGATCATTGCCATGATCGCCGCGATCGTCATCACGGTCGGGAGCCTGATCGGGCTGGAGTCGGCGCACCGGCGGCTGGCCTCGACGTACGAGGCTGCCCTGCAAGCGATGACCGCCGCCAACGAGCTCAACGAGATCATGGCGCGCACCTCCACGGTGGTGTCGAGCCAGCGCGGTTATCTGCTCACGAACAACCCGATCTATCTCGACCCCTATCTCTCGGCCGTGCGTCGCATTCGCGATCTGGCCGCGCTCGTCATCCAGCATTACGAAGATGTGCACGATGCGCAGGCAGCGCGCGAATTCGCCGACGTGATGACGCTGTTCTCGCAGCGCATTACCGCGATGGAAACCGCACGCGCGGCTGTCAAACAGGGCGAAATGAACCTCGAAGAAGCGCTCGCCCCGAGCAATCTCGGCATCGGCACGATGGAACCCGTGCAGAACGCCATTACCGATCTCTACAACCGAGAACTCGCCCGCGCGCGCACCGCGCAGGACGACGGCCGCTTCGATCAGGCCATCTCCGCCATCAGTGCAGGCGCGCTCTCGGTGCTGACGATTCTGCTGTTCATCCTGCTGTTCCGCACGCTTGGGCGGCAGATGCGTCAGGAGCAACTCGCGCGCGACCAGCTGCATGAACAACAGGCGCACCTCGACCGCCTCGTGCGCGAGCGCACCGAGCAACTCGATGAGTTGGCCACGCACTTGCAGAACGTGAGCGAAGACGAGAAGACGCGGCTCTCGCGCGAGTTGCACGACGAGCTGGGCGCGATCCTCACCGCATGCAAGATGGACGTCACGTGGGCGCACCACAAGCTGCGCAACACCGACACCGTCATCGCCGAAAAACTCGCCCGTGCGCAGCGCAATCTCGACTCGGGCATTCAAATCAAGCGCCGCATCATCGAGAACCTGCGCCCCACGGTGTTGATCAATTTCGGTCTCGTAACCGCCCTGCGCTCGCTCGCAGAAGAAGCCGCCGATCAGCAGCACTGGCAGCTCGATCTCGATCTTCCCGAAGAGGATTTCGCCCTGCCGGAAGCCACGGCCATTGCGCTGTTCCGCGTGGCACAGGAGGCGCTGACGAATGCGGGCAAATATGCGCGCGCGACGACGATTCGTGTCGCGCTCGCCTGTGACGACCAGCGTGTGCGCCTCGAAGTCATCGACAACGGTATCGGCCTCACACCTGACCAGTTCAACAAGCCCAAGACGCACGGCCTGTTCGGCATGCGTCAACGCGTTTCGGCGCGCGGCGGGCGCATCGATATCCACTCGCTGCCGGAGCGAATCGGCACCGAGATTCAGGTGGTGATGCCGCTGTGCAACCCGGCCGATGCGCTCGACATATCGGACCCGGGCAAGGCCCTCTATGGTGCGGACGGCATCGATCGCACCGACGCCCCCGATAGCACCTCTCCGGCCTCCACTGCCGATCAATCTGCACACACCGCACAGACCGCTCAAGCCGATCAGACCGACCGGCCCGACGGCACGCCGCCCTCCCCCGTGGGAATGCGCTGACAGCGCTACCCGACTCCGCCTACAGCGCGACGATGGTCTCGCTGACAGCGCGAACGATTGGCACTCCCTACCATGGAATCAACCGCCGCCACACCGGGCGGCAACTGCGGCGACGGCGCAGCAATGCCATCGCATGACGCAGTCAGTACCACGGAGTACTCCACGGAGTATTCAATCCCAACCGGAAAGGAGTTGATATGAACTCGGATCAGATCAAGGGCAAGTGGAATCAACTGAAGGGCGAAGCCAAGAAGCAGTGGGGCAAGGTGACCGATGACGATCTGCTCAAGATCGAAGGCAACCGCGACAAGTTCGTGGGCGTGATCCAGGAACGCTACGGCAAGGAAAAGGCCGAGGCGGAACGTGAAGTCGACACCTGGAACAAGGATCACAAGCTCTGGTAAGCACCACGGTCGCGTCCGTCGGGAGGCGGACGCACCGGCGGGGGGCCAGCGCCATAGAGCACTTCCCCGGCACCTCTGTTAGCACCCTTGGCCACTATCGCCGCCGCTATCGCTATCTCTCAAGGAGAACTCAAATGAAACGACTGATCGCCATCGCTCTGCTCTCCGGCTTCGCGCTGGGTCTTGCTGGCTGCAACACCGTCCACGGTGCGGGTACGGACATCGAAAAGGGTGGTGAAGCCATCCAGGGTGCCGCCGACCGCAATAAGTAACGGCTAGCGAACACAACGAAGCCCACGAAGACATCAACTATCTGCTCGTTCACTGGAGGACTTTGACATGCAACACCGACTCGCTCTGAACTGGCTGACCTGTGCCGTGCTGGCCGCAAGCGCCTTTGGCGCTGCCTCGGCCAGCGCCGCCGACGCCGCCACCAAAGACCGCTACGACGCCGCGCAGAAATCTGCCGAGGCCGACTACAAGGCATCGGTCGCGCGTTGCGAAGACCTGAAGGACAACGCCAAGAAGGTCTGTGTCGAGAACGCCAAGGGCAATGAGAAGGTTGCCAAGGCCAATGCCGAAGCCGACTACAAGAACACGCCGAAGGCGCGTTACGACGCGGCAGTGGCGAAGGCCGACGCCGACTACAGCGTCGCCAAGCTGCGCTGCGACGACAAGAAGGGCAACGAAAAGGATGTCTGCGCGAAGGATGCCGACGCCGCCAAGACCAAGGCCTATGGCGACGCCAAGGTGATGCGCACGAGCCGCGAGTCGTCTAAGGACACCGCGACGGCGCGTCAGGATGCCAACGCCGACGCGAACAAGGCCCAGTACAAGGCCGCCGTGGAACGTTGCGACAGCATGACGGGCAACAGCAAGGATGCCTGCGTGGCTGACGCCAAGGTGCGCTTCAATCAATAAAAAGACGTAGCAAAGACGTTGACGACAGCAGTACCCGAACCCGCGGCGGTGCCGCGCCCGGTTTAGCAGGGGAGGAGAGGTGTCTCGGCAGGCGCGCGGTACCACCCGCGGTTCCACCGTTATCCACAGGGACAGCACGCCCGGCAGTAAGAGACACCGACGGCAGGCGGATGTCGCGCAAGCGGCATCCGCCGCTGTTTTTGCGCCACAGCACACCCGCGGCCATGTAAATGAATGTAACAAGTGCCGCGCGGCTGTCACCACTTTCGCGCCCTACGGCGACACTCGTCGTCAACCGAAACGAGCGCAAACCGTTGATTCTGAATAGAATGGGTGCGTGATTCACACGTTTGGCGGCCGCTTTTCCACGCCCGAACGTTCCCCACCCCGTGCGAATGCGCATACTTTGCAACAATTGCGCAGCACCCGCGTTTCGGAACTTCAGTAAAGTTAAGCCAAGGAATCTGACAAACCCAAGGTGCCGGCGGGCACCCGGCGAGTCGGCCGGCATGGTGCCGTCCGGGCGCTGTCTTCAGTACGCTGCCAAGTCCGCAGGAGAAATATCATGAAAGCCAAGTTTGCCGCCCTTGCCATCGCCGGAATCGCGCTCGCCGCGGGTGCGATCGGAACTGCGCAGGCACACGTCTCGGTGGGCATCGGCATCGGTGTGCCGTTGGTAGTTCCGGGCCCGGTCTACGCGCCGCCGCCCGTCTACGTCGCCCCGCCCCCGCCTGTGTATGTTGCCCCTGCGCCCGCCTACTATGGCCCGCCGCCGGTTTATGTCGCCCCGGCCCCGGTGTACTACGGCCGCCCCTACTACGGCCATCCGTACGGCTACGGTCGCGGCTACTGGCGCCACGGCCAATGGTATCGCTATTGATATCGGCTGAATCGATCGATGAATGAGGGCAACCGGCGCGTTATCCGATGCCCTCGTTCAACAAAAAAACGCGCCACCGACGAAAGCTTCGGTGGCGCGTTTTTTCATGGTCGTACGGCAACAAACGTTCGGTGACTGAGCGGCTACGCCATCACCCGATACGCAATCCGGAAGCCGCCCCAGTGACGCCCGTTCACATAGATGGGCGCGGACGCATCCTTCATCACCACGAACTCGCCCCCGCCCATATCGCGCCGATACGTCTGCAACAGCAGCGGTTTCGTATTACTCCCTGCGGCCGCGCCCGTGCGGTCGTTGAACAGTCGTCGGTTGCGGCAATGCGCGGCGTTCCACACCGGGTCGTTGGTGGGCGCCTGCGAGAACTTGCGGTTGTGCGTCGGCAGATAGCCGTTCTCGTCGACGGCGGCGCAAAAGGCGATGCGCTCGCTCAGTGAGAGCAGCGGCTCTTGAATCGTCGGCAACGTTTCGTCGGTAAATCGCGTGAAGCGCGCCATCAATTGCTGCGGGTTCGACCCCGGAATCGGTTCGTAGCGACGATCGAACAACTCCTGCTCGCTGATCTTGCCCTTGGCGAGCGCCGCCTCGAAGGTCTCGCCCACTTGTTTCGCCGCACGGCGGACTGCGCGAATGAACGGCGTGTCTTCCGTTTCCACATCCGCCTCGGCGATCAGGCCGATCAGGTGCTCCGATACCGAGAGCAGCCCGTTGATCCGCTCACGTGCGTTTTCGACGTGCTCGGCGGAGTGCGCGACGCCATCGGCCATTTCATCGACGTGCGCGACGAGCGTGCTGCATTCGTTCTCGATGGCTTCGCTCGCCTGCACGATCTGCCCGGCCTGACGGTCGAACGTGTCGAGCGCGGTGCCGGCGGTCTCGATCACGCTCGCGATGGCTCGCGTGCCTTCGCGCGCTTCATTTGCACGGGCCACATTGGTGTTGCTCTCGCGCATCAGCCGCTGGGTGCGCTCCGCCAGTGCGGCGAGCGTTTGTTCGATCTGCTGGGTGGCCTCGGAGGTCTTGCTCGCCAGTTGTTTGACTTCGGTGGCCACGACCGCAAAGCTGCGCCCCGCGACACCGGCGCGGGCGGCTTCGATCGCGGCATTGAGGGCGAGAAGATTGGTCTGGCGCGCAATGACCGAGATGCCTTCGGCCACCTTACCCACGTGTTCGAGCGCGTCGCGCAGTCCGGCAATTTCACCGGCCATGCCCGACACCCCTTCGACCAGCCCGTGAATGGACGCGAGCGAGGCGTCAGCGGTACCGCGCGACGCGGCAATTTCGGCGCTCGCCCGATCGGCGACGTCGCGGGCTTCGCGCGCGGCGGCCGCAATCTGCTGATTCCCTTCGCTGGTGTCAGCGGCGGCGCGTTGAAGCTCCTGAAACACTTCGGCCTGCCGTTTGATGCGCACGGCGATTTCGTCGACATTACCGGCGATATCGCACAGCTCGATGCCAAGGGTGCCGGCACTGTCGGCCACCTCGCTCATGATTGTGACGGTCTGCGCGGCTGCCCCGCGGCGCGTGAATAGCCCCATCGTCGTCTCCTCGCATCTCTGATCTGATTTTTATGGCGAAGGTGCGCGCCTGCCGGTCCGGCGTGCGCGCCCTGCGCTGATGTGTCGAAAAGTATAACGGGAGAAAAAACGGCCGACTTGAGGGTTTCCTCGCTTCGCCCAAGCGCGCCCGCGACGCTGCCGCAGCCGGCTTGCGGGCCTGCCCCACATGCCCCCGTGCGCTTTCCGCACCTTATGGGGGCACCCTCTCATGCACGCCTTACGCGGGACTTACTGCGAGGGGTCAAAGTCCGTCAGGGATTGCCATAGCGCAAAGCGCAAGCTTCAGCGCGTCCCCCAACGCCACGGCGAGCGCCCCAGCATCGCGGCGGCGCAGCAACGCGACTTCGCACACGGCTTCCGGGTCGTCGAGCGCCACCCGGCAGACCCCGGCACCGGCCATCGCAGCCAGACTTTCCGGCACGATGGCCACGCCAAAGCCCGCCGCGACCAGATTCATTTGGGCGATCTTGCGCGAGGTCGCCGCCGCCGCGCGGGGAAAGAACCCGTGCTGCTGGCACAACTGCGCCACCCGGTAGCTCAGGCCGCCGCGCTCGCGATGGGGAATCGAGACAAAGGGCTCGTCGGCGAGCGCCGCCACACTGACAGACGCCTCATTGGCCAGCGGATGCCCGTCCGGCACCAGCAACACCAGACGCTCGACGGCGATGCGCTCGCAAATCAGCGACGGCGCGGGGCGCAGCACCGGCAGGCGAACGAGCCCAAGATCGATGCGGCCGGCTTCGATTTCGTCCTGCTGCTGCTCGGACGACAACGTCGAAATCTCGACATTCACCCCGGCATTAGCAGACAAATGCGCGTGCAATGCCGCAGGCAGGCCGCCCGCAAATGGCACCGAGGTGGAATGCGCGAGCCGCACCGAACCCTGCTCGCCACGCGCTACGCTGCGTGTGAGCGCCACCGACCCTTCGAGTTCGGTGAGCACACGGCGCGCTTCATCGACGAACGTGCGCCCGGCGGGCGTCAGCGTCACGCCCTTGGATGAGCGCTCCAGCAGCACCGCCTGCAATTCGCGTTCGAGTTCCGAGATCTGACGGCTCAGCGCCGATTGCGCGACAAACAGCCGTTCAGCGGCAGCGCTGAAACCGCCCGCATCCACCACTTCGAGGAAATACCGCAACTGCCGCAGCGACACCATGGTCATGCCGTTTCGAGATCGAATATCGCCACATTCTATATTGGCGCGGCGCCGCACCCCGGCCCTATGCTGACGCAAAGCACACGCCTTCGCGGCGCGTGCCCCGATCATCCCTCGCGCACCCTTTATGCCGTTCCCTCAGTTCGATACCGTCATCGCAGCACTCCCCTCCCTCCACGCTTGGTTGTCGATGAGCGCGGCGCTCGTCGTCGCCTATCTCATCTTCGGCATTGCAGGCTTCGGCACCGCGCTGGTTGCGAGCCCGGTGCTTGCTTACACGTTGCCCGTCGCGCAGATCGTGCCGATGCTCGCGCTGCTCGACTTCAGCGCCGCCTCGGGCAATGTGGTGCGCAACGCCCGCGCGGCCGACACGAGCGAACTGCGCCGTCTGCTACCGGCGATGCTTGCCGGCAGCCTCGCGGGCGCGGCATTGCTGCTGCACCTTCGCCCTGAAACGCTGCTGCGCGCGCTCGCGTGGTTCGTGTGCGGCTATGCCGTCTTTGCGCTGATCGGCCCGCGCGCCAAATCTCGGCTCTCGCAGCAGTGGGCGATCCCGTTCGGCACCGTGGGCGGCGTGTTCAGCGCGATGTTCGGCAGCGGCGGCTTCATTTATGCGATCTACCTGACCAGCCGTCTCGAACGCGTGGAGTCGATGCGCGTCACGCAGGCCACGCTCATCGGCTTCAGCACGCTGGTGCGCGCTGTGTTGTTTCTGCTGGCGGGCGTCTATGCCGATCTGTCGATGCTGGTGACTACCGTCACGCTGGTGCCCGCGATGATGCTGGGCATGTGGCTGGGCAAACGCGTCACGCTGCATCTGTCGCGTGCGCAGTTCGTGAAAGTCGTGAATCTCGTGGTGCTCGCCGCGGGTGTGGCGCTATTGCTGCACAGCAAATAGCCGCAGCACCACCGAGCAGCATCTCGCGCAGACAGCGCCCGTAGGGCCTCATCGAAGGTATGCTGACGGCCTCTGCTTCCCTGCGACCGATGTTGTCACCATGACCCTGCCCGCACTGCTTGTCTTCGGCGAAGCCCTCACCGACCTGATTCGGCAGCCGCAGGGCGATGGCCGCCAGTGGGTGAGCCGTGCCGGTGGCGCTTGCTGGAACGTGGCACGCGTGACTGCCGCGATGGGCGTGCCAACGGGCTACGGCGGCGCCATCAGCACCCATGCGCCGTTTGGCACCGAATTGCTTGCACTATCGGAAGCGGCAGGGCTCGACGCCCGGTTCGTGCAAGCCGTGGACCGTCCGCCGTTGCTCGCCGTCGTGCATCGCCACGATCCCCCGGCCTACTTCTTCCTTGGCGAAGGGGCTGCCGATCTGGCCTTCGACCCGCAGGCGCTGCCCGAGGGCTGGCAGGCAGCAGCCCGCGTCGCGCACTTCGGCTGTATCAGTCTCGTGCGCGAGCCGCTCGCCAGCACCCTGCTCGATCTGGCCGAACAACTGCATGCGCGCGGCGTGGCCATCAGCTTCGATCCGAATCTGCGCAACCTGATGGGGCCGGACTATCTTGCGACTTTCGCCCGCATGGCACGCCTTGCCACTTGGCTCAAGTTGTCCGTCGAAGATCTGCGCGCGCTGTATCCCACACAAGCTGACGCCGCCGCATTGACCGAAGTCCGACGCATCGCGCCACAAGCCACGGTGCTGCTGACCGACGGCGAACGCGGCATGCGCCTGCTGACGCCTGACGGCATCGAACTCGCGCAACCGGCCTACCGCGTGGCCGTGGCCGATACGGTGGGCGCAGGTGACGCCAGCATCGGCGGGTGGCTCGCCAGCCTGTCACGAGCGCCGGATGCGCCCCTCGCGACGCACCTGCATCACGCGGCGGCAGCCGCCGCACTGGCCTGCACCCGCACCGGGGCGCATGCGCCGACTTGGGACGACGTTCAAACGCTCGTCGCAGCACAACCCAGCCTCACCTGAGACTCCCCGCGCCGATTATCGAAAAAATGGCTATGATGACCACCAATCATCACCATTTCCGATGAATTCGATATGACGCCGGACCAATTGCTGACCTTCGCGACGGTGGCCGAACTGGGCAACATCAGCCATGCCGCCGAGGCATTGCACCTGTCACAGCCGGCGGTTTCCGGGCAGTTACGTTTATTGCAGGAATCGTTTGGCGAGCCGCTCTACCGCCGTGATGGGCGCGGCATCAGGTTGACCGCCGTGGGCGAGCAAGTCGCGGCGTATGCGAACAAGTTGCGGCAGGACTACCGGCAGGCGCTGGCGTTACGCGACAGCCTGCGCGGGCTGGAAACAGGGGCCTTGCGCATCGGCGCGAGTACTACGCCCGCGAGCTATCTGCTGCCGTATGTCATCGCGGAATTCCATCAGCGCTACCCCGCCGTCGCTTTGCATATCGTCGACGGCAACACGAGTGAAATCGTCGCGCAGCTCGACAGTCTGGACGTCGCGTTCATCGAAGGCGCCGTACCGCCCGGCCTGTCGCCGGAAATTGCCGTGCGTCCGTGGCGTGACGACGAAGTCGTGGCCATCGCGCGGTCCGATCACCCGCTCGCGCATCTACCGGGCGGTGCCTCGCTGCAAAGCATCGCCGAATATCCGTTGATCCTGCGCGAACCGGGCTCCGGCGTGCGGGCGCTGGTGGCGCGCGCCTTCTCTGTTTCAGGGCTGGAGCCCCGTGTGGCGCTGGAACTGGCCGGGGTGGAAAGTATCAAGGAAGCGGTGCGTGCCGGCATGGGGATCGGCTTCGTCTCCGCCATGTCGATGCGCCATGAAGATGGCGCGCTGACCTCCGTTCGCATCGATCCGCCGCATGGCCTCAAGCGCCTGCTCACGGCACTGGTGCCGCATGCGGACGCGCTCAGCCGTCCGACCGAGCGCTTTCTCGCGCAATGTTTTGCGGCAGACGCCGCCAGTCCGGTCGCCTCACGCTGAAAGGCGGCAGCGACCCCATCGTACGCTGCACGCCCCGCAGCCAGCTGACCGGACCGGCGCGTCGCCTGCCCCGTCCTCCAACGAGACTCACTTGAAATCCCACGCCATCTGCTCGGCCACCGAGGTGGCTGCCGACGAGCGCACACAAACATCGAGGTAATCGGTGACGGGCGGCGGCGGCGAAGTGCCTTCGCCCAGCAGGCGATGGTTATCGAACACGTAATCGAGCGAGGCAAACGCGCCATAGCGACGCAACGCCTTGGCCATCAACCGGCCGTTGCCATTGCCGAGTTGGCGCGAGAGCGCCGGTGTCAGCCGCTCGATCTCTGCGTCGCCGATATGCCGGAAGCGCTCGCCCAGCGGTGCCACACCGCGCGCTCGGGCAAGCGCCGCTTCGATCTCGCGAATCGTGCGCGTCGACGACTGCCCCGCCGACACGTGATACAGGTCGTGGCGTAAGCGCGGCAGAAATGCCAGATCGATCAGCGCGTCGGCGCAGAAATCGACCGGCACCACGTCGAGCCGGTCATCGAGACCGCACGTGAACGCACCCAGCAACTGCACCATGCGGAACATCCAGAAGATGCTGCCCGACGGCTCGCAGCCGAGTTTGGTATGCCCCACGACAATCGACGGACGCGCAACCACCAGCGGCAGCCCCGGCCATTCGCGCCGCAGCCGCGCCTCCGCTTCGGCCTTCGACGCCGTGTACGGCACCAGTTGATGATCGGCGCGCGCCAGATCGTGCGACTCCTTGACCACGCCTGACAACGCATCGCCGCAGGCCATGGCCGTGCCCACATACACGAAGCGCTCCAGCACCGGCGAAGCGGCCACGGCGCGCGCGAGCGCCAGCGTGCCCGCGACGTTCACGGTATCGAGTTGCGGGTGCGCCGAGAACGAGGCGATGGCCCCCGCGTGGATCACGTGGGTCACGCGGCGCATGCGATGGTCGTCGTCGAACGAGATCGGTTGCGCGAGATCGCCGCAAACGATGTTCGCTTCCGTGAGCGAAAGCCGGTGTACCGGGGCGACGCGAAACCGGTCCATGGCGGCACGCACGCGCGCAAGGCCGTCGGAACTCGTGCGCGCACGCACCAGCAGCAACAGCGACGGGCCGAAGCCGTCTTTGAGAAGTTGGGCGACGACGGCGCCGCCCACAAAACCGGTACTGCCGGTGACGAGAATTCGCATGGCTTTTGCCTCGCAAGGCTAGGAAACTGGACCCAACAGGACCACCGCACTTCACACGAGTACAGACGCTCAGAACGTGTAATCGAGCGTGGTGGCGACCTGATAGTTGGTCTTGTTGAACACGATGGGACTCTTCGATGCGTTACCGGTGTAGCGAATCAGGCCGCCGGCAACCGTAGTGCTCCAGTGCTTGTTGAACTTGTGCGTCCAGTTCGCCGTGAGGCTCACGCCGTATAGGCCGCCGCCGACGGCATACTGCCGATAGCCGGAATTCAGACTCTGGTTGGCCGTCACGCCGAAATACGTCTGCGCATACTTGCCGCTGGCAAAGTGCGCCGTTGCGCTCACGCCCACCGAGTCTTCGGCCGTCTTGAACAGCAAGCTGTCCACCGCAAAGCGATAGACATTGCCGCGATCGCGGTTAGAGAGCGGAATATCGGTCGCGACGCTCACAACGGCCAGATCGCCGATGGCGTAGCCGGCTTGCAGCGTGGTGAACACCGAGCCCTTGATGTCGCCCATGCCGCGCAGCTTGTCCGACCCCGAGTCGAGCCCCTTCTTCTGGTCCTTTCGGCCGCCGTCGTACGACAGCGCGGCCGACACGAAGAAGCCCGCCGGCAACGACAGCCGGTAGCCGATGCCGCTCAACCCGACGAACACGCCAAACGGCGTTTGCAGCGCCAGATTCAGCGCGGGCGTCACGCGGTATTCATTGCTGCCCATGTAGCGCGGCGAATAACCGACACCGCCCCCCACCGTGAACTCGTAACCGCTTTCCGGCGCCTGCGTGGGCAGGCTCGCGTCGGGCTGGATGCCGCTGTAGCGGCCCGGGTCGACGGCGAACGCCTGCGGGGCGACACCAGCGAACACGACACCAGCAGCGCTCAGTGCAGCAACGCGGGGAAACAGGCGGAGATAGCGCGCATAGCGGAGATGGCGGAGATGGCGAAGGGGGCGGTTTTTCATTGGATTCCTACAAATTATTGGAAGATTGCAGCCGGCGAACACGACGAAGCGAGATGAATCAAGACGAACGGACTGCAAGGTGAACGCATGGTAGGCGCGAACCGGCGGCGTGACTGTTATTCGATTTAGGAGAGTTGTGAACAAATGTTTTCAATTGTTCGCAGGTTTGAAACGCCCGCCGGGCGGGGCTCCCGGGCAGTAGAATGCGCTTCACGGGAGTGCCGCCCAACATTGCGGCACAGCACAACAGGAAAGGAATACGGCCATGTACCGTGTCTTGCTCGTCGAGGACGATGCGCGGCTTGCCGCACTCGTCACCGAATATCTGCACGCTTATCGATTTGAAGTGACGGTGGTGGCCAACGGCGCGCGGGCGCTGGAGCGCTTTCGCGCCTTCTCGCCCGACGTCGTCATCCTTGACCTGATGTTGCCCGGCATGGACGGCATGGAGGTCTGCCGGCAGCTTCGCGCCGTCAGCGCCACGCCCATCCTCATCCTGACGGCACGCGAAGATACCTACGATCAGGTCGCCGGACTGGAAGTCGGGGCCGACGATTACGTCGTCAAGCCGGTTGAACCACGGCTGCTGCTGGCACGCCTGCGGGCGCTATTGCGCCGCGCCACGCCGCTTGCCGAGATCGAAGAACCCACCGAAGACGGTCTCGCGTTCGGCCAGTTGCGCATCGTTCCGCGCGACCGCATGGTGTTCTGGCGCGGCTTGCCGGTGGAGTTGAAATCGAACGAATTCAGCCTGCTGCTGATTCTGGCAAAGGGCGCCGGGCGCGTGGTGACCCGCGACGAAATCCTGCAACAGCTGCGCGGCATCGAATTCGACGGCATCGACCGCACCGTGGACGTGGGCATTTACCGGCTGCGCAAACGCTTCGAAGATACCGATGGCGAGCCGCAGCGCATCAAGACCGTCTGGGGCCGGGGCTACCTTTTCAGCCCGTCGGCTTGGGAGAGTTGATTCATGTTTCGCATTCTTTTGAAGCTGTACGCGCTGGTCGCGCTCGCCGTGGTCGCGGCCATCCTGCTGATCAACAACACGTTCGGCTTTTTCTTCTACGACATCCTGAACCGTTCCGCGCAGAAGCAATTGGGCGCCTACGTCTGGCTCATCAACCAGTCGCTCGAAAAGCTGCCGGAATCCGAGTGGCCGGCGTTCATCGCGACGTTCGAATCTCACGGCAACGACAAGATCGACATCAAGCCGCTCAAAGGCCTGCCGCTGCCGTTCGAATATGCCCGTAAGGATCTCGAAGCGGGGCTCGTCGTCGCCAACGGCATCGACGGCGATCACTACGCCGTGCGCCTGCGCAACTCCGACTGGGTGCTCACCTCGGCCACCGGCACCGACCTGAATCTGCGCCAGATCAACTACCTCGCCTACACGCTGGTCGCGCTGCTGATCCTGCTCGCCGTGCTCACATGGTCGCGCTGGTACTGGACCGACGTGCAGTCGCTCAACCGTGCAGCTTTGCGTTTCGGCGAAGGCGATTTCAGTTCGCGCGCCCGTGTCTCCCGTTTCTCGAATCTGGCCGCCCTCGTGCGCGTGTTCAACACGATGGCCGATCGCATCGAACGCTCGATCACCACGCAGAAAGACATGATCAATGCCGTGTCGCATGAACTGCGCACGCCGATCGCGCGGCTCGACTTCGGGCTGGAAATCCTGCAACAGCGCCGCCACGACGCCGATGCCGACGATCGCATCGTCGCGCTCAAGGGCGACATTCGCGAGCTTGATGAACTGGTGACCGAGCTGCTCTCGCTCGCCCGTCTCGATCAGATCACCGCGCCGCCCACGCGTCACAGCGTGTCGCTGCGCCTGATGTTCGACAGCCTCGCCGCCAATTGCACCGAAGTGCTGGCGTCGCGCTCGATTGCGCTCGATATCGCGGCAGAACCCGGTGCCGACTGCGTCGAAGTCGAACCCAAGCTGCTCGCCCGCGCCGTGCAGAACCTGCTCAACAACGCCATGCGCCATACCTCGCGGCGTATCGTGTGCGGTGCGAAAACCTGCGACGACGGCGGTGTGATGATCTACGTCGACGACGACGGCGAAGGCGTGCCCGCCGAAGACCGCGCGCGCATTTTCGAGCCGTTCCACCGTCTCGACAGCAGCCGCAACCGCGCCACCGGCGGCTTCGGGCTGGGGCTGGCCATCGTGCGGCGTATCGCACTGCTGCACGGCGGCAAGGTCGGCGTGGAGACTTCGCCACTCGGTGGCGCCCGCTTCACCATCACCCTGCCCGGCCCGAACACGATCTGAGCGGCAAGCATTGCAGGACCTCTTTCGGATGACGATCGATTGTCATGTTGGCGACATGTTGGCCGCTTAACCTGACGGCTCAATTGAATCCCAAAGAGGACTCCTGTAATGAAACCCAACTTCCGCATTGCGGCGGCGGGGTGCTGCCTGGCTTTCGCCAGCAGCCTGCCCATGCCCGCCTTGGCCCAGTCAAACGTTCAGCTCTACGGGCTGATCGACTCGGGTGTCGAATTCCTTACCAACGCCGACAAGAACAGCGCCGGCAACACCGTCAGCCTCTCCCGCGTCACCTCGGGCAACCTCGCCGGTTCACGCTGGGGTCTCAAGGGCTCCGAAGACCTCGGTGGCGGCAACAAGGCATTTTTCCTGCTCGAAAACGGCTTCAACCTCGGCAACGGCACGTCCCTTCAGGGCGGTCGCGAGTTTGGCCGGCTGGCTTATGTCGGTTTGTCGAACAACGCCTTCGGCGCGGTCTCGATCGGCCGTCAGGGCGGCGTGTTCCTTGACTGGGTGAGCAAGTTCAACCCGCTCAACAACGCCGTGTACGCCATCAAGATGCAGGACACCGCGTTCTCGGATCGTCTGGACAACAGCCTGCGCTACACGGGCAAGTTCGGCGCCTTCGAAGCGATGGTGCAGTACTCGAAGGGCTACGACGACGTGAGCTTCGGTGCGTCCAGCACCACGCCGGGCGACAACCGTCGCGCGCAAGTGGTCGACGCCGGTCTGCGTTACGCCAACGGCCCGCTGTCGTTCGTGATCGCTTACGACCAGAAGAACGGCGGCTCGGTGCTCCCGAACGCTGCGCTGACCGCCAAGGTCGGCGGTTATGAAGGCAACGTCGATCGCCGCATCGCCGCCGCCGTGCAGTACTCGCTGCAAAGCGTCGACCTGTATGTGGGCTACCGCTACCTGAACGCCAAGGCGATCCACCTCTCGGCCCTGAACAAGAGCCCGGTGGAAGCCTCGAGCTACTACTGGCTGGGTACCACGTGGCACGCCACGCCGGCGCTCGATCTGTCGGCCACGGCCATGTACCAGAACTTCTACGGCACGAATCGTGACCCGTTGTCGTTCCAGGTCAGCGCCGACTACAGCTTCTCGAAGCGTACCGACGTCTACGTCAACATGGGCTACGTCGTGAACCGCAACGGCTCCGACCTCGGTCTGAACGGTTTCGGCACCAACGTGGTGGCCGGCAAGAACCAGTTCGGTACGATGGCCGGCGTCAAGCACGTGTTCTGATGAAGCGCGACACACGCCCGTCGTACGGCGAGGTGTCGCCGGCAAGCATGGCAAGCAGCGGGGTTCATCTCTCGCTGCGCGCGCTGCACCAGACGTTTGGTGCAGCGCGCGTGCTTGACGGCATCGATCTCGATGTTCCGGCCGGCACCACGACCGCCTTGCTGGGACCGTCCGGCTGCGGCAAGAGCACGCTGCTCAAACTGCTCGCAGGACTGCTCGCGCCTACCGGCGGCGAAATCCGCTTCGACGACACCGTTGTCGCCAGCGACACCGTTTGCCATTCGCCCGAATTGCGCTCGCTCGGCATGGTCTTTCAGGACTATGCGCTGTGGCCGCACATGACCGTGGCGGCCAATGTGGCGTTTCCGCTTGAAATGCGTGGCGTAAAACGCGCCGAGCGCGCTGAGCGTGTGGAAGAAGCGCTGACGCTGGTCGGCCTCGCCGGTTACGGCACGCGCCGGCCGCAAGCGCTTTCCGGCGGCCAGCAACAGCGTGTCGCACTGGCGCGCGCCATCGTCTCGGCCCCTCGCCTGCTGCTCTTCGACGAACCGCTATCCAACCTCGATCGCGATCTCCGCACGCGCCTGTGCACCGACATCGGTGCCCTGCTCTCGCGTCTGGGCACCACGGCTGTGTACGTGACCCACGACCGCGAAGAAGCCGAAGCGCTGGCCGATCAGATTGTGATCCTCGCCCACGGGCGCGTTGACAAACGTATTACGAGGTAGCCCATAATGCTCCACCGCAAAATTATCGCGACACTCACCATGGCCTTTGCTGCAAGTGTCGGCGCACAACACGCCCATGCGCTGACCGTCTACACCGCCGGCCCCGGCAACCTGAGCAAGAAGCTTGCAACGGGTTTCGAGAAGAAGACCGGCATCAAAGTCGATGTATTTCAGGCCACTACCGGCAAGGTGATGGCACGTATCGAAGCCGAACAGGCCAACCCGCGTGCCGACGTGCTCATCTCCGCCTCGTGGGACACCGCACAAGACCTCGAAAAGCGCGGCTGGCTCGCCCCGTTCCAGAGCGCCAACGCCGCCCGCGTACCGGCCCCGTTCAAGACGACGCATTACGTCGCGCAGGGCCTCTCGGCGCTCGGTATCGTGTGGAATGCGAAGTCGGGCACGCCCGAGCCGCACGACTGGCGCGATCTGACCAAGCCCGCGTATCGCAACCTTGTGACCATGCCTGACCCGGCCCTCTCGGGCGCGTCGGCCGACTTGCTGCTCGGTCTGCAAGCGCGTCTGGGCGGCGAAGCGTGGAAGCTCTTCGACGATCTGAAGCAAAACGGCATGGTGGTGTCGGGCCCGAACGCGCAAGCGCTGAACCCGGTGCTGCAAGGCGCGAAGGCAGCCGTGTTCGGTGCCGTCGATTACGTGGCTTATGCGGCAGCGGCAGGCGGTGAGGCCGTGAAGGTGATCTTCCCGACGAGTGGCACGGTGATCGCCCCGCGTCCGATGATGATTCTGAACACGTCGAAGCTGCAAAGCGAAGCGCGTCAGTTCATCGACTACGTGCTCTCCGACGAAGGTCAGCAACTGGTGGCGGAAGCGTGGCTGATTCCGGCACGTGAAGACATTGCCATCAAGCGCGCCTCGTTCAAGGATCTGCGTTTGCTGCCGCAAGGCGACGCACAGTCGTCGAGCGCCTCGCGCGCGGAAGTGCTGGCCCGTTTCGCGAAACTCAACGGCCAACACTGACCCCACGTGAAATCGTTCCGACTTCTCCCGACGGCGACGGTCGCAGCCCTCGCCGTCGTGGTGGCATTACCGGTCGCGTTCGTGCTGTTGCAGGCCATCTTCCCGCATCTCGCACAGGGCTCGTTCGCCGCGCCCTTCTCCGCCGTCTGGCCGACCCTCGCGCATGACAGCACGTTGCCGCTCATCGGCAACACGTTGCAGCTCGGGGTGTCGGTGGCACTTGGCACAGCACTCGTAGGCGGCGCCCTCGGCGCGGTGCGCGGGTTGTTCCATGTGCCGTATGCGCGGGTGTGGGATCTGTGTTTCCTGCTGCCGTTTCTGGTGCCGCCGTATCTCGCGGCGCTGGGCTGGATGCTGTTGCTGCAAACCGGCGGTTACGCGCAGCAGCTCACCGGGCTCGATGCCGGACGCTTCCTCTTCTCGCTGCCGGGCCTCGTCTTCGTGATGACGCTCAACATCTTCCCGGTCGTGTACTTCGCCGTGTCGCGCTCGCTGGCCACCACGGGCTCGCGGCTGGCCGACGTGGCACGCGTGCATGGCGCGTCGGCATGGCGGGCGTTTGCGCGCGTGACGCTGCCGCTGGCACTGCCGGCGTTTGCCGCCAGTCTGCTGCTCGCGTTCACGATGGCCATCGAAGAGTTCGGTGCCCCTGCCGCTTTGGGGGCACGCGCCGGGTTTTCGGTGCTGGTCACGTCCATCGAAGGCCGCTTTGCCGACTGGCCCATCGACTTGCCGGGCGCATCGATCCTGTCGGTGGTGCTGGCAACGCTGGCCTTGCTGGCGTTCGTGTTCCAGCACCGGTTGTCGGCTGGCAAGGACTTCGAGACGCAAACCGGCAAGCCCATTGCTTCACCGCCGCGTGCGTTGGGGCGCTGGCAACTGCCTGTGATTGTGGGGTTCGGTTTTGTGGCGCTGCTGGCCACGGTCGCGCCGCTGTTCTCGATTCTCGCGACGGCCTTCTCGGGCACGCTCTCGGGCGGGCTGTCGATGGCGAACCTGACGACGGCACATTTCGCTTCACTGCTGGGTCAGGGGGCCGAAGGTGTCGAAGCGTTGCTGACCAGCTTGTCGCTGGCACTGGGCACGTCGCTCGTCACAGGCGTGCTGGGCTTCCTGTGTGCGTGGTGCGTGGTGAAGTCGACCATGCGCGGCCGCGTGCTGATCGATGGCTTGTCGCTGTTGCCCCATGCGCTGCCGGGCATCGTCGTGGGTGTGGGCCTGATCCTCGCGTGGAACCTGCCGTTCTGGCCGGTCACGCCGTACAACACGTGGGGAATTCTGTTGCTCTCGTACAGCTGCCTGTTGCTGCCGTATCCGGTGCGTTACACGAGCGCTGCGTTGCGTCAGACGGCGGCTTCGCTGGAAGCTGCTGCCCGCGTGCACGGGGCACCCGCCGGCGTGGCCCTGCGCCGCATTACGCTGCCGTTGGTGATGCCCGCGCTCGCGGCGTCGCTGATGATCGTGTTTGCGATTGCGTCGCGCGAGTTGGTTACGTCGTTGCTGCTTGCGCCGAGCGGCGTGCAGACAGTGTCGATCTTCGTATGGCGACAGTTCGAGCAAGGCTCGATCGGTCAGGGTATGGCGATGGGCGTGGTCTCGATGGCGGTGAGCGGCACGTTGCTCATGCTTGCGTCGCGCCTGACCGGCAAACCGGCCAACGCCTGACGTTTATCACTTTGATGTCTTGATGCACGAGGGCGCAGCCATCCGGCTGCGCCCTCGCTTTTTCCCTTCCTGAATCGTCAGGCCGCCACAGCTTCACGCTGCACGTCGACCTCGTCATCCACCGAGCTGAGCATCAGGTGCTCGAAAGCGCCCAGCGATGCCTTCGCGCCCTCGCCTACCGCAATGACGATCTGCTTGAACGGCACCGTCGTCACATCGCCGGCCGCGAATACGCCCGGAATCGACGTGGCGCCCTTTGCATCGACTTCGATCTCGCCGTGACGCGACAGGGCCAGCGTGCCTTTGAGCCATTCGGTATTCGGTACCAGACCGATCTGCACGAACACGCCTTCCAACGCCACCGTCGTCGTTTCGCCCGAGGCACGGTCGCGATACACCAGACCGTTCACCTTCTGGCCGTCGCCGACGATTTCCGTCGTTTGCGCATTCATCAACACACGCACGTTCGGCAGGCTGCGCAGCTTGCGCTGGAGCACTTCGTCAGCGCGCAGTTGCGTGCCGTATTCGATCAGCGTGACTTCCTTGACCACACCGGCCAGATCGATCGCCGCTTCCACACCCGAGTTGCCGCCACCTACGACGGCCACGCGCTTGCCCTTGAACAGCGGGCCGTCGCAGTGCGGGCAGTACGCCACGCCGCGATTACGGTAGTCGCGCTCGCCCGGCACACCGATTTCGCGCCAGCGCGCACCAGTGGCCAGCACGATCGCGCGGGCCTTGAGTACCGCACCGCTGGCGAGACGCACTTCGTGAATCTTGCCGGGCACCAGCGCGGCGGCGCGTTGCGTATCGATCACATCGACGTCATATGCCTTCACGTGCTGTTCGAGCGCGGTGGCAAACTTCGGGCCTTCCGTGTGCGTGACCGAGATGAAATTCTCGATCGCCATCGTGTCGAGCACCTGACCGCCAAAGCGCTCGGCCACGACGCCCGTCGTGATGCCTTTGCGCGCCGCGTAGATCGCAGCGGCCGCACCGGCCGGGCCGCCGCCGACGATCAGCATGTCGTAGACCGGCTTGTTTTCAAGCGCTTTCGCTGCCCGTGCGCTCGCACCGGTATCGAGCTTGGCGAGCAGTTCCTTCACGCTGGTACGGCCTTGCGTGAACGACTCGCCGTTGAGATACACCGTCGGCACGGCCATCACCTGACGGGCTTCGACTTCGCCTTGGAACAGCGCGCCGTCGATGGTCACCTGCTGAATACGCGGGTTGATGAGCGCCATGACGTTCAGTGCCTGCACGACTTCCGGACAGTTCTGGCACGACAGCGAGATATAGGTTTCGAAACGGAAATCGCCGTCGAGCGCGCGAATCTGTTCGATGGTGTCGTCGTCGAGCTTGACCGGATGGCCGCCCACTTGCAGCAGCGCCAGTACCAGCGACGTGAATTCGTGCCCCATCGGCAAACCGGCAAAACGGATACGCGGTGCCTCGCCCGGTGCACCGATGGCGAACGACGGACGACGCTCGCCGGCGTCATCGCGTGCCACGACGGTGATGCGCGTCGAGAGCGGTGCGATCTCGTCGACCAGCGCTTTCATCTCGGCCGCCTTGGGGCTGTCGTCGAGCCACAGCGCGATCTCGATCGGGCGCGTGACTTTCTGGAGGTACGTTTGCAACTGGGCTTTGAGGTTCGCGTCCAACATGGCGTGTCATCCGTCTCGATAGGGTGAACAGGGGCAACCGCATCAGCCGGAGGCTGGCGATGGCAACGTAGTTATTCGGGGGAGGTGCCGGCACACCCGGTTCAGGGGGGACAGGTGCGCCGGCGGGGCGCCGCGCTGTGACGAGCGCGGCGTTTGCTGCGGTAAAACTTAGATCTTGCCGATCAGGTCGAGCGACGGGCTCAGCGTTTCAGCGCCCGGCGTCCACTTGGCGGGGCAAACTTCGCCCGGGTGAGCGGCCACGTACTGGGCAGCCTGCACCTTGCGCAGCAGTTCGCTGGCGTCGCGGCCGATGCCGTTGTCGTGGATTTCGCACAGCTTGATCTCGCCTTCCGGGTTGATCACGAACGTGCCACGCAGGGCCAGACCTTCTTCTTCGATCAGCACGTCGAAGTTGCGCGAGATGGCGAGCGTCGGGTCGCCGATCATCGGGTATTGGATCTTTTGGATCGTGTCCGACGTGTCGTGCCAGGCCTTGTGCGTGAAGTGGGTATCGGTCGACACGCTGTAGATCTCGACGCCCAGCTTCTTGAATTCTTCGTAATGGTCAGCCAGATCACCCAGCTCGGTCGGGCACACGAAGGTGAAGTCGGCCGGGTAGAACACCACAACCGACCATTTGCCCTTCAGGGTGTCTTCGGTCACGGTGGTGAAATCGCCATTGTGGTAAGCGGTGGCTTTGAACGGCTTGATCTGGGTATTGATGATCGGCATGTCGTTGTCTCTCTGACTGGGTGGAAAGTGTTGTCAGTATGCCGAATGCTATCAATCAATAGAAATTGATTATTGAAATCTATGAAATAGGCGGAGGCTATCGCGCTCGATAGCCTCCGCCCGTGTGCCTCGAAATATCGGCCTTTCGGCGATCAGTCTTTCGGATAGCGGACGGCGCGCACCTTGCCGCTCATACCGCCGCCGCAGAAGAAGCGATCGATGCCGTTGTATTCCAGACCGCTGACGCCGATGCCGTCCGGCATCACCACGCGCGCCAGCACTTCGCCGCTGACCGGGTCGACGTGGCGCAGTTCGCTCTCGTCGTTTTCCCACGTGCCGTGCCAGAGCTCGTCGTTGGCCCACGTAATGCCGGTGACGAAGCGGTCCGACTCGATGGTGCGCAGTACACGTCCGGTCGCCGGGTCGAGTTGCAGGATCTTGCGGTCGCGGTACTGACCGACCCACAGGTGGCCCTCCGCCCATGTCAGGCCCGAGCTGCTTCCGCTATCGGGCGCAGGGATCGTGTGCACGACCTTGCCCGTCGCCGGGTCGATCTTGTCGATGCGCGATTCGGCGATTTGATAGAGGTGTTTGCCGTCGAACGCGGTACCGGCGTCGCCCGGCATATCGAGCGTGCGGCGGACTTCGCCGTTTGCCGGGTCGAAGGCCACCAGATGGGGGCCGGTCGATGCCCAGACGGATTGGCCGTCGTAGGTCACGCCGTTGATGCGGTCGGCGCCATTGAAGGGGCCGTATTCACAGAGGATATCGGCCGCGCTCACGGTAGGGGTGGAGGTGCGGGCGCGTTGTTGGGGTTGGCTCGTCATGGTGGACTCCAGTTGTCGGTTCGTCGATTCGTCAGTGCTTCGGTTCGTCGGATCACTTACCCGGGCCCGGGGGTGCGACTTCACTTTAGCTAAACGACCACGCAGCAGGGAGTAACAATATCGTCGTGAATTCGGTCAGCGGCGGCGACACCCAGCGTCGCGCTCTGGCCTGCCCGACGGCGCGGACTCGCCCCTCGTCATGCAGTGCGGAAAGGGCTCGCTGCACGGTGCGCTGATTGACGCCGAGCGCGAGGGCAATGGCGGACGTGGACCACGCCGCGCCATCGGTGAGTAACGCGATCACCGAAGCGAATTCGCCGTCGATCGGTGGCACGAGCACGGCAACCGGTCGTTCGTCGACGCTTCGCAGCACGAAGCCGCGCCCGGTTGCGTCGATCGTCGCTACGCCTTTGAGTAGCGCGCGAAGACGGCCGATTTCCACACGCAGACGGGCACGGTGGGTATCGTCGATATCGCCGGACCGCCGCAGTCCGAAGGCTTCCGCAATGAGGGTCTCGCGAGCCACGTCAGCCGGCCACGCCTGCGCCAGACACCGGATCAGTGAAAAAAGCACCGGCCGCCGCGCCAGTGGCCGCCACGTGTTTCCCGCACTCACGCCGCGCCGGCAAGCGTCGACCACCAGCGCACCGGACTTGAGCAAGCGGGCGACATCATCCAGACCCAGTACCTGCTCAGTGTCCGGATGCCAGAGACGCGCGACCGGCCGTGCCAGCACCGTGCGCACGTGTTCGACTTCGGCGCTCAGCGCGGGCACGTTCGCAATGCCGGCGGCGGCTTGTGCCCGCGCAAGTGCGGCATGAGCGTTGTCGATGCGCAGCGAGCGAAGGGCGAATTCCGTGGCAATGAGTTCGAAGACTGCGACAAGGCGTGCGGGAGCGTCATGCGCCTTGATTTCGTAGAGCGCTTGCGCGGCGGCGTCGAGTCGGCCGAGCAGCAGCAGACGACGCGCCATGACCAGACGGGCGAGCATCGCGTTGGCGGCATCGGCATGCGTGTCGAGCGTGGCAGCGGCGGCTTGCACGGCGCGAAGCGAACCGCTGAAATCTCGCGTGGCGAGGGCGATCTCGGCGTCGGCGACGATGCAACGCGCGCGTGCCATGGCCTCGTGCGTGCCGAAGCGGCGCGCGGCGCGTTTGAGCAACTCGCGGGCACGTGGGTATTCACCCAACTGCGCCATGGCGATACCACGCAGCGCGAGCGCAGGCGGGTCGTCTCGCAGCGCAACGCGCTGCAAAGCACCCAACGGGTCACCGGCGGCCAGTGCCCGGGCGGAGGCAGCGATCAGGGAGTCCATCGCGGGATATTACCTCGCCGATGGCGCGGCCTTGGGCCGCGTCTACCGTGTCGCAAAAGATTCCGCTGGCGAACACCGTGCGCCGGAGCGAGCTACCGCGTGCGCGTCAATGCGACGTACCCGACGGATGGGTTCGCGTCCCTTCCTGATGCGTGTATGGATTCGTATTGCCTTTGGTCGTCCAGTTGTTATTGAACTTCCCGTCAGGCGACGACCGCTCATGCGAATTCACATGCGTACCGTTTTGACGCGTGTAGCCACTGACATGGGAGCTGCTCATGTTGGCACCGGTCCCCGGTGAACTGCTGTGACTTCCCGAGTGACTGTGCCCGCCCCCACCGCCGCCGCGTGCGAATACGGCCATCGAAACAGACGCCAGTACCACGCCAAGAATGATTCGCTTCATTTTTATCCCCATAATCTTTTAGTTTTTTAATCTCGCCAACTTGCGCACTTGCCATTGTCTTTGCGATAGCCCGGACCACCCCGACTGCCGCATCCACCGCGTGCGCCTGACCTTCTGCCCGAATAGCTGCGCGACCCGCCTCCCTTGGATCGACCACGCACCTGCAACATATCCGAGGGCGTCGCCATCGACGGCAACGTTGAAGAAAAATGCGTAGGCAGCGATGTGGATTGGGCTTGCGCCGATGACGAGACACTCCATCCCGTCAATAGCAGCAGACTGGCAATGGCTGCCGACATCCCCGTTATTTTCATGTTTTCCTTTTTTCTATTTATATGGCAATGATGAACAAATCACTTCATCCATTTAAACCAATGGAAAACGAATAATAACTTAGTTAACCAAAGCATCATGATAATCGGCAAGTCGAAATTCACGGCACGCCCCCAGCCGCCTTAGAATGTATCTTTCCACGGAGACGGCCATGACTTCAGCATTGCTTGTGATCGATTATCAACGCGGTCTGATCGACGGCGAACCGCGTCCGGGCGACGCCGAGCGAACCACGGAAAACATCAATGCGCTGATGACGAACGCCCGCCATGCCGGCGTACCCGTGGTACTGATTCAGCATGAGGACAACAAGACGTTGGTGCGGGATTCGTCGCCGTGGGAACTGGCGAGTGCATTGGATGCAGGCGCAGGCGATTTCCGCATCGGGAAACGTACGCCGGACTCCTTTCTCGGAACGGAGCTTCAGCCGCTGCTCACTTCACTGGGCGTGAAGCATGTCGTCGTGTGCGGCTATGCGAGCGAATTCTGCGTCGACACCACGGTGCGGCGGGCCGCCGCGCTGGGCTACCCCGTGACCATCGCGGCCGACGCGCACACCACGCACGACAAACCGCATGCCACCGCCGCGCAGATTCGCGAACACCACAATGCCACGCTGTCGGATATCGGAAGCTTCGGCCCTAAAATTTCCGCCGTTCCCGTGGCATTGCTGGATTTCAACGCATTGATCTGAGCGCGATCAATACCCGCTGAGCACCGCAAACGCGAGCGCCCCGCCCGACAGGATCAGCAACACGACGAACAGCGGCAGGATGAACTTCAGCCACTGGCCGAAACCGACGCGCGCCGTCGCCAAGTAGGCCAGCAACATCCCCGACGTCGGCGTAATCATGTTGGTCAGACCGCCGCCCAACAGGAATGCCAGCACCGACGTCTGCGGACTCACGCCCGAGAGTTGTGCAATCGGCCCGATAATCGGCATGCTCACCGCCGCCTTGCCCGAAACCGACGGAATGAAAACGTCCAGCGCCATCTGCACGCCCATCAGACCATTGGCCACGGCCACCGCCGACTGCCCGCGCACCATCTGCGTGAAGTCGTTGATCAGCGTATCGAGCACGTAGCTGCCATGCAGAATGATCTCGACAGACGCCGCCAGGCCGATCAACAGCCCCGCAAGCATCATGCCCTTGAGCCCTTCGACGAACGCATCCGCGGCCGTGCGCGAATCGAGCCGCCCCACCACCGCCGTCACGAGACTCGTCAGCACATAGAACGCCGACAGCTCCAGATTGCCCCACTTCAATTCACGTGTGCCGTACACCAGCATCGCCGCCGCCACGGCCAGCACGAGCAGCGTGGCCTTGTGACGCGTGGAGAGTCGCGCATGCAGATGCGCCACTTCCTGCATATGCGCCCGCGCCTCGGCGAGCCGATAGTCGCTGCGATACACGTGCCAGAGGAAGTACGCGATACCCAGCGCAAGAAAGACGACGAAGATGGCCACTCGCAAGCCCAGCCCCGAGAACAACGGCAGGCCGACCAGCGGCTGAGCCACCGCCAACGCGAGCGGGTTGGTCACCGACGCGATGTAGCCGATCTTTGCGGCGATTGCCACCAGCGCCACGGCAAACAGATTCGACAGCCCCAGACGGCGCGTGAGCACCATCACCATCGGAATGACCACGAGGTATTCCGAGATAAACCCGAGCAACGTGCTGCCCAACGCAATCAACACCATCAGCAACGGTGCCAGCACGTACATGTTGCCCGAGGTCAGTTGCAGCAGCCGATCGATACCGGCATCGATGGCCCCGGTCTTGCGCATCACCCCGAACATGCCGCCGACAAACATCACCATGAAGATGAGCGGCGCGTTCTTCACCAGCCCCTGCGGCACCGAGAGGAACGCCGACACCACGTTGGCGGGCTGCGCCTGCTCCGGCGTGCTGTGCGTCGCCTTCGGTGCGACGAGCATGCCGACATCGTGCGTCTTCGGCACCACCTGATACGTGCCCGGCACGACCAGTTTGCCCGCGCGTTCGAAGCGGCCCGCATCGACCCACCACGTCATCGCGACGGCCATGATCAGCACCCACAGCATCATCACCACAGGGTGCAGCATCTTGCCGTGCGGCTTCTCTTCGCGACCGGCGGCACCGTCGCCGTGATCGCCGCCGCGCGCGGTGTCACCCGGACGGTCCGGCGCAGAAAGTGATGCGGAATGGGAATGCCCGTCGACGGGCGTCGGCGCTAGCGCTGTCATGAAAGTCCTGCCTGTTGTCTCGTTGTGTTTGTGAAATGACGTCGCGCTGCGCCTTGCCGAGTGCCTGACCCGCGAAGCTAGTCAGGCCCATCGGCCATCTGCCGCGCTATGCCACCCGATTCGCGGGGTGCGCGGCGTTCGACGCGTCGGTATTTGCTGTCCCGGGCGCTGCACCGGCATAGCCCAGCTCCGCCGAAATCTGGCGGCTGCACGCTTGCAGGCGCTCGAGATAATCGGGAATCTCGATGCGGCTGATACGCGCCTCGGGCCCCGAGATCGACAGCGCCGCCACCACGTCGCCCGACACGTCGCGCAGCGGCACGGCAATCGCCACGGCACCGCTCGTCACTTCGCCCGCGCTCATCGCATAGCCCTTGCGCGCCACACCCGCCAGCTCCTCGGCAAACGCCACCGGCTCGACGGCGGTCGGCAAGTGCTTCATGCGGGCAAAAAACTCGTTGCGAATCGCGTCCTGTGCAAACGCCAGCAACAACTTGCCGGACGCGCCCGAAATGATCGAACGGCGATTGCCCACTGCGCCGACCGAGCGCACCTGATGCGTGGTTTCGCAACGGGCGACGCACACCGTCTCGAGCCCTTCGCGCACGCGCAGCACGATCGTCTCGTTGATCGACTGATTGAGCGCGAGCATGTACTTCTGCGCGGCCCGCACGAGAATGTTCTGTTGCGACGCGGCCACCCCGATCACGAATGCCTGCGGCCCGAGCGCGTACGTCGTCGTGCGCTCGTCCTGCAACACGAAGCGGTTGTGCTCCAACGTGCACAGCATGCGATACGTGCGTGATTTGTTGATGCCCAGTCGATTGGACAACTCGGTCACGCCGAGCCCCGGGTGCTCGGCCACCAGCGAGAGCAGCTTGAGGGCGCTGTCGACGGAATCGACGATGTAGTTCATGAGATTTCCTTCGGGCTTAGCTGCGCTCGCACCCAATGGGCCAGCGCAGCAGTGAACGTTTCCAGATTGCGCCCGAGCGTATCAAATCCGGCGTGCTTCACAAAGCGCGCCTCGTCCATGTAAAGCGCCCGGTTGATCTCGATCTGCACGCTGGAGCGGCGCTTCGCCGGATCGCTCACCGCCGTGAGCAGGTCACCGCCCTGATACGGCGTGTTCACCAGCACGCGATAGCCGAGCCCGCGCAATGCCTCCGCCACCCACGCCGTGAATGCCGGGTCGGCGGTCGTGCCGAGCCGGTCGCTCACGACCATATCCGGGCGCTGCGCCCCTTCATCCACATTCATCGCATTGCCGCGCGACTTCATCGAATGACAGTCCACGTGCCACAACGCGCCGTGCTGCGCGACCGCAGCATCCGCAGCGTCGGTGAGGGCACGGCGGTACGGCAGGTAGTACGCGTCGAGACGATGCTGCACCTCGGCCACCGTCAGCTTGCGGTCGTACATCGGCATGCCCGGCAGCGCATAGCGGCGCAGCAGGCCCATACCGCGCGCCGAGTACTTCTCCGGCGCAATGGCGCCCGGCCACGGCGCATCTAGCATGTCGGCGTCGATATCGGTCGCCGCGCGATTCGCATCGATGTACGTGCGCGGAAACGTCGCGCCGATCAGCGTGCCGCCATGACGCGGTACGCAGGCCCACAGTTCATCGACGAAGGCGTCCCATCCCGAGAGCAACGCTTCGTGCGGCGCAATCGTGCCGAAGTCGGCCGGCATCTCGATGCCGCTGTGCGGCGAGTCGAACACGATCGGCAACGACTCGCCCTGAGCGCGCATCACGAAGCACGCCGTGTTGTTTTCTTGCGTCACCATCGAAATTTTTTCCAACGTTCTGTTCACCACTTCGCGGCCAGAAATCGCCTGCCTCAACCGCTTCAAAATGGTTTTGTTTTATTTATTAAAACAACGTATTAAAAATTAAGCCTCAAAAAATTTGGCCGGTCAAGCACCCTCGATATCCTTTTTGTCCGGCCATCGATGCCATCGCGCACCGAGGCCCCGCCCAACATGCCCGTAGATTGGATGTTTCAGTGATTGAAATGATGCAGCCGGCGCACTGACATGATCGTCAGGCCGTTAATTTTTTCTCCCCCGTTGACGACTTCATACCCTCGAAACGATAATTTTCAAAACATCGTTTTAATCATTAAAACATTCGAATCAATTACTCAAAAACACCCGGAGGGGGGATATGAATCACAAGGCATGGTCAGTCGCACGTATGGCGTTTCTGGGCTTGGGCACGGCCGCAATCAGCGCATCGGCAGCCGCGCAATCGAACGTCACGCTCTACGGCTTGATCGACAGCGGGGTGACTTACGTCAGCAAGGTGGCAGGCCCGAGCGGCACAACCACAGGCAACCGGTTCAGCGTGGATAGCGGCGATCTCCAGCAGTCGCGCTGGGGCATGAAGGGGACCGAGGATCTGGGCGGCGGCCTGAAGGCCTTGTTCATCCTCGAAGGCGGCTTCTCGGTGGCCAACGGCACGGCGGGTCAGGGCGGGCTGCCGCTCGGCCGCACGTCGGTCGTCGGCCTGTCGAGCCCCTACGGTACGGTGCAGTTGGGCCGCCGCAAGGATTACATCGATGAAATCGCCACGTGGTATTCGAGCGTCTACAACTTCGGCGTCTTCATCAACGGCGTGCACGACAACAACCTCGACCGGGTCGGCGGCAACCGTTCGAACAACTCGATTCGCTACGACTCGCCCGACTTCAACGGCCTGACCGCCAACGCGACCTACGGCTTCGGCGGCACGCCCGGCTCGATGTCGACGGGCCAGTCGCTCGGCTTCGGCGCCAACTACAAGTACGGCGGCTTCGGCATCGGCTTCGGTTACTGGCAGTCGCGTCTGGGCACCGGGACGGCCGCCACCAACACGTCGAGCGACGTGGGCGCCAGCTCAGGTGCCGGCTGCGATCCGGCTTACGGCAATTCGGGGGATGTGTGCATCCGCACGTGGATGGTGGGCACGAGCTACAAGTGGGACAAGGCGCGCGTCTACGCCTCGTGGTCGCGCACGCTGCAACCGCTCGCACGCTTCAGCGGCACGTCGGCACCGTTCGCCACCACGTTCACCAGCGCGGCGAGCACCGGTGCATTTGCCGCCGCAGGCTCGAACAACAGCGCGACCAACGTGTTCGACGTGGGCGTGAACTACTGGGTGCTGCCGAACCTCGAGTTGGTCGGCGCCGTGCTGCATTCGCGTTACACGTTCGTTGGCGCGCCGGATACTGGCCGTCTGCTCCAGTTCAACGTCGGGGTGGACTACTTCCTGTCCAAGCGCACCGACATCTACTCGTACTTCGCCAATCTGCGTGCGTGGAACATGTACAACCCGGGCATCACCGGCGGCGCACCGGGACGCGATGCCACGCAGAGCGCCATGACCATCGGCGTGCGTCACACGTTCTGATCGAAGCAACGCAATAAACGAAAAAAGCCGCGCCCTGCAACGGGGTGCGGCCCGGATGCCTGCACGAGCGCGAGCGCGTGCGGGCATCGCTTCATCGTCTGCCGTAGTTCGTTCCCTGTAATGCTGAAGGTTCAGTGCGACGTCGTCTTCACACCGGGACGGCAACCGCTGCCTTCGCAGGCAGCCGGCGGCGCGCGTGTCTGTGCGACTGGCGCAGGTGCCGCGTCAGCGCGTCCGAAGCCGATCTGCTGGAAAACACCGCCACCCAGCTCGAAGCCTGTGGCGTAGTGATAAGCGGCGATCGTCGAGCCCAACGCCACCGAAAGCAACAACAACGTACCCGTACGCCAATGGCGTCGGACCGTGGAAGCCATGTCTCCTCCCTGTCAGAGGTCGGCCCGCTCGGACGACGCTCGTCACCAGCGCATGGCGACGTCTCGGCGGGGATCGAGTTCCAGTCACTACTGAGTCTCGTTTTTTCGCGATTCTGCACGCGCAGCCCCCCTTTTGTCATCCCCGGCTATCCCTAAGGCCAGAATTTATATCGTGTTGTGATATATTTTCTGGCTTTCGGGTGTACGCCTGATAACGCATTCCTTTGGACCTTTCCGGAACATGTCCCGCGACACTTCTCACGATGCGACCGCCCCTGCCGCGCCTATCACGGCCGATGCGCTGAACAAGAGCGACTTCGAAGCCCTCTCGGAATTTCGCTATCGCCTGCGCCGGTTCCTGAACTTCAGCGAGACCGCGGCGCGCGAGGGCGGCATCACGCCGCAGCAGTATCTGTTGCTGCTGCACGTGAAAGGTATACCGGGACGTGAGTGGGCGTCGATTAGTGAATTAGCGGAGCGACTGCAAGCCGTCCATCACAGCGTGGTCGCGCTGGTGGCGCGCTGCGAGAAGGCCGGGCTCGTCACGCGCCGGCAAAACGAGAGCGACCGGCGCGTGGTGGAAGTGCACCTCTCCCCCGCCGGTGACGCGTGTCTCGCCAAGCTCGCGGCCCAACACCGCAACGAGCTGACCACCTTCGCCGACATCTTCCACATTCGTGGCGTTCACCTGTAGGCAACGGCCCCCCCATGTCATCTGCTACCGATACGAATTCACCGATGGCCCCGCCAGCCCATGCGCGCGACTTTGCGCGCACGCCCGGGCTGTCGCGACTCATCCTGCTGGCCGCGTTCATCGGCTTTTGCGGTGTCCCTGCCGCGTGGTTGCTGCTGCACCTGATTCAGGGCTTCACCAACCTGTTCTTCTATCAGACGCTGTCGTTCGCGCCGACCTCGCCCGCGCACAACACGCTGGGCCTCGCCGTCATCGCATTGCCCGTCATCGGCGGGTTGATCGTCGGCGCGATGGCGCGCTTCGGCAGCGACAAGATCCGCGGCCACGGGATTCCGGAAGCCATCGAGGCGATTCTCTTCGGCAAGAGCAAGATGTCGCCGCGCGTGGCAGTACTCAAGCCACTGTCCTCCGGCATCGTGATCGGCAGCGGCGGACCGTTCGGAGCCGAAGGGCCGATCATCATGACCGGTGGTGCCATCGGCTCGCTGATCGCGCAGGCCTTTCACCTGAGCGCCGCCGAGCGCAAGACACTGCTGGTCGCCGGCGCGGCTGCCGGTATGACCGCCGTCTTCGGAACGCCGGTCGCCGCCGTACTGCTCGCGGTGGAGTTGCTGTTGTTCGAATGGCGCCCGCGCAGCCTGTTGCCCGTCATCGTGGCGTGTGCCGTCGCCGGTTTTGCACGGCCGCTGATGCTTGAAGCCGGACCGCTGTTCCCGATGACGACGCCGCCCGTCGTGCCCATCGCCTTGGTTTCGTGTGTAATCGCGGGGGTGTGTGCCGGTGTGCTGTCCGCAGGCATGTCGCGCGCGCTCTACGCGATCGAGGATGCGTTTCACAAGCTGCCGGTGCACTGGATGTGGTGGCCGGCCATTGGCGGCCTCGCGGTCGGTATCGGTGGCTATTTGCAGCCGCGCGCGCTCGGTGTGGGTTACGACGTCATCGCCGACTTGCTCGCGGGTCACTTCACCATGCACGCCGCGCTCGCGCTATTGCTGGTCAAGGCGATCATCTGGGCGATTGCGCTGGGGTCGTGCACGTCGGGCGGTGTGCTTGCCCCGCTGCTGATGATCGGTGCAGGGCTCGGCACGCTGCTCGCCCCGGTGCTGCCGGGAGGCGACGTGTCGCTCTGGGCGCTCATCTGCATGGCGGCCACGCTGGCCGGTGTGCTGGGTGCGCCGCTCACCGCCATCGTCTTTGCCCTCGGTCTGACACACGATGTCAACGCGCTGCTGCCGCTGCTCCTCACCTGCGGCGTCGCGTACGGCGTGACGATCTGGATCATGCCGCGCTCGATCATGACGGAGAAGATCGCGCGGCGCGGACGGCATATTCATCGCGAGTATGGTGTCGATCCGCTGGAGCGGCTACACGTCGGGGAATTGATGACACGCGAGCCGGTTGCCCTGTCGGCGGATATGACAATCGACGCGGCTGCCACGCAAGCGTTCGGCGCGGGGCAACGTCATCGGGCTTATCCCGTGACGGATGCGGCGCACGCCGTGCTGGGCATGGTGGACCGTCAGGCGCTCACGCGGGCACAAACGGCCGGGTTGCAAACGCTGGGGCAGTTGTATGGTGTAAATCCGCCGCTGGTGGCGCTGCCGGGCGAGACCGGACGCATCCTCTCGGCACGCTTTGCGGCGCATGGTCTCGAGCGTTTGCCGGTTGTCGCCGATGCCGTCTCGCGACGTCTCATCGGCATCATCAGCCGCAGCGATCTGGTCAAACCCGCCGAGCACTGGCGTGCCGAAGAGCAGGTCCGCGAGCGCATGCTTCATCTCGGACGCCGACACAACTGATATCACCGCAATACCCGCACTGCCCACGTCACCCCCGTTGACGCGCGCGGCGCGGGTGAATCACCATCGAGGTCTCCGTCACCCGAACGCGCATCGCGCGCCCCCTTCTGATGGCAGCTTCGAAATCGCATGGCACCTCCGCTGGACACCCCATTCGCGTGGGCGTCGGCGGCTGGAATTTCGCCCCGTGGCAAGGCACGTTCTATCCCGAGAAGTGGCCCAAACGCCGCGAACTCGAATACGCCAGCCAGCACCTCACTTCTATCGAAATCAACAGCACGTTCTACGGCTCGCAAAAGCCCGCGACGTTTCGCAACTGGCACGACGAAACGCCGGACGATTTTGTGTTTTCGGTGAAGGCGTCGCGCTATGCCACACACCGCCGCGTGCTCGCGGAAGCCGGCGACTCGGTGCAACGGTTCTTCGATAGCGGCGTGCTCGAACTCGGCAAGAAGCTCGGCCCGGTGAACTGGCAGTTCGCACCGACCAAAGCGTTCGATGCCGACGACTTTGAACACTTTCTGAGCCTGCTGCCGACGTCCGCCGGAGGGCATGCGATCCGCCATGCGCTCGAAGTGCGGCACGAGAGTTTTGCCGTGCCCGCATTCATCAAATTGGCACGCAAGTACAAGATGGCCATCGTGCTCGCGGGGGATGCGAAATTCCCGTGCATCACCGATGTCACCGCGCCGTTCGTCTACGCCCGGCTCATGGGCACCGAGGAGAAGTACAAGCTCGGTTACGCGCCCAAGGCAATGACGACGTGGATCGAGCGCGCCAAGGTCTTCGCGAGCGGGGCCGTACCCAGCGATCTCGACACCGTGGCCGGCCGGCCCCCTAAGGCGAAAAGCCGCGACGTCTTCCTCTATGTCATCAGCGGCTTCAAGGAGCGCAACCCGGCTGCCGCGATGGCGATGATCGACAAGCTCGCGAAGGGCTGAACGGTACGGCTGCACCATTCCGCCGCGAATAAAAAACGCGGCGCACAAGGCGCCGCGTCAACACTGCTACTACGGTCAATCGGTGGTCAGTGCATTGCCGCCGACTTGCGCGCCTGTGCGGCGTCGTCGGACGACAGTTGATCGCCACGCGCACGCTCCCACGCGTTCTTGGCGAGCAGAGCAATCGTCGCAATCACCGCCGGAATCGCCAGCAGCGAGAACGTTGCCGAGAAGCCGAGGTGGCGGCGCATCAATTCCGCGCCCAGCAGCGCACCCGCAATGCCGCCGAAGCGGCCGATCCCGAGCATCCACGCCACGCCGGTGGCACGGCCGTGCGTCGGGTAGAACATCGCCGCGAGCGACGGCATCGACGACTGTGCACCGTTCATCGCCGTGCCTGCGAGGAAGATCAGCGTGACGAGCATGCCGATGTCGCCCATCGCCTGCCCCACGGCGTAGACCAGTACGGCGGTCAACGCATAGCCGATCGCCACGACTTTCTGCGCATTGAACTTGTCCATCAGCCAGCCCGACAGAATCGTGCCGACACCGCCACCCAACGGGAACAGTGCGGTAATCAGTGCGGCGCGCTGCACGGTGAAGCCGGCATCCTTGAACAGAATCGGCATCCAGCTCGTGAGCAGGTAGAAAATCACAAGCCCCATGAAGTAGGTCAGCCACAGCATCACCGAGCCGAAACCGTACTGCTTCGACAGCACCACGCCGATGGGCGAACCTGCACGCTTCGGCGCGGCTTCGTTGACGGTAAACGTCGTCACGTCATCCATCGACTCCCCGGCAATGCGCGACAGAATGCGGCGCACGCGCTCGACCGGCTTCTGATGCACGACGAGATACTTGACCGATTCGGGCAGCAGGAAAATCAGCAGCACCGACAGCAACAGCGGCAACACGCCGCCAAGCACCAGCACGCTGTGCCAGCCGAACGTCGGAATCAGCCACGACGCGACAAAGCCGCCGACCGACGCGCCCAGCGGAAACCCACAGAACATCGTGTTGACGATCACGGCGCGGCGCGCTTCAGGGGCGAACTCCGAAATCAGCGTCACGGCATTCGGCATGGCCGCGCCAAGGCCGAGCCCGGTGAGAAAGCGCAACACCGTCAGCGTCGTCAGATCCTGTGCGAAGGCGGTCGCCAGACTGGCCACGCCAAAGAACACGACCGACAGCACGAGCATCGTCTTGCGGCCGACGCGGTCGGCGAGCGGGCCGGCAAAGATGGCACCGCCGGCCAGACCGAACAGCGCCGCCGAAAGCACCGGACCGAGCGAGCCCTTATCGATATGCCATTCCTGCACAAGGGCAGGTGCGATGTAGCCAATGGCGGCAGTGTCGAAACCGTCGATGGCGACGATGAAGAAACACAAGATCAACACCAGCCACTGAAAGCCGGAAAACCGTTGTGCGTTGATATAGGCGGGCACATCCACCGTGCGCGGCTGGGTCATGAAGCTGTCTCCTCGGAGCTTTGCCGCTCCGTATGTCGTCGTTCTGAAACCGGGTTACGTCCCTCTGAGGGGCCGCGGGGGGTCCCGATTTCTGCCGCTACTGTACGTGTTTCACCCGCCTCTCGAAATGATCTTTCGTCAGATCATCCATAACGGGCGGTTATGCCCCCGACAGGTGCCACCGGGGTGCGAGAACCTTATAGCACGGCCAGTCATCAAGCCGTCCGCCCATCAAGCCATCAGGCCAGCGGCAGCCCGACGTAGTTCTCCGCCAGCGTCATCGACGCCGCACGCGAACTCACCACGTACTCCAGCTCGGCGCGCTGCATTTGTTGCTCGAACGGCGACGCGTCGTCCAGACGGTGCAGCATGCGCGTCATCCAGTACGAGAAGTGCTCGGCCCGCCAGATCCGCTTGAGCGCCGCCTCGGAATAGCCCTTGAGCGCGCCTTCCGTATCGCGATGGAAGAAGTCGTCGAGCGCACGGGCCAGACGCCACACGTCGGCGACGGCCAGATTCATCCCCTTGGCGCCGGTGGGCGGCACGATGTGCGCGGCATCCCCTGCGAGAAAGAGCCGGCCGTGCTGCATCGGCGTTGCCACGAAACTGCGCATGGCGATGACGCCCTTCTGGAAGATGCGCCCTTCCTTGAGTCGCCAGCCGTCGTCGCTCTCGATGCGCGTGTGCAGTTCGTGCCAGATGCGCTCGTCGCTCCACGTCTCGGCACGCTCGGTCGGGTCGCACTGGAAGTACATGCGCTGCACCATCGGCGAGCGCGTGCTGATGAGGGCGAAACCGCGTTCGTGTGCGGCGTAGATCAGCTCGTCGGATGACGGCGGTGCCTCCACCAGCACGCCGAACCAGCCAAACGGATACACGCGCTGGTATTCATTACGCACGTCCGACGGCACCGCTGCACGGCACACGCCGTGGAACCCGTCGCAACCCGCGATGAAATCGCAAGTGAGGCGGCGCGTCTGCCCGTCTACGGTGAACTGCACGCTCGGCTGCGTGCTGTCGACATCGTGCACCGAGACGTCGGACACCTCGAACAGAATCTCGCCCTGTGCCGCCTCGCGCGCCGCGATCAGGTCTTTGATGACCTCGTGCTGCGCGTAGACCGTGATGGCACGCCCGGTCAGTTCGGTGAGCGCAATGCGATGGCGAGCGCCGCCAAACGCCAGCTCGATCCCGTGGTGTACCGCCCCTTCGCGGCGCATGCGCTCGCCCACGCCCGTCTCGTTCAGAATGTCCATCGTGCCCTGCTCCAGCACGCCAGCGCGAATGGTCGATTCGACGGCTTCACGCGAGCGCGATTCGAGCACGATCGATTCGATGCCTTGCAGGTGCAGCAGATGAGAAAGCAGCAGGCCGGCGGGACCGGCACCGACGATGACGACGGGGTAATGGGTACGCATGAGGTTGTCTCCTTAAATTTGCGTCGCCCTCTCGATACACAAACGGCATGCGCGAATGTTGTATTTCTTGACTGCGCTTCACGCATTGCACCAACTTAGGACTGCGCGTAAACGAGCATGTCGAAACACGCGCGCACGCCTTGTCATGAGGGGCGAATGCGTCATATCTTATGGACCGCGCGCGTCGCATTGAATGGATGAATCGACGAGTTTCTTGTACTTTTTCGACAACTTCGCCCAAGGGAAAACCAGTATGTCAGGCTCGTCATCCCGGCTGCGCGCGGCGCGCGACACGATTCCGGAGTTTTCGCTTTACGGTGAATTGCACGAGACCGACAGTGCCGATTTCGTCCACATCGAGTGGATCGAAACGCGCAGCCGTCTGTACGACTGGCACATCGACACGCATCGCCATCTGGGACTGTTTCAGGTACTCGCGATCTTCGAGGGCACCGTCGAGGCGAATGTCGACGACGAGACGTGGGAAGTGGAAGGCCCGGCGGTGATTACCGTGCATCCGTCGGCCGTGCATAACTTCCGTTTCAGTCGCGGCGCGCACGGCTTTGTGCTGACGATGGCGCAGAGCGTGCCGTTCGACGCCGCGTTCGGGGTCGATGCCGATGTCGAATCGCTGCTGCGTAAGCCGTGGCTCTTCGCACTGGCCGATGCGCCGCAAACGCGCGATCGTCTCTATACCCTGCTGGGCCTGATCATGGACGAGTTTTCGCGGCCGCAGCTCGGGCACGCGGAGATGGTCGGCTGGCTCACGCGCAGCGTTCTGCTGCTGCTCACGCGACTGCGCGCGCATCACGATTCGGCCACGCGCACCGGGAGGACCGAGCTCGATTTGTTTGCACGATTTCGCGGACTGGTGGAAACGCACTACACCGAGGCGTGGAGCGTGCCCGCGTACGCAGAGCGGCTGCATGTGACGGAGAGCAAGCTCAACCGGCTATGCCGGCGCATCGCAGGCAAATCGGCGTTCGATCTGGTGCAGGACCGGCTCATGCTCGAAGCCCGTCGCAAGCTCATCTATATTCCCGCACCGGTCTCGCACGTCGCCTACGAACTCGGCTTTCAAGACCCGGCGTACTTCTGCCGGGTGTTCAAACGGCACGTGGGCGTCACGCCCTCGGCATTCCGGCGCTCGGCCCAGCATGAACATCTCGGCGACGATGTGCCGGCCGAGATGTCGGATGAAACACAGGACTAGGCGCAGGACTAGGCACAGGACTCAACTTAGGCCGCCCCGCGCAGGAACGACGACAGCGCGGTCGTGACTGCCGATGCGCATTCGATGTTCGACAGATGCGCGCCCGGCACCACCACCTGCTGCGCGCCGGCAATGCGCTCGACGATAGCCGTCGACATAGCCGGCGGCGTCGCCATATCTTCCGAGCCGGTAATCACCAGCGTCGGCGCCTTGATGGCGGCAATCTCATCGAGCTGATTCATATCGCGCACCGCACCGCAGGCCGCCGCGTAGCCTTCCGGCGACAGCGAGCGGAACATGGCCTTCATGCCGTCCACGGTGGCGGGCTCACGCTGTGGATACGACGGTGTGAACCAGCGCGACACGACCGCATCGGTCACGGCGCCCATGCCGTCAGCAAGCACGGTACGGATACGGCCGTTCCAGCCGTCCTCACCGCCGATGTGCGCCGACGAGCAGACAATCGCCAGCCGATCGAGACGCTCCGGTGCATGAATGCCCAGCCACATGCCGGTCATGCCGCCCATCGACACGCCAGCCAGACTGGCACGGGCAACGCCGAGGGCATCGAGCAGTGCCACCACGTCACGCCCGAGTTGCGCGATGTTGTAAGGTCCCGGCGTCACCGACGAGCCGCCGTGTCCGCGCGTGTCGTAACGAATCACACGGAAGTCGCGCGCCAGCACGCTCACCTGCGGCGCCCACATTTCAAGCGTGGTGCCCAGCGAATTGGACAGTACCAGCGCGGGGGCGTGGTCGGCCCCATCGATCGCCACACGCAGCGTGGCGTCACCCACGTCGATCAGACGTTCTACGGTCATTCGAATCGTCTCCTCAACCTTGTGCGTCGTCACGCGCACGCGTGGTCGAACCCGGCTCGGCTGCTTCCATTTCCGCGAACACCTTCTCGGCATCGTGAATGGCCTGATTCGCCGCGGGCAAGCCGCAATACAACGCGGCGTGCATGAACAGCTCTTTCATCTCGTCGCGGGTCACACCGTTGTTGAACGCGGCGCGCACGTGCATGCGGAACTCGTCGCCGCGATTGAGCGCGATGAGCAGCGAGAGCGTGATCATGCTGCGCATATGGCGCGTCAGCCCCGGACGCGTCCAGATATCGCCCCATGCGAAGCGCGTGATGAAGTTCTGAAACTCGTCGTTGAATTCGTTGCGACGCGTGAGCGTGCGATCGACGTGCGCGTCGCCAAGGACGGCGCGACGCACCTGCATGCCGTTGTCGTAGCGTTCCTGATCGTTCATTGAGATGTCCCGCCTTGAAGAGAGTCAGGGACCGCCGCGTCAGCGAGCGCCAATACGCGGCTCACAAACGTCTCGGCAGCGCCCAGATAGTGTTGAGGGTCCGTCAGACGCACGAGGGCGTCGTCGGAGAGAACGCGCGTGATCTCGTCGTCTTCGCGCAGCACGTCGAGCAGATCGCGCTGTTGGGCCACGGCGTCGCGGCAGCGGGCTTCGATGCGGCGATGCGCCTCTAACCGCCCCATCGATTCGCCGAGCGCCATCGTGACCGCTTCCGCCATGATCAGGCCATGCGTCATGTCGACGTTGGCGCGCATGCGTGCACTGTCCACCGTCCATCCGTCGATCAGCGTGCGCGATGTCGCCAGCGCACCGCCGCACAACATGAGCAGCTCGGGCAACGTTTCCCACTCGGCGTGCCAAGTGCCCAGCCCGCGCTCATGGTCCTGTTGCATCGCGCCGAACAACGTGGCGACGAGTTGGGGCGTGCGTGCCGCGGCGGCAAGAATGGCAGCGCACCCGACCGGGTTGCGTTTGTGCGGCATGGTCGACGAGCCGCCCCGGCCCGGACCGGATGCCTCGCCGATCTCGCCCACTTCCGTCTGCGTGAGCATGGCCGTATCGCGCGCAAACTTGCCGAGCAGGCCCGTGAGCGATGCCGCCCAACTGCCCACGCGCACGATGCGATCGCGCTGGCCGTGCCACGGCGTGGCGGCGTCGGACAAACCGAGATGCTTCGCCAGTGCCGCGCTCACCGCCGGGCCTTGCGTGCCCAATGAAGCGAGCGTGCCTGCCGCGCCGCCGAATTGCACGCACAGCACTTGCTCACGCAGCGCGCGCAGGTCCGTGCGCGCGCGCAACAGCGCGTCGAGCGTGCCGGCCAGCTTCAGGCCGAAGGTGATGGGCAACGCGTGTTGCAACCACGTGCGGCCAATCATTAGCGTCGCACGATGCGCGCGCACTTGGTCGGCGAACTGTGCAATCAGACCGTCGAGGTCCGTGCCGAGATCGTCGAGCGCGCCACGCACTTGCAGCATGAGACCGGTATCGATCGCATCCTGACTGGTCGCGCCCCAGTGCACGAAGCGGGCCGCTTCGGGGTCGAGCGTTTTCACGCGCGCGGTCAGTTGTTTGACCAGTGGAATGGCGAGATTGCCCGCGCACGCGGCGGCGTCGCGCAGGGCGGGCCAATCGAGATCGGCCGCGTGGGCAGAGGCGGTAATGGGGGCGACGGCAGACGCCGGGATGAGGCCGGTATCGGCTTCGGCGCGCGCGAGCGCCACTTCGAAGTCGAGCATGCCCTGAAGCGTGGCGTCGCGCGAGAAGCGCGCCGACACGGCAGCGCCGCGCAGCAATGAGTCAAGCAGTTCCGTCATCGGAGAGTCGATGGTGGTTGTTGCATTGCAAAAATGCAGAGACGGCCACGGTCCGCCAGCACTTTCATGCCGGTGGCCCGAGGCCGCGCCAATGTCAGAAAGACTTCAACCGACGTCAGAGGTCGAACGTCAGAGGTCGAGGAAGACCGTCTCCGCATTGCCGCCGTGGCTCTGCATACGGATATCGAAACGGTACGTCACACGCCCGCCGATCACCTCGCGGCGCGCCACCAGCGTGTGGCGCCGCTCGGCCGGTACCTGTTGCAGCACGGGGTCTGCCGCGTTGGCAGTTGCCTCATCGTCGAAATAGATACGCGTAAACAGATGATTCAGCAAGCCCCGCATCGTCAGCACCACGTCGATACGCGGCGCCTCGCCCTGCCCGGTCGAGCCCGGCTTGATCGTCTCGATCACGAAGCGGTTCTCGGCGTCGGTGCCCGTGCCGCAACGCGCGGCACCCGCAAAACCGGTGCGCTCGATGTCGTCGGCCGTCTCGACATAGCGCCCGTCGGCGTCGGCCTGCACGATCTCGATGAGGGCGTCGTTGATCGGATTACCCGCGCCGTCGATCACCTGACCGATCAGGCGAATGGCTTCGCCCTTCGCACGGTCGGTGGCGGCCACCGGCGTGAAGGCGCTCTTGAAGTCGTACAGGTACTGCTCGGGCGAGAGGCCATAAGCGAAGTACGGGCCGACGGTCTGCGACGGCGTTTGCTTGTAGTCGGACATGGCTCAGGACTCCATCGGCGTTTGGTCGGCACCGCGCAGCACGATGTCGAATTCGTAACCCAGCGCGTAGTCGGGCTCGGTGATGTCCATCGAAAAGCGCGCGATCAGGCGGTTGCGGGCATGCGCCGGCGTGGCCTCGAAAATCGGGTCGTAGGCGAGCAGCGGGTCGCCCGGGAAGTACATTTGCGTCACGAGCCGGGTCGCGAAGTACTGGCCGAACACCGAGAAGTGCAAATGCTGCGGACGCCACGCGTTGTGGTGGTTCTTCCACGGGTACGCACCCGGCTTGATCGTCAGAAACTTGTAACGCCCTTCGGCATCGGTCATCGCGCGGCCGGCACCGAGAAAGTTCGGATCGAGCGGGGCGTCGTGCTGATCGACCTTGTGCACATAACGGCCGCAGGCGTTCGCCTGCCACAGTTCAACGAGGGTATTGGGTACCGGACGGCCGCCTTCGTCGAGCACGCGGCCGGTGACGATGATGCGCTCGCCAAGCGGTTCGCCGTTGCGCACGGCATTGCGCGTCAGGTCGCTGTCCAGCGCCCCGATGATGCCGTTGCCGTAGACCGGCGAGCGCAGGTCTGCGAGATTCTGTTTAACCGGAACCAGCAGTTCCTTGGGGCCTCGCAGCGCGGTGGACTTGTACCCGCTGTCGATGAGTTTGGGATGGGAGTCCCAATCGCGCGGGCGCAGGACGGTTGTCGACTTCGACATGGTCTCACTCCATTTTGTGTTGACGGGCCTGGCTAGGATGAACAAATCCTTCCAGTGTGTTGAGTTCGTTTGCAACACTATATCCATAATCAACGGATATATTTATTGACATTTTCTTAGGCTTTTCATAACTTTTCGGCATGGAAAGACACTTACTCGACGGGCGTATCAAGCTGCGCCATTTGCAATGCCTGCTGGCGGTCGCGCAGCACGGCAGCCTGCAACGGGCGGCCGAAGCGCTGTCCATCACCCAGCCGGCCGTGAGCAAGACCATTGCCGAGCTTGAAGCGCTGCTCGGCGTGCGCCTGTTCGACCGTGGCCGTAATGGCGCACGCCCGACCGCGCAGGCCGAACTCTTCCTGCGCCATGCGGGCGCCAGCGTCAGCGCGCTGCGGCAGGGCATCGATGTCCTGTCGCGCGCCGTCGGTCAGACCGGCGGCGTGATCGAGATCGCCGTACTGCCCACGCTGGCGGCGGCGATGATGCCCGCCGTGCTCGAAACCTTCCGCCGGGAATGGCCGGGCATCGTCGTGCAAGTCCACACCGGTGCTAACCAGCAGTTGCTCACGCAGTTGAAATCGGGACAGGTGGCGCTCGCGTTGGGGCGTCTGTCCGGGCCGGAAGGCATGACCGGCCTCACCTTCGAACACCTCTACGCCACCCCGCTCTGCATCGTGGTGCGCCCCGACCATCCGCTGGTGAAACAGCGCACCGTGTCGATTGCCGATATCGCCCGCTACCACGTCGTGCTGCCGCCGCACGGCACCATCCTGCGTCATACCGCCGACAGTTTCCTGCGCGCCCATGGCGTCGGCGCGCTGGACGACTATTCGGAACTGCTCTCCATGTCGCTCGCCCGCGCCATGACGCTGCGCGACGACGTGGTCTGGATCGCCTCGGAAATCACCGTGCAGGACGATCTGGCCGACGGCGTGCTGTGCGCCCTGCCCTTTGCCACCAAAGGCACCGAGGAGTCCATCGGCATTCTCTGGCGCAACGACACCATGCCCACACCGCCCGAACAGACGCTCATCAGCGCCATGCGCGAAGCCGCGCGCGTGCGCTACGGCGTGCCCGGGCTTCGTTGAGCGCTGGGCTTCACACCACTGCGGGCGATGTGTCCGCACTGGCACCCAGACCCAGCATGCGCACGGCGTTCTCCTTGAGCACCAGCGGTTTGACCTCGTCGCGAAAGCCCGCCGTCTCGAAGTCGCGTAGCCAGCGGTCCGGGGCAATCAACGGAAAGTCCGAGCCGAACAGCATCTTTTCGCGCAGCAGTGAGTTCGCGTACTGCACCAGCTCCGGCGAGAAGTACTTCGGCGACCAGCCCGACAAGTCGATATACACGTTCGGCTTGTGCAGCGCGATCGAGAGCGCCTGCGATTGCCACGGCCATGAGGGGTGCGCGATCACGATGTTCATTTCGGGAAAATCGGTCGCCACGTCGTCGAGATGAATCGGCTCCGAGTACTTGAGCCGCAGCCCGCCGCCGCCCGGCATGCCAGAACCGATGCCCGAATGGCCGCTGTGGAACACGGCGGTCAGTTGGTACTCCGCGATCAGTTCGTACATCGGATACGCCATCCGGTCGTTGGCGAAGAAGCCCTGCATCGTCGGGTGGAACTTGAACCCGCGTACGCCAAACTCCTCCACCAGACGGCGCGCTTCGCGCACGCCCATGCGTCCCTTGTGCGGATCGATGCTCGCGAACGCGATCATGATGTCGGCGTTCTCTTGCGCATAGCCCGCGATTTCCTCGTTCGGAATACGCCGCCGGCCGATGTTGGCCTCGCAATCGACCGTGAACATCACGAAGCCGATGTTGCGCTCGCGGTAATGGGCGATGGTCTCGGGAATCGTCGGCCGGCGGTTCTGCTTGAGCACGGTGCCGAAGTATTTGTCCGCCGCGTCGTCGAATGCTTTGCCAAACAGATCCGGAGGCTGACAGCACGACACTTCGGCGTGAACGTGCGTGTCGATAGCGACGAGTGTGTCGAGATTCATGCTGCGGTCTCCGGTTCGGCGACTTGCGCCGCGATGATGCTCATCGCCCGCCGTGTGTTGGGGAGTTCGAATTTGAGCCAGTAGCGCGCTGCGCTGCGTTTTCCATAGGCATCGTCGCCATCGGCGAGCGCCGCCAGCGCCCAGAGGCCTGCCATCGACAGGCCGTGCACGGCGCGCATCACCTCGCCCGCCACACATAACGCTGCACGGGGCGATGCCTGTGCAAGCGCAATGGCATCCGGCATCAGTGCCCGCCATTCGTCGAAGCAGGCCAGCGCTGCATCGAAGCCACCCAGCGTGCCGTCGGCCGACGCCTCGCACACCCGGGCGCGTGCCCAGTCGAACCATTGCTGCAAGGTCGCGCCGTTGTCACGAACGATCTTGCGCATGAACAGATCGATGGCCTGAATCTCGTTCGTGCCTTCGTAGATCATCGGGATACGTGCGTCGCGCATGATTTGCGAGATGCCCGTTTCTTCCACATAGCCGTAACCGCCGAACACTTGCAACGCCGCGCTAGCACCTTCGAACGCCTGTTCCGTGAGCATCGCCTTGACGATCGGCGTCAGCAGCGCGGCAAGCGCATTGGCATGCTGCCGGGCGTCAGGCGTCCCGGCGTGATGTGCCTCGTCAATCGCGAGTGCTGCGCGATACAACAACAAGCGTGCGCCTTCGACCGCGACGCGTTGCCCTTCAAGCAAACGCCACACTGCCGGATGCGCCGCGATAGGGGCTCCCGCAGCCGCCCCCGGCACACGCGACTGCACGCGCTCGGTGGCGTGTCGCGCAGACATCTCGAACGCGTTCTGTGCCAGACCGAGACCGGAAGCGCCCACATGCAGCCGTGCCGAATTCATCATCGCGAACATCGCTTCGAGTCCCCCGTGAGGAGATCCGACGAGATAGCCCGTCGCGCCCTCGAAAGCCATCGAGCAAGTGGCACTGCCGCGAATGCCCATCTTGTGTTCGATGCCGGTGCAGTGCACGGCATTGCGTTCGCCGTCGGGCAGCCACTTCGGTACGAGAAAGAGCGATAACCCGGCGCTACCTGCCGGGGCGTCAACCGTGCGCGCCAGCACCAGATGCACAATGTTCGGCGTGAAGTCCTGATCGCCGCCGGAGATGAATATCTTCTCGCCGGTCACGCGTACCGTCTGATCGTCAAGCCACTCAGCACGCGTGCGAATCTGCCCCAGATCGCTACCGGCGCCCGGCTCGGTCAGGCACATCGTCGCCAGCCATTCACCGCTCACCAGCGGCGCAAGCCAAGCGTTCTGCAACGCCTCGCTGCCGAAGCGATGCACGCACTCGTACGCACCGTGCAGAATTCCCGGGTACATCGTCCATGCGAGGTTCGCCCCGGCGGTCAGCTCCTGCAACGCCACCTGCGCAACGATCGGCAGACCCTGCCCGCCCACGTCGGGATCACAAGGCAGCGACGGCCAGCCCGCCTCCCGGTACTGGCGATACGCCTCGGCAAACCCTGCCGGGGTGCACACCTCGCCGTCCTGCCACTGGCAACCGTCACGATCGCCAACCGCGTTGAGCGGCGCCAGCACGTCGCGTGCAAAGCGCCCCGCTTCGTTGACCACCTGCATCAGCGTTGCCGTGTCGAACTCGCGAAACGGCGCCAGTTGGGCGAGCGCATCGCTCACGCCGAGCTGCGTCATTACGAACGCAATATCGTCCGTCGCACTACGCACTTCCCGATAGGCCATTTCAGCGTCTCTCGGGGGCCAGAATCGCGCGCACGTCGCCCGCTTGCGCGGCATGCAACGCGTCGACGGTTGCCGCACGATGGTCCTGCACCGCTCGCTGATTGATCGAGCCCTTGTCGGTCACTTCGCCGCGATCGAGCGATGGCGGCGTATCGAGCAGCCAGAGTCGCGCCACGTAGGTCGCACTGCCGCCTGCCTGTAAATTCAGTTGCTGCATCAGACCGGCGAAGAACTCGCGGACCGGGGCGGATGCCACCACCTCGGCCATCGGCGCACTCGCCGGCAGCCCACTCAGCCGTCGGCAGTCGTCGACGCGCGGGAAGACGAGCAGGCCGATGTCGTCGCGATTGATGCCGGTCACCACTGCGTCCTGCACGTACGGTGCGCCTTCGGAAATCACACGCGCCCGCAGCGGCCCGACACTCACGAACGTGCCCGAACTCAGTTTGAAGTCTTCGGTAATACGGCCGTCGAATTGCAGCCCGATCTCCGGATGTGCGATATCCACGAAGGTTGCCGCGTCGCCGGTGCAGTAGTAGCCCTCTTCGTCAAAGACCGGATCCGACGCCTCGTGTCGCCAGTAGCCGCCCATGACATTCGGGCCGCGAAAGCGCACTTCGAGCTTGCCGCCGACAGGTGCGAGTTTCACCTCGCAGCCGGGGGCCGGCAGTCCGATGTACCCGGCGCGCATGATCGGCCCGGTCGTGAACATGCAACTCGGCGAGGTTTCCGTCATCCCCAGACCGGACATGATGCGAATGCGCTCGCCGCAGTGCGTTTCCGTCACACGCTCCAGCCGATCCCATGCCGCCTGTGACAGCCCGGCACCGCCAAAGAAATACAGATTCACTTTCGCGAAGAAGCGCTCGCGCAATTCCGCGTCTTTCTCCAACGCGATGGCGAGATCTTCCCAGCCTTTGGGCACGTTGAAATAGACCGTCGGCGAAATCTCGCGAAGATTGCGCAGCGTTTCTTCGAACTTACCCGCCACGGGTTTGCCGTCGTCGATATACAGCGTGCCGCCGTTGTACAGCGCAATGCCAACGTTGTGACTGCCGCCGTACGTGTGATTCCACGGCAACCAGTCGATCAGCACGGGCGGTGCCTCGCCGAACGTCGGGAACGTTTGCAGCAGCATTTGCTGGTTGCTGCACAGCATGCGCTGTGTCGTCGGCACGGCCTTCGGCTGACGCGTCGAGCCGGAGGTGAAGAGAATCTTGGCGATGGTCTGTCCATCGACCTTCGCATGGGCCGCATCGATATCGCGCGGCACGGTGTCGAGCAACGTACCGAAGGCCAACGTGCCATTCGCGCCATCGCCCGTCACGCGAATCACATCGTCACCGAGGACGGCATCCATCGCACGGTGGTAGGCGCTCGCGTCCGTGGCATAGACAAGCCCCGGTTGCAGCAGACCCAGCGTATGGCGCAATTTTCCGAAATCGGTCGACACGATGGAATACGCGGGCGAAATCGGCGCAAACGGCACGCCTGCGAACATCGCACCGAGCGCCAGTTGAAAGTGTTCGAGATCGTTGCCGGAAAGAATCGCAATCGGACGCGTCTGCGACAGCCCACGATCGAGCAGCGCCTGACCGATGGCCCGCGCCCGCGACAGCATCTCGGCGTACGTGATGCCGACCCACTCGCCGTCAGCGCCACGGCGCGCAATGAGCCACCGCTCGGGGTGCTTTGCCGCACCGCTCACGAGACGGTCGGTCAGCCGCTCGGGAAACTCACCGAGCGCTTCGCGCGAACGCAGATACCAGAACTCGCCGTCGCGCAGCAGCTCCACGCCGGGGTTGCCAATGGCGACGTGACGATAGCGATGCGCAGCAGTATCGGCTGCGGCCGGGATGTTGCCTTGGTTCAAAACACTGTCTCCTGCTTCCGGCCTGCCGCGCGGCGCTCTCGGGCGCATGTCGCGACGGGCACTTCCTAAGTGGCTTTGCAGGCAGAGGCGCGATCCCTGTGAATCGAGCGCCCTGCCGCGAATGCCGTCTGCGATCAGATCGGGTAATGCCGGGGCGTGGTCTGCACGGTGATCCAGCGCAGCTCGGTGAACTCGCCAATCGACGCCTTGCTACCGAACCGGCCGTAGCCGCTCGACTTCACACCACCGAACGGCATTTGCGCTTCGTCGTGCACCGTCGGGCCATTGATGTGGCATATCCCCGATTCGATCCGCTTGGCCAGTTGCAACGCCCGCGACACATCGCGGCTGAAGATCGCCGCCGACAAACCGAACTCGCTGTCGTTGGCTACGCGAATGGCTTCGTCATCACCGTCGACACGTTGAATCGTGACAACGGGGCCGAACGATTCTTCGCGATAGAGGCGCATCGCAGGCGTCACGCCGTCGACGATCGTCGCCTGCATGATGGCGCCGTCGACACGGCATCCCGGCGGCAACCGCGCGCCGTGTTCGCGTGCATCTTCTACCAACGCTGCCACCCGCGAGGCCGCCTGCGCACTGACCATCGCACCCAGCACGCTGTCGGGCGATGTCGGCGAACCCGCGTGAAGCGTCGCGGCCTTGGCCGTCAGTTTTTCAACGAAGGCATCGGCAATGCTGGCGTCGACGATCACGCGTTCCGTCGACATGCAGATTTGCCCTTGATTGAAGAACGCACCGAAGGCAATGCCGTCCACGGCGGCATCGAGGTCGGCGTCGTCGAGCACCAGCACCGGCGCTTTGCCGCCCAACTCCAGCAACGCAGGCTTGAGATGCTCGGCGGCCACGCGCGCGATGATGCGTCCCACATGGGTGGAACCCGTGAAGTTCACCCGGCGCACGGCCGGATGCGCAATCAGCCGCGCGACGATCTCGCCAGCATCGGCCGGCGCATTGGTCACGATGTTGACCACACCGTCACCGAGGCCAGCGTCGTGCAGACACGCCCCAATCAGCGCGTGAACGCCCGGACATTGCTCCGACGCCTTCAGCACCACCGTGTTGCCGCAGGCGAGCGGCATAGCCAGCGCACGTGTCGCGAGAATCACAGGCGCATTCCACGGCGCGATGCCCAGCACCACGCCGACCGGCGAGCGCACCGCGAGCGCGAGACTGCCGGGCACGTCGCTCGGAATCACGCTGCCATCGATCTGCGTGGTCATCGCAGCGGCTTCGCGCAACATGTTCGCGGCGAGCATCACGTTGAAGCCGTACCAGTTCGCCATCGCGCCGGTCTCGGCCGCACCGACGGCAATGAATTCGGCGGCGCGGGCATCCATGCGTTCGGCGGCGGCCAGCAGACGCGCACGGCGCGCCCCCGGCGACAGCGCCGCCCATGCGGGAAACGCGGCCTGCGCGGCATCCACCGCTGCGTCGGCGTCGGCCAACGTCGCGGCCGGGGCGCGCGAGGCGACTTCGCCGGTAACGGGGTCGATGCGCTCGAACGTGGCGCCGTTCTGTGCGTCTCGCCACTGCCCGCCGATCAGCATCCGGACTTCATGCATTGCTTTGTCTCCTCTCGCTTCCACTCATCATCGTGTGCCCATTGCACATCGCACCGCGCACCGCCCAACCGTCCAACTGCCTTCAACGCTTGTAGGCTTGCAGACCCGGCTTGATCGACTTGTCGTCGAGGAACTGCTTCAGGCCCTGCTCGCGGCCATGCTCCGGGTCGCGCAGTTGTGCCTGATCGAGCTTGGCGTACAGGTAGTCTTCGCACTGCTCCCATGTCAGTTCGCGCGAGCGCTTGAAGCCATGCTTGGCCGCGCGCAGCACCACGGGGTTCTTCTCCAGCAGCTTGCCTGCCAGCGCGATGGTTGCCTCGCGCAGTTGGGCGAGCGGCACGCTCTCGTTCACCAGCCCCATATCGGCGGCTTGCGCACCGTTGAAGGTGTCGCCGGTCATGATGTAGTGCAGCGCGCGGCGATGACCCACCGTATCGGCCATGGCCTTGCTCACCAGATTGCCCGGCGGAATGCCCCAGTTGATTTCCGACAGACCGAACACGGCGTCGTCGGCCGCAATGGCCAGATCGCACGCCACGAGCGGCGAGAAGCCACCGCCGAAACACCAGCCGTTGACCATCGCGATGGTCGGCTTGGCGTACATGCGCAGACGGCGCCATTGCCAGTCGGAGGCGTCGCGGCGAATGCGCTCCTGCACGATTTCCGGGCCGCCGTCGATCTCGCGGAAGTACTCCTTCAGGTCCATGCCGGCCGTCCACGCAGCGCCTGCACCGGTGAGCACGACCACGCGCGCATCGCCGTCGAGTTCGAGCGCATCGAGCACCTGAATCATTTCGCTGTTGAGCGTCGGGCTCATCGCGTTGCGCTTCTCCGGACGATTGAAGGTGACCCAGCCAATGCCGCCTTCCACCTTCACGTCGATCGTTTTCCAGCGTCCTTCGTATGCATTCATTTTGCGTAAATTCCAAGTGTCCGGCGTTCTCTCGCCGCGCGCCGGGAGTGGTGCGCGGTGCTGCCTATGGACACATTTAATATCAGGTAGCCTTACATTGCAAGCTCGATGATTTCAGGGGAAACCCTGAGCTTGCAATGCGGGGGTTCAGTGCATATGGCTCAGAACGTATGACGCATGCCGAGCATCACACCGGTTTGACCGACGCCTGCGGGCGGCGTCGTACCGCCACCGCCGCCGCTGACCGAATAGGCCGCCTTGGCGCTGTTGAACAGGTAGGCGGCTTGCGCGTAGACCGCCGTGCGCACCGAGAGCGAATACGTCGCGCGCAGCGTGGTCATGGTGCCGCGCGTGTCGTGGTCGCTGTTGACGATGCGATAGACCTCGCCATCGACCAGCCACGCGGGGGTGAAGTTGTACGCCGCGCCGAGATAGAACAGGTTCGAGTGCGTGTTGACCGACGCGGTCGAAACCGTGCGGCCGAGCCACCCGCCACCGACCTTGAGTGCGCCGTATTTGTAGTACGCGCCCAAGGTGGTGCGCGTGTCTTTGTCGCTGCTGCTGGTGAGCGCGGTCGGCGCGAGCCCATCGAAGAAGTTGGCAGCGGCGTTGGTCCCGCCGCGTTGCTCTTCATATGACGCCGCGACACCGAAGTTGCTCGCGTCGTATTTCAGCATCACCGACCAGTCGCGGCACTGCATCGACTGCCCCGGCACTTGGCCCGCGCAGGTGCCCTGCCCCGGCGAGTTGCCGGTGCCGCCGCTGTCGCGCCCGAATGAATAAGCCACACCGAACGACAGCCCCTGCCAGCCGACCTGATAGGCGATCGAGTTGTCGGTACGGGCGTTCGGAATATAAGCGTCGAACGAGCCCATACCGTAGATGTCCGGGCCCAGCACGTCGGAGCCGAGCAGCGCGTAGTACGTCATCGAGTACTGACGCCCGAGGGACAGCGTGCCGTACGGGCTCTTCACCCCCACGAATGCCTGACGGCCGAACAGGCGGCCGCCCTGCCCCAGATCGCCGCCACGCAGGTTAAAGCCGCTCTCCAACTGGAAGATTGCCGACAGACCGCCGCCAAGATCTTCCGAGCCGCGCAGGCCCCAGCGCGAGGGCAACTCGCCCGTCACCCCCGGCATGCGCCATACGGCGCCGTTGGCGCTCGCGTGCGAGACGTATTCGATACCGGTGTCGACGATGCCGTACATCGTGACATTCGATTGTGCGGCGGCCAAGCCGGGTGCCACGAGCGCGGCAGCGGCAGACAAAATGCCCAGCGAGCGTGCGGAAAGTGCCATGCGAGTCTCCATTGTTATCGATATTTTTTGGGTGATCAGTCGGCTGCGCGGGGACGACGGATAAGCGTGAGTGCGGCGAGCGCTGCGACGATGACGACCGGCACACTGGCGCCGATCACCACGGCCGCACTGCTGCCCACAGCGAGCAACATGCCTGCGGCGAGCGGTCCGACCACCGAGCCGATACGCCCGATCGCTACCGCCGCACCGACACCGGTGCCGCGCATGGCGGTCGGGTAATAAGCCGCTGCGAGTGCATAGAGCACCGACTGGCCGCCGATGATGAACATGCCGGCGAAGAAGGCCGCCGTCGCCAGCACGGCGAAGCCTTGCGCCGCCGCCAACCCGATCAGCGAGGCAATCATGCCGAGATACATGCCACCGATGACGACCGACATGCGCACGCGGTCCATCAGCAGGCCAAGGCACAGCACACCGACGGCGCTGCCGACATTGAAGAGAATCTGCACCCAGCCGATTTCACCGCGGGCGAGACCGCGCGAGCCCATGAGCGACGGCAGCCAGTTGAGCAGGAAATACAGCACGATGAGCGTGCAGAAGTAGCTCAGCCACAACTGCACCGTCGACACGCCACGCCCCTCGGAGAACAGCACCGACATGAACGGCGCAGGCGTAGTGCGCTGACCTTGCGACGTGGCCGCTGCGAATGCCTTCGACTCGGGCAGGAACATGGCGAGCAACGGCAACAGCAGCAACGGCCCGACACCGCCCACGTAGAAGATGTGGCGCCAGTCGGCATCGCTCACGGCGAGCATGCCGATGGTCGCGGCAATACCGCCGCCCAGCGGAATACCGCAGTACATGATGCTCACCGCTGTGCCGCGCAGACGCGGTGCGACGGCCTCCGAGGAAAGCGCGATCAGGTTCGGCATGGCACCGCCGAGGCCGATGCCCGTGAGCACGCGCACGATCACCAGCATCCAGAAGTCGGACACGAACGCGGTGGCAATCGACAACACCCCGAACAGCGCCGCCGAGAGCATCAGCACGCGCTTGCGGCCGATGCTGTCGGCCAGCCGGCCGCCGACCATGGCACCGGGCAACAGCCCGAACGTGCCGGCCGAGAAGGCAATGCCCATCTGCGCGACACTCAGCCCGAACTCCTTGGCCATGCCCCGTGCGGCCACCCCGACCGATTGGAGGTCAAGCCCTTCGAGCAGTGCGACCGCAAAGCACAAGCCCAGCGTGAGCACCACCGTGTTGGCGGTGCTGCCCGCGTGCTCATTCGCAGCAGGCAATATCGCCTGCGCCCCCCTCTCCCGAGTCGATTCCATAATGTCTCCTGTGATCTTCGTGGACTCCGGCTACCGCCCGCCAACCCGCGACACGCGGCGCCCGATGTAGTTACCTGCGAGACTTGCCGTCGCCACATCGGTCACACCGGTCACATAATCAGGAAACCTGATATTAAAGACGCAAGTGCAAAGGGCGTGACGGTGCCGCAGCGGACTCCATTTAATATCAAGCTACCTGACAATACAAGCGCTCAGCGGGTCGGGACAAACCCGAAGCGCACGCCTACGGCGGCGTGCTGGGGTAGGCGCAAAAACGACTGGTGGTCGGGGGAAAACTCGGGGGAAGCTCAGGAGAACAAACAGAAGACGTCGCGGATGACGGCGGCTTAGTCGCGCAGGTTGCGCACGAACATTTCCAGATGACGTTGTACGGCGGCGGCGTCTTCGCGGCTGACGTCCGTGCGCATGCGGGCGTCGATCTCCTTGGCCACTGCTTCACACTGGGCGAGCACCCGGCGGCCTTCGTCGGTCAGTTGCAGGAGCACGATGCGGCCGTGATTCGGGTCGGGTTCGCGCGTGATCCACTGGCGCGACGCCATGACACCCACGACCTCATTGGCCGATTGCGGCGTGATGAACGAGCGTTGCGCGAGTTGCGCGTTGGAGAGTTTGCCGCGCGCGTCGAGCACCGACAGCGCGGTGAACTGCGCGAGCGTGAGACCGAGCGGTGCGAGCGCCTCGGACATGTGGCGGCGCAGCAGGCGATCGAGGCTGGCGATGACGTACGTCAGGCGCAGCTTCGAGCGGCGCGGACGGCCATCGGCAGCATTAGCAGTATTGGCCGTATTGGCCGTCTCGGGCGTCACGTCGGCACCGGCGCCACCGGAGGCCGGCGCGGCCGTCTCGGCCAGATCAGCCAAACCGGACGCAGCGGCCGCAGCGGCCGGCTTTTTTTTCGGGGAAACGACGCTCATGGTGAGTAGCGAGAATACATAGCTTCTCGCGCGATACGGGAAAGACAGCAGTGTAACGCCGACACCACGCGGTGGCGACGGTCTTCCGCCCGAATCATCGCACCGATGAGCGCCGCGAAATCACGGCGCGACTCTGCCTTCGTTTCCGGCGGAGCCGCTTCGCTCAGGGCCTGTTCCCGGCCTGTTCCCCTCAGCTCGCCAGCTTGCGGAACGTCTCCAGCACGGCATCGCCCTTGAACGGTTTGACGATCCAGCCGCGCACGCCGGCCGCCTTGCCGCGCTCTTTCATCGCCGGGCTGCTCTCGGTGGTGAGCATCACCACGTTGACCGAGCTGTTGGCGAGTTCGCCGCGAATCTTCTCGACCATCGTCAGACCGTCCATGTTCGGCATGTTCACGTCGCTGATGACGAGCTTCACGCCCGGGCTGGCCTTGATCTTCGCGAGGCCGTCCTTGCCGTCGACGGCCGTGTCGACATCCAGACCGTTCTTGCGCAGGAAACCCGCGACTTCGTCGCGCACAGTGCTCGAATCGTCGACCACGAGAATCTTCGACATGGTGTTGTCCTTGAAAATTGGTAAGTGAATATGTGTGTGAATGGGTGAGCCCGTGGCTCAGAACATTTCCAGTGCGCCGGTCTCGACCGGCTCGGCCACGGTCTGCGCGGCTTCGCGGAAGGCTTCGGGCGACCAGTTCAGGCTGAAGACAAAGTGCTGATGCAGCGTGACGATCTGCCCGCTCACCGGGTCCGTCAGCTGATAGACGAAGCACAGTTGCGGGTTATCGGTGCCGAACGAGATGTACTTCTGCTTGTGGTTGATCAGCAGCGGCACCTGCACCTGCGTGTGGTCCACGGCCGCCGGGTCGCCCATGAAGCGGCTCTTGAACGCGCCCCAGATGAGGTTCGTCATCTCGCCCAGCATGCCGTTGAGTTCGCGAAACCCGGCCTGCCCTTCGCAGCGGCCCGTGTGTTCGAGCAACTGCATGAACGGCACCTGCTCGGCCTGCATCATCATGTAGCCGCGGCACCACGCGCTTTCCAGCGGAATCAGGCTGAAGACTTCGCCGAAGATGATGCGGTCGCGCACCACGCTCGGCGACTCGCACGTCACAGTGACATCGCCGAACAGGCCGCGAATGGCGCCATCGGTGATATCGATCATCCCGCGCACCAGCGCTTCGGGATATTCGTGTTCGACGTTGTCGTCGAGGATCAGGAAGTGGTTGACCGACTCGCGGGGGGTGGTTCGGTTCATCGTATTGGGTTCCTTGCCAAGACGTGGGGCGAATTCAAAACAGTTCCAGCTCGCCGCCGCTGTCCTGCGTCTCGCTCACTTCGGCGACGAAGTCGAGCGGCGCATGCGCGCAAACGCACAGCGTGGCAGCCAGGCGGACCGAGCCGTCGAGAGTGATCTCCCACGACGCCAGGTGATTCGGCTTGAGTTGAGTCAGATGCGGCACGCAGCGCGCGCTAAGCACATAGGGCGTCGACATGCCCAGATCGGGAAAGTAGTTCAGCAGTTCCTGATTGATCGCGCCGCAGCACAGATTGCTGATTTCGAGAAACGCCTCGCGAAACGGCTTGTCCTGCGCTTCCCCGAGGAAGTAGGCCGCCGTCGCGTCGTCCTCGTCGAAATGCAGAATCAGCAGCATGCGAAAGCCGATCGACGAAATGGTGAGCACCACCACGTTCGCATGCCGTTTGGCGAGATCGACACCGGCATCGTTCGCGGGCTCGGACTGACGCGTTTGCAACGGCACGATTTCGCAAGGCGCGTCGACCGAGCGGGCCAGCCGCGTACGTGCCGCCTTGTGCAGAATGCGCTCGAAACTGTCGCGTGCGTGAGTGCTGATCAAAACGCCACCTGCCTAGTGAAGACGGGAATGCAACTGATGCGCCAGCGACTCGACGCTCGAGAGCGATGCGGCAATCATCTTGCCGCCCGCCTGAATGTCCTGAAACGTCGCCGTGGTCGTCACGTCGTTGCGATGCAGGCTGTCGCGATAGCTCTTCGACAGTTCTTCCGAGCGGGTGGCGAGCGAACGCACTTCGCTCGCAACGATGCCGAACCCTCGCCCGGCCGTGCCTGCGCGTGCGGCTTCAATCGACGCGTTGAGCGAGACGATCAGCACGTGCCGCACGATCGATGCCAACTCGTGATTCTTCGCGTGCATGTCCTGATTCTGGGTCATGAGCGAAATCATCTGCTCGTGCCAACGCTCGAACGTCGCCGCGAGCCCACGCAAACGCGCCGCTTCCCCGGCGATGCGCTGGGCTTCTTCCTGCCATTGCGTCTTGGCGTCGAGCACGGCGGCTTCGGATTTGCGTGCGACTTGCAGATCAGACTCGGCTTGCGTCAACTGCGCTTGCAGCGCCGCCAATGCGGTGGCGTGCGCTTCGGCGGTCTCGTCGCCGCCCGCCTGTGCGGCGCGCTCGCGCTCAAGCGCCTGTTCGAGCGCTTCTTCGTGCGTCTTCTCCAGCGCGCGCCAATGCGCGACGGCCTGCGCCATGCGCCAGCGATGCACGATGAAGCCGATCACGCCCGCACCCGCCACACCGGCGAGGGCGCCCGCCGCGATCCATTCCACTGCTGCCATGCTCTTGATGCCTCCGAAAGCGGCGCGGCGGCCGCAGACCGGTCAGGTCTGCGCCGCCGTGCATTCATACTGGGGTCAGACCTTGCCGGCGTTCGAGAGATTGGACAGGTCGTCGCGAATCTCATGCGTTTCGACCTTCCCGAGCGTATCGATTGACTCGACCGGCGCACTCGGCAAATCGACCGCATCGGCCGCCACGCTGTTCATGTCGAAGCCATCGACCACCAGGTTGTCCGGCAGGCACACCACTGTCTGGAACTGACGGAATTCCGCGCCCTTTCGGTCGTCGGTGAAACGCAACTCGATGCGGCCATGTTCGCGGCGCACGAAGTCCTGCACGGCATCCATGCCCACGCCACGCCCCGACACTTCGGTCACTTGTGCGGCCGTCGAGAAGCCCGGGCGGAAGATGAACTGCGCAATCTGCTCGTCCGTCACATAAGTTTCCGACGTGATCCAGCCGCGCTGCACGGCGATACCGCGAATGCGATGCAGCGCCAGACCGCGACCGTCGTCGGTCAGCGTGACTTGCAGCATGTTGTGATCGAGACCGACTTCGATGTCGATGGTGCCTGCGGCCGGTTTGCCCTTGGCGCGGCGCTCATCACCACTTTCCAGCCCGTGGTCCATCGAGTTGCGCAGCAGGTGCATGAACACGTCGCGCAGAATTCGCACGGCCGGCGAGCGCAGGCGATAGCCGTTGTCGTCGATACGCACAGCCGGGGCCGGTTTGCCGAGTTCGCTGGCCAGCGACGGCAGCGAATCGAGTACCCCGCCCAATGCCTCGCCCACGCCTTCGGTGCCCAGCAGACGCAGCGTCTGGTGCACAGCGTCGCGCATCGCAACCAGTTGATGCAGATCGTTCGGGTCGGCCGCTTCGAGCATGCGCAGGCTGGCGCGGATATGCCCGCGATCCACCACCATCGACTGCTCGTCGGCGGTGCGGCCCGGGCCCTTGCGGCCCAGACTCATTTCGTTGATATGGGCGTACGTGTCGACCGCGTTGCGCACGCGTTCGAGTTCGCGCATCAGGTGGTCCTGATCCCACGGCAAGCCCGCTTCCGGCTGACGCAGCTCGTGGTACTGCTGCTCGGTCTCGTGCACGACGTTGGTCAGGTATTGCAGGTTGTACGTGCGCGCGTTGCCCTTGATCGTGTGCATGTTGCGGAACAGTTCCGCAATGGCTGCACTGTCGGCCTGCGAGTGCTTGCGGATGATGCGCTCGTTCTCGCGAATGAAGTCGGTCGAGCTTTCGATGAAGTGGTGGAACTTCTCCTGACTCACCGCCAGAATCTCGCCGATCATTTCGAGGCGCTGCTTCTGCTGGTTGGCTTCGGCGGCCAGTTCACGCAGTTCGGTCACGTCACGCACGCACAGCATCAGGCGCAGGATCGTGTCGGTCTCGTCGGTAATGGCGGACCACGTCAGGTCGAGTTGCTTCACGCGGCCATCGGGCATGCGCTTGCCGATTTCGCCCACGAGCAGGTGTTCGTTGAAGGCGAAGTTGATGGCGTCCTGACCGATACAAGCATCGACGGCGGCTTCGACTTGCGACAGCGCGTCGGAACCGAGATCGCTGTCGCCGAACACCAGCTCCATCACGCCACGGCCCGCGATGTCCTGCGTCTCGAAGATCGCTTCGAGATAAGCCGAGTATTCGGCGTGCACCTTTGAGCCGTCGACCACCGTCAGAATGCCCTGCTGCATGTTCTGCAACATCGCCTGAATATCGGCCGTCTTCTGCTTGAGTTGCGCCGAGCGCTCCTGAATCTTCTCGATCATGCCGTTGAACGCGACGATCGAATGGCCGATTTCGTCCATCCGGCCGACCGGAACGCGGCGGGTGAAGTCCTGACTGCTGGCAATCTCGCTCATCATGCCTTGCATGCGCGAGAGCGGGCGGGTGATCTGACGGTAGAGCAGCGCGCCGATGGCGGTCAGCAACAGGATCGCGAGGCCCGTGACGATGGCGATGGCCGTCGTCGTGGTCGAGAGCGTGTTGTTGAGCGTGGCGATCGCGGAATCCTTCTCGCGGTTCTTTTCCACGCGCAGCGTGTTGACCACGCCTTCGAGTTCGTCGCGATACTGCGCGACGTTCGCAAACAGGAACGCCTGCGCCATCTCGGCCTTGCCGGCCTGTTTGAGCTTGGCGGTGTCGGTGATCGCGTTGAAGTAGTTGTCGACGCTCTCGCGGGCCTGTGTCACCAGCCCCTTCTGTGCGTCGCTGGCGGCGCCGTCGGCTTGACGGGCGAGCGATTGATCGATGTCGGCGCGCAGCTTTTTGAGATTGTCGAGCGCCTGTTCGACGACGGTCTCGTCAGGCGCATAGACCAGCGTCATCGTGGCGATCTGGACTGCCTTGACTTGCGAGACGAGATCGGCAGAAGCGAGCGCGCTCGGTACCACACCTTCGGTTACCTGCCGCACTTTCTGAGCGCTGGCACGCGTCTGGTACACCGCGTAGCCACCAATGATCGAGAGCGCGACAAACGTCAGGATCACCAATAGCGTTATTCGATGACGGATGGTCATTGCGTCATTTCCCCGGGTCGCACCGGCGCCCGGTGCCCCGCGTGATTGACGCAGTAGATCGGCCGCCGAATTAGTTTGTAAATTCCTCGTGCGACGTGATTATCAGGGGCGAACTGTGACGATTCGATGAATCAACGGAAGCTTCACGTATCACCCGATCGGCAATGGCGTGTAGGAATCCAAGATGGGTAAGCACTAACTTTCCGAGGGGGTGAGCGCTTGCTATATAGACGCATCGTCCTCACCACGTCCCCCTCGCGAAGATGCCATCACGACGACTTCGCTTAACGTGCGCCTTCATCGGCCATTGCATCGATACGGCGCAACGAGCCTGCGGCCAACTCGGTGAACTGACGCCACAGTTCCGGCTTGGCGCGACCGCGTTTGACGATACGGTGAAAGCCGAGCGCCACTTCGGGAGAAGTGAGCACATCCCAACGCACCGCACGCGCGCGGCAGGCCGGTAAGGTGAACGTCGGCACGATGGCGGCACCGAGCCCGGCTTCAGCCATGCCGATCAATGTCTCGAAGCGGCGAAACACCGCACGCGGCTCGTCGGCGCGACCGATGCGTGCGAGATGCGTCTCCACGAGTTGCTGAATCGGATTGTCGGGTGGCAAGCTGATCAGCTTCTCGTCGCGTAGATCGTCCCAAGTGATGCCGTCCTTTGCCGTCTTGCGCGACAACGCTCGCTTGCCCGCCGCCGTCACGCGCATCAGGCGAAACGATTGCAGCAGCGTGCGCTCGATGCCGTGCGACGCTTTCGTGAAGAAACCGAAGCCCAGATCGGCCTCGCCCTGCTCGACAAGCGCATGCACTTGCGCGAGTTCGGCTTCCACCAGCCGCAGATCCACATCGGGATGCGCGCTCGCAAAGGCGCCGAACCATTCCGGCATCAGGTGCGACGACACGAGGGGCGTGGCGGCAATGCGCAACGTCTTGCGTGCCACCTGACCAAACGCAGCGATCTCTCCGGCCACCGCATCGAGTTGACCGACCGCCGCGCTCGCCACCGGCAACAACGCGTGACCGGCCTGCGTGAGCGTGACGCTGCGAGTCGTCCGGTCGAACAAACGGCTGCCCAACTGCGTTTCGATCTCGCGCATCATCACCGACAGCCCGGCCTGCGTGATGTGCAACCGCTCCGCCGCACGGGTGAAGTTGCCCAGCGTGGCGACCAGCACGAACGCTTTCAATTGACGCAGCGAGATGTTCATCCGTCACTCATAACTATCGAATATGAATTCATATGATAGTCAAAATTCCCTAATGACTGGCAGCGCGCTTTAATGGTGTCCATTCCAACCTCACCGCGCATTGCCGCGCAGGAGACACCTCCATGTCCTCATCCGTCGATGTAGCCATCGTCGGCGCCGGTATCGGCGGCCTGACGCTCGCCCTCACCCTTCACGAAGCGGGCATCGCCTGCCGCATCTACGAAGCCGTGGCCGAGATTCGTCCGCTGGGCGTCGGCGTGAACATCCTGCCGCACGCGGCGCGCGTGCTCGATGAGCTTGGCCTGACCAACTCACTGCGGGACGTCGCAGTCACCACGCGCGAATCGGCATTCTTCAATCGATTCGGTCAATTCGTGTATCGCGAGCCCGCCGGTGAATATGCCGGCTACGCATGGCCGCAGTTCTCGATCCATCGCGGCGATCTGCAAGGCATTCTGCTTGCCGCCGTGCGCGAGCGCCTTGGCGCCGACGCGGTGGTCGAAGGGCATCGCTGCACCGGCTTCGAACAGAACGACGACAACGTCACCGTCCGGTTCGCATCGCCCGATGGCGACGCCCTGCCGCCGGTCAGCGCGCGTCTGCTCGTGGCCGCTGACGGCATTCACTCGGTCGTGCGCAAGCAGTGCTATCCCACCGAGGGCGCACCGCGCTATTCGGGCGTGAACATGTGGCGCGGCAGTGTGGTGCTGCCGCCGTTCCTATCGGGCGCGACGATGGTGCGTGCCGGTTGGCTGTCTGTCGGCAAAATGGTGATCTATCCGATTCGTAACAACGTCGACGGTCAAGGCAATCAATTGGTGAACTGGGTCGCCGAAATCGAATCGCCGCAGCCGGCGCGCCGCGACTGGAATGGCGTGGGGCGGCGGGAGGATTTCTTCCCGGCGTTTGCCGACTGGCATTTCGACTGGCTCGATGTGGCCGGGATGATCGAGGCCACCGAGACCATTCTCGAATATCCGATGGTCGATCAAGACCCGCTGCCGCGTTGGACCTTCGGGCGCGTCACGCTGCTCGGCGACGCGGCGCACCCGATGGTGCCGCGCGGCTCGAATGGCGCCGGGCAGGCCATTCTCGACGCGCCGTGTCTGGCCGCGCAGCTTCGCGAGCACGGCCTGACCACGGCGGCACTCGACGCTTATGAACGCATTCGCGGCAAGGCCACCGCCGATGTCGTGCTGATGAACCGCACGGCGCCACCGGACGCCATTCTGCAAACGGTGCACGACCTGAGCGGCGACAAGCCGTTCGCGCGGATCGAGGATGTCATCAGCAACGCCGATCTCGCCGAGATTTCGAATCGCTACAAGAATGTGGCCGGACTCAATCGGGAGACCCTCAATGCCAAACAGGCGGCGGCCGCCCGCTGACGCCTAACCGGCGCCCCCGGACACCCATCGACAACGACCTGCGTGCGCGCCCGACGGCCCGCACGCTTTTGCATTTGCATTTGCCACACTTTCGACAGAGCCTCGCCAACGAGGCCATTCGTGGAGACAAACGTATGCCTACGCCCCGCATCGACCTGCGAGCGCTCATCGACGAGCGGCCGTTCGGTCGCTATCAGTTGCTCGTCACCGCGCTGTGTGCGCTGATTGTCTTTCTCGATGGTTTCGACACGCAGGCCATCGGTTATGTCGCCCCCGCCATCGTGCACGCGTTGGGTATCGAACGCGCCGCACTCAGTCCAGTCTTCTCGGCGAGTCTCGTCGGCCTCACGCTCGGCGCACTGATCGGCGGCCCCTTATCTGACCGGCTGGGACGCAGGCCCGTACTGATCGCGGGCATGCTCATCTTCGGCGTCATGTCGCTGGCAACGGCGCTCGCGCAATCGGTCACGGCATTGCTCATCTTGCGGCTCGTGACAGGCATCGGATTGGGCTGTGTAATGCCCAACGCCATCGCCCTCACCGGCGAGTTCGCGCCGGAGCGTGTGCGCTCGACGGCAATCATGGTGATGTTTTGCGGCTTCTCGCTGGGTGCCGCGCTAGGCGGGCTCGCGGCCGCCGGGTTGATTCGCGACTTCGGCTGGCAATCGGTGTTTGTCGTTGGCGGCTTGTTGCCGTTGGCCGCCACCGTGCTTGCGTGGCGATGTCTGCCCGAATCGCCTCGCTTTCTGATCGCCCGCGCGAAAGACCCGGCCCGCCTGCGAGCGGTACTACGCAAGCTCGCGCCCGATCTCCCGGCCGATGCGCAGATCGACGGCGGCGTGGACGTTCATGCGTCAGGTCATGCCGGTGTGCGCGCGCTATTTGCCGACAAGCGAGTGCGTATCACCCTGCTGCTGTGGGTGATCTTCTTCATGAGCCTGATGGATCTGTACTTCCTGTCGAGTTGGCTGCCCACCGTGATTCACGATGCGGGCATCCCCCTCGATACGGCCGCCCTCATCACGTCGATGCTGCAAATCGGCGGCACGCTGGGCACGCTCACGCTGGGACGCGTCTTCGACCGCGTGCCGCCCTTCAAGGCGCTCAGTGCGGTGTATCTGTGTGCGGCGGTGTGCATCGTGCTGGTGGGGCTCGCAGGCACCTCGGTGGCCGTGCTGGCGGCAACGATCTTCGGTGCAGGCTTTTGCGTGGTCGGCGGGCAGATCGGTGCGAATGCGCTGGCCGCGCGCACGTACCCGACGACGATTCGGGGTACGGGGGTCGGCTGGGCACTCGGTATCGGCCGCATCGGCTCCATCGTCGGGCCGATGGTCGGCGGCGTGTTGCTGGCGTTGCAATGGGACCCGCAGCACCTCTTCATGATGGCTGCCGTCCCGGCGCTGATTGCCAGCGTTGCGGCACTGGCGATCAGCGTGGGCGTACGGCGCTCGGGGGGTGAGGAAGCTCACCAGCCCGATGCCGCTACAACAGAGACTGCCTGATCAGAAACCGGCGGCGAGGCCGTCGCGACGGCTGTCGCTGGCGGCCACGTAGCCGCGCTCCGGATCGTTGCGATCCAGACGCCAGATGTACTGACCTGAACCAAAGTCCATATACGGATCGTCGATGGACTTCAGCTTGTGGCCCAGTGCGAGCAGCCCGGCCACCGTCTCACGGTCGAGCGTGGATTCCACGTCGATTGTGAAGTCGCGGTTGACCTTCCAGCGCGGTGCGTCGCACGCCGCCTGCGGCTGCTGGCCGTAGTCGAGCATGCGCACGATCGACTGCAAGTGGCCTTGCGGCTGCATATCGCCACCCATCACGCCGAAGCTCATCACGGCCTCGTGCTGGCCGTTGACCTTTTGCGTGAGGAACGCCGGAATGATCGTGTGGAACGGGCGCTTGCCGCCTTCGACCACGTTGGCCGACTTCGGGTCCATCGAGAAGCCGCAGCCACGGTTTTGCAGCGCGATGCCCAGGTCGGGCACGACCACGCCGGAACCGAAGCCCATGTAGTTCGACTGGATGAAACTGACCATCATGCCGCTCTCGTCGGCGGTCGACATATAGATCGTGCCGCCGGCCTTGGGCATGCCGAAGTCGAACTGCGTGGCACGGTCCGGATCGATGAGCTTCGCGCGCGCCGTCAGGTACGCGTCGTCGAGCATCTGTTCCGGCGTGACTTCCATCGAGCGCGGGTCGGCCACGTACTTGTACAGATCGGCAAACGCGAGCTTCATCGCCTCGATCTGCAAGTGCTGCGAGTGCACGCGGTCGACAGCAAGACGCGAGACGTCGAACTTCTCGAGAATGCCCAGTGCCATCAGCGCGGCAATGCCCTGCCCGTTCGGCGGAATCTCGTGCACGGTGTAGCCGCGATAGTCCTTCTCGATCGGCTTGACCCAGTCGGCGCGGTAGTTGCGCAGATCGTCGGTCGTCATCGACCCGCCGTGCTCGCTCGACCAGCCGACGATGCGCTCGGCGATCTCGCCTTCGTAGTAAGCGCGCGGGCCTTGTTCGGCCAGCATGCGCAGCGTGCGCGCGTGGCCCGGGAAACGCATCATTTCGCTGGTCGTCGGTGCACGGCCATGCGTCATGAACGTCTGCGCGTAGCCCGGCTGGTCTTTCAGTTCCGGTACGGCGGCGGCCCATTTGCGCGCAACGATGTTGGCGACCGCGTGCCCCCGCTCGGCGATCTCGATGGCCGGTGCCATCAGATCGGCGAACGGCAGCTTGCCGAACTTCGCGTGCAGCGCTTCCCAGCCTGCGATCACGCCGGGCACGGTGACGGTGTCTACGCCGCGCGTCGGTTGCTTCGCGATACCGTGCTGCTCACCGTATTTCTTGCGGAAGTAGTCGACGTTCCACGCTTCCGGTGCCACACCCGAAGCGTTCAGGCCGTGCAGCTCCTTGCCGTCCCAGATGAGCGCGAAGCAGTCGCCGCCCAGACCGTTCGAGACCGGCTCGACGATGGTCATGCAGGCCGCAGCGGCAATGGCGGCGTCGACGGCGTTACCGCCCTGCCACAGAATGCGCAGGCCGGCTTGCGCGGCGAGCGGGTGCGACGTCGACACGATGTTGCGGGCGAACACCGGCAGGCGCGGTGTCGGATAAGGGTTCTGCCAGTTGAATTGCGTCATGACGCTTTCACTTACCTTTGTCTCGAATGGGTGGAGTTGGCTGCCGGGGAGGCCCGCGCTGCAACGTTAAGACGCTCACGTTACGCGCGGGGGACACCCTCGTTACTGTTCGCGCGGATCGAGCGCATCGCGCAAACCGTCTCCCAGCAGGTTGAATCCGAGTACCGTCAAAAAGATGGCGATACCGGGGAAAATCGACATCCAAGGCGCTTGTTCGACGAAGTCCTTGGCGGTATTGAGCATCGAGCCCCACGAGGGCATCGGCGGCAATTGGCCCAGCCCCAGAAACGACAGACTCGCTTCGGCAATGATGGCCGTCGCCACCGTCAGGCTCGCCTGCACGATGATCGGGGGCAGCACGTTCGGCAGGATGTAGCGCACGATGATGCGCGTATCCGACAGGCCGATGGCGCGCGCGCCTTCGACATATTCTTCCGCCTTGACCGTGAGCGCTTGCCCTCGTGCCAACCGCACGAAACGCGGCATGGCAGAGACACCAATGGCGATCATCGCGTTGGTCAGGCTCGCCCCGAGAAACGCCGCCATGGCGATGGCGAGAATAAGGAACGGGATCGAGAGCAGCGCATCGGCCAGACGCGACACGATGGCATCGACCCAGCGGCCGAAGTAACCGGCCAGCAGCCCCAGCGGCACACCGATGATCACCGCAATGCCTACCGACACGACACCCGCCGCGAGCGACGCACGCGCGCCGTAAATCATGCGCGCGAGAATGTCGCGCCCGAGTTCGTCAGTCCCGAACCAATGCAGCGCGCTGGGTGCCTGACGCACGGTCATGAAGCTGGTGGCGATCGGATCGTAAGGGGAGATCAACGGCGCGAGCAACGCGACGAGCACGGCGAACGCGACGATGATCGCCCCGGCAACCGCCGCACGGTTGCGCGCGAATTTACGCAGCCCGCGATGACGGCGGCGCGGCAGACGCTCGGCGCTCGCTGCTGCCGATGCAGAGGCAGCGACAGGTGCGGGCGGCGTGGACGGTGTGGAAGGAGTCGTGGGCAAGGCGGCCATGTTCAGTCAGAGAGAATAAGCCTCAGGCCCGGCGCAGGCGCGGGTTGAGCAATACATACAGCACGTCGGCCACCAGATTCAGCGCGATGAAACTCACAGCGGTGACGAGCACGACGCCCTGCACCACCGCGTAATCGCGGTTGAACACCGCGTCGACCACCAGCTTGCCGAAGCCCGGGATCGTGAAGACCTGTTCGGTCAGTACCGCGCCGGCGAGCAGTTCGCCGAAGAGCAGCGCCAGTACCGTGACGATCGGAATCAGCGCATTACGAAACGCATGCTTGAGCACCACGGTGCCGCGCAACAACCCCTTGGCGCGCGCGGTACGAATGTAGTCGGTGCGCAGCACGCTGAGCATGGCACTGCGCGTATGACGCATCAGTTGCGCGCCCAGCGCCGCCCCCAATACGAAGGCCGGCATGATCATCGTCTTGAAGCTCATCCACAGGTCTTCGCCCGGCGGCACGTAGCCCGACGACGGCAGCAACTGCCAGCGCACCGACACCAGAAAGATCAGCAAGATGCCCAGCCAGAAGTTGGGAATCGACATGCCCGACAGCGCCAGCACATTGGCACCGTAGTCCACCGCTTTGCCGCGATTCGCCGCCGACAGAATGCCCAGTGGAATACCGATACCGATGGCGATGAGCAGGCCGAGCGACGCTAGTTGCAGCGTCACCGGCAGCTTCTGCGCGATGAGGGTCGTCACCGGTTCGCCGGTGCGCAGCGAATTGCCGAGGTTGCCATGCAGCACGTCCCCCATCCACAGTGCGTACTGCGTGGGCAGCGGCTTGTCGAGGTGATACTTCTCGCGCAGCGCCGCGATGACCTGCGGGTTCTGGTCCTCGCCAGCCATCGCGAGCACGGGATCGCCGGGCAGCATTTTTTGCAGCCCGAAGATCAGCATCGACACGATAAACAGTGTCGGAATAGCGACGAGCGCGCGATGGAGGACGAGACGCAGCATGGCTTACCTCGCTCCCTCAGCCCTTGAGGCTCACGCCGCGCAGACGGATCAGACCGTCGGGATACGGCACGAAGCCCTGCACCTTCTTCGTGAGCACATACGGCCACGGCTGCACGTACAGGTACAGAATCGGGTTGTCGTCGGCGAGGATCTTGTTGGCAGCGTCGTACAGCGGCTTGCGCTCGGCCACGCTGGACTTCACGCGGGCGTCGTTAAGCAGCTTGTCGACGTCGGCATTGCAATACTGGCCATAGTTCAGGTTGCCCTTGCAGGTCACAAACTGATGCAGGTTGCCGTCCGGGTCCACGCGGCCCGACCAGCCGTTGTAGAGCACATCGAAGTCGCCACGGTGCGCGGCGTCGAGTGCTGCGGCGTAGTCCATCGGACGCAGCTTCAGCGTAATGCCCGCCTCGGCGAGCATCGCCTGCAGCATCTGCGCCATCTGGTTCGACACGGTGTTGTTGCCGAAGCTTAGCGTCACGTCCACCTTCTCGAAGCCTGCCGACTTGAGCAGTGCTTTCGCCTTCGCCACGTCGCGCTTGGTCGACTTGATCGCCGTGTCGTAGTACTGGCCGCTCTTGGGCAGCGCCTGATTGGCAGGCGTGAAGATGCCGCCGCCGATCACCTGATTGATGGCGTCGCGATCGATGGCCAGATCGAAGGCTTCACGCACGCGCTTGTCGCGCAGGGCCTTGGGCGCATTGGCCGCCACGTTGAACGTCAGGCCGTAATAGCCCAGACCGTCGATGGTCAGGAAATTCAGATTGGCATCGCGCTTGACCGACTTCACGTCGGACGGCGAGAGACGCTCGAGCATGTCGAGCGAGCCGGAGCGCACGTTCGCGAGACGCACGGTCGTGTCGGGAATCGGCAGGAAGGTGACCTTCTGGATCGGGTATTTGTCGGCATCCCAGAAGCCCGCGAATTTCTCCAGCACGACGCGGTCGTTCTGCACGCGCTGCACGAACTTGTACGGACCAGAGCACACCGGGCGGGCCTGCACGGCGGCGTCGTCAGCCAGTGTCTTGGGGGCCAGCATCATGCCGGCGCGATCGGACAACGTGGCGAGCAGCGCAGAGTCCGGTGCCTTGAGCACGATGTTGACGGTCGAATCGTCCACCACGTCGACGTGATCGATGGACGACAACTCGCTCTTGCGATTGCTCGCCGGCATGCTGCGCGCGCGGTCGAGGTTGGCCTTCACGGCCTTGGCGTTGAACGGCTCGTCGTCGTGGAACTTCGCGCCCTGACGCAGCTTGAACGTCCACGTCTTGCCGTCGGCGCTCACGCTCCACGACGTGGCCAGCATCGGCACGAACTTCAGATCCGGCGAGATATCGACCAGCGAGCTGCACAGCGAGCGCAACACCATGCGGTCGACGACCTGCGAACTGCGCGCCGGGTCGAGCGAACCGATATCTTCCTGCAAACCAATGCGAATGGCCGACTGGGCCATCGCCGACGCGGCGCCCGTGGTCAGTGCGGCAGCCAGAGCGAAATCGAGCAGAACGTTGCGCATGCGTGAGGTCTCTCGTGAGTGTTTATCGGAATCGTGTGGGTGTTAGCTGGCGACAGCCGCGTCGGCCTGCGCCTGCCGTGCGCGATACAGCGCCAGACGCGCCGTCAGCTTTTCGCTTGGCGGCGTGACGAGTGTGGGGCTCGCGCCCGCATTCTGGATGTCCCGCCAGAAGTGACACGCGACCTGACGGCCGTCGGGTAATACCTCGTCGATCGGGCGTTGCTCGCGGCACACCTCGCGCGCATGCGGACAGCGCGGGTGAAAACGGCAACCGGGCGGCGGTGCGGTCGGGCTCGGCAATTCGCCGCCCAGCGGGGCGCGGCTGCGGCGCACGTGCGGGCTGCTTGCCGGAATCGCCTGCAACAGCGCCTGCGTGTACGGATGCAGCGGGTTGTCGAACAGCGCATCGGCGCTGGCCAGTTCCACAATCTCGCCCAGATACATCACGGCGACCCGGTCGCTCATGTGACGAATGACGGCCAGATCGTGCGCGACCATGATGAGCGTGAGCCCCAGATCGTGCTTCAGACGTTCGAGCAGATTGATGACCTGCGCCTGCACGGACACGTCGAGCGCAGAGACGGGTTCGTCGCCGATGATCACGCGCGGCTCCCCCGCAAGCGCCCGGGCGATGCCGATGCGCTGACGCTGGCCGCCGGAGAATTCGTGCGGAAAGCGCTGCGCATAGTCCGGTTGCAGACCGACGGTGCGCAGCAGGTCGGCCACCCGGTCGTCGCGTGCGCGGCCATGGGCGAGGCCGTGCAGCGCAATCGGCTCGGCAATCAGGCTGCCCACGGTCATGCTCGGGTTGAGCGAGGCGAACGGGTCTTGAAAGATGATCTGCAATTCACGCCGCAGACGCCGCATCGCACCGGCGCCTAGCTTCATGATGTCTTCGCCCTGATAGCGCACTTCCCCGCGCGTGGCATCGAGCAAGCGCAGCAACAGTCGACCAAGCGTGGATTTTCCGCAGCCCGACTCGCCGACGATGGCGAACGTTTCGCCCGCCTGCACCGAGAACGAGACGCCATTCACGGCGTACACCGTGGGCGCGCGCGAAAAACCGACGCGGTGACCGCCGAAGTGTTTGGTCAGATCGCGAGCTTCGAGCAACGCTGTCATGCGGCCACCTCTTCCATCGGGGTTGCGGGCGGCGTGAGCGCGTCGACCGGTGCCAGCCAGCACGCGACGCGATGCGTGCCCGACAGTGTGCGCTCGACCGGCGCCTGTTGCGTGCAGCGCACTTCGGCAAACGGACAGCGCGGCGCAAAGCGGCACCCGGCCGGCATGCGCTCGGGCGACGGCACCGAGCCGCGAATGGTCGCGAGCGTGCCTTCGCGCTTGCCGATGGACGGAATCGCGCCCATCAGGCCAATCGTATAAGGATGCTGCGGATCGTCGAAGATCTCGTCGACACTGCCGTATTCCACGATGCGTCCCGCGTACATCACGGCGACGTGATCGGCCACTTCTGCCACCACGCCGAGATCGTGCGTGATCAGCACCACGGCGGTCCCGGTCTCGCGTTGCAGCGTCTGAATCAGGGTGAGTACCTGCGCCTGAATGGTGACGTCGAGCGCGGTGGTCGGTTCGTCGGCGATGAGCAGCGCCGGACGGTTGGCGAGCGCCATCGCGATCATCACGCGCTGGCGCATGCCGCCGGAGAGTTCGTGCGGATAGTTGTCGAGCCGTGTCTCGGGCGCCGGAATGCGCACCAGTTTCAGCATCGCGAGCGCTTCGGCACGCGCCGCCTTGCGGTCGAGACCGCGATGACGGCGAATACCCTCTTCGATTTGATGGCCGATGGTGAACGCCGGGTTCAGCGACGTCATCGGTTCCTGAAAGATCATCGCAAGCCGGTTGCCGCGCATGTCGGCGAACTCGCGCTCGGGCAACGCCAGCAGATCGTGCCCTTCGAACATGGCGCGGCCCGCGACCAGATTGGCCGGCGGGCTCGGCAGCAGACCCATGAGCGCGAGCGACGTCACGCTCTTGCCGCAGCCCGACTCGCCGACGATGCACAGCGTCTTGCCGGGGTGAACCGCGAACGACACGCCGTCGATCAGATTCGGCGCATCGGCAGCGCGGGAGAACTTCAGTGACAGGCCGGTCACATCGAGCACCGGCGCGGGTTCTGCGGGCAGGGTCATGGGTGCGTTGTTATGGGCGGGCTCGGTCATGAGCGGATTGCATGACACGATTATGTCCCCCACGGATCAATAGAAAATATTAATATTTCTTTTCGATACGTAAATTATTTTTACTTCCCAAATGCTCACACTGCGCATGATGAAAACGTTCCGGCTGGTGGCACAAACCGGCTCGTTTGCCGCCGCTGCCGAGCGTGCCGCACTCACGCAGGCGGCCGTGAGTCTGCAAATGCGCGGACTCGAAGACGCCGTTGGTCAGCGCCTGTTCGACCGCCGCGGGCGGCAGATCACGCTCACACGGCAAGGGCGCGAGCTGTTTCCGCGCATCGAACGGATTCTGGCGCTCACCGCCGACCTGACGGCCTCGCCCCTCGACGCGATGCAAGGGCCAGTGACCATCGGTGCCGTCGTGTCGGTCATCGGGGCGCTCTCGCTGGTCGTGGCCGAGCTGAAGACGGCGCATCCCGGGCTCGATGTTCGGCTCACGTCGGCACGTTCGGATGAGCTGACCGATCTCGTCGAACAGGGCGAAGTCGATATTGCCGCCGTGGTCGCCCGCGCCGACGATGCACGTCCCGACGGTCTGGTGTGGACGCCGCTCTATACCGAGCCGATGGTGATGGTCGTCAATCGGGAGGTCTGGGACGCGACGCCGGACGCCAATCCGCAGTCCGTTCTCGATGAACACGCGTTCCTGCGCTTCGACCGGCGCGTGCGTACGGGGCTGGTGGTGGAGCAGGCGTTGCGCGCAGCGAAACTGACCGTCACGGAATATCTCGAATTGAACTCGATCGAGACCATCGTCGCGCTCGTGCGCAAGAACGTCGGCGTATCGGTGCTGCCGCTGCTGCATCGCGGCGACTGGCAGGCCGACCCGCTGCTGCGCATCGTGCCGATTGCCGAGCCGCCGCTGTTGCGCACGGTCGGCATGATTCATCGCGAGCACGACTCGCGCACTCGCGACATCACGGCGGCGATTGTCGGCATGCTGCATGACGTGTGAGGCGTGAAATGTGTGGCGTGGAAATGAAACGGCGCGGTCTACGCCGCGCCGTGGTGATGAACAGAGAAACAATCAGTCGCGCGTTTCCAGCGCTTTGTTGATGCGCAGCGCCAGCAACGTACACACCGTGCCGGAGAGCAGATAGACGCTCACGGCAACCAGCCCGAATTCCGCTGACAACCCCAGCGCGACGAGTGGAGCGAATGCCGCGCCGAACAGCCACGCAAAGTCGGTGGTGAGCGCCGCCCCCGTGTAACGGAAGCGCTGTTCGAAATTCGACGTCACCGTCCCCGCCGCCTGTCCATACGATAGACCGAGCAACCCGAAGCCCACCAGAATGAAGATGTCCTGCCGGGTCGAACCGCCGCCCATCAGATAGGGTGCGAAGAGCGCGAAGATGCCGATAAAAATCGCGAAGAGACCGAGTGTCGTGCGTCGCCCGAGCCGGTCGGCGATGCGCCCCGAAATCACCGTGCAAATAATGGCGATGACAGCACCGCACAGTTGCACGATCAACACACTGTCGAGATCTTGCGTGTTTTGCAGAGAAATCCACGACAACGGGAACACCGTCACCAAGTGGAACAGCGCATAGCTGGCAAGCGCCGCAAACGCGCCAAGGAAGATGTTGTAACCCTGCGAGCGCACCATCTCACGCGTGCTGATCGGCTCCAGTTGCCCTTCTTCGAGCATCTCGGTGTACTCGTTCGTGACCACCAGACGCAGGCGCGCAAACAGCGCCACCACGTTCACCGCGAAGGCCACATAGAACGGATAACGCCAGCCCCACGTGAGAAAGTCGTCGCTCTCGAGACTCCAGTGCAGGAACAGGAACAAGCCGCCCGCGATGAGAAAGCCGATCGGCGCGCCCAACTGCCCCATCATCGAATACCAGCCGCGACGGTGCGGCGGCGCGTTCATGGCGAGCAGCGACGGCAGACCATCCCACGAGCCGCCGAAGCCGATGCCCTGCACCAAGCGGAAGAACGCGAGCAGCCAGATCGCACGGTCGCCCAGCACCGCATAGCCCGGCAGAAACGCCATGCCGGCCGTCGCTGTGCCGAGTACGAACAGCGCTGCCGTGAGCTTGACGCTACGGCCCCAGCGCCGCTGCACGTTCATGAATAGCGTCGTGCCGAACGGGCGCGAAATAAACGCGAACGAGAAGATCGTGAACGAGTACAGCAGGCCGTGCAGGCCGTCGGCAAACGGGAAGAAAACGTGCGGAAAGACGAGGACGGCAGAAATGCCGAACACGAAGAAATCGAAGTACTCGGAGGCGCGTCCGACGACAACGCCTACCGCGATTTCCTCAGGGGCAATGCGAGACTTGTTGCCGTGATCGTGCGCAGTCGAAGCACTCGGCGAACCGGGTGGGGTCGGCGATTGATGAGCACTGCTTGACATTATCGGACCCCCTTGCGGATCGGGATGACGATGACACTCGTGCCCGAAAAGCATCGCAGGTTACTCGAATCGACGCTATCGGGTTTACCCTAGTATCTTGCATCGGGGTGTGAAGTCCATGATGGGTCCGGTCCACGGCTACGGTTCATCGATCGCAGCATGACTTCCCCCAAGTTCCTTCGCGGGGTACTTTTGCTCCCCGCCGCCGCTTTGCTGTCCGGCTGCAATACCGTTTTGATGTCGCCTGCGGGCGATCTCGCGGTGAGGCAGCGGGACATCATTATCGTTTCCACCATCCTGATGCTGCTGATCATCATTCCGGTGATCGCGCTCACGCTGCTCTTTGCCTGGCGATACCGGGCATCGAACAAAGACGCCGTCTACACGCCCGAATGGGATCACTCGACACTGCTCGAGCTGCTGATCTGGGCGGCACCCCTGCTCATCATCATCGCGCTCGGCGCCCTCACTTGGGTGAGCACGCACAAGCTCGATCCGTATCGGCCACTGGAACGGATCGACGCCAAACGCGAGATTCCGCCTGACACGCGCCCGTTGACGGTGCAAGTGGTGGCGATGGACTGGAAATGGCTGTTCTTCTACCCCGATCAGGGCATCGCCACCGTCAATGAACTGGCGGCGCCGGTCGACCGCCCGATTCGCTTCGAAATCACGTCGACGACGATGATGAATTCGTTCTTCGTGCCCGCCCTCGCCGGTCAGGTCTACGCCATGCCGGGCATGGAAACGAAGCTGCACGCGGTCATCAACAAGCCCGGCGTCTACGACGGCTTCTCGGCGAACTACAGCGGCGCGGGCTTCTCGGGTATGCGCTTCAAGTTCCACGGCATGACGGCGGAGGAATTCGACGCGTGGGTGCAACAGGTCAAGGCGAAGGGCCAGAATCTCTCGCGCGACAAGTACGAAGCCCTCACGCAACCCAGCGAATGGGTGCCGGTGCAGTACTACGGCGACGTCGCGCCCAATCTCTACGATGCGATTCTGAACCGCTGTGTCCAGTCAGGGCAGCCTTGCCTGAAGGACATGATGGATCAGCCCAATCACAAGCACGCGGCCAATGAATCGCGTGACGGCAAAGTCGGCAAAGTCGGCACGGCGTCGTGGAAGATGCGCGGCGGCAAGACCGATGCGCTGCTCGCCGACGCCATGTGCACCGCCGACAACACTTCCCAGTTTGCAACCCGTCTGAGCGGCGGTCCGCTCGCCGACGCCACGCTACGGCGTGCCCCCGGCGAAGGGCTCACACAGTGAGGCGCCGCGCGCCCAACCCTCGACAATGACGCGCCCCGCGCGCGAATGATCCTATGCTCGAGCACCTGGACATCGTCAAACTGATCTTCGGCCGACTGACGCTGGAGGCCATCCCCTACCACGAGCCCATTCTTCTCGCGACGTTTGCGGGGGTCGCCGTCGGCGGCATCGTGGTACTGGGTGCGATCACATACTTCAAACTCTGGGGCTACCTCTGGCGAGAGTGGTTCACGAGCATCGATCACAAGAAGATCGGCATCATGTATGTGATTCTCGGCATCATCATGCTGCTGCGCGGCTTTGCCGACGCGGCGATGATGCGGCTGCAACAGTCGGTGTCGTTCGGCGACAACATGGGGTATCTGCCGCCGCACCACTACGATCAGATCTTCACCGCGCACGGCGTGATCATGATCTTCTTCGTGGCGATGCCGCTCGTCACCGGCCTGATGAACTTTGTTGTGCCGCTGCAAATCGGCGCGCGCGACGTGGCGTTTCCGTTCCTCAACAACTTCAGCTTCTGGATGACCACGAGCGGTGCGGTGCTCGTGATGATGTCGCTGTTCGTCGGTGAATTCGCCCGCACGGGCTGGCTGGCGTACCCGCCGCTGTCGGGCATTCTGCAAAGCCCCGACGTCGGTGTCGATTACTACATATGGGCGTTGCAGATCGCCGGGATAGGCACGTTGCTATCCGGGATCAACCTGCTGGTGACCATCGTGAAGATGCGCGCGCCGGGTATGTCCATGATGCGCATGCCGGTGTTCACGTGGACCTCGCTGTGCACCAACGTGCTGATCGTGGCTGCGTTCCCGGTGCTGACCGCCGTGCTCGCCCTGCTCGCGCTGGACCGCTACGCCGGCACCAACTTCTTCACGAACGATCTCGGCGGCAACGCCATGATGTACGTGAACCTGATCTGGATCTGGGGCCACCCCGAGGTCTACATTCTCGTGCTGCCGGTGTTCGGCGTGTTCTCCGAAGTGGTGTCCACCTACTCCGGCAAGCGTCTGTTCGGTTACGCGTCGATGGTGTACGCCACGGTCGTGATTACCGTGCTGTCGTATCTCGTGTGGCTGCACCACTTCTTCACGATGGGCTCGGGCGCGAGTGTGAATTCGTTCTTCGGTATCACGACGATGATCATCTCGATACCGACCGGCGCGAAGATGTTCAACTGGCTGTTCACGATGTACCGCGGGCGCATCCGCTTCGAAGTGCCGATGCTCTGGACCCTCGGCTTCATGGTGACGTTCGTGATCGGCGGCATGACCGGTGTGCTGCTGGCTGTGCCGCCCGCCGACTTCTCGCTGCACAACGGCCTGTTCCTGATCGCCCACTTCCACAACGTGATCATCGGTGGCGTGATCTTCGGCATCATGGCCGCCATCACCTACTGGTTCCCGAAAGCGTTCGGCTACAAGCTCGATCCGTTCTGGGGCAAGTGTTCGTTCTGGTTCTGGTTCATCGGCTTCTACGTCGCGTTCATGCCGCTGTATCTGCTCGGCCTCATGGGCGTGACGCGCCGCATGAGCCACTTCGACGATATGTCGTTGCAGATCTGGTTCCAAGTGGCGGCCGTCGGCGCGCTGCTCATCGCGCTGGGGATCGGCTGCTTCCTCATCCAGTTGGTGGTCAGCTACCGTCGCCGGGACGAGTTGCGCGACGACACCGGCGACCCATGGAATGGCCGCACGCTGGAATGGTCGACCTCGTCGCCGCCGCCGGTCTACAACTTCGCGTTCACGCCGATCGTTCACGACAACGACGCGTGGTGGCAGATGAAGCAGCACGGCTTCAAGCGACCGGAGTCCGGCTTCCTTCCGATTCACATGCCGAAGAACACCGGGGCAGGCATCATCCTCGCCGGGCTCGCGACGATATGCGGCTTCGGGTTGATCTGGCATATGTGGCTGATTGTGATCGTGTCGTTCATCGCGCTGCTGGCGACGGCGATCGGCCACACGTTCAACTATCACCGCGAGTATTACGTCCCGGCCGATCAGGTCGAACACACGGAGGCAGCGCGCACGCAGCTGCTCGCCCAGCATGTCTGATACGACCGCACCCTTCCCCGTCGGCGGCGCGCCCGCCGCAGCGCACACGCCCGCGCCACCGCGCGAGGGCGAACTGCGCTTCATGATGTCGAGCGATTACCATCCGCCCAACGGCACACTGCTCGGCTTCTGGCTTTATCTGATGAGCGACTGCCTCGTGTTCGCCTGCCTGTTCGCGGCGTACGGGGTGCTCGGCCGCAATTACGCGGGCGGCCCCACCGGTGCGGAGTTGTTCGAGCTGCCGCTGGTCGCGGTGAATACCACGTTCCTGCTGCTCTCGTCGATCACCTACGGCTTTTCGATGCTGGAAATGCAGAAGCGCCGCCAGAGCGCGGTGCTTGGCTGGCTGGCGGTCACCGGGGTGCTCGGCGCGGCCTTCCTCTCGCTCGAACTCTACGAATTCGCCAACCTGATTCATGAGGGTGCCGGGCCGTGGCGCAGTGCGTTCCTGTCGTCGTTCTTCACGCTGGTGAGCACGCACGGGCTGCACGTCACGTTCGGGATCATCTGGCTCATCACGCTGATGGTGCAGGTCGGCAAGCATGGCCTGACGGCGCCCAACCGGCGCCGCCTGATGTGCCTGTCGATGTTCTGGCACTTTCTGGACGTCGTGTGGATCGGCGTCTTCACGTTTGTCTATCTCATGGGAGTGCTGCCGTGAGTTCGCACGATTCGACGCTGCACGGTGCCGAAGGGCACGATCATGGTGACGACCACGGCCACGAGGACGAAGGGCCACACAGCACGTTCCGTGGCTATGCGACCGGCTTCATCCTGTCGGTGGTGCTCACCGCGATTCCGTTCTGGTTCGTGATGGGCGGGGTGTTCGAGAAGTCGAGCACCACCGCGATCATGATTCTGTTTTTGGGCGCCATTCAGATCGTGGTGCACATGATCTACTTCCTGCACATGAACGGGAAGTCGGAGGGCGGCTGGAACCTGCTCTCGCTCATCTTCACGATCGTGCTGGTCGTGATCGCGCTCTCGGGTTCGCTCTGGGTGATGTATCACCTGAACCAAAACATGATGCCGGGTATGATGCAGGATACGAAAAACCTCCCTTGAACGGCATTACCCTTGAGCAGCAGTCAACTTCGTGATTCGGGGGACGCCCGCCGGCGTCCCTCCCCCCTCCGGCTGGTCTTTCTCGGCGTCATCACGCTGGTCCTGATCTCCGTGTTCGTATCCCTCGGTACGTGGCAGTTGCATCGCCGCGCGTGGAAGCTCGAATTGATCGAGCGTGTGAATACCCGCGTGCATGCGCCACCCGTCGCCGCGCCCACTCGCGCGCAATGGCCGGCTATCACTGCGGCCGACGACGAATACCGCCACATCTCGCTCACCGGCACCTATGCGTTCGACAAAGACACGCTGGTGCAGGCCGTCACCGATCTCGGGGGCGGCTACTGGGTGCTCACGCCGCTGCGCACCGCGGATGGCAGCGAGGTGATCGTCAATCGCGGTTTCGTGCCGCCGGGCTGGAAGGAAGCGGTGCCGCCCGCGCCGTCTGGCGACGTGACGGTCACCGGGCTGCTGCGCATGACGGAAGCCGGTGGCGGCTTTCTGCGCAAGAACTCGCCCTCGGAAAACCTCTGGTATTCGCGCGATGTCGCGGCCATCGCCGCCGCACGCGGGCTGTCGGACGTGGCACCGTATTTCGTGGATGCCGACGGCCCCGTCGGTGCCGCGCGCGCGGTGCCCAATGGCGACGGCGAGGCCACGACGGGCAACATCACCAATACGCAAGCGCGCGACTACCCGGTCGGCGGGCTCACCGTGGTGCAGTTCCCCAACAACCATATGAGCTACATGCTCACGTGGTACGCGCTGGCCATCATGTCGGCCGTCGCCGGATGGTTTGTCATCCGGCTGGAACTGCGTACGCGTCGATAACCCTCGCCACCTGCTTCGCCACTTCGATGACCCGCGCGTCGTCGAAGGCGGCGTAGCCCAGCACCAGTCCGGGCGCCATGCGCTGTGCCCGGGCAAATTCCCCCAGCCCCTCGACAAATACGCCCTGTGCACGCAGCGCGTCGACTATCTGCGTCTCGTCGATCTGCTGCGGCAGCCACAGCACGAAATGAAACCCGGCATGTTCGCCCGAGACATGGCACGGCGTGCGCAGATTGGCGCGCAACGTATCGAGCATCAGATTGCGACGCCGTAGATACACGCTGCGTGACGCGCGCAAATGGCGGGCAAAATCGCCAGCGTCGATATAACGCGCGAGCGCCATCTGTTCGATCAGACTGTTGGCGCGGCCCGACGCCGAGCGCAACGCAGCAATACGCGGCAGCAACGCCGGAGGCGCGAGCAGAAAGCCAATGCGCAGCGACGGGAACAGCGACTTGTTGAAGCTGCTGCAATGGATCACGCGTCCCTGCGTATCGATCGCCTTGAGCGCAGGCAGCGGCGCACTGCCGTAGCTGAACTCGCTGTCGTAGTCGTCCTCGATGATCCACACGTCGCGCGCCTCGGCCCATGCCAGCATCTGCATGCGCCGGTTGATCGACATCGTCGTGCCCAGCGGGGCCTGATGCGCAGGCGTCACGTAGGCGATGCCCGGGCGGCCGACGCGATCCGCCGCGTCCGCACAAAACCCCTCGTCGTCGACAGGCACGCCCACGCAACGCTCCGGCGGTGCGCCGATCAGCGACGCGAGGTTCTTGTAGCCGGGATCTTCGAGGTAGTAGGTCGTGTCGGCGTCGGCCAGCACGTCGGTGACCAGATCGATGGCGTGGCGGATGCCCGTGGTCATCACGATGTGATCGGCGTCGCAGGTGATGCCGCGCGTGACGCGCAAGTAGCGGGCGATGCTCTCCCGCAAGGGTCCGTAGCCGCGCGGATCGGTATCGGCCAGTTCCGCCGAGGTCACCGTGCGCAGCGCGAAATTCATATGCCGGCGCCACGCGGGCAACGAAAACAATGCCACGTCGACCGAGCGCCCCGTCTTGAGCGACAGCGACGCCGCTGTCTCGAACTGCGGTAATGGGGATGTCGGTGATATTGGAGATGGCGAGAGTTCGGCGCCTTCACGCGCTGCGGTCGCTGCCGGCTCGCTCAGATCCGCCACCACTTCTGTTCCCGCGCCCACGCGGCTGGCCACGTAGCCTTCCAGCGTGAGTTGCTCGAACGCCAGCTCGACGATGCCGCGCGACACGCCCCAGCGCTCCGCGAGCGTGCGCGTAGACGGCAGCCGGTCGCCGCGTCGTAACTCCCCTGCCACGATGCGCTCGCGCACGCAGCGGTACACCCACGCCTGCCGCGTTTCCTTCTCGCGCCGTTCGGTGAGCGGCAGTTCAAGCGATTCGCTGATATGACGTCGGCGCATGGGAATGAGAGGCTGCGTGAATTCAAAGTGGCCCAATCAAACGACGGGGAAATGGCGCTTCGAATTATACAAGTTAGCCATTATCCTTAACGCCATGACGCTCGCACCCGGCCTTTCACGGCAGCGAGCGCTCCCCACAAGTCTTGAATATCGCGGAGAAATGAGATGGAGTTGGCAGAAAGAGAAGCCGTCGGGGCAAAGTTCAGCGCCGCCGCCATGCAGCGTGCCCAAGCCCTTACGTGGGACGCCACCGAGAAGATCGCGGCCCTGATCCAGCCGGGCATGCGCGAATCGGAGGCCATCGCCGCCAGCAAGGCGTTGCTTGGCCAGCTCGGCATGGACCGTATCTGGCACCCGGTGCTGATCCGCTTCGGCAAGAACACGCTGCGCACCTTCAGCGAGCGCAGCGACGACGATCCGGTGCTTGGCGACGACGACATCTACTTCATCGACATCGGCGTGGTGTTCGGTGCGCATGAGGGCGATTGCGGCTTTACGCGCACCACCGGCAGCGACCCGGAAATGCAGCGCTGCGCGGATGACGCCAAGCGCCTGTTCGAGATCGTGCAGGACCACTGGCGCACGCAAGGCGTGAGCGGTCAGGCGCTCTACGAGTTCGCCCAGTCGCAGGCCAAAGCGCTCGGCTGGGTGCTCAACCTCGACATCAAGGGCCATCGCGTGAGCGACTTCCCGCACGCCATCTATAAGGCCGGCAGGCTCGCCGATCTGGCCGACACGCCCAGCGGCGGCCTGTGGATTCTCGAAATTCAGATCGCCCATCCGACGCGCCCCTTCGGCGCGTTCTACGAAGACCTGCTGGTCTGATTCCGGTTTGATTCCAATCGTCGCCACGCCCCGGTTTTTTTGCCGTCAAACCGGCGTGGCGACGATGCAACAGCCCTTCGGCGATTTCACACGCCGGCCCCATCGTTTCGGCGGCCAAACACTCGCACTCATCTGACCCCATATCGAACTCAACGCTTACCGGCGAAGGGTTTGACGCACTCCGCACATTTGTCCAGTGCCACGCCAATGCGCGTAGTGGCCCGTCGCCCGGACTTTTGACGCATCTTTCCCCAATTACTCAATTTGCGTTACCGTCTTGTTTGCCGACGGAATTTTTCCGCACGACGGCAACAAGGCAGCGGAGACATCGCCCCCCCCGACGGTGCCAGCCTCAGGCACCCGTCAGTTCGAGCGAGCTGCCCGTCCGTGCGAAACGTCGCGCGCGCAATCCAGCAGTTTCCTTATGTCGCTCAATCGCTCAAGAACAGAAAGACGATGAAAAATCAAACCTTCTCCAAAGCGTTACTGGCCACAGCCCTGAGCTGTGCGCTGTTCAACGTTCACGCGGCGTCGCAGGCGCCGGTGGGCGCCGAGAACGGCATGGTCGTGACCGCGCAGCACATCGCATCGAAGGTCGGCGTCGAAGTGCTCAAGTCCGGCGGCAACGCGATCGATGCCGCAGTGGCCGTGGGCTATGCGCTGGCCGTGGTGTATCCGGCAGCCGGCAACATCGGCGGCGGCGGCTTCATGACGATTCAACTCGCCGACGGCCGCAAGACCTTCCTCGACTTCCGCGAGAAGGCCCCGCTGGCTGCCACCGCCAACATGTACCTCGATAAGGACGGCAACGTCATCAAGGGCGCCTCCACCACTGGCTATCTGGCCGTGGGTGTGCCGGGCACCGTATCGGGCATGGAGTACGCACGTGAGAAGTACGGCACGAAGACGCGTCAGCAACTGATCTCGCCGGCCATCACGCTGGCCGACAAGGGCTTCGTGCTCGAGCAGGGCGACGTGGACATGCTGTGGACGTCGACCAAGGACTTCGAGAAAGACCGCGCCAACTCGGGCGCCATCTTCATGAACAAGGGTCAGCCGTTCCAGCCGGGCGAGCGTCTGGTGCAGAAGGATCTCGCGCGCACGCTGCGCCTGATCAGCGCCAAGGGCACCGACGGCTTCTACAAGGGTGAAGTCGCCGACAAGCTCGTGGCCTCGATGAAGGCGGGCGGTGGCATCATCACGCAGGCCGATCTCGACCAGTACAAGACGCGCGAACTGGCCCCGGTGGAATGCGATTACCGCGGCTATCACGTGGTCTCGGCCCCGCCCCCGAGCTCGGGCGGCGTGGTGATCTGCGAGATCATGAATATTCTCGAAGGCTATCCGATGAAGGAACTGGGCTATCACTCGGCCCAGGGCGTGCACTACACCATCGAAGCCATGCGTCACGCCTACGTCGACCGCAACAGCTATCTGGGCGACCCGGACTTCGTGAAGAACCCGCTCGCGCATCTGCTCGACAAGGACTACGCCGCGAAGATTCGTGCCGCGATCAACCCGCAGAAGGCCGGTATCTCGCAAGAGATCAAGCCGGGTGTGCCGCCGCATGAAGGCAGCAACACGACGCACTACTCGATCGTCGACAAGGATGGCAATGCCGTGTCCGTCACCTACACGCTCAACGACTGGTTCGGCGCGAAGGTCATGGCCAACGGCACGGGCGTGCTGCTCAACGACGAGATGGACGACTTCACCTCCAAGGTGGGTGTGCCCAACATGTACGGCCTGATTCAGGGCGAAGCGAACGCCATCGGCCCGGGCCGTCGCCCGCTGTCGTCGATGAGCCCGACCATCGTCACCAAGGATGGCAAGACGGTGATGGTCGTCGGTACGCCGGGCGGCAGCCGCATCATTACGGCCACGCTGCTCACGATGCTCAACATGATCGACTACGGCATGAACCTGCAAGAAGCGGTGGATGCGCCGCGCTTCCACCAGCAGTGGATGCCGGAATCGACCAACATCGAAGCGTTTGCCCTGAGCCCGGATACGCAGAAGATTCTCGAGAGCTGGGGCCAGAAGTTTGCCGGCCCGCAACCCGCGAATCACATCGCTGCGATTCTGGTCGGTGCGCCGTCGCTGGGCGGCAAGCCGATCGGCAAGAACCGCTTCTACGGTGCCAACGATCCGCGCCGCAATACGGGTCTCGCGCTCGGGTATTGATGGCTTGATAACCTGATCGCTGCATGACAATGGGGCCGCCTGATTCACTCAGGCGGCCCCATTTTTTTGATGACGCACTTGATGACGCACGCGCGTCGCATGGTGATCGGTCTATCGCCGATGATCGACGCGGCGCGCGAGGCGTTCGCCCGCAAATTGCACGAAGGTCACCAGCGCCACGAGAATGATGATCACGTTGAACATCACGCTCGTCTCATAGCGTTCGTAGCCGTAGCGCACTGCCAGATCGCCCAGACCACCCGCCCCCACGGCACCGGCCATCGCCGACGCGCCCACCATCGCGATCACCGTTACCGTCGCCCCGCCCAGAATGGCCGGCAACGCTTCGGGCAACAGCACGTGGCGCACGATGTGCCAACGGCGGCACCCCATCGCGCGGGCCGCCTCGATCAGCCCCGGATCGATTTCGCGCAGCCCCACTTGCGTAACGCGCGCAAAAAACGGAATCAGGTGCACGGCCAGCGGCACCACCGCCGCCCAAGTGCCCATGGTCGTGCCGACGAGCCAACGCGTGACCGGCAACAATGCGACGAGAAGAATGATGAACGGCACGGCGCGAAACAGGTTCACGACCACCGACAGGGCGCGATTGAAACGCGGACGCGGGGCCAGCCCACCCGGTGCGGTGAGCACCAGCACCACGGCAATCAGCATGCCGGCGGCAAAAACGATGGCGCACGCGCTGGTGACCATCAACAAGGTCTCGCCCAGCGCGCGCAGATATTTGTCGATCATGATGTGATATTTCGGTTGGCGTTCAGACGGCGCGCTGACGTGTCGCCGCTGCGGCGTTGCGGCCCTGCCATGCGTGTTGCAGCGGGCGTAGCAGTGCGCGGGTGGCCTCGGCCAACGGGTTCTCGAACACTTCCTCAACCGGGCCCAGTTCGGCAATGCGGCCCTGATCGAGTACCAGCACGCGGTCGCAAGCCTGATGAATCACACCCATGTCGTGCGTGATCAGCACCACCGTCAGGCCAAACTCGCGTTGTACGTCGCGCAGGAGGGTGAGGATGGCGTCGGTCGTTTCCGGGTCGAGTGCCGACGTCGCTTCGTCGCACAGCAGGATTTCCGGCCGGTGCACGAGCGCCCGCGCAATACCCACGCGTTGTTTCTGCCCGCCCGAGAGCATCGCGGGGTAGGCGTCCGACTTCCCGGTCAGCCCGACCAGCGACAACAATTCATTCACGCGCGGTGCAATCGCGGCTTTCGGCACGCCAGCCACACGCAGCGGCAACGCCACGTTCTCGAACACCGTCTTTGCCGAGAGCAAATTGAAGTGCTGGAAGATCATGCCCACACGCTGGCGCAAGCCGACGAGGGCATCTTCGTCGAGCGTCGCCACATCGACACCGTCGACTTTGACGTGCCCTTCGCTCGGGATTTCCAGTGCGTTGATCGTGCGCAGCAGCGTGGATTTGCCCGCCCCGCTGCGGCCGATGATGCCGAAGCTCTCGCCGCGCTGCACGGCAAACGACACGTCGTGCAGTGCGGCGCTCGACGCGCCCGGGTACACCTTGCCCAGTGCGTCGAAGGTGATGTGGGCAATCTCGCGCGTCGCAGCCGTGGGCAAACGCGTGACGGGGGCGGCGGCAGTCTGTCGTAACGTCATCGCGTATTTTTCCTTGGTTCAGAAGGCCGGGACGACCGAGCCCTGATACTTGGTCTCGATGAACTTGCGCACTTCTTCCGACTGATACGCCTTGATCAACGGGGCGACCCAAGGCGCGTTCTTGTCTTTCTCACGCACGGCAATGATGTTCACGTACGGATTGTTCTCGCGCTTTTCCACCGCAATGCCGTCGCGCGTGGCGATCAGGCCAGCTTGATACGCGAAGCTGTTGACGATGGCCGAAGCATCGACGTCGGGCAGCGAGCGCGCGAGCACCACGGAAGCGCTTTCGATGAAGTCGAGCTTGCGCGGGTTGGCGGTGACATCGGCCAGCGTCGCCGTGCCGGTGTACGGGTCGAAGCCGTCGCGCAGCTTGATCAGGCCGTGGTCACGTAGGATGACGAGCGCACGCGTCTGGTTGCTCGGGTCGTTCGGCAGACCGATCTTGGCGCCCACCGGCAGCGATTCGAGCGACTTGTACTTCTTCGAATAGAAGGCGATGGGCGAGATCAGCGTGTCGCCCACGGCCACGATCTTGTAGCCGCGCTGCTTGACCTGATCGCGCAGGAACGGGATGTGCTGGAACGAGTTGGCGTCGAGGTCGCCGCTGTTGAGCGCTTCGTTGGGGCTGGCCGTGCCGGTAACGACAACCGTCTCGACGTTCAGGCCGCGCGACTTTGCCACCTTCGTGACCACTTCCCAGATCTCTTCGTCAACGCCGCCGCGCACGCCCACCTTGAGCGGTTTGTCGGCGGCCATCGCGTTCGTCACGCCGAGGGTGCCCATCGTGCCGATGGATAGCGCCAGTGAGAGACTGCCGAGCAAGCGAATGAGTTGGCGGCGTTGCATTGTGATTTCCCCTGACGTGATTGCGTTGTGATCGCGTTGTGATCGCGTTGTGATTGCGTTGTATTGATGTGCCCGATTCAGGCGAAGAGACAGTCTAGGAAGTGGGCGCGGGGAGCGTCCAATAACCAATTTCGGAAAGCTAATTCATCCGGGCACGCGGAGCTTTCGTGCGCGAATTGGCAATCACTTGTAACTTTTTGTAATACGCCGCGCGAAAGAACAGGAACTCCAGCGCCTCGCATCGTCCAACAGGGATTCCCCAAGTGTTGCACCCGCCTCTCGTGGGCGGCTCTCGTGCGCCGTTCTGCGCTGCACGAGGTGGCCGCTTTTGTGTGCAACTGCCATTCGCCCCTTCTTTTCCGGAACCGCCCGAAGATGTCTGCCCTGTGGGATCCAACGTTGCCCCTGCTGTTCAGCCCCACCCTGCCCCGCCTGTATCGCATGTCCCCGCGTGTGGTGGCGCTCGCTCGCCTGATGCTGTTCGGCATCGTCCTGCTCATTGCGGGGCTGCCCGTCAGCGATGCGCTCGGCGCGACCGCGCATCAGACCAGCGCAGGAAAACGCCGGCAGGAGGCAACGAAGAAGAAAAAATCGGCGGCGAAGGTGGCGGCGAAGAAGCCTGTCAGGAAGTCGGCGGCGAGCGCTCGGACTAAAGCGTCGCGCAAAGCGACGCAGCCGCCACGCGCTGCGAAGGCCGCCAAGCGTGGCGCGCCAGTGGCAAAGCGGCGTGCAGCAGCGGCATTACCACCGAAAGCGGCGGCAGCCGCGGCATCCGCGCAGACGTCGTCTGGCAAGCAGGTCAGCACCGATGCAGAGCCACGTCTGCTGGCGCGCTGCGGTTTTACACCGGCCTCGCGTAAGCGGCTGTTCTCGCGGGCGGTTTATATCGTTGACGAGAAAACGCATACGCCGCTCTACGCCCGTAATGCCGATCGCATAATGCCCATCGCTTCGGTTTCCAAACTGATGACGGCCGTCGTCTGGCTCGACAATCAACCGTCGATGCGACAGCCGCTCACCGTCACGCGCGACGACCTCGATACGCTGAAATTCACGCATTCACGGCTGGCCGTGGGCTCGACGCTGACGCGTCGCGACATGCTGCATATCTCGCTGATGGCGTCGGAAAACCGCGCGGCGGCGGCGATGAGCCGCGATTATCCGGGCGGACGCCCCGCGTTTATTGCGGCGATGAATGCCAAGGCGAGGACGCTCAACATGCCCAATACGCGCTTCGAGAATTCGACGGGGCTTTCACCGCGCAATGTGTCCACCGCGCGCGAATTGGCGCGACTGGTGCGTGCCTCGAATGGCTATCCGCTCATTCGCCAGTATTCGATCGATCATCAGCAACTCGTGCGCACGGGCAAGGGACAGTTGCAGTACGTGAATACCAATCGGCTGGTGCGCTACGGCAAGGTGCATGCGAGCGTGCAGAAAACCGGCTTCATCAATGAGTCCGGTCACAACATGGTGATGCGCGTGATGGTGCATAAGCGCCGCCCCGTCATCGTCACGATGCTGGGCAGCGACACGCCGGAAGGCTCACGTCTGGACGGCGTGCGCATCGCGCATTGGTTGTCGTGCTCGTTGCAGTGAGTGCGTGACCGTGCGGTTGAAAGCGATCAACTGATCCGCTCGAACAGCGGTGAGGCGTGGCTCGCGGCGGCCAGTTCGGATGCTGCCGCCTGCAACGCCGGGCCGAGGCGAGCCATTCGCGCCTCGTCGAGCCGAATCAGCGGGCCGGCAATACTGATGACGCCCAATGCCGGATAACCCCGGCGCAAAATCGGGGCCGCCATGGCGGTCATGCCGGGCGCGAACACTTCGTTGATGGTGGCGTAGCCGCGCTGCCGGGCGGCATTGAGGAACGTGAGCAGTCCCTGCACCGTCGTCGGCGCATTGGGGCCATAGTCCTTCGGCTGTCCGAACCCCTGACGGCTCACCAGCGCCATCGCGCGCTCGTCGCTCATCGTCATCATCCACGCGTGACCGGTGGCCGAGCACGACAGCACGGTGTCCATCCCCATATCCGGGTCGTACTTCAGCCCCTTCATCGCCCCCTGCGCTTTCGCGACCCACGTGAGGCGGTCGCCGTCGACGATGGCCAGACGCACCAACTCACCCGACGTTTCGGCGAGTCGATCGAGAATCGCCTGCGCCATGTCGATGATCCCCGATGTGCTCAGGAAGCTTAGCCCCAGCCCCACCAGCTTGGTCGTCAGCACATAGTCGCCATGCTCGCGCAACTGGCGCACGTAGCCGAAACCCTTCAGGTCGGTGAGTAACCGGTGGCAGGCGCTGCGCGGGATATCGAGTTCATCGGCGATGAACGCCAACGGCGTGCCGCCCACTTGCTGGGCCAGCAGTTCCAGAATCGCGAGGGTGCGCTCCATCACGCCGTTCATACCGTCTCCGTTGTTTGATCACTGTTCGATTTTTCCGCATTGTGACATGTGATTCCAGTCTGGAATAGTGTTCCAACAGGCTCATTACTATCTCGCTTGCCAGCCCGGGACACGCCCGGGCGGCCCCCGTTTTCGACTCACGGTGCTGGCAGATGCCGATTTCCCCGGCGCGCCGCAACTGCGACGATGGGGCATGACGACAGATCAAATAGTCAGGAGACAGGCATGACACACGTAGCGACCTCTGCGTCGGACGCGTCGATGCAGACACGGGCGGTCACCGCCGCCACCATCGGCACCGCGCTCGAATGGTTCGACTTCACTTTGTACGGTGCATTGGCGGCGACCTTGCTGCCGAAGCTGTTCTTCCCCGCGATGGAGCCGACATCGGCCCTGCTCGCCTCGCTGGCGACGTTCGGCGTCGGACTGGCGGCGCGCCCGCTAGGCGCAGTTATTTGCGGCTCGCTCGGCGACAAGTTCGGGCGGCGCAATCTGATGCTCGCCACGGTATCGGTCATGGGCGTGGCGTCGGTGCTCATGGGCTTGCTGCCCACATACGCGCAAATCGGCGTGTGGGCGCCGATTCTGCTGGTGGTGCTGCGCATCGTGCAGGGCTTCGCGCTGGGTGGCGAGTCGACGGGCGGGCAACTGATGGCCATCGAACACGCGAGTCCGGACAGGCGCGGCCGATATTCCGGGCTGCTGGGCATCTGCTCGCCTGTCAGCCAGATTCTCGCCAACGCGGCGCTATTCGGGCTATCGGCATCGCTGTCGACCGAGGCGTTCGAGTCTTGGGGATGGCGTGTGCCGTTCGTGATGAGTGTCTTGCTGGTGATCGTCGGCGTGTACATCCGGCTAAAGGTGCATGAGACCCCGGCGTTTGCCGCGATGAAACAGGCGACGCAGGTCGTGAAGGTGAGCAATCCGCTGCGCGATGCGGTGCGCCTGCATTACAAGCCGCTGATTCGCTGGACGCTGTTCTTTTGCGGCCCTGCGGCGATCTTCTATCTGATCGTGGTGTTCTCGCTGAGCTACATCACCAAGACGCTGGGCGTGCCGAAGCAGACGGCGTTCATGCTGCTCATGGGCGCGAATATCTTCGCCATTTTCGGTGCATTGATCGGCGGCGCGCTCAGCGACCGGATCGGCCGCAAGAAGGCACTGGCGATTGGCTCGTGCGCCACGCTGCTGATCTCGCTCGTGTATTTCTCCGTACTCGAGACGCGCAGCTTCGTGCCGATGCTGCTGATCATGGGGCTGTTTCTCGGCTTCACGCAGTACCAGAGTGGGATTCAGCCGGTGGCCTTTGCCGAGGCGTTTCCGACGAACGTCCGTTACTCGGGCTCGGCGCTCGCTTATACCGGTGCCAATTTGCTCACGGGCGGACCGATGCCGATGGTCGCGGTCTGGCTGCTCTCGATCAGCAACGGATCGCCTTGGGCCGTGGTGGCGTTGTGCGCCGTGCTCAATGTGATTTCGCTCGCCGCCATTCTCATCGGACCAGAGACACGCGGCATCGACATGCACCGCACCGACTCGACGCATGCGCTCACGGGCGATGCTGCGGAGGTTGAACACTTGGCGACGCTCGGTAGCGGTAGCGGCAATGGCAGCGCGGCCAACGTCTCGCGCGTGACGCCAGTCGACGGTGCGCATGGCATGCGCAACAGCCACTGATTATTTGTCTTTCACGGGAAACGCATTCACCACCATGTCCGATCTTGTCTACATCCTCAACGGACCGAACCTCAACATGCTCGGCAAGCGCGAGCCGCACCTCTACGGGCACACCACGCTCGCCGAGATCGAAACGACCGTGCGGTCAGTGGCAGCACAGCTTGAACTGCGTTGCGAGTTCCGGCAGACGAACAGCGAAGCCACGATGATCGACTGGTTGCAGGAAGCGTTCGAAGCCGGCGCGGGCGTCATCCTCAACCCGGCCGGCTTCTCGTTCCGGTCCATTCCCGTGCTTGACGCTGCGAAGCTGATCGAGCGTCCGTTGATCGAGGTGCATATCACCAACATCCACAAGCGCGACAAGATTTACCGGCACTCGTTGATTTCGACCGTGGCGACGGGAGTGATCTGCGGTCTCGGCGTGCAGTGCTACCCGCTGGCACTGCACGCGATGGCCGGGATGTTGAGGGCAGCGCGCTAGACGTTGGCGTCCCCCTTTCAGCGCATCTGCGTTAACGGCCGGTGGCGTTGCACCGGCGTTGCACCGGCGTTGCATTAACGCGCCCGGGCGTGCCAGCGTCCCCACGCGGCGGTAGCGATCAGCAAGATGGCTGCCGCCGCGATCACGGCATTGAAGCCTTGATCGAAGGCGGTATTCGCCAGACGCGTAAGCGACTCGGCGAGTGCCGCCGGCAATTGTTCGGCGACGAGCTGCGCTTCGTCGAGGCTGTCGCGCACGATGCTCGGTAACGCGTCGGTCTGCGGCACTTGCATGCCACGGGCGTACACGAACGACAGCAGACTGCCCATGAACGTCACGCCCAACGCACCACCCAGTTCGTACGAGACTTCCTCAACCGAGGCCGCCATCCCGGCGCGTTCCGGCGGCGCACTCTGCATGATCGTGCTCGACGCGGCCGTCATCGTCGCGCCGACGCCAAAGCCGAGAATGGCCAGCGTGACGATCGACGGCATCAGCCCCATGTCGCGCACGAACAGATAGCCCGCCATCCCGATCCCCGAGATCAGCAACGCGATCGGCAGCATGCGAGCGCCACCGAGACGCGGCAGCAGTTGACCGGCAATCGGCCCGGCGACGAAGGCGGCGAGCGGCAACGGCACGATGGCCCAACCGGCCTCGAGCGGCGAGTAGCCGAGCACCAGTTGCAGACGCTGACTGAACACCAGTTCCATCCCGATCAGCGATGCCGACGCGACCAGCGCCGCGACGACGGCACTTGCGAATGCCGGATTGCGGAACAGTGTGAAGTCGAGCAACGGATGAGCACTGTGCTGTTGGCGGCGCACGAACGCCGCGAGGAAAACGCCACCCACGACAAGCGCCACGCCCACCGTCCACCAATCGGGCGAAGGCTTACCGGCCGACTTGATCGCATAGGTCAGGCCGACCAGCCCGACCATAAAGAGCACAGAGCCGAACCAGTCCCACGGCTGCGTCGACGTCGCCCCACCCTTCGGAATCAGCCAGTACGCCAGCGGCAACGCGAGCAACACGATGGGCACGTTGATCAGGAAGACCGAGCCCCACCAGAAGTGTTCGAGCAACGCACCGCCCACGACCGGGCCGAATGCGGCACCGCCGGATGCGACCGATGCCCAGATGCCGATAGCCAACGCACGTTCGCGCGAATCGGCAAACGTGAGGCGAATGAGCGAGAGCGTGGCCGGCATCATCATCGCGGCCCCCACGCCAAGCAGTGCGCGAGCGGCGATCAGCAGGTTGGCGTCGGGCGAGAAAGCCGCCGCCAATGAGGCGATACCGAAGACGGCCAACCCGGCGATGAACAGACGCTTATGACCGAGGCGGTCACCGAGCGTGCCCATGCCGAGCAACAGGCCGGAGACGACAAGCGCGTATGCGTTGACGATCCACAGCTTGGCGGACGCCGTCGCTGCAAGATCGTGGGTCAGACGCGGCAGTGCCGTGTAGAGCACCGTCATGTCGATCACGATGAGCAGCAGCGCCACCGAAACGATCGCGAGCACCAGCCAGCGACGACGGTCGCTGGTTTGAGGCACCGGATGCGAAGAGGTATGCAGACTGGACATCGAAGAACTCCTTTATGCACGGGTCCGTTTGTACTCGCCTTGGTGGACCCGGGCTTTGTTATCACCCAAGGGAAAACCCGGATCATCCATCATTAAACGAATTAGGAAAAGTTAGATTCCATCCGAAAAGTAGATGGATATGCCCCACATTTAGCCAATTCTTGTGGCAAATAGGGTTTTGCATTGGACTGGCCGCTGCATTTGGGATTTAGAAGTGGGATTCAAGCGGACGCACTATCACGGCCGTCAAGACTGGCGGCATGACAGCCGGACGCATACAATCTGCGCCACATTCCCATCGGGCGAAAATCCCCCCTAATTCGTACACATGGCTTCTCAACCGACTCGTATTCCCGACGCAGTTTCGCTACCCGAATTAACGGTACGCGGCATGATTCTCGGCGCGCTGATCACTGTGGTGTTCACCGCCTCCAATGTTTATCTCGGCTTGAAAGTCGGCCTCACCTTTTCATCGTCTATTCCGGCGGCCGTGATCTCGATGGCCGTGCTGCGCGCACTGCGTGGCGGCAATATCCTCGAGAACAATATGGTGCAGACGCAGGCGTCTGCGGCCGGCACGCTCTCATCGATCATTTTCGTTTTGCCGGGCCTGCTGATGATTGGCCATTGGCAAGGCTTTCCATTTGGTTTGACGCTCGCCATTTGCGCGTCGGGCGGCATTCTCGGTGTGCTCTTTACCATTCCGTTGCGACGCGCGATGGTGGTGGACAGCGATCTGCCTTATCCGGAAGGTGTGGCGGCGGCTGAAATTCTTCGTGTCGGCAGTGAAGGCGACGATGCGTCGGCCTCGAATTCCGCTAACGGTCAGTCGGACCGTCAATCGAATGCGGCGGGTGGCAGTGGCGTGCGCGAGATTGCGTTTGGCGGTGTGGTGTCCGCGTTGTTCGCATTCGCCACCAATGGTCTGAAGATTTTTGGGGAAAGCATTACCGCGTGGATTCCTGCGGGCACGGCGGTGTTTCGCCTGACCAGTGGCTTTTCGCTGGCCTTGATCGGGGCGGGCTACCTGATCGGGATTATCTCGGGTCTGGCGATTCTGCTCGGCATCATATTGAGCTGGGGCATTGCGGTGCCGGTGCTGACGTCGATTACGCCCAATACCGATGGGCAAGCGATGGCCGCGTTTGCCAACGGGCTCTGGCAGCACAAGGTGCGGTTCATTGGTGCGGGCACCATCGGCGTCGCTGCCGTGTGGACGCTTATTACGCTCGCCAAGCCGATGGTCGAGGGCGTTAAGACGTCGTTCGCGGCGTTGGGGCAGTCTCGGGCTCGCGGCACCGGCGTGAAGCTCGGCCGGACGGAGCAGGATCTTTCGCCGCGCTGGGTCATTGGCTTGACGCTGGTTTGCGTGGCCGTCTGGGTGGTGACGTTCGGTGTGTTCCTTGCGGACGCACCGTTGTCGGTCGGCGGCATTGCGACGCTGGTGGCTTGCAGTGTGGTGTTCGCGGTGGTCTTCGGCTTTTTGGTTGCTGCGGCTTGCGGTTACATGGCGGGCTTGGTGGGGTCTTCGGCGAGTCCGATTTCCGGCATCGGTATCGTCGCGGTGGTGCTGGTCTCGTTGTTGATTCTCAGCGTGAGTCAGGCGAGCGGCCTGCTCGATACGACGGCCGGCGGCAAGCTGGCGATTGCGCTGGCGCTCTTCACGACCGCGGCTGTTATCGCGATTGCCACGATTTCGAACGACAACTTGCAAGATCTGAAGACGGGCTGGCTCGTGGGTGCGACGCCGTGGCGTCAGCAGGTGGCGTTGCTGGTGGGTTGCGTGGTCGGCGCGGCGGTGATTCCGCCGGTGTTGAATCTGCTCTACAACGCGTACGGCTTTACGGATGCGTTGCCGCGCGCCGGGATGGATCCGTCGCAGGCCTTGTCGGCGCCGCAGGCCATTCTGATGACGGCGATCGCCAAGGGCATCTTCACGCATCAGCTCGACTGGTCGATGCTCGGCATTGGCGCGGTGGTGGGACTGGTGATGATTGCCATCGATGCGATGTTGGCAAAGCGAGGTGGCGTTGCGCGGTTGCCGGTGATTGCCGTGGGGATTGGTATTTACCTGCCGCCGACGATTGGTTCGGCGTTGGTGATTGGTTCGCTATTGGGTTGGATTTCGCACCGGGTGATGAAGGCGCGTGCAAAAGCACATGGCAAAGACTTCGGACCTTATGCGGAAGCCGCTGAGCGACGCGGTGTGTTGTTGGCGTCGGGGCTGATTGTCGGCGAAAGCCTAGTGGGTGTCGCGATGGCGATGGTGGTTGGCTTCACTGGCTCAGATGCACCCTTGGCAATCGTAGGCAGCGGGTTTGCCGGGACAGCCGATTGGATCGCATTCGCAGCGTTTATCGCCGTATGCGTCGTGCTGGTTCGTCGCGTATTGGCTGCCGTACCGCGTTAAATAGCGGTAGTTCGCGATCGTTGTTATTTGTGATGTCTTTTGTTTGCGGTAATTGTTAGCGCTAGGTCGGATGTCGAAAACTTCGATATCCGACCGACGCCGGCTCGGACGCAACGTCAGTTGTAGCGCTTGGTTCCGGTGTGATGGGGTCCCATTCTCGCCGTCACCGTAGGTCAGAGCCCTTCCCCGCCCCCCTCTATTTCCCCAGCTTCATCTCCTAACGCGGCACGACACTGCGAACACCGGGAGTGAACGCGTTTTCGCATTCATCAACGCAACACCTCTTCAGGGCGATTTCCAGCCCCGACACCCATTCCGCATTCCAATCCACGCGAAGGGACTGAGCGCGAAACTAGGCGCAATCAACGTGCTGGTCGACGGCAATGAATGAACACGTCTTACTTGGGGCAGAGCAATAGCAGGGGACAGACTGCCGGCCTCGCCAACTTGAAGCCAAGCACGTGTCGCAAAGGGGAATATCAGAAGGGATCTAAACGCTATGCGCGTCGATTCCGCTAGCCGCCTGCGGAAACAAAGATCGACCGATGGTGTTGAGTGCAACACTCTCGAATCCGATCCCGCAAAGCAAAAACCCCTTGCTACGCGTTGTAGCAAGGGGTCTTTAGGGGAGCCTGACGATTACCTACTTTCACACGGGTATCCGCACTATCATCGGCGTGGAGTCGTTTCACGGTCCTGTTCGGGATGGGAAGGGGTGGTTCCAACTCGCTATGGTCATCAGGCATAACTTGTATGTTCTGCTGCACTGAGTGCAACAAAACCAATTCAGAAGAAGCGTAGTACTACATGTAGTTGGGTTGTGAGCGTATCAGCCTCGTTATGGGCACACGCAACTCACACCAGCACAAAACACACTGGTTATAGGATCAAGCCTTACGGGCAATTAGTATCAGTTAGCTTAACGCATTACTGCGCTTCCACACCTGACCTATCAACGTCCTGGTCTTGAACGACCCTTCAAAGGAATCGAGTTCCTAGGGAAGTCTCATCTTAAGGCGAGTTTCCCGCTTAGATGCTTTCAGCGGTTATCTCTTCCGAACATAGCTACCCGGCGATGCCACTGGCGTGACAACCGGTACACCAGAGGTTCGTCCACTCCGGTCCTCTCGTACTAGGAGCAGCCCCCTTCAAACTTCCAACGCCCACGGCAGATAGGGACCAAACTGTCTCACGACGTTTTAAACCCAGCTCACGTACCTCTTTAAATGGCGAACAGCCATACCCTTGGGACCGGCTACAGCCCCAGGATGAGATGAGCCGACATCGAGGTGCCAAACACCGCCGTCGATATGAACTCTTGGGCGGTATCAGCCTGTTATCCCCAGAGTACCTTTTATCCGTTGAGCGATGGCCCTTCCATACAGAACCACCGGATCACTATGACCTGCTTTCGCACCTGCTCGACTTGTCAGTCTCGCAGTTAAGCACGCTTTTGCCATTGCACTATCAGCACGATTTCCGACCGTACCTAGCGTACCTTCGTACTCCTCCGTTACACTTTGGGAGGAGACCGCCCCAGTCAAACTGCCTACCATGCACTGTCCCCGATCCGGATTACGGACCTAGGTTAGAACCTCAAACAAACCAGGGTGGTATTTCAAGGATGGCTCCACAGAAACTAGCGTTCCTGCTTCAAAGCCTCCCACCTATCCTACACAGACCGGTTCAAAGTCCAATGCAAAGCTACAGTAAAGGTTCATGGGGTCTTTCCGTCTAGCCGCGGGTAGATTGCATCATCACAAACACTTCAACTTCGCTGAGTCTCGGGAGGAGACAGTGTGGCCATCGTTACGCCATTCGTGCAGGTCGGAACTTACCCGACAAGGAATTTCGCTACCTTAGGACCGTTATAGTTACGGCCGCCGTTTACCGGGACTTCAATCAAGAGCTTGCACCCCATCATTTAATCTTCCGGCACCGGGCAGGCGTCACACCCTATACGTCCACTTTCGTGTTTGCAGAGTGCTGTGTTTTTATTAAACAGTCGCAGCCACCAGTTTATTGCAACCCTTTCACCCTCCTGGCGCAGGCCAGTCAAGCTACAAGGGCGTACCTTATCCCGAAGTTACGGTACCAATTTGCCGAGTTCCTTCTCCCGAGTTCTCTCAAGCGCCTTAGAATACTCATCTCGCCCACCTGTGTCGGTTTGCGGTACGGTCTCGTATGACTGAAGCTTAGAGGCTTTTCTTGGAACCACTTCCAATTGCTTCGTGAACAAGTTCACTCGCCCCATATCCTTGAATTCCGCGCCCGGATTTGCCTAAGCGCCTTCTCCAATACAGGGACCGGGACTTCCAACACCCGGACAACCTTCCGCGATCCGTCCCCCCATCGCATCATACGACGGTGCAGGAATATTAACCTGCTTCCCATCAGCTACGCATCTCTGCCTCGCCTTAGGGGCCGACTCACCCTACGCCGATGAACGTTGCGTAGGAAACCTTGGGCTTACGGCGAGGGGGCCTTTCACCCCCTTTATCGCTACTCATGTCAGCATTCGCACTTCTGATACCTCCAGCATCCTTCACAAGACACCTTCACAGGCTTACAGAACGCTCTCCTACCATGCGAGCAAGCTCGCATCCGCAGCTTCGGTATATTGCTTAGCCCCGTTACATCTTCCGCGCAGGACGACTCGATCAGTGAGCTATTACGCTTTCTTTAAAGGGTGGCTGCTTCTAAGCCAACCTCCTGACTGTTTTAGCCTTCCCACTTCGTTTCCCACTTAGCAATATTTAGGGACCTTAGCTGGCGGTCTGGGTTGTTTCCCTCTTGACACCGGACGTTAGCACCCGATGTCTGTCTCCCGTGATTGCACTCTTCGGTATTCGGAGTTTGCTATGGCGAAGTAATCCGCAATGGACCCTTCAACCATGACAGTGCTCTACCCCCGAAGGTGATACACGAGGCACTACCTAAATAGTTTTCGGAGAGAACCAGCTATTTCCAAGTTTGTTTAGCCTTTCACCCCTATCCACAGCTCATCCCCTAATTTTTCAACATTAGTGGGTTCGGACCTCCAGTACGTGTTACCGCACCTTCATCCTGGCCATGGATAGATCACTTGGTTTCGGGTCTACACCCAGCGACTGAACGCCCTATTCGGACTCGCTTTCGCTACGCCTTCCCTATTCGGTTAAGCTTGCCACTGAATGTAAGTCGCTGACCCATTATACAAAAGGTACGCCGTCACCCCTTACGAGGCTCCGACTGTTTGTATGCATGCGGTTTCAGGATCTATTTCACTCCCCTCCCGGGGTTCTTTTCGCCTTTCCCTCACGGTACTGGTTCACTATCGGTCGATTACGAGTATTTAGCCTTGGAGGATGGTCCCCCCATCTTCAGACAGGATTTCACGTGTCCCGCCCTACTTTTCTCAAGCTTAGTTCCACACCAGGGTTTTCTCATACGGGGCTATCACCCACTATGGCCGGACTTTCCATTCCGTTTTGATAACACCGGTGCTAAATCTTGAAGGCTGGTCCCATTTCGCTCGCCACTACTTTGGGAATCTCGGTTGATTTCTTTTCCTGCAGCTACTTAGATGTTTCAGTTCGCCGCGTTCGCTTCACTAGACCTATGTATTCAGTCTAGGATGACCCATTCGGGCCGGGTTTCCCCATTCGGACATTTGTGGATCAAAGCTTATTTGCCAGCTCCCCACAACTTTTCGCAGGCTATCGCGTCCTTCATCGCCTGTAATCGCCAAGGCATCCACCACATGCACTTATTCGCTTGACCCTATAACGAGAATGTCTCGTTATAGGTTGAGTTTTAGCGTTGTGCCGTATTCCAAGTCATCTTTCGATCACTTAAATACTAGTTGATACAATCACAACCCGTACAATTTCCACGCGCCATCTCTAACGCGCTTCCGTTGTACTACTACTTCTTCTAAATTGTTAAAGAACAAATAACTGCATGACATTGCTGTCATTCAAAAACATTCACATTCGTTGGGATTTACCGCAGACGTAAAAGCTTTTGACTGACATCGATGTGCGATCTAAGGAATTGGTGGAGGCAGACGGGATCGAACCGACGACCCCCTGCTTGCAAAGCAGGTGCTCTCCCAGCTGAGCTATGCCCCCATTTCAAGCCAGTTTCCACCGACTTGGTCAGGCGGTGGTTAGCTTGGTGGGTCTGGAAGGACTTGAACCTTCGACCCCCGCCTTATCAAGACGGTGCTCTAACCACCTGAGCTACAGACCCGACTTAGATCTACGCAGTCAACAACCGATAAGCGTGAACACTCAACTTCCAGTGCATGCTCTAGAAAGGAGGTGATCCAGCCGCAGGTTCCCCTACGGCTACCTTGTTACGACTTCACCCCAGTCATGAATCCTGCCGTGGTAAGCGCCCTCCTTACGGTTAGGCTACCTACTTCTGGCAAAACCCACTCCCATGGTGTGACGGGCGGTGTGTACAAGACCCGGGAACGTATTCACCGCGACATGCTGATCCGCGATTACTAGCGATTCCAACTTCACGCAGTCGAGTTGCAGACTGCGATCCGGACTACGATCGGTTTTCTGGGGTTAGCTCCATCTCGCGATTTGGCAGCCCTCTGTACCGACCATTGTATGACGTGTGAAGCCCTACCCATAAGGGCCATGAGGACTTGACGTCATCCCCACCTTCCTCCGGTTTGTCACCGGCAGTCTCCTTAGAGTGCTCTTGCGTAGCAACTAAGGACAAGGGTTGCGCTCGTTGCGGGACTTAACCCAACATCTCACGACACGAGCTGACGACAGCCATGCAGCACCTGTGTTACGGCTCTCTTTCGAGCACCCCCACCTTTCAGCAGGATTCCGTACATGTCAAGGGTAGGTAAGGTTTTTCGCGTTGCATCGAATTAATCCACATCATCCACCGCTTGTGCGGGTCCCCGTCAATTCCTTTGAGTTTTAATCTTGCGACCGTACTCCCCAGGCGGTCAACTTCACGCGTTAGCTTCGTTACTAAGGAAATGAATCCCCAACAACTAGTTGACATCGTTTAGGGCGTGGACTACCAGGGTATCTAATCCTGTTTGCTCCCCACGCTTTCGTGCATGAGCGTCAGTATTGGCCCAGGGGGCTGCCTTCGCCATCGGTATTCCTCCACATCTCTACGCATTTCACTGCTACACGTGGAATTCTACCCCCCTCTGCCATACTCTAGCCTTGCAGTCACGAATGCAGTTCCCAGGTTAAGCCCGGGGATTTCACATCCGTCTTACAAAACCGCCTGCGCACGCTTTACGCCCAGTAATTCCGATTAACGCTTGCACCCTACGTATTACCGCGGCTGCTGGCACGTAGTTAGCCGGTGCTTATTCTTCCGGTACCGTCATCCCCCCGAGGTATTATCCCAAGGGATTTCTTTCCGGACAAAAGTGCTTTACAACCCGAAGGCCTTCTTCACACACGCGGCATTGCTGGATCAGGCTTTCGCCCATTGTCCAAAATTCCCCACTGCTGCCTCCCGTAGGAGTCTGGGCCGTGTCTCAGTCCCAGTGTGGCTGGTCGTCCTCTCAGACCAGCTACAGATCGTCGCCTTGGTGAGCTTTTACC
>NZ_CABPSF010000001.1 GCF_902459685.1 Pandoraea iniqua | reverse complement strand
AGCTAATCTGACATCGGCTGCTCTTGTAGCACGAGGCCCGAAGGTCCCCCGCTTTCCTCCTCAGAGCGTATGCGGTATTAATCCGGCTTTCGCCGAGCTATCCCCCACTACAAGGTACATTCCGATGTATTACTCACCCGTTCGCCACTCGCCACCAGGTGCAAGCACCCGTGCTGCCGTTCGACTTGCATGTGTAAGGCATGCCGCCAGCGTTCAATCTGAGCCAGGATCAAACTCTTCAGTTTAAACCTGTTACTGTTTTCGGTTTTTCGTGATAAATCACTTGAACCGGTCGCTCTCAAAGTATGCTGACAAGTTAATTACTTAACTTACCTATTACTATGTGAGCCTCAATAAATTTAAAGCTTATCTGCCGAGGCAGACGCACTTTTCATCGAGTGCCCACACTTATCGGTTGTTCAATTTTTAAAGATCAATCGCTTCGAACTTCGCTTCGTCGCATTATTACCGCGCCGTCGCTTCGTTTTCTGCGTCGCTGCATCAGCAGCAGAGAAGTGAGATTATGTCGCAGCTTCTCGTCGTCGTCAACAGTTTTTTTCGCTTCTTTTCGCTCATCGCCGTAGCGACTCACAAGCTCTAAAACCACTAACCACCGGGCTTTCCAGCCCGTCGCATCTTCCTGCTTCGCTGCTTTCGCTGCGTCGCTGTCGTTGCGAGAGACGAGATATTAGTCACGTTCCACGAACTGCGCAAGCACTTTGTGAAACTATTTTGAAAAGGCACCAAATCCCTCCGTCGCGCTATATATAGCGAGTGAGTGAGTGACGCGCGATCGACGCCTGATCCACCGAGCACCATCAATGAAAAACGCCGCAGGTGCCAAGCAACGGCCCCTGCGGCGTTTTCCTTTCCCTCACCCTTGCGCGTCGACGATCAACGCATCAGGTTCCTGCGCTCCGTCGGCGTGAGCGCCTGCAGCTGCGCTTCACTCAGGTTCATCTGTCCGAGGACCTGCACGGGCGACGCCGGATCGTAGCGGAACATCCGGCCGTTATCCGCACGCGGCTTGCCCGCCGCATCGCCAGACGTTGCCGCATCGATCATCCGCACCGAGAAGATCGACGGCTGATTCTGGCGCGACGACGCCCGGTCACGCGCTACGGCATCCTGCGCCGCAGCCGCCGCCTGCGCTGCCGTGGCACTGGCGTTCGTCAGCGCCCCCACGTTCACGGCGGCAATGGTCGGAATGCCGACGGACTTGCCCTGCACCTGAATGTTCTCGGCGTTCATGACCCGCAGCGCCGCGATATTCACGTTACCGGACACCCGAATCCCCGCCTCACCCGCGTCGACCGTGCCAAGCGGCGCGATCAGATCGATGTCGCCCGGCGGAATCTCCGGGATCGGGTTCAGCGTAGCGATGCCGGCACCGGTGTTCGGCGTGGTCGGCGACAACGACACCAACCCGAGTTCGTCATACACACGACGCTGCGGCGTGTAGACCACCGTCGACTTCGACCCACGCCCCGCGTTGATATCCCCCTGCGCCGACCACGCCAGAATATTGCCGCCGAACGTGGTGAACACACGGCTCTGACCGAGCAGGATGCTGTCACGCGCATACAGATCGACGTTGCCGCGTCCCTGCGTGAGCACCCCTGAGCCTTCGCCCGGCACAAAGCCACCGTCCACCCCCACCAGCGTGCGTCCGCCCGGCGTGAGAATGCTCACCCCGCCGCCGAAGTCGGTATGAATGCCGGCGTCCTGCACTTCGTAGTGAGGCACGAAGTACGCCGGACTGCCCCGCGCCGCCCACTGCTCTTGCGTCAGATACGCCACGCCGGGCTTCGGGCGCGTCGTCGAGATTCGCCCGATGTTCTCAAGGTAATAGAGCGCACTGCTGTACATCGTGAGGCTGCCGTCGTACTGGATCGCAGCGCCAGACGCATCCTTCGCGGGGAACAGCGTGGCAATCGCTTCGCGCCCCCGCAGATAGCTCCCTGCACGCTGGCCGCTGGCGTCGTTGTACTCACGTCCCGAGGCGCGCAACTCCGCGAAGTACACGTCACGCAGATAAGCGCGCTGCTGCTCGGCCGGGAGCGCATCGAAGAACTGACGCGCATCCATCGACGCGGCATCGAATTGACGGCCAAGGCTATTGCGGCCGCCAAAGCGCGTGGCAAGCCAGTTCACCAGATAAAGCTGGCTTTGCTGCCCGAACTCGTTGCGCAGATCACGCTTCGCCACGCCGCCGCCGCTGCCCGCCGCCTTACCTGCCGCGTCGAGCTCCGCCTGTTTCTGGACGAGGAACGCATCGGCCCCGGCGGCAGTGCCGTCGTAGCCAAACTCCTGACGCAGCCAACCCGGGAGCGTGAGTTCTCCGCCATACACGACCACCGCCTTACCCGGCTGATCCGCAAACGGCCGCGAGCCGTCTGCCTGATTCGCCGCATCGAGATACCGGGCGGCGAACGCCTTGAAGTTGATACCGTCGAGCCCCTTCGGCCCCACACCGGCCGCCACCGCAATCGCCGCCCCATTGCTCCGGTCGCCCGCCTTGACGTTGGCAAGCGCGCCGAGACTGCGCAATTCGGCCTTGTCGCCCATGAACACGTTGCGTCCCGCGGTGATTTCCAGCACCCCCGGACCCGCCACGTAGAACGTGCTGTAAAGAATATCCCGGCCCGCCGACACCACGGAGACATCGTCTGCCGAGTTCTGCACGATCAGATTGCCGCGCATCGTCGTGCTTGCCACCGTCATCGGCCGCCCCGGGTTGTTCACCGGGTCCCGGAAGTCCGGCGTCGTGGTCCAGCCTGCGAACAGGCTGTCGGTGTCCAGATAGGTGCCGAGCGGCGTTCCCGAGCTGACAATGTCCCGTCCGGCCCGGATGGCCACTGCGCCGTTGCCCTCGTACCAAGTCGGCTGGGTACCCTGTTTGGGCTGAATGCTGCCGCGATAGTCGATCCCGCCGGTGTGCAGGCCCACGATATCGCCCGTGAGTGCGTAGAAGCGCGCCGGGGAAATACCGGTGAAGTCGTAACCGGACACAGTCGCCGGGGTCAGGCTGAACATCGGGAATATCGTTGCCGAGTCCCACCCGGGGGTGGGGATGAGCTCCGGTGCCAGCGCGTCCTGTCTGACATTGGTGAGAAAGACACGGCCAAACCATGCCGTTTGCACACCGCCGGCAAACGCCGGATGCTGCGGCGTAGGCAGGGCCGTCGGATCTGCCGCCGAGCGGCTGATCGGGTAACCCGACCCATACACCGAACGCCCCGCAATCATCTCGAGCGCCCCGCCATCGGTAGCGACCTTGAACAATGAACTGACGGGCTCGGGCGCCAGCAACGCAGGGGTATCGCCGATGGTCACGGCCGAGGCCCTGTCGGTAATCGCTGTCGCCGAAAAGCCGTTGTAAATATTGCCGTTCGCGGCCACGGCACGAAGCGTTGCCGGCAGCACGAAGCGACCGTCGGTTGGCGCGTAGTTCGACGCTTTGCGATTGTCGGCCATCGCGGTGAGCGGCGAGAGATTCCCCCCCACACTGAACAAGTCGATGGCAGTCGAGGGCGTCCACAGCGTGAACCAGCTGAAACCTTCGCCGCTGTAGTCGACACCGCCCGCCGAGAACGGCGTGCCATTGGTTCGCTGCTGCAAGCGTGTCGCGTCACCGTAGCCGCCGATCACCAGATCGCCGCGCGTGTCGATGCGCGCCGCCGAGTCGCCGAGCACCAGCGTCGGTCCGCCGGTCGCGAACGCCGTTTGCGCCGTGAATACATCGCGCGCCCGGGCTTCGCGCAAGTCGGGTGCGCCGAAGCGGGTATCGACACCGCCAAGCGCTCCCGCTTCGATGCGCGTCGCCCCGCGCAGATTTGTGAACGTGCCGTTCAACGCCAGATTCCCGTTGCGCCACTCCGATGCATCGTTCACAGCGGCGCCGATCGATACCACGGCGCGTGCTTCGCGCACCGGGTTCAGCCCGCCGCCGATACGCACGTCGAGATCGCCGCCCCCCGTCAACTGGATCTGAGAGCCGTCTGCCGACACGCGCCCGGTGCTGCCGACCGACACGTTCAGGCCTTCGCTACGCGCCGTCGCACGCGTACCGTCGGCACTTCCCGGCCCGATGCGCGACTCCAGCATGCCGGCATTGCCACCGGCTTCGAGCACGACATTGCCGCCGCCGAGCGTGCCAAGTCCGGTGAAGCCGATCAGGAACGGCGCCGTTTCATACACCGAGTAGCCGGCTTGCTTGCCGACGGCGTAAGTCCCGAAGTTGATCCACCAGGCAGCGGGCACGCCACCTTGTGCGATGGCGGAACCCGATCCCTGTCGCCACAACCAATTGCCGACGTTGCCGGAATCCGGCACCGCTCGCGGCACGCCGAAGCTTGTGGAGCGCGAATACCCGTCGCGCTGGCCAACGGTATCGCCACGAATATCGCCCTGAGCGCGCACGAACAGATTGCCGCCGTGCTCCGGATACCACGCGCTGTAGAGACTCTGTGTACCGCTGACGTACTTCTCGAAGGATGTGCCGTCTGCGCCAAGCACGGATGCGTTATTGACCTTGGCACGGGCGAGGTTATAGGCGCTCGTCACATCGCGCGCCTGCGTACCCGCCGTGTAGACCCCGAACGGCGAGTTCATCGTGAAGTTACCCGCCGCGAGCATGTCGAGATCGCCCGTGCCGGTGCGCACCACGCTGAAGACCGGCTCACGCGCGGGCTGCGTCTTCTTGTCGTACTCGGCGGGGACCCCCGGCGTCACGACATGAAACGCGTCGTAGTATCCGTTCCACATCTCGATGTCTGCGGGCGTCGAAACGCCCCAGTTCGCCCAGTCGTCATCTGTGACGATCTCGCCCTCGACACCGCCCATTTGCCAGGCATCCGGCCCCCAACGCCAGACCCCGAGGGTGCCGGTTCCCGGCCGGAGCACATCGAGCTGGCCCATACCGTAATGGGTATCCGAGAGAATCAGATGACCGTCGGCGCCCAGCGGCTGCAATGCACGCGGATCGGCCGCCGACGTGTCGGCGCCCGCGATGAGCCGCAACGACCACGACGCCGAGCCCGCCTGAAGCATCGGTGAAAGCGCGTGGATCAGCCCCTGATTGCCGTCGGCATCTGCCGGACGAACGTTGACGAACAGCACGCCCCCCGGCAGCTTGACGTCGGTCTCGGAGGGAATGATCGCGCCCTTGCGCAACTGCACATCGACCGCAAGCTTCAGGCTCACCGGCATCACGGCGCCCGCAGGCCAGCGCATGGCCCCTACCGACGCCTCGGTGGGCAGCAGCAACCCGGCATCGAGTTGCATACCGGAGCGCAAGGTAAGCGCCGACGTCAGGGCGGTACCGGCCGGATACACCACGTTGCCCGCCGCATCGCGCACGGCGGCCCCGAGCACGGTGCCGGCAGGCAGCGTGAGATCGGCGGCAAGCGTGGCGCGCGCCGGCAGACGCGTGCCGGCGGGCAGCTTCGCCGCCGCCACTTGCACGTCGTAATTGAGCTTGCGTTCCGCCGGGAAGGCGGTGCCAGCGGCGAGCGTTACCAGTCCGCCCACCGGCACCACGGCATCGCCGCCCCAACCGGCCTTTCCGCTGGTCAGCACCCACCCCTGACTGTCGACGGTCGGCGTGAGCTTACTGGTGTCGAACCCGTCGCTCAAGCTGCCGAATACATTCAGATTGCCGCCAGCGCGGATCGTCAGCGCACCGGCTTCGCCGCTGCCATACACACCGGTCTTCTGCGTGTTCGGATTCAGGCTCGCGTAGCGATAGCGCGACAGGTCGATGTCACCGTCGAGGTGAATATCGCCATTGGGCGTCGCACTGACGACCTCGACACCCGGGCGCAAATGGAACGCGTCGGTGTAGCGGCGCAATCCGGCCAGACGCGCCAGCAACGCGCCATTGGCCAGCGCGTTCGACATGAACGTCTCGTTCTGCGCGTGCAGCGCATCCAGATACGCCTGATTGACGACCTGATACGGACGGCCGTCGACCGTCACGTCTGTGCCTGCCGGTGCTTTCGTGTCGCGGAACATCCCGTTGACCGTAATCGAGCGCGCACCGTCGATCACGACGTTGCCGCCCGCGTCGATGGCAATGTCGTTGCCTAGCGCCTCGTTCGCGCCGCCGAGCCGCTTAGCGCTGATCTCGACCGTGCCTGCCGAGAGCGGCGTGCCACGCTTATCGTTCGTACCGGCACGCACATCGAGCCGTGCGCCATCGGCCAGCACCACGCGCCCCTGCGCCCCGTTGATCTCGATGACCGCACGGTTGGACGCCTCGATGGGCTGACCATAGCTGTCCAGACGCAGTGTCGTGCTGTGCGCGTCGAGCACGGCGTTGCCGCCAACCGTCACACCATCGCGCGCCGACAGACGAATCGTGCCCACCTGTGCGCCGCTCGCGTCGACACGGCCGAGCACATCGAGCCGCCCGCCGTCGATCGACAGCGTGATCTCACGCGCCTTGAGCTCGTCGCCGACGACGAGATCGCCCTGCTTGGTCTGGAAGCTGCGGCTGCCGAAGACACCGCCTTCGGTCAAACGCGCGTTCAGCGCCGCGAAGTCGTCGATGCGCTGTGCCCGAATATCCACACCGCCCGCCGAGAACGGCACGAACGTGCCGCCCGCGTCGTAACGCCCGCTGGCACTGCCGAGCAGCTTGCCCGCCAGCGACACGAAACCGCCCGCCGGTGACAACGCAGAAACGCTGAGCTTGCCGGCCCGGTTCTCCACCGCCGACAAATCGATGCGCGAACCCGCCGTCTGGCGCACGTTACCGTTCGCGCTCGACACCACCACATCGCCACCCCAGCTGTATTTGCTGGTGTCGAAGAAATCGAGCTTGCGCCCGGCGAGATCGAACTGCGCGCCGTCACCCAGCGTCACATCGCCCTGAGCGGCCACCGTCAGTCGGCCGCTCGGCAGCACGACATTCGTGTCGATGGTGGCAGCACCGCCCGCCGTCAGTCCGACCTCTGCGCCGAGCGCTGCGACCAGTGCGCCGTTCTCGACCACGGGTTTCGCGCGCGCACTGGCGTTGGATACCGACACATTGCCACCCGCGACGAACCGGTTCACCGATCCCGCCGCGCCCGTGAGCAGCGGCGTATCGATAACGATGTCGCCCCCGCTGTAGTCGAAGTTCTGCTTCTGATCGTTCCACCCATTCTGCGAACGATAGACGGACAGGGTTCCCTTCTGGTTGGCGCTCACGCGCTCGCTGGCGTTTAGCGCCACCGTCGAGAAGCCGACGGCCATCCGGTTCATGTCGTGATTGACGTCGTACTGCGTGGCCGGCCCGAAGCCGAACTCGATTTCGCGCGCATCGATGGACAACCGCCCGCTGCCGGTGCCCGCCCCGCCCGCGACGATGGCACCCGCCGGCGATTTCGATCCGGTCCACACGAGCCGGTCGGTACGAATGCGTGCGATCGCATCGCTCGTCCCGTACCCGAAGATGGCGGGCGTACCCAACACGAGCGTATCGATGGTCGATTTACCCGTCGCTGCGTCGATGGTTGAGAGTTCGACGGAATCGTAGAAGTTGATCGATTCGCGCGCGATGAGAGAAAGGCTTTCCAGCGCAGGCGCGCCATACAGCCTGTCGCCACGCATCAGCCGCGAGAGCACCGCTTGGTTGAGCGTAAGACCGGCGGCCAGACGTCCGTCCGCCGCGAGGGCGTCGAGCGACGCCTGATCGCCGACATTGACCCGGCCGACGGCGAGCGACAACTGACGCGTGCCGTAGCGCACGGCATCGGAGATCGTGAACCGCTTGTCGGTCGCCACCGCAATTGACCCTTCGGAGAGCAGCAGCGATTCGCCCGAACATGCCGCGCCCGCCGCGCAAACGCCGAGGTCGATATAACCCGCCCCGAACGAATCGCCAATCGTGGACGCCACCGGTGCGAGCATGGAGAGCCGTCCATTGGAGACCGCGAGCACCCCCGCCGCGCCCGGCGCGTAGGTATACCCCAACGTCGAATCCCACATCGACACGCCGTAGCCGAGTGTATTGATGCCACTGCCCTGCTCGATGGTGATGCCCCTGGTCGGCGAGCTCGTCACGATGAAGACTTCGCTGCCGCGAAGCACCGCGCCGCCGCGCAGCACCACGTTATTCGCCCGGCCGGAGAACCCCGCCGTGGTGGCATTGAGAATCGACCCCGAGTTGTCCTGAGACACAACCGGCAACGCACCGATCCCGACACGTGCTGCGCCGATGGCGTTCAGATCGTCGGCCTTGAGTGAGATCAACGATCTGTCGCCCTGCCGGGGCGTCGCGCCTGCCCCAATAATCTCGATGTTGTCGGCGTTCACCAGCAGGCTCGCGCCGTAGCCGCCCTTGGCCGGTGCGACATTGACCGTACCCTCGAAGCGCAACGCGGGCGTGTCGCCAACCTTGCCCCAATAAATGTCCGGCAAGAACATGAGATCAAGGCGCTTGGCGTCTGCCTCGAGCAGCGAACGCGGCGCCCCCACGCGATCACTCGTGGCGCGCGCGAAGTCCGCATAGCTCATTTCGTTGTACTGCGAGTAGGTCCGCAGGACATCCGCCGACGTGAGCACGACCTGCGTCGGGGTGGCATTGCGAATGGCGGTATTGTTCACACTCAATTGCGCCGGGAGCGTCAGCGACCCATTACGCATGGCGACCGGCGCCAACCCCGCCTGAGAGACGGCCTGCGTCTGCAACTCCACGCGATACGCGCCGGGCAGCAGCGCGAACGTCGACGGCAGCAGCGTGTAAGTGCCCGCCGGCAGTCCCGGCACGCCAGCGCCGATGGTGATCTGCTGGCCGGCGAGCGGGGCACCGGCCCCGGTCTCGCCCACGACAGGGGCATAAGCCGGTTGCGCGCCGGGCACGATCGCGTACACCGGATTGGAAGAGAGCGACGGCAGACGGAAACTTCCCTTCGTGCCGGTCTGCACCACTTGCATGAGCGGCGCGAGACGCGCGTCGGTAGAGCCGCCACGCCCGGTCAGGAACGCCGCGCCGCGAATTTCACCGCCGCCCGACAAGTCGATCACGGCGCCCGGGTCCGCAGCGACCGAATGGCTATACACAATCACCGACGGCCCACCGCCCGCCAGCCCGTACACCGCGTCTGCGGCAGCATTGAGATAGCTCAATCCGTCGAGCGTGCCGCCATAGGGCATCACCAGTCCGTTGGCACTCACGGACGTCACGCTGCCCGGCAACAAGTGAAGAACGCCGTTGGCTTCCGTGTCGAGCGATGAACCGAAGACGATGCCCCCCATCGGGGCGCGCAACACGCCGCCCTGACGAATCTGCCCTGCCAGAAGGGTCATACGGCCGAACAGCGAGTACGGTTGCGGCACCAAACTGTCGCCAACGCGCTCGACGGTCAGCACACGATCCGGGTCAAGCCTCGTCGTACGCACGCAGCAATCGCTCGGATAGCTGCGCTGCCCCACGACAATCTTTGCGGTGGCATTCTGGCCCGGATAGATCTGCACTGCGGCCAACGTCATGTCGCCGGGCGAATAGACTTCGGTCTTGTCGAGCAGACGAAGGTCGCCGGTACTGCGCAACGCGACGTTACCGAAGGCATTGCGCAAGACACTGACAGGCGTCCCTGCGTTGGTCTCGATGGTCCCCGCCGTGCCGAACTGCATCCGGCCCGCTACGTCGATGAGCGCGCCGTCGACTTCGAACTTTGTCTTCTCGGCCAACAACGGCGCGCCAAGTGTTCCAGACCCCTGCCCCGAGTTCTTCGACCCGCTCACCGGATTGGGAATGATGTAGTTGTCGATCTGCTGGCGCGTCGGGCCGGCGAGTTGCACATAGGGCGCGGCGAGTCGGACCTGTGTGTCCGGTGCGGCGGTCGTCGCCAGACCAAACGAACTCGCCGTCAGGCGAAGGCTCTGACCGAGCGCCAGATTGACGTTGCCGTCGAAACTCATCATCCCGTTCGCGAACAACGCCAGGTTGTCGAACCCGCCCGCTGTCACACGGTCCACACCGATGCGAGCGCTACCCATCGTCAGCCCGCCGCCGAGCGAACCCGGGGCCAACGTATCCGAGAGCCGGCTGTTGCCCTGCGTTTGCGCCACGGTCAACTCGTGCGCGACACGGACGGAATCATCCACCATGGGGCCGCGCAACGTGACGCGATCGACCATGCCGTAGGTGAGCGTCTCCAGCACGACGTTCAGCGTGCCACCCGCGGCACCTGCACCACCGGCTGCCGCCTTCATGTCGCCGTCGAGATAGAGGCCGCGGCCCGACGCCAGCGAGATAACCCCACCGTTACTGACCACGTGCGTGCGGCCCTGCCCCGGCACATCGATGTCCGCCGCCGAGCCCGACGCATCGAGCTGCGCCCCCGGGCGCACGATCACGAACGCGTCGGACGCATCGACTTGCGTGGCTCCCGCCACATACTTCGCGCCGATCTGGATGGTGCCGCCTGCGGCGACTTTGCCGGAAATCGCGCCCGACGCACCCTGCGCCACGACCGCCCGCGAGGCCACATCGATCACGGAATTCCCGCCCAGCCAGATCGATGTCGGGGTGAACATCCCCTCGGGGCCGTCATACCCGTCGGTCGCGCTGAACAAGCCGGGCAACAGGCTGACCGTGCCCGAGACAGCCCGGAGCGTGCCAAGCACTGTCATCTGCCCGTTGCCCGTCAGCGTAATGCTGCGGCCGGGGTCCACTTCAATCCGCGCGCCTTCGCCGACGCTCAACTGCCCGCGCTTGCGCATCGCACCGGCGGACAGCGCGATGTCGGCCCCGCCACGTTGCGTGAGGGTACCCTTCGCGGCATCGCTTTGCCAGACGGGTGCCAGCAAGACCGACAGTACGCCGGACGGGTCGCTGCCACTGAAAGCGCCACCTGCCGCTTGTTTATCGATGTTCAGCACCGGCATGACGACATCGAGGCGCGTGTTGTCGGCCACCGTCACATTGCGCTGGCCGGTCACGTCGTAACGCGAAAATCCGGTCGAGAAAAGCGAGGTGTCTAACCACGTATCGCGCAAGGCGACCGCCGAAGCCGGGCCACCGATCACAACGCTGTTGCCAGTGTTCAAGGTCAGCGTGCCGCCACCGCTCGCGCCGTAGCCACGCAGTGCGCCGTCAAGATGCAGTTCGCCGTTGTTCTTGCCGGCCGCGTCGTACTGACTCGCGAGCAGCGAGACGTTGCCGCCCTTGCCACCGCGCACCGTGCCGCCCGACAGCAGGGCAGCGCCCGACGACACATCGATGGTGCTGCCCTGCTGCACCCGCACGTCGCCGGTCGTCGAAAACACGACGCTGCCGCCGTTGAGATACGGCATACCGTGGATGCCTGCCTCGCCGTCGTCCGCCCGGCCCCACAGCCCGCGCACGTCGAGCGTCACACCACTCGCCACCTTGACCGACTGGCCGCCCGTCACGAACGCCGGGTCCGTCAGGGGCGAGTCGCCCCATGTGCCGTTGCCAGACGTCGCCAGCATGCGCATCACGACGTTGCCCGCCGCAATCGAGCCGCCACGCGCGGTGATATTCGCGCCGATGTTCACACGCGTAGCATGCAGGCCCACATCGCCGCCGTCCGCCACGCGAATGTCGCGCGAGAGCGTGACCTCGTCCGTTGCCAACAGCTTCACGCCGCCGAATTGCTGGCGATTGAGCCAGTCGGCGTCGATCGTGATCTTTCCTGCGCGCTGCGCATCCAGCGGGCTTCCCTGCGCAATCGTTGCCGCGAGCGCCTGAACGTCGCCGACATCGATGGTGCGTGCGATAGCCGACGGGCTGTCGCGCAGCGAGAGCGAAACGTCGTCGTAGTACGGCGTGAGCTTGCCGACAACCAGTTGACCGGCACGCGGAGCAGCAAGCTGCGATTGCAGATACCCGTCGTAAAGCCCTCGGTCAGCGGCTTGTGTCTGTCGCGGCCCCTGAAAGACCGCCGTATCGACATCGCCTTCAAGCACGACCGACGGCCCTGAAACAATCAACCGCCCGGCGTCGCGCCCGACCGTGTAACCGTTCTCCAGACGCTGCCCCGGCGCGATGAATAGCGTGGCGTAGCTCTCGGTGGTGCCCTTCCCCCAGCGAGCGTGTTCGAGCTCGAAGCCGCGATACACACCGAGATAACGAAGATCGCCCGGTGCATTGTCAACGCGATACAACTGCCCGTCGGCGCCCCGCAGCCAGCTTTGCCGGATCATGCCGGTCTGCACGTCGAGCGTGCCGCCAGCCAGATTGATGAGCGAGCCGGCGCGCGTAACCACTTCTGCGCCGCCCAACTGCACCGTGCCGCCCTGTGCCGCCCACTCGCCAATGCCGTGCGAGGCCGTGTTCAGATAGCCGCTCACCTCCAGCAGGCCGCCCTGCGTGTACCAACGATCGGTGGTGTACCCCTGCGTTCCGGCGGGCACGCGCACCAGATAGCGTCGATCGATGTAGACGGTCAGGTTGTTGAGCATGTGCGTGTCGCGATTGCTCGGCGCATCACGTTGCTCGTTGCCCTGCACATTGACTTCGAGATTGTTGGCCGACATCGACATCTTCACGCCCACGGCGCCGGAGACATCGAGCTTTGCGCGCTCCATCGCCATCGCGCGGCGCGTGGCGAGCACGTTGATCTGGCCGCCCGTGGCCAGCGTGAGCGAGTCGCTGTCGAACAACACGTCGCCGGACGACACGATCTGCACGAGCGACTGATCGCGGCGATTGAAAAGCCCCAACTCCGCGACCTTGTCGGCCTGCGCCAGCAGCGTGGTGCGCTGCGCATCGAGTGCCGCATCGCTCGACGTGTCGAGCACGATGGCGTTGATGGCGCCGGGGGCAACGCGCACCAGCGCATTCGCATCGCCGTTGGCCGTCAGGTGAATCGTGCCGCGCGTATTGACCGAAGTGCTCGAAACCAGCACGCCACTTTGTTCGACCTGCCGGGCCGCGAGCGTGATGTCACCAAGCTCGGCCAGAATCAGCCCACTGTTGCTGACGCGACCCGCTGTCGAACCGGGCAACAGCTTCGGCTCGACTTCATTGCCGCGCGTGCTGGAATTCAGATTGCCGTCGGTACCCACACCGCGCCGGATCACGAACGAATCGCCGCCGGCCACGACCGTCTGCCCCGACGGCGTGACGATGGTGCCGCGATTGTGCGCTTCGCGCCCGAGCAGCAGCACGTAGCCGCCGCCCTCGGTCACCGACTGCGGACGCCGCGTATTGATGCGGGCACCCGCGTCTACCGTCACGTTGGCGGTAGCGCCCGTGTGCGACACGCTCGATCCACTTACCTGAAGGTCGTTGGCGAAGGTCGGCACCGTCGCGCCGGACACGGCCGCGCCGTAGATCCCGCGATTGAACTGATCGTTCGTCATGCCAACGGCTGCCGCCACGAGATTGCGCGTATCGACCTGCGCCGTGCCCGTGAACTGAATGCCGTTGCGGTTGACGATCATGACCGTGCCGTCAGCCTTGATCTGCCCCTGAATCTGACTCGGACGCGCCAGCGGATCGTTCACGCGGTTGAGCACAGCCCAGCCCGGCTGCTGCACGAACTCGACCGTCGTGCGGCGGCCAACGTTGAACGTCTCCCAGTTCAGGATCGCCTTCTCACCCGTTTGCTCGATGGCCACCTTGGTGTTGCCCGCGGCGTCGCGGCTCTGCGCGATGTCTTTCTTCGCGTTGATCCAGCCCGCCGTGAGGCTATTGGTGTCGACCTTCAGGCCACCGTCGGCCAGACCGTCGGGAATCGTCTCCGGTGTTGCAGCGGCCGCCTGACGTGCGGCAGTCTGCGCGGCCTGCATCGCCGCGATGCCTTGTGCGGCAGTGGCGAGATTGGCGATCGAATTTTGCAGCGCCTGATTGGCGCGTTGCTGCTGCTCGCTGGGATTTTGCAGCGACGATACCGGCATGCCGTTCGGCAAGCGGCCCGTCTGCGCGGCCGTGGATTGCGCCGCACCGCGCGCGGCAAACCACCCGTTGCTGAAGGCCTGTTGCGCTTGTGCCGCGCCGATCATGGCGCTAGTCGCGGCGAATACGGCGACGGCCTGAGCCAGCGGCCGAATGCGCGGCAGACGTGCGCTGGCCCGCGTGCGTGTTGATAGGGAAACTACGCGCTTGTGCATGGTCATCTCAATCCCGTCTGGCGTCTCGTGCGGCCGTGGGACGTTGTCTCGCGACAACGCCAGCGACGGCCCTGGCAAGTTTTCGTTCAAGCGATGCGAACGCTTGACGCTCTCGGGATTAAGACCGTTCGGCGCGAGCCAATCGGCAAGGATTTATTTGAATCTTTCGTGACACGATCCGATCGTCACGAAGCACAACGAAGCACAACGAAGCACAACGTGCACGTTCAACCGAGCAGGACGATGCCGCCCGGCAAGGTGTGTGCGGAGAGTTGCAGCGAACGCTCGATCTGACCCAGCGCCACGTCGAGCGAGCGAATGGCAAAGCGCCCCGTCACCGGCCGTGCAGCCACCTTGTCGTTCACCAGCACGACCTTGCCCGGCCGATAGCGATTGATCTCGTCGATCACCTCACCGAGCGGGACTTCGGCGAAGCGCAGATACCCATCGCGCCACGCCGGCATGTCGTTGTCGCCAACGTTCACGAGCGACTGCAAAGCGCGCTCGTCGTAGACCAGTTGCTGGCGCGCGCGCAATTGCACGCGCCCCGCCGTATGCACGACGTCGGCCACGCCCTCGATACACGTCACGCACACTTTCTGCGCTACGTTGCGCACTTCCACCCGGGCACTGCGGGCAATCGTACGCCCGGCCCCCGCGACGATTTCGAACGGTGCCGATGCGCGCGTGGTATCGACCGCCGCTTCGCCCCCCAGCAGATTGATGCCGGGCGTTGTGCCCGCGCTCAACGCCATGCTGGTACGCGTATTCATTTCAACGGACACGTTGCCGGCCAGCGCGATCGTGCGCTGCTCGCCGGTACCGGTGCTGTAATCCGCGCGCAGGGCCGTCGTGCCCGGCAACAGTCCGAGCGGCCCACCGATCACCGCCACGCCCGCGACGGTCGCGAACGCGCCAGCCGTTCCGGCCAACCACCAGCGTCGACGGGGATCGAAGCCCCGCGAGGATTTTCGTTCCTGTGCCGCCGGCTTTGCCGGTGCCGTGCAAGGTGCAGAAGCCGTCTGCTGGGCCGCTTGCGTGAGGTGTTGCCACTGACGGCGCGCGTCCGCAAGTGCCTGCGCATGGCTCGGGTCCCGCCGCGCCCATTCGCGCAGCGCATCGCCATCGGCATGCGTCATCTCACCGGCCGCCATGCGCCGCACCCACGTCATGGCCTGACGCTCGAGCGTGTCGAGACGCCGCTTCGGCGGCAACTTGGCTTCGGGTCGAGAACTCATGGCGTCACCTCTCGCACGAGACAGAAGGTCTCACTCCATGAGACGGTTTTCCCGCACGCCATCGGCAATCCTTCGTTCATTCCGACCTCGGCATGTGGGCCACGCAGTACTCGTGGGCGCGTTTGAGTTCAAGGCCGACCAGACGCGGCGACACACCGAAGCGGCGCGCCACGTCCTCGTTGGACATCTCGTGCACCCGCACGGCGATGAAGATCGCCCGGCGGCGTGGCGGCAGGGTGGCAAGCAACCGTTCAAGCAGCGCAATCTCGTCGCGCGCTTCGACCGTCTGCGCGGGGCCCGGCGCAGGGTCCACGAACTCCGTCATGAGGGCATCGATCTCGTCGTCGCTCATGTACCGGCGTTCGCGCTGCACACGGTCGAACGCCATGTTCATGGCGATGCGCATCAGGTACGCGCCGGGACTCTTCACGTCGTTCTGACGGTCGGCCCGGTCATCGAGATGCACCCACGTATCGTGCAGCGCATCGCTCGCGAGTTCCGCCGACCCGAGACGCCACGTCAGCTTACGTTTGAGGTCCTCATACCGCTGCGTCAGCAAATCGCGCAGGAAAGATCGGGGCGTATCGGCCATCTATCGCTCCGTTGCCGCCTGACACGGCGAATGCGCACATGTGGGCTGGGTCGCCTGACAATCGGCGCTCACCAGAAGCAGAACGAACGGCCGCGACGTGTCGGCAGGCGCGCTGCCGACATCGAGGCCCTGCAAACGACGCAAGATGGCGGCGTCGCGACGGCCGTCGCCGGTCGTATCGAGCAAACGCACCTGCGCCACCCGCGCGTTCGGGCCAACCTGAACCGTCATGGCCAATCGATACTCGCCCGGCGAGAGCGACGGCGCCGCACACAACGCCTGCAATACCTTGCCCTGCAAACGCGCGTGATAGTCGGTGGCGGCACGGGCGGCACTACGGTCCGTCTCACCCTGTGTATCGGCATCAGCACGCCCCAGCGGCGCGAGAACGAACGCGTTCTGCGCCGTGGCTTCAGCCATCACGCCGGTGCCTTCGAGCAATTCGTTGAGCGCTTCGCCCGGCGAGTAGATCCCCGAGACGGCGTGCGAGCGACGCCCTTCCACCAGTGCAGACGGGTAGAAGACAGACATGCGGGTCAGCGCATCGAAGCGGGCGAGCGCGTCCTTCAAAGGCAGCTCCGGGAGATCAAACGACTGCGCCTGAAGCGGCGCTGCAACGGCACATTCGAGTGCCATGCTGAACATGCCGCCCAGCAGCCAGCCCGCCAGAACGCTCGCAGCCGCGAAGCGCAAACGTGGAGAGCGAGCAGTAGCAATCATGTCGGGCGGTTGGCCTTTGCATGGCAGGCGGTCGGAAATATCGGAAGTGGCGGGACCTCTGCGGCAAGCAAAGCACGCGACGATGCCCGCAGGCGATCGCCGTTTCCCCGTGGATCCACGAATAATTTGTAAGAATTCCTGAGGATTCTGGTGTCGGATTGTGACCGTACTTTGACAGTGCCACCGATCGTCATGAAATGTTTCTCAACATCTCCCGATATCGCCGAAAAATCAGGAGTCCTGACGCAGCAGCAACGAAAAAAACCCGTAACACGGCCACGGGGTACGGGCAGGTTACGGGCCAACCAGTCGTCTAACTGGACGTGATACAGCCGCGCGCGGGAGGTTCCCGAGGCTCAGGCGAGAAACACACAAAAGATGCGTCGCGCGGCGACGCTTTAGTTAAGCGTCATCGGTGCCTGTCCATCGCCGCTCGCGAGCACGTCGCCCGGCGCAGCAGAGATGCCTTCGCCCGCCGCTTCATCACCGGCGATCTGGCCGGTCGACTGCTGCGTGAAGTTGCGAAGGTGCAGGAAGAACTGTCCCATCATCTCGACCCAGAGACGCATCGAGAAATTCAGGAAATCCGGGGAAACGCCGCCTGCCACGATGACGTCCATTTCCAGCACGAGAAACTCGCCGTGCGCCGCCACGCGGGCGAAACGGCGCGAGCGATGCCACTCGTTGATGAGGCCTTCGGGCAGATCGCCGCCCTGCACACGCAGCGGGCAGCTCAGCGTGAAATCGAGATACTCGTCGGCGCCGGCCTGATTGCCCCAGTGCACTTGGTAGCCGATGCCGTGGCTCGCGCTATGCAGGCGCGTGACCAGATCGTCTTGCTGCACGGTCACCGCGCAACCGGCAGCGCGAATGGCTTCGGCGACCTGAGCGGACGTGACAAAGGTGATGATGCCTGCGAGCGGCGACGTGCTCGAAGACGTCGGCGCACCGGCTCGCCCGGCGTCTTGGCTGTCGTAGTTGTCGTGTTGCATCGTGTTCTCTTCGTTCATGCCAGTGGTCCTCAAACTATCGTTATGCGAATTCAGGACGAGGGGTGCCGTCGACGCCCCTCGTCACGCGCGGTATTACTGCGATGCAGCCGGTGCCGACGCCGTGGCTGCGGCGGTCTCGGCAGGCTTGGCGGCAATGGCGGCAGCGGCCTGCTGCTCGTCGAACTTGCCCTCGTAGAGCTTGTCGCCGTACTCCTGCGCGATACGCTCGTACTTCACTCGGGCCTGCCCGGCGAACGGCTGGCGTGCCGCGACCACGGTCGCCACATCCATCGTCTCGTAGGCCGTCAGGATTTCCTGTCCGACGGCATACAGGCGATCGTTCTTCTCCTTGCACATCGTGAGCGCGACACGTTGTGCAGCCGTCTCGTCGGCGAGATGCTTGCGCTGCGCATCGGCCTGCCGGGCGAGCTTGAGCAACTCGTCGTAGGCGTTGCGATACTGGGCAATCTGCGTGTTGGCCTTATCGGCCACCGACTTCACTTCCGATTGCGAAGCGCGGGCGTCCTGCGCGAGGCGCTCGCGCGCCTGACGCTCAGCGGCCAGTTGCTGCTGCGCCTCGTCGAGCGCCTTCTTCAACGCTTCGGGCGACTCTTTGCCGGCGGCGCCGGCCGTAGCGCCACCGGCCTTGAGCGCGGCGAGTTCGTTCTTCGCCTGCTGGAGCTGCTCGGTCGTGCTGCGCAGTTGCGTGCGCAGACGCTCTTCCATCGTCGGTGCGCCCTGCGGCGTCTGCGCCGAGGCGGCAGCGCACGCGGCAAGCAGCACCGCGGCGGCTACACCTGACGCCAGACGCGACATCGCGCGCGGGGGCTGTTGACTCATGACGACCTCCTTAGAATCGCGCGTTGACTTCGATTTGCAGCGTGTCGATCGACAACGGCGCGCCATAGACTTCCTTCGTCGAGAGCCAGCGGCCGGTGAGCCATGCGTTCTTGTCGAAGGCATACGACGCGCCAAGGTAGTAGCCCTTCGCGTTCGTGCCGCCGCCGTGGAACGTCGAATCGTTGTAGGCATCGGGCACGGCATCCGGCTCGATACGCTTGTAACCGAACAACACGTTCCAGTCGCCGCGCGACGCCATGACCGGCTTGCCGAAGGTCGCCTGAACCATGTACGCGTTCGGGCCGCTCTTGAAGTTGGCACGCGTTGCCTCGCCCGCCCCGAAGTTGTTCACGATGCCGCCATTCGCACGCGCCCACATCTCGCCTTCGTTGTAGGCCAGGTTGCGGATGTAGTTCACGTCGAAGCGCAGCGGATAGCGGCCGGCCAGCATCGTGTCCCAACGGGCCGAGAGATCGAGCAACTGGAACTTCGAGGCGTAACCGACATACTGCGGCTGCGCCGTGTTGGCCGGATCGAGCGGGTTGAGCGCGATGTTACGCAGCAGCATGAGCGTGTTGCCCTTCTGCATGAATGCCGGGCGCGACCAGTCCGAATCGCAGCTCGTCTGGCCCGCGTAAAGCGCGCAAGGCGACGACAGTTGACCCGTGATGTTGCGGAAGTCGAAGTAGCCGACGGTGCCGCGGAAGCTGTTCTTCGAGTCGAGCTTCCAGTTCGCGCCGAACTGCGTGCCGAGCATCCACTTGGTCTGGCTCGACATCTTGCTCTGGCTGTTCGACGGCGAGTTGTCGCCCGAGTACTCGAGCGGGATGAAACCGAGCGAGCCGAACAGTTCGACGTTCGGGTTCTGCGGCAGCACCTTGTTGAACTGCGCGGCAATGCCGTCGATGTTCAGGTCGCTAGAGAACAGCATGTCGGTGGTGACGTACGGCGGGGCGAAACGCCCGCCCGTGACCTTCATCCACGTGAACGGCTGATACGACATCCACATCTGGTCGAGCCAGACGCTCTTCTTGTTCAGACCGCCGCCCAGCGTGGAGTTGGTCGAGACCGGGCTGTCGTCGTTGCTGCTCGCCAGCCGCACACCGGCTTTCACCTGCTCCGAGACGTCGGCGAAGATGCCGAAGCGTGCACGGGCGCGGAACTGGTTGGTGCGGTTCTGCGTGGTGTTGAGCAGCGGCGGGAGCGCCAGGTTGGTGTTCGAGTTGACGTCGAAACCATTGCCCTTGTTGATCTGCGCCCAGTCGATCTGCGTGTTCGTGTTGCTGCTCGAGTAGAAGCGCGATTCGTTACGCAGGCGGAAGTCGCCTTCGATATGAATGCGCTTGGTCCACTCGGGGGTTTCGTTCGGTGCGGCCCAGCCTTCCGTCTTGGCCTGCGCCATCACTTCGTTCTTCACCTCGTCGCGAATCTGATCGCGCGTGGTCTGCGAGATGTACGGAATGCGCACGTCGCCCGGCTCGGCACCGGGGACTGCGGCCACGGCCACCGGCGCGGCTGCCGTCTTTTGCGCCGCGGCCGATGCCGCGTAGGCTTCCGTTTCGGCTTGTGCCAGCAGGGCTTCGCCCGTGGTCTTGTCGATCGCGCCGCTCTTGATGAGGCCGCGGATCAACTTGACCATCGCCGTCTCTTTCGCGGCCGGCTGCGCCTGCGCTTGAGCCAGACCTGCGGTCCCCATCAGCGCGAGCGCCAGCGCCACAGCGCCTGCGGCCCCCGCAGCGCGTGGCGCACGTCGGAGTGCGAGCGCGCCGGTCATACGTTCCAGTGCTTTCATTTTGTGTGTGACTTTTGCGTAAAAAGGAAGTCCTTCATTCATCACCTGCGCATCCACCTGCGGCGTGATGAGCGTCGAATTGGGCTTCATGGCCGGCGTCCCCGGATGCTCATCGACAGCGGATAGCGCAGCGACGCCGGCGGCTTCTCTTCTGCGCGGAAGTCGCGCAGCATCGCGAGAACCGCGTCGTCGATGGCCGCGTTACCCGTGCCTCGCACCAGTTGGGCGCGTGTGGCGCGTCCGTCGGCGTCGAGCCAGAGATCGATACGGACGTCGTCGAAGGCCAGCGTGCGAGTGCGCGCATCGCGCCCGAACGCCTGTTGCAGTGAGCTGGCAAGCCACGCGCTGTAAGAGCGGCTACCCAGCCCGCCGCCACCGCCCGTCATGCCGCCACCATTGCCGGCGCCGATACCGAATGCGTCGGTGCCTGCCTGTGCGTCGCCATTGATCGTCACGGCGTCGCCGAGATCTTTGGTCGGGCTCGGCGGCGTGTCGTCCTTCGGCGGCTCCACGGGGTCGGCCGGCTTCGGCTCGACGACTTCGGGCTTGATCTTCTCCGGCTGCGGCTCAGGCGGTTTCTCCTGAGGCGGCGGTGGTGGCGGAGGCGGCGGCAGCATGAGCATCGGCGGGGTGTTCACCTCGCGGCGCATGCTGGCCTTGTCCGTGAGCAAGTGCCAGAAAAGGGCGATCAGACCGAGCACGACCAGGCCGCCGACGATCAGTGGGCCGCGCCGGCGCAGCAGCGCCAGCGCCGGACTGGGCGGTTTGGCAGCGGGCCGCACGGGGCTGGACGCGAAATCGCGAGGTTTCACGCTGCGCTCCTTACTGCGGCTTGCCGGTCACGAGGCCGACCTGATTGAGATCGATCCGGCGCAGCAGGTCGAGCACTTCGACGACCTTGGCGTACTGAACCTGCGCGTCACCGCGCACGATCACCGGGAAGTCTGGAGTGACTGCCTTTTCCGTGCGCAAGCGATCCTCGAGCTCGGTGAGCGTCACCGGATAGGCATCGAGAAAGACCTGACCGGCGTTGTCGACCGTGATCGCCTTGGTCTTCGGCTTCTCGAGGGCCACCGATGAGCTGGCCTTCGGGAGATCGACCTTGATGCCGGGAATGCTGGCGTTGCTCGTGAGAATGAAGATCACCAGCACCACCAGCAGCACGTCGACAAACGGCGTGATGTTGATGCCGCCCGAGCGCTTCTTCGCGGCGAATCGCGTTGCGTTAGCCATGATTCGTCCTCGTCAGGCGCGTTGCAGCACGGGCTGACGGCGGCCTTCGCCCTGCTCTTCTGCAAGGCGCGTCGTGAATTCGTCGACGAACACAGCCATGTCGGCCGACAGTGCATCCGAGCGCGACACCAGCCAGTTGTAGCCAAACAGTGCAGGAATGGCCACGCCGAGACCGGCGGCCGTACACAGCAGTGCCGCGGCCATGCCCGGGGCCACCGAGTTGATGTCCACCGCGCCCGCCATGGCGGCCACGACGAACACCAGCATGATCCCGATCACGGTGCCGAACAGACCGACATACGGCGCGCCTTCGATCGACGTCGAGAGCCAGTTCATGCGTTTGCTCATGTCTTCGACTTCGCGCACCATCGCACCGTCCATCGACGCGCGAATGGCGCTGATGGTCGCGTCCGAAACGGCGCTCGTGTCGTAGCCGAGTTCGTGACGGCGATGCAGCTCACCCAGCGCGACCTCGTACAGACGCCACAGCGGCGATTGCCCGCGCACGTCTTCCGGCACGCGATTCGTACGCGCGATCTGGTCGAGCGGTGCGCCCGAGGCTTCCCGAAAATGCGTCATGAAGGCGCTGTTGGCACGCGCCTTGGCGGCGTAGCTGCGACCCTTCGTGATCATGATGAGCCACGACACCAGCGCCATCAGACCCAGCACACAGACCACCACCCAAGCGTCGACCGGCATGGCCGAGAGGATGAAGGCGAAGTGGCTCTTGCCGGCCTGTTGCTCGTCCGGGCCGAAGGCGATCAGACGCGATTCGGACCCTTGCGAAACGGCGTCGGTTTGCAGCAGTGCGGCGCTACGGGCGACCTTCGAGAGATGCACTTCATCCACAGCGCCCGAGAAGTGAGCGAGGCCACCGGTGGCGCCATCGACATCACCGCCGATGATCGTCGGCGAGTTCAGTGCGGGCAGTGCGACGGCGAGCGTCGTGGCGGCGTGGCCGCCGACGTAAAGCGTGACCGACTTGCCATCTGCCGTCACCGCCAGATGCGACCACTGACCGGCCTGAATCGGTTGGCCCGGCTGGCTGCGCTGCGCACCCACCTGCACGAACGGCACGCCCTGATCGATACCGACCACGAGATCGTTGCCGCCATCGCGGCGCGCGTAAATCGCTTCGTTCGCCCCCAGCTTCTCCGGGCGCACCCACGCCGAGAACGTGAACGGGCTGCCTGCGGCGAGTGCGAGCGACGGCGAGGCCGGCAGCACGATCGGCGAAGCGCCGGCCTGCGCGCCCTTGCCAATGATCGCGCCGTCCATCGTGACGACCGGGTTTTGGCTGTTGTTGCCGTAGGCGGTCGTGTCGCGTGCGGGCACGTTCGACTCACCGAAGTGGTACACGGCGGTGTAGTCCGGATCGAACACGCGCTGACCGTTGCCGGCCGCGGGGGCCTTGCGGTTGCCGTAGTACATCCAGACCTGTTGCTTGGCGCCGGCGCTCACTGCGGGCACGTCGACCCACACGAGCGCAATGCCCAGCACCGGATCGAACTGCTCGATCTGGTGATTCAGCACGGTCTTGTCGTCGGCGGCCACGAAGCGCAGGTCGGCGCCGGTTTCGTTCACGCCTTCAAAGCTGAAGTTGCCCGTATGCAGGCGCAACAGCATCGGCACCCGGCCGGCGTCGCCCGTGATGTTGCCGCCTTGCGGGCCGGCGTCGATGGTAATCGGCTTGCGGTACGCCCAATCCGGTTGCCACCAGGCGTGCGCGAGCACCGGCATCAGCGTGCCGATCAGCGCAAGCAGGAATGGAAGAATGCGTCGCATGGCTGTATTTCTCCGTTTATGCCGCCCGACGCGTTGAATTGGCGCACCGGGCATCAGGTCGTGAATGTTGTGTCGTGAAATTCGGATGTGTCTTGTTCGTGCGGTTCGCTAGTGGCTCGATCCGCCCGCTGTCATGTGTTCGCTGTGTTCGCCGTGTTCGCTCAATAGGTCGCCGTCACGCTGAAGTTCACGCGCGGCTTGTAGCGCTCCGTGCGCGGTCCGTTGGTCAGCGGATAGGCCGCATCGACGCGTCCCGTCACGTGCGATGTCAGGCGCAGCGACGTGCCCAGACCGACCGACGCCAGCGAATAACGCGAGGTCTGTTCAGCCAAGGTGTCACGCAATCCCAGACGGGCACCGTCGAAGAACGCATAAGCGCGCCAGTTCGAGACGACCGGGGCGAGCAGCGGAATCGGCGGCGTGCGCCATTCGATCGAGCCGACCACACCGTAGTCGCCCGTCGCTTCGGCCGAGAGGTAGCCGCGCACCGAGTTCATGCCCCCGCCCGCGAGCTGTTCGTTCGAAATGAGCGGCGAATCGGTCATCTGTGTGGCAACGCGCGCCGCCAGCTGCCAGCCGCCGCCGAACGTATAAGTGCCGTTGGCATCGGCGCGCAGCACCATGAAGCTCGGCGACGCCTTGTAGCGCTTCGCGTCGAACTGGGCGGGGCTGCTGCCGTAGCCGAGGAAGCTCGACATGCCGGAGACGATCGACGTGTTCAGGCCGGCGCTCAGGTCTTCGTCCTGATAGAAGCCGCTGTAGCCCAGCGTGATCGGCGCGTACTTGAGCGGCACCACGTCGCCGGCCGTGCCGAAGCGCGTGGTTTCCGTGTTGTCCTTGAAGTCCACACCCAGACTGAAGGCGTGATACCAAGCGCCGGTATCCGGCACCGTGTAGGTCGTTTTCACACCGATCGCGTGCCCCTTGCCGAGCACGGTCGTGCCACCGGTGGTGGCGACATTGCTGTCCGACTGATAGCCGTTGAGTTCGAGCGACCACGGCGACGAGCCGATCGGCGCCACGTACGAGCCCGACCAGACCTTGCTCTGGCTGAAGTCCTGCGGCGCACCGAAGAAGCTCATCGACACGCGATGGCCGAGTTGCCACAGGTTGTCGTAGCCCACCGAGGCGAGCATGCGCAGCGGCTTCGTGTCGGCGCTGCGGTCGTTGTTGAGGCTCAGGCTTGCGCGCCACGGGTTGGTGTCTTCGACCTTGAGATCGACGTCCATCGTGCCGGGCACTGCGCCCTGCTTGACGAGCGGCACCACCTGTTGCTCGCCGGTGCGGTTCAGCGCCGTGAGTTCCGCCTGCGCGGCATTGAAGTCAGGCACCTTGCCTTCGGCCAGCGACGGCACGCGCTCGCGCACCTCGCGCGGCGAGTGGTATTCCGAGCCGACCACGCGCAGGCGGCCCAGCTTGGTCTCGCTCACTTTCAGATAGACGATGCCGCCGGTGACCTGCTGCTCCGGCAAATCGACGTACACCGATTGATAGCCCTTGGCCTGATAGGCGGCGAGCAACGCGTCGCGTGCGGCTTCGATGTCAGCCAGTGTGCGGTTAGGCCCGAGATAGGGCGTGACGGCCTTTTCGATGGTGCGTACGTCGAGCACGGTATTGCCGCGCACGACGTACTCATTGATATTGACGGGCTTTTGCGCGTCGGCGGCGTTTTCCTTTGCCTGCGCCGATCCCGTTGCGCCAGCCTGCGGATTTACCGCAGGCGAGTTGTCCGACTGCGCTGCTTTGGCCTCCTGAGCCATCGCAACGCCATGAACGGTTCCCCCCAACGTGACAGCGCATACCGCCGCCCAGCGCAGCCACGGCCGGTTCGTTTTCATCAAACGCATATAGAAGACTCTGCTTTGTTAGGTCGACGCGGCTCTGCCCGATGCAGTGCCCCCGGTGGCCTGACGCTTACCAGCGCATACCGCCAAACATCGCTGGTAGTGCCCTGCCGCACGCAATCCGTGTCGACATTCCTCACGAATACGGATACCTAGACGTCCGGGAGTTCGGCTAACTAACGTTTGTCACGAGAAATTCATCTTTCTCGAAAAACGCGCGGACTGACGTATGCTGGTTTGGTCGGAGTCCTGATGGACCACCTAACACTTTTGATGGGGAGACAGGCCATGAAGGCAGAGAGCAGTCGGGGGAATCATTGGCTTCGCACGCACGCCCGGTGGCGGGGAGCGGTGATGGCGGGCGTTGCTGCATTGATGCTCGGTATGGCTGCCCACGCGGGCGCCGCCGACGGCTCGTCGGGTGCCAGCGGCGCATCGGCGGCCCCTTCGGCAGCGCCCTCGAGGGCCGGTTGCGTGGACGTGGAAGTGAACGGGCAGCGCTCGCCGTCGTACGACTGCCTGACGCATCAGTTGCAGCCGGCGTCGAGTCCGCTCGCAGGTGGGCGCGCGCCCGGCCTCGAGTCGGAAGACATTGCCAACAAGCCAAGCAATCAGATCGGCGGCCAGTTCAACTGGAGCGGCACGTCTCAGCGGATGGGAAATGCATTCGGGAATTCGGCGACGCCGCAGCGTCCCAGCCCGCCGCCGCCTTCGCCGATCATTCCCGGACGGTGATAGGGCAACCGGGGATCGATTGAGCAAGTGAAACGATCCCCGGTTCTGTCTCTTTATCGATGTGGATTTGTCTCTTCCCGCCGCTGGCCCCGTCCTTTCCGAAGTCCCCCAAGGTAAATTCGCGGGCAGGATCGCACGAGAAACCTTGTCACAAACGAACGCGGCTCACTGGATAGTCCTGCTATCACCCGCTAGCAGGCGCACGAGTAACACCGGCGTAGGCATCAAGGTCGCAGTCCTGAAATTCATGAACTACCTATGACCTTCATTTCGACGGGACCCCTCGCCCATGCGCTCGCACGTTCATCAGAAAATTTCGGCTCTCGTGGTGGTGGTTGTCGGCATGTACAGTGCCGTCTCCATTGCGAAAGACAACACCCCGGGCCCGCGCCCCGAAGTCACCGACCCGCACTTCAAGTTGGCGCCCGGCTATCTTCAGCCGAAAGACTTGCCCGATAGCCTGAAACTGCTCGGCCCGCCCCCGGCTGCGGGAAGCGCAGCGCTTGCCCGTGACGAAGAAGCACGCGAAGCGACGATTCCACTGCGTGGCAAGCCACGGTCTGAGCTGGCGCGTCTTGATGCCGATCTGCAATTTCCGCAACCGGCGAAAAATTTCTCCTGCGCGATGGGTGTCGACATCAGCGAGAAGAAAACCCCGCATCTGTACCACCTGATGCAGCGGGTGCTGACCGACGCGGGGATGTCGACCTACGGCGTCAAGAACACCTACAACCGCACGCGCCCGTTCGTGGTTCACAACGAAGGCACCTGCTTCCCTGAGCAGGAACCGCTGCTGCGCAATGACGGCTCATATCCCTCGGGGCATACGGCCGCAGGCTGGGCGTGGGCGCTCGTCCTTACCGAAATCAACCCCGGGCGGGCCGACGCGCTGCTCCGGCGTGGTCTCGAATTCGGTCAAAGCCGCGTGATTTGCAACGCCCATTGGCAAAGCGACGTGGATGCGGGTCGCACGATGGGTGCGGCCACCGTTGCCAAGCTTCACTCGAATGCGGCGTTTGTTGCCGATCTCAAGGCGGCGCGTAAAGAAGTGCTGGCTCAACAGTCGAAGGGCTCGTCGTCGCCGTTGAATTGCGCTGCGGAAGAAGCGGCCTTGTCGGGTCAATAAGCCGTTTATCGGACTTATTGATTGACAGACAAGATCTCTTATCGGGGCACCATGAAATTATTTGTCGCAACAACGACGCTGCTGAGCGTGCTATTGGGGATGCACGGCTCGGCCGCCGCAGCGGATGCGTCGGGCGCAACGGATTCACTTCCTGTTCCGCCAATGCTGTTGAAGAGCGATTCGCCGAATGCGGAGCACTGGACGTTCAGTGTCAGCCCGTACATCTGGGCAGCCGGCATCCATGGCAATGTCGGGCAGTTCGGTATGGCGGCGACGCATATCAGTTCCGACTTCGGCACCATCCTCAAGAACGTGGATCTGTCGTTCATGGCGGGCGGCGAAGCGCGTTATGGCCGCTACGGTTTGCTGGCTGACGTAATGTACGGGCGAGTTTCCACCGGCGGGAAATTCGATGTGACGTCGAAGACATTTACGAGCTTCTTGGGAGGGAGCTACAACGTTCTCGACACGGGCAGAAGTCGTTTAGATTTAGTCGCCGGCGCGCGTGTCTGGTATGCGAGTACGGAAATCGATATCACCGGTGGATTGCTCAACGGTAAGCGCCGAAGCGATAGCGCGACTTGGGTAGACGCCGTTGCGGGGGTGCGGGGGCACTACTTCTTAACCGACAACTGGTATTTGACCGGCTGGGGCGTTGTCGGCACGGGTCAGGCAGATCTTGATTGGGATGTGACGGCGGCACTCGGCTATCAGTTCAAAGAAAGCTGGTCCGTCATGCTGGGATACCGGGCGCTCGGCGTGAAGTACAACAAGAGCGGTTTCGTCTACAACGTTGTTCAGCAGGGCCCGATCGTGGGCCTGAGGTACAGGTTTTGAGCCAACACCACTTCACATGTCAGCGCGATTGGTGGCCTCGTTCGGCGGCTGCGGGGCGTCGCGCCTAGCTACGCGTTTGTCGGGCGGCGGGTTGCCCGCCGAAAGCCGCGAAATGTGTCGACAGATGGCCAGCGCCGGCTGCGGGCAACGTCATGTATTGACCTTGCTCGCGTACGTCGTCAGGCGTCACGCCGAAGCTCGCGACGAATGCCTTCCGGAATTTCCCACCGTCTGAAAAACCAAAGTCCGTGGCAATGCCTGCGGTCGGCCTTGCCGCACGGCTTGGATCCAGCAGCGCCCGGTAGGCCGCGCTAAGGCGCTTGTTCCGGATGACGCCGACAATGCCGCCGTCGTCCGCGAACGCGCGATACAGATGCGCACGCGAGATGCGAAACCGCTGAATCAGAAGCTCCGGGCCGAGATCGGGATGCGTGAGATGGCTTTCGATGAAGGCAAGCAAGCGCTCGCGTAACGCGCGCCCGAGCACCGATTTCGGTTCGGCATGTGCGGGCGGTGCGCTGGCGAGGCCAGCAGCGAGCAACGTCATGAGCGCGTCCTGCACCGCGATGTCCTCACTGGCCGACAGGCTCGCAGAAATCGCGTGCAGCCCTTGAATGTAGTCGACCAGCAAGCGAGTGAGCGGCTGCCCGGCCTTGAGTACGAACCCGTGCAGGTCTCGCGCGCCTAACAATTTTTCGATACTCGCGCGTGGCACCGTTGTAGCCATCCGTACCCCCGCGTCGACTTCACAGGTATAGGTGCGTGCGAGATCGATGACGCAAATGCCACCCGGAGCGGCAACCACATCTTTCCCCGCGAAATCGCCGTGAATCGAGCCGGCCGCCAGCACGTGGATCAGATAGTCGTCGAGGCCGCCTTGGGCAATCGTCCGCTTGTCGCGCACGTATCGTTGCGCGTTGAATTTTGTCGAGCCGAGCGTCATGCTGCCCACGGTGCGGATCAGCATCGTGCCTTCCAACGGAGGTGCATTCGCTGTCGTTGAGCGCAAGGTCTCCACGAACGGGCGCGTGACTTCTCGCCAGTAGTCGTCTCGTAAGGACGGCTCGATCAAGTCGGTCGAAATGCGAATGTCCACGCTTGCCATGATGACTCCCCTTCCCCGTTGGAGGTCATTTCCTGAGTCTCAACTGCCCCGAAATCGCTGGGTGTGCCAATTGAAAAACAAGAACCCCATAAGACACTTGATTTTATGGGGTTTTCTTAATTTTTTGGCAAAACAATGAGGATTTAAACCCTCAATAGGCGCTTGAGGGTTATTTGTGGCTGCGCAAGGACATTGCTGGCGAAGGGGTTGGGATTCGATGTCGTTATTGCATGACTCGTTGACCGGATGAGATCTGAATGGAATTGAGCGGTCCGAACACCGCCGCCAGAGGGCTGGTGTTCGTCGCCACGGTGGCGACCGCACCACCGATGACGACATTGACCTCAAACGAACCGGCAGTGACCGGAAGCGAGGGAATAATCGTGTCGATCTGTTTATCGCTGACGATGGTAAAGCTGCGCGCAAATATCTTTGACGATGAGGACGACACCAGAAAGTAGACCGCGGCCGCCGTATTGAATCCATCCCCAGCAATGGTGATCTTGACGCCATCGCTGCTCGTTACCTGATTTGGGCTGACACTTTGAATACTTGCCATGATTGACTCCTAGGGAGACGCACCCACAACAGGCGGTAATTGAAATTTAGGCGATTCGCAGCGTTTGGACACCTGTTAAGGGTGACAGGTCGAGGTGATTCAAGGATTCTTGGCTACCCAAGAATCCCTGCCATCTGGGCAGATCAGCACGCGACGAAGGCGTCGTCCATCAGGAACCGCAGCGTGATCACCGCAAACTCTTGTGGCGCTTCGATCATCACCCAGTGGCCGACGTGGGGCACGATGAATCCCCACGAGTTATCCAATAATTCGAGATAACCGTAGGTTCTTGCCAGCACCGCGACTTTGTCTTCCTTTCCGCCAACGACAAGCGTCGGCGTCTTAACCGCCGCAATCTGCTCGCGCTCGTAAGTCAGTTTGGATCGGGTGATTTGCTGAATCGCCTGCCGGGCATCCTCGTTCTGCATGATCTCGTGGCGATATTGCACGAGCACGGGGTCAACAACGTGACGAGAGCCCACCATGGCGCGCATGATCCGCTGCATGGCTTCCAGCGTGTAGTCGTAGCCTTGCAGGTTCTTGATGTACGACGGATCGGGATTCGCGATATTCAGTCCTGCGCTCCCCATCAGTACGAGCCTTTCGACGCGCTCCGGATGCTCCATCGCCAAACCGAGCCCCGTCGCCCCGCCCATCGAGTTGCCAATGACCCGGACACGGTCGAGGCCAAGCGCATCGATGAATCCGAGAAGATGGCGATTACGGTTCTGTTGTGTGTATTCATACACTTCGGGTGACGGTTTTGCCGTGCGGCCGAAGCCCGGCATGTCGTACGCGATCACACGAAAGTGCTTGGCGTAAGCGTCCAGACAGCCGCGCCAGTTGCCCCAACTGTCGGCACCGGCGCCGCCGCCATGAATCAGGATCAGCGGGTCGCCTTGTCCGACATCGAGGTAATGCGTTTCGATGCCATTCACATCGACCGTATGACTTGCCGCCTGAACGTCCGCAGGCAGAGAGGGATAGCTCATGATCCAACCTTCTTTAAATTGTTAGGGAAACTTCGCGTCGTTGGTGGACGAGCGTTACGCCCCATCCAGATGCATGAGCACGCCGCCCATGCCGGTCCACCACGCCGTCATTTCCTCGTAATAGACGCGTTCGCCCACGCTATCTCCGGTGGTGCCGGCCATGAATGCCCAAGTGGCCATCTCGAGCCCGCCGTTGCCGCCATCCTTCATGATCGCGTCGAAGGATAGTTCCGCCAGTTCGGCACCACGACCGGAAACGACCCGCTCGATCAACGCGCGGTCCCACTCCGCATTCACGCGCCCTGAATCGGGTAAGCAGATCCAGTGCGAGAGCCCGCCCGTCGCAAGAATCGCGACACGCTCGTTCGCAGGGCGTGCGGTCTCCACAAACTCCCGCACCGCTTTCCCTAAAGCGAAACTGCGCGCGCACGTCGGCGCCGGGGTCATCACGGTATTGATGTAGATCGGCACCACCGGCACGTTCGAGCCGCGATTGACGATCGCGTTAGGCATCGCCAGCCCGTGATCCGGCTTCACGTTCTCGACCGCAGCGAGATCGAAGTGCTTGGTGGCGGCAAACGCGACGAGTTCAGTAGCGAATTCCCGATGCCCCGGGAACGGCTGCCGTGGCACACCGAGATCGCCGTAGGGACACCAATCGTCAGAAATGCCGACAGCGAGCGGAATCTGGAAGTCCAGTGAGAAATTGACCAGATGGTCGCTGGTGGCAATCAGGATCACATCGGGTCTGGACGCCTGAATCGCCTGTCCAATCCGGTCGATGCCGTCGAAGATGCGCTGCGCTTGCGCCTCCACCCCATTCGCCACGCCAAACGTGTGAGAAGTGGCCGCCGCACTAACAATCTTTCCCATCGCCAAGACCTTGTTTTTGAAGAAACGGCACAATCGACGCCGGAGCCAGTTTCAACAGCCCACGGGCGCCGAGATACTTGAACTGCAAGTTCGGATGCACGTCGAGATCACGTAGCGCTCTCGCTGGATCGGCCTGCAACTGCTTACGTTGATCTGCGGGAATGCCAAATGCCTCGTGCACCTCGTCAGGCGCTTCTCGCAGCCGGGCAACCAGCTCGGGACGGTGCACGAGCGCACTAATCAACCGGTGCAGTTCCACAGGGGGGCGACGTCGTACGCTCATGGCCATGCCTTACGTTCCCACGCGCATCGGCGACGTCATCTTGCGCAGGAGCGCCAGTACGCTTTGCGCCGTAATGCGCCCGGTGCGGGGGTTCTCAGTCGGAATGTTTTCGATCGACATGGACAGCAACGCGGCATCCGACTCCACCGTGATGGTGTGCATGTTTCGCGAAATGTCCGGATCGGCCCAGATTTCGAGCTTCGTCTGGTCGGGCCCAATGCCCGCCAGCGACAGCGCAACCACGACATTCAAATTCGCCGGGAATCCCTTTGCCGCTTCGCGTGCCGTGCCGGCAAATATCCGGGTCTTCTCGGTGATCCCGTCGATGACGATGCCTTGCTCCGCAAGATAGGGGGCGCCCAGCAGTCCCTTGACGGGCTTGCGCGTCACCATGCTCACCGACATGATTCGGCCTTCTGCGGCTGCGGTCACCGCGTCCAGTCCCAGCAGCGCCCCGGTCGGAATCACGATCTGCCCGCCGTGCTCGCGCGCGATATCGATGAGTTCATCGTTATTGAGCAGGGCGCCGCAACTGAGTACGACAACCTGTTTTCCCAGCTTGAGCGCGGGCGCGGCGATCTCCGGCAGCAGATGCGCTGGTGCGCACTCGATCACGACGTCGCACATTTGCGCCATCTCGCCAAAGCTGGCGACAACGGGACGGCTCCTCAGCGTGCTGACCCACTCAGCGGCAGCTTTGACATCGCGCGCCGCAACGGCGACCAGCTCAATCCCCGGAATCCCCTCATCGAGCGCTTTCGCGATCGATTTGCCAACCGTCCCCAGTACCGCCACGCCCACTCGTTTTGTTTGACCGCTCGTATGCGCTTGCATATCTACTTTTCCTAATCCTCGAATTCACCGGCGTTATCACGGGCAGCGGCCATGGCTTCATTTCATTGCCGCCGCCCGAACCAGAAGCTTTGCTTTACGACCAAGTCGCAAATGCCATTGCGCATCCGGTGCCGGCGGGGCTGCGATAGCACGGGATGTAGTCGACCAGATCCATCTTCATGCCGTCGACCGCGCCGGCCAGCGCCGACCAGCAACGGAACTCGGAATTCCCCGATTGCAGCTTTTCCAGCGGCAGTTGCGCATGCACGTCAGGACCGCCGGCGGCGAGCCGCTCGAGGAACTGCCGGTCGAACGCTTCGTCGACCACAAAGTGGCTGAGCCCGCCCGTCGACATGACCACGACGCGAAGGTCTTCGCTCCACGACTCGATCTGGCGGCGGATCGATTGTCCGATGCGATAAGCCCGCAGCGGCGACACGTTGTTGGGCGGGTAGTAGGTGTTGATGCTGACCGGAATCGACGGGTAGATCTTGTCGGTCATCAGCTTGTAATAGACGTAGCCGAAGGAGTGGCTCATCGCCTGCTGTTCTTTGAAGTACTTGGACTGCGCGACGTCAAAGCCGTCATCCATCATTCCGCGAATCAGGCGCTCGGCGTATTGCGACGCGACGGGATAGTCCTTGGGTTCCTGCGGATACCAGAGCTGCTGATCGAGATCGGGGTCGTACTTCCACTTCATGATCCCCGCCGGGCGATAGGGAATGGTCTCGCCCCAATACACCGAAAGCGCCGGCATGTTGTCGTCGTGAAACACTTCCTTATGGTCGTCGCCAATGATGACCACGATGTCCGGGTTCACCTCGTTGAGTGTCTCGGCAAGACGCGCCACTGCCGCCTGATTCTGCTGGTGACGCTGCTCGAGTTTGGCGGGCGTGATCTCGTCGAGGATTGCCGGGTCGGCCTTTTCAAGCAACTCGCCATAGCTCACCCGGGCGCCGGAGTGATCGTGCAGCACAAAGAAGTTCTGATCGTCAGTCGCGGCGCGGGCCAACCAAGCGGATGGCTTCATCAAAAGGGTCGGACTATGGGAGGAACCGATGCCCATCACAATTTTTGCCATAGCGTTTTCTCTAGTATCGAATCCATTGAGTACTGTATACAGTGGAATCCGTAAGCGCCTGATAAATAAAGACTCAATGTCACGGAAATCGCAAATTATTGAAATTTCCGACCTTCGAGCCCTGTCAGTTACGAGTCTGGATGGTAGGAGTTCACCGCTGCCGTCAACAAACGATTTTTTCTGCGTCGGTCGTGTGCATTTCGGAATGCGTCATCGATAAGCGTCGACGCTGGAGCCCCCCACAAGTCCATCGAACTTGGTACGTCATATGAGCTATCGCCTTCCCCCCCTGTTGGCCCTGCGCGCCTTTGAAGCGTCGACACGGCACCTGTCCTTCACCAAAGCCGGAGAAGAGCTTCATCTGACGCAGGGGGCTATCTCCCGGCAGATTCGGCTTCTCGAGAGTTTTCTCGGGCAAAAGCTGTTTGTCCGGCTGACGCGAAAGATCGAGATGACACCCGCCGGGGTGGAGTACTTCCGATCGATTCGACAGGCGCTCGACATCATCTCGATGGCGACCCATCGTGCCGTGCGAGACCCCCATCGCATCGTCACGCTCGATGTGCTGCCGACGCTCGCCACCTGCTGGCTGATGCCAAGGCTCGCGCAATTCACCGAAGCGCACCGGGATATCGAAGTCCGGCTGATCTCGTCGATCGACCCGGTGAATCTGCACAGTGAGAAGGTGGATGTGGCCATCCGCGTTGGCAAGGTCCCCGGGCAGCGCTACGACCGGCGCGCGCCTCGCATCGATCTGGATATGACGGAGAACTGGAAGGACGTCTATGTCGAGCCGCTGTTCCCGGACATTCTGGTGCCCGTGGTATCCGCCCATCTCATGGACGCCGTCGGCCCCATCAACGAACCTGCCGACCTGCTTCAGTACCGTCTGATCAATACGGCGAGCCGCCGGCACGCGTGGCCGGACTGGTTGGCCCTGCAGGGACTGCGTGTCCCCGATGACGCCAATCCGCTCGATTTCGGGCACTTCATCATCACGCTACAGGCGGTGAAGGACGGCAAGGGCGTGGCACTGGTGCCGAAGGCCGTGCTCGAGAACTACGAGGGACGCGACGAGCTGGTGGTGCCGCCGCTGGGCGAGGTGTCCAGCGCGGGGGCGTATCACTTGTTGATGCGCGAAGGCGCGCAGGAAGATGGCGCCGTGCGAGTGCTGCGCGACTGGCTTGCACAGGAAGCCAGTCGCTTGCGTTGCCAGATGAACGAGTTGGGAGAGGTGGACGAGAGGGATCAGGACACGGTCGTGGCGGCCGAGGTGCCCGCCTGAAAATCGACGCCGTGTTCGAGAATGGCGGCCGTGGATCGAACGCGGTACCACTCGGGGTGGTGTGCTACGTCGAGCACGCCGCCTGCTTCCCACTGCGTCGCCAACTTCAGCAATGCCTTGCGGAATCCGACGATAGCCGCGTCGCCTGAACCCAGATTCTCGCGCGAGCGATCAACGATCGCGCCCATGCTTTCCTGCACGGCGGTGTCCTGCATACCGATGCCCTCGATGCCCGTCGAGCTGTGCAGGCGCTGACGCAGGCGGTCGATTCCGTAGTCGGTTTCCGCCGTCACCAAGGGGCGATACGTGCCGTCGTTCATCACATCCGAATGCACGGCACCGTGGTCCAGTTCCTCCTGACTCAGCGGGCGATCGCTATTCCACGTCATGGTGAACACCCAGCAATTCTCGTCGTCGATAGGCGTCCACGCGTGCCCCATATACGCGCGCCCTTCTTTGATCGGCGCGATCATCGTGTAGAACGGCGCGAGAAACTGCGTTACACGCCAGTAGTACGACGTATCGCTCGCGTTGCGCCGCGCGCCGATGGCCATGCCGTAGTCGGTCGGGCGGACAAAGAACTTCGGCGCGGTGTCCGATGCCAGATAAGGAATCGCCAAGTTGGGCGACACCTGCCGCTGGCGAAACGGCCGTTCGGGATGTTCCGCGTCGAGGTGGCTGTGGAGAATGCCGACGTGGCTGGAGTCGATGCCCCCTTCCACACCTTGCGCGTAATTCGTGCGCTGCAAGCGCTTGGTGATGAACCGAAAATCGGGCGGCACCAGTCCCCATTCGAGTTCGGGAGGCCGTTCCGGCATGTGTGCGGGGTCACCCATATACGCCCAGATGACGCCGCCCCACTCGATAACCGGATAGCTCTTGATCCGCGTATCGGCCTTCATGCGCGTGTTCTCCGGCTCCGCCGGCATGTCGACGATCGTGCCGGACACATCGAACTTCCAGCCGTGATACACGCAGCGCAGACCACACTCCTCGTTGCGCCCGAAGAAGAGGTCCACACGACGATGCGGGCAATAGCGATCGAGCAGGCCGATCTTGCCGTTGGTATCGCGAAACGCGACGAGGTCCTCCCCCAGCAGACGAACACGAATGGGCGGACAATCCGGCCCGGGCAGTTCTTCTGGCATCAGGAATGGCATCCACATGCTTCGGAATGTCTTGCCCATCGGCGTGTCGGGGCCTACTCGACACAGTCGCTCGTTGTCTTCCTTACTGAACATAAGTTTTCCCTCAGAAATTGAACCGATGCTTGCCGCCTGACGCGCAGCAAGGGGCAATGGGCAAGGTCAGTCGATGAGCCCGAACAGCGCGTCGCCTTCTTCAATGACGCGGTAGGTTTTGAGTGGCACGGTGCACGGCTTCTCGAGCGCGTCGCCCGAGCAGATATCGAATGCCCCGCCATGGAGCGGGCAAAAAATGGTGGTGCCTTGCAGATCGCCACCCGACAACGCGACCATGCCATGCGTGCAGAGATCCTCCGTCGCGTAGAACTTCCCTTCGACGTGATACACCGCGAGCCCGTCCTCGACCTCTTTCGGGCAGACCTGAATCACGCTCTCGCTCGGCACATCCGCCTTGCGACACAAGAAAACCTTCTTTTCCATAAGACTTGTCTTTTCCGTTCAATAGCCGCGAAATACATCCACCCGACCGGTGGGCGTGCGGCCGTGTTCGATCTCGCCAATCTTGCGCACGAGCTGTTCGACGCTTTCCCCCAGCCGCGTTTGCGCCGAGATATGTGGCGTGATGCAGATGCGGGGTTCCGTCCAAAACGGATGGTTTGTCGGGAGCGGCTCGTGCATGAATACGTCGAGCGTTGCGCCGGAGAGTTGTCCCTGTTCGATGGCCTGCAACAGATCCTTTTCGACCAGATGCTCGCCGCGCGCTAAGTTCACAACATGCGCGCCTTGAGCCAGTCGCAGAAATGTCTGGGCGTTCAACACCCCACGGGTCTCCGGCGTATTGGGCAGGAGATTGATCAGGACATGCGCGCCGTCCACGAACGACGCCCATTCGCTTTCGCCGCTGAAGCACTGCACCCCGTCCACTCGTTTCGGCGACCGGCTGTAGCCTCGGACATCGAAGTCAAACGACGCCAGCCGGCTGGCGACGGCGGCACCGAGGCTGCCCAAACCGAGCACGCCGACGATGAACTCCCCCGCCGCAGGTACGGCGAGCGGCTGCCAGACACCGTCGCGCTGCTGCCGCTCATACGCATCGAAACGTCGGAAGCTTCGCAACGTCGCGTACGTGCCGTACTCGACCATCTGCGATGCCATGCCAGCGTCTTCAATCCGATAGATGGGCACATCGCCTGTCACCACCGCCGGGTCTTTCGCGACGGCGCTGAAAATCCAGTCGACGCCCGCCCCCACGTTGAAGATGGCTTTTAGTTCAGGGCGATGGCGCAGGACTTCAGGATCGGACTTCCAGACCAGCGCGTAATCGGCAGGGGCCACGTCGGCGACGTTCCACTCCCGCACGACGGCTCCCGGCATGGCGCTTCGCAGCGCATCGATCCATGGCCCTGTGTCCTTGTCCGTCATTGCAAACAGGATTCGCATGCGGCCTCCTATGCGGACTCAGACGCGGACTCGGCGTCGGAGGGCCGCGCTTCCCGCCACTTTGCCAAGTCGACGCTGGCATCCCGGAGCACGGAAACGGGGACCTTGGCAGCCGACCTCACGAGCGCTTTGCCCGCCCGCATTTCGCGAGGCACGCCCACGGCGCTGACGCCGACGACCACGCCCGCCTGCAAGTGGAAGACGACGAACGCCCCGATGTCGGTACTGCCGCGCACGACGTTCTGCTCGCCGATGGGAACCCCGAAGGACTGGAGGCTGAAGTCGTACTGATCTGACCAGTAGCCGCTGATTTCCTCGTAGTCAGGCCCACTGCATACGATGGCCCGCCCGACATGCTCCCCGTGGGCGACGGCGTGATGCCAGTTCTCCTGACGCTCCGCCCGCCCTACCCGCGCGTTGAAGTGAAACGCGACTTCCCCGGCGGCGTAGATGTGCGCGTCGGACGTTCGCCCATGCCCGTCGACGCAGATCCCTAACGCACACGTCTCGAGGCCAGCGGCTTCGGCAAGGTCGACGTTCGGCACCACGCCGATGCCGACCACCACTGCATCGGCGTCGAGCGATTCGCCGTCAGAGAGTGCGAGCTGATAGCCGGACGAGCGGTCGGTGACCTCGCGGATGGATACGCCGGTGCGAATGCGAACGCCTCGTTGTTCGTGCTGCTTCACGACGAACTCGCAAACCTCGGCGCAAGTCGCTCGTGCCATCGGACGGTCCCCTGCTTCCAGTACCGTCACATCGATTCCCATGCCGTTGGCCACGGAAGCCACTTCTAGGCCGATGACGCCTGCGCCCACCACCACGAGATTGCGGATCGTCGGCAGCGCTTCTCGCAGCGCGATAGCGTCGGAAATACGGCGCAGGTAAAACACGTGCGGCATGCCCGGATGAAGCAGCGCAAGCGTGCGCAGCGACGAACCGGTTGCCAGCACCAGCGTCCCGTATCCAAGCGACGTGCCGTCGGAGAACTCGACCTGACGCGCCTCCCGGTCGATACGCTGCGCCGCGTTGCCTAAGCGCAGATCGATGTCGTGCGCGTCGTAGAACGCGTTGTCCCGCAGCGAAATGTGGGCCGCCTCTTCCGCCTCCTGAAGCACCTTCTTGGAAAGCGGAGGACGGTCGTAAGGCGCTTCGCGCTCGTCGCCGCAGATGATGATTCGGCCGTCAAAGCCCGCCTTTCGCGCGCTTTCGGCGGCATAGACGGCTGCGATGCCCGCGCCGATGATCACCATCGGCTCATTCTCATGTGTGTTTTTCATTGCTCACCTCACGCCATTGAGCGTTGACCGCTCACATGTGCTCCGGCTTCTGAATGCCGCGCGCATGGCGATGACACAGCTCGCGCCACTTGATGAGCGGCGAGTCGCCTTCGATCAGCATCTCGTCGAGCCACGCCGAATCGCGCTTGTAGAAGGTTTGCAGTGCGAGTCGCGCCTGAATATCCTGCGCGTTGAAATTCTCGAAGCCGATGGGCTTCCAGCGATTCCAGAACTCGTGATTGAAGTGCGCGCTTTCTTCTTCCGTCGAAACGCGTTTGCCGACGAGCATCACGTAGAGGTGCTTCGTTTCCGTCACGGGTACGTAGAACTCGAACTGCGTGATGTCCTGATCCGGGAAGTCGTCGACGCGCAGCCCGCACGGCATCCAGAGCGACGCGGCCGTGGTTCGGGTCGGCTTCTCCGACACGCGCTTGGTGCCGGTGACGACCACCTGACCATCGACCTTGCCTTCCCAAATGCTCGTATGGTTGGCAAATGCGTCGTAGACGCCTTTCGGTGCTCCGTCGTCCTCGTGCACCAGCACGTCGCCCGACTTCGCCAGGTGCCCGATGGGCAACGATCGCTGGGTGTCCGGCACGAGTTCCGAGGCGCGGTGAATGTAGACGTGCAAGCCGTCGAAGCCGTTTTCGCAGCCGACGCGCCAGTTCGACTCGACGTCATAGATCGCGCAGTGCAGTTGCAAATCGTCGTCAAGGAACGTCGGCGGCACATCTTCCGCGAGCGGAGGTGCTTCAAACCCTTCGTCGCCCACAAACACGAAGATCAGGCCCTTGGCTTCCTGCACCGGATAGCTCTTCACGCTGCGCCGGCCGATGGCCTTGCTGTCCGGCGAGGCCAGAATGTCGCACAGCTTGCCGTCGTTCCACTTGTAGGTGAAGCCGTGATACCAGCACGTGATGGTGTCGGGCGTATAGCACTCCACCTTCTCGGAGAACTTCACGCCGCGGTGCAGGCACCGGTCGCGGATCGCCTTCACTTCCCCGTCCACGCGCTTCAGCAGGATCTCCTCGCCACATACCGTCGCCTGCGATACCTTCCCTTCGAGGACGTCGCTGGACAGCTTCACCGGATACCAGTGGTTCCGGAAACCCAGCTTGGCCGCAAGGTAATTGCGCCAGCGCGGGACTTTGTTCAACAAACTCTCGTCTACGAAATGTGCCTGTTCACTCATTGGGGGCGTCTCCAATTTATTTGTTTGCGTACTGTATGCAATGACGACTGGAATCACGGTTGCGTGCGGACGGCTTAAACGCCGCAACTCGACGTGATTGCCATCCTAGGGCGCCGTTCTACGCGCAACAAACGATTTGAAATTCACTCATGCATGAGCCTTGCGAATGTGTTGAGTGGATGTCACGGAATCCCGCGTTTCCTACCGAAATCTCACTCGTTTCGTCGTAGAATCGCGGCTAACCAACCAAAACTTCAACGTCATGAGCGCCACCCGCAGAGTCGTACAGAGCGATCGGTTACGCGATCAGGTTTACCAGTTGCTCCGGGAGGATCTGCACGGGGGCGCCATTCCGGCCGGGTCGCGGCTCGTTGAGTTGGAATTGGCCGAGCGGTATGGGGTCTCGCGCACGCCGATTCGCGAGGCACTCTTCCAACTGGCGCGTGAAGGCCTTGTGGTGCGCACCGATCGCGGGTATTCGCTGATGACGGATACGCCACGCGATTTCCTTCAGCGCATGGAGGTCCGGCTCCTGCTCGATCCGCCGCTCGCTGAACACGCGGCAAAGTACGGGTCCGATGAGCAGATCGAAGTGCTCGCTGGTGCTTATGAAAAGATGAAGAAGGCCGAGGCGTCGTCGAAGTATTCGGCGTTTGTCTCGGCGGCACACGAGTTTCGCACCGTCCTCCTCGAAATGAGCCACAACACGGCGCTGACGCGCGTTTGTGCGGTGCTGGAAGACCAGTTCCTGCTGGTGCGCAACGAACATTACAAAGACGAAGGGAATCGCGCTATTTCAGTGCATCGCGATGGGTTGTTGCTCGCCGCCATTCGTTCGCGCGACGTGAAAGGCGCGGGGAAGATCGCGAAAGAGTACGTTGAGATGCTGATAACGACACTGGCGAAGCCCGCTGAACGCGCGGCTCGAAAGCGCAGCGCGAGGACCGCGTTGCCGAAGCGTTCGTAGCGCGCCCTCCCCCCTGCGTTGCCCTCTCAGAGTTGCATGCGGCACGAGTCCGCAAGGCTGGCGATATGGGTGCGCGTTTGCGCCTCGGCTAACGCCGCGTCCCGAGTGGTCAGATGTTGAACCAAGGCTTCCAGATAATCCGCCGTCATCAAGCGGTTTCTTTCGGTTCGCAGCAGCAGTGGGCGGGCGGCAAGAAAATCATCCTCTGCGGCACTGAAGCAGCGTGCTAGTACTTGGTTCGTGCAAACGGTGGCGAGATGTTTCTGGAGTCCGTGAACCGCACTCGCGGAAACGAATGACGAGGGTTCGCAGAGGAGCAGGCGTCGCGCCTCGTCCGCGAGCGTGGAAACTTGCGCAATCTCTTTGCTGGATGCAGATTCAACAACGTTGACGACGACCACAGGGTCGAGAATCGACTTGACGTCCAATCGGGCCAGTAACGCCGGCATCGGCATTTCGCTGAACCCGTAACCGCGCTCCAATGGCTCCAGCAGCCCCTCGCGCGCCAACTGAAACAACGCCTCACGCACGGGCGTTCTGGAAACGCCAAACCGCGCGGCGAGATGCGTTTCTGTCAACCGTTGACCGGGTTGCAGCTTGCCGCGTTCGACGAGATCTCGGATCGCGTCGTAAATCCTGTCGCGCAATCGCTGCCCGACTTCCTGAGAAACTGCCATAGCCGCCGGAACCCTTCAATCAATGGCGCTCAAATGTGAGCGAAAGTGCCGTTGGCCTCACGGGTGCGTCGCGAGATTGACCGCAGTCACAGAACGTTGCCCCCCGGCAACGTGGACGTAGGTCAATCTCGCGAGCGCTCTTTGCATGCCGCAGTTCGTTTGCTTTCTATTCTTGGAATTGAAGCCAATTGGCGACGCGCGCGTTGAACTGGTCCGGTGCTTCGAAATAGGCCGAGTGACCCGCACCGGCAATCGTCATCAATTCCGCGCCGTCAAAGTGCCTGCACACGTCTGCGACGATCTTCGGTGGGAACAGGACGTCTTCCTCGCCGACGACAAAGCCGATACGTACGCCCGTCGCTGCGATCTGCTCGGGTGAGTAAGACGGCTGGACGCCTACGAGTGTTTTGAAGGTGTAGCGATTGAATCCGGCAATTTGCAGATACAACTGCGTCATGGCTGGCGAATTGGCGAGGTGCGTGCGTCCCAGTACGCGTTCAGCCTGCGACAGGTCGCGCGTCGCGCTCTGCACCTTTGCCATTTCCACTGCGATGGATTCAGGCAAGGTGATGCCGACCAAAGAATCGGAAATCAGTAAGGACGCAACGCGGTCAGGATAGCGACACGCGAAATCGATTGCCGTGCCAGCGCCCATCGACTGCGCGACGAACGAGACGCGCTGCAAATCGAGCGAGTCCAGAACCGCGACGAGATCGTTTGTGAACTCGGCGCGTCCGGCGAGCTCGGCGTCGGTGGATTTTCCGAAGCCTCGGGCATCGACAAGAATGACCTTGAAATCCGCTCGCCACGCGGCAACCTGATAGAACCAGCTCGCGTGATTTCCGCCTACGCCATGCAGTAGCACTACCGGTGAACCGCTGCCGTGTACCTCGTAATACAGCCGACTTTCATGATGATCTAGGTATGGCAAATTTCTCTCCCGACTTCCAAATCAATTTCCGACGTTAGTCGCCGAACCGAACCGAGACCTCACCGACCCCTTCTATGTCCGCGTGATAGGTGCTGTGGTGCTTGACGTTCACCATGGGGCCGAGTGCGCCACTGAGCACCAACTCGCCCGCTTTGATCGGATGCCCCACCTCGATCAGTTTCTTGGCCAGCCAAAGCGCGGCGTTCAGCGGATTCCCCAGACATGCTGCCCCGCTTCCTGTCGATGCCACCTGCCGGTTTTCCTGCATGCGCATTTGGCAATTCACCAAGTCGATGTCAGGCGTGAATGGCAGCTTCCGGCCGATCACGAAGCGGCCAGACGACGCGTTATCCGCAATCGTCTCCACAATCCCGATTTTCCAGTCCGCGATGCGGCTATCTACAATTTCTAACGCCGGGGCCACCCATTCAATTCGCTCGAACAGGTCCGACATTTCGAGTGACGGGTCGTCGATGTCCACGCGAAAGCCAAACGCAATCTCTGCTTCGATCTTGGGCTGCAAGAGGCTCGACATATTGACGAGGCCGGCATTGACAACCGCCATGTCGTCGAACAGAACGCCATAGTCGGGCTGGTCCACGCCAAGCTGCTTCTGGACAGCCGTCGACGTGAGGCCGATCTTGCGGCCTACGATTCGGCGACCGTCCACTTGCACCGCGTGGTCAGTGTTGCGGTGCTGGATGCGATAGGCGGCGTCGATATCGCCGCCCACGCACGAGGCAAATGGGGCAATAGGGCCGCTGGTGTATGCGTCGCGCAGTCTCGACGCGATCAGTTCCTCTAGTTCGACTTCTTTCATCATTTCCTCGAAACGCGTGCGAAGCATTGAGACTGTCGTTTGCGACGTCGCCTCAATTGGAGCGAAGATTTTTGTGCACTGTATGCAGTGTGTCAACGCGCTATACACGCTTTGTTTGCAGCCCTTGCCCCACGTTTTGTAATGCATCCCGGTGCGAGTGCCTTAGCGAGGAGGAGTGCATACGCCGACTAGGCAACACTTTCCAGTTGCGCCTCTTGCGCGGGTTGATATCGCGGCATCATGGCGCACAACGCGCAGACGATTAGCAGGGCCGCGCACGCCAGATACAGCGGCATGGCGTAACTTCCCGATGCGTCGAATCCCATCCCGAACACGACCGGACCGACGGCTGATCCCGCCATAAACGAGGCAAACACCCAGCCGAAGATCTTGCCAAAGTGATCCAACCCGAAATACCGGCTGATCAAATACCCCAGCAAATCGGATTCAGCACCCGCACCAAAGCCAAGGAGTGCCGCGCACAGATACACGGATGCCGGGGCGTTCGTGAGCAGGAGGCCTGCGCAGCCGACGCACGACAACGCGAAAATGCCAATGGCGGCGCGAGGCGCAAAGATTCGATCGAACAGATAGCCCGCCGCGACGCGTCCGATGAGCGCAGCAACCGCCAATACGGTCGTCGCGAACGCTGCCGACGAGAGCGCGACACCCCGGTCTAGCAACATGGGGACCAAATGGATTTGCGCTCCATTGATGGCCACGGCCATGAGAAATGCCGCAACGCCGACCAGCCAGAAGGCGCGACTGGCGAACGCTTGTGAGAGCGTGCGTCCCGCTGCCCCGAGTGCCCCGGCAGCACGCCCGCTGACGCCGTTCTGCGTCGGCGCTTCCCTGAGTAGAAACAGACCAAGTGGCACGCCAATCACGATCGGCACTGCGCCCAAGAAGTAGTACCCTGCTTCCCAGCCAAACCGCTGGATCATCGCGGCAGCAATGGGAGCGGCAATAGCCCCGCCGAGTGCAACGCCGGCCATGCTGATGCCCAGCGCAAGACCGCGCGATCGGTCGAACCACCCGGAGATCACTCGCAAGTAGACGATGGTGTTCGACCCTGCGCCAAAGACGCCAATCAGGAAAAACGCCAGAAAGAATCCGGTGATTCCCCACGTCTTCACCATCAGCGGAACGGCCAGAACCGTCGCGCCATAGGTAAGCAACGACGTCACCAGCACGGTTCGAAGATGAAACCGGTCGATCAGCGCGCCGACGACCGGTGTTGCAACCGCCAAACTCAGCGCGCAGATGGACAGCGCGCCAGAGATCTGTGCACGATCCCAACCTTGTGCGGCCCCGAGCGCCCGAATGAATACGCCCACCGTCATCAGAATGATCGCCGTGCTGCACACGCTCGCGCCGATCGTCGCGTAAGCGACCATGAGCCACGGTTGATTGGTGCGTGTGCCTTCTGCCGGCATCGTCGCGGCTGAAGTGATATTTCCTTGTTTCATCAAACCCCTCCAAATCATCTTGATTTACTGCACTTGCTCAGAATTCGACGGAAGAAAGCGCGCCCGAGCGAATGCGCATTCCTCTCGATTTTTTAATTGCGCTACTGGTCGTCAGAAGAAGGTGCGTATCCCCGTGGCCACGGCAAATTGACGGCTGGTCGTCGACGGTGCCAGAGGGAACAAGACGGCCGATTGGGTCGCGCCGGAGGACGTCACGAAGCTCGTACCCACGTAAATGTCGGTCCGCTTCGACAGGAATTTGTCGACGAAAAGGCTGTAGTTGGAGAGCCGCCCCGAACCCAAGGCGCTGCGTCCATATCCGAGCGTGATCTTGAGATCGGGCTGGAAGTCGTAAATGACGTCTACCGTGCCACTGCGGATCGATTCATATTTGCCAAACCCGGCAAACGCCACGTCGGTATAGCTCAACCCTGCGGTCCACTTCTCGGCGAACTTGTAGGAGGCACTGGCCCCGTAGATGTTTTGAGAATCGACAGCAAAGGAGCGATACGGGGTAACGGTCTGGCCGAGAAACGATTTCATGCCGGCCAGCGTGGGCGTGAAGTTCACACCGTTGATCTTGGTGCCGACAGCCGCCGCCTTGAATCGCTCGTCTGCATAAGACAGGGCGAAGCTCATTGCGCGGCCCCGGTTGTAGGTGTCTGACGTCCCACCCGGGAGTGCATAGAGCGCAAATAGGGTGAAACCGCCGAATGTCGGTGATCGATAGGAGGCGGAGTTGTTCACATAACCACCCGCCATGTGGTCGGCATTCGCGGGGGTTTGGGAGAACGTTGAATTGAATCCCGGTGAATTGCCTAATAAGAGCACGGAAAAATCGTTGTGGTGCCCGAAGGTCAGCGTGCCATATTCCGCCTTGGACAACCCCACCCATGCGCTGCGACTGAAGAACGTATCCGATCGGAACTGCTTGCCGTTGGACAGATTGAAATAGCTCGCCAAGTCGAAGACGACCTTCAGCCCGCCGCCCAAATCCTCCGTCCCCCGGAAGCCAAACACCGTATTCCAGTGATAGCTGTCGAGCATTTGCACCACGCTCCCACCACCGGCATTGTTCGAGTACACGACCGCTTCATCAATTGCGCCATAAATCGTCACGTTCGACTGCGCCAGCGCCGTGCTGGATATCAGGAAAAATGCGATCAGGCCGACTGCGATTTTCTTCATCTGGATCTCCCATCCATATAGCTCTGCCCCCCGGACCGGATTGACTAACGGTCCGACCGGTTATTCGAGTGCGCTTGATCGTCTGGCCGCGTACGGCAAGTGCTGGCGACGCGTGAGCGCCAGCCGCGGTGACGAATTCGAGCGGTGTTTTTTGATTACGAACCGGCAGGGAGAAGGTAGGCAGCCATTTTTTTACGCACAATCGAAAAAAACGACGTGTATGCACGATGAGAAATCATTCATGCGGGGGGATGGGGGCGCTGTTGGACTATTGGGTGAAGTGGCTTTGGGGCGCGTCGCAGGTTGGGGGGGAATATGAAGCCAAGAAGCACGAGCGTGTGAGTCGGGGATGCGCGGGGGTATCTGACTTGCGCCCATTCGGCTGACCCTGCCCATCAAGAGTAAAGGGCCCTGCATCGCAGGAGGATTCAAACCACTGACAGGCCATTTAAGGGCGTCGGGGATCCAAGAGAGCCCCAGCTGGCGCCGCTTTCGGGGAGTACCTTTATTACTTTCAACCAGAGGGGCCGCGAGTAAGTTGTAGATTTTTAATGCGGAGATTTATTGGTAGCAAGGAGAACACAACCCTGTTGATCGCCAACAGGACGATAGGAGCGGCTGCACCACACCGATGACTTAATGGTCTCTCGATATCGCCGTCCAATCAGAACTGGCGACGCGGATACGGCTATTTCGTTCGATCAATGTTCTGAGCGGATCGTTGACCAAAATCGTCATGCATTGAATGCTGGCGACCTCGTTGTCCTTGGCAGATAGTTCTTAGTCGATGTCGAGGGGAGCAAGCTTTGGGGTCCGTCAAAATCGGCGGCCGCGAAGTACTCCTCCGAAACGGGCATCACACCGTTCAAGGCGTTAGAGCCCCCCCCCAACGAATCCTACGTTTCCCTTTGAAGAAAGTGGAAAAACCAATAGAAAGCATTCTATTGCGCGAGTTTCAACCCTCACGGGAACCCTACAATCGTTTATCCAGAACAGTCGCATTGAATGGTAGAAACCGCTCAGCCAAGTGTAGCGGGGCACATCGGCCAAACCCCGACACCGAAATGCTCGGAGCACCCCATGAACAGGTGCTGCGGCCCTGGTCCCGAAGGGTACGCCACCGGAAGAATGATATAGAATCAACAAGATATAGCGAACACCCAGACCGATCACGCATTGGGTCGCAGTAGAAAATCACGATCAGATCAATGGGAACCATGACACCAGACGCGAAGCAGCTTTCGGCACTCTCTCGGATATTCTCATCGAGCGTGTTCCGCGAGATGGCACGAAAAGGCCGCTCCCCCCTCTTCGCGAGGTTGGTCGTCGAGTCAGGCCTCTCACTCAAGCTGTCGAGCAAGCCCACAGTTGCGAGCACGTTTGACGCGGCCTTCGCAAATCTGCGCAAGGCTGGCGGGCGAGACGAGTATGTTTACCGATCAGCCCTAACTCACAACATTCTCCTCGGCAAACATTCCCTAAACACCGCGAGTCTGCTGACCGAGTTTCGAGCGGGGGCATGCAAGGCCGATCTTGCCATTCTCAATGGCACAGGGACCGTGTACGAGATCAAATCCGAACGGGATTCGCTTAGCCGTCTGGCAAATCAAATCGAAAACTACCGAAAGGTGTTCGCCAAGGTCTACGTCATCGCGGGTGAGGCCCACGTAGATGACGTAATAGAAAGCACACCAAATGACGTAGGCGTTTTGAGTCTTGTCCGATGGGACCGGATTCGAACTGTACGCGAAGCAATTGATCGACCCGACCTAGTATGCCCAACCACCATATTTGAATCGCTTAGGATAGCGGAAGCTAAGACGGTACTCCAAAATCTTGGGGTCCAAATTCCTAATATTCCTAATACAATGCTGTGGTCGTCATTGCGCGACCTGTTCAAGAATCTCGCCCCGAGCGAGGTTCACGATCAAATGGTCAAAACGCTTCGAAAAACTCGCAATTTGTCGACGCTGAACTCCTTGGTAGAGCAGCTACCGAAATCTTTGCAGCCAGCAGCACTCTCGATTCAAGTCCGACGTGTGGACCATGAGCGACTGGTCGAAGCCGTACGCACGCCTCTTCACGAAGCATTGACTTGGGCATAATGACAATATGTACCACCCGTTTTTCCGTGGAAAACAATTCGAACTATTAACTATTCGTGAAACGGCTGGCTTGATGGCTCGGTCAAATTTTGTCCCAATCATTGAACCCGTGCGCCATGGATTAAGTGGGCTGCGACGAGCCCTAGAAGCGGTCTGTGAGGCCGACGGGAACGCAATTGTTATCGTCAACCCAGATTGCGGTGACTACGCGGAAGACGGCAATGAAATTTCAGAATTCTTGAACGAGATTTCCGCCACAAGGAATATCTCGGCGGGGATCTTGCTTACCGCGAAAATGTCGATTGACGATGCTGTGAGCTACTTCAACGGACATCGTGCCCACAATCCGACGTTCATTCATGCGGGTTTTGTCGATGGTCGGTCACTTGCGCAAGCGTTGAAGACGGTCCCCGACTCGAACAGACACGTATTCCTGAATGAGTACTGCGGAAGGCTCTATGCGAGACACTTTGCCGAAAGCAATCGCGTCGTTGTCGGTGACGGATTTGAAAAGCGAAAGCGCAATGCCGACCATCCTCCCATAGAAGAATTCTCTGATCTCCATGTCACGTTTAAGAGTGATGGCATGGATGGGTTCGGTGACTTTTTGATCGTCGGCGACGACTACAGCGAGTCGGGTGGCCCCGCATACACGGTCGCAATTCATCTAACATTCATCGATCCCGACAAGGACGATGTTATGTATGTGTACCACTTCATATCAGAAAGCAATTCCACACCTACTGACCCTGCGGGGAAGTTCGGACAAGCACTTGCCCGGCTCATCGATATGTTGGACTCAGGCACGTCACATCTGACGGAAACCGGCGCAATTAGAGAATTTAGAGAACTTCACGCCCGAGGTCACTTTCCGGGACTCGGCTACGTGAAGAAGCTTGCGATGAAGCATCACATCGAAACGCTATCCGAATTCTTAGGTCGATAAAGTGCATATGCAAGCAAAATGTTGCGCATCATGCTTCGGGGATCGGGCACTTCGAAAGAGCCTCATCCCATCGATGAGTCCCACAAGAGGTAACTGTAATTATTGCGGCTCCACCGACGTCGATGTAGTAGGGCCGCACGTTCTAGCCGACTATTTCGAGATGCTCGTGAGGGTCTATGAACCAGATCCGAACGGGAAATCACTAGTGGAGTGGATGAAGGACGATTGGGACTTGTTCTCTCATCCGAGCATGGCAATTCCCAACGCCAAGGCGCTTCTCGCGGAAATCCTCGACGACGGTGACATTGTCCGAAAGGGTTTCTCGCCGTCGGGATCCTTTAAGAGTGAAGGGCTGATTCGGTGGGAGACGCTGAGAGACGAGCTGCGCCATACGAATCGATATTTTCTTGACGAAGCATTGGATTTTGAACGGTTGTCTGAGTTACTAGATCAGCTCATCGCCGACGAGATTCCAACCGAATGGTTCAGAGCAAGAATAGCAAGCGGGGATGTCGGCTACACCGCAAACGAGATGGGAGCACCGCCCAAACATCTGGCATCTCACGGTCGTGCCAACCCGGCAGGAATACCATACCTGTACTTGGGATCGAAACCCGAAACTGCCGTTGCAGAGATTCGCCCGCACACAGGTGAAGTCGCATTCGTCGCCGACTTTGTGATTTCGGATTCACTCAAAATAGCTGATTTGCGAAATCCTCGCTCTTTCGTCTCCCCATTCATTTGGAGTGACACTGCCGTTGTGGCGCAACTTCGCGCAGACATACCTTTTCTCGAACGTCTAGGACAGGAATTAACACGCCCAGTACTTCCGAGAAGCGCCGCAATTGACTACATCCCCAGTCAATACCTTTGCGAATTCATCAAGAAAAGTGGCTTTGACGGTGTTGCGTACAGTAGCTCGGTAAGCAGTGGAATCAATCTCGCTCTATTCGACCCTGGAAAAGCGACTGCGGGTGGTGTTCGTCGATTCGACGTGACCCGTGTATCGGTTGATATCTGCTGCACAACCCCGCCGAGCACGAGAATTGAGACTCCTGCTGGAACGGCATAGCACGCTTACGTAATTAAGTGATTGAATCGCATCGACCATTGTCATGCCCCCAATATCTCTTGGGATTTATTGGCAGCGACTTGCTTGTAAAGCAATACGAATAAAAACCATATCTGCCTGCACGTCAACGGAGCCCTCGGCTCCGTTTTTTGGGCAATGTGTATCTCTGACCACGCCCCCCCTCAAGCAGAGTCCCTATTGAGACGTCGGAATGTTCTGAATTTCAACGAGTGCCCTAGAATGCGACTCTGAACGCGTGGTGCCCACATCTTCGGATAGCTAAGCTGGTTCCCGTCGCGCCCCAAACGCGACCGGGTTTAGCGACCTGAACGATGTTTTCGGGCACACGGCCGCGATGTTTGCGGCTTTCGTGTGCGCAATGCCGCGCCTTCGTGTCCACGGGCGGGTCTGGATTGGGACACCTTCGGGTGTGCCGCCTAATCCGAATCATCAGCGGTTCGCTAACCTAGTCCAGTGCCCGCCCACCCCTGCGCAATGCAGCGGGTGGCGGGGTCCAAGAATTGACTAGATCGAGGTTCCCCGCATGACTTCTCACGCTTCCGCAATTTCCCTATCCCATACGTCGGCTGACAAGCTCAGCACACTCTCCGAACGCATCTTTGCTCTCGCGGTATGCACCACGCACAGCGGAAAGGAGATTCCCAACAGATTCTTGGTTGCGATGTTCGGGGAGCTTGGCGAATTGGCTACGGAGCTCGTTGGTGAGTGCCGTAAGTTGAGGTCCAACGCAACGGCTTCGTAGTTCCGAGGCTGGATATCGGCATGTCGCGGGGATCTCTCGCCGCAGGCCGTCGCGGATCAATGCGCCGCTCCAAGATAGGTGGGATTTTTACAGCAGGAATGCAAAGGGCTCCCGCACGGGGAGCCCTTTGTTTATCTGTGGCGGAGAGAGGGGGATTCGAACCCCCGATAGGCTATTAACCTATACACGCTTTCCAGGCGTGCGACTTAAACCGCTCATCCATCTCTCCTGAAGAGTCGCGCATTATAGCAGGTCGCCGGGAATATCCCACCCCCTTTCGCCGCTACCCCTTCAAAATTTATTCCTTACGGCCGCCGCAGGTGGTCCACCAGATGCTCGTCCCGTTCGCTCGGGCGCCCGCCCAGCAAGCTGAACAGGATCGCCACGGCGAACCCGACCGGCACGCCGAACGCCCCGGCCGCTATCGGATCCACGCCCCACCAGCGGGCGCCCGCGAACCCGGTCAGCCTCGTGAAGAACGGATACGTCGTCATGATGTAGTACACGCACACCAGCAACCCACTCACCATCCCGGCCGTCGCGCCCAGCCGCGTCGTTCGTTTCCAGAACACCCCTAGCACCAACGCCGGGAATAGGCACGACGCCGCCAGCGAGAACGCAGCACCCACCAGAAACAAAATATTCCCCAGTTTCAGCGACGTCACGTAAGACGCAAACATCGCCACGCACAGCAACAGAATCTTCGACGTCGTCACCCGCTTCTGGCTCGACGCATTGCGATCCACCATGTGGAAGTACACGTCGTGCGACAACGCATTCGCAATCGTCAGCAACAACCCGTCAGCCGTCGACAGCACCGCCGCCAACGCGCCCGCTGCCACCAATCCTGAGATCACATACGGCAGCCCCGCGATCTCTGGCCCGGCAAGCACGAGCATGTCCGGCTGCATCCAGATTTCGCCCCACTGCACCACGCCATCCCGATAAACATCCGAAATATCTAACTGCACCGGCGTCGCGTGCCGCCACTGCATCACCCATCCCGGTAAGTTCTCGTATCGGGCCCCGACCAGATGCAGCAGCACGTCGTACTTGAGCATCACGGCCAACGCCGGAGCGCTCACGTACAACAGCGCCACGAAGAACAGCGTCCAGCCCACCGAGCTGCGCGCCCCCTGCACCGTCGCTGTCGTGCCGTAGCGCGTGAGAATGTGCGGCAAGCTCGCCGTGCCAATCATCAGGCACACCATCAACAACAGAAAATTCAATCGCTGCGAACTGCGCGTCGTCTCGTCGCGCGCCGGGAATGGCTCCGTCATCGCGTGCGGCGGCTCACTTCGCTCCGCATACTGATTGCGCAACTCCAGCCACTGGTTCTGTGCATCCCCCACGTCGCGCGGAAACGCGTCCAGCTTCGCTTCCAGCACCTTCACATCGCGCAGCGGGCCGTTATGGCGCTTTGTATCGAGCAACTGGCGCTCCAGCTCCGCACGTTCGGTGTAGAAGCTGTCCGGCAGACCGTCCAGCCGGCGCTGCATCTGCTCGCCCTGCTCCCGGTAATAATCGCGCACCTCTCGCTCGGGGATCGACTGCTGAATCTCACGCTCCAGCGCCTCCACCTTTGCCAACGCCTGCCCGTAACTGAACTGCGGAAACCATCCATGCCCAGTCTGGTGTCCGATCATTGCCGTCGGCACGAGAAACGCCGTGATCATGATGATGTACTGCGCCACCTGCGTCCACGTCACCGCGCGCATCCCGCCGAGGAACGAGCACACCAGAATGCCCGCCAGCCCGAAGAAGATGCCGATGGTGAATTCCACGCCGATAAAGCGCGACGCGATCAACCCAACGCCCTGAATCTGCGCCACCAGATACACGAACGAACACAGAATCGTCGAGAACACCCCCAGCGCCCGCACGACATTGCTGTCGTACCGCGTGCCGAGAAAGTCGGGCACGGTGTAGCGCCCCATCTTGCGAAGGTACGGCGCCAGCAGAAACGCTACCAGACAATAGCCACCCGTCCATCCCATGACATAGGCCAAGCCGTCGTAGCCCGAGACGTACAACGAACCCGCCAATCCCATGAACGACGCCGCACTCATCCAGTCGGCCGCGCACGCCATGCCGTTGAACACCGGTGGCACGCGGCGTCCTGCCACGTAGTACTCCGTAGCATCTGACGTTCTGGAAATCAGTCCGATTACCGCGTAGACGGCAATGGTCACGAACAGAAACGCGTAACCGATCCATACGCCCGGCCCGTTGACCCGCTCAAGCAAGCCGATCATCAGCACGAACGCGAAGAAACCCGCCGTGTAATACAGGTAGTAGCGCAGCAGCCTGCGCGTGTAACTCATCGGGAAGTCGGCGCCGACGCGGCGCGAGAAGTCATGCGAGAAGAAGCGGAAGCAGTGCCCTGTGCGCCGCCGGACATGCCGGAAACCGCTGCATCGCCAAGCCCTAGGCTGTCAGTGTGTGCGCGGCGCAAAGTTTGCAGGTCAGCGCGATATCGTGCGTCGTTACGACGCTGGACCAACGCATAGATGACGATTAATCCGATATCGATAAGGATCGAACCCTGCGCGCCCATGTAGAACGGCAACGGCCAGCCGGCAAATCGCACCGACATCCATTCGCGCGCCCAGAATTGCGGAACGAACGTCACCACGAAGCCGATCGTCATCAGCGCCGCCACCAGCCACAACGTGCGGTGCCAGTGACGCGCCGCAATCGCGGCCGCTTCTCGATGCCAATGCGAATCGCGTGGCAAACCGTCCGTCAGTGCGGACGTTGCTGACAGATCACCGGCATCGGTTTTCGGGGGATTCACCATCGACGCACTCCGGCGTTCCGCAGCACCGACGTACCGCCAGCACGCAGCGGAAGACTCATCATCGCCATGTTCCGAGGTGCAGCAATGTCTACGCGCCATGGGCGCTCGCGTGGCCCGTCAAGTCCTGACGGAACCCCACAGACATTGCTTCGAGGAAGTTGTCTCGGCTTTCGCAGCCTGCGGCACTGTGCCCGGATCAATCTCCGCGACACAGTTGCCGCAGCCAACTCACTGCGCTTGCTTCAACTGATCGAGAATCGCCGGGTTTTCAAGCGTGGAGGTGTCCTGCGTGATCTCCTCGCCCTTCGCGATCACACGCAACAGACGGCGCATGATCTTGCCCGAACGCGTCTTCGGCAGGTTGTCGCCGAAGCGGATGTCCTTCGGCTTGGCGATCGGTCCGATCTCCTTGCCCACCCAGTTGCGCAGTTCGAGCGCCAGTTGCTTGGCCTCGTCCCCCGTCGGGCGCGAACGCTTGAGCACCACGAACGCGACAATCGCCTCGCCCGTCGTGTCGTCCGGACGGCCGACCACCGCAGCTTCCGCCACGATCGGATTCGCCACCAGCGCCGACTCAATCTCCATCGTGCCCATGCGGTGACCCGAGACGTTCAGCACGTCGTCGATACGCCCCATGATCGTGAAGTACCCGGTCTTCGCATCGCGAATCGAACCGTCGCCGGCCAGATAAATCTTCCCACCCAACTCAGGCGGGAAGTAGCTCGACTTGTAACGCTCCGGGTCGCCCCAGATCGTACGAATCATCGACGGCCACGCGCGCTTGATCACAAGCATGCCGCCCTGACCGTTCGGCACGTCTTGCCCCGTTTCGTCGACAATCGCCACGTCGATCCCCGGCAACCCCAGCGTGCACGAACCCGGCACCAGCGGCGTCGCGCCCGGCAGCGGCGTGATCACATGACCGCCAGTCTCCGTCTGCCACCAAGTATCGACGATCGGGCAACGGCCGCCACCAATGTTTTCGTAGTACCACATCCACGCTTCCGGATTGATCGGCTCACCAACCGACCCGAGAATGCGCAGCGACGACAGATCGTATTTCTTCGGATGCACGTCCGGCGTCTGCTCGGCCGCCTTGATCAGCGAGCGAATCGCCGTCGGCGCAGTGTAGAACACCGACACCTTGTGGCGGCCGATCATCTCCCAGAAACGCCCGGCATTCGGATACGTCGGCACGCCTTCGAACACGACCTGCGTCGCACCGACCGCGAGCGGGCCGTAAGCGATGTACGTGTGGCCGGTAATCCAGCCGATATCCGCCGTGCACCAGAAAACGTCGTCCGGCTTGATGTCGAACGTCCACTGCATCGTGAGCGACGCCCACAGCAGATAGCCGCCGGTGCTGTGTTGCACACCCTTCGGCTTACCCGTCGAGCCCGACGTGTAGAGGATGAACAGCGGATGCTCCGCGCCCACCCACTCCGGCTCGCACTGATCCGATTGCGTCGCGACCAAGTCTTGCAACACGTGGTCACGGCCCGCCTGCATCGCCACATTGCCGCCGGTGCGACGGTAGACGATCACCGACTTCACGTGATCGCAGCCGCCCATCGCCAGCGCCTCGTCGACGATGGCCTTGAGCGGCAGCGCCTTGCCGCCACGCATCTGCTCGTCGGCGGTGATGATCGCCACGGCGCCGGCGTCGATCGCGCGCTCGTTCAGCGACTTAGCCGAAAAGCCACCGAACACGACGGAGTGCGTCGCGCCGATCCGTGCGCAGGCCTGCATGGCCACGACGCCTTCGATCGACATCGGCATGTAAATCACGACGCGATCGCCCTTCTTCACGCCCTGAGCCTTGAGCGCGTTCGCAAAGCGGCTCACGCGCGCCAGCAGGTCGCGGTAGGTGACCGGGGTCACCGTGCCGTCGTCGGCTTCAAAGAGAATGGCGTTCTTGTCGCCCAGACCGGCTTCAATCTGGCGGTCGAGACAGTTGTACGACGCATTGAGCTGACCATCTTCGAACCACGTGTAGAACGGGGCGTTGGTCTCGTCGAGGACTTTGGTGAACGGCTTGTGCCAGGCCAGATTCTCGCGCGCCTGACGCGCCCAGAATCCCTCGTAATCCTTCTCGGCCTCGGCGCACAGCGCCTCATAGGCGGGCATGCCGGAGATGTTCGCTTTGGCGACAAGCGCCTGCGGCGGCGCGAAAATGCGCTGCTCCTGCATTACCGATTCAATTGCTGCCATGAGTTGTCCCCTCTTATGGATATGCAAAAACGATTGCAATCAAGCCAAAACAAATCGCTAACGCCACATTAAGACGAGCGACTTACTAACGCCTTACACTGGTGCACCCGCGTGACGTCTCTCGCGTGCGGGACTCACGCAAGCGCGTCACTGCGGTGCAGCAGACCGTGGCGTATTCGCTACAATCCTACCCGCATCATCCCTATCCCGCCAACCCCGGACTCGCCCGGAGCGCCCGTGAATTCGACCTCTTCGTCCCAATCCACGCCTTCAGCCCACGCGTCGGCATCGTCGACCGACCGGCTGTTTGCCCGCTTTCCGAGTTTCGCGCTGGCCCTCGCCATGACCTTCGTCGGCACCAATGTCGGCATCGGCAAAACCATGGTCGCCGTCATGCCTGTGGCCGCCTTTGCCCTCTGGCGCTTCGTGATCGCCGTCATCGCCCTCGCCCCCCGTTATCGCCCGGCGAGAATGCGGCTCGTCACCCGGTCGCAATGGCGCAACCTTTTTGTGCAGACGTTCTTCGGGACGTTTCTGTTCACCCTGCTGATGCTCTACGGCGTGCGTCAGACCACGGCCACCGCCGCCGGGGTGATCACCGCCACGCTGCCCGCCTGTGTCGCTCTGCTGTCATGGGCCGTGCTGCGGGAACACCCGTCGCGGCGCACGCTGGTGAGCATCGGGCTGGCCATCCTCGGGGTTGCGCTGCTGAATCTTTCTCGCGGCGACGCTCACGGGGCAGGCAGTGGCAGCGGCTCCACCGGCAACGCATGGCTGGGGAATCTGCTGGTGCTCGGCGCCGTGGTGTGTGAGGGGATCTACGTGATCGTCTCCAAGCGCCTCGCCTCGGAACTCTCGGCCATCGATATCTGCGCGTACACCCATCTGCTCGGCGGGGCGATGATGCTGCCGCTCGGCATCGTGGGGTTGATGGCCGTGGATTACTCGGTGCTCACACCCGGCCATTGGGCCCTCATCGTCTGGTACGGGCTCGCCGCGAGCGTGTTCTCGTTCTTCCTCTGGATGCGCGGCATTCGCCACGTGAGCGCCCAGCTGGCGGGCGTTTTCACCGCCATGGTGCCGGTGGCCGCCACGGCCTACGGGGTCGTGTTTCTCGGCGAACAGCTGACGTTCACCCAAGGCGCAGCGCTGGCGCTGACGGTCTCGGGTGTCGTGCTCGCCGCCATGCCCGGTGCGGGCGCCAGCAAGAAACTGGCCGCGGCACCCACGGATAAGGGCGGCTCGCCCGGCAAGACGTTGTAAAATGCCGCCGGTGTCGGATTTCGCCTCGCGAATCCGACCGGATGCTTTGATTTGATGTTGATTTGATAATAATGGCCTGCGGCTTCGGGCGCAGGCGAATGTCCCCCACTTCGTCAAGATTGCCATGTCGACTCCCGGCCGCTCCTCCGACGCGCCGATGCGCCCGCTGCCCCGCATCATTTTCTTCAGCCGCTGGCTGCAACTGCCGCTCTATCTCGGCCTGATCGCAGCGCAAGGCGTCTACGTCTACAAGTTTCTCGCCGAACTCTGGCACCTCGTCACCCACGCCGCCAGCTTCGACGAAACGCAGATCATGCTGGTCGTACTCGGCCTGATCGACGTGGTGATGATCTCGAACCTGCTCATCATGGTGATCATCGGCGGCTATGAGACCTTCGTCTCCCGCCTCGGTGTGGAAGGCCACCCCGACGAGCCCGAATGGCTCGATCACGTGAACGCCGGCGTGCTCAAGGTGAAACTCTCGATGGCGCTCATCAGCATCTCGTCGATCCACCTGCTCAAGACGTTTATCGATGCGTCCCAGCAAACGCCGCACACGATCATGTGGCAAGTCATCATCCACATCTCGTTCCTGCTTTCCGCCGTCGTGATGGCCGTGGTCAACAAGATGACCAACGACAGCCACGCCCCGGCGTACGCTACCCCCCAAGCTGTACCGGCTGTACCGAATAACAACACCCATTAAATCCTCACCAAGTCCCCACTAAGTCGAGAGCCGTTTCATGTCTACCGTCATTAAAGAAGACGACGTCATTCAGAGCGTCGCCGGTGCCCTTCAGTACATCAGCTACTTCCATCCGGACGATTACATCCAAGCGCTGGGCCGTGCCTACGAGGCCGAAGAAAGCCCCGCCGCCAAGGATGCCATCGCGCAAATTCTGACCAACAGCCGCATGTGTGCCGAAGGCCGCCGCCCGCTGTGTCAGGACACCGGTATCGTGACCGTCTTCGTGAAGGTCGGCATGAACGTGCAGTGGGATGCCAAGCGCAGCCTCACGGACATGATCAATGAAGGCGTGCGTCAGGCTTACATGCACCCCGAGAACGTGCTGCGCGCCTCGATCGTTGCCCCGCCCGAAGGCGGCCGCAAGAACACGAAGGACAACACGCCCGCCGTCATCCACTACGAAATCGTGGAAGGCGACAAGGTCGACATCACGGTCGCAGCCAAGGGCGGCGGCTCGGAGAACAAGTCGAAGTTCGTGATGCTCAACCCGTCCGACTCGATCGTCGACTGGGTGGTGAAGACCGTGCCGACGATGGGCGCCGGCTGGTGCCCGCCGGGCATGCTCGGCATCGGTATCGGCGGCACGGCTGAGAAGGCCATGGTCCTCGCGAAGGAATCGCTCATGGACCCGATCGACATCCATGACCTGATCAAGCGCGGCCCACAGAACTGGAACGAAGAGCTGCGTATCGAGCTGTTCGAGAAGGTCAACGCCCTCGGTATCGGCGCGCAAGGCCTCGGCGGCCTCGCCACGGTGCTCGACGTGAAGATTCTCGACTACCCGACGCACGCCGCGTCGAAGCCGGTCGCCATGATCCCGAACTGCGCCGCCACGCGTCACGCGCACTTCACGCTCGACGGCTCGGGCCCCTCGTTCCTCGCCGCCCCGTCGCTCGACGCCTGGCCGAACGTGCACTGGGAACCGAACACCGAGACGAGCAAGCGCGTCGACCTCGACACGCTCACGCCGGAAGAAGTCGCCAGCTGGAAGCCGGGTCAGACGCTGCTGCTGTCGGGCAAGATGCTCACCGGCCGCGACGCCGCCCACAAGCGCATCGCCGACATGATCGCCAAGGGTGAGCCGCTGCCGGTCGACTTCAATGGCCGCGCGATTTACTACGTGGGCCCGGTGGATCCGGTGCGTGACGAAGTCGTCGGCCCGGCCGGTCCGACCACGTCCACGCGCATGGACAAGTTCACCGACATGATGCTGTCGAAGACGGGCCTCGCGGTCATGATCGGCAAGTCGGAACGTGGCCCGGCCGCCATCGAAGCGATCAAGAAGCACAAGGCTGCGTACCTGATGGCCGTGGGCGGTGCCGCTTATCTGGTGTCGAAGGCGATTCGCGCCGCTCGCGTGCTGGCCTTCGAAGACCTCGGCATGGAAGCCATCTACGAATTCGACGTGAAGGACATGCCCGTCACTGTCGCGGTGGATTCCACCGGCGTGTCGGTGCACCAGACCGGTCCGAAGGAATGGCAAGCCAAGATCGGCAAAATTCCGGTCGCAGCGGCCTAATGTTGTCGTAATGCTGTCGTAATGGCGTTGTAGTCAAAGGCCCGGCACTGCCCGGGCCTTTTTCTTGTTGAAAACAGGCCGAATGCAACGCGAATGGATCGCGTTACCATTCGTGTCTCGGTTCACGAAAAGCCTTGCAGGGCTTGGCTTTCCGAGCTTTTCAGGCTATCGTTCAACCGCTTGCAAATTGCACAACTGCATATAGGGATCCGAAATGAAAGGCGACAAGAAAGTCCTCGAACTCCTCAACGCTCAGCTCACCAACGAACTGACTGCGATCAACCAGTACTTTCTGCACGCCCGCATGTACAAGCACTGGGGTCTCGACAAGCTCGGCAAGCACGAGTACGACGAGTCGATCGGTGAGATGAAGCATGCCGACAAGCTCATCGAGCGCATTTTCATGCTCGACGGCCTGCCGAACCTGCAAGACCTGCACAAGCTGCTCATCGGCGAGAACACGGAAGAGATTCTGGCTTGCGATCTGAAGCTGGAATACCTCTCGCAGAAGACCTGCAAGGAAGGCGTGGCGCACTGCGAAACCGTAAAGGACTTCGTCTCGCGCGAAATCTTCAACGAAATCCTGCACGACACGGAAGAGCACATCGACTGGCTGGAAACGCAGATCGAACTGATCGCCAAGGTCGGCCTGCAAAACTACCAACAGTCGGGTATGGCTTCGTTCGAAGACTGAGCAAGTTAGAGAATTACGCACGACACCCGTTGGCAAGTACCGACACAGCGTCGGTGAATACCGCCCAACGGGCTTTGCGCTAGAATTCCGGGGCCGGCCATTTGCCGGCCCTTTTCTGTTTACCATGCCCTCCAACGCGCCGATTGGCGTCTTCGATTCCGGTCTCGGCGGTCTCTCGGTCCTTCAGGCCGTGCGCGCCCTGCTCCCCCACGAGTCGCTGCTCTACGTGGCCGACTCCGCCTTCGCCCCCTACGGCGAACGTCCCGACGCCTTCATCGCCGAACGCAGTCTCGCCGTCGGCCGCTGGCTGCGTGAGCGCGGCGCCAAAGCGTTTGTGGTCGCGTGCAACACGGCTACCGCGCATGGCGTCACCGCGCTACGGGCCGACGCACCGTGGCCGGTCGTGGGTGTCGAGCCGGGTATCAAGCCGGCTGCCGCTGTGTCGCGCACTGGTGTGATTGGGGTGCTGGCGACTGCCGCCACCTTGCGCAGCGCCCGTTTCGCCGACTTGCTAGCGCGTCACACGGCGCAGGGGCAACGCTTCCTCTGTCAGCCGGGGCACGGTCTGGTCGAATGCATCGAAGCGGGCGATGTCGACTCGCCCGCCGTCATGGCGTTGCTGGAACGCTACGTCGCGCCGATGGTGGCGCAAGGCGCCGACACGCTGGTGTTGGGCTGCACCCACTACCCGTTCCTGATTCCGGCCATCCGCCAGCGCTTCGGCACGGCGCTCACGCTGATCGACACCGGCGCGGCCATCGCGCGGCAGTTGCAACGCCGTCTGGAAACCGACGGTCTCTGCGCACCGCGCGACCCCGGCGTCAGCGGGAGCATGCAATTGTTCACGACGGCCAATGTTCAGGCGCTTCAGACGATGGCGGACCGCTTGCTCGTCAACCCGCCAGTCGCCCAGATCGTCGAAATCGGACAAATCGACGGGACGGCGTGGCCCCGGATCGATGCACCAGTCAAAACAGGCTCGGCACTCGCCAACTGAGATTTAGCGGCGGCGAATGCCGGTCATCGGCCGCTGCCGCCCGTCCCACGGGCTTCTGCCGCACGCGTCGCCCGGCAAACCTTCCCATAATTCCCAACTGTTTAGCCCGATTCAAACACCCGTATATCCATGAGCGTGCTATGGGATAGGGTATTTAGGCTTGCAAAATCTGATCGGTTAAATAATAATTATTCTCATTAGTGTTACATTTTGACGTTTTCATCATGATCGTTTGCGTCTGCAAATCCGTCTCCGAGCGCCAGATCAAGGCCTGTCTCGACGCTGGCGCCACTTCGATGGAAGATCTCCAGATCGACCTCGGCGTGGCCCTGTGCTGCGGCAAGTGCGGTCCGTTCGTTCAAGAAATGGTGGCCGGTGCGTCGCCGTGCTGCGGCCGCTCGTGCGGTGGCTGCTGCCAGTCCGCCTGCAACGTCACCACGACGACCACGACGGAAGTCGTCGTCATGCAAGAACTCGCGTTGGCAGCGTAATTCAGCGTTCGCGCCCCCTCTGATTGATGAGAGCCGGGTAGCGCCTGTAACGTGTCATCCGGTAGGATTTCGCCATTGCGACAGGGCAACTACGTCGCGACGGCAAGGGAGCCAGCCAGGCGTCTCGCATGCGGTCAACCGCATCAGGCGGCCATGCGCCAGCCAGCGATTCGCGTCACCCACGGAGGTGTCTAATGGAACTCCTGATTGGCTTTGTCTCAACGTTATGCTTATCGTTCTTCCTGTTTCGAAGGTGAGTGCCCGGCAATCTCTCGGTTCACTGCTTTCGCGACATTCGCAGTTTTCGCCGACCGCGCCCCTTGGCGCGGTTTTCCTTTGATCGCACGTCCGGCCTTTCCGAACCCCCGAGTTCCGCACACCGCGCTTCTCTCACCGTTCACCGCCGCAATTAGCGTACCCTAGCCGTTACCATGTCGACCGTGCCCCCTACGACCCTCGCGCTCATGCCGAGCCGCGATCCGTTGATGTCGCCGCGAGCTATCGCGGTCGCCACAGCGATCGTAGTCGTCCATATTGCCGCCCTGATCGGGCTTTCGTTGATGCACAACGAACCCGAGAAGGCAACGATCGAGCCGACGACGTTTACCGCGACGATCATTCCGCTCACCCCTGCGCCCACGCCGCCGCAACCGGCGCCGCCCAAGCCGCAACCCGAACCGCCCAAGCCGAAGGTCGCGCCGCCGCCGCCCAAGCCTCGCGTACAGCCGCAAAACGCGATCACGCAAAAGGCCGAGCCTGTTGCGCCGCCGGCCCCGGCCGAGCCGACGCAGACCGCTGCCCCGACACCACCCGCACCGCCCGCGCCGACGCCGGCCCCCGCACCGTCGGGCCCGATCGAAGGTCTGGCCGTCAAGTGCGATGAGCCGCGCGTGGTCTATCCTACGCAATCACGACGCGTTGGCGAGGAAGGTACCGTCACGCTGCGTCTGGTGATCGATACGCGTGGCGTGGTGTCGACGGCCAATATCGTCAAGTCGAGCGGCTTCCCCCGTCTCGATCAGGCGGCCCGCACCGCCGCACTGGCGATGCGCTGTGCGCCCCCGATGCAAGGCGGCCGCGCGGTAGAAGCCGCCGCGACCAAACCGTTTAATTTCAATCTCAACGATTAACGTAACGATTCACGAACTGGATCTCCCGAGGAACGCAAAATGCAAGAGTATGGTTTGAGCCACGTCTGGGCGCAGGGCGATTTCGTCACCCGTGCCATCGCGATCGTGTTGTTGGTGATGTCGGTGCTGTCCTGGACGGTCATCCTCATCAAGGGCACGCAGATCTTCCGCCTGAGCCGCCTCACGCGCACGGCCGAGCCGGACTTCTGGCACTCGGAAAACTTCACCGCCGGTCTGCAAAAGCTGGGCGAATCGTCGGGCAGCAACAACCCGTTCCTCGCACTGGCACTCGCCGGTCAGGACGCCGCTGAACATCACCGCCAGAGCCAGCCGCATCTGCACGACAAGATGGACGTGAGCGACTGGATCACGCGCGCGCTGAAGAACTCGGTGGACGACACCGTCTCGCGCCTGCAAAGCGGTCTGGCCATGCTGGCCTCGATCGGTTCGACCTCGCCGTTCGTCGGCCTGTTCGGCACGGTGTGGGGTATCTATCACGCCCTGCTGGCGATCGGCGCGTCGGGTCAGACGACCATCGACAAGGTGGCCGGCCCGGTGGGTGAGGCCCTGATCATGACGGCCTTCGGTCTGTTCGTCGCCATCCCGGCAGTGCTCGGCTACAACGCCCTGACGCGCGGCAACAAGGGCGTGGTCTCGAAGCTGAACCGCTTTGCCCACAGCCTGCACGCCTACTTCCTGACCGGTGCCAGCCTGCATTCGCCGCAGTTCGCGAACAACGTCACGCCGGTGCGCAAGTCCACCCCGGCCAGCGCCAGCTAAGCCGCCGCAAGAGAGAAGGAGTTCGCCATGGCCATGGGGTCTTATAGCAGCGACGAAAGCATGGACGACGGCATGATGAGCGAAATCAACATGACGCCGCTGGTCGACGTCATGCTGGTGCTGCTGATCATCTTCATCGTGACGCTGCCGGTGCTCAACCACGCCGTCAAGCTCGACCTGCCGCAGGCAAGCAGCCAGCCGGAAGACACCAAGCCGGCCAAGATCGATCTGTCGATTCAAGCCGACGGCACGGTCTTCTGGGACAAGCAGCCGGTCGACGAGGCCACGCTGCACGCCCGCCTGCAACAAGCCGCCGACGCGCAGCCGCAACCCGAGCTGCACCTGTTCGCCGATAAGAACGTGCGTTACGAGAGCGTCGCCAAGGTGCTCGCCGATGCGCAATCGGCTGGCGTCACCAAACTGGGCTTCGTGACCGAACCGGCCAAGTAAGCGTCCGGGCAGTTCACAAGCAGCAGAAGTCGTACAGAAGTCGAAAAGCGCGGTGTTCATCACCGCGCTTTTTTTCGTCTTGCGTCACGACTTCCGCCCCGATTGTTCCAATCGGGTAACAATCCTTCCCCGCTTGAGGGCTACTCCCCGCCCCACCCGCCCCGATATAGTCTGCACATGACAACGGACTGATCGCGCCACGGCGTGTCAGCCCTCCACAGGAGAGTCCCCTCATGAGCACGACCTACACCCGCCCGGTTGCCCGCGTCTTCACGGCTGCGCAAACGCAGGAAGGTGCCGGCTTTTACGTCAACCGTCCGTTCCCCACGCGCATGCTGATGGACTTCGATCCGTTTTTGCTGCTCGACGAGATGGGCCCGATGCAGGTCGCACCGGGCGATGCCAAGGGCGCCCCCGACCATCCGCACCGCGGGTTCGAGACGGTGACCTATCTGCTCGCCGGCGAAATGGAACATCGCGACTCGCAAGGTCACGCAGGCAAACTCACGCCCGGTGATGTGCAGTGGATGACGGCCGGTGCCGGGGTCATTCACTCCGAGATGCCGTCGAAGGCGTTTCAGGAACGTGGCGGTGAGATGCACGGTTTTCAGTTGTGGGTGAACTTGCCGCGCGTGGACAAGATGATGACGCCGCGCTATCAGGAACTGCCCGCCGCCGGTATTCCGAGCGCCACCAGCGCCGACGGCAAGGTGTCGGTGCGCGTGATTGCCGGCGAAGCCCTCGGCACGAAGGCCGCGATCGAGACCCGCACGCCGATTCTGTATCAGCACTTCACGCTGCAACCGCAGGCGCTGCTCGAACAGGCAGTGCCGGCCGACTTCAACGTGTTTGCGTATGTGGTCAACGGGGAAGGCGAGTTCGGGACGGAAGCGTCGGCGGCCAAGAAGCATCAGATGGTCGTGTTCGGCAGCAACGATGACGGCAAAGGCGAAGGCGTGACCGTACGCAACGTCAGCGACAAGCCACTCTCGTTCCTGCTGATCGGTGGCAAGCCGCTGGGCGAACCGGTCGCACGCTACGGCCCGTTCGTGATGAATACGGAAGGCGAGATTCGTCAGGCGATTCTCGATTTTCAGGCGGGACGCATGGGGCGCATTCCGGCCACGGGTTCTGCTGCCTGATTCCGCGACCTGAGCGAAGCCCATCCGACGTAGCGACGTAGCGGCAATGAGATGAACGGCGGGTATCAAGGTGCGAGGTGCGCCGAGATACCCGCCGTCGCACTTGAGGGACCAATTTGGGTCACAATGACACGCAAAGTGCGTTGTGACCCATTGGAGCATCTAACAGGAGTTGTTATGAGCGCAGAAGCGATTGTCACCGCCCATCTGGGTGCGGCCGGTTTTACTACGCGCCTGTCGGATGGCAAGCACGAATGGGTCGGCGACGAACCCGCCTCGCTGGGTGGCGGCGATCTGGGCCCGATGCCCTCCGCGCTACTGCTCTCGAGTCTGGGCGCCTGCACGTCGATTACGTTGCAAATGTATGCCCGCCGCAAAGAATGGCCGCTCAAGGACGTGAAGGTCACGCTGGCCATGAATCCGGACGGCAAACCCGCGGCAGGCACGACGCAGATCACGCGCAAGATCGAGCTCGGCGGCGATCTGTCGGAAGAACAGCGGCAGCGCCTCTTGGAAATCGCCAACGCGTGCCCAATTCACAAGGTGTTGTCGGGTACGATCGCCATCGACAGTTCACTCATCGAGTAACGCGACGACGGAAAGCCGTCATTGCTGTGGATACGCTTCACCGCCCGCACCTGCTCCGCCGGCCCGCCAATGTGGCGTGCTGGCGGTTATCGATTCAAGGGGAAATTTCTTGCAGTACGAACACCTGATCGAGGTCAACGACCTCCTTAACCCGCTGGCCTTTTCGCTCTCGCGCGAACAACTCTGGAACGGGCTCGTGCTGCGCGCCGAGCAGCCGGCAAACTTCGTGCTGGGTCTGGACGAGTGCATCCTGCATGAACGCACCGACGACACGCTGGAGCGCGAACTGCGCTTCGGCCAAGCCGTGGTGCGCGATCGCGTGATCTTCACGGCGCTGCAATCGGTGCGCTACGAGACCGCCGCCACCGAGCAGCACGCGGGCGGCACGCTCACGATGGCCATCGAAGAGCCGTCGCCCACGCACTACTTCGTGCGCTTCATCTACAGCACCACGCTGCCGGAAGACGCCGCCACGGCCGATACCCGCTACAGCGAGTTTGTGAAATCGGCCTATCGCGAGGCCGACATCGACACCATCGCGCATATTCGCGCGCTCGCCGAGCAAGGCGCCCTCGACTGAGCGGCGCACCGCCCTTCGGTTGACGTCAGCAGTGACGTCGTGCCGGACGCCTCGTCATCGCGCCCGGCACGACACTCCACGAATTCAATAAATCTATCGCCATTAACAACACAATAGACAAATTCAAATACAAATGGGAATGATTCTCATTTAATATTCTTCTCACAGTCAGACATACGGATGAGCGAGATGAGCGCAAGCCACACCACAGCACGCCAGACCACGCCCGCTACGGCGCCGCGCCGCACCTTGTCGGTGTCGCGTACGCAAGTGGCTAGCCCGGTGGCAGCCAAGCCGGCAAGCACGACACCCGGCCGCGTCCTGACGAGCGACCATCTGCTGCAAGGCACGCAATGCGTGAACATCCTGCACAACGGCCAGACTTACCAACTGCGCGCTACGCGCTACGGCAAGCTGATTCTGACGAAGTAACCGAGGTAAGTTGCAAAAAGCAGTAAGAAGGCGAAGTAAAGAATTTTGGCGGTGGCTTGACCACGACCTTGCCGCCGCCTTCACCGAGTTTTGTGGGGACCACCTCGCCTAAGAGGTGTTTGGCAGTAGCCAGCGAACGCAACGCGATCCCATGTAGTTACGGCAAGCCCCTCTCTACCTGCGTTGCGCGCCAGCCAAGCCACTTTTTTTGTCCAGCCACAAGGGTTTCATTGATGTTCTCCTCGTGGCCCAACCTGCCAAGCCTCAGGTTGCGGCCATCCGGCCTGACAAGCCTTTAACCCGTTCGCGAGAGCGGGTTTTTCTTTTTGGGCTGCCGGATGTGCGACGGTGTGCAACGCGTCGCGAGACTGCTGCCCCGCGACGCAGACGCTGAATTACGCGCCAACCACTGCGGCAATACCCGCACGGGCGATCTGCGCGTCCTGCGCCGACTTGACGCCCGACACGCCCACCGCACCGATCACATTGCCGTCGACGACGATGGCAACGCCGCCTTCGAGCATGGCCGTGTTCGGCGCGCTCAGGAAGGCGTAGCGGCCGCCATTGATCATCTCTTCGAACACGCCGCTGTCGCGACGGCCCACGGCCGAGGTCTGCGCCTTGCCCAACGACATCATCGCGGTGCTGGGGGCAGCGCCGTCCATGCGATGCAGCGACAGCGCGTGGCCGCCGTCATCGACAATCGTGATGCACACGTTCCAGCCGTTCGCGGTGGCTTCGGCCACGGCGGCAGCGTTGATCTTTTGTACGTCTTCAGCGGTCAGGACTGCTTTGGTCTTCATATGTCTCTCTCATTCGGGTGGGTGAGCAAAACAGAAAGCCGGCGCTCCGGTCGCGGCACGTGCGGCCGTTCACACGAACTATGCCGCCGCTTCGTGACATCAGGCACACCGAGGGCGGCTCAATGCCCCACGGCAATTGCCATCCACTCGCGCAGCGCGACGCGCGTGGCGCGCATGCCGTCGAGTGTCGGCCACCAGCCGGGAATCGCATCGGGATCCAGCGCGCGCTCGTTGCAGCACGGTGCGGGTACCACCGTGAGTCCGGCGCGGACAAACTGGTCGCGGGCGCGGCGCATATGCCAGGCGCTCGTCACCAGATAGACGCGCGTGACGCCGGCATTGGCCAGCATGCGCGCACTGAACGTGGCGTTTTGCGCCGTGTTCAGCGATTGGGCCTCGGTCCAGCGGACCGGGACGCCGAATTCGTCGGAGAGCACTTGCGCCATCAGGCGGCCCTCCGCAATGGGATAGCCCGACGGCGCACCGCCGGACACGAGAACGGGAAGTTGGGCCCGGCGCGCGAGAAACGCGCCGTAGCGCACGCGGCCAAGGGTCATCTCACTCACATCGGCGCCATCGGGCCGGCCGAATTCCGGCCCGCCAAGACTGGTGCCGCCGCCGAGAATGACCACCGCCTGCGGCAGCTTGGCGGCAGCCTCCGGCGACTGGCGCGCGGCGTCGAGTGCCTTCACATCGATCGGCACCCCGACATTGAGCCCGTGCGACACGCGGCTTGCGACCCACGGCATGGCCTGAAGCCAAAACGCCAGCACGGCCACGACGGCCAGTGTCTTGCCCAGCCGCGGCCAGCGCCGCCAGCAGGCGAACGCCAGCAACGCCAGCACCAGAACATTGGCGGGCGGAAGGAACAGACTGACGAAGAGATTGCGGATAAGCCAATCGGTAGGCATCCGGCCAGTGTACTGGACTGCCTATCCGAGTGCACCCTTTCTCTATGACATTTCTCGTACGATAGGGGGGCTTATGCCAACAAGCTGCGTAGCATCCAAGCGTTCTTTTCATGCGACTGCATGCGTTGGGTGAGCAAGTCGGCGGTCGGCTCGTCCGATGCGGCGTCCACGGTCGGGAAGATGCCGCGTGCCGTGCGGGTCACGGCTTCCTGCCCTTCGACCAACTGGCGAATCATCTCTTCTGCGCTCGGCACACCCTCGGCCTCGGGAATCGACGACAGCTTTGCGAATTCCTTGTACGTGCCCGGGGCCGGATAGCCCAGTGCGCGAATCCGCTCGGCAATCTGATCGACCGCCAGCGCCAGTTCGTTGTACTGGCCTTCGAACATCAGATGCAGCGTGTTGAACATCGGACCGGTCACATTCCAATGGAAGTTGTGCGTCTTCAGATACAACGTGTACGTGTCGGCGAGCAGGTGGTTCAGCCCTTCGACGATGCGCTTACGGTCCTTTTCGCTGATCCCGATATTCACGCTGGCGACGTTGTTTTTCTTAGCCATGATCACTCCGTTCGTTAGGTTCACTTTATTGGCCCTCGCGGGCACGCTCTGGCGACATCGACAGGCGTGCGGTGTCACGGCTTGCCGCCTGTCGTGTCACCTGTTTTGTCATCTGAATCGCGTGACGATGCGAGGCACACTATTTGTCTGATGCGGCAACGCAATGAATGTTCCGGTTACACTGCGCCCATGCCAGCAGACCTAGCCCGATTCCTGTCGATGTCCAGCCTGTCCGGTTCTTCAAGTACGTCCAGCGCCGCCAACGCGCCGGGCAACAGCGCTGATGCCGCCCTGCCCCGTCAACTTCTGGTGACGCCGGAAGTCACGTCGCGCGCAGAGATCGCGTCGTTTGCGTCACGGCTCGCACAGGCGCTCGCGCGCGGCACCCGGCTTGTGCAACTCCGTAACCGTTCACTCGATGCCGACGGCTATCGCGCCCTCGCCGAGTCGGCGCTCGCGCTGACGCATGCCGCCGGCGCGCAGTTGCTGCTCAATCCCCGCGCCGACGTTGCCGATCTCTGGCTCGACGCCGCCAATGGCCTGCACGCCGACACGGTGCCGCATGCCGACGGCTGGCATCTCACGAGTGCGCGGCTGTTGGCCTGCCGTGAGCGGCCAACTGGCTGGAAACTCGTGAGCGCCGCCTGTCACGACACTGAGCAACTCGTACACGCCGGTCGTCTTGGCGTCGACTTCGTGACGCTCTCACCAGTGCTTGCCACTGCCACGCATCCCGACGCCACGCCCCTCGGTTGGCCAGCGTTCTCGGCGCTCGCCGCACAGACAACGTTGCCGGTCTTCGCGCTCGGTGGCATGCGTGCCGACAGCCTGACGGCCGCGCGTAACGCGGGCGCCTACGGCATCGCTGCCATCCGGGCGTTCTGGCCGGCCAGCTAAGCGTTACGGCTTCGCCAGCGCCTCGCGCGCCGCCTTCACACCCTGCGCATAGGCCGGATCGATCTTGCCGAAATGCTCGAGCTGGCGGTCCGCCACGTCATCGGGCACGCCCTGCATCGAAGCAGCGACATTGCCGAACAAGCGCGCTTTCTGCGCATCGTCGAACAACCGGAACAACGCGCGCGGCTGCGAGTAGTAATCGTCGTCGACGCGATGGTCGTAACGATCGGCAACGGCCCCGACCGCTTCCGGCGGATCGCGAAACTCGGGTTGATCGGCAAACGCGCCGTAGCGGTTCGGCTGATAGTTCGTCGTGCCGCCCAGATTGCCGTCCACACGCATCGCACCATCGCGATGGAAGCTGTTGTGGAACGGGCATTTCGGTGCGTTCACCGGAATCGCGCTGTGGTTCACCCCGAGGCGATAGCGCTGCGTGTCGCCGTACGAGAACAGGCGCCCCTGCAACATGCGATCGGGCGAGAAGCTGATGCCCGGCACCACATTCGCCGGATTGAACGCCGCCTGCTCCACTTCCGCGAAGTAGTTCTCCGGGTTGCGATTGAGTTCGAGCACGCCCACGTCGATCAACGGGTAATCGCCATGCGGCCACACCTTCGTCAGATCGAACGGGTTGATGGCGTACGTTGCCGCGTCGGCCTCGGGCATTACCTGCACCTGCATGCGCCAGCGCGGGAAGTTGCCCGCTTCGATGGCATCGAACAGATCGCGTTGGGCGCTCTCACGGTCACCGGCCACAACTTCTGCGGCTTGGGCGTTGGTCAGGTTCTCGACACCCTGCATCGACTTGAAGTGGAACTTCACCCAGAACCGTTCGTTCGCCGCATTGATGAAGCTGAACGTGTGCGAGCCGAAGCCGTGCTGCTGGCGGTAGTTCGCGGGCAAGCCACGGTCGCTCATGAGAATGGTGACCTGATGCAGCGATTCCGGGTGACGTGACCAGAAGTCCCATGCGGCGGTCGGGTTACGCAGGTTGGTCTTCGGGTCTCGCTTCTGCGTATGGATGAAGTCGGGGAACTTGAGCGGATCGCGCACGAAGAACACCGGCGTATTGTTGCCCACGAGATCCCAGTTGCCTTCATCGGTATAGAACTTCAACGCGAAGCCACGCACGTCGCGTTCGGCATCGGCCGCGCCACGTTCACCGGCCACCGTGGAGAAGCGCAGGAAAACCGGGGTTTCTTTGCCAATGGCTTCGAACACGCGGGCACGGCTGAAACGCGTGATGTCGTGCGTGATGGTGAGCTTGCCGTAGGCGCCGGAGCCCTTGGCATGCACACGACGCTCGGGAATCACTTCGCGGTCGAAGTGGGCGAGCTTTTCGAGAAACCACACGTCTTGCAGCAGCGCCGGGCCACGCGGGCCGGCCGTGATCGTGTTCTGGTTATCAGGCACCGGTGCACCGGCGGCGGTCGTGAGTTTCTTGGGATTCGTGGAATCTGACATGCGACGCTCTCCTGTTTCTTGATCGGTCAGCCCGCTGGGCAGGCTGTGGGGGAATTGGCTTACGCCGCCATCTGCGCAAACTCGGCAAGCACGTGTTCCAGCGTGGCTTCGATGTCGTGCAGATAGGTTTTCAGTGCGGTCATCGTGGTCGCCTCCAGTGGGTCGCAAAGGTTCGCAAACGCGTGTCGCTAGGTTAATAATTCTAATTAAAACAGTCGAATTAATCGTTTTTATCTATCACATAGCCAAAAGCAATGCGCCGCGGCGGGAAGCAGCGGCGCATGACGTTCTTGGGGGGGGAGACGGCCCGGTGGCGGGCCGCCGGGTCTGGCGAGTCTGGCTGGCCTTAGTTGGCCGTAGCCGGCAGATCGAGCGTGATCACACCGGGTAGATTGCATCGCGCGATGGCCTGCGCCACCGCCTCGATCGCAGGCAGGCGCGTGAAGCTCTTGCGCCATGCGAGCACGACGCGGCGGTCGGGCACCGGGGCCGAGAACGGCACGTAGCTCAGCAGGCTGTCGGACGCCTGCACTTCAGGCACCGACGTCTTCGGCAACACCGTGATGCCAACACCGCTCGCGACCATATGGCGAATCGTCTCGAGCGACGAGCCTTCGAAGGTCTTCTGAATGCCATCGGCGTTCTGCGAGAAACGCATGAGCTCCGGGCAGACGCCAAGCACGTGATCGCGGAAGCAATGGCCGCTGCCCAGCAACAGCATCGTTTCCTGCTTCAGGTCACCCGCATCGATCTGATCACGGTTGGCCCACGGATGGGCGCGCGGCAGCGCCACCACGAACGGCTCGTCGTACAGCGGGCGCACCATTAGTCCGCTCTCGGGGAACGGCAGCGCCATGATCGCCGCGTCGATTTCGCCCTGCTTGAGCAATTCGATCAGCTTGAGCGTGTAGTTCTCTTGCAGCATGAGCGGCATCTGCGGCGTGGTCTCGATCATCTGCTTGACCAGCGCGGGCAGAAGATACGGCCCGATCGTGTAGATCACGCCCAGACGCAGCGGGCCGGCGAGCGGGTCGCGCCCTTGCTTGGCAATTTCTTTGATGGCAATGGTCTGTTCGAGCACGCGCTGCGCCTGCGCAACGATCTGCTCACCCAGCGGCGTGACGCTCACCTCAGCGGCACCACGCTCGAAAATCTGCACATTCAGCTCGTCTTCGAGCTTCTTGATCGCCACCGACAGCGTCGGCTGGCTGACGAAACAGGCTTCCGCTGCGCGACCAAAATGGCGTTCTCGCGCCACCGCCACGATGTACTTGAGTTCCGTGAGGGTCATGTCGTCCTAACCTGTAAATTAATCGGATTACCGCAATCGATAGATTTTGTTTTTTATAGCACAATCGAGCGGTCATTGCCCGTTTTCAGGCGACGTCCGATCGTCGTCGCCGCATTGAGCGGACCCCGGATTCAGCCAATTGCAGCCCGTTTCGATAAGACTGGCTTCTCGCTGAAGCGCACGTCTCCGGTCAGGCTTTCAGATAGTCCTCTCGCGCACCGAGCCAGCGCTCCAGATGCGCCGCCACGGCGCCCGGATGGGAAGCCAGCAGTTGCTCGGCGGCTTCCTGCGCGCCGGGAATCATCCAGCCGTCTTCGTTCAGATCGACGAAGCGCAACATCGCGGCGCCCGATTGCCGCGCCCCGAGAAACTCCCCGGGACCGCGAATTTCGAGGTCGCGACGCGCAATGACGAAGCCGTCGGTCGTCTCGCGCATCGTTTGCAGGCGCGCCTTCGCGCCCATCGACAACGGCGACGCATACATCAGCAAACACACCGACTCGGCGGAACCCCGCCCGACGCGTCCACGCAACTGGTGCAACTGTGCGAGGCCGAAACGCTCGGCATGTTCGATCACCATCAGTGACGCATTCGGCACGTCCACGCCCACTTCGATCACGGTCGTGGCCACCAGCAGATGCGTGTTGCCGCGCGTGAAATCCTCCATCACGGCAGCCTTCTCGGCCGGCGAGAGTCGTCCGTGGACGAGGCCCACCCGTAACTCGGGCAGCGCGACCATCAGTTGCGCATGGGTGTCGACGGCGGTCTGCAATTGCAGCGCCTCACTTTCCTCGATGAGCGGACACACCCAGTAGACCTGACGTCCGGCCAGCGCCGCCGCGCGCACGCGGTCGACCACCTCGGCACGGCGTGTGTCGCTGATCAGTTTGGTCACCACGGGACTGCGGCCCGGTGGCAGTTCGTCGATGACGGAGACGTCGAGATCGGCGTAGTACGTCATCGCGAGCGTGCGCGGAATCGGTGTCGCACTCATCATCAGTTGGTGCGGCATGGCGTTCGCGCCCATGCCCGCCGTCTGCATCTTGCTGCGCAACGCCAGACGCTGCGCGACACCGAAACGGTGCTGCTCGTCGACGACGGCCATGCCGAGGCGCGCAAAAGTCACCGTGTCCTGAATGATCGCGTGCGTGCCGATGACGAGTTGCGCCTCACCGCTGGCGACACGCGCCAACGCTTCACGCTTCTCTTTCGCCTTCATGCTGCCGGCAAGCCACGCGACCTGTACCCCCAGTGGCGTCAGCCACCCGGAGAGCTTGCGCAGATGCTGCTCGGCGAGAATTTCGGTCGGCGCCATGATGGCGGCCTGATATCCGGCGTCGATGGCTTGCGCTGCTGCGAGCGCGGCAATGATCGTCTTACCACTGCCCACGTCGCCTTGCAGCAAGCGCTGCATCGGGTGAGGTTCGGTCAGGTCCGCGCGAATTTCCGCCCACACGCGCTGCTGCGCGCCAGTCAGCCGGAACGGCAGCGCCGCCTCGAAGCGTTCGAGCAGACCGCCGGGGACATGCTTGCCAAGCGAAGGCGCGGCCAGTCGGCGGCGTGCCGCCTGTGCCCGCTTGAGCGAGAGCTGCTGCGCCAGAAGTTCTTCACACTTGATACGCAGCCACGCCGGGTGCGAGCGCTCCATGAGTGACGTCTCGGAGACCTTGGGCGGCGGCGCATGAAGCAAGCGCACAGCGTCGGCGAGCGACGGCAACGGATGGTCCGGCCCGATCGAGGCTTGCAGGAGCCCGGGCGGCAGCAGTTCGGGGAGCGGCGTGCGCTCCATGGCGTTATGAATCGCTTTGCGCAGATACGCCTGCGACAGACCGGCGGCGCTCGGATAGACCGGCGTGAGCGCTTCGGGCAGCGGCTGCGCGGCGTCGGACACCACGCGATACGACGGGTGCACCATCTCCAGACCGAAGAAGCCGCCGCGTACTTCACCGCGCACTCGTACGCGGGTGCCGACGGATAGCTGCTTTTGCTGGCTGCCGTAGAAATTCAGAAAACGCAGCACTAATTCGTGCCCTTCGTCTTCTATGCGTACCAGCCACTGGCGTCGCGGACGGTAGGCAACGTCACTCGACGTGACCGTGCCTTCGACCTGCGCGAGTTCACTCGGCAGGACGTCATCGATCTTGCTCAGGCGCGTCTCGTCCTCGTACCGCATCGGCAGATGCAGGATCAGATCGATATCGCGCTTGAGGCCGAGTTTGGCGAGCTTGTCCGCACTGCCCTTGCGGGCGGCGCTGCTGCCGGCGGCAGCGGGCTTTTCGGAAGATTTTGCGGACGCTTTTTTGGCGGCGCTTTTGGTGCTGTTCTTGGCCGATGCGCCAGCCGCAGCATCGTCGTTGGCGGATACGCCGGCCTTCGATTTCGCACCGCGCTTCGTGACGGCTTTGCCCCCGGTTTGCGCCGCGTCACCCCGTGCGGACGCGGCGCCGGCGGCAGTGCCATCGGCAGCATCGGCAAGATCCACAAGGTCGGCGGCAGGCGCGGGGGCGGGCATTCGGCGTTCGGTCATGCAGTCGCGGCGTCGGGCGTTCGTCCTCGGGTGCACGCCTTATCGGCAAGCCATCGGACGAACCAAGTAAAATGTCGGTTGCTACGCATTGTAAACGCTGATGTATACCCTTTCCGATTTCGATTTCGACCTGCCGCCCGAACTGATCGCGCAGACCGCGCTCGCCGAGCGCTCCGCCAGCCGCCTGCTGGAGGTCGACGGCAGCGTCACGCCGCCGCATCTCTACGACCGCCGCTTTGCCGACCTGCCGGGCCTGCTAGCCCCGGGCGACCTGCTGGTGTTCAACGATACCCGCGTCATCAAGGCCCGCCTGTTCGGCCAGAAAGCGAGCGGCGGCAAGATCGAAGTGCTCGTCGAGCGCGTGATCGACAGCACCACGGTGCTCGCCCAGATCCGCGCCAGCAAGAGCCCGGGCCCCGGCACCGTCCTGCGTCTGGCCGACGCCTTCGAAGTCACCGTCGGCGAGCGTGTCGACCAGTTCTACACGCTGCACTTCCCGAGTGACTGTTACCCGTTGTTGGAAACTTACGGCCGACTGCCGTTGCCGCCGTATATCGCTCACGAAGCCGATGCGGGTGACGAGACGCGTTACCAGACCGTCTACGCCCGTAACCCCGGCGCTGTGGCCGCACCGACCGCCGGCCTGCACTTCGACGATGCCCTGTTCGAACGCCTCGACGCGCTGGGCGTACAACGCGCCACGCTCACGCTGCACGTGGGCGCGGGCACCTTCCAGCCAGTGCGCGTGGAGAATCTCGGCGAGCACAAGATGCACTCGGAGTGGTACGAAATCACGCCCGAGCTGGTCGACGCAATTGCCGCCACCCGGGCACGCGGCGGGCGTGTCATCGCGGTCGGCACGACGTCGATGCGCGCGCTGGAGTCTGCGGCACAAGCCACGCTGGCCGCTGGCGGCGAGCCGGGTACGCTGCGCGCGGGCAGCACCGAGACCGACATCTTCATCACGCCGGGTTACCGCTTCCAACTGGTCGACCGGATGATCACCAATTTCCACCTGCCCAAGTCGACGCTGCTCATGCTCGTTTCGGCGTTTTCGGGTATGGAGACGATCCGCGCGGCCTACCGCCACGCCATCGAGCAACGCTACCGTTTCTTCAGTTATGGCGACGCGATGATCCTGTCGCGCGTGGAAATGCACGAGGCCCCCAAGGCGGCGGCGTAAGGCGGTAAGTCGGTAAGGCGCACGAGCCCGGGACGCCACCGCAAGCGGCTGGCGTTCGGGCGCGGCGTGCGCTAGCCCATCGACGCGCGCGTGACGCTTATGGAACCGGCAAGGCCCGAGCCGGTACAATAGCGGCTTGGCCGCGCATGGGGCGCGTGCCGCTTTATCCCGTCCCGTGCGGGCGCCGGCTTGTTTTGCCGGTGGTGCCGGGGCGCATGACACATGCTCAAGTTCGAACTCATCACCACCGACGGACAAGCCCGTCGGGGGCGCGTCACGCTCAATCACGGCGTGGTCGAAACGCCCATCTTCATGCCCGTGGGCACTTACGGCTCGGTCAAGGCGATGTCGCCCGTCGAGCTGGTCGAAAACAACGCCCAGATCATCCTCGGCAATACCTTCCACCTGTGGCTGCGCCCGGGTCTGGAGACGATTGCCGCGCACGGCGGACTGCACAAGTTCATGGGCTGGGACAAGCCGATCCTGACCGATTCGGGCGGTTTCCAGGTCTTCAGCCTCGGTGAACTGCGCAAAATCAGCGAAGAAGGCGTGAAATTCGCCTCGCCGGTCAACGGCGACCGGCTGTTCCTCTCGCCTGAAATCTCGATGCAGATTCAGCGCGTGCTGAATTCGGACATCGTCATGCAGTTCGACGAGTGCACGCCGTACGAGATCGACGGCCGTCCGGCCACTGAAACCGAAGCCGGTCAGTCGATGCGCATGTCGATGCGCTGGGCCAAGCGCTCGATCGACGAATTCAACAAACTGGAAAACCCGAACGCCCTGTTCGGCATCGTGCAAGGCGGGATGTACGAGAACCTGCGCGACGAGTCGCTCGCCGGGCTGTCGGAATTGCCGTTCCACGGCTACGCAATCGGCGGATTGTCGGTTGGCGAGCCGAAGGAAGACATGATGCGCGTGCTCAACCACGTCGCACCGCGCCTGCCGGCGGACAAGCCGCATTACCTGATGGGCGTGGGCACACCGGAAGATCTGGTGGCGGGCGTGGCCGCAGGCGTGGATATGTTCGATTGCGTCATGCCGACCCGCAATGCGCGTAATGGCTGGCTGTTCACGCGTTTTGGCGATCTGAAAATTCGCAACGCGTCGCACAAGACGGACACGCGCCCGCTGGACGAAACTTGCGGCTGTTACGCCTGTCGAAACTTCTCGCGCGCCTATCTGCACCACTTGCAGCGAGCCGGGGAGATTCTGGGCGCGCGGCTCAACACCATCCACAACCTGCATTACTATCTGACGCTGATGCAGGAAATCCGGGATGCCATCGAGGCCCACCGTTTCGACGCTTTCGTCGCCCAATTCCGGGCCGATCGCGCGCGCGGCGTGCAGTGACGGCCGGCGCCTGAGGCTCAGGCACCGAATCCCCGGGGGAATGGGGTCGGGCGGTGGTAAAATGCCGGGCTTGGATCCTGCATCCTCGCACCGAAACACATGCCGCGCGTGACCGGATAACCGGCCACACGCGGCTTTTACACGTCTTACACATAAGGAGAACCGAACGTGCTGATTTCAGAAGCCTTCGCCCAGACGGCTGGCGCCGCCAGCCCGACCAGCAACCTGATGAGCTTCCTGCCGCTCGTACTGATGTTCGTGGTGCTGTACTTCATCATGATCCGTCCGCAGATGAAGCGTCAGAAAGAAACGCGCAACATGCTGGCCGCGCTCGCCAAGGGCGACGAAGTCGTGACCTCGGGCGGCCTCGCCGGTCGTATCTCGAAGGTCGGTGAGACCTTCGTGACCGTTGAGATCGCCGAGAACGTCGAGATCAACGTGCAAAAGGGCGCTATCACGACCCTGCTGCCGAAGGGCACCATCAAGGCGCTCTGATCCTTCGCGCAACCGCACGCGGCCGCCATATCCGGCGGCCGCAACGCATGGCGGTACCTGCCCTTCGGGGCGCGGGTACCGCCATGCGTCCGGTCTGAAGCACGGTTTGCCACGAGGCATCACCCTAGCCCGCCGCTATGAATCGCTATCCTCTCTGGAAATACATCGTCATTCTGGTGGCTCTCGCCATCGGGGTGCTCTACACGCTGCCGAACCTGTTCGGTGAAACACCCGCGGTACAGATTTCCAGCGTCAAGGCGACCGTCAAGGTCGACCCCTCGACGCTCTCGCGCGCTGAAGACGCGCTCAAGGCGCAGAACATTACCTATCAAGGGGCAGTGTTCGACAACACGGGTAGCAACCCGAGCGTGCGTATCCGCTTCTCGGATACCGACACGCAGCTGCGCGCCAAAGACCTTCTCCAGACGTCGCTGAACGCCGACCCCACCGACCCGACCTATGTCGTCGCGCTGAACCTGCTCTCGGCTTCGCCCTCGTGGCTGACCAAGATGCACGCGCTGCCGATGTACCTCGGTCTCGACTTGCGCGGCGGTGTGCACTTTCTGTTGCAAGTGGACATGGCCGGCGCCATCACGAAGCGTCTCGACGCCTCGGCCGCCGACGCCCGTGCCCTGCTGCGCGACAAGAACGTCCGTCACAACGGCGTGACGCGCACGGACAGCGGCATCGAAGTCGCTTTCACGAGTCAGGATGAAGCCGATCGCGCCCGCGGCGTGCTCGCCGACGGCCTGCCCGATCTCACCTACACCACGCAGGCCGGTCCTAACGGCACGTTCAAGGTTGTCGGTGCGTTCACCGAAGCGGCCCGCCGCGCGGTGCAGGACAACGCCGTCAAGCAGAACATCGTCACGCTGCATAACCGCGTGAACGAACTCGGCGTGGCCGAGCCGGTGATCCAGCAGGAAGGCCCTGACCGTATCGTCGTGCAATTGCCGGGCGTGCAGGACACCGCCAAGGCGAAGGACATCATCGGCCGTACGGCAACGCTCGAAGCCCGTCTGGCCGACCCGGACGCGCCGCGTCTCGTGACTGCCGACACGCCGGTGCCGCCGCAGGACGAACTGTTCCTGCATGGCAATGGCGCGCCGGTGCTGCTCAAGCGTTCGGTGATCTTCAGCGGCGATCGCATCACCAGCGCCGCCGCCGGCTTCGACGATCACCAGCAACCGTCGGTGAACATCAAGCTCGACGCCGCCGGTGGCCGTGTGCTGCGCGACGTGTCGCGCGACAACATCGGCAAGCCGATGGCCATCGTGCTGTTCGAAAAGGGCAAGGGCGAAGTGCTGACGGTGGCGAACATCCGCAGCGAACTGGGTCAGAGCTTCCAGATCACTGGGATGGGCTCGGCACAGGGTGCCAACGATCTGGCGCTGCTGCTGCGCGCCGGTTCGCTGGCCGCGCCGATGGAAATCATCGAAGAACGTACGATCGGCCCGAGCCTCGGTGCCGATAACGTGCAAAAGGGTGTGGATTCGGTGCTGTACGGCCTGATCGCCATCGCCCTGTTCATGATGATGTACTACATGCTGTTCGGCGTGTTCTCGGTGATCGCCCTGCTGTTCAACCTGCTGCTGCTCGTCGCCATGCTCTCGCTGTTGCAGGCTACGCTCACGCTGCCGGGTATTGCCGCTATCGCGCTCACGCTCGGTATGGCCATCGACGCGAACGTGCTGATCAACGAGCGGATTCGTGAAGAACTGCGGGCCGGCGCTTCGGCGCAAAAGGCGATTTCGCTGGGCTTCGAACACGCCTGGGCCACGATTCTGGACTCGAACGTGACCACGCTGATCGCCGGTCTGGCGCTGCTGGCCTTCGGTTCGGGCCCGGTGCGCGCGTTTGCCGTGGTGCACTGCCTGGGTATCCTGACCTCGATGTTCTCTGCCGTGTTCTTCTCGCGCGGCCTGGTCAACCTGTGGTACGGCGGCCGTCGCAAGCTTAAATCGCTGGCAATCGGTCAAGTCTGGCGCCCGGACGGTGCGAAGAACGCACCCGACGCAGGCGAGCAATAACCGCAGGCGCGAGAGGAAACAGTCATGGAATTTTTCCGTATCAAGAAAGACGTGCCGTTCATGCGGCATGCCCTGATCTTCAACGTTATTTCGGCGCTGACATTTGTCGCGGCCGTGTTCTTCCTGCTCACACGCGGTCTGCATCTGTCGATCGAGTTCACGGGCGGGACGGTCATGGAAGTGGCCTACACGCAAGCGGCCGATCTCGAGAAGATTCGCGGCGAAGTCGGCAAGCTGGGCTATCGCGACGTGCAGGTGCAGAGCTTCGGCACCTCGCGCGACGTGATGATCCGTCTGCCGATTCAGACCGGCACGGACGGCAAGCAAGTCACCAGCGCCCAGCAGAGCGACGCCGTCATGGGCGCACTCAAGGCTGATGCGCCTGACGTGCAGCTGCGCCGGGTGGAATTCGTCGGCCCGCAGATCGGCCACGAGCTCTTCACCGACGGGTTGCTGGCGCTGACGTTCGTGGTTGTGGGCATCATCATTTACCTGTCGTTCCGCTTCGAATGGAAATTCGCCGTGGCCGGCGTGATCGCCAACTTGCACGACGTGGTGATCATTCTGGGCTTCTTCGCGTACTTCCAGTGGGAGTTCTCGCTGGCGGTGCTCGCGGGGGTGCTGGCGGTGCTCGGCTACTCGGTGAACGAATCGGTCGTTATCTTCGACCGGATTCGCGAAACCTTCCGCAAGATGCGCAAGGCCACCGTGCAGGAAGTGATCGATCACGCCATTACGACGACCATGTCGCGGACGATCATCACCCACGCCAGTACGGAAATGATGGTGCTGTCGATGTTCTTCTTCGGCGGCCAGACGCTGCACTACTTCGCACTGGCACTGACCGTGGGTATTCTGTTCGGTATCTACTCGTCTGTGTTCGTGGCCGCAGCGCTTGCGATGTGGTTCGGCGTGAAGCGCGAAGACCTCATCAAGCACAGCAACAAGGACGAAGAAGAAGGTTCCGATCGCAACGATCCGAACTTTGGCGCACGAGTCTGACCGGCTCGCGTTGTCATTTGTCACTTGTCTGAAAAAACCGCCGGCGTGTCCGGCGGTTTTTTTTCGCCCATCCCCGCTGAACCGCATGCCGGACCGAATACGTGCGCGCGCCACGGGCTTGCGGTAATCTCGCGAGATTCGTCGATTACGACTACCTACAACATTCCCCGACATTGCCCGCCATGAAGCCGATCCGCATCTGGGACCTGCCCACCCGTCTCTTTCACTGGTTGTTTGTCGTGCTGGCGGTCACCGCCTACGTCACCGCCAAGACCGGTGGCAACGCGATGATCTATCACTTCTGGTGCGGCTACGCGATTCTCGCGCTGCTGATCTTCCGGCTGGTCTGGGGGCTCGTCGGGCCGCGCTATGCCCGTTTTTGCGACTTCATGACCGGTCCACGGACGTTTTTCCAGTCGTTGCGCACCCCCGCTGCCACTGACGCCCGCTTTGCCGGGCACACGCCGCTGGGTGGGCTGTCTGTCATTGCCATGCTGTTGTTCTTCGGCATTCAGGTGGTGCTGGGGCTGTTCTCGAATGACGATATTTTCAACGACGGCCCGCTCGTCAAGTTCATCGACAAAGACCTGAGCGACACGCTCACCGGCTGGCACCAGCTCAACCAGTGGGTGCTGATCGGGTTGGTAGCGCTGCACGTGCTGGCGATTCTCTACTATCGTTTCGGCAAGAAGAAAGACCTGATCACGCCCATGATCGTCGGCGACAAGCCGCTCGCCACGCCCGCTCACCCTGCCCGTGACGACTGGCGCGTGCGCGCCGGCGCGCTGGTGCTGATCGTGGTCGCATCGGCGCTGGTGTACCGCATCGTCCACCTCACACCGGCCGTGGCTTCGCTCCCGTCCTACTGATTTCGCGGGGGTTTGGGCCGAAGTCTGTCCTTACATCGCCCGAGCGTCAGATCGTCCCGCCGTCGATAGCGGACAAAAAAAGACCGGCCCCCTCTCTGGGACCGGTCTTTTTCTTTGGCGGCGTCAGACAGCGAAAGCTGCCTGCGCATGCCGAAAAGCGACTGACTTACTTCGCGCGGAAGTTGTCGTGGCAGCTCTTGCAGGTCTGTGCAGCGTCGCCGAAGGCCTTCTTGATCGATGCCAGATCACCGCCCTTGGCCACCGTGTTCAATTGCGCCACGGCCGTTTCCATCTTCTCCTGCGCTTGCTGGAACTTCACCTTGTCGGTGAAGACTTCCGGCTTGGCCTTGCTCTTTGCCGTGGTCTGCCCGCCTTCGAAGGCGGGCCACGGCAGCTTCGAGAGCGTGGCGACGAGTTCGGCGTTCTTGGCCACGTCGTCCTTGCTGAACGGCGCGTCACCCTTGACGACCGCACCGATGCGGCCGAAGTGGTTACCGAGCAGGAACAGGGCCGACTGGCGGTACTCCACAGCGTCGTCGGGCTTGGCGAACTGCGCGTGCGAGAGCGCCGGGACCAGGGCCGCGGCGAGGGTAGCGAGAGCAAGGGCGAGCTTCATTTCTGGGGATTCTCCTTTTGAGTTATGCGGCCATGATACACATCTCGTCAGTACCCCGTATGACATGCAAAAAGGGCCGCATCAGCGGCCCTTTTCTTTTCCAGCATGCGACGTGTCTGACGCGTCAGACGCGCTTGGCAAGCGACTCGGCAATACCGATGTAGTTTGCCGGCGTCATTTCCAGCAGAAGCGCCTTGGCATCTTCCGGAATCGCCAGTTGCTTGATGAAGGTTTGCAGCGCTTCACGGGTAATACCCTTGCCGCGCGTGAGTTCCTTCAGTTGCTCGTACGGGTTGGGCACACCGAAGCGGCGCATCACCGTCTGCACCGGCTCGGCCAGCACTTCCCACGTGTTGTCCAGATCTTCATTCAGACGTTGCGGGTTGACTTCGAGCTTGGCCAGACCGCGCAGGCACGAGTCGTAAGCGAGCAGGCTGTAGCCGAACGCCACGCCGATGTTACGCAGCACGGTCGAGTCGGTCAGGTCACGCTGCCAGCGCGACACCGGCAGCTTCTCGGCCAGATGGTGCAGCACAGCGTTGGCCAGACCCAGATTGCCTTCCGAGTTCTCGAAGTCGATCGGGTTGACCTTGTGCGGCATGGTCGACGAACCGATTTCGCCGGCCTTCGTCTTCTGCTTGAAGTAGCCGACCGAGATGTAACCCCAGACGTCGCGGTTCAGGTCGAGCAGGATCGTGTTGGCGCGCGCCACGGCGTCGAACAACTCGGCCATGTAGTCGTGCGGCTCGATCTGGATCGTGTACGGGTTGAACGTAAGGCCCAGACGCTGCTCGATGACGGCCTTCGAGAACGCTTCCCAGTCATATGCCGGGTAGGCCGACAGGTGGGCGTTGTAGTTGCCCACGGCACCGTTCATCTTGGCGAGCAGCTCGACGCGGCGCACGCGCTCGAGCGCACGGGCCAGACGCACGGCCACGTTGGCCAGTTCCTTGCCCAGCGTGGTCGGCGAAGCCGGCTGACCGTGGGTGCGCGAAAGCATCGGCTGCGATGCGTGTTCGCGGGCCAGTTCGCTCAGCTTGGCCACCAGCGATTCGAGCGCGGGCACGATCACCTTGTCACGCGCGCCCTTGATCATCAGGCCGTGCGAGGTGTTGTTGATGTCTTCCGACGTGCAGGCGAAGTGGATGAACTCGCTGGCCTTCTCGAGTTCGGCCTGACCCTGCACCTTCTCCTTGAGCCAGTATTCGACAGCCTTCACATCGTGGTTGGTGACCTTCTCGATGTCCTTGATGCGCTGCGCATCGGCGTTCGAGAAGTTGGCCGCCAGATCCAGCAGGAATTTCTCCGCTTCCGCCGAGAACGGGGCGATCTCAGCGAAACCGGCCTTCGACAGGGCGATCAGCCAATGGATTTCGACCGTCACGCGATGGCGCATGAAAGCGGCTTCGGACAGCCACGGACGCAGGGCGTCGGTCTTGCTGGCATAGCGGCCGTCGAGCGGGGAAAGCGCGGTCAAGGGGGAGAATTCGTCGGACATGGCACTGGGCACCGAAAAAGAAAACCGGGGAGCCGGCGAGGCCTGCCGCAGCACCCGCACGAGCCCGGCCGTCCCCATGGGGGAGCCCGGAACACCGCGCGACGCCGGCCAAACCTTGCAAAACGGAAACGCCAACTCGGAAAGGCCGATATTTTACCATTGCCCGCCCGGTTCACGCCCTTTCCGCTCCCGGCGGGGCTCCCCGGGGCGCTACGCGATGCCCCGGGCAGCACGTTATACTCTGCGGCGCTATTGCGATTTATCAAGGATTCACATGAAGTTGATCGGTGCCCTCGCCAGCCCTTACGTTCGAAAAGTCCGCATCGTGCTTGCGGAAAAGAAGCTCGATTACAAGCTTGAGCTAGAGAACGTGTGGGCCGACGACACCCGCATCCAGCAGTCCAACCCGCTGGCCAAGGTGCCATGTCTGGTGATGGAAGACGGGGAAGCCGTCTTCGATTCGCGGGTGATTTGCGAGTATCTCGACACGCTCTCGCCGGTGGGCAAGCTCATCCCCCCTTCGGGCCGCGAACGCGCCGAGGTGCGGGTGTGGGAAGCGCTCGCCGACGGGGTGACCGACGCCGCCGTGCAGATTCGCGTCGAAATGAAGTTTCACGACGAGGGCACGCGCTCGCAGGCCCTCATCGACCGTCAGCGCAGCAAAATCGACGAGGCGCTGCGCGCCATGTCGCAGGGGCTCGACGAGCGCCAATGGTGTGCGAGCAACCGCCTGACGCTGGCCGATGTGGCCCTTGTCTGCGCGCTCGGCTTCCTCGACTTCCGTTTTCCGGAAATCGAATGGCGCCGTGATCACCCGAATCTCGAACGCCACTTCGAGCGCATGTCGGCACGCCCGTCGGTCGCCGATACGGTACCGGCGTAAGTCCCCGTCTCAGGTCGTCCACGGCTATGCTCGACGCTGGCCGTGGCTGAGCGCATAACCGGTCGCATGATCGGCCGCGTGATCGACTGCAACTCGCCATGCCTAACCGTGACTTGGCGGCCGCCGCTTGGCCGGTACGGCGACGGCCGGGGCGTCGCGGCCTTGCGAGGCCGTACCGCCGCCTGACTCGTCCGACGGACTCCGCGTAATCAACGCGCCCAGCCCCCTCAGTAGTTGCCACGCCCGGGAATGCTCCGGCGTGGCCGCCGCCACGCCGACTTTGCGAGCGCTCACCGGTGCCCGTTCTGTGGCGGTCACCGGCACGCGTGCCGCCACCAGCCGCGAATAACCGGCCATCACTTTTCGAACGTAACCCTGCGTTTCCGGGTACGGCGGAATTTTTCGCCCGTAGCGCAGCACTGCCCCCTCTCCCGCGTTGTACGCCGCCAGTGCCAGCGACAAGTCCCCGTCGAAGCGCGTAAGCAACCATTGCAGATACGTCGCGCCCGCGCGCAGGTTTTCGGCAGGATCTTCCAGCCGGCGAAAGCCGAAACGCGCCCCCGTCTGCGGGCGCACCTGCATCAGACCGATGGCGCCTTTGCGCGATACGGCCAGCGCGTCGTATCCCGACTCCACGTTCACGATGGCATGCAGCAATGCGGCATCGAGCGACAGGTCGTTCGCCGTCGTCTGCACCAGCGCGTCGAACGGCAGGGTTGGCGATGGGGCAGCCCCGATTTCGTCGTCTCGGTTGTCTTGATTGCCTTGATCGCCTAACGCGTCAACGCCCGACGCCTCGGCTGCATGGGTAGGCGCGCTTGTGGCGACAGGCACGGCACGCCGTACCGGTACCTCGATGCCCGCATCGGCCATGCGCGGATGCGAGGGCAGCGTCAGGCGGTCCTGCGCGGACTGCACGCCCAACGGCACGTGAATGAGCGCCAATGCCAGCACGACGCCGGGTACCCAGACCGAATACGTCACCGGCACCAACCAGCGCCGCACGTCAATCGTCGATCGCGTCACGACGCATCCCCTTTGCCCGGTGCCGCCGCCGTCACGGATGCCGCCGATGCCGCCTCGTCAGCGTCCGGCTTGACGCCCCCATTCACCTCATAGGGCAAATCGAGCGCGAGTCGCAGAATCGCTGCCACGACGTCGAACAGATCCGACGGAATCGGTGCATCGATGTCCACATCTGCCATCAGCCGCCGCGCCACCGGGATGTGCTCGACCACCGGCACGCCTTCGCGCTCGGCTAACGCGACGATCGTGCGGGCGCGCGCATCCCGTCCTTTCTCGATGACACAGGGCACCGGCGTTTCACCCGCCACATACCGCAGACACACGGCGAGCCGCGTGGGGTTGCGCACCACCACCGTCGAGCGTTTCACATTGCTGGCGAGACTGCCGCTTTCGATCGTTTCCCGATGAATTTCCCGGCGTTTGTGCTTGATCTCCGGATTGCCGTCGACCTCTTTGAATTCGCGCTTGATCTCGTCGTGCGACATCATCAGTTGCTTGTGAAGGTTGTACTTTTGATAGGCGAAATCGAGCGCACCGAACACCACGTACGCGATGATGAGCACCGACATCAGCCAGAACAGCAAACGTGCCGTCAACGTGAGGCCGCAGTCCGCGCCGCATTGCGGCAGCACGGCAAGCGATGGGGTGTACTGCCGGATCAGATAGAAGAACACCGTGCCGAGCACGCCGACCTTGAGCAACGACTTCGCAAACTCGAAGAGCGACTGAATCGAGAACAGTTGCTTCGCTTTGGCAATGGGATCGATGCGTTCGAACTTCGGCGTAATCGCGTCCGGTGCCACCAGCACGCCGATTTGCAGCACCATGACGAGCCACGTGGTCACGATCAGCACCACGCCCAACCCGCCGCAAAATCGCACGAGCAGCAGCAGCGACGGCACCAGCAAGCCACGCACCGCTTCACCCACCGGGTCGCCCAGCACCAGCAGCATGCGCTGCACCAGCCCGACACAGGCGCCATACAGCGCGGGGCCCTCGAAGACCAGCCACGCCAGCACCACGCCGAGTTGCGCGCATACCGTGAGGTCGGCGCTTTTTGCGACGCGCCCCTTCTTTCGCTCGTCCTGAATCTTCTTGGGCGTGGGCGGCTGGTTCTTTTCGCTCATCGCTGCTCACCCTTTCCCCAGCGCGGTCACGACCCACGCCTGAAACAACTCAGGCAACCGGTACCAGTAGCCCAACGGCACCGCGATGGCGAACGGCAGACTGGCCAGCGTGACGAGCAACGCCATCGCGCTCTTGACCGGCATGGCAAGGAAAAATACGTTGAGTTGCTGCGCGGCGCGATTGATGAAACCCATCGCCATATCGACGAGCACCATCACCACCATGGCGGGCAACGCCACCGCCACGCACATCGTCTGCATGGCTTGCCACAGCGTGAGCAACCAAGGCACGCCCTGCGCCTGCCAGCGCCACGACGTCCCCGGCGGCAATACGGCGTACGAGTCGTACAACGCAGCGAGCACGGAATGCGCGGCCGGGGTCACGAAAAACAGCACGCACAGCATTTGCGTGAGCGCGATGCCGAAGATCGACGACTGCGCCCCCATGAGCGGGTTAAGCACGCTTGCCATCGATGCGCCGCGAATCGTGTCGATCACATAGCCGGTCATGTCGATCGCCCAGAAGGGCAGCGCCGCGGCAAACCCCAGCAGGAGCCCCACGCTCAGTTCCCCGAGGATCAGCATCGCCCACGTGCCCCACTGCGGCGCGATGTCGAGGCCAGCGTGCACCATCGGCACGACGGGCAACGCCAGCGCCAGCACGAGCGCATTGCGCAGCATGCCGGCGCCGAGCATGCCTTGGGAGAAAACGGGCAATAACATCGCGACGCCAAGCGGACGCAGCGCCGCCACGCCCCACGCGAGCAGCCAGCCGGACAGGTCGCCCCAGACGCGCATGAACCACGCGTCGCCCGCGCTATCCGATGCCGGGCCGAGCGTCGAGCCCAATACCGATGCGAACGCGTTCATCACCGAAGACATCGTGCGAGGGCTCCGGTCATTGCATCCGGCTGATCTGCTCGAATGCACTGCCCGCGTAATTGAGCAGCACATTCCCCATCCAGCCATAGGTCGCCACCAGCGTGACCGACACGGCGATGAGCTTGATCAGGAACTGAACAGTCTGGTCCTGCACCTGCGTGAGCGCCTGCACGAGCGACACGAACACGCCGACCGCCGACGCGACAATGACCGTGGGCAACGACAACAGCAACGTGAGCCAGAGCATCTCACTCGTGAATTTGACGACGATCGCTTCACTCATGTCGAATCACTCCGCCCGGTCACGCGTATGAAAGCAGCAACTGGCGGACCAACTGCTCCCACCCGTTCATCATCACGAACACCAGCAGCTTGAACGGCAGCGCAATGGTCATGGGCGAGACCATCATCATCCCCATCGCCAGCAGGATGTTCGAGATCACCAGATCGATGACGACAAACGGCAGGTAGAGCAGAAGCCCGATCTTGAAAGCTTCGGCAAGCTGGCTCAGCGTGAACGCGGGCATCAGCACGAGCAACGAATCGGGGCCGATGCGGGCGCGGTGTTTTTCGGGCCACGTATCGCTTGCAATACCGGCGAAGAAATCGCGCTGACGCGGGTCGGTATGCCGCGTGAGAAAGGCGCGATAAGGCACCAGAATGCTGGCGTCGGCATCGGCCACGGCGCTCGCTGACGACAGTGCCACGGGACGCTTCGCGAGATTGGCTTCGATGTCGAAAACGACCGGCGCCATGATGAAACAGGTCAGCACGAGAGAAAGCCCGTAGATGGCGATGTTGGGAGGAATTTGTTGCGTACCGAGCGCATTGCGCAGCAAGGCGAACACGACGGCCAGTTTCAGAAATGCCGTCCCGAGGACGACCAGCAGCGGCAGGACCGACAGCAGCGAAAGCAACACCACAAGCTGCACCGGGTGGTCGAGCAGGGACATACGGACTCCGTTGGGTACCCGAGGCCGGCACGCGTGTGCGGCGTTGAAGTGCGGCATCGTGCGAGCGCCCGGCGACAACGCCCGGAAGGTTCCTTAGGCGACGCACGGGATGCCACGACAAGTGGCGCGATCTTAGGAGGTCAGCGGGTGCACGCCCATCGGGTCGCCACCCGAATTGGCGGGACTTTGGGCGATGTCGCAGAGCGTGTCGTCGAACGCGTTGTCGAAGGCGTTGTCGAAGGCGTCTTCGAACGTGTTGTCGAGCGTGTTGCCGCCGCGCTCGCCTTCGAGACAAACGGCAAGTTGACCGTCTTCGAAGCACAGCAAGCGCGCAGACGCCCTCGCAGCACCGTCGCGCCAGAGCGTGACGTGGTTCATGTGGAGCGCTGGTTCAGTGGGGGAAAGGTCCGAGGGCGCTGCCGGTAATTGTCCGGCTCGCCAAGCATTGAGCACCGGCACCGGGAACGGCTTCGCGCTCAGCATCGCGAAGATGCGCACGAGCGACGGGGCGTCCATCGTCACGTCCTCGGGATTCACGTTCGCCGGATTCAGTCGCAGCACCTCGACTCCGCTCGCAGGCGCCCGCTGGCCGGCATGCGCGCCGGGAAACGACAACGCGTAATCGCCGTCGATAACCCAATACGCCCCCTTCGCTACGTCGGCCGGCTTGCTGAGTATCACGGCGTCGCCAGCGCGTAACGCGTAGCATCGTTCAGGCGAAATATCGGCCCACCCGGCGACTAAAAGACATTCGCGCTGCGGCAACCCTGCGGGATCGATCGGCTGCGAATCGATCTCGGCCTGCTCGCATCGCTCGCGAAGCCACGATGCCGCCCCATCGATCCATGCCAATGCCAGCCGCCTGCCATCGCGATGCAACACGACACCGACACGCCACGCGAGGCCCACGGTCGATGGCATCACTCGCGTCGCCTGCGGCCATGCATCGCCGCCTCGGCCACCGTCGTCGCTATCGCCAGTGCTACCGCTACCGCCACCGTCGCTGTCCGGGTTTGACGCCAGCGTCAGCGATGCGGCAATGTCGTGCCACGCTTCCGGCAGCGCGTCGAACGACGGCACCGGCAACCACGGTGCAAGCCACTCGCGCCACTGCTGCGTATCGCACCAGAAGCGCACTTCACCGACCGTGCCCTCGTCGATGCGCGCCGTCACGATCAGACCTTCGCCACCTATACGCAGCCAACCGGCCTGCACCTGCAAAGCGCCTTGCGCAAAGTGAACGCTGCCGCCACCGCCCAACATGTCGGCAAACACCTCGTCGCCGATGGCCTCGTCCATCGCGATGTTCGGCTCAGGGTGCATAGCGCGCCTCGACTTCCACCGTCACCGGCAATCCGAGCCGCCATGTCATCGTGCGCGCGAGACGGCCGCGTTGCGTCAGCAGACGACGGTACAACGTGAGACGCGGCGACAGCAGGCTGAGCGTGATGCCGTGCAACCCGCGTCTGGCCTCGACAACCATTTCGTCGAGCACGCCGCCGTGCACGCAGATCCGCAGTGCGCTCCCGCCATCCCACGCCTGCTCCTGCCGAGCGTGCCAGACGCGCAGCCAGCGCAGCACGTCGGCCGGGCCGGTGACGCGCGGTGTCGGTTCCGCGTTCAGCGTGAATTCCCGCTCATCGTCGTCATCCATTTGCCGACGTGTCGCGCTCCCCTTGCTGGCCGTGCGATGCGACACCAGCGAACCGGCCCCCAGACTGGCGAATGCCTCTGCTGACATGCCATTGCGACGTATCGTGCTCATCGTGAAGTCCTTGTGGTTGCGTTGTGTTGCGTAGTGGTTTCGTTGATGTTGCGTAGTGGTTGCGATCGGAATTCGGTTGAATCTCATGCTCGGTGCGAGCGCGTCGACGCTCGCAACGACGCCCGCCATTCGCGCAGCTTCTCCTGCTTGCGGGCATTCGCCTGCAATAGCACCCGTTGCGCTTGCAAGGCCGCTTGCGCCTGCGCGCAGGCGGCGACGGCGGCGTCCAGCGCAGACGATGCGCCGACCAGCGCCGAGCGCTCGGCCTCGACCGAATGACTCACCTCGGAAAGCGTGCGTTGGCGGTACACACCGCCGCGCGTGAGCGCGTCGCGCCAGCGTTGCCGTTGCACCTCACACGCCTGACGCCGTTGCCGCTCGGCCGCCTCGGCCTCATCGAGCGCCTGCGTCGCCCGCGTCACGGCGACACGCAGGCCCACCTCCCGCCGCTTGGCAATCGACGTCAATGCGTCGATCTGAGCGATCGCTTTCAGGTCGTGAGGCGGGCGAGCCATGCTTGCGTCTCGTCAAATGACGCGATCTCGCCATAGGGCTGGCACAGGAATGCGCGGATATCCGGTGAGCGTGAGAGCGCGTCGTCAGTCTCGACGTCCTCCCCCGGTTGATATTCGCCGACGCGTACGAGCAGTTCGACCTCGGAAGCCAGTGCCATCGCGCGGCGCACACGTGCGGCGGCCTCGACATGATGTGCGTCGGTCACTTGGCGCATCACGCGAGACAGGCTTGCCGCGATATCGATCGCCGGATAGTGATTCTCTTGCGCGAGCCGGCGGGAGAGCACGATATGGCCATCGAGAATCGAGCGGACTTCGTCGGCCAGCGGCTCATCGAGGTTGTCGCCCTCCACCAGCACCGTGTAAAACGCCGTGATGCTGCCGCGCTCCGCCGTACCGGCCTGCTCGAGCAAGCGCGGCAGGCGGGCGTAGAAACTCGGCGGCAGACCGCTGGCCGCGCCGAGCGGTTCGCCCGCCGCCATACCGATGTCTCGTACGGCGCGTCCGAAACGCGTGAGCGAGTCCATGAGCAGCAGCACGTCTTTGCCCTGATCCCGGAACGCCTCGGCAATCGCCGTCGCCGTATAGGCCGCCTTCATCCGCTCTAGTGCCGGGCGATCTGAGGTCGCCACGACGCAGACGGTGCGGGCTCTGGCCGCAGGGGTCAGCGCATGTTCGAGAAATTCCCGCACCTCCCGGCCACGTTCGCCGATGAGCGCCAGCACAATGATGTCGGCATCCGCCCCCTGACACATCATGGAAAGCAGCGTGCTTTTACCACCGCCCGCCGCCGCGAAGATACCGATTCGCTGCCCACGGCCGCACGTCAACAGACCGTCGATGGCGCGAATGCCGAGCGGCAGCGGTGTACTCACCAACACACGGGTCATCGCCGGTGGCGGGGGGGCGTCCAGCGATCGCCAGACCGCCCCGGACCGGGCAGTGTCCTGCGAATCGTCGAACATGCCTTGCAACGCCGCATCCGTCCCCGTATTCGTCCCCGTGTTCGTCCCCGTGTTCGTCCCCGTGTTCGTCCCCGCATCCAGCCGTCGCCCGAGACCGTCGAGCACCTGCCCGCCCATGTGCTCGTCCACCGCTACACGAGACGGTGTGCCGAGCGCATACACCAGCGCGCCGTTGGCAACGCCGCTCGGTTCGGCGTAGGGAGACAGCCACACGTGCGGTCCTTCGACGGCAATTACCTCCGCATCGATGACCGGCGACACAATGCGGCATTGCTCGCCAAGCGACGCGCCGGGCAAGCGGGCGCGCAGCGCGTTCGGCGTGACCTTGTCGATACGTCCATGGGGAATGTCCCGCCCGGGTGTGGCACGCCATTCGTCGCAGGCCTTGCGGCGTGCGCTGAGCGAGCGCCGCAAGGCATTGGCAACACGAATCGCGTCAGGCTGGCGCATGTCAGTAGGCCCCTTGCAGATCGATCGTGCCCAGCACGCGCACATGTGGCTCATCGGCCACTTCCTGAAACGACAGCACCGCCAGATCCGCGCGCTCACGCTCGATTAGCTTGCGCACGAAGCGGCGCACGTCGAGCGCGGTGAACAGCACGGCGGGGCTGCCATCGTGCGCCGCCAGCACCTCGTCGATGGCGCACAGAATCGACTCCGTCTGCTCGGCATTCAGATCGGCGTACGAACCCGACGACGTCTGACGCACGGCAGCGCGTACCGTGTCTTCGATCCCCTGCCCGACATTCCAGCCCGCAATCTGCGCGTTACCCCGCCGGAACCGCCGCGTGATATGACGCCGCAGGCCAAGCCGCACATATTCCGTGAGCATGATCTGATCGCGCTCGCGGGGTGCCCATTCGATCAATGCCTCGAACACGCGCCGCAGGTCTCGAATCGAGATGCCTTCGGCCACCAGCCGCTGCAAGACTTCGGCCGTGCGGTTGATGGGCAACTGCCGCTGCAACTCCTTCACGAGTTCGCCGTAGCGGTCTTCCATCGCATCCATCAGGAAGCGCGTTTCCTGTACACCAAGGAAGTCGGCCGCGTGGGCGTCGATGACCAGCGACACGCAATGGGCCACCCGCTCATCGCCTTCCAGCGCGACGCCGCCGTGCGCGCGCCACAGGTCTCGCTGCGCCGGCGTGAGCCAGTACAGCATGTGGCCGCCGAACGACAACGGGGTTCGCGGCATGTCGTCTTTATCTTCGGCGACGAGATCGCGCAGCGTCGTCAATGTGTGCTCGCCGTCAAATCGGGCGAGCGCCATATCAGCGGCCATCGGGAAGGTCAGCACGCTCTCGTGATAGAGCTGGATATCGAGCGTGTCCGGTGCAAGCGATGCGTCGATCACCAGACAGACCTCCGGCATCGGCACGCCGAACTGCTCGAATTTCTGATCGCGTAACGCGTCGATGCGGGCGCTGAGCGAGCCGGCACCGCCGGAGGCACTCGTCAACCCGCTCGTCAACGCGCTCGTCACGCCACCCGCCTGCGCATTCACCAAGCCGATCCCCACGCGAACCTGCAACGGCTGCGCGCCCGGGCGTCCGGCTTGTGCGCCCCCGGCGCTGCCGTCTCCGCTGGTACCGCCCGCCCCCGTGGTGCCTTCGCGCGCCCGGCGGCGCACCCACCACGCTGCCGTGCCCGACATTGCCGCGAGCAGGATGAAGTAGTGCATCGGGAAGCCGGGAATCAGGCCGAACAGCACCAGCACCACCGCAGCAACCATCAGCGACTGCGGCTGCGCCGCGAGCTGATCGGTCAGCTCGCGCGCGAGGTTATGCCGGTGTTCCCCCGGCACGCGCGTCACGATAATGCCCGCCGTCACCGAGATGAGCAGCGCCGGAATCTGCGACACGAGCCCGTCGCCGATCGACAGGATGGCGTAGAGCGCACCCGCCTCGCTCGCGCTCATGCCGTGCATGAACACGCCGACGCCGATTCCCCCCAGCAAATTGACCACGATGATGACGAGGCCCGCGATGGCATCGCCCTTCACGAACTTCATCGCGCCATCCATCGCGCCATAGAACTGGCTTTCCTTCTGCACCACCCGGCGCAGACGGCCGGCTTCGACCGCATCGATGGTCCCGGCACGCAGGTCGCCATCGATACTCATCTGCTTGCCGGGCATGCCGTCGAGCGAGAACCGTGCGCCGACTTCCGCCACCCGCTCGGAACCCTTGGTAATCACGATGAAGTTCACCACCGTGATGATCAGAAACACAATCATCCCCACCACGATGTTGCCGCCGGCTGCAAAGTCGCCGAAGGTGTAGACGATGTCGCCCGCATCCGCGCGCAGCAAAATCAACCGGCTCGTGCTGATCGTCAGCCCCAGCCGGAACAGCGTGGTCATCAGCAACACGGAGGGAAAGACAGAGAAGTCGAGCGGTTCGTTGACGTACAGCGCCACCATCAGGAGCAGCAGCGACACCGCAAGATTGAGCGCGATGAGCATGTCCATCACCGACGGCGGCATCGGGATGATGATCATCAGAACGGTGACGAGCAATAGGGCGGCGAGCACGATGTCCTGCCGTCCGGCGGCAGCGCCAAGCCACGACATGACGCGGGTCATTTACGTGGCTCCGCAACGTCATCAGCATCACCCACATCCCCCACATCGCGCGAGTCCCGCTGATGCTCGGTATGGATACGTTCCAGCAGACGCCGCATGCGCGCGAGGCATTGCAGCCAGTCTCCCGCCTGCAAGCGAGACGCCGCCGGTGGCGTAGCAATCAACATCGGACGCCCTTGCGCCACGCAGGCCCGTACCGGAATGCCCAGACTCCATTCCGGTGCGCAGGTTTGCAGCAACAACGGCAGCCAGCGCTCCGACCGGGCGCGCCGCTCGATCAAGGTCAGTGCCAGCGTTACGCCCATCGCGCCGGCCTCGATCATCAGATGGCACGGCGCAAGCGTCACACGCATCTTCGGTGCGATGGCGCGTGCCGGCAGCGCCAGCAGTTCGAAGAGCTGTTCAAGTTTGCGTTGTGTCTGGAGATCGATCGGAGAGGAATGCATGCGGCGCGCACCGGAGACCGGTCAGGCAGTCGTGAAGTGGATTGGCAGGAACACGAGCGATGGTCTCGCAGGCGCACCTCACCGGACATCCGGCGCAGACCTGAACTTCGCGGCAAAACGCGACATCGCCCGGGTCTCACAACATCATGCGAAGCCGGTGCGCCCAGTTCACGATATCGGCCACGTTGTGAGCGTCGAGCTTGCGCATCATGTTGAGCCGGTGCGTCTCGACCGTCTTGATACTGATCGACAGCAGCGCGGCGATGTCTCGATTGCGCTGCCCCTCGGCGACCAGCTTGAGTACCTGACGCTCGCGCAATGTGAGCAGGCGTTCCGGCGTTTCGTTATCGCAAGGGCTCGGCGAATACGGCGACTGCGTCGGCGATCGCATCACGCCGAACACGGCCGGGTCGATGAAGCGCCGCCCCGTCATCACTTGCCGGGCGGCGTGAATCACCGTGTCGCGCGCGCTGCTTTTGAGGACGTACGCCGCCGCGCCGGCATCGAGCGCCTGACGCGCGCGCTCGCCGTCGTTACTCGCCGAGTTGACCAAAACCCGCAGGCCGAGCCAGCGCTGACAGCACTGACGAATGACATCGATGCCGTCCATTCCCGGCAGGCCGAGATCGAGCATGACCAGATCGGGGCGATGCACCTGACACGCACGGTAGACGTCGAGCCCGTTTTCCACCCGGGCGAGCACGCGCCACTTGAGATCCCCCTCGACCAGACGGCACATGCCGTCGGCCAGCAACTCGTGGTCCTCTACAACGATTACGCCTGTGCTTCCCGTCATTCCCGACTCCTGGACATTTGTGTTTTATGGATATACGGATTTTTGACCATAAATTTGGTATCCGAATTAGCGACGCGATTCTTGAGCTTTATCCCGTATCCGTTACGCGACATCGCGTCAGATATTGACCTCCCAGTGGCGCGCCGAAGTATCAAATCAGGTATGGGCCGGATGGCACTCGCACGCAGGCACGCGACAATTCCGGTCTTTGCGGGCGCAGGTCAGCCACACGGATTGTCCTCGTTCGACCACTGCCTTGTGAGGTGCGCCGCCGACCTCTTTCTCTTTCTCTTTCCATCTCTCCCGACCACCTTCTCCACGTATGCGTCTGCCCTTCGCGCTCGCCGCCCTCGACTGGATTACCCCGTGCGATGTACAAGGCGCGCGGCATGTCATTGATCTCGACGGTCAACGCGGCTGGGTCTGCACGATCGACGGCGGCTACTGCGTGGCCATCGCGATACCCGTGCCCGCTCAGCACCGGCTCAGTGCACACGCCACCTCCGCCGCCACCGCCTACGACACGCCGCCGCCGCGCTGGCTCACGCGGCTCACGCTCGTGCTGGCGGCGCAGCCCGAACTTCGCAACGACAGCGTTTGCATCGCGCGCGGCGACGTATGGTGGGTGCATCGCTTCGATGCCGGAGAGACACCCGCCAGCGTCGAAGCGCAACTTCGCCGCCAGATACTCGCCTGCCACCTCGTGGCCCCCAAGCCCGACGCAGGCCTCCCAACGCCGCCATCGCCCGTTCCGCACATCGACGCCCGGCAAGCCAGCCAACGGCTTCGCGCAATGCGCCGCTCATGACCATGTGGAGTTACCGCTTGCTTCCTCCCGTCCTACGGCGCGTTGCGCTGTTGAGTTTGTCGTTGAGTCTGTCCGCAAGCCCCGTTCCCGCGACTGCCGGCACCGAGCCGGTCTGGCGCGGCGGGGCGTTTCTCTTCCAGAGCGCGGGCACGCCACTCGCCGAACTGCTGCGCGACTTCGGTGCGCATCACCGCATCCCGACCATCGTCAGCGCGCAAGTCACCGATCAGTTCATCGGCGTGTTACCTGAGGGCACGCCACAAGCGACACTCGATGTGCTCTCCGAACGTTATCGGCTTTCGTGGTATTTCAACGGCCAGACGCTGCATATCTATAAGGCCAGCGAGGTGGCGAGACAGGTCATGTCGCTGCGTCACGCATCACCGGATCAGTTGCTTTCGCATTTGCGCAGCGCGGGTGTCCTTCACCCGCAACACTGTGTCGCACGGGCGATTCCCGCCGCACGCGCGCTGGAGATTGCGGGCGTGCCGGCCTGTCTGGAAACGGTGGCAATGCTCGCCGAACATCTGGAGCGCGACGCGCGGGATCAACAGGAGAGCGAGGAGACCATCGAGATTTTTCCCCTGAAATTCGCGACGGCCGCCGACACAAGGTACTTTTATCGCGGACAGGAAGTTGTCGTGCCCGGCGTCGTCAGCGTCTTGCAAGACCTGATTCTCGGCGCTGGCCCGCTCGTCGCCGTGGCGGGCGAGGCGACCGGGGCGGTGGCGGGCCCGCCACGCGCGAACACGCCGCGTTTTTCTGCCGACGTGCGCCGCAACGCCGTCGTGGTGCGCGAGCGGCGCCGTAACCTGCCGCTCTACGCCGACCTCGTTGCGCAGTTGGATGTGCGGCCTCGTCTGGTCGACATATCGGTCGCCATCATCGACGTGAACGCCAGCGACATCGCCGAGTTGGGCGTCGACATCGCCGGCAGTGCGCGTCTGGGTGGCTTCGGCACGATCGGCCTGAACAGTGGCCGCATGGGGGGAGAGCGCGGCGACGCGGGCGATCAAGGGACGTTTTCAGCGGTGGTCGGCGACACCAATAAGTTCATGGTCAATCTCTCGGCACTTGAGCGAAATTCGAAAGCGCGTGTGCTTTCGCGCCCGTCTATCGTCACGCTCGACAACATGCAGGCGGTGCTTGATCGCAGCGTGACGTTCTATACGAAGGTCACCGGCGAAAAGGTGGCCAAACTCGAGAGCGTGACCTCAGGTTCGCTGTTGCGCGTGACGCCACGGCTGGTTCCCGACGAGGCCGGTGGCCGCGAGCAGGTCATGCTCACGCTCAACATCGAAGACGGCGGTGAGATACGCAGCCCGCGCGACTCGCGCAATGACGTTCCCTCGATACGCAACTCGGCCATTTCCACGCAAGCGACGTTGGAAGCCGGGCAGAGCCTGCTGCTCGGCGGCTTCGTTCAGGACACCCAACACGAGCAGGAGAGCAAGATCCCGTTGCTAGGCGATATTCCCTTCATCGGGCGACTGTTCAGCTCGACCACGCACCGCAATGAAAGCGTGATCCGGTTGTTCCTGATCAAGGCCGAGCCCACGTCCGGCGAGCCGAAAGCATGACGACCTACACCCTCACCCTGCTTGACGGCCCACTTACCGGGCGCTCGCTGCCCCTGCCGCCCGGTGCGTTTTCGCTTGGGGCTGAAGATTCGGATATCGCCATGGCGCTGGACGATGGCGCCAGTGCAACGCTGCATGTGGACGGCGATGGGGTGCACCTGCTGACTCGCATCGGCGTCTGGATCGACGGTGCGCCACTCGATTGGCCTGATGAAGCCCCGCCGGGCACATCCGCGGCATCGGGCTCGCCTTTGTCGACCCAGTTGCCGTTACGGTCCGTCATCGATCTGGCCGGACTCGGCCTCTGGCTGGACGTGAACGATGCTGAATTGCCAGTGCCACTGCCAGTACCCCTGCCCCGGCGCCCGGTGCGTCGTTCGTCGGCCGAAAGTCAGCCGCCGGTGCAAACACCACAGCAGCCGCATTGGCAGACGCTGGCGTCACGGCGCAGTCCGTCGCGGCCGTGGCGCCTGAAGCGCCCGGCGCGCCCCCGCCGCGCCACGTGGCTCGCAGCAACTTGCGTCTCGCTGATCGCCCTCGCCGGCGGCGCCATGATCTGGCGAACGGGTGCGGCCACCGTCATCGCGTCACCGGGCGACGTTGGCTCGCTGAAGGCGCTTGCCGCGCGTATCGCCCCGGGTATCTCGCTGACGGTTTCCGAGGGCACCGTACAGTTCTCCGGCGGTTGCGCGCCAGATGACGCCCGCGCGCGGCTTCGAACCGAAGCGCGCGGGCTCGACAAAGCCGTACGCGACGACACGTGGTGCCCCGCTGACCTGACACAGTCGGTGCAAACGTTATTGCGCCTTTATGGATATGGTGCGTCGTATGTGGGCGTCGCCCCCGGAGGGGAGATCGTGATCAGCGGTGCCTTTGTCGCGGACGCGCGCTGGCGGGCCGCGTCCGATGCGCTCGACGCGCTCGCCCTGCCCCACGGCTGGCGCGTCGACAACGACGAAGCCGACGGCTTCGACACCGTCGTGCAGCTATTGAAGGACGCCGGTCAGTTGCGTGGCGTCAACGTCACCCGCGAGCGCGACGGCTGGCGGCTCACGGGTCCGCTGTCGGCGCAGCGTCAGGCAGCCTTGCAGTCGCTCGCAGACACGTGGAACGACGCATCGCGCGCCTTGCGCCTGCGCATCGAGCCGTTGCCGGTGCGAATGCCGACGCTTTCACAAACCGGACTGCCTGCGCCACTGGTAAGTATCGGCGGCCCGCCCGCAGCGCCGCACATCACGCTGGCCGATGGCACTCGCCTCATGCAAGGCGCACGGCTGGCAGGCGGGGCTCACGTCATTGCCGTCGCTGCCGACGGCGTGTCGATTGCCGCACACGACCGGCTCTTCTATTTGCCACTCACCCCGGAGAGCACCTATGACGATACGTTTGACGCCGATTGAGGATCGACTTGCCGCTTCGGCGCCCGATGCGTCGGCGGCGTTGTTGGCGCAGCTTGCCCAACTCAGTGGCGCGCAACGGACGTTGAAAGACGCGCTGACATCACCGCTATCCCCGGCCGCGCATCGACACGCCCGGACGCAGGCCGAGGCCGTCGACGCGGCGATCGGCATTCTCTCGCGGCTGACGCAACGCTTTCGCGCTTCATATGGACGCACAGGAGAGACGCCATCGTCTCGCTGACGGCAATCGTCGCGACGACATCGAATCCGCCCGAGAGTGCCCGGATCACGACGGCCGATGCGCCCGGAAGCGACAAAGCGAATCACGTCTCGAAAGGCGGAGACGCCACCGCGTGTGAACATTCGGCACCGCGGCGTTCGCGCGCGACGCCTCATCGATTCGATCGTGGAATGGTTCGGTGGGCGCTGCTGTCATGACCACGCGCGAATCGCCCGAGGCCCCATCACCGTCAAATTTTAAGAGCACGTACACCATGTCACGTCACGACCTCGCGCAGACCCTTGTAGACGCGCTCAAGCTGATCGGCTGCGATCCGGGAAAGATCCACACCGTCGACAATCACTCGCCCATTGAACTGACGTTCAACGCCTCGCCGAGCATCATCGTAGAGACGCTGGAAAATCAGACCTGCGGCATCCATTCGGTGGTCGCGACCGACGAGGCTGCGCGATTGCATCGCGCCAACAGCGAGCGCCTTCTGCAATTGCTGATCGAGCCTGCGGAATGGGCGATCACCGGACACGTGCAGTTACGCGCGCAAGACAATCGGCTGGTGCTGCACGCGCTGGTGAACGAAGATGCGTCCGCCGAACCGGAGCCGTTCGCACAGGCGCTCACTGATTTTTACGACCGCATCAAGCTCTGCCGCGAACATCTGCGCGCATGAAATCCCGCTGACCGACGCATGAATAAGCCGCCATGCGCCCATGCGCGGCTACCCTTCTTGTGCAATGCCACTGCGCCACGTGTCGAGTGCTTCATTCAGGGCGTCACGCTGAGTCTCGTCCCGAAAGCAGCCGTCGTGTGCCGTTTTTATCAGCCCCGTCAGCTCACGGGAAAACGCATAGTGCACACCGGGCGTCGTCATCCCGAGGTGCATCGCGCGCTGCGCGAGCCATTCCGCCCCGGCCCACGGTTGATCGAGCAGGGTGAGCACTTCGCTGATCATCGTGTCGGTCTCGCAGGCGGCAAATCCGGCCGTTCGCATGGCTGCGGCGGATTGCTCGCAGGTCGACTCGAGCGTGAGAAAGAGAACGACGCGCCGCAAGTCGTCGATCACCGCCGCCAGATGCGCGGTATCCGCGTCGGCATTCTGCGCCCCCAACTCCAGTCCCAGCGCTTGCAACAGCGCCCGCAGCCGGGCACGTCGCTGCCCGAACTTGCGACATTCGTCGAACCACTGCACGAGCGAACGCTGCTGGCCGTGCGCCTGCCGATAAAGTGTCTTGAGCTGCTGGAGCAACGCCGCGTTGGGGTTGCCGCATTCGAGCACGGCGAAGGCTTCGATGGCCCAGTCGTCGCCCGACGTGAGTTCATCGAGCAGACGGCGCAAACGGCTGCGTGCTGCCGGATGCAGCCCCCCGTCGGCCAGCCACGCGCAGACCACCAATGCGGCGTGCCCGGCGGATAGCCCCGCATGGCGGATCAATTCGCGGGGATCGGGGACATGAGGCAGGTCGCGCATCTGCTGACGCAGTCGATCGAGTTGCGGCGCACTGACACGCGCCAGCAGACGCGTCTGCTGCTCCAGCAACGCGCGCCCCCGGGCCTTTTCGTCGCGCGGCTCGGGGCGTCCCGGTCGACGGAATCGAACGCCCAGCGCAAAGCTGAGATTTTCCTGAGATTCAGCGAGCGCGGCATCTTCGTCGTGTGCCATGGCCGACTCGATCATCGCGATATACCCTTCACCGGCGGGTCTGGCGACCCGCGCCATCCCCCGGCCCGGGTTGGGCACGGCGCCTTCGAGTTCAAGCATTTCGTCGTCGAGAATGCTGTCGAGCGCACGGTTTTCTCCCGCTGTGCCGGGTCTGGCATTGCCCGGTGTCTGGACGCGCTCAACCATAGGCCACCTCCAGACTCGGCGCGACACGCAATCGTTCGACGACGGCAGCAAGGTCGGCGTCGAGATCGAGACAAAGCGTCACCCATTCGCTCTCGAGACGTGCGTGGTGACCGGTCAACGCGGGGTCGGGCGTACAGGCAAGTACGATATTCGCGCGCTGAAGCGCCGTCGTCACTGCCTCGTGGTGAGCCGGTGGCACTCGCAACACCAACGCGCCTTCGCGCACCAACGACGGCAACGTGTTGGCCACTCGATGGGCGAAGCGCTCCCCGACATCGAGGGTCGCGACGAAATTCGAGAGTGCGCCGATCAACGCCTCAGCGATCCGGCGTTCGAGCGAACGCACGGTCGCCCGCTCCATCAAGGCCTCGTCGACCAGCCAGTCGAGCGTTTGCGCCAGCACCTCCCGGCGGGCTTCGTCTGCACACTGTGCCGCGTGCTGTTGCGACTGCGCGCGCGCCTCCTCCAGCAGTGCGGCACACATGGCTTCGCTTTCGAGCCGGGCACGTTCGCGCTCGGCCACGGCGGCATCGCGGCACGCCTTAGCTTCGGCCAGCCATTGTTCACGGCATCGGGATTGTTCGCGCATCAGATCGAGTGTCTCGCGCGCAATGACGGTGCCCTGCGGGACAGGGCCACTCAGTGTTTCAATCGACGTCAGCGGGTAGTCGACGACATACATAGCATCTTCTCCAATGCGGCCATTCGCGCCCAAAGATCCGGCGGCGGCGTCAGTTCGGCGTGCGTCGACGGCTCGCCCGGCGGCAACAAGATGCGCACCGCCCGGCAGGCGGCATTGACATCCGTGAACGGGCTTGGGGGTGTGGCATCGAGCGAAGCGGCCATCGCGGTGAGCGTGGCGTCGACAAGTTGCTCAGGGGAGAACGTGGCGAGGCCGGGCCAGTCGCGGCGCGTCAGCAGCAGGCGGTCACACTGCCACGCATCCAGCCATGGCGACAGGGCGCGCCGATAGTGACCGAGCCACAGGTAATCGGGACAACCCATCGCGCGCAGCCCATACGCCAACGCCACGCGGCGCAGATTCGGCACCAGACGCAACGTCGTGCACGCGGCCTCGCGCAGGGGCAGTACCGAACCGAGTCCGTCCGGCGTCGTCGGCGAGCGGCGTTGTTCGATCAATCGGCGGTCGATGTGAGCGCGCGCTGCGGGCTGCTGGCGGTAGACATATTGCCAAGCCGACATGTCCAACGCCTGCCACCAGCCGGGGTCCATGAAACGCCCCGGCTGCCAGATGAGTTGCAGCAGTTGGGTGGCCTCGAAAGAGATCAGGCAGGGATAGACCGCCGCTGTCACAGGGCCTCCGGCACCCGGATCTGCCCCTTTGACCGTACGCGCCATGCCAATACACCAGCGGCGATCAGAGCAATGCCCGCGACAATCCCGGCGTACCACCCTCGGCCCGTCACGCCGCCGCGCTCACTCGCCTCGCCGTTTGTCTTGTCTGGGGAAGGTGCCGTACGAGGCAAACGATAGTCGGCCGGTTGCATCACGACACTGATACGCTCCGGCGCGACGCCGGGGACGCTGTCGTGAATCAAGCTGCGAATATCGGTCATGCGCTTGGCCATATTGATCTCCGGGCTGTATTTCACGAAGACGGCAACGCCGGGCGGCAATGTCGCGCGCCCGGCGGAATCGATCGGCACCTGCGCGATCGAGACTTCGGCGACCATCACCCCGTCCAGCGCCGCCAGCATTCGCTCAAGACGTTGCTCTTTGAGGTAGACCAGTTTTGCCTGCTCTTGCACTGGCGAACTCACGAGCTGCCCGGGCGGAAAGACATCCTCCACGGAGGCGCGTTTTTCTCGCGGTAAGCCGTGCTGACGCAGCACTTCCACCGCACGCACGAAATCGTTGCGCGCCACGCGAACCGTCGCTCCCGTGGTCTCGGCGCGTTTGTCGGCGTCCATGCCTGAAATGAGGAGTAACGCGAGCATCTGGTTGGCTTCGGTCTCGCCCAGTCCACGATGCAGATCTTCCTTGCAACCGGACACCAGAAGCGCCAGCACCAGCACCGCCACACCGCGCCGCATCGGTATGCGCATGGCCCGCGTCATTGCATATGAACAAGTTTGTTCACGCCCTGCGTGGCGGCGCCGGCCACCTTGGCGACAAGCTCAAGCGACAGCACGCGCTCGGTCAACTCACGCTGCGCCTGAAGCAGGCGCTGTGGATCGTCGAGGGTGCGTTCGTCGATGGTGACGCGCGTCGTGAGGTTCTCGGTGTTGGCCGCGAGCTTGCCGGCGGCATTCAGCAGGTGATGCTCGGGCAAGGGCGTTGCGTGTGCCAGCACTTCGGCAAAGCGGGCGGCCTCGCCCACTTCGGCAAGCGTTGGCCGCGATGTCGGCAGGTTGATCGCAGTAATGCGCTGCACGCTTTCGTGGATCGAATCGACACTCATGATCTGGAGACGGAATGAATTGCGGGAAGGTTGCGCGAGGCGTCGTTTGCACTCGACGCGCTTGGTGTACTCGATATGCCTGATGTGTTTGATGTGCCCGACGGCAAGGCCGCCGTGGCGGCGAGCCATTCATGCAGAACCTGCGTCGCCGCCGGGTCCGATGAAGCGGTTTGCGTATCGTCGACGAGTGTTGCGTGCGCCGCCTCGACATCGCCGAGCGCCATCAGCAATGCCGTGTGCAGCCACTGCCGTGTTTCGACATCGTCAACCAATGCGGGCAGCGCATCGAGAATGGCCCGTGCTTCCGCCGCCATACCGTGGCATGCCCCCGCGAATGCCAGCTCGACGATGGTCTGTCGCGTCGACGCATCGAGCCATCGACCGACAGTGGGGATGTCATTCGCTTGCCGGTCCGGCATCGTTTCACACGCCCCCGACATCAGGCGATCTTGGCGATGATGCCCATCAACGTATCTTTGATGAGCTTGATGACCGCGCTGTGCAGGCCGAACATCGTCGTAGCCTGTTGCAACTCGAACTGCACGGCGATCATCTGTGCCGGGTCGTCGAGCTTTCGCGTGCGCAAGCTTTGCATCGCCTGCTCCGACACCCGACGCGACGATTCGCCGAACTGGCTGTTGATTTCTTCGACGTTCACACCACGCCTCCGTCGGCCAGCGCGCCGTGACCGGCGACGAGATCGGCACGCATGGCGGCGTAGGAATCGGCGCGTGTCATCGCCACGCGCTGACCACCACGCAGCGGCGGTGCTCCCAAGCGGATTTCCGTCGGTGCGCAATCGAAGCGCTTGCGGAAGGTATCGGTGAAATGGGCATGATTGGTGAAGCCGCATTCGAGCGCGATGTCGAGCACCTTGTGTCGCGTGGACAGCAGCAGATCGCGCGCAAGCCGCAAGCGTCGCTCAAGCAGCCACTGCTTGGCAGGCATGCCGTACGTTTGCTGGAAGAGATAGCGGAACTTGCGAAGCGGCATGCCGAACTCGTCGGCCAGCCGTCCCACGGGCCAAGGCTTGTGGAAGTTGGCTTCGACAAAATCGAACAACGAGTGGCTGCCTGCAATCGACTGCCGCAACATCGCCGAGAAATAGCGCTGATCGCGGCACAGGCAATAAACGTAGAAGAACCGCAGCATGGCCATGCGGTCGATGTTCTGCAACGCGACGGCCACATCGAGCATGCTCGGCTCGAGCAGCAGCGTACGCGCGGCCTGCCGGTGGAAGACACCGAGTGGGCGCCGGTCGAGCAGATCCACCACGTCCGGGTACAGCGCCTGCAAATCGCACACGTGAAAGTCGTGTGCCGTCGTGCCGTCCGAGGCGTCTGTTTCCGCGTCGGAACTGGTTGCCGTCATGCTACCGGCGGGCAAGGCTTGCACGAGACCATTCACTTTCAGATTGGTGTCGTTGCGGCTGATGAGAAATCGCACCGTACTCATGGGTCCTCCTGTACGGAAGTTCAGGGCGGGATGACAAAGTCAGTCTTCGCAAGATAGGCGGGTGCGCCTGCGAATGTCATCCGGTGGAGACCTTAAAGTGAGTCGTGTCGCCGCAGCGTTATGGGTTCTGCTCCCCGATTGTCGAATCCATGAAAAAACCCGGCGTTTTTGCGCCGGGTTGTTGTTTTTCCTTCTGCTTGATGTTTTGCGGTTTTGCTCAGGCCGCCACCGCCGGCGCAAAACTGTCGGCCCGTCCCATCGGCCAATATTTTTCGTAAAGCTGATAGCGGAATTGTCCGCGCAGCAGGTCGCCGGGTTCGAGATACTTCAGCGACTCCGACATCAGGCGGATCTCGTTGGACGACACACGCTTGACGATGTGATGCGCGCGCAGATCGGACGGATGCGCCAGCCCCGCCGCCTGAATCAACTCCTGCAACGCGTGCAGTGTGTGCTGGTGGAACTGATGCACGCGCTCGGCCTTGTCGGGCACCACAAGCGCGCGCTGGCGCAGCGGGTCTTGCGTCGCGACGCCGGTCGGGCAGCGGTCGGTGTGGCACTTCTGCGACTGAATGCAGCCGATGGCAAACATGAAGCCGCGCGCCGAGTTGCACCAGTCGGCGCCAATCGCCAGCGTGCGCGCAATGTCGAACGCCGTCACGATCTTGCCCGACGCGCCAATGCGGATCTTGTCGCGCAACCCCGCGCCCACCAGCGTGTTATGCACAAGCAGCAGCCCCTCTTGCAGCGGCGTGCCCACGTGATCGGTGAACTCCAGCGGCGCGGCGCCGGTGCCCCCTTCCGAGCCATCGACAACGATGAAGTCGGGCAGGATGCCGCTTTCCAGCATCGCCTTGACGATGCCGAAGAACTCCCACGGATGCCCGATACACAGCTTGAACCCTGTCGGCTTGCCACCCGACAGATTGCGCAGGCGATCGACGAATTGCAGCAGGCCCAGCGGCGTGGAGAACTCGCTGTGACGCGCGGGCGAAATGCAGTCCTGCCCCATCGGCACACCGCGCGTCGCCGAAATCTCGGGCGTGATCTTCGCCGCCGGCAACACCCCGCCGTGACCCGGCTTGGCCCCTTGCGAGAGCTTCACCTCGATCATCTTCACCTGCGGCGTCGTGGCCTGCGCGGTGAATTTCTCGGCGCTGAAGGTGCCGTCATCGTTGCGGCAGCCGAAGTAGCCCGACGCCACTTCCCAGATCAGGTCGCCGCCTTGTTCGCGATGATGCGGCGAAATCGAGCCTTCGCCGGTGTCGTGAATGAAGTTGCCGAGCTTGGCGCCCCGGTTGAGCGAACGGATGGCATTGGCCGACAACGCGCCGAAACTCATCGCCGAGATATTGAAGATCGACGCCGAATACGGTTGCGCGCGATCGGGCCCGATGGTGATGCGGAAGTCGTGGTTATCGAGCACCGTGGGCGCCAGCGAATGGGCAATCCATTCGTAGCCCGCGGCCTTCACGTCGATTTCGGTGCCGAAGGGTCGACTGTCGACATCGCCCTTGGCGCGCTGGTAGACGATGCTGCGTTGCGCACGCGAGAACGGTGTCTCGGACGTGTCGTCTTCCACAAAGTACTGACGGATTTCCGGTCGAATGAATTCGAACAGAAAACGGAAATGTCCCCACAGCGGGTAGTTGCGCAACACTGCGTGGCGTTGCTGCACCACGTCCCATGCCCCGAGCGCCACCAACGCCGCAAACGGCAGCGGCCATAACGGATGCCATCCGTCGAACAGCACTAACGCAAGCGTTGCGACGAGCAACGCGACAGCCAGCCACAGTGCCAGGAATCGGCGCGAAAACATGAAACCTCCTTGCTTTTGGGGGGACACACGCCGGCACGCTGCCGGGTGTCCCCCCGGCGAGCGCCGGCGGCTTTTAATGCGTATTGAGGATCGTTTGATTCGCGGCGTTCGTCGCGTTGCCGGTGGCCGTGGCCGTTGCCGGATCGATGGCCGTCGTGGACGCGATGATGCCGCCGCCCAGACAGATATCGCCGTCGTAGAGCACTGCCGATTGACCCGGCGTGACGGCCCATTGCGGCTCGGCGAACGACAACGTCAGGGCTTGGTCACTCGCCTGCACGACTTGGCACGCGGCGTCGGCCTGACGATAGCGCGTCTTCGCGCCGCAGCGCAGGCCGCCGGCCGGGGCTTCGCCCGCGACCCACGACACGTCTTCGGCGTTCAGCGTGCCGGAGAGCAGCCACGGATGATCGTGACCTTGCACCACGTACAGCGTGTTGTTCGCCATGTCCTTGCGTGCGACGAACCACGGCTCACCCGAGCCGTCGCGGCTGCCACCCAGACCGATGCCCTTGCGCTGACCCAGCGTGTAGAACGCCAGACCGACGTGCTCGCCCACGACCGCACCGTCGGGCGTCTTCATCGGGCCCGGCTTGGTCGGCAGATACCGATTCAGGAAGTCGCGGAACGGACGCTCGCCGATGAAGCAGATGCCCGTCGAGTCTTTCTTCTTCGCGTTCGGCAGGCCAATTTGGGCTGCGATTTCACGCACCTTCGTCTTCGGCATTTCGCCCAGCGGGAACATCGTGCGCGAGAGCTGATGCTGATTCAGGCGGTGCAGGAAGTAGCTCTGGTCTTTGGTGTGATCGACCGCCTTGAGCAGTTCGAAGCGCCCTTCGCGTTCGCGCACGCGGGCGTAGTGCCCGGTCGCGATCGTCTCACCGCCCAGTGCAATGGCGTGATCGAGGAACGCCTTGAACTTGATCTCCGCGTTACACAGCACGTCCGGATTGGGCGTGCGGCCCGCCGAATATTCGCGCAGAAACTCCGCGAACACGCGATCCTTGTATTCGGCGGCGAAGTTCACGGCTTCAACGTCGATGCCGATCAGATCCGCGACCGACACCACGTCGATCCAGTCCTGCCGGGTCGAGCAATATTCGCTATCGTCATCGTCTTCCCAGTTCTTCATGAACAGTCCGACGACGTCGTAGCCTTGTTGTTTGAGCAGCCATGCCGTGACCGACGAATCCACGCCGCCCGACATGCCCACTACTACGCGTTTTTGACTCATGTATTGCCTTGCCCATCGGTCACTGCCGGATGGGTCTGAAGTAGCGCGAGGTCGTATCGTACGCCCCGCAGGTAATCGTCCACGCACCGCTCCAGCAGCGGCGAGCGGTGACGCGCACGCTGGGCGCGCACCTCGTCCGGCGTGAGCCAGACCGTGCCCACGATGCCCTCGTCGAGTGTGCGCGAAGCGTCGTGCTCGCCAAGCTCGCCGGTGAAGGCAAAACGCAGGTAGGTGATGTCGCCCGGGCCCGGCGCCAGATAGACGCCAAGCAGTTGCCGTGGCGTGAAGACGTACGCCGTCTCCTCAAGCACCTCGCGCGCAACCGCGTCGAGAATCGATTCGCCATGGTCGAGATGCCCGGCCGGTTGATTGATCAACAGGCCCGTGCTTTTCTGCTCTTCGACAAAGAGAAAGCGGCCGTCGCGCTCGACAACCGCCGCGACCGTCACGTTGGGCTTCCAGCGCTCATCCATGGCGCATCCTCACTGGTCGCGGGACGTTACCCCGATAAAAGCGACATTTTACCGTCTGGCGGTAATCGGCGCTCAAGACGGGGGGCGACCGACCGGTCGGTCGGCCTTGCATGGCCGCGTCACCCCCTCCGGCGAGAATATCCATATGCCGTTTCGCGCAATAGGCGCGTTTGTCATCTTCGGGTAAGCTGCGAGCACCAGCAGTGTGCAGTGGCAGTACCGCCTCATCGGTTTGTGCAGTAGTTCGTTCGCAGTGGTTTGTTGCAGGACTAATGTCATCAGTGGCGATATGGCCGGCGCGGGGCGCCTCTCCGGCCGCCTTGCTCCCCCAGCAGCACTGGCTGCGGCTCCTTGGCCGTTGATGAGATCAGTTCACAAACCCAAGGAGAGACGCAATGAGAATCGGCATCCCCGCCGAGACGCTTGCCGGCGAAACCCGTGTGGCGGCCACGCCAGAAACGGTCAAGAAGCTGGTCGCGTCAGGTCATCAGGTGGTCGTTGCACATGGCGCAGGAGACGCAGCCAGCGTCCCCGACGCCGCCTTTGTCGCCGCAGGTGCTGCCATTGGCAGCGCGGCCGAGGCATTGGGGGCGGAACTCGTCCTCAAAGTGCGCGCCCCATCCCCGGAAGAACTTGCGCAGATCCCCCGCAGCACGGTGCTCGTGGGCATGCTCAACCCGTTCGACGCCGAAAACAACTCACGCATGGCCGCCGCGGGCATTACCGCGTTCGCGCTCGAAGCTGCGCCGCGTACCACGCGGGCGCAAAGCATGGACGTGCTGTCCTCACAGGCCAACATTGCCGGTTACAAGGCCGTGATGCTTGCCGCCAATCTGTATCAGCGTTTCATGCCGATGCTGATGACGGCGGCCGGTACGGTCAAAGCCGCGCGCCTCGTTGTGCTGGGCGCTGGCGTTGCCGGCTTGCAGGCCATCGCTACGGCCAAGCGTCTGGGCGCGGTGATCGAAGCGTCGGACGTGCGTCCGGCCGTGCGCGAGCAGATCGAATCGCTCGGCGCCAAGTTCATCGACGTGCCGTTCGAAACCGACGAAGAACGCGAGATCGCCAAGGGCGTGGGCGGTTATGCCCGCCCAATGCCTGCCGCTTGGCTTGCCCGCCAGTCGCAGTTGGTGCATACGCGTCTGACGCAAGCGGACATCGTCATCTCCACCGCGTTGATCCCGGGCCGTGCTGCACCGACGCTTATCGCTGAAGACACGGTCAAAGCGATGAAGCCGGGCTCGGTCATCATCGACCTCGCCGCAGGGCGTGGTGCAAACGGCGGCGGCAATTGCCCGCTGTCGGTGGCCGACGAGATCGTGAAGGTGCACGGCGTGACGATTGCCGGTTACACCAACCTCGCAGGCATGGTCGCCGCTGACGCTTCAGCCCTGTATGCGCGCAACGTGCTCGACTTCCTCAAGCTGGTGATCGACAAGGAAAACAAGCTCGTCATCGATACCAACGACGACATCGTTGCCGCGTGCCTGATGTGCCGCGACGGCCAAGTCCTGCGCGCCGCTTAAGGGGGAGACACAAGAATGGAAATGATCAATCACACGGTGATCAATCTGATCATCTTCGTGCTGGCGGTGTACGTCGGCTATCACGTGGTGTGGAACGTCACGCCGGCACTGCACACGCCGCTGATGGCGGTCACGAATGCCATTTCAGCCATCGTGATCGTGGGCGCCATGCTCGCGGCTGGCCTGACCGAAGGGGGTCTGGGCAAGACGATGGGCGTTGTCGCTGTGGCACTGGCAGCCGTGAATGTGTTCGGGGGCTTCCTCGTCACGCAGCGCATGCTCGAGATGTTCAAGAAGAAAGACAAGCCTGTTAAGGCTGAGGGGAACAAGCAATGAGTATGAATCTCGTCACGTTGCTCTATCTGGTCGCATCGATCTGTTTCATTCAGGCACTCAAGGGCCTGTCGAACCCGAAGATGGCGCGGCGCGGTAACGCGTTCGGCATGATCGGCATGGCCATCGCGGCCGTCACCACGATTGCCCTGATTTACGAATTGCGCAGGCTCTCGGGCGGCAACTATTCGGGCCTCGGTCTGATCCTCGCGGGCCTTGTCGTGGGTGGCGGTATCGGTGCTTACGTCGCTCGCAAGGTCGAGATGACGAAGATGCCGGAACTGGTCGCGGCCATGCACTCGCTGATCGGTCTGGCCGCCGTCTGTATCGCGGTCGCGGCAGTCGCAGAACCGGCCGCGTTCGGCATCGTGCCGGCCGGTGAAACATTGCTGCCGCCGGGTAACCGTATCGAGTTGTTCATCGGCACGTTCGTCGGCGCGATTACGTTCTCGGGTTCGGTCATCGCGTTCGGCAAGCTCTCGGGCAAGTACAAGTTCCGCCTGTTTCAGGGCGCACCGGTGCAGTTCACGGGGCAGCACACGATCAACCTGCTGCTTGCCATCGCCATGCTCGGCTTCGGCGTGATCTTCTTCCTGTCGCAAAGCTGGCTGCCGTTCATCCTGATGGCCGCCATCGCCTTCGTGCTCGGCGTACTGATCATCATCCCGATTGGCGGCGCCGACATGCCGGTGGTCGTGTCGATGCTGAACTCGTACTCGGGCTGGGCCGCGGCCGGTATCGGCTTCTCGCTGAACAACCCGATGCTCATCATCGCGGGTTCGCTCGTCGGCTCGTCGGGTGCGATTCTGTCGTACATCATGTGCAAGGCCATGAATCGCTCGTTCTTCAACGTGATTCTCGGCGGCTTCGGTGCACAAGCGGGTGCGGCGGCAGCAGGCGGCGAACAGCAGCAACGTCCGGTGAAATCAGGTTCGCCTGATGACGCTGCGTTCCTGATGAGCAATGCCGAATCGCTCGTGATCGTGCCGGGCTACGGCTTGGCCGTGGCGCGCGCGCAGCATGCGCTCAAGGAACTGACCGACAAGCTCACCGAAAAAGGGGTGCAGGTCCGCTATGCCATTCACCCGGTGGCAGGTCGTATGCCGGGTCACATGAACGTGCTGCTCGCCGAAGCCGAAGTCCCCTACGATCAAGTGCTGGAAATGGACGAGATCAACGGCGAATTCGGTCAGACCGACGTGGTGCTGGTGCTCGGCGCCAACGACGTGGTGAACCCTGCCGCAAAGAACGATCCGCAATCGCCGATTGCCGGCATGCCGATTCTCGAAGCCTACAAGGCCAAGACGATCATCGTGAACAAGCGTTCGATGGCCGCCGGTTACGCCGGGCTGGATAACGAACTGTTCTATCTCGACAAGACGATGATGGTGTTCGGCGACGCGAAGAAGGTGGTCGAAGAGATGGTTAAGGCCGTCGACTGAGGCCGCACGAACCCGTGCGTCGCAATGGCGCACGACGCAGGACAAGCGGGGCGGCGAAAACCGCCCCGCGCTACAATGCGCGCTCATTCTCACCCTGCCTTACGGCACACGGAATCGCGCCATGACGTCTGGCCCGCTCGGCATTGTTGCCGCTCTGCACGAAGAAATTGCCGACCTGCTCGCGGAAATGGCCCCCGGTGCCCGCGTCGAACATATCGGCATGCGTGACTATCACGTGGGTCAACTCCACGGGCAAGACTGCGTGATCGTGCTCGCGCGCATCGGCAAGGTGGCCGCCGCCGCGACAACCACGGCCCTCATTCACCGCTTCGGCGTCAGCGAAATCGTCTTCACCGGTCTGGCGGGTGGCCTCGCCCACGGGATCGCGGTCGGCGATGTCGTCGTGGCCGACACTCTCGTGCAGCACGATCTCGACGCCAGCCCCCTCTTCCCGCGTTTCGAAGTCCCCTTGCTTGGCCGCGCGACGTTCGATACCGAACCGTCCTTACGCGACGCCCTCGCCCACGCCGCACGCGAATGGCTCGCACAAGAGATGCCGAACCATGTCGCGGCGGACGCAAGAAGCGAACTGGGCATGACTGCGCCGCGCGTGCACGTCGGACAAATCGCGAGTGGCGATCAGTTCATCAGCAGCGCCGGGGAAGTCGCGCGCTTGCGCGAGGCGTTGCCGCAGACATTGGCAGTGGAAATGGAAGGCGCAGCGGTCGCGCAGGTGTGCCACGAATATGGCGTGCCGTTTGCCGTCATGCGCACGCTCTCCGACGCCGCCGACGATGCGGCTCACGTCGATTTCCCGCGTTTTCTGCGCGATGTCGCAAGCGTGTATTCGCACGGCATTCTTGCGCGCTTCCTGTCAGCACGAAGCTAGGCACGCACAACGAAAAAGACCGGCCAGTGGCCGGTCTTTTTTCATGGCGTTATGTCTTGGCATTACTTGGCACTAACGCTGCCGAGCGCAGATCATGCCTCGGGCTTGCTACCTTCAGCGTCGCCTTCCTGCGGGCGCTTGCGCACCGAGCCGGCAATCAGATCGAAGCGGAACAGACGGCATTCGAGCGCGCCGTTGAACAGCGGCGTGCGGCGCGATTCGCGCAGACGCATCTGGCCCGGCAGGCTCATGTCGGCCGTCAGCAGATAAGCGCTCCAGCCCGTGAAGCGTTGCTTGAGCACGTCGCCGAAAGCCTTGAAGAACTGCGCATCCACGCCATCCGGCTGCGCGCGCTGGAACTGGCCGCGACCACCCGACGATTCGAAATCGCCGTCTTCCCCGGCATCGCGCGGCGAACGGCGGCCGCGCACTTCGATACGCTCGCCATATGGCGGGTTTGCCACGATGATGCCCGGACGATCGACCGGCGGCGCCATGTCGCGTGCATCCACCTGCTTCAGGCCCACGTCGCCCACACCCGCACGTTCCAGATTCGCTCGCGCCTTGACCAGCATGTCGCCCGAAATATCGCTGCCAAAAATCGTCGACGGCACACCACGCACGCGGGCGTCGCGTTGCGCTTCCTGCGCCTGCACCTTCATGGTCTGCCACGCGTTGATGTCGTAGCCCTTGAGCTTTTCGAAACCGAAGCGGCGCGCCACACCGGCCGGCACGCCGAGCGCGATTTGCGCCGCTTCGGCGAGGAACGTGCCGCTGCCGCACATCGGGTCGTACAGCACCATGTTGGCGGCCGTGTCCGTGCGCCAGCCGGCCAGACGCAGAATGCCTGCGGCAAGGTTCTCGCGCAGCGGTGCCGCGCCCTTGTCCAGACGCCAGCCGCGCTTGAACAGCGCCTCGCCGGACGTATCGAGATAAAGCGTCGCGTCGGTCGCCGTCAGGAACGCGAACACGCGCACATCGGGTTCAGACGTATCGATGTTGGGGCGGGAGCCGGTCTTCTCGCGCAGACGGTCGCACACGGCATCCTTGATGCGCAGCGTGACGAATTCGAGACTGCGCACCGGCGCCTTGATGCCCGTGACGTCCACGCGCAGGGTCTGCTGGTACGAGAACCAGTCTTCCCAGCGTTGGCCGAGCGCGAAGGCGTAAATGTCCTGTTCGGTGCGATAGCCCTGCTGCGCGATGCGCAGCAGCACACGGCTCGCGATGCGCGAATGCAGGTTGGCGGCCATGCCGGCTGCCCACGGGCCCGCAAAGTGCACGCCGCCGGGCACTTGTTTGCCGACCGACAAGGGGGCCAGACGCCCCAGTTCAGCCAGCTCGGCGGCGAGCGCTTCTTCCAGTCCACGGGGACAGGGCGCGAAAAATTCGAAGGAAGCCATAGTGATGCGTACGGCCGGCGCACGGGGCGCCGGCAGAGGGAATAAAGCGCTATTGTACGCGTGCCGGCTTGCCCGGCGTGTTTGGCGTGAGGGGGATGCCACCCGGGCAGGCGGCGAGTTTGTGCAGCAACGTCTCGACAATCGCCTCGGGCGATTCTCGGATGTCGATCACGAGCGCGTCGCGCGGCTCTTCGAGCGTATCGAATTGGCTTTGCAGCAGTGCCGGATCGAAGAAATGCCCGCCTCGCGAGGCCAGACGCTCGCCGATCACCTCGGGCGCGCCTTTCAGATAGACGAACACGACGTCGCCGTCATGCTCGCCCAGCACATCGCGATACCGCGAACGCAACGCCGAGCACGCAAACACATGGTGACGTCCCGCCACACGGCGCGCGACGATCGCCTCGCGAATCGCAGCGAGCCACGGTGCGCGGTCGCTGTCGTTGAGCGCCTCGCCGCGGCGCATCTTGTTGATGTTAGCGGCGCTGTGAAACGAATCCGCGTCGGAAAACCCGCAGCCCAGCCGGTCGGCCAGCATCTGCCCGACCGTGCTCTTGCCGCTGCCCGATACGCCCATTACCACGACGATCATGGCTCGTCTCCTTGTGACCTGCCGACTCGCGTCAGCGTGTTGCCGATGTTGCGTGCCCTGCATGCTTACCTCACACCACGCTGGCCAGACCCAGCGTGAGCAGCAGTGCCACCACCGAAATGATCGTCTCGCAAACCGTCCACGTCTTGAAGGTCTGCGGCACGGTCATGTTGAAGTATTCCTTAACCAGCCAGAAGCCGCCATCGTTCACGTGCGACAGAATCAGCGAGCCTGCGCCCGTGGCCAGCACCATCAACTCGGGCTTGACCGTGGCACCGGCCGCCGCCGCAATCGGGGCGACGATACCGCAAGCCGTGGTCATGGCGACCGTGGCCGAACCCGTTGCCACGCGAATCAGCGCCGCCACCAGCCAGCCGAGCAGCAGCGGCGAGAGGCTGGCATGCGTAGCCACGTCGACAATCGCCTTCGACACGCCGCCGTCCATCAGAATACGCCCGAAGCCGCCGCCTGCGCCCACCACCAGCGTAATCGTGGCAATCGGTGCCAGACACTCGTTGGTGAACTTCAGAATCTGGTCGCGGTTGAAGCCGCGCTGCTTGCCGAACGTGAAGAAGCTCACCAGCGTGGCGATCAGCAGCGCCATCACCGAGTTGCCGATCAGGCGCAGAAAGTCGTTGGCGAACGTCTTCGGCGCGAAGAACAGGTCGGCCCAGCTCCCGATCAGCATCAGAATGACCGGCAGCAGAATCGTGAAGAGGGTAATACCGAAGCCCGGCAGTTGGCTCATCGGACGGTCTTCGTCGACGAACTGCGACAGCAGCGGGTTATCCGGATTCGGCACCACGTGGCGCGCCATCAGCTTGGCGAACAGCGGGCCGGCAATAGCAGCCGTCGGGATACCGACGATCAGCGCGTACATGATGGTGTGGCCGATGTCCGCGTTATAGGCGGTCACGGCGAGCAGTGCGGCCGGGTGCGGCGGAATCAGACCGTGTACGACCGACAGGCCGGCCACCATCGGGATACCCACCAGCACCATCGAGGTACCCGTGCGCTTGGCGACGTTGAACGCGATCGGGATCAGCAGCACGAAGCCGACTTCGAAGAACACCGGCAGACCGACGATGAACGCGATCACGACCATCGCCCAATGCACGTTCTTCTCGCCGAAGAAGCCGATGAGCGTGCGCGCAATGCGCTCGGCCCCGCCGGACTCCGCCATCATTTTGCCGAGCATGGTCCCGAGGCCCACCACCAGCGCAATGTGGCCGAGCGTGTTACCCACGCCGGTCTCAAACGCCTTGACGATGCCGCCCATCGGCATGCCCACCGCGAGGCCTAGCACGAGCGACACGACGATCAGGGTGATGAACGGGTTCAGTTTGAATTTCGCGATCAGTACGATCAGCGCAATTACCGCGACAAGCGCGTACACCAGCAGCAAGTTACCTTGCACCGCAGCCATGGGGGTCTCCTCGATTGGCTAGTTGGGCGGCTGCCCGCAGGGCTCACGCCCCATTGTTGGAATCCTGTTTTATCCGGTCGATGCCTGAATCAGTCCTGCGTCTTTCAGCCCTGCTTCCTGCAACCTGCTTAGTTCAGCCTGCTTAATTCAGCCTCGGGGCAGCGCCGTCGCCGCACGGGCCAGACGCGTAATGCCGTCCCAGTCCTTGGCGTCGACGAGTGCCTTAGGGGTGAGCCACGATCCGCCCACGCACACCACGTTCGGCTGCGCGAGGTACGACGGGGCCGATTCGGCGCTGATACCGCCCGTTGGGCAGAAGCGCACATGACGGAACGGGCCGTACAACGCCTTGAGCATCGGCACACCGCCCGACGGTTCTGCCGGGAAGAACTTCACCGTGTCGTAACCATCGGCCAGCGCCGCGAGAATGTCCGAGGGGGTGACCACACCCGGCAGCAACGGCAGACCGGCCGCCTTGGCTGCTGCGCCGAGCGCGGGCGTGTAGCCCGGCGAAACGCCAAAGCGCGCACCGGCGGCCACGGCCTGCGCCATTTCTTCAGGGCGCGTGAGCGTGCCCACGCCGACGATCAACTCGTCCGACAGGCTGGCCACGTGCTTGATGACGTCCATCGCCGCCGGCGTGCGCAGCGTGATTTCGAGCACTCGTACGCCGCCCGCGAGCAGCGCACGCGAGACGTGTTCACCCTGCTCTACGGTGTCGAACTGGAGCACCGGGACCACGGGGCCGGCACGAACGATGTCATTGATGTCCATTGCGTTTTTCCTTGAAGTCGGCGGCGCGGCCTGCGCGCCACCGGGGTCTTCCCACTTATTCAGATCCGAAGAACACGGAAGCGCCCGCTTCCGCCGCGCCCACAGCGGCGCGCATATGGCCGAACAGCAGGCGGCCGGTGTCGTCGCCCGAGGCGGGCACCGGCGCAAGCTCGCGCGCCGCCCACACGTCCGGGCTCACTTCGGCATGCAGCATGCCGGCTGCGGCATCGAGCACGATCAGATCGCCGTCGCACACGCGGGCGAGCGGGCCGCCACCGGCGGCTTCCGGCGACACGTGAATCACTGCCGGCACCTTGCCCGACGCGCCCGACATGCGGCCATCGGTCACCAGCGCCACGGCAAACCCTTCGTCCTGCAAAGCACCGAGCAACGGCGTGAGGCGATGCAGCTCGGGCATGCCGTTGGCGCGCGGTCCCTGACCGCGTAATACCACCACGACGTCGCGATGCAGCTCACCCGCGTCGAACGCAACCTTGACCGCTTCCTGCGACGTAAATACGCGTGCCGTTGCGCTCACACGCCGATGTTCCGGCTTGACCGCCGACACCTTGATGACGCCGCGGCCCAGATTGCCGTGCATGAGGCGCAGCCCGCCATCGGGGGCGAACGGCTCGGCATGGCTGCGCAACACGTCACGATCACCACTGTAGGCGCTACCGTCGCGCCATGCCAGCCCTTCGGCCGAAAGCCACGGCTCCTGGCGGTAGCGCGACAGGCCCGGACCCGCCACGGTCTGCACGTCGTCGTGCAGCAGGCCCGCGTCGAGCAGTTCGCCGATCAGGAAGCCCATGCCGCCCGCCGCGTGGAAGTGGTTCACGTCGGCCTTGCCGTTCGGATACACACGGGCCAGCAACGGCACCACGGCCGACAGCGCGTCGAAGTCGTCCCAGTCGATCACAACGCCGGCCGCACGGGCCATCGCGACGAGATGCAGGGTGTGATTGGTCGAGCCGCCCGTCGCGAGCAGGCCGACGATGCCGTTGACCACCGCGCGCTCGTCGACCACATGGCCGATAGGCGTGTATTCGGCGGTATCGGCACCGATGGCCAGCACGCGCGCGAGGGCGGCGTCGGTCAACGCGTCGCGCAGCGGCATGTGCGGATGCACGAAGGCGGCGCCCGGCAGGTGCAGGCCCATGACTTCCATCAGCAACTGATTGCTGTTGGCGGTGCCGTAGAAAGTGCAGGTGCCCGCGCCGTGATACGCCTGCGACTCGGCTTCGAGCAGCGCGTCGCGGCCGACTTTGCCGGTGGCGTACAACTGGCGGATGCGGGCTTTCTCGTCGTTCGACAAGCCGCTCGCCATCGGGCCGGCCGGCACGAAGATCGTAGGCAGATGGCCGAACTGGAGCGCACCGATCACGAGACCCGGCACGATCTTGTCGCACACGCCGAGCATGAGTGCGGCGTCGAACATGTTGTGCGAAAGCGCCACGGCCGTGCTCATCGCAATGATTTCGCGCGAGAACAGCGACAGCTCCATGCCCGCGTTGCCCTGCGTCACGCCATCGCACATCGCGGGCACGCCGCCGGCCACTTGTGCCGTGGCGCCCAGCTTGCGGGCGGCTTCGCGCAGACGCACCGGATATTGCTCGTACGGCTGGTGCGCCGAGAGCATGTCGTTGTAGGCCGTCACGATGCCGACGTTCGGGCGACGTTGCTCGCGCAGCATCAGCTTGTCGTTGGCCGGCATGGCCGCAAAACCGTGGGCGAGGTTGGCGCACGAGAGTGCCCCGCGCTGCGGGAAACTGCCACGGCTGGCGGCGATGCGTGCCAGATAGGCGGCGCGCGAGTCGCGGCTGCGCGCGGCAATTCGCGCGGTGACCGCCATCAGGGTCGGGTGCAGGGGCTTCGTTTGCTCAGACGTCATGCCGGCTCGGCTTGAATTTGATGTGCCCGGCTGGGCACGATTGGGAGCGGAGTTTAGTAGAAATTCTACATCCCATCAATCAAAAGCCATCGGCATACGGGGTTTTACTGAGTGTTTTCCATGAGTTACGGCAATTATTGCCGTATTGAGAAAACAACCACCATAATGTGAAATGCCATATTTCTGTAGTTTTTGTACATTCCAATCATTCCTATCCGCCGTTGAACCATGACGGATGGGCCACGGCACCCTGCAACGCGGGTGCTATAGTGAGCGCCTGACAAGCTTGGCATTCGGCGCGCGTGAACGTGCGCCAGCGCCCGGCCTAATGGGGTTGTCGCAGAAGGGTTTCACAAGTGCGCTGTGGTGCGCTGTGCGCAGCAGTCGGCGCACGGCTTGTGAAGCCTGATTGCTTATGTGGGTTGCTGCCTGCCATGCTGAACCGAATCGAAGCCACACTGACTCAATTGCGCCCCTCAGAGCGCAAGCTCGCCACCTATGTGCTGGACGCCCCGCGTGAAGTGGTCGATCTGTCGATGAACGAACTGGCCGAGCGCGCCAACGTCAGCCAGCCGACGATTGCCCGTTTTTGTCAGGCTGTCGGATGCAGCGGGTATCGCGAATTCAAGATCCGGCTGGCGCAAGGTATTGCCCAAGGCGTGCCGTTCGTGCACCGCGACGTGCGCCCCGACGAGCCGGTGCCGGGCATTGCCAGCAAGGTGCTCGACCGCACCATCGGCAGCCTCATGCAAGTGCGCAACAACCTGTCGCCCGACAGCATCGGGCTCGCCATCGACCTGCTCGCCAATGCGAAGCGCATCGAATTCTATGGCGCGGGGGCCTCGGGAATTGCCGCACAGGACATGCAGCACAAGTTCTTCCGTTTGGGCGTGCCGGCCGTGGCCTATAGCGATCCGCACGTGTACGGGATGTCGGCCGCCTTGTTGCACGAAGGCGATGTGGTGATTGCGATTTCCAACACCGGGCGCACGCAGGATCTGCTGGAAGCGGCCCAGTTGGCGCGCACCGCCGGGGCCAGCGTGATTGCCATCACCCACAGCAATTCGCCCTTGGCGCGACTGGCCAGCGTGGCGCTCTTCGCCGATGTCGACGAAGACACCGATGTGTACTCGCCGCTGACCTCACGCATTGCGCATCTGGCCATTGGCGACGTGCTCGCCGTCGGGATGGCGCTTCGGCTGGGCGACCGTCTGCCCGCCCAACTCGCCCGCGCGAAGGAAGTCATCAACCGCCGCCGCACGGCGAGCGACGGTCGATAACCGGGGGAATTATCCCCGCTTTGCGTCCGGATTCACGACGTTCTGCAATGACTGGCCGGTGAGCGCCGCAATCAGATTGTCGGCAGCGCACGATGCCATGGCGTGACGCGTTTCGTGCGTGGCGGAACCGATGTGCGGCAGCGCGACGACGTTCTTCATCTTCAGCAGCGGCGAGTCCACCGACACCGGTTCACGCTCGAACACATCGAGCCCTGCGCCACGCAGATGACCCGACGCCAGCGCATCGATCAACGCCGCTTCGTCGATCACCTTGCCGCGCGCCGCGTTGATAAAAATCGCACCGGGTTTCATCTGTGCGAACTCCTTCGCGCCGATGATGCGCTCGGTCGCCGGCGACAGCGGCACCAGCGTCACGACGAAATCGGCTTGTGCGAGAAGCTCCGGCAACGTGCGGTACTGCGCGCCGTAGGCCGTCTCTGCCGCTTCGTTGCGCGAACGGTTGCTGTACAGCACCTTCATGCCGAAACCGAGCGCCGCCCGGCGCGCCACGGCACCACCGATACGCCCCATGCCCACGATGCCCAGCGTCTTGCCCTGCACGTCGGTGCCGAAATACGCCTCGCTCAGACTGCCCTTCCAACCGCCCGCTTTTACCAACTCAGCCAGTTCCACCACACGCCGCGCGCTCGCGAGAATCAGCGAGAAAACCGTGTCGGCCGTGGTTTCGGTCAGCACGTCGGGCGTGTTCATCAGCACGATGCCGCGACGCGTGAGGTCGGGCACATCGAACTGGTCGTAGCCGACGGAGATCGTGGCCCATGCTTTCAACTTCGGTGCCGCGTCGAGCAGCGCAGGCGTGACGTTGGCCCCCACACCGATCGCGCCATCGGCACGCGCGAGCGCCGCCGTGAACGCCGCGCGATTGGCGTCGTTCACACCGTCGAATTCATTCAGTTCGAAATGCTCCGCGAGACGCGCACGCACGTCTGCCGGCACGCTCTTGTACAACACGACTTCCGGACGACTCATCCTCTTGACTCCCTGTTGATGCTCGATTGGTGCCACAGTCATCAGCTTTGCTTCGCACGCGCAACGGCAAACGCGCGCTCGAGAAAATCGAGGCGGTCCTGCCCCCAGTACGGCTCGCCTTCGAACACGAACCAAGGCACGCCGTACACACCGGCCGACATCGCGTCTTCGGTGTTCGCGTCGTACGCCGCCTGCACGCTCGCGCCTTGCGACGCGGTGAGCAACGACTTGCCGTCGAGCGACAGATCGTTGGCAATCGCCAGCAGCGTGGCTTCGTCGGCGATGTTGCGCTCCTGCGTCCAGAGCGCCGACGAGATGGCGCCCGCGAGTTCCAGTGCCTTCGCCGTGCCATGGGCGAGTTGCGTGGCGATGATCAGACGTGCGGCCGGATCGCCCGCGACCGGGAAGAACTTGGGCTGCGGGTTGAGCGGCACGTCGAGGTACTTCGACCAGCGTGCGAGTTCGACCAGACGATACGCCTGACGCTGCGGCGTGCGCTTCGCGAGCGGCAGGCCGCCCGAGACCGCGAACACCCGGCCAAGATCGACCGGCTTGAGCTGAACCTGCACGTCGTACTCGCGTGCCAGTTCGATGAACCGCGCGTGGCCCATATACACATAGGGCGACGGCGGGGCGAGGTAGTAATCGCAGGTCAGACTCACGGCAGGCTCCTCTCGGTTCTCTTGGATATCGGTGATATTGCGGTACGTATGAAGTGCGTGTGCAGTACGTGTCCGTGCAGTGTCAGAACGGCTTCACGACCGCGAGAATCACGGCGGCGAGCAGCCCGAGCACAGGGAATTCGTTGAAATAGCGATACCAGCGGTGCGAGTGGGTATTGCGGCCGGTTTCGAACTTGCGCAGCAGACGGCCGCACGCATGGTGATAGCCGAGCAGCAGCACCACGATCAGCAGCTTGGCGTGCAGCCAGCCGCTCTGGCGGCCGATGCCGTAGTACAGCCACAGCACCAGACCGAAGGCGAGCGCGGGCACGGCCAGAATCGTCATGAAGCGGTAGAGCTTGCGGGCCATGAGCAGCAGGCGCTGCGTGGCGGTGGCGTCGGTCTCCATCGCGAGATTGACGAAGATGCGCGGCAGGTAGAACAAGCCCGCGAACCATGAGGCGATGAAAACGATGTGAAACGCTTTGATCCAGAGCATCGGGGACAGGCGGCCACGGGCGGGCCATCGAATATTTTGAACAGCACGCAATGTACAACAATCCGCTCGCTCGCGAAGGGCGCCGTCTCGTCCCAACGGGGCGCGGGGATGCGGCAAATCGACGCGAGGGCATCACGGGTATCGCGGCGTCTTGCCCTATGAAACATTCCCGGCAGGCGACGCCCCCACCCGGCTGTGCCAGAATACGGGCCATATCGGCTTTCGATGTTTTTACCCCTCGGCGCCCAGCGCGCCGGCCACCGGCCCCTGCATGAGAATTCTTGGTATCGACCCCGGCCTGCGTGTCACCGGCTTCGGCGTGCTCGAAAAGCACGGCAACCGCTTGCAGTATGTGACGAGCGGCGTCATTCGCAGCGGCGAAGGCACGCTCTCTGCCCGTCTGCGCATCATCTTCGAGAGCGTGGCAGAACTGGTCGCCACCTACCAGCCCGATCAAGCCGCCGTTGAAAAAGTCTTCGTCAATGTGAACCCGCAGTCGACGCTGCTGCTCGGGCAGGCGCGCGGTGCGGCCATTACCGCGCTGTCGGTCGGCGGGCTGGAAGTCTTCGAATACACCCCCTCGCAACTCAAACAAGCCGTGGTCGGCACCGGCCGGGCCCGCAAAGAGCAGGTGCAAGACATGGTGATGCGTCTGCTGGCGCTCACCGGCAAGCCGGGCACCGATGCGTCCGACGCGCTCGGCGTCGCCATCTGCCACGCGCACTGCGGCGAAACCTTCACGGCGCTGGCCGACGTCTCGCCCGCACTGGCCGGCAAGGCCCTTCGCGTACGACGCGGACGGCTGGTCGGCTGACACGGCCAAAGCGCTACAATGCTGCCATGATCGAAACCGACAAACTCGCCGCCGAGCGCATCATTGCGCCGACACCGGCCTCGCCCAACGAAGAAGCCTTCGAGCGCGCGCTGCGCCCTAAGCTGCTCGACGAATACGTCGGCCAGCGCAAGGTGCGCGGCCAGTTAGAAATCTTCATCGAGGCAGCCCGCAAGCGTGCCGAGCCGCTCGACCACGTATTGCTCTTCGGCCCGCCGGGTCTGGGCAAGACAACGCTCGCGCACATCATCGCGCGCGAGATGGGCGTGCATCTTCGCCAGACCTCGGGCCCCGTGCTCGAGCGTCCGGGTGATCTCGCCGCCCTGCTGACCAATCTCGAAGCCAACGACGTGCTGTTCATCGACGAAATTCACCGGCTCTCGCCGGTCGTCGAAGAAATTCTGTACCCCGCGCTCGAGGACTATCAGATCGACATCATGATCGGTGAAGGGCCGGCGGCGCGCAGCGTTAAGCTCGACTTGCAACCGTTCACGCTGGTCGGCGCCACCACGCGCGCCGGCATGCTGACCAACCCGCTGCGCGATCGCTTCGGCATCGTCGCGCGGCTGGAGTTTTATTCGGCAGACGAACTCGCCGGCATCGTGCGACGCTCGGCCGGCCTGCTGGGCGCGGTTATCGTCGACGACGGCGCATTTGAAATCGCACGCCGCGCGCGGGGCACGCCCCGTATCGCCAACCGGCTGCTGCGCCGAGTGCGTGATTACGCCGAAGTACGTGCCGACGGGCGCATCACGGCAGAGGTGGCCGACGCCGCGCTGTCGATGCTCGACGTCGATGCGAGCGGCCTCGACGTGATGGACCGCAAGTTGCTCGAAGCCGTGCTGCACAAGTTCGACGGCGGCCCGGTGGGCGTCGACAATCTCGCCGCCGCCATTGGCGAAGAGCGCGACACCATCGAAGACGTGATCGAGCCGTACCTGATCCAACAAGGCTTCTTGCAACGCACGCCGCGCGGGCGTGTGGCCACGCTCGCGGCCTATCGCCACTTCGGCCTGTCCGCCCCCGGTAGCGCGCCCACGAGCGACTCACTGTGGTCACCCGAGCCGCCCGCCGGCGCGACGGGCGGCAACTGACGGCACGCCGTGCCGTCGTAGTCAGCCGCGTATGAGCACACAGGACGATCTCCCCACCCCGCCGCCGAAAACACCGCTACAGCCCGCCGGCCCCGTCGTGGGCGTGTCGGGCCGGGTGCGGCACGCGATTGCCATGCGGCTCGTGAGCCTCACGTCCGGCCCCGGCGCCCCTCGCCTGAATTACGACACGCCTGCGGGCGACCCCGGTCTTTTCGGCCCGGACGCCGCCTGCTGGCATGTTCATGGTGACTTCACATCGATGATGATCGGCGGCATCAGCGCGCTGTTGATGCAGTCGCTGCATCCGCTCGCGATGGCGGGCGTCTGGGATCATTCGACCTTCCGGCAGGACGTGATCGGCCGCCTGCGCCGTACGGCCACTTTCATTGGCGGCACGACGTTCGGCAATACCGCCGATGCCGAGGCCTTGCTCGATCGCGTGCGGCGCATTCATCTTCAGGTGAAAGGCACCGCGCCGGACGGCAGGCCTTACGCGGCTTACGATCCCGATTTGCTGACGTGGGTGCACGTGGCGGAGACGTCGAGCTTTCTGCGCAGCTATCTCGTCTACAAAAACCCGGCATTCCCGCGTAGCGAACAGGATCGCTATTACGCGGAAGTTGCGCGCATTGCGATTGCACTGGGTGCACGCAACGTGCCGGCGAGCGTTGCCGAGATCGACGCCTATCTGGCCGCCATGCGGCCGTCGTTAGCGACGAGCGAGCGAACCGACGAAGTGGTGCACGTGTTGCGCAACCTACCCTCGCCATTTGCAGGGGCGCGCGTCTTCGGGGGATTGCTGTTCCGGGCGGGCGTGGATCTGCTGCCCGATTGGGCGCAAGGAATGTTGGGCTTCGAACAAGGCGCCGTCGTGCGGCGCCTTACGGTGCGGCCGGCCGTGCGTCACACGGCGCAGCTGGCACGCTGGGCGATGCGCAACAGCGTCGCGCATCGGGCACGCAAGCGCGCGCTGGCGACACCCGATGCCGTCTCGCACGCGCCGTCGCTGGAGCGGTGACGTCGAAACGTCTTACACCACGCGGGGATCCACGCGATCGGTCGAATTACCCGCATTCCCTTCGGCCGGCTTGTCGTTGATCTCGTCGCGCACGGCGTCATCCAGATGCGTGACATCCCCCCAACTCAATACCTGCCAATGCTCGCCATCGAACGCGATGCGGTTCACGCTCGCATTGAGTAGCGGGTACGAGCGCGGCGCGGACAGATCCAACCCTGTGGCCAGCCGATAGCAGCAGTCAAGCACGCCGCCATGCGCCACCAGCGCGAGATGCTGCCCTTCGTAGTCGCGCACCAATTGGCGGACGAAATCGGTAATGCGTGTGTAGAAGCCGCGCGTGGACTCTCCGCCCGGAATCGTGAAATCCGGATCGCGGGTCTGCCATCGCACATAGTCCTGCGGAAATTGCGCCTGAATGTCGTCAGGCGTGCGCGTCTCGAACGCACCGTAGTGCCGCTCGCGCAGGTTGGCCGTGCGCACCAGCGGCAGTCCGCAGGCCTTTGCCACCGGCTCGGCGGTCTGTACCGCGCGCTGCAAGTCGCTCGTCAGCACCTGATCGAATACGTGACCTTGCGCCGCAACTTCACGCGCCACGCGCGCACCCAATCGCACGGCCTGATGTTCGCCCTCGGCGGAGAGCGGAATGTCGGTATGTCCCTGAATGCGCTTCACGCGGTTCCAGTCGGTCTCGCCATGGCGAATCAGGGTCAGCGTCGTTGTCTTGCCAGTCATTCTGAGAATTACGTTGGTGCGCGATTGCGCGAAGGTCTGCGGGCGTCTGCGAGGGTCGGCGAGGGGGCTGAGCGTGCCTGCCGGTGCAACGGACGGGGCAACCTCGCCCCATCCGCCCTCACGAGTGACTCACCCGTTATGCCGCCTTCGGGTTGAGGGTGTAGGTACCGGTCACGCTCGCCTTGCCGAGCACGTGCGACTGGATCGTATGGACGACGTCGTCACCGCCAAAGCGGCCGTCGAGCGGCACACGCGCAACGTCGAGGGCATACACGGTGAAGTGATAGTGGTGAACGATCGTATCGTTCCACGGCGGGCACGGGCCGTCATAGCCGTAGTAGTCGCCCTGCATGCTCTCGTCGCCAGCGAACCACGCGGTGTAGTCGTTGACGCCGTGGCGCATGCCGTCGAGCGCGTCCGGGCCGAACTTGCCGCGCGGCGTGACGTGATTGCTGTGGCTGGCCGCCGGGATTTCGTTGACCGATGCCGGTACGTCGACCAGCACCCAGTGATAGAAGTCGACGCGCGGCAGATCGGCCGGCACTTCGCGACCTTCCTTGTTAACGTCATCGCCTTGGCTCGGCACATCGCTGTCGGTACAGATCACGACAAACGAGCGCGTACCGGCGGGCACATCAGACCATGCCAGATGCGGATTCTTATTTTGCGACAGCGCCACGTGCGACTGCGCGTCCGGCTTACCGAACGCAAACTGTGCATCTATCGCCGCATTGTCGGCGAACGAGTCACTCCAGACTTTCATCAGCTTCTCCCTTGCGATGTCATTTCAAAACCCAACGACGGTATCACACCGTCGCGTATCGCGTGAGGTGCCGGGTCTGACGGCGTCTGAGCCAGTCTGAATTACGCGCTTTCGGGACGCGTTTGAAGCCAGAACGTGACGGGGCCGTCGTTCACGAGCGAGACGCGCATATGCGCGCCGAATTCGCCCGTCTCGACCTGCGGATGGCGCGCACGCGCCTGCGTCACGAAATGGTCGAACAGCCGCTGACCGTCGGCCGGGCTCGCTGCCGGCGTGAAGCTCGGACGCGTGCCACTGTTGGTGTCGGCCGCCAGCGTGAACTGCGAGACGAGCAGCAGCCCGCCCGCCAGTCCGTTGCCGTCCAGACTGCTCACGCTGCGATTCATCTTGCCCGCATCGTCGGAAAAGACGCGGTAGCCGAGCAGCTTCGTGAGCAGTTTGTCCGCACTCGCCTCGGTGTCGCCGCGCTCCGCGCAGACCAGCGCCAGCAGGCCCGGCCCGATGGCGCCCACGGTGCGGCCATCGACCGTCACCGCGGCTTCCAGTACGCGTTGAATGAGCGCGATCATGAGAGGCGAATTTGCGTCGAGTCGAGGTGATTACGCCAGCGTGACGCGGGCGAAGCGGCGCTTGCCGACCTGCACCACGTACGTGCCGGCGTCGATCTTCGCGCCCTTGTCGGCCACGACTTCGCCATCGATACGCACACCACCCTGTTCGATATTGCGGTTGGCTTCCGAAGTCGACGGCACGAGGCCCGCCTGCTTGAGCAGTTGAGCGATGCCCAGCGGGGCGCCATCGAGGGAAACTTCCGGAATATCGTCCGGCACGCCGCCCTTGGCGCGCGCATTGAAGTCTTCGAGCGCGCGCTCGGCATCGGCCTGCGAGTGGAAGCGTGCAACGATTTCCTGCGCGAGCAGCACCTTCACATCGCGCGGGTTGCGCCCGCCGTCGACGTCCTGCTTCAGTTGCGCAATCTCTTCGAGCGTGCGGAACGACAGCAGCTCGTAGTAGCGCCACATCAGGTCGTCGGAGATGCTCATCAGCTTGCCGAACATCTCGCTCGGCTTCTCGCTGATGCCGATGTAGTTGCCCTTGGACTTCGACATCTTCTCGACGCCATCGAGCCCCACGAGCAGCGGCATCGTCAGAATGCACTGCGGCTCCTGACCGTACTGCTTTTGCAGCTCACGGCCCACCAGCAGGTTGAATTTCTGGTCGGTACCGCCCAGCTCCAGATCCGACTCCAGCGCCACCGAGTCGTAACCCTGCATGAGCGGGTACAGAAACTCGTGAATCGCGATCGGCACCCCGCCCTGAAAGCGCTTGGTGAAGTCTTCGCGCTCCAGCATGCGCGCCATCGTGTAGCGCGACGCGAGCTTGATCATGCCGTCGGCGCCGAGCTTCATCGACCATTCGCTGTTGTAGCGAATCTCGGTCTTGCTGCGGTCGAGCACCAGCGCGGCCTGTTCGAAGTAGGTCTTGGCGTTCGCCTCGATCTGCTCGCGCGTGAGCGGCGGACGCGTGCTGTTACGGCCCGACGGGTCGCCGATCAGCGAGGTGAAGTCGCCGATCAGGAAAATGACCGTATGGCCCAGATCCTGCAACTGGCGCATCTTGTTGAGCACCACCGTGTGACCGATGTGGATGTCCGGCGCCGTCGGGTCCAGACCCAGCTTGATGCGCAGCGGCTTGCCCGTGGCTTCGCTGCGGGCCAGCTTTTGAAGGAACTCCTCCTCCACCAGCAGCTCGTCGCAGCCGCGCTTGGCGATCGCCATAGCGGCCCGCGTGGCGTCAGTCACTGGGTACGTCTTTTCCGGGGTGAGTGTGTGTTCACTTGTCATAACTTCATTGTCCAGACTGCGTTAGGATTTCCCCCAACGCAAGAGATGTTGGCGCGTCTGCTATAATCGCCGCTCAATTCTCGGCTCGGGCCAAGGCGCCGCCGGGTTGCCGGAAGGCAATTCGAAGCGTGTCGCTCCGCCCGGGCTTTTTCGTAAGTTGCGCAGAATTTTACGTGATGTGGCCAAAACTCCGTGATTTTTTTGCGCGTGAACTGCTGACCCTGATTGATCCCACGCAGCCGAAGCACCGTCGAAGAAAGGTGCAAATCGTGGCGACGGTCGGTTCGGCCCTGACGTTGGGAATGGTGACCGCATTCGGCGTGGCCCCCATGGTGCCGGACTCGGCACGCAATGGTGCCAGCATCACGCTGCCGCTCACCTTCCCCGATCTGGCCCGACAAATCCAGCAGCTCGACGCGCAATCTCAGACCTTCATCCATCAAGTGGCGCTGCGGCGCGGCGAGACGCTTGGCGACATGCTTTCACGGCTGTCGATCCAGGACCCTGCTGCCGAGCGCTTCATCCGAGAGAATGCCGTCGCACGGCGTCTCATCGGCGTGCCCGCCGGTCAGGTCGTTCAGGCCGAAACCGACGACGACGGCAAGCTCGTTACGCTCTCCACCCTGATCTCGTCCGGCACGGCCAACGCCCAGCAGCTCGTGATCGAGCGCAATGACGCCGGCAAGCTGCGCGCCCGCATGGAACAGCTCGCGAACGACACCGAGTGGTCCATGCGCTCGGGTGCCATCGCCGGCAACTTCTTCACGGCCATGGACGACGCGGGCGTGCCCGACGCCGTGGTCGCGCAGATGGTCAACATCTTCTCCGGTGTGATCAACTTCCAGCGCGACGTGCGCCGCGGCGACCGGTTCCGGCTCGTGTACGAAGTGGTCAAGCAGCAAGACCGCACCGTGCGCACCGGCCGAATTCTCGCCATCGAGTTCATCAATCAGGGCAAGACGCATCAGGCCATCTGGTACGCCGACCCGCAAGGCAATAGCGACGGCGCGTATTACGGCTTCGACGGACGCAACCTCAAGCAGGCTTTCCTGCGCACGCCGGTCGAGTTCTCGCGTATTTCGTCGGCATTCGGCGGCCGCGAGCATCCGTTCCAGCATCAATGGAAGAAGCACGAAGGCGTCGATCTTGCCGCTCCGGTCGGCACGCGAGTGTTCGCTGCGGGCGATGGCGTGGTGAAGTTCGTCGGCAAGCAGAACGGCTACGGCAACCTGATCGAGATCAACCACGCCGGCGACTATCAGACGCGCTACGCCCACCTGTCGGGCTTTAGCTCGGGCTTGAAACCGGGCGCGCGCGTCACGCAGGGTCAGGTGATCGGCTTTGTCGGCCAGACCGGCTGGGCAACGGGTCCGCATCTGCATTACGAACTGCGCTACAAGAACGTGCCGCGCAATCCGTTTGCCACCGATGTGGCCGCCGTCGCACCGCTCTCGGGCCCGCGCCTGAAGCTGTTCGACATGTATGCCGCCAACCTTCTCAAGCGCATCGATCTGATGCGCACCGTGCAGGTCGCCGAGCGCGATTAAGGTATGCTGGAGGCCGCACCGGCGGGCGATGACGTGCGAAATGTAGGATTCGCGCGCGTCGCCCGCCGGTGCGAAAAGTTTCCCGGCTCTCCTCGAACGCCTGCGCTCTGCTCATGACCGACACCGTTTCCCAAGGCGCCCACTCGGCCGCCGCTGCTGCAACTTCCCACTTCATCGGTCTTATGTCCGGCACCAGCCTCGATGGTGTCGACGGCGTACTCGTGGCGTCTCCCGGAGGCCAAGTGCTCGCCGAAGCATACGTCCCCTTCCCGGCGGAATTGCGCGAAACGCTCATGGTGCTGCAAGCGCCGTCGGAGAACGAGTTGCACCGGGAAGCGCTGGCCGCCAATGCACTCGCGCGGCATTACGCCGATTGCGTGAAAACGCTCCTCGAGAACGCCGGGTTACCGGCGTCGGCGATCACCGCCGTGGGCGCGCATGGGCAGACCATTCGCCATCGTCCCGGCGAATTCGACGGTGTGGGTTACACGCGTCAACTGAATGCCCCCGCCTTGATTGCAGAACTGACCGGCATCGACGTGGTGGCGGATATCCGCAGCCGCGACGTCGCTGCCGGCGGCCAAGGGGCCCCACTGGTGCCCGCCTATCATCAGGCGAAGTTTTCGGACGCGGGCGAGACGCGCGTGGTCTGCAACCTCGGCGGCATCAGCAACGTGACGATTCTCCCCGCTGCGGCATTGGGCAAGCCGGTGACCGGTTTCGACTGTGGCCCCGGCAATGCCCTGCTCGACGGCTGGGCCGCGCGGCATATTGGCAAGGCCTACGACGATGGCGGCGCATGGGGCGCCAGCGGACGCGTCGACAACGCCCTGCTCGCCGCGTTGATGAGCGCGCCCTATTTCACCCAAACACCCCCCAAGAGCACCGGACGCGATCTGTTCCACGCCGCATGGCTGGACGCCCATCTGGCGGCCTTCCCCGGTGTGGCGCCTGTCGATGTTCAGGCGACGCTGGTCGCGCTCACGGCCCAATGCGTGGCCGACGACGTGCTTCGCTATGCACCGGACTGCAAGGGCTTCTACGCGTGCGGTGGCGGCACGCGCAATCGGGCGCTGATGCAGGCGATTGCCGCCCGTCTGCCCGGAATGACGGTCACGACGACGGATGCGCTCGGCGTGCCGCCGAATCAGGTCGAAGCGCTCGCCTTCGCGTGGCTGGCTGAGCGGTGTCTGGCGCGCCTGCCGGGCAATCTGCCATCAGTCACTGGCGCTGCCGGCCCGCGCGTTCTCGGGGCGATCTACCCCCGCTGACAGGGATTCCGTGGCGATACCGGCGGTTGAGATGACGCGTTAACGAGAAAAGGGCCCTTGCGGGCCCTTTCTCTTGGTACTTCCGGTACTGCCGTCGTGTCGATCAGACCGAGAACGACGAGCCGCAACCACAAGTCGTGGAGGCGTTCGGGTTCTTGATCACGAACTGTGCGCCGTTGATGTCTTCCTTGTAGTCGATCTCGGCGCCCACCAGATACTGGTAGCTCATCGAGTCGATCAGCAGCGAAACACCGTTCTTGTCGAGCACGGTGTCATCTTCGTTCACGTCTTCGTCGAAGGTGAAACCATACTGAAAGCCGGAGCAACCGCCACCCTGCACGAAAACGCGCAGTTTGAGTTCCGGGTTGCCTTCTTCGTCGATCAGTTGCTTGACCTTGTCCGCGGCGCTGTCCGTAAAGACCAGAAACGCGGGCATTTCCGTGACGGCGGCCTCAAGCGGTGCGTTCATCGCAAATCTCCATAATTCGGTTGGGTACCATTCTATTCCCTATTCCGAAATCGTGCCGACGGCAGAAAAATCAAGAGCTTAGGGACAAAAAATACCGTTACGGCAGTACGGGAATATGGGTCAGACCCATGTTCTCCGGCAGGCCGAACATCAGGTTCATACATTGCACGCCCTGACCGGACGCGCCCTTGACCAGGTTGTCCTCGACCACGAGGATGACCAGCGTGTCTTCATTGCCCGGGCGATGCACCGCCACGCGCACGTAGTTCGAAGCACGCACCCAACGCGTTTCCGGCATCGAACCTGCCGGCAGCACGTCGACGAACGGCTCGTTCTCGTAATACGTTTCAAACAATTGCTGGAAATCGGTGTCGCGCGCTTCGGGCAGAATCGTCGCGTACAGCGTCGAATGAATGCCGCGAATCGTCGGCAGCAGGTGCGGCACGAACGTCAGGCCCACATCGTAGCCTGCAATCGCTTCCAGACCCTGCTTGATTTCCGGATGGTGGCGATGGCCCTTCACGCCATACGCCTTGAAGTTGTCCAGCGTCTCGGCCAGGATCAGCGAGGTCTCGCCCTTACGGCCGGCACCGCTGGCGCCCGACTTGGCGTCGGCGATCAAGTGCTTCGCATCGACCAGCTTGCGGCCACCGGCGAACAACGGCGCGTAGCCGAGTTGCACCGACGTCGGGTAGCAGCCCGGCAGGCCGATCACGCGCGCCTGCTTGATCTGCTCGCGGTTGATTTCGGGCAGGCCATAAACGGCTTCTTCGAGAATATCCGGGCAGGCATGCGGCATGCCGTACCACTTCTCGAACGTGGCCGTGTCCTTGAGACGGAAGTCTGCGGCCAGGTCGATCACGCGCACGCCGGCAGCGAGCAACTCTCGCGCCTGCGCCATCGCCACACCGTGCGGGGTCGCAAAAAAGACCACATCGCAATCGGTCAGACGGGCGTCATCGGGCGTGCAAAACGCCAGATCGACGCGGCCACGCAGGTTCGGATACATATCGGCGACCAGCGTACCCGCTTCTTTGCGCGAGGTAATCGCCGTCAATTGTGCTTCCGGGTGCTGCGCCAGCAAACGGAGCAGCTCCACACCGGTATAGCCGGTGCCGCCTACGATACCTACCTTGACCATGTCCTACCCCAACGAAATTGGAAACGGGATTCTATCAAGCTTCGACGACACGTGTGAGACGGCGCCGCCCCCCGAAACATCACAAACCAAAAACATAAGAAAAAAGGCCGCGCGAGGCGGCCTTTTCTCCGGATCTGCCGAGTCGGCAGATGCCAACAAGCACTCGTGCGATTAACGCTTCGAGAACTGTTTGCGACGGCGGGCCTTGTGCAGACCAACCTTCTTACGTTCGACTTCACGAGCATCGCGGGTAACGAAACCAGCGGTCGACAGCGACGGCTTGAGGGTCGCGTCGTAGTCGATCAGTGCACGCGTGATGCCGTGACGAACCGCACCGGCCTGACCCGTTTCACCACCGCCCGACACGTTGACTTTGATGTCGAACGTTTCAGCGTGGTTGGTCAGTTCGAGCGGCTGACGCACGATCATCAGCGACGTTTCGCGAGCGAAGTACTCTTTGATCGGCTTGCCATTGACGACGATGTCGCCCTTGCCAGCCTTGATGAACACACGAGCCACTGCGCTCTTGCGACGGCCCGTGCCGTAATTCCAATCGTTTTTGAACATGGCTGGCCCTTAGATCTCGAGCGACTTCGGTTGCTGCGCTTCGTGCGGATGGTTACCGTCGGCGTAAACCTTCAGCTTCTTGATCATCGCGTAGCCCAGCGGACCCTTCGGCAGCATGCCCTTCACGGCTTTCTCGAGCGCACGGCCCGGGAAACGCTCTTGCATCTTGCCAAACGTGGTTTCGTAGATACCGCCCGGGTAACCCGTGTGACGGTAGTACTTCTTATCAGTTTGCTTTGCGCCCGTAACTTTCAGCTTGGCAGCATTGACGATGATGATGTAATCACCCGTGTCAACGTGCGGCGTGAATTCCGGTTTGTGCTTGCCGCGCAGACGGCGTGCCACTTCGCTGGCGACACGGCCGAGGACTTTGTCCGTCGCGTCAATCACAAACCATTCGCGCGTCACCTCTGCCGGCTTAGCGGAAAACGTCTTCATGATCGATCCAATTAAAAAACTGCTTGCCCCATAGACACCAACTTCCTGCTTGTCTGCCGGCCGCGTCCTTGTGATTTGGGTCACATGGCGCAGTCCTGTGCTTGCAGGCTCTCCCTGATGCTTTTTCCGTGGGCATTTCCGGAAAAGCCGTTGATTATACAGAAAAAACGACCGCCCGGTAAACGCGCTTAGGTAAACCGCCTTTTCGCAGCACTTTTCGGGGGCACAAAAAAAACCCGAACCTCATTGGGTCCGGGTTAAATCCACCAAAGGAGGAGGGTGGAGGAGACACTTGCAGAATTGCTGTGAAGCACAACAACCAATGACTGAAGTCTAGCAAAGGCGATGGTGCGTTGCAAGAAAATTTATAGTGCGAAATACAACACCACATTATGAAATTCTCAAAAATCGCACACAAACCAATATCACCTTTTAAATTCAACAACTTACGATGAAATCCGTGTTCGGGTCGCTCTGCTCGCTAGAGCCTTTTGCCTAAATTTAGGGTTTTTCCCCCTGAAAACCCGATCAAAAAAGCGCCAATATTGCGACGCAACAACTCAGACCGCCCGGAGGCTGCCGGACGCGAGTCGGACGGCATCGTACGCACTATTGCGGAAGCCGCTACAATTTTTGCTTGAACGAGAATTCGGGGTATCGAGATTATGGAATGCAAGGTTAGCTGGATGGGCCAGGATGGCATGGCCTTCATCGCGGAAACAGGCAGTGGGCATATCGTCGCGATGGATGGAGCGCCGGAAGGCGGTGGCCGTAATCTGGCGCCGCGCCCGATGGAGATGCTGCTGGTCGGCACCGGGGGTTGTACCGCGTACGACGTGGTGATGATCCTCAAGAAGAGCCGCGCAGAGGTCAAGGATTGCAGCGTCACGCTCAAGGCCGAGCGCGCCAGCGAAGACCCCAAGGTCTTCACGAAGATTCACTTCCACTTCACCGTGACGGGCCGCAACCTGAACCCGGCTACCGTCGAGCGCGCAGTGACGCTCTCGCACGACAAGTACTGCTCGGCGTCGATCATGCTCGCCAAGACGGCCGAGCTCACGCACAGCGTGGAAATCGTCGAAGGCTGAGGCGCAGGGGCATGAGCGTGAGCGACTGGCGTCGCGCGCGCCATGCGCTAAACGTCGCGTCGCAGAAAGACAAAAGGCTCCCTCACGGGAGCCTTTCGCTTTTGTATCGTTGCAGAGACGGCCGATAAGCCGGATTCTGTGAACGCGACTCGCGCCGCGCCTGACAACCATTCCTCTAGGCGACGCATCACTACGCCGCTCAAGCTTCCTACCCGCAGGCTCCCGGGGGCCCCGTTGCCGGCACACGCACAAGGCGCATGCCGCTCACCTGCCTATTTGGAATTGCTCCGGGTGGAGGTTACCGTGCCGTGTGCGTTGCCGCACGCCGCGGTGCGCTCTTACCGCACCGTTTCACCCTTACCTGATCCGCCTGGCTTGCGCCAGGGGCCATCGGCGGTCTGTTCTCTGTTGCCCTGTTCCGCGTCTCACGACGGATGGCCGTTAGCCATCACCCTGCCCTATGGAGTCCGGACTTTCCTCCCCCTTCCGAAGAAGGCGGCGATTGTCTGGCCGACTCTGCGGGCCGAAGTGTATCACGCACAGACGCTGGGCCGCGCCGCCCGGGACGAAACACCGCTACGTCGCCGTAGAAGGCCGGATCCTCGCTCGCCGGCCACCACCCCGGGATGCCCAGCACAGGCAACGGGGCGAAATCGCGGGGAGACAGCGTGGCGTCCGCCAATACCGGCGCCAGCCCCGCATCCAGCCAAGCGCGGCGCTCGCCGGACGACCAGTCGAAGTAGGCGGAGGGAACGTCGACAATCCATGCATGCGCAGTGATCGCCTTATAGGGCGCGACCAGCTTCTCCAGCAAAGCGTGCCCGAACGGCTGCACCTCGCAGGCACGGCCCCACGCCGCACGGCGCGTGACGAACAGGGTCTGCCAGTCGAAGCCGCGCAGCGCAGCACCCAATGCCGGGTCGCTACAGGCAAAGACGACGGCGTTCTCGTCGAACAACGTCGCCGCGTCGCGGGTTGCCCCACGGGTGGCCTGCACGCCATCGGACGCGATGGCGGCGGCTTGCCGGGCGTTGAGCGCCGCCTTGCTGCGCGGGTAGGCCAGCCAGATCAGCGCATTGAAGAAGTCATGCAGATTGGGGCGGGTCGGCACCCCGCCGGTCGCGGCGATGAACGCTTCGTAAGCCGTCCCCTCCGGCAAATCCGCTTGTGCGACGAAGCACAACGGCTTGCCGTGCCCGCTGACCTGAGCGGCCGCCCTCGCCTGCGAAGACAACGCCGCTCGCCAGTCGCCGCTGGCGAGCGCGCCCTGCCCGTGCGCCCTCACCGCCGCAAACCACGGTTGCGGCCAGTCGATATCCGGCAAGACATCCGCCGGGCGCGGCTGGGTCGTCACGGGCAACGCAGACAACATCTACAACGCCCTGCCTCAGCCCTTCAGCTTCCAGCCGATGACCTCACCACCGCGCAGCGGCACGACGGTCGCGTCGCCCATCGGCAGCTCGGCCGGCAGTTCCCAGTCTTCGCGCACCAGCGTGATTTTGTCGGCGTTGCGCGGCAGTTCGTAGAAGTCCGGGCCGTGGAAGCTGGCAAACCCTTCGAGCTTGTCGAGCGCGCCGGCGTTGTCGAACGCTTCCGCATACAACTCCACGGCGTGCAGCGCGGTGTAGCAACCGGCGCAGCCGCAGGCCATTTCCTTCGCGCCACGGGCGTGCGGGGCGCTATCCGTGCCCAGGAAGAAGCGCGCGCTGCCCGACGTGGCGGCCTTGACCAGCGCTTCACGGTGGATTTCGCGCTTGAGCACCGGCAGGCAGTAGTAATGCGGGCGGATACCGCCGGTGAAGATCGCATTGCGGTTGTACAGCAGGTGATGCGCGGTGATCGTCGCGCCGATGGGGCCTTCGGCCTCGGCGACGTACTCGGCGGCATCCTTCGTGGTGATGTGCTCGAACACTACCTTGAGCGCCGGGAAATCACGGCGCAGCGGCTTCATCACGCGGTCGATGAAGACCTTTTCGCGATCGAAGATATCGATATCCGAACTCGTGACTTCGCCGTGCACGAGCAGCGGCATGCCGACTTCCTGCATGGCTTCGAGCGCGCCGCGGCACTTGGCCAGATCGGTCACGCCGGCATCCGAATTGGTCGTGGCGCCTGCCGGGTAGAGCTTCACGCCGTGCACGAAGCCCGATGCCTTGGCGCGGCGGATCTCGTCACCCGGGGTGTTGTCGGTGAGATACAACGTCATGAGCGGCTCGAACGTGTTGCCGGCCGGGCGTGCCGCCAGAATGCGCTCGCGGTAGGCGGCAGCATGCTCGGTGGTGGTGACCGGCGGCTTGAGGTTCGGCATGATGATCGCGCGGCCGAACTGGCGGGCGCTGTCGGGCAGCACGCTCTTGAGCACAGCGCCATCGCGCACGTGCAGGTGCCAGTCATCGGGACGGGTGATAGTCAGTTCGGTAGTCATGATCGGTTCCGGGGCTGCGGGGCCGTGCCGGCGGGTGGGGCGTCGGCGCGACGAACTTTTTAGGACGGGAATGTACGTGCACAGGGGCCGGTGCTATGCTTGTGCAACCCCATATTGTAACGGCAGCTGCGCACTGACACGACGTGAGCTGCCAATCAGAGATTTGCCCGCCCCATGTGCCAACTGCTTGGAATGAATTGCGCAGAACCGACCGACATTACGTTCTCATTTACCGGTTTTGCGGCGCGCGGGGGCGGCACGGACCATCATGCCGACGGCTGGGGTATCGCCTTCTTCGAAGACAAGGCCTGCCGGCTCTTCATCGACCATCAGGCCGCCGCCAATTCGCCCATCGCCGAACTGGTGAAGAAATACCCCATCAAGTCGAAAAACGTCATCGCGCATATCCGCAAAGCGACGCAAGGCATCGTTGAGCTGGAAAACTGCCATCCGTTCCAGCGCGAACTGTGGGGGCGTCACTGGATCTTCGCCCACAACGGCGACCTGCACGACTACGACCCGTTCCTCTCCGGCGTGTATCAGCCGGTCGGCACCACCGACAGCGAGCGCGCCTTCTGCGACATCATGCAGGGCCTGCGCAAGCGCTTCCCCGGTTCGCAGCCGCCGCTCGACGAGCTGTTCCACGCCGTCGAAGACATCACGCGAACGATCACCCGCCATGGCGTGTTCAACTTCGTGCTCTCGAACGGACAGGCCCTGATCGCCCACTGCTCGACCAAGCTGCACTTCATCGCCCGTCAGTGGCCGTTCGCGAAGGCGCACCTGATCGACGCCGACTGGGAAATCGACTTCGCCAAGTTCACGACGCCGGCCGACCGCGTGGCCGTCATCGCGACGGTGCCGCTGACCGACAACGAAGTCTGGACGACCTTCGAGCCGGGCGAGCTGATTCTGTTCGAAAACGGCGCCCCGACGCAGCGCGCCGTCGTCCCGATTCCGGAAGCGGTGCGCCTGCGCAACGCACAGAACACCGCCTGCCAGTAAGCCTCTGGCGCACACCGTGTGTGCCGAGTGCCCATAAAAAAAGCGTGCCCGAGGGCACGCTTTTTCATTTCTGCGAGTCCTTCGAGCCGGGCACCCGCGCGTCGCTTCGTGGGCTGACGCGCCGTGCCCTGCCCCGAGATCAGTGCAGGATCTTGGCCAGGAAGTCCTTGGCGCGATCCGACTTCGGGTTTTCGAAGAACTCTTCCTTCTTGTCGTCTTCGACGATCAGGCCCTGATCCATGAAGATCACGCGATTGGCCACCTTCTTGGCGAAGCCCATTTCGTGCGTGACCACCATCATGGTCATGCCTTCATGCGCCAGTTCGACCATCACGTCGAGCACTTCGTTAATCATTTCCGGATCGAGTGCCGACGTCGGCTCGTCGAACAACATGGCGATCGGGTCCATGCACAGGGCACGGGCAATCGCGACACGCTGCTGCTGACCGCCCGACAGCTGGCCCGGGAACTTGTGCGCATGGGCCTTCAGGCCAACGCGCTCAAGCAGCTTCAGACCCTTGTCGGTGGCTTCGTCCTTGCGGCGGCCGAGCACCTTGATCTGCGCGAGCGTCAGGTTTTCGGTGATCGACAGATGCGGGAACAGTTCGAAGTGCTGGAACACCATGCCCACGCGCGAGCGGAGCTTGGCCAGGTTCGTCTTGGGGTCTGCGACCGAGGTGCCATCGACGATGATCTCGCCTTGCTGGATCGGCTCGAGACCGTTGACGGTCTTGATGAGCGTGGACTTGCCCGAACCCGACGGGCCGCACACCACCACGACTTCACCCTTCTTGACTTCAGTGGAACAGTCCGTGAGCACCTGGAACTGGCCGTACCACTTGGAGACGTTTTTGAGGGAAATCATTTCGCCAACCTCTTTTGAAGACGTTTAACCAACATCGAAACCGTGAAGCAGATCACAAAGTAGACCGCCCCGGCAAACACAATCATTGCAGGCAAACTACCGTCGCGCTGCCCCACCTGATACGCCATGCCGAAGAAATCGGACAGGGCGATCGCGTACACGAGCGACGTATCCTGGAACAAGATGATGCCCTGCGTCAGCAGCAACGGCACCATGTTCCGGAAGGCCTGCGGCAGCACCACGAGACCCATTGCCTGCCAGTACGACATCCCGAGCGCCGACGCTGCCGAGAGCTGGCCGCGCGACACGCTCTGAATACCGGCGCGAATGATTTCCGAATAATACGCTGCTTCAAACAGCGAGAAGGCGACGAGCGCCGAGACCATCCGGATGTCCCACGTGGGCGGCACGTCGAGCAACGAGCGCAGCACCTGCGGCACGATCAGGAAGAACCACAGCAGCACCATCAGCAGCGGGATCGAGCGGAACACGTTCACGTACAGATCCGCGAACCACTTCAGCACCGCCACGCCCGACAGACGCATCATCGCGAGCAACGTGCCCCACACGATGCCCACGATCACGGCGAGCGCCGTGATCTGCAACGTGGTGACCATGCCCTTGACCAACAGGGGCCACGCGTCTACCACGCCGCCCCAAGCGAAGATCTCACCCATTATTTGCCCCCGATGTAGCCCGGCAGGCGGGTCTTCGATTCGAGCCAACGCATGAACGTGAGCACGACGATGTTGATGATCATGTAGGCAACCGTCACGGCGATGAACGACTCGTAGCTATGGGCCGTGTAGTCGATCAGCTGCTTGCCCTGGCCGGTCAGTTCGAGCAGGTTCACTGTCGAGATCACGGCCGAGTTTTTGAAGATGTTGACGAATTCCGAGGTAATCGGCGGGATCACCACACGGAAAGCCACCGGCAGCAGTACGAAACGGTACGTCTGCGGCAGCGTGAGCCCCATGGCCAGACCGGCATTCTTCTGACCCTTGGGCAGCGAATTGATACCGGAACGCACCTGTTCACACACCCGGGCAGCCGTAAAGAGGCCCAGGCCAACCACACCGGTGAGCAGCGAGACGTTCGCCGGATTGAGCGAGAACAGCCACTGGCGGACGGCTTCCGGCAGGAAGTCGGGTGCCACGTAATACCAGAAGAACAACTGCACCAGCAACGGGATGTTCCGGAACAGCTCGACGTACCCCGCCGCGAAGCCCGAAATCCACTTATTGGGAACGGTGCGCATCACGCCGAGCACGGAGCCGACGATCAACGCGATGATCCAGCCGCCGAGGCCGACTTCAAGCGTGAGCTTGAAGCCCGAGAGCAGCCACCCGAAGTAGGTGCTGTTCTCACCGGTCGCTACCGGCTGGAAGAAAAAACTGAAATCGAGACCGAGAGCCATGATCTCCCCTTTTCTACTTGTCTTGCTTAAAAAGAAGCGGAAGGATGACTCCTTCCGCTTCGGCATTACTTACTGATCATGCTCAGCGTTGCTGCAAGCCATGAGGCTTACTTGGCCGGCGTCACGTCAGCGCTGTCGTTCGGCGCCTTCCACAGTGCGGCCATTTCAGCCGACGGCGGGAAGTCCATGTTCGTGCCGTTCAACGCGGGGATCGGCGACTGGAACCACTTCTTGTAGTCCGCGAACGCCTTGCCCGACTTCTGGTAGTTGGCCACAGCCGTGTCCACCACCTTCTTGAAGCCCGGATCGTCCTTGCGCATCATGCAGCCATACGCTTCGTACGATTGCGGCTTGCCGACGATGGTGTAGTCCTTGGCATCCTTGAACTTGGCGCGCTCACCGGCGAGCAGGGCGTCGTCCATCATGAACGCAACGGCACGGCCTTGATGCAGCGTGATTGCTGCCTCGCCGTGATCCTTCGCGCTGATGATGTTCATGCCCATGTTCTTGTCCTGATTCATCTGACGCAGCAGACGCTCAGAGGTCGTACCGGCGGTGGTCACGACGTTCTTGCCCTTCAGATCGTCGAAATCCTTCACGCCCGAGCTGTTCTTGGTCAGCAGGCGCGTACCGATGATGAAGAAGGTGTTCGAGAATGCCGCTTGCTTCTGACGCTCGGCATTGTTGGTGGTCGAACCGCACTCGATATCGATCGTGCCGTTTTGCACCAGCGGAATACGGTTCTGCGACGTGATCGGGGTCTGCTTCGCGTCGAGCTTCGTGAGCTTCAGTTCTTTCTTGACTTCATCGACGATGGCCATCGCGACATCGTTCGCGTAACCAACGACATTATGGTTGTTGTCATAGAACGAGAACGGGATCGACGACTCCCGGTTACCCAGCGAAATCACGCCGGTGTCCTTGATCTTCTTGAGCGTACCGCTTTCCTGCGCTTGTGCAGCACCTGCCATCAGGCCCACACAACACAACGCCAATGCAATTTTCGAGAGGGTCATTCCTTGGTCTCCTTGGCACAAAACGAATGCATTTTAGCACTGCAATTGCCAGTTTTTTTATTCTCGAATGTTCGGAACGTACGTCTTTTTTGACGCATTTCGCCCCGAACATTCGTTTTTTACGCATTAGTGCGTATTACTACTTAGAGCAAAAGCACCGCCAGATCAGGGGTACAGGCCGCGCATCTCGCGCGCTTGCAGGATACGGCTACACGCCACAATGAATGCCGCCGTACGCAGCGACACCGAATGTTCCTGCGCCACGTGCCACACGCCGTCGAAGGCTTCGCGCATGATGCGCTCCAGGCGGTGGTTGATCTCTTCCTCGGTCCAGAAGAAGCTCGAGAAGTCCTGCACCCATTCGAAGTACGACACAGTAACACCCCCGGCGTTGGCCACCACATCGGGCACAACCAGAATGTTCTTGGCACGCAGAATGTCGTCGGCTGCCGTCGTGGTCGGGCCGTTGGCGCCTTCCACCACGACCTTCGCACGAATCTTGTCGGCGTTCTTCTCGGTGATCTGGTTCTCCAGCGCCGCCGGGATCAGGAATTCGCAGTCGAGCGACCAGAATTCGTCGTCCTTGATGGTCTCGGCCGCCGGGAAACCGCCCACGCCGCCGGTTTCGGCCACGTGCTTGAGCAGGTTCGGCACATCGAGGCCGTCCGACTTGTAGATCGTACCGGTGTGATCTTGCACGCCGATGACATGCGCGCCGGCTTCTGCGAACAGGCGGGCCGCAATGCCGCCCACGTTGCCGAAGCCCTGCACGATCACGCGCGAACCGCGCACGTCCATGCCCAGACGGCGGGCCGACTCGCAGCTCACCACGAACACGCCGCGGCCGGTCGCTTCGCGACGGCCCAGCGAGCCACCCAGCGAGATCGGCTTGCCGGTCACGACGCCCGTGGCCGTGGAGCCCTCGTTCATCGAGTACGTGTCCATCATCCACGCCATGATTTGCTCATTCGTGTTGACGTCCGGTGCCGGAATGTCCTTCGTCGGCCCGATGATGATGTTGATTTCGCTGGTGTAACGACGCGTCAGGCGCTCGAGTTCGCCGCGCGAGAGCTTACGCGGGTCGACACGGATGCCACCCTTGGCGCCGCCGTAGGGCACGTTCACTGCCGCGTTCTTGACCGACATCCAGGCCGACAGGGCCATGACTTCGGAGAGCGTGACGTCTTGGTGGAAACGCACACCGCCCTTGCCGGGACCGCGCGAGGTGTTGTGCTGGACGCGATAGCCCTCGAAGTGGGCGATGGTGCCGTTATCGAGTTCGATCGGGCAGTCGACGATCAGGATGCGCTTCGGGCGCTTGAGGGTTTCGACCCAACGCGAAAGGTTGCCCAGATAGGGCGTAACGCGGTCGACCTGTTGAAGATAGTTGCCCCAGGGGCCGAGATCATCGGCTTGGAGGTAGGAAGGCAAGGCGTGTTGTGACGATTGAGACATCTCTGGATTCTCCGGCTTCAATCAGCGCCGCACGCACACACCGTGCTTGCGACACGAATGGCAGGCACTTTACCTAGAGCCGCAAAGAACAATCCAATGCCGAATAAACATGCATCTATGCGTTTCGTGCATAGATTACAAATCTCACCCTTTGACCTGATCGCGCACGGCCTGCCAGAACGCCTCGACAGCTTCGCGCTTGGCCTTCTCGCGGCGGTTGCTGGCGTCGGCATAGGCCAGACGGTCACGATAGAGCCGGATTTCCATATCGAGATGCCACGGCGCGGCGGTCTTGCCCGGTGGCGCGAGGTCGATCAGTTCCTCGCGGGCGACCGAGTCGACCACGGCGCTTTCCGGCAGAAACGCCACGCCATGCCCGGCCAGCACCATGGCCTTGAGGGCCTCGGCCATGTCGGTCTCGTAGACCTTGTCGAAATGAGGCGGGCTGGTCGTGTCGCCCACCAGCAGGTCGGCCATGCGCCCGAGGTAAGCATTCGATGTGTAGGCCAGATAAGGCACCGGCGCTTCCGCCGTGCCGGGGAGCTTGAAGCGCGCCCGCTTTTGCGGCGTCGGCGCGCTGTAGGGGCTGAAGCGCTCGCTGCCGAGCACGACCATCTCGTAGCGCGCCACGTCGAGCTGCAACGGCTGGCTGGGATGGTAGTAGCACATGAGCAGGTCGCAGCCGCCGTCGGTCAGCGACATCGCAGCATCGTGCACGTTGAGCGCCCGCAGACGGGTGCGCAGCAGACCCAGCCGCTTTTCCAGCGTCTTGAGCCAGCGTGGGAAGAACGTCATCGACAACGTGTGCGGCACGGCGAAGTCGAGCACCGAGTGGTCGGCAGACCGTTGCTCGCGCAGCAAGGCCCGTGCTTCCTGCGCCTGCGAGAGCAACGCGAGCGCCTGCTCGTAGAAGACTTCACCGGCAGGGGTGAGCCGGGTCGGGTAGCTCGACCGGTCGATCAGCTCACTGCCGAGCCACGCCTCGAGGGCCTGAATGCGGCGCGAAAAGGCGGGCTGCGTCACATGGCGCAACTCGGCCGAGCGGCTGAAACTGTGCGTCTTGGCGAGCGACACGAAGTCTTCGAGCCATTTGATTTCCATGCGGAGCCCCCGGGGCTGACGGTGTCAGCGCGCTAGTCTACTCAATCGGACGCGCGTGCGACAGAGCCGCACCCAACGGTGGGCCGTCGGCCGCTCAGGACACCACCGTCGCGAAGTGCGAGGCCTCGGCGTCGCCCTCACCGCCACGCCGCTGTTGTTGCAGCGCCCACATCTGCGCGTACAGCCCTTCGGCGTGCAGCAGTTCGTCGTGCGTGCCACGCTCGACGATGCGGCCCTTGTCGAGCACGATGATCTGCGCCGCGTGCACGACCGTGGAAAGCCGGTGCGCAATCACGAGCGTGGTGCGCTCGCGGGCAATATTGCGCAATTCCGTCTGAATCGCCTGCTCCGAGCGCGAATCGAGCGCCGACGTCGCTTCATCGAAGATCAGAATGTGCGGATTCTTCAGAATCGTGCGGGCGATCGCGACGCGTTGCTTTTCACCGCCGGAGAGCTTGAGCCCGCGCTCGCCGACCATCGACTCATAGCCCGCCGGCAGGCTCTCGATGAAGTCGTGAATATGCGCCGCGCGCGCCGCCGCAATGACCTGATCGCGCGAGGCCGACGGATTCCCGTAAGCGATGTTGTAGTAGATCGTGTCGTTGAACAGCACGGTGTCCTGCGGCACGATGCCGATAGCGGCCCGCAGCGAGTCTTGCGTGACGTCGCGAATATCCTGCCCGTCGATGGTGATGCGCCCCGCCGTGGTGCCGGGGAAGCCCACGTCATAGAAGCGGAACAGCAAACGCGAGAGCGTCGATTTGCCCGAGCCGCTGTGGCCCACGACCGCTGTGGTCGTGCCTGCGGCGATGGTGAAATCCACGTCGTGCAGAATCTGGCGCGTCGTCTCGTAGCCGAAATTCACGTGTTCGAAGCTCACCGTGCCGCCGGTGCAGATCAGCGCGGGCGCACCGGGCGGGTCGGCCACTTCGCGGTTGACGTCGAGCAGCGTGAACATGCGGTCCATGTCCGTCATGGCCTGCTTGAGTTCGCGATAGATCACGCCGAGGAAATTCAGCGGGATATAGAGCTGCAACATGAACGTGTTGACCAGCACCAGATCGCCCAGCGTCATCCTGCCGCTCATCACGCCCTGCGTGGCGTGCCACAGAATCAGGATCAGCCCGGTGGCAATGATCACCTGCTGCCCGAAGTTGAGCACGGAAAGCGAATTCTGCGAGCGGATGGCCGCCGCACGATAGCGCTTCAGATTCTCGTCGTAGCGCTCGGTCTCGAACGCCTCGTTGCCGAAGTACTTCACCGTCTCGTAGTTGATGAGCGAATCGATGGCGCGCGCGTTAGCCTTCGAATCGAGCTCGTTCATCGTGCGGCGGAAGTGCGTGCGCCACTCGGTCACCTTCACCGTGAACGCGATGTAGAACACGAGGGCCGCGAGCGTCACCAGCGCATAGAACGCGTCATAGCGCACGACGAAGAAGCCGAGCACCAGCGCCACTTCGATGAGCGTGGGCAGAATGCTGTACAGCGAGTACGAAATCATCGACTGGATGCCGCGCGTGCCCCGCTCGATGTCGCGGCTCATGCCCCCGGTCTGGCGCTCCAGATGGAAGCGCAGCGAGAGCGCGTGCAGATGGCGGAACACCCTGAGCGCCACTTGGCGCACGGCGCTTTCCGTCACCTTCGAGAACAGAATTTCCCGCAGTTCGGTAAAGAGCGACGTGGACAGGCGCACCACCCCGTAGGCGATCACCAGCATGCCCAGCCCGCCCACCACGATCAGCGCCGGGTCAGCGGTGGCACGGGCGGTCGCGGAGAGCGTAGCCACCGGCCCCAGCGCGTCGACGATGTGCTTCATCAGAATCGGCACGCCGAGGTTGGCCACCTTGGCCAGAATCAGGCACGACAAGGCGAGCGTTACCCGCCCGCGGAACTCGAGCAGGTACGGCAGCAGCGACTTGAGCACCTGCCAGTCGTTGCGCGGCTTCTTCGGAAGGTTCTTTGCGTTCGGGGCATTCGCCGCCGCCGGCGCAGGCTCGGCCGGAGTAAAACGTCTCATGATGCTGTGGGGGCGGGGTCCGGCCCGGGCAACAGGTCCGGTGGGGGGCTTTCCGCTAAAATCGTCAATGGCGTATTTTCGCAGAACCCGGCGTCTCATGCTGAGCCAGCGCCGGGCGGGCGTCTCCCTAGGGAGCGCTCCTCGAATGCCCCGTCTGACGGGGTGTTCCCGAGTTTTCCCGCTTTTTGGCTCACGCAAGGAACCCCATGAGTACCCCTTCCCCTGCCCTGACGGCCCTGCCCGACGAAAAAGAACTGGCGTTGCGCGTGATGCCGATGCCCGCCGACGCCAATGCCCATGGCGACGTGTTCGGCGGCTGGATCATGTCGCAGGTCGACATTGCCGGCTCGATTCCCGCCGCGCAACGCGCCAACGGCCGTGTGGCAACGATTGCCGTCAACTCGTTCCTGTTCAAACAGCCGGTGTTCGTCGGCGATCTGCTGAGTTTCTACGCGAAGATCGTCAAGACCGGCAATACGTCGATTACCGTCTACGTCGAGGCCTATGCACAGCGCATGCGCCTGTCGCACGAGATCGTGAAGGTGACCGAGGCCATGGTCACCTACGTGGCCACCGACGAGGACCGCCGCCCCCGCCAGTTGCCCAAGCTCGAAACGCTGGGCTGAACGCCCGCTTTACGAGTTACGAATTACGAAAACTGACTGAAATCCGGCTTGCGTTTCTCGAAGAAGGCGGTGAATGCCTCGCGCGCTTCGGGAGACAGCAGGCGTTTGCCAAATTCCAGCGCCTCGTCGCGAATGCGCTCCTGCACGTCGCGCGCGCTGTCGCCCTTCATCAGTTGCTTGGTCACCCGCAGCGAGCCCGCCGGCATGGCGGCCAGTTGCGCTGCACGCTTCGCCGCAAATTCCCCCAGTTCGGCCGCCGGTACGATCCGGTTCACAAACCCCATCGCTACGGCTTCATTCACGTCGAACGGCTCACCGAACAGCAGCTTCTCGGCGGCGCGGTGATAGCCCGCCACGCGCGGCAACAGCCAGCTCGACGCGGCTTCCGGCACCAGTGCCAACTGCGAGAACGGCAGCGAGAAGCGAGCCGTCTCGGCGGCATACACTACATCGCAGTGCAGCAGCATCGTCGTGCCGACACCCACGGCGTTGCCCGCCACCGCTGCCACGATCGGCTTGGTCGCCTGACTGATCTGGCGCAGAAACTGGAACACGGGCGCGTCGTCGTCCTTCGGCGGGTGCTTCAGGAAGTCTTCGAGATCGTTGCCGGCCGAGAATGCCTCCGGCTGCCCCTGAATCAGGATCACGCGAATGGCAGGATCGGCATCCGCCTCGGCCAGCCCATCGGCGAGCGCCTGATACATCTCGGCGGTGATCGCGTTTTTCTTGTGCGCACGGTTGAAGGTCAGCACCTGCACCGCGCCTTGGCGTTGCACCAATACGTCGTCCATCTCCACTGTCTCCTGATCCTGAATGTCGCGTTCGTCTTATGACAAACGCCGGGGGCAGATACGCGCACTACGCGATCCACACCCCGGCGCCCGATGACCGGTCACTTGCCTGTCCGGTCCCCGTCCTTACATGCGCTCGATGATCCCCGCTGCGCCCATGCCCGTGCCCACGCACATCGACACCATCCCGTACTTCAGGTTGTGACGGCGCAGAGCATGCACGACCGTAGCCGCACGCACCGCACCGGTGGCACCCAGCGGGTGGCCCAGCGCAATGGCGCCGCCCATCGGATTGACGCGGCTGGTGTCGAGATCCAGATCCTGAATCACGGCGAGCGCCTGTGCGGCGAACGCTTCGTTCAACTCGATCCAGTCCATGTCCGACTGCTTGAGGCCTGCGGCACGCAGCGCCGCCGGAATGGCTTCCTTGGGGCCGATGCCCATGATTTCGGGCGGCACGCCGCGCACGGCGAACGACACGAAACGCGCGAGCGGCGTGAGATTGAATTGCTTGAGGATCTTCTCGCTCACGACGAGCAGTGCACCGGCACCGTCCGAGGTCTGCGAGCTGTTGCCGGCCGTGACCGAGCCCTTGTTGGCGAACACCGGACGCAGCTTGGCGAGGCCTTCGATCGTCGTATCCGGGCGCGGACCTTCGTCGAGCGACAGCGTACGCGTCTTGATCGACACTTCACCGGTGGCGAGATTCGGGAAACGTTCGACGATCTCGATCGGCGTGATTTCGTTCGTGAACTCACCGCGTTGCTGCGCAGCGATCGCCTTCTGGTGCGAGGCCAGTGCGAAGGCGTCCTGCGCTTCGCGCGAGACCTTCCACTGCTGCGCCACCTTCTCGGCGGTCAGACCCATGCCGTAGGCAATGCCCACGTTCTCGTCGCGCTCGAAGATCGACGGCGAGAGCGACGGCGTGTTGCCCATCATCGGCACCATGCTCATGCTTTCGATGCCGCCGGCGAACATCGCGTCGGCTTCACCCACACGAATGCGGTCGGCCGCCATCGCGAGTGCCGTCAGGCCAGAGGCGCAGAAACGGTTGACCGTCACACCACCGACCGTGTTCGGCAGCCCCGAGAGCAGCGCACCGATACGCGCCACGTTCAGGCCCTGCTGGGCTTCGGGAATGGCGCAACCGATGATCGCGTCTTCGATCACTTTCGGATCGAGATCGGGCACCTGAGCGAGCGCGCTCTTGAGAATCGTCGCGAGCAGGTCGTCCGGACGGGTGTTCTTGTAGCTGCCCTTCGGTGCCTTGCCGATCGGGGCGCGCGTGGCGGCAACGATGTAGGCGTCTTGCAGTTGTTTGCTCATGTCAGTCTCCGATCGGCTTAGTTGCGCACCGGCTTGCCGGTTTGCAGCATGCCCATGATGCGTTCCTGGGACTTCGACGTGCCCAGCATTTCGATGAAGGCGCGACGCTCGAGCGCCAGCAGCCATTCTTCGTTCACCAGACTACCGGCTTCCACGTCACCGCCGCACACGGCTTCCGCGATACGCGAGGCGATCAGGAAGTCGTGCGCCGAGATGAAGTTGCCGTCGCGCATGTTGACCAGTTGCGCCTTGATCGTCGACACGCCCGAACGGCCTGCCACCGGAATGCCGGCCGGCTTGAGCGGCGGGCGGTATCCGGCCAGCGACAGCGCGCGGGCTTCGTTACGGGCGACCGACAGCAGCTCGTGCACGTTGTAGACGATGGTGTCCGACGGCTTCAGGTAGCCCATGTCGCGCGCATCGATCGCCGACGCCGAGACCTTCGCCATGGCGGCGTTAGTGAACGACTTGGTGACGAATTGCAGATACTGGACGCTGCCTGCTGCGGTGGCTGCTTCGGCCGCACGAATCGCGGCTTCCTTCAGACCGCCGCCGGCCGGCACGAGGCCCACGCCGACTTCCACCAGACCGATGTAGCTCTCGAGGGCCGCCACGCGCTTGGCGCTATGCAGCAGCAGTTCGCAGCCACCGCCGAGGGCGATGCCCGAGACGGCGGAGACGACCGGCACCTGCGCGTACTTCACACGCATCATGCCGTCTTGGAATTTCTTGATGAACGGCTCGATACCCTTCGCGCCGCCCATCATGAAGGCCGGCATGGCGGCTTCCAGATCGGCACCGGCGGAGAACGGACCGCCCGGCGCGCCGAGCTTGAGCGACGTCGGTTGCCACACGACGACACCGCGATATTGCTCCTCGGCCAGATCGATGGCGCGCACCAGACCGTCGATGACGGCCGGTCCGATCGTGTTCATCTTCGACTTGAACGAGACGATGAGCACGTCGTCCTGACCCGGGGTCTCGTCGACCCACAGACGCACGGCGTCGTTCTCTTCGATCGTCTTGCCGAACTTGCGCGGGTCGTTGCCGGCTTCGCCGACGAGCGCCGCCGGGAACACCTGACGCTGGTACACCGGCAGCGTGCTGCGCGGCACAAAGGCGTCCTTGGCGGGGGCGTACGAGCCTTCGGCCGTGTGAACACCACCGGCTTCGGCGACCTTGCCGCTCGTCACCCAAGCGGGCAGCGGGGCGTTCGACAGGGCCTTGCCCGCGTCGATGTCTTCCTTGACCCACTGGGCCACGTCCTTCCAGCCGGCGGCTTGCCAGTCTTCGAACGGGCCGGTGGTCCAGCCGAAGCCCCAGCGAATGGCGAAGTCGACTTCACGCGCGTTGTCGGCGATCTGGTCGAGATACACGCCGATGTAGTGGAACACGTCGCGGAACACGGCCCACAGGAACTGCGCCTGCGGGTTGGTCGATTCGCGCAGCAGGCGCAGGCGCTCGGCCGGGGCCTTCTTCAGAATGCGCACGACCATCTCGTCGGCCTTCTTGCCCGACTCGACGTACTCGCCCGATTGCGGGTCGAGCACCTTGATGACCTTGCCTTCCTTCTTGTAGAAACCCGCGCCGGTCTTCTGACCCAGTGCGCCCTTCTCCACCAGTGCTTTCAGCACGGGCGGCGTAGCGTAGGTCGGTGCGAACGGGTCGTCCTTGAGGCCGTCCTGCATCGTCTTGATGACGTGCGCCATCGTGTCCAGACCGACCACATCGGCGGTGCGGAACGTGGCCGACTTGGCGCGGCCCAGCTTGCTGCCGGTCAGGTCGTCGACAACGTCGAACGGGATGCCGTACTTCTGCGCTTCGGCAAACACCGCCAGAATCGAGAAGACACCGACACGGTTGGCGATGAAGTTCGGCGTGTCCTTCGCGCGCACCACACCCTTGCCGAGCGTGGAGGTGAGGAACGTTTCGAGCTGGTCGAGAATCGCCGGCGCCGTGGTGGCGGTCGGGATCAGCTCAACCAGATGCATGTAGCGCGGCGGGTTGAAGAAGTGCACACCGCAAAAGCGCGCCTTCAACTCCGCGTCGAAACCTTCCGAGAGTTCGGTGATCGACAGGCCCGACGTGTTCGACGCGAAGATCGCGTGCTTGGCCAGATGCGGAGCGACCTTCTTGTACAGGTCGTGCTTCCAGTCCATGCGCTCGGCGATCGCTTCGATCACGACGTCGCAACCGGCCAGCTTTTCGAGGTCGTCTTCGTAGTTGGCGGCTTCGATGTATTGCGCGTCGGCCTTATCGGCGAACGGCGCGGGGCTCAGCTTCTTCAGGCCGTCGATGGCGCGCAGCACGATGCCGTTTTTCGGGCCTTCTTTGGCCGGCAGATCGAACAGCACGACAGGCACTTTCGCATTGACCAGATGAGCGGCAATCTGCGCGCCCATCACGCCGGCGCCGAGCACGGCTACCTTGCGAACGACCAGGGGTTTGTTGGTTTGACTCACGGTGATCTCCTCCGCTCTCAGAACAGGTCGACGTCGACTTCCATTTGCGTCTTCGCGCCGGCACGTGCCACGCGGATGTGATACGCGGTCTCAGGCAGCAGCTTGGCGAAGTAGAAACGCGCCGTAGCGAGCTTCGACTCGTAGAACTTGTCGCCGCTGCCTTGCTTGTCGAGGGCAATCTTTGCCATGCGCGCCCAGAAGTAGGCGAACACGAGATGGCCGACCACGCGTTGGTAAGGCACAGCTGCCGCGCCGACTTCGTCGGGGTTGGCCATCGCCTTCATGCCGATTTCCATCGTCAGCTTCTGGACCTTGTCGCCGATGTCCGCGAGCGGGTTGATGAACTCCTGCATGTCTTCGCGCACGCCTTCGGCTTCGACGAAGTCCTGCACGAGCTTGCCGAACTTCTTGAGCTTGGCGCCCATGTCGCCCAGCACCTTGCGGCCCAGCAGGTCGAGTGCCTGAATCGTGTTCGTGCCTTCGTAGATCATGTTGATACGCGCATCGCGCACGTATTGCTCCATGCCCCACTCGGCAATGTAGCCGTGGCCGCCGTAGATCTGCATCGCGTGGTTCGTGCACTCGAACGCGTTGTCGGTCAGGAAGGCCTTGATGATCGGCGTGAGCAGCGCGACCAGATCGGCAGCCTCTTTACGCTCGGCTTCGTCGCCGTGCGAGAGTTCCTTGTCGATATGCAGCGCGGTCCAATACGAGAACGCACGGCCGCCTTCGACATAAGCCTTCTGCGTGAGCAGCATGCGGCGCACGTCCGGGTGGACGATGATCGGATCGGCGGGCTTGTCCGGTGCCTTCGGGCCGGTGAGCGAGCGCATCTGGATGCGTTCCTTCGCGTACACCAGCGAGTTCTGATAAGCGACTTCGGTCAGGCCCAGACCCTGCATGCCCACGCCTTGACGTGCGGCATTCATCATCACGAACATGGCGTTCAGGCCCTTGTTCGGTTCGCCGACGAGCCAGCCCTTCGCGCCGTCGAGGTTCATCACGCAAGTGGCATTACCGTGAATGCCCATCTTGTGTTCGATCGAACCGCACTTGATGCCGTTGCGCTCACCCGGTGCGCCGTTGGCATCGGGGATGAACTTCGGCACGACGAACAGCGAAATGCCCTTGGTGCCCGGGGGCGCATCCGGCAGACGTGCCAGCACAAGGTGGATGATGTTGGCGGCCATGTCGTGCTCGCCAGCCGAGATGAAGATCTTGGTGCCCGAGATGGCGTACGAGTCGTCGCCGTTGGGTTCAGCCTTCGTGCGCAGCATGCCCAGATCGGTGCCGCAATGCGGCTCGGTCAGGCACATCGTGCCGGTCCATTCGCCCGAGACGATCTTCGGCAGATAAGTGGCTTGTTGTTCGGGGGTACCGTGCGCGTGCAGGCATTCGTAGGCGCCGTGCGACAGGCCCGGGTACATCGTCCACGCCTGATTGGCCGAGTTCAGCATCTCGTACAGCGCGTTGTTGATGACTTGCGGCAGGCCCTGACCGCCGAATTCCGGATCGCAGCCCAGCGAGGCCCAACCGGCTTCGACGTATTTCTGATAGGCCTCTTTGAAGCCCGTAGGCGTAGTGACCACGCCGTCGCCTTCGTATTTGCAGCCTTCGCGATCGCCCACTTGGTTCAGCGGGAAGACCACTTCGCTACAGAACTTGCCGGCTTCTTCGAGCACCTGATTGATGGTGTCGGCATCGACGTCCGCATGCTTCGGCAATGCTTTCAATTCGTTTTCCACGCCCAGCAGTTCGTGCATGACGAATTGCATGTCGCGCAGCGGCGCGTTGTACTGTCCCATGACCTTCTCCTCCGAAACGAATCGCGGACGGCTCGCGCCTCACCCGCGCTGATAAGACGAAATCAGTTTTTCCAGTGCCACCCGGGTCATCTCTACGGCACCCGGTTCCCGCAGGAAGCGCGCGTCGTGATGCAGGCCGAGCGTCAGGCTGTACATTTCAAAGAGCATCAGGCGCGGATCGGTGTCCGAGCGCAGATGCCCCTCCTCCTTCGCTTGCGTGATCGCGCGCAGCAGGGCCGATCGCCACAACCGCACACTCTTCACCAAGGCTTCGCGCACCGGACTGGCCGCGCGATCGTCGTACTCGACGGCACCGCTGATATAGATGCAGCCCGTCGTGACTTCGCGAATCCGTTTGTCCATCCAGCGATCGACCAGAGCGCGCAGTCGCGGCAAGCCGCGCGGCACGTCCATGCTGGGGGCAAACACTTCTTCTTCGAAGCGCCGGTGATATTCGCGCAGCACTTCGATCTGCAAGTCTTCGCGCGAACCGAAATGCGCGAAAACCCCGCTCTTGCTCATCTGCATACGATCAGCCAGTAAGCCGATCGTCAGGCCTTCGAGTCCGTCACGCCCCGCCAGTTCTAGCGCGGCATTGAGGATCGCGTTGCGTGTCTGTTCACCCTTTCGCATGTGTATGGCATCGCTTTGGTTATCCGTTCTCCGATGCTAACCATAAAATCGAACGGCCGTCCTATTATTGGGGGACGCCCATGGGCGAACAAGGAATTTATTAGATCGGAATACCTAATCGAAACGCGTGGCGGCGGGCGTGAAAACCCCGGCCAACCGGCCGTCTGGCGGGCTTCAGTCGTACTTGCCGCGGGTGATGGCTTTCATCGCCAGCCGGTACAGCCGGTAGGCCGCCCACTGGCGAAACCGCCGCCATAACGAGCGCCCGCCGTACTGGGCGGCATCGATCAGGCGCGCTTCGGCGAACGCTTTGCGGATATGGTCACGCAGCTCGATGACAACCGGGTCGTCGAGTACGACGACGTTGGCTTCGTGATTGAGGAAGAGAGACAGAGCGTCGAGATTGGACGAGCCGACCGTGGCCCAGACGTCGTCGATGACCGCGACCTTGCCGTGCAACTGGCGCATGTCGTATTCGCCGATGCGCACGCCCGCGTCGAGCATCTTGGCGTAGAGCCACGGCACCGCCATATCGAGCAGACGGAATTCCTTGCGCCCGATGAGCAAATGCACGGCCACGCCGCGTCGCGCGGCCTGCGTCAGCGCGCGGCGCAGGCGGCGTCCGGGTACGAAGTACGGGTTGGCGAGCCAGACCTCGTGGCGGGCCCGGCCCAATGCCATCAGGTAGGCCTTCTCCACCGAGCGGCGATTGTGCAGGTTGTCGCGCGCGACGAATGCCGCTTGCCCGGCGACCGACGAATGCAAGCGCCCGCGCTGGCCGCGGCGACGGTGCCGGAAGGGTGTGCCCAGATAGCCGGGCGCGAGACGCAGCCACTGGATATGAAACGCGATGGCAATTTCCGCGACGATCGGGCCGCGGCATTGCACCGCGAAATCCCAGCGCGGGTCGCTCATGCGCACGCCACCGCCCGCGTTGTAGTCGTCGATGACGTTGATACCGCCGACAAACGCGACCTCGTGGTCGACGACGGCGAGCTTGCGATGCGTGCGTGAAAACCCGAATTTTCCGAACAGATGCGGGTTGTAGACGCGATGCATGACACCGCACTCTCGCCAATCCTCGATCAGTGGCAGGCGACGGCTGGTGCCGACGCCATCGGTGATCACGCGTACGGCGACGCCACGTTGGGCGGCGCGTTGCAGCGCGGCGGAGATATTCTGTCCGGCGTCGTCGGCTTCGAAGATGTAGGTCTCGATCACCACTTCGCGCCGGGCGGCGTCGATGGCGGCGATCAGCGCAGTGAAGTACGCCTCGCCAAGGTAGAGCAGCGTCAGGTCGTTATCGTGGGAAAACGGCAGGTACTTGCTCATCGGCGCGCCGGGGCGTCAGCGCACGCGCATGGGTAACTGCCGGATCGCGTCGCCGTTCGATGGCGAAAAACAGCGCGCTGCGGCGGCTTCCCAAGGCAACCACTCGTAAGCGACATGCTCACGCGGGGCAAGCGTCACCGGGGTGTTTTCCGGGACACACAGGCCGAACCAGTGTTCGGTGTTGCGCGTGACGTCCGGGGCATAGCGATGCGCCCAACGCGGGTAGATGTTGTATTGAATCTGGTGCTGCCAGTCGGTCAGCGCGCTGGCGGGCAGGCCGCCGTCCCCCACGCGAATGCCCGTTTCCTCGAACACTTCACGCGTGGCCGTCTCGATCAGCGGCTCGTCGAGGCGATCTTTGCTGCCGGTCACCGACTGCCAGAAATTGTCGGCATCGGCCCGCTCGATCAACAACACATCGAGCGCCGGCGTGTAGATGACGACGAGCACGGATTCGGGAATCTTGAAGGGCTTCATGCAGGTGGTGAGCGAGGGAAAGCTGCGCCGGTGCGTCGCGCTGGTGAGTCATTGTAATGGGCAACGGCAGCAATTCGGCGTTCGGCTCGCAGGATAGGCAAAGATCGCAGGCAACCAGACGGCGAAGCAAGGCGATGCTTATGCGCGCGTGACCGCGTCCCAGTAGCACTGCGGCAGATCGTCGGGACGCCGCCCGTCGACGTCGATCCAGCCGAGCATCGTATGCTCGTTGCTCGTGACCAATGGCGTGAGATCGCCCCCATCCCGCTCGCAAACGTAGAAGACCAGCATCACATACCGCCCGGGAATCACTTCGAACGACGCGCTGCCGTGGTAAGTCACCTGCGCGATCTGCCAGCCACATTCTTCCAGCACTTCGCGGCGCACCGCGTCTTCCAGCGATTCACCGGGTTCGGGCTGGCCACCCGGCAGTTCCCACTCGTTGCGCGGATTTCGCGCGAACAGCACCGTGTCGTCGCGGCGAATGATCGCCTTCGCACTCACTATCATCGACTTGCCCTCCCTCGGTATTCCCACCGCATAAACAAAAACCCCCTCGCCTTGCGGCAGAGGGGGTTCGAACGTTTCATCACGAGCGGCACGCCCGCGAGATGCGTTAGGCCTTCGGCGCTTCCGACTGACGCAGGCGGATGTGCAGGTCGCGCAGTTGGCGCTCGTCGACCGGCGACGGGGCTTGCGTGAGCAGATCCTGTGCGCGTTGCGTCTTCGGGAACGCGATCACGTCGCGAATCGAATCGGCACCGGCCATCATCGTGATGACGCGGTCCAGACCGAAGGCGATGCCACCATGCGGCGGCGCGCCGTATTGCAGCGCGTCGAGCAGGAAGCCGAACTTCGCACGGGCTTCTTCCTCACCCAGCTTGAGCGCACGGAACACCTTGCTCTGCACTTCCTCTTGGAAGATACGGACCGAACCGCCACCGATTTCCCAGCCGTTGAGCACCATGTCGTAGGCCTTCGCCAGGCACTTGCCCGGGTCGGTCTCGAGATAGTCGATGTGCTCGTCCTTCGGGCTCGTGAACGGGTGATGGCAGGCCACCCAGCGGGCGTCTTCTTCGTCGTATTCGAACATCGGGAAGTCGACGACCCACAGCGGACGCCAGCCGGCTTCGAACAGGCCGTGGCTCTTGCCGAATTCCGAGTGACCGATCTTCAGACGCAGCGCGCCGATACCGTCGTTGACGACCTTTTCCTTGTCGGCACCGAAGAAGATGATGTCGCCGTCTTGCGCGCCGGTGCGCTCGAGAATCGAGGCGATGGCTGCGTCGTGCAGGTTCTTCACGATCGGGCTTTGCAGGCCGTCGCGGCCCTTGGCCACTTCATTGACCTTGATCCAGGCCAGACCCTTCGCGCCGTAAATCTTCACGAAGTCGGTGTATGCGTCGATCTCGCTACGCGAAATTTCCGAACCACCCGGCACGCGCAGGGCCACCACACGGCCGCCTTCGGTCGTAGCCGGCACCGAGAACACCTTGAAATCCACGTCGCCCATCACGTCGGTCAACTCGGTGAATTCGAGCTTCACGCGCAGGTCCGGCTTGTCCGAACCGAAGCGGCGCATCGCTTCCGAGTACTGCATGACCGGCACCTTGGCGTCGAACTCGACGTTGATCGCTTCCTTGAACACGTGACGAATCATGTTCTCGAACAGATCGCGAATCTCTTGCTCCGACAGGAACGAGGTTTCGCAGTCGATCTGCGTGAATTCCGGCTGACGGTCAGCGCGCAGGTCTTCGTCGCGGAAGCACTTGGTGATCTGGTAGTAGCGGTCGAAGCCGGCCACCATCAGCAGCTGCTTGAAGAGCTGCGGCGACTGCGGCAGCGCGAAGAACATGCCCGGGTTCACACGCGACGGCACCAGATAGTCGCGCGCGCCTTCCGGCGTGCTCTTGGTGAGCATCGGGGTTTCGATGTCGATGAAGCCTTGCGCGTCCAGATACTTGCGCACTTCCATCGCCACCTTGTAGCGCAGGCGCAGGTTGTATTGCATCTGCGGGCGGCGCAGGTCCAGCACGCGGTGCGTGAGGCGCGTCGTTTCCGACAGGTTTTCGTCGTCGAGCGGGAACGGGGGCGTGACCGACGGGTTGAGCACTTGCAGCTCATGGCACAGCACTTCGATCTTGCCGCTCGTCAGGTTGGCGTTTTCCGTGCCTGCCGGACGGGCGCGTACCAGACCGGTAATTTGCACGCAGAACTCATTGCGCAGGCCTTCGGCGGCCTTGAACATCTCTGCGCGGTCCGGATCGCACACGACCTGCACCAGACCTTCGCGATCGCGCAGGTCGATGAAGATGACCCCGCCGTGATCACGGCGGCGATTGACCCAGCCACAAAGCTTGACCGTTTGGCCCAGTTGTTGCTCGGTCACCAGACCGCAGTAGGAGGTACGCATGGACATTTTGCTGTTCCGATTTTCAAAAAATGACGCCGGGAGTCACCGGTGGCTCACAGGAGCGGGCCGGGACGCTGCTGGCGCGGGTTGTGGGCGGGCGCCACCACGCCCATCGATACGATGTACTTGAGGGCGGCATCGACCGTCATGTCGAGCTCGACCACGTCGCTCGCCCGCATCATCAGGAAGAAACCTGACGTGGGGTTCGGCGTCGTCGGGACATAAACGCTCACATACTCGCCCTGCAAGTGATTGACCACGTCGCCGCCCGGCGCGCCGGTCAGGAAGGCGATGGTCCAGGAATCCGCGTGCGGATAACGCACGAGCAACGCCTTGCGAAACGCGTTGCCATTGCTCGAGAGCAATGTATCGGACACCTGCTTGACGCTGCCGTAGAGCGGTCCGACCACGGGAATGCGCGTGAGCACGGCTTCCCACCAGCCGACCAGCTTCTGGCCAATGAAATTATGCGCCAGAAGGCCAACGACGAACACGAACGCGAGGGTGACCACCACGCCGAAGCCCGGCACGCGCATGCCGATCAGGTGCGACGGCTGCCAGTCGTCAGGCAGCAGCAGCAAGGTCTGATCCATCGTGCCGATGATCAGGCCCAGCACCCACAACGTGATGGCGAGCGGCACCAGCACCAGCAGGCCGGTGAGGAAAATCGTCTTCAACGCGGGTTTTTTGACGCTCATGGCAGGACTCGCGAATGTCGGCGGCTACTGGGTCAGCGGGGTCAATCACGCGCCAGGCCGCCGGGCCGGACGCGTCGTTCTGCTTGTTCGTTCAATTCAGGCAATACAGGTAATTCGGGTAATACTGGCAACACTTAATGACAAGCGCAGCCGCCACCGCAACTGGCCGCCGGGGTGCTCGACGACGCGCCGTCCGAGCTGGACGCAGCCGACGATCCCGCCGATGCATCCGATGCGCTCGATGTCGAAGCGCTTTCGCCCGACGAGGCCGCTGCCGTCGACGACGCCGCCGCGCCGGAAGCGGGTGCACTAGCGCCGCCCGAACCCCCACGGAAATCCGTGACATACCATCCCGAACCCTTGAGCTGGAAGCCCGCCGCAGTCACCTGCTTGCGAAACGTATCCTTGCCGCATTCCGGGCACTGGGAGAGCGGGGTATCGCTCATTTTTTGCAGCACATCTTTCGCGAAACCGCATGTTTCGCAACGATAGGCGTAGATAGGCATGATTCTTTCCGACGGGAAAAGGCGCGCAAAGCCTTGAATTATAACCGCTTCACAAGGCTTTCGGGATTTGTCCGGAGATATATGGGCACGCGGTGACGCAAGATCAAGGTCTCGCGTCACCGCATTTGACGTTTCTGGCCGGTGACTACGTGTGACGGCATCCCGCGCAAAAGCGAGCGCTCACACAGCCGCCACCCTCGCGGCACAGACGAATCAGATCGTCGACACCTCTTGGCTCGGCGGCTGACCGCGCTCTGACGCCGGTTGCAGCAGCGAACCCACGACCATGCCCGTAATCGAGGCCAGCAGGCCGGCCAGTTGCGGCGGCACGAGGGCCTCGGGTGCCAACACTTCGCAGCCGATCCAGACGACCAGACCGCTGAACACGGCAAGCGTGCCGCCCAGCGAGCTCGAGCGCTTCCAGTACAAGCCGAACGCCAGCGGCACGAAGCAGCAGACCAGCGTGACCTTATAGGCGCTCTCGACCATCTGGAAGATCGATGCCTTCGAATTCAGCGCGTACACCAGCACCAGCGCGGTGAAGCACAGCACGACGATGCGCATCAGGCGCAGCAGGTGCTTGTCGTCGATCGGGCCGCGCAGCATCGGGCGAATGATGTTCTCGGCAAACGTCACCGACGGGGCCAGCAGCGTGGCCGACGCGCAGCTCTTGATGGCGGACAGCAGCGCCCCGAAGAACATCACCTGCGCCACGATCGGCACGCTGGTGAGCACCAACTGCGGCAGGATCTGTTGCGGATCGGTGCCGATGTACTTCTGCACCATCGACGGGGCGATCAGCAGCGCCGAGTAGGCGAGGAAGATCGGGATGAACGTGAAGAAGAAGTACAGGACGCCACCGGTGATGGAGCCTGCGACCGCGATGTTCTCTGTCTTGGACGACATCACGCGCTGGAACACGTCCTGCTGCGGTATCGAGCCGAACATCATGGTCACGCCCGCCGCAATGAACGCCAGCACATCGGCGGGATTCATCGCGGGCAGGAACACGAACTTGCCGGCATCGGCCGCATGGGCGATCACCGCCGACGCACCGCCCGGCACCATGCCCGAGACTTCCACGGCGATGTAGACCAGACCGACCACGATGATGATCATCTGGATGAAGTCGGTCACGGCGACCGAAATCATGCCGCCGAGCAGCGTGTATGCGAGCACCGACACCGCGCCGATGATCATGCCCGTGGGCTCCGACATCGCGCCGCCCGAGACCGTATGGAACACGAGGCCCAGCGCCTTGATCTGCGCGCCGACCCAGCCGAGGTACGAGATCACGATGGCGATACTCGTCACGACTTCGACGGTGCGGTTGTATTTGAGCTTGTAGAAGTCGCCGATCGTCATGAGGTTCATGCGATACAGCTTGCGGGCGAAGAACACGCCGACGAGCACCAGACACATCGACGAGCCGAACGGGTCGGCCACGATGCCGCGCAGACCGTCGCCGATGAACGTGGCCGGGATGCCGAGCACGGCTTCCGAACCGAACCACGTGGCAAACACCACGGCGATGACCATGCCATACGGCAGGCGGCGCCCGGCAACGGTGAAATCTTTGGTATTGCGGACCTTGAGGGCGGCCAGCAGCCCGATGGCCACCGAAATGACCCAATACAAAATGACAAACCAGATCAGCATAACGCGGCCCCAGCCAAGCCCCAGGGCGACGGTAGCGGCGGCAGCGTCAGTGTGCGGGGCGTGATCTGGCCGCCGGCGGCCGCACACGCGAACTAACGAAACCGTGCCGCGGGCCGCAGCCTTCCGGGCAACAGAAATTCAGGTCGAGCATGACGGGGCTGATGCTGTTCAGCGCTCGGGGGCGCCCGTTTTTGCCACCTGGCGAAAAAATTTGGGCCGATTATAGCGGCGTGCGACACGCGCGGGGAAAAAATCACAAATCCCGGTGCCGGACGTCGCAGATTTCGGGAAACGACGATAGCCGGGCACGGTGCGGCCGGCTCAACGCCGCCGCCAGACCATCCAGTGTTCAGCCCCGGCGAACACCGGCACCGAATCTGCCGCATCGACGGGAAGATCCACTTCGCAGACGAAATCCTGCGTCAACAGGGCATCGAGCGCCTCGGGCGCAATGCCAAACGGCGGTCCCTTGGGAGTTTCGCGCAGGAAGAAGAAGCCCGCGAGACGGGCGCCGCTCGGCAGCAGTTGCGCCACCCGGCGGGCGTAGTCCTGCCAGAGCGTGCGCGGCAGTGCGCACAGAAACGCGCGCTCGTAAATCACGTCGATCGTGAACGGCGGCGTATAGGCAAAGAAGTCGGCCTCATCGACCAGTTCAGCGCGCGAGCCCAACAGCGCCTTAGCCTGCTCGACGGCCACCGGCGAAAAGTCGATGGCACGCACCGGCCAGCCCTGACCATCGAGCCATGCGGCTTCGTAGGCAGCCCCGCAGCCGGGAATCAGCGTCGCCTGAGGCACGGCCTCGCTGGCGACAAACTCTCGTAGCGCGCGCGGCACGCCGGCAGCATCCCAAGGCATGAACGCCTTCTCGAAGCGCTCATTCCAGAACTCGGCACGCGATGAATCACGATGCGCAAATGCCGGTGCAGCTGAGGCCGTCGCATCGAGGGCGCCGTTCGCAGGAGTCGACGCGCCCTCTCCGCTCTGCCCGCCCTGATCCTGCTGAGATTTATCCGCCATAGATCCACACGAATGCCGCGAGCACCCCGATGACGACACCGCCCACCAGACAGAACGCGCCGGTCAGCAGGCGGTTGGTGCGGCGTTGCTCCTGAAGCAGTGCGAGCAGCACCGTGTCGTCCTGCGGACGGGCATGCGCGGCCAGCGCCTGATGAATCAATCGCGGTAGTTGCGGCAGGGTCTTGCTCCACTGCGGCGCTTCGGTTTTCAGTCGCTCCAGCCAGCCGCGCGGACCAATCTGCTCGGCCATCCAGCGCTCGAGAAACGGCTTGGCCGTCTTCCACAGATCGAGATCCGGATCGAGCTGACGCCCCAACCCTTCGATATTGAGCAGCGTCTTTTGCAGCAACACCAGTTGCGGCTGAATTTCCACATTGAAGCGGCGCGACGTCTGGAACAGGCGCATCAGCACGAGCCCCAGCGAGATTTCCTTGAGCGGACGGTCGAAGTACGGCTCGCAAACCGCACGAATCGCCCCTTCCAGTTCCTCGACACGCGTATCGGACGGCACCCAGCCCGACTCCAGATGCAGCGATGCCACCCGGTGATAGTCGCGACGGAAAAACGCGAGGAAGTTCTGCGCCAGATAGTTCTTGTCGAACTCGGACAGCGCGCCGACGATGCCGCAGTCGAGCGCGATATAGCGCCCGAACGTGGCCGGATCGAGACTCACGAGAATATTGCCTGGGTGCATGTCCGCGTGGAAGAACCCGTCGCGCAGAAACTGTGTGAAGAAGATCTCGACGCCTTCGCGCGCCAGCTTCTTCAGATCGACGCCCGCCTCGCGCAGCACCTCGATCTGGCTGATCGGCACACCGCGCATGCGCTCCATCACGAGCACGGTGCTGGTACTGAATTCCCAATACATCTCGGGCACCATCAACATGCCCGATTCGATGAAATTGCGACGCAGTTGCGCCGCGTTCGCGGCCTCGCGCATCAGGTCGAGCTCGTCGTGCAGATACTTGTCGAACTCGGCCACCACCTCGCGCGGCTTCAGGCGCTTGCCGTCCGGCCACAGCCGCTCGACCCAGCCCGCCAGATCGCGCATGAGCGCGAGATCGCTGTCGATCACGCCGAGCATGTTCGGGCGCAGCACCTTGACGGCCACCTCCTTGCCCGCATGCTGGCCTTCGCGAATGCGCGCGAAGTGGACCTGCGCAATCGATGCGCTGGCCACCGGTGAGCGCTCGAACTCGACAAACACTTCTTCCAGCGGTCGGCCCAGCGATTTCTCGATGGCCGCACGAGCCAGTTCCGGATCGAACGGGGGCACCTGATCCTGCAAGCGCGCCAGTTCCTGCGCGATGTCGGGCGGCATCAGGTCACGGCGGGTGGAGAGCACCTGCCCAAACTTCACGAAAATCGGCCCAAGCGCTTCGAGCGCCAGACGCAGACGCTCGCCGCGCGGTGCCTTCAGCCCGCTACGCCCGAATGAGAGCACCCGCATGAAGCTGCGTGCAATGGGATGGCGAATGCTGGAGAGCACCAGCTCGTCGAGGCCGTAGCGATAGCAGACGAACAGAATCTTGATAAGGCGCAGAAGTCGCATCGGTCAGCGGCCTCCGGTGGAACGCGGCGCGCCGGGCTGGCGCTCAAGTTTCTCGAGTCGCTTTTCGAGTCGCGCCAGATCGTCGCGCAGGGTGCCGATGTCGTCGCGCATGGCGTCCAGCCGTGGGCGGGCCACGAGCAACGGGTTTTCTTCAACGAGATAGTCGGTGAGCGAGCGCGCCAGCGTCGCCCCGGTGCGGCGCGCACCGGCCACGGCGGCCTTGCCGGTTTCGGTCACCCGGTGGGCGGCGGCATCACCGATCACGCGGCTCAGGTCTTCGGCGGCCTCCCAGCGCAGGTGCTGGGCAAGATAGGACACCGTATTGGCGAACTCGGCGTCGCCCTCGATCTTCACGTGACGCATGACGGCGGCCTGACCGCCGCCCGCAAAGTCGGCCAGCGCCGACGGGGGCACGGCGATGCTGACGTCGCAGGGGGTGTCGGCCTCGAAGGCGGCGAGATAGCCGTCGTCGCCCACCTGCAAACGCAGGTCGAACGGCGACATCGCCAGCCGGGCGGAGGCGCCGATGTGTTGGCGCAGGCGTTCGCGCGCCCACGGTTCTCGGGCGAGCAAGTGATTCACGGTGGCGGCAAAGGCTTTGGCGGCTACGGTCATGAGCTTGGCGGCCGACCGGCGCAGAACACCGGTCGCACCGAAAGACGTCGCCCGGCATACCTCGCCAGGCGGCAAAAACAAAAGAGCCCGCGCTTCAAACGCGGGCTCTTATTGTAAGGCAGGTTACGGCAAAAACGGCGGTAGCTTAGAGCTGCTGAATCCCGGCCAGTACCCAACCGGCATTGCCGGTCACCGGCTTGGTCAGGTTCCAGACTTCGTTGAACGGCTCGGCGGCAGCGCCTTCCGTCTCACGGATCAGACCCGAGAAACGCACGCTGGCCATGTACTCGCTCGTCGTTTGCTCGATGCCGAGCAGTTCAGCGTCGAGTTGAACCACATCGGTACGGTTGGTCGACTTGCCACGTTCTTCGAGGTCCATCTTGATTTCCGCGAACATCTGCGGCGTGGTGAACTCGTTGATGTCGGCTTGATCGCCCTTGTCCCAAGCGGCTTGCAGACGGTTGAAGTACACCTTCGCGCTGCGCAGGAAGCCTTCGACATCGAAGCCTGCCGGCACGCCGAACGGACCTGCGGCAGCGGCTGCTGCACCCGCGACACCGGCAGCAGCCGGGACAGCGGACAGCGCCGGTTGCGTCGACGGGTTCGAAGCGGCCGGCTGTTGGGCCGGTTGCTGGCTATCCCACGACTGGCGCAGGGTGTTGTTCGAGGCGTCGTTGCCTGCGTTGGCACCAGCGTAGGCCGGGGTCTGCGACTGCGACTTGTTGCCGCGGAAGCGACGGATGACCCACAGCACGGCGAAGGCGATCAACGCGATGATGATGACGTTGGCCATCATGCTGGCGAACGCGCCGCCCATGCCGAAGTGCGACAACAGGGCTGCGATACCCAGACCGGCGGCCAGACCGGCGATCGGGCCGAGCCAACGGTTGGCCGGCTTGGCAGCGGCGGCCGCCCCTGCGGCGCCTGCGCCAGCAGCAGCCGGTGCGGCTTGGTTCGGTGCGGCGTTCGGGCTTTGGGCCGGTTGTTGCGGCGTCGCCTGACGCTGCGTCACGGTGTTGGACTGCTTGCCGACGCTCCGGCCGCCGCCAACGCGCTTGGCGTCGGCGTCTGCGATCGTCATGCCGACCGCCAAAACGCCGGCCACTACGCCCAACAACAGCTTGTTTTTCATGAACTGGAACATCGCTCTGGTCTCTCCGTGGAGTTATAAGGTGCTGTTTACTGACAGGCGTTTATCGGATTGGTTCAGCATCTTTTTTACGTACTGAAACGGGATAACGCGACGCCCGATTCTGCCACAGCAAAATTAGCCTGTACTTAGAGAAACGCCCCGGGGCGGAACTTTTCCACCAACCGGGGCGCTGCGCCGTATCAAGTAAGTAAGTGCTTATTCTTGGCGCATCCGCTCAGTGCATCAGAACTTGCGGCCGATGTGCAGCGCGACCACACCGGCGGTGAGGTTGTGGTACTCCACCCGCTCCAGACCGACGTCTTCCATCATCGACTTCAGCGTCTCCTGATCCGGGTGCATGCGAATCGACTCGGCCAGATAGCGGTAGCTTTCCGCGTCGCCCGCGATGCGCGAGCCCAGCCACGGCAGCACTTTGAAGGAATACGTATCGTACGCCTTCTCGAGCGGCTGCCACACCTTCGAGAACTCCAGCACCATGACCTTGCCGCCCGGCTTGATCACACGGCGCATTTCCGCCAGTGCGGCGTCCTTGTGCGTCATGTTGCGCAGTCCGAACGCTACGGTTACCACATCGAAATAGTTCGACGGGAACGGCAGCTTCTCGGCGTCGCACAGCAGCGCGGGCGTGACGATACCGGCGTCCAGCAGGCGATCGCGGCCCACGCGCAGCATCGATTCGTTGATGTCCGTGAGCCAGACTTCACCGGTCGGACCAGCCTGACGGGCAAACGCCTTCGACAGATCGCCCGTGCCGCCCGCGATGTCGAGCACCTTGAAACCGGGGCGCACGGCGGCGCGGCCGATGGTGAACGCTTTCCAGATACGGTGCAGGCCGCCCGACATCAGGTCGTTCATGACGTCGTACTTGCTCGCTACCGAATGGAACACTTCGGCGACTTTGCCGGCCTTTTCCTTCTCGTCGACGGTCTCGTAACCGAAGTGGGTCTGTTCACCCATCGCAATCTCCCAATTCATGAAAGCGGCGCACGCAGCGCCGCCGGTGCATCAGTGGTGGTGGCAGCCGTGGCCGCTGGCGAGCGACGGCATCGGCGTGTCGCGATCGACGCCTGCGGCTGCCAGCTTGTCGAGATACTCCTGCCACAGCGCGTCCTGACGCACGCACAGCTCGTAGAGGAAGTCCCAAGAATAGATGCCGGTGTCGTGGCCGTCCGAGAAGACGGGGCGCACCGCGTAGTTGCCGATCGGCTCAAGGCCGTTCAGTTCGACCTCGCGCTTGCCGGTCTGGAGCGTTTCCTGCCCCGGGCCGTGGCCACGCACTTCCGCCGACGGCGAGAGCACGCGCAGAAGTTCGAACGGCAGCCGGTAGTGTTTGCCGTCTTCATATCCCAGTTCGAGCACACGCGAGACGCGATGCAGCGTGAGGGAAACAGGAATCGGCGTGTCTTTCTCCAGCCCTGCCATGTGTGTCACTCCAGAAATTCAGTCGATGTGCCGCGCACACCGGCCGGAAGTATAGCTGCTCGGGGGATTGGCGGCCACGCGCTCAGGCGGACGCCGGCCAAACCGGCATGCGGCTCAATTCTGCCACGATCGCTTCGCGCAACGCTGGCAGCCATGCGGCCCGCTCGGCGAGCACCGCCGGCGCTACCTCGCGCTGCGGCGCGCTCCAGACGGAGCCCGGGAAGTGGGTATCGTCCTGATACCGGGGAATCACATGCCAGTGCACGTGCGGCACCATATTGCCCAGACTCGCCACGTTGACCTTGTGCGGCGACATCACCGTGCGCTGCGCCGTCTCAACGGCAAACACTGCCCGCATGACGTGTTCACGCGCCGCTTCGGGCAAATCGCTCATCTCGGCCACGTGCGCGCCCCACACCACGCGCGCGAAGCCCGGATAACCGGCTTCGTTCGCCAGCACCACTCGCAGCACCGGGTCGCGCCACACGACGTCGCCGCCGTCTCCTGCGCAAAACGGACAATCCATGATGTTCTCCCTTAATCCCCGCACCCGTCAGTGCTTTCTGCGTTTCGTGCGCTTGCCCGTGGCCGGGTCTACTGACCCGAGCGCGAGTTCGGCGAAATCGATTTCGCTCAGCATTTCGCGCAGCGTCTCGTCATTGATGCGATGCGTGATGCGCAGCCGCGACAACTCCACGCGTTCTGCCTGAAGCGCCGCCGCGCGCAGCCTGCGCTCGACTTCCACTTCGCGCACCGCCCGCTCGCGCGTCTCGTCGGTCGCCGTCGAAGCGTTGAGCGTGCGGCGGTAGCGCCCCATCACGCGCGCAGCCGCTTCGGCGCACACGGCGGTATCGAGTTCGTCGCCTGACTTCGCAATCACTTTCTGCAACGACTCCACGGCGCGAATCGCCGCCTCGGAGGCCGCCACACGGGCCTCGCCCATTTCACGATTCCGTGGGTCCTCAGCCGGCCAGCGCACGCCGCGCAGCAGAATCGGCAGGCCGAGACTCCCGCCTACCAGCGATAGCAGAATCACACCAGCGGCCAGAAAGATCAGCAGATCGCGCCCGGGGAATGGTGCGCCACCGGGCAGCGCCAACGGCACCGAGAGCGCACCGGCCAGCGTCACCGCGCCGCGCACGCCCGAGAGCGCCGTCACCCCCGTAAAACGAATGCCGGGTTTGAGGGTAATTTCGCCGCGCCGCATGCCCATGAAATACATCACCCGCCACGCCACCCACACCCAGCAGAACCGCAGCACGATCAAGACTGCCGAGATCGCGCCGACGTAGAACATCAGTTCACCCAGCTTCGTGAGCGTGCCCCACAGGTGCTCGTTCGGCCCCAGCGCTGCGCGCACGATGTCGGGCAGTTGCAGCCCGAGCAGCACGAACACGGCGCCATTGAATACGAATTCCAGCATCGACCAGACGCCGTTGCCGAGAATGCGGGTGACCGTACGGGTATTGAGCAGATCGGTCGAACTCACCGTCATGCCGGCGGCCACGGCCGCGAGAATGCCCGAGAAGCAGAAGTGTTCCGCCAGCAGGTAAGCGGCGAACGGCATGAGCAGCAGCAACAGCACGACCGTCGCGGGTTCTTCGGTCGAGGCGTCCATCACGCGGCGGTGAAACTGCGTGAACAGCCACGTCACGGCCCAGCCGGCGAGCAGGCCGCCCAACGCAATGACGAAGAACGAGAAAGTGGCGTTGCCGATGGAGAAGATGCCGGTGGTCGCCGCCACGAGGGCGAACTTGAACACGACCAGCCCCGACGCGTCGTTCATCATCGCCTCGCCTTCGAGCACGTGCATGAGCCGCGTCGGCATGCGCATGCGCCCGGTGAGCGCAGATACGGCCACCGCGTCCGTAGGCGAGAGCACGCCGCCGAGGGCAAACGCCACGGCCAGCGGAATCGACGGAATCATCCAGTGGATGAAGTAGCCCACGCCGAGCACCGTGAAGATCACGAGGCCAAGCGCCATCGCGATGATCGGCACCCGTAGGTGCCAGAACTCGCGTTTGGGCATGCGCCAGCCGTCGGCAAAGAGCAACGGCGGGATGAACAGCAGGAAGAAAATCTCGGGGTCGAGATCGATGTGGACGCCCGCGCCCGGATAAGCGAGCGCGGCGCCCACCGCGATCTGGACCAGCGGTATCGGGAGAAACCGCACGAAACTGCCCAGCACACCCGTGAGCGCCACCACGAACAGCAGGATGAGCGCAGTAAAAACTACTTCCATGCCACCTCCATGGTCCGTCGGTCAGGCATCGGCCGCGTCCACGAAAATGCCATCAGACGAGAACGCGCTCGATACCGCCGTTGTTCGCATCCTTCACGTAGTCCGCCATCCACTGGTCGCCGAGCACGTGCTTGGCAATTTCCACGACGATGTAGTCGGCAGTGATGTCGGCATCCTCGTTATAGCGCGACAGGCCTTGCAGGCACGACGGGCAGCTGGTGAGGATCTTCACATCTCCCACCTTGCCATCGGCGCGCAGCTTGGCCGCGCCCTTGCGCATTTCTTCTTCCTTGCGGAAGCGGATCTGCGTCGAGATATCCGGGCGCGTGACCGCCAGCGTACCCGATTCGCCGCAGCAACGATCGTTCTTCTCGATCTTGTAGCCGTCGTGCTCGCTGCCCATCAACTGGTTCACGAGCTTGACCGGGTCCATCGTCTTGATCGGCGTGTGGCACGGGTCGTGATACATGTAGCGCGTACCGTTCACGCCTTCCAGCTTCACGCCCTTCTCGAGCAGGTATTCGTGGATGTCGACGATGCGGCAGCCCGGGAAAATCTTCTCGAATTCATAGCCGGCGAGCTGATCGTAGCAAGTGCCGCACGACACCACCACGGTCTTGATATCGAGATAGTTCAGCGTGTTGGCCACCCGGTGGAACAGCACGCGGTTATCCGTCACGATCTTCTCGGCCTTCTCGCCCTGCCCCGAGCCGCGTTGCGGGTAGCCGCAGCACAGATACCCCGGCGGCAGCACCGTTTGCACGCCTACGTGCCAGAGCATGGCCTGCGTGGCGAGCCCGACTTGCGAGAACAGGCGCTCCGAGCCGCAGCCCGGGAAGTAGAACACCGCTTCCGAATCGACCGACGTCCCCTTCGGGTCGCGGATGATCGGCACCACCTTGTTGTCTTCGATATCGAGCAACGCGCGCGCCGTTTTCTTCGGCAGGTTGCCCGGCATCTTCTTGTTCACGAAGTGGATCACCTCTTCGCGCAGCGGCGGCTTGCCGACCGTGGCCGGCGGATGTGCCATCTGCTTCTTCGCGAGTTTCTTGAAGATGTCCGCACCGAAGCGTTGCGCCTTGTAGCCCCAGTCGATCATCACCTTGCGGGTGATATTGATCGTCTCCGGGTTCGTCGCATTCAGGAAGAACATGCCTGCTGCCGCGCCCGGGTTGAATTTCTTCTTACCCATCTTGCGCAGCAGGTTGCGCATGTTCATCGTCACATCGCCGAAGTCGATCTTCACCGGGCACGGCGTCGCGCACTTGTGGCAGACCGTGCAGTGATCGGCCACGTCGTTGAACTCGTCCCAGTGCTTGATCGACACACCACGGCGGGTCTGCTCTTCGTACAGGAAGGCTTCGATCAGCAGCGACGTGGCGAGAATCTTGTTGCGCGGGCTGTACAGCAGGTTCGCGCGCGGCACGTGCGTCGCGCACACCGGCTTGCACTTGCCGCAGCGCAGGCAGTCCTTCACGCTGTCGGCAATCGCGCCGATGTCCGACTGCTGCATGATCAGCGATTCAAAGCCCATCAGCCCGAAGCTGGGCGTATAGGCATTGCGCAAATCGGCCGGCAGGTCGGGCATGTCGAGCAGCTTGCCCTTGTTGAAGCGCCCTTCCGGATCGACGCGCAGCTTGTAAGCGCGGAATTCGCCGATCTCTTCTTCCGTCAGGAATTCGAGCTTCGTGATGCCGATGCCGTGCTCGCCCGAGATCACACCATCGAGCGAACGAGCAATTTGCATGATGCGCGCCACGGCCTTGTGCGCATCCTGAAGCATCTCGTAATTATCCGAGTTGACCGGGATGTTCGTGTGCACATTGCCGTCGCCCGCGTGCATGTGCAGCGCGACGAACACACGCCCATGCAGCACGCGCTTATGGATCGCCTGCGCTTCGTCGAGAATCTGCTTGAACTCGCCGCCCGTGAAGATCTGGCGCAGTTCGGCGCGCACTTCCTGCTTCCACGACACGCGCACCGTGCGGTCTTGCAGCAGGTCGATCAGGCGCGTTTCCGGATGCTTGTTCAGCCGGTCGTTCAGCGCCACATTCATGTCGCGAATGCCGTGGCGGTTGAGCAGCGGAATCGCGTCGTTGAGCGACAGCTCGAAGTTGTCACGCAGGAACACCCACCGTGCGCGCACGTCGCGCAGCAGCGTGAGGGCGGTCTGCACGCGGTCTTCGAGCAGCTCGGCCGACGGAATTTCGTTCGCGTCGTCGGTCTTGCCCAGCGGCAGGTTGCCCGCTTCGAAGAACTTTTCGAGCGCGTCGATCAGTTGCAGCTTGTTCTTGAGCGACAACTCGATGTTGATACGCTCGATGTGGTCCGTGTACTCGCCCATGCGCGGCAGCGGAATCACCACATCTTCATTGATCTTGAAGGCGTTGGTGTGGCGCGCGATGGCGGCCGTGCGCGAGCGGTCGAGCCAGAACTTCTTGCGGGCTTCGGCCGACACGGCGACAAAGCCTTCGCCGCTCTTGCCGTTGGCCATACGAATCACTTCCGAGGTGGCCTGCGCCACGGCGGTGTCGTCGTCGCCAACGATATCGCCGATCAGCACCATCTTCGGGAAAGCGTTGCGCTTCGACTTCGTGGCATAACCCACGGCGCGCAGATAGCGTTCGTCCAGATGCTCCAGACCGGCGAGAATCGCGCCGCCCGCAGCCGTCTGCGCAAACATGTAGTCCTTGATTTCGACGATGCTCGGAATCGCTTCCTTCGCTTGGCCGAAGAACTCCAGACACACCGTGCGCGTGTGCGCCGGCATCTTGTGGAGAATCCAGCGCGCGCTCGTGATCAGGCCGTCGCAGCCTTCCTTCTGAATACCCGGCAGCCCGGCGAGGAACTTGTCCGTCACGTCCTTGCCAAGACCTTCCTTGCGGAAGCGCTTGCCTTCGATATCCAGCGATTCAGTCTTGAGCAGCACCGCGCCCGGCGCGTGATTGCCGTCGAACCATTTCAGTTCGAAGCGCGCGACCGGAATATCGTGAATCTTGCCGAGGTTGTGGTCGAGGCGCGTGACTTCGAGCCAGTTGCCCTGCGGGTCGACCATGCGCCACCACGCGAGGTTATCGAGCGCGGTGCCCCACAGCACGGCCTTCTTGCCGCCGGCGTTCATGGCGACGTTGCCGCCGATGCACGATGCGTCGATCGACGTCGGATCGACGGCAAAGACCAGCCCGGCACGCTCGGCGGCATCCGCCACACGGCGCGTGACGACGCCAGCACCCGAGAAGATCGTCGGCACCGGCTTGTCGACACCCGGCAGCGCCGAGTATTCGACTTCGTCGAGTTGTTCCAGCTTTTCGGTATTGATGACGGCCGAGAACGGCGTGAGCGGAATCGCCCCGCCCGTGTAGCCCGTGCCACCCCCGCGCGGAATCACCGTCAGACCAAGCTCGAAGCAGCCCTTCACGAGCGACGCCATTTCGGCTTCCGTATCGGGCGTGAGCACCACGAACGGATATTCCACGCGCCAGTCGGTGGCGTCCGTCACGTGCGACACACGCGACAGGCCGTCGAACTTGATGTTGTCGTGTGCCGTCGTGCGGCCCAGCACCTTCTTCGCGCGGCGGCGCAGTTCCGCCATCTTCTCGAACTCACCGGCGAAATCGGCAACGGCGCGGCGCGCGGCCACTTCCAGTTGCTCCACGCGGGCGGCGCGTTCGCGCCCCGTGGCGTCGGCGTGTTCGGCCACGTCGGCACGGCGACGCTTGTCGATTTCGTTCAGACGGTGGTTGAGCGCGTCGATCAGCAGCTTGCGGCGCTTCGGGTTGTCGAGCAGGTCGTCCTGAAGGTACGGGTTGCGGCGTACCACCCAGATATCGCCGAGCACTTCATAGAGCATCCGGGCCGAGCGGCCGGTACGGCGCTCCGCGCGAAGTTCGTCGAGGATATTCCACGCGTCGGCGCCAAGCAGGCGAATGACGATTTCGCGGTCCGAGAACGAGGTGTAGTTGTAGGGGATTTCGCGCAGTCGAGGGGGCTGTGCGGCTACAGCATGCTTTGCGTCGTGCGGCTCGAAGGCAGGCAAGGGTGCGTTCATCTTGTCGGGCTCGTCAATGCGGCGGTGCATCCGCCGTCGGCGTTCGTCTCGCGGGACGCGCCGAAAGTCAAATTGGGTATGCGCTAGAAATTGCCGGCCGCTGGCGACGGGTGTGTGCGGGGCCGGCAAGGACGATCAGCGAGATCGCCGACTGCCGTGCAAAGACGCCGATGACGAATCGTGTCCGGTCATCGAGCAGTAGCACTGAGGGGTGAGGCAGTTGATGCGCATGCCCAGATCTTTCTTCCGGCTTGGGAAAGTGTTGGTAGGGGAATGTAGGCCGAATTGTACTTCATTGCACCGCAACACGTCGGCTCCCCAACCAATTCGCGGCTAAGGGCCTGCGGGACGCCGAAAACACGAAATCCGCTAAAACGGACCGCTATATCCGTTTGAATACAACGACTTACACGCATTCGTGGGCTGAAAATTTCTCCGAACAGGAGTATGTTGGCGCGATCCCCCAATCATTCACCCGCCAAGAGGTGTCTTATGGTCTCGTTTCAACTGAACGGCCGTCCCGTGCAGGTCGATGTCGACCCTGCCACTCCCCTGTTATGGACCCTGCGCGATGCGCTCTCGATGACCGGCACCAAGTTCGGATGCGGCATGGCGCTATGCGGCGCCTGCACCGTGCATCTCGACGGCTCCCCGATTCGCAGTTGCATCACCCCCGTCTCCGCTGTGGCCGGTAAAAAGGTCACGACCATCGAAGCCGTCGGTACTGACCCCGTCGGCAAAGCTGTGCAAGACGCATGGGTCAAGCACGACGTGCCCCAGTGCGGCTACTGCCAGAGCGGCCAGATCATGTCCGCCGCGGCACTCCTGCGCGAGAACAAGCAGCCCAACGACGACCAGATCGACGCCGCCATGGCCGGCAACATCTGCCGCTGCGGCACGTATGCGCGCATTCGCGCCGCCATCAAGGACGCAGCCGCGTCGCTGGCCTGAAGCGAGGAGACATCACCATGCGCGAACTTCGTTTCCACGGGCTTCGTTTTGACTTACGCCCCGGTGCCACGGTCGGCGACTACACCGGCGTGTCCCGCCGTGCGTTTCTGAAGACCTCCGCCGTCGCGGCGGGTGGCCTCATGCTTGAAATGTCGTGGCCCGGCGCGGTCCGGGTGGCCCACGCCGAAGGCCCGGCGGCCACGCCCGTCGTGCCATCCGCGTTCGTGCGCATTGCGCCGGACGACACCGTCACCATTCAGGTCAACCGCCTCGACTTCGGTCAGGGCGTGCAAACCGCCTTGCCCATGCTCGTCGCCGAAGAGCTCGATTGCGACTGGTCGAAGGTGCGCAGCGAACTGGCCCCGGCGGCCGACGTCTATAAAGACCCGTTGTTCGGCATCCAGATGACCGGCGGCTCCGGCTCGGTCGCGCACTCGTGGCTGCAATACCGGCGCATTGGCGCGTCGGCGCGCGCCATGTTGATCGCCGCCGCCGCGCAGCAGTGGAAAGTACCGGCTGCGCAATTGCGCACCGAAAACGGCGTGGTCCTCGGCCCCAACGGCCAGCGCGCCACCTTCGGCAGTCTGGCCGCCAAGGCTCAGGCATTGCCGGTGCCGACCGACGTGAAACTCAAGGATCCGTCGGCCTTCCGCCTGCTCGGCAAACCGACCGGGCGGCTCGACGCGCGTGCCAAGTCGACCGGCACGCCGATGTACGGCATGGATTTCAAGTTGCCGAACCTGAAGGTCGCCCTCGTCGCCCGCCCGCCGGTTTTCGGCGCGAAGGTGAAGACGTTCGATGCGAAAGCCGCACGTGCTGTCAAAGGCGTGCGCGACGTGCTGGAGATTCCCGACGACCGGGGCGGCACGGCAGTGGCGGTCATCGCCGACGGCTACTGGCAGGCCAAGACCGGCCGCGACGCCCTGAACGCGACGTGGGATACCAGCGGCGTCGAGCATGTCGACACGACCGCACAGCTTGCTAAGTACAAGGAACTGGCGAAGACCCCGGGCGTGGTGGCGATCGACACCGACGTCTCGAAGCTCAAGGGCGCACCGAAGACACTCGTCGCCGAATACAGCTTCCCGTACCTCGCCCATGCCCCGATGGAACCGCTGAACTGCACCGTGCAGCTCAGCGACAAGGGCGCGGAAGTCTGGACCGGCACGCAATTCCAGACCGTCGATCAGGCAGCCATCGCGGCCACGCTCGGTCTCAAGCCCGAGCAGGTCAAGTTACACACCTTGATGGCAGGCGGCGGTTTCGGGCGACGTGCGGTGCCGACCTCCGACTACGGCGTCGAAGCCGCGCAGGTCGCCAAGGCGTGGCGAACCGCCGGCCATCGCGAGCCGGTCAAGGTGATCTGGAGCCGCGAGGACGATATCCATGGCGGCTACTACCGCCCGATGTACGTGCATCGCGCCGAGATCGGTCTGGATGCGAAGGGCAACGTGCTGGCGTGGAATCACACCATCGTGGGCCAGTCGATCCTGCAAGGCACGCCGTTCGAAAAGATGATGGTGAAGAACGGCGTCGACAGCACCAGTGTCGAGGGTGTCGCGGGCACGCCGTACGCGGTGCCGCTGCGTCTGTCGCTGCATAGCCCGAAGGCCAACGTGCCGGTGCTGTGGTGGCGCTCGGTCGGCAACACCCACACGGCGTTCGTGATGGAAACGTTGATCGACGAACTGGCGAAGAACGCGGGGCAAGACCCGGTCGACTATCGCTACGCGTTGATCGGCGACAAGCATCCGCGTCACCGCGCCGCACTGGCGCTGGCCGTCGAGCGTTCGGGCTACGGCAAGACGAAGCTGCCGGCGGGTCAGGCGTGGGGCGTGGCTGTACACGAGTCCTTCGACTCGGTCGTCGCATACGTCGTGGTGGCCGAGGTGAAGAACGGTACGCCGCGTCTGGTGAGCGCGACGGCGGCGGTGCATTGCAACTTCGCGGTCAACCCGCTGACGGTGGCGGCGCAGGTCGAAGGCGCGGCCCTCATGGGCTTGGGCACGACGTTGACGGGTGCCGCGATCACGTTGAAAGACGGTGAAGTCGAGCAGAGCAATTTCCACCAGTACACGGTGGCGCGCCTGACCGATATGCCGGCCATCAGCGTGCATATCGTGAGTTCGGGCGATGCGCCGACCGGCATGGGCGAACCGGGGTTGCCGCCTCTTGCCCCGGCATATGCCAATGCTGTTTTCGCGCTGACCGGCAAGCGTCTGCGCGCGTTGCCGTTCGATCTGACAACGGCATAACGAGCGCGTCTCGGAGGGGGCTTAGGCGCAGGGTTTCAGGCCCCGGCCCCCTCCAATCGTCAACCGATCAGCAGATGTTTGAACGGTGCGAAGATGCCTTGCCAGAACGACTCGGGCACCTTGAGCATCAGGTAGGTAATGAAGAGGTACCGCAGCGTTTTGCCGATGGCGATGTAGACGAGGCATTCGCGCCATGAAAGACGGAGCCATCCGGCGAGGGTGCAAAGCGGGTCACCGACCACGGGCAGCCACGAGAGCAGGAGCAGGGGCGGTCCGAAGCGGCGCATCCAGCGGTGATATCGCTCGTTCATCGGCGCTTTGGTGCCACCCTGCTTGGCAGCACCTGCGTCGGCAACCCCTTCGACGTTCACCGATTCCCCACCGTCCACAGCCTCAGCACGCGCATGCGCCCGCCGGCGCGCGTTGATCCGCACATAGCCGCGCCGCGCGGCGAACCCCATCCACCAATCAACCATGCCTCCGGCGGTATTGCCGACGCTCGCAACCACGATCGCGGGCCAGAACATATGCGGATTGAGCGCCACGTAGCCGAACAGCGCGGGCTCCGAGCCCATCGGCAGCAACGTCGCCGACAAAAACGCGATGAGGAAGACGGCTGGCAGGCCGACACCGGGCAGCGCGAGTGCGCCCAGCAGCCAGGGAATGAACGACTCCATGCAACTCCGGCGGAAATAAGGGGAAGTCAAAAAAACCGACCGGCCGGTCGGTGTCTCGCGAGCTACGGGACGGTACACGCGTTTGGCGTAAACAAAAAGTCTGGCGCATAATGCATGCCCATGACCCGACCTTCGACGCCGCCCGTGGCCATTCTACTGGCAGGCGGACTCGGTACCCGCTTCGATGCGGCTGGGCGCCGGAACAAGCTGCTCGCGCCGCTGCCAGGCGATCCCCTGAACCGACCCGTTGCCCTCGCCAGCGCCCACGCGCTGCTGGCGGTATTGCCGCGCGTGATCGCGGTAGTGCGACCGGATTCGGCCGAGTTGGAGAACGTGTTGTTGCAGGCGGGTTGTGAAGTCGTCATGAGCCACGCGACCAAGCGCGGCATGGGTGCGACGCTCGCTGCCGGCATTCAGTCCTGCGTGGACGAAGCGCCGCCCCCCGGGCTCGAACATCTCGACGGCTGGCTCGTTGCGCTGGCCGACATGCCGTACCTCAATCCCCATACCATTCGCGCCATTGCCGACGGGCTGACTTCGCCCGAAGCCATTGTTGCGCCGAGTTATCAGGGACAGCGCGGCCATCCGGTCGCCTTCGGTTCCGCTTACACCTCCCGTCTGATCGCCCTCGATGGCGATACCGGCGCGCGCGAGTTGTTGATTAGCGAGCACATTACGATCGTCGATGTCGACGACGCCGGAATCGTGCGCGACATCGACACCCCAGACGACCTTCGCTAGGGCGCGCACTCCCCTTTCCCGTTTTTTCCCGAGAGACCTTGCGCGACCGCCCCGGCGGACGTGCTGGTCTATCATTGTCCTTTTGTTCCTGATGTGCCTAACCTGAAGAAGCCTTAAATCATGTCCGACGCAGCTCCCGAATATCTGAAGAAGATCCTCACCGCAAAAGTCTACGACGTCGCCAAGGAAAGCGAACTCGAATTGGCACGCACGCTCTCCATGCGGCTGCACAATCGAATTTACCTGAAGCGCGAAGACAACCAATCGGTGTTCTCCTTCAAGATTCGAGGCGCGTACAACAAGATGGCGAGCCTCAGTGAAGCCGAACGTGAACGCGGCGTGCTGACCGCCTCGGCCGGCAATCACGCACAGGGCGTGGCGTACTCCGCCGCACGCCTCGGCTGCAAGGCCGTGATCGTCATGCCCGTGACCACGCCGCAAGTGAAGATCGATGCCGTGCGCACCCACGGCGGGCGCAACGTCGAAGTCGTGCTCGCCGGCGACTCGTATAGCGACGCCTACGCACACGCCATGACCTTGCAGGAAGAGCGCGGCCTGACCTTCGTGCCGCCGTTCGACGACCCCGAAGTGATCGCCGGCCAAGGCACCATCGGCATGGAAATCCTGCGTCAGCATCAGGGCCCGCTGCATGCCATCTTCGTGCCGATCGGCGGTGGCGGACTGGCCGCCGGCGTAGCCGCATACGTCAAAGCCGTGCGCCCCGACATCAAGGTGATCGGCGTGCAATCGGTCGACTCCGACGCCATGGCGCAGTCGATCCATGCGGGCGAGCGCGTGCTGCTCAACGACGTGGGCCTCTTCGCCGACGGCACCGCCGTGAAGTACGTCGGCGCGGAAACCTTCCGTCTGTGCCAGAAGTATCTCGACGAAGTCGTGCGCGTCGACACCGACCAGCTCTGCGCCGCCATTAAGGATGTGTTCCAAGACACCCGAAGCGTGCTCGAACCCTCGGGCGCGCTGTCGGTGGCCGGTGCCAAGCTGTATGCCGAGCGCGAAAAGCTCAAGGGCGAAACGCTCGTGGCAATCACCTCGGGCGCGAACATGAACTTCGACCGCCTGCGCTTCGTGGCCGAGCGCGCCGAAGTCGGCGAAGCCCGCGAAGCCGTGTTTGCCGTGACCATTCCGGAGGCGCGCGGCAGCTTCAAGCGCTTTACCGAAGTGGTGGGCAGCCGCAATGTGACCGAGTTCAACTACCGAATTAGTGAAGCGTCCAGCGCCCACATCTTCGTGGGTATCCAGATGCACAACCGCGACGAGGGCACGCGCATCAAGGCCGGTTTCGAGCGTCACGGTTTTCCGACACTCGATCTGTCCAACGACGAGCTCTCCAAGCAGCACATCCGCTACATGGTCGGCGGGCGTTCCGCGCTGGCGAGCCACGAAGTGCTGTTCCGTTTCGAATTCCCGGAGCGTCCGGGCGCGTTGATGAAATTCCTCTCGGCGATGAGCCCGAACTGGAATATCAGCCTGTTCCACTACCGGAATCAGGGCGCGGACTACAGCAACATTCTCGTGGGCATGCAGGTGCCGGATGAGGACAAGGCGGCGTTCAGCGACTTCCTCGCCACGCTCGGCTATCCTTACTGGGACGAAAGCAACAACCCCGTGTACAAGCTGTTCCTCGGGTAAGCCGTCGCATCATCTATTCATCCGAAACCGCATAGGAAACCGTCCGCCGCCATGCCGATCACACTCGAAAACAAGCTCGTCGTTGCGATCTCTTCGCGCGCGCTGTTCGACTTCGAGGAGGAGAACCGCGTCTATGAGACCGGCGTGGCGAGCGGCGACGACCAGTCGTACATGCAGTACCAGCTCGACCGGCTCGACGTGCCCGCGCGCATCGGCGTGGCCTTCCCGCTGGTGCAGAAACTGCTCGCGTTCAACCGGGGCGATGAACATCGCGTAGAAGTCGTGGTGCTCTCGCGCAACGATCCCGTGAGCGGTCTGCGCGTCTTCCGCTCGGCCAAACAAGAGGGGTTGAAGATCGAGCGCGGTGTGTTCACGCGCGGACGCGAACCGTTCGGCTATCTGAACGCGCTCGGCGCGCATCTCTTCCTCTCGGTCAACGAGAACGATGTGCGCAGCGCACTGATGGCGGGCTTCCCTGCCGCGCGCGTGTACCCCGATTCGGCCAAAGAGGCGGAGCTGCATCCCGACGAAATTCGCATCGCGTTCGATGGCGACGCGGTGCTCTTCTCCGACGAGGCCGAGCAGATCTTCCAGCGCAACGGCCTCGACGCGTTTCAGCAGCACGAAACCGAGCGCGCTGCCACGCCGCTGCCGCCCGGTCCTTTCAAACCGCTGCTGCTCGCGCTGCACCGTTTGCAAGTGCTGGCGGGACAGGAAGTGCCGGTGAAAATCCGCACGGCGCTCGTGACGGCACGCTCGGCGCCTGCGCACGAGCGCGCCATCCGCACGTTGATGGACTGGAAGATCAACATCGACGAGGCCATGTTTCTGGGCGGGCTGGACAAGGGCGCATTCCTGCGCGAGTTCGAGCCCGATTTCTTTTTCGACGATCAGACACGCCATTGCGAGTCGGCCGCGCGGGTCACCCCGACCGGCCACGTCATCAGTGGCATAGCAAACCATGACAACGCCTGACCAATCTCCGCTCGGTAAAGAAGTTGGCTACACCGAGCAATACGACCCGTCCCTGCTGTTTCCGATTGCCCGCGCCCCGGCGCGTGCCGCCATCGGCGTGCCGGACGCCCTGCCGTTCTTCGGCGCCGACATCTGGAACGGCTACGAACTCTCGTGGCTGGGCGACAAGGGCAAGCCGCACATTGCGCTGCTCACGGCCATCGTGCCGGCCGACTCGCCGAACATCATCGAGTCGAAGTCGTTCAAGCTCTATCTGGGATCGTTTGCGCAGACCAAGCTGGCGAATGCCGACGCCGCGCGCGCGTTGATTCAACAAGATCTGTCGGAAGCCGCGGGCGCCTCGGTGCAGGTGAAGCTGGTCGAGCCGGCTGGCTTCGGCAAACTTCAACTGGACGAACTCGACGGCCTGCTCGTCGATCGACTGGACGTCGAGACCGATATCTACTCGCCGGATGCCAGCCTGCTCAAAGCGGCGCAAGGCGAGCCGCATGTGGAAGAAACGCTGGTCTCGAACCTGCTCAAGTCGAACTGCCCGGTGACCGGACAGCCCGACTGGGGCAGCTTGCAGATTCGCTACAACGGCCCGCCGATCGATCAGGAAGGCCTGTTGAAGTACGTGATCTCGTATCGCCGGCACACCGGCTTTCACGAGCAATGCGTGGAAGGCATCTTCATGGACATCATGCGGCAGTGCAAGCCGACCCAGTTGGCGGTGTACGCGCGTTACACGCGGCGCGGCGGGCTCGACATCAACCCGTTCCGCACCAACTTCACGCAGCCGATGCCGGACAACGCCCGTACCGCACGCCAGTAATTCAGGACCTGAATCAAAGCCTGAATCAACACCTGAACCCGAGCGCTGAAAGGTGCTTTTGCGCCGTGCTGGCCACCGGCGCATGTCTCGGTTGTCCGTCGCAACGCAAGAGCGTCTCTTTCAATGCGCGGACGGCCGGCCCCCAGCAATGCAGCCTGAGCAGGCATTCCGCGACGCGATACATCGGCCCGGGCGCCGTCTCGTCCATCATGGCCGCCGCGATGAGCAGCGGCAACGCCGCCTCGGCCTCGCCCGCGCGGCAAAGCGCCAGCCCGAGCGCGACGGCATAGTCGGGTTCCAGCGGACACGCCGACAGCAGCGGCGCAAAGCACTCGATCGCGTGAATAAAATCGCCACGCTCGAACGCGCCGTAACCGCATCGGTACACGGCATCGCATTGCGCGGCATCCCACTCCCCCGGTTGCGGAAGCGCCATCTCAGGCGCCGCAGACTCCGACGAATCACCCTCGCGGATCGTTTCCAGTGCCATCTCGATCTGGCTCGTAATGCTTCTTGACGTCGGCCCGGGGCGGACCATGCGCTCAGATGTGTCCACTAGCACCCGCCTCCGTGTCACGCGTTGTCGGGCCGGCGTGCCGCGCCGATGCAAACGGTCTCGACGGTTCGCCGCGACATGCCGTCACGCATTTGCAGGCGTGCCGCAATCCTGACGCCACCAACACCAGCGACAACGCACCCATCGTCCCACCCACGGCGTAACGGATGTGCTTATCGGCAGCGGTAGGCGGCGGGTCGGCATCGAATGCGCTGTCGTAAAACGCGAGATAGGTGGCAGCCGCTGCCCCCGCCGTGCCGAGTGCGGTGAGCGCGACGGCGACCCAACCATTCACGTAAGCCGAGTGACTGCGCTCGCTGATCGAGCGCCGGGAGGCCCGGCTACTCGAGCGCATGTCGTCGGGGGGCGTCAGTCCCTCGATGTTGAACAATTCGTCGCCGTCGTTTGAGCCGCCGCGCAGTTGCACGACGGCGACACGCGGTACCGTCGCCATCGAAATCGATTCTGTCCTCACAAGTCGCCTCCTCGCTAAATGGGAGACGCCATCGTGCAGGCACAGAATCGACGCCGCCATCGAAGCCGAACCGCAGACTTTGCGGAACCGTCACCGACGTGTCCGCCCTCGCCTATACGTCTGCTGAATCCAGACGCGGAAAAAACAAACGGCCGACACATTGGTCGGCCGTTTGTCGCGTACTGAGGCGTTTCGTCAGGCAGCGGGCTTCTTGTAGGCCACGCAGTCCACTTCGACCTTGCAGTCGATGACCATGCTCGACACCACGCAGGCGCGTGCCGGCGGATGATCGCCGAAGTATTCCTTGAACACCTTGTTGAACGAGGCAAAGTCACGCGGATCATCGAGCCACACGCCGATGCGCATCACGTGCTCGGTGCCGTAACCAGCTTCCGTGAGAATCGCGATCATGTTCTGAATCGCCTGATGCGACTGCGCGACGATGCCGCCGTCGATCACTTCGCCGTCTTTCATCGGGGTCTGTCCCGAGACGAACAGGAAGCCGTCGGCTTCGGTAGCTCGTGCAAAGGGCATGCGTTGGCCGCCAGTGCCCTGCCCGCCTTCTACGCCATATCGTTTGATGCTCATCATCGCTCCTTTCGACAAAACTGCCTGAACTGCATTTACAAAACCGGTTGCGGCGTGCCGCGCCGCACGAAGCGGCCCGAGCGAGCCGCCGACGTCGGGGCGCGGTCCTGCCACGACAACACGCCGTTGACCCACACTGCCGCGATACCGAACGCGGGCTGCATGGGGTCGGTAAACGTCGCCGCATCGCCCACGGTTTCCGGATCGAACAAGACCAGATCGGCCCAATAGCCTTCACGTACGAAACCACGTTCCGTCAGCCCGAAACGCTCGGCCGACAGTCCGGTCATCTTGTGCACTGCCTCGGCCAGCGGGAACAGTTGCTGCTCGCGGCTATAACGGCCGAGCACGCGCGGGAATGCGCCCCACAGGCGCGGATGCGGCAGCGGGTCGTTCGGCAAGCCGTCCGAGCCGACGACCGTCGCGGGGTGACGCAAAATCCGGCGCACGTCGTCTTCTTCCATGCAGTGATAGACCGCACCGGCCGGTTGCAGCCGCTTGGCCGCTTCCATCAGATCGACGCCCCATTCCTCAGCAATCGTCGCCAGCAACTTGCCGCCTTGCACCGGATGCGGTTGCGACCACGTCACGAGAATGTCGAAGTCGTCGGTCACCTGCTTCAGATCGAGCGTGCTCGAACTGGCGGTGTACGGATAGCAATCGCAGCCGACCGGCTGATAACGCTGCGCCTTGTCCACGGCCTCGAGAATCTCTGCGCTGCGGCCCCAGTTATCGACACCGGCGCACTTCAGATGCGAGATGACGACCGGCACGCGCGCATGGCGGCCGATGCGAAACGCTTCGTCGAGCGCCTCCAGAATTTCCGCAAATTCCGTGCGCAGATGCGTCGCGTACAGACCACCGGCCTGCGCCAGCGGCTCGGCGAGCGCGAGCACTTCTTCCGTCGGCGCTGCGTTGGCATTGGCGTAAGCGAGACCGGTCGAGAGACCGAGAGCGCCATGGTCCAGCGCCTCGCGCAGTTGTGCGCGCATGCCTTCGATTTCCGCCTCGGTGGCCGCACGATCGAGCCGATCCATATGATTGCTGCGCAGCGCCGTATGACCGATGAGCGCCGCCACGTTGATGGCCGGCTGCGCCTTTTCGAGCGCTTCGACGTAGGCGGCAAACGTCAGGTATTGGAACGCTTCGGCCTCCCCGAGCAGGTTCATCGGATCGGGCGGATCGCCCTTGAGCGACACCGGCGACGCGCTGATACCGCAATTGCCGACGACCACCGTCGTCACGCCTTGCGACAGCTTGGGCGTCATTTCCGGGGCGCGCACGACGTTGGTGTCGTCGTGGGTGTGCACGTCGATAAAGCCGGGGCTCAGCACCTGACCGGCCCCGTCGATGCGTTGTGCCGCTTGCCACGCCGACAGCGTGCCCGCGGGCGCAATCGCGTGAATGCGGCCATCGCGCAATGCCACGTCGAAGCGCGCCTCGGACATCGTGGCGCCCGAGCCATCGGCCACGCGCACGTTGGTAATCAGCGTGTCCACGGATTGTGCGGTTGCGGGGGTATCAGTCATATCAATCTCCCAGAGGCTGGCGATCGCCGCCACCCCGATGCGTGTCGAGCACGTACTTGATCCGCCGCAGCAGCGCCTGACTCTGCGGCTTGGCCAGTAGCGCCAGTTCCGTGGCGAGCACATCCATGGCCAGCAACATGGCGTAGCGCGACGACGACGGTTTGAAAATGAAATCGGTTTCCAGCGCGCGAATCGGCAGCACTTCATCAGCGAGCGCCGCCAGCGGCGAGCCGGTGGCCGTGATCGCGATCAACTGCGCGCCGTATTCGCGGGCGACCTCGCAGGCCGACAGCAACTCCGGCGTGTGACCGCTGACGGAAAACGCCAGCACCACGTCTTCACGATTCAGCGTGCCCGCCACCATGCGCGCCAGCACGGCGTCCTGATAGCTGGCAATCGGGCGCCCAAGCCGCACGAGGCGGTAACGGGCTTCGTCGGCCATGAGCGACGAGCCGCCGCCCATCCCGAACGCGTAGACCATGCGGGCGGACGCGAGGCGTCCGGCGGCGCGCCGCACCGTGTCCGGCTTGATGAGCGCGCGGTGCACCTGTAGCGTTGTCTGAATATCGTCCGCGATGCGATCGATCGTCTCGCCCGAGCCATCTTGTCCGTTGGCGGCGTTCGCGCCAAAGAAGCGCTGCCCGACCACCGCCGCCTGCGCCAGACGAAGTTTGAGATCGCGCACGTCGCGGCAGCCCATCGCCTTCGCAAAACGCGTGACGCTCGCCTCGCTCACGCCAGCACGGTCTGCGAGCACGTTGATCGATGAGGCTGCGGCGCCCGCCACGTCCTCGAGCACCACCTGCGCGACCTTGCGCTCGGCTTGGCTCAGGGCGTCGCTGCGTTCTGCCACGCGCGTCACGATATCGAAGGGCTCAGTCATGTATTGGGTCGCGGATTGGATCGCAAATTGGGTCGGGGTGGGGCCCCGATGGGCGCCGGTTTCAGATTTTGACGAATTTCTGGTACTTTATAACAAAATTGTCAAACGCTGGTAATTCAACGCTATTATAGGAGCCATTCGGCTAATGGCGAGGCATGGCCCGCGGGCTCTTCGTGGAGAATTCTCAATGACTGATACAAACTATCAACATGGCATGATCGATACCCTCAACAAGGGGCTCGGCGCATTGGATGCCGCCTTGGCGCCGTCGGCCACGACGGGACTGGGCTGGAATTTGCTGAACGAAGACCTGAGCCTGCCGACGGCGGTGCTCTACGAGGACAAGATTCGCCACAACCTCGCGTGGATGCAGCGTTTCGTTCACGAATACGGGGTGAAGCTCGCGCCGCACGGCAAGACGACGATGGCGCCGAAGCTGTTCCGCCGTCAGTTGGACGGTGGCGCGTGGGGCATCACGCTGGCCACTGCGCAGCAAACCAATGCGGCGTATCACCATGGCGTGCGTCGCGTGTTGATGGCCAACCAGTTGGTCGGCAAGCGCAACATGACGATGATTGCCGACCTGCTCGCCGATCCGAGTTTCGAGTTTTTCTGTCTGGTGGATTCCGCCGCAGCGGTCGCGCATTTGGGCGAGTTCTTCCGCGCCCGCAAGCAGCAGATTCAGGTGCTGATCGAGTTGGGCGTGACGGGTGGACGTACCGGTGTGCGTGATAGCGCACAACAGCAGGCGGTGCTAGATGCGCTTACCGAGTACAAAGACGCCGTGAAGCTGGCGGGTGTCGAAGTCTACGAGGGCGTACTCAGCACGGAAGCCGATATTCGCGCGTTCCTGCAACGTGCGGTCGGCATCACACGCGAGCTGATCGCGGCGGGTCGCATCGAGCGCACGCCGGCGGTGCTATCGGGGGCGGGCTCGGCGTGGTACGACATCGTGGCGGAAGAGTTCGCCAACAAGGACGTGGGCGCGCCGCTCGACGTGGTGCTGCGTCCCGGCTGCTATCTCACGCACGACGTGGGCATCTACAAGGCCGCGCAGGCGCAGATCGCCACGCGTAATCCGATTGCGAAGCAAATGCGCTCGCAACTGCAACCGGCGTTGCAACTGTGGGCTTACGTGCAATCGATTCCGGAAGCCGAGCGCGCCATCATTGCGCTGGGCAAGCGCGACGCGGCGTTCGATGCGGGTATGCCGGAACCGGCACAGCGCTTCCGTCCGGGCAAGGACAAGGCACCGGCCGCGACGCCCGAGCATTGGGAAATCACGGGCATGATGGATCAGCACGCTTATCTGCGCATCGCACCGGGCGACGACATTCAAGTGGGCGACATGATCGCGTTCGACATCTCGCACCCGTGCCTCACGTTCGACAAGTGGCGTCACCTGCCGGTCGTCGATGGCGATTACAACGTGGTTGAGGTCGTGCAGACGTTCTTCTGATCGACTGACGAACGCGCAGGTGAAAGCAAAGAAGCCGCCCGAGGGCGGCTTCTTGCATTGAGGCGGGTGCGATCGCTACACAAGGCTGACGGGCTGACCGAATGGCGGACTGACTTTCGGGCGAGTTGTCGGCTGACTGGCGGACTGACTAAGTGACGATCGACTTTTTCGCCGCACGCTTGCGCGGTGCCGTCGATGCCTCTGGCGTCGCGTCATTACCCTTCTCTGCGACAGCCTTACCTGCGTCCTCCCCGCCACGCGCACGCGACGATACCGACTTGAAGCGCGCTTCGAGATGAACCAATGCGCTTTCCAGTGCGGCGATGTCGGCGGCGGTCATGCCGTCGAGCGCATCGTCGAAAAACGCCTGACGGCGCGGCGTGGCTTCATCGTGCACGCGCTTGCCATCGTCGGTGAGCGTGACGTTGGTGAGCCGGTTGTCATCGGGATCGGTCACGCGTGTGAGCCAGCCGAGCGCTTCCATCGATTGCAGTTGGCGCGTGAGTTGCGCGGGATCGAGACGGCAGTGTTCGGCGAGAAACTTCTGCGAACACGTACCGCGCTCGGCCAGCGCAAAAATGATGCGCCAGCGTGGCAGCGGGTGCCCGACCTTGGCGTCGAACGCGCTCATCATGGCGCGATACGTCAGGCTCAGTTGCTGAATGACGTTGCGTTTCAGTGGTGTCGGCATGCCATTACTCTCCGGCAGGCGGCGTCGGCTTGGCGCCGCGCGAAAGACGAATGAGCGGCACACGGCGAACAAACCACAGCCCAGCAAGTGCCGCGGCGAGCGACAGCATCTGTCCGTTGTGAATGGCGCCGACGAGCGCCGTACGCGACGCTTCGATCAGCAACGCGCCGTTCTGTCCCATATGGGCCACCGTTGCCAGAAAATCGCTCTGCGCTTGCGCGTTGACGAGAATCTGCGGATCGGTGAGTTGCGCCGTCCATTGCTGGCCGCCGGTAGCGACGAGTGACTCCTTCACGCGTGCGGTGTAGCTATGGCCCACGAGCGTACCGACGATTGCCGTCCCGAGCATGCCGCCAATCATGCGCAGCGACTGCATGAGTGCGGTGGCAATGCCAAGGTGCGCACGTCCCGCCACTTCCTGCGCGAACACCGTGAGGTTCGGCAACACAAAGCCGAGGCCCAGACCGGCGAGCAGCATATAGAAAGCGATGAGGCCATGCGGCGTGCCGCGATGCGTGGTGATCACGCCTGCACAAGCAATCGCGAGCAATAAGAAGCCGCCATAGAGCATGACATTCGGATTGCGCAGACGCGTAATCAGTCGACCATTGGCAATACTGCCGACGGTGATACACACCACCATAGGCGTGATCAGCAAACCGGTTTCGCGGGGCGACAGACCAAAGCCGCCTTGCAACATCAACGGCGCGTAGAACAGCACACCGAACATCGAAAAGCCGCCAAAAACCGCCAGTACAAAGAGCGCCGCCAGACTCGGGTTACGGAACATTTCGAACGGAATAATCGGATGCGACGTGCGTTGCTCCCACCAGTAGAGCGCGAGCGACGTCACGACGAACGCGACGAAGAGAAACACCACGCCGCGCGAGAGACCGTCTGCCGGCAACCATTCGACGAGCATTTGCAGGCTGCCGAGTGCGGCGGCGATCAGCAGTGCGCCCAGCCAGTCGAGACTGGCCTTGCCGTGTTCGTCGGCGCGCATATGGGGCAGATGGCGAGCGACAAACCAGAGGCCGAGCAAGCCGACGGGCAGGTTCACGTAGAACACCGAGCGCCAGCCATAGGCTTCCGTGAGAAAGCCACCGAGCGAGGGGCCGATGGCATTCGCAATACCGAACGCCGAGCTGAGCATGACTTGCCAGCGCAGGCGCACGTGCGGATCGGGGAACAGTTCAGGAATGCAGGCGAAGGCGGTACCGACGAGCATGCCGCCACCGATGCCTTGCAGCGCACGCGCGATCACGAGGAACGGCATGCTGTTCGCCGCACCACACAGGACGGAAGCCCCGGTGAAGACGACGATGGCGGCGATCACAAACGGCTTTCGCCCGTAGTAGTCGCCGAGCCGGCCGAAGATCGGCACGGTAATGACGGAGGTGAGCAGATACGACGTGGCAACCCACGCGTAGTACTCGAACCCCTTGAGTTCAGCGACGATGGTCGGCAGCGCGGTCCCGACGACGGTCTGGTCGAGCGCGACCAGCATCGTACAGAAACACAAACCCAGCATCGCCACGATGGACTGCCGAAAAGGCAACACCTGCCCCGCCGAATGCGGGGTGGACGGATTAGAAGACATTTTTTGGACGGATCAATGTTTGATCAGTCAACGATTCTATCACGTTAGTTGCGGAGGGCGCTGAGGCGGTGTTCATCGGAAATAAAACGCTAACGGCGTAGCGGGGTCGGGATGTCTCGCACGCTACGCCGCTGGGCGCGGGCCGTATAGATTGGAAAAAGTTTCAGCGACCTAAGGGCGACGACCGTTTTCGGCCAACACCGGCCACTGGAGGTCGCGGCTGCAATCCGCGACAATCAGCCAATATTCCAATGCAGGGAGCGTCGAAAATGTTGATTGCGTTCGGAGGGCTACCGGGCACCGGAAAGACAACGGTAGCGCAAGCACTTGCTCGCAAGCTCGCGGCAGTATATTTGCGGATCGATACGTTGGAACAGGCTTTTATGGCGGCCGGGAGCAACGGGGCGGATATCGGACCTGCCGGCTATCTGGCCGGATATGCAGTTGCGAAAGATAATTTGCGCCTTGGGTTGACCGTCGTTGCGGACTCAGTCAATTCGCTGCATGTGACGCGTAACGCTTGGAGACGTGTGGCGCTTGAAGCAGGCGTGAGCATCTTCGAGATTGAGTTGATCTGTTCAGATAAAACGGCGCACCGTTTGAGGGTCGAGGAACGACAGGCAGACATCCTTGGCCACAAGCTGCCAACCTGGAAGGACGTGCTCGAGCGTCAATACGATGCATGGGAATCAGAACATCTTGTCATCGACACAGCCAACGCTTCGATTGAACGTGCCGTCGAAACTATCGATCGTCGGCTGTCGATGCCGGATCCATAAATCCGAATGCCTTAGCGTTCGAAAAAGTACGGGCATGAGCAGCCGATCGCTTTTGACCGCGATCGCCAAGGGCGGCTCCTCTGGGAAGTGATGAACACTACAGCAATCAAGTGGGAGGACGTTTCGATGGCAAACATCGACTGGACGAGTTACGGCATCGCGCAAGGGGAAAGTGCGAGCGAAGATGCAATCGCCGCACTGGAGCAACGGTTGGGATATCCGCTCCCGCCCGCCTACGTAGATTTGGCACGATTCTGTAATGGCGCGAGCCCGGAGATTTCAGAGTTTCGCGTTGCAGATTTCGCAACCTGTATTAGCGATTTTTTTGAAATCTCAACCACACCAGATCTATTCACAGTCTTGTGGTATCTGCGGCCTCAGGCAATGAACCTACCATCACAGTTTGTGCCAATTGCTAGAGATCCAATGGGCGGGATGATCCTCTTGAACTATGAAACGATACCGCCCACCGTTGAATTTCTGGATCAAGCGACGGGAAAAATACATTTCGTCTCGAGCAGTTTTGAATCATTCGTCACGAATTGGCACGAGTAACGCGAAACGTTGTCATATGCGTCGCGTTCCTGCTGCCGGACGACTATCGGCGCGCATAGGAATACTACGTTCGACGAACACGAGCCACCTATGCTGATTTGGGCGCGAACTCGAAAATCCCTTGATGGCCGAGGCGAAAACGAAGGCACGACCGTAAAGATCGAGATTGAAAAACTCGAAGACGGAATCTTTCTACTGATGCGGTATGAATCTCTAGACGCGCCATTTCCGACTTCGGATCATTTGTTTCTTTCAATCGACGAGGCATACGACGAATGTGATCACGTGTATGGCATCGGTCGCGAAGATTGGCTTCAACGGTGACTGCATCCGGGGCAGTCACGCGCGGCCCTAGGACTTCGTACGGCCATGTGCAGACGTTCGACATCGTCACAAGAATCGTGAACAATCGGTCACGACGGAAGACTGCCACGCGACCTCACCGTTACAACTACATACCGAAGTTCGAACGCGCCATGGCAAAGCCTATTTTGATGGTCCTACTAAAGGGCCCATTTCCGGACATTTTTTCCTTTGTCGAGGCGTTGCTCCAGCCGCTTGGATTTTCACTTGCCAATCCAGAAACGGGGCGAGTAACGTGCTGGATCGACGACGGCAAACAGATCGCGATTCCCCGTGACATGATCACGAACCAAGCGTCTATGGCGACTCCGAAGAGCGTTCAGTTTTGGAGCACCAGCAGCGAAGACCTATTTGTGTCCTGGGTCGATGCGCCGTCTGGGTGGTGGTTTTCCTTTCACCTGGACGGCGTCACACCGGAGTTGAAGGTCGCGTTGACGACTGCCCTTTCGAATTCGGTCCTGGGCGAATTAATGCAGCAGTACAAAGATGAGTGCGCCTTCAGGATAGACTTCGACTAACTTTTCAATCGAAAATTCGGCCGAAACAATTGCTTGAGTAGGTCGGCTATATACGCATCAACGACCGCCTGCTGGCGAGGCAGAGGGCGGCTTCGGGTCGAATTCCGCCATTCATTATCAGCGGTATTAACAGGATGCAAACGCATCCAGTTGCACCGCTGCATCCTATGCCGACTCCGTCACCCGCCTAGTTCCCGATTAAATTCATACGCTCCGGTGTTCGTCTACCCAACGAGCCCCTATTCAGCCGCGGCTGCCCCCAGCATTTTCCGGGCCACAGCCCCCCTCAAATAAAACAGCCCACCGACCGAACTAACACTCAGACCGATGGGCTTCACCCCCTGACGATTTAACCTCGAGACTTACCGATCCTGCCGCAACGCCAGACGTTCCGCATCACTAAGACGAGACCACAGCGCCTGATCGACCTTCTCCCCCAGCCCCACGATCTGCACCGGGTTCGACGCGTTGTAGCCTGTCGTCGTGGGTGACAACAACGAGCGCAACGGTGCCGCTCTGCCCGGCTCCCCAGTCGCCGGTTCACTACCCTGCCCCAGCGTGCGCACCGTGAAAATCGACGGCTGTGACTGACGTGCGGCATTGCGCTCACGCTGCACGGCGTCCTGCGCCGCAGCGGCCGCCTGCGATGCGCTCGCGCTGGCATTGGTCAGCGCGGCAACGTTCACGCCAGCGACAACCGGCAATCCCGCCGACTTGCCCTGCACCTGAATGTTTGCGGCATTTACCACTTGCAGCGCCACCAGATTCAGACTGCCCGACACACGAATACCCGCCTCGCCCGCATCGATCGTCCCCAACGGCGCTAGCAGATCGACGTCGCCTGCCTTCACTTCGGGAATCGGATTGAGCGTGGCGATCCCGGCACCGGTACTCGGCACCTGCGGCGATAGCTTGACGTTGCCCCATTGGTCATATTCACGCTTGGGCGGCGTGTACACCACGGTGGACTTCGAGCCTCGACCGGCGTTGATATCGCCTTCCGACGACCATCCCAGAATGTCGCCGCCAAACGTCGTCATGATGCGGCTCTGCCCCAGCAAGATGCTGCCGTGCGAGAACATCTCGATGTTGCCGCCCCCTTGCGTCAACACCCCCGATTGCGCAGGCGGTGCCGCACCCTCAATGCCAACCACCATTCGGCCACCCGGCGTCAGCATCTGAATATCGCCGCCGAAATTGGTTCGGACGAAACCACTGCGCGGCGCATATTCATACCGCCGGTTGAGTTCGTCATACGTGGTGCGCAGCCCCCGGAACATCACGATATCGCCGGCGTACGTCACCGGATTACCGTCCGCATCGATGTCGGGTGCAAGTGCGGCAATCGCATTGCGGCTGCGCAGGAAGCTACCGTAGCGCGGGCTCGCCGGATCGTTGTACTCGCGACCACCGGCCTTCAACTCCGCAAAATAAACGTTGCGGGCAAAGACACGCTGCTGCGCCACCGGCAACGCGAAATAGAAGGCACGCGCTTCGTCTGCCGTCCCCGAGAATCCGTAACGTTCGCCAAGCCATGTCACGAGTTCGGTTTCGTACGTCTTGACGACCTTGCCCGCCTGATCGGCCAGCGGTACGCCGGTACGCGCCAGATTCGTCGCGTCCAGATAGGGTTTGACGAACTGGAGGTAATCCAGTCCCTTCGCCCCCACGCCCGCCTGCATGGCGATGCTCGCCCCGGGGCGCGTGTCGCTCGACACCACCGGCCCCAGACTCGTAACCCCCGCTCGATCCTCCATCAGAATGTTGCGACCGGCACTGATATCCAATGTGCCGGGGCCGGCCACGTTGAACGTGCTGTACAGAATGTCGCGCCCAGCGGACACCACCGAAACATCGGACGCATTGCTGTGCACGAACAAGTTCCCCGTGCCGGTGTAGCCGAACTCGGCATTCCCGATTCCCGCACCGTCCTCGAGCACCAGACTCCCGCTTCTCACGATGTCGCGCCCTGCCCGCATGGCGACCGGCCCGCCTTCGTACCATGTGCGGCCGAGTCTCGGGTCTTTTTCGAAGAAGTTTCCTTTGCCGGTGAATTTCAGGACACGTCCGGTGTTCACGCCGACGAGATCACCCTCCACCGCGTAAAAGAGCGACGTTGACGCGCCCGTATTCGGCAACCCGGCCGCAGAGTTTGCACCGAAGACAAACATAGGGAACGTCGAGCCGTTCGCGCGATTACCGTCCCCCGCATAGTTGCGGGCGTCCGCCGTCGACGCGTATGAGCCCCCAATGGGGTACATCCATGCGAGATACGCAGGCCGTTGCGGTGTCGGCATCGTGCTCGTCGGCGCGCTCGACGGGCTGACCGTGAACACCCCTGCGAAAATCGAATCGGCTGCGAGAAATTGCAACTCACCGCCCGACGCCGACGGCGCAAGCAGCAGGGGCATGGGGGCGACGCTGCTGTCAGCTTGGTAGAAACGAACCGCCTGGCCGTAGTACAGGCTGCCACTCGGCGCAACCGCCCGCAGAATCGATGGGTACACGATCCCCTCGTCGGTGACGGTGCCGACCATGCTCGTCAAGGGTGTGAGATTTCCCCCGGCGGACACCATATCGATGGCGGTGCGATTCGTCCACAAGGTGAACCAGCTCCAGCCATAACCATTGATGGCGGATTTGCTCACGTAGGGCGAATAAAACTCCAACGTCAGGCGGCCCGGGTCCGCGACGTCCTGCGTGACCTGATCCGCCAACGAATACAGGCTAAAGGTGGCGTCCCCCGGCACGAGTGTGAACCCGCCCCGCGCAATGCCTCGCGTCGACCGGAAAGCATCGAAGGCGCGCGTTTCATTCGGCGTATGTTGGGTGGCCGTGCTCCCGTAGGTAAGATCGATCGCGCCGATCGTCGCGGCCTTGATCTCCGTATGACCTCGCAGATTGGTGACCACGCCGTTTGCATGATTGAGGGCGCTCACACCGATCGGATTGATCGCGCCGCTCACACGCACGTCGAGATCGCCGCCGCCGGTCAAGGAGATGCTGCCATCCGGCGCGACGCGCCCGGTGCCCCCGACGGCCAGCGCAAGCCCCTGCGGACGCGCGTTCACGTTGATGTCATACCGGCTGCCCACGAGCCTTGCCAACTGACCTGCGTCGCCGTCGACCTGCGCCGTGAGATTGCCGCCGCCCAGCGTTCCGAAGCCGGTAAAGCCGACCAGACGCGTGACACCGTTACCCAACCCACTGACAAAACTACCGAAGTTGATCCACCATGCCGTAGGCTGCGCCGGTGCACCGATATCGACATCGGCACTGCCCTGACGCCAGAGCCACGTGCCGACATTGGCGCTGTCATAGCCGGCATCCTCCGGCAGCGGTCGCGTGGAGCTCGCCCCGCTCGGTTGCAGCAACGATCCCGTCAGGTTCCCCCCGACGCGCAGCAACAGATTGCCGCCCTGATCGGGATACCACGCGCGATACAAGCTCTCCTCGCCGCCGTTCACGAACGGCTCATTGTTGCCAGCCACTTCGCTGAGCACCTTGCCCAACGAATTTTTCCCGCGCGGCTGATTGAACGGGTCGCCCGGACGCGTGGCGCTCGACGACGTGCCTGCGGTATAGACACCGAACAGCGAGTCCATGCGCATGTTGCCGCCACTGAGCAGTTCCAGATCGCCCGTGCCCGTGCGCAACACGCTAAAGCGTTGGTTCGTCGGGGAGTAGGCATAGGTCATGCCCGGGGTCGTACACCATGTCGGGTTGTCCTCGCACAAGGTTGGCCATTGCAAGCCCACGGTATCCACCACGTCACCCGCGTGAACGCTCGGGTCGGCAAATTCGTCCGCACCTTGTTGGGTCCAGGTGTAGCTCACCTTCACCAGACAGTTTTCTGAATCGTTCTTACAAAACTCTTCGGCCGTCATGTCGACGCCAATGCTCTTGAGAAAATCATCTTCGATCTTCTCCCCGGCCACAATGCCGTCGATGCCGAGGTCTGCGGCGGCTTGCGTCCAGTATCCGACCCCCTTGGGCGGAATACCCCGGCCATACATGCCGTAGTGACTGTCCGCCAGTCGCAGATCACCATGCGGCGGGCGCGCTTGCACAATGCGGCTGTCGGCGGCGTCGGTGTCGGCCCCCGCCACCAGTCGCATCGACCACGACTGCGACCCCTCCGGCAACATTTGCGCGAGCGCCCACACCTTGCCCTGACGTCCGCCAATCTCCGGGCGCAATGCCACCGAGTCGGCATCCCCCGGCAGTTTGACGTCGGTTCCCGACGGAATGATCGCACCGGCAGCAAGCGCTTTGGCGCCGTTAAGCGATACGAAGTTTCGCGTCAGGGTCCCCTCTCCCGGGTCTGGCATACCGGGCAACGGTATGCCTTTCGGCCAGATCATCGCGCTGACGCTCACGCCAGAGGTGAACACCGACCCTGCGTCGAGACGCGCGTTCGCGGCGATGGTGACGGTCGTCTTCAGGACGGTGCCCGCCGCGTAAAGCACGTTGCCGGCGCTGTCGCGTATGGCGGCTGCGAGCACCGTCCCGGCGGGCAACACCAACGGCTCGGCGAGCGTGACCGATACCGGCACGCGCGCCCCTGCCGGGATAACGAAGCCTCTGATCGGCACGTCGTAATTGAGGACAGAACCGACGGGGAAGGCAGTGCCGTCGGCCAGCGTCACACCCACGCCCGGCACCACGATGTCGTCGCCGCCGAAGTTGATCCCCTTCAACAGCATCCAGCCCGAGTCGTCCTTGGTGACCGGTGGCGGCGAGAAGCCGTCGTTGATGCTGCCGAAAATGTCGAGATTGCCGCCGGCGCGCACGGTCAGCATGCCCACTTCGCCAGAGCCATAGACACCGGTCTTCGCCGACAGCGGATTCAGGCTCGCATAGCGGTAGCCGGACAGATCCACATCGCCACGAACCACCATGTCGCCGTCGGCGGTCTTGCTGACGACTTCAACGCCGGGACGCAAATGCAAGACGTTGAGGTAGTTGGCGTTGTTCAACCCCGCCATCTTCACGTTCAGCAGATTGCCGTTGGCCAGCGCATGGTCGATGAATTGCGTGCTGTCGGCGTGTTTGGCGTCGAGGTAGGCCTGATCGATCACCTGATACGGACGGCCACCCGCCGCCAGTTCCAGCACCGGTTTGCCGTTGACGTCCAGCACCACATTGCCGTTAGCGTCCTTGACGGTTGCATAAGGTGCATCGGCGTAACGCTGCATGCCATTCAGGGCAATCGACTTCGCGCCGCGAATCGCCACGCCGCCACGCGCATCGATGGCGATGTCGCCATATGTCGGGGCGTCGGCATCGTCGACACGGCCCTGACTGCCCACGCGCGGGGCATTCAGCGTCAGGGTGCCGCGCGACACCCCATCGTTCTGTCCCGGCACCGCACCAAACGCCGCTCCTGTGCCGTGTCGCAGATCGATCTGCGCACCGCCCGCCAGCGTCAGCGTGCCGTCACCCGAGCTGAGTTCGACGATGGCCCGGTTCGGGCTGTCGATGATCTTGCCGTAGCTGTCCACACGCAACAGCGTGCCATGCGCGTCAAGGACGGCACCGTCGGTCAACGTCAGCCCATTTTTTGCGGCCAGACGGATGGTGCCGACAGCGTCTCCGCTCGCATCGATACGTCCTGCCACCATCAGGCGGCCATTGTCGACAGACACGTTGACTTCGCCCGCCTTGACCTCGTTACCGATCGTCAGATCGCCGCGTTTGAGCTGGAAGCTGCGACCGCCCAATACGCCTCCCTCGTTCAGACGCGTGTTGAGTGCCGCGAACTCGGTATCCGGGGACCCCGCGCCCAGCGATTGCGCACGGACTTCCACCCGGGCGGACTTGAACGGCACGAGCGTGCCGCTCGCGTCGTAATAGCCGCTGCTCTTGCCCAGAATCCTGCCTTGCAAGTCCACCTGCCCCGCCGCCGCATCGAGGGCCACCGCCTTGAGCGTGCCGGCGCTGCTGTTGACGGCGGAGATGTCGATCGTCGACGCCGCAGACTGGAAGATGTTGCCGCCACGGCTTTCCAGCACGACGTCGCCGCCCCACGTGTATTTGTCGACGTCGAAGAAGCTTCGCTTGCGTCCTGCCAGATCGATCTGCGCGCTGTCGGCCAGTGTCAGGTCCTTGTCGGCAATCAGCGTGAGCTTGCCGCTCGGCAACACCACGGCGGTGGCCACACGCAAGGTGTCGCCGTGCAGGGTCAGATCCGCGCCAAGGGCATCGATATCGCGGGAGTGGTCGACGGGCGTTGCGCCCGCCGGTGCCGCGACGGAAATCGCACCGCCTGCCGTGATTCGGCTCGATGAACCCGCAGCCCCCGTCATCAGGGGTGTCGTCAGGTTCAGGTTGCCGCCTTGGTATTGGAACCCGTTGTAAGTGTCGTAAGCGCCTTGCGATTGATACACCGACAGGCTGCCCCGGTGGTTCGACGTAATGCGCTCGCTCGCCTTGATGTTGACGTTCGCGAAGCCCAGCGCCAGCCGCTCGTACGAGGTCACACTGCTCGGCTGAGCGAACGGGCTGAAGCCGAATTCGAAGCGATCCGTCTCCAGATTCAGCGTCCCGGCCCCCGTGCCTGCGCCGCCGGCAATCACCGTGCCGGGCATGTTCGACGTGCCGCCCCAGACCAGATTCGCCGTGCGAATTGTCGCGACGCTTGCGCTGTCGCCTTGCCCGTACATGGCCGGGGTCGTCAGCACCAGACGGCTCAGCGACGACTTGCCGGTGGCCTTGTCATAGGTATCGAGTACCGAATCGCCATAGAAATTGATGCTGTTTGCGGCGCTCAGCGTGAGCGTTTCCAGCGCGGGGGCGCCTGTCGACGTGTCACCGTGCAGCAAACGATCCAGCACGCGCTGGTTCATCGCCAGCCCCGCCGCAGCGGTGCCGTTTGCCTGCGCCGCTGCGAGCGCCTGCGTGGACCCGATGTTGATCGCGCCCACGGCCAGCGTCAGATTGCGCGTGCCGTAGCGCACCGCGTCGTCAATGGTGAATGTCCCGGTGGTCGACGCGGCCAGCGTGCCTTCTGAATAGAGCGTTGTCGTGCCGACACATTCGCCGGTGAGACACACACCGATCTCCAGTGCGCCACGCGCGCTACTGGTCGACGGCAAGATGTTGAGCAGCCCGTTGGACGCGGCAAGCACATAGCGGTCCGATTTATAGACGAAGCCGTCGGCGGCGTCGTAAGCGACCTTGCCACGGCCGAGCGTATTGATACTCGCGCCCTGCTCCACCCGGATCAGGCCACCGGGTGCCGTCGGGTCGGAGGATTCCGATGCCACCAGGAAAACTTCCGGTGCCGAAAGCGTGGTGCCGCTGCGCAGGTAGATCTCCAGCGGCGTATTTTCACCGAACGTCACATAGTTGCCGCCTTGCCCGTAGGTCGTCGTTGTCATGCCCCCGATGACCATGCGGGCTGCGCCGATATTGTTCAGGCTGTCTGCCCGCAGCGTGACGCCGGCAAACCCGGCGGTGGCCTGCGCGGCGACAATTTCGATCGCCTGCTTTTGACCCACGTTAGGCACGACAACGGATACCGTCCCCCCGTAGCCCCCCGCTGCGGGTGCAAAGCGACCGATGCCGTCGAATCGGAAGGCATTCGCCCCCGCCCCTTGCTGCAACGTCAGTTGAAGCGTCTTCGCGTCGGCCGGTAATCCGGGACGTGGAATCCCTCGACGAGCGGCATCCGCCAGCGAAAATGCGGTGAAGCCGGTTTCGTTGTACTGAGAATAGGTCCGCAGGACCTTTGCAGGCGTGAGAATGATCTGGCTGGCGAGGCTATCGTGCGTACCGGTTCCTGCGACCGACAGCGTGCCGGACGCCGACCACGATCCATTGCGCATTGCCAGCGCCGCCCCGCCTGCCCCCTGTCCCGCGCGTGCGTTGATCTCCACCCGGAATGCGCCCGGCAGCAGCGCATAGGTCGAGGGCATCAGCGTGTAAGTGCCTGCCGGAAGTCCGGGCACCCCCGCGCCAATGGTGATCTGGCGGCCGATGGCCGGATCGGCGGCACCGCCGCCCGACGACGGCGCGTAGCCACTTTGTGTGCCGGGAACAATCGCGTAAACCGGATTGGTCTTCAGGTCCGGCAGCGTCAGTCCGCCGTTCGGCCCCACTTGCACCAGCGGATAGAAGCGCGCGTCCGTGGACCCTCCGCGCCCGGAGACGAAGCCTGCCCCCGTCAGTTCCCCGCCGCCGGAAAGGTCCAGCACTGCGCCGCTATCGACAGTGATCGACTTCCCGCCCAGCACCATACCCCGCACGAGATTGCCGCGGAAGTCAGACCCGCCCACACCGTCTGGCGTGACGTCTTTGCCGTTGTACTGCCAGCTTTGCCCATCGGTCGTGCCGCCGTACGGCATGACAAGCCCGGCACCGCTCACGGAACTCACGCTCCCGGGGAGCAGGTGAACGTTCAGCGTGACCTCATCGTTGAAGCCGGTTGTGCCTATCCGAAGGCGTCCAAGCGGCGCGCGAACGATCCCGCCTTGTTCGATATTCGCTGCCAGCAGCGAGAGAGTGCCGAACACCGAGAAAGGGACATCGGGGATGGTATCGGTCGTGCGTGCAATGGTCAGCGTGCGTTTCGGGTCGTACCCGCTCGCAATGCTTCCCGCGATAACGGCAGCCCCCGCGTTCGTATCCGGGTACAGCTGTGCCGCGCGCAACGTGATGTCGCCGGGACCGACGAGCGAGGTGGCAGGCGCTTGCCCGTCCCATCCGTCGACCGTCGCCATGAAGCGCAGGTCTCCACGACTGGTCAATTCGATGAGGTCGGCATTGAACATCGTATTCCCGCGCACGTCGATCAGATTGGCGAGGGCATCCATTTTGGCGATGACCGGACGGACCTGTGGCGTCGCCGAGCCGGGGGTGACATAGCCGTCCCGGCCGCCCGGACGTTGCATGGCCAGACGAAGGTACGAGGATTCAAGATGCACGTTCGGCGAACCGGTGGAACCCGCCACCGTGGTGATCCCCCCGTAGAACTGAAGATTCTGGTTGACCTTGAGCGACACGTCACCGGCAACGGCGGTTGATGCGAACAACGAGAAATTGTCGAAGCCGCCCGCGTTGATCTGGGCAACGGACAAACGGCCATAGCCGTACGTCAATGCCGCAGCCGCCTGTGCGGGCGTCTGGATCGTGCGCAACGGGCTCGCGCTCTGCGTCTGTTCAAGAATCAGCTCGCGTGCTTTCAAGACACGTTGGGTGGCGTCATTCTTCCGGTACATCGCGGTGATTTGCGCCACCGACAGGGTGCCGCCGGCCGCGTTGCCGCCCCCTGATGCGGCCTTGAACGCGCCGTCCAGATAAAGACCGCTGTTGGATGCCAGCGAGATGCTGCCGCCATTCGATGCGACGAGTCGGTTCCCTTGCGCGTCGACATTGAGGGTGGCCTGCGCACCCGACGCGTCGAGCAATGCGCCATCACGCACGACAATGAACAGGTCCGAGCCCGTCGCGGTGCCGTTGACGTGATTGATATCGCCACCGATCACGATGTTGCCGCCGTTGCGCACGAAACCGTAGGGATTGCCGCGCGCGTCGAGCGCCGTGGCCGCGCGGGCTGCGACGTCAAGCACGGCGTTCTCGCCGATCCAGATCGAGCGGCCGTGCCCGATCGCATTCACAGTCTCGGCGAGCAGTCCGTTTTCCTTCATGTCGCCCAGCGTGATATTGCCGCCCCAGGCGTTGAGGGTGCCATCGATCGTCATCTGACCGACGCTGTTCAGCGTGATCGATTGGCCCGGATCGACGCTGACGACAGCCCCCTTGCCGATCGTCAATTGCGATGCCGCCATGTCCGCTGCCGTGGACAGGTAATTACCCGTCTGGAGCATCAGACTTGCGCCCTTGCGCTGGGTCAGTTTCGCCTTGGCGGCGTCGGCCTGATACAACGGCGGTGTCCAGACGGTGAACATGCCACGCAGGTCGCCAGTGGTCAGATCGCGTGTTTCATCGGCGCGACGATAGACCGGCATGGTGACGTCGACGTACGTGCCGTCGTTGACCGCCACGCCTGATGCGCCCGTTAGGCGGTAGCTGGAGAATCCCTTATTGAAGAATCCGGCATCCCACGCCAACGTGCCGGGTTCCGGCACGGCCGATGCGTCGCCGATGACGATCTTGCGCGACTGAACGTCCAGCGTGCCGCCGCCGCTAAAGCCATAGGCACGAATCGCAGCGTCTGGATCGAGGGCCAGGGTTGCACCGTTGCCCACGGCTGCCAGCGTCACATCGCCGCCACGTCCGCCCTGCAACTTGCCGTCGCTCATGACCGCCAAACCGGAGGACACGTCGATCATGCTGCCACGCGCGAGCGCCAGATTGCCGCTACCGCGAATGGAGACACTGCCACCGTCGCGATACGGCAGGCCATCGACACCTTCGGGGGACGTCAACAAGTTGCGCCACAAGCCGCTCGCGTCGAGTTTCACCCCCTCGGCAATGGCTACGTTCCCGATGGGCGATGCCACATTGACGACGGTGTCGGCGAGGCCGTTCTGGCTCATCTGATTCAGCAGGCTGCCAATCTGAATGCGCCCGCCATGCGCCGTCACATCGGCATTCACGGCAATATCGTTGCCAAAAAGCGTGAGCGTGCCGCCCGAGGCCACCTGAAGCGCGCTGCCCACTTCGATCTTGTCCTTGGCTGCCACACGGATCGCACCGAGGGAAAAGCCGTTGAGCAACGACGTGTCGAGTACCAGCCCGCCCTGACGATCGGCAGGCAGTGCCGTCGTGAGATCCAGCCCCGCCGCAATCTTCGCCTGCGCCTCACGCAGGTCGACCTGACGCATCACCGCGCTCAGGTTGTCGTAAAGCAGCCCGCTCGTCTTGTCATACATCGGCTGGATTTTGCCGACGATCAGTTGACCGCGACGGGCGGCAGCGTTCTGCGACTGGTTGTACGAATCGAGGTCCGGTGCCGGCGCTTGCGTCTGGCGCGCGCCCTGAAACACATCACCCACGATGCCGCCTTCGAGCACCGCACCTTGGGTCGAAATCACGAGACGGCCGGCATCGCGGCCAACCGTGTAGCCATTTTCCAGCCGTGTGGTCGAGCCGATGAACGGCGTGGCGTAGTACTGCGTCGCCTTGTCGCCCCAGCGGGCGTGAGTGTCCTCGAAGCCCTTGTAAATGCCGGTGTATAGCAAGTCGCCGGGGGCTGACGACACCTCGTAAAGACGCCCGTCGGCGCCCTTGAGCCACGTCTGGTTCAGCGTGCCCGTCTGCACATTGAACGTGCCGCCCGACAGATTGATCTTCGAGTCGGCTTGTGTGACGACGTCTTTACCGCTGAAGGTCAGCGAGCCGCCCTGCGCCATCCATTCGCCGACCGTATGACCTTGTGTGCCGAGATAGCCGCCAACTTCGAGCAAGCCGCCAGCGGTGTACCACCGGTCGCTGTCGTAGCCGTTCGTGCCCTTCGGGACAAACACGACTTTGCGCCGGTCGATCCACACGTCATTACTGTTGAGCAGCAGGTTGTCGCGATTGCCCGGCGCGTCGCGTTGCTCGTTGCCCTGCACGTTGACCTTGACGTTGTTGCTCTCCATCGACAGATTGACGCCGACGGCCCCCGAAACATCGAGTTGCGCACGGTCGCGCACGAGACTGCGTGTCGCGGCGTTGACGACAATCTGCCCGCCGGTGGCAAGCGTCAACGAATCCGGCAGAAAGTCGACGGTCCCGGAACTCGTGATTTCCACGCGCGACTGATCGCGACGGTCATTCACCGGGTTGATGTCGTACTGGCTGTCGACGGGCGGTCCGAGCAGGGAACTGCGCTGGCTATTCAACGCGCTGCCATTGCCTTCGATGACGATGGCGCTCGTTGCGCCGGGGCCAAGGGCCACCTTGCCGTCTGCGCCGAGGGCCACGAAATGCAGCGTACCGCGCGTGTTCACCGTCGTCGTGGCGATGGCAACGGCGTTTTGCTGTACGTCGCGCCCAACGAGCGATACATCGCCCTCCCGCGCCACGATCAGCCCAGTATTGCGAACCAGCCCCGACGCGCTATTCGCATCGAACTGCGGCGTGACCATGTTGCCGCGCGTCGTCAACGTGGGATCGCTGTCGGTGCCGACACCCCGCCGGATGATGAAGCTGTCGCCCGCCGCCATGGCGGCCTGTCCTCGCGGTGTGGCAATGCTGCCCGCGTTGTGGACTTCCTGCCCGAGCAGCAGCACGTAACCGCCCCCGTCCGTAGACGCATTCGGTGCGCGCGTGGCGATCTGTGCGCCCGCCTGCACCTGCACCTTGCCTGCCGCCCCCGTGAAGGTCGGCGTGCTCGTGCCAGTGCCGTAAATACCGTTGTTCTTGAACTGGTCGTTCGTAATGCTGGCGGCTGCTGCCACGAGGTTGCGTGTATCGACCTGACTCGTGCCTGTGAACAAGATCCCGTTGCGGTTCGCGATCAGTACGGTGCCGTCCGCCTTGATCTGGCCCTGAATGACGCTCGGACGCGCCTGCGGATCGTTCACGCGGTTGAGTACGGCCCAATCGCGTTGTTGATCGAACGCGACGGTCGTGTTCTTGCCGACGTTGAACGTCTCCCAGTTCAGAATGGCCTTGTCGGCGGTCTGGCGGACGGCGACCGTAGTCTTACCGTCGGACGTCGTCTGCGTCGGCGCGTTCGCGTTGATCCAGCCTTGCGTCAGGCTATTGGTATCGACCTTGAGGCCACCCGTTGCCAGTCCATCCGGCACGGAAGCATCGCTTTGCGCGGCCTGACGCGCTGCCGCTTGCATCGATTGTTGCGCAGCAAGGGCCTGCGCCGTGATGCCCAGATTATCGATGGAGCGCTGCAACTGAATGTTCGCGAGACGCTGCTGCTCCGAGGGCGTATTCAGTGACGACACCGGCATGCCGTTGGGCAACCGGCCCGTCTGCGTCGCCGTGCTCTGCGCGGCGCCCCGGGCAGCGAACCATCCAGCGCTGAACGCCTGCTGGGCGTGGGCATCGACGAACAGACCTCCTGTCGCAAGGGCTATCGCCACGGCGCGCGTCATCGGCGAGACACGGAGCAATCGATGAATTCTATTAGGATGCCGTAATTTTTGTGATGCGCCCTGGTGCCCGCGTGTGTTCATCTCAAATCCTGCCGATAGAGGGTGTCATACCCGTTCAACTGCCCGCCCCGTGCCGGACAGTCCTGTTCATCGGGTCGCGCGCGGCGGCTACGGCGTACCGCCCGGCCTGCGTCGCAGCCCTATGCCCAAGGACGAACGAAGCGCCCCTCTACCCGCAGATTATTTTTTGATTATTTTTATCGTTCGCAACACGACACCCACGCGGCGTGCATGACGCGTGGAAACGGTCAGGAAAGCACAACCAACCCGCCCGGCAAACTACGGGCGCTCAGATCGAAAGTCCGCTGCAACTGCGCCACGGCGACGTCAAGCAGCGTGATATCGAAACTACCGCTGACCGGCTGCTGCGCCAGCGATGCATTCATCAGTACCACCCGCCCGCGACGATATCGGTTGATCTCCTCGATGACATCATTCAAGGGTGTCTGGCGGAAGACCAGTATGCCTTTTCGCCACGCCGACACATCTGCGACCGCGACACGCTTCACCCGCCCCACGGACGCGTCGTCATACACCGTCTGGTCACCCGCGCGTAATACGTGGCGGCCCGCCGGATGCTCGACGCTCACCGTACCGTCGACGCACGTGACGCACACGCCGCTGGTGAGCTGCCGCACTTCGAAACGCCCTGCACTCGCCTGACTGCGCCCGGCACCCGCGACCACGACAAAGGGCGTGGGGCTCGCGGCAACGTCCACCGCAGCCTCACCGGACAACAAACGAATGCCGACGGTCGCGTTACCCGTCGTTTCCCGGCGAATGCTGGTATCGGTGTTGAGCGTGACGCTGACGGTCGATGCGACCTGAATCGAGCGCTGCTCGCCGGTCGCGGTACGAAAGTCCGCGCCCCACGTCGAGGGGGCGGGCCAAAGACCTGCGGGGGGATGGAACACGGCGATGCCGGTCACGGCAGCGGCACTCACCGCCGCGCCGAGAAACGCACGGCGGCCAACGCTCGGCCCCTGCAACGCACGAGCGTGTTGCCGGGACGCTTCGGGATTACCGTGCAGCACCTCGCGCGCGGCGGGCCTGATCAACGCCCACTCCCGCTTTGCCGCGCTGAAGGCGCTCTGGTGGGCCGGGCTGGTGTGCAGCCAGCGTTTAAAAGCATCGGCATCCCACGACGTCACATCGCCTGAGCCGAGGCGGCGCAGCCACGTCCACGCCTGACGCTCAAGCTCGTCGGGCGTGGGCGGACGGCGGTCATCACGTGCGCTCATGCGATTCCCCTCACGCCCTTGCCATCCATGACGGACAGGGCTTTCGCAGGCGAACGGCGGGGTGTGGAAAGTTTCGGGTCATAGGTAAGGACGAACGCGCCCCCCACATAACCGCAGAATATTTTCATCATCGGTCTTTCCGGGCGATCAGATGATCGTGCGCCCGCTTCAGATCGGACTCGACCGTGCGCAGCGAAACGCCGAGCCGCCGGGCCACTTCCTTTTGCTCCAGCCCGTCCCAATGGACCATCAGCACGACCTGACGCCGCCGGCGGGGCATGCGGTCGATGATCTGACGCATCGCCGTCATTCGGGAGCGCGCCTCGACCACTTGCTCCGGGCCGGGGGCGGGATCGGCCATGTCCATGAGTTCCGCGACCTCGTCGAACGACAGCGAACGTCCCTGCCGCCGCTGGATGTCGACCGCGATATTGAGGGCAATGCGCAGCAGATAGCCTGCCGGACTTTGAATCTGCTCGGCATCCTCACGGCTGTGCATGCGTAGCCATGTGTCCTGCAAGGCATCGCCGGCGAGATCGCCGTTGCCGAGCAATCGCGTCATGCGGGACTTGAGCGTGGTGTAGTGCTTGGTGAGGTAGTCCACCAGCACCATCGGCGGCGTATCGTCGCTCATGAGCCGGCCCTGCCCCCTGCGGCGGGGTCGCACGGCAGGCCGAACTCGGCGTCATGCGGGAGCAGCAGCAGGGTGACCGGCTGCGGCATGTCGTTCGGGGGTGCGGCGTCCATGCGGATGTCGCGCAGCGTTTCGAGCACAGCGATGTCCCGCCGACCGTCGCCGGTCGATCCGATGAGGCGTGGCCGCTCGACGCGGCCGGTCGCATCCAGTTGAAAACGCAGGACGGCACGATAGCGCCCGGGGGCGGTCAACGGCTTCGCGCAGAGCGCCTGCCAGACACGTGTCTGCACGAGACCGGGATAACCGGTGCGATTGCCCAGCCCATTGCCGACCGGCGCAGCGACCGGGTCGCTTGCTGCCTTGAGGATGAACGCGCTGCTTTGCCCCATGTCGAATTTTTCGGCGCTCAGGCCCGTGCCTTCCAGCATCAGGTGCAGGGCGGCCTCGGGCGAATACCGGCCGCGAACGGCCGTGGAGAGTTGTCCCGTCACAATTTCGCTGCGATAGAGCGCGGGCTGACGCGCGACGGCACCATAGCGCTGCAACGCGTCGTTCAAAGGCTGGGCAGGGATATCGAAGTCGAAGTGCGGTTCGCCGGTTTGCACAGGCATCGCTGCCGTTGGGGAACTCGCCTGCGCTGCGCTCGTGACGGCCGGAAAGCCCAGACCGAACGCGCATCCTGCCAGCGCAAGCCCACTGAGCGATGCCGGGATGCCTGTCATCTTCTATCGCGCGATCGTCCGTATTCCATGAAGCCGAGTCGCCTCGACCCCATAGCAAGTACGGATCAGGCTACCGGTCGAACGTGAAATTTCCATGACAATTGATACATCACGTCGCAGTCCTGATCGTCAGATAGCCGAATTTTTGAATTCTGTCGCCGAGCGGGTCGGCCGATTCAGTTCAAACTGCGCCGGGCGTGGCGATGTTGCAGTACTGCCCTTTGAAATACAGCAACGGCTGCGTAGCGGCAGCCGTTTGCAGGTCAAGCGCTTTCACTTCACCGATCACGATCAGGTGGTCACCGGCAGCGTGCTCGGCGTAGATCTCGCAATCCAGCCAGTGGAGGCTGCCGCCGATGATCGGATTGCCCAGTGGGGATTCCTGCCAGTCGACGCCTTGCCACTTGTCGGTGCCTCGGCGGGCGAATTGATTGGAAATGGCGACTTGTTCGCCTGACAGGATATTGACTGCGAATCGACCTGCCTGCCGAATCTTGGGATAGCTGGCCGAACTCGCCATAACGCTGAACGACACCAGCGGCGGACTCATCGATACGCTATAAAACGACTGGCAGGTAAAGCCAATCGGCTCGCCATCGACGTGCGAGGTAATCACCGTGATGCCGGATGCGTAGTGCCCGAGCGCCTCACGAAAGCGCAATGGCTCGATAGCAGTGCTGGAAAGAGACATGGTGCTTACTAAATACTGGGGGATGCTCGATCAGCGCAAGCCAACCCACACGGTGCCGCCCAATCCATTTCGACCAGAGACAACGCCTTGCGGGCCTGCTTGCGCTCCGACTTCAGATCGGAAGCCGCTGACAATCAGTTCGAGAGTTCTCGTCGGACGATTTCTGCGCCGGCGCTCAGTGCGCTCAGCTTGCCTCGTGCGACGTTGCGGGACAGCGGTGCCATGCCGCAGTTGGTGCACGGATAGAGCTTGTCGGCATCGACGAACTGAAGTGCCTTTCGCAGCGTAGCGGCGACTTCCTCCGGCGTTTCGATGGTGTCGCTTGCCACGTCGATAGCCCCGACCATCACCTTCTTGCCTCGAATGAGTTCAATGAGGTCGATGGGAACATGCGAGTTGTGGCATTCCAGCGAGACGATATCGATGTTGGATTTTTGCAGCTTGGGGAAAGCCTCTTCGTACTGGCGCCACTCCGACCCCAGCGTCTTTTTCCAATCCGTATTGGCCTTGATGCCATAGCCATAGCAAATATGGACGGCAGTTTCGCACTTGAGCCCTTCGATCGCGCGCTCCAGCGTGGCAACGCCCCACTCATTCACCTCATCAAAGAACACATTGAAAGCAGGCTCGTCGAATTGAATGATATCGACACCGGCAGCTTCCAACTCCTTGGCTTCCTGATTCAGAATCTTGGCGAATTCCCAAGCCAGCTTTTCGCGGCTCTTGTAGTGATCGTCGTAAAGCGTGTCGATCATCGTCATCGGACCCGGCAGCGCCCATTTGATGGGTTGCTTGGTTTGCTGACGCAAGAACTTGGCATCCTCGACAAACACCGGCTTTTGGCGAGCCACAGCCCCAACAACCGTCGGCACGCTCGCGTCATAGCGATCACGAATTCGGACGGTCTGACGGTTCTCGAAATCGACACCGCTGAGGTGTTCAATAAACGTCGTCACAAAATGCTGACGCGTTTGCTCGCCGTCACTGACGATGTCGATGCCCGCGTGTTGTTGCTCCTGCAAAGACAAGCGCAACGCATCTCGCTTGCCTTCGACCAATTCCTCATCTTGCAACTTCCACGGCGACCAGAGTTTCTCGGGTTGTGCAAGCCAAGAGGGTTTCGGCAAGCTGCCGGCAGTCGACGTCGGTAACAGTTTTTTCATGGTGGATGATCTTGCGTTATTGATGAATCAAATAGCGTAGTTAGCGGACCACTGCTCAAGAACCGCTTGGTATGGTTTGATGAAATTCTCTTCAACAAACCGTCCCTGCTCGACAGCCAGACGGCTACGTTCTTCTCGGTCGTACACAATTCGCGTCAGCGAAAAATCTTCGTGCTTCAGACTCGGTTGATAGGATTCACCGGCCGCGGAATTCGCGTTGTAAATCTCGGGCCGGTAAATCTTCTGGAAGGTATCCATCGTGCTGATGGTGCCGATAAGCTCAAGACTGCTGTAATCAGCAAGCAAATCGCCAGAGAAGTAGAAAGCCAAAGGCGCGACGCTGCCCGGCGGCATGAAGTAGCGAACCTTCAACCCCATCTTCTTGAAGTATTCGTCGGTCAGGGAGTACTCGTCTTGGAGGTATTCAATACCCAAGACAGGATGCTGGTTGGCGGTCCGGCGATAGGTTCTGCTGCTCGACACGCTCAGGCAGATAACGGGCGGCTTGTTGAAATTGCCTTTGTAAGCACTCGAATTCACAAAGTACTTGAACAACTTCCCGTGCAGATCGCCAAAGTCCTCCGGCGCACTGAACTTCGGCTGACGCTTGTTGTGTTCCAGCAGCAGCACGCTGAAGTCGTAATCCCGCACGTAGGACGAGAAGTTGTTCCCTGCGATTCCCTCGATACGCTCGCCAGTCTTCCGATCGACGATATTCGTCTTCAGTATCTCGATCAGCGGGAGCGAAGTCCCGTTGCTTTCGCCATCGATACTCATCTCGACGGAAATGATCTCGAGATTGACGGTATAGCGATCGCCTTTAGGGTTATCCCAATGCGCCAGGGCATTGAAACGATTGTCGATCATCCTGAACGTGTTACGCAGATTCTCCCGACGGCTGCTGCCTCTGGCGAGGTTGGCGAAGTTGGTCGTGATGCGCGTATTGTCCGAAGGGTGATAGTCCTCATCGAAGCAAATGCTCTTGATGGCAAATGTGAAATCGTTACTCATTGCGTACTCATTGCGATTGATACCCTAATTTCCGAGAGATGGCCTGCGCTGGCTTCGTGCGTCTTCAGCGCTTCCCAATGGGTGCTGAACGGCGAGTTCAGGACTCCATGGCGGAGTCGTCGTCCCCATAGAACTTCACGCCAAGCTGGATACGTTCGCGCCCGCTTTCGACGCGGTGACGGTTCGTATCGCGCAGCGAATAGACGCAGCCGCAGTACTCCTGCTGATAGAAGTTCTCGCGCTTGCTGATCTCGATCATGCGAGCCGAGCCGCCGCCTTTGCGCCAGTTGTATTCCCAGTACAGGAGGTCGGGATAGTGCGACGCCGCCCGCACGCCGCAATCGTTGATCTGCTGCATGTTCTTCCAGCGCGAGATCCCCAGCGAACTGGTGATGACCGGGAAGCCATGCTCATGGGCGTAGAGCGCGGTGCGCTCGAAGCGCATGTCGAAGCACATCGTGCAGCGCACGCCGCGCTCCGGTTCGTTCTCCATGCCTTTGGCACGTTGGAACCAGTTGTCGCGGTCGTAATCGGCGTCGACGAAGGGAATGCCGAACGTTTCCGCAAAACGGATGTTCTCGTTCTTGCGAAGTTCGTATTCCTTGAGCGGATGGATATTCGGGTTGTAGAAGAAGATCGTGAAGTCGATGCCGGAGGCTTGCATCGCTTCCATCACTTCACCCGAGCAAGGCGCGCAGCACGAGTGCAAGAGCACTTTCTGGTGCCCGCCGGGTAATGCCAATGGCTTGCGTTCGATGGCGGACGCCACAAGAAACCTCTCTGAAATACGCCCGCGTTCGCTGGACTAGGAGGCTCGAATTATGGTGTCCGACCGGGGATCATGAAAATGGATAAGTTCTCATGTTCTTATGAGCTTCACTCATGGAGGCCGCTGCCGCGCGGTATCAGGTCACAGCATCAGGTCACAGCATCAGGTCACGACAGGATGCTTCGCTTGCTCGATGAAGGCACGCAGGTAGTCGATCTCCATATCCGCCTCGCGCGCGCCCAGATAGATGTGTTTGGCGATGCCGTTCTTGCCCAGCCGGACGGGCACTACATCCATCGTGTCCGCGTATTCCAGCACCAGCCAGCGTGGCAGCGCAGCCACGCCACGGCCGCTGGCGACCATCTGAAGCATGATGTCGGTGGTCTCGATCGGCTTATGCCGCTTGGGCGTGATGCCGGCGGGCGTGAGGAACATGCTGTAGATATCCAGACGATCGACCGGCACCGGGTAGGTCACCAGTACCTCGTTGGTCAACTGCTTGGGCTTGATGTATTCCTCGTTGGCGAGCTTGTGGTTGCCCGCAACGACCAGTACTTGCTCGTAGTCGAACACCGGCTCGAAGACGAGGCCGGGTTTGTCCAGCGGATCGGGGGTGACCAACAAGTCGATCTCGTAACCGAACAGAGCGCCGATACCACCGAACTGGAATTTTTGTTTGACGTCGACATCCACATCCGGCCACGCGGCCAAATAGGGCGACACGACTTTTAACAGCCACTGGTAGCACGGGTGACATTCCATGCCGATGCGCAGGGCGCCTCGCTCACCTTGCGCGAACTGCCGCAAGCGCTCCTCGGCCAGACTCAACTGCGGCAGCACCCGGTTGGCCACCGCCAGCAGATATTGGCCGGCCTGCGTCAAGCGCAGGCCACGGCCTTCGCGCAGCCAGATGTCGGTGCCCAACTGCTGCTCCAACTTTTTCATGCTGTGGCTCAACGCCGACTGCGTCACGTGCAGCACGCCCGCAGCAGCGGTCAACGACCCCTGCTTCTCCACCTCTTGCACGATGGACAAATGAATACGATCAAGCATGATGAATGAGCAAATTTCATATTTTATTGAGATTGCAACATTCTAATTCATCATTGACGGGCTCGTGATCTGCCGATTAGCGGCTTCGGGGGAGCTCCGCCGCCACCCCCAACACCAACTCACGATAAATATCGCGCGCCCCTTCCAGTTGATCGAGTGCGATGGACTCGTCGATCGTGTGAGCATCCTCCTCGTTACCGGGGCCCAGCCCAATGGTCGGAATGCCGCGCCGTCCGGCCGATTCCGAGCCATTGGTGCAAAAACGCCACGTGCCCAGACTCGGCGTGCGCCCTGCTGCCTGCACTGCCTGCGCGGCACTCGATACGAGCGCATGATCGTCGGCGATCTGCCATGCCGGCAGCCACCGGAACGGCCGCGCACAACAACCGGTGAACGTGCGCACCTTGTCGCCCGTCACCGCGAGCGTGAACCGATCCAGTCCTGCCGCGCGCAGCCTTGCCTCGATTGCCGACAAAACATCTTGCGACGTCTCCCCCGGCAGCGTGCGACGATCAAAGCGGATCGTCGTCGCGGTCGGAATCATCGAGATCGACGGGTACGGTGTCGACACGATATCGGTCGGCACCAGCAATGCATCGCCCAGCGAAGCGTGCGTCGGCAAATCAAGGTCTTGCAACACGATCAATGCCTGCGCCGCCGCATGCAGCGGATTGACACCACACTCGGGCGACGCCGCATGCGCAGGCGTGCCCTCGAACGTCAGCAGAATCTCCATCCGCCCCTTCTGCCCAGACTTGATCTGAAGCTTCGACGGCTCGCAAATGACCACGGCCGCCGGTGAGCAGAGATCGAGCACGGAGGCCAGGGCAAACCCCTCCACCACCTCCTCCATCACGCTCGCAGACACTGCCACGCGCCGCGTCAGGCGTCCGGTGCGCGCCGCTTCCGCCACACCGCACAGCGCGGCGGCAATGCCGCCTTTCATGTCGGTACTCCCGCGACCATACAGCCGGCCGTCCCGGATCTCACCGCCGAACGGCTCAGTGGTCCACTCGCCGACCACGGGCACGACGTCCATGTGACCGTCGAAGAGCAACGCGAGGTCGGCGTCTTCGGGGCCGACGATGCCCAGCACCGAGCCGTTATCGTCACGACGCACGTCGGTAAAACCGAGCTCACGCATACGGCGCTCCACCAGCGCCGCCATGTTGCCTTCGTCTCCCGAGAGACTGGGCGTGCGCACCATTTCCTGTGTCAAAGCAATGACGTCGATCGTCATGAGTCCGGGTCCGAAATAAGAGGGGGTGACAGAAGAATCAACGATTGACCAGCTTCGCCGGCACGCGCAATACGAGGATGGCACCGATAAACGCAAAGCTCGCGAGGAAGTACATGCCCCAGTCGGTCGAGCCCGTGCTGTCTTTGATCCAGCCGATTGCATACGGGCTCACGAACGCGGCCAAGCCGGCGAACGCATTGATGCCCGCGATGCCCGCGGCAGCACTCCGGCCTTCCAGAAACGCCGTGGGCAAGCTCCAGAACAACGGCGAGCAGACCATGCAACCGGCCGCAGCGACTGACAGCATCGCAACCGCCACCGTCGGGTTGTGACCGAACAGCGTCGAGAGAATCAGCCCGATGCCGCCCACGATGAACGGAATCACCATGTGCCAGCGGCGCTCGCGCGTCTTGTCGGAATGACGGCACACCAGAATCATCGACACCACCGCGCAAGCATTCGGTATCGCGGTCAGCAAGCCAATCTCCAGCAACGACGTCACACCGGTCGACTTGATGACCGACGGCACCCAGAAGGCGAGACCCGACAGACTCGACACCGTGCAATAGCAGATCAGCGCCATATGCAGCACACGACGGTCTTGCAGCAGCTTCCACAACGAAACGTGCTCGACCTTCTCGCGCGTCTCGGCGGCCACGTTATGCGCGAGACGCGCCTTCTCCGCATCGCTCAACCAGCGCGCGTCGACAATGCGGTCGTCCAGATAGGCGAGCACAGCAACGCCGAGAATCAACGAGGGCACCGCCTCGATGATGAACATCCACTGCCAGCCGGCCATGCCGTGTCCCATGTGGAACGTCTGCATGATCCAGCCCGACAACGGCCCACCGAGAATGCCGGCGAACGGTACGGCCGTCATGAAGATCGCCACGATCTGACCGCGCCGCGTCGACGGAAACCAGTACGTCAGGTACAGGATGATGCCGGGATAGAAACCCGCCTCGGCGGCACCCAGCAAGAAGCGCAGCACGTAGAACTGCGTGGGCGTCTGTGCAAACGCCATCGCGGCCGAAATGAATCCCCACAGCACCATGATGCGCGCCAGCGTTTTTCTCGCACCGATGCGATGCATCAACACGTTGCTGGGGACTTCGAACAGGAAGTAGCCGATGAAGAAAATGCCCGCGCCGAGGCCGTACACCGTTTCGGAAAAACCGAGGTCGTCGAGCATCTGAAGCTTGGCAAAGCCGACGTTCACACGATCAAGAAACGCGGCCACATAGCAGAGCATCAGAAACGGCACGAGGCGCCACGCCACGCGTCGGTACAGCGCATTATCAGAGGCGTGGCTCATGGCACGAGGGTCGGCATGGCTCGCGGAAATACCCGCGAGATTGGCAGGGGGAGGTGCGTTTTTCATCATAGGCTCCAGCGCGAAAAATAACGTGACGTACTGTTGGCCAGGCGTGATGTGCACGAAGACTTCGGCATAAGCTTCGGGCAACACGTTCCTCTGCGGGCCTGTCGGCCTGCATGCCTGATACGGGGGTTGAACATTCGGAAGAGGCCACGCGTTGCCTGACGCGCGCCTCGGGTAAGACGGTGCTACAACGGGCGCATTACTCTTGCGGTGCAACCGCGCCGCGACGTTCGACGATCATGCGATAGGCCTCCGGACGACGGTGTTTGGCGAAGTTGAAAGTGGTGTTCTTGTACGAGTTGCAGAGGTCCAGATCGCAGCGCGCGATGGCGAGTTCGTCGCCCTTGGTCGAGCACGCCGCCACCACTTCGCCCGACGGCGCAATGATGCAGGTGCCGCCGATCATCTCGCAGCCCTCTTCGTTGCCCGCCTTGGCGACACCGACCACCCACGTGCCGTTCTGGTACGCGCCGGCCTGCATCACGAGCTGGTTATGGAACATCGAAAGATCGTCATGCTCGGGCGCGGGCGGGTTGTGCACCGGCGTGTTGTAGCCGAGCAGAATCATCTCGACGCCTTGCAGGCCCATCACGCGATAAGTCTCCGACCAGCGACGGTCATTGCACAGCGCCATGCCCATGACACCGCCGAAACCGCGCCATACGTCGAACGTCTCGCCCGGCTCGAAGTAGTACTTCTCCAGATGCTGGAACGCGCGCCACGGCTCGTGTTCGGCATGGCCCGGCAGGTGGACCTTGCGGTACTTGCCGATGATGTTGCCGTCGGCCCCGACGAGAATCGACGTGTTGAAACGATGCGGGCGGCCGGCGTCGTCGAGCGCGATCTCGGCGTAACCCAGATAGAAGCCGATACCGAGACGCTTGGCGGTATCGAACAGCGCCTGCGTCTGCGGACCGGGCATCTCGCGCTCGTAGAAGGCGTCGATCTCGACCGGGTCTTCCATATACCAGCGCGGGAAAAACGTGGTGAGCGCCAGCTCCGGGAATACGACAAGATTGCAACCCATCGCATGGGCGTTGTGCAGATGAGCGAGCAGACGCTCCATCACGTCGGCACGGGAGTCGGCGCGCTGGATCGGACCCAGCTGCGCGGCGGCGACGTTGACGATACGGGACATTACGTTATCTCCTTGATGAATCCTCGAACACCCGCGAGCACCGTGGCCCGGGGCATCTTCCATGTCATGCGCGGCATATCGCCAGGTATATCGCGCGCTACTTCAATCTGAATCGCAATCCGAACCCCGGTCACGCGGCCAACTCGCACATCAACGCGAGCAGCATGTTGGCCCCGGCATCGATGTCGGTGTCGTGGGTAAATTCGGCCACGTTGTGCGATAGCCCCTTTACGCTCGGCACAAAAATCATGCCGGCAGGACACACCCGCGCGAGCATCTGCGCGTCGTGCCCGGCACCGCTGGGCAGTCGACGCACGGAATGACCACGCGCCTTGGCGAGCGATTCGACCCGCGCAACGATGCGCTCGTCGAATTGCACCGGCGCGAAGTCGGCCAGCGAACGGCGCGTGAGGCGAACGCCCTCTGCGTCAGCCAGCGCATCCGCCTTCTCGAACACACTGCGCACAGCATCTTCCAGCGCATTGGCGTCGGTGTTGCGCAGGTCGAGCGTGAAGACCGCCCGGTTTGGAATCACGTTGACGAGGTTCGGCGAGAGCGTGACGTGGCCCACCGTGGCGAGTTGTCCGCCACCGATCTCGCGTGCGACCTCACGCGCAAAACGCGCAATCTCGAACGCGACGTAACCGGCGTCGTGACGCATGCGCATCGGTGTCGTGCCCGCGTGATTCGAGACACCCTCCACCGTGAACTCGGTCCAGTGAATGCCTTGCACGCCGGTCACAGCACCAATGGTGATGCCTTCGTGTTCCAGCACCGGACCTTGTTCGACATGAAGCTCGACGAAGGCGTGTACGTCCGGTTGTCCGACAGGTTGCGTGCCGTCGTAACCGATGCGCGTCAGGTTCTCGCGCACGGACGTGCCGTCGATACCCACGGTATCGAGTGCGTCATCCAGCGCCATGCCACCGGCGTAGACGAGGCTGCCCATCATGTCGGGCGAGAAGCGCGCGCCCTCTTCGTTCGTGAAGAACGCCACCGCCAGCGGGCGCCGCGTGACAACCCCGGCGTCATTGAGCGCGGCGACGACTTCCAGTCCGGCAAGCACGCCGAGGTTGCCGTCATAGCGACCGCCGGTGCGCACCGTATCGATGTGCGAGCCAGTCATGACCGGTGGGCCATCCTCCAGACCGGCCCGCACGCCGACCACATTCCCGATGGCGTCGACCGTCACCGTCAGACCTAACTCCCGCATCCAGCCAGCAACGAGGTTGCGGCCTTCTCCGTCAGCGTCGGTCAGCGCAAGACGGCAACATCCGCCGCCTTCGATCGTGCCGACCTCCGCCAGTGCGGCGATGCGCGAGAGCAAGCGCGGCAGAGAGATGCGCAGACCGGTGTGCAGGTTGTCGATCACGTCTGTGGGCGTTGCTGTGAATAACGTGCTCATGGTGGTGTCCAGCGTCACGCGGCTTGCTGCGCGATGCCGGCGGCCACGGCTTCGGCGGGCTTGCCGACGATTTTCTCGAACAGCACCGGATCGGTCGCCCCTTCGCTACCGAACACCAGCACACGGCTCGTCGCGTCGAGCCCCAAGGCGGCACGCGTCTCGGCGTCTGCGGCAGCACCAAGACAGCCGGCGAGACCAGCCACTGCCGATTCACCGGCGACCATCGGCGCATCGCCGAAGCGGCCGTCCGCGAGAATGCGCATCGTCTCGAGCGCGGACTCGTCGTCGATGGTGAGGAATGCTTGTGCTCCCGGCGCGAGGATCTCCCATGCCAGCAGCGACACCTCCCCGCACGCAAGACCGGCCATCACGGTATCGAGATCGCCGTGAACCGCCACTGGCTTGCCCGCACGCGCGCTCTCGAACAGGCATGCCGCCTTGTCCGGCTCGACCACGACGAAACGCGGACGCGCTTCACCGGTGAGTTCGAGCGTCTCCCAGAAATGGGCCAGCACCGCTGCCGCGAGTCCACCGACACCGCCTTGCAGAAACACGTGCGTGGGCAGTTGGCCGGTCGCATCGCGAAACTGACGCAGCGCTTCGTCGGCCATGACGGCGTAGCCTTGCATCACGTCCTTCGGGACATCCATGTAACCGGGGTACGACGTATCCGAAACCACAAAACGGCCGAGACGCGCGGCATCTTCCGCGGCCTGACGTACGGCATCGTCATAGTTGCCGGCGGTGCGCACCACTTGCGCGCCGTAGTGCGCAATCGCGTCGACGCGCCCCTGACTCACCGTGGCGTGCACGTAGATGACGCATTCGCAACCGAAGCGCTGGGCGCCCCATGCCACCGACCGGCCGTGGTTCCCGTCCGTCGCGCAGGTCACGCACAACGTGCGCGTCAGCTCGGCGAAACGCCCTGACAAGAGGTCTGCCACCGTGACACCCTTCTCGCCCGTGCGCGCTTCGATCTCGCGAATCAGCAGCCGGCTCACGGCATAAGCGCCGCCCAGTGCCTTGAAGCTGCCCAGACCGAAACGCCCGGCCTCGTCCTTGTAGCGAATCTGCGCTACGCCAGCCGCACGTGCCAGACCGCCCAACGACACCAGCGGCGTGGCGGCATAGCCGGGCCAGCGCGTGATTTCGCGCGATGCCGTGGCGAACGCGTCACCGCCGAGAATCTCGCGGCGGGCATCGCCATAAGGTGCACCGGGCTGTTCCGCCGGGTTCACGAAGCGCTGCAAGCGCAGATTAGGAAGGGGGGCCGTCATACGTGTCTCCTTAGTCTTTGGATAGATGCTTGAGATCGCCGGATCGGTAAGGATCAAGCGCTCACCGCACGCCGGTCAGCGATGCAAATCGCCGTAGTCGTCGTGCAGGCGTTCGATGCGGGCAAGCCGCTCACGCGCGGCGTCGCCCAGTGCAATGCCGAGGCGAGTGCACAGGTGATTGATCAGGCTCATGGCGGCGATGTACGAGTCGAACATGCCGGCAGTGCGGTTCACGCATCGCAGCACGACGTCGCTGCGCGCGGGCAGTTCGGTCGCCGTCGGGTCGGTCAGGATCACCACCCGTGCGCCGACGCGGTTGGCATGCTCGACCATCGGGCGCAACAACGTCACGCGGCGACGGAAATCCATCACGATCAGCACGTCGTCGGCACTCAGATCGGCGAGGTCTTCCGCCAGATTCAGGCCTGCGCCCGGCACCAGCAGAACGCCGTCGCGCACCTGCGTCAGCAGGGCCCACATGTACTGCGCCAGCACCCGCCCGTTGCGGAAGCCGGCAATCGCAACACGACGGGCGCCCGCAGCAATCTCGACCGCGCGGTCGATATCGGCCGCGTCGATGCGCTCGAAGGTGTGCGCAAGGTTTTGCAGGTCGGCGGCGAGATGGCTGCCCAGCGCCCCCTCGGGCGCGTTGGTCGAGGGCGCCGGTGCCGCAATGCCCGCCAGCGCGTAGAGCGGCGAACCGTGATCGGCGTCGTCGCGCATGCGGGTGCGCAGGTCATTGAACGTTTCGTAGCCGAGCCGCCGGAAAAACCGGGCCGCCGACGCCTTCGAGACCTGCGCCATGTCCGCCAACTCGGTTGCGGAATAGGCCGCGAGCTGGGACAGATGCGCCAGCGTTACGTCGGCCAAGCGCTTCTCGCTCGGCGTGAAATCGTCTTGCAGTTGCAGGATGCGGTCTTGCAGCGTGCCGTTCATGGTGATGTCCAGTCGCCCGTCCGTTACCGGTGGGCGGAGGTTTAAGGGTTCCGGGAAGTTGCCACAACGCGCCGTTTGCGTCGCGTGTTTCAGTGTCATTGTCTTTTTGGAACCGTTGTTTCAGTAAACTATGTATACGAAAATAAAGTGTCAAACGAAAAAAATAGATTTTTAGGGACACCCTGCGCGAGGGTGTCGCAATCGCGCGATCCGGGACGAGTAGAATCCGCCTGTCGCAGCGCATGGCCGGCAATGGTCCCGGCCGCAGGCGACGCTTAACTGGCACGGGCATGGACATGAACATCAAGACAGCAATCGCGCTGGCGCTGACAGTGGCCGCGAGTTGGGCACACGCCGAGAAGATCGGCGACGTGAGCACGGCGTTCAAGTGGGTGGGGCCGGATCACAAGATCGTGGTCGATGCGTACGACGACCCGAGGGTGCGCGGCGTCACGTGTTATGTGTCGCGGGCGAAGACGGGCGGGGTGAAGGGGATGGTCGGGCTGGCGGAAGACAAGGCTGAGGCCTCGATCGCGTGCCGGCCGGTCGGGCCGATCACCTTTACCGGGCCGTTGCCGAAGGAAGAGGAAGTTTTCTCGGAAAGCCTCTCGCCGCTGTTCAAGAAACTGCGGATCGTGCGCATGGTCGACAAGGCGCGCAACACGCTCGTCTATCTGACCTACTCCGACAAACTGATCGACGGTTCGCCGCAAAACGCCGTCACGGCCGTGCCGGTGGATCGCGCGATGGTCATTCCGACAAAATGACCCAGCCTTCGACCCTGACCTTCACCGCCACCACGCCCGCCGACGCCGACCTTCTGGTCGACATGCGGATTGCCGCGATGCGTGAAAGCCTTGAGCGCATCGGACGCTTCGATCCTCAGCGCGCCAGAGACCGCTTTCTCGCCTCATTCGACCCGGCGCTGTGCAAGTTCATCGAGATCGACGGCGTCCGGGTGGGCTTCGTGCTCGTGCGTCCAGAGGCAGACCACTGGCGCCTGAATCACCTTTACGTGCTGCCTGAACATCAGGGCAAGGGCATCGGAGCACTCGTTCTGCAAGACCTGTTCAATCGTGCCGACGCCCAGCGCATGCCGGTTCGCGTGGGGGCGCTGCGCGGCAGTGATTCCAACCGCTTTTACCAGCGGCATGGCTTCATGAAGACAGAAGAATCCGAGTGGGACATCGATTACGTGCGTCCAGCGTAGTCTGGCATAGTCGGGCAAATGACCACGACACGCCCAAGGGAGCGCGCATGCAACTCAGCATCGAAGCCGCCAGAGACCTCGTAAGACGAGCCGCCATGACGGCGGGCGCGAATGCCCCGACCGCGACATCGCTCGCCGATGCTACGGTTGCCGCCGAACTCGCAGGCCACGCGTCAGTCGGTTTCGCCCATCTGCCGGACTATCTCGAAGGCTTCGCTACCGGCCGTATTGCCGGTGCCGCGCAACCTGACCTCAGCGCGCCGATGCCGACGACGCTTCGTGTCGATGCAAAAACCGGCATTGCCCAACTCGGGTTCGATCTGGCGTTTCCCCGGTTGGTGGAAAACGCGAAGCAATATGGCGTGGCGCTATTCCTGCAAGCCAACAGCTATACCGTCGGCGAATTGAGCTATTACACGCGGCGGCTGGCCGAGGCGGGACTCGTCTGTCTGGCTACGTCTAATGGCCCTGCGATGGTGACCACCGCGCAAAGCCGCCAGCCGGTATTCGGCACCAACCCGTTGTCATTCGCCGCGCCGATCGACGGTGGGCGTCCGCTCGTGGTCGATCAGGCATCGAGTGCCACGGCGTTCGTCAACGTTCGCGAAGCCGCCGCACGCGGCGAGGCCATCCCCGAAGGGTGGGCACTAGACGCCACCGGTGCGCCGACGACGGATGCGCGCGACGCGCTGACCGGCATGCTGCTGGCGTTTGGCGGCGCCCGAGGCGCCAACATCGCGTTGATCGTGGAAGTGCTGTCAGCGGGGCTGACCGGCGCGAACTGGTCGCTGGATGCCCCTTCGTTCCAACAGGGCGACACATCGCCGGGTGCAGGATTGTTCATCGTCGCTATCGATCCGGCCGCGCTCGCGCCCGACTTGCCCGCGCGGCTGGCTGCGCACGCCGAGCGCCTGTCCGCCAAGGGCATCTATCTTGCAGGGCGTAGCGCGCCGCCAGATCACGTCACCATCACGCCTTCGGCGCTTGCCGATATCGAACGCTTCGGCCGGCCTGGCAGCGATGTTGTCATCGCCATCGACCGATAGCCGCCCCCCGCCCTGTGGCAAGTGCCAGCTCCGCGATCGAACTCAATATGACGGCCGTAACGCCCCAAATGTCGTATTGCTGATCGGCCCAGTACCACGAGCCGGCACGTTCGCCGTCGACGTATTGCCGGGGCAAATCCGGGTTCAGCAGTGCGGAGAATGGAAACTCGAATACGTATTGCACTTCGGCAGGCGCCGGTTTCCAGACGGATTCGCTCGACAGGAGCCCGATCACGGGAACGATGGCGTGATTGCGTTTTCTCGTCTTATGAATCGGCAAGCACCCGAGAACCCGCACTGATTCGGGAGCCAGAAGAATTTCTTCAAAGGCTTCACGCAACGCCGTATCGCCAACGCTGGTATCCGACGCTTCGGGACGTCCGCCGGGAAAACTGACGTGCGACGAATACTCGTTCAATCCCGACGAACGCAGGGTCAACAGAATCGTCGGCTCGTTGCGTTCAACGATCGCCACCAGCACCGAAGAGAATTTCCATGACCCATTGTCATCGTCGAGCGACTGCTTCGCCGTCGGCCAATCCGTTGATGCAGGGATCTGAAGATCGACTACACCGCGCACAATCTTTTTCAGTGCATCCCATTGCGCGAGCCCATCATTGACGTCCGACACATCCCCATCCGTTCCCATACTCGCCTCCTGTGCGCTTGGCGCATCGATTTTTGAGGGGTACTGAGCCAGTCAGCACCGGTTCACGAACACCGTCGTACCGATGAAACGGCTCAAGTATAGGATCGTCAGGCAATTTAAAAGATACCGAAGTCGTCGTTGCTATCGGGAATCGCACACAGCAATTCCTCAAGTCCCTGCCATCGCAGTCCTTTGGCAATGCCTTCCAGAAGCCGGTAAGCGGTCGGCACTGAAACCCGGCGTCGGGCCTCAGTGCGGGATTTCGCCACGTATAGGCGCGTGGCGCATGTCATTGGGCAAGATTGCATTCGAAATCCTCTTAAAGACACGACGGGCTAACGCGCGTTGAAAGCGGACATCAACGCCGCCAACACATCGCGCAACTCGGTCGTGCCGAAGCGTCGTTCGCTACCGGCTTCAACGTCGATGCTTCCTGCGTTCTGCGCGTCGAATGTCGTCATCACGAGATTCGCGAGATTGGCGTTCAAACCGGCACGCGACAGCACAGATGCCCACTCGCTGCGCGGCAGTGTGAAGGCGGCAACCTCGCGCCCACTGAGATCGCCCAGCGTCCGCGCGACATCTTCCGCGTGATAACGGCGCGGCCCCTCGACGCTGACGATGCGAGCGTCGCTGCCGTCATGGCCATCGAGCAAAAGCTGCGCGGCGACAACGCCGACATCCTTCGCCGCAACGGTCGGAAACGGCCTGTCGACGGGATGATGAAAACTCGGCAGGCGTCCGGAGGACAACGCAACGAGCAACGTCCGCGCCCAGTTATGCATGTGTTCCGCCGAACGCAGCAACGTGAGGCGAGGCGCCACCTCCCGATACGCCGTCTCAAGCTCGCGAAACAGCATCGTGATGCCCGAGCCCGCATCGAGTTCTGCGCCATAGTCCGACAGCGCGAGTACATGCAGATGCGGATACTCACGCAATGTGCGCGCCGTCGTGCGAATCGTGTTGCGCATCGCGGCTTCGGGGTCCGCCGCACCGTGCGCCACCGGACACAGCAACTGCACCGCCTGCGCACCCTCGAGCGCGCGATGTAACGACGCTTCGTCGTCGAGATCGGCGGCCACCACCTCGCACCCCATGCGCTTGAATACCTCGTGTTGTGCCGGGTCTCTCACGACAGCTCGCACGCCGTGGGCCGCCTGCCCGGCGTTCAACAGCGCTGCCACTGTCGAACGGCCAACGTTTCCCGATGCGCCAAAGATCACGTACATAGTGCCTCGCCTCTCATTCTTGAAACTTGAGTCTACGAAGCCTCACGCCTGAAAACTCGCACAGACGGATGTTTCCGAACAGATTCGGATGACAACGTGAGCCCTCCATCGACGTGCGCCATGGCAGCACCAGCACGCCGCCTGAAATTGCAGGAGAATGCGACATCGCGTCGTCTCATGGAAGGCATGCAATGACTGCAACTCGTGCAACTCACACCACGCTGACGCCGCACTCCGGCCAGCGGAAAAGCCTGCTGTCGAGCGCGTCGCTCGGGTGGACGGGGTTTGGTGCCGACCTGTTTAGCGTCGCCGCCGGGGCGCACCGCATTCCCGGCATCGCGCATCACCGGGTCGGCGTGCACGTTGGGCGCCCGGTCAAAGCCGTGTGTCGATGCGAAGGCCCGCCCACCGCGCGTATTCAGTCCCACGGCGACACCGACGTGATTCCCGCCGGCATGCCGGGCGAATGGTCCGACGACAACGACTGCACGATCCTCACCGTCTGGTTCGCCGACGATTTTGTGCGCAACACTTACGACCAGCTCGGCCTCACGGCTTCCGAGGCGCAGATCCGGCCGCAGTTCCAGTGGCGCGACGCACGCTTTCAGCAGATGGCGTGGGCGATGCGCGCCGAACTCGAAGCCAAAGACGCCTCCGATCCGCTCTATGCCGAGAGCTTATGCACGGCGATGCTCGTGCGTCTGGCGGGGGCTGGGGTGGCCGACCGTCAGCAAGATCGCAAAACGCGCACACTCTCCGCTCGCGCCGCCTCGCGCGTCATCGACTATGTCGAAGCGCATCTCGACGAGCGCCTTTCATTGACAGAACTGGCCGCACTCGTCGATCTGAGCGTGCCGCATTTCAAAGTGCTGTTTCGCGAAACGATGGGCGTCCCCGTGCACCGCTATGTCGTGCAGCGCCGCCTCGAACGGGCTAAGACGCTGCTGATCGAAGGCCGGCTGAGCGTGAGTCAGATCGCGCTGGAAGCCGGCTTCTCTCATCAGAGCCATATGGCGACGTGGATGAAACGGGAGCTTGGCGCAACGCCGCGCGATATCGCAGCGAGCGCCGCCACCTCACGCGCGCCGTCCCTGCGAAGCGCGATCCAGCCAGCCGACTAACGACAGCGCGACGGCAAACGCGAGCGCAACCATGCACACGCCGCTCCATCCGGCCCATGCCCATGCGGCTCCCGAGAGTGCCGCACCCATCGCGCCGCCGACAAAGAAGATGCCGACGAAGAGCGCGTTCAACCGTCCACGCGCCGCAGGGTTAAGCAGGTTGACCGCACGGCGTCCCAGCGTCTGGTCGGTGATCACACCCGCGTCGAGCGCTGCCGCCCCAGCGACCAACATCGCCAACGCCAGCACGGGATGTGCCACCGGCGAGAAGCCGCCCCATCCCGCGCCCGCGGCGCCGAGCATGAGTACGGCGGCAATCATCACGATGTGCGAAACGATCTGCGTCGCATGCCCTGCGCCACGGTCGCCGAGATACCCGGCAAGCGGCGTCACAATGGCCCCCGAGGCCCCCGCCAGTGCGAACACGGCGATACCTTGCATGCCGAGGGAGAACGGCGGCTGCGCGAGTCGCAAAGCAATGGCCGTCCAGAACGCGCTGAACGCCCCCAGCGCGAGCGCCGCCTGCAAGGAGCGACGTTGCAATACGGGTTCAGTCCGCAATAGCGTCCAAAGCGAGCGGAGCAATGCCGGATAGTTCGCGCCGGTGTGCGGCGTGTGATTCGGCAACCGGAGGTACAGGACGACCGCGAGCAACGCGTCGGCAGCCGCCTCGATGCCGAAGAACACACGCCACCCGAACGTGCCCGTAATCAGACTCGCCAGTGGACGCGACAACAAAATCCCGAGCATCAACCCGCTCATCACGTTGCCAATGGCCTGACCGCGCCGCTGCTCGGGCGCCATCGACGCCGCCATCGGCACCAGCATCTGTATCACGCTCGACGTCGCACCCGCGATAAACACCGATGCCAGAAACACCCAGCCCGAATGGGCCAGTGCAGACAGCGCCAGAAACGCCGCGCAGCACGTCAGCGTCACCACGATCAGGCGGCGATTCTCAAGCAAATCGCACAGCGGCACGAGCAGCAGCAGCCCTGCCGCGTAACCAAGCTGCGGCAGCATCGCGATCAAGCCCGACAGCCCTGCCGGTAAATTCAGCGCATGGCTCACCGGACCTGTCAGTGGCTGCGCGGCCGACAAATTCAGGATGATGATGCCGACCGCTGCCGCGAAGAAAAGCGTCATTTGACGGCTGAGGCCAACACCCAAGGGGGCGGCCGAGGGCGGTGGCGACACGGTTGACGGTAGCGGCGACGCCGTGGCGAAGTCGCGGGTACAGACGGAGGGGGGCTGAGTCATTTGGCAATTCCTGTGAGTCGGTCCGCCGATTGTAGGAACGCCAACGTTATGCCACAATTGAATTATGTTTATATTGATTATGCGAGTTTGTTTTGAACACACATGACTTGCAGGCCTTCGTCGCGGTGGTCGAAAGCGAATCGATGGTGCGGGCGTCGGAGAAGCTCTTTCTGACGCAGCCGGGTTTGACGCGTCGCGTGCAAAACCTCGAAAAGATGCTCGGCATCGAATTGCTCGACCGCCAGAGCAAACCGCTCAAGCCCACCGCCGCCGGCGAAGAGGTTTATCGGCTGGCGCGCACCGTATTGCGTGCCGTCGACGACCTGATGGCCGTGGCGTCCACTGATCGCGAGCCGACAGGCGAATTCAATATCGGTGTGCCGCCGTTTCTGTCCGAACTGGCGCTGGAGCAACCGATCGATCGGTTGCGCAGTGCCTTCCCGAAGCTGACACTTCGCGTGACAGCTGGCTGGTCGCCGGGCCTGTTGCAGAGCGTCGAGCGCGGCAAGCTGGACGCGGCCATCGTGCTGTTGCCCGAGCGTGCGGTGATGCCGGAGGGCCTGACGACGACGCTGCTCGCGCATAAACCTACGGTCGTGGTCGCGCCCCGCGCATTCGGCCTCGCCGATAAGTCTGCGACGCTCGCCGAATTGGCGGGGCATCCGTGGGTGCTCAATCAGGATGGCTGCGGCATGCGCTCGGCGCTCAGCCGTGCGATGTCGACTGCCGGGTTGCCCTTCAATGTGGCGGTCGAAGCCTTTGGTTCCGAATTGCAGTTGTCGTTGGTCGCACGTGGTCTCGGCATCGGCCTCGCCGCCCCGGAAGTGCTCGCGCGCAGCCCGTATGCCGACACGCTCGAAATCGTGGACGTGCCGGAATTCAAAAGCGGTCTGAACGTGTGGCTGGTGCATGGCACGTTGCCGACCCGCCTCGTTCGCCCCGTCGCGCTGATACAAGATGCGCTGATCGCCGAGTTGGAAAAAGACGCCATCCAGAGAGTCAAAAAATCATGAGATTCGTCGTCGCAACGTACGGAACGGAAGGTGACACACGCCCGCTGGCCATGCTCTGCCGGGCGTTGATGGATGCCGGTCACGAGGCCCGCCTGCTGGCCGACCGCGCCACGCTCGATTTCCCGGCCAAGTTGGGGGTGCCCACCGTTGCGCTGGCCGGCGACATCAAAGGCACCCTGCGGCCAGAGCTTGCGATTGCCAACGTGGTCGCCACCCAGCGCGGCTTCTCCAGCATGGCCGGCGCACTGGCACATATCGCCAATACGCACGCGCAGGCTTGGCTGGAAACCATCGTCCGCGAAGGCGAAGGCTGCGACGCCATCATCGTGTCGGGTCTCGCGGCATTTGTCGGACTCTCTGCGGCGGAGCATCTCGGCATCAAGGCCATCGGCACCGGCCTCATTCCGATCTCGCCCACGGCGGCGTTCGCCTCGCCCTTCTTCCCGCCGAAATGGGTGCCGTCGTTCCTGAACCGAGCCAGTCAGAGTTTCGTGAATCAGATGCTATGGCGGGCCTTCCGGAAGCAGACCAATGCCGCACGCGCTGCCGTGTGCGGACTGCCGCCGAGGCAGGCGTTGTGGACGGGGCACCCAATGCTCTATGGCATCTCGCCAAGCCTCGTCCCGCGCCCCGCTGACTGGCCGGAGAACGCGCAAATCTGTGGGCAATGGGTGTCGCCGTCCGCCGAATGGCCCGCACCGCAGGCACTGACCGATTTTCTTGCAGCGGGTGACGCACCGATCTATGTCGGCTTCGGCAGCATGACGGGGTTCGACACCGAAAAGCTGCTCGCAGAAACGGTCACCGCCGTGGCCGGTCGCAGGGCGCTGTTCTATCCGGGCTGGAGCGGCGCGAATACCTCTGGACTGCCATCTAATTTTCACGTGCTTGGCGACACGCCACACGACTGGCTATTCCCGAAAACATCGCTCGTCATCCATCATGGCGGCTCCGGCACGTCGCATTCGGCGACGCGTGCCGGTGTGCCTTCGGTCGTCGTGCCATTTGCTGGCGACCAGTGGTTCTGGGCCGACCGGTTGCGGCGTGCAGGCGTGGCGGATGAAGCCTTGAGCGGGCGATCACTACGGGCCGCATCGCTCGCCAAGCGCATCGAATTCGCTGAGCGCACAACGACAAAGTCACGGGCGCGGGAACTGGGCGAACAGATGCGCTCGGAAGCCGGCCTGCGCAACGCCGTCAACGCCATCGAGCGGCTGATGAACGCCTGATGAACGCCTGATGTCTGCGGCGCACCACACGCCACCCGCCCATTTCGAGCAATCAGTCCACGCACTTTAGTAGCCATTTGCGTTATAGTTTCAGGCTGAGGACGACCTCAGCCTGCTGGCAAGACAATCCGGGACGGCCCGGCTCTACTGAAATAGGAGAGCCATATGGCTTGGATATATTTGCTGTTCGCAGGTCTTCTCGAGATCGTTTGGGCCTTTACGATGAAGCAGTCTGCGGGCTTCACGAAGTGGGTCCCCTCTGTCATCACCTTCGTCACCATGGCCGCCAGCTTCGGTTTGCTGTCGGTCTCCATGAAGACGCTCCCCCTCGGCACGGCTTACACCATCTGGACCGGTATCGGTGCCATCGGCGCATTTACCGTGGGCGTTCTCGTGCTCGGTGAGGCCGCCAGTGCCATGCGTCTTCTCGCCGCCGTGCTCATCGTGAGCGGGCTCGTGCTGATGAAGCTCGCGTCATAACGCCGCACCCCCAACGCCTGCATTGACGGAACCCTTGCGGGGGCGCGCGTGTCCGTATTACCAGTGACATCCGATGCCCCCTCCGCCGATTGCCCTTCAGCGACAACCGGCATTCAGCCGTCACTCAGTCGTCATTCAGTCGCTAAGTACGCCCCTTCCCTGAACCCTTCCCTTTAGGAGGCCCGGTGGACCTCTCCGAGTACTTTCCTGCCTTGCTGTTTCTGCTGGTCGCCCTGCTCATGGGCACGGCGTTGCTGTTCGTTGCCAAGCCCATCCGCCCGCACCGGCCGGATGCCGAAAAGAACTCGGCGTACGAATGCGGCTTCAATGCGTTCGGCGACGCGCGCAAACAGTTCGATGTCCGCTTCTACCGCGTCGCGATTTTCTTCATCGTCTTCGATATCGAACTCGCCTTCACCATCCCGTGGGCAGTCTCCATGCGCGAGGTCGGCTGGCCCGGCTTCATCGCGATGATGTTCTTCCTGTTCATTCTGGCGTTGGGCTTCGCGTACGAATGGGGCAAGAAAGCGCTGGAGTGGGAATAAGTCCAGACAGTGGCGACACTCGCGTGCACACCTGTTCATAAGCTGAACAGGTGTCATGCGCGGACACCCCATCCAAACCCGCCGAAATTTACCTCGAAGCCCGAGATACTTAGGTTTCGAAGCATTGGTATCGAACTTGCTAATCCTTGAACGCGACGACGAGAACGTCGCGCAGCGCTCCCCTCGCGCAGGTTGAACTCATCTTCATTACCTCAAGGATGCTTACCGTGGACAAGATCGAATACCTCGAACGGCAGATCAAGGAACATCACGCGACGCTCGCACACCACCCCGTGTTTCACTCCATCGAATCGATACAAGGTTTGCAGGTCTTCATGGAGTGGCACGTCTTCGCGGTCTGGGATTTCATGTCGCTGGTCAAGCGTCTCCAGGCCGACCTCACCACGATCACGCTGCCGTGGGTTGCCCCGCGCAACATTCACGCCGCGCGCCTGATCAACGAAATCGTGCTGGGCGAAGAGTGTGACGACACCCCGCAAGGCCCGATGAGCCACTTCGATCTCTACCTCGCCGCCATGCGCGACGTGGGCGCCGATACGCGCCAGATCGCCCAGATGATCGAACTGGTGAAAAAGGGCAACAGCGTGAGCGCTTCGCTCGTCACCGTTGGCGCCCCGGCCCCGGTCGTGCGCTTCGTCAATTCAACCTTCGCTACCTGCTATGAAGGCGCCACGCACCAAGTGCTCGGCAACTTCTTCTACGGCCGCGAAAACGTGATCCCCGACATGTTCCGCACGCTGCTCGACGGCTGGAAGATCGATGCGAAGAGCGTGCCGCTGCTCACCTACTACCTCGATCGCCATATCGAAGTCGACTCGGGCGAACACGGCCCGGCCGCGCGCGCCATGATCGTCGAAGCCGCACAGGGCGAAGAGCGCTTGATGATCGAAGCCCTCGAAGCCGGACTGCGTGCCATCGACGAGCGCCTGCGCCTGTGGGACGGCCTGCACGAACACATCGTGGCGCTGCAAAAGGAAGCGGTCGCCGCCTGAGTTTCGAGTTCTGGCGGGTCGTCGCTCACCCGCAGCCCCCGGGCGGACGCCCCCCGGTCCGCCCAGCTTTTCGCCAGTCCCCACGATCCGAGGCAACGCCATGTCATTGCAGAGTTACGTCAGCCACGCTGACCAATGGGAACAACGCGCCACGATCCGCTCGCGCCCGCGCCGTATCGTCGAAGACGACGAACTGAGCTACTACCCGGTCGAGCGTCAGCCGCTCTACGCGCATCCGGCGGTGATCGATGCCGGGCGCGAAGTGCAGGAGTACATCCTGCTGCAAAGCTTCTACAAGTACATCAACGACGTCATCATCTTCGAGACGGAAATCGTCAACAAAACGGCACTCGCCATCGCCAAGCTGCGCTTTCCGTTCGAATTTCCGTTTGCCTGCCGCAGCGACGCGATGTCGGTCGTCATCGACGAGAACTACCACGCCTATGTGGCGATGGACTATCTCGATCAGGTGGAGCGCAACACCGGCATCGCCCCCATCGAGCAGAACCGCGAAATCGAACTCTCGCGCGCCATTCCCCGCGCGATGGAGTACGTGCCCGCGCAATACGCCGCCGGCATGGAACTGCTGGGCGTGGCCATCTCCGAGAACACCGTCACCGCCGAAGTCGCCGCCTTCTCGCGCGACAACACGCTCAAACGCTCGGTCAAGGGCGTAATGGCCGATCACCTCGCCGACGAGGGCCGCCATTCGGTGTTCTGGATCAATCTGGTCAAACTCTATTGGCAGTCCATCGAAGAGACGGCCCGCATCGAACTCGGCCGTGGCCTGCCCTTCTTCCTCACGGAATACCTCACGAACGAGCTGCAACTGGAGTTCGATCGCCGTCTGATCAGCACGCTCGCGCTGCCGGCCGCCACGCGCGAACAGATCGCCAACGACATGGTCGGCGCGTACCCCATCACGAATCAGCACCCGATGATCGTCAACATCCGCAAGTTTCTGAAGATGGCCGGCCTGCTCGATCACGAACCCACCCGCGCTGCCGTTGCGCAATACCTCTGAGGACCGGGCCATGAGAGCGATTTCCTTCGCCGTCGTCGGTAACAACCGTCTGGGCGCACGTGTGTTTCAGGCACTCCACGACATGGGTCACGACGTAAGCCCCGCCTGCGCCGACGCTGGCCCGTTGCGCGATATCGCCGAACAGTTGGGTGCCGCGGTGCCCGACGCCGGCACGGTGCTGAGCGGCATCGAATGGCGCATCGACTGCGGCGCGGCCGATCCGCACATCGGCTGCGAGGCACAACATAGCCTCACCTTCACCGCCCGCGCCCCGGCGTTCCCGCCCACGCGGGCCGATCTCGCGTGGCAATGGGCAGGCCCGAAGGGAATCGCCGACGTCGCGACGAGCGTCTGCCAGTTTGGCGAGCCGGTCTGTGGGGCCGATCTGGCCGCCCAGATCGATATCGAAGCCGAAGCCCTGCTCGTGGATACGGTGAGCCGCCTCGGCCGCGATGCGCTTTCGCTCGACGACCTCAAACCGGCGAAGAAGAAGCCCGGCGGCGTCGCCCTCGACTTGCATCAGTTGTCGGGCTGGCACGTGACGAACGAAACCGCGCGCGATGTGGTGCTCGAACCGTCGCTGCCCGAAATGGTGTCGCGCCGGGCCGTTGCCACGCCGTCCGCGATTGCCCTGCGCGATGCCGACGGCGATGTCGATTACCGCACCTTCGTGGGTGCATCGATGAAGCTTGCGTCGCAACTCGCCGCATTGATGCCGGCAGCGTCGGCCGACGACGATGCCCCGCGTGTCATCGCCGTGCGCCTGCGTAAGTCGCGTCTGCTCTACACGGCGATCCTCGGTGCCATCGGCGCGGGCGCCGCGTACGCGCCGCTCGACCCGTCGTTCCCGCCCGACCGCGTCCGCCAGATTCTGGAACAAAGCCGCGCCGTTTGCCTGCTCACCGATGAAGACTTCGACGAGAGCGTGCTGGCCGGTCTCGACGTCAAGGTGCTGCGCATCACGGCACTCGACGCATCGAACATCGATATCGCGAACACCTCGTGGCCGGTAGAACGTCAAGCCGATCGCACCGAGCGTTGCGCTATCACGATCTTCACATCCGGATCGACGGGCACGCCCAAGGGGGTCATGCTCACGCACCGCAATATCGTGCACTTCTGCCACTGGTATCGCGACTACATCGGCATGGACGCCAGCTCGCGCGTGTTGCAGTTCTGTACGGTGGCCTTCGACGTCTCGCTGCTCGACATCTTCCCGACGTTCCTCGCGGGCGCAACGCTTGTGATCCCGACGGAAGAACAACGCCACGCACTGGACGATCTGAGCGCGCTCATCGCCGACGAGGCGCTCACGCATGCCTTCCTGCCACCGGCACTGCTCGCCGTGATGCCGGATGCCGAATGGCCTGCGCTGCGTCACCTGCTGACCGGCGGCGACGTCTGCTTCCCGGAAACTATCGCGCGCTGGAGCCAAGGGCGTGAATTCCACAACATCTTCGGCCCGGCGGAGTGCACGGTGCTCGTCACCATCGCTCGCCTGAAGGCGGGCGACAGCAATCGCATGATCGGCCGCCCGATTGCCAACGTGCGCTGCTACGTGCTCGACGAAGCGGGCGAACCCGCACTGACGGGCCAACCGGGCGAGCTGTGTGTGGCAGGCGCCGGCGTTGCCGACGGCTACCTGCACCGGCCGGACCTGACGCAAAACAGCTTCGTGCCGAATCCGTTTGCGGATGCCGGCGGTGTCTGGCCCGCCGCCAGCGACGAGAAGCTGTATCGCACGGGCGACATCGTGCAGTGGGACGACAGCGGCGTGCTGCACTTCGTGGGACGTCGTGATGCGCAAGTGAAGATTCGTGGCTTCCGCGTGGAAATGGGCGAGATCGAAGGCGCCGTGCTGGCCACCGGCCTCTACGGCCAGTGTGCTTGTGTGGTGGACGAGCGCAAACGCATTCGCGGCTTCGTCGCACGCCCCGGCTCGGCGCAGGCGACTGGCGACGCGGTGCGCGAACAACTCGCCGCGCGCCTGCCCGACTACATGGTGCCGTACGAGATCGTGGTGCTCGACGCCCTGCCCGCCACCAACAACGGCAAGATCGACCGCGGTGCGCTCTCGCGCATGCCGGCGCAGCGCACTGTTACTGCCACGGAAGACGAACCGCTCACCGAAACGGAAACGCAGTTGCGCGCCCTCTGGGCACGGCTGCTCGATCTGGAACCGTTCGAGATCGGCCGCGACGATTCGTTCTTCAATCTCGGCGGCCATTCGCTGCTGGTCTCTCGCCTGATGCTGGCCGTGAAGAAGGAGTTTGGCGGCAATGCACCACTCGCGCGCTTCATGGAGCGTCCGACCGTGAGTGCGCTGGCCTCGCTGCTGACCAGCGACGATCTGAAGAAGGGCGAACGCATTCCGCAGCGCGTCTTCGACGACATGGCACTCCCAGAGGAAATTCGTCCGGTGGATGGACTGCGTCCGACGCCCGACGGTGCCAAGGCGATTCTGCTGACCGGTGCCAATGGCTTCCTCGGCACGTTCATCGCGGCGGAGTTGATCGCGCAGACGTCCGCCGTCGTGCACTGCATGGTGCGAGCGCCCAGTCAGAAAGATGGCGAAGGCCGGCTCGCGCAGGCGCTGCACGCCAACGGTCTCGGCGCGCTGATCGGCCATCCGCGCCTGAAGGTCGTGCTCGGCGATCTGGCCAAGCCGCACCTCGGACTCGCCCCCGATGCGTGGCACGTGCTGGCACGTGACATCGATGCGATTTATCACAACGGTGCGCACGTCAACCACGTCTACGACTACCCGTATCTGTACGACGCGAATGTCGGTGCCACGCTCGAACTGCTGCGGCTCGCCTGCGAGTACCGCAACAAGTCGATGCACTTCGTCTCGACGCTGTCGGCAGCGAGTGCAATGGACGACAAGGGCCACGTGCTCGAAGCCGGCCCCGCGCGCAATGCCCCGGCGTTCGTGAACAACGGCTACAACGTGACGAAATGGGTGGCGGAGCATCTGGTCTGGGAGGCCGCCGAGCGCGGCGTCGACGCGACCATCCTGCGTCCGGGCAACATCACCGGCGTGGCGAGCTCCGGCCTGTGCCAGCCCACGCGCAACCGCATCCTGCTGCTCGTGAAGGGTTCTCTGCAACTGGGCGCGGCACCGGCCGGCGACACCGATTTCGACTTCACCCCGGTCGATTTCCTCGCCCACGCTGCGGTGCGTTGCACGACTGATCCGCAGCGCGAATTGCGCGTGTTCCACCTGCAAAATCCGCAGCCGCTGACGTGGGAAGACTATCTCGGCGCATTGGCACCCTGCGGCTATGCACTGGCGTTGGAAGAGCCTGCCGACTGGCGCAACCGCCTCACCTCGATCGATGAAACTAACGCGCTGTTCGATGTGGTGGCGTTCTACCTCGACGACAGTCAGGAAGACATCGGCGACATGGCGCGCATTGCGCACCAGCGCACCGCCGAAACGCTTGGGCGTCTGGGCGTCGCTTACCCGCGCAAAGACCGGCAGTTGCTGGCCGCGCACTTCAACTACCTGATCGAAAGCGGTTTTCTGCCGCTGCCGGCCACCGTCGACGAGCCGTACACACAACGAGAGCTGGACGCTGAGCCGGCCGCCTGATCCCGTGGATTCAACGATTTTCGTGCAGTCCCTTCTCACCTCAAGGAGCACATCATGCTGCAAAAAGTCCGCACCGAGCTGCAACCCGACACGCTGATTCACAACCTGAGCACCACCGTGCATGCCGGCGTCGCAGATCTCGACGCCCCTGCACGCAAGGTGTGGGACGTGGTTGGCCGCTTCGACGGCTACAACCGCTTTGTCACCGGTCTGGAGTACATCCAGATGACCGGCACCGCCACCGGCCCGCGCTCGCTGCGCCATAAGCATTTCACCGGCGGCGACCTCGTCGTCGAGCAACTGAACACGCGCGACGATGCCGGCATGACGATGAGCTGGACGCTCATCTACACCACGTTCGACATCGGCAACATGTGGGCGTCGATGGAAGTCGTGCCGCGCGGTGACAACGGCTGTACGGCCACCTACCGCATCGTCGGCGAAGCCAAATCCGGCAACCCGAAAGATCAACCGGCGTTCGACGCCTTTGCCGTTGCCTTCCTGAAAATGGCGATGGACAACCTGCGCACGATGTTCAACGGCTGACCGGGACGCTGCGAGACGTTGGCTGCCCTTCGATCCTCCGCGGCGTTTGCTGCGGAGGATTTCTCACCTGCTTCGTCACGGACCGCCTCATGGACAGACATATCCCGCCCGCCGGGCGCTGGCAACTTGCGATGCGCGCGCAACGCATGAAGCCGTCGTCGTTGCGAGAATTGCTCAAGGTCGCCGAACGTCCCGACATCATCTCGTTCGCCGGTGGCTTGCCCTCCCCCTATGCCTTGCCGGTCGAACGCCTGCGCGCTGCGGCCGACGACATCCTGCGCCACGACGCGACCGGGGCACTGCAATACGGCCCATCGGAAGGCTACACGCCGTTGCGCGAAGCCATCGCCGAGCGTCTGTCGACGGGTGGCACACGCATCAACGCATCGCAGATTCTCGTCACCACCGGCTCCCAGCAAGCGCTCGATCTCGTAGCCCGCGTGCTCATCGACCCGGGCAGCCGCGTGCTGGTCGAAACGCCGACGTACCTCGGCGCCGTACAAGCGCTCGCGCAGTACGAACCGGCCTTCGAAGAGGTGCCGACCGATGCCGCAGGCCTGTTGCCCGACCGGCTCAGCGATGCCTCGATGCGCTCCGCCCGCCTGCTCTACACGCAGCCCAATTTTCAAAACCCGACCGGGCGCACGCTGTCTCTTGAGCGACGCATTGCGCTCGTCGCGCGCGCCCACGACACGGGGTTGCTGCTGGTCGAAGACGATCCCTATGGCGAACTCGTGTACAGCGGCCACACCCCGCCGTCGCTGCTCTCGATGGCGCCGGAGAGCGTCGTTCACCTTGGCTCGTTCTCGAAAGTGATTGCGCCGGGATTGCGCGTCGGTTATCTCGTCGCGCCTGAGGAACTGATGGTCAAGCTGTTGCAGGCCAAACAGGCGAGCGACCTGCACACCACCGGCCTCACGCAACGGCTTGCCCATGCGCTGCTGACCGACGGCGACTACGACACGCACCTCACGGCCATTCGCCTGCGCTACCGCGCGCAATGCGCGCTGATGCTCAAATGCCTCGCGCAGTACATGCCCGACGGTGTTGCGTGGACGCGTCCCGCCGGTGGCATGTTCCTTTGGGTCACGCTCCCCGAACAAATCGACAGCGCGCACCTGTTCGAAGACGCCCTCAAACTTGGCGTCGCGTTCATCCCCGGGGCGTCGTTTCACGCCATCTCACCGCAAGCGAATACGTTGCGGCTGACGTTCGCGACTGCGACGCCTACGGAGATCGAAACCGGTATTGCGCGTCTGGCCGATGCCATTAAGGCACGCCTGCGAGAAACGGCGGTCTGCGTCGCCGTGCCCTGATCCCCACCCTCACCGTCATTCTCTTCATCCTCGTCACGACGCACGGGCCGTTATGGCCCGGGCGCCGCGTCATGCGCACGCCTGAAGCGCGGCATCCGTTTGCTCGGTCAACCCCAAGTGTTGCGCGATTTGCCGGAATCGCGCGACGCACGGGTTGGTCGTGGCAGCGCTCCACACCAGCGCAACGTCGATAAACGGCGCACGCAGTAACGGAACGAACTTCACATTGTCCGCATGCGTGCTGCGCATCGAGTTGTGCACGAGCGCCACCCCGAGCCGTTGCCCAACCAGATTGACGATGGTCTGCTGAAAGTTCGTCTCCAGTCGCACCTGCGGCATGAAACCGGCCTGCCGGCAGTGTTCGGTGATGGTGTTGTAGATATACGGCGACGCCTCGCGCGGCGAGATGATGAACGAATCGTCCTTCAATTCAGCAACGGAGATGGCCGAGCGAGACTCCAGTCGATGCCCCGCCGGCAACGCGGCCACCAGCGGCTCGCGAAAGATGGTTTCCGTGCACAGCTCGTCGGTCGCATCCGACGAATACATGATGCCCACGTCGAGCTTGCCGCTGCGCAGATCTTCCGCCAGCGTGGTCGGAATCGTCTCTCTGAGCTTGACTTCAATGCGCGGGAAGGCCGCCGCATAGGCGCGCGTGAGGATCGGCAAGACGCTACACGCGACCGCAAACATGAAGCCGGCCGATAGCGTGCCGGCGTCACCGAGTTCAGCAGCGCGCGCATGCGAGCGCGCGCGATCGAGTGTGGCGAGCACCGAGCGCGCGTCGCCGTAAAAGCGTTGACCGGCGGCGGTGAGTTGTACGCTGCGCTGCGTCCGCTGGAACAACACCACGCCGAGCTCTTCTTCGAGCATGGCGATCTGTCGGGAAAGCGGGGGTTGCGAGATATGCAAAAGACTCGCTGCACGACCGAAATGCAGCGTTTCAGCCAGTACTACGAAATAGCGGAGTTGCCTCAGTTCCATGGAGCCTGCCCCTAAAAAGAACATCGGTTTCTATTCATAGCGAACCGGTATCAGTCATCACATCATATGGTATTGGAGGCCTCCGGCGAATCGAACTATGCTTGCTCTTGCTTTATGGAGCACCCCCCACGGCAGTCGCCATTTTGCGATGCGGTGCCGCCAAACGCGGCACATGCCACTTCCTATAAAGTTAATGAGAGACGCTATGACCGCCCACGATCCGCTGGACAGTTCAAACGCACACTTTCAGTCTTCACCACGTCCGTCGCTCGATCAGCTTTGTGGTGCCGACCCGACCATGCTGGCCACGTTGGCCCGTGCCCGCCTTCTCATCGATCGTCAACTGCCGATTCTGGTGCTCGGTGAAACCGGCACCGGCAAGGAATATCTCGCCCGTGCACTGCACGACTACAGCCTGCGCCGCCACGCCGCCATGGTGTCGGTAAACTGCGGCTCCATTCCCGAGAACCTCATCGAAAGCGAACTCTTCGGTTATCAGCGCGGCGCCTTCTCCGGCGCCTTGAATTCCGGCATGAAAGGCAAAGTCGTGCAGGCCGATGGCGGCACGCTGTTTCTCGACGAAATCGGCGATATGCCCGCAGCGCAGCAAACGCGATTGCTGCGGGTGCTCTCCGAGCGCGAAGTCACGCCCATCGGTTCGGCCAGACCCATCGCCGTCGACCTGCAACTCGTTTGCGCAACGCACCAGAATCTCGAGTCGCGCGTACAGGCCGGGCTATTTCGTGAAGATCTTTACTACCGCATTGCGGTCGGCATCGTGCATCTTCCCCCGCTACGCGTCCGGCATGATCGCGACTGGCTGCTCGGCGCAATGATTGCCACCGAATCGCGCGGCACCGCCAATCTCGATTCGCTCGATCGCGAGGCGCGCGAGTTGCTGCTGTCGTATTCTTGGCCGGGCAACCTGCGCCAGATGCGCACCGCAGTGCAATATGCCTGTGCAGTCAAGAGCGACGACACCATCCGCGTGCGCGACCTGCCGGCCAATCTGCTGCAAAGCGCCAGCCGTCAGGCCGCCGGCAACGCCCCGGTGGCCGCCGCGCTGCCGGGTCTCATTCAACCCACACCGCTGGCGTCGCTGTCGCCCATCGCCAACGGCGAACGCGAGATCATCATTCGCGTGCTCTCCGAGCGTCGATGGAATATTTCAGCCGCCTCGCGAGAACTCGGCATCTGCCGCACGTCGCTCTACCGGAAGCTTCGCGAACTGCACATCCCCCACGTTCGCGACATGGGCAGCGACGCCCTGCTCGGCTCGCATCGCTGATGCTGCGCCCTTCACCCTACGGTCCGTCTCTGACATGTCGAGTGGCACATGCGATGTTTGGACGTAATGCTCCAGACGCCTTTCGCAGTGCAGCAGACGGGTGACGGCCCGCCTGCTCCCTTTCTTCCCGAGTGAATGCGCCCGCGCAGCGTCAGGCGCGGTCTGCCAGCAAGGCCATCATTGCGGTGTCCTTGTAGCGCGGCCCTGTCGTTGCGCCCGCCGGCATCTGCGCATCGAGTGCGCGCAGAATTCCCGCATCGATGCGCGCCGTCGCCGCCCCCAAGTTTTCTTCCAGCCGGGCGATGCTGCGCGTACCGGGAATCGGCACGATGTCGTTGCCACGCGAAAGCACCCATGCCAGCGCGAGTTGCGCGGGTGTCACCCCCGCTTGCGCGGCGTAGGCGGCCAGCGTTTGCGCCAGTCGCATGTTGGCCGCGAAATTCTCGCCTTGCAGACGCGGATCGGAGGTGCGGCGCGAATCGCCTTCGGGGAAATCTTCCGCGCGGCGTGCCGTACCGGTCAGAAAGCCGCGTCCCAGCGGCCCGAACGGCACGAGTCCGATGCCCAGTTCCCGCAGGCAAGGCAGAATTTCCGCTTCGAGATCGCGATGGAATAACGAGTATTCGCTTTGCAGCGCACTGACGGGATGCACCGCGTGGGCGCGGCGAATCGTGCGCTCGCTCGCTTCAGACAGGCCGAAGTAGCGCACTTTCCCCGCACTGACGAGGTCGCCAGCGGCGCCCGCGACGTCTTCGATCGGCACGTTCGGATCGACGCGGTGCTGATAGAGCAAGTCGATATAGTCGGTGCCCAATCGAGCGAGACAGCCGTCGACGACGGTGCGGATGTGCTCGGGCCGGCTATCGGCCCCGGTCACGGCGCCGTTATCGAAACGGAATCCGAACTTTGTCGCGATGATGGCTTGTTCGCGCCGGCCCTTGAGCACGCGCCCGAGCAGTTGCTCGTTGACGAAGGGACCATAGACTTCGGCCGTGTCGAAAAAATTACAGCCAAGTGCCAGCGCCCGTTCTATTACGCGAACCGATTCGGCGTCGTCCGCCGGGCCATAGGCGTAGCTCATGCCCATGCACCCGAGGCCCAAGGCGGGCACCTCCAATCCCTGCGTCCCCAGCCGTCGTTTTGGCAGCATCGTGTCGCTCCTGTGCGATGTCGTTCGATGTGGTGTCGATAAATGTGATCTCTTGCACTGATGGCTCTGATGGACCTGATGGCCGCGACATTGGCGCACCAGTGCACACGCTCACAATGCAAGTTTCGAACCACTGCCCACCTCGTCACAACGCGCATGGAGCGAATACCGCATGGCGGCTGGTTTTGCCGTCGATGCATCGTTTTTCGAACGCGCGTTGGAAGTCCGGCGATAACGACACATACGCGTGCGACATCTGTCGCAACACGCGACAGGTGTCCATACCGGTGAGACAGTGCGCCGGACGCATCCCCGTTTCAGGCAGTGATTCCAGAGTCATTTCGGTGTCGGCATGGCCGCATGGCATCCGAATTGCTTGGAGTCCGTCATTTCGTCCCTGCCCGTCGCGCACGGGTGACTCATTACAATGACCGAAATCAATACGGCAAGTCAGGCGAGCACGGGGCTCGCCCTGTATGGCGAAACGCGCAGCATCATGGCCCGCTTCTCGGGCTGGCTGACGCATCTGACCGCCGACGAACAATGTCGCGCGCGCGCCTTTTCCCGACCGGCCGATCGGCAGGATTATGTTGCGGCGCACATTCTTGCGCGCGTCGCTGCCGCCCGCGTGACAGGGGTCACCAGTGCGGCGGGCGATCTGGCGCGCACCTACGCACTGGTGCAACGCTGCGAACAATGCGGCGGTGCACATGGGCGGCCACACCTGCCGGCGCATCCCGGATTGCACATCAGCCTGAGTCATACGCGAGGTGCCGTCGCCGCCGCGTGTGCCATCGAGCCGGTCGGCATCGATGTCGAACACTGGGATCAGGCCTTGTCGGTCGATCTGGATCTTGGCGATCTGTCGGAAGACATGGGCATCACCGGCAGCGAACGCGACCGCCTCGCCGCCTTCGCGAGCGTGGCGCTCACGCACCATGCGCCGTCACCCCGTGCCTTGGCGTGGCTGCGGTTGTGGACACGCAAAGAAAGTCTGGTGAAAGTGGGCGTCACGACGCTCTCCGGTCTGAGCAGCGTCGACCTTTCCGGTCTGCCGATGAGCGAAGCCCCGCTGCGCGCGTGGCAACGGCGCGTCGCGCACGGCCACTGGTCGATGACCGACTGGCTGGACCCTGCGATGCGCATCAGCGGCACGGTAACGTGTACTGGGGCGGTGACCATCGAGCAAATCGAGGCGAACGAGGCATAGCGCGGGCCGACTGTTCCGGTCATAGGGCGGGGCAACTGTACCTGTCGCGCGACAACGGAACGCCGCTAGAATCGACGCACCTGTCACCCTTCCAAGGTGCTGCTTATGATTCGCGTACTCGGCCGGCCGGGGTCCATCAACGTGCGCAAGGTACATTGGCTCTGCCATGAACTCGACGTCCCGTTCGTCAACGAACCTTGGGGCGATGCGACGGGTACGCTGCCGCTCGCCGACCCGGGTTTCATCGCCTTGAACCCGAACCGGATGGTGCCGGTGATCGACGACAGCGGCTTCGTAATGTGGGAGTCGAACAGCATCCTGCGCTATCTGGCGGCCACACGCGGCAGCAGCGCGCTGTACCCGTCGGCACCGCGTCAGCGCGCTCGCGTCGATCAGTGGATCGACTGGCAGGCGGCCGATCTGAACCCCGCATGGCGCTATCCGTTCATGTCGCTGGTGCGCCGCGCGCCGGGCTACGACAACCCCGCGACGCTGGGCACGAGTGTGCAGCGCTGGTGCGAGCTCATGACCGTGCTCGACCAGCAACTGCAAGCCACCCAAGCCTTCGTGTGTGGCGAGACGTTCACACTCGCAGACGTCCCCATCGGCTTGTCGGTGCACCGCTGGTTCAGCACGCCCGTCGAGCACCCGCCGCTCGACGCCGTGACGGCGTACTACGACCGGCTTTCGCAGCGGGAGGGCTTCCGCCTTTATGGCCGCAACGGCACGCCTTGAAAGGCAATGAAAGGGTGCGCGAGGCTATGAACTTTGAGGGGCCGGGAAACTGGCACAGACGCGCCACTTGTTGTAGATTTCGTTTCAGCAGACAGAACCATCGTAGTTCTGCACCGGATCATTAGGATTGCTGAAAGGAACGACCATGAGAATCGACAGTGGCCTGAGTTATCTGGGCGCCAACGGCACGCAATCTCCCGCGGCCGCCAAGCGCACCGACGCCTCCTTTGCCGCGGCACTCGCTGCCACGACGCAATCGCCGACGCACATCAGCAGCGCGCCGTCGCAGAAGACGGCCGAGTCCAAGCCGACCGACTTCACGAGCATGACCCGGCAACAGATGCGCGACTGGGTCAACACGCAGATTCAAAGCGGGCAGATGTCGCTCGATGACAGCTCGCCGCTGATGGCCATGACGATGAAGATTTCCGTCGACACGGGTATCGAAGTCCCGGCCGGCAGCGATACCGAGCAGATCGACTTCACCAACCGGGCCCGTCAGGGGATTGCCGCCGCCCTGTCGCGCAACGAACCCGAGAATGCCAAGCGCTTGCAGGTCGCGCTCGACCTGCTGCTCAAGCATCAGGGCGAGACGTTCGGCGTGAACACCCACGCCTGACACCTAGCGCGTAGTGCCGCAACAGGCCGGCGGCTGTCATTTCTTTGTAATCCCTGTGCAAGCCCGGTGTGGGAGGCGGCTCCCTAGACTGGCATCGCGTGATCGAACATCCGATCGAGCCCATGCCACTCTTCAGGAGCCAACCCCATGCCGTACGCCGTCCGTTCTCTCGTTGCCCAGTCTGCTGCCGCCCTTGCCCTGCTTGCCGGCGCCGCCGTCCCTGCCTTCGCTGCCCCCGCCGCTTCCACCGCTTCCGCCATCAAGAACATCGTGCTGGTGCACGGCGCGTTCGTCGGCGGCGCAGGCTGGCGTCCCGTCTACGACATCCTCGTCAAAGACGGTTACCACGTCACGCTGGTGCAAGAGCCGCTCACCTCGTTTGCAGAAGACGTGACCGCCACCAAGCGCGTACTCGACACCCTCGACGGCCCGGCCGTGCTCGTGGGCCACAGCTACGGCGGCGCGATCATCACCGAAGCGGGCAACGACGCCCACGTCAAGGCGCTGGTCTACATCGCAGCGCACGCCCTCGATACCGGCGAGACCGAAGCCAGCAACGGCAAGAAGTATCCGAATGCCACCAAAGCGGTCGTCAAGACGGCCGGCAACTTCCTGTACCTGAACCCGGCAGACTATCCGGCGGACTTCGCCGCCGACCTGCCGCGCGCGCAGGCCGAATTCGAAGCCCATGCGCAGATGCCGACGTCGGCGTCCGTTTTCACCGCGAACATTCCCGACCCGGCGTGGAAGACCAAGCCGAGCTGGTACATGGTCGCCAAGGCCGATCGCATCATCAATCCGGATCTGGAACGGATGTATGCCGCCCGCGCGCATGCGCACACGGTAGAAATCGACGGCGCCAGCCATTCGGTCTACGAGTCGCACCCGAAGGAAGTCGCCGCGCTCATCGAACAGGCCGCAGAACACGCCGGGGAGTGAGCTTTCACACTGCTGCACGCCTGAGCGCCGCAGGCCACACCTCGCCAAAACGGCTATGCTGTGGCCAGCGGCGCGCTGACATCACCGCGCGCCTCCACGCCACTACTTACGCCGCGACATCATGCGAATTCTTGTCATCGAAGACGAAGCCAAGACGGGTGACTACCTGCGTAACGGGCTGACCGAAGCGGGCTACGTCGTGGATGTTGCGACCGACGGCATCGATGGCCTGCATCTCGCCACCGAGACTGCCTACGACCTGATTCTGCTCGACGTGATGATGCCTGCGATGGACGGCTGGACCGTCATGCGCAAACTCGGCGAGCGCTCACGCACGCCGGTGCTGTTCCTGAGTGCGCGCGGCACGCTCGAAGACCGTCTCAAAGGGCTGGATCTCGGTGCCGACGATTACCTCGTCAAGCCCTTCTCGTTCGCCGAATTGCTCGCCCGCATCCGCATCATCCTGCGGCGCGGGCAACCGCAGGCCAGTGACGATGCACTTGTCGTCGGCGACCTGCGCATCGACGTCTCTCGCCGCCGTGTCGAACGCGGCGGCACACGCATCACCCTCACCCCCAAGGAATTCGCGTTGATGCGGTTCTTCGCGGAGCATCAGGGCGAAGTGCTGTCTCGCACCCTGATCGCGTCGCGCGTGTGGGACATGAATTTCGACAGCGATACCAATGTGGTCGACGTGGCCGTGCGCCGCCTTCGCCAGAAGATCGACGATCCGTTTGCCACACGACTCATTCATACCGTGCACGGTGTGGGCTATCGCTGCGAAAGCGAAGCGTGAGGCAACCACCGATGCCAGCCCCGATGCCAAGCGCCAAGCGCCTCACCCTCTCCACCCGGCTCGCGTTGTCATTCGCGTTGCTCGCCTTCATCGCGACGGCGGGTGTCGGCTTCATGCTGAACTGGAAGCTCGAAGCGCAGTTGAGCGTGCGCGACGACGGCGCCCTCGTCACCCGCGTGGATCAACTGCGCACGCTGATGCAGGATGTGGACGCACACGATCTCATTCGTGACAAGCCGCACCTGTTCGCCAATATGCTCGGCAACACCGAGTCGTTACTGGTGGTCGGCTATCCGGGGGAAGCGCCGCTCATCAACGTCAATCCGGGGCACTCTCCCGTGCCCACGATGCAACCGGTCGCGGCCGACGCGCCGCTCACGCTGGCGGCCGTACGCCACACGACGATGCCCGATGGCACGCCGTTCATCTACGTCGCAGCGGCTGCGCACGGTGTCACGGGGCAACGCGACTTGCAGATCGTCTCCGGCCGGTTGATGACGGAGCGCACAGAAATGCTGCACGACTATCGCCGCCAGATCGTGCTCTTCGCACTCGCTGGCGCCGTGCTCGCCGCGCTGCTCGCGTTTGCGCTCGCCCGTTATGGCCTGCGGCCGTTGCGACGCCTTGCCGCGCAAACCGCCGCCATTGGTGTGGGCACCTTGTCCACGCGGATCGCGCGGCACAGTGCGCCGCCCGAACTCGATCCGCTAGTGGACGCTTTCAACGCCATGCTCGACCGGCTGGAGCGTGGTTTCACGCAATTGAAGCAAGTCTCCGCCGACATGGCGCACGACCTGCGCACGCCGATCGCCAACCTGCTCGGCCAGACGGAAGTGGGGCTGCGCCAGACACGCGAGCCCGCCTATTACCAGCAACTGCTCGGCTCGAATTTTGAAGAGTTGCAGCGCTTGTCGAAGATGATCGACAACATGCTGTTTCTCGCGCGTGCCGAGCACGCCGACCATGTCATCGACCGGCAGTCCGTGGCGCTCACGGAAGAACTGCCGCGTCTGGCGGAATACTTCGAAGGGTTGGCAGAGGAACGTGGCATCCGTCTGGAATGGCAAGGCGACGCCCACGTGCTCGCCGACGCTCAATTGCTGCGCCGCGCACTCGCCAACCTGATCGTCAACGCCATTCGATATGCCGATGTGGATACCGTTGTCCGCATCGGTGCTGAACCACGCGATGGCGCGACCGCATTGCACGTCGAGAGCTACGGCCCGACCATCGACGCCGCGCATCGCGAGCGGCTGTTCGACCGGTTCTACCGTACCGACGCCGCGCGCCACCAATCGTCCGGCTCGAATGGTCTCGGGTTGTCGATCGTGCGAAGCATCATGCAGTTGCACGGTGGCACATGGGCCGTGCACAGCGAGGCCGGTGTGACGCGATTTACGCTGACGTTTCCTGACGCATAAAGGCGTCTCCCCGCATCACGCCGACTCTGCCATCGTTTCGCGCATCACCTGTGCGAGCGCGATCACGCCCGCTTCGATGTGTTCCGAACGGATCGACGAGAAACCGAGCCGGAACATATTGCGCGGCGGCGCATCGCCCATGAAAAACACATCGCCGGGCTCGATCAGAATGCCGCGCGCCTTGGCCCGCAGCGCGAGCAGATTTGCATTCAATCCCTCGGGACCACGCACCCAGCAGGACGCCCCGCCCTTCACGCGCACGAACGTTGCCTCCGGCATGTGCGCACTCAGGGCGGCGGTCAGCACCTCGGCCCGCTTGGCGTAGGTATCGGCCAGACGCCGCAGCAACGCGTCGTGATGCCCCAGCGCGAGGAACATCGAGAACGAGCGCTGAATGAACGCCGACGGGTGGCGAATCATCAGGCGTCGCAGCGCGCGCAACTCGGCCACGAGCGCCGCCGGCGCCACGATATAGCCCAGCCGCAGCCCCGGCGCGAACGACTTCGACAAGCTGCCGATGTAGATCACGCGGTCGCTGCGATCCAGACTCTTCAACGCCGGAATCGGAATGTCCGAGTAGCTGTTCTCGCTCTCGTAGTCGTCTTCGATCAGCACGAAGTCTTCCGTCTCGGCACGCCGCAGCAGTGCCTCGCGATGGGCGAGCGGCATCGTCGTCGTGGTCGGACACTGGTGCGAGGGCGTGACATACACGTAGTCGCACTGCGACAGGTTGTCATCGACCGGCACCCCGAACTCGTCGACCGGCAAGCCGATCAGCTTCGGCGTGCGTATCGCGAAGATATTGCGCGCATCGGGATAACCGGGGTCCTCGATGCCGACCGTCGTGCGCGCACCGACCAGCAGGTCGGCCAGCAGGTACAGCGCCTGCTGCGCGCCATTGGTCAGCACGATCTCGTCCGCATCGGCCCACACGCCGCGACGCGGCAACACACGCGTGCGAATCTGCTGAATCAGCGTTTCGTCGTCGCGCGCGATCATGTCGGGCGCCCAGTCGCGAATCTCCATGATGGTGAGCGCCTTCTGGCAGCATTCGCGCCAGTCGGCCGTCGGGAACATCGTGGGATCGAACTGCCCGTAAATAAACGGGTATTGGTACTGCTGCCAGTCGATAGGCTTGACGATGTTGCGCTGCCCCGATGGCCGCACCACGTACCGCCCCTCCCAATCGGGTGTCAACGGGTCGAGCGGCGCGATGGTGCCAGCGGCGGTGCTCGCAGGTGCATCCCCTGCATTAGCGGCTACACCGCGCGCACTTGCATTCGCCGCGTCTCGTGACTCGGCACTTTGCGTGCCGACGCGCGGCGCGAGAATGTCGCCATTGACGAAGTAGCCGCGCCGCTCCCGCGCGATCAGATACCCCTCGTCGACCAACTGCTGATACGCCAGCACCACGGTGTTGCGCGCCACGCCCAGCCCTTCGGCCAACTCGCGCGACGACGGCACCGCCGCGCCGCGCATGAGCCGCTCGTCAAGAATCGCCGATACCAGCATCTGGCGGATCTGACTTTGCAAACTCATGCCGGCACGCGCCGACACCAGAAACAACTGGTTCCACATTGCCGCAGAAATCCGGCTCGACATCGCGTCCCCTTTCTTATTGATACTTCCAGAGCGTCAATTATTACTCATGGGACGGTGACGTTAATTCCGAATTCGGGTTTATCCGCAGTTTGGCTCCATTGCGTCCGATTCCAGCATTCATGCGGGTTAGCGGCCGATTTCGACCAAACGGAGCCAGTTGGCATCATCAAATGCGGCCAACTGGCTCTAACGAACAAAAATACGCGCGGCAATGATGCACTCACCTGACGCGGATTCGTAACCCTTACTGCGTCAACCCGAAAGTGTTCCACCGACAACCTATCGATTAGAGGTGAACCATGAATGGACTTCCGAACCGGCTGCGACGCGTCTTCGCCGCCACGGCGTTGGCGGCAGCGGCGCTGCCTGGGGTATTGGCACTCGGGCTGGCGGCACCGGCCACTGCGCAAGCGCAGGAGAAGGAGGTCACGATCGCTTACCAGCAGATCGTCGATCCGTGGCTGGTAGCGATGGCCAGCGGCGAGTTCGAGAAGGCCACGGGTTACAAGATTCACTGGCGCCAGTTCGAATCGGGCGCGAAGGTCGCTACGGCGCTCGCCTCCGGTGACATCAAAATCGGCGTGCTCGGCTCCAGCCCGATGGCGGCAGCCGTCTCGCAGGGGCTGGATCTGCAACTGTTCTGGATCCTCGACGACATCAATCAGGCCGAGGCGATGGTCGTGCGCAATGCGTCGAACATCAAGACGCCGGCCGACCTCAAGGGCAAGAAGATCGGCGTGCCGTTTGTCTCGACCACCCACTACCACACGATGTTTGCCTTGCAGCAATGGGGCATCAAGCCGACGGAAGTCCAAGTGCTCAATATGCAGCCGAACCAGATCGTGGCGGCGTGGGAGCGTGGCGACATCGACGCCGCCTACGTGTGGGACCCGGCGCTCGCGCAGATCAAACAGACCGGTCACGTGCTCATCACCTCGGGCGAACTGTCCAAGCAAGGCAAGCCAACGTTTGACGGTATTGCCGTTGACCGCAAGTGGGGTGAGGCCAACGCCGACTTCATGGCGAAGTTCGTGAAGGTGATTGCCGCCGCGGACACGTCGTACCGCCAGAATCAGGCGGCTTGGACGGCCACGTCGCCGCAGGTCAAAGCCATCGTGAAGACGATTGGCGGCAAGCCGGAAGACGTGCCGGGTGCGCTCTCGCTGTATGCCTACCCGTCGGCGCAGCAGCAAGCGTCGGCCGAATGGCTGGGCGGCGGCAAGAGCAGCCGCGCTGCCAAGGCACTCAAAGATACCGCCGAGTTTCTCAAGAGCCAGCAGAAGATCAACGAGGTCAAGCCCGACTACACGACGTACGTCACGTCGCGTTACGTCGACGCCGCGCTCAACCTGAAGTAAGCCGTGCCGGGGCCGCCACGCCCAGCGCGCGGCAGCCCCTCCCCGATCAATGGATCGACAGGAGAAGGGCTTCATGGAACAACTCATCGTCAACGACGTCAGCGTCGTCTACCCCGGCCGGCGTGCTGGCGAGCAGGTGCAGGCGCTCGCCCACGTCAATCTGACCATCGCGCCGCGCGACTTCGTGGTGGCGCTCGGCGCGTCGGGCTGCGGCAAGACCACGCTGCTCAGCCTGATGGCCGGCTTTATCGCCCCGACGTCCGGCGAACTGCTGCTCGGCGACGCCCCCATCGAAGGCCCGGGTGCCGACCGCGGCGTGGTGTTCCAGAAACATGCGCTGCTGCCGTGGCTCAACGTCATGGAGAACACCGAGTTCGGCCTGAAGCTGCAAGGCGTTCCCAAACAAGAACGACGCGCCCGGGCGGCGCGCAATCTGGCGCTCGTGGGCTTGCAGGACTTCCACAACCACATGATTTACCAGCTCTCCGGCGGCATGCAGCAGCGCGTGGGCATTGCGCGCGCACTCACCTGCAATCCGTCGATGCTGCTCATGGATGAGCCGATGGCTGCGCTCGATGCCCTCACGCGCGAAACCATTCAGGAGCTGCTGCTCGATGTGTGGCGCGAGACCGGCAAGATGATTTTCTTCATCACACACAGCGTGGAAGAAGCGCTGTTCCTCGCCAGCCGTCTGATCGTTATGTCGCCCCGCCCCGGGCGCATCACGCATACCTACGAACTCGATTTCAACCAGCGCTATCTCGAATGCCGCGATGCGCGCGCGATCAAGTCGAGCCCGGATTTCATCGAGATGCGCGAGACCGTCCTCAGCATCATTTATGGCGACGAACGTGCCGGCCAGACCTCAGCGTCCGGTGCCAGCGCGGTCGCTGCCTGACCCAGCGCCGGAGCCGTTGCCATCATGATGACCAAACCCGTTGCTACCCACCCGGCACACGCGCCGGTCTCACCCACCGCAGCCGCCACCGTCGTAACGCCGAGCCCCCGCGCACGGCGCCATCGCGGCCCCATCGCCCGGCTGTTTGCACCGCGCCCCGTGAAGGCCGGCGAATCGTTCGGTGCGCCGGGTCAGGGGCCCAGCCTGCTGATCAGCGTCGTCACTGTCGTAGCGCTGCTGCTGGTGTGGGTTGCCATTACCTCGTCGGGCATGATCAAGCCGCTGTTTCTGCCGGGTCCGCGTGCCATCGTCGAGAAATTCATTCAGGTGTCCACCGAAGGTTTCGCCGGCTCCACGCTCTGGCAGCACACGCTCGCGAGCCTGTATCGCGTGTTCGGCGCGTTCGCGCTGGCGTGTGTCACGGCGATTCCGGTGGGCATTCTGATGGGCGTGTCGCGCATCGGGCGCGGCGTATTCGATCCGCCCATCGAGTTCTATCGGCCGCTGCCGCCGTTGGCCTATTTGCCGCTCGTGATCATCTGGTTCGGCATCGGCGAGTTTTCCAAAGTGTTCCTTATCTATCTGGCGATCTTCGCCCCGCTCGCGATTGCTGCGCGTGCCGGCGTGCGATCGGTCTCGATGGAACAGATTCACGCGGCGTATTCGATGGGCGCCTCGCCGCGCCAGATCGTCATGCACGTGATTGTGAAGTCTGCGTTGCCGGAGATCTTTACCGGCATGCGCATCGGCATCGGCGTGGGCTGGACCACGCTGGTGGCTGCCGAAATGGTGGCGGCATCCAGCGGCCTCGGTTTCATGGTGCTCAACGCCGCAGAGTTTCTCGCGTCGGACATCGTGATCATGGGGATCATCGTGATCGGTTTCTTCGCCTTCGGCTTCGATCTGATCATGCGTTATCTCGAGCGTGTGCTCGTGCCCTGGAAAGGCAAGGTGTAAGCGGTTCAGCGGTCTGTGGTCATTAGATAAGGCGCAGGGCGGCTCCCCCAGCCGCCCCTGACGCCCAACGTGTATTCAGGAGGTTGTGTGGCAGTCGAGACATTGCAACGCGGGCACCTTGCCCGCGAGCGGCATTTTGCCGCGTCCCCCCGTAATTTCCATTCCCCCGAGCTCTCCCCGTCTTCCCTGCATTCCCGGTATTCCCCCGACAACGTGTTTGCTTTCATCGCGGACAACAGCGGCGTACCCGTACCTTGCATGGGAGGTCGCCATGGCCGGTCATGACAATGGTGCCAAGCTGCATTCGAGCCTGAAGCAGCGCCACATGAGCATGATTGCGCTCGGCGGCGTGATCGGTGCGGGTCTGTTCGTCGGCAGCGGTGTGGTCGTGCATGCGGCCGGTCCGGCGGCGGTGCTGTCGTTTCTGATCACCGGTGCGCTCGTCGTGCTGGTGATGCGCATGCTGGGTGAGATGGCGTGCGCGTTGCCCGCCGTCGGTTCGTTCTACGAGTACGCCCGCCTCGCGTGGGACGACAAACCCGTGGGCGGCGAGCTGGCCGGCTTTCTGACCGGCTGGATGTACTGGTACTTCTGGGTGATTGTGGTGGCCGTCGAAGCGGTGGCGGGTGCCAATCTGATTCAGTTCTGGCTGCCGGATATTCCCGCGTGGGCCATCAGTCTTGTTCTGCTCGTCGTGCTCACGCTGACCAACCTCGTGTCGGTGGCCTCGTACGGCGAGTTCGAATTCTGGTTCGCCTCGATCAAGGTAGCCGCCATCGTCGTGTTCCTGTTCCTCGGCGGGTTGTTCGTGTTCGGCATGTGGCCGGGTGCGGTCGCCAGCACCGGCAATCTGCTCTCGCACGGCGGGTTCATGCCGAATGGCATCGGCCCGGTGATGGCCGGGGCGGTCGCGGCGACAGGCTTCTACTTCGGTGCCGAAATCGTCACGATCGCGGCGGCAGAAGCGGCCGAGCCGCAACAGGCTGTCGCCCGTGCGACGAACTCTGTCATCGGGCGCGTGCTGTTCTTCTACATCGGCTCGATCCTGCTCGTCGTGATGCTCGTGCCTTGGAACTCGGCGGGCATGGCCACGCCGTACGTGAGCGCGCTCGAAGCAATGCGCATCCCGGCAGCGGCCCACATCATGAACGCTGTGGTGCTGACCGCCGTCCTCTCGGCGTTGAACTCGGGCCTGTACGCGTCGTCGCGCATGTTGTTCGCGCTGACGCGTCGTGGCGACGCACCGCGCTCGCTGGCCAAGCTGAATTCACGGGGCGTGCCGGTTCGCGCGATCCTCGTGGGCACGTTGTTCGGCTACGCTGCGGTGGTGATGTCTTACGTGTCGCCGGATACCGTGTTCGCATTTCTCGTGAACTCGTACGGCACGGTGGCCATCTTCGTCTACGTGCTGATCGCGTTCTCGCAGTTGCGTCTGCGCAAGCGTCTTGAACGTGAAGCCCCGGGCAAGCTCAAGGTGCGCATGTGGTGCTTCCCGTACCTCACTTGGGTGGCGATCATCGGCATGCTGTCGATCGTGGGCGCGATGGCGTTCATCCCCGATCAGCGCACGCCGCTCGCGCTCGGCATTGTCAGCCTGACGGTGCTGCTCGTGGCGTTCACGGTGCGTTCGATCTGGCGCAAGCTGCGCTCGCCGGACCCCGGTTACGAAATCTGATCCATCGCGATAACGTGATCGAACAACGACGCCGGCCGCAGACTTCTGCGGCCGGTGTCGTTTTGAAAGGGAAGATCCGGCGAATGAAGTGCTAACGCCGCGACGGGTTACCGGCGTCAGTGGCAGGCCGAATGCAGTGCTTGAGAGAGCAGACGCTGCTCGTCGTCGGAGAAGATGCCGATGAGCACGATCACCGACGTTTGCGAAGGAAGATCCGGACGACGGGTAAGCATCGAGCGACGCCCCACGACATGCAGTTCGCTCATCTGGCCCGGTTGCAGCGAGACGAAGCCCTTGGCGCGCCAAAGCTGGCCCGGATACATCGCCAGCGCAGCCTTCAGGCGAGTGCGGTCGAACACTTCAGACGTTTCTACGTTGAAACTGCGCAGCCCGGCGGGCAATGCACGCGAAGCCGCGCGTAGCGGACGCGACGGGAAGTCGCCCGACAACGCGATTTCGTCATCGGGAAACAGGATCGCCGTCGGCACGACACCGTCTTCCGCCGGCACGACGACCTGAGTCGCGCCCAGCGAGGACAGCCGGTTGCGCACGGCGCGCAGCTTGTCTTCGTCGACGAGGTCAGTCTTAGTGAGTACCAACGTGCTTGCCGCTTCAATCTGCCGCCGTGCAATATCGCCGACGTAACGATCGTCGAGCACATCGTCGATGCTGTCGACATCCACGGCAACCACAATGCCGTGCAGTCGGAATGCCCGGTCGAGCATGCCGACCTGCGCAATGCGCACCGGGTCGGAGACGCCACTCGCTTCGATCACCAGCAAGTCGGGGCGTTCGGCGCGCTCGCCAAGCGCCAACAACGTTTCCACCAGACGACCGCCGATGGTGCAGCACACGCAACCGTTCTCCAGTCCGATCACATCGTCGCCGCGCTCGCGAATGAGCGCGGCATCGACGTTGATCGAACCGAAGTCGTTGACGAGCACGGTCACACGCAAGCCGTCCGCGTTGCGCAGTAGGGCGTTGATCAGCGTCGTCTTACCGGCGCCAAGATAACCGCCGAGTACGACCATCGGGATCGGGCGGCGAAGCGTTCCGCTCCCCGGCGTCATGACGGTATCCATCACGTCGGCGAGCGGAACACCTCGCCGCCCAGCACCGTGCCCCAGACCGGCATTTGCCGCAGGTCATCGAGCGGCACCTCGTACGGATCAGCGTCGAGCACCGCGAAGTCCGCGTACTTGCCGACTTCGATGCTGCCGATCAGATGATCCATGCCGAGCGAGAACGCGGCGCCCAACGTCACGGCACGCAACGCGTCGGCCACGGGCAAGCGAAGTGATTCACCGAGAATGCGGCCCGACGACGTCTCGCGCTTGGCCGCACACCACGCGGTGAACAGCGGGTTGAGCTGCGTGATCGGTGCGTCCGAATGCAGCGCAAACGGCAGCCCGAGTTGGCGCGCGATCTCGGTGGCGTCCATGCGGTTCGCGCGATCTGGCCCCATCGTCTGCTGGTAATGCGCGTCGCCCCAGTAGTACACGTGATTGGCGAAGAAGTTCACGCACATCCCCAACCGTTGCGCACGGGTGAGCTGCGCAACATCGGCCATCTGGCAATGTTGCAACGTGTGACGATGATACACACGCGGGTGGCGCGCCAGCAACGTTTCGATGGCGTCGAGCACCACGTCGGTCGCTTCATCGCCGTTCGTGTGGATATGCAGTTGCAGACCTGCCGCATGGAACGGCATGAACGTGTCGACCAGTTGCGACGGCGGAATCAGCCAAAGGCCGTTCGGCTTGCCGTTGAAGTACCCCGGCCAGCGCACGCGCGCCGTAAAGCCCTGAATCGAGCCGTCGACGATGAACTTCACCGGGCCGTAATGCAGCTTGTCGGTGTTGCCTTCGCGCGCATTCAGGACACGTTCCGGCCCGCCTTCCGGGCATCGTTGCGGCGCGAAGGCGGGCACGATGCGAATCGGATAGGCGGGGTCGGCCGTGATCTCATGCAGATTGGCGTTGCCAGTCTCGGTCAGGTCGTTGACGAGATCGGTCGCCGTGGTCACCCCGGCAAGCTGCGCCACGCGTCCGAAATTCCAGATCGCGCGCGGGCTCTCGCTGGCTGCAATCGACAACCCTTCGCCGATCACGCGGTACACGGGGAACATTGCGGCGAACTCCTGCAACTCGCCCGTCGGCTCGCCATCGGCGCCCATCACGACACCTTCGACGTCGGTGTCGCCGTCGATACCGGCAAGCTCGAGCATCGCCGTGTTCACATTCATCAGATGCACGCTGGCGTGCAGAATCGCGATGGGGCGTGTAATCGAGATCGTATCGAGGTCGCGCGCAACGAGCGGCGTGTCTTCGAAGAAGATCGGATCGTAGCCCCATGCGAGCAACGGCTTGTGACTGTCGGTCAGCTTGCGCTCGGCCTCGCGCAACCGGTCGATGACGGCGGCGGGTGTCTTCAAGCCCTCCCACAAGTAGCCGTCGGGGCCGCGCCGGTCGTAGTAGCCCACATACACGGCGTCCCACATCGCGCCTTCCATCAGGTGGCAGTGCCCCTCGACCAGACCGGGCATCAGCACCTTGTCGCGCAACGTGTCGTCGGGGGCAGCGTCGGTCCAGCGGCGCATGTCGTCCAGACCGCCGACCGCGAGAATCTTGCCGTCGCACACGGCCACGTGCGTCGCGACCGGTTGCGCCGGGTTCATCGTTAGAATCTTGCGCGCGGCAAAAACACGCACGTCGCTCCGGGATACCGCCTTGTTGTCTCTGTCTGTCATTTCTACTTCTTGTAGGTGGAAAGCGTGCCCACGGCGGGGCCCATCGAGCGCTCACGGCTGCCGCCGAGCATCAGGTGCAACACGGCCATCACCACCACGTTGACGATCAGGCAGATCAGTCCGAGGTTCACGCCGCCGAGGTCCGGGTTCTTGAAGTAAAGCACGAGCGCGAGCCCTTGTCCTGCCAGCACGCCGGCCGCGACCGCCGAGGCACGCACGCGCAGGCGGAACACCACGGCGATCACGCCGGGCAGAAACTGCGTCACGCCGTAGTACGCCATGTTGATGAGCGTGAGCATCAGGTTGGGCGTGAGCAGCGTCAGCACGATGGAGCCGAGCAGATACAGCACGATCACGACCTTGGAACTGGCCTTCTGCCGATGCTCGGGCATGCCGGAGAGGATGTTGCGCGTGACGATCGGCCCCAAGGCGAGACAGATACCGGCCAGCACCAGCAGACCTGAGAGTGCAGCACCTGCGGCCACCAGCCCGACGAGCCACGACGGCAGCAGTTGCGTCACGGCCGCGAAGAACGCCTCGTTGGGCGAGCTGAGCGTAATGTTCTGACTGATGGCGTAATACGACGCCAGCACCAGAAACGGATACATCAGCATGTAGAGCGGCATGGCGACCTGCGTGCGGCGGATCGTGTGGGCGCTCTTCGCCGTAAAGAAGTTCTGCACGCCAAATGGCATCACGTACATGCCGAGCGACTGAAATACGATCGTCGTCATCGCAAACGTCAGTTGCTGCGTGCTCATCGCATTGCTCACGTGCTGGCTGGCGGCCTGAAACACGGGTGTCACGCCCGCTTCCCACGCCACGGCCACGCCGGTGATCACGATGGCTGCGACCATCAGGATGTCTTTGAGCACCGCAATGTAAGCCGACGCACGCACCCCGGCAATCGCAATGTAGATGAACGCGAGCAGCGCCGAGAACGAAATCAGCCAGAGCGGCTGGAAGTTCCAGCCCAAGCTCTTGAGTGCTGCGACCAGTCCGGTGAACTGCAACTGGCCCCAAGGCAGCAGAAACACGATGGCGGTCACCGCCACCACCAATTCGAGAAAACGGCTGTTGAAGTGCCCCTTGAACAGATCGGGCAATGTGATCGCGTTGTAGCGCTTACCGGCGTCCCAGATTTTCGGCCCGAGGAAGTAACCGATTGGGTATGCCAGCAGGATGTAGCCGAGGAACCAGACGCCATACGTCGGCCCCTTGGCGTAGATGCCGCCCGGAAACCCGACCATCGTGCCGATGCTGTAGATCTCGCCGGCCGCGAGAAAGAACACGAGCCATGCGCCGAACTGGCGCGATGCCACGAAGAAGTCGTGCATGCTCTGCGGCCCACGGCCGCCGCGCGCTCGCAATGCGAGATAGACCGACAACAGAATGAAGCCGGCAAAAATGAGGGTGGCCATCGAGGTAATCTCCGAAAGGCGCTTAACGAAGGGGGAACGGCTAGCGCGCGAGGGCGCAGACGTAAGTGGGCGTATGCAGAACGCGGGGCTTAAGCGGGGTCTTCGACCTGATGGCGGTCGAACAACATCCAGCACAGATAGAGACAGCCCGAGGTCAACACGAACCACAAGAAGATCCAGCCGTAGATGAACGGCACGCCGAGCACATAGCGGTCGACGGACGCCGCCCACGGTAAGAGCCCGACGACGCCGAGGTACGGCAAACCAAGTCCAATGAGCAATCTGAGCATGTCCTGTCTCCGGCACGCGACACGTTGTTCGGCAGGTGTGCCAGCGAGACTGGCCACCTATTTGTCTGGCCCAGTATCTACAGCCAAAAATCACGACGTTTAGAGCCACATCGCAGGAATGTGTGGTGCCAGTCATTTGATTTTGGTGGACCACCAACGACGCGTCGCGGTTGTGCCGACGGTGCTTTTCGCTGGCACCATCACAAAGCGCCGGTGGTACTAATGCGCGGAAATTGTTCTTGGCAGTATGGGCTCATTTCCTCAGGAGCCTACCGTGGGTACGATTGATTCCTTCGCGCTGGATCGTCGCTCCGAAGCTGCGCCATACGATCCGCTTTACGATCCGTTAGTCTCGGCAAATCCGGGACTCGGGATGGATTACGCACCGACCTACTGGGTCGCCACTGCCGGCGATCCGCCCGAAGACGACGGCCCGCTGCCCGGCGATGCCGACGTCGACGTGGTCATCGTGGGCGCGGGTTTCACCGGCCTTGCCACCGCGCTTTTCCTCGCTCGCGAACACGGCATCCGCGCGACGGTGCTCGAAGCCAACCGTACCTGCTGGGGCTGCACCAGCCGCAACGGCGGACAAGGCCAGAACGCCAGCGGACGTCTCTATCGTTCGCAGTGGATCGAGCGCTGGGGCAAAGAAACCGCACTGAAGCTCGACGCCGAAATTCGCGAAGGCTTCGACACCTTCAAATCGCTGGTTGCCGAAGTGCCCGCGTGCGATCCACAGCCGGGCGGCCATCTCTACATCGCCCATCGCGAGCGCAAGATGGACTTTCTGCGCAACGAAGCGAAGGTCATGCGCGACGTGTTCGGATACGACACGCGCATCCTCTCGCGTGACGACGTGCGCGAACAGTACGTCGACGATCAGGAGAACTGCGGCGCGCTGCACGAGCCGGACGGCATCGGCGTGCATCCGCTCAAGCTCGCGTTCGGCTATTTGCGCATGGCGCGGGCGCTCGGCGCGCGTGTCCATCCATCAACGCCGGTGCTCAGTGTCGAAACCATCAATGGCGTGCACCACGTGCGCACGCCGCGCGGTGTCGTGCGCGCCAAGGCAGTGGCCTTCGCCACGGGTGGCTACACCCGCAACGATGTGACCAAGGCGTTGCGCGCGAAGATCATGCCGATTCTGTCGAACTCGCTCGTCACGCGCGTGCTCACGCCGGAAGAACTCGCGGCCACCAACTTCCGCACGCACGAAGTCATTACCGATACGCGCACGCTTCGCTATTACTACCGGCTGCTGCCCGACAACCGTTTGCAGATCGGCAGCCGCAGTTCGATCACCGGCGCCGATGCGCAAAATCCGAAACACATGGCCGTGCTCGTCGAGGGGCTGCATCGCAAATTCCCGGCGTTGCGCGGTATTCGCGTGGATTACTCGTGGTGGGGCTGGGTCGACGTCAGCCACGACATGATGCCGCGCGTCACCCAACCCGACCCGCGCCAGAGTCTGTTCTATGCCGTGGGCTATGGCGGCAACGGCGTGTCGTTCTCGGCCCATGCCGGACGCCGCCTCGCCCAGCGCATCGCGGGCGAGCGCGATCCGTCGTGGAGCCTGCCGATCTACGACTCGGCGCTGCAATACCCCAACGTGTTCGGCACGGTGCAGTGGCAAGGCTTCGCGCCGTTCCGCCGCATCGGCCAGCGCTTTCTTTATCAGCGGTACCACGCGCAGGACGAAGCGCGTTGATTCGCTGTGCGCTCTGCCTTATTGGCCTCACCCGATTCACCCGATTCACCTGCCTCACTTGCTTTTTGGACTGATCAATGACGACATCTAACGCCTCCGCCGACCTCCAGTTGCTGGCCTCGTTCAACGACGCCTGGAACCGGCACGACATCGACGCCCTCATGGCGTGCATGACCGACACGTGTGTGTTTCACGCCGTGGCCGGCCCCGACATGATGGGTCGCACCTTCGAGGGCCGCGAGGCTGTGCGCGCCGCCTTCCAATCGGCGTGGGAAAACTTCCCGGATGCCTCGTGGACCGAAGGCGACCACTTCGTGAACGGCAATCGCGGCGTATCCGAATCGACCTTTCGCGGCACCAAGGCCGACGGCACCCGTGTGGAAGCGCGCATGGTCGACGTATTCACCCTGCGCGACGGCAAGATCGAAGTGAAGAACGCCTTCCGCAAGGATCGTCCGGCGTTCTGAACGATGTCGGCAAGACCATGACACCTGTCAGCCACCCGGCGTCGCCCCCCCTTCGCGCGCGGCAGTTCACTCTGCCGGCCACCTGTTGCATGCGGGTGGCTGAAGGACCAGACGCCGGGTTCTTTGCCCCGCCTGCCGGGGCATTTTTTCTTTTTGCCGACGGTGTGGCGTCTCGTTCGTCGCAAACGTGCCGAATCAGGCGCTACATTTTTCAATACAAAACATACCAATAAATAAAAATACAGATTGACCAAGGCGAATGAATCGCCTAGATTTCCACTTACGCAATGAAATCGGAATTATTTGTTCCGTTTATTTTTCACTGGAGACACCATGAACGCCAAAGACCCGGCTACGGCCACCCAGCAACTCACGGCCACCGACGCCGGCCCGCAGACCATGACGCCGTCTGAAGCATTTGTCGAAACGATGGTCGCCAACGGCGTGAGCGAGATGTTCGGCATCATGGGCTCGGCCTTCATGGATGCGATGGATATCTTCGCGCCCGCAGGCATTCGTCTGATTCCGGTCGTGCACGAACAAGGCGCTGGCCACATGGCCGACGGCTATGCTCGCGTGTCGGGCCGCCATGGTGTCGTGATCGGCCAGAACGGCCCCGGCATCAGCAATTGCGTGACTGCAATTGCCGCCGCTTACTGGGCGCACAGCCCGGTCGTGATCGTCACGCCGGAAGCCGGCACGATGGGTATCGGCCTCGGCGGCTTTCAGGAAGCGAAGCAACTGCCGATGTTCCAAGAATTCACGAAGTATCAGGGTCACGTGACGCATCCGGCCCGCATGGCCGAGTTCACGGGCCGCTGCTTCGACCGCGCCATGGCCGAAATGGGCCCGACGCAACTCAACATCCCGCGTGACTATTTCTACGGCCAGATCAAGGCTGAGATTCCGCGTCCGCAACGCCTCGATCGTGGCGCAGGCGGCGACGAGCGTCTGAACGAAGCGGCCGAACTGCTGGCGCAAGCCAAGTTCCCGGTCATCATCTCGGGCGGCGGTGTGGTCATGGCCGACGCCATCGAAGAATGCAAGGCACTCGCCGAGCGTCTGGGCGCACCGGTCGTCAACAGCTATCTGCACAACGACTCGTTCCCGGCCAACCATCCGCTGTGGTGCGGCCCGCTCGGCTATCAGGGCTCGAAGGCCGCGATGAAGCTGCTCGCACAGGCCGACGTCGTCGTGGCACTGGGCTCGCGACTCGGACCGTTCGGCACGCTGCCGCAACACGGCCTCGACTACTGGCCGAAGAACGCCAAGATCATCCAGATCGATGCCGATCACAAGATGCTCGGTCTCGTGAAGAAAATCTCGGTCGGTATTTGCGGCGATGCCAAGGCCGCCGCGGTCGCCCTGTCGCAGCGTCTGGCCGAGCGCACGCTCGCTTGCGATGCGACGCGTGGTTCGCGTGCCGATCAGATCGCCACGGAAAAGGCGGCGTGGGAGAAGGAACTCGACGAGTGGACCCACGAGCGCGATCCGTACAGCCTCGACATGATCGAAGAGCAGGCGAAGGAACGCACGTTCAACGGCGGCCACTATCTGCATCCGCGTCAGGTGCTGCGCGAACTCGAGAAGGCCATGCCGGAAGACGTGATGGTCTCGACCGACATCGGCAACATCAACTCGGTCGCGAACAGCTATCTGCGCTTCAACAAGCCGCGCAGCTTCTTTGCTGCCATGAGCTGGGGCAACTGCGGTTACGCGTTCCCGACGATCATCGGCGCGAAGGTTGCCGCACCGCATCGCCCGGCCGTGTCGTACGCCGGTGACGGCGCATGGGGCATGAGCCTGATGGAAACGCTGACGTGCGTGCGCCACAACATTCCGGTCACGGCCGTGGTGTTCCACAACCGTCAGTGGGGCGCTGAGAAGAAGAATCAGGTCGACTTCTACAACCGCCGCTTCGTCGCGGGCGAACTCGACAGCCCGAGCTTTGCCGGTATCGCCAAGGCGATGGGCGCGGAAGGCATCGTGGTCGATCGTCTGGAAGACGTTGGCCCCGCGCTCAAGAAGGCCATCGACATGCAGATGAATCACGGCAAGACGACCATTATCGAAATCATGTGTACCCGTGAGCTGGGCGATCCGTTCCGTCGGGATGCCCTCTCGAAGCCGGTGCGCACGCTCGACAAGTACAAGGATTACGTCTGATCGTTGTGCCGTAGTTTTGCGCTGGTGTTTTGAACTGTATGCAGGGTGATAGCGCTCCCGGCTCTGTGGGTGCCGGGAGCGCTTTTTTTATTCCGCTCGCCATGTCGCCATGTCGCCATGACGGCGAGCTTCTGGGCTTTGACATCATGAAAGCCATGCACCGCATTCTCGACACAGCCCGCAGCGCCCCCCAGCGCATCGTGCTGTGTGAATCGGAAGACCCCCGCGTGCTTGAAGCGGCCGGACGCGCCACGCGCGAGGGCATCGCCCGCATCGTGCTCGTCGGCGATATCAACAAGACGCTGCGCGCGGCAGACGCGGCCGGCGTCGATCTGGCCGGGATGGAAGTGATCGATCCGGCTACCTCACCGCTGGCGGATGAATTCGCGCGGACGTGGTTCACCATGCGCGAAAAAAAGGGCATCACGCGCGAGCAAGCCGCCGCCGAGATGCGCGCGCCGCTGGGCTTCGCCAACATGATGCTGCGTCTCGGTCATGCCGACGGCTCCGTGGCCGGCGCCGTCAACACCACGGCCGACGTGGTTCGCATGGCCATTCAACTGGTTGGCGTGCAGCCGTCGTTTCAACTCGTGTCGAGCTTCTTCCTGATGATGCTCTGCGAGCCGTTCCACACGATGAAGGGCGGCCTGATCTTTTCCGACTGCGCGCTCGTGGTCGACCCCGATGCTGCGCAACTGGCGCAGATCGCCATGGCCGCGGCCGACAGCGCACAGGCGTTGCTGATGGAGTCCCCTCGCGTGGCGATGTTGTCGTTCTCCACCAGCGGCAGCGCCCGGCATGCGGCGGTCGACAAGGTGGTGGAAGCGACGCGTCTCGTGAAAGCGGCTCGTCCGCAGCTTGCAATCGATGGCGACGTGCAACTCGACGCGGCCATCGTTGCCGAGATTGCTCAACGCAAGGTCGCTCACTCGCAAGTGGAAGGCCACGCGAATACGCTGATCTTCCCGAGTCTCGATGCCGGCAACATCGGCTACAAGCTCGCCGAACGGATTGGCGGTGCCAAGGCTATCGGCCCGCTGCTGCAAGGGCTCAACCGCCCCGCCAACGATCTTTCGCGCGGCTGTAGCGCCGACGATATCTATTACGTCATCGGTGTCACCTGCGTGCAGGCACAGGCCGCACTGGCCCGGCTCGCCAGTACCGCGGCACCCGCCGTCGCATGACGGCATGACACTTCCCGCGATTCTTCCGCTGTTGCCGTTACTGTTGTTGCTCGGCTTTGCGACGTATTTTCAAACCGTGACCGGCTTCGGTCTGGGCATGATCGTGCTCGGCGGCGCGAGCGGCTTCGGGCTCGCCCCGGTCGCCAGCGTGGCCATCCTCGTGAGTCTGGTCACGCTGGTCAACAGCGCGCTGGCGCTGCCCGGTACGTGGCATCACATCGACTGGCGGGCCGTCGGCGCCGCCACGCTCGGCATCATCCCGTCGGTGGTCGTGGGCGTGTTGCTGTTCGATTATCTCAACGGGATGGCGTCGAATGTGCTGCACCTGCTGCTCGGTGCCGTCGTGCTCTACGGCGGCATCGGCTCGGCCTTGCGACCGGCCCCCAAGCCTGAACGCTCGGGCGACAAAGGCTTCTTCCTCAGTGGTATTTTCGGCGGCTTGCTGAGTGGGATGTTCGGTATTTCCGGGCCGCCGCTGATCTTCTATTTCTATCGGCAACCGCTGACGCTGGTACAGATCCGCTGTGCGCTGATTCTGCTGTTTGCCGTGACCGCATCGATCCGCACGGTCTACAGCGCGTTCGCGGGGCAGTTGCCCGCGCCGGTCTGGTGGCAGGCGGGGATGGCACTCCCTGTGGTCGCGCTGGCCACGCTGCTGGCCCGTCGGCATCCTCCGCCGCTCTCGGGCGTCGTGACGCGGCGTATCGCCTTCACAACGCTGATGTTGCTGGGTGCCCATCTGATGATCAGCGCGCTGCTCGCAATGATCTGATCAGTGGCCCCGGCGGCCACCACTGCCGATCCACTCCACCAGCTTCGAGAACATCGTCATGTCGGGCAGCGATGTGAGATCGAGCGCCAGCGCATTGCGGTAGTACGGGCTCAGATCGAGACCGACACCCAGCCCCAGCACTTCCACGTCGCCGCGCGCTTGCTGCTGCGCAACCACTTCGCGCAGATGATGATCGAGATAGTGTTCGTCGTTGACCTGATTGGTGGCGGCGTCCATCGGGCTGCCGTCGGAAATCACGATCAGCAGGCGCCGGTTCGCCACGCGCGAGCGCAGCCGCTCGCAGGCCCATTCGACCGCTTCGCCATCGACACCCTCCCGAAACAGATCGGCCTTGAAGAGCGAAGCAATGTCGGTGCGCGCACGCCGCCAACTCGTCACCGCATCTTTGAAAATCAGATGCGACACTTCGTTCAGGCGCCCCGGAAACGGCGGCTTGCCGCGTGCGAGCCAGTCGGTGCGCGCGCGCCCGCCATTCCATGCGCCGGTGGTAAAGCCGAGGATTTCGTTGGTCACGCCAGCCGCATCGAGCGCGCGGGAGAGCACGTCCACGATCATGCCGACCGATTCGATCTGCGCCTTCATCGAGCCCGAGCAATCGATCAGAAAACTCACCATCGACTCGGCGACGAGTGTGTGTTTCTCCAGCCGGAAAATACGGCGCTCCGCCGGTGAGCTGACCAGTTGCGCCAGCCGCCGGCCATCGATGCGCCCTTGCTCTTCACCGAACGACCAGCCGTCCCGCTGCGCGACGGCCAGCGCAGCTTTGAGCGCACGCGCGAGGCGCGGCACGTTGATGGCCTGCGCGACGATGCGCTCGTCCAGCCGCTCGCGGAATTCCGCGAGCAAGGTACGGCGCACCAGCGCGCCCGCATAAACCTCGCGATCGTAGCGGTTCGTAAAGACGCGATAGCCCTGTTCCGACGCCTTCAATACGCGGCTGTCGCCGGAGTGCGCCAGCGTAATGCCGTCGTCTTCGCGTTCGTCGAAATCGAGAAACAGCGAGAACGCGTTGCGCACGCCCTTCTGCTCTTCATCGTCCTTGGGTTCGGCATCGTCGCGCTCGCCGCTCGCCGAGCGGATCATGGCGGCGATCTCGGCGGCCAGCTCGCGCGCGTGCACGGCAAACGCGGCCTGATCGGCACGTGTGCGCCGCATGCCCGCCAACGCGCCGCCGATGACAGGCGCGATCGCCATGCGGGTAGCTTCGATGAGACCTTCCGTCTCGTCGATCACCGGGTAGCCGGTCAGCCGCGACCAACTCATCTGCGCGACGGTGTAGAGCAACAGCCCCACATGACTGTCGGCGACGCCGGTTTCGTGCATCGCGCGCGACCACGCTTCGAAGCGCTCGCGCAGGTTGTTGGCGATGCCCGGCATGCCCGGCGGCACAAAGGTTTCGCAGCGCAATTGTTCGAGCAGTTCGAACAGCAGGCGCTCCAGCGGCGCGTCGGGGAGCAGGCTGCGATGCAACGCGGCATCGCTGTGACGCAAACGCAATGCCGCGCCATCGGCGGCCCCGCGCAGCGAACGGAACGGATCGTGCGGCGTCGGCAACGTTTGCAGGTGCGGGGCATGCAGCGGCAACGGCCGCATGTTCCGGCACAGCCGCGCGCCGCTGTAGTGCAACGCGGCGTCGCCGGTGAGCGCTCGCACGGTGGCCGCGCACAGCGCTTCGCCGCGTGCGGCGCGCCGGGCGGCTTCGCGATCCGAGATCGTCATGACGCATCGGCCAGCAGCGAGCGCGTGCCGTCGTCGAGCGTCAGTTCTCGGCCGAACGCGCGTTGGTAGTACTCGGCGACGATGGGCCGTTCCGCCTCGTCGCACTTGTTAAGAAAGGTCAGACGGAACGCCAGTCCTTCGTCACGGAAGATGCCCACGTTCTCGGCCCAGTTAATGACCGTGCGTGGCGACATGAGCGTGGAGAGATCGCCGGTGGCGAAGCCCTTGCGGGTAAGTTCGGCCACGCTGACCATCGAGTCGATCAGCGTGCGCCCGGCATCGGTGCCGAGCTCCGGCACCCGCGCCAGCACGATACCGGCCTCGTCTTCGCGCGACAGATAGTTGAGCGTGGCGACCACGTTCCAACGGTCGATCTGCGCATGGTTGAGAACCTGCGTGCCGTGATAAAGGCCGTTCAGATTGCCAAGACCCACGGTGTTCGTCGTCGCAAACATGCGGAACCCCGAGTGCGGATGAATCACGCGGTTCTGATCGAGCAGCGTGAACTTGCCGTCGCGCTCGAGAATGCGCTGGATCACGAACATCACGTCGGGGCGGCCCGCGTCGTACTCATCGAAGATCAGTGCCACCGGCCGTTGCAAGGCCCACGGCACGATGCCTTCCTGAAACTCGGTGACCTGATGACCGTCGCGCACGACGATGGCGTCTTTGCCGACGAGATCGAGGCGGCTGATGTGGCCGTCGAGATTCACCCGCACGCAAGGCCAGTTCAGGCGGGCAGCCACTTGCTCGATGTGCGTCGACTTGCCGGTGCCGTGCATGCCCTGCACCATCACGCGCCGGTTGTTCATGAAGCCCGCGAGAATGGCCAGCGTCACGTCCGCGTTGAAGCGATAGGCCGTATCGATCTCGGGCACGTGGTCGTCGCGCTCGCGGTACGCAGGCACCTTCAGATCGACATCGATACCGAACACGCTGCGCGCATCGATCAGGTGATCGGGTTGCGCCAGCATGGGCTGACTTTGGATTTCACTCTGGCTTTGCATCACGTCCGTCTCCTGTGCCGCGCCGTCTGGCCGTCATTTTCGGCATCATAGCGTTAACTATTTTTAGAAACAAATTGTTCCGAAAAATAAAATTAACGATTGACGGTCAAGATAGCGTCGTCTACATTCGAGCGAACTGAAACGCATCGGACCCTGCCAATGCCGTTCGACAACCCGTTTGGGTACAATACCGCTGATCCATTTTCCGGAACGGCGCATATGAACGACGCAGCGACCAAGAGCGACTCCTCGGCAGACAGCAAGGCCGACACCCCGACCCTGCGGGCGTTCGCCTTACTGGAATATCTGGTGGCCGCCGACGCCCCGGTCTCGCTCGCCGACATGGCGCACGACATCCAGATGCCCAAGGCATCGTTGCATCGCATGCTCGGCTCGCTCGAAGCGGGCGGCCTCGTGATTCGCGAACCCGGCCAGAAAAACGCCTATGTGATCGGCCCGCGTCTCGCGCAGCTCAGTCTGGGTGTGATGATGCAGGCCGGTGCGCGACGCATGCGTCACGCGATTCTCGGCCGCTTGGTCGCCGACCTTGGCGAGACCTGCAACCTCACGATGCTCCACGAGACGGAAGTGCTCTATCTCGACCGTATGGAAGCGCCGTGGCCGCTGCGCCTCGATCTCAAGCCCGGCTCGCACGTGCCGGCGCATAGCAGCGCCAGCGGCAAGTTGCTGCTTGCGATGATGCCGCGTGAACAGCGTGCCGCCCTGCTGCGTGCCATGAAGCTGCAACGCTTCACGCCCAACACACTGACCGATCCCGAGTTGCTCGAAAGCGAACTCGACCGCATCGCCCACAAGGGCATTGCCGTCGATAACGAAGAGTTCGTGCTGGGGATCGCCTGCGTCGCCGCGCCGGTGCTCAAGGAAGATGGGCAGTGCATCGCCGCCGTGGCCGTGCATGCACCCGTGTCGCGCACGTCGCTCTCGAAAGCGATGGAATTCGTGCCGCGCTTGCAGGAAGCCGCCAAGGAACTCGCCAGTACGTTCTGATAGCGGCGATGGAATGTAGGGGGCGCGAGGCTCGCGTTCCCTGCGCCTTGTTCAGCGTCTCAAACCTTCTCCGCTTCGCCCTTTTTCGCCAGCGCATCCAGCTTGCTCGCGCGCTGCCAGTCGAGTAACGGCACCAGCGCCGTCGCTGTCTCGCGAAGCGTCGGCACCAACCCCAGCAACTCCTCCAGCGTCACACGCGCCGTCGGGCCATGCACCGCCAGCACGGCGCGCACGTGGCCGTCGTCAGGGGCGCGCACCGGCACCCCCACGGCCACCATGCCGCGCACGAATTCTTCGTTGTCGATACCGATGCCGCGCGCCGCCAGCCGGTCGAGTTCGGCATCGAGCAGGCTCACGTCCGTGATCGTGCGCGGCGTCATCCGCTTGAGCGTCAGGCGCGCGAGCACCGCACGCCGCTCGGCCGCCGGCATCTGCGACAGAAACAACTTGCCGCTCGCCGTGCAATGCAACGGCACGCGCATGCCCGGATGCATCTGCATGCGCAGCGGCTCGTTGGTTTCCACTCGTTCGATGTAGAGCACTTCGTCGCCGTCGAGCGCGGTGAGATTGACGGTCTCGCCGACGCGATCGACCAGCCCGCGCAGCAGCGAGCGCGCGGCACGCGTGAAGTTGTTATTCGCCAGTGTGACCAATGCCAGACGCGCTGCACGCGGCCCCAGCGACAACCCGCGCTCCGAGCCGCGCGAATCGGGCACATGCGCCACGTAGCCGCACAACTCCAGCGCCTCGATCAGCCGCATGAGCGTGGCTTTGGGGATCGACAGACGCGTCGCCAGTTGTGACAGCGTATAGGGCTGCCCGGCGATCGCCAGTCGCTCGATGATGGCCAGTGCCCGCAGGTTACGCGCCTCTTCGCTCGCGCGAATGTCCAGTTCGTCCAGCGTGCCTGTCTCGCGCATCGCGCCTCCTCGCACTCGACCATCAAAATAAAAGAAACAAAATATACCAATTATTTGATGATCATCAGCCCCGGGATTACCCCTGTCCGAGTGACATTCGACAACGATCGGGGACGCGACATCTCTCGCTTTAGCACTGCCCCCCCTCCCTTAGTGAAACCCCGCAGATGCGCCGCAGCAATTGCATTGTTCTGAGACGCCATCGGCGAATTCCGTTTCAGTTTCCCGTTCCGCACGTCTTTTCACTTGGCATTTATCAAGCGCTCGCCGACATTGAATCGAAACAATCCGAAACGAATCGTTTCATCCGGGCGCGGTGCACGGATGCGAACTCAGGCAGGAGACAGGTGGCATGGAACATGAGGTGGACTATCTGATCGTCGGCGCAGGCTCGGCAGGCTGCGTGCTCGCGAACCGGCTGAGTGCCGACCCCGCGAACAAGGTGTTGCTGCTCGAAGCGGGCGGACCGGATAGCAATCCGTGGATTCACATTCCGGTCGGCTACTTCAAGACGATGCATAACCCGGCACTCGACTGGTGCTATCGCACCGAGGCCGACGAGAACGTCGCGAATCGGCAGATCGACTGGCCCCGCGGCAAGGTACTCGGCGGTTCCAGTTCGCTCAACGGGCTGCTCTATGTGCGCGGTCAGCGTCAGGATTACGACCGCTGGGCCTCGCTCGGCAATCGCGGATGGCGCTATGCCGACGTGCTGCCCTACTTCAAGAAATCGGAAGATCAGGAACACGGCGCAAGTGAGTATCACGGCGCCGGCGGCCCGCTCAAGGTGTCTGACCTGCGGCTGCGCCGCCCCATCGCCGATCACTTCATCGCGGCCGCGCAGGACATCGGTATTCCGTTCAACGCGGATTACAACGGCGCGACACAGGAAGGCGTGGGCTACTTCCAGCAGACGGCATTTCGGGGCTTTCGTTGGAGTACGGCAAAGGGGTTTCTGAAGCCGGCGCGCGAACGTCGCAATCTGATTGTCGAGACGCGCGCACAGACGTGTCGCGTGCTGTTCGATGGCAAGCGCGCGGTCGGTGTCGAGTATTTGCAGGATGGCCAGCGCAAGAAAGCCCGGGCACGCGTGGAAGTGATTCTCGCCGCCGGGGCCATCGGCTCGCCGCAGTTGTTGCAGAACTCGGGCGTGGGGCCAACCACGGTACTGGCAAAGGCGGGCGTCGCACTGCGGCACGCGTTGCCGGGCGTCGGCCAGAATTTGCAGGACCACCTGCAAGTTCGCCTCGTCTTCAAGACGCGTGAGCGCACGCTGAACGATGAAGTGAACAACCCGTTACGCAAGGCCCTCATTGGCCTGCAATACGCGTTCGCTCGCACCGGTCCGCTGACGCTGGCAGCAAGTCAGGTGACGATCTTCACGCGCTCACGCCCTGAGGTCGAGCGCCCCGACATCCAGTTCCACATGCAGCCGCTCTCGGCGGACAAGCCGGGCCAAGGCGCGCATCCGTTCTCGGCGTTCACCTCGTCGGTCTGTCAGTTGCGTCCATTCAGCCGGGGCAGCGTGGAGATTGCTTCGAACGATCCGCTGCAATACCCGGCGATTCACGCCAACTATTTGTCCGACGCGCGCGACCATCAGGTCGTCATCGACGGCATCAAGGTGGCGCGCCGCATTGCCGCGGCGCCATCGCTGGCACCGCACATCATCAGCGAGTTCGTGCCCGGCGCACAGTACCAGAGCGACGACGAATTGCTGCAAGCCGCGCGCCTCTACAGCCAGTCGATCTATCACCCCGCAGGCACCTGCAAGATGGGCCACGACCCCATGGCCGTGGTGGACGACCGGCTGCGCGTGCACGGGCTCGCCGGGCTGCGCGTGGTGGACGCATCGATCATGCCCGAGCTGGTCTCGGGCAACACGAATGCACCGACGATCATGATCGCCGAGAAGGCGGCGGACATGATTCTCGAAGACGGCCGGCGAGGGCCGGGCATGACGGAGATTTATCGCGACACAGAGACCAGAACGGCAGCACAGGCATCGACGGCGGTCGCAGTCTAGGCAGCGTTGGCAGTAAAGACGGCACACATCATTAAAAGATTCGGAGACAACCATGAATGCATCGACTCAGACCGACGCCCGGCAGATGCGCCGTGTCGTCGTCGCCAGCCTGATCGGCGCCACCATCGAGTGGTATGACTTTTTCCTGTACGGCGTCGTCGCCGGCATCGTCTTCAACAAGCTGTATTTCCCGAGTGGCGACCCGCTGGTCTCGACCATGCTCGCCTACGGCACGTTCGCGGTGGGCTTTCTGAGCCGGCCGCTGGGCGGCGTGATCTTCGGCCACTTCGGCGACAAGCTCGGACGCAAGAGCATGCTCGTAATGACGCTCTCGATCATGGGCGTGGCGACCATGCTCATCGGGCTGGTGCCCACATTCGCGCAAATCGGCCTATGGGCGCCGTGTCTGCTGCTTTTTCTGCGCGTGCTGCAAGGTATCGGGCTCGGTGGCGAATGGGGCGGCGCAGTGCTCATGGCGTTCGAATACGCCCCCAAGGAGAAGCGCGGCTATTACGCGAGCATTCCGCAGGTCGGGCTCGCGCTCGGGCTGTGTCTTGCGTCGGGTGTGGTGGCGTTGCTGTCGTACACGCTCACCAACGCGCAGTTTCTCGCATGGGGCTGGCGCGTGGCGTTCTTCCTGTCGGTCGGGCTGGTCGCCATCGGCATGTACATCCGCCTGAACGTGATGGAGACGCCCGAGTTCTCGAAGATCAAGAAGGCCGGTGCCGAGATCAAGATTCCGATTGCCGACGTGCTGACCAAGAGCCCGGGCAACGTGCTCGCCGGCATGGGCGCGCGCTTCATCGACGGGGTGTTCTTCAACATCTTCGGCGTGTTCTCGATTGCCTACCTGACGCAGACGCTCAAGCTCTCGCAGACCGAAGCGCTCATGGGCGTGATGGCCGCCGCGTTCGTGATGATCTTCACGATTCCGTTCTTCGGCAAACTCTCGGATCGCGTCGGCCGCACGCGTATCTACTTCTGGGGCTCGCTGCTCACCGGCCTGTCGTCGTTTGCCGGGTTCTGGCTGATGAAGGCGAGCGGCGGCAATGTGTTTCTCGTGTGGCTCGCCATCGTGATTCCGCTGGGTGTCATCTACGCCTCGGTGTACGGTCCCGAAGCCGCCTTGTTCGCAGAGCTTTTCGATGCACGGGTGCGCTACACCGGCATCTCGTTCGTCTACCAGTTCTCGGGAATCTTCGCGAGCGGCCTGAGCCCGATCATCGCCACCTATCTGTTGCAGAAGAATGGCGGCGAGCCGTGGCTGATCTGTATCTACGTGCTGTGTGCGGGTCTGATCAGTGCCCTGTCGGCCGCGTGGATTGCCAGTAAAAAGCGCCGCCAGCATGTATGGCACGGCGCGGGCATCGCGGAACATTGATGCGCGAATTAAAACGCACTTTGCAGTAGCCGCAACGACAAAGCGAGCCCTTCACGGGGCACGCTTTGTGCAGGGTGTTTGATGCCGGGCAGGGCCGGCGCCGGCGATCTCGTGCGATGATTCAGGGTATCGCTCACCTGCCCACGAGACACGATGCAGCGAGATCCGTCGCTCGACACCTCTTTGCCTGAAGACGAACCCGATCGCCGGGGCCCCCTCTCCGAAGGTGCCCTGCTCGGTGCGCCGTCGCCTGCGCCCGGTCCGGCACCGGCCGATGCCGTGCCGCTGCCCATCAGCGTCTATCCGGCGCTCATGGGCATTCTGCTTGCCTACGGCGTGCTGGTCGTCGGCAACGGGCTGTTCGCCACTTCGATTCCGTTCCATGCGCTGCATTACGGTGCGTCGACGTTTACCGTCGGCGTGATCCAGTCGTGCTACTACGGCGGCTTTCTGCTCGGCGCGTTCTACAACCGCTCGCTCATCGAGCGCATCGGCCAACATCGCGCGTTCGTCGCCTTCACAGCGCTGGCCGCGTTGTTCGTCATGGGCTTCGCCGTGAGCGAAACCACGCTCATGCTCTGCCTGTTCCGCCTCGGCACCGGGCTCGCGCTCATGGGCGTGTACACCACGGTCGAGAGCTGGCTCAACGGGTCGGTACCCAACACCATGCGCGGGCGCGTGTTCGGCTCGTATCTCACGATCAACTATCTGGCCGTGGGCGCCGGCCAATTTCTGCTCAACGTCGGCGAAGCCGGCAGCGAAGGGCAACTGTTGCTGGTCGCGGGGCTGTTTGTCGCCTCCATTCTGCCCATCACGCTGATGCAGGGCTGGCCCACGCGCGTGGCCGATGAACGCCTCGTCAAGCAACCGGCCATGAGCCTGTTCGACGGCATCACCGAGATGGCCCGCGCGACGCCGATCGCCATTCCGGGCTGTATTCTTGCGGGCTTTCTGTACAGCGCGTTCTACGCCATCGTGCCGATCTACCTGACGCGCATCGGCCTGTCGATCGGCAGTCTGTCCACGTTGATGGGCGTGGCCCTGTTCGGCGCCCTGCTCATGCAGTGGCCCATCGGCCGGCTTTCCGACCGCATGGACCGGCGCACGCTGTCGCGCCGGCTGGCGCTCGCCTCTGCTGCGTTCTGCGCGCCGTTGATCGTCATTCAGGCGCACTGGCTCGTGTTCCTGCTGATGTTCCTGTTCTCGGCGGCCAACTTCACGCAGTACGGCCTGATCGTCTCGCATGTGAACGATCGCACCGCGCCCGAGCAACGCGTGGTGGTCAGCGCCACGTTGCTGATCCTGTTTTCCGTCGGGGGCATTCTCGGACCGATGATCGCGTCGCTCGTCATGACGCTGGTCGGCCCCGGCGGACTCCATCTGTTCAATGTGGTCTGCGCGCTGCTGCTCGCGCGGGTGGCGCGGCGGGCGCAAGTGCTTCAGCCCTAGGCGAAAGCTGGGGATTTGACGCGGCGGGGGCGGATGGCCGAGGCTCGCGGCCGGCCGCCCCAAGATGGTGCGAACCCGCCACACACTGGTGCGATACCCGTGTAATGCGGCCCAATGGCGTCCGAAAATCACGGACAATAGCGCCGGCGCCGCCCCTGCGCCTTTGAGCACGGTTCTTGCTCACCTATTCTGTAAACAACATTGCCGCCCCCGTGCCTGTCCACACCATGAGCATGATCGACCTCGACGCCCCCGGTTTGTTGCCGCCCCGCCTCACGGCGGCGGAGGACGGCCGCCGTATCGTCATTTACGGCGACTTCACCATTTGCAGCGTCTTCCAGCCGGTCTTCTCGGTGTCGCACCGCCGCGCCATCGGTTATCACGCGTCGCTGCGTGCGCACGACGCGCAAGGCCGTCACGTGCCGTCGCACGAAGTCTTCACGCTCGCGGCCCGTCACGGCGACATGCTCGAACTCGGCCGCCTCGCCGAATCGCTGCATCTGGGCAACTTCCATGAATTCGACAGCCGCGACGCGTGGCTCTTCCTGAACCTGCATCCGGCCGCGCTGATGGATACGGTCTACGGCGATGCGCTCATTGCGACGCTCAAGGCTATTGGACTCTCGCCGCAGCGCGTGGTGCTCGAAGTGCCCGAGCAGGCGGGCGGCGACACGCCACGCTTCGGCGCCATCGTCGGCAGCCTGCGCAAAGCAGGCTTCGTGATCGCGCTCGGCGGTTTCGGCGCCAAGCATTCGAATATCGACCGGGTGTGGGATCTGCGCCCCGACATCGTGGTGCTCGATCGCGGCATTCTCGCGCAAGCCACCGAGCAGTCGCATCTGGCGCGGGTGCTGCCCGGTCTGGTGTCGCTGCTGCACGAATCGGGACAACTGGTAATGATGGGCGGGCTCACGACCGACCGCGAAGCGTTGATCGCACTGGAGTGCAACGTCGACTTCGTGCAGGGGCAGTATTTCGCTGCGCCGGATGTCGACCCGGTGCCGTCGAAGGTCGCTGCCGAGCGCATGGACGCGCTTTCCGCCGCGCTACGCACGCAGTTGGTGGAACGCGAGCGTGCCGAACATGCACGTCTCGCGCCGTATGTGGCGGGTATCGAAGCGGCCGCCGCACGCATCGCACAGGGCATGGACATCATCGAGGCGTCGCACGATCTGCTGGCACTGCCCGACGCGGCACGCTGCTTTCTGCTCGACGCGGCAGGCCGTCAGATCGGCGACAACGTGCTGCCGATCAACCATTCGTCGCAACGTGCAAAGCGCTTCCGTCCGTTGCTGCATTCGCAAGGCGCGAACTGGGCACGGCGTCCGTACTTCATTCAGGCGATGCGCGAACCCGGCGAAGTGCATTTCACGCCGCCGTATCTGTCGATCAACGAGGCGCACCTGTGCGTGACCGCCTCCATCGCCACCCCGGCGAAGCAGGGCCTGCAAGTGCTCTGCGTCGACATCAACTGGTGATCCAGCGGGAATCAAGCGGTAAGGCAGTGCGTTAGGGCGATGGCGTTGATGCGTCAGCGCCTACGACGCTTTGCCTGAGCGCGCCCCTCGCGTGCCCTGCTCGGCCTTCACCGCATCTTCGATACACCGCACGAAGTATTCGGCGGGTGCGGTGAGAATCGCGCTGTCGCGGAACAACAGGAAGAGTTTGCGGGCGGGCGGCTGCTCCAACAGATCGAGTGTCTTGAGCTCTTCGGCCGCGCCTTCGGTGCGCAGTGCAAGGTGCGTCCATGACGTCACAACGTTGCTGTTGACGGCCAGACTGTAGAAGAGCGTCTGCGACGCGCAGCGCGTAATACGGCGTGGCGGTGCCAGCCCCTGCCGGGCAAACAGCTCCGTGAGGAACGCCTGAAACTCACTTGAAGGGGCCGTGTGCAGCCATTCGGCATCCTGCAAGTCGGCTAGCGAAGTCGCATTCGCCAGTTGCCCGCGCCGCGCCACCGAAAACCACATCGGAAACGTCGCCAGATGCACCGCGCGCACGGTCGCGAATTCACGCGCATCGACACCGGAACCCAGCGCAAAATCCAGCGCGCCGCTCTTCAACTGCTCCACCAGTTGCGACGCACTGAACTCCGAGAATTCGAGCGTCACGTCGGGCATCGTCTGACGAAAACGGTTGTACGCCTTGGGCAACACGGTGATTGCGGAAAGTGGCGTCACGCCGATGGAAACCCGTCCCTGCCGGGTATCGCGCAGGCGGGTCATCTCCGCCTCCGTGCGCGTCATCTCATTGACGATCAACTCGGCCCGCTGAAGCAGCGCGCGCCCCTCATGCGTGAGCGACACCCCGGTCGAACTGCGCACGATCAGCATCAACCCCACTTCGGTTTCGAGATCGCGTAACGCACGCGTGACGGCCGGTTGCGTGACGTGCAACGTGCGCGCCGCTTCGTGAATGCTGCCCGTGTTGGCAACGGCCACGAGGGCCCGCAATTGGTGGAGTTTCATCGCTACATACCAAGGGTTATCACTGATAAATGAATGTTATCAGGATAAGAATTTATGCGTATCGGGATTATTACGGCTTGATTACTATCGGCCCGAATCGTCGCATGCGTGCGCATGGACAGAACGACACCCCCAATGCATGGAGACAACCCGTATGACGCCTAACGCCGCCCCGCCCCTCAATGGCGCGCTCGCCAGTTCGCCCCCGCCATCGGGACATGCGGTGAGTTCGCCGCCGCCCGCGACGAGCGATGCCACGACCCGTGCTGACCGTGCTACCCGTGCATCACGCCGCCGCACCATCGTCGCCACGTCGGTCGGCAACGGTCTGGAGATGTTCGACTTCACGGTGTTCAGCTTCTTTGCGGGCATCATCGGCAAGAACTTCTTCCCGGTGGGCTCCGGTACCGGGCCACTGTTGCTCGCGATGGCAACGTTCGGCGTGGGCTTCGTCATGCGCCCGCTCGGCGGCATTCTCATCGGCAACTATGCCGACCGTGCGGGCCGTCGCGCCGCGCTCTCGCTCACCATCGCGCTGATGATGGTCGGCACGGGGCTGATCGCACTCACGCCGAGCTACGCGAGCATCGGCGTGATCGCGCCCGTGCTGATCGTGTTCGGCCGGCTGTTACAGGGGCTTTCCGCCGGCGGCGAAATCGGCGCATCGACGACCTTCCTGATGGAATCGGGACCTGCGTCGCGGCGCGGCTTCATGGTGTGCTGGCAGATGGTCAGTCAGGGGGCTGCTGCGCTGCTCGGTGCGCTCTCGGGGGCATTGCTCTCGTCGTTGCTCACCCCCGCATCGCTTGAGAGCTGGGGATGGCGCGTGCCGTTCATCCTCGGCCTGATGGTCGGTCCGGTCGGTATGTACATCCGTCGCAATCTCGACGAAACCTTCGAAGCCCCCGAGCGCGAGCAAAGTGCTGTGGGTGAGATCGTGCGCCACTATCTCGGGCGCGTGCTGCTCGGCACGTTGCTGCTCGTCGGCGGCACGACCATGCTCTACATCATCGTGTTCTTCATGCCCGCTTACGGCGTGCGCACGCTGCACCTGCCGGTGGCCACGTCGTTCCTCGCGGGGTGTGCATCGGGCGCCATCATCATGGTGTCGTCGCTCGTCTCGGGCCTTTGGATCACCGATCGCGTGGCACGCCGCAAGCCGGTGGTGATCGTTACCTCGCTCATCACGCTGCTGTGCGTGTACCCGGCGTTCAAGTGGCTGACGACGGCGCCTTCCGTGCCGCTCATGATCGGCATCGTGACCGTCGTCATGGGTATTGCATCGCTCGGTACCGGCTCGTACTTCCTGCTGATCATGGAAGCGTTTCCGCGCCGCGTGCGCGCCACGGCCCTCGCGATGATCTACAGCTTCGGTGTGACGATCTTTGGCGGCTTCGCACAGTTCAACGTGACGTGGCTGCTGCACCGCACCGGCGACGCCATGTCGCCCGCGTGGTATCTGCTCGCCTGCGGCGTGGTGAGCCAGATCGCGTTGTGGTGCTTCCCCGAGCGCCCGGCCGATGCCGTGGCAACGGCGACCTCAGTGGCGGCACACAAAGCCTAGCCGCCTCACGGGATCGCCCGACTTCTCGCTTCCCGTACTTCCCGCACTTCTCGCACTCGACGTTGTACCGACAGGCCGCCGCTCCGGCGCGCGGCCCGGGGCTCTGCACGCTCGCGATTTCGTGCATCGGCCGCCGCGGTGGCGTCGCGCATCAGGCAAGACAGACCAACTACAAGATTCAGAGAGACATGAAAAAACGATATTCGCTCGCGCTGGCCCTCGCCAGTGCCGGCATCGCCGCAGCAACGCCCGCCAGTGCCGCCGTGCAGATTTACGGCGCCGTCGACAGCTTTCTCATGTACTCGCGCAACAGCGGGCAAGAGAACCTGCAATTGCTCTCGGGCGGGGCGTCCACGTCGCGCTGGGGCATCACCGGGTCGGAAGACCTTGGCGGCGGCATGCGCGCCGCGTTCCGGCTGGAAAGCGGCTTCGATCTGATGAGCGGAAAACAGCAAAGCAGCAGCGCCTTCTACAACCGCGAAGCCAATGTTTCGCTGTCGTCCGTCGAGTGGGGCACGATCAAGTTCGGCAAGCAATATCCGGCCATCGGCCCGGAAGGCATCGATCCGTTCGTGTCGGTCGGGCAACTCTCGCCGTATGCCACGAGTGCGCTCGTCGTCTCCGATCTCGGTCCGGGCGCGGCGTCGATTCAGGCCCGCGTGGACAACGCCATCAGCTACGAAACCCCCGACATCGCGGGCCTTAACGCCACGGTGCTTTACGCCTCGCGCAACGTCGCAGGTTCCAGCCCGAACGCCAGCAACATCGGCACGGTGGTGAATTACGGGCGCGGCCCGCTGATGCTCTCCGGCTCGTACAACGCCGTATGGGCCAACACGAGCACCAGCACGACACCCGGTGCACCGCTCAATGGCCCGCGCACCGACGCTTACATGCTCAGCGCCACGTATCAGTTCGGCGAAACGATGGGCTCGGCGAGCTACGTGCTCACGCGCCCGAACGGCCCCGGCACCTTCACAGCACAGGTCTACTCGCTGGGCATGGTCTGGCAGCGCGGGCCGCACGTGGTGCGCGCGGGCGTCATCTATCGCAACGTGGCGGGCAAGGTCGATCACGCCGTCGGCGCCTTGCTCGGCTACGACTACCAGTTCTCGAAGCTCACCGGCCTCTATGCCCGCGTGGGCGGCTTCCGCAATTACGGGCAATCGTCACTCTCGTTCGGTGCCGATCCGCTCAGCACCCCCGGTATCAATCCCGTCGTCTTCGCCCTCGGCATGCGTCAGAAGTTCTGAGCGCACGCTGGCTTAACCCATCAGGAGGACTCCATGTCTGACATCGCTTCCCCGCTCGACTACATCGAGCAGCACACCCCGCAATTCACCGAACTCGCCGACAAAATCTGGAACCTCGCGGAACTGCGCTACGAAGAATTCGCATCGAGCGAGTTGCACATCGAAGTGCTCGAAGCCGCCGGTTTTCACGTGACGCGCGGCGTCGCCGGCATTCCCACGGCCTTCATCGCCGAAGCCGGCGACGGCGGCCCGATCATCGGCATTCTCGGTGAATACGATGCGCTCTCCGGGCTGAGTCAGGAAGCCGGTGCGCTGCAATGCCAGCCGTCGGCAGAAATCGGCAACGGCAATGGACACGGCTGCGGCCACCATCTGCTGGGCACCGCCGCCCACTTGGCCGCTGCCGCCGTCAAAGCGCATCTGGACGCGACCGGACAACCGGGCACCGTGCGCTTCTACGGCTGCCCCGCAGAAGAAGGCGGTTCGGGCAAGACGTTCATGGCGCGCGCCGGGCTGTTCGACGATCTCGACGCGGCGTTGTCGTGGCACCCGGCCGTGCATAACGGCGTGTTCAACGGGCGCTCGCTGGCGAACGTGCAGGCGTACTTCCGCTTTCACGGCAAGGCGTCGCACGCCGCCGCGTCGCCGCATCTTGGCCGCAGCGCGCTCGACGCCGTGGAGTTGATGAACGTCGGCGTGAACTACATGCGCGAGCACATGCTGCCCGACGCGCGCGTGCATTACGCAGTGACAAACACGGGCGGCACGTCGCCGAACGTGGTGCAGGCCAACGCCGAAGTGCTGTACCTCGTGCGCGCACCGCGCAACGATCAGGCTTCGGAGCTGTTCGAACGCGTGAAAAACATCGCCAACGGTGCCGCCTTGATGACCGGCTGCACGGTCGACGTCGTCTTCGACAAGGCATGTTCGAACCTCGTGCAGAACAGCGTGCTCAACGATGTCGTCTATCGCAATCTGGAGACGTTCGGCGCGCCGCAATACGACGAAGATGAACTCGCCTATGCGCGCAGTGTGCAAGACAGTTCGCTGTCGCCGGAAGATATCGAAGGGGCCACGCGCACGCTCGGTCAGGCATGGCGCAATCCGAAGCCGTTGTTCGATCACGTGGCGTTGTTTCAGGCAGGCAACGAGCCGACGCTGCACGGCTCGACCGATGTGGGCGACGTGAGCTGGATCACGCCGACGGCGCAGTGCTTCACGACCTGCTATGCGTTCGGCACGCCGTTCCACTCGTGGCAACTGGTGGCGCAGGGCAAGAGCACGCTGGCGCACAAGGGCATGTTGCTCGCGGCGAAAACGCTCGCCGCATCGGCACTCGATCTGTTCCGCTCGCCGGAGACGCTCGCCAAAGCGAAGGCCGAATTGCACGAGCGCCGCCAAGGCCGCCCGTACGTCTGCCCGATTCCGGCGGAAGTGAAACTGCCGTTCGCACGCGACTGATCGCGGCACGCGCAACGAAAAACCCCCGCGCGTCGTTTGACGTGCGGGGGTTTTTTCATGCTTGCAAAGCGAGATGCTTAGGCCGCGCGTTGCACCTGATAGCGTTCGAGCCAGTGCGCGTACGGTGCGGGCAGCACCCACGACGGACGCGATACATCGAGTTCGCGCGCAGCGTAGTACGGCCAGTGCGGGTTGGCGAGCAGCGCGCGCCCGATCATCACCAGATCCATCTGGCCACTGGCCACCACGCGCTCGGCGGCGTGCGGATCGTCAATGCCCCACGACGACGCCACGGCAATGCCCGCTTCCTGCTTCACACGCTCGGCAATCGGCGCGAGGAATGCCGAACCCCAAGGAATCTTTGCTGCCGGGGTCGAGAAGCCGACGCTCACGTTGAGCAGATCGAGACCGCCCTCACGCATCTGACGCGTCAGGGTAATCGACTCGGCCAGCGTCTCTTCGTCGCGGCCGTCGTATTCGAGAACGCCGAAACGGGCGGTCAGCGGCAGGTGCTCGGGCCACACTTCGCGCACGGCAGCGAGCGTTTCGAGCAGGAAGCGGCTGCGGCCGGCGAGATCGCCGCCGTAGGCATCTTCACGATGGTTAGCGTGCAGCGAGAAGAAGCTTTGCGCGAGATAACCGTGAGCGAAATGCAGTTCCAGCCATTCGAAACCGGCAGCCAGTGCTCGACGTGCGGCTGCGACGAAATCGGCCTTCACGCGGGCGATGTCGTCCAGCGTCATCGCTTTGGGCACTTTGCCGAGATGGCCACCGAACGCCACGGCGGACGGCGAAATCGTCGGCCAGCCACGCGGGTCGTCTTCCAGAATGTGATCGTCGCCTTCCCACGGGCGGTTGGCGCTGGCCTTACGGCCTGCGTGGGCAATCTGGATGCCGGGCACGGCACCGTTTGCCTTGATGGCCGACGCGATGCGCGCCATCCCTTGCGCCTGCTCGTCGTTCCACAGGCCCGTGCATCCCGGGCTGATGCGGCCTTCCGGCGATACGGCCGTGGCCTCGACGATCACGAGTCCGGCGCCGCCACGGGCGAGTCCGGCGTAATGGGCGAGGTGCCAGTCGTTGGTCACGCCATCGACGGCGCTGTACTGACACATCGGGGGAATCGCTACGCGGTTGCGCAGCTTGACGCTTTTCAATTCAAACGGGGAAAACAAGGCGGACATGATGTGCTCTGCGGTGTGGGGGGAAAGCGGCGCAGCCAGCGGGGGATCGACATCTCTGGGATCGCATCCCGGGGCGGCGCCTCGGCGGGGTTAGCCGACGCAAGCAATGGTAGCCCGTCGTCGCTATAATGAAAACCATCTGCCGATTATCAAATTGATAACAGTTCATTATGGTCAACCCTCAATGGCTCAAATCCTTCGCGACGCTGGCGGAGCTGGGCAACTTCACCCGTGCCGCTGACCGGCTGGGCCTCACACAGGCCGCCGTCAGCCAGCACGTGAAGCATCTCGAAGACGAATTCGGGCCGCTGCTGGTGCGGCGTCCGCGCGCGATCGAGCTCACCCCTGCGGGACATGCAATGCTCACCTACTGCGCGGAAGTCGAATGCGCCAGCCGGCACCTGCGCTCGCGGATCGACGACGCCAATGCCGACTGCGGCGAAATCACGCTCATCACACCGGGCAGCATCGGGTTGTATCTGTGTCCGATTCTGCTCGACATGCAGCAAGCCAACCCGTCGATGGCCGTGCGGCATCGCTTCGCGCCCGACCGGGAAGTGCTCGAGGGCGTGCTGCAAAACCACTTCGAACTGGGCCTCGTTACGCTGCGCCCCGACGATCCACGCCTTGCCGCCACGCCGTTCACGCAGGAGCCGCTGGAACTCGTGGTGCCGGCCGGTGACGACGTACACAAGTGGGAAGACCTCAAGCGCATCGGCTATATCGATCACCCCGATGGCGAAGCGATGTCGACGCGCTTGCTCAGCCGCCGCTTTCCGGGCAATCCGGGCGTGCGCAGCTTGCCGAGTCATGGGTGCACAAACCAGATCAGCCTGATTTTGGAATATGTCGCGCGCGGGCTGGGCTTCACCGTCATTCCGCAGTACGCGCGGCAAGCGTTCGCCTCGCAGGACGCCATTCGTGTGGTCGATTGCGGGCCGCCCGTGGTCGATACGCTATGGCTGATTCATCGTGCGGAGTGGGCGCTGTCCGCACGCGCGCAACGCGCCGTGGCGTTGCTGCGTGAGCGCGTGGATGCGCCGCGTCCGCGTGCTTTTGGCGCATTGACCGCCGCAAAGCGGGCGAGCGCGTAGCCGGGTTGGCAGAATCTGCGGCATCGCTGTCATTGCGGGGAAGATCGACGCGTCGCTACGCTAGGCGTCTTTCTTTCGCGTGAAACGCCGATGCTCCGCCTTCGCCTGATCTTCTGCGCCCTGCTCGCGCTGGTGCTCTCACACACTGCCCCTGCCGCCACGGACACAGGCGACCGGGATGCCGCTGTCGTCGCACAGCGCGATCTTCAAGACGCTTTGTCGAAACGGCCACGCGATCCGGTCATCGCCGTCATCGCGCTGAACGAGGGCACGGAAACCACCGATTTCCTCGTCCCCTACGGCGTACTCAAACGTGCGGGCATCAAGCACGTGCAGGCGGTGGCCGTCGATGATGGCGATGTCACGTTGATGCCTGCATTGCGTGTCGTGCCCGACGCCACCTTTGCTGACTTCGACGCCCGGCATCCCGAAGGGGCCGATATCGTGATCGTGCCCGCCATGCATGCCGACAACGACCCGCGCGTTCTCCATTGGCTGCGACAGCAGGCTTCGCATGGCGCGATGATCGTGGGCATCTGCTCCGGGGCGCGTGTATTGAGTCAGGCGGGGCTGCTGAAAGGGCGTCGGTTCACCGGCCACTGGTACGACCGCAGCGACCTGCGCGATGCCAACCCTTCGGCTCGTTATGTGCCCGACGTGAGATATCTGCACGACAACGGCATCGTCACGACGACCGGGGTCAGTGCGTCCGTGCCGCTCGCGCTTGCGCTCGTTGAGGGAATCGCTGGCCGCGACCGCGCGCTCGACGTGGCACGATCGCTCGGCGCAACCGACTGGTCGGCGCAACATGTGAGCGCGGGTTTTCAATTGAACGCCCGCCGACTGTGGACGGTTGCAAGCAACACCGTGAGTGTGTGGCGACATGAAACACTCGTCATTCCCGTCGCTGATGGTGTTGACGATATCGCGCTCGCGCTGACCGCTGATGCGTGGTCGCGCACTTGGCGCACAACCGTCATGGCAACCCCAGCCTCGACGCACAGCGCCGGCCGAGTGCGGCTCGCCAGCGGCCTGACGCTCGTGACGACGGCGCCACGCCCCAGTGCCGCGCGCCCGCTGGCGTTGCCGCCGAACCGCAACGCGATGCCGCAGTTCGTGCAATCACTCCATGACATTGAGCAACGCTACGGCGCTGCCGAGCGCGATATTGTGGAACTCGCGATGGAGTATGTTCCGCTGTCGCGCTAGCCGCCCGCGTTATACCTCGCGGCGATAGTCGGCCATCGACGTGCCGAACGTCGCGCGAAACGCACGTTGCAGCGCGTCGACGCTTTGGAAACCGCTGCGTTGTGCCACACGCGCCTGCGTCCACGTCGTCTGACGCAATAACGACGCGGCGAAGTCCACGCGCGAACGTGTGACGTATCGCGCGGGCGAGGTGCCCGCCTCTCTTGAAAATGCCCGCGAGAAATTACGCGGACTCATGCGGGCGACAGCGGCGAGCGCATCGACGGACAAATCGCCGTCGAGGTGGCTTTCAATCCACGCGATCACATCGCGCACCGGCGATGACGCACCGCTTTGCAGCGTCAACGACCGGCTCACTTGTGACTCGGCACCGCCTCGCACCACAAACAGCGCGAGGTCGCGGGCAATATCCATTGCCACCGCGCGGCCGAGATCGGCTTCGATCATGCCCAACGCCATATCAATGCCCGTCGTCACGCCGCCTGATGTCCAGACATTGCCGTCACGCACGAACACGCGGTCACGCTGCACCTGCGTGCCAGCACACATGGATTCGAGACGATCGCAAGCGCGCCAGTGCGTTGTCGATTGCCGCGCGTCGAGCAGCCCCGCCGCCATCAGCACGAATGCCCCCGTGCACACGCTCGCCACGCGACGCGCCTGTTGCGCGGCCTGCGCCATCCATTCAGCAGCACCATCGTCAAGAATGGCACGACGTAGCGCGGCCTCTTCGCCACCGGCGACGATGATCGTGTCGATCGGATCGTCAGAACGGAGGGGGCCGCCAAGCGTCGACAGCGCGAGCGTGTCGGCAAGCGACAACCCGGCACTGGTGTGCACATTGCCGCCGTGGGGCGAGGCGATGGAGATGCGATAGGCCCCCGGCACCGCGAGCGATGCCTTGGCGAAGGCGCTGGCCGGCCCGGCAACGTCAATGGCTTCCACGCCTTCGAAAGCAATGATGACGACGTGGCGGCAAAGACCGGAGGTATCGGCGGCGGTGTGGTTGGAACGAGCCTTGGCTGTCACGCATTTCCCCATGCAAACGCGAGCGACAATGCCCGCACGCAGGCGAGCATTGTAACGAGCGCATGAGAACGATGCGGGCCTTAGCGTGCCGCCTGCGTGAACTTGTTGAACGACGGATCGAACAGCCCCCGCACGTCGAAGCCCTTGGCAAGCGTGCCGGTCTTCACGAAATCGTCGACGCTCTTCTGTGCCTCGGCGATTGACGCTTCAGTGAGCGGCTCGTAGCGAACGCGCGACGTGCTGAACCACTGATGGGCAAGCTTGGGATCGATGCGCGACTTGGCCGCCCACACGTCGGCATAGCGATCGATGTGACGCGAATCGGCAAGCGACCAGTCGCGTGCGCGTTGATAGCGCTGCACGAAGTCACCCAGCAACTCGCGCTTCGTCTCGATGACCTTCTGCGTGGTCGACAGATAACTCTGCGCTGCAATCAGCCCGCGCGCTGTCACCACCGTGCGGGCGCCCGCTTGCCGCAAGCGCGACACGTACGGCTCCCACGTGGCCGTGGCGTCCACTTTGCCTGCCTGCAATGCTGCGGCCGAATCGACTGACGCCAGATACGAATATTTCACGGCATCCAGCGGCAAGCCCGCCGACGTGAGCGCCGCCTGCACCAGTTGCTGCGACCAGCCACCGCGCGTGATGGCCACCGTCTTGCCCTTGAGATCCTCGACGGTCTTGATCTGCGTGTGCGGCCCCGCGAGCAGCACGACGCTGTCGGGACTATCGCGATAGATACCGATGACCTTGATCGGCGCACCCTGCGCCGCGAGGAACAACACCGGGCCGTCGCCTTGCAAGCCGATGTCCAGCGCGCCTGCATTGACGGCTTCGATCACCGGCGTGCCTGCCGGAAACTGCTTCCATGCGACTGTGTACGGTGCGTCGCGAAGCACACCTGAAGCTTCGAAGAGGCTCTGCGCATTGAAAGCCTGATCGCCCACGACGAGCACCGGCTTCTCCTGCGCCTCAACGGAGGTGAACGGCAGAATCGCGGCCACACTCAACCCGATCACCAGCGCACGGCGCAGGCGCGAACGCCATGCGGGCCACCGGTTGCGTAACGTCGTCGCCAGATCGCTGCGTGCCGACTGCGCCAGCGTCGCGCGTATCAGCGCCGCGCGGGACGGCAGCGGTGCGGCGATATCCGGCGCAGGCGTGTGACGCTCAAGGGACGGGACAACCGGCGCGATGTGCGCGGTGTAAGCGAGGTGAGAAGGCGAGTACGTCATGACATGGCACCACGCGCGAGCGCAGCGATGAGAGTGGACGGACCGGCCAGTCTATGCAGACGGCGCGGGCCACCCAACCATCCATTCTTGCGATGATTAGTGCGCACGCAACGCGTTTGCTTATGCGGGTTTGCTTATCGGATTTCGTTGTTTGTGCCGTCGCGCCGCGCTCAGTATCTTGGTCGTTTCCAAAGCCCCGAGCGCGAGACGCCAATCGCCATGAGCCAACCTGCCCGCAAGCTCCGGCTGGGCGCCTACATGTCGGGTTCCGGCGTGCAGGGCGACAGCTGGCGCCATCCCGATACCGACACCGACGCGCACCTGCAATTCGCGCGCTACCGGCACTACGCGCAAGAACTGGAGCGTGGTTACTTCGACGCGCTGTTTTTCTTCGACAACCTCTTTATGTCGACCGATCCGGTCTCGCTCGCCCACAGTCCGGGGGCGCCACGCTGGGACCCGGTCGTCCTGCTCGCCGGTCTGGCGGGTGCGACCCAACACATCGGTCTCGTGGCGTCGGTAAGCACGACCTACAGCGAGCCCTACAACGTGGCCCGCGCGTTCGCATCGCTCGATCATCTTTCGGGCGGGCGCGCCGGATGGAATCTGGTGACGTCGACCGGCGGCGGAGAAAACTTCAATCGCGACGATCACGTCGATCATGCGCTGCGTTATGAACGCGCCAACGAGTTCTACGATGTGGTGACGGGGCTATGGGATAGCCACGCCGACGATGCCTTTCCGCGCAACAAGGCGACCGGCCAATGGGCCGACCCGGCGCGTGTGCGCAAACTGGATCATCGCGGCAAGCACTTCCGTGTGCGCGGGCCGTTGAGTGCGCCTCGTCCGGTGCAAGGCTGGCCGGTGATTGCACAGGCGGGTTCCAGCGAAGCAGGACGCGAGCTGGCCGCACGTGCGGGCGAATTGCTTTACACCGCCGCGCAGGACATTGAAGATGCGCGCGCGTTCTACGCCGATGTGAAAACACGGGCGCTGAAGTACGGACGCCGCCCCGAGCATATTTTCATTCTGCCGGGTGTCGCGCCCATCGTCGGGCGCACGCAGGCCGAAGCCGAGGAGATTTACGACGCGCTGCTGGAACATCGCGATCCGGCGGTCGCCTTGCATGCGCTCGCCAACTACGCGAGCCTAGGCATCGATCTCGGCAGTCTGCCGTTCGACGCCAAAGTGCCGCTGCCCGAACACGTGCCGGAAACCAACTCGCACAAGAGCCGGCAAAAGCTGCTGGTCGACTGGATCCGGCGCGAACAGCCGACCGTGCGGCAGTTGTACACGCGCTTCACGGCAGGCGGCCATCGCGTGCTCGTCGGCACGCCCGAATCCATTGCGGACGACTTCCAGCACTGGTTCGAAACCGGCGCGGCCGACGGCTTCAACATCATGTTTCCGAGTGCGCCGGCGGGCATTACGTCGTTCGTCGATCTCGTGGTGCCCGAGCTTCAGCGGCGCGGCTTGTTCCGTACGCGTTACGAAGGGCGCACGTTCCGCGAGAATCTCGGTGTGCCGGCCGTTCCGAACCGGCACTTCGCCCCACGCGACGCGCAGTCGACGGATCAGCCTGCGGAGACCACCGCCGCAATCGCCTGACCGACTTCGGTCGTATTGGCTTTGCCGCCCATGTCGCCGGTGCGCGGGCCATCCTTGATGACCTGCGTCACGGCGGCGAGAATCGCGTCGTGTGCCTCACGGGCGCGGCCTTCGCCCTTGCCGAGGAAGTCGAGCATCATCGCCGCCGTCCAGATCATGCCGATCGGGTTGGCGATGTTCTTGCCCGCGATGTCCGGTGCCGAGCCATGCACCGGCTCGAACAGCGACGGGAATTTGCCTTCCGGATTCAGATTGCCCGACGGCGCGATGCCGATGGTGCCCGTGCATGCCGGGCCCAGATCCGAGAGGATGTCGCCGAACAGGTTGGACGCCACCACTACGTCGAAACGATCGGGGTTGAGCACGAAGCGCGCGCACAGAATGTCGATGTGCTGCTTGTCCCACGTCACGTCCGGGTACTGCTCGGCGGCTTCCGCAGCGCGCTTGTCCCACCACGGCATCGAGATCGAAATACCGTTGCTCTTGGTCGCGACCGTCACGTGCTTGCGCTGGCGCTGCTGGGCCAGATCGAAGGCAAACTTGAGCACGCGCTCGGTGCCGTGGCGCGTGAACACCGACTCCTGCACCACGAACTCACGCTCGGTGCCTTCGAACATCACACCGCCGATGGACGAATACTCGCCCTCGGTGTTCTCGCGCACGATCATGAAATCGATGTCGCCCGCCTTGCGTCCGGCCAGCGGCGACGGCACGCCGTCGAACAGGCGCGCCGGGCGCAGGTTGATGTACTGATCGAACTCGCGACGGAATTTCAGCAGCGAACCCCACAGTGAAATGTGGTCGGGCACCGTCTCCGGCCAGCCCACGGCGCCGAACAAAATGGCGTCGGCCCCTTCGAGTTGCTGCTTCCAGTCGTCGGGCATCATCTGGCCATGTTCGACGTAGTAGTCGCAGCTCGCCCATTCAATGTGCTGATATTCCAGCGCAATACCGAAGCGCTTGGCCGCCGCGTCGAGCACGCGCAGGCCTTCGGGCATCACTTCCTTGCCGATACCGTCGCCGGGAATCACGGCGATGCGCAGGGGGCGTTGGGACTTGTCGGTCATGAGTGTCTCTCCTGAGGGTTTGGCAGCGTCCGATGGACGATTGCCGCTAGGTTATTCCATTCCTGTGCGGATAGAATCCCCCAATTGGTTAATCCACTATCCACGAATCGTGAATAAACCCGTCAACCCCCATCCTAATCATCCGAGTCATCCCAATCTCGACGATCTGCGCGTGTTCTGTCAGGTCGCGCGCCGGGCGAGCTTTTCGGCCGCCGCCGAGGCACTGGGCGTCTCGCCCGCCTATGTGAGCAAGCGCGTCGGCATGCTCGAAGCCGACTTGGGCACCCGGCTGCTGCACCGCTCTACCCGGCGCGTCGCCATCACCGATGCCGGGGAGCGCGTCTACGCGTGGGCCGAGAAGATTCTGGACGACGTGAATCACCTGATCGAAGACGTCTCGAGCACACGTCAGGTGCCGCGCGGCACGCTGCGGGTGTCAAGCAGCTTCGGCTTCGGCCGCCACGTGGTCGCGCCCGCCATGTCGCGGTTGCGCGCCCGGCATCCGCAACTGAACGTGCGGCTCGATCTTTTCGACCGCATTGTCGACGTGGCCGCCGAAGGCTACGACCTCGACGTGCGCATCGGCGACGAGATTGCCCCGCACCTGATCGCCCGCAAGCTCGCGGACAACCATCGCGTGCTGTGCGCGTCGCCCGCGTATCTGGAACAACACGGCACGCCCCGGCAGTTGAGCGACCTCACCGGCCACGCCTGCATCGTCATCAAGGAGCGCGATCACCCGTTCGGCATGTGGCGGCTGCAACAGCGTGGCGAGGCGGTGTCGCTGAAAGTGACCGGGCCGCTATCGACCAATCACGGCGAGGTGGCGGTGCAATGGGCGCTCGACGGGCAAGGCATTTTGCTGCGCTCGATGTGGGATGTGAGCGCGCTCATCGAACGTGGCGCGCTGGTACAGGTGCTGCCCGACGTGATGCAACCGGCCAACGTGTGGGCGGTGTACCCGTCGCGCGTGGCGTCGTCGGCAAAAGTTCGGGCCTGTGTGGAATTCCTCGCGGAGGAGTTCCAGCCACAGGCCCGTTTGATGTCGTCGCCAGACGCGCGAACGACGAATGATTAAACGCTTGAGACTTATTGAAGAACGAAGCCCGCCTGTTTCACGTTCTGCGAATCGAGGCCGATCTGCACGTTGAAGTCGCCCGGCTCGGCGACATATTGCAGCTTCGCGTTGTAGAACTTGAGCAGGCTCTCGTCGATGTCGAAGTGCACCGTGCGCGATTCGCCCGGCTTCAACGCCACCTTCTGGAAGCCCTTCAACTCCTTCACCGGACGCACGATCGACGCCGCCACATCCTGCAAATACAACTGCACGACAGTCTCGCCCTCGCGCTTGCCCGTATTGCGCACGGTGACGCTGGCGTCGAGCTTGCCGCCCGGCGCGAGCGTCTTGGCCGAGAGCTTCACGTCGGACACATCGAACGTGGTGTAGCTCAAGCCGTAGCCGAAGGCATACAGCGGGCCGGAGTCCTCTTCGAAGTATTGCGACGTGTAGTTGGCCGGCTTACCCGGGGTGAACGGACGGCCAATGCGCAACTGGTTGTAGTACGTCGGGATCTGCCCGATCGAGCGCGGAAACGAGATCGGCAGCTTGGCCGACGGGTTGTAATCGCCGAACAACACGTCGGCAATGGCGTGGCCGCCTTCGGTGCCGGTGTACCAAGTCTCGAGCATGGCGTCGGCGTTTGCCTTCGGCCAGTTCAGATCGAGCGGACGGCCATTCATCAGCACCACGACCAGCGGCTTGCCGGTCGCCTTGAGCGCTTGCAACAGCGCCAACTGGCTGCCCGGCAGCGACAGGCTCGTGCGGCTCGATGCTTCGTGCGACATGCCGCGCGATTCGCCCACGGCCACAATCAGCGTGTCGGCACCGCGGGCCACCTTCACGGCCTCGTCGATCATCTGCTTCGGCGTGCGCTTGTCCTGCACGACTTCGGGGTTGTCCCAATCGAGGAAGTTGAGGTACTCGACCACGCGCTTGTCGTCAGTAATATTCGCGCCGCGCGCATAAGTCACCTGCGCGTTCGAACCCAACGCGTCGCGCACGCCCTGAAGCAGCGTGACGGCCTGATCGGCCTTACCCGCTGCCGACCAACTGCCCATGATGTCGATCTTCGCGTCGGCCAGCGGCCCGATGACGGCGACCTTACCGGCCTTGCGCAGTGGCAGCGTGTCGTGCTGATTTTCCAGCAACACGATGGACTTGCGCGCCGCATCGCGGGCCGCTTCACGGTGCAGACGCACCGGCGCATTCACATCCTTCGGATCGTGCGCCGCATCGCCGATACGGCGGTACGGATCGGCGAAGAGCCCCATGTCGTACTTCGCGCCGAGCACTTCGCGCACGGCGCTGTCGATGTCGCGCATCGGCACGTCGCCCGACTTCACGAGATCGGGCAGGTTCTTGAGGTACTGCGTGTCGGCCATGCTCATGTCGACACCGGCTTCGATGGCGAGCTTGGCGGCTTCGCGGCCGTCCTTCGCCACGCCATGACGCAGCAACTCGTCAATAGCGCCGTGATCGCTCACGGTCACGCCCTTGAACCCCCACTCGTCGCGCAGCAAGTCGCGCAGCAGCCATTTGTTCGACGAGGCCGGCGTGCCGTTGATCGAATTGAGCGCGATCATCACACCGCCCGCCCCCGCATCGAGACCGGCGCGATACGGCGGCAGATAGTCCTGATACATGCGCATCATGCTCATGTCGACGATGTTGTAGTCGCGCCCGCCTTCCACCGCGCCGTACAACGCGAAGTGCTTCACGATGGCCATGAGGCTGTCGGGGTTGGCCGGCGACGTGCCCTGAAAGCCCTGCACGCTGGCGCGCGCACTCTGCGAGACCAGATAGGGGTCTTCGCCGAAACCTTCCGACGTGCGGCCCCAGCGCGGGTCACGCGAGATGTCGACCATCGGGGCGAACGTCGCGTCGAGACCGTCGGCACTCGCTTCGACGGCGGCCACGCGCGCGGCCTGTTTGACGACGGCCATATCCCAGCTGGATGCCAACCCCAGACTGATCGGGAACACGGTGCGGTGCCCGTGCACGATGTCGTAGGCAAAGAAGATGGGGATCTTGAGACGGCTTCGTTTTACGGCGGCATCCTGCAACGGACGGTTTTCCGAACGCGTAACCGAGTTGAACGTGCCGCCCACGCGACCGGCCGCAATCTCCTCGATGAACTTGGCTTGCGGCATGTCACTGCCGATGCTGATCAGGCGCAACTGGCCGATCTTCTCGTCAAGCGTCATGCGGGCGATCAGGTCATCAATGAACGCTTGCTTAGCCGCGGCCGATGGCATGGCCACCGACGCAGCGGGGGTGTCTTGTGGGGTGGCAGGTGCGGCAACCGCCGATGTCATCACGAAGCCGGCCGCGAGCGCCAGCGCGGTGAACATTTTCATCTGATAGCGTCCCAATGAAGCTCGACGGGGCCGCCCCGCAGCGCTGAACCGCGCGGTAACATCGCCCGTCTTGTCGTCAGAAGTCGCGCACCGCCAGATTGCGTTGAACCGTGTGCGCGACACGAAGTCCGATACTTTGCCACAATGTGGTGCGCCGCCATTCGCGTTTCGCTCATCAATGCGGACGATTTGGCGTGATTCTGCTCAATTTATCCGGAGAGTTGCGTGCTTTTGTCCCCCTTCGCTGTGTCCTGGCGCCAACGCGCGCGCACGTTCGTGCCCGCGCTCTCGGCTGTAGTTGCCCTGCTGGGTGCTGCACACGCGCAGGCGTTCTCGCTCGATGACGTCACCGCGCGCGCCAAAACGCTGGCCGATACGCCCTATGTCGCGCCCACGAGCAATCTCACGCCCGCGTTCGCGCAAATGCAGTTCGGCGATTACATCAAGATCCAGCCCAAGCGCGAAAACTTCGAGTGGAAAGATCAGTCCACGCCGTTCCGTCTGGGCTTCTATCACCAAGGCATGCAGTTCAGCTCGCCGGTGAAGATCAACGAGATCGTCGGGAGCAATGGCGCCGATAAGGTCAGCGAGATCAAGTACGACAGCAGCCGTTTCGACTTCGGCGATCTGAAGCTCGACCGCAGCGCCACGCATAACCTTGGCTACGCGGGCTTTCGCGTGCTGTACCCGATCAATGAACCCGGCAAGCTCGACGAGATCATGAGCGTGCTCGGCGCGAGCTATTTCCGCGTGATCGGCAAGGGACAGGTCTACGGGCTCTCCGCACGCGGGCTGGCCATCGACACCGGCTTGCCCGTCGCCGAAGAATTCCCGGCGTTCCGCGAATTCTGGATCGTGCGCCCGACCGGCGACGAGAAGCGTCTGGTGTTCTACGCCCTGCTCGATTCGAAGCGCGCTACCGGCGCGTATCGCTTCGAACTCTCGCCGGGCGAAGACTCGGTGCTGAAGGTGCAGGCGCGCGTGTTCATGCGCGGGCCGGTAACCAAGCTGGGCATTGCGCCGCTCACGAGCATGTTCCTGTTCGGCCCGAACCAACAGCGCGACCCGTACAACTTCCGCCCGGCACTGCACGACTCGAACGGTCTGGCGATTCATGCCGGTAACGGCGAATGGATCTGGCGTCCGCTCAACAACCCGCGCCATCTCGCCATCAGCCAGTTTCAGGTCACCAACCCGCGCGGCTTCGGCCTGTTGCAGCGCGGCCGCGACTTCTCGCAATACGAAGACCTGAAGGATCGCTACGACCTGCGCCCGAGTGCGTGGATCGAGCCGCAGGGCGACTGGGGCAAGGGGCACGTCGAACTGGTCGAAATTCCGACCGCCGACGAGACCAACGACAACATCGTCGCGTTCTGGACGCCCGATCAGTTGCCGCCCAAAGGCCAGCCGCTGCAAGCCGATTACACGATTCACTGGACCATGAACGAGCGCGGCATCATCGATCGCAATGTCGCGTGGGTGAAGCAGACGCTGCGCACGGCCGGTGAGATCACGCAGGCCAACCTGATTCGTCATTTCGACGGCAGCACGGGCCTCGTGGTGGACTTCGACGGCGGCCCCCTCGCGTCGCTGCCCGCAGGCACCGTCACGCCGCAGGTGAGCGTGAGCGACAACGCCACGATCATCGAGCAGACGCTGCAACCGAACCCGGTGACGCGTGGCATGCGCCTGAACCTGCGCGTGATGGTCAAGGACCCGGCCAAGGTCACCGAACTGCGCGCCGCCCTCGTCTCCGGCGGCAAGGCCGTGAGCGAGACGTGGAGCTATCAACTGCCGCCGTTCTCGGTGGCCAAGCAGTAAGCAGACCGCGCTCCGCCGCGAGTGCACTCCCGCGACCGGCCTTCGGGCCGGTCGCCACCCCTCTCCTGCCCTCGTGGCACTCCGATTAAACATGCACTTAAATGCAATATTCCGTCATGTAAAACCCTTAAACGGCAATATATAACTTGCAGCAATGCGACTTTTCGCGTTTACTACATGCACAATATTGCATAAATAGCCACCTTCCGGCCTTCGGAAAGGTGGTTTGCTTCATCGGCATGTCATTGGTGGCCTACCGCCTGTGGCAAGCATGACGCCCGTGAAGCCCGGCTCCGTGCCGCTTGCGTCGGTCAAAAAAATCCTGAAAGACTCTCCGCACTTCGACGGAGGGCGATTTGTTATGGAGACACCCGCATGCGACACATCGACGTTCATCACCTCGCCGACGAAGCCCGCTTCAACGGCTATCACGGCCGCATTCTGATCTGGTGCGCCCTCATCATCATCTTCGACGGCTACGACCTGGCCGTCGCGGGCATCGCCCTGCCGTCGATCATGAAATCGATGGGCGTGGACGCCACCAGCGCCGGCTTCATGGTCAGTGCCGCGCTGTTCGGCATGATGTTCGGCGCCATCGTGATGGGCATGGTCGCGGACAGCATCGGGCGGCGTAAGGCCATCGCCATCTGCGTGCTGATGTTCTCGCTCTTTACCGCCGCGGCGGGCCTCACGCACGAGCCGATCAGCTTCTCGATCACCCGCTTTCTCGCCGGTGTCGGCATCGGCGGCGTGATGCCGATTGTCGTGGCGCAGATGACCGAGTACTCGCCGCGCAAGCTGCGCGGCACGCTCGTGACGCTGATGTTCTCGGGCTACTCGGTCGGGGGCATGCTCGCCGCGCTGCTCGGCAAGGGGCTCATCGAATCGTACGGCTGGCAGTCGGTGTTCTTCGCCGCCGGGCTGCCCGCGCTGCTGGTGCCGTTCGCCATGCGTGCACTGCCGGAATCGATGCCCTTCCTGATTCGTACCGGCCGCCACGATGCGCTCAAGCAAGTGCTCGCCCGGCTGTCGCCCGCCTATGTGGCGCAAGCCGGCGACCAGTTCGCGCTGCCGGGTGCCGATCGCAAGTCCGGTGCACCGCTCTCGCGTCTGTTTCAGGACGGCCGGGGCTTTAGCACCGCGATGCTGTGGGTCGCATTCTTCATGTGTCTGTTCATGGTGTATGCGCTCAGCTCGTGGCTGACCAAACTGATGGCCGGCGCTGGCTACAGCCTCGGCTCGGCCCTCACCTTCGTGCTCGTGCTGAACTTCGGTGCCATGCTCGGTGCGATTGGCGGTGGCTGGCTCGCCGACCGCTTCAACATCAAGTACGTGCTCGTCGGCATGTATGCGCTGGCGGCTGTCTCGATCTCGCTGCTGGGGGTAAAAGTGCCGACGCCGGTGCTATTCGTCCTCGTCGGTCTGGCAGGCGCGTCGACCATCGGCACGCAGATCGTGACGTATGCCTATGCGGGGCAGTTCTACCCGATGGCTGCTCGTGGCACCGGTATCGGCTGGGCCTCGGGCGTGGGTCGCAGCGGTGCCATTCTGGCGCCGATCGTGATCGGGGTGCTGGTGAGCATGTCGCTGCCGTTGCAGCAAAACTTTATGGCGATCGCCATTCCCGCCGTGGTGGCGGTCATTGCGGTGTTGCTCATCGACCACAGCAAATCGGCAACCGTGCAGCAGCAGGCGGCGGCAACGTTGCACGGCGATGTGCGGGGATTGGCGAGCGGCGCGGGGGAACCGGCGTAATCACGCGCGTCAAGGGTGCGCAATCTCAATGGCGCTTGATAACTTTGCATGGCAGCGCGCACGCGCGTTGCCATGCGAGAATCGCGCCGCGACTGTCACGGGAATGCCAGTCGTTTTCCGGTGACGTGCCACACCTTGGTGCAGGGGCAAAACAACAATAGCCCGAGGCGGATGCGCGCGACATGTGGAAGATCATTCAACCCGAGCACCTCAGGTGCCGATAACCAGATATCCGTCCCGTCGGATGGTCTGGGGAAAAACGACATGTTGCGCTCTGCATCTGCCTTAGCCTCTGCTGCATTCAGCACTCTCGCGCTGGCCGTCGTGCCATTCGTCAGCGCGCCGGCCCTCGCGGCCCCGCCTGCCGATACGACCGGTGCCGTTGCGACCAACGTCGTGCAGATTTCCAACCGCCAGAGCATCACCAGCGACGCCGTCTTTTCCGGCGCTGCGGTGGCGACGCTCGGCGCCGATGCGCTGCGTGATGCGCATGGCAACTTCGGCGTGAACGTTGCCGCAGGGGCCCTCAACGCGCAATCGAATCAACTGGTGCTTGCCAGCGCGTCGAACGTGCTGATCAACTCGCATCAGGACATCCGCAACGCCGCCACGGTCAACGCCGCGACGAACGCTTCGCTGGGTGAGCGCGCATTGATGGGCGCCTCGGGCAACATCGGTGTGAACGTGGCCGCCGGCGTCGCCAACGTCCAGTCGAACGCACTCGCCATTCACTAAGCGAATGCGCGGCTGACGTTATTCGTCGGTCGGAAACTGGGTTTGTAGATTCCCCAGCCAGCGCGCAACGACGGTGAGTTCGGCTTCGCTGAAGTCGGCGTGCAAACGCGCGTTGAGTTCGGCCAGTACCCCGCGGGCACGGGTAATCGCCTTGTGACCGGCGGCGGTCACGCTCAGGCGCGTGGCACGTCCGTCGACGGCGTCGGCGTGGCGTGTCAGCAAACCGGCGTTCACCATGCGGTTGGCGAGCCCCGTCATCGACGAGGGCGACAGGTGCAATGCCGTCCCCACTTCGCCAACCAGTGCGTCGTCGTGATGCAGCAGATAGAAGAGCACACCCGCCTGTGCCGCGCTCACCCCCGCGCTGTCGTCCGCGCGCATGTCGATCCAGCGCTGCACGTGGCGTTGCCCGACGTTGAGCAGGAACAGCAACCGTCGATCGATAGCCTCGGTGGCTTCGGTGGACTTGGCAGACTTGTCGGCGGCGCGATGAGACGTCTTGGTAGCTGTGGTAACCGGAGGTTTCGCTTTGGGCATTCAGGCAAGGTGAGTGGAGACCGATGAGAATGGCGCCGGCGCACTCGCTCGCGCCATCGCGCCCTGCCCCGCTTGTCCTGTTCCCACTACGTCGTCTGCCTCGCCTTTCGACAACAACCAATCGATAGTCTCGGGCCACAGGAACGCGCCGGCACGCTGGCGAAAGTATCCCATATGGCCGATCATTCCGGTATCCGAACGAATTGCAGCGATGCTGCGGCGCACCACCGTGGCGTTACGCAAACGCGAAACCAGCGCCTCGATACCGGTGGGCGTCGCCCACAGATCGTCATCGAACCCCATCGCCAGAATCGGCGTGCGCACGCGTGCAAAGCGGTCTTCTGCGTGCAGCGTCGGATCGTCGAAGAAGTAGTTCTCCAACCGCGTCCAGCCGCTCCATTCAAGGAAGACCCCCGCAGGTAAATCCTCGCCGAGACCCAGTCGACTGCCCGGCATGTAACCCATCGCGCGCGTCAGCGGCGGCCCGATCCAATGCATCAGCAAGGTGATGCGCCGGCGCTCCCGAAGATTGGTCACGACGCGCATCGAACCGGCATGCGAGGCAACTTGGACAGCAGCCCGCAGCAGGTTCGTGCTCTCGCACAGTCCGATGGCATGACCGCCGAAGCTATGCCCGACGGCATAGAGCGGCAGCGACGGATATTGCTGGTGCGCCCAGCGGGTCACACCTTCCACATCGAGATCGGCCCAGTCACGCATACGCGCCCTGAACCCGCGCAAGCGTGACGGTCGCGAACCGTCGATGCCGCGATAGCTGTAAGTGATGGCGATCAGACCGCGCTTCGCCACGTACTGCGCAAAGGCGAAGTACAGCCGTTCAGGGACTGCCGTCGCCGGATGCACGAGCACCACACCGCGCGCCGGCAGCGTCGGCGGATACCACGCATGCGCGCCGAGTGAATACCCGTCGACGGCTTGTATTGCTAAGGCAAGAGATGACATGACACCGCTCCTCGGCGCGTCATGTTTCGAGAGATGGGGCGCGCCACTTATTCAGGCTTTGATTTTCAATTTATTTCGCTCACGAAGTATATGTCGAATTTTATTTCGCTCACGAAGTAAATTAGAAGAAAGCCACGACGCGATCAGGGCTTTGCACCGGACCGCACCTCGCCGGGGAGTAAGCTGACGACCGCCCCTATCCCCTCTTGTCTGGATCACTGCCATGACCGATTTTCTTGCGACCGCACAGGTGCGCAGCGCAACGCGTGCCGACTTGCCCGCGATCATCTCGCTGCTCGCCGACGACGTCCTCGGGACTTCCCGCGAGAGTACCGACCCGAACGACCTGCCGGTCTACGAGCGTGCGTTCGATGCGATGACGGCTCAGGGCGGCAACGAATATCTGGTGGTCGAGCGCGAAGGTCAGCTACTGGCCGTAATGCAGTTCACGGTGATTCCCGGGCTATCGCGGCGCGGGCGCACGCGCGCGCTGCTCGAAGGCGTGCGCGTATCGAGCGCGTGTCGGGGTCAAGGTGTCGGCGGGTGGTTCTTCGAGCAGGTGATTGCGCGAGCGCGCGCGGCCGGCTGCACGCTCGTGCAGCTCACCACGGACAAACGCCGTGACGATGCACGGCGTTTTTACGAAAGTCTCGGCTTTCAGGCCACCCATGAGGGCATGAAGCTCGATCTGCCCGAGTGACTACTGCGACGCCAGCACGTCGCCATAAACGATGAGCCCCGTCGCCTTGAGGTCGGCGAGCGCTTTCTTGGGATCGCCCGCGGGCACCGCCAGCCAGAGCATGCCGTCGTCGTCCGGCCCGCGCACGATGTCGAGCTCCAGTTCGCCGAGGGTCTTGCGAATCTGCGCGACGGTTGTCGTCTCGACAAAGATCGCCTGCAACAGCGGCACGCCCGGGGCCGGCGACGCATCGCCATGCAGGGCGCTCACGCCTCCCGCCGGCACGGCCAGTTTCTCGAGCCGGGCGAGACGCACGGTTTGCAGCCCGGCGAGCAATGCCAGCGCCGCCACTGCGGCAACTGCCCAGCCACGGCCCACCGGTGCGCGCCACCAACGTCGCAGCCGAGCGCTCAACGAGGCGGGCTTTCGCGTGAGTTTTTCGTTTTCGAAATCGTCGGGTTTCATGCGGGCTCATGGAGTTCAGCCGCGAATTCTACGTGAGTTCGGCCGCGTTGGCGCAGCGCGAATTTTACGATTCCTTCCGCTTGCCGCCGCCCGGCTTACGCGCATCCGAATGCGGTCTGACACGCGATAACTCGTCGTTTCTTGAGGCGCGAATTACCGCACAGCGTCAAGACACGCGGGCGTCAATGCGGCCTTCGCCCGCTGCGCGAACGCCGGCCAGCGACACGCGCGGCCATCCGGTCCGTCTGCGCAATCGGCCAGTGGCAATGTGATGCGCTTGGCCGGCTCGTCGAGCGAGAGCGCCGTGAGCTGACGCAACTGCTGCATCGATTGATAGATGAATTCGACCCGCACAAACGGCTCGCCAGCCGGGTTGCGCCAGAGCGAAAACACCAGCGCGCCGTCCGGCGGGGTGTTGCCGGGTTGATCGGGGAGCTGCCAGTCGAACTTGAGCATGCCGGCCAGATTCGCCACGTTGGTGTCGTGGCCAGTGAGCACATACACCCGGTTGCCCACCGGCAACACCGGGCCGCGCACAGGTGCGGGCGGCGGCGCACCGGCTTCGGCGGCCGAGCGGGTCAGTGCGTCGAGGACAACCGCCAGCAGCGGCGTGCCGTTGGTTGCTGCGAGATAGGGGGTGCGGTCGAGCAGATCGCGCTGGGCGTTGTGGGCTTCGAGCAGGCGCGCCCAGTCGCTGTCGTCACGAATGCGTCCCCATGCCACGTCGTTGTCGGGGAAGCCCTCGCCGTATTGCAGCAGGAAGACCTCCGACGCCGTGGCCGCACTGCCGAGGGCGCCGCGCAGCGTCACGCCGCTGCCGTCGCCTTCGACACGCAAGCGCGTCGGCACGTCTTCGAGCTTGCAGCTGCCCTGTGCGCCACACGCGGGGCTGCGCGAATAGCCGAGCACTTCGCCCATGCGCGCAATCGTGGCGGCATAACGTTTGTTGAGGCCCGCGACACCGTCCGGCGCGAGACGCGCTTCAATCGCGCCACGCGCGGCGCCCGGGTCGAGCGGGCAGTCGCCGGCGGCCACCGGGTGGAACACGGCGTCGTAAGTGGTGAGATCGGATTGGTGTGCCGTGCGCATGTCGCAACCGGGCGCGATGCCCTGCAACAAGGCGCTGCCCGTCTCACGCGTGCGTTGATCGATATCGGCCCAGCCGTAGAGGGTGCCCGGTGCCGGGCAGGTGTTCTCGGGCAACACACGGCGCGCGCGCAGCCAGTCGCCGTAGTACCGACCCATGCGCTCGGCAAGCGAGCCGCCGCGCGCCGTCAGATAACCGGCGGGGACGGCCCAGCCGGGCCACGCATCAGGACTCAACTTGTCGAGCGGCGGGTGCGCATGCGTCGGAGACCGAACCCCATGGCGGCTCACGATCACCGTCGAGACCAGCGTCCAGTCGGCCGGCATGCCGTCGACGTGGGCCGCCGACTCGGCCGGGCGCGCAGGCCCCGGCTGTTGTTGCGGCGCCGACGCGCAGGCACTCAGTAACGCCACGAAGATCAGCGTCAGGGGCAGGGTCAAAGGCAGGGGCAGACGCAGGGGGAGCGCAGCAGCTTTCCCACGGGATTCGACGGGCATACGAGTCATGGCGGCAGTGTGTCGGAATGACATGGATCGCGTTGGCGCCCATCTTAACCTTGCCGTCGTGACATCGCGCAATGTCGCCATCGCCCCGTCGTGCCCACGCGACGGCCGGTGAATTTTGATGCCGGGCCCGCGAATTCACGGTCGCGATGTGATACCGCATCGCGACCCGCTGTGACCCGCTATGACCCGCTATGACGTGTTGTCGGCTACGCCGCTGAATCAGGTGAGTTGTCGTCCAGCGAGCGGCCGACGGCACCAAAGCGCCACGACAGTCGATGCGCCGCGGCGATCAGGGCACGGGCCGGTTCGCCCTCGTGCGTGGTGTCGAAACTGCCGGACGACCCCATCAGCGCCAGCACCAGCGTGACTTCACCGGTGTGATCGAACACGGGCACCGCGACCGTATCGATACCGGGCACCGGGTTGCTCAGTGCGGTATCGAGGCGATGCGTGCGAATGTCGGCCAGCCGGCCGGCGTAGTCCTTCGGCGGCTTGGCTGCGCGCCCGTCCGCCCCCAGACCCGCCATGCGCACACTCTCCTGCGCGAGCATGCCGTCGAGCACCGCCGCCGGCAGAAACGCGGCAAACGTCCGCCCGATGGCAGTGTTCACGAGCGAAAGCACGGTGCCGATGCGCAGGCTCACGTGCTGCGGGCGCATCGCTTCTTCCAGCCGGACCACCGTCGGCCCCACGGGGCCAAGCACGGCCATCGCCGCCGACAGCCCCGTCGCCTGCGCGAGCGCCAGCACTTCGGGCTCGGCTTCACCGGTCGGCGAGAGGCGTTGCAAAGCCATCAGGCCCAGTTCGAGACTGAGCGCACCGGCTTCAAAGTTGCCGCTCGCGTCGCGGCTGAGCAACCCGGCGCGCTGAAGACTCACCAGATGCGGATGCGCCTTGGCCGGGGCCATACCCGCGTCGCGCGCCAAACTGTTCAGCGGCAGCGGCCGTGCCGCCGCCACCAGCGCCTCCAGCAATGCGCCGGTGCTCTCCAGTGCCTGAATGCCGCGTTGCGGCTTCGTCGGCTCGTTCATGCCAGTTCCTCATTGACCTGTGTCGCAATGGCGCTCGCCGTGTCGCGCAACGCGCTCGCGGCAGCCCCTTGCCAATCGACATCGAGTGCCGCCGTCGGACCGATGGCGGTCAGGGTGAGTCGCAACCGCCCGCTCGCGTCGAACACCGGAACGCACAGGCTGCTGACCGACGGGCTCGGGGTATTCACGCTGCGTGCCATGCCGTGCGCGCGCGTCTCGTCGAGCAGTTCGGCAAAGTGCGTTTGTTCATCGGCCGCAACCGGCATCTGCTCCTGCCACGGTAATGGCCAGTCGGCTAACGGCGTAAAGGCGCAGAACGCGCGGCCGGTGGACGTCGTCGTGAGCGACATGACCGACCCGACGTGCAGGTTCACATGCAACGGGAACGCCGCGCGCTCGAAGTGCACGACGAGCGGGCCTTGCGGTGCGGGGGTGCAGATAGCCACACAGAAGCCGGTTTCGCGCGCGAGCGCCACCACGCGAGGGACGGCCGCGCGATACGCGGGATCGTTCTCGAGATGGAGCAACGCAAGCCGCAGCAGCATCGGTCCCGGCGCATAGCTGCCGGACATCGGATCGCGCTTGAGCAGCCCTAGCCGCGTGAGACTCACCAGATAAGGGTGCGCCTGCGCGGGAGGCAGACCGGCCAGCGCCGCCAGATCGCCCGGCGCCAGCGGCCGCCGCGCCTGCGCGAGCGCCTGCAACACGCGGGCGGCAACGTCCACGCTTTGCACGCCGCGCGAGACACGTGAGGCGGGTGAGGCGGGTGAGGCCGGTGCGGGCTGGGCGCCGTCGTCGCCCTTAAGAATTCGGTTCATGCAGAGGCGGGAGCGAACTCCCGGAGAAAAAGTGGCCTAGATTCTAAACAAGTCGCCGCAGCATGCCCGGAAACGCGCGTCTCAGGGTTCTCCCGGATGTTTCGAACGGTCCGTGGCAGCTTGTCGCAACATTAGCAAATAACAACTATATTTGTCATTGACAAAAATTCAGCCCATTTCGTAAGATGGCTGCACCCTGACGCCGATCGGCCGACAGAGCATGCTTTCATGACGTGCAAACTGCCACCCGTCGTCGGTTCATCCCCACAGACAAAGACACGAGAGAGAGACAGCATGGCTAAAGCATTTGCCTCGCAAGCCGACCTGGAAGCGAAAAAGGTCACCTTCACCCAACTGTCGGAACACGCTTGGGCCTACACGGCGGAAGGCGATCCGAACTCGGGCGTCATCATCGGCGACGACGGCGTGATGATCGTCGACACGACGGCCACGCCGGCCATGGCGCAAGACCTGATCGCCAAGATCCGCACGGTCACCGACAAGCCGATCAAGTACGTGGTGCTCTCGCACTATCACGCCGTGCGCGTGCTGGGCGCGTCGGCTTACTTCGAAGAAGGCGCGCAGCAGATCATCGCGAGCCGCGGCACGTTTGAGATGATTCAGGAGCGCGGCGAAGCCGACATGAAGTCGGAGATTGAACGCTTTCCGCGTCTGTTCGCCGGTGTCGAGACGGTGCCGGGCCTGACGTGGCCGACGCTCGTGTTCGAGAAGGAAATGACGCTGTTCCTCGGCAAGCTCGAAGTGAAGATTGCGCATCTGGGCTCGGGCCATACGAAGGGCGACACGGTCGTGTGGCTGCCGTCGGACAAGGTGCTGTTCTCGGGCGATCTGGTCGAGTACGACGCCGCCTGCTACACCGGCGACGCACAACTCGCCGAGTGGCCCGCCACGCTCGACGCGCTGGCTGCACTCGGTGCCGAGAAGCTCGTCCCGGGCCGTGGCCCGGCGCTCACCACGCCTGCTGAAGTCGCCAAGGGCCTCGCCTATACGAAGGACTTCGTGACGACGCTGTTCGAAGCCGGCAAGAAAGCCGTCGAACAAAAGCTCGATCTGAAGGGCGCGATGGCACTCACGCGCAGCCAGATGGACCCGAAGTTCGGACACGTGTTCATCTACGAACACTGCCTGCCGTTCGACGTGACGCGCGCCTTCGATGAAGCCAGCGGCATCACGCACCCGCGCATCTGGACGGCACAGCGCGACAAGGAAATGTGGGCCGCACTGCAAGACTGAGCCCACTGACCCAGTAGCAAATCAAAAGTAGAAACGATGCCCGCCCGCGCGACGCTGACATGGCGCGCGGGTGAGGCACCGGCGACGGAGACATTGCATGAGCAGCATCGATTACCAGCGCCTCACGTTCACGTACCAGCCGTGTGCCGAACAGTCGGCTCACGCGGGTGATGCGAGTGACACGAATAACGTCGGCCGAACCGCCCCCGCACCGCACCCGGTCATCGTCGTTGGCGCAGGCCCGGTCGGGCTCGCGACCGCCATCGATCTCGCCCATCAGGGTGTGCACGTGATCGTGCTCGACGACGACTGCACGCTCTCCACCGGCTCGCGTGCCATCTGCTTCGCCAAGCGCACGCTCGACATCTTCGACCGGCTGGGCTGCGGCGATCGCATGGTGCAAAAAGGCGTTTGCTGGAATGTCGGCCGTGTGTTCCTGCGCGATCAGGAGGTCTACAACTTCGATCTGCTGCCGGACGCCGGACACCATCGTCCCGCGTTCATCAACTTGCAGCAGTACTACGTCGAAGGCTATCTGTTCGAGCGCGCCAGCGAGCTGCCGAACATCGAAATCCGCTGGAAGAACAAGGTCTCGGGGCTCGTGCAGCACGGCACGCCCGGCGCGGCCGATGCGAGCGTGACGCTCACGGTCGACACGCCCGATGGCGCGTATCAAACCACGGCGCGCTATGTGGTCGCGGCCGACGGTTCACGCAGCCCGGTGCGCAAGCTGATCGGTGTGGACAGCCACGGCCGCACGTTCAAGGATCGCTTTCTGATCGCTGACGTGAAGATGACGGCTAACTTCCCGGCAGAGCGCTGGTTCTGGTTCGATCCGCCCTTCCATCCGAATCAGTCGGTGTTGCTGCACCGTCAGCCGGACGATGTCTGGCGTATCGATTTCCAATTGGGCTGGGATGCCGATCCCGAAGCGGAGAAGACGCCCGAGCGCGTGATTCCGCGCGTGCAGGCCCTGCTTGGCCCCGACGCCAAATTCACGCTGGAGTGGGTGAGCGTCTACACGTTCTCCTGTCTGCGCATGGACAGCTTCCGCCACGGCAATGTGCTCTTCGCAGGCGACTCGGCGCACGGCGTGTCGCCGTTCGGGGCACGCGGTGCGAACAGCGGCGTACAGGATGCCGAGAATCTCGCGTGGAAACTGGCCATGGTGTTGGATAACCGCGCGCCCGATACGTTGCTCGATACCTATGCCCGCGAGCGTGAGTTTGCCGCGGACGAAAACATTCTCAACTCGACGCGCGCCACCGACTTCATCACGCCCAAGAGCCCTGTGTCGCGCGTGTTTCGGGACGCTGTGCTGACGCTGGCACGCGATCACGCGTTCGCCCGACAACTGGTGAACAGCGGCCGCTTGTCGGTGCCTGCGGTGTTGCACGACTCCACGCTGAACACCGCCGATCGCGACACCTTCGTCGGGCGCATGGTGCCGGGGGCGACGTGTCTCGACGCGCCCCTCTCGCGCAACGCACAGGACGGCTGGCTGCTGCCGCGTCTGGGCGGACGTTTTGTCGCGCTGGTGTTCGGCTCGCCCGCCTCGCTGGATGCCACAGCACTGGCTGCGCTGCAAGCGATGGCGAATGACCGCGTGCCTGTCATGCCGGTATTCGTCACGAACGACGCGACGCAAGCGCAAGGTGACGAGAACGTTTGGCACGACGCGCAAGGGCTCGCGGCGCAGCGTTACGACGCCACGCCCGGCACGGTCTATCTGGTGCGCCCGGATCAACACGTCTGTGCACGCTGGCGCACCCTCGATGCTGCTGCGATTGCGCAAGCGCGAGACCGAGCACTCGGACGCCCTTCGCCAGCATTGGCGACGATGGCATGCGCGGCATGAGCCGGCGCTGAGACTGCTCTCAACAACACACACGAATTCAGCCGGGAGGAGACACCCATGGCACTCGATACACAACCGCGCCTGACGCGCCCCGACGATTTCTACGAAGCGCTTATCGACATGCATCGCGATCTCGACGACGCGCAGAGTCAGGCCGCCAACGCGCAACTGATTCTGCTGCTCGCCAATCAGATCGGCGATCACGAGACGCTGCTCTCAGCCATGCAGTTGGCGCGCGCCGGGGCGTTGGGCGGGGCCGCGCGCACTTGATCGGTACGCTGTAAAAATGACAACGGGGCGTTCGCATAGCGACGCCCCGTTTGTTTTTCAGCGCTGATTGGCTTACACGACCACCATCTGCGAAATCTTCTGTGCCGCCTGTTGCAGCGGTGCCAGAAACTTCGTCTCCATCTCTGCCGCCGACGTCCGGTTCGCCTGACCGCTCACGTTCAGCGCGGCGATGACTTGTCCGGCCCGGTTGCGAATCGGCGCGGCAATCGAGATCAATCCTTCTTCAAGCTCCTGATCGACCACGGCCCAGCCTTGTGCCCGCACTTGCAGGATGCGTTCGCGCAGCGCGTCCACGTCCGTCAGCGTGCGGCGCGTGTGTTGACGAATATCGGCACGGCGCAATGCGGCGTCGAGCTCGTCGTCGGGAAGTGCGGACAACATCACGCGCCCCATCGACGTACACCACGCGGGCAGGCGGCTGCCGATCGACAGGTTGATCGACATCACCTTGCGCACGGGCACGCGCAGCACATAGACGATGTCGTCGCCGTCGAGCACCGATGCCGAGCTGCTCTCCTGCACCTGCTGCACCAGCGCTTCCATGAACGGCTCCGCCAGATTCCATAGCGGCATCGACGTCAGATACGAGAAGCCCAGATCGAGAATACGCGGCGTCAGGCGGAACAACCGGCCTTCGCTGCGCACGTAACCGAGCGCTTCGAGCGTCAGCAAAATGCGCCGGGCGCCCGCGCGGGTCAGGCCGGACGCCTGCGCCACTTCGGACAGCGTCTGGGCCGGCCGCGCCGCATTGAACGCCTTGACCACCGCAAGCCCGCGCGCAAACGACTGCACATAAGAGTCGCCCGGCTTCTTCTCGGTCGGATCGCGGGAGTCGTTCGGCACAGGTGTCATTGGGTAGCTATCGGCAGGTCTGGCGGGTTGCAGGGCGGTTTGTTGGGTGACTTCTTTTCAAGCACGAGTGAACGGACCACCGGACATTCCGGCGGTGCACCACGATCGCGCAGACGGCAAGCGTAATGGATTTGCGCCAGCGGTTCCACCGTGCGGGACACACAGTCTCACCGAATGCGTCTGGCACCTCCCCTGTCTTGACGCCCGACATCGGAAAGCTTACGCTGTTCTTATAGCGAATATTTGTTCGCTATAAGAACATTGTGAACCAGACGATGCCGCCGGACAAGACGTCATCGCCACGAGACAACCGCACCGGACGGCGCGCAGGCTCTGGCTAGTCAGCCCGAGACCGCAGGTTCGTTCGACGGAACTGCCCAGGAGGCACGTGTGATCAACAAGATTTACGAATCGCTCGTCAGCGCGGTCGCCGACGTCCACGACGGCGCCACGATCATGATTGGCGGCTTTGGCAACGCCGGTATGCCCTCGGCGCTCATCGACGCCCTGATCGAACAAGGCGCGCGCGATCTGACCATCGTCAACAACAACGCCGGTAACGGCGAGACCGGTCTCGCGGCGCTGCTCAAGGCCGGGCGCGTGCGCAAGATCATCTGCTCGTTCCCCCGTCAGACCGACTCGCAAGTATTCGACGCCCTCTATCGCGCCGGCAAGATCGAGCTGGAACTGGTGCCGCAAGGCAATCTGGCCGAACGCATTCGCGCTGCCGGTGCAGGCATCGGTGGCTTCTTCACGCCGACCGGCTACGGCACGCTGCTCGCCGAAGGCAAGGAAACCCGCGTGATCGACGGCAAGCCGTACGTGCTCGAATCGCCGATTCACGCCGATTTCGCGTTGATCAAAGCGCTCAAGGGCGACCGCTGGGGCAATCTCGTGTATCGCAAGACCGCCCGTAACTTCGGCCCCATTATGGCGACCGCTGCGAAGTGCGCCATCGTTCAGGTCAGCGAAGTCGTCGGACTGGGCGAGCTCGATCCGGAAGCCGTGGTCACGCCCGGCATCTTCGTACAACGTATCGTCGCGGTGCCCGGCACCGCGAGCGCCTGACGTCCCCTATTCCGGAGCTACGACATGAACCGACTGACCCGCGACCAGATGGCCGCCCGCGTCGCCCAGGATATTCCCGACGGCGCCTATGTGAACCTCGGTATCGGCCTGCCCACGGCAGTGGCCAATCACCTGCCGGCCGAGAAAGAAATCATTCTGCAAAGCGAAAACGGCGTGATCGGGATGGGCCCGGCCCCCGCCAAGGGCGAAGAAGATGAAGACCTCATCAACGCCGGCAAGCAGCCCGTCACGCTCAAGCCGGGCGGTGCGTATTTCCACCACGCCGACTCGTTCGCGATGATGCGCGGCGGCCACCTCGACTTCTGCGTGCTGGGTGCGTTCCAAGTCTCGAAGACCGGCGATCTCGCCAACTGGCACACGGGCGCGCCCGACGCCATCCCTGCGGTGGGTGGCGCGATGGATCTCGCGACCGGCGCCAAGCAGGTGTTCGTGATGATGGAACATCAGACCAAGCAAGGCGAAAGCAAGATCGTCGACGCGTGCACGTATCCGCTGACGGGCGTGGGCTGCGTGACGCGCATCTACACGGACCTCGCGGTCATCGACGTGACGCCCGAAGGACTGCGCGTGCGCGATATGGTCGAAGGGCTGACGTTCGACGAGTTGCAACGTCTGAGCGGCGTGACACTACTGCCCTCGCCGGCCGTTGCCTGACATCTGCATTGCTTGCCATCGCCGGGAAATTCCCGGCGATTTGCATTGTTCGACATGCATTGAGTGAATTCGAAATCCCCCATTCGGTGAGGTAGACAAATGAGTGAAGTCTTTATCTGCGACGCGATCCGCACCCCTATCGGCCGCTACGGCGGCGCATTGTCGTCGGTGCGTGCCGACGATCTCGGTGCAATTCCGATCAAGGCGCTGATGGCGCGCAACGGCAACGTCGACTGGACGCTGGTTGACGATGTGATCTACGGCTGCGCCAATCAGGCGGGCGAAGACAACCGCAACGTGGCCCGCATGTCGGCGCTGCTCGCCGGGCTGCCGCAAGACGTGCCGGGCGGCACCGTCAACCGCCTGTGCGGTTCGGGCATGGATGCCATCGGCACCGCCGCGCGCGCCATCAAGGCAGGCGAAGCCGGTCTGATGATCGCCGGTGGCGTGGAAAGCATGAGCCGTGCGCCGTTCGTGATGGGCAAGGCTGCCAGTGCGTTTTCACGTCAGGCGGAGATTTACGACACGACCATCGGCTGGCGTTTCGTCAATCCGTTGATGAAGGCGCAATACGGCGTGGATTCGATGCCCGAGACGGGCGAGAACGTGGCGACGGAATTCGGCATCAGCCGCGAAGATCAGGATCGCTTCGCGGTGCGCTCGCAAGAGAAAGCGGCGCGTGCGCAGGCGAACGGCACGCTGGCGGAAGAAATTACACCGGTGTCGATCGCTCAGAAGAAGGGGGAAGCCATTGTGGTGGACCGCGACGAACATCCGCGTGCCACCAGCATGGAAGCGCTTGCCAGACTTAAGGGCGTGGTACGCCCTGATGGGACCGTGACCGCCGGTAACGCTTCTGGCGTCAACGACGGCGCCTGCGCGCTGCTGTTAGCAGACGAGGCGAGCGCGGCGCGCTTTGGCCTGACGCCGCGCGCCCGGATTCTGGGCATGGCGACGGCAGGGGTAGCACCGCGCATCATGGGCATCGGTCCGGCGCCCGCAACGATCAAACTGTTGGCGCGGCTCGGCATGTCGCTCGATCAGTTCGATGTGATCGAACTCAACGAAGCGTTTGCGAGCCAAGGCCTGGCCGTGCTGCGTCAGCTGGGTGTCGCTGACGACGACCTGCGCGTCAATCCGAACGGCGGCGCAATCGCGCTGGGCCATCCGCTCGGCATGAGCGGCGCACGTCTGGTGACGACGGCGATGTATCAGCTAAAGCGTTCAGGTGGCCGCTTTGCGCTGTGTACGATGTGCATTGGGGTCGGCCAAGGCATCGCTATCGCCATCGAAGCGATCTGACCGGGCAGAGCCTGTTCCCCCTGCCCTGTCACACCGCTTGATTTCTGTGGCCGGGGCGGTCGCACGACACTGGGTAAGTGTCGTCGCGCCGCACCGGTGTCCCGCTCGCACGATCAGCGCTCGGCGGTACACGTCTGCCTCAAATTCCCTGCTGGACTACGTGTCTCCTCAGTTCCTGCCTGAGTTTTCTGTTTGCAACAGCCTCAGACGGCCTTGGCGACATCGCGCATCACAGCGTCGAAGAAAGTGGCCTTCGCATCGGCTTCACTGCGGTCGTAAGCGCGGTTGATGCCGCTGATAACCGCACGGATCGAGGCCGTCGTGAGATTCGCATCGATGCCTACGCCGAACGCGCTGCCGACAATCGTTTCGCCCGCCATTTCAGCAATCGCGATAGCACGGGCATCGGCACCTTGCGTCAGCGCGCGCTCTTCGTAGTGCTGCACACGCACCGGCGTACGCATCGCGTTCATCAGTGCGTCGAGCGGACCGTTGCCGGCACCCGACACCGTCGTGCGTTGACCGTGGATGTCGATGGTCACAGCGATCTGCTGACGGCCGTCGCGCTCCGAGAGCGTGTGACCGACATAAGCCACCGGTTCGGCCGCTTCCACATATTCCTTCTGGAACAATTGCCAGATCTGCGCTGCCGTGACTTCGGCACCGGTCTCGTCGGTGTAACGCTGCACGGCCGAGCTGAAGTCGACTTGCAGGCGGCGCGGCATCTGCACCCCGTACGACTGTTCGAGCAGGAAGGCAATGCCGCCCTTGCCCGACTGACTGTTCACGCGAATGATCGAGTCGTAAGTGCGGCCCAGATCGCTCGGATCGATCGGCATGTACGGCACTTCCCAGAAGGTGTCCGGCTTTTGTGCGGCGAAGCCCTTCTTGATGGCGTCCTGATGCGAGCCCGAGAACGCGGTGAACACGAGATCGCCCACGTACGGGTGGCGCGGATGCACCGGCAATTGCGTGCATTCTTCCGACGTGCGGGCGACTTCGTTGATGTTCGAGAAGTCGAGGCCCGGGTCCACGCCTTGCGTGTAGAGATTCAACGCGAGCGTGACGAGATCGACGTTACCGGTGCGCTCGCCGTTACCGAACAGGCACCCTTCGATACGATCGGCACCGGCCATCACGGCCAACTCGGCGGCAGCCACTGCCGTGCCACGGTCGTTGTGCGGGTGCACCGAGAGAATCAGCGAATCGCGATGCTTGAGGTTGCGGTGCATCCACTCGATCTGGTCGGCGTAGTAGTTCGGCGTGCCGATTTCAACAGTGGCGGGCAGGTTGACGATGCACTTGTGGTCCGGCGTCGGCTGCCATACATCGAAGACGGCGTCGCATACCTCTTTGGCGAAGTCGAGTTCGGTGCCCGTGAACGTTTCGGGGCTGTATTGCAGGGTCCAGCGGGTATCGGGGGCCGCGTCCGCGCAACGCTTGATGGTCTTGGCGGCTGCGACGGCCAGCGCTTTCACGCCCGGCTGATCGAGGTTGAAGACGATGCGGCGGAATTCCGGGGCCGTGGCGTTGTACAAGTGAACGATGGCGCGCGGTGCGCCCTTGAGGGCGGCGAAGGTGCGCTCGATGAGATCGTCACGGGCCTGCGTGAGCACTTCGATGGTGACGTCGTCGGGGATGTGACCGCCTTCGATCAATTCACGCACGAAGTTGAAATCGGTCTCGGAGGCGGACGGGAACGCGACTTCGATTTCCTTGAAACCGATCGCGACCAGCATCTTGAACATGCGCATCTTGCGCTGCGCGTCCATCGGCTCGAACAAGGCCTGATTGCCGTCGCGCAGGTCGGTGCTCATCCAGATCGGTGCACGCGTGATGGTGCGGCTCGGCCACTGTCGGTCCGGAATGTTGACCGGAGTGAAGGCGCGGTATTTGGTAGCGGGGTTGTTCAACATGGCGTGTCTCGATTGTCGGAAAAAGTGGCAACCGGACGACGCTTGAGCGCAAAAAAGCTACGACCTCCGGTTGGATGAACCGGGGCTCAGATCGGCGTAACTGGGGAAAATCAGCGGTGCTTCAGAGAAAATTCAGACGATGCACGCGCGCAGCAACGGACCAAGCCCGGTGGAGCGGGCTAGTAGTCGTAGCGAGAGGGAGAATTGCGCGGTGATCATGTGCTGCATAAGATCACAGATATTCCCGGGCTGTCAACTATCGTGTGTCGCCTCGCGATAATCTCCCGGCGGCCACGTCGGCCGCCACCCGGTTGCCGCTTTGCGTCGATTCCGATAATGTTCCGGCGATGGGATAACCGAAGCCTAGCCTCGAAACCCGACGGATCGATACGCTCAACCGTCGCGCCAATCCCGGTGTCGCACGGTGCGTGTCATGACATCGGAGTCTTCATTGGCCTCCCCCACTTCATCGACGTCATCGGCGTCACCAACGTCACCAACGACGGCACTCGCGCCCATGGCGGCAACGCCGCATAGCGCCGCCAAAGTCTGGCTGCTCGCGCTCACGGTCTTTCTCGTGGGCATCGACGAAAACATCTGCATCGGCATCTTGCCCGCGATCTCGCAAGGGCTCGGTGTCTCGATGGCCTCGGCCGGCCAACTCACCACCATCTTTTCTGCGGTCTTCGCGCTGTGGGCGTTCACGATGGCCGCGTGGCTCTCCCGGCATGCCCGGCGCCCCGCGCTGATCGTCGCGCTGCTGGTCTTCACGCTCAGCAACCTCGCCGCCGCAGCCGCCCCGGGCTACACCGCGCTATTCGTGGCGCGCATGGCCATGGCCGCGAGTTGCGCCACCATCGTGCTGCTCTGCTCGCGGCTGGCCACCGAAATCACGCCGCCCGAGTTTCACGGGCGCGCCGTGGGGATCATCTTCATGGGCATCAGCGGGTCGCTGGTGCTCGGCGTTCCGCTCGGCATGACGCTCGAACACTGGGCGGGATGGCGTGCCGTGTTCGCCGTGATCGGTCTGGTCAGCGCGCCGCTCATGCTCATGCTCGTGCTCTGGCGCGCGTTGCCGCTCACGCAGCCCGCGACTGCGCTGACGCTGCGAGCGTATGTAAAAGCGCTGGCGCAGCCTCGCCTACTCGCCGCGCAAGGCGTATCGATTGCCATGCTTGGCGGGCACTTCACGCTGTTCGCGTATCTCGCACCGTATCTTCAGAAAACCCTCGCGCCGTCGCCCGATGGCCTGAGTCTGCTGTTCGTCGCGTTCGGGGTGGCAGGCGTAGCCGGTGCATGGCTCGGCGGGCTGGGCTCGGACCGGGCAGGCGCCTCGCGTGCGTTGCTCGGATGCCCGCTGCTGTTTCTCGTCGCGATGGCCGGTGTGCCGCTGGCCGCGATGCTGGGCGCCGGGAGCGGTGGCATGGGTGTCACCGGTATCGATAACGCGTGGCACGTGGCGATCTTCGTCGTCGCGATGATGGTCTGGGGCTGTCTGTCGTGGTCGATTTCGCCCGTAGTGCAGAACTTCCTGATTCGCAGCGCGCCGCAGCAAGCCGATGCCAACGTCGGCGTGAACGTGGCAGCCATGCACGTCGGCGTGGCGCTCGGGGCGGGCGCAGGCGGTGCGCTTGTCGATGCGAACGCGTTGATGCTCACCCCGTGGGCCGGATGCGCGCTCGTCGTGGTGGCCGTGGCGCTCGCGGCGTTCGCCGTGCGGGCGCGGAGATAGCGACAGCGATAGCGAGGTCAGGGGTCCTTCAGTGCCTCAGGACGCCAGCGGCACCGCCGACGTACACTTGATTTCATCGAGGCAAACGCTCGACTTGACGGCGCTCACGCCCGGAATCCGCATCAGCGTATCGAGCAGAAAATCGGACAAGCCCTTCAGGTCGCGCGCCACCACCTTGAGCACGTAATCGATATCGCCGGTCACGGAAAAGCACTCCTGTATCTGCGCCAGCTCCGCGACCAGTCCCTTGAAGTTCGACAGGTCACGAATATGCCCGCGCTCCATCGTCACGTGGACAAACGCCACGACGCTGAAACCCAGTCGCTGCGCATCGAGCCGCGTGTCGTATCCCTTGATCACCCCCAACTCTTCGAGGCGGCGATGGCGGCGCAATGTCTGCGCCGGCGACAGCTTGATGGCCTCGGCCAGTTCCAGATTCGAAATCCGTCCGTGCGACTGCAAAACCGCCAGCAGCCGGACGTCGATCCGATCGATCTCGATGTTATGCACTTTCCTCTCCTTCAACCCATCAATTTAGAAATATTAATGCATAACATAGGGTTTCCCTGTGCCTTTTACGAAATCCTATTTTGCGTTGACGCACTTACACTGGGCCCCTCAAATCGATGCAGTGCACGCACGATGGCTGGCACTACGCAGGTTTCGGGAATTAAAACGGCAGGGGACAAAATCCCGACCGGGCGGTCAGCGATTCACAATTTTATTGCGTAAATTGCGAAGCGGGACCGGCTCGAGAAATCCGTCTTCCGAAGTCAGGCGCACAACCACCGGGCCGTGCACGCGTCCAACGAAACATCCACCTCACAAAGCCGAGACGATCATGGCCGACCTGTTTGACAACCCGATGCAATTGATGGGCTTCGAATTCGTGGAATTCGCGTCGCCCACCCCGAACCTGCTTGAGCCGATCTTCGAGCAGATGGGCTTCACGCTCGTGGCCCGCCATCGTTCGAAAGACGTGGTGCTCTATCGTCAGGGCGAGGTCAACTTCATCGTCAACCGCGAGCCGAACAGCCCCGCGGCCTACTTCGCCGCCGAGCATGGCCCGAGCGCCTGCGGCATGGCCTTCCGCGTGAAAGATTCGCATCAGGCCTACGCCCGCGCGCTGGAACTCGGCGCCCAGCCGGTCGAGATCGCCACCGGCCCGATGGAACTGCGTCTGCCGGCCATCAAGGGCATCGGCGGCGCGCCGCTGTACCTGATCGACCGCTTCGAAGAAGGCAAGTCGATTTATGACATCGACTTCGAATTCATCGAAGGCGTCGATCGTCACCCGGTCGGCCACGGCCTGCGCCTGATCGATCACCTGACGCACAACGTCTATCGCGGCCGCATGTCCTTCTGGGCCAACTTCTACGAGAAGCTGTTCAACTTCCGCGAAATTCGTTACTTCGATATCTCGGGCGAGTACACCGGTCTGGCGTCGAAGGCGATGACCGCACCCGATGGTAAAATCCGCATTCCCCTGAACGAAGAATCCGCCAAGGGCAGCGGCCAGATCGAGGAATTCCTGATGGCCTTCAACGGTGAAGGCATTCAGCACATTGCATTCCTGACCGACGACCTGATTCAGGTCATCGACAATCTGCAAATGGCCGGCGTACCGCTCATGACGGCACCGAACGACTTCTACTATCAGGCGCTGGAAACGCGTCTGCCGGGTCACGGCCAGCCGGTCGGTGAGCTGAAGTCGCGCGGCATTCTGCTCGACGGCACGACCGAAGGCGGCAAGCCGCGTCTGCTGCTCCAGATTTTCTCGAAGACCCTGCTGGGTCCGGTGTTCTTCGAGTTCATTCAGCGTCGGGGCGACGACGGCTTCGGCGAAGGCAACTTCAAGGCGCTGTTCGAATCGCTCGAACGCGACCAGATCGCGCGCGGCACGCTCAAGGTCTGAGTCCAGGGGAGACAACCGGCGCCCCGTGCGCCGGGATGACGGTCACCTCTCGGGGGGTGACCACCAAGAACACGGCGACGGTGTCATAAGCACCGCGCCGTGGCGGCTCAACGCTTCCGGTCCGTTCCTACCGAACGGAGACAGAGAGGCGCGCCGCATGGCATCGAAGGTAGGGTAAGGAACAGACATGTCCGCCAATGCAGCACAAGAAGGCTCGCTCCACCGCGGCCTGAAGAATCGTCACATTCAATTGATCGCCCTCGGTGGCGCGATCGGCACCGGCCTCTTTCTCGGCATCGCCCAAACCATCAAAACCGCTGGACCCTCCGTACTGCTTGGCTACGCCATTGCCGGTATCGTCGCGTTCTTCATCATGCGGCAGCTCGGTGAAATGGTTGTCGACGAGCCCGTCGCCGGCTCGTTCAGTTACTTCGCCAACAAGTATTGCGGCCAGTTCGCGGGCTTCGTCTCCGGCTGGAACTACTGGGTGTTGTACATCCTCGTGTCGATGGCCGAACTCTCGGCCGTAGGCATTTACGTGCAGTACTGGTGGCCGGCGATCCCCACGTGGGTCTCGGCACTCGTGTGCTTCTGCATCATCAATGCCATCAACCTGTCGAGCGTGAAGTCGTACGGCGAGATGGAGTTCTGGTTCGCCATCATCAAGGTCGCCGCCATCGTCGGCATGATCGGGTTTGGCGGCTATCTGCTCTTCTCGGGCAATGCCGGCCCCGACGCCAGCGTGGCCAACCTCTGGCAACACGGCGGGTTCTTCCCGAACGGTGTGTCCGGCCTTGTCATGGCGATGGCGGTGATCATGTTCTCGTTCGGCGGGCTCGAACTGGTGGGCATTACGGCGGCCGAGGCCGACGATCCGTCGCGCACCATTCCGCGTGCGACCAATCAGGTGATCTACCGCATTCTGATTTTCTACGTCGGCGCCCTCGGCGTGCTGCTCTCACTGTATCCGTGGGAGAAGGTCGTCTCCGGCGGCAGCCCGTTCGTGCTGATCTTCCATGAACTGAACAGCAACTTCGTCGCCAACGTGCTCAACGCCGTGGTGCTGACCGCCGCCCTCTCCGTCTATAACAGCGGCGTGTATTGCAACAGCCGCATGCTCTACGGTCTGGCCGGTCAGGGCAATGCGCCGCGCGCGCTGCTCAAGGTCAACGCCCGTGGCATTCCGCTCGCCGCGCTCGGTGTCTCGGCTGCCGCGACCGCGCTGTGCGTGGTGATCAACTACTTCATGCCCGGCAAAGCGTTCGAACTGCTGATGGGTCTGGTCGTCTCGGCCCTCATCATCAACTGGGCCATGATCAGCGTGATCCATCTGGTGTTCCGCCGGGCCAAGGCGCGTGCCGGTGAAACCACGGTCTTCAAGAGCCTGTGGTACCCGTTCACGAACTACCTGTGCCTCGTCTTCCTCGCTGGCATTCTGGTCGTGATGTACCTGATCCCGGACCTGCGCATCTCGGTCTATCTGATCCCGGTCTGGCTGGTCGTGCTCACGCTCGGCTACCGCCTGCGCCAGAAGCGCGCGGCCGCCGGCGTACCGGCTGCGGCGGCCCGCTGACGCGAAGCGTCACCCACGCAAACGAAAGCCCACCCCGCGCGCACGCCGCGCGGGGCATGTCCCGGACCCCGGACACACACGGGGGCACCGCACTAGCGGTATCATCGACGTTTGCGCTCGCGCGCCGGCCTGTTTCCCGTATTACCGAATCTCTCTCGCTCTCTCGTTATCTCCGTTATTCCAGGACCTGCCATGTTCGAACATATCGATGCCTATCCCGGTGACCCGATCCTCTCGCTCAACGAGAATTTTGCGAAGGATCCGCGTACCGACAAGGTCAACCTGAGCATCGGCATCTATTACGACGACGATGGCCGTCTGCCGGTCATGCAAGCGGTGCGTCAGGCCGAAGCCCTGCTGCTGGCCGAAGTGGGTCCGAAGCCGTATCTGCCGATGGCAGGCTTCGCCAACTATCGCGACGCCGTGCAGGCCCTCGTGTTCGGCGACGACTCGCTGGCCCGCACCGAAGGCCGCATCGCCACGGTGCAGACGCTCGGCGGCTCGGGCGCGCTGAAAGTCGGTGCTGACTTCATCAAGCGTTATTTCCCGGGCGCACAGGTCTGGGTAAGCGATCCCACGTGGGACAACCACCGCTTCATCTTCGAGCGCGCCGGTTTCACCGTGAATACGTACCCGTATTACGACGAAGCCACGGGCGGCCTGCAATTCGAAGCGATGGTCGACGCCATCGACAAGCTGCCGGCACGCAGCGTCGTGCTGCTGCACGCCTGCTGCCACAACCCGACCGGTGTCGATCTGAACGACGCGCAGTGGGTGCAGGTGATCGAGGTGCTCAAGAAGCGCGAACTGCTGCCCTTCGTCGACATGGCCTATCAGGGCTTCGGCTCGGGTCTGGACGCCGATGCCTTCGTGATTCGCGAACTGGCCCGTCAAGGCGTGCCGGCCTTCGTCGCCAATTCGTTCTCGAAGAACTTCTCGCTGTACGGCGAGCGTTGCGGTGGCCTGTCGGTGATCTGCGAATCGGGCGAAGCGGCCGAGCGCGTGCTGGGTCAACTGACGAGCGCCGTGCGTTCGAACTACAGCAACCCGCCGACGCATGGCGCGAAGATCGTTGCCAAGGTGCTGAGCACGCCGGAACTGCGCAAGTCGTGGGAAGACGAACTCACGCAGATGTGCCAGCGCATCACGCGCATGCGCGGCGCGATCCATGAAGGTCTGCGCGGCCACGTGCCGGACAACATGCTCTCGCGTTATCTGGAACAACGCGGCATGTTCACGTACACGGGCCTGTCGGCGGCGCAAGTCGACGTGCTGCGCGACGAACACGGCGTGTATCTGATTCGCTCGGGCCGTATGTGTGTCGCCGGTCTGAACGAGAAGAACGTCGGCGTCGTGGCCGAGAGCATCGCCAAAGTGCTGAACAACGCGTAATCACGCGTCAGCGCTTTACCGCTGCGAACGACTGCGGCAAACACAAAGGGACGGCAACCGCCGTCCCTTTGTCGTTTCACGCCAGCTCAAATCGCCCGGCGTCGACTACTTCCGCAGAAATTCCAGCAGGTCCGCGTTGACCTTCTCGGCCTCCACCGTGCACATGCCGTGCGCACCGCCCGGGTAGATCTTCAGCGTGGCGTCCTTGATGATCTTCGCGCTCAGCCTGCCCGCGTCGTCGATCGGCACGATCTGATCGTCGTCGCCATGCAGGATGAGCGTCGGCACGTCGATCTTCTTCAGATCGTCGGTGTAGTCCACTTCCGAGAATTCCTTCACGCACAGGTATTGGCCCAGATGCGAGCCCCACATGCCCTGTAGCCAGAACGCATCGATGACGCCCTGCGACTTCTTGGCATTCGGCCGGTTGTAACCGTAAAACGGCACCGCCAGATCCTGATAGAACTGCGAGCGATTGGCGGCCACATTGGCGCGAATCTCGTCGAACACGCCGATCGGCAACCCGTTCGGATTCTTGTCGGACTTGACCATGATGGGCGGCACAGCGCCGATGAGCACCGCCTGTGCGGCACGGCGCGTGCCATGACGGCCGAGATAGTGCGCCACTTCGCCCCCGCCCGTCGAATGGCCGACGAACGTGGCTTCCTTCAGATCGAGCGAATCGACCAGCGCCGCCAGATCGTCGGCGTAGGTGTCCATGTCGTTGCCGGTGCCGGGCTGATCCGAGCGCCCGTGGCCGCGGCGATCATGGGCGATGACACGATAGCCGTGCTGCACGAGGAACAGCATCTGTGCATCCCAGGCGTCGGCACAAAGCGGCCAGCCGTGCGAGAAAACGACCGGGCGGCCTTTGCCCCAGTCCTTGTAGTAGATCGTGGTGCCATCTTTCGTCTTGAATGTGCTCATGGTTCGGTCCTTGCGCGAATGCCGTGAAGAACGACAGAGAGAACAACAAAGAGACGACGACGTGCGTGCCGTTCGCCGGTCAGCCCCCATGCACCTGCGGGGCGAGATTTCTCGAAAATGCAGGCTTTCCATTTAAGTCGCCATCGGCCGCACATTCAAGCTGAAATTTCTTGTCGGCCGGATGCGCGTTCTTCACGGAACTGCCGTATGTCTGTCACATCCGGCGGAGCCTGCTTTCCCCTGCGCCGCCGTCTGCAAGCCTTTTCACTTGGCGTTATATTGGCTGTCCCGCGGTGAAATCCGCCGCCCATCCAGCACGCCTTCGAACGCCTCGATCCCATGACCGACCAGTCCGCCGATTTGTCCCAGTTTCCGATCACCCGCAAGTGGCCCGCCGCACACCCCGAGCGTCTGCAACTGTATTCGTTGCCCACACCCAACGGCGTGAAGGTCTCGATCATGCTCGAAGAGATCGGCCTGCCCTACGAGGTGCATCTGGTCAGCTTCCAGACCGACGATCAGCTCACGCCCGAGTTTCTCTCGCTGAACCCGAACAACAAGATTCCCGCGATCCTCGATCCGAACGGCCCCGACGGCAAGCCGCTGCCGCTGTTCGAGTCGGGGGCCATCCTCTGGTATCTGGCCGAGAAGACCGGCAAGCTGCTGCCCGCCGATCCGGCTGCGCGCTACGAAACGCTGCAATGGCTGATGTTCCAGATGGGCGGCATCGGTCCGATGTTCGGGCAGGTGGGTTTCTTCCATAAGTTCGCGGGCAAGGACTTCGAAGACAAGCGCCCGCGCGATCGCTACGTGAACGAAGCCAAGCGTCTGCTCGCCGTGCTCGACACGCATCTGGCCAATCGCACGTGGATTCTCGGCGACGAGTACACGATTGCCGATATCGCCACGTTCCCGTGGATTCGCAATCTGGTCGGCTTCTACGAGGCCGGCGATCTGGTCGAATTTGCGCAGTTCAAGAACGTGAAGCGCGTGCTCGATGCCTTCGTTGCGCGTCCGGCCGTGGTGCGCGGACTCGATATTCCGAAGCGCCCCGCCTGAGCTGATTCGGCGAAAAAAAGGCCGGTACATCGCGAAGATGGCCGGCCTTGGAACGAGACTGAGCTCGAGGAGATACTGCCACCGCCGGACGTCGACCGACGACCCGGCGGGTACTACGGAACAGCGGAACAGCAGGAACTACAGGAAGCGATGAAGGATTACGCCGACTTCTTGAAGCGAGCCGCCTCTTCCGAGCCGCCCGTGGCGTTGCCTGCGCTGTACGAGTGCGCACCGACACCGGCGAGCTTGCCGCCCTGCACGATCAGGTACTCGTTGCGGATCGGACGGTTCTCGAAATAGCACTCCAGAATTTCACGCGTGCCTGCGGCGTAGCGCGTTTGTGCCGACAGGCTCGTGCCCGAGATGTGCGGCGTCATGCCGTGGTGCGGCATGTGGCGCCACGGGTGATCGGCCGGGGCCGGTTGCGGGAACCACACGTCGCCACCGTAGCCGGCGAGTTGGCCGCTTTCCAGTGCGGCAGCCACCGCGTCGCGGTCGCACAGCTTGCCGCGTGCGGTGTTGATCAGGTACGCGCCACGCTTGAAATGCTTCAGGCTGTCGGCGTTGATCATGTGTTCCGTTTCCGGATGCAGCGGGCAGTTCAGCGTCACGACATCGCATGCCTTTGCGAGGCTTTCCAGACTCGTGTGGTGCGTGAGGTTCAGTTCCTTCTCGACCGATTCCGGCAGACGGTGACGGTCGAGATAGTGCAGATGCGTGCCGAACGGCTTCATCAGGCGCAGCACGCGCAGACCGATGCGGCCAGCGGCCACCGTCCCCACGTGCATGCCTTCCAGATCGTACGAACGCTCGACGCAATCGGCGATGTTCCAGCCGCCCTTGAGCACCCACTGATACGACGGGAGATAGTTACGCACGAGTGCGAGCGTGGTCATCAGCACGTGCTCGGCAACGCTGTTGCTGTTGCAGTAGGTCACTTCCGCGACCGTGATGCCGTGTTCCATCGCGGCTTGCAGATCGGTGTGGTCCGAGCCGATGCCGGCCGTCACGATCATCTTGAGTTTCTTGGCGCGCTTGATGCGCTCGGCGGTCATGTACGCGGGCCAGAACGGCTGCGAAATCACGATTTCCGCATCGGCCAGCTCACGGTCGAGCACGCTGTTGTCGCCGTCTTTGCTCGACGTCACCACCAGTTGGTGACCGTTCGATTCGAGATACTTGCGCAGGCCCAGTTCGCCCGACACGCTACCGAGCAGAGCGCCCGGCTGGAAGTCGATGCCCTTGGGCGTCGGCAGGGTCTGACCGTCCGGATAGCACTCGATCTTCGGCAGATCGTCGCGGGCGTAGGTCTTGGGATATCCGGTGACGGGATCGTCATACAGTACACACACAATCTTGGCCATGATGTCTCGCTCCTGAGGTTGTTGTCTGCTTAGGCGACGTAACCAACGTAGGGTGTCGTCGCTGCATTGAGGCCAATGATCGGTGCAGGACGCATCGATGGAAAATCGTTCCGACCGATCGGTTGATCGGTCCGGCCTATCAAACTCAGGGGAAATCGCGGGAACTGGCGAGCGCGGCTATCTTGCGGCCGTCATGGGGTCACGATGTGGCGTTGAACGCGTCGTGATAGCGCACGGTGCCCGATGGCGTCGAACCGTCGAACGACACCGTCTGGAAATACTCGGGCGGCACGTCAGGCAGGATCATTCCGGAGTTGGCAGCAAAGCCGAAGCGCCCGTAGTACAGCGGGTCGCCAAGCACGACGCAACCGGCCGCGCCGAGTTGCCGCAATGCGTCGAGCGCCGCGTGCATCAGCCGGCTGCCGATGCCTTGACCTTGCCGGTCAGGTGCCACTGAAATCGGCCCCAGACCGTACCAGCGCGGGCTGCCGTCGGAGATCGTCACCGGCGACACGGCCACATGCCCCACGATGACGCCGTCTTCTTGCGCAACCAGCGAGACCGACAACTGCTGCGCACGACGCAGCGCGTTGACGATGAACTGCTCGGTGTGATCGGTGTGCGGCGCGTCGAGAAACGCTGCCGTCGTCAGTGCTTCGACGGCTGCCGCGTCGGCGGGCGTTTCGTTGCGAATATGAAGTGTCATGGGCTGGATTGTAGACGCTCGTCGCTCGCATATCGCCCCGGCGTCGTGCCCATCGCGCGGCGGAACATGTCGATGAATGCGCTGACATTCTCGTAGCCGAGATCGAGGGCGATGGCCGTGACGGACACGCCCGCTGCGAGTTGTTCGAGCGCGCGCAGCAAACGCGCCTGCTGGCGCCACTGCGCGAACGTCATGCCCGTCTGCGTCATGAAATGCCGGCTCAGCGTGCGCGGCGCTACGCCAGCCCACGCCGCCCATTCCTCCAGCCGCCGGGCATCCGACAGGTCGGCCGCCAGCGCATCGGTGATACGCACGAGTCGCGGGTCTTCCGGCAGCGGCAGCCCGAGCGAAGCCGGTGGTGCCGCTTTCACCTCGTCGACGATCACTTCGGCAATACGGGTCTGCGCAGCGTCGAGCCCATCGCTCGCTGGCGTGCCGGACCATGTCGCCGCACGCCGTACCGCTTCACGCAGCAGCGCAGACGTGCGGATGGCACGCGGCGCTGGCGGCAATTCACCGCAGCGCGCCTCCTGAATGAAGACGCTCCATCCCGAGAACGGCCCGTAGGAGCGCACCGAGTGCACATAGTGCGGCGGAATCCAGATCGCATGGATCGCAGGGACGACCCACTGGTGCTTGTCGAGCCCCACCGAGACCAGACCGGTCAGCGCGCCCATCAGTTGCCCGTGCGCGTGCCGATGCGGCGACTTCTCGCGCGCCTCCGGCTGCGTCAATTCCCCGGCCGCCAGAAATGGCGCGGCGGGCGAGGTCAGCAAATCCGGGCGAACGATGGGGATGGGGGCGGGCTTAGGGGCAGGTATAGACGCAGGCATGGCCGAAACTCCGTATCGAATGACATTTATACCGGAGTCGGGTCGCATTCGCACGCCTAGACTGAGGCCGTTATCCCCATCGTCACCGTGAAGGAACTGCCATGAAAGCCGCTGTCGTCAAAGAAACCGGTCACCCGCCCGTCTATGCGGATTTCGGTTCGCCGCAGGCGCTGCCCGATCATCACCTGATCGACGTCAGCGCCGCCGCCTTGAGCCGGGTCACGCGCTCGCGCGCTGCCGGGGCGCATTACTCGTCGTCGGGCGACTATCCGTTCGTGGCTGGCGTCGACGGCACGGGGCGTCTCGAAGACGGCCGCCGCGTGTACTTTTTCGGGCCGACCGCGCCTTACGGTGCGATGGCCGAACGCAGCCTTGCGCGCGCGTCGCAATGCATTGTGCTGCCCGACGATCTGCACGACGTGACCGCAGCGGCCATCGCCATTCCCGGCATGTCGTCGTGGGCCGCGCTCACCGAGCGGGCGAAGTTCGTCGCGGGCGAGACGGTGCTCATCAACGGCGCGACCGGCGCGTCGGGTCAGTTGGCGGTGCGTATCGCGAGGCATCTCGGTGCGGAAAAAATCATCGCGACGGGGCGTAATCCGATCTCGTTGGCTGCGCTCAAACAGGCCGGTGCCGACGTCACGATTTCACTGATTCAGGACGACGATGGCTTGAGCCATGCGTTCGCACCGCATTTCGCAGAAGGCGTGGATGTCGTGCTCGATTACTTGTGGGGGGCCAGCGCGCGGGCGTTGTTGATCGCCGCCGCCAAACACTCGCCGGAAGGGCAGCCGGTCCGCTTCGTGCAGATTGGGTCGGTCGGCGGCAGCGACATCGTGTTGCCGGGTGCCGTATTGCGCGCGAGCGCGATCACGTTGATGGGCAGTGGTATCGGCAGCGTGCCGTTGCCACGGCTGCTGCACGCCGTGAAGGAAGTGCTGCATGCCGCACTACCCGCCGGATTGCGCATTCCCACGGCGACGATTCCGTTGGCCGAACTGGGTCAGCATTGGGCGCAGGTCGATAGCCCCCTGCGCACCGTCTTCACACTCGACGCGTCAGTTGACTGACGTCGCCGTATTCCTATGCCAGCGCCGGCGCAGGCAACAACGCATCGAGCCGCGATTGCAGATCCACCGACCGGAACGCGGTAATGGCCGCGTCCAACAACGGCGGACGCGGTTGACGCTCACGCAGAATCAAACCGATTTCGCGATGCAGCGCAGGCTGCAACGGCACCGCATGCAACTCGTCGCGCATCTCTGCCAGACACAACACACTGTGCGGCACGATGCTGTACAACCCGGCGCAACGCACATGGGCATAGAGCGCCATCAGCGAGTCCGTCTCGACACGCGGCGACGCGGATGTCCCCGCGCGTGCCAACGCCGCATCGATGCCCTGACGGCACTGCATGTTGCTGGTGAGCAGGCAGAGCGGCAGCTTCGCGGCTTCGTGCCAAGAGAGGGCCGTCTTGCCCGCCAGCGCCGTCTCATCGCGCGCGATCAGCACGTAGCGTTCGCGAAACAGCGGAATGGTCTCGAACTCGCGCAACCGCGGATCGTCGAGATAGCTGAGGCCGACATCGAGATCGAGTTCGGCAAGCTGACGCAGCGCCTGCGTTGCCGATAGTGTGTAGACCTCATGGCGCATGCCGGGGAAGTCGCGCAGGCACGCATCGGTGAGCAGCGGCACGAGCGGCAACGCGGTGGGAATAGCACCGATGCGCAGGCAACCCGCCACCTCGCGACGGCTTGCACTGGCCTCCTGCCGCAACCCCTCACAGTCGGCCAGCACCTGACGCGCCCAAGCCAGCACGCGCTCGCCTTCGGGAGTGAAACCTTCGAAGCGGCGACCACGCCGCACGATGGGCAGGCCGAATTCCTCTTCAATGCTGCGGATCGCGCCCGACAACGTGGGCTGCGACACGTTGCACAACTCGGCCGCACGGCGGAAATGCTGCGCCTGCGACAGCGCGACGAGATAACTCAACTGCCGGATAAACATGGCTGACGTCCTCCCCCGATGTGGCCGGGGAGGGTCGTTTCATCCCCGTTATATCGTCATGAATATAGCGCATGCCATGACGTGGCAGTCATGAGAATCTGGCATAACTGTTATGGCAATTTCGGCCGACCGGGCGGCAAGCCCGGTGGCCTAGTCGAGCCCCGTACTGAACCTCTTACTGGGCCGAGGCGGGCGCGGAGCCGGACGGCGTTTGCGGGATGACCGGAACCGACGTCGGCGGCGCAACGCCCGACGCCGCGCCCGGGCCGTCCCACTCGCCCGGTACACCGGGGATCGTCGTGCTGCGCGGTGCGATGGCGGCCGACGCGGCGTCCGGCTGTGCCAGCACCGCTGAGGCCACCGGCACCGGCAGCGGGCCGCTGTCCACGGCCGTGCTGGCCGCGCTGGGTACCGATGGGGAGGGCGCCGGGGCAGGCGCCGCCTGACGCTTCACCGGGGCTTTGGGCTTAGGCTCCGGCGCAGGTTTCTTCGCGAACAACGCCGTCACCCAGTCGCTCGCACGCGTCCACCAGTCGCTGTACCAGTGGTGATTGTCAGGCGCTTCGAAGCGGGCGTTCTGATCGATGAGCTTCGCGCGCAGCGCACGCGAGACCACATCGCCCACGATCGGCAGCGCACTGTGGGCGCCCTGCCCCCAGTAGTCGCTGCGCAAGGTGATGCGACTGTCGTTGAAGCCCACCCACGCCCCGGCCACCAATTGCGGCTGCATGAGGATGAACCAGCCGTCGGCGTTGTCTTGCGTCGTACCGGTCTTGCCCGCCACGTCCGCGCGAATGCCGAAGCGCGTGCGGATGGCGTTGCCGGTGCCACGATTGATCACGCCGCGCATGGTGTCGAGCAGCGTGTAGTCGTCGACTTCAGACAGCGCGCGTTCGGGACGCGCCGGGGAGAACGTGGCCAGCACGTCGCCCTCGCTGTTAGTGATCTCAGTGACCATGGTCGGCTCGCGATATTCGCCACCGTCGGCAATCGTGCCATAGGAGACCACCATCTCCTTGAGCGACACCGGGCTCGTGCCCAACGCCAGCGACGGCACCGGATCGAGCTTGCTTTCACGCACGCCCATTGCGCGGGCCAGCCCGACCACACGCGACGGCCCGACTTCCTGCATCAACTGCGCCGTCACGGTGTTGCGCGATTGCGCGAGCGCGTCGCGCAATGCCATCGGCTTGTTCGTCGGTGCCGTATCGTCGCTCGGCCGCCAGATTTCGCCGCCAGCCAGCGGAATTTCCACCGTCTGATCGACGATGGTGTCTTCCGGCTTCGCGCCCTTGATGAACGCCGCGCCGTACACAAAAGGCTTGAACGTCGAGCCCGGTTGACGACGCGCCTGTTGCACGTGATCGAAAGGATCGATCGTGAAGTCGCGGCTGCCCACCCACGCGCGAATCGACCCCGAGCGCGGGTCGATAGCGAGGAAGCCTGCCTGCACACGCGTCTTGGTCGCGCGCAGGTTCTGCATGAAGGTTTTGTCGGCGAGCAGGCGCTTCATGGCAGCGTCGGGCGCTTCGCCACCGGCCACCGCATTGCGATACTCGGCAGACTCACGCACGAACGACTGCACCAGCGCCGTACTGTCACGCCAGCCGCCGCGTGCCGACCAGTTCGCGTCCGCGATGCCTTGCAGTTGCTTGGCCTGACGCGTCAGCGCCTGCGTGGCCATCGTCTGAAGCCGCGAGTCGATGGTGGTATGCACCACCAGCCCGTCGGAATAGATGTTGTAGTCGTTGCGATCCGCCCAGCCGATCAGCCACTTGCGCAATTGCTGCGCGAAATGCGGCGCCGGGCCCGGCTCTTCCGTCTGACGCTCGAAGTTGATGCGCAGCGGGCGCTTCTGCAATGCCGCCAGTTTCGACGCATCGAGGTCGCCGTACTTCACCATCTGCGCGAGCACGGTGTTGCGACGTTGCAGCGCGCGCTCGGGGTTGATCACCGGGTTGTAATAGCTGTTGCCCTTGAGCATGCCGACGAGCGTGGCCGCTTCGACCACATCCAGCTGGTCGGCCGACTTGTCGAAATAGGTGCGCGCGGCCATCTCGATGCCGTACGCGTTGTACAGGAACGGCACGGTATTCAGATACGTCTCGAGAATCTCGGGCTTGGTGTACAGCGTCTCGATCTTGAGCGCGGTGATGGCTTCCTTGAGCTTGCGTGTCAGCGTGGGCGCGCGGCCGATCGCATCCGGATACAGATTGCGGGCGAGCTGCTGTGTGATGGTGGAGCCGCCCTGCCGGTCGCCCGAGAACGTGTGCAACGCCGCGGACGCCGTGCGCTTCAGATCGATACCGTGGTGTTCATAGAAGCGATGGTCTTCGGTCGACACCAGCGCTTTGATCACGTTGGGCGACACGTCCTTGAGCGCGACCCACTCCCGGTTGGACGGCCGGAACTCGGCAAGCAGCTTGCCGTCGGCGGAGAGCACTTGCGCGGGCTGGTCGACCTTGGCGCGGCGAATGTCGCGGATACCGGGCGTGAACGGGATCAGGATCAGCGTGTAGGCGATGAACAGCGCCGGGACTGCCGCAATGGCGATCAGCACGCCACGGCGCGTGGGGTGGCGCAGGTGGTGCCAAGCGCGGGCAGCGAACGGTTGCAGGCGTTGCAGCAGCGGTTGCAGCAGACGAAGACCATGCCGGCCCGCTTGGGCGATGGCATGCAGCAGCGACGAAATCAGGCGCTTCACGATGGGGGAACGCGTGGCAAAGTCCGCATCCTACCAAAACAGGGAGGCCGGCCGGCGCTGGCGGGCATCGGCAGGCATCGGCGGTGGGCTGACGCCATGGAGGCAGACGGTGCGCTCGTTCATCGCGATGTTGCAGCCGCGCGACTGAGCGCACACGAATGCGCGACAGTTTGTCGCACTGCCGCCAAGGGTTTTCGCGCGCTTGATGCGCATCAAGTTCCCCGCGGGGAGGCGCTTCTACCATCGGTCGTGCTTACTCACGACTTTGGAAAACATCATGAAGCACTCCCTCGGCGCCACGGCCATCGCCGCCGCAGTGGTTGCCGGTGCCGCGTTCTTCAGCGCAAGCGCTACGGCACAGGCTACCGACACGAATAACACGGGCACCTCCGCGAGCGCCGCACAGCCGAAGACGTTCGGCTTCATCAAGGACAGCTCGCAAGGTATCTACGCCGGCGACATCCTCGCGCGCGTGCGCGCCATCGGCATCCTGCCGGATTCGCATGCGAGCGGCAGTGTGCTGCCCTCGCTGGGCGTCACGGTGAACAACGCCATCGTGCCGGAACTCGACTTCACGTACATGATTCTCGACAACGTCGGGGTCGAACTGATTCTCGGCATGTCGCGCCACCAACTCACGTCGAACCTCGGCCATCTGGGCGGTGTGAACGTGCTGCCGCCGACGCTGCTGCTGCAATACCACTTCAACCACGCGGGCAAAGTGCGCCCGTATGTCGGCGCCGGCATCAACTACACGCGCTTCTGGAACAGCAGCCTGAACGCGGGCGGCACGCCGATCTCGATCAAGAACCATAGCGTCGGTCCGGCCCTGCAAGCGGGTGTGGACATTCAGATGACGAAGAACATGTTTTTCAACATCGACATCAAGAAGATCTGGATGAAAACCGACACGTCGCTCGCGGGCACGGATCTCGGCACGCTGCACATCGATCCGCTCATCGTCGGCGTGGGTGTCGGCGTGAAGTTCTGATGTGCTGATGTGCGGATTTGCTGATGTGCTGATGTGCGGATTTGCTGATGTGCTGATGTGCTGATGTGCCGATGTGCCGATGTGCCGATGGACGAATAAAGCACGAATGATGTGCGGATAGAGGAACCGATATCCGGTGTGGGGTGCCGCTTCTGCTGGGGGGCAGGCGGCACCTCTTTTTTTGCCCGGCATTACCGTGTTTTCGCCGGGTGCGGACAGCCCGGGGGAAGCGATGCGTCAAATTGTCGCGTCCTCCCTACATGAGAACGCAAAACATTTACGGGCCGCGACGACAGCCCCTACAATGCCTGGTTCCCTGAACGTACACTTTACGTAACTTCGGCCCAGACATGCGCAAGCTCCGCCAGCATCGTGTCGCTATCGGGATCGCCTTACTGGCGATCCTGCTGGCAGCGCTCATGCCGGCGATTGCGCAATGGCGTGCGGCCATGCAGAAAGACCCGTTCGCGGTCTACTGCACGGTGCAGGGCACGCAGGCTGCGCTGGGGACGAACAGCACCCCGCGCGCCGACGCACAGCGCGCTGCGGTGCACGATGGTCATTCCGGCCACGACGACGCACAAGCGCCGCCCGCGACGGGCGATGCGGCCCAACTTCACAGTGCGCACGACGGCCCGGATCACTCGCTGGCGTCTGCCGAACACTGGGAAAAGTGCGGCTACTGCTCGCTCTGGTCGCACCAGACGCTCGTCACCTCCGATTTCATCACCCTCCCCACTGCCGCGCCGACAGGCACCGCCGACGCCCCCCGCGTGCTGGTGCCGTTCTATCCGCGCGCCCGTTTCTCCGCAGCACTGGCGCGTGCGCCACCCTCTCTGACCCTCTGATCACGTCGTATTCCTGCTAACTGGCGAGCTGCCGGTTGGTGGTGATTTTCGACGGACTGTTTCCGCCGTGTGGCTTTCGACGCACTGCTCTCGACGCTCTGCTGTCGTCGCTCGCGCTGCTCTGCTTGCGCGAGCCGGCGGCATTCGTGCGCGACCTGCATGCCATGCGTCGTTGCACACGGCAATCCCGATCATTGAGCGGCGGCTTCCCCGTCGCCAGAGAGACACTCATGCTACGTCCCATCACACAGAAGCCGTTGCAAACGGCCATCGCGCTCGCCCTCGCTTCGCTCGGCGGCAACGCACTCGCCCAGACGTCCGGTGCGCCGGTCGCCACGCTGCCGACCACCACGGTCAATGCGCCTGCCGAATCACTGACCTCCCCCAGCGTGGAAGAACAAAAGGCCAATCTGTTCCAGACGGCGGGCTCGGTCGCCTTTGTCGACGCTGACGCGTACCAGAACACCTACGCGTTCAACCTGCGCGACGTGCTCAAAGACACCCCCGGTGTCTACGTGCAAAGCCGTTACGGGCAAGAACTGCGTCTGTCGATTCGCGGCTCGGGCATCGCGCGCGGCTACCACGTGCGCGGTCTAGACATCCTGCAAGACGGCATTCCGACGAATCTCGCCGACGGCAGCGGCGACTACTACCAGATCGATCCGCTGGGCCTGCGCTCGACCGAAATCTACAAGGGCGGCAACGGCCTCGCCTACGGCGCCACTACACTCGGCGGCGCGCTGAACTTCGTCACACCGACCGCCTATACGGCCGAGGCACCGAACCAGTTCCGCATCGATGGCGGCAGCTTCGGCAATGTGCGCGCCAGCGGCCAGATGTCGCGCATCTTCGGGCCGCTCGATGCGCTCGCGACCATTACCGTCAACCGCGCCGACGGCTATCGCGATCACGACAAGGGCACGTACGCCCAGTTCAACGCCAACATCGGCTACAAGTTCTCGCCGCGCGTTGAAACGCGCTTCTTCTTCGGCGCCTATATCGTCGATCAGAAGCTGCCCGGCACGCTCTCGTTGTTCGACGCGCTGAACAACCCGACCAAGGCAGCGGCATCGGCCGTCTCCGGCGATCAGGCCCGCAACACGCGCACCGAGCGTATCGGCAACCTGACCACCATCCGTCTCGATGTCGGCCAGTTGGACATCGCCTCGTGGGTGATTCACAAGAGCCTGTACCACCCGATCTTCCAAGCACTGGATCAGGACGGCTGGACATACGGCATTGCCCCGCGCTACACCGCCAACCTCACGCTTGCCGGCATGCGCAACGACCTGATCGTCGGCGCCCGCTTCTTCGGCGGTAACACGCAGGCCGATCAGTACGTCAACGTGAACGGCAATCGCGGCGCGCAAACGCTCAACTCACGGCAGAGCGCGTACAACTACGAGGCGTATTTCGAAAACCGCCTGTTCTTCCTGCCGACGGTCGGCCTGATGATCGGCGCCAAGGCTTATCGCGATGTGCGCCAATATGTCGACTACGGCGGCCTGCCCGGCGATCCGAACTACCGTTCGACGAGCGCCGCCTACTCGGGCGTGAATCCGAAGATCGGTCTGCTGTGGGAACCGCGCAAGGATGTGCAGGCGTTCATCGACATCACGCGCAGTGCCGACGTGCCTGACTTCACCGACTTGTCGCAGACCTTCGGTGCGACCTCGCGCTTCGTGCCGCTGGCAGCGCAGCATGCGTGGACGGTGGAAGCCGGTACGCGCGGCAAGCTCGGCAGCGTCGCGTGGGACGTCACGGCCTACCGCTCGCTGGTACGCGATCAACTGCTGCAATACACGACGTCGCCCGACATTCCCGCCTCGACGTTCAACGCGAACAAGACCGTGCTGCAAGGGCTGGAAGTCGGCGCCTCGTTCGATTTGTTCAAGGACGTCGTCGCGACCGGCGATCGCATCACGCTGTCGCAGATCTGGAACTACAGCGACTTCCGCTTCCGCAACGACCCGCAGTACGGCAATAACCACATCGCCGGTGTGCCGACCAACGTGTTGCGCACGACGTTGGGCTACGCGCTGACCAATCGCTTCCAGATTGCCGCGTCACTCGACTGGGTGCCGACCGGCGCGTGGGTCGACTACGCGAATACGATGCGAGTGCCGGGTTACACGCTGATCGGCTTGCAGGCGTCGTACCTCGTGCAACGCGGCGTCACGTTCTACGTCGATGCCCGCAACCTGACCGACAAGCGCTACGTGTCGGACTTCAGCACCGTGACCGACGCGCGTACGGCCAACACCGCCGTGTTCTACCCGGGTGACGGGCGAAGCGTCTTCGCCGGCGTTCGTTTCACGTTCTGATGCCGGGTACCTGCGGCGCGCGCTGAGTCACAGCATGCGCCGCAGGGTGTTGTCGCGGCGGAAGTAGTGATGCCACAACGCGGCCAGTGCATGCAGGCCGATCACCCAGTAGAACGCCGTGCCGATCGTCTCGTGAATCTCCTTGATCGAACGGCGCGTCTCCACGTCTTTGTCGATGAATTGCGGCAGTGCGATATCCAGCCCCGGAATCGTCAACACATGCCCGCCGGCGTTGAGCGTCAGATATCCCAGAATCGGCTGCGCGAAGATGAACAGGTAGAGCGCAAGGTGCACAACGGCCGACCCGGCACGCACCAGCCACCCCTGACCGGGTAGCGCGGGCGGCGCCCCCTTCACCACGCGCCACACCAAGCGCGGCACGGCCAGCACCAGCGCCGTCATCCCCGCCCATTCGTGAATCACCATCGACAGCGCCCGCGGAGCACTGCCACGCGGCAGATAGCCCTTGGCGATCACCGCGGCATACGCAACCACGATCAGCAAGGCAATCGCCCAGTGAAAAAAGATGGCGGGCGGCGTATAGCGGTCAAACGGCGCGAGCGCCGCGATCGATCGGCGGGACGGATCGGACTGGATCGCCTTATCCATATTCGGGGGACTCCTGTTCTGACGACGGCGAAAACATTATCGCTTCCGGCCTGTGACGCGAAAAGGTCACAATTGTTACTTCAAGTTTCTCATTCAGATTAAGAATCGTCCTCCTCACCGCCAAGCCATCCATGCCGAAAATACGCCTCGCGTCCGGGCAACCGGCTTGCCCCCACGTGCAAACACGCGCAGCCCCCCCTGCAAAGTGGAACCGAATCACCCTCCTTGGCCGGCTTCCACTCGGCCGGCCTTTAGCCCCGCTCGCGGGGCTTTCTTTTTTCCACCGGCGTGACCACCGCCCCCCTCACCGGCACGTGCTTCAGGTATGCCCGTGAGGTCCGACGTACACAGCCAAAGCCACTCCCGAGCCGTCTCGCTGCGTAGCAACATTTGCCATGCACATCGGTGAGGCAAGCGTATCCCGACGGCGCCGCCAAAAGTCTGTGAACTATCCGAGAGAAATCGCGACCGAAGGGAATAGCGGTGTTTTCCGTACCGTGTTTCGGAGTTATCCGAGCAAAACACTCGGACAGCACCGCAAAGTGTTGCGAGAACCCCTCATTGCGCTGGTCATGCCTCGACATCCGGGTCGATAATGACCATCAAAACCATGGAGGACACAACATGCGAACGGTCACTTTTCAGAACGGAGAGGCAGTGCCCGTGCTGGGACAGGGCACCTGGATGATGGGTGAGAAACCGGAGCGCCGCCGCGAGGAAATTGCGGCACTGCGCCACGGCGTCTCGCTCGGCATGACGCTGGTCGACACCGCCGAGATGTATGGCGAAGGCGCCACCGAGCGTCTTGTCGGCGAGGCACTCGACGGCCTGCGCGATCAGGTCTTTCTCGTGAGCAAGGTCTATCCGCACAATGCTTCGCGACGCGGCGTGATCGCGGCCTGTGAGCGCAGTCTCGAACGTCTGGGTACGGATCGCCTCGATCTCTATCTGTTGCATTGGCGTGGCACGGTGCCACTCGAAGAGACGATCGAAGGTTTCGAAGCGTTGCGCGACGCCGGCAAGATTCGCCATTGGGGTGTCAGCAATTTCGACACCGACGACATGGAGGAATTGTTCGATACGCCGGGTGGCGACGAGTGCGTAACGAATCAGGTGCTGTACAACCTTTCGCGGCGTGTCCCTGAGTACGACCTCATTCCGTGGCTTGCCGAACGCGAATTGCCGGTGATGGCGTATTCGCCCATCGAGCAGGGACGTTTGCCGACCGACGGCGTACTCGGCGACATTGCGCGCGCGCACAACGTCGCACCGCTTCAGGTCGCGTTGGCTTGGGTGCTGCACCGACCGGGGGTCATCGCCATTCCCAAGGCGAGTTCGGAAGCCCACGTGCGCGCAAATCGCGCTGCCCGCGATCTCGTACTGAGTCCCGAGGACCTCTCGGCGCTCAACCATCATTTCGAAGCGCCCTCGCGCAAGCGGCCACTTGAAATGATCTGACGCATCGACCTCGGCGTCCGCTCGGCGTCCGCTCAGCGTCCGGCCACGCAGATGTGCGTCGGACGCTATTTTTGACGGGCGACGGACACGCGTATCCGACGCAGTACACTAGCCGCTTTCGTGCTTTCGCAGGACTGCTTCATGAATGATTCGCGTCCGGTTGTCGTCATCGGCGGCGGCCTGGTCGGCGTGTGCACCGCCGCCTATCTCCAGCGAGCGGGCCTTCCCGTCGTGATTGTCGATCGACAGTCGGCACGTCAGGCAGCATCGCTTGGCAATGCGGGCTGTATCAACGGTTCCTCCGTCGTCCCCATCGCCATGCCCGGTGTGCTCTGGCAGGTGCCCGGCTGGCTGCTGCAACCTGACGGCCCGCTGGTGCTGCGCTGGTCGTACTTGCCGCGCATGGTGCCTTGGTTGATGCGATTCGTGGCGGCCAGCCAACCCGCCCGGGTGGCCGCACAAGCGCGCGCCTTGCGTGCGCTGCTCGGCCCGGCGCTCGACGCTTATCAACCGTTGCTCGACGACGCCAACGCGAACGATCTGGTCACGCGGCGCGGGTATCTCATCGCCTATTCAAGCCAGAGCGGCATGCAGGGCGACGAAGGCGGCATGACGTTACGCCGTGAGAATGGCGTACAGATCGAGACACTGAACGCCGCAGCATTGCGCGAGTTCGAACCCACGTTATCGAATGACTTCGTAGGGGCCCGCTATATCAGCGAGACGGGCCACACGTCGGACCCGGGGGCGATGCTCGCTCGCTTGACGGCGCAAGTGGTCGCACGCGGCGGGCGCATCGTCGACTCGGCGGCCAAGGCCATCGAGACCAACGGTTCGCAGGTCGTTGCCGTTCACACCGAAGCGGGCCGCGAGCCAGCCCGCGCGGTCGTCGTCGCAGCAGGTGCATGGTCCGCGCCCTTCGTCCGGCAGTTGGGCGATGGCATCGTGTTCGACACCGAGCGCGGCTATCACGTGGAGATACCGACGCCTGTGGAAATGCCGTCGCGTCCGGTGATGTGGGCGGAGGGAAAACTGTTTGCCACGCCGATGAATGGCCGCCTGCGCGGTGCCGGCACGGTCGAGCTGGCCGGCCTGCAAGCGCCACCGAACTGGCGTCGCGCCGACCTGCTGCTGCGCCAGTTGCACAAGATGTTTCCGGGGGCGGTCGCCGGCGAAAAATCGACGCAATCGGTCGATGGCGCGCGGTGGCAGGGTTTCCGGCCTAGTACGCCGGACTCATTGCCCGTGCTGGGTGCCGCATCGAAAGTGCCGAACGCCTTCTACGCGTTCGGCCATGGCCACGTCGGCCTGACGGCTGCCGCATCGACCGGTCGCGCCGTCGCGGCGCTGGTGGCGGGCGAGCGTCCGTTGCTGGACCTCTCGCCGTTCTCGATCGGGCGCTTCCGCTGATCGATTCGCGAGGATCGGCGGCGGCCGATCCTCGTTTCGCGCACCGGCGACGTCACGCGTAACGCTGACGCCATCGTCCGCATTGCACCTCTCCCGTCATCAATCCTTCCAGACCGACGCCACGATGTCGCACGACCGCAGGCGCAACGCCGGATCGTAGATATCGGTCACGAGCATGAGTTCGTCGGCTTGCGTGCGCTCGACAAGCTCTGAGAGTCCGGCCTTCACCCGTTCGGGGCCACCGACCACCGACACGCCAAGGAATGCCTCGACCGAATGCTGCTCGGCGGGGTCCCAACGCTGATCCATGTCGTTCACCGGTGGTTGCAGCTTCAGGCTCTGCCCTCGCATGAGCGCCAGAATCTTCTGCTGCGAGGACGTCGCAAGGAACGCCGCCTCCTCATCCGTCGGTGCCGCGATCACCGGCGCCCCAATCATCACGTAGGGCTTGTCGAGCACGGCCGACGGACGGAAAAGTTCGCGATACAGCCGCAACGCGTCGAACAGGAAGCGCGGTGCGAAGTGCGATGCAAACGCGTACGGCAGCCCCAGATGCGCCGCGAGTTGTGCCGAGAACAATGACGATCCCAGCAGCCACACGGGAATATCGCTGCCGGCACCCGGCGTTGCTACGAGCCGTTGTCCCGGCTGTGCGGGCGCGAGCAATGCGCGCAGCTCGGCCACTTGTTCCGGGAAATCGTCGCCGTTGGACAAGCGGTCGCGACGCAATGCGCGCATGGTGGCCTGATCGGCCCCCGGCGCACGTCCCAACCCGAGATCGATACGCCCCGGGTACAACGCCGCGAGCGTGCCGAAATTTTCCGCCACGACCATCGGCGGATGGTTCGGCAGCATGATGCCGCCCGAGCCGACGCGAATGCGCGACGTCTTGCCCGCGACATGGCCGATCAGCAATGCGGTCGCCGAGCTGGCAATGCCATCCATGTTGTGATGCTCGGCCAGCCAGAACCGATTGAATCCCAGCCGCTCGACATGCTGTGCCAGTTCGGCGGATTGCTTGAGGGCTTCGGCCACCGTGCCACCGGCGCGCACCGGCACCAGATCGAGGATCGAGAGGGCCGTTTTCGACAAACTGCTCATGAAGGTCTCCATTCAGGTGACATGTCGGATGCCAGCGACGCCAGCCATATGCCCGGCGCTTCGCAACGGGTGACACGCACTATCGGCTCAAAGTATAGTGACGAAGGGCCAAAATCCCCAGTAGGCACCTTTCAGTTGAATAGTCACCATTTGGTTACCATGGGCAAGTCCGAACCCTTCGTTTTTGAAGAAACCTGCGTGCCGCGCCGCGTGCTGGAGCTGTTCAGCGTCAAGTGGACGAGCATGGTCCTGTACGCGTTGCAGTGCGGCACCACGCGCACCGGCGAGTTGCAGCGCCGCCTGCCGGGTATCTCGAAGAAGATGCTCACGCAGACCTTGCGCGAGCTTGAGCGCGACGGGCTGATCCATCGCGAGGTCTATGCCGTCGTGCCGCCGAAGGTCGAGTATTCGCTCACGCCGCTGGGCGAATTGTTCATCGAACCCATCGAGATGCTCTACCGCTGGGGCAATCAGCACGCCGATGTGCTGGCCCAACTCAGCCTGCGCCGCGGCAAACCGCCGCAGATCGACGAGGCGTAACCGCCTGCCGTCCAACCTTCCCAACATTCCCAACGTGTCCACCCGAAAGGTTGCCGAATTCACGGTTATCTGAGACAGTGGCCATGTTGCACCGCAAACAACGTAGCGTCTGCAACCGCACTCTCGTACCGACCCACGCGGCCAACGCGCTTGAGCGCAGCGCCGCATCGCCGAGGGATCATGCCGCGCGCTCCACGAGACAGTACCCCGCCGCCGCTCCCCATTGACCTCGCACTGCAAGGCGGGGGCGCCCATGGCGCGTTCACATGGGGCGTGCTCGACCGTTTGCTCGAAGCCACCACCCACACCACAGCACTGCAAATCGAAGGCATCTCCGGCACCTCCGCCGGGGCGATGAATGCCGCCGTACTCGCGACCGGCTTCGCACGCGGCGCGCTTGAGAAATTCTGGCGGGACGTTTCGCACGCCGGCCGCTTCAGTCCATTGCGCCGCACACCGCTCGACGTCGTGCTCGGCCGCTGGTCACTCGACAACTCCCCGTTCTTCGTTCTCTTCGATCTGGCCGCGCGTGTGGTGTCGCCCTACGACCTCGCGCCGCTCGAATACAACCCGTTGCGCAGGCTGCTGGCCGATCACATCGACTTCGACGCCATCGCCACTTGCCCGATCCAGTTGTTCATCACCGCGACCAACGTGCGCACCGGACGCGGACGTGTCTTTCGCAACGCCGAAATCACGTCGGACGTACTGCTCGCCACCGCGTGTCTGCCGATGCTTTACCGCGCCATCGAGATCGACGGCGAAGCCTATTGGGACGGCGGCTACGCAGGCAACCCGACGATCACACCACTCGTTCGCGAAACCGTCTCGCGCGACACGATTCTCGTGCAGGTCAACCCGGTCGAGCGGGCGGAAGTCCCCCGCTCCGCGCGCGAGATTCTCAACCGGGTGAACGAAGTCTCGTTCAACGCCACGTTGCTCAAAGAACTGCGCATGATCGCGGTGCTCCGCCAAGTGGTCGATGCCGGCACGGCAGAAGGCCGCCGCTGGGCGCAGATGCGCATGCACCGTATCTCGAGCGACATGATGACCTCGCTCGGCTACTCGTCGAAACTCTCCGCCGAGTGGGACTTTCTGGTGATGCTGCGCGACGAGGGACGCCGTTGTGCAGAGACCTTCCTCCAACAACACGGCACGGATCTGGGCGAACGCTCGTCGCTGGATCTGGACGCGCTCATGGAGTCGATCTGAATGGAGCTCGCCGGCATTCTCATTGGCCTGTTGCTGCTGGTCTGGCTGGCCTATCGCGGCTGGAGCGTGTTGCTGCTGGCGCCCGCTGCCGCCATGCTCGCCGCGGCGCTCTCGGGCGAACCGGTGCTCGCGCACTGGACCCAGACGTTCATGCAGAACGCGGCGCGCTTTGTCGCGCAGTTCTTCCCACTGTTCCTGCTGGGCGCGCTCTTCGGCAAGCTGATGGAAGACAGCGGCGCGGTACGCGCGATCGCCGCCTTTCTCACCGACAAGCTCGGCGCGCGGCGGGCCATGCTGGCGGTCGTGCTGGGTGGCGCACTGGTGACCTACGGCGGCGTGAGTCTCTTCGTGGCGTTCTTCGTGCTGGCGCCGATGGCACACGCGCTCTTTCGTGAGGCGAACATCCCCGTGCGTCTGATGCCGGCCGCCATTGCGCTGGGCACCTCCACGTTCACGATGTCGGCCATGCCGGGCACGCCCGCCATTCAGAATGCGATCCCGATGCCGTTCTTCGGTACCACCCCGTTTGCGGCGCCGGGGCTCGGGCTGATGGCGTCCGCGATCATGCTGGGCGCCGGTCTGTGGTGGCTGATGTGGCGCGAGGCACAAGCCCGGCGCGCGGGCCATGGCTATGCCGATAACGAAGTGTGGGACAAACGGGCCGACCCCACCGTCGTGCGCGAGCGCGCCAGCGTGGCCCGCGAGTTCGATCCGGCGGAAATCGAGCAGGGCCATCGCAACGAAGCGCTACCGGGCATTCTCACTGCCGCGCTGCCGCTCGTCGTGGTGATCGCCGGCAACTTCGTGATGAACGTGCTGGTGTTTCCGCGCCTCGATGCGAGCTATCTCGCGGAACCCCGCTGGGGCGGCATTACGCTACAGAGCGTAGCGGGTGTGTGGGGGGTTTGCGTCGCGCTGGCGAGTGCGATTCTCGTGCTGATCGCGTTGCAGTGGCGACGCCTTCCCGCGTTGCGTAAAACCATGGATGCGGGCGCCAACGCGTCGGTGCTGCCGATCATGTGTACGGCGAGCCTCGTCGGTTACGGTGGCGTGATTGCGGCACTGCCCGGCTTCGAACTCGTGCGCGACTGGGTACTGTCGATTGACGGCGGTCCACTCGTTTCGCTCGCACTCTCTGCCAATCTGCTGGCGGCCATCACTGGCTCGGCATCCGGTGGTTTGACGATTGCCCTCGATGCCCTCGGCCCCGCGTATGTGAGCCTTGCCGCACAGCACGGCATCGATCCGGCGCTGATGCACCGTGTGGCGGTCATGGCGTCGGGCACGCTCGACAGCCTGCCGCACAACGGCGCCGTGGTCACGCTGCTCGCCGTGTGCGGCAGTACGCACCGCGATAGCTATCTCGACATCGTCATGACCAGCATCGTGAGCGCGCTGATCGCATTGGTCGCCGTGATCGTCGTCGGTTCGCTCGTCGGGTCTTTCTGACGGGTTCTGCTTTCACCTCGTCTGCCACCCAATGACAAAGGGGCCGGCAAATTGCCGGCCCCTCTTCACATCCGATCGTCATTCAATCGGAAGTGCATTACACGGCATGCACGCTCAGCGATCCAGCAAGCGGCCGAGTCGCATCATCGTGACGTTCACGCCAAGGTGGCGCATCGACGGCTGCACGATCACGCAGTTGTCGTAAGGCGTGACGATGACCTCGTCGCCATCGCGGGCGATTTCGGTACCGGCCTTCTCGATCACTTCCAGCCCCGTGAACGGCTGCGAGAAACGGAATTCCATCGAACGTGCCACCACCGGCTGCGTGATCTCGACAAACTTCTGCTTGGCCGGCTTGGTCTGCGTCAGAAATTCGGCAACGTCGGCTTCTGCCACGACACCGGCGTGCAGCAGGAAACGCACCGCCGAATCCAGCGCCACATCGCGAGCGCTCTTGGCGAAGTGCTGGCCCGTCTCGATGAGCAGTGCGTTCTTCGGGCTGGCCGTGTCGCCAAAGCCGCCGTAGTCACGCATGCGCGTGCCGTTGGCGTGCCCCTTGTCGATGATCACGTGCTCCGGCGTTCCCAGTTCTGCTGCCAGCGCAATCGCCTTCTCCAGCGGGCCGGTCATCATCAGCGGTGCCGAGGCTTCGTGCATCGAGTGGATGTCGAGCAGCAGGTCGACCGTGTCGATAAACGGACGCATGGCGCGCGCACGCGTGAGTTCGCGGCTCTGACGCTCACCGTCGAGTGCCGACGGCGTCCAGACACGGTTCATGTCTTCATCGAGAAAACGCGTCGCGTCGGCGTTCTCTGCGCTGAACTGTTCATACGCATCGATGTTGCCGAAGCCCAGCGACAGGCGGCCCGTGACCGGACGCAATCCCGATGCGAGCAACGTATCGACGGCGATCGCGCCGCTCACTTCGTTGCCGTGCGTGAGCGCGAGAATCATCACGTGCTTGCCGGGCTTGCCGCTATCGAACGTATGCAGATAGTCGATACCGGTGTTGCCTTCGCGCCAGCGGGTGATGTCGGGGAACGAGACTTCGATGGGGTACGCCGGCAGGGCGGCGCGGATTGCTTCGAGCGTGGTCATGAAAAGACTCCACAGGGGATGCCGAAAAAAGCCGACGACGCTGCCACAGGGGAGGCGGCACGCGTCGTCGTTGCGGCGAAAATCAGTACAAGAAACTCAGTACGAAAAACTCAGTGCAGATCACTTAGGCTGCCTTCGACGCACGTGAGGCGCGATGCGGAATACCGGCAATCTTGCCAGCACGCACGCGGCGGCCCAGCGCGATCACGGCGCTGATACTGAGCACAGCGGTGGCCATCACATAGAAGCTCGGTGCGAGCTTGCTGTGGGTGGCGTCGATCAGCCACGTGACGATCAGCGGGGCGAAACCGCCGAACAACGTCACCGAGAAGTTGTACGACAAGGCCAGACCGGTGCCCCGCGTGCTCGTCGGGAAAATATCCGCCAGCAGTGCCGGCAACGGCGCGAGACTAACCGCGATGAGCAGGCCCACCAGCGCCTGCACCATGAGCAGCGTCTGGAACGTCGGGTACAGGTTGAGCAGCACGAACAGCGGGTAAGTCGTCACGCCCACGAGAATCAGCGCGATCAACATCACACGGATGCGGCCGAAGCGGTCCGACAAATGGCCGACCACCGGTGCGGCGAGCATTAGCATCAGGCCCGTCACCACCGCACCGACAAACGACGACGTCGCCGGAATGTGCAGTTGCTTGACCGCATACGTCGGCATGTAGAGCTTGTGGACGTAGTTGAACGCCGTCGCAGCGGCCACCACACCGGCGCCGAGCAGCATGTTGGCGCGGTCACGCCCGAACACTTCACGCAGCGGCGACTTCTCGCGTTGCTGTTGGCCCAGCTTCTTGAAGTCGGCCGTCTCGTCGATATTGCGGCGAATGTACAGACCGACCGGGCCGATGAGCAGACCCACGGCGAAGGCGACACGCCAGCCCCATGCGCTCAGTTGATCGGCGGTGAGCAGCATGCTGAGCAGTGCGGAAACACCGGCAGCAAGCACCGTGGCCAGACCTTGCGTCGACATTTGCCAGCTAGCGAAGAAGCCGCGACGCTTGGCGTCGGCGTGTTCGACCATGAAGGCGGTGGCGGCACCGAATTCACCGCCCGTCGAGAAGCCTTGCAGCATGCGGGCGACGATGATGATCAGCGGCGAAGCGATACCGATCTGCGCATACGTCGGCGCAAACGCGATCATGGCGGTGCCGAGCATCATCAGGCCGATCGACACGGTGAGCGAGGCTTTTCGGCCGGCGCGGTCGGCGTAGCTGCCGAGCACGATCGAGCCGAGCGGACGCGTGACGAACGAGATACCGAACGTGCCGACGGAGAGCAGCAGCGAGGTCGTCGCGTCGTGCGAGGGGAAGAACAACTGACCGATGACGATGGCGAAATAGCCATAGATCAGCAGGTCATAGAACTCGAGTGCGTTGCCGATACTCGCGGCGCAGATTTCACGCCACGGGTTGTGGGGCGCCGGGGTGGCGGCGCGGGAATTGCTGGTCATGCCCTGCTCCTCTGGATCCGCTGGCGTTGGGGGTAGTGTAGGTGCCGTGCGCGCGTCGCACGCGGACACCGAGCCAGTCTCAGGAAGCGGAGTGTAGGCGGCATAAAAACGGGCTTCGTGCCGTTTCGGCACGCAAACGTGCTGATTGGGTGGCGGGGCCTCCCCCACGAGGCGAATCAATGAACTTTGTCACGGAATTGAAAAAAAACCCGTACGCACATCGCATACGGGCTCAGGAGACTCAATAGCAGCCTTGCACCGGGTTGATCACGGCTCCGCAATCGTGAACCAGAAGTCGAACTTGTCGTACAGCCCGAGCATTTCCTTGAACTTCGCCCGGTCGCCGTCGAACTGCACCTGCCCGCTTTCCGCGAGATTCCCCAGTTTCAGCTTGCCCAGCGCAATGTCGTCCAGCGTCGTGCGATTCAGCGAGATGTTGGCATCGGCCTTCTGCAACACGGTGTCCTTGCTGTAGTTCATCACACCGTTCTTGACCGTCAACGCGTACTTTTCCTTCGTGTCCGGGAAGGTCACATTGAAGGCATACGCCTTGTCAGCCGCTTTGGGCCCATTCAAGTGAATGGCGAGGAAGTCCAGGAACATCTCAGTCGTCATGCCCCGAATAATGTCGGGTGAGGACGTATTCGGCGTGGCGACCTTATGCACACCGCCGCGAAGTTCCTGCGCGCCGCTCAGATAAAAGTTGCGCGCCGGCCCCGATTCCGCCTGATACCCCAACTGCTCCAGCGCAGCGGCTTCGAGATTGCGGGCGGCCTGATTCGTCGGTTGCGCGAAGACCACCTTGTTCGTCAGCTCGGCAGCCCAGCGATAGTCACCCTTGTCGAACGCCGACTTGGCGCCCTTGAGCATCTTGTCCGCACCAATCAGGTCTACGTACCGCTTCGCTTCATCAGCCGGCGCATACGGGTCGAAATTCGCGGGATTACCGTCCCACCATCCGAGGTAGAGCTGGTACGTAGCGCGCACGTTGTGCTTCAGGTTGCCGTAGTACCCGCGGCTATAGAACTCTTTTGCCAGCGAATCGGGCAACTGAAACTTGTCCGCAATCTCGTGCATCGTCATGCCCTGATTGGCCATGCGAAGCGTCTGGTCGTTGATGTAGCGATAGAGGTCGCGTTGTTTCTCAAGATGCTGCACTACGCGATCGTTACCCCATTGCGGCCAGTGGTGGCTGCTGAAAGACACGACCGCGTCGTTGCCCCAGAGGCGAATCGTCTCGTCAAGATAATGAGACCACTTCTGCGCGCTCCGGACCTTCGCACCACGCAACGTGAGAATGTTGTGCAGCGTGTGCGTCGCGTCCTCGGCCAAGTCGATCGCCTTGAACTGCGGGAAGTAGAACAGCATTTCCGCAGGCGCCTCCGTACCCGGCGCCATCTGGAAGACGATGTCGACGCCGTCGATGTTCAGCGTCTCGCCGGTTTTCTTGATGAGCTTGCTCGGCTCGAACAGCGTGATCGTGCCGGCTGCCGTCGTGAGACCGAGGCCACCGCCGACGTTGCCCTTCGGATCCTTCGGCAGCAGATTGCCGTACATATACGACGCACGGCGGCTCATGACGGTGCCGGCGAACACGTTTTCACTGACGGCCTCTTCCATGAAGCCCTCGGGCGCCACGAGCGGCACCTTGCCCGAGCGAACGTCCTTCTCGTCGACAACACCGCGCACACCACCGAAGTGATCGACGTGACTATGCGTGAATATCACGCCCGTGACCGGGAGCTTCTCCACCTTGCTGTTGACGAGATCCAGCGACGCCTTGGCCGTCTCGACAGACGTCAACGGATCGATCACGATCCAGCCGGTCTTGCCGCGCACGAACGTGATGTTGGCCAGATCGACGTTGCGCACCTGATAGATACCGTCGACCACCTTGAACAAACCTTGCGCCGACAGCAACTGCGATTGCCGCCACAAACTCGGGTTGACCGTGGGGGGCGCCTCCCCCGCCATGTTCTTCTTCAAGAAGTCGTACTGAGAGAGATCGATCACCGTGTTGCCTGCGGCGCCCTTGACGACAGGATTCGGAAGTTCCGCAATGAATCCTCGTTGAATGTCTTCGAAGTCCTGCTTGTTCGCGAACGGCAGGAAATTCAGCAACTTCTGATTCGCGTCGCGCGTGGCAGCCGTTGCATCGGCGGGCTGTGGCGGCGACGATTGCGCTTGCGCCACGGTCCCGGCAAGGGTCGCGGCCACAAGCGCTATCACGGCAACTACGGTCTGGCGTTTCATGAGGTCCTCCGCAAAGACATTGGGTGAGCGTTATGACATCCGGCCAAATAACCACGGAAGTCATTCTCAACATCTGCCTGCGCCAAGGACATAGGTGTATGGGGCAAAAATCGCATCCCTTTTGGGCAATGGAAAATTAAACGGCCTGCTAAATTTCCACTCAGCGGGAATCACAACACGTGAAATCGCGAATCGCCGAAGGAATCTCCCGCCACAGCAATCTTCACGGCAACACTTGGCCGAACTTTCTTTACGAATTTATTCAGAGGTGCTATCAATTGAACTATCTTGAAATTCGAGATATTGCTCATCTGTCTCGCCAACGTAATTTGAATCGTTATTTATTTTGCAAGACGCAGTAATTTAAATTATCCGCGTCGGAATAATTCCTACATGCCGACGAAAATCCTTTCAACTCCGGGGGAGATTCTTTTCAGCGCGCGAGCTAATGGGAGATGCTATGAATGCCAGTCGTGAATCGGTCGTGCATGTTGTCGATGACGACGCCTCCATGCGATCGGCACTGACGCGTCTGCTGTGCATATCGGGTTATGACACAAAGGAATATGCGTCTGCGGGAGAGTTCCTCGTCAGCGAACCCGACGGTCGCCCCGGCTGCGTTCTCCTCGATCTTGAGTTGGGTGGCCCGAGTGGTCTCGACTTGCAACGCGCGCTTCGGCGTCAGGCGCCGGACCTGCCTGTCGTGTTCATGAGCGGCTACGGAGACGTGTCGCGCTCCGTCGAAGCCATGAAGGCCGGCGCCGTCGATTTCCTTATCAAGCCGTTTGAGCGCGATGCACTGATGCATGCGGTGGAAACCGCCATCAGCCTCGTGCAACGTAAGCCGCCATCCTCTTGTGCCGACGACGTCCAATCAGCGCTGAGCGGACGTGAACAGGTCGTGCTGCAAGGCATCGCCAAGGGTCTGCGCAACAAACAAATTGCTGCGGAACTGGGCCTATGCGAGCGGACCGTCAAAACGTGCCGCGCGGAGATCATGCGTAAATTCCGCGCCACGTCATTGGCAGAGTTGCTCAGGCACACCGAGAGGCAAACCTCCGGCGTGACAGCGCAGATGTCGTGACCGGCTTCAGGCGCACGGCACCGAAATCGAAACAGCGAGCGCCTGATCCGCCAGTGCGCTCGCCTTCGTCTTTTCAATACGGTGCGGTGACCACGACAAACTGCGTGCCCTGAGGCTGATACCAGGTGCTGCCGCATTGCTGATAAATCATGCCGCGATAGTTGACGGGCACACAATTGGCCGGCACTGAACGCACCACCGATCCGATCACTGCGGCCGTCACGCCTACCGCCGCCGTTACCGCTGCGGCAGTCGCCACCGGATGATAGTCATCGTCCCATCCACCGTGATAGCCGCCGTGGCTGTCGACGTTGACGTTCACGTTTCGGTCGACATTGACGTTGTTCACGCTGGTGTTTCGCACGTTGCGCGTTCGCGCATCGGCCTGACGATTGCCGGCATTCGGCCGCTGTGCGGTGCGCTGCCCGGCTTGACGGTCACCGGCGCCCTGGGCGCGCGCGTGGGCGCCACCACCACCGCCGCCATGACCGCCACGGCCCGCCGCCATCGATGACGAAGTCGTGATCGTTGAAAGGGCCAACAGCGTCGCAGCGACGCACACAGACAGAGAGGAGAAACGATTTTTTTTCATCTTTTCACCCCTTGCTGGCAGGCAGCTTGAGCGCTTCGATCTTCTTCGCGCCGGGCGGCGGGCGGAATTGGAACGTCGACGGTGTGATGGAAGCGCTGGGTTTCCATGACAGAACAGACACCGACTGCGGGCGCGCATCGTCGTCCGTGCGGGTCACGACGATCTTGCGCGGCAACGGCTTGTCCCCGCTCGTGATCCAGATCTGCCAGTCGATACCCGCTTGCCGATAGGCGTAGTGATCGCAGAGATCGTTGCCGACATAGTCCTGTCCCGCGAACATGGCGGAGTCGAACTGCCGGTTCTGCGCTTCAGGCGTTCCCCATGTAAACAGATCGGCCAGCGGAAGCTCTACGCCGTAGCGAGCGCGCAGCTCCTTGATGAGATCGGCCAGCGTTCCCTTGAAGGGCACCGATGCGTAGTACTTCTGCTCTGGGGCATACAACGTTGCGGTCTTTCCGTCGTAGATGATCTCGCGCTCGCTGCGGGCACTTCTCATGATCGCGCGAAGATGCTCCGGCCGGTCGACTTCGAGCGTGGCTTGCGCGCCATGTTGAAGCTTCTGTCCATCGGCCAGCACGCGCTCGCCCGTCAGATCCGTCGACACGCGAAAGCGCTTGAGCGATTGCAGGTAGCTCCCCATGGTGTGCAACGCCTGCACCGCCTCCGGGTCAACGGCATTGGCCTGCGCCGAAGCCGCACTTGCGGGTGTGCCTTGTGCCCACACGGCCGGTGCCGCGCCTGTGGTGAGCAACATCAAGATTGCCAATGCCTGTCGTCTCATCGTCGCGCCTCAAGTCAAGGAGATATCAGTGGCTTCAGAGTGTCGAGCACGGTGGAATGCGGACGCGAAACTCGACCGCCAACGCCGTAAAACCAATGTAGCGGTCAAGGTCCGCCATGCATAGGTGATTGCCCCAAATTGCCCGACAGGGTATCGGCGTTGCCCCAAGTCCCGATGGCGGTTACGTTGCATTCCAAAGAAAAATGCGGTCATAGGGACACGACCGCCTCATGACCACACCAAGGAAACTCATCGCGATTCTGGAGGACGACACAGGCATGCGTCGCGCTGTCGAGCGCCTGTTGAAGCTTTACGGATTTCGCACGCGATCGTTCGCAGGGGCAGACGACGTGGGGTTGGTCCAGTGTGTCGGCAGCGCCTATTGTCTGGTCGCCGACGTGCAACTGCCGGGCACGTCCGGACCGGCGTTCTTTGCGACGCTGCCGCACCCGCGCCCGCCCGTCGTATTCGTCACCGCATACGACAACGACAAGACCCGTGCCGACATCGGACGTATCGGCGTCGCCGAGCTATTGACCAAACCATTTCTCGGCGGCGATTTGCTCGCGGCCATCGAGCGGGCGGCACGAACCTCGTCGTGACTCGCCCGCGCTGCCACTTCAGATCCGCTTCAGATCCACTTCAGATACGAAAATCGGCGGCCATGTCTTCGTCGCTGCGCGCGACGAGCTTCCCCGAGCGGATAGCGCGCATGAACGCGTCGTAGTCTTTTTGGTTTTGCACGGCATAGTCCAGCGCGTACGTGGTCATGGATTCCGCCAGGCGCTTGGCGTCGCCGATGTATGACGAAATCTCTACGGCGAGCCCGCCCGACTTCGCATGCGCACGGGCGAGCGCCCATCCGCAAATGCGGGCGTATCCCTGCAAGATCGTATCGTTCATCCGTTCGACCTCCGCCGAGACCTTCATGTCGCGCAGTTGCCGAAAGTAGAAGTTTCTTCCATTCGGGCCGGTCGTCCAGCCGAGAAAGGCGTCGCTCGCCGCCTGTAGCAATCGTTGTCCGGCCACCACCCGCAAGCCTTGGTGATGCACCTTTCCGACGGGGAAGTACCGGGAGATCACTGATTCGCGAGCTTCCTTGACCTGAAGGAACAGCGGCTTGCCGTGGGCGTCGACGAACAGCATCACCAGACAGAACGTGCCGACGCTGCCCACGCCCACGACCTTGAAAGCGATGTCCTGAAGCTGGAACTGATCGATGAGCGCTCGCCGGTCCACCGGCAGCGTGCCGACGTATTCGTTAAAAGCCTTCGCGAGTTTTCCCTTCCACGCTTGCGTGTCCGACCACGTTTGCGCATTGCCCAACAGCGAGTTCGGCCCCGACGGATGAAACAACGCCGGAGGCGCGTCCTGAATCACCCATCGCCCGTCCTGTCGGACCGCCATTTTGTCGAGCACCGCCTCGTGCGAGCGCCCGGCGGCCTTCTCGGCCGTTTTGCGTATCAGTCGTCTCCCCTCCCCTGTCACGGCGGCTTCGGCCATGCGATCGAACGTCACGATTTCGTGCCAAAGATCGAGGGCACTGTAGCCCGCGTACGCTTGCATGCGCTCGCCATATTCACGCACCGCCGATGTCACGACGTCACGGATCGTGCCCCGGTCGATGCCCATGTGGTCGCCCGCAATCGCAAAGCTGGCCGCAAGCCGCTTGAGATCCCACTCCCAAGGCCCCGGCGCGACCTCGTCGAAGTCGTTGAGGTCGAAAACGAGTTGCCTCTCCGGCGTGGCGAAACCACCGAAATTCATGAGGTGAGCGTCACCGCAAATGGGGAACGTGAACCCCGTGGTCGGCGTTTTTGCCAAATCGTGCGCTTGCAGCACTGCGCTGCCACGATAGAACGTGAAGGGCGACACTGACATGCGTCCGTACCGCAGCGGGACCAGCGCGTCGACACGGCCTGCGCTGTTCTGACGCAGCAGTGCCACAGGATCGCGGTCCACATTGCCGATTTCGGCCTGCTTCGAGCGAGGCGTCCGCTCACGCGCGAGCTTGCCTGCCGCTCTCCTTTGTTCCAGTGTCAAATCGCCGGGCATGGGTCACCTCCAGAGCTTACGTGGATGTATACGCGATCGCGCCCCTCGCGCTTCGCTGAGTAAAGCGCTTCGTCCGCCGCTTGCAGGAGCGAATCCGGAGTCCCCGTGGGCATCGCGCCCGTCCCTGCAATACCGATGCTGATGGTCACGCGTCCGTGCTCGCTGCCTTCGTGCGCAATCGCAGTGGCACGCACGGCAGTTCTTACACGCTCGGCGACATCGCGCGCGCCGCCGGCATCCGTCTTCGGCAAGATCACCATGAACTCTTCGCCACCGTACCGCCCGGCAAAGTCGCCGGGCCGCCGGATCGACTTCGAGATCGCATGTGCGACGGCCACGAGCGCGTCGTCGCCCGCCGGGTGGCCGTACCGGTCGTTGAACGTCTTGAAGTGATCCACATCGATGAACAGCAGCGACAGCGGTGCGCGCTCGCGTACCGCACGCCGCCATTCCCTGTCATACGCTTCATCGAGGGTGCGCCGATTGGCGAGTCCCGTGAGCGGGTCTGTGCTCGCCATTTGTTGCAGCGCGGCTTCGGCCTGCTTTCGGCGCCTGCCTTGACGCCTCAGCAAGATGCTGAGCACCGCGCAGGCGGCACCGAGGGCGGCCGTCAGACCGGCGACCCAGAACGCCCGCTTCCGCCATTCGGCATAGATCTCGCTCCGGGGTGCGCGAATGTCGATCTGCATCGGCACGCCCGGGAGGGGCTGTCGAATGTACAAGAAGTCGCCGTCAGCCCCCGACGATGGCTGGGCCTCACCGTCATCGCTCCCGCTCCCGGGCTTCCAGCCGCTAAGCACGACGCCGTCGTTGCGAAGGAGCGAGACGATCCCTCGCTCCCCGGGGGCGAGTCCGGCGAACAGACGTGCGAAGTATTCGGCGTCGACGGTCACGATACCGACGCCAGCAAATCCGCCATCGGCACGACGAACCCCGTGCGTCAGCAGCAGCCCCTTGCCACTGCCGCCCGGGCATAACGGGGTGGCCATGGATACGGTCAACTTACCGGCCGCTTCGCGCCGCTCAGCGTCGACGATCTGCTGCACGTCTGCGCGATCGAAACACGTCGCCGAGGGCAACGCTTCGAATACCGCCTCGCCAGCTTCATTGACGATGACCGCTTGCGCGTAAGTCGACGCCTGCACGCCAGTCGACGGATCCGCGATGGCGGGATGACCGAAACGTCCGAGGCAATTCACCAATTGCGCGTTGGGATCCGCGCGCCCTGCAACAGCGAGCGCCTCAAGCGCCTGCGTGCACGCCGAGATGTCGTCACCGATCACGCGTGCGGCGAGGCGTGCCACGCGCGCATTCGCTTCGCGGGCGTCGTCGCGCACGGCCACGCGCCCCTCATAGAGCAAGGTTGCACGTACGCCGACAACGATCACCACCGCGATCCCGACTGCCATGAGCGTCAGGCCGAGCGGTCCGAACCGTTGGCCGAACTTTCGTGGCGAAGCGGGTGACGTGTTGGGGGAAGTCATGTGCCTGCGAACTCTGTAATCGACGCGCCCTCATTCTTTTCGCTATCGGGGCTCGGGGCTATCGGGACTGAGGGCAAGCCGCCTGCCCGTCGGGGCAATGCCGTTGCCCTCGCCACCAATGGCCCAAGCGCTGCGCGAACGCGACAATGACGCACGATGGCGAATGCAACGCGATTTCCACGGCGCGAGTCGGCTATGTCAATGAAGGGACTGACGAGAACGAAAAGCAGCGGGTACGCGGTGCGGGCTTCCAACGGCCGCCGACACATCGCCTCACTGGCCACGCTCGCTTGCCTGACATTGACCACACCAGCGGTGCTCGCGCAATCGCCCCCACTTCGCGTCGGAACCGACGTAAAGAGTCATGCGAACAGCGTGCTTGCCATCATGAGTTACACGACGGTGCCGGACGTGACAACGAGTTCGCTCTCCATCAACAACGGCTCCACCGGGAACCCCGGGTTCTGGCAAACGCAGTTGGGCGGCGGCTTCACGCTCAGCCGCTCGTTTCCGCTATATCTGGAAGGCACGCTGGCTTACAGCCGATACGACCCCACGTTCGTGGCTTCGGACGGCACGGAACATCGCTCACTCCCCGTACGCTGGAACACCCTAAGCACGACCATCGGCGTCGGTTGGGATTTCCGGCTCTCCGACGAACTGGTGCTCCGCCCGATCTTCAACAGCAGTCTCGGGCGCGTGGTCAGCGATCTTCGTGTGGGTGAAACGTTGCTCAATCGCGCAACGGATCTGAATGCGCAGTTTCTCGACAACGGTGCGTTGAATGCCTACGGACTCGGCGGCTCGCTGATGCTCGATTTCGAGCACTATCGCGAGGCGTACGAAATCGACGTCGAATTGCGTCTGACCAACATCCACCTGCGCAGCTTCGGGAGTTCGGCGGTGGGCGTTCAGGGAAGCGCCAATGCGCAGCAGATCAGCTTGTGGTCGCGCTGGCGGGCGCCAACGGGTTTGCGCGCGCTCGACCGCCCGGTCCGCTACGTGCTGGAAGCCGCCTACTCGCAATACTTCGGCGATAGTGCCGGCGTGCTGGGGTTTAACAATCTGACGTCGCTCGGCGTGGGGCTGGAGCTCGACAGCAGCAAGTATCCGGTCGTCGTGACCCGCACGCGGCTGATGGCGCGCTACGTCTTTGGACATAACGTTCAGGGCGTCTCGTTCGGATTCGCCATGAGCTTCTAACCACGTTCCACGCCCGGCCTATCAGATCAATGCCTTGAATACCTTGCCCAACACCGCAGACAACGGCAACTGCATCGCCGCGACATAGAGCATCGGCAACGTGGCCGGGACCACGATCGCGACGATGGACAATTTGCTCAGCGGGATCGAGCGCATGTGGACCACGGCGTCGTAGATGGCATGGACGTCGGCCACGGGCCCCAACTCCGGAGCATCGAGTATTTCGGGCCGTCCGACATCGCGATGCAAAATCCAGCGCTGATGCACGAGCCGGTCGTGATGCGCCACCAGACTGCCGTATTCGAAGGCCGCCCGGCGCTTGAGCCGGCCGAGCGGGATACCCAGCGGCAGCAACGGAATCAGAAAGACGACCGAAATCAGCACGGCGCTGGATATCAGTAGCACCTTCATCTGCAAGGGATTGGCACCGTGATACACGACCTCGTGGGCAAACGACGAGGCGACGACAGCGGAAATGGCAAACGCCACCGGGCTGAACATGAATGCCATGTGCTCCACGAAACTGAGGCCGCCCACGCGATCCGGGTGTGACGGCACGAGTGCCAGCGGGAGCTTGCCGATCTTGAGCAGCAGCACGAACAGCAGACATACGCGCCATAGCCACGCGAGCAGCAACACCGTGAATAGCGGACGAATGACCAGCACGAACCACCAACCGCCGAAGGTGATGTCGCGCACGCTCTCACCTTGATTCATCCACGCCAGATCCTCCGCGCGACCGTACAACGCACCTATCGTCGAGCCAGCGATCGCCACCGCGAAAATGGCGACCCAAGGCAGCCAGCGATCGCGAAGCTGCGCCACGCGCGACAACTGCCGCCGAAATTCCGGGACGGTCTGCTCGGTGACGACGCCGCTGTCGATGAAGTATTTGAGCAGCGGCGGCATCATCTTCTGCGCCACACCTTCCGCAGCCACCATCAACGGAATAGCGACGAGGCACCGCACGTGAATGCCGAAATGCGCGGCGAGGGTGTCGTCGCCGGTGCCTTGCAGCGCACGGCCTGTGAGTACCGCCCACACGGCCAGCGGCAACCAGCTTACGGCGGCGAAGATCAGCGCCCTGCGCCATGCCCCCATACCGACGGCGGGAATGAGCCGCACACGCCGTTGCAGATGAAAACCCAGATCGCCCTGCACGAGCGACATATCCGCGTCCGGTGTTTGGCCGGGCTGCGAGGGTTTCGCGTCGGCAGGCCGAATGCCATTCCCCATGAATGCCTCCTTGCGGGATGTCGCGTGAGGGGGTGCAGGCCCGTAGTCTTGCGCCGGATGCGCGAGCGCGCCATCGGGGTTTAGGGCAAGTATTTTGCCCCCCGGGGCATGTGGGTTCGCGCGAGAATCGCCACAGGTCCGCTGTGACAATTCAGGAGCGTCCATGATGACCCGCACTGTCGCACCTGCGACCTTTTATGACATTTCGCGAGACGCGACGATACGGCCGTCTTGCCGGGAATTTGCGTCGCGCTTGACGTCTTTCCTGATGTCGCTGGCCATCTGTCTGGCGATAGTCGCGGCGCCGCCAGCGGCCCACGCACAAGCGTCACGGCCTGCCGCAGCAACGGACGCATCTGCCGCCGACCTCCGATACATGGATCGCCCCATCGCCACGTTTCGCGCGTCGCTCAGTGGCGCCACACCGCAGCAGCGGGCCGATCGCTCCTACGCCGTGCTCGACGGGTTGCCGGAGAGCGTTCTGAGTCTTCCCACGCAAGCGGTTCAGGCATCGATGGGACAAAACCACGGTGTCGTATTCCGTCGCGGCGACCGCATTCTTTTCGCGCTGCTGGCGGGCGATGTTGACGAAGCCGACGACCGCCCGTTCGAGGTCATCGCGCAGGAGACGCAGGGGCGGCTCGATACCGCGTTAGCCGCCAGACGGGCGCAATTGCACTGGCCGAACATCATTCGCGGCATCCTGCTTTCCCTGCTGGCAACGGTCGTTCTGGGCGTCGTGGTCTGGATCGCCGGCCGGCTGCAAACCCGGTTCCAGACGCGCATCCAATATGCCGTCGAGGCCCATCTGCTCCGGCGCACGTCGCAAACTTTCGACTGGACCGGATCGGCGTTCCAGTTGGCACGGCAGATCGTGCAACTGCTTTTTCTCTTCTTTGTGGCCGCGCTGGTCTATCTCTATCTCATCTATGTGCTGGAGCGCTTCCCCGTCTCCGAGCCCATGGGCGAGCGCTTGAGCAGCTTTCTCTGGGACTTGTTGAACACTTTCGCGCTGGGCATCGTCAATGCCATTCCGGGACTGATCGCCATTGCCGTGATATTTCTTCTCACACGGGCGCTGCACAATCTCATCAACAACGTCTTTTCAGCGATTCAGCAACGTCATCTCAATATCCCGGGCCTGCATCCCGACACTGCGGGTGCTTCCCGCCGCATCGTAGCGATTGTGGTCTGGGCGCTTGCGCTGACCTTTGCTTATCCTTATTTTCCGGGCGCGCAAAGTGATGTTTTCAAGGGCTTGAGTGTGCTGTTGGGTCTTATGATTTCGCTCGGCTCGGCAGGCATCGTCAATCAACTGATGAGTGGCATCGTCGTGACCTACAGCCGTGCATTTCAGGCGGGCGATATGGTGCAGATCGGCGACACGGCCGGGGTCGTGGTGAGCGTGGATACCCTGTCGGTCAAGCTGACCAACGTGCGCCGGGAAGAAGTCACCATTCCGAACGCCGTTGTCGTTGGTGCCATCGTGCACAACTTCTCGAGCCGCGACGGCAAAGCGCCGGCACTCGTCGTCACCTCGGTGACCATCGGCTACGACACGCCATGGCGGCAGGTGCAGGCAATGCTGAGTCTGGCAGCGGCACGAACGAAAAGCGTTGCCCAGTCGCCGGCGCCATTCGTTCTGCAACGTTCGCTCTCGGACTTCTATATCGAGTACGACTTGCATGTCGCGCCGGTGAATCCTGCGCAGCGCCTCGTCATGTTGAGCGAACTGCATAGTCAGATCGTCGACGTGTTCAACGAATATGGCGTGCAGATCATGTCGCCTCATTTCGAAGAACAACCGGAGATACCGGTTGTCATTGCGCGCGAAGGTTGGGCGCCTTCCCCCGCACAGGAGAGCGCCGGACCCCGTGGCGCAAACGAGACCTGATGTCGATATCTTTCGCTGCCCCGACGGGCAATCGGTGCTGCCCCAAATACCAATGGCAACTTGCCGTCACAAATCTGACACTCTCAGACAATTGCCCCTGAGATGCGTGTGCGGGGACATTTCCGCCGTTTCCGTGGGCGCTGGCGCGCGGAGCTCGGCTCAATCGGTGGGTGCCTCAAAAAAATATTCGGAGATCACCATGCAAACTCGTCGCCAATTCTTCCGGGCTTCCGTTGTCGCAGCGGCTTTGGTTGCCGTCCTCTCGGGATGCTCGACGACAGGCAACTCACCGGCGACACCCGAGGCCAATAATTCACGCAAGCAGTCCATTGACGCCGCCGCTGACGGCACGCTTTCGCGGCTGTTTTCGACGGTTCCCGGTTCGCGCGAACTGGTGGGCAAGGCACAAGGCGTGCTGGTGTTTCCCTCCGTCATTCAGGCCGGTGTGATCGTGGGGGGACAGCACGGTGACGGCGTACTGCGCGTCGGAACGCGCACGAGCGGGTATTACAGCGTCTCGTCGGCTTCGGTGGGCGCCCAGTTGGGGATGCAATCGAAGTCGATGGTGTATCTGTTCATGACGCAGGAAGCGCTGGACAAATTCGTCAAATCGAACGGATGGTCGGCCGGTGCCGACGCCTCTGTCGCGATCGTGAAAGTCGGCGCAAACGGTCAGATCGATACGACGACGACCAGTCACCCGGTCGAAGCCTTTGTCATGACCAACAGCGGACTGATGGGTGACATCTCGCTTTCCGGGACCAAGATCTCGCGATTGGATCTGTGAGTTGATACTTCACCCCGGCAAGCTCGCCAGAATCTCCTGCGCCTTCATCAGGACCGGCGTATCCACCATCTTTCCGTCGAGTGCGACGGCCGCGCCGCCGCTCGCCTCGGCGGCCGCGACCACGCGTCGGGCCCATGCGATCTCATCGTCGCGCCACGCAAACGCGGCATGCACGGCAGCGATCTGTTTCGGATGAATGCACAGCTTGCCGCGAAAGCCGAGACGTCTCGCGCGGCGAGCTTCCTGCTCGATCACGTCAGCGTCGTCGAATACCGTGGTCACGCCGTCCACCGGCGCGCCGATGCCTGCCAGCCGCGACGCGAGCGTCAGTTGCGAGCGGAAGTAAAGCAGCTCGTCGCCGTCACCTTCGACGCCGATATCGAGTTGAAAATCGATCGTGCCGAACATTAGCCGCTCGACACGCGGGGACGCCGCAATGGCATCGAGCCCGCCAAACGCACGAGCGGTCTCGATCAACGGCACGACGCGCAACGCGTCGTGAGCCCCCGTCGCCGCTGCGATCAACGTGGTGGCATCCTCCGCCTTCGGCACCACCAGACCGGCAACACGCGGCAACGCCGCGAGCGCGCGCACGTCGTCGGCAAACCAGTCGGTCGTCACCGCATTGATGCGCACATAGAGGGGAGCTTCCGCTTCAGACGCATCACCCGCCAGCCATTCACGCACCTGCGCACGCGCAGTGATTTTGTCGGCAAGCGGCACGGCATCTTCGAGATCGACGATGACAGCGTCGGCACCCGCAGCAAGCGCCTTTTCGAATCGCTCGGGACGATTGCCCGGCACGAACAACCACGAACGGGATGGCATGATCGGTATCTCCTTGCGCATCAGACCGCGTGCCCGGCGTGCATCTCGGCGATCTGCGCCGCCGTGAGGCCCAGCTCGGCGAGAATCGCGTCGGTGTGTTGCCCCAGCGCGGGAATCGGGTCCATGCGCGGCGCGAACGACGCCGGTACGCCCGGCGGCAGCGGTGCCGTCACCGGACCGTTCGGCGTCTGCACTTGGGTCCAGCGACCGCGCGCCGCCAGTTGCGGGTGGTTCCACACGTCGTGCATCGAATTCAGATTGGCGTTGGCAATGCCGACCGCATCGAGGCGCGCGACCAGTTGCGCCGCGCTCAACTGCATGAACACCTCATTGATGATGGCGCGCAAGACCTCGCGATTCTCAAGCCGCAGCGGGTTCGAGCGAAAACGGTCATCGTCGGTCAGTTCAGGCTTTTCGAGCACCTTCTCGCAGAACACCTTCCACTCGCGCTCGTTCTGCAATCCGAGCATCACCGTCTTGCCATCGCCAGCGGCGAACGGCCCGTACGGGAAAATCGTGGCGTGCGCAGCACCGGCACGCGGGGGCGGGTTCTGGTCGTCGATCGCGTAATACAGCGGAAAACCCATCCACTCGACCATGCACTCCAGCATCGACACGTCGATGCGGCAGCCGCGTCCCGTCTTCTGCCGCTGCAACAGCGCCGACAGAATGTTGGTGTACGCGTACATCCCCGCCGCGATATCGGCAATCGAACAACCGGCTTTGGCCGACGCTTCGGGCGAGCCCGTCACCGACAGGAACCCCGATTCGCTCTGAATCAACAGGTCGTAAGCCTTCTTGTCGCGATACGGGCCGTCCGGGCCGTAGCCCGAAATGCCGCACACGATGATCTGCGGATACTTCTCGGCGAGCGCTTCATAAGACAGGCCGAGCCGGTCAGCGGCCCCCGGCGCCAAGTTCTGCACCAGCACGTCGGCGTCGGCCAGCAGGCGGTGCAGCACGTCCTGCGCGGCGGGCTGCTTGAGGTCGAGCGACAGACTCTCTTTCGAGCGGTTGGTCCACACGAAGTGCGACGACATGCCTTCGACGCGTGCGTCATAGGCGCGGGCGAAATCGCCGACGCCGGGGCGCTCGATCTTAATGACGCGGGCGCCGAGATCGGCCAGTTGACGGGTGCAGAACGGCGCCGCAATGGCGTGTTCGAGCGCGATGACCTTGATGCCGTCGAGGGGCCTCATGACAACGTTCTCCGGAGGAAAGTAAAAGACTGGCGGTGCATCAGACGATCTTGGCGAGCACAATCAGGCTCAGCGTGATCGTGATCGCGCCGCCGATACGGGTGGCAATCTGGGCAAACGGCATCAGACGCATGCGATTCGCGGCGGTGAGAATCGCGACGTCGCCGGTGCCGCCGAGGCCGCTGTGCGTGCCCACGACAATGGCCGCATCGATCGGGTGCATATTCATGCGGCGTGCCACGACGAACGCGGTCACCATCAGCGTGGCCACGGTCGCGACGATGGTCACGAGCGTCGGCACGTTGAACGAATCGATGATCTTCTGCCACGGCGTAATGACGACGCCGATGGCAAACAGCAGCGGATAAGTGACGGCCGTCGCGAAGAATTTGTAGACCACGCCTGCGCCCCGTTCCAGCCGCGGCGAGAACACGAAGAACACCTTGGCCGCCACGGCGAGCACCAGCATCATCACCGGGCCCGGCAGCCCCAGCGTGTTCTGCGCGAGCATGCCGACGAAGTACAGGCACACGGCGATCATGCCGGCCGCAGCAATGTCGGTGGCATCGATTGGCGCGGTGGACTTGGCGGTTTCCGGCAGGTCGTCGTCACCCGAGCGCATCAGTTGGCCATTGCCGGTCAGCGACGGATAGCGCTTGCCGATGGCATTGAGCACACCCGAGAAGACAATCGCCGTCACGTTGCCGAGCATCACGGCCGGCAGCGCTTGCGCGAGTAATTCACCCGCCGGTTGATGCAGCACTTCCGAATAGCCGAGCGTGAGCGGAATGACGCCCTCGCCCAGACCACCCGACATGACCGGGATCACGACGAAGAACACCGTATGGAACACGCCCATGCCGAGCAACGTGCCCACGGCCGTCCCGACAGCGCCTGCGAGCAGCGAACCGGCAACCAGCGGCACGAAGATGCGCAGGAAGCCGCCGATCAGCACCTTGCGGTCCATGCTCAGAATGCTGCCGACGATGATCGCGGGAATGAACAGATACAGGAAGTTGCCGGCCTTCCAGAAGTCGACGATCGGCTTGACCACGGCCGGCGGCAGCGCATGTGTGAAGACCAGATACGACGGCAGGAACGTGACCAGAATCACCGGGCCCCCGATGCTGCGGAAGATCGGAATGCGCTGGCCGATTTCCATGCACGTGAAGCTGCAAACGGCGAGCAACGCGATGATCGGCGAGAGTTCGGCAGAGAGTTTGCCGGTGGCGGCCGTCGCGATCAGCGCGAGGGCCAGCACGATATGCACGGGCAGCGGCACGATGCCGATGCGCATATCCATGAGGCGCCACCAGGCGTCGCGAAACCGATGTGTCGTACCGGTCGGGGAAAGCCCGCCCGAAGGCGCATGCTCGGCCGTACCAAGGGAAGTGCGTTCACGCATCTGCATTTGTTCTGTCTCCGATTTATGCGTTTTCCTGCCGCACTATAGGCGCGCGAAAAGCCGGAGAGGAAATACTGAATTCAGATATGGGCATAGGTGCAACCTATGGCTTACCCCTCGAAATGGTTCTCGCCGGTTAGGAATCGCTGTCGCGGCCCCCATTTCAAAGCGATGCATATAGGGGTACGCTATGACCCAATCCCCTATTCCTGTTTCCATCTCTCGCTCATGGATGTCCGGCAACTGCGCAACTTCGTCGCCATCGTCGACAGCGGCAGCCTCTCGAAGGCGGCCGAACGGCTGCTGATCGCTCAACCGTCGCTGAGTCAGCAGTTGCGCACGCTCGAAGAGGAATTGCAGACGCAGTTGCTGATTCGCAGTGCGCAAGGGGTCGTGCCGACCGACGCGGGCAAGACGCTCTATCGCCATGCGCGCGTCGTGCTGCGGCAGATGGAGCAGATTCGCGAAGAGGTCCGCGAGGGAGGTGGCAGCGAGGCAGGGCCGGTGGCCGTGGGCTTTCCGACGACGATTGCCGCGATCCTTGCCGTGCCGCTTTTTCAGCGCGTACGCACGCAATATCCCGGCATTCGTTTGCAGATCTTCGAGAGCATGAGCGGCTACATCGGCGAATTGCTCGCGAACGGGCGGCTCGATCTGGCGATGTTGTTCCGCGATTCGGAAACGCGCGGTATCTCGGTCATGCCGCTGTTCGACGAAGAGCTGTATGTGATGGGCGGACATCTGGTCTGCCCCGAGATTTACGCTGATGCAGACATCGCCCCCGGCGCCCGCGAAAACGGCAACGACGTCGCGAGCGGCACCTGTGAACTGGCACGGCTGGCGAATGTGCCGCTGGTCGTGCCGAGCGCATCGAATGGCCTGCGCCTGTTGATCGAGCGCAGCTTCTCGCAGGCCAATGTCGAGTTGAATATCGTTGCCGATATCGACTCGCTGCCCACGCTGATCGATATCGCTCGCGCCGGCGACGCGTGCGCGATTTTGCCGGCCTCAGCACTGGCGCCGCGGGATCCGGCGCTACGCCCCAAAGCGGTGCGTATCGTGTCGCCACAGATGGTACGCCCGGCCAGCGTGTGCTGGTCGAACTCGTTACCGGTGGGTTCCGCCACGCTGGCCGTGCGGCAGTGCATCGCCGATCTGATCCGTGAGTTGCAGGCCGACGGCCACTGGACAGGGATTACCCTGCGTGCGCCGGTGTAACTTCGTCGGTTACCGAACGGACCGGCAGCGATATTGCGGGCATGGTGAATCCGTGAAGTCATACGGAGACCCGCCATGGAACAGTCGTTATCCCCCGATTCACCGAATACCACCCGGTGGATTGCCACCACAACGTGTCTCACACTCGCGATGGCCTCCCCCTTCGCGCAATCGGCCCCCATGCCAGCAGGCGCAGGCACGCCGGGGCAGCCGCACCTCGTGAACACGGCCGCGCGCTCGCGTATCGAAACCCGTATTACCGATCTCCACGCAAAACTGCATATCACGCGCTCGCAAGAGGGCTTGTGGAAAGACTTCACGGACGTCATGCGCGCCAACGGCGATGCCATGACGACGCTGGCGCAATCGAGAAAAGACAACCAGAACCGCATGTCCGCTCTCGACGACATGAAGTCGTACAGCGAACTTGCGCAGGCGCACGCCGATGGGGTCACCAAACTCGGGCCGCCGTTCGAGACCCTTTACAACAGCATGTCCGACGCGCAGAAAGCGAACGCCGACGCCGTCTTCAGATCCGCAGAACATCACACGCCGCCAGCGAAATGATGCGCCAACGCACGGGCGTGACATCCCGTGCGGGTGGACAACTTGTTTGAGTCGATGAACGCCGTATGAGATGTCAGACGGTCAGATGAATTGCGCCGACACGGCGATCAACATGAGGGTGATGAACAACAGCATTTCGTAAGACATGACGACCTCGCCGAACGATACCTGCAAAGGCAACCGTTCGTTGTCAATGCTTACGGTTTTGCTTGTGATGATCCTGTGGGCTCGCCTTGCCGTCGTCGACATGTGCCGCCTGATCGCCAGTGGCGTCCAGCGGCTGTGCGTCGTGGGTATGCACGGGCGGTGTCGCGGGTGACTTTCCGGCAAGTTTCGAATGGGTGATTTCGGGGGGACGTTGATTCGACCACATCTTTTCGGGGAACTTGTTCTTTTGCCCGGGAGGCGCAAGCATTCGCTTGTCCCTTTTCTGCCCGGTGCGTTGTTTGCCTGATTTATCCACGGCGCTCTCCAGCGTGACGGCGGCCGGAAGCGACCGCCGTTGATGCCATCGATAGTGACGGGCGTCGCTGGCGGCGTCTGTACGCCACCGCGCGCTACTCCCCGAACTACTTCCAGAACTACTCGCCGAACTATTTAGCAGAAGTCGTGGTCATGTTAAGTTGTGCCCATCGCCCCTTCTGACGGGCTCGCGCTTCGGCGTGCCCCGTTCTGTCAAACCAATGCGACACGTCTTTTTCGGCTGGCTGCTTACTTTCTTCGTCATGGCTGCACACGCGGCCACACCTGCCACACCTGCCACACTTGCCTCACTTGCCGCGCCGGCAAGCGCGCCCACGAGCCTTCAGCCGGCGTCGGCCGCGCAGGCCAATGCGGCACCGGCGCTCACACCACAGCAGGCCCAGCAGGCGCTCTCCGTGCTGGAGAACCCGCAAGATCGCGCGCGAGTGGAAACGACGCTGCGGGCCATTGCCGCCGTCGGTGCCTTGAGCGCGCCCCCGGCGGTGGCAAGCGCACCCGCCGCTGCATCGTCGGCCTCTGCGGCATCTGCCGCATCTACTTCAACTGCCAGCGCCGCACCGATTGCCTTGCAGTCGAACGGACTCGCCTCGATGCTGGTGCATCAAGGGTCGCGTTGGGCGACACAAATCGGCGCCGGGCTGCGCCAGTCGCTGCACTCGCTGCTCGATGTCGGGTCGGTCAACGGCTGGTGGCGCGACACCGTGCGTCATGCCGATGCACGTGCCGACCTGCTGCATGCGGTGCTGATCATTCTCGCCGTGCTGATCCCCGCGTTTGCGATCGAATGGATCGCGAAGCGGCTGTTGCGTCGCCTGCTGACCGAGCTGGCCGCCCGCCGCGACGCCGCGACACCATCGGACGCCGCATCCTCGGCCGAGAGCCCGGAATCGCGCGGACATGGCCACGCGCAGCAGCATAAGAACCTGCTCGGACGCATGCCGCGCGCGTTCGTCACGCTGCTGCTGCGCCTGTTGCCGCTGCTCGTCTTCGCGGGGGTGGCCAGCCTGATGATGTCGCTGCTCGTCGACGACGATACGCCGGTGGCGACGGCACTCGGTTCGCTGATCGATATCTATGTGATCTGCCGTCTGATCACGCTCGTCAGCCGGTTGTTCTTTCAGCCCGACGCGCCGCAACTCCGGCTGCTGCATATCGGCGACACCGGGGCAGCCTTCGCGCAACGCTGGATCATGCGTATCGCGCTGGTCGTCGGCGTCTGCACGGCCTTGGTAGAAATCGCCGCAAACTTCGGTCTCAGTGACGCAGGTCACATGGCGTTGCTCAAGAGCGTCGCCCTCATCGGCCACCTGCTCGTGTCGGTGCTCATCCTTCAATGCGCCCGCCCCGTCGCGACACGTATTCGCACGTATTGCGCGAAGCATCCGTCACTCGCCATGGTGGGTGGCACGCTGGCGAGCGCGTGGGCACCGGCGTCGATCTTTGTGGTGATGGCGCTCTGGTTTATCTGGGCGCTCGACGTGCACAACGGCTATCGCGTGCTGATCACGCTGGGCGGGCGCACGCTCGCCGTCATCATCGGCATGCGGCTGGTGTCCATCGTCCTGTTCGGCGCACTCTCACGCGCGTTCGAGCGGCGCGACGAGGACCGCACGCTCGTCCACCGACATGCCTACCGTTATTACCCGCTGGTACGGGGTGTTGTTTCGACCATTGTCGGCATCATCAGTGTGGCGCTGTTGTTGCAGGTCTGGGGCGTGCCGGTCTGGCAGACTTTTGAATCGAGCACCATCGGCCATCGTCTGGCCTCGGCTCTGATCACGATCGCGGTTGCCGCTGCCATCGCACTCGTCGTGTGGGAAGCCGCGAACATCGCCATCGAGCGGCGTCTTCAGCAATGGACGCATCAGGGCGACGTCATGCGCGCGGCCCGCCTGCGCACGTTGTTGCCGATGCTGCGCGCGTTGCTTTTCTCGTGCATTGCGCTCGTGGTCATCCTCACGGGCATGAGCGAGATCGGTGTGAACATCGGCCCCCTGCTGGCCGGGGCGAGCATCTTCGGTGTCGCCCTCGGCTTCGGCTCGCAGAAGCTGGTGCAGGACTTCATCACCGGCATCTTCCTGCTGATGGAAAACGCGTTGCAGGTGGGTGACTGGGTCACGCTCGCGGGCGTCTCGGGCACGGTGGAATATCTGTCGATCCGCACGGTCCGGCTGCGCGCGAGCGACGGTTCGCTGTACACCGTACCGTTTAGCTCGGTGACCACCGTCAACAATACCAATCGCGGGCTGGGCAACGCGGCGGTGAAAGTTAGCATTGCCTACGGAGAAGACATCGATCGCGCGGTCGCCACGCTCAAGGAAATCGGTGCTGCACTGCGAGAAGACCCCGCCTACCGCGACGGCATCAAGTCGGACTTCAGCTACTGGGGCGTCGATCAGGTCGACGGTGCCGCCATCGCGCTCAGCGGACAAATGCAGTGCACCGACACAACGCGTTGGGGTGTGCAACGCGAATTCAACCGTCGCATTGCCGATCGTTTTCGCGAACAGGGCATCCGTATTGCCAACCCGCAGCGCAGCACGGTCGCGTTCGAGGACGGTGTGCCGCATCAGTAAATTCCCGCACGCCTGAATCCGCGCCACACGCCGAAGGCATACGCCACGGGCCTGTCGGCCCGACGCCCGAATTGAGCGCCCGCGCATCAGCACAAATTGGGGTGGCGAAGCGCAATTGGCTGACTACAATTTGTACGTGCAGTCCATAAGATCAGCACTGACACAAAGCAAAACATCCTGACGCTCGCCCGCGAGGGCGGTCAGTCAGGAAGCAGGGGCCCTCACGTGACGTTTCAACCGCTCCAGGGGAGGCATGTCCATGACGTGCCTGAACGAAACGATTGTCGGCGCAATGCTCTTTTCGCTCGGCGGATTCGCGTTCGCGGGCGGACCCGGCACAGACTCATCCGAAGGGATGATGGTGGCAAACATTGCCCCGCTCCCGCCGGAAACGGCTGCGCTGGCACCCGAGCCTCGCCACTTCCTCCACCGCTTCGAGACGACGCCACAACCACCGGCGCCCACTGCCTCGAACGAGGGTCCTGCACTATTCCCCTTCACGCCGTCAGTCGCGCGCATCGACGAGACTGTCGACAGTGCGTATGCCGTGCAGCCCGGCTACGACGTACGCCGCATCGCGGTCAGTCCGGCGACGTCACCGGGACAAGCCCCCGGGCAGACGGCAGGCGCGGCCGGGACCGGCGCGCTTCGCGGGCTTCCGTCATCGGTGGCGCAGGTCTCCATCGTGCAGTGGAACAACGAAGATTCGAAGCTCGGCTCGCAACCGCAGCGCGGTTTGCAGGTCCGCACAGATGACTGGGTCGTCTCGGCCAGCGCGCGCGTTGCGCTGTTCCGCTCGCACGAGACGGGGGCGACCGTCTACGTCCGACGACGCTTCTGAACACTGGTGAGCGCGTCGCCTCGACAGCGCTCGCCACTCAGTCCGACGAGAGCCGGTCGATCATCATCGCGACGAAGGTGTCCGCCACCGGCGGCAGTGTGCGTCCACGTTTCTTGATCAAGGCAATGGGACGCAGGAACGCGGGATCGTCAATCGCCTTCACGCGCAATTCAGGCTCGGCCCTCACCTCGCGCGCCGACGCGGGCAGAATCGTCACACCGAGTCCGGCACGCACCATCGCGACGGCCGTCATCATGTAAGTCGCTTCGCAGGCAATCTCCGGTGTATGACCGGCGTTGGCGAAAGCGCTGTCGACCACCGCCCGCACGCTCGTGCCTTGCGACGTCAACACGAGCGGTTCGCCGGCCAGATCGGCCAACGTGATGCGCCGGCGACGCGCCAGCGGATGCTGCTGCGGCAACACCGCCACAAGACGATCGCCGCCCGCGTGCAACACTTCAAACGCGGGGTCGTTCAACTCACCGCCCGTCAGGCCAATATCGACGTCTTCATTGCGCACCAGCGTGTTCACCACACCGGCGACCGCGTCGCGGACATGAAACCCGGCACGCGGCACGACGGCCTTCACCTCCTGTATCAGCTCCGGCAACACACTCGCCGCGAATGTGGGCAAGCACGCGATGCGCACCGTGCCCGTCGACCCATCGCCCAGCGAGCGCGCGTCGACCAACACCTGCTCCATGTCTTGCAGCGACTTCTGCAACAGCGGCAGCAGATCACGCCCCGTCGGTGTGAGCGCCACATTGCGGCTATTGCGATCGAAGAGCCGCACGCCCACCGTTTCTTCCAGCCGGCGGATCTGCACGGTCAGCGCCGGTTGCGACAAGTGCAGCCGTGTGGCCGCCCGCGTGAAGCTGCCGGTCTGTGCAACGGCGATAAAAGCGCGAATGTCCCGAAGGTTCATATCCATTATGGTTTGTAATGACTGCAATCAAATCATTTCAATTGATTTATCACAGCCCCGAACTTACGCTCCATCGCATTAAAAGACAATATTTGGAGACAAGCACATGCTGCCATTACTGGGGCTGGCGACCATCGTCGTGCTGCTCGGCGCGATTCTCTCGAAACGGATGTCGCCGCTCGTAGCCCTCATCATCGTGCCGATCGTGGCGTCGCTCATCGGCGGGTTCGGCTTTCAGACCAGCAAGTTCGTGATCGACGGGCTCAAGAGTCTGGCACCGGTCGTGGGCATGTTCGTCTTCGCCATTCTTTACTTCGGCACGATCACCGACGCGGGCACGCTCGACCCGATCATCGACCGCATTCTGCGCGCCGTGGGCACACGCCCCAGCCGCATCGTGGTGGGCACGACGCTGCTCGCGCTGCTGATTCACCTCGACGGTTCGGGGGCAGTCTGCTTCCTCGTCACCATTCCCGCGATGTTGCCGCTCTACGATCGCCTCGGCATGGACCGGCGCGTGCTGGCCGCTGCCGTATCGATGGCCGCAGGCATCAACTTCCTGCCATGGACCGGGCCGATGATTCGCGCATCGGCGTCGTTGCATCTGCCTGTGTCGAGTCTGTTCAATCCGTTGATTCCCGTGCAGGCGGTTGGACTGGTGTTCGTGTTCGGCATGGCGTACTGGCTGGGCCGTCGCGAGGAGAAGCGTCTGGGTCTGACTGGCGGTAGTGCTTCGGTGCCGGTACCCAAGCGCGAACTCACACCGGAAGAACAGGCACTGCGCAGACCCAAGAACTTCTGGTTCAACATCGTGCTCACGCTGATCGTGCTCGGCACCATGGTCGTCATGGGCGAGAAGATTCCGCCAGCGATCATGTTCATGGTCGGCTTGTGTATCGCGCTGATGGTGAACTATCCGAACGTCGACATGCAGCGCAAGCGCATCGACGCCCATGCGCGCGCCGCCCTGATGATGGCGGGCGTGTTGCTCGCCGCGGGTGTCTTTACCGGTGTGATGCAGGGCAGCGGCATGCTCAAGGCGATGGCGCAGGCCGCCGTCGGCTTCGTGCCGCCGGAGATGGCCGGCCACATTCCCGTGGCGCTCGGGCTGATGTCGATGCCGCTGAGCATGCTGTTCGACCCCGACTCGTTCTACTTCGGCGTGTTGCCCGTGATTGCCGAAGTGGCCGGTCAACTGGGGGTGCCTGCGGTGCACGTCGGCCAAGCTGCGTTGCTCGGGCAAATGACGACCGGCTTCCCGGTCAGCCCGCTCACACCCGCCACGTTCCTCGTTGTGGGGTTGTGCGGCATCGACCTCGCCGATCATCAGAAATTTACGTTCCCGTTGTTGTTCGGCGCGTCGATCGTCATGACGATCGCGGCCGTCGTCCTCGGTGTTTTTCCTATCTAAGCAGTCATCACCGGACGCCATACGCATGACAGCCCATCAAGACACTCGCCGCATCCGGATCGGCGCGGGCGCGGGATATTCCGGCGACCGCATCGAACCGGCGGTCGAACTCGCGGAGCATGGCGCGCTCGACTACCTCGTGTTCGAATGCCTCGCCGAGCGCACCATTGCCATCGCGCAGCAGGCGCGGCGCCGCGACCCGCAACAAGGCTACGACCCGCTGCTCGAAGCACGCATGCGCGCGGTGCTGCCCGCCGCGATGCGCAACGGCGTGCGGATCATCTCGAACATGGGCGCAGCCAATCCGTTGGCGGCTGCGCAAAAGACGGCGCAAATCGCCCGCTCGCTCGGACTCGACAACGTGAAGATCGCCGCCGTCACCGGCGACGACGTGCTCGATGTTGTCTTGCGCAGCGATCTGAACTTTGAGGAGTCGGGCGAGCCCGTCGCGGCTTACCGCGATCGCATCGTGTCGGCCAACGCCTATCTGGGCGCGGCCGGTATCGTCGACGCACTCGCCGCCGGTGCCGACATCGTACTGACCGGCCGTGTCGCCGACCCCTCGCTGTTCGCTGCGCCGCTGATTCACGCGTTCGGCTGGCGCATGGATGACTGGCATACGCTCGGTCAGGCCACTGTCGTCGGCCATCTGCTGGAATGCGCCGGGCAAGTGACCGGCGGCTACTTTGCCGACCCCGGCGTCAAAGACGTGCCGAACTTGGCGCGACTCGGCTTCCCCATCGGCGAAGTGTCGGCGGATGGCACGGTGGTCATCACCAAGGTGCCGGGATCGGGCGGCCACGTGACGCCCGCGACTTGCAAGGAACAACTGCTGTACGAGATTCACGATCCGCGCCGGTATCTGCAACCCGACGTGGTTGCCGACTTCTCCGAGGTCGTCGTGACGGAAGAAGCCACGGACCGCGTGCGGGTCACCGGCGGGCACGGCACACCGCGCACCGGGACGCTGAAGGTGTCGGTCGGCTATGTCGACGGTTTCATCGGCGAAGGGCAGATTTCGTATGCCGGCCCCGGCGCGGTGGCACGGGCGAGGCTCGCACTCGACATCGTTCGCGAACGATTGGCGTTGACCGGTGTGCAGGCGAGCGAGCTACGCTTCGACCTGATTGGCGTGAACGCCCTGCACGGCGAAACCGCAGGTTCGCACCATGCGGAACCCTACGAAGTGCGGGTGCGCGTGACCGGGCGCACGGCGTCGGCAGAGCAGGCCGTGCGCATCGGCAATGAAGTGGAAACGCTTTACACGAACGGGCCGGCCGGTGGTGGTGGCGTCACCAAATCGACGCGCGAAGTCCTCGCCGTGCAATCGGTGCTGTTGCCGCGCGAACACGCGACACCGGCATTCTCTTTTGTCGAGGCCTGAGATGAAACTACGTGAACTGGCGCACTCGCGCACTGGCGACAAGGGCAACACGCTGAACGTCTCCGTCATCTGCGACGACGCGCAGCACTACGAGCACTTGCGAGCCGCCCTCACCCCGGCCTACGTGAAAGCCTTCCTGAGCGATGTCGTGCACGGCGACGTGGTTCGCTACGAGTTGCCGCGTCTGGCCGCCTTCAACTTCGTGTTGGGCAATGCCTTAGGCGGGGGCGTCACACGCTCGCTCGCGCTGGACGCCCACGGCAAGTCGCTGAGTTCGGCACTGATGGATATTGAAATCCCGGACGTGCCGATCACAAGGTAAGTGAATTAAGGCTTCACCGCCGTCACATCGATCTCGACCAGCCACTCCGGGCGCGCCAGCGCCTGCACCACGATGCCGGTCGACACGGGGAACACGCCTTTGAGCCACCGGCCCATCACGAGATAGACGGCCTCGCGATATCGCGGGTCGATGATGTAGACCGTGACTTTGCAGATGTCCTCAAGCTTGCTGCCGCATTCTTCAAGCAGCATCGCCACGTTGGCCATCGCCTTCTCGGTCTGTGCCGTGACGTCACCGATACCGACAGACTCGCGCGTGTCCAGATCCTGACCGATCTGGCCGCGCAGATAAATGGTGTTGCCCGCGATCACCGCCTGACAGAGATCGTTGTCGAGCTTCTGCTCGGGATACGTTTCGCGGGTGTTGAATTTGCGGATTCGGGTATGCGTCATGAGCGTTCAGTGCGTCAGAATTTTTGAAAGGAAGCGTTTGACGGCCGGATTGGCGGTGTCCTGAAAGAACGCACCGGTCGGGCAGTCTTCGACGATGGCGCCGTCTTCCATGAAGACCACGCGATGGGCCACACGCCGGGCGAAGCCCATCTCGTGCGTGACCACCATCATCGTCATGCCGTCGCGCGCGAGTTCCACCATCACGTCGAGCACTTCGTTGACCATTTCGGGGTCGAGCGCCGACGTCGGTTCGTCGAACAGCATCGCCTTGGGGTCCATCGACAACGCACGCGCGATCGCCACGCGCTGTTGCTGACCGCCCGACAACTGGCCCGGATACTTGTGCGCGTGCGCCGACAAGCCCACACGATCGAGCAACGCCCGCGCCTTGGCGCGTGCCGTATCGGCATCGCGCCCCAGCACGATCTGCTGAGCCAGCGTGAGGTTGCGCGTCAGATCCAGATGCGGGAACAACTCGAAGTGCTGAAACACCATGCCGACCTTGCTGCGCAGGTTCGGCAGGCGTGTCGTCTTCGCCATGAGCGACACGCCATCGACCACGATGTCGCCCTTCTGAATCGGTTCCAGCGCATTGACGGTCTTGATCAAGGTCGACTTGCCCGAGCCCGACGGCCCGCAGACCACGACGATCTCGCCCTTGCTCACCTGCGTCGAACACGCCTTCAACACGTGGTGCGTGCCGTACCACTTGTCGATGCCCCGGATGTCGATGACCGGCTCGGCCGAACTCGCCTGTGAGATCATTTGTCGGCCTGCTTGTCGAAATATCCGGCGCGGATCGAAGCGCCGATCAGGTTGAGAATCAACCGCCCAGCCGTCACACACGAAATCAGATTGGCGTCGTCCTTCTCCGGCTGAATCTCCACAATATCCATGCCCACGACGCGCCCCTTGCGCACCAGCCCATGAATCAGCTTGCGCGCCTGTACGAAGGTCACGCCGCCCGGCGCCGGCCCTGCCACGGCGGGCATCGTCGACGGGTCCAGTCCATCAGCATCGATCGTCAGGTAGTAGTTGCCGCCATCGGGAATCCGGTCGAGCACCGCATCCATCCCGATATCATGCAACTCGTAGGCCGTGACCAATTCGGCACCGTATGCGCGCGCGGCCACCAGTTCGGCTTCGCGCCCGCTGCCCTGTGCGCGCAAGCCGATCTGGATGATGCGATCCACGTGCGCCATTTCCGAAGCGCGGCGAATCGGGCTCGACAGCCCTTCCCGCACGCCATTCACTTCATCGCGCCAGTCCAGATGCGCATCGATGTGCACCAGCGTGATCGGTCCCTTCTGATCGAGCCCGCGCAACACCGGCGTCGTAATGCCGTGGTCGCCGCCGAGCACGATGGGCATGGCACCGCCCGCCGCGATCTTGCGAACGGCCGCTTCGGCACGTGCATAGTGCTCGCCCGGCTTCGTCAGGTCGGGAATGATGTCGCCGCAGTCGACAAACCGCACATCGGTGCGACCCTGCAACAACGGGCCATCGATGTCGAAGTCGTAGTGATCAGGCTTGCGCGCCACGCGATCGGTCGCCTGACGAATCGCGGAGGGTGCATTGGTCTGGTCGTTGCTGAAGTCCGACGCCGCATACGGCGCGCCGTACGGCATGCCGAGCACGGCGATATCGGCCTTCAGGTTGTCGATGTCGAGATCGAGTTCCGAATACAGCAACGTCGGGTGGCCGATTCGCGGCGCAACGGTGTAGGTAGTCATCGTGTTGTCCTTGGTGGTGACGTTCGAGAGGGTCGCAGTGCCGTCAGACGTGGCGGGCGCGTCGTCCGATCACGGTCTCCAGACGCCGCCCCACGCTGGCCAGCACCACACTGCTGACCCAGTAGAGCAACGCCGTGGTGCCGAGCACTTCGACGTAAGCAAAGGTATTGGCGGTGAGCAGATTGCTCTGGTAGGTCATCTCCGGCAGGCTCATCACCGAGAAAATGGCCGAGTCCTTGAACATCATGATCACGAGGCTGGTCGTCGGCGGCACGAGAAAGCCGAACAACTGCGGCGCGATGATGTGGCGCTGCGTCTGCCAGTACGTCATGCCGAGCGAGAGCGCCGCGTGGGTCTGGCCACGCGCCACGCTGCGCAAGGCGGCGCGCAGGATTTCGCAGAAATAGCCGCCGGTGTAGAACGCCGTGCATCCCACCGCGACCGTCATCGCCGACGCACCGACGCCGAGCTTGGGCAGCCCGAAGAACGACAGGTAGACGAGAATCAGGTACGGGATGTTGCGCACCAGTTCCACGTAGGCGAGCGCCACGGGCTTGAGCAACGTGCGGGATTGCGTGGCATACGCGGCGACGATGCCGATCAGAATGCCCAGTGGAATGCCGATCACGCTGACCAGCGCGCTGACGCGCAGCCCTTCCAGCAAGACCGGGACGGCGTCTCTGACGATGGTGAAATCAATGACCATGGGGCAGCATCCTCGACACCCGGCGTTCGCACATGCGCGACGCTGCCGAGATGCAGAACAGAATGACGAAGTACACCGCTGCGGTGACCGCGAACACTTGCAACGGCAGATCGGTTTGCAATGTCGCGTTGCGTGCCACGGTGGCTAACTCGGGCACGGCGATGATCGACATCAGCGACGACGCCTTGAGCAGAATCGTGAACTCGCTCGTCAGCGGCGGAATCGCGCGGTAGATCACCTGCGGCAGCAAGACATGACGCCAGACGTACGGCGCACGCATGCCCAGCGCATACGCGGCGGCACGCTGCCCCGGCGAAATCGTGCCGAGCGCACCGCGCAGAATCTCCACGATGTAGGCGCTCGTGTTGCACGCCAGCGCGGCGATGCCTGCGGTGATCGGCGAGATCGAGATATCGAGCATCGCCGGCACCATGTAGTACGCAATCAGCATGTGAATCAGCGCCGGCGTGCCACGAATCAAACTCACCCACAACACCACGAACGAGCGCACGGGTGCGAAGGGTGCGATGCGGGCAATGAGCAGCACGATGCCCAGCGCCATCCCGATCACGAACGCCACCGCCGATGCGCCGATGGTCACGGCCGTGCCCGAGACCACGCCCTCGAGAAACGGGGCGATGACGCCGCTTTTATCGATCCAGTCCAGCATGGCGGCGGCCGTCAGATCGCGCCAGCGGGCAGATAGTTTTCACGCGGTGTTTCCATCGGCGCGCCAAACCATTTCTTCTGCAAGACGGCCAGCTTGCCGCTCGCCCGGAACTCGTCGAGCGAGTCGTTGATGAACTTGCGGATTTCAAGATCGTTGGGGTTGGCGACCCATGCGAGCAGCTTGGGCTGACCGATTTCACCGGCGATGCGAAACACGTTGGGTTGCTTGCGCATCTGCACGGCGGCGATGTTCGAGGGCATCAGCGCGACGTCGACGGTCTTGTTCGACAGCGCATTCGAGACATCCGGGTACGCCTGAAACAGCTTGGTCCCTGCGTAGCCCTTGCCGGTCTTTTCCTTCAGTTCCTTTTCGAACTCGTCGGCGACCGGCTGGGACGATGAGCCCATCTGCGTGCCCACGGTCTTGCCGCCGATGTCCATGTCGCGTTTGATCGACGTGTCGTCTGCGCGCACCATCAGCACCGAGCGCACGACACCCACCGGCTGGCTGAACGCAAAGCGCTTGGCGCGCTCGGGCGTGATGCCCACGCTCGTCGCGACGAAGTCGAACTTGTGCGACATCAGGCCCGGCAGCAAGCCTTGGAACGGCAGGTTCATCTGTTCGAGCTTTACGCCGAGTTTGGCGGCCATCAACTCGAGCACGTCGTGACCGTAGCCGACGACCTGACCGTTTTCGACATATTCGAACGGCTCATACGCCGCTTCCGTGCCGACGGTGAGCTTGCCGCGCTTCTTGATATCGGCGAGCGTGCCGCCCTCGGCAAACGCCAGCGTCGGCAGCGCGAACACCGCGCCCGAGGCAAGCGTCGCCTTCACAAAGGATCTTCTGGACCAGGTCTTCATAGCGTGCCTCGCGTTGTGGGGTGTTGTTGAATCTGTCCGGCCCTGCGGGTCATGACGACCTCATGTCGGGGGCCTTGCAATTCACTGTATGCGGGCAAAAAGATCATGAAAAATGATTTTTTTATTGGTATGGTTTCAAAAAACGAAACCTTTCAGGAACCGATTCATGGCGGGACGGGACTTCAACGAACGGGATTTGCGCTCGCTTCGCATCTTCTGTGCCGTGGCGCAGGCCAACGGCTTCGCGGCGGCGGAAAAACAGCTGAATATGTCGAAGGCGTCGATCAGCCGTCACATCCGCGACGTGGAAGAGACGCTGGGCGCACGGCTTTGCGAGCGCGGCCCATCGGGGTTCGTGCTGACGCACGCGGGCAAGGTGGCGCTGGAATTGGCACGCGACGCGCTCAAGTCGCTCGAGCGGATTCGTCCCGAAATCGACGCGGTGCGCGGCGTGTTGTCAGGCACGCTGTCGATCGGCATGGTCGAACACATCGTGTCGGATGTGGGATGCCATATCCCCGAGGCGTTGGCCGAGTTCAAGGCGCAGGCGCCGGACGTCAAGGTCGAGCTCACGGTGATGACCTTCAACGAACTCGACCTCGCGTTGCGCGAGCGCCGGGTGCAGATCGCTATTCGAGGGATGTACCGGCGCGAAGCCGGCTTCAACTACCAGCGGCTCTTTATCGAACGCCATCAGCTATTTGTGGCACGCCATCGCCTGCGCGACGCGAACACGTTGCCGCTGGTCTATCGCGCGCAGCCGTTCGTGCACGAGGCACTCAACACGCTGGGCCTCACGCGCGGCCCGGCGGCGTCGGGGCTGGAAGCCGTCGCGATGCTGGTGCTTTCCGGGCACTACGTGGGGCTGCTGCCGCAGTACTACGCATCGTTGTTTTCGAAACGGCATGCGCTCGTTCGGGTGCCGTCAGGGCCGGAGTACGAGAACACCATCAGCGCCATCACCGAAACCTCACGGCCGCACACACGGGCGCTGGACTTGTTTCTGGAACTGCTCGCCCGCTTTCATCCGGACGAATGACCGCCCGGCTCACTCTGCCCGATCGAACAGCGCGTACGACGTAATAGCCGGTGTCTGGGTGATTTGCGCAATCAGACGCGACACCGCGAGCGACGGCTCGAAGCTGCGGAAAACGGCAGAAATCTCAGAGTGAATCGGCGGTCCGGCCAACGGCTTGAAGACCACGCCCGGAATCGCCGTCGCACCGACCAGCACGTCCGGCACGATCGCCACGCCCTCGCCCAGCGCCACTTGCGAGAGCACCGCGACCAGCGAGCCGGGGGTCGTCGTGCCGACCGGCGTAAAGCCACCCCGTCGCGCCACTTCGTAGGTGCCCAGCGGTTGCTCGGGCACGATGAAGCGCTCGTTCTCCAGCGCATCGGCATCGACGGCACCGGCCGGTGTGGCCAGCGCGTGACCGGCAGGCAACGCCACGCAGAAGCTGTCGCGAAACAGCACATGCGCACGGTGGCGGGTATGCAGATTCATCGGCATGCGCAGCAGTGCAATGTCGATACGGTTCTCGATAAGCATCATCGGCAACTCGCCCTGCGGCACTTCGCGCGCGGTGACGATGACACCGGGCCACGCCTGCCGGAAGGTCGCGAGTTGCGACTGCAACACGCCGGAGAAGACGGCCGAGCCCGCATAGCCGATTTCCACCCTTCCGGTCTCGCCACGCCCTGCCCGCTGCCCCGCGAGCACGGCCCGTTCGGCTTGCGCGAGTACCTGACGCGCTTCCAGCAGGAACATCTCTCCGGCCGGCGTCAGCCGCACGTCGCGTCGACTGCGCACAAATAGCTGCACGCCCAAATCGCGCTCGATGTCCTGAATCTGCACGGTCAGCGTGGGTGCGGCAATGTCCAGCGCCTGTGCAGCGCGGCCGAAATGCAGCGTCTGGGCAAGCGTCACGAAGTAGCGAAAGTGCCGAAGTTCCACGAAGTCCTCATCGTTGGCAGGGGTTGCCCGCCATGCTACCGCGCCCGCCATTCACCCGTCACCGTGCATTTCATTAGGTTGAACCTAATAACTTCGCCGCCGCCCGGCAATGACTCACGCGCCCTGGCGTGTTCGAATGACCACATGCGAATCGCCCACAACTAACGTCGCGAGTTCGCGTGCTTTTGTCACCTTTGCAGGGAGTTTCATGATGATGTCGATGTCCCGTTTCAGCACCCTCAACACCTTCAAGACCCGCCGTGCCGCACAGGCCATCGCCGTATCGATTGCCTTGTGTGCGGGCGCAGCCCCCCTCGTCGCGCGTGCCGCCGAACTGCCCACGCGCCCGGTGCTCACGCTCGACGCCGCCCAGAACGTCATTCGCGCCGCGCAGACCAAAGCCGCGGCCGAAGGCTGGCCGTGCGTCATCTCGGTCGTCGATGCGGGCGGCCTGCCCATCGCGCTCGTGCGCATGGACAACGCCGCCGTCCCGGCGGGCGTCGATCTCGCACCGGGCAAGGCGCGTACCGCCGCCCTGTTCCGCCGCCCGAGCGGTGTGCTCGAAGATGCGCTGAACGGCAGCCGTCGCGCAGTGGGCACAGCACCCGGCTATGTGCTGATGCGCGGCGGTCTGCCGCTCGTGGTGAACGGCACGGTCGTGGGCGCCATTGGCGTATCGGCCGACACCCCGCAGCACGACGAAGAAATCGCTAAGGCCGGTGTCGACGGCCTGACACAACCGGATAGCAACCATGGCAACGCCCAAGTCCGTTAATTCCGCTGATTCCGGTAGCGCCGCCCCGTCGCCGGAGGGCTCGGCGACGGGCAGTCTCGCGCTGTTGCTGACGGCCTCGACCGGCTGCGCGATGACGGTGCTCGACACCAACGTCGTCGGCGTGGTGCTGCCCACAATCTCCGCGCAGTTGCATGCGAGCTTCGCCGACGTGCAATGGGTCATCGGTGCCTATGTGCTGTGCTTCGCCGCGCTGTTGCTGCCCGCCGGGTCGATTGCCGACCGCTTTGGCCGCCGACGGGTGTTTTTGTGCGGCATCGCGGGCTTCGCGCTGGCCTCGCTCGCGTGCGGTCTCGCGCCTACCGCGCAATGGCTCTATTTTTCTCGTGCCGCGCAAGGCGTCGGGGCGGCCTTTTTGCTCGCGCCTGCGCTCGCCATCATCGGTCATGGGTTTCATGAAAAGGAAGCCCGCGCCCGGGCATGGGGTTTGTGGGGCGCGGTGATGGGCCTGACGATGGTGCTCTCGCCGCTCATCGGCGGCATCATTGGCGACACGTTGGGCTGGCGCTGGGCATTCCACGTCAATGCGCCGATTTGTGCGGCACTGGCATTTGCCGTCGTGCGCATCGTGCCTGAATCGAAAGCGCAGGTGCAGCGTCCGGTCGACGTGCCCGGCATCGCGTTGTTTGCGTCGGCAATGTTCTGCGTGACATGGGCGTTCATCGTCGGCCCGGCGCAGGGATGGACCAGCCCGGGCATCCTGCTGCGCATCGCGGCAGGTGGTGCGTTGTTCATCGTATTCGCGATGGTGGAACGCGCACGTGAACATCCGATGCTCGACCTGTCGCTGTTCCGCTCGTGGCCCTTCGCCGGTGCCACGCTCGCCATGTTCTCTTACGCCGCCTGTGCGCAAGTGATGGCCTCGTTGTTGCCGCAATTTCTCCAGAATGCGCGGGGGGAGTCGGTGTTAGGCGCAGGTATTGCGATGCTGCCGTTCGCCGTGGCGATGTTGCTGCTGCCGCAAGTGGGCAAACGGCTGGCGGCATGGCTGCCGTCGTACCGGATTCTCGTGATCGGGTTGGGACTCACCGGCGTGGGCAATCTGGCGATGTCGTATGTGTCATCGCAGGGTCTGGCCCATTCGACGCTGTCGCTGATGCTGGCAATGTTCGTCCTCGGCAGCGGCGGCGGTTTGCTCAACGGCGAAACGCAGAAGGCCATCATGGGCACGATTGCCCGCGAGCGCGCCGGCATGGCCTCGGGCATCAGTACGACGTTCCGCTTCTCGGGGATTTTGCTCGGCTATACCGCGCTGGGCGCCGTCCTCACGGCGGGCGTGCATCGCAGCGTCGCGGCGCATTTGCCGCAAGTGCTGAGTGCAGCGCCGGTCGCGGCGGCCCACGACGTGGCCACCCGGCTCGACTTCGCCGATGCGATTTCAGCGGGCGACTTCGCGCAGGCCCTGCATCTGTATCCCACAGCACTCAACACCGCGTTGCTCAACGCCGGTCGTGTGGCATACAGCAGCGGCTTCAGCGGCGCATTTCTTGCCGCCGGCATCTTCGCATTCCTGTGTGCGCTGGCCGTGCAATTGAGCATGGGGCCTGCCGACGCGCGCGAGCGCCGGGGCGAGTCGGCGTCAGGCGCAGCATGATCGCGTTACGCCATCACCGTGTGCCGTAGAAATTCGGCCAGCACACGTTGCGACGCCGATGCCGGACCGCCACCGTCGATCAATGCGATTTCCGACGGCGGTGGCGGGGGCAGCGTGTCGCATACCGTGTGATCGTCCAGCAGCGCACTCTCAGGCAGCACCGATACCCCGAGCCCGGACGACACCGCCGCCTGAATCCCCGTCAGGCTGTGACTGCCGAACGCAATGCGCCACGGCCGGTGCTGCGCATCCAGACTGCGAATGGCGCGCTGCCGATAGATGCATCCCTGTGGAAACAGCGCGAGCGGCACCGGCGCATCGGCAAAGGCCTGCGCCCCTGCATCGGCCGCCATCGCCCAGACCAATCGCTCGGGCCACGCCGCAAGACACTCCCCTTGTCCGGGCTCGCGTTTCACGAGCGCCAGTTCAAGGTCGCCCGATGCGAGCCGCTGGCGCAGATCCGTACTCATCCCCGCCAGCACTTCGAGCCGGATATCCGGCTGCGCCCGCACAAACTGCGACAGGATGTCGGCCATGCGTCGCGCATCGAAGTCTTCAGGCATGCCCACCCGCACCGTCGTCACGCGGTTATCGCTTTCCATGGCATCGAGCGCTTCGGTCGAGATCGCCAGCAACTTGCGCGCGTATTGCGCCAGCAACTCGCCATGCGGCGTGGGCGTGACCAGCACGCCGGAACGATCACGCATCAGCAGTTGGCGGCCTAAGTCGTCTTCGAGACGGCGAATCTGCTGACTCACGGTCGACTGCGTGCGGTGCACCCGCTCGGCCGCGCGCGTGAAGCTGCCCTCGTCCACGACGGCAACGAGTGTTCTGAGCAAGCCAAGATCGAGCATGGCGGCACCATATTTACATTATCGATAAGTGATACATTTTAATTTAATTTCAAAATATGAGGCGAACACCATACGCTGGCGGTGTTCCCATCGATAACGCGCTTCCCGCGCCACCTGCCATGTCCCTCTCGCTCAATCAAAGCTCCCGGCCGCAATGGCTTACCTTCGACTGCTACGGCACCTTGATCCAGTGGGATGAAGGCTTGCGCAATGCCGTCGAGCGCATTCTCGCGAGCAAGCCGGATCACCGGATCGCCACGCGCGACATGCTCGCGCGGTTCGATCATCACGAGCACCGGCTCGAGCAAACGCCGCCGTTCCAGCGTTTTCGCGACGTGGCCGGTGAAGGCTTGCGGCTTGCCCTGCAAGACCTCGGGCTGCAAGCCTCGCCGCAAGACATCGAAGTGCTGACCGGCAATATTTCGGCGATGCCGCCGTTCCCCGAAGTCGTCGCCACGCTGGCCGCCCTCAAGGCGCGCGGCTACCGGTTGTGCATCGTCTCCAACACGGACGACGACATCATCGCGGGCAACGTAGCGCAGCTCGGCGGCCATATCGATCGCGTGATCACCGCGCAGCAGGCCGGGGCGTACAAACCGGACCGGCGTCTGTTCGACCATGCGCATGCGCAGCTCGGCGTAACGAAGGAAGATGTGGTGCATATCTGTGCCAGCCCGCATCTCGATCACGCGGCGGCACGCGACATCGGCTTCCGTTGCGTCTGGATCGATCGCGGCACGGGCCGCCAGCGCCTGCCCGATTACACGCCCGACGCCACACTTCCCACGCTCGACGCGGTGGTGCCATTATTCGACGGGTGCGGCTGGTAAGGCGCGCGACGCCAGCCCCTTCGCTCATGGAGACGACGACATGGCACACACGCTGACCCTGACCAACGATAGTGCGACGACATCGCCGCATGGCCGTCTGACAGACATTGATCTCGATGCCCCTGCCGTACGCATCGCTCGCGAAGAACTCGCGGCGTGCTTTCGTCTGGCGGCCATGCACGGTTTCGAAGAAGGTATCTGCAACCACTTCTCGGCCATGCTGCCCGGCAGCGACCGGTACTTTCTCGTGAACCCGTTCGGGCTCGCGTTCGAGGAAGTCACGGCGTCGAGTCTGCTGGTCTGCGACCTTGACGGCAGTGTCGTCGCAGGCGACGGTGTGCCCGAGGCCACGGCGTTCTACATCCATGCGCGGCTGCATCGTGCCAACCCGCGCGTACGCGTCGCCTTCCACACGCACATGCCGTGGGCCACCGCACTCGCGATGAGCGAAGGCGAACCGCTTGTCTGGGCAGGGCAGACGGCACTGAAGTTCTACGGCCGCGTGGCGCTCGACACCGACTACAACGGGCTCGCGCTGGGCAATGAGGAAGGCGACCGCATCGCCGCAGCGATGGGCGACGCGGATATCGTCTTTATGAAACATCATGGCGTGATGGTCGCAGGGCCGAACATCGCAGAAGCGTGGGACGACCTCTACTACCTCGAGCGTGCCTGCGAAGTGCAATGCAAGGCCATGAGTACCGGGCGCGAACTTCGCCCGGTGCCCGAAGCCATTGCGCGCCGTACCGCTGCCGAGATGCGCGCAGGCGACCCGCACAGTGCGCGGGCCCATCTGGATAGCGCCATGCGGCGGCTGCGCGCAGCGGGTGTGCCGTTCGACCAGTAAGCCGGGGCGAGATTACAACCCCAGAATCACCTGCCGGTAGGTCTCGCACACCTTGCGCACCGCCTCGGGCTCGTGCGGCACCGGCAGCGCCGCCATGGCGCGGAAGAACGCATCGTGACGCGCGGGCGTCGACACCAGCAGCATGCGGGCGGGCGTGTCGGCGTCGTTCGTGAAGCCGTGCACCTCGCCCTTCGCGACGTTGACGGTGTCGCCAGCGGCGACGTCTTGCGTCGTCTCACCCACGGTGAATCGCAAGCGCCCGTGCGTGAGAACGAACGTCTTTTCCTCATCGAGCGAACGATGCATCGGCGCACCGCCCTGCGGATTGACGGTCATGTCCATGATCGTGAGATCGCGTGCGCTGTCGTGGCGGGGCGTGCTCACACCTTCGATCAGGCGAACCGCCATGTTGGCGAACGACACGGTGTCGGCATGCGGATTGAATTCGGATTGCATGAAACGTCTGGCTCCTTGCCGGAAATTGAGGCTCACACACGGTGAGGTTCATCGTCATTCTGCCGACTCGGCATCTGCACGATAAGCCGTCTAAAATTGGCAAGACTTGCCAATGGAATGGACAATGGATCTCAACGCCACCCTCGCCTTCGTGACCGTCGTGGAGTGCGGCGCCGTCTCGGGCGCGGCGCGCCTGCTGGATATTCCCCGCTCGACCGTCAGCGCCCGCGTGGCCGCCCTCGAAGCGCATCTCGGCGCGGTGCTGTTGCGCCGTACGACACGGCGTATCGCGTTGACCGACGATGGGCGCGCTTACTACGAACGTGTCGCCCCGGCGATTGCGGCGTTGCGGGAGGCCGAAGATCAGGGTGTCGCGAGTGTGTCGGGTATGACCGCACTCGCCGGGTCGATCCGCATGAGCGTGCCGTTCGACTTTCCGTTCGATACGTTGAGCGAAGCCGTCGTCTCGTTTCGGGCCGCGCATCCCCAGATTCGCTTCGACATCCTCGTCGACGACAGCGTGAGCGATTTTGTGGACGACAACCTCGATATGGCGATTCGCGGGGGCAACCCGGGCGGCGATCACGTCATCGCGCGGCGCATTGCCTCCTTCAGCTTCGGGAGATTCGTCAATCCGGCCTATGGAGAATCTGAGACGCCCGACGCGCCCCAACTGGCGTTCAAAAGCCGCGCCGCCCCCGCCGCGCTGCCCCGCTCTGCCGCACTGAACGCGCCCGCTCACCCGGTGGTGGCGACCAACAGCTTTGCTTTGCTCAAGCAGTTGGCCCTCAAGGGGGCCGGCGTGGCCGTCCTGCCCGAGCACGCCTGCGAGCCCGAAGTCGCACGCGGCGAACTCGTGCGTTGGGCGCTCGCCACACCGGCGGGCAAGTCGACGCCAACGTCCTCGCAAGCGGGCCTCTATCTCGTGTACCCTTCACGGCGCGAGCTAAGCCCCCGCGTCAAGGCGTTCTCCGACCATCTCGTGAACACCCTTGAAGCCCATGGCGCCCATGAAGCCCCTGCCGAGGCCCCCGGCGTCGTGAGCGCCTCACGATCCCGCCGTCGTCGCTAAGCAAAGCAAAAACGGTCAGTTTGCCCGGCGGACACTTCCTCCTAGAATGGACGCGTCGTCCTATTCCTGCCGGGAGCTGTCGTGTCCAGTCGTATCGATCAAGGCGTTGCCATCGCCGCCACCCTCGTTTCGTCCGTTTCGTTCATTTCATTCCCGCTGATCCAGCGCCGCCAACGCCTCAGCAACGGGGGCCGCGCATGAGCCAGATCCCCGCCCCGGTCCTCGATCACGTTGTCATCAACGTCAAAGGCGAACTCGAAGCCTCCGTCGACACCTACCGCCGTCTGGGCTTCGCCCTGACCGAGCGCGGTCACCATTCGCTGGGCACGAGCAACCATCTGGCCATCTTCGGCGAGAACTATCTCGAACTGCTCGGCTATGAGGCCGGCAAGTCGACCGCACGCCCCGACGTCACGCAGGCTCCGCTCGGCCTCACCGGACTCGTCTTCAAGACGCAAGACTCGCACGCGCTGCATGCCGGTCTCGAAGCGCGCGGCGTCGCCGTGGAAACCCCGGCCGAATTCTTCCGCCCGGTGCGCCTGCCCGCCGGCACCACGCAAGATGCCCGCTTCCGTACCGTGCGCCTCGCGACAGAACTCGTGCGCAACGGCCGCACGTTCTTCTGCCACCACTTCACGCCCGAACACGTGTGGCGCGATGAGTGGCGTGAACACCCGAATGGCGTGACCGACATCGTCGGCTTCGTCATCGCGTCGCCGAACCCTGCCGTGACCGCTGCCCTCTACGACCGCGTCTTTGGCCCGGGCGTGCTCACGGCCTCGGGTCACGACGGCTATGCGCTGCAAGCCGGCCGCGCGCGCGTGCAATTCGTCACGCCCGCCGAGGCCGAACGCCGCTTCGGCAAGGTCGAGACGACGCAAGACGGCAGCGAACGCAACGTCGCACTCATTCTGCGCACGCGCTCGCTCGCCCAAGTACTCGCTACGCTCAAGGAAAACCGCGTGCCGTCGACGACGCTGGCCGACGGCAGCGTGCTGGTGGCCGCCGCCGATGGCTTCCACGTCGCGCTGCAATTCATCGAGGGAGATCTGGCATGAGCCAGCAACCCACTTGGTGGCAGGCGTTCGGTGTGGACTATGCGGACGCGCGTCAACGCTTTCGCACCGCGGCCGATCACGCCGGTGCCGACCTCAGCACTTACGTTCACCCGGACGCGAAAGCGCCCGACGGCAGTGAGCTGAGCATCGATGTCGCCCGGCTTGGGCCCGCACGCGCACCGCATCAACTGCTCGCGATCAGCGGCACGCATGGGCTCGAAGGCGGCGCAGGGTCTGCCGTGCAAACGGCGTGGCTCACGCACGCCGCCCACTCGCTGCCCGCCGATGTGGCCGTGACCTTCGTGCATGCGCTCAATCCCTACGGCTTTGCGCATGCCACGCGTACGACCGAGCACAACGTCGATCTGAATCGCAACTTCGTCGACCATGCCAAGCCGTATCCGCAGAACACCGCCTACGCGACGCTGCACGAGCATCTGATTCCGCTGGAATGGACCACTGACGGTCTCGCGCAAAGCGCACGCACCATCGATGCGTTTCGTGCCGAGCAGGGTGCCGACGCCCTGTTCAACACGCTGGCGAGCGGTCAGTACACGCACCCGGACGGCCTGATTTATGGCGGCCAGTCGCGCGAATGGTCGAACGTCACGCTTCAGACGATTATCGAGCGCGACCTGTCGCAGGCGCAGCGCATCGGCCTGATCGACTGGCACACAGGCATTGGCGAGTACGGCGAGCCGTTCTTCCTTTGCTTCAACGGCGAAGACAGCGCCGAGCAACGCGAAGCCGCCCGCTGGTGGGGTGCGGAACGTGTGCTCGATCAACGCCCTCACGGCCTGCGCCGCCCCGACTATCAGGGCCTCGTGTTCCGTGGTGTGGAGCAATTCGCCAAAGGCCGCCCGGTGATCGGGGCTGTGGTCGAATTCGGCACGCGCGGCTCGAACGCCAGCGTCGCCAACCGGCTCGACCAGTGGCTTCGCTCACGTGCACCGGCCAAACCCGATGCGCTGCGCGACCGTCAATTGCGCGCCGACGTGCTCGACGCGTTCGTGCCGGTGTCGTCGGTGTGGCGCAACAGCGTGCTCACGCATGGCCTGCAAATCACGGCGCAGGCGATTCACGGACTGGCGAGCGCGCCCGAAGCCCCATGACCGCCTGACCTTCCCGATACGGCCCCAACCAATCCCGACTCGATGCTCCGCGGCATAAGCCACATCAGCCGCGTCCTGCATCGATAGGCACCAACAGGGTTCGTTTCCCGCTTTCTTTTTTAAATGATCGGCGACTGCCCGAGGGCGTCGCTCACCCTGAAACTGACGAATCGCCACTATGAAAGCTATTGTCCTGCGTGAACACGGCGGCAACGACGCCCTCCGTCTCGAAACCGATTTCCCCGATCCCGTGGCCGGCGACGGCGAAGTGGTGCTGCGCGTGCGCGCCTCGTCGCTGAACTATCACGACGTGTTCACCCGCCGCGGCATGCCCGGCATCAAGCTGCCGTTCCCCGTCATCATCGGGCTCGATGTCGCCGGCGAAATCGCCAGCATCGGCCCGGGCGTCGAAGGCTGGCAAGTCGGTGAGCGCGTGCTGGTCGACCCGATCAATCGCGTGACCGGCGGCCTCGTCGGCGAGACCACCCACGGCGGTCTGGCCGAACTGTGCCGCGTGCCGGCGCACCAGCTCGTACGCCTGCCGGACGCCGTCTCGTTTGACGACGCCGCAGCATTGCCGGTGGCCTATGGCACTGCACTGCGAATGATGCAGCGCATCGGACAGGTGAAAGCCGGTGAGCGCGTGCTGATTCTCGGCGCCAGCGGCGGCGTCGGCGTGTGCGCCGTGCAACTCGCCAAGCTGGCTGGTGCAGAGGTCATTGCTTGCGCAGGCTCGGTCGAGAAAGGCGAGCGCCTGCGCGAAATCGGCGCGGACGACATCATCCTCTACACCGAAGAAGACTTTGTGGAAGTCGTACGCACGCGTTACGGCAAGGCGGCACGCCGTCGCGGCGCTGGCAACAACGGCGGCGTGGACGTCGTCGTGAACTTCACCGGCGGCGATACGTGGACGCGCTCGCTGCGCTGTCTGCGCCAAGGCGGCCGCATTCTGACTTGTGGCGCCACCGCCGGCTTCGATCCCAAGGAAGACCTGCGCTTCATCTGGACGTTCGAATTGCAAGTGCGCGGCTCGAACGGCTGGGAGCGCGAAGACCTGCACGAACTGCTCGACCTCGTCGCCTCCGGCAAGCTGCGCGTGCTCGTCGACAAGAAGTGGCCGCTGGAACAAGGTGCCGACGCCCTCGCCTCGCTGGAAAACCGCCAGATCGTCGGCAAGGTACTGGTGGCCGCATGAGCACCGCGGCCACCCCCGTCACGCTCTCCGCCGAACAGGTACAGCAGGCGTTCGACAAGTCGACCTTCATCGCGTGGCTCGGCATGCGCGTAACCGGCATCGACCATGACGCGCAGACGCTCGACGTCGAGATTCCGTTTCAGAACGCGTTCGAACGCGGCTCGGGCACCCGTCAGTGGCATGGCGGCCCGCTCGCGGCCGTGATCGATACGGTCGGTGACTTTGCCGTGGGCATGCTCGTCGGCCGCGGTCTGCCGACGGTCAACTTCCGCGTGGATTATCTGCGGCCGGCCATCGATACCGACCTGCGCGCCGTTGCCCACGTGCGCCGCCTTGGCAAGAGCATCGGCGTAGCCGACGTCGATCTCTTTAATTCGCAGGGCGCCCTCGTGGCCATCGGCCGCGCGAGCTACGCCACGCTGCCACCGGCCTGAAGCACTAATTGATGCGGCCAACCCGCCGCAACGACGTACGCCACACGTATCAAGGCGCCAGCGCAAACGCGTGAGCGCCGCGTTTTCCGGAGTTCATCATGCGCAATACCCGGGGCATGTCCCGACGCCACTTCCTCTACCGCACCGCTGGCGGCACGCTCGCCACCGCTGCTGCCACTGTTGCCGGCACCACGGGTTGGCTGATCTCGCCGACGCGTGCCGTCGCCGCCGATGCGCCGGGTGCTGGTGTCCCGCGCCGTGGCGGCACGCTCGTGGCCAGTTGGGGCGGGCTCGAACCGCAGGCGCTGTTTGTGCCGGGTGGTGGTGGCTCCAGCCCGTTCATGACCTCGACCAAGATTCTCGAACGCCTGCTCAAGATCGACGAGAAGCTGGCGTTTCAGCCGGTGCTTGCGACCGACGTGCGCGCCTCTGCCGACTTCAAAACCTACACCGTCGCGCTGCGCCAGAACGTGCGCTGGCACGATGGCACGCCGTTCACTGCCGACGATGTCGTCTACAACGTGCAGGAGCACTGGAAGCCGATCTCTGCGGGCGTCGCGCTCAAGGCGCTCAAGCGTGTGAGCGCCGTCGATGCGCATACCGTGAAGCTCGAATTCACCACCCCAGTGCCGGAGTTCTTCTTCAAATCGATTCTCGCCGGGCAGTATCAGGTCGTCGTGCCCAAGCATCTGTATGCGGGCAAAGACATCATCACGAACCCGCTCAACAACACGCCCGTCGGCACCGGTCCGTGGAAGTACGGGCAGTGGGTGCGCGGCAGCCACGTCGCGTATTCCCGCAACGAGCAGTACTGGAACGCGGCGCAACCGTATCCGGACAAGCTGATCATCCGCTGGTGGGGCGACCCCGCATCGCGCGCGGCCGCGCTGGAAACCGGCGAACTCGGCGTGGCATTCTCGAACCCGGTGCCCGGGCGCGAGATCGACCGTCTGGTCAAGACCGGCAAGATCGTGCTCGACACCAAGGGCTATGAAAACGCCGCGTGGACGGTCACGGTGGAATTCAATCAACGACGCGAACACGTCAAGCGCCGTGAAGTCCGGCAGGCGCTGCTGCTCGCCATCGACCGCAAGTTCATCATCGACACGATCTACTTCGGGCGCGGCAAACCGGCGGTGTCGCCGATCTTCCGCAGCAACCCGCTGTTCTTCACCGACGACGTGCCCAAGTATCCGTTCGACCCGGCCAAGGCCAACGCCCTGCTCGATGCCGCCGGACTGCCGAAAAAGAACGGCTCGCGCTTCACCATCAATCTCGTCGCCGCCGCGTGGTTCGAAGAGAACGCGAAGCTCGGCCAGTATCTGAAGCAGGCGTTTCAGGACGTCGGCATCACCGTGAAGCTCGATTCGGTGGACCGCGCCACGGCACTCAAGCGCATCTACAGCGATTACGACTACGACATCGCCGTGTCGAACTTCACCGCGCCGCTGGAGCTGGTGCCGGTGGTGACGCAGTTCTTCACGACGGACGGCATCGTCAAGGGCGCGGCGTTCCGCAACGCGACCGGCTATTCGAACCCGGCCATGGATGCGCTGGTCGACCGGCTCACGGTCGAGACCGATAACGCCAAGCGCAAGCAGCTCGCGCACGACTTCGCCCGTCTGGCGGCCACCGACGTGCCACTGGTGCCACTCGTCGAGATGGAATCGTTCACGCTCTCGCGTACCAACGTGCGCAGTGCCACGACCAGTGCCAACGTGCAGGGCGATGCGCTCGCCGACGTCTGGCTTGCGTCGTGACGTCCCGATGAGGAGGCGACTGCCATGGTGACGCGTCTGTTGTTTCGCCGTCTGGTGCAGGCCGTGCCGCTGCTGCTTGGCGTCATCGTCATGAACTTCTGCCTGATCCAGTCGGTGCCCGGCACGCTGCTCGACGTGATGACCGCCGAGCAGCAGGTCACCGACCCGGCATTGATCGAGCGCCTGCGCGTGACCTACGGCATGGACAAGCCGCTGTGGGAGCAGTTGCTGCATTACGTCAATGCTGTCGCGCATCTCGATCTCGGCTATTCGTATCGTCACAACCTGCCGGTATTCGACGTGATCATGGCGCACCTGCCGGCCACGCTCGTGCTGATGCTCGCCAGTCTGGTGATCGCCGTGCTGGTCGGTGTGACGGCAGGGGTCGCAGCGGCCGTGAACGTCAACACTTGGCGCGACACGCTCGTCTCGGCCGCTGCCGTGGTGTGCTTCGCCGCGCCGAGTTTCTGGCTCGGCATCATGATGATCATTCTGTTCTCGGTGAAGCTCGGCTGGTTTCCCGTGGGCGGCATGACGACCATCGGCATGGACTACGGCACCGGTGTCATCGGCGCGTGGCATGCGTCGCTCGACGTGCTGCATCACCTCGCACTGCCCGCCCTCACGCTTGGCCTTTTCTACGCGGCCACCTATGCACGCGTCATGCGCGCGTCGATGCTCGAAGTCGCACGGCAGGACTACGTGCGAACGGCACTCGCTAAGGGGCTCACACGCCGCGCAGTGATCGTGCGGCACATGGTGCGCAATGCCATGTTGCCGGTGGTCACGCTGCTCGGCCTGCAACTGGGCACGGTGCTCGGCGGCAGCATCGTCGTCGAAGCGGTATTCAGTTGGCCCGGCATCGGCGGCGTGCTGTTCGACAGCGTGATGAGCCGCAACTATCCGGTCGTGCTTGGTCTGCTCGTACTGAGTTCGGCGCTCGTCATCGTCGCGAATATCGCCGTCGATCTGCTCTACACGCGACTCGATCCCCGCATCCGGACACAAGCGTCCTGACACGGCTCGTTCGCGGCATCTCAAGGTACTTCCAAAGCCCCCGGCTACACGCTTATGACTTCTTCCGCCGATCCGACACTCGATGCGCTTGCCCCGGCCGGTGCCTCCGGTGGCAAAGCCCGAACCAAGCGCGACCATCGCGCGTGGCAACAATTCCTTCGTCATCGCGGCGCCGTGGCGGGCGCGGTGTTGCTCGCGCTCATCGTCATCGTCGCGTTGGGGGCGGGATGGTGGTATCCGGGCGACCCGCTGCGCATCGTGGCAGCGCCCGAACTCTGGCCGTTCGAGCAATGGCAATACCCGCTCGGCACCGACGCCCTCGGCCGCGACATTGCCGCCCTGCTCGCCCACGGCGCGCGTGCCACGCTCGCTATCGGGCTCGTGGCGAGTCTGGCCGCCACGGCCATCGGCGTGAGCATCGGGGCCATGGCGGCATGGTGGGGCGGCTGGCTCGACGAAGTGCTCATGCGTTTCACCGAACTGTTCCAGATCGTGCCCAACGTGGTGTTCGTACTGACCGTCGTAGCGATTCTCGGGCCGCGCATCGAGAACACGGTGATCGCCGTAGCGCTCGTGTCGTGGCCGCCTATTGCACGGCTGACACGTGCCGAATGCCTGTCGTTCAAATCGCGCGAGTTCGTGCAGGCCTGCCGCACGGTCGGGCTGTCGCCGTGGCGCATCGCCCTGCGCGAAGTGCTGCCCAACGCGCTGCCGCCCGTGCTCGTGATGGGCACGCTCGTAGTGGCCGGCGCGATTCTCTACGAGTCGGTCATCGCGTTCCTCGGTCTGGGCGACCCGAACGTCGCGAGCTGGGGTCGCCAGATCGGCGAGGGCCGCACGTTGATTCGCTCGTCCTGGTATCTGTGCGCCGAACCCGGCATCGCGATCATGCTCGCCGTACTCGCGCTGAACCTCGTGGGCGACGGCCTGAACGATGCCCTCAATCCGTCGCTGCGCAAACGCTGATTCCGCGACTTTGCGCTGACCTTGTTACCTCTTTTGTTGCCTGAACGTCATGACTCACCGCTGGCATAACCTCGGCGACCTCGTCGACCGAACCCTTCCTCTGGACACGCCCGCCATCGTCGACCTGCGCGATGCTGCCCGCCCGGTCACGTACACGCATGCCGATATTCACCGGCTGGCCGGCGGTGTCGCCGCCACGTTGCGCGCACGCCGCCTGCCCGCTGGCGCGCACGTCGCCATCGCATCGCTCAACCGCGCGGAGTTCCTGATCGCCTACTTCGGCATCATGCGTGCCGGGTACATTGCCGTGCCGATCAACATCAAGCAGTCGCGCGAAATTCTCGACTACGTGATCGATGACGCCGACATCGCCCTCGCGTTCGTCGACGGTGCCCGCCGCGAGGCGCTCGCTGCGCGCGTGCCCGTGATCGACTTCGACGATGCCGGTCCGGAAGGTTTCGCCGCGCAAGTGCAGCCGGCCGACTTCCCGTCCGTGCAACCGCAAGATGACGACGTCGCGCAGATGCTCTACACGTCCGGTTCGACGGGCAAGCCCAAGGGCGTGCCGCTCACGCATGCGGGGCAACTCTGGGCGCTGGCCGTCAACTACGCCAAACCGAAAGATCCTGCGGCCGAGCGCTATCTGCTGGCCCAACCGCTGTTTCACATGAATGGCTTGTTCATGGCGAAGCGCGCGTTCTCGGTAAACGGCACGATCGTGATTCTGCCGTCGTTCGATGTGCCGTCGTATGTCGATGCACTGGAGCGCTATCGCATCACCGTACTGACCGCCGTGCCGACGATGTTCGCGCGTCTGATCAAAGACCCGCAGACGTTGGCCGGGCGCGATTTCTCGTCGCTCGCACGCGTCATGCTCGGCTCGGCCCCCATGAGCGTGGCGCTGCTCGATCGCATTCAGGCCGCATTCCCCAAGACCCACATCCACCACGGCTACGGCACGACGGAGGCGGGGCCCAGCATTTTCGGCCAGCATCCCGAAGGCATCCCCCTGCCCCCGCTCGCCCTCGGCTATCCGATCTCTCCCGACGCCGTGAAGCTCGTCGACGGCCCCGATGCCAACCAAGGCGTGCTGTGCATGCGCAACCCGGCGGTCATGCATGGGTATCACCGTCTGCCGGAGAAATCGGCACAAGTGCTCGATGACGGCTGGTATTACAGCGGCGACGTGATGCGCCGCGATGCCAATGGCTTCTTCTACTTCGTCGGCCGCGCCGACGACATGTTCGTCTGCGCGGGCGAGAACATCTATCCGGTCGAAGTCGAGAAGCTGCTCGAAGCGCACCCGGAAGTTCGTCAGGCCAGCGTGGTGCCGTTGCCCGATGAAGAGCGCGCGGCCGTGCCCGTCGCGTTCGTCGTGCGCCAGCCGGGCAGCACGCTCACGGTTGAAGCGCTCAAACAACACGCGCTCGCCAACGGCCCCGCCTATCAGCATCCGCGCCGTGTCGCGTTTGTTACCGAACTGCCGTGGGCGGGCACCAATAAGGTCGATCGCCACGCGCTGCTGCAACAGGCGCGTGCGCTGGAATCGCAAGGCGGCTGGAACGACAACCGTCACAACGCCACCCAACCCTCCGGAGCCCTCACGTCATGACCCTCGTTCCCCCGACAGACCCCATTCGCCTTGACGGCAAGGTCGCACTGGTCACCGGCGCGAGCCGTGGCATTGGCCGCGCCATCGCCAAGGCACTGGCAGCACGCGGTGCTATGGTCGCCGTGCATTACAACGCCGCAAAGCAGGACGCCGACGATCTCGTCGCAACGCTTACCGCCGGTGGCGCGAAAGCGTTCGCGGTAAACGCGGATCTCTCCGCCGCGGATGGCGCGAGCACGCTTATCGAGCGCTTCCTTTCGGCACTGACCGAACGCGACCTCGCACCGAAGTTCGACATTCTGGTGAACAACGCTGGTGTGGGCCTACGCGCGCGCATCGACGCCGTGACACCGGAAGACTTCGACCGCGTGTTGCAAGTCAATCTGAAGTCGCCGTTCTTCCTCACGCAGCAGGCACTGGGCGCACTGCGCGACGGGGGACGGATCGTGAATGTGTCGTCCATCGGCACGCGCGCTGCCTATCCCGAGATGAGCGTCTATGCGCCTGCGAAAGCCGGACTGGAAGCGTTCACACTGCTGCTCGCCGCCGAACTGGGCGCACGCGGCATCACGGTCAACGCCGTGTTGCCCGGCGCGACCGCCACCGATCTCAACCGGCGCGCGAGCGACCCGGTCGCGAGTCAGGAGATCGCCCGCACGGTCGCCCTCGGCCGCGTCGGCGAACCCCGCGATATCGCTGACATCGTGGCGTTTCTCGCCAGCGACGCCGGGCGCTGGATCACCGGCCAATGTATCGACGCGAGCGGTGGCCAGCGCCTCTGAGCGCTTCGCCAACGACTCGCGGCGCCTTCGCGAACTTCACGGACCGTCACCATGACCTCTCTGCTCGACGTCGAACATCTCACCCTCGATCTGCCGCCCAATGCGGATCGCCGTCATGCACTGCACGACGTGTCGTTCTCACTCGGGCAAGGGGAAATCCTGTGCATGGTGGGCGAAAGCGGCTCGGGCAAATCGATGACTGCCAGCGCGCTACTGGGTCTACTGCCCTCGGGCGTGCAAGCCAGCGCCGGACGTATTGCGTGGCACGGCGAAGGCAATCTGCTCACGCTGCCCGACGCCGAACGCCGCCGGTGGCGAGGCTCGCGCATCGGCATGATCTTTCAAGAGCCGATGACTGCGCTCAACCCGCTTCGCACCATCGGCGATCAGATCGCCGAGGTCTATCGCACGCACACGCGGCTGCCCGGCAGTACCATCCGGGCGCGCATGCTCGACTGGCTCGACGCGGTGCAGATTCCGTCGCCGTCCGACGCCGCGAAGCGATACCCGCACGAACTCTCCGGCGGGCAGCGGCAACGCGCGATGATTGCGATGGCGCTCGCACTGGAACCCGAGTTGTTGATTGCGGACGAGCCGACTACCGCGCTCGACGTGACCACGCAAGCGCAAATCCTCACGCTCATTCGCGAACTTCAGCAACGCAAGGGCACCGGCGTGCTGTTCATCACGCACGACTTTGGCGTGGTTGCCGAGATTGCCGATCGGGTCGCGGTGATGCGCCACGGCAAGATCGTCGAGCAAGGCACCGTCGACGCAGTACTCACGCGGCCGTCGCACGACTACACGCGGGCATTGATTGCTGCGGTGCCTGAATTGCCATCGTTCGAACCGTCGTCGGCGCGGGTCGGGCATACCCCCCACACGCCAGACGTCACGCCACCGGTGCTACGCATCGAGAAGGTCCAGAAGACCTACGGCAAACATGGCTGGCTCGGCAAGAAGCACCTGCACACGGCCGCCTTGCGGGACGTGAATCTGCAAGTGGGCAGCGGTCAGACGCTCGGGATCGTCGGTGAAAGCGGCTCGGGTAAGTCGACCCTCGCGCGAACCATCCTTCGATTGGTGACGCCGGATGCGGGGCGAATTCTCTATCGCGATGCGGACCTCGCGCCGGAATCTCTCGATGCAGCGTCGCGTGTGAAGGGGCTCGATATCCAGATGGTATTTCAGGACCCGTTCAGTTCGCTCAACCCGCGCCGTCGCGTCGGCGATATCGTTACGCAAGGGCCGATGGCGCGCGGGGAATCGCACCAGCAGGCCCATGACCACGCGCGTGAGTTGTTCGAACTTGTGGGGTTATCTGCCGACGCGCTCGATCGCTTTCCGCACGAATTCTCCGGCGGGCAGCGCCAACGCATCGGGCTCGCTCGCGCACTGGCCATGCGGCCCAAGGTGCTGGTCGCCGATGAGCCGGTCTCCGCGCTCGACGTCTCCGTGCAGGCGCAGGTGCTGCGACTGCTCGCACGGCTCCGAGCGGAGCTTGGCTTGTCGATGGTGTTCATCACGCACGATCTGCGCGTGGCAGCACAACTGTGCGATCACATCGCGGTCATGAAGTCGGGCAACGTGGTGGAGTACGGCGATACGTCGGCGATCTTCGGCGCGCCGTCGCATCCTTACACGCGCTCACTGCTCGATGCCATTCCGGGGCGCGGCTGGCGCGACGCACCGTCGCTCTCGGCTGCCTGATCCGGCGATGAAACTATTTGCGCAATTCGGCGATGGAGAAGTACGGCAGCCACGCGCCTGCCGTCGACAGGCTGGCGAACACCTGCTCCTTCGTCTGCGCAAGGAAGGTCTCGATATGGCGGCGGGCGAGCGCTTCGGCGCGCGCCGGGTTGCTCGCCGCGAGTGCCGAGATAATGCTTTCGTGATCGCTCTCGATGCGGGGCCGGATGCCCTGCACGCCGAAGCCCAGCGACACCAGCCGTTCCATGTCGTCCATCAACCCGGCCAGCGTTCGATAAAGCCGGGCGTTGCCGCTGGCCGCCGCAATCGTCAGATGGAATTTTCGATTGGTGTGCAAAAACCAGTCGATCTGATGGCCAATCGGCTTGTGGGCGTTGGGCGCTTCGCAGGCGTCGTTCAAGCGCTGTAACAGGTCGGTGTCGACGTTGCCGCAGGCCAGCCGTGCCGCCATCGGCTCGAGCTGCGCGCGCAGGTTGAAGATCTCTTCGACGTCGGCCAGTGTGATGGGTGCGATGCGATAACCTTGCCGGGGAATTGCACGCGCGAACCCTTCATGCACGAGCCGTACGAGCGCTACCCGGCAACTGGCGCGGCCAATCTCGTAGCGGCGCATCAGTTCCGCCTCGCTGATGATCGTGCCCGGCATGATCGCGCAGGCCAGCACGTCGCGCCGGATGCGTTCATAAGCTTCTTCGCCGCGTGCGATGGCAGCGACGTCGGCGGGCGCCGGGTCTCCCCCCGCGTCGGGGGAAGCATTCGATGAGAATTTCATGGGCGTCAGTACCCTCGCGTAGCGTCGTAGACAAATGGCAGTGGCGCGCCTCGCAAGTGCGCACCGAGCACATCGGCCACCTGCCGCGCCCGCGCCGCGTACGACACGGTGGAGGCGATGTGCGGCGTGATGACGATCTTCGGATGGCGCCGCAGCGCGTCATCGGGTGGCAGCGGTTCGAGATCGAAGACATCGAGCACGGCCGAGCGCAACCGGCCACTGTCGAGGGCGTCGAGCAACGCCCGCCGGTCCAGATGTGCGCCGCGTCCGACCTGAATCAGACTCGCACCGGCGGGCAGGCGAGCGAATAACCCGCGATCCAGAATGCCCCGCGTCGCAGGCGTATCGGGCAGGAGATTGATCAGAATGTCGGTCTGCGCGAGCATCGCGTTGCGCTGCGATTCACCGGCGAAGACGTTCACGCCTTCAAGCGACTTCGACGTGCGTGCCCAACCGTTCACTTGGAAGCCATGCACACGCAGCCGCGACGCCACGGCCCGGCCCAGTTCGCCCAGCCCCAGCACACTGACACGGGTGTCGCGGGCGAGCCGCCCGGTGCGCGCGTTGGCCCACTCGCCGTCGCGCTGCGCGGCGATCAGCACCGGCATGTCGCGCACGATGGAGAGCGCCGCCCACGTCACGTAGTCGCTCATGCGCTCGCGCGTCTCGTCGGTCATCATGCGCACGATCGGCACATTGGCGGGCAACGCCGGGTCGGCCAGAATATGGTCGACGCCCGCCGCCGCGCTCAGAATCAATCGCAACTTCGGATAGTCGGCCAGCCGCCCGTGATCGGGCTGAAACACGAGCGCGTATTTCACGCAGCGTGCATCGACGAAGGGATCGTCCCAGCCGTACACCCGCAGCCCGGGCATCAGGCGGGCGAAGTGATGCTGCCACTCTGTGAGCGCCGCCTCACCGCCCGACTTGATCAATAACGTATCGCCTTGCATGACTTCACTGCTGGTTTGCTTCTGGCCGAATCGGGCCAAATCGGACCACTTCGGACGGCCCGCACGCGTGAGGGCCAACGGACGAAGTAGCCCTTCATGGTACTGACCCGCCCGCGCGCGGCTAACCAATGGATATCGAAAAGCAAATAAGTGCCTGCGAGAAATACGCTTCGCGTCCGGGTCATAACGAGTCATAACGGTTCGCGGCGGCTCGCTGCGGTTTGCAGCGGATCGCACCGTGCCATGTGGCCGCCCCCCGTCTCGCATGGCGAGAAATTCAAAGAATTTTTGCGCCCTCGTACTCCCTGCCGAAACAGGCCTTCACGCGGTGCAGATCACCGTCTGACGCGGCCGATCACCATGCTGCAACGCAACAATCCCGGCGATTATTTCCAATTCCGAAATGATCAATCCGGCGCGTGGGCATTGCCCCGGCCTGCGGGTAACCGCTATAGTTGCCCCGCCCCCGCGACGCGATGTGCGGATTCGTTAATGTGTGAAGTGCATATTGGATGGACCCATCGCATTTGCGTCATGTTGCAACGTGATTAACGCGATGCCGCACATCGCCAATAGAAATGAGAGACACAGTCACAACGAGCGCCGACACCACCAACGCCCCGCCCACGCCGGAAGAAGTGCGCAAACGCGTCTTCGCCATCGTGGCGGCCTCGTCCGGGAATCTGGTCGAGTGGTTCGACTTCTATATCTATGCGTTCTGCGCGATCTACTTCGCGCCGGCGTTCTTCCCGAGTTCCGACCCGACGGCGCAGTTGCTCAACACGGCGGGTGTGTTTGCGGCGGGCTTCCTGATGCGCCCGATCGGCGGCTGGATCTTCGGCCGTATCGCCGACCGTCAGGGCCGCAAGAACTCGATGGTCATCTCCGTGATGATGATGTGCTTCGGCTCGCTGCTCATCGCCGCGCTGCCCACGTACGCCAGCATCGGCAACTGGGCGCCGGCGCTGCTGCTGTTCGCGCGTCTGCTGCAAGGTCTGTCGGTCGGTGGCGAGTACGGCACCACGGCAACCTACATGAGTGAAGTCGCGCTCAAAGGCCGTCGCGGCTTCTTCTCGTCGTTCCAGTACGTGACGCTCATCGGCGGCCAGTTGCTCGCCGTGCTCGTGGTTGTGATTCTTCAGCAATTGCTCGACGAAGCCGAACTCAAGGCATGGGGCTGGCGCATTCCGTTCGTGGTCGGCGCGATCACGGCCGTGGTGGCGCTCATGCTGCGCCGTACGCTGCACGAAACGTCGACGGCCGCCAGCCGGACGAATCGTGAAGCCGGCACGCTCGCGGGCCTGTTCCGTAACCACAAGGCCGCGTTCTTCACGGTGCTGGGTTACACCGCCGGCGGCTCGCTGATCTTCTACACGTTCACGACCTACATGCAGAAGTATCTGGTCAACACGGCCGGCATGCCGATCAAGACCGCCAGCTACATCATGACGGGCTGTCTGTTCGTGTACATGTGCATGCAGCCGATCTTCGGCATGCTGTCGGACCGTATCGGCCGCCGTAACAACATGCTGCTGTTCGGTTTTCTCGGTGCGATTGCCGTGGTGCCTATCCTGACGGCGCTCAAGACGGTGCAAAGCCCGATCGCGGCGTTCCTGCTGATCTCGCTGGCGCTGGCGATCGTGAGCTTCTACACGTCGATCAGCGGTATCGTGAAGGCCGAAATGTTCCCGACGGAAGTCCGTGCACTGGGCGTGGGCCTGGCCTACGCGGTCGCTAACGCGATCTTCGGCGGCTCGGCGGAATACGTGGCCCTCGGCCTGAAGAAAGCCGGTCAGGAACCGACGTTCTACTGGTACGTGACGGCCATGATGGTGATCGCGTTCTTCGTCAGCCTGCGCTTGCCGCGTCAGGCAAAGTACCTGCATCACGAGCATTGATGCCGCAGACCGGCGCGCTGGGCTCGCGCCGGTCTGTCACTGCATGACACGTCCCGCCTCCCCGGCGGGACGCTCAGCCTCCCTCCTTGCTTCCGCCTTCCCCTCCCTTCGATTCCGTCGCATAAAATCCCTTGACCCTCACGTTACGTGAGCCTTCAGCCTTGTCTTACGCCAGAAGATGATGGGAGTGCCCGGATGTTGCTCAAAGTCGGTGAATTAGCCAAACGCTGCGGCCTGACGGTGCGCACGCTCCACCACTACGACACGCTCGGCCTGCTCACGCCTTCGGCGCGCTCCGATGCCGGATATCGACTCTACGACCGCAGCGACGTTGCCCGCCTGCACCAGATTCAGGCGCTGCGCCGTTTCGGGATGTCGCTCACCGACATCGGCACTTGGTTGGCAAGACCCGACGTACCGCTGGCCTCGCTGATTACCCGTCAGATCGACATGCTCACGCATCAGATCGACGAGGCCGCCCGGCTGCGCGACCGGCTCACTGGCTTGCGCACGCAACTGGACAGCGGCGAAGCGCCGGATCTTGCCGAATGGCTGACAACGCTGGAGTTGATGACCATGTACGACAAGTACTTCACGAAGGACGAGCTCGCCCGCCTGCCGCTCTATCAGAACGACGTCGCGCGCGAGACCGAATGGCCCGCAATGGTGGCCCATGTGCAGGCCCTGATGGCGAGCGGCGACACGCCGCAGAGCACGGCGGCGCAGGCAGCCGCGCGCCGCTGGATGGCGATGGTCGAGCGCGACACGGGCGGCGACGCCCGGCTGCTCGCCAAGCTCAATCACATGCACACGACCGAATCGCAGATGGTGACGCAAACGGGCATCACGCCCGAACTGATGCGCTTCGTGCAGGAAGCCTTCGCGCAAACGAAGTTCGCGATCTACGCGAAGTACCTCGACGAGGATGAATTCCGCTTCTTGCAGGCGAACTACCTGACCTACACCTACGAGTGGCCCGTGCTCATTGGCGAGCTACGCGATCATCTGGAAAAAGGTACGCCGCCGCAGTCGCCGGACGTCCAGACGCTCGTGCAACGGTGGATGACGTACTTCCGCTCGTACGCTGGCGACAACCCCGCGACACACGCGAAGATTCGAGCTGCCCACATGAACGAGCCGGAAATGATGGCAGGCACGTTGGTCGATGCGCGCCTGATCGATTACCTCAAGCAGGGCATGGCGTCGCTTCGGCCGCAATGACGCAGGTGAGTTGATCCAGAGGAAACGGGCCCGGTCGGCGCGCTCAAGGCGCGTCGTCGGCGTCGCGCTGGGCGGCCTGCCAGATGGCATCGAGCACGTGATGCGGCTGGTGGCGCCGCCGGTATAACGCAATGTCGAATCCAATCTGCCAATCCTTGCCGCCGACGATGGCGAGCGTGCCTCGGCTCACGTCGTCGGCCACCAAGCGCTGCGGCAGCCATGCGATGCCGGCACCGCGCCGGGCCATTGCAAGAATCGCCTCATAGGAGTCGGCCTGATAGACGGGCTTGAGCGTCGGCCGGTTCGGCATTTCCGCCAGATGACGCGCCAGTACGGCACGCAGTGTGAGCGTGCGGGCAAACGCCAGCCATGGAATGGGGGTCGGCCCCGCAGCCAGACGGTACTTTGCGCGCCCCTTCGCGTCGAGCGCGCTCACCGGCACCAGCACCTCGCGCGACACCGTCAGCCAGTCGAAGCGCTCCCGGTCGATGAGCAGCCGCGTGTGCGGGCTCGAATACACGAGCAGCAGATCGACTTCGCCCGAGGCCAGCCGCAGAATCGCTTCCTCGGCGCCGCTGGTCGACAGCGTGGCCGTGAAAAAGCCGATGCGCGAGGCCGTCGCTTCATACCAGTCGGGGAAAAACGTCGCGGCGAGCGTGCGGCCGGTCGCGATCTTCAGGTTGTTTTCGAGCGTGGGGGCGGCATCCTGCAAATGCGTGCGGGCGCCGTGCAGAATTTCGAGGGCGTTGGTCGCCGCATCGAGAAAGACGGTCCCCGCGGCGGTGAGTTCGAGCGGTTTGGTGCGCTCAACAAGCCGGGTGCCGACCCATTCTTCCAGCGCACGAATGCGCCGTCCGAACGCCGGGTGCGTGACGAAACGGTTCTCGGCCGCCCGCGTAAAACTGCGCGTGCGTGCGAGTTCGACGAAGTCTTCAAGCCACCGGAGTTGCATGCCGTTTCCTCACGCCAACAGGTTTGCGAGCGTCAGATCAGCCCTTCGAGAGCGACTTGAGCGCGTGCCGGATACCGTCGGACACGCTCGTGCCTTCCGGCACGGTCTTGACGGCAGCGAGCGCTTCCTTGTCGGAATAGCCCAGCGCCAGCAGCGCGTTGACCACATCGCTCTTGTGATCGTGCGGCTTCGCGGTACCGGGCGCCGTGCCCAGTTCTGCGCCGAGCTTGCCCTTGAGTTCGAGCAACAGACGCTCGGCAGTCTTCTTGCCGATGCCCGGAATCTTGACCAGACGGCCCGACTCTTGCAGCGTCACAGCCTGCGCAATGTCGGCCACGCTCATACCCGAGAGGATCGCCAGCGCGGTACGTGCGCCCACGCCGGAGATCTTCAGCAATTCGCGGAAGGTGTTGCGCTCATCGACGGAGCCAAAGCCGAACAGCAGTTGCGCGTCCTCGCGCACGATGAACTGCGTGAGCAGCGTCACACGCTCGCCGACGTTCGGCAAATTGAAGAAGGTGCTCATCGGCACCGAGATTTCGTAGCCAACGCCCTGACAATCGACCAGGAGGTGCGGCGGATTCTTTTCCAGCAGGATGCCGGAGATGCGGCCAATCATTGACGCCCCGAGAGAGTGACTTTTCAGGCGGCAAGTGTAGCAAACGGCGGGCATGACGCGGGGGCCAGCTTTCGGCGCCCCGGCCAGCATGGGTTACGACGACGCACGTCCGGCAGCAAACCGCGCAATGTCGTCCGAAAATGCTCAGCGCAGGCCGTCGAGCAGCTTGTGTGCGTTCTCCGTACGGATAGCCTCGGCCAGCGCCGGGTCGGCGTCGGCCAACTGCGTATGCGGTGTGAGCAGCCCCATCGGGAACGGCCAGTCGGAGCCGAACAGCACATGGTCTTGCCCGAACACCGATGCGCTCAGCGCAAGCGCCTGCGGATCGTGCACGATGCTGTCGACATAGAAGCGCCCGAGCGTCGTGCGCGGCGTCGGTAGCGACGTATCGACACCGGGCCGCGCCGTGCGATAACCGCGCTCGTAACGGCCGGCAAGCATGGCTGTCGCGCCACCGCCGTGGGCCAGACAGAAGCGGATCTTCGGATGCCGTGCGGCGACACCGCCAAACACCAGATGCGAAGCCGCCACGGCAGTCTCCACCGGGTTGCCCATCAGGTTCTCGAGATAGAAGTTGGCGAGGCGCGTGTCGCAGCAATGGCCCGGATGCAGGAACACGAACGCCCCCTGCCGGTCGAGCACACGCCATAACGGCGCATAGGCGTCGTCGGACAGCGTGCCGTCGTACCCGCCAGCCGCCGCTGCGTAACGCGTCTCCCGAGTGTTCGCCGCTGCGATTTCGTGCGCCAGTTCGGGATGCTCAAGCGGCAGATGCACCAGCGCGGCGAGTCGCGACTCGTGCTTCGCACAAACATCGGCCAGCGCATCGTTGACATACCGGCACCAGACACGTGCCCCCTCCTCGGGGAGATGCGCGCGATACAGCGGCGGGGGAATCGACACCCAAGCGCGCTCGATGCCTTGCTCGTCCATCCACGCGATCAGTGATTCCGGGGAGAACAGTGCGCCGATGCCGACGATGTGCCCGTCGACGTCGAGCTTGCGCTGCGACGCGTCCCAGCGCACGCCGTCGATGCCCAACAGCCGCGATGGCTCGATGGGGGCGAGGTGCGCGTGTACGTCCAGCGCGATGCGAGGTATTGCCATGGCCCTTGCTCCGGTTGTTTTGCCCACTGCCGCATGCCGGTCATCCGCCGGCTTCAGCGACGATTAGCGTGGCTCCAGATTCGCGTTCATGTCCTTGCCCCAGAACTCGGGCGACCAGCGCGGCCCCCACGTGTAAGGCAGGTCGTTCCAGTCGCGACACACCCACGCGCTGGTGATCTTGTCCATGTCGGCATAGAACTCGACCCAACTGCCCCACGGGTCGCGCACGTAGTGAAACAGGTTCGACGCGATGGCGTGCCGCCCCGGGCCGAACCCGTCGCCATAACCGGCGTCACGCATGCGCCACGCGCCGTAGCCGATATCGTCGAAGCCCGGCACCTGAAAGCTCGCGTGCTGAAAGCCCCGATGTGTGCTGTTGATGAGCCCGAAGCAATGGTGGTCGATCACACCCACACCCGCGGCCATAAACGCCACTTTGCCCGCCGCCCGGTCCGTCGTGCGCAGGCCTAGCACGTCTGCATAGAAGCGCTCGGCGCGCTCCCATTCGTTCGTGAAGATCAGCAGATGGCCGATACGCAACGGCACACGTGATTTGTCCAGCGTTTGCCACAAATTGACGTCCACCCGCCGCGACTCGCCGCCGAAGTTGTACGTCGGCATCGCCACACGCGGTAATGCTTGCGCCGCTGCGGGCAGCAGATGAATCCACGTGCCCCACGGGTCTTCGAACCACAGACCCGCGCGCTGCCAGTTGCCGGGCGGCTGCGTGTGCACCTTCAGACCATGCGCTTCGATTTGCGCGATGAAGGTGTCGACCGTATCGGGCTCGATGCGAAACGACAGATGATGCAGCCGCTTCTGATCGCCGCGTGTGAGCACGATTTCGTCGCCGCTGCGGCCAACGCAATTGCACAACAGCGCCTGCCCGTCGGCGGACGGCGTCACGTCAAGACCGAACGTGCTGTAGAACTTGCTCGCGCTCTCCAGATCCGGCACCGTCATGCCGAAGCCGTTGAGTCCGCTGACTGCCACCTTGTCCATGAGAATCCTCGTCGGGTTGCCGTCGTCAGGCCTGCACCGGTGCGTCGATCTTCACACCGGATTCGCCACGCAGATTCGCCTTCACCAGACGATTGCGCAACTCGCCCAGCCCGCTGCCGCGCACGATCACGTTGTCGCCTTCGTGCAGGAAAATCTGTGGTTCGCGTGCGTTACCTACACCACTCGGCGTGCCGGTGAGCAGCACGTCGCCCGCGCGCAAGGTCATGCCGAACGACAGTTCGGCGATGAGCTCGGGAATGGAGAACGCCATCTGCGCCGTGCTGGCCGATTGCAGCACGGTGCCGTTCACCACGCATTCGAGATGCACGCGTGCGGGGTCGATCTCATCGGCAGGCACCAGCCACGGGCCGAGCGGCATCGAGGCGTCGATCGACTTCCCCTTGAGCCATTGACCACCGTGACGGCGTTGCAGATCGCGTTGCGAAATATCGTTCGCGAGGCAATAGCCCCACACGTGCTCCATCGCGCGTTCCACCGGAATGCTGCGGCCCGTTTTGCCGATTACGACGACCATCTCGGCTTCGTAATCCCATTTGGCGGAGACGGTGGCGTCGTAAGCAATGTCATCGTACGGGCCGAGAACGGTGTCGGGCCCTTTGGTGAAGAACGTCGGCGCCGTCGGCTTCGGCACGTCCTGCCCGTCGCGCTTGCCCTTGCCTTCTTCGAAGTGATCCCAGTAATTCCAGCCCGTACACAGCACGTCGCGTCGAAAGCGCGTGATGGGGGCCAGCAAATGCGCGTCGCTGACCGGCACGCGCTCGGCCTGTGCCGACGTGGCGTACTCACGCGCCTGCGCGAGTGCGGACGCACCGCCTTCGATCAAAGCCACCATGTCGCCCATGGCGACCGGCAGCAGCACCCATGCATCGTCGTGACGGATGGCAATACGTTGTTGATTCTTGTGAAGCAGCGTAGCGAAAGCCATGACGTGTCTCAGTTGTCTCGCGTTATCTTGTGGGGTTTGAATCGCATCAAGAAAAGCGATCAGGCGTTAGGCAACACAGCGATCGCGTTGATCTCGATGAGATAGTCGGGCGACACCATTTTCGTGACTTCCACCATCGTCGATGCGGGCAGTGGCGGACGGAAGTATTCGCGACGCACTTTGTGAATGGCTTCGAAGTGCTCCATGTTGCGCACGTACACGTCGACACGGCACACGTCATCGAGCGTGCCGCCCGCAGCGGTCACCGCGTTCTTGATGTTCTCGCACACCTGACGCGTCTGCGCTTCGATGTCGCCGACGCCGGCAATGCTGCCGTCGGGGCAACGCGCCGTCATGCCCGAGATGAAGACGAGCTTGCCGCGTGCCTCGATGGTCGTCGCCTGCGAGAAATGCCCGTTGGGTGTGCGCAGGGCGTCGGTACTGATCTGTTCTTTTGCCATGATGAGAGTCCTGTTCTGCTGCGGGAAAACGTCAAAGGGATCGCCATGCGGCAGGCACGTCGATGCCCGCTTCGCGTGCGAGTGCGCTCAACTGTCGGGCCGTATCGGCCGACACGGGACACTGTTCGCAATGGTCCTGCGCGAACTGCCAACTCTGTTCGCCGGGACTGAAGACACGCGCGACACCCGGTGCGAGCTGCGATTCACGCACGGCGCGCGCGAAATCGCTGGCACGTTGTGCGAGCGGTTGTTGCAACCCGAAGTGCGAGGGATCGATGGCGAGAAATGCCTGAGCGCTGCCGTAGGCTGTGGCGGCGTCGCCATACAGCGGCTGCACCTGATCGCCCACGGCGCCGTCGGACAGGCCGCCACACAACAGATCAACCATGAACGCCAGCCCAAAGCCTTTCGGCCCGGCGGCCGGTAGCAACATGCCGGCAATGGCGGTCGCCGGGTCGCGGGTCGGCGCGCCTTGTGCGTCGGTGGCCCAACCGTCGGGAAGTGTTTTGCCAGCGCGTTCCGCGAGACGAATCTTGCCCATCGCGCTTGCGCTCATCGCCATGTCGAGCACCACCGGGACATCGTCGGTGTGCGGCATGGCAATCGCGAGCGGGTTGTTGCCGACACGCCGTTGCGCACCACCGGGGGCAGGCATCAATGGCCGCGTGTTGGCCATGGCGATGCCTACACAACCCGCATCCGCCATGCGACGCGCCCAGTAGCCCGCTTCGCCGAAGTGAAATGCGTTACGCACGGTCACCATCGCAAGGCCATATTCCCGCGCCCGAACGGTGGCGAGATGGCAGGCCTGATGCGCGCTCAATTGGCCGAGACCATGCGCGGCGTCGAGCACCATCGTGGTCTTGCCGTCATGCACGATCTGCGCTTCGTCGGCAGCCGTCACCGAACCTGCCTTCATGCGCGCCAGATACATCGGTACCAGCATGACACCGTGCGACGCCTTGCCGCTGATGTCGGCCGCTACCAGTGCGTGCGCGACGATCTCCGCGCCGGCCGCCGACACGCCCGCCGCCGAGAACAACGCGGCGATCAGCGTGTGCAGTTGCGCGGGCGGCAGACCGTCAGGAACGTGTTCAGTGGGCATCGCGCTCGTCCGTGTACCAGTCGGGCTTTTGCGGGTAATGCGGCCCGTCGTAAATCTCGACGACGATGGTCTCTTCATGCGCCATCGTCGGGCCGTGCACATTGCCTTTGGGATTGCAGTAGAAGCTGCCGGGCAGCAGCGTCACGCCCGTGGAGGTGTATTCGTATTTCCCGCTCAGGCAATACATGAACTGGTTCGACGCATGCGAATGCGGTGCCGGAATCCCCGCGCCTTTCGAGAACTTGATGAGCGCGATGGATGCGCCAGTGGCCTCGTCGCGCCAGAACATCTTTTCGGCAATACCGGCGAGCGACTTGTCGCGCCACGGCATCGCTTCGCTGTGCAGCAGGATCTCGGCAAGCGAGGGCATCGGGGCACCGGTGGGTGCGGACTGGCGGTCTTCACTGCTCATGGAGCGATCTCCCTGTATGACTTGTCGGACGTATCGGTGCGCCGGTGTGCCTGTACGACGGCGCGTTTGATGATGCGTAACCCTTCGGTAAGGCTTCCGTTCCTGCTACGCGGCCTCGGCGGTATGCGGCAGCCACGGTTGCAGCGCCACTTCGATCAGCGCGACGGCGCCGTACAGCCCGAGACCCAGAATCGCGAGTGAGATCAGGGCAGCGAACGCCAGCGGCGTGTTGAGTTGCGAGTTCGCCACGAGCAGCAGATTGCCCAAGCCCTCGTTGCTCCCCACGAACTCGCCGATCACGGCACCGATGACCGCCAGCGTCACGGCGATCTTGGCTCCCGAGACGATGTGCGGCAGCGCCGCCGGCATCTGGATCTTGGTAAAGATCTGCATGCGGGTGGCGCGCAGCGACGTCGCCAGTTCCAGCAGACTCACCGGCGTGTTGCGCAGCCCGGCGGCGGTATCCACCACGATGGGGAAGAACGCCACGAGCCAGACGAGCGCCAGCTTCGATTCGATGCCGGTGCCCAGCCACACGAGAATGATCGGTGCGAGCGCGACCTTCGGCACCGACTGCATCGCGATGAGCAGCGGATAGAACATGCGATTGAGTACGGGGGAATTCGCGATGACGAAGGCGATGGGCACGCCCACGATGAACGCCAGCCCGAAGCCGTAGATGCATTCCTGCAACGTCACCCAGCCTTGCGAGACGAGCGCGGCACGATCGCTGACGAACGACTGCGCAATCTGGGCAGGCGTGGGCAGCACCGCGATGGAGACGTTGAACATCGTGACGTAGAGCTGCCACAGCACGATGACGAACACGATGCCGAGCGTCGGATACGCCACCGCACGGAGATTCACTTTTGACATTTCACGACTCCCAGCGACGCGCTCGCATGGCGCTCGTACGCGGTGAACTGCGGCGTGAAGCGCATTTCTTGCGTGCGCGGATACGGCAGATCGATGTCGATGCGCTCGGCAATCTTTGCCGGGCGGCGGCTGAACACGAGTACCTGATCGGAGAGATAGATCGCCTCGGAAATGCTGTGCGTCACGAACATCACGGCCGCTCGCGTGTGCTCGCGCACGTTGAGCAGCAGGTCGTGCATTTCCATACGGGTGAAGTCGTCGAGTGCGCCGAACGGCTCGTCCATCAGCAACAGGCGCGGCGCGTGAATCAACGCGCGGCAGAGCGCCACGCGCTGCTGCATCCCGCCGGAGAGTTCGTGCGGTCTGGCCTCGGCAAACGACGCCAGACCGACCAGCTCAAGCAGCTCTCGGGCGCGTGACTTGGCAGCAGCGTCGGCGCGTCCGAGGATTTCCATCGGGAACAACACGTTGGTCAGCACGTTGCGCCACGGCATCAGATTCGCACTCTGGAACACGATGCCGAAGTCGCGCTGCGCGCCCGTGATCGGCTGGCCGTCGATGCGCACCACGCCGGTCGTCGGACGCGTCAGCCCGGCGACCACGCGCAACAACGTGGTCTTGCCGCAACCACTCGGCCCCAGCAGCGCGACCAGCTGGCCGGCTTCGAAACTGCAACTCACACTCTCCAGCGCGACCGTCTGCGCATTCTTGCCGCGCGGCGGGTAGACCTTGCTTACGCCCTCAATTTCAGCGAATGGCTTGGAAACAAGTTGAACAGCAGATTGAGCAGCGGAAGCCGCGCTGGCTTGAGACGCAATGGCGTGCGCGGCGTCGCGAGGTGCGTTCATGCGCCCACCTTCGGGAGAAATTCTGTCGTGTACAACTCGGCCGCCGTGGGGGCCTTGCCGGTGATGCCGATGTTCTGCGCGATGAAGTCGAGGCTGCGTTTCATGCGATCGGCGTCGATCCAGCCCAACCCGTTCTGCTGGGTCGCCGGGCTCTGCGCGAGCGTGGCGAGCAACTTGATTTCGCCCACGGCGACTTCGTGATTGAGCCCCGGCACGTAGTTCGCCATGACGGTAGCGGCGCCCTCGGGGTCAGCCAGCGTGTCGCGCCAGCCCTGCATCGCCGCCTTGACGAAGGCGCGCACGGTGTCGGGCTGCGCCTTGATCATTTCGTCTTTCACCAACAGGCCATTGGCATACAACTCCAGCCCGTTGGCCGCGAGCAGCAACGTGGTCAGTTGCCCCGGCGGCAAGACTTTCTCGATGCCCACCTGACTGAAGATGAAGTTCTCGATGGCCGGCACCTTCTTGCTCAGCAGCATGCTCACGCGCGCCGAGCCGTCGACGTTGACGAACTTGATCGACGCCGGGTCGAGCTTGTGCTGTTTCATGAAGCCCTGAATCACCTTGGGCGAGAAACTGCCCGCGCCGCTGGCGACTTCGAGACCGGTGAGCTTGTCGGGCGAGCCGGCATTGGCTCCCGATGCGAGCGAGAAGATGGCGTAGGGCGCGCTCTGGTAGTTCATCGCTACGAAGCGCGCGCTGCTGGCGCCGCGAGCGCGGGCCAGCGCCAGCGACACCACGTCGGAAAACGCAAACTGCGCGATCCCCGATTCGAGTGCCTGAATCGCTTGGGCGGTGCCCTGCCCCGGCACGATCTTGACGTTCAGACCGGCCTGTTTGAAGTACCCCTTGCCCAAGGCGACGTACCACGGCGCGTGACGGCCGAGCACCGTGAAATCGAGCGACAGGGTGAGCTCGCCCGGCGGTTTGCTCTGCGCCTGCGCGCTGCCCCACGACCCCGCCATCCAACCCGCTGTCGCGGCCCCGATCGCCTGTACTACCTGCCGACGCTTGCTGTTCATTGCCATTACCCGACTCCCAAGGAGATACCAGCCGATGACACTTGCACGCCAATGCTCACGCCCAGCTGCGGGTAGGAACTACACCCTTCACACTTCCCAGAAAAGCAGTTGTGTGCGCTTGCGGGTCGTAATATAGTGTGTGAAATGTTGTGTGATATGTTACAGAATTGCAACCGGAAAATTATTCATGTCGAGGTTTCTGGGTCATGAGGTCATGTCGACGCGGCTTCTGAACATTGGCAGCGCGCTTCGGTGCGCGCTACGTCGGAAGATGCATCAGACGATGCGCCGGTCGTTGCGGTTATGTCGTCGCGCGGCAGTCGGACTGCTCACGCGGCGCCTCAACGCTGCCGGTGTGTGCGCCGCGTCGCTGGCGGCGTGTCGACAGCGGCAGATGCGCGATGGCGCTGCGATAGAATGCGCGCAGCCTGTCGTGGCCGATGCCATCGCTACGTGGCGCGACGTACGCCGCTCGGTTGCCCTCGCGCAACTGGCCATTTGCCTGACCCCGAAGTGGCAACGCCGCGCTTCCCTGCCCCGCAGGCGTCATTCCGTTGGAAAGAATCGATGAAGAGCTTTAAAGAGATGCCCGCCGAGATGCCCGCCACGGCCAGCGCCGCACAACCGATCCGCACGTCGCGCGCCGCGCCCTCACGTGACGCCAACGGCAACGCGTCGACACGCATCCGCAAGGGGCCGTCGCTTGCCGAGCAGGCTTACGACGAGATCAAACGCCGCATTCTGTCGCTCGAATTCGGTCCCGGTCAGTTGTTCAATGAATTGATGATTTGCGAGCTCATCGGCTTCAGCCGCTCACCGGTGCATCACGCGATTCAACGCCTCAAGCTCGAAGGCCTGATCGACATCATTCCGCGTAAGGGCTTGCAGATTCGTCGCGAGTCGATGGACGAGATTCTCGATTTGCTCGAAGCGCGATGGGCCGTCGAAGCCAACGTTGCAGCGCTCGCGGCCCAACGTCGCACCGACGAACAACTGGTTCGTATGCGCGCGTTGCTCGCAGCGTCGAGCGAGTTGAACCGTGACGACGATCGCGACCGCTTCATGCAGATCGATCACGACTTTCATGCTGTGATTGCCGAGGCCGCAGGCAACAGCGCACTGACCGACATCATGCGCTCGCTGCACGAGCGCTCCGCACGGCTCTGGAAGCTGCGGGTGTTGGCGCCCGGCGACCTTCCTCACACGCAGGACGAGCACCACGCTGTGCTCGAAGCGATCGAAGCGCGCGACAGTGTGGCGGCGTCCAATGCGATGGCCGCGCATCTGGCATCGCTGCGACGCCGGCGTGTCGCGCCCACAGGCTGATTACCCAGTTACTGCCCGTCGCTTTCGATGCCCGCAACGGCATCGCCTAACGAGCGATTCGCCGCACTGCGCAGGCAATCGAGCGCGGCAACCACGGCCGCGCGGTTTGCGCCGTCGTCGCGCCAGTACATCGAAATGGCCCCGAACCCTGCGAGTCGCAGCGGCACGATACGCAATGCCCCCAGTGCCTGCAAGCGGCTCGCCGTGCGATGCGACGCCAGCCCGATCATGTCGCTATTGTTGAGCAGCGTGAGGTTGAGGATGGTGGAATTCGATTCGACCGTATCGCTCGGCAACGGGTAGCCCGCCTCAGCAAGCGCCGCCTCCAATGCATTGCGAATCGGCGTGCCGCGCGGCCACACCACCCAGCGGTAGCGCTGCATGTCGGGCCAATCCACTTGATCGAGCGAAAACACCGGATGACGCGCGCGCGCCACGAAGTGAAGCGGCTCGAGATAGAGCGCTTCCGCGCGCACGCTGCGATCCTGCAATTCCGGCGCCGAGCGCCCCACCACGATGTCGATCTCGCTGTGCGCGAGCTGGTTCATCAACCGGTCCATCGTGTTTTCAATCACCCGCGCCTGAACGCGCGGCATGCGCTGCAACAGCAGTAGCACTGCGAGCGGCACCGTATCCGCCGACGACGCGCCCGACGTCCCGATCGCCACCAGCCCACTGCCGCCTTCGCGCATCGCGTCGAGATCGTCGCGTGCCGTGTCGAGTTGCGCCTCGATGCGGCGCCCGTGTTCGATCAGGGCTTCCCCGTAGGCCGTCGGCCGCAAGCCGCGCGCCTGACGCTCGAACAGCGGCAGGCCGATATCGTCTTCCAGATCTTTCAGCCACTTCGATAAGCCGGGCTGCGTGGTGTTGAGCAACGCCGCCGACTGGCTCATGTTGCCGGTCTCCGCGAGGGTCAGCAGCATCTGCAAGTTGCGCAGACGCAAGCGATGGGTCCAATCCATGCGCAGTCTCCGGGCACACGTCGGTGCCTTCAATTCGACTCAAAAACCTTCCGAGCCATACGATTTTTCGTATGGATCCGATGATTTTTTCATTTCAGAAGTTATGTCTGGCCGAGTATAACGCTATCCATAGACCGACCGGGACCCCGTCCAGCGGGGCCACCGGGCCAAAAACACCGATATGGAGACACGCATGTCCGAACGCGCCCCCAGCGCCGAGCGCGCTGCCTATTACGAGCACATCGGCCGCAACCACATGGCCCCGCTGTGGGAATCGCTGCACAGTCTCGTGCCGCCCCAGCCGCGCCCGCGTGTGGTGCCTGCCATCTGGAAATACAACGAAGTGCGCCCGCTGGTGATGGAAGCGGGCCGTGTGATCAGCGCCGAAGAGGCCGTGCGCCGCGTGCTGATTCTGCAAAATCCGGGCACACCGGGCTCATCAAGCATTACCGGCTCGCTGTACGCCGGGTTGCAGTTGATTCTGCCGGGCGAGATCGCGCCGAGCCACCGTCATACGCAGTCGGCCCTGCGCTTCATCGTGGAAGGCCGAGGCGCGTGGACTGCCGTGAACGGCGAGCGCACCACCATGCATCCGGGCGATTTCATCATCACGCCGTCGTGGACATGGCACGACCACGGCAATCCGGCCGATGGCGAGCCGGTGGTCTGGCTCGACGGGCTCGATATTCCGCTGGTGCAGTATTTCGACGCCGGCTTTGCAGAGAACTACCCCGAGTCGCAGCAGCCGGTGCAACGCCCCGAGGGCGACAGCTTCGCGCGCTACGGCTTCAACATGCTGCCCGTGCGCCACAAGGTGAGCGACCCGACGTCGCCGATTTTCAGCTATCCGTACGCCCGCTCGCGCGAAGCGCTGGACACGCTGTATCGCAATGGCGAACTCGATCCGTGGGACGGCATCAAGCTGCGTTACGTCAATCCGGCCACCGGTGGCTGGCCCATGCCGACCATGGCGACGTTTATGCAGTACCTGCCCGCCGGCTTCCAAGGCAAGACCTACCGCAGCACCGACGCCACTGTGTTCTCGGTCGTCGAAGGGCGCGGCACGGTGCGCATTGGCGACGAGCAGTTCCAGTTCGAACCGCGCGATCACTTTGTCGTGCCGTCGTGGGCACCCGTGCAACTCGCCGCGTTGGAAGACGCGGTGTTGTTCAGCTACTCGGATCGCCCGGTGCTCACCGCATTGAATCTGCTGCGCGAATCTCGCACCTGATCGCCGCGCACGACACTTCACTATTTCATTTCTTCGTCGAGTCAAACACTATGTCTTTCGTCTTCGCTCCGCCTGCCACCGTCGCCGTCCCCGTTGCCGGCAGCAACGACCAATTCGCCGTGCGCCGCGTGTATTGCGTGGGCCGCAACTACGCCGCCCATGCACGTGAAATGGGCTTCGATCCGGACCGCGAACCGCCGTTCTTCTTCTGCAAGCCGGCCGACGCCGTGCTGCCGGTGGCCTACGGTGAAACGCTGGAAGTGAAGTACCCGGCGCAGACGAGCAACTATCACTACGAAGCCGAACTCGTTGCCGTCATCGGCAAGGCGGGTTCCGATATTCCGCTCGAACAAGCGCTGGAACACGTGTGGGGCTACGCCGTGGGTCTGGACATGACGCGCCGCGATCTGCAAATGAAAATGCGCGAAATGGGCCGTCCGTGGGAGATCGGCAAGGCGTTCGACGCATCGGCACCGATCGGCCCGATCCATCCGGTGTCGAGCGTGGGTCACATCGCGAAGGCCGCGATTTCACTGACCGTCGACGGCGTGCAAAAGCAGAAGAGCGACATCACCCACCTGATCTGGTCGGTGGCAGAAACCGTGTCGTATCTGTCGCAATTCTTCCGCCTCGAACCGGGCGATCTGATCTACACCGGCACGCCCGAAGGCGTGGGGCCGGTCAAGGCAGGCGAGACGATGGTCACGGCCGTCGAAGGTCTGGGCGAGATCACCGTGCGCGTGGTCTGAGGCAAGCACGGTCATGCAGCTCTACAGCTTCTTCAATAGCTCGACGTCGTATCGCGTGCGCATCGCGCTGGCGCTCAAGGGCCTCGCGTTCGACACCATCGGCGTGAACATTCGCGTCGGCGAGCATCGCGCCGAGGCCTATGTCGACGAGGTCAATCCGTCGGCCGTCGTGCCCGCGATTGTCGACGGCGACTTCACGCTCGGCCAGTCGCTCGCGATTCTCGATTATCTCGACGCGAAGTACCCCACGCCGCGCCTGTTGCCGCAAGACATGGAAACGCGCGCCCGGGTGCTGGAACTGGCCGCGCTCATCAGTTGCGACATCCATCCGGTCAACAACCTGCGGATTCTGAAGTATCTGCAAGGCACGCTCGGGCTGACGGCCGCGCAGAAGGATGCGTGGTATCAGCACTGGATTGCCGAAGGCATGGCCGGTGTGGAGCGTCTGCTGACGAAACACGGCCACGGTCCGTGGTGTTTCGGCGAGGCGCCGACGCTGGCCGACGTGTGCCTGATTCCGCAAATTGCGAATGCCCGGCGCATGGGCTGCGATTTGTCGGCGTATCCGCGCGCGTTGGCCGTGTTCGAGCATGCCGCCGCCCATCCCGCCTTCGTGGCGGCAGCGCCCGACAAGCAGCCGGATTTCACGGCGTGAGATCGACAGCAGAGAAAGACAGCAGTAGCGCCAGAAGAGCCAGCAGGAGACAACCATGACACAACCCCATCAACCGAAAGCGCTCGTCGTCGGCGGCGGCATCGGCGGTCTGGCCACCGCGCTCGCCCTCGCGAATCAGGGCGTGCGCATCGAACTGCTTGAGCAGGCCGAGACCATCGGCGAGATCGGCGCGGGCATTCAGCTTGCGGCCAACGCTTTCGCCGCGCTCGACGCGCTGGGTGTCGGCGAAGCCGCACGCGACCGGTCGGTCTTCACCGATCACATCACGCTGCGCGACGCCATCGATCGCAGCGTGATCGCCGAAGTCGACGTCGGTGCGCCGTATCGCGAGCGCTTCGGCAATCCGTATGCGGTGATTCACCGCGCCGACATTCATCTGTCGATTCTGGAAGCAGTGCAACGCAATCCGCTGATCCAGTTCAAGACGGCCACCCGTGTCGTCTCGCTGGAGCAGGACGACAGCGGCGTCACGGTGATCGATCAGCATGGCGAGCGGCATGCGGCCGACGCCGTGATCGGTTGCGATGGTGTGAAGTCCGCCGTGCGCGATGCGCTCATCGGTGACGAGCCGCGTGTGACCGGGCATGTGGTGTATCGCGCCGTGGTCGACGTGGAGAACATGCCGAAGGATTTGCAGGTCAACGCGCCGGTGGTGTGGGCAGGCCCGCATTGCCATCTGGTGCATTACCCGCTGCGCGGCGGCAAGCAATACAACCTCGTGGTGACCTTTCACAGCCGCGAGCAGGAAGTCTGGGGCGTGCGCGACGGCAGCAAAGAAGAAGTGCTGTCGTATTTCGAAGGCATCGACCCGCTTCCGCATCAGATGCTCGACCGCCCGACGTCATGGCGCCGTTGGGCAACGGCCGACCGGGACCCGGTGGAGCAATGGAGTTTTGGCCGAGCCACGATTCTGGGCGATGCCGCACACCCGATGACGCAGTACATCGCGCAGGGCGCCTGTCAGGCACTGGAAGACGCGGTCACGCTGGGGGCCGCGTATGTCGCAGCCAAGGGCGACTTCGTCGACGCCTTCCGCCGCTATGAACACGCGCGCATTCCGCGCACGGCACGCGTGCTGTACGGCGCGCGCGACATGGGCCGCGTGTATCACGCCAAGGGTGTGGATCGCTGGGTGCGAAATTCGCTCTGGCAGGGCCGCACACAGCCGCAGTTTTACGATGCGCTGCAATGGCTGCACGGCTGGCGCGCAGAAAACTGTCTGTCGCAAACACCGTGGCTGCGCGACGCATAACAGCATTGGCATTGCTGCTCAGATAACTACAAACAGCGCAATGCATTCGCGTACGTGGCAGTCATGCCACGACGCTTCTGGCACCTTCGAGGAGACACCCCATGCCAGTGAGTCCCATCAACGTGACGGCGTTCATCGACCGGCATCGTATTTCGCCGTTTCAGGTGATGATCGTCGTACTGTGCTTTCTGATCGTCGCCATCGACGGCTTCGACACGGCCGCCATCGGCTTTATCGCCCCAGCCATTCGTGCCGAGTGGTCGCTCACGCCCGCGCATCTCGCACCGCTCTTTGGCGCGGGTCTGGCGGGCCTGATGGCGGGCGCGTTCCTGTTCGGACCGCTTGCCGACAAGTTCGGCCGCAAGTCGATCCTTATTTTCTCGGTCGTGTTTTTCGGACTGGCAAGTCTCGCGTCGGCATGGTCGATGGAACTGTGGCAGCTGATTGCACTGCGCTTTCTGACCGGGCTTGGGCTCGGCGGCGCGATGCCGAATGCGATCACGCTGACCTCGGAGTACTGCCCGGAGTCGCGCCGGTCGTTTCTCGTGACCACGATGTTCTGCGGCTTCACGCTGGGATCGGCGTTCGGCGGGCTGGCATCGGCCGGGCTCATCGAGGCGTTCGGCTGGCGTTCGGTGCTGATCGTGGGTGGTGTGATGCCGCTCGTGCTTGGTGCCGTTCTGGTGCGAGCGTTGCCGGAGTCAGTGCGATATCTCGTGATGGCCGGCAAGGCCCCCGAGCGTATTGCAGCGTCGCTGCAACGGATTGCGCCGAATGAAGACCTGCGCGGCGCGACGTTCAACATTGCGACTAAGCCGTCGACCACGTCGCCCGTTGGACATCTGTTTAAACCGGCACTGCTGCGCGGCACGTTGCTGTTCTGGCTCACGTTCTTCATGAGCCTGCTGGTGATCTACCTGCTCTCGAGCTGGTTGCCCACGTTGCTGCGCACTAATGGGTTGACGTTGCGTAATGCCGCGATCGTCACCGCCATGTTTCAGGTTGGCGGCACGCTCGGGGCGATTGTGCTCGGCTGGCTGATGGACCGTTTCAATCCGCATTACGTGCTGGCGGCCGCTTATGCGTTGGCCGGTGTCTGCGTCGCCGCCGTGGGCCCGCTCGCCAGTTCGCCGGTGCTCGCGTCGGTGGCTGTGTTCTGGGCAGGGTTCTGCGTGTCGGGCGGGCAAGTCGGTGCGAATGCGTTGTCGGCCGAGTTCTATCCGACCGACTGCCGCGCAACTGGTGTGAGCTGGGCCAACGGCGTGGGCCGTCTTGGGTCGGTGGTCGGGTCGGTCGGCGGTGCGTCGATGCTTGCCATGGGCTGGTCGATGCCGGCACTGTTCGCCGCCATCGGTGTGCCGGCCGTGCTGGCGGGTCTGACCATGCTGACGCTGGGCCGCCTGCGTCATCGTGAAGCGGCGTTGGCGTTGGAAGCGACGGCGTGAGGGACTCGGTACGTTCAAGTGATTTTGGCTCGCGGTTTCGTCAGACGTAACGCCGTTGATGATGTGACCTAATGCCATGCGATGCGGGCGCCTTTCGCTTCATGCGGGGGCGCCCGCAGGCATTTGGGGCCTGCCTTTCGTCGACACGAAGAAATTGCGATGCTGCATTGCGCAAGACATCGCAGATAGGAATAAAGTATCGGCTGTCATTCCACCCTGTCGCCGGAGATTGAAGGTGTCGCTGCCCCCACTGCTGGTCATTATCCCGATGCATCCCGAGCAGTTGTCCGAACTGCAAACCCATTTCGATGTGATCTATCGTCCGAGCCATCACGCCACGCCGGAAGGCTGGGGTGACGAAGGCGCGCGCGCACGCTTCGTGCTGACCAATGGCTCACGTGGCATAAGCGCCGCCGAGCTGACGCATCTGCCGAAGGTCGAGTTGGTCAGTGCGTTGGGCGCTGGTTACGAAAACCTCGATCTCGATGCGTTGCATGCACGCAAGATCGTTGCCGTGAACGGTGCCGGGGCCAACGCGCCGACCGTGGCCGATCAAGGCTTTGCGCTGCTGCTGGCCGCCGTGCGCCGCATTCCCGAATACGACGCCGCATGCCGTAAGGGCGTGTGGCGCGACGCGTTGCCGATGCAACCGGGCGTGTCGGGAAAGAAGTTGGGGATCGTGGGGCTGGGTGCGGTAGGCAAGCAGTTTGCCAAGCGCGGCGAGGGCTTCGACATGCAGATCGGCTATCGCAACCGCAAACAACGCGACGACGTGCCGGCGCATTATCAGTATTTCGATAGCGTGGTCGCGTTGGCCGAATGGGCTGACTATCTGGTCGTGACGGCGCCGGGCGGCGCGGAAACGCTGCACATGGTGAATGCCGAGGTGTTGCGCGCGCTGGGCGAGCACGGCTTTCTCGTCAATCTCGGCCGAGGCAGCGCAGTGGATACCGCTGCACTCGCCGACGCACTGCGCAACGGCACGATTGCCGGCGCCGGGCTGGATGTGTACGAGGGCGAACCGTCACCGCCGAAGGCACTCATCGACTTGCAGAACATCGTGCTGAGTCCGCACGTCGCCGGCCGGTCGCCGGAAGCCGAAGCCGCCACGATCGCCATGTTCATCGAGAACACGCGTCGCTATCAGGCAGGCGAAGCGGTGTTGACGCCGCTGTAAATTGACTGAGTCGCATCGGATCTCGTCTTTTTTCGATCTCACTGGCGTGGCGTCAACACCACCGACAACTGACGGTTGAACAAAGTGGCGGGAATCCGAGTCAGGTAGCCGAGCGCGATGGCCGAATCCATCAGCTCGGCTCGTGTACTCGCGCGAAATTTTTCCTTCAATACCTCCAGGTGCATCTCGACCGTGCGCGGTGACACGCCCAAGACTTTGCCTATCATCTTGGCCGACCAGCCACGCACATAAAAGAAGATGACCTCGCAAGCGCGCGACGACAACGCGATATCGATATGCCGATCGATCGCAAGACTGGTCTGTCCTTCGCGCATCGTTACCCTGTCGCCGCACCACATCTGATTCAGCAACGGCCCGAGCGCGACATACGCCGGCACGCTGGACAAATTCGCGCCGTGAAAGATAGTGCCGACGACTTGACCGGCATCGTCCATCAACGGCGTCTTCGTGACGACGTGTGCCTGCCACTCGTCATCGGCGTACGGATGCCAGTCGAACACCTCCAATGTCCGTCGGGTACGCATGACTTCAGCGTCTTGCGCACGAAACTCGCTCGCACACTCGACGGTCCGGCACGGCAGCTCAAAGTCCGTTCGCCCCGGAAGGTCCATTGGATGGGCAACACCCATTAGCCGCGCGTAACTCTCGTTGGCATAGAGAAATGCGGAGTCCACATCCTTGCAACCCCAGCACCCGGGCATAGCGTCGAAAAAGCTCCTGAGTCGTTGTCCGATATCGACGGTCATTCGTGTGTCCCTTCGTCTTGACGATGACCCACATCATGCCGCGTCGCACGTCATCAATCCGTCATCGGGGACCCGTCGACAGCCTCATCGGAAAAATCCCAAGCATTGACACCAATCGCTCCAATGCGCTCGATAGATGACCTCTTCTGCACGATTCGCGTCCCTCGTAATCGATACGATTCCATCGGCACGCAGGCCATCCTAGGATGGGGTCGTGCGTTACCGAACATTCGACCGGCGATGCCTGTGGCGCACATTTCGTTCACTCATTCAGGAGCTTTCACCATGATCAAGAACATCGAAGCCCATCGTATCGTTCACCTCAAGAATCAGTCCTCGTGCGCCATTATCGTGACCGTTGGCGAAGGCTGATCCGCCATCGTCGCGAATCGCGCATAGCGGGTGTCCGGGTGGGTCTTCACCGCTCGGACACCGTTCGGACAAGTGCCTGCGAATGACGATGAGGAGCGATTTCATGGATATCTTTGACCCGCGCCCGAGTGCGGAACGCGCTGTCTGGTTGGCGCGAGAAAACCTGCTGCACAGTCAAAAATCGTTGGACTATCTGCTCGATGCCTGTGAAGGCTGTCTGCCTGACGCGTTGCGCACGGCGAGTCATGATTTCCTTCGTTCGCTATCTGATGATTCAACGGCACGGGCAAGCGGATTGGTATTCACCGCAATCTGGCGTCTGGCGAACGCGATACGGCGCAAGGATGAATCCGAGATTCACATGGTGCTCACCAATCTGGTGATGGGCTCTGCGTTGAGCGCCCGGTCATGTCGATTCCTCGTGGGAAGCGCGGCGGGGGCTTGCGGCGCAGATCGCAACTTCCTCCACGGGCTGGGAGACGACACCTACGAGACCGTCTTTCACGATGCCTCCCCGAACGCAGCACTCGCGCGAATGCATACACTTGACGACTGCCTTCGACGGCTCCGCAGCATCGACCCGGTGCTGCACGGTGAAGTCGCCGAGATCGTCAACGAGATTTATCTGTTCGAGGCAACCACATGCCACTCGCGCGACACGCTGTATGCCGGCAGCGACTTTCACCGGCTCGGATGCCTCTACGTCAATGCCGTCGCAACTTCAAAACCCGCCTGGTTCTGGCTCGACAAGCTGGTTCGCGAGTCCGCACATCAGGTGATGTTGTCGTTGATGATTCACGACGAGTTCGTATTGAACGACGACAGCGAGCGCTATACCTCGCCTTTGCGCAAGGAACCTCGCACGGTGACCGGTATTTATCACGCGATGTTCGTCGTCTACCGCATCGTGCATTGCTTTCGGCGCGCCCTCGCCACGCAAACATTGACGGACGCGGAGCGTAGTTATATCGCGGACTCGATCACGCAATACGAAAGAAAATTTTCCGATGCCCATCGCGTGCTGATCGAGCACGGCAAGTTGACGGCAGGCGCAAGGCACATGCTCGACCAATGCCGTCATCTTATGCAGGAGATACACGCGTGAGTTTTACCGAGAGTCTGAGCCCGCGCGCTCGCGAACTGATCAACGCTTTCGATCCGGGGGCACTGACGCGTATTGACGAGACGTTGCACCCGATTGCCCCGCACCTCGTCGAACGGCTGGTGAAATCAATCTATGAAGATGCCTATCAACGCGACGAACTGTCGTTTCGCGAGCGCCATATCGCGACCTTGTCGGCGTTGGTCGCTTTCGGTGACACGGCGCGACAACTTCGATTTCAGGGCTACGCAGCATTCCGCCATGGATTCACGTGGCGCGACATCGAAGAAATTCTGATTCAGAACGCCGTCTTTTGCGGCTTTTCGCGAGCCATCAATGCGGCATTGGTGCTGAACGAGGTGTACCACGCCTTTGAAGCGGAGGGTGGAGGTGCCTGAAGCACGCAGCATCCCCCCGAATCGCGCCCCATGGACGGCCTTTGTCTTTTATCAGTTCTCGGATCTGTGCTTTTCCGCATCCATCAGAATTTGCGCGATGAGCTTTGCATGGATCATGATCGAGCGATATCACGACGACCACTTTCTCGGTAATGCGCTTACGCTGGCGTGGTCGCTGCAACTGGTCGGAATGTATGTCGCGGGCAAGCTCGGCGATCGCTTTCCGAAACAGCGCATTGCGATGGCCGCGGTGATGTCGGGATGTGTCGCAACGCTGGTATTCGCGCTGATGGGTGCATCGGGCTCGCCTTATTGGCTCGCCGGCATGTTCTGCCTTATTTCCGCAGCGGGCGGCGTCTGTCAGCCGATACATGTCAGCATTACCCCCGAACTCTGTCCGACAGGAAAGACCGGTGAAGCCTTCGAGCATCGTGGCAAGGTCAGCTCCGCGAACCTGATTCTAGGACCGGCATTGTCCGGCGGATTGATATCACTGGCAGGAATCGCAGCGACGTCAGTTTTTTCGTTCGCTGCCGCGCTCATGGCGTGCATGTTCCTGCGCGGTACGCAGCGGTGTTCGCGATACGTTTCCCCCGCCGTCAGACGTAAAGAAGGCCGTCCGTCGGGCGCCGCGTTACTGATACGCCTGCCGACTGAGCGAGCACTGGCCTTGTTGTCGGCAGCCTTCAACTTTGTCATTGTCCCGTGGCTGACACTTCTGCTGCCCGTGTTGGTCCTTCAACGGCTGTCGCTAGGTGCGCTCGCACTCGGCTGTGCAGAAGGTGCCTTCGGCATTGGCATGATGCTTGCGAGCGGCAGGGTTCTGTCCACCGCCAATTGCCGCATCGGCCGTGCCATGACAACCGTCGTCGGTGGTGTCGCGATGGCCACGATGCTGATCTGGGCGTCTTGCACCCAATCGCTCTTGTGGATCTGCATCGGCTCGCTGTTGGGAGGCGCGGGTCTGATTCTCTTCAATGTGAACACGATGACCGTACGCTGCATGGCGACACCACCCGAATATCGGAGCCGCCTTGAGGCATGCTTCTTGATGGTTTGCGCCGCCTCCATCCCATTTGGCACCGCATGCTTTACCCGCGCGATGGTGAGCGCAGAGGTTTCGGACATCATCGGCTACGCGGGCTTCGGGCTGCTGGCCTGCTCGATTGCGCTGATGGTTGTGCCGAACTTCCGGTATCTGATGGCGCTGGACGACAAATCTCTCGAGGGCGCCTACCTTCGGCGCTACCCCGAAGCTTTCCGATCACGCGCGCAGCGCAATCAGTGATTATCGAGCCCGTCGATGCTCCGCTCGGGAGAGGATGTGAGTGTCACGCCGTCGTTGACGGGTTCGAATTCGATGCTGCTCTTCGCACTTCCCGTCGCGAAGACGGTGTCGCAGGTGGGGCATTTCACCTGCGCATCGGAATGCAGATAGTCGTGGAGGGCCTGCACGGTCGGTTCGCTCGCGGCGACGGCAAAGCGGGACTTGCAGGTCGGACAAACAACGAAACCGGTGTGAATCGACAGCATGGCAAGCCTCCTGCGAGGTAAGTCACTGAAGAATACATGGGCCTGACCGGGATTGCTCATCGCGAGATAGCCCGTCTCGGGCCGGCTCACAGCCAATCGGTGCGGCGGGGTTTTCGCCCTGTCGACGCGTCCGGCGACGGATGGTCGTTTGCCGCGACGCCCACGGTCGGCTCGCCGGGACCATCGGTCGCGCCTGCATTGCGGCCGCGCTGACGTGGATCGAAGTCTCGCCACTCCCCATCTTCCCAGATACCATCGGCTTGCTCGATCGCCGCAGCACCCGCATCGCGCAACACCGCGATGGCCGTATCGGCATTCGATTCGCTGACATGCGTCGCGAGCATGACGCCCGCGTCGCGCATGCCCGCCTGCGCCGCTGACACGGCCTCACGGCCCCGCAGGCGGCGCAGCGCGCCGAGAAATGCACCCAGATAGGCCCCCGCCATCATGCCGACCACCGGCACGAGCCAGAATCGCCACACGACGACAAACAACAACGCACCGACGGCCAACCCGAAGGCACCGCCCGCAATCACGCCCTGCGCCGCACCCTTGCCTGCCGGGCGCGCCGCCGCATCGGCGTCGACATCACCACCGGTGGGGTACGTCGCATGCTGTCCGGTCGGATTCAGAAAGAATACCGACACGTCGGTCGGTGGAAACGCCCGGTCATATAGTCGGCGCGCGACCAGATTCGCCTGATCGAACGTCGTGAATCGGCCTGCCACGATCATCGCCATCGAAAACCTCCCTTGAGTCGTCTGGTGCTGACCTACGACACCTATGCTTGTGGGATGGAAGGTTGACCGCTTTGTTTCATTGAGGAATTCTTACGCTCAATGCGTATGCATTGAGAAAAACAATGCCCGGGAACCCCGCTGCCGCTTCACCGCTCGCACCTCCATGGCGGGGAGACCGAACAAAGGAGCATCCATGGCTCGCGCGATCTGGAAAGGTGCCATCAGTTTCGGACTGGTCAATGTGCCGGTGTCGTTGTTTCCGGCGTCGACCACGCATACGCTCGATCTCGACTGGCTCGACAAGCGCACCATGTCGCCCGTCGGCTACAAGCGGGTGAACAAGGAAAACGGCAAGGAAGTCCCGCGCGATCAGATCGTGCACGGCTACGAGTACGAGAAGGGCAACTATGTCGTGCTCAGCGACGAGGAAATACGCTCGGCCAACCCGGCAGCCACGCAGACGGTCGACATTCTCGCGTTTGTGGATGCCACCGACGTATCGTTCATGTATCTGGACACGCCCTACTACCTCGTGCCCGAGCGCAGCGGTGCGAAGGCCTACGCCCTGTTGCACGCGGCACTCATCAAGGCGGGAAAGCTCGGCATCGCGCGCGTAGTGATGCACACACGCCAGCATCTCGCCGTGCTGGCCCCCGCAGGCGACGCGCTGGTGCTCGATACGTTGCGATGGCAAGACGAGATGCGCGACCCCGCCGAAGTGGGTCTCACGAAAGACAAGCTGAGCAAGCTTGGCGCCCCCGGCGATCGCGAACTGGACATGGCGATGAAGCTCATCGCCGAGATGTCGGAGCCGTGGCGGCCCGACGCCTATCACGATACGTTCCAAGACGACCTCAAGGCCCTGATCGAGCGTAAGGTGGCGTCGGGTCAGACACGTGAAGTCGCGCAGATCGAAACCAGCGCGCCGAAGCTCACCGGCGGCGCCAACGTCACCGACCTGATGGCGCTGCTCAAGCAAAGTCTGGGGACGAAGCGCAAGGGCGATGCCGTGACCATCGAGGCGCAGGACGTCGAGCCTAAACCGGCGAAAACGGCGAAAACGGCGAAAGCGGCGAAAGCGGCGAAAGCGGCAGGGAAATCGGCGAAAACGGCCACAAAAAAGAAAGCCAGTAAGGAAGCCAGCACGACGAAAACGAAAACGAAGCCAAAGACGAAAGCGGCGGCGGGCCGTGCATCGCGCGCCAAGACAAAGTGATATTGCCGATGGCCTCGTCATCTCAACGCACAGCAGCAAACCGGCCGAAGACGCACAAGACGCCGTCGCGCAAAGCGTCCACGAAAGCCCGCCGCGACCCGCTCTCTGCCTACGACGCCAAACGGAATTTCAACGCCACGACGGAACCACGCGGCGGCACAGCATCCACTGGCCGTGCGTTGCAATTCGTCATTCAGCGCCACGATGCGAGCCACCTGCATTACGACTTCAGACTCGAACTCGACGGCACATTGAAATCGTGGGCACTGCCCAAGCAACCGAGTCAGGATGTCAAAAGCCCGCGCCTCGCCGTACAAGTCGAAGACCATCCGCTCGCTTACGCCAGTTTCGAAGGCGATATTCCACAAGGGAATTACGGCGCCGGGCATGTCGACATCTGGGATAGCGGCACATGGATTCCCGAGGGCAATGCGAAGCGTGATTACGCGAAAGGAAAACTGTCGTTCACGCTGCAAGGCACACGCATGCGCGGCCACTGGACGCTCGTGCGCACCGACAAGCCCGCACGGCAACCGCAATGGTTGTTGATCCATCGGAAAGACGGCGCTGCGGTGAAGTCTGTCGCACCGGCAAAAGGGCAACGCAAATCGTCGCAATCGCCGCGCTCTTCCGCAAGCCCCCCCGACACCCTGTCGCCCATGCTCGCCACATTGGCCGACGCCGCCCCGGACCCGGCCGGCTGGCACGCCGAACCCAAGCTCGACGGTTATCGCGTACTGATTCGCATCGCGGGCAGCGACATTCGTGTTTTCACACGCTCGGGGCAGGACTGGAGTCATCGATTCAAGCCGACAGTCGACGCCTTGCGAACGCTCAAGTTGCCCAATGCATGGCTCGATGGCGAAGCAGTGGTACTCGATGCGCGCGGACTTCCCGACTTTCAGGCGTTGCAGCGGGCGTTCGATGCCGGCACCACGGACGACATCGTCGTCTACGTGTTCGATTTGCCGTGGTGCAACGGGCAGGATCTTCGCGACGCCACATTGCAGACGCGGCAAAGCGCGTTGGCCGCGCTGTTCGACGGCAAACCCCTCGATGAAGTCCGCGTCCTCGAACCTGTTCACGGCGCCCTTGCCGACTTATGGCATGGCGCGTGCGAAGCCGGGCTTGAAGGCATCATCGTCAAGCGCGACGATTCCCCTTACGTGACCGGCCGAAGCGACGCATGGCGAAAGCTTAAGTGTTCGCAGCGTCAGGAGTTTGTCGTGCTGGGCTTTACCGATCCGGCGGGATCTCGACAGGGCTTTGGTGCCTTGCTGCTCGGCTATTACGACGACGATGGCAAGACACTGCGTTATGCGGGAAAAGTCGGCACAGGGTTCGACACCGCCGACTTGCTGCGCATGCGCAAGCGCCTTGACTCGCTGGTCACCCGGCGCGCGCCGCTCGATCCGGTGCCCCGACTCGCGGGCACCCACGGGGTGCACTGGTTGCGACCGACGCTGGTCGCGGAGGTCCGGTTCGCCGAGTGGACGCGTGACGCTCACGTGCGTCAGGCATCGTTTCTTGCCATGCGCAGCGATAAGCCTGCGACACAGATCCGGCGCGAGGTACGCACCGCTGATATGCCCGATACGTCCGATTCGCCCGATACGCCCGATACGCCCGATACGCCCGATACGCCTCCGGAGACATCACCCATGTCTGGTGCCACTCAATCGAAACGCAAGTCCACCGCGCAGGCCGTGAAGTCTTCGCGACCGACGCCGGTCAGGCTCACTCACGGCGAGCGAGTGATGGACACGCACTCGGGCGTCACCAAAGCCGAGCTCGCGGCGTATTACGACGCCGTCAGTCCGTGGATGCTGCCCCATCTCGCTGAACGTCCCGTTGCCGTGTTGCGGGCACCGGAGGGCATTGGCGGCGAGATGTTCTTTCAGAAGCACGCGGCGAAAACGATACAAGGTGTGCGTGCGCTCGATCCGTCGCTCGATCCCGATCACGCGCCGCTGATGCAGATCGACGACCGGCGTGGCCTCGCGGGCGCGGTGCAGATGGGGAGCGTCGAATTTCACACGTGGAATGCGCGTTCGGATCTGATCGAACGGCCGGATCGCGTGATCTTCGATCTTGATCCGGGCAAAGGCGTCGCGTTTGCGCAGATCGTCGAAGGAGCGCAATTGATTCGCGGGCTGTTGGAGGCACTCGGTCTGGCAGCGTTCGTGAAAACGAGTGGCGGCAAAGGCCTGCATGTCGTGACGCCGTTGGCGCGGCGCCACGACTGGGATGTTGCAAAGGGCTTTGCCGAAGCGGTCGCCCGGCATATGGCCAGCGTTTTCCCGGACCGATTCACCGCGACGATGGGGCCGAAGCATCGCGTGGGCAAATGCTTCATCGACTATCTTCGCAACTACCGGGGAGCGACGACGGTGTGCGCCTACTCGGCGCGTGCGCGCGAAGGAATGGCCGTGTCGATGCCGGTCAGTTGGGAATCGCTCGACACGTTGCCGGGCGCCGATGCGTGGAACGTCCGCAATGCCGTCGAATACCTCGAATCGCTCAAGCAGGACCCGTGGGCGGATTACGAGACATCGCAATCGCAACGCGTGACGAAGTCGATGCTGGCCAAGTTGGGCGGATGAGACCCCACACCCGCTAGCGTGCCCCCGTCCCCGCATCGCCCTCTTGCAGCCATCGACGCTTGTCACGCAGTGGCGCTTCACCGAACACGCGCGCGTATTCGCGGCTGAACTGCGATGCGCTTTCGTACCCGACCGCCTGCGCCGCGGCGGCCACCGCAATGTCTGCCGCGAAGATCAACCGGCGCGCTTCCTGCAACCGTAACTGCTTCTGGTACTGCAACGGGCTCATCGCCGTCACCAGCTTGAAGTGGTGATGCAGCGACGACACGCTCATATGCACTTCCTGCGCCAGCGTATCCACCCGTAACGGCTGCGTGTAATGTTCGCGCAGCCAGCGCACCGCATGAGCGATGCGGTTCATCTGGCTATCCTGCAACGCCATTTGCCGCAGCAGCACGCCCTGCCCGTTCATCAGCAGACGATAAACAATTTCGCGCTTGATCATCGGGGCAAGGATCGGAATGTCTCGCGGGGTCTCGAGCAGCCGCAGCAAACGCAACACGGCATCGAGCAATAACGCATCAAGACGATTCACGTACATGCCGCGTCCACTTTCCGCAGGCGCGGGCGGCGGCAAATTCTCGTCGCCAATCATCGCCGTCACGTCCTCGACCGCGAGATCGAGCCGCAGACCAAGATACGGCGCATGCTCGCTTGCCCCGCTGACTTGCGCCACCACCGGCAAGTGCACCGACGAGACCATGTAGTGCATCGGGTCGTAGGCATAACTTTCCTCGCCGATCTGCACGCGCTTTGCGCCTTGTGCGATCACCGCAAACGCCGGCAATTGCAACGCCGGCTTCGGCCCGCCCGGGTGAAGAATACGGTGCACAAAAAGGCCTTCGACCGCCGTGGGCGTCGTCCCTTCGAGCCCGTGCGTCGCGCGGTCCAGCAATCTCACCAGTTCACTTCGCGCCGTATGCGACGGATCGTCGGCAAACGCGCTCGCGGGCGTCACCGGCGGTTGGGTTTTGACCAGATGCATGTGAAAGGCTCCACCAGCCAAGGCGTGTAAGACAACAATGACGCACAGCATACGCCCGCCAGCGGAATTTGCCTGATCCTCCAATCACAGATCGGCACGATCGAGCACGAAATCCGGAGAATCCGGCAATTTCCGTCAGCACACGTTGCCCTGACTGTCATCTCGCAGCCATATTCCGCGCCATTTCGGGGCATTCGGATCGCGATTGCAGAATCAGGCAGGAAATGTGCAGGAACAGGTACTGCTTGCCTGATGCACCGCGACGCATAATGCATCCCATCCCGTGCCTGCCGTCTCCCCCGATGGCAATCAGCAACGGGTGGCGACTTCAACGGAGCAATGCAATGCGACAAAGAAAACTCGGCAACACCGGCCTGTTCGTCTCGGAACTGTGCCTCGGCACGATGACCTTCGGCGGTCAGGGCGAGATGTGGAGCAAGATCGGACAATTGCAGCAGAACGACGTCGACACCCTCGTGGGCCGCGCACTCGACGCCGGTATCAACTTCATCGACACGGCCGACGTCTACTCGGAAGGCCAGTCGGAGATTCTCACCGGTCAGGCGCTGCGCAACCTCAAGGTGCCGCGCGATAACGTCGTGGTCGCCACCAAGGTTTTCGGTGTGACCGGTGCCCAAGGCACCAACTCGCGCGGCCTGTCGCGTTACCACATCATGGACGGCATCAAGGCCAGCCTGAAACGCACTGGCCTCGATCACATCGATCTGTATCAGGTGCACGGCTTCGACCCGGCCACGCCCATCGAAGAAACGCTCTCGGCACTCGACACCCTTGTGCGTCAGGGCGACGTGCGCTACATCGGCGTGTCGAACTGGGCCGCGTGGCAAATCACCAAGGCGCTCGGCATCTCGGCGCGGCTCAACCTCGCGAGCTTTGCGTCGCTACAGGCGTACTACACGGTCGCCGGACGAGATCTGGAACGCGAAATCGTCCCGATGCTGCGCAGCGAGAACGTCGGCCTCATGGTGTGGAGCCCGCTCGCGGGCGGCCTGCTCTCGGGCAAGTACACCCGAGACGGTCAGACGGAAGCCGGTAGCCGCCGTCAGAGCTTCGACTTCCCGCCCGTGGACGTGGAGCGCGCCTACGACGTCATCGACGTGATGCGTGGCATCGCGACGGAAAAGGGCGTGTCGGTCGCGCAGATCGCCCTCGCATGGCTGCTGCATCAGCCGGTCGTCTCGACGGTCATCATCGGCGCCAAGCGTACCGATCAGCTCGATGACAACATCGCGGCTACCTGCGTCAAGCTCGAAGCCCGTGAGTTGGCCGCCATCGACGCCGCGAGCGCCCTGCCCGCCGAGTATCCGGGCTGGATGCTCGCACGCCAAGGCGACCCGCGCCGTGCGCAACTGACCGAAGCCGGTCTGCTGTAACCCGCGCCGCAGGGCATGCGGCACACGTCATCAGAACGTGTGCCGCATGCCCACGTTCACGCCGAGCTGATTCGTGCCCGGCGTGGGCGACCCGCCCGCACCGCCCGAACTCACGGAATACGCTGCATGCTCGCTGTTGGCGAGATAGCCCACTTGGGTATAGACGGCAGTGCGCTTCGAGAAGAAGTACGTGCCGCGCAGTGTCGCCATCGTCGCCCGCGTGTTCTGCCGCGCATTAAGCATGCGGAACACTTCGCCATCGACAGCGAATGACGGCGTGAACTGGTACAGCGCACCCACGTAGAACATATCGGAATTGACGTCGGCCACGGCCGCCGACGCGGTCTGCACGCGGCGGCCCAGCCAGCCTGCGCCGGCCTTCCAGTTACCGCCCTTCACATACCCGTTCAACTGCCAACGCGTGTCCTTGTCGGCCGAACTCGTGAGCGGCACTGCCGCCGCACCGTTGAAGAAGCTCGCGGCCGCGCCAGTGCCGCCGCGCTGCTCGTCCCATGCGCCCGCCACACCGAACCACGCCGTGTCGTACTTGAGCATCGTCGACACCTGCCGGCAGCTTGTCATCTGCCCCGGCACCTGCCCCGCGCACGTGCCCTGCCCCGGTGAGTTGCCGGTGCCGCCACTGTCGCGTCCGAACGAGTAAGTCGCACCCACCGTCAGCCCCTGAAACACGCCCTTGTAGGCCACGGTGTTGTCGCTGCGCGCATTCGGGATGTAGCTGTCGAGCGAGCCGCTGCCGTACAGGTCCGGCCCGAGAATGTCGGCGTCGGCCATGACCCAGAACGTCATCGAATACTGACGCCCGATCGACAGCGTGCCGTATTGGTTCGACAAGCCGACCCACGCCTGACGGCCGAACAATCGACCGCCCTGATTCAAGTCGCCGCCACGCACGTTGAAGCCGTTCTCCAGCATGAACAAGGCATGCAAGCCGCCGCCAAGATCCTCGTCGCCACGCATGCCCCAGCGCGACGGCAGCGAGCCCGTATTGGCGGGCATGCGAACGAGCGAGCTGTTGTTGGTGCCCGCGTGAGAAATGTATTCGACGCCGGTATCGAGAATGCCGAAGAGCGTGACGCTCTGCGCCATCGCCGGGGTTTGCGCCAACGCGATGCCGGCGGCCAGCGCAAGCGCGGGCAGTACCTTGTGGGTCACGGTGTTGTCTCCTGTGAAGCGTTGTGGTGGTCCGGCCTGTGTCGGCCGGTAACAAGCGAACCGCCACGCACGCGTCGGGGGACGCTCGCGTGGCGGGTACAGCAATCAACGGGGGAAAACGTCGCCGGCGCAGTGCTGACGGCGACGCCAGCGACCGATCAGACGGCGCGTGCCGCCGGCTTCGCGGTGCTGGGGCTCACGGCGCCGTCACGGCCGACACGTCGACGCATCACGAGCATGAGCGCCGCCGCGATGAAGGCCGGAATGGCGACGATCTGGAACGCCTGTGCCGTGCTCGATGCCGTCGCGATCAGCACTCCGCCGAGACTGGAACCGAGAATCGAGCCCAGCCGGCCGACGCCCAGCGCCCATGCCACGCCGGTGGCCCGCGAGGCCGTCGGGTAGTAAGCCGCCGTGAGTGCGTTAGCACCCGTCTGCGACCCAGCGATACCGAAGCCCGCGAGAAAGACGACTGCCATCAGCCAGCCGGATTGGTGGGTCACCGTGCCGAGAATGCACAGGGCAATGCCGGCCATCACATACGACGCCGCGAGGACGCGGTACGGGCTCGTGCGGTCCATCGCGAAGCCGATCATCACGGCGCCCACGGTGCCACCGAGCGGCAGCATGGCGCCGATGCGAGCCGCTTCTGCCAGCGTGTAACCCGAGTCCTTAACGACCAGCGGCAGCCAGCTCGTGAGCAGATAAAACGCGCACAGCGTGCAGAAGTACGTGGCCCACAGCAGCAGCGTGCCGATCACATACCGGGGCGTGAAAAGCCCGCCCACCGCCGACGTGGCCGCGCCTGCCGGGGTGGCCTCGGGGTCGATGCGCGAGACCAGCGGATCGATCTTTCTCGCGATCGCCAGCAACTGCTCGCCACGATCCCCTCTTGCGGCGAGGTAGCGCATCGATTCGGGCAACCAGCGCATGAGCACCGGCACGACGGCCAGCGGCACCACGCCGCCCGCGATCAATACGCCGCGCCAGCCGATGTGCGGCAACGTCTGCGCGACGATTTCGCCGCCGATGGCGAAGCCCAGCGTGAAGCCGCAAAACGTGGCCGTGACCAGCAGCGAGCGAATGCGCTCAGCGCAGTACTCCGAGCTGAGCGTGATCGCGTTGGGCATGGCGCCGCCAAGGCCGATGCCGGTGATGAAGCGCATGATCGCGAGTTCGGTCGGGCTATGGACAAACGCCGACGCGATGCTGCCCAGCGAGAACATCACTACCGAGACGATCAGCACGCGCTTGCGGCCGATGCGGTCGGCGAGCGGGCCGAAGATGAAGCAGCCGAGCATCAGGCCGCCAAGCCCGGCCCCGAAGACCGTGCCGAGGCTGGTCGTTGCCATCGCCCATTCGCTGCGGATGGCGGGTGCGAGATAGCCGATGGCGGCGGTGTCGAAGCCGTCGAGCGTCACGATCAGAAAGCACAGGGCAATCACGCGCCATTGAAATGGCGTGATGCCCCGTCGATTCATCAAAGCGGTTATTTCCATGTCTGTCTCCTGTACGGCGAGTGCCGTGGGCTAACGTCACCGGCCATGGCGTCTGTCGAAAACGCTCTTGGAAGGCCGATGCCGGTGGGGGGGCGATTCAGGTAATTCGGGGTGTTCCAGTTGTGCTCGGGTGCATGACTTATCGGATGGGTGTCGTCGTGTTATCGGAGGCTATCGGAGGCGCTGTCGCGCAGCTCGGGATCGCCGACCGACAGGTATTCCCACATACGCTCGATGATTCGGCCCGAGCGGGTGGCGCGCGCTTCGCATTGCGCAGCGTCGAGCACGGCCGCAGGCAAAGTGGCTTCGAGCGCGAGCACGTCGAGATCGACGCGCGCGGCGTCTTCGAGATACCAAGTGAGGGCCACCATCGCTTCGAGCGTGTCGGCAGCCACTACCACCCCATTGCCACGCATCACCACGGCCGCGTTCTCGCCCATCGTGTCGATGACGGCCTGCGCCTGCGCGTCGGAGCGAATCAGTTGCGGGTCGTCCCACAGCGGCACGCCCGGCGCGAAGTAAGTGCCCGGGCCATGTAGCGCGCGCGGGGTGCGACGCAGCGTCGAGAGCGACATCGTCTTCGGCGGCATCGTGCGCGCCACGGCACCGATGCCGGGACGGCGGCGGTAGATCTGCTGGTGCAGACGCACTTCGCCAAGGACACCGTCAGGCAGCGGGCCGTTGATAGGCACGACCGTGCCCGCTTCGCCCACACCGATGAGTCCCATCGGGCGGGCGGCGCACACGAGAAAGTGCTCGTCGTCCAGACGCACACTGCAATGTCCGTAGGCGTGTGCCAGTCCTGCGCGCGCCAACGTGCGGGCGGCCACGCGCACGGCGCGGTCGGCTTCGGAGACGTCTGCGCGCGTCGCGGAGGGCGCCAGCGAGGGCGCAGCGTGTGTGTTCTGTGTCATGGGGAAACCGGGCGTCGCCGCCACAGGTAGGTAAGCGGCAGCCCGGGCCATGCCCGGACTCGCCACCTACGGCAATCAGGCCGAAAACTCGGGAATCTCGGGCTTCGCGCCCCACATGCAGAACCCGGTCGGATCGAACGGGAACTGGCGCGGCACGTACGTGGCTTCGTCTTCGGGCGCGATCTTGCGCACGCCGGTGGAGTATTCGTAGACCATGCCGTCCGGCCCTGCGAAGTACAGGAACATGGCGTGCGATGTCGGGTGACGCCCCGGGCCGAAGCGAATCGGCACGCCCTGCTCGCGCAGGAAGTACCACGAGCGCATCAGGTCGTCGATGCCGTTCACCTGAAAATTCACGTGCTGAATGCCCGCACGTTTGGCCGGGAACAGCGCGATCTTGTGATGCACGTCGTCGATGCGCAGCAACGGCGCGTCGCCAATGCGATCGGACACCCGCGCGTTGCACACGCTCGTCCAGAACGCTTCGTCGCGGCGCGCGTCGGTGGTGCAGAGCCCCACGTGGCTGAACGAGTCGATACCGGCGTCGCGCTCGCCGTGATAGCCGCGTCCGGTTTGCGCGGCGCGCAGCACCAGTTCAATCTGGTTGCCCGTCGGGTCGCGAAACGTGAGGAAGTCGGCCACGCGGCGCATGTCGGCTTCATCGCGGGTGCCACGGCGAAACTCGATATGCATCGTTTCGAGCTGGGCCGCAGCGGCGTCGAAGTGCGCGTCGCTGGCGACGTCGAACGCCACGGTGTGGTCCGCGGGATCGCCTTCGAAATAGCAGACGGAATGGTCGCGGCTGTCGCTGCGAAGGTACACGTAGCCGGCCTCGCGGCGCACTTCCTGCAACCCGAGAATGGTGCGTGCGTAGCGCGTGGCACCTTCGAGGTCGCGTGTGCCCAGCCGCACGTAACGAATGTCGTGCAGATTGATCACCGCCTGTCTCCTGCGGATATTGTTCGTGTTGTTCGTATTGCGGGCGAGTGCCCGGTTGGTGATGAACACGATAAGGAGCGCCGCCGCATGACGCCAACGAATTGCGTAAATGCGGGGTATTTACGGCGTGAATCAGGGGTGCAGCATTGCGCGAAAGTGCCGGACCGGGTGGTGGTCAGTCTTCGCCGTGGAAGAGGCGGAACATCGTGCTGCGCAGCCAGCGATGGCCGGCATCGGTGTGAAAGCGTTCGTGCCAGAGTTGCGAGATGTCGAACACCGGGCTCTCGAACGGCAGCGCACAGGTGCGCAGTTCGGCGGCGGCTTTGAGGGCACGTCCGAGCCGGGTCGGCACGCACACCACGAGATCGCTCGCCGCGATCAGCGCCGAGAGGCCCATCGAATGCGCCATGCGAAGTGCCACGTGACGCTGTCTGCCTGCCTGCGCAAACCACTGCTCGACAGCCGTTTCGAACACATCGTGATTGCCTGCGGTCGGGCGATAGACGGCATGTGCGGCGCTGAAAAACGCTTCGGCACTGAGGCTTTCCTGCACGGCCGGATGCCCATCGCGCACGAGGGCGACGTAGTGTTCGCGAAAAAGACGCTGCTGGTGAAAGCCCGACGAGAAGCGGGTGAACAGGCCGAGGGCAAGATCGATATCCCCCATCGCCATCGCGTTCTGCGCTTCACGCGGTGTGGTGTCGACGGTAACGATGCGCACACCCGGCGCCTCTTTGGCCAGCGTGGCCATCAACTTCGGGATGAAGATCAGTTGGCCGATGTCGCTCAGGTAGAGACGGAACGTGCGCTGCGCATTCGCGGGCACGAAGTCTTGCGGCGCTTCGACGGCGCCGCGAATCAGGCTCAGGCCATCGGTCACCGGCTGGGCGAGTTGTCGCGCAAGGTCGGTGGGCAGCATGCCCTGCGGTGTTTTCACGAACAGCGGATCGCCGAACGCCAACCGCAGACGTTTGAGCGCATTGCTCACGGCCGATTGCGTGAGGTTGAGCTCCTCGGCCGCTACGGTCGTGCTGCGCGTGCGGAGCAGCGACTCGAAGACGAGCAGCAGATTCAGATCGAGCGAGCGTAGGTTCATCCCCTGCCGTGCATCCATGCCAGAACGGTGACGCGACGCATTGTAGGCAACCTGACGCGTTGTGCGCACTGCGGGAAACCCCCGCCAGCGTCGCGGCGCGTTCGTGGTATTTGCGTGCGCGTTGCCCAGTTGTCTCAGTACCCGCTCGCCGTGACGGCGGCGCGCAGGCGCGCGATCACTTCGAGCACTTCGGGGCGTTTTTCGCGCTTGGAGGTCACGATGTTATAGCGCAGCGGACATTCGACTTCCACGTCGGATACCCGCACAAGTCGGCTGCGCGTGAGCCACGCGTCGGCGAGCGGCGTGCGCGCCAAGGCAATCCCGAGCCCGGCCTCGGCCGCGGCGAGCACCACGGTGTAGTCCTCAAAGCGCCGGTCGCGCGCACGCGGGCGCAACGTGACGCCCTGCGCCCCGCACCACGCACGCCAGCCCGTGAGGTCCGAGTCGTGCAGTAACGGAAATGCCAGCAGGTCAGCCGCACTCGAGCCCTTGAGGCGCGCCGCAATCTCGGGCGACGCCAACGGGTAAAGCGTCTCGGGCAGCAACGGCTCCCAATCGACGTTGGCCCATGCGCCGCGCCCGTAGCGAATCGCGACGTCCACTTCGCCCGCCCCCACATCGGCGTTGCGATGCTCGGTGGTTACCTGAATGTCGATAAACGGTTTGCCCGTTTCGAGCGAACCGAGACGGTCGAGCAGCCAGAGCTTGGCGAACGACGGCACGACGCTCAACCGCACCGCAGGGGCCTTGCGCGACTGATGCCATTGATCGGCCGCGGCATCGATCACGTCGAAGGCATGTTCGACGCGGCCGAGAAATCTCTGACCGTCGCACGTCAGGCTCACCCCGCGCGCATGCCGCTCGAAGAGCAGGCAGCCAAGCCAGTTTTCAACCGCGCTCACTCGCCGGCTGATCGCGCCGTGCGTGAGGCCGCTGGCGTCGGCGGCTGCGCTGAACGAGCCGTGCCGCGCGACGAGGCAGACGGTTTCGAGATTGGCCAACGGCGGACGGGCGCGAAGCGGTGCGTTCATGGTGGAGGGGCGTTCTTAGGTGTGAATCTGGCTCACAGCCTGCTATCGAATAGTGAAGTAGCTTATCACCCCGTCAGTACGGCAACATAGGCGCTTGCAGGCAATGTTTGCCTCGCAGATCTTCCATCAGCTTCCGTCAGCTTCCGTCAGGAGTTCACCGTGTCAGCCGCCCCGATCACCCCATTCATCCTGTACGCCGACGCACAGTTCAGCAGCCCTTACGCGTTGTCGGTGTTCGTCACGCTGCGCGAAAAAGGTCTGCCGTTCGAGCTGCGCACCGTCGATCTCGCGCTCGGGGCCAATCACGAAAGCGGCTATGCCGACCTGTCGATCACGCGACGCGTGCCCACGCTGGTCCACGGCGACTTCACGCTGTCGGAATCGTCGGCCATCACCGAGTATCTGGAAACGATCTCGCCCGCCGTTCCCGTATATCCGGCGGACGTGCGCGAACTCGCCCGGGCACGTCAGGTGCAAGCGTGGTTGCGCAGCGATCTGGCGGTGTTGCGTCAGGAGCGCTCGACGGAGTGCATCTATTACGGCCCGACGGACCAACCGCTCTCAGACGCTGGCTATGCGGCCGCGAGCAAGCTCATCGGCATTGCGCAAAGCCTGCTGCCCGGCGGCCGGATGTCGCTGTTCGATAAGTGGTGTATTGCCGACGTGGATCTGGCGTTGATGCTCAACCGGCTGGTCTACAACGACGATGTGGTGCCGAGCGGGCTGGCCGAGTACGCCCGCCGTCAGTTCGCCCGGCCGGCCGTGCAGGAATGGATTGCCATGTCGCGTCCGCCGCGTCCGGGCGATGAAGGGTACGTGGCCGACAAGGCGGCCTGATTCACGTCAGCGCTCAGCGGCCGGCGATCATCGCTCAGGCCGCGTCCATCGACAGGCGCTGGCGATGGATGCTGATGTGGAACAGCACGAGCAGGCGGTGCGGGCAGTCGTCGCGAACGGCGACTCTGGCGTTGCCGCCTTGCCCGTCGTCCTGCGTGGCGTGACGGCTGTTGAGTGCCGCTTGAAACGCCACACCGGCGAGCGAGCGGGCGGCGAGAATCAGCAGCACGAGCGAGCCGGCCATCGACAGGCGGAAGTCAGTGGTGCCAAAGATAGTTTGCGGCACGTCGAACACCAGCATAGCAATCACCACGCAGGCGTCGATGCAAGTGGCTCCCAGCGAAGCCACGAGCAGATAGGCGCGCAACATCCGAATCGTTGACGATTGCATGTGTCTTCTCTCCCATTGCTCACATCAGGCATGATCCGCTCCTGATGTTAAATGTCGAGCGTCGTCCGGCTCCTGACCGAAACGTTTTTTTACACACTGTTACCGTACGTCGTTACCGTCTCATGTTAGACGGCCCTTCGGCAACGATCCGCTAAATTTCGCGATTTTCTTGCGAATAACCACCAAATTGCGACAATTTCCAGCGTCTGACTGGCGAGAAGCCCGCCGAGACGCGTCGGACGGTGAATTCAGTCGACAGGCAGGCCCCGAAAGGAGGAAAATATCGCCACCTTGCCGTTTACGTTAACGGCATAGACGACCAAGCCAACTCTGCCGAGACACTGAAGAAACATGAGCGCTGACAACCAACTGCGTTTTGTCGTGGAGCCGCACGCCAACCCCACCCCCGCCGACCAGATCGCCGCCAAGCTGGCCAACCCGGTGTTCGGCCGTGTATTTACCGATCACATGGTCACGATCCGCTGGACCGAAGGCACGGGCTGGCATGACGCCAAGGTCGAAGCGCGCCGTCCGTTCGAGATCGATCCGGCTTGCGCCGTGCTGCACTACGCGCAGGAAATCTTCGAAGGCATGAAGGCCTACCGTGGCGAAGACGGCAAGATTTCGCTGTTCCGCCCGCAGGCAAACGCCAAGCGTTTCCGCGATTCGGCCCAGCGCATGTCGATGGCCGATCTGCCGGAAGCCGTGTTCCTGGAAGCCGTGGAAAAGCTGGTCGACATCGACCGCGCATGGATCCCGGGCACCGAAGGCAGCAGCCTGTATATCCGCCCGTTCATGTTCGCCTCGGAAAGCTTCCTTGGCGTGCGCGCATCGCATGAGTACATCTTCTGCGTGATCGCCTGCCCGGTCGGCCCGTACTTCAAGCCCGGCAAGTCGGCCGTGACCGTGTGGGTGTCCGACCAGTACACGCGTGCGGCCCCGGGCGGCACCGGTGCAGCCAAGTGCGGCGGCAACTACGCCGCCAGCCTGATTGCCCAGACCGAAGCCAGCGGCAAGGGTTGCGATCAGGTCGTGTTCCTCGACGCGGCACAGCATCGCTGGATCGAAGAGTTGGGCGGCATGAACGTGTTCTTCGTGATGGACGACGGCTCGCTGCAAACGCCGCCGCTCTCAGGCACGATTCTGCCGGGCATTACGCGCGCCTCGATCATCGAACTGGCGCGCCGCAACGGCATGACCGTCAACGAAACGCCGTACGAGTTCTCGCAATGGCAGGCCGACGCCGCCAGCGGCCGCGTGAAGGAAACCTTCGCGTGCGGCACGGCAGCGGTGGTGACGGCCATTGGCCAGATCAAGCATGCCAAGGGCGAGTTCAACATCGGTGACGGTGGCGAAGGCCCGGTGACCAAGCGCATTCGCGACGAACTTACGGGCATTCAGCGTGGCAAAGTGGCCGATCCGTTGGGCTGGGTACACCACGTTGCCTGATCGCGCGTTATAGAGTGATCGCGTTATCGCGTTATTGGCGTGATAGATTCAACTGACGTTCAAACATAACAGGCAGTCAAGCTGCGCGTCGCCAGAGACAGCGACGCGGGAAAGTACCGGCGGCGCGTTACGACAATAGGAGAGTCGGACGCGCCGTCTTGTTGTTCCTGACTTTAAGATCATGAAACACGAATCGGGCGCCGTATCCGGCGTCATGGCGGCCACCGACACAATCGGCGTGCCGCACTCCGTGCTTGAAGACATCTACGCGATGATCATCGGCATGGCATTTGTGGTGGTCGGTCTGGTGCTGCTCAAAGCTGCCGGGTTAGTGACCGGCGGCGTGGCAGGCATCGCGCTGCTCGCCTCTTATATTTTTCCGCTACCGGTGGGCACCATCTTCACGCTGGTGAACATTCCGTTCTTCCTGTTCGCGTATTTCACGATGGGGCCCGGCTTCGCGCTCAAGTCGACGATCGCGAGCTTCGGCATCACCTTCGCCCTCGCGGCCATGCCGCAGACCCTGCACGTCGCGTTCGTCAATCCGCTGTTTGCCGCGTTTGTCGGCGGCACGCTGTGCGGCATGGGCATCCTTGCGCTGGCGCGTCATGGCGCAGGCGTGGGCGGTACCGGCATCGTCACGCTCTGGCTGCAACGCCGGCGCGGCATCAACGCCGGCATCTCGCAGGTGTGCATCGATGCGACGATCCTGCTGGTATCCACCGCGACGATTCCGCTCGGACGCGTGGGCTGGTCGGCCCTCTCGGCCGTTGCCATGAGCGCCATGGTCGTGGCGTGGCATCGCCCGGGCCGCTATACCGGACGGTAAGCGCTCGCTTGGGTCAGCAGCCATTGGCGGAACACCGTCAGTGGCTGACCATGCGTGAGTTCCGTCGGATAGACGAGGTAGTAGGCCGATTCGGCCACGCTTTTCACCTCGAACGGAATCGTGAGGTCCAGCGCCCCTAGCTGGGCTTCGACGAAGAACTTCGGCACCAGCGCGATCCCCAATCCGGCCGCAGCACCGGCGATCAGCATCGTATGCAGTTCGTAGCGCAGCCCCTGCACCGTGCGGTTGTCTTCGATGCGTTGCTCGGCAAACCAGCGTGTCCACGCCGAAGGGCGCGTGGTCGAGTGCAGCAGCGGGTATTGCAGCAGATCGGCTGCCGTATGCACCGGCCCCCGCAGCAATGACGGGCGGCACACCGGCACCACCTCTTCCCCGAACAGATAATCCGACGACGTGCCCGGCCACGTCGGCTGGCCGAAGTGAATGGCCGCCTCGAAGTGGGTCTCGTCAAACGTGAACAGGTCCGTGTGCACGCCCATGTTCACGCGCACGTCCGGGTGACGCTCGTTGAAGTCCTTCATGCGCGGAATCAACCACTCCGAGGCGAACGTCGGCAGCACCGCCAGCTCCAGATAGCCCCCGCCACTGCCGTGCGCCATGATCGACAGCGTGTCGCGGTCAAGCTGCTCCAGCGTACGGCGTACCTGCGTGCTGTACAGCCGCCCGGCGCGCGTGAGCACCACGCGTTGCTTCGCCCGGACGAACAGGCGCACGCCGAGTTGGGTTTCCAGCGTGGCGATCTGCCGGGACACGGCACTTTCCGTCAGAAACAGCTCGCGGGCCGCGTGGGTAAAGCTTTCGTGGCGTGCGGCGGCCTCGAAAGCCAGCAGCGCGCCCGTGCTCGGGGTTCTGAACTTGCGCATGTTGATTCCAAAAACGCATCAAGTGGCAATTTTATCTCGCTTTACGCGCGTGTCATCCCTTTCAATAATGCTGTCACTGCAAGAAGGCGCGAGGTGACATTCCCGCGCGCCTGCCCCGACACCCTGCGGCGCTGCCTGACATCAAAAAAGCGACAGCGCCCTACCCTGCGAGACATTCCGATGCGCAATGCCAATGTGCAGTCGTTGCTGGTTTCCCTGCTGGGAGAAGCGCGTACCGACGCGCTTTTCGCCACGCTCAACTCGCCGTCGATTCTGGCGGTGTACGAGCCGGGTCAGGTCACCCGTGCCGAACTGGCACAGGCCATGAACATGGCCTTGTTCGAAGGCTTGCTGGCGCGCTCGCAAAACGGCCGCACCTACACCGAAGAAACCATCGGCAATGGCGGCAGCGTCTATCTCGACCATGGCGCGTTGCGCACCGTGCGTTGGGCCAGCAATGGCGCGTTGCCGCCGGGCGAAGCTGCGTTCACGCGGATTCTGCGCCCGCTCGGCTTCCGCCCGAACGGCCGTTACCCGCTAGACCGGCTCGGCATGACCGGCCGCGCCTACGCCCACGAAGATGCGCCCGAAGAGATCTCGCAGTTCTTCGTCAGCGAGTTGCACCCCGAGCGTTTCTCCGAAGGGTTCCAGCAGGCTGTGTCGAACGTTGTGGGGACGTCGAAAGACCCGCTGACGCCGGCCGCCGTCGGCCAACTGTGGGAGCTGGAACGCGACGGCACGCTGCCGCTCGAAACGGCGCAGGCATTGCTGCCCGTCATCGTGGGCGCGTTTGCGCGTCAGCATGACGTGCCGAGCGAGGCCGACTACGACGTGCTGCTGGCCGAGTCGGCCGAGATGGCGTGGATTGCGACCGAGGGCAACGCCTTCAACCATGCGACCGACCGTGTCGACGACGTTTTCGCGCTGTCCGACGCCGAGAAGGCGAAGGGCCGTCCGATGAAGCCGGAAGTCGAGCGCTCGCGCTCGGGCCGCGTGTTTCAGACGGCGTATCGCGCCGACGTGGTGCGCCGCGAATTCCGCGCGGCCAACGGCGAGATCGTCACGCGCGACGTACCGGGCTCGTTCTACGAATTCATCACGCGCCGTCGCGAGTACGACAACACCAAGCACTGCTGGAAGATCGACCTGCGTTTCGACGCAGGGAATGCGCAGGGCATCTTCAAGATGACCGCCAACGCCAAATGACCGTGCGGCGCGGCATACGCGTCGCGACGGGCGCACAATATGCCCGTCTGACGCCCGCTGCGTCGATTGCCTGCTACCACCGGATTACATAGGGACTTCAACGTGAACGCCACCTCCATCCTCAACGAACTGGGTATTGCCAAGCTGGCCGAGACCGGCGACATCGCCGTGCACTCGCCGATCGACGGCGCCCTCATCGGTCGCGTGGCCAGCGCTAGCGTGAGCGACGCGCAAGCCGCGCTTGCCCGCGCCCATACCGCATTCACCGCCTGGCGCAACGTGCCGGCCCCGCGCCGCGGCGAGCTGGTTCGCCTGCTGGGCGAAAAGCTGCGCGAACGCAAGCAGGCGCTCGGCGCACTGGTCACGCTCGAAGCCGGCAAGATCCTGCAAGAGGGTCTGGGCGAAGTGCAGGAAATGATCGACATCTGCGACTTCGCCGTCGGCCTGTCGCGTCAACTGTACGGCCTGACCATCGCATCCGAGCGTCCGGGCCACCGCATGGCTGAAACGTGGCATCCGCTGGGTGTTTGCACCGTCATTTCCGCATTCAACTTCCCCGTCGCTGTGTGGTCGTGGAATGCGGCGCTGGCGCTCGTGTGCGGCAATGCCGTCGTGTGGAAGCCGTCGGAAAAGACCCCGCTGACCGCGCTGGCCGTCAACAAGCTGATGGAAGAAGTGATTGCCGAGTTCGGCGACGCGCCGGAAGGCCTGACCGCCTTGATCATCGGCGGTCGCGACGTGGGTGAAGCACTCGTGGCCGATCCGCGTTCCGCCATCGTGAGCGCAACGGGCAGCACCGAAATGGGCCGCAAGGTCGGCGTGGAAGTCGCGCGCCGCTTCGGCCGTTCGATTCTCGAACTGGGCGGCAACAACGCCGGCATCGTGACCGGCAGCGCCGACATGGAACTGGCCCTGCGCGGCATCGTGTTCTCCGCCGTGGGTACGGCAGGTCAGCGTTGCACCACGCTGCGCCGCCTGTTCGTGCATGAAAGCGTGTACGACAAGACCGTCGATCGCCTGAAGAGCCTGTACGGCAAGGTGTCGATCGGCAACCCGCTCGAGCGTGGCACGCTGATGGGCCCGCTGATCGACGAAGGTGCCTTCCAGCGCATGCAGGGCGCGCTCGACATGGCACGTGCGCAGGGTGGCAAGGTGACCGGCGGCGAGCGTCATGCCGTGGCGGGCGCCGACAAGGGCTTTTATGTGAAGCCGGCCATCGTCGAGATGTCGTCGCAGACCGACGTCGTGTTGACCGAAACCTTCGCGCCGATTCTGTACGTGCTCAAGTACAGCGATTTCAACGAAGCCATCGAGGGCAACAATGCGTCGTCGCACGGCTTGTCGTCGTGCGTGTTCACGACCGACTTGCGCGAGGCGGAACGCTTCACGTCGTCGGCCGGCAGCGATTGCGGCATTGCCAACGTCAACATTGGCCCGAGCGGCGCAGAAATTGGCGGCGCGTTCGGTGGCGAGAAGGAAACCGGCGGCGGTCGCGAGTCGGGTTCCGATGCATGGAAGGGTTACATGCGCCGTGCCACCAACACCGTCAACTACTCTTCCGCCCTGCCGCTCGCGCAAGGCATCGACTTCTCGATCGAGTGATATCGCACTAAGGCGTGCCCGGCATCATGGACGCTCACGAGCCATCTGCCGGGTGCACCGCGACTCTTGCAAGCGCCTGCCCGCCGCTGTCGGCGGGTGGCGCTTACCACCTCCCGAATTGCATTCTCGCGTCACGCGTTCTGCACGCCGCACGCGCTCCACGCTCACTACGCTCACCACGCTTTCGATAGCGAGGCCCACATGTACGCCTTCACTTCTCCGTTTGCCAATCCGGCGGGCTCGCCCATTCGCGAGCTGTTCAAGTACTTGTCCGAGCCGGGCATGATTTCCTTCGCGGGCGGCTATCCGGCCAGCGACCTGTTCGACGTCGAAGGCTTGGCGGCAGCGCAGGCACGCGCCTTCGCGCAGCCGACACGTTGCCTGCAATATGGGCCGACCGACGGCTTGGCCGAACTCAAGACCCAGATCATCGCGTTGATGGCGACGCGTGGCGCGCGTTGCGCGAGCGACGAGTTGTTGGTCACAACCGGTTCGCAGCAAGGACTGGATTTACTGCTGCGCGTACTGGTAGCGCCGGGCGACGTGGTGGTGACCGAGCAACCGGCGTATCCGGCGACGTTGCAGGCGTTGCGACTTCAGCAGGCACAGGTCGTGACGGTGCCGGTCGATGCGCACGGTCTGGACGTCGGCCATCTCGAAGCGCTTTTGCGTGAAGGAAAAATTGCCACGCCGAAGCTGCTGTACACCGTGCCGACCTTTGCCAACCCCACGGGCGCGACGCTTTCGCGCGAACGGCGTGTGGCGTTGCTGAAGCTGGCGGCCGAATATCGCTTCATCGTGGTCGAAGACGATCCATATGGAGATTTGCGGTTTGCGGGCGAGGCACTTCCCACGTTGCTGGAGTTGACGGATGACGTCCCGGGTTCACGCGAATGGCTGGTGCACTTTTCGAGCTTGTCGAAAATCGTGGCGCCGGGGTTGCGGGTGGGCTGGACGATAGCGCCGCCGGAGATCGCGCGCCGTTGCGTGGTGGCCAAGCAGACGGTGGATTTGTGCAGCGTGCCGTGGACGCAGGCGGTAGCGGCGGAGTATCTGGCAGACGGTGCGCTGGAGCGGCATTTGCCGAGCATCAAGTTGGCGTACAAGCGCAAGTGCGATGCGATGTGCGAGGCGCTGGGGACGTTGTTGGGTGACGAGATCCAGTTCCATGCGCCCGAGGGCGGGATGTTCGTTTGGGCACGACTGGCGGCCGTGAAGACGAGCGAGTTGTTGCCGCACGCGATCGCAGAGAAGGTGTTGTTCGTGCCGGGCACTGCGTTTTACGCAGAAGACGCCGATGCGGCATCGTTGCGCTTGTCGTTCGCTGCGCCGGGTGTGGATGCCATCGAAGAAGGGGTAAAGCGTTTGCAGCGGGCGATGCAAGCCGTGGGGGAGAAGTAGGAATAAGGCAAGCGCACCAAGGGTTGCAACGAATCGTGGGAGTGAAAACGAGTCGGCGGCGCATCCGAGCATTTGCTGATGCGAAGTGACGCAAATGGTCGGATGTGGCGACGACCGACCGGTAGCGCGAGCTTGCGGGGCGGGAAGCGTTGCCTGGGTGGCGAGACGTAGGGATGGGTTGCGACGAAGAGGTGGGGGATGACGAGCCGTCGGTGCGCTACCCGTTTTCCAAAGCGAATTACGTGGAGCGACGAAAACGGGTGGCGTGCCGGCGGCCGACCACAGGAGTGGATAGCGGGTCCGCGCCGGAAAAGACCGACGCGGTGTGAACCATTCAAAACTTGTAGCGAATCAAAGCTTCACACAGACATTCCGAAGTTCGGTGTAGAACTCAAGCGAGTGCACGCCGCCTTCGCGTCCGATGCCGGATTGCTTTGCGCCACCGAAGGCGGTACGAAGATCGCGCAGGAACCATGCGTTGATCCAGCACACGCCCACTTCCAGCGCGGCGCCCATGCGGTGCGCCCGGCTGACGTCCGTCGTCCAGACCGTGGCAGCAAGGCCGTACGGTGTAGCGTTCGCCATCGCAATGACTTCGTCTTCCGTATCGAACGGAGCGATATGGCAGCACGGTCCGAAGATTTCTTCGCGGATCACCGAGGCGGTTTCGGGCAGTCCGGTCCAAATCGTCGGCTGCACCCAAGCCCCGTCTTTCATCGCAGCGGGCATGTCGGGCACGCCGCCACCGGTGACCACCGTCGCGCCTTCCTCGCGAGCCTTCGCGTAGTACGACAATACTTTCTCGCGATGCACCTGCGAGACGAGCGGGCCGAAGTTCGTGCCTTCCGCGTACGGATCACCGATCTTCAGCGACTCCGCGCGTTCTTTCAACGCGGCCACGAAGCGATCGAAAATCGGCCGCTGCACGTAGACGCGCTCCGTCCCCAGGCAGACCTGTCCGCTGTTGTCGAAGCTCGAGCGCGTGATACCCGCTACCGCCTTATCGAAGTCAGCATCGGCAAACACGATGCCCGGGTTCTTGCCGCCCAGTTCGAACGACACCGGACGCACGCCATTTGCGGCGGCCTTCATGATCGCCTCGCCCGTACGGGTTTCGCCCGTGAACGTGATGCCATTCACGCCCGGGTGCTCCGTCAGGAACGCGCCTGCCGACTCGGGACCAAAGCCGTGCACCACGTTGTAGACGCCCGCCGGCACCCCGACTTCGTTCATCACTTCGCCCAGCAGCGTGGCTGTCGCGGGCGTTTCCTCCGACGGCTTCACCACCACCGTATTGCCGAAGGCCAGCGCCGGGCCAACCTTCCACGTCATCAGCAGCAGCGGCAAATTCCACGGACACACCACCGCGATCACCCCGCGCGGCGTGCGCACGCCGTAGTTCAGCGCGTTGCCGCCATCCGGCGTCACCATCGCGAACGACTCCGTCGGCACGTTCTTGATCATGTCTGCGAACACCTTGAAGTTCGCGGCGCCGCGCGGAATGTCCAGATGGCTCGCCAGACTGTGCGGCTTGCCAGTGTCCGCAATCTCGGCGGCCAGAAAGTCGTCGAATCGGCGGTTGATTCCGTCTGCCACGGCGTGCAGCAGTTCAACCCGCTGGGCCACCGTCATCTTGCCCCATGGGCCTTGCAGGGCGGCACGCGCGGCGCGCACGGCGGCGTCCACCTCCGTGCGGCCGGCCTCATGCACTCGGCCAATCAGGCTGTTGTCCACCGGGTTGCGGTTCTCGAACGTGCGGGCGCTAGACACCCACTCGCCGTTGATGAAGTTCTGGAAGTCTTTCATGTCTCGCTCTCGATTTATCTGGGAATGACGGCCATCGGACGTGCCGATGCGACATGACCACACGATAAATCGCGCCCCAGACCCTCGTCAATATTTTCTCGAGAATTTTTATTTATCTCGATTATTTTGTCGTTTTGCGACAATTTTAATCAAACTGCCTATAATCGCGAAACTCGATCAAACCCGCGATCACCGAAAGCCTCATGCTCAGTAACGCCACGTCCGCCACGTCCGCCCAAGCGCCCGACGCCACCCTAGCGCAAAGCGCTTACCTGCGCCTGCGCAGCGACATCGTCGACGGCGTGCTGATGCCGGGCGAAAAGCTGCGGGTCGAACATCTGAAGGATCGGTATGCGGTGGGTGCCGGCACGCTGCGCGAAGCGCTGGCGCTGCTGGTCGCCGATGCGCTCGTGGTGCAACAGGGACATCGGGGGTTTCGGGTGACACCGATCTCGCTCGCCGATTTCATCGACATCACCGAGACGCGCGTGCAGTTGGAGACGGAGGCATTGCGCCAATCCATCACGCTGGGCGACGACACATGGGAAGCCAGTCTGACGAGCGCGTTTCACCTGCTCACACTGGCAGAAGAACGATTGGCGAGTGGTGCCGTGGGCGGAAGTGCCGGCGCGGAGGCTTTCGCGCAGTGGGAAGAACGCAATCGCGCGTTCCACGAAGTGCTGATCGCCGCGTGTCCGTCACGCTGGCTGCATCACTTTCTTGCGATTCTCTACCGGCAGTCCGAGCGCTACCGCCGTCTGTCCATCACGCACCAGCCCGTGCCGCGCGACGTGCATGAGGAACATCAGGCCATCTTCGATGCGTGCCTCGCGCGCGATGCGACCAAGGCGTCCGAGACCCTCGCCGCCCACATCCGCAAGACGCTCGAAGCCGTGCGTGAACTGCCCGACGCCGTCATCAACGCGGCAAACTCTCCCGCACAATCTGCGCGAAATACTTCGCTCCCAGCGGCAGAATCGCATCGTTGAAGTCGTAGCAGGCGTTGTGCAGCGGTATCGCGCCGGGTTCATCGCGCGTGCCGTTGCCGATGAACGCGAAGTTGCCCGGCAGATGTTGCAGGAACACCCCGAAGTCTTCCGACGCCATCACCGGTGCGATGTTCGGCTCGACCATCGCGTCACCCGCCACCGCCCGTGCTGCGCGCACCGCAACGTCAGTGTTCGCCTCCCAGTTCATCGTCGGCGCAAACTCGTGCGTGTACTCGAACTCGCACTGCGCGCCGTGCATCGCACAGATCCCCATGCAGATGTCACGCATGCGAGTCTCGAGCAACCGCTGCACCTCAGGCGTGTAGCTGCGTGTGTCGCCCTTGATCACGACGTTCGTCGGAATCGCATTGCGAATGCCGTCGGTGATGAATTCCGTACACGACACCACCGCCGACTCGCCCGGGTCGACGCTACGCGACACTACCGTTTGCAGCGCCACCACGATCTCGGCGCCGATCACCAGCGGATCGATCCCCATATGCGGCCGCGCCGCGTGAGTGCCTTTGCCCCGAATCCGGATCACGAAGTTATCTTCGCTCGCCATGATGCCGCCCACGCGCGTGGCGATCTGCCCCGCCGGAATGCCCGGCATGTTGTGCACCCCGTAAATCGCATCGATGGGAAAGCGCGTCAGCAGCCCGTCGGCAATCATGGCCTTCGCCCCGCGACCATGCTCCTCGGCCGGCTGAAAAATGAAGCGCACCGTGCCGTTGAAGTCGCGCGATTCACATAGCAACTTGGCGGCACCCAGCACCATCGACATATGCCCGTCGTGTCCGCAAGCGTGCATCTTGCCCGCCACCTGCGACGCGTGATCGCGCCCGGGCGCCTGCTCGTTGATGAGCAACGCGTCCATGTCCGCGCGAATGCCGATCGCCCCCGGTCCATCGCCGACCTTGAGACTCGCCACGACACCCGTGCCGCCGATGCCGCGATGCACGTCCAGCCCGAAGCTCTCGAGTATCGTGGCCACCGTCTGCGACGTTCTGAGTTCTTCGAAACCCGTCTCCGGGAGACGATGGAACGCATGCCGCCAGTCGGTCAGTGCCTTCGCGAAATAGGTGTCCTGCGTCATCTTCGGTCTCTCACAATGTCAAAGGGCGGATGCGGTCGCGGTTAGCAGTCAAAGCAGTCAAAGCGGTGAAAGCAGTCAAAGCGGTGAAAGCGGCGATTCAGCGCGACAACCACGCGCGTTGACGCGACAACACCTCGTCCGCCGTCTCGCCCACGAGTTCAGCGTAGACCGACGGTGCCGTAGCGCCCTCGGTGTTGATCAACAGCACGCGGGACGCGCCGTTCAGCCCGATCGCAGACGCCCACGCCGGTGACGCTGATGCCGCCATCAACCCGGCCAGCCCCGCCACGCCCGACTCACCGGCAACGAACGGCACATCGTTTGCGCTGCCCTGTGCGAGCCGGCGCATCGCATCCACGGCCTGCGCATCGGTCACCGTCATGAATGCATCGACGCACGGTTGCAGAAAACGCCACGCCAGCGGCGACGTCTCACCGCAGGCCAGCCCCGCCATCACCGAATCGACCGTGCCCGTCGCCTGCGCCGGCCGCCCCGCCATCGCGCTTTGATACAGACAATCGGCCTGCTCCGGCTCAACCACAACGAACGTCGGACGGTCGGCGCCCCACTGCTCCCACAAGTAGCTGGCAACGCCTGCGGCCAGACCGCCCACGCCCCCTTGAAGAAACACATGCGTGACAGCCGAAGCGTCATCCGCACGCTCCGAATGTTCGCTCGCCAGCGTCTCGACAACCTCAGCAGCGATGGTGCCATAGCCTTGCATCACATCGCGTGGAATCTCTTCGTAGCCGTCGTAAGACGTGTCCGAAACCACATGCCAGCCGTTGCGCTGCGCGAGCGCCGCCGCCTCGGTCACCGACGCGTCGTAGTTGCCCGCGATACGCACGATCTGCGCGCCATACGCGGCAATCGCTTGCTCGCGCTCTTCGCTCACGTGCGCATGCAGCACGATGACGCAACGGCAACCGACGCTCTTCGCCGCAGCCGCCAGCGCCCGGCCGTGATTCCCATCGGTCGCGCTGATCGCCGTGAAGCCGGCAAGCGCCTCGCGATGCGCACCGGCAAACAAGGCCGGCGCCGTGAAACCCTTGCCCTCGAAGGTCCGCAGAATCAATCGCACAAGGGCAATCGGTGCACCCAGCGCCTTGAAACTCCTCAGCGCCGAGCGCAACGCTTCATCCTTCACCAGCACGCTTTGCACGCCCAGCGACGATGCCAAGTCGGGCAATTCGCGCAACGGCGTGCTGGCCGCGTGCAGACCGTCCCATTGCATCAGCCATTCGCGGCTCTGGCCGGCGCGGGCGATGCTCATCACGTTCTGAAGTTCGGCGGGATACGACGTGCGCGACGCCCGGGGATTCACATACAGCATGGGGGGACTCCGGTGTTTCGATATCTTTGAGGGCAACGATGCCAAGTCTTGATGCGACGCGCGATCAACCGAGCGACAAGACACCCAGCCGTTGCGCGACCACGTCGAGCAGGACTTCGGCGCCGCTGACCAGTTGTGCGTCGTCGGTGTGCTCGCGCGGGTTGTGGCTGATGCCGCCACGGCTCGGCACGAAGATCATCGCGGCGGGGGCGATGCGCGAAATCATCTGCGCGTCGTGCCCCGCTCCCGAGGTCATCCGCTTGTACGAGAGGCCGCGTTTTTCGGTGCACGCGGCAATGACATCCGCGAGCGCTGCGTCGAACACCACCGGTGAAAAGCGTGCGAAACGCTCCGTCGTGACACGCACGCCTTCTTCCTGCGCGATCTGCGTCAGGAACTCGGCCAGTCGCGCCTCGCCCGCGGCCAGACGCTGCTCGTCCGGGTCGCGCATATCGACCGTGAACACCGCCTTGCGCGGAATCACGTTGATCACGCCCGGCGACAGTTGCATCGTCCCGACCGTGGCGAGCGTCGTGCCCGAGTCGCGCGCGATGCGGCGCAATTCCGTCACCACGGCGGCGGCGACATAACCCGCGTCATGCCGCAGATGGGTAGGCGTCGTGCCAGCGTGATTGGCGTTGCCGTCAATGGTGATCTGCTGCCACGAAATGCCTTGCAGGTTCTCCACCACGCCGATGGCCAGCCCTTCCGCTTCCAGAATCGGGCCCTGCTCGATGTGAAGCTCGAGATATTCGTGCGGCACCAGCGTGCCCGGTGTCATGTCACCCGCATAGCCGATGCGCACCAGCTCGTCGCCCAGCCGTGCGCCATCGGTGCCGATCGCGTCCAGCGCTTCGTCGAGCGAGAACCCGCCCGCGTGGACGAGCGATCCCATCATGTCGGGGTGGAAGCGCGCGCCTTCTTCATTGGTGAACGCCACCACCGTGATCGGACGCGACGGCACCATGCCCGCCTCGCGGAACGCCCGTGCGACGGCCAGCCCGCCGAGCACACCGTAGCAACCGTCGAGGGCGCCGGCGTTGACAACGGTGTCGATATGCGAGCCCATCATGAGCGGGCGAAGTGCCTTGCCCTCGGCATCCGTCGCGTCGGACGGCAGTGTGCCGAAGATGTTGCCGATGCGGTCGACCTGAATGTCGAGCTCGAGCTCGCGCATCCACGCGACGACCTGATCGCGGCCCGCCTTCTCTGCATCGGTGAGGGCCACGCGGGTGCGGCCGCCGTTGACGGGGTCCGCACCGATCTCGCCCAATTCGCGAAGCTGTTGCAGCAATACGGGGCCGTTAAGACGGAGCGTGGAAGTCGCGGTATCAGTGGAGGAAATGTGTGCGTGGTCGGACATAAGACAGTGGAGTCGTGGGCCTGCGTGTGACTTGTGCGCCCCGGTAACGCCCCTTCGTGCAGGTGGCGAGTTACCGCTGGCGGAGTATCATCGGATGACCTGAATAATATTCCGGACAACGCGTACGATTCACGCGTTTTTGCGTATCCAATCGAATTTTTATTGCGCACCATGCCCCTCGACAGCTACGACATCGCCCTGCTCGGTGCGATCCAGCAGGACGCGACGACACCGCAGCATGCCCTCGGCGCACAAGTGAATCTGTCGTCCGCCGCCGTCAACCGGCGCTTGAAGAAGCTCGCTGACGAGGGCGTGACGCGCAAGACCGTGTCGCTGATCGACCCGGCGCGTGTGGGCTATCCACTCACGATCATCACCGAGATCGAAGTCGAGAACGAACGGCTCGATCTGCTCGATGCCATGCGCCGCAGCTTTCTCGCCTGCCCGCAGGTGCAGCAGTGCTACTACGTCGCCGGCGAGTGCGACTTCGTGGTGATCATGGTCGTGCAGGACATGGCGCAGTACACCGAACTCACGCGTGCGCTCTTCTTCGAAACCAATAACGTGAAACGCTTCAAAACGCTCGTGTCCATGAGCAATGTGAAGGTCGGTCTGGAAGTACCGATGGACGGACTGAGCGGCTGAGCTCACGCCATAACGCCGCTACTACATCACCGCATTTCCGCGCGAAGCTCGCGCACGCCACGCCCCAATTTGCGACGCAGCAACGTGCGTAACGTCGCCGAATCGGCGTAGCCCACTTCGGTGGCAATCGTCTCGAGATCGCAGCCGGTAGAAACGAGATGCTGCGCGCGTTCGATACGCAGGTCCTGAAAGAACGCCAACGGCGATTTGCCAAGCACCGCCTCGGTACGGCGCTGTAAGGTGCGCGGCCCGACGGCCAGCGCGCGCGCCGCGTCCTGTAGCGAAAAACCCTTTGAGAGATGCCCGCGCGCCCAGCGCTCGAACTTCGCGATCAACGGGTCGGCATTGGCCAGAAAGTCGGGAATCACGTATCTGGCCTGCGACGAGCGCGTGTCGATCAGCATCAGACGCGCCACCAGCGCCGCCAACTCAGGGCTCGCCTGCCGCACCAGCCAGAGCGCCAGATCGAGGTGCCCCATCATCGCGCCGGCCGTCACGATCCGGTCGGATGCCACCAGCATTCTCGAATCGTCGAGATCGACCGCCGGATAGCGCTGACGGAAGAACGGCGCGAGCGACCACGTTGTCGTTGCGGTGCGTTGATTCAGCAAACCGGTTTCCGCGAGCAGGAACGTGCCGATACACGCGGCGGCGATGCCGCAACTCCCCACGTCGTGCCAGCGCCGGATATGCCCGACAGCATCACGCACATCGGTGCGCGCCAACGCTTCGGCCAGCGGGTCGGGTTGCTTGGTGTTGAGCGCCGGCACGACGACCCAGTCCGCCTGATGCAGGGCGTTCGCCGACGCCACCGGCAACGAGAACCCCAGTGCCGTGCGAATGCTTCTGCGCACGCCCACGACGTGGACGTCGAACGGCGGCGTCGGAAAACCCTGCATGGCCGCAAGTTCGTTGGCGGTGGAGAACGTATCCATCAAGACGGTCAGCCCCGTGTCGAACACACCGTCAAGGGCAAGAATGGCAAGTTTCATGTCGCAAATGACTCGAATAATGTCATTCCCGACTATAGTTTGCGTCGCCATCCGGGTCTAGACTTTGTTGTGCAGCGGCCCTGACTGCCGCCCCTGAAAGACACGACACGAGACTAGCGAGTGCCTCCTATGAATGCTTCCCCGACGTCCATCCTCGACACCATCGGCAACACCCCGCTGTTGCCGCTTCGGCACGTCCTGCCCGCCAATGGCGCACGCATCCTGCTGAAGCTCGAAACGCAGAACCCGACCGGCAGCATGAAAGACCGCATGGCGCTGGCGATGATCGAGGCCCCGGAGTCCGATGGGCGCTTGCCGCCCGGCGGCGCCGTCGTGGAATACACCGGTGGCAGTACGGGCGTCTCGCTGGCGCTCATCTGCGCGGTGAAGAAGCACCCGCTGCATATTGTGACGTCCGACGCGTTTTCGAAAGAAAAACTCGATCACATGCGTTTGCTCGGGGCCAGGCTCACGCTGATTCCGAGCGACAACGGCAAGCAAACGGCACGGCTGACGAAGGACATGATTCGCGAAGCCCATCGCATTGCCGACGAAACGGGCGCGTATCTCACGGCCCAGATGGAGAACACCGATCAACTGCACGCGTACACGTTGATGGCCGACGAAATCTGGACGCAGACCGGTGGCCGCATCGATGGCTTCGTGCAGAGCGTGGGCACCGCCGCGTCGTTGCGCGGTATCGCCGAAACGCTGCGTCAGCGCGACCCGAATATCCGCATGGTGGCCGTGGAGCCGGCCGAGTCGGCGGTGCTGTCGGGTGGCCCGTCCGGCGCGCACAAGATCGATGGCATCGGTGCCGGATATGTGGTGCCGCTCTGGCGCGACGATATCGCCAACGACATCGAGCGCGTGACCACCGACGAGGCCAAGGCGATGGCGTTCCGGCTGGCCGCCGAAGAGGGGCTGTTCTGCGGCACGTCCACCGGCGCGAATGTGACGGCAGCGCTACGCCTTGCCGAACGGCTTGGCCCGGGCGCGACCGTCGTCACGATCATGTGCGATACGGGCATGAAGTATCTGAAGACGTTTGCCGAGCACCTCACGCCGTAACGACTCGAGGCGTGGCACGTCTTACTTGCCGCGCGTGCGTGTGAATCGCTGCTCGGTAACCTCGGTGCCCCACTGCGCGCCCGTCGACTCGGAGGCCAGTTCGAAACCGAACGCCTCGTAGAGATGGCGCGCAGCGTCCAGCCCCTTGAACGTCCACAGATAAGTCTCGCGAAAGCGCTCGTCGACGAACTGCATGGCGTGCGACATCAACTGCCGTCCGATGCCGGTGCCGCGCAGCGAGTCGTCGACGATGAACCAACGCAAATGCGCCACACCGGTCGCGAAATCGCCGTCGATGGCGAGCGACGCCAGCGTGCGGCCATTCTCGACGCAAAGCCACATGGCCTTGCCCTCGGCAGGCAACGCCCCGGAAAATTCCGCCAGTTCTGTGGCGACCTTTTTCTCGAAGAACGCGCCGAAGCCCCAGTGTTCCGCGTAAAACCGTGCGTGCAGGCTCGCGATATCGCCGATGCAGCCGGGCACGTAGCCCTGCTTCACCGACGGCCCCTCCGCATGCATGCCCGTAGACTTCGCCACATTGTCGACCGCCAGCGCGTCGGCATACAGCGCCAACGAGCGAATCAACGCCTGCTGATCGGCCGGCACCAGACGCCGCAGCGCATTGGAGACCTGATCGGTCGCAAACCGGTCGATCCGCTTGCGCAGCGCCTGCCCTTCCGGTGTCAGTTGCAGCGCGAATGTGCGCCCGTCGTCCTTCGACGCCACGCGGGTGACGAGCCCGCAAGCTTCCAGCTTGGCCAGTTGACGGCTGGTGTTCGACTTATCGAGCCGCAGCAGACCGCCCAGATCCTTCGCGCTGACGCCCGGGTTTGCGCCAATCTCGATGACCGCATGGACCGCCGAAGGCGCCAGATCGCTGTCGGCCAGCGTCGTGCGCATGAAACCCAGCTCGCGCACCAGCTTGCGCGAAAACTCGCGCAGTTCGAGGATCGTGGCTTCTCGCGAGCCAGCATTCAGGTCGGTGATATCCATGGCACGGGGCGGATTAGTTGCATTGGTTGCGCTTCGCAACAATATAGTTGCATAGTGCAACTTATGCAAGGCGAAAATCTTCCGGATCGCTAGCGCGATGCGGTAATTTGCACCGTCGCGTTTCATGGAGAATTGTCGCGTTTTGTCGACACGCCGTCGCAACGCGCGAGAAGCCACTAAACTGCTGGCCGAAGCTGTCGTCTCTCCCCCCGTCCGTTAGTCCGTTACCATCTCGAAAATGCCCACCCGGATTCTTCTCGTCGAAGACGACGCTCGTCTCTCAGCGCTGGTCGCCGGCTATCTGCAAAAGCATGGGTATCAGGTCGATACCGTGCTCGACGGGGCGCGCGCGGTGCAGGCGATCATCAAACGCCGCCCCGATCTGGTCATCCTCGACGTGAACCTGCCCGGCAAAGACGGCTTTCAGGTTTGCCGCGAGGCGCGCGAGCATTACGACGGCATCGTCATCATGGTGACCGCACGCGACGAGGAATTCGACGAAGTGCTCGGGCTGGAACTCGGCGCCGACGATTACGTGCACAAGCCGGTGCAGCCACGCGTGCTGCTCGCACGCATCAAGGCGCAACTGCGCCGCAACGTGCAACGGCCGTCATCGGCGGCGCAACCGGAATCGATCGTCTTCGGCAAATTCAGAATCGACCGGGGCAATCGCACGGTGACGCTGCCCAACGGCACCACCCCCGACCTGACCTCGGCAGAATTCGACCTGCTGTGGGCGCTGGCACGCTCGGCCGGTCAGGTCGTCACGCGAGACGATCTGGTGCGGCAACTGCGCGGTGTCGAATTCGACGGCGTCGACCGCTCGGTCGATGGTGGCATTTACAAGCTGCGCCGCAAGCTGGGCGACGACACCACACCGCCCCAGCGCATTCTGACCGTGCGCGGCAAGGGCTATCAGCTCAACAAATCGGATTGGGATTGAGCCGTGCGGACGTATGAAAGCGCCCGCTGGCGTTGGGTTGTCTGACACGACACAGCCAGACACTCGAACAAACTCAACGATCCTTGACGACATAACGCAACACCTCGCCGGGACAAACCATGCGTGGCCATCATTTCCAGCCTTATCGCTACTGCCGGCTCCGGTGGCAGCGCTTCCGGCGCTCGTGGACCGACACCCGCGCCGACCGGCGTCCCAGTTGGTCGCGTCTCTACGTGCGCACTTACACCCGCCTGCTGTGGTTGTGCCTGCTCGTGCTCGCGGTGCCCGCCGCGCTCCTGCTGATCAATCTGCCCGGTGAATGGCTTCACGAGCATTTGATGACCGTGCAGTTTCTGCTGCCGTTCGCCGTATCCACACTGGCGTTGCCCGCCATCGTCGCGTATCGCTGGATGCGTCCCGTCTGGGTCGATCTGGTGATGGTGCGCGAGCGTGCCATCGACTTCAGCGGCGGACGGTTTCACACCCGGGCGCGCGAGTCTTATAGCGTGATCATCGGGCCGCTGGCACGCACGCTGAACGCACTTGCCGAGCGCATGGAAAAGTTGATTGCCACGCAACGCGACCTGACCAACGGCATCTCGCACGAACTGCGCACGCCGTTGGCCCGGTTGCGCTTCGCACTGGAAATCTTGCGTGACCCCTCGTCGCCCGCAGATGCGTGCCGGCAAGCGTTGGAGAGCATCGATCAGGATGTGACGGAACTCGACGAACTGATCGACATGAGCCTGACGTTCGCGCGCCTCGAATACAGCTCGCTGCAATCGCACGTCGAAGCGACGTCGGTATCGAACTGGTTCACGGCGCAGGTGCGCGACGCCACCTTGCTCTACGCCGATCGCGAGATCACGCTCGACACCGATTGGGACCCCGCGTTGCAGGTCGTGATGGACAAGCGTCTGATGTCGTACGCGATGCGCAATCTGCTGCGCAATGCCAGCCGCTACGCCACCTCGCGGATTGTCGTGGGGCTGCACTTGCGCCACGGCAACGTGGAAATCTATGTGGAAGATGACGGCCCGGGCATTCCCGAGAGCGAACGCCAGCGAATCTTCGATGCCTTCGTTCGTCTGGACCGTAGAACGGGCGGCTACGGCCTCGGCCTCGCGATCACCGAACAGGTCTTGCGTGCCCACCACGGGCGCGTTGTCGCGACCGACCCGGTCACACTGGGCGGCGCGCGCTTCGAGATGAGCTGGCCGGCGGTGACGCGGTAGTAATCCATTAGTCCATTAGTCCGGTAGTCACGACGCACTAAATCCGCCGTCCGCCGCCAAGACGTGCCCGACGACAAACGACGCCTCGTCCGACGCTAGCCAGACAACTGCCTCGGCGACTTCCTCCGGCTGCCCCATCCGGCGCAACGGCAGGCCAGCGGCAACGGCGGACATGTCGGCGATACCGGACGCCAGCATCATGTCGGTCACGACACGCCCCGGTGCGACGGCGTTGATACGAACGCCGCGAGGCGCACATTCCATCGCCGCCGAACGCATCAGTGAAATCACGGCGGCCTTGGACGCCGAGTAAAGCGCCAGCCCCGGATTCGGATTGCGCATGCCGCTGACCGACGCGTTGATGACGATGCGGCCGCCACCCTGTTCAGCCATGACCGGCACTTGGTATTTGAGACACAGGAAAACCGATCGGACATTGGCGTCGAACACGCGCTCGTAGACCGCCGTGTCCTGCGCTTCGACCGGCGCACGGCGCTCCTGAAAACCCGCATTGTTGAACGCGACATCGAGACGGCCGAACTGGGCAAGCGTGGTCTGGACCAGATTCGCCACGTCTTCCTCGCGCGTCACGTCGGTTGGCACGTACAAGCCTTGTGCGCCCGCCGCGCGGCATTCGGCAGCCACGGCTTCACCCGCCGCCGAACGACGCCCAGCAATCACCACAGCCTCGGCACCTTCACGCGCCATCAGGAGCGCCGTCGCGCGGCCAATGCCGCTGCCGCCTCCGGTGACCAGCCCCACGCGACCCGCCATACGGCCACGGCGCGGCGTCGAATCTTCGGCTTGCGACGATGTTTCCATGGTGCCCCCTGAACGTTGCAACCTCTCACGCGAACCGTGTAGTGCCCGTGACAAAAACAATGGCCGGCGACACGAATTAGTTGTATCGTACAACATTGTTTTCATAAATCAATCGAGAATCAAAAATGCCGGATGTCGACACCTTGCTGATCGATGCCATTCGAGCGGCGTCACGAAAGATGGTGCGAGAGTTGGGTTTCATGCGCACGACGTTGGCCGGCACAGACTATTCGCCGTCAGCCGTTCACGCGATTATGGAAATCGGCGTACGCCACGCCATGACGGCGGCGGAGCTCGCTGAATTCCTCAATCTCGAAAAATCCAGCATCAGCCGGATGGTTCGCAAATTGATCGAAGCTGGGGAATTGAAGGAAACCGTCAGTCGTGGAGATGCGCGTGCCAAGCTGCTGACGTTGACGCCGCGCGGCAAGCGGACATTGGCGTCGATCAACGACTATGGCCGGCAGCAAGTCACCAGCGCGTTGACACAATTGAGCGACGACCAGCAACAAGCCGTGGCCGCGGGTTTGACGGCGTATGCCCGCGCGCTGGAGGCGCATCGGGTTGGCGCCCCCGATAACGCGTGACGGCATTCCCCCGGCAAGTTCTAAAGGGCTTCGGTGGCATACTGACGGACAGATTCGGTGTCCGCTCACTCCTTACCAAAGCTCAACTTGCCGATCAGAACAGAAACGCCATCCCGTCGTGCCATCGCGGCCCTTTTCGGCGCGTCGATACTTTGTGCCGCCGTCGTTGCGCCGGTCGCGCTGGCCGAGACCGCTGCCCCCTTGAGCGCGACCCAGTCCGATCCGCGCACGCTCGGCTGGATGACCGGGTCTCCGCCGCCTGACGACAAGGCCATCCGCTTTACCGATGGCGATTACTTCACGTTCCCCAAGTCGCGCTGGACCGTCTGCCATTTCCGCGAACTCATGCCGACCGTCGGCGTGTCGCGCGGCCCCGGCGCCGCCGTGCCATTGGCCCGGAAGATCGACGCAGGCATCGATGCCGTCACCTTCACACCGATTGGCCGCGACGTGAAAATGAGTTGGCGGCAGGCGTTCGATGCCAACTATACGGACGGCGTCATCGTGCTGCACAAGGGCCGCGTGGTGTATGAACGCTACGCCGGCTGCCTCGATGCCAATGGGCAGCACGGCGCGATGTCGGTGACGAAATCGCTGACCGGCTTGCTCGGCGAAATGCTCGTCGCAGAAGGCGTGATCGACGAGAACGCGCGCGTCGACACCATCGTTCCCGAACTTCGACAAAGCGCCTTTGGCGACGCCACGGTGCGTCAGGTCATGGACATGACGACCGGGCTGCAATACAGCGAGGACTATAGCGACCCCAATGCGGAAGTCTGGCGCCATGCCGACGCGGGAAGCCCCCTGCCCAAACCGCGCGGTTATACCGGGCCAAGAACCTATTGGGAATACCTTCAAACCGTGCGCAAACAGGGCGAGCACGGCACGGCCTTCGCTTACAAGACGGTCAACACCGATGCGCTGGGATGGATCATCGCGCGCAAGACCGGCAAGTCGGTTGCGCAGTTGCTATCCGAACGCATCTGGCAGCGCATGGGCGCAGAACAAGACGCTTATTACACCGTCGACTCGCTTGGCACGCCCTTCGCAGGTGGCGGCTTCAGCGCTGGATTGCGCGACATGGCGCGCATCGGTGAATTGATGCTGGAAGGCGGCACGATCAACGGCAAGCGGCTGGTGCCGAAGCAGGCCATCGATCACATTCGGGCGGGCGGCGACAAGGCCAAATTTTCGAAGGCCGGCTATGACCTGCTCAAGGGCTGGAGCTACAGCGGCATGTGGTGGGTATCGCACAATGCCCACGGCGCGTTCATGGCGCGCGGCGTCCACGGGCAGGCGATCTACGTCGACCCCGCGGCGCAAATGGTGATCGCGCGCTTCAGCTCACATCCGACCGCCAGCAATTCGGCCAACGATCCGACGTCACTGCCCGCGTATCAGGCCGTGGCGGACTACCTGATGACTCACCCGTAACACGCTCACTTCATGACACCCACGCCCCCCAAACTCGACACCATCAGTGCTGGTACGTTGCAGCACTACAACACCAACGCGGAAGACTTCCGCGAGGGCACGCGCGACCACGACGTTTCGCAAAACATGTCGGCGTTGTTGCGTCATATCAATGGCACACAGCCCTTCACGATTCTCGATTTCGGTTGCGGCCCGGGGCGCGATCTCAAGGCGTTCACTGCGATGGGGCATCGCGCGATCGGGCTTGAAGGGGCCGAGCGCTTTGTGGCGATGGCGCGGGAGGACTCGGGCTGCGAAGTCTGGCAGCAGGATTTTCTCCAACTGGATTTGCCCGCATCGCACTTTGACGGCATCTTCGCGAATGCCGTGCTGTTCCATGTGCCGAGTCAGGAATTGCCGCGCGTACTGCGAGAGTTGTACGCGACGCTCAAACCCGGTGGCGTGCTGTTCAGTTCCAATCCGCGAGGGACTAATCAGGAAGGCTGGCACCACGGGCGTTACGGCGCATTCCACGATCTGGAGACGTGGCGCCAGTTTGTCGAGCGTGCCGGCTTTATCGAACTCGAACACTATTACCGCCCCACCGGTCTGCCGCGCGAGCAGCAGCCGTGGCTGGCCAGCGTGTGGCGTAAGCCGGTTGGCTGATGGCGCGGCTGACCACACGTTGAACCTATACTGGGGCACTTGGAGAATTCAATGGCTGATCACGACAAGCTGCATCCGTTACGTCCCTTCCTGAAGAATTGGGTCTGGGAGCATGGTCGAATCGGCACCCGCTATCTCGATTGCACCGATGGCGAAGTCAAGTTCGACGAGGGCAAGAAGTCGCACTTCGCCTCCGAGGCCTACATCTACGTGCCGCTCGACAAGACGGTTGCCGACGATGCCACCGTCGAAGGGCCGCCGATTCAGGAAGCGGGACTTGCAAGGTTTCTGAAAGCAGCACAGTTGGGAAAGCCGGAAGACGCGGGCTCTGCCGCGGAAGTGCAGCGTGCCGTTGCGGATTGCCTCTCGCTGGGACTATTCAGCGCCTATCAAAAAACCGCGCGCGAAGCCTTCGTGCGGTATTCGGGAGAGGCGATGTTCGACGATGAAATCCGTGCGGCCATCGTAGAAGACATTCGTCGCGGCTACTCGGGCATGCGCGAGCAACTGGCGTTATACGACTTCACGGTGCTCTACGGCTTGCCCGCGTCGTTGCTCATCGGTGACGCGCCATTCATCGACTGGCGTCTGGCCATCAGCCCGGGCCTGCCGTTCGTATCGCTGCCACTCGGCCCTCACTGCCTGCTCGTGGGTGCAGCATCGGGACGCAAGAGCAAAACCGCCCCCGTGGTCTGGAAAGCGGCGGCCGCGATGGGTCCGTTGAAAGATCACAATCGCCTCATCGTGGAGCAGGCGAACCTTTGGCTGGTCGCGACAACGGACGACCCGCTCGTCGCCGTGCAGAGTCGCTTTGCGAAGGCCGAGGGATGATTCGTTTCGCCGCCGGGCGCCTTCTCTCGGCGCTCGCCGCCAGTGTGCTGGTGGCGTGCGCATCGACGGGCACCGGCAACTCGGCTGTCACGGCATCGCTGGCCGACGGGCGCAGCGGCGTCATCGCCTTCGCGTCGGTGACGCCCCGCAGTACCGGCGATTTTCTCGCGAACTACACCGGTAACAGCAAAGCCATCATTGAAGGCACGCTGACGCTGCCGGAGAACGCGCCGCCGGTCGTTCCCGCAGTGATCATCCTGCATGGCAGCAGCGGCGTGAATCCCGGGGAACGCGTGTGGGCCGCACGAATGAATGCGTTGGGGTATGCCAGCTTCATCGTGGACAGCTTCACTGGACGCGGCATCCGAAACACCGAGAAGGATCAGACACAGCTTTCGATGGCGGCCGATATTGCCGATGCTTATGCAGCCCTGCGCTTGCTGGCAACCGACCCGCGCATTGATAAGCATCGAATCGCCGTGATGGGATTTTCGCGGGGCGGGTTCGCATCGCTCTATTCCGCGCTCGCGCCGTTTCAACAGATTGCGGCGGATAACGATCTGCGTTTTGCCGCCCATGTGGCGTTCTATCCTTCCTGCGGCATTTCTTACGCATCGGCGCGGCTCGATGGCGCCCCCGTGATGATGCTGGTCGGCGGCAAGGACAACTACACGCCAGCCGCCCCCTGCGTGGCTTACGCGGACACGCTGCGCGCGAAGGGCGCGCAGGTGGTCGTCAAGGAATATCCGAACGCCTATCACGCGTTCGACCGGCCGACATCGATTCGCTCGGTACCGTTGGCGACAAGCGGGCGAGAATGCCGCGGTGTTTATGATCTCGACCGTCGCTCGTTCACGATGACTCACGACGGCCAGTCCCTGACGGGCGCTGCCGCCACAGCGGAGTCGAAACGCTGTCTGACGCGCGGCGTCACGATGGGCGGCGATCCCCAAGGACAGGCAGAGTCGCCGGCTGACGTGGCGGCATTTCTGAAGGCGGCGTTCCGCTGATCTGACCGACGACTCAGACGCACCGGCGTCGCCATCAACCGTCGGTCGACACCGTCAGTGACTCCCACGCGTCGAGCTCTGCTCTCATGGCGGACAATTTGTCCCGCACGAGTTTGAGGGCGTCGCTGCCGAGCAGCAGATGCGCCGGAGGATGTTCTGCTGCGATCGCAGCCAGCATCGCGCGCGCCGCTTTCACGGGATCGCCGAGTTGTTTGCCGTTCTTCTCTTCCCGCGCCGCGCGCACCGGATTGAACACTTCGTCGTAGTCGGCAATCGAGCGCGGCGTGCGCGTCATCGAGCGCCCTGCCCAATCGGTCCGGAATGAGCCGGGCGCCACCGCCGTCACCGCGATGCCGAAGGCCTTGACCTCTTTGCCGAGGCTTTCCGAAATCCCTTCCAGCGCGAATTTGCTGCCGCAGTAATAGGCGATGCCCGGCATCGTGATGTAGCCACCCATCGACGTGATGTTCAGAATGTGGCCCCGTCGGCGCGCGCGCATGAAGGGCAGTACCGCTTTCATCATGGCTACCGCGCCGAAGACATTCACGTCGAACTGACGGCGCATTTCCGACAGCGGCGACTCTTCCAGAACGCCTTCGTGGCCATAGCCCGCGTTGTTCACCAGCACGTCGACCGGCCCCACACTCGCCTCGATCTCCGACACGACGTCGTCGATACGGTCGAAGTCGGTGACGTCCAGTACCCGCCCGGCGGCCGACGGCGAGAGCGATTCGAAATCACGCTTCGCCTCCTCGCTTCTCACGGTCCCCACCACGGTATGTCCGGCCGACAGTGCCTCTTGTGCGAGCGCGCGGCCAAAGCCGCTGCTGACGCCGGTGATAAGCAAAATCTTGTTCGATGCCATGGTTGCCTCTCTCAAACGTTGCATGGAGAATGCATACTAGTCTCGACGCCAGAGGCGATTAAGCCGGATTTCGCTAATATTCTTGCCTAAAACTATGATCAAAAGCATTGCCGACCGGCGGCCTCCGGAAACGGCGCCGTCCACGCGAGCCCACACGGTTGCCTTGCTGCGCACGTTGGCCCCCTCAGAGGGCTACAACCTGACCGCGCTGCCAAGCGTTCGCATCCTGCGCTCAGATCGCGCGCTATCGCGCACGCCGGTGCTGTACGACCCCGGCATCGTGATCGTGTGTCAGGGGCGAAAGCGCGGGTATTTCGGCGATCAGTTGTACGTGTACGACGAGCACCACTATCTCGCCGTCTCGGTGCCCGTGCCTTTCACCATGGAAACCGACGCAACACCCGAGCGGCCGCTGCTCGCGCTGTATCTGCATCTTGATTTTGCGTTGGCGGCCGAGTTGATGGCGCAGATTGAACGCGAGGGCATGACGGCTCACGTCGATGCACCGCAGAGCATGATGTCGACGCCGATGGACGACGCCATGCAAGCGTCGGTGCTGCGCTTTCTCGAGGCCATGTCGCGACCGCTTGACGCCGCGATATTGGGCCCGGGTCTGTTGCGTGAAATCTATTTCCGGGTGCTGACGGGCGCGCAAGGCGGTGCGATGCGAGAGGCGCTGGCGATGCGCGGACAGTTCGGCAAGATCGGCCGATCGCTACAGCGCATTCACGCCGGATATGCCGAACCGCTCGACGTGACACAACTGGCCGACGCCGCGGGCATGAGCGTGCCGAGCTTTCATAGCCACTTCAAGGCGATTACGCAGGTGTCGCCGATGCAGTACGTGAAGTCGACACGTCTGCATCAGGCGAGATTGCTGATGGTGCGTCAGGGCATGAGCGCTGAAGTGGCGAGCCACGCCGTGGGTTACACGAGCGCGTCGCAATTCAGCCGCGAGTTCAAGCGGCTATTCGGCCTGACACCGGCGGCCGAGTCGAGGCGCATGCGTGAAAGCTTTGCTATCCCCGTCCCGTTCGCCGGTGCCGCTTATGTGTCGTCGCACTGATGCTGCACCGATGCCGCGCTGACGTTGTACAGATCGATCAACGCGTCGGCGTCCGGTGCGGAAGCGGGCTCGCCATCCATCGGCGCCAGAGTTCGAGCACCAATGTCGTCGTCGCTAAAATCAACACGCCGAAGACTGCGGCGTAGTACGGGGGCAGTGTTTTCGTCACCACCGCGATGATCGTCACGGGGAATATCCAGAGCAAGTAGACCACCAGCCAATGCGACACGTAGCCGACAAAGAAGATACTGGCTTGCACATTGACGACGACGCACCAGAGCCAGAAGCCGACCATAAGCCACGTGGGCATTGACCATCCCATCATGTAGCCGGCATCGAGACCGATGCAGCCCACAGCGAGAGTGGCCAACAGCGCCCACACAATGGCATTCGGGTGTTTTTCACGCAGCCAGTCCTGAACGACGGGAAATAGCCGAATCGCACCGAAGGCAATCGTCATGCAGTTCACGATGTCGGATGACCCGACCTGTCCCACAAGACCAGCCCAGAAGGCCGTCGTCGCGGACACGTAGAAAGCCATCACCCACACGATATCAATCGGTTTGCGCACGATCAGCGACGCGGACACAAGGACTGCCCAGATCGCGCCAATGTAAGAAAGCACGGTGAGGAGCGTCGAAATCGTACTCCCTCCGATGATCGACAGCACACCCGTGAATGTTGCCAGCCCGTACCATCCGTAGACCACCCACGGCCGGCGTCCGAAGCCAGCCGTCCAGACCTCGGTGACCTTCCGGACACCCTGCTGGACGCGCAGGCCCAACAGATACGTCGCGCCTATGACGAGCGCCACCAGAACGGTGGCCGTCAACAGACACCCCCCGACAACGATAACGAACCCCAAGCCTTCGTGCGCCCGCAGGTACTCGATCAGGGGGTTGCCGGTATCGGTCGCCAGACGAATGCCGCCGAACGTCGCGAGCGCAATCACGATCGCAACGATGTACGCAACCGCGGCTTGCGTCACACGCGGACGGAACACTGCCGCACGCCACGCATCCAGCAACTCGGGCTCGAACGCCATGTCTCGCAGCACACGCAGCTCGCTATCCAGACGAGTCAGCACTTTGCGCATGTCCGTGAGAATGCCGTTATCGATGGGCCTCCAGACGGGCCCGGGCCGCTTGCCGTCGAGCAGTTGTGCCGTCGCCGGCGAGCGGTTACGGCCTTTGACGAACCGCGCAAACTCGTTGTCGGCAGACGTACGCCACAGCGCCTCATTGGCCAGATCGGCACCGAAGCGGCTGGCGGAGCGGAAGTCATCCGCCCACCGGTAATCGTCGGCAAGCACCATGCGAATGGCCGGCGCGCTGTTCGGGTGCGCCGTGAAGCACATGGCGTGATATTCAAATGCGTCGGCGAATTCCAGTTGAACAAACGCCGGCGATAACTTCATCCGTGCCAGCGAGTCGATCACACGCAGATCGTTGCCCGAGGCCAAATCGCCGATCGTGTCACGGTTGTATTGCCATACGTCGTCAGGCAGGCTGCGCAGCCATTCTTGAAAAGCCGTGAAGGCCTGCTGGACGATGTCGGCGGCATCGCTGTTGCCTGCGCTGGAAGCATCTTCCGAGCGTTCCGTGCGTTCGGCGTGAGCGGCATTGCCGACACTTTCGCCGGAGACCGTATGTTCCACGTGCGCTGCAACGGGTGGTTCGTCCTCAATCGGCGCTTGAGCACGCGCCCACGCCAAAGCGGATTCATAACAGGCACGCAGGCGCTGAAAGCCTTCCGCGTCGTCCTCCGGACGCACTTGTTTCAGCCGCACGGCATAGGCACGTCGAATCTGCGCGGCGTCGGTCGTCTGCGCGATCTGCAAGACCCGCCACCACTCGGAGAAAGCGATTGGATGATTCATGTCGTTGATGAGCGTCGAATGGTCACGCGCCGCGCCTCATTGCCGGCGCGACACATCAGCAATGCCGGGCTATTGCCACACGTCGTGATCGATACGGTCGAGGAAGCCGGCGATCTGCGGGCGAAGCTCACGAATGCGCGCCTCGTCCTGCGTCTCGAGCGTCGACTGAAACTGCGTCAGCGCATTGTCGATGGCCGCACGCATATCGCCGCGCGCCTGTAGATACAGCCGCTCACCGCGCGAAATCAGCGCCTGATTCTCCGCCTGATCGCGCGGATGCACCTTGATGCGCGAGAGCGCGGCCAGCCGTTCGCGAATCTCGTCGGCGCTCAGCACGCCGGGGTTCTCTTCGATCACAAGGCGATGGGTCTCGCCTGTAGCGAGTAGCTTGACCTCAACTTCCAGAATGCCGTTGACGTCGTAAGTGAAGCGCACTTCGACCTGACCATTCACACGTGTCGACTGCCTCGGCAACGGGACACGGATCTTACCGAGCAGAATGTTGTGATCCACGTGCCGCGATTCGCCCTGAAACACGCGCAATTCAATTTCGCGCTGACCGTCGCGCAACGGCGCCATCGTCTTCGCGTAGCTCACCGGCACGGTCGTATTGCGCTCGATCAGGGGAATGTAATGACCATACGAGAACTGCCCGGGCTGGACTTCAATGGCACTGTCGATCCCCATCGAGTAGGGCGCGACGTCTGTCATCACGATTTCGGAGAGTGCTGCGTCTCTTGCCTTGAGCCCGCCCTGAACCGCCGCGCCCAGCGCGACGACGGTGTCCGGATCGAGGTCGACATTCGGAAAGCGGCCGAACATCAGGCTGACCAGCCGGCGCACCATCGGCATGCGTGTCGCGCCACCGGCCAACACGATCGCGGCCAGCGCCGACGGGCGAATGCGGGCATCGCGCAGGGCGGTCTCCACCGGGCCCCGCAGGCGTGCAAGCAGGTATTCGCACGACTCCGCGAAAGCTTCCTGCGTCACAGTCCATTGATACGCCGTGCCTTGCCACTCGCACTGCATGGGCACACTGGCGTTGTCCGTCAGGCCGCGTTTGACCCGCTCGGCCTGCGGACGCAATGCGGTAAGCAACGCCTCGGGCCACATCTCCAGCGACTTTTCGTAACGCGCGGGTCGCGCAGCGTTCAGATCGTTAATCAGTCCGCTGGCATCGCCGAACGCGAACAGCAGTGCATCGACAAAATCTTCGCCCCCGAGCAGGTTGTCGCCCGCCGTGGCGCGCACTTCCATCACGCCGTCGAACAACTCCAGCACCGATACGTCGAATGTGCCGCCGCCAAGATCGAATACCAGAAAACTCGTCTCGTTCTTCTCGTGCAAACCGTACGCCAACGCGGCGGCCGTCGGTTCATTGAGCAGCCCCGCCACTTGCAACCCGGCAAGTTCGGCCGCCGCACGGGTGGCCTTGCGTTGCGCGTCGTTGAAGTAAGCGGGCACGGTAATCACCGCCTCAGTGACCGGGTGACCGAGGAACGCCTCGGCATCCGCCTTCAGCGACTTCAGCACGAAGGCCGACAATTCTTCCGGACGGAATGTGCGCGCGCCAAGCGGCGTGGTGCGCGACGTGCCCATATAGCGCTTGAAAACTGACGCGGTGACGCTCGGATGCGACTCCAGCCGGTCACGCGCCGCGGCGCCGACGACGATGCTTTGATCATCTAACAGACTCACACACGACGGTGTAAGCACACTCCCCAATGCGTTGGGGATGAGTTCGGCGCGGCCATCGCGCCAAACCGCAACGAGACTGTTAGTCGTGCCAAGATCGACCCCGATAATGCAGCGTGCTTCTTGATCCATTTTGCTTTTGATTTTTAGAGGACTTCAGTTGGCCGAGAGTATGCCACAGCACTATTGACCGTCTGCCGGGCGAGAGTGTGAGAATGCCGCTCACGTGCGCGGCAAGGCCGGTACGTCCGTTGCGACTAAACTACGCCAACACTCTCTGCGCCCGTAGATCACATGGCCCCTCGCAAAATCGACCGCTCCCGCTCGACTGACGCCTCCGAACCACCGGGCGATGGCGAGCCTTCGCCGGCACCGCAAGCCCAGCAAGACCCCGCGCTCCTGCGCCGTCTGCTGCGGGCCAAAGACCGCATGGATGCCGCGTCGCACGAGGCGTGGCCGGTCGAGCGATTGGCGGCGGTCAGTGGCGCGTCTAAAGCCCATTTCGCCCGTGCCTTCAAACTTGCCTTCGGCCTTCCGCCGCATCGCTACCTGCTGACGCGGCGCATCGAGCAAGCCAATACCCTGCTGCGCGACACCGAACTCAGCATCACCGACATCGCCTACGCGACCGGCTGGGAAAGCCTCGGCACGTTTGGCCGGATCTTTCGCGATATCACGGGCATGAGCCCGGGCGCCATGCGCAAGCAGGCGCAGGCCAATATGCCGCCACTGGAGCGCGTCCCCGCGTGCGTCCTGAAAGCCGCTCAGCGTCCCGATCTCAACATCGCAGTTTTGGAGAAGCGCCGCCAAATTGCCGACGGTACAGTCGGCCCATCAACCAAGGAGGTCTCATGAACCAAGGCATCAGTGTGGTGGGCTTGTACGTCGACGATCAGGACGAGGCGCTGGCGTTCTACGTCGGGAAACTCGGCTTTCGCGTGCACACGGACGTGCGCAACGGCGCTTACCGCTGGCTCACCGTCCAGCATCCGGACCAGCCCTCGTTCCAGCTCGGCTTATTCACCCCCGGGCCGCCCATCCATGACGAAGCGACAGCCCAGACGCTGCGGGCAATGGTCGCCAAGGGTGCCATGCCGCCGCTCGTCCTGCATGTGTCGGACTGCCGCGAGAGCTACACCCGGCTCAAGGCCAGCGGCGTCGAGTTCACGCAGGAACCGGTGGAACGCTATGGCAGCGTCGATGCAGGCTTTCGTGACCCGGCCGGTAATGGCTGGAAAATGATTCAGGCACCGCAAAGCTAAGGCTAAAGCCAAGACCCATCGCAAGCCGCTTTTCCGAGGAATTTGACGAATGCCCGCAGACGACCGCACCAGAATCATCCATGCCAAAACGGCGGAGTCCGCCGCCATGGTGGCAAACGTCAGGCGCGCCATGGCGATCACCGCCAAGCTCAACCGCCTGACGTTCGATGACGCGGATCAGGTGCGCGCGTTGTTCAGCGAACTCATCGGCCGCGACGTCGACGACAACTTTCTGTTGATCCCCCCGTTCTACACGGCGGGGGGCAACGAAACCCGTGTCGGGCGCAATGTCTTCGTCAATCAAAACTGCACGTTCCACGATCTCGGTGGCCTCGACATCGGCGACGACGTGATGATCGGCCCGAACGTGAGCCTCATCACGACGAGCCACCCGCTCGATCCCGCGCAGCGCCGCTCGACCACGATCGGCAAGCCCATCGTGATCGGCAGAGGCGTATGGATCGCCACCGGCGCCATCGTCGTCGGTGGTGTGACCATCGGCGAAAACGCCGTTGTTGCAGCTGGCGCGGTGGTCACCAAGGATGTTCCAGCGAATTCGCTCGTCGGCGGCAATCCGGCTCGGGTAATCCGGTCGATTCACGACGATTGAAACCCTTCGCCCGCGTCAGTGCAACGTCGCTTGGGCGATACCGGCGAGTGCGCAAAACGCAACGACGGCCAGTGGCGGAAACTTCCAGCGCGTGAGAAGGAAAAAGCCGATAACGGCGATGGCAAAGTCGAGTGTCGAATGCACTGCACTGGTCCAGACCGGGGAATACAACGCGCTCGCCAGTAACCCGACAACCGCCGCATTCACGCCGGCAAGAAGTGCCGTCATCGATGGGCGGCCGCGCAGCAATTGCCAGTAAGGGAGTGCTGCGAGAACCAGCAGCAAGCCGGGCAGGAAGATACCGACGGTGGCCAGCAGTGCGCCGGTCCAGTGCGAAGGCGCGCCGGCCAGCATCCAGCCAAGAAACGCCGCGAACGAAAACAACGGGCCGGGAACGGCCTGAGCGGCACCATAGCCTGCCAGAAAATCGTTGGGCGAGATCCAGCCCGTCGCGACGGTTTGTTGTTGCAACAGCGGCAGCACCACGTGCCCGCCGCCAAACACTAACGCCCCTGATCGGTAAAAGGCGTCGAATACCTTGAATGACCGCCCGGCATCGGACCCCGCTAACGCCGGGAGCCCGAACAACAGGGCACAGAAGCAGATCAATGCCACGACGCCTACCGCGCGTGAAACACCAAACACGTGGGGCCGCACCAACGGTCCATGCAAATCTGAAGATGACGCCGTCTTGCAGAACACGAGTCCCAGCACTGCACCCAGTACGATAACGATGAGTTGCGCATAAACGGTCGTCAGCACGCTGAGCACTACCACGGTGATAAGTGCGACGGCAGCACGGCGACGATCCGGGCATAGCCGCCTCGCCATATCCCAAACGGCTTGCGCAACCACAGCGACGGCAACTAGCTTCAGTCCATGAATCAACCCGCTACCGGCCGGACCGCCAAGGTCGGGAGCCACGGCAGCGAACGCAAGCAGCAGCAGAACAGAGGGCAACGTGAAGCCGAGCCACGCCGCGAGCCCCCCAAGCCAACCGGCTCGCAGCAAGCCGATCGAAAATCCCAGTTGGCTGCTCGCCGGCCCCGGCAGGAACTGACACAGCCCGAGCAAGTCGGTAAAAGTCTCGTCGTCGAGCCAGCGCCTGCGCTCGACGAACTCGCGACGGAAGTACCCCAGATGCGCGATGGGGCCGCCGAAAGACGTCAGCCCCAGCCGGAGAAACACGCCAAGAACCTCGAACGCAGCGCCCACCCGAGTCGAGTGCGTCGATGAAGTACCCGTTTCCATAAACTGTCGATTTCCCGATGTCAGCCGCGCATTCCACCCACGCGAATAACCTGCCAACCTGCGACGCCACGAACGCTGACGTCATGAACGCTCAATGATGACCCGAGTTTGCAACAGCGCCGTGTCCGTCGCACCGGACTCGCTCAATACGTCCGCCCCAACTGGAAGTAGAAGTTGTTACGCCCGCCCGGCGCGAACGCGACCCCGAGGTAGATCGGACCGAACGACGTCGTCAGCGCCGTGAACGCCGTGATGCTTCTGCGCAGCGTGCCGCTGCCGAAGCTCGCATCGCCACCCCACACGTTGCCCGCTTCCAGACTCAGCCCCACGAACAGCCGCCGAATCGGCGACGCCGAGAATGTCGCGAGCTGATTCATGTACGTCACCTGACTGTAGAACATCGAATTACCCGCCAACTGATCGGCCGCGTAGGCCGACAGATGCTGGAACCCGCCCAACGTGAAGCCGAACGGATTGGTCGGGTTCACCCCGCCAAAGTTGTTGCCCGCCTCCACACTGGCATTGACGCTGTGCCGTCCATAACTCGCCGCCACCAGCGTCTTGCCGTACACCTCGGTGTAGCTGTCGTCGCCAGCGAACAACGAGCGCTCCGCACGCAACTCAACGAAGTAGCCCTTGCGAACGAATTGCGGATCGTCCAGTTGATCGATCACCAGCCGCGCGCGCGCACTCAGTTGCCGGCCGTAGATATCCGGGAACAGCAGTTGGCGCGGTGACCCGTCGTCCTCGATGGGCAGGTTGTACTGGGGTGAAGCGCTGCCGTGGGCATAGGCAATACCGAGGCGGAAGTCACCAAAATGCGACAGCGGGAAACCGAAATCGACGCCAGCGCGCTCGGTGGTCAGGCGGTATCGCGTGAGCTTGATATCGCCCGATTCGTCGTAGACGTTCGCATGCCGGCGTTGCAGATCGACATACGGTGCAATGTACGGCCCCCACGCATTGGCGAGCGGCTGCCGAAGCTCCATGTGCAGATCGGCCTGATCGCTGCCCAGCGTCGCGTCCACGCGCGCTTCAAGGCCGGTGTCGGTCAGCCACGGGCGGCGGTAGCCAACGTGCATCCGGAAGTTGCCCTCCTCTTTGGTCGTCGCCGAGAGTCCCAAACCGAACAGCAGGAAGTTCGGCCCCCAGCGCTTTTCCTGCGCGGTGATGACCAGCTTGTGCTCGCCGTTCTCATCGACGATCTGCTGCGTCACCGTCTCGAAGTCGTCCTCGTTGGTCAACGCTTGCAGGTCCTTGTTGATACGGGCCGGGTCGTAGATATCGCCCTCCTTCACATGAATCACCGCCCGGATCTTCGACGGCGGCACGACCCCGCGCGACTGAATTTCGATCTTTGCAATGCGTACGGTCTGTGGGGCAGGCGTTTCGTGACGCCCCCGCCACGCGGCATAGTCTGCCGGTGACAAGGCGAGTTGCTTCAATTGCGGTAGCGCGGCACGTGTGGCGGCTTCGCCCGCGTCGATGGCGCGGGCGGCATCCTGAAAATCGGTGAAGGTGAGCCGGCCCAGATCCGGTTGAATCAGCACGTCGCCGTTGTGCAACTGGTCTCGCTGGCGGGCGACGTTCTGGCGAATCAGAATGCCGATCATCTGCTGCATCACGTCCGCCGGTGACGACAGCGCGTCGAGCGGGCGCAGCGGCGAACCGATATCGACGGCAATCACGATATCCGCGCCCATTTCCCGCACGGTTTCGATTGGCAGATTGCTGGTAATGCCCCCGTCGATCAGCGTGCGGCCATCGACGTCGGTCGGCGAGAACAGCCCCGGCAGCGCCATGCTCGCGCGAATGGCCTGCGGCAGCGACCCATGGTCGAGCACCACCATCTGGCCGGTGCGCAGGTCGGTGGCGATCGCCCGAAACGGGATGGGCAGGCTGTCGAACGTGACCTTGCCCGTGATGGTCGGCGTCCACTCCTGAAGCAAGGCTTGCAGACGATTGCCGTGCACCAGCCCCGCAGGCAACTGAAAACCGTTGTTGCCGTAGCCCAGCGAGAAGCTGTCGACGTAGTAACGCTCGTCTTCGCGCAAGGACTGCGGCAGGTCGCTGCGGTCCACGACGTCGAATGCCACGTCGGCCAGATTCACGTTCTCGAGCCGGCGGCGCATGTCCTTCGTGTCCAGACCGCTTGCATACAGCCCGCCGACGACCGCACCCATGCTGGCCGCCGCGATGCAGTCGACCGGGATGTGATTCTGTTCGAGCACCTCCAGCACGCCGAGATGGGCATAGCCTCTGGCGCCGCCGCCCGACAGCACAAGACCGATCGACGGGCGGCGCGCGTCACCGCCTTCGGCGCGGCAGGCTTTGGCCTCGGCCACACGGGGCAAGGCGAGCGAGACGGCGGCCATAACGATGGCGGCCAGCCAACCGGCGCCGATACGACCGATCCTGCCGCTATCGTGTCGGGAAGGTGTGCTGTGACGGCTCATCGATGACAAGGTTTCCTGAAAACCGCAAGGTTACCTTGTTCCCCTTCCACCGAAGGGTCGATGAAACGTCAGATATCCTGTGAATTCCCTCCCGCTGCTCGCGGGCCTGCTGGATCGTTAGCTGGTCAGGCACTTGTAGAGCAGCCGGTACGGCCCTACGCCGCCAGCCACGCCAATGCGGGCGAGCATGAACGGATCGTCGTCCGGTGCTGCCCGTCCGCGCCGCGTGGTGGTGGCGTTGCCGTAGCCCGCCCTTTCCACCAGATCGCGCACCTGACGATTCACATTGCCGTAGGGATAGCAAAACGATTCCACGCGCGCGTTACAGATATCTTCCAACTGGCGCTTGGCCGCAACGATCTGCTGCGCGGCCTCCTGCAAAGACACATCCGGCAGCGACACGTGATCCAGCGTGTGCGAACCCACTTCATGACCGTGCCGCATCCACGTGAGCAGCTCTTTCCGGTACATCAGCCGCGTGCGCTCGGTCGCGAGATGGGCGTCCCAATCGTTCTCGCCGCCCAGACGGCCGGCGACGAAGTAGCACGTTGCCGTGAAGCCGAGTTCATTCAGTACGGGCATGGCGTTGGTCAGCACGTTGCTGAATCCGTCGTCGAACGTGATGCCGAATACACGGCGACGGGGCTCCCCCCTCGCACCCCTCGCGTCGCTCGCACCATTCATGTGCTGCTGCAACTCGCGCATGCTCAGCCCTTGATAGCCGAGCCGCTTGAGCAACGTCATCTGACGGCGGAACATGCCGGGGTCGACACTGAGACCCCGCAACGGGTCGGCCGGTGCCGGCAGCGGCCGGATCTGGTGGTACATCAGGATCGGAACTGACACGCCGCGACCTCAGGCCAATTGCTTCGACGCAATGAGCTGGACGGACAGCGCATCCATGTACACCCCTTGCGTGGCCGCGACAAAGCTCTCGAAGCAGAACTCCGAGCGCGCCTTCATGGCGGCCATGTGGCCCATCAAACGCACGCGCCCAGGGTCGGCCACGATGTCGCGAAGTACCTGCGCGATGGCGCCGGCGTTGCGCGGCGGGACGATCCAGCCATCCACACCGTTCGAGACGTTCTCCGGCAAGCCACCCACGTTCGTCACGAGCATCGGGCAGCCCATCGCCATGGCCTCGCGGCAGGCGTACGACAGGCTCTCGTAATACGACAGGACGAACGACACGTCGGTCACGGCCAGCAAGTCCTGCACGCTGTCGAGTGAGCCGGTAAATACGATTTGCTCGTCCAGCCCGCAGCGCGACACCATGGCACGCTGCGCAGCACTCGGATCGGTGCCCGCCAGCCAAATGCGGAAGCGGCTGCGAAGATCGACGGGCAGCAGCATCAGCGCCGCCACCAGATCGGCCCATCCCTTCGATTCACCGGTACCTGCAGCGCTGCCAAGGATGATGGCGTCGGATGAATCCACGCCGAGCCATGCGGTTCGGCGCGTGCGGATCTCGTCCCAGTTCAAGGCCTCGTGACCGACGGCACGCACGCCGTGCTTGATGACGACCACGTTCTTGTAGGGCGATTTACGCTCGAGCATCTCGCGCACGTGGTCGCTGACGGCAATCGTCAGACGGGTGGCAAACTTCGCGCGAAACCAGTTGCCCAGCGAGTGGGCGCCGTAAGTGTTGTGCTTCGTGAAGACGACTTCGGGCCGGTTGCGCAAGCCGACCAGCGCCAGCATGACTTGCCGGTGATCGGCCGATCCGTTCACGTGGATGATGTCGAACTGCCCGGCTTCGATGAGCTTTCGCAGTTTCAGGGTTTCGCGCAGCCACATGCGCCAGCGCAGCTTGAAGTGAATCTCGACCGTCTCGACGCCGGGGGCATCCTTGAATTTTGTCGCCAGATGACTGCCGGGCGGCGACGCGACCGTCACCTGATGGCTCCGGCTCATGGCAACGGCGAGGTCACGAATGTAAGTATCCTGCCCGCCGCCGCTGCCGACGTGGAAGTTGGTGTAGAGAATCTTCATCGGGTTTGGCGCTGACGCGACTGCGAGGTAATGTCATCGCAAATGTTACGTAGCCCGATGTCCAGATAGTGTGGAGTCCTGATGAGAATTATTTTTGTTTGTCGACGAAGATTCTCGACATAACTTTCGGCGCATTACCGCGCCGGCGTGCCGCGCTCAATCGCAGCTGAATCGGAAGCTGTCGTCCAGCTCACGCGGTAGCACCAGCGTGCGCAGATTCGCTGCGAGCGCCGCAGCACACAACTCGCGGCGCCCCGCCTCGGTGCGATAGCTCGCGCGATATTCCGCGTTCAACACCGGCTTGTTCTTTACAGTGAAGGCACGATAGCCGCGACACTCGTTCTGCTCGTGACACTCCTCGTTCACCGCGAAGTCGAACAGCGGTTCGAGCGCCGCCAACTGATTGACGTCGTTCTTCAGACCGATGGCCAGATTGCGCGCATGCGCTTCGCGCGAGAGAAAGCCATTGAAGGCGAGTTGATCCTGCGCGGTGAGCGGAAAACCGGTGTCGTTGGCGTAGCCGTCGACGTTGTCCGGCTCTACGCCATCGCAGCCTTTTGCCACGGCGCGGTCGAGGCGTTGCTTCATGATCGAACGGACGTTGTCGGATCTCACATCGAGCCAGTTCTCGCCAGCCCAGCCGCGCATCGCCCGGCCCATCTCCCACGCTTTGAATTGACTGAAATCGGTGCGCCAGTTTTCAGAGCTGCCCGCCGAAAAGTAGCAAACGACCTTGCGGCCATCGCGCTTGAGTTGGGCGATGACGGCCGCATCGGTATCGAACAGGTCGATGTCGTAGACGTCCACGTTGTAGGTGGTGTTGATCTTCCCCCGGAGTTGCCACTGCCACGTGTCGGTCACCGATGGCTGCCAGCGCGACGCGGCGACGCCACCTGCCCGGATGGCGGCCTCGTTCGACGCGAGAATCTGCCCGCCGCGTGCGGCCGACATCTCCAGCGCGCTTGCCTGTTGCGATATCACCGCAACGATCGCGGCAAGAAGACCCAACCCCACGCGTACGCTAATCTTCGCCATCGTCATTCCATCCAATTCAAGGCCTTTCCTCATCGACGCCGAGAGGTTATGCCCACGCCCCGGGCAAGACAATTGACGCGCCGTCGGCTTTTGTCGCGTTTTGTCGCGGAGGCTCGCGTTTCGTCGATGCCACGGGGGTATGAGGGTTCTGGGCGAAGGATTTGCATTTCACCGCAAGTTACGTATAATTGAGCGCGCACTCACTCTATTTAACGCAATTGCCATGGCTCGCCCGTTAAGCCCCGAGAAACGTAACGCCCTGCTCCAGTCGGCAACGCTCGCCGTGGCTGAACACGGCGTCATGGCGACCACGTCGGCGATTGCGAAGGGTGCAGGTGTCGCCGAAGGCACGTTGTTCACCTATTTCGAGAGCAAGGAAGTCCTGTTCCGGGAGCTGTATCTGCAACTCAAGCAGGATCTCGCGCGGGCCCTGATGCCGGATTACCCCCACGCGGCGGACTACCAGCAGCGCATGGCGCATGTATTCGACCGCTATGTCAGTTGGGGCCTCGCCAACCCGGCCGGACGGTACGCCGTTGCACGGCTGTCGGCCTCGGGCGTGATTCTGCAAGCGACCCGGCTTCAAGGCATGGAACCGTTTCTTGCGGTCTCGCAAATGATGGAAGACGGCGTACGGGAAGGCCTGCTGGTCGATGCGCCGATTTCGTTTCTCTCGTCGGTGATCGAGCACATTGCCGATACCACCATCGAGCACGTGAATCAGCAGCCCGAAGCGGGCACGCAGTACCGGCAGTTGGGATTGCGCATGTTGTGGCGTGCCATCACGTCGTAAGCCGTTAGTTTCAGCAGGTCGTCCAAGTCGTTTCAGCTAAGTCAGTTCGTTTCAGGCAGTTGTGCTTTCATAGTTTTGTCTTTTAATTGAGTGCCTACGCACGCATTTATATCAAGGAGTCTTACACCATGTCTCAACAACAATGGTTCATCACCGGCGCCTCGGGTGGCTTGGGTCTCGCGCTCACGCAAGCCGTGCTCGCAAAAGGCCACCGCGTTGTGGCCGCTGTGCGGCGCCCCGACGCCATGCAATCGCTGGCCGCAAAGTATCCCGATCTGCTGAGCGTCGAAGCGCTCGACGTCACCGACGTTGCACAAGTGAAGGCCGTCGCCGCGCGTCACACCGACATCGATGTGCTGGTGAACAATGCGGGCGGCGCCGTCATCGGTGCAATGGAAGAGATGAGTCAGTCGGATATCGACCATCAGCTCACGTTGAATCTGATCGCGCCGATTCACGTGACCCGCGCCTTCCTTCCCGCGTTGCGCGCCAAGCAGCGCGGCACGCTGATCTACGTCACCAGTGTCGGCGGCCGCGCCTCGTTCCCGAGCGGCTCGATGTATCACGCCGCGAAATTCGGCCTCGAAGGCTTCGCCGAATCCGTGAGTCAGGAAGTCGCCGAGTTCGGCATCAAGACGGTCATCATCGAACCCGGCTCCATCAAGACCGATTTCGTTGCGAACATCCGTTGGACCGACGCCCTGCCCGATTATCAGAACAGCGTCGTCGGCAAGCTGCGCGAGCAAATCAAGGAAGTCGGCGACGAGCAGGCATCGGGCAATCCGGAAAAAATGGCGGCCGCCATTTACGACGTCAGCCAGATGGCAACACCGCCGTTGCGTACCGTGCTGGGTGGCGACGCGTACGCCGTGCTTGAAGCGAGCTACACGCGCAGTCTCGCCGCGCTGCAAGCTCAGAAGGCACTCGCTGAATCCGTTATGTTCGCCGGCAAGACCGGTTTCAATCCGCAGTAAATCTGGAAGGGATCACTATCATGCCCAAAGTCTGGTTAATTACCGGTGCAGCGCGCGGGTTGGGTCGTTCGATCCTCGAAGCGGCGCTTGAAGCGGGTGGCAAGGTATTGGCGACGGCGCGAAATCCGGCGCAGCTTGCCGATTTGAAGGCGCAATACAGCGTGCACGGCGACAATCTCGCGACGTTCTCTCTCGACGTGACGAACGGCGCGCAGGCAAGCGATGCGGTGGCAGAAGCGGTACGCCGTTTCGGGCGGCTCGATGTGCTCGTCAATAATGCGGGATACGGGCATATCGAACCGTTCGAGTACACCGCTGACGACGATTTTCGTGCGCAGATCGAAACCAACTTCTTCGGTGTCGTGAATCTCACGCGCGCGGCGATTCCCGTCATGCGAAGCCACGGCGGCGGCAGCATTTTTCAAGTATCGTCGGCGGGTGGCCGTATCAGTACCCCGGGGCTCGCGGCCTATCAGGCAGCCAAGTGGGCCGTCGGCGGGTTCAGCGATGTGGTGGGCAAAGAAGTCGCCCCGTTCGGCATTCGGCTCTGCACGCTGGAACCCGGCGGGATGCGAACCGGCTGGGGCCACGAGGCACGCGAAACGTTGCACGATCTGCCGGCGGATTACCAACCGTCGATGGGTGAGTTCAAGGCGCTGATCGACGCTTATGTCGGGCACGAAGTCGGTGACCCGCAGCGCATCGCGACACTGATTGCGCAACTCGCCGCGCGCAAGCACCTGCCGGCGCGTCTGGTGCTGGGCTCCGATGCGTGGCAGGTGATTGAAGCCGAAGAGCAGGCGCGTCACGCGTCGATGCAAACCTGGAAACCCGTCACGCTGGCCGCCGATTTCGACGCGGCAGCCCCGGTGTGGCCTACGGAGTAACGTCATGCGAATTGTCCTGTTCGGCGCGAGTGGCATGGTGGGTCAAGGCGCGTTGCTCGCCTGCCTGAAGGCCTCGGACGTCACCGAGATCATCGTCGTCGGCAGGCAGGCGCTGCGGGGCTACGACGACCCGCGCATCAAGGTCGTCGTGGTGCCCGATCTGAAGACCTTCGACGCGAGCGACGCCGTGTTTGCGAACGTCGATGCGTGCTTCTTCTGCATCGGCGTCACGTCGTTCCGGATGTCGGAAGCGGACTATCGCGTCGTGACGTACGACCTGACGCTGCACATCGCCCAGCAATTGGTCGCCCGCAGCCCGGGCATGGCGATGGTGTATGTGTCCGGCGCCGGGGCCGACAGCAGCGAGCGCGGCAAGACGATGTGGGCGCGTGTGCGAGGGCAAACGGAAAACGCGTTGCAGCGTCTGCCCTTCGGCCGTGTCGCGATTTTCCGCCCGGCTGCCATCGTTCCTGAAGATGGCATCCAGTCGCGCACCACCAGCTATCGATGGCTGTATCTCGTGCTCAAACCGGTGTTGGCGCTGGTGCGCAGTTTCTCGCCGTCGAGTGTGTTGACCACCCGCGTGATGGGCGACGCCATGCTCAATGTCGTGCGGCGCGGTGTCCCGGCGGCCATTCTCGCGCCGGCAGATATCTATCGGTTGTCGCTCGGTCAGACGTAAGCCGATCAGGGCGCGCAGTGCAGGCTGACGCGCCCTGATGGCTCTTACGGATCGAACGGATCGAATGACTCAGGCCGCGCGCTCCGCACCGATAGAAAGCTCACCCTGTGTCTCCACGAAGGGTGTCCCGTCGTCCTGCGGGTGAAGCCCCAGCGCGGCATCCAGCGACCACGCCTTGCCGGTCCACGGCCGCAGCGCCCCCTCCCACTTGGCAATCACCGCCGTCGCAACCGCATTGCCCACCACGTTGGTCATCGTGCGCCCCATGTCGGCAAACTGATCGATCGCCAGCAGCAGCACCATTCCCTCGACAGGCAATCCGAACAGCGGCAGCGTCGCGGCAATAACCACCATTGCGGCGCGCGGCACGCCGGCAATGCCCTTGCTCGTGAGCATCATCACGAAGAGCATCGAGAATTGTTGCTCCCACGACAACGGGATGTTGTAGACCTGCGCGATAAAGATCGATGCGAACGCCTGAAACATCATCGAACCATCGAGATTGAACGAGTACGCCAGCGGCAAGATGAAAGAACTGATGCGCGGGCTGACACCAAACCGTGTGAGCTGCTCGATCGTCTTGGCATACGCCGCTTCGCCGCTGGCCGTGCTAAAGGCAATGATCATCGGCTCACGTATCAGTTTGAGCAGCGAGAACACCGACTTGCCGATGAAGCAATAGCCCGCCGTCAGAATGAGCCCCCACAGCAGCAACATGCCGAAATAGATCGCGCCGATGAACTTGGCGTAAATCAGCAACACGCCAAGCCCCTGCACTGCGACCACCGCCGCGATGGCGGAGAACACCCCCAGCGGCGCGACATACATCACATAGCCGGTGATCTTGAGCATGATGGCAAACAGCTCCTCGATGCCCTGAACCACCTGCCCGGCCAGCTTCCCCCGCAGTGCGCCGATCGCCGTGCCGAAGAACACCGAGAACACGAGAATCGGCAGCACTTCGTTCTGTGCCATCGCCTGAAAAATACTCGCGGGCACGATATGCGCCACGAAGGAATGAATATTGAACGCCGAGGTGTTCAACCCCGTGGCTGTGTTCGCGGCAGGCACGCCCACATGCATCGAATGGCCGATCTGAAACACGTTGCTCAGCACCAGCCCAAGCGTCAGCGAGATGACCGAGGCGCAGAAGAACCACGTGAGTGCCTTGAGCCCCACCCGCCCGACGGCGCGTGCGTCGCCCATGCCTGCCAGACCGACGACGATGCCGCTGAAAACAAGCGGCGCAATGATCATCTTGATCAGGCGAAGAAAGATCTCCGTCATCAGCGAGAAGTAGCTCGCCGCGTTCTTGATAGCCTCCGGCCCCGATGCGAACTGATGGACGCATTGACCGGCAATGACCCCGGCGATCATGCCGGTAAGGATCATCAGCCCCAGTCGGTTGAATTTCATTCCAGTCTCCTCGACGAGGCGCAGGCAAATGCGACAGGCGCACGCGTCCCGGCACCTTGGGCCAGCGCCCCGGCGCATTGCGTTTCGTCTTTGTGTGATGTGGGAAGTACCGGCGCGCTCTCCGCGCGCCGCGCGCCACCCCGGAAAATCGCTGCCCCGGATGCGCGCGGCGGCGCGGCAAGCGGGATCAGCGCTGTCGTGTGTCGGACGACGGCGAGAGGACCGTGTCGAAGGTGTCCATGTAGCCGAACAGCGCCGCACTGCCACCGGTGTGAACGAACACGATCGTTTCGTCCGCGCCGAAGTGCCCCTTGCGAATCAAGTCGATCAGCCCCGCCATGCCCTTGCCGGAGTACACCGGATCGAACAGCAGGCCCTCGGTTCGCGCGGCGAGCGAGACGGCTTCGACCATGCCCGGGGTCGGCAGGCCATAACCGGCGCCCACGTAGTCGCAGTTGGCCATCACGCGCTCACGCCTCACGGCGTCGCCCATGCCGAGCAATTCCGCCGTTTCGCACGCCAGCTTGTGAACATTGCTTTCCTGCACCTCGCGCGGGGCGCGCACGCCGATACCCAGAACGTCGATCCCGCTGCGCATGCCTTCAAAGCCGGCGACGAGCCCGGCCTGCGTGCCGGCGCTGCCGGTGGCGTGCACGACGCGATCGATACGGATCTGCTGCTCATTGGCCTGCGCGACGATCTCCAGCGCGCAGTTGACGTAGCCGAGCGCGCCGATGCTGTTCGAACCGCCGCCCGGAATGATGTACGGCACACCACCTTGCGCACGCACCTCTTCGGCAACGGCGGTCATCGCGGCGTTCATGTCGGTGCCGCCGGCATAGGTGCGCGTCGGTGCGCCGAACAGCCGGTCGAGGAATACGTTGCCGGAGTTGCGATAGTCGTGCGCCTCATTGCCCGTGCGGTCTTCCAGCAGGATGATGCAGCGCATGCCGAGGCGGGCAGCCGCCGCGGCCGTCTGGCGCGCGTGATTCGACTGCGTGGCGCCTTGCGTGATGACCGTGTCGGCTCCTTTGACGAGGGCATCGGCCATCAGGAATTCCAGCTTGCGGGTCTTGTTGCCGCCCGTGGCCAGCCCGGTGCAATCGTCGCGTTTGATGTACAGACGCGGACCGCCGAGGTGTTCGCTCAGGCGCGACATCGGTTCAAGCGGCGTGTTCAGATGGCCCAGACGGACGCGGGGAAATTTGGAGAGGTGCATAGCGATTCTCTGGTGATGAATCAGTAGGTGGCGGGAAAGAGTTCGTTGCCGCGCGCGTATTGCACGCAACGTTGTGCGAGGTTCTCGGTGGCATCGATCAGCGGACGGCCGGTATCGCCCGCGTGCAGCACGAGCGGCACTTCCGTGCAGGCGGCGATGAGCACGTCGGCACCCGCGGCGACCAACGCGTCGGCGAGCGTCTTCATGCCGATGCGTGCGTCGTCCGAGGGGCCGGCTGTCTTGATCCGGTAAAGCAGCGCAGCGAATTCCGCCAGCAAGGGGTCCGGCAGAACCACCGCCTGCCGGCCGCGCCGTGTGAGCGCGCGCTGATAGATGCCTGCGCTCAGGCAACCGGGGGCGGCGAGCAACCCCACGCGCACGGCATTCGGTTGCGTTCGGACGCAGGCGTCGCACGCTTCGTCGATCATGCTCACGAACGGAATCGAGATCGCTGCACGGATCGCACCGGCAAAGGCGTGCGCCGTGTTGCACGCCATCACGAGAAAGTCGGCGCCACTGCGCTGCAAACCCCGTGCGGTCTCGGCCAGTGCCATCGCGGGAGACTCGCCATTGCCCAGAATGGCGCGGTTTCTGTCGGGAATCTTCGGGTTGGAATCCACCAGCACGCGCAGGTGATCCTGCTCGGTGTCGACCGGCGTCGCCAACGTAATCTTCGCGAGAAGATCGGCGGTCGCCATCGGACCCATGCCCCCGATAACGCCGACGACCCACGTTCGTGCGGCATGTGTTTCGCTCATTGCTTCCTCTGCATACGTGTTGATGCAAACGATTCTAAGCAGCGAAAAAATGAGATTCCAATGACGAATCGAACGCCAACTATGCGAGACCGGAATAGTTTTTCGCGTGCGCCAGCGAGTCGAAAATTTCCAGTTGACAATCACCGGGGCGCGCGGCAAATCTCGGGGAATTCGAATGGAACGCCTGAGGCACCCCAATGGAGTTGAGACTGCTCGAGGACTTTCTCGCGGTCGCGCGACTGCGAAATTTTTCGCAGGCCTGCGTGGCGCGGCACATGACGCAATCGGCCTTGAGCCGCCGGATCAAGGCGCTGGAGTTGTGGTACGGCGTGCCGCTCATCGACCGCACGTCGTATCCCGTCATGCTGACGAGTGCAGGTGCGGCATTCCTGCCGCTGGCCGAACAGATCGTCGCTGACCTGTACCGGAGCCGCCGCGAAGCCATCGCATCGCGCGAGGCCGCAGGTGGCACGCTCAAGTTCGCGATGCCGCACTCGCTCGCGATCTACTTCTTTCCCAACTGGTGGCGCGAGCAGAGACACGACGCCGCTCAACGCGCGTCGGTGGTGGCCGCCGATCTCGACGAGTGCGTGGATTTGCTGCTGAGCGGCGCTTGCCAATTCGCGCTGTGTTACTGCCATCCGCGCATTCCCAACCTGCTAGCAAAGTCGTCGCTGCGGGGGATGCAGGTCGGACAAACGACCCTCGTGCCAGTGTCGGCTCTGACGGCCGACGGTGCGCCGCGTTATCCCCTGCCGCCGAAAGACGGGGACGCCTTGCCATTGCTGGCCTATTCGAGCGACTCGTTTCTGGGAAAAGTGACGGCAGCGTTGCATGCAGAACTGGAAACGCGCTTCCCGCTGGCGTTGCGCTACGAGAGTGCGCTCGTCGAAGCCCTCAAGGTGGAGGCCCTGCTCGGGGAAGGCGTCGCGTGGCTGCCCGAAGGCATGATCGAGACCGAACTACGCGCGGGAACCCTCGGTATCGTGGGCGAGCCCGATAGCGCAGCACGTCTCGAAATCTGGCTTTTCGCGTCGAACACGTTTGTGCCTCACGGCCGCGGCGATGAGCCCTCGTTCCTGCGCGAGCTTCGGCGTTCGGGGGGTGTGGATGGTGTGGGCGGCTCGGCGGACATGGGTGTCGACGACACCGCATAAGGTCCCAGATCGGGGTGCCGCCTCATAAAGCCCGTGAACTGAGCGCAGATAACAAAAAACCCCGAGGGCTTAAAGCCATCGGGGTTTTGTTCAAGCGTACTACGTGGGGAAGCTTTAGAACGGGATATCGTCGTCCATGTCGTCGAAGCCGCCCGACTGCTTGGCCGGGGCTTGTTGGCGAGCACCGCCGCCACCGCCACCACCTGCACCGCCGCCGCGCGAGTAACCGCCGCCACCGCCGCCGCCTTCGTCACCACCGCCACGCGAATAGCCACCGCCACCGCCGCCACCCTCGCCACCACGGCCACCCAGCATTTGCATCTGGTCAGCCACGATATCCGTGCTGTAACGGTCCGTGCCGTCCTGCGCTTGGTACTTGCGCGTGCGGATCTTGCCCTCGATGTACACCGACGAGCCCTTCTTCAGGTACTCATTGACGATTTCCGCCAGACGGCCGAAGAACGACACGCGATGCCATTCGGTCATCTCCTTGAATTCGCCAGACTGCTTGTCCTTATAGCGGTCGGTCGTCGCAAGACGAATGTTCGCTACAGCATCGCCGCTAGGCAGGTAGCGGACTTCGGGATCGGCGCCCAGATTGCCGACCAGGATGACTTTGTTGACTGATGCCATGAAACTTTCTCCGGAATTGCTGAAATCCGCTCAGGATTGACGAGGCGCAGGAGGCCTCATCGGTGCGGCGATTATAAGCCACACGAAAGCACCCGCTGCACAAGTCAGGAATATTGCGTTCTGACCGTAGTGGGTCATAAGAAAACCCCCTAGTGCGCCGCCACAGAACAGTCCCAGCGCCTGCGTCGTATTGTAGACGCCCACCGCCGCGCCCTTGCGCTGCCCCGGCGCCAGCTTCGACACCAGCGACGGCTGCGAGGCTTCCAGCACGTTGAAGCCGAGGAAATAAACGAACAGCACGACCGCAATCACGGCCACCGTCGGCGGCAATCCGCCCAGCGCCAACTGCGCAATCGCGACCAGCGCAATCGCCGACAGCAGCACCATTTTCATCTTGCCGCGCTTTTCCGCCGCAATGATCGCCGGCACCATCGCCACGAACGACAGCCCCATCACCGGCAGATAAATCTCCCAGTGTTGTGCGACCGGCAGGCCTGCCGCCACGAGCATGCGCGGCATCGCCACGAACAGTGCCGTCTGCGTCGCATGCAACACGAAAACGCCGAAGTTCAGGCGCAGCAGCTCCGGGTTGTGCAGCACTTCGGAAAACGGTGCGGGGCCAGCCTTGGCGTGCACCGGCGGCGTGGGCACCACCCACAGCACGACGAAGATCGCGACCACCGCCAGAATGCCGATGGCGGAGAACAGCCCGCTCATGCCCAGCCAGTGATACAGGAACGGCGCGCACACGATGGCCACGGCGAACGACACGCCGATGCTGCCACCGATCATCGCCATCGCCTTGGTCCGGTTGGCGTCGCTCGTCAGGTCGGCCACGCAGGCCATCACGGCCGACGAAATCGCGCCCGCGCCCTGCACTGCCCGCCCGATGATGATCCACGTCAGGTCATGGGCCAGCGCGGCAATCAGCGAGCCGATCGCGAACACGATCAGGCCGAAAATGATGACCGGCTTGCGCCCCAGCCGGTCAGACGCCCAGCCGTACGGGATGTACAGCAGCGACTGCGTCAGGCCGTAGATGCCGATGGCCAGCCCGACGAGAAAGGTGTTGTTGCCGCCGGGAATCGTCTGCGCAAAGACAGAGAACACCGGCATGATCAGGAACAGGCCAAGCATGCGCAGCGCGAAAATGCTCGCCAGCGATGCACTCGCGCGCACTTCTAGCGGAGTCATGCGGCCACCACGGCCGCTCGTCGTGGCAGGGGATGCGGAAGTCACGGAATCGGTAGACATTACGTCCTGAGAGATGAAAAAGCTCGTCCAGCCTCGGGTTGATCTGATGAATTGCCTGCTCGACTGCTCGATCACGGCGCTGCGAAACCACCCGTGCACGGCCCTCTCGGGGGCCATCTGCCCGATGTCGGGCGGCATGTCGCACGGTATGTCGCGCTGCGGCGGGGCGTGCCTCTGGTAATCGGGCCGTTCGTCCCCATCTGTCCCCACGTTGGCAACCCGCCCGCACTGTGCGATCAGCAGGTTCTGCCCCAGAAATCAAACTTAGGTATATTAGCAGGTTTAGCCGCCCGGATTTCCCCCCTGCGGTCCGCCCGACCGCTCCCGCCGCCTGTTGTGCCGATGCCCGGCTTCGCCGTGCCGGCGTGGCCTGACGACCCGGGAAACCAGGGCTCTTGGGGGCCGGAACCCGCTCCCGCGACAATTCGCCGCGCGGGTTCATCGGCGACGACTCCGGAACCGTCAATGGAAACCATTCGTATTCGTGGGGCTCGTACCCACAACCTCAAGAACGTCAATCTCGACCTGCCCCGTCATCAGCTTGTGGTGATCACCGGCCTGTCCGGTTCGGGTAAGTCGTCGCTCGCCTTCGACACGCTCTACGCCGAAGGTCAGCGCCGCTACGTCGAGAGCCTGTCGGCTTACGCCAGGCAGTTCCTGCAATTGATGGAAAAACCGGACGTCGATCTGATCGAAGGCCTCTCGCCGGCGATCTCTATCGAACAGAAGGCCACCTCGCACAACCCGCGCTCGACCGTCGGCACGGTCACGGAGATTCACGACTACCTGCGCCTGCTCTACGCCCGCGTAGGCACCCCGCACTGCCCCGATCACGGCCTGCCGCTCCAGTCGCAGAATGTTGCGCAGATGGTCGATGCCGTGCTCGCGCTGCCCGAAGACACCAAGCTGATGATCCTCGCGCCGATCGTCGTCGACCGCAAAGGCGAACACGCCGATCTGTTCGAGTCGATGCAGGCACAGGGCTTCGTGCGTTTTCGTATCCGCTCGGGCGGCGGCGCGGCCAACGAAGGCACTGCCCGCGTCTATGACATCGAGGCGCTGCCCAAGCTCAAAAAGACGGAGAAGCACTCGGTCGACGTGGTGATCGATCGCGTGAAGGTGCGCCCGGACCTCAAGCAACGCCTCGCCGAATCGTTCGAGACGGCACTGCGTCTGGCCGATGGCCGCGCTATCGCCCTCGAGATGGACACCGGCAAAGAGCACGTCTTCAGCTCGAAGTTCGCCTGCCCCGTGTGCTCGTACTCGTTGCAGGAACTCGAACCGCGCCTGTTCTCGTTCAACAACCCGATGGGCGCCTGCCCGACGTGCGACGGGTTGGGACAGATGACGTTCTTCGATCCGAAGCGCGTGGTCGGTTTCCCCGCTCTGTCACTCGCTTCGGGCGCGATCAAGGGCTGGGATCGCCGCAACCAGTTTTACTTCCAGATGCTGCAAAGCCTCGCTGCGTTCTACGATTTCGACGTGGATACGCCGTTCGAGGAATTGCCGGAAGACACGCAGAAGATCGTGCTGTACGGCTCGGGCGAGCAGACCATTCCGTTCACCTACGTCAACGAGAAAGGCCGCACGTCGGTGCGCGAGCATGAGTTCGAGGGCATCATCCCGAACCTCGAGCGCCGCTATCGCGAGACCGACTCGGTCGCCGTGCGTGAAGAACTCGCCAAGTACCAGAACAACCGCGCCTGCCCCGATTGCGAAGGCAGCCGGCTGCGCCGCGAGGCCCGTTTCGTCAAAGTAGGCGAAGGCCCGCAGGCGCGCGCGATCTATGAGATCGGCAATCTGCCGCTGCGCGAAACGCTCGGTTATTTCCACGAACTCGTGCTGCACGGCTCGAAGCGCGAGATCGCCGACAAGATCGTGAAGGAAATCGTCGCACGGCTGTCGTTCCTGAATAACGTCGGCCTCGACTACCTCTCGCTGGAACGCAGCGCGGACACGCTCTCGGGCGGCGAAGCACAGCGCATCCGGCTGGCGTCGCAGATCGGCTCGGGCCTCACCGGCGTGATGTACGTGCTCGACGAGCCGTCGATCGGCTTGCATCAACGCGACAACGATCGTCTGATCGGCACGCTCAAGCATCTGCGCGACCTCGGCAACTCGGTGATCGTGGTGGAACACGACGAGGACATGATTCTCGCGAGCGACTACGTCGTCGACATGGGGCTGGGTGCCGGTGTGCACGGCGGCACGGTGATTGCGCAGGGCAGCCCGCAGCAGATCGAAAACTCGCCGGAGTCGCTCACCGGGCAATATCTGTCGGGCGCACGCCGCATCGAAGTGCCTCACGAGCGCCGCGCGCCGGGCGAAGACCGTCTGCGCATCATCGACGCCACCGGCAACAACCTGAAGCACGTGAGTCTCGACCTGCCGGTCGGTTTGCTGACCTGTGTGACGGGGGTGTCGGGCTCGGGCAAGTCCACGCTGATCAACGACACGCTCTATCACGCCGTCGCGCGGCATCTTTACGGCTCGCAGGCCGAACCTGCGCCGTATGAGCAGATCGAGGGGCTGGAACACTTCGACAAGGTCATCAACGTCGATCAGTCGCCCATCGGCCGCACGCCGCGCTCGAACCCGGCGACGTACACGGGCCTGTTCACACCGATTCGCGAACTCTTCGCCGGTGTGCCGGCCGCCAAGGAACGCGGCTACGACCCGGGGCGTTTTTCGTTCAACGTGAAGGGTGGCCGTTGCGAAGCCTGTCAGGGCGACGGCGTCATCAAGGTCGAAATGCACTTCCTGCCCGACGTGTACGTGCCGTGCGACGTGTGCCATGGCAAGCGCTACAACCGCGAAACGCTCGAAGTGCAGTACAAAGGGCGCAATATCTCGGAAGTGCTCGACATGACGGTCGAACAGGCGCATGAGTTCTTCAAACCCGTGCCTGTGGTCGCGCGCAAGCTCAAGACGTTGCTGGACGTGGGCCTCGGCTACATTCGCCTCGGCCAGTCGGCCACCACGCTCTCAGGCGGTGAGGCGCAGCGTGTGAAGCTGTCGCTGGAACTCTCCAAGCGCGATACCGGCCGAACGTTGTATATCCTTGATGAACCGACGACCGGTCTGCACTTCCACGATATCGAGCTGTTGCTCACCGTCATCCACCGGCTGCGCGATCAGGGCAACACCGTGGTCATCATCGAGCACAATCTCGACGTGATCAAAACGGCCGACTGGGTGATCGATCTCGGACCGGAAGGCGGAGCAGGCGGCGGGCAGATCATCGCGCAGGGCACGCCTGAGGACGTGGCGGCCAGCAAGGCGAGCTTCACCGGCAAGTATCTCGCGCCGCTGCTCAAACGCAGCGCGTGAGCGCAAGTTCAGCGCAGGGATTTTGACAAGGACGTCAACGCATGGAACCGCGTTCTGGCTGGAAAACGGATCGAGCCTTCTGGGTCGAACTGACAAGCTACATTTTCGCCGCTGCGGCACTGTGGATGATTCTGAGCATTCACCTGCTCTCGGCTGTGCTTGCGGGCATGATCGTCTTCCAACTCGTGCACGTGCTCGGGCCGCGCCTGCAACTGCGTATTTCGAGCGAGCGCGCACGGCTGGTTGCCGTCGCGCTGCTCTCGGCGATTATCGTGGCGCTGATGACGGCGTTGATCTTCGGTGTCGTGACGTTCTTTCGCAGCGACGCCGGGCATCTGCAACACATCAACGGCCGCATGATGGAAGCGGTGGAACAGGCGCGCACGCAGTTGCCGTCGTGGATTACCGACCGGCTGCCCGCCGATAGCGACGACATTCATCAGGCGGTGACGGGCTTTCTGAAAGATCACACGCAGGAGATGTCGCTGGTCGGCAAGGAAGCGCTCAACGCGATGGTGCATATCATCGTGGGGCTGGTGCTGGGCGCGCTCGTGGCGCTCTCGTCGATTCAACCGGTGCAGCACATGCAACCGCTCGCGGCCGCGCTCTCGCGACGCGTCACGCGCTTCGGCGATGCGTTCCGGCGCATCGTTTTCGCGCAGTTGAAGATCTCGGCGATCAACACGGTCTTCACGGCGATCTTCTTGCTGGGCGTGCTGCCACTGTTCGACATTCACGTGCCGCTGCGCAAGTCGATGATCGTGGTGACGTTCGTCGTCGGCCTGCTGCCGGTGGTGGGCAACCTGATCTCGAACACGTTTATCGTGGTGCTCAGCCTGTCGGTGTCGCTTTACGTGGCGATCGCGTCGCTGGTGTTCCTGATCGTGATTCACAAGCTCGAATACTTCCTCAACGCGCGCATCGTCGGCACGCAGATTCAATCGCGCGCATGGGAGCTGCTGCTCGCCATGATCGTGATGGAAGCCGCCTTCGGCCTGCCCGGGCTGGTCGCCGCACCGATCTATTACGGCTATCTCAAGAGCGAGCTGGCAGAGAAGCAGTTGGTCTGATGCCGGCCCCCGGATACTTCGCCCATGCGTGTCACTTTCGATCGATACGGATGGGCGTGTTCGATGGTCATGTTCTGAAAATGCCCAGCACTCCAGCCGCACTTTCAAGCACCTCGTGATTCAGGTCAATTTGCCGGAAACACCCCGAAAATGGGGTTTCTACCCACGCTTTTGCTCGGCAATTCCGCGCGTCTTCCACGCGCCCGCCGCCGACCGTCGATGACGATCACCACCGCACCCGCCATAGAATCTCCCCGAACCAATTGGTGAAGTGATCGCGAGTCGATCGTTATGAAGGGGGCGCGCATGGCAGATCAGTACCCGGTCGAGGTGCAACCGGATTTCCTCGAGAAGATCACTCGGGCAAGGCCCATTCAGGCACTCGCCGAACTCCTGTGGAATGCCTTCGATGCCGATGCGTCGACGGTGGACATCTCGTTCGAATACAACGATCTCGAGACACTGCGTGCCGTTGCCGTCACGGATGACGGCCACGGCATTCCTCGGGCAGAGGCGCCGACCTATTTTCGACGTCTCGGCGGTTCGTGGAAGAAACCCGGCGCACAGACCGCTTCGGGACGCTTTCTGCATGGTCAGGAAGGGCGTGGGCGGTTCAAGGCATTTGCCATCGGCGCGTCTGCTGAATGGGCCGTCGTCTACGAGCGCGATGGCAGGCTGTGGTCGTACCGCATCCGGATGACGTCGCACGACATTCGTCATGTGAACATCAGCGACGAGGTGGATGTCACCGGCAAGGCAAAGCCCGGCGTCACGCTCACCATCGGTGAGCCGCTCAAGGATTACCGCACGTTCACCTCCGAGGCAGGCCGGCAGGAATTGACGGAGATCTTCGCGCTATTCCTTGCCGACTACGAGGGCAGAGCGGCCATTATTCTCGATGGAAAATCCATCGACGCCGGCATGGCAATCGCCAGCCGCAAGACATTCACTCTCGCAGACATCCGCATCGGTGGCCTTGAGCACTGGGTTCGTTTGCATGTCGTCGAATGGAAGAGCGCGGCCAACAGGGCGCTCTATCTCTGTAACGACCAACGTTTCCCCTTGGTTCAGGTCGACCGGCGATTCCACATCGGCCCATTTCAGTTCTCCGCCTACCTGTGCTCTCCTTTTCTTGGCATGGCGCAGACGGACGGCACCGTTGAACTGGCGGAAATGCAACCACCGATCGTTGCCGCAATCGACGAAGCGCAGCAGCTCATCAAGGATTATTTCCGCACGCGCGCGGCAGAAGAAGCCCGAACCGTGGTCGAAGCATGGAAGGATGAACAGGTCTATCCGTTTGCGGGCGACGCGGTTACACCGGTCGAACGCGTCGAACGGCAGGTCTTCGACATCGTCGCAGTCAACGTCGCCCGGCACCTGCCCGACTTCGGCACAACCCAAATCAGAAACAAAGCGTTCCAGCTTCGCATGCTTCGGCAAGCGATCGAGAAAAGCCCCGACGAACTACAAGTCATCCTCGATGAGGTGCTGAAGTTGCCCAAGCGTCAACGTGACGAGTTGGCCCGCCTGTTACGGGACACGTCACTTTCCTCGATCATCGGCGCGGCCCGGATCGTGTCAGACCGGCTGAAATTCCTGACAGGGCTTGAAGCCGTGTTGTTCGACGCGGCACCGAGAAAACGTTTGAAGGAACGGTCGCAACTGCACCGGATCATTGCGCAGAACTGCTGGCTGTTCGGCGAAGAATTCAGTCTTGCCGTGGACGACGAATCGCTCACCCAAGTGTTGATTGCTCACCGGAAGATGCTCGATCCCGACGTCGTCATCGACGCACCGGTCAAGCACATCTCTCAAACCCGCGGCATCGTCGATCTGATGCTGTCGAAAGCGACAAAGCAACATCGCGTGAATCAATTAACGCATCTTGTCGTGGAGCTAAAAGCGCCCAAGGTGGCTATCTCAGCCCCTGAGGTCATGCAGATCGAGAGTTATGCCTTTTCGGTAATGAACGACCCTCGGTTCAAACAAGTCGGTACCACTTGGCTGTTTTGGATTATCAGCGATGACTTGGCCGCCTACACTGAACATCGCGTGCAAGACGAGGCTGGATTGATTCATACGAAGGACAACCTGTCGATCTACGCCAAGACATGGGCACAGGTGCTCGACGAGAATCGCGCCCGGCTGAAGTTCTTTCAGGACAAACTCGAAGTGCAAGTAGACAAAGCCTCTTCGCTCAAGTATTTGCAAGACCGCTACGCCAGCTATCTCGACGGTGTCTTTGAGGAGGCTATCGATGGCGAAGACGCCGCATCTGACATAGAGACAACCTCGCCCTGACGGCGAACAACCCGGCAAATCCTGTTTTCGCCGAATTTGACATTTCGTCACCGAGTGACATAATGTCAAATCATGAAATCCACTAAATCCCCCGGTACGGGCAAGCGCGACGAGAACGCATTGCTATTGCGTGAAGGTCGCAAGATCGTCGAGGCGCTCGGCCAGACGTTTGCGCCGCTTGTCGAAGTGGTGCTGCACGACCTGACCGACCCCGATCACGCCATCGTGGCGATCGCCAACAATCTGTCAGGCCGTCAGCCCGGCGACGCCGTCACCGAGATGGGGCTCGCACGCATTGCCGACCCCGCATTCCCCGAAGTCATCGCCAATTACGCGAACCGTTTCCCCGACGGGCGCCCGGCCAAAAGCACCTCCATCGGCTTGAAGAACAGCGGCGGCGAGTACGTCGCCGCCATCTGCCTGAACATGGATATCTCGATGCTCGCGGCGGCCGCCGCCAGCGTGCAGCAACTGGTGAACATTCAGACCGCGTCGCCGGCGCCCGTGCGCGAGACGCTCGCCACGCGCCGGCTCGACGACATCGGCCCGCTCATCACCGACTTTGCCGCGCAGCGCAACACCACGCCGCAAGGGCTCACGCTGGCCCAGCGCCGCGACGCCATCCGCATGATCGAAGCGCGCGGGCTGCTCGATCTGCGCCATGCCCACGCGGAAATCGCGCGCGCATTGGGCGTGGCCCGCTCGACCGTCTACACCTACCTCTCCGACCCGAAAGGCACATCATGACTGCTCCTCAACTGGCGATCACGTACGGCGATGTCGCGGCCGCCCATGACCGGATTCGCGAAGCCGCACACCACACCCCAGTACTCACCTCGCGCACGGCCGATGCAATGACCGGCGCGCAACTGTTCTTCAAGGCCGAGAACTTCCAGCGCATGGGCGCGTTCAAGTTCCGTGGCGCCTACAACGCCATTTCGCAGTTCACGGCAGAACAGAAGCGCGGTGGTGTGCTGGCCTTCTCGTCGGGCAACCACGCGCAGGCGATTGCCCTCGCCGCGCGTGAGCTGGGCGTGGCAGCGGTCATCCTGATGCCGCAAGACGCCCCACAAATGAAGATCGACGCCACGCGCGGTTATGGCGCGGAAGTCGTGCTCTTCGACCGTTACAAGGAAGACCGCGAAGCGCTCGCCACGCGTCTGGCGACCGAGCGCGGTATGACACTGATTCCGCCGTACGATCATCCGCACGTGATGGCCGGCCAAGGCACCGCCGCCAAGGAATTGATCGAAGACGTCGGCACGCTCGACATCCTCGTCGTGTGTCTCGGCGGTGGCGGCCTGCTGTCGGGCTGTGCCGTCGCAGCCCGTGCGCTCAATCCGAACATTGCCATCTACGGTGTGGAACCGGAGGCCGGTAACGACGGGCAGCAGAGCTTTCGCAGCGGCAAGATCGTGCACATCGAGACGCCGCGCACGATTGCCGATGGCGCGCAGACGCAGCATCTGGGGAACTACACGTTCCCGGTGATTCGCTCGCTGGTCGACGACATCCTGACCGTGACCGACGACGAACTTGTGCAAACGATGAAATTCTTCGCGAGCCGCATGAAGATCGTGGTCGAGCCGACCGGCTGCCTCGCCGCCGCCGCTGTGCTGCAAGGCAAGCTGGATGTGAAAGGCAAGCGCGTGGGCATCATTCTGTCCGGCGGCAACATCGATCTGGCAAGGTTCGCCAAACTTACCCTCGGGGAGGCTGTATGAGTGCGCTGGAACGCGGTATCGAAGAAGTGAATGTCCCCACGCTGCAACCGCCGCGTGGTCACTATTCACATGGCGTTTGCGCCAACGGCTTTGTGTTCGTCTCGGGACAGCTGCCGATCACGCCGGAAGGCGAGCGGCTCGTCGGCGCACCGTTTGCCGTGCAGGCGAAGCAGGCACTCGATAACGTCGCCGCCATTCTCACCGCCTGCGGCACCCGTATCGAACGGCTGGTGCAAGTGCGCGTGTACATCACGAATGTCGACGACTGGGGACCGTTCAACGAGGTCTATACGGCATGGGCCGGTGACGCAAAGCCTGCGCGCGCCGTCGTGCCGGTGCCGGCACTCAGCCATGGCGTGGCCGTCGAGATCGAAGCGACGGCACTCGCAGGGTAATCGTCGTGTGTCCGTGCGCGGCGAAGGTGTGAGTATCGCCCCGCCTGCATCGCGAATGTGCCTCGCCCCGGGCGGCACATTCGCGATAGGTCATTGCGATATGGCGGAGTGATCGCTGAATGATCGCTGAATGATGCTGTGTGAAACCTGAGTGTTGCGTCCAATGTCGGCCGGCGAATGCGTAGCGCAGTTACACTGCTCGTCACTTTCACCGATCTGGCCGCACATGACGACCCCCGACCTTCCGACGTCCTCCGCTTCATCCCCTTCCCCGTCAGCATCCGTGCCGCCCTCGCGCGACGCGATGGACCCGGCGCTGCCGCAGCAACGCGTCGACGACGAACCGCTTCGGCTGGTAACGAGCTTCAATGACGTGTTCGTGGTGGTCGCGGCGTGGTTGCTGTCGTTCGGCACCGGGTGGCTGACGACCTCGCTGCCGGCGACGTTGCAGATGCTGATTTCCGCCGCCATCACGTGGGGCCTGTCCGAGATTTTCGTGCGACGCCGCCGCATGGCGCTGCCCGCGCTGTGTTTCAGCTTCGGTTTTATCAGCGCAGTGGCGATGATCGGCTTCGGCAATGCGTCGCTCGTGACGCATGACATCAGTGGCGTGCGGCAATCGATGAGCTGGTTCACGCTCGGTGGCACGGCCATTTTCACCGCTGCCGGTGCCGCGCTCTACTGGTGGCGCTTTCGGGTGCCGGTCGCGATTGCGTTCGGTGTCGCCGGCATCGTCGCCACCACGTGGTTCCACATCCTCGTGCTCCGGGAGAACTTCATTGAGTGGATCTTGGTGGCCAGCGTGATCGTGGGGCTCGCAATTTTCGCGTGGGCGCTGCGCTGGGATGCGCAGGACCCGCAACGCGTGACGATTCGCTCGGATGTCGCGTTCTGGCTGCATCTGGTCGCGGCGTGCATGGTCACGCACCCGATCTTCTGGACGCTGATGCCGGAGCATCCGATCGCGGCCATTGCGGTGTTTCTGGTGCTGACGGTGGTGTCGCTCGTGATCGACCGTCGCGCGCTCATGCTCTCGTCGCTGCTGTACGTGATCAGCGCGATCATGAAGGTGCTGGTGACCGCTTCCGATGCGAATGGCTTGCCGGTGGTCGCCGTCGTCGTGGGCGCCGCCCTGTTGTTGCTGTCGGTGTTCTGGCAGCCGTCGCGCGCGTTGGCCCTGCGTTGTGTGCCTGCCGGCTGGCGGGCGAAACTGCCGCGCTGATCGCAGCAGTCGTCCACTCTTCAAGCTCGCTTCACTGCATGCCGCGCCTGACCCTCCGGCGCGGCATCGCCTCCCTCGCCCAAGCGTCACTGAATCGTGACGCGCTCCAGCACCTTCATGAAGTGATCGAGCGACGGCGTCTCCATGCCGGCGACTTTCGCACGGTCGTCCCAGCGGCGCAGCCGCATGGCGGCTTCCGCATGGTCGCGCGCGAGAAACGTCTTGGCCTCGTCGTCGTTGAACACGCCGCCCTGCAACGCAAGACTGCGCACCGAATCGACAGAGAGTTGGCTGAAGTACTCGGGATCGACGGCGCACAGGCAACGCTTGGCGTCGACGTGCAACCGAATCGGCTCGAGCACGGCATCGCTAAACAGCGGCCGCAGGAAAGGCAGGGCGTAGTACTGATGCAGATCGTCGATGCCGCGCTCGGTGGGCGTCTCGCCCTGAAGATTGAGCAAATGGCCGAGATCGTGGAGAAAGCTGGCGGCGACGAGCGCCTCGTCGGCGCCCTCGCTCTGCGCTAACGCGCCGCTTTGCAGCGCGTGCTCCAACTGGGTGACAGGCTCGCCGCTGTAAGCCAGCGAACCGAATTTATCGAACAGGGTGCGGATGTCCGGCAGGCTCAGGGCCATCGTGTGAACTCTCGTTGTCGTCGCGTGAATCCGATGGGGCGGCCGCCGTCGCGACATCGGCAAACGCCGCCAGCTTCGACACCTTCGTTTCCTTCGGCGTCTTGGTTTCCTTCACTTCCTTCGGCTTGTCGCGCATGCGGCTCTTGCGCAGCGCTCCGGCGTCATCGAGCACGGTGTACGCCGTGGAGCAGAACAGCGAATTCAAGCGCTTCATGTCGCTGATGATGTCCAGGTGCAGCGAACTCGTCTCGATACTCTGCACCGACTGACCCGCCAGACGATTCAAGTGAGTGTACGAATACGCCCGCTCCAGATCGCGGAAGCTTTCCTTCTCGGTCATCAGGCGCTGTGCGCTCTTGAGGTCGCCGTTCAGGAACACCGACAAGCCAAGTTGCAGGTTGGTCACGAGCCGCGCATGCATGTCGCAAATCTCCTGCAAGCCTGCCTCGGAGAACGACAGCTTGTGCGAAATCTTCTTCTCTTCGACCTCGGTCACCATGCGCTCGATGATGTCGCCGGCATGTTCCAGATTGATCGTGAGCGAGATGATGTCGGTCCAGCGGCGGCTGTCCGGCTCGCTCAGGTTCTCGCGCGACACCCGCGTGAGATACATCTTCACCGCCGTGTAGAGATGGTCGACGTCGTCGTCCATCCGCCGCGTCTCGCGCGCCCGCACCACATCGTTGCTGCGGATGACTTCGAGCAGCCCGTTGAGCATCTGCTCGACGATGTCGCCCATGCGCAACGTCTCGCGCGTGGCGTTGGCCAAGGCCACCGACGGCATCGACAGCGCACTCTCGTCCAGATGGCGGGGCCGCGCGCTGGTATCCGCTTCGGGCTTCTCGGCCAGCAGCCGCACGCAAAGGCGCGCCATCGGCTCGGTGAACGCGAGGAAGACCACGCAGCGAATCAAGTTGTAGATGACGTGGAAGTTCACGACCGCCTGCGCCGGCTGGTCCGACAACCAGCTCACCAGCAGCGGTGCGTAGTCGACGAACGGCAGCACGATCAGGCAGCCGATCAGCTTGAAGATGAGACTGCCGAACACCACACGGCGCCCGGCCGCGTTCTGGCCTGCCGAGGTCAGCATGGCCAGCATGCCGCTGCCCAGATTGGCACCGATCACGAGGCACAGCGCGACCTTCAACGAGATCACACCCGACGACGCCAGCGTGGCGGTCAGCAGCACGGCCGCCAGACTCGAATACGAGATCATCGCGAACAGCGCGCCGATCAGGGTGTCGAGCATCACGTCGCCAGTGAGCGAGCCGAACAGCACCTTCACACCCGCGGCCTGCGTCATGGGCGTGGTCGCGCCGACGATCAGTTGCAACGCAAGAATGATGAGACCAAGACCGATCGACACGCGCCCGAGCTGCCCTGCGCGCGTCTGTTTGCGTGAAAGGAAAAAGATGACGCCGAAGAAGATAAGCAGCGGCGAGAGCCAGTGCAGATCGAACGTCAGGATCCGCGCCATGATGGCCGTGCCGACGTCGGCCCCGAGCATGATCGAGAGCGCGGGTGCCAATGCAATCAGCCCCTGCGCCCCGAATGACGAGACGATAAGCGCGGTCGCGTTGCTGCTCTGCACCAGACCGGTCACGAGCACGCCGGCCGCGAAGGCCAGAAAGCGATTCGAAATGCTGTGGGACAGAATGCGCCGCAGATCGGCGCCGTAGACGCGCAGGACCCCGGTACGCACGATATGCGTACCCCAGATCAGCATCGCTACGCCGGAGAGAAGGTTGAGCAGTGTCAGCATGCCAGTGTTCCGTGATCTTGTTGTCGACGGGACGGGCAGCGCCCTGCGCCGCCGGCATGACGCGACCACTGGTTTGCCATACAGGCATCCCGCGTCAGATCAAAACTGGCGTCGGGATGCGTATGAAGTTCACGCGTCATGCGTATCCCCAATCGGTACACCGTACACCAAAATGACGGGCGCAACAATCGTGTCATGAATTTGTCACAATTTTTGCGCCGACTCTGCTAAGCCTTGTTGCGTAAGGGTGACAGCGGGAGCGCCACCGGCAGGATTGACCCCGCCGACACGCCCCGCACCACCCCGAACGTCACTTCACGCCCCGCCTCATGCCCCCCACGGCAACGTGAAGGTTTTGGTGTTGGTGAAGCTCTTCATCGCTTCCTGCACCCCTTCTTTATAGCCCAGACCCGAATCCTTGATGCCGCCGAACGGCGTCAGCTCGATGCGGTAGCCCGGCACTTCCCAGACGTTGACCGTGCCGACCTGCAACTCGTCGGTGAAGCGCGTGACGTAGTCGAGGCGGTTGGTACAGACGCCCGACGACAGGCCGAACGCCGTGCCGTTGGAAATCGCAATGGCCTCGTCGATGCTGCCGAACGTGATGATGGGCGACACCGGCCCGAAGGTTTCTTCGCGCACCACCGTCATCTTCGGGTCGACGCGGTCGATCACCGTCGGCGAGTACAGCGCGCCTTCGCGTTTGTTGCCCACGAGCAACCGGGCGCCCTGCGCCACCGCTTCGTTCACGCGCGCTTCGAACAGTCGTGCGGCGCCTTCGTCGATGACGGTACCCATGTCGTTGTTGCCGTCGCTGGGGTCACCGTATTTCCATGCGCGCGTTTTCTCCACGACCATTTCGGTGAACTGCGCCGCGATGTCGCGATGCACGAGCATGCGTTTGACGGCGGTACAGCGCTGACCCGAATTCTTGTACGAGCCTTGCACGGCGAGATCGGACGCGCGATCGAGGTCGGCATCTTCCATCACGATCAGCGGGTCGTTGCCGCCCAGCTCCAGCACGATGCGGCGATAACCGGCCTTCGACGCAATGTACTTGCCGATCGACACGCCACCGGTGAAGGTGATCATGTCGATGTTCTCGTTGGTCAGCATCTCGTCGGCAATCTCCATCGGATCGCCCGTGATCACTTGCAGCATTTCCGGCGGCAAGCCCGCTTCATACAGCGTATCGGCGAGATAGAAGGCCGAGAGCGGCACCTTCTCCGACGGCTTGAGCACCATGCGGTTGTTGGTGGCCACCGACGGCGCGACCTTGTGCGCCACCTGATTCATCGGATGATTAAACGGCGTGATGGCCGAAATCGCGCCCAGCAGCGGCTCGCGCTGCGTCACCACGCGGCGCTTCTTGCCGTGCGGCGTGAGATCGCACGAGAAGGCCTGACCGTCGTCTTTCAGCGCTTCGCCTGCGGCAAAGCCGAGCACGTCGGCGACGCGGCCGATTTCGTACACCGCGTCTTTCTTACAGAGCCCCGACTCCATCGTGATGATGGCGGCGGCTTCGGCCGTGCGCTCACGCAGCAGCGCGGCGGCCTTGTCGAGAATGTTGGCGCGCTCGAAGCGGGTGAGCTTCGAGCGGTACTGCTTGGCAATCGAGAAGGCGCGGCGCACGTCGTCGAGCGATGCCTTGGGCACCGTGCCGACCAGATCGCCCGTGTACGGGTTGAAGACTTCGATGATCCGTTCGCGGGTCACTTTCTCTCCGCCGATGCGCAGGGCTTCGGCGCGAAACTCGGGATGCAGCTTGTGCGGCGCGTTCATGGGGTTCTCCACAGCTTATTCAAACTGGTCGGGGTGCCGGCGTAGTTCAGCTTCGGGTCAGACGTGGTTTCAGACGTGGTTTCAGACGTGGTTAAGCGCGACGTCGAGAATGTCGAAGTTGCGCAGTCGCGCCTTGCCCGGAATGCCTTCGGTCTTGCGATTGAACAGCAGCGGCACGGTCTGTTCGGAGATACCGCCATGCGAGCGCAGCGGCACCGTCAGCCCGGTCAGATCGTGACGGCTGGCGCTCGTGCCGAGCACCACCGACTGATCGCTCACGACCACGAGATCGCCCACACGATCGGGCGGCAGTTCGAAACGCGCGCACGCTTCGGCGTTGGTCAGCACCACTTCGAGACCCGGCAACGCGGCGATGCGCTTGCGGATGGCGTCACGGTCGATATCGCGCGGCAGGTAGATGGTGGCGAACGAACCCAGCGCACCGTGGTGAACGACATACGGATCGGTGATCGGCAAAATCACGCGCGCCCCGCCTTCAGCCACGCCCTTGCCGAGCCAGTCGTCGAGCAAGTCCTGCAAATAGATCACGTTGGGCTGGCCGGTCTTCGGATCGTGCTTGGCGTTCATGCCGTGATCGGCGGTCAGGCCGATGACGGCGCCGAGTTCGTCCATGCGGCGCAGGTACTTGTCCATCATCGCGTAGAAGGCGTTGGCGCCTTCGGTGCCCGGGGCCCACTTGTGCTGCACGTAGTCGGTGGTCGACAGGTACATCAGATCGACGTGGCGCGTTTCCAGCAAGCGCACACCCGCTGCGAACACGAACTCGGAAAGTTCTGCGCTGTAGACATCCGGCACGGGCATGCCCACGAGACCCAACACGTCTTCGATGCCGTTCTCGGCGAGCGTGACCTGATCGGCCTTCTCCGACGAGAAGCAGATGCCCGTCATCCGGTGACCGAGCAGCTTGCGCAGTTTGTCTTTGGCGGTGACGACTGCGACCTTGGCACCAGCGTCCGCCGCGGCTGCCAGCACCGTTCCGGCGCGCAGGTAGGCGGGGTCGTTCATCATGACTTCGGCACCCTTGCCGCCGTCGGCGGTCGGGTCGTAGAAGTAGTTGCCGCAGATGCCATGCACGGCCGGGGGGGCGCCGGTCACGATGGACAGATTGTTCGGGTTGGTGAACGACGGCACCACGCAGTCACCCTGAAACACCGCGCCATCGGCGAGCAGGTGCTTGAGGTACGGCGCGACACCCGCCTTGGCGGCCGCTTCGAGATATTCGAACTGGCAACCGTCGACACACACGATGACGGTGGGCTGTTGCGGCAGCCGGTACTGGCGGCCATTCACTTGGATCTGCACGGGCTGGTTCACGTCGGTCTCCTCAAGGGCAATTTGTTCGATCGCATCAATGTTCAATTAGCCGGCCTTCGCCTGCGTCGGCGCCGCGCCGGGCGCACGCGCCAGCGCTTCGCGAATGCGCGCCTGGCCGCGCGACAAGTGTTCGCGAATGACCTGCGCGGCACGCGCCGGATCGCGTGAGGCGATGGCGCTCACGATGTCGCGGTGCTCTCGTTCCGACTTCGGCGGAGCCGAGGTATCGGCCGTCAGCGCTTCATGGCGGAACAGACTCAACTCCTTCACCAGCCGGCGGTAGGTCTCGAGCAACTTACGGTTGCCGACCATCTCGACGAGCGTGTCGTGGAACGCAAGGTTCAACTGGTAGTACGCCTCGCTGTCGCCCGCTTCCACCGCCTGATGCATCGCCTCGACCGACTCGCGCAGCCGCGTGAGTTGCTCCGACGTGATGACCTCGGCCAGCGTGCGGCCCACGTACTCGTCGAGCACGCCACGCAGCGTGTAAATCTCTTCGGCCTCTTCGAGCGAGATCACCCGCACGAACACGCCGCGATTCTTTTCGGTGCGCAGCAGCCCGGCTTCTTCAAGCGCGCGAAACGCCTCGCGCACCGGGCCACGCGACACGCCAAGACGCCCCGCCACCTCAATCTCGTTGAGCTTGGTCCCGGGCGTGAGCGTGCCGGCCATGATCTGGCGCTCGATCTCGTGCTGCACGAGGGTGGTGAGCGACTGGCTTTGCAGCAGCTCGATGGCCGTGGCCGACGTGGGCTTAGGGGTCATACCGTCTTCCTTATCTCTGAACTCTGATGCGAACATTCAGCAATCACGCGAGGCAATTTGTGGCATTGCGTGATTATTTTTGTTGCTTGACATTCAAGCACAGCACTTTGTAGATTGTCAACAAAACACATCCGACATCGCAGGCAAATTTGGCAATACGGTCGGGGTGAGTTGGTGAAGGCAGCGACAAAACTCTATCTGAATCAATGATTTCCATACTATTGGAGGTATTTGACGAGCAGATGACAAATGCAAAGAGTTTCAAGAAAAAGACATAATTTGCCAATAATATGCAACACATCGCCTCATAGAAGGCGCTTTTGCCCGACCCACAGGAGCCATTCATGAACCAACCGATGCGCCGCGCCCTGCGTGCTGCTGCCGCCCTAGCCGCCGGCCTCGTCTGTGCCGCACAGGCCGGCCACGCCCTCGCCAAGACCACGTTGACTGTCTACACGGCGTGGGAGGTCGAAGTCATGCGGCCGTACGCCGAAGCCTTCCAGAAAGCGAACCCCGATATCGACATCAAGTACGTGCGCGATTCCACCGGTGTGGTCACCGCCAAGGTGCTCGCCGAGAAAGCCAACCCGCAGGCGGACGTGATTGCGGGGCTCGCCGCATCGAGTCTGGAACTGATCAAGCAGGAAGGCCTGCTCACGCCGTATTCGCCCAAGGGCTTCGACCAGCTCACGCGGGCCTATAGCGACAAGGCCACGCCGCCGTCGTGGATCGGGCTCGACGTGTGGGGCGCGACGGTGTGCTTCAACACGGTGGAAGCGGCTAAGCGCAACCTGCCGAAGCCCACGTCGTGGGAAGACCTGGCCAAGCCCATCTACAAGGGCATGATCGTGATGCCGAACCCGGCCACCTCGGGCACCGGTTTTCTCGATGTGACGGCGTGGCTCCAGATGTTCGGCAAAGAGGGCGGCTGGAAGTACATGGACGCGCTCGACAAGAACATCGTCAAGTACACGCACTCGGGCTCGAAGCCCTGTCGTGACGCGGGTGCAGGCGAGTATCCGATCGGCATCTCGTTCGAATTCAACGCGCATCGCACCAAGGCCGCCGGCGCCCCGATCGATCTGGTGTTTCCGAAGGAAGGGCTGGGTTACGACATCGAAGCCGCGGGCATCGTGAAGACCACCAAGAAGATGGACGCTGCAAAGCGCTACATGGACTGGCTGGCCAGCAAGGAAGCCAACGAGATGTACGCGAAGGACTGGGCCATCGTGGCGTATCCGGGCGTGGCGAAGAAGTTCGACACGATTCCCGCCAACTACCCCGACATGCTCGTGAAGAACGATTTCACGGAGATCGCCAAGAGTCGCGAATCGGTCCTCGCTGAGTGGCAAAAGCGTTACGGCGCGAAGTCGGAGAAGAAGTGACGAGCGTGGCATCGACCGCGCAGTGCTGAGGTGCGGTGGGGTCGCGTTGAAGTCGCGGTGGATGGGTAGTGCCGGGGCCGTGTGTGGCGCCCGGCACCACCACCCGCCAAGCGCTCCGCCCGCCGCCTTGCAACACAAGCAGTAATGGACGTAACGGACATCGCAGGAGGTCCCCCGAATGAGCGACGACACGTATCTGAGCCTCGCCGGCATCCACAAACGGTTCGACAACACCGTAGTGCTGGGTGACATCAATCTCACCGTGCGGCGCGGCGAGATGCTCTGTTTTCTCGGCCCGTCAGGGTGTGGCAAGACAACCTTGCTGCGCATCATCGCCGGGCTCGAAGCGCAGACCCACGGCAAGGTCTCGCAGAACGGCCGCGACATTTCCACCTTGCCGCCCATGCAGCGCGACTACGGCATCGTGTTCCAGTCGTACGCGCTGTTTCCGAATCTGAGCGTGGCGCAAAACGTCGCCTACGGCCTGACCAACCGCCGTGTGCCGCGCGCCGAGCGCGACAAGCGCGTCGCCGAGTTGCTCGAGATGGTCGGCTTGCCCGACGCGGGTAAAAAATTCCCCGGACAACTCTCCGGCGGGCAACAACAACGCATCGCCATCGCCCGTGCGTTGGCCACGTCGCCGGGCCTGTTGCTGCTGGACGAGCCGCTCTCGGCACTCGACGCCCGTGTGCGGGTGCGCTTGCGCAGCGAAATCCGTGCGTTGCAACAGCGGCTGGGCATCACCACGATTCTCGTCACGCATGATCAGGAAGAGGCCTTGTCGATGGCTGACCGCATCGTGGTGATGAATCATGGCGTGATCGAGCAGGTCGGCACGCCCGGCGAGATCTATCAGCATCCGGCCACGCCGTTCGTCGCCGATTTCGTCGGCAAAACCAACATCCTGCCCGCACGCCTCGGTGACGCCGGACGCGTGCAAGTCGGCCGTTACGAACTGACCTGCGGCACGCTCAACGGCTGCCGTACCGGTGAAGACATTCGCGTGTTCTTCCGCCCCGAGGACGTGCGGGTGCGCGATCTCGACGACCTCGACGACGAAGCGAACGTCTTCGACGGTGCCGTGGAGAAGATTGAATTTCTCGGTGCCTTCTCACGCGTGACCCTACGCATGCAGGCATGCGAGCACGCGCTCTATGCCGACCTCTCGCCTGCCGACATGCAGGCCCTGCAACCGGCCGCCGGCAGCGCCCTGCGCTTTGCCGTGCCGCGCGCCGCCGTGCGCGTCTTCCGTCAGGGGTGATGCCACGATGAGCTCCTTACCGTCGACACTGACTGCGACTTCGCCGGGGCAAGCGGCCGCGCCGCTCTCCGCCCAGACTTCTCATGCCGCCCATACAGCACATGCTGGGCCTGCGGGCAGCGCACCGCCCTCGACGTTACGCCCGGCGCGTCTCGCATCGCACTGGACGGACCGGCTGGCGCAGGCACTGTTGCTGGTGGCCGCCGCCGCAGGCGTGCTCTTTCTGCTCGCGCCGATGGCCGCCATTCTCATCAAGAGCGTGCAGGACAACGACGGCCACTTCGTCGGCTTGCGGCACTTCCGCGAGTACTTCCACTCGCCCGCGCTGTTCGGCTCGATCTGGAACAGTGTGTGGATCTCGGTCGTGACCACCGGCATCACGGTGCCGCTGGCGTTCATCTTTGCCTACGCGCTCACGCGTAGCTGCATTCGCGGCAAGACGCTGCTGCGCAATATCGCGCTCATCCCGATTCTCGGGCCCACGCTGCTGCCGGCCATCTCGTTCATCTTCTGGTTCGGCAATCAGGGCGTGTTGCGGCCGTTCATGGGAGATATCGATATCTACGGGCCGCTGGGCATCGTGATGTCGCTCGTGAACGCCACGTTCCCGCATGCGCTGATGATCATGATCACGGCGCTCTCGCTCACCGACGCGCGGCTCTACGAAGCGGCCGATGCGCTCGGCACGCCGGTGCTGCGACGGTTCTTCACGATCACGCTGCCCGGGGCGAAATACGGCGTGATCAGCGCCGCGATGATCGTCTTCACTTACGCGATCTCGGACTTCGGCATTCCCAAGGTGATCGGCGGTGACTTCAACGTGCTCGCCACCGACATCTACAAACTCGTGATCGGACAGCAGGACTTCTCAAAGGGCGCCGTCGTCGGGCTGGTGCTGCTCGTGCCCGTGGGCATCACGTATCTGGTCGACTCGGTCGTGCAGCGCAAGCAGCAGGCGCTGCTCTCGGCGCGCGCGGTGCCCTACGTGCCCAAGCCCTCACGTGGTTTCGACTGGACGATGGCAGTGCTTTGCTGGGGCATGGCGGCCATCATGCTCGCCATTCTCGGCATGGCGGTCTACGCCTCGTTCGTGAAATTCTGGCCGTACAACTTCAGCCTCTCGCTCGGCCACTATCGCTTCGGACTGGTCGAAAGCGGCGCCGTCGATGCCTACATCAACAGCGTGCAGATGGCGTTCTGGTGCGCGATCTGGGGCACGGCGGTGATCTTCGTCATTGCCTATCTGCTGGAGAAAACCAAGGGCCTTACGTGGGTGCGCGGGTTCATCCGCATGATGGCCGTGCTGCCGATGGGCGTGCCCGGTCTCGTGCTCGGTCTGGGCTACATCTTCTTCTTCGTGCCGGAAGGCAACCCGTTGCATAGCTTGTACGGTTCGCTGGCGATTCTCGTGATCGTCAACGTCGTGCATTACTACTCGTCGAGCCATCTCACGGCAGTGACGGCGCTCAAGCAGATCGATCCGGAATTCGAATACGTGTCGGCCTCGTTGAAGGTGCCCTTCTATCGCACGTTCTGGCGAGTGTCCGCGCCGATCTGCCTGCCGTCGATCATCGACATCAGCCGCTATCTGTTCGTCAACGCGATGACCACCGTGTCTGCCGTGGTCTTCCTGTATTCGGCCGACACCTCGCTCGCGTCGGTCGCCATCGTCAACATGGACGAAACCGGCTCGATCGGGCCCGCCGCGGCCATGGCCACGCTGGTGGTGCTCACGTCAATGCTCGCGTGCCTGCTCTATCACGGCATTCAACTCGTGGTGGAACGCTACACGCAGGCTTGGCGGCGTCCGACGGCGCTTTCTCGCAAAGGTCATTGAAAGGTGATTGAAAGGTGGCGCCCCCATGTTCTGTGTCCGCAGGCTGGCGTGCGCCGGTGCTTCCCGAGTTGCTTCTCTCTTGTTTGATTCTCGTTTGATTCCCCCGCTCAATAGGAGGCGGTCATGATTCTCGGTCAGGAACCGATTCTGCTTACCCCCGGCCCGCTCACCACGTCGCCGGCGACCCGACAGGCCATGCTGCGCGACTGGGGCTCGTGGGACACCCAGTTCAACCAGATCACCGCCTCGCTGTGCCGCGATCTCGTCGATATCGTGCACGGGGGCAACGACTATGCGTGCGTGCCGTTGCAAGGCTCGGGCACGTTCTCGGTCGAAGCGGCCATCGGCACGCTCACGCCGCGCAATGCGCGCATTCTGGTGCCCGATAACGGCGCCTATTGCCAGCGCATTCTGAAGATCTGCCGCTATCTCGGCCGCGATGCCGTCGCGCTGCCCATTGCCGAAGATCAGGCCGCGAGCGCCGCAGCCATCGACGAAGCGCTCACGCGCGATCCGTCGATCACGCACGTGGCGCAGGTGCATCTTGAGACCGGCGCCGGTGTGCTCAATCCGCTCGCCGATATCGCCCGCGTGTGCCAGAAGCATGGCAAGGGGCTCATCGTCGACGCGATGAGTTCGTTCGGGGCCGTGGAAATCGACGTGCGTACGATGCCGTTCGACGCGCTGATCGCCGCCAGCGGCAAGTGCCTCGAAGGCGTGCCGGGCATGGGCTTCGTGATCGTGAAGAAGACCGTGCTCGAGGCGTCCGCCGGTAACAGCCACTCGCTGGCGATGGATCTGCACGACCAGTACGCGTATATGCAGAAAACCACGCAATGGCGCTTCACGCCGCCGACTCACGTTGTCGCGGCCCTGCGCGCCGCCGTCGATCAGTTCCTCGCCGAAGGCGGGCAGCCGGTGCGCGGCGAGCGGTATCGCCGCAACTGCCGCGCGCTCGTCGACGGCATGGCGTCGCTCGGCTTCCGGCCGTTTTTGTCGGCCGACGTGCAGGCGCCCGTGATCGTCACGTTCCACGCGCCGACCGACAGCAAGTACGACTTCAAGGCGTTTTATGCGGCGGTGCGCGAGCGCGGTTACATCCTGTATCCGGGCAAGCTCACCCAACTGGAGACGTTCCGTGTGGGCTGCATCGGCGCCATCGACGACAACGAGATGCGTAACGTCGTGACCGCGATTGCCCAGACGCTGACGTCGCTCGATATCCGGCAAGTCGCACCGCTGACGAAGGCCGCGTAGCGACCCGGCTCACATCACCTACGCTTCACGCGTGACACCGACGAGCGCCGCCACCCCGCGTGCGGCGTTCGTCAGTCCAATCTGCAGGCCTACGCATGTGCCTCGCACAGCGGGAATCCTCCGAATCTAGCCCCCGCCTCCGACGCCCGAACGGCGTCGTCTCCTTCGCCGCACCGTATTGATTCGTCAGCGTTTCCCGGCACCGCCGCCCTGCCGTGCCGCGACTTGTCACGTCATCACAGCCGCGCGCTATCCCCTGCCGCTTCCTAGAATGCCCCGCACACAAACCGCGCATTAAGGCTTCGACCGGCCGGTGTTTGCGCCTTCTCTCAGGCGCGCATCGCCGTCGTGGCTCCCCCCGAATGTCGCCTGCCATGGGTGTCGCGCTTTCCGGCTTTCCGCGCGCATACCGCCCGTCCCCACACCGCACGCCTTTTGGAATCGGAACGCGATGAACAAGCACCTCTATCGTTTGGTCTGGCGGCATTGCCGCGTCGATGTCGTCCCCGCACCGGAGACGGCCTGCCAACGCACCGGGGCGGCACCGGCATCGCGTACCCGAGCGGCCGGCCGACGTAGCGCGGCAGCCCCCGGTGCGCCGGCGTCGGCGCTCACCCGGCTGTGTCTTGCCTGCGTCGCGTTGGTGAGTGCGGCCGTCGCCGCCCCTGCGTGGGCCACCTGCACGGTCGCCGGCAGCGTCGTCACGTGCAGCGGCGCCGCCAACCCGCTGGCACCGTCGTTTTCGAATGCCACCAACAATCTCCAAGTGAACGTGAACAGCGGGGCCGGTGTCGGCGTGCTGCTCGGCATCGGCGGCACGGCGATGACACTCACGGGCAACAACGTCACGCTCATCAACGGCGGCACGATCGATCCCTCGGTACTCGGCAGCCTCAGCCTGCTCGCCAGCGGGACGGTCATCGGTAACGGTAATGTCGGCGGCAGCACCCAGACCGTGACGAACAACGCGATCATGCGCGGCACCGTCGGCTTACTCGGGGTCAATCTGCCCGGACTGACCGGACTAGCGCTCACGGTGCAGAACGCTGCCGGTGGCAACACGGTCATCAACAACAGCGGCACGCTCGGTGCGTCGCCGATTCTCGGCGTATCGCTCACGGGCACCGGCAGTGCACCGGTCGTCGCTGCGTATGGAGGCGGTGCCGTCAATTTCACCAACACGGGGACGGTGCTCGGCCGCATCGCCTTTCAGGCCAACGGTGTGCCCGGCGGGGGTAATACGTTCACCAACGACGGCACGATCAGCGGCAGCGTCTCGCTCGGTGCCGGTGGTGCGAATACGTTTACCGCGGTCACCGGATCGACGTTGAACGACGGCGGAAGCATCGGGCTCGCGGCACTTCCCGTGACTGGGTTCAATCTCGGCTTTGCCGCCACCGGTACGGTCGACGGCGGTGCAGGCGGCAACAACACGCTGATGCTGAGCAACTCGGCAAACAACAACACGACGATCGGCAACGGCACGCTCAACGGCGCGAGTTACGTGAATTTCTCGCAGGCCACCGTCAACGGCGGCACGTGGACCTTGAACGGGCCGCTTGCCGTCACGGCCACTACGCTGAACGGCGGGCTCGCCATTTTCAACGACCCGGGCAGCTTCGGCACCGGTTCGCTGGTGGTCAACGGCGGCGGCATGCAAGCGGCGAACGCGGGCCTCACCCTGACGCTGCCCGTCACGCTCGGCGCGAACGGTCTCACTGTCTCCGGCAGCAACCCACTCGTTGTGAGCGGTGTGCTGAGTGGCGCGGGCGGCGTGTCGCTCACGGGGACCGGCAGTCTCACGCTATTGGGCGCCAACACGTATACCGGGGGGACGTCGCTGAGCAGCGGCAGGTTAATTGCCGGCAGCGGTGCCGCATTCGGTAGCGGGGTCGTGCACGCGTCCGGCTCAAGCGCGGTCCTCGATGCCAGTGCCCCGCTAACGCTCGCCAATCAAATTTCAGTCGGCGGTGGCAGCACACTGCTCACGTTTGGCGGTAGCGCACCGCTCACCCTCACCGGGCAGATCACGGGAAGCGGCAACGTCGCCAAGTTTGGGCCGCAGCCGGTCACACTCACAGGGATCAACACCTTCAGCGGATCCATGAGCATCTTTGCCGGCTCGTTGATCTTGTCCGGGGCGGGCACACTTCAGGTAGCGGGGACGCCGCTCGCGCTATCCGGACCGGGCACGACATTCGACATTTCGGGGGCGGACGGCGATCGCACGATTGCCGGGCTATCCGGCGTCGCCAACACGCGGATCCTGCTAGGCGCGAACAACCTCACGCTCGGCAACAGTTTCAACGGCACCTACGCGGGGGCGATCAACGGTACAGGCGGCATCATCAAGGCGAACGGCGACACGCAAACGCTCTCGGGCGCCAACACCTACACCGGCGGCACGACCATCAACGCCGGCGGTATCGCCCTCGGGGCAGGTGGCTCACTGGCCAGCACCGGCGCGGTGTCGCTGCTCGGCTCGGGAACGGCGTTCGACATCAGTCAGGCGGGCGCGCAGACCATCGGTGCGCTCTCGGGCGTGGCCGATTCCACCGTCTCGCTTGGCGCGGCGACACTGACGTTCGGCGACGGGAGCAACGAAAGCTTCGACGGCAGCATCACCGGCAGCGGCGGCATCGTCAAACAAGGCACGGGGACGCAGACGCTTTCCGGTCCGAATACGTTCAGCGGGGCCATCACCATCGACGCGGGCACGTTGACCGTCGGCGGGACTGGCACGTTATCGGGCAATGCGGTGAACATCGCCGGCGGCGCCGCGTTCGATATCGCCAATGGTGAGAATCAGACCATCGGCGCGTTGTCCGGGGCCACCGGCAGCGCTGTCAATCTGGGCGATAACACGCTGTCGTTTGGCGACGCCACGGATCAGACCTTCGGCGGTGCGATCCACGGGAATGGCGGCGGCATCGTCAAATTCGGCACCGGGACGCAGACGCTCACCGGACAGCAGACGTTTACCGGCGGGGTCGTCGTCGGCGGCGGCGCACTCGTGATCGGTGCCGGTGGCGGCCTGTCGTCGCAGAGTGCGGTCAGCCTTGGCGACAACACCACGTCACTCGACATCGGCGGTGCCGGTGCGCAAACCATCGGCTCGCTGAGCGGGGGCGCGGCGCAGGTGCGACTCGGCGCGAACACGCTGACCTTCGGTGACAACACCGGGCAGACGTTCACCGGCAGCATTCACGGCACGGGCGCGCTCATCAAGCAGGGCGCAGGCGTGCAGACGTTGACGGGAGCGAGTGATTTCGCCGGTGGCGTGACGGTGAGCGCCGGTGGGCTGGCACTGGGCAACGCGACTGCGCTTGGCAGCGGCGCGTTGACGATGGCCGATCAGACGACGCTCGACACCACACAAGCGACGACACTCGCGAACAACATCACCCTGAATGGCACGTCGGCGGTACTCGGCAGTCAGGACCTGACACTGACCGGCAACGTCTCGGGTGTCGGGGCGCTGCAAAAGACCGGCAGTGCACAACTCGTCATCGACGGCGCAGGCACGTGGACGGGCGGGACGACGATCAACGACGGTACGCTGGCCTTGGGCGCTGGCGGCGCGCTCGCCTCACAGGGGGCCGTCGCGCTGGGCAGCGACACCGCAACGTTCGACATCAGCGCGGCAGGCAATCGCACCGTCGGCGCACTCTCCGGCAGTGGGGGTTCGGTTGCGCTCGGTGCCAACACGCTGACGTTCGGCGATGCGACCGACCAGACGCTGGGCGCGGCATTTAACGGTACCGGCGGCATCGTCAAGCAAGGCACGGGCACGCAAACGCTCACGGCTGCGCAGACGTTTACCGGCGGTGTCGATATCGCGGGCGGCACGCTGGCGATCGGTACCGGCGGCTCGCTACAAGCCGCTAACGCACTCACACTGTCGGGCGCGAATACCGTGTTCGATATCGGTGCAGCGGGGCCGACCACCGTCGACGCGCTCACAGGTGTGGGGAGTAGCGCCATCGCCTTGGGCACACAGACACTCACGTTCGGCAATGCGCTCGACGAGACATTCGACGGTGTCTTTCACGGCACCGGCGCGATTGTGAAGGCCGGGCCGGGGGTGCAGACGCTGACCGGGGCAAGTGACTTCACCGGTGGCACGACGGTCAATGCGGGCGGGTTGATCGCCGGCAACAATCTCGCGCTCGGCACAGGTGCGCTGACCATCGCCAGCAATGCAACGCTCGACAGTACGCAAGCGGTGACGCTCGGCAACAACGTCAATCTGACCGGCACGCTGACCGTCCTCGGGAGCAACGATGTGACGCTGAACGGCGTGCTCGCGGGGCTCGGCGGGCTCACCAAATCGGGCAACGCGACGCTCACGCTAGGCGGCTCCAACACCTATACCGGCCCCACCACCATCAACGCCGGGACACTCGCGCTGGGTGCGGGAGCATCGTTGAATGCGGCAGGCTCGATCAACGTTGCGAGCGGTGCGACGCTCGATCTTTCCGCAGGCAACGGTACGCAAACGATCGGTGCCCTCGACGGCACGGGCACCGTCAATCTCGGCGGCGTCGTGACGAGACTCGGCGATGCCGAAAACGACACGTTCGGCGGCAACATCGCCGGGACGGGGTCACTCGTCAAAGTCGGCGTGGGCACGCAAACGCTCACGGGACAGAACACGTACAGCGGCGGCACGACTGTGCAAGCGGGGACGCTCGCGCTAAGCGGCGCTGGCGCGTTGGCGTCGAGCGGCGCGCTTTCGCTAAGCGGCACCGGCGCGACGTTCGATATTTCCGGTGCGAATGGACCGCGCAGCATCGGCGCGCTATCTGGCATCGCCGACTCGCAGATCGATTTGGGCGCGAATACGCTGACGTTTGGTGACGCCACCGGGCAGAACTTCGACGGCGTAATCTCAGGCGCGGGGGGCATCGTCAAACAAGGCGCGGGATCCGCAAGACTTGACGGCGTGCAGTTGTACACCGGTACCACGACCGTTACCGACGGGGCGCTCTTCATCGGACGTACGGGGAGTCTTGCGGCAGGGGCACATGTTGTGGTCGATGGTGTGAACGCGTCGCTTGATCTGAGCGATGCGGGCGACCAGACCATCGGTAGCCTGTCCGGTACGAGCGGCGTCGTGGCACTCAGTCACAACACGTTGACGTTCGGCGACGCGAACGACGACACGCTGGCCGCAGCAATTCAGGGGTACGGAAACGTCGTCAAACAAGGCACAGGCACGCAAACGCTCACGGGTGAGAATCTGCTGGCCGGCATGCTCACGGTCGCCGACGGGGCGGTGGTGCTCGGCGCAGGCGGCTCGCTGCTGAACATGACCGATGTCACGCTCAATGCCGGCACATCGCTCGATGTCAGCGCCGCCACAGCACCTACGATCGGCGCACTCAACGGGGGATCGGGCAGTGCCCTTCGCGTCGGCGCAACCGCGATAACGCTCGACAGTGGCAACAACGGCACGTTCGGTGGAACGCTGAGTGGCTCGGGAGGCATCGTCAAACAAGGCAGCGGTACGCAAACGCTCTCGGGCGGTATGGTGCTGTCGGGCGTGGTGCAAATCGACGCGGGCACGCTCGCGTTACGTGGCGCAACGCAGCTCGGTTCCACCGCCGTCAGTCTCAACGGCACAACCAGCGTCCTCGATGTCGCCACCGGCACGACGCATAACGCCGGCACAATTGCCGGCGTGGCCGGTAGCATCATTGAGCTTGGCGACGCGACATTGCGCTTCAGCACCTCCGGTGCCGACACACTAGCCTCCGACATTCACGGCGTTGGCGGACAACTCGTGAAAGGCAGCAACGGCGTGCAAACGCTTTCCGGTAACAGCGACTTCAGTGGCGGTACGGATGTGCAAGCGGGCGGCATCCTCGTCGGCAGCAATACCGCGTTGGGCACCGGCACCGTCACCTTTGCCGATGCAACATCGCTCGATGCCACGCAAGCCACCACGCTCGGCAACCAGATCACGCTCGACGGCAATCTCAACGTGCTCGGCACGCACGATCTCACACTCAACGGCGCCATTAACGGCGCGGGCGGCATCACCAAGAATGGCGGCGCCACGCTCACGCTCAATGGGCAGAACACCTACGGCGGCGCAACCAACGTCAGTGCGGGCACTCTCGCGTTGGGCGCTGGTGCCAGCCTCGATGCGGGCGGTGTTGTCGATGTGCAGACGGGCGCTACCTTCGACCTGTCGGCCGGTAACGGCACGCAGACGTTCGGTGCGCTCACGGGTGGCGGCGCGATCAACATGGGCGGCAATGTGCTCGAAGTCGGCAGCAGCGGCGCCGACGAAACGTTCAGTGGCAGCGTCGCGGGCACCGGCAGCCTCGTGAAGATGGGGACAGGTGTCGAGACCATGACCGGCACCAGCACCTTCACCGGTGGCACGGTCGTGCAGAACGGCACCCTTTCGCTCGCGGGTGCGGGCACGTTGGCCGCCACAGGCGCCGTGACGCTCCAGAACGCAGGCACCACGCTCGACATTTCAGGGGCGAACGGCGGCCGCACGGTCGGCGCGCTCACCGCGCAAGCCGGAACGAACGTCACCCTCGGCAACAACACGCTGACCTTCGGCGATGCCTCCAGCCACACCGTGAGCGGCACGATCTCGGGCACAGGTGGCATCGTCAAGCAAGGCAGCGGCACGCAGACCCTGACCGGTCAGCAGCAGTTCACCGGCACGACCACCATCGACGACGGCACACTTGCGCTGGGTGCCACCGGCAAGCTCGCAGCGGGTGCGAACGTGGTGGTGGCGGGCAGTCAAGCCGCGTTCGATATCAGCGCTGCGGGCGACCAAACGATTGCCACGTTATCCGGCAGTGGCGGCAACGTGAATCTGGGCGGCAGCACGCTGACGTTTGGCGACGGCAGTCACCAGACACTCACGAGTGCCATCAACGGCACGGGCGACATCGTGAAAGCCGGCGCGGGCACGCAGACGCTCGCAGGACAAAACACGTTCTCTGGCGACATCGACATTACTAACGGCACCCTTGCGCTCGGCGCGGGCGGTGCGCTCTCCGGCAGCAACAACGTCACGCTGGCGAGCGGTACGACGCTCGACGTCAGTCAAGCCAGCGCGCCGGCAACGGTCACGATTGCCGGTCTCGGCGGTGCCGCCGGATCGACGGTATCGCTCGGTGCGCAATCGCTCACGCTCGGAGGCGCGGCCAACAGCACGTTCGATGGCGTGATTCAGGGCAATGGGGGCATCACCAAACAAGGCAACGCCACCGTGACGCTCGGCGGCAACAACACCTACAGCGGGGGCACCACGGTGAAGGGCGGCACCGTCGCCGTTACTTCCCCAACGGGCCTCGGCACCGGTGGGCTGACGCTCACACAAGGCACGGTCACCACGCAAGGCGTCGACGTTACGTTGCCCTCGCTGACCGGCACGGCGCAGGGTGCGCTCACGATCGACGGCGGGTCCGTCACCGTGTCGTCGGGCAACTTCGGCGGCAGCGTGTCAGGGAGCGGCGGTCTCACCAAAACGGGCGGGGGAACGCTCACGCTCAGCGGCAACAACCCGCTCACCGGCCCAACGACTGTAGCCGGCGGCACGCTCGGCATCGGCAACCTCGGTCACTCGCCTGTGACCGTGCAGGCCGGTGGCACGCTGACGACACCCGCGCCCACCTCGGCGGGCGGCAGCGGCACGGGCGCGCAGACCGGGGCGCTGACTGGCGCGAGCGGCAGCCAGATCGTCGTGAGTTCGCCGGGAACCTCCCTCGGCGTCGGTGGCAATTTGACGCTTCAGCCGGGCTCGACGCTTCAGGTGAACGTGGCCCCCGGCACACCGCCCAGTCAGGTGAATGCGACGGGTAGCGCGTCCGTCGGCGGCAGTAATCTTGTCGTGAACGCTGCCCCGGGCACGCAGCCTGCCGACGCATCGGGTGCCGTGATCGTCTCGGCGGCCAATGGCGTGAGCGGACAGTTCGCATCGACCTCGACCAACCTGCTCTACCTCTCGCCGCAAGTGAGCTACACGCCGAACACGGTATTGCTCTCGTTCACACCGAACGGCACGCCGCTTTCCGCGGGTGGCATCACGCCGAATCAAAAGGCGGTCGCGTTGGCAGTGTCGGCACTCGGCACCGGCAGCCCGCTGTATCAGGCGGCATTGGGACTGACGGCAGATACCGCGCCCGCCGCGTTTGCAAGCCTTGACGGGAGTCTGCACGCGTCCATTGCGACGATGCTGCTCAGTCAGAGTCAGGTGACCCGTGACGCCGCATCGCAACGCCTGCGCGACAGCCTGCTGTTCGCCGACGATTGCGGCACCGGCAGCCGTGTCGGCACAAGCGAGTTGACGACGCCTCGGAACAACGTCGATTGCCGGGGTCAACGCCGGGCGACCCAAGCGTGGGCATCGTTCTACGGCAGCGACGGGCAACTGCGCGCCGCCTCGGTGGCCAGCGGTGGTGCCGGGGCATCGACGTTGCATCGTCGCGGCATGGGCGTGTTGGTCGGTGTCGATACGCCCATTGCCGAGACATGGCGCGCGGGGGTACTCGGCGGGCTGGGGCACGACACGTTCAACACAGGCCCCACGGCATCGGGGAACAGTAACGACGCGCAGATGGGCGCGTATGTCAGCCGGCGTTTCGGGCACCTTGGCGCCATGCTCGGCGGCTCGTACGCGTTGCAGCAGATCAGTTCGCAGCGGGCCATCGCCGTCGGCCCCATTGCACAGACCGCGCGTGCCAGCTATGACGCCGCGACGTGGCAGGTCTTCGGCGAAGCTGCGTGGCGATTCGATATCGGCCGCGTCGGCATCGAGCCCTTTGCGGCGATGGCGCATGCGTGGGTGCGTACCGATGCTTTCAACGAATCGGGCAGCGCCGCCGACCTTCATGCCGATGAACAGACGCGCGGCGTCACGTTCTCGACGTTGGGGGTGCGGGGTGACTTGCCCTTCGGCACCAGCACCGGCACGGCAGCGTTGGGACGCGTGAGACTGTCGGCAGGATGGCGGCACGCGTTTGGCGCGGACACGCCGGACGCGCAACTCGCCTTCGTCGATAGCGCGGCGGGCTTCACGGTTGGCGGCGTGCCGATTGCCCGGGATGCGGCCATTGTGGAAGCAGGCATCGACGCCTTCGTCGGGCAAGCCGTCACGCTGGGCGTGAGCTACACCGGGCAGTTCGGCAGTCAGGTTACCGACAACGCGGTGTTCGGCAATCTCAACTGGCGTTTCTGACCGACGGGGGGACGGGGGAACGGGCGAGCGGTGCGACGCAGGACGGTCGCGCTGCTCGCCTCGTCCGACATCCTCCGGTAAGCTGGCGGCTATTGCGCTCGTACGCGTGTCCCTCGCGGAGGCTGTCCCCCATGCCGTCACCGAAAGTTACGAAAGCCGCTCCGGAAGTCGCCCCGAAAGCCGCACCGAAAGTCGCTGCGGCACACGCGCCCCGCCGTACCGTCAAGTCTGGCGATCCACACACCGACCTCCATTTCAAACGTGTCTACGACGCGGCGTCGCCCGACGACGGGCAACGCGTGCTGGCCGACCGTCTGTGGCCGCGCGGGCTCTCCAAAGAGAAAGCCAAGATCGACTTCTGGGCGAAGGACGTCACGCCGAGTGCAGACCTGCGCAAGTGGTTTCACGCGCATCCCGAGCAGTTCAGCGATTTCCGTACGCGCTTTCTCGATGAGCTCAACACGCTCGACGCCGATCACAACGCGATGCTTGCCGAACTGCGCACGCGGTTGACCCAAGGGCGCGTGACGCTGCTCACCGCAGCGCACAAACTCGAAGACGGCGACGCGCAGACGCACCTTCACGTGCTGCGCGATTTTCTCGCGTCATGACCGCATGAGCACGTATTGCGCCTCAAGACGGCATTCCGCCCTTCAAAACGGCCTCAATCGCCCCGCACCGTCTGAAAACCCGCATGATCTCTGGCCGTCGGCGAAAGCGGCGCGGCCCCGGGCAAAGTTTGCTATAACGTTTGTCAGCGCGCCACGTTCGCCCCTCGCCGCGCGCTCACCCGTCGTACCCCACACGCTTACCCGGCTGCCGCTTCGGCCGCCCGCTGCCTCATGCTAGTTCCACTGATTGTTGCCTGCGCGCTGTTCATGGAGAACATGGATTCCACCGTGTTGTCCACCTCGTTGCCGCTGATCGCCAAAGATCTCGGCGAGAGTCCGATCACGCTCAAGCTCGCACTCACGACCTACCTCATCAGTCTCGCTGTCTTCATTCCGATCAGTGGCTGGATTGCCGACCGCTTCGGCACGCGCAACGTGTTCCGCTTTGCCATCGGGGTGTTCGTGCTCGGCTCGATCTGCTGTGGCATTTCGACCAATCTGCCGGAACTGGTGATCGCGCGTTTCGTGCAAGGCATGGGCGGTGCGATGATGGTGCCGGTCGGGCGGCTCGCGCTGCTCAAATCCGTAGAAAAGCGCGACATGGTGCGCGCGCTCAATTACCTGACGATTCCCGCGCTCGTCGGCCCGGTACTCGGCCCGCCGCTCGGGGGTTTCATCACCACGTACTGGCACTGGCGCTGGATCTTCTTCATCAACATTCCGATCGGCATTCTCGGCTTCGTGCTCGCGACGAAATACATCCCCGATCTGTTTGAAGAAGACGTGCCGCCGCTCGATGTGAAGGGCTTCATCTTGTCAGGGCTGGGCCTGTCGATTCTGATGCTTGGCCTCTCGACCATTGGCCGCCATCTGATTCCGACGCCGCTCGCACTCGGGCTCGTTGCCTTTGGCGCGATACTGCTGTGGTCGTATCTGCATCACGCGCGCGGTCTCGCTCACCCGCTGCTGCGGCTCGATCTGTTCCGCATTCCGACGTTCCGTGCCGGGGTAGCAGGTGGCACGTTGTTTCGCATCGGCGTGGGCGCAACGCCGTTTCTGCTGCCGCTGATGCTGCAACTCGGCTTTGGCATGACACCGATGGAGTCAGGTGCGCTCACGTTTATCTCGGCCGCCGGTGCCATGTTCATGAAGACGCTGTCGCTGCGCATTCTGCAACGCTGGGGCTTTCGCCGCGTGCTGATGACCAACGCGATCATCGCGTCGGCCACCATCGGCGGTTATGGGCTGTTCACCGATCAGACCGCGCATCTGGTCATTCTCTGCACGCTGCTGTTCGGCGGCTGCTTCCGCTCGCTGCAATTCACCAGCCTGAATGCCATCTCCTACGCCGACGTGCCCGCACACCGCATGAGTCAGGCGACGAGTCTGGCGAGCGTGGCCCAACAGGTCTCGCTCACGCTCGGCATCACTATCGGGGCAGCCGTGCTGCAAACTTCGTCGTATCTGCATGGGCGCGATCACGTCGTCTCGGCCGACTTCCCGTGGGCATTCCTGACGGTGGGTCTGATTGCGGTGAGTTCGACGATCTCGATCGCCCGCCTCGCCCGCGATGCCGGCAGCGAATTGGCGCAACGCAGTTAATTGGTGCAACGCAGTTGACGGACTGAAACTGATAGGCTGGGCACTTCTTCCAAAAGCACAATGCCCGGCGTTTTCGCAGAATGGCGATTCTCCTTTTTGAGAATCGAGACGATGCGCATCCCTTCTCCCCCGCCGTCATCCGCGCCCAAAGCCGCCCCGTCGGGGGGTGGCGGCAAGGCGGCAGCGCCCGCCCCTGCCTCCGGCGGCGGCAAGTCGCAAGCGTGCGACGCGATCCGCCAATACGTTTCGTCGGTCGCACCCGGCACAAATTGGGCATTTAGCCCGGCCCCGGATCTCTCCGTCGATAAGTTAGGTAATTTCCTTCGGGGTGTTGCCTCGTGGGACGCCCCCTTCGACCCACTCGACACCCGCAGACTCGCGTTCACGCTGAACACCGGTGAGCGGATCGAAGTCGACATGATGAAGATCGACGGTGAGCGGATGGAGGTCAGCGGCTTGTTGGCTGGAGACCCGCGATTCGTCGTCAAACGATTGCATCCGCACAGCGCGATTTCGGGGATGGGGTTGGGGACGGGTGCGGAATCGGCGAGCGGCCTACGTATGCTCTACGTGCAACGCGACCCCCATACCTGCGAGGCACTGACCGATGCCAGCCTGCTGGACTGGCTGCTCGATGCCTTGGCCGCATCGACACCGCTGGGCGAATTACTGGGCTTGCGCACCGCGACGGTCGATTTCTCAGTACCGCGTTTCGCCCAGATCATTCAGACGGACCGGCCCAGCCACGATTTTTTCCTCGTGCATAACGAAGAAGGCGTGCGCGCGGCGCCCGGCGAAAAGAATCTACCGGTCGCCGAGTGGCGCCCGCCCGACCATCACATCACGCTGAACACGCCGTTCTTTGTCGTCATGCTCACTGACGATGACTATCCGCTTCTGATCACTTATCAAGTGCACCCAGTCGAGGATGTCATCACAACTTACGATTAGCGGAAGATCACCGTCTTGTGCCCGTTGAGCAGAATGCGGTGCTCGGCGTGATAGCGCACGGCACGCGCGAGCGCCACGCACTCCACATCGCGCCCGATGGCGGTCAGTTGTTCCGGGTCCATCGTGTGGTCCACGCGCTCGACTTCCTGCTCGATGATCGGACCTTCGTCGAGGTCAGACGTCACGTAGTGCGCCGTCGCCCCGATCAGCTTCACGCCACGGTCGAACGCCTGATAGTACGGCTTCGCGCCCTTGAAGCTCGGCAGGAACGAGTGGTGAATGTTGATCGCGCGGCCCGCCAGTTGCTTGCACAGGTTGGCGGAGAGCACCTGCATGTAGCGCGCCAGCACCACCAGATCGATGTTGTTGTCGTTGACCAGCTCCAGCACCTTCGCTTCCTGCGCGGCCTTCGATTCCGGCGTGGCATTCATGAGCGGCAGGTGATGGAACGGAATGTTGTAGCTGGCCGCCAGTTGATAGAAATCCTTGTGGTTCGAGACGATCACCGGGATTTCGATGTTGAGCTGACCGGTCTTGTAGCGGAACAGCAGATCGTTCAGGCAGTGGCCGATCTTCGAGACCATGAGCATGACGCGCGGCTTGATCGCAGCGTCGACCAGTTCCCACTGCATTTCGTATTGCGTGGCGAGCGGTGCGAAGTCGCGTTGCAGCGCGGCCAGATCGGTTTCACCCGGCAGTTGCTGGAAGTGCACGCGCATGAAAAAGCCGCCCGTGAAGCGATCGTTGAACTGGGCCGAGTCGAGAATGTTGCCGCCGCGCTCGACCAGAAAACCGGCCACCGCGTGGACGATGCCGGGACGGTCCGGGCAGGACAACTTCAGAATGTAGCTATTTTCGATCGGTGCCATGATTGCTCCTGAGCAAAAGGCTTGCAATGACGTTGCAGTGTTGAAATTCTGATGGGGGCCACCCGGCGCGGTGCGCATCGCATGATGCTTGCACCACCGGGCCCCGGATTATTCGTCGGCCGGTTTGAACAACGCATCGATGCCCGCGCAGTCCTTCGCGCGCACAGCCCCTTCACGCAGCAGAAAATCTAGGCTGGCGAGACTCGCATCGACGGTCATCTTGCCGCGCGCGATCACATCGCGCACATGGCCGGCGGAACACAGCCAATGGGCGCTGGCCTCGCCGTCCTGATTCTCGGGCACGAAGCCGCGCGGCAGCGCGAGGTCGTAGACGAACACCTGCTCGGACTGCACCCCCTCCGGAATCTCCGCGAGAAGGTGCAGCGTGCGGCCCGGCCGGGCTTCGTTGGCCAGATACGCCGGAATGCCCGCTTCTTCCCAACATTCCTTGACGAGCGTGTCGCCCACGCCGATACCGTTGCCGATGCCCCCCGCCGCCGCATTGTCGAGGCAGCCGGGATCGGTCGCCTTGTGCACGCTGCGCCGCGCGATCCACATTTTCGGTGCTTCGCCCACGAAGCGCGCAGGGACATACGCGTTCACGTGCACGGCGAACGTCCGTGTGCCGAAGAACCGTGAGGCTGCGCGCTCGATCCATGCGAGTGGCGCGTCGTAAAGCCGTTGCCGGATGGCGTAGCGTTCGTTGCGCCAGCCGGTGATGATGCCCTCGGCCGCCAGCGTCTCGATCACCGGCGCGAGCGCCGCCGTGCGGGCTTCACACGTGTCGTGACGCGGGTGAATGCGCACCGCGAGCGAGCTGATCTCAAATACTTCGGGCCACCGGCACAGCGACGCGACGTCGCGACGACGAATCCAGCCGTAACGCTGCGAACCGATCACGAGCGGCAGGTGTGCCGTGTCGTCGAAGCGGCGCGCCGCTGCTATACATGCAAAAGACATACGGGAAGACCGGACGCACCCTCACCGGACAGGTGCGAAAACTAGGCAAAAGCGGCATTTTACAGAAGCGGCAGCGAGTCCGCCCGTGTCAGTCGAGATTCGGGGCGAGATTCACGTCGAGATTCGCCTCCGGTGTCGTGTCGGGATGTTGGCCCGCACGACACCGGCATCGGACCGGCTTCAGGCCTTCACGCGTTCGCCTTTCGGGTCGTACAGGGCCCGCAGTTGCACACGCGCGTCGAGCAGTTCGCCCGCCAGATCGACCTGATATCGGCCAGCTTCGACGAAGGCGGCATCTACCGGGCCATCGGGGTTGATGAGGAACGCGAGCCCCACCGGCGCGTCGATGGTATGTCCGTACGCCGCCGACGAAATGAAGCCCACCGGCTGGCCGTCACGCAAAACCGCCTCACCGCCCCACAGCATGCGATCGGCGGCGCCGTCGAGCGCCACGCTCACCAGCTTGCGCCGCACGCCTTGTGCACGGGCTTGTTCGACCGCCGTGCGCCCGGTGAACGCGATGTCACCCGCCAGCTTGCAGGCGAACGTCAGGCCAGCTTCGACCGGGTTGGTGTCCGGGGTCAGTTCGCGCCCCCACGCCCGATAGCCCTTCTCGATGCGCAGCGAGTCGATGGCGTAGTAGCCCGCATCGCGCAACCCGAACGCCTTGCCCGCCGCGTGCAGCGCCTCGTAGACCCCCACGGCGAATTCGACCGGCACGTAGAGTTCCCAACCCAGTTCGCCGACATAGGTCAGGCGCGTCGCACGCACGGTGGCATAGCCGAGATCGATCTCGCGGCTCGTGCCGAACGGAAATGCCTCATTGGAAAAATCGGCCTTGGACACTTGCTGGAACAAGGCGCGCGAGTTCGGCCCCATGACGGCCAGCACCGAGTATTGCCCCGTCACGTCCACGACTGTGCAGTGCGTGTCGGCCGGAATGCGGCGCTCCACGTAATCCATATCGCGGGTGGTCTGTGCCGAGCCAGTGACCATCAGGTACTGATCGGGCGCGAGACGCGTGAGCGTGAAGTCCGACTCGTAGCCGCCGCGCTCGTTGAGCATGCCCGTGTAGACCGTACGGCCTGGCGCCACCGACACGTCGTTGCTGCACAGCGATTGCAGCACGCGCTCGGCATCTCGCCCCTTGATGAGCAGCTTCGAGAACGAACTCATGTCGAACAGCGCCACCGCCTCACGGCACGCACGATGCTCGGCCGCGCTCCACGCGTGCCAGTTCTGCTGACCGAAGCTGTACTCGATGTGCGCTTCCTCGGGCGAAGGCGCGAAGAAGTTGGGCCGCTCCCAGCCCATCTTGCTGCCGAAGCACGCGCCCTTGGCGAGCAACGTGCCATAGAGCGGCGAACGGCGGAACGGGCGTGCCGTGTCGAGTTCGCGATTCGGCCACGGCATCGCGTAATGCAGGCCAAGCGTCTCTTTCACACGGTCGTGCAGCCACGTGTCGTTGCCGTTGAAACCCGCGAAGCGGCGGATATCCACCGGCCACAGATCCATCGTCGGCTCGCCCGCGACAATCCACTCGGCGAGGGCCATGCCCGCCCCGCCCGCCGACGCGATGCCCATGGAGTTGAAGCCCGCGCCCACGTAGAAATTGCGCAACTCGGGGGCTTCGCCAAGAATGAAGTTGTTATCTGGCGTGAAGGACTCGGGGCCGTTGTAGAACTGGCGAATCTGCGCGGTCTCGAGCGCCGGCACGCGGATCAGTGCGTTCTCCATCAAGATCTCGAACTGGTCCCAGTCGTCGGGCAACAGTTGAAACTCGAAGTTCTCGGGAATGCCGTTCATGCCCCACGGCTTGGCGTTCGGCTCGAAGCCGCCCATCACCAGCCCGCCCACTTCTTCCTTGAAGTAGATGTAGCCGTCGGGGTCACGCATTACCGGCAGGTCGGGATGCACACCCGCGATGCGCTCGGTCACGATGTAGTAGTGCTCGGCCGAATGCAACGGCACCGTGACACCGCACATGCGGCCTACGGCCTTGGCCCACTGGCCCGCGCAGTTGACGACGATCTCGGCGTCGATGCGGCCGCTCTCGCCGTCCTTGTTTTGCCACGACACACCGGTAGCCGTACGCACGCCATTGGGCGTCGCCGTGTGAATTTCGGTGATGCGGGTGTTTTCGGCGATGCGCACACCCCGGCTGCGCGCACCGCGTGCGAGCGCCTGCGTGAGATCGGTCGGGTTCGCCTTGCCGTCGCCCGGCAGCCATACGGCACCCACCAGATCGTCGGTGCGCATCACGGGCCACAACTCACCGGCATCGCGCGGCGAAATCACGTCGCATTGCACGCCGTACGCGCGCGCCACTGCGGCGGTGCGCTTGAGTTGTGTCATGCGCTCGGGCGTGCGCGCCACCGACAACGACCCACATTGCTTCCAGCCCGTGCCCAGCCCCGTCTCCGCTTCCAGCTCGCTGTACAGCTTGGTCGAATAGCGGATGAGCTTCGTCATGCTCTCTTGCGAGCGCAACTGCCCGACAAGCCCCGCAGCGTGCCAAGTCGTGCCGCACGACAACTGGCCCTGTTCGAGCAGCACGACGTCGGTCCAGCCGAGTTTCGCGAGGTGATAGGCGACGGAACATCCGACGATGCCGCCGCCGACGATGACGACGCGGGCATGAGTGGGCAAGACTGTGGCCATGAGGGGCTCCGGAAAGCGGCCCGCGCCAGCGACGGCGCGGGCAGTGTCGTGGTGGATGTCGTGAGATTACGCAAAGCTTGCTCACTTTGCAATAATTTGCAAAATAACGACACACAACGCCACATCACCCCGGATTGTCAGCCTGACATCCGCCCGTCATCTCAATGCGTCACGGCGCCAACCCCGTCAGCACGGCCACCAGCGCGTCACCCGCCTGCGCGAGCGTGCCGTTGTTGGCGATGACGGTCAGTGGAATGCCGTCGGGCGGTGTCCACTGCACGCGGTGCGCAACGCGTTGATCGAGCGCCTCACCCGACTCCCGGCCGCGACTGGCAAGACGCTGCGCCCGCACCTGCGCGTCGACCTGAACTTCAACCAACGACAACCGGTCGCCGTACCGCTGCACCGCGCGCTCGAGAAACGCGCGCGAGCCGTTCATCACCACGCTCGCACCGGCGGCCAGCCACGTATCGATTTCCACACCGATGCCGTAGCGGCAACCATGACTTTCCCAGTCGAGTGCGAAGCACCCCAATGCGTGCCGCTGAGTGAATTCAGCCGACGACAGCGCGACGTGGTTTTCACCATCGGCCGTTGGCGGCCGCGTGATGTAGCGATGGGCGAACAAGACGGGCGCGGCTGCGGCAGGTTGCCCGCCAATGCGCTCGCGCGCGTAGGCCAGTAAGGAGTCTTTGCCGGCGCCTGAGGCGCCCATCACATAGAACAATCGTGCGCGGTTCATGCGGCACCTCCGACTTGATCGGCGGCACTGGCCGTAGGGTTCTGACCGAACGTGAAGCGCTCGGCGATCACGAACGGTGCCTCGGGTGTGGGCTGCACAAACAGCGCAAGGCCGTCGACACGCATCGGCCCCAACGCCTGCACACGCGGGCGCCACCAGTCGGTCATCGCGGTGGCGTCGGCAGTGCCTACACGATCCGTGAGCGTGACGTGAAAACGGAATTCATCGAACACATACGGATAGCCCCACCGCGCGAGCAATTCGCGCTGGCGTGTCGTCAGCGGCTGTGCCAGACGACGCGCCAGTTCGGCCTCGGTGGGCAGCGCGCGCAAGCCATCAAACGCTTCCACGCAGTCGAACGCGAGCGCGTCGATCTGCTTCGCAGCGGCCGCGCCTGCGGCACTGATAACGCCCGGCACCCCGGCGATGTTCGTTTTCGGACGCAGCGCGACAAAGCCCGGCCGCTTGCCGTTGTCGGTGTCCACCACGTCGATGGTCAGCGGCAGATCGAATGGCGTATGTCTTGCGGCGACTTGCCGCGCGATGACGCAGAGGTCGTCGAGCGTCGCGCCCGGGGCCAGCCGCATCGGCGCTTTAAGCGTGCCGTGCAGTCCGTAGCGGCGCGCGTCGACAGTGAGGTCTGCCAGCGCCCGCGACAACCCCGGCACATGGGGCGCATTGAGTTGCCGGCCCGTGATGGCGTCGCGCCCCAGCCAGCGGCTGCCCTCGTTCCACCAACAGGCTCCCGCAGGCGGGACGTAGTACACGGCAAATCGCGCTACCGCCAAGTCGAGCGATGCCAATGCTGCGCGGCGTTGGTGCGCGTCGGGCAATGAATCGCCGACGGATGTGAAGACTTCGCTCATGCAGCGTCTCCCTGCACTACGAGTTGCATACGATCGGCGGGGAAATAGGCGATGCCATATTTGATCGGCTTGCCCTTTTCATCGACGTCGGTGCTCTCGACGCTCAACACCGGCTGCTGCCGGTTGATGCCGAGATGCCGTGCAATTTCTGCGTCGGGCAGGCGCGCGCCGATGCGGCTTTCGCGCCGCGTGTAATCGGTCACGCCGTAAGTGGCGAGCGTTGCGCTGATCGTCGTGGACTGCGCAAAAACGTCGGGAAAATCGGGGAAGCGTGCCGCCGGAAACCAGTTCTCGCTGTACGCAAGCGGCAACTCGATGCCCTGATCGTCGAGGCTGCGGCGCGCCAGTTCCACGCGATACACCTGCGTGCCCGCGCGCACTTCCAACGCTTGCGCCACGTTCGCTTCGGCGCTCACCTTGCGGGCCGACAGAATCTGCTGCGCGACCTTGAGGTTGTGCTGCGAGAGATTTTCGGAGAAGCGCGTGCGGCGGCCGATCACGTAGTCGATGGCACCGGCCTGCACGAATGTGCCACGGCCATGCTCGACATTGACGAGCCCCTGCTCGGCCAGACCGAGAATGGCGCGCCGCACCGTATGGCGGTTCACGCCGAAACGGTGGGCCAGATCGGTTTCGCTCGGCAGACGGTCGTCGGGCAGCCCTTCGCCATAGCGACGCTGGCCGATTTCGGTGGCGAGAATCTGCGCAATCTGTCGCCAAACGGCGACGCCGCCACCGCGTTCGAGTTGTGCTGTCATGAAATTGACACCCGGCAAAGTTGTAATGAGTTCGCGAGACTTACCACCTTCAGTGCCAAAGCGATCATACACACGTCTATACGACTAGACAATCATGCCAAACACAACTTTCGATACCGCGCACGACGCGCGCTCTCACGCCCCTCACGCCCCGCAGGCGCGGCAGCGCTGGCTGGCGTTGCTCGCCCGTGCCACGCGCGACGAGCTTGACGACGCGCTGGCGCGCTGCCCCGATGCGCCTGAATTCGTCTGGCTGCGCGCACCGCAGACCGGCCTCGTGCTCGTGCAGGGCCGGGTCGGCGGCAGCGGCGATCGCTTCAACCTCGGCGAGACCACGCTCACACGCTGCACGCTGCGTCAGCGCGACGGTGTAGTCGGCACCGGTTATGTGCTGGGCCGCGACGCCGAGCGCGCCGTGCGCGTCGCACGACTCGACGCGCTTATGCAGATGCCGCAACACCACGCAACGCTTGCTGCGGGTCCGCTGACGGCCATTGCAAAACGCGTTGCCGACACGGTGGAACAGACTGAGGCGGCCACGGCAGCCAGCCGTGTCGAATTCTTCACGATGGTTCGGGAGGCTTGAATGTTGATGGCATCGATGCCCGACTGGTCACAACTGCAACCCGGCTTCGCCGATCCGGTGCACGACGCGCAAGGCGTGTTTCGTGCGGTACTCGACGCGTTGGCGCGCCCCGGCCAACTGCGCAGTGTCGGCAGCCGTCTCGCGCCCAGCGACGAGGCCAGCGTCGCCGCCCGCGCCACGTTGCTGGCGTTGGCCGACTCGACGACGCCGGTCTGGTTGCAAACCGCGCTGCAGGAAGTGAGCAGTGCGCTGCGCTTTCATACCGGTGCGCCACTGCTTGGCGGTGACGCCGCCCTTGCGTCGGCACAGTTCGCGTTGCTGACAGACCCTGCGCGCTGCCCGGCGCTGGATCACTTCGCATTCGGCACGTCCGAATCGCCCGACCACTCGGCCACGCTGATCGTCGACGTACCCACGCTGGCCGCCGGTCATGCGAATGACGGCGGCCTGCACCTGCGGTTGCGCGGGCCGGGCATCGCAACGCATACCGATGTGAGCGTCGGCGGTCTCGACGCGGCCTTCTGGCAGGCGCGTGCGGCGCTGGCGCCACGTTTTCCTGCCGGGCTCGATCTGTTGATCGCGGCAGGCGATACGGTGCTCGGGCTACCGCGCACCACGCAAGTGGAGGTGTGCTGATGTACGTGGCCGTCAAAGGTGGCGAACGCGCCATCGAACAATCTTGGGACCTGCTCGCCAAAGCGCGGCGCGGCGATACGTCGATCCCCGCCCTCACCGTCACACAGATTCGCGAGCAGATGCGTCTGGCCGTAGCGCGCGTGATGAGTGAAGGGGCGCTGTACGACGAAACGCTCGCCGCGCTCGCGATCAAGCAGGCAGCGGGCGATCTGGTCGAAGCGATCTTCCTGCTGCGCGCCTATCGCACCACGCTGCCGCGTCTGGGCACCACGACGCCGATCGATACCGCGGCAATGCGGCTGTCGCGCCGTATTTCCGCCACGTTCAAGGACGTGCCGGGCGGGCAGCTCCTCGGCGCGACCTACGACTACACCCAGCGCCTGCTCGACTTCGCGCTGCTTGCGGAAGACGAAGCGGCGACGGCACCGCTCGCTGGTGAAGTGCGTGAGCACGCTAAAGATGCTTCCGATGCCGGTGATGCCGGTGATGCCGGTGATGCGAGTGATGCGAGTGATGCTACTGGCATCCCGCCGCTGCCGCCCATCGACACCACCCCGCGCGTGACCGACATTCTCGGACGCGACGGTCTGCTCGAATCGCTGCGCGCCGACGATCTCGATCCCGAGCCGCACGATCTGGTTCACACGCCGCTCTTCACGCCGGCATCGCGCACCGCACGACTGCAAAACCTCGCGCGTGGCGACGAGGGCTTTCTCCTCGCACTCGGCTATTCGACGCAGCGCGGCTATGGCAACGATCACCCGTTTGCGGGCGAAATTCGCATCGGCCACGTCGCCATCGAGATCGAACCGGAAGAACTCGGTTTCCCGATCGACATCGGCGAGATTGCCGTGACCGAATGCCAGATGGTCACGCAGTTCGGCGGCAATCAGGACGTGCCGCCGCAATTCACCCAAGGCTACGGACTTGCGTTCGGTCACAACGAGCGCAAGGCGCTGGCAATGTCGCTGGTCGACCGCGCGTTGCGCACGCAGGAACTCGGCGACGCGATTACGTCACCCGCGCAGCAGCAGGAATTCGTGCTCTATCACAGCGACAACGTCGAGGCGTCGGGCTTCGTGCAACACCTGAAGTTGCCCCACTACGTCGACTTTCAAGCCGAACTGGAACTCGTGCGCCGGTTGCGCGCCGAGCACGCGGCCAAGTACGGCGCTCAAGCGCCTGATGCCGACAAGGCCAACGAGGCCGATGAAGCTGCGCCCACGGCCACCCAAGACAAGCAGGAGGCCGCATGAGCGACGCCGCCACATTCGATTCGACAAGCACCCCACAAGCCAAATCTGCCACGCCTGAGCCCGCGCAACTTGCGGAAGGCTATAACTTCGCGTTTCTCGACGAGCAGACCAAGCGCATGATCCGCCGCAGCCTGCTCAAGGCCGTGGCCATTCCCGGCTATCAGGTGCCGTTCGGCAGCCGCGAGATGCCGTTGCCGTACGGCTGGGGCACGGGCGGCATTCAGGTCAGCGCCGCCGTGATCGGCGCGGGCGACACGCTCAAGGTGATCGATCAGGGCGCGGACGATACGACCAACGCGGTCAACATCCGCCGGTTCTTCGCGCGCACGGCCGGTGTGGCCACCACGACGAAGACCGCCGACGCCACGGTCATTCAGACACGTCACCGCATTCCCGAAACGCCACTGCACGAGGGCCAGATCATGGTCTATCAGGTGCCGATGCCAGAGCCGCTGTTCCGGCTGGAGCCGCGCATCGCCGAGTCGCGCAAGTTGCATGCGCTGGGCGAATACGGGCTCATGCGTGTGCGTCTGTATGAGGACATCGTGCGCCACGGCGCCATCGCCACGACGTACGACTACCCGGTGATCGTGGGCGGGCGCTATCTCTCGTCGCCGTCACCGATTCCGAAGTTCGATAACCCCAAGCTCCATATGAACCCGGCGCTGCAACTCTTCGGGGCGGGCCGCGAGCGGCGTCTCTATGCCATACCGCCCTATACCCCGGTCGAAAGCCTCGACTTCGACGACCACCCGTTCGAGATTCAGAAATGGGATGCGCATTGCGCGCTGTGCGGTGCGACCGAGAGCTTCCTCGATGAAGTGATTACAGACGATGCGGGCACGCGCATGTATGTGTGCTCGGACAGCGATTACTGCGGTAGCCGCACGGCACTCGCGTCGACGGCTGACGACACCGCGAAGGAGGTTGCATGAACGCCGTGACGAATGCGGCCGTCGGGATGCCGCCCGTCGCCGACCTGCCGCTGCTTCGCGTCGACGGTCTCGCCAAGCGCTATGGCGACCGGATCGGTTGCGAGGACGTGAGTTTCGAGCTGTGGCCCGGCGAAGTCATCTGCGTGGTCGGCGAATCGGGCTCGGGCAAGTCGACGTTGCTCAACGCGCTGGCCCTGCGTCACGACATCGACGCCGGCACGCTGCACTATCGCGGCACCGACGGCGCGCTGCACGACCTGCGCGCCCTCGATGAGGCGCACAAGCGCCGCCTGCTGCGCACCGAATGGGGCTTCGTGGAACAGAATCCGCGCGATGGCCTGCGCATGAACGTCTCGGCGGGCGGCAACATCGGCGACCGGCTGATGGCCGTCGGTGCACGCCACTTCGGCGATATCCGCAGCAAGGCGCGTCACTGGATGGCGCAGGTCGAACTCGATCCGCAGCGCGTCGACGAGATGCCCGGTGCGTTCTCCGGGGGGATGCAGCAGCGTTTGCAGATCGCCCGCAATCTCGTCACCGAGCCGCGCCTCGTCTTCATGGATGAACCCACGGCAGGTCTCGACGTGTCGGTGCAGGCGCGTCTGCTCGATCTGTTGCGCTCGCTGGTGGAGCGCCTTCATCTGGCGGCCATCATCGTCACGCACGATATCGGTGTCGCGCGGCTCATTGCTCACCGGTTGATCGTGATGCAAGGCGGGCGCGTGGTGGAAGCCGGGCTGACCGATCAGGTGCTCGACGATCCGCAACATCCCTACACGCAACTGCTCGTCTCTTCGGTGCTGCCCGTATGACTTCCGGAACGACACCTCACACCATGCTTCAGAACGCCGCCGCTGGCGCTCTTCGCCACGAATCGCTCACGCTCGCCACGCGCGAACACGATGTGATGCTGCGCGCGCAAGGGTTGCACAAGACCTTTCACCTGCACGCGCACGCGGGTGCGGTGGATGCGCAAATTCCGGCGCTCGACAGCGTCGACCTGACCGTGCGGCGCGGCGAGTGCGTGGCGCTCGTCGGCCCGTCCGGCGCGGGCAAGAGCACGCTGCTGCGCTGCTTGTACGGCAACTATCTGGCGAACGCCGGGCGCATCGAGATTCGTCACGACGACGGACATGGCGAGCACTGGATCGATCTCACGGCCGCCACGGCCCGCGAAGTGCTCGCGGTACGCCGCACCACGCTCGGTTACGTCAGCCAGTTTCTGCGCGTGATTCCGCGCGTGAGCACGCTCGACATCGTGGCCGAACCGCTGCGCCGTCTGGGTGTCGATGCGCAGGATGCCACTGCAAAGGCTCGTGCCTTGCTGGATCGTCTGAACATTCCCGAGCGGTTGTGGACGCTGGCACCGGCCACGTTCTCCGGCGGCGAGCAGCAGCGCATCAACATCGCGCGCGGGCTGATCGCGGCGGCGCCCGTGCTGCTGCTCGACGAGCCCACCGCGTCGCTCGATGCCCAGAACCGTGCGGTGGTCGCGCAACTGATCGCCGAGGCACGCGCCGCCGGCAGCGCCATCGTCGGCATCTTTCACGACGAGGCGACCCGCGACGAGGTTGCCACGCGCACGCTCGCGATGCGCCCCGTCCTACGCCCCGCTCATTGATTTCGGAGTTTTCGTCCATGCTCATCAAGAACGCCCGCATCGTCACGCCCGAGACCACCTTTACCGGGGTGGTGGAAGTGCGCGAGGGCCGCATTCATTCTGTGGAAGAAGGCACCACGCAAGCCCCCGAGGCCATCGACTGGGAAGGCGATCATCTGCTGCCCGGCCTGGTCGAACTGCACACGGACAATTTGGAGAAACACCTCGCGCCGCGCCCCGGCGTGTTGTGGAATACGCAGGCCGCCTTTGTCATTCACGACGCACAGGTGGCGGCTGCGGGTATTACGACGGTGTTCGACGCGCTGGCCATCGGCGAGCGCGATTCTGTCGGCCTGCGCAGCCGCAAGGTGCAAAGCGAGTGTGCGCAGACGTTGCTCGATACGGCCGCGTCTGGCTTGTTGCGCTCGGATCACTTTCTGCATCTGCGCTGCGAAGTCGCCACGCATGACGCGGTGAATGCCTTTGCGGAGATGAGCGATCACCCGTTGCTGCGGCTGGTGTCGGTGATGGATCACACGCCGGGGCAGCGCCAGTGGCACGACCCGGTGCAGTTCCGCCGCTATCACGAACGCAACGGCAAGCTGAGCGAAGACAAGTGGCTGGAAACGCTGGCCGAGATGAAGGCACAGCAGGACGCCTACGCGCACCCGCATCGCCGCGAAATTGTGGCGATGAGCCGTGCGCGCGGTCTGCCGCTCGCGAGCCACGACGACACGTCGCTGGATCACGTGGAAGAGGCGGTACGCGATGGCGTCTCGCTCTCGGAGTTTCCGACGACGCTGGCCGCAGCGCGGGCGGCGCGCGAGAAGTCGATCGCCGTGATCATGGGTGCGCCGAATATCGTGCGCGGTGGCTCGCATTCGGGCAACGTGGCAGCGGCCGATCTGGCGCGCGAAGACGCGCTCGACATTCTGTCGTCGGACTATGTGCCGTCGAGTCTGCTGCAAGCGGCGTTCCAGCTGCACAAGGAGATCGGCTGGCCGCTGTCGAAGGCAGTGAGCACGGTGTCGTGGGCCCCGGCGCAATCGGTGGGTCTCACGGATCGCGGCGGCATTCGCCCGGGTCTGCGCGCAGATCTGGTGCGCGTGGCCGTACGCCCCGGTATGCCGCCGGTGCCGCGTGCAACGTATCTGGAAGGGCAGCGGATCGCTTGACGCCATCCGAGTCGATACCAATGAAGAAGGGGCGCGCGAGCGCCCTTTCTCGTTGTTGGTGCACACAGTTGTCGCGCCGCTAGAAGACGCGCGAAGGGTTGTCAATGCAAAGGTTGACAGCTTGATGACCACATCCCGTCGCGCTTAGTGTGATTAGGTCAGAACGCGCTGCCGTTGCGATGCGTTTTGCTGGGCAGACATGATCGCGAGCGCGTCGTGGACTGCGAACCAAAGCATCGACCGGAGTCTTCTCATGGCATCGAACCAACCCATCAGCACGTTTCGTGGCGGACGCCTGACCGCCGCCCTACCACTCGCCGGCGGACCGGGCAAAACCCTTGACGAACCACGTCTGCTCGCCTTCTTCTTCCCATTCCCCGGTGACCCGCCGCGAGTCATTCAGGCGGTCGCCCCGTGGGGACTCATCGTGCCGGGGGAGGCTCTCGAATCGTTGGACGCGTTCTACCTCATGGAAATAGACGGCCATCGTGTGCCGTTCGGATCGACGGTCCTGATTCGCTTTATGCCGGAAGACGGCATCGGCGCGCAGGAAGTGCGGGTGCCCTTCTTCGGCCCGGACCTTGTGGTGCAAGTCATGTTGCCGGATGCATGGTTTGCGCCCGCCGTCGGAAAACACGTCACCATCGACTATTCAGTCCAGTGGCCGGACGGCGTACGGTATCCCGGCCCGGGCATTGAAATTTATGTCAAACCGATGTTGCAGCTGGGCAGCTTTTCACTCGAAGGCATACCCGCCGGAGAATCGATTGCGCCGGATGCGCACCCCGACGGCATCGTCGCAACGTTCGAGCACGTACCGAATCTCGATTCCTACAACAACCCACGCTTTCGCTGGGCTGTGAACGGCGAACGAAACGGCTTCATTACGACGCTCGCAACCTTCGACTTCGAGATCGAAGGGCTCGAGGCTACCGACGCTCAGGTGACGCTACCGCCGGAGACTTACCAAGGATTTTACGACCTGGGATACATCAATATTTACGCCGTTGCGCTGCTGATCGTAGAGATGATGCCGCTCCCGAATCCGAGCTTCGAGCTTATCTTCAGTTACGGTCGTTACCCGGTTCTGCCCCCGGGCCAATGACAGGGTGAGTACCTCATAACGCGAAAGGGCGCCGAAGCGCCCTTTTTTGCCAATGCACGACCCGCGCGCTGAATCGTCAGATCACCATCTTGCGCACACGCGCCGAGAACACGTCGATGCAGGTGACGACGACGATCATGATCAGCATCACGGCGCACGTTTGTGCGTACTGGAAGCTGCGAATCACTTCATACAACACCACACCGATACCGCCTGCGCCAACCATCCCCACCACCGACGCCGAGCGTACGTTCGACTCGAAGCGGTACAGCGTGTACGAGATCCACAGCGGCATGACTTGCGGCAGCACGCCGTACAGAATTTCGTCGATGGAACGCGCACCCGTGGCACGCACGCCTTCGACCGGACGCGGATCGATCGCTTCGACCGCTTCGGCGAACAGCTTCGAGAGCGTGCCCGTCGTGTGCACCCACAACGCCAGCACACCCGCGAACGGGCCCAGCCCCACGGCCACGATGAACAGCATCGCGAAAACCATTTCGTTGATCGCGCGGCAAGCGTCAAGCACGCGGCGCACCGGCTGATACACCCACGCCGGCACCATGTTCGAAGCCGAGAGCAAACCCATCGGGATCGAACACACCACCGCCAGCACCGTACCCCACACAGCGATGTGAATGGTCACGAGCATCTCGTTCACATACACGCGCCAGTCGTGAAAATCGGGCGGAAAGAAATCGTGCGCGAACTGGCTCATGTTGCCCGAGTCGCGAATCAGATCGAGCGGGCGCATGTCGGCACCGCCCCACGACCACACCAGAATCAGGAAGAACGCCCCCCAACTGATCAGAGACAGCCACGACCGCTTGGGCGGCTCGCCGGGCAGGCGGCCCGTCGCGCCAACAGGGGTTGCAGTGGAGGTTACGCTGGTGTTCATGTCGTGTACCACGTGAAATACCGGCAAGACTCACCGGTGGATGAATCGGACTTCTGCGTCGCGGGACAGCACACAGGTGCCGTCCCGCAGACCACTTGCTACTGTTTGATACGACTTGCGATGGCGTTGATACCGCCTTACTTCGTCTTGCTCAGTTCCTGATCGAGCGCGGCCAGCTTGCTGTCGATGTCAGCCAGTTGCGACTGCTTCTTGGCAGCATCGATGTTCGCGTCGGCTTCGAGCTGTTGCTTCTGCTTGAACAGTTCGAGCTGGCGGATCGGCAGCAGTTGGGCATTGCTCGACGCGCGGAAGCCACCGTAGTTGTAGATGTTCTTCAGCACTTCCTTCTCGTGCGCATCCTTGCCGTAGGCCAGGAAGAAGTCGCGAATCTTCTTCTTGGTGGCATCCGGCAAGTCCTTGCGCCACAGCATCGGATCCGACGGGATCAGCGGCGACTTCCAGAGCACCTGAACCTGCTTGGCCTTCTCCGGCTGCGTGGCTTCGAGCTTGTCGAGCTCTTCCGTGTTGTTGGTAGCGACGTCGATCTGGTTGTTCAGCACAGCCATCAGGTTCGCGCCGTGGTTCGAGCTGCGAGCCGTCTTGAAGTACGTGCGCGGATCGATGTTGTTCTTCGCGAACACGTAGTAACCCGGCACCAGCGTGCCCGACGTCGAGGTCGGATCGCCCAGACCGAAGTTGATCTTCTTACCGTTCTTGAGCACGTCGTCGAGCGTCTTGTACGGGCTCGACTTGTTGGCGATCAGCAGCGAGTAATAACCTTCCGAACCGTCGGCGTAGATGATCTTCGCGAAGATTTCGCCTTGCGAGCGATCCACGGCTTCCATCGCGCCCTTGTTACCCATCCATGCGAGCTGCACTTTGTTGAAGCGCATGCCTTCGATCACGCCGGCGTAGTCGGTGGCGAAGAACGGGGTCACCTTCAGGCCCGTTTGCTTCTCCATGTCGTCGATCAGCGGCTGCCAACGTTGGCGCAGCGCTGCGCTGGAGTCGGTCGAAATAATGCCGAAATTGATTTCCTGCGCGTGCGCAACCGCCACCGAGGCGATCATGGCCGCGCCGGCCAGCAGGGTTTTCCACAGTTTCATGAGAGCAAGCTCCTGGTCAGGTCAAGCTGAGGGACATCGAGGTAAGAAAAGGGGCTTCGGACTCGGCCGGCTTTTGCGCCGTGCCGTCGTCCGCAGCTTCGGAATCTTCAGTGCTTTCATTGAGCAATTCGCTGGCCTGCACGCCATACAGGCGGCGCAGCAGATCCGGCGTGAGCGCGGCCGACGGGCCGTCGTACACCACGCGGCCCTGATGCAGCGCCACGGTGCGCACGCAGTAACGCATGGCCACATCGACCTGATGCAGCGAGACGACGACCGTGAGCTTGTGATCGCGGTTCATGCGCGCCAGCATGTCCATCACCTTGCGTGCGGACTCGGGGTCGAGCGAGGCAATCGGTTCGTCGGCGAGAATGATCTTCGCGCCCTGCACCAACGTGCGAGCGAGTGCGGCACGCTGTTGCTGGCCGCCCGAGAGCGTGCTTGCGCGCTGGAACGCCAGATCGGCAATGCCGACTTCTGCCAGCGCCGCAATGGCCTCGCGGCGCTCGGCCGGCGTGAAACGGAACATCAGGCTGCGCCACAGCGGCACACGCGCCAGCAGCCCCGTGAGCACGTTGGTGATCACCGGCAGGCGGCCCACCAAATTGAATTGCTGGAACACAAAGCCGATGTCGCGGCGGATCTGACGCACTTCGCGCACGATGCGGCCGTCGCGCTGAATCGGACGGCCCAGAATTTCGATGCTGCCCGGTTGGGCATCGGCCGGCACGAAGCCCGCGATGTGACGCATCAGCGTCGACTTGCCCGATCCCGACGCCCCGATAAGGGCCACCATCTCGCCCGGCATGATCTTGAGCGCCACTTCGTCGAGGGCGCGTCGGCTGCCAAAGGTCTTGGTCAGTCGCTCGATTCGAATCGCTTCGTCCACGGTTCACCTGTCAGTCGACGCCGGTCGGGACCGATGCCTGTTCGCGTTTCGTCACTCCCACACGGGAGGCGTCGCCTGCATCACTCGACTAGCTGTTTTGTGGCAATTTGTGCCAAAAGTGAACGCAGTCTAAAAAGCGCGGATGACAAGACAGTGACAATCGATCAGCTTTTTGGCTGGCGTCGAAAACCCTTATCGGCTCAACGATTTGGAAGTGTTTCCGGTAACGAACCAGGGGCTGTCACATGGCCGACACGGTCACATCAGGCGAGACCGGGGAAAGGCAGAGGCATGACGTTGCGCCGATTTTGTCTACATCTTTTGGCGGCGACCGCAGGGGCGAAAATGCCCCGAAATGGCGCGTCAGGGCCGTGGTGCACGGGTCTTGGGTAGGGGAAGGCTTAGAGAGACGGCGTCGGCCATTCCGTCGTTTGGCGACGTGTGGCGATTTGAGGGAATGTTGTGCCGTTGCCGGCGGCGGGCATCGCTTGGGCGGCGCACGCAGCCGGCAACGGGTGAAGCGGTGGTGTTGGGGAGCCTTGGCTTAGGCGATCAGCAGTTCAGGCCCGCGCGCGCGCAGTTGCGCGAGCATCGATTTGTGCGGCGCAGCGTCGCTGATGAGGTAGCGCGCCGCCTCGAAGTGGCGAATGCGTACCGGCGTCACACGGCCGAACTTGGTGTGATCGGCTACGACCGCCGACACGTTGGCGCACAGCAGCATGCGAGCGCGCAATTCCGCCGCCGCCCGGTTGAAGTCGGTAATGCCGCCGTCCTCCGTCACACCGCCCACGCCGATAAACGCGAAGTCGGCGTGATATTGCGAAATCTGGTTGATGGCGTCCCAACCCTGCACGGCATCTTCGTTGTCCTGCAATTCGCCACCGAGCAGCGTGACGCGATTGTCGTGATGACGGCCCAGCAGGCGCGCAATCTGCCAATCGTTCGTGTAAATGCGCAGCCGATGCTTGGAGAGCAAGGCCTGCGCCACGGCGCGCGTGGTGGTGCCGTAGTCGATGATGACCGACGCGCCGTCGGGCACGAGTTCGGCAGCCCGCACGCCGATGGCCCGCTTACCCACCGCGTTGACGTTCTCACGCAGCGTCCAGTCGGGTTCGCTGCGATCGGCGGCGAGTGCGCCGCCGTGGGTCATCAGCAGCAGCCCACGTGCAGCGAGCGTGTTCAGATCGCGGCGCACGGTCTCGCGCGAGACCCCCAGCTCACGCACCAGATCACTGATGGCGAGCGCACCGGTCTTGGTGAGTTGTTCGAGCACGTACTGTTGGCGTTGTTCGGCGAGCATGATCGGACAATGACGGTTGGACTACGAAATCTTTGGTCGGCTTTGGCGAGCTTTGGCCAACGTGGGCCATGGAACCACTCAGGCAGCATCGCGTTGACGCGCGATGACTCCCTGCATTACGGCTTCATCCCTGCAACGCGACACGCACGCCCAGTCCGATGAAGATCATCCCGGCGACGCGATCGAGCCAGCGCCCGGCCCCCGGCCGGCGCTTGAGCCACGTGCCCAGCACGCCCGCAAACCAGCCGTACACGCTGAACACGACGATGGTCTGCGCCATAAAGACAAGACCCAGCAGGAACATCTGACCGCCCGGATGCACCGCGTCCGCCGTGGCGAACTGCGGCAGAAACACGAGGAAGAACAGTGTGACCTTGGGGTTCAGCATGTTGGCAAACACGCTCTGACGGAACACGGCCCACAGCGGCTGCGGCGCCGCGCTGCTCGCCATCGTCAGGCCGCCGCGCGCACGCAGCGCCTTGATGCCGATCCACACGAGATACGCCGCGCCCACCAGCTTGATCGCTTCGAAAGCAAACGGCGACGAGCGCAACACGGTCGCGAGACCGACGGCCGCAATCGTCGTGTGAAACAGGCACCCGAACGTAAAGCCGGCCGCCGCCGCGAGCCCCGCGCGACGCCCTTGCGCAATGCCGCGCGCGATCACCTGCATGTTGTCAGGGCCCGGCGCGAGCGTGATCGCCACCGAGGTCAGCAAAAACAGCCAGAGGTTGGGCATCGCAGCGTCCGGTTCGGGTGGCGAGTGGGGGTGAAAGCGAGGATGACGGTTAGGTCAGTGGCCCTCGAACGAGCACAGCAGGAACAGCGGCAACCCGGCATCGCGAATCATGCGCGAGCCGCCCAGTTCGGGCAGATCGACAATGGCCGCACCTTCAATGACGGTGGCACCCAGCCGTTCGAGCAGTTTCTTGCCCGCGAGCATGGTGCCGCCGGTGGCGACCAGATCGTCGATGAGCAACACGCGGTCGCCGGGACCGCAGGCGTCGGCATGGATTTCGACGGTCGCACTGCCGTATTCCAGTTCGTACTCTTCAGCCACGGTCTGGTAAGGCAGCTTGCCTTTCTTGCGGATGGGGATGAAACCGATGTTCAGCTCGTACGCGAGGATCGAGCCGAGGATGAAGCCACGCGCGTCGAGACCGGCGATGTAGTCGGGACGATGGTCCATGTAGCGATGCACGAACACGTCGATCAACACCCGCAGCGTGCGCGGGTTCTTGAGCAGCGGCGTGATGTCGCGGAACTGCACACCGGGCGAGGGCCAGTCCGGTACGGTGCGAATCTGGCTCTTGATATAGGCGGCAGGGGACTCATCGATCTGCACGGGGATCCTTCTCTTTCTGGATACTGATGGAAATTCACTCGGGCGGACGCCCGAAAGTCCACATTATGCCAAAACGACGGGTCTCGCTTGATGACGTGCGTTAGCCCCGTTAGCCCCGGCCCACCAGCCGCGCCTCGGCGGCGGCCAGTTTCTCGGGCAGGCCGCGCAGCACGACGATGTCTTCGGCCATCAGCCGTGTTTCGGCCACGGGCTCTACGCCACGGATGCCGTGACGGCGGATCGCCGTGACCGTCACGCCCAGCTTGTCGAGCCGCAACTCGCCCAGCGTGCGCCCCACGGCGTCGGCGTTGAGCGTGAGCGGCACCGATTGCAGCCGCACCTGTTCGCGCTCACCGCCTTCGTCGTCATCGTCCAGCCCGTGGAAATAGCCGCGCAGCAAGCTGTAGCGCTCGTTACGGGCCTGCGCCACGCGGCGCAGCACGCGGCGCATCGGCACCCCCATCAGCACCAGCGCATGGGAGGCCAGCATCAGGCTGCCCTCGACGATCTCGGGCACCACTTCGGTCGCCCCGGCCGCAATCAGGTCATCGATATGGGTGTCGTCGACCGTACGTACGACGACCGGCAGGGTCGGTTCGAGCGCCTGCACCTGCGCCAGCACCTTGAGCGCCGCCGGCGTGCTGTCGTACGTGACCACGATGCCCGCCGCGCGATGGATACCCGCCGCGACGAGCGCCTCACGACGCGCGGCGTCGCCGAAGACGACGGTTTCGCCTGAGCTGGCCGCCTCCATGACCCGGTCGGGGTCGAGATCGAGCGCCACGTAGCCGATGCCTTCCTGTTCGAGCATGCGGGCCAGATTCTGGCCGCAGCGGCCGTAGCCGCAGATGATCACGTGGCCCGAGGTCTTGATGCTCTGCGTCGCGATGCGCGTCATTTGCAGCGACTGCATCATCCATTCGTTGGCGACGAAGCGCAGGGCGATGCGGTCGGCATTGATGATCAGGAATGGCGCGCACAGCATCGAAAGCAGCATGCCGGCCAGCACCGCCTGCGAGAGCGACGGGTCGAGCAGGTTCCGGTCGATCACGAGGTTGAGCAGCACAAAACCGAATTCGCCCGCCTGCGCAAGGCCGAGGCCAGTACGAATGGCCGTGCCCGGCGCACTGCCGAAGATGCGGGCGAGGCCGGCAATCAGGGTGAATTTGACGAGCAGCGGGCCGATGAAGAAGAGCAGCACCAGCAGCGGCTGCTTCACAACGATGACCGGATCGAGCAGCATGCCCGTGGTGATGAAGAACAGCCCGAGCAGCACATCGCGGAACGGCTTGATGTCGTCTTCCACCTGATGCCGGAACGGCGTCTCGGCGATCAGCATGCCGGCAATGAACGCGCCCAGCGCCATCGACAGGCCGAGATGCTCGGTGATGTACGCGAGGCCGAGCGTGAGCAGCAGCAGGTTGAGCATGAACAGCTCTTGCGAGCGGCGCGCGGCAACGATATGGAACCAGCGGCCAACCAGTTTCTGTCCGACCCACAACAGCAGCGCGAGCGCGCCCGTGATCTTGAGCGCCGCCAGCGACAAAGCGAGCACCAGCGCCTTCGAATTGCCGCCGAGGGCCGAAATCACGATGAGCAGCGGCACCACGGCCAGATCCTGAAACAGCAGCACGCCCATGATGTTGCGCCCGTGCTCGGTCTCGAGTTCGAGCCGTTCGGCCAGCATCTTGGTGACGATGGCCGTCGACGACATGGCGAGGGCGCCGCCCAGCGCCACCGACGCCTGCCACGAGAACGACCAGAACAAGTTGACGAGCGCGCCGATGCCCACCGAGACGAGCAACGTTCCCAATACTTGAGAAACGCCTAGCCCCAGCACGACCCTTCGCATACTTTTCAGCTTGGGTAGCGAGAATTCGATGCCGATGGAGAACATCAGAAAGACCACGCCGAACTCGGCGAGGTACTGCACCCGCTGCGAATCGGACGCCAGTCCAAGCGCGTGCGGGCCGATGACGATGCCCACGCTCAAATAGCCGAGCATCGGCGGGAGGTGCAGCATGCGGAAGAGCACCACCCCGACGCAGGCGGCAAATAACAGAACGAGAGTGAGTTCGAGCGGCGAAGCCATCAGCGGAGGTGGGTTTCCTGATTGTGCACAACACCTGTCACGCAAGTGTCATGCCAGATTGCGTCCCGATGACGGAATCGAATCACGTCGGCGGCAAGATGGGGCACGCCCCGGGCGTCGTGCGCCTAAGCCTGGCGCGGCTGTCCTTCGGCGCCGCGACCATTTTGATATACTCCGCGCATGATAGCGAAAATCAATCCAGGCCGGGCACTCGAGGTCGCCCGGGAGGTGTTGCGCACCGAAGCGGACGCCATCGAACGCGTCGCCGCACACCTCGACGACAGCTTCTTTGAAGCGGTCTCGCTGCTGCTCGCCTGCCGCGGCCGGGTGGTCGTCACCGGCATGGGCAAGTCAGGCCATATCGGACGCAAGTTGGCGGCCACTTTCGCCAGTACCGGCACCCCCGCATTCTTTGTTCACCCGGCGGAAGCCAGCCACGGCGATCTGGGCATGATCACCGCAGACGACGTCGTCGTCGCCCTCTCCAATTCAGGCGAGACCGGCGAACTGGTGAGCGTGCTGCCGATGGTCAAGCGCCTCGGCGCGAAGCTCATCGCCATGACCGGCAACCCGAATTCGAGCCTTGGCCGCCTGTCGGACGTGCATCTCGATGCGCACGTCGAAAAGGAAGCCTGCCCGCTCAACCTCGCCCCCACGGCCAGCACGACCGCCGCACTTGCCCTCGGCGATGCCCTCGCGGTCGCGTTGCTCGATGCCCGAGGCTTCGGCGCGGAAGACTTTGCCCGTTCGCATCCCGGTGGTGCGCTCGGCCGCCGGCTGCTGACCTTTGTGCGCGACGTGATGCGCAGCGGCGAGCGGATTCCGCGCGTGCGTACCGACGCCAGCCTGTCGGACGCCCTGCTCGAGATGACCGCCAAGGGCCTCGGCATGACCGCCATCGTCGACGCCAACGACCACGTCGTCGGCATCTTCACAGACGGCGACCTGCGCCGCCTGTTCAAACGCACGCTCGACTTCAGCGCGTTGAAGCTGGCCGACGTGATGACTGCCGGGCCGCGCACGATCGGCCCCGATCAACTCGCCGCCGAAGCCGCCGAACTGATGGAGCGTTTCGGCATCATGCAATTGCTCGTGACCGAGAACGACCGCCTGGTAGGCGCGCTGAACGTCCACGACCTGTTCGCCGCCAAGGTCGTGTGAGTCTGCGTCCCATGAATCAAACTCGTACCACCGCCCCCGCCGCCGCCGCTACGACTGCCACGACTGCCGCCATCGCAGCTCCCCGTTTCGATCTGGAAGACGCCACCGCGCGCGCCGCCAAGCTGCGCGTGATGATCTTCGACGTCGACGGCGTGCTCACCGACGGTGGCCTGCGCTACGGGCCGGCGGGTGAAACCTTCAAGACGTTCGACTCGCTCGACGGTCACGGTCTGAAGCTGCTGGCCGAGGCGGGCATCGTCACCGCGATCATCACCGGGCGCAAGTCCGACATCGTCGCGAAGCGGGCCGCCGATCTCGGCGTCGCCCATGTGTATCAGGGCGTGCACGACAAGCGCGAGGCATTCGAAGACCTGTGCAGCAAGCTGTCGGTGGGTGCGCAGGCGTGCGGGCATATCGGCGACGATTGGCCCGACCTGCCGGTGCTCACCCGCGTGGGCTTTGCCGCATGCCCGGCCAACGCGCACGCCGAAGTGCAGTCGCGCTGCCACTGGATTGCCAGTGTGCGCGGCGGCAGCGGTGCAGTGCGCGAGCTGTGCGATTTCATTCTGCACGCGCAGGGACGTTACGACGCCCTGCTCGCCGCAGCCCTCGCCTGACGCGCCCGGAGCCGAAGAACTCATGGCCGCACAACGCGTCTCGCCTGCTTCACTGATCGCCATCACGGTGCTCGCCGGTCTCGCCGCGGGCACCTATTGGCTCGTGCAGCGCACGCTGCCGTCCGATGCCGATCGCACGCCGTACGTGAAGAAGCACATTCCCGATTACTACGCCGACAACATGGTGATCTCCATGCTGTCGCCGACCGGCCTCACGCAGTACCGCGTCAACGCCGTGCACATGACGCACTACGAGGATGACGCCACAACGGCCATGCAGCTCCCCGCCGTGCGTGCCTTCACGCCCGATTCGCCGGAAGTGACGGCCACCAGCAAGCGCGGCACGCTGAATGCCGACATGTCGGTCGTCGATCTGTACGACGATGCCGTCGTGGTCCGCCAGCCGGGCCCGCGCGACCCTGAAATGCGGGCGCTGTCCGAACACTTTCAGGTGCTCGTGAACGAAGACATCGTGCGCACGGAACTGCCGGTCGTGTTGTATCGCGGTCAGTCCGTGATGTACGGCGACGGCATGATTTTCAATAACATCTCGCGGGCCGTACAATTGCTCGGCAATGTGCATGGCACAATCCAGCCGGCCGAGCTCGGCAACAAGCCGCCGGCCCAGCCCGCCGCAACAACGGGCGCTCCGGCAGCCGCTGCCCCGAGCGCGCCACCCAAGACAACACAGGGCCCCAAGACCCCATGACCGATCGCCCTTACCTGCGACCCGCATCGTATCAACCGCTTGACGGCGTGCGCCGCTCGCTGTCCCGCTCGCTGCGCGCTCTGGCCGCCGCGTTCGCGGTGCTCGGCGCGCTGGCGTCGCCGCTCGCCCATGCCGAGCATGCCGACCGCGACAAGCCGCTCAATATCGAAGCGGATCACATGAGCTATGACGACCTCAAGCAGGTCAACATCTTCACCGGCAACGTGACGATGACCAAGGGGACCATTCTCCTCAAGGCCGATCGCGTCGAAGTGACTCAGGATCCGGAGGGCTATCAGTACGCCACCGCTTACTACAAGCCGGGCGGCCCGCTCGCTTACATGCGCCAGAAGCGCGACGGTCTGGACGAGTACATCGACGGCTGGGGCCAGACGATCTACTACAACGGCAAGACCGAAGTCGCCACGTTGACAACGCAGGCCACGCTCAAGCGTCTGGCCGGTGGCACGAAGGTGCTCGACGAGATTCACGGCAGCGTGATCACGTACGATACTTACAACGAGGTGTACACGGCCAACAGCGGCGCCGATCAGGTCAATTCGAACAACCCGAATGGCCGCGTGCGTGCGACGCTCGCGCCTCGCAATGCCACGGGCGCCAATCAAGCGCAGCCCGGCGGCGCGAGCAAGCCCGCCGCAGCGCCCAAGGGCGACCTGCCGGCACTGGCTCCTTCCAAACGCCTAGAGAATCCGCGTGAGTAATCCCGACCAAAGCAACGCTTCCAGCATCAACCAGGGCGCCGGCATGGTCGGCAAGCCCAGCGCGCTCGTCGTGCGCTCGCTCAAGAAGCAATACGGCGCCCGGACTGTCGTCAAAGACGTTTCGCTCGACGTGAAAAGCGGTGAAGTCGTGGGGTTGCTCGGGCCCAATGGCGCCGGCAAGACCACGTCGTTCTACATGATCGTGGGGCTGGTGCCTGCCGACGACGGCGAAATTCAACTGGATGGCAACCTGATCAGCGAACTGCCCATTCACGAGCGCGCCCGCATGGGGGTCTCGTATCTGCCGCAGGAAGCGTCGGTGTTCCGCAAGCTCACGGTCGAGGACAATATTCGCGCCGTGCTCGAATTGCAGGTCGATGCGCAGGGCAAGCCGCTCAAGCGCGACGAAATCGAGCGCCGCATCGAAGCGCTGCTCGACGAGCTGCAAGTCGCGCATTTACGCGAGAACCCGGCCATGTCGCTCTCGGGCGGCGAGCGCCGTCGCGTGGAAATTGCCCGCGCACTGGCCACCCAGCCGCGCTTCATCCTGCTCGATGAGCCGTTCGCCGGGGTGGACCCGATTGCAGTGCTGGAAATTCAGCGCATCGTGCGCTTCCTGAAAGACCGAGGTATCGGTGTCCTGATTACCGACCACAACGTGCGCGAAACGCTCGGTATCTGCGATCACGCGTACATCATCAGCGAAGGCTCGGTGCTCGCCGCCGGCACGCCTGACCAGATCGTTGCCGACGAAAGCGTCCGGCGCGTTTATCTGGGCGAAAATTTCCGGATGTAAAGCTAATTTTTCGCATGTAAACCCTGCCTCCGATAGCGAGGCAGGCCGGTTTCGCTGACGTGACAAAGCCTCTACAATGAAGGCGAGAAACGTTATGAAACCGACCCTCCAACTCCGCACCTCGCAACACCTGACCCTCACCCCGCAGTTGCAACAGTCGATCCGATTGCTGCAACTGTCGACGCTCGAACTTCAACAAGAAGTCGAGCATGCCCTCACCCAGAACCCGATGCTCGAGCGCGAAGACGACTGGCTCGCCGGGTCCGTACGCGTCGGCACCGACGGCTCGCTTCGCAACGAACGCACGACATCGGTCAGCAGCACGAACGACGCACCGTCCGAGGGTAACGGTCACGACGAGGCACGCGAGCTCGACGGCGAAGCGCGTTTCGACGATAACGGCCAGGACAGCGGCAGCGACTGGAGCCTGAACGACTTTGCCCGCACGGGCAATGCCACCGACGACGACGACAACAACTCGCGCCCGCAGCTGCACGTCGACCATCCGAATCTGCGTGAACACCTGCTGGCCCAGTTGCGCGTGACCAAGGCTGCGCCGCGCGATCGCGCGCTGGTGGAGTTTCTGATCGAGTCGCTCGACGAAGACGGTTATCTCGGCACCACGCTCGACGAAATTCAGGCGGAAGTGGCCGAAGAACTGTCGCTGGAGGCTGAAGAGATCAATGCCGCGCTGGCGCTGCTGCAAAGCTTCGACCCGGCCGGCGTCGGCGCCCGGACCCCGTCCGAGTGCCTGCGGCTGCAATTGCAGCGGCTGCCCGCCAGCCCGGTGCGCACGATTTCGCTGCGTATCGTCTCCGATCATCTGGAACTGCTCGCCGCGCGCGACTACACGCGGTTGCGCCGTGTGCTCGGTGTCGGCGAAGACAGCCTGCGTGCCGCGCATCAGCTCATTCGCTCGCTCGACCCGTTTCCGGGAGCCGCCTACGGCACGCCGCAGGCCGACTACGTCATTCCCGACGTGCTCGTGCGCCGGCAGGGCAGCGGGTGGACGGCGGAGCTCAATCCCGAGGTGATGCCGCGTCTGCGCATCAACGAAATGTATGCGCGTATTCTGCGAAATAACCGCAACGATCCGGGCACCGGGAATCTCCAACAGCAGTTGCAGGAAGCGCGCTGGCTGATCAAGAACATTCAGCAGCGATTCGACACGATCCTGCGCGTGGCGCAGGCCATTGTCGAGCGTCAAAAGAACTTCTTTTCCCACGGCGAAATCGGCATGCGCCCCTTGGTTTTGCGCGAGATTGCTGATACGCTGGGTTTACACGAATCCACGATTTCGCGGGTGACAACCAGTAAGTACATGCTCACTCCATTCGGAACTTTCGAGCTTAAGTACTTCTTTGGTTCGCACGTCGCGACGGAAGCCGGAGGGGCCGCGTCATCCACGGCCATCCGTGCCCTCATCAAGCAACTGATAGGAGCCGAAGACCCGCAGAGCCCCCTTTCCGACAGCCGTATCGCGGAACTGCTGGCTGAGCAGGGATTCGTGGTGGCGCGACGCACTGTCGCGAAATACCGCGAAGCCATGCGAATTCCCGCAGTCAACTTGCGCAAATCTTTGTAGGACGGTCCTGGTGAGCCGTGTTGGCCTGCTGGGGCATAACGCCGCAGTGCGACATTGCGTCACATGAATGGCTCGCACTCCCGCTAGCCCGTCATTTGTGACGTGGCCTGCACTTCGGCATTTCAGCAAGGAGAGCAGCTATGAATCTGAAGATCAGTGGACACCATCTCGAACTCACGCCTTCGCTGCGCGAATTTGTGATTAACAAGCTTGACCGCGTGTTGCGCCATTTCGATCAAGTGATGGGCGCCGAGGTGATCCTCTCTGTCGACAAGACCAAGGAGAAAACCGGACGCCAGGTAGCCAGCATTACGGTGTTTCTCAAGGGTAAGGAGATTTTCGTCGAGAAGTGTGACGAAGATATGTACGCCGCCATCGACAAGCTGATCGACATGCTCGACCGCAAGGTAATCCAGTTCAAGGACAAGGTTCAGGACCACGGTCGCGAGGCCATCAAGCATCAGCAGCCGCCCGAGCAGGAACCGCTGCAATGAGTGCTTCCTGGCGTGGTAGTCGCGTCGACTGACACCGGCGAAAGCCCGCGCGGAACCTCGCGCCTGCAATTGCGTCTGTCATAGTCTGGCATCACCCACCGCGGGGCCGTTGAACGGCCCCTTTTATATGGTCCGGCGCATTTCTGGGGAATGGCGCAGGGGTCGGCGGCAGGTGGTCTATAATGCGAGGTCAATCGGGGGTTGGAGGGCGACTACGTGTTCGCCCGCATTACAAGATGAACCGTTTAGTCAAACTCTTACCTGCGTCCAACATCCTGCTTGGACTCTCCGTCACCAGCAAGAAGCGCGTCTTCGAGCAAGCCGGGCTCCTTTTCGAGAGCAATGCCGGGCTCACCCGCGCTGTCATCACCGACAATCTCTTCGCGCGCGAGCGACTCGGCTCGACCGGGCTCGGCGAAGGCGTTGCGATTCCGCATGGTCGCATCAAGGGCCTGAAGCACCCGATGGCAGCATTCGTGCGCCTCGAAGCGCCGATCCCCTTCGAAGCCCCCGACGGCCAGCCGGTGTCCCTGCTGTTTTTCCTTCTGGTTCCCGAACAGGCCACCCAGCAACATCTCGAAATTCTGTCTGAGATTGCACAATTGCTCTCGGATCGAACGATGCGCGAGACGTTGTCGAATGCACCGAGTGCCGAAGACATTCATTCGGCGCTCGCGAACTGGCAGCCCTGAACCGGCACGCCAGACAAGCCCCGTAGCGTAGACCCCCACACCCCCAACCGAACGAGGCGACGCGGTGGAACTGACCGGCATCAACGCGCAAAGCATTTTCGACGACAACGCCGCCACGCTGCGGCTGTCGTGGCTGACCGGCCATGAGGGGTGGGAACGCGGCTTTACGCCGGAGAGCGTGGCCACTGCCACATCGAGTGCCGACCTCGTCGGTCACTTGAACCTCATCCACCCGAACCGTATTCAGGTGCTGGGCGAAGCCGAACTGCGCTACTACCAGCGTCTGACGGAAGAAAACCGCAAGCGTCATATGGGTGAGGTGATTGCGCTGGAGCCGCCGTTCCTCGTGGTGGCCGACGGTCTCGAAGCCCCGCCCGACCTCGTGCTGCGCTGCACACGCTCATCCACCCCGCTGTTCACGACCCCGCTCTCGACCGCTTCGGTCATCGATAGCCTGCGCCTGTACATTTCGCGCGTGTTCGCACCGCGTTGCACGATGCACGGCGTTTTTATCGACATTCTGGGCATGGGCGTGCTGCTGACGGGCGACTCCGGCCTCGGCAAGAGCGAATTGGGTCTGGAACTGATCAGCCGTGGTCACGGGCTGGTCGCCGACGATGCCGTCGATTTCGTGCGTCTTGGCCCCGATTTCGTGGAAGGCCGTTGTCCGCCGCTGTTGCAGAACCTGCTTGAAGTGCGTGGCCTTGGCCTGCTCGACATCAAGACGATCTTCGGTGAGACGGCCGTGCGCCGGAAAATGAAGCTCAAGCTGATCGTGCAACTGGTGCGCCGCCCCGATGGCGAATTCCAGCGCCTGCCGCTCGAAGCGCAAACGGTCGACGTGCTGGGCCTGCCCATCAACAAGGTGATCCTGCAAGTGGCGGCCGGGCGAAATCTCGCCGTGCTGGTCGAGGCTGCCGTGCGCAACACGATTCTGCAACTGCGTGGCATCGATACGCTCAAGGACTTCATGGAGCGTCAGCGTCAGGCCATGCAGGACCCGGACGGCATGCAGGGCAAGCTCCTCTAAGCGAGCCCCCGCGCCCCACGGGCCGGTAAAATCCCCCGGGTTTACCGCAATTTCTGCTTTTTTCTGTCAACGCCGCGCGATTGCGGCGCGTTTTCTTTCATGTTGTAATCGCCACGCAGTCCTTCCCCTTGCGTGTCCGACCCTATGGAGAGACGACCATGAAGAAAGCACTCGCTGCACTGCTCCTGCTGTCCCCGTTGCTCGCATCGCCGGTTTTCGCACAAACGGCCTCAGCACCGGCGGCCCCCAAGGCGAACTCGCAAAACAACAAGATGACCGCCTGTAATCAACAGGCGACCGGCAAGACGGGCGACGATCGCAAGGCGTTCATGAAGCAGTGCCTGTCGGCCGCCGGCACCCCGGCCCCGGCCGCCAAGCAGACTCAGCAAGAGAAGATGAAGTCCTGCAATACCGCCGCCACCGGCAAGAAGGGCGACGACCGCAAGGCGTTCATGAAGCAGTGTCTGTCGAATCAACCGGCAGCCTGATATCCAGCCCGCCCACGGTGTTCGCGAACGGCGCCCCCACGGGCGCCGTTTTCATTGGCGCACCGATCGCGCCCAGAATGAGCGAACGCCTGAAAACCGCGCGGAACCATTCACGTAATTTCAAGCCCGACACCCGAACGACACAATCGCTTACCATCATGGTTGTATCCGGGAAATGCCATGAAGATCGTATTGATTACCGGCGTTTCGGGTTCGGGCAAATCGCTCGCCCTGAACGTCCTCGAGGATGCGGGCTACTACTGCGTCGACAATCTGCCGTCGCGCTTTCTGCCTGAGCTCGCCGAATACCTCGAAACACAGAACTACACACGTCTGGCCGTCGCCATCGATGCGCGCAGCGGCGGCTCGCTCGCCGATCTGCCGCCGATCGTCGGGGGTTTGCGCCGTTTCGGCCACGATGTGCGCGTATTGTTCCTGAATGCCACCACGCAAACGCTGGTGCAACGCTTCTCGGAAACGCGCCGCCGCCATCCGCTCTCTGCCGCCTCCACCGATCCCGTGAATGCCAGCGGGTCGCTCGTCGAGGCCATCGAGAAAGAGCGCGAGATGCTCAACAGCGTGACCGAACTGGGTCACCAGATCGACACCAGCAATTTGCGCGCGAGTGCGTTGCGCCGCTGGATTCGCGAGTTCGTGCAGCACGATCACACGGGTCTGACGCTGATGTTCGAATCGTTCGGGTTCAAGCACGGCGTGCCGCTCGATGCCGATCTCGTCTTCGACGTGCGCTCGCTGCCCAATCCGTACTACGACACGCAACTGCGCCCGCTAACCGGCCGCGACCAGCCCGTCATCGACTTCCTCTCTGCAATTCCGGAAGTCGACGAAATGATCAACGACATCGGCGCGTATCTGCAAAAGTGGCTGCCGAGCTTCATGCGCGATAACCGCAGCTACCTGACCGTGGCCATCGGCTGCACCGGCGGACAACACCGCTCGGTGTTCATCGCCGAAACACTCGGCGAGCGCTTTCGCGCCGAATCGAGCGTACTGGTGCGCCACCGCGAACTTGCGGACGGCGACGGCGCCTGAATCACACCCAGTCGGCTTGAATCAGGCCGGCAGCGACAATTGCCCGTCGTCGGGCGCAAGCGCATCAGCAATTTTGCGGATCGGCGACGGCAGACCGGCCCCGGCCACCTCCCCCGCATTCATCCATGCCTGCTGTGAGCCCGTTGCCGCGCTCGATTCGGCCGACTGGGCCATCGTCACCAGCCACGGGCGGAGATGCAGTTTGAAGTGCGTGAACACATGCGTGAGCCCGAGCAGCGGCACCATCGATCGCACCACGCCATGCGCGGCACCCAATGTCGACGCGCGCGCGCCAATGCGGTCACGCAGTGAGGCGTCGTCATCCTCACGAGCGTCGAGCGGCGGCGTGAGTTCCGGCAGGCTCCACAGCCCACCCCAGATGCCGCTGTCAGGCCGCCGTTCGAACAGCACCCGCTCACCGGCCCGAATCACCAGCACATCCACGTAACGCTCCGGCTGTGCCTTTTTAGGCTTCGACGTCGGCAGCGTGCGCTCGCGTCCGGTTGCGTGAGCCGCGCAATCGCTGTCGAACGGACATGCCTCACAACGCGGCTTGCCGCGTCCGCACAACGTTGCGCCCAGATCCATCATGCCCTGCGTGTACGCCGGCAGATCGCGCTCGGGCAGCAGCGATTCCGCCAATGCCCACATCTCGCGCTCGATCTTCGGCGTGCCGGGAAAACCTTCAATGCCGAAGACGCGCGCCAGTACCCGCTTGACGTTGCCATCGAGAATCGCTGCGTGCGCGTCGTAGGCGAATGCGGCAATGGCCGCCGCCGTCGACCGGCCGATACCGGGCAGCGTCGCGAGCGTCTCGGGGTCGGACGGGAAGCGGCCGCCGTGCTCGGCCACCACGACTTGTGCACAGCGATGCAGATTTCGCGCGCGGGAGTAGTAGCCAAGGCCGGCCCAGAGCGCCATGACGTCGTCCTGCGGCGCGGCAGCGAGTGCCGCGACATCGGGAAATCGTTCGAGAAACCGGGCGTAATACGGAATGACCGTCGCCACCTGCGTCTGCTGCAACATGATTTCCGAGAGCCAGATGCGGTAGGCATCGCGTGTGTTTTGCCACGGCAGGTCGTGGCGGCCGTGTTCGGCCTGCCACGCGATCAGGCGTTCGGCGAAGGTTTCAGTCAACGATTGGGGCATGGCTATTCTTGTGGGGGTCAGACGCTTTCATTTCTGGCAGTGCGGGCAGAAGAACGTGGAGCGCTGCTGCTGCACGATCTGCCGGATGGGCGTGCCGCACACTCTGCACGGCTGCCCTGCCCGGTCGTAGACGAAGTACTCGAGTTGGAAATAACCGCTCTTGCCGTCGCTGCCGACAAAATCGCGCAATGTGCTGCCGCCTTTCTCGATCGCTGCGGCGAGCGTTTCCCGCACCGCGATGGCGAGCTTTTCACAGCGCGGACGCGACAACTTTCCCGCGGCAAGCCGTGGATTGATGCCCGCGCGAAAGAGGCTTTCCGACGCATAGATATTGCCCACGCCAACGACGATCGAGCCGGCCAGCAACGCTTGCTTGATGGCGACGGTGCGCCCGCGAGTACCGGCGTAAAGCAGGTTGCCGTCGAACGCATCGGAGAACGGTTCGACGCCGAGATTCGCAAGCAACGCATGACCGAGCACATCGCCGGCCGAGCGCGGATGAAACAGCACGGCGCCGAAGCGGCGGGGATCGCGATAGCGCAATGCGCAGCGCTCGAACACGAGATCGATGTGATCGTGAATACCGGCAACCGGCAGTGCTTCGGGCTCGGGCAAGACGCGCAACGTCCCGGTCATGCCCAGATGCACGAGCAACCAGCCCGGCGCATATTCGAGCAGCAGGTATTTACCGCGGCGGGTCACATCGATGAGCGTCTCGCCACGCAACAAGGCGTCGAGCCCGGCGGGTACCGGCCAGCGCAGCGATGCATTGCGAACGTCGATACGAGCGACGCGCGTGCCCGCCACATGCGGCGCGATGCCGCGGCGGGTGACTTCGACTTCGGGGAGTTCAGGCATGCCTGCGAACGTTTGCTGAGGATTTAGACTCTATTGTATCGGGCGCGCTACAATCGCTCGAAACCTGCCGTGGATCCCTATGCCGAACACTCGTCTCCCGTCCATTCTCACCGCTTCGAAGCCCTCGGTGGCCGTGCCTTCCCGTCTGCGCGGCGCCTTGGCGCGCGGTGCTTTGGCCGGTGCTACGGCGCTCGGCGTGACCTGCGCCAGCGCGATCATGGCATTTCTGCCATCTTCGAACGCCTTCGCCCAGACCGGTCAACCCGGTGTCGTCCAGCCCGCACAACCGGCCGCACCGGCCGCCCCCGGCGCTGCGCCGTCGAAGGCGGCAAAGCCGGGCGCCGCGAGCAAGGCAGGCGCCAACGCCGATGCCGACGCAGATAGCGAAGACGTTCCGCCCAACGCCGACGTGCCGAAAGAGAAGCTGCCGAACGTCGCGCTCTCCAGCGAAATCGTGTTCGAAGTGACGGCCGCCGAACTAAGCCTCCAACAAGGCAACCTCGCACCCGCCTTCAACACTTACGTCTCGCTCGCCAACCGCACGAAGGACCCGCGCATGGCGCGCCGCGCGGTGGAGATCGCACTCGGCGCACGCCAGCTCGGCGACGCCCTCGTCGCGGCCCGTTTGTGGCATCAACTGGACCCGACGTGGCGTCCGGCCACGCAGTTGCTGGCCAGCCTCGAAGTCGGCACCGGCCATCTGGCGGAAGCCGAGCCGTTGCTCACCGACGAATTGAACAAGGTGCCGGAAGCGCGCCGCGGACAAGCCATTCTCGAGTTGCAGCAGATGATTGCGCGCAGCCCGGAACGTGCCACCGGCATCGAGTCGCTCAAGCGCATGCTCGCGAACGATCAGCAACGCCCCGAAGCGCAACTGGCACTGGCCCGCTCGCAACTCGACGCAGGCGACACCGCCGGCGCGCGTAAGTCGCTCGAAACGGCGCTCAAGCTGAAGCCGGATTACGAAGCGGCCGCGCTGCTTTACGGTCAGATGGGTCCGGAGGAGCGCGCAAGCGCCATTGCCGGCCTGAAGACGTTCCTCGACCGCAATCCGGATGCCAAGGAAGCGCGCTTCGCCTACGCCAAGCTGCTGCTCGCCGACAACCAGCTCGATACCGCGCAAAAGCAGTTCGAGACGCTCGAGAAGCGCTATCCGCACGAGTTGTCGACGCTGATGGCGCTGGCGCTGCTCAACCTGCACGCCAAGCATCCCGGCGCGGCCGAACAGTACTTGCAGAAGTACGCGACCGAAGCCGAACAACAGAACACCGACGGCGCGCAAGCGTATGTGTATCTCGCGCAGATTGCGCAGGATCGCAAGGATTACCCGGCCGCCGACAAGTGGCTCTCGAAGATTCGCGAAGACAGCAACGCCTATCTGCCGGCACAAATCGGCCGCGCGCAATTGCTCGCCGATCAGGGCAAGGTCGAAGAAGGCCGCGCGCTGCTGCACGGCATCAAGTCGAGCGACCCGCGCGAGCAACTCGCGCTCAAGCGCGCGGAATCCGATCTGCTCGTCAAAGCGAAGCGCTATGACGATGCCGAGAAGCTGCTCGCCGTCGAGGTCAAGGATCATCCGGACGATCCCGATTTGCTCTACCAGTACGGCATGGTCGCGGAACTGAACAAGCATTACGACGTCATGGAAAAAGCCATGCGTCGCGTGATGACGGCGCAGCCCGACAACGCGCAGGCTTACAACGCGCTGGGCTACTCGCTCACCGAGCGCAATACGCGTCTGCCGGAAGCGCTCAAGCTGTTGCAGAAGGCGTCGTCGCTCGCACCGGACGATCCGTACATCATGGACAGCCTCGCTTGGGTGAAGTACCGCCTTGGCGACAAGACGCAGGCGCTCGAATTGCTGCGCCGGGCGTACGGCATTCAGGCGCAGGCCGAAATCGGCGCGCATCTGGGCGAAGTGTTGTGGGAAAGCGGCCAGCAGGACGAAGCCCGCAAGACGTGGCGCGAAGCGCTCAAGGTCGATAGCGACGACGACACGCTGCGCTCGACGATGAAGCGTTACAACGTCACGCCGTAATGCTGTGATACCGGCGTCGCGAGCCTTTCCTCGCGACGCCTTTCTTTTTGCTGACGATGTCCCGTTTGCCCCAACTACCCTTGTCCCGTCACGATCTCTCGATGTTGCCGCGCCCGCGTCTGACGATGCGGGCCGCCGGCATGGCGCTCGCCATCTCTGCCGCCGTGCTCGGCACCGGGTGTGCGAGCCTCGCACCGCCCGCCCCTATCGCACAGGCCGAAGGCACCAGCGTCGAGCATTACCGGGGACGTTTCTCGATTCGATTCGAACAGAACGGCGAGGCGCGCAATACGTACGGTAATTTCGACTGGCAGCAAAGCGGCGAAAACGCCACCGTGCAATTGCTCGATCCGCTCGGGCAAACGCAGGCGATCGTGCGGGAGAGCCCGCGGGGCGCCTCGCTCGAATTGCCGGGCAAGGCACCGCTGACTGGGCCGCGCCTCGAAGACGTGATGCACGACGCGCTCGGCTTTGCCCTGCCGGTCGGCGGTTTGCGCTACTGGCTGCATATGCAGGGCGCGCCCGGCTCGCAGGCGAATATCCAACGCGATCCGCAGACGCAACGCCCGACGCGCCTCGTTCAGGACGGCTGGACCATCGACTATCAGGCGTATTTCGACACCACACCCCTGCGTGTGAAACGCGTCGACCTCTCGCGCGATCTCGATGGCTCGCCGCTGGCGGTACGGCTGGTGATCGACGAGTAAGCAGCGCCCGGCGGTGCTATCCTTGGCGCCTCTTGCTCAAGCGGCCGCTCGATGACCGCGAACGAACGAGTCCCTGCATTCCGGCCGCCGGCCCCTGCCGTCGGCCCTCAAAACGCATTGCCATGTACGAAATCCTGCGTGACTGCCCGGCTCCGGCCAAATTGAACCTGTTCCTGCACATCGTGGGACGCCGGCCCAATGGCTATCACGAGCTGCAAACCGTCTTCCAGCTGATCGACTGGGCCGATACGCTGCATTTCGAGCGCCGCGACGACGGCAAGATCGTGCATACGAACCCGCTGCCCGGCGTGCCGCCCGAGACCGATCTGACGGTGCGGGCCGCGCGGTTGCTTCAGGAACACTGCGGGGTGCAGTTCGGCGTGGATATCGGCATCGAGAAGCGCCTGCCGGCTGGTGGCGGCATCGGCGGCGGCAGCTCGGACGCCGCAACCACCCTGCTCGCGCTCAACCGTATGTGGCAGCTCGATCTGCCGCGTGCCGAACTCCAGACGCTGGCACTCAAACTCGGTGCCGACGTGCCGTTCTTCGTGTTCGGGCGCAATGCGTTTGCCGAGGGGCTGGGCGAGCAAATGCAGGCAGTGGATCTACCGCAACGGCACTTTCTGGTCGTCAACCCGCGGGTACACGTCGCAACCGATAAGATTTTTCGTGATCCCCTGTTGACAAGGGATTCGAACGTCGTCACAATGGCGTTCTTTCTTGAGCACGCCAACAAAAACGTGTTCGAAACGGATGAAATTTTCCGTAACGACATGCAGGCGGTAGTCACTCGAGAATACGCGGAAGTCGCTGCTGTGATTGACTGGTTCAGAACCTTCACCACAGCTCGCATGACGGGATCCGGCGCCAGCGTGTTTGCAGCATTCGACACGAAGGCAGAAGCGGAAGCGGCATGTAAGCGATTGCCAGAGCGCTGGCTCGGTCAAGTGACCGCCGGTCTGGCCGAACACCCGTTGTTCGCATTTGCGTGAAAAAGTTTTACTTTGCTGCGTATCCTACGACGCAACAAAGGCATCGGTTAGTGTAGGGGAGTCGCCAAGTTGGTTAAGGCACCGGATTTTGATTCCGGCATACGAGGGTTCGAGTCCTTCCTCCCCTGCCAATTTCTCTGTCGTTCAGTCTCAGCATCAATACGTCCCGCAGGTAGCCAGATGAGTAGTGATAACCTAATGGTATTCACCGGGAACGCCAATCCCGCCCTGGCCCAAGAGGTCGTCAACACTCTCGGCATCCCGCTCGGCAAGGCCATGGTCAGCCGATTCTCGGATGGCGAAATCCAAGTCGAAATCCAGGAAAACGTGCGCGGCAAGGACGTCTTCGTCCTCCAGTCGACGTGTGCGCCGACCAACGACAATCTGATGGAACTGTTGATCATGGTCGACGCGCTCAAGCGCGCTTCTGCCGGCCGGATCACTGCTGCCATCCCGTATTTCGGCTATGCCCGTCAAGATCGCCGCCCCCGTTCGGCGCGCGTGGCGATCTCGGCGAAGGTCGTAGCCAACATGCTGCAAATCGCAGGCGTCGAGCGCATCATCACGATGGACCTGCACGCCGACCAGATTCAGGGTTTCTTCGATATCCCGGTCGACAACATTTACGCCTCGCCGCTGCTGCTGGCTGATGTGCGCAAGCAGAATCACGAAAACCTGCTGGTGGTTTCGCCGGACGTCGGCGGCGTGGTGCGTGCCCGTGCACTCGCGAAGCAACTGCATTGCGATCTGGCCATCATCGACAAGCGTCGTCCGAAGGCCAATGTGGCCGAAGTGATGAACATCATCGGTGAAGTCGACGGCCGTACGTGCGTGATCATGGACGACATGGTCGACACCGCCGGCACGCTCTGCAAGGCAGCGCAAGTACTGAAGGAACGCGGCGCACAGAAGGTCTACGCCTACTGTACGCACCCGGTGCTCTCGGGTGGCGCAGCAGAGCGCATCAACGCTTCGGCGCTCGACGAAGTGGTCGTGACGGATACGATTCCGCTGCGCGACGACTCGAAGGGCGGCAAGATTCGCCAGTTGAGCTGCGCTGGCCTGCTCGCCGAGACGTTCTCGCGCATCCGTCGCGGCGACTCGGTGATGTCGCTGTTCGCGGAGTAAGCGTTCGGTAGAATTTTTGCGACGGCGCCTGTGTGGCGCCGTTGTCATGTCGGCGGGGAGCGTTTTCCCCGCCTTTGTCGTTCCTGAAACCCGTGTTTTTTGCACGGAAAAGTTCAGGAAGAAATCGCCACCTGGTCGCGGGTGGTACAAGGAGTTGTTATGAAAGTCGTCGCTTTTGAGCGTAATCTGCAAGGTACGGGTGCGAGCCGCCGCCTGCGCAATGCCGGCAAGACCGCAGGCATCGTGTACGGTGGTAACGTTGATCCGCAACTGATCGAACTCGATCACAACGCACTGTGGCACGCCCTGCGTAAAGAAGCTTTCCACTCGTCGATTCTCGAGCTGGAAATCGCTGGCAAGTCGGAACAAGTGCTGCTGCGCGATGTGCAGTACCACCCGTTCAAGCAACTGGTTCTGCACGTGGATTTCCAACGTGTCGACGCCACCAAGCCGATCCACGTGAAGGTGCCCCTGCACTTCCTGGGCGCTGAAGAGTCGCCCGCAGTGAAGCTGTCGGCCAACGTGATCAGCCACATCGTGAACGACCTCGACATCAGCTGCCTGCCGGGCAAGCTGCCGGAATTCCTGGAAGTCGATCTGTCGAAGCTGGCTGCTGGTCAAACCGTGCATGCTAAGGACGTCAAGCTGCCGGAAGGCGTGACGCTCGTGCTGCACGTCGAGCAAGAAAACCCGGTCGTGGCGCAAGCCGTTCAACCGGCGGGCGCTGCTGCTGATGAAGCTGCTGCCCCGGCTGCCGAAGGCGAAACGCCGGCTGCCTAAGCCTGCGAGTTGTCCTTCAGCGGCGACGCTGGACGCAAAACCCGCCGCGACGTCATGTCCCGGCGGGTTTTTTTATTGCGGTGCGCCTATCCTGCGTAGGTTGCACACAAGATCTGATACCGAAATGATCAAGCTGATCGTAGGGCTCGGCAATCCGGGCGCTGAATACACGGCCACCCGGCACAACGCCGGCTTCTGGTTTGTCGACGCATTGGCGCAGCAAAGCGGCGCCTCGCTGTCGAACCAGAAGAGCTTTCATGGCTATGCGGCCCGCGCACGCATCGCCGGCAGCGAGGTCTGGCTGCTCGAACCCCAGACGTTCATGAACCGCTCAGGGCAGTCGGTGGTCGCGCTCGCGCGCTTCTATAAGATTCTGCCGGATGAAATTCTCGTCGTGCACGACGAACTCGATCTGCCGCCCGGTGGCGTCAAACTCAAACGCGGCGGTGGCAGTGGCGGCCATAACGGCCTGAAGGACATTGCCGCGCATCTGACGACGCCTGATTTCTGGCGTCTGCGTCTGGGCATCGGCCATCCGCGCACGCTGCAACCGGCGGGCAGTCAGCAACAGGTGGTGGACTTCGTGTTGAAGCCGCCGCGCAAGGAAGAACAAGCGCAAATCGACGACGCGATGTCGCGTTCGCTCGACATCGTCGATCTCGTCGTGAAAGGTGAGATGGAAAAGGCGATGATGCGCCTGCACGCCACGCCGGGGAAATAAGCAACCCGGCGTATCAGGCCAGCTTGTCCGCTTGCAGGTGGGTGTACTTCGCGAGCAACTGCGCCGGCGTCTCGACGTGTTCCGGATTGATCGGAATGCACTCTACCGGGCACACCTGCACGCACTGCGGTTCATCGAAGTGCCCGACACACTCGGTGCACTTGTTCGGGTCGATCTCATAAATCTCGACCCCCATCGAAATTGCGTCGTTCGGGCACTCGGGCTCACACACGTCGCAATTGATGCATTCATCGGTAATCATCAAGGCCATACGGCACCTCCAACTGTATCGCGACGCCGGCCCGCCATCCGAGTCAAACCTCGGGTCAGACCCGGGGCCAGACCGGCGCGCGCGATACTCATCCCTTCGCCGACAGGTCGCCGACTTTCGTCACCAACCACTTCTCGACGGAAGGGAACACAAACTTGCTGACATCGCCGCCCAGTTGCGCAATCTCGCGCACGATCGTGCCCGAGATGAACTGGTACTGGTCAGACGGCGTCATGAACATCGTTTCCACGTCGGGCAACAGATAGCGGTTCATCCCGGCCATCTGGAACTCGTACTCGAAGTCGGACACGGCACGCAGCCCGCGCACGATCACGCGCGCCTGGTGCTTACGCACGAAGTCCTTGAGCAGCCCGGAAAACCCCTCGACCGTCACGTTCGGATAGTGCCCAAGCACTTCGCGCGCGATATCGATGCGCTCTTCCAGCGTGAAGAACGGCTTCTTGTTGCGACTGTCGGCCACACCGACAATGAGCTTGTCGAAAATGCCCGCCGCACGGCGAACCAGATCTTCGTGCCCTCGGGTCAGCGGGTCGAACGTCCCCGGATAGATCGCCACTACCATGCCAACGTCTCCTCGCGGCTGGGGACCGTTACTACGTACTTGTTCATTGTGGTCTCTAGGTTTTCGGAATCGATTCAAGCAAATGATAATGCACCGCTCCGGCTTTCGCCCGGCGCACACACACTAGCCCCAGTGCCGCCAGCGCTTCGTCGTCGAGCGGCGCGTCGGATTCAGCATAGATCACGCCGTTGGGCGCCAGCAGGCGGGCCGCAGGGGCCAGCAGATCGGTCAGCCAGCCACTCGCGAACGGCGGATCGAGAAACACCACGTCGAAAGCCCCGGGTGCGAGTGTGGTTATCAGACGCCGCGCGTCGGCCTGCACGATCTCGACCTGATCGGCGGCGAGCTTGGCCTGATTGGCGCGCAACTGGCGCACGGCCGGTGCGGCGTATTCGACCATCAGCACACGGGCCGCGCCTCGCGAGGCCGCCTCAAAACCCAGCGCGCCACTGCCGGCAAAGGCATCGAGGCAACGCAGGCCGTCGAGATCTTGTCCAAGCCAATTGAACAGCGTTTCGCGCACACGATCCGGCGTGGGACGCAGGCCATCGCCGGGCGGCACAGGCAGCGGCGTGCGCTTCCACTGGCCGCCAATGATGCGGACCTGCTGGGGCGCGCCGCGTGCGACGTTTCCGGAACCTGACTTCATGCGGCGCTCCGGTGTGTGGCGTTGGCGGCGACATTGTTGGCGGCAACATTAAGTACGGCCAAAGTGCCCAAATAGTGAGATCGCGCGCAGGGTTGCGCGCGCTGGTCGTCCAAATTCATGGTAATTCACGCTACATTGTTGAGGCGAAACATACCACATCGCCCGTAAGACTTGCCCCCTGTGGTTTCGAAGGGGCATGCCAGACGACAGGAGACCCCCGAATTCGCTATGACCGATGCCGCCATCGAGGTAACCGAACTCTGCAAAGCCTACGACGGACGCCCCGTCGTCGATCACCTGTCACTGCACGTGGCGCCCGGTGAATGTTTCGGGCTACTGGGCCCCAACGGCGCGGGCAAAACCACGACGCTACGCATGCTGCTGGGCCTCGTCACCCCCGACGCCGGGGAGATCCGGCTCGGCGGCCTGTCGGTCCCCAGACTCGCCCCGGAAGCCCGGCGCCGGATCGGCGTGGTGCCGCAGTTCGACAATCTCGACCCCGACTTCACCGTGCGCGAGAATCTGGCGATCTTCGGACGCTATTTCGGACTCTCCTCCGCCGAGGTGCGCGAGCGCGTACCCGCCCTGCTCGCCTTTGCGCGGCTCGAATCGAAGGCCGACGCGCGCGTCGGGCAACTCTCGGGCGGCATGAAGCGGCGCCTCACGCTCGCCCGCGCGCTCATCAACAACCCCGATCTGCTGCTGCTCGACGAGCCGACGACGGGGCTCGACCCGCAAGCGCGCCATCTGATCTGGGAACGGCTCAAATCGCTGATGAACGAGGGCAAGACGATTCTGCTCACCACCCACTTCATGGAAGAGGCCGAGCGCCTGTGCCATCGCCTGTGCGTGATCGATGCCGGTCGCAAGATCGCCGAAGGCACGCCGCCCGAGCTGGTCGCGCGCGAGATCGGTTGCGACGTGGTCGAAGTCTTCGGCGATGTGCCGCACGCGCTGCTGGTAAGCCTTGCCCCGTTGGCCGAGCGCATCGAGACGAGCGGCGAGACGCACTTCTGCTACGTACGCGACGCCACCCCGGTTGTGAACGCACTGCGCGATCAGCCCGGTGTGCGTTATCTGCATCGGCGCGCCAATCTGGAAGACGTTTTCCTCAAACTCACCGGACGGGAGATGCGCGATGACTGAGGCCGATCGCCAGAGCCAGACCGAACGTTTGACAACTCGCACCCAGCGGCCAGAGACACCGCGCTACCTCCCCGGCTTCACCCCGTGGACCGGTGTGTGGCGGCGCAATTTTCTCGTCTGGCGCAAGCTCGCCATCGCGTCGATGTTCGGCAATCTGGCCGACCCGATGATCTATCTGTTCGGGCTCGGCTTTGGGCTGGGCATGATGGTCGGGAATGTGGACGGCACGTCCTATATCGCGTTTCTCGCCGCGGGCACGGTCGGCTCGAGCGTGATGTTTTCCGCGAGCTTCGAATCGATGTACTCGGGCTTCTCGCGCATGCATGTGCAGCGCACGTGGGAAGCGCTCATGCACACGCCGCTGACGCTGGGCGACGTCGTGCTCGGTGAAGTGGCTTGGGCGGCCAGCAAAGCGGTGCTCTCGGGCCTCGCGATTCTGTTGGTGGCCAGCGTCCTCGGCTACGCGCGGCTCGACGCCTTGCCGGTTGTGCTGCCCGCGGTGGTGCTTGCCGGCTTCGCGTTTGCGAGTCTGGCGATGGTCATGACGGCACTCGCGCCGAGTTACGACTTCTTTATGTTCTATCAGACGCTCGTCATGACGCCGATGTTGCTGCTCTCGGGCGTGTTCTTCCCGTTGTCGCAACTCCCGGCGGCCGCGCGCCACGTCACCGAGTGGTTGCCGCTCGCACACGCCATCGCGTTGATTCGCCCCGCCATGCTCGGACGCGCCATCGACCAGCCGTGGCTGCACGTGGCCGCCTTGGTCGCCTACGCAGTGATCGCGTTTGCGATTGCGCTGACGTTGCTGCGACGGCGGATTCTGCGGTAACAACGGTAATGCCGATAGCGCCGATAACGGATAACGCATTCGACCAGCCGCCCAAGAAAAAGCGGCATCGGAAATTTCCCGGTGCCGCTTTTTTCCTACTGCGTGAATCGCACCGCAGCGTTACTTCGCTTTCGTACCCGCTGCCGCAGCGCCACCGGCCGCGGCACCCGCACTCGCGGCACCGAACACATTGCCCGGGCCAACGACGACAGTCACCAGCCGGTCAGGTTGCACGTGACGTGCAAACGCGTCTTTCACCTGCGCAGCGGTCACGGCCTTGACCTTGTCGGTCCACGTGTCGAGATAGTCGAGCGGCAGGTTATAGAAACCGATCGCGGCAACGCTCGCCAAGAGCTTGCGATTGCTGTCCAGACGCAGCGGGAAACCATTGATCAGGTTGTCCTTCGCGGCCTGCATTTCGGCATCAGTCGGGCCGTCCTGCACGAACTTGCCCAACGTCTCGCGGACTACCTTCAACGCTTCAGGCGCCTGCTCGCGACGCGTCTGCAAGCTGATCTCGAACGGCCCCTCCTGCAACTGCGGGACGAACATGCTCGTGACACCATACGTCAGCCCGCGCTTCTCGCGCACTTCGGCCGTGAGTCGCGACACGAAGCCACCGCCGCCCAGCACATAGTTGCCGACGAGCAATGCGAAGTAGTCGGGATCGCTGCGTGCCACCGACGCCTGACCGCTCACGATATGCGCCTGCTCGGCCGGGTGCGGCAGATCGATCTGCACGGCACTGCGCAGCGCCGCCACCGGCGGCATGGCCGGCGGCTGGATGCCCGCCGGCATGGCGTCGGTCAGCGTGGCTACCAGCTTCTCGGCCTGTGCGCGATCGATGTCGCCGACGAGGGTGACCACCGCGCGCTTCGGGCTGAACATGTCGCGATAGAAGCGCACGAGATCGTCACGCTTGACCGCATTCACGCTCGCCACCGTGGCACTCACCCCATACGGATGGCTGCCGTAAATCGCACTGCGGAAGGCCTTCTCGGCAATCGCTTCGGGCTTGGTGTTGGCCTCGGCAATCGCCGCCGACAGGCGCGCAGCCTCACGCTTGAGCACGGCCTCGGGGAACGTCGGATGTTGCAGGAACTGCGCCATCGTACTGACGGCGGCGTCGCGTTCGGCCGCCGACGATAGCGTGCGCATCGTGACGGTTGCGGCATCACGCCCCGCGCTCGTCGCTTCCATCGCGCCCACATCGGCAAAGCGGTCGGCAATTTGCGCCTCGGTCAGCGCCGGGCGGCCGTTCACTGCCATGGCGCCCGAATCGAGCAATCCGGCAGTGAGCAACGCCAATCCGGATTTGCCAGGCGGATCGTAACGACTGCCCGCATCGAAATCGATGTTCAGATCGAGCATCGGAATCGAATGGCTCTCCACGAGCAGCACTTTGGCACCGGAGGGCGCCGTCCAAGTCTGGATCGGCAGTGCCGCCAGTGCCGTCGTCGGCATGGCTGCCACAGCAGCAACAGCGCCCACGCAGGCAGGCAGGACAAACGCACGCAGTAGTGCGGTAATTTTCATCATCGGGTGGCCTCTTAGCGCATGTTCTTCAGGTCTTCCGCCCCTTGGGCGCGGCGCTTGCGTGTCGCCTCATCCACGGGCTGCGGCACCAGCGTGGCCACCGTCAGCGTGTCGTCGCCGAAGTACTTGCCCGCCACCGCCTGCACCTGTGCCGGCGTGACCGCCTTCACCTTCTCGAGCATGCGATCGATCTGCCGCCACGAGATGCCCGACATTTCATTGAGACCGATCTCCATCGCCTGACCGAACACCGAGTCACGCTTGTAAATCTGCCCCGCAACGACCTGCGCTTTCACGCGCTTGAGTTCTTCCTCGGTCACGCCGTGCGCCGCAATGTCGGCCACTTGGGCGCGCAAGGCCTTCTCGATCTGCTCGGGCGTCTTGCCCTGTGCCGGCGTGCCGTCGAGGATGAAGAACTGCGGGCCGCGACCCACGCCGTCGTAACCGGCACCCACATCGTTCGCGATGCGTTGCTCGCGCACGAGGCGGCTCGTCAGCCGCGCGTTGCCGTAGCCGTCGAGCACCGCCGCCAGCACTTGCAGCGCATAGACGTCGTCATCCTTCTCGACATCGGTCAGACGCGGTGCGCGCCACGCCAGCATCACGTTCGGGTTCTCGGCGGGCGCCTTCACGAACACACGGCGCACGCCCAGTTGGGCGGGTTCGTTCTGCGGCCGGCGCTCGGGCAGCGCGTGCGACTTGATCGGACCGTAGTACTGCTCGGCCCAGCGGCGCACCTGCTGCGGATCGACGTCGCCACTCACGACCACCACTACGTTGTTCGGCGCATACCAGCGCTCGTACCACGCGCGCGTATCGTCGACGGTCATGTGCTGAAGATCGTCCATCCAGCCCACGATCGGCCGGCGGTATGGGTTGGCGACCAATGCCGACGCCATCAGTTGCTCGTAAAGCAACGCACGCGGCTGGTCGTCGGTGCGCAGCCGGCGCTCTTCCATCACCACCTGAATCTCTTTGGCGAATTCGTCGGCCGAGAGTGTCAGGTTGGCCATACGATCGGCTTCGAGACGCATCATGTCGGGCAGACGCGACTTCTCGGTCTGCTCGAAGAAGCCCGTGTAGTCCTTGCTGGTGAATGCATTCTCGCGGCCGCCGAGTGCGGCGACCTGACGCGAAAACTGACCCGGGCCGACCGTCTTCGTGCCCTTGAACATCATGTGCTCGAGCGCGTGCGCCACACCCGTGGTGCCGTTGAACTCGTCGAGCGAGCCCGCGCGGTACCAGACCACATGCGCCACCGTCGGTGCGCGATGGTCTTCGCGCACGATCAGCCGCAGTCCGTTGGAGAGCGTGAATTCGGAAGTGTTGTCCGTCGTTTTGCTGCCGGTGGTGTCGGCGGCATGGCCCAGGCTAATCACCCCGGCCAAGGTCAGACCGGCCAAGGCGTGAAGCCAGCGCATGGTTCCTCTCATGGATCCCCTCATGAATTCCCTTTTGCCCTTGATGGACGTCGAGACGCGTCTGATAAAATACGTCGCATTTCCCGCGCCGGAAACGCGACCGCCCATTGTAGGGCGTTTTGCCCGGCGCGAATGGCACGACAAATCAGAGACGTCTCCGAGCGCGCTCCCCACGCCAAGTTCCTCACCCCATGTTCAGTTTCTTCAAGCGTTTCACGTCGGGCGGTAACAAATCCGCCGAGCCGAGCCCCGCATCGCCCGTCGAAAACGAGGCCGACGACGACGCTGCAAAGGCCGCCGCCGAAGCTGCCTCCGCCGCGCCTGCCGCTGCCCCTGCTCCGACACCGGCCCAGCCCGCTGCGCCGCAGGCCGCTCAAGCGCCGGTGGCTGCACCGGCGGCGCCCGTGGTGCCGCCAGCCCCTGTGGAAACCCCGGCTGCCACGGCAACGCCTGCCGCCGAACCCGATGTTCCGCAAAGCGCACCCGTCCGTGACGCCGAGGCGTCAAAAACGGCGGCGTTGTCTGAAACGCCTGCGGCGAATGTCCCCAATCCGGTGACGATTGCGCCGGAAGCCGAACCGCAACGCAAACCGGAAGCGCTGCCGGAACCTGAACCGGAACCTGAGCCGGAACCTGAAGCGCAATTCGAACCGGAAGTTGCGCCCGCACCGGCCCCCGCCCCGGTCGTCGTCAAAGACGACAGCGGTGAAGCCATCGGCGAAATCGTAGCGGCCCCTGCCGCAGCGCCCGCCGCCAAGCGTTCGTGGCTCACGCGCCTGAAGGCCGGGCTGTCGAAAACCAGCGCGGGGCTTACGGGCATCTTCGTCGGCGTGAAGGTCGACGAGAATCTATTCGAAGAACTGGAAGGCGCGCTGCTCATGAGCGACGCGGGCGTCGAAGCCACCACGTTCCTGCTCGACGCGCTGCGCAAGAAGGTCAAGTCTGAACGCCTGACCGAAGGTGAACAGGTCAAGCGCGCGCTGCACGATCTGCTGGTCGAGTTGCTCTCGCCGCTGGAACAGAGCCTCGTGCTGGGCCGCGAAGCCCCGCTGGTGGTGATGATCGCGGGCGTGAACGGTGCCGGCAAGACCACCAGCATCGGCAAGCTCGCCAAGCACTTCCAGAGCTATGACCAGTCGGTGCTGCTCGCTGCGGGCGACACCTTCCGCGCCGCCGCGCGCGAGCAACTGACGATCTGGGGCGAGCGCAATAACGTCGCAGTCGTCGCGCAGGAAAGCGGCGACCCCGCCGCCGTGGTGTTCGACGCCGTGAGCGCCGCCCGCGCCCGAAAGATCGACATCGTGATGGCAGACACTGCCGGGCGCCTGCCCACACAGTTGCATCTGATGGAAGAACTGAAGAAGATCAAACGCGTGCTCGGCAAGGCCGCCGACGGCGCACCGCACGAAGTGCTGCTCGTCATCGACGCCAACACCGGCCAGAACGCCCTCGCGCAGGTCAAGGCGTTCGACGACGCGCTGCAACTCACGGGCCTCATCGTCACCAAGCTCGATGGCACGGCCAAGGGCGGCATTCTCGCCGCCATCGCCCGCCAGCGCCCGGTGCCGGTCTACTTCATCGGCGTGGGCGAGAAGGTCGAAGACTTGCAACCGTTCTCGGCACGCGAGTTCTCCGACGCCTTGCTCGGGTAAGTCGATTCGCCTCTGCGCCAAAGAACAACGGCCCGCACTCAACGAGTAGCGGGCCGTTTTCTTTGTGCTTTCGGGGCAGCTTCAACGCACCTCAGGCAGCGTACATCAGGCAGCGCACCAGCCGCTGCTTCACCGCATCACAACTGCTGCGCGATCAGCCCTGCGCAGAGCCCCCACATCATCACGCCGACGATGCCGTCGAGAATCTGCCAAGCGCGGGCGCGGGAGAATAGCGGGGCCAGCAATCGGGCACCATAGCCCAGCGTGGTGAACCACAGCACAGATGCGGTCATTGCTCCCGCAGCAAACCACGCATTCCCCGGGGCAGGCTCGCGCGCGCCGATGCCGCCGAGCAGAATCACCGTATCGAGATACACGTGCGGATTGAGCAGCGAGAGCATGAGCACCAGCACGAGTGCACGCTGCCACGTCATGTCTTGCGTCGCCACACGGCTGCCGTCGGCCTGCAATGCGCCAGTGCCGCGAAACGCCGCCCGCCACGCGCGCAGCCCGTACCAGAACAGAAACGCCGCACCGCCCCACGTGACGGCCGTCAGAAAGCGCGGATAGGCGGCAATCAGCCCGCCCATGCCCGCCACCCCTGCCGCGATGAGTGCCATATCGCAAACGGCACAGACCGCAACGGCGAGACCCACGTGACGTTTCAGAATGCCTTGCCGCAAGACAAATGCGTTTTGCGCGCCAATCGCAATAATGAGGCTGGCGCCGAGCGCCATGCCCCGCCAGAAAGCCGGATCGATCATCGAAGCACTTACTCTGCGTCGGGTTGCGCTTCGGGCGTGGCGCGCTGGAAGGCATCGAGCGTGAGGCAATGCGCATTCACGGCCGAAATACGCGGGAACGGCGTCATGTCGATCTTGAAGCGATTGGCGTTGTAGATCTGCGGCACGAGGCAGCAATCGGCCAGCGTCGGCGTGTCGCCGAACGTGAACTTGCCGGGCTGCGGCTGCGCTTGCAGACGCGCTTCCAGCGACGTAAGCCCTTCGATCACCCAGTGCACGTACCACGCGTTCTTCTGCTCCTCGGTCACGCCGAGGTTGTGCTTCAGGTAACGCAACACGCGCAGATTGTCGATCGGGTGGATATCTGCCGCGATATCGAGCGCCAGCGCACGCACCTGCGCCCGGGCCACCGGATCGGCCGGCAACAAGGCGGGCGTCGGGTGAATGTCTTCCAGATATTCGATGATCGCGAGCGACTGGTGAATATTCACGTCGCCATCGACAAACGTCGGCACCAGCGCATTGACGTTGAGCGCGCGGTACGCGGGCTTGAGCTGTTCGCCACCGTCGCGCACGAGATGCACCGGCACGGTGTCGTAGTCGAGGCCCTTCAGATTGAGCGCGATCCGCACGCGATACGCGGCGGAACTGCGGAAATAGCTGTACAGCGTGGACATGGCGTTCCTCAAAGACGGGATATTCCGGGTGAGCAGGCGGCGGGACGTTCGGCGGGGGTCGTAGCCCGTCTGTTGCGTGGCACTCGCCACGTCCCGCACAGACACGAGATGGTACTTGAAGCGTTGCCCGCTGCAACACCTGATTGCGTATGATGGAAGCCTGTCTGCGCCGCGGTCTGCGTACTGTGGCGGCCCGCACCACCTGTACTGCCTGCACTATCTGTACTACCCGCAATCCTCTTTCCCATCCCGAACTTCTGACGCGTCATGACCACTGCTGCTCCGTTTGCCTGCGCACCGCTGCTCAAAACCATCGCCCGAGGGGCAAAGGGCGCGCGGCCGCTGAGCGCCGACGAGACGCGTACGCTGTTCGACGCAATTCTCGCGGATCGCGTCGCGCCCGCGGAGCTTGGCGGCGTGTTGATTGCGTACCGCATCAAGGGCGAAACGCCGGTGGAACTACGTGCGATGCTCGACGCCGCCCACGCGACGTTCACCCCGCTCAAGGCGCCCGACGATGCCCCGCCGCCGGTGCTCCTGCCGAGTTACAACGGCGCACGCAAACAACCCAATCTGACGCCGCTGCTGGCGCTGCTGCTCGCCCGCGAGGGCATTCCGGTGCTGGTCCACGGTCAGCATCACAGCGGGGCGAATCGCGTCGGGACGCAGGCCATCTTTGCCGCGCTAGGCCATGCGGCTTGCCAGTCGGGCGCCGAGGCCGAAGCGGCGCTGCGCGCCCGCCGCGTCGCCTATCTGCCGATTGCCGCGCTGTCGCCCGGCCTTGAGCGCTTGTTGGAAATGCGCGCCGCACTGGGGGTACGCAATTCCGGGCACACGGTCGTGAAGTTGCTCCAGCCGTTTGCCGGACCGGCATTGCGGCTGGTGAATTACACCCACCCGGAATACAAGGAAACGCTCGGCGCGATGTTTGCCGACGCGGCCAACAGCCCGGCCCCCGGCGTGCTGCTCGCGCGGGGCACCGAAGGCGAGCCGGTCGCCGATGCCCGCCGTCAGGGGGCGATCGACGGATTTTCCGATGGCGTACCCCGCGCTTGGCAAAACGCGGAGGAAGGGGCCTCGGGCGCACCGCCCGCCCTGCCCGCCGCCGATGCCGAAGCAACGGCCCGCTGGATCGAGGCCGTGCTGGCCGGCGATGTCACGATTCCGGCCCCCATCGCGCGGCAAGTCGAGGTGATCCGGCTGGCGCTGGGCCTAAAGGGCTGACGTCGAGGACTGACCTCAAGGGCTGAAGTCATGCGCGAACCTCAGTGGCTGACCTCGATGGCTGAATGAGCAGCCGCAACTCGGTTTAAGGGCGCAACGGTTGCGCGACATTCGAGCGCAATGCGTCGCCGTCGCTCGAAATCCGGAAATATCGGGTTTTTCTGCAAAAAATCCGATATTTTCGGAACATTTCATCCCGAAACACATCAAATCTTCTGCTTAGAAGTACACGCTCGAAGCGTGTCGTGAGAAGGGCCGCCGGCCCGCCGCGCTGCCCGCTGTGTCTTTACTCGGCCGACGCCATCCGCGTTGCCTGCCATGAGATGAGCCGCCACGCTTCGGCCTCGCGCACATGGACCGCCGTGTAAATCATTTGCGATTCCAGCGAGCCGGTGGCGGTTTCCAGCTCCACCAGGAGCTTGCCGATCACCACGACGGTGTCGCCGAACTGGTGAAGTTGCTGATCCGACGACTGAATGTCGAGATAGCGGCGGCGGCCGGACGTCAGTGCGCCCAGAAATTGCTGTTTTGTTTCGCATTTGCCGTTCGAGTGAACGTAGCGAACGCCCTCGGCCAGAAGTGAGTCCAGTTTTTCGACGTCGACCTCGACCATCGCGGAAAACCGCGCTGCTTCGAGCTCTCGGATTGCGTCGATATGCTTTCCAGCCATGCTGACCTCCCCTCTCGCCGACACCTGAACACACGCGACTTGGGTTGCAATTTACACCATCCACGTCACGTTTGCGCCAGTGACTTTTTCCGGAACCCCGGGGCTGCTGGAAAACCCCGAGACCTCGGAAACTTCCCGCCCAGTAAGGGTTCTAACGTCTTTAGCACTCGTCTGGAGAGAGTGCTAAAATGCTTTCCCAGAGGCTAACCAGGAGTCCACCACTTGAGTACTGCCGCCACTTTGCATCCGACGACGCCGGCCACCGGCACGGCGCCGAATTCTCGTGCCCTTGCTATCGCCCCGTCGGCATTGATGCTGCCGGGCAGTCTGGGCAACATCGACAGCTATATTCAGGCTGTTCACCGTATTCCGCTGCTGACCGCCGAGGAAGAGCAGTCGCTCGCCAAGCGTCTGCGCGACAACGACGATCTCGAGGCCGCCCGCCAGCTCGTGCTTTCGCACCTGCGACTGGTGGTTTCGATCGCGCGTAACTACCTCGGCTACGGGCTGCCGCATGCCGACCTGATTCAGGAAGGCAATATCGGCCTGATGAAGGCTGTGAAGCGCTTCGACCCCACGCAGGGCGTGCGACTCGTGTCGTATGCCATGCACTGGATCAAGGCCGAGATTCACGAGTACGTCCTGAAAAACTGGCGCACCGTGAAGGTCGCGACGACCAAGGCCCAGCGCAAGCTGTTCTTCAACCTGCGCAGCCAGAAGCAGGGCCTGCAAGCGTTCACGCCGGACGAAATCGATCAGGTCGCCCGCGACCTGAATGTGAAGCGCGAAGACGTCATCGAGATGGAAACGCGCATGTCCGGTGGCGATATCGCCCTCGAAGGCCATAGCGACGACAGCGACAGCGCCAGCTTCGCCCCGATCGCCTACCTTGCCGACTCGCATCAGGAGCCGACGGCCGTGATCGCTGCCCGCGAACGCGACCATCTGCAAAGCGACGGTCTGCAAACGGCTTTGGGCCGTCTGGACCCGCGCAGCCGCCGTATCATCGAAGCCCGCTGGCTGTCGGTGGAAGACGACGGTAGCGGCGGCGCCACGCTGCACGAACTGGCTGACGAATTCGGCGTCTCCGCCGAGCGCATCCGCCAGATCGAAGCCGCGGCAATGAAGAAGATGAAGGGTGCGCTGCAAGCGTTTGCGTAATCCCGGCTGACATCGGCGCGCGTCTACGTCAGAACGTGCGACACGATGTCACAGCGGCGCCCCACGGCGCCGCCTGAACACAGCAAAGCCCCGCGATGATTCGCGGGGCTTTTTGCTTTCTGGCGCCGGACAAAGTTCGCAGACCAATTGCTTAGGACTTGATGCATCGCAAGGTCTACCGGCAGACCGGTCGATAGAATCGGTTCGTACGTGGCCATGCTACGTGCGAAGGACGGCCCGGGGGGCTGCCCGACGCGCCGGACCCTTGTCTCGAACCCGCTTCTCATCGGCTGCCTGCCAAGGCAGAAGATCCGCATCGAACCAGCGTCATCTGCGTGTCATCCGCCCCCATCCGCCGCGGTTTGACATTTTTAAGCGATAAGGCACAATGCCTCGGAAGTCGACGCTGTTTCCAACACACGACTTTCGACGCCAGGAGCCGTCACGGATGGACACCCACTCTCCTAGCAGTCCGAAGCCTCCCGCCACGGCCACTTCTTCGGCGGCGGCGCATTCCGCCCTCGCCGGCTGGCTGATCAGGCGCTGGCGTACCCGCCCTTCCCGTTTCATGCTCGAAATCCTGATCGTTCTCGCGATCAAGGTAGTACTCCTTTTCATTCTGAAAAACGCGTTCTTCGACGCCCCGATGGCCAAGCACATGTACTTGCCCCCGGACGTCGTGGCCCGCGCCCTGATCGGGCCGCCCGCCGCAGAAACGCCATCCCCCACCCCAAGTCAAGGTGTCCGCCATGATCAGTAGCGAAGTCGTTGACCTCTCGCGCTTGCAGTTCGCCATAACGGCGCTGTATCACTTTCTGTTCGTCCCGCTCACGCTGGGTCTCTCGTGGCTGCTTGTCATCATGGAGTCGGTCTACGTGATGACCGGCAAGCAGATCTACAAGGACATGACCCAGTTCTGGGGCAAGCTCTTCCTGATCAACTTCGCCATGGGCGTGACCACCGGTCTCACGCTCGAATTCCAGTTCGGCACCAATTGGGCGTACTACTCGCACTACGTCGGTGACATCTTCGGGGTGCCGCTCGCCATCGAAGGCCTGATGGCGTTCTTCCTCGAAGCCACCTTCGTCGGCCTGTTCTTCTTCGGCTGGAACAAGCTCTCCCGCATCGGCCACTTGGCCACCACCTTCGCAGTGGCCCTCGGCTCGAACCTCTCGGCGTTGTGGATTCTCGTGGCCAACGGCTGGATGAACAATCCGGTCGGCGCGCACTTCAACTACGAGACGATGCGCATGGAGCTGAACAGCATCTGGGACGTGATCTTCAACCCGGTCGCGCAGGTGAAGTTCGTGCATACGCTCTCTGCGGGCTACGTCACGGCTGCGATGTTCGTGCTCGGTATCTCGGCGTGGTATTTGCTCAAGCGTCGCGACGTGCCGTTCGCACTGCGCTCGTTTGCGGTGGCCGCCGGCTTCGGTCTCGCGTCGACACTCTCGGTGATCGTGCTCGGCGACGAGTCGGGCTACACCACGGGTGAAGTGCAGAAGGTCAAGCTCGCCGCCATCGAAGCCGAGTGGGAAACCGCCAAGCCGCCCGCATCGTTCACGCTGTTCGGGTTCCCGAACCAGAAGGAAGAGCGCACCGACTTCGCCGTGAAGATTCCTTGGGCGATGGGCCTGATTGCCACGCGCTCGGTCGATACGCCGGTCATCGGTCTCACGCAACTGCGTGACGAGCACAAGGACAACATCAAGCGCGGCATGATCGCCTTCGCCGCCCTCGAGAAACTGCGCAGCGGCGACACATCGCCGGCCGTGCGCGCCGAGTTCGACAAGTACAAGGATGATCTGGGCTACGGCCTGCTGCTCAAGAAGTACACGCCGAACGTGGTCGATGCCACGCCCGAACAGATCCACATGGCCGCGAACGACACCATTCCGCCGGTCGCGCCGGTGTTCTGGTCGTTCCGCATCATGGTCGGTCTGGGCTTCCTGTTCCTGTTCACGTTCCTGTGGGCGTTCTGGCTGTGCGCGCGCCGCCGCTTGCTCAAGCCGCGCTCGGCGTGGTTCTTGCGCTGGACGGTGTGGGCCATTCCGCTGCCGTGGCTGGCCGCTGAATTCGGCTGGATCGTGGCTGAAATGGGCCGTCAGCCGTGGACCATCGCCGGCATTCTGCCGACCCATCTCTCGACGTCGTCGCTCTCGGCGGGCGATCTGTATCTGAGCCTCGCGGGCTTCATCATCTTCTACACCGCGTTGCTCATCATCGAGATGTTCCTGATGGTGAAGTACGTCAAGCTCGGCCCGTCGTCGCTGCATACCGGCCGCTACCACTTCGAGACGGAAGACGGTGCGACCGGGGCCATTGGCCGCGACCGCCCGGCCTCGGTCTGATCGTCAGGGAGAAACCACATCATGATGATCGATTACACCGTACTCAAGCTGATCTGGTGGGTGCTCATCGGCGTGCTGCTGATCGGCTTCGCCTTCTTCGACGGCTTCGACATGGGCACCGGCACGCTGCTGCCGTTCCTCGGCAAGACGGACGCGGAGCGCCGCGTCATCATCAACACCGTTGCCCCCACTTGGGAAGGCAATCAAGTCTGGTTCGTGACGGCAGGCGGCGCGATGTTTGCCGCGTGGCCGCTGGTGTATGCCGCCGCGTTCTCGGGGCTCTACTGGGCGCTGCTGCTCGTGCTCTTCGCGTTGTTCCTGCGACCGGTCGGCTTCGACTATCGCAACAAGCTCCCGAGCGCGCGCTGGCGGACGTCGTGGGACTGGGCACTGTTCGTCGGCAGCGTCGTGCCGTCGCTGGTGTTCGGCGTGGCGTTCGGCAATCTGCTGCTCGGCCTGCCGTTCTCGTACGACAACACGCTGCGCTCCACGTACACCGGCTCGTTCTGGGCATTGCTCAACCCGTTTGCGTTGCTGTGCGGTCTGGTCAGCGTGCTCATGCTGGTGACGCACGGTGCGGCCCACCTGCGCATGAAGGCCGATCCGCTGGTGGCCGAGCGCGCGGGCCGCATCATGCGGATGACGGCGCTGGGCACGTTGTTGCTGTTCCTCGTCGCCGGGGTGCTCGTTGCTACGCACGTCGACGGCTTTGCCATCACGCAGATGGCCTCGACCGGCGCGCCGGCCAACCCGCTCATGAAGCAGGTCACCACCGGCCCCGGCCTGTGGCTCACCAACTACCACACGTATCCATGGATGATCGCGGCGCCCGTCGTCGCTTGCCTGTGCGCGCTGCTGGCAGCGTTGCTCGCCACTAGCCGTGCCTACGCGTGGACGTTCGTGATCACGGGGCTGATGATGGCCGGCATCATCCTCACGGCGGGCTTCTCGATGTTCCCGTTCGTGATGCCGTCGTCCACCGCGCCGGGCAGCAGCCTGACGCTCTGGGATGCCAGCTCGAGCCAGCTCACGCTGCAAATCATGTTGATCGCCGTCGTTGTCTTCCTGCCGATCGTGCTCGCTTACACCGGCTGGGTATACCGCGTGGTTCGCGGTCGCGTGACGATCGACGAGGTCAACGAAAACCCGCACACGATGTACTGATCAAGGAGCTGCGACATGTGGTATTTCTCTTGGGTTCTCGGCCTTGGCCTCGCGCTCGCGTTCGGCATCATCAACGTGATGTGGTTCGAGGCGCACGACGATCTCGAACGGCGCAGTCAGGAAGGTAGCTGAACGTCGAACGCGCCCCTCGGGGCGCGTTTTTGTTAGGGCAGCACAAAGACCGAAATCGCCGGTCCGGCGGCCAAGCCCGCACGAAGCACTCGCAGTACCGTGGCGCCTCTCTGACTGAAACGATGAGGTTTGCCATGCTTCCAAGTGCGACCGGCGCTGCCAGTGTTACCGGCATTACCGGTAATAGCGATGTTACGGCCGCCAATCGTTGCAACGCGTGCCGGCAGCGTGAGAGTTCGCCTGCCGTCGACGATCTCGACTATGTGGCTCGCTGCCGCCCCGACGCGGAAATCATCAATCGAACACCGTCGCAACTGGCGTGCTTGAGGCGTGTGCTGGACACGCCACATACGGCACTCCTTGCCGAGCATCTGACCGACACGGGTATGTGGCCCGACGCCGCGGCAGACCTTCTCGCCCAGCTGGCGCATTGCCCCGATGGGGAACTACGCCGTCGCATTCAGGCCACGCCGACACTGCGCGATTGGTTCGGGCATCTTGCGCAGCCAGTATCCGACCGGCCGGACAACGACGCGTTGATCCTGTCGTTGCGCGTGCTTCAGTTGTTCGCTCACCCCACGAGTGTGCCAGTCGTGTTCGACCCCATTCGCCGGACTGTCCTCCTCGCTTATGCACCCGGCCGGGCGCCGCACGATGGTGCAGTCCCGGCTGACGGCGTCATCGCACGAGCCCTGCTCGACGCCGCCACGTGCCACCCGCCGTATCTGGTCAATCGCCCGGCGTTCAATGCGAGTCGCAACGCGCTGGATTTGCTGGTGCGAACCAACGACATCGATGGCCGCCGTCAGCGGTCTCCGTTCTGGCAGAACGGTACCGACTACTGGTCACACGGGGGCGAGGTGGTGCGCTTCGTCTCCACGCACCTCACGCCGGAATTCGAGGCATGGCTTGAAGCCCGGCGCGACACGGCCGTGTCGCACAGCTTTCGCTATATCCACCGGGACGCAGGTGCCGTCCCACCGCCGACGCGCGCATAAGTGGCGCATCACGTCACCATGCCGATGACAAATCGACGGATCACGCCGCCTGCAGGGTCCGATCACCGCGTCGCCGTCCACGATCTTCACGAGGTCTCAGATGTTCCCAATGTCCAGCCGTATAACCCAAGCCACGTTTCACGGCGTGCGCCAGTTCGCTCAGGAGCCCATCAGGGCCGACATGCTCGGTTACGTGGCCCGCCGCGAACCGGGCGCGCCTGTCGAATGTCGTGATGCGTGCGAAATGAGCCATCTGCTCGCCGTGATCGACACGCCAACGGCGGCACTGACACTGAACGCGCTGCTCGATACCGGCATGCTGGCCGAGGGCGCGGCCGACTTGCATACGCGTCTGTCGACATGCCGCGACGGCGAAATTCTGCGCCGCATCATGGCGACACCCACGCTGCGCGACTGGGCCAGCGACGCCACGTGGCAGTTGCCGAGCGAGTCTCACAATCGGTCGTTGATGTTGTCGCTACGGGTGCTGCAACTGTTCGGGCACACCACGAGCGTGCCGGTGGTGTTCGATCCGGAAAACCGGCGCGTCGCGTTTCACTACGTCGCTTGCGACGCACCCGTCGGCACGACGGCGGCAGGCGCGCCGGATCGCGATGGACTGCGCGACGATCGTTTGCGCATGTTGCTGCACGACGCCGCCGACGGACGCAACCCGAGTGATCCGTTCCATCGCGCCAGCCGCAACGCGCTGATGCTGCTCGTGAGTGCCAACGACATCGATGGCCGTCGTCAGCGCGCGCCCCACTGGCAACGTCAGTGGGATCACTGGCGACACGGCAACGACCACGTGCGTACGCTGTCGACGCGGCTCACGCCCGAGTTCGAGACGTGGCTAGCGGCCCGGCGCGAGACCGCAGTGTCGTACAGTCAGGACTATGTATTCAGGAAAGCGCTGACGCCGCAGGACCGGCATCCGGAGGGCGCCCCCATCGGCTGGCAGCGTCGATAGGCGCAAAAAAGGGCGGCTCAAGGCCGCCCTTTTCAAGGCAAATCATGGCAAATCGCGAGACTCCCGATGCGCTGCGCTTAGCTCAGCAGCGTCTTCAGATCCTGCGCCATCGCGTCGACCGGCTCATCCGGACGCATGAACAGACGCAGTTGCCCCTTCGGGTCGAAGACATAGATACCGGCGGTATGGTCGATGGTGTAGTTGGTCGGCGTCGAGCCTTCCACCTTGTTGACCACCACGCGGAACGACTTGGTCACTTGCTTGAGCGCTGCATCGTCAGCCGGGCGCAGCCCCACGAACGCCGGGTTGAACGCCGGCACGTACTGCCCCATCAGTTCCGCCGTGTCGCGCTGCGGATCGACGGTCACGAAGAGCACCTGCACGTTCTGCGCGTCCGGGCCGAGCTTCTGCATCACCTGATTGAGTTCGGCCATCGTGGTCGGGCACACGTCCGGGCAATGCGTGTAGCCGAAGAACATCACCACCGCCTTGCCTTTGTAATCGGCGAGCGTGCGCGTCTTGCCCTGCGGGTCGAGCAACGAGAAGTCCTGCGCGAACTCCTTGTTACCGGTGATATCGAGACTCTGGAACGTCGGACCGTCCTTGCCGCAGGCGGCGAGCAAAACGGTAAGTCCCATCAGAAACATCGCGCGGCGCAACCAGATGACAGCAAGCTTCATGAAGAAATGACCCCGAAACAAAGGAAAGGCATGGCCTGAAAAGACAACAGGCGCGCCGGCAGAGAAAACCGTCACGCGCCTGTCATCGTCTTCATCAGATCGTTAGCCGAGCATTAGCCGAGCAAATAGATCTGCACGTAATGATCGATCAGCAACGCCGCGAACAGCAGCGAAAGGTAGACGATCGAATAGCGGAACATCGAGCGCGAGAGCGCATCGGAATAGTGGCGCCACAACTTGATCGCGTAGCCCAGGAAGATGCCCGAGAGCACCACCGCCGACGCCAGATACAGATAACCGCTCATGCGATGCGCAAACGGCAGCAGCGAGACGGCAAACAGCACCACGCTATAGAGCAGGATCTGAAGACGCGTGTACTTTTCGCCGTGTGTATTCGGCAGCATCGGTAGGCCGGAATTCACATAGTCCTGACGGCGATAGAGCGCGAGCGCCCAGAAGTGCGGCGGCGTCCAGACGAAGATGATGAGCACCAGAATCCACGCATCGGCCGGCACGGCGCCGGTCACGGCGGCCCAGCCGAGGGCCGGCGGCATCGCACCCGCAGCACCGCCGATCACGATGTTCTGCGGCGTCGAGGGCTTCAGGATGATGGTGTAGATGAGGGCGTAGCCGACAAAGGTGCCGAGCGTGAGCCACATCGTGAGCGCGTTGGTGTACGTGTAGAGCACCACCATGCCGGCAGCACCCAGAATCGTCGAGAAGACGATGATCTGCCACGGTGCGATTTCGCCCCGGGCGGACGGACGCCACGCGGTGCGGCGCATGAGCGCGTCGACGCGTTGCTCGATCAGGCAGTTCACGGCAAACGCGGAACCGGCGAGCAGCCAGATACCGATGGTGCCGCCAATCAGCACCTGCCACGGCACCATACCGCGCGTGGACAGGAACATGCCGATGACGGCGCAGAACACGGCGAGCTGCGTCACACGGGGCTTGGTCAACGCCCAGTATTGCGAGATGCGGCTAGCCGGCGGATGGGGAAGGGTCGTGCTTTTCATACACTCAGAGGCAATGCGCTACGCCGAGCCAGTCGGGGCGCCAGCGAGTGGTGCGGCAGCCGGCTCCGCTGCGGGGAGGGGCTTCTGGCGGGCGGGATCGGCAGACGGATCCAGTGGATTCAGATCGGCCGAAACAGACGCCGCCCGGGCGGCGCGAATGCGGTAGTTTAACATAACAAGCAATAGCAACAGGACCGCCGCCCCACCGTTGTGCGCAATGGCGTTCAGCAGCGGCCACTGGAAAACGATGTTCGACAGCCCCGTCGCAAACTGCACGAGGACAAGCATAAATACCAGAGTTGCGGGCCGCCGTAGCGCGGCATGTCGTCGCAGGCGCGTCGCCAGCCAGCCCAGATAAAGCACCACGATCACCGCGAACGTCCGGTGCGCCCAGTGAATCGCGACGAGCGCGTCCATCGGAATCACCTCGCCGCCGGCCGTCTTGCCCAGCTCGCGCCAGAGCTTGAAGCCATTGTGGAAATCCATCGGCGGCACCCACTGACCTTGACACGTTGGGAAGTCAGTACAGGCGAGCACGGCGTAGTTGGTACTCACCCAGCCGCCCAGCGCAATCTGGAACACCAGCAACGCCAGTCCGATCAGCGCCGCCCAGCGCCAGCGCAACGCGCTGGGATCAGCCGCGATAGACGACCCCGGTGAAGCAGGCACCTGACTCGACGCGAGCCACGCCAGCGAGCCCAGCAAAGTGAGCGCCAGCATCAGGTGCGTCGTGACGATTACCGGCTGGAGCTTCATGGTGACCGTCCACGCACCGAACGCGCCCTGCACGCACACGAGAACGAACAGCCACGTAGCGAGCCACGGCGACTGCACCGGCACCTGACTTGCCCGTCCCTGCACCGTTCCTTGCACCGCCGCGACACGGCGTCCCCGCGCTTTCAGCCACTTCGTCCAAGCCATCACCATCAGCACGATGATGAGCACCCCCACCGCCATGGCGAAGTACCGGTGAATCATCTCGATCCACGCTTTGACGAACGTCACCGGCCCGGTCGGCAGCATCGACTGCGCGGCGTGGATGTCGGCATGCGCCGCAAATGGCGACGACGTGCCATAGCAGCCCGGCCAGTCGGGACAGCCGAGCCCCGAATCCGTCAGGCGCGTGAAACCGCCGAACATGATCAGGTCGAGCGTGAGAAAGGTCGTCACCCAAGCCAGTTTGCGGTACTTGTCGGCGTCGCGGCGCAGCAGCACCCAGCCCAGCGGCAGCACCGCGATACACAGGCCGATGAAGCCCAGTTCCAGAAGGTAAAGCATCGGTTTTACGTCAATCCTTCGTCATGTCCGGCGCGTGCTCGCGGCCGACGTTCCATCATGCGGTCAGTGACCGCCCTTGCCCTTGCCGTGGCGCCGATCAACCCGTACCCGACCACTTCAGCAGCCGCGTCAGGTCGCTCTTGATGCGGCCCGGGTCGGGGTTCTTCGGAAACGCCATCATCAGATTGCCCAGCGGGTCGACCAGATAGATGTGATCGCGCAGGCCCGTGCCCTCTTGCGTCGGCAGCCAGTTGGCCAGTGCCACCGGGTCGGCACGCAAACGGCGCGTGTCTTCGTAGGCCGTGTCGAGCTTGTCAGAGACGGCGTTGTCGTCCGTCACCAGCCAGATCGTTTCCACCCGCGTGCGCTCGTTGCCCTGCAACACGCGGATCTGCCGCATGTAGAAGAGCTTGCTCACGCAACTCTCATCGCACGCCGCCGTATCTGCGCTGATCAGCAGCCACTTGCCCTTGAGCGACGTCAGCGGCAGTGCTTCGTTGGTTTCGTCGTCGCGTACGACCAGCGCCGGCAACGGACGCTGCGGCTCGATCAGCTTGCCGTACGACGACGTGCCGCCCTGCGGCTTGAACACGAAATACATCAGATAGGCCGCCACGGCCGGTGCCGCGCACACGGCAAACAGCAGCACCAGCATGCGCCGCGCCTTACGGCGTTGCACCGGGTCGATCGCCGGGGTACCGGGTGCGGATTTGGCCTGCCCGCTGGTCACATCTGCACTCATATCCGCCTCATGTTCTGCGCTGGGGTTGCCAGCCGACGGCCGCGCTTGTAAGCCATGCGCAGCCCCAACAGCGCGAGGATCAGCGACATGCCGAACCACTGCGCCATATAACCATAGTTGCGATCTGCGCCGCTTGCCGGTGCCGGCCAGTCGCGCAGCAGATGATCGCCCGTGTCGTTCGTCTGCATGATCACGAACGGCTGCAACGGCAGGCCGGTCTCGCGTGCGTAGTCGCTCACGTCGAGATTCTGCCGGATCATCAGCCCTGCCGCCGAGCCGCCATGCCCCAGCTCGAAGGCACGCGACGGATCGGGTTGGGCCAAGCCCTCGATCGTCACGTCGCCCGCAGGGGTCGGGTACGGCATGATCGCGGCGCGATCGCGCAAGTCGCGTGGCAGCCAGCCGCGGTTCACCAGCACAACGCGCTCCGGCGTGACCTGCAACGCCATCACCACGTAGAACCCCGGGAGTTCGTTGCGCGGACGGTTATCCAGATACACCACGCGATTCTGGAGAAAATGCCCGGTCACGCGAACCCGCCGGTTGGCGACATCGGTCAACGCATAAGCACGCGCATTCAGGCCACGCTCGAGCTCGACCACCGGCGCGTGCTCAGCCTGTTCGATCTTCGCCTGACGGTCCAGCCGCAGGTGCGCGCGGCCGTATTGCCACACGCCCAGCGCGGCGGTCAGCGCCACGCCCAGCACAATCAGCAGCGTCGGCACGGGCCGCATGCCGCGAAAAAGGGTTTTCAACACTTACGTTCCTTGTCTGGCAGCGCGTGAGAGCCCTCGCGCACACTGCATTGCAGCGTGCCAGCCGGGGCTCGTTGCCCGATAATGACGCATTCCCGTCATTCAGCCGATTATGCGCATTCTCGTTGCCATCGCCTTCATCTTGATTCTCGGCAGTCTGGCGTCCGCATTGTTCTTCATGATGCGGGACAAGGGCCGGTCCAATCGCACCGTCCATTCACTTATGGTGCGCGTCGGCCTGTCGGTGACGCTGTTTCTGCTCATCCTGTTTGCCAACTGGATGGGCTGGATTCACAGCACGGGCATACGATACTGAGTCCCGCGAGCAAGCCCTGCGGCAAATCGCCGCACCCATCACTTCCTCGTCTTGCCGCGCGCGCCCCGAGTGCAGTGACGTTCTCTGAACGTTCGTCACGGTGCGCGTCGACGCGCCGGCCCTGCCGCCAAGCATTGCTGCGGCATATGGCCGCATTCTCAGCGGCGTTCTGCCACATTCCCTGCATTCCCCGGATTCCCACAGCGGGAACGCTACAAACAGAAACGCCGCCGGAGTCCGGCGGCGTCTCACACCGATCGATACGCGGTTTGTACTGACCGGCGTTAAACCATCAGAGCCAGTACACCACGACGTACAGACCCAGCCACACCACGTCCACAAAGTGCCAGTACCAAGCGGCGCCTTCGAAGCCGAAGTGATGCTCCGGCGTGAAGTGGCCCTTGATCAGGCGAATCAGCATGACGGAGAGCATGATCGCGCCCAGCATCACGTGGAAGCCGTGGAAACCCGTGAGCAGGAAGAACGTCGAGCCGTACACGCCCGAGGTCAGCTTCAGGTTCAGCTCGGTATAGGCGTGGTGATACTCATACGCCTGAAAGCCCAGAAACACGAAGCCCAGTACGACCGTGGCAAACAGCCAGAAGATCGCGCTGCCACGATGATTCGCACGCAACGCATGGTGCGAAATCGTGAGCGTGACGCCCGAAGTCAGCAGCAGTGCCGTGTTGAGCGTCGGGATCGGCCACGGGCCCATCGTTTCGAACGCATCAACCACACCGGCCGGGCCGGCATTCGGCCACACGGCGGTGAAGTCGGGCCAGAGCAGCTTGTTATCGAGATCGCCGAGCCACGGCATCGCCAGCGTGCGCGCGTAGAACAATGCGCCAAAGAACGCGGCGAAGAACATCACCTCGGAGAAGATGAACCAGCTCATCCCCCAGCGGTACGAGACATCGATGCGCTTGCTGTAAAGCCCGCCCTCCGACTCGGCAATCGAATCGCCGAACCACGAGCGAAGGACCCACAGCACCCACAGCAGGCCGGCCAGTGCTGTCCACGGCGCCCACGGCAGCCCGTTGACCCACGCCGCCGCCGAGCCGAGCACCACCAGCAGGCCGATGCTGCAATTGACCGGGTGGCGCGATGGCGCCGGTACGAAGTAATAAGGCGCCGTTTGGTGTTGACCACTCATTCTTATCTCTCCAGGCTTGGTTCTCTTTGTCTGAATCACGTCGCGAGGCGGATGGCGAGCTTCGCCAGCAGCACCAGCGCCACCACGAACAGGATGCCCCCGATCAGTCCCGCGATAATCAGATGCACAGGGTTGAGCTGTGCCATGTCGCGGTCGTGATCACGCCCCTTGCGCACGCCGAAGAACGACCAGAACACCGCTTTCACGGTCTGGACAAACGACAGCTTGCGACGGGTCGCCTCCTTGAGGTCATCCATTGCTGCCCTTGCCTCCGCTTCCACCCGTTAGCGCACCCGGCACCGTCACCGGGGCGTTCGACACATCCGCACGCTGGTTGGCGTCGGCTTTGCCGAGATCGAAAAAAGTGTAGGACAGCGTAATCGTCGTCACATCTTTTGGCAGTTTCGTGTCCACCACGAACACCACCGGAAATTCCTTGGCCTCACCGGCCCTGAGCGTCTGCTGCGTGAAGCAGAAACACTCGATCTTCTTGAAGTAGCTCGCCGCCTGCGCCGGTGCGTAGCTCGGAATCGCCTGCGCCCGAACTTCGTGCGGCTGCTGGTTCGCCACTTCGTACTCGATCGTTGCGATCTGCCCCGGGTGAACGGTCAGACTGCTCTTCGCCGGCTTGAACCGCAACGGCCCCTGCGCATTCGCATCGAACTCGACGATGATCGTGCGGCTCTCGTCGACTTGCGAATTGCGCGCAGTCAGCTCGTTCGTGCGATCGCCCAGCTGGTTGATGCCCACGAGATCGCAGAACGCGCGGTAGAACGGCACCATGGCGTAGCCGAAACCGAACATCACCGCGACCAGCAGCAACAACTTGCTGAAGGTGCGCACATTGAGCCGCCGCATACCCGCCATATTCATCCTTTTCCATCTCGCCGGACGCCGGTTGCCCGGCATCCGGTGCCCTGCTTGCGCGCTTAGCGTCAGATCCCGCCCAACAACTTGGCCTTGATCATTACGCCGAAGAAGAAAATCGCAACCACCGACGCCAGAATCAATCCAGTGCGCAGGTTCTTCGCGCGCTGTTCACGAGCGAGTGCCATGTTCAATGCACCTTCGGCGGCGTCTCGAACGTGTGGAACGGTGCCGGGCTCGGCACGGTCCATTCGAGACCTTCCGCGCCATCCCACGGCTTGGCTTCCGCGGCCGGGCCGCTACGCCACGTCGGCAGCGCAATGAAGAACAGGAAGTACACCTGCATCAGGCCGAAACCGAACGCGCCGATCGTCGCGATCTGGTTGAAGTCCGTGAACTGCGCCGGGTAGTCGGCATAGCGTCGCGGCATGCCGGCCAGCCCCAGGAAGTGCATCGGGAAGAACGTCACGTTGAACGTGATGAGCGAGCCCCAGAAGTGGAACTTGCCGCGCCACTCGTTGTACATGTGGCCCGTCCACTTCGGCACCCAGTAATAGAACCCTGAGAAGAGCGCGAAGAGTGAGCCGGCCACTAGCACATAGTGGAAGTGCGCCACCACGTAATAAGTGCCGTGCATCTGAATGTCGAGCGGGGCCAGCGAGAGAATCAGCCCGGTGAAGCCGCCCATCGTGAACACGAACAGGAAGCCCACGGCGAAGAGCATCGGCGTTTCGAACGTGAGCGCGCCCTTCCACATCGTGGCAACCCAGTTGAACACCTTCACGCCGGTGGGCACCGAGATCAGCATCGTCGCGTACATGAAGAACAGCTGGCCCGTCACCGGCATACCGGTCACGAACATGTGGTGCGCCCACACCATGAACGAGAGAATCGCGATCGACGCCGTGGCGTACACCATCGAGCTATAGCCGAACAGCGGCTTGCGCGAGAACGCCGGAATCACCTGCGAGACGATCCCGAACGCCGGCAAGATCATGATGTACACCTCGGGGTGACCGAAGAACCAGAAAATATGCTGGTACATCACCGGGTCGCCGCCGCCCGCTGCGTTGAAGAACGACGTGCCGAAGTGACGGTCCGTGAGCAGCATCGTGATCGCGCCCGCGAGCACCGGCATCACGGCGATGAGCAGGTAGGCAGTGATCAGCCACGTCCACACGAACATCGGCATCTTCATGAGCGTCATGCCCGGCGCGCGCATGTTCAGAATGGTCACGATGATGTTGATCGCGCCCATGATCGACGAGGCGCCGAGAATGTGCGCGCCGAAGATCGCCAGATCCTGGCCCGGACCCATCTGCACCGACAGCGGCGCGTACATCGTCCAGCCGGCTGCCGTGGCACCGCCCGGCACGAGGAACGACGAAATCAGCAGCAGACCGCCGACCGGCAGCAGCCAGAAGCTGAAGTTGTTCATCCGCGCGAAGGCCATGTCCGACGCACCGATCTGCAACGGGATCATCCAGTTCGCAAACCCCACGAACGCCGGCATGATCGCGCCGAAAATCATCACCAGCCCGTGCATGGTAGTGAGCTGATTGAAAAACTCCGGACGAATGAATTGCAGGCCCGGTTCGAACAATTCCGCACGGATCATCAACGCCATCACGCCGCCCGAGAGCAGCATGACGAACGAGAAGATCATGTACATCGTGCCGATGTCCTTGTGATTCGTCGCGAACAGCCAGCGACGCCATCCGTGCGGATGGTCGTGCGCGTGATCGTCGTGACCCGCCACGTGATCGTGAGCGATGGAACTCATACCCAATCTCCTTCCTCGACTTGGTCGAACGGCACTTAACTATTCTTCGCTGCGCGCACAGCGTTGGCGGCATCGCCGGCATTGGCCGACTTGTTGCCACGCGCTTCGCGCACCTGTGCCGGCTGAACGACGTCGCCGGTCTTGTTGCTCCACGAGTTGCGCTCGAACGTAATCACGGCGGCCAACTCCACATCGTTCAGATGCGACCAGTTCGGCATCGCATTCTTGCCATGCAGCACGATGCTGATGTGATCGGCCACCGGGCCCGTCACGATCTTCCCGCCATCGAGTGCCGGGAAGGCACCGCCGCCCTTGCCGTTCGGCTGGTGGCAGACCGCGCAGTTCGAGGCGTAGACCTTCTGGCCACGCTCCATGAGTTCCGCCACGGTGTAGGTCTTGTTGGGATCGTCGGCGGAAGCGGCCATCAGCTTCTTCTGCGCGTCGACCCACTTGGTGTAGTCCTCGTCAGAGACGACCTTCACCACGACCGGCATGTACGCGTGTTCCTTACCGCACAGCTCGGTACAGAAGCCGCGATACTCGCCCACCTTCTCGGCCTTGAACCACGTGTCGCGCACGAAGCCGGGAATCGCGTCCTGCTTGATGCCGAAGGCCGGCACGTAGAACGAGTGAATCACGTCGTTAGCCGTCGTGATCAGGCGCACCTTCTTGTTGACCGGCACGACCATCGGGTTATCGACTTCTTGCAGGTACGTATTGCTCTTGGCTTCCTGCCCGTCGATCTGGCTGCGCGGCGTGCTGAGCGTGGAGAGGAACTTGATGCCCTCGCCGTCGCCCTTGAGGTAGTCGTAGCCCCACTTCCACTGATAGCCGGTGACCTTGATGGTCAGGTCGGCGTTGGTGGTGTCCTTCATCGCCACCACGGTCTTCGTGGCGGGCAGCGCCATCAGAATCACGATGACGAACGGCACGACCGTCCAGATCACCTCGACCGTGGTGCTTTCATGGAAATTCGCGGGCTGATGGCCCTTGGATTTGCGGTGCTTGAAGATCGAATAGAACATCACACCGAACACGCCGATGAAGATCACCAGACAGATGATCAGCATCATGTTGTGCAGACTGTGAAGCTCTTCCGCAAGCTTGGTGACTGGCGGCTGGAAGTTGAGCTCGTTGACGGCCGGTCCCCCCGGCATATCGGAGACCGCCGCCACTGCCAGTGCCGGAGCGCCGGCGAGCAGTGAGGCGCCCGCAAGGAAAGCCGCCAGGGCATGTTTCGTTTTTTTCATAGCTTCCTTACCCAAAATTACCATCCAAATCCTCCCTGGCGGTCGCCCGAGATCGTCTCCATCTCTCTCAGGCCTCTTGGGCAAGACAACGGCGCAGCTCGCGCGCAAACGTTTCGCGGCGATGCGGCGCAAGGTAGGCACCGACAGTGACCGAGCGACCGCCCGAGCGCAAGATGATGCGCAAACGCGGCGGTTTCTCGATGTCGATGCGTACCCAGCGGGGATTGAACTCGTATTGCGTCAACCTCTGTGCTGAACGTTGCTCGACCACAAGGCTCACGGGCGACAACCGAATGACCTCGTAATCTGTGGCATGCCGGGCATGAATGACGAACGCAACGCCCACCACGAGCAAGTCCAGGCCTGTGAACGGCAAGACCAACCACCCACCGCGCCACGCCGCAATCAAGGCAACACCCAGCGACACGGCGGCCAACGACAGGTAGAACAGGACAAACTGGCGCGGCGATATCGCGCAGTTGCGCTTGTGCTTCCATTCCTTCGTCACCGATCCGGCTTCGGAAGAAGAGGCTGCGAGCATCGCCGTCACCCGTGGGGCATTTTGGGTCTTTCATGTCCGACGGCCGGGAACTAGTTACGTCCGGGCCGCGACAAACTGCCGCATTATAGAACGCGCTATCTCGAAGCGACAACATTGATACCGAGTATTTGGCGCGCCATAGCATCCTCCTGAACTCATTGATGCAAAAGGGAAATCCGGTTATTCCCTTAGCTGGCGAAGCGCGCGCGGAAGCGTCTACGGGATACTCCCTATGCTTTGCGCGTTTGACACATTGCAACACGACACAAGTCATTGCGGTGTCCTGAATAGCCCGTCGCCGATCTTGTCGAACACCACTCACCGCATTGCCGGCTGCCCCATTGTCTTGGTCGCGACACATTCGCCGTCGCCTGCCGATCCATTGCGCGCGTTGCGATGTGATGCAATGCGGGATTCGTCCGATATCCATCAACAGTAGACGTTGCACCGGATTTCGCGTGCGACGTTATGTCGCGCCCGTCGCGGGGTCGCGCCGTGACAACACTCAGGCGATACGGCAACGACCGTGACGAGCCGCACGCGTTGTCGCGTGCTACAAGCGATGCATGTTCCCTACATGAACGCCGATGCCGGCGAAACGATGCCATGCGTTGCGCGATCCTTCACGCGTTTGCCGACGGTCTGCAAACGCTTCAGACGGCCTCCGACTTCGACGCACTGCACGCGACGCTGCAATCGTTGTGCGGTTTGCTCAGACAACGCTATTTCCGCTATCAGGGGCAGTTCACGTTGCCACGCGGCGATGCGGCAGAGCCCGACGTCTCCAACTACCCCGAAACGTGGCAGCGCCGTTACCACGAATGCGGCTATGCCGCCCTCGACCCCGTGCTCGCACGAGCGCGCACGCAACTAACGCCCGTCGAGTGGACACCGGACTTGTTCGCAACGCCGGAGGCATCGCGTTTTCGCTGCGAACAAACGGCGGCTGGACTTTGCACCGGCGTGACGTATCCGATCTTTGCGCCGTCCGGCGCGGCGGGCATGTTGAGTCTTGCCGCCTCGGATGCCCGCCCTCGCCCGCGTTTGCGTGCATGGACGCAGCACCTCGGCGCCGCGTTGGCGATGCATGTGCACGACGCTGCGTGGCGCATCGTCCAACGCGACGCCACAAGCACTTTGCCTCCGGCACTGACACCACGCGAACGCGAATGCCTGCAATGGGTGGCACGCGGCAAAACATCATGGGAGATCGGCCGCATCCTGACCATTTCCGAACACGGTGTGGTCTTTCACCTGCGCAGTGTGATGCGCAAGTTCGAGGTGTCGAGCCGGCACCGCGCGGCAAAACTGGCCAGCGAATACGGTTTGCTCGACGAAGTGAATTGAAGGCAGTCACACGAAGCGGCGCAATCGCGTGACACAGTTCGGCATCATGTTCGCGACATAGATATCGCCATGAGCGTCGACGGCAAGCCCGTGGCCGATGGCGCCAAAGGTACGGCAGCGTCCGATCAACTGTCCGCTCGGCGTATAGGCGCAAAGACGCGGCGTCTGATCGGTCACATAGAGGACGCCGTCGTGACCGATAGCGATCGCCGTCGGCAGATGCAGCCCGCCGATGTCACCACGCCACTCGCCGTCGATCGCAAAGCATTGCACACGATGATTCTCACGATCCACGACCCACGCCTGATCCTCCGCATCGATGGCGATCGCGTGGGGATTGCTGAAGCGCCCGCGCTCGCTCCCGATGCCTCCCCAACTGCGAAGGTGGCGTCCGTGTGACGAGAATCGATGGACGTGCGAATTGCCATAACCATCGGAAACCAATATCTCTCCGCTCGACGCCACCGCGACGCCAGTCGGATGATTGAACGGCTCGCGCCATCTCGGCTCATCCGCGATGCCCAGCGTGATATCGAGTGCGCCGTCGGTTTCGAATCGATGCACGCAATGACGATCGGAATCGACAAGATACAGGCGCCCTTTCGGATCGAAGCAAGCGCTGTGTCCGTGCGTGGTGGTGTCGTATTGCCAGATGCCATGTGCTTGGCCATCGTCGCCGAACCATCGCACGACAGGATTACCTCGCATGATCAGTGCAACACCAAGTGTCGGGTGAATCGCAACGTCGGAGACGAACGCCCGACTCAGATCCACCCCGGAAAACGGCGCAACGTCGACGTGATAGCGTCGAGCCCCCAGCGCCACGACGCGCGCTTCGCTACAAGCCGGTGCGGCGGTCATGCGTCGGCGCCTTTGACGACGTTGCCGGACGCGGACGTTCGTTCCCGCCGCGTCACCAGATCTGCGAGCGTCTTGTAGCGTGTCAGCGTGAAGGTATCGCTGGCGGCGTTCACGAACTCGCCGCCGCCCAGCCGGCCAATCGGTTTGAGTTCGCGAAGATTCACCTGATGCGTCGCCGGATCGAGCAAGGCATCCTCCACATGCGCTGCCAGCACCGTGCCGAGCACGACCCACCCGCCCCCGGGAGCTGCATTGATCTCGATGATGTCGCGCACGGCGCACTCGAACGCCACGCTGGCCTCCAGCACGCGCGGCGGCCGCACGCGAGAAGACGCAACCGGCGTCACGCCGGCCAGTTCGAATTCCGATTCACCGGGTGGCAGCGGTGCCGCCGAAAGATTCACGGCTTCGATACACGATTCACTCGCCACGTTGACGACAAACTCAGGCACCGCTTCGATATTGCGCAGCGTGTCCTTCTTGCGCATCGGCGGCGGTGGCACGACCGGACAGAACAACACCGTCATTGGCACACAGCACACACCCATGAAGTACGCATACGGCGCGAGATTCGGCCGCCCCTGTGCGTCGACCGTGCTCACCCAAGCAATAGGACGTGGCAGGATCGTGCTCATCATGAAGTTGTAGATACGGGCTTCGTCGAGTGTCGCGGGATCTATCAGCATAGGGTCTCTCGATAAGCGCGCGATATGCGCAATTCAGGTGTGGGAAGTGCGGGAGCAGTGCGTGAGGAATGAGTGAGAAATACGTGATGAATGGGAGATATTTGCGTGAGGCGTGTGTACTTAAATCGTCACCGCCTCGTCCATCAGACGAAGCACCTGATTGGCACATCCCCACGACAGCGTGAAGCCGCCACCGCCGTGACCGTAGTTGTGCAGCAATCCGGAATGCCGGCCATCGCGTTCTACGCGTGCGCTGCGCCGCATCGGCCGAAAGCCGACGCGCGCTTCGATGAGATCGAGTGAGTTGACCCCTGCACAAAGGCGCGCGCAACGTCGAACGATGTCGCCGATCTGTCGCTCGCCGATGACCGTTGACGTCATGTCCGGATCTGCTGTCCCGCCGAGGACGATGTCGTGACGCCGCTCGACCACGTAAGTCGGGCGCAGCGGGTCGGTGTCGTCGACGAAGCACCCATGCACCGCGTCGTGACGCCGGGCGCGCACCACCACAGCACGGGAAAGCGACAGTTCCCTGTCACCGAAGGCCGCGCCGCCGTAGCCGCAGCAATTCACCACACAGTTGGCGCCGTCAAGCAAGGTGGCTGGGTCACTGACGCGTGCGAGAACGAACCGGCCGCCGAGATCGAGAAACATGCTCATCAGGTAGCCGAGATAGGTACCGGTGTCGGCGACGGGCACGTCCATGCGATAGGCGCAGGCGTAACGTGACGGCACATCGGCATCCAGTCGCACGACGCCCGGCACGCACGCTGACCACCATGGCGTGCCCACATCGCGCTCGAAGTATTCCGTGAGCGATCGCATGACGACACCGGACGCCTCATCGTCGGACAGGCGCGTCATCGCCGCATAGGTCTGACGTGCGTTCTCGAGATAGACAAGATCAGGGGCCTGATAAAACGGATGCCAGATCGCGGCGGCCAACGCGGAGGTCGTCTGCGCAGGGGCTTCCGCCGCATGAATGGCCACGTCGCAACCGGCCATCGATAGCGTCACGGCAGTCGTAAGACCGCTGACGCCCGCACCGACGACGATGACGCGTTGGCGCGTCACGGGCGGCCCCGCATCGGCATGTCGATGGTGTCACCGGGGCAAATGGGCGGCGCGAAGACGCCAGCGTCGGTGGCAATTTCCGCCGTATCGCACGCCACACGCGCACAGGCGTGTGGGTCCTTGAGACCGCTCCCCGTCCCCAGCAACACCACGCGTGCGCCCGGCGCGATTCGCCCACGGGCAATGCTGTCGCTGAGTGCGGCGTGCCCGGCCGCGGCCGACGGCTCGAACCACAACCCGTAGCGTTGCGACAGGATCTGGGAAGACGCCATGATCTGCGCATCGGTCACGACGACGCATTCGCCTTGCGTCATCCGTAACGCCTGCAAAGCCGCCAGATGGTCACGCGGACGAGCCACCGCGAGACTGTCTGCCACGGTGTCCGGCGTGACGGGCGTCGGTGACGATGGCAGCGGGCCAGACGCGCCGCTGACGAGCCAATCATGCGCGATGCTGTGCGAACTGCTGGCCTGCGCGGCGAGCAAGCGAGGCACCCGTGCCGTAATGCCCAAGGTGTGTAGGTCGAGGAACCCCGTCGCGATCCCCGACAGGATATTGCCATCGCCGGTCGGCACAACCACCCAGTCGGGGACATCCCAACCCAGCGTTTCGGCGATCTCGAATGCGCATGTCTTCTTGCCTTCACGGGTGAACGGATTGAATCCCGTGTTACGGCAGTACACATCCGGTGCATCGGCCATCGCGACGGCGACATCGAACGCCTCGTCGTAGGTGCCATCGATCTCTCGCACCTGTGCACCGTACGCGCGTATCTGCGCGAGCTTGGCGTACGGGGTGTGCCTCGGCACGACCACGGTCGCAGGCAACTGCTGCGACGCGGCGATACACGCCAGCGACGCGCCTGCGTTGCCCGTCGACGCGGCAACCACGCGCGTGCATCCCAGCCATCTGGCGGCGGCAAGCACCAACTCCGTTGCGCGGTCCTTGAGCGAGCCGCTCGGATTGCGGCTGTCGTCCTTCACCCAGAGGTGTACACCGTCGTCGGCACCCAGCGCGAGCAATGGCGTGTCGCCCACGGCAAGGCGGCTCGACCAACGCGACGACACCGGCAAGAGCGATGCGTAGCGCCACATGCCCGTTCCGCAAAACGAGGCGACGATGTCGGCCGCCGCGAGTGACTCGCCGGCGCTATCCCTCTCGACACGCTCTACGCGCTCGATGCGTAGGTTGTGACCGCACAAGGGACACAGATAGCAAATCATGCCCCAGTCTTGGGGCTCGGCGCATCGCACGCAAACGTACCGATACGAGAATGTCATGCCAGACATCCCGGATTGAGCAGGTGCGCCATCACCGCATTTTGCGCATGAAGGCGATTCGCGGCTTGTTGAAATACCCAAGATTGCGGACCGTCGATGACCTCGTCCGTCACCTCTTGCCCGCGATCCGCCGGAAGGCAGTGCAGGTACCCCGCACCGGGGGCGGCATGACGCAGCACCTGCGTATCGACGCACCAATCGCGATGCGGTTCGAACGCCGCAAGCATGGCACTTTCATCCACTGCGTCGCCGCGACGTGTTGGCAGATGCGCAAGGCTGCACCACGATTTCGCATAGACGGCGTGCGCATCGGTCACGCCATCGCGCAAGTCGTGTGTCACACGCACTTGCGAGCCCGTCTGGCCTGCAAACTGCGTCGCGGCCTGCATGATCTCCGGGTCCAGTGCGAACTCAGGCGGATGCGCGAGCGTCACGTCCATGCCCGACTTCACGGCGGCAAGCAGCAGACTTTGCGGCACGGCGACCGGCTTGTGCCAGCTGCCCGAATACGCCCAGCTGATGCAGAGCCGACGCCCCGTCAGTCCACCGAGTTGTTCGCGTAACGTCATGACGTCCGCCAGCGCCTGACACGGATGAAAGCGATCGCACTCCATGTTGATCACCGGTACGCTCGCCCACTGCGCAAAGGCTTCCAGATGCCGGTGCGCACCGCCGTACACCCAGCCCGCGGGCTCGCCATACATCCGAATGGCAATCGCATCGCCATAGGCCGACAGCACGCGAGCCACGTCGGCGACGCGTTCGGTCGAATAAGGAATCTCCGCCTCGGGCAGCGCGGGCGTGTAAATGCCGTTCTGCGGGTCCAGCATCACCGGGTGCCCGCCCATACGAGACAAGCCGGTCTGAAAGCTGCTGCGAGTGCGCAGTGACGCGTTATAGAAGAGGAAGTAGATCGTTCGGCCACGCAGCGCGAACTCCGTCTGCTGCGGGTAGCGGCGCTTGAGGTCAAGTGCCGCGTCGAGCAACGCTCGGTAGTCCGTGGCACTCATCGTCAAATCGGGGGCAAGCCAGCCAGAAGTCACAGATATCTCCTTGTCGATGCTCGCCGTCGTTGCGGCGCGACGTTGCCGTTCGTATGCCGTGTCGTGTGCCGCATTTCGTGAGAATTCGCACGCGTCGCGGACGGGTTGCTATCGGGGGGAGATGTCCGGGATTCAGGGTGGACGCCATCGGCTTGCGCGCCGGGAGAATGTTTCGGCACATGACATGCCCAGTCGCTCGAAGAGACGGCGTGGTACCAGCGCCGCCTCCATCATCTGCACGCCAATCTCCAGCGGATCCACGCTCTCGTGAATCACCCGGTCGGCAACGGCTTCCTCCAGACCGACGGCGCAGAGATGGTCGCGCCACGTCGGTAACTCCGGCGCGAGAAACGCCATCATCAGTTCGGGTATCAGGGTGTCGAGACACTCACGCTCGGTGGATGACAGCGTCGGCACCCACTCGCTGACGAAACGTACGAAAGCCGCCTGATGCCGCATTTCGTCGGATGCGTGGTCGGCCAGCAAGACACAGACCGGTGGATAGACATCGTCCGACGCGCCCGCGCGTCGCAACGTGCCGGTAATCAGCGTTTCAGTGACCGATGCCGCCGCGATGATGGCCAGACCTCGATAGGCCTGAGGCACAGCCTCGCACAGTGACAGTACGCGAATGACGGCGAGCGATGGCCCCTGTGGCAGCACATGACCGGACTGCCCTTGCACGTCGCGCCGGAACCTCGCCATCATCCACGTGTGAAATCCTTCATCGGTGTAGATCGCCAGTAGATCCTCCCGATGCAACGACGCGATCCCCGGCACATCAAGCATGAACTCGACGGCGCGATTGACGATGTGCAATTCGACGCGCTCCGTCTTGTTCAGATAGTCCGCCAGACGCAGTGCGCTCAACTGTTGGCGCACAGACTGCCCCAGTTCGCAAACACACGGATGCGTTGCGTAGGGCATCAGAGACACATTGAAAAAGAGATGGTCCGGCTGAAGCGGTGGGAACGATGGATACGGCGCCTCGCCGGGCGAACGTCGCACCGTAGCCACCTCATGCCACGGCCGCGACGCAGTGCCGCGCAGGTCGTGTGCCTGATGCGAGTCACTCATCGGCGACGGCGTCTCAGCCATGCGTGACCACCCGAGGCACCACGGCGCAGGACGGTACGGTCGGCTTGTCCCCGTCCAGCAGCAACATGCTCGCCCGCTCCGGCCCAAGACCGATACCGGCTAGCGACGCGCCGATGTGCCGCTCGACGAAATCGATGAAGCCGCCTAGCGCGGCATCCAGATGCCCCTCACGTCCGTACGTCAGCGAGCGCTCGGTCAACCCGGGATAAATCAGCACATCGGGAATTCGCTCACTCGGCAGAACATCGCGGTGCACGCGCATCGGCACCCCCTGATACGACGACTGAAGATAGTGCGCCAGACAGTCCACCTTGTTCAGATAGACACGGTCGACACCGTGCGCCTTAACGACCTCGCGCAGTTGCGCAAGATCGAGCATGCCGATCCGGCGCGGGCGGCCGGTGCCCGTACCGTATTCGCCCGTCAGCATGCGCAGTGCAGCACCGATCTCGAACGGATCGTTCGATCGTAAAAGCGTGTCGGGAGAAAAGTGCTCATGCTCGTGCGCCACGCCGATGTGCTTCTCCGCCGCCTCCCGGCAATACTGCGCAGAACGCTCCCCGCCCAGTTCCGAGGGAAACGGGCCACGCCCGACACGGGACATGATCGCCTTCGCCACACCAATCGTGCGCCGGTGGTACTTCGGCGAGAGGTCGCCGCCCACATACGCATAGGCCGGCACGGTATGACTCGATGTCACGTACGGCTGATACCCGTCGACCACGTCGAGCAATACGGATTGCGCCCCCTCGAACAGCACGCGCGCGCCCTGCTTCACCCGCCTCGTCAGCCAGCTGCGATCGACTTCCACGTGTGGGCGCAACTTCGTCATGACGGCAGGCAGACGCAGCAGCAGGTCCGACATTTCGGCAACCCATGGTGACGTGCCGCCATCCGAATTGATCATGCCGGTGAGCACCCGGCGCATCGCCGCCACCGTCTCCGTCTCGTTGTCGAGCAGATCGCAGAGCATGAAATTGACCCGTGTGTCATTGCGAACGCGCAGCGCTCGGTCGGCATAGCACGGCCCGATGCCGTTGCCAGTGGTGCCGATGGTTGCGCTGCCGCGCCTGTCGAGCGCAATGTGGTGCGGCTGCACGACGGCAGCGCGTGCACTGATATGCAGACGGCCGTCGAGGTCGACGCCCATGTCACGCAATTGCTCGATCTCGTCGGCCAGCTTCCACGGATTGAGTGCGCATCCCGAGCCGATGTACAACTCGGCATGCGGATGAAACACACCCGACGGCAGTTGTTTGAGCGCGATGCGGCCCAACGGGGTGTCGATGGTATGGCCGGCATTGGCGCCGCCATTGAAGCGGGCGATCACGTCGTACCCGGCGGCGAGCACGTCGATGATTTTCGCCTTGCCTTCGTCGCCGTATTGCAGACCGACGAGGACATCGGCATACCCGATGGCATCGCCGGATTCGGTTGGCGAGGTGGAGGAAGTCGGGGAACAGGAAGCAGAAGTCATGCGCGTTGCATATCGTAGAAAAAACGGGGAATCGGGGCTTGTTGCGCTGCCAGCCGGTCGTAGACCCAGCGGCCGACGGCGATGTCGAGAATGCCCATGCCGAATGGTGAGAACACGATGGGACGATCTCGTGTCGGGGCTTCACCGCCGCTCAGCAGATGAGGAAGCGATGTCGTGACGAAGCGGCGATGTCCGGTGGCCATCTCGGTACGATGCAGCGACGTCATCGCCCGCAGGCAGTGCTCGATATCGTCCACAACGTTGTGAGCTTCGAGGATCACCGCCGGTGCGAGATCGCGCAGCGACAGATGCAACACCACCGGGCAATGTGAAAACCAGTCCGGGTTGTCGACATAGGGGACGGCAGCCGTCGTCGTAAAGACCACGACGTCCGCCTGTCGAATAGCCTGCTCGAGCGAGGACGCTGTCGTCACTTCGTAGCCAAGCTGCGACTGAATGCGCCCCGCCAGCATTGCCGCATACGTCTCGTTCAAGTCGTACAGGATCACCTGTTCGATCGGCACGCCGGCCAGCGGCAAACCCTCGGCAACGTGTCGTGCGATGAGGCCCGTGCCGACAAACGCGATGCGCACAGCGCTCGAATTCGTCGATTGGGTCGATTGGGTCGGCCCACGCCCTGCGAGACACTTCAACGCGCTGATCGCGCTGGCCGCCGTGCGTGCGGCACTGATGATGCTCGCCTCCATGCACGCCATGGGATAGCCCGTCACGGGATCGTTCAGAATCAGCACCGCCGATGCGCGTGGCATGCCGTGTGCGATGTTTTCGGGGAAACTCGAAATCCATTTGATGCCGGTGACGCCGTCGCCAACATCGCCGTCGTCTGCATCGATGTGCGCCGGTAACGCAATGATGCGATTCGAACGCCCGTCGGGAAAGCGCAGGAATTGACTCTCCGGGTTGACGGTTCGGCCGGCATGATGCGCGCGGTAGGCCGCTTCGACGGCATCCAGCACCGCATGCCGATGCTCACGTACCACGGCATGGACCTGCTCTCCGGTGAACACACGGAATTGGGGCAGTGGTATCGCGTTCATGGCAGCACCGGACAAACCGTCGGAATGACATGGGACACCGACAACCCGCTGCCGGCCATTTGTGGGAAGCAACGCTGTATCCAGTCAGCGTCATAGACACCGTCCAGATACTTGTCGCCCATATCGGGGGCGATGGCGACGACGGTGTCGTTGGCATCGATGCGTGCGGCTTCGCTTTGTACCGCGCACAACACACTGCCGGTCGAGCCACCGGCGAAGTAACCGTGACGCGCCAACGCGTGGCACATGTGTACGGCATCGATCTCGGGGACATGCACGATGGCGTCCGGCAGCGACGGGTCGCACAACTCGGGGCGGCGGCTGGTGCCCAGTCCGGGAATGTGGCGCCGCCCCGGCGCTTCGCCGAACGTGACGGACCCGACAGTGTCGACAGCGATCACGCGTGTCCGAGGGTGATTCGCACGCACGTAACGGAGGCATCCCATCAACGTCCCGGTAGTGCCGGCGCCAACGAACAAGTGATCGACTGTCTTGAAGGTCGCGAAGATCTCCGGTGCCGTCCAGCGGTAGTGCGCACGCCAGTTGCTCGGGTTCGCGTATTGGTTGATCCAGAGCCAGCGATCGTCGCCCGCCACTTGCTCGTGAATCCACGCAATGCGCGTTGCGAGAAACCCGCCTTGAGCGTCGCGCCGCTCCACGCGCACGACGCGCGCCCCCAGCGCCTGCATGGTGCGTACGGCGTGCTGCGACGTGTTGGGATCGGTCACGCACGTGAAGCGGTAACCGCGATTGGCGCAGACCATCGACAACGCTACGCCCAAATTGCCCGATGACGACTCGATCAACTGCGTGTCGTCGCGAATGCGGCCTTTCGCCTCAAGATCTTCGATCAGTTGGAGCGCAGGTTTGAGCTTGATCGACCCCGCCGCGTTGAGTCCCTCCAGCTTGAGGCGGACCGGCGCGGCGCACAGGCCGTGGATGTCGGTGAATACCGGTGTGGCGGGTCGCAGGAAAGCATCGGCCACGCGCAGCGCTGCCGTCTCGTTTGCCGTCTGGCCCGACAGGGTTTCGTGCGGATGCCCCACCATGCCTCTCCTGAAGTCTTGCCCGAAGGCAACGGAATGGCGTGGCTGATCGAAATGCCCGAAACCTTTCGCTCATGCACGCCGTGAAGCGTCATTTAAGCGAATGGCATCGACGCCGAACACCTGCATGCTCATGTAGGACGCAGGGTGCGGCGTATTAAAAGGAAGGGCGCGTAGGGGAAAAGAGGAACGGGAAAAGGGGAAGGAAAGGGTCAGCGCGGACGGCCACCGCGTCCGATATCTTGCAGACGAATCACGGCATTGCCTGCGGCGTCCGTCTTGTCAGGCACTTTCCACGCGTGCCCGTAGACGAGCTCGAACGTCAGCGCAATCGTGCCGTCGCTCCCGCGTTGGCGCTCCAGCGCGGCGCGTAGTGCGGCAATCCGGGCACGTCCGGTCAGGCCGCCACGACGCTCCGGCAGTGGGTTCACCCCCAGCAAGCGGACGTCGCGCAGCAACGTATCCGGTGTCTCGAACGTCAGCGTGAGCCGCTCCATGTCGGTCACCGGCGTGTCGAACCCGCTCGCGACCATCATGTCGCCCAGATCGTGCATGTCCGTAGGCTCAAGTCCGTGCGGCACATCGTCGACTTCGGCCCACGCCGTCCGCAGTTCGCGGAGCGTGTCAGGACCATACGCGGAGAACATCAACAGGCCGTCGGTACTCAACACGCGGTGCCATTCGGGAATCACGCGATGTGGCTCGCGATACCAGTGCAGCGCGAGGTTGGACCAGACGAGATCGAAAGCACGGGGCGCGAACGGCAACGCAGAAAAATCGGCCTGCACCACGCCATGAGGCGGGCTGCTGCGCAGCAAGCGCCGCCAGCCGGTCGCAGCACCGGCCGAAGCGGCCGCGCTGGCCATGCCGTACGAGGCGTCGAGGCCGACGCGGTAGGCATCCGGATAGCGCTCGCCAAAGGCAAGCAGGTCGCCACCCGTACCGCAACCGATGTCCAGCACGCGCTTCGGTTTCAGCTTGATGTAGTCAAGCCGGCTCGCGAGGCGCGAGGCGACTTCTCGCATCAGGAAATCGGCGTCGGCCCATTTCGTTGCGCGACGATCGAACGCGGTCCGCAAAAAGCGGGCGGAAAACGGGGACGGGGGGGCGGCAGCAGGCTTCATGGGACGGGCAAAAAGGCGAGTCGGCAGTATACTCGCAGCTGTCCGAATGCATCGGACAGCGCCATGCGGCGCCCTTTCACCGGAATTTCACGGCCATCCCACTGCCTTTGCTTCTGCGCCCCCGGCTGCGAGTCTGCCGGTTGTTGTTCAGCATTGGCTTGCGCCACGCCATCGTCCGATACCGCCTTGCCCATCTTCCGCGACGCCCGTCCCACGCTTTCCACAGCTTCCATGCTTGGCCGCCTCACGCAGGGGCTGCTGCGGATCGCCCTGCCCGACCACTGCGCGGTCTGCGAGGCGCGGGCACCGCGGCAGCTTTGCGCGCGCTGCGCAGTGGCGTTCGATGCGGACCGGGCGCCGGTGCCGAATCGTTGCGAGCGGTGCGCTGTCGCGCTGCCGTCAATATCGTCGATGCCGTCGATGCCGTCGATGCCGTCGATGCCGGGGCAAGAGGCTGGCAGCCTCCCCCCGGAGAGTGCGACAATTTGCCGCACCCACCCAACGATTTGCGGCACCTGTCTGCGGCGGCCACCGGCTTTTGACGCCGCCAGCGCCCTTGCAGATTACGTAGCCCCGCTCGATGCACTCATGATTCGTCTGAAATACCATGGCGCGCTGCCATTGGCGCGCGAATTCGGTGAACGCCTTGGTGACGCCGTGCTGCCGTGCTGCGATGCACAGACCTTGCTGGTCCCCGTGCCCTTGGCGCCCGCGCGACTGGCCACTCGCGGCTTCAACCAAGCGTGGGAACTGGCGCGCGTTGCGGCCCGGCGAGTGCAACGCCCCGCCAGCGCACGATGGCTCAGGCGCGAGCGCACGACCACGGCGCAACGCGGGCTCACGCGCGATGCACGGCAACGTAATTTGCGCGATGCCTTCGTGGCCAGCGACCGGGTCCAAGGGCATCGCATCGTCCTGATCGATGATGTGATGACCACTGGCGCAACTTGCCATGCTGCGGCGCAAGCCCTGAAACGCGCAGGCGCGACCTACGTACTCGCCGCTGTGGTGTTGCGTACGCCGACTTCCGAATAACCTTGCCCCCTGACTGCTCATCGACCATGTTCAACGTCGTTCTCGTTTCGCCGGAAATCCCACCGAATACCGGCAATGTCATTCGCCTCTGCGCCAACACGGGCGCGCGTCTGCATCTGATCGAACCCCTTGGCTTTCCGCTTGACGACGCGCGCATGCGCCGCGCCGGACTCGACTATCACGAGTACGCCGACATGAAGGTGCACAGCAACTGGGAGAATTTTCTGAGTACCGAGACGCCGGACCCGACGCGGATGTTTGCGTTGACCACGCGTGGCTCGCGCCCCTTCGGCGAACTCTCGTTCGCACCGGGCGACTGGTTCATCTTCGGCTCAGAGACACGCGGCCTCGCGCCGGAATTGCTCGACACGTTTGCGACCACGCAGCGCGTTCGCCTGCCGATGCGTCCCGACAATCGCAGTCTGAATCTGTCGAATACCGTGGCCGTCGTCGTCTTCGAAGCGTGGCGCCAGCAGGGCTACGCCGGCGGCTCCTGATTGACCCTGCCACCGGTTTCGTCCAACGCATCGAGCGCACCCAGCGCATCGCGATACCGTTGCAGCATCGCACCGTCGAGACCGCCACCGCCCAGCAGCGATTCGTTCGCTGCATTGACGATGGCGTCGACCGGATATTGGGTGATGTCGCCTTGAGAGGCGTGGAGACGAGGCACTTGCGATATGGGCAGAACTCCCTTGTAGCGAGGTCAGCGACGCTCAGCGGAGACCCGTGTAGGTTACGCGTCGTCTTCCCGCTCGGCGCGGGCATCGCGGCGCAGCAGCGCTTCGACAGCGGCCCGGGCGGGCAACCCATCGAACAGCATCGCGCAGACGGCATCGGTAATCGGCATGCTCACACCGTGTGCCCGTGCGAGATCACGCACGGCACGTGCGCAACGTACCCCTTCAGCGACATGCCCCAGCGACGCGAGCACGTCGTCGAGCGACTTGCCCGACGCGAGTTGCAGACCGACTGTACGGTTACGCGACAGATCGCCGGTTGCCGTCAGAATCAGATCGCCCATGCCCGCAAGGCCCATGAACGTCTCGGGCTTGCCGCCCAACGCTACGCCCAAGCGGGTCATCTCAGCGAGCCCACGTGTCACCAGCGCGGCACGCGCATTCAGCCCGAGCCCTAGCCCGTCGCCAACACCCGTCGCAATCGCGAGCACGTTCTTCACGGCGCCACCGACTTCCACGCCGATAACGTCGTCGCTCGAATAAATACGCAGCGCGCCAAAATGGCACGCATCGATGGTCAACTCGCACAGCGACGGCGCAGCGCTCGCGATGGTCAGCGCGGCTGGCAACCCCTGCGCCACTTCGCGCGCGAAGCTCGGACCGGACAACGAACCACCGGCAACGCCGGGGAACACATCAGACACGATCTGATGCGGCAACAGTCCCGTATCGGACTCGAAGCCCTTGCATAGCCAGATCAGGTGTTCCGGCGGATGCTCAGCCGTGGCCAGATGACCGGCCAACGCCCGCAATCCCGCAACAGGAACGGCGGCAACGCACAGCGCCCGTTCGCCCGTACCGTGCGCGAGCGTGCTCTCAAAATCGGCATCGAAGCGCAAACGCGGCGACAGCGCGGCACCCGGAAGATAAGTGGAATTTTCGTGAGTGGCGCTCAGTTGCTTCACGAGCGCAGCATCACGCGCCCAGAGAACAACGTCATGGCGTGCTGCCATGTGACTCGCCATTGCGGTGCCCCAGGCACCCGCACCGAATACGGCAATTTTCATGAGGGCGACCTCGACGCAATGGCTTGGCTCACGCAGCTAAGCGCCCTGCTGGCCATCGCGTCGATCAAGCGCGAGAGCGCTTAGTGAGTCTTGGCGGACGAGCCGTCGGGCATCACGATGCCCGGGGCCGGCGTCTCGCCGTTGGCCGCTTGCTGCTCGGCCAGTTGTGCCAGACGTTGTTCGTACAGCGCCTGGAAGTTGATTTCGGCCAGATGGATCGGCTGGAAACCGGCACGGCTGATGGCATCGGCCACGTTCGCACGCAGGTACGGGTACACGATCGTCGGGCAGGCGATGCCGATGAGCGGATCGAGCTGTTCGACCGGCACGTTGCGGATTTCGAAAATACCGGCTTGCTTGCCTTCGACCAGGAACGCGACCTTGTCCTTGATCTTTGCCGTCACGGTGGCGATCACGGCCACTTCGAAGATTTCATCGGCCAGACGCTCGGCGGCGACGTCCACTTGCACTTCGACCGTCGGCATTTCCTGTTCAAGGAAGATCGCGGGCGAATTCGGCTGCTCAAGCGACAGATCTTTCAGGTACGAACGCTGGATGCTGAAAAACGGCTGATTCTGGTCGGACATTTCTTTTCCTTGGGATAAAACAGCCGCGCAACGGCGCGGCTGGGCGGACTATTTTGCAGGCGGTATCAGGCGGCTTGCAAGAGCGGCAAGAGGCCACCCGCACGATCGAGCGCCGACAGATCGTCGTAACCCCCGACGTGGCGATCATCGATGTAGATCTGCGGCACCGTGCGACGGCCCGTGCGCGTCATCATTTCTTCACGACGGGCAGGGTCCTTGTCGATCAGAATCTTCTCGATTTCCTGAACACCACGCTGGCGCAGCAGGCGCTCGGCCATCTGGCAATACGGGCACACTTGCGTGCTGTACATCACGATCTTCGGCATAACTGGCAACTCCTCGATTACTTCACGACCGGCAAGCCGGCTTCCTGCCAAGCGGCAAGACCGCCCTGGAGGCTGAACGACTCGGCATAGCCGAGATTGCGCAGCAACGTCTGGGCGCGCGCCGAGCGTTGACCGCTCTTGCACACGATAAGTACCGGTGCTGCCTTATTCTTGATGACTTGCCCGACTTTTTGTTCCACGTCGTCGAGCGGCACGTTGCGCGCGGACGGCAGGTGGCCGCCGGCGAATTCCTCTGTCGAGCGCACGTCGAGAACGACGGCGCCCTTGCGATTGATGAGCTGCGTCGCTTCGATCGTGGACAGACCACGACCGCCGCGCTTGAATACCGGCCATGCCAGCATGCCGCCCGAAACGAGGGCAATGGCGATCAGCGCGAGGTTGGTGTAATCGGCAAAGAACTTCACAAGCCACCTGAAAAAGATCAAAAGAATCCGATCATTATAAAATATTCCGAGATTGCGCCGACGGGTCGCGTTGCCAATCGTTGCGCCGGACCTCGGCGGCGGCTTCACCGCCCCCTCGATCGTCCCCGGTCCGCTGCCGCTACGCCCTTACCGGGCGGTGCTGCGCGGGGTGCCACGAACCGCTTTCGCGCCTCCCGGCTGCCCCCGCTTTCCAACTCTGACTGAAGCTGCTCATGTACAAGCTCGTTCTCATCCGCCACGGCGAATCGACGTGGAACAAGGAAAATCGCTTCACCGGCTGGGTCGACGTCGACCTGACCGAAAAGGGCGTTGCCGAAGCCAGCCAGGCAGGTAAATTGCTCGCCGACGCCGGTTTCGCGTTCGATCTGGCCTACACGTCGGTGCTCAAGCGCGCGATTCGCACGCTCTGGCACGTACAGGACGCGATGGACCAGATGTGGATTCCCGTGGTCCACACCTGGCGCCTGAACGAGCGTCACTACGGTGCGCTGGCCGGGCTGAACAAGGCCGAAACCGCCGCAAAGTACGGTGACGATCAGGTGCACGTCTGGCGCCGCAGCTACGACACGCCGCCGCCCCCGCTCGCCGCCGACGACGACCGCAGCTCGTACAACGACCCGCGTTACGCCAAGCTCAAGCGCGAAGAGATTCCGCTCACCGAGTGCCTGAAGGACACCGTCGCGCGCGTTCTCCCGCTGTGGAACGAATCGATTGCCCCGGCCGTGCGTGCCGGCAAGCAAGTGCTCGTCGCCGCACACGGTAACTCGCTGCGCGCGCTCATCAAGCACCTGGACAACATTTCGGACGACGACATCGCCGGCCTGAACATCCCGAACGGCACGCCGCTCGTGTATGAACTGGACGCCGATCTCAAGCCGATCCGCCACTACTACCTCGGCGATCAGGATAAGATCGCCGGTGCACTGGCGGCTGTCGCGGCGCAAGGCAAGTCGAAGTAAATCGCCGGAAATCACCGGAAAGCGCACGGCACCCGCCGTGCGTGCAGTCCCTGAAGGGCCGTCGCGACACCTCGGTGTTCCGATGGCCCGTTCGCCATGCGCACCGTCACACTGACGCCATCGCCACGCCATCACCACGCCATTCCCGCGCTATCCGCACGTCATTCATCCGTCATTCGCACTGCGCACAAACCCCTAGCGGTAATACGGTGTAACACGTCCATATGACCGTTTGCCACGCATTTGCCGGCATAGCGCAGCCACGCCACCCGGGCCGTTTGGCGCATCCTGCCTGCGAACACAACGCATTATCGGGCCACGCTTCACCGAAAATTCACGCAAAGGACGCATTGACTGGAACTTTTCGGCGAACCTCTCCGGAAAACTCCCTGTCGAATGGGCAATGTCCGCCCTGCGGGCAAACGGTTATACTTCGCCAAAGTGCGCGCGCCCATTGGCGGGCGCCCCAAAAAAATCCGGAATTTCCACGCCTATATGCGCCAAACCCTCAAACACATCGGCCTGATCGTGCTGGGCCTCGCGACCGGTGCGGCTGCCACCCTCGCGTTTTCGCAGGCTTCCGCACAGAGCGCTACCACGCCGCTACCGCTTGAGCAGCTCCGTCTGCTGGCCGAAGTGTTCGGTCAGATCAAGCGCGAGTACGTCCAGCCGGTCGACGACAAGAAGCTGCTGACCGCAGCCATCAAGGGTATGGTGTCGAGCCTCGACCCGCACTCGTCGTATCTCGACAAGGAAGAATACAAAGAGCTGCAAGAGCAGACGCGTGGCCGCTTCGCAGGTCTCGGCATCGAGATCTCGCAGGAAGACGGCCTCGTGAAGGTGATCACCCCGATCGAGGACAGCCCGGCATTCAAGGCCGGCCTCAAGCCCGGCGACCTGATCACCCGCATCGACGACAAGCCGGTTCGCGGCATGACGCTCGACCAGGCGGTCAAGCGTATGCGCGGCGCGCCGGGCAGCAAGGTCACCCTGACCATTTACCGCAAGTCCGACGAACGCACCTTCCCGGTGTCGATCGTGCGCGCCGAAATTCGCGTGCAGAGCGTCAAGGGCAAGCTGCTGGAGCCGGGTATCGCCTACGTGCGCATCACCAGCTTCCAAGAGCGCACGGTGCCGGATCTCGCGAAGAAGCTGCAAGAACTGTCGAAGGATCAACCGGTCAAGGGCCTGATTCTCGATCTGCGTAACAACGGCGGCGGCATTCTCCAGTCCGCGGTTGGCGTGTCGGCAGCGTTCGTGCAAAACGGCGCGACCGTCGTGACGACCAACGGTCAGATCGAAGACGCGAAGCAGAAGTACACCGCAACGTTCGACAACTACCGCCTGTCGGCCAGCCCGGACGATCCGCTCAAGGGCGAAGCGCCGATCTGGAAGACGGTGCCGATGGTGGTGCTGGTGAACGCCTACTCGGCCTCGGCTTCGGAAATCGTGGCGGGTGCGCTGCAAGACTCGAAGCGTGCGCTGATCATGGGCAAGACCACGTTCGGCAAGGGTTCGGTGCAAACGGTGCGTCAACTCTCGCCGGATACGGCACTGCGTCTGACCACGGCTTACTACTACACGCCGAGCGGCCGCTCGATCCAGTCGATCGGTATCAAGCCGGACGTGCCGGTCGATCAGAATCCGAAGGGTGACCCGGACGACGTGCTGGTAACGCGCGAAATCGACTACCAGAACCACCTGCACAACACGCAGACGCCGGACGAGCAGAAGGAAATCGACGCTCGCGAGACCCGCCGTCTGGAAGAACTGCGCCGTCTCGAGGAAGAAAACGCCAAGAAGACGCCGGAAGAACGTAAGAAGGAAAGCCAGGAGCGTCTGCCGGATCTGGGTAGCGCCGATGACTTCATGCTCCAGCAGGCAGTGCATCAACTGAAGGGCGAACCGGTCCAGCGCACGAAGTCGCGTCTGGAAGCCAATGCCGGTCCGCTCCCGAAGGATGCCAAGGCAGCACCGGCCGCCACCCCGGCCGCCGGCGCCAAGACCGATCCGAAGACGGATACGGTCCTGCCCGCCAAGCCGGCGACGGACAAGAAGTAAGCATCCGCCTTACACTACGAACCGTGCCCGCGAAAGCCGGCACGGTTTTTTTATTGCCGCGCGGGCGTCATCCCGCCGCTCCGTCCACCGACGGCCGCACGCTGCCCCCCTTGTGGCCAAAAGGCTTCTCCGTTTTGCGATGAACGACGATCAGCTGTTGCGTTACTCCCGTCATATCCTGCTCGATGAAATCGGTATCGAAGGTCAGGAGCGCCTGCTGAGCGCCCACGCGGTGATCGTGGGCGCCGGTGGTCTGGGCTCGCCTGCCGCGCTTTATCTGGCGGCCTCGGGCATCGGGCGTATTACTTTGATCGACGACGACGATGTCGATCTCACCAACCTGCAACGTCAGATCCTGCACGACACCCACAGCGTCGGGCATCCCAAGGTGATCTCGGGCCGCAACCGCATTGCGCAGATCAACCCGGGCGTGGTGGTCGATGTCGTCAACGAGCGTGTGGATGAAGTCCGCCTCACCGCGTTGGCGAAAACCGCGAGCGTGGTACTCGACGGCTCCGACAACTTCGTCACACGCCATGCAGTCAATCGCGCATGCGTGGCGGCCAAGGTGCCGTTAGTCTCGGGCGCGGCACTACGCTTCGACGGACAGATCAGCGTGTTCGACGTGCGCAACGACGCGTCGCCCTGCTACGAATGCATCTTCCCGGCCGACGAGCCATTCCCAGAGCAAGCCTGCGCCACCATGGGCGTGCTGGCGCCGCTCGTGGGCATCATCGGCAGCATGCAGGCCGCCGAAGCGATCAAGGTCATTACGGGGGTCGGTGTGCCGCTGGTAGGCCGTCTGCTGATGCTCGACAGCCGCAAGATGAGTTGGCACACGATGCACTGCGCACGCAATCCCGAATGCAAGGTCTGCGGACAACGTCACTGAGTGACGTCCATTTTTTTGTGCCGATTCCGAGAGTTCACGCGCGAAGCTGAGCAGATATAAAAAATGCGGGCACCCCGTTACCGGGGGCTCGCATTTTTTTCGAGGGTGCGGAAAACTACGCGACTACACGACCGCGAGACGCGCCAGCGCTGCCTGCATTTCCTCCGGTTCCGTTGCCGCCAGCAGTTCCTGCACCGGCCGCTCGAGATCGGGCAAGTGTGCGCGCAGAATCTCCTGCTTGACCTGAAGCAACTGGCTCGGATGCATCGAGAACTCGCGCAAGCCCATGCCAAGCAGCAGACGCGTTGCCGTCGGGTCACCGGCCATTTCGCCGCAGACGGCCACGGGCACACCATACGCGTGCGCCTCGCGAATCGTCATAGCAATCAGGCGCAGCACGGCCGGATGCAGCGGATCGTAGAGATGCGCCACTGCGTTATCGGCCCGGTCGATTGCCAGCGTGTACTGAATCAAATCGTTCGTGCCGATCGACAGGAAGTCGAGCCGCTTGAGGAACATCGGCACGGTGAGCGCGGCAGCGGGCACTTCAATCATCGCGCCGAGTTTCACACCCGGGTCGTAGAGCAGACCGGCCGCGTCGAGTTGTGCCTTGGCTTCGCGCACGAGTTCAAGCGTTTGATCGATCTCTTGCGCGTGCGCGAGCATCGGGAACAGGATTCGCACCTGACCGAACGACGACGCACGCAAAATCGCCCGCAACTGCGTGAGGAACATGCGCGGCTCGGACAAACTCCAGCGAATGGCCCGCAGGCCCAGCGCCGGGTTCGACGCAGTCTCGTACGACTCGTGGCTGTCGAGCGGCTTGTCGGCCCCGACATCGATGGTGCGAATGGTGAGCGGCAGCCCCTTCATCGACTCGACCGCGCGTTTGTACGCCTCGAACTGTTCCTCTTCTTCCGGCGCCTCTTCCATATTCATGAAGAGGAATTCCGTGCGGAAGAGCCCTACGCCGACGGCACCCGCGGCCACTGCGGTCTTGGCGTCTTCCGGCAGCTCGATGTTGGCGAGCAGTTCGATGGGCGTGCCATCGATCGTCTGCGCCGGCGAGTGCTTGAGCCGTTGCAACCGGCGGTCTTCGAGCGCGCGCTCGCTTTGCCGGTAGCTGTACTCTTCGAGCACGATTGGTGCCGGGTCGACGATCACGATGCCGTGGTCGCCGTCGATGATGATGATGTCGTCCTGCTTGATCAGCAGGCTGGCCTGCGCCACGCCGACCGATGCCGGAATACCCAGACTGCGCGCGACGATCGCCGTGTGCGAGGTCTTGCCGCCGAGATCGGTGACAAAGCCTTTGAACGTCTGCGACTTGAACTGAAGCATGTCGGCCGGGGCGATGTCGCGCGCCACGACGATCATGTCGTCGCGCGGCGTCTCGGCCACCACGTGCCGGATGCCCGGCGCCCCGGCGAGTGCCTTGAGCACTCGCTCGGTCACTTGTTCGATATCGGCGCGACGTTCACGCAGATACTCGTCTTCGATGTCTTCGAAGCGGGCGACGAGCACTTCCAGTTGCGTGGTCAGTGCCCACTCGGCGTTATAGCGGCGCTCGCGCACGAGCTTGACGACGGCGTCGACGAGCAGCGTGTCGTTGAGAATCAGGGAATGGACGTCGAGAAATGCCCCCATCTCGCCCGGCGCATCGTCGGGGAGTTCAGCCTTGAGGGTATCGAGTTCTTGCTGGACGCTCGCCTGCGCTTTGCGAAAGCGCGCGATTTCGTCGTCGATCTGGGACGGATCGAGCAGATAGTGCGGGACATCGAGCGTTGCGGGCGCCAGAAGATAGGCGCGGCCGATCGCGATGCCACGCGAGACGGGAATGCCGTGCAGGGTGAAAGACAAGGAAGTCTCCCCAGTTCAAAGGCGGATGATTCGATCCTCCGGGCCGGTGCGGGCCCGATTCCGGCGTTTGGATGGCGCTTGGGCTGCCCCGTTGGCGACGCGCCTGCAAAGCGCCGCCGGACTCGCCACTGGCCAAAACAACGCGCTTACTCCCCTTCGCCGAACTTGTTCGCGATGAGGGCCAGGATCTCGTCCATGGCTTGTTGTTCGTCCGTACCTTCGGTCTCGACTTCCACTTTCGAGCCAATGCCGGCCGCCAGCATCATGACGCCCATGATGCTCTTCGCGTTGATTCGCCGACCGTTCCGGGTCAGCCAGACCTCACTCTGAAATTTCGCCGCCAGTTGCGTCAGCTTTGCGGATGCCCGGGCATGCAAGCCCAATTTATTTACGATCGTCGTTTCTTGTCGAAGCATGTTTCAGTGTGACGTAGAGTGTATGGCCGGCGCACCTGCGCCGACTTCCAGAATACCTTTAGATCCGCCTGCAAGCACCTTTTCCGCCAGCGTATCGAGCGGCACCGAGCGGTAGCAGACCGACTTGATGAGCATCGACAGGTTGACCCCCGCGAGCACCCGCACCTTCGGTCCGACCAGTTGTGCCGCAATGTTCGACGGCGTGGCACCGAACAGGTCGGTGAGCACCAGCACGCCGTTTTCTTCGTGCAGTTGTGCGAGCCGTTCGCGGGCAACGCCGAGCAGCGCCGCCGTGTCCTGATCGGGGGCAACGTCAATCGCACCGATGCGCGCCGGACAGCCACCGTAAATATGTGAAACACACTCGCGAAGGGCGGTCGCGAGCGGTGCGTGGGCAATGATCAGAATTCCAGCCATGATGCTAGGCACACCGAGCGCCGTGGATGTCCGGGGTACGAACACAACGACGAACGCAAGCCTGTCGATTTTGGGACTCTCATTTTAGCAGGCGCGCAAAATCCCCGTGTTTTCATCACGTTAGGGTCTGTACCGACGCGTCACAAAGCGCTGAGCACCGGCCGCAGACCCTTGCTGGCCTTAGATCGCGAGTTCCAGCGCGTCGATAAACATCTTCGGCACGTCGAATCCCGTCTGGTCCGTGATTTCCTGGAAGCACGTCGGACTCGTGACGTTCACTTCCGTGAGGTAATCCCCGATCACGTCGAGCCCCACGAGCAGCAGGCCACGTTGCCAGAGTGTCGGCGCCAGCGTTTCGGCAATTTGACGGTCACGTGCGGAAAGATCGCGCGCTTCGCCCAAACCGCCCGCAGCCAGGTTGCCGCGCACTTCATTGCCTTGCGGAATGCGTGCCAGCGAATGCGGTACCACTTTGCCGCCGATCACCAGAATGCGTTTGTCACCCAACTTGATGTCGGGGATGAAACGCTGTGCCATCACCGAGCGGGCACCGTTCTCGCCCAGCATTTCAATGACGGCGCCGAGATTGCGGCCATCCGGGCCGATGCGGAACACGCCCGTGCCACCCATGCCGTCGAGCGGCTTGTAGATGGCGTCGCCATGTTCCGCATGAAAGGCACGCAGCCGTGCGGCATCGCGCGTGACCAGCGTCGGCGTGACGAACTCGCCAAACTCGGCAATCGCGAGCTTTTCCGAGTGGTCGCGAATCGCGCTGGGTTTGTTGAATACGCGGGCACCGGCGCGCTCTGCAATCTCGAGCAGCCACGTGGAGTTGATGTACTCCATGTCGAACGGCGGGTCTTTGCGCATGATCACGGCGTCGAACGCCGTGAGTGCGGCCACGCACGTATCGATGGTTTCGTACCAGCGTTCAGCATCCCCGGTCAGGCGAATCTCCTGCACGCGTGCGTCCACGCTGTCACCCTGCCACGCCATTTCGTGCGGCTCGCACGCGAAAATGCGATGCCCGCGACGCGCGGCTTCGCGCATCATCGAGAACGTGGTGTCCTTGTAGATTTTGAAGTGGTCGAGCGGGTCGGCGATAAAGAGAATCTGCATCGATCGGCGGGGGTCTTGGAGGTTCGGATGCACACACCGCATGCTGCGGCGACAGGCGTCTATTCTAGCCGAGCCGCCGTTTTGCCGCTGCGCACCGATGCGTTTGAAACGCCGCACCCCGGGCCGCCCAGCCCGCGCAGCAAGCTGGCGTCCCGCACCGGGTCCAGCCGGGCACGCATCGCCGACAAGTGCGTTTTAAGCGTCTGTAGGCCAATGCCGCAAGCCTCGCGCGCCTGCGCCCGCGACTGACCGGAAAGCAGCCGCATGGCGATTTCGCGCTGCACGGGCGTCAACGGCGTCGCCCAAAGGCGATGCAGCAGCCGTATCGCCGGGGGCACGGCAAGATGCAACGCAATGCGCACCCGCTCCGTGGGGCGTCCGCTCATGCTGCGCAGGCGTGTCGCCTGAAGGTGCAGCGTGCCACCCGGCAAAGCAACCTGCCGGCTCGCGTGACGCGCTGCGGATGCGGGAGACATGGGAGACATGGGAGACATGGGAGGCACGAGAAACTCGGGAGACATGGAAGGCGTGACCGCTTCCGGCAGCGAGGTCAATTCGGCCGCCAGTGCGTGACACTCGCGTACGACGAGACACGCGTCGGGCCAGACCTCGCCGGAGGCGCCACGCCACACGCGCTGCATCAGGCCTAGCGCGGCGGCATCGGCCCACTCCGGCTGGCCGTGATGCCAGACGAGCGTGCCACAGATGTCGCGACAGAGCGGGTCGATGGGATCGTCCCCGGCGTCCCGGCCGAATGCAGACACCGGGAAAACAGCCGCCCCGGCCTCGGGCCACGGTAAAACGGGACGCGCCGGCGCTATCGCAAATTCCGCAGCGGCACGCTCGAACGTCTGCACTTCACACGCACTAAAGCGCCGATGCGTCTTGTCGCGGGAAACCAGAATGCGCAGCGGGCCCGTGCACTGCGGCAAGTCAGACGGGTGAGCCGCGTCCACCGCATCCACCGCCCCCCTCTGGCCGGCCCGATCCCTGAGCACGGGTATCAGACAAATATCTAGTACGTCGCCATCGCCCAGACACGCGTCGAGTTCCGGTGCGCGGGTGAGCGTCGGTGAGCATTCTCCGGCGGAATCCAACATGCGATGCGACGCGCTAACCCGACGCGCATGGCCGCGAGTCAGCCCACCGGGCGACATCGGAAACCATGCGTCGTCACCCGACGCCCCACCACCACCTCCACCACCACTGGCGGCAAACCGCTCGCAGGCAGACACCGGTGACTGCGGCGCGAACCAGTTCCCCGCCGTCGATCGCTGGGTGTCGCCGTCATGCCACAGCGCCGCCACGGCATCCGCCGAGAGCAGCGTGCGTAACGTCTCCAGCCATAGGGGCAGGTAATCCAGCGTGGATACCGGCAACTGATGGAGTTGCCGAAGACATGCGCGCAAATCCCCCTGTATTCCCATGCGTCTCCCGCTCAGAAGCCTTCCGAGGAAAATTCTTAATCTGTCCGAATTCAGAGATACATCCCCCATTCGGGGGATGTTTGCCGCGTCGATCGCCCGCATCATCACGCCATTGCTCGACGCGAAAGCCCCTTCGAACAGCAGATCGGCCGGCACGGTACACCGGATCGGCCAGCAGCAGGAAGCCGCAGGAAGTAGCGGGAGACAGGGGAATACGCGAAGGGAGACAGGTTTGCGGGGGGGCCCGCCCAGGGAAGCCCCGATTTCCGGCCGCTGCATGAGGTCGCCGGTAAATGTGACGCCCGGCTAGTCGGGGGGCCAGCCGGGCGTCTTTTTATTTCCGCTTCCCGTTGCAGGAAGCGCAACACGCCTCCGCCGCATGCAGACCGTGCACCGGCAGAGCGCCTCAAATTCAGAAACTTCTCATTCGAACCGTCCGCGCGCCTGACACTCGCAGAGGTCAGGCGGGCGACACGCGTGGCGACATCGCCACGCCGATCAGTACGTTTCCGGGTCCGGGTCCGTCCGTTCGAGTTCAATCGACGACGCCAGCAGCGCGAGACGCGCCACCACGCCATACATATAGAAGCGATTTGGCGGCGCCGCACCCGGCTTGGCGTGAACATCCGGCAACGCCGTGTGTTCGAACGCCAGCGGCACGAAGTGCATACCCGGTGCGTTCAGGTTCTCGTCGGTGCCACGGCCCGTGTGCACGCGGTAGAAGCCGCCGACCACATAGCGGTCGATCATGTAGACCACCGGCTCGGCCACGGCCTCATTGATGCGCTCGAACGTGTACACACCTTCTTGCACGATCACGTCGTGCACTTCGAGGCCGTCCTTCACCACGCTCATCTTGGTGCGTTCGCGCCGGTTCAGGTTTTTGATCTCGGCAGCGTCGTGCACCATCATCACGCCCATGCCGTACGTCCCGGCATCGGCTTTGATCACGACAAACGGCTTTTCGGTGATGCCGTACTCGCGATACTTCTTGTTGATCTTCTTGAGCACCGCGTCGACCGTGTCGGCCAGCTTTTCCTCGCCCACGCGCTCATCGAAGTCGATGCCTTCGCACTTGGCGAAGTACGGATTGAGCATCCACTGATCGACGTCGATCATCTTGGCGAACTTCTTGACCACATCGTCGTACGCCGAGAAATGCTGGCTCTTGCGGCGCACGGCCCAGCCCGCGTGCAGCGGCGGCAGCAGATATTGCTCGTGCAGCCCTTCGAGAATCGGCGGAATGCCGGCCGACAGGTCGTTGTTGAGCAGAATCGAACAGGGATCGAAATTCTTGAGGCCCAGCCGGCGCTGCGAGCGCTCCAGCGGCTCGATCACGACATGCTGGCCGTCGGGCAGCTCGATCGTGGTCGGCTCGGTAATGTCGTCCGAGAGGCTGCCGAGACGCACGTTCAGCCCTGCGTGACGCATGATCGTCGACAGCCGGGCGATGTTCTGAAGGTAGAACGAGTTGCGCGTGTGGCGCTCGGGGATCAGCAGCAGGTTCTTGGCGTCGGGGCAGATCTTCTCGATGGCGGCCATGGCGGCCTGCACCGCGAGCGGCAGCACTTCAGGGGCCAGATTGTTGAAGCCGCCGGGGAAGAGGTTCGTGTCGACGGGCGCGAGCTTGAAGCCGGCGTTACGCAAGTCGACCGAACAGTAGAACGGCGGCGTGTGCTCCTGCCACTCCAACCGGAACCAGCGCTCGATGGCGGGCGTCGCATCGAGAATCTTCTTTTCCAGGTCGAGCAGGGGGCCTTTCAGGGCCGTGACGAGATGCGGAACCATGCTTCTCTCATATCCAGATGGAATATCGATTGTAGAGCAAACGCCTGGCATTCCCGCCGTTCGCCATGCCCCGTGAAGGGGCACCGCGCTTTGCGGGGATAGCGGTGCGATGCCGCGATGAGAAAAGATGGGGACAGATTCGACAAACGCAAGCGCCGCCAGCGGGGGAATCGACCGGACAATCGTCACGGCAATCGACGGCGCATAAAAAAACGGGCACCCGAGGGGTGCCCGCACAATACCGGGCCGGCTGTCCGACCGGCGCCAGTAACTCCTCTCTTGCTCGTCTATCAGTTGTGATAGGCGGATTCGCCATGCGAGGTGATGTCCAGACCCTCGCGTTCTTCGTCTTCCGGCACCCGCAGGCCCAGCACGATATCGGCAATCTTGAAGGCGATGAACGCCACCACGCCCGACCACACCAGCGTGGTCAGCACGCCTTGGAACTGAATCCAGACCTGACCGGCGATCGAGTAATCCGGGGCCACCTTGTTGGCCACGTAGTCATAGATGCCCGTGCCGCCCAGCGACGGCGCCGCAAACACGCCCGTCAGAATCGCGCCGAGCATACCGCCCACGCCGTGCACGCCGAACACATCGAGCGCGTCGTCGGCCTTGAGCAGGCGCTTCAGACCGTTCACGCCCCACAGGCAGACGAAACCGGCGATCAGACCGAGCACGATCGAGCCCATCGGGCCGACGAAGCCTGCTGCCGGCGTCACCGCCACCAGACCAGCCACCGCACCCGAAGCACCGCCGAGCATCGACGGCTTGCCCTTGCCGATCCACTCACCGGCCGTCCACGACAGCGTGGCGGCGGCGGTTGCCAGCAGCGTGTTCACGAAGGCCAGTGCCGCGCCACCGTTGGCTTCCAGACCCGAACCGGCGTTAAAGCCGAACCAGCCGAACCACAGCAGCGACGCACCGATCATCGTCATGGTGAGCGAGTGCGGCTTGAAGGCTTCCTTGCCGAAGCCCACACGCTTGCCGACCATGTACGAGCCGACCAGACCTGCGATAGCGGCGTTGATGTGCACCACCGTGCCGCCCGCGTAGTCGAGCGCCCCCTTCTGGAACAGCCAGCCCGCGTGTGCCGTTGCGGCGTCGGCGGCAGCCTGATCGGTGAAGGCGTCCGGGCCCGGCCAGAACCACACCATGTGGGCCATCGGCAGGTACGAGAACGTGAACCAGATCACCGTGAAGAGCAGCACCGCCGAGAACTTGGCGCGTTCGGCGAAAGCACCGACGATCAGCGCGCAGGTAATGGCGGCAAACGCTGCCTGGAAGGCCATGTAGGCGTACTCCGGCACGTTCACGCCCTTGGTGAAGGTCGCGGCCACCGAATCCGGCGTCATGCCCTTCAGGAACAGCCGGTCAAAGCCGCCGAAGAATGGCCCGCCCTCGGTGAACGCAATGCTGTAGCCGTAAATCGACCAGAGCACGACGACCAGCGAAAAGATGATGAAACACTGCATCAGCACCGACAGCATGTTCTTCGAGCGGACCAGACCGCCGTAGAACAGGCCCAGACCGGGCAGCGTCATGAGAATCACGAACGCCGTGCAGGTGAGCAGCCACGCCGTATCGCCCTTGTTCGGGGGCACGGGTGTCGGCTCAGCGGCAGGCGCGGGGGCCGCCGCCGCTGCCGGCGCGGGCGCGGCGGCAGGGGTAGCGGGGGTTGCCGCCGCAGCAGGCGCGGCAGCGGGTGTAGCGGTTTGCGACGCGGCGGCAGGCGCCGAAGCGTCTTGGGCGAGGGCGACGGACGAACCGAGGCCGGCGGCACCGACGACACCCATAAAGGCGCCGGCGAGCAAGAGTTTGGCAAGCAGTTTTTTCATGATTGTTGTCTCTTTTGTAGGACCTTACAGCGCGTCTTCGCCGGTCTCTCCCGTACGGATGCGGACCACGTGTTCGACGTTGGACACGAAGATCTTGCCGTCACCGATCTTGCCGGTTCGGGCAGCCTGTTCGATAGCATCGATGGCCTGATCGAGCAGGGCATCGCCGATTACCGCCTCGATCTTCACCTTCGGAAGAAAATCGACGACGTACTCTGCGCCACGGTACAGCTCGGTGTGGCCTTTTTGGCGGCCGAAGCCTTTGACTTCGGTGACCGTGATACCCGCCACGCCAATGTTCGAGAGGGCTTCACGCACCTCGTCGAGCTTGAAGGGTTTCACAATTGCGGTAATCAGCTTCATGATGAGTCGCTCCTTAGAATGTCTTCGACACGCTTACGACGACAGTGGCCTTGGAAAGCACTTTGCCCGAGTTTGCGGCGGTGTAGTACTGCTCTTTGGCGTTGGTGTCGACGTAGGCGACCGACACGGAGAAGTTCTTGCCGAGGTCTTTCGACAGGCCGATCTTCCAGTCGGTATAGCTTGCCGCGCTGAAGTTATGCACCCACTGATGCCCCACGTGACCGACGGCCGAGATGCCCCAGAAGCCGGTGTCATAGGTACCCGTCAGGTCGAGGTAACCGCTCCCCGAGGTGTCCTCGCCGTTGGGGCCCACGAGACCGAACAGGCGCGTGAGGGCGTGTGAGTACTTCAGCGTGATGGTTTTCCAGCCCACTGCCGCGTACAACTCGAACGTGTGCGGACGCGGGTAGAAGGTGCCGGACGGGTACGTGCCCGGGTAGTAGTACTGGAGGCCACCGACGTCGATGGTCCAGTCAGGAATGATTTCTTTCTTCCAGCCGCCGTAGAAGTCCATCTCGATCGGTGCGCTGACCGCCGAGTTGCCATCCGAGATCCAGCTGATATTCGACGCCCACACGCCGGCGTACAGACCGGATTCGTGTGCGAGGTCAAAGCCGCCCTGCACTGCCGGACGCTTGCCCGTTTGCGAAATGCCACGGAAACGGTAGTCCGAGAACAGACCGATGTTCGCGGTCACCGTCAGCGGTTCGGCGGCCGCATCCGCAGCGGCCGGTGCGGCAGCGGGCGCTGCCGCGGGTGCGCTGCCATCGGCGGCCTGCGCATAAGCGCCAGCCGACATTGCCATTGCACCGAAGAACACACAGCCAGCCATCGCAGTTGACACTTTATTCATCACTTTCCCCTAAGTTGAAATCATTCGTCTTGGTACAGCGTGCGGCAGGTTCCGGGAACAGGTACAGCAACTCCCGTGCCAGCTCCTGCGTTTAGGTACGCTGCGTCGCGCAAGATACGGATTCCGGGATAAAAAATTGGCAAAATTGCGGGGAACGTTAGGTGGCCTGAGACGGGCAGCAGCCCCGCCCCATCCCGGGCAGGGGTCGGCTGGGCGGGCCTGCGCGCTGGCTGGACGCAGAAAACGGTGATAGAGTTGCGCCAACGTTGACGGCCCCGTGCCCGTGCACCACGTTGCAACGGCGAGACGGCCGGATGACTGGCGCGAAGCACACTGTCGGTGCAAGCACCACGTTGGTGCGGAGAAATGATGAGAGGAAGGCTTATGAAACCGAACGAGATCCTGCAAGACATGCAAGCCAAGGTGAGCGAAATGCTCAAGCAATCGCCCGCCAAGGATATCGAGCGCAACGTCAAAAGCCTGCTGAATCAGGGTTTCACGCGCCTCGATCTGGTGACCCGCGAGGAGTTCGACGTGCAGGCGCAGGTGCTGGCCCGTACACGCGAAAAGCTCGAAGCACTGGAAAAGCGCGTCGCGGCGCTTGAAAGCCTGCGCAACGAAGCGCAGGACTAAGAGATTCAGATAGGGGCGCTGCGGCGCCCCTTGTGGTTTCTGGCGATGGGCAGTCCGCCCAAGCCATCTTCATCGCGGAATATTCTCCGATTCCGCTGCTATTCCGCTTTTGCCCTCGGACATGTCCGACCGGCAGGCAGCACTCGCCGTAAATCCCTGGCTTGCATTCCGAAATATCCCTCTCGACGCCGCTTTGACGCGATAAGGCGTTGCGATGCACCGTTGCCGTCGATGACTATCGACAACGGTCCATTGCGCAAGGGGATGTCATGTCATTGGCAGTTGTCAGCAGTCGCGCGCTTACCGGCATGGCGGCGCACCCGGTCACCGTCGAGGTGCATCTGGCGAACGGGTTGCCGGGTCTGTCGCTGGTCGGGTTGCCCGATACCGAGGTGAAGGAAAGCCGGGAGCGCGTGCGCTGCGCGCTTCAGAACAGCCGGTTTGAATTTCCCGCACGACGCATCACCATCAATCTCGCTCCAGCGGATTTACCGAAGGCGTCGGGTTGTTTTGATCTGCCGATTGCCCTCGGCATTCTCGCAGCGAGCGGGCAGTTGCCTGAAGCGGGGCTGCGCACACATGAGTTCGCGGGAGAGTTGTCGCTTACGGGCGAATTGCGCTCGATTCGCGGCGGACTGGCCATGGCCAGCGCCGTCGCGGCATCGCCCGGGGAACGCGCGCTGGTCCTGCCGTTGGCCAACGCGCAAGAAGCGGCACTGGTGGAAACCGCGACGGTGTACGGCGCACGCACGTTGCTCGACGTGTGCGCGCATCTGGCCGAGGGGGAAATGGCAGTGCGGCTCACGCAGGCGCGGGTGCAGGCGATGCCGAACGCGGGGAGCGGCAGGGAATTCGGAACAACGCAGACCGAGTTGTCCAGCAACGTCCGTCGTCGCAGCGTTGCCGATGAAGAGATCGACTTACCCGATGTGAGCGACATCAAAGGTCAGGATCACGCCAAGCGCGCGCTCGAAGTGGCGGCGGCCGGCGGACATCATCTGCTACTGCATGGGCCACCGGGTACCGGGAAGTCGATGCTGGCGATGCGGCTCACGACATTGCTGCCGCCATTGAGTCCCGCCGAAGCGGTGGAAGTCGCTACGCTGGCGAGCTTGAGCGCGACCGGGTTCGACGTCGACCGTTGGGGCGTCCGACCGTTTCGAGCCCCCCATCACACAGCGTCAGCGGCAGCGCTTGTGGGCGGTGGTGCGGTACCACGTCCGGGCGAAATCAGTCTCGCTCACCGTGGTGTCCTGTTCCTTGATGAACTACCGGAGTTTCAGCGACGTGTGCTTGAAGTGTTACGCGAGCCACTCGAACTCGGGCACGTGACGATCTCGCGGGCCACTGCGCGCGCGGCGTTCCCGGCGTCGTTCCAATTGATCGCTGCGATGAATCCATGTCCGTGCGGCGATCTTGGGCATCCATCACGTGCGTGCCGTTGTTCGAGCGATGCGATTGCGCGCTATCGCAACCGTTTATCCGGCCCGTTGTTGGACCGCATCGATTTGCATGTCGGTGTCCCGGCGTTGAGTGCGGAAACGCTCGCCGGTCCGTCGCATGGCGAGCGCAGTGCCGTCGTGGCGTTGCGCGTGCGCGAAGCACGTGAGCGTCAACACGAGCGGCAAGGCCAATTGAACTGCCAACTGTCTGGCCGGGCGCTGGAAACACACTGCACGTTATGCGCCGATGCGCGCGCGGTGCTGCATCGTGCCGTCGAGCAACATCACTGGTCGGCGCGAACCTACCATCGGGTGTTGCGCGTCGCACGCACCGTCGCGGATCTTGCCGCGTGCGATGCGATCGACGTCAGTCACATCGCCGAGGCCGTGCAGTATCGGGAAGCGAGCGCAGCGTGACATCGCAAGTCGAATCGACAACACATGTCAGCAGCGAACGCACACAAACAGCGCATCACTCCAACGTGAACGAATCGAGGAACTGATCGACCTGATCTTTGGCAGGGGCTTTGGTGGCAAGCACGACCACCTGATAGACGTGGTTGCCGCGTCCGACGAAACGCGCGGCGACATAGCGCTCGGTCTTGTCGCTGGCCAAGCCTTGTGCAGCGACGGCCAGTCCCGGCACCGGCGGCGCGTCGCCTGCCTGACGCACCATCACCTGCGTCGGCGTGGCCGCGGTATCGCTCACATTCGCGAGCAACCCGTGTTGCAGTTCGGTGAGCACGGTCTGGCGCAGCGTTGCATCGTCGCTCGGCAAGGTCACGACACCGACCGCGAACAAGGCGGCTTCCACTCGCGCCGCCTGCATTTGCATCGGCAGCGCGCCGGAGGCGAACTTCACTTCGCGGGCATCCTGCGTCGGCTTGGCGGGATACGTCACGGCGTAGGCACCGTCCTTGTCATGCACTTCGCGCCAGTCGTAGCGAGGCGTGCAGGCGACAAGCATTGCCAAAGTACCGAGAGCGACGAAAACACGGACAACGCGGTTCATAGCGAAGGGCGGGAATCAGTGAAGGAAGTCGGCCATTATCCGTCATCCCGCGCCACGGTTGCGACACGAGAAACGCGCGATGCCGGAACCCGGTATCATCGGCGCCATGAAACACGGCTCTGACACCCTCGCGACAACACCCGCCACACCTGCACGGATCCTCCGCCGGGTGGGAAGTGCTGCGCTTGTCGTGGCAGCAATGCTCAGCGTCAGCCCCGTGCTCGCCAGCGCAACCGCGACCGCGCCCTCGAAATCCACGGCCACCACGGCCACCGCCGTGACCCTGCCCGCCGCCACCGACTTCGCGGCACATGCACGTCGCGCCGTGGCGCTCGACGCCCCGTTGATTGTGCTCGTCTCACTTCGCGACTGTGTCTATTGCGGACCGATTCGCCAGCGTGAGCTCGCCCCGCTGGTGCGCAGCGGCAAGTACGAGGTGCGCGAAATCGGCATGGACAGCGCCGCGCCGGTGCGTGATTTCGACGGCACCACGACGACCGGTATCGCGTGGGCACGTGCCCACGGTGTCAAGGTTTCGCCGACGGTTTTGTTCCTCGATACGAACGGACGCGCGATTGCCGACCCGTTGATCGGCGCCGGTCTGCCCGACTTCTACGGCGCCTATCTGGACGACGCCATCGCCAATGCCCGCGCGCGTTTGCACGCCGCCAGCGGCACCACGACGCGCTGAGATTCAGAGTAGAATCGTCGTCACTGAACGGGGCCAAGCGACCCCGCCCGCGAAACCAACTTTGGCTGTTTCATGAGCGCATCGACCTCTCGCAAGTCCCCTCTGGGCAAGATTCTCGCCGTCGCGGTCATCGTCGTCGTGGCCGTTGCCGCGTACTTCACGTTTGCCGGTCAGAAACGCGCGCCGCAAGCGACCTTCACGCTGCTGTCGGGTCAGAAGCTGAGCCCCGCGCAACTCAAGGGCAAGGTCTATCTGGTGAACTTCTGGGCGACGAGCTGCGTGACGTGCATGAAGGAAATGCCGACGATGGTGCAGACGTACGAAAAGTACAAAGGCCAAGGGCTGGAATTCGTCGCCGTGGCGATGAGCTATGACCCGCCGATGTACGTCATGAACTACGCGCAGTCGCGTCAACTGCCGTTCAAGGTGGCGATGGATTCCGACGGCAGCGTGGCCAAGCAATACGGCAACGTGCAACTCACGCCGACGACCTTCGTGGTCGATCGCAATGGCCACGTGCTCAAGCAGTACGTCGGTGAACCGGAATACGCCGAACTCGACAAGCTGATCGAAAAGGCACTGGCCAAACAAGCCTGACGCATTTCACGAACGCATCAAACAAAAAGCGCCCTAGGGCGCTTTTTTGTTGCTCGCAGCATCGTGTGAATGGCTTACCGCTCCCCCTCACCCTGCCCTTTCGTCTGCAAACCATAACGCTTGAGCTTTTCGTACAGCGTCGCCTTAGGCACATGCAGCGCCTCGGCCGTCGCCGCGACATTGCCTTTGCTGTGGTCCAGCGCCTCTTGCAACACCGCCCGCTCGAAGCGCTCCACCTGCTCTTTGAGCGGCAACGGCGCGTGCGAATCGTCTTGCGACGCACTCGCCACGCCCAGCACCAGACGGTCCGCGGCATTGCGCAACTCACGCACGTTGCCCGGCCAGTCCGACTGCATCAGCTCTTGGCGCATGCGCTCCGTCACCAGCGGCGCAGGCCGTCCATAACGCACTGCCGCATCCAGCAGAAAGTGCTCGAACAGCGGCACGATGTCCTCACGCCGTTCACGCAACGGCGGCAATGCCAGCGTCACCACATTCAACCGGTAATACAAGTCGCGCCGGAACGTGCCCTCACGCACCAGTTGCTCCATGTCGCCCTTGGCCGCCGCCACCACGCGGCAATCCACGCGAATCATCTGGTTCGAGCCAAGCCGCTCAAGCACGCCGTCCTGCAACACGCGCAGCAGCTTGACCTGCAACGCCGCCGGCATGCTCTCGATCTCGTCGAGGAAAAGCGTGCCGCCCGACGCATGCTCCAGCTTGCCGATGCGCCGCTTGGCCGCGCCGGTGAACGCGCCGACTTCGTGGCCGAACATCTCGCTCTCGAAGATCGCCTCCGGCAACGCACCGCAGTTGAGCGCAACAAACGGCGCGTCACGGCGCCGCGACAGTTCATGCAGACTGCGTGCGACCAACTCCTTGCCCGTGCCGGTATCGCCGTTGATCAGCACCGGTGCATCCGTCATGGCGACGTTGGCAATCAGCGTGCGCATGGTCTCCATCGACGGGCTGCGTCCGATGATGCGTGATGCACGTCCGCCCTGCTCCGCCAGTTCCCGGCGAAGTGCCTGATTCTCCAGCATGAGCTTGCGCGTCTCGAGCGCGCGTTTGGCCGATTCGATAAGTCGGTCCGGCGCAAAAGGCTTTTCGATGAAATCGTAAGCGCCGTCGCGAATCGCCTGCACGGCCATCGAAATATCGCCGTGCCCGGTCACGAGAATCACCGGCACTTCCGGGGCGTGCTGGCGCAGATGCGCGAGCAACTCCAGCCCGCTCATGCCGATGAGTCGAATGTCGGAGACCACGATGCCGGCGAAGTCCGGCGTAATGCGTTCGCGCGCCGCTTCGGCAGACGCGAGTCCGAAAGCGTCCAGACCTGCGAGTTGCAAGCTTTGCAGCGTCGCGCGCCGCACGAGTTCGTCGTCTTCGACGAAGAGAATTTGCAGGTTCTTGTACATCATTCGATTGCCCCGCTGGCGCGAGGTACGCGGCGCAGCGTCACGAGAAATTCCGCACCACCACCCGGCACATTACGGGCGACCAATTGGCCGCCGTTTTCCTGAGCGATGGACGATGAGATGGCGAGTCCGAGTCCCATACCCTGACCACCCTCCTTGGTACTGAAAAACGGTTCGAACAGACGCGGAATATGCGCCTCTGCAATACCGGGCCCGTTATCGCGCACATAAATGCGCACCCACCGGGTATCCGCATCCACGTCGATCCAGATCGACGGCTGCGCCTGCGGTTGCGGCACACTCACCACCGCGTCGATGGCGTTACCCACCACATTGATCAACACCTGCTCGAGCCGCAGACTCTCGCAGGCCACCTGCACGTCGGCGAGCCCTTCGGCAAACGTCTCCGTCACCTGAATCCCTGCCATACGCCCGCGCAACAACATCATCGTGTTATCGAGCGCGCGGCGCACCGATGCCTCGCTGTCACCCCGTCGCGCGCGTCCGGCAAACAATCGCAACTGGCCCGTGATGCGCCCCATGCGATCGGTCAGCGACGCAATCGCCTCAAGGTTCTCGCGTGCCGCGCCGTATTCCTCGCGGTCGAGCAACACGCGCGTGTTATCCGAGAAGCTACGCAGCGCGGAGAGCGGCTGATTCAATTCATGCGTGATACCGGCCGCCATCTGCCCAAGCGCCACCAGTTTCGACGCCTGCACCAGTTCGCTCTGCGCATCACGCAATTCATGCTCGGTGCGCGAGCGCTCCTGCACTTCGGTCTGCAAGCGCTCGTTAGCCGATTGCAGATCAGCCGTGCGTTCGGCCACGCGCTCGCCCAACTCCGCATACGCCGATTGCAGCAACTCGCGGCTCTTCAACATATCGCGAACCCGCTGACGACGCTGGTTCCATGCCACGCCCAGCAAACACGTGAACGCCGCCAGACATGCCGCCGCGACCGCCGCAATACGCGCGTTGGCAATCACCTGATCGAGCGGCGCGAAATACATCAGCGTCCAGTCGGGTTCGCCAAGCTTGCGCTGCACGGCGAGAAACCGCCGCGTCTTACCTGCGCCACGCCCGTCGCGCACGGTCACGACTTCGCCGTCGGCATCCAGCCGCTCGTCGGCACTCCAGTTAAGCGGCGTGACGTGCTGGTTGTAATACTGCCGCGTACTCGCCAGCGCCGCCGTCACCTCCGGGGTCAATGGCGCGAGCGCACGATACTGCCAGCGCGGCTCCGACGACAAAAACACGACGCCGTGATCGTCCGCCACCACCACCGGCTCCGAAGCATCGGCCCCGGCGCGCTGAAACCATTCCAGATTCAGTTTGACGACGACCACGCCCTGAATCTTGCCGTCGACCAGAATCGCCTGCGACACGAAGTAACCCGGCTCACCCGACGTGGTGCCCACCCCGTAAAACCGCCCCAGCCCGCCGCCGATCGCGTCGATGAAGTACGGCCGGAAGCGGTACTCCTGCCCGACGAACGTGGCCTTCTCGCGCCAGTTACTGGCGGCCAGTGCCAGCCCCTTGGCATCGATGACGTACGCCGCCGACGCCTTCGCGCGCTGATTCACATCGAACAGATAGTCGTTGGCGCGCTGCACCACCGCACGGTCCTCGGGGTGCAGCAGCAAATCGTGCACATACGGATGCAGCGAGAGCAGATACGGCAGGAATTCGTAGCGATCGACGGTGCTGCGCAAGCTGCCGGCGTAGCGCTCCACGCGCGCACCGGCGTTCACGCGCAGGTCGGCCACGCCGCGCTGCCAGCTCAGCGCATACGTCAACCAGCAAAACAGCGTGCTCACCACCAGCATGGCGGCGATCCACATCCAACGGCGCATCGGCACAGTCCTCTCGAGTTCGATCGGGACTTCGTCGCGCCGGCGGTCCGCAGGGCTCACGTGCGATGCGATGGCTCCCGGCGGGAGATCGCTCTGACGTGCGCGGATCGAATTGTCTTGCGGGGTGGCCATTGTTGGCGGTATTACGCCTCTTGCATTGCCGGTTCAGGCGATGGCGGCAGGCAGCGCGTATTGCACAGCCTGTCGTCATCGCGGAACCAAAGGACCACCGGGCGGCGAAGCTCAGGCGCTATTGTGCCTGTGCCGCACCGCCCGGTGGCGAATGTTCCCGGTCGCGAGGCAACCTGCCCCCGCCACCGGCTGGCCATCAGGCCAGCTCAGGACCCTTCTTGCCCGACATCGCTTCGGCGAGCTTCTTGCGGTCCAGTTCCTTTTCCCAGGCCGACACAACGATCGTGGCAACGCCGTTGCCGCAGATGTTCGTCAGGGCACGGCACTCGCTCATGAAGCGATCGATACCGAGAATCAGCACCATCCCGGCGACCGGAATCGTCGGAATCACAGCCAGCGTTGCGGCCAGCGTGATGAAGCCCGCGCCGGTCACGCCCGAGGCGCCCTTCGAGGTCAGCATCGCCACGGCGAGCAGCGTGAGCTGTTGGCCCCACGTCAGATCGATGTTCGTCGCTTGTGCGATGAACAGCACGGCCATCGTCATGTAGATGTTCGTGCCGTCCAGGTTGAACGAGTAACCGGTCGGGATCACCAGACCCACCACCGACTTCGAGCAACCGGCCTTCTCCATCTTTTCCATCAGGTGCGGCAGCGCAGCTTCCGACGAGCTCGTACCCAGCACGATCAGCAGCTCTTCCTTGATGTAAGCGAGGAAGCGGAAGATCGAGAATCCGGTGAACTTGGCAATCAGACCCAGCACGACGATCACGAACAGGAACGACGTCAGGTAGAACGTGCCCATGAGCTTGGCGAGCGGCACCAGCGACGCGATACCGTACTTGCCGATCGTGAAGGCCATCGCACCGAAGGCGCCCAGCGGCGCAACCTTGGTGATGATGTGCACCACACGGAACAGCACGCCCGAGACGCTGTCGATCCAGCCCGTCACCACGCGGCCGCGCTCACCGATCATGCCCAACGCGGCACCGAACAGGATAGCGATCACGAGGATCTGAAGAATCTCACCCTTGGCGAACGCATCGGTGATGGTGTTCGGGATCAGGTGCAGCAGGAAGTCGACGAACGTGTCGCCGTGCGCAGCCTTCTCGGCATAGCCCGCGATCGCCTTCGGATCGAGCGTGCTGATGTCGACGTTGAAGCCGGCACCCGGCTTCAGGATGTGCGTCGCCATCAAACCGATGATCAGTGCGAGCGTCGAGACGACTTCGAAGTAGATCAGGGCCTTACCGCCAACGCGGCCGACCTTCTTCATGTCTTCCATGCCGGCAATACCGGTCACGACGGTACAGAAGATCACCGGGCCGATGATCATCTTGATCAGCTTGATGAACGCATCGCCGAGCGGCTTCATCTGCACGGCCAGATCGGGCTTGAAGTGGCCGAGCAGCACGCCGATGACGATGGCGATCAGCACCTGTACGTACAGGATGCGATAAAAGGGTTTCTTGGTCTTCGTTTGCATGTTGTTTCCTCTTCAGGCGGCGGGGCAAGCCACCGCCCTTGTTATTAATCTGCGGTGACCCCGCGGATCTCGCTTTGCGCGAAGCGCATTTGCTCCTCCATCACCATCTGGGCCAGCTCCTTCTTCAATTCATTGAATTCGCTGCCTGCCGTGTCGCGCGGGCGTGGCAATTCGATTGCCATGTCCCGCTTGACCGTGCCCGGCCGGTACGTCATGACGACGACCCGGTCGGCCAGATAGATCGACTCCTCGATGCTGTGTGTGACGAAAATGATCGTCTTCTTGAATTCCTCCCAGATGCGCAGCAGCTCGTCCTGCAACGTACGACGCGTGAGCGCGTCGAGCGCGCCGAACGGCTCGTCCATGAGCATGATCGGGCTGTCGAGCGCCAGTACGCGGGCAATCGCCACACGCTGACGCATGCCACCCGACAGGTCGCGCGGAAACCGCTCGCGGAACTCGCGCAAATTGAGTTTTCCCAGCAGCAGGTCCACGCGCTCGTTGATCTCGGCGCGCTTCATGCCCTTGATTTCCAGTCCGAACGCAATGTTCTGCGCCACGGTCATCCACGGGAACAGCGCGTACTCCTGGAACACCATGCCGCGGTCCGGACCCGGCTCGGCGGCCGCATCGGCGCGGCCGTCGATACGAATCGCGCCCGAGGTGGGCTGCACGAAGCCGGCCAGCGCGTTGAGCAGCGTCGACTTGCCGCAGCCCGAAGGCCCCAGCAGGCAGACGAACTCGCCCGTACCAATCTTCAGGTCGATGTTCTTGAGCGCATCGACGGTGCCGCCGGGAACGGCGAACTGTTTGTTAACGTGTTCGATTTCGATCAGCATGTCGTTCGCCTCACTTGGTTTCCAGACCACGATGCCACTTGAGCAGGTGGTTATTGAGACGATCCATGCCCAGATCGATCACCAGACCGAGCAGGCCGATGGTCAACATGCCGGCGATGATCTTGTCGGACCACATGTACTCGCGCGCTTCCAGAATGCGGTAGCCGAGGCCGTTGTTCACGGCAATCATTTCGGCCACGATCACCACGATGAAAGCGGTACCGATACCGATGCGAATGCCCGACAGGATGTACGGCGTGGCCGCCGGCATGATCACGCGGCGGAAGATCGTGAACTGGCCTGCACCGAGATTGCGGGCCGCGCGCAGATAGATGCCGTCGACGTGGCGCACCCCGGCGATCGTGTTCATCAGCACCGGGAAAAACGCGCCCAGCGCAATGAGGAAGAACGCCGGCGGGTTGCCGAGACCGAACCACAGAATGGCCAGCGGGATGTACGCGATCGGGGGAATCGGGCGCACCACCTGCACCAGCGGGTTGAACAGGCCGTAGACGCGGGTGCTCGTGCCCATGAGCAGACCGAGCGGCAGGGCAATCACCGTGCCGACCAGAAAGCCCATGATCACGCGATAGAGACTGTTGGCCGCATCGGTGAGCAGCTCGCTCGAATGCAGCCATGCGCCGATGCCTTCGGCCATCGTCACGGTCGGCTTGAGGTACTGCCACCACTTGGCCACGACGGCGAGCGGCGACGGAAGAATGATCGGGTTGATCCACCCAAGGCCGGTGACGATCTGCCAGATCACCACGACCGAGAGCGGAATCAACACGCCGCGTAGCACGCGCGACGAGCGCGTGCTGGAAGACGCCAGAACAGCTGCCACTAGTGACCTCGCCTTACTTGATGTTCAGCTTGGTCTTGGCATTGGCGAGCAGGTCAAGCTTGACCCAGTCGTTAGCCTTCGGCACCGGATCTTGCAGCTTGCCCACGCCGTACTGCTTCATCAGGTCGGTGGTCAGTTGCACGTGCTTGGTGCTCAGATCGTAGCTGTACGGCGAGTTGCCGATAGCATCGGTGAAGTCCTGCGTGGTGATCTGGTTCTTGAACATGTCTTCACGCACGTACTTCTCGGCCGCTTGCGGGTTCTTGATGAAGTAGTCGGTCGCTTCGACGAACGCGTACATCAGGCGCTGGGCGACGTCCGGCTTTTCTTTGTAGAGCTTTTCGGTGATCACGAGTGCGCGCACCGGCTCGCCAATGGGCGTGTCGTACGGCTTGAGCACTTCCACGCCGAAGCCCTTGTTGATGGCTTGCGACGCCTGCGGCTCAGACTGGCACATGGCATCGATGCTGCCCGCGGCAAGCGCCTGATTCAGGTCGGCGAAAGCCATGAACATGATCTGCACGTCTTTGCCCGGCTGATCCGACCAAGTGAGGCCGGCTTTGGCCAGTTCTGCGTAGAGAATGAGTTCCTGCGCGCCGCCACGGGCCACGCCCACTTTCTTGCCCTTGAGGTCGGCCACCTTGGTGATCGGCGAGCCTTTCTTGGCTACCAGACGCACGCCGCCCTTGGCGAAACCGGCCACAGCGTAAATCGGCGCCCCCTGCGCACGACCTGCAATGGCGGCGTCAAGCGCGCTTGCCGACACGTCGATCTGACCTGCAACGATCGCCGGCATGATGTCCACGCCCTTCGCGAACATGCGCTCTTCGATCTTCAGGCCGTATTTCGGGCCAATGACTTTCATGTACGACACGGCGCCGTAGTGGGCAAACTTCAGGTTGCCCAAACGCACCAGATCGTCGGCGAAAGCGTGCAGCGAAACCGCGCACAAGGCCGCGGCGGCAAGACATTGCTTGAACATAAGGTCTCCTCTCTTATTAGATCGGCTTGCGCGTTGTCGGGAATCCAGACAACGCAGCAGCACGCGCGTTACAAAGCAATAGTCGTGCCAGCAACTTATGTCTTTGATTTATTTGAGAGAAAGTGTGGAAAACCCGATGGTCGGGTATACGGAAATCCGGAAAATCACGGAATATTGTTTCTGGATTTCCAGAATTTCCGGTGAAATCGGGAAATTGCGCGAGGCGGATGGGGGCAAACCCCGAGGCTGCGGCCGCACAACGGAACGATGAAAAATCCGTCGCGGGGAGATGACGAAACAACGGGCCGACGCGCTTGAAGCGTCGGCCCGTTTAAGACAATGGTCTGGCGGCTATAGCGGCTGTGGCGGCTGTAACGGCCTTAGGCCGAGAGCACTTCCGGCACCTGCACCTGATAACCCAGCTCGGCGGAGATTTCCGCAGCGCAGGTCGACAGGCGCGACGAGATGTCCGGCAGCAACGCGCGGGTCATGCGCGAGGACGGGCCCGACGCCGACAACGATGCAATCACTTCGCCCGACGCATCACGCACCGGCACGGCGACCGAGACGGCCTCGGGGGCCAGTTCGCCGAAGCTTACGGCGCAGTCTTGCGTACGCACGTTGAGCAGTTCCGCCGCCAGCTCGTCACGCTCGATCAGCGTGCCGGCCGTGAAGCGCTTACGCGGACGGCCCAGCACCTGCGCGCGCACGTCGTCCGACGCAAACGCCAGCAGCACGCGGCCCGACGCGCCAACATACAGCGGGCGGCGATTGCCGACCACGCCGTGTACGCGCAGTTCGTGGGTCGACTCCACGCGAGCGACGCACAACGACTCAAGGCCGTCGCGCACACGCAGTTGAATGTTTTCGTTGAGCGCGCGGTTGAGCGACTGGATATGGCGATGCGCCACCTTCACCAGATTCACCTGCTCGTGGCCGGCCACGCCCAGCACCAGCGCTTGCGCACCGAGTACGTAAGTGACGGGGCTGCCCTCTCGCACGACCCAGCGATGCTGTTCGAGCGTCGCCAGCAGGCGAAAGGCACGCGACTTGTTCAGGCCGGCGCGTTGCGCCAGTTCCGTCACACCCAGACCGGGGCATTCCCCGACCAGCGACAGCAGCGAAAGCGCCGTGTCGACCGAAGCGACTGTGTAGTCCATCAAGCTTCCTCGCTATGTTGTTCGGCATACGCGGCGAGCGCCGCCGCAAATTGCCCAAGTTGCGATTGCAGCGACGAGAAACCTTCATGTTTCTCGTCGCGTGATTCATTCATGTAGAGCGCCCGGTTCAGCTCGATCTGCACGCTGTGCCGACGCTCGGCGGGCCGGCCGAAGTGGCGCACGATGTCGCCACCGCGATATGGCGTGTTGTAGGCGACGCGAAAACCCAGTCGCGTGAACTCGTCGACCAGCCATTGCGAGAACGCGGGGTCGGCCGTGGTGCCGTCGTAGTCGCTCACGATCACGTCGGCGCGCGACATCCCCGCATCGGGGTCGAGTGCGCCGCCACGTGAGCTCATGGAGTGGCAATCGAGATGCCAGACCACGCCGTATTCGTTGCGGGCGGCGTCGAGCGCGTCGCGCAACGCCTGACGGTACGGCAGGTAGTAATCGTTGATGCGGCGCTCCACTTCGGCCACGCTCAGGCGGCGGTCGTAGAGCGGCACGTTCGGCGCGGCAAAGCGGTGCAGCAGGCCGACGCCGCGTTCGCTATACGCCTCGGGCCGGGCGTCGTGCGGCCACAGGCTCGCGAGCAACTCGGGGTCGAGGTCGTGGACCGCGCGATTCGGATCGATATAGGCACGCGGAAACAGGGCGGCAACGAGCGTCGCGCCGTGTTGCGTGACGATGGACCACAGTTCGTCGACATAGGCGTCGCCGCACGCGTGAATCGCTGCCGTCGGCGCGATGGTGTCGAAGTCGGGCGGGAACACCTGGCCGCTGTGCGGTGCGTCGAAGACCAGCGGCAGGCGGCACAATTGCCCCCCTCGCCCGGCTTGCGGCGCTTCCACAAAATATCGGCCCTCGGTGACCTGACGGGACATGCCGTCTCCTCGCGTACGTTCGGAACGCTCGCTCACGACTAACGGAATCGCAGAATGGCGAGCCCTTCGTTTTGACCAGCAAAACAAGGTTTCAATATTCTGAAACAACGTCGAGGGGCCGACAAGGTGATGGTTGTTACAACATATTTCGGCGCGGCCGCCGGTGAGTTACCGATGCAGGCGAGTGAATTAGCCGAAGTTGTCAGTAGAACGGCCAGCGTTCGGCAGGTTTTGCCTGCGGTCGCAGGCGTTTCACGAGCGTATTACGTGATGAACCGGGCAACGTGTGTGATGGCTCGTAATGACTTTTCCGGCGCGTGAAATACGCCGGCGCTCGAAATACGACTACCGGCACCTCGCAACACCCGACCCCGCTGCACATGCTATGCGCTTCGCCCAATAAAAAAGCGGACTGTCTGGGACAGTCCGCTGCTTTTTTACTTCAACTGGCTTCGGGTTTTGGCCCGATGGCGCGCAGTCCGCTTCGATCGCGTCAGATAGCGTCGGCCACGCCGGCTTCGTGTGCCTGCACGTCAGCGTGATAGCTCGAACGCACCATCGCGCCCACTGCCGCATGCGTGAAGCCCATCTTGTAGGCCTCTTCTTCGAACATCTTGAAGGTGTCCGGAGTCACATAACGACGCACCGCGAGGTGGTGCTCCGACGGCTGGAGATACTGGCCGATCGTCAGCATGTCGACATTGTGGGCACGCAGATCGCGCATCACTTCCAGAATTTCCTCATCCGTCTCGCCCAGACCGACCATCAGGCCCGACTTCGTCGAAACGTCCGGATGCGCGGCCTTGAATTCCTTGAGCAACGTCAGCGAATGCTGATAGTCCGAGCCCGGACGCGCTTCCTTGTACAGGCGCGGCACCGTCTCGAGATTGTGGTTCATCACATCGGGCGGGGCAGCGTTGAGGATGCCCAGCGCACGGTCCAGACGCGCGCGGAAGTCCGGCGTCAGGATTTCGATGCGGGTCTGCGGCGAGAGCTCGCGCACGTGACGAATGCAATCGACAAAGTGCTGAGCACCGCCGTCGCGCAGGTCGTCACGGTCGACGCTGGTGATCACCACGTACTTCAGGCGCATTGCCGCGATGGTCTTCGCGAGGTTCAGCGGCTCGTCCACGTCGAGCGGGTCCGGACGGCCATGGCCCACGTCGCAGAACGGGCAACGGCGCGTGCACTTGTCGCCCATGATCATGAAGGTGGCCGTGCCTTTACCGAAGCACTCGCCGATATTCGGGCAGCTTGCCTCTTCACACACGGTGTGAAGGTTGTGCTCGCGCAAAATCTGCTTGATCTCGTAGAACCGCGACGTATGCGTCGCCGCCTTCACGCGAATCCAGTCCGGCTTCTTCAACCGCTCGATCGGCACGATCTTGATCGGGATGCGCGCCGTCTTGGCTTGCGACTTTTGCTTGGCGGTGGCGTCGTATTCGCCATCGATCGTGCGAACTTCCTTGCTCGCGGTGTCGTTCACGGTGGTGGTCATGATGGGGCTTTCCAGGCGTCCATTCAGGCGGCGGCGTTCGCGCTGGCCGCCGAGTCTGCGTGGGGCGCAGCGTCGGCGGGTGGCGCGGCATCGGCCGACGCGGGGTGCTGTTCGAGGTGATGGCCGAGTTGCTGCGCCAGTCGCGCGGCCACTTCGTCCCAGCGGGGGGCCACGCCGAGCGTGGCCATGTCTACGGTTTGCAAACCGGCGTAACCGCACGGATTGATCCAGTCGAACGGGCGCAAATCCATCGCGACGTTCAATGACACGCCGTGATAACTGCATCCGTTGCGGATTTTCAACCCGAGAGCGGCGATTTTCGCGCCAGCATGCGCTTCGGTGCCGTCGCCCGGGCTCACATAGATGCCCGGCGCGCCAGCCCGGCGCTCAACAGCGAGATTATACGCTCCAAGGGTATCAATCACCGCCTGCTCGATCAGCCGTACCAGTTCGCGCACGCCAAGCTTGCGGCGGCGCAGGTCTACGAGCAGATAAATCACCACTTGGCCGGGGCCGTGATACGTGATTTGGCCGCCACGGTCGACTTTGACGAGGGGAATGCCGCTATCGGCGATAAGCAGGTGAGCCGGGTCGCCGGCGAGTCCCAGCGTATAAACGGGGGGATGCTGGACGATCCAGAGTTGATCCGGGCCGTGCGCGCCACGCGCATCGGTGTAGGCGCGCATGGCGTCGAACGATGTGGCGTAGTCTTCGGTGCCGCGCCAGCACACTTCGATCGGGGAGGTCATGAACGCGATTTTAACGAAACCCGCCGCGTCTTGCTCGGACCGACGCGGCGAAGTTCACGCTCAAGCCGCACTTGTCTTCTTTGCTGGCGTTGCGCCCAGCCCCCGGGCATAGCATCCGGCCGCGACCAGAATCATCGCGCCGCCCAGCCATTGGGTCGGGTGCAACACGATGCCGAACGCCAGGAAGTCGACGGCCACCGCCACCACCGGATACACGAAGCCGAACACGGCAAGGCTCGACGTCGACGCCTTCTGGAACGCGCCGTACAGCAGCAGATACATGAAGGTCGTGTGGAACAGGCCCAATGTGACGATTGCGCCCACCTGACGGGGGCCGCCCGGGAGGTGCCCGAAATCGGCCATCCACACGAACACCACTGCGCCGATCACCATGTGCAGCGCGGCAATGATCTCCGGCCGAAGGGTGCCGGCCAGCTTCTTAGTGAATAACGTGGTCGCGGCATAGAGCGACGCCGCTGCCAGCGCGCTCGCCACGCCCAGCAGGTAGCCCGCGCCGTGCACGCCGCCCGGCTCAGCCAGAATCACCAGCCCTGCGAACGCCAGACCGAGAAACCCGAGGGTCGCCATCGATGGCCGCTCGCGCGTGATGATGGCGCTCGCCATGACCAGCAGGAACGGCTGAACGTTGTAGACCACCGTCGTGATGCCCACGGATGTGAGCTTGTAAGCGCTGAACAGGAAAAACCAGTTCGACACGAGGGTAATGGCCCCGAGCGTCACGTTCACAATCTGCCAGCGCGCCAGCCGCAAGCCGCGCCAGTAGCCGCGATACGCGCACCACAGGCACAGACTGGCCGCGCCGATCAGGCACCGGAAGAACACCACGTTGAGCGCCGGCTGCCCGGACATCAGCACGAAGTAGCCGATCGTGCCGGAAATCACCATCGCGGCGACCATCAGCCAGCGGCCCAGACGCTCGTCGGCATGGGCGTCCGGTGCGCCTTGCCCCGTGTTGCCGGGCTTAACCGGCGTGGAAGCGGCGAGTTGGGAAGCGACCGGCGTCGTACCAGCCGGCGTAGAACCTTGCGTCATTCAGTCAAATCTCCCGCTATCGCAGCGTATTTTCGTTTGATTATTGCGCGCCTTGATGTGAATTCAATTGACATCAAGTGAATGTTTAAAACGACTCACGCGCTCCGCAGCATCATCTGCCGCGAGAACGCGTGAAGTTTGACGGTTGTGGAAACCCACGAGGGCCGTTGGCCCGCAGGCAAATCAAGCGGCAGATGCGCAGGAATTCGCCTCACGTGCCGCACGACGCCCCGCCAGCCAGCGGCGCAGCTCGCGCACCAGCGGGAAACGATGCGCCACTTCGCGCTCCAGCTCGGCCTCAGCGCCGTCGTCCGACGACACCCAGTAACGGCGGCCCGGCTCCACGGCGAGGCGTTGCCCCGGCATCAGCCAGTAATCGCGCGGATCGCCGGCTCGCGTCACCCAGACTGCCGCACCGCGTGCGACGAGCGTATGCTCATGGTGCAAGTCGAGACTGACGACTTCGCCCGGCCGGATGCCGTAAAAATACTGGACCTTTGTCAAATTGTTTTGCATTTTACGACCCCCACTCAGTGCGAGACAATGACTGAATCATAGGGACTGCCAAGCGCTTAACCAAACGACATATTTTCACGGCCTTGCGAATAAAGCTCACATGGATCTTCGGAGACTTCCCAATCTGAGTGCTCTGCGCGCGTTCGAAGCGGCTGCGCGTCTGGAGAGTTTCTCCCGCGCGGCCGAGGAGCTGTTCGTCACGCACGGCGCCATCAGCCATCAGATTCGCGCGCTGGAGCAGGAACTGGGCACGCAGTTGTTTGCCCGCAACGGCAAGCGCATCAGCCTGACGGCGGCTGGCCGGCAGTACGCGGTGTCGATCCGTGCCGCGCTCGGCGATATCGCGCAGGCCACCCGCAAGTTGCAGGCAGGGACTCGCAGCGAACGGCGATTGGTGCTCACCACCATGCCGTCGTTCGCCAGCCGCTGGCTCACGCCGCGTATCGGGCGCTTCATCGACCGGCATCCCGAACTGGAAGTGGAGCTGCGTTGCAGCGCCGAGCTGATCGACTTCGAGCGCGACGACGTCGACATCGCCCTGCGCATGGGCAAGGGCAACTGGCCCGGCCTGCACATCGAAAAAGTGCTCGAAGACGTGTTCTTCCCCGCCTGCGCGCCGACCTACAACAGCGGGCGCCTGCCCCAGTCGGCGGCGGAATTGCGGCACAGCACGTTGTTACGCTCGGAGGGCGAGCCGTGGTCGCCATGGTTTGCGGCGGCCGGCTTCGATATTCCCGAGCCGACGCAGGGGATGATGTATCAGGATTCGGGGATGCTTTCGCAAGCGGCCATCGTTGGTCAGGGCGTGGCGCTGGTGCGGCGCTCGCTGGCGGTGGGCGACATCATGGCGGGGCGGCTGGTGCGCCTGTCGGATGTCGATACGCCGTGCGAATGGGATTACTACTTCGTGTGTCCGCCGGGGGTGCTGGAAACACAGCGCGTGCAAGCGTTTCGCACGTGGTTTCTGGAGGAAATGGCGGCTTTCGAGGCCGTGATGCATATGCAGCGCCGTCCGGCGCAGGCGAGCCCTGAAGCGCTCGCGGCCGGCATGGCGTCTACCGCAGGCACGCTGACGACGGACGCTCAGTTAGGGCTGGCACCGGCGCTACCGCCGGACGACGGCGCACCGACGCATGCGTGAATGCGGCGTGAATGTCGCCTGAGTACTCCATGAATACCGCACGAGTAACACGCCACCCGCATCGCGCGTGGCGTGTCACCCGACATCTCAACCGCGTTACAGCACGACCTTGACCATCGGGTGGCCGGTGAGTGCGCGATAGATGTCGTCGAGGTGGGCCTTCGAGTGGGCGCGCACCGTGACTGTCAGGCCGAGGTAATTCCCCGAACTCGACGGACGCATCTCGACGGTGGCCGCATCGAATTCGGCATCGAACTCGCGCAGCAGCGCCACGATGGCGTCCGCAAAATCCGGCTGCATCTTGCCCATCACCTTGATGGGAAAGTCGCACGGAAACTCCAGCAGACTTTCTTTGTTCTCCGGCGTCATAGCGCCTCCTTGGCTCGCTGATAAGCCGCATACAGTGCGCGGAAGACAGGGCCCGGCTTGCCGTCGCCCACCGGCTTATCGTCCAGACGCACGACGGCCAGCACTTCCTTGGTTGCCGACGTGATCAGCAGCTCGTCGGCGTTGCGCACTTCCTCTTCGGTCACCGGGCGCTCATGGAACGCCACGCCACATTCTTTGGCAAAGGCTTCGAGCGCGCCGTAGCGAATGCCTTCCAGAATGCGATTATCGCGCGGCGGCGCAAACATTTCACCGCCCTTGATCACCCACACGTTGCTCGACGACGCCTCGGTCAGGTAGCCATCGCGGAATTGCACCGTCTCCTGCACGTCGTGATCGGCCGCATATTGCGCCATCAGCACGTTACCCAGCAGCGAGGTCGACTTGATGTGGCAATTGAGCCAGCGACGGTCTTCGTGGGTCACGGCGCCCACACCGTGCTCGACCTTCTCGCGCGACGGCAGCGTGAGCGGCGTAGCAATGCCGAACACGGTCGGCGTGATGTCCTTCGGGAACGTGTGCTGACGCGGCGCCACGCCACGCGTGACCTGAACGTACACACTGTGCGGATCGGCGGCACACGTGGCCGACAGACGCGCGAAGAGCGCTTCCCATTCGGCACGGGTGTACGGGTTGGCAATGCGAATCTCGGCGAGGCTGCGCTCGAGACGGTCGAGATGCTGCGCCAGACGGAACGGCTTGCCGTGATAGACGGGCACGACTTCGTAAATGCCGTCGCCGAACAGGAAACCGCGATCGAGAACGGAAATCTTCGCGTCACTGAGCGGAATCAGGTCGCCATTGAGCCAGACGGTGGGGTTGTCCATGTTTGCAGGGGGCGCGTGTCGCGCACGACTAAATTGCAAAACGCGCCCCTGGGGCGCGCCTCGCGTTTGCCGGCCTGACCTGACCGGCGAGGCGCCGATCCGTCATGCGGCTCGGCCATACCCCCATGCCCCGACGCGCACGCGTCAGGGCACGGGATCGTCCTTACTTCTTCATGAACATCAGGCGCAGCGCATCCCATGCGCGGCCGATGAAGCTTGCTTGTGCCACGTCGGCCAGCGCCACGACCGGGAATTCGGCCAGTTGCTTGCCGTCGGCCATGACCTTGACGGTGCCGACCTGCGCGCCGTTCGCGATCGGGGCGATCAGCGGCTCACGCAGTTCGAGCTGCGGCTTGATCTTGTCGGCCACGCCCTTCGGCACGGTGATGAACGTGTCTTTCTTCACGCCGATCTTCAGCTCGCTTTCCTTGCCCTTCCACACCTTGGGCGTGGCCACGACCTGATTCGCGCCGTAGACACGCAGCGTGTCGAAGTTCTGATAGCCGTAGTTCAGCGCCGAGAGGCTGTCCTGCACGCGTGCGCGCTCGGTCGGCTCACCCACCACGACCGACAGCACGCGGCGGTTCACACCGGGCGTACCCGGCAGCGGACGCGAGGCCGTCGACACGAGGCAGTAACCTGCTTCCTTCGTATGGCCGGTCTTCAGGCCGTCGACGGTCGGGTCGAGCGACAGCAGGCGGTTACGGTTCGGCTGGCGGATGTTGTTGTACGTGAAGCTCTTCTCCGAGTAGATCTTGTAGTACTCGGGGAAGTCTTGAATCATGTGCGTCGACAGCGTGGCGATATCGGCCACCGTCGTGTAGTGCTGCGGGTCGGTCAGGCCGTCGACGTTGGTGTAGTGCGTGTTCTTCAGGCCAAGACGCTGCGCGGCACGGTTCATCAGTTCGACAAAGCCCGGCTGCGAGCCGCCGATGAGTTCGGCCAGCGCGATGGACGCGTCGTTACCCGATTGAATGATCATGCCGTACACCAGATCGTGCACGGAGACCGGCTTGCCCGCTTCGATGAACGTGCGCGACTCGTCGCGGCCCACCTTGCGCACCGATTCGCCCGGAATGACGGTCTGATCCATCGAAATGCGCTTGTCGCGCAGCGCTTCGAAGACCAGATACGAGGTCATGATCTTCGTGAGCGAAGCCGGCTCCACCCGCGCTTCCGGATCGCCGGCTGCGAGCACCTGACCGCTGGTGACGTCGACGATCGTCCACGCCTTGGCCGACATCGGCGGCGGCGGAATCTGTTGAGCACGGGCCGGGAGTGCAGCAAGCGAGCCACAAGCGACGAGCGCCGCGGCAGCGGCGGCACGGGACAGCGAAGCGTTGAATTTCATTGGCGAAGAGAGAAACGAAGTGAGGCTCAGGGGCATCTGCGCTTGATTGAGCACCGCGCGCACTGTCGCGATTGGAAAAACACGAAAGCGGCACGGTGAAGAGGACAGCGGCACCGAAGTGCCGGTGCCAGGCATGTCGGAAACAATAGACCCGGCATCGCCTGACAGGTTCAGGAACGAATTATACCCGCCGTGATTTGCGTACCCCAGCGTCGGGAGGGTTACCGCCCGAAATCCGCCCGATGTGTGTCAATAGCGCCACGCATCGACCACGATCTGCTTGAGCAGCGGCAGCAGGCCGTGGAAGAAGTGCTCACCACCGGGGATGACCACTACTGGCAGCGTTTGCGGACGCGCCCAGTCGAGCACCGACTGGAGCGGCACTGTGTCGTCCACTTCGCCGTGAATGACGAGCGTGTCGGCCGGCACGAGCGCCACATCCCAGTTGCTCGCGGCGGTGCCGACGAACACGAGACGTTGCGCGGGGGTGCCGGCGTCGGCCAGCGTTTTGGCCACGTGCGAGAGCACGAACGTGCCGAACGAGAAGCCCGCCAGCGCGAGCGGGGGCGTGTCCCAGCCCGGTTGCTGACGCATCCAGTCGATGACGGCCAGCAAGTCGTCGCGCTCGCCAATGCCCTTGTCGTGCTCGCCTTCCGACTTGCCGACACCGCGGAAATTCGGGCGCACGACGGCGTAGCCGAGTTGCACGAAGGCGCGCGCCAGCGTCTGGGCAACCTTGTTATCGAGGGTGCCGCCGAAGAGCGGGTGCGGATGCGCTACCAGCGTGATGCCGCGCAATTCGCCCGCCGGACGGTCGATAGCGATTTCAATGGCCCCGACCGGGCCGTCGATGGTAAAGCGTTCGGTTTGAGCGTTCATGAGTGATGCGTGACGTGAAGCCTGATGAAAGCGGGTGAGTCCGGCAATGCCCGGTCGCGCCGGGATTGCCTCGTGATTCTGGTATCGCCTGATAAGACCCGAACGCGCGCCTGAACGCGCGCCTTAACGCGCACGACGGGCCGCGTCAGTCGATCAGCAGACGTTCGACGATTTCGCCTTGCGCCAAATGCTTTTCGACGATCTCATCGATATCGGTCTCATCGATGTACGTGTACCAAGTCCCTTCGGGGTAGATCACTACGACCGGGCCCAGTTCGCAGCGATCAAGGCAACCGGCCTTGTTCACCCGCACTTTGCCGGGTCCGGCCAGCCCGAGTTGCTTGACCTTCTTCTTCGCGTATTCCTGCATCGCCTGAGCGTTGCAATTCGCACAAGAAGGCCGGTCCGCGCCCGGTTCGCGCTGATTCAGACAAAAAAAGACGTGATGCTGGTAGTACTGCGCCTGAGTGGACATGTCGGTCGCTCTGTGGGGGTTGGCAACGTTGTTGCGGGCCATTCTAACCGACCTTCCCGGTGGTGCGCGCCGGCCCGCGATGGCTCGGATCGAACATCGCCAGCAGGTAAATCAGCACCAGATACGGCCACGTCCACGCGAGCCAACGTGCCAGCACGTTGAAGTGCACATAGCGGCCCTGACGCCACGACTGCAACGCCGCCTCGTAGTACGGGTTGGCGGGCAACAGGTTCACGAAAACCAGCAGAACGATCAGCGCCGCCAGCGCCACAGCACCGCGTAACACGCGCGGTCCGCGCGCCGCCACCATCAGCACGAGCGTGCCGACGATCAGCCCGTAGATCGCGCCGGTCGTCACCCAATCGAACGCCTGCGCAGGCGAAAACTGCCACGCCGAGGCGGCAGCCTTGATCGCGAACGCGCTGATGAACATCGCGCAAAGCAGCGGCACACGCGGTGCGCCGCGCCGCATGGCAAGCGTCGCGAGCAGCCCGGCCAGAATGGTGCCGCTGGCAGTCACCACGGTCTCCCACAGCGCATGACTCGCCACGGCGTCGAGTGCCGACAGATAGTCCTGCAACTGTCCGAGACGCGGCACCCAATCCAGCACGAGATCGGTGATGTCCGGGTCTTGCCAGAGCCAGATCTGACGCACCAGATCGCCGTCGCCGAAGAGAAACTGCTGCGGATATGCCTGCGCCCACGGCCACAACGCCAGCAGCACGAGCAACACGCTCGCATGCCGTTCGAACCACGCGAAGCGCAGATGCCGCAGCCACCCGCGATCGAGCAACGGACTCGTGAGCGGTACCGCGAGCGCACCGCCGATCAGTGCCCCCAGCGCATTCGTCGCGAGATCGACGTTCGAGGCCACGCGTGTGGGCAAATACGTTTGCAACGCTTCCATGCCGCCCGACAGCAGCGTGCCGAGCACAAACGCTGCGAAGACCGCACGCGTGCCGCGCCACGCCGGATGCAACGCCAGCACCGTGAGCATGCCGAGGGGGATGTAACCCAGCACGTTGGTGACGACATCGAACATCGTCATCCAGCGCGGCAATGGCGCGAACAGATAGTCGAACGGGCCGACCACCGCACGCTGGAATTCGAACGGATACAGGCTCGCGTACGCGATAAGCAAGATCAGACAAAGCAGCGCCTGACGCGTAAGCGGCGAGGCACGTCGTTGCCAGGGTTTGATGTCCGGCTCGGGCATTGACGCTGAGGCGCTAGCGGGCAGCGGCCGTCGGCGACGAAACGCCCGGCGTGGTATCCGATCGCGGCACCGTTGCGGGGACCGCACGCGACGTTGGCGTCGAGCGCGTCGTAGTCGACGGCGCCGGCACTCGGCCCGCCAACCACTGGATCAGTTGCGTCTGCACCGCATCGCTCGCTGCGGCAAGGGCACGCGCGCCACCGGCCGCATCGGCCGTGGCTGCGGGTGCCTGCGCGCGCAGTGTCGTTTGCGCGAGCAGCTTCGGCCCGTCGAACAACGTCGCACGAATCTGCACCACACCGTGACTGGTCGACGCACTGTCGAAGTACTGCGCGAATTCGTCGAGTTCGACACGCAACGCCGGTGCCGCTGTCGGATCGCCGGCAGCCAGCACCGGCCGGTCGACCGCGAGCGCGACACGCAGCCGGTCACCGAACAACCGGGCCGGCGACGCGAGCCAACGGCTGTTGGCGTAGACACGCGCCTGATCGCCATCGCTGGCCGGCAAGCGGTAATAAATCAGATCGGAATCCAGCCAGTTCGGCGCATTGACGACGACCTTGAGCGGCGACTGGCGCGCGGCACCCGATGCAGCGGCATTTGCCGTGTTGGCGATGTCGGGCGTCCCCGTGGACGCCCCGGATGTCGATGATGTCGATGATGCCGATGATGCCGCTGGCATCGTCGGCGGGCCGAGGTCGTAGCGAGCCAATGCGCCAGAGGGCGTACTCGTTGCACACCCAGCCACGAGTGCCACCGCACCTGCGGCAAGCACGAGCGTGCGCAGGGCACCACGAATGGATTCAAGCATGTCGGTATCCTTTTGCAATTCGGTCGCGCCTCTCATCGGCCCGCTCCACCGGGCCACACGAAGCCCGACTCACCCGGTCCGGGCGGTGGCGGCGACGTGCCGAAGAGCAGCGCGCGCGGATTGCGATTGATCGTCTCGGCGGCTTGCCCCACCGCCTGCGTCGTCGTGCGCAGATCGTCGGACAACGTGTTCAAGCGCGGCAATGCCTCTTGTTGCAGCGAGCCCTCGAAGGTCTGCGTGGTCGCCTGAAACGCCGCCAGACTCGACGCCGCCTGATCGGCCGCGCGTCCCACACTATCGAGATTGCGCACCAGCGGGCCCTGCGGGTCGGTCAATTGGCCCGCCAACTTGTTCGCGCCGGCCAGCGTGCCGTTCAGCTCACGCACGGTCTCAGGCAGTTGTTTGGTCACCGGCTCCAGTTGTTGCGCCACGCGATTCACGCTCTGCGCGGCCATCTTCACGCTGTTGACCGAGTCGATCACGGCCTGCCGATTATCGGCAGACAGCAATTGATTCACAGACGAACTCGCCTGCTCAAGCTGGCGCACGAGCGTGTTGCCGCGGTTCTGCAATTCGTCGATAAAGCTCGGACGCAAACGCAACTGCGCGACCTGCGTCTCCGAGGACGGCAGCAACGTCCGGTCGCGGCCATCGTCATCGAGTTGCACGAAAGCCAGCCCCGTCACGCCCTGATAACTCAGCGTGGCGTACGTCGACTTGGTCATCGGCGTGCCTTCGTTCACGAGAATACGAATCAGGATCTGCCCCGGCGTGCGCGGATCGAACTTGATCGAATCGACCTTGCCCACGGCCAGACCGCGATAGCGCACGGCGGACTCGGGATTCAGACCGTTCACGTTCGTGCGAGAGACCAGATCGTAGGGCACGCGCACACGATTGTCGCGGTTGAACCAGTACACGGCCGCCGCGACCGCCGTGAGCAACACCAGCGTGAACAGGCCCGCCATGAAGGCGTGCGATTTATTTTCCATCGTCGAGTAACTCCGAAATCTTGTGACGCCGCGCAGCGGGCAAGGCCAGCAACGCGCGTCTGCCGCGCTCACCGAGGAAGAAGCTATGAATGAAGGGATGATCGACGCGCACTACGTCTTCGACAGGCGCGTTGATGAGCACCTTGCGATCGGCCAGCACCGCCACCCGCGTGGCAAGCATCATCACCGTATCGAGATCGTGCGTGACCATCACCACGGTCAGTCCCAGCGAGCGGTGCAGGCCGCGAATCATGTCGACGAATTCGTCCGACGCCTGCGGATCGAGCCCTGCCGTCGGCTCGTCGAGAAACAACAGCTCAGGCTCCAGTGCAATCGCGCGCGCAATACCGACCCGCTTGATCATCCCGCCCGACAACTCGGACGGCATCCGGTTCGCCATGCGTCCCGACAGCCCGGCCATCTCGAGCTTGTACATCACCACATCGCGGATCAGATCTTCCGACAGCGTATGCAGTTCGCGCAGCGGCTGCGCGATGTTGTCGAACACTGTCATCGCCGAGAAGAGCGCACCGCGCTGGAACAGCATGCCCGAACGGCGGCGCAGCAAATGCGCCGTGCGCCGGTCGATCATCGTGATGTCGTGGCCGAAGACGCTGATATGACCGCTGGTCGGCGCCTCCAGCCCAATGATCTGGCGGATCAGCGTCGTTTTCCCCGACCCTGAACCGCCCACCAACGCGATGATCTCGCTCTGACGCACGGTTAGATCGAGATGCTCGTGAATCGTATGCGTGCCATAGCGCTTCGTGAGATCGCGCACTTCGATGACAGGCTCGGCGTCGCCAGCCAACGTGGCCGCAACCGGCGGACAGCCGGCCGTGCCGGGGCGTGCCACATCGGACAATTCCGTCGCGCTGGCGCCCGACGCCTTTGAGAGATCGCGGATCGTGGATTCGCTCATCAGCCGATCCCCACGTTGCGGAACAGAATCGCGAACACCGCGTCGGCCAGAATCACCACCGTGATCGACGTCACCACCGACTGCGTCGTGCCCTCGCCCAGACTCTGCGTATTCGGTTTGACGCGCATGCCGAAGTGGCACGCGACCAGCGCGATCAACATGCCGAACACCACGCCCTTGCCAAGGCCGATCCAGAGGTTGGCGATGCGCACGGCGTTAGGCAGCGTCGTGAAAAAGTAGTGCAGGCCGATCCCGAGTTCGTACTTCGCGGCCAGTGCCCCGCCGAGCAGTGCAACGACGTTCGTCCACATGACCAGCAATGGCATCGCAATGGCCAGCGCAATGACCTTGGGCAAGATGAGGCGAAGGCTGTGCGAGATGTCCATCACGCGCATGGCATCGAGTTCTTCGGTCACGCGCATGACGCCGAGTTGCGCCGTGATTGCCGAGCCCGAGCGCCCCGCCACCAGAATGGCCGAGAGCACCGGCCCCAGCTCGCGAATCACCGACAGGCCGAGAATGTTCACGATGAACGTGCTCGCACCGTACAACTTCAGTTGCTGCGCGGACAGATAAGACAGCACGATGCCGATCAGAAACGCCACCAGTGCCGTAATGCCGAGCGCCTTGGCGCCGGCGCTGTAGATATTGGCGGACATCTCGAGCCACGGCGCGCGCATCGGGTGCCGCACCACGCGTCCGAGGTCGATGACGAACCGGCCGAACATCGAAATACCGCCGCGCAGGTGATCGCCGAGCGAAAACAGCGAGTAGCCCAACCGGCTCACCGGATCGACATAGCGCGTCGGCACCGGGCTCTGCCGCGTACGATCGAACTCGGCAAGGTGATCGAAGAGCGCGCGCTGCGTCGGCGTGAGCGCGATCTGCTTGGGGAAGCGGCGATTCCAGTACCGCCACAAGGCCTGTGCCCCCACGTGATCGAGACGCTCGACGCAGGTGAGATCCCACGCGAGTTCGCCACTGGGCAGCGCGTGGACGAGTTGAAGCAACATCTTCTTGCGCTGTGAGAGCGCAAGCGCTGTCCACAGCCCGCGCAGCATCACCACCGGGCCTTGCGGCGTGGGGGACAGCTCCAGGGTGGGCACGGCATCGAGATTCAAAACTGGGGGTCTCCTGACGACAGGACCAAATAGGACCAAACAGGACCGGGCGGAATCCGGCAAAACGCGGTCATTGTACGGTACAGGCGCTACCGGTCGATGGCAACCCGATGGCGGCCGAAAACGTGCCGGAATCGGCCGAGTTTCGACTCGGATGATGCCGAAAAATGCCCGTGATTGCAGGGCACTGCGGCGCGGCGCAAGCCCCGCCGTTACAATAGCAGCCATGAATAAAGCCGCCATCCATGCCACCGACACTGCCGCCCGCCGTCTTGATCGGGACGGCGTCCGAGCGCGCCTTGGCGCGGCCTGCCGCGACTGGCAAATCGAAGTGGTCGACACCACTGGCTCCACCAATCTGGACCTGCTCTCCCGCTTGCGCGAAGACGCCTCGAGCGCGCCGGTGGTGCGTGCCGCCATGGTGCAGACGGCCGGACGCGGCCAGCGCGGTCGCGCATGGCAGAGCCTGCCCGGCGACAGCCTGACGTTCTCACTCGCCTATGTCTTGCCGGGCGGCCCCGCCGAGTTGGCCGGCCTGTCGCTGGCGACGGGCGTGGCGGTTGTCGAAGGTTTGTCGGACCTGCCGCTGTCGGCGCCTCAGGCGCTCGGCCTGAAGTGGCCCAACGATGTGCTGCTTCGCGGCGGCAAGCTTGCCGGCATTCTGATCGAAACCGTGCCCGCCGGCCCGGGCCGCATTGGCGTCGTCATCGGTATCGGCGTCAATCTGCGTCAGGCGAGCGACGTCGCGGCGCGCATCGATGGCGCCTCGGCAACTTCGGATGACAAGACCGGTGCCGCACCGAGCCATGCGCCGTCCTCCACGACCTCCACGACCTCTACGGCCATCCCCGCCACACCGCCCGCAGCCCTCGAATCGATTCTTCCCGCCCCTGACATGACATCCGTGCTTGCCGCACTGATCCAACGGCTTGCTGCCATGCTCGACCGTTTCGCCGAGCAAGGTTTTGGCGCCTTCCGCGAAGACTGGGAAGCCATGCACGCGTACAGCGGCGCCTCGATTCGGGTCATCGAGCACGGGCGCGACCTGCTGCACGGCGTTGCGCTCGGCGTCGATACGCAGGGCTGCCTGCGTGTGGCGACCGATGGCGGCGAGCGCGCCATCGCCAGCGGCGAGGTCTCCGTGCGACTTATCAATACGTCTGCCGATGCCCCAACGGCTACCGATGCCGATGCTGATGCCGATGCACCGTCAGCCTTGCGAGGAGGCCGCCGATGAACGCATCGAAGACGGCCAAGGACACGGCGGCGACGTCGATGACTACGACAACGACGGCACAGACACCTTCGCCAACGCCCACTGGCGCTTTAGCGAAAGCGCCATGGCTGCTGGTCGACGCCGGCAATAGCCGAATCAAGTGGGCACTCGCACCCGCGGAGCGTCCGGACGACTGGCGGGCGGCCGCGCCGGCGTTTCTCGCCAGCGGTGCCGTCGACCACGCCGAATGGCGCACGCTCGCGACACAGATTCGCGCTGGGTGGTCGGCATTGGCGAACGGCGCATCCCCACGCACATCGGACGCCCCCCACTTCGCACCCAACACCGCACCGCTCGCCATTGGACAAGGCGGGCAGGACGACGGCTTCATTTGTCCGGAGCCCGCTGGCGTGTGGCTAGCCAATGTCGCCGGTGAGGCGGCCGAGCAAGCCGTACGCATGACACTGCAAACGCTGTGGGGGATGGCGTCGTCCGACTGGCTACAGGTCTTGCGCGCGAGCGAAACGCGCGCCGGGGTGCGCAACGGTTACGACACGCCGACGCAGTTGGGCAGCGACCGCTGGGCCAGTCTGATTGGCGCGCACGCGGCATGGCCGGGGGAACACCTGTTGATCGTCACGCTTGGCACGGCAACGACCGTCGAAGCGTTGCGCGCCGACGGTGACTACCTCGGCGGCCTGATCGCCCCGGGGCCGGCGCTGATGTTGCGCTCGCTCGCGCAGGGCACCGCCCAGTTGCCGACGCTGGACGCCACCATGCCGAGTGGCGGCCAAGACTTCGCGCGCAACACGACCGACGCGATTCTGCGCGGATGCCTCGCTGCGCAAGCTGGGCTCGTCGAACGGAATCACGCGCAACTGCAAGCCCGACTCGGCGCACCGGTACGGTGTGTGCTGTCCGGCGGCGCGCGTCAGGCGCTGGCGCAAACACTCACCCTGCCGTTCACCGAACACGATCAACTCGTGCCCGCCGGGTTGTACGAGGTCGCGATTCGCGCGGCCGCCGACGCGGCATCGCTCACAGGTTCAGTGCCTTCGCCATCGGCCAAGATGACCCCACAAGATTCGCGCCAAACCCGACGTGCGCCCGGAGGTGCCTGAGATGCTGCGTGCGTTGCTGCTGATTATGTTTCTGGCCGCCAACGCGGCGCTGGCTGCCGTGCAATTCGGATGGCTGAAGTGGCGCGACATTCTGCCGACCACGGGGCGCGAACCGTCGCGCATTACGCAACAGTTGGAGCCGGGACGCATTCGTCTCGCGGGCGCGCAGATCAGCGGTGAGACGGTCGTGGCGGCGAAAACGGGGAATGCTCCCGGCGTCACCGATTCAGCGGCAACACCGGCAGGCGGTGCCAACAAGGGCGGCGGGAACGACACCGCTTCCGGTGGGAGCGCCGGGGCGCCAGCCAATGCCGCTTCAGCACCGTCGGCCCCGTCTGCAATCAATGCCCCCGATGCTGCGGCCAGTCAGGCCATGGCAGCGACCGCGCCCGCAGCGGTCTCGGGAGACGCCGCAGCAGCGTCGCAGGCCGCAGCGGCAGCGGCGGCTTCCACGTGTCTGGACGTCGGCCCGTTCGCAGCCGACGACGCACAGCAGGCGCGCGGCTTATTGCTCGCTGCGTTGCCGTCGGGTCAGGGGGATATGCAGTCCGTCGCTGTCGACAAGCGCTACTGGGTCCATCTGGATCCGGTGCCGAACAAGGCCGCGGTGGACAAGCAAGTTGCGCTGCTGCGCTCGGTGGGGGTGACCGAATATTCGCTGCTCAACGGCGATGGATCGAATCTGGTCGTCTCGCTCGGCTTGTTCAACGATCGCGAGCGCGCGGTGCGCCTGATGGCGATGGCGCAGAAGAAGGGAATCACGCCGCAATTGAGCGAGCGGCCAAACGCGAAGAGCCGAATCGTCTACCGGATTGGTGGCATCAACGCGAATGCGGCCGCGCAGATTCGCGGCGTCGTGACGCAGCAGTGGTCCGCGCAGTTGGTGAAGGCGTGTCCGGCACCCGCAGGCAGCCCGCCTACGGGTGCGCACTGAGCGTAATTCTCCGGAACCCGGAACCCTCAAGCCACTCGCTTAAGCTGTACCACCGGACGCACAACGCCCGTCTGAATACCGCGCGCGTTCTTGATGGTCGGCTCAACCCACGGTGCAAGGCCGGTGGTTTCCGGCGCGTCGACAAGCCCAAGCGCCTTGAGCACCGCAACCGCTGCGGTATAAAGCGCGCGCATGTTGCCATCGACCACCTTGATGGCGATGCCCAAGCCCGCCGAACGCACACCGATGGTCTGCACACCATCTGCGCCGATCTTCGCGACCCAGTCACCCGGCGCCATCCGCATGAATGCCAGATCGTTGCGGGCCGTGCCGGACACCATCTCCGGTTGCTGCGTCATCGCTGCGAACAATGTCGAGAGCGCGGCATCGTCGCTCGCGGACAACTTCGCATAAGCCGCTGCCAGCTTCTCAAGCGGCAAGGCGTAATTCGGTGCCGAGCAGCCGTCGATGCCGAGGGTCAGCGCATCGCCCGAAACACCCACCACATCACCGACACGCGCCCGAATCGCCTGCTGCAACGGGTGTGCGGGATCGAGATACGTCTCCAGCGGCAAGCCATGCTGCGCGCAGTACGCCAAAAACCCGGCGTGCTTGCCCGAACAGTTGTGATGCAGCGCCGTCGGCTTCAGATCGGCCGGTGCCCGCTTGCCGGTGGCGGAATAGAACGTCGGCGTGTGGCAGCCACATTGCAGGTGGTGCTCGTCGCAACCGGCCTTGTCGAGCAGGCTTTTGACGCCCTCAACGTGGAATGCCTCTCCCGAGTGGCTTGCGCACAGCAACGCCAGTTCGGCTTGCGTCAGGCCGAAATGCGCGACGCCATCGCCCTCGACGAACGGCAGCGCCTGAAAGGGCTTGAGTGTCGAGCGCGAGAAAGTGAGGAACGACGGATCGCCTGCGGCATAGCGCAACTGGCCCGTCGCATCGACCACGGCAACGGCGCCGTAGTGAATGCATTCGACCGTATCGACGCCATTCGCGCCGCGCGTGACTTCTACCAGCGGGGCGAGACTCATGATTGTCGAACCTTCTTGAGCAGGGCCGTCGTCGAGCGTTGATGTTCGAACGGAATGGCCACTGCCTTGCCGCCCCAGCCGCGCACCAGCGCCGATTCGGGCAGTTTGTTCATATCGTAGTCGCCGCCCTTGACGAGAATGTCGGGGCGCACGGCGGCGATCAGCGCTTCAGGCGTCGATTCGCCGAAGGTCACCACATAGTCGACGCTCTGCAAGGCAGCGAGCAGCGCCGCGCGGTCGTTTTCGTTGTTGATGGGACGGTCGTCGCCCTTGCCGAGCGTACGCACGGACACGTCGGTATTCACAGCAACGATCAGGCAGGCACCCAGCGCGCGCGCTTGCGCGAGGTAGGTGACGTGACCACGATGCAGGATGTCGAACACGCCGTTGGTGAATACCAGCGGACGCGGCAGTCGGGGGGCGAGTGCCACGAGGGCATCTCGGGTGAGGACTTTGGCCTCGAAATCGGGAGCTTGGGCGAGTTGCATGACTGTCTGTCAAAAGTGAACGCGGTATTGTCCCATGGCGGCCCGCAGGCAACAAAAAAGGGGCCGAAGCCCCTTTTTTTGCGCAATGCCGAAGCTTACGACGGTGTCGCCACCGCCGGTGCTGCCGGCGTCGCCACTGCCGCCAGACGCGAGGTGATTTCCTTGCGATAGCGGTTCAGGTCCGTTGCCGTCGCAAACGTGCGCTCGAACAGCAGCGACATGTTGTGCAGAATGCGCTCGACCACCTTCTTTTCCCAGCTGTCGTCGAACTTGATCTGTTCGTCGAGCCAGTGTTCAAGCCATTCCGGTTCCGGCAGGCGCGATTGCACCGTGTCGTTCGGGAACAGGTCCTTGTTCACGTGAAGGTTAGTCGGGTGCAGCGGCTTTTCGGTGCGACGGGCCGAGGCCATCAGCACGCCGATCTTGGCGAACGCGGCACGTGCGTTATCGCCAAAGCTCGTCAGTGCCTTCTTCATGTAGCGCAGATAAGCGCCGCCATGACGGGCTTCGTCACGCGAGATGATTTCGTAGATGGCCTTGATCACCGGCTCGGTGTGCCATTCGGCGGCACGGCGATACCAGTGGTTGAGGCGGATTTCGCCGCAGAAGTGCAGCATCAGCGTTTCGAGCGGCGGGGCCGGGTCGAACGGGAAACGCACAGCGTGCAGCTCGGCTTCGCTCGGCACGAGGTCCGGGCGGAAACGGCGCAGGTATTCCATCAGCACCAGCGAATGCTTCTGTTCTTCGAAGAACCACACGCTCATGAAGGCGGAGAAATCGCTGTCGTCGCGATTGTCACGCAGGAACATCTCGGTGGCCGGCAGCGCCGCCCATTCCGTGATGGCATTCATCTTGATGGTGCGCGCCTGATCGTCGGTGAGTTGGCTCGCGTCGAACTTGTCCCACGGAATGTCCTTTTCCATGTTCCAACGCACTGCTTCCAGCGACTTGTACAGTTCGGGATACAGCATTTCGTTCATTTCAATTACCCCCAAGGTCGCGAGACCTTACACCAGGACTCAAGATAGTATTGTGAAAGTTTACGCCGAATTTCAACAGACAAAACGGTGACCGCGATACGAACGGCCCCCGCCGTCCGGCTTCACGTCTTGAACCCCTGCCGTCGCTGAAGGACGGCGATGAAGCGCCTGTAACTTGGCCGCGTCCTGGCGATATGGCTAGAGCGACCCTACTAAAATATGGGCAAACTCTTGAATCATAACATAAAAGCCTTTCAAAACCGTACGCGCGGCACCTCACATGACGGTAATGCGGCGTAATTTTGACGACGGTCAAAATGTCACGCACAGCCCCTAAGATCAAGGGGCAGCGGGTATCCGGCACGACGTATTGCCAACGTAGCGGCAAAGCCCTCGGCCCACTGCAAACGGTGGGCGAAAAGAAGTCGATGCCTACTGCGGTGCGTCAGGGTTTGTCCTTGTGCGATGGGGTTCAGCAGCGCCCCCGGCATGGTCTAGGCTGAAAGCAGTCGTTCCGTGCTTGTGATCCCGATCGGGGAGGCGTCTGACAACGCAGCCACCGATGGCAAAGAGGACTCTCGGTCGCATTCACGCAACAAGCTGTACCGGCCGGCGTATCGAGCGAACGACTCGCGCGCTGCCGACGGGCCCACCAACTCGACTGGATCCTTGGACCGGAAAGGAGCCGAGCATGGCAACTCGTCCTGCTTTGGCAGTGTGGCTGCGCGCCGCATGCCTGTTCGCCGTAGCGTCTGCTGCTGCGGCAGCCCCGAGCGCCCACGCGTTCGATGCCGTGCAACTGGCCTCGCAAGAAGTGCCGGCCGCGCGCCTCGTCGGTCACGGCTCGTTCACCCGCATGGGCTTTCATCTTTACGACGCTGAATTGTTCTCGGTCGCCGATCGCGTCAGCGCGAACTGGGGTACGCATCCCTTGGTGCTCGACCTGCGTTACGCCCGCAGCTTCAAGTCGCATACGCTGGTGCAGCGCACGCTCATCGAAATGACCAAGCTGCAAATGGCGACGGAAGCCGAGCGCCAGCGTTGGGCGGATGAACTCGCGCGCATCCTCCCCGATGTGTCGGAAGGACAACACCTGACGGGCGTCTACCGGCCGGGCGACGGCACGCGGTTCTTCTCGGACGGCAAACCCATCGGCCAGATCACCGGCGACGCCTTCGGACGTGCCTTTTTCGCGATCTGGCTCGACCCGCGCACAAGCGCACCGGATCTCCGGGCCGACCTGATCAGCGACGCGCACTGACGCTTTCCGATACCGGCCGGGGGCCGCCGGGCACTGTCTCATCCGCGCCACGCCGATGCACCGGCGCGGTGCGCGCGACACCCCCGGCTGGTAACTTATGGCAAGGCTCCCCTGCGCTATGCGCCCCGCTGGCGCACCCCACGCGAGACCGTGCCATGGACATCGATCATGCTGCTGCGCTCACCCGCCTGACGCGTTACATCGAAACGCTCACCCGGCAGAGCGTCGCCAATCTCGGCGAGTTCTACACACCGACGGTCTACTTCAAGAGTCCGCTGCATGAGGTACGCAGTGCAGCCGAACTTGCCGCGCTTTTCGATCGCCTGTTCGAACGCGTGGATGTCCCTCGCTTCGAAATCACCGCGACGCTCCTCCAGCACAATCAGGCACTCCTCGTCTGGAATCTTCACTTTCACGCGAAACGCTGGATCGATGACGAACAGGTAATTCACGGGGCGTCCCATCTTCGACTCGCCGTCGTTGGGCGCATCGCCTACCAACGCGACTACTGGGACGCCACCGAAGACATCTACGCGAAACTGCCCGTCATGGGCCGTGTGCTCGCGTGGCTGCGGCAACGGCTACTGCCCTGACGCCTGCCGCTGCGCACATCCGCCTGCAACATGGGCAGTTTTCTGCAATACACGCCCCTCCCCCCCGCCTACATTCGGAACCTCTGCGCTTTTGCTCAAGGTCTCCAATGACACTCTTCTACTCGATGGCCGCCTTCGCGCTCGCCGCCTCCATCACCCCCGGGCCCGTCAACGTGGTGGCGCTCGGCTCGGGCGCCCGCTTCGGCCTTTTGCCTAGCCTGCGCCATGTCACCGGTGCCACAGTCGGATTCATCATCCTGCTCGTTAGTGTGGGGTTTGGTGTGTACGAACTGCTGCAACGCATGCCTGCTTTGATGCACGCCATCCAATGGTTTGGCGTCGCCTTTTTGCTCTACATGGCCTACAAGCTCGCGCGCGATGACGGAGAGTTGGGCGACGCCAACCCGCAACGCGGCCCCACGATGCTCAATGGCGCCGTCATGCAATGGCTGAACCCCAAGGCATGGCTCGCGTCGTTGGCGGGAATGGGGGCGTACACCGCAGGCGAACCCGCACGCATCTGGCAGTTCGCCGCGATCTACTTCGTCGTGTGCTGGCTTTCCGTCGGATGCTGGGCCGTCGCCGGTGCCATGCTGCGGCAACATATGCGCGACGCTCGGCGCGTACGACGCCTCAATCGCGTCATGGCCGCTCTGCTCGCCGCAAGCGCGGTGTATCTGGTGGCAAGCTGATCGCGTGAAGGGGCTCGGGAGTGAAGGTGTGACCGCGCGTTGCGTGGTGTTAGGCCACGCTACGCAGCGCGACGTGTCTCGGACGCCCGGTAATGCCCCGGCGTCGTCGCGAGCAGTTGCTTGAAGGTGCGCTGGAAATGCGCCTGATCGGCAAAGCCTGCATCGAGCGCAACTTCCGCAATCGCGTGGCCGCGACGTAACCGCGCCCGCGCATATTGAATGCGCTGATTCATCACGAACGCGTGCGGCGTCAGTCCGTATTGCGCCCGAAACGCGCGCGTCAGGTACGACGCCGACAGCCCCGCCGCCGCGCAGATTTGCGCCAGCGTCAACGCCTCACGGCAATGCGCCCGGATGAAATCGGCGGCCTCGCGCAACTTGCGCGGATCGTCACGCATCGCCCGTGGCGCCGGGTTCAACCGCTCATGCGCATCGACAAAAAACTGCTGCACGACGCTCTCGCGCGCCAATTGCTCGCTCGCGGGATCGCTGCAAACGTCGTAAAGCCGATTCAGGCCCGCGTACAGCGTGGCGTCGGTCGACGACAGCGGATCGAACAGATGCAGATCCTGTCCGTCGCCAAAGCCCAGCTCGCGCTGCAATGCGCCCAGCCACGCGGTGTCAACAAACAGCATGCGATACGCCCACGCCTCATCCCCCACGGGATTGCAGGCGTGCACAGCATCGGGGTTCATCACGACGACGCTGCCTTCGCCCACGGTCTCTCGCGCGCGGCCATTGAGATAGGTGCTGCGCCCGCCCGTCACCACACCGATCGAGAACGTTTCGTGGCTGTGCAGCGCATAGCAGACACGCCGCCCGTCGAGCACCTCGCGGGCTTCGATGAACGGCAACGCCGGATCGCGCCAGAACGTCGACGGATACGGACAAGGAACAGTGGCTCGGGACATAGGCGTCGTCAGTTCGGTGAAACCTTTATGCGGCGTCGCCGCCCACGGCAGGCTGATCGGCATCGTCGGACGTGGATGGCATTGATGCAATCGATGCCATTGGTGAATTGGCCGACATATCGACGCTGCCCACCGCCCCCGCTTCCACGCTGTCGAGCGGACTCGTGCCATCGGCTTCGGCCACCAGCCACGCTGCAATGGCGTCGCGCTGTGCGTAGGCATCGGCCTCGCCCAAGGCGATCAACTCCTGCGTGTACGACGATTCGAACAGCAGATAGCTTGCGAACGCCGCGCCACGTGCCTCGTCTGCGCCAATCGCGCCCAGCATGGTGCGCACGGCGCGCGGCAATTGTTGCAGATGCCGCGACGCAATCGGCTCCAGCCGCTGACTCGGCGAAATCACCAGCGTCTCGATCGGCCGCCAGCCGCTCGATTCGCGCTGCGCCGCCGGCACGTGCCGCAGCACGTTGTTGATGTGTTGCAGACGTTCGAGATCGGCGGACAACCCGTCGATGAACACGCTCGCGAGTGCCTGACCGCCAATCTGCGCGAGACTCGGATAACCCGCGATGCGCTCGCCACTGCTGTCGAGACCGTACTGCCCATGCGCCGCACCGATGATCAGGATGCGCGTGGCCCCCAGATGAATCGGCGGGCTGAGCGGTGCGATCTGACGCATCGAGCCATCCCCGAAATACTCGGGCTGGCCGTCGAGATCGAGTTCGATGGCAGGAAAGAGAAACGGGATCGCACTCGATGCCAGCAAGTGCTCGACGGTGAGCGGCACAGCACGAGCGAGCCGCAGCGAGCGCTTCCAAGGCTGGATCGGCTCACCGCTCTGGTAGAACGTGACGTGCTTGCCCGACGAATACGACAACGCGGTCACAGACAGCGCCGATAACGCACCGCTGGCAAACACCTCGGGCAACCGTTCGAGACGGATCGCGTTACGCAGCATCTCGGCGAGTGGCGACCAATCGAACAGCGAGCGTGGCGACCGGCGCAACGCCCAGCCCAGCGACAGCGCGGCGAGCCAGCGCGCGCCGGTGCCTGCCATGCCGAGCGAGTCGGCGCGAAACACCTGCCCCGCGTGGAACTGGCGCCACACGGCGTCGAGTTTCATCACGCCATGCTGAAAGTCGTCGGCATGCGAGGCCAGCGCCGCCGCGTTGATTGCGCCTGCGGAGGTGCCACAGACGATCGGAAAAGGGATCGCGCGTCGCGACGGCAGTACTTCGCGCTGGATGGCGGCGATGGCCGCGAGCACACCCACCTGATACGCGGCGCGCGCGCCGCCCCCCATCAAGACGAGTCCGGTGCGTTCGCCTGAAATCATGGGGTGCCTCCCTGTTGTTGTTATCCCGCCCGACGGTGGGTGTCTGCCCGACGCCGCATGCCCGGTCTAGGCGGTCTAAGCGATCTACCCGATCTACGCGCTCTCACCACGCCCACGGCGTGGTTTTACCCGCGCGTTTCGACCGTGCCTTGGCGGTGCTCTTGGCCGATGTCCGGGCCTCGGCCGATTTCACCGCCGGAGGCGCTTTGCCCGGCGTTTGACTGGTTTTGGCCGACGGCGTCGACTTGGCCGCTTTCGCCGACTTGGCAGACTTGGCCGGTGCCTTGGCCGAGGTCTCTGCACCGCCCGCGGAGGCGGTCTGCTTCGACGACTTGCTCGCTGCTGTCTTGCCGGTCGCCGCCTTGTCAGTCGTCTTCCCCGTGGTCTTGCCGGCCGTCTTGCCGGCTGCCGACGTGGTGCGGCCCGACGCTGCCTTCGCGGCATCAGTCGCGGCCTTCGTTGCGGCCTTCGTCGCTGCCTGAGTTGCCGCTTGCGTCGCCTTCGTCGCGCTGGCCGCTGCTTCGGACATCTGCGCTGCGGCCGCTTCGGTCATATTCGTGGCCGATACGCCAGCAGCCTGCGCGGCCGCAGCGATCTGATCGAACTGCGCACGCATGGCGTTGAACCACATCGACGGGTCGAGCGCACCGTAAGCGCTGCTCGCCTGCGCAAAGGGCGATTCGGCGCCAGCGGCACCCTGCCCACCCTGCCCACCCTGTCCACCCTGCTGCGGTTCGTTGGCCGCATCGGGCGCTTCGGGTTCAGGTTCAGGTTCCGGCTCGGGTTCCGGCTCAGGGGCATGCGCCTGCGACTCGACGTCTTGCGCGGGTTCCGAGGCAGCAAACGGGGAACGCCAGAAGTTGCCACCCGCTTGCGCGAATTGCGAGAAGGCCGACGCGGCCTGCTCCGCGCCTGCCGCGCCGGCAGCCGCCTGCGCGAAGCCAGCGGGCTCGCCCGACGGTGCGGCGGCGCCGAATCCGCCGTTGCCGAAGGCCCGCAGCGTGGCGTACGTCGCGCGCTGCACTTCGAAGGCCTGAATCGTCGAGCGCAGCACGTTCAGGTTGAGCGTGAGCCATTGCTCGACGGCGCGCATTTCGGCAATCCGGTTTTCGATCTCGTTCGGATCGAGCAACGGCGCGGCACTCTGCATCAACTGCGTGAGCGGCGACGTAAAGGTCGCGGGCGGACTGAACGCCTCCCACATCTTCTTGAGAATGTCGAAGCCGTTGGGCATGGCACTCGTCGAATCGCTCATCTTGATCTCCGGTCACGGTCGGCGGCAGAACCACTTGCACCGCGCTGTCAGGGTCATGAAGCAGGTAAATCCGGCAGGCAGGCGGCAAGCCCGCGCATTTACCGCGTGTTGTTATGGATCATACGCCGAGCCTGCGTGAATCGTATGTCAGGCTCGACCCGATTCAGAACGGTGCATCGCCGCTGTAATCGGGCGCACGGCGCTCGCGCAGGGACGCAATGCCCTCGCGCACGTCGGGCCCGGCAAAGCCCATGAATTCCAGCGCGAGCGACGCATCGAACGACGGCCCCGCGCTGCGCAACCAGTTGTTGAGCGCGTACTTGGTCCAGCGAATCGCCGTGGTCGAACCGCGCGCGAGCTTGTCGGCCACTTCGAACGCCTTGGGCAACAGGTCGGCCTCGTCCACCGTCAACGACACCAGCCCGATACGTTCCGCTTCTTCGCCGGAAACGGGTTCGCACAGCAACAGGTAGTACTTTGCCTTTGCCATGCCGCACAGCAGCGGCCAGACGATCGCCGCATGGTCCCCCGCCGCCACGCCCAGACGCGTGTGACCGTCGATGATGCGCGCGGTCTTTGCCGCAATCGAGATGTCCGCCAGCAGCCCGGCCACCAGCCCCGCGCCCACCGCCGGGCCATGCATCGCCGAGACGATGGGCTTGCTGCAATTGATCACGTTGTAGACGAGATCGCGCGCCTCGCGCCACACGCGGGCACGCACGTCGAAGTTGTCGGCCATGTCTTCGACGAGTGACAGGTCGCCACCGCCCGAAAAGCCCTTGCCTTCACCGCGAATCACCACGGCGCGCGTGTCGGGATCGCGATCGATATCGCGCCACACGTCGGCCAGTTCGCGATGCATGTGATGGTCGGCGGTCGACAGGCCGCTCTTGTTCGCGCCCGCGCCCATGATGACTTCGAGCACGCCGTTCGGATGCCGCTTGAATTGCAGCGACGAGTAGTGTTGATACGGGTCTTGCGACATGGTCTACCGCTCCAAAAAAACATCCCCGCACAGGCGGGGATTGGAAAAACGACGGCATCGGGCGAACCCGGCACCGCCGACGGTCATCAATGCTTTTCAGGTCAGCGCGCCGGTCACTGTGCCAGCAGCCACTTGCCGTTTTCGATCTTGACCATCACGCGGGCGCGCTGATCGAGCCCCAAGTGATCGGTCGCGCTCATGTTGATCACGCCATTCGTGACATGCACTTCCTTGCTCTGTTCGAGCGCGTCGCGCAGTGCCTTGCGGAATTCCGGCGTGCCCGGCTTGGCCTTTTGCGCTGCGATCGGAATCGCGCGTTGCAGCAGAATGCCGGCGTCCCACGCATACGAACCGAACGCCGCCACGGTGCCCGCACCGTACTTGGCCTCGTACTTCTTGATGTAGTCGAGGGCGACGGTCTTGGCCGGGTGATCGGCCGGCAGTTGCGACGCCACCAGCACCGGGCTGGCCGGCAGGTAGGTGTTGTTGCAGTCCTTGCCGCAAACGCGCAGGAAGTCGTTATTGCCCACGCCGTGGTTGTGGTACACGAGGCCCTTGTAACCGCGCTCGGCCAGCGCCTTGGGCGGCAATGCGGCCGGGGTACCGGCAGCACCGACGACGACGGCGTCAGGGTTGGTTGCCATGATCTTCAGGATCTGGCCCGTCACGCTCGGGTCGGTACGCGCGAAACGCTCGTTGGCGACCATCTTGATCTTTTGCAGCGCGGCGAACTTGGCGACTTCGTCATAGAACGCCTCGCCCAGCGCGTCGCCCTGACCGATGAAGGCCATCGTCTTCACGCCATGGCGGCTCGCATGCTCGGCAATGGCGGAAGCCATCTGCGCGTCGGTTTGCGGCGTCTTGAACATCCAGTAGCGCTTGGCGTCGACCGGCTCGATGATGCGTGCGGACGACGCGAGCGAGATCGTGGGCGTGGTGCCGCTGGCGATCACGTCGAGCATGGCCAGCGTGTTCGGCGTGATCGACGAGCCGATGATGGCGTCGACGTGGTTCTCGGAGATGAGCTTCTTGGTGTTCTGGACGGCGGTCGTGGTGTCCGACGCGTCGTCGAGAATGATGTAGTCGACCTTCTGGCCACCGATTTCGGTCGGCAGCATGGTGATGGTGTTGCGCGCGGGAATGCCGAGCGAGGCGGCCGGGCCGGTGAGCGAAATGCTCACGCCGATCTTCACCTGAGCGGCGGCACCACCGGCCAACGCCAGCAACATCGCGCCCAGCAGTGCAGTGCGCACGGGGTTTCGCATGAAAAGTCTCCAATCCAATTCTGGTCGAGCCCGCGCTGTGTTGTTTTCTTGCGTAAAGCGCCCGGGACGGACACCTCGCGCCGCGCCGGCGAAAGTCAGAGCCGGCCCGTTATCCCAGTAGGGGTACGAACCGACTCAAGGAGACAAAGAATAGCGGAGCCAGAATTGCCAGCCATATCCGGGTTCACCCTATGCCGGTGACTTTCGACGCGTCGGGATGGGCCGGCGAGCGCGCTGCGGCACCGGCCGACACGCGCCGACACCTGCCCGAATGTCATCGGCCACCCGCGAATTACTCGTCGAGCGGCGCCACTGCCTGATCGATGGCCCCGAAGATCGACTTGCCCTGCGCGTCGAACATTTCAATGCGGACACGATCGCCATAACGCATGAATTGCGTCTCGGGCGCGCCCTTCTCGATGGTCTCGAGCATGCGCTTTTCGGCAATGCACGCGCTGCCCCGGCTGCGATCTTTGTTCGAGATCGTGCCCGAGCCGACGATGGTGCCCGCGCGGGCGTTGCGCGTCTTGCACACGTGCGCCACCAACTGGCCGAAGTCGAACACCATGTCTTCGCCACATTCGGGGGCGCCGTACTTCTTGTCGTTCCACTTCACCGTCAGCGGACGATGAACACGCCCGCCGCGCCACGCGTCGCCCAGTTCGTCGGGCGTGATGGCGACCGGCGAGAACGCCGTCGCGGGCTTGCTCTGGAAGAAGCCGAAACCCTTGGCCAGCTCGGCCGGAATCAGGTTGCGCAGGCTCACGTCGTTGACCAGCATCAGCAGGCGCACGCCTTCGAGCGCGCGCGCCGGGCTGGCGCCCATCGGCACGTCGGACGTGATCACGGCAACTTCGGCCTCGAAGTCGATGCCGAAGTCTTCCGACGCGCACACGATATCTTCCGTCGGCCCGATGAAGTCGTCGCTGCCGCCTTGGTACATGAGCGGGTCGGTCCAGAACTCGGGCGGCATTTCGGCACCGCGTGCCTTGCGCACCAGTTCGACGTGGTTCACATAGGCCGAACCGTCCGCCCACTGATACGCGCGCGGCAGCGGTGCCATGCACTCGGCCGGATCGAACGCGAAGGTGTTGCGGGCGCGGTGGTGATTGAGCGCGTCGTACAGCGCTTGCAGTTGCGGCGCGTAGAAAGTCCAGTCGTCGAGCACGCGTTGCAGCGTGGGGGCCACGGCGTCGGCAATGCAGGCGCTCGACAGATCGCGCGACACGACGATCAGTTGACCGTCGCGCGTGCCGTCCTTACGGGTAGCGAGTTTCATGTGATGGTGTCTGCGGGCGGTCTCAGGCCCGATAGAATGGCGCGTGAAGCCGATGATTCTACCTGAGGGCATCGCCCGCGCCGCCCCTCGAAAATCCGGGGAAATCGCGCGGGCAGCACCGGTGGCCACCTCGCACAGCCACCGCGACGAGGAAAACAGAGACATGAAAACCAAGACTGCGGACACCCGTAGCGCCAAACGCACTGACCTTGCCGACGACGTCGATCACGCGGATCAGGCCGATCACGCCGACGACACGAGCGCCGCCCCCGAAGAGGAGAAGGCGCGCTCGGGCATTCAATCGATCGAAGTGGGCTTCCGCCTCATCGAGGTCCTGACCGAAGCCTCGAACGCGATGATGCTGCGCGATCTCGCTCACGCGGCCGACATGAACCCGGCCAAGGCACATCGCTATCTCGTGAGCTTCCAGCGGCTCGGCCTCATCGTGCAAGACCCCGTGAGCGGACGCTATGACCTTGGCCCGTTCTCGCTACGCATGGGGCTCGCCCATCTGGCCCGCATCGACGCGTTCAAGGCGGCGCGCTTTGCGCTGGGAGAATTGCGCGACGCCATCGACCAGACCGTGGGCATCGCCGTCTGGGGGAACTCCGGACCGACCGTCGTGCATTGGCTCGATTCGACGTTCCCGATGCGCGTACCGCTGCGCTTGGGCGATGTGATGCCGATGCTCGAATCGGCCGCGGGACGCCTGTTCGCCGCCTATTTGCCCGCGCGTCAGACGGCACCGCTCATCGATACCGCGCTGGCCACGCTGCAACACGCGTCGCGCCATCATCTGCCTGCCACACGTGCGCAGTACGATGCCGTGCTCGACGATGTGCGCGCCCACCGGGCCGCCCGCGTGGAGGGCACGGTGCTGCCGTCGGTGAACGCCTTCTGCATGCCGGTGTTCGACGCGACCGGCCAGTTGGTGATGGGCCTCATGGCGCTGGGCCCCGAAAGCCGCTTCGACGCGAGCTGGGGCGGCCCGATCGACACGGCCCTGCGCACGCTGGCGCAACAACTGTCGGCCGATCTCGGGCAGGCGCACGCGCCCCGGCACCCGGCCGGCGCTTGATCGGAACCTGAACGGAACCTGAACCGAACTTGAACCGAACCTGACCGGCACGATGGCGGGCAACCAACGCACGGTAATCATCCAGAACCCGCGGCGGACGCATCGGTCGAACCAGATGCAACGCAATATGAGATGCTGACGCCCTGACTTCCTGACTTTCCGCCGCTCCGTCACTCCGTCGTTCCGGCCTACTGATTCGTGTCATTGCCTGCCAACCGCCCGCCTCGCCAAGCTGCGCCCGATGCCTCTGCCGACGCCGCCTCCCGGGCGCCCGCTGGCCCGACGCCGCCTGCGCGGCCCCGCAGGCGCTGGCTGTTGTGGGTGTCGGTGGTGCTGGCGGTGTTTGCCGTGCATGTGCTCATCGCCTTCTGGGTGGCCGTGCATCGCACGACACTCGACGACACGCCGATTCCGAGCATTCCGATCACGCTGATTCCGCTCAAGCCCGTGGCGCCGCCTGCACCGCCTGCGCCACCCGAGCCGAAGCCCGCCCCCAAACCGCGCCCGAAGCCGGCCGCACCGCCCGTACGCCCCGACACGCTTGCCGCCCCGGAAACGACCGACGCCCCGGGGCCGCAAGCCGCGTCCACCACCGAAGCCGGCGAAGGCAACACGCCCGGCGCACCGGCCAGTGGCGCCAGCGCCCCGCAACCGCCCGGCCCGGCACTGACGGCCGCCGCCGCCAACGGCGACAAGTTCGACCCGCCTCCCTCGGTCACGCTCACGTACGACGCCCTCATGAACGGCGTGCGCAACCAGACCGGCGAACTGCATTGGGTCAACAACAACGGCCACTATCAGTTGCGCGTCGCGGTGCCGATCATCTTCTTCGGCACGTTTGAATTCATCAGCGAAGGCGGTTACGACGTCAACGGCATCGCCCCGTCGCGTTATGTGGAAAAACGCGGGCGCCGCGCCGTGTACACCACCGATTTCCACCGTGACGGCACGCCTACGCTGTCGTTTTCGCGCTCGGGCCAATCGGTGCCGCTGGCGCCCGGTGCGCAGGATCGCTTCAGCGTGATGATGCAATTGGCCGCCTACGCACGCGGCAACCCCGAGCGCTACACGCAAGTCGGTGTTACGCACGAGTTCACGGTTGTCGATACCGACAGCAGCGAGGTCTGGCCGGTGCAGTACGTCGGCAGCGAGACGCTGCAAACGCCGCAGGGGTATCTCGAAACCCGCCACTTCACGCGACTGCCGCGCCGCGATGGCGACGGGCGGCGCGTCGACATCTGGCTCGCCCCGTCGCTCGACTGGCTGCCCGTACGGGTGAAGCAGGTCGAGCCCTCGGGCAACGAGTTCGAACTGATCTTCACGCAGAAGACGCAGCCCTGACACGCCCATTCGCGCCCGATCGCCCCAGATCGCCCCCGGCATTCGCGACACTTCGTCCCAAACTGGCGACTCAATATTGTTTAGATCGTCGAGTGATCTAGGATTGATGCGGCTTGGCGGGATATCTGTTGCCGCACTGCTACGATTCGATGAGCATAAGTTCAACGTTCCTGACATAATCAGAAACATCCCACGGGGTTGACGATAAAGGGCCGAACACGATGAAAGTAAGTGCTAACGGCGTATCGCTTCATTACGCGGTGGACGGCCACGGACCTTGGCTGACGCTGGCGCATCCGTTGGGTGCGGACCTCACGGTCTGGGACGACCTCGTGCCGACCCTCGCCGCGCACTTCCGGGTCCTGCGCTACGACAGCCGCGGCCACGGCCAGAGCGACGCGCCGCATGGCCCTTACACCATCGCGCAATTGGCCGCCGATGCGGCCGCCCTGCTCAATTCGCTGGAAATCCCGAGTACGCATTTCGTAGGCATCTCGATGGGCGGTGCCGTCGCGCAGCAGCTTGCGCTAGACGCCCCCGAGCGCATCGACAGCCTCACGCTGATCGATACGACGTCGGGCTACGACAAGGCCGACGCGGCGCTCTTTCGGGAACGCGCATCCAAGGCCCGCGACGGCGGCATGAAGGCGCTGGCCGAAGGCACGATGGAGCGCTGGCTCGGCAAACGCTTTCGCAAGCACGAACCGGAAGTGACTGAACGCATCCGTCATCTGGTCGCCCATACCAACCCGGAAGGCTTTGCCGCCTCGTGCGAAGCGCTCGCCGCGTTCGATGTGCGGGCACGCCTGTCGGAAATCGCCCTGCCGACACTGGTCATCGTCGGCGAGAACGACCCGAGCACGCCGCCCGCCGTGGCCCGCCGCATCGCCGAAGGCATTGCGGGAGCGCAGTTGGAGATCGTGCCCGACGCCGCCCACCTATCGATCGTGGAGCAGAAACAGTTAGTAACTAATGCGGTTGCAACGTTTTTGCAGGGGGCCGCATCTAACGTTTGAACCTGCACAAAGCAGGGGACTTCCTGAAATTGTGGAACTTGTCGATAAGGAGGACCAAAACCATTGAATTCGTCAGCCGGTGTGCCGATAAGCGAATCATGGGGTCATACCTCTTGAAATCGCGCCGCGTCGCCCCTATGTGGGTTACCAAGGACCATGCAGGAACACCAGGAGAGTTGCCATGCTCATGATTTACAACAGCCCGAATTACTATGTCGTCGAGTTTTCAGCCGATAACGGCAGTCACTCGCTGTCTGCGGGTGGGTATGAAATCGTGGACAAAACCGCTGGCCGTGAAATTTTTCTCGACGGCTCGCTTGCCCGGCAATTCCGTGAAGAAGTGCAGAAATTGATTGCCAGCGAACCTTCCGAGGACGAAGTCGATGAATTCCTCGGTCAGTTCGACACCTTCATGACGAACCCGGTCGTGCTCCACTGACGCAAACACCGTACGCGGTGCCGCCAGACGAAAAACCCTCGCGATGCGAGGGTTTTTTCATTCCGGCGAAGCTTGCTGCGATGTCAGGCTTTCATCATCACTTCAGCACTGCTCCCACGGCAGCCCGTCGAAGCGCCAGCCGTTGACGGCATTGCGATGATGGGTGGCGTTCAGATCGCCCTCGAAGCCGTGCAGCACGCCGTAGACGTTCAGGAAACCGGCCGCTTCGAGCGCCTCACCCGCGGCCGAACTCCGGTTACCGCTGCGGCAGATCAGCACGACGGGCCGGTCGCCGCCGGCGCCTGCCAGCTTGCGCACGCTTTGCACGAAGTGCGGGTTGATCTCCCAGTCCGGGCCGTCGTTCCAAGCCACGTGGATGGCCCCTGCCGGATGTCCGACAAACAGGTACTCCATCTCGCTGCGGCAGTCGACGAACAGCGCATTGGCGTTGGCTTGCAGAAACTTGTTGGCAGCACTCGGGAGCAGGAATTCCATGTCGTCGGGGTAGAGGGTCAATGTTTCAAGTCGCCTTGCGGGCAGAAGCTCAAGTCACCGCAAGGGCGTGTGAGAGGCATGTATGAGGCGCCTGGCGCCCGCCCGGCGCGGCCCGCGAGCAAGCGGGATGCGCCAAAACCATTACAATTATAGGTTTTCCGGCCACTCCAAGGCGACGCTCGTCATGACCACCGCTTCCCCCTCCACCGCCAACGCTGGCGCTGGCACCACGCCGGCCGCCACCCTGCAGCCGCCGAAGCTTCGCTATACCCGCGGGCAAGCACTGCCGGCGTTGCTCGAATCGCGCATCCTGATTCTGGACGGCGCGATGGGGACGATGATCCAGCAGTACAAGCTGGACGAAGCACAGTATCGCGGCGAGCGCTTTGCCGACTTCGCGCACGACGTGAAGGGCAACAACGAGTTGCTCTCGCTCACGCGCCCCGATGTGATCAGCGAGATTCACCGCAAGTACCTCGCCGCCGGCGCCGACATCCTCGAGACGAACACCTTCGGGGCGACGACGGTTGCGCAGAGCGACTATCACATGGAGCATCTGGCCAACGAGATGAACCGCGAGTCGGCGCGTCTGGCCCGTGAAGCCTGCGACGCCTTCAGCACCCCGGACAAGCCCCGTTTTGCCGCCGGCGCCATCGGCCCGACGCCCAAGACCGCGAGCATCAGCCCCGACGTGAACGACCCGGGCGCACGCAACGTCGACTTCGACCAGTTGCGCGACACCTACTACGCGCAGGCCAAATCGCTGTTGGAAGGCGGCGTCGACCTGTTCCTCGTCGAAACGATTTTCGACACGCTCAACGCCAAGGCTGCGCTCTTCGCGATCGACGAGCTGTTCGAAGACACCGGCGAAGTGCTGCCGATCATGATCTCGGGCACCGTCACCGACGCTTCCGGCCGCATTCTGTCGGGCCAGACGGTCGAAGCGTTCTGGAACTCGCTGCGCCACGCCCGCCCGCTCACGTTCGGCCTGAACTGCGCGCTGGGCGCCACGCTCATGCGTCCGTACATCGCCGAGCTGGCCAAGCTGTGCAATACCTACGTGTCGGTGTATCCGAACGCAGGGTTGCCCAACCCGATGAGCGACACCGGCTTCGATGAGACGCCGGACGTGACCTCGGGCTTGCTCAAAGAATTCGCGCAGGCCGGTCTCGTGAATCTGGCCGGTGGCTGCTGCGGCACCACGCCCGAACACATCGCCGAGATTGCCAAGGCACTCGCCGACGTCAAGCCGCGCCGCTGGCCGGCGCAGTACCGCAATGATGAGGATGATGCAGCATGAGCCAAACGCCCAACGTGCAACCGATGCGCCTGTCCGGCCTCGAGCCCTTCAATATCGGCGAAGGCACGCTCTTCGTGAACGTCGGTGAGCGGACCAACGTCACCGGCTCCAAGGCGTTCGCGCGCATGATCCTGAACGGCCAGTTCGACGAAGCGCTCGCAGTGGCCCGTCAACAGGTCGAGAACGGCGCGCAGGTCATCGACATCAACATGGACGAAGCCATGTTGGATTCGAAGGCGGCCATGGTGCGCTTCATGAATCTGATCGCCTCCGAGCCCGACATCGCGCGCGTGCCGATCATGATCGACTCGTCGAAATGGGAAGTCATCGAAGCGGGTCTGAAGTGCGTGCAGGGCAAGGCCATCGTCAACTCGATCTCGCTCAAGGAAGGCAAGGAAGCGTTCCTGCATCACGCGAAACGCATCCGCCGCTATGGCGCCGCCGCGGTCGTGATGGCGTTCGATGAGAAGGGTCAGGCCGACACTTACGCGCGCAAGACCGAAATCTGCGAGCGCAGCTATCGCGTGCTGGTCGACGAGATTGGCTTCCCGCCCGAAGACATCATCTTCGATCCGAACATCTTCGCGGTCGCCACCGGCATCGAAGAACACAACAACTACGCGGTCGACTTCATCAACGCCACGCGCTGGATCAAGGAACACCTGCCGGGTGCCAAGATCAGCGGCGGCGTGTCGAACGTGTCGTTCTCGTTCCGGGGCAACGACCTCGTGCGCGAGGCGATTCACACCGTGTTCCTGTATCACGCGATTCAGGCCGGCATGGACATGGGCATCGTCAACGCCGGCCAGCTCGGCGTGTACGAAAACCTCGATTCCGAACTGCGCGAACGCGTGGAAGACGTGGTGCTCAACCGCCGCGAAGACAGCACCGAGCGCCTGCTGGAAATCGCCGACCGCTTCAAGGGCGGCGCGCAAAAGCGCGAAGAGAATCTCGAATGGCGTAACCAGCCGGTCGAAGCCCGTCTGGCACATGCGCTGGTGCACGGCATCACGACCTTCATCGTCGAAGACACGGAAGAAGTGCGCCAGAAGATCGAGGTCGCTGGCGGGCGTCCGATTCAGGTCATCGAAGGCCCGCTCATGGACGGCATGAACGTGGTCGGCGACCTGTTCGGCGCCGGCAAGATGTTCCTGCCGCAGGTGGTCAAGAGCGCCCGCGTGATGAAGCAGGCCGTCGCGCACTTGGTGCCGTTCATCGAAGAAGAAAAGGCGCGCATGGCCGCTGCCGGTGAAGACGTGCGCTCGAAGGGCAAGATCGTGATCGCCACGGTCAAGGGCGACGTGCACGACATCGGCAAGAACATCGTGACCGTGGTGCTCCAGTGCAACAACTTCGAAGTCGTGAACATGGGCGTGATGGTGCCGTGCGCCGAGATTCTCGCCAAAGCGAAGGCGGAAGGCGCGGACATCATCGGCCTGTCGGGCCTTATCACGCCGAGTCTCGAAGAGATGGCCTACGTGGCCTCGGAAATGCAGCGCGACGAGTACTTCCGTCTGCGCAACATTCCGCTGCTCATCGGCGGCGCCACGACCTCGCGCGTGCACACCGCCGTGAAGATCGCGCCGCACTATGACGGCCCGGTGATCTACGTGCCGGACGCCTCGCGCTCGGTATCGGTCGCCTCGAACCTGCTGTCCGACGACGCCGCCACCAAGTACCTCGCCGACGTGAAGGCCGACTACGAGCGCGTGCGCACGCAACACGCGAACCGCAAGGCCACGCCGATGGTGTCGCTCCAGACCGCGCGCGAGAACAAGTTCAAGGTCGACTGGTCGGCCTACGTGCCGCCCAAGCCGAAGTTCATCGGCCGCCGCGTGTTCAAGAACTACGATCTGGCCGAACTGGCGCAGTACATCGACTGGGGTCCGTTCTTCCAGACATGGGATCTCGCCGGCCCCTACCCCGCGATTCTCAACGACGAGATCGTTGGCGAATCGGCGCGCCGTGTGTTCTCCGACGGCAAGGCGATGCTCAAGCGTCTGATTCTCGGCCGCTGGATCACCGCCAACGGCGTGATCGCCATGCTGCCCGCCAACGTGGTGAACGACGACGACATCGAGATCTACACCGACGAGTCGCGCAAGGAAGTCGCCTTCACGTGGCACAACCTGCGCCAGCAAAGCGAGCGCCCGGTCGTGGACGGCGTGCGTCGCCCCAACCGCTCGCTGGCCGACTTCATTGCCCCGAAAGACAGCGGTGTGGCCGACTACATCGGCGTGTTCGCCGTGACCGCCGGTCTGGGTGTGGACGCCAAGGAAGCGACCTTCCTCGCCGATCACGACGACTACAGCGCGATCATGCTCAAGGCGCTGGCCGACCGTTTGGCCGAAGCCTTCGCAGAATGCATGCACACGCGCGTGCGCCGCGACTTCTGGGGTTATGCGAGCACTGAGACGCTCGACAACGACGCGCTGATCAAGGAAGAGTACGTGGGTATTCGTCCGGCACCGGGCTACCCGGCCTGCCCGGAACACTCGGTCAAGGGGCCGATGTTCCACTACCTGCAAGCGCACGAAATCAACATGAGCGTGACCGAATCGCTCGCCATGTTGCCGGCCGCGAGCGTGTCGGGCTTCTACCTCTCGCATCCGGACAGCACGTACTTCAGCGTGGGCAAGATCGGCCCCGATCAGGTCGAGGATTTCATGGAACGCACGGGCGTGGACGAAGCCACCGCGCGGCGTCTCCTTGCCCCGCAATTGTCGTAACGCGTCATCCCGTCTGCATGGTCTGCATGACATAATCGCGGCGGCGTGCCCCGGCTCATCGATCTGTCGCATCGACCCGGGTGTCACGCCGCTGTCGCAACTTGAGCGTAGTGTCGCGCCCGATCAGGTTGCCGCATACCGGCCCTCTCGCCCCGCGCGGAGGGCCTGCACCGTGACCGTCATTTCGAGACGTCCCATGCACGCACTGCAAAACATCCAAAATTTCCAGCTCTATCCGCTGCTCAATACCCTGCTCTCGCTCACGGTAGCGTTTGTGCTCGGCAGCATCATCGGTGTCGAACGGCAGGTGCGCCAACGCACGGCGGGCCTGCGCACCAACGTACTGGTGGCCGTGGGCGCCGCCGCGTTCGTCGACCTGTCGATGCGGCTGATGCCGGGCGACACGCGGGTGATCTCGTACGTCGTGTCGGGGGTCGGCTTTCTCGGCGCGGGCGCGATCATGAAGGACGGCGCCTCGGTGCGTGGCCTGAACACGGCCGCAACGCTCTGGGGATCGGCCGCCGTCGGCGCGGCGGCCGGCGCCAGCATGCTGTTCGAAGCGGTCATCGTCGCGGCCTTCGTGCTGGCGGCCAACACGCTGCTGCGCCCAGTGGTGAACCGCATCAACCGCGCGCCAATCAACGAAGCCACCGCCGAAGCCACTTATGCGCTGTCGGTCATCTGCGCGCGCACGACGCAGCGCGAAGTGCTCGACAAGGTCGAAGCGTGGCTCGAAGCATCGAACTACCCGGTGCGCGCGCTCGACATCCACCCGTTTGGCGAAGCGGAAGTCGAAATCGAAGCGCTGCTGTTGCCCACAGCCGTCAAGGCGGGCGAACTCGATGCGCTCACCGACCATCTCGAGACGCTGCCGGGCGTCAATCAAGTCTTCTGGTCGAGCCGTTCGGACGACTGACGACTCCTCCCTTGCATCGCAATCTCCCACGCGAATTGCGGCCTTCTCGTGGGAAAAAGCCGAATTACAAACGATTACAAAGCCTTACAGCACCGTGGTTTGCGGACTCTTAGACTGAAATCTCACTAACGCAAGTGAGCCCTGCACCCAGTATCCCTACGATGTGCAGTGCAACGCAAAGGAGTCCATCTGATGAAGAAGCTGATCATTTCGGTTGCTGCCCTGACCCTCGCCGGTGCCTCGGCACTGAGCTTCGCCCAAGGTGCCGGCGGCGGCGGTGCAGCCGGCCCTGGCGGCGGCAGCACGACCGCCCCGACGACGCCGATGCCGAGCCGGGCCGATCCGACTTCGCCGGCAGCGCCGACGCCGGGCGCACAGACCATGACGCCGTCGAACCCCCATCCGAATTCGCATGCGCAGCAGCCGCGTCACAGCACTAAGAAGACGCCGAACAACGGCAACACCGGTAACGGTGCCACCAACGCGCCGGATAACGCACCGGGCAAGGCCCAGTAAGCGTGGGGCGCACGGACATCCAAGCGCCCCGATGCTTACGGCCGGTCGAGCGTCACCACTGCATCATTGCTACCCTCGCCCGGGGGTGACGTCTTCCGGCCGGGCATAAAAAAAGCAGGCTCACGATTCGTGGCCTGCTTTTTTTCGACTTCGGTGACGCGTTGGTACCGCGTTGGTGCCGCGTTGATGACGGGCTGGTGCTGGGTTATCAGTTGCCGGTTTCCCACATGACGGCGACATTGAGCTTGTTGGCTTCGCGCAGCATGTCGAGCAACGGATACGCGCGTTGTGCGAGCCGCAGGCGGTTGTCCTCATCGCGCTCGTCGGACTTCTTGCCCTCGCTTTCTTTCTTCGCGGCTTCGTTGTCTTCCGCAATCGCGGCTTCGAGCTTCGCGATCGCACCGCCGGTTTCGTCATCCCCGATCGCCCCGCGTTCGCCGAGCTTTTTGCCGACGACACCGAGCAGATACTGTGCGAGATTTTCCAGCATGGTGATATTCGGTGACGCTTTCGACTTGAACGTTACCAGCATGGTTGCCTCCTTATTCGACTTATCCCCACTGCCACTGCGCCCCCATGTCACGTAATGTGCGGGGCCGCGGGCACCGTGGAATCATCATACACCTGTTAAAATCCGGTGCTGACGATTCAATTGCCTGTCTGGACGCCGTCCGGACGCACCCGAAACACCCGCCATGCTACCCGCCCAAAAGAATGCTCTCGTCGCGCTGATCGGCGACGTCGTTACCGGCCTGCTGCCGACTGACGGCACCGCACCGGCCGCGCCGACGATCCTGCTGGAACGCCCGAAAGTCGCCGCTCACGGCGATCTGGCCTGTAACGTCGCGATGCAACTCGCCAAGCCGCTGCGCGCCAACCCGCGCGAGCTGGCGCAGAAGATCGCCGACGCGATTCTCGCCGACGCACGCGCCAAAGGTCTGGTCGACGCCGTCGAAATCGCCGGCCCCGGCTTCATCAACCTGCGTCTGGCCAATGCCGCCAAACAGTCGGTGGCCAGCGCCATCCTGACCGAAGGCGCCGCGTTCGGCCGCCGTGCCGCCAGCAACGAAGCCGCCCCGGTGCTCATCGAGTTCGTCTCGGCTAACCCGACCGGCCCGCTGCACGTCGGTCACGGCCGCCAGGCCGCGCTGGGCGACACCATCTCGGCACTGCTCGACACGCAAGGCCGCCCGGTGCACCGCGAGTTCTACTACAACGACGCCGGCGTGCAGATTCAGACGCTGGCGACGTCGGTGCAGGCCCGTGCACGCGGTTTCAAGCCGGGTGACGCCGAGTGGCCCGAGTCGGCCTACAACGGCGACTACATCGGCGACATCGCGCAAGATTTCCTCGCCGGTAAGACGGTGCAGGCGTCCGACGGCGAGCCGGTCACCGGCAGCGGCAACGTGGAAGACATCGACTCGATCCGCGCGTTTGCGGTGGCGTATCTGCGCCGCGAGCAAGACATCGATCTGCAAACGTTCGGCGTGATCTTCGATCAGTACTATCTCGAGTCGTCGCTGTACGCCGACGGCAGCGTCGAGCGCACGGTACAGGCGCTCATCGATGCCGGCGTGACGTACGAACAGGACGGCGCGCTGTGGCTGCGCACGACCGACTACGGCGACGACAAGGACCGCGTGATGCGCAAGTCCGACGGCACGTTCACGTACTTCGTGCCCGACGTGGCATATCACACGCGCAAGTGGGACCGCGGTTTCCACCAAGTCATCAACGTGCAGGGCTCGGACCACCACGGCACCATCGCCCGCGTGCGCGCCGGTCTGCAAGCGCTCGGCATCGGTATTCCGAAGGGCTACCCCGACTACGTGCTGCACAAGATGGTCACCGTCATGCGCAACGGCGAAGAGGTGAAGATCTCCAAGCGTGCCGGCAGCTACGTGACCGTGCGCGACCTGATCGAATGGTCGGGCGGCATCACGGCCGAGACGCCGATCACCGACCCGGCTGCCCGTGAAGATGCGCTGCGCCGTGGCCGCGACGCCGTGCGGTTCTTCCTGATCTCGCGCAAGGCCGACACCGAATTCGTGTTCGACGTGGATCTCGCGCTCAAGCAGAACGACGAGAACCCGGTGTATTACGTGCAGTACGCACACGCCCGCATCTGCTCGATCCTCACGCAGTGGGGCGGTGACGAGGCGCAACTCGCGAATGTCGATCTGTCGCCGCTCGACAGCGAGCGCGCCCTCGCGTTGCTGCAACTGCTCGCCGAGTATCCGGACATGCTCACGCGTGCCGCCGAAGAACTGGCCCCGCACGCGGTGGCGTTCTATCTGCGCGATCTCGCGGGTGCGTTCCACTCGTTCTATAACTCGGACCGCGTGCTGGTCGACGACGACACCGTCAAGCATGCGCGCCTCGCGCTGCTCGCGGCGACGCGTCAGGTGCTGCGCAACGGTCTGGCCGTGCTGGGCGTGTCTGCACCGGCCAAGATGTAACTCCAACCACTCCGGACCGGAAACGCAACGGAACTCTGTAAGGACGGAATCGACTCGATGGCAAACAAACGTCGTCAGCCCCGCCAGCGGGGCGGCACATTCCTGGGCATCGTGCTCGGCCTGATCGTTGGGCTGGCCGTTGCCGTCGTTGTTGCGCTCTACATTACGAAGACGCCGACCCCGTTCGTCGAAAAGACGCCGCCGCGCCCTGCCGACAACTCGCCGGCCGCGCAGCCGCCCGATCCGAACAAGTCGCTCCAGCCGCGAACCCCGCTGCCGGGCGCGGCCCCGGGTACTGTGACGCCGGACACCGCGTCGCAGCCGGCCGTCACGTCGCCGCTCGTCCCGGGCACGACTGTTACGCCCGCCACACCTGAAACCACGGCCCCGGCCGTGCCGGCCACCCCGGCCACCCCGCCGGCCAAGCCCTCGCCGGCCGACATCCTGAACGGCAAGTCGACCGTCCCGGTCGCACCGCCGACGACGCCCCCGGCCAGCGCCACGGATAACGCCAGCACGGGTTATTACCTGCAAGTGGGTGCGTTCAAGTCGCAAAACGACGCCGAACAACTGCGTGCCAAGCTGGCCCTGTCGGGCTTCGAAGCGAAGGTGACGCAGCGCGACGCCAACGGCCTCACGCTGTTCCGCGTGCGCCTTGGCCCGTACGGCAAGCTCGACGAGATGAACCACGTGCGTCAACGCCTGCAAGACGGCGGCTACGACACGGCAGTCATCCGTTTCACGAAGCAATGAACGAACGCAAGCGGCGTTGCGCCTGTCGCAACGCCGCTTGTTTTCCGATCGCCGAAGTCATTTGCCGGGCCGGTCGCGAGCGCATACCGGTACAGCAAGTCGTCGCAAAATGCCCCATCATGCGGGGGGAATTTGGCACACTCGACACACGCAACGCGTTGAACCCGGCGAATGCCGCCCGGTCATACGCAGTGGCGAATGTGCCTCAGGGCCTGTTCCCCCTAATTCCGGGCTATGGTTTCGCAGAAGCGTCGCTACACCAGCGCTGGCGCGCCTGCTTCACTCCTAAACAACGATCATGAAAAAACTTCTTGGTGCCGTTCTGATTTCTTTCGGGTTTCTCTCGGGTGCGGCCGTTGCCTCGCCTGAAGCGCCGGTCGCGGGGACCGACTACGTGACGATTCCGCAGCAACCGCTCACCGCGGGTGCCGGCAAGATCGAAGTGACCGAATTCTTCTGGTACGGCTGCCCGCATTGCAATGCGCTCGAGCCGACGCTTGAAAAGTGGGTCAAGGCGCAGGGCAAGGACGTCGTGTTCAAGCGCGTGCCGGTGGCCTTCCAAAGCCGCTTTGAGCCGCACACGCGCATGTTCATTGCGCTGACTGCGCTGGGCAAGGAAGCCGAACTCACGCCGAAGGTCTTCAATGAAATTCACGTCAAGCACAACTACCTGCTGACCAAGGAATCGCAAGCCGACTTCCTCGCGCAGTTCGGCATCGACAAGACGGCTTACATCAACGCCTACGACGCCGCTGGCAAGCCTGCCATGATGCGCAAGGAAACGCCGGTCGAACTGGCCAACAAGGCGTGGCAGGACTACAAGATCGACGGCGTGCCGACGATCGCGATCCAAGGCAAGTACCTCGTCTCGCCGGCCACCTCGGGCGACGCGCTGCAAAAGGCCGGCAAGCCGGCGACGACCGAGCAGCAGACGTTCGACGCGGCCCTCAAGACGGCCGATTCGATCATCAATCAGATCCGCGCGAAGAAGCTCTAAGCTTCGCGCCTCACAAAGCCCGGCTCCGGCCGGGCTTTTGCGTTCATGGCGACACATACTGCATCACCGAAGGTCTTCATCACGGGCGCCTCCAGCGGGCTGGGCGAGGCGCTCACGCGGCACTACGCCGCCGAGGGCGCCATTCTCGGGCTGGTTGGGCGGCGCGGCGACAAGCTCGCCGATCTGGCCGCCACGCTGCCGCATCCACACGCCGTGCATTGCTACGCACTCGATGTGCGTGACGCGATCGCGCTGCGCGCCGCCGCCGAAGACTTCATGTCGCGCCACGGCACGCCGGACATCGTGATCGCCAACGCCGGTATCAGCCACGGCGTGAACACCGAAGACCCCGCCGATCTGCCGCATTTCGCGTCGGTCATGGACACGAACTGGATGGCGATGGTCGCCACCTTCAGCCCGTTTGTCGGTCCCATGCGTGCGGTCAAACGCGGTGCGCTCGTGGGTATCGGTAGCGTGGCGGGCGTACGCGGTCTGCCGGGGCACGGCGCGTACAGCGCGTCGAAAGCCGCAGCGATGACGTATCTGGAAAGCCTGCGCGTGGAATTGCGCGCCGACAAAGTCGCGGTGGTTACGATCGCGCCGGGCTACATCCGTACGCCGATGACCGACGGCAATCCGTTCCCGATGCCGTTCCTGATGGATGCCGGCAAGTTCGCGCGCAAGGCCGCCAGCGCCATTGCACGGCGCAAGCGCTTTGTCGTGCTGCCGTGGCAGATGGGCGTGGTGGCCTGCCTGTTGCGACGCCTGCCGCGCTGGCTCTATGACATGGCGTTCGCCAAAGCCCCACGCAAGCCGCGTATGGCAGATCGTCAGAAAGCGGCCGACGGCACGCAAGCCGCGTCGAAAACGGACACCGATCCTTCCTGAGCCAGCGCTCACACCCGGGCGCCGCCCATACGCGGCGTGGCGCCCGTCCCCTGCCGCCTCCCGCGTCTCATCCCTGAAACGACCTCCCGCCAGCGGAATATTGACCCGTTGTGGTGCGTTGCGTACCTGCGCTAGAGTGGATAAGTCACTCAAACAGAGGTCACACAGACAGCGCACACAAGACGCACACACGTCACTGACGGTTTTGCCGCCACCAGAGAGAAGGCCATGCCGGCGCGCGGTTGCTGCCGGGTGAGGCTTCCAAGTGCGGCGCTCCCAACCAAGAGCAGGAGAGGCACATGCAGGCAACCCCCACCGGCACGCCGGTTATCGATCCGGCACTGCGACGCAAGGCTGTGATCGGGTCTACGCTGGGCAACGCATTCGAGTGGTTCGACTTCACCGTCTACGGTCTGTTCGCCGTCGTCATTGCAAAACTGTTCTTCCCTGCCGTCGATGAGACCAACTCGCTGCTCGCGAGTGTGGCGTCGCTCGGTGTCGCATTCTTCTTCCGTCCCATTGGCGGTATTGCTTTCGGTCTCTATGCCGACCACGCGGGCCGTAAGTCGGCGCTGTCGGTCATGGTGCTGCTCATGGCGCTGGGTACCGGCCTGATCGGTATCGCCCCGACCTACGCGACCATCGGCTTCGCGGCACCGCTGCTGATTCTGCTGGCGCGGGTGATTCAGGGCTTCTCCGCCGGGGGCGAATTCGGCGGCTCGACGGCCATGCTGATCGAGTTCTCGCCGCCGCACCTGCGCGGCTTCTACGGCAGCTTCCAGATGTGCTCGCAAGCGCTGGCCGTCGCGCTCGCCGGGCTGTGTGCGTATCTGCTCAATACGGGGCTGACGAAAGAAGCGCTGGAATCGTGGGGCTGGCGTCTGCCGTTCCTGTTCGGGATTCTGATCGGCCCGGTAGGTTTCTACATTCGCCGCCGCATGACGGAATCGCCGGAGTTCCTCGCCTACGCCGCCGTGCGTGAACCCACGCGCCGCACGCCGCTCGCCGAAGTGTTCGCGAATCACTATCGCTCGCTGATCGCCGGCTTCGGCCTGACGGTGGCTGCGACGACGTCGTTCTACGTCACGCTGATCTACACGCCGATTTACGCAGTGAAGCAACTCGGTCTGTCGCAAGGTGCGGCGAGCTTGTCGACGTTTGTCGCCGCCATGCTGATCGCGTTCATGTGCCCGCTCGCGGGCTGGATCTCGGATCGCGTGGGCCGCAAGCCGCTGATCCTGCTGTTCGTGCTGCTCTATGGGCTGGCGTCGTTCTGGATGTTCACGCGACTGCATGGCGCACCGTCGATGGGCAACCTGCTGCTCGCGCAGATTCTGCCGGCCGTTTGCATGGGCTTCGTGTGGGGCGCGTTCCCGACGGCCGTCACCGAGGTGTTTCCGGTAGGGGTGCGCTCGACGGGCGTGTCGATTCTCTACAACGTGTCGGTCATGCTCTTCGGCGGTCTGGCGCCGTTCTGGATCACGTACCTGATCAAGGCGACGCAAAACGAGCTGGCCCCGGCGTACTACATCCTGCTCACCGTGGCGATCAGCCTCGTCACGTACGGACTGCTCGGCCGCGATGGCCGTCACATTCCGTCGGCAGCGCAGCACGCTTGATTGCCAACAACGCGATGCCAGCGCCGCCACTGCGATGACTGACATGCGTTGCCGACCCGATACCGATACCGGTACCCCGCTCTCGCGCCCGCGACAGCGGGGTTTTCTTTTTGGCCGCCGCAACGGCGCCCGGCACTGAGACGTCTGCCCCCATGTTCGAGTATCAGGATTGGCTGCCCTTCAAGTTTGCGTCGGCACGACTGGACGGGAAGGTTCACGAGCGCACCGCCATCTTCATCGAGGCAACACTGGCCGCGACCGGTCAGCGGGTGCGCTTTCAATGGGATACGGGGGCGCCGGCGAACCTGCTCTATGGGCGAGCCGCCGGGCCGGTGTTGGGCGTGGCTGACGAGGCGTTGCCGACGTCGTCCGCTTCATCGGCCTCGTCCACGCTGCCCACTGAAATGGCGTTGATTTTCGACAGCGGACTGCGCATGCAAGTCCCGTTCGAAGCTCGGCCCGCGTTGGGAACTGTGCCGCGCTCGCCGGATGAGCCACCGTTGATCGGCACGCTCGGCTACGCGTTCACGCGCGGGATGGCCATTGCGATCGACTACCGGGAGCAACGCATCTACTGGCTGAACCCGGAACAAACGGACGCGTTGAGCGCGCGATGGCCGGCGCATTTCTCGCGCTATCGGGAAAGCGCGGGCAACCTGCGCGACAAGATTCTGGTGGACTACGCCGCCCCGGCGTTCAGCGGGCTGGCGATTTTCGACACGGGGAGCAGCATGTTCGAGCTGGTGGTGCCGCCCGACCAGTGGGCACTCATCCCGGACACCGCCACGGCCGACGACCGCCCCGCGCCGATCACAGTGCCCGCTTTGGGAAACCCGCTGGTGATGCTGCCCAAACGCACCGACCTTGCACTGACGGTCGGCGGGCAACCGGTGCATGTGACGCTGGCCTACACGTTGCGCGACGACGATCGCATGGCGCCGACGATTGGCAACGCGCCCTTCCTGGAGCGCATCGTGGTGATCGACACAGTGGGAAAACGCTTCGGGGTGTTGCCGCGCCGTTGAGGCGATCGGCAACGATTTGACGCGACGCGAGCAAGGTCGCGTCGCTATGGTTGGCGCGGCTATGGTTGAAGCGGCTATCGCACGACGTTGTCACGCCGGCGAGAATCGCCACACACCTTTTTCGTCGCGCGCGCGCTTGAGTTCGCCCTTGCGCCAGAGCATGTGCAAATGCGCCAGCGCCTCGCCCATGGCAAACGTGGTCTGGTGCGCATCGAGCTTGCGGTGGAACATGATCGGCACGATGTCGCCCGCGCTTTGCGGCGACTTGGCGCACGCCTCGCGCACTTCCTGCAAACGGGCATCGTGGTGATCGCGCAATTGCCGGATACGCGTATGCAAACCGGTGAACGGGCGGCCATGCGACGGCAGCACCAAGCAGTCTTCCGGCAGATCGAGATACACGCCCAGCGAATCGAGGAACAGTTGCAGCGAGTTGGCCTCGGGCTCGATGTCGAACACGCTGACGTTGGTCGAGATGCGCGGCAGCACCATGTCGCCGGAAATCAGCACGTTGTGCTGTTCGCTGTACAACGCCATGTGTTCCGGAGAATGACCGAAGCCGGCAATCATGCACCAGTCGCTGCCGCCGATGCGCAACGTGTCGCCATCGCGCAAACGGTAGAAGCGTGACGGCACTTCGGGCACGAGATCGCTGAAATAGGTCTTGCGATGGCGAATCTGGTCGATCATCGCTTCGTCGGCGAGGCCATGCGCGATGAAGTGCGCCACGGCGAATTCGCCACCGGCGTTCGAGCTGTTGTTGTTATCGCCTGACGACATCAACCGGCCCCACGCGTAGTCGCCCTGCGACATCGCGAGGCGGGCGTCCCAGCGCTGCTTGTCGCCGCCCTTGCAGATCCAGTGGGCGAGGCCGAGGTGATCGGGGTGGCAATGCGTGACGAGCACACGCAGCACCGGCTCGCCGCCGAGCGCGGTGTCGAACACCTGCTCCCAGTACGCCTTGATTTGCGGATGCGTAATGCCGCAGTCGACAACTGTCCAGCCTTTGACGCCGTCCACTTCGTCGCGCAGCAGCCACAGATTGATGTGATCGAGCACGAACGGTAGCGGCATGCGCACCCAGAAGACGCCCGGCACGACTTCGTGCACGGTGCCGCCGTCGGGCAGGAGTTCACCAAAGGGGTAATTCAGTTGTTGTTCGAGGGCATTCACGGGGGCCACGCTCCAGATGGGCTTGTGCTGTTGTTCTTGAAGTAGACGCCGTCACCGATTGCATACGATGCAACTTGACGCTAACGTAAACGGCAATTCTATCTGCAATGGTAAGCGCCCGCTTAAACGCGGCAGCGCCGCAGCCGCGCCATCGTCATGCATAGCCACGCTTAGTTGCGCTCAGTCACGCTTAGCCACGCCTAGCCACGGATAGCCCCGCCCACACCATGTCTGCCAACCCGATGCTGACTTACACGATTACCGACCTCGCGCGCGAGTTCGACATTACGCCCCGGGCGATCCGCTTCTACGAAGATCAGGGGCTGCTCACACCCGCCCGCGAAGGCCCCGGCGGACGCCATCGGGTCTACACCGGCCAAGACCGCACACGCCTGAAGCTCACGCTGCGCGGCAAGCGGCTCGGCCTGACGCTCTCCGAGATCAAGACGATTCTCGATCTCTACGAATCGCCCAAAGACACCGTGCCGCAGCTCAAGGTGTTTCTGGAAACGCTCGCTCAGCACCGCGAAGTGCTCGAACAACAGCTCGAAGACCTCCACGCCACGCTCGATGAAGTCTCGCAGCACGAGGCGCAATGTCTGGCACTGCTCGAGGCGGCCGGAGAATCGGCACCGCCCGCCCTCTCGCGCCGTGTGAAGGTGCCTGCAACCTCGCATTAATCTGGAAAGTCCCTACTTTACGTTTACGTTAACGTAAAGTAGTATTTGCCGATCTGTGGTCTTGAAGCCGCCTATCGCCATGAACGTTTCCGTCTCCCATGCCGCGCCGCTCGACGACGCCATCGCCGCGAAAATTCGCGCCAGTTTCGACGTGCAAGGCGTCATGACCCACTGGGGCGCACAAATCACGCATCTGGCGGACGGTCACTGCGAGATCACCCTGCCTTTCTCGGACAAGGTCAACCAGCAGCACGGTTTCTTCCACGGCGGCGTCATCGGCGCGATTGCCGACTCGGCAGGCGGCTACGCCGGTTACACGCGCATTTCGCCCGAACACGAGCTGGTCACCGCGGAATACAAGCTGAACATTCTCGCGCCGGGCAAGGGCGATACACTGGTCGGACGCGGTCAGGTTGTCAAAGCCGGACGCTCGCTTATCGTCGCGACCGCCGAGCTCTTCGCCATCGACGGCGGCAAATGGACGCTGTGCGCACTTATGCAGCAAACGCTGTTCGTGCTGCCGCCCACGCGCTGATGCCGGCTCGGGCGGCCCTGCTGAACGTGGCTTAAGTCGCTTAGGTCGATTACGTCGATTACGTCGCACCCACGCTGCCGCGCCCAGCCGAATACTGCTTTAGACGCTACCCAACACCACCCCGAACATAAGCGCGAGCCACGAGCCACGCGCCCCCTCAGGAGACTGCCTCATGACTATGCTGCCCGGCCTCAACTTCATGCTCGGCGAAGACTTGGACATGCTGCGCGATTCGGTCGCGAACTTCGCGGCGAAAGAAATCGCACCGCGTGCCGCCGAAGTCGACCGCACCGACCAATTCCCGATGGACCTCTGGCGCAAGATGGGCGACCTCGGCGTGCTCGGCATGACGGTCTCGGAAGAATACGGCGGTGCCAACATGGGCTACGTCGCGCACATGATCGCGATGGAAGAAATCTCGCGCGCCTCGGCCTCGGTCGGCCTGTCGTACGGCGCCCACTCGAATCTGTGCGTGAACCAGATTCACCGCAACGGCACGGCCGCCCAAAAGGCGAAGTACCTGCCGAAGCTGGTCTCGGGCGAACACGTCGGCGCACTCGCCATGAGCGAGCCGAATGCCGGCTCGGACGTGGTGAGCATGAAGCTGCGCGCCGAAAAACGCGGCGACCGCTACGTGCTCAACGGCACCAAGATGTGGATCACCAACGGCCCGGATTGCGACACGCTGGTGGTCTACGGCAAGACCGATCCGGAAGCGGGCGCACGCGGCATGACGGCGTTTATCGTCGAAAAGGGCATGAAGGGCTTCTCGGTCGCGCAAAAGCTCGACAAGCTCGGCATGCGCGGCTCGCACACGGGCGAACTGGTCTTCGAGAACGTGGAAGTGCCGGAAGAGAACGTGCTGGGTCAGGTCGGCGGCGGCGTGAAGGTGCTGATGAGCGGTCTGGACTATGAACGCGCCGTGCTCGCCGGTGGCCCGCTGGGCATCATGCAGGCCGCCATGGACGTGGTGGTGCCTTACATCCACGACCGCAAGCAGTTCGGCCAGTCGATCGGTGAATTCCAGCTCATTCAGGGCAAGGTCGCCGACATGTACACGATTCTGCAAGCCAGCCGTGCGTATCTCTACGCGGTGGGCCGTCAGCTCGATTCGCTGGGCAGCGATCACGTGCGTCAGGTCCGCAAAGACTGCGCCGGCGTGATTCTCTACACGGCAGAAAAGGCCACTTGGATGGCCGGCGAAGCGATCCAGATTCTGGGCGGCAACGGCTACATCAACGAGTATCCGGTCGGGCGCCTGTGGCGCGACGCGAAGCTCTATGAGATCGGCGCCGGCACGTCGGAGATCCGCCGCATGCTGATCGGCCGCGAGCTGTTCGCGGAAACCATGTAAAGGGCGGATGTAAAACCCGGATGTAACACGCGGCTGTAACGCGCGGAAATTCACGCAATATCAGGGAGATAGCAGGGGCGACGCGATATCGATACGGGGGCAGACCGGAAGGCTACAATCAGCCGGAGATCGCCCCCTGCGCCCTTCCCGACCGGTATGAATCACTTTCCGAAACTCCTGTCGTCGCAGATCGCTTACGACGTCGCCCGCACGATGCTGGACGGCTTCGACAAGCACTACCGCATCTTTCGCGAGGTGTGCGTGTCGGCACAGGCATGTTTCGAAGCGGGTGACTTCACCGGCATTCAGAAGCTCCAGCGCAATCGCATCGCCTATTACGACGAACGCGTGCGCGAATGCGTCGAGACGCTGTCGAGCCGCTTCGATGCGCAAGCGCTCGACGACGATGTCTGGCAGCAGGTGAAGCTGCACTACATCGGGCTGCTCACGGAGCATCGTCAGCCGGAACTGGCCGAAACGTTTTTCAACTCGGTCTGCTGCAAGATCCTGCACCGCTCGTACTTCAACAATCGCTTCATTTTCGTGCGGCCCGCCATCGCGACGGAATACATCGAGAACGATGCGCCGGCTGCGAAGCCCACGTACCGGGTCTACTACCCGGCGCAGGACGGCATGGCCGCCACGCTCTCGCGCATCGTCACGAACTTTCAGCTCACGCGCCCGTTCGCCGATCTGCCGCGCGACGTGGCCTATGTGATGCGTGCCATCGACGAAGCGTTCGGTGAATTCGAACAGGCCCCGAATTTCCAGATTCACGTACTCGCGTCGCTGTTTTTCCGGAACAAGGCGGCGTACGTCGTCGGCCGGATCGTCAACGGCGATGTGACCACGCCGTTCGCGATGCCGATCGTGCACGACGCCGACGGGTATCTGGCAATCGACACCGTGCTGCTGCGCCGCGACGAGTTGCGTGTGGTGTTCAGCTTCACGCACGCGTACTTCATGGTCGACATGGAAGTGCCGTCGGCCTACGTGCAGTTTCTGCGCACGATCATGCCGAGCAAGCCGAAGGCGGAGATCTACACCTCGGTCGGCCTGCAAAAGCACGGCAAGAATCTGTTCTACCGCGATTTTCTGCATCACCTGAAGCATTCGAGCGACAAATTCGTCACCGCCCCCGGCATTCGCGGGCTGGTGATGCTGGTCTTCACGCTGCCCTCTTACCCGTACGTCTTCAAAGTCATCCGCGAGCGCTTTGCGCCGCCCAAGGAGACGACGCGCGAGCAGGTGAAGGCGAAGTATCTGATGGTCAAACAGCATGATCGCGTCGGCCGCATGGCCGATACGCTGGAGTTCTCGAGCGTGGCGTTTCCGCTCGCGCGTTTCGACGACGCGCTGCTCGCCGAGCTTCAATCGGAAGTGCCGTCGCTGCTGGAGGTCGACGGCGACGCGCTGGTGATTCGCCATTGCTATATCGAGCGCCGCATGACGCCGCTCAATCTCTGGCTGCACCAAGGCGCGTCGGACGCCGAGATCGATCACGCCATGCGCGAGTACGGCAATGCGGTCAAGGAACTGATGGCGGCGAACATCTTCCCGGGCGACATGCTGTACAAGAATTTCGGTGTGACGCGCCACGGCCGGGTGGTCTTCTACGATTACGACGAACTGGAATATCTGACGGATTGCCACATCCGTCGAGTACCAGAACCCCGTAACGAAGAAGAGGCGATGTCGGGGGAAGTCTGGTACCGTGTAGGCCCGCACGACGTGTTTCCGCAGACGTTTGAGACGTTTTTGACCGGCGACCCGCGCGTGCGGCACTCTCTGAGCCAGCATCATCCGGACTTCTTCGACCCGGCCCTGTGGCAAAGCCATCAGGAACGGGTACAAGCCGGACAGATGCACGACTTCTATCCGTACGATGTCTCGCTGCGTTTCGTCAATCGCTACGGCACCGGCAGCGGTGCCACGCACGCTACAGTCCGCCCCGCCCGGGCGGCCGTGGCTTGAGCGAATGACGCTGCCTAGCGCACGACACGCCCACCGGATGACACGATCATGACTGAAGACAAAGACCAACCCCTGATCCATCTGCTCGACAACAACCGCGCCTGGGTGGCCAGCGTGAACGCGGAAGATCCCGCATTTTTCGAGCGCTTGGCCAAACAACAAGCCCCGGAATATCTGTGGATCGGCTGCTCGGACTCCCGCGTCCCGGCCAACCAGATCACGGGGCTCGCACCGGGCGAGGTGTTCGTTCACCGCAACATCGCCAACGTGGTGGTGCACAGCGATCTGAACTGCCTCTCGGTGCTGCAATTCGCCATCGAAGTGCTCAAGGTGCGCCACATCATGGTGGTGGGCCACTACGGCTGCGGCGGCGTGGGTGCAGCGCTCGACGGCGCCAAGATGGGTCTCGTCGACAACTGGCTGCGCCATGTGCGCGACGTCTACGAGCGCCACCTCGACCAGATCGACGCCCTGCCCTCGCGCGACGCGCGCCACGACCGCCTGTGCGAACTCAACGCCATTGAGCAGGTAGTGAACATCTGCCACACGACGGTATTGCGCGACGCGTGGGCCCGCAACCAGCCGGTCACGGTGCATGGCTGGGTGTACGGCCTGCGCGACGGTCTGGTGCGCGACCTGCGCATGTCGGTCAACAGCCTTGAAGCCCTGCCGCGCGTGTATGAACGCTGCGTCGCGGCATTTGCAGAACTGCGTAATCCGCGCGCGTAATTCAAGCGCATTAGCCTCACTCGCGAGTGCCTTCGGGCACTCGCCAGCCCTTGCAGCGCTCGCGGACGACGGAACGACTGAAGCATTGGATATCCCGGTGCCGGCGGCAAACGCCGACGGCACCGGTCACCGATTACAGGAGAACTGCCATGCAAGACCCGATCGTTATCGTTTCCGCTGCCCGTACCCCGATGGGTGGCCTGCAAGGGGTGTTCGGCGACGTCGCCGCCCCGCAACTGGGCGCTGCCGCCATTCGTGCGGCCGTTGAGCGCGCCGGACTCAAACCCGAACAAATCGACGAAGTCGTGATGGGCTGCGTGCTGCCCGCTGGTCAGGGCCAAGCACCGGCCCGTCAGGCCACGCTCGGCGCCGGCCTGCCGCTCGCTGCCGGTGCCACGACGGTCAACAAGATGTGCGGCTCAGGTATGCGCGCTGCGATGTTCGCGCACGACATGCTCGTTGCCGGCAGCGCCGACGTGATCGTCGCCGGCGGCATGGAGAGCATGAGCAACGCGCCGTATCTGCTGCCCAAGGCCCGTGCCGGCATGCGCATGGGACACGGTCAGGTCATCGACCACATGTTCTTCGACGGTCTGGAAGACGCCTACGACAAGGGCCGACTGATGGGCACGTTTGCCGAAGAATGCGCCGACCGCTACGCCTTCACGCGCGAAGCACAAGACGCCTTCGCCATCGCCTCGCTGGAGCGCGCACAGAACGCCACCAAGGACGGCTCCTTCGCGTGGGAAATCACCGCCGTGACCGTGCCGGGCCGCAAGGGCGACACCGTGGTCGAGCACGACGAACAGCCGTTCAAAGCCAACCCCGAGAAGATTCCGACGCTCAAGGGCGCCTTCCGCAAGGACGGCACCGTGACGGCCGCCAACTCGTCGTCGATCTCCGACGGCGCCGCCGCACTCGTGCTCATGCGCGAGTCCACCGCCAAGCGCCTCGGCCTGACGCCGCTCGCACGCATCGCCGGGCACAGCACGTTCGCCCAAGCCCCGGGCCTGTTCACGACGGCCCCGGTCGGCGCGATTCGCAAGCTGTTCGAGAAAACCGGCTGGTCGGCAAGCAACGTCGACCTGTACGAAATCAACGAAGCCTTTGCCGTCGTCACGATGGCCGCCATGCACGAATTCGATCTGCCGCACGACAAGGTGAACATTCACGGCGGCGCCTGCGCCCTCGGCCACCCCATCGGCGCCTCGGGTGCGCGTATTCTGGTCACCTTGATCGGCGCGCTGCGCAAGACCGGTGGCAAGCGCGGCGTCGCCAGCCTGTGTATCGGCGGCGGCGAAGCGACGGCCATGGCGATCGAGCTCGTCTGATCATTTCCGGCTGCCGTTCGTTGTGGGCCACCAAGCTCACCAACCCACGGCAGCCCTCCAACTTAGGACTCACGCGTCATGAAAACTGCCCTCATCATCGGTGCTTCCCGCGGTATCGGTCTCGAATTCGTGCGGCAATACCGGGAAGACGGCTGGCGCGTGATCGGCACGGCCCGCAATGACGAGGGTCTGGCCGCGTTGCGCGATCTCGGCGCCCAACCGCTCAAACTCGACGTCACCCGTATCGAGTCGGTTGCCGGCCTCACGTGGCAGCTCGACGGCGAAGCACTCGATGTCGCGATCTACAACGCCGGTGTGAATTCAGAACGCACGACCGGCCTCGCACCGATTACCCGCGAGGAGTTCGACCGTGTGTTTCACACGAACGTGCTCGGGGCGATGCAGGTCGCGCCGCTCGTGTTGCCGTTCGTCGAAGAGGCCAAGGGGTCGTTCGGTTTTCTGTCGAGCCGCATGGGCAGCGTCGCCTTGATGGATTCGAACGGCAGCTGGTTGTACCGCGCCAGCAAGGCCGCCGTGAACTCGGTGGTCAAGGCTGCTTCGCTCGAAGCGCAGCAGGCGACGTGCGTAGCGATGCACCCGGGCTGGGTGCGCACGGACATGGGTGGCGAGAACGCCGACATCGACGTGCAGACGAGCGTTGCCGGCATGCGCCGCGTGCTGGCCCGCGCCCCGGGCGAGCGCGCCACGCACAACGGCGGGTTCTTCAATTACGACGGCAACGCGCTCACTTGGTAAGCCAGCACGTTGCAGAGCAGCACCGGAATCACTGTAGTCAACGTAGTCAACGAATAACAAGCTGTACGCCCTACCGCCGTATCTTTTGATAAGCGGGCCAGAAACGTCATTCTGAAACGGAGCCACCATGACGTCCGCCATCGACTTTTATTTCGACTTCGCATCCCCGTACGGGTATTTTGCGAGCACCTGCATCGACGAGATTGCCAACAAGTACGGACGCGGTGTCGCCTGGCATCCGATTCTGCTCGACATTGTCTACAAGGTGAACGGCACAGGCGCGCCGGTGCAGCATCCGATCAAGACCGAGTACATGCGTCGCGACGTCGAACGCACGGCCCGCTTCAAGGGCATCGCGTACAAGCGTCCGTCGCACTTCCCCATTCCGACGCAATGCGCCGAGCGCGCCGTGCTCTGGGTGGCGGACCATCGCGGCGGCGATCTCGCCGCAGAATTCGCCAAACTGATCTACCGCGCGCTCTACGTCGACGACGTGAACATCGGTGAGCCCGCCGAACTCGTCAGACTCGGCGAGACCCTCGGCATCGACGGCGCAGCACTCGACAAGGGCATGCACTCGCCCGCAGCCAAGGACCACCTCAAGGCGGAAATCGATCTGGCGATGGCGCGCGGCGTGTTCGGCTCGCCCTTCGTGATCGTGGACGGCGAGCCGTTCTGGGGCTACGACCGTTTCGGTCAGGTGGAAGCCTGCCTGCAAAACGGCAAGGTCTGACGGGGCACGACGACATGGCAAGCCCCAAATCGCCCCGTCCGAATGCCGCATCGGCGGCATCGACCACGGCGCCGGACCTCGATCGCGAAGGCTGCCCCTGTGGCGGCCTCGCGTTCGATTCGTGCTGCGGCCGCTACATCGACGGCGGTGAGCTGCCGCCGACGGCAGAGGCACTGATGCGCTCGCGATACACCGCGTTCGTGCGTCAGAACGCCCCCTACCTGATCGACACGTGGGCTGCGCGCACGCGCCCTGCGACGCTCGATTTCGACGACGCGCCGCAGTGGCTGGGCCTGCAAGTCAAAGCGCATTTGCAACGCGACGACGCGCACGCCGAAGTGGAATTCGTCGCGCGCTACAAAGTGGGTGGCCGCGCACACCGGCTGCATGAGCGCAGCCGCTTCGAGCGCACCGACGACGGCCGCTGGCGCTATATCGACGGCGATCTGTTCGACTGACCACAAGTCACGTTCGCACGCTCGCCGCCGACAAGTTTCTGATCCGAACCTAACGACAACTCACTCTCCACCGGATTTCGTCACATGCCGATTCTCGAAAGCAAGCTCAACCCGCGCGGCGAGGAATTTGCCCGCAACGCGGCCACGATGCAGACGCTGGTCGACGACCTGCGCGAGCGCATTGCGCAACTCTCGGGCGGCGGCGGCGAAGCCGCCCGCAAGAAGCATGTGGCCCGTGGCAAGTTGCTGCCGCGCGAGCGTGTGCAGCAACTGCTCGATCCGGGCTCGCCGTTTCTCGAACTCTCGCAACTCGCCGCGATCGGCATGTATCACGACGACGCCCCGGGTGCAGGCATCATCACCGGCATCGGCCGCGTGTCGGGTCAGGAGTGCGTGATTGTCTGCAACGACGCCACGGTCAAGGGCGGCACCTACTACCCGATGACGGTCAAGAAGCACCTGCGCGCGCAGGAGATCGCCGAGCAGAACCATCTGCCGTGCATCTATCTGGTCGACTCGGGCGGTGCCAACCTGCCGAATCAGGACGACGTCTTCCCCGATCGCGATCACTTCGGCCGCATCTTCTACAACCAGGCGACGATGTCGGCGCAGGGCATCCCGCAGATCGCCGTGGTGATGGGCTCGTGCACGGCCGGTGGCGCCTATGTGCCCGCGATGAGCGACGAGTCGATCATCGTGAAAGATCAGGGCACGATCTTCCTTGGCGGCCCGCCGCTGGTGAAAGCCGCCACGGGTGAAGAAGTCAGCGCCGAAGACCTCGGCGGTGCCGATGTGCACACGCGTCTGTCGGGCGTCGTCGATCACTTTGCACAGAACGATGCCCACGCGCTGTCGATCGCGCGCAGCATCGCCGCGAACCTGAATCGCCGCAAGCCGGCCACCGTCGCCGTGAAGACGCCGGTCGAGCCGAAGTACGACCCGCGCGAAGTGTATGGCGTGATTCCCGCCGACACAAAAAAGCCGTTCGACGTGCGCGAAGTCATCGCGCGTCTGGTCGACGGCTCGGAATTCGACGAATTCAAGGCGCGCTACGGCACCACGCTCGTGTGCGGCTTCGCGCACCTGTGGGGCTATCCGGTCGGTATCGTCGCGAACAACGGCATTCTGTTCTCGGAGTCGGCGCAAAAAGGCGCGCACTTCATCGAACTGTGCTGCCAGCGCAAGATTCCGCTGATCTTCCTGCAAAACATCACCGGCTTCATGGTCGGGCGCAAATACGAAAACGAAGGCATCGCCAAGCACGGCGCCAAGATGGTGACGGCCGTCGCCACGGCCAACGTGCCGAAGTTCACCGTCATCATCGGTGGCTCGTTCGGTGCCGGTAATTACGGCATGTGCGGGCGCGCGTATTCACCGCGCTTCCTGTGGATGTGGCCGAATTCGCGCATCTCCGTGATGGGCGGCGAGCAGGCGGCGTCGGTGCTGGCGACCGTCAAGCGCGACGGTATCGAAAGCAAGGGCGGTCAGTGGAGCGCCGCCGAAGAAGACGCGTTCAAGCAGCCGATTCGCGATCAGTACGAGCGCCAAGGCCATCCGTACTACGCCAGCGCCCGCTTGTGGGACGACGGCGTGATCGACCCTGCCGATACGCGCACGGTGCTCGGGCTCGGCCTGTCAGCCGCGCTCAATGCGCCGATTCCGGAAACGCGCTTCGGCCTGTTCCGCATGTAACGAAGACACCGGCCCCTTCCCTATATCGCTTGTTGCGTGAAAGGGGCCGTCAAGGATTTGCCGCCATGAACCTTGCCACGCTCAAACTCAGCGTCGACGCCCACGTCGCCACGGTCACGCTCAACCGTCCCGACGTTCGCAATGCTTTCAACGAAACGGTCATCGAAGAGCTGACCGGCACGTTCCGCGCGCTCGCCGATAACGACGACGTACGCGTGATCGTGCTGGCCGCCGAGGGCGTCGCCTTCTGCGCCGGTGCCGATCTGAACTGGATGAAGAAGATGGCCGGTTACTCGGACACCGAGAACCGTGCCGACGCGATGACGCTCGCCGTCATGCTCAACACCATCTACCGTTGCCCGAAGCCGATCATCGCGCGCGTGCAAGGCGATACGTATGCCGGTGGCGTGGGCCTCGCGGCCGTGGCCGACATCGTGGTGGCCGTCGACACGGCGCACTTCTGTCTGTCGGAAGCGCGCCTCGGGCTGATTCCCGCGACCATCGGCCCGTATGTGATTCGCGCGCTTGGCGAGCCCGCCTCGCGCCGCTACTTCCTCACCGCAGAGCGCTTTACAGCAGCCACCGCGCAGCGTCACGGTCTGGTGCATGAAGTGGTGAGCGCCGACGCGCTCGACGCCACCGTGCAAGCCCTCGCCAAAGCGCTGGCCGATAACAGCCCGAATGCCGTGAAGGAATGCAAACGCCTCGTGCAGGACTTCGCCAGCCGCACCATCGACGACGAGGCCATTGCCGAGACGGCTGACCGTATCGCCACGATCCGGGCGTCCGACGAAGGCCGCGAAGGGGTGCGCTCGTTCCTAGAGAAGCGCTCGCCGTCGTGGCGCGACGCGTCCTGAGCCTGAAAAAACCGGCAATTTCGTCGCGGAAAGTCGAAGTGAAGTCGAAGTGAAGTCGAAGTGAAGTCGAAGTGAAGTCGAAACATCGCGACATTGCCCGCAACACGGTTACAAATTTATTTTGGGAGGGGTGACGGCGGAGATGCCGCAACGTTATCGACAGGTTTTAAGAATTTATCGATAACGTCGAGCTATAGCTCGCAAGAGCACGATATTTCACGCCATTTCCGCCTATTGCCCTGCCAAATTGCTTTGCCTACCATGCGCCCATCCCCCACCTCCGGCCCCGTCCAGCAACGCACCTTGCGTATGCCTGACGACGGCCAGCCGGGCGAATCGACAACGGTGCATCCGCACCTGCGTCGCCCGCCCCGGCGCATGAAGGAGTCAATGATGGACGCCCCTATCCGGCAAGCTCAAGGGCACCCCCCCGCCATCGCCGAACCCACTGCACGCGTTGACGCGTCAGGCCCCGGCAATCTCGCGGCACGCAGTCAGCGGCAGGTCTGGCACCCCTGCACGCAGATGAAGCAGCAAGCGAAGCTTCCCCTCGTCGCGCTCTCGCATGGCGAGGGCCCGTGGCTGGTCGATACCGACGGCCAGCGCTACCTCGACGCGATCAGCTCGTGGTGGGTCAATCTGTTCGGTCACGCGAATCCGCGCATCAACGCGGCGCTGATCGACCAGCTCGGCCGTCTGGAGCACGCCATGCTCGCGGGTTTCACGCACGAGCCCGTTGTCTCGCTCGCCGAGCGCCTGTCGGCACTCACCGGCGGCGTGCTCGGCCATGCGTTCTTCGCGAGTGATGGCGCGTCTGCCGTCGAAATCGCACTCAAGATGAGCTTTCATGCGTGGCGCAATCAGGGCCACAGCGACAAGCGCGAATTCGTGTGCGTGAAAAACGGTTATCACGGCGAGACGCTCGGCGCACTGGCCGTCACCGATGTCGCCCTCTTCCGCGACGCGTATGACCCGCTGCTGCGCCACGCTCACGTGGTGGCATCGCCCGACGCACGTCTCGCCCGTGACGGCGAAACGGCGGAGGACGTGGCCTATCGCGCGGCGGCCGAACTCGATTCGCTGCTCACGCAGTGCGAGGGCCGAGTCGCCGCCGTCATCGTGGAGCCGTTGGTGCAGTGCGCCGCCGGCATGGCGATGCACGACCCGGCGTATCTGCGCGAAGTGCGCGCGCTGTGCGATCGCCACGGCGCACACATGATCGCCGATGAAATCGCCGTCGGCTGTGGCCGCACCGGCACCTTCTTCGCGTGCGAACAAGCCGATGTCTGGCCCGACCTGCTCACGCTCTCGAAGGGCATCAGCGGCGGTTATCTGCCGCTCTCGCTGGTGCTCTCGCGCGATGCCATCTACGACGCGTTCTACGACGACGACACCGCGCGCGGCTTTTTGCATTCGCACTCGTACACGGGCAATCCGCTCGCGTGCCGCGCGGCACTCGCCACGCTCGATATATTTGCCGACGACGACGTGCTGGCACGTAATGGCGCACGCGCCGAGCGCCTGACACAAGCCCTCGCGCCACTGGCCGACGATGCGCGCGCCATGCACTTCCGCCAACGCGGGATGATCTGGGCCTTCGATGCGAAGCTGCCAGAGACTCCCGGCGCCGCCGGTGCATTCACCAAGCAGTTCTACAGCGAAGCGCGGGCCCGTGGCGTGTTGCTGCGTCCGCTCGGCGCAACGGTGTATTTGATGCCGCCGTACGTGCTCGACGACAGCACCAGCGACTGGCTGGCGGAACAAACCATCGCCGCGTTCGATGCCACGATGCGTCAGGGCTTCGACAGCATGGGGAGGGCCGCATGAGCGCACATCCCTTGCTTGAACGCCTTGAAGCCGGTCTCGCCGAGATCGACCGCGCGCATCTGCGACGCACGCATCGCGTGGTCTCCACGCCGTGCCAGCCGCATTTGTGCGCAGATGGCCGCGACGTACTCGCCTTTGCCAGCAACGACTATCTCGGTCTCGCAGCACACCCGAAGATCGTGGAAGCGCTGATCGACGGGGCACGGCGCTACGGCGCAGGCAGCGGCGCCTCGCACCTGATCAGCGGTCACTCGCAGGCGCATGCGGAACTCGAAGCCGCGCTCGCCGACTTCATGTCGCCGCATCTGGTCGAAGGCCGCGCGCTGTACTTCTGCACCGGCTACATGGCCAATCTGGCGACGATCTCCACGCTCGCCACCAAGGGCGCCGAGATCTTCTCCGAGGAACTCAATCACGCCTCGCTCATCGATGGTGCGCGTCTCTCGCGCGCTCGCACGCATGTCTACCCGCACGGTGACGTGCAGGCGCTCGCCGCGCTGCTCGAAGCCAGCGAGGCCGAGACGAAGCTGATCGTGACCGACGGCGTGTTCTCGATGGACGGCGACATCGCACCGCTGCCGCAGTTGCTGGCACTCGCCGAGAAGCACAACGCGTGGCTCATCGTCGACGATGCGCACGGCTTTGGCGTGGTCGGAGAGAACGGTCGCGGGGTGTTCGAGCCCTTCGATCTGCGCTCGCCGAACCTCGTCATCATCGGCACGCTCGGCAAAGCGGCGGGTGTCGCGGGTGCTTACGTGGCCGCGCACAAGAGCGTGATCGAATGGCTCGTCAATCGCGCGCGGCCATACATCTTCACCACGGCCGCCGCCCCCGCGCAAGCGCAGGCACTGCTCACCAGCCTCGCGCTGATTCGTGGCGACGAAGGCCGTGAGCGACGTGCAACGTTGCAAGCCCGCATCTTCCAACTGCGCAGTTCGCTCAGGCTCAAGCACTGGCGGCATATCCCGTCGCCGACGGGTGTGCAGCCGATCATCCTTGGCGAAAATGCGGCGGCCCTGCATGCGCAGGCCGGGCTGGCGGAAGCCGGCCTGTGGGTGCCGGCCATCCGGCCACCGACCGTGGCCCCGGGAACCTCGCGCCTGCGCGTGACGCTCTCGGCCGCTCATACGCAGGACGACGTCGCACGGCTCGTGACGGCGATCAACCAACTCGACCGCGACTGGACCGCTCACGCCCATGGCTAATCAAGACCTCATGACGCCGGTCACCGAGCGCCCGACGCCCGCACGCCACGCCTTTTTCGTCACCGGCACCGACACCGAAATCGGTAAGACGCTTGTCTCGTCGGCGCTGCTGCACGCGTCCGCGCGCCGTGGCCTCGTCTGCGCCGGACTGAAGTCGGTGGCCGCAGGTGCCATCGAAAGCGACGGCCGTTACGTCAACGACGATGTCGAGCAGTTGCACGACGCGAGCAACCTCAAGCTGCCCGACGACTGGTACTGCCCGTACGTGCTCAAGGACGCCACGGCGCCGCACATCGCCGCCGCCGAGGAAGGTATCGACCTCGACTGCGAAGTGATTCGCGCCGGTTACGCCCGCGTGGCCGCACGCGCCGATCTGGTGATCGTCGAAGGCGTGGGTGGCTTCCGGGTGCCGCTGGGCGCCGGCAGCAACGCGCTCGATACTGCCGATCTGGCCCGTCAACTCGGCTTGCCGGTGATTCTCGTGGTCGGCCTGCGGCTCGGCTGTATCAACCACGCGTTGCTCACGGCCGAAGCCATTGCTGCGCGGGGGCTGACGCTGGCCGGCTGGGTCGCCAATCACGTCGATCCGGAGATGCGCCACGCGGAAGCCAACATCGACGCCATTGCGCAACGACTGCCGGCACCGCTGCTCGGCCGCATTCCGCATCTGTCGCACCCCGACGCGGCCACCGCCTCCGGATATCTCGACATCACGCCGCTGCTCGATCACACGCCCGCGCCGCGCTAATGCGCTAGCGCGCGAATGATCGAACCGACAGAAATTACACAGAATTCAAGGAAACACACCATGCAAGTTCATGCCCACACCGCCGCTCACGGTCACGACGAAGCCCTGCGCCAAAACGACAAACCTTGGCGCGTCGACGAGATCGAGGCGTTGTTCGCGCTGCCGTTCAACGACCTGATCTTCCGCGCCCAGCAAGTGCATCGCGAACACTTCGATGCCAACGCGGTGCAGCTCTCGTCGCTGCTCTCGATCAAGACCGGCGGCTGCCCGGAAGACTGCGCGTACTGCCCGCAGTCGGCCAAGTACGATACCGGCGTGGACGCCGAAAAGCTCATGCCCATCGCCGAAGTGCTGTCCGCCGCGCAAGCCGCCAAGGACGCCGGTGCGACGCGCTTCTGCATGGGCGCCGCATGGCGCAGCCCGAAGCCGCATCAGGTCGATGCCGTGGGCGAGATGGTGCGCAGCGTGAAGGCGCTCGGTCTGGAAACGTGCGTCACGCTCGGCATGCTGCGCGACGGTCAGGCCGAACAACTGCGCGAAGCCGGTCTCGACTACTACAACCACAACCTCGATACGTCGCCTGAGTTTTACGGCCAGATCATCACCACGCGCACCTATCAGGACCGTCTGGACACGCTGGCTCGCGTGCGTGAAGCCGGTCTGAAGGTGTGCTGCGGCGGCATCGTCGGTCTGGGCGAGACGCGTCGCGAACGCGCCGGTTTGATCGCGCAGCTGGCGAACATGTCGCCGTACCCGGAGTCGGTGCCGATCAACAACCTGATCAAGATCGACGGCACGCCGCTTGAGAACAACGAGAGCGTCGATCCGTTCGATTTCGTGCGCATGATCGCCGTGGCGCGTATCACCATGCCGCGCGCGATGGTGCGCCTGTCGGCCGGCCGCGAAGAGATGGACGAAGCGCTGCAATCGCTGTGTTTCCTCGCGGGCGCGAATTCGATGTTCTACGGCGACAAGCTGCTGGTCACGCAGAACCCGCAGGCCGAAGCCGACCGTCAGTTGCTCGCGCGTCTGGGCATGCGCACGTCGACCGAGGCGAAGCTGGGTGCCGACGCCGCCGTTGGTTGCGGCGAGGCCGAGGGCACGTTGTCGGCTTGCAAGACACACTGACGCACTGAAGCATTGACGCAGCGCGTTGCTGACGGCAGCAATGGCCGCGATGACAGTGATGGCTTCGACGTAAGGACGAAACGCCGGTGACGCGGCAAGCATCGCAGCAGACGATGCGGCGGCACCGGCGGTGATGGATAGCAAGAAAGTAGCGATATAGCAGCAGGACAGAAGCAGGCGCGAGTGCGCCGGCGGTTCGCCACAAGCGAGCCTGCCGGGTGCGAACGTCGCCCCAATCGATCATTATCCGGAGGCAATATGTTCGACAAGATCCTCATCGCCAACCGCGGCGAAATCGCCTGCCGAGTGGCAGCCACTGCCGCACGTCTGGGCATTCGCACGGTCGCCGTCTATTCCGACGCTGACGCGCAGGCCAAGCACGTTGCCGTGTGCGACGAGGCCGTTCACGTGGGCGGTGCGGCCGCACGCGACAGCTATCTGCGCGTCGACGCCATCATCGCCGCTGCCAAGGCCACGGGCGCCCAAGCGATCCACCCGGGGTATGGCTTTCTGTCCGAGAACGAAGCGTTCGCGAAGGCCTGCGACGACGCCGGTATCGTCTTCATCGGCCCGCCGGTCGGAGCCATCCACGCCATGGGCAGCAAGAGCGCGGCAAAAACGCTGATGGAAGGCGCTGCCGTGCCGCTCGTGCCGGGCTATCACGGCGAGAATCAGGACGCCGCCTTCCTGCACGCCCGCGCCGACGAGATCGGCTACCCGGTACTGCTCAAGGCCAGCGCCGGGGGCGGCGGCAAGGGCATGCGCGTGGTCGAGCGCAGCGACGACTTCCGCAGCGCACTGGCGTCGTGCCAGCGCGAAGCGGCCAGCAGCTTCGGCGACGAGCGCGTGCTTGTCGAGAAGTACCTGACGCGTCCGCGTCACATTGAAATTCAGGTGTTTGCCGACACGCACGGCAACTGCGTCTATCTGTTCGAGCGCGACTGCTCCGTGCAGCGCCGCCACCAGAAGGTGCTGGAAGAAGCCCCCGCACCGGGCATGAGCGCCGAGCGCCGTCAGGCCATGGGCGACGCCGCGTGCAACGCCGCGCGTGCGGTCGGTTACGTGGGGGCGGGCACGGTCGAGTTCATCGCCAATCAGGACGGCTCGTTCTACTTCATGGAGATGAACACGCGCTTGCAGGTCGAGCACCCGGTCACCGAAATGATCACCGGCCTCGATCTGGTCGAATGGCAACTGCGCGTGGCCGCTGGCGAAGTGCTGCCGCGCAAGCAGGACGAACTGCGCATTCATGGCCATGCGCTCGAAGCGCGTATCTACGCCGAGAACCCCGACAACAACTTCCTGCCGTCCACGGGCACGCTCTCGACGCTGCGCCCGCCCGCGGCCGTGCAGTTCGAAATCGGCAGTGGTGCGACGCCGGCCGCCGTGCGTATCGATTCCGGTGTGCGCGAAGGCGACACGATCTCGCCGTTCTACGACCCGATGATCGCCAAGCTGATCGTGTGGGGACAAGACCGCGACGAAGCCCTCGCCCGCATGCGCCGCGCACTGGGCCAATACCGTGTGGTGGGCGTGCAGACCAACATCGCGTTCCTCGGACGGCTGGTCGCGAGCGAGCCGTTTGCCGGTGCCGATCTCGACACGGGCCTGATCGAGCGCCATCGCGACACGCTGTTCCCGGGGGCTGCCCCCGTGCCCGCCACGACGCTGGCGCTGGCCGTGGCCGCACAACTGGCTCGCGAGGCCATCGTCGGCCGTCGCAAGTATCAGGACAGCATCGATCATCACTCGCCGTGGCAACTCGCCACCGGCTGGCGTCTGAACGGCGACTACCGCCGCACGCTGTCGTTCGATCAGGGCGAAACGCGTCACGACGTTGTGCTCACGAGCGGCGCACAGGCCAGCACGCTCACGGTCGATGGCGAAACGTATCCGTATCGCTATACCCATGACGGCGGCGTCTATCGCGTGACGCTCGGTGAGCGCCGTGTGCAGGGGCACGTCGACTTCGAACACGCGCTCGCTCACGTGTTTGCCGACGGTCAGTCGTGGGCATTGCGTTGGCACGACCCGCTCGCGCAGGCCGGGGCACAGGAAGGCGGCGAAGGCCGTCTGACGGCGCCGATGCCGGGCAAGGTCATTGCGGTGCTCGCACCGGCCGGCACGAAGGTCGAGAAGGGCGCGCCGCTGCTCGTGATGGAGGCGATGAAGATGGAACACACCATCAGCGCCCCCGCCGACGGCGAGATCGAGGAAGTGCTGTACGCCGTGGGTGATCAGGTGCCCGAAGGCGCGCAGTTGCTGGCGTTCAAGCGGTAATCAAGCGGCATCAAGCAGCATCAAGCGGTAAGTGAAATGGTAAGCCGGGGGCGGGTTCGGGGCGGTATCAGACTGCCCCGCCGTGCCCCTCGCCCAGAATCGTCTGACGCCGGAATTGCTCCGGCGTCAGCCCCGACTGGCGGGTGAACATTTCGATGAACGCCGACGGCGTGGCGTAGCCCAGATCGAACGCGATCGACTTGACCGTGTGTCCGGCTTCCAGCCTTTCGATGGCGCGCAGAAAGCGCAACCGCTGCCGCCATTGTCCCAGCGTCATCCCCAATTCCACCAGACAGTGCCGCGCCAGCGTGCGTTCGGTCAGCGATGCCGTCTGCGCCCATTGCGCAAGCGTGCGGTTGTCGCCGGGTTCGCTTTGCAACGCCTGCAAGATGTGCACGAGTGCCGGTGAATTCGCCTGCGGCAGAAAGCGCGGTTCGGCAGGCGCGAGGGCCAGTTGATCGACGAGCACCTGCGCCAGACGTTTGTCGGCATCGGTACGGGGGGAGGCCACGCCCCGCTCGGCAAAGTCCGACAGAATCGCCCGCAGCAGGCCGCTGATACGTAAGGTGGCCGCATGCGACGGCAGGACGTTCGCCAGCGACGCATCGATGTACACCGACCGGTAGATCACCGCGTGCGCGTTGAAGCTGGCGTGCGCCGCTTTCGGCGGAATCCAGACGGCGTACTGCGGCGGCGAGAGATAACGCGCGCCTTCGATTTCGAGCTGCATCACCCCATTCGCCACGTAGTTGAGCGTGCCCCAGTCATGACGATGCGGCACCCACGCCGTCTGTGCGTCGAACTCGTCGTAGCGGAAGTACACCGGATACGGCAGCGTCTTGAAGGTGGGCCAGTTGTAACGTACGGTCATGGCGCGGCGAAAGGATGTTCGGGTCGGTCGAGACGGCAACGGCAAGTGACAACTTGAATGCCGCGGTTCGACGGTTCGGTCAGGCAAACGTGTGCGGCGCGTGAGACATCCGTGCCACTGCATCGCACGTCGGTGCATCTTACCCGCTCCGTGCGGGTGTTCCGCCCGGACCGGACGCGTGCGCTGCATCGACCTGCGTTCGGTGTCATGCTCCCGGTTGATACGTGGCCAAAGCGGTTTCGGACGCCACGTTGCACGTACATGGAGAACATATGACTATCGGATTTCTCGGTCTCGGCACGATGGGCGCGCCCATGGCGATCAATCTCATCAAGGCGGGCTTTTCGCTGCAAGTCTGGAATCGCTCGCGCGGCCCGGTCGACACCGTCGCCAAGGCCGGGGCACAAGCCTGCGACACCCCGGCAGACGCGGCACGCGGTGCCGACGTGCTCATTGCCATGCTGGCCGACGACGAGACGAGCCGCGTCGTGCTGAACGACGGCGGCGCACTCGCGGCGCTGGCGCGCGGCGCCATCGTCGTGAACATGGCCACCGTGTCGCTCGACTTCGCGCGCGAGATGCAGGCGAAATGCGACGCGCTCGGCTTGCGCTACGTCGCCGCCCCGGTGCTCGGCCGCGTGAACGTGGCGGAAGCCGGCAAGCTCAACATTCTCGCCGCCGGTGCCCCCGATACCCTCGCGCAGGTGCAGCCGCTCTTCGACGTGCTCGGTCAGCGCACATGGCGCTTCGGCGACGTGCCGGAGCAAGCCAACGTCGTGAAGCTCGCGTCGAACTTCATGATCGCGAGCGCCATCGAGACGATGAGCGAAGCCGCCGCCCTCACGCAAGGCCATGGCGTGCCCGGTGCCGACTTCCTCGACATGATCACGACGGCCGTGTTTGCGGTGCCGGCCTATACCGGTTACGGCGGGGCGATTGCCAAACAGGTTTTCGAGCCGGCTGGCTTCAAGCTCTCGCTCGGCGCCAAGGACGTGCGCCTTGCGTTGCTCGCCGGCGAAGCGGCCAACGTACCGATGCCATTTGGCACGGTGCTGCGCGATAACCATCTCGACAGCCTCGCGCACGGCGAGGGACATCTGGACTGGGCAGCCCTCTCGAAGGTGGCAGCGCGCCGTGCCGGGCAGGACGACACCACGGACTGACCTCCGTGCCTCTCGTCCTTGTCTCTGGCCACCTCAACGACAGGGAATTCGAAACGCCGCAGATAGCGGCGTTTTTTATTTTATTTGGGGATCGTTCTTAGAAACGCGATAGGTGTTCGCGTGATGTCGTCGCAGCGACGGGCTTTTGACGACAATGGGAATTTTCATCAGGATTCCGAACCGCTGTTCAACAATATTCTCGGTGTCGATATCAACCACGCGCAGCCACGCTGCCCGACACCATGACACAACGTCTCCCTCTGCTTACCGGTCCGCGTGCCCTTGCGCTCGCGGCCAGCCTCGCTCTGTCCACGCTGCCGGCCGGCGTTCATGCGCAGAGCAACGTCACCCTCTACGGCACCCTCGACTCCGGTTTTGTTCACGCCAATCACGTCGCCAGCAACAACGGCCCGGTCGGTTTATCGCAAATCACCAGCAACATCATGTCGGGCAGCCGCTGGGGCCTGCGCGGCACCGAGTCGCTCGGCAACGGCCTCACGGCACTCTTCCAGATCGAAAGCGGCTTCGATGCCGTCAACGGTAAACAAGGCAATGGCGGCCTCGCGTTCGGCCGTAAGGCCATCGTCGGCCTGAAGGCGAATCAATGGGGCGAGGTCACGATCGGCCGCCAGTACGACCCGGTCGTCAACCTTGTGCAAGGCCTCACCGCCGACGGCTATTTCGGTGGCTTCTTCGCGACGCCGGGCGACGTCGACAACTACGACAACAGCGCGCGCATCAACAACTCGATTCGCTATGCCACGCCGAACTACGGCGGCCTGCAATTCGAAGGCATGTATGCGCTCGGCAACGTCGCAGGCAAGACGGGTTCCGGCCGCTCGTATGGTCTGGCTGGCGCGTACAGCAACGGGCCGCTCGCCCTCGGCGCGGGCTTCTTCTTCGCCGACGGTGGTGGAAAAATCGACGAAAAGGCCGATTCGGCGAGTCGAGGCTTTCGCGAATGGTCCGGCAGCGCCGGTTCGCTGTTCAACTCGCCGATCAATCGCGGCTTGAGCACGGCAAGCAAGGTGCGAATCGCGCGCGTCGGCGGCAAGTACGCCATCGGGCCGGCCATTCTGGGGGTGTCGTATTCGCACGCCCAATACGCCAGCGACGGGCTGTCGGCTTTCAGCGGAACGGCCAAGTTCGACACGATCAATTTGTTCACCAGCTATGCACTGACGCCTGCCCTGAGCACTGGCCTCGGCTATAGCTACACGCGTCTGCGCGGACCGAACCAAACGGCGGCGCATTACAACCAGTTCAATGCCGGCGTGAGCTACGCGCTGTCGAAGCGTACGGCCACGTATGTCATCGGCGGCTATCAACAGGCGACCGGCAAGACGCTCGACGCATCGGGATCGAAGACGGTCGCAGCGAACGCCTCCGTCGGTTCGTATGGCATCGATGCGGGCGCACGCACGCAACTGTTGCTTGGTATGGGTCTGAAGCACAGCTTCTGACCCCACGTTGCACGATCGGCCCAACCTCGTTTATTCATGCGGGTTTGGGCCGATTTTCCTAATGAAATAAGCTACTTATCATTCAAACGATCGTTTGGATGTTTTCAACTTAATAGCTAATGAAAATTCATTATTTCGAATTTTCAGGGTTTACCCTATTCGGGAAAGTATTTAGAATTCGTCTCTATCAAAAGTTGATGCAGACGCAACCGGCAGTCCCTTGCTTTCGAAGTGCTTTCGGAATCGATTCGCGGCGGTGGGTCTTGCCGCGAGTGAGCGAGTGAATTCGGGAGAAGGGTTGTGAGTTTCGTCAGTTGGTCGTTGATTGCCTTCGTCGCCATTGCTATTTCGGCGGCGCGTGTGAATCAACTGCATCGCAAAGCCACACGTCTGGCGGCATCGGCGCATATCGATCGCGTCTTGCGTTACCGCCGTAGTCATCGCCGCACGCCGTGCACACGCATTCAGTTCAAGGACGCCGCGTAAAACGCTTTTCGCGCAGTGTCCGGAAGCAGTAGCAGTAGCAGTAGCAGTAGCAGTCTTTGGTAATTCAGTAGTTGGCAGTTCGGCTTTATCGCTGTACTCGCATCACCCGCAGTCCTGTCGTTCAGAAGGTCTTGCATCAATGCAGTCCCCGTCGCAGTCCGGCGGCTTCAGCAGTCGTAGTGAAATCAAGCTTTACCCGCAGTGGTAGTCCGCAGTACTTATTGCTGTTTTCCGGCGCTCGTGTCATGGCCGGATGGAGAGTCATCCCTCCCTGCTGTTACGAGGCATCGCTCTCACGCGTCGAAGCCGTACCGCCGCCAGTCTTTCGGGCGGCGGAGCGCGCGCCCACAGCCTCGTATTGCCCACGCGTTGCAACAGACAACCCGACGCCCCGATTTCCGAGTCTCAACTCCCGGATTGCGCGTGCGTTTGTGGTCACGCACGCCCTCGTTATCGCGTGGGCGCCCGGCATGTGCCTACCCGCGCAACATGCCCGACGTATTCGAAAAAGAGAAGATTGTTGTCATGAACACCGACCCAGAGCGCATTACCGTCACCCTCAAGCTGCACCCGAACGATTTGAAGCAACTCGACAAGGCCTGCCAACGCGTGGGCATGAAGCGCGAAGATTTCTGCGTGCTCGCCACGCATCTGGAAGGCTCGCGCGTCCTCAACGGTGAAGGGCTGGCGACGCTGGCACGCCCGTTCGGCTTTGCCGCCGCCATTCCGGCCGTCCTGCGCTCGGCGTTCTCGCGCCTGTGCGTGCGCTGATCGAACCCGTCAGCCGAACCTGTCAGCATCCCCTCGCGCGTCTGTCACCGGTCCGGCGAGCTCGCCTCGAAGACCACCATGCCGTCGCGCCCGTCACGTTTGGCGCGATAGAGCGCGCGGTCTGCCTGTTGCAGCCACGCCTGCGGACTGTCGAAGCTCACCGAGAACGGCACCAGTCCGATGCTGACGGTGCATTCGGCCAGCGATAGCGACTGGCCGTCCGTGTCCGGCATTTGCAGCTGTAACTGGGCTTCGGCCTGCGCCACCCGCGCGCGCAGGTCCGCCAGTAGGTGGTGCATCAGGTCCTGCCCGGCGACGCCACCGGTGTTCACCAGCACCGCACCAAACTCTTCCCCGCCATATCGGCCCACGGCATCGATGTCGCGCAGCCGTTGCCGCAGCAAGCCCGAAAAGCGCCGCAACGCCGTGTCGCCGGCAGCGTGACCCAGCGTGTCGTTGATGCGCTTGAAATGGTCGAGATCCATCAGCACCAGACAAGCCGGTTGCCCCGTGGCTGCGCAATGCGTGTAGATGTCTGCAAGACGTTGCTCCCACGCGCGGCGATTGAGCAAGCCCGTGAGGCCGTCGTGCTGCGACAGATATTCCATCTCGCGCGACCGATTGGCGAGTTTCTGCGCGAGATCGTAGGTGACCTTACCGAGCGCAATCGGATACAGGATGATCATCGGCAGACACGTGATCACGTTGAACGTGTCCGACGCCGGCGCCCACGCAAAGCCCAGTAGCGCAATGCCGACCAGCACCCCCGCCACGTTGGCGAGTACCCCCTGCCAGAACAGCCGCACCCCGCCGGCACTGATGTTGTCCATCGACATCATCGCCAGCACGACCACACTCGGCAGCAAGTTGAAATGCATGGCGGCGACCCAGAAGCCGCCGAATGCCGAGTCGGTCAGCAGATTCCACCGCTCGGCGCGATACGGCACCGGGCGCGAAAGCGCCAGCAGACAGGCCACATGGGGCCACACGAAACCATTGAAGATGAGCAGCGCCCAGAGCCACGACGCAATGGCCGGGTCATGACGGTAGAAGACACCGGCAACACAGAAGAAGCCGATCGCGAGGCCGATGGTGCGCAGGCGGTAGATGCGGCGCACAAAGCGCTTGCCCTTGCCTGCGACGGCAGAATCAACCCCGAAAGACGACGCCGCGGTGCGACGCTGTGGCGAGCCGTCGGCTTGCGCCGGACGGCCTTGTGGACTTGCTGACACCATGCTGCTCCGATCACCTGTCACGAAACGCGCACGATGCGAGTGCACCGTGGGGCTGCCGATGGCCATGCGTTGCGCCGCTACTGCCCGGCGACGGCACGCCAATCCCCGCCTCGCGCCATTCTACCCGCGGCCGATGGTCTCCCGGCAATAGCCACGCGACGCTGTTTGCGGTAGCGAGCGCGTGACAGCAATCAAACGCGGCATCGACGACACGTCTGAAACCCCGCATCGTTTGTCTTAAATTCGCTATGTCGAAATCACACATCGGGCGGACAATTCGTCCCGTACCCTGCCGCGTGATGGTGTCGCGCCAACGCCGGGCCACGTCTCCCGGCGCTTCGGGGACACCCCGGCGAGTCCTCACGGCACCGCACACGGCATCGCAAGACTTCGTTCAACGCCCCACGCCGCCAGCGCTTCCGGCCGGCCGGGCAACCGGCTACCCGCCATCGACTCATGTTCAATTTCATCCTGCCGTTGACTGCCGTCCTGATCTGGTCGGTCAACGTGATCGTCAACAAGCTCTCCGTCGGTCATATCTTTCCCGCTGAAATCGCGTTTCTGCGCTGGTTCGCCGCCGGGCTGATCCTCACGCCGTTCGCGTTGCCGGCACTCTGGCGTCACCGCACGCAGTTACGGCCCCATCTCGCGCAATACGCCGCACTTGGCGTGCTCGGCATGGCGATCTATCAGGGCCTCGCCTACTCGGCGGCGCACTACACCAGCGCCACCAACATGGGGATCATTCTCTCGCTGCTGCCTCTCACCACGCTCACGCTGGCCGTCGTGGTACTGGGCGACGTACTCACCGCCGGCGCCGTCGCGGGCGGCCTGCTGTCGATCTTCGGTGTGCTGTTTGTGGTGGGTCACGGCTCGATCACCCATCTGGCCGATCAGGGCATCGGCGTCGGCGACGCCATGATGTTCGCCGCCATGCTCGCCTACGCGATCTACTGCGTGCTGCTTCGCAAGTGGCACCTCCCGCTCGCGCCGTTGCCGTCGCTGTACGCGCAGATCGTCTTCGCAATCGTGGCGTTGCTGCCCTTCTACCTCGCGTCGCAGAAGACCGGCATCTCGATGGACAATCTGCCGCAACTGGCCTTCGCCACCATTCCGGTGTCGATTCTCGCTCCCTTCATCTGGATGATCGGCGTCGCCCGTATCGGACCGCGACGCGCCACGGTCGTCATCAATCTGGTGCCGATTTTCACGGCGCTGATTGCGGCCTTCGGTCTCGGCGAACAGCTCGCGATCTATCACCTCGCAGGCGGCGCCCTCATTTTGGCCGGCGTCGCCTTGGGCGAGTTCTGGCACCTGCCGATCCGGAAATCCCGAGAGTTGGCGCCGAAATTGCAATAAGACTTGGGAAGCGTCCGATAAATTTTGTGCGCATAAAGTGGCCCACTCTTTATAGAGGGCCACGTGTCACGCATGGGGAGGAGAGCGATATAACGTCGCAAGACGCGGGGGGATTGATTAGGCTGTGTGACTCGTCAACGGAGTTCCGCCATGCAAACGAATCCACTCGCGCTGTTTGGAGACCATCTGGCGCACTTGCGTAAAGCACGTGGCTGGTCGCAGGAAAAGCTTGCGCTCGAGAGCGGTCTGGCCCGCTCGTACGTCAGCGGCATCGAACGCGGCCGGCGCAACGTCGCGCTTGTGAATATCTGCGTACTCGCCGACACGCTCGGTGTGCCCACATCGGAGATGTTGCGCTTCTCGCAAGCGATCACCGGCACCGACACCGCCGCCATCGGCGCGGGGCGCACGCCGCTGCCGCAGATCAGCCGTTCGCTCGGGCGGCTCGAAAACCGCGATCAGGTCTGGCTCGCGGAAATCATTCGCAGCTTGAGTTCGCGGTTGAGTCACGCTAACGCGCCGGCCGGCCCGTCAAGCATCGATCAACGCGTCGACGGACATTTCGACGGCGACAGCGATGCAGATGACGATGGTGATGACGATATCGATGACGATGTCGACAGCGAGTGCCGCGAACTCAACCACGACACGCTCGATACCCTCGATAGGCTCGATACCCTCGACAAACTCAATACGCGTCCTTCGCCAGTGATCGAACCACGCTTCGACCATCACCCACCGGCACCGCATCCGTCTACAGCGACAGCGCAAGACTTTCGCGCGTCAGGTGACATTTCACCGCCCGTTCGCGAGCCCGACGCGGATCGCTCGTTAGCGCGCGACGCCGCACGTGATATCGACCGCGACGATGTGCAACGCTCCCCCGTCGTCGACGAGGAATGACCCAGCGCACGGCAAGCGTCATCTAGGACATCGCGCAAAGTCCGATCACACTGCGACGACTTTGCGTGATGGTTCGTCTTATTGACGTGTCGCCGCGACGTGGAAATTCGTCTCTCATCCGCACCCGAACGTCACGCCGATCATGTCAATCGACATCGATACGCTGCAACGCCGTCCGTCGGGAATACCCCGGACAGCACGGGACTTCGGCGAATATCTTGCCTGCGATCCCGTCGTATCGAAACCCATTCTCATTGCCCGTCATCACACGCCGCGCGCCGACACTGAGTGACATCCCGAAAGGAAATAAAGAGAGTCATCTCCCGGCGTCACGCGCGTCTCGCAATGTCACACTTCGCGTTTTTCATTGACTGGAAGCGCGACTACGCACGTCACAGCGTCAACTTGACCAACGTGACCACCGCAACACTACGCAGCGTAGCGTGACCCCATCCTTCGGAACCCCGCACTGCTTGTGCCTTCTCCGAAAGTCAGTTCAGAGGCGACGTTGCACACTATGCAGTCCGTGCCTCGCGAACGGGTATACCCAAGAGGCCGTCCCCGATGCCGGTTTTTTGCTTCAATCTTCCTGTCCCCAACAAGGAAATTTTTAGTATGGACTCCAATTTATTCAGATTCGGCAGGCACCTTGCCGGCTTACGTAAGAAATATAACTGGGCGCAGGACAAGCTCGCACTGGAGAGCGGGCTCGCCCGTTCGTATCTCAGCGGCGTGGAACGCGGCAAGCGCAACATCTCGCTACGCAATATCTGCATTCTGGCCGACACGCTTGGGTTGCCGCCGCATGAATTGCTCGCGTTCGACGGCGCACACGCGAGCGCGGCCGACGGCACGATGTCGATTCCTTGCGACCCGTATCCGTCCCTCAACCGGGCCATGCAGAAATTATCGGATCGCGATCAGGCGTGGATGGCCGATCTCGTGCGCACGTTGAGCCTGCGACTGGGGCATGGCCTGTTGCGCGAAGAGTGAGTACTGGCGATGACAGCAGCGCGTGGGCGCGTGCGCCGATCCGGTCGCGTCAGTCGTTCCCGAGGAACGCCTCCACGGCACGATGAAACGCGATCGGATTGGCCAGATTCATGCCGTGCGAGGCATCCTGAATCAACATGCGGCGCGCTTCCGGCATGGCATAGGCCAGCGCATTGAGCACATCGGGATAGGGAGCCGGGCTCTCCGCCCCACCCATAAGCAGCACCGGGGCGTGCAACGCGCCCAGCGCATCGATGGGCAGCGGCGTGCGCGGCTCGGCCACTTGCCCGATCAACGTCCGGGCGTTGTCCCGCACCATCTGCTTGAACCACGGCACCATGCGCCGCCACGTGTCCGGGCCACTGACCGTGTCAATGAAGATGGCGAGTCCGCCATCGATATCGCCGGCTTCAATGGCGCTCAGCGCCTGTTCACGGAAGTTGCCGCGTTCGCTGTCGAGCGGCACCTGAACGGGGCCGCCGCTGATTTCCACGCCGGGGTCGGCCAGAATCAACGATCGCACCGTATCGGGCGCCAGCAGTGCCGTGCGCAGCGCAACATAGCCGCCGCGCGAGTGACCGAGCACGTGCACCGGGCCGACGCCGAGCGCCGTGATGAAGGCCGCGAGGTCTTCGGCGTGTTGCTCGCCGGAGAACGTGCCTTCGTGACCGTCCCATGCTTCCGGCCAGTAGTGGCGCAGGCTCACCGAAATGACGCGCCGGCGTTGCCCCAGCGGCGCCATGTTCGGCTTGAAATAGCGCAGATCGCAAAGCGAGCCGTGCACCAGCACGAGGGGTGCGCCGACGGCGTCGTCGGGGGCTGGCGTTTCGACATACGCCATCGGGTAGCCGTTGACGTCGATCGTTTGCGGGGTAGGGGCCGGCATGGGGGTGGCACTTCTGGTGAGACAGGGCCGCCAGTATACCGAGCTTGCCGGGGCCTTGCCGGCGGGGGCGCTGGTGTATCCTTGCGGCTCTCCTCATTCCTGCGGCACGACGTCATGGCACTCAAAGCCACCATTTATAAGGCCGAGGTGCAAATCACCGACCTCGATCGCCATTACTACGCCACACACAACCTGACGCTGGCGCGCCACCCGTCGGAAACCGACGAGCGCATGATGGTGCGCCTGCTCGCCTTCATGCTCTATGCGGCGGAACGCCTGTCGTTCGGCAAGGGCATTTCGACGGCGGACGAACCCGATCTGTGGGAACTCGATTACGGCGACGACATCGTGCGCTGGATCGACGTCGGCCAACCCGACGCGCGACGCCTCATCAAAGCTGCCGGCCGGGCGGAACACGTCGACGTCATCGCCTACGGCGGCAAACCCGCCGCCATCTGGTGGCAAGCGACCGAAACCCAGATCACGCGTCTCTCGAACCTGACCGTGCGCATGCTCGACGAAGCCTCCGCCGAAGCCCTGACCGCGCTTGCCGCCCGCAGCATGCGTCTGCAATGCACGATTCAGGACGGAGAAGTCTGGATCGCGGACGACAGCCACAACTTCGCCGTGAACCTCACCACGCTGCGCGAAGCCAAGCGCGACTGAGCCCGGACCGGGGGCTCTCCCGACTACGCGGGGTACCACAAGCTGCGTTACACTTGACGTTAACGTAAATCGAGTGAACCCGCCCGCACGCGGCGGCGTGGCTACCACGCTGCCTCGGGCTTGCCCCGCTAGCCGCTGCTCATGGATATCCTGATCTTTTCGCCCGACGGCAAGACTGCCCCGTATGAAACGGGCATCGCCGAACACCTGCCGCACGCCAACATCCGTAGCTGGCAACCGGGCGACAGCGCCCCGGCCGACTATCTGGTGCTTTGGAAGCCGAACGCCGAGGTGTTGCAACCCCGCGCCAACCTGAAAGCCATCTTCAACATGGGGGCCGGTGTCGACGGCGTGCTCGGTACGCGCGGCGAAGGCGCCGAGCGTCTGCCCGCCGGTGTGCCGCTCGTGCGGCTCGAAGACGCCGGCATGGCCGATCAGATGGCGCAATACGTCAGCGCCGCCGCGCTGCGTTATTTCCGCCGCCTCGACGAGTTCGATGCGTTTCAGGCGCAAGGTCAGTGGAAGTTTCTCAAGCCAAACCGCCTCGCCGATTTTCCCGTCGCCGTCCTCGGCTACGGCACGCTCGGCGCGCACGTGGCGAAGGCCCTCGCGAGCTTCGGCTTCCCGGTGCGCGCATGGAGCCGCAGCCAGCGTGACGACGCCAGCGGTATCGCCCTGCATCATGGCGACGCGGGCTTCGATGCCTGCGTCTCGGGCGCGCGCGTTCTCGTCAATCTGCTGCCGCTCACGCCGCAAACCGTCGACGTACTGAACGCCGGCCTGTTCGCCAAACTGGCAACCGGCGCGTTTCTCATCAACGTCGCGCGCGGTGCGCATCTGGTGGACGACGACCTGCTCGCCGCCCTCGACAGCGGGCAGATTGCCGGCGCCACGCTCGACGTGTTCCGCACCGAACCGCTGCCGGCCGAGCATCCGTTCTGGCGTGCGCCGCGCGTGACGGTCACGCCCCACATTTCCGCCCTCACGCTGCGCGACGAAACGGTGGCACAGATCGCCGGCAAGATCGCCGCGCTCGAGCGTGGTGAAGCCATTACAGGCATCGTCGACCTGACGCGCGGCTACTGACGCACTGAACGCCGCTCGCTGCTAGCGCCAAGCCTTGCCGGGACAACACCGAGGAGACACCCCCATGACACAACCTCAGCAACCTCAAGCGTCTCAACTGCCGCGACGCGTGAAAGTGGTCGAAGTCGGCCCGCGCGACGGTCTTCAGAACGAGAAGCAACTCGTCCCGGCCGATGTGAAGATTGCGCTGGTCGATCAACTCTCGGCAGCCGGTTTCGCCAACGTGGAAACGACCTCGTTCGTCTCGCCGAAGTGGGTGCCGCAGATGGCCGACGGCGCCGAGGTGATGGCCGGCATCCAGCGCCGCCCGGGCACGATCTACTCGGTACTGACGCCGAACATGCGCGGCTTTGAAGGCGCGGTCGCCGCCAAGGCCGACGAAGTGGTGATCTTCGGCGCCGCGAGCGAAGCGTTCTCGCAGCGCAACATCAATTGTTCGATCGAAGAAAGCATCGAGCGCTTCGCGCCGGTGGCCCGTGCCGCAAAAGACGCCGGGCTGCGACTGCGCGGCAGCATCTCGTGCGCGCTCGGTTGCCCGTATCAGGGCGAAGTGCCGATCGCCAGCGTGGTCGACGTGGTGAAGCGCATGGCGGCCCTCGGCTGCGACGAGATCGACATTGCCGACACCATCGGCGTGGGCACGCCGACGCGCACCCGTGAAGTCATGGAAGCCTGCGCGCGCGCGTTCGCGATCGAGCGCCTGTCCGGCCATTTCCACGACACCTACGGACAAGCCACCGCGAACATCTACGCCGCGCTGCTCTCGGGCATCTCGATCTTCCACTCGTCCGTCGCCGGCCTCGGCGGCTGCCCGTATGCGAAGGGCGCCACCGGCAACGTCGCCACCGAAGACGTGCTCTACCTGCTGCACGGACTGGGGATCGAGACAGGGATCGACCTCGAAGCCGTTGTGCGCACGGGCGACTTCATTTCGAAGTCCATCGGCCGCACCAACGCTTCGCGCGTTGGCCGGGCGATGCTCGCCAAGATGCAAGACGCCGCGACAGCTGCGGCCTGACCCTCACGAGCCACCGACGCCGATCATGAGCCAGACGCCTCACCAGACGCCGCAAATTGCTGCCCCTGCCGACGAGCAGGATCTCCCCGACGGTGCCCGCCACGTCGCCCGCCTGCTGGCCGGCATGGGACACGATCAGTCGATCGTGCTGCTGCCGGCCACCGGCAAGACATCTGCCGAAGCCGCCGCAGGGCTGGGCTGCGAAGTGGCGCAGATCGCCAAATCGATCATCTTCCGCCGTGCCGCGGACGATACGCCCGTGCTGGTGATTGCCAGCGGCGTCAATCGCGTGGACGAGAAGAAAGTCGCCGCGCAAGTCGGTGCGCTCGCGCGTGCCGACGCCAAATTCGTCAAAGAAAAGACGGGCTACTCGATTGGTGGCGTGAGCCCGATCGGTCACGTGGTCTCACCGGTCACGCTGATCGACGAAGACTTGCTCAAGCTGGCCAGCCTCTGGGCCGCCGCCGGCCACCCGCACGCCGTGTTCAACTTGACACCGAAACAACTCGTCGCCATGACGGGCGCACCGGTCGTGGATGTGGCGCTGCGGGACTGAACACCGCGCAAGTTGCACACGCGCTGCACGTGCGCTATCTGCGCGTGCAGTGCGACACAACCCTATGAGAAACGGAGACCTGCCATGCCGAGTCCGGAACTTGTCCCCGGTCTGACATTCGAGTGGACTTACCGGGTACCCAAGAAGGCCGTGGTGCCCGAGCTCTACGACGACGTGGAATTGTGTCGCGACATGCCCGCCGTGCTCGCCACCGGCTATCTCGCGGGCATTCTCGAATGTGCGTGTCTTCAGGCGATTCGGCCGTATCTCGACTGGCCGCGCGAACAATCGCTCGGCACGCTCGTGTCGTTCTCCCATCTCGCCGCCACCCCGGCAGGCGACACGCTACGCATTCACGGCAAGCTGGTCGATGTCACCGGGCGGACGCTGCGCTTCGAAGTCGCCGCGTGGGATGGCCTCGACAAGGTGAGCGCCGGCATCCATGAGCGCGTGATCGTCGATCAGGCCCGTTTTCAGACCAAGCTGCGCGAGAAAGCCGACAAGCTCGGCTTACCGCTATAGGAATGCCAATGCCCCTCCCGCACGCGATCACCGCGTCGGATGACGTGCCGTCCCCTTGCACCAACATCTGCCGCATGAACCCGGCGACCGGCTGGTGTTCGGGTTGCTGGCGCACGCTCGCGGAGATTGCCGCGTGGTCGACCATGGCCCCCGACGACAAGCGTCACGTGTGGTCGCTGCTACCGGCGCGCCGTGCCGAGCACACCGAGCCGCCCGTCGTGCATCGCCGTGTCCGGGCCAACGAAGACGACGACCGCAACGCCGGCCCCCGTTAGCACGCGCGCCCCCTATTCACTACGCCCGACCCTCTTCATCACCGCACATGGGAAAAATCGTTACTGTCGGCGAAACGTTCAGCGCCACGCACGCGTTCACGCCAGCATCGATCCGCGAGTTCTCGACACTCGCTCACGACCTGAACCCGCTGCATCACGACGCCGAATACGCCGCGGCCGATCCGCGCTTTGGCGGCCTGATCTCGTCGGGTACGCAGCAAATGTCGTATCTCGCAGCGCTGCTCGCCACGCATTATTCGAAAACGGCGCAGCCGCTCGGACTGGAATTCGATATGAAACTGCGCCGCGCCGTGCGGGCGGGTGACGACATCACCGTGCGCTGGACGGTCACCGAGAGCCAATGGAAGGAGAAGCTCGCCGGCGACATCGTCTCGCTCGACGGCGAGGCGGTGAATCAACGCGGTGAGACCGTGATTGCCGCCACGGCGAAGATTCTCGTGTGCGCAAAACCAGAGATACGTTCATGACCCCGCGCTCACAGCCTCCTCAGCCCTCTCCACCCTCCCGGAGCGCTCAGTCCAGCCTTCCCGGACTTCCGAACGAGATGCGCGTCTTCGAGCGCGGCTGGCTCTCCTCGAACAACATTCTGTTTCTCGGCGACGAACCTGCGCTGGTCGACAGTGGCTATGTCTCGCATGCCGCGCAGACGATTGCCCTTGTCCAACACGCGCTGCCGGCCGGTCAGCCGCTCGCACGCCTGATCAACACACATCTGCACTCGGACCATTGCGGTGGTAATGCGGCCTTGCAGGCGCAATACGGTTGCCGCACGTGGGTCCCCGCTGCCGAGGCCGATCCGGTCCGGCACTGGGATGAAGCGCGTCTGTCCTACCGCGCCACGGGTCAGCAATGCGACCGCTTCGCGTTTGACGACACGCTCTCGCCGGGTGACGCCCTGACACTCGGCGAGCGTGAATGGCTCGTGCTCGGCGCGCCCGGACACGATCCGCACGCGCTCATGCTGTACAGCGCCGCCGACGGCATCCTGATCTCGGCCGACGCCTTGTGGGAACGCGGCTTCGGCGTGATCTTTCCCGAACTCGACGGTGAGTCGGGATTCGCCGAACAAGCGGCGGTGCTCGATCTCATCGAACAACTCGACGTGTCGCTGGTCATTCCGGGCCACGGCAAGCCGTTCGACGATATCGACGGGGCACTCGGCGCCGCGCGCAGCCGGCTCGACTACCTGCGTAGCGACCCGGCGCGTAACGCACGCAATGCCCTCAAGGTGTTGATCGTGTTCCGGCTGATGGCCGAGACAGAAATGACGTGCGACGCGCTTAAGACAACGCTCGATACGGCGCGCGCGTGGCGAGGGGCGGCGGCGATGCTGGCACCGCCGTCAGCGTGGCCGGAATTGCTCGACACACTCATCGCGGAGCTGGCCAAGGCCGGTGCGCTGCGCCACGACGCGGCGCAGGGCAAGTTGTATTCGGTGTGATGAAATGTGCGGGTACGCCGAAACGCGTTACCCGAAAAAAACAACGCCGAGTGCCGGTGAAGGCAAACGGCGTTTGAGGACGTGACGTGCCGGCCGAATGCCGCGGTCGCTAACGCGGCGCCCGTCCTGCGGCGCCGTGTTACCGGCACTGCGTGGCACGCGAATTCATACTAGTCGGGTCGCGAAGTCGCTCCAAGAGGACTTTCCCTGATGCCGGCCCGAACAGCCTTCGGCGCACCATCCATCCGCCACCAATCCGAAGCTTTCTTCGAGTCTGTTCACCCCGGGTGACAAACGAATCCCCCTATAATCGAACGATCGTTCGCGAAAGCGGCGAACGCACGTTGCGAACTCACATAGCCACCGGCATTCCCAGCCAATGTGCCACTCCGCTCCTGCACAGGAGCGTCCCGCACAAGGAGACTTCATGGCGCTTCCCAAGATTCTGCAAAACCTGGCGTTGCCCGTGGTGGCCTCGCCGATGTTCATCGTGAGCTATCCGGAACTGGTGCTCGCGCAGTGCAAGGCCGGCATCGTCGGTTCGTTCCCCGCGCTCAACGCGCGCGAACCGCAGATCCTCGAAGACTGGCTCGCCCGCATTACCGAAGAACTCGCGACGTACAAAGCCGCCAATCCGGATGCCGTGGTCGGCCCGCTCGCCGTCAACCAGATCGTGCATCAGTCGAACCAACGGCTGGAACACGATGTGCGCGTTTGCGTCGAACACCGCGTGCCGATCTTCATCACGAGTCTGCGCGCGCCGCCCAAAGAAGTCCTCGACGCCGTGCACAGCTACGGCGGCATCGTGCTGCACGACGTCATTAATCTGCGCCACGCCAACAAAGCCCTCGAAGCAGGCGTCGACGGACTGATTCTCGTCGCGGCCGGAGCCGGCGGTCACGCGGGCACGCTCTCGCCGTTCGCGCTCGTCGGTGAAGTGCGCAAGATTTTCGACGGCCCGCTCGTGCTTTCCGGTTCCATTGCCAACGGCGGTTCGATTCTGGCGGCGCAGGCGATGGGCGCCGACCTCGCCTATATCGGCACGCGCTTCATCGCATCGAGCGAAGCCAATGCGAGCGACAGCTACAAGCAGGCGATTGTCGACGCGAGCGCCAACGACATTGTCTACACGAATCTCTTCACCGGCGTGTCCGGCAACTACATCCGCCAGAGCATCGTGAATGCCGGGCTCGACCCCGATGACCTGCCCACGGCCGACAAGACCGCGATGAACTTCGCCAAAGCGAAAGCGTGGAAAGACATCTGGGGTGCAGGCCAAGGCGTGGGCCTGATGGACGATGTGCGCCCGGCCGCCGAGATCGTCGCGCGACTCAAACAGGAATACGACGAGACCCGCCAACGCCTCGCGCGCTGAGCGCACAAGCCACACGGACGATCCGGCCGAAAACCACAGTGCGTCCTTCGGGCACACAAGCCTGATCGTCACATCGGGCTGAGTCTCTCCGATCCGGGCCGTGCATTGCGCGAGTGCCGCCGGCAACGCAACAAGCTGGTGTGCACCGCGCGTGCGCGGCTCTTCTTTCGGAGAGCCCACCATGCCGCATGTCCCGCATCGACGTGCCATTGTCGTAACGCCGCACTACGGATTGCCCGCCAACACGCGGCGGCGCCCGCCACTGCCTGCCAGACACCCGCCCACGCCGCCTCGCCCAATACACGCGAACGCAGGTGCTCGGGCCGTCAAACCGTCGCAAGCGTCCGAAAGGTCCAAAACAAACGCGGCGGCACCGAAAGCGACACCCACGACACCCCCGACCTCCGCCAACGCGGCATGGCAAATGGCATGGACACTGCTGCTCGTCGCCAACGTTGCCACCCTCGCGCTCCCCACACATGCGGCAGTCCCGCGGCCGGCACCCGAGGCCCCGTCACCGCCCGACACCGGCCCGGCGCTGGCATGGCGTGCGGCATCCGTGGGCACCGCATTGCCCCCATTTCACGCCACCGAGATCGCCACGACGTCATGGCCCGATGTCGTGATCAGGCCGTTGATTCCCGACGCCGTAAAGACCGATTACAGCGTCGACGACATCCTGAAGGCCATTGCGTCAGGCAACGCGCCGTTCCGTAATCTTGGCGAATCGATTGCCGACGCCTACACGGCGCTCACGGGCAACGACGTCAGCACCGAAGTGCGCGAGAAATTTCGAAAGGGCACCCTCACCGCCGATCTGCTCACCGGCATGCTGCCCAGCGCGGCGCTCTCACGACTGAGCGCCGAAGTCGCGCAAATTCTTGCCGATCAGCACGCGGGCAAGCCCGTCGAGAGCAGTCGTCTCATCGCTGTCTTGCTGAACACCAACCTGCGTGGCATGGAGTCGCCTTCGCGTCAGGGCACGGTAAGACACACGCCCGCGAACAACGTACGCCCCCTTGCAGCGCGCGAGCTGGCCCACGACCCCGCGGGCGAACCTGCACCGGTCCTCACGTCCGAGACGTTGCAAACGCCCATCGACACCCCGGCGTTCGCTTTGCCGGAGATCGTGACAGGAGAGCGCGAACACCTCACGGGCTACGCGCAACCGCTTCCCGAGAACGTGCTTCACAGTCCCATGCCCGCTGGTCCGGAAGGACCGGACACGTTGCACGGCATCGTCGTCGCGGATGGCAACTACTTCATACGCGGCACAGGCGGTTACTACCGCATGCAGCGCCAGAAGACGGGCGACCACTGGCTCATCGATACCCACGAGGCCGGCAAACCGCAAATCCCGGTGATCTACGACACCGCGACAGGAAAATGGCGGGCCCACGCCCCCTTGCGTCTGTGCGGGGGCGGCTGCGGATCGAGCAAGTCGTCACAAGTGGCCAGCAACAGCGACAGCATGCTCGGCATGGTTTTCGATCTCTCCAGTATTCGCGAGCCCGAGGTACGCCGAGCTATTCAGGAGTCCTACGACGACCTGAGCGAGCTGCGCCTGCTGCGTACCAATCGTGACGATCTGCGGCCACGGCGCGACAACTCGATCGTCGAGATCCGGGAGAGCTTATCGAACGCCATGCGCCGCATCGATCGTCATGCGCCACTGCTTGAGCAACAGCGGCAGGCCGCCAGATGCACCGCGCTCTACTATCTGGAACATCCCGATTCCGAGGCGTTCTGCCAAGAGAACGCCGAAGTGCTCTTCCACTTCATGCTCGCCAATCAGGTGCCGGCGAGCCGAATCCGCATGATTACGCTGCGCCCGCGCAACCGGCCGCCGCACGTCATGGTGCTCTACACGGAATCGAAGAATGTCATTCAGATGCTTCACTGGGCGACGCCGCAGCCTGCGGTAGACGGACGCATCGACGGCATCACCGACCTGACCTTCGCACAGGAGATTTACGCCACGCGCGCCAGCACACGGCTGCTCGACCCATGGGGGCGAATCAAGATGCAGTTGTTCGAGCGCGCGCGGTGCGAGCACGAGGTGCTCGACACCTTGCGCGTCATGCTCGAAGACGCGGGAGCACGTAACCGCGAGCCCTTCTTCGTGTCGATCACCCGTCCGCTGGGTACACCGCGCACCAGTTCCACCAGTCTGTCGTCGCCGGGCGGGTCGTCACCGCGCAGCGAACGAATTCCCCAAGATGCGAAGGATTCGTCATGATGAAGCGCGCACAGCGGCACGCGGATCCTGTCGCACTTCGGTACGGTTTGCCATCGGCCGTGGCGCGACAACCGCCACGTCGCTCCTCGGAGACGAGTGCCGCGGTGGAGATTCGGCGCGTTCATCGACGATGCAGGCCGGCAGCGCAAACGACGAATCGATCTTCCTCTATCTCGGACAACCGTTCGTCCGCCCGCGCATCGCGGCTCGGGTGGCCGATGGCCGGTGCATTGCTGCTCGTCGCGAACATTGCGTTGCCGGTCGCCATCGCACGGCCACGCGACGCGGCCGGAACGCGTGATACCGAAGCGCGTGACACCGACGCGCCATCTTCCGACGTGCTCATCGAGCCCATCACTCACGCTCCGATCAAGACCGACTACAGCAGGAACGATGTCTTGAAAGCGTTGGCCTCGGGGGGCTCGCCATTCGCAAACTTCGCCGAGTCGGTCAGCGATGCCTATGTCGTTTCGACAGGACACGACATGCCTGCGACGACACGCAAACAACTGCGCGGCCGCATGCGCGTGCTGGACTACGCCACCGGCCTGATCCCGGGCGTGCAACTCCTTCGTGTGCCCGGCGACGTCGCGCAGCTCATGTCGTAAACCCTCGCCGGGCGCGCGCCGGAGGTTCGCCGGGTCGCGGCGGTACTCTCGAATTCCGATTTGCGCGGCATGGATATCGTGGATATGCCGGGTGAACCGCACCGGCTGACGGGCACATCGAAACGCCTCGCCGAGGCAACGGCACCGCACCGCGTTGCGCAGCGCAAAGGAGCGGCCGACACTGCCCCGCCGCCGCCCGATTTCGAGGAATCGACACAGTGGCGCTCCGTAGTGAAGCCGTCGCCTGCGCGCCGTGCCGGCGCCCGATCGGCGATGCCCATCCACGGCGAAAGCGAGTTCTTGCGCGGCTACGCACAGTCGCTGCCGCGCACAGCACCGCTCACGCGACTGCTGCCCGGACTTGTCCTGCGAGGGAGCCGTTTCTTCCTGCGAGGCACCGGCGGCCACTATCGCGTACAGCGATCCAAAGTCGGTGATTACTGGTACGTCGATGCCCCGCACGCCGGCAAGCCGCAAGTGCCGGTGAGATTCGATCCGGCCACCGGCCAGTGGTATGCCTACGCGCCTCTGCGGTTGTGCGGTGGCGGCTGCGCGCAAAGCCGAATGGACACGCCGCGCAGCGTCACGGACAGCATTCGCGGGTACGTGCTCAATCTTGTCGGCATTGCCGATCAGCGGGTGCGCGATGCGATTCAGGAGGCCTTCGATACGCTTGGCGAGTTGCGTCTGCTCCGCAGCAATCGCCACGATCTCCGGCTGTTTCGCGACAACTCGATTACCGACATCCGCGAAGTCCTCATGGAGGGGCTGCGCGATATCGATCCGACGGCGCCGTTGTCCCGGCAACAACGGCGCGCCGCCGAGCTGACCGCGATGTACTACCTCGAGCGGCCGGGTCTCGAAGCGTTCTGCCACGAGAACGCCGAGATGTTACTTCACTTCATGCTGGCGCGCGGTGTGCCGAAATCGCGACTGCGCATGGTCACCCTGCGCCCGCAAAACAGGCCGGCGCACGTCATGCTGCTTTATACGGAGTCGCCCGTGCTCATCCGGATGCTGGAGATGGCAACACCGCAGCCGCCGGTCGAGGGGCTGGAGGATGGTTTGACACATCTGGAGTTTGCCCGGGCCATCTTGTCGTCGCGCTATCGCAGCCGGCTCTTCGACCCGTGGAGCCGAATCAAGATGGTGACGTTCGAGCAGGCGCGCAGCGAACGGGAAGTGAGCGACATGCTCGCGCCGACGCTCGAAGACGCCGGTTACCGGCGCGGCGAGCCCTATCGCATTTCGGTGACGCGTCCGCTGGGCAAACCGCCTCAGAAGCCGGCTGCCCAGGCGAACCCGTGAAGCGCGCTCAGTTCGCTCAGTACGTGTAGACGCCGCGGCCGGTCTTGCGGCCGAGATAACCGGCCGCCACCATTTCCTTGAGCAGCGGGCACGCACGGTACTTCGAGTCCTCGAACTCTTCGTAGAACACGTTCATCACCGAGAGGCAGACGTCGAGCCCGATCATGTCGGCCAGTGCGAGCGGGCCAATCGGGTGATTGCAGCCGAGCTTCATGCCTTCGTCGATCTCTTCGGGCGTCGCGAGGTTCTCCGCCAGCACGAAGAAAGCTTCGTTGATCATCGGCACGAGAATGCGGTTCACCACGAAGCCCGGCGCATTCTTCACGGAGATCGGCGACTTGCCGAGTTGGCGGGCGAGCGCATCGACGCGGGCGTGCGTTTCGTCACTCGTTTGCAGGCCGCGAATGATTTCCACCAGCGCCATCAGCGGCACCGGGTTGAAGAAGTGCATGCCGATGAACTGCGACGGGTTCGCGACGACGGCGGCCAGCTTGGTAATCGAGATCGACGACGTGTTCGACGCGAGAATGGCATCGGCCTTGGCCACGCCCTGAAGCTGCTTGAGGATCTTCACCTTCAGGTCGAAGTTCTCGGTGGCCGCTTCGATCACGATGTCGGCACCGGCGAGTGCTGCGTAATCGGTCGACGTCGAAATGCGCGCCAGCGCGGCTTCTTTTTCCGCCGTCGTGAGCTTGTCTTTCTTGATCAGGCGATCGAGGCTGCCGGCGATGGTGGCGAGCCCCTTGTTCACGGCGGCGTCGCTGATGTCGACCATCGTGACCGGCAGTCCGGCCACCGCACAGGCCTGCGCAATGCCGTTACCCATCGTGCCCGCGCCAATGATGCCTACGTGTTGAATCGTCATGTCGTCTCTGCTCCGTGTCTGGTGGATTTTCGGTGCACAAATCATAGCGCGGACACGTCGGATCAGTGACACAGGAAACCGCTGTGCGGAACTCACAAGCCGTGTCTCGGCTAACGCGGGGTGCAGAAACGACAAAGGGGCAGACGCACCCCAAATTGGCGTCTGCCCCTCTGCCGGACACGAGCGGTGCGGGCATCGCTGCCGCACCGCGCGACATCAGAACTTCATGCGAATACCGCCGCCCGCCGTGTTACCCGTCGAGAGCGTACTCACCTTGTCCATCATGTAAGCCGCGTAGATGTCGGTGCGCTTGGACAGCGGATAGTCGTAACCCAGTGCCCACGTCTTGCGGTTGACGTTGGTCGCGCCCGAGCTCTTCGTGTACGCGTACGACGCGAGCACGCTGCCGTTGCCCAGCGGCACCGACACGCCGAGCTGGCCGCCGTTTTCCGACACGCCGCCACCCGTCACGTTGTTGCGAATGTATTGGTACTGGCCGAACAGCTTCACGATCTGGAAGTCGTACGTCGCGCCCAGTTGCAGCGCCTGCTGGCTGCGGAAGCCCGGCATGCCGGCCATATCGTCGGGGACCGAGTCGAACTTCACTTGCTGATAAGCCACGGTCGCAGCAAACGGACCGTTGAAGTACAGCGCCGAGGCGCTCCACTTGTTCTGGCCGGCTTCACCCGCCTTGTTGCCGAACGCGTACGACACGCTGCCCGACAGGCCCTTGAAGTTGGGCGTGGTGTACATCACGCCGTTGCTCCAGCCCGAGTCGCCGACGATACCTTGCCCGGCCTGACCGATGAAGGTGTGGAACACCATCGGGCTGAACGTGTACGAATCGACGAACGGGTTGAACAGGATCGTCGAGACGAAGTACGACGTGGTCAGGCGGCCGATCGTGACGGTACCGGCGGTGTCCGACGACAGGCCGACGTACGCGTTACGGGAGAACATCGAGTCGCCTTGGAAGCGGCCGTACTGACCGTTCTGCGGACGGAAGAAGTCTTCGAGCACGAACACGGCTTTCAGGCCGCCACCGAGGTCTTCGCTACCCTTCATGCCCCAGTACGACGTCGACATCCCGCCGCCGCCCTGCGTCCATGCCGTATTGCCGCCCGGGTTCTTCACCGCGCCCACAAAGGCATCCACCTGACCGTACAGCGTGACGTTCGATTGTGCGAACGCCGACGTGCTCATGCACGCGCCCAGAATGATTGCCCCGCCCAGGCCCTTGGCCATGCTCCGCTTCATTGACTTCTCCTTGGTTTGAGTATTTTGTGTGCCTGCTCCCGCCCCTGCGCGGGCCCTGCCGGCGCCTGCTTGCGAAGCGCCTCCCTGTTGAACGGCCGTGATTCTCGCACAGCCCCCGCGGCCTCGGTACGCCGAAACCGCGTAGAAAAATCACCACATGAGGTGGCCGGGAAATGGTGGAGAGACAAAATTCGGACGACCACCTGCGCCACAATTAACCTCGGTATAACAGGATCGATATATCCCTTATATTGCCGGGTTAGCAAACACTCACATTCGCTGTGATGTGCGCGATTGATGGAGGGTCATGAAGCGCGACCTGAAGTCGGCATTGCGGACTGACGAGCGCATCCAATGTTGCACATATGCAACATTCGGTTCACTCAGAGAAAATAATCAGGGGGACTGACGCTGGCGCGGACAGCGCCGCGCGGGATTAACGCTCGCGACGGCCACCGCCGCCTTGCGGGCCACGCGGACCACCTTGGGGGGTGTACTGCCGCTCGCGCGGTTCGGCCGGTGCGGCCCAGTTCGGGTAGGCAGACTGACCGCGACCGCGGTCGGCGCTGAAGCGGCTGATGTCCTCGCGCAACGACGCCTTGTTGACGTCGAGCGGGTCGCGTCCACGCCCGCCTTCTGCAAAGGCAGGATAGGCGCACACGAGCAGCAAGAGGAGACAGCAGCGGATACGGGCACTCATTTCGATATCGCCGGCTTTCGACCGACATCGGCCGGCCCGAGGGTGGGGCCGGTTGGCACGAGGCGCCAGTCACGCAACCTTCGCGTGCGCAGGTCTTGCCCGCGCCATACGCCTCAAGAATGAATGTACCGGGTCAGCCGAATGAGCGTCGACCGAAAAGATGTTAACGCGCGGGGCGGTGTGCAACCGTTTGTAACTGCGCGTTGTAGCTACGCAATTCGCTTGGGCGAGCGCCTGAATTCTGCCGGCTGATGACCTGCTTTTTGTCCGCCCTATACCTGCTTACTGCTTCTCGACCGACAGCGAAATCTCGCGCATGCGCTCGCCGCGCGGCGTCACCAGGTCTTGCGCCGTGACCGTGAAGTTGACCGGACGCGCGTACTTCTTGCTCGCGCTCTGCCATTCCGCGGGCAAACCGGCGGAGTTGGTCGTGGTCGTGCGCAACGTCGTCACGCCACGGGTGCAGCGCGAGACCTGTGTGGCAAAGCCTTGTGCCTGCGTGCGCAGATCCATCGGCGTGATCTTCTGGTAATCCCAGACGCACTCATAGGTCGGTGCCAGCCCGGTCGCCCGGAACACCTTGCAATCGCCGCCCGGCACCGAATAGGTCGCCTGATAGCTTTCGCCGCGATCGTTCTTGGCCGCGAGCGGGCCGGTGATGTCTTCAAAGCCGTTCTGCGCGCTCTTGGCCAGCAGGAGGATGCCCTCGCACTGGTCGGCCGCAAAGGCCGTCTGCGCTGCGCACAGACAGGCCAGCAAGGCCCATTGTTTTAGTGAATTCGTTGCCATCATAGGAATGTTTGACTGTCCTGCATCGGGCACATCCGCGGAATAACGCGGGAATATGGCGTCATTAGAACGCAAACCGGGCCCGGACGAAACCACGGTGACAGGGGAAATGGTGCGCCAATTCGAGTGCTGACGGGCGGGTTAGTTCGCGCTGGCCCCGCACTGGTCCCGCGCGCATTCCCGTGCACGTCCCCATTCGCGTCCCCATGCGCGCCCCCATGCTCATCCAAAAGGCCGATTCACTCGTCAGTCTTGCGACCTATACTCGGAGGGCAGTCAAACTGCATGGGCGCGGCCGGAACCGGCGACGGTTCAATGCATTGTGGCAGTGCCCCCTGGTGCCAAGTCTTCTTGGCCCTTACCATGCCGCGCCGGTACACGCGGCTGGCGATGCCCCGATGGGGCCTCAACCGGCGGCTTAGTCCGCCGGTTTCCATTGGTGCCTGCGAAACGCTCCCACTTGCGCTGTCGCCTCATGACGACGGATTAGGCGAAAGTGCGGATATCGCTGCCCGCAGCCGTCTGCAACTATCAAAGCACAAGAGCAATATTCACCGGGCACTCAACTTCGGGAAGTCAACGGAGTGTTTGTGGATACCTGTCTGTCGTTGGCAGTGCACCCGTTCGGGTGTGCTCGTGTCTGCACGCGTCGCGCGGGGTGACATCATGGGCTACCCCACGATTCCCGGCGACATCTGCTCTGTTGGTCCCATTGGTCCCCTTGGTCCCGTTGGCGCGGCGGGGTCTGTTCACGCGATCGGTCCGATCGCCGCCATCGCCCCCGATCTCTCCCAAGCCACCTATTACCTGCGGGGACATGGCGGCACGCTCGCGCATGTGCTCGCGGCCCTCGGCAAGTTTCGCCGGCGTCATGGGCATTGGCCGCGCCGCCTCTATCTCTACCCCGAGACCTTGGCTGCGCTGGTGCAGGACCTCACGCCGATCGGCTTCTACCGTTTTCAGCAGCGGCTCGAGATCATTGCCGACCTCGAGCGCGACCTCTTCTGCTCGGACGATGCCGGCAATGTGACCGTCTACCGGATGCAAGCCGCGCAAGACCCTGCCGCGATCGATGCCGCCACGGGCTGGCTCGACCTGTGCTCGCCCGGGGGGCTGCCGCCGTCGAACGCAGCGCCCTCTTCTGCGTCACCCCCGTCACCCCACGAGCCGTCGCGCTGACGGCGGCGCGCCGGGCACCTTAGCCTCCACCGTACTGTCTGACTGCTACCGGCCCCCGCACCTGTCGTGCGGGGCGATATGACCTCCGCCTTCCCCCTGTCGGAGAGATGTCATGAACCGACTCGCGATCATTCTTGATGGTCTGATGTTGCTCTATCTCGCTGCGGCCACCGTAGTGGGCGTGCAAGCGAGCGCCGCCGACGGGCACGAAATGCTCGCCAGCGTGCTCGGCGTACTCCTCGCCGTGTTCACGCTGGCGCTGCTGGCTGCGCCGTTCTACGTCTCGCTGGTCGTGCTGGTCGCACAGTCGGAGCGGCATCTGCGGCTGGCCGCGTGTCTGCAATGGGTATTGCTCGGGTTGATGGTGGCGCTCACGCTCGTCTCGTTTCTCGCCAGCGATACGATCGAAGTCTCCGCGCCGCTGTTCGTACTCGTGGCAGTGGTGTGTGTGGTCAATCTGGTCGCGCTCTCGCGGCGGCGCACGCACTTCGAGTCGTTCCATCTGTTCGAGCACTGACGCAGGCGGCTCATGCCGCGCATACCCGGCATGGCCTTCGAACTCGATGCGTTCGTATGTCCGTATTTCCGTACATTTGCGAGCGGCATACCGGCAATGCTAGACTGCGCGGCATGAATCGCTGGCGCAAACTCCTCGTGCTGTGGCTGTTGTGCGTGACCTTGCCGTTACAGGCACTGGCCGCGCTGCGCACGCATTGCGCGCCGGGTTCGCCCGTGCAAAGCGTGGCGCAACTCGCCATGCCCATGGTCGCGATGGCGCACAACGATGCCGTCATGGCTGATGGCACCGCTCAACACACGATGCATCACGCGATGGGTGACATGTCGCATGACACCGTGTCGGCCAGCGACGGCACCCACGACGCAACGATTCACGCTGCGGGCCACGACACCTCATCTGACACCGCTACACAACACTCGCATCACGCCAGTTGCTCGGCATGCGCCGCGTGCGTCGTGTGCACGGCACTGCCGCAAAGTCTGGCGCTCCGCACGCCGGACGCCCAGCCTTCCACCGCCATTCCGTTCCTGCGCACGTCCGCCGCCAGCGCGTTCGTTGCCGCGCTGGAGCGTCCTCCTAAAGCCACCCTCGTCTGAGTTTCTGATGGTGTGACGTTTGCGCTAAATTTGCGCACCGCTCGCCGTCACTGTTCCCGTTCGAACCGACGTCTGCCCCGCCACGCGCGCTTTCAGCGATCGCTGGCGGTGCGCTCGACACGTCCGTTCGTCAGATGAACTTGCGATGTCCGCTGCCTCGTCGTGAACCGATGAGCGCGACCATCGTCATGCTCGACGAGTCTTTCGATGATGCTTCTTTCTTTGCGACGGCACGCGCTCACCGTGCCAGCCGCGCTATCGGTGGCGTATGCGTTCAGCGCGCCACCGGTACACGCGGCGACCGATCCCGCTGGGGCGTCGCAGGCTTCTGCTGCGATTGCAACTTACGATCCCGCCAATCCGGACGCGCCTGTGGGGCAATCCACGGCCCCCGGTGTGCTGCATGATTTTGCCCGCCCGGCACTCTCCGTCCCGCCCGGCAACTGGCGAGCGGTGAATGCCAGCGTGTCCGGCGGTGGCCAGATGGATCATGGTGCAATGAATCACGCCATGCCGATGCCGGCAACGCCGGCGGCGTCCGGCGCCCACGCCGGGCATGGGGCGATGACACCGTCATCAGCCACACCTCCTGCTGCACCCAGCCACACGGGGCACGCCACGATGGACGCAACATCACCGGCAGCCGCAGCAGACCCGCACGCCGGGCATTCCATGAGCGGAGGCACGCGATGACGCCCACCATTCGCCTTCACCGCCGCACTCAAGGTGCGCTCATCTCACTCGCCGCGTTAGCCCTTACCGGTTGCGCCACCTTCAGCGACGATGGTGGCTTCACGCCGGTCGCGCAGGCAGCACAACAGCGGCTGGGGAAATCGGCCGTCTGGGCGCGCGACGACGCCACCACGCAAGCGCTCGCCGAACAGCGCGATGCCCTGCTCGCCAAGCCGCTCGACATCGACACGGCGGTGCAACTCACGCTCATCAACCATCGCGGCTTGCAGGCCACGTATGCAGAGCTCGGCATCGCCGAAGCCTCGCTGGTGCAAGCGGGCCGTCTGCCCAACCCGCGCTTTGCCTTTCAGCGCGTGCAAGGCGGTGGCGACATCTCGATCGAGCGCACGTGGGGTATCGACTTCGTGCGCGTGCTGACGATGCCGCTTGCGTCGCGTGTCGAAGCGCGACGGTTCGCGCAAGTGCAGGCACAAGTGACGCAAGCCATCATCGAGCAGGCCACGCTTACCCGGCGGGCATGGGTCGAGGCGGTCGCCGCTCAAGAGCGCGTGCAGATTCTCGAACAGACGAGTCTCGCCACGCAGACCGCCAGCGAACTGGCCGACGGCATGGCGCGTGCGGGCAATTTCAGCGCGATGCGCCGTACGCAGGAGAATCTCGTCTACGCCGATACCGCTGCACGGCTGGCACGGGCCCGCGAGCAGGCCAACACGGCACGCGAGCAACTTGCGCGCCAGATGGGGCTATGGGGTCAGCAGCTCACGTTCACGTTGCCTGCCCGCCTGCCGACATTGCCTCGCACGCGGCCGGCGTGGCCCGATGCCGAAGCGCAGGCGATGCGTGAGCGCCCCGACATCAATGCGGCGCGCGCCGCACTGGACGCCACGGCCAGCGATCTCGGCCTCACGCAGGCGACACGCTTCATCAATGTGCTCGACACGTCCTATCGCGACAACAGCGCCACGGGCTCACCCAACGAGCGCGGCTACGAGATTTCGCTCGAAGTGCCGCTCTTCGACTGGGGCACCGCTCGCGTTGCCGGCGCGGAGGCGCGCTATCGACAGCGCATCGATCGTTTGGCCGATACCGCCGTCGCTGCGCGTGCGGATGTCCGTACCCGCCGCGCGCAAACCCTCGCCGCGTGGGACATCGCCGAGCACTATCGCGTGACGGTCTTGCCGCTGCGCCAGCGTGTCTCCGACGAAATGCTGCTGCGCTACAACGGCATGCTGTCCAGCGTGTTCGACTTACTCACGGACGCTCGCGAACAACGCGACACCGTGCTCGCCTACATCGACGCCACCGCAGACTTCTGGCTGGCCGATGCGGCGTTGCGTGAAAGCTTGGGAGGTGGCGCATGACTTCACGTCGACGATTCCTGCGTGACGCGAGTCTGGCGGTGATGGGCACGGCCGCCGTCGAGCGCACCAGTCTCGCAGCTATCCCCGAAGCGGCCACACGCAGCGACGCCAGCACCGCGACGCCGCACGCGCCGCCCAACGGGCGCCCATACCGGCCCGTCGTCACGCTCAACGGCTGGACCTTGCCATGGCGCATGCGCAATGGCGTGAAGGAATTCCATCTGATTGCCGAGCCCGTCGTGCGCGAGATTGCGCCCGGCATGCAGGCGAATCTGTGGGGTTACAACGGCCAGAGTCCGGGGCCGACCATCGAAGTCGTGGAAGGCGACCGCGTGCGGCTCTACGTCACCAATCGTCTGCCCGAAGCGACGAGCGTGCATTGGCATGGCCAGCGCTTGCCCAATGGCATGGATGGTGTGGCGGGCCTCAACCAGCGTGCGATTGCTCCGGGGCAGACCTACGTCTACGAGTTCGAAGCCAAGCGCGCGGGCACGTTCATGTATCACCCGCACGCCGACGAGATGATGCAGATGGCCATGGGGTTGATGGGCTTCTGGGTCACGCACCCGAAAGATCCGGCGGCGATGCCCGTCGACCGCGATTACGTGTTTCTCATCAACGCGTATGCGATCGACCCGGGCACCCGCACGCCGCGCGTGAACGAGATGACCGACTTCAACCTGTGGACGTGGAACAGCCGTGCGTTTCCGGGCATCGACCCGATGGTGGCGCGTCAGGGAGACCGCGTGCGCATTCGCGTGGGCAACCTGACCATGACCAACCACCCGATTCATCTGCACGGTCACGAGTTCAAGGTGACGGGGACGGACGGCGGTTGGGTGCCACCCTCCGCGCAGTGGCCCGAAGTGACGACCGATGTCGCGGTCGGCCAGATGCGCGCCATCGAGTTCGAGGCGACAGAGCTGGGCGACTGGGCCTTCCATTGCCACAAATCGCACCATACGATGAACCCTATGGGACACGAAGTGCCCACCATGCTTGGCGTGAATCAACGTGACATCGCCGGCAAGATTGCGCGCATCATTCCCGACTATATGGCGATGGGAGAAACCGGAGGCTCGATGAACGGCATGGAGATGCCACTGCCCGAGAACACGCTGCCGATGATGACCGGCACCGGTCCGTATGGGCCGATCGAAATGGGCGGCATGTTCACCACCGTAAAAGTGCGGCGCGACCAGCCGCGCGACAGTTATCGCGATCCCGGCTGGTATGCCCAGAAGCCCGGCGCGCCACGCGGCTCGGTCGCGCGCGCGTGGCAAGGCGATGCGTCAACGCTACCCTCGGCTTCACCTTCTTCTCAACGTCCGCCCGTTACCGGAGGCAAATCATGATTCGCTCGTTCAACTTCCGTCAGATCCGCCGTCAGCTTGCCCGTCTGCCGCAATCGCCCTTGTCCGCACGCATGCCGTCGCGCCATGTCATTCGCTTGCTGATTCCAGTGGCTGCGCTAGGGCTGAGTGTCTCAGCAGCCCCGGCGTTTGCCGACGATCCGCACGCGATGCACAACATGCAGCACGCGCACGGCGACGGTGCCGCGACCAATATCGGTGAAGCGGGCGACGCGGCGCAAGCTACGCGCACGGTCGAAGTCGACATGCGCGACTCTATGCGTTTCTCGCCGGGCACCCTCACCGTGCGCCGTGGCGACACAGTGCGTTTCGTCGTTACCAACAGCGGCAAGATTCGTCACGAGATGATGTTGGGCACTGCAGCGTCGCTCACCGAACACGCGAAGATGATGCAGCAGATGCCCGGCATGTCGCACGCCGAGCCCAATGCGGTCACCGTCGATCCGGGTCAGCAAAAGACGCTCGTATGGCATTTCACGCAAGCCGGCACGGTGGACTTCGCGTGTCTGGAACCGGGCCATTACGAAGCCGGCATGCGCGGCGTCATCAACGTTCGGTAATTGGGAGGCATGTGCGGTGTGCGGGCGTCGGCCACCGTGATGTCGGCCATTCGGCGAAGACCTGTTTGCCGACGTCTCGCAGCGTAGATCGCGCCTTGCCTAGACCCGTTCGAGTCCGCCGCTGAGCGCTTCGGTAGCGTCGGCCTCGAACGCGTCGACATCGCGCGCCTTGAGACTCAGCCGCAGGGTTACGCCGTCGTCGTAGCTGACATCGAGTACGGTGGCCGCGTGACGCTCGGCAATCCGGCGCAGCGGCGCTTCGTGCGCGAAGCTGCACCGGTAACTCGGCTCCGCCATCGGTTCGACGGCGGTCAGCGTCGCCAGCTTCAGCGCTTCGCTCACCGCCTGTCCGTACGCGCGGGTCAGGCCGCCCGCACCGAGTTTGATACCGCCGTAGTAGCGCACCACCACGGCCAGCACATTGGCCAGCTCCTTGTGCATCAGCACGTTGTACATTGGCTTGGCCGCTGTGCCACCGGGCTCGCCGTCATCGTCGAAACCCGACGCGCCTTCGCACAACAACACCCAGCAGTAATGCGTCGCGTTGGGATAACGCACGCGCAGCGCGTCGAGTTCGCGCATTGCTGCCTCGCGGGATGCCACGGGCATGACAATGCCGATAAACCGGCTCTTCTTGATTTCCAGCTCGGTCTCGACCGGCGCTGCCAATGCGTACATCCGTTGAACTCTCCCTCGCGCTTACGGGCTGGCTTTCAGGCTGACTTACAGGCTGACTTCGCCGCGCGCGAGTTCGATCACATTACCGCCGACGCGAATCTGGCGATCGGCCGTCACTTCGAGCGTCAGGCGGCACGGACGCTCGATCGCGTCGCCTTGCGACACGCGTGCACGCACCGGCAACGGATAGCCCTGCCCGATCAACCAGCCGCCCAGATTCGCGCAGGCCGAACCGGTGCCCGGATCTTCGCTCACGCCACCGCCTTGCGTCGTGAAGAAGTAGCGCGCGGTCACTTCCAGCTCGCCGCCATGATTCGCATCGATGGAAAACACGTAGCCCGTCTTGCGCTCGAGGCTGGAGAGCGGCCAGCGTTCCAGCCGCGCGCTGTCCGGCGTGGCACGGGCCACTGCGTCGGCGTTCTTCAGCGGAATCAGCAACTGATCGGCGCCGGTATCGACCCACTGCGGCGATTGCGCCAGATCGTCACGCGTCAGACGCACGAGTGCCGCGATATCGGCATCGGCTTCCTGCGCCTTCACGATCTTAGGTTCGCCGTGCGACGGCGCCGTGAGCGTCCAATGATCGCCTTCGGCCTGCACCGGCACGAGACCGGCTGCGAATTGCAGCGTCAACGAGTCGCCAAGGTTGCGCATCGAACGCAGCACATGCGCGGTACCCAGCGTCGGGTGACCGGCAAAACGCATTTCATACCCGGGCGTGAAGATACGCACGTGCGCGTCGGCGGTCTCCGACGGCAGGATGAATGTCGTCTCGGACAGATTGAACTGTCGCGCCAGCGCTCGCATTTCGTCGTCGCTCATGCCGCGCGCATCTTCGAAAACACACAGCGGATTGCCGCCGAACGTGGTTTCGGCAAAAACGTTGACGATACGAAAGGCAAAGGTGCGGCTCATGACGAATCTCCAGAGTGGGGGCGGTCAGGCTGAGAGGCACGGCAGGTCCGGTGGCTGCGAGACCCGTGGCCTCACAACGCGGCCAGCATGCGGTGCGAAAGAAGGCTCGTAGTCTCGCACATCGTGCGTCAACGCGCGCATCGGCCGCACGTCTTTGCCGTTTTCACGCGACTTTTCGGCAAATCTCACCGCTCGACTCGGATTTATCCGGCCTTCGCACGGAAATCCCGTCAATCCATGGCACAACAATTGTCACCTATCACATGACAATCATTCGCCATTCAGGCGGATTGTAGTTCTCGTTGGGGACCCTAAAATGTGAGTCATCGAGGCAATCAACACCGCATCACCGCCTCTCACTGATTCGAACCGAATCGACGAACATCAAGGAGCCCAACATGCTGGACATCAGACAAGCTGCCGACCGGGGCGTTGCCAATCACGGCTGGCTCAACTCGCATCACACGTTCTCGTTCGCCAACTATTACGATCCGAAGCAAGTCGGCTTCTCCGACCTGCTCGTGATCAACGACGACCGCGTGGCCCCGGCGCAAGGTTTCGGCAAGCACCCGCACCGCGACATGGAAATCTTTTCGTACGTGCTCGAAGGCGCGCTCGAACACAAGGACACCATGGGCACGGGCTCCGTGATCGAGCCGGGTGACGTGCAGTTGATGAGTGCCGGACGCGGCGTGGCGCACAGCGAGTTCAATCATTCGCCGACCTCGCCGGTGCACTTCCTGCAAATCTGGATCGTGCCGAACCAGAAAGGCATCACGCCGGAGTATCAGCAACAGCGTTTCTCGCCGGAAGAAAAGCGCGGCCGTCTGCGCCTGATCATGTCGCCGGACGGCGCCGACAACTCGCTGCACATCCATCAGGATGCGCGCGTGTACGCCGGACTGTTCGACGGTGACGAATCGGCCACGCTGGCGATTGCGCCCAACCGCTACGCCTACGTGCATGTCGCACGCGGCAGTGTGGAACTGAACGGTGTCGCGCTGGGTGAAGGCGACGGCGTGCGGGTGCGCGAAGAAACCGCGCTCACGCTCGCGAAGGGCAAGGACGCCGAAGTGCTGGTGTTCGATCTGCGCCCGGTGGAAACGCCTGACTTCTAAGTCGCAGGGGCATGACGTACGGCGATCAACCGCCGCGCGTCATGCGTCATGCAAAGCGGACGGTACCTTAGGGACCGTCCGCTTTTTCATGCGTCCTGTTGGCGCTCATGCAGGGCCGATCACAAGTGAACATGCGTCGCCGCGCGCATCGCGGCTCACGGTCACGCGTGAGAGTCCGACAAGACGCGGTGCCAGCGTGCGCCAGATGAAACTGCACAGGTTCTCGAGCGTGGCGGGCCCAAGCCCGGCGACATCGTCGAGCAGCCGGTGATCGAGGCGCTCGCACACCTGCGCCAACGCCGCGTCGAAGACGGCGAGGTCGAGCACCATGCCCGTCTCGCCCTGCGGCTTGCCCGTCACTTCTACCGTCGCACGGTAGCTGTGCCCATGAATGCGGCGGCTCGCGTCGATGCTCGGCGGATCGATGTCGCGCCGGGCCAGCGTGTGCGCCGCTTCAAACACGAAGCTGCGCGAGAGCGTGAACTGCGCGCGATCGGCGCTGCCGTTCATGTCGTTGCTGCCACTCACACGCCCCATCCCCATTCCTTTCAAGCCGCCAATCAAGCCCACACGACTCATGCAGTGCCGCCCGGCAAGTCGAGCGCCAGCGCGTCCTGCGAGTCGCGCCATGCGGCGTCACCCTGCGCCAGTTCGACCACACCCAGACGGCACTCGGCGAACGCGAACTCGATGGCGGTGCGATCCATTTCACGCCCGATGAAGACGACTTCGTTGATGCGGTCGCCCCACGGTGCTTCCCAATTGGCTTCGATCGCGTCGCGCTGCGGGTCGCCAAGCGCCGGCCAATGATCGGGGTCTGCGGCGGCCCACCACTGGCCGACGGCCTCCAGCGTCGCCGTATTGCCTGCACGCGAGTAGGCAAGCGCCCACGCGGGCCGGTTCGCCACCCATACGTAGCCCTTCGCCCGCATCAACCCCGGCAGCGGCATCCCCATGAACGCGGCAAAGCGCGCGGGGTGCAGCGGCTCGCGATGGCGCAGCACGAAGCTCGTCACGCCAAAGGTGTCGGCTTCCGACGCGTGATCGCCCACGAGTGCCTGCGCCCAACCGGCCATCTGCTCCGCACGCTCCGGGTCGAAGCGTCCCGTGCCCAGCACTTCGGTCAGCGGCACCTGCCCGCGCTCGCCGAGCACGATGCGTGCCGACGGATTGAGGCCGGTGATCAGTGCCTTCACGGCGTCGAGTCGCGCCGCGTCGACACAATCGACCTTGCTCACCACCACCACGTCGGCAAATTCGATTTGTTCGGTCAGCAGTTCCGCCAGACGGCGTTCATCTTCTTCGCCCGCGACTTCGCCACGTTGCGCGAGCGTGTCCAGACCATGGAAGTCTTCAAGCACGTGCAGCGCGTCGACCACGGTCACCATCGTGTCGAGACGGGCCACGTCGGCGAGCGACTGGCCGGCTTCATCGCGAAACTCGAAGGTCGCGGCCACCGGCATCGGTTCGGCAATACCGGTCGATTCGATCAGCAGATAGTCGAAGCGGCCGTCCTGCGCCAACTCCCGCACGGCGATCAGCAGGTCTTCGCGCAACGTGCAGCAGATGCAGCCGTTGCTCATTTCGACCAGCTTCTCTTCCGTGCGCGACAGCGCCGCACCGGCGTTGGCGGCGCCCCGTTCGACGAACGAGGCGTCGATGTTGACTTCACTCATGTCGTTGACGAGCACCGCGACGCGCAGGCCTTCGCGATTGCCCAGCACGTGATTGAGCAGCGTGGTCTTGCCGGCCCCGAGGAAGCCGGAGAGGACGGTGACGGGCAGACGGCGGTCGGCACTGCCGGCGGCAGTGGCGTTGAGAGGAGGTGTCATGGCGGATGGATCCTGTTTGCGTGGGGGGCGATCAATGGCTGGCAACGCCCGCTGCCTTTCGAACCTTTCACGGATGTGGCCGGCCACGCGTGAGCGCGACGCGGCCCCGTAGGGATGCGCGCCGACGACGCTCGCGAGGGGTGTCGCCATGCCGGAGCCTGGGAAAAGCCGGCAGGGCGTGGGCGTGACGCCGGTGGCGCGCGCCGTCGGGGGGACCGGTGCAACGTCAAGCCAGATCGAACGCGTCGGCGCGCATACGGGGCTGCGACGAACGGTCGCCGCAAAAATGCAATTGAGTTGCAATATGACGCGATGATACGGAGAGATTCCCGAACTTGCAACTGAGTTGCAAATATCAGACAAACACCGAACAGGGCATACCCAGCCGCGGACGGCGCGACACCGCGTCGCACCGCCTGTCGCGGAACCGCCGGGCGGCTGCATCGGTCTGCAAGGTCTGCGATACTGCGCGAGCGGTGCAGGTCGCGCATAGTGAGGCGCCCGATACGCCACATTGCCGTTCCCAATCCCTTTTTCATCAAACTCAATATGCGTATGTCCAAGACCTCTTACGCCACACGCGCCCCGGGCGCTCCGAGCCGTCGTTCCCACCCGTTGCGCCGCGCCACGCGAGCGCTTGCGCTTGTTGCCACCCTCGGCTTGGCAGGGCTTTCCCAAGGCGCGTGGGCCCATGCGCATCCGGTATCGAGCGAGCCTGCGGCGCAAGCCACGGTCGACGCGCCGAAGTCGGCACGCGTCACGTTCGACTCGGCCCTCGAAGGTGCGCTCTCGAAGCTCACCGTCGTCGATGCGAAGGGCAAGCCCGTCACCGAGGCGAAGGCCGAACTCGACGCCGCCCGCAAGACGCTCACGCTGGCGTTGCCGGCGCTCGCCGCCGGTGACTATCAGGCGAACTGGGTCGCCGTGGCGAACGACGGGCACCGCACGCAAGGCAGCTTCAAGTTCACCGTGAAGTGATGCCGGCCGATCTCGCGGCGGGCACCTGGCAGCCGGCAACCGCCGGCCTGCTCAACCTCGCGCTGGCGTTGGCGCTCGGCGTGTTGTTGCTGCGCAGTCCGCACGCGGTGCGCCGCGGGCTCACGTTGCGTGTGCTGCCGGGGTTTGCGGCCGGGCTCGCCGTCGTGGCGTGGGCCGCCTATGTGCTGGCGAGTACGCAGGCCATGACCGGCGGCGATTGGGAGAGCACGTCCGCCATGCTCGGCGACGTGTGGCTGGTACTCACGCAATCGCATTACGGACGCATGCAATGGGTCGCGGCGCTGGGCGTCGCGCTGCTCTGTGCGGGCGCGTGGACGTGGTACGACGCGCGCCGCCGTTTGCGCGACTCGCCGCCTGTCGCAGACGATCCCCGCGACCGTCACCATCTCCGCGAGCATCAGCAGGAGCGTCACGCACGCACCATCTACGCGGTCGGGGCCGTGTTGCTGGCACTGGCCCGGGCAGGCACCGGCCACGCCGCCGACGCGCCCATGCCGTGGCTTGCCATCGGCATACACACACTGCACGTGGGTGCGGCGGCAACGTGGACCGGCGTACTGCTGGTCGCCGGCTGTGTCATCCCGGGCTGGCGGCATTGGCCGGTCGGCGCGAGAGCCGCCTACGGCGAACGTCTGTCGTCGGTGGCCACGCTGGCGATGTTCGTCGCGCTCGTTACCGGGGCGTTCAACGCGTGGCGTACGCTGGGCGAGACGCCCTCTATGTGGTTTGCAACGCAGAACGCGCCGTATCTCGCGTGGCTGATCACCAAGCTCGTGCTCGTCGCCTGTGCTGCCGTGCTGGGCGCATGGAACCGCTGGCATTTTCTGCCGCGTCTGGCGCTCGATACCGGCGAGGCGCATCTGGACACCACGGCCTTCGCTCGCGTGATCGCCATCGAAGCCCTCGTGCTGGTGATGGTCATGAGCTTCGCGGCCAAACTCGGCACAACCATGCCACCGGGCGTGTGAGCCGCGCCGGCACTGGGTCGAATTCAATAGCAAGAAGCGGAGCGCGGTATCGCGGCCGGCTCCCTACACTGAAGGCAAGTCATCAGTCATTGGGAGAACACTGCGATGTGTGCCAATCAAGTGAGTACCAAGCCTTCAGTTCGTCACGTCAGCCCTGCGAGTGCCGGCCATACGCCGGATAGCGCGAATACCCATACCGCGAAGCACACGAATGGCGCACGCCAGTCTTCGGCAACGGCGGGGCAGTCGAATACGTCCGCGACCCGGTACGCGACCGACGCCGCCAAATGGGCTGCCGTCGCCGCGCGCGATAAAGAGGCCGACGGGGCATTTTTCTATTCCGTGCGCACGACCGGCGTGTATTGCCGGCCGTCGTGCGGGGCACGTCTTGCACTGCGCGAGAACGTGGCGTTTCACGCCGATATGGCCGAGGCCGAGCGGGCTGGTTTTCGTCCGTGCAAGCGTTGCAAGCCGGATCAGGGCACGCTCGATGCACGTCATGCCGAACTGATCACCGCCGCGTGCCGCCGTATCGACACAGCCGAGGTCGCGCCACGTCTGGAAGACCTCGCCGCCGAGGCCGGTCTCAGCCCGCATTACTTCCATCGCCTGTTTCGGGCCGTCACCGGTGTGACACCGCGTGCCTATGCCAACGGACGCCGCGCCGAGCGCGTGCGCGATGCCCTGCCCGCCGCCGGCAGCGTGACATCGGCGTTCTACGACGCAGGCTTCAACTCAAACGGCCGTTTCTATGAGAACGCCGATGCGTTGCTCGGCATGAAACCGGCCGCATTCCGCGCCGGCGGACAAGCGGAGTCGATTCGCTTTGCCGTCGCGCAGTGTTCCCTTGGCGCGTTGCTCGTGGCTGCCACGCCGCGCGGGTTGTGCGCGATCTCGCTGGGCGACGATCCGGAAACCCTTGTGCACGAATTGCAGGATCGTTTCCCGAAAGCAGAACTCACGGGCGCCGATGCCGAATTCGAGCGCTGGGTCGCCCAAGTGGTCGGCTTTATCGAGTCGCCGCGCCTCGGGTTGTCGCTGCCGCTGGATGTGCGGGGCACCGCTTTTCAGCAACGGGTCTGGCAGGCGTTGCGCGATGTGCCGGCAGGCAAGGTCGCAAGCTATTCCGAGATCGCCGAGCGGATCGGCGCGCCGCGAGCCGTGCGGGCCGTCGCACAGGCCTGCGCATCGAACACGCTGGCCGTGGCGATTCCGTGTCACCGGATCGTGCGTCATGACGGCGGGCTGTCGGGCTATCGCTGGGGCGTGGAGCGCAAGCGCGCACTGCTCGCGCACGAACAGGCCGAGATGGTTGGCGCGGTCGGTGCGGTTGGCGCGTCCGCAAAGGGGAAGCGATGACCGCGCGTGAACAGGTCGGCCGGGTGCAGACGCTCGACTGGCAAGCGATCGAAGGCGAGCTCAATGGTTTCGGTGCCGCACGTGTACCGAATCTGTTGAGCGCAGCGGAATGCGCGGCGATCGCCGACATGTATGGCGAGACCGACGGCCGCCCGAGCATTACGCCAACGTCATCGCGCTTTCGCAGCCGGGTGGTGATGGCGCGCCACGGTTTCGGGCTGGGGGAATACCAATATTTCGCCTATCCGCTGCCACCGCTCGTTGCCGAATTGCGCGAAGGGTTCTACGCGCCGTTGCGAGAGATCGCCCACCGCTGGCACGCCGCGCTTGGCATCGACGTTCGTTATCCATCGACACACGCCGCGTTTCTCGAACAGTGTCACGCGGCAGGTCAGCGCCGCCCGACACCGCTCCTGCTGCGATATCGCACCGGCGACTACAATTGCCTGCATCAAGACCTTTATGGGGAACATGTGTTCCCGTTGCAGGTGGCCATTCTGCTTTCGCAACCGGGCGAAGATTTCACCGGCGGCGAGTTCGTGCTGACGGAGCAGCGTCCGCGGATGCAATCGCGCGCCGAAGTGATGCCGTTAATGCGCGGGGATGCGGTGGTGTTCGCCGTGAATCATCGCCCGGTGAACGGCACACGCGGCGTGTATCGCGTGAATCTTCGCCATGGCGTGAGCCGCCTGCGCAGTGGTCACCGGCACACGCTGGGCCTGATTCTGCACGACGCCACATGACACTCGACCTCTTCTCTCATTCCAACGATTCGCCAGATTCCCGCGCGACGCAAACCGTGCAGGCCGACGAACTCGGCCCCGGCGCGTTCGTGCTGCGCGGCTATGCCGGTGCGAGCCTCGATGCGTTGCAAACCGATATCGATGGGGTGATGGCACAGGCGCCGTTACGCCACTGGCTCACGCCGGGCGGCAAACGCATGTCGGTCGCCATGACCAATTGCGGCGAAGTGGGTTGGATCAGTGACCGGATGGGGTATCGCTATGGCACTAGCGATCCGCTCTCGGGAAAGGCGTGGCCTGCCATGCCGGCGTCGTTCGTGAAACTGGCGCGGGAGGCGGCAAACGCCGCCGGGTACGCCGACTTCGCGCCGGATGCCTGCCTGATCAATCGCTACACGCTGGACGCACGTCTCACGCTGCATCAGGACAAGGACGAACGCGAGTTGGGCGCACCGATCGTATCGGTCTCGCTCGGCTTGCCGGCGGTCTTTCTCTGGGGAGGATTGCAGCGCGGCGACCGCACGCGAAAGGTGCGGCTGGAACCGGGGGATGTCGTCGTGTGGGGCGGCCCGTCGCGGCTCGTCTATCACGGCATCGCCAGCGTGGAAGGCAGCTTCGACGCCGACGCGGTGCGTTTTAACCTGACGTTCCGAAAGGCACGCTGACGTCAGCGTTCAGCGATGATTCTCGACCGCGCCAAAGACTTCGAGCGAGGACGTCACCGCCCTCGCTCGATATCCGATCCGCCGTCAAACCGCCGCGGCTGCGTCGCGAATCAGTACCCGATGGTGAAACGCGCGCGCGGGTGCTGATTCTTTTCGAGTTCATCGACCAACGCGATGGCGTAGTCTTCCATCGAAATCCAGCTCTTGCCGTTGGCATCGACCAGCAGGCCATCGCCCCCGAGACGGAACTTGCCCGTGCGCTCACCCGGCTCGAACAGGGCCGACGGCGACAGAAAGGTCCAGTTCAGCGACGAGTCTTTGGGCTCGGCACGCAGCACGTTAAGGAAGTCGCGGCCCGCACTGGCTTCCGCCTTGTACGCTTCGGGAAATTCCGGCGTGTCGATCAGTGCCTTGCCCGGCGCCACCTCCAGACTTCCCGCACCACCCACGACGAGCAGACGCGGCACGCCTGCGCGCTTCACGGCGTCGACCAGCTTCGCTGCGTCCATCGACACGAAACGACCGGCGCTGATCACGGCGTCGTTGCCTGCGAGCAGCGGCGCGAGCGATGCCGGATCGGCAGCATCGCCCTTGACGACGCGCAGGCCCGCTTCGGCTTCGACGCGCTCGGGGTTGCGGGCAATACCCGTGACCGTGTGACCACGTTGCAGCAACTCGGCCGCAACACGCGTACCCACGCGGCCGGTAATACCAATCAATGCGACTTTCATCGGGAGTCTCCTGAGAGTGGGGGAAAAGTGAGGGGGGAATTCAGCGGTGGTGGCGTCATCCGCCGACGCCACCGCCGCAGCATCAGATTGCGCAGCCGTCGGGGCCGCATTGCGGGGGCGTGCCGGCGTCGTTGCCGGTGGTTTGGGCGCCCGCCGAGGCGTTGCCTTGCACCGCTTGCGCCGCGAGCAGGCGTTCACGCAGTGCGTCGCGCCACGCGTCGGGTTTGCCGAGATAGCGCCCCGGTTCCAGTCGTTCGAGTTGGCCGTCGATCTCCAGCGCGAACGTCGGAAAGCCACTGCCGCCGACACGCGTCAGCCACGCGCGGCTTTCGCGGAAATGGCGCATGAGCGCGGCATCGTCCTGCGCATCGAACGCGTCGGCAAAGGCGTCGCGATCGAGACCGAGTCCGGCAGCGAGATCGATGAGCACATCGCGATCGGCGATGCGCTTGCCGTCGACGTAGTGCGCCCGTTGCAGGGCGGCAAACATATCGAGACCACGCCCGGCGAGCGTCTCGGCGGCCAGCACGGCGGCCGTCGGCGGTGCCGAGTCGAATACGGCGCTGTCGTCACGCAGCAGGCCTTCGAAGTAGGCATCGCCAAACGGCTGGCCGGTGAGCGCGGCGATGCGGTGATCGTGCGGCATCACGTAATTACGCAATTGCGGCGTGACCGCCTGCGCATTGGGCCCGGCCATCATGCCGCCGCCGTGCAGGGCGATGTCGAGACCGGCGACGTCACGGGCAGCGCGTACGAGCGGTGCGGCGGCGTAGCACCAGCCGCACAGCGGATCGGCGATGTAATGCAAACGGGCTTGAGTCATGTCGGGGGTGTCCTTTTGAACGGGCTGCCGGCGTACCGGCGCTCTTGCTTGCCTGCGTCGGCGCTCGACGCGTTCCATGAGTGACATCGTAGACGCGCCAATCGCTCAGAAAAAGCCCATAATGACGATCACTTTGTTGCATCGATCGAGCAAATCATGGATCGGCTGACAGCCATGCGTGTCTTTACCGAAGTGGCCGAGCGCGGCTCGCTTACGGCGGCGTCGCAGCGGCTCGACATGTCGCGCGCGATGGTCTCGCGTTATCTGGCGGAGTTGGAGGCGTGGCTCGGCACGCGGTTGTTGCATCGCACGACGCGGGCGGTGAGTTTGACGGAGGCGGGGCTCGACGCGCTGCCCCGGTGCCGCGAGATGCTGGGCATCGCCGACGATCTTGCCAGCGTGTCGCATGACGACACGACCCCGCGCGGGTTGTTGCGGGTGGCGTGCAGCACGTCGCTCGGGCAGGCGTTTCTGGCAGCGGCGGTCACGCGGTTCATTGCGCGGCATCCGGGCGTGGCCATCGATCTCGTGGTGGCGGATCGCACCGTCGATCTGGTCGACGAGCGCATCGATCTGGCGATTCGCGTGACATCCGAGCCGGCGCCGGGATTAATCGTGCGGCGGCTGGCGACCTGCCATTCCGTGGTGTGTGCAGCACCGGCGTATCTGCAACGCCATGGCACGCCCTCGCGCGCCGAAGATCTGGCGTTGCATAACTGTCTGACGTACACGTACTTCGGCAAGAGTCTGTGGCAATTCACGCATGACGGTACGCCATTGGGCGTCCCCGTCGGCGGCAATCTGTCGGCCAACGAGGCCAACGTATTGCTCTCGGCGACGCTGGCCGGTGCCGGCATCGGCATGCAGCCGGTGTATGCGGCGTTGCCACACCTGCGCGACGGCACGTTGCAGGCGCTGCTACCCGATTACGTGCCACGCGAAATGACGGTGTACGGCGTCTACACGTCACGTAAGCAGATGCCGAGCGCACTGCGTGCCCTGCTCGACGATCTGGTCGAACAGTTCCGTACCGGGCTGTTTGAGGATAGTGGGTACAACGCCTCTAAGCCTGCGACGCGCAACCTCTGAATCAACTCGGGCGCCCCGCATCAATCCACGTTTGCGTCATATGCGGTGTCAGGTAATAGCGTGCGCAGTTGAAAGGCCCGAGCTCCGACAACTCCTCCTCCAGAATCGGCACAAAGGTTTGGCAGGCGCCCGTCGTGAGACTGAGTGCCGATACCGCATCCGACACCGTGGCGCCGGCCCGGACGATGCGATCGATCGCGACAGTCAATTGCGCGCGAAAATTCACACGCTCCAAATCCGGTGAATCATCCGAGAGCGCCGCAGTGGCGTACTTCGTCAACGATCTGCGGTAAGTTCGTTCGAACAGCCGAACTGCGAGCGATGTGTCGCGAAACTCGTACACGCCGATCATGGCTTGCGCATATTCCATCGGATCAACATCAAGAAATGACAGTGGCGCGCAGTTCTTGAGCATCAACGGCACATTGGCAGCGAGGCGGCTCGTTCGCTTGTTGCCGTCTTCGAACGGTTGCAGATACGGCAACTGCACCCAGAGGAAGAATGCCGCCTCGATAGGATTTCGGATTTCTGCCGCCTTCGTCACGATCTGCGTGAACATTTCGTCGAGCACGCAAGGTGTCTGCTCCGGCTGAAAGCGCGTATCCGTAATACCAACGGGCCGGCACCGGATCGTGCCGAGGGCGTTCCGGTTTGAGAGCAGGTCCTGCATAAGCAAGGCGTGCAAATTGCGCAGCAAGCTCGTGGTTAGCCCCTCATGCGGCACCGCATCCACCAGAAACTCAATCGCGCGTTTGTGATTGAGCAACATCACCGCATCGCGATCCCCGTCGATCGTCTTTTCGCGAAACAGTGCTTCGGTTTCCAGCAAGCTATAGCGGTTACCTTCCAGTCGCGACGACGACCACGACAGATCGATCAGCAATTCCTCCAGCACACGCCGTGCAAATGTGCCCGCCGGTTGACGGCCGGGAAGCCGCCCTGCCCCAAACAATCCGCGCGCCAACTCCGCGGGCAATAGCGATGTTTGATTGGGGACGTAACTGTCGACGAAATCCCGCAGGTAGCCCACCGCAGTGCGCGTCGAGAGCGGTGCCTCCAGTCGACGGCGCAACACCGCCTCCGGCGACGTGTCGGCCCACACTGCCTCGGTGTCGGTTGCAGGGGACGTATCAAGCGGCGGACTGACGTCGTGCGTCAAATGCGGTTCGCAAACAACGCTGCCTGCCGCCTCGCTCACCACGACGTATCGTGGGGCCTCGCCGCCCCCAAGCCGAACCACATCGCCCCCTGCCCACAAGCGGCCGAGTGCATCGCGCACGGTTTCAAGGCCAACCGTTGTCGCGTCGGCAAGTTGTTCGGAGGTCGACATCTCCTGCCCTTCCATCGATCGCTCTCGCATGACGCGAAGCAAGCGAACATCGAACGGCAGGTCGGACCGCAGGCGGGTACTCAGTAGGGAAGTCATTGGCGGGATGGGCAACATGCCCCGAACATGCGTCCGGGGAATTGGGGAATTGGGCGAATGGAGATACGGAGAATCGGGACACTTTCGAAGTGCAACGGTGCATTGTAGAAACCGCAAAGCCCGCGTGGCACATCGCCCCAAAACATTCGGAATTTCCCCGCCGCACCCTGCCGCCCCCCGTAGCACCTAGCCCGCCCCAGCCACTTCCGCCCCCTCACCGGGAAGTGCCTTTGTTTCGTCACTGAATTGTCACAATCGACGCGTAAAAACGTCGTCTGCCTCGCCCGCCCGGGCAGGGTGACGACCTGACTCGTACGTCGTACCCTTGCCGACCGTCTGCGGGCGCCCACGCGCGCACCAAGCCCGACACGTCACACAAGGACATCATGACGCACGACGCCACGCCCCAGCCGCACGACCCCGCCCTCGACAGTCAGGACGACAATCCGTCCGACCCGTCGCGTCGCCGCATTCTGCAAGGCCTGGCCGCCATCGGTGCCGCCGGTGCCGCAGGCGCCACCACCGCCCTCACGGGCTGCGCCGCCGAAGGCGGTGCCGGTGCCCCGACCGTTGTCGCGCCCGGCGGTACGTTCGACGCGCAGCTCAAGGCCAGCATCAAGACCGTGGTCGTGATCTACCTCGAGAACCGCAGCTTCAACAACCTGTTCGCCGACTTCCCCGGCGTCGAGAAGCCGCTCTCGAAGGTGCCCGCCTCCGCCTACACGCAGATCGATCGCGACGGCAAAACGCCGATGTCGCTGCTCCCGCCGTTCTTCGATGGCCTCGTGCCCAAGGCCCAGACCATCGGCGGCAAGAAGTACCACATCACCGAAAAAGACATCCCGCGCCAGCCGAACGCCCCGTTCATGCTCAAGGACGCCGAAGGCAAGCTGCTGCCGGAATCGGTCATCACCCGTGACCTCTGGCACGTGTTCTGGCAGAACCAGATGCAGATCGCCGATGGCACGAACAACCAGTTCGCCGCGTGGGCCGACTCCGGTGGCCTCGTCATGGGCTACTACGGCGAGACCGCCAAGACGCTCAACATGTACAAGATCGCGCAGCAGTACACGATGTGCGACAACTTCTTCATGGCGGCTTTCGGCGGTTCGTTCCTGAATCACCAGTTCCTGATCACCGGCCGCCCGCCGGTGTACCCGAACGCCGCGCAAAGCCCGGCCAAGGACAAGATCGCCGTGCTCGCCGACGGCCCGCAAGGCGTGCGTCTGGCCGTGCATGCCGAATCGCCGGCCGCCGCGGCCGACGGCAAGCCGAAGTTCGTGCGCGACGGGGCCATCACGCCCGATAACTTCGCCGTGAACACGATGATGCCGCCGTATCAGCCGTCGCCGGTCAAGCCGTCGGCCAGTGGCGACAAGAACCTCGCCGATCCGTCGAACCCGAGCACGCTGCCGCCGCAAAACTTCGCCACCATCGGCGACCTGCTCTCGTCGAAGGGTGTCTCGTGGGCCTGGTATGCGGGCGCATGGCAGGCCGCGCTCGATCACAAGGGCGGGCCGGATACGCCGAACTTCCAGTACCACCACCAGCCGTTCAACTACTTCGCCCAGTTCGCACCCGGCACCGCCGCGCGTGAAGAACATCTGCGCGACGGCGGTCTCGGCGACGGCCCGATCTCGAACAAGTTCATCGCCGACGCCATCGCAGGCAAGCTGCCCGCCGTGACGTTCTACAAGCCGCAAGGCAACCTGAACCAGCACGCCGGCTACTCGGATGTGGAGTCGGGCGATCAGCACGTGGCGAACATCCTCGCCCACCTGATGAAGTCGCCGCAGTGGCAGAACATGATGGTTGTGATTACGTACGACGAAAACGGCGGCTGGTGGGATCACGTCGCCCCGCCCAAAGGCGACCGCTGGGGCCCGGGTTCGCGCATTCCGGCACTCGTCGTGTCGCCGTTCGCCAAGCGCGGCAATGTCGATCACACGTTCTACGACACCACCTCGGTGCTGCGCTTCATCACACGTCTGTATGACCTGCCCACGCTCGAAGGCATCGCCTATCGCAATGCCGCCTTCGCGGCACGCGGCGCCATGCCGCCGGGTGACCTGACGAAGACGCTTTCGTTCGCGTAATGGCTGCGGGGCGTCAGCCACGCTGCTGAACCGCCGGACGTCGCCGCAATGCAAGAGGGGCACCGACTCACGTGGGTGCCCCTCTTCTTTTGAAGCTTTTGTAAAGTCGGGTCGCGCTCAGTCCGACCCATCCAGTTCATCCGAGCGCAACAGCAACTTGTCGAGCAATCGCTCGTAAACGCGCATCTCTTCATCTGTGAGCGCTTCGAACAAGTGTTCATAGTGCTCGCGCGCCGCACCGATCACCACGCGCCACACGGCCTCGCCTTCCGGCGTCAACGTGACCTTCACTGCCCGGCCGTCGAATTCATCCGGCGCGCGCCTCACCAGCCCGCGCGACACCAATCCGTCCGCACCACGGCTCGCCTGACTCTTGTCGAGATTCGCACGCCGCGCCAGCTCGGAGTTCGACAACGCCCCCGCCGAACCCACCGCCGCCAACACGCGCGATTCGGCCAGACTCAACTGCGCCGCATCCGCGTACGACTGCGCAATGCGCTTGTCGTGCTGCTTCATCAGGCGGTGCATCTTGTACGTCAGGAACTGATCGAGGGTCTTGTGAGCAGGCCGCATTTCAGTGTTTTCCCCTAGTCAAAATGAGACGATATTTGGTTGCGGGCGCAACCTTAGCACACTAGAATGGTTGCGTTAGCAACTAAATACGCAAAGGCCAGATTGGCCTTTCCTGCGCGCTTGTGCTGGCCGGCTCTGCGCTGACACGAGACGGTCGACGGCGGGCGCGTCGAGCCGTTTTTCGGGTGTCGCACCATGCATCGACCAGAGACTTCCCCGCGCGCGTCGCTTTATCACGCGTACCGCGTCCATCCGCACTTTTTCCCGCAAGGCGAGCCGCCCGAAGTGCCTGTCGCCATCGTCGGCGGCGGCCCGATCGGCATGGTCGCGGCGCTGGCGCTGGCGCGTCATGGCGTGCGCTGCGTGGTGCTGCAAGCCGAGCAACAAGTCTCCGAAGGCAGCCGCGCGATTGTCTTCACGCGCCGCTCGCAGGAGATTCTGCAAGCCGTCGGTGTGGCCGAGGCCGTGGTCGCGAAGGGCTTGCCATGGACCAGCGGTAATTCGTTCTATCGCGGCCAGCGCGTGTTCCGCATGGAATCTCCCGTGAGCGAGGATGATCGCTTCGCCCCGCTCATCAACCTGCAACAGAACGTGCTCGAGAGCTATCTGGTGGACGCCATCGAGCGCGAGCCGCTCGTCGAGATTCGTTGGGGGAACAAGCTGGTCGGCGTGACACAAAGCGAGCAGAACAAGCAGAACAACGGCCAAGTCACGCTGCAAATCGACACGCCCGACGGCGAATACACGCAACACGCGCAGTGGCTCGTAGCAGCGGATGGCGCGCGCTCGACGGTGCGCACGGCCATGGGACTGCGCTTCGAAGGGGCGAGTTACGAAGGGCGCTTCGTGATCGCCGACATCCGCATCGATCTCGACCTGCCGACCGAACGCCTCGCCTATTTCGCACCGGACTGGAACCCGGGCAACACGGTGCTGATGCATCGCGAACCCGACGGCATCTGGCGAGTGGATTATCAGTTGCCCGCCACGGAAACCTCCGAACACGCGCTGCAACCGGAGACGATCCGCGAGCGCATCAACGCGCAGCTCGACATGATGGGTCTGGGCGGTAAACCGTGGGAGCTCGACTGGTGCTCGGTCTATTCCGCGCGCGCACTCACGCTGCCCGATTACGTGCACGGACGCATTCTGTTCGCGGGCGATGCCGCTCACCTGCTGCCGATCTTCGGTGTGCGCGGCGCGAATACCGGCTTTCAGGACGCCATCGATCTGGCATGGAAACTGGCCGCTGTGGCCAAAGGCGTGGCACCGTCGGCGTTGCTCGCGTCGTACACGCATGATCGCGTGGGTGCCGCGCGCGAGATCATCGCCGAAGCGGGCAAGAGCACGCGCTTCATGACACCGCCTTCGCATGGCTTCCGCCTGCTGCGCGACGCCGTTCTCGACCTGTCGCTCGACCACGCATTCGTGCGGCCGCTGTTCCACTGGCGCACGTCGCGTGCACACGACTATCGCGACTCACCATTGAACAGTCTCAGCGATGACAACGCTTGCATGAGTGCCGGTCCGACCGTCGGCGCGCCCGCACCGAACGTGAAGCTCGGCGCGAACGACTATCTCTACGATCATCTCGGCGCCGCCTTCCATCTCGTGACCTTCGGCGACGCGCCACTCTCCGGCGCGCTGCGCGACACCATCGCGACGTGGCGTGAGCGCGGTGTGCCCGTGACGGTGATCGCATTCGCCGACAAGCAAACCGCGGTGGCCGGTGCCGACATCACGTTGCCCGATCCGACGGGTCATGCGTTCGAACGGTACGGTGCAGAACACGGCACGGCCTATCTCGTGCGTCCCGATCACCACATCTGCGCGCGCTGGCAGACGCTCGACGCCGCGCGTCTTGCCGATGCGCTCGCGCACGCGACCGCCTGCGTCTGAACCGCGTGAAGTGCTGCACGCGTTGCAGCATTTCACACACCACGTACTTTTGGGGAAGCCCCTGTCATGACCGCACAACCCACCGCCATCGCCGGGCTTGAAGAGATTTACGACACCCTCGCGCTGGCCATCGATGCCGCCCCCGCAGACCGGCGTGAACTGCTGCTCGCCAAACTCGCCTTGTTGCTAGCCAACGAGATCAGTGACCCGCAGCGCGTGATCGAACTCATTGGCGAAGCCGCACGCACCTGATCGATTCTTTCGGCGCCTGCCCTCGACGGCAGGCCCGCTTTCCTTACACCGCCACACGACAAGTCAAGGCGGGGCGCGTTGGAGAAGACACTTATCATGAGCCGCACGACCCCTGCCGCCAGCCTCGCTGGCGGCATTGCTACACCTGTACCCGTTGCATCGCACGCCGACGCGCCCAGCGCCGCCATGGAGCAAGCAGTCGTCCGCAAAGTCTCGCGACGCCTGCTCGGCTTTCTGTTCGTGCTGTTCCTGTTCTCGTTTCTCGATCGCATCAACGTCGGCTTTGCCGCGCTGACGATGAGTCAGGACCTCGGACTCACGAGCACCATGTTCGGCATGGCGTCGACGGTCTTCTATCTGACCTATGTGCTGTGCGGCGTGCCGAGCAATCTGATGCTCGTGAAGTTCGGCGCACGGCGCTGGATCGGCGCCATCCTCATCGCGTGGGGACTCGCCTCGAGCGCCACGATGTTCGCGCACGATGCCACCAGCCTCTACCTGATTCGCGCGATTGTCGGCATTACCGAAGCGGGCTTTCTGCCGGGCATGCTGCTGTACATGGGCGACTGGTTTCCCTCGGCGGCACGGGCACGCGCGAACGCGTGGTTCATGATCGCGATGCCGGTCACGTCGGCGCTCGGTGCGGCGGCATCCGGCTATTTGTTGCGGCTCGACGGTGTGGCAGGCCTCGCCGGCTGGCAATGGCTCTTCGTGCTCGAAGGGTTGCCGACGGTGTTGCTGGGCTTCGCCACGTGGTGGTATCTCGACGACAAACCGGCGGATGCACGCTGGCTCTCCCCCGCAGAGAAGCGCACGCTCGACGGCATGATTGCACGTGACCGTGAAGCGGCGATTGCCGTCGCGCAGCAGGCTGGCAATCGTCACGCCGCGACGCAGACACACAGCGTCTGGCGCGCCATCCTGACGCCCACGGTGGCGAAGTTCGCACTCGGCTACTTCTGTCTGGTCAACACGCTCTCACTCGCGTCGCTGTGGATTCCGCAGATCGTGAAGAGCTTCGGCACGACGAGCAGCAACGTCACCATCGGCCTGCTCGCCGCCATTCCCTCGCTTTGCACCATCGCCGGCATGATCTGGTGGGGGCGCCGCTCCGATCGCCTGCAAGAGCGCCGCTGGCATCTCGTGCTGCCGATGTTGTTCTCGGCGGCGGGCTGGGTCGTCACTTGTTTCGCACCCGAAGCGTCGCTGCGTCTCGCCGGGGTTGCCATGGCCTCGACCGGGGCGTACACCGCGATGGCGATCTTCTGGACCGTGCCCGATCGCAGCCTCACGCCGCAAACACGCGCGCTCGGGCTCGCCGTCATCAATGCGGTGGGCAACCTCGGTTCGGCACTGAGCCCGATCGTCGTGGGGGCGCTCAAGGACTGGACACACTCGTTCACGTCGGGGCTGCTGTTTGCCGCCGCGAGTCTGCTGGTGGGGATTGCCGTGTTGTGGTTTGCGCCGCTGGGACAGCACCGGCGGCAAACCGCGCCATAATGCGTTACCTCTTCGCCCACAGGGAACCCATTCATGTCACCGACTTCCGCAGTGGCCGTTCAAGGATCGACCCTCGTCGTTCTCATCGACGCCGATAACGCCGCGCCCGCCATCGTCGAAGGTCTGCTCACTGAAGTGGCCAAGTACGGCGTGGCGAGCGTGAAGCGCATCTATGGCGACTGGACCAAGCCGAATCTCGACGGCTGGAAGAAGTGCCTGCTCGAATATTCGATTCAGCCGATCCAGCAGTTTCGCTACACGGTCGGCAAGAACGCGACCGACAGCGCGATGATCATCGACGCAATGGACCTGCTCTACACCGGGCGCTTCGACGGCTTTTGCCTCGTGTCGAGCGACAGCGACTTCACACGGCTGGCCTCGCGCATTCGCGAACAAGGGCTGATCGTGTACGGCTTTGGCGAGCGTAAGACCCCGCAGCCGTTCGTCACCGCCTGCGACAAGTTCATCTACACCGAACTGCTGCGGCAAGATCACGAACGCGACGATGACGACGACGAGGAAGCGCCCACGCGGCGTAATAAACGCCGCAGCGCCGCCGAACTCAAGCGCGATGCGCGTCTCGTGCGGCTGCTGCGCAACGCCGTGACGGACGTCTCGGATGAGGACGGCTGGGCCAGTCTCGGCTCCATCGGCAGCCACGTCGCCAAGCAGGCACCGGACTTTGATTCGCGCAACTACGGGTTCGGCAAGCTCAGCGATCTCGTCTCGACCATCGGCTTGTTCGATGTGGAGCAGCGCGCAGGCACGGGCGGCAAGCAAGGCATCTGGGTGCGACTCAAGCCAACCAAGCCGCGCCGTGGCACGGCAAAACGCGGCGAGGCGTGATCGATACGAAAGCGCTTCACAAATTTTTTTCAGAAATTTTCGCCAAAGACTTGCCACCTTCAGAAATTGACCCTATACTCGCGGTCTTTCTAGGCTCGTAGCTCAGCTGGTTAGAGCACCACCTTGACATGGTGGGGGTCGTTGGTTCGAGTCCAATCGAGCCTACCAACGAACAAAAGCACAAGGCGTCCCGCGTTTTTCGCGTGACGCCTTTTGTTTTTTCCGCCGTGCCTTTTCACTTTCTGGCGTGCCCGACGTCCCACCGCTTTGCCGTCCTCTGCGCGTGACGTGACAAGGGAAGAGCGCGTCCACTCGCGTTACAAAACGACACATCCCCGACAGACTCGTTGCACCTGCCACGCCGTGCGCTCGCTACACTTGGCTCAACGATTCGACAACAGGCCAACACAGTGCTTCGTGCGAATCGATCCGACTCACCGCAAGCGCTCGCCTCATCTCGCACCGACACATCGTCACCGATTCGCGAGCGCCACTGGAGGACACCATGAAACGCTTTCTCATCATCGCTGCCCTTGGCGTAGCCGCCGCTGCCGCATCAGGTGCCGCATCGGCTCACGTGGACGTCGGTGTGTATCTCGGCGTGCCGGCACCGGTCTATGCCGCGCCGCAGCCGGTCTACGTGGCACCGCAACCGGTGTACGTGCAGCCGCGCCCTGTGTATGTCGAACCGCGCCCGGTGGTCTACTACGGCCGCGATCGCTGGGACGACTGGCGCGAACGCCGCTGGGACGATCGCCATGACCGTCATGACCGCGGCTGGCATCGCGGCTGGCGCCGTGACTGATCGCGCAGTTCGCGATTAGCCCCCTTCCACGCGATGGGCGCGATGAGCACCTGACGCATGACGCCCAAGCCTCTGATACAGCGATCGACTCGTACGATTCACACGGTTCGAGCGACATGAACGAAGCGGCCCGCCGGTTGGCGTCGGCGGGCTTTTTAGCGGAAAGCGGCACTGTCGCTTTCCGCCTTCTTTTGTCTGGCGCCCGAATTTCGCTTCGATGCCCGCCTTCGCGCATGCCTCACACCATCGGCACGTCGCGCAATTCCTTCTTCATCCACTCGACGAATGCACGCGTGCGCGACGGCAGCAGCCGTGCGTGCGGATAGACGATGCTGACCGGACGCGCGGGTCCTTCGTAGTCCGTGAGTACGCGCTTGAGGCGGCCATCGGCCAACGGCCCGACCACCTGATAGGACAAGAAGCTGCCATAGCCAAGTCCGCCGATGCAGGCCTCGATCGCCGCCAGTCCGTGATTGACCTCCAGATTGCCGTCGACCGGCACCGCAAACTCGCGGCCACCTTCGCCCTTCTCGCCCTTCTCCCCTTTTTCGCCTTTCTCCCAGAAGCGCCACTGCGCGTAACCGACCCCATAAGCACGGATACAGTTCTTGCCGATCAACTCGCGCGGATGCGTCACCTCGCCCTGCTCCGCCAGACACGCGGGGCTGGCGACCACCACGCGCCGGATGGCACCGAGCGTCTGCGCGACCAGCGTGGAGTCGTCGAGCGGTGAGATGCGAATACCCACGTCGATCCCCTCTTCCCACAAATTCACCACGCGGTCGTTCAGCAACAACCGGCATTTGATGGCGGGATACGCCCGCAGGAAGCGATGCAAGGCGGGCGCCACGTGCAACTGGCCGAAGAGCACCGGCGCCGTGACCACGAGCGTGCCGGTCGGCGCCTCGTGGCGTTCCGCCAGACGTGCCTCGGCCTCGTGCAACTCACCGAGGATCCGGCGGCAGGTGTCCAGATAGGCGAGCCCTTCTTCGGTCAGCGCCTGACGCCGCGTGGTGCGGTTGAGTAATCGCACGTCGAGCGAGGTTTCGAGCGCCGCCAGCGTGCGCACCACCGCCGGCAGTGAGGAATCGAGGGCGCGCGCCGCCGCGCTCAGGCTGCCCTGATCCACGATGGCGACAAAGGTCTGCATGGCACGAAGTTTATCCATGGGAAGTCACATTACTCCACTTACCGGAGTAGTCAAATCAGTTCTTCGCCATTTATCCGGAATTCAATAGGAATAACAATGCAGGTGTCGGATACGTGAATGGCGCGCCGGTAGCAGAAAGTGCGACGCCAGCGCGCCCACAACTCGCGACGTCACCGGAGCTTTCTCATGACTGCATCAGCCGCTTCATCCCACGCTTCCCCGAACCACCTGAACCGCCCGATCCGGCTGTATCGGTTCGCCCTCTCTGGGCACTGTCATCGCGTCGAGCTGATGCTGCACCTGCTGAACCTGCCGTTCGAGACGGTCGATGTCGATCTTCCGGGCAAAGAACATTTGCAACCGCCGTTTCTCGCCATCAATCCCTTCGGACAGGTGCCGGCGATCGACGACAACGGCGTGATTCTCAGCGATTCGAACGCCATTCTGGTCTACCTCGCGTCGCGTTATGACCCGGCCGGCACGTGGCTGCCGCGCGATCCGGTGGCGGCCGCTAACGTGCAACGCTGGCTTTCGGTCGCCGCCGGCGATCTGGCCTTCGGGGCGGCTGCCGCCCGCATCGTGGTGGCGTTCAAGCGCCCGGGCGATACCGTGGACATGATCCAGCGCGCCAACCAGTTGCTCACGCGCATGGAAGCGCACCTGACGGCGCCGGCCGCGACAGCATTCCTCGCCAGCGCCACACCCACGATTGCCGATCTCGCCTGTTACGCGTATCTGGCGCACGCCCCGGAAGGGAATGTGACGCTCGAACCCTATCCGGCTGTGCGTGCGTGGCTTGAGCGCGTCGCCGCATTGCCGGGGTTCGTGCCGATGGCATCGCTGCCGTGCGGCCTGAACGCGGCCGCGTGAACCGAGTGTGAGGCGATCATGAACGACATCCGCCATGCTCCCGCTGACTGGGAGAATCTGTTGCCGCTGCCGCTGCCCGTGCCGATCTTGAGCCCCGACTCGCCGTTCCACGCGGGCGAAGCGGTGGTGCAAACGCTCGCGGGCTCGCGTGAGGCGATGGCGGAAGTCGGTCCCAAAGTGATCCGCACAGCAATGCCCGAGCAGCATCGCCAGTTCTTTCCGCAACTGCCGTTTCTGGTGGTCGGCGGGCTGGATGATGCCGCGCAACCGTGGGCCACACTGCTTAGCGGCACGCCGGGTTTCGTCCACTCGCCCGATCCCACGGTGCTGCGCGTCGATGGGCTGCCGCCGCCGACCGATCCGCTCTACGGCACGATGACGCCCGGCGCCCCGGTAGGCGTACTCGGACTCGAACCGTCGACGCGACGCCGCAATCGCATCAATGGGCCAGTCATCGAGAGTGATGCGCAGGGCTTTGCCGTGCGTGTAGCGCAGAGTTTCGGCAATTGTCCGCAGTACATCCGCAAGCGTGAGATCACGCCGGAGGCGCATGCTGCGCCGCCCGAAGCCGAGGCGCCGCAGACCGCACTCGACGACGACGCGCAGTGGCAAATCGCCAGCGCGGAAACCTTCTTCGTCGCGTCGTTCTACGCCGGCGAAAGCGCCACCGCACGCAGCGCGGGCGCCGACGTATCGCATCGCGGCGGCAAGCCGGGGTTCGTGCGCGTCGACGATGCGCACACGCTGACGTGGCCCGACTTTCGCGGCAACTCGTTTTTCAATACGCTGGGCAATTTGCTCGTGAACCCGCGCGTCGGGTTGCTCTTCGTCGACTTCGCTTCAGGCGATTTTCTGCACGTGGCGGGCGATGCCGAAATTCTTTGGCATGACGAAACACAGAGCGGCTTTGTCGGCGCGTTGCGGCTCGTACGTGTTCACGTGCGTGAAGTACGTCGCGTGCGCGGCGCGTTGCCCGTGGCATGGCGCGATGGCGAGACCTCACCGAGCGTCGAACGCACTGGGGACTGGCAAATGGCGTGAGTGCAGGTGCTGCGAGCGACTGATCTCGAACGGGCGAAGCGGCACATGCGTTCAAAGGGTCGCCGCTGCGCCAACCAACTTGCCGCCAGCGAATGTGCCGTGTACAGTGTGTGCACGCCCGTCGAGTGACGTGCGCATTTTTCATCACCCAATTTTCTCCATGACTGCTCACGCGTCCATCCGCCTTGCCGTATCGCCGCCCTCGCGCGGTGTCGGCTCGCGCCTGCGAGGACGCTTTGCAGCCGTAGCGCCTCCCCCGCCAGCCGGCGTGGCACCGCCCGACGCTGTCGTCGTCGCGGCTGTCGCCAGTGTCGTGGCCGTGGTGACCGACGTCACCGTGGTCTGACGCCACCGGACGTCGTTCGGGTGTTTGACACCCGCAGCGCGACGTCCTGATTCGATTCCGAATTCTGTTCCTCCTGTTGCGTCGTCTCGCCATGACGACAGCGTTACCTCGTGCGCACGACAACGCGCATTGCGGCACGCATGTCATGGCCATACGCCACAGGCCGGACTACCTGCGTAGGGGAAAGCACAATGCAAGTCGATGGTCTCTGGTTGCGCCGGCATGGCACAACGATGTTGTTCGTCCTGCTGTGGAGCGGCGGCGCACTCGCTGCCAAATGGGGGCTGACGCACGCGTCGGCATTCGCGTTTCTGGTAATACGTCTCGGTGTGGCGCTGGCCGCGCTCACGTTGCTCGCCATCACGCGGCGTCAGTGGTGGCCAGCACCCGGCACACGCTGGCGCGTTGCAGGTACCGGGGTGCTGCTCATCGGCGGTTATCAGGCGGCGTATCTGCTGGCACTGGCACACGGCATCACGCCCGGTGCGCTCGCCACGGTGCTCGGCGTGCAGCCGATTCTCACGCTCGTGGCGCTTGAGCGATCGCGCAGCGCGCAACGCCTCGCGGGGCTGGCATTGGCGCTGGGCGGTTTGGCACTCGTCGTGGCGCAGAGTCTGATGTCGGCGCGGTTGTCGGCGGCCGGGTCGATATGGGCACTCACCGCGCTCGCCTGCATGACGCTCGGCACGATTGCGCAGAAGGGCTCCCGGCAGACGCCTCTCGACGTGCTGCCCCTTCAGTACGCCGTCGGGTTGGCACTCGCCGTGCTGGTCGCGCCGACACAGCCGTGGCACTTCGATAACTCGGCGGGCTTCTGGTTGCCGCTGCTCTACATGGGCGTGGTGATTTCGGTCGGTGCGACGCTGCTGCTCTACCGCATGATCGCGGCGGGCAACCTCGTGACGGTGACCAGCCTGTTTTATCTCGTCCCCGTGGTGACTGCGCTACTCGACTGGGGCATCTTCGGGCATCAACCGACCCTGCTCGCCGTCGGCGGCACAGCGGCGATTCTGCTCGGACTGCGGCTGGCATTGCGGTAAGGCGCCGAACCGTCCCGGGACAGTTCATAGGACTCGGTTAAGATTGTCGGCTCTCAGGTGACAATGACGCCGCATCGCTGCGCGTTGTCACCTAACCCTTCCCATGACTGGAATTTGACGGATGGATCTGCTCGACGACATGCGCATCTTCGTGAGCGCGGTGGAAGCGATGAGCTTTACCGGGGCGGCGGCCAGACTCGGCTTGTCGAAGCAGTTTGTGAGCCGGCGCATCTCGACGCTGGAACAGAACCTTGGCGTCCGGCTACTGCTGCGCACGACGCGGCGGCTTGCCGTGACCGACCTCGGCCAGATCTACTACGCTCGGGCACGGCGCATTCTCGATGACGTGGAAGCCGCCAATCTTGCTGTGAGCAGTCAGGGCGAGCGCCCGCGCGGCAATTTGCGCGTCTCGGCGCCGATGTCGTTCGGCACGATGTTTCTCGGCTCGGTCATCCCGTCGTTTCTGGCGACCTACCCCGACGTCACCATCGAACTCGAGTTGAACGACCGCACGGTCGACATCATCGGCGAAGGCTACGACGTGGCGGTGCGCATCGGCGCGCTGGCCGATTCGTCGCTGATTGCGCGTGCGGTGGCGCCCATGCGCATGGTGACGTGCGCCAGCCCCCGCTATCTGGCCGCCCACGGCACGCCGCTCACCCCCGAAGACCTGCGCGAGCATGCCCTGCTGCCCTACGGCCATAGCCAGCGTGTGAGCTGGACTTATGCGCGCGACGGGAGTCCGGTAGAGATTTCCGTGTCGGGCCGTCTGCGGGTCAATAACGGCGAATTGGCACGCGATGCCGCCGTGGCGGACCTCGGGCTGACGTGGCTGCCGGTGTTCATCGTCGCGCCGGCCTTGCTGAGCGGGCGTCTGGTCACCGTGCTCGATGACTTCGCCCCGGCGCCGACGGCCATTCACGTCGTCTACCCGCAGCATCGTCAGGCATCGCTCGTGATTCGCGCGTTTTCCGAGTTTTTGGCCTCGGCATGCAGCGTGGCGGGGGTGCAGTGGTAGCCCGAAGCCCATCCTAATGGATGGGAATCGGCCATCAGACTTGACCATCCATAGCCCTGACAGGGATACTTGACAGGTTAAAAACCCAGCTTTTCCACGCCGATGACCACGATTCTGCAACACATTCCCACGGGACAATCGGTCGGCATCGCCTTCTCGGGCGGTCTCGACACCAGCGCTGCGCTGCTTTGGATGCGCAAGAAAGGCGCGATTCCCTACGCTTACACGGCCAATCTCGGTCAGCCGGACGAACCCGATTACGACGAAATCCCGCGCCGCGCGATGGCCTACGGTGCCGAACAAGCCCGTCTGGTCGACTGCCGCGCCCAACTCGTGTCCGAAGGGATCGCCGCCCTGCAATCGGGCGCGTTCCATATCTCGACGGCCGGCGTGACGTACTTCAACACCACGCCGATCGGCCGCGCCGTCACGGGCACGATGCTCGTGGCCGCCATGAAGGAAGATGGCGTCAATATCTGGGGTGATGGCAGCACGTTCAAGGGCAATGACATCGAGCGCTTCTATCGCTACGGTCTCTTGACCAACCCGGGCCTGCAAATCTACAAGCCGTGGCTCGATCAGCAGTTCATCGACGAACTCGGCGGCCGCAAGGAAATGTCGGAGTTCCTGATCGCCAACGGCTTCGACTACAAGATGTCGGTCGAGAAGGCTTATTCGACCGACTCGAACATGCTCGGCGCCACCCACGAAGCCAAGGATCTGGAACACCTGAATTCGGGCATCAAGATCGTGCAGCCGATCATGGGCGTGCCGTTCTGGCGCGATGACTGCGCGATCAAGGCCGAAGAAGTCACGGTGCGCTTCGAAGAAGGCCAGCCGGTGGCCCTGAACGGCAAGACGTTTGCCAACGCCGTCGAACTGTTCGAAGAAGCCAACCGCATCGGCGGCCGTCACGGTCTGGGCATGAGCGATCAGATCGAGAACCGCATCATCGAAGCGAAGAGCCGCGGCATCTACGAAGCCCCGGGCCTCGCGCTGCTGTTCATCGCCTACGAGCGTCTGGTGACCGGCATCCACAACGAAGACACCATCGAGCAGTACCGCGAAAACGGCCGCCGTCTGGGCCGTCTGCTGTACCAAGGCCGTTGGTTCGATCCGCAGGCCATCATGCTGCGCGAATCGGCACAACGCTGGGTGGCGCGCGCCGTGACCGGCGAAGTGACCATCGAGCTGCGTCGCGGCAACGATTACTCGCTGCTCAACACCGTGTCGCCGAACCTGACGTACAAGCCGGAGCGCCTGACGATGGAAAAGGGCGAATCGAGCTTCACGCCGCTCGACCGTATCGGCCAGCTGACCATGCGCACGCTCGACATCGTCGACACGCGCGAGAAGCTGATGACGTACGCCAAGGCCGGTCTGCTCACCTCGACGAGCGACGACGCCCTGCCGCAACTCGAAGGCAAGAAGGACTAAGACGGGCCGTCCGGCAGCCCAGCCCCCCGATGTTGTAAGGGGCGGTTAGGGTGCCGGCGCTGTCTTGCCGCAACAAAGGCGGCGCGTTCCTCATGGAGCGCGCCGCCTTTGTTTTTGGCCTGTCACGGTACACGCGCTAACATAGCACCACAAAACAAGCTTTTTCCCACATCCCCCGTGAACGGGATGCCCGTGACGCCCGGCACCGACGGCGTTGCGACGCATGCGATGGAGACCCTGCGTTGGTACGTCTGATCCTGTTGTTGCTCGGCGTCGATTATTTGCGCCGGCGAGCCCGTGCGCTGATCTGGATTGGCGCGCTGTTCTTTGCCTTCGGGCTGGCACTCATCGTCGACGCGCTCGACGGTGTCGTGCATTTCCCGATCAACGTGTTTGCGTGGCTGTTGCTTGCCGAAGGGCTGGCGACGCTGGCCATTGTCGGCATCGGCGTCGGCGGACAGCGCATCGTGCGCAGTCTGAAGGGCGGTACGTTCACGCTCACGGCGCTGCTGGTGCTCTTCTTCCATCAACAGCATGGCAACTTCTGGCTGTCGATGCTGTTCGGCACGCTGTTCCTCGCGGACGGACTGCTCCAGTGCGTTGCCGCCTACGTCGTCCGCTACCCGCGCTGGGCATGGGCGATGGCTGGCGGTATTTTCGAAATCGCCGTGGCGGTGTTCTTCTATCAGCCGTACCCCACGCATTACAAGGGCACGCTGCCGTATGCCATCGGGCTGGGGCTCGTGTTCACCGGCTGGAACGTGCTGGTGCTGGCCATGCGCGCACGCCGCATGCGCAGCAGCTTCCGCGTCGAGCAGATTCTCGGCAGCCCCGAAGACAAGCGCAAGCTGTGGCGTGACCGTCCGCGCGCACCGCGCTGGGAAGGCCCGCCCTCCGAAGGCGAGCCGGCGCTGACGGTGCACGTCTGGACGCCCTCCGGCTCGTCCAAGGCCCCTGCGCGGCGACAACCGCTGATCGATCGCTATATCGCCGCCGTCGACAAGAACGGTGTGATTTCGACCGGTCACGCCGCGCTCGAAAGCCACGAAGGCGTGTATCTGAGCCTGTATCCCGCGCAAGAGATCGACCGCTCGCCGGATCAATTCGGTCAGTTGCTGCGCGCGACCCGCGAGAACGACGTGCCCGGTGTGTTCCAGCCCGATTACGTGACCGAGTCGAAAGCGTGGTGCCCGTCGACCGTCAAAGTGCGCATCCGGAACTACAGTCCCCAGCAGTTGACCGCGTTCTGGGAGACGTACCGGCAGAACCCCACGTATAACCTCACCCACCGCAACTGTTCGAGCAGCGTGGCGAAGGCCCTCGAAGCCGCTATCGAAGGACGCGTCGGACGACTGACCAATGGCGACGATGCGGGCTGGTGGACGTTCGTTCGTCTGTGGCTCACGCCCGAATTGTGGGTCGCCGCACAATTGCGCAAACGTGCCAAGACGATGGCGTGGACCCCGGGTCTCGTCCTCGATTACGCGCGGGCGGTGAGCATGCTGGTCGACCCGCGTCCGTTCGGCTGGATCACGATGTCATCGCTCGCCTTACGCCGCATGCGCCGGTCGCGTCGCGCATGGCGTGAGGCTGCCGAGCAGGCCGCCGCACAAACCCAAAGCAATCAGGCCTCGCACGGCTGAAATCGCCGGACGAGGGTTGCCATTAGCAGCAGTCAACTCACGAGGACAGCTCAACATGTTCAACCGTCTGTGGCGTTACGCGAGCGCCGCCCTGTTCGCCAGTCTGGTCATCGGACGTGCCGCTCACGCGGTCACGCCCGAGGCCGCCCCCACCGTCATCCCGCACGGCGCCATCGTCGAGCGATTACCGCTCGAAGCCGACCACGGCCTGCCAGAAGCCGGGGAACAGTTCCGTATTCGCTATAGCTCCATCGATGGCGTCGGCGGTATCGAAGCCCGCGAGGACACCGGTGCCGTGTTTCTGCCGAAGGGCCCGACGCCCGCCGGTGGCTGGCCCGTCGTCCTCTGGGCACACGGCACGGTCGGCGTGGCGAGCCCCTGTGCACCGTCGCTCAACGTGCGCAGCCAGCGCGACACCCAGTATCTCGGTACGTGGCTGTCGCTCGGCTTTGCCGTGGTGGCGCCCGATTACGCCGGTCTGGGCTCGCCGGGGTTGCATCACTATCTGAATGCGCGCGCCGAGGCGTACAGCGTGCTCGACAGCTTGCTGGCCGCACGCAGCGTGTTCCCATTGCAGAACCGGGTGGTGATCGTCGGGCAGTCGCAAGGCGCGCACGCGGCGTTCGCCGCCGCCGGGTATCAGCCGGTGTACGCGCCGGACATGAAAGTGATCGCAACGGTGCTGACGGGCACGCCGTACTTCAACGCCCAGACCTCGGCGGCCGCCATCTTCGCCGGCCAGCCCGACCCCGGCGCCCCCGATCCGAAGATTCCCTACGCGATGTACATCTTCCTGTCAGCGGCCGATCGAGACCCGTCGCTGCAAGCGTCGCGCTACTTCTCGCCGCAGGCACTGCCAGTGCTGGATATGGCGCGCTCGCTGTGCATCGGCGAATTGACCGAACGCTCCACGGCCGCCGGGCTGAACGGGGGCAACAGCATGCAACCGGCGATCCAGAAGCTCATGCATAACCAGACGCCGTCGCTGCGTTACCCGACGCTGCGCATCAAGCATCCGGTGTTCATCGGCATGGGTTCGGAGGACATCGACGTGCCGGTCATGATGCAGCAGGCTTTCGCGCGCGATGTCACGGCGGCCGGTACGACCACGGTGGTGCGTGTCTACGAAGGGCTCGACCACGATGCAGCGGTCAATCCGTCGCTCAGAGACTCGGTGCCGTTCATCCTCAAGCAGATGTCACCCGAGAAGCGTGCACGCGCACAATAAATAGAGGGGTGATTCGGAATCTGGGAAAGACAGGAGTGAGGCGAGTTGGCAACAATAGAAATAAGTCTTTGATTTATTTGAAATTATCTCTCGTTGCATGAACGCAACATGCGGACACTTACGCAAAACTACATATGGTGCGTCGCAACACGTTGTCCTATACTGAACTCGTCTCCTCCATGTCTCCTCCTGATATGGATTAAGCCCGCAACTCGCGGGCTTTCTTTTTTTCTGCGCTCGAAAACTCTCTTAGTCGCTTAGTCGATTAGTCGATCACGGCGGCACAGGCGTCGGTCGGCGCCGCCAGCACACCTCCCACACCCGGCACGATCTTCAAGCCCGCCGAGGCCACGCGGCACGGGGCCGCGACCAGCCCGCATCCCGCCACCGAAGTCACGAACGGCAGCACGGCAAACAGCGCCCACCAGCGACGCAGATTGCGCGGTGCGGGCGTTGATACCGCACGTGCATCGTCCGCTGACGGCGCTGCGGAAGGCCGGGACGGCTGCAGCGAACGGCGCGAATCATCCGCCTTTGGCTGAGCCGGTTGGGCAGGCGGGCGGGACATCGAAGCTACGGTGTTCATAGGCGTGAAGCATCCAGAAAGAAGGCTCGGGGGGCCGGATAGCGTGATAGCGCGGGTAGCGCGAATAGCGTGAAAATCGCCGGTTACTCGGCAGGTGACGTGTGCCCGACATACGTGAAGCGTGCCACCGGGCCGTCGTCCATCGTCACAGGCTCGTTCCAGACGCGCAACAAGCGAGTGCTCATCGGCAGGCCTTCGCGCGGATAAAGGCGGGTGTAGACCACCACCGGCTCATCGGTCTCGTCGGCGCGGGCAATGCCGAGCGCGAGGTAGTAGTTGCCTTTGTAGTGGCGGTAGACGCCCGGGCGGAATGCCTCGATCTCAGGCGTGGATTCGGCGGAAGGTGCCGGTGAATTAGGAAACATCGTCTTCAACTCCTGCAAACTACAAACGGCTGTCACTTGGGAATGACGATGCCGACCGATTTCGCCAGCGGCGCCGGCGAGATCCCGGACACGCCACGAAATGGCTCGTCCAGATTAATGATCAGTGCGACCACCATCCCGATCGCGCCCATGTGCAGCGCAATGATGAAATTGCTCTTCCACGACCCCGGATACCGGCCGTTCATCGCCATGGCCGCGACCAGAAACAACGTAATCACCCACCAGAACACCGAGGGCACCGTCTTCGTGGAGTTCTCGAAGCGGCCCTGCCGCGCTTCCTCCAGACGGTCGAGCAGTATGCGTATCGAGCTGGCGCTTTCGTCGTGCTCCTTCAGCACCCGTCGGGTCGCACCGACGAAAGCCGACAACGCGTCTTCCGTGCGGGGCGAGAGATCCGGGTCGGCGGTACTCAGCGTCTTCCACTCGTCGTTGACGGCGGACGTCACATAGTTGCGCAGCAACACCCGCGCGGCTTGCGCATCGGCGTCGCCAACGGCCTTCAACTCGCGGTCGAGACGCCGCACCACCGACGCTTCGTGCAGCGCCTGATCGTCGGCATGTCCGAGATTCGCGCGCACGTCGGTAAGCACGTGGGCCAGCACAAAAACAATGAAGGCGAGCAGGCTGCCGTGCACCACGTCGGCCACGGTGCCGCGCACTTCGGAGGGGTCGGCCAACCGGTCGAACAACCAGACGCGCGCAAGCCACGCCACGGCCACGGCCGTGAGGGCTGTCACGATCGCCAACGACACGAGCAACAAGCCCGTCGGCATCAGCGTCATTTGGTCAACCAGCCATTGCATCCGTCCCTCTCCCCTGACAATGTTATTGGGGCGAACAGGCATCCCGCATCAGGGTACCCGCCGCCGATGCGGCGACTATACCTGATGCGCCGAGGACGGCAACCTTGCGAAAATTTCCGCGCATGTCGGCGGAAAGGAAAAAGAAGATGGCAGCGCTCAGAGCGCTTTCGTCAGCAGTACCGTGGTGAAACCGCTATCCCATTCCTCGTCGGGATACGTCGCGACCTCGGCATAACCGTGCTTGCCGTAAAACGCGCGGCTCTGCGTGTTGAACGTATCCGTTTCGAGCCGCGCCAGTGTCTGCCCGCTCGCACGCATCTGCGCTTCGGCATGGACGAGCAGCTTTGCCCCGACACCCAATCGCTGCCGGGCCGGCGAGACGTGCAGCGCGTCGATGAAATCGCCCACCACGTGCACCATGCCCACCACGGCCCCATCAACGGTAGCGACCGTGAATTCCGGCCAATGCGTCTCCACATAAGCGCGGGTTCGCTCGCCCGAGCCGTGCGTCGCAGCGGCCTCGGGGCGCAGTTCCGGTGCCCATGTGGCGAGATAGGTTTCCATCAGCAGCGCGGTCACCGCATCGATATCCGCCGCACTGGCCGTGCGCAGTGTCACTTCAGGACCAGGCATTACGAAGCCTCCGTGCTACGTCGATATGCACCGTCACATCGCCCACCGGACCGGCAGGCCCCTCACCTTCTCGCGGCTTGGGCAGCATCTCGAACAGCGGCAGCATCTTGTCGGAGACGAAGCGGCTGCGTGTGCCGTACACGTGACGGTCGCCCAGACCGGTTTGCTGATGCACGTAGAACCGTTGCGGCACCACCAGTTGCAGCGACGCCTTCGCGCGCGTCATGGCCACGTACAGCAAACGGCGTTCTTCCTCGATGTCCTCGTCGTCGCCGGTACTCATATCGGACGGGATACAACCATCGACCACGTTAAGCACGTAGACCGAGTTCCACTCCTGCCCCTTCGCGCTGTGAATCGTCGAGAGAATCAGATAGTCCTCATCGAGTAGCGGCGGGCCGGATTGGGCACTCGTCGCGTCGGGCGGATCGAGCGTCAGTTCGGTCAAAAACTGTTCGCGCGAACCGTAAGTCCCGGCAATGCGGGCGAGCTGTTCGAGATCGGCCTGACGCACTGCCGCGTCGTCGAAGCGCTGGGTGAGCAGCGGCGCGTACCAGCGCAAGGCGAGATCGACGTCGGCGGGCCACGCAAGGCGCGTGTCATTCAACGTTCTGAACACCTCCACGAAACCGCGCCAGTCATGCGCGGCGGCCGACGGCGGTTTGAAATCGGTCAGCACCTGCACCGGCGTCGCGGACTGCGCCATCGCATCGAGCAGGCGCGTGGCGCTCACGGGCCCGATACCGGGAATGAGCTGCGCCACACGAAAACCCGACAGCCGGCTCGCGGGGTTATGCGCCCAACGCAGAATCGAGAGCATGTCCTTAACGTGCGCTGCTTCGAGAAACTTCAAGCCGCCGAACTTCACGAACGGAATGTTGCGCCGTGTGAGTTCAAGCTCGAGCGCGGCGCTGTGACTGCCCGTGCGAAAAAGCACGGCCTGTTGTTTCAGCTTCGTGCCGGTCTCGCGCTGTTCCAGCACCTGATCGGCAACCCAGCGCGCCTGACCGGACTCATCGCTGACGTTGACCAACTGCGGCAATTGCGTCGACTGACGATCCGTCCAGAGCGCTTTGGCGTAACGCTCGGTCGATTCCGCAATCACGGCATTCGACGCATCGAGAATGGGCTGTGTCGACCGGTAATTGCGCTCCAGCGTGATCACGTGCGCCGGCTCGGCAAACTGCCCGGGGAAGTCGAGGATGTTGCGAATGGTGGCGGCACGAAACGCGTAGATCGACTGGGCATCGTCACCGACCACCGTAAGCCCCCGTCCGTCCGGCTTCATCGCGAGCAGAATCTGCGCCTGAAGGCGGTTGGTGTCCTGATACTCGTCGACCAGCACGTGATCGAAGCGCGCCCCGAGTTCGCGCGCCAGTTCGGGCGCCGTCATCATCTCGGCCCAGTACAGCAGCAGGTCGTCGTAGTCGAGCACGTGCTGCGACTGCTTGGCGTCGACGTACGCGCCGAACAACGTCTTCAACTGCGCTTCCCACTGCGCGCACCACGGAAAGTGTTTCGCCAGCACCTCGGCGAGCGGCGCCTGACTATTCACGGCCCGCGAGTAAATCGACAGGCAGGTGCCTTTCAGCGGAAAGCGGGACTGCGTGGCCGAGAAGCCCAGTTCATGCCGCGACAGGCCGAGCAGGTCTTCCGCATCGCTACGGTCATGAATAGTGAACGCTTCCGAGAGCCCGATACGCGTTGCGAAGTCGCGCAACAGCCGCGCGCCGATGGCGTGGAACGTGCCCGCCCATGGCAGCGACGGCGGTTGCGACGAGGCCAGCCCGAGCACCTTTTGCAGCACGGCACCGGCGCGGCGCTCCATCTCTCCCGCAGCGCGCCGGGAAAACGTCAGCAACAGGAGGCGATTGGGGTCGGCCCCGCGCGCGATCAGGTTGGCCACGCGATGGGCCAGCGTACTCGTCTTGCCGGAGCCTGCACCTGCGATGACCAGCAGCGGCCCGCCGGGCGTGCCGTCGTCGCCCACGCCGTAGTCGACGGCTTCGCGCTGGCGGTCGTTGAGTTCGGCCCACGGGTCGCGGGCGGCGGGCGGCGGCGCAGGGTTCGGCGCTGGAGTCGGCGCTGGAATCGGCTTATCTGACATGCAAGACAAGGGAGGCTGGAGGTTCGGCGAGTCGGTGAGCCGGGCGACGGGCGCACCGACTACTGTATATTTATACATTATAACGATCGCATCGACGCTCATCGAGTCACAGGGTTTCGAGTCATGACATTGCGTGTCGGCACATCGTCCTGGACCGACCGGACACTCATCGCCTGCGGGCGTTTTTACCCCCCGGGCGTCAACACGCCCGAAGCGCGGCTGCGCCACTACGCATCGCGTTTCGATCTGGTAGAAGTCGACAGCAGCTACTACCACCTGCCAGACGCAGGGATGGCGTGGCGCTGGACGCAACGCACCCCGCCGTCGTTCCGCTTTCACATCAAGGCCTTCCGGGCGTTCACCGGACACACCACACCCGTCAGCGCGTTGCCTGCGGATATTGCTGCCGCGCTGGGTTCGCCTCACGACCCGACGTTGGATTCTGCCGACGCTCCCACCGACGTCTCAGCCAATCTCCCTGCCGAGCTTCGCGACGAGCTTTGGCGACGTTATCTGGAAGCCATCGAGCCGCTGCGCCAGAGCGGGCAACTGACGGCGATCCATTTCCAGTTCTCGCCGCGCGTGAAGAACGACCGCGCCGGGCGCGCACTCGTGTTCGACACCGCCAGACGGCTCGACGGCGAGCGCCACGCGATCGAGTTTCGACATCGCAGTTGGTTCGACACACCCTCCCGCGAAGCCGCCACGCTGGCGATGCTGCGTGAGACGGGCGCCGCACACACCATCGTCGACAGCCCCACCGAATTCGAAAACACCGTGCCCGCCGTCTGGGCGACCACACGCGACGACCTTTGCGTCGTGCGTCTGCACGGGCGCAATGCGGCGGCGTGGAACCGGCGTGGCCTCACCGCGTCATCGGGCCGATTCGTCTATGAATACAGCGCGAGCGAATTGATCGACATTTCGGCACGCGTGGCGCGCATCGCCGCGAAGGCAGACGACACGCACGTGCTCTTCAACACCAATCACGAAGATCAGGGCATGCGCAATGCGGCGGCGTTCCAACGCACGATTGCGGGGCTGGCGCGAGGCGACATTGCACTGAACACCACCGATGCCGACGACGAATGGGACGCCCTCGATCCACACGGCACGTCACCGTGGCGGTGACTCGTCGTTGATCTGCGCGCGCGAGCGCTGCACCTCACGCCATGCGGGCAGATCGGCCAGACGCGCCCCTTCGGGCACAACGCCATGCTTGCCGTGTCCGAGGCGTTGCGATTTGTAGATGCCCGTATGTCCCGAGCAGAGATACGCCAGCACGCAGGCGATGGCGGCATACCCGCCGATTTGCGGACCGAAGATTTCGATGGCCATCAGCGTCGACGCAATCGGCGTATTCGCCGCGCCGGCAAACACGGCCACGAAGCCAACCCCGGCGAGCACCGCGGCGGGCAGCGTCAACACATGGGAGAGCGCGTTGCCCAGCGTCGCGCCGATATAGAACAGCGGCGTGACTTCGCCGCCCTTGAAGCCCGAGCCCAGCGTCACCACGGTAAATAGCGACTTGCCGAGAAAGTCGTACCACGGCAGCGTCGTGTGGAAGGCGTCAACGATAGTCGGAATGCCGAGGCCAAGATACTGCGGCGTGCCGAGTGCCGTCGCGGCGACGGCGACCAACACCCCGCCCACGACCGGACGCAGCGGTGCGTAGGCGATACGGCGTTTCATGAACGCCGACATGGCGTGCGTCGCCTGCGCGAAGCCCATCCCGACGAGACCGCAGGCCACGCCCGCGACGGCCGCGCTCATGGCCCCCGCCAACGACATCGACGCGCCGAACAGTTGCGGCGCAATGGCATACGCCGTGTGATGCACGCCCCACGCGCGCGTCACCGCGTCACCGACGAGCGCGGCGACGAGGCACGGCAGTAAGGCGTCGTAACGCAAGCGGCCAATCGCGAGCACTTCCAGCCCGAATACGGCCCCGGCAAGCGGAGTGCCGAACACCGAGGCGAAACCCGCCGCGATCCCCGACATCAACAACACGCGCCGCTGCTCGCCGGAGAGCCGGAAGACGTGCGTGAGTTGATCGGCCAGCGCACCGCCCATCTGCACGGCCGTGCCTTCACGGCCCGCCGAGCCGCCGAACAGATGCGTGATGACCGTACCGGCGAGCACCAGCGGCGCCATGCGCAGGGGCACGACGCGGCGAGGGTCGTGAATCTCGTCGATCAACAGGTTGTTACCGGCCTCCACGCTCGCGCCAAGCCGCAGGTAGATCCAGCCCACGGCAAAGCCCGCGATGGGCAGCAGCCAGAGCAGCCACGGATGCAGGAGACGCGTGTCGGTCACGAATTCGAGTGCGACGAGCAGCAGCGCGCTGGCGCTACCGGCCATCACGCCGACAAGCGCGGCCAAAGCACTCGCGCGTGCGGCACGCGGCAGCACATCGGCCAGCTCGCGCAAAGGGGAATGGTCAAACATCTTCATGGTTGTGCGCACAGGGCAACGCATCGGACGGGCCGATGCCATCGACGAATCGCCTGAACATTACCGGGGGAAGCAACGAGGAAACACGGAGGAATGAGACGCGAAGAACGTCCGCACGCATAGCCCGCAACCTCCCGGCACGCCAGGATCTTGCAGGCATCATCAGCCCCGAGGCGGGGCGGTTTGCGAAACGAACGCCGGAGGTATGCCATCTCCGTTGAAGCTGTCGCCATGCTATCAGGAAGCGAGGGCACTCACAATGCGTGACACTTTTGCCCCGTTTCATGGGCCGGAATGCCATAGCCCATCAGGACTTTCCGATATATCGACCCGTTACCGTTTTGCTTGCATAACCGCCTCTAGAATCGGCAACGGATCGACGGAGGTTGGCATGACCGCAGACACGCAATACATCGATCGGGTGAGTCGCTACGACTGGACCGACATCACGCAGCTATGGCATGCGGTGATGACGTGCGCCACCCCGGGCTGGGACCCGGGCAAGGCGCTGGAGTATTTGGTACTCAAAGGCTTCGAGTTGAGCGGCGCGGAGGTTCGGTGGCCGTATCGGGTGACCGTGTTGGGTGCAAAAAATGCGGAACAGATCGACGGACTGGTTTATCTGTCCGGCATCAACGCAATGATCGAGTGCAAAGATCTTTCAGATATCCGGAAGCGCAGAAAGCAACGGATCGAATTCACGCCGATTGCGAAACTACGCAGTCAGTTGGCACGGCGACCGTCTGATTTGATCGGCTGCATCTTCACGAGTGGCGATTACACGGATGCGGCGGTCACGATGGTCAATTTCACCAAACCGCAGACCATCCTGTGCTGGACAGGACAGGAAATCGAGGCATGCATTCAACGACAGGATTTCGCGCACCTGATGCGCACGAAATATGAGGAATGTCTCGAATACGGCAAGCACTACGATCAACCCAAGTAAAGAACGGATCTCACATGAAACGCTGTATCGTCTGCCCGTCGGAGAGTGGCTTCAAACTGCTGAAGGCGTGGCTTCCAACCGAAATTGCGGATTCCTCGCGATTCTTCGTCAGCACGGGTGTGTGGCGAACCGTACCGATCGCACAAGGGGCAGTATTCCACGAGAAAGCACCCACGCTATTGATACAGAACGCCTACACGGTGGATGACACGTGGGTCATGGATCAACAGGGAAGTGCCGAATCCATGCTGTCGTTGGCGGGATCGCCAAGTCGGTATGAAGTCCGTATGGCAGCGCCAACGCTTGAAGTGATGCTCTTCGAGACGGCGGAAATGATGGATGCTGTCTTCGGCGAGAAAGTGACCGACGTACTGCGCTTGTTGGGCTACTACGACCCCCAGCGGGCGATTCGTGAGGCGGGTACGACGGTGGACGAGATCATCGAGCGTATGAGTCCTACCACCATCGATTTGCTCCGTGCCACACCTACGGCGCAGAACATACTCGATGGCATCACCACGCTCGACGCAAAATACGCTGCCTGGGAGTACGCAGAACTATAACGGCGGGGACGATGCCACGCATCGCCACCCGCCGCTATCGCCCCGGGGTTGCCGGGGCGCTTACCTTTGGCTGAAGCTTGCGCTTAAGACTTCGACTACTTCTTCGCGCTCTTCACCGCTTTCTCGATACGCGCGCCCACGTCGGCGTCGATCTGCTTCCAGTAATCGAACGCGCGTTCCAGCACCGGGCTTCGCACGCCCGCGAGCAACGCGCCCGACACTGTCTCGACGAGACGTGCCCGTGCGGCGTCGTCAAACACGTTGCGCACCAGATTTCCCGGTTGCGAGAAATCGTCGTCTTCCTTGTGCAGCGTGTAGGCGTTGCGCACCATGTCGCCGTCCGATTCCCAGCCGTCTTCCGCCGCACCGGTCTGATCGGCATACGGACGTCCGCCGCTGTTCGGCACGTACGTCGGCGCATTGCCGCTATGTTCGAACGCCATATGGCCGTCGAACATATATGACTGCACCGGTACCTTCGGGCGGTTGACCGGCAGTTGGTGGAAGTTCGTGCCGATACGATTGCGCTGTGCGTCGTTGTATGCGAACGCACGGCCCAGCAGCATTTTGTCCGGCGACAAACCGATGCCCGGCACCGTATTCCCCGGCGAGAAGGCCGCTTGTTCGATCTGCGCGAAGAAATTCTCCGGATTGCGGTTGAGCGTCATCTTGCCCACCTTGATCAACGGATAGTCCTTGTGCGACCACGTCTTCGTGAGATCGAACGGGTTGAAGCGGTACTGCTTGGCGTCTGCATACGGCATGACCTGCACCGACATGATCCAGCTCGGGTTTTCACCGCGGGCAATCGCGTCGAACAGATCGCGGCGGTGGAAATCGGCGTCCTGCCCCGACATCGTCGCCGCTTCGGCGTTGCTGAAGAATTCCATCCCCTGCTCGGTATGGAAGTGATACTTCACCCAGAATTTCTCGCCGCTGGCATTGACCCACATGTAGGTATGCGAACCATAGCCGTTCATGTTCCGCCAGGTACGTGGCAGACCACGATCGCCCATCAGATACGTGACCTGATGCGCCGACTCCGGATTGTTGGTCCAGAAGTCCCATTGCATGTGGTTATCGCGCAGGCCTGAATCCGGCAAACGCTTCTGGCTCCGGATGAAGTGCGGAAACTTCATCGGATCGCGAACAAAGAAGATCGGGGTGTTGTTACCGACGAGATCGTAGTTGCCTTCGTCGGTATAGAACTTGAGGGAGAAGCCACGCACGTCGCGCCACGTATCCGGGCTGCCGGATTCGCCGGCGACGGTGGAAAAACGCGCAAGCATCTCGGTTTTCGCGCCTTTCTTGAACAGCGACGCCTTCGTGTAACGACTCACATCCTCGGAGGTTTCGAAGACACCGAAGGCACCGGCGCCTTTGGCGTGAGGCTGGCGCTCAGGCACCTTCTCACGGTTGAAATGCGCCATCTGTTCGATGAAGTGAACGTCATGAAGCAACAGCGGACCGTCCGGCCCGACCGACAGCGTATTGCGATCGCTCGCCGCCGGGGCGCCTGCACCGGTAGTGGATCCGGTGTCGTGACGTTCTTTCTCTTTGCTCATACATACCTCCAGACATCAAGGTGGGTGGGGAGAGGGAGAGAATAGATTTGCAAGTGGTTCAAAGCATAATACAGGACGGTGACTTTGACCCATCAAGGCGACGCGCGTTGAATATTCGTCAACTTGCGACAGATCAATTCGCCGACGCTCCCCTCTCACTACCGATTGAAAATCGCGCGTGCGATATCAAGCCTGACGCCCGGCCATTACCCCGCCGTCGACCGGCAGCACCGTGCCTGTGATCCACGACGCGGCGTCCGATGCAAGAAACAGAATTGCCTCGGCCACATCGCGCGGCTGACCGTTACGGCCAAGCGGGTGGAACGCGTTGAACGCGGGCAGTGTGGCTTTGACTTCGTCATCGCTCATGAACGTGTTGTAGACCGGTGTCTCGACCACGGCCGGTGCCACCGTATTGATGCGAATGTTGAGCGGCGCGAGCTCGATGGCGAGATTGCGCGTGAGGGCATGCACACCGGCGTTCGCGGCTGAGTACGCCGATGAAGGCGTGGCCCCGATGGCTTGCAACGCCCACAGCGAGCCGGTCTGCACGATGGCACCGCCGCCGCGTTGCATCATTGCCTTGGCGGCAGCCTGCGCCATGAAGAACTTGCCCTTGAGGATGATGTCGACAAAGCCGTCGTATTCCTCCTCGTTCAGTTCCAAAAACGCCTTGGGACGGAAAACGCCCGCGTTGTTCACAAGCACGTCGACGCCCCCGAAGGCCGACGTCGCCACCTCGACCAGCGCCGACGCCGTCGTCGGTCGAGCGATGTCGCCCGCCAGATAACGCACATTGACGCCCGTCGGGTCGATTTGTGCGGCCGCCGCCACGAGCTTGGCCGCGTCACGACCACCGATCACCACGCGGGCGCCCTCGGCGACCAGCCGCGTTGCCACTTCCTTGCCGATGCCGGATCCGCCACCCGTAATGATGGCAACCTTGGAAGAAAAACTTTTCATTTTGCTGACTCCTGAAGACTTGTCCGTGACTCGATAGATAACGCCGGATGTCGCTACGACATGCACCTTTAACGCGCACCACTTTCGTTGTTCGATATCCACATTGTTGGCGTCCGACGGGGTCTTCACAAATCAGTTATTCTGCGTCGCATTGAAAGAAAATCTTTCCATCATGAAAGCACCGGTGTTCCTCAATGCGCTACGGGCGTTCGAAGCCAGCGCGCGGCATCAGAGCTTTTCTGCCGCCGCTGCCGAGTTGAACGTGACGCCCGCGGCCGTCGGCCAGATGGTGCGCAGTCTCGAAGCATGGCTGGGCGTACCGCTCTTCGAGCGCAGCAGCACCGGGCGGGCGCGTCTCGTGCCGACACAGGCCGCGCAGCGGGCATTGCCCGACATTCGCGACGGCTTCGATCGTCTCAACTTGGGGTTTGCCAAACTACGAGAAGGGTCTGCCGTCGGCGTGCTCACGGTGACGGTCAGTCCCGCGTTCGCCGCGAAATGGCTGCTGCCGCGCATCGACGACTTCCAGAGCGCGTGGCCGGACACCGACGTGCGGCTCGACACCAGCCTCAAATTGGCAGACTTCGTCGCGCAAGGCATCGATATCGGCGTGCGTTACGGTCAGGGGCACTGGCCGGGGCTGAAGGCCGAGAAATTGATGGATGAACAGGTCTTTCCTGTCTGTGCCCCCTCACTGCTGCGCGAACATCCGTCGTTGCAGCATCCAGAGGATCTGCGGGGCATGACGTTGATTCACGACCTGTCGGTGGACACTGCGGCGGGCTTCGTCACATGGCCGTCTTGGCTGGCACACGCTGGCGTATCCGATGTCACTACCCGCGCCGGTCTGAAGGTCAACAACTCGGCGGCCGTGTTGCAGGCGGCCATCGATGGCCACGGCATCGCCCTTGCCCGCAGCGTGCTCGTGCGTGACGATCTCGCCGCGCAGCGACTCGTGCGGCTCTTCCCCGAGGTGGATTGCGCGTCGACGCTCGCGTACTACATCGTCTATCGCGCCGAGTGTGCGACGCTGCCACGGCTGGCAGCGTTTCGCGACTGGTTGAAGCAAGCCGCCAGCGATCAATGACGGGCCCCCAATAAAAAAGCGCCGTTCCTTAGAACGGCGCCTTGCTTTGCTCACGCTTCGCAGCAGCGCTGCGACTCACCTCATCCGCATCACGCAGCCAACGCTCGGCACTGACAAAGTGCGCGTTCAAAACAAGCGATCGCAAAGTCGACCGAGGCTTCGTCGGTGAAGCGCCCAAGGCTCACGCGCACCGTGCGGCCTGCGGCCTCGCTGTCCACGCCAATGGCGCTCAACACGTGCGACGGCTGGCCCGAGGCCGAATTGCAGGCCGATGTCGACGAGATCGCCAGATTAGTGTTCAGCATGAACGTGAAGAACCCCGGGTGATTCACCGTCAGGCTCAACGTATGCGGAATCCGGCGCGCAGTCGCTGCGTTGTGCGTCACGTTGCCCAATGCAAGCACGCTATCCAGCAAGCGGCGGCTGAGCTTGCCGATGCGCTCGTTATCCACCGTCATGCCCCGCATGGCCAGCTCGCACGCCGTGCCCATGCCGACGATCTGATGCGTCGCCAGCGTGCCCGAGCGCAGGCCGCGCTCATGGCCACCGCCGTGCATCTGCGGCGCGATACGCGCCATCACATCCTTGTTGACGTACAACGCGCCGATGCCCTTCGGCCCATAAACCTTGTGCGCCGACATCGACAGCATGTCGATGCCCATGGCCTTCACGTCGATCGGCGTCTTGCCCAGCGCCTGCGCTGCATCCACATGCAGCAGCGCCCCGGCGTCGTGCACCACCTTCGAGATCGCCGCCACGTCGGTCAGCGTGCCGAGTTCGTTATTGACGAGCATCAGCGACACCAGCCCGGTGTCCGGCCGCAATGCGGCAGCCACCGTCTCCGCCGTGATTTCACCGGTGGCCGAAGGCGTCACATACGTGACAGGCGTGCCGTGCTTTTCCAGATAGGCCATCGTGTCGAGAATGGCCTTGTGTTCCATCACGCTCGTGATCAGATGCGGGCGCGCCTGCGCGAGTTCGGCATAGCCCTTGAGCGCAAGATTGTTCGATTCGGTCGCGCCGGAGGTCCAGACGATCTCCACCGTGTCGGCACCGATGAGCGCCGCCACCTGCGCGCGCGAGCGCTCCACGAGCCGGCGGGCGGTCGTGCCTGCCGAGTGCGAACTCGACGCCGGATTGCCGAACACGCCGTCGACGCCAAGGCAATCGGCCATCGCCGCAATCACGGCCGCATCGGCCGGCGTGGTGGCAGCGTAATCGAAGTAGTGAAGTTGTTCTTTTTCGCGCATGATCGGGTCCCTGCAAAAATGTGCATCGATCGTACGCGTCGAAAACGAGAAAAGGCTTGCAAAATCACTCGTTGATTTCGACGATCAAGCCAATTTATTCCTCAAAACAACCGAAATCGGGAAATTTTTACTATGCGGCGCCGGAGGACGCATCCGAGCCCGAAAATCGTACAGTGACGGCCAGTCCACCGCCCGGGGCGTCGGCCAGCGTGACTTCGGCGCGATGCATGCGGGCAATCTCCCGCACGATCGCCAGTCCGAGCCCGGAGCCGTCCACGGCCTGTCCGGTTGTTTCGCTGCGATAGAACCGCTGAAACACGGCGTCGTGCTCGTGCGCGGGGATGCCCGGTCCGTTATCGACCACCTGCAACACCGGCGCGCCGTGCTCGACCCCGACGCGCACGGTAATGACGGCGCCATCCCCCGCGTACCGAATCGCGTTGTCGATCAGATTGCCGCACATCTCGGCGAGCAATTCCCGCTGCCCCAATACGTCGACCGCCCCGTCGTGCTCAAACCCGAGATCGATGCTGCGTGAGCGCGCGACCGGCGACCAGTCCAGCGTCGTGTTGCGCGCCACCTCATCGAGTCGAAGCGGCACCTTCGCAGCAGGGGCACCGACGTCGGCTTCCAGCCGCGACAGCGACAGCAACTGCCGGACACTCTTCGCCGCCTGCTTCACCGCCAGATTGAGCCGCTCGACGCGCTCCCGTGCGCTCGCGCTCAACGTCTCGCGCAACGTCAGTTCCGACTCGGCCTGAATGATCGCCAGCGGCGTCTTCAACTGGTGCGCCGCATCGGCAAAGAAGCGCTGCCGCGATGCCTGCATGCGCCCGACGCGCCCCACATACTGATTGATCGACTCGACCAGCGGCTCGACCTCGGTCGGCAAGTCCACGTTATCGAGCGGCGTCGTGTCGTCTTCACTGCGCGCGGCCACCTTCGCCGACAGTCGATTGAGCGGACGCAAACCGCGCGTCACCCCGAGCCACACGATCGCCAGCGCCAGCACCACCAGCAGCACTTCCTGCTGCAACGCCCCGGTCAGAATCTGGCGGGCGAGTTCGTGACGCGACTCGGTGGTCTCGCCCACCACGATCCAGACGACACGCGTCTTGGCATTCGGCACATCGTGCACGGGCAGACGCAGTGCCCCCATACGCAGCGCCTCGCCGCGATAGGTCGCGTCGTAGAACACCGAGTGATAGGGCTCCGGCGTGACCACCGAAGGCGGCAACGGCAGATCGTGATACCCGGTCACAGCACGCTGACCGTCTTCGCGAATCACGTAATAGATCTTGCCGCCGCGATCCGATTCGAACATCTCCAGCGCGAGGTACGGCAAGTTCACCTGCACCTCGCCGTCGATCAACTGCGTGCCCTCGCGAATCGATTTGATCGAAAATTCCAGCGACCGGTCGAACGCGGAATTGGCGGCACTCATCGCACGCTGATACGTGAGCCAAGTATCGAGCGCAAGCAGTCCGAGCAGTGGGAACAGCAGCCAGAGCGCCAGTTGGCGGCGAAGATTCGGTTGCGGCATCAGGCAGAGGGGCTCAAGGGGGCGCGATGGTGAACTCGATAGTGAACGCGACGACTACGCCGAGGGTGTCGTGACGGCAGTGGTTGCAGTGTCGGGTTTCGCTTCCAGCAGATAACCGAGTCCGCGCAGCGTGACGATGGCGACACCGCTGCCTTCAAGCTTCTTGCGCAGGCGGTAGACGTAGATTTCGATGGCGTCCGGATTCACCGACTCGTCGATACCGAAGAGTTTCTCCGACAGCGCCTCTTTATTAATCGCCCGGCCACCGCGCAAAATCAGCACTTCGAGCACGGCGCGCTCGCGTTTGGTCAGCGCCAGCAATTCGCCATCAAGCCGAAAACTGCGCTCCACCCCATCGAACAAGAGCGGCCCACAAGTCACATCGGCGCTCTCATGGCGCTGCGACCGGCGAATCAATGCGCGCGCACGGGCCTCCAGTTCATCGAGTTCGAACGGCTTCGACAGATAATCGTCGGCCCCGAGATTGAGCCCCTTCACGCGGTCTTCAAGCGAGCCGTGGGCGGTGAGAATCAGCACCGGCACCATGTTGCGCCGCTGGCGCAGCCGACGCAGCAGCTCGAGGCCGTCGAGGCGCGGCAGGCCCAGATCGAGGATGACGAGCGAATACTCCTGCGTGCGCAGCACGTGATCGGCGGCTTCGCCATCGTGCATGCAATCGACGGCGAAATGCGCCTGCGTGAGGGCTTCGGCAAGGGATTTGGCCAGACTCGGATTGTCTTCGACAAGCAGGATGCGCATGAAAAGGGACCAGACCCTAGGGAAATCCATGACCCGAAAAACCGCTCATGGGCCGGATTCGACACGAAATCGAAAGCGAATTGAAAGTTCCGGCAAATTACCATGCGCCACGAGAAAACGACAAACCCCGTTCAAGGGGTCTCTGGAGGAAGACATGAAGCAAACGCAACTGCTTGGGCACTGCGTGGCCGCTGCCGCACTGTTCGCGACCGGCCTGTCCGCCGCTCACGCGCAGGTGCCCGCCGGCTACCCGGCGAACTATCAGGCCACCATCGACAGCGCAAAAAAAGAAGGCAAGCTGATCGTGTACTCGGTGACCGACACCGCCCTCGTGCGTCCGCTCATCAAGGACTTCGAGGCGCTCTACGGTGTGAAGGTCGAGTACAACGACATGAACAGCACCGAGCTGTACAACCGCTACATCAGTGAGTACGCCGCCAACAGCACCAGCGCCGACGTGCTCTGGAGCTCGGCCATGGACCTTCAGGTCAAGCTCGTGAACGACGGCACGATGGCGAGCTACGAGTCGCCCGAGTCCACGCACATCCCCCAATGGGCGCAGTACCAGAAGCAGGCTTACGGCACGACCTACGAACCACTCGCCATCGTCTACAACAAGCGTCTGCTGCCGGCCGACCAAGTGCCGCAAACGCGCGTCGAACTCATCAAGCTGTTGCAGTCGGACCCAGCCAAGTTCAAGGGCAAGGTCACGACCTACGACATCGAGAAGTCCGGCGTGGGCTTCAACTACCTCACGCAAGACGCGCGCGTGAACCCGGAAGTCACGTGGGAACTCGTGGGCGCGATGGGTGCCCTCAACCCGAAGCTGCAATCGAGCACGGGCGCGATGATGGAGCGCATTTCGTCGGGTGAGAACCTGATCGGCTACAACATTCTCGGCTCGTACGCGTTTGCCAAGGCGAAGAAGGACCCCTCGATCGGCTACGTCTACCCGCGCGATTACACGCAGGTGGTGAGCCGTCTGGTCACCATCTCGAAGAAGGCCAAGAACGTCAACGCCGCCAAGCTGTGGGTCGACTACCTGCTCTCGAAGCGCGGCCAGACGCTGCTCGCGAATCAAGCCAACCTGTTCTCGATCCGCGCCGACGTGGAAGGCGAGACCTCGATGGCCAACCTCACGCAGCAACTGGGCGCCGCGCTCAAGCCGATTCCGATCGGTGCGGGCCTGCTCGTCTACCTCGACCAATCCAAGCGCCTCGAATTCCTGAAGCGCTGGCAACAGTCGATCAAGCGCTAATCGGTCTGGCGCAGCCAGTCTTGCTGCGCCGCCGGTTCGCCTGATGCACACGATTCACCCGATGCACCCGATGCACCCGATGCACCTGTAATTCTGGCGGCCGCGCACGCGGCCCGCCTCTCCCCAAGCCATTCTCGATATGCGCCCTGCGTGGCGCAGGGAGACCTTCATGCTGTCGTCTACTACCGACACCCGCTCTGCGGTGCCGTCCGCACGCTCGCGCGCTGGCGTGCCTCATCTTGTTGCGTCGCCATGGCGTGCGCTCGCGGCGACCTCGCGCTGGATGGTCATCGCCGTGCTCACGATTGCCGTGTTGCTGCCGCTGTCTTTCATCGTCGTGCAGAGCCTGCTGTCAGCGCCGTTCTTCGATGCGAACCGCACGTTCGGTATCGACGGCTACCGCTTCATCTTCACCGACCCCGACTTCTGGTCGGCGGTGAAAAACTCTTTCATCATCGCGTTCGGGATGCTGTTCATCTCGATCCCGCTCGGCGGCATTCTCGCGTTCCTGATGGTGCGTACCGATCTGCCGGGCCGCCGCTGGCTCGAACCGCTGCTGCTCACACCCGTCTTCGTCTCGCCGATGGTGCTCGCGTTCGGCTACGTGGTCGCCGCCGGCCCCGTCGGCTTCTACTCGGTGTGGTTCCGCGAACTCACGGGCATGGATGCGCCGTGGTCGGTCTACTCGATCTTCGCGATCACCGTAATCGTTGGCCTCACGCACGTGCCGCACGTCTACCTCTACTCGTCGGCTGCGCTGCGCAACCTCGGCTCCGACGTGGAAGAAGCCGCCCGCGTCGCCGGTGCGCGCCCGTTCCGCGTTGCACTCGACGTCAGCCTGCCGATGACCATGCCTGCGCTGCTGTTCGCGGGCGTGCTGGTGTTCTTCCTCGGCTTCGAAGTCTTCGGTCTGCCGCTCGTGCTGGGCGACCCTGAAGGTCACTTGGTGCTGGCGACCTACTTGTACAAGCTCACCAACAAGCTCGGTGTGCCGTCGTATCACCTGATGGCAGCCGTGGCGATGTGCATCGTAGCGATCACCTTCCCGCTCGTGTTGTTGCAGCGTCACTTGCTCAAGCGCGCCAACAAGTACGTGACGGTCAAAGGCAAGGCTGGCCGTCAGACCGTGCTGCCGCTGGGTGTGTGGCGCTGGATTGCACTGGGCATCGTCGTGACGTGGCTGCTCGTGACGGTAATCGTGCCGATCTCGGGCATCGTGCTGCGCTCGTTCGTCACGCACTGGGGCGAAGGTGTCGCGCTGAAAGAAGTGCTCACGCTCTCGAACTTCGAAGAGCTGTTCGAGCAAGACAACCTCGTGCGCGCCATTCTCAACACGCTCGGCATCGGCGTGATCGGTGGCGCGATGGCCGTAGGTTTCTACTCGCTCGTCGCCTTCGCCGGACACCGTCGCAACGACTGGGCAGCCAAGCTGCTCGACTACATCGTGCTGCTGCCACGCGCCGTGCCGGGCCTGCTCGCGGGTCTGGCGTTCCTGTGGATCTTCCTGTTCGTGCCGGGCCTGAAGGAACTCAAAAACTCGATGTGGAGCATCTGGGTGGCCTACACGGTGGTGTGGCTCGCCTATGGCATGCGACTCATCCAGAGCGCGCTGTTGCAAGTCGGCCCCGAACTCGAAGAAGCGGGCCGCAGCGTGGGCGGCACGCGCAGCCGCGTGAGTCTCGACGTCACGCTGCCGCTGGTGCGTTTCGGCCTGCTCGCTGCATGGCTGCTCATTTTCATGATTTTCGAGCGCGAATACTCCACCGCCGTCTACCTGCTCTCGCCGGGTACGGAAGTGATCGGCTCGCTGCTCGTGTCGCTGTGGGCGACCGGCGCAGTCGATCAGGTAGCTGCGCTCTCTGTCATCAACATCGCGATGGTCGGCGCCGGTCTGGGCGTGGCGTTGCGCTTCGGAGTCAAATTGCATGGATAAGCTCGTCGTCGACAACCTCTTTCTGAGCTATGGCACCAACCCGATTCTCAAGGGTGTGTCGTTCGAACTCAAAGCCGGTGAAGTCGTGTGTCTGCTCGGCGCATCGGGCAGTGGCAAGACCACGCTCCTGCGTGCGGTAGCCGGTCTCGAACAACCGTCGGAAGGCCGCATCGCGCTGGACGATCAGGTCTTCTTCGACGGCGCGAAAAGCATCGATTGCCCCGTCGAACAGCGCTCACTCGGGCTGGTGTTCCAGTCGTATGCGCTGTGGCCGCACCGCACGGTGGCCGATAACGTCGGCTACGGGCTGAAGCTGCGCAAGGTCGGTGCTGCTGAGCGCCGCGAACGCGTACAGAGCGCACTCGATCAACTGGGTTTGGGCCATCTTGCCGAGCGCTTTCCGTTCCAGTTGTCCGGCGGCCAGCAACAACGCGTGGCCATCGCCCGCGCCCTCGTCTACAACCCGCCGGTCATTCTGCTCGACGAGCCGCTCTCTAACCTCGACGCCAAGCTGCGCGAAGAAGCACGGGCGTGGCTGCGTGAGTTGATCGTCTCGCTGGGGCTGTCGGCCCTGTGCGTGACGCACGACCAGACCGAAGCCATGGCGATGTCGGATCGCATTCTGCTGCTGCGCAACGGCCGCATCGAGCAGGAAGGCACCCCGGCAGAGCTCTATGGCTCGCCGCGCTCGCTCTACACGGCGGAATTCATGGGCAGCAACAACCGCATCGACGCGACCGTGAGCGCCGTCGATGGCGAATTCGTCACGCTGGCAGGCGACGGCTTTGCCTTGCAGGCCCGCGCCCGCGACACGCTCGCACCGGGTCAGGACGCACAAGCCGTGATTCGCCTTGAGCGCGTGCAGGTCGCCGACGGTCCGGGTCACAACCGCGTGGGCGCGCAACTCGTCACGTCGATGTATCTGGGCGACCGCTGGGAATACCTGTTCCATTGCGGCTCGCTGCGCTTCCGTGCGTTCGGTCACGTGCCGCGCGACCCCGGCCATCACTGGATCGAATTCCCGGCCAACGACTGCTGGGCGTTTGCGCAATCCAACGCGTAAGCCATCCCTACAAGACCGGAGACAGACGCCATCCCAAGCGACGCGCGGGCGCTCTCCCGCGCAATACCAAGAGAAACAGAAGAAAGAGGAGACAACAATGAAACGAAGCAGTATCGGTCTGGCCGCAACGACGGCACTGGGCGTGCTGGGCGCCGCACTGGCCAGCCAGGCTCACGCACAGTCGAACGTGACGATTTACGGGATCGTCGACGCCGGCGTGGAATATGTGAACCATGCGAGCGACAACGGCGGTGCAGCGCGCGCCGTGTCGGGCGGCAAGAACACGTCGCGCTTCGGCTTCAAGGGCTCCGAAGATCTGGGCAACGACCTCAAGGCCGTGTTCCAGTTGGAAAGCGGTATCAATCTGGTCAACGGCCAGTTTGATGACGGCCCCGGCGCGATCTTCGATCGCCGCGCCACGGTCGGCCTCTCGCAGAAGAAGTGGGGGCAAGTGACCATCGGCCGTACGTTCACGACCACGTACGACTACATGCTCCAGTTCGACCCGATGGGTTACGCACCGAACTACTCGTGGGCCACCAGCTCGACCGCCACGGGCGCCCGCAAGGACGGCCTGTTCTCGCGCTCGGCCAACGCCGTGCGCTACGACGGTGAATTCAACGGTCTGAAACTCGGTGCGATGTATGGCTTCGGCAACGTGCCGGGCAGCATGAAGACGAGCTCGAAGTACGACTTCGCCGTCGGCTACGAAAACGGTCCGTTCGCCGTGGTGGCGACGTACGACCGCCAGAACGGCGCCGGTACGAGCACGAGCCCTGCCGACACGACCGACTACATTCAGGGGATTCACGCGGGCGCGAGCTACAGCTTTGGCCCTGCGAAGGTAATGGCCGGGTATCGCAACTACAAGAAGACGTTCATCACGGCAGGTACGGCATCGCTGCGCAGCGATATGTACTGGCTGGGCGGCTCGTACGACTTCACGCCGGCCTTCACGCTGTATGGCGCGATCTACCATCAGGACATCAAGGATGCGGGCGATGCCGACCCGACGCTGATCTCGCTGCGCGCGCAATACGCGATGTCCAAGCGCACGTCGCTGTACCTGTCGGGTGGCTACGCGTTTGCGAAGCACGGCCAGAAGGTCAGCTTGTCGCGCGACCTCGTCGGTGCCGCCGACACGCAGGTCGGTGTGACCGCCGGCATTCAGCACCGCTTCTGATCTCGTTACGATGTAATCGCTGACGTTTTTCCTCAGGTGACGGCCTGACCATAGCGGGGGGTACCGCTAAACGCGCAAGTCAGGCCGTTACCGTTTTTTTATTTCGTGAGTCGCGTCTGCCACAGGCGCGGCTTGCCTTCCCAAGCGGCAAAACCTTCCACGCGGCGGCCGACGGCCCACGGTTCAACGCCATTGCTCAGCAAGATGAGCGGCACCTGATCGAGCATCATGGTGTGCAGTTGGTCGAACATGGCCTGCCGCTTCACAGGGTCGGCTTCTTCGCGGCTCTGATCGATCAACGCCAGCGCGCGCGGATCGTCCCAGACCTTCTGTGGCTGCTTCGTCTTGTCGCCCGAGAACTGCTCATAGCTCAGTGCCGGGTCGATGCGCGACGAATACGAGAACGAGCTGATCTGATACGCGCCGCTGTAATAGCGATCCAACTGCGTCGTCCACTCCAGCACCTCGATCACCGCATTGATCCCCACGGCCTGCATCATGGCCTGCGCGATAACGGCGATGGTGTAGCTCGGCACATTCACGCGCTTGTTGGCGAAGATCACGATCTTCTGGCCCTTGTAGCCCGCCTCTTTCAGCAGACGTTTGGCCAGTGCCGGGTCGTAGGTGTAGCTCTTCTTTTGCGTCGCGTCGTAGTACGACGACGTCGTCGGCACCGCCGATGAATTGGGGCCGCCGTGGCCTTCCGAAATGGCCTCGGCAATCTGCGGAATATCGAGCGACGCGGCAATCGCCTGACGCAGCTTCTGGTTGCCAACCACCGGATCGCGCGTCTGGATCAGCAGCGCGTTCTTCGACGCCAACTGGCCGACGATGATCTTGAGCCGCTTGTCGGCCTGAAGCTCCACCACGTCTGACGGTGCCACGCGTGCGACGGACAACGCGCCCGACTGCAGCCCGGCCTTGGCGCTCGCCGTATCCGGCACGATGGCGAACTTCACCGCGTCGACCAGCGGGGCTTTCGCACCCACGTAGCCATCGGGGCGCGTGCCCGGCGGCGACTTGTACCCGGCATACGCGTTCATCATCACGTACTCGCCGCGCTTCCACTCCGTCAGCTTGAACGGCCCCGTGCCGATGGGCTTGTCCCACGTGCCGTCGGGCTTCAGCGACGCCTTGTTGATCACCGCCGTCATGCCACAGTACGTGCGCGCCAGCGTATCGAGGAACAGGCTCGCCGGGCGGTTGAGTTGCATCACCACGGTGTACGGATCGGGCGCGCTGACCTTCGTCACCTTCAGGCCCTTGCGACCATCGAACTCATCCAGACAGGCCCAGCCCGTCTTGGGGTTCGTGTAGCGCTGCCAGCTCCAGAGCACATCGGCCGACGTGAGCGCTGCTCCGTTATGGAAATGGACGTCGCGCCGTAGCTTGAACGTGTAAGTCATGCCGTCTTTCGAAACGTCCACCGACTCGGCCAGCAGCGGGGCAACGGTGCCGTTCTCGCGATAACCGACCAGCCCTTCGACCACATGCAACACGACGGCGTCGGTCATGTCGTCGCGGTTCACGCCGGGGTCCGTCGAGCGGATATCGGCGGCAAGCGCTACGTTGAGCGTCTGCGCGAACGCTGCGCCCGGCAGGCACAGCGCACCGGCCACTGCCATCGCGCCCACGGCGCGCACCCCCGGAAGATTGCGAACGACCTGCCAGCCAGCCAACGAACGATGTCTCATTTCTTCTCCACGGACGACTTGGTTTTGACGGTGCCACGCGACGCGCTCGCTTTGCCGGACTTGGCCGTCGTGGCCAGTTTGGCGGGCGTAGCCGGCTGTCGCACGTGCGCCGCGATGACGCGTTGCAGCGCCTTGAGATCGCGGGCTTCGACGGCATCGACGATGGCAAAGTGCTCAAGCGACGACGCTTCGATACGCGCGCGCGTGCGGTTCTGCGTCGCCATGCCCGACGGCATGCGGGTGCGCAGTTCCAGAATCAGTTTCGGCAGTTCTTTGTTCTGGCAGGCGGAGTACAGCAGACCGTGAAACTCCGCGTTGACGGGGTGCATGTCGAGCACCGTGCCGTCGAAGGTCAGCGCATGAAACTGCTCGGCAAGCTCGCGCAACCGGACAATCTGCGCCGGGGTCACGTGATCGATCAGATCGGCGGCCGCCCCGAGTTCCACGATGACGCGCATCTCGCGAATGTCATGCAGACGGTCGGTGTCGATCGACTCGATGTGATAACCGCAGTTGGGCACGTGCGCCGTCACACGCATGACCGTCAACTGGTCGAGTGCGCGCCGCACTTCCAGACGCGTTACGTCGTAGCGGGTCTGCAAATCGATCTGCTTGAGCCAGCTGCCGGGCGTGAGCACGCCCGCTTGAATATCTTGGACGATGCGGTCCACCAGGTTTTGCGCGCTTTTTTCGGTACTCATATTGCCGATGTCTCCGGTCCACACGAACGCTGACGCAGGGCGACACCGCCACCGGACGTGGGGGTAAGCATCGGTATCGCGCGCAGCAATTCGCGAGTGTATTCGTGTTGCGGCGCATCGAACACTTCGTCGCGTGTGCCCTGTTCGACAATGGCGCCGTCGCGCATCACGATAACCCGGTCGGCCAACTGTTCCACCACACCCAGATCGTGGCTGATGAACAGGCACGAGAAGCCATGGCTGCGCTGAAGTTTGGCAAACACTTCGAGCACTTGTGCGCGCACCGTGACGTCCAGCGCGGAGACGGGTTCGTCGGCAATCACGAACGACGGCCGCCGCACGATGGCGCGGGCAATCGCCACGCGTTGGCGCTGTCCGCCAGAGAGTTCGTGCGGCAGACGTGCCCCGTGGGCCGCTTCAAGCCCGACTTCGGTGAGCACTTCATCGACACGGCTCTGTACATCAGCGCGCGACAGCCCCGATACATGACGCAGCCCCTCCCCGACCAGCTGACGCACCGTCATTCTCGGATTGAGCGACGCGCTCGGGTCCTGAAACACCATCTGGCAATTCAGACGGTATTCGCGCCATGCCGAATCGGAGCGATGGATCGCGCGGCCATCGAACAGAATCTCGCCGCCCGACGGTTGAATCAGCCCGGCAATGGTGCGGCCAAGCGTCGTCTTGCCCGACCCCGACGCCCCCACTACCGCGACCACTTCCCCCGGGCGCACATGGACGCTCACGTCCTTCAACGCCTGCTTGCGTTCTGTCTTGGAGAACAGCCGCTGACGTCCCGCGTATTCGACCGACAGCCCTTTCACGTCGACCACCGGCGCGAGCGTAATCGGCTCGCGTGCGGGAAGCCGATGCGGCATCGCCATCAACAGCTTGCGGGTGTACGGCTCGCGCGGCGCGGCGAGCACATCCGCCGTCGTGCCGCGCTCCACCACCTTGCCGCGCTCCATCACCACCATGCGCTCGGTGTAACGCGCGACCATCGGCAGATCATGACTGATCATCAGCACGGCGGTGTCGTGCTCACGGGTGAGCGATACCAGCAACTCAAGCACGTCGCGCTGAACGAGCGCGTCAAGTGCGGTGGTCGGTTCATCAGCAATCAGCAGCGCCGGTGCGAGCAACATCACCGAGGCGAGCATGATGCGCTGGCGCATACCGCCCGAGAACTCATGCGGCCACGCCGTCAGCGCCCCTTTGGGGTCGCGCATACCGATGCGGTTGAGCATGTCGAGAATGCGCTCGTTGCGCTCGGCCGCCGACATCTTCGGGCGATGCAGACGCAGCGCCTCGCCCAACTGCCGCCCGATGGTCATCGATGGATTGAGCGACGTCATCGGCTCCTGAAACACCATGCCGATACTGCCGCCGCGCAACTCGCGCAGCCGCTTCACGCTGGCCTGCGCCATATCTTCACCGGCAAACACGATACGTCCGCCTGCCCGCACCACCGGCTCGGGATTCAGTCGCAACACGGCGCGCGCCGCCTGCGTCTTGCCGCTGCCCGACTCGCCCACGATGCCGACGATCTCGCCGGGAGCGATGTCGAACGACACGTTGGAGACGATCTCGCGGCCACCCTGACCGATCGTCAGCGTGAGGTTTTCCACCGAAAGCACCGACTTCGCGGGGATAGCGCGTGCATCGGGGGCGGCAGACACGTTCAGAGAAGACGACGAATGCGGCATCGCAGAGGGCCCGGACGAAAGATCGATGTGCTCGGAGAGCTCGGAACGCGCAAGGCTCATTTCATCCCCCGCATGCGTGGGTCGAGGCGGTCTCGCACGGCATCGCCGGCGAGGTTGATGGCCAGCAGCGTGAGCGCGATGCACAGGCCCGGGAAGATCGACAGATAGCTTGCCTGCGAAATAAACGGACGGGCCGACGCAAGCATGTTGCCCCACGTGGGCGCGGGCGGCGGCACGCCGAGACCGAGGAACGACAGCGCGCTCTCGGCCAGAATCACCCAGCCGAACATCGACGTCGCCAGCACCGAGATCGGCGCAATGCAATTCGGCAGCACATGACGGAACATCGTGTACAGATCGGAATTGCCGAGCACGCGCGACGACTCCACGAATTCCCGTTCACGCAACGACATCACTGCACCGCGCACCACGCGCACTACCGACGGCGTGTACGCCAGACACAGCGCGAGCACGATGCCGTACTGGTTCGGACCGACGATCGTGAGCAGGCCGAGCGCCAGCAGCAGCCCCGGAAACGCCAGCATCGCGTTGTTGAACGTCATGATGATGCGGTCGGTCCAGCCGCGGGCGAAGCCCGCCAGCAGGCCGATCGTGCAGCCAAGCACGATGGCGAAGAACACCGTCAGCGAGGCGATCAGAAAGCTCGTCGCCGCGCCGCTGAGCAGTCGCGACAACTCGTCGCGGCCGAACTCGTCGGTGCCCAGCAGGTGCACACCGCCCGGCGGATGCAGGCGCGTCGGGAAATGAATGCGCAGCGGATCGAACGGCGTCCATACCGCGCCGAGAATGGCGCAGATGACCAGAAACGCGAGCAGCAGGCCACCAATCGTGGCGTTGGAGAAGAGGCGTTTTCTCATTGCACCGTCACCCGGGGATCAAAGAGGGGATAGCAAAGATCGATCACGAGGTTCACCACGACGTACACCGTCGCCACACACAGCAGACACCCCTGAATGACCGGATAGTCGCGGGCGAAGATCGAGTCGACGAGCAAACGGCCAAGCCCCGGAATAGTGAACACCGTCTCCACCACGGCAATGCCGCCGAGCAGGTTGCCAAGCACCAGACCGATCAGCGTCCACGTCGGGCCGAACGAATTTCGGAACACGTGATTCATCAGCACCGCACGCTCCGACAGCCCCTTGGCGCGGGCATGGGTCACGTAGTCGAGACGCAACACGTCGAGCGTGCTGGCACGGGCCATACGAATCAGCACGCCGATTTCATGCAGGAACAACGTGAGAATCGGCATGACGAGATACAGCATCCCGGCGCGCCAGTCGTCGGCAATCGACACGTAGCCCACCACCGGCAGCCATTGCAGCTTCAGCCCGAAGAACAGCAGGATCAACAGACCGAGCCAGAACGCGGGCATCGACACCAGCAGCGTGGCACCGCCCACGAGCAACAGATCGGGCAACTTGTTCTGCTTCCACGCAGCGATCATGCCGGCGGGCACCGAGACGAGGGCCGCGAACAACACGGCACACAGCACGACCTGCGCGCTGGTGATGAAGCGCGCCCAGACCAGCGAGCGCACCGGCTCACCGGTAGTGATCGACGTGCCCAGATCGCCGTGCAACGCGCCGGAGAACCAGATCCAGAACTGCGTGGTCCACGGCTGATCGAGCCCCATCTTGACGCGCATGGCGGCGAGCGAGACCGGATCGGCCAAGTCGCCGAGCAGCAACTGCGCGGGGTCGCCCGGCACCAGCCGGATCATCACGAACACCGACACCGTCACGATCAACAGCGTGGGTGTCGCGGCGAGAATCCGGGACAACAGAAAACGAAGCATGTTCGCGCTCCCTAGTTAGGACGACCGCATGGCACAACTGCGGGGGCTGCAATGGCGTTCGTGGCGCTCGCGGCGCACATCGGTGACATCGGTGGAATCCGTCAGCGACCGGCCAACGGCTCAGGCATCGCCGCGCTTCTTGCGAAGCACATCGGCAAGGAAGTCCTGCACGGCAGGCACGGCCAGCATGCCGTTGTGCGGCATGTTGTCGATCACGTCGAAGGTCACATCGACGCCCGCACGTTCGAACGAATCGCGCAGCGAGGCGAGGCGCTCCTGCCGATTGGCACCGGCCGAATTGGCACCCGGCATGAAGTGCGGGCCCCCTTCTCGGTGCGTGATTTCCCACGTTTCGAGGTCGGCTTTACCAACGACCATGTGCACCGGCACGCTGCGCAGCGCATCGAGATCGAGCGCCTTGCCGAAGCGTTGCTGCATGTCGCCAATACCAACCCACCAGTTCTGCTGCGCATCGAGCAGCGTGACCGAACCCGGTGCGCCAATCGACAGCGCCCACAGACGTTCCGGATGCAGGTAGCCGAAGCGATTGACGAACTGGCCGCCGCCCGAATAGCCGAACAGCGCGAACTTGTCGAACGACGCTTCGTACTTGCGGCTGACTTCATCGACCATGCCCAGCAGCACGTCGTCGTAGCGGATGTCCGCTTCGACCAGATGTTTGAAACCGCCGGGGTTGCCGTCGCCGCGCACGCCGACCGGGAACAACGGGCACAGGATCAGGCAGTCTTGCCAGCGGCCAAACTCGGCGAACGCATCGCGATAGTTGGTGAACTGGCGGCCCGTGCCGTGCACGACAACTACGAGCTCAACGCGATTGCCCGGCTGCGTGATGGCCTTCGGGACATACAGGGCGTAGGCAAAACGCGGATCGCCCGCGTAAGAAAAGATCGTCGTCGAGCCGAGGTCGTAAAGGTTGCGGGTGCGAGCTTCAGTGCTCAGATTGGCGGCGTCGGTAGTGGTCTTGGTCATGGTTGTTGCGAAGTGTTTTTCGTATTCGAGAATTTGGGTGACTGCCGTGCGGGATCGGGCGCTCGGACTGGCGCCCGTGATCGCCTTACGCTTCGAGCAGCGTCGGTTCGCCTTCGAGGCGATAGCGCGTGAACACGCGGTTGAGGGCGGGCATCGGTGCCACGTCCATCTCGCCGACGGCGGGTTCCATCACGACCATCGCCACCGAGGCCGTCATCGAGTGACGCACCCCTTCGCGCGGCGGACGGCACACGGAGAACGGCGTGCCGAAGTCGTCGAACAGCGCCTGCTTGAGGCTGTCGCGCGAAATCATCGGCGTGCTGTTGAGCAGCTTGCGCACACGCCAGTCGCGGTAGTAGCTGTCGGCCGAGTTCTCGCATCCGGTATCGACCAGCTTCGTGCGCGCGACCGGGCTCACCCAGTGGTTGGCGTGCACGATCAGTTGATCGTCGCCGGGGTACAGCGGAAAAGCTTCGTTGGTGGTGCACTCGAAGTCGATGGCAAACCCTTGCGCCATGCCGAGCATGATGTTGTTCGAGCACGACTTCGGCGTGGTGGCGACGGCCTTCAGGGCATTCGCGAACACCGGCTGATCGAGCACCTTGCGGCGAAGAATCGCCAGCGGCACGCCCAGCTGCTTGAAGTCGCGGTCTGATTCCAGATAGTTGGCGGTAATGGAAACGCCTGCGCTGTTCATACCGCTGCGCGCCAGACCACCGGCTTCCACGAACGTCAGAAAGTCGGGCCCGTCGTCGCGTTGCACACGCAGCACCACGCCAGTGTTCACGCAGTCGGCGCGCCAGTCCCAGTTCTGGGCGTGCAGCAGATTGCCGCTGGCCGAGCGCTCCGGCAGCACGATGGCGCCGGTGCAACCGTCCTGAAGCTCTTCGCCCTCTGCGGTGGCCTGATCGGCACGGGCTTTGGCCAGCACTTCGGTGCGGGCGTTGATCATTACGATGTCGGCGAACGACACGCCGGCGCCATCGGCAATGCCGTGCATCTCGTCGAGATAGGTCGGGTCGACCGTGCCGATATGCCCTTCAAAGTGCTTGAAGAGCGCTGCGCGAGCGCTGGCGGTGTAACCCAGTTCGTCGATCGTGCGGCCGTACATGGCCGCGCTCGCGCGCACACGGTCTTGCGCCTGCTTGCCGTACTGCACGCCCCGGTCGTAAGGGCGGCCGCTTACGGAAATGAAGGGAAACTGCGGAAACTGCTGGAATGTCGTCATAGCGTGACTAAGCTCCGGAATAGCGAAACCTGTGACATCGACCCCATCGGCTGCGACGTTTGCACAGATACCGGCATGATTTAGCCAATCATATTGGCGCCAAAAACTGGAAAAAAATTATTTACGTCGGTGTTTACGCTGACCGTTCCCCGGCGTCCAACGTGGCTCGCATGAGCGCCGCAATCTCACGGCCACCAGCGTCGTCGCGCGATTCCAGTGCGGCAATCACGCCTTGTTTGTCGGCATCGCTGTGGTCCTGATTGAGCTTGAGTGCGCCGTCCAGCCGCGAGACTTTCATCACGACCCCTGCGATTTTCGGCAGGCGCAAGGCGGTCTGTTCCGCAGGGATGCCGGCGAAGGTCCACTCCCCTGCAATCGGCCCGTCGAACGTCTCGACCACGCGATCGAGGATGTGCTTGATCCCGTCGGCGTCGTCGACCACCTGAATGTCGCCATACGCGTGAATCGCGGCGTAATTCCACGTGGGGAACGTGCGCTTCTCGTCGTACCAGCTCGGCGAGATATAGGCGCTGGGGCCCTGAAAGATCACCATGGCGTGGCAGCCTTGGCTCAGGTCGTCGTATTGCGTGTTGCGGCGCGACAAATGGGTCGTCAGCAGCGTGTTGCCGTCGGCATCGACGTCGATCAGAAACGGCAGATGCGTCGCGGTCATACCCGACGGGCCGAACGTGACGAGCGCGGCGAATGGCCAGCGGCGCATGAGCGAGCGCAACGTCTCGGGTGAGTTTTCTTGATAGGGTTCCGGGCGGTACATCAGCGATCCTGTTCCTGTAGGCAGACAACTTGAATTTGGGGGTACGGCGCGGACGCGGGTCATGCGCTAACGCGCTGTCTGATCCATTCGGCCTGCTCCGCGAATGCCCGATCACTGACGCCAGCGATCGACACGGCTTCGAGAAAGCTGTGGATCGTGCCCGGGTACACCGTCGCGCTCACGGGCACACCGGCATCGCGCAGCCGTTCGGCCATCTCGATGTTCTCGTCGTAGAGCGGATCGAGTTCGGCAATGGCGAAGCAGGCAGGCGGCAGGTTGTCGAGGCTCGCCACAATCGGGCGGCAGCGCGGGTCAGAGAGGTCGTCGCGGTGATTGATGTAGCGGTTCACGAAGCACACCATGTCGTGCGACGAGAGCGAATACTCGCCGCCTCCGAAGCGGGCAAACGAGTCACGCCACGGAATCATGTCGAACGCGCCGTAGTTGAACACCATGCCGCGCAGCAGGCTCTCCCCAGCGTCGCGCAATTGCAGCGCCGTGCCTAGTGACAGGTTGGCACCGGCGGAGTCGCCACCGATGAGCATTGCCTGTGCGTCGAGCCCCAGCGTGTCGGCGTGGCGATGCAGCCAGCGCGTCACGTCGACAATCTCTTCGAGTGCGCGCGGGAAGCGGGCTTCCGGCGAGCGCGAATAGTCGATGCCCACCACCACCACGCCCGCGCGCGCGGCGTATTCACGCATCACACGGTCATGCGTATCGAGACTGAACACGACGAAGCCGCCGCCGTGCAGATAGATCAACGCGGGCAGCGATGCCTGTTCATGCGGGTAATAAACGCGGATGCGCACGTCGCCGTGCCTCGTAGGCACAGCGCGCTCGACGGTGCGATACATCTGCGGGCCGCCGCTCGCCCAACGATGGCGAATCACTTCGAACGCCTCGCGCGCTTGCGCTGCGGTGCCGAGGTCCCAACGCGCGAACGCAGCGCCGTCTTCGCTTTGCAACGCCATGAAGCGCGTCATGTCGGGATCGATCGGCGAGGGTCCCGGATCGTCTGCGGCATGAAGTAGGTGAATCTCTTTATTCATTTTCCGGTTCAGATTGTTAGTGTGGCAACAGGGCCAAATGCGGTGGCAGATGAAATGTCATGCCAATGACAACGAACCGAAAAAATTTTAGAGTTCCAAAAATCAAGTCGCCGCGTGCGCAGGGACATCCAGTAGCGAAATCGGGCCAACATCCAATGCAGAAAAGTACTCACTCCGTCGACTATCAGGATTTGCCACGGCCCGTCGCGGTCATGGTTTCCGATTTCAGCGACTCCACACTGCTAGACGCAGACCCGCCACATTCGCATCCGCGTGCGCAACTGCTCTTCGCCGTCGAAGGCGTGTACACCATCGAGACCGCCACCGGCACGTGGCTCGTGCCACCGCATCGCGCCGCGTGGATTCCCGCCGGCGTGACGCACAACTGCAACGGCCGGGGTCAGGCCATCCTCGCGTGTTCGCTCTACATCGACCCGGCGGTATCCGCCGAGCTGCCGAACGCGTGCTGCATCATCGAAGTCTCCACGCTGTTGCGCAGCCTCATCTCCGAAGCCATCGACATCCCCTCGCTCTATGACCCCGAGGGCCGCGACGGTCGAGTGATGTCGTTGATCGTTGACGAGATTTGCCGGGCACCCACGGTGCCGTTGCACTTGCCGATGCCGCACGATCCGCGCTTGCTGCGCATCTGTCGCCTGTTGCTCGCGGAGCCGGGGAACGATGGCGATCTCGATGACTGGGCGCGTGTCGGCAACGTCGGCCGCCGGACGCTCACGCGCCTTTTCCGCAGCGAGACGGGCATTACGTTCTCGCACTGGCGTCAGCAATTGCGGCTGATGGTGGCGCTTTCGCGTCTTGCCGCAGGCGACGCCGTCACGACCATTGCGCTGGATCTCGGCTATGAAAGCCCGAGTGCGTTCACCTCAATGTTCCGTACGGCCATGGGCCGCACACCCAAGGAATATCTCGGCGGGCTGGCACAGGCGCCGGTGGCGCGCCACGGCGCAGACTGAGAGGTCTCGCTCGCAGGTGCGCCCTGCCCCATCGTCAGAACCGGTGACGAACACCCGCCACGGTGCCGAACTGGTTCTGCCCCGCGATCACATTCACGCCCATTCCGCCGACGCCCAGATTCGAGCCGTTGCGGTTGAGCGCATACGACATATTCCAGTACAGGTCAGTGCGCTTCGACAGGTAGTAGCCCAGCGCCAGCACGAACGATGTCGGGTCTTGGTTCGAGCCGACGACATCCGTGTGATACACCGCGCCCGAGAGCGTCAGTGCGGGCGAGAAGTGTTGCGTGACGCCCGCCCAATAGAGATGCGTGTGCGTTTGCGTGCTGCCGACGGTCTGTTGCAGATAGCGGTATGCCGCGTAGAGATCGGTGCTGGTCAGCTTGTAGGCGATACCGACAATGACGCGTCGTGCCGTATCGTCGGCGGAATCGATCGAGGTGCCCTGACGCTGGTCGTACACGAGGCCGACGTCGAGCGGACCGCTCTGGTACATCACGCCCGCGCCCATGTCGCGACCCACTTTCGAATGGCCCGGCACTTGCGCGCCGCTGGGGATGGTGGAGTCATAGCCGCTGCTGTACATCGTCGAGAACGTGAGTCCGCCGAACTTGCCCGTGTACTTGACGGTGTTGTCCGTGCGCGCGGCGAGATACGGGTCGTGTGAGTAAGCGGAGTACGACGCGGCGTAGAACATCGGGTCGTAGCGAATGGAGATGTCGTAAAGCAGGTTCTGCTGACGGCCGAGCATCACCGTGCCGAAGGCGCCGCTCAGGCCGACGAACGACTTACGGCCGAATTCGCGCCCGCTCTGCCCCGAGACACCTGTGTTGGCGCTGAAGCCATTTTCCAGCACGAAGATCGCCTTGTAGCCGCCGCCAAGGTCTTCAGTGCCGCGAATGCCCCAGCGCGAGCCGGCCATATTGCCCGAGGTTTCGCGCACGAGGGTGGTCTTGCTTCCGTTCGCGCCGGGGACGTTCGTGAGCGCTTCGATACCAAGGTCAACGATCCCGTACAGCGTGACATTCGATTGCGCATGTGCGCCGGAAGTGAGTGCAGCCAGCGTGCCCACGGCGACGCCAAGCCGGCAAAAGTGATGTTTCATGTCGGTCTTCTCTGTAAGTGAAAAATCAAACTCTCGCGAGGCCCGCACGTGTGATTCGCACGATGGCTTTGTCGATAAAAACTCGCGAGAGCGTGGCTCATGAAGCGTTGCTCGACTGCTCACTGCGACACTTCTGGAACTGATGGTAGGGGGCTGTTTTTTTGATCGCCCCGCCTACGAGGTCATCAAATCTCGAAATCGGGCCACACTTGAAATCGCGGCTTTTCCCGGACTTTTTGGCGACCGAATGCACCACCGTTGGCCTTCGACGTTGGTTTAACTTAGGGATGCGACTTAATTTAGATGGCCGAACGAATCCCGCCTGCGGCGTGGGTAACGCGCGCGGGATACGGAACAAACCAATGGGTGGGTTCTCTAGCGTTCGGCTAGTGGTTTGATGTCTTCTCTAACCATTCGAGAACCCTATGAGGGTGTTGCTGACATTGACGCCGATGTCTTCGACGCAGTAGCCGCCCTCCAAAACGAAGAGCGTGCTTCGGGCGATTTTTGAGATCGCACGGCCGATGCTCAAATAGTCTTCACTCTCCATGGTGAATCGACTGATCGGGTCTTTCTTGAAGGTATCGACACCCAGCGAGATCACCACGGCATCGGGGGCGTATGCCGCGATACGATCACATGCGTGGGTGAGTGCGGCGCGATAGTCGGCCCAACCTGTGCCGTGTGGCAGCGGCAGATTCAACGTGTAGCCGAGGCCATCGCCGATGCCGCGCTCATGCGCGTGGCCATAGAAGTACGGATACGACTTGTCGGTGTCGCCATGAATCGAGACAAAGAGCACGTCGTCGCGCGCTTCGAAGATGCTCTGTGTTCCGTTGCCGTGGTGGTAATCGATATCGAGAATCGCCACGCGAGACGCGCCGCTATCGATGAAGCCCTGTGCGGCGAGCGCAGCGTTGTTGAGATAGCAGTAACCGCCCATCGCTTCGCGCGACGCGTGATGACCCGGCGGACGACACAGCGCAAACGCACTCGATGCTCCCTGCGCAACGACACGCATCGCGGACAGCGCCACATCGGCGCTGGTGCGTGCACCGTCCCAAGTACCCGGCGTGATGGCAGCGAAGGCGTCGGCGGCGTAGAAGCCCAGCTTGCCTTCGATATGGGCGGGCTCGACATCCGACGTTGCGCCACGTGCGGGCCACACCAGTGGCAAGGCGTGATGGGTGCGTCCGTCTTCTTGCCAGATGCGCCATGCGTTTTCGAGAAAGCGAACGTAGCGCTCGCTGTGCACGGTCATGTAAGCGCGGCTGTCATGGCGTTCGGCGAGTTGGCATTCGCCAAGCGCGGCGGCGCGAATCGATGCGAGAACGTTGGCCGCGCGTGCGGGAGATTCCACGCTGGGGTGTTGCTCGCCGTTCACCCATTCGGTGCCTTGGTGAGTCAAATGTGCGTCGCTGTAGAGGGTGAGCATGCGTGGCTGAACTGATGCGAAAGGACGAAAACAATGGAATCGGACAGGCATCAGTATGTGGATCGGGACTTGAAATTGCTTTGCTTTTCTTTTTGTCTGACTTAGATTTTTTGTAAAAATCGACTCATCGGCGAGACAAATGAAAAACAATCGACTCTATTCCGAGCTGGATGCCACGGACCGGCAGATTCTGAGCCGTTTGCAGGAGGACGGCAGCGTCTCTACGGCGCAACTTGCCGATGCGCTGTCGCTGAGCGTGACGCCGTGCTGGCGACGACTCAGGAAGCTTGAGGACGAAGGATTCATTACCGGCTTTCAGGCGAATCTCGATCGACGCCGGATGGGATTCGGTTTGCTGGGCTTCGTGCAGATCGATTTCGACATTCATACCGATCACGACGCACCCGCGCAGTTCGAGCTGGCGATTCAGCAATGCCCGGAGGTCCTGTCGTGTCACAAGGTGACAGGACAAGCCGATTACATGCTGATGGTGGTGAGCGAAGATCTCGATGCGTATGGCGTCTTTGTCGATACCGTGTTGAAGATGCTGCCGGGCGTGACGGGCATTCACTCCACGCTGTCGTTGAAGGAAGTGAAAGCGTCGAGCCGTGTGCCGGTTCGGTGAGGGATGGGGTGATGCGCTGATTCCGCGATGCGTTGTTTCGTCGATTTGACGATTTGATGCGACGGAAATGACACTGCCCGCAGCCGAGTGCGGGCAGTGGTTGTGGCAGGTTTAACTGCGGGACGTGCTACGTATCAGGACAGCGATTCGATATGCGTCGAATGCGCGTAGGCCTGTCCGAAGCGGTTGGCGAGGAAGTCCGGCAGTGCAATCTGCTCCTGACGAATAAAGCCGCGCTGCGGCAGCTTTTCCGCGAAGAACAGATCGACCGCGGCGCACACTGCCGATGCCGTCGTGATCTGAATGGCGCTCGCGCTATGTCCGTTGTTACGTTCCGCGAAGATCTTGCGGGCGAACACTTCCTGCGTGAGCACGCCATTGCGCAGACCACTCACGACGACGAACACCAGCACCACGTCTTGCAGCGTGCTCGGCACGGCGCGCTTGAGCAGCGTCTTGAGCGTTTCCTGATCGTCTTTAAGACGCAGTTCGCTAAGCAGCACCTTCATTAATGCGCCGTGCCCCGGGTAACGCACCGACTTATAGTCGAGATCGCGCACGCGGCCGGCGAGCGTTTCGCAAAGCGTGCCGAGCCCGCCGGAGGTGTTGAAGGCTTCGTACTCAACGCCATCGAGCGAGAAGTGTTCGAGGTCTTCGAGCGGCTGCACGGTGATCGACGCGCCATCGCGAATGGCTTCACACGGCTGACAGTATTCATTGATGAGACCGTCCACACTCCACGTCAGGTTGTACTTCAGCGAGTTGGTCGGGAAAGCGGGCAGCGCACCGACACGCATCTTCACCACTTCGACCTGATCGAAGGCGGCGGCGAGATGATGCGCGGCGATCGAGATGAAACCGGGGGCAAGGCCGCATTGCGGCATGAGCGCGGTGCTGGCGCCTTCGGCAAGTTGGGCGATCGCGTGCGTGGCGGCGACGTCTTCGGTCAGATCGAAGTAATGGCAGCCGGCGGCGACAGCTGCCGTCGCGGCACTGGTGGCCATGGTGTAGGGCAATGCATTGATCACCGCATCGTAGCCCGCGATTGCCTTTTGCAACGTGCCCGTGTCGCTGTCGGTGAGTTCATACACGGCGTCGGCATTCTCTCGGACGTGGGCAAGCGCCTGTGCGCTGCGGTCGAACACGCTCACGTGATAGTCACCGCTGTCGCGCAACAGACGAGCAATGGTTTGGCCGATGTGGCCAGCGCCAAGCAAGGCAATCTTCTTCATGGTTTTTCCCCTGGTTAGTGGTGATGGATGCTGTTAGAAGACAGCAAGACGGACACCGCGCAAAGGCCCGTGTGGCAGGGCTTTCACGCTGCGGCACGTCTCGCGCCGTTGCATCGATTCTAAGCAGGGGTGCTGATGAAATGTAGCGTGATTTCGTCGTAAGCTCGGCAATTACTGACGTAATGACGAGTTTGTTTGACGAAATGTATTTGATGGTGAAAAAGGGGGCTTGCTGGGGGAGTTTGTGGGTGGGGGTTGTGTGGATTTAGCGGAGGGCGTTATCCTGCGCGCGATCTATGTAATGGGTTGATGCGAGATTACTCGGACGGGTTATGTACGCTTACGACCTCGTCACCGCATGTCAGAGGCTTCCACCGTTGCGAGCGCATACCTACCGCAGTCCGCCAAAAACGCCTCAACTTCATAAGCATCGGGTGCGTTGTCGTCACCAAATACGAGTACCACTGAGACAATCGTGCCGAGCGGCAACACAACGACATCGCGCTCGCCGATTACGGTGGCCTCGACGGGCCCCGACAGCGCAAATACATCGCCCTCTCTCATCTTTCCCGCCTTTTTCTTCAGAAATCCCGTTACGCATCGAACCGTACAGAATCCGATCTTCATGAGTACAGACGTCGTATATATCGCTTATCCATACTCGCCCGCCTCCGGGAGGAGCTGCTTACAAGTTTGCCCTATTGAGTAGTTGTGGCCATGCCCCCCGCTATGGCAGGCTGAAAGCCGCCGCGACTCAACTTCCATTCAAAGTGCGTACGACCCCAGCAGCCCAGAACGCCTATTGCGCAACTTCCTGGAAGCCTAGGAGCAGCACATGCACCCTCCCCGATAGCGCCGGTGGTCTGGCTAAAGTCAGACCTACGCGAAGACGATCAGTGTGGAATCTTGATGTCAAACGACGGATTCGCATCCACGTTGAGCGTCAACCGCCCTCCGTCTTTCAGAAATTGAAAAGCTTCTGGCCCGATCCAGTAGGCATTAACTTTTGTCTTGAAGGTTTTCTTCATCGCGGCGAAGAACGCCCGCATCAACTGTTGTGCCGGCGTACTTTCTGACCAAGTTTGAATCAACCCATTGATAAGAACTTCGTTTTCCCAAAACCCTCCCGCATTGAACTCAATCGCGTCAGGACAATTCCCCTGCTCATACTCCGTCTTTTCTACGCCACCGTAGACTCTCGTGACAGGTTCCACATGCGTCGCCCGATTCACTACGAGGTACCGTTCGCAACTGGTGGTCTGCCGACGTGTCGCAATCCCTAGCGTCGGAATTTTTGCCGCAGACTCGTATTTTGGCGCGCAGCCTTGATGCTCGGAGAACAAGCCATGATGGGAAAGGATATACATTAGATCCAACCTCTCCTCAACAATGTTTGTTACGGCCAAGATGTCGCTTTTTGTCGCAAAAAAGAAGATGCGTTTCATTGTTGCAGCGCCTTTTTGATAGCTTGATTTATCTGGGCTTGGCTTGAGCCCTTCGGAATAAGGATCAACGTGTCGTTGGGGTAAGCCGCTTGTATTCTCCCAGCAGCTGCTTGTTCCGACGTAGTCGGCGTTACCCCATCTGATTTGGTGGTAACGGTCTGCACTCGAACAGTACTCCCGTTCGGGGATTTGGCCGTAATGTCCACATACGATCCCCCACTGGAACCCGGTCCAGAGCCTGGAATGTACTCCTCCGATGCAATACCACCGCCGGCTGTAACCTGATATCCATCCTTCGCCAGGGTCTGTCCCACGACATAATTTAGCTGGCGTGTATTAGTGTTTCCCCATCGACCGCCTGAGCCATCCAAATATTTGTCAGTGAACGTGGTTCCGCTTGAATTGTTTGTGGTAACACCGTTGCCTCCCCCAGACGACGAAGCACTGCTACCCCCGCCGCTTGAGTTTGCCGCCGATATCACGATGTTTGCACTACACAAAATCGGGGAGAGAATGCAGCGATTCGGGCGAGGAAAAGTTCCCGAGAATATTTCGCCGACCTTAGCCGGGAAAATCGTCGTCAGTTGCCAGAAGGTATCGACGAGAGAAGAGAACCCCGGCAAAGTGAAGTTCCACTTTCCAGAATCGTTCGGCGTCCCCTCAAGCCCATACTGGTCAGACAAACCTGATTGATTTGGAAACCATGTCCCTTTCGGACCGTCCGCGGGCCCCCCTCCCCCTCCGGCCCGTTGAATGGGCGGCGGCGTGGGAGGGTGTGCGTACTGATTGTTCTGCGCCTCGTTAGCTGCGGCGGTTGCCGCGGCATTCGGGTTCTGTCCGGTTAGTCCGGCGACGAGCGCTCCCGAAATCGACACTATCCCGACAGCAAGTGCGATTTGCTCCGGTGACAGCTTTTGCGCTCCTGGAGTCCCATCCAGCAATGATTGTCCAATCCAGGGGCTAATCAGCGCACTGGTCGCTCCACCGATCGCTCCGCCTGCGCATCCAGTACCAACGGCAGCCGAACTCGCACAGCCCAACACTGCGTGGGCAAGCGATGCCCCCAAACCAACCTGGAGCTTATCGACCCATAGGTCAGACTCAATATCCCCAAAAGCGCTATCTAACTTGGCGTCTCCGATTTTGAACGCCAGCGCCGCGCTCAAATTGCCAACGCCACTAACCTTCAACGCCTCAAGGAAACTCCCCCCCTGAATCGTCGACTGCACACCCGCTTGAATTACCGACTGACCGAGGATGGCGAACCCTTGTGTGATCAGCTTATCGGCAGAGGCCGTCGCTGCTTGGCTTACCGCGCCATCGACGAAGGTCGGTTTCACCCCCGCGAGACTGCTTAAGCTATTCGGCGATCCAGCAGTAGCTGAGAACCCAAAACCATCGGCGTTCGAGTACGTGATCCCGTTCAACAACCCTGCCGTAATCGCCGCCGAAGCGCCCGACGTCAGCAGTGAACCGAAATCCACCGAGCCGTTACTGACCAACTGTGTGAACACCCCACTCGTCATGGCGGTCAGCGCTGCGCTGGCCATCACGTTACCCAGTCCACCCACCACGAACGTCGCGGCCACGCTACCCAGTTGCGCTGCGACAAGCCCTGAGAACAATGGCCCGAGTGCACCGCCCATCATGGCCGTGACCATGATCATCCCGACCTGCTGAATCCCGAAGTTGCCGCCTTGCTTGACGAACTCCGTATGCAGGTCGTCTTGCAGCGCTTGCTGGACGAACTTGTCGCCCAATTGCGCCGACACCCCAGCGATAAACGCCTGTGTCGCAGCGTGGTCGATCTGGCCGTTCGGGTCCAGCAGCGAGAGCATCCCGCCGATCTGGTTGAACTGGTCCACGTTCAACGTCAGACCGCCCGCCGCTGCGCTCATGAAACCGCCCGGCTGCACCATCGTGCCGGTCGTCTTCAAGTACCCCGTGTCCTTGATGTAGCTCCACAGCTCGCCCACATCCACCACGTTCGCGCGGTTCGTCAGCGTGCCCGTGTTCACCGTCAGCGTCCCGCCGGACGTGATCGAACCCGTGTTCAGTACGCTGCCACCCGTCGCGCTACTGCCGAAATTCAACGACAGATCATTGCTCGCCAGAATCTGTCCGCCCGCCGGCCGTCATGCACTCGTTGTCCTTCTCGAGCTTGCCGTAGTTCTCGTGCACCTGAACCGGCGGGGGCAGCGTGTTGGTAGTGCCGCCCGCGATGGCTATCGATAGGTTCGTGTTCGCTTGCGCAGAGAGTGTCGCGCCCTTCGATTCAGTCTTCGGCCTATGAAAGGCTGCCTAAACTTTGCACTACGGACTTATTTTTCTTCTATGTGGCCGTCAATGCAAAAAAAGTGCGCCGGAGAAGATCGCACGATTGATCGTTTATACGTGCCCCAGATGTCATCCGCATGAAACCGGGCCAGAACCGCTTGTCTTCGTTTTGCTCGTTGCAACATCGACACATCTCTCGTGAAATTTCATCTGCACACCTACAGATTCCGGGACAGCTTCGATATAGTTCGGCCCGAACCCACGGGGCGCCTGATGTCAGGCGAAGGGGTTCGCAACATTTCAAAGCTATCGAACAAGGAATCGACCGATGAAAAAGACGCATTTGGCTGCGGCGCTGTGTGCCCTCCTCGCTGCCGGCGCAGCGCAAGCTCAAAGCAACGTCACCCTTTATGGTGTGCTCGACGGCGGTCTCGCCTATGTCAACAACGTGGGCGGCAACAAGAACACCAGCACCGCAGACGGCCTGCAATCGGGCAACCGCTGGGGCCTGAAGGGCTCGGAAGATCTGGGCGGCGGTCTGTCGGCCGTCTTCACCCTCGAAAACGGCTTCAACCTGATGAACGGCACGCTCGGTCAAAGCAGCCGTGAATTCGGCCGTCAAGCCTTCGTCGGTCTGTCGAGCAAATCGCTCGGTACGGTCACCATCGGTCGCCAATACGACTCCGTGGTCGACTACGTGAGCGGCCTGACCTCGGCCAAGCAGTTCGCCACCAAGCTCGGCGCGCACGTGGGCGACGTCGACAACCTGTACAACTCGTTCCGCCTCAACAACTCGATCAAGTACTCGAGCGCCAACTACGCCGGCTTCACGTTCGGCGGCCTGTACAGCTTCTCGAATCAAGCCAGCACGGGCACCAACGGCACCGGCTTCGCCAATAACCGTGCCTTCAGCCTGGGCGCCGCCTACGCGAACGGCCCGATCAAGTTCGGCATCGGCTACCTCGAAGTCAGCACCCCGTCGAGCGCGGGCAACACCGGTGGCGCCGTCACGGGCGACTACAGCGGCGACTTCTACACGACCCGCATCGGCACGACGTCGTACGGCGTAGACAAGCAGCGCGTGCTCGCCACGGGCGGCAGCTACAACTTCGGCCCGGCAACGGTCGGCGTGGTGTACAGCAACACCCAGATCAAGTATCTGAGCGGCACCGGCGCCCGTGTGTCGAACTACGAACTGAATGGTACGTACAACCTGTCGCCGACGCTGCTGCTGGGCCTCGCCTACACGTACACCGACGCCAGCACGCGTAGCCCGACCCTCGCCAACCTGAGCCCGAAGTACCACCAGATCAACGCCGCCGTGGACTACCTGCTCTCGCGTCGTAGCGACGTGTACCTGGTCGGTATCTATCAGAAGGCTGCCGGTGACGCGACCGCCGCTTCGATCAACGGCGCCGGCGGTGCTTCGAGCACGAAGTCGCAAGCTGCCGTCGTCGCGGGCCTGCGCCACAAGTTCTAAGCCTTCGTCTTCGCGAGACGTGTAGTACCTCGTTTGAGTGCTCCAGTATTGAGGGAGGCCCCACAAGGGCCTCCCTTTTTTCATGGGTCGCGCGCGTGCACCTTTCTTGAAATCGGAAATGTTGCCAATATGAAGGGAATCGCGCCGGCCGCCGGCACGGTTCCCCCCAACGAGAAGAGAGGAGCACACCCATGACGTTGACCAAGCAACGCAAATCCGTCGTACTGCCGAGCATGATGGCCGCTGCGCTGGCGTTGACCGCAGGCAGCCATGCGTTCGCGGCAGATACCACCACGGCCAAGCGCGCGCCGCGCATTCTGGTGCTCGCCACCGGCGGCACCATCGCCAGTACCGGCGACGCGCGCTCAGCCATCGGCTACAACGCGGGCGGCGTGACCGGCGAGCAACTTACCGCGAGCGTCCCCGGCCTCGACAAGCTGGCTTCGATCAAGGCCGAGCAGATCTCGAACATCGGCTCGCAGGACATGAACAGCAAGGTCTGGTATCAACTGGCCGCGCGCATCAAGCAAGCCTTCGACCGCGACGAAGCCGACGGCATCGTGGTCACCCACGGCACCGACACCATGGAAGAGACCGCCTTCTTCCTCGATAACGTGCTCGCCACCAGCAAGCCGGTGGTGCTGGTCGGGTCGATGCGTCCGAGCACCGCCGTGAGTGCAGACGGCCCGGGCAATCTCTACGAAGCCGTGGAAGTTGCCGCCAGCCCGCAGTCGCAGAACCGAGGCGTCCTCGTCGTGATGAACGACACGATTCATGGGGCGCGCTGGGTCACGAAGACCAACACGACGTCGGTGCAGACGTTCCATAACCCGAATGCGGCACCGGTCGGCTATGTCGATCCGGCGTCGATTCGCTATCTCGCGCCCGCGCCCGCAGGCCGGAAGAAGGCGCTTGAGGTGCCCAGCGGTGGTCTGCCGCGCGTCGAGATCGTCTATGCCCACGCCGACATGGACGCCGTGCAGATCGACGACGCCGTGCGGCACAACGCGAAGGGGATCGTGCTGGCGGGTGTCGGCGACGGCAACGCATCTCAGGCGGCACTCGATGCACTGGAAGCCGCGGCACGCAAGGGCGTCGTGGTCGTGCGTTCGTCGCGCGTCGGCAGTGGCTTCGTCAACCGGAACGTCGAAGTGTCGGACGACAAGACCGGTTTCGTCGTCTCTTACGACCTGAACCCACAAAAGGCACGCGTGCTCACGCAGTTGCTGATCGGCAACGGCGTGACGGCAGCCGATAAGGTGCAGAAGGCGTTTGATGTGACGTACTGAGGCGGTTACAGCGGCTGATGCGGCCGTCGGTTGCTGTGACTGTGGATGCGAAAAGGGCAGGTTGCCATGATTGGCAGCCTGCCCTTTTTGTTGTCTGTTGCGTTGACTGGCCGAAACCGCTTCGTCACAGGGGACTATGCGTGAACTAAGTAAACGGCGCGACACTTCGCCTGTTCTCAAGTGAATCGTGACCTCCCGGCATAACGCACGGGGGCGTCCACACGACAGGTGCATGCATGAACACAAACACAAACGTACACAAAGCGCTCGCCAAGGTGCCGGAAGTCACGCTCATGTTCTGGGTGGTGAAGATTGCCGCGACGACCTTGGGCGAGACGGGCGGCGACGCGGTTTCCATGTCGATGAACCTTGGCTATCTCGTCGCCACGGCGATCTTTGCCGTGGTCTTCGCCGTTTTGGTCTCGGCGCAGATCCGGGCGAAGTCGTTTCATCCGGCGCTGTATTGGGCCACGATCATCGCCACGACAACCGTCGGGACGACGCTCGCTGACTTCGCCGATCGCTCGCTAGGCATCGGCTACGCCGGTGGGTCGACGATCCTTCTGGCGCTGCTGCTGGGCTCCCTGTGGGTCTGGTACCGGACGATGGGATCAGTGTCCGTCAACGCGGTCGATTCGCCTAAGGCGGAAGTGTTCTATTGGGTCACGATCATGTTCTCGCAGACCCTCGGCACCGCACTGGGCGATTGGACGGCGGACACCGCCGGGCTCGGCTATACCGGTGCTGCCGTTGTCTTCGGCGCGTTGCTGCTGATTCTCGTGGGGATGTACTTCTGGACCCGAACGTCGCGCGTCTTTCTCTTCTGGGCAGCGTTCATTCTGACGCGACCGCTGGGCGCAGTCGTTGGCGACTTTCTGGATAAGCCGATCAGCGCAGGCGGTCTCGCACTGAGCCGGTATTCGGCATCCTTCGCCTTGCTGGCGTTTATTCTGACCAGCTTGCTGCTTGTGCGGCAGCGCGCTGCGGCGAAAGCGCATTAGCGAAAGCTTTGCGGTGCGCAAGTTGGAGACTTGACCGCACGGACTGCCGCATATTAGTATTTGCGTCGAAAACCTACGTACGAGCGGGTGTAAAAAACGTAGCGCCGCCCAGACAACTGGGTCCCACCCGGAGTGGGAGTTCTACAGAAATGTAGATAGAGATTCCCGCATGCGACGGCCACCGAAAGGTGGCCGTTGGTCTTTCCGCCATCCGATTACGCGCGAATCGGCGTGCCCTTCTGAATGTTGCGCAGCAACGTGGCTAACGCGATCTTTTTCGCGTGACGTTGCCGCTTGGTCAAACCTTCCTCAAGCACGTAGGCGGATTGAACGCGCAATATGAGTCGCTTGCGCGACTTGTCCCTCTCAACTTCAAAAAACACCGCGTAAAGCAAGATCCCCCCGCTAGCTTCGTCGACGTGCTCAAGCGTCACGAAATTGGGACGTCGGTCATCTGCCAACGTGATGCGGCGTGATTCGAGATTCGTCACGATTTCGCGGAGAAACTGTCGCGAGAGGTTGTAGCGCTGTTCACAGAGCACTCGTCGCTCACGCTCGTCCACGTAAAGCTCATGATCCGGAATCGTCAAAGAAGGACGTGGATCCCACCGGAAGCTTTTGGTGAAGCAGTGACAGGAAAAGAGCACGAATACCGACACCTCGAGACCTTGGCCCACATGCATCTTGAATGCGAAAGGGGCAAGGTGACTCAGATCCCAAGAGGCGCCTCGAAACGCAACGGCGCCGAACGGCTGCGCCGGCACTTGCCCCTGATTCGCAGCCGGCATCTCAACCAACAGCATTCGCTCGTGCTCTTCCTTTGACAGTCGAGCATTCTATTGCCTAGGTTTCCTAATCGCTCAGGCACCACATGTAACTCCTGACCAGAGCAGCGAATCCCGATAACGCTGCCTATCACTCGAACGCCCTCAATTCGCAGGAAATTCTGATCGTGACGCATGAAAAAAGGCCGGTTCGCTTACAGCGGAACCGGCCTTGATCAAACCAAACTTTCGGAAAATTCGCCCTGATACTCGGGTTGATGGCGACTTGCCGAATTACGACTTAGCGATCGCGATCACTCCACAGTCACCGACTTCGCCAGATTGCGCGGCTTGTCGACGTCGGTGCCGCGTGCGCACGCGGTGTGATACGCGAGCAGTTGCAGCGGTACCGTGTGCAGAATCGGCGAAAGCTGGCCGTAGTGCTCCGGCATGCGGATCACGTGGATGCCCTCGGCATTCGAGATTTGCGTGTCCGAATCGGCAAATACGTACAACTGGCCGCCACGCGCACGCACTTCCTGCATGTTCGACTTCAGCTTCTCGACCAGCGCATCGTGCGGCGCCACCGTGACCACCGGCATCTGATCCGTCACCAGCGCCAGCGGGCCGTGCTTCAACTCGCCAGCCGGGTAGGCTTCCGCGTGGATGTACGAGATTTCCTTGAGCTTGAGTGCACCTTCCAAAGCAATCGGATAGTGCAAACCACGGCCCAAGAACAATGCATTCTCGCGGCGCGCAAAATCTTCAGCCCACGCAATGATCTGCGGCTCCAACGCCAGCACGCTATGCAGCGCCGCCGGCAGGTGGCGCAGTTGCGTCAGATACTCAGCCTCTTGCGCTTCCGTCAGACGGCCGCGCAGCTTGGCAATCGTCAGCGTAAGCAGGAACAGCGCAGTCAGCTGCGTCGTGAACGCCTTCGTCGACGCCACGCCAATTTCCGTGCCCGCACGCGTGAGGTAATGCAGCGCCGTCTGGCGCACCATCGCGCTCGTCCCAACGTTGCAGATCGCAAGCGTGTTCGTCATGCCCAGCGACTGCGCATGTTGCAGTGCCGCCATCGTGTCGGCCGTCTCACCCGACTGCGAAATGGTGACCACCAGCGTCTTCGGATTCGGCACGCTGTCGCGGTAGCGATACTCGCTCGCCACTTCGACCTGCGTCGGAATCTGTGCCAGCGACTCAAGCCAGTACTTGGCCGTCATGCCCGAGTAATAACTCGTGCCGCACGCGAGAATCAGGATCGAGTCGACGTTGCGCAGCACGGCTTCTGCCTTCTCGCCGAACAGCGTCGGCGAGATGCCTTCCACGCCTTCCATCGTGTCGCCGATGGCGCGCGGCTGCTCGAAGATTTCCTTCTGCATGTAGTGCCGGTACGGGCCCAGCTCCACCGCGCCGGAATACGCCTGCACGGTGCGCACTTCGCGCTCCACAGCGACGTCGTTGCGGTCGACGATCTTCACGCCATTCAGCGTGAGTTCGACCACATCGCCTTCTTCCAGATAGATGAACTGATCGGTCGTGCCCGCGAGTGCCAACGCATCGGACGCGAGGAAGTTCTCGCCATCACCCACACCCACCACCAGCGGCGAACCGGCGCGCGTGCCGATGACGCGATGCGGCTCCTGCTTGCGGAACACGGCGATGGCGTATGCACCATGCAAGCGACGCGTCGCCAGACGCACCGCTTGATACAAATCGCCCGCTGCGCCGTTGGACAGCAAATGATGAATCAGATGCGCGATGACTTCCGTGTCGGTTTGCGACACGAATTCGTAACCCAGACCGCGCAATTCATCGCGCAGGCTTTCGTGGTTCTCGATGATGCCGTTATGCACCAACGCCACTTCGTCGCGCGAGAAGATCGGATGCGCATTGTTCGTGACCGGCGCGCCGTGCGTCGCCCATCGCGTATGTGCGATGCCGGTCTCGCCGGACAATTGCGTCTGCTTGACCTGCTCGTCAAGGTCGGCCACGCGCGACACGCTGCGCGCGCGTTGCGGCACGCCATCCTGCAAGACAGCCACGCCACAGGAGTCGTAACCGCGATACTCCAGACGACGCAGCCCCTCGACCAGCACCGGTACTACATTACGTCGCGCTACCGCGCCGACAATGCCGCACATATTCGCTATTCCTTACGCCAGATGCCCTGGCCCATTCGTTTTTTACCCGCCGGCGCGCGCTCCTGCCCTGCGCGCCAGCACATAACCGCCGATTTTACTGCTTCTGCTTGCGCGGGCGGACGTAACCGTCTTTCGCCACCTGCGTCTTGCCATTGAGCACCAGCGCATTTTCCGGCGTGTCTTTCCACACCGTCGTCCCCGCGGCGATGGTCGTGCCGCGACGGACCGTCACGGGTGCCACCAGTTGCGAGTCGGAACCGATGAAGACGTCGTCCTCGATCACCGTGCGATGCTTGTTCGCACCGTCGTAATTGCAAGTGATGGTGCCCGCGCCGATATTCACTCGCGCGCCGACGGTCGAATCGCCCACATAAGCCAGATGATTCGCCTTCGAGCCCTTGGCGAGCGTAGCGTTCTTCACTTCGACGAAGTTGCCGATATGCACATCGTCGGCAAGATCGGCTCCCGGACGCAGACGGGCATACGGCCCGATATGCGCATCGGCACCCACCACGGCGCCGTCGAGATGGCTGAACGCCTCGATGCTGGTACCCGCGCCGATGGTCGTGTCGCGAATCACGCAGTTCGGGCCGATCGTCGCGCCGTCACCGATCACGACCTTGCCTTCGAACACACAGTTCACGTCGATCGACACGTCGGTACCGCACTCGATCTCGCCGCGCAGATCGAATCGATTCGGATCGATGAGCGTGACCCCCGCCGCCAGCAAGGCCCCCGCCGCGTTGCGTTGATAGTCGCGCTCCAGTTCTGCGAGCTGCGCCTTGTCGTTCACGCCGTTGGGCTCCCACGCGAACGCCGGCTGCGTGGTCACGACCGGCACGGCATCGGCCACCGCACAGGCGATGACGTCGGTAAGGTAGTACTCGCCCTGTGCGTTCTGGTTCTTCAAGCCGGCCAGCCAGCCCTTCAGGTGGCGCGTGGGCGCGACGAGAATGCCGGTGTTGATCTCGCGGATCGCGCGCTCGGCTTCGTTGGCGTCCTTCTGCTCCACGATGCGCAGCACATTGCCCGCGGCGTCGCGCACGATCCGGCCATACCCGGCCGGGTTGTCCAGATCGACCGTCAGCACGCCGAGCTTGTCGTTGCCGGCAGCATCGAGCAGTCCCTGCAGGGTCTCGGCACGCGTGAGCGGCACGTCACCGTAAAGCACCAGCGTCGGCACCGATTCGTCGAGCAGCGCCACCGCTTGCTGCACGGCGTGGCCGGTGCCCAGTTGTTGCGCCTGCTCGGCGAAACACACGTCGTCGGCAGCGACCGCGTCGCGCACCGCTTCGCCACCATGGCCGATCACGACGATCAGTTTGCCCGGCGAGAGCGTACGCGCCGTCGCGATCACGTGCGAGAGCAGCGGGCGGCCCGCCAGCGGTTGCAGTACCTTGGGCAGCCGGGAGCGCATGCGCTTACCCATGCCGGCCGCGAGAATCACAATATTCATGGCGAGATGACGACTCGTAAAAAGAGAGGTGCTTTTCGTGGAATGCTTATCGTGCGCACCGGAGTTCACGATGCGCACGGTGGCTTGGCGTAGTTGCCGACTTGCCGGTCGGGCAGCTCGGCGCTCAGTCGTCGAACTGGGCGATGCGGATGATCCCGGCATCGCTTTCGTCGCCGCACGGCACTTCATCGAATGCCGTATCGCCGAGCGGATCGGGTTGCCCCGTCGCGCGCAGATTCTTGAAGTCGTGAATGCCCGCGTCCATCAAATGCGACGGAATCACGTTCGACAGCGAGCTGAAAATCGACTTGATGCGGCCCGGATGCTGCTTTTCCCATTGGCGAATCAACGCCTTCATTTCGCCACGCTTCAGGTTCGGCTGGCTGCCGCACAGCGTGCACGGAATGATCGGGAACTGCTTGTACTCGGCATAACGTTCCAGATCCGACTCGCGCACGTACGCGAGCGGACGAATCACCACGTTCTTGCCGTCATCCGATTGCAGCTTGGGCGGCATGCCCTTGAGCTTGCCGCCGTAGAACATGTTCAGGAACAGCGTCTCGATGATGTCGTCGCGATGATGGCCCAGCGCAATCTTCGTCGCCCCGAGTTCGCCCGCCACGCGGTACAAAATGCCCCGGCGCAGACGCGAACACAGCGAACACGTGGTCTTGCCCTCGGGCACCACGCGTTTGACGATGGAGTACGTGTCCTGATTCTCGATATGGAAATCCACGCCGATGGCGCGGAAATAATCGGGCAGCACATGCTCCGGGAAACCCGGCTGCTTCTGATCGAGGTTCACCGCGACGATGGAGAAGTCGATCGGCGCGCGCTCGCGCAGCTTGAGCAGAATGTCGAGCATGGCGTAGCTGTCCTTGCCGCCGGACATGCACACCATCACGCGATCGCCCTGCTCGATCATGTTGTAGTCGCCGATGGCCTGCCCCGTCAGACGGAACAGCCGCTTCTCGAGCTTGTTGTTCTCGAACGCGAGCTTCTGGGCCTTCTTGACGCTATCGACGGCAACATTACCGGTCGCGGCCGAGGTGGCACCGGTCTCGGAAATCACGGCACTCATCTCAGGCACCCTTCATCTTGAACACCTCGATACCCACCGAGTGGCAATCGGGGTAGACATCGGGCTTCTCGGTCGACACGCCCACGGCACGCACGCGCGGGTGGGCCAGCAGGGCTTCCGCCACGTCGTCGCAAAGGGTTTCCTGCAAATGGATGTGGCCTTGTCCCACGCGCTTGGCGATGGTCTCGCGCATGAAGTCGTAGTCGACCACTTCGTCGAGCTTGTCGGCCACGGGGGTGCTGTCGGCCAGCGGCACGAACAACTGCACGTTGATCAGCACGCGCTGCTCGCCACGCTTCTCGTGATCGTGAACGCCGATGTTGATGAACACTTCATAGTCGCGCAGGAACATGCGACGGCAGTCCATCAGGCGAGGGTGGGAAAGAGCGCTATGCATTTTGAAAACTCGTAATGACAATCAACGAGACCGGTCGGCGTCGGCCGGCTCGGTCAGAAATTTTACGTCCCGCGACGAGGCGGCGAGATGCTGGCCGCCATCGACATACAGTACGGTGCCGGTCACCGCCGGTGCGTCTGCCAGATACGCCACCGCCTGCGCGATGTCCTCCGGCGTCGACGATGCCCCCAACGGCGTGGCGGCATGCGCGGCGGCAAAACCCGCCGGGGTCTGATCCACAGACAGCAGCGTCACCCCCGGCGCCACACCCACCACGCGAAGGCGGGGCGCAAACGCCTGCGCCAGCAACGTGGTGGCGACGTCGAGCGCCGCCTTCGACAACGTGTACGACAGGTAATCGGGGTTCGGATTCGCCAGCTTCTGGTCGAGCAGATTGACGATCACGCCACGTCCCGTCTCGCCCAATGCCGTGTACATCTCGCGCGCCAGCACCAGCGGCGCCCCCGCGTTCACGCGCATGTGGCGCTCAAGGGCTTTATAGCTGAAATCTGCGGCGCTATCGTACTCGAAGCGCGAGGCGTTATTGACCAGACAGCTCGGCACGCCCAGCGCGTCCGTGCACCGGGCGATCAGGCCCGCCGTGGCGTCTTCGTCGGCCAGCGAAGCCTGTAAGGCGACGGCACGGCGGCCCAGCGCCTCGATGGCCGCGACCGTTTCAAGCGCCTCGTCGTGCGAGCGCTCGTAGTGCACGGCCACATCCCACCCCATGCCGGCGAGCCGCAGCGCAATGGCGCGGCCGATACGGCGCGCGCCGCCCGTGACGAGCGCTACGCGCGGCACGGCAGGCGTGCGGGCGTTGGCGTCGCTGGCGGCGGGCGTGGAGCGTGGCGTGGGTGCAACGGTCATGCGTCGGTTTCCTGTCAGGGGGCCGGGAAATCAGGGTTATTCGGGCGCGTTCGGGGCCAACCGCAGGCCCCCGTGTCCGGTGGCATTCTGCGAAGCGCCTTGTCCGGCAACGGTTCGGAGCGCCCCATGAAGCGGGCGAACAGGGTGCAAACCGGCGGCAAATCGCCTGTTTACGGGGTCTCGCGCCAGATGACACGGCACGGCAGATAGTCTGCGCCGACTCCGTTACAATGCCGGCATGAATCAGGCCGCACCGAAACCCCATAGTTTACCCGTTCCAGAGGCCGACGCGCTCGAACACTCGCGCCGCCTCACGGCCCATCTCGCCGACGCGATCGACGCGGCCGGCGGCTGGCTGCCGTTCGATCGCTTCATGGAACTGGCCCTGTACGCGCCCGGGCTCGGCTATTACGCCGCCGGTGCCGCCAAATTCGGGCGTCTGGCCGCCGATGGCAGCGACTTTGTCACCGCGCCGGAACTCACCCCGTTCTTCGCCGGAACCATCGCCCGTCAGATCGGCGAAATCGTCGAACAGACGGGCGACGCCGAGGTGCTGGAGTTCGGTGCCGGCTCGGGACGGCTCGCCGCCGACCTGCTGCTCGCGCTCGACGCGCAAGGCACGCCCTGCGAGCGCTATTCGATCATGGAGCTCTCCGGTGAGCTCCGGGCCCGCCAGCGCGCCACGATCGAACGGCTCGCCCCGCACCTGCTCGACAAGGTGACCTGGCTCGACTTTCTGCCGGACGCTTTCAAGGGCGTAATGCTCGGCAACGAAGTGCTCGACGCCATGCCCGTGCGCCTGTGGGCGCGCCGCCCGGATGCCGACGGCCAGCCAGTCTGGTTCGAACGCGGCGTCACGATGACGGCGGACGGCTTTGCGTGGGAAGAACGTCTGCACGACGGCCCGGTGCCCGAGGCGCTGGCCGCGCTCGACGACCTGCCGCCCACGCAGGAATACCTGACGGAAACGCACGAAGCCGCGTCGGCCTTTGTGCGCAGTGTGGCGCCGCTGCTCGCCCGTGGCGTGCTGCTGCTCATCGATTACGGCTTCCCGGCGCGCGAGTATTACCATCCGCAACGCGCGCAGGGCACGCTAATGTGCCACTACCGCCATCACGCACACGACGATCCGTTCTATTACCCCGGTTTGCAGGACATCACCGCGCACGTGGAATTCTCGGGCATCGCCGATGCGGGCGTGGAAGCCGGTCTCGATCTGCTGGGTTTCACCTCGCAGGCGCGATTCCTGATGAATGCCGGCATCGTCGACCTGATGAGCGCGCTCGACCCGACCGACCCGGCAACGTTCTTGCCTGCGGCCAATGCCGCCCAGAAACTCCTGTCGGAAGCGGAAATGGGCGAGCTCTTCAAGGTGATCGCCTTCGGACGCGGCATGGACGAATGGGCCGGTCTCATCGGCTTTGCGACCAGCGACCGCAGTCACGCCCTCTGACCGCACTTCTCTCCTGACAAGGCCCCGCCGATGTTTCGCTGGATGTTCACGATCTTCATCGCGGTCTGCATCCTCTCGGCAGCCTCACCCTGGCTGTCGAAGCTCGGCATCGGCCGCCTGCCGGGCGACTTGCGGTTCCGCTGGCGCGACCGGGAGATGGTCTTCCCGTTCGCTTCGACCGTCGTGCTCTCGCTCGTCTTCAATCTGCTGATTCGCCTGCTTTGACCGTCGGCCCGGCTGCAACACGTGTTGCAGCCGCATTCGACCGATTTCCCCGCCGCTCTGAATCCTCGCAACACCCGCTGTATCAGGGTGCGCACGCCTGCGCGTGTCGTCCTGCTCGCCTGCACCCGCCTATGCCCGCTTAACCCCATTCCATCTAGGGTTAACAAGCATTTGATCATTTGTTGCAAAAAAATTACCATGAAACAAATGATTCAGTCGTGAATCACGGTGAGACCTTTTCAGGAGCAGGACATGATCAAGATGCAGACCAAGGTGCGATTGACCGGGGTGATGCTGGGCGTGGCGATGTCGATCGGTACCGCCGCGGGCACAGCACAAGCGCAGAGCACATCGGAGACGCTGCAAAAGATCGAGACCAGCGGGGTGATTTCGATCGGCCATCGTGAGTCGTCGATTCCGTTTTCGTACTACGACAACAATCACAACGTCATCGGCTACTCGCAGGACCTCTGCAACAAAGTCGTCGACGCGGTGAAGGCCAAGCTCAAGAAGCCCGATCTGCAAGTGCGCTTCATTCCCGTGACGTCGCAGAACCGCATTGCGCTCGTGCAGAACGGCACGGTCGACATCGAGTGCGGCGTGACCACCAACCTGAAGGCACGTCAGGCACAGGTCAACTTCTCGGACACCTTCTTCGTCGCCGGCACGCGCCTGCTGGTGAACAAGAATTCGGGCGTCAAAGACTTCCCGGATCTCGCCGGCAAGGCTGTCGTGACCAACGCGGGCACCACGTCGGAGCGCATCCTCAACAAGATGAACAACGACAAGAAGATGAACATGAGCGTGATCGCGGGTAAGGATTACGGCGAGTCGTTCATCATGCTGCAAGGCGGTCGCGTTCAGGGCTTCATGATGGACGACGTGCTGCTCGCGGGCGCCCGCACCATGGGCCGAAACCCCGACGACTGGATCGTGACCGGCACGCCGCAGTCGTTTGAAGCCTACGGGTTCATGATGAAACACGGCGACACGGTGTTTAAGAAGCTCGTCGACGACACACTCTCGGGCGTGATGAAGAGCGGCGAGATCAACGCGATGTACAAGAAGTGGTTCGAATCGCCGGTGCCGCCGAAGAACATCAACTTCAACTTCCCGATGAGCGAACAGCTCAAGCAGCTCTACGCGAACCCGAACGATCAGGCGTTCGAGTAATCGCTGCGGGTGATGTTGTTGGCAAGTGCGGATTGGACGAAATGCCGAAATCCGCAACTTGAGTAGCAAAGCGAGCGAGAGGAGGAAGCCGCCATCATGGCGGCTTTTTTCTTTCCCCCGACGCTCATGCACCCTTTATCCAGTTGGTCTCGCACCCGAAGCTATTCAGTCCCGGCCGGCGTTTCAGACGCATCGACCATCGCGGCTCGCGCCATCACGGCGTTCCCCACAGGCGAGCCAGTCGCCGAAATGCGCGCCATGCGAAACGTCGATGCCGCGACTTCGATGCGCTATTCACTGCCCCGGACATTGCGCGGTTATTACAATTTTTCCGTCGCCTTTCTCTCGGCCCAGAAGCAATGTCCGAGCATGGCGCAGGCCGACGCGAAGTTTCTCCCGATGCTGATCGAGTCCGAAGCCACCCATCAGCCCGGCATGCGGTTATCGCAGCACCGGTCCCCCGACGAGTTGGTGACCTACCTGTTGCAGCGATGCCGCTTGCCGGACGTGGAGGGCCGCGAGCAGGGCATCGTCAACATGGGGCCCGACGGCATCCATTTCGCCGCCTTCGATCTGGCCATTCGTGACGGTCAGCCTTCCGTGCTTCTCGTCGAGTCGGGTTCGATGAATGATGAGGGCGGCTCAAGGCTTGCCTTCCGTTTGTGTCAGGCGATGACACGGCACGCTCCCGCCGGGCACGATTGGCCCGATCGCGCGCTGTTGATCCTCGAAACCCGAATGCAACAGAGTTCGGTCGACTGCGGCATGTTCAGCCTCACCAACTGCAAGGCGATGTTCAAGGAAGCGAGTAGTTTCGAATCGATTCACACGCGATTGCGTGCGGGAGCATTCGACGACGATGCCGTGTTTCACCACTTCCCTTTCGACAAGAGCGATGAACTGCTGCCGCCGTCGATCATGCGGCACACGCAGTCAAAGCGGCGTCTCAAGGGTTATTCGGAGCGGCATCGCTGCGACACGATGGCGGAGAACGCCGGGATGCAAAGAACCCTCAGTCGTCAGAAAGGGCTCACCTTCGATCGCGAAAACCGAAGCTACAGCGTGTCGATTGAATTCGAACGGATCAAGGCCGCAGGGCGGGCGTTGCCGCCCCCGCTGGAATCGCCGGAATCGCTGGAAGATACGTTCTTGCAGAATTTGTGACGCTCAGGCGTCCTGCGCTGCGCCAAGTCCGGCGGCCTCGACGGCTTCGATTCGTGCGGCCTGAACCGCCTCGCGAATCTTCCCCGGATTGTCGGCAAACTGCCCCGCGACGGCGCCCGCATCGACCGACCGAGCGGCCGCGAGCGCCGCCATCAGACGGTCTCGCTGCACGTACTGTGCCTTCGGAAAATCGCCGCCCCGGCCACGGGCATCCGCTTCGCACGCTTGCAGAATCTCGCCAAAGCGCTCGGGCTTGCGCAGCGCGTCGCAACGCTCGAGCAGGCGCACCAGCGCCGACGCCCCGAACTTCCCGCTCGCATGAATGTTGCCGTGCTCGCGCGCGACTACCTGCGCGAGCTCGCGGCATTCGACCGGCACCCGCAGACGTGCACACAACGGGCCCAGCAGATCGACGCTGCGGCCTTCGTGTCCGATGTGACGCGGCAGCACGTCGTCCGGCGTGGTGCCCTTGCCGAGATCGTGCGTGAGCGCGGCAAAGCGCACCGGCAGCGAATATCCCTGCGCGGCAGCGAAGTCGAGCACCATCATCACGTGCACGCCCGTATCCACTTCGGGGTGATAGTCGGCGCGCTGCGGCACGCCCCACAGCCGGGCCAACTCAGGCAGGATGCGCTCCAGCGCCCCCGACTCACGCAAGACTTCGAACATGCGCGACGGCCGGTTCTCCATCAACCCGCGAGATAACTCCTGCCAGACCCGCTCTGCCACCAACGCATCGACTTCCCCGTTGGCGGTCATTTCGCGCATCAGATCGAGTGTCTCGTCTGCGACCGAGAAGTCGGTGAAGCGCGCCGCAAAGCGGGCGCAGCGCAGAATCCGGACCGGGTCTTCCGCAAACGCCACGCCGACGTGACGAAACAGCCGTGCCTTCAGATCGCGCTCGCCACCGTACGGATCGACCAGCGTGTCCGACAGACTGTCGTCGGGCAACACCTCGCGCGCCATCGCGTTGATTGTGAAGTCACGGCGGATCAGGTCTTCTTCGAGCGTGACTTCCGGCGCGAAGTAGAACGAGAAGCCGTGATAACCGCGCGCGGTCTTGCGCTCGGTACGCGCGAGTGCGTACTCGGCGCGTGTCTTCGGATGGAGGAAAACAGGGAAGTCTCGACCGACCGGCTTGTACCCCAGCCGGACCATCTCCTCGGGCGTAGCCCCCACCACGACGTAATCGCGGTCTTTGACCGGCAGACCCAACATGGCGTCGCGAATGGCGCCGCCGACTGCATAAATCTTCATGGACGCACTTCGTAATAGTCGACGCGAATCGTCTCGGCCTTGGCCGCCGCCACCCATGCCTGCACGGCGGGAACTTCGCGAATGCGGTCGGCGTAAGCCTGAGCCACGGCCGAGAGGGCCGGTTCGAACGTCGCGAAGCGCATCACCACCGGGGCGTAGAACGCGTCGGCGATGGTGAATTCACCAAACAGAAACGGGCCGCCATGACGCGCGAGACAGTCTTCCCAGATCGCCTCGACGCGACGGATGTCGGCGAGCGCCTCAGGCGTTGCCGCCGCCCCCGGCCAATGCGCGCCAATGTTCATGAACATGCTGCTGCGCAGCCCGCCAAAGCCGCTGTGCATCTCGGCGCAGACACTGCGCGCATGGGCACGGGCTTCGCGCGACGACGGCCACAACGGCACGTGCGGATAGCTCTCAGCGAGGTACTCGCAAATCGCCAGCGAGTCCCACACAGTGATGCCGTTGTCGATGAGACACGGGACCTTGCCGGTCGGCGAGTAGCGCAGAATCTGTTCGCGCGAATCGGGCTGTGCGAGCCAGACGTTGCACTCTTCGAACGCGATACCAAAGTGCTTGAGCAAAACCCATGGCCGCATCGACCACGAGGAATATCGCTTATTGGCGACGATCAGTTGCATGAGAACTTTCCTTGCGCACGCACGATGCGCACGCGATAGCGGGAATCAAAGCGGTCATAGCGAGGTTGCCGCAGAACCCGTAGCCGAATCAGCCGATCCGTCGATCAACGCCCGGCGTAGCGCCGGTAATCCGACAGCCGCCGCTCCCAGTTGTCGCCATCGAGATAGTCGACGGCGATCTCGAGACCATTGGGCGTGAGGTCGAGTTCTGGCGCCAGCGGGCCGGTCATGACGTTATCGACACGCATCGAATCGAGATTGTCGCGCGTGATGATCGGGTCACCGGGCAACTTCTCGAAGAACGTGGCCTGCAATCGGGCGGCGCCATCGGTGAGCGGCAAAATCGGCCGTTCGCAGCCACACACGGCACCGGCAAAACGCACCAGTTCTTCCAGCGTGTACACCTGCGGCCCACCCAACTCGTAGGTCTTGCCGAACGTGGCATCGTTATCGAGCGCCGCCACGAACGCCTGCGCCACGTCGATCACATAGATCGGTTGAAAGCGCGCCTTGGCACTGGCGAGCGGCACCACCGGCAAGCGGCGTTGCAAACGGGCAAACGTATTGAGGAAGTTATCGCCCGGGCCGAAGACGACCGACGGGCGGAAGATCGTGACCGGAATACCGGTCTCGCGAATCGCCTTCTCGCCATCGCCCTTCGAGCGCTGGTACATGCTCGGGCCATTCGAGTCAGCACCGAGGGCGCTCATGTGCAACAAGCGGTCGATGCCGCGATCGCTGCATGCCTGCGCGATCTTGCGGGGCAGTTCCACATGCGCCCGGGCGAAGGCTTTGCCGTAAGGCGTGCCGCGATCGCTGTGAAGCACCCCGACGAGGTTGATCACGGCGTCGCTGCCGGCGATCACGCGCTCAAGGGCGCGCGGATCATGCACATCGCATTCGACGAGTTCCACGCCCGGCAGTACGCCGAGCGCCTTGGCGGCTTCGACGCGCCGTGTCGGCAGGCGCACGGCATGCCCCGACGACACCAATCGGGCAACCAGATGACCACCGATGAAGCCGGTGCCACCGACGACACAAACGTTATAGCGCATGCGTCACCTCCGAGTCATGACCTTGGGCGCGCGGCCCGCGCCCCTGATCCGTCACTGGGGCAGGATTACGCCGAGCCGCTCCTTGAGCGATTGCGGACGCCCCGTAATCAGGGCCGAGTAGTAATTGGTGTTCGACAGCACGTTCTCGACGTAAGCCCGCGTTTCGTTGAACGGGATCGTCTCGGCGAAGATCGCGCCTTCCACCGGCCGATCGAGCGTGGAACGCCACGTACGCGGGCGTCCCGGGCCAGCGTTATAGCCGGCCGATGCCAGCACGGCCGAGCCGTCGAACTGGTTGTAGATCGACGACAGATAGCTCGTGCCAAGACGAATGTTGACGTTGATGTCGTGCATCATGCCCGGCTCGTAGTCCATGCCGATCTTCTTGGCGACCATCTTGGCCGTGGCCGGCATGATCTGCATCAGACCACCGGCGCCCGCCGACGAGCGCGCATCGATGATGAACCGCGATTCCTGACGGATCAGACCATAGGCCCACGCTTCATCCAGATCGACCGCTGCGGCGTTGCGCTCCAGCACATCGCGGAACGGCATCAGATAGCGCAGCGTGAAGTCGTGCTCGACCTTCGTACGATCGGCGGTATTGACGGTGCGATCGAACAGTTCGATGTTCTTGGCGTACTGGGCGGCGGCGAGCAACTGACGATCCGTCATGTTGCGCAGTTCCCAGTTCCACTCGCGATTGCCTTCGAAACGCAGCCCCATCGCATAGAACTTGGCCGCGCGCTGGAAGCCCGCGTTCGTGCGGTTGGCATCCACCTCGGCTTGCGTGACGGTGGTGCGCGGCGGCACCAGCGTCTTGTTGCCCAGTTCTTCGTTCGCCAGTTGGCCGTAGAAATTCGGCTGCATTGCAATCTTCTGGAATTGCGCGCGCGCGGCATCGCCCTGACCCGCTTCGCGCAGCGCGCGACCGTACCAGTACGTCCACACGCCATCGTCGCGCAGCGAAGCCGGCATCACTTCGATGCCCGTGCGCACCAGATTCCAGTCACCGGCGCGCAATGCGGCGCGAATCTTCCATTCCTGCGCGGTGTTCGAGAGCTTGGCCGTCCCGGCCTGACGATACCAACTGATCGCCATCGGGTTCTGCGACAGCGCACCGCGCATGCCGATTGCGCCCCAGCCGATCGCGCGCTCGTCCTGCGACAAGCTGCCCGCCACGCCCGCAAAGCTGCTTGCGGCCAGCCCAGCATCGGAGCGGGCCATGCGCACGGTCGCCAGCAAGGCGAGTTGACGCGATTGCTCGGAGCCATCCACGCCACGGGCGAGTATCTGTGTCGGGCGGGTGGCGGCCATCTCGAGCAGGCTGTCATCCGGGCGCACGGCGCCGAGCGCATCGGCGATCTGCTTGCCGAGCGAGGTGTAGTTCTCCTCGTAGGCCAGACGAACCTGATGCCAGACTTCCTTGCGCGGCAACTGCCCGTTCGCCGCCAGCGTGTTGATCATATCGATGCAACCTTCGCCGTAGTACTTCGGCGAAGTCAGCAGATCGGTGGCGGCCTGCGTCACGTTCTCGCCACGGGCGGCACGCGACATCAGTGCATAGCACTTGACCTGCGTGTCGTCGTCGAGCGCGAACTTCGGATATTCCGCGTCGAACGTCTGCCAGTCGTGGCGCTTGCCCAGCACCAGCAGCCAGTCGTTGCGCATGCGATCGGCAATGGCCTGACCGTCATACGTCCGCAAGAAGGCCTTGATCTCGTCGTCAGGGGTATCCAGCAGCGCCTTGCCCGAACGATCGAACATGCGCGGCTTGATCTGGAAGTACTGGACGTACGACGGCACGTCGTAGTCGGTGAGCATCGCCGCGAGTGCCGTGGCACGGGGCGCGTCGTTGTTGCGGGCGGCCTCGCGCAACGCCGTGAAGATGTCGTCCGGCGAGCGCTGCGAGAGCGCGTCGGCAGAAGTGGCGGAAGGTGCCGAGCGGCTCGCGGCCGGTTGCGCCTTGGGGCGGCCGGTCGCTTGCGTGGTGCTGCACGCAACAAGCGCAGCGGCGCTCAGGGCAAGCGCGGCGGCGCGATATACTCGGGACAAACGTTCGGACATCTTCGGGGGAGCGTCGGGTAAAAAGTGGATTCAAGCATAGCACGGGACATCGCCCAAACGGCGGCCGACGCCCACCAGAAAAGGGAGCTGCGCCGTTCGCTGCTGGCCACACGCGAGGCGCTCGCCGGGCGCGACACGCTCGATGCCGCACTTGCCCGCCGGCTCGCCGACGAAATCGCCCGGCGCGCGCCGCGCTGCATCGGTTTCTACTGGCCGATTCAGAGCGAATTCGATGCGCGGGGCGTCGTCAGTGCGTGGCTTGGCGAATTGGCCCCGGCCTCAGACGCGGCAGATTCGGCCGCGGCATCTCTCCCCCGCCTTGCTGCCCTGCCCGTCGTCACCGCCCCGGCCACGCCGCTGGTATTCCACCGCTGGACGCCCGACACCCCCATGACCGAAGGCCGCTACCGGATTCCCGTGCCGCAGGACACCGAAGTGCTGGTGCCCGACCTGCTGCTCGTACCGTGCGTCGGTTTCACACGCGACGGCCTGCGTCTGGGCTACGGCGGCGGCTTCTACGATCGCACCCTGCACGCGCTCGCCCCTCGGCCTCAGACGCTCGGCATCGCCTACGACGCGCTCGAAGTCGCCAGCCTCGTCGCCGAAGCCCATGACCTTGCGCTCGACGCCATCGTGACCGAATCGGCCACTTATAGCGCGGGCGGCACGCTCGCCCCCTCCGAACGCCCTCACGGCACCACCCGCTAATTCATGACGACGCTCAAGATCCTGCCGCTCGGCGACAGCGCCCTCGTTTGCGAACCCGGCACCGCCCCCAGTCTGGGCGCCCAACGCCGTGTCTGGCATGTGGCTGCGCTGGCGCGCGATTGGCCCGACGTGCGAGAAGTCGTGCCGGGCATGAACAACCTGACGCTGCTGTTCGACCCGCTCGCGACCGATCAGGAAGCGCTCGGCGAGCGCCTGCGCGAGGCATGGCAAACCCAACCGCCCGTGGGTGAAGTCGGCCGCGACATTGAGATTCCCGTGCATTACGGCGGCGAACACGGCCCCGATCTGCACGACGTCGCCAAGCACGCCCGGCTGCAACCCAAGACCGTCGTGCAACGCCATACGGCACCCGAATACATCGTGTACTTCCTCGGCTTTCAGCCGGGCTTCCCGTATCTGGGCGGCCTCGACGAATCGATTGCCATGCCGCGTCGCGCCGAACCCCGGTTAGCCGTGCCCGCTGGCTCGGTCGGCATCGGCGGCAGCCAGACCGGTGTGTACCCACTCACTTCGCCCGGGGGCTGGCAGATCATCGGCCATACCGCCAGCGCCCTGTTCGACCCCGCCGCGACCCCGCCCGCCTTGCTGGCGCCGGGCGATCGCGTGCGCTTCACTATCGCGAGCCTCGACCTGTGATCGACATCCTACGTGCCGGCCTGCTCACCACGGTTCAGGATCTGGGCCGTACCGGACAGCGTGAATTCGGCGTCGCCAGCGGCGGCGCCATCGACCCGTTGGCCTGCATCGTCGCCAACCGCCTCACCGGCAACGAGCTGAACGCCGCCACCCTCGAAATCACGATGGGAACCTGTGCGCTGCGCTTCTCGTCGGCCACCGTCGTCGCCCTCACCGGTGCCGACTGCCATGCCGATCTCGATGGCGTGCCCGTCTGGTCATGGTGGCGTTTTCCCGTCGCGCGCGGACAAACGCTCACATTGCGCCCCTCGCGTTTCGGCATGCGGACTTACCTCGCAGTGGCTGGTGGCATCGACGTGCCGGTGGCGCTGGGCTCATGCAGCACGGATCTGGCCGCCGGTTTCGGCGGCCATGAAGGCCGCGCGTTGCGTGACGGCGATCGGCTGGGTATCGGCAAAGGCGGCGAGGGCGGCAAGGGCCACGCAAGCGCCGACACACGCAACGTCGCGCCGTTGGGGGTACGTCCACCGCTGTGGCTGTCCGACCCGCTCGCACATCGCGTGCGCGTGTTGCCGGGCCCCGAGTACGACGACTTCACCGCAGCCACGCACAAGACGTTCTGGGAGAACCCTTGGCAAGTCACGCCCAACAGCAATCGCATGGGCTATCGGCTGGCCGGACCGGAGGCGCTTTCGCGTAAGAAGAACCGTGCGAATGACCTGCCCTCGCACGGGGTGTTGCCCGGCGTGATTCAGGTGCCACCGTCGGGGCAGCCGATCATTCTGCTGGCCGACGCGCAGACCACCGGGGGATATCCCAAAATCGGCACGGTCATCAGCGCCGACCTTTGGCGTCTGGGGCAAGCCCGGCTGGGCAGCACCCTGTATTTCTCGGAGTGCACGCAAGCCGAGGCACGTGAAGCGTGGCGCGAACAATTGCGTTACCTTGCGCAAATCGAGCGCGCCCTTGCGTGGCATGATCGCGGCATTTTGGACACGCCACGCCGCCCGGCCATCACCCGCAAGCGCTGACGCCCACCCCCGCATTTGCGCATCCCCGCAGGAGAACCCCACAATGAAAATCGACCTCAACGTCGACCTTGGCGAAGGTTGCGATTACGACGAGCCGTTGCTCGCCCTGGTCAGTTCGGCCAACGTTGCCTGCGGCTGGCACGCGGGCGACGCCGGCACCATGCAACAGGTGGTGCGCTGGGCGCTCGCCAATGGTGTCGCCATCGGTGCGCACCCGAGCTTTCCCGATCGCGAGAACTTCGGCCGCACCGAAATGCAACTGCCTCTCGATGAGATTCGCGCCGGCATGCTGTATCAGATCGGCGCCCTCGCAGCGATGGTGCGCGCGCAAGGTGGCTGGCTCTCGCACGTGAAGCCGCACGGCGCGCTGTATAACCAAGCCGCGCGCGATCCGGCGCTCGCCGAGACGATCGTCGAGGCGATCCGCGCGTTCGACACCGATCTCGCGGTGTTCGGGCTGGCGGGGGGCCAACTGGTGAAAGCCGCCAGCGCCGCCGGTATGCATGCCGTGGAAGAAGTCTTCGCCGACCGAGGCTATAACGCCGACGGCTCGCTCGTCAAACGCGGCACGCCCGGGGCGTTGATCGAACGTGAAGACGATGCGCTGGCGCAAACGCTGATGATGGTGCGCGATCAACGCGTGCGCGCCATCGACGGCACGCTGGTGCCGATCAATGCGCAAACGGTCTGCCTGCACGGTGACGGCGATCACGCGCTCGAATTCGCCCAACGGATTCGCAGCTTCCTGACCGACGAAGGCATCGAGATCGCGCCGGTACGTTAATCGCCGCCGACGAAAAGCAGGTAAACCAAGCGTATTTCCTATAGGTCTTTAGGAATTCCCTGCCGCACAGCGTTGTGTCCGCTCAGTAGACTGAATTTCCTCTGCCCCGCACTTCCGATGCGGGCGGGGACACTCCTTCTCAGGCGATCAAAGGACACAACGATGATTCTCTACACGACGCTCGGCTCAAGCGATCTGGCCCGTTCGAAAACGTTCTACGACGCCATCCTCACGCCCTTAGGCGCGACCATCGTGCACGACGATGACCATGCTCTCGGCTATCGTGCCGGCGCTGGCCCGAGCGCCGGACTCATGTTGATGAAGCCGCACAACGGGGCACCCGCCTCACACGGCAACGGCGTGATGGTGGCGCTGGCCGCCGACAGCCCCGATCAGGTGGACGATATCTACGACGCCGCAATGGCGACCGAACTCGCGACATGCGAGGGCGAACCGGGTGAGCGCGACTGCGTTCCCGGTCTCTATGCCGCCTACTTCCGCGACCCCGACGGCAACAAGCTCGGCGCACTCTACTTCGGCCCGGGGCCGGCATGAGCGCGGCGCCGATGAGTGAGACCGCAGGCGGTACGTCCGGCACATTGCTGTTCGTTCCCGCGCAAGACGAAAACGCGACGGCGACAGTGCCGCGCACGGTCCGCGTACACGATGTGCGGTCGCTGCCGCTGCCCCCATCGCTCGACCGCGAAGGCTTCGCCGTATTTCTCCACACCCCCACGGTCACCGCTTGCATGATGCCCAACGACATTGACGTCAGCGCACTCAACGGTGTCGCCAAGACCATTAGCGCGGCCACTGGCGCCAAGCGCGTCATTGTTTTCGACTTCACGGTACGCGGTGCGGGAGAAGGAGAGACCGGCATGCCGCTCGAGCGCGATGAAAGCGGCGAAGTCGTCAAGCGCAAGGCTGACCACCGCGCACACTGTGATTACACCGCCGTATCGGGCCCGCGCCGGGCGGCGGAGGTGCTCGCAGATTTCGCACCAGACATATCGTTGCCTACGCACTTTGCGATCTACAACGCATGGCATCCGTTGATTGGCCCGCTACGCGACAATCCGCTCGCGCTGTGCGACACACGCTCCATCACCCCGGAGGATCTTCACCCGGTCGACATCCAGCAGGCGGGAGGACGCAAAGGGCAGGTCTACGAGGTGCAGCATCGAGACACCCAACGATGGCACTACGTGAGCGACATGCAGCCGGAAGAAATGCTGCTGTTCGTCGGCTACGATTCGAGCGAACCGACGCGGTTCGTGCCTCACGGAGCGTTTGACGATCTGCACGCGCGGGCCCCGGTGCCACCACGCGCGAGTATCGAGTTCCGTGCGCTGGCGCTGTTCGATTGATCCGCAGACGTTCGTGTGGACCGCTTAACGATCGGCTAGCCACGCAATGTCTCTCGACGAAAAAGCCGCGTGCGAAACAGTGTTCGCACTCGGCTTTTCTTTGCAGACGACGGGTAGCCTGCTTCCGCTATTGCCCCAGCGTCGGCATGACCAGCGACGACGTGGCGTTGGCGGGACGTCCTTCCGACCAGCGACGCGTCACCACCTTCGAGCGCGTGTAAAAGCGCACCGACTCCGGCCCGTAGATATGCTGGTCGCCGAACAGCGAATTACGCCAGCCGCCGAACGAGAAGTACGACACCGGCACCGGAATCGGCACGTTCACGCCGACCATGCCGACTTCGATCTCGTCTTCAAAGCGCCGCGCGGCGCCGCCCGAGGTCGTGAAGACTGCCGTGCCGTTCGCATACGGGTTGCGGTTGATCAACGCAATCGCCTCTTCCAGCGTCTCGACACGGACCACCGAAAGCACCGGCCCGAAAATCTCGTTGCGGTAGATCGACATCTCCGGCGTCACATGGTCGAACAGGCACGGCCCGATGAAGAAACCATCGTCGCGCTGTGCGACCTTGAGCCCACGGCCGTCGACCACAAGTTTTGCCCCTTCATCGACACCCGCATCGACAAAGCCGCGCACCTTGTCGCAATGCGCACGCGTGATCAGCGGCCCCATCTGCGCGATGGGGTCGGTACCGTCGCCAACGGGCAACGTGCTCGCCACGTTGGCCAGCCGCGCGACCAGCTTGTCCGCCACGTCGCCCACCGCAACTGCGACGGAAATCGCCATGCAGCGCTCGCCCGCCGAGCCGTAGGCCGCACCGATCAGCGCGTCGACGGTGAAATCGAGATCGGCGTCGGGCATCACCACGCCGTGATTCTTCGCACCGCCCAATGCCTGCACGCGCTTGCCGTGTGCCGATGCCGTGCTGTAGATGTACTGCGCAATCGGCGTCGAGCCGACGAACGACACCGCGTTCACGTCCGGATGCGTGAGCAGCGCGTCCACCGCAGCCTTGTCGCCGTTCACCACGTTGAGCACGCCGTCCGGCAGCCCGGCTTCTTTCGCCAAACGCGCGAGCAGCAACGCCGCCGACGGCACCTTCTCGGACGGCTTCAGCACGAACGTGTTACCGCACGCAATCGCCATCGGGAACATCCACAACGGCACCATCGCGGGGAAGTTGAACGGCGTGATACCCGCGCAGACGCCCACGGGCTGATGGATCGAATACGTATCGACACCCGTGCCCACCTGCGGCGCGATCTCGCCCTTGAGCAGATGCGGAATGCCGATCGCGAACTCCACTACCTCCACGCCACGGGTCACTTCGCCACGGGCGTCGTCGAGTGTCTTGCCGTGCTCTTGCGTAATCAGTTGCACGATGGCTTCGCGATTGACGTCGAGCAGCTCGCGGTACTTCATCATCACGCGGGCACGCTTCATCGGCGGCGTCGCGCGCCAGCCGGGCAGTGCCGCACGCGCAGCGGCCACGGCACGCGCCACGTCGGTCGCGCCGCCCAGTGCGACCTGCCGGATCACTTCACCGGTGGCCGGATTCGTCACTTCGCCGAAGCGTTGCTCTGCTTCGTCCGACGCCACATTCGCGCCGCCAATCCAATGCTCGATACGTTCCGTGCTGACTCGTTGATTCATGTCGATTTCCGTGAAATTCATGTAGCCGGGAGGCGATTTATGCCGTTTCGCGAATCGCTTCGGCAACGATGCCGAACAGTTCGTCGATCTGGGTTTCATTGATGATGAGCGGCGGCGAGAAGGCCAGAATGTCGCCGGTGTAGCGCACCATCGCGCCCTTTTCGAAGCATTTGACGAAGATCTCGTGAGCGCGGGCACCGGGCTTACCGTCGCGCGTCGACAGCTCGATACCGCCGACCATGCCGAGATTACGAATGTCGACAACGTTCGGCAGGTCGCGCAGACCGTGGATCGCCTTCTCAAAGTGCGGCGCCAGTTTCGCGGCACGCTCGAACAAGCCTTCGCTCTTGTACAGATCGAGTGCGGCGCAGGCGGCAGCCGCAGCCAACGGGTGGCCCGAGTACGTGTAACCGTGGAAGAACTCGATAGCGCCCGCATTGCCGGCATTGACGATGGTGTCGTGCACGCCGGTCTTCACGGCGACCGCACCCATCGGCACGGCGGCATTGTTCACGCCCTTGGCCATCGTGATGATGTCCGGCGTCACGCCGAAATACTGCGCAGCGAACGGTTTGCCCAGACGGCCAAGGCCGGTAATCACTTCGTCGAAGATCAGCAGAATGCCGTGCTTGTCGCAGATCTCGCGCAGCTTTTGCAGGTATCCCTGCGGCGGCACCAGCACACCGGTCGAGCCGGCCAGCGGTTCGACGATCACCGCAGCGATGGTCGAGGCGTCGTGCAGCGTCACAATGCGCTCGAGTTCATCGGCCAGATGCGCGCCCCACGACGGCTGGCCCTTCGTGAACGCGGCTTCCTTGATGTTCAGCGTGTGCGGCAGATGGTCGACGGCCGGCAGCAGTTGGCCCGAATACGCCTTGCGGTTCGGCGAGATGCCGCCGACCGAGATGCCGCCGAAGCCCACGCCGTGATAACCGCGCTCGCGGCCGATGAGACGCGTGCGCTGGCCTTCGCCACGGGCACGGTGGTAAGCGAGGGCAATTTTCAGCGCGGTGTCGACGGCTTCCGAGCCCGAGTTCGTGAAGAACACGCGATCGAGGCCTTGCGGCGTGATCTCGGCGATCTTGCTCGCGGCTTCGAAGGCCTTCGGGTGACCCATCTGGAAGGTCGGTGCGAAGTCCATCTCGCCGGCCTGCTTGCGAATCGCCTCGACGATCTCCGTGCGGCAATGGCCGGCGTTCACGCACCACAAGCCGGCAGTGCCATCGAGAATCTTGCGCTGGTCCGACGACGTGTAATACATGCCCTCTGCGCCGACGAGCAGGCGCGGGCCGCTCTTGAACTGGCGGTTATTGGTGAACGGCATCCAGAACGCCGTCATGTCGAGGTTCAGTTCATTCATGTTCATCGCGGGTCTCCCCCAGTCTCTCTCGATCAGGAATCCCGTCGCCCGCACGCAGAATGCGCACCGCTCCGGGTAGATGGATCGATCCTACGAGAGCCGGACCGGTACAGACATGTACAGTGACGCGGAAAATGTATATTCTGTATCGGTCAATCGCCTCAACTGTATTGGCAACAGCCAATAGTGCGTGCGCGCGGCAAACCGCCGTCACACGGGAAGGCGGGCTTATTTCGTGCATTCCCGCTGCTTTGGCCACCTGTACAGGCCGTGGCGGCCCGGTGCGGGCCTTTTTAGCCCAGCGCCCTATGTTTTCTGTCGTCCCCCCGTAGCCATGGTCCAGCCGCTCGCTTTCTCCCTGAACCGCGCCCAGCCTGAAGCGCTGGTCGATCAGCTCGTGCGCGAGGTCGAGCGCGCCCTGCAACGCCAGACCCTGCACGCCGGCATGCGCATGCCGTCGATCCGCGCGCTGGCGAAGGCGCACGGCATTAGTACCTTCACCGTGGTGGAAGCTTATGACCGGCTGGTGGCGCACGGCACGCTGGTGGCGCGACGCGGGGCGGGGTTCTTCGTGGCCGGTTCGTCCGATGCGCGCGACACCGGCACCGCCAGCCCGGGCGCGGCGCGCGTGACCAGTGCCGCGGCAAGCGAAGTCACCAACGCATGGCTGCTCTCGGAAATCTTCGCCGACGACAGCATCGCCGTGAAAAGCGGCTGCGGCTGGCTGCCTGACAGTTGGTTGGACGAAGACGGTCTGCACGGCGCGTTGCGCACGCTCTCGAAAGGCCCGGGCGCGCACTTCGCCCATTACGGCCATCCTCACGGCTACGGGCCGCTTCGGCAGTGGCTCGCACGGCGGCTGGGCGAGTTGTCCATCGACGCCCCACCGGAGCAAATCGTGCTCACACAAGGGGCAACGCAGGCGCTGGACCTCGTGGTGCGCACGCTGCTCAAGCCGGGCGACACTGTACTGGTCGAAGCCCCGGCGTACTGCAATCTGCTGGCGGTATTGCGACTGGCGGGGGTGAACGTCGTCGGCATTCCGCGCACGGAGGCTGGTCTCGATCTGGCCGCACTAGAGCAGGCGGCGCAAACGCACCGTCCGCGGGCGCTGTTCGTGAACCCGGCGTTGCAGAACCCGTTGGGTACGTCGCTGACGCCCGCCTGTGCGCACCGCATCCTGCAATGCGCCGAGCAGCACGGCTTCTGGATCGTCGAGGACGACATCTATCGCGAGTTGGCGCCTGCCGGGACACCGTCGCTAGCGGCTATGGACGGCCTGTCGCGCGTCATCTACGTATCGAGCTTCTCGAAGACGATCTCGCCGTCGGTACGCGTGGGTTATCTGGCCTGTTCGCGTGAACTGGCGCACGAGATTGCGCGTAGCAAGATGGTTGCGGGGCTGACGTCGTCGGAAATCAACGAACGTATCGTGCACGCGATCCTCACCGAGGGACGCCATCGCAAACACATCGAACGATTGACTGACCGGCTCACTCGCTCGCGCGCCCGGCTCATCACCCAGTTGCAATCGCACGGCGTGACGTTGCTCGCGCAGCCCGAGGGCGGCATGTTCGTGTGTGGGAGTTTGCCGGATACCGCACTGCCGGCGCGTGAATTGGCAGAAGCGGCACTGTCGGAAAGCATCATGCTCGCGCCGGGCGAATTCTTCCTCGCGCACAACGAGCCCTGCCGGTGGTTCCGCTTTAATGTGGCGTATTCGGATGACGCCCGGCTTTTCCGCTTTCTCGATCGGGCGGCGGCCGGGAAGCAGGCGGCGTAGAGCCGGAGTCAGCGTTAACGTCGGGGCTTGGGCTTGAGCTCGGATTCACGCTGGGGCCATGGCTTGGGCTAACGTTAGCGCTGATTCCGGGGTCAAGCGTCCTGCCGGGAACACGAACATCGAGTTGTCCGATACTGATCGCCAGCCGCAAACGCACCGTCTGCCACCGCGCGCGCGAGGCCACGATGACATGCTTTGCATCGGCGAGCGCTGTTTGCGCAGTGACCAGCGCCTCCATAGTTCCGGCCCCTTCGCGATACCGGCCACGTGCCATTTCGAATGACTGCCTCGCGTCGGCGAGCAATCGCTGTTCCACGGCCCCGCGCGCCGACAACGCACGCAGTGCCTGATAGTTCTGCCAGACCGCCATCGCGACACCTCGTTCGGCTTCTGCCAGCTTCGCCTGTTCCACGTCGACCAACGCGTTTGCCGCCGCCGTGCGGTACCGCCGGTCTCCGCCGTCGTAGAGGGGAATGCTGATCCGGATGCCGATGCTGGCCGCCGTCACGGGGCCATCGACGGCAAACGCACCATGACGCGTTTCACGATTGATGCCACCCACTAGGGTGACGCTCGGTGCCCACGCATAGCGCAAGGTGTCGCGCCTTGCCTGCTCCGCATGGACCTCGGCGCTCGCGGCGCGCAACGCGGGATGGTGATGCCGGGCAAGCGCCAGCAATTCATCTATCGAGTGCATCGAAAACGATGATGCTGATGCTGATGCTGATGCTGATGCTGATGCTGATGCTGATGCTGATGCTGATGCTGCCAGCATATTCTCCGAATCCCGTTGCGGAAGCGGGTCGACGGTCCCGCCGCTTTCCACGTCATCGAGTCGAAACACGGTGTTCATATCGGCGCCAATCATCGCTGCCAGTGCCCCCATGCGCGAGACCGCACTCGTCAAGGCTTCCAGACGGGTGAGCTCAGCGCGAGCGTGGGCCGTTCTTGCTTGCAGTACATCCGCGAGCGTACCCGCGCCGGCTTCGTGCCGGGCACAGGCCGCCGCGACGCTGTCGAGAGAGAGTTGCTCCGCCACGCGCGCGGCGCGCAGCAGCGACTGCGCTTCGAACGCCGCGTAGTAGGCGCGAGCCACATCGAACGCCGCCTGCTGAAGACTGGCATCCTGTGTCGCCGACGCGGCGGCAAGCCGGCTGCGCGCTTCGTTCAGACGGGCTTCGCGCGAGCCGAAATCCAGCAGCAGCCAACTCATGTTGATTCCCTGATCGCCCTCACTCCCAACACCGTGCGCTGCGCCCTCCCCTTGACCACCCCAGCGTGAATACCGATTCACGCGCGACACCGCAGCGTTGACATCAATCGACGGAAAATACGCCGCACGCGCCACACCGATGTCCGCCGATCGACGCGCGACAGCGGCCCACGTCTGCCGGACTTTGGGATCGAATGCCAATGCCTGCCGTATCGCGTCATGCAACGACAACACCATGCCCACATCATTGGAAGCCGCGGGCAATGTCGATGCGTCTGCATCGATCGGCATGCACCTCGCCCCCGTAACGTCATTCGCGATCAAGCATGACAGCAGTAGGCCGCGTAGGAGCCAACGCCGGTGAATCACGATGTTGGCGCCACGGCCGTGGCATCGGCTGGACGATTCGGTTGCGGCTGGTCAGCGACGATTCGGCCGCCATGGAGGGCTATCACCCGGTCAGCCGTGGCAATTGTCTCCGCACGATGCGCGATGATCAGCCGCGTCATGCGTAGTGATCGAACCGCCTCGTTCACTTGCTTCTCGTTGTCCGCATCAAGATGGCTCGTCGCCTCGTCGAGCAGCAACATTCGGGGGCGCTTGTACAAGGCCCGAGCGAGCAAAATGCGTTGCTTCTGCCCGCCAGAGAGCACCGTCCCCATATCGCCGACGAGGGTGTTGTAACCCATCGGCATGGCCTCGATCTCTTGGTCGATACAGGCAAGCCGCGCGCACTCATGAATCCATGCGGCGTCCGCCTGCGTGTCGAAGAAACTCACGTTGTCGGCGAGCGACCCGGCCAGCAGCGTGTCGTCCTGCATGACGGTACCTACGGCCTGTCGCAAACGACTCACGCCCAACGCACCCACTGGCTTACCCGAGAGCAGGATCTCGCCGGCTGTCGGCGTAAGAATGCCGAGCAGCAAATGCGCCAGCGTCGACTTCCCACACCCCGACGGTCCGACAATCGCCACCGATTCGCCCGCCCGAATGAAGAACGTGACGTCCTCAAGAATGAGGCGCTCGTACTCGCTATAGCGAAAGCTGAGTCGCGTGACCGCAAGCGCCACATCGCCGTCGGCAGACGTTTCCGGCGTGGACGTCGAGAAGTCGATGGCGGGTGACTCCGGTGCGCTCAACGCAATATCGGCCAGTCGCGCGGCCTGCAACCCCAGCATCCGGTACTCGGCCAGTTTGTCGATCAACGAACTCATCCGCGTCTGAAACTGCAACTTGTACGCGAGCAACGCGATCAGTGCGCCTGCCGTGAATCGACCGTCAATCACGAACGTGGCGCCCAGCCAGACGATCAGAATGTTCTCAGCCCCCATCAGGAAACCGTTGGCGTGTTTATGGATCATCGTCAGCCGCTGAATCCGCAGATCGGCGTTGATCTGGCGCACGAGCAACGTCAGCCACGTCGAGCATCGATCGTCCTCTCGCGAGAAAAGCTTGATGGTCTTGATGCCTCGCAACGTCTCCAGAAAATGACTCTGTTGACGCGACGCATGGACCAGATGCGCCTCGGTTGCGCGGCGTAAAGCACGAAACAGGCCGAGTCGCAGCACCGCGTAGAACACCATAAAACCAAGCGCAATAGTGGCCAGCGGCGGACTGTAGACAAACATGAGCGCCAGCGTCAGGAACGCCATCGCGCCATCGAGCACGCCCTCGATGAATGACATGGTGAGCGTGCGCTGAATTTCATCGACCGCGCCGAATCGCGAAAGCACGTCCCCGAGATGGCGGCGGATGAAGTACTGCACCGGGAGACGCACCAGATGAGAGAACAGATTCGCGCGCCACTGAAGATTCCACGTCGCCCCCAATCGCATGAGTGCCCAAGACCGAAGCGCAGCCACGCCGTGCTGACACACCAGCAACAAAGAGAACCCGATCATCAGCGTGAGCAATAGGTCACGGTCACCCGAGACCAGCGCGTGATCGATGACCCATTGCAGATAGAACGGCGAGACCAACACGAAGATTTCCAACGACAAGGCCAGCACAAACACCTGTGCCATGGCCGGGATCAAACCGGTGACGGTACCCAGCAGGTCCGTCATGCGCGTATTCCGCGTTTCGTTTCGAGCGACAAACGCTTCGTGCGGCCATAGCTCAAGCGCTACACCGGTGAAAGATCCCGACGCCTCCGTCAGGCTCACCCTGCGCGGCCCCTGTGCGGGATCGTGAATCGTGAGGTCGCGCGAACCGACGCGCACCAGCACGACAAAGTGGTTGAAGTTCCAATGGAGAACGCAGGGGAGTTTCAGCTTGCCGAGCGCATCGAGATCGAGACTGACCGGCCGGCTGGCAAGATGCAGACAGCGGGCGATGCTGACGAGACTCGCTAGCGTCACGCCCATCTGCGACATCGGAAAGCGCGCGCGCAGCGACGGCAAATCGATTTGATGGCCATGAAAGCCAGCGATCATCGCCAGACACGCGAGGCCGCATTCGGCCGCCTCGGTCTGGAGGACGGACGGCGTGCGCCGGCCAAAGGCGTCGTTCAGCCGGAACCTATCGAACATAGAACAACTCACCCCTCACCATTGCTGTCGCAGACCTTGCAACGGGTGAAATGCCCACTCATAAAGGCGTCGCGTCTCCCGCATGACATCGGCATCGAGTTGCATGCCGGCACGTAGCACCAACGGTCGAGTGCCGGCGTGGGTCGACGGATCATCCAGACGGACTTTGACGAGATAAAGCGGTGTCTGCGTGCCCTTACGGCCCTCATAGGGATCGATGTCGGCGATCTCCGCATGCGGGAGCGCGGCCCATGAAACCGACGTCACCGTGCCCGGAAACTGACCGAACTTCTGATGTGCGAAGGCACGATAGCGAAGGCGTACCGGGTCGCCCGCCTGCATAAAACCGACGGCGTCGCTCGTCACGTAAAGGTGAGCTTCGAGCCGCGAGTCCGTCGGCACGATCGACATCAGCGGCATCGCGGCGGTGACCGTTTGCCCAACCTCCGCCATCACTGCCGTAGCGATACCGTTGGCGGGCGCAATCACGGAGAACGCTCGCTTGCCTTCGCTCTCGGCCAGTTCCTGCTTCAGTAGGGCAAGCTCGCGTGTGCGCTGCGAGCGCTCGACCCGCTGTGCGTGGGGCAGCGCATCAAGCCGCTGCCGATCGGCGCTCAACATCCGGGTCATGACTACCCGCTCGCGTTGAAGCGACTGAAACTGGGCACGTTGTTCGAGATACGTTGCGCGCTTTTCCTGACTTTGCTCACGAGAGACGTACGACCGGGCAAGCAAGCGCGCATACCGATGGGCGTTGGCACTGGCGAGCGCCACTCGCTCACGTTGGCTCTGAATCAGGCCATCGAGCTTTGCCAGCTCCTCCGAGCGTGCTGCAATCGTTTGTCGCTGCGTCTCTAGCGCTATCGAGTGCATGCGTGTCATATCGGTCAGATCCTCCTGAAGCGACGCCACACGCGCCTCGATTCGCTGGGCCACCTGCGAGCCGAGCCCATCCCCCGCCGCACTGCGACGCTCGGCGGAGAGCACAAAGAGCACATCGCCTTCATTGACGCGCTGTCCTTCTGCGACATGCCGCCTGATCACAACGCCGACACTCGGTGCATACACCTTGGCAAACCCCGCTGAAGGCACCAACCGGCCGACGACGGTGGCGCGATGTGTGTACGTCCCCCAGACCAGCAACATCACGGTCGCCGCCGCCACGACCGTCGAAGCGACGGCGGCCACCCGCAGGGACGTTGGGGGTATCAGCAGGACTTCGCCAAGCCATTGCGGCCGGTCGGCCGCCAGCGCTGCGTCGCGAAACATGGACTCCCCGGGGGATATGGACGTCGTCGTCCGACTATCGAAAGGTGACTCAGCCGGTCACGCCGCGCGCTGGAACACCTTCGAGAAAGACAAAGCGATGGCGATCGTCGTCGTGAAACAGAATGCGATCTTTGAGAATGTCCATGCCGATCGACCCCAGACTCACGATGCCTTTGTCGCGCAGCGCCAATGCCGGCGTTACCGGGTGACGCATCACTGTCTCGCCGTTGATCGTGAGATCTACGAGCCTTGCGCGCTCATCGCTCGCGATGGCGTTTCCTAGCAGGTCAATGCTCATGGGGAGTCGAAGACCGGCGGGCGAGTGTTCGATCACGCGCCCCAGCAGCGTCGTGCCGGAAGCCCCGGAATCCACAACGACCGGCACGCGTGCACCCAACACCCCTAGGGGGATCGCCATCACCCGATGCGGGTTCGGCAGTGAACGCCCGGCGGACATGACAAATTTGCCGCCGGCCACGGGATCGAACCGCTCGCTTACGAAGAAGCAGTCATGCTTGAAATCGATGACCGAGACTTTCTCTTGTGCAAGATATTGCGGGCTGATGATCCCTGAAAAGCCGTCCACCATCAGCGGCGTTTCATCGATCACATAAAACGATTGTGTTACCCGTCTGCCTTGCGCATCGACCAAGTCGAGAACCGTGCGTTGGGCTAACGTGGATGACGCAATAGCGTGAAGGGTTTCATCCTCCTCAACCTCCCCCGAAGTTGCATCTGCGGCAGGAGATTCATCGGCCGTCACACCCCGGTCTCCCCCGAGCAATCGTTTGTCCCAGATCACGTGCACGTTGGAGCCGGTATCCAGCAACATCTTCACGGGCTGGCCGCGCGTCGTGAGCGTGATGTACGGGTCCGACTTCTTGACGTCGTCGCTATATCGAATCGCCGATTCCAGCATCGGCTTGACGTTTGGCCACGGCGCGCTGCATGTGCCGGCGTTCGCATCGTGCGCAAACGGCCACAGACATGAAAGCGCAAGCGCGCCGTGCCGGAATATTCGCGGCAAAAATGAACTGACCAACAACTTGCCTTGCATTTAATGCGTCTCCACAAGATTTCTCGAAATGTCCCGAATGGGTACCCCTCGTAACGCGAGATACTCGGCGCCTTTTTCGTAGGTCGCCTTGAGGCAATCGCAATACACGGTGTGTTGGTCTGCCACGCCGGACTTGCAGCGATGGAGCGCCGTATCCGTGCGGGTGGCGATCTCGCAGATGTCTCGCCAGACACAGACACGGCATACGCTGGCCACCGAGTGCCGCACCAGCAATGCGCTGATCGTGCCGTGCCACGCGAGAAATTCGGTAAACGTGACATCGGCGACGTTCATGCCGGCGTAGAAAATCTCCGGGATCACATTGCGCAGCGTGTCGTCGTGCCCAAGGTCACCGGCGCTCGATAGCGTGAACACCGTGCTGTGCGTGAGCTCGTCATGAATCGCCGCCTTGCGCGGGCCATCGGCCAGAATCGCGTCAAGCACACGATCGAAGGACCGAATGCGCACGGTGCCTCGCTCGTCATCCATCCAGCACTGAAACAGCGACTTACTGAACTGCGTCAGCGCTGCCACATTCGCGGGATCGACCGAGTCGTGCGTTTCATCCGGAAACAGAAACTGCAACTGTGTGATGCCGAGCGAGCGGGTCAGCGTGTCGTAGACCTGCTGCGCATCGAATTTCGGATTCATGACGCAGATCGCCCCCAGCCCGGGAATTCGCTTCGCCTCCGCGGCTTGTCGAATCAGTGCAATCTTTTCCACCGTTCTGTCGAAGGTGCCCTCGCCGTTCTTGTCGACACGATTCTCGTCGTGATAAATCTTCGGCCCGTCGATGCTCACGCCCACATAGATATTCAGACGCGAGAACAGGTCCAGCCATGTCTCGTCGACCAACAGCGCGTTGGTCTGCACGGTGAATTGCACGGCCTCAGCATCGGCAAGTCCATCGCGCAGAATGGTCACGATCTCCTCGAAACGCTCGGGCTTCAGCATCAACGGCTCGCCGCCGTGGAGATCGATCTGGAAGGTGGTGTCTTTGAGATGCGGCGCTGACGACGTGAGGAATCTGACGAAATCCCTCGCGGTCTTGGCCGACAGATAAGGCGGGTTGTCTTCGTAATCCTTGTTTTCCTTGTTGAAGAAATAGCAGTACGTGCAGTTGATGTTGCACCGCTCGGACATCTTGAGAATCACTTCGACATACTGTTTCACGGCTTGCCTCCTCCCGCTGCAAGCGGGCGCCGGTCTCAATCACGACCGGCGCCCGCCAGAATCGCTGCTCGACCGTGCGTTACATCGCACGGCTCCACGTAGCGTTCACAAACGCATTGCCGCGACCGGCCCCCGAGATTTGCTCGAGTTCGTTTTGCGGAATTTCCTTTATCGAACCGTCGTCCTTGGCAGCGTTCTGTTTTTCGGTCAGTTGCGCGATGAGTGCTTGCTTCGACATGGAGACATCTCCTGATAGCCCGCGAGAAGAATCGTCCCGTTGGCTGCGGGCCGCCAACGAGACGTCATGCGAGGGAGACTGGAGAGACAGCAGGGGGCGTCAGTCAGGCAGACATGTTGACTGGATGACGCAGCACTTGATATCGGAGAATTCCGAAAATTGTTGTGCGATGACGCGCGTCAGGTAACACGGTACGCGACGCGCGGAAAACGAAGGGGGTGTGGCGGGTGCGTGGTGTCGGGCTCAGAGCGAGGTTTCGACGCCAAACCGCTCACGGTACGCAGCCGGCGTAACCCCGTACTGACGCACGAACGCGCGCCGCAGGTTTTGCTCGTCGCCGAAGCCCACGCGCGACGCAATACGTTTGAGCGGTGCTTCGGAGTCGAGCAACGCAAATCGCGCTGCTTCGAGACGCATGCGCTCCACGGCTTTCGCCGGCGTGGTACCGGTCTTGGCGAGATAGCTTCGCGCAAACGTACGCGGGCTCATGTTCGCCTGCTCAGCAAGACGCATCACCGACAAGTCACCGTCCAACCGATCGGCCATCCAGCCGTGCAGCTCACCGAACGGTGCGCCTGCGGCGAACTGCTCCTGCAACGGCGGGCTGAACTGCGACTGCCCGCCTGCGCGCTTGAGAAACACCACGAGTCGGCGCGCCGCCTGCAAGGCGACATCTACACCGAGATCGTCTTCCACCAGCGCCAGCCCGAGATCGATCCCGGCGGTAATGCCTGCCGACGTCCATACGGGGTCTTCGCGCACATAGATCGGGTCGGATTCGACGCGCGCCTTGGGATAGCACGTCTGCAACATGGCCGTGTCGAGCCAGTGCGTGGTGGCGCGGCGTCCGTCGAGCAACCCGGCAGCGCCAAGAATGAAGGCCCCTACGCAGACGGAACACACCCGACGAACGCGCGGTGCGTAATCGCGCAGCCAGTCACCCACCACATCCGGCACCGCAGGCCGGTGCATCACTGCGCCACCCACCGCAATCAACGTGTCCACATCCATCGAAGCCAACGAGTGCATCGGCTCGGTGTGCAGCGTGATACCCGAGCCCGTCTCCACCGGTCCGCCGTGCGCCGACACCACCACCGTGCGATACGGCGCCGGTTGCCCAAGCTCCGTCACGTTACGGATCACCGCGTGAAACGCATCCAGCGGCCCGGCAAGATCCAGCAGCACAAACGGCGGCACGATGAGGAAGGCGACGAGGCGAGGTTCGGTCATGGCGCTAGGCGGTCACTGAGGATTAGCGAGTCAGCGCGTGGGCCGTACGACGTCGCGCATCGACGGCATACCAGAGCGTCGCAAGCGCTGCGATGGCGAGCAACGGAAACGTCGCCTGATTGATCGTCGCCCAACCGAAGCGCGCCAGCAGTTGTCCGGCAAACAGGCTCGAGAGCGCGGTGCCCGCAAACGTGATGAATTCATTGGCCGCCTGCGCACGGGCCCGCTCGGCCGGGCGGTAGGACAACGTCAGCAACGTCGTGCCGCCCACGAACATGAAGTTCCAGCCCACACCGAGGAACGCCAGCGCCGCGTAGAAGTACGGCAGGCTCGTCGACATCAGCGCCAGCACGCCGCACAACGCGCTCATGCCAATACCGATGAACAACACCGGCACCACGCCCCAGCGCTTGACCAGATGCCCGGAGAAGAACGACGGCGCGTACATCCCCACCAAATGCCATTCGATGATGTGTGCCCCATCGTCGATGCTGTGACCACACGCAACCGCCGCAATTGGCGTAGCCGTCATCACGAACATCATCACCATGAAGCCGATCAGGTTGTTGGCAAGCGCCGCCATGTAGATCGGCTGACGCATGATCTCGCCGAGTCCGCGCGCGGGCAAGGCCGCGGCATCCCCTGCGGTGCCTGTCGCTACATGGACGGGCAGGTCGCGCAAAAAGCCCAGTAGCAGCAACAACGAGATGCCCGACAGCAACGTGACGACGAGGTACGATCCCGCGAAGGTCACGGGCGCCAGCCAGTCCTTGCTGCCCGCCGCGAGCGCCGGGCCGATCACGGCAGCGATCACGCCACCGGTCAGTACGATCGAAATGGCGCGCGGCTTGTCTTCGACAGGCACGACATCGGCTGCGGCGAGCCGGTAGTAGCGGGCGAACGCCTGAAACACACCCACACAAGCGGTCCCCGCGCAGAACATGGCGAAGTGCTGTTGGTAGATCGCCATCACCGACACCAGACCGCCCACCGTCCCGAAGGCGGCCCCCAACGCGAAACCGAAGCGCTGCCCGATGCGTTGGATCAGCATCGACGCGAAGATCGTCGTGATGGCCGAGGCCACCGTAATCAGCGAGAACGGCAGGGTGGCGTAGCCCTTGTCGGACGCCAGCACGTAGCCGACCAGCCCGGTGAGGGTGAGATCGACGGACAGCGCGGCCGTATAGAGCGCCTGACACGCCGCCAGCACGGCGGCATAGCGGCGCCCCAGTTGGCGGGCGCGGCGGGCAGCAGGCTCGCTGCTATGGTCGGGATCGGACGGTGGCGCGGTGCGCCCGGCAACGGCATCGGTCATAGGAGTGTCGCTATGTCTTGGCGGGATGATGGGACTTCCGGAGACTTCGGGGGACTTCGGGAGACTTCGGAAGCCGTCATCTTGCCGTCGGCCGATTTGGCACGAATGCCAATCATGCATCAAAAAATGCCACTCGGTGGCAGACGGCACCGTCCGGCCTGCCTGCGCGCCAATTCAGTGCGCACCAACTCAGCGCGCGCCCGCACCAACGTGCCTCGCCCGCAACGTTGCCCATCAGCCGAAAGTCGGATGCCCTGCGAGGAAATCCCGCCCGTTCGCACCCCATAGCAACTTGGATGCAAGTTTGAATACCGGCGTGAATTCAGGGGTTGGCACGCTTGCCAGCACGTCCGATCCGGCAAGCGGATGGCAGAGATCACAACGAACATGCGTCGCTGGCACGGCCCTTGCGTTAGTCCCCGGGTACCGGATCCACCGGTCTAACCAGGAAAGGGGAAGACGTATCATGAAACGACGCACGCTACTCCAGATGGCGGCCCTCTCGGGCGCCGCTTCGCTCACCGGCATGGCGCCCAACTTGTTCGCACAGAGCAAGCAGCCCATCAAGGTCGGCATCCTGCACTCGCTCTCGGGCACGATGGCCATCTCGGAGACGTCGCTCAAGGATGTCGCGCTCATGACCATCGCCGACATCAACGCCAAGGGTGGCGTGATGGGCCGCCCGCTCGAAGCCGTGGTGGTCGACCCGGCTTCGAACTGGCCGCTCTTCGCCGAAAAGGCCCGCCAACTGCTCACGAAGGACAAGGTCTCCGCCGTGTTCGGCTGCTGGACGTCGGTCTCGCGCAAGTCGGTGCTGCCGGTCTTCGAAGAACTCAACGGGTTGCTCTACTACCCGGTGCAGTACGAAGGCGAAGAGATGTCGAAGAACGTCTTCTACACGGGTGCCGCGCCGAACCAGCAGGCCATCCCCGCCGTGGAATACGTCATGAGCAAGGAAGGCGGCGGCGCCAAGCGTTTCTTCCTGCTCGGCACCGACTACGTCTACCCCCGCACGACGAACAAGATCCTGCGCGCCTTCCTGCATTCGAAGGGCGTGGACGACAAAGACATTCAAGAGGTCTACACGCCGTTCGGTCACAGCGACTATCAGACCATCGTCGCGAACATCAAACAGTTTGCCCAAGGCGGCAAGACCACGGTCATCTCGACCATCAACGGCGACTCGAACGTGCCGTTCTACAAGGAACTCGGTAATCAGGGGCTCAAGGCCACCGACGTACCGGTCGTCGCTTTCTCGGTGGGTGAAGAAGAACTGCGCGGCATCGACACCAAGCCGCTCGTGGGCCATCTGGCCGCGTGGAACTACTTCATGACGGTGAAGAACCCGACCAACGACGCGTTCAAGAAGGAATGGTTTGCCTACGTCAAGGCGAAGGGCCTGCCGGGCGGCGACAAGCGCGTGACCAACGACCCGATGGAAGCCACCTTCGTGGGCATGCACATGTGGAAGCAGGCGGTTGAGAAGGCCGGCAGCGTCGACGTGGACAAGGTCCGCACGGCCATGATCGGCCAGACCTTCAAGTCGCCCGACGGCTTCGACATGGTGATGGACGGCAACCACCATCTGCACAAGCCCGTGATGATCGGCGAAATCCGCCCGGACGGTCAGTTCAACGTGGTGTGGAAGACCAAGGCACCGATTCGCGCCCAGCCGTGGAGCCCGTTCATCGCAGGTAACGAAGGCAAGCCCGATAAAGTCTGACCTCGGCCTGACCCAGTCTGAACCCGGTCCGATGCCACCGATGTTCTGCCGTCGCCGCGTGCCGCCCTGACCGGCGCGCACGCGGCGCAAAAATTCCTCGCGCTGATCAGCGGTCAACAGCGGCCACCGCTTTGACCGTAGCCAGCGCACGGAGACGTTTCGATGATAACGATAAGACGCTGGACCGCTGCCACCCTTGTCCTGCTATCACTGGGTGCTGCGCTGATGACACCGATGGCCGCCCGTGCGGCCGTCACCGACGCCGATGTCGCCGCACTCGCAGGCGACGACTTCGATGCCAAAGCGCAAGCCGTCGACCACCTCGCCGCAGACGCTTCGCCACAGGCCGTCGCCTTGCTCAAGGCGCTGGCCGACGACACGGCCGTAACGGTCGGCGACACGACCCCGCGCATTGCCATTCAGGACGGCGACAAGTACATCGACCCGATCACGGGCGCGGCCGTCAAAGCCGACGATGCGCAATCGCTCACGCTCAACAATGTGCTGCGCGCCAAAGTCGCCACGGCGGCCGCCGCCGGTGCACTGCTCTCGGCCGACCACGATGCCCGCGCGCAAGCCATCGACACGATGTTGCAAAACCCGTCGCCCGCATTCAAGACATTGATCGAACAGGCGCGCCAGAAAGAGTCCGATCCGGTTCTGAAGAAACGGCTCGACCAGCTCTGGGCCCAATCGGCGCTGCACGATGCGTCGCCGGCCAAGCGCCGCGAAGCCATTGACCTGATCGCCTCGGCAGGCGACCCACAGATGCGCGACCTGCTGCTGCCCATCGTGGCCAAACAACCCGACGGCAGCTATGCAGAACCCGACGCCAACGTGCGCAGCGCCGCCGACATCGCCCTCACGCAACTCGCTGCCGCACAGCGTCGCAGCGAGTTCTTCGGCACGATCTTCGCCGGGCTGTCATTAGGCAGCGTGCTGTTGCTCGCCGCGCTGGGACTTGCCATCACCTACGGTCTGATCGGCGTCATCAACATGGCGCACGGCGAATTCCTGATGGTCGGCGCGTATGCCACGTACGTCGTGCAGACGCTCTTCCATCGCTTTGCGCCCGGCGCGTTCGACTTCTATCTCGTGGCCGCCGTGCCCGCTGCATTTTTCGTCGCGGCGGCCCTCGGCTTCGTGCTCGAGCGCACCGTCATCAAACACTTGTACGGCCGCCCACTCGAGACGCTGCTCACCACGTTCGGTATCAGCCTGTTGCTGATTCAGGCGGTGCGCACGCTCTTCGGCGCGCAGAACGTTGAAGTGGTGAACCCCACGTGGATGAGCGGCGGCATTGCCGTGCTGCCGAACCTGATCCTGCCGTACAACCGCATCGTGATTCTTGTGTTCGCACTGGTCGTCGTGGCACTCACGTGGGCGGTGCTCAACCTCACGCGTCTGGGCCTGTTCATCCGCGCCGTGACGCAGAACCGGTCGATGGCTGCTTGCGTGGGCGTGAAGACCGGCCGCGTCGACAGCTATGCCTTCGCGTTCGGTGCGGGCATTGCGGGGCTGGGCGGCTGCGCCCTCTCGCAGATCGGCAACGTCGGCCCCGATCTCGGACAGAGCTACATCATCGACTCGTTCATGGCGGTGGTGCTTGGCGGCGTGGGTCAACTCGCGGGCACGATCGTCGGCGCCTTCGGTCTGGGCGTTGCCAACAAGTTGCTCGAACCGATGTGGGGTGCCGTGCTCGCGAAGATCGCCGTGCTGATTCTGATCGTGCTGTTCATCCAGAAACGCCCGCAGGGCATGTTCGCGCTCAAAGGGCGCAGCGCGGAGGCCTGAATGCAGACACCCAACTTCCTGCCGCCCGGCATTACGCCGTCGGTCTCGCTCGACGTGCCGTCCCGCGCACGGCTGCTGCCAAAACATGTGGCGCCGGTGCTGTTCGCGTTCGTACTCGCCGTGCTGATTCTCGTGCCGGTGTGTGCGCTGGTGCTGCCGCCGGCGCATCCGCTGCATCTGTCCGCATACGCCATGACGCTGGTCGGCAAGATCATGTGCTACGCCATCGCCGCGCTGGCGCTCGACCTCGTGTGGGGTTACTGCGGCATTCTGAGCCTCGGCCACGGCCTGTTCTTCGCGCTCGGCGGCTATGCGATGGGCATGTATCTGATGCGCTCCATCGGCCGCGACGGCGTGTATCACAGCAACCTGCCCGACTTCATGGTGTTTCTCGACTGGAAGGAACTGCCGTGGTACTGGACGGGCACCGAGCATTTCGCGTGGGCGATGTTCCTCGTGGTGGCACTGCCCGGCGCGGTCGCGTGGATCTTCGGCTATCTGGCGTTCCGCTCGCGGGTGAAAGGCGTGTATCTGTCGATCATCACGCAGGCCCTCACGTTCGCGGCGATGCTGCTCTTTTATCGCAACGAAACCGGCTTCGGCGGCAATAACGGCTTCACCGACTTCAAGCGCATCCTCGGCTACTCGGTAACGTCGGCCAATACGCGCATGGTGCTGTTTCTCATCACGTTCGCGGTGCTGGTCGGTGCGTTGCTGCTGTGCCGTGCGCTGGTCGTCTCGAAGTTCGGCCGCGTGGTGACGGCGATTCGCGACGGCGAGTCGCGCGCGATGTTTCTCGGCTATCGGCCGCTCGGCTACAAGCTGTTCGTCTGGACACTCTCGGCCATGCTGTGCGGTATCGCAGGTGCGCTGTACGTGCCGCAGGTCGGCATCATCAACCCGAACGAGATGGCCCCGGTGAACTCCATCGAAATGGCCATCTGGGTCGCCATCGGCGGGCGCGGCTCGCTCATCGGCGCCATCGTCGGCGCGTTTCTCGTGAATGGCGCCAAGAGCTACTTCACGGCTTACTTCGCCGAGTACTGGCTGTTCTTCCTCGGCGCCATGTTCGTGCTCGTGCCACTGTTGTTGCCGCAAGGCGTGATCGGGCTCGTGACGCAACTCTCGCGCAAGCGCAGCCCGCAGGCCCAGCACGCCCCGGCGCATGCCGAAGGCGACGCTCCGCATCCTGTTACCGGAGACCGCGCATGATTCCCGCCATCGATGTCGGCCACGTCGCCGAAGCACAGCACGAGAAGAAAGAGACGTCGGTCAGTGGCGACACCACGGGTATGTCGCACTTTCTGGTGCCGGGCGAGATCGACACGTCGCACGGGCTGATTCTCTATCTCGAAAACATCTCCGTGTCGTTCGACGGATTTCGCGCACTCAACGACCTGTCGCTCGCGATTCACACCGACGAACTGCGCTGCATCATCGGCCCGAATGGCGCCGGAAAAACCACGATGATGGATGTCATCACCGGCAAGACGCGCCCCAGCGCCGGCCGCGCGTTTCTCGGTCAGACGCTCGACCTCACGCGACTCGATGAGCCAGCCATCGCCGAGGCCGGCGTCGGGCGCAAGTTTCAGAAGCCGACAGTATTCGAGCAGCACAGTGTCTGGGAAAACCTCGAACTCGCCTATGCGGGCGAGAAAGGCGACAAGCGCTGGTTCCGTGCGTTGTGGGCCTCGCTCACGCCTGCGATTCGCCGCCGTATCGAAGAAGTGCTCGCATTGACCCATCTGGAACATCAGGCGCATGTGCAGGCCGGGCAGTTGTCGCACGGACAGAAGCAGCGGCTGGAGATCGGCATGCTGCTCATGCAGCAGCCGCAGTTGTTGCTGCTCGACGAGCCCGCCGCCGGCATGACCGACGAAGAAACTGCGCAGCTCGCCGACTTGCTCAACCGCCTGCGCGGGCACTGCTCGATGATGGTGGTCGAGCACGATATGGCGTTCGTCGCCGCACTCTCCGGTGACACTGGACTCGTGACGGTGATGGCCGAGGGCCGTGTGCTCGCGGAAGGCACGCTCGATGTCGTGCAGCGCGACGAGCGCGTGATCGAATCGTATCTGGGACGCTGACCATGCTCGAAATTCACGCTCTCAATCAGTACTACAGCGGCAGCCACATCCTGCGTAACGTGGAATTCACCGTGCCCGACGCGCAGCTCACCGTGCTGCTGGGCCGTAACGGTGTGGGCAAAACGACGCTGCTCAAATGCCTCATGGGCGTGGTGCCGGTGAAGTCGGGCAGCATCGCATGGCGCGGCAAGACACTCACCTCGGCACCGCCCTTCGCGCGCGTGGCCAATGGCCTCGCTTACGTGCCGCAAGGCCGCGAGATCTTCCCGCGTCTGACCGTCGAAGAGAACCTGCTGATCGGTGCGGCGAGCAAGCCCGCTCGCGAGGCCAAGCGCGGCATTCCGAGTCATATCTACGATCTGTTTCCGGTGTTGCGCGACATGAAGCAGCGACGCGGCGGCGATCTGTCAGGCGGTCAGCAGCAACAACTCGCCATCGGACGCGCACTCATGAGCGACCCGCAACTGCTGATTCTCGATGAACCGACCGAAGGCATTCAGCCGTCGATCATCAAAGACATCGGCGCAACACTGCGCCGGCTGGTGGACGAGCGCGGCATGACGGTGTTGCTCGTCGAGCAGTATTACGACTTCGCCCTCGCGCTCGCCGATCACTATCGCGTGATGAGCCGGGGCGCCATCGTGGCCAGCGGTCTCGGGGAAGACATGGAAGCCGATGGCGTACGGCACATGGTGGCCGTCTGACCTTCGCGATATCGCTGTACTGCGTTTTGCGGAGGCGGCCGCCGTTCGGTCAAGCCGATGACGGCGCCGCCCCGTGCTAGATTTCGGGCAATCCGAATCGCCTGATGCTCATGAACACCCCGAACCCTTCCACCACCGGCTGGCATGCCGCGCTGTCGCTCGGCTTTGCACGCACGGGCGAGCGCACCGTGCTCGCGACGCGTCGTCATCAAGGCCCGCTCGTCGTGCAGAAATCGTTGCATCCCGAGGGCCCCGGCATTTGCCACGCCGTGATCGTGCATCCCCCCGGGGGGATCGCGGGCGGCGACAGTCTCGACATCGACGTCCGGCTTGAAGATCACGCGCACGCGGTGCTGACCACGCCCGGCGCGACGAAGTGGTACAAGTCGCAAGGCCGCGTCGGCACGCAGGACATCGCGCTCACGCTCGGCGCGGGTGCAAAACTCGACTGGCTGCCGCTCGAGAACATCGTGTTCGAGCAGGCCGATGCGAAGCAGAACATCCGCGTGCGTCTCGGCGAGAACGCCACCGTCATCGGCTGGGACGCCACCCTGCTCGGCCGTCAGGCAGCAGGCGAACAATGGACGCAAGGCCAGTGGCGCGCGACGTTCGAACTGCGCGACGCGCAAGACCGCTTGCTCTGGGCCGAGCAGGCCGTGCTCGGTGCCGACGATGCGCAGCGCACCGGCGTGACCGGTCTTGCAGGCTTTCCGGTGTTCGCAACGCTATGGGCGGTTGGCCCGGCGTGCACGCGTGAGTTCGCCGAAACGCTCGCCGCCGACCTGCCGTTTCAGGATGATTTGCGTGCGGGCGTGACCTGCCTGCCGGGCAACGTGCTGGTATTGCGCGTGTTGGGTCACGACATGGAAACCGTGCGTCAGTTGATGATCCGCCACTGGCTGGCATTACGCCCGATCGTGCATGGCGTACCCGCCGAACCGCTGCGTCTCTGGGCAACCTGAGCCCCGGCACCAAAACGGTGACACCCTCCTTCGCCACGCCCTGCTGACGCACCAATTCAGGGCGTTATCGGCAGCGCATGGCCCGGCGCAGCGCGTTCCCGACACGGCAATGCGCGCGCCGATCTGCCCGGCAGCACCGCCGCGCGGTCTTTCTCTGCGTCAGGCACGATTCCTGCTACCTCACTGTATCGACCGGTCAGACCAGATGATCCGGCCGCCGGGACGCTCCTGTCGCCGGATCACTCGCCCCCGATACTCCGAACCGAGGTTGCCGCTATGCTGCCGTTCACCCGTACTGCCGTCCCGCACCATGCTGTCGTCGCTACCGTCGGCGCACGCGCTCGTGCCCGCCGTGTCTTCACGGCATTGATGCTCTCGATGAGCGCCATCGCCGCGCTCGCTGTCGCCATGCCGCGAGCGGCCCATGCCGACGGCTTGGACGACATCACCAAGCGTGGCACGCTGCGCGTGGCAGTCCCCGCCGACTTCCCGCCGTTCGGCTCGATCGGCCCGGACATGAAGCCGGTCGGCTATGACATCGACACCGCCGCGCTGCTCGCCAAGGGCATGGGCGTGAAGCTCGAACTCGTGCCGGTGACCAGCGCCAACCGCGTGCCGTACCTCACCACGAACAAAGCCGATCTGGTGATCTCGAGCCTCGGCAAGAACGCCGAGCGCGAGAAGGTCATCGACTTCTCCGAAGCCTACGCACCGTTCTACAACGGCGTGTTCGGCCCGAAAGACATCGCCGTCGCCAAGCCCGCCGATCTCTCGGGCAAGACCATCGGCGTGACGCGCGGCGCCGTGGAAGATCTCGAACTCTCCAAGGTTGCTCCGCCCGACGTCACCATCAAGCGCTTCGAAGACAACAACGGCACGATCTCGGCGTTCCTGTCGGGTCAGGTGCAACTGGTAGCCACCGGCAACGTGGTCGCCGCCGCCATTCTCGCCAAGCATCCGCCCAAGCTGCCGGAGCCGAAGTTCCTCATCAAGAACTCGCCTTGCTTTGTCGGCCTGAACAAGAACGAGCCGCGCCTGCTCGCCAAGGTCAACGACATTCTGACGGCCTCGAAGAAGGATGGCTCGCTGGGCAAGATCTCGCAGAAGTGGCTCAGCGCACCGCTGCCGGCCGACCTGTAAAGCGGGTCTGCCCCTTCGATGCACTACGTTCTCGACTTTGCCGATCTGCGGCAATACCTGATGTTGTTCGTAAAGGGTGCCGCGCTGACGGTGGCACTCACGGCCGTGTCCACGGTGGTGGGTGTCGTCATCGGCGCGCTGTGCGCCGTCGCTCGCGAGGAGGGTTCGCGCTGGTTTAAGGCCATCGCGGGCCTCTACGTCGAGCTGATTCGCAACACGCCCTTCATCGTGCAGCTCTTCTTCATCTTCTTCGGGCTGCCGAGTCTGGGCATTCATATTGACGAGACCACGGCGGCCGTCATCGCCATGAGCGTGAACCTCGGCGCCTACGCGACCGAGATCATCCGAGCCGGTATGCGCGCGGTGCCACGCGGGCTGTCGGAAGCCGGGCAATCGCTGGCGATGACGCGCGCACAGATTCTGCGTCACGTGATTCTTCCGCAGGCATTTGCGAAGGTGTTCCCGGCACTCGCCAGCCAGATCGTCATCGTGATGCTGGGCTCGGCCGTGGTGTCGCAAATCTCGGTGCCCGATCTCTCGTACGCCGCCAACTTCGTGCAGTCGCGCACGTTCCGCGCGTTCGAAAGCTACTTGATCGTCACGGCGGTGTATCTCGTGCTGGCCATCGCGCTGCGGCGCGTGCTGATGCGTTGCGCACGGCGCCTGTTCCGCGGCACGGTCAAAGGGGGTGCGCGATGATGGAATTCACCCTCTGGGACATGCTGCGCGGCCTGCTGATGGCCGGGCGCTGGACCCTCGCGCTCTCGGCGATCGCCTTCGTCTGCGGCGGGCTCGTCGCACTCGTGCTGCTCATCATTCGCGTGGGCCGCGTGCAATGGGCCGCGCGTGCAGTGGCGCTGTATATCGAAGTGTTTCAAGGCACGCCGCTGCTCATGCAGTTGTTTCTCGTCTTCTTCGGCTTGCCGTTACTGGGTCTGGAAGTCTCGCCGTGGGTCGCGGCTGCCGTGTGTCTCACGCTCTACACCAGCGCCTACCTCACGGAGATCTGGCGCGGTTGCGTCGATGCCATTCCGCACGGGCAGTGGGAAGCGTCGTCGAGCCTCGCCATGCGTTACGGCGAGCAGTTGCGTCACGTGATTCTGCCGCAGGCGCTGCGCATCGCTATCGCGCCGACGGTCGGCTTCTCGGTGCAGGTGGTCAAGAGCACGGCGCTCGCGTCGATCATCGGGTTCGATGAGCTGACCAAGACCGGCACCATGCTCACCAACGCGACCTTCCAGCCGTTCACCGTCTATGGGCTGGTCGCTCTGTTCTACTTCGCTGCCTGCTATCCGCTGTCGCTATGGGCGCGTCATCTCGAAAGGAAACTCCATGTCGCTCATTGAAGTCAGGGGCATGCAAAAGCGCTTCGGCGAAAACCCCGTGTTGCGGGGGATCGACATGAGCGTCGAGCGCGGTCAGGTCGTGTCGATCATCGGCAAGAGCGGCTCGGGCAAGAGCACGCTGCTGCGCACGCTCAACGGTCTGGAGAGTTTCGATGCCGGCAGCGTAGCGGTCGACGGCGTGCTCGTCGGCGCGCGCGACACCGACCTGCGCGCCCTGCGCCTGAAGGTCGGCATGGTGTTCCAGCAGTACAACCTGTTTCCGCATCTGTCGGCCGGCGAGAACGTGATGCTCGCGCAAAAGGTCGTGAAGAAGACGGCATCCGGCGAGGCACGCGAAGTCGCCCGCGCCATGCTCGCCAAGGTGGGGCTCGCCGACAAATTCGACAGCTATCCGTCGCAACTCTCGGGTGGTCAGCAGCAGCGAGTCGCCATTGCGCGTTCGCTGGCCATGTCGCCCGCGGTGCTGCTGTGCGATGAAATTACGTCGGCGCTCGACCCGGAGCTGGTCGCCGAAGTGCTGAAGGTGCTGGAGGATCTGGCGGCGGAAGGCATGACGCTGATTCTGGTCACGCACGAGATGCGCTTCGCGCGCCACGTGTCGGATCGGGTGGTGTTCATGCATCAGGGCAAGATCTGGGAATCGGGCGAACCCGAGGCGCTGTTCACGCAGCCGACGACGCCGGAATTGCAGCGTTTTATCTGCCAATAAAGTCTCAGTGGAAAGGCGCTGCCGATCGGTCATTCGCACGATTTTGGTGCACCCTCTAATCGTGTCAAAGAGCAGTGGCGCGGCGTGATCGCCGTGCTTATGATGAGCAGCTACAGCGCGCCTCAGGGCCTGTCCACCCTAATTGCTTCGCATTGAAATTCACCTGTCACGATGAAGCTCACTCCTCGCGAAAAAGACAAATTGCTCATCTTCACCGCCGCCCTGCTCGCCGAACGCCGGCGCGCACGTGGCCTGAAGCTGAACTATCCGGAGGCCGTGGCCTTCATCAGCGCCGCGCTCATGGAAGGCGCGCGCGATGGCAAGACCGTCGCCGAACTCATGCACTACGGCACGACGTTGCTCACGCGCGATGACGTGATGGACGGCGTGCCCGAGATGATTCCCGACATTCAGGTCGAGGCCACGTTTCCCGACGGCACGAAACTCGTGACCGTGCATCACCCGATTCCGTAATCCGGCAATCCACGTCAGTACACATCGATAACAACACCCGAAGGACGCACCATGTCACGCGATCACTCGTTCACCGTCTCCGCCACTTCGTCGGCACGCCGCTGGTCACGCGCGGCTGCCGGTCTCGCCCTGCTCGCCGCATCAGGCGCCGCCCTTGCGCATCCGGGCCACCCGGGGCATGACGCCGCCAGCAGCTTTGCCGCAGGCTTCGTCCATCCGCTCACCGGCGCCGACCACTTGTGCGCCATGATCGTCGTCGGTCTGTGGAGCGCGCTCACCTCGCGCCGCGTCTGGCTGGCACCCATTGCGTTTGTCGCGATGCTTGCGGTCGGTGGCTTGCTCGGCATGTCGCACTGGTTCGCGTTGCCGGGCGTCGAGCCGATGATCGCCGTCTCACTGCTGGTGCTCGGGCTGATGCTCGCCACGCGCACGAAGCTGCCGGGCTGGGCTGGCGCGGCCGTGGTCGGTGCGTTCGCCATCTTCCATGGTTTCGCGCACGGGGCCGAGTTGCCGGACGAAGCCAGCGCCATGCATTACATGGCCGGCTTCCTGCTCGCGACGGGCATGCTGCATTGCATCGGTATCGCGGCGGGTGTGGCGCTGCGCGAGCGCACGGTGTGGGTGCCGCGCCTGTTGGGCGCGGGTGTGCTGGCGTACGGCGTGTCGCTGCTGGCTGTTGCGGCCTGAGCGCGGACGAAGCCCCCTTGAGGAGACTCGCATGATTCCCGGAGAGCTGCTGACCGCCGCTGGCGAGATCGAGCTGAACGTGGGACGCCCCACGATCAGCGTGACGGTCGCCAACACCGGCGACCGGCCGATTCAGATCGGCTCGCATTTCCATTTCTATGAAGTCAACGACGCGCTGCAATTCGACCGCGAAGCAGCGCGCGGATTTCGTCTGAACATTGCCGCCGGCACTGCCGTGCGGTTCGAGCCGGGTCAGCAACGCACGGTCGAGTTGGTTGCGCTGGCGGGCGATCGGCGCGTGTTCGGCTTTGCCGGGCGTGTCATGGGGGCCTTATGAAGATTTCACGCCGCGCTTATGCGGAGATGTTCGGCCCGACCACCGGTGACCGGCTGCGGTTGGCCGACACGGAACTCATCATCGAGATCGAGCGCGATTACACGATCTACGGCGAAGAGGTGAAGTTCGGCGGCGGCAAGGTCATTCGCGACGGTATGGGCCAGTCGCAACGCACGCGCGCCGACGTGGTGGACACGGTCATTACCAATGCTGTGATCATTGATCACTGGGGCATCGTCAAGGCCGATATCGGGTTGAAAGACGGCCGCATCTGGGGCATCGGTAAGGCGGGCAATCCGGACATTCAGCCGGGCGTGACGATTCCCCTCGGCGCTGCCACCGAAGTCATCGCGGGCGAAGGCATGATCGTCACGGCGGGCGGCATCGATTCGCACATCCACTTCATTTGTCCGCAACAGATCGAGGAAGCGCTGTCGTCGGGCGTAACCACGCTGCTGGGCGGCGGCACTGGACCGGCCACGGGCACCAACGCCACGACATGCACGCCCGGGCCGTGGCACATCGAGCGCATGTTGCAGGCGGCGGACGGCTGGCCGATCAACCTCGGCTTTCTCGGCAAGGGCAACGTGAGTCAGCCCGAGCCGCTTACCGAGCAGATCGAAGCCGGTGCCATCGGGTTGAAGTTGCATGAGGACTGGGGCTCGACCCCGGCGGCCATCGATGCGTGTCTGTCGGTCGCTGACGCCACCGATACGCAGGTCGCCATTCACACCGACACGCTCAACGAGGGCGGCTTTGTCGAAGCGACGGTCGCGGCGATCAAGGGCCGCACGATCCACACGTATCACACCGAAGGTGCGGGCGGCGGGCATGCGCCTGACATTCTCAAGGTCTGCGGCGAGCCGAATGTGTTGCCGTCGTCGACCAACCCGACGCGGCCTTACACCATCAACACGCTCGATGAACACCTCGACATGTTGATGGTGTGCCATCACCTCGACCCCGCGATTGCCGAGGACATTGCGTTCGCTGAATCACGCATCCGGCGCGAGACGATTGCCGCCGAAGACATCCTGCATGACTTGGGCGCGCTGTCGATGATCTCGTCGGATTCGCAAGCCATGGGGCGAGTCGGCGAAGTGGTGCTGCGCACGTGGCAGACGGCGCACAAGATGAAAGTGCAGCGCGGCGCGCTCGGCACGGATTCGGCGCAAGCGGACAACTTCCGCGTGAAGCGTTACGTGGCGAAGTACACGATCAACCCGGCCATTACGCACGGCATGGCGCATGAAATCGGGTCGATCGAAGTGGGCAAGTGGGCGGATCTGGTGTTGTGGGAGCCGGCGTTTTTCGGCGTGAAGCCGTCGCTGATTCTCAAGGGCGGCATGATCACGTCGGCGCTGATGGGCGATCCGAACGCGTCGATCCCGACGCCGCAGCCCGTGCACTATCGCGAGATGTTCGGGGCACGGGCCGGGGCGATGGCGCGCACCTCGCTGACGTTCGTGTCGCAAGCGGCGTACGATGGCGACGTGGCGGGCCGTTACGGCCTCTCCAAGCGCATCGTGCCGGTGCGCAATATCCGGCAGGTGACCAAGGCCAACATGATCAACAACGACTGGCTGCCGCAGATCAGCGTCGACCCCGAGACCTATCAGGTCATCGCCGACGGGCAACTGCTGACGTGCGAGCCAGCGACCGTGCTGCCGATGGCGCAACGTTATTTCCTTTTCTAGACCATGTCGCAAGCCTCCGATTCCGCGCAAGATTCCGCGCCCGATTCCTCCTCTCATCTGCACGCTGACGATGCGGCGGATGCTGTGTCGTCTTCGTCGTCGGCTTCTTCTTCGGCGACGCTGCGCCGCGTCGAGAAGCGCTTCGAAGCCGGCCGCATCGCGGCACCGCTCGCACGGCGTGCGCCTGCGCTGGTGCTGCCTTTCGATGCGCGCGGCAAAAGCCGTCTGCGTGCCACGCTGGAAACCGGTGAAGAAGTCGCGGTGTTCCTGCCGCGCGGCACGGTGCTGCGCGGTGGCGATGTGCTGGTGGCAGATGACGGCGGATTGATTCGCGTGGAGGCCGCGCCGGAAACGGTGTTGCTGGTGACGGCGTCGACGCCGCTCGCGCTCACTCGGGCGGCGTATCACCTCGGCAATCGTCATACGCCGGTCGAAGTCGGCGACGGGTATCTCAAGCTCGAATCCGATCCGGTGCTGCGCGACATGCTCCTGCGATTGGATGTCGACGTGGCCGAAGCGCTGATGCCCTTCGAGCCGGAAGCCGGTGCCTACGGTGGTGGCCACAAGCACGGCCACGACGCGACATTCGCGGAAGACTATGCGCTTGCGCAGCAGGTGTTCCATGAGCACCATGGACATTCGCATGACCATGGTCATGGGCACTCGCACTCGCATTCCCATGACCACGATCACGGGCACTCGCACGAGCATGTGCATACCGCTGAGTGTGGTCATGATCATGGGCACGTTCATGGCCCCGATTGCGGGCATGACCATGCACATCATGGTCACACGCACGCGCCTGTACATGTGCATGGCCCTGACTGCGGCCACGATCACGCGCATACGTCCTCCGGCGAGGACGATGCGACGGTGAATCCTTCTGCTTCTCCTTCGAGCGCTCCCGATGACGGCAAGTCTGGCCAGTCCTCTCACTGAGCCCGTTGCGGCTGCGTCGCTGCAATCGCTTGCGGCGCTGCTCCACCTTGCGTCGCCCGCGCTGCCCATCGGGGCGTTCAGCTATTCGCAAGGACTCGAAGCCGCCGTTGAGCACGGCATCATCGTCGACGCCCCCGGTGCCGAGCGCTGGATCGCAAGCCAACTCGACGGCGTGTTCACCACGGGTGAGCTGGCACTGCTGGCGAGGCAATGGCGTCACTGGCAAGCGAACGACTTCGCTGCGCTGATCCGCGTGAACGACTGGCTGCTGGCGACGAGAGAGGCGGCTGAACTTCGCGCCGAAACCGAACAAATGGGCTGGTCGCTCACGCAACTGGCCATGTCGCTCGAATGGGGCACGGCTGCGCAGCGCGAGCAACTGGCGTCGATTCGCCCGATCGCGTTGCCGACGGCATTTGCGTTCGCCGCACTCACGCACGGTGCGCCGCTCGCGGACATGCTCGTCGCCTACGCATTCAGTTGGTTGGAGAATCAGGTCGCGGGTGCACTCAAAGCGGTGCCGTTGGGGCAACTCGCTGCGCAACGGGTGATCGTGGCACTGCGGCCTCGCATCATCGACGCGGCACATCGCGCCGCGACATTGCCCGACGATCGAATCAATACGTTTTCCCCGGCGCTCGCGATTCTGGCGTCGCGCCACGAGACACAGTATTCAAGGCTGTTCCGTTCGTGAGGGGTGAGCGTGCTTCGCACGCTCGCCGCTTCACTCCCCCAATTGGACTCTCATCACTCTGCGCCACTCACGACACTCCTTATGACGACATCTGCCAACGCCCGTCGTACCAAGAAGAATCCGCCGCTGCGTGTCGGTATCGGCGGCCCGGTCGGCTCCGGCAAAACCACGCTGACGGAGATGCTCTGCAAAGCCATGCGGGATCGTTACGATCTCGTCGTGATCACCAACGATATCTATACGAAGGAAGATCAGCGCCTGCTGACCGTTGCTGGCGCGCTCGAACCTGAGCGCATTCTGGGCGTGGAAACGGGCGGTTGCCCGCATACGGCGATTCGCGAAGACGCCTCGATCAATCTCGAAGCGGTCGAGCGCATGCTGGAGCGTTTTCCCGATGCCGACGTCGTGTTCATCGAATCGGGTGGCGACAATCTCGCGGCCACGTTCAGCCCCGAGCTATCCGATCTGACGATCTACGTGATCGATGTGGCCGGCGGCGAGAAGATTCCGCGCAAGGGTGGCCCCGGCATCACCAAGTCGGATCTGCTGATCATCAACAAGACCGATCTCGCGCCTTACGTCGGCGCGTCGCTCGACATCATGCGTGCGGACACGCAAAAGATGCGCGGCATGCGTCCTTTCGTCATGGGCAACATGAAGGAAGGCAAAGGCCTTCAGGAAATCATCCAGTTTATTGAAGCGCGGGGGATGTTGGCTTGAGGGGATGCGAGGGCCGTTGCGGCAAAAAAAGTCAGTGGTTGAATGGATAGTCCCTGGGCGGCCAGGGACGATTCACGTTCCGCAATGACACGATGGTGACTACACTCTCCTTTAATTCGTAAATCATTCTGTAGCGTTTGTGAGGTATTAGCATGCGGGCGTTACTGGCTCGGTTAAGACGCCCCATAGCTGGAAAGATTCGCAAGTTCCTGAGCGCCCGTTCCACACATGTATTCAAATTCAAAGCTGCGCTGGCATTAATGTTGGCGAGTTGATTCCAGATAATGACGCGTTCGCGCAACGCGAATTTCGACCAACGAATCGTTACTCTCACAGCGTTTTCTGCAGCTCCCGGCAGCGTTCATCGAACAGAGTACTAACGACCTCATCTGGTACGGTACGCCCCTCTTCAATATCCTTGAGCCCCATGAGGAGACTTACGAAATCCTCAACATCGACTTCGCTGGGATCCTGCGGACTCTCGAAGTACTCCTCGTTCAGATCGATCGAACACCCAGTCTTCACGACCTCGCAGGGCAGCTTGCGACCCGACGCGACATCGGCAAGTCCACGGATCGTGGCCTCATAGAGAATTTGCGCTTCCGCCAGAATGGCGGGTGAGGGATAGCAGGGCGAATCGAGATCCGCCAGCAGATGGAGATGACGCACAGAGAGATCGGCGCGTTGCTCGATAGTTTGCATCGTGATTCCTGACTAGGATTTTGGCGGGGGGCCACTCACACGAGTGCTGCCAAATTAAACGTCGGGAATAGGTCGAGTCAATACAGGTCGGGGAGTTATCGGGCGATTCCTAACGGAACCGCCCTGATGTCCGAAGCGGGTTTCGGACTATCGCTGCGCTACCGAGAAGCCATGCTCTCGCAGCAGTTGCAGCACGCCATGCGGGCCGCCAAGATGCAGCGTGCCGATGGCAACGAACACCGGCTTGCCCGGGTCCGCGAGAAACAGCATCCGCGCCAAAAAGCGGCGGTTGCGTGAGTACAGAATGCGCTCGTCGATGGCATCGGCCAGCGCCACATTGCGTCGCACTTGTGCCGCCTTGCCCTGCGACCAGTCGAACACCAGCTCCGCATCGCCCGCGCGCCACAGCCGGTGCAACTCCTCCACCTGTGCCGTGGCCTTCTTCGGGGTCAGCACCAGCTCCTGCGCCAGCAACTCGTTTTGCTGTGCCGCCGACAACCCCGTGAACGCATCCATCTGCTCGGCCAACGACTCCAGCCCGACAATGCGCCCGCGGTAAATGTTCTCCAGCTGATTCTCGGTGCCGTATTCGGTTTGCAGATCGGCGCCCATCGAGTCGAGCGTCTCCACGAGCAGCGCCGCCAGCCACGGCCGCATATGACGAATCTCGGTGAGCATCGCCGGATTGCCCTTGAGGCGGTCGCGCAACTTGCGCCATAGCGGCGCCGGAATCATCCGCGGCAGACACGCGCGCGTGCACATGCCGTACTTCTGCACGTCGTCCTGCGACATCGTCAGATCGTCAGGCGAGAGCTCGAACGCCACCACCTTCGAGACGCGCAGCGCATCGACCACCACTTTGCGGAACGGATAGTCGTCGGGCTTGCCGACGTGCAGGGTACCCATGACGTAGATCGTCATGTCGCCCTTGCGGGCTTCGTAGAACGGCAGATTGGCGCCGGGTGGCGATTCGCCCGGCTCGGGCACCACCAGCGGCAACGCCCGCGGCGTAACGACGCGGGGTGTCACCGTCGATGCCGCATCGAGCGTGACGGCGAGCGTCATCAGCAGGCAGCCCAGCAGCCAACCGGTCAAAGCGACGCCCCGACGGACATGCGTCGCGCGTGGTGGTCCACCCAATCTCGTCATCCCTCAATGTCTTCAACCCGATGGCACGCCACCAGACGTCCGTCGAGCTCGCGCAATTGCGGCACTTCCTCTCGGCAATGGTCGACGGCATACGGACAGCGCGGCGCAAACGCACACCCCGGCGGCGGGCGCAGCGGTGACGGCAACTCGCCGATCAGCGCAATCTTCACGCGCCGCTCGCTCGGCTTGATGGCCGGCGTCGCCGACATCAGCGCCTTGGTGTACGGATGCAGCGGCCGGCCAAACACGGCGGCCTTGGGACCGTGTTCGACCGCGCGGCCGAGATACATCACCATCACGTCGTCGGCCACATGCTCGACCACGGCGAGATTATGCGACACGAATACGTAACTCGTCGCGTATCGGTCCTGCAAATCCATGAAAAGATTCAGGATCTGTGCCTGAATTGAGACATCCAGCGCCGAGACCGGCTCGTCCGCCACCACGATCGCGGGCGACAGAATCATCGCCCGCGCGATCGCCACACGCTGCCGCTGCCCGCCCGAGAACATATGCGGATACCGCGCCACATGCTCCGGACGCAGCCCCACCGTGCGCATCATCGCGGCAATCTTCTCGCCCCGCTCGGCGCGGGTGAGCGCCGTATTGATGGCCAGCGGCTCGTCCAGCGCCTGCCCGACCGTCTTACGCGGATTGAGCGACGCGTACGGGTTCTGGAACACCATCTGCACCCGCGTACGCAATGGGGCCAGATCGCCCGCCGATGCCCCGGTTGTCTCGGTCGCGTCGATGGCGAGTGTGCCGGACGTCGGCGGCTCGATCAACGTCAGCACCCGTGCCAGCGTCGATTTGCCGCACCCCGACTCACCCACCACGGCCAGCGTCCGGCCAGCCGACAACTCGAACGACACGCCGTTCAAGGCCTTGACGCTCGCATCCGCGCGGAACATGCCCCGGGTGACGGTGTAAAAACGCTTCAGATCGCGGGCGGCCAGCACCGTGCGATTCGGCTCGCGCTCACGCGTCGTGGTTCGCGGTGCGTCCGGGCCGCCCGGCGGCGTCGCGAAAACGGTTTCACTCATTGCGCACCTCCGGTGACCAGTCCACCTGCCGCCCCACCCGCCAGACCACCCGCCGCATGCGGCAGTGGCTTGAAGCACCGCACGCGCGGCGACCCGACGGCTGTCGGCCCGGTATAGGGCTCAAGCTTGGGCTGCACCGTGCGGCAATGCTCGTCGGCATAAGGACAGCGCGGCGACAGCAGGCACCCGGCCGGCCGGTCGTCACGGCCCGGCACCACACCGGGCAAGGTGTGCAGGCGCCGTACGCCCCGGTTGTGTTCGGGAATCGCCGCGAGCAGCGCTTCGGTGTAGGGGTGATGCGGCGCATCGAACAGCGCCGGCACCTGCTGCACCTCGATCACCTGCCCCGCATACATCACGGCCACGCGGTGCGCCACTTCGGCCACCACGGCCAGATCGTGCGAAATCAACACGAGCGACATGCCATGATCGCGCTGCAAACGCAGCAGCAACGCCATGATCTGCGCCTGAATGGTCACATCGAGTGCGGTGGTCGGTTCGTCGGCAATCAGCAACTTTGGCTGGCAAGCAATCGCCATCGCGATCATCACGCGCTGGTTCATCCCGCCCGAGAGTTGATGCGGAAACGCGCCGAGCCGGTTCGCGGCATCGGGAATTTCCACCTGTTCGAGCAACTCCACGATGCGATCGCGCAGCGCCCGGCCGCGCAGTCCCATGTGCCGGCGCAGCACTTCACCGATCTGATAGCCGATGGAATAGCTCGGATTCAGGCTCGAGAGCGCGTCCTGAAAGATCATGGAAACATCGCGCCCGACGATGTTGCGCCGCTGCCGTGCCGAGGCGTGCAGCAGATCGCGGCCGTCGAAGCTGACTTCGTCGGCGGTCACACGTCCGGGGGCGTCGATCAGCCCCATGAGCGCGAGCATCGTCACGCTCTTGCCGGAGCCGGACTCGCCGACCACGCCGAGAATCTCGCCTTGGCCGACGTCGAGGTCGATGCCTTCGACGGCGCGCGCCCCTTCGAAGTCGACCGATAAATTGCGGATTGTGAGCAGGCTCATGCGATTCGCTTCAGTTTGGGGTCGAGGGCGTCGCGCAGGCCGTCACCGACCAGATTGATCGCAAGGACCGAGATGACGATCGCAAGCCCCGGCAGCGTCACAATCCACCAGGCACTTTCCATATAGTCGCGCGCCGACGCGAGCATCGAGCCCCACTCGGCGAGTGGCGGTTGCACGCCCAGCCCGAGAAAGCCGAGCGCCGCCGCATCGAGAATGGCTACCGAGAAGCTCAGGGTCGCCTGCACGATCAGCGGGGCCGCACAGTTCGGCAGCACGGTCGAGAACATCAAGCGCAGCGTGCCGGCACCGGCCATGCGCGAGGCGGTCACGTACTCGCGCTGCAATTCGCCGATGGCGGCCGCGCGCGTGAGACGCACATACGCGGGCAGCGTCACGATGGCAATCGCAATGGTCGTGTTGGCGAGCCCTGGGCCGATGATGGCCACCACGGCCACGGCCAGCAGCAGCGACGGCAGCGCCATCATCATGTCCATCAGCCGCATGATCGGCGTGTCGAGCCAGCGCGGGAAAAACGCCGCGAGCAGGCCCAGCAGAATGCCCGGAATCAGCGACAACACCACCGACGACAGACCGATCCAGAACGACAGGCGCGCGCCGAAGATCAGGCGTGAAAGGATGTCGCGGCCGGCTTCATCGGTACCCAGCAGAAATCGTGCGTTGCCGCCTTCAAACCAAGCGGGCGGAATCTTCACGAAATCGCGGTACTGCTCGATGGGGCTGTGCGGCGCGATCATCGGCGCAAAGATGGCCGCGAGGAACATCAGCAACAAAATAATCGCGGCGAACGTCGCGCCGCGATTGGCGGTAAAGCTGCGCAGAAACTCCCGCACCAGCCGCGCACGAGGCGTGGCGGTGACGGCGGCGGGCGGCGGCAGCGTAGCAGGCGTGTCACTCATCGTTGACCTCCTTCAGTGCCGAATGCGCGGGTTGACGACGCCGTAGAGCACGTCGACCAGCAAGTTGACCAGAATGACGCCCGTCGCGATGAGCAGAATCCCGCCCTGCACCACCGGATAGTCGCGTCGCAGAATGGCGTCGATCAGCCACTTGCCGATGCCGGGCCACGAGAACACGTTCTCCGTGAGCACCGCGCCCGCCAGCAGCGTGCCGACTTGCAGCCCAATCACGGTAATCACGGGAATGAGCGCGTTGCGCAGCGCATGCACGACGATCACGCGCCACGGCGAAAGCCCCTTCGCACGGGCCGTCCGGATGTAGTCCTCACGCAGCACTTCGAGCATGGCCGAGCGCGTCATGCGGGCGATCACCGCCAGCGGCACAGTGCCGAGCACGATGGTCGGCAGAATCAAGTGACTGACAGCGGACGAAAATGCGCCTTGATCGCCGGAAAGCAGCGTATCGATGAGCATGAAGCCGGTCACGACCGGCACGTCGTATTCCACTCCGATGCGCCCCGACACGGGCGTCCATTGCAGATCGACCGAGAACAGCATGATCAGCAACAGCCCCCACCAGAAGATGGGCATCGAATAGCCGGTCAGCGCCGCCCCCATGGTGGTGTGGTCGAGCATCTTGCCGCGCCGCAACGACGCGGCGACACCGGCCGGCAGACCGACGATCAGCGCGAAGAGCATCGCGCACGTGGCCAGTTCGAGCGTGGCGGGGAAGCGCGCGAAGAACTCGTGCAGCACGCCTTCATTGGTCACGATGGAGCGCCCGAGGTCGCCTTGCGCGGCGTGCTTCAGGTAGACGAAGTATTGGGTGGTGAGCGGCTGATCGAGCCCGAGCCGTTTCATGGCTTCGGCGTGCATGACGGGGTCGAGGTTTCGCTCGCCCACGAGCACTTCGATCGGATCGCCGGGAATGAGGTGGATCAGCGCGAACGCCAGGACGGTGATGCCGATGAAGGTCGGGATCACCATGCCCAGTCGTCGCAGGACGAATCTCAGCATATGAGGGTTCCGTGGGCTTGCGCACCGCCCGCCCCCGGCGGCAGGACGGGTGGCGCTGTGCCGCGTTATTCAGTCGTCGACGACTGTTTGTCTTGGTGCCGCAGGCAGACCCGGCGCGGCGGCCGGGTCTGCCTGCTTGATACCAATCTATTGCGTGTTACCGGGTAGTGAAACCCGATCAGTCGAGCATTTATCGCGTATCAGTCGAGAGACACACCAGCAAAACTGTTACGGCTGAACGGGCTGAGCTTGAAGCCCTTCACGTTCGTCGCCATCGGCTTGTATTGCGTGGAGTGCGCGATGGGCGAGAACGGCAGTTGTTGCGCGAAGATTTCCTGCGCCTGCGTGTACAGCTTCGTACGCGCTGCAACGTCCGTGGTCTGACGCGCCTGCTTGATGAGGTCGTCGAACGGCTTGTAGCACCACTTCGAGAAGTTGTTGCCGTTCATCGAATCGCAGCCGAGCAGTACGCCGAGCCAGTTGTCCGGATCGCCGTTGTCGCCGGTCCAGCCAATCAGCAGTGCATCGTGCTCGCCGGCCTTCGCGCGCTTGATGTACTCACCCCACTCGTACGTGACGATGTTCGCCTTCACACCGATCTTCGCCCAGTCGGCCTGAATCATTTCCGCCATGAGCTTGCCGTTCGGGTTGTACGGACGCTGCACCGGCATCGCCCACAGCGTGATTTCGATACCCTTCACGCCCGCCTTGTCGAGCAGCGCCTTGGCTTTCTCGGGGTCGTAGCCGGCCGGCTTGATGTTCTTGTCGTAGGACCATTGCGTCGGCGGCATCGGCGCGCCGTTCGACAACTGTCCGGCCGAGCCGTAGACGGACTGGAGGATCGCCTGCTTGTTGATCGCCATGTCGAGTGCCTGACGCACTTCCACACGATCGAGCGGCTTCTTCTGCACGTTGTAAGCCACGTAACCGAGGTTGAAACCGACCTGATCCGGCATCTTCAGCTTCGAGGCCTTGCCCTGCGCCGAGATATCGGCCTTGAGCGAATCGACGTCAGCCGGACGCGGGTACGTCGCGACCTGACATTCGTTGCGCTTGAGCTTCTGGATACGGACGTTGGCGTCGGTCGTGATCGCGAAGATCAGCTTGCCGACCTTGGGCGGCAGATTCGTATTCCAGTAGTCTTTGTTGCCGTCCAGTCGCAGCGTGGCGTCCTTCGTGTAGCTGCGGAAGATGAACGGCCCGGTGCCGACCGGCTTGAGCGCGATGTCGCGGGAATTGTTCGCGGCGAGCAGCTTGTCCGCGTATTCCTTCGAGAGGATCGACGCGAACGACATGGCCAGATTCTGGATGAACGGCGCGTCGACCTGCTTCAGCACGAAGCGCACGGTGTACGGATCGACGATCTCGATGCGGTCGATATCCTTCTGGAGCCCCATGTCGACGAAATACGGGAATTCAGCCGGATATGCCTTGCGGAAGGGCATCTCGCGATCGCCCATGCGCTCGAACGTGAACTTCACGTCTTCGGCATTGAAATCACGCGTGGGCGTGAAGTAGTCGGTGGTGTGGAATTTGACACCTTTGCGCAGATGGAAGGTGTAGATCTTGTTGTCCGGCGAAATGTCCCACTTCTCGGCGAGCGACGGCATCACCCCGGTTTCGCCCGGCACGAAGGCGATCAGACGGTTGTAGATGGCGTCGGCAGGATCGAAGTCGGTACCGGTGGTCAGTTGCCCCGGATCGAATCCGGCCGGGCTGCCCTCAGAGCAATACACAAGGGTCTTGTTCGGGAGCTCGACTGCTGCGGCGGACTGGATCGCGGTCGCGCCGGCAAGCAGGGTAGCCGCCAAAAGCAAACGCAGGGTGTGGGTTCGTTTCATAGGCTCCTCGGAATGATATTTTTCGAGGCTCAGGCCGGTTCGTCCGGTTGGGGGTCGCCGCCGAGCACCCGGGAATATTACTGAAGGTTACCTCGCGTCACAACACGCCAAATCCCTAGCAATTCGCCAATTTGCAGCGTTTTTTATTAGGAAATCACTTAATTTTGATTAGGATTGACATTCAAGCGCCAAATCTGAGCAATCAGCGCTCAATAAGACGATGGTTCCCAAAGGTGCAGCGCTGCACCCTTGGGGATCGGCTTACAGACCCAGCCGCTGCCACATCGCCTTGGTGGCGGCTGCCGCGTTGAGCGTATAGAAATGCAGGCCCGGCGCGCCGTCGGCGAGCAGTCGCTCGCACAGCGCGGTCACCACGTCGAGGCCGAACGCGCGAATCGACTCGCGGTCGTCGCCGAAGCCTTCGAGGCGCTTGGCGATCCAGCGCGGCACTTCGGCACCACACATTTCCGAGAAACGCATCATCTGCGAGTAGTTCGTGATCGGCATGATGCCCGGCACGATCGGCACGTTCACGCCGAGGCGTGCGGCATCGTCGACGAAACGGAAGTAGGCGTCGGCATTGAAGAAGTACTGCGTGATGGCAGCATTGGCCCCGGCCTTCACCTTGTTGGCGAAGTGTTCGAGGTCCAGACGCGGCGACTTCGCCTGCGGGTGGTACTCGGGGTAGGCCGCCACTTCGATGTGGAACCAGTCGCCCGTCTCGGCGCGAATGAATTCGACCAGCTCCGACGCGTAACGAAATTCACCGATTTCGCCCATGCCCGACGGCAGGTCGCCACGCAGCGCCACGATGTGACGGATGCCGTGACTGCGGTACGTCTGCAAGATGTCGCGGATGTTGTCTTTGGTCGACCCCACGCACGACAGGTGCGGTGCCGCTTCGACGCCTTCGCGTTGGATTTCCACCACCGTATCGATCGTACCCTGCTGGGTCGAACCGCCAGCACCGAACGTCACCGAGACGAATTTCGGGCCGAGCGGAAACAGTTGCTGGCGCGTCGCGCGCAGCTTCTCCGCGCCTTCGGCGGTCTTGGGCGGGAAGAATTCGAAGCTGAAAGAGGGTTGCGTCATGATCTTCTGATTATCGAGGGAGTCGTTCGTGTGGCACTCATGCCGCCTTGGCAGGCGTGGCGTGTACGAAAAACTCCCGGTTACCGTCGCCGCCCGTAATCGGGCTGTCGAACCAGCCGGCCACCGTGAGGCCGAGCGACTCGCAGGCGGTGCGGATCTTTGTCTCCACTTGCGCGTATTGCGCTTCGTCGCGCACGAGGCCGCCGCGCCCGATGTTCTCGCGTCCCACTTCAAACTGCGGCTTGACCAGCATAAGCAAGTCGCCGCCCGGCGCCAGCAGCGGCGCGAGCGCCGGCAACACCAGCGTGAGCGAAATGAACGACACGTCGCCCACGATCAGGTCGAAGCCCGCCTCGGGGGTCGTCGGTGCGGACACGAGCGCGGACACCGGCGCAGCCGCTTCCTCGCCCACCGCCGGCGACTTCCACTGCGCCAACTGCTCGTCGAGCATTTCGCGCGTCAGGTGCCGCGCGTTGATCCCCTCCAGCGAGATCAGTCGCGGCTCCGTCACCATTCGGCCATGCAGTTGCCCGTGGCCAACATCGACACCGATGACCTGCGCCACGCCCGCCTGCAACAGGCAGTCGGCGAACCCGCCGGTCGACAACCCGACGTCGAGCGCCGTGCGTCCTTTCAGGACATCCGCCCCCAGCCCGGCCGCCGCGAGTGCGCCTTCAAGCTTCAGCCCGCCGCGGGAAACGTAGCGATCCTCACCGGGCATGCCATCGACTGCGGCACGCACTTCGAGCACTTCATCGCTCGCCACGAGCTGGCTGGCTTTCTTGAGGACGGTGTCGGTGTCGGCAACGTACACCCGCCCCGCATCGATCAAACGCTGCGCGGCGGTACGCGATGACGCGAGGCCTCGTGATACGAGTGCCTGATCGACACGAAGGGATGGCGACATGACAACAAATTCCTGCGGAAGAAAGCAGGCACGCGGGTAAGCGCGTGCCGGTTAAGCATTGGGCTAAACGTCGCGTTGAACGTTGCGTTAAACGCTGCGTTAGACGTTAGTCGCGCGATCGCCGCCAAACACCAGCGCCGACAGAATCCACGAGATCAGGCTGTACAGCAGCGAGCCGAAGAGCGCCGCCCAGAAGCCCGAGACTTCGAACCCCTTGACCACGTTGGCGGCCAGCCAGAACAGCAACGCATTGATCACGAAGATGAACAATCCGAGCGTGACGACCGTGACCGGCAGCGTGAGCACCACAAGCAGCGGACGCAGGAATGCGTTGATCAGGCCGAGCACGACCGCAACGATCAGCGCCGTACCGATGCCCTTGAGCTGAACGCCCGAGATGATGTGCGGCAAAACGAGAAGTGCGATGGCATTGATGAGCCAAATCAGCAGCAGACGCATGGCAAGCTCCGAAGGACAAGCCGGTGCGAGACGTCGACGTCAACACCGGCAGTTACAAGAATTCGTACGCGGCTGCGCACTGGGCGCAGCCGCGTGGGTGCGACTTAACTAAAACTTAATAACGGTAGTGCGACGGCTTGAACGGACCGTTCTTGTCGACGCTGATGTACTTCGCCTGATCGTCGCTCAGCACGGTCAGTTCGGCACCGATACGGCCAAGGTGCAGACGCGCGACCTTCTCGTCCAGATGCTTCGGCAGCACGTACACGCTGTTCTTGTACTTGGCACCGTCCACGAACAATTCAATCTGCGCGAGCGTCTGGTTGGTGAACGAGTTGCTCATCACGAACGACGGGTGACCCGTAGCGCAGCCCAGATTCACGAGGCGGCCTTCGGCCAGCAGGATGATGCGCTTGCCGTCCGGGAAGATGATGTGATCGACCTGCGGCTTGATGTTTTCCCACTCGTACTTGCGGGTAGACGCGACGTTGATTTCCGAGTCGAAGTGACCGATGTTGCACACGATCGCCTGATTCTTCATGGCAGCCATGTGGTCGTGATCGATCACGTGGAAGTTGCCCGTGGCGGTCACGAAGATGTCGGCCTTGTCGGCGGCATATTCCATCGTCACGACGCGGTAGCCTTCCATCGCGGCTTGCAGCGCGCAGATCGGGTCGATTTCGGTGACCCAAACGGTTGCGCCCAGACCACGCAGGCTTTGCGCGCAGCCCTTGCCCACGTCGCCGTAACCGGCCACGAGTGCGATCTTGCCGGCGATCATCACGTCGGTCGCGCGCTTGATACCGTCGACGAGCGACTCGCGGCAGCCGTACAGATTGTCGAACTTCGACTTGGTCACCGAGTCGTTGACGTTGATGGCCGGGAACGGCAGCGTGCCGTCCTTTTCCATCTGATACAGGCGGTGCACGCCCGTGGTCGTCTCTTCGGTCACGCCTTGGATTTTCGACAGGCGCTTGCTGTACCAGTGCGGATCGAGGGCGATGTGACGCTTGATCGCCGCGTACAGGGCCACTTCTTCTTCGTTGGTCGGGTTGGCGACGACCGAGAGGTCCTTCTCGGCCTTGCTGCCCAGAATCAGCAGCAGCGTGGCGTCGCCGCCGTCATCGAGAATCATGTTGGCGAACTCGCCGTTCGGCCATTCGAAGATGCGGTGGCTGTATTCCCAGTATTCGTCGAGCGATTCGCCCTTGAACGCGAACACGGGGATACCGGCGGCGGCGATGGCCGCAGCGGCGTGATCTTGCGTCGAGAAAATGTTGCACGAGGCCCAGCGCACTTCGGCGCCCAGCGCGGTCAGCGTCTCGATGAGCACGCCGGTCTGGATCGTCATGTGGAGCGAGCCGGCGATGCGGGCGCCCTTGAGCGGCTGGGTGGCCTTGAACTCTTCGCGCGTGGCCATCAGACCCGGCATTTCGCTCTCGGCGATGCGCAGTTCCTTGCGGCCCCAATCGGCCAGCTTGATATCAGCTACGTGGAAATCGGTGAATTTCGAATCGACTACGGCGTTCATCACGCCTCCTTTCTCTAAATGTCTAGATAGTTGGGACGTGAGCGCCGTTCTTGGGGCTTACGCGCCGAACTATCCGGGGGAAACCGGGGGCCGGCGGGGGCCAATGGGAAGGATCTTGAGCCTGGCAGCGGTATCCGCTGTCGCAACGCTCCTCAAGACTGGCGCATTGTAGCAAAACTCATGCGGCGCGTCGGGTCAGGGGCGACGTTCGAAGGGTTATTTTTTGGGGGAGCAACAGCAGGAGGAACGGCGAAGAAGGTGCACGCGGTGCACCTTCCCATCATCAGATCGGCAAGTGCGTAAGCAGCGGCGCGGCGAACACCATCACGATGCCGTTGATCATCATCACGAGGCTCGCGACCACGCCCTCTTCGCTGCCGATCTGGCGCGCCTTGGCCGTGCCGAACCCGTGCGCCCCGGCGCCGAACGGCGCGCCACGCGCCATGCGGGTACGCAACGGCAGCCACGACAAGAGCGCCTCGCCTAGCAACATGCCGATGAAGCCGGTGACGATCACGAACAACCCCACCAGATCGCGCGAGCCGCCGACCTTGTCGGAGACCACGAGCGCAAACGGCGTCGAGATCGACCGGGCGAGCAGACTGCGCGCCATTTCCGGCGGCAACTCAAACAGACGCGCCAGCACGAACGAGCTGCCGACCGCCACGATCATCGCGACGAGCACGCCCACGGTGAGCGCAAATGCGTGACGGCGAATGATGTCGCGATGTTCGTAGATCGGCACGGCGAACGCGATGGTCGTGGGGCCGAGCAGCCAGACGAGCCAGCGCGAATCCGAGATGTAAGTGGTGTACGAGATATCGCCGCCGACCATCACGGCGATGAGCAGCACCGGCGCGAGAATGGCCGGGCCGAGCCACACCTTGCCGAAGCGCGCGTAAAGACGCTTCGACACGTAGTAGAAGACCACCGTAAGAGCGAGCAGAAGCAGCGCCGTATGATTCATGACAGTATCCGGCGAGAGATTAAGGCTGGCGTTGTGGCGCCACCCGCGGCGCCCGCTGCCACTATCGAAGTGAAGCGAGCGAGCCGTCAGGCGCCATTAGCGGCGATTAGCAACGATCAACAATCAGCGAACGTCGTGAGCGTGTGCGGCGCGGCGTGCCGGCAGGCGCACGAAGGCGGCCTTCATGCGGCGCTCGGCGCGGCAGGCGAGATCCACGGCCAGTGCCGTCGAGACCATCACGAGCACGGTGCCCACGCCGATCACGGCGAGCAGTTGCAGGCCTTCGTGGCGCAGCAGATCGGTGTATTGCATGACGGCGGCGACCATCGGCACGAAGAAGAGAATCATCTCGGCCAGAAACCAGTCGGCGCCGCGCTTGATCTTGTCGGCCTTGAGCACGCCGCTCATGAGCAGACCGACTACGGCGAACAAGCCGAGCACACCACCCGGCAGGGGCAAATTAAAATGACGCGCCGCAGCATCCGCCACCAGATAAATGCCGGTGAGCAGGGCGATCTGCCACACCACGTCCACGGCGCGCTTGCTGCGGCTATACAGACGGCTGGCGATCATCTTGGTCATGGCACTCTCCCTAGGGTTTTGCATCAACATGGAGTGCAGTATAGGAAGCGCTGCAACATAAATATAATGAATTACAATTATCAAATCGATTCCAAATTGGAATAATTTAAGTATTAACCCTAATAGTGCATGAGAAAGCCTTATCTGGCGGGGCTTTCCGGCCTTTAGCACCAAAATGGTGCAATCGGGAGCCCCGAAATGGAACTGCGTGCCTTGCGAGGATTTGTGGAAGTTGTGCGACAGCAGAGCTTCACGGCGGCGGCCGAAGCGCTCTTTGTCACGCAGCCAACGGTGAGCAAAATGGTCAAGGCGCTCGAAGACGAGCTCGGCACGCCGCTCATGCTGCGAGAAGAGCGCGGCATGGGCCGCCGGCTGCAACTCACCGACGCCGGCCGGGTGGTGTTCGAGCGCGGTCAGGACGTGCTCGCCGCCTACGCCCGTTTGCAACAGGAGCTGTCGGATCTGGAGTCGGTCGCGCGCGGTGAACTGTCGATCGGCATTCCGCCACTCGGTGGCGATCTGTTCATCCCGGTGATCGGGGCCTTTCACCAGCACTATCCGGATATCGAAATGAAGTTGTTCGAGACCGGCTCCCGGGCCATCGAGCAGGCGCTGCTGGCGGGCGACATCGAACTGGGTGCCGTGCTGCTGCCGATCGACCCGGCGATTCTCGACGTGCTCCCGGTGTGCCATTACCAGTTGCGCTTGATCGCACCGCGTGAGTCGTCGTGGGAAGGCCGCGCCTCGGTCGGGCTGGGCGAGCTTCGCGACGAGCCGTTCGTGTTTTATGGCGAAGGCTTCGCGCTGTCGGAATTCGTGATTGCGGCGTGCCGGCGGGCGGGCTTCACGCCGAAGATTGCCGGACGCTCAAGCCAGTGGGACTTCATTGCGTCGATGGTCGATAACGGCGTCGGCATTGCCTTGCTGCCCGAGCCGTTCTGCGCGCGGCTCGATCCGAAGCGCTTCGTCATCGCGGATATCCGCGATCCGGAGATTCCGTGGGATCTCGCGATGGCGTGGCGACGCGATTCTTATCTCTCGCATGCAGCGCGCCGTTGGCTCGCGCTCGCGCGCGACATCCTCGGCCCCGGCGGTGACGGCGACGTCAAGGCGGCACAAGCGGCGATTGCGGGCGCCACACGGCGCCAGCCTGCGCGCTGACACGCTGACAGGCCGACACGGCATCCACGCGCGGCCAACGACGCCCGCCTTCAAACGATTGCGGTATCCTTGCCGCTTACAAATTCTTCCCCCCGGCCGCGCGACGAGCGCGGCACATCGATACCTATGCGCATCATCACCGCGAATCTGAACGGCGTGCGATCGGCCTCCAAGAAGGGCTTTTTCGAGTGGTTCGGCAATCAGGACGCCGATATCCTGTGTGTGCAGGAAATCAAGGCACAACTGCCGGACATGACGCCGGACTTTCTCAAGCCGCACGACTATCAGGGCTACTTCCACTACGCCGAGAAGAAAGGCTACAGCGGTGCAGGCGTGTACGTGCGCCGCGAGCCCGACGACATCGTGATCGGCTGGGGTCAGCAAGAGTTCGACGCCGAAGGGCGTTATGTCGAAGTGCGCTACGGCAACCTGTCGGTGATTTCGGTGTACATCCCGTCGGGCTCGAGCGGTGAAGAACGTCAGGCGGCCAAGTTCCGCTTCATGGCCGACTTCATGCCGCACTTGCTGGCGTTGAAAGCCGCCGGGCGCGAAGTCGTGTTGTGCGGCGACGTGAACATCGCGCACAAGGAAATCGACATCAAGAACTGGAAGGGCAATCTGAAGAACTCGGGTTTCCTGCCGGAAGAGCGCGCATGGCTCACGCAACTGTTCGACGACCACGGCTATGTGGACGTCTTCCGTACGCTGGATCAGCGCGCGGAGCAATACACGTGGTGGAGCAACCGCGGGCAGGCGTATGCGAAGAACGTCGGGTGGCGCATCGACTACCAGATCGCCACGCCGGGCATCGCCGGCAAGGCCAAAACCACGTCCGTCTTCCGCGACATCAAGTTCAGCGATCACGCACCGCTGATCATTGACTACGATCACGCGCTGTAACGGATCGCCCGATGAAGACCCTGTTGTTTTGTACTTGCTACATGAAGGATGCCGAGGCTTGGCAGCAACGGTATCAGCGCTGGCTCGACTTCTACCGGAACGGACCGATCCACGCCGACAAGATGGTGATGATCGACGACGGCTCGCCGTATCTCCCGCCGGCCGGGCTCGTCCGTACGGTGCCCGCCGGCAGCGACCTCTCGGCGCATGACGACGTGCACGCCATCGTGCGCTTCGAGAACAATCTGGGGCGCCAGAGCATGAGCCTCTACCCCGGATGGTGGCGCAGCTTTCTGCACTCGGTGACGCTCGCGCGCGCCATGGGTGCCGACAAGATCGTGCACATCGAATCCGATGCCTACACGCTGAGCCAGCAGATCGTCGACTTCATCAATGACACCCAGTCGGGCTGGCACGTCATGTGGGCACAGCGCTACGCCATGCCGGAGACGGCGATTCAGGTCATCGGCCAGGATCAGTTCGACGTGCTGGAGACGCTCGCGAAAGACTATCCGAAGTTCGACTTCCCGGACATCGCGGAGCGTCTGCTGCCCTTCACCTCGGTGAACCGACAGTTCACGGGCGATCGGTATAGCGAATTCAAACGCAACCGGGGCATCTTCCGCTCGCGGAAATTCAACTTCCTGCCGATCTTCCAGCGCGACTTCTTCTGGGAGCCGATTCCGCCCGATGCGGACTTCGCCACACAAGTGGTCAAGCGCCAGAAGGTGGCCTATCGCGGCGTCTGAGCGACGCTGCCCTCATCGTCGGCATCGTCCGCATCGCCTGCATCGTCTGCGCCCCAAGGCGCGACCTTCGGCAGCAGCAGCATGCCGGGCACCGCCAGCACAGTGCAGATCAGGAAGAACGTCAGCCAGCCCACCCCATCCACGATGTACCCCGTGCCCGCGTTCGCAAACGTGCGCGGCACGGAGGCGAGACTGGTGAACAGGGCGAATTGCGTCGCGGTGTAGCGCGGGTCCGTCGTGCGAGCGATGTACGCCGTAAATGCCGCCGTCCCCAGCCCCGCCGTGAACGCCTCGAACGCGATCACCGCGCCGAGTCCCGCCACCACGGCGCCGGCTTCTGCCAGCCACGCGAAGCCGAGCACCGACACCAGTTGCAGCACGCCGAACACCCACAGCCCGCGGTTGATGCCTAGCTTGATCAGCCAGATACCGCCGATGATCCCGCCGGCCACGCTCGCCCACAGGCTCGTGGCCTTCGCTACGACGCCAATCTGCGTCTTGGTGAAACCCAGATCCAGATAGAACGACGTCGCCAGCGACGTCGCCATCGAATCGCCCAGCTTGTACAAGAAGATGAACGCGAGCACCAGCAGCGCTTTCGTCCAGCCACCGCGCGTTACGAACTCATGGAACGGCTCGACCACCGCTTCGCGCAGCGTCTTGGGCGGCGTGCCGCGAATGGCCGGTTCCTTGACGACCAGCGTCATCACCAGCCCCGGCAGCATGAATGCGGCCGTCACGAAGAACACCTGCGACCACGGCAGATGATCGGCCATGATCAGCGCGAGCGACCCGGGCACCAGCCCGGCCACCTTGTACGCGTTCACGTGCATCGCCGTGCCCAGCCCCTGCTCCCGGTCGGAGAGCAACTCGCGGCGGTAGGCATCGAGACAGATGTCGAGACTCGCACTGAAGAACGCAAGCGCCGCCGCGAGCGCGGCAATCGTCATCAGATCGCGTTGCGGCGAGTACGTCCCCATCAGCGCCACGGCCCCGGCCACGAGCAACTGCGTGACGAACATCCAGCCACGCCGGCGCCCGGGCTTCCACCCGAACAGATTCGGCGCGAAGCGATCCATGAGCGGCGCCCACAGAAACTTCCATGTGTAGGGGAATTGAATCAGCGCAAACAGGCCGATCGCCTTGAGGTCCACCTGCTCGCTGCGCAGCCACGCCTGCACGAGATTGAGCAGAATGAACAACGGCAAGCCGGAGGTGAAGCCGAGAATCACGCAGATGATCATCCGCGTGGGGTGGAACACTCGCCCGTCGTCGGGCGGCATCGAATCGGTCATGGACAGGACAATTGGGGCCGGCTGCGCGCGACGAACGGCCTCCGCCCCTCGCTCCCGTGCGTCGATCGTTGTCGACGTCGAATCAGGAGCACCCGGCGCGCCGCCCCGCCGCCGCAACCGTCGGTTCAGGAACGCTTGACGCGATAGACCGCAAGACTACCACGCCAGTTCGCGCCCACCGACACGAGACGCCCGTTATGCAGCACCGCGCGATCCAGAATCTCCACGCCGACTTCGGGGGCCAGCGCTTCGAAATCTTTGATCGTCAGCACCCGCACGTTCGGCGTGTTGTGCCACTGGAACGGCAGGCTCTTCGACACCGGCATCCGGCCCTGTAACACCGACAGCCGATGCGGCCAGTAGCCGAAATTCGGGAACGACACGATGGCTTCGCGGCCCACCCGCACCGTCTCGCGCAGAATATCTGCCGTGCGGTGAATGGTTTGCAGCGTCTGCGACAGGATGACCGTGTCGAAGCTGTTGTCTTCGAACAGCGCGAGCCCGCCTTCCATATTCTGCTGAATGACGTTGATGCCGCGCTTGGACGAGGCCAGCACGCCCGCGTCGTCGATCTCGATGCCGTAGCCGCTCACGTCGAGTTCGTCGACCAGCAGACGCAGCAGCGAGCCGTCGCTGCATCCGAGATCGAGCACCTGTGAGCCCGGCTCGATCCAGCGTGCGATCACGCGGAAGTCGGCGCGGTCGGCGAGCGACGCCGTAATCTGATTGCCCGATGCCGCGAGACGTGCGGCTTGCGCACTGGTCGTGGGCGTCTTGGACGGTTCCGTGGACTGGCTCATACCCCCACCTCCTCGGCGATACGTTCGTAATAAGCGCGCACCAGATTGTGATAGCGCGGATCGGTCAGCAGGAAAGCGTCGTGGCCGTGCGGCGCGTCGATTTCGGCGTAGCTCACGGTGCGGCGCGTATCGAGCAGCGCCTTGACGATTTCACGCGAGCGGGCCGGTGCGAAGCGCCAGTCGGTCGCAAACGACACGATCAGATACTTGGCCGTAGTGTGGGCGAGCGCACGCGAGAGGTCGCCGCCGACCGTGCGGGCCGGGTCGAAATAATCGAGCGCGCGCGTGATCAACAGATACGTGTTGGCGTCGAAGTACTCGGCAAACTTGTCGCCCTGATAGCGCAGGTACGACTCCACCTCGAACTCCACGTCGAAGCTGAAGCGATAGCTGTCGTCCTGAGCGGCAGCGCCGCCTTCCGCCCCCTTCACGCCATCGACCAGCACTTCCGCGCGACGCAGCGCACGGCCGAACTTGGTCGCCATGTCTTCGTCGGAGAGATAGGTGATGTGGCCGATCATGCGCGCGACACGCAAGCCACGACGCGGCACGACACCGTGCGCGTAGTAGTCGCCGCCATGGAAATCGGGGTCGGAGAGAATGGCCGAGCGGGCCACTTCGTTGAAAGCGATGTTCTGTGCCGAGAGCTTCGGCGTGGACGCGATCACCAGACAGTGCCCGACACGCTCGGGATACATGATGCTCCACGCCAGCGCCTGCATGCCGCCGAGGCTGCCGCCCATCACTGCCGCGAATTTCTGGATACCGAACACGTCGGCCACGCGCGCCTGCGCATTGACCCAGTCTTCGACGGTCACGACGGGGAAGCGGGCGCCGTAGGGCGTGCCCGTGGCTTCATCGAGACTCATCGGCCCGGTCGAGCCGAAGCACGAGCCGAGGTTGTTCACCCCGATGACGAAGAAGCGATTGGTGTCGAGCGGCTTGCCGGGCCCGACCATGTTGTCCCACCAGCCGATGTCCTTGGGGTTATCGGCGGCGATGCCCGCCACGTGGTGCGACGCGTTGAGCGCGTGGCACACCAGCACGGCGTTGCTGCGATCGGCATTCAACTCGCCGTAGGTCTCGACCATCAGGTCGTAGCCCGCGAGGGTGCTGCCGTTTTGCAGTGCCAGCGGCTGCGCAAAATGCATCCGCTGTGGCGTGACGATTCCGATTGACGATTCCATATTTCCTGTCCGAAACATGCCGGTCGCGCTGTCCGTAACAACGGCAGCGTTTCTTAGGCGTTCTGTGCGGGAAAAGGGGTCGACGAAAAACGGGCGGGGTGCGCGAACGACCTCTTTAGCCGCATTTGTATTGAGTGCCTTCGACGGAACAAGCCCCTGTCAAAGCCACTCGCGCGCCCGCAATCGAGTCACCAAATCGGCGCGCCAGTCATCGTAACAATACCGTCTGCATGGCAGCGGCTCATCACGAGTTGCAAAAGTATAACGTAATCTGCGGAATCGGCGCCCGACACATACATGCCCCATACATGAGGGCGAACGTCAGGTACCGGCAGCGGTCAAGTGCTCACGTGGACAAACGCATGGGCGAACGGTGCCGTTCGCCCATCGATGCCACTTAGCGCAGCAGCGCCGTAACTTGCGGGTCGGCGCCTTCGGTCGGCGTGCGCTTGAAGCCACTCTTGGCAAAACGGTGCCAGCGGCCCAGCACGTACGACACGAGCAGGTTGGCCCGCGAGTTTGCGTCGAACGTTTCCGGCAGCGTGCCCTGTGCGGCGGCCAGACGCAGCACCTGACGCAGCGACGCCTCGATACGGTCGAGCAGCTGGTTCATGCGCTCTTGCAGACGCTCGTGCTCGCCCACCAGCGCTTCGCCCGTAAGCACGCGGGTCATGCCCGGGTTCTTCTCGGCGAAACCGAGCAGCATCAGCACGATGGCGCGCGCTTGCGTCACGCCGTCCTGATCCTGTGCGGAGATCTGATTGATCAGACCGAAAATGGTCTGTTCGATGAACTCGATGAGCCCTTCGAACATCTGCGCCTTGCTCGCGAAGTGGCGATAGAGCGCCGCTTCCGAGACATCCAGGCGCGCGGCGAGCGCGGCCGTGGTGATCTTCTCGCCCTTAGGCGTCTCGAGCATGGCCGCGAGGGTTTGCAGAACCTGCACACGGCGCTCGCCCGGTTTGGGGCGAGTGGTCTTCACCGGCGCGGGGGCGGCCTCCAGCGCATCGGCGGTGCCGTAACCGGCCCCGCTCGAAGAGTTTTCCTGCTGCATCGTCTGGTCGTTATCGGTAGGGATTTGATTGTCGGGCGGCCCGGGCGATGCGTCTCGCGCCGGCCCCGGTCGCAAGGCGCGCCCGTAACTCGCGCAGAGATTGTACTTTGATATCCACATAGTGTGGGCGCCCACTGCGCGGCATCACGTCGCCGTGGCTGTTTCTCGTCGGCAGATGCCCCGTAATCCATACGGTGCCGATGCCGAAATGCCGCAGATGCTTCAGATGCGAGCGCGTATCTTCGACCAGCCACGTCCGGTGCGGCGCGAGGTCTTCCTTCGCCAACAACCGGCGCAGCATGATCGCGTCCGGTTTGGCTCGCCATGCATGCCGGTCGGCCATGTCTTCGATGCTGACGCAGCGCTCGAAATGCCGGCGAATGCCCAACGCATCGACAATCGCCATGGCGTAAGCCGCGGGGGCATTGGTCAGCAGAATCTTGCGCCCGGGCAACCCCGCGAGCAGCCGGCCGAGCCCGCGCTCGGCGCGCAGCACCTCGGCCAGCGGCGGCAGCTCGTGCACCCGTGCCAGAAAGTCGTGCGGATCGATGGCGTGATGCTTGATGAGCCCGAGCAGCACCGCGCCGTATCGTTGCGTATAGGAAAACCGCAGGCGGTTCGCCTCGTCGTGTGGCAAGCCCAGTTTTTCGACGATATACGCCGTCATCGCGCGGTTAATGCGCGGAAAGATCGCGTGCGACGCGCGATGCAGCGTGTTGTCGAGATCGAACAGCCAGACCGGGCCGCGGCCGCCATGTTCGCTGCGGGCGCGGTTCGCCCGGCGGCGTCGGCTCAGTACGTGAGAAGGAGACACGGGGGACACCGGCATTGGGGCGCGCAGTGCCCGGCGGGCACCGCAGCGAAACCACGGAAAGGCACGATGCTATCGCGCAAGGCGCGCTTTGACAAATCGACTCAGCCAGCCTTACGAGGACGGTAGCGGGGACGGAAGCAGGGTCAGAAGCCGGAACCCTTATGCAGCGCACGTCGCGACCGTCGCACATGTCGCCTAGGTCTTGGCGCTGGCCTTCGCCCTCACCCGCAGCAAACTGACCCCACCGCCCACCGCCGCCAGCACCGTCGCCGCCACCATCGCCGCGTGCGCCCCGGCAGCGCCATACACGTCGAAAAGCAACGCGACGAGCGCGGCCCCCAGCGTCATGCCAACCGTGCGGGCAATCGTCATCAGCCCGCTGGCTGCCCCGCTGCGCTCGCGCGGTGCGCCCATCATGATGATGCGATTATTGGGCGTCTGGAAGAACCCGAAGCCGATACCGCACACCGCCATGCGCGCGGCGATGCCCCAGTTCGAGGCGTCTGGCGGCAACCACGCGAGCGACGCCAGCCCCACGGCAAACACCCCCAGCCCCAGCGCACTCATGCGCGCGCTATCGAAGCGGTCGGACCAGCGGCCCGCGAGCGGTGCGACAAACACGATCACCAGTGGCCAAGGCGTGATCAGCAACCCCGTCACCGCTTCACCGCGCGCGAACGCATGCTGCAACAAAAACGGCATGCCGACATACGCGAGCGTCTGCGCCATATAACAGGCGATCGACGTGAGCGACGACAACGCGAGCACCGGCACGCGCATCAGATCCAGCGGCAGCAACGGCGACGTCTGTGCACGCTGATGACGCACGAGAATCACGGCGACCACCAGTCCGAGCACGATCTGCAACGCGGCCACCCCGTGGTGCCCCGCTTCGCCCACATGCCCTAGCCCGATGATGATGAGCGCCAAGGCCACCGCATTGAGCAGCGCACCCGGCACGTCGAGCCGCCGCTCGGCCCCCGGTGTCGCTGGCAGAAAACGCGACGATGCGACGAAAGCGGCCACACCGATCGGCAGGTTGATGGCGAACAGCCAGCGCCAGTCGCCCAGCGACAAAATTACCGCCGCCACGCTGGGGCCCGCCGCCGTCGAGAGCGCGACAGTCAACGCCAGTAACGAGATCGCGCGGCCGCCCATGTTCGGCGGAAAGACCATCCGCAACAGCGCCGGCACGATGGTCGACATGCACGCACCACACAAGCCCTGCACGACACGCGCCGCCACCAGCCACGCCAGATTCGGTGCGAGCGCACAGCCGAGCGATGCCACGGTGAAACCGGCCACACCAAACAGAAACACGCGCCGGTAGCCGAGCTTCTCGCCCAGCGCGGCGAGCGGCAGCACGGCCATGGCGAAAATCAGTTGATAGGCGTTGACGACCCACACCGTCGACGCCGGGTCGGCCACCAGATCGCGCGCGATGGTCGGCAGTGCGACGTTCGCAATGGACGCGTCGAGATTGCCCAGAAAGGTGCCGAGCAGGATGGAAGGCACGGCGATGCGCCGGGCGCGGGCGCTCAGTCCGTCGGCCAGCGGCGCGGAAGGTGGCATGGGTTGGGTCACGCTTTGGGACATGCGCAGGTTACCGGAAATGCAAAACGAGAGCGCGGCAGGGCAAGGTCGCAAGCGCGCGATACCCGCGGCGAAAACCACATCGCCGCCGACACTGACGGGGGAAAAATGGACGGCCCGGGGAACGGTCGACTGGACCACCCGGGCCGGGCAGGAAGATCGCGCGCGATGGTGCAGCTCGGGGAATGTACGGCTGCACACGGTACGGCCACGCGACGTCTGCCGGATCACTCTCTCGTGGTGCGCGGCACCGCCACCACGTCGTATGCCGCAGCAGGAGGGAGTGACGCGGCGCCGCACAGCATGTGAACCGCCCCCCCGGACGAATTCACGCGCGCAGCGCCGCGTATCGGTATCGCCGTCCGAGAACCGCGCAACAAAGCTCGCGGCTGCGGATCAGCGATGCAACGACGCAACGACTCCGTGCGATCAGAACGTGTGCTGAATACCCAGCATCGTGCCGAACTGGTTTGCACCGGTGACCACCGTGCCACCGGCGGCGATCGCCACGGCACCCTTCTGGCTGTTCGCGACCCAGCCGGCCATGCCGTACAGCGACGTACGCTTGGACAGCGAGTACGTAGCGCGGCCGATCAGCATGGTCGCGTTGGCACGGCTCTTCAGTTGGTAACGGATTGCCTGTGCATCGAACGCCCACGTGATCGTCGGCAGGTACGTGAAGCCGAGGAAGTAGATGTCCGAGCTGAGCGATGCGGCATCGGCGCTCACGTTGCGGTGAATCCAGCCACCGCCCACGCGGCCCGACGACCACTTGTAGTACGCATTGATCACAGCGTGCGAGTCGGTGTATTGCGAGCTCGTCAGCGGTGCGGCGGCGCCCGTGTTGCCGCGCATCTGGTCGTACGATGCCGAAATACCGAAGTTCTCGTAGTCGTAACCGATCAGGCCGGTGAACTGCTTACATGCCTGATAGTTGCCCGCCACGTTACCCGCGCAGTTCGTGGCCGACGGACCGCCGGCGGCCGAACCATCGCGCCCGAAGCTGTACGTCGCGCCCAACGTCACGCCATAGAACTTGCCCATGTAGCCCACAGCGCTGTCGCTACGCGCGTTGGCGATGTACGGGTCGATACTCGCGAGCGAGAAGATCGACGGTCCGATCACGTCCGCGTTACCCGTCACGTAGAACGTCATGTTGTTCTGGCGGCCGATGAGGAACGTACCCCACGAACCCGACAGACCGACGTTGGCCTGACGGCCGAACAGACGCCCGCCGTAGTTCAGGCCGCCCGTGCCCGGCTGGAAGCCGTTTTCCAACGTGAAGACAGCTTTGAGACCGCCGCCCAGATCTTCCACACCCTTGAAGCCGAAGCGCGACGGCACCTTGCCGGTCAGCGTCGGTTCACCGACGAAGCTGCCACCACCGGCAGCGTTGTTGTAATAGGCGATGCCGGTATCGACGATCCCGTACAACGTGACGTTGCTTTGTGCTTGTGCCAGGCCTGCACCCAGCATCAGGCCTGCGGCCAATGCGTATTTCAATTTCACTTCTGTCCCCTTGTTTTATGAATGCACTACTACCCCACGCCAAACGTCGGACTGGTGGCGATGACGCCGGCCCGCCTTTTGACTTCTTTTGCCCTGCTACCTCCAGACTGCAAACTGCTAAATCGTGAATCGCTCGTTACGTGTTACGCGCTACGTGACCCCTCACGCGTCGCGCACGAACGTGAAGCGCGCCTCGCGTCTCGCGATGCGCCAACCCTGTGCCGTCTTGACGAACGTGTCTTCGAACTCGCCCATCACCTGCCGGCCCTGCGCAGGACGCCCGAACGGCCCTGCCGCGTCTTGCGTCGACCCGCTCCACAGCAGCACGGTGCTGCTGCCGATAGCGCCGGTGGCCGACGTCACATCGATCAGTACGTTGCCGACGAGGTGCCGCGTGAGCCGCTCGGCAGGGCGGTCGGCATACGCCGCTGCGATTGCCGCCTGCCCGACCAACGGGTCGCTGCCCGGTCGCACCAACACGCCTTTCTCCGTGAAGAGCGCGGCGAGCCCCTGCGGATCGCGGCGGTCGTTGCATGCGGCAAAGCGCATCACGAGGTCCTGACACGCCTGCTTGGCGAGCATCGCGTCGAGGGTGTTCTGATCAATCGCGGGTGTTGTGTCTTGAGCGCTCATGCGGGTCGTGCCGTGATATCGGACTCGGAATCGGAATTGGAATCGGGATCAGAAGGCGCTGTCGCGAGCCATGCACGCAGCGCAGCGGCGACGGCTTGCGGGCGCTCCATCGGGCTCATGTGGCCGCTCTCTTCGATCACGCACAACGTGGCGTGAGGAATCATCCCCGCCATGATTTCGTGGCGGGCGAGCGGGCTCCACGTGTCTTGCCTGCCGCACAGAACCAGCGTCGGGCACTGAATACCGGCGAGTTGCGGTGTGGCTTCCGGGCGACCCAGCAGCGCATGAATCTGTGCGGCGAACTGATCGGGATGACTGCGCTCGATCATGTCGAGAATCGCGTCGAACAGCGGCGTGCCGATCTGGTCGGGATGCACCATGCCGGTGGCCCACACCTGCCCCATCGCGCGCATGCCCGCTTCACGCGAGCGCGCCAGCAGTGCAGCGCGGCCCGCGCGTTCCTTCTCGGCGGCTTCGCCTTCGGGCAGTGCCTGATACCCCGTGTCGAGCAATGCCAGATGGGTGACGCGTTCCGGTGCAAGCCGCACCACTTCCAATGCGATGCGCCCGCCCATCGAATGCCCGGCAACGGCGAAGCGCGGGTCGGTCACCGTCGCGAGCACGTGGCGCGCCATGGCCTCGATGGTGTCGAGGGCGCCCCATGCAGGCACGCGACAGTCGTGTTCCGGCAGCAGCGCGGCCGTGGCGGCCCACGCCACCTGATCGCAGAGCAAGCCGGGAAGCATGAGCAACGGGGGACGTTCGGTGCTCATGGCTTCCCTCCCTGCGCCCAGACGCTACGCGGTATGCACACCTGACCGTCGAAGAGCCAGCGCGCGGTGCGCAGCAGTCCGGCGCCCGTCACCTCGCTCTCGCCAGCGTCATTGCGCGCGAGCGTCAGACGCACGGTGAACTCACCGGTCGGATGTTCAATCGACAACAGCGGCGCAGCGTCATCGGGCACCACTGCCATCTCGTGACAGACGGTGCCCGGCAATGCCGCGGCCGTCGCCACACTGACCGCCGCCAGCACGCCGATCGACGAGTGGCAGCGATGCGGAATGAAACAACGCGTGAGCAGTGCGCCGCCCGCTTGCGGCGGTGCCACGAGACACATCTTGGGCACCGTACGCGAGCGCACGTCGCCAAGGTTCATACGCGGGCCGATGGCGAGACGAATCGATTCGATCTTCTCGCGCAGCGGCTGAAAATCTGCACCGGCTTCCAACTGCTCGCAAGACTCCGTGCCGGTACAACCCAGATCCGCCGCGCGCATCAGCACCAGCGGCATGCCGTTGTCGATGCAGGTCACGGCCACACCGTCGACGACATCCTGACGTTGTCCGGTCGGAAACAGCGCGCCGCAAGTCGAACCGGCGGTATCGCGGAACATCAGCGGAATCGGGGCGGCCGTGCCCGGCACACCGTCGATGGCCACGTCGCCGTCGTACTTCACCGAGTCGGCGGGTGTCTGCACTGTGGCGAGCGCCACCTGCCCCGTATTGACCATGTGAATGCCGACGTTCGTCACGTCGCCCGTCGTCGCCACGAGCCCCCGCTCGATCGCGAACGGCCCCACACCTGCAAGCAGGTTGCCGCAGTTTTGCCCGTAGTCGACACGGGCTTCGTCCACGACGACTTGGGCAAACAGGTAATCGACGTCGGCATCGCCACGCGTCGCGCGCGAGACGATCGCCACCTTGCTCGTGAGCGGGTCCGCGCCGCCCATGCCGTCGATCTGGCGCGCGTCGGGCGAGCCCATCGCAGCGAGCAGCACAGCGTCGCGCGTTGCGGCATCGGCGGGCAGATCGTCGGCGAGAAAATACAGTCCCTTCGACGTACCGCCGCGGATGACCGCCGCGTCGATGCGCGTTTGCGAGTGCAGGTGCAATGGCTTCACGAGTTCGCCCGGGGTCATCGTCACTTGCCTTCGGATGCGCCGAGCTCGTCGAGCGAGTCGACGTAGCGCAGGCCCTTGGCGGCGAGACGTTCGCGCATCTTGTAGTAGTCCAGACCCAGCGTGCCGCCCGCGAGCACACCGCGCTTGTATGCTTCGTCGGCACCGCGCGCCGCAGCGGCTTTCGCGACCGCTTGCGCCGTGGCGTACGGCACGACCGTCACGCCGTCGTCGTCGGCCACGATCACGTCGCCCGGATGCACGATCTGATTCGCACACACCACCGGCACGTTCACCGAGCCGAGCGTTTCCTTGACCGTGCCTTGCGAAGAGATGGCTTTCGACCAGACCGGGAATTTCATTTCCGTCAGCGTGGCGATGTCACGGCAACCGGCGTCGATGACGAGGCCTGCGACGCCGCGTGCTTTCATCGACGTGGCGAGCAGGTCGCCGAAGTAACCGTCGTCGCACGGCGAGGTCACGCCGACCACGACGATGTCGCCGGGCTGTGCCTGCTCGACGGCCACGTGCAGCATCCAGTTGTCCGACGGCGGTGCCAGCACGGTCACCGCGCTGCCGGCCACGGCGGCACCGGCGTAAATCGGGCGCAGGTAGGTAGCCATCAGGCCGAGACGGCTCTGCGCCTCATGCACGGTGGCACTGCCTGCGCTGCGCAGAATGTCGAGGGTGGCCGCATCGACGCGGGGAATTTGACGAACGACGACGCCGCGAATCATGACAGTTGCTCCGTAACGACGGGCGTCAGACGCATGAGCCCTTCTGCATATTTGATGTCGCGCGTGGCCGTGATGCCGATGTTGCGCTTGGCTTGCACGCCGCGTTGCAGGGCGACGCGCGTGTAGTAATCCCACAGGTGTTCCTGACCGGCCATGCACTCGATGGCGGCGCGCTTCGTCTCCCACACCGGCGTGATGTCGACAAACGTGTTGGGAATCCATTCGCACTGCTCGGTCTGGTGCGGTTCGAACGCCAGCACCGCCGGGGCGCCAATCACTTTTTCGCCCGGCTTGTGGCCTTCGGCCTGCGCAATCACGCGGGCTTCCTGCGTCACGTGCATCGCAAGCGGATGATCGAAGTTGTACGGGTCTTTCTCCGAGTGGCTCAGCACGAACGACGGCTGCAATTCGCGATAGATATCCACGAGACGGAACAGCGTCTCGTCGGACACACGCATCGGGTAGTCGCCGATATCGAGAAACTCGATTTCCGCGCCGAGAATGTCGGCCGCGCGTTGCGCTTCTTCACGGCGTGCCGCCTTGACCTTCGCTTCGGTCATCTCGGCACCCTTGCGCCAGAGCTTGGCCGACTCGCCGCGCTCGCCGAACGAGAGGCAGACGACCTTCATGCGATAGCCCTGCGCCACGTGCGTGGCGATGGTGCCTGCCGCGCGCCAGACGAAGTCTGCCGAGTGGGCGCTGACGACGAGGCCGGAGAGCGCCGTCGTATTGGTGTTCTGTGATGTCGTCATGATGTTCCGTCAATTCGTGATGCGTAATGCGTCGTGCCATCCACAGGCGATCAAACGCTTTCCAGCCCAACCAGCGCGCCGAGCAATTCCGGCGACGCCGCGAGTTCACTACTGCGCCCTGCCCAAACCTCGCGGCCCCGGTCGAGCACGAGCGCGCGGTCGGTCAACTCCAGCCCCAGTTCAGCGTGTTGCTCCACCAGCACGACGCCCATGCCACCGTCGGCACGCAGCTTCCAGAACGCGTCGACGAGTTGGTCGACGATCACCGGCGCGAGCCCTTCGAAGGGTTCGTCGAACAGCACCACACGGGGGTTGCCGATCAGCGCGCGGCCGATGGCGAGCATCTGCTGCTCGCCGCCCGAGAGTTGGTTGCCCAGATTGCGGCGACGCTCGGCCAGTCGCGGAAACAGGTCGTACACGCGCTCCAGCGTCCATGCGTCACCCATGGCCGAGACTTGCAGGTTCTCTTCGACGGAGAGCGACTTGAAGATCTCGCGCTCCTGCGGCACCAATGCGAGACCGGCGCGCGCCCGCTTATAGGCAGGCCAATGCGAGATGTCGTTTTCGAGATAGCGGATCACGCCGCCGTGGCGCGTGGTCAGCCCGAGCAGGCTGAGCAGCAACGTGCTCTTGCCCACACCGTTGCGGCCAAGAATGGCGATGGCTTCGCCAGCGGCCAGACGCAGGCTCAGGTCTTCGAGCACGATGGTCTCGCCATAGCCCGCGCTCAGGCCGCCGGCTTCGAGCAGGATGTCAGTCATGGCGACGCCCCAGATAAATGTCGCGCACACGCGGGTCGCGGCGCACTTCTTCCTTCTCGCCTTCCATCAGCACGGCGCCTTCCACCAACACCGTGATACGGCGCGCAAAACGGAAGACCAGATCCATGTCGTGTTCGATGACCATCACCGCCACGTCTTCAGGCAACCGTTCGAGCAGGTCGAACAACTTGCGGCCCTGTCCCGACGGCACACCTGCGACAGGTTCGTCGAGCAGCAGCACCTTCGGGTCGAGTGCCAGCCCCAGCGCAATCTCCACCTGACGGCGTTGGCCGTAGGCGAGCTCATCGATGCGACGGCCCGCGAGATCGAGCATGCCTAGCGCACGCAGACGCTCCGCCGCTTCTTCCACGACTTCGGGACGATTCGCCAGCGGCTTACCGATACGGCCGTCGAGCCCACGGCGCGAGGTGAGCGCGAGGCCCACGTTCTCGGCCACGGTCAGCGTGTTGAACAACGTGTTCAGTTGGAACGTACGCGCCAGCCCGAGCTTCACGCGCTTGTGCGAGGGCATCGACGTGACGTCGGTGCCGCCCACGCGCACCACGCCCGAGTTGGGCTTGAGCACGCCGGTGAGCAGGTTCATCAACGTGCTCTTGCCAGCGCCGTTCGGGCCGATCAGCGCGTGACGTGCCCCGGCTTGCAGCGAGAGCGTCACATTGCGCGTGACGTCGAGCTGGCCGAAGCGCTTCGACAGCCCTTGAATTTCGAGTGCGGCGCTCACAGCGTCACCTCCTTGTCTGCGCTCGCCTTGGCGGGCGCATCGACGGGTACGGAGGCATTGCCAACACTGCCAACATTACGGCGGCGCGCACGCAGCGCGAAACGATCCACCACACCGATGAGGCCGTCCGGCGCGAAGCGCACCACCACGATCAGCAGCACACCCAACGCGGCCAGCCAGTTGGTCGGATCGATGGCGGCAATGCGGTCGGACAACACCATGAACACCACGGCGCCGAGTACCGCGCCGTAAAGGCGCCCGGTGCCGCCCAGCGCCAGCATCACCAGCACGTTGGCCGACAGCGTGAACGACAGCGTGTCGAGTGCCACGATGTTGTTGACCTGCGCGGAGAGCGCACCGGCCACACCGGCCACCGCAGCAGCGATCGTGTACAGCATCAGGCGGCGAAAGCCCACGCGAACGCCCAGCAGCGACATGCGCATGGCGTTCTCGCGAATGCCCTGCACCGTCAGACCGAACGGCGAGTTGACGAGGAACTGCGTGAAAAGAAAGACCACCACCAGCACCACCAGCGCATAGACGTACGCCGTGTGGCCGTAGATATCGAACTCGAACAGGCCGAGCACCGGGGCGATGGTGTAGCCGGTGAGACCGTCGTCGCCCATCGTGATCGACTTGGCGATGTTGCCGGCTTCATACAGCAGCGTGGCGCACGCGAGCGTAAGCATGATCTGCGTGAGCCCGCTCACGCGCAGCACCACGATGCCTGTGATCAACCCGACCACCGCCGCGACAAGCGCACCGGCGACCAGACCCAGCAGCGGGTTCGGCGAGACGTGCAGCGCAAACAGACCGGCGGCATACGCGCCGCTGCCGAAGAACGCCGCATGACCGAGCGTTTCGATACCGCAGTAGCCCTGCACGAGATCGAGCGAGAGCGCAAAGATGATCATGATCACCACGCTCGTGGCGAGCGCGAGATACAGATCGGCAAAGAAGTACGTCGCCACCGCTGCGACGAGCAGCACGGCGTCGAGCACGCCAAGCCGCTTGCGGCGCAGCGCCGGGGCCACCTGTGCCACACCGGCCGCCGACAGTTGGGAGGGATTCGTGTTTTGCATCGTCACCCTCCGCTCACGCGCGCCCGACCAGCCCTTGCGGGCGGATCAGCAGAATGGCCAGCACGGCCAGATAGATCATGAAAGCGCCGAGCGCAGGCACGTAGTAGCGCCCCAGCGTATCGATGAGACCGAGCAGCAGACCGGCGTACAGCGAGCCACGCAGGCTGCCCAGACCACCGGCGGCCACCACGATCAGCACGAGCACCAGGTACTTCAGCCCGTAGTACGGCTCCAGCGGCAGAATCTGGCTGGACAACGCCCCGCCGAGCCCCGACAGGCCGCAACCGATCGCAAACGTGATCGAGAACACCAGCGGCACGTCGATGCCGACGCAGCGCGCCATGCGCGGGTTATCGACCGCCGCACGCAACTTGGCGCCGAACGGCGTGCGCTCCAGCCCCCACCAGATGCCAAGTGCCACGACGGCACTGCACACCAGCGCGAAGATGCGATAGATAGACACCGAGAAGCCGCCCAGATCCCATGTGCCGCGCAGGCCCTGCGGCACCGGAATGGTTTGCAGCTCCGTCCCGGCGAGATGCTTGGCGATGGCGCAGATGATGAACGCCAGTCCGATCGTCATGAGCAACTGCCCGAGACCGTTGGCCGTGTAGACCCAGCGATACAGCGTGCGCTCCAGCACGGCGCCGAGCACCATCGTGCCGGCCACGCCGACGAGCAGCGCGACGAAGAAGTCGAGCCCCGCGTGCTGCATGGCCCACAGGGTGAAATAACCGCCGATCATGGCGAAGGCGGAATGCGCGAGGTTGACAACGCGCATCACGCCGAGCGTGACCGTGAGACCTACGGAGATGAGAAACAGCAGCATCCCGTAAGCCACACCGTCGATCGACAACGACAGGAAGGTGGCAAGCGATTGCGTCATGAGGAATTACCGGGGGCGGGGGGAGCGAGCGCGTGGGCGCTCGCCATTACATCGGTCACATCGACCACATCGATGACGTTGATCGCATCGATCGCATCGATCACATCGAATGCGTGGATTACTTGGCCGCCACTTGCGGGTGGCTCAGGTGCCACGGCTCGACCACCGACTTGAACGTCTCGATGGGCTTGTTGCCGAGCTTGCCGTCGATGGTCTCTACGCGACGGATGTACACGTTCTGGATGATTTCGCGCGTCTTCGGGTCGATCGACACCGGCCCGCGCGCGCTCGTCCACGCGTAGCCCTTCACGGCGGCGATAGCCTTGTCGGCATCCTTCTTGCCCTTGGTGGCCTTGATCATCTGAGCGATGAGCGTCATCGAGTCGTACGCCGACACCGACGCAATCGACGGCAGCGCGCCCGGACCGTACTTGGCCTTGTAGGCCTTCACGAACGCCACGTTTTCCGGCGACGTCAGGAACGGCGAGTAGTGCAGCGCGGTGATCGTGCCCAGTGCGCTGTCGCCGATGGCCGGCAGGTCCGACTCCATCGTCTCGGTGGTCGCGAAGAGCTGAATACCGGCCTTGTCGAGCTCGCGCTCCTTGAAGGCCTTCACGAAGCCGGCCGACATCGGGCCCACCGGCATGAACATGAAGACGGCTTCGGGCTTGGCATCGCGCACACGTTGCAGGTAGCTCGAGAAGTCGGTGGTACCCAGCGGCACCTTCACTTCGACGCTGATCTTGCCGCCGGCTTTCTTGAAGGTTTCCGCGTAGGCGTCGATCGCGTCGTAGCCCGTGGCGAAGTCGGCCACCACGATGGCGGCGTTCTTGATGCCCTTGCTCGCGGCGTACTCGACCAGCGGCACGCTCACGGTCCATTGCGTGAAGCCGGTGCGCACGAAGTACGGCGACTTGAGCGTCACGCTCGACGTGCCGGAGTTGCCGATCACGAGCGGCGTCTTGGTCTGGTTGGCCACGTCGGCCATGGCCAGCACGTTCGGCGTGAACGAGCCGCCGAACAGGTACTGCACCTGATCGCGCACCACGAGTTCCTGTGCGAGCTGACGCGTGCGTTGCGGATTCACGCCGCCTTCGTCGCGCTCCAGAATCACGAGCGTGTCGTCACCGACTTTGTTCTTGTTCTGCTCCATCCACAGGTTGATACCGCGGCGGTACTCGGTGCCCCACCACGAGGCGGAGCCGGAGAACAGACCCAGCACGCCGATCTTGATGTCATCGGCGCGTGCGGCCATGGAGGTGAACTGGCAAACGCTCGCAAGTGCCACAGCGAGCCACAAGTGGCGCTTCATCATGGTGTCGTCTCCTCGTCGGCGTCGCGCGCCGCTCCGTTTTTTGTTGAGGTCCGCGCCGGGGAGGCGGGCCTTTTCGATGATGTCCGGAACAGCTTAGGCAGCCGAAAAGGTGACGTCGAATGAAACTCCCGAGTCCAGCGTTGCGTTTTTCGTATATCCCCGAGATTTCCCCTACGTTATGGAACGATTTCTACGCGCGTAATTTCGCGCTGCGGGACACGCGCATCACCACTGGTGGAACGCCCGCCGCACAAGGCTGTGCGGGCGGGCGTCGTCACGGTGCTGAAGTGGGAGAGTGCACTCGCGCGAGCGAGTCGCGCGACATGCAAGTCATGGCGATTCCGGCGAATTTCGCCGCGCTCGCTAAGGGAGTGGTGCGGGCGCGCCGCACGAGGTCAGTTGGGGTGCTGCACCGTCGGGGCGAGCGCCCGAAGTTCGTCGAGCAATTGCTCTGCGGCAGGCGACAGCAGACCGTCGCGACGCGTCGCGAGACCGATGGCGCGACGCGCGTGTTGAAGTGCGACCGGCACCACGGCCAGTTCGCCCGTACGCAACTCGGACGTAATCTGCACCGGCGAGAGCAACGCCAGCCGGTCGCTCGAGAGCAGCAAGCCGCGCACCACCGGTGAACTGCTCGCATGCACTTGCGTCTGCGGCAGCGCGAGTCCTTCCGCGCGAAACACGCGCTCGAACACGCCGCGCGCAGGGGTGCACGGCAGCGGGCTCACCCAGCCGTACTGCGCCAGTTCCGCGAGCGTCGGCTCGCGCCCCATCGTCAGACATGGGTGATCGGCCCGCGCAACCACCGACAGGTGATCTTCGAACAACGCTTCCTGCCGGATGTCGGCCGGCACGTCGTTCGCCCGCAACGCGCCGACGATCATGTCGACGTCGGCCTGTCGCAGCTGACGAACGAGTGCCTCGTACGTGCCATCGACAACCGTCACCGTGAGATACGGCGACTTGTGCAACAGGCTGTCGATGGCCTTCGGCAACAGAAAGCCGCTCGACAGCGGCAGCGCCGCCACGATCACCGTGCCCTGCTGACGTCCGCCGAACGGCGCGAGTTCGTCTTCCGCAATCGCCAGCTCGGCAAGCGCACGTTTGACCGGACCGAGCAATGCCTGCGCCTCGTCGGTCAGACGCGTGCCGCGCGGCGTGCGCCGGAACAGCTTGATGCCGATAAGGTCTTCAAGCTGATCGAGATTGCGTTGAATCGTCGGCTGCGAACATTGCAGACGGGTCGCCGCCAGCGGGCCGCTGCCCAGCTCCGCCACCGCGATAAAGCTCGTGAGTTGCTGGGGCGCCACCACCGCCGCGAAGCGGCTCGCCGCGCGTGCCCCGCCGTCGGCTTGTGACGCCGTGGCGGCAAACGCTTCACGATAGCCGTTGGCCAACTCCGCCAACGCACGCGTCGCGCGCACACCGAGACGCTGACCGGCGGCGTTGGGAATCAGGCCGCGCCCGCTGCGGTGAAACAACGGGAAGCCCAGCTCCGCTTCGATATCCGAAATCGAGCGTGCCACCGCCGATTGCGACAGATGCAACATGCGGGCCGCCCGCGCGACGGAGTCGCATTCGAGCACGGCAACCATCGCGCGCAAGCCACGCAACTTGCGGCATAGCAGCGAGGCGTCGTTGTTCTGCGGCGCGCGGCTCCACGTGCCGCGCTCGTGACAGGCGAGGCTCGACGTCGGGGGTGCGTTGGTGAGACTGATGACGGTGTCGATCGACATGCAAAGGGCTCGCTCAGCGCATCGTCGGCACGCGCCGCGTTGCCATGAAGTCGTCGAGCGACTCGCCACGCATGATCGCGTACACCTCCAGATTGGTCTTGCGCACCACGCGCGCAAACTTCTCCAGCACGAAGAAGTTCACGCCATGACGCACGAGACCCAGCCAGTCCTGCGCCTGCACCAGCGCCTGCTCCTCGGCCGACAAACCGGCGGCGGTCATCGCGGCGGCCGGATCGTTCAGAAACGTTTCGCGGTTCTCGGCGCGGATCATGTGCCAGAAAAAGCGATTGAGGTGCAGCGTGCGGTTGCTCACGCGCAGGTCGAACGCGTAAGTGCCGGTGATCGATTCGATGCCTTCGAGCTGCGGATTCATGCGGCTTCCTCCTCGTAGAGCGCGACGGTCATCGCCGTGGTGGTCGCCAAGTAGTAGTTCAGATGCAGACGCTTGATGTTCGGGCCGAGGGCACCGCGCATCGACAGCCACATGATTTGCTCGACGCTTTCGGCGCCGCCGCGACGCACGTAGTCCACGTGCTTGAGTTCGGCCAGCGTCTCGGGTTCGTGCTCAAGCAGTTCGAGGAATTCGCGATCCCATGCTTCGTCGTTGTAGCCCGTGCGCTCGCCGTGAATCTGGTGCGAGAGACCGCCCGTGCCCACGACCACGACGCGCAGGTCTTCCGGATACGACTCGATCGCGCGGCGCACGGCCTGCCCCAGCCGGTAGCAGCGGCGGCCCGTGGGCAGCGGGTACTGCAACACGTTGATGGCAATCGGCACAACGGTGCCCGGCCAGTCCGGCTTGTGCGGCCAGAGCAGAGGCAGCGGCGAGGCGCAACCGTGATCGATCGGTTTGTCCTGAAACACGGTGAGGTCGAACTCGTCGTTCACGAGCGACTCGGCAATGTGCGCCTGCAACGCCACGTCGCCGCGAATCGGCGGCAGCGGACGCAGCCCTGCGCCTTCGTCGGCAATCGGGAACGACTCGCCCACGCCCAGCGCGAACGTCGGATACATGTCGAAGAAGAACGTCGTGGCGTGATCGTTGTAGAAAAACACGAGCACGTCGGCCTGCTGCTCGGCCAGCCATTTCGCCACAGGCTCATAGCCCTGAAACAACGGCGCCCACGCGGGATCCTGCTGCTTGCCCTTGTCGTACGCCACGCCGATGGTCGGCACGTGCGACGTGCCAATCCCCCCAATGATCTTTGCCACGATAAGTCTCCGTCTCTTGTGTCTTGTAGTGCCGGGGGGCGTCATGACATGCATGACACCGCCCGCATTTATGCAGGGCCGAGTCTATACGGGATCCCATATTTGCATAAAGCAGGGTATCTACTGATGCGTTTTGGATTTACGGGATCCCATAATGAAAAAAAGCCGGACGGTTCCTGACCGGCAATGCCATTCAGCGACCCAAAGGAAACGCATGCTGCACCCCACGCCGACCACCGTTCAATTGCGCGAGATGATTCTCAAGGGCGAGCTCGCCCCGGGCGAACGTCTGGCCGAAGCCAAGCTCGCCGAGCAGCTTGGGGTCTCGCGCATGCCCATCCGGCAGGCGCTGCCGGTGCTCGCGGAGGAAGGGTTGGTCGTACGCGCCGGACAACGCGGTTACGCGGTGCGCGCCCACACCCGGGACGAGAGCGTGGAAGCGTTGCACCTGCGCGGCGCGCTCGAAGGCTATGCCGCCCGCCTGCTCGCAGAGAAGGGCGCGAGCGCCGAGTTGCTCAAGCAACTGCGCGACCTGCTCGCCGAAGGCGATGCGCTGCTGGCCGATCACACGATGACGCCGGAAGTGCAGATCGGCTACGCGTCGCTCAACGCGCGCTTTCACGATCTGCTCGTGACCGGTGCTCACAATCCGCTGCTCGAAGGCTTTATCGCGCGCTGCAATCTGGTGCCGTTCGTCGCGCCCCGCACGGTTGCGTTCGGGCACGAAGATCGCCGTCAGTACGCGGACATCATTGCGTATGCGCATCGCCAGCATCACGCCATCGTCGAGGCGATTGCCGCGCGCCAGCCCGACCGCGCCGAATTCATGTGCCGCGAGCACATCGTCACGCAAGAACACAGCATGGGGGCGCAGTTGCTCTGAGGGGTTCCGCCCCCGCGCACGCCCGCCGACCTTTTCCTCATTCCCTATCGAAACAAGAGCGCGCCATCCCCAGACGCGCCAAGGAGACAAACGATCATGTTCCTCAAAAACACTTGGTATGTGGCCTGCACGCCGGACGAATTTGCCGAGAAGCCGCTGGGCCGTAAGGTCTGCAACGAGCCGATGGTGTTCTTCCGCGACGGCGACGGTCAGGTGGCCGCACTGGAAGACTTCTGCCCGCATCGTGGCGCGGCGTTGTCGCTGGGCTTCGTCAAGGACGGCCAGTTGGTGTGCGGCTATCACGGCCTGACGGTCGACGGCGGCGGCAAGTGCACGAAGATGGTCGGCCAGCGGGTCGGCGGTTTTCCGAAGACGCGCGCGTTCCCGTGCGTGGAGCGCTACGGCTTCGTGTGGGTGTGGCCGGGCGACGCCGCACTCGCCAATGCCGACGAGATTCCGCATCTGGAATGGGCCGTGAGCGACCAGTGGGCGTATGGCGGCGGGCTGTATCACATCAAGTGCGATTACCGCCTGATGATCGACAACCTGATGGATCTCACGCACGAAACGTACGTGCACGCGAGCAGCATCGGACAGGAAGAAATCGAAGAAGCGCCGCCGAAGACGGTCACGGAAGGTGACAGCGTGGTGACGGCGCGTCACATGGAGAGCATCAAGGCGCCGCCGTTCTGGGCGAGCGCGCTGCGCGCGAACGGTCTGGACGATCAGGTGCCGTGCGATCGCTGGCAGATCTGCCGCTTCACGCCGCCGAGCCACGTGATGATCGAAGTGGGCGTCGCGCACGCGGGTCATGGCGGCTACAACGCCCCGGCCGACAAGAAGGCCGGCAGCATCGTCGTGGACTTCATCACGCCCGAGACCGACGAATCGATCTGGTACTTCTGGGGCATGGCACGCAACTTCAAGCCGGAAGACGCCGAGCTGACCGCGGCGATCAAGCGCGGCCAAGGCGGCATCTTCGCCGAAGACCAGGACGTGCTCGAAGCGCAACAGCGCAACCTGTCGGCGTATCCGGAGAAGAAGATTCTCAAGCTCAACATCGACGCCGGTGGCGTGCAATCGCGCAAGGTACTCGATCGTCTGATCGACGCCGAGCGTGCGGGTGCAACGCAAGGAACGGAGCACGCAGCATGAAAGTCAGGCTGGCGAACAAGCAGGATGTCGCAACCGATATCTGCGCCTTCGATCTGGTGAGTCTCGACGGCAGCCCGCTGCCGGGCTTCACCGCCGGCGCGCATATCGACGTGCATCTGCCGGGCGGACTCGTACGCCAATACTCGCTGTGCAATGCGCCGGGTGAAACCGAACGCTATCGCCTCGGCGTGTTGCGTGACCCCGCGTCGCGCGGCGGCTCGACCGGCATGCACGCACTGTCGCCCGGCGTCGAACTGGAGATCAGCGAACCGCGCAATCACTTCCCGCTGGTGGACACGGCGAAGCACAGCATTCTGCTCGCCGGGGGCATCGGCGTGACGCCGATTCTGGCGATGGCCGAGACATTGGCTGCGGCAGGGGCGTCGTTCGAAGTGCATTACTGCACGCGTGAGCCGGCCCGTACGGCGTTTGGCGAACGCTTTGCGCAGGCGGATCTCACTGGGAACACGCGCGTCTATCACGACAGCGAAGGGGCTCGCGCAGACCTCGACGCGATTCTTGCGCAACCGTCGGGCGGCAAGCATCTGTATGTGTGCGGACCGGCAGGTTTCATCGATGCCGTGCTCGCGCGTGCGGAAGCCGCGCAATGGCCCGAGGGCAATGTGCATCGCGAGTACTTTGCGGCACCGGCAGCGACCGATAGCGCGAGCGACGCTGCATTTCAGGTCAAGCTGCATTCGACGGGTCGTGTGATCGACGTGAAGGCGGACGAAACCATCGTGGCGGCACTCGCGGCACAAGGCATTGAAATCCAGATGTCGTGCGAGCAAGGTGTCTGTGGCACGTGTCTCACGCGCGTGATCGACGGCACCCCCGATCATCGCGACGTGTATCTGACCGATGAAGAGCGCGCCGCCAACGATCAGATGCTGCCTTGCTGTTCGCGCAGCAAGTCGGCCATGCTCGTGCTGGATCTGTAGCGCCATCCGACGCATCGCACGGTGATGTGAACGCCCTGCTTCGCTTTGCGAGCAGGGCGTTTTGTTTGCTGCACCGCCGCTCGCTTTCCCAACACCCCACGCACGAACCGACAACCCTCTGAACGGGACACTTCTACGATGGTGGGCGCTATCCGATCTGCGCCCGGCCCCCGTGTCCTGCCATCTTCGAGAGGTGATTCCCATCATGTTCGCGCTATCCCACAACGCATCCGTCAACGCGTCTGCCGGTTTCGCCGCCGCACCGTTTCTACCGCTCGTGCGACAACCTGTCCTTGCCTCGCCCGTCACTGATCGACTGGGGAACGATTCACTGCTCGCCGTGCAGCGAATGCGCCGAGACGGTGAAGACATGCGGCCTCTGAACGGCCGGCCCGTTAACCATGACCGGCCCAGTTCACCCCCCGCCGTCCTGACCAAGCTCGTGCCGCTCTCACAGCCGGTGCGTCACGTACCCCCCGCCTCCACGCGCAAAGGTGACGACCTGATCGACGCCTGCGCTGAGAAATGGCGCACGGCAAGCGTGCCCGACTGCGTTCACGACATCCGTAAGGCCCTGCACGACATCGCATTCAAGGCGCTTTATACGATCTTGCCTGCCGTGAATGGCTGTCCGGCAAAGCCGGCCACGCGGTGCTTCGAGCTGGGTCAGATGCTGGAGAAGAAAATGACGCAGTTAGGCTACGGTCAGGTGTTCGACCTGAATCACTTCTGCCGCGAGACGGGGTTGATGTCTCTCATGACGAGCGACCCGACACTCATGATCGGGTCACTCAACGCGTTGCAGTTCGATCAGTCATTTCAACTCGGGACCACGATTCCTGCCCCCTACCCCACCTTCGCGCGACACCGAAATGGCTTGATGAGGAACCGGCTGTACCAAGTTGCCACGGAACTGAACCGGCTCGCCGATCTGGGCACCACGCCGCCGGTCAACGCCGTCTCCGACTTTCATCTCGTCTCGATGGGTCTGCTCGACGCGCCGCCGGCCGAGAGCGATAAATCGGAGACGGCGTTTCGGGAGCATCTCTTGCGCCGCATCCGAACCGAGAACTTCCAGTTGCGTGAATACAGTCGTCATGAACCCTTACCCATCACCCAACACTTGGCACGCTGTGCGAATCGCGACGCGCCGCTCAGTTACCTGAGCGGCGCGCCTGCCATCACGCCATCACAGCGTGCGGTTTTTGGTCTCGCGCACTAGGAACGTCGAGACCAACGCCATCGCGGCCAACACGAGGAAGTACGCGATCACCGGCCAGATCTGGCCATGGCTCCACGCCAGCAGGCTCGCCGCGATCATCGGGGCGAGCCCTCCGCCCAGCACCGTCCCGATCTGCTTGCCCAGCGACACGCCCGAGAAGCGCACGCGGGTATCGAACAACTCCGAGAAGAAGCTGCCCTCCGGGCCGAACATCATCGGGTGGATCACCCCGGCGCCGATCACGATCGCCATCACGACCAATGCGGTCTCCTTGCTGCCCATCATCAGGAAGAACGGGTAGATGAAGATCGCCGTCGCCGCCAGCCCCATCAGGAACATCGGACGGCGCCCGAGCTTGTCGGAAAGCATGCCGAACGCCGGGATGGTGAGCATCGCCAGAATGTTCGCGTAGAGCACGCCGTCGGCCATCATGCCGCGCGGCAAGCCGAGCGTCTTGGTGCCATACGACAGCGAGAAAATCGCCACGAGATAAAAGAAGCTCGTCTCGGCCAGACAGATGAAGAACGTGACGAGCGTCGGGCGCCAGTAGTGCGTGAGCACTTCGACAACAGGCACCTTGGCGATCTCGCGGTGCTTCTCGACAGCCTTGAAGGTCGGCGACTCTTCGACCTTCAGGCGCACGTACGTGCCGAGTGCGACGAGCAGCAGGCTCACGAGGAATGGGATACGCCAGCCCCAGCTGAGCAGGTCGTCTTCAGGCAGTCGTGTGATCAGAACAATGGCGAGCGACGCGCCCACGATCGACGTCGGCCCCGCAGCCTGAATCAGTCCGCCGAACAGGCCACGCAGATGCGCCGGTGCCCCCTCGACCGTCATCAGCAAACCGCCGACCGATTCGCCGCCCAGTGCGAAACCCTGCACGAAACGCAGCGTCACGAGCATGATCGGCGCCCACATGCCGATCATGTCGTACGTCGGCAGCAAACCGATGAGCGTGGTCGCCACGCCCATGAGAATCAGCGTGAAGAGCAGGATCGACTTGCGCCCGATGCGATCGCCGAAATGCCCGAACACGATGCCGCCGATCGGCCGCGCGACGAAGCCGACGGCAAACGTCGCGAACACCGCGATCATCCCCGCCATCGGATCAAGCTGCGGGAAGAACAGCCGGTCGAAGACGATGGGCGCGAGAAACCCGTAGACGAAAAAGTCGTACCACTCGATGGCCGTGCCGAAGCAGCTTGCCGCCACGACCCGGCCGTAGCCCGCCGCAGCACCTTTCGGGGCGCTCGATGTTGCACTGGGTGCGGCACTGGCAGCGGCGTCATTGCGCGGCGAATCCGCCATCGGGTTGCCGCCGCCCGCAGGGGCGGTCTCATAAGGTTGTGACACAGTTGTCTCCTCCGGCCGTCTGTTCCGGTCTCCCGGCTGCGGCGGTATGGTGGTCTTGCATTACGAAACTGACGGGAACTGAATGACCGCGCTGGCCCGACCGTAAGGCTTAGAACGGGTAGTGACGCGGTGTCGTCTGCACCGTCACCCAGCGCAGATCGGTGAATTCATGGATACCGGCCTTGCCGCCGAAGCGCCCCCAGCCACTCGCCTTCACGCCGCCGAACGGCATCTGCGCTTCGTCGTGCACCGTGGGGCCGTTGATATGGCAAATGCCGGATTCGATGCGGGCGGCGACTTGCATCGCACGCGCGATATCGCGGCTGAATACCGCCGACGACAGGCCGTAGGCGTTGTCGTTGGCGCAGGCAATCGCCGCCTCGTCGTCTTTCACACGCACGATGCCCTTGACCGGTCCGAACGATTCTTCGCTGTAGATCTTCATGTCGGGTGTGACGTGATCGAGCAACGTCGCGGGCATCAGGGTCGTCTCGGCGCGGCCGCCGCAAAGCAGCGTTGCGCCTTTCGCCAGTGCATCGTCGATCAACGCGTTGCAGCGCTCGACGGTCGCCATGTCGATGACCGAGCCGAGTACGACCGGCCCGTTGCGCGGGTCGCCCAGCGGCAGCGCGCGCGCTTTGGCCGCCAGCTTTTCAGTGAAGGCATCGGCAATGGTTTCGGCCACGACGATGCGCTCGGTCGACATGCAAATCTGCCCCGAGTTGGCGAACGCGCCGAAGGCCACGCCATTCACGGCGGCGTCGAGATCGGCATCGTCGAGCACCAGACACGGCGCCTTGCCGCCCAACTCCAGCACGGCCGGTTTGATGTGCTCGGCGCAGCGCGTCGCAATGATGCGGCCCACGCGTGTCGAGCCGGTGAAGTTCACACGGCGCACGGCAGGCTCGGCAATCAACGCGTCGACAATCGCGCCCGCGTCTTGCGGTGCGTTCGTCACGAAGTTCACAACGCCCGGCGGCAAACCGGCTTCTTCCAGCGCGTCGGCAATCAGTCCATGCGTGGCCGGGCACAACTCGGAACCCTTGAACACCACCGTATTGCCACACGCGAGCGGCAACGCCAGCGCACGCACGCCAAGAATGACCGGGGCATTCCACGGGGCGATGCCAAGCACCACGCCTGCGGCCTGTCGCATGCCCATGGCGAGACTGCCCGGCACGTCCGACGGAATCACTTCGCCAGCAATTTGCGTCGTCATCGAAGCGGCTTCGCGCAAGCCTTGCGCGGCCAGATGCACGTTGAAACCGGCCCACAACCCGGAGGCACCCGTCTCTGCCGCCATCGCGGCCTGAAACTGTTCGACCTTCGCTTCGAGTTGATCAGCGGCCTTCATCAGCAGTGCACGCCGTTCCGTCGGGCCGGTCTTCGACCACGCCGGGAAGGCCGCCCACGCGGCACGCACGGCAGCGCGCGCATCGTCGAGTGTGGCTGCCGGGGCACGCGAGGCGACTTCGCCATCGAGCGGGTTACGTCGTTCGAACGTTGCGCCGTTGCTCGCGGCAACGCGTTGGCCGCCGATCAGCATGGTGAGCGTCTGAGGGGTTTGCATGCATGTCTCCTTGTATTGCTGAATTCGCAGGACGCAGCGAATGCGTCGTCACAGGTGGGCGTCGGCCGGGGTGTCGCATGACACCGTGCACGGTGCCGGCAGACGCGCGCTGTGCATCATGCCACCTCGATCTCGACCAGACGGGTCTCGCCGCTCTCGATGGCCTGCGACAAGACGTCGCGCAGCGCCAGCGCCTGCGTCACGCGCTCACCGCGCACGCCCATGCCTGCCGCCAAGTGAACGAAATCGAGATCCGGCAGATCGGTGCCCTGCACCGGGTCTTGCGGACCGAAGCCGAACGACGGCGCGAAGTCCTGCAACGCGGCATAGCGGCGGTTGTTCAGAATCACGAACGTGATCGGCAAGCGCAGTTGCGCGGCACTCCACAGCGCCTGAATCGAGTACATCGCGGAGCCGTCGCCAATCAGTCCGATCACGCGGCGGCCCGGGCTGGCCATCGCCACGCCGACAGCCGCGGGCATCGAATAACCGAGGCCGCCACTGTTCATCGTGAAGAACGTGCCGGCCTGCGTGAAGGGCAGGTATTGCTGCATGACCGAGCGCGCGCTCGGGGCTTCTTCAACGACGATGTCTTGCTCGGCCCGAAGGCTCGCTAGCGTTTGCAGCGCGAAGGCCGTCGACATCGGTGCGTCGCCGTTCTCCGGCATCGCTACCGGCGGGACGGCGCGCTGCGCGGGCAAGGCCCGCAGCCGAGGTGCCGCGCGCGTCAGCAGTGTCTCAACGCCAAGGCGCACGTTGCCGACCACGGACGCGCCCACTGGCGTCCACGCAGCCACACCCGGGTCTTCGATCAACTGGAACAGGGCCGCACCGGCCGGCACGTGCGGGCCGGCGCCTTCCACGTGATACGTGAAGGCCGGTGCGCCGATGACCAGAATCAGATCGTGGCCGCCCAGCAGGCCAACGATCTTCTCGCGCATCGGCGGCAGGAAGCCCGCGAACAGTCGATGGTCTTCCGGGAAGGCACAGCGTGCGCACATCGGCGCGGTGAACACGCGTGCGTTATGACGTTCAGCCAGTGCGACCACGGCATCGAAAGCCCCTGCACGATCGATCGACGAACCGACGACAAAGACCGGACGCTCACTCGCATCGAGCGCCGCCCCGAGTTGATCGAGCGCGGCGGCATCCGGCTGCACCCGCGTGCTCACCTGACGCGGCGGCACGGGTTCGGCCGCACGGTCCCAGTCGTCGACCGGAATCGATACGAAGACGGGGCCCTTCGGCTCCTGCATCGCGACGTGATAGGCGCGTGCCAAGGCGAGCGGCACGTCTTCGGCGCGCGCCGGTTCAAGGCTGAGCTTGACGTACGGTTGCGGCAATTCGGTGGCCCGTACCGAGGCGAGGAACGGATCGAACGGCAGGATCGAGCGCGCTTGCTGTCCGGCGGTGACGATCAGCGGCGTCTGGTTCTTGAACGCCGTGAAGATGTTGCCCATCGCGTTGCCCACGCCGGCCGCCGAGTGCAAGTTGATGAACGCCGCGTTACCGGTCGCCTGCGCGTAGCCATCGGCCATGCCCACGACGACCGCTTCTTGCAGTCCCAACACGTATTCGAAGTCGGCAGGAAAATCGCGGAACAACGGCAGTTCCGTGGAGCCGGGGTTGGCAAAGACCTTGGTCATGCCGTGGCGTCGCATCAGGTCGATGACGACCTCGCGCACAGTGAGTTGGGTCGTGGTGCCGGCGGCTTCGCCAGCACGCAGTTCTCGGCTGTCGTTCATAACTTGCGCTTGTCTCGTTGATCTCGTTGATCTTGTTGGTCCCAACCGTCTTCGCGATCCGGGCGGTCGCGGTGCGTCGGGTGATGCGAGCGAGTATAGGCAGCCGATATATGCACTGGAATTGCTTTTATGTGCCGAAGTCATTACGCTTTTGCATGACTTTTTTGCATGACTCTTTCGTGATGTCACTTCCTGAGATTGCCCGCCCATGAGCCTCAACCTTCAACAGTTGCGTGCGTTCACCACCATCGTCGCCACCGGCAGTCTCGGGCGAGCGGCGACGGAGCTGCATCTCACGCAGCCGGCGCTGAGCCGCACCATCAAGCGGCTGGAGACCGATCTGGGCGCAGCGGTGTTCGAGCGGCACAGCAAGGGCATGGAACTCACGGCGGTTGGCCAAGCGTTACTGCCGCACGCGATGTTGCTCGCCCGCGAGGCCGAGCTGGCACGCGAAGAAATCGATGCGCTGCGGGGGCTTTCCAAGGGCACGATCAAAGTCGGTGCCGTGGGTGCGATTGCCAGTCACGTTTTGCCGCTCGCGATCGATCGGGTGCTGACACGCTGGCCGAATCTGCGCGTGGAAATCATCGAAGGGGTGTGGGACCGGCTGGCGCAGGGGCTGATGCGTCACGAGATCGATCTCGCGCTCTCGACCGTCGCCCCCGACACTGACGACATCGTCGCGATCGGCGATTGTCATTGGCAGGACGACAGCTTTGTCGTCGCCGCTTGCGATCATCCGCTGCGCCAACAGAAACGGATCGCGCTCGCCGATACGCTGGGCGAGCGCTGGGCCATTCCCCCGCGCGGCACTGCGCCGTACGCGCATATGCAGGGTGTGTTTGCCGCGCACGGGCTGGGGCTGCCGAACATCGTCGTGGAAACGCGCTCGGTGCCGGTGCTCAAGAGCATGGTGACGCGCTGCGGCTTTCTGACGTGGATGCCGGAGCCGATGTACGACGTGGAAGCGAAAGCGCGCGTGATGGATACGCTGCCGATTCCGACCGTGCGCGCGACCCGCACGCTGACGGCGTTTCGCCGCCGGCAGGGCATTCTGCCCAGCCCTGCCGTGAAGTTGCTCGATGAGTTGCGGCGGCTGACGGCCGCCGAATAAACAATGCGGTCAACGGCCGAACAGTCTGAGCAGCATCGGTAACGGTCGATATTTGAAGACGGTGCCCACGAATCGCTGCCAGCGGCTCGGTTTGGCCGCGTCGTGGCACCGGCGCAAATGCGCTTTGAGCGGCGACGCATTGTTCGCCAGAAAATCGGCCGCTTCCGTAGGGCCCGTCACCGGGTGGCCGAACGAGTCGTCGCGTGTAATGCGATCCAGCATGTCGGTGGCGTCTTGCATTCCGTTGGCATGTGCATGGAATTGCAACGATTTGAAGTGGTGGGTGAACCCGCGATAAGGATCGCGCCCGTCAGGTCGTTCGGCGAGGATGTGTCTTATCGCGGCCCGGCCGGCAGCCTCGACTCTCGCGACGGGTTTTCGTAGGATTGCGCCGGCGTCGAGACCATGACGGCTTAACGTTTCGAAGCCGATGTCGTAGGCGATCGCACGGGGAGAACCCGGTAGATATTTCGCATCGTCGATCAGCAGTGACGGAATCTTGTGCGTGACCGCCATGCCGTTGACCGACACGTATCCGTCGATTTTCAAGCACTGGATGCGCTTCCAGAGTTCGCCTCTTAACGTCGCATTGTCTTGAAAATAGCCGTTCGGACAATCGCGCTTTGGCCGGAGCAATGTCAGCAGTTCCCCGAACACGGCGTTTTCGGCATTCGTGCGCAAGAATCGCGTGTGATCCTGCGGTGAAATTTCCCGCGCACCGTATCGGCTGTCGCGCGTGAATCCCCCTTGCGTCGGATAACGCGTGATACATCCATCCTTACGTATCTCGCGTGTATGGCGCGAGTGCGCGATACGCGGCGTTGGTGCGTTGCCAGTCACCTCGACGGACGCATCGCCCATGCGGTTCGACACGTTGTCGAAGTGGCGATTGAACGCACTCGCGCGTGAGCCGGCGATGCCGGGCAGCACCACTGGAGCACTCACGTTCAGACATCCGGGTGTTGGCGCCGACGTTAGGCAGGGCTGCAATGCGGGCATATCGATCCTCCTGAGAAATGTCGGGGGGATGATGTTGTCTTGCCACGCCGGGGGCTATTGTGGTCCGACGTTCGAATTGCGTAACTGCACGCCGATATCAAAATCGGGGAAACCAGTGTGCTTTGATGACGGGCTTCACGTACGCCGCGAAGAATTTCTCCCACGCACTCGGTTCGGCAGCACGTTCGCACTGTCGCAGATGGGCATCGAGCAGCGATGCCTCGTCCGCAAGAAAACTGGCCGCATCGGATGGCCCCGTCACCGGAGACCCGAAAGAGTCGTCGCGCGTGATGCGATCGAGCATGTCTGCGGCGTCGTGCATGCCGTTGGCATGCGCGTGGAACTGCAACGGTTTGAAATAGGGCGTGAAGCCGTGATAGGGATCTCGCGGGTTCATCCAGCCCCTCAGTATTGCCCGCACGGCGAATCGGCCCGCCCCTTCGATACGCGAAGCCGGGGTCTCGTCCAGCGTCCGAAGCGGCACACCCTCAAGCCTTAGCGCCTCGAAGCCGATGTCGTAAAAGACGGCGGCGACAGTGCCCGGGAAGTACCCCGGACCGTCTACCATCAGTGACGGAATCTTATGCTTCACCGCCATATCGCCAACGGATGTGTCGGCAAAGATGCCGAGGCAATACATGCGATGCATGAGTTCGTCTCTGAGTTCGACGCTCCAGATGTAGTTGCGATTCGGGCATCGATCGACCGGCCTCAGCATCTCCAGCAATTCTCCGAACACCGCGCTCTCGGCGTTCGCGCGCAGGAATTGCGTGTGGTTCTGCGGGGCAATCTGCTGGGGCGTGGACAGACTCTGGCGCGTGAAGCCACCGGCGCTCGGATAACGAGTGTTGCAGGGCGCGGGGAACGACGAGCGAGTGCGACGCGTGTGGGGCGAGGCCGCTGCGGACGTGCCCTCTGACGCGTGGTCTGCGCGGTTTGCCGCCACCTCGAAGTTCGTTGCAAACACGGCCCTGCGAGGCGCGGCTGCTTCGGCTTGCATCGGTGGCGCGAACGAGGAATCACTGACGTTCGGCAACGCGGGGGACGCGGCATGCGGCGATACATGCGGCGACAGATACGGCTGAATTGCAGGCATGGTCATCCTCCGAAAAGTATCGGCGATGATGTTGCCTCGATGAGCGCGCGGCTATCGACGCGCGACGCCCGGATGTCGCAATTACCTCGCCACGATGTGCGCGCGATGGTAGGGCGTGCCGCCGTACTCGGCCGGGCCATGGATGGTTTCGACGCGCTCGATGCGCCACGGCACGGGTTGTGAGAAGCGTGGTCCTGCGTATGCGAACGTGTGAAACTCGCCGTTCTCGCCGCACGCATCGACGTTGGCCGGCAAGTCGGCCAGCAACGCGTCGTCGTATTCGCGACCGACGAATTCCGGTCCGAGGTGGCGACCGTCGACGCACACGATCACGGCGCGATACCCCAGCGAGATGAACTCGTGGGCCAACACCAGACGCTCGCGCTGCCAAAGCGGCAACACCGCCGTCATGCCCGCCGCGGCGCAAACCTTTTCTTCCCAATCGCGATGCGGTTGCAGATCGATGTCGCCGAAGAGCCCGTGCGTGATGCCTTCGGCGCGCATCACCTGCAAGCGGGCGATGAATTCGGCTTCGTAACCTTTCCAGCCTGCTTGGCCGATATCGAGCGCAATGCCCAGTGCATCCGCCTGCGCCTGCATCAACTCGCGAGGCAAGCCGTGCGAGCGCGAGCTGTCACCCGTCTCATCGAACATCGCCAGTAGACGGCGCACGTCGAAATGCGGCGCACCGCTCGCGTCGCAAGACAGCGCGTGATGCAGGGCAAGGCAGGAGTCCTTGCCGCCGCTCCATGAAAAGAAGGCAGGCGTGGGCATGGTGTCGGGGCGAGATCGAACGCGTTTGATGGGGACCAATGCAAAGCGGACCCCGCAGGGTCCGCCAGTGAAGCTTAGTACGTCACGCTCAGCGCAGCGTACTTATTGCGTCGTACTTATTGCGTCGTACTCAGTGCAACGTACTTAGTGCGAACGGATCATCGTGCCGAACGGCTGTTCGGTCAGAATCTCGAGCAGCACCGAGTGTTCGATACGGCCGTCGACGATGTGCACCGACTTCACGCCGCTTTTTGCCGCGTCGAGCGCCGACGAAATCTTCGGCAGCATGCCGCCGGAGATCGTGCCGTCCGCAAACAGTTCGTCGATTTCGCGTGCCGACAGATCGGTGAGCAGATTGCCTTCGCGGTCCATCACGCCCGGGATGTTGGTCATCATCACCAGCTTCTCGGCGCCCAGCACCGTCGCGAGCTTGCCCGCCACGAGGTCGGCGTTGATGTTGTACGCCTGACCGTCTTCACCCACGCCGATCGGCGAGATCACCGGGATGAACGCGTCGTCTTGCAGCGCGCGCACCACGGCCGGGTTGATCGAGTCGACTTCGCCGACGAAACCGATGTCGATGAACTGGCCCGCGTTCTCGCGATCCGGCATCAACATCTTGCGGGCGTTGATCAGACCGCCATCCTTGCCGGTGAGACCGACCGCCTGACCGCCGTATTGGTTGATCAGCATCACGATGTCCTGCTGGACTTCGCCGCCGAGCACCCATTCGACCACTTCCATGGTCTCTTCATCCGTGACGCGCATGCCTTGGATGAACGTGCCCTGCTTGCCGATCTTCTTGAGTGCCTGATCGATTTGCGGACCGCCGCCGTGCACCACGACCGGGTTGATGCCCACGAGCTTGAGCAAAATGACGTCGCGCGCGAAGCCCTGCTTCAGGCGCTCCTCGGTCATCGCGTTGCCGCCGTATTTGATCACCACGGTCTTACCGTGATATTTGCGGATGTACGGCATCGCCTCAGCCAAAATCTCGGCCTTGAGAGCGGGTGCGATGTCGTCGATGGAATTCGGTTGCAGATCGGACATGGCGGGAACGTTTTCGCAGGTGGACCAGAAACACGGCGCATTGTACAGCCAAGAAGCCCGTGCGTGCTGGGCTTTGCCGGGTTTTGGAAGCACTTCCGTCTTGCCTGCGCGCGCCCGTCCCGCTACCCTTCCGGACCTGTCGGATGGCACCCGCAAAATCGGCCGATTCCGCCCCGTGACCGGGCTACGATGTCACGTGCGTATCACCCCTTTCACTCGACGGCGCACGCCCGCTAGTGGCCGATTTTTCCGGAACGTCTTCCAAACCCTGTCTCATGGGCCGTTTTCCGGTCTTCGTCGCGGGTGCTGTGGCCAGCCGATGACAACGCGGGGGCTGTTGCAGTTGTGCAACTTGGCAGGCGCCGGTGCGGCGACAATGAGCCGTCAGGCGCCGGCCGCTTCTCACTGGCTGGAAATCACAGACCGGGATCAAGTATGGAAGGTGAAGAAAAGATGTCGTTGCCCGCCGAAGGCAGCCGTTGCCCGCAATGCGGCAGCGTCGTGTCGTGCGGCGCGCAGTCGGAGGCGGCGGACGCCAGTACCACGACCGCAACTTGCTGGTGTCTCGACTGGCCGCATCTGCCCGCCTCGGCGCGGCTCGGCGTCGGCGCATGCCTATGCCCCGCGTGTCTGCGTGCGGCGCTGGCGGCCGCCGGGGTCAGCCTCGCTGGCACCCCGGCCGATCCAAACGCCAAAGTCTGAACCGGGCTTGCGCCCGGGTCAGCCTTACTGGCTATGCGAGCCGTGCGACATGCCCGGCATGGCGCTCATGGCACCGCCTGCCGCCGGGGCCGGCGCCGTCAGGTCGCGCACCTGCACTTGCACCTGTTGCTCCGACTTCTTGTGATCGGCACTCTCAAAGCGCAGCGTGACCGGCACCGTGTCGCCCTTCTTCAGTTGCGCCTTCAGGTCGTTGAGCATGATGTGATAGCTGCCCGGCTTGAGCTGCACCGGCTGGTTTGCCGGCAACGGCAGGCCGTTGGGCAGCGCGCGCATCTTCATGAGCGTGCCTTCGAGCTTCATCTCATGCACTTCCGCCGTGGCGGCGGCCGGGGTGCTCACGCCGACGAGCGTGGTCGCATCGCGCGACTGCAACGTCATGAACACGCCGGTGGCCGTTTGGCCGGGCACGGTGCCGCGCGCCCACGCGTCGGAGACGGCGACCTGTGCGTAAGCCGAGACCGTCGCCAGGCTCAGCGCAGCAGCCACCCAAATCTTGTGTTTCATGCAAACTCCTTTTGGTTGTGGGCCGGCGGATACCGGCCTTGTATCGCATGAGACGTTGCGCGACGATGTGCCGCGCAGGACGTGGACAATCATTGTAGTCGCGGCCCGCGCACGATGCGTGGCGGCGATGTAATACATGGCATTTCGCCATGCGGCAGAGTGTCGCAGCGCCCGGCGCGGCCGGACGGCCGGTGGGCCGCTCTTGGTACACTTGTCCTATGACTCATTTCCCTATCGAGCGAACCAACGTCGTTCAGCTTTTCTGGCTGCGCTGTCTGGCCATCGTCGGCCAGTTGGCCACTATCGGTGTCGCCCAACTCTGGCTCGGCGTGCGTCTGCCGCTCGAACCGATGCTCACCATCGTGGCGCTCGAAGTGCTCTTCAACGTGCTCACATGGATTCGGGCACGACGTGGGCTGGAACGCGCCAAGCGTCGCACCGATCTCGATCTGATGGGGCAGTTGCTGGTCGATCTGGCCGCGCTCACCGCCTTGCTGTTCTTCTCGGGCGGCGCCACCAATCCTTTCGTCTCGTTGTTCCTCCCCGGTCTGGCCATTGCCGCCGCCGTGCTGCCGTGGCGTAACGCCTCGCAACTGGCACTGCTCTCGCTCGTCGCTTACGGCGCGCTGAATTTCCAGTACGTGCCGCTCGATCTTGCAGACCCGGGCAACCTGCTGCGGCTGCACCTCGCGGGCATGTGGGTCAACTTCGTGGTGAGCGTGCTGGTGATCGCGTGGTTCGTGTCGCGCATGTCGCGTGCCCTGCGTGCCCGTGATGCCCAACTGGCCCGGGCGGAACAACGCCTGCTGCGCGACGAGCGCATGGCCGCACTCGGTGCGCAAGCCGCGAGCGTGGCCCATGAACTCGGTACGCCGCTCTCCACCATGGCCGTGGTCGTCGGCGAATTGCGCAGCGAGAGTGTGGGCAACGCTTCGCTCAAACCGTTCGAACCCGACTTGCAGACGCTGGAGCAACAGATTGCGCTGTGCAAGAGCGCCATCGGTCACGTGCAGATGCGGGCGGCGGCACCGGTGCGTCAGGCACTCGCGGAATGGCTGCCGGCCTTCACCACGCAATGGCGTCTGCGTCACCCGCAGGTGCAGTTTCAGTTGCATGTGCCGCCGCAACTGACCGCACGTATCGAAGACACCGTACAGGTCGGGCAGATCCTCACCATCCTGCTCGATAACGCCGCGTATTTCAGTCCGTCGTCGGTCACGCTCGATGTGGCGGTGGCCCCCGACGATCTGCGCTTTACCGTCTGCGACGAAGGCCCCGGCATGACGGCCGAGCTGCGTACGCGGCTGGGCAACTCTCCCGTCATGAGTACACACGGCGGACACGGCATGGGGCTGTATCTCGCCTTCGCCAGTGCGCAACGTCTCGGTGGCGACATCATCCTCACCCCCAATACGCCGCAAGGCACGCGCGCCGAGCTGCGCCTGCCGATGGCCACCTTCTTCTTCGGCTCGCGGAGTCAGACATGAACGCCTCCCATTTTCTTCTCATCGACGACGATGTCGTTTTCGCCGAAACGCTGGCTCGCGCACTCACGCGCCGCGGTTACGACGTGCAGATTGCCGCCGACGGCGCCGCCGCATTGCTCGCGGCACGCACGCGTCAGTTCGACCTGATCTCGGTCGACCTGCATCTCGGGCACGACTCGGGATTGCCGCTGATCGCGCCGCTGCGCGCCCTGCAACCGAAGGCGCGCATGTTGGTGCTGACGGGCTATGCGAGCATCGCGACGGCCGTGCAAGCCGTCAAGGACGGCGCCGACAACTATCTGGCCAAGCCCGCCAACGCCGACACCATCCTCGCATCGTTGCGCAACGATGCCAGCGAGACGCAGGCCGACGAGGCCTTCGAAAACCCGTCGCCGCTGTCGGTGGCGCGCCTCGAATGGGAGCACATCCAGCGCGTGCTCGCCGAGCACAACGGCAATATCTCCGCGACCGCGCGGGCGCTGAACATGCATCGCCGTACGCTGCAACGCAAGCTGCTCAAGCGACCGGTCAAGCAGTAAGGCGCGCAGGCAGTTCGGCAGCACGCTCGACGCCCACTCAACGCGCATAAAAAAAACGGCCCCGAATGGGGCCGTTCTTCATTTCGCGAACGATCGATCGATGGCGTTACAGAACGTAGCGCGACAGGTCTTCGTTCTGTGCGACTTCGCCAAGCGACGCGTCCACATAAGCGGCGTCGATGGTGACGACCTGATTCGCCTGCTTGCCCGCGTTATACGAAACGTCTTCCAGCAACTTCTCGATCACGGTGTACAGACGGCGTGCGCCGATGTTCTCGGTGCGTTCGTTGACCGAGAACGCGATCTCCGCGAGACGCTTGATGCCGTCCGGTGCGAATTCGAGTGCCACGTCTTCCGTCGCGAGCAACGCCTGATACTGCTTCACGAGGCTCGCATCGGTCTGCGTGAGAATCGATTCGAAGTCTTCGACGGACAGCGAGTCGAGTTCGACTCGGATCGGGAAGCGGCCTTGCAACTCGGGAATCAGGTCGCTCGGCTTGGCCAGATGGAACGCACCGCTCGCAATGAACAGAATGTGGTCCGTCTTGATCATGCCGAACTTCGTGCTCACGGTCGTACCTTCGACCAGCGGCAACAGATCGCGCTGCACGCCCTGACGCGACACGTCGCCGCCGCCGACTTCGCTGCGCGTGGCGATCTTGTCGATCTCGTCGAGGAACACAATGCCGTTCTGCTCGACGTTACGCAGCGCCAGTTGCTTGACCTCTTCGTCGTTGAGCATCTTCGACGCTTCTTCGTCGGTCAGAATCTTGAGCGCGTCCTTGATCTTGAGCTTCTGGCGCTTCTTGCGCTGGTTGCCCAAGTTCGCGAACATGCCCTTGATCTGCTCGGTCATTTCTTCCATGCCCGGCGGGCCCATGATCTCCATGCCCTGCGCCGGAATCTCGACTTCGAGCTCGACTTCCTTGTCGTCGAGCGCGCCTTCGCGCAACCGCTTGCGGAAGGTCTGACGCGTGGCGTTATCTTCCGTGCTGGGTTCCGGTTCATGCGACACCGAGCCGAAGCGGATGTCACGCGAGGACTCGCGGCCCGTCGGCAGCAGCAGATCGAGGATGCGGTCTTCGGCACGATCTTCGGCCGTGGTGCGCACCTTCTTCATCTCGGCTTCGCGGGTCTGCTTGATGGCGATTTCGGCCAGATCGCGCACGATGCTGTCCACGTCGCGGCCCACATAGCCCACTTCGGTGAACTTGGTCGCTTCGACCTTGATGAACGGGGCGTCGGCCAGCTTGGCCAGACGTCGGGCGATCTCGGTCTTACCCACGCCGGTCGGCCCGATCATCAGAATGTTCTTCGGGGTGATTTCCTGACGCAGCGGGTCCGCCACCTGCTGGCGACGCCAGCGGTTACGCAATGCCACCGCGACAGCCTTCTTGGCCTTGTTCTGGCCGATGATGTGTTTGTCGAGTTCGGAAACGATCTCGGAGGGGGTCATATGGGTCATGACGTTCGCCAAATTAGGGTTTCGATCAGGGTGACGCCCGGCCGGTCATACCCCGGCCGGCAAGTCACGCCGCAGGAGTCCACCTGCTGCGGCGTGCGCGTCGACCGTCGTCACTTGCTGCTCGTTGGTCGTGAGTCGTTGCGTTGAATGCCGTGCGGATTTGCCATGCAGATCCGCCTCGCCATTCGTTACTTCGCGTTACTTCGCAGCCTTCTGCGGCAGCGACTCGATGATGTGGTTCTGGTTCGTGTAGATGCACATGTCGCCCGCGATCGTGAGCGCCTTCTTCACGATTTCGGCCGGCGACAAGTCCGTGTTCTGCACGAGCGCGCGCGCCGCTGCCTCGGCGTACGAGCCACCCGAACCGATGGCGGCCACGCCGCCTTCCGGATCGAGCACGTCGCCGTTGCCGGTAATCACCAGCGTGGTCTCGGCATCGGCGACGATCATCATCGCTTCAAGCCGGCGCAGCATGCGGTCGGTACGCCAGTCTTTGGCGAGTTCGACGGCCGAGCGCGTCAGATGACCCTGGTGCTTCTGCAACTTCGCCTCGAAACGATCGAGCAGCGAGAACGCATCCGCCGTCGCGCCAGCGAAACCGACCATGACCTTGCCGTCATAAACGGTTCGCACCTTGCGGGCGGTGCCCTTCATCACGATATTGCCGAGCGTGACCTGACCGTCGCCGCCGAGCGCGACCTGATCGCCGCGCCGAACGGAGACGATGGTGGTGCCGTGATATTGCTCCATGCCTGTTCCTTTTCGGGGGGCGTCTTGCGCCCCGTAACGATTGGCCCGGACTTCACCGTGCACGCTCCCCATGCTGTGAGAACGTGTCCGACCGGGCGAGACGTGACTGTAGTTTAGGGCAATCGAAGGAATATCAAGAGGCGTCGACGGCGGCTTATTCGACGGGTTTTGCTGGCTGTTCGATGCGGCACGGAACGCGCCATCTGCGCGGCATTGCACCGTGCAGATGGGGGAATGACGGGGGAATTTCTCGGAAATTCCCCCGTTTGTGCGGCAGGTTCTGCTTAGAACGTAGTACGCAGACCGACGCGCACCGCACGGCCGCCCTGCGGTGCAATGTCGCGCAGGAACGAGCTGGCCAGACGCACTTCCTGATTCGTCAGGTTTTCGCCCTTGAGATACGCCAGCCACTGCGCGCCACCGGTCTTGAACTGATAGGTGAGCGCCGCGCCGAGTGTGGTGTAGCCGTTGGTCGTCAGGTCACCCGCCGGCACACGTCCCTGATTGCTCGCATGCACCACCTCCACGCGCGCGCCCCACGGGCCGAGGCCGTAGGCGAGCGCCGCCGTCAGACGCAGCGGTGCAATACGCGGCAGCGGCTCGCCGGTGTCGCGGTTGCGGCCCAGCGTGTAGTCGCCCCGCAGTTCCACATCGACGTTGCCGTAGCCCTGCCATACCCGAGCGCGGCCTTCGGCTTCCACGCCGTAAAGTTCGGCCGGCACGCCCGCATATTGATAGACCGGCTTACCGCCCGAGCTCACCTCCTCGCCTTCGTCATTCACCGAACGTCCGGTGTTCTCCAGCGCAATGAAATTGGAGAAGCGGCTGTAGAACACGCCGACGCTGCCCTTGTGCGGACCGTTCGCATAGCGCAGCGACAGGTCGGTCGAGAACGCCTTTTCAAGCTTCGATTGCGTATTGCCGATTTCCCAGATGCCGGTCGCCGCGTGCGGGCCGTTGGCATACAACTCGTAGAAGGTCGGCGCGCGTTCGGTATACGACGTGTTCAGCGCGACCGACCAAGCCGGCGCCAGCGCGAAGACGGCGCCCGCCGAGACACTGCCCGGCGTGAAGTTGCGCGTCGGCAGATTGTCGAAGCGCTCGCTGCCCCCCGCGGTCGGCTTCACGCGCGTGTGTTCGATGCGCGCACCGAACGAGAGCTTCACGGCTTGATTCACGGCCCATTCTTCGAGCGCGAAAAGCGCCACGTTGCTGGTATCGCTCTTCGGCACGAACGCCTCTTCACCGAGCGCCGAGAAAGTGTTCTGCGAGAACTGCACGCCGACGGCCCCTTCGAACGGACCGATCTTCGCGTGACGTGCTTCGATACGTCCCTCGTAACCGTGGTTCTTGAAGGTCGTGCCGGTCTCGCCGTTTTCGATCTCCTTGTGCTCGTAGTCGGTGTAGCCGAAGTTGAACTTGAGGGCCGTGAACGGACCGCTCAAATTGCGCACTTCGCTCGCCAGTGCGAGGCGCTGCTGACGCAGCCGGATGCGCGTGTTTTCTTCCGCCACCGTGCCGTAGTCGGAGTCGTAACCGGAGTAGGACAAACCGCTATAGCCGTTCGCCCACGTCCACGACGCACCGACGGCCGCACCGCTCGCCTGCCCATTGCTGTTGGGCAAGGTGCCCGACGGCTGCTCGGTGCCTTCGGGGTCACGGGCGCGCTGTTGTGCAGAACGCGCGAACCCCGGGATGCGCAGGTCCGTGCTCTTGCGTGCGAAGCCGTCGACGTGGAACGCAAACTGGCCGTTACCCACTTCGATCAACGCCGCGCCTGCACGCTCGCGATTGGCGCCGCCGTAACTCAGATCGGTCGCGCCCGAGACGCCGTTGATCGGCTCGCGCGGAATGCGGTTGTCGATGGTGTTGACCACGCCGCCCACGGCATTGCCGCCATAGAGTAGCGCCGCCGGACCGCGCACGATTTCGATGCGCTCGATGGAGAGCGGGTCTTGGGCCACGGCGTGGTCGTAAGACAGCGACGACGCGTCGAGCGCGCCCGTGCCGTTTTGCAGCACGCGGATGCGGTCGCCATCGAGACCGCGAATGATCGGGCGGCTCACGTTCGGACCGTACGAAGTCGATGAGACGCCGGGCAAGCCGTCGAGTGTCTCGCCAAGGGTGCCGGTACGGCGCAGCACTAGCGCGCGGCCGTCGAGTGCCGTGACGGGCACCGTGAGATCGGCCGCCGCCCGGCCGAGCGGGTTGCCGGTGACGAAGGTCGTCGAGAGTGCCAGCGCGTCGGCGCCGGGGACGGTCGCGGAGGTGGGGACGGTGGTGGCGTTAGGTGTGGCGGCGGTGCTGGCGTTGGTGGCGGCGGGGGTCGCGTCAGCCGCATTCGCCTGCATCGCTGCGAAGGCCAGCGTCAGGCAAACGGCGAGCGGTACCGGGGCAAAGGAGAACGAGACCGCAGCGCGCGCACGCGCCACGTTGAAGGTAGGAGATGCCATGTCGTTGTTGTGTTGTCAGGTCTGAGACGGGGTACCCGTCGATCGGCACGCACGAACGCCGTCGCAACATGCGCCGCAGCCGCGTGGGCGCAGACGAATGGCGACCTTGCCCGCAGCCGTCGGCAACGCCGCCAAGCTGTGTGGCAAATGAATAACGTTCAGCGGGAATTCGCGCGTGCAGCGCGTGGAAGATCAGACCGTGACAGGCGGGGCGCGGGAGCGAAACGACAGCGTGAGTGCGCTGGCATGCGAGCGGCCGGTGGCACGCGATGGTGTGAGATCTGTGTGGCGATCGGCGCGCCATTCCAGCACCGCGACAGCCATGGCGGCCGCCAACGTCGCGCCTTCGAACAAATGGCAGTGATGGTGATGGCTGCCGTAGGCTGCGTGAGCGAGGCTCGCGCTGACCGGCGCCCATGCGTTCTGCGCGTCGGCATCGTCATCGACGTCGGCATCGGCATCGGTATCGGCATCCGTATCTGCGGCGAGCGCCGACACGCCGATGTCCGACAGTTGCCGGGCGTGCACGATTTCGTGCTGCAAGCCCCACATCTGCACGCACAGCAGCGCCACGATGAGCCATGCGACCCAACCGCTGCGCCCACGATTCACCGGGGTGCGCAGACGCGCACGCCAGTATCGGAAGGGGAACGGGAAGGACGGCATGGAAGAGATGGCAAAGCTTAATTGCAACTGAGTTGCAATTCTGCCATAAAGCAGCCCCTACCGCGAGCGTTGTGTGACGTTGCGCGCAGGCGACAGTCGGCCCCCTCGGGTGCCCTCTCGATCAAAAAGAGAAAACAAAAAAGGCATGTCACGAAGACATGCCCTTTGCAAACCGAGGAGCCGAAGCACCGCCACCGCGCGGTGCCTGGCTTTAATGCATTTCGAAAGCAATCGATTCGGACCTGACTTGAAGCGGATTCAAATCAGGTTCAAATCGCGTTCCAATCAATCACCAAACAGTTTCTGACGCAGCTCGCGACGCTCTTGTGCTTCGAGCGACAGCGTGGCCGTCGGGCGGGCGAGCAAACGCGGGATGCCAATCGGCTCGCCGGTTTCTTCGCACCAGCCGTATTCACCCGATTCGATGCGGGCGAGCGACTGTTGCACCTTCTTCAGCAGCTTGCGCTCGCGGTCGCGGGTGCGCAGCTCGAGTGCGTGTTCTTCTTCGATCGTGGCGCGGTCGGCCGGATCAGGTACGAGAATGGTTTCGCGGAGGTTCTCGGTCGTCTGGCCGGCGTTACGCAGAATTTCCTCTTGCAGCTTTTCCAGACGATCCTTGAAGAAGGCGAGTTGATCTTCATTCATGTAGTCCTTCTCGCCCATCTTCAGAATTTCGGCCTCGGTCAAAAGTCTTTTCTTGCTCATGGGTTTTTGTGGCGTCTCTTTCGGATAGTCCGGCGACGCTCCTTTAGCGGGTGGAGCGTCTTGCTTGCCGGCGGTGCCGCTGGCGGCGTCCTGGGTTACGTTCCTGCCGGGTGATTTGGGCGGCCCCTTCTTGGCGGCGGCTTTCTCACCCGTCTTCGGCTTGCCTGCTGGAGCACGCTTGGCGCCCGCATCCGGCGCCGGTTCTGCCCGGCGCGTGGGGCGTGCGGTGGCTGTCTTGCGAGAGGCGGTGGCCATTGCGGTGCTCCCCTGCCTTCCCCCCGGTATGCCGCGTGAATTCGCTGGCGGCAACCCAGTGGGCAGCTATTGTAACCGAATCGGTCAACAGCCCCGTTTAAGGGGTTTCCCGTTGCCCAAAACGGCGGTCCCGCTCAGACCAGACAGCGCTCCAGCCCTTGCAGGATGATGTCTTTCGGCAGCTCGGCACCGATGAACACCATCTTGGTATTCGGTGTCTCGCCCGGTTGCCATTTCGTGCCCACGTCGCTGCCCATCATCTGGTGCACGCCCTGGAACACGACCCGGCGGTCGATGCCGCGCATGTTTAATACGCCTTTATAACGCAATAAGCGTTCGCCGTACACCTGGAGGATGCTTCCTAAGAAATCCTCCAGCTTGGCCGGATCAAACTGCTTTTCACTGCGGAACACGAACGACTTGATGGCGTCGTCGTGATGGGCGTGATGATGGTGGTGGCCATGATCGTGACCTTCGTGATCACAGTGGCCGTGATCGTGGTCGCAATGCGAATGATCACCATGGTCATGGCCGTGCTCATGTCCGTGATCATGCCCATGATCATGGTCGTGCGCGTGATCGGCGGCGGCGAGGAATTCCGGATCGATGTCGAGCTTGTCGTTCAGGTTGAAACCGTGAATGTCGAAGATCTCTTTCAAATCGGCCTTGCCGAAATCGACCACCTGCTGCGGCGCGCGCGGGTTCATGTGGGCGAGGCGATGCTTCAGGTCGCCCACGGCCTCGGGCGTCACCAGATCGGCCTTGGTGATGAACAGACGGTCGGCAAAACCGACCTGACGCTGCACCACTTCGTGCTCGTCGAGTTGCTTCTGGGCGTGCTTGGCGTCCACCAGCGTGATGATGGCGTCCAGACGGTAGGTGTCGGCCACTTCATCGTCGATGAAGAAGGTCTGCGCCACCGGGCCCGGGTTGGCCAGACCGGTGGTCTCGATGACCACGCGGTCGAACTGGATCGTGCCGGCATCGCGCTGGCTATTCAGATCGGACAGCGCCTGCACCAGATCGCCACGAATCGTGCAGCAGATGCAGCCGTTGCTCATCTGCACGATCTGCTCGGCGTTTTCCTGCACGAGGATGTCGTTATCGATGTTCTCTTCGCCGAACTCGTTCTCGATCACGGCGATCTTCATGCCGTGCGCTTCGGTCAGGATGCGCTTGAGCAGCGTGGTTTTCCCGCTGCCGAGAAAGCCGGTCAGGATAGTGACGGGGGTCATGAATGCAATGTCCTGTAGTGAAGCGGTGTGCCGCAGGCCGCTGGAATGCCGCTCAATGTACCCGAGCTGGCAAAAAGCGGCTTGGCACGCGTCAGTTGGGGGCGCCCGCGCACTGGGCGCAAGTGCCGTGAATCATCAGCTCGACCTGTTCGCCCACGAATCCCTTGGGCAGGCGCTTGAGTTCGCGCTCACTTAATTGGGGATGCTGGGGCCAATCGTCAAGGCAGAACGTGCGGTGGCAGCGTACACAACGGAAATGACCGTGTTGCGTATGCGGACGCGGCGAGGCGGCCCGCTGCGGGTCGACGTGCTCGGCCATGACGAACCGGAAGATGCGATCGTCGCCGGCCTGCTTGATCGCCCAGCCCTGCGCGACCAGCCAGTCGAGCACGCGATAGGCGGTCACACGGTCGAGCGGATCGGCGTCGGTCGCCAGATCGGCCAGCACTTCCTGATGGGTGAGCGGGCGGCCTGCCTTGAGCAGCAGGGCCAGTACACGGACACGTCCCGAAGTCACGCGCCCCGATTGCTCCTGCAAGCTCGCGCGGGCGGCTTCCAGATACGGTTGTAGTTGAGTAAGGCTCATGAATCGATTTAAGCACAGCGCCGTGAACGCTGCAACCGAGTTGCAAAAGTGGGCATTTCACGGGATGTCCACCCAAATTGGCGGAAAGCAGACAGGCGATGCGTCATACAATTGTCACAAAAAACGCCTCCTGCCATGTCGCCGACCGCCCTCGCCTTCGTTGTTACCGCCGCTTTTCTGCATGCCACGTGGAATTTTCTGGCAAAACGCATCGACACCACGGAAGGTGGCGGCCCCCAACTGGTCTTTCTCTACGCGCTGCTGACGGTCGTGCTCTACACGCCGCTCGCGCTGTTCTTTCTCATCGGCTCACACGCCGACTGGCCAGACTGGCGCGGCTGGGCCGTCATCGCCCTGAGCGCCCTGCTCCACTATGGCTACACGCTGGTGCTGCAACGCGGTTACCGGGTCGGCGACCTCTCGGTGGTGTACCCGCTCGCACGCGGTACCGGGCCGTTGCTCTCGTCGCTCGGCGCAATCGTCCTGCTGGGTGAACGCCCGGGCTGGCTGGCACTCGTCGGCATCGGGCTGGTGGTCGGCGGCGTGCTGATCATCGCCGGGGGCGAGCGGCTGTTCCGGCGCGGCACCATGCATGCCGGGGCCGGCTGGGGCGTGCTCACCGGCGCCTTCATCGCGGCGTATACGCTGGCCGATGCTTACGCCGTCAAGACGCTGATGCTCGTGCCGCTCGTCTACTACTACCTCGAGAACGTGGTGCGCGTGGTGCTGTCCGCCCCGGTGGCGCTGTCGCGGCCGGCCAGAGTGTCGCTGCTCTGGCGCGCCAACTGGCGCAAGATCGTGCTGATTGCGCTGATCTCGCCGATGTCCTATTTCCTGATTCTGACGGCGCTTCAATACGCACCCGTCTCGCACGTGGCCCCGGCGCGGGAGATGTCGATGATGGTGGCGGCCCTGCTCGGGGTACGGCTGCTGGGCGAAGGCGAGATGCGCCGCCGGGTCGGCGGCGCGGTACTGATTGCGCTGGGTGTCGTCGCGCTCACGCTGGGCTGATTTGCGCCGCGCGTTGGCGGTAACGTCCGGGGCCTGCGCCCCGGGGCACCTCAGATGCGCTGAAGCCAGAGGCCCTTGAGGTACTCGCCTTCGGGGAATTGCGTGAGCATCGGGTGATCCATGCCCGCCGACAGGCGGCGCAGGATACGCGCATCGACACCCGCGTCGACCGCAGCACCGGCCACGATCTTCTGGAACAGATCGGCGTCGATAGCCCCCGAGCACGAATACGTCAGCAACTGACCACCCGGGCGCAGCAGCTTGAAACCGGCCAGATTGATGTCCTTGTAGGCACGCGCGGCGCGGTCGACGTGGTGCGCCGACGGGGCGAACTTCGGCGGGTCGAGCACGATCATGTCGAAGGTGCGTCCCTCTTCACGCAAGGCCCGCAGCGTCTTGAACACATCGGCGTCGCGCCATTCGGTACGCGAGGCGTCGAAGCCGTTGAGTTCGACGTTGCGCGCGCCTATCGCCAGCGCCTCGCCCGACGAATCGATCGACAGCACGCTCTGCGCACCGCCGGCCAGTGCCGCGAGCGAGAAACCGCCCGTGTAGCAGAAGCAGTTCAGCACGTCGCGGCCCTTGGCCTGTTGCTTGACCAGCAGACGGTTGTCGCGCTGGTCGACGTAGAAACCGGTCTTGTGGCCGTGGCGCACGTCGACGTAGTACTTCACGCCGCACTCGTGCGTGGTCAGCGACTCGGGCGCTTCGGGCGGCTCGGCCCCGGCCAGCACGCCGGTAATGCTCGGCAGCCCTTCGCGCTCGCGCACGGCGGCGTCGGAGCGTTCATAGACGTTCGGGCAGCCCGTCGCGGCCACGAGCGCCTTGGTAATGGCGTCTTTCCACACTTCCACGCCGGCAGCCATGTACTGGCACACGATCTGATCGCTCGCGGGCTGGCCCGGTGCGGACTGGTAGCGGTCGACGATCAGGCCCGGCAGGCCGTCGGCCTCGCCGAAGATCAGGCGGGTCGCGCCGGTGTCGTGCACCATCTGCTCGCGATAGGCTAGCGCCGCCGACACGCGGCGTTTGAAGAAGGCGTGATCGACCGGTTCGTTCTCGTCGAACGTCCAGACGCGGGCGCGAATGGCCGAGACCGGGCTGAACGCGGCACGCGCCAGAAAGCGGCCGTCGGCGGCGCGCACCACGACCGTCGCGCCGGAGGCCGGTTTGCCTTCGACATTCGCCACGGCAGTGGCGTAAATCCAAGGATGGCGGCGCAGCAAGGATTTTTCTTTGCCGGGCTTGAGGATCAAGGTGTTCATGTGGAGCTGGCCAACGGTTGCATTCGGAGAGCGGCAAGTCTTACGGCACGGCGTGCGGCGTCGCCACGACTGGGCGTCGGCACACGGGCTGGACTTGCAGGGGAAGGACGCGATTCTACACCGAGTCGGGCTAGCGCCACCGCCGGCTCAGGTCTTCTTGCGGGCGCGCGGGTGTGCCTGATCGTAGACCTTGGCCAGATGCTGGAAGTCGAGCTTCGTGTAGATCTGCGTGGTCGAAATGTTGCTGTGGCCGAGCATTTCCTGCACGGCCCGGAGGTCGCCCGACGATTGCAACACGTGGGTCGCAAACGAATGCCGCAGCATGTGCGGATGGACATGCGTGGGCAGCCCTGCCGCCAGCGCATGACGCGACAGGCCCTGCTGCACGGCCCGCGCACCAATCCGCTTGCCGCGTGCGGACAGAAACAGGGCGTGCGGCTCGGCAGCCGTCAGCCCGGTGCGGATGTTCAACCAGTCAGTCAGTGCTTGCACCGCTTTCTCACCCACAGGCACGCGGCGTCGCTTGTTGCCTTTACCGGTGACGATCACCTCGCGTTCGGCCAGATCCAGCCAGCTCGCGGAGCGATAGGCATCGGCCTCCACGTAACGATGATCGAGCCCGGTCAGCTCCGACAACCGCAAGCCCGACGAGTACAGCAACTCGAACATCGCCCGGTTGCGCAGCGCTTCGGCCGACGTACCGGTCGAGTGCTCGACCAGCGCCGACGCCTGATCGGGCGACAGCGCCTTGGGCAGCGGCTTGGGTTGCTTCGGCGCGCGCACCCCGTCGACCGGGTTCGCCGCCAGCGCGGAACGCTGGGCCAGCCACGCGTAGTAACCGCGCCATGCCGAGAGCTTGCGGGCAATCGAGCGGCCAACCAGCCCCTGACTGTGCATCTGCATCACGAACTTGCGGATGTCGCCGTGTGCCAGCGCGTCGAGCGGACGGTCTTTGGCCATCATCTGCAATTGCCGCAGGTCGCGGGTGTAGTTCTCGAGGGTGAGCGCGGCGAGCTTACGCTCGCTCGCCAGCATGGTGAGATAGGCCTGAATGCCCGGCTGAAGGGGGACTTCAGGCGTATCTGGAATATCGGCGGATTCGGGCGCACCACCGGCGGCTGTGCCGCGCGGCTTGGGCGGTGCCTTGGCTTTCGGCTTGGCGTCTGGCTTGGCCACGGTGGCGCCCGGGACGACTCAGTCGTCCGCGCGCAGCTTGCTCAGCGCCGCGCCCGCGAGTTCGCCGATCTGCGACAGGAAATCGGTCGCCATGCCTTCGTGGAAACGGCGGGCGTCGTCCGAGCCCATCACCAGCAGGCCGAACACCGGGGCGTCGGCGCCTTGTTGCGCGAGCGGATCGCGCAAGGCGAGCAGCGCGACCGAGGCCGGATCGACCGGTGCGCCGAGCCACGTGACCGCTTCGAAACCGGTGTTCGCGCCGCAATACGGCGTGGCCAGACTCGACGCGAAAATCTTGACCTCTTCGCTCACGCTGCGGGCAAATTCGGCCGGTTGATACGGGGCAGACACGTTCCACACGCGGACGGCGGCGAACGGCACGTTGAACACGTCGCGCAGCCCGCGGGCGATGGCATCGGGCAGCGCATGCGGATCGCGCTCGCCGAGCAGGCCGAGGGTCCAGCGGTGCAGCTTGGCCGAGATATCGTCGTTTTCGTGGCCGTAACGCATCAGTTCGGCGAGGCGTCGCTCGATCTGCTTGGTCTTCTCGCGCTGCATCTCGATCTGACGCTCCTGCAACGACACCGCCCGTTGTCCGTGGGGGCTCGTCAGGCGCACGCCGGCCAGCAATTCGGCGTGGCGTTCGAAGAAGTCGGGATGCGCGATCAGGTATTCCGCAATATCTCGGTCGTTCATGAGTGTCCGTCTGCTGTTCATCGAAAGCCGCACCGCGCCCGGTTTGCACAACGGGAGCCGACGGCCGTCAGGGTCGCGAAATCAGAAGCTTCAGAAACCAAATCGGTCTTGCGGGCGCCCCTGTTCCCACCATGGCCGATGCCACGGGGCGCCTTGCGGGCAACACGGTATCAGATCTCGATGGTGCCCTCGAAGACCGTTGCGGCGGGCCCCGTCATGATGACCGGGCCGGCGGCGCCATCCCACTCGATGGTGAGGGTGCCGCCATGCGTCTCGATGGCGACCGGCGAGGCGAGCAAGCCCCGGCGAATACCCGCCACCGCCGCAGCACAGGCGCCCGTGCCGCAGGCGAGTGTCTCGCCCGCGCCGCGCTCATACACGCGCAGGCGTGCCTGATGCTTGTCGACCACTTGCAGGAAACCGGCGTTCACGCGGCGCGGGAAGCGCGCGTGGCGCTCGACCAGCGGGCCGTCGGTCTCGACCGGCGCGGTGTCGACGTTCTCGACCACCTGCACGGCATGCGGGTTGCCCATCGACACGACCGAAATCCACGTGGTCTTGCCGGCCACATCCAGCGGCCAGAGCGTGTCGTCGCCCTCGCGGCGGCCTTCCAGCCCGCTCGCGTCGAACGGCACGTCCGACGGCGTCAGAATCGGTGCGCCCATATCCACGCTGACCTGACCGTCTTCGCGTGCGGTGAGCGTAATCACGCCCTGCTGCACTTCGACGCGTACCGAGCGCTTGTCGGTCAGCCCCGTATCGCGCACGAACTTCACGAAACAGCGCGCGCCGTTGCCGCAATGCTCGACCTCACCGCCATCGGCGTTGAAGATGCGGTAACGGAAGTCCACGTCCGGCAATGCCGAGCGCTCGACGAGCAAAAGCTGGTCCGCGCCGACGCCAAAATGGCGGTCGGCGAGCGCACGCCACTGTTCGGGCGTGAAATCGATGGTCTGCGAGATGCCGTCGATCACGACGAAGTCGTTACCGGCGCCCTGCATCTTGGTGAATTTGAGCTTCATGCCGCTATTGTAGAGGAGAAGTCGACGCGCATCCGGTGCCGGTCAATACACGCCCGGCTGGCCTTCCGGGCGCGTCTTGAAACGCTTGTGCACCCAGTAGTACTGCTCCGGCATTTTCAGAATCTGTTCTTCCAGAAACGCGTTCATGCGGCGGGCATCGGCGTCCGGGTCGCCGCTGGGGTAGTTTTCCCACACCGGGAACACCTTGAGCCGGTAGCCCTTGTAGTTCGGCAGCACTTCGCCGATGAACGGCAGGATTTGCGCGCGGCCCACTTCGGCCAGTCGCGACACCGAGGTCAACGTGCAGGCCTCGACACCGAAGAACGGCACGAACGTGGAATTACGCGCGCCGTAGTCCATATCGGCGGCCAGCATGACCGGTTTCTTCTTGCGAAACATGCGCAGCACGTCGCGGGCGCTGTCGCCGCGCGGGATCATTTCGGCGTCGAACCGGCCGCGTTGCTCCCGGGCCATGGCATCGAACGCCGGGTTCGACATCGGCGTGTAGAGCGACGCGCAGGGCCGGTGCAGCGAGTAATTGATGAAAACCGAGCCGGCTTCGATCCCCACGAAGTGGAATCCGAGCAGGATGGTCGGCGGCATGTTCGGATCGCGCAGATCCACGGCCGAATCGAGCTCGATCAGCTTTTCCAGCTTCTTGCCGTCGGCAAACCACTGCACGCTGCGCTCGGCGTAGCTGCGAATGGCGTGCACGAACGACGCCCGCGCCACGCGCTCGCGGGTGGCGTCGTCCCAGTGCGGGAAACACAGGCGCAGATTGGTGTGCACCACGCGCTTTCGCGAGCTGGGAATGAGGTACAAAAGGTGTCCGAGGCCCGCGCCGAAACGCGCGACCCAGCTATAGGGGAGCAGGTTGAGCCCCCGCAGCAGGCCTACGCTCACGTAGTACCCGATGGATTTCTTGGGAGTGGTTGCCATGTCGCCAGCAGATTTTCTACAGGGGCGTATAATAAGCGACATCGCCGAGTTAACTGACAACTTGCGGGGCGATTCGAATGAGCCACCCTATCTAGGCAGCCCATTCGACTAATTTATCCGCTAAAGCGTCGCCGCTTCTTCTCCGATGACGGCTACGTGAGTCGCCAATCATTCGTTACAGAGGAGCCTGAAGTGGCGAACGACTATCTCTTTACTTCCGAATCGGTATCCGAAGGTCACCCGGACAAGGTCGCTGACCAAATTTCGGATGCTGTCCTTGACGCGATCCTGACCCAGGACAAATACGCGCGCGTCGCCGCCGAAACGCTTTGCAACACCGGTCTCGTCGTGCTCGCGGGTGAAATCACCACGACCGCCACGGTGGACTATCAGCAAGTTGCGCGCGAAACCATTCGCCGCATCGGCTACGACAACACCGACTTCGGAATCGACTACAAGGGCTGCGCCGTGCTGGTCGCTTACGACCGCCAGTCGCCCGACATCGCCCAAGGCGTGGACCGCGCCCATGACGACAACCTCGATCAGGGTGCCGGCGACCAAGGCCTGATGTTCGGCTACGCCTGCGACGAGACGCCGGAACTCATGCCGCTGCCGATCTACCTGTCGCACCGTCTGGTCGAGCGCCAGTCGCAAGTGCGCCGCGACGGCCGCCTGAACTGGCTGCGTCCGGATGCCAAGTCCCAAGTCACCATCAAGTACGAAAACGGCCGTCCGCACAGCATCGATACGGTCGTGCTGTCGACGCAGCACTCGCCGGACATCGGTCTGGACGCCCTGCGCGAAGCCGTCATCGAAGAAATCATCAAGCCGGTGCTCCCCGCCGAGCTGATCAAGGGCGACATCAAGTTCCTCGTGAACCCGACCGGTCGCTTCGTGATCGGCGGTCCGCAAGGCGATGCCGGTCTGACGGGCCGCAAGATCATCGTCGACACGTACGGCGGTGCCGCACCGCACGGCGGTGGCGCGTTCTCGGGCAAGGATCCGTCGAAGGTCGACCGCTCCGCCGCCTACGCCGGCCGCTATGTCGCGAAGAACATCGTGGCTGCCGGTCTGGCCTCGAAGTGCGTGATTCAGGTGTCGTACGCCATTGGCGTGGCGCGCCCGACGTCGGTCATGGTCAACACGTTCGGCACGGGCAAGATCAGCGATCAACGTATCGCCGAGCTGATCGAAAAGCATTTCGACCTGCGTCCGAAGGGCATCATCCAGATGCTCGACCTGCTGCGTCCGATCTACGAGAAGACGGCTGCCTACGGTCACTTCGGCCGTGAAGAGCCGGAATTCACGTGGGAAGCCACGGACCGCGCCGACGCCCTGCTGGCCGACGCCGGCCTGCGCGCCGTCGCGTAAGCTTCATACGCTGCCTGTCACCGTCGGCGCTCGCTGACGGCAGACGGGACGACGTACAGATGTAATGACGTAAAGAAAAACCCCGCTCGGGTCTTCCCGGCGGGGTTTTTCTTTGCCTGCGGTGCTTTCAAATTCCGGTGCGCCCACTCAGCGCAGCAACTGCTTGATCATCATGGCAAATCGTTTGCCATACGGCGGGTTGAGTAGACCAGCGCCATTGAATCGCGCCTGCCGGAAGATCGGCTTCTCCTTGGAGAACGTGCGGAACCCGGCTTCGCCGTGATAGCCGCCCATGCCCGACGACCCCACGCCACCGAATGGCAGCCCATGCTCGGCCACGTGCAGCAGGGTGTCGTTGATCGTCACACCGCCCGAAATCGTGCCATCCACCACCCGCTCGATACGCGTGTCGTCGGTATCGAACACATACAGCGCCAGCGGGCGCGGTCGGTCGTTCACATAGGCGATGGCCGCGTCGAGATCGTCATACGGCACGACCGGCAACAGCGGCCCGAAAATCTCCTCGCGCATGACACGCATGCCGTCGTGCACACCGGTGATGACCACCGGCGGCAAGCGTCGGCGCTCGGCTTGTGCAGGCGCATCGAACAGCGCATGCGACGTCGCCCCCAGTTCGGCAGCCTCGCCCGCGAGCCCCGTCAATCGTTCGAAATGGCGCGGTGAGACGATGCTCGTGTATTGCGGATTGTTCACTGCATCGGGATACAAGCGAGCCGCCACCTGACGTGCCGTCGCGACGAACGCATCAAGTTTTTCGCGCGGCACCAGCACGTAGTCCGGCGCGACGCAGGTCTGTCCGGCGTTGACCAGTTTGCCGAGCATGATGCGCTCGACGGCATGTTCCCAACGCGCCCCCGGCCCGATGATCGCCGGCGATTTGCCGCCCAGTTCGAGCGTGACGGGTGTGAGGTGTTCGCTCGCCGCGCGCATGACGTGATGCCCGATCGACGTTGCCCCCGTGAACAGCAGATGATCGAACGGCAGCGTGGAGAACGCGCGGGCCACTTGCGCGTCGCCGGTGACGACGGTCACCCATTCGGTGGGGAAAAATTCGGCGACGGCCTTCGCGAAAACGTGGGCAAAACGCGGCGTCACTTCCGAGACCTTGAGCATCACGCGATTTCCCGCCGCCAACGCATCGGTGAGCGGGCCAACCGCGAGAAACAGCGGGTAATTCCACGGCACGATCACGCCGACGACACCGAGCGGCTGCGGCACGATGGCCGTGCGCGCAGGCAGCAACCAGAGGTTGGCCCAACCGTGCGTGCCACGCATCCACCGGCGCGTGTGGGCCAGCGCATGCTTGAGGTTGCCGTGCGACGGGAACAACTCCAGCATGTCGGTTTCCTCTGCCGAGCGGCCACCGAAGTCTTCGTCGATGGCTTGAGCAAACGCCTCGCGATACTGGTGCAGCATCGCCTGCAAGGCCTTGAGATGCGCCTTGCGTGCCGGCCAGCCGACCTGCGGCGCGGCGTCGTGGGCCCGGCGCATCGCGTCGAAACGCGGCAACAGCATAGCGCGCGCGATATCGTCGTCGGATGCCGCGTGCAGCGCGGGCGGCGCGTCGTGCAGGCCGCCGAACTCGTGGTTATGTCCCATGCCGTCCTCCCTGTAGCGGCCGATGGCCGCCGTTGTCGTTATTGTCATTTGGTACTGCACGTCCTGCGAATTTTGCGAATACTGCGGGTGCTGCCGACCCTGCGAACGTCGACGTTCAGCCCGCAAACGCGCGATCCAGCCACGCGCGTTGCACACCCACGGCCAGCGAGTCGGGCATCACGCCATAGACGCGACCACCATGATTCGCCAGACGGCTTTCGACGAAGCCATGCGCCAGCTCGGCCGGCGCATGCTCGAGCAACAACGCGGCCTGTGCGAGCAGCACGATCTGTTGCGCAATCGCACGCGCACGCACGGCATGCGTTGCCGGGTCGGCAGCGAGCCAGCCGTGCAGTTGCGCCAGTGCCGCGCGCAACGGCGCGTGTGAGCTCACACGTTGGCCCAGCCAGTCGAACCATGCCTGCGCCACCTCCGGCTCACGCCCGATCGCGCGCAGCACATCGAGGCACATCACATTGCCCGAGCCCTCCCAGATGGAATTGACCGGCGCCTCGCGATACAACCGCGCGAGCGGCCCGGTTTCCACATAGCCGTTACCGCCCCAAACCTCCATGCATTCGCCTGCGAGTTCGAGCGCGCGCTTGCACACCCAGAACTTCGCGGCGGGCAACACGATGCGTCGCCATGCACGCTCAAGCGGGGCATCGTCATCCACCCCGGCCGCGTCGAACGACTGGGCCAGCCGCATCGCGAGCCATGTCGCCGCTTCCGACTCCAGCGCGAGATCGGCAAGCACGGTCGTCATCAGATCCTGATCGACCAGCTTTGCACCGAACGCGGTGCGATGCCGTGCGTGATGAATCGCCTGCACAACACCCGTACGCATCATCGCGGCGCTGCCGATCACGCAGTCGAGTCGCGTGTACGTCGCCATCTCGATGATGGTGGGAATGCCGCGTCCCTGCGCGCCTACGAGCGTGCCGTAAGCGCCCTGAAATTCCACCTCGCTGCTCGCGTTCGAGCGGTTGCCGAGTTTGTCTTTCAGGCGCTGAATCTGCACGGCATTCTTGTGGCCGTCGGGCGTGTAGCGCGGGACGAAGAAACACGACAGCGCGTCGCTGTCGTCAGCGCGGGCGAGCACCAGGTGCGCATCGCATTGCGGCGCAGAGAAGAACCACTTGTGACCGACCAGTGAATACGTGTCTCCGCCCAGCGCACGAGCGACGGTCGTGTTCGTGCGAACGTCCGACCCGCCCTGCTTCTCGGTCATGCCCATGCCGACGAGCATCGTGTGCTTCTGCGCGAGCGGCAGATCACGCGGATCATGTTGCGGCGCGAACAGCTTGTCCTTGATCGTGGGAAACAGCGACGGCACCTTCGACAGCACCGGAATGCTGGCAAACGTCATCGTGGTGGGACACAGCGACCCCGCCTCGTTCTGTGCATGCAGAAAATACGACGCCGTGCGCGCGGCCATCGCGCCCGCCTGCGGATGCGCCCATGGCAGCGACTGCAATTGTGCACCGCGCAAAAGCCCCATCAGCGCGTGCCAGTCCGGGTGAAATTCCACGTGATCGATGCGATTGCCGCGCGCATCGAAGGTCTGCAACTCGGGCTCGTGGCGATTCGCCGTCTCGGCCCATTGCTGCACTTCCGCCTCGCCCAGCCGTGCGCCCTGACGATGCAACTCCTTCGCATGCCAGCCGGCATTGAATGTCGTCACGGCGGCCTGCAAAGCAGCGTCGGTGGCGTACAGGTTGTAATCGACGAGCGGCGGCACCTGATTGGTGACGTCGTGGGTTTGCCAAGCCTCAGTCATCCGTGTCTCCCTCCGGGAATGCCAGCCGTGTGCGTGCCGTGCAGGTCGTTGATGCGTGTCGATGGACGCTATTGCGCTCGATCGGACGGTCACACCAAGTCGATCATTTCATCATAGCGGTTGAACTCCTCCGTCCGCACAAATTAGAGGAATGCTTCACATCGCGCGCGAATCGGGGAAATGTCTGCCTACAATGAGTGCCGCCGCTTCAGGTCACAGCCATCTGACGCCTGCGGTGCGGCGAATAGCAGTGCACAAGAAAGATAAATACAAAGCAGGCAATGCAGTGCCCATCCAAGGGAGGATGACAGCATGGACTATGACTACGTCATTGTCGGCGGCGGCTCGGCGGGCTGCGCGCTCGCCGCACGCTTGGCCGACGGCTTACCCGGGCGCACGATCGCCCTCATCGAAGCGGGTCCGCCCGACAACAGTTTTCTCGTCAGGCTGCCACTCGGGCTCGCGGCACTGGTGCCGTTCCGGTCGCGCCGTAACTACGGGTTTCGTACGACACCGCAGGCCGGTCTTGGCGGACGTCAGGGCTATCAGCCACGCGGCCGCGGTCTGGGCGGATCGAGTTCGATCAACGCCATGATCTACACGCGCGGGCACCCCGACGACTACAACGACTGGGCGCAAGCCGGCTGCACCGGATGGGGCTGGAACGACGTGCTGCCCTACTTCCGCCGTAACGAAAACAACGAGCGCGGCGCCGATGACTGGCACGGCAGCGGCGGCCCGCTCAACGTGGCGGACTTGCGCACCGTCAACCCGTTCTCGCGGCACTATGTCGACGCCGCACGCGAAGCGGGTTTCCCCGTTTCCAGCGACTTCAACGGTGCGCAATACGAAGGCGCGGGTATCTATCAGGTCACGCAAAAGGGGGGCGAGCGATGGAATGCCGCGCGCGCGTATCTGCATGGAAAAACGCGTGCGAATCTCCATGTCATCACCGATGCGCTCGTGCAGCGCATCACCTTCGACGGCATGCGCGCGACGGGCGTCACGCTGCAACGTCGCGGTGCGCTCGAGACGCTCAAGGCGCGTGCGGAAGTGATCCTCAGTGCCGGGGCTTTCAACTCGCCGCAGTTGCTGATGGGCTCGGGCATCGGCCCGGCAGAACAATTGCGTGAGCACGGGATTGCGGTACGCGTCGATTCGCCGAATGTCGGCGAGAACCTGCAAGACCATATCGATTTCATCATCAACAAATACGTCGCGCACAGCGATCTGGTCGGCTACACGCCACCGGGCCTATGGCACTTGCTGATGCAGGGCGTGGCGTATCTGCGCGACAAGCGCGGCCTGCTTGCGAGCAACGTTGCGGAAGCGGGCGGCTTCCTCAAGAGCGATCCGGGTCTCGTTCGTCCCGATCTGCAAATGCACTTCCTCGTGGGGATTTGCGACAACCACAACCGCCGGCTGCATCTGCGGCGCGGCCTGTCGTTGCATGCCTGCGTGCTGCGCCCGAAGAGCCGTGGCCGCGTCACGCTCGCCTCTGGCGATATGCGCGATGCGCCGCTGATCGACCCGGCATTCCTGCAAGCGCAGGAAGACGTCGACACCTTGCTGCGCGGCGCCCGCGTGATACGCCGGATTCTCGCGGCACCGTCACTCGCGCGCTTCGGTGGGAAGGAGCTTCACAGTCGCGGCGTGGAATCGGACGAAGCACTCACAGCACTGATTCGCCAGCGTGCCGACACCATCTATCACCCGGTCGGCACTTGCCGTATGGGCAGCGACGCGGCGTCGGTGGTCGATACCGAACTCCGTGTGCGCGGCGTTGAGGGGCTGCGCGTTGTCGACGCTTCGGTCATGCCGACGCTGATTGGCGGCAATACCAACGCGCCGTCGATGATGATCGGGGAGAAGGCGGCGGACATGATCCTGCGGCAAACACAGCGTCAGGTCGGCGGCGTAGACGCCGGTCGTGATCGCGCCGCCAACGCCGGGCATGCCACGTTAGCTGCCCGCGTACAACCACAGGCCTAGAAACCGCTCGCCCCAGAGCGCACTTGCTACGGCTCCGGCGGCGAGCCACGGCCCGAACGGCAGCGGCCCGCACATCGTGCGGCCGCGCAGAATGCCGAGCACGCCGAACGCGAGCGTCGCCGCCACGGCACCAAACGCCAGCGTGAGCGGCACGCCGATCCACCCGAGCCACGCACCGCAGGCGGCGACCAGCTTCACGTCGCCGCCGCCCAGTCCTTCGTTGCCGGTCAGCAGGAAGTGCCCCCCGGCAATGAGCCACATCGCGACGTAGCCCAACGCCGCACCGAGCACCGCGTCACCGACCGGCACCGTGACGCCCGCCACGCTCAACAGCAGGCCGATCCACAATAGCGGCAACGTAATCACGTCGGGCAACAGACGGGTTTCCGCATCGATGAGTGAAAGCGAGAGCAACGCCGCGCCAAAACCGCACCACGCGAACATCGTCGCGTACAGCATCAACGGCGCGAACGTCCAGCCGATTGCCGCGAACATGACCCCAGCACTCAATTCGACAATCGGATAACGCAAGCTGATGGCGACATGGCAATGCGCACAGCGCCCCCGCAACAGGAGGTAGCTCACAACGGGCAGGTTGTGCCAAGCGGGGATGCGGCTGTCGCAACGCGGACAACGCGAGGGCGGCCACGCCAGATTGAAGATCGGCGTGACCGGGGGCATGTGTCCGGCCCAATGGGCCGCTTCGCGCGCCCACTGCACTTCGAGCATGCGTGGCAATCGCCAGACCACCACGTTGAGAAAGCTGCCGACGAACAGCCCGAGAATGCCCAACATCGCGGCGAAACTCTCGCGCGGCAGGCTCTTGATCGAATGCACCAGCAGGTCCAGAGCGTTCGCCATCGTCAGATCATCGATTGCGCGTGCTCACCGGCGGCACGACCGATCTGCAACATACCGGCCACGGTCACCACGATCGTCAATCCCACTAACGCCATCAGTACGGAGCGCGCCGCCGCCGCCCGTGCCTTGATACGCTCGGCGGTCTCTTCGATGGTCATCAAACCGATCTTGCGAATACCGACGTCGAAGTTGGTCCGCCCGGAATATTCGACGAGACGATCGAACACCTCCTCGTTGAACAGCCCCGTATCCATCGCCTTGATCATGCTGCGGTCGCTCCTGAGCGATGCGCGCATGCGCAGCAGATGCGCGCGCATCCACGGTGAGGCCCCCGAGAGGAGCAACGAAATCGCATCGAAGACCGACGTCTTGGCACTGGTCAGTGCCGCCAGTGCCACCAGAAACTCACCGGAGCGCACGTCGCGATACACGGCGTACGGTCCGAAGTTGTCGAAGCGGCGCCGCAATGGCCCAGTCCAGCGGCTGAGCGACCACGACATCAGCACCAGCAACGCCAACGGCACGCCGTAGAGAAAGGGCCACCAATTGGCGACGAAACCCGACATCACGTACAACCACGCACCGATCATCGGAAACTTCTCCGGCGGCATGATCTCGGTCATGATCGGCATCATCCCGTAAGCCACCCCGAGTTGAATGGCCGCGAGCAGCACCGACATGAAGATCGGCAGCGTGATCGCACCGGTGATCGCGCTGCGTGTCTGCTGTTGCAGCGTGACGACGCGTGCGAGAAAACGCAGCGTGCCGGGCAGGTCACCTTTTTCTCCCGCCGCAATGACCACGAGATCGGCCTCGGGAATCGTGCCCTCCAGCGACTTGCGCAGGTTCTTCGAGCTGGCCCTGTCGCGCCACACGGCATACAGCGGCGCCATCGCATTGCGGCGCTCCTTCGCGCGGGCACACCGGCGGGAGAACAGGTCGAACGGATTTGCGCCGTCTTCGATCGCGTCGGCAAAGTCGCCGTAGAACTTCGCGCGGGTCTTGTGGAACTGGCGCTTCGCTTTGGCCAGCCCCGGATAGGCGTCACGCGGGGGAGAGAGTTTGGCGAGGAATCGATTGGCGGCGTCGAGCATGGCGTGGAGGGGAAACGTCAAAACATCATGGCAGTGGAAGCAAGCGCGCGCGACGGCTCACACGCTCGCGAGTCGTCGCGGCGGCGTCGCATTCGATGCAGTGGCTTGGGGAAGGTGATACTTCTTCAATTTGTAGAAAGACGCTTCGATGTCACGCGGGTCGATGCGGCCCTGCGACATCTTGTAGATCGCGTGCTCGATGGCGGTTTTCCCCGTCATGTCCGGGCTGGTGAGATCGCCGTTGTGACTCGCGCGCCATTGCCGCTCGGCTTCCCAGAAATGCGACTCGCGCAGCAGATCGAGCATCTCGTCGGTCAACTCGCAAACTTCGGCAACCACCGTTTGCCCTGCGGTGCCGCGCCCCTTGCACCGCTCGCACCCTGCGCCTTCTACACAGACATGGGTGACGTCGATACCGAGCGCCGCAATGACATCGAGCGCCGCCGTGTCGAGATTGCCCACTGCCGGCAATTTGCAGTGCTCGCACAGCACGGGGATCAGTTTCTGGTACACCATCGCCGTCAAGAAGTTGGGTGACGTGACGGCGGCGAGCGGCATGCCAATCTCATCGCTGACGAGACGCGGGATGATGCCGAACGCGCTCGACGCATGGACGGTGGACAGCACCTGATGGCCGGTCTCGGTCATCGATTTTGCAAACGAGCCCGTCTCCGAGTCGCGAATTTCGCCGGGCATGAGCTTGTCCGGATCGCCGCGCAACAACACCTTGGCCGCTGCGCCGAATGCGGACTCGCCTGCACCGTCCTCGGCCCGCCGCTGAATCGGAATCTGCGTCATGTGCGGCTGGATGTACTCGACCGGATCTTCGATGGAGAAGAATTTCTTGCCCGAGTCGCGCTCGTACATCATCAGCGTGCGCAGCGTGGTCGACTTTCCCGACCCGGTTTCCCCCGCAATGATCGTGAGTCCCGGGCTGCGATGCACCGCGTCTTCGAGCACTTCGACCTGATCGTCGGAATAACCGAGTTGCGAGAGCGACAGCACATCGCCTTCCACCGCTTCGTTGAGCAGCAACCGCAGCACCACGTCCACGCCGCGATTCTCTTTCACGCTCTGAAATCGCAGCTGATACTTGCGCTGGCGAATGGAGAGCGGAATCGAACAGCTTTGATGCTGATCTTCATCGAAGTGGTTATGACTGCGGCTGCTCGGATCGGCCCGCGAGTTGTACGCGGCGGACACCGCATCGAGCATCGCGTGATAGTCGCGCGAGAGCCGGTCGCTGTCGCTCGTCACCCGTAGCTTGCCGTGAATGCGCATGCGCACCTTCACATGCTGCGCGTCGCGAAACTCGAAGTGAATGTCTGACGTACCGGCCTCGACCGCCTTCTCGATGAGCAGATCGAAGTTGCGATAGGCGCCGGTGCGCTGCTCGTCGGAGCGGCCATCGTCGTCGCCCTGCTGCTGCAACTGCGATTGCATGAGCAGAATTTCTTCGGTGGTGCCGACATAGATGCCTTCGAGATCGAGACGATGCGTGGCGCGTACCGCCTGATCGAAACGTTCGAGCAGATCGGAGCCCTGCATGCGCACGAAAGTCGTGTGCTCGATCAGCACCAGAAACAGACGCGGCTTCATCGCCACCAGCACGAGCGAACCTTGCTCGGCGCCGGCCAGTGTCAGGCCGAGATCCTGCCGCCAGCCGAACGTCTGGATGTCCTCCGAGCGCAGGTCGGCGACCGGGCGGGCGACGGGACGTGTGCCGCTGCGCCCGTTCGCTCGCGCCCACATGACGCGCAGGCGTTCACCGATCGTCGCCATCGTGCCGCCCCTGTGCAGCATGCTGGACCGTCAAAGCATCGGGCAGCAGCAGACGCTTGAGTTGGCCATGCCGTTTCACGTCGACGAAATCGTCACCGATGCCGACCACCTGCCACTCGCCGACGCGATCGCCGCGCTTCACCGTGTGACCGAAGCGGCCGTCGACACGAAGGTACGCAACCGTAGTGTTCTCGACGCCCTGAATGAACAGCAACTCGGGGGGGATGTCGACCCGCGCGGGCTTGCCTGCCACATCGGGCACGGCGTTGTCCGGCGATTGCCCATTGCCCGCCGCTTTGTCCTCCTGTGCGTCTTGCGACGCCTTGAGGTGGGCGCGCGCAAACGCATCGATATTCTCTTCGGCGAACGCGGGCACGGCGGCTAAGGTGGCAAACGCGGGGGCAAGCACGGCGGCAAGTGACACCGCAAACCGTACGAGATGACGTGATCTAGTGGACATAGTAGGTGCCTTGAGCGGTGAAGACGGGCTTGCCGTCGCCGATGTCGATCTTCACTTCGCGCAGGGACATGTTGCCCGCGCGCATCATCAGACCGGCGACCGAATCGAGAAATGCGAGATGACCGGCCATCTGCCATTCGCCCTTGGCGATGGACGGCGGCACATCCTGCCCGGGTGCGGCGGCAGGCGGGGGTTTCACCAGCGGCTCGGCCATCGTGAGCGAGATATCCATGCCGTAGTCGCCCAACGCCTGCAAGCGCGCGCCTGCCGTGCGGAGAAACTGATTGCGGGGAATTGGGGTGACGCGGGTATCGGTGGCATCGGTGGCATCGGTGTCTGGCCCCTCACCGGCGATCGCCACAACCTCCTTCGCGTGATCCAGATCGACGATCACTGCGTCGGGCCGCTGCGAAAGCAGCAGATCGAACGTGCCGCCCTCTTTTCGCCGCCAGTCGATGCTGCAACGCACGGCATTGCACGCGATGCTCGCGGGACGCCATCCGCCCGCGCTGGCCGGCAGCGCTTGCACCAGCGATTGCAGGCGCTGCGCGTAATCGGCGCCAAAGGCAAACGGCTCGGCGGCGATGGCCCGTGCGAGCGAACGCTTGTAAGCATCGACCGGATCGACCCGATTGGCCGCCGCCAGCTTCTGCTGTTGCAGATCGTCGTACCACGACCAGCCCAGCCAGCCCGCGCCACCAAGTCCCACGGCCATCAGCAGTGCCACGGCGGAAATGGCCAGCTCCCGCGCCGGCAACGGTTTGCGCACGAGTTGCAGACGCGCTTCGGCAGGCCGCTCGCGGCGCGCGTGTTCGGCGATGGCGTCAAGCGAGAGCGGAACGTCCGGGGGCGGCAGATCGTCAAGTTCCGCGCCGGCAATCTTCACCGCACCTTCGACTTCGGCCGTCCATCCCGCCAGACGTGCCTTCAGATGCGCGAGCGGCAATACGGTATCGACGTCGGGGCGCCGGTCCCGCAGCGTGACGAACACGGCGGCCGACGGGTCGTCCGGATCGGCATGGACGAACGCGACATTCGCGCCGTCGACCATCTGCCCCAGCACGGCGGCGAGCGCATAGCGATCGGGCGCCATCTCGCCTTTGGCCGCGACGGGCAACGACATGAGTCCGACGGTGCGGGTGCCGGAGCCGTCATCGGCGAGAGCGAAGTGCGACGCATCGCGGCTGCGGGCGAGGCCACGAACCTCCGTCGGCTCCTTCTGCAAGCCGATGAGCGTCTCCCACTGCGCGCCAACGACGAGATGATTAGAGAGTGCGCGCGTCATCTCATACGCCCTCGGTCAGTTCCGGCGAGATCACGATGACGACCTCGTTCACCCGCTGGCGCGCTTCTTTCGTACCGCCCTCGTAAGCAAAGATGCCATCGCGGTCGGTGCTGTCGTCCTTGCGCCGGAAGCCACTGAGCACCAGCGTATCGCCCGACTTCAGCGACGCGCGCTGCATCGTCTGGATCGACGCCGTGAGGGGCAGTTGCATGAACGTGCCGGTACCGAGGCCATCGTCGTGACGGGATTTGTCGTCATCCTTGTCACCGTCGACGGCGACCTTCACGTCCTTGCCGTCGACGCTGACACTCGTCCCGCCTCCCCCCTTGGCTGCGGCATCGCTGCCGCTCGGTGCCTCTTTGCCGGTGCGCAGATTGATCTTCTCGAGCTTCTTCAGATCGGACATATCGATCTGCACCTGCAACATCACGCTGCGGTTGTCCATCACGGTGGGCAGCAAGTTCATCACGAAGCCCGTGGTCAGCACGGACTGCTCGGCGGTGACAACGGCTTGACCGCCGTAGTTGCCGGGCGTCATGCTGGTCTGCGCGACGAAGCCTTGATTCTGCGTCACGGCCACAGGCGCGGGCTGGTTGTTCAGCGTGACGACGGTCGTGTCGATGATGGCGCTGACCCGTCCCTGCTGACTGAGTGCTTTGATGAACGCCGTGGAACCGGCCAGCACGCCGCGAGGAATTTTGCTCACGCTCAGGCCGCCTTTGCGCGCCATGAGCGCACCGCCGAGCGCCGGCCCGCCGAGGCCCGCGACCAAACCACCCGCCGATTGATAGACCAGATTCCAGTCGATGCCGGCCGCGGAGTTTTCTTCGAGCGTGACGGAGTACACCTGCACGCGCAGCTTGACCTGACGGCCCAGCACGGCATTCTCGGCATCGATGTATCGCTTCACACGTTCCATCACTTCGGCGGTGTCGGTGACGACGAGCGAGCTCGTGACCACCGACGGCGTAACGCGTCCGCCATCGGAGAGCATGTCGGAGACGGTCTTGACGAGATCGGCCCAGTAATCGAGTTTGGATTCCGTCGTCACCTTGGCGTCGGCATTGAAGTCGAGTTTGACGCCGCCTGCCGCCCCACCACCGCCGCCGCTGCCGCCCGACGCGCCGCGATCCGCCTTCATTTCCGACTTTTTGCCCACCGATGCGCTGAACGTCGAACTCCCCGGCATCATCTTGATCTGGAAGCTGCGCGTGACGTAACGAGTGAACTGCACGACACCATTGCGATACGACCAGTGCGTACCCGAGCGATACGCAACGGTATCGAGCAGGCCGGACAACGTGCCGTTGTAGTGCAGCGGCACGGCGGGCTCGCCGCTGTCGGTGCAGTTCATCTGGAAGAGTTTTGACGATCCACCGCCACCCCGGCTGCCGCCGCGTCCCGAACCGCCACCGTCGTCGCACGACACATCCGCCGCGACGCGAATCGTCAGCCCATTGCCGCGTGCGATCTGCCCGAGCACGACTGACATGGCGAGTGGTGCTCCGGTGGAAAAGCGGACGTTACGTTTGAAGAAGTCCGGAAGGGATTCGGTGGCTTCGATCGCGACGGAATGTCTGGCGAGCCACGCGCCGTCGACATGCTCGATGGTGCGAATCGGTATGGCGGATTTTGCGTCGATTGCCGTACGCACGGCTTGCTGTGCCTGCGTGACGTTCTCGTCGGTCTTGCCGAGCATTCCCGGCGTACCGCACGCCGCCAGTAACGTGGTGGCGCACAATACGCCGAGTCGCTTTCTCATGGGTTGCGGGTCTTTTTAATGGTGAACTGCCGTGTAACGCACGACGAACGTTATTGCGTGGCGTGCACGACACGCAGCACACGATTGGCTTCGTAGACTTTCACGCGAATCGGTGCGTCGCTGTTTTGCAGCGACAGCACCACCTGCTCGATGATGCCGAGGAAGTCGCCCGTGAACGTCGCCGGATACTCGATCGGAAAGTCACGCTCGATTTCCCATGCGAGTTGCCAGCCGTGCTTTTCGACAAACCGCTTGATCGCTGACGACACGCGACCATCCTCCGGCTGCATGGCGAGTTCGACAGTGACCGGCGCCTCTCGCCCGGCCGGAGCATTGGGCACCGCTTGCAACGGCAATCCATCTACCGCCGGCGCAATGACAGGGGCGGAATCCGGCACCGCGGGGAGGGGCGCCAACGTGCCGTTGGCCGCGCTCACCAGCGGCAGGTGACTCGCAAGAAACACGGTCCCGTTACGCGCCAACGATGCTTGCTCCTGCCCGCTTGCCACCGGCACCACGGCAATCAGGGCCACCAGCAGGATTCCGACATCAACTCTTTGATTGGCCATGCTCACTCACGTCTCGTCTATGTCCGAGGGAAAGTCATGATTCAGCCGGCGATGGTGAATACCATGTCAGCTTTCGTGGAATCCACACCCGTGTCGCCCGTTCCGTCTGCGCCCAGTCCAGTCGATCCACAAGCGGTGTTGATACGCGTCGCGTTTTCGGTGGAGCGTGTCTTGATTTCCACGCCGTTGATCGAGAGTGTCGAGAAGACATTCAGCAGCTTGGAACCAAATTCTTTGCATTGCTCCGTGGGATAGTCGGCGGAGGTCACCGTCACGCCACTCGACGGAAATGGGGCGGTACCGATGCCGACCACCGTCACCACGCCACCAAAGCGATTGAGGATGGTGGTCGCGGTCGGCTTATTGAAACTGTCCACGATGCCTGCGGCAGTAACATCGGCCTGCGTGGCGGTATTGAGCAAGCGCCCTGAGGCAACGGCGTTCTGCACCGAGATCGACGCCATCTGCCAATCCTTGATTTCCTGCGTCAGCTTTACGCTGGCCATCAATCTGGGCACCCCCATCATCGCCCCGGCCATGATCAGCCCCATCACGGCCACTGCCACCGCCAGTTCCACCAGCGTCACGCCGCGCTGGCGGCGTTTGTTCAGGCGCTGGGTCATATTCGTTTTGAATTGTGCGAGCGCACCTGCATTCACTTGCATAGCCATAAGTCCTCGTCCGAGATCAGAAGTTATTGAGAGGGGAAAGATTCGAAGCGCCGCAGAATTCGCCTTCGCAACGACAGGGCCGATTTATGCCTGAAGGCAATGCGCCGCGTTGTCGGGTGCGAACCGCGTCTTTAGCAAATTGACAATCGGCACAGGCGTGAAAACGCCCATTCAAACGTGGTTTCCGATAGGAGGCGTCACGCGGCCGCAGCGGTCTGAATCGTCGCGTGCTCCCGCCCGGTCAAGGCGATGCAGGCAGAGGTCTGGAGAAATGCCGTCATGTCGCGATCGACGACATTAAGAATCGAACCAACCGCAGAACGAGTATTCGCGGCGGAAGGCGCTTTCGCCGCGATTCAGCGGTTTCACAAGCCACGTTGCATGGCCCGTTTTCACATCACCGATGAAATTTCCGACACCGCTCGAAGGCACCCCGCAGCGGTGCCAATAAAAATGGCGGCAGATCACGCGACACCGTCGCGCCACCTGCCGCCATCCTCATACGTCGAACCTTATAACGTCAGTGCGCGCCCGCCGCATGACGTTCGGTATGCTCGGCACGTGCCACACCATGTCCGGCATCGGCATCGCTGCCATCGTCACCGCCATCGTTCGCAGCACGATCCCCCGGCAGCACCAGCGGACCTTTACCGGCGAACCGGTCGAGGTAGAGATAAATCACCGGCGTGATGTACAGCGTAATCACCTGCGAGAACAGCAACCCGCCGACCACTGCCAGCCCCAACGGCTGACGCAATTCCGCGCCTGCCCCGAGACCCAACGCAATCGGCAACGCGCCCATCAGCGCCGCCAGCGTAGTCATCATGATCGGCCGGAAGCGCAGTGCGCACGCCTGCCGGATCGCCTGATCGGGCGTCATGCCGCCGTTGCGCTGCGCGTCGAGGGCGAAGTCGATCATCATGATGGCGTTCTTCTTCACGATGCCGATCAGCATCAAGATACCGATCACCGCAATCAACGACAGATCCATGCCGAACAGCCGCAACGTCAGCAACGCGCCGACGGCTGCCGACGGCAAGCCCGCCAGAATCGTGAGCGGATGGATATAGCTCTCGTAGAGCACGCCAAGCAGCACGTAGATCACGAGCAACGCGCCCACCAGCAACACCACCTGACTCGACTGCGACGCCTGAAACGCTGCCGCATCGCCGCCCCAGCTCGTGATGATGCTCGGCGGGAAACCGAGTTGACGCTGGAAGCCGACGATCTTCTTCGACGCATCGCCCAGCGCCGCCCCCGGCGCGAGATTGAACGACAGCGTGACCGCCTGCAACTGACCTTGGTGATTGACCGACACCGGCCCCATCTTGCGTTCTACCGTCGCCACTGCCGACAGCGGCACCAGCGCACCGCCCTTGCCTCGCACGTAGATCTTGTCGAAGGCGCCTTCGTCGCGACGGTCGTTATCCGCCGCTTGCAGAATCACCTGATAGCTGTCGCTCGGCGTATAGATCGTCGACACCTGCCGCTCGCCGAACGCGCTATACAACGCGCTGCGAATGTCGCCAATCGCCACGCCCAGCGTGTTGGCCTTGTCGCGGTCGATGGTGAGCTGCGCTTGCAGGCCCTTCATCTGCGCGTCGGTCGTCACGTCGCGGAAGATCGGGTCGGCGCGCATCAGATTCATCAGCTTGTCCGACCACACCTGCATCTCGCCCGGCTTCACGCTCTGCATCACGTACTGATAGCGGCTCTTGCTCTGCTTTCCGCCCAGTTGCAGGTTCTGCACCGGGTTGAAATACACGTTCAGGCCCGGCACCTGCTTGACGTCGCGGCGAAGCGTCTCGAGCACCTCGCTCATGTGCGGGCGCTCGCCATGCGGCTTCAGGTTGATGAACATGCGCCCCTGATTGCTGTCGCTGGCCGACACGATGGCCGTATCCACGGCAGGATTCGCGCGAATGATGTCGCCCGCCTGACGCAGCAGCGTCGACATCGCCGTGAACGAGATATCCTGCGCGCCTTCGGCCGTCACCTGAATCTGACCGATGTCTTCGCTCGGGAAGAAGCCCTTCGGAATCGTCGCGAACAGCACCCCGGTCGCGACAAACGTCGCCCCCGCCGCGCCCATCACCCACTTGCGATTCGCCAGACACCAATCCACGCTGCGCACGTAGCGGTCCTGCACCCACACGAAACCGTCTTCGAACCACTGCGTGGCGCGCAGCCCCAAGCCTTCGCTCTGCTCATGTTTCAGATAGCGGCTGCACAGCATCGGAATCAGCGTGAGCGAGACGGCGGCGGACACCAGAATTGCCAGCGACACCACCACCGCGAACTCATGGAACATCAACCCGATCACCCCCGGCATGAAGAAGATCGGGATGAACACGGCCACCAGCGAAATCGAGATCGACAGAATCGTGAAGCCCATCTCGCGCGAACCGACGAGTGCGGCGCGCAGCGGCGGCACGCCGTTCTCGATGTGGCGCACGATGTTCTCGAGCATCACGATGGCGTCGTCCACCACCAGCCCCACCGCGAGCGTGATGCCCAGCAGCGAGATGTTGTCGATGGAGTAGCCCATGCCCTTCATGAGCGCGACGGTGCCGATCAGCGACACCGGCAGCGACATCACCGGGATCATCGTCGCGGCCAGCCGGCGCAGGAACAGGAAGATCACGAGCGTGACCAGAATCACCGTGAGGCCCAGCGTGAACTGCACGTCGTCGATCGATTCACGAATCGACACCGAGCGGTCGTTGAACAACTTGACCTGAATCGACTGCGGCATCTGCTCGGCCAGACGCGGCAGCGCCGCCTTCACCTGATCGACCGTCGCCACCGTGTTCGCATTGGGCTGACGCAGCACGGCCAGCACGATCGAGCGCTCGCCATTGACCCAACTGCCGGTCTTGACCGATTCGACGCTGTCTTGCACTTCGGCCACGTCGCGCAGATAGACCGGGCTGCCGTTCACGCTCGCGATGATCAGGTTCGCGAACTGGTCGGCCTTGGTCATCTGGCGGTTGGCTTCGATGGTCAGCGTCTGGCGGCTGCCGTCGAGCGTGCCCACGGGGCTGTTGGCGTTGGCCGAGGCCAGTGCGCGGGCCACGTCGTCGAGCGTGAGCTTGCGGGCGGCGAGCGCATCGGGGCGCGCCTTCACACGCACCGCGAAACGCTTCTGCCCGAAGATCAGCACCTGCGCGACGCCGGGCAGCGTGGAGAGCGTTGGCGAGACGAGGTTTTCGGCGTAGTCGTCGAGTTCGGCCAGCGACATCGACGGCGAATTCATCGCGAGGAAGAGAATCGGCGCGTCGGCCGGGTTCACCTTGCGATACGACGGCGGTGTGGTCATCTCTACCGGCAGCTTGCGCTGCGCACGGAAGAGCGCGGCCTGCACGTCGACGGCGGCGGCGTCGATATCACGATCGCTATCGAACTCGATGATGATCGAGGTGGTGCCTTGGGTATTGGTCGAACTGATGACCGCGACGCCCGCAATCGTCGAGAACTGCTTCTCCATGGGCGCCGCAACGGATGCCGCCATGGTCTCCGGACTCGCCCCGGGCAGCGTCGCGGTGACCTGAATCACCGGCGAGTTGTAGCTCGGCAAGGCCGAGATCGGAATCTGTCCGTAAGCGATCAACCCGGCGACGACCGCTGCCACACACAGCAGAATCGTCATCACCGGCCGACGGATACATAGTTCGGAGAGGTTCATGGCGTGCTCTTCCGCGTGGTGACGTCAGCAGCGTCAGCGGTACGCACTTCGGTGGACGTGGCAGCGGCGGCCTTCGTTGCGTCCTTCGTCTGCGGTGTCGCGTCGCCCCCTTCGCGCGAGGCGACCACGGTCACCTTGTTACCGGGCCGCAGATTCTCCGCGCCCTCCTGCACCACGCGCGCGCCTGCGGGCACGCCTTCGACGACGGCGAGCTTCGCTTCCACGTAACCGACCTTCACCGGCTTGGCGCTCACCTTCCCGTCCGCACCGATCACGTAGACGAACTTGCCATCCGGGCCGGTCTGTACCGCTTGCGGCGGCACCACGCTGGCCTGCTTCAGAATGCGGCCGATCACGGCGATGTTCAGATACATCCCCGGCCACAGCTTCGCATCGCGGTTGTCGTACGCCGCCTTCAGGCGAATCGTGCCGGTCTGCGAGTCCACCGCGTTGTCGATGAAGCTGAGTTGACCGGTTGCGGTCATCCCCGTCGTGCCCAGCGTGGCAGTCACCGCCACCGGGCCACCGGCGCGTGCCGCCTGTAATTCAGCCAGCGCGCCTTCCGGCAGCGTGAAGCTGATGTCGATCGGATCGAGTTGGGTAATGGTCACGAGCGCCGCGCCACCCGGCGTCACGAGACTGCCCGGGTGCACGTTGATGGCCCCGGTGCGGCCGTCGATACCGGCGCGAATCTGGTTGTAGTCGACTGCGACCTGACTGGCCGAGATCGCCGCACGGTCGGCCGCGACCTGCGCGGTGAGGCTATCCACGCCGCTCTGCGCCGTATCGAGCGCGCTTTGCGAGACGAAGTGCTCGGCGATCAGTTGCTTCGTGCGCGCCAGCGTGCGGCGTGCGTTGGCCAGATCGGCTTCGTCCTTGGTGAGTTGTGCCTGCACCTTCTTGAGGTTGGCCTCGTCCATGCGCGCGTCGAGCGAGAACAGCAATTGCCCGGCTTTGACGAAGTCGCCTTCCTTGATATGCACCTGACGGATGATGCTGGAAATCTGCGGGCGCACTTCGATGGTCTGCCGCGCGGTGACCGTCCCGTTCGCCACCAATCGCACGGGCACGTCACGTACGTCGACCGTCGCTGCCGTCACCGAGGGCGCCAGCGCCGCCTTGACCGGCTTTTCGGCGCCGCGCGAGCGCAGCCACGCCCCGGCGCCTGCCACCACCACGACCGCCAGTACGGCGGCCACCCAACGGCGGGGGCGCTTGTTAGCCGATTTGTTACCCGATTTGCCACCCGAAGCCGCTTCACCCGCCGTCGCCGCGCCATGGCCGGCCTGCGGTTGATGGGCGGCAGCCTTGTCCCCCGCCACCGGCAATGGCCGGCGGGCGTTCTCGTCACTCATCTTCTTCCCCGTTTCCCCATGCGGCGCGATCCGTTCGACCTGTTCGATCTATTCAACAGGTCCGATACGCCCATTCAGCACGACAGGCCCCCGCCCGTCCGGCTGCGCCGGTTTCTTCTATTAAAACGGCCGTGGTCTCCCACGGCCGCTCACGTCACCTCAATACTGCTTTGCTTCGACATTCGACCCGGACCCTGCAAGGTTTCATTCCACCTTCATGCCCGTCAATTCGGGTCTTGCCGGTGGATAGGACAACTTCAGGTCAGTCAGCGCTTGCACCAGCAACTCTGCCACCATCAGATTACGGTGACGTTTCGAGTCGGAAGGCACGATATACCACGGCGCATTTTCCGTCGAGGTCGCCGATAAAGCCGCTTCGTATGCCTTGGTGTATTGCGGCCAGAAGCTGCGTTCCTTGAGGTCGCCCAGCTCGAATTTCCAATGCTTGTTCGGGTCGTCGATACGCTCCTGCAAGCGCTTGCGCTGCTCTTCGTTCGAGATATGCAGGAAGCACTTGATGATGGTCGTGTTGTTATCGACCAGCAGTTGCTCGAAGTTGTTGATGTGCGTGTAGCGGCGCTTGCACTCGTCGGCATCGATCCAGTCGTGCACGCGCGTGATCAGCACGTCTTCGTAGTGGCTGCGGTTGAAGATGGCGAGCTCGCCCGCGGCGGGCACCACCATGTGCACGCGCCACAGAAAGTCGCGCGCCAGCTCGATGGGCGTGGGCGACTTGAAGTTGGCCACGCGAATGCCCAGCGGGTCCACGTTCTGGAACACAGCGCGAATGGTGCCGTCCTTGCCGCTGGTGTCCATGCCTTGCAGCACGAGCAATACCCGGTGCTTGCTGTTGGCGTGCAGGATGGTCTGCAACTCGTCGAGCTTCGCGGCCAGCTCCGCCAACCGCTCCTTGTCGTCGTCTTTGCTATCGCCCGAGAACGGCTTGTCGGCCGGATCGTAGTCCGACAGGTCGAGCTTCTTGCCAAACGGTACGCGGTATTTCTCGAACATCGCCAACTCCTTCGTGACAAGCGCACGCCCTTGGGGCGCCAGAGTGGCAGTATCGCGCAATTTGCGGAGGGGAGAAAAAAAGCCCGATATAAGCGAATCACGCGGGCAGATAAGGCGGGGGGCCGGGGAAGCGAAGCGTGAGCGCGGAGCGGGGGGAGCCAGTAAGGGGGCTAGAAGCAGACCGTAAACGCAAAAGCGCGGCACCATAACGGCTGCCGCGCTTTTGCATGAGGCGCTGAACCTTAGGCGCTCATTCAGGCGCCCAGCTTCTTCTTGAGCAACTCGTTGACTTGCGCCGGGTTGGCCTTGCCCTTGGTGGCCTTCATCGCCTGACCGACCAGCGCGTTGAACGCCTTTTCCTTACCGGCCCGGAATTCCTCGACCGACTTGGCGTTGGCCGCCAGCACTTCGTCGATGATCTTCTCGATCGCGCCGGTGTCGGTGATCTGCTTCAAGCCCTTCGCTTCGATGAGGCGATCGGCAGCGCCATCGTCGGTGGCGCGCTCTTCCCACATCAGTTGGAAGACTTCCTTGGCGATCTTGTTCGAGATCGTGTTGTCGGCGATTCGGGCCAGCAGACCGGCCAACTGCGCGGCCGAGACCGGGCTGGCATCAATACCGATGTCTTCGCGGTTGAGCAGCGACGAGAGCTCGCCCATGATCCAGTTCGCGGCCGGCTTGGCGCTGGCCGCACCGGCCTTGGCCACCACGGCTTCGAAGTAACCCGCCTGCGCCTTCGACTGCGTGAGCACAGCGGCGTCGTAATCCGACAGGCCGTATTGCTCGACAAAGCGCACTTGCATGCCGGCCGGCAGTTCAGGCAGCCCGGCGCGCACGCGCTCGATCCATTCGGCATCGATCACGAGCGGCATCAGGTCCGGGTCCGGGAAGTAGCGATAGTCGTGCGCGTCTTCCTTGCTGCGCATCGAGCGCGTTTCTTTCTTGTCCGGGTCATACAGACGCGTTTCCTGCACGACCTTGCCACCGTCTTCGATCAGCTCGATCTGACGGCGCACTTCGTACTGAATCGCCTCTTCGAGGAACCGGAACGAATTCAGGTTCTTGATTTCGGCGCGCGTACCGAATTCCTTCTGACCGACCGGACGCACCGACACGTTGGCGTCACAGCGGAACGAGCCTTCCTGCATGTTGCCGTCGCAAATACCCAGCCACACCACCAGACCGTGCAGAGCCTTGGCATACGCCACGGCTTCGGCCGCGCTGCGCATTTCCGGCTCGGTCACGATTTCCAGCAACGGCGTCCCGGCACGGTTCAGGTCGATGCCCGTCATGCCCGCGAAGTCTTCGTGCAGCGATTTGCCGGCGTCTTCCTCCAGATGCGCGCGCGTGAGCGTCACGACCTTCTCGTAAGCTTCACGACCCGTGCGGGCATCGGCTTCGACCTGAATCTTCAGCGAGCCGCCCTGCACCACCGGAATCTCGTACTGGCTGATCTGGTAGCCCTTCGGCAGATCGGGGTAGAAGTAATTCTTGCGCGCGAAGATGCTGCGCGGCGCGATGGTCGACCCGATGGCGAGACCGAACTCGATCGCACGCTCGACGGCGCCGCGATTGAGCACGGGCAGCACACCCGGCAGCGCCAGGTCCACCGGACACGCCTGCGTGTTGGGGGCCGCGCCGAATTGCGTCGATGCGCCCGAGAAAATCTTGGAAGCGGTGGAGAGCTGTGCGTGCGTCTCCAGACCAATAACGACTTCCCATTGCATAAGGTTCACCCTGTCTTAGCTTGTCGGCACGGCGCGCTCGCCCTGCCGTTGCTGCGGGTTCGTCACCGGTATCGCGTTGTGCGATGTCCCCGGCAAACGTCCCCGCCTGTTCGTCAAATTACCGGCGCGTGCCCGCCGCGCAAATGCCCGAGCGCGGATCGAAGCTCACGGGCCACGCGTTCTCATAGACGCCCGGCGTGCAATACGCCTCGCAGTTCGCGTGACCGATCGTCACGTTGCCCGGGTCTTGCCAGATCAGCAGCTTGCAACTGCCGCTGTTCGCGCGCAACTCGATACTCGGGCGCGATTGCGTCTGATGAAAATCCGCCAGATTGAAGTGGCAACTGCCGCGCTTACCCACCCACAAGCGCCAGTCGAGTGCCTGCACCTGATTGGCCGACACCTTCAACGTCGCCTGCTCGCGAAAACCGTCTTCGTCCGTCTGCGAGCAATAGCCCGACAGATTGATTTCGCGGTACGCAATTGGCGTAGGACGGCTGAACGGCAGACTACACGACGCGAGCGTGAGCACGGTCGCGGCCAATCCGGCCAGTGCCGCCAGACGGCCCACGCGCTGCCTCGTGGCAGCGGGACGCGCACGGTCGCCGGCAGTACCGGCGAGGGGCGAAGTCACAACGCGCTGGCGGGCCATCGTTATACGCCCGCCGGCGCGCGCTTGTGCCAGTCGGTCGCGCGCTGGAACGCGTCGGCCACTTGCAGCAGGCGGGCTTCGTCGAAGTAATTACCGATCATTTGCAGACCGACCGGACGCGATTCGCGGCCCTGTCCCACCGGCAGGCTCATGCCCGGCAGACCGGCCAGACTCACCGACAGCGTGTAGATATCGGCCAGATACATCTGCACCGGGTCGGCGCTCTTTTCGCCGAGGTTCCAAGCGACCGACGGCGCGACCGGGCCCATGATCACGTCGCACTGGGCAAACGCGTTCTGGAAGTCCTGCGCGATCAGGCGGCGAATCTTCTGCGCCTGCAGGTAGTACGCGTCGTAGTAGCCATGCGACAGCACATACGCGCCCACCAGAATGCGGCGCTTCACTTCGGTGCCGAAGCCTTCGGCACGCGACTTCTTGTACATGTCGAGCAGATCGCCGTACTCGGCCGCGCGATGGCCGAAACGCACGCCATCGAAGCGCGACAGGTTCGACGAGGCTTCCGCCGGGGCGAGTACGTAATAAACGGGGATCGACAGCTCGGTTTTCGGCAGCGTCACCGGCACGCGCACGGCGCCGAGCTTCTCGAATTCGGCCAGCGCGTTGTCGATGGCTTCGCGCACGTCGGCGTCGAGCCCTTCACCGAAGTACTCGGCCGGCAGACCGATACGCAGACCGGCGAGCGGCTTGTCGGCGGTGGCGCCGTCGAGCGGCTTGCCCAGACCGCGCGCGAAGTCCTCGTCGGCGCGCTCCAGACTGGTGGAATCGCGGGCATCGAAACCGGCCATGCCGTTGAGCATCCACGCGCAGTCTGCGGCGCTATGGCCGAACGGGCCGCCCTGATCGAGCGACGATGCGAAGGCGATCATGCCGTAACGCGACACGCGGCCATACGTCGGCTTGATGCCGGTCACACCGCAGAACGCGGCCGGTTGGCGAATCGAGCCGCCGGTATCCGTGCCCGTAGCCACGGGCGCGAGGCGTGCCGCCACGGCCGCGGCCGAGCCGCCCGACGAGCCGCCGGGCACGGCGCGCTTGTCCCACGGGTTTTTCACCGGACCGAAGTACGAGTTTTCATTCGACGAGCCCATCGCGAACTCGTCCATGTTGGTCTTGCCGAGCGTGACCATACCGGCACCGGACAGACGCTCGACCACGGCGGCATCGTACGGGCTCACATAGTTTTCGAGCATGCGCGAGCCGGCGGTGCTGCGCCAGCCGCGCGTGACGAACACGTCCTTGTGCGCGACGGGAATGCCCAGCAGCGGACGGTTAGCCCCTTCACCGGCGGCAATGCGCGCGTCGGCGGCACGGGCTTGGGCGAGGCTGGCCTCGGCGTCGACCTGCACGAAGGCGTTGAGGTCGGCTGCATCGGCGATGCGCGACAGATAGTGTTGCGTGAGCTCGACGCTCGATACGCGCTTAGCGTCGAGCGCGGCGCGCAGGTCCTGCAAATGAATCAGATCTTGTTCCATGGTGGCGGCAATAGAGCGCATGAGGGAGTGACGGGGCGCGATGGGCGTATTCACGCAGCTAACGCATGTAATGCATGTAGTGCACGTAACGCCGGCGCGCCGTAACGTGTCGCGCAGTGACCGGATAACCCGGTGCAGTTGCGCGCGGCGGTTGTCACTCGATGACCTTCGGCACCAGATACAGGCCGTCCTGAACCGCAGGTGCCGGACGCTGATTGGCGTCGCGATCGACCACTTCGGTCACGGCATCGGTACGCAGTCGCTGGGCAACTGCCTGAATTTGCTCAATCGGATGCGCGAGGGGAGCGACGCCGGTCGTGTCGACCGACTGCATCTGCTCGACGAGCGCGAAGAAGCCGTTGAGCTCCTTTTCCATGTGAGCCGCCTCGTCATCCGCCAGCTCCAGACGTGCGAGATGAGCGATGCGTTTGACGTCGGAGAGATTCAAAGCCATGAAGAAATCCCGAAAAAATGCGCATTGGAGAGCAGCCGGATGCAGGCCTGACGCCGAAATTAGGGACAGGATGCGGAGAATGCGCGCTCGCGTTGGCGATCACGCGCGGTTTTACTCCGCGCACCGGGCTGCGCAGGAGGGCTGGCGCGCCATGCCACGGGGCTTTCGGCGCGAGGGCCGGGGGAGCCGAATGTGGTGTCAACGTGCTCGTTTTTCCTGCAAAACCTGCGAAATTATAAGGTATCATTGCGCATTAAATTTGCGTCGAAGCGTGTTTTTGCACCCTTCGCCGCTGTCGCGCAGGTGGGCCACGGCAAGTCCGGGGGGCGTGACAGATGATCGCGCAGTCCATTGGATGACCCTGACGCGACGAATTTACGAAGGCAGCCCCGCCTCCTGCCGGCACAGCATTCCTCGGTTTGTCCGCACGATTCGCGAGCCGCCGCGTGGCGCCTGGCGTTTTTTTTGCGAACAGTCCGGAACCCAGATGACAGGCAGCCGTCCCAGTCACATCCCTTGGGGCGGTCTCACGCAAACACAGGATTTTGCATGTTCGGTTTTCTTCGCAGCTATTTCTCCAACGACCTGGCCATCGACCTCGGCACGGCAAACACTCTGATCTATATGCGCGGCAAGGGCGTCGTCCTCGACGAACCGTCAGTCGTTGCTATTCGTCAGGAAGGTGGCCCGAGCGGTAAGAAGACGATTCAGGCCGTCGGTAAGGAAGCCAAGCAGATGCTTGGCAAAGTACCGGGCAACATCGAGGCGATCCGCCCGATGAAGGATGGCGTTATCGCCGACTTCACGGTCACCGAACAGATGATCAAGCAGTTCATCAAGATGGCGCACGAATCGCGCCTGTTCTCGCCTTCGCCCCGCATCATCATTTGCGTACCGTGCGGTTCGACCCAGGTCGAGCGCCGCGCTATTAAGGAAGCCGCACACGGTGCCGGCGCCTCGCAGGTCTATCTCATTGAAGAGCCGATGGCTGCCGCCATCGGTGCCGGCCTGCCGGTCTCGGAAGCCACGGGCTCGATGGTCGTCGACATCGGCGGCGGCACGACCGAAGTCGGCGTGATCTCGCTGGGCGGTATCGTCTACAAGGGTTCGGTCCGCGTCGGTGGCGACAAGTTCGACGAAGCCATCGTCAATTACATCCGCCGCAACTACGGCATGCTGATCGGCGAACAGACGGCAGAAGCGATCAAGAAAGAGATCGGTTCGGCTTTCCCGGGTTCGGAAGTCAAGGAAATGGAAGTCAAGGGCCGCAACCTGTCGGAAGGCATTCCGCGCGCCTTCACGATTTCCAGCAACGAAATTCTCGAAGCCCTGACCGATCCGCTGAACCAGATCGTGTCGTCGGTGAAGATCGCCCTCGAACAGACGCCGCCGGAACTGGGCGCCGACATCGCCGAGCGCGGCATGATGCTCACGGGCGGTGGCGCATTGCTGCGTGATCTGGATCGCCTGCTCGCCGAAGAAACCGGTCTGCCGGTGCTCGTCGCCGAAGACCCGCTCACGTGCGTGGTGCGTGGCTCGGGCATGGCGCTCGAGCGTATGGACAAGCTCGGCAGCATCTTCTCCTACGAGTAAGCCAACGTGCGTGGTCCGTCGTCCGGCGCGGTGGGGCAACACCATCCACACCCCGCCAGACCGGACGGGCTACGCTGCACTCATACGCGCACGGGGGGCATTGCCATGCCACCCGGTCGCGCCCGACTGACACCATTCGCGCACCGCAGCGCCTTGCTGCGCGTGCTCCCCTGAAGGGCCCACCATGCAGTACAGTCCGCCGCCACTGTTCAAACAGGGTCCGTCGGCGTTGGCCCGGCTGATCTGTTTTGTCGCGCTCGCCATCGGCCTGCTCGTGGTCGACTCGCACTACAACACGCTCGAGCGAGTGCGCACTGTCGTCGGTACCGCCCTCTATCCCGTCCAGCGCATGATGCTGCTGCCGCGCGATGCCATCCTGAACGTCGCAGGCTTCTTCTCGACGGAAAACCAGCTCACGACCGAGAACGGCACACTGCGCGAGAAAAACCTCGAACTCGCAGTCCAAGCCCAGCGCAACAATCAGCTCGTCGCCGAGAACGAACACCTGCGCCAGTTGCTCACGCTGCGCGAACGCCTGCCGGTACCCAGCATTCCCGCCGAAATCGAGTACGACACGCGTGACCCGTTCACGCAGCGCGTGGTCATCGATCGCGGCACGAAGCATGGCGTGAAGCTTGGCGCGCCGGTCGTTACCGAGCAGGGCCTGCTCGGTCAGGTCTCGCGCGTGTTCCTGCTGCAAAGCGAAGTGACGCTGCTGACCGACAAGGAACAGGCTGTGCCCGTGCAAGTCACCCGCAGCGGCGTGCACAGCGTGATTTACGGCGGCCTGCGCGGCGACGTGCTCGATCTGCGCTTCATCCCGCTGTCTGCGGACGTGAAGGTCGGCGACGAAATCGCCACCAGCGGTCTGGACGGCATCTACCCGGCCGGTCTGCCCGTGGCCCGCATCACCAAGGTCGATCGTGTCTCGGACACCGCCTTCGCACGCATCCTGTGCCAGCCGGTCGCCAACCTTCGCAGCCAGCGCCAGGTGCTGGTCCTGCAATACACCACGCCGCTCGCCCTGCATCCGGACGCCGCCGCCGATCTCGCGCGCGCCTCCGATCCGTCGGCCAGCGGTGAAAAGCCCGGCCAGAAGGGTGCCACGCGTGCCGATCCGAAGCGCACGCCGTCCCTCAAGAAAGGCCACTAAGGAATCGACATGCCACGACCGCAATACATCCTGCTGCCGGTCAATCCGTACTTCATCACGCTCAGTCTCGTGGTGGCGTTTCTGGTCAACCTGATGCCGTGGGGCCATGCCCCCGCCATGCCCGACTTTGTCGCGCTCGTGCTGATGTTCTGGAACATCCACCAGCCGCGCAAAGTCGGCATGGGCGTGGCGTTCCTCGTCGGCCTGCTCATGGACGTGCACAACGCCGGCTTGCTGGGTGAGCATGCGCTCGCTTACACGCTGCTGTCGTACGGCGCTATCATGATCCACCGCCGGGTACTGTTTTTCACGCTGCTCGGTCAGGCGTTGACTGTCTTGCCGTTGCTGTTACTTGCCCACGTGGTGCCGTTCATCATCCGGCTCGCCACGGGTGCTGCGTTTCCGGGATGGTGGCCGCTGGCCGCCAGCTTCGTCGAAGCGCTGCTCTGGCCCGTGATCAGTATCCTGCTGCTGGCGCCTCAGAAGCGCGCCGTCGACCGCGACGACACGCGTCCGATCTGATGGGCCACCACCCGAACGATCGCACCACCATGGCCCGCCCGTACCCGCCAGCATGACCGAGTTCAAGAATCCCCAGCAGCAACTACAGACGTTTCACCTGCGGGTGACGGCGGCCGCGCTCTTCGTGCTGATCTGCTTCAGCCTGCTCGCGGTCCGCTTCGTCTATCTGCAAGTCTTCCGCCACAATCAGTACGCCCTGCAAGCCGACGAAAACCGCGTCTCGCTCGCCCCGATCGTGCCCAACCGCGGCGTGATCATGGACCGCAACGGCGTGGTGCTCGCGCGCAACTATTCGGCTTACACGCTGGAAATCACGCCGTCGAAGATCGGCCGTCCGCTCGAAGATCTGATTACCGATCTGTCCGACGTGATCGACATCACGCCGCGCGACCGCGCCCGCTTCAAGAAGCTTATGGACGACAGCAAGAGCTTCGAGAGCCTGCCGATCCGCACGCGCCTGACCGACGACGAAGTGGCCCGCTTTACCGCGCAACGCTTCCGCTTCCCCGGCGTGGACGTGCACGCGCGTCTGTTCCGGCAATATCCGCTGGGCGAGACTGCCGCGCACGTGATCGGCTACATCGGCCGGATTTCGCTGCGCGATCGCCAGCGCATCGAGGCGATGAGCGACGAGAACGACAGCGACAGCGCGAAGTACGACATCCGCCGCGACGTGAACAACTACAAGGGCACGGACTACGTCGGCAAGATCGGCGTGGAACAGAGCTACGAGACGCAGTTGCACGGCATCACCGGCTTCGAAGAAATCGAAGTGACCGCCGGCGGCCGGCCGGTGCGCACGATCTCGCGCACGCCTGCCACGCCCGGCGACAATCTGGTGCTGTCGATCGACATCAAGCTCCAGCAGGTCGCCGAGCAGGCATTTGCCGGACGGCGCGGTGCCGTGGTCGCGATCGAGCCGAAAACGGGTGACGTGCTCGCCTTCGTCTCTGCGCCGAGCTTCGACCCGAACATGTTCGTCGAAGGCATCGACCAGCAGAACTGGGACGCCCTGAACAACTCGGCCGACCGCCCGCTGCTCAACCGTCCGCTGCGCGGCACATACCCGATCGGTTCCACCTACAAGCCGTTCATGGCGCTCGCAGCGCTGACGCTGGGCAAGCGCACCACGAACTGGGGCTTTCAGGACACGGGTTCGTTCACGCTCGGCAATCACACGTTCCGTAACGACGTGCGCAACGGTCAGGGCTGGATCGACATGTACCGCTCGATCGTGGTGTCGAACGACACGTATTACTACATGCTCGCGCACGACCTCGGCGTGAACGCGATCCACGACTTCATGAAGCCGCTCGGCTTCGGCCAGTTGACCGGCATCGACATCGAAGGCGAGGCGCGCGGCATCCTGCCCTCGACCGAGTGGAAGCGCAAAGCCTACAAAACGGCCGCGCAGCAGAAGTGGTACGACGGCGAGACGATCAGTCTGGGCATCGGTCAGGGCTACAACTCGTTCACGATTCTGCAACTCGCCCACGCCACCGCCACGCTGGCCAACGACGGCGTGGTGATGAAGCCTCACCTCGTGAAAGCGGTCGAAGACCCGGTGTCGCATTCGCGCCAGCTCACCGTGCCGCACGAGAGCGCGCGGCTGCCGTACAAGCAGGCCGACATCGACTTCGTCAAACGCGCGATGGTCGGCGTGATCAAGGAAGGCACGGGCCGTCAGGCGTTTGCGGGCGCCCCGTACGACGCCGGTGGCAAGACCGGGACGGCGCAGGTCTACTCGCTGGGCAAGAACGAGAAGTACAACCACAACGCGATTCCGGAGTTCAAACGCGACCACGCGTTGTTCATCGCCTTCGCACCGGCCGAAAACCCCAAGATCGCCATCGCGCTGATCGTGGAGAACGCCGGTTGGGGTGGCGCGCAGGCCGGTCCGGTGGCACGCCGTCTGCTCGACTACTATCTCGTGGACGAACCGAAGGAGCGCGCTGCCGAAGCGGCCGCGCTGCAAGCCGGGGCGTCGGTAGCGGGCGCCGCGTCCGGCGTTGCGGGCGTGTCGGCTGCACCGGATGCACCGCCCGCCAGCGCCGCCGAACTGGGCCTGCGTGCGGCGGCGGGCTACGGCCCGGCCACCACGACGGTCTCGCGCGTTGCGCCGGGACCGGGTGTCACGGGGGTTGCCTCGGCAGCCGTCGCGGGCGCGGCACGCCCGGCGGATGGCAAAGCCTCAGCGCCGAGTGCTGCAAACACCGCCAAAGCACCCCCCGCACCGCCAGCGCCGCAGCGTCAGCCTGCCGTGAGCCCGACCGTTGCCGATGAAGCCCGCCATCGTGCGGCGATCCGTGCACAAAGCGCGCAAGGAGGAACGCCATGATGGCGCTCGACAAACATACGTGGAAAGAACAGGTCAAGCGCCTGTTCGTCGCCTTCGACAAGCCGCTCGCGCTGATCGTGTTCCTGTTGCTGTGCGTAGGGCTCGTCACGCTCTACAGCGCCAGCATCGACGTGCCCGGGCGCGTCGAAGACCAGATCCGCAACATCGTGCTGACCTTCATCCTGATGTGGGTGCTCGCCATGATGCCCACCCAGACACTGATGAAGTTTGCCGTGCCGCTCTACACGGCCGGGGTGGCACTGCTCATTGCCGTCGCCATGTTCGGTCTGACGAAGAAGGGCGCAAAGCGCTGGCTGAATGTCGGCATGGTGATCCAGCCGTCCGAAATCATGAAGATCGCCATGCCGCTGATGCTCGCGTGGTACTTCCAGAAACGCGAAGGCAACATCCGCTGGTTCGATTATCTGGCCGCGCTCGCGCTGCTCGGCGTGCCGGTGGGCCTGATCGCCAAGCAGCCCGACTTGGGCACCGGCCTGCTGGTGGCCGCCGCCGGGCTGTACGTGATCTATCTGGCCGGGTTGTCGTGGAAGCTGATTCTGCCGGTGCTCATCGCCGCAGTCATCGGCATCGGCACGATCCTCGCGCTCGAAGACAAGATTTGCCAGCCCGACGTCGAATGGCACATCCTGCACGACTACCAGAAGCACCGCGTGTGCACGCTGCTCGACCCCACGTCGGATCCGCTGGGCAAGGGCTTCCACACGATTCAATCGGTGATCGCGATCGGCTCGGGCGGCACGATGGGCAAAGGCTGGCTCAAGGGCACGCAGGCGCATCTGGAATTCATTCCCGAGAAGCACACCGACTTCATCTTCGCCGTGTTTGCCGAAGAGTTCGGGCTGATCGGCGAAGGGGTGCTGATTCTGCTGTATCTGCTGCTGGTCGCGCGCGGGCTGATGATTGCCGCGTCTGGGGCCACGCTGTTCGGCCGCTTGCTCGCGGGGGCCGTGACGATGATCTTCTTCACCTATGCGTTCGTGAACATGGGCATGGTGAGCGGCATTCTGCCCGTGGTGGGCGTGCCGCTGCCGTTCATGAGTTACGGCGGTACGGCGCTCGTGACGCTCGGTCTGGGCGTGGGCATTCTGATGAGTGTCGCGCGCGAGAAGCGATTGATGCAGAGCTGACGGCGCTCAACGTCCCTCGCGCATCACCCCGGCGACACCCTCTCAACGTGTCGCCACAACAACGGCAGAGCCTTCGCTCTGCCGTTTGTTTTTCATCGTCCGCTCACCGCGCCGACGATGAGCGTTATCTGCGAGTCGCTGGTAGGCGCATCGCGTAAAACCAAATCTGATCCTGCACGGCCCGGCACAAAACCCTTGCCAGCGGCATCCGGAACACCGGTGTCTCTCGCGGGACTGCGTGCGCGTGCGTCACATTGGAAGAGGAGATTACGCCATGTCAAATACGCTGCAATCGGTCGCCACCCAGTCTTCGGCGGCGTTGGAATATCTGAGAACGGGAGCCTTCGATACGCAAGACATGCGCATCGGCATTCGCAAGGACGGTTCGCTCGCGCTCTACAAGGGCATGCAGTACTTGCTGCATCCGAAGGAAACGCATCGGGCGTTGAAATTTCTCAAAGAAAACAAATTTAGCGAGAGCGCGAAATCAACGCTCCAACAAGATTCGCTCCGCCTGAGCAAGCCCGCCGCGCAGAACTTGGTCATGACGTTGCGAACGCATCGCACGTCTTACGCGGCACCGCCCCCGCAAGCCCGCAAGTCGTCGTCCGCGCAACGCCCCCGGTCAGCTAGCGCGCCCACGCTCACGACACCGACACCGACACCAAAGACCACCACGCCTAACGCGCGATCCCGTGCCAGCAGCGTTGACACCTCGCCCATGCCGAGCAAGGTGGACTGGAGCCTGTTGCCGGAGATCTTGGCTGAACTCGCGCGTGGTCCCGACAATGCGCCGCCGCTGCCGCCGAAGATGAATCGCGAGGCGTTATGTAGCAGCGTTGAAGCCGCACGGCGAGCCGCTGGCGTGGCCGTGCCGGTCGCGGCACCGCGTCGCTCACCGGGGTCGGTGCCTGTCGCGATCGCAGCAACCGCCGGGCGTCCTACGCCAATGCTGCGCAACGCGTCGCTTCCGAACGTGGCCACAGCGGCGCCGGCACCGCTGGACGTGACCACGGCAGCGTCGAAACCTCCGGTGCCTAAGCCACGCCCTAACATCGCGCGCAGCGCCACCTTCACGGCAGCGAGCCAGAACGCCGTACGTGCAGCACGCGTCGCCCGTGCACTGCAAACGGCTCAGCCCTTCACCTTCATGGAACAGTTGCAGCAACAGTCCGGGGTCGATTCGAATCTGCTCAGGCGCATGCTCACAAACCGCGGCCTCTGATCCGGCGTAGTGTCCCCCCGCCCCGGCTGACCGGCGGTGCCCGCGCGGCCGGGGCCAACCTACGCGATGAGCCAAACATGCAAGCGCCATTCAGGCGCGACGACGACCATGAATCCATGCTCGTTCTGGATTTTGGAGGAAACCCGGCGCATGGCCTCGATCCACACGCAGATCAACGCTGCGACCCTGACCCGTCATGAAGCCGAGCGTCTGCACCGTCTCATATGCCGCCACGCGATCGACCCCGCCCGCACCACGATTGGGGTGAATCATGACGGCTATCTGATGTTGCTCATCGGCTGGACTGCCTACCGGCATCCCCGGCAATGGCGACGCGCACACGAGATGCTCGTCGCGGCGCAGTTGCCATGCCCGCCGGGCGGTATGACCGTTCGCCCTCGCGGCTTCGCGCGTCTTTTCCCGAACACACGCGCGACGCGGCTCGACCAGCCGCACGTGCTCGTCTGGCTGCTGCGCAACGCCACGGCAGGCCTTAAGGACCGGATGCTTCAGCGCATCGGGCGTCACATCCGTTGGCGGGATCACGACAGCCTGTGCAGTATCGAAATCGCCGGGCGTTGCCTGCCGCACGACGCACTGTCGGAGCTCAAGCTGCGCATGGGGTCGGCGCAAAGCATTACCGGCTTGTACAAACGGCTGACCGCTCGGGGCTCGCCCTATCGCGAACAATTTCATCGCGAATTGTCGACGAGCCGCGACCGCAAGCTCTGGGTCTCGCGTCAGACCGTGCTGCGCGGGCGCAACGGTGCGCTGCTGCCGGCCAGTGTCATACACGTCGCTGGCCGCAGGGTGGCAGTGGCGTGTCAGGCGCCCGGGCCTGCCGACATCGAACGCCATCTGGAACTCCTGATGACGCTGCGCCCGAATGTCGTCGTGCACGTGACGGCCCACGTCGCGCCGGACAGCCCTTCACCCGCGCATTGCCTGTGCGCGCCCCCCCCGGACGATGGCCGCAAGCGTCAGATTCGCATCGACACCCGCCACATCGCCACCAGTGCGGCGGCGACTTGCATGACGGACTTCAGCCTCTACGCGACCACACTGAAGTCGGCATCGCGGGAGGCGACCTTCGCCGTGCTGCACGCGCCGTACCGGCACGCGCCGGAAGTCGCGGCCGACAAACTGTACGTGACCCAGACCCTTCAGTTCATCGAAGACGCTACCCGGCATGTGCCGCCGCCCGCCGCGCCGCACGACAAAACGCAAGGTCCGGCTGCCGGCGGCGCGGTCATCGTGTTCGACGACACCGATGGCATTGCCGGTGTGCTCATCGCCGCCATCGCGCTGTATGCCGGCGCACCGGGCCAGTGTCATCAGGTCAGTGTCGAGGAGGCGATCACCGACATTCGCCTGACGGGATCGCCGCAGTTGATCGGCTCTGCCCATCAGATCGACGTCATCGGTGCATTTGCCGACGACCTGCGGTTGCCGTTGCTCAAAGACCGCTGACTCCGTCACGCGCTCATGTAATTCCGCAATTCCGTCATCCCGACATTGCGGCGGCGCCGCGACCGGCCCGCCGTTCCTTAGCTCGCACGAACCACATCACGCGACGCCCTCGCGTGCGGGAGATCTGCCATGTTGCCCACTGCCATCGAACCCTCGTCCATCGGGCCCGCTGCGACAGCGCTATGCCGCCCCACGGGTGGCAAGCCGGCGCCCTGCAAGCGTCCGCATGAAAATCCGGCACTGTGTCATGCCGGCCGGGTGCTGGCGGTGCGGCGCGAGCCGCCCAGGTCGACGGGGGTCGAGCGCTATCTGCATCGCTGGTTCACGCACCCGCCGTCGGTGCTGGTCACGTTGGCCTCGGATAGCGAACTGCTGGCCCGCAACGCCGGGTGTCCGACGTTGTCGTGTGTCAATCGACGCTTCGGCGACATCGCATACTCGACTTATGTGCTCGCGCAAAACGTCAGTCCGCTGGACGGTATTCACATGCGTACCTGCGTCGTCACGCTCACGCACGACAGCGGCATCGTGACGTTTCCCGCGGTGCAGGCGTGGACACGAGACGCCGCCCCGATCTTGCACGCCGAAGCGCTGGTCCATCTGCATCAGCTCACCGAACAGATCAGAACCGGCACGCCCGCCCGTCATACGCGCCGCAATAGTTTCTTCAACGTCGAAACCGTGCCGCTGGCAACGCAGTGTCCTGCCGTGCAAGCCATTCACCGCACCGCACGGCTGGGCATGTGGCTCACCATGGCGGCGTTGTTCGAGCGTGGCAGTACGCCGCTCGACAACGTGCTCAGAGACATCCGTATCGGTACGCTCCGGTTCGACCCGACCTTCGCCCAGTATCAGGAACTCACACGGCTCGCCAGGATGCGCCATCGTCGCGCGCCGGTCAGCGACCTGTCGCCCTCGCTTCCTGCATCGCGATTCGCCCTGCCTTCGAACGATTCCCCCTCACTGCCAAGGACGCTCCACGATGCAAGATCTGCACCCTTTTCATAACGTTGTCGGCGAGCTGTTGCTGCATATCGGTTTTCCGGCCTTCGCGCCCGAACCCGATCAGGAAGTCGTGAGTCTCGACGTGGAAGACCGGCTGTCCGTGCACTTCGGCGCCATCGACCATGTGTCGTGGTTCATGCTCGCCCAGATCAACGAGCGGCCGTCGACCGAGTCGATGATCGCAGCACTGCAAGCCAATCACCTGCGCGCCGATCGCTATCAACCGGTGATCTCGATTAGTGACGAAGGACAGCTGAATTGCTGGCTGAAGATGCCGCTCGAAGGTCACGACCGCGTGTCGCTCGCCGACGCGTTCGGCGAGCTGATCGATGTCGCTCAGACATTGCCCGGTGCGGGGTAAATGCCCCGCGCTTTCATTGGAGACAACACGATGCCATCCATCCAACCGACTCAACACGCCTGCGTCAGCGACTTCGTGAACCTTCCCAAAAACACAAGAATCGGCATGACCGAGAAGGAGCAATTCGTCTCCTATGGCGGAACGAGCTTTTACTTCCACCCAGAGCAGACCCTCCGTGTCAGCCGCTTCATGAAGCCCACTTCGAAAGTGGAGGCCGACGGGACGTTGCATCGCATCAGTCGATGGCAGCGATTTCTCAATGACGTGCGGGCGGTGTTTCAGGGAGTCAAGGCCAGCAGCTTCATTAAACGCTACTCGCGTGGTCACAGCGCGGTGGTGCCTTCGGAACCGCCCGCTGCGCCCCCAAGTGAAGCCCGAATCAGGTTTGAACAGTCGATCACCGCCGTCTTGGCCGCGGAACGTTTCAGCGAAGCCGGTGCCCGGACGCCGACCCAACCAGCTGCCATCCGACGCAGCACGTCACGTGCACCGGCCCCGCCCGGCAGCCCCGACCTCTCCCCGACCCTTCTGGCAAAGATCCATTTACGCCCGCCGAAAACCCACCAGCCAGTGGCGAGTCCCGTAGAAGCGCGAACCTGGTCCGCCCCGCCACAGCTCACACCGCCCGCCATCCGAAGCGGCACCTTGTAGCCGTCAGCGGCAGACAGCACCGGCGCGGCTTGCACCGCGTCGGCGGCAGCTCAGTCGCGTAGTGGCTCAGCCAGCGAGCGCAAACGGATCACGCAGCGCCGGCCGGAGCGGGTGCGGCTCAAGGCGTGGTATGCGACGCGGCGGCATCGCCACCGCATCGTCTCTGCCCTCGTCGCGCGCGCGCTTACGGTCCGACGCGTGCACCCAGTTACCCCTGACCTCTGCGCCGTAGCCACCTTTGGCATAGGCAATGAACAGCTCGGCCAGCGCGTCGTGTGCTTTCTTGCGACGTGACGGCGTGGGCACGTCGGACATGCGCTGCGCGCACGCGATCAGCCGCTCGAGCCGAGGCGCCGCCGATGGCACTTCACGCACGATGTTTCGCAAGTCAGCGTGCAAGGCACTGTCCGGGGCGCCGTCGGCGATGTTGAAGAACAGCCGGTCGAAGGTTTCACGTTGCCGCTCGGTGAAAGCATCCCACCACGGCCTGCCGCCGTGCGTCGTACCCGCGAGCCGTGTTCTCGCAATGGGCAGCAAGATATCCAGACAACTGCTGCCGAAAACCAGCGATTCGGCCATGACCGATGTCGACGTCGTCGTCAGACTTGCCGAGACCGGCGCGAACGGAATTCTCGACGCCGAGCGATAGCTCGTGGCGCCCCCGGTCGTTGCATACAGCAACGCCGCACCGTTTTCCTTGAGCTTGTAGCGCAGCGTGGTCTGGAGGCCTGCGTCGTACGTGATGTCCCCGCCCTTGATGGCCGCGACGATGTGAGTCACATCCCACGCGCCGCCGAGCGTCACGCCGGCCAGTGTCAGCGCTTCGTCCGCGCCGCCGACAACATTGAGCGCACCGGCGATCTTGATCTCAAGAAAGCTGCCGCAATAGTAAGGGTCCTCGTCGCGCGTCACTTTCTCGTAGGTCACCTGTACCGCGCCGCCGTTCGCCAGCTCCTGACAAAACCCCACGCTCAGATCGAGTGCCGCTTGCCATTTATCCTGCCGGCAATTGATCTCGTGAGTGGCCAGCGCCTTGGGGCGGAGGATTCGCTGAAACTCGTCGATGAGCGCCATGCAGTGCGCTTCCTCCTGCGGCGTCAGCCGCTGCGACAGTTGGAGCAGCACGAACTGCTGGAGCAACGCCCGCGAGTGCATCTCCATCGCCTTGATCGCGTTGTTCTTCACACCGGTCATCAGCTCGGACGTCACGGCCGTGCTCGACTTGTCGACGTGGGCGACCAGCGCCTGCGTCAGCGACTTCAGATCGTGCCGCAGCACCACACCTCTCAGTACACTTCGCGCGGCTTCCGGTCGCGTCCGGGCAAGATCGATAATGTCGAGCCGCGTGCGTTTGGTGGTTCTCAACTTTGTCGCGGCGACGTTCACGTTGGCCGACACGACGAGATCGACCGACGCACCGATGCTTACCGTGCCGGCGATAGTGTTGTGCTGCTCCAGTGGCGCCGGCTCTGGCTTACGGGTAAGAATGTCGATACTCCGCCCGTCAATCTTTCGCATGTGGTGATCGAGAAACGGCCGGCAGATGTCGGCACGTGCCTGATCGCTCGGATACGCGGACGACAGCGAAAACAGATCGCGAATCCTGCCCAGCAGCGCAATCGGCCCTTCGTTGAGCCAAGTCCTGAACTTGTGGCTGGCACTGGCCACATAGTCCGACAACGACGCATAGATGTCCGCCTGCGACGCCGTCACGCCGGCCGAACAGTTGGCCAACAGGAAACGCATGAGTTCGACATCCCCGGCCAGCGACGCGGACCGTTGGGTGCTGTCGACAACCCACTCTGTCGGCGAGACCGAAACCCCGGATTCGTAGGCAAGATCGACCCCTACCCCCGCCCCCGGCACGACCTCACCGCGCACGTTCAACGTGGCCGACCACGACTTGGACGACCCCGGCGTCATCGTTGCCATGCGCTCGTACAGCGCATTGTCGAGCGTCTCCTTGATGACCTCGTGCGCGCTGGCGCGAAACTGCCACTTCATGGCCCGGCTGACGTAGAGCGCACTGGTAAAGACATCGTCTTTGACCGGCGGCCGGCCTCCGAGCTTTTCGAGCTTTTCGAGCGCATGCTGCATCGAGCGAAAGAATCGATACGTCTCGATCATGTCCGCCGCGTCTGCCTCGTGTCCCGCATCGCGCGCCATCAAACTCGCGTAGCGCTGCGCGAGTTGCTGCTCCACACGGCCGCTCCCGGCGATTTGCCGTTGTTCGCGAAGATTCATCAGCACTTTTCCCAGTGCCACCGCCACGTTCTGCACATCGCGGGTGGACACCGGCGCACCGACGGCCGAGGGACGGCGTTCTCGCTGGATCAGCACGTCGTTGTCATTGCTGTCGTTGCTGCCCTTGGCGGCGCCCAGCGCGACGGCATCCGTGCCAATCTCCATATCGGATGCGTGGCTTGACGTCTCGACCACGGCATGTGCTTTCCCGACGGTTTTTTCGACCCACGGGGTCAGCGGAATATTCGCTCGGTTCATTTCAATCATCAGGTGATGCTCCTTCAGAGAGATCCGGCAAGGCATCTCTCAACCAACGCCACAATGGCGGCCCTCGTGGGGCTGACATTGCTGGCATGAATCAATTGCATCCGATGCGACCGGAAGTGGGCCGGGCCGCACAGCCACCACGCGCCGCCCACGCCATGCTCCCCGTAGCGAACGCCGGGCAGCGGCGCTTCGGCAGACACCGCCACCATCAACGTCAGCCGGCCGTGTCCATATTCCAGAATCCAGAACGGGTCCATGCCCGCCAGCGAGCGCACCTGAAAGAACGTGCCGACGGCGTCGGGCAATTCCGCCTGAAGCGTCGGCACGAGGAATGCGAAGCCGTCGTCATTCGTCACGTCATTCGTCACGCCATGACCTCGCGCTTGATTTGCGTCGACGCGACGAGGAACTCGCGAATGGCCGCCACGCGCGCGTCGAAGTCCGTCGATGAGGGCACGTAGCCATGCAACACCAGCGTGTTGTCTGTCACGCCGAAGGCCAGGGCCCGGCGGCACAACGCCGGATTCAGCGCCAGCGCCTGTGCCGTGCGGGTATCGCCGAGATCCGCCATGCGGCGCTCGATCCGCGTGCCACCGGTGTGCCGGATAACGCAGACATCGCCGTCGCGGGTTTCGAGAAAAATGACGTCGCGACGCAGCGTGACGTCTGCCTGCCAGCGATGGCGCATGGCGTCGCACAGGCATTGCGCCGTGACGGCATCGGGATCGGGCGTCGACGAAGTCATCGACGCCATCGGGTCGCCTCGCCCCCCCTGCGCTCTGCGCAGTTCGGTGGACGACATCGACCGGGCGGTGGGGGTGGGCACTTCCATGATTTCTGATAGGGGGACGATTTTTTGGAATACGTCTTGCTTGCAGCCATGATCCCGGTCTTGTTGCTTTGCTGAATTCCATCTTTCGCCCACCTGCCTCAGCCCTATGGGTCAGGTCAACGCTTCCGGAGAGGGAAATCACCCATTTATGAAGCGCCGCCAAGGGGAAAACGAGGGTTCTTCGAATAGTCTCCACGAGATGAATCTGACCAGCACCCCGCACCACGGCAGGACCTTTTTGTTCGATGATTTTTCATTGGATGGCAGTGGCGTCCTGAAGCAGGCGGACCGGCAAACCAGCCTCCCGCCCAAAGAAGCCGCAGTGCTGCGCGTACTGCTGGAAGCGGCGGGAGACACCGTCAGCAAGGACACGTTACTCAGCCTCGTCTGGCCGCAGCAGGACGTCAGCGAAGAGTCGCTCACGCGCTGCATCTATGCCGTACGGCGCCTCTTGCGCGAGAAGAAGGCCGACCGGATTGTCGAGACGGTCTACGGCACGGGATACCGCATCCGGCGCTCGGTCGCCATCGTCTCAGCCGCATCGCGCGCGACGGCGCTCTGCACGCTGGCCGTCATGCCGTTTCGCACGCAGAACCCTTCCCAAGCACTGATCCTTCACGACCGGCTGGTCACACGGCTGTTCGAGTACACCGCCTACGGACTGCGCGTCTTGCCGGCGTCGATCACCCGCACCTCGTTGGAATGTCACGACATCGCCACGTTCGTCGAGCGCTTCTCGCCTGACTTCTATGTATGCGGTCATCAGATCGACGACGACCGACTGCGTATCGAGTTGGTCGACTCGGCGGGCCACCAGTTGCTCTTCAGCGAAGACTTCCTGATCGCCGATGGCGCCGGCAACCTGCCGATCGACCTCCGCATCACCGACATGATCACGAAGCACGTGCCCGGGCTCACGGCCTCGGTCCATCTCTCGCAATCGTTCGATACGTTCGATACCGCCACGACGTTTCTTCACGCGCGCTTCAAACTCCAGCAGCACACGCCGTCCAGCCTGCGCCAGTCGTTGCAGTTCTTCCATCAATGCGTGGGCGGCGGCGCGTCGCGTACGTCACCGTATTGCGGACAGGCCGAGTGTTATCTCGCGCTCGCGCATATGGGGCTGTTCGATCAGAAGGCGGCGATGCAGGGGGCGCGCGGTGCGGTGGAAGCCGCGCTCGCGCTGGCGCCGCGCGATCCGCACGCCATCAGTCTGCTGGCGATTCTGCACAGCATGAAATTCGAATGCAGCGTCGCGAACATCCTGTTCGATCGGGCCTTGTGGTCGGCACCGGCCAACCCGTACGTGCGCTACCACCATGCGTGGCATTGCATGCTGGCCGGACAAGCCAGCGCCGCCGAAGTCGCGCTCGATATCGCGCTGGAACACGATCCGAGCTTTGTGGCCGCCGCCATGCTCAAGGCGTGGGCGATGTTCTTCGACCGGCGCACCGACGAGGCGATTCGCTTTGCGCGCGAGAATTTGCAGCGCCACGGCCAATATCATCCGGTACTGACCAGCACGTTGGCGGTCATGCTGTCACATCAGGGACACCACGAAGCCGCAGAAACGCTCGTGCGCACGCTGCGCGAGACCGGTGACGACACGGGGCTGCTGCTCATCAATCGTCACTACGTGGAGCTGGGGCGTGGCGGGGTGGCGGCGAGACGCGCCAGTGCCCAATTACTTGCCGAGGTCGATTGCCGTCAGGTCCGTGCGGGCCTGCTGCCCTTGATTCTGCGCGTGCACGGGTTGACCGCAGCACGCGAGACATGGCGAAAAATGCGAATGGACTGGTATCCGTGGCAGCGCTTCTATCGCCACGATCCGCGACTGGATACGTTGTTTTCGATCTGATGTCCGACAGGAAGATGACACCCCGCCGGGCGCCGCTCGAACAAGCCAAGCCCGGCGAGCATGGCGGCGACCAGCGGATTCTTGCGAATCTCGGCGCTGGCCGTCGATCCCCGCAGGAATAACGCCAAGGCGAAGGCACGCAAGGAGTCGCGCTGCGGGTGCCCGGCGAGCATGGTGATCAGCCCGCCCAGCACGTCGGCCAGCAGGCGCGCTTCTCCACACGCGAAGCGTTCGAGAATCGTGCGTTGGTGCATCGCATCGCGCGGTAGCACGGCATCGCGCATCGCCATGTACTGGCGGCGCAGCGCAATATCGTCGAGCGGTGCGGGGTCGAGCGCATCGCGGATCACCCGCATCAAGACCACGCCGATCGACGTGGCATCCCCACTGGCAAACATCACCGACAGATATCCCTGCGACGGGAGATTGCGTAACGGGCCGGCGCGAAACCCTGCTCGGCGGGCACAAGGGGCCAGCACGGGCGGCACGCGCAGGCGAGCCGCATCGCAGAGAACGCCGCTCACGCGACTCACCTGAGATACCCCTTGCAGACTTCGAGCGTGGCGTTGATCGTCGCGCTCAGTATCTTGACGAGATTGTCGTAGACCGAGTTGGCCGTCGAATAGCGCTGCATCAGGGACTGCATCGATGTCTTGATCAGGTTCTCCTGCGAGGTGAAGCCGGAACGCCAGATATCGAGCTCGAAGGGATTCATCACGCCGCTGGCGGGCACGTTTTCGATCATCCGGTCGAGTGGCGCCGTGTCGATGACCACCACATACTTGCCGCTGCCTGCCGGCTGCTCCTTGAGGCTTCGCTCCGGCAGTCCCAGATCTTTGAGCCACTTTTCGGCCGCCTCTTTGCTCGCCCCTTCGATCCCGGTGGCATCCTTGTCCTGAGGCGGAAACAGCACGGCAGCGGGGTTGGGCAACTCGAACGCCGCCTTGGCCTCTTCCAGTGCGGCCTTGAGCGCCGCCACGTCCAGCGTGACCTTCTCGCCCTTGTCGTCCGCCTTGATCCACGTCGACAGCTTCGCGACGATCTTGCTTATCGCGTCGTTGAACTTGAGATATTTGTCGGCAGCATCGCCATAGACGGTCAGGTAGTCGTCCTTCATCTTGCCGATCATCTCGGCAATCTGCTGCCACAACTCGGCATTGCTCATGCTCGTGTCGTCGGCCGCTGGCGGCGGATTACCCGTCTCGGGCGACGGCGATTCGCTTCGGACATCGGGGGCACCCTGAAGCTTCGGATTGCCCTGCGCTTCCGGATCCGGATTGCCCCGCAGACCGGGCACGCCGCGGCGTGTCGCCTTCACGACGTCGTCGCGCACCTGATCGGTGATGGGAACGTCGATGGCCGCCAGTCCGCGAAGGCGCCGCGAGAGATCGTACGCCCCCACCGCCGCCGCGTCGCGCGTCGCTTGCGTGGGCGATTGCACGCGAATCTCCCGATCCAACGCCCGTAGCCGATCGCTCAGATGACCGACCGCCTGAAGGGCGCCGGCAAGCAGCACCACGTCGCCAGCCAGCGAGTCGTCGGGTTCGGTGTCCGGCTCGGGGATGAATGGTGCCCCGGGGGAACGCGTGTCCAGCCTGTCCAGTGTCTCCAGTGTCTCCAACGCGGGGGGATCGATACGCTGCGGCACCGGGATAGGCCGGTAGGTCACATTAACGGTTTCGCTCATCTGGCTTGTCTCTCCGAGGGCCGTAGGTCACGCACGAATATTCCCCGCGATGAGGCCCATCGCACTGGTACGCGACTGCATGGCGGTTTCGATCGCCTTGAGCATGTCGGCGATCATCGCGCTGTCGCGATTGGCCTGCTCTTGGGTCGAGCCGGTGGCGTCCTTGTGGACTTGTGAGGCCGCGTCTTTCTGACGCTGGTCGGCCTGCGCGATGGACTCGGCGTAGCGCCCGGACCCCGTCGCGATGCTGCCGGTGGTGCCGGCAAGTTGCATCAGCGCCTGCCCTTTGGTGCGTTGCGCTTCGAGCGGGTTGAGCGTGGTGTCGGCGGCAACGGTGGACGGCGTCATCTCCGGCACCTCGGGGGCGGGTGGCGCCAACGGCACGTCGGGCAAATCCTGCGCGCCCGCGACGGCCGGCGTGTTACCGGTGTCGAACCGGGGTGTCGTCGATGACGAGGGAGGCGACAAGGGAGGCGACAAGGGGGACGAAGACGGGGACGGCGACAGCGGCGGCACGTCGGGCGTCACGTCCGGCCTGAGCGCACTGGTGGGTGTGGCCACGGTCTTCAGTTGCTGGAACGCCCCTGCGCCGGCCATGCCCAGCGATATCGTGGCGCCCGACACGTTGCCCATCATGTTGGCGAGGCCCCCCTTCTTGATGGCCTCCACCGACGCTTTCAGCGACTCGGCATTCATCTGGGTCAACGCACTGCGCAGCTTGATGTCGTTCTCGAACGCCTTCTGGAAAAAAGCGAAGAACTGCAACAGCAGCATGCCCTGCTTCGACATGATGCCGCCGAAGCCACCGTCGGCGGTGGGCGACTCGTCGATGACGCCCCCCCGAGCGTCGGGCATTTCGCGATTGCCGGCGGGGCTGTCCGCCAGATTGCCCGCCGCATCGATCTGACGAAGCAGGCCTTGCGCCGCCAGACGATCGGCCAGCGGAGACGGCTCGTTCAGCGCGGGCAGTTTGGTCTGGCGCTGCGCGTCAGCGTCCGGGTCGAATAACCGGGGGATTCCGGCAATCGGTGACACCGCACGCTCACTGAGCGGCGACGGGTTCGGTGCGACAAAGACCGGACGGCTGTCGATGGCAAAGGTCATGAGGGCTCTCCGGAGTCAGGCACGTACGTTGTTGAGAATGAAGCGTCCCGCGTCGTTCTGGTTCTTCGCCGCATCGGACATCGCCGTCAACAGGTTGGTGACGAAGTTATCCGACGACGTAAAGCTTTGCGCTGCCTGTTTCACCCATTCGCTGATCTTGTCGAGCACTTCGCGCGAGAACACCAAGTCGGCGGTGATATCCGTCGCGTTCTTCTCGAACACCCCCGCAGCGACCTGCCCGCCGGCCTGCGTGCCCGTCAGCCCCAATTCCCCGCCAACCGCAACCTTCGTCATCACATTGCCGATGACCTGAGCGCTGCCTTCGTTGACGCCCATGCGCGAGGAGATCGACGACAGAAGCTTGCTGCCCGTCTTGAGCGCTTCACGAATCAGGTCGGGGATAATCTTCTTCACCGTCTCGCCGATCAGATTCCCGATGGTGCCGCCCAACTTACTGGCCACGGCCGAGCCCACCACCATGGTCAAGGCGAGCACCGCGATGATGGCGATAGCCGCTACCACGGCGCCGATCACGCCGCCGATGATTTCGGCGGTCTCTTTGGCGACGCCCATCTTTTCGAGCAGTCCACCAATAGCGCCGCCGATCGCCGCCGCCAACGGCTGGATCACGCTCGCCATCAAAGGCTTGAGCGCTTCACTCAGTAACGAGAAGCCGCTCAGCGCACCGACGGTCGTGTCGGCAAGCATGGCGCCGCCCATCACCACGAGCGGCGTAGTGAGCCCGCCGGTCAGTGCGGCCCCCACGATGCCCACGATGGTGATGACGGCGCCCAGAATCTTGCCCAGCCAGCCCATCGTGCGATTCAACTGGTCGGCCTTCTTCACCTGTTCGCGGTAGTCGGCGTTGCGCTTCTCCAGATCGTTCTCGCGGGCTTCGCGTACGGTCTCGAAGAACTTCATGTCTTCTTCGATGGCCTCCTGCGCAGCGTCCCCCAGCAGCTTCGCGTACATCGCCATCATGGCGAGCAACGATTTGATCTGTTCGAGATGCTGTTCACCGTCTGCCCCCGGTGCCGCATTCGGCGTCGACATCAGATCGCTCAGCAGGGTGTCGCTCTTCTTTGCGGTGACGATGGCGGCATCGTGCGCCTTGCTCTGCGCCGATTTCGCATCGTCGAACTGCTTCGTTGCCGCGTCGAACTCCGCCTTGGCGGTATCGTGGGCCGTCTTAGCGGCGATGGCTTCGGGGGTATCGGGCGCCGCCGCATCGAGTGCGGCCTGCGTTTGCGCCAGCTTGTCGCGCGCCCGGTCGAGGGCGGTACGCGCTTCGCTGGTGACCTGACCGGCCGACTCGTAGGCACTCAACGCATCCTTCGCTTCACGCAAGGCGTTCATGAACGCCTCGCCTTCTTTGCTTCGAATGGTCTGTTTCGACGACTCCTGCGCCTGCCACTGCGCGAGACGCGTCTCGATCTCCGCGAGCGAGCCGTTGCCCAGCATCTGCATCATGCGGCCGATGAGCGCCGTCAGGTCCGGCTCGCCTTGCGTGCGAGGTGCCTGCAATGCCGGCGCATCGGACATCACCGCCGGTTTGTCCAGTCGTGCGGGCGTCTTGTCGATACTGGCCGCCAGCAAATCGCGCAGCACGTTGTCGCTACCCGCTGGCGGCGCCGGCTTGCCGGCCGGGATCAGGTCGATGAGATCGCTCTCACCGGCGCGCGCCAACACCGGCATTCTGCTGTCGATCGTAGAAGTATTCATGCAGCCTCCTTGGCGCTTACGCGCTTGTCCTTCGCGTCCTGCCCGCGCTGCGGGTGTGCCGGGTCCTGTGTGGACGGCGTGTCTTGTGTGTCTTGGGTATCTTGTGTGTCTTGCGCGGCGGGGTTATCGAGCGAACTCAGATACGCCTTGGCCCGCGTGCACAAATCGGCATCGGCACTGCTCTCGCTCACGAGCGAGAAACATTCGCGTGCCGCCACGGGGTCCTGCATCATCAACTGGCATTGGCCGGCGTAGAACACCGGGCGAAAGTCGTTCTTGCCGACCGCAAATGCCATGGCGTACAGGTCGACCGCTTTCTGATACTCGCCTTTCAACTGACACACGGCGGCCAGACCGACGATGTATTCCGAGTTGTAGAAGTCGTAGATGCACAAGAAGCGGAAGAACGCTTCGGCCTGCGCCAACTGTCCCTTGCTGTAGAAGTCGTACGCATGCGCGTACAGGCCGTCCATGGTTTCGCTGGAAATGCCGTGAATGTCCTTCAGGCTTGCCCCGGCGATCACCGCATCCCAGATTGCGCCGGTGGCGCGAACGGCTTCCGTTTCCAACTGCTTTGCCGCGTTTGACATTGCTTTTCCTCCTTCCGATACCCGACACCGGGTGAGTCGTCGACCGGCCAGTCGGCCGGTCGGTAGAAATCCATTCGGCAACGCGCCCGCGCCACGCCAGTGGGCGCCTTTGGACGTCTTACCGGCGCTGCCCGTCTGACAGGCACTGCCCGCCGTCCCGGCCGGCCCGCTCCGCATGACCGGCAGCGGTAGCGGCAACGATGCGAGACAACGAACCCAGCCGTCGACGCTGCCCGCCCGCACGGCGCGATAACAGGCGTCGGCCCGGGCCGACGCCGTGTGCGCCGCTGCGGTAGCGCTCAACGATTTGCGCATGGCACGGGGGTATTGCGGGTCACCGGGTGAGAGCACCTCCAGCACGACCTGCGATTCGGCCACGGCGTAGTCCGCTGCCATCGCCGCCTGCTGACTCGCGGCAAATGCGGCGCGGGTCCGCGCGTGTCCGGCGTCGGTGTGGCGTGCCGACACACGCAACGCCAGCACCGTGCTGCGTTGGCGGAATGTCGACGGCGTGATGGCGCCGTATGAGGCCGTGACTGGCAGCGATTCACCACACGCGTCGATCCGTCTCGCAAACTCCGGGGGCAATGCGATACCGTCGTCGCGGGCGACTTGCATGACGCTCGCGATTGCCGCTTCGGCGGCCGCATGCAGTGTGTCCCGCGTCTCGTCGCCATGTCGTCCCATTCATCCTCCCGAGCATTCGAACCAAAAAGGGGGGCTCGCCTAGCGGCGTCCCGATGAGTTTCATTAAACCAACCCGCCCCTTGAACGGCTTGCAGAAAGCGGCTTATTCCCGGTGAACTTCCACGGAATCGTCGACGCCGTCGTTGGCCGGACCCGCCTCGACGCCATCGTCCTGCGCACCGGCGCGTTCGACATCGTCGAGCCATTGCAGCAGCCGCATGATGGCGTCGAGATCGTCGAGGGCGACGAAGGTGTAGCGCCGATGCGTGCGATACAGTTGCCGCGCGAGCCGCACATCGCAGAAAACGGGCACGCCGACCGACGCCGCATAGGCCCGCACGGCCAGTGCGCGCTGATTGGTCTCCATCACCGAGATGAACGGCAACGCAATGATGTCGGGCCGGAAATAGATGCCCACGGCAATGTGCGTGGGATTGGCGATGATCAGTCGCGAATCGCGGATGTCGGCACGCATGGGCTCCGACAACAACTCCTGATGCGACTCGCGGCGCCGCGACTTGATTTCCGGGTTGCCTTCGCTGTCCTTATGCTCACGCTTGACCTCCTGCACCTCCATCCGATGCTCGCGGATGAACAGCCAGAACTCGACCATGGCGTCGAGCACGGCAATCGGTGCGATACACGCCAACGTGATCCACGCGAGCTTGCCGATGAGCACTACCCACGCGGCAGCGACACCGGCCGGGCTCATGTGCACCTGAGCGAACAGCAAGCCCCGGCCGTCGAACCACAGCGCCAGCGCGATGCCCGCGAAGCTCATGAGATACAGCACCGACTTCAGTGCGTCCTTCACTGTGCGCAGGCTGAATATCTTCTTCGCGCCCTGCATCGGATTGAGCGCGCCAAGATTGAACTTGATGGCTTGACCGGCCCAGACAAAGCCGGTTTGCAGCATCGCGGGCAGCACCGCCGCCGCCGCGCACACGAGCAATACCGGTGCCAGCATGCGCAGGCCATGTTGAAAGAGACTTAGCGCATAGGCCTGCGGGTTGGCGAACGTGCCCTCGGCGAGCGCCTGACGATATTCCTGCATCAGCCAGACCAGCGGATCGGTCGAGAGTACGAACAGCAGCCCGACGAACACCAGCGTCACCGTCGTCAGCTCTTTGCTCTTGAACGATTGCCCCTTCTGGCCGGCGTCTCTTAGGCGTTTGGCCGTCGGCTTCTCTGTCTTCGACGCCACCCTAGCCGCCCACGGGCGACAGCCAACGCACGACGTCGTGCGGCCGCGTCGTCAGCCCGTTGAGCGCATCGGGTAACGCCGCAGAGAAGTAAATCAACAGCACCGCAAACGCGATCAGGCTCTTGATCGTCAACGACAGCGCAAACGCATTGACCTGCGGCGCGAAACGCGAGAGCAGCCCCAGCATCAGCTCGCTGAGCAACAGCGCCCCGACGACCGGCGCGCTCAGCGAGATGGCATGACTCACGATCGAATCGAGCAGTGCGTGGACCCGATCGACCGACAGCGTGCATGGACCGAACGGCTCGCACACGCGATAGCTCTTCGCCATCACTTCCAGCAACAGCGTCATGCCGCCAAGATGCAGATAGATGACGGCGCCGAACCATTGAAAAAAGTTGGCCAGCTCGGAGGTATCCACACCGTTGGCCGGATCGATCACGCTGCTGAGCGTGGCGCCCCGCTGGTTGTCGATGTACGCACCCAGCCCATGAAAGACCCAGAACGGCCACGCCAGCGCACAGCCCAGCAGCAACCCGACACTGCCTTCGCGAATCACCAGCGTCCAGACCGGCGTCGTGAGATCGAGCGGCGCGCCATAGGCATACGGCCAGACACCCACCGCGATCCACATGGCGACGGCGGTGCGCAACACACCCGACATCACGTTGCCGTTGAGTATCGGCAACAGGTAGACGACGGGCGCCACGCGCGCGAACGCAATGCCCGCCGCGATTACGCCGTCGAAGTGAGCGGACGAGAGCGTGGAGAGCGTCGAGATTGACGAGAGTGATGCGGCCGACACCGTCACGTCAGCCCTTCCCTGTCATCGCCAGATGCATAACGGTCGTGCCGAAGCTCACCAGCGTCTCGCCATACCAGCCGGCCAGCAGAAACAGACTCAACGAGACGGCTAATAACTTGAGGCCGAACGGCAGCGTCTGCTCCTGCACCTGCGTCACCGTCTGAAGCAGCCCGACGGCGACGCCGACCAGCGTCGCCACCGCGACCGGTCCCGCCGAGAGGATCAGCACGAGATACAGCGCCCGATTCCCTGCAAAGATCAGGTTGTCCATGATCGCCCCCGTGCGGCGGCGTGTCCGGCGTTCGTGTCGCTCATGGCAGGTACTGCCGGATCAGACCCTGCGACAGCAGCGACCAGCCATCCATCGCTACGAACAGAATCAACTTGATCGGCACCGAGATCGTGACCGGGCTCATCATCATCATGCCCAGCGAGAGCAGGATGCTCGACACCACGAGATCGACGACCACGAACGGCAGATACAGATAGAAGCCGATCGTGAAGGCGCTCTTGATTTCCGAAAGCGCATAGGCCGGCAACAGCGCGAAAAGGGAAGGCTCGGCGGCCTCGTCGTCGCCCAACGCTGCCTCCACGCCGTCGCGTCCCATCTCTTCGCGCGCAAAGAATTGCGTGAGACCCGGGTCGGCGTACTTGAGGAGGTACGCGCGATATGGCGCCAGCCCCTCGTCGATGAACTGGCGCACCGAAGCGGCGTCGGCAAAGTTCACCGGGTTGGCTTCGTAAGCGTTGAACACGGCGGTGGCCACCGGCAGCATCACGAACATCGAGAGCAGCAGCGCAGCGCCGTTGAGGGTCATGTTGCTCGGCACCTGTTGCAAGCCGAGCGCGTTGCGCACCATCACGAAGACGATGGAGAACTTCACATAGCAGGTGCCGGATGCAATCAGAAACGGCAGCAGCGTAAACAGACTCAGTACGCCGATGGCCGGTACATCACTCCACATGCGCGGCGCTCCCGAACCATTCGTTGATTTCCACGCCCAGCCGCCCATCGAGTTCCACCAGCTCGCCCCGTGCGATCAACGCGTCGTTCACGCGCACTTCCACACGTTGCTCGGCCCCCGGCTGCAACGGCAACACCTGCGTCTGCCAGAGCTGCCGCAGCTCGGCCAGCGAGATCCGCTGGCGTTGCAGAACGAACACCAAGTCGACCGGCAATTGTTCGAGAGACGATGCTGCCGACGCCGTCGATTCAAACGATGCCGTCTCGTGCACCGTCTCCGGTTGTGTGTAGGTTTCCAGCATCAACTCTCCTTCTTCCAATCGATAGCTGCCCATCGTCAAACCACCGCAACTCAGCCAGTGGTACCCCTCACGGATGAGCAGAACGTCCCCGCGCTCGATCAAACGCAGCGTCGCCGCACGCACCCGGCTTCGGCCCAACGCCGCGTCCAGCCAAAACCGAACCCCCTCAAGATCGTGCAGCCGCGGGGCATCGACCACGGGGGCGTAGGCGATCCACACCGGGCACTCTTGTGCCCGCACCTTGAGCATCAACCCCTCGGGTAAGGCACTGCCTTCGATCGGCGCGCCAACCTCCAAGTCGTCATAGGCCAGCTCGGGCACCGGCAGGTGCAACGGCCGCGCGCTCGATGCAAACAGCCGTGCCGCCAGCCGCTCCGTATCGGCGCAACACGCCAGCGAGGCCAGTTCGCGCGACACGCCTTCGAGCCACATGCCCGGCTCGATCCACGCCTGCCACGTTCTCGCGGTGTCGTGCACGCAGATCCACGTGCCCATGCGCGGCAGGTGTTCGAGCGACGTGCGCAACCCTCTCGCGCGCCAGACGGCATCCGCTCTGGCAAGCCGTGACAGCGCTTCGTCGACCCGGCGCAGTCTCAGCATTCCCCCTCCTCCTGCATGGCATCACCCATCTGATCGATACCCGCCACCTTCGACGCGGCCGACGCGTCCAATTGCCAGCGCGAACCACTCGTCACGGTGCCCGGCCACATCGCCTGCAACCGGCGTTGCACCAGTGCGTCGGACGCGCCGAGAACGAAGCCTTGCCGTCCGTCGATCTGCACACGCTGCACGTGAACGAAATGTCCCTTGCCCCAACTATCGAAGGCATAACGCAACCCATCGCTGCCGACGGACGGCACGTATCGATCGCTGCCCCCGGGCGGAGGTGGCGCGTGCCGGTCTCGCGGCGCCTGCGACGGGAGCGGCATGGCATGCGCGGTGTCGCGTGCCGCATTGCCCGGCAGGCCCAGCAGTCCCGGCACCGGCATGGTGTCGGTCGCACCAGATTCCCTCCTGCGGTGGTCTTTCGCTGCGGTGCTCGCTGACGGCGGCACGGCGAGTGAGGAAGCAGAGGAAATAGCCGACGTAGAGGAAGGCGTGGCATCGATACGTTCGGCGGAACCCGTGACGTTCAAATCCGAGGGTGCGACGCGGGGCATATGGACTGTGGTGCCGGCTGACCCACCGGTGTCGCCGGGCGTGGCCCGGGCGTGCTCGTGCCGGGGGAATGACTGCGTCTGCGGCTCGCGCGCGGCACGGTCTGCCACTACGACGGCACACCCGCCCAGCCGTTGAAGTGTCGAGGAAGGCGCAGTGTCGGCATGCCACAGCATCGGCCACGGCGGCACACCGCTTGGCGCACTCCCGTCCGACACGTCATGGGGCTTACGCTCGAATGCCCGGCGTCGTAACGCTTGCTCGAATGCCTGCGTCACGTCGCTGTCGTCCGCGCCCGCGTCGGTGCCGGCCGGCGAGGGCCGCGCCGTGCGCATGACTACCGTTTCCATGCCAGACGCTCCTCAAGCTCGATGACTTCACGTTGCAATGCGCGACGCTGTGCCGTCTTGCGCAACACTGCCGTCATGCGGGTGTATTTCGTTTCCTTGCGCCACCAGCGTTGCCGTAGCGCGTCGCTTTGCTCGCGTTGCGCTACGAGCGCATCGTTAGCTTCGTCGAGCGTCGTTGCGCGCACGCCTAACTCCCGGACCTGCTGCCGCAGCAACGCCCCGGCGCGCAGTTCGCGTTGCAGCCCGGCGAGATCCAGTTGCACCTGCGACAGACGCGACGATTCGATCAGACCCCCGATGGCATCGCACTGCTGGCGCAACGCATCTCGCTGCGCGCCCAGACTTCCTGCCTTCATCGAAAGCTCGCGCAGATCACGCTCCTGCAACTGCTTCATTTGTCCGGCACCGTGCCGCAAGCGGCGCAGATCAGTCCACGATGTCATGCAATCTCTCCAGAGTCTCGTCTTCGGACGACCATTCGTCGCGCGTCTGACATAGAAATGCGTCCATGGACGGCTTGGCGGCCATCGCACGGTCATCCTGCGCGTCGACGCCGGGCCGGTACTCCCCCAGATCGACGAGCGTCTGCAAAGCCTCCAGACGCGCGAGCCAACCACGCAACGCCCCGGCGGCACGCAGGTGCTTGGGCGTGGCAACGCGCGTGGCCACCCGGCTCACACTGCGCAGCACATCGATGGCCGGGTAGTGACTTCGCTGCGCCAGCCGTGCGCTCAGATGGATGTGTCCGTCGAGAATCGAGCGAATCTCCTCCGCCATCGGATCGGTCGTATCGTCGTCTTCGAGCAGCACGGTGTAGAACGCCGTGATGCTGCCCGAGGTGGCCGCCCCGGCGCGCTCGAGCAACTGCGGCAAGCTGGCGTAGACCGAGGCAGGCACGCCCGCGCGCATCGGCGGCTCGCCGGTGGCCAGCGCCAGATCGCGGCAGGCGCGCACGTACCGGGTGAGGGAATCGACAAACAACGCGACGTGATGACCCTGCTCGCGGAAGTATTCGGCCACGGTGGTCGCCAGCAGCGCCGCGTTACGCCGGGCGACGGCCGGGGCGTCCGACGGTGCGAAGACGACGATGCAGCGATGTGCACCCGGTGACTCGCGCAGTTCGTCGACAATCTCCACGACCTCGCGCCCGCGCTCGCCGATCAGCGCGATCACCGTGGTGTCGGCATCCACGCCGGCCATCAGCGTGTTGATGAACGATGTCTTGCCGCAGCCGGCCGGGGCAAAGATGCCCACCCGCTGCCCGCGTCCACACGGCAGACAGGCATCGATGGCCCGCACGCCGGTATGCAGCCGCACATCGATGCCGACGCGTGCGTCGTAGGCAAGCGCGGGCGCCAGCAACGGGCGCTCGCCGGACCGCGCAATTAGCGCGCGGGGCATGCTGGGCGGGTGCGCCATCGTCTGCCCGCCGTCAATCCGATCGACGATCTCGCCGCGCGCATCGAGCACGGCGCCCCGCCATCCGGCAGTCGGCCGGCAGGTCGCCTGACGCCCCGTCGGCACCAGCGCGGTATCGCACGAGAGCCCCTGCGTGGCGGCAAACAGACTCAGCACCGCGCGGCCGTCGTGCACGGCGATGACCTGCGCCTGCCCCACCGTGTCTGCATCGCGCCACGTGCGGCGAACCTCGCAAATCTCGCCGATCGACACGCCCGGCAGATGCGCTTCGGCCGTATGACCCGCAATGCGCGATACGAGCGACATCCGACTGACGAAGTGGGTCATATCGTTGCGATGACGTTGACCGGCACACCGTCGACCAATTCGCCGAACGACAGCACTTCCAGATCCCGATAGCGGGTCTCCACCAGCTTCTTGACGAAGCGCCGCACGTCGACCGACGCCAGCATCACTACGTCCTTATGCGCACGCCCCGAGGCGTCGAGCGAGAGGCCGACGCGATCGAGCAGCGTCTCGGCGTCTTTCGGCTCCATGTTGACGAACGACCCGCCCGCCGTCTGACGAATCGAGCGGCGCACGGTCTCCTCCAGTTCCGCAGACAGCATGACCACCCGCAACTCGCCGTTGCGCAGGAACTTGTTGCAGATGTAGCGGCCGAGCGCGCTGCGCACATGCTCGACGAGATTGAGCACGTCTTTCTCGCGCGGCGCCCACATCGCGAGCACTTCCATCACGAGCTTCATGTTGCGCACCGAGATGCGCTCCATCACCAGCCGTTGGAGAATTTCCGCCACACGCTGCAACGCCACGTGCCGCAGCACTTCCTTGACCAGATCGGGGTAGTGACCTTCCACGAGATCGAGGATCTTCTTCGCCTCCTGAATCCCGAAGAACTCGTTGACGTGGCGCGTGAGCAGGACCGCCAGACATTGGTACAACTCTTCACTCGGCGCGAACGTGGCGTGATTCATCTGCGTCAGCAGGTCGCCCTGCGCCGGTGTGACCCACGCGCAACGGCCGCGATCGGGCCCGGAGAACGCCGGCGCCAGCCCCATCGCTGCAATCTCGTCGGTATAGGCCTCGACGCGGACGCGGTCGTAGTAAATGCCGAACTCGTCGGCGCGGACTTCGTTGATGTAGACCGCCGCCCGGGCCGCGTCGATCTGCGCCGAGCCCTGTAACAGCACGTCGGGCAGATGCACCCCGAAGTCGTTGAAGAACTGACTGCGGATGCGGCGCGAAAAAGCATCCGCTTCGAGCCCAGCTACCCGGGCCATCGGGACCACGACGGCGAGGGGTGCCGTCGCGGGGGCCACGCCGTCGAGATCGTCGATCAGCATCAGACCGCTGCCGCTCCCCGGTGCCGCCGCCGACTTGGATGGCTTGCCGCCGTCGTTGCCCAAGGCATCGCCTCGGCGTGCGCCCGCGACCGTCCCGGTGCCGGTCGTGGCCGGCGGGCGCGCGAAGTAGCACGCCGTCGCCAGCAGCGCGGCGAGCACCGTGAACGTGAGCATCGGAAAGCCGGGCAACGTGCCGATCAACAGCGTGAGCAATGCCGTCGCCCCCAGCACAAACCGGTTGCCCATCAGTTGGCTGACGATCGTGCGGCCCATGTTGCCGGCTTCGCCATTCACCCGCGTGACGACAAAGCCCGCCGCCACGGAGATGAGCAGCGCGGGAATCTGCGCCACCAGCCCGTCGCCGATCGTCAGCGTGGAATACGTGGTGATTGCGCCGCTCAAATCCATGTTGCGTTGCGTGACACCCACGATGATGCCGCCGATCAGATTGACGAAGATGATGACGATCCCGGCGATGGCGTCGCCCTTGACGAACTTCATCGCCCCGTCGAAGGAGCCGTAAAGCTGGCTCTCGCGCTCGAGCACGCTGCGCCGCTCGCGCGCGCCATCGGTGTCGAGCGTGCCGGCCTTGACGTCGGCGTCGATGCTCATCTGCTTGCCCGGCATACCGTCGAGCGAGAACCGCGCGGCGACTTCGGCCACACGTTCCGAGCCCTTGGCGATCACGATGAACTGCACGATGGTGACGATGGCAAACACTACGAAGCCCACGGCCAGACTGTCGCCGATCACGAAGTCGCCAAACGAGTCGATGATCCGTCCGGCATCCGCATCCATCAGGATCAGGCGCGTCGTGCTGATCGACAGGGCCAGCCGGAACAGCGTGGTGATCAGCAACATCGACGGAAACGACGAGAAGCTCAAAATCTTCTCGATATGAAACGCGCCGAGAAAGAGCAGCACCGACAGCGCGATGTTGATACCGATAAGAAAGTCGACCAGAAACGTCGGCAGCGGAATCACCAGCATCGCGATCACGCATGTCATCAGGATCAGGATGATGATTTCCGGCCGTTCGCGCAGACCGCCCAGCAACAGGCTCGGCATCAGGCACTCCTGCGGTGGCGCGATGCCGGGTCCGCAGCGGCGGCCACCGGCTCGCGGCGATACGCGGCATCGGCAAACCTCAGCAGGCCGTCGAGCACCGCATCGCGCGCGTCCGGCGTTTGCAGCGGCTCGCCCGGCAACATCCGGCAGGCACGCTGCAACAGGCCGATCAGCTTGCCGTGAGCATCGAACCCCTGTCGCATTGCCGCGTCGCCGGTCACGTCGCGCAGTGCGCCGTCGAGCGCCTGCGGATCGGTCAGGATGGCCAGCAGAAAGTGCAGCCAGTCTTGCGCGCGGTCATTGAACGGGCGCGCCAGCGGACTCGTGCTGACGCGCGTGATGAACGCGGTTTCGCAAGTGCGCAGGCGCCGCAGGACGGCAAGCCGCGCGAGTGGCAGCAGAAACTCGCGCGCCGAGCTGCTGGGGTCGTTGGCGCGCATGTCGTCGACGAGCGCGCCTTCCATGAAATGAAGCACCTGCGTGCGCCGCTCGAAGCCGAAGCCCGCGACCCAGTTCTGATAGACCTCGACGTCGGCTTCGTCCCCACACAGGAAGTTGCGATAGGCCGCGCGCAACATCGACGGCGTATAAGCCAGCGGCATGCCCGTATGGGCCAGACGCGCCTTGATCGCACAGTGGATGCCGGCAAGGCGCTCGCGCACTTCCTGCGGGGGCGCAGTCTCGGCCTGCGCCAGCACGGCGTCGAGGACAGCCTGTTGCTCAGGGGCGAGCGTCTCGCGTTGCGCGATCAGTATCCGGAGCGCCAGCCAACGATCACTCACGTCGGGGAAGTCGGCGGATAACCTGCGTGCCAGTTCATCCGGCGAGGTCCACGTCGCGGCCAAAATCCGCTGAATCTTGTCGGGCGCCGATTCGTCGAGCAGGTGCGCGTAGCTGTCGTCGAGACCCCGGCGCTCCTCGCTGCTGCGCAACGCGCGCGAGCGGAACTGGGCCATCGCCGCCGACATTTCATCGGCAGCGTTCTGCGCGCGCTGCACGTCGGCCACCGGCCCCGCGAGGACCTGCCGCGGCGGGCCATCGTCGTCCTCGGCCATTCGCGTCGAGCGGTGACGGCTCGCCGTGGTCTTCTCTCCCATCTGCGCGAGCGGCTTAAACGACGTAGGCGACGTAGGCGACGTAGGCGACGTAAGCGCCGCAAATGGGCGGACAGCATCAAGCGCGGTCATAAACGTCTCTCCGGTGGTGCGTGACGGGCACCCGCTCGTCACCCGGCGCGTTGGGCGTCTTCAGGCTGGGGGGCTTGTTCTCTGCGTCAGCACGCGGCGCCACCAGTTCGCTCGCTTCACGCACGGCCTGCACGGCGGTGTCCGGTGAAAAAGGCAGCGTTCCGGCCATGTCGCTCCCGATATCGCTCGCGTCGCGGGCCAGTGCCTGACCGATCTCGCGCGGCTGAATCAGAAACACGCGCACGTTGTTGTTCTGCGCGTTGCTCGTGTAGCGAAACAGCCGGCCCAGCACGGGGATATCGCCCAGCAGCGGGATCTTCTTCTCGACCGTATCGCCGCCGTCGCGGGTATAGCCGCCGATCAGCAGACTCTTCCCCTGCGGTACCCGCGCGATGGTGCTGATATGCGTGCGCGAGACCGTCGGCAACGCCGTGTACTTGCTATCGCTTTCCCGGGGTGCGGCGCTCGTGCCGTCTTCGATGTTGAGCGTCATTTCGATCTCGTCGTCACCGGCGAAGCGCGGCCACACGCTCACCATCGTGCCGTAGGTGACGCTGCGCAGATCGGTCGTGCGCTCGCCTTCGAGCGGCACGTAGAACGTCTGGCTGCCATCGAACAACGCCGGGATATTCTCCTGCGCGAGAATCACCGGCCGCGACACCACGGTGGCCCGGCCGTTCGACGCCAGCGCGTGAATCTGCGCGAGAAAGCGCACGCCGTCGAGCGTGCTCAAGGGCGTGGCGGCATTGAGCAGCATGCCCACCTTCGCGCCGAGGTTCACGCCGCCCGACCAGTCGATTCCGAGCGAATCAAGCGCTTCGCGGCGCAGATCGATGATCCACAGCGAGAGTTCGATGTGCCGGCGCGGTACGTCGAGCCGCGTCACCAGTCGCTCGATGCGCTCGACCTGCTGCGCCGTTCCCCTGACGATCAGGCTGTTGCCGGCCGGATAGGCGCGCACGACGATCGGTGTCTGTGTCGAGGGGGCGGCCCCGGGTAGGTCGTCGGGCGCTGCCTGTGTCCTCGGGCCGTCATCCGTCATCGCTTCGGCCGCGTCGTCGGATTCGTCGCCCTTCGGTGTCGACGTCAATGCCGATGCCGATGCCGATGCCGATGCCGCGGACCGCTCCTGCGCCGGCGAAGCGTCGCTCGACGCGACCAGTTGCCTGACAATCGTCTCCATGCCGGGAATGACGATCTTTTCGTCTCGCATCACATAGGTGCGGTCGGTGACGAATGCGTTGTCCATGCGCACGACACCGATGTGCTCCGGTGCCGATGCCAACGCCTCGTCGTTGCTTCGCGTCGCACGGTCGAGCGACTTCGACGCGGCGAGCACGATATCGACAAACACCGGCGGGCCCGAGACATAGAAGACATTGCTGCGGGTGTCGCCACGCACCGGATAGCGGCGATCGTAGAGCCCCGTCGCGCGCAGATATGCGCTCACGTCGGCAACGCGGGCGTACCGCAGCGACACGGTCGCGCTGCGCACTTCCGAGGCGTCGTAAAGATAGATCGACTGTCCGTCGTGATACCAGATGAGACCGAGCTTGCCGGCGAGCGATTCGAGTAATGCCCGCGCGTTCGACAAGTCGAAATCACCCGAGACTTGTTTTCTCGCCGCGGCCTTGCTCACGATCACCGGCTTGCCGAGATAGGGGGACAGCGCGTCGAAGAACACCCGCAGGTTGTCGTTGCGTGCCACATAGCCACCGCGCGGCGATACAACGTTGGCGGTGGTGGCGGTGGTGGTGGCTGAGGTAGCCGCGTCGGGGTCGACCGATGCCAGCGTCGTCGCCCACGAGGCGCTGGCCGCACCCGGGATCGCGACACATAACAGTGCACAGACGAGATGGTGCCGTGTCTTCATCGAGCCAGCGTCCGCAGCGAACCCGCCGCATGGGTCGGCGACATGCCAATCAGTTCCTTGATCTCGGTGGAGAAGTGCGACGACGACGCGTAGCCGTTGCGCAGCGCAATCTCGGTATAGCTGTCGCTGCCCTGCGCGACTTCGAGCATCGAGCGTGCCATGCGCCAGTCGCGCAAGACGATCTTGGCCGACTCGCCCAGTGCACAACGGCACAACCGTCTGAAGTGCGAATACGACACGCCGTATTTCGCGCACATGTGACGCAGTGTGCCGCCCGTATGCGAGCGCGACAGCAGAAAGCGCACGAGCTTGTACGACTCGCCACGACGCAGCACCGACAACATGGTGCAGAAGGCGTCGCTGGGCGCCGCCAACTGGCTCAGGAACCAGATTTCGCATTGACGGCGGTCGGTCCAGAACGCGTCCACCGGCACACAGTGCAACGTGGGAGTGCTCTCGTGGCGCTCCGCATCACATGGCCCGGCGACTCTGGCTTCGTCCATGAACGCCAGCAGTTTGACGAGCACGTCGCAATGCAACGCGTGGTAGTGCAACGTGCCGCCGACGGCACGCATCTGGCCACGGCCGAACATCAGCAGGCCGCAATAACCGGCGGGCAATGTGACACGCGTCGACTGGCTGGCGTGCGCGGGTTGCAGGGCCAGCGAAAGATCGCCGGTTGTCTGCCGGACGAACCAGACGCCCTCGGATGCCAGCGCACGAGCGTCGTTTGCGCACAGTTCCTGCCACGCCCCCATGATTTCCATACCTCTCATTGCCCACCTCACTTCAAGTCGTATCGTCGATCGTCGGGGTTCTTTCTGCGGCGCAGCACCTGTCTGAGCGTCGCGTGGCGTGGCGTGACTACATCCCGCCTATTTCCTGATAACGCTGTCTGCCGTTGTCGAGCCAGTCCACCCACTGCTTGCGAATCCAGATATCGCGGAAGACCGACGCCACATCGAAGCCGTTGTCGTCATCGCTCCCCCGCCGCTGCGTGTTGATGTCTGCGGGGTTCATGTCGTTGTCACTCGCCTCGGCGAGGTTCCGGGGCGTGATATCCCCGGCTTGCCGTTCACGCTCGACACGGGCGTCGTACACGCGCTGCAACAGCGTGGGTGTCGCGGGTGTCGCGGGTGTTGCCGGTGTCGTGGCGTGTGGTTGTGCGCTTGCGTCACACCGTGGCATTTCGAATCGGGACACAGGGTTCATGCGCTGACTCCGTAAGCGAGGGACTGCGGTAAGGCGTGGGGCAGAGCATCGTCGATGCTGTGCGGCGCACGCCGGGCGAGTGCATCGACACGTGCCTGCAATGGCAACAGTGCCGGCGCCAGCAGCGCGTGCAGATCGCCTGACGGGACGTCCGGCGGCGCATCGAAGGTCCGGCCGGCACGTTCGATGAACGCGTCAGGGTCGTACTCGATGACGTGATCGCCACGCCGCACGGCGACCACGTTGTCGCGGTGCACCTCGAACGTCACGGCGCCGGGGAAGACCGCCGTCACGCGCGCACGGATCGACTCGCGATGCGGCTTGAGCGTTGCCGGTAACGCGACGATCAGCGGCGCATCGGACGGCAGGGCGGCAAACGCATCGAATGCGTCGGCCAGCGCCGCAAGCAGCGCCTGCGGATGCGTGGCTGCCGACGCGAGCAGGGTCTGCATCTGTGCGGCCATCTCGGCGCGCCACTGACGGCACATCTGCTCGGTGCGCATGAGATGCGCCACGGTGTCTTCCAGCGCCGCCGCCATACCGCTGGCGTACCCGTCGCGCATCGCACGACGTTGCAGTTGCGCCGTGTGCGTCTGCGATTCGCGAACGTGTCGTTTCGCCCACTGCCGGATGTCTCGATCGACGCGAGCGTGCGCCGCACCGCGCGCCAGCTGCATGCGCTTCACGACGACACCGTCAACGACCGGCGTCAGGGGGGGAATGGGGATGCTTTTTGGCATATTCCAAGGCAGTCACGAACAGGCGCAGATCGAATGCGCCGGGGCTGTGTCCGGCACGCGCAACGTCGGACGCGAACAGCAGCGGCAGACGCTGGCGCACCGGCTCGGGGAGCGGCGCGGCAATCGCCGTCAATCGTGCGAGGCCCTCGGCCAGCAGATCGGCGTGCGAAGGCGGGTGCGGCCCCGTCGGCGCGACGGGGTCAAGCAACGGCAAGCTGGCGAAGGCGCTCGCCCAGTCCGGCAGGCGCAGCAACGCCGCGCGTCGACACAAGCCCGCCTTGAGCGCCTGACATCCCATCAGAAACGCCACTTGCGGCAAATGTCGCCAGTTGAGCAGCCACGGGCGCTCGGCAATCCCGATGCGATCGAAAGGCCAGTGCATGTCGAGTCGCAGCGCGACGATCAGAATTTCATTGACGACGGCACGCTGGCGCGGTGACGAGAACCGCTCGGGCAGGGCGAAGTACGCCGGGTGGATATACGACACCGGGTCGAACATCATCATTCGCCAGTTGACGGCGATCGCACTGGGCGATTCGCGCAGGCAGGGCTTGCCCGTGGGTGTCATGGCAGGTCCTCCACCGGCGCAGCACGCGTGCGTTGCTTCGCGAAGCGCGCACGCGTTAGCAACCCAATACCGGCCACCGCCGCCGAGGTCACCAGCAGCGCGAGCAACCCCGTTGTCCAGCCGCCGGGACCGGCATTGCCCTGATTCGCGGGCGCTCTGGCCGGCATATCGATGGCGGCCGGCTGCGGCGAGAGCACTACCGAGATGTTTTCGTAGCGCACGTCGTCGATGCTGTTCTTCAGAAAACGTTTCACATCGTTGATGAGCGCGGTGGGGTCCACATCGTTCTGGTAGATCGCGACCGCAGCGATGTGGGGAGCCGATTGCCCCTGATCGGCGGCGAGACCTTCGACGTCGTAGCTCACATGAACGCGCGCCGCCAGCACGCCGCGCATGAGGCGCAGCGACTGTTCGAGCCGTTGCTCGATGGCAGAATACAGCCGTGCGCGTTCGGCGCGCGGTGACGCCACCAGTGCGTCGGGCGGAAACATCTGCGCGATCTCGACGCGCGGGCGCGACGGCAGATCGTAGGTCTTGAGCCAGTCGACGGCGGCGGGAAAATCGCTCGCGTCGACTCTGATCGCGTAGCCCGCTTTGCCGGCTTCGACCTTCTCCGCCGCAATGTCGTGACGAAGCAGCACGGCGGCCACTTCGTTGGCCTGCTGCTGGTCGAGCGACGTGAGCAGCATCTCACTGCGCCGGCAACCGGCCAGCAGCAGGAGGGCACACACGACGAGGACGTAGCGGTACTTCAGTGATCACCTTAATAGCGCCTCGACGGCACCGACGACCTTGCGGGCCAGCGTGGACGTCATCGACACATCCAAGCTGTATTGCGCCAGCCGGACCTGCATGGCGTTCATGGCGACGAGATCCGTCGGGTCGATCCGGTTGACGTCATCGGCGATGTGCGCACGGTCGGCTTCGAATTTGGCGGACAGGTCGGCGGCGGCGCGGATAAAGCGCGTTTCCAGTGAGTCGCCCGTGTCGGGCTGCCCGGTAATGACCGACGCCGAAGCCTCGGTGCGGGAAGCGGAGGGTGGCGCCATGGGGTGCATTAGAGACGAAGGCGCGGTAGCAACGGAGGGGACGATGGGGGCGATGGGAGCGATCGACATTGGGGGGCTCGCTGGATGAGAGGGCAGAGGTCAGAGGTCAGAAGGCGGACGGTGGCGCGGCGCGCCGCGTCAGAACTTCTGGATGATGCCGGCGGCGGTATCGCGCCACGTTTTGACGGACGCGGACTGCGCGCTCTGCACCAAGGTGTATTCCCCGAGTACCGCCTGATACTTCGCCAGTGTCTGCGCGTCGCTGGCGTCGCCCTGAATCGCCGCGAGCGCCTCGTCGACGCGCTGCTTCAGCGTCTTGGCCTTTTCGTCGAACGAGGCCGATATCTTCTCGAGCGATCTCAGATCGTCCGCTGCATTGATGGTGGTCATGGCATCTCCTTGGTGACTTATTGCCGCGTATCGCTTTCTGCCGCGTATCGCTGATTGCCGCTGATGGCTGATGACTGATGGCTTATTGCCGGTTAACGAACTGCCACTGCTGTGGCCCCTCTTTGATGTAGGCCATCGCGCCGTAGGAGTACGATTTCTGCCCCGTCCAGTCGTCGCGTAAATCAACGTTGAAGCGCACGAGCCGGGTCCCCCAGCGCTTGGCAAAGCCCTGCATGAAGCTGTACAGCCGGCGCAGCTGCACATCGTCGAGTTCTGCACTGATGTGGAAGGTGACGCCCTCGGGGGTATCGGTGCGCAGGAACGGCACCATCTGGCGTTTGAGCGCGTCTTCGGCCTCGTTGCTGGCGTCCGCTTCGTCGTGCGGCACGATGCTCACCCGCTTGGCGTAGGGCATCTTTTCGTGCAGCAGGGTGCGGAACTGTGTGGCTTCCTGTTCCGAGAGCCGGAAATGCTGCTTGCCGACCCAGAGCTCGGGCGCCGTGGGGTCGTCGAAATAGAGCTTGAAGTAGGGGACCTGATTTCGCGACGCGTCGATCCACTGGGTAATGCGCTCGTTTTCTTCGTCGAGTGCGAGTACGACCAGCCCTTCGCGTTGAATCACGGCGGCACCGAGGATGCGTGTCAGGGACAACCGTTGCGCGCTGTCGTCGGTGAGCACGTACATCATGCCGTCGGTGCCCGGCAGCACCTGCGCGCGGCCACCGATCGTTTCGAGATATGCGGCAATGCCCTCGGCTTGCCGCTGCGGCGCGCTGCTGGCGTAGAACCATGCGCCGCCACCAAGCGTTGCGAGCAGCAGGGTTCCCCAGAACAGCCGTTGCCACCGGCGGCGGCCGTGGCGGCGGCCCGATTGCTGTGCCGTATCGGACGCACCGCCCTGTGCGTACATGCTGCGCGAGACGTGCGCAGACCAAGGCTCGCTCAGGCGTCTCACGCCGATGCGCACGTCGCCGATCTCCGCGATCTGGGTCGCGTCGATGCCGACCTCACGGCCCGTCACATCGCTCAACACCCTGACGAAGAGACCCGGGCGATCGTCGTGATCGACGAGGATTTCGAAATTGTCGCCCTCGCCGTCCATCGGCACGTAGATCGCATTCGGCGGCATATCCGCTTGCCAGCCCCGGTCGACGGCCGGATCGCTCGGGCCGATGACGAATAGCGTGACGCCTTCGGTCAGCGTGAATTCGCAACCCCGCATCGGCCCGGTGAGCAGCCGCAATACGGCACTGTGCTGCGCGCTGTCGATCGCATCCGGCAAAGTGTCTGGCGCCATCGATTCTTCGCGAACGGGCAGCGTGGGCGGTCAGTGCGGGTCAACCGTCCCCGCGAGTCCTCCGCGACCTGCGGCGTTCGCGCTCCTTATGAGTAACATCGTTGACGCCGATGCTACTGACGCCGCGCTGGCGAGTCATGATGGGATTCTTCTTAAATCCCCCGGCCGTGATCATGATTTGCAGACGCGACTTCGCCACCGCAAGCGGCATGGCTTGCGACGGGGAGCCTGCGATGGAAAGCGGGACTTGAAACGTCAGGTCAGGCGGTCACCGGGTAGACGCTGCACTGTCCGGTGCCCCTTGTCGCTTGAAGGCCTCGAGTTTGCCCTGCGCGGCGACATCCCCCTGCGCGGCGGCTTTCCCGTACCAGAAGCGGGCCTGATCGAGATCGGGGGTGACCACACCGTAGCCGCGTTCGTAGTAGCTCGCCACGATGTATTGCGACGGCAGATCGCCGCCTTTTGCCGCTTTCTCGTACCAGCCGAAAGCGATCTTGTAGTCCTTTGGCACGCCGCGGCCGATGAAGTACTCGTTGGCAATGGCCGCCTGCGCCTGCACGTGGCCTTGCTTCGCAGCCTTCTCGTACCAGTGGTTGGCCTGCGGAATCGACTTGTCCACAACGTAGCCGTCGTCGTACATCTTGCCGTACACGTACTGCGCCTGTGTCATGCCGGCATTCGCCGCCCGGTCGAGCCACTGCACGGCGCCCTGCGGATCGGGGGTGCCGCCTTCGCCCGCGAGCAACATCATCGCGTAGTCGAACTGGGCCAGCCGGTTGCCCTGCTGTGCGGCCCGGCGAAACTCGTCGAGCGCCTGCGTCTGCTGCCCCGCCTCATAGTCGTGGACTGCCCGGTCGGTCAGTGCCTGAGCGGGCGCCTGAGCCGCGGCGACGGCGTAGGGAATCGATTGGCACGCAACACTCACCAGTGCGAGCGTGGTGCTGGCGAGCAGCCAGCGCATGGCGTAAGACGTCGACATGAGGTACCTCCGGGGACGGGCACGCGCCTATTGTGCGCCAAACTGGCGACGCCCGCCGGAGCGTGACTCCGCATACGAAAACACCCCGAAGGCCGGATCGATATCCAGCGTTCGGGGTGTGGTATTCGCGTCAGCCGGGCACGGACGGCGTGCCCTGAGGCAACGGCAAGTTACGGCTTGATGTACGCGTAGCCCTGTTGTTGCAGTCGCGTGAGTTCCACCACGCCGGATGGCGTGAAGTCCGCTTCGAGCACGAACTGGTCTTTCGTGAGACTGCGCTGCTTCATGGTGATCTCGCACACTTCGAACTTCACGCCACGGCCATGCAGCGCGGCGACGAGCGGCCCGACGGTCGCGGCATCCTTGTAATTGCTCATCAGGAAGTCGACGCCCTTCGCATGCGCGACGACCACGACATCGGTATCGGGGACGGTATCGAGCTGATTGCGGATGTTGCGCAGCCCGGCGAGCGCCTGACTTTCGGCGTCATTGATGTGATACACGACCTTGTCTTTCGCAAACGCCGACGTGGCGGGCAAAGCAAAAGCCGTCAACAGCAAAGCGGCGAACAAGCCGCGCAGAAGCGATTTCATTTTGAGTTGTCCCCTATGAGTTACGGTGTGCAACTCGCATGATATCGCGATGACGCCGGTCAGCCGTGGTCGACGTCCGTGCGCCCTTGCATCGTCGTGCCGTGGCCGTGTCAGGCCGTCACTTCCGACCAGCAGTTCGGCGTCTCGTACAGGCGCAGACGCACCAGTCGCAGATCACGGCCGTAGTGGGCATCGAAGACACCGCTCAGCTTGTCGAACGCGGCGGCCGCCAAGTTCTCGACGGTCGGCACACGATCGAACACGACGGTCTTGTGGTCGGGCATCGTCGCGAGAAAATCGCGCACGGCCGTATCGCCTTCGTACACGAGGAACGCGTGGTCCCACACCGAGACGAGGTGCTCGTTGGCGAGCGCTTTCACGTCGGCAAAATCCATCACCATGCCGTTGTCCGACGCGCCGCTCTCGCGGCTCACCTCGCCCGCGAGCGTGATCTCGAGCACATAGCGATGCCCGTGCAGGTTGTGGCACTGGCTGCGGTGGTCGGGAATGCGGTGGCCCGCATCGAATTCAAGTTTCCGGGTAATCGTAATCACGGCAACGGCTCAGGGAATATTCAGGTATTTGTGCGTCTGCATCGACAGCGACCAGCGCGGATGCGACTTGCAATAGTCGATCGCCAGCTTCGTATTGGTGTCGCGCAGCGGGCCATCCATCGGCTGGAGATAGAAGTGCGTGAAGTCGAGCGTCTCGTACTCAGCCAGACGCTGGCGATCCTGCGGCACGACAACCTTCAGTTCATCGCCACGCGTGACGACCAGCCCGGCATCGGCCTTCGGGCTTACGCACACCCAGTCGATGCCCTCGGGCACGACTTGCGTGCCGTTGGTCTCCACAGCGATGCGAAAACCCTCGGCATGGAGTGCCGCGATCAGCGGGGCATCGAGTTGCAGCAGCGGCTCACCGCCCGTGCAAACGACGAAGCGATGCGCGCGGTCGCCTTCCGGCCACAACGCCACGATCTGCGCCACGAGGTCGGCCGGCGTGCGGTACTTGCCGCCATTCTCGCCGTCGGTGCCGACGAATTCGGTATCGCAGAACTGGCAGACGGCCTCGGCACGGTCCTCTTCGCGGCCGGTCCACAGGTTGCACCCCGCAAACCGGCAGAACACCGCCGGGCGGCCGGCATTCGCGCCCTCGCCCTGCAAGGTGTAGAAGATTTCCTTTACCGCGTACGTCATGATTCTCTCGATTCTTGATGGATCAGGCCGCGCCGTGCGTCTGATGATTATCCGCGTCATTGCCGCGTGCACGCCACTGCTCGTAGCCGCGCTGACGCAGCTGGCACGCCGGGCATTCGCCACAGCCGTAACCCCACGGATGCAGCACGCTGCGCTCGCCCAGATAGCACGTGTGCGTGTCTTCACGCACGGTTTCGACCAGCAGGCTGCCGCCGAGATCCTGCGCCATCTGCCACGTATCGGCCTTGTCGATCCACATCAGCGGCGTCTCGACGATGAAACGCTGGTCCATGCCAAGGTTGAGCGCGACCTGCAAGGCCTTCATGGTGTCGTCGCGGCAATCGGGGTAGCCAGAGAAGTCCGTCTCGCACATGCCACCCACCAGCACGCGCAAGCCGCGGCGGTAGGCAATCGTCGCACCGATCGTCAGGAACAGAATATTGCGCCCCGGCACGAACGTATTCGGCAGGTTGTTGGCCGCCATCGCGATGGTGGTCTCGCGCGTGAGCGAGGTCTCGCTGATTTGCCCAAGAATCGACAGGTCGATCATGTGATCGTCGCCCATGCGCGGTGCCCAGTGCGGAAAGCGCTGACGCATCTTCGCGAGGACGTCGGTGCGGCACTCCAGCTCGACGCTATGGCGCTGGCCGTAGTCGAAGCCCAGCGTCTCGACGCGCGCATAGCGCGAGAGCGCCCACGCGAGGCAAGTGGTCGAATCCTGTCCACCGGAGAACAGGACCAGAGCGGAATCGGTGCTTGTCGTCATGATCTTGCGCTAGCAGTATCGCCCTCGCCGTCAGGACGACGGGGGCCGGGCACGCGATTCAGGCCACCGGGGCAGCCCGCGTGCGGGAGGGTCACGCGACATAACGCGACGTGATGCGACTTCGTGCGACTAATGCGATGAATCGCGATATCAGCGCGGCGTTATACCCCTCATCGGGGCGCGTTTCCGTGAAACGCAAAAAGGGCTTGCGCTGTGCGCAAGCCCTTCGAATTTGGTGGCCTGGGTCGGAATCGAACCAACGACACGCGGATTTTCAATCCGCTGCTCTACCAACTGAGCTACCGGGCCAAGAGAAAAGCGATTATAGAGAGCCCTGATGATTTTCGCAAGCCCTTTGTCGAAAAAACCTGCGGGAATTGCGCGCCGGCCTTTCAACGGCACCGGCTTTCACCGGTGCGTCAGGTCTTGCTCTTGGAAAGCTCCACGCCCAGTTGCTTGAGCTTGCGATACAAGTGCGTGCGTTCCAACCCGGTCTTCTCGGCCACGCGCGTCATGCTGCCGTGTTCCTTCGCCAGATGATAAGCAAAGTACGCGCGCTCGAACGCATCGCGCGCTTCGCGCAGCGGCACGTCGAACGAAATGTCGGCAGCAAGGCCGGCACCCCCGGCGCCCACGGCTCCGTCGGCATCATGGGCACCCAGCGGGGCATGCACCGCCGTACCGTTCAGGCCCGTTGCCGCGTGGCGGGGTTCGCTCTCGCCGAACACGCCGGTTTCGAGCTCGTCGTCGGCGGCATCGAACGCGCTCGGCGCACCGCCGGCGGCGTCGCGCTTGCCGCGCACGAGTCCCTGCTCGACCGCTTGCAGCAGCTTCTGCAAGGCAATCGGTTTTTCAAGGAAGTTGAGCGCGCCGATCTTGGTCGCCTCGACGGCAGTGTCGATCGTGGCGTGGCCCGACATCATGATCACCGGCATGGTGAGCAGTTGTTGTGCCGCCCATTCCTTGAGCAATGTCACGCCGTCGGTATCGGGCATCCAAATATCGAGCAGCACGAGGTCGGGGGTGTGCGCCGCACGATAGGCGCGAGCCTCCTGTGCGTTCTCCGCCACCTCGACGACGTGTCCCTCGTCGCTCAGAATCTCCGAGAGCAGCTCCCGGATTCCCATTTCGTCATCCACCACCAAAATGGTTGCCATTTACGCTACCTTCGTGTGTTCTGTCGGCTTGTTGCGCGACAGATCCTGGTCGTCAGCCAATTGAGTAAACAAGATCGAAATCTGTGCCCCCGCACTGCCCTCACCCTCGGGCAACGTCCGGTTGCGGATGTCGATGCGCGCCTGATGTTCGTCGATGATCTTCTTGACCATCGCCAGACCGAGCCCCGTGCCCTTAGCCTTGGTCGTTACATACGGTTCGAATGCGCGGGTCAGGATGCGTGCCGGGAAGCCTGGCCCATTGTCCGTGATCGTGAGACGCACTGCCGTGCGTTTCGGTTCTCCGGGCGCCGCGTCCGTTCCTGCGTATTCTACTGTCTTCGTTTCCACAGTGATAAGAGGGTTTTCGGTTCCACTCACCGCATCTTGAGCATTTTGCAGCAGATTATGGATAACCTGACGCAATTGCGTCGAGTCGCCTCGAATTTCCGGCAGGTCCGCACCGAGATAGGGACGGATCGCACCGCGCCCTTCATCCACCCCGTATAGCGTCAATACCTCGCCAATCAGCTCGTTGAGTTGCAGCGAATGCATGATCGCCGGCGGCAGCCGCGCGTAGTCGCGGAAATCGTCGACCATGCGCTTCATCGCCGCCACCTGATTGACGATGGTCGTCGCGCCGCGCCGCAGGACTTCGGCTTCGGCCGGCGGCAACTTGTCGGAGAGCTTCATCTGCAAGCGCTCGGCGGAGAGCTGAATCGGCGTGAGCGGGTTCTTGATCTCGTGCGCAAGACGCCGCGCCACTTCCGCCCATGCCACCGAGCGCTGTGCCGAGATCACGTCGCTGATGTCGTCGAACACCACCACATACCCGCCACCGGAGCGCGTGGGCACGCCGGCCACCGCCATCGCCGGTTCGGGCAGATGCGAGCCGCGCACGAGCAAGGTCACCGAATCGGTTTCGCCGGGCAACGTCAGCCCGATCTGCTGCTGCCAGTGTCCACCGGGGCCGAGGTCGGCATTCGCATCGCGATCGGCGAAGGCCCGGCGCAGCGTCTCGCCAAACTCCACGAGCGCCGGAATATGCGAGGGCGAGCGATTCAATTCGCCCTGAAAGCTCTGCTTGAAGATGCGCTCGGCCCCCGAGTTGGCCGTGGTCAGCCGGAAATCACGGTCGAACACGAACACTCCGGCGGTCAGGCTCGACAGAATACTTTCCAAGTGTGCCTTCGAGCTTTCGAGCGCCAGCCGATTGCGCTCGACCGTGGCGCGCGCGTCGGAAAGCTGCCGTGTCATCGCGTTGAAGGCCTGCGTGAGGAAGCCCAACTCGTCGTTGGTGCGCACTTCGCCCTTGGGCGAGAGATCGCCCGCCGCCACTTCCTGTGTGCCGCGTGCGAGCAGGAACAGCGGCCGTGCCAACTGACTCCCGAGCGCCAGCGCCAGCATCATAGCCACGAAGGTGGCGAGAAACAGCGATAGCGTCAGCGTGCCGATATACATCTTGCGCAAGCCGGTCCGGCCAAGCGCCTTCTCCTGATATTCACGATAGGCGTTCTGCACCGCTTCGGCGTTCTGCGCCAGATTGGCTGGCACCAACTGCGTGACTTGCAGGAAGCGCTCTTCGTCTTGCAACGAGGAGGTGTAGCTCGACGGAATGCGCATCACCACGCGCCAGCGCAACTGGTCGTCCGAGGTGTGCCGGTCGTAGCCCTCGCCGCCCCCTTCGATGGCCGTATAGCCGCGCGATTGTGCACGCGCCTGCCGCAGCATGAGCGGCGTGGGCAAGTCGGGCACCAGCGCGTTGAAGTTGCCCGAGGCGGAGGCAAGCACGCGGCCGTTGCCGTCGACGATGGTCGCGTCCTGCAAACCGAACTGGTCGCGCATGCGCAGCAGCGTGAGCGTGCCGCCCTTGTCGCCGCTCGCGGTGAGATTGTCGGCAACGAGTTGTGCCTTGGCGCTCAGATCGGACAAGCCGTTGTTCAGAATCGCGCGGCCGAGTTCCAGCCCGGAGTCGAGTGCGGTTTCCACACGCACGTCGAACCACGACTCGATACTGCGCGAGACGAATTGCAGCGACACCAGATAGATGATGCCGCCCGGCAAGACGCCCACCAGTGCGAAGAAGATTGCGAGCTTGGCGAGCAGGCGCGTGCCGAAGCGTCGCTGGCGCAAGCGCACCAGAATGATCCAGATCAGCGCCCCGACGATGAAGACGAAGATGATCGCGACCGCGATGTTCGCCGTGTAGAGCAGCGAGTAGTAGCGATCGAAGAATTCCGTGTTGGCCGAGGCCAGCGCCAGCAGGCCGAACAGGCCGATGGCGACCAGCGCCATCGTGACGATCAGCGTGCGAATGACAATGCGCTTGAGCAGGCCGCCGCCGTTGTTACTTGACACGAGACGCCCCCGGCGGCAGCGCCGCGCTGAACGCCAGCGGCAGGCGGCCAGTGAGCCGCGCCACCGGACTCGACGCGGCGTCCTCGTCGGCGGGCGAGGCCAGCAACGCAATCGGGAGTGCCGGTGCAGTGTTGGCGGACAAACCACCCGACGACGTGGCCGACACACTGCCGGATGGGTTGGATGCCTGAGACGGTGCGACCGCAGGTGCGGCAGAGGCCAACGCGTTCATGCCTGCCGCACCCGGCAGACTGGCGGCCGCAGGCGGCTGCGGCGGCGAGAACAGGAAGCGCGCCCAGTCCGAGCTCAGGTTCCAGTCGCGATTGTTCACCGCATCGATCTGGAACGGCTTGGGCATGAGGGCATTGTCGAGCCGCATGCGCACCGACGCCTGATACTGCGTGCCGGGCTTGACCACACCTTTCTCGATGACGCGCCAGCCGCTCACATTGCGCACCAGTGCCATCGCCTCACGCAGCGAACTGAAGCCGAGTTGCAGGCCGCTGTTGCTGCTGTTGCCGTTATTGCTCGAGACGCGATATTGACGTGTCAGCGGCTGGAACCACAGCCGCACACTCTGCGAGCTGGTGACGACCTTCTCGTCGAACCAGTACCAGCGCGAGCGGGTGAGTTCGAAGTCGGTCGTGAAGTAGAGGGAGATACCGCGATTGACTGCGTCTTCCAGACTACTGTTGAGTTCGAACGCGAAACGCGCGTCGAGCGTCCAGCCGCCTTCGGAGGACTCGAGCCGGGCTTCGCGCACCTGAATTTCGTTGTCGGCGCGTGCCGGCCCCGCAAAGCCGAGCGTAACAACGCACAGCAGCGGCAGCAGGCAGGCCAGTAGCCGTTGGGAGAAAGTCACCGTTTCTGGAAGCGAGCGTAATAGAAGCCGTCATGGGCGCCGCCAGGGGTCATCAGCAATTGCCCGGGAGCGTCCAATCGTACCGCATCTGCGCGAACGCGTTCAAACCATTGCGCTTGCTGTTCGTTTTCCGATGGGAAGATGGAGCACGTGACGTAGACCAGCTCGCCGCCGACGGCCAGCGTTTCCCACAGCGACAGCAAAATGCGCTGCTGCTCGGCCACCAGCGCCGGGATGTCGTCGGCACGGCGCAACCAGCGAATGTCCGGATGCCGGCGCACGATGCCCGCCGCCGAGCACGGCACGTCAGCCAGAATGCGGTCGAACGGCACACCGTCCCAACCGCCACCCGACCACTTGGCCGGGTTGCCCGCGTCGCCGATGCGCACGTCGGCCGACAGCCCGAGGCGCTCCAGGTTTTCATAGATGCGCGGCACGCGGGTGCGGTCGGACTCCAGCGCGGTGACCTGCACGTCGGCGAGTTCCAGCAGATGGCCAGTCTTGCCGCCCGGCGCGGCGCATGCATCGAGTACGCGCATGCCTGCACGGGGGTTGTCGCCGAGCACGAGCGGTGCGGCCAGTTGGGCACCCGCGTCCTGAATCGACACCCAGCCTTCGGCGAAACCCGGCAGCCGGTCCACCGGCACCGCTTGCGCGAGGCGCAGGGCGACGGGACCCACGACGTCGGACGCCATGCCGGCGAGCGACAGCGTCTCCTGCATGGCTGCCACGCTCACGCGCCGCGTATTCACACGCAGGGTCATCGGCCCCCGGTTGTCGCCGGCGGTGAGCAAGGTCTCCCATTGGTCGGGATACGCGTCGCGCACGGTGTTGATCCACCACGCGGGGTAGTTCCAGCGCGCTTCGGGTTGTTTGGCGATCTGGGCCAGCAATGCCTCGCGCTCGCGCAGGAAGCGGCGCAGCACCGCATTGGCCAGCCCCTTCGCGGCGGCAGTGCGGCGTTGCGCGGCAATGGCTTCGACGGCCTGATCGACCACGGTAAATTCGGTGTACGCAGCGTCTTCCACAGGGTCTTGCAGCAGCGCGAGTGCGCACAGCAGGATGTCGCGCACACGGGCTTGCATCGCGGGCTTGACCAGCACGGCCAGCAAAGCGCGGCTGCTGCCAAGACGGCGTACGGTGCGGTAGGCGAGATCTTGTGTGGCGGCGCGGGTGCCCGGGGCACACTGCGCGGTCGCCTGTGCGAGTGCCTGCGGCAACGCCATGCCCTTCTGGACAGATTCGAGGGTTTGCGCGGCACGTTGCAGCGCGTACGCCAGAGATTCGGTGGGCAGAGTGGCTTGCGGCATGGGCTTTCTACAAACGAATATGCCCGCGCGACGGCGGGCATAGGGGGCTATCGGACGGCTGTCGGGCGACAGGATAGCAGACTGACAGCCAACGGACGGCGACCCGTAGGACGCCGTCAGGCCATGCGCGGTCAGTCCTCACTCACGCGGGGCGCGATGGACGGCGCCGGTTAGCGTTCGATTGGGATGGATTGGGATGGATTGCGAAGGCATTCCGCACCGGCACGCCCCGGTCCTGCCCAACCTCAAACCGGATACTGACCGGTGCGCGCCATTTCCATCAATCGCGCTATGCGCTCTTCGGTTGCCGGGTGCGTCGAGAACAGATTGGCGATCGCGCCGCCCGAGAGCGGGTTCATGATCATCATCTGCGCCGTGGCCGGATGCTGCTCGGCGGCCTCGAACGGAATGCCCTGCGCAAAGCGATGAATCTTGTCGAGCGCCGCCGCCAATGCCTGCGGATCGCCCGAAATTTCGGCGCCGCCACGATCCGCTTCGAACTCACGCGCCCGCGAGATCGCCATCTGGATCAGCGAGGCGGCCAGCGGCGCGAGAATCGCCACCGCAATGCTCGCAATCGGATTGCTCGGACGGCCATTCTGATCGCGCCCACCGAAGAACATCGCGAAGTTGGCCAGCGCCGAGATCGCACCGGCCATGGTGGCCGAGATGGTCGAAATCAGAATATCGCGGTGCTTCACGTGGGCCAGTTCGTGCGCCATCACGCCGCGCAGTTCGCGATCGGAGAGCACACGCAAGATGCCGGTGGTCGCCGCCACGGCCGCATTTTCCGGATTACGGCCGGTCGCGAACGCGTTGGGCGCATCTTCATTGATCAGATACACCTTCGGCATCGGCAAGCCGGCGCGTTGCGACAGCTCACGCACCATGTTGTAGAACTGCGGCGCGCTGGTCTCGTCGACTTGCTGCGCGTTGTACATGCGCAGCACCATCTTGTCCGAGAACCAGTACGAAAAGAAATTCATCGCGAGCGCAACTGCCAGCGCGAGCATCATGCCCTGCTTGCCGCCGATCATGCCGCCCACCACCATGAACAACGCGGTGATGGCCGCCATCAGCAGGGTGGTCTTCATCCAATTGAACATGGTGTTCTCCTCTGCAAATCTGGGTGACCTGAGGATTGCACGCACTTCGCGTGTCCTCGGGCGTTAGATGAGGCAACTCATCGAAAATTCAATGCCCGCGAGCAAATTGCACGCCACTTCAGCGCGGTTGCTGCCGCTTGCCGACGCTTTCGCCGATGTTTGCGGGTCGTTTATCGAATTTTGAAGAATAAAACCCGCAACTGACTTGTCGATGTCCGCAGTCGATGTCAGGCATCGGTGCCCGGCACGGCGTCGAACGTGTCGCCCGGCGCAATGGCAAATCCCGCGAGAAACTCGCGCACCGGCAGGCGCTTGCCACCCGGCTTCTGGCATTCGGTCACGTTCAGCGCGCCTTCGCCGCAGGCGATGACCACGGCGTCAGCGCTCACTTCGAGAACGGTGCCGGGGGTTGCGCCAGCCTTGCCGGCCACCGCATTCGCGCGCCAGAGCTTCACGGCCGTGCCACGCAGCGTGCCGAGCGCGCCGGGGAACGGATCGAACGCCCTCACCTGACGTGCCAGCGCCTGTGCCGGCCGGCGCCAGTCGAGCGCCGCTTCCTGCTTGGCTATCTTCTCAGCATAGGTCACGCCAGCGTCGGGCTGAGGCTCGGCCGGCAATTTGCCGTCGCGCGCCAACTGGCGCAGTGCGTCGACGATCAGCTTGCCGCCCAGCGCCGCCATGCGGTCGTGCAACGTGGCCGTGGTGTCGTCGGGGCCGATGGGTTCGGCTTCGCGCAGAATCATCGCGCCGGTGTCCAGCCCGGCGTCCATCTGCATGATGGTGATGCCCGTCTCGGCGTCGCCCGCTTCGATCGCGCGGTGAATCGGTGCCGCACCGCGCCAGCGCGGCAACAGCGAACCGTGAATGTTCAGGCAGCCGTAGCGCGGCAGATCGAGCACTTCCTGCGGCAGGATCAGGCCGTAAGCCGCCACCACCATCACATCGGGGGCCAGCGCGCGCAGTTGGTCGATGGCCGCAATCGCCGCTTCCGGATACTTGCCATTACGGCGCAGCGACGGCGGCTGTGCGACCGGCATGCCGTGCGCTTCGGCGTAGCGTTTGACCGGGCTGGCCTGCAACTTCATGCCCCGCCCTGCCGGACGATCGGGTTGCGTGAGCACCAACTCGACCGGAAAACCCGCCGCATCGATGGCGGCCAGCGCGGTTTGTGCGAATTCCGGCGTGCCGGCAAATACGATACGAAGCGTCATGACGATGGTTCTCCTGCCGACTGCTTGATGGCTTGATGACTTGGGGGCTGTGGGTAGCGTCGCGCCTTGCGGGCGCCTTATCGACGCAATGGCGTCAGGGTAACGCCGGGCGCGACCAGCAGGCGGAAGCGCTCATTGGTGTCGCCGGCCCGGCCGCCTTGCCAGATTTCGCGCCACCCAGTGGGCGCATCGATCCGCGCAGCGGCCTTGTCGAGCACCAACAGTATCCGACACGCCGGCGCCTGCGCCAGACTCGGCAGTTGCACGGGGCGGATGGAGACGAAGTAGTCGAGCATCGCGCGCTCCGATTCCCCCACGTTGAACGAGCCGACACAGTTGCCGTTCAGTGTGCCGCCGGCATCGACGAACGACGTCATCATCGCGACGAACGGCGTACGGTAGCTGCGCGCCTCGTTGATCCACGGCAGCAACAGCGTCGAGAGCGTGCCCCACACGAACATCAAACCGGCGAAACCGAACACAAGCGCACCGAGTTGGCGGCGGTAGCGGATGGCCGCCACCCACAGGGCAGCGATGATCACCGCGCCCAGCACCAGCCCGGGCGAGAACGGCAGCACGTAGTCGAGCGGCAGCCATTTGCCGATCGGGCCTGCGGCAACGTGGCCGTGGCCACCGAGTTGCAGCCCCCAGCGTACCCACAGGAACACGCCCAGCACGCTCATCAGTACCAGTGCGACGATCGACCACGTCTTCTCGAGCCAGTTCGGCAAGCGCACACCCGCACCGAGCACGCCGAGCGCCGGGAAAATCGACAGCATGTAGATGTCGCGAATGGCCGACGACGTCACGAGCGTCAACACGAACAGCACGACATACAGCCACAGCATGGCCAGTTCGGGGCGCTCGGTGATGAAGCGGCGCAGGCCGCCGCGTTCGCCGCTGTGGCTTGGGGTGTGGTTTTCAGCGCTGCCCTCACTGCGGCCACGCAGTTGCGCGACCAGCGCGCCGACGGCGAGCCAGCCCGCCGGGAACGTCAATGCCAGCAGGCTTCTGAAGTCGCTCCAATACGACTTGCGCTCGCCGCCAAGATGGACGAAGCCGAAGAAGCGGCCGAAATTGTTGTCCCAGAACCATTCGATGAAGAGCGGCTCGGAGGCGCGCCAGAACAACGCCGGCCAGATGACCACCCAAGGCAGCGCCGCCAGCACGGCCCAACCGAGCGCAGCGGCATAACGGCGCGTGCGGTAGGCCGGCAACGCGAACGCGGCCAGCGCGGTGAGGCCGAGCACGCCGGGCACCAGCAGGCCTTTGCTGAGGAAGGCGATGCCCGCGCCGGTGCCGAGCAGCAGACCCCAACGCCACGACGAGGCCGTCGGTCTGGCCAGACGCGCGAGCGCGAACAGTGCCAGCGCGGCACCCGCCATTTGCGGCACGTCGGCCGTGAGCTTGTGGATATTTTCAATGGCCCCGAAGCTGCCCACCATCAGCATCGGCGCGAGCCAGTTGAATTTGTTGGCAGTGCCGGTATCGGATGCCGACGCCGGCGCGTGCAGACGCTGCGCGAGTCGGGCCACGCAGAACACAGCGATCAGCAGCCACGCCAGCACGGCCAGTTGCGCGCCCTGGAACACCGGCAGCACGGCAGACGTGAGGCGCGCGAAGATCGCGCCGGTCCAATACATGACGGGGGGCTTTTCGACGAACGGATCGGCGCCCACACGCGGCACGATCAGGTCATGGCCGCGGAAGAAGTTGAGCACCATGCCGACCGAATACGGTTCGTCGGCCTTCCACGGATCGCGGTCGAACAACCCTGCAAGCAGGAAAGCGAAAAGGAGTGCGGCGCTCAGCCAATAGATCTTGCGGCGACAGGACGATGTTGAAATCGATGAGGCCGACGAAGTCGTCGAAGCCGACGACGAAGCATTAACGATGGACATCCGGGGAAACCGATCGGGTTGGGCCCGACGGCAAACGTCCCGTTGACGTCCCGTCGCAGCAGGGTTTCGCGCCAAGGCCGGCGCAAAAATTCGCTGCAAGTATAGATGACTTTACTGCGTGCGCCACCTCAGGCAGCGAGCGACGAACGGTGCGAAATCCCCGTCAGACGCCAATATCCCGCTGAGTGCCGCCGGGCGCTCGCTTGGTGCTCGGCGGGCGTTCGCTTGACGCTGCCTGATGTGGCTTGACGCTTATTACGCGCGCTCGACCTGCTTCTTCATCTTCTGTTTGATGCGGTTGCGCTTGAGCGGCGAGAGGTATTCGACGAATACCTTGCCCTTGAGGTGATCCATCTCGTGCTGAATGCACACGGCGAGCAGGCCATCGGCGTCGAGCTCGAACTTCTCGCCCTTCTCGTTGAGGGCGCGCACGCGCACGCGGTCGGCACGTTCGACTTCGTCGTAGATGCCGGGCACCGACAGGCAGCCCTCTTCGTAGACTTTCTGCTCGTCACTGCGCCACACGATCTGCGGGTTGATAAACACCCGCAATTCGTCGCGCGTTTCGGACAGATCCATCACGATGACTTGCTCGTGCACGTCGATCTGCGTGGCCGCGAGACCGATGCCGGGGGCGTCGTACATGGTCTCGGCCATGTCTTTGACGAGTTGACGGATGCGGTCGTCCACTTCGGCCACGGGTTTGGCCACTTTGTGCAGACGCGGATCGGGGTATTGAAGAATATTCAGGAGTGCCATGGTGAAAACGGGATATCGCCGCATTGCCATAGGGGTTCGCGCCAACTCACAATCGAGCGATGGCGAAACGCGTCGCGAACTACGCGCCGCAGGCTTCGCCAGCCTTGGCCCCCCGGTCAATGCTTACCGGATGATGAAAAATTTTATCACAGCGCCCCTCTCGCCGCTGGCGGGCGGCGCCGCACTTCCCGTGTCAGACGGGCCTCGGCGCGAAATTTCGGCCACTGATACCCCCTTCAACGCGAACGAAGCGAGAGACACCGCCATCGATGCTTCACAGATCGGGGCCGGCGCGGAAGATATCAAGGCATGGCTGCGACTGTGCGCCACGCCGCAGGTGCCGTCCGCCGCCGTGCGACGTTTGCTGGCGGCGTTCGGACTGCCTGACGCGATCTTTCGTGCGACCGCCGGCGAGCTCGCCCGCGTGGTGCCGCACGAGATCGCGGCGCGGCTGCTGGCGCGCCCCTCTGCGGCACTGCGCGAGCTGATCGACCGCACTCTCGACTGGGCGGCGCAGCCGGGCTGCACCGTGCTGACGCTGGCCGAAGCGGACTATCCGCGCGCGCTGTTCGACCTTGGCGACGCCCCGCCCATGCTTTATTGCTGCGGTGACGCCACGCTGGCGAACCGCGCCGGGCCCGCGGCCGTAGCCATCGTCGGCAGCCGCCTCGCTTCGCCACAAGGCCGGGAGAACGCGCGACGCTTCGCCCGCCAACTCGGCGAGGCCGGCATCACCATCATTTCCGGACTCGCGGCAGGCATCGATGCCGCCGCGCACGAAGGCGCACTGGACACCCCCGGCGGGACCTGTGCGGTCATCGGCACCGGACCGGACAGCGTCTACCCCGCTTGCAACCGGGCGCTGGCCGAACGTATCGGGGGGATGGGCCGGATCAGACATATCGGACATATTGAGCAGGCGGCCGGCACCGGTCTCGTCATCTCGCCGTTTCCCGTCGGCACGCCACCCCGGCCCGGGCACTTTCCGCAACGCAACCGGCTGATCGCGGCCCTTGCCCGATGCACGCTGGTCGTCGAAGCGGCGACCCGGTCGGGGTCGCTCATCACGGCGCGTCTGGCGGGCGAACTGGGACGCGACGTGCTCGCTCTGCCCGGCTCGATACATGCGCAGCAAAGCGCGGGATGCCACGCGCTGATTCGCGACGGCGCGACACTCGTCACCTCGCCGGACGACGTGCTTGAGGCGCTCGGCCTGCCGGGGAACACGGCAGCCTCGCCGCCGGTCCATGGCCGAAGGGTTCCGTCGCCGATCACAACGGCCACGACAATCCCAGCGACACCCCGGACGCCCCCGTCACCCGCACGACCGAACAGATCGAACCGACCGACCGGGTCGACCCGCCCGCCCGCTCCGCCCCGGCAGGCCAGCCCCGCCATACGGCAACCGAGCGGACTGGCCCCGCCTGCCGCAGCGATTCTCGAAGCGCTGGGTTATGATCCGTCGAGCGCAGACGCGCTTTGTGCGCGCACCGGGCTGAACATCGTCACGGTCCTCCAGCAACTGAGCGTGCTCGAACTCGACGGCTGGATCGCCCGCGCACCGGGCGCCTGTTTTGTCCGGCTGACGCCACAGGCACCCGCGTGACGATGTCGCGCCAACCGATTCGATCGGCCGGGCGCAACCACCCCCAAAAAACCAGACACCCCGGACACCCCGATACCATGCCTGTTCTCGACCCTGTCGCCGATCGTTCCGCGCTTGCTACGGCACTGGCCGACGGCCAGACACGTCTGGTGGCCTGCTTGTGTGCGGCGTGGTGCGGCACCTGCCGCGAGTATCGGGAGGCGTTAGAGCAACTGGCAGCCAGTCATCCGCAACTGTGTTTCGTCTGGGTGGATATCGAGACGCACGCCGACTGGCTGGACGACCACGACATCGAGAATTTTCCGACCCTGCTTGTGCAGGACGCCCACCAGACCGGCGAAGAGGCGCGTTTTTTCGGGCCCCTGCTGCCGGCGATCGGCATTCTCGAGCGCATGCTCGACGCCGGTGTGCTGGGCGACACCCGTGTGGCGGCACCCGCGCTGCGCGCCCACCTGCTCGGCTGACGCTCCGGTGCCCCGCTCCGGGTACCTGCGACCTTGCCGCCGGCCTGCGACGCGCTTATGATGTGCCGCTTTCGGGGCCGCCTTGTGCCCGATCCGACGGCAACGCCGGATTCGCTATATGTTATAAAGCCAACGAATGTCGCTTGGCGACACCCCCTCTACATTACCTAACGTCATGTCAAAAGCTCTGATCATTGCCGAGAAACCGTCTGTCGCGAATGACATCGCGCGGGCGCTGGGCGGCTTTACCAAGCATGACGAGTACTTCGAGAACGACGACTACGTCATCTCGTCGGCGGTTGGCCACCTCGTCGAAATCGGCGCGCCGGAAGACTATGAAGTCAAACGCGGCAAGTGGAGCTTCGCCAACCTTCCCGTGATTCCCCCCCACTTCGACCTCAAGCCGATCGCCAAGAGCGAGTCGCGCCTGAAGGTGCTCACCAAGCTGATCAAGCGCAAGGATATCGACCTGCTGATCAACGCCTGTGACGCGGGGCGCGAAGGGGAACTGATTTTTCGTCTGATTGCCCAGCACGCGAAGGCCAAGCAGCCGGTGAAGCGTCTGTGGCTGCAATCGATGACGCCGCAGTCGATTCGCGACGGCTTTAAGCGCCTGCGTACCGACGAAGACATGCTGCCGCTGGCGGACGCCGCCCGCAGCCGTGCCGAAGCCGACTGGCTCGTGGGTATCAACGGCACGCGTGCCATGACCGCCTTCAACAGCAAGGGCGGCGGCTTCTTCCTGACCACTGTGGGCCGCGTGCAGACGCCGACGCTCTCGATCGTGGTCGAGCGGGAAGAAAAGATTCGCAAATTCGTCTCGCGCGACTATTGGGAAGTGCGGGCCGAGTTCGTCTGTGCGGCCGGTTTCTACGAAGGCCGCTGGTTCGATCCGAAATTCAAGCGCAACGAGTTCGATCCCGAGCAACGCGACTCGCGTCTGTGGAGTGTCGCAGCGGCCGAATCGGTCGTGGCAGCCACGCGCGGCAAGCATGGCACGGTGACGGAAGAGTCGAAGCCGACCACGCAACTCTCGCCGCTGCTCTTCGATCTGACGAGCTTGCAGCGCGAGGCCAACGGCCGGTTCGGTTTCTCGGCCAAGAACACGCTCGGTCTGGCGCAGGCGCTGTATGAAAAGCACAAGGTGCTGACGTACCCGCGTACTGACGCGCGTGCCCTCCCTGAAGACTATCTGGACACCGTCAAAGAGACGATGGCCGTGCTCAAGGAGAGCAACAACTATCACCAGTTCGCCAATCAGGTGTTGGCCAAGGACTGGGTTAAGCCGAACAAGCGGATCTTCGACAACAGCAAGATCAGCGATCACTTTGCCATCATCCCGACGCTGCAAGCGCCGAAGAACCTCTCCGAGCCGGAGCAGAAGCTGTACGACCTCGTGGTCAAGCGCTTCCTGGCGGTGTTCTTCCCGGCGGCCGAGTATCAGGTGACGACGCGGATCACGGAAGTGGTCGGCCATCACTTCAAGACCGAAGGCAAGGTGCTCACCCAAGCCGGCTGGCTCGCCATCTACGGCAAGGAATCGGCCGGTGAAGGGAAAGACGGCAAGGACGACGCCCCGACCCTCGTGCCGATCGCGAAGGACGAGAAGGTCGGTGTCGACAAGGTCGAATCCGTTGGCCTGCAAACCAAGCCGCCGGCGCGCTACAGCGAAGCCACGTTGCTCTCGGCGATGGAAGGCGCGGGCAAGCTCGTCGAAGACGGCGAACTGCGCGAGGCCATGGCAGGCAAGGGCCTTGGCACACCAGCCACGCGTGCAGCCATCATCGAAGGCTTGCTCGGCGAAAAGTATCTGATTCGCGAAGGCCGTGAGTTGCATCCGACGGCCAAGGCGTTCCAGTTGACGACGCTCCTGCGCGGGCTCGGCGTGGACGAATTGACGCTGCCCGAACTCACCGGCGAATGGGAAGCCAAGCTCTCGCAGATCGAGCGCGGCGGCCTGAAGCGCGACGAGTTCATGCAGGAAATCGCGCAGATGACGCAGACCATCGTCAAGCGCGCGAAGGAATACGATTCGGACACGATTCCCGGCGACTACGCGACGCTCAGCACGCCGTGCCCGCATTGCGGCGGCGTGGTCAAAGAGAACTACCGCCGCTTCGCCTGTTCGAATTGCAGCTTCTCGATCTCGAAGATCCCGGGCGGCCGTCAGTTCGAAATTCCGGAAGTCGAAGAGCTGCTCAAGAACAAGACGATCGGGCCGCTGTCGGGTTTCCGCAGCAAGATGGGCCGTCCGTTCTCGGCCATCCTCAAGCTCTCGCCCGACGACGAAATGGGCTACAAGCTCGAGTTCGATTTCGGTCAGGACAACGGCGACGAAGATGGCGAAGCGCCGGACTTCACCGGGCAGGAGCCAGTCGGCAAGTGTCCGAAGTGCGGCGGGCGCGTCTTCGAGCACGGCATGCGTTATGTGTGCGAAAACGCGGTGGCCAACCCGAAGTCGTGCGACTTCACGTCGGGCAAGGTGATCTTGCAGCAGGAAATCTCGCGCGAGCAGATTCACAAGCTGCTGACCGAAGGCAAGACCGACCTGCTGACGAACTTCAAGTCGTCGCGCACGGGCCGCAACTTCAAGGCGTATCTGGCCCAGCAGAAGGACGGCAAGATCGGCTTTGAATTCGAGGCCAAGGCGCCGAAGAAGACGGCCGCCAAGGCAGCGGATGCCGAAGGCGATGCGGGCGGTGACGAGAAGGCGGCCGCACCGGCACGCAAGACCGCCGCTGCCAAGGCGCCGGCGAAAAAGGTGGCTGCTAAGAAGGCCCCGGCAAAAAAAGCGGCGGCTAAAACGGCAGCCAAGCCGACCAAGGCCGCGGCTGGCGATGCCTTCGACGACGACGATGCACCGTTCTGATCTTCGCGCTGTCGCACATTGACCGTCAGGGTCAATGAAAAACGGCCACTTCCTCACGGGAGTGGCCGTTTTGCTTTGGGGGGCGCGCTCGCCCCTCAGACGGGGCAGACGGTCAGACCGTCACACCGAAATTTCGGCGTTCGGCGTGGTCGGCGACGGCAGCTTGGGCGGCACCCAGCGCTCGGCCGCCGAAATCCCTTCGTTCTGACGGAAGTATTCGACCGTCAAATCGATGAAGCCGCGCGTCTTGGCAGACAGATACTTGCGGCTCGGGTAGACGAGCGAGACATCGATCGGCGTTTGCGTAAAGTTGCGCAGCAGCGCGACGAGATCGCCGTCGCGGACATCGTTACCCACCAGATACGACGGCAGGAACGCAATGCCGTGTCCCAGCAGCACCGACTGACGCAACAGTGCCGTGTTGTTGCAGATGAACTTGTTCTGCACGCGCACCCGCACCTCACCTTCCGGGCCCGAGAACACACGGTCATCGCTAAAGAAATCGTTGGGCAGGCCCAGCACGCCGTGTTCGCTCAATTCCTGCGGCGTCACCGGCTCGCCGTGTTCGGCAATATAGGCCGGCGAGGCGCACAGCATCACGCGCGTCTCGGCCAGCACCCGCGAGATCAGGCTTTCGCTGTTGATCATGCGGGTCAGCAAAATGCCGCAGTCGTAGCCTTCTTCGACCAGATCGATCGCGCGATCGGTGAGCGTGAGGTCGACCACGACCTTCGGGTGCATTTCCTGATACTTCTTGATGAGCGGCGCGAGGTTGCGCAAACCGAACGACACCGGGGCGACGACCTTCAGGGTGCCCTTCGGATCGCGGGAAGCGCTCGATATCAGGGCGTCGGCCTCGTCGACTTCGTCGATGATCTGCCGGCATCGCTCGAGATATACCTGCCCCGCACCGGTGAGCGAGAGACTGCGCGTGGTGCGGTTGAGCAGGCGAACGCCGAGATGCGACTCCAGTTCTGCGACGTGACGTGTGACCACGGCGGCGGACAGATCCATCTGAGCGGCCGTACGGGCAAAACTCCCGTTATCGGCCACCTTGACGAAAACGCGCATCGATTGCAGACGGTCCATGTTGTTTCCAATCGTGATGTGCCGCGTCGTTCCGGCGAAGATGCGTTGCGCACCTGCGAGCATGGGGGCGAACCTGCCGCTACCGGTTTCAACGGGTAGCGGCGGGCCGTCGGGGCACCGCTCGACCCACCGCCCCGGAACCTTCCGGGGTGGGCCGCGTACGTGCCGCCAGGGCCGTCGACGCGGCGGGGGACTTCGATAAGGCGCTAGCTTACCGTAGGCAGCCAAAATTTGCCCGACGTGGCAATGATTCCGGTGCAGTTCTGCCATGCGGCGCGTGCATGCGTGAGCGTGGCAGCCGCCGCCGTTGTTGCGCGCTTGCGCGTCTTCCGACCCCGTTTTGGCCTGTAAAAGCGCTGAATGCGACCAAATGTCGCAATTTCAGGGCTTGAGCGCACGGTTTGACGCAGGTCACGGCCCGACCGTCGTCGCATGGCTAGAGTGGGGCATCACTCTCGTTTCAGGCTTCGTCATGCATACCCTTCCCCCCCTGTCGACGCCACGCGCCGAGGACGCCCCGGCTCCCACCAACCCCACCGCCGATCGCAAATGTCAGGGGACCTGCCCGTCCTGCGCCTCGCGTGGGTCCGGTGCTTCATCTGACACCTCCTCAGACGCTTCCTCGAACACCGCATCAGGCACCTCAAGCGCATCCGCCGTCATTGCGCCGCCCACGTCGAAGACGCTCCCGCTGCGCGTCGACGCCCGCCTGCTCGGCCGCTACGACGTCAACGGGCCGCGCTACACCTCGTACCCGACGGCACTGCAATTCAACGACGACTTCGGCGCAAGCGATTACGCGCGCGCGGCGGCGCAGTCCAAGCGCTCCGGTAAACCGCTCTCGCTCTACGTGCACGTGCCGTTCTGCGACACCGTGTGCTTCTACTGCGCCTGCACCAAGATCGTCACCGGCAATCGCGCCCACGCCGACGCCTATGTGGCGCGCCTGCACACCGAGATTGCCCGTCAGGCGTCGCTGCTCGGCGCCGGACGCACGCTCGCCCAGATGCACTGGGGCGGCGGCACGCCCACGTTTCTCTCGCTGGAACAGATCGCGTCGCTCGTCGATGCCATCCGCCGTCAGTTCGTGATGGCCCCGGACGACAGCGCGGAATACTCCATCGAAATCGATCCACGCAGTGCCGGGCCGGCATCGATTCGTGCGTTGCGCGCCCTCGGCTTCAACCGTCTGTCGATTGGCGTGCAGGACTTCGATCCGCGCGTGCAGCAGGCCATTCATCGCGTACAACCGCGCGCCTTGGTCGAGGCGACGCTCGACGCCGCACGCGAATGCGGGATTCGTTCAGTCAATTTCGATCTGATCTACGGGTTGCCGCATCAAACGCCGGCGTCGTTCTCGAAGACGCTCGACGCGGTCATCGAGATGGCCCCTGAACGGCTGTCGGTATTCAGCTACGCGCACCTGCCGCAGCAATTCAAGATGCAGCGCTGTCTGCCGGACGACCTGCCGGCCGGTCCGGAAAAAGTGGCGTTGTTACAGACGATCATCGCCCGGCTGACCACAGCGGGTTACGTCTACATCGGCATGGATCACTTCGCCCGCCCCGACGACGAACTCGCCCGCGCGCAGGCGGCGGGCACGTTGCATCGGAATTTTCAGGGCTACAGCACGCGCGCCGATTGCGATCTGATCGGTGTGGGCATGTCGTCCATCGGACGCATTGGCGACAGTTACGCGCAGAACGCCAAGACCCTCAAGACGTACTACGAGGCTATCGATGCGGGGGGATTAGCCATTACGCGTGGCGTACGGCTCACTGACGACGACCGGCTGCGGCGCGATGTGATCTCGCGCCTGATGTGCCACATGTCGCTGAACTTCGAGGCGATCGAGCAGGCGCACGATATCGACTTCGTGGCCTATTTCGCGGCGGAGCTGGGTGAGTTGGCCGACCTCGCCGAAGACGGTCTGGTCGCCATCGATGCGCGCGGCCTGCGTGTGCTACCGGCCGGGCGTTTGCTGGTGCGCGTCATCGCGCAGGTGTTCGACAGCTATCGGCGCAGCGCCGCGAATGCGCGGTGCGCCAAGGTGATGTGAGGCGCCGCTAGCAACGCTAGCAGCAGCGCCCGCCACTCTTGCCGCCGTAGCGAGCTTCCTGACGTTCACGGAAGAACGCCTCGTAGTCCATGACCGGCTTGTCCGGATGGGTGGCCTGCATGTGCGCCACGTAGGTGCCGTAATCGGGCAGGCCGACCATCAACCGCAGGCTCTGCCCCAGATAACGTCCCATCTTACCGACATCTTCAAACATGGCGACTCCTGCTTAATCACTAATTCCGTCACTAATTCCGTCAGCCATCTCAGCAGCGATCCCGAGGCGAACCCGTAGTCCGCCGTCGGGATCTGTGCTGCGTCAGACTCGCTGGCCGGACGGCATCGGTTCGAACGGCGTTTCGCTGGCCGTCGGCTTGTTAGCGCGACGGGCGAGCACGATGGTGCGCAAGCCGAACAACACCACCGCCACCACCACGAACATGAACACACCGGCGAGCGTGGCGTCCACGTAGTCGTTGAACACGATCTGCTGCATCTGCGCGACCGACTTGGCCGGGGCGAGCAGCTTGCCGTCGGCAAGCGCCGCCTGATACTTGGCCGCGTGCGCCAGGAAGCCAACCTTCGGATCCGGATCGAACATCTTCTGCCAGCCGGCGGTCAGCGTGCAGGCGAGCAACCACACCGTGGGCAGAATCGTCACCCAGGCAAAGCGCTCACGCTTGAGCTTGAACAGCACGCAGGTGGCCAGCATCAGCGCAATCGCGGCAAGCATCTGGTTCGAGATACCGAACAACGGCCACAGCGTGTTGATGCCGCCCAGCGGGTCGACCACACCTTGATACAGGAAGTAACCCCACGCCGCCACGCACAGTGCCGTGGCGATCAGGTTGGCCGGCAGCGACTCGGTGCGCTTGAGTGCGGGCACGAAGGTGCCGAGCAGGTCTTGCAGCATGAAGCGGCCGGCACGCGTACCGGCATCGACTGCCGTCAGGATGAACAGCGCTTCGAACAGAATTGCAAAGTGGTACCAGAACGCCATCATCGCTTCGCCGCCCACCACCTGATGCAGGATGTGCGCCATGCCGACGGCCAGCGTCGGTGCGCCGCCTGCACGCGAAATGATGGTGTTCTCGCCCACAGCCTTGGCGGTCGCGGTGAGCACGTCCGGCGTGATCGAGAAGCCCCAGCCCGAGACGACTTGCGCCACGGCTTCCGGCGTCGTACCGATCACGGCGGCCGGGCTGTTCATGGCGAAGTACACGCCCGGATCGATCACCGATGCGGCCACCAGCGCCATGATGGCGACGAACGACTCCATCAGCATGCCACCGTAGCCGATCAGGCGCGCGTTGACTTCGTTATCGAGCAGCTTCGGCGTAGTGCCCGAAGAGATCAGCGCGTGGAAGCCCGACACGGCGCCGCACGCAATCGTGATGAAGAGGAACGGGAACAGCTTGCCCGACCAGACCGGGCCGCTGCCGTCGACGAACTTCGTGAGCGCCGGCATTTTCAACTCGGGCGCGACCACCAGAATGCCGATGGCGAGCGCGAGAATCGTACCGATCTTCAGGAACGTCGAGAGGTAATCGCGCGGCGCGAGCAGCAGCCACACCGGCAGCACCGAAGCGACGAAACCGTAGCCGATGAGCATCCACGTGAGTTGCTTGCCGTCGAACGTGAACAGCGGCGCGAGCGTGGCGCTGTCGTGCACGCTCTGGCCGAAGTAGATCGCGGCCATCAGCCCGATGAAGCCGATGATCGACACTTCACCGATACGGCCCGGGCGAATGAAGCGCGTGTAGACGCCCATGAACAGCGCGATCGGAATCGTGAGACCGACCGTGAACGTGCCCCAGGGCGAGCCGGCGAGTGCCTTGACCACGATCAGCGCGAGCACCGCGAGAATGATGATCATGATGAGGAACGCGCCGAAGAGCGCGATCACACCGGGGATCATGCCGAGTTCCGACTTCACGAGATCGCCCAGCGAGCGACCGTCGCGACGCGTGGAGATGAACAGGACCATGAAGTCCTGCACGGCACCGGCAAAGACCACACCAGCGAGAATCCACAGCATGCCCGGCAGATACCCCATCTGCGCGGCGAGCACGGGACCAACCAGCGGACCCGCACCGGCAATCGCGGCAAAGTGGTGACCGAACAGCACGTACTTGTTGGTCGGTACGTAGTCGAGGCCGTCGTTGTGACGCCATGCCGGCGTCATACGTGAGCCGTCGAGTTGCGCGACGCGTGTGGCGATGAATTTGCTGTAGAAGCGGTAAGCGATCAGATAAACGCAGATGGCTGCGATCACGATCCAGAGTGCGCTGATGGTTTCGCCGCGCGATAGGGCGACCGTGCCGAGCGCGCACGCGCCGACGACGGCCACCGCTGCCCAGGGCAGTTGTTGCCAGATTCGATTCATTGTCTCTCCTCGGAACTGCCTCCTTAGGGCAGCGACCCGGGACTGTGCCGTGTCAGCGCGGTCCCGCCTTTGTTTTTTGACATCGTGTCGATGTCGCGAAGCGTGGCGCAAGGCATGGCCCTCTTGAAGCGAGGGTCTGATAGCAACCAGGGCACGATTCGCCGTGTAGTATTGGCGTTTGCCTGACGTGCCACAAGCGCGAAACTACGCAGGCACACTACGTGGTAATACGTAGCGAATGCCGCCAAAAAGCGGCCTTGCAGGCTCTTGAACGTCATGAATCTCCGACAGAAATTTTTCGTGCTGGCCCTGCTGCCGGCTGCCCTCGCGATGGTCGCCATCGCCCTCGCCGTGCGCTATCAGGGCAATGAATTGGCACGTGCGCAGCACGAGGCCGTGCAGACCGCATCGCTCGCCAACAAGCGCGCCGAGCTGCTGCATTACGTCGGGCTGGCGCGTAACGCGATCGAGCCGTTCTACAACGGCCCGGACACGCCGGCCGCGCGCGCGGAAGCGCTCGCCACACTTGCCCGCATGGAGTTCGGCAAAGACGGCTACTTCTTCGTCTACGATCTCGAAGGCAACAGCCTGATGCACCCGCGTCAGCCCGAGTTGGTCGGCCACAACTTGTGGTCGCTCAAGGACCCGGAAGGTGCGCCAACGATTCAGCGATTGATCGCCGCGGCACGGGCCGGCGGCGGCTATGTGCAGTACCCGTGGGAGAAACCGTCGCTGGGGCAGACGGCGCCCAAGTTGAGCTACGTGATCGCGCTGCCGCGCTGGCGCTGGATGATCGGCACCGGCATTTATCTCGACGATGTGGAGGCAACGCTGCGTCAGTCCGACGAGCGCGCACAAAGCAACATCGACCGCACGCTGATCTGGATCACGATGATTGCCTCGACGTGTCTGGCGATCGTCGGGCTCTGCGGTCTGGTCGTGAACATCACCGAATTGAAAACCGCCGACGCCAAGCTGCGGCAACTGGCGCGGCAGGTCGTGGAATCGCAGGAAGTCGAGCGCTCGCGTATTTCGCGGGAGTTGCACGACGGCATCAGCCAGTTGCTCGTCTCGGTCAAGCTGCTGCTCGAATCGGCGTCGATGCGTCTGCCGGGTTCGCCAGCGGCGGCAAGCACGACGCTTGGCGTGGCGATCGAGCGACTCAACGGCACGCTCGGCGAAGTGCGGCGAATTTCGCAGGCGCTGCGTCCCGCGATGCTCGACGATCTGGGTGTCGCTGCTGCCATCGACCAACTCGCACGCGAGTTCGGCTCGCATGCGGGCTTGCCGGTCGAGATGAACGTCGAAGGCGAGGCACCGGCACTGGACGACAACATCAAGACCATGCTCTTTCGCATCGCACAGGAAGCGCTCACCAATATCGAGCGGCATGCGAACGCATCGCGCGTGTCGATATTGCTAGTGTTCAAAGCGGAAGGTATTCACTTGTCGATTGCCGACGACGGCCGCGGCTTCGATGTCACCGACGTGCACCACGACCCTCGCCACGGCATCGGCTTGCGCAATATGCGCGAGCGGCTCGACGCGGTCGGCGGCGCGCTCGGCATTCAATCGTGGCCCGGCCTCACCACCATCAGCGCGTGGGTGCCGCTCACGCCCGCAGCCGCCAAAGCGGCGCTCAACGCTTCACGCCAATGACTCAAGTTCACCCTATCCGTTTGTTGCTGATCGACGATCATCCACTCGTGCGCGACGGTTTGCGCGCGCGCTTCGATGCGGCGCCCAATCTGCAAGTGGTCGGTGAAGCCGGCAATGCGGCGGAAGCGCTCGCGCGGGCCAAGACGGCATCGCCCGATCTGGCGCTGATGGACATCAGCATGCGCGGCACCAACGGCATTGAATTGACGGCGCAGTTTCGCGAGCAGTTTCCGCATATCGCCGTGTTGATTCTCTCGATGCACGACAACGCCGAGTATGTTCGTCAGGCGGTGCGTGCTGGTGCGCGTGGTTATGTGCTCAAGGATGCCCCAGCGCATGAAATCGTGACGGCGATCGAGCGCGTGGCAAAAGGCGAGGCGTATTACAGCGCCGCTATCGCGGCACGCGTCGTGCAGGCGTCGACATCGCATGGCCCCATCGACTCGCTCACACCGCGCGAGCGCGAAATTCTGACGCTCATTGCACGCGGGCTGGCCAACAAGCAGATCGCCACGGAAATGGACCTGTCAGTGCGCACCGTCGAAACCCATCGACTCAACATCAAACGCAAGCTCGGTATCGAAGGGCAAGCGGAGTTGATCAAGTTTGCGGTGGAGAATCGGCTGTAAGGAGGAGAGCGAACGTCGGACTCGTTAGTGCAGAAACGGGTTGTGTACCTCCACACCGGTATCGGTGAAATCCTTCACGTTGCGCGTGACGACCACCAACCGATGAACCAACGCCGTCGCGGCGATCAGCTTGTCGATGGCGTGCTCCTTGTGCTTGGCACGCATGCGTCCCCACGCATGCCCGATCTCTTCGCTCACAGGCAATACAAAACCTCTGTAGTCATACAAGAGCGATTCCAGCCAATTCTCGACCAATACGGCCTGCGGTGCGTCACCCCGGCAGCGTAACGAAGCGGCACCTCGGCGCATCTCACCAACGCTGATCACCGATAGATAGCGCGGTAGCTTCTGCTCTACGGTGTGCCGGATGAATGCAGTGACCCCGGGATCACTGCGTCCTCGCTTACGAAGCTCGCTGACGACATTCGTGTCGACCAGATACATCGATGCCTCCTCCTCAATTTTCCCGTGCGAAATCGCTATCCAAGCCGACGTCGGGCATGCTCATCAGTGCCTCGCCAAACGAACGCCAGCCCGGACGATGTGCGACACCTTCCAGAATGGCCAGCGCCTCTTCCTCGGGTGTGCGGTCGTGCAACGCCGCACGCGATCGAATCGATCTCATGAGTGGCTCATCGATACCGGCGATCAACATGGTGTGCATGGGCACCTCCTTCAGTTCGTGGATACATGATCGTTATCCGCGCTCGGACAACCGAAGAAATGCTAGCACCTCACATGCATCACGAGCTGTGCAAATTTGCTTCTGACAAGGCTTTCAGAAGGATCACAAAAACAAAAATCCCACCGGCGTTACCCCCGGTGGGATCTTCTTCCTAGCCAAAGTGGCGTTCAACCATCCAACAGCGGCAATACGTCAGCAGTGCCCAACGCCATCACTCACGCCTTCAACCGGCGCTCGATATCCGCCTTCGTATCGAGCAGGGCTTGCGGCAGGTTGTGCTTGAGCGTCTCGAACAGCTCGGCGTGCAGCTTCAATTCTTCATGCCACGCGGCCGGATCCATCGACGTCACGTCGTTGAATTGCGCCGGCGTGAACGACACGCCGTCCCAGTTCAGATCTTCGTAGCGCGGCGTGATGCCGAACGCGTTTTCCACGCCCTGCGCCGTCCCATCGATGCGACCCAGCATCCATGCCAGCACGCGCATGTTCTCGCCGAAACCCGGCCACACGAACTTGCCGTCGGCACCCTTGCGGAACCAGTTCACGCAATAGATCTTCGGCAGCGTGGCGCCCGTCTTGTCGAGATGCGCGCCCGTGTCGAGCCAGTGCTGGAAATAGTCGCTCATGTTGTAGCCGCAGAACGGCAGCATCGCGAACGGGTCACGGCGCACCACCCCCTGCTGACCGGCCGCCGCAGCGGTGGTCTCCGAGCCCATGGTCGCGGCCATGTACACGCCTTCCGTCCAGTCGCGTGCTTCGGTCACCAGCGGCACGGTCGTCGAGCGACGGCCGCCGAAGATGAACGCGTCGATCGCCACGCCTGCCGGGTTTTCCCAGTCGGCGTCGATCGACGGACATTGCGATGCCGGTGCCGTGAAACGCGAATTCGGATGCGCTGCCTTGCGGCCCGATTCCTTCGCGCTCTCCGGCGTCCAGTCCTTGCCCTGCCAGTCGATCAGGTGTGCCGGCGGCGTGTCCGTCAGGCCTTCCCACCACACATCGCCGTCATCGGTCAGCGCAACGTTGGTGAAAATCACGTTCTCGCCAAGCGTTGCGAGCGCGTTCGGGTTGGTCTTCTGGCTCGTGCCCGGTGCCACGCCGAAGAAGCCGGCTTCGGGGTTGATCGCGTACAGACGGCCGTCCTTGCCCGGCTTGATCCACGCGATGTCGTCACCGATGGTCTCGACCTTCCAGCCCTCGAAACCCTTCGGCGGAATCAGCATCGCGAAGTTGGTCTTGCCGCAAGCCGACGGGAACGCAGCGGCCACGTGGTACTTCTTGCCCTGCGGCGAGGTCACGCCGAGGATCAGCATGTGCTCGGCCAGCCAGCCCTCGTCGCGGCCCATCTTCGACGCGATACGCAGCGCAAAGCACTTCTTACCCAGCAGCGCATTGCCGCCGTAGCCCGAACCGTAGCTCCAGATTTCGCGCGTTTCGGGGAAGTGAACGATGTACTTGGTGTTGTTGCACGGCCAGGCCACGTCCTTCTCGCCATCGGCCAGCGGCTTGCCCACGGTGTGCACGCACGGCACGAATTCGCCGTCATCGCCCAGCACGTCGTACACGGCGCGGCCCATGCGCGTCATGATGCGCATGTTCACTGCCACATACGGGGTATCCGACAGTTCCACGCCGATGTGCGCAATGGGCGAACCCAGCGGGCCCATCGAGAACGGCACGACGTACATCGTGCGCCCGCGCATGCAGCCTTCGAACAGGCCGTCGAGCGTGGTGCGCATTTCGCGCGGATCGATCCAGTGGTTGGTGGGGCCGGCGTCTTCGCGCTTCTCGCTACAGATGAACGTGCGGTCTTCCACACGGGCGACGTCCGACGGATCGGACAGCGCGAGGAACGAGTTGGGGCGTTTGGCCGGGTTGAGCCGCTTCATGGTGCCGGCGGCGACCATCTGTTCGCACAGACGGTCATATTCCTCCTGCGAACCATCGCACCACACGACGCGCGCAGGCTGGGTGACCGCAGCGATCTGCGTGACCCAGTCGATCAGCTTGCGATGACGCACCCACGAGGGCAGATCACGTGTGACGACATTGGACGAAGAGGAATTGAGCGCGCTCGCGCTACTGGCTTGCGTCATGGGGGTTGTCTCCATGCAGAGTCGGTAAATCGGGGCGAACGCGGGGCGTTCGTCGCGCGGGCACCGCTGGGTGTCGGAGCGCCGGGACAGCACGGCCGGTTGGGGATACCGGACGCACAACCATGTCCCGCCGCTTGCCATGTGCACCGGAGAATCCGGCGCCCACCGGCACGGGCCGCGTGAAATAGGGAGCGCATCGCACATCGTGCGGCACACGCGGGAAGGCAGGGGGCAACATGCGCACGGGTAGGTGCGCAGCAGGCGTCTCGCTCACCGGTTCCGACTTGTTTTTGCGGGGTGGGTTCGATTTTTTGCCATCGTGTTTGGGCGGTTTCGCCATGGTTGCCAGGACACCTGCCATACTATGCAAAACGAGGCGTCAGCATACCACCGCGCAAATCGCGCCGGTGCTGCGTCGCAACAAGGCTGGTGCGGGTTTTGCCCGACTTTTGTCCGGGTTTTGCCGGATGGGCGCCAGCCGAGTCAACGACCAGTGCGCCCGCCGAACATGGCGGCCTCCGACAACTGTTACGTCAGCACGCGGCCCACAGGCCGTGCGCGGAACCGATTACGCTTTGCCATGAAAATTGCCATTCTCGACGACTATCAGGACGCCGTTCGCAAGCTCGACTGCTTTTCCCTGCTCGCCGGACACGACGTCAAAGTCTTCAACAACACCGTCAAGGGCGTCGGCCAGCTCAGCGCCCGTATCGGCGAAGCCGAGGTGCTGGTACTGATTCGCGAACGCACGGCAATCACCGCCCAGCTCATCGACAAACTGCCGCGTCTGCGCGTCATCAGCCAGACCGGGCGTGCGGGTAACCATATCGACATCGACGCCTGCACCGCGCGCGGTGTGGCCGTGCTTGAAGGTGTCGGCTCCCCCACAGCTCCCGCCGAACTCACCTGGGCGCTGATCATGGCGGCCCAGCGCCGCATTCCCCAATATGTCTCCAGTCTCAAGCACGGCGCCTGGCAGCAGTCGGGCCTGAAGTCGTCGAGCATGCCGCCGAACTTCGGTCTCGGTCAGGTGCTGCGCGGCCAGACGCTCGGCCTCTGGGGCTACGGCAAGATCGGCAAGCTCGTCGCGGGCTACGCCAAAGCTTTCGGCATGGAAGTGATGGTGTGGGGTCGCGAAGGCTCACGGGCCGCGGCTACGGCCGATGGTCTGCGCGTGGCAGACAGCAAGGAAGAACTCTTCACGCAAAGCGATGTGCTCTCGGTGCATCTTCGCCTGAACGACGAGACGCGCCACATCGTCAAACTCGAAGACCTTCAGCAGATGAAGCCGACAGCGCTTTTCGTGAATACGAGCCGCGCCGAACTGGTGGAAGAAAACGGCCTCATCACGGCGCTCAATCGCGGGCGCCCGGGCATGGCGGCGATCGACGTCTTCGAGAGCGAGCCGATTCTGCAAGGCAACCCGCTGCTGCGTCTCGAGAACTGCGTCTGCACGCCGCACATCGGCTACGTCGAGCACGAAAGCTACGAGCTTTACTTCCGGGTGGCGTTCCAGAACATCGTCGACTTCCTGAACGGCGACCGCGCACATGTCGCGAACCCGGCCGCGTTGCTGGGCTTCGGCCGTTAAGCGAACGGCCATCTGGCATCGGGTTCGGCAGATGCAGCAAATCTGACGAACCCGGCAATGCTGTCGTGCGGTTCGGTGAGCTGCCCCAACTACCCCAACGTCTCCAGATGGCGCAGGAACGTCTCGCCATCCTTTCTACCGAGGTCATACGCCGGCCCCATCATGTCGGGCCGCGTGTAATCCCAACTGGAGATCGGCACCGGCACTGACGGCTGCACATACAACCGGTCCTGCCCCGCGTGGTGCTGCGTGAAAATTTGCGGCCGCGGATAGCGCCGCGTCACCAGCACCAACACCTGCCCCGGCGTCGCGTCCAGCGCGTCGACGGGCACGTTGTCCACCATGCCCCCATCGAGCACTGCCCGGCCGCCTCGCCGCAAGATCGGCGTGAACGGCGGCGTGCACGACGACTGCAACATCAGGTCGGCCAGATCCGAGGTCGTCGCACAATCCTGCGCCCGGACAAATTCAGGTCGAAACCCCAGTTGCCGCGCGAGCGTCGGGTGCAGCGTGCGCCGCACGTGTTTATCGATGTTGTAAGCCACGAGCCCCGCCGCCGTCGCCGATCTCGGCCCCAGCCAACGCGGGATATGCGAAACGCCGACACGAATTTCCGGCCCGGCGGCGAGCTTCTCCAACTGGCCGTCGTAGATGTCGAGTAACGCCTGACGGTAAATCCGATAGTGCGGAAACACGCGCTCACGCCGCAGCAGGTTGCCCCAATAGGCGTTCTTGCGATTGTCCGCGAGCGCCTGCCGGTAGTAATCCATCACCCAGTCCGACGCGCGCATGTGCAACATGCAGGCCGTGGCCGCCCCCGCCGAGATACCGGCAATGACACGCGGGCGCAACGGCACCTCACGCGTCACCCGCTCCCAAAACCCCGCCTGCCACCAGCAGCGATTGCCGCCGCCGGCAAATACAATCTGATCGAACACCGTAGCCTCCCTGCTCCGTCAGTCCGTCGTGTCGATACGTTTGCCGATGCTGCGCTCAGAGCAATGCGTACGTCGTGGTCGCATGCACAGCCATCTTGCCGGACGCGTCGAAAATCTCGATCTCGCCGAACACCAGATTCTTGCCCCGGCGCAAAATGCGCGCGATCACGCGCAGATCGCCTTCCGTCACGGGGCGCATGAACTGCGTGTTCAACGTCACCGTCGTCATCGGTTGAAAGCCGCCAAGCGCCGCCGACAACGCCACGACCATCGCCGTATCGGCCACCGCCATGAACACCTGACCGCAGATGACGCCGCCGCCATGTTTGAACGCCGCGTCGAACGGCAGACGCAACTCGCTTTGCCCGGCCCCCGTCTCCACGATCTGCAAATTCAGTTGCCGCACCCACGGCGAGACGAGTTCTTCGAGCATCTTCTGCGCTTGCACCAGCTCCATCCTGATCATCCTTGTCGTGAATCGTTATTGAGTTCGTGACGACGATGATAGCCCCATCCGGCGCCGCACCGGGCCCCAAAACAAAAGCGCCACCCGGTGAGGGGTGGCGCAAGCGCCTTATGACGGCGCTGCTTTGCATACCGCTTCCGTACTGCGCGTGCGTGTGGTTTTGGCGGACCCGTGAAGCTTAGGCCGCTGGGCCGGGGCGCAGTCCGTTATCCGTTCGTCTTGTCCTGACGGATGCGGTTGCTCTGATGGTTTTCCTTGTGTTGAATACCGGCTTGCTCGCCCGCGCTCACATGGCCGTTCTTGCCCGCATGCGCTTCCGCCGTATCGACATGCGCCTGACCGTGCTCGAGGCTGCCGACCTGATGGTTGTCGAGCGTGCCTGCGGCCTGCCCCTGAGCGATGCGCTTCTGCTGATTCACGTTGCGTTGCACGTCGGCCTGCATCCGCTCGGACGACTTGGAATTCGGGTTGGCCACGACGCCGTTGCTCTTCGCCTGCGCAATCTTGGCGCTTTCATGATTCTGCGCCGCAGCGATGCGGGCCTTCTGGGCAGCCGTGTCGCCGGTGCGATCGGCGTGCGCCTGCATGCGATCGATCTTGGCTTCGCCCTTCTCGAGACTCGACGCTTCCTTGGTGCTCAACTGGCCGCTCTTCAGACCGTTCTCGATGCGTTGCTGCTGGTTGATGTCGCGCGAGGTTTCGGTCGCCGTGCTCTGGGCGAAGGCTTGCCCGGCGAACACGCCACCGAGGGCAACAGTCACGGCGCTCAGGATCAGAGTTTTACGAACGTTCATGATGGATTCCTTATTTGCTTGCGCGGTGGGCCGCTGGCGCACCACGTCGGCCTGATGCCGGTCGGGGCCCGGTACCGTCGGCGGGATTGCCGATCGTTTGCCGTGTCCTTAAGGCGAATAACGTGCCCCGGCGCCCGCCCGCCGACAGCCGCCGTGTAACGGGCTCGCCGCAAAAGTAACCGGCTGTAATCAGCGGGCCACAGGGAATTCTTGCCAAGTGCCTGAAAAGGTTGGGAGTCCCGCAGACAGCGCGGTAACGATTTGATACAGTGGTGCCGATTTGCAAGGCGCGCGAGCCGCTCGAGCGCCGACCGAACCCCGAACCCATCAGCCCCCGTTGCGCACATCCGCAAGAAAGGAAGGAGCCTTACTATGCAGAGCACCAAAGACGATCTTGGCAAACTGATCCTGCGTCTTACCCTCGGTATCCTGCTGCTGTTTCACGGCGTGAGCAAAGTGATCAACGGCGTCGGATTCATCGAAGGCATGATCACCTCGCATGGCCTGCCGAGTTTTCTCGCTTACGGTGCCTATCTGGGCGAAGTTCTCGCACCGGTACTGTTGATTCTCGGCGTGCTAACCCGTCTGGGCGGCGTGCTGGTGGTGGGCAACATGCTCGTCGCTTTCTCGCTGGTGCACCTGAGCCAACTCGGCGAACTGTCGAAGACCGGCGGCTGGGCACTCGAACTGCAAGGCTTCTATCTGTTCATGGGCCTGTGCGTGATTCTCTTTGGCGCCGGCCGCTACAGCGTGTCGGGTGGCCGCGGCGCGTGGGATTGAGCAACGCCTGAGCCAGCCTGAAAGCGGGGAACTGAAAGCGTTCCTCACTGTCGTGCGGTTGTTCACAACGGCCCGCCTCTGTCGAACATAAACGGCACAAGCGGGCCGAGTCGTTTCGGAATATTGCGAAAGCGGGCGCTGGTAACGTTGAGTAATACGGCCGTTGCACTTTGCAACTTGTTCAGCGGGGCGATGACTTACTCTGAAAATGCCAATTCCGGCAGTATCAACAGGAGTCAACACCATGCGCAAACTGAAGATCGCCGCTGCGTCGGCCGTCCTCGTCGCCACTTCGATGTTTGGCCTTGCCCATGCCGCCGACGCCACCGCGCCGGCCACGGGTCCGCAAGCCGCGATGCACCATATGCGCGGCGGTCACGGTCCGTGGGGGCTGGGCGACATCAAGAAGTTGCACGATCAACTGAAGCTCAACCCGCAACAGGAACAAGCCTGGCAGCAAGCGGTGGCCACGTCGAAGCAGAACCATGACGCGATGCGCCAGAACGGCCAGCAATTGCGTCAGTCGATGATGCAGGCGAAGGATCAGAAGATTCTCGATCTGGCCGGCATGCGCGCCGCCCGTGAGAAGGAATTCGATCAGAACCGTCAGCTTCGTAGCCAGACCGAGGATGCCTGGTTGAATGTCTATAACGGTCTGGACGACGGCCAGAAAACCCTCGTGAGCAGCGCCATCAAAGCACGCTGGGCCAAGATGAAAGACTGGCACGACAAGGCCATGCAGCATCGTCAGCAGATGCACAAGGGCGCCCCGGGTGCCCCGGCAGCGACGCCGCCGGCTGCTCAGTAAGTCGAGTCATAAGCCGAGCCATAACAAGCGCGAGGCCAGCGCAGCCGGACGCGACAGTCCGGCGCTTCGTGACACGCCCGGTCCATTGGGACCGGGCGTTTTTTTATGACTTGGCGAACTGGCGAACCGGTGAGCCACGTGGCTCAGGTCTCGCTCCAGATCCGCAGCAGGTTGTGATAACAGCCGATCAGCGTGCGGCGCGCCGTCTCATCCGCGTCGGATGAATTGAGCCGCTGGATCGCGTTGTCCATGTCGAAGAGCAGCGTGCGCTGCGTGTCGTCCTTCACCAGACTTTGTACCCAGAAGAAGCAGCCCACGCGCGAGCCGCGTGTGATCGCGTTGACGCGATGCAGGCTGGTCGCCGGGTACAACACCATATCGCCCGCCGGCAGCTTCACCTGATGCGCGCCGTACTGGTCTTCTATCACCAGCTCGCCACCGTCGTATTCGTCGGGGTTCGCGAGAAACAGCGTGGCCGACACGTCGGTGCGAATGCGCATGCCGCTGCCCGGTTGCAGTCGAATCGCCCCGTCGACGTGGTTGCCGAAGTGCATGCCCTCGCCGTAACGGTTGAACATCGGCGCATAGACCTTGTTCGGCAGCGCGGCACTGATGAAAAGCGGATGGCGTTCGAGCGCCCCGAGAATCACGTCGCCCAACTCCCGCGCGATGGCCGAGCGTTCGTCGATCTGCTGATTCTGTTTGACGGGCGCGCCCTGATAGCCGGCCGTAGCCAGCCCGTCCACCCAGGCGTCTCCGGCGTTATCCAGTTTGGCGCGCACCCAGCGCACCTGATCGGGGCTGAGGACATTTGGCACATGCAGCAACATCGGCGGGCATCCCTCGTGAAATAGCAAGGCGCGAGCGCGGCGACACCGCCGGCTCGCGCCTCGTATTGTCCGTCATTTTGGCCGGACCCGGCCAGCGCAGCGGCCGCCCGCTTGCGATGGGTCAAGCCGCGACGGTGACCCTCCCTGCGGACAACGCCAACCGCATCAGAACCGATACGTGCCCGTGAGCATTGCCGTGCGTCCGACGCCCGGCACCGCACGCCCGCCATCCGACGGAATCAACGCATCGAAGTAGTTCTTGTTGAACACGTTCAGCAGGTTGAGACGAATATCGTATTTCGGCTGATGGTAGGCCACGGTCGCGTCCCAGCGCGTGTAGCCACCCACACGAATCAGGTTCGTATTCGCGGCATAGCGCATCGACATGTAGTTCATGCCGCCACCCACTTCCCAATGCCCCAGCGTATACGTCGACCACAACGTGACCGAGTGACGCGGCGTGTTGGCGAGCACATTGCCCTGCGTACCGTCGTTCGCTTGCAGCACCTGCGAGTTCAGGAACATGTAGCCGCCCATCACCTGCCAGTTAGAGGTGATATGGCCCGTCACGCCGACCTCGGCGCCGCGGATGCGCACCTTGCCTGCGTCGGTGAACTCGCCGCTGGTGCCGGTCTGCGTGCGCGAGTTGTTCTGCGTGACCTGAAACAGCGCGGTGTTGATCGAGAGGCTGTCGTCGAACAGGTTCCACTTGCTGCCCACTTCGAACGACTGGTTCGTCTCGGGCGGCAGCGCCTGCGTGTTGTTGGTGACGGTGAGCTGTTCGAGCGACGGGTTGAACGACGTGCCGTACGAGAAGTAATACGACTGCGATTCGCTCGGCTGATAGATCAGGCCCGTGCGCACACTCGTATAGTTGACGGTCTGCGTGGCGTAACCCGGCGCACTGATCGTGTTCGAGAGTTGCGCCTTGTAGCGATCCCAGCGCAAACCGCCGACGAGCTTCCACTGCTTTGTCAGCTCGATCGTGTCGTTCGCATAAAACGCCACCGACTCCGCGCTGCCTTGCGCGAGGTTGCCGGTGGTCTGCGTCACGTTCGGCAGGTTCGAGTAATACGCCTGGCTGCTCGCCGGAATCCAGCCCAGAAAGCCCGACGCCTGCCCCGCGCCCGTGCGCAGGTAAGTCTGGTTCTCATAGGTATCGCGCCCGACTTCCGCGCCGGCGATCAGCGTGTGCTTGAACGGCCCCGTGTCGAACGTCTTCACGACATCGGTCTGGTTATAGAGCGACGTGTCGGTGATCTTGCGGTCGTGACTCTGCAACTGCACCCAGAGCTGATCGAGCGAATACGACGGGATGCCCGCCGTTTTTCCCACCGGCAGTGCCGTGAAACCGCCCGACCCGTTGGGCACGCCTACCGCGTGCGGCGCGGTCTCGATGGCGTCGATCACATAGCGGCTGTACTGCGTCTGGTTGGTGATCTTCAGGCTGTCGTCGAACTTGTGTTCGATCTTGGCCGAGAAGCTCATCACGTCCTGCACCGTGCGATCGGTCGTCAGGCCGTAGAACTGGTTCTTCGGGATCGGCAGCGGGCTGCCGTTGTAGCCCACGGTGCCGTAGTCGGGCATGTCGTGGTTATGCTCGATGAGCGCCGACAGAGTGATCTGCGTGGGCGTGCCGATACCGAGCTTGAGCGTGGGGGCAATGCCGAAGTCCTGACTGCTCATGACGTCGCGCGTGGTGTGAATGTCCTGCGCGAAGCCGTTGATACGGAACGCCGCCGTATCCGAGAGCGGATGGTTGAAGTCGAACGACGTGCGATAGCGGTCGTTGGTGCCGATGGTGCCCGAGACTTCATTGAGCGGCTTGAGGTTGGCCTGCTTGCTCACCTGATTGATGACGCCACCGGTCGAGCCCCGGCCGAACAGCATCGACGACGGGCCTTCCAGCACTTCGATGGAGTCGAGATAGAACGTGTCGCGATAGTACTGGCCGCGATCGCGGAACCCGTCGAGATAAATGTCGGTGCGCGCCGTGAAACCGCGCAAGTTGATGTTGTTACCGATCTGGCCGCCTTCCGCGCCGCCGATGGTGATGGCCGGCGAATTGCGCAACGCATCGGCAAATGAGGTCGCCCCCTGCGCCTGCATCACGGCCTTGTCGATGACCGTCACCGATTGCGGAATGTCGCGAATGGCGGTCGGCACCTTGCCGCCGACGGTCGAGACGTCGCGTTGGTATTCGTCGCGAATCGACGTGCCGGACACCTCGGTCTGCGGCAGCGCTGCGGCGGGTGCGTTGGCGGCCGGGGCGGTCTGTGCTTCGGCGGTAGGCGCGGCCGGTGTGGCAGTGGCCGGCGCGCTAGAAGAGGCCCCGGAAGTGGCGCTTTGGGCCATCGCAGGCGTAGCGAAGGTGGTGGCGAGCGGCGTTGCGAAGAGGGCCATCATCGCGAGGGCCAGCGGCTTGCGTTGCATCATGATCGGTGTCGGTGTGCGTCGTCGTTGATTGCGCGCCAGTCCATGAGCCCTTGCACTCATCGTTGCCCGTTGGCCGGCGTCGAAATTTGCGCCGGAGAACAACCGCGGCACCCGATCGATTCGATCCCTGAAGCGCCGCCCGTCCCTCCCCGACATGCGGCGCGAATATAAATAGGAATGATTTTCATTACAAGCATCCAAAAGGATGGTAACTCTATGAAATTACGGGATTTTTTGTAATACGTAGTAATACGTTTGCACCAATGTCGTGCGCACCTCAGGTAAGGCGATGAAAGCATGGCAAATGCTTTCTCGACACGCTGTCGGTAATGCGCCGAGTGACTGGCATTGATCGAGGGTTTTCCCTAGGGCCATAGACGCAACGGCTGCTGAATTCTTGAGCAAACCTGACAGTTTCGGGAGGGTTCCGGCGCTCGCCTGTGGTTTCACCTGTCGATATCGCCGCAGTTGCCACGAAATATCCGGGTGTTGGCGGCGCGAAGATCTTCCGCCAATGGCATGGCGACGAAAGCGAATATCGATATGCGCGTCGTGCCGCTAAGCAAAGTCGAATAACTTGTTGGCGCGCTGTCGGCGCGGCGCGTTACAAGTCGGGCACGCGCAGCGCGCCGCCCGTGTGAGGGTCCGGACCCGCTGCATTTCCCGCAGACCGCTTTGTTCCGACCGATTTCCCATGTCCCATTCGCCTGACTCCGCCCGCCGCCGCCACTTTCTTCAACGAACCGGGGGCACGCTGCTGGCCGGCGGTGCGCTCTCCGCGATGGGAACGTTCGGCGCCATCGCTGGCGCACTGGGTTCGCTGACGCAAAGCGGCAACGCCCATGCCGCCGACGCACCGCTCACGCTGCGCATCGGCTATCAGAAGTCGTCCACCCTCATCGTGCTCGCCAAGACCCGTGGCACGCTGGCCAAGGCGCTGGCACCGCATAACGTCACCCTCACGTGGCACGAGTTCACCAGCGGTCTGCCGTTGCTCGAAGCGCTCAACGTCGGCAGCATCGACTTTTCGGCCGACGTCGCCGACACGGTGCCGGTCTTCGCGCAGGCCGCCGGCGCGCGCATTGCCTATGTGGCACGCGAGACGCCCTCGCCGGACGCCGAAGCCATTCTGGTGCCGCAAAACTCGCCGATTCGCTCGCTGGCCGATCTCAAAGGCAAACGCGTGGCGGTGACGAAAGGCGCGGGGGTGCATTACCTGCTGATCGCCGCGCTGCAAAGTGTCGGATTCCGATTCACTGACGTGCAGCCCGCCTACCTCACCCCGGCCGACGCGCGCGCCGCCTTCGCGAGCGGCAATGTCGACGCGTGGGTCACGTGGGATCCGTTCTTCGCCAGCGTCGAGCAGCAGGACAAGGTGCGCGTCCTGAGCACCGCACGCGGGCTGGCCGGCTACCAGCGCTACTACCTCGCCACCCCCGCGTTTGCGCGCGATCACGACGCCGTGCTGCGCGCGGTCTATCAGACCTTGCGCGAAACCGGTCAGTGGGTACGCACCAACCCTCGCGAAGCCGCCGCGCAACTGGCCCCGGTGTGGGGGCTGGATGCCGCCATCGTCGAAGCCGCGAACCGCCGGCGCAGCTACGACGTGCAACCCGTCGTGCGCGAAGCGATTGCCGAGCAGCAGCGCATTGCCGACGTCTTCACGCAGGCCGGGCTGCTGCCCAAGCGGATCGACGCCGCCGACGCCACCATCTGGCAAGCGCCGGCCTGATACCGCATACGGTTTCGCACGGCCGGCACGCACCGTCGCCCTCACCGGCTGCCCCCCGTTGCGCCAGGCGCACCGGGGGTCGCCGACTGTTGCAAAAACCCCGCGCACAGGGCATCGGTTCAAACATTTACTGATGGATTTTTCGGGTATTGCCGACGAGATTCATACACCTGTTTATACTTGGGCCTGCAATACGAGAACAAAGACGGCCGGAGCCCCCCCGGAACGGCCCTTGGCGTTGTGCCAGACTCGCCATCGCCCAGCCCGCTCACGCCGGCCCCGGGGTACCCGGGAACGCCACGTGACGTGACTGCGCGAAGGCCAGGCACAACGACATCATGAAATTCGCGACGTCGGCACTCGCCCCCGGGCGGGCGCCGGCGTTGCCTATTCGCCGTCCAGGGACAATGCAAGCCACCAGATCGCTCTACCTGCTCGGACCGATGCGGGTCGAACAAGGCAAACAGTCGTGCGCCGTGAAGTACACGAAGGCACGCGGCATGCTCGCCTATCTCGCCCTGCAACCGGGCTTTCATACCCGCGGCGCGCTGGCCGACCTGTTCTGGCCCGATGAAGACGGTCAGGGCGGGCGCGACAAGCTCAAGCGCATGCTCTTCCATCTGCGCGACACCCTCGGCGACGAACTCTTCGAGTCGGACCGTCAGGTCGTGCGCCTGCGCCCCGAGACCGGTCTGTGGATCGACGCGCACGTCTTCGCGAGCATGATCACGCAGGCCAGCCGCACGCTCGACGGCGTGACCGGCCTCGATCTTGCCGCCCACCTGCAACAACTCGCCGATGCCGTCGCGCTCTATCAAGGTCCGTTCCTGCATGGCCTGTCCGTGCGCGACACCCCCGACCTCGAGCAATGGATCGAGTTGCAGCGCGACGAATACCAGCGCCGCCGCGTCTTCGGCGAACGCCTGCTGGCCGACGGTTACGCCCGGCTGGGCGACCTCGACCAGGCGCTTGCCCATGCGCGTCAGCTCGTCTCGCTCGCGCCCTTCGACGAATCCGGCTGGCAGTGCCTGCTCGCCCTGCTGCTGCGTGCGGGACGCCGCGACGAAGCGGAAAACGAATATCGCCGCCTGTGCGACATCCTGCGTGACGAACTCGGCGAATTGCCGGGCGAGGCCCTCACCCAGCTGCTCGAAACGCCGCCTGCGCGCATGGAACAGCGCGCCACCGGCCCCGAGCGGCGGCAAGTGACGGTGGTGGCTGTCGAGCTCGCCCCAAACGGCATCGACGACCCCGACCAGCTCGTCGGCGTAATGCGCCCGCCGCTGGTGAAGTGCGAAACCATCCTGCGTCAGTCATGGGGTTACACGCTGCGCACGCCCACCGGCGGCCTGCTCGGTTACTTCGGCTACCCGACCGCGCTCGAAGGCGCCGGCCGTCATGCCGTGGAAGCCGCCATGCGCTGCGCACAAGCCACGACCGCGCGCGTGAGCATCGGTGTGGGCGTTCACACCGGTATTGTCATCAGCTCGGCCGCAGACGACAGCCCCGATACAGGCGGACGCGTCTCGCGCTCGGCCGTGCAACTGGCCGACATGGCGCAGCCCGGCGAAGTGCTGATGTGCGATGCGACGCAGCGTCTGATCGGCGTCGCGCTGGCCAGCACCCCGCACGGCAGCGTGCGTGAGCGCCATGCCAATCGCGACATTCCGGTATTTCGCGTCAATCCCGACCCGACGCCCGAGCGCCGTTCGCGCCGCCGGGCAGCGATGCTCTTCGGGCGTGATTCGGCGCTGGCCGAACTCGCCGCGGCCCACGCCAGCGGACGCGATGCCAGCACCGGCCATGGTGTCGTTGCCCTCGTGATCGGCGAGGCCGGCATCGGCAAGTCGGCACTCACTCGTCATTTCGTCGACACCGGCGGCTTGCGCGTGATCGATCTTGCCTGTGCGCAAGATGGTGCCGGCACGCCGTTCCATCCCATCGTGCGCTGGCTGCGCGCGCAGTCGGTTGCCGAGGCATCGCAATTGCCGCAGCCGGCATTGCTCGCCTACCGGCGTTTGCGTCACCTGTTCGAGACGCCCGCCGACATCGCCGCACCGCATGCATGGAAGCAGGCCGTGCTCGACGAAGCGCCGCGCCTGCTTGCCGCGCTGCTGCCCGACGGCGGCGTGCTGCTGCTCGACGATGCGCATTGGGCCGATCCGTCCACGCAAGAACTGCTCGCGCTGATGGCCGAGAATCCGCCCGCCGGCCGCCTGTTGATGGTCTGCGCGCGCCCAGAATTCGAAGTGCCGTGGCGGCACACCGTCGCGTTGCGGCGAATCGATCTCGCGCCGCTCGATGCGGGCGCGGCAGCGTCCATCGTGCGCGCGGCAACCCCCCGTGTGGCGCTGCCGGCGGCCCTGCGCGAGCGCATCGTGCATCTGGCCGAAGGCGTGCCGCTGTTCCTGCAAGAACTCGCCCGCGCGACCGCTGCCCAGCAAGGCGGCCGTAACGCCGGCGGCATGCCGATGCCGGCGAGTCTGCAAGAGTTGATGATGGCGCGCATCGATGCGGCCGGCAGTGCTAAGCCGGTGGCACATTTCGCGTCGTGTTTCGGTCAGGAATTTCACGCCGATCTGCTCGCGTCAGCGAGCGGACGCACGATGCCCCTCGTCGAGCGCGCACTCGATACGCTCGTCGCCTGTGCACTCGTGCAACGACAGGAAAGCGGGCGTTATGTGTTCCGCCATGCGTTGCTGCACAAAGCCGCCTACGACGCCCAGCCGCAGGAACGCCGTCAGGATGCCCATCGCCGGATTGCGCTCGCCATGCGCGAGCACGACCCGGCCATCGTTCAGACGGAACCCGAAGTGCTCGCGTGGCATTTCCGTCAGGCGGACGAACCCGACGCCGCCATCGAGCATTACCGGCTGGCAGGGGGATATGCCACCGGACGTCAGGCATTTCGCGAAGCCTGCGCGCACTACCAGAGCGCGCTCGATGTGCTGCGGCAAACAGGCCCCAGCACGCAAACCGCCCCGCACGAACTGCAACTGCGCATGGCGCTCGGCGTGCCGCTCGTCTCGCTGCACGGCTACGGTTCGGAACCCGCGCGGCACAACTTCGAGACGGCGCTCGCGCTTGCCCAGCCGATGGGCGACGATGTCGCGTTGTTCCCCGTCTACTGGGGACTGTGGCTCGGCTCCAGTTCGTGGAGCGACTTCGACCGCAGCGTCGATCTGGCGCGCAAGCTCATCCTGATCGCCGAACAGGCCGGCGACGCGCCGCTGCTCGCGCACGCTTACTACGCGCTCGGCAACAGCCTGTGCTGTCAGGGCGACTTCGGCGGCGCCGTAACGGCGCTCGAAACCGGTATCGCGCATTACCGTCCGGAGACGGCAGACACGGGCCTTGGCGAAGACGCCAAGATCACCGGGCTGTCGTTCCTGTCGTGGGCCTACTGGTTCACTGGGCGGCACGACGCGTCGCTCGCCGCCAGTGAAGAAGCGCTGGCGATGGGCCGTCAGCAAGGCCGCCGTTACTCGTTCTCGTTTGCGCTGGTGTTTGCCGCATTGCTGCGCCGCTTGCGACGCGAAGTGGCGTCGGCCGAAGCGTTGGCGAGCGAAGCCACTGAGGTGTCGGAAGAAACCGGCGTGGCGCTCTGGGCGCTGGCCGGTCAGACGATTCGCGGCTGGGCACTCGCCTCGCGCGGCGACGCGGCCGGGCTGGAGCGCATCACCGATAGCGTCGGGCGTCTGAGCGAAATCATGGGCGGCGTGGAAGGTATCTTCTTCGGTCTGCTGGTGGAAGCCTGCGCGGGCACTGGCGACATTGCACTGGGTCTGCATGCGGCGGAACGCGGTGCGCACGTGTCGGCACGTCGCAACGACGGCCACTGGCAGGCGGAATTCCTGCGGCAGAAGGGTGACTTCCTGCGCGCGGGACATCATCCGGAAGACGCCGTGCGGCCGTGGCTCGAACATGCGTTGCAGATCGCACGTGCGCAGGCCTCGCCGATGCTGACATTGCGGGCGGCCGTCAGTCTGCTGCGCGTGGGCGGCGGCGAAGCCCCGGGGGATGCCGAATGTGCCGCGCTGCTGCGCGAGGCCCTCGATGCGCTGCAGGGCGGAGAGAGCCTGACCGACGTGCAGGAAGCCCGTGCCATGCTCGCCGACGCGACCGCGAAGCTGCCCGATCGACGCACAGCGCGCTGCGGTAGTTGATTCGGTAGTTGATTCGGTAGCTGAGACGGTAGCCGATGCCGTCCGACGGCATCGCACCGGCACGCCGGAACATATGACGCACCTTCGCGGGCCCTTGCTGCAAGCCGAATAGCGGCTATCAGGCGCCTCGTATGTCCGCGCCGGGGGCGGCGGCTATATTGATGCCACCGGTGCCCCCAAGCCCGTACACCGAATCCGACATGCCCATCGAACCCTTGCGTGCGTCGGCGTCCAACACGCCGGCTGCCGCCTCCGACACGTCTCGTCTGGCCACCTCCGGTGCGTCGCTCACGCTGGTGAGTCCGCCACCGGTCATCACGTCGCTCGTCTCGCACGAAGTCGTGGTGTCCGGTTGCGTGAATCGCCGGCACTCGTTCGACCTCGCGTCGCTCATGCGGCTGCCGACCCAACTCACGGGTCCGCTCGATGTCGTATGTCTGTCGGGGCGAAAAGTGCGCAGCGCGAGCGATTACAAGGGCGTGCGGCTTACGGCGCTGCTCGACGTAGCGCGGCTGCGCTTGCCGCAAGCACGTGACTTCACCCGTGCCTATGTGCTGGCAGAGGGCGCCGATGGCTATACGGTGATGTTCTCGTGGCACGAGCTGTACAACACGCCGGTCGGCGTGGGCGCACTCGTGGTGTATGAGCGCGACGGCCAGCCGCTCGGGGAAGACGAAGGCGGCATCGGCCTGATTTCGACGTGTGATCTGCGCGTGGCATTGCGCCAAGTGCGCGCCCTCACACGACTCACCGTTCATCTCGCCGAGTCGGGTTCCGGCACGCGCTGACGCAGCGCGACGATCAACCCTTCTTGCGCGGCGCTGCCCGGGTGGTCGCCACGGGCTTCGCCGCAGCCTTCTTCGCTGCGGCCTTCTCGACAGTCTTCGCAGCGGTCTTCGTCGTCACCTTCACGTCCGCCTTCACACCGGCCTTCGCCGTCACCTTTGTCGCCACCTTCGTTGCCGTCTTGCGAGGGGCACGCGCCGTCTTCACCGGCGTCGGCGCCGCCGCCAGCGCCCCGCTCTGCGAGCGAACGCGTTGCTGCATGTCGGCAATATCCGAATCGAGAATCAACCGCCCGCGCAGCTTGCCGTTCATGCGCTTGATGTAGGTGCGCGCCTCCTGCATATGAAACTGCATGAGCGAACGCACGCGCTCCACATCGCCCGCGCGCGCAGCGTCCGTAATCTGACGATGGATGTTGACGTTGGCCGTGCCGAACTTCTCGTGCTCCTTGCGCGGCGTTTCGTTGCCGAACACGATCAACTGGCGAATCATCTCGTTGACGAGTTCGCACGTGAAGCGCAGGAAACTGTTCGGATTCGCCGCCGCGAGAATATCGTGAAAATCGACGTCGGCCTGACGCTGGCGCAGCAGTTCGCTTCGGTCGTGCGACGCGGGGCTGCAACATGACATGTTGTTCTCCAGCGCCGCGAAATCGTCCTCGGTGAGATGCGGCACCGCACCGGCCGCCAGCTCCGGTTCGAGCAACTGACGCACGGTGTAGATGTCGTCGATGCTCACTTCCTTGAAGAACAGATAGTTCTGCATCAACTGGAAGGTGCGCTCCAGCGGCACTTCCACCACCATGCCGCCGCCCGACGGTCCCGTGCTCACCTTGATGAGCCCCTGCACCTCGAGCGACTTGAGGGCTTCGCGGATGGTGCTCTTCGACACCGCGAACATCTGCTGCAACTCGATCTCGCGCGGCAACCGATCGCCGGGCAATAAGTTGCCTTCGGTGATCAGACGCTTGATGGCCTCGGCGACGAGATCGCCGCGTTTCTGCTGTTTGATTTCCAACGGTTCTCGCATCGTTTGCGGATCCAATGCCATGTGGCGCCTCGTTAGGCTCTTGTTCACCGGTCAGACCGGCACGCCGGTAAATCCGGAGACTCCGGTGCCTCCGATCTCGAATTTTTTCCCGATTGACACCGAAAAGCATTATACCTACGATCAAATTCATCCTATTTATCATGATAAATATGACGGATAGGAATTAGGGGGAACAGACCCTAGGCCCCGGACGTCGCACATTGTCGTTGCCAGGTTGCTGCCTGACCCGAGCGTGACGCGCTGCACGTTTGCACCCCATGAACGATTGCTCCCCTTCATTGGAGACCATCTTGAATCGTCGTGAACTGTTGAAGCTCGCCGCCGCTGCGTCTTTGCCTGGCTCCCTACTCACCGCCCGCGACGCGTTCGCACAGGCCTCCGGCGCCATTCAACTGGCCTGCCCGGTACCGATGTCGGGTCCGTTCGCCGCCAACGGCAAGTTTGCCGATCTCGGCATGAAACTCATCGTCGAGCAGTACGGCAAAGTGCTTGGCCGTCCGCTCGCCTACACCACGCTGGATACCGAAGGCAAACCCGCCACGGCCATTCGCCGCGTGCAGGAAATCGCCCAGCAAAAGGGCGCGCGCTTCTTCGCGGGTGGCATCCTGTCATCCGAAGCGCTGGCGATGGGTAAGGAAGCCGAGAAGGCCGGCGGCATCTTCATCACGACCGCCGGTGCCGACGAAATTACCGGCAAAGATTGCAACAGCGCGACCTTCCGCTGGTCGGTGCCCACGTTCGGTGCCATCGAACAGACCGTGCGTCCTCTGATCGACGCACACCCGAAAGCAAAGCGCTGGTACACCATCACCCCGCAATACGTGTTCGGCGACGGGCTGCTCACCGCCGCGAAAAACATCTTCAAAGAGAAGGGCATCGAGCATGTGGGCAACAGCTACCACTCGCTCACCGAGAAGGAATTCTCGGGCTACCTCACCAATGCCGTCGCGGCCAAACCCGACGTGCTGCTGATTCTGAACTTCGGCTCGCAGTCGTCCGACACGCTGCGTCAGGCCGTGAGCTTCGGCATGAAAAACAACTGCACGATCCTGATGGCGTGGGCCTCGGGTCTTGAGCAGTTCGAGACGCTCGGTGCCGACCTGTGCGACGGTGTGTACTTCGGCGCCCAGTACTGGCACGCCGTGGCTTCGCCGCTCAATCTCGATCTCGTCAAGCGCACGCAAGACCGCTTCAAGCAGAACCCGAATTACAGCCTTGCGGGCTCGTACATCTGCACCAAGCTCATGCTCGATGCGATGGTCAAAGCGGGCAGCGCCGACCCGAAGGCCGTCATCGCGGCGATGGAAGGCATGAAGTACGACGGCCTCACAGGGCCGGAAGAAATCCGCAAGGGCGACCATCAGGTGCTCAAGAACTACTACCTGCTCAAGGGCAAGGCCAAGTCGAAGATGAAGAACCCCGACGACTATGCCGACATCGTGAGCGCAGGCAAATCGTTCCTGCCCCTCGACAAGACCGAGTGCAAGATGGCCTGACAGGCGCAGGCGTGCCTGATTAGCACACTAGGCACACTCAGCCCACTCGGCACACTCGGCTGTCGTCGTTCGCGGGGACGCGTATTCGTCGTCCCCGCATCTGTCGTCCGCGCAGCGCGTAACACGACTTACGCTCGCGCGCGGCGGCCCACGTCCACTCAAGCTCTTCGGGACGCGCATGAACGTTTATTTGCTGCAAGTCATCAACGGCGTCGGCATCGGCATGCTGTACTTCCTGCTCGCCGTCGGGTTATCGATCATCTTCGGCCTGTTGCGCTTCGTGAACTTCGCGCACGGCGCCTTCTATCTGCTCGGCGCTTACTTTTGCTTTCAGGCGATGCAATGGGGCCTGTCGTTCTGGCTCGCGCTCATCGTGTGCCCGATCGTCGTGGCCGTCGTCGCATGGGTTGCGGAGAAAGTCTTGCTCTCGCACATCTACGACAAGCCGCATGAGTTCCATATTCTCGTGACTGTCGGCCTTGCCCTCGTCGTGCAGGAGCTGGTCATCATCGTGTGGGGGCCGCTCGGCGACAACGTGCCGGTGCCGCTGGCACTCGATGGCGTCGTGATGTGGGGCGCCTTCATCTATCCGAAGTACCGCCTCTTCCTGATCGGCTTCACTGCGGTCTTTGCCGCCATTCTCTGGTGGCTGCTCGAAGGCACCCGCCTCGGCAGCGCCGTGCGCGCGGGCAGCGAGTCGTCGGAGATGGTGTCGCTGCTCGGCATCAACGTGTTCCGTGTGTTCAGCCTCGCGTTCGCGCTCGGCGCAGGCACCGCCGCGCTCGCCGGTGTGCTCGCCGCCCCCGTGCGCGGCGTCGAACCGTTCATGGGCATCGAGGCGCTGGGTATCGCGTTCGTCGTGGTGGTGATCGGCGGCATGGGCAGCTTTGCCGGTGCGCTGGTCGGGGGTCTGGTGATCGGCATCGTGCAGAGCCTGATGAGCACGATCTGGCCGGAAGGCGCCCGCCTGATGATCTATGTGGCGATGGCGGCGGTGCTGCTCATGCGCCCGCACGGCCTGCTCGGGAGAGGATGATGTTCGTACGCTATCGCTATTGGCTGCTCGCTGCGGCCGTCACGCTGATCCTGCCCGCGACACTCTCGTCGGGCACGCTCGCCACCGAAGTCCTTGTCTATGCCCTCGCCGTGCTGGGTTGTAACCTGCTGCTCGGCTACACCGGGTTACTGTCGTTCGGGCAGGGCATCTTCTTCGGCCTTGGCAGCTACACGCTCGGTATTCTGCTGACACGCACGGCATTGCCCATGCCGGTGGCCATCGTCGTCGCCATCGTGCTGGGTGCGCTGATTGCCGCCGTCGTCGGCAGTTTTGCGATCCGGCAGAAGGGCACCTACTTCGTGATGCTCACGCTCGCGTGCGCGCAGATGTTCTACTTCGTCGCCTACACCGCCACCGACTGGACCGGCGGCGACAACGGCCTGCTCGACATCCCGCGCAAATCACTCGCTGTCGGCGGACAGACGCTGATTCCGCTCACCACGCCGTGGCAGTACTACACCTTCGTGGCGGTGATTTTCCTGATCGTGTTCGCGGTGCTGTTGCGCGTGGCCGATTCGGTGTTCGGGCGCACGCTGCTCGCCATTCGCGACAACGAGACGCGCGCGGCCGCCATCGGCTACCACGTGAAGACGTTCAAGCTCGTGGCGTTCGCGATCTCCGGTGCGGTCACCGCGCTGGCCGGCGCACTGCACGCGCTGATGACGGGCATCGCGCCGCTGTCGAATATCGAGTACCACACGAGCGAGATGATTCTCGTGATGACGGTCATCGGCGGCACGGGCAACTTGTTCGCGTCGGTGCTCGGTGCGGCGTTCTACGTGCTGGCGGCCGACTGGCTCTCGACGTTGTGGCCGCGCTGGCTGCTGCTGCTCGGCCTGCTGCTCATCGCTGTGAGCCTGTTCATGCACAAGGGCCTCTGGGGCGTGGCCGAATCGTTGTGGTACCGGCTTGGCGGCAAACGGCCCGACGCCGGTGAGCCCGGCAAACTGGACACGCAGGGAGACCCGACATGAGCGACGTTCTCATCGAAGCCGCCGGCATCGTCAAACGCTACGGCAAGTTCACGGCCCTGCATGGTGTCGACCTGCGCGTCGCGCCGCGCACGGTGCACTCCGTGATCGGCCCGAACGGCGCGGGCAAGACCACGCTGTTTCACATGCTCACGGGCACCGTGCCGGTCTCCGGCGGGCGCATCCTGTTCGACGGTCATGACGTCACGACCGAAGCCGACTACCGTCGTGTCCAACGCGGCATCGCGCGTTCGTTTCAGGTCACGGCACTATTCCAGAACCTGTCGGTACGCGAAAACCTGCGCCTCGCCGCGCTTGGCGTCACACCGCGCCGCGCGCTGTCGTGCTGGAGCAAAGCGGAAGGTGCCCGCGCCTGCGCATCCGTCGTCGACGACGTGCTCACACGGCTCGCCCTCACACGTCACGCCAACACGGCGGCGGGTTCGCTCTCGCACGGTCAGCAGCGGCGGCTCGAAGTCGGCATGGCCCTCGCGGCGCGTCCCAAAGCGATCTTTCTCGACGAGCCGACCTCGGGCATGGGCATCGACGATCTCGACGACATGAAGCAACTCATTCGCGGCCTGCGCGACGATCACACCGTCGTGCTCATCGAGCACAACATGAACATCGTGATGGACATCTCCGACACGATCACCGTGATGCAGCAAGGCCGCGTGCTGGTCGAAGGCAAACCCGATGCCATTCGCGCCGACGAGCGCGTGCGCGCGGCGTATCTCGGCAACATGATCACCGGAGGCCGCGCATGATTCTCGACGTCGCAGGCGTTCACAGCTATTACGGCAAGAGCCACATCCTGCAAGGCGTGTCGCTGACGGTCGGCGACGGCGAACTCGTTACCCTGCTCGGGCGCAATGGCGCAGGCAAGTCGACCACACTCAAGACCATCGCGGGTGTCATCACCCCCAAGGCGGGCAGCATTTCGTTCCTCGGCAAGCCGGTCGCGGGTCAGCCCGCTCACCGCATTGCCGCGCGCGGCGTGTGCTTCGTGCCCGAGCATCGCGGCATCTTCAAGCTGCTCACCGTCGAAGAGAATCTCAAGCTCGGCGCGCGCCGCGACTCGCCGTGGCAGCTCGCCGACATCTTCCGCATCTTTCCGCGCTTGCAGGAACGTCGCAAAAACGGCGGCGCGCAACTCTCCGGCGGCGAGCAGCAGATGCTCGCCATCGGCCGCGCATTGATGAATCACCCGCGTCTGCTCATGCTCGATGAACCGGTGGAAGGTCTGGCACCGGTGATCGTCGAAGAGATCGTGGCGCAGTTGAAGCTCATCAAACAGGCAGGTGTCGCGATCCTGCTGGTGGAACAGAATCTGGAAGTCTGCACGCAGCTCGCCGACCGGCATTACATCGTCGAGCAGGGCGTGATCGTCTACGGCGCCGATAACGCCGCGTTCCTCGCCGACGAGGTGGTCAAAGACCGTTACCTCGGCGTGGGCGTGGCCTGACGCCGCTCATCAAGAACCCGGCGCGCGACGCTACGCCGCTCAGCGCGCGCGCCATTGTTGCCAATGCGTCCGACCGTCCCTCGGCGGGGCGGACGCCCCTAAGGACTGGTGAAACATGGAACGTCTCGACCCAACCGCTGCCGCAGTGCGCATCGACGGCGCGCGCCTGTGGGACAGCCTCATGCAACTCGCGCAGATCGGTGCGACCGCCAAGGGCGGTGTGTGCCGCCTTGCGCTGACCGATCTCGACCGGCAGGGCCGCGATCTCTTCGTGAAGTGGGCGACGGAGATCGGCTGCACCGTGCGCGTCGATGCCATCGGCAATATTTTTGCGCGACGCGCCGGGCGTAACAACCACTTGCCGCCGGTCATGACCGGCAGCCATATCGACACGCAACCCACCGGCGGCAAGTTCGACGGCAACTATGGCGTGCTCGCCGGGCTCGAAGTGCTGCGCACGCTCAACGATCGCGGCATCGATACCGACGCGCCGCTCGAAGTCGCCGTCTGGACCAACGAAGAAGGCTCTCGCTTCGTGCCGGTGATGATGGGCTCCGGCGTCTACGCGGGCGCTTTCACGCTCGATCACGCGTTAGTGCAGAAGGACCACGACGGCATCAGCGTGGCCGACGCGCTCGCCGCGATCGGTTATGCCGGATCGGAATCGCCCGTCGGCAAGCCCGGTGCCGTCGGCGCGTACTTCGAAGCGCATATCGAGCAGGGGCCGGTGCTGGAGGCGAACCACAAGACCATCGGCGTCGTACAAGGCGCCCTCGGGCAGCGTTGGTACGACGTGGTCATCACCGGCATGGAAGCGCACGCAGGCCCCACGCCCATGGAACTGCGCCGCGATGCGTTGCTGAGCGCCGCGCAACTGATTCAGGCCGTCAATCGCATCGCGTGCGAGCATGCGCCGCATTCGCGTGGCACCGTGGGCTGGGTCGATAACTATCCGAACTCGCGCAACGTCATTCCCGGACGCGTGAAGCTATCCGTCGATCTGCGCGCCGCCGACGACGCCACGCTCGATGTGCTCGATGCCAAGTTGCGCGCCGAGTGCGCCGCGCTCGCGGCCAACGGCATCGACGTGAGCGTGGAACAGGTGGTGTACTTTCCGCCGCAGCCGTTTGCACCGGAACTCGTCGAAGCCATTCGCAGCGGCGCACAAGCGCTCGGACTGTCGTCGATGGATGCCATCAGCGGGGCAGGGCACGACGCCGTGTATCTCGCACGCGTGGCACCCACGGCGATGATCTTCGTCCCGTGCAAGGACGGCATCAGCCACAACGAGATCGAAGACGCCGATCCGGCGCATCTGGAAGCCGGTTGCAATGTGCTGTTGCAAGCCATGCTGCAACGCGCGGGAGGTGTCGCATGAAAGTGATGATCGCGCGCATGAATCACGAGACCAACACGTTCTCGCCGGTGCCGACACCGATCGAGGCGTTCGGCAATCACGGACCGACTTACGGCGACGATGCTTATCGCGACAACAAGGGCATGCGCACCGCGATGGCCGCCTTCATCGATCTGGCCGAAGCGGCGGGCGCCGAGATGGTGACGCCGGTGTCTGCCGGTGCGAATCCGAGCGGCCCGGTCGCAGCGGCGGCGTACGACGAACTGTGCCATCGCATCGTTGCGGCGGCGACGGGTGTCGACGCCATCCTGCTCGATCTACATGGCGCGATGGTGGCCGAGAACAGTGACGACGGGGAGGGCGATCTGCTCGAGCGCGTTCGGGCTGCCGCACCGGACACCCCGATTGCCGTGGCACTGGATCTGCACGCCAACGTCACGGCGAAGATCGTGACCAATGCCGACATCGTTGTGGGCTTCAAAACTTATCCGCACGTCGACATGTATGAAACCGGCGAACATGCCGGACGGCTGCTGTTCGATCTGCTGGCCGGCAAGCGCCGCCCCCGCGTGGTGTGGCAACAACCGCCGTTGATGGTGCACTCGCTGCGCAGCACGAGCCACGGCGGGGCGATGAAGCGCGCACTGGATGCCGCACGCCGGGCCGAAGCCGAGGAGGGCATTCCGGCAGTGTCGGTCTTCTCGGGCTTCTCGCTAGCCGATATTCCCGCGCCGTGCATCAGCGTGGTGGTGACTGCCGACGAGAGCGAAGAGGGCGACGACGGCGTCGCACGCGCGCAAGCGGTGGCCGATCGCATCGCACTGCAGGCATGGGACGAGCGCGACGGCTTCGTCTACGACAGCGCACCGCTCGGCGAATCGATTGCCGAAGCGAAGCGACTCGCGCAGGGCGCGGACAAACCGGTACTGCTGCTCGATCACAGCGACAACTGCATGTCCGGCGGCACCTGCGACACGATGGACGTGCTGGAAGCAGCGCTGGCCGGTGGCCTCACCGGCATCGGCGTGGGCCCACTGTGCGATCCGGAGGCGGTCGCCACGCTCATCGCCGCGGGCGAGGGCGCGGAAGTCACCCTTGCCCTCGGCAACAAGCGGGCGATGCCGCAGTTGGGTATCACCAAGACGCCACCGGTACTCACCGGCATCGTGCGCAAGGTGAGCGATGGCGAATATGTCGTCACCGGCCCGACTTACACCGGGCAGCGTTGCTACATGGGCCGCACGGTGCTGTTCGATATCGGCACGGCGCGCATCGTGGTCACCGAGCGCACGCACGAGCCGTGGGATCACGGTGTCTTCACGTGCGTGGGACTCGATCCGCGCAGCGAGCGCTTTCTGTTGCTCAAGTCGCGCATGTACTGCCGGCCGGTGTTCGTGCCGATCTCGGCGGGGCTGGTGGAATGCGACAGCAACGGCGTGACGAGTTCTAACTACGCCCTGTTCCCGTTCTCGCGCGTGAATCGTCCGGTGTATCCGCTGGATCGGGACGTCACGTTCGACACTCGGTGACAAGCGAGCGTCGCTGCGACTTGCGTCAACGACGCATGGCCTCCTCGAACGGTGCCGTCACGATCGGCGGCACCTGCCGGGCGACGTTGAGCAGCCAGATGAATGCGTTATCGAACGCGTCGCGTCCGGCAGCGATGCGGCGTGCTTCGATCTGGGCCTCGACGACCGTCGGCGTCCCGCGTTCGTGATTGATATGATCCGCAGCCACGGCGCGGGTGGCGATGGCATGCGGCGGGTAACCGTCCGTCGCTGCCCAGTCCTCCAGACCGGCCACGTTGTTGGCCTTGGCATGGACCATGACCGCCACATTGCTTTGCCGTGAAAGTTCGGAGATGAGGAGTTCCTCATGATGCATGGCGATCAGGCCGTTCAGTAACGCACGCCCTTCGGCGACGTATTGCTGCGTCGGCACCTGTCTGAAGGCCAACGATTTCAGCTTGCCGATGTTGTAGTACAGCGCCTTCATCGTGCCGGGCTCGAAACCGCGCTCAGTGAGCAGCAGTGACGGCAAACGGTAGGCCATCAGTCGCGAGATGGACGCTGGCGGTATGCCATCCTCCGGCGCCTGATCGATCAGCCTGCCAAGCAATGCCCTATTCGACAGCGGTCCGTCGCCGCGCGCATTAGCGGCACTCATCTCATAGATCAGATTGGTGAAGGTCTTGTTGACGAGCGGATGATCGTAGATGCTGCGGCGCGTGCGCGTGCCGACGTTCGCGCTCACCTCGGAGACATCGTCAACATCGAGACCATGCAAGGCCGCAGTGTCTGCTCGCAACGGCATCGCGCCAGCCAACCGAAGATCGGCGGACAACGACTGCGCCAGTGCTGCGTTCAGTACCGGAGACCGGCCGTTTGCGTTCGTGCTGTCCACCGACTGTAACGAAGCGGAAGCCGCTGGCATCGCCGCGATGGCTAGCGGCGAAACCGTGGCAAGTGGGGTGTCCAGCGAAGAAAAGACCGACGGCGAGAGGGCGGTGGAAGGGATGACCGGCATAGCGAGCGCTCCTGAAATGGCGCGCCGAACCCCTCGGCGCTCCGTGCCCGGATCGTCCTCCGCCACGCGCCCGCCCACTATCGAAGACTGCCACCGGGTTGTCCCCGATCGAACGCGCGGTGCGCATTCCCAATGCCCGGCACCGCCGTGTCATGACGCGGCTCGCGTCGCCTCCCGTCAAAAACAAAAAAGGCGACGACAGTCTCCCGTCGCCGCCTCCGTGAAGCGATACCTCAGATACCGCAAGCGCCGGACGATTACTCGTCGAGCACCTTGTTGCCGGTTTCTTCAAACATCGACACGGCGATGAGCGAGATCAGCACGCAGGCGATCATGTACCACGCCGGGGCCATCTTGTTGCCGGTGACGCGAATCAGCCAGCCGGCCACCAACTGCGCAGTACCGCCGAACAGCGACACGGCAATCGCGTAAGCGCTCGACATGTAGCCCGCACGCAGATGCTTCGGGAAGTTCTCCGGCATCAACGCGTACGCCGGTGCCGAACCCATCGTGTAGCAGAACATCAGCACCACCAGCGCCGCCAGCACCACCGGCAGCGACGGGAAGTGCGTCATGACCCAGAACGCCGGGTAGAGCAGCACGATCAGCAACACACGGCCGATGATGGTGAGCGGCTTGCGGCGGCCCATCTTGTCCGACCATGCGCCGTAGATCGGGCACATCACCAGCGAGATCGTGCTGGCGGCAACGCCCGCGAGCATCGACATCTTCGGCGGCAGCCCGAGGTACTGAATGCAGTACGTCGGCATGTAATACATCATCACGTACGTCGACACCGACATGCCCATGATCGAGAAGATCGTGAGGAACCAGTTACGCACGTACACGGCGCGCTTCGGATCGTTGCGCCCGGCGACGACCTTCGCCTTGGGCGGCTCTTCCTGAATATGGCGGCGCAGATAGATACCAACCGGTGCGATCAACGTGCCCAGCAGGAACGGAATACGCCAGCCCCAGTTGTGCATCGTGTCGTCGGAGAGCAGGAAGCCCAGACTCGCGGCAAGGCCCGAGCCGAGCAACGCGGCGGCACCCTGACTCGCCAGCTGCCAGCTCGCACGGAAACCACGGCTCTTGGCACCGCCCACTTCCAGCAGCGTGGCCGTGGCGGCACCGAACTCACCGCCCTGTGCGAAGCCTTGCAACAGGCGTGCGCCGACGATCAGCAACGGCGCCGCGATACCGATTTGCGCGTACGTCGGTGCCAGACCGATGGCGGCGGAACCGATGGCCATCAGGCCGATGGTGAGCGTAAGTGCAGGCTTGCGGCCGGCGCGATCGGCGTAGCGGCCGAGCACGATGCCGCCGAGCGGGCGCATCACGAAACCCACGGCAAACACGGCGAACGCCAGCAGCGACGACGTGATCGGATCGTCCGACGGGAAGAACTGCTTGCCGATGGTCAGCGCGAAGTAGCTGTAGACCGTGAAGTCGAAAAACTCCAGCAGATTGCCGATGACGGCGGCAAAGACCACCTTGCGCTGTTGCGCCGGGGTCATCGGCGAGGCGCTGGTGTCGCTCGCCGGAAACGATTGCGTTGCAGTGCTCATGCTCGGTCCTTCGCAAGGAAACGTTCCACCAGACGCGTCCAGAAGGCGGCCCCGATGGTCAGATTGTCGTCGTTGAAATCGTATTTGGCGTTGTGCAGCATCGGGCGGCCTTCGCCCACGCCGTTACCGAGGCGGATGAAGCAGCCCGGCACTTTTTGCAGGTAGTACGCGAAATCTTCGCTGCCGGCGATCGGCGGGAACGGCGAAATGATGTGCTCGTTGCCCACCAGTTCTTCGGCCACGCTGCGGGCGAATTCCGTTTCGGCTTCGCTGTTCACGAGTACCGGATACCCGCGGATGTACTCGATCTCTGCCGTGCCGCCATAGCCTTCGACATGCGTCGTGACCAGCGCACGGATGCGTTCTTCGAGCTTGGCGCGCACCGCAGCCGAGAACGAGCGCACGCTCATTTCCATGGTGGCCGACTCCGGAATCACGTTCGGTGCAAAACCGGCGTGGAACGTGCCGACCGTGACCACCGCGGCTTCGGTCGGATCGATGTTGCGAGCCACCACCGTTTGCAGCGCCATCACGAGGCTGCTGCCGATCATCACCGGGTCAACGGCCAGATGCGGACGCGCGGCGTGACCGCCACGACCATGAATCTTCACCTTCACGGTGTCGCAGGCGGCCATCAGCGGGCCGGCGCGAAAACCGAACGTGCCCGTGGCCACGCCCGGGTGGTTGTGCAGACCGAAAATCGCCTGACACGGGAAGCGCTCGAAAAGGCCGTCGGCAATCATCTGCTCGGCGCCGCTGTTCGAACCGGCTTCTTCCGCCGGTTGGAAAATCAGATTCACGGTGCCGTCGAAATTACGCGTCTTGGCGAGTTGTTGTGCAGCGCCCAGCAGCACCGTCGTGTGGCCGTCGTGGCCGCACGCGTGCATCTTGCCGTCGTGCACGCTGGCGTAGGCGAGGCCGGTCTGCTCGTGAATCGGCAGCGCATCCATGTCGGCGCGCACGCCCACGGTGCGACCGCTGGTGCCCGCGGTGAGCGAGGCCACCACACCGTGGCCACCCACGTTGCGCGTGACCTGATATCCCCAACCCTCGAGCTTCTCCGCCACGTAACGTGCCGTGTCGACTTCCTCGTAGGACAGTTCGGGATGTTGGTGGATGTGGTGGCGAATGTCGGCCAGCTGCTCACGCGCGTCGGCCAGATCGCTCACCTCACAGAAGCGAATCTCACTCATCGGGGGGCTCCTCTCTATTTTTGAATACCGCGAAGTAGCGGAGTATTGCACCGACGAAAATTCCCACCCATGACGCAAACCCGTCCAAAATGTTGCTCTCAAAGCAACAATTGACGGCATGACGTCCGCAGGTTTGTTGCTGTAGCAATCCGAAAAACCATCAAAAATCAATGATTTATGGCAAATTTCGTTCATTTATGCAGCATCTGGGGTGGTAAGCGCTACAGAAGCCGCCTTGGGAACGAAATCGCTCGAACGGGACAGTGAAGCAGAGATGACGAACGACGCATGGATGGACGAGATCGGTGAGCGTCCGCTCAAGTACCTCACCGAGATTGCGAGCACGGGCGGCGTGCGCATGGCCGCCGAATCGCTCGGCGTGAACCCGTCGGTCGTCAGCCGCCAGATCGCCGCGCTGGAGCGACGGTTGCGCTTCCCCCTCATCGAGCGGCGCGGGCGCAACGTGAGCGTGACCGAGATCGGTCAGGTGCTGATCGACTACTACCGCGACGGGCAACGCCGTCAGCGCGACCTCTCGGCGCGGTTGGAGGAATACCGGCATCTGAAGCGCGGACGGGTCGCCATCGGCGTGGGCGAAGGCTTCATCGGCAACCTGATCGCGCGCGCCTTGCAGCGCTTCTCGATGACGTATCCGGACATCCTCGTCGAGATACGCTCCGGCCCCACACCCGTGGTGCTCTCGCTCGTGCGCGACGACGTGGTCGACATCGGCCTGTGCGTGCGCTCGGCAGACGACCCCGCCATGCGTATTCACCCGTTCGCCGCAAAACCGCTTTGCGCGGTGGTCGCGCCGTCGCATCGCTTTGCCGCCATGACGAGCGTGCCGCCCATGGAGCTGGCCAACGAACGGCTGATCTTCATGACGGAAGCTTACGGCGTGCAGCACTTCGTGCACTCCGTGCTCGAGACCGTGCGGCTCAACGTCATTCCGGCGTATCGGGTCGACCTGTTCAACACTGCGCAGACGCTGGCGGCCGCCGGACTCGGCGTGGCCTTCATGTCGGCGATTACCGCGCGGCGCGGCATCGAGCTGGGCGAACTCGTCGCCGTCCCCATCGACCATCCGATCGCGACCGGCTTCTCGAGTCAGATGATGACGCGTGTCGGCCGGCGGCTTTCTCCCGCAGCCGATCACCTCTGGAAGCAACTCGCGCAGAGTCTGGCCCAGCGCTGATCGGGTAATGACACGGGACACTCACCGCAGATGGCGTATCATCGGCCGGGTGTTGGATATTCCTGCCTGCCGATGACGACCGACGAGAACCAACCCTCCGGGCCTGCCCACAAACGACTGCGTGCGCGCTTTGTCGCGATCTCTTGGCGCGACCTCGCCGTCTCCTTCGGCCCCGTTGTGATTGTCGCTATCGCGGCCATCTGGCTCGCCGTGTGGCTCGTACAGCCCGCCCCGCCACGCACCATCACGATCAGCGCCGGACCGGAAGGCAGCTCATTCTGGAACGCCGCGCAGCGCTACAAAGCGATCCTCGCGCGCAACGACATCACGCTCAACGTACTCACTTCCGAAGGGTCGCGCCAGAATGTGGAGCGTCTGGCGGATAGCAAGCAGAACGTCGATCTGGGGCTCGTGCAGGGTGGCGTATCGGGTGAGCTCGACATCGATGGCCTCGTCTCGCTCGGCAGCGTGTTCTACGCCCCGATTTCCGTGTTCTATCGCGGCCCGCGCGTCACCAAACTCTCCGACTTCACCGGCAAGCGCATCGCCATCGGCCGCGAAGGCAGCGGTGCCCGCGCGCTGGCGCTCGCCTTGCTCAAAGCGAATGGCATCGAGCCGGGCGGACCGACCGATCTGACTTCGTACGACGGGCAGGAAGCCGCGCAGGCGCTTGTCGATGGCCGCGTCGATGCCGCCATGCTCTCGGGCGACACCGCCACCGGCCCGACGATGGGCAAGCTGATTCGTACCCCCGGTGTGCGGCTGATGGACTTCGCGCAAGCCGACGCTTACACCCGCCGCTTCACCTATCTGAATCAATTGACGCTGCCGCGCGGCGTGTTCGATCTCGGCAAGAACCTGCCCGCGCAGCCGGTGCATGTCATCAGCCCGACCGTCGAACTCGTGGCGCGCGACAGCCTGCACCCGGCGCTCTCCGATCTGCTGATCGAAGCCGCCCGCGAAGTCCATGGCAAGGCCAACCTGCTGCAACGCGCCGACGAATTCCCGTCCTCGCAAGTGCACGAGTTTCCGCTCTCCGACGATGCCGCGCGCTACTACAAGTCAGGCAAGGGCTTCCTGTACCGGCATCTGCCGTTCTGGGTGGCGAGCCTCGCCGACCGCATCGTCGTGCTGCTCGTGCCGATCATCGTGGTGCTGATTCCAGCGTTCCGGCTGGTGCCGTCGCTGTATAGCTGGCGTGTGAAGTCGCGGCTGTATCGCTGGTATGGCGCGCTCATCGCGCTGGAGCGCGAGGCGCTCGCCGACGATGCGCACACCGAGTACAAGAGCCTGCGGCACCGGCTCGATGCGATCGAGGCGGCCGTGAACCGACTGAAGATTCCGCTCGCGTATGCCGACCAGTTCTACGTGCTGCGCGAACACATCGGTTTCGTGCGGCAGCGGCTCGATGCCATGAACGCCGAACCCGTACCGCACCCGGACAGTTCCGATGGTGTGGCCGGTGCGGACAGCGCTCCGGCACCGACGGGTCACGCGTAATTATCCCAAAGCGATGCTTATGCATGTCATAACCATCACAAGCTTTTCTTATGGACCGGTGCGGCGCAAACTGCGGCAATGTTTCGGGCGGGGGTGCCAGTCATTCCTGCCTATCCTGCCCACCGTAAGCGCCTTAGCTGCCGAAAGTCCGTATGCCGTTGCTCGCCATGACCTCCGCTCCCGTGCCTGCTCCCACTGAGAAGGCGCTTGCCGCTTGCGTCGTTCGTCCCGTGCGCGACGACGATCTCTCCGCTATCACGGCCATCTATGCCCACCACGTGCTGAACGGTTCGGCCTCGTTCGAGGAAGTGCCGCCGGGTCAGGCGGAGATGCACGCGCGGTGCGCCAAGGTCGTCGATGCAGGGCTGCCGTATCTGGTCGCAGAACGCGATGGCAAAGTCCTCGGCTACGCGTATGCCACGCATTACCGGCCGCGCTCGGCCTACCGTTTCACGCTCGAAGACTCGGTGTATCTCGCCCCCGATGCGATCGGACAAGGCGTGGGCCGCACGCTGCTGCTCGCGCTCATCGCGCGCTGCGAGGGCGGGCCGTGGCGGCAACTGATCGCCAACGTGGGCGACAGCGGCAATGCGGCATCACTCGGCCTGCACGCGTCGTGCGGCTTCGTGCACGCGGGCACGCTCAAATCCGTCGGCTTCAAGTTCGGCCGCTGGGTCGACACGGTGCTCATGCAACGCCCGCTCAACGCGGGCGACACCACCCTGCCGGAGTAAGCCGCGCGCGTCAGAACGGCGACGCGCGGTCCAGTTCCTTGTAATGCCGGAAGATGCCCGTCGTATTGAACGGGATGCGGCGTGACGACTTCAGATACGCCGCGATGCGAGGCTGACGTGCAACACCGTCGTGCACGCTCTGACAACGCGGGTAAGCCTTCGCAAAACCCGCCATGGCGCGCGGGAACGCGTAATTCAGCCCGGCAATCAGTTGAAACAGCGACAGATCGGCGTACGACATCGCGCCTTCTGAGAGCCATCCGCCCGCGTGCGGATTGTTGGCGAGCACGCGCTCGAAATAATCGAAGAACTTGGGCAGGCGATAGTCGATCAACTCGGCGGTGCGCTTGCGCGCCTCGGCCCGTTGGTTGCTGTAGTAGAGCCTGCTGGAGATCGGATGGTGGCCGTCGTGCACTTCGGCGACGAGATCGGCCAGCGTGAGTTGCAACTGATTGACGAAGCGGCGGGCGCGCGGCGATTCTCCGACGAGGCCGAGTACCGGCCCCAGAAACGCGAGGATATTGGCCGTCTGGCCGATCAACTCGCCGTCCACACGCAGGAACGGCGGCGCGAAGGGCGGATCGGTGCAGGCGGGGTCGTCCATCGTGTGCAACATGCCGTCCATGCCCTGCCCCGGCCCGTCGCCTTGCACGATTTCCACGAACGGCGTGCCGGTCGCTTCGAAGGCCAGCCGGACAAACTCGCCGCGCCCTTGCAGACCCGGCCAATAGAACAGTTCGAAGGTCATGCCACCTCCTCAGGCTGTTTCAGGCCAGCGAATCGCGCTTCACACTTCACACGTCACGCATCGCGCATTACGCGACGCCCGGTTGCATCTCCACGCGATTCTTGCCCTGTTGCTTGGCGCGATAGAGCGCCAGATCCGCCGACTCGATGAGCGAAGTCGACGCCATGTGCGTGCGCGGCACCAGCGCCGCACCGCCGAGACTGATCGTCACATTACGGCCATTGGCCGAGCCCACATGCGGGATGCCCATCGCATCGATCTGCGCGCGCACCTTCTCCGCGATGATCGCGGCCCCGGCCGACGACGTATTCGGCAACACCATCACGAACTCTTCACCGCCGAAACGCGCGGCGAGATCGGCGGGACGCGTCGCCGAATCGGCCAGCGTCTGGGCTACGCGGCGCAATACGTCGTCGCCCGCGATGTGGCCATAGGTGTCGTTATAGATCTTGAAGTTGTCGACGTCGATCATCAACAACGCCAGCTCGCGCTGTTCACGCAGCGCGCGGCGCCATTCCGCGCCGAAGTACTCGTCGAAGTAGCGGCGATTGGCCAGCCCCGTGAGCCCGTCGGAATGCGTGAGCCGTTGCAGTTCCAGATTCGTTTCGAGCAACTGCTGCTGGCTCTCGCGCAGCGCCCGGTAGGCCTCGTCGCGTTGCAGCAGGTTCATGTACGAGCGCGAGTGATAGCGCAGACGCGCGACCAGTTCGATGGTGTCGGGCAACTTGACCAGATAGTCGTTCGCACCGGCCGCAAACGCTTCGCGCTTGATCGTCGACTCTTCTTTGGTTGAGAGCACGATGATCGGAATATCGCGCGTGAGCGGGCTCGACCGGTACTGCCGCACGAGCGACAGGCCGTCGGTGCCCGGCATCACCAGATCCTGAAGAATCACCGTCGGGCGCGTCTGTTCGGCCACGCGAAGCGCTTCGTCGGGGTTCGAACAGTAGTGGAAGTCGATGTTCGCCTCGCCCGCCAGCGCGCGGCGAATCGCTTCCCCGACCATGGCCTGATCGTCGACGAGCAACACCATCGCCGACGAATCGTTCAGGCTGCTCTCGGAGCCGGTCGGCAGCGCGGCTGGCGGCGTGGGTTGGCGTGGGGTTGTCGTCATGGTGTGCGTCCTGTCAAACAGTGCCAAACAGCGTAATCAATTGCGGCGCGATCGTCGTGAGCGGCAAGATTTCGGAAGCCGCGCCAGCCTCCGCTGCCGCCTTGGGCATGCCATACACGGCACTCGTCGCGCGATCCTGCGCGATGGTGATGAAGCCGCGCGTGCGCATGGCACCCAGCCCGGCCGCGCCGTCGCGTCCCATACCGGTGAGCAGCACGCCCACCGCACGGGCGCGCCAGCATTCGGCCACGCTTTGTAGAAATACATCGATGGAGGGCCGGTACACAGCGCTCTTGGGTTCGTCCGAATACGCGCAACGCCCGCTCGCATCCAGTCGTAAATGCCGGTTGCCGCCCGCGAGCAGCACTTCCCCCGCCACGGGTCGATCGCCTGCTTGCGCCAGCCGGACAGTGAGCGGCGTCTGCTGATCGAGCCATGCGGCCATGCCGGGCGCAAACGCGTCGTCCACGTGCTGGACGACGATCACCCCGGCCGCAAAATTCGCGGGCAAACGGCCCAGTAACGTCGCCAGCGCGGCGGGTCCGCCCGCCGATGCGCCGATGGCGATCAGCGCGTCGGTGCGTGGCGTGATCGGCGGCACGACGGGCGCGACCGGCACGACGGCGTTGGCCTCGGCCTGTTGTGCGGCCACCGCATCGATCTTGGAAAGCAAGGAAGACGCCGGACGCGCCAGATCGGAACCGCCCAGCACCGGCGTGTCGACCGCGTCGACCGCACCGGCGCCCATCGCGTCGAACACCAGACTTGCGTGATGGCCCACGTCGGAGGTCACGATCAGAATCGGGCACGGTGTGCGGCGCATGATCTCGCGCGTGGCCGCCACGCCGTCCATCACCGGCATCACCAGATCCATCAGCACGAGATCCGGCGGCACCGGCGCGCACATCGACACCGCCTGCGCGCCGTCGTAAGCCACCCAGGCCACCTCCAGCCCCGGGCGCTGCGCGAGCGTGCGGCGTAGCGCTTCTACGGCGATGACCGAGTCGTTCACGATACCGATCTTCATCACTGCGCCTCCCCGATGAGATCCACCACCGCACGCAGGAGCGCGTCGTCGTGGAAACTGCCCTTCGCGAGATAGTAATCCGCACCGGCATCGAGCCCGCGCTGACGATCCTCCTCGCGATCTTTGTATGAAACGATCATGACCGGCAAATCGGCCGTGCGCGCGTCGCGCTTGATCAGCGTCACGAGCTCGATGCCGTCCATGCGCGGCATGTCGACGTCGGTAATCACCATGTCGAACGTCTCGCTGCGCACGGCATTCCAGCCGTCCATGCCGTCGACGGCCACACTCACGTCGTAGCCGCGCGCGGCCAGCAGTTTGCGTTCGAGTTCGCGCACGGTCAAGGAGTCGTCGACCACCAGCACGCGCTTGCGCAACGCCACGCCACCCTGCGCCGCACGGGCGGGCAGACGCTCCAGCGAGCCGGTCTCTACGGCCTTCGCGATGGAGCGCAACAAGTCGGCCGGATCGATGATGAGCAACGGTGTGCCGTCTTCGGCCAGCGCACCGGCCGCAATGTTCGGCAGCTTGCCCAGCCGCGCATCGAGCGGCTGCACGACGAGCATGCGCTCGCCGAGAAACTTGTCGACGGCCAGTCCGTAACGCGCTTCGCCGTCACCGATCACCACGACCGGCTGGGCACCCGGTGCCGCGACCGGCTCGCTGCCGTAGAGCACTTGCCGCGCGCTGACGACACCGATCTGGCGGCCGTCGAGCGTGAAGTGCGGCCGGCCTTCGAGCATTTCGATATGCTCGGGCGCGAGGGCAAGCGTGCGCGACAGACTCGCCAGCGGCAACGCGTAGGGTTCGCCGCCAATCTCCACGAGCAGGCTGCGCACCACCGACAACGTGAGCGGCAGTTGCAGTACGAACTTCGTGCCGCGCCCCGGTGAGTGCTCGATGCGAACCGTGCCGCGCACAGCAGCGACCATCGCGCGCACAGCATCCAGCCCCACGCCTCGCCCCGAAACATCGGTCACGGTGTCGCGCAGCGTAAAGCCGGGGAGCATCAGGAATTCGAGCAGTTCGTTATCGTCGAGCCGCTGCGCCGTTTCCATCGTCACCAGACCTCGTGCCACGACCGCGGCGCGCACCCGGTCGAGATCGATGCCTGCGCCGTCGTCGGCGACGCTCACCAGCAGCAGCCCGGCGCTATGGCGCGCACTGAGCGTAATCTTGCCCTGCGCCGGTTTGCCCGCTGCGAGGCGCTGTGCCTGACTTTCCAGACCGTGATCGACGGCGTTGCGCAGCAGGTGGCCGAGCGGCGCTTCGAGTTGATCGAGAATATCGCGATCAACTTGCGTATCGGCGCCGCGAATATCGAGTTGCGCGGGCTTGCCGAGCGAGCGGCCGAGATCGCGCACCATGCGGGCGAAACCACCCAGCCGGTCGCCGAGCGGGCGCATGCGGCAGGCGAGTGCTTCGTCGTAAAGGCGCTGCGAGAGTTGTGTCGAGCGGCGGTCGAACTGATCGAGTTCGTGAAGTTGCTCGCCGAGCAGCTGACTGCCGACGCCGAGCGCGCGGCGCAGGTCCGCGAGCGCACTCAAAAGCGTCTGACGGTCTTCATCGTTGCTGGCCGCGTGCGTCAGCGACGTGCTCATGCGGTCGAGCGCCTCGCCCGCTTCGTGCTGATGACGCTTCAGCCGCTGCAACGATTGCGCAAACGGTTGCGACCAGCGCGAGGCCACGAGCGCTTCGCTCGACAACCGCAGCAGGCGGTTCAACGTGTCGGCAGACACGCGCAGCGCACGGGCAGCGTTGTCGCTTTCGCCCGCGTCATGCCGGTCGTCGGCATCGTAGGCACCCGGCAGTCCCATGATGCTGTCAGCCTCATGGGGTTGATTCAATTCGCTCAGCGATGCCAATGCGGGTGCGATCGGCTCGCCTGTCGATTGGGGTTGTCCGATGCCGGTCAATGATGCCGACGGTGCGGGCGTTGCCGGTTGCGCGTCCTGCGACGACAAGCCGTAGCTCGCATAGTCGAACGCTTCTGGCGCGGCGCCCGTGATGTTCTCCGGCAACGCGTCAGGCAACTCGGCAAGTTGCGCCGTCAGCGTGGCGACAAACGTGTCGATCTCCGCTTTACCCGCGCCTTGCGCCCACCCCATATCGCCACCCGGCGGGTGCGCCATGCGCATGAGCAGATCGACACCCTGCAACAGCTTGTCGATGTATGCGGTGTCCAGCCGGAGCGTGCCGCGTTGCGCCGCGACAAAGGCGTCTTCCATCACGTGAGCGAGCGCCACACCGGCGTCGACACCGACGATGCGCGCCGCCCCCTTGAGCGAGTGCGCGGCGCGCATGCACGCCTCGAGCCGCGTGGCGTCGGTCGGCGTGCGCTCCAGCGCGAGCAGTCCGTCGCCGAGCACTTGTGCCTGCGTCTCCGTTTCCATCCGGAACAGATCGAGTAACGAGGCGTTTTGCAGATCGTCGCTCATCCGAGGCTCCGGTCGAAAGCCGCGCCCACACGCGCCGGGTCAAGCAAGCCCACGACGCGCTCGCGCCAATGCAATACCGCATGCGCAAAGCCGTCGGACGCGCCGAGTGCCGTCGCGGGCACCGTGCCCAACGCGCTGCTCGCGGGTGTCACCGTGCCATGCACCTCCGTGACCGGGAAGGCACTCAGATGCGCGCCATGACGCATAGCCAACAGGCGCGATGTGCTGGTGCGCCACGTGTTCGCGGGTGTCGCCAGCGGTTGCGCGGCGGGCTGCACGCCAAGCAATTCGCCCAGCGACACGCAGGGCACGAGCGCACCGCGCAAATTGACCAGCCCGAGCAGCGCGCGCTGCCGATGCCCCGGCACCGTGTGCCACGCGCGCATCGGCGAAACTTCTTCGATAACGGAGGCCGGCAGCGCCAGCCATTCATCCGCCAGACGGAACAGCAGCAGCGCCGCCCCGCGCGACGCGGATTCGTCGTGTGCGGCGGCACGCCACGGTGCCGGGTCGGCAGGCACGACGGGCAACCGGTCGAGCAGTTCGGCCGCCTGCCGATGCAGGGCACCGTCGCTCGACAGGCTCGACTGCGCAGCACGGCGCGCGCCTGCGAGACGGCCCGCCTCGGGGCTGTCTTGCAATGCGGGTTCGCGCGGCGGTTCGCCGGTCGTGGTGTTCGTCATGTCAGTCATCGATGTCTGGCCCCGTGGCGGTGCGCATCATGAGGGGCGTCTGCGGTGCGGTCTGCCGTGCGGTCTGCCGGCTCTGCCCGGTCGGCGCGCTCTGCACGCTCGCGCAGGCGACGTGCGCCAGCCGCATCGCCTCGCGCATCGAGTTGTGCTGCGCAATGCACCAGCGCTTCGTAGTGGCCCGGATCGAGATAGAGAGCACGGCGGTAATGCACGAGGGCCTGCTGCGCGTCGCCGCGCGCGTCTTCTACCAGCCCCAGTAAATACTCCGCCTGCGCATTGGCACGGTCGGTAGCGAGCACCGTTCGGCACAACGCAATGGCACGCGCGAAATCGCCGGCATCGGCCAGCGTCTGCGCCTCTTGCAATTGCCGCGTGATATCGGGAGTCTGCGTCGCTTGACGGCCCGACGCTGAGCCACCCGCGCGCGGGGTGGTGGGCGCAGCCGGTGTTGCCGTCGGCGTAGACCGGGGTGCAGGCGTAGCGGGTGTTGCCGGTGTAACCGGTGTAGCGGGTGTAGCGGACGGCGAGAGAAACGCCGGCGTCACCTGCGCAGCATGCCCGCGCCGGTGTTGAATCGCGTCGAACGTGCGAGTCGGAGACGGCGCGCTGAACGTCGCAAGCGTGCCCGTGAGGGGCGCTGCCCCGGCCGGCGTCGACGTCACCTCGCGCTGCGGGCCTGCCAGCCGGAATGAAAACGCCTGCACGTGCCCCGTCGACGATAAACCGTTGGACGTGAGCGCGCCCCCTTCGGCCGGTCCGGCAAACAGCGTCGCGCCCATGCGCATCAACCGCTCGAGTGCGGCAATCGCGCGGCGTTGGCCTTCACGGTCGAAATAGATCAGCACGTTGCGGAAGAACACGAAGTCGAACGTACCCAGCCGGTCGACGAGCGCCGGGTCGAACAGGTTGCCCGCATGCCAGCGAATGGGCGGACGCAGCGCGCCATTCACGCGATAGGTCTCGCCCTGCGGCGTGAAATAACGATCTCGGAACAGCAGATTGGCGACCGGCCCGCGAAACGAATTGCGTCCATACGTGCCCTCGCGTGCAATCGCGAGCGCGCGCTCGCTGATGTCGAGCGCATCGATGGTGAAATCACCCACCTGAAAGCCCGCGTCGAACAACGTCATCGCCATCGAGTACGGCTCTTCGCCAGTAGCGCAGGGCAGGCTCAGCAGTCGCAAGGCCTGTCCTTCGCGCACGGTGCCGCGTCGTGCCACGCGTTCTTCGGTCGCCATCTGCGCAAGCGCCGTGAACGCCTCGCGATGCCGGAAAAACCATGTCTCGGGCACGACGACCGCTTCGATCAGTGCCTGCAATTCCTGCGGCGACTGTTGCAGCAGTTGCCAGTAGGTCGACGTGTCGTTTGTCTCGGGAGACAGCACCGCCAGCCGGGCACGCACGGCACGCTCGATGGCATTCGCGCCGAGCGTGCCGGCGTCGAGCCCCATCGTGTCGCGCAGCAAGCGCTCGATCTGTTGCACCGGGCTCATGACGCGGCCTCCGGCGGTGTGTCGTGTTCGAGCGCATCGCAAGCGTCACGTGCCGCGTCGAACAGCAACGCACGCGCTTCGTCGGTGAGCAATTGGTCCACCCGTACCCACTGCACCAGTCCTTCCTCCGTATCGAGGACAGGGCCGAGATAGCGGCCCTCAGGCAAGTCGACACCACTCGCGCGGAACGCCTGCGCGTCGGCACGCAAAGTATCGGTGGCCCGCTCTACGAGCACGCCCAGACGCCGCGCGTGCGGGCCCGGTTCGGGATAGTGCACGAGCACGAGACGGGTCGAGCGGCGCGCGGGCGCAGCCGTGCCCGTCGCGAGATGAGTCAGATCGAGTACCGGCACCGGCTCGCCGCGATAGCTGAACGCACCGGCCACCCAAGCGGGGGCGGCGGGCAGGCGCTTGAGCGCGAGCCACGGCAGCACCTCGGCCACGTGGCTGGCTTCAATGACGTAGTGATCGGTGGCAATGGCAAAGCGCAGGAACAGCATGGCAGTGTCCGCGAATGGTCAAAATGCGCGTGGCAATCAAACCAGCCCGTTGGGCGTGCTTGCCAGCACCTTGAAACGCGACACGCCGCTCTTGAGTCCGTTGGCGACGTGATTGAGCTCTTCGATAGCCTGACTCGACTGCTGCAACGACTCGGCCGTCTGCTGCGCAGCCTCCGAGAGCTGCACCAGTGCCTGATTGATCTGCTCGGCGCCGGTGGCCTGCGCCTGCATGCCCTCGTTGACGACCTGGAAGCGCGGCGGCAGCGTCTGCACCTGCGCAATGATCTGCGCGAGCTGATCGCCCACCTGACGCATCTCGTCCATGCCGCGACGTACTTCCTCGGCGAACTTGTCCATGCCCATCACACCGGCCGACACCGCGGACTGAATCTCTTTGATCATTTGCTCGATGTCGTAGGTCGCGACCGCCGTCTGATCGGCGAGGCGGCGAATTTCGGTCGCCACCACGGCAAACCCGCGGCCGTACTCACCGGCCTTTTCGGCTTCGATGGCAGCATTGAGCGAGAGCAGATTGGTCTGATCGGCCACCTTGGTGATGGTGATCACGACCTGATTGATGTTGCCGGCCTTCTCGTTGAGGATGCCCAGCTTGCCGTTCACCGACCCGGCCGCTTCCATCACGTGACGCATCGCGTCTTCCATGCGCGTGAGGCCAACGTGGCCGGTACCGGCCAGCGACGCCGCGTGGTCGGCAACACCGGCGACCTCGGTCATGGTGCGGGCGAGGTCGCGCGAGGTGGCGAAGATTTCGCGCGAAGTCGCGCCGATTTCCGTGGTGGTGGCGGCCGTCTCGGAGGCCGTGGCCTGCTGCTGACGCGAGGTGGCGGCAATCTCAGTCACGGAGGTCGTCACTTGCAGCGCCGACTTCTGCGCCTGTCCGACCAGCCCGGTCAACTCGTCCGTCATGCGGTTGAAGCCCGCTTCGAGCGCGCCGAACTCGTCGCGCCGGTCCAGATCGAGACGTTTGGTCAGGTCGCCGGAGCGCATGACTTCGAGAATCTGCATCACGTTCGCGAGCGGCACGCTGACCGCCTTGAACAGCAGCCAGCCGCACAGCACCGCACAGCCCAAGGCGACGGCCAGCGTGATAAGCAGCGTGGCCTTCGCGGCGGTCACTGCCTCGGCAATATTGTGAGTGGCTTCGTCGGCGAAGGTCTTGTTGGTGTCGACCAGCCGCTGGATCGCGGCGCGCCCACGGCCCCATTCCGGGTACAGCTGTTCGGAGAGCATGGCGCGCGCGGCGGGCATCTGGCCGTTGGCCACGAGCTTGAGCACTTCGTTGCCGATGCGCCCGTATTGCTGGCGAACGCCGCGCACTTCGTCGTATTGCATGCGGTCGACCGCACGGTTGACGGTGTTGCCGTAGTCCTTGATCCAGCCGTCGATCTTGGTGTCTGCCGCGCGCAGCGCGTCGAGGTCGACGGCGCGCGACTTGTCGTTGTCGTCGATGGCGACCACTTGTTGCAGCAACTGGTAGCTCTCGAACCACGCGCCGCGCAGCATGGTGCTGTAGTAGAGGCCCGGGGTGGAGTCGGATTCCACGCTGAACGCTTCGCGCTCAATGGCGGCGAGGCGCGTGTAGGCGACGCCGGCCATCAGCGCCATCAATGCGAGGATCAGGCCAAAACTGGCCAGAATGCGATGTCGGATCGACCAGTGTTTCACGCCGCGCTCCCGTGTCGGTGTTCGCGCCCGGCGCCGCACAGGGCGACACGAGGCTTTTTGAGGTAACGCCGATTCTATTACAGCGGCACCCCCGGGCGGCGGCGGTCAAAACGTCTATTTGGCCTTATTTCGCGTCTTCCCCGGGGTTTCCCCCGAGGGATGGCTCAACGGGTGAGCTCGCGCAGCCCATCGGCGGACATCGGCGCCAATGCCAGCGGGGTTGCGGCGGCACGCAACACGTCGAGCGAAGCGGCATTGCCCGGCGAAACGCTGCCGTCGGGCAAATACAGGTTGTTCTCGAAACCAATGCGGGCGTGGCCGCCCTGCAACACCGCCGCCAGCGCACATTCCGCCTCGCGCGGACCGAAGGCGCACATCGCCCAAGGCGTGGCGCCGGCATTCTCGCCACCGGCCTGCCACGCCGAAAGGAATGGCAAGAGATCCGACGGGGCCGACAACTGCCCCTTGCTATACCGCCCGAGCACGAACAGCACCCAATGACGGCCCGGGCGAATCGCACCCTTGGCGCGCAGGCGCCAGTAGTGCGCCACGTCCTCGGCGTCGTACAGGATGTACTGGGTGGCGATGTTCTCCTGCCACAGCCATTCGAAGAACGCCTCGGCCGCCGGAGCGTGTGCAGCGTCGGGCAGCACTTCGCGCAGTGCCACGGAAATCGCTTCCGGGCGCAGTGCGTGCACCGTCGCGATCTGCTGTTCGGGGGTGTAGATGCCGACGGCTTCGGTGGTGACCTGAAGCACCAGCGCATTGCCGACGGCGCGGCGCACTGCCGCGATACCCGCCACGTAATCGGGCACTTCGAGGCTATGCGTGCCATCGGCCTTGCGCACGTGCAGGTGAATCATGGCCGCGCCCGCGTCGAGACACGCCTTGGCGCACGCGCCAAGCTCGTCGGGCGTCATCGGCAGTGCCGGGTGATCGGCGTGCGTGCGGCGGGCGCCGTTCGGGGCCACCGCCAGCGCGTAGGCGCGCGTCATGCCACAGCCCCTGCCGAAACACCGGTCACGTCGGCCACGGCCGCCGCCAGCAATTCGACGATCCGGTCGATGTCCTTCGGCTGGCAGATGAACGGCGGCGCGATCAGCGCATGGTCGCCATGCACGCCGTCGACGGTGCCGCCCATCGGGTAGATCAACAGGCCGCGCGCCTTGGCAGCCGCCTTCAGACGGGCGTTCATCTTGTCTGCCGCCGGCAGCGTCTGTTTGGTCGCCCGGTCGGCCACGAACTCGACCCCGACGAACAAGCCACGGCCGCGCACGTCCCCCACGTTCGGGTGATCGGCAAAGACTTCCCGCAAACGGGTGCGCAATTGCTCGCCGCGCGCCTTGACGTTATCGAGCAGATGCTCGTCGGCAATTGTGCGTTGCACCGCCAGCGCCGCCGCGCACGCCATGGCGTGGCCCAGATACGTGTGACCGTGCTGGAAGAAGCCGGAGCCGTCGACAACGGCGTTGTAAATTTTGTCAGAGCAGAGCATGGCGCCGATGGGCTGATAGCCCGCACCAAGCCCCTTGGCGATCACGAGAATGTCGGGCACGACGCCGTCTTCTTCGCAGGCGTACAGATACCCCGTGCGGCCCATGCCCGACATCACTTCGTCGAGCAGCAGCAGCACGCCGTACTTGTCGCACACGGCACCGATACGCTTGAAGTAGTCGCCCACCGGCGGCACCGCCCCGGCGGTGGCACCGACCACGGTTTCCGCCACGAACGCGATCACGGTGTCGCCGCCGAGTTCGAGAATCTTGTTTTCCAGTTCGTCGGCGAGGCGCTGCACGTAGGCGTCGTCGGTCTCGCCCTCATGGCGCTCGCGGTAGGCGAAGCACGGCGAGACGTGATGCGCAGGCACCAGCAACGGCAGGAACGGCTCGCGGCGCCAGGCGTTGCCGCCGATGGCGAGAGCGCCCAACGTGTTGCCGTGATAGCTCTGGCGGCGGGCGATGAAAAATTGGCGCTGCGGCTGGCCGATTTCGACGAAGTACTGACGCGCCAGCTTGAGCGCCGCTTCGACGCCTTCGGAACCGCCGCTCACGAAATACACGTGGTTCAGATCGCCGGGCGCGCTGGCGACGAGCGTGTCGGCCAGTTGCTCGGCCACTTCCGTCGTGAAGAACGAGGTATGCGCATAGGCCAGTTGCGCGGCCTGCTGCTGCATCGCTTCAATCACGCGCGGATGGCCGTGCCCGAGGCACGACACGGCCGCGCCGCCACAGGCGTCGAGATAGCGCTTGCCGGTGCTGTCGATCAGTTCGATCCCCTCGCCGCCGACGGCAACGGGCAGCGTCTGGCGCGGATTGCGGTGAAACACGTGAGTCATGCCATAACCCCTGACGGAAAGAATGCGCGCGCCAGCGTTCGCGACGCGCCAACAATGTCGCCAAGTGTAGGCGCAGCGTCCGTCGTTTGCAACATATGTTTCACGCATTTTAACATCGCAACATTCGCGCAACAGCGTTACCACACCTGCCGTTTCCCCGCACAGCAAGCGTCTGGGAGATTACGCGTGCGCGCCTGTGGCATTTCATGCAACAATCGTTACACACCTACGTTGCCGCGTTGCCCTCCCCCAATGACCGAAGCCTCAGTGCTGCCGCAATCGCTCGACCAGCTCAACACTCTGTTGCGCGAGCGCTATCCCCACCTCAGCCCCCAGTTTCAGGCGGGCGCCCGCTTTCTGCTCGACCACCCGCAGCAGGTACCCATCAGCTCGATGCGCGCGATTGCCGCCGAAGCGGGCGTGCAACCCGCCACGTTCGTGCGGCTGGCGCAGCACCTTGGCTTTGATGGCTGGCACGGTCTGCGCGAGTTGTTTCTCGAATCGATCCGTCTGGGGCCGCAGCCCTATGCGAGCCGTGCGCGGCAGGTCATCCGCGAAGGCGACGCCGCGCGCATGGTGCCGGAGATGTTTCGGGTGCAGCACAACAATCTCGACCTGACCGAAGCGGGGGCCAATCAGTCGCTCGGCGCCGCTGTGGAGTTGCTCGCCAGCGCGGGCACCGTGCACGTGGCGGGCTTTCGCGCGTGCTTTCCGATTGCCTTCACGTTCCAGTACATCTACCGCCTGTTTCGCCCGACGGTGCATCTGATTCGTGGCGAAGCGGGCACGCTGGAGATGGAGTTGCGGGCGCTCTCGGCGCGCGACGTGGTCGTCGTGATCAGCTTTGCGCCGTATTCGAATGAAGCGCTGATCGTGGCGCGTGCGGCCAAGGCCGCGGGTGCACGGGTGCTGGCGCTGACCGATTCCACTGTCTCACCGTTGGCGCTCGATGCCGACGCCACGGTGCTGTTCTCGCACGAGAGTCCGTCGTTCTTTCCGTCGATTACGGCGGGCATTGCCGTGGTCGAGACGCTGGTCGAAATGCTGCTCGCCCGCAAGGGCCGCGGCGCGGTGCGCGCACTGGAGCTGGCCGAAGATCAGTTGCACGGCACGGGCGCGTATGTGACGCCGACCGGCACGAGCTCGGGTACCGGCAAGGGCCCGGGATGACGCCGCGCCCGGATTCTTTTATGATCGACGCGTCCCCTGCCGCCGCACCGGTGCGAGTTCTGTCTTCAGGCACCGTGCGGGCCGCGCTACTCGCGCAGCACCCGGCAGGCACCGTCCCCGCCCGACAATCTCAAGGACTCCGAATGTCGCATACCCGTTTGCTCGCGCTTGGCGCAGCCCTTCTCATCGGTGCCGGTGCTGCCGCACCCGTGCTCGCCGCCTCCAACCTCACGTTCATGAGCAACTCGCCGCTGGCGTGGCTGCGCGCGAAGGACAACGCCTCGCTCGCCAAGGCGGCCGACGACGTGCTCTCCAACAAGCAGGACAACGAGACCGTTGATTGGAACAACAAGGGCACCGGCACGCCCACGCAGTTCACCGGCCAGATCACGGCAACCAACACGCAAAAGACCGACGACAAGACGTGCCGGGATCTGATCGTGCTGCTCAACGCCAAGGGTCAGGACGTCACGCTCAGGCTCAACGCCTGCAAGGACGGCGAGAAGGGCAAGTGGGCACTGCAAAAGCGCGCCGCGCCGTAAGGTAGTCGATACCCAAGCAAAACGCCGGTCCTGATCGCTCAGGCCGGCGTTTTGTTTTGGGCGCTGCCGGGAAAGCCCTGGCAGCGCCTCTTCAAGCGATCAGACCCGTATCAGGCCGCCGCCTTCTTGTGACCTTCGACGTTCGGCAGGAAGATCGTCACGATACCGAGCAGCGGCAGGAACGCGCACACGTGGTACACGAAGTCGATGCTCGTCGTGTCGGCCAGTTGACCCAGCACGGCAGCGCCCACGCCGCCCATCCCGAACGCGAAGCCGAAGAACAGCCCCGAAACCGTCCCCACCTTGCCCGGAATCAGCTCCTGCGCGTAGACCAGAATCGCCGAGAAGGCCGACGCCAGAATCAGGCCGATGGCCACCGTCAGGATGCCGGTCCAGTACAGGCTGGCGTACGGCAGCATCAGGGTGAACGGCGCCGCACCGAGGATCGAGCCCCAGATCACATACTTGCGGCCGATCTTGTCGCCCAGCGGGCCGCCGATCATCGTGCCGGCCGCCACCGCGAACAGGAACACGAACAGATGGATCTGCGCGTTCTGCACCGACACGTGGAACTTGCTGATCAGATAGAACGTGAAGTAGCTGCTGATGCTCGCGAGGTAGAAGTACTTCGAGAAGATCAGCACCAGCAGGATGCCGATGGCGAACATGACCTTGCCGCGCGACAGGTGCGCCGTGCCGCCGCGACGCGCTGCCGGCTTGCCCTTGCTGGCCGCGCGCTGCGCCGCATACCAGCGGCTCACGTGGAACAGCACGAAGATCGCCACGAGCGCCGCCACCGAGAACCACGCCACACTGCCACGGCCATGCGGGACGATGATCAGCGCCGCCAGTAACGGGCCCAGCGACGAGCCGACGTTACCGCCGACTTGGAAGAACGATTGCGCCATGCCATGACGGCCGCCCGAGGCCATGCGGGCCACGCGCGACGATTCCGGATGGAACACCGACGAGCCCATGCCCACCAGCGCCGCCGCGACAAGCAGCACGCCGAAGTTTGGCGCCACCGCCAGCAGCAGCAGACCCACGAGCGTGAATCCCATGCCGACCGGCAATGAATACGGTTTCGGGTACTTGTCGGTATAAAGGCCGACGACGGGCTGCAACAACGACGCGGTGATCTGATACGTCAGCGTGATCAGGCCGACCTGCCCGAAACTCAGGTCGAAATTGGCCTTGAGCAGCGGATAGATCGCCAGGATCAACGACTGGATCATGTCGTTGAGCAAGTGAGAGAAGCTGATGGCAGACAGCACGCGGAACGCCGTGCCCTGCGCAGCCGGCGTAGGGGCGCCAGCGAGAGAGGAAGCAGGTTGACTCGACATGGGAGGAACGACTTGACGTCTGTAGCTTAGGAAAACGGTCAGATTCCGACGACTTTCGTGCAGATATGCATGAAAGTTGGGATATTTCTCAATTTCCGTCAGAAATTTAATGAGTGAAGTGTAGAGCATGCGTAAATCGTCGTTACGCCAAGTTTTGTCGCGATTCCGCCATCAATTTGCCCTGCGTTCGGCCTGAGTTTGCCGTCCAGATGCCGCAATTAGCGTAGCTCCGAGCCGCTGAATGAACGCCGCGGGTGCGTCGGAATCGCGTCAATCCTGTGCCGAAATGACGCGATTGCGACAGCCCTAAGGGTTTTGTCGTGCGGGTTTATCGGGCGTTGGATGCCGTCTGGGATTCGTGTAGAGTCGATTGACGGGTTGTGCCCTGCAACACAAACAGCACACAAGGGCCCCACTTATTTCCGGGTTGGCAGCACATGATTCAACATTCGAGAGTCGTGCAGTGGCTGGTGACCGGGGTTGTTGTGGCGGTCACGTTTGTCGTTGTCCTCTTCGTGGGCTGGCTGCGCATTTATCACATGTCGCAGTCGATTCTTCAGGAAGAAGCCGTACGCCAGCGCGATGCGCTCGAGCGCATCGTCCTTCAGGCCGAAAAAACGCTTCAGGGCGTGACCCCGTGGGTCGGCCGCTCCTGCGGCGACGTCGGCAACCAGCTTCAGGCCACCGGCACCCTCAGCCCCTACTTTCGCTCCATCTGGCTCGTGTCACGCGGCCAGCTCTATTGCTCGTCGGTCGCCCGCTCGACCGAGGGCCTCGACATGGCCATGCCGGCCGAAGTCGTCCCCATGCTCACCGGCGCCCGCACGCTGCTCGTGCCCGGCTCGCCGTACGCCCGCGAAGCGCCCGCGCTGGCACTGTACGTGCCGACCTCGGCGACCGACGGCGTGCTCGGCTATGTCGACGGCGTCTATCTGACCGAAACGCTGCACAGCGTGAAGAACAACGACCTCGCATGGACGGCGATGACCGTGGGCAAGATGTCGCTCACCTCGGAAGGGCCGCTGCTCCAGTCGTCCGGCGTTGCCACACGCGGCGCGCAGGTCACACTGGCGTCGGAACACTTTGCGACCTCGCTCGCCGGCAGCCCGACGCTCATGCGCGAGCTTGCCGCCAGTCAGGCCCCCATCTTCCTGTCGTTCGGCGCGGTCATCGCGTTTTTGCTCGGCGTGATGACATTCCGTCACCTCGGCCCGGCGCAGTTCATGCGGCGGCAGATCGCACGCGGCATCAAACGCGACGAATTCAAGGTGTATTACCAGCCGGTCATGGAACTGGCCACGAACCGCTGCGCCGGCGCCGAAGCGCTGTTGCGCTGGCACCACCCGCTCGCAGGCCTCGTGCGCCCCGACGCCTTTATTCCGATTGCCGAGAGCAACGGCCTGATCGTGGATCTCACGCGCTCCGTGCTGCGCCAGATTCGTAACGACATGTCGATGGGGGCGCTGCCGCCCGGTTTTCACATGGGGATCAATCTCGCCGAGCGGCACCTGCGCGACACCACCATCGTGCAAGACATCGAGCGGCTATACGGTTCGCTGAACGACACCTATCCGCTGGTCGCTGAAATCACCGAGCGCTACGTCATTCGCGACACGGCGGCGGCACGCCACGTGATGTCGGAACTGCAACGGCGCGGCATCGAAACCGCGCTCGACGACTTCGGCGCCGAGAACAACTCGATCGGCTACCTCAAGCGCTACGACTTCAACTATCTGAAGATCGACAAGGAATTCTTGCCGGTGACCGAAGACGACACCGTCACGCGCAATATCTGCGACTCGATCATCCAGCTCGCCAACAACTTGCAGATGACGATCGTGGCGGAGGGTGTGGAAAACGAGATGCAGGCGAATTACCTGCGCGAGCGCGACGTCACGTATGCGCAGGGATATTTGTTCGCGCGGCCGATTTCGTTCGACGAACTGGTGCAGTTTGCGATTGCCCATGCCGGCACCGGGCTCACGGCCGTCAAGACGACACCCAGAGCCGCCGAGCTGCCGCCGAGGAAGGCCGGCTGAAGGCGGCCAAGCGGCGACTAAGCGACGACCAAGCGGCGCTGACCGACCGTTCGGTCGATATCTCGCACCGCGCGGATATCAAGGACAACCAACTAATGCCCGGGGGTCGCCATCACGAATTCCGAGTCGACAAACGAAAACGCCGGGGCGGAGTGATCCGGCCCGGCGAGATATTCGCTTGCGGTATGGCTTCGTTAAAACACCAGCTGAGGCATATTGCTGCGTGGGGCAGGGGCAGCCGCCGCACGCGTACTGTCTCGCATTTCGGCGCGCAGCAACCAGAGTCGCTGTGCCACGAAACGCCTGAAGCGCATTTCACCCGCGGAGAAAGAGATTTGCATCTGATGTCGCTTACCGTTAGGCAGTGTGCGAACCAGACGATAGTATCGAGCCCCGTCAACCGTTTCCTTGATATTCCTGACGCGCATCATTTCACCCCGTTTCTGTTGTGTCAGGTGAGTGGGCACTTCGGTAAACGTCGCATTCCCGGGCGCACCTCGTCAGGACCGTGAGGTCGTTGGTCTGGCGGGATCCGACCGGCATTGGGGGGGCATGCGGCTAATTCAATGTAGATGAGAAACGTCCCCCATTCGTCCCCCAATCAGGCCTCCGAAGTGACCTCCGTTGGTGCGCCGCAACACTCGGGCTTTCGGCTATTGTTTCTGACAGGTTCCGTAGGCCTCTACAATGCGACCACCTCTGGGTTTGATCGAAAAAAACATTATGGTTTCCGAACCTTCTTCAACGCCGGATGATGTTTTGCGCAACGAAACAAATAATGCACTGCAAGTAAGTGGCTCACTTTGGCTGCATCGCGGCAATTCGTCGCTCGGTGGTCAGGCACGAATCGCCCTGCTTGAACACATCGCCACGCAAGGTTCGATCACGGCCGCCGCGAAGGCTGCCGGCATGAGCTACAAGGCGGCATGGGATGCGGTCGACGCGATGAACCAGCTCGCAGGCGAGCCGCTCGTCGCGCGCAGCACGGGCGGACGCGGCGGTGGCGGCACCACGCTGACGGCACGCGGCGCGAAGCTCGTGGCAGCGTTTCGCGCGGTCGAAGCGGCGCAGCAGCAGTTTCTCGCCCGGGTAGCCAACGATCTCGAACACTTCGACGAGCAGTGGCAGGTGATTGCGCGCCTCGGCTTACAAACGAGTGCACGAAATCAGTTGCACGGCACGATCACGGCGATTCGGCGCTGCGGTGTGAACGACGAAGTGACGCTCACGCTGCCCGGCGGCGAAGCGATCACGGCGTCGCTCACGCATCACAGCACGCAGACGCTCGGACTCGCCGTGGGCGGCGATGCCTTCGCGCTCATCAAGGCGCCATGGATCGAGATCGCGCGCGGGGCAGACCTCGCCGGTTTGCCGACGGCCAACCGGCTGGCCGGCACGGTGGTATCCATTACGAACGACACCGGACAGGCCGAAGTCATTCTCGCGCTGCCCGGCGGCGGCCGACTGGCTGCCGTGATGCCGCACGACACCTTGGTGAACCGGGGACTCGCGGAAGCCAACGGCGCGACGGCGGCATTTGCCGCCACCAGCGTCATCATCGGCGTGCTTGCCTGACATCGCTCATTGAGGTCGCTCATTGACGTCACTCGTTGACGTCAATGAGCGCAGGTGCGAAACGAAAACCGGGGCGACGGGTGTGAACCCGCCGCCCCGGCGTCATTGAAACGCGTCGACGATTACATCGCCGGTGTTTCGCAGTTCGGCGTCAGTTGGGCGCGCGCATCGCGACGATCCAGACGCAGGCTCAACAGCGCCACGCCCACGCCCGCCAGCGGCACCAGCGCCGCCACCCAAGGCACCGCCGTCAAGCCGCCGTGATTAATCACGAAGCCACCCAGCCACGCACCGATGGCGTTGCCCAGATTGAACGCGGCAATGTTGAAGCTCGACGCGAGACTCTCGCCCGCTCCCGAGGCCTTCTCCATCACCCAGAGTTGCAACGGTGCGACCGTTGCGAACGCCGTGGCGCCCAGCAGCGCAACGAACACGATCGACAGCCATTGCGAGTGCAGCGCAAAGGTCATCAGTCCCAGCACGACGGACAACGACAGCAGGCTGCCTAGCACGGTCGGCACGACGCGGCGATCGGCCAGCTTGCCGCCCAGCAGATTGCCCACCACCAGACCACCGCCGAAGATCAGCAGAATCGGCGACACTGCGCGCTCGGCGAAGCCGGTCACTTCCGTGAGCAGCGGCGCGATGTACGTGAACACACCGAACACACCGACCCAGCCCAGCACCGTCGTGAGCAACCCCAGCAGCACCGGGCGGCGTGCCAGCGCACGCAAATCGGCACGCCAGTCGCCCGCGTCCTTCGGGGCCGCAATCTTCGGCACGAACAGGGCGATCACCACGAACGCGAGCGCGCCGATGACCGTCACCGCCCAGAAGCTTGCGCGCCAGCCGTAGCTCTGGCCGAGCCACGTGCCGAACGGCACGCCAAGAATGTTGGCAACCGTCAGGCCGGTGAACATCACGGCGATGGCCGACGCACGGCGCTCACGCGACACGAGACCGGTGGCAACCACCGAGCCCACGCCGAAGAACGTGCCGTGGGCAAACGACGTCAGCACGCGCGCGGCCATCAGCGCGGTATAGCTCGGTGCGACAGCACAAGCCGCATTGCCGATGGTGAAGATCGCCATCAGCACCAGCAGCACGGTCTTGCGCGGCCAGCGGGCGGTGGCGGTGGTCATGAGCGGGGCGCCGACGACGACACCCAGCGCATAACCGGAAATTAGCAGGCCGGCTGCCGCGATCGAGACGCCGAAATCGGCGCCGACGTTGAGCAGCAGACCCATGATGACGAACTCCGTCACGCCAATGCCGAAGGCACCGGCGGTCAGGGCGTAAAGGGCGATGGGCACGAGAAACTCCTGTCTGAATATTGCGAATCTTTGGAAAGGCCGCGTCCGTGCGTCAGAAGAAAAACAGCAACCACTGAGACAACGCTGACCAATGCCACGCAATATAGACGTCCTCGCATTGATGAAATAGACTGCGCGAAGGAAAATCATTTGTGACTTCAAGTCACAATGCGTCAAACGACGAGCACGAGGGCACTTGCGATGGGTCGACAGGACGTCAACCGCTCCGGCGATATGGAAGTTTTCGCGCGCGTGGCCGAACTGGGCGGGTTTTCAGCCGCAGCGCGGGCGCTTCACATGACGCCGTCGGCGGTGAGCAAGCTGATTGCGCGCCTCGAAGCGCGCTTGGGTGCGCGGTTATTCAACCGTTCGACGCGCCGTCTGCAACTCACCCCCGAGGGCACCGCGTTTCACGAGCGCGCCACCCGCGTGCTGGCCGACATCGAGGCGGCGGAGCGCGAAGCGGCTGCTGGCGCTGTGCCGCGCGGCCTGCTTCGTGTGAACGCCAGTGTGCCGATCGGCACACTCTATCTGCTGCCGGTCATCCCGGCATTTCTCGCACAATTCCCTGAAATCCGGCTCGATCTCACGCTGACTGACACCGTCGTCGACCTGCTGGAGCAACGCGCCGATGTCGCCGTGCGGGCGGGGCCGCTGCGCGACTCGCGACTGGTCGCGCGCAAGCTCGGCGAGAGCCGCATGCATGTCGTCGCGTCCCCCGGCTACCTCGCGCGCAACGGTCCGCTGCGCACCCCCGCCGACCTGATTCATCACAACGTGATGGCCTTCAACTTCGATCGTCAGGTGCAGGGCTGGCCATTTCTCGACGGGGCAGGCGGCATCACGCACTACCCGCAGATCGGCAACATGGTCGTGAGCAACGGCGAGATCATGCGCAAGCTCGCCGTCGAAGGCCTCGGGCTCGGGCGTCACTCGCGGTATCACGTCGATGCCGACCTGCGCGAAGGACGCCTCGTCGCCGTGCTCGAAGACTACAACCCGGGCGATCTGGAGCCCGTGCATGCCGTCTATGTGGGGCAGGGCGGACACCTGCCCGCCCGCGTGCGCGCGTTTCTCGATTTTCTCGTCGAGCACGTGCATCTGCCGTAGTGACTTGGCGGCGAAAGCCTATCGCCCCGCACGCTCGCGATGCGACCACACAAACAACGGCCACGCCAGCGCGGCACACAGGAGCCCGCCTGACCACACGAGTGCCCAGCCACCGATCGAGAGCAGGAACGGAATCGAAAGCGGCGTGACGAACATCGTCATGAAGACCCCCGTGTTACCGATGCCAAGCGCGGTCCCGGCACGTGAAGCGCCCGCCAGCGTCGCCAGTTCGGTGAACGCGACACCGTGCCACGCCGACGCCACCATGCCGCCCACGATCAGCAACGCGATGAGCCACGGCGTGCCGTGCGCGAGCCAGTCCGGGTGCAGCGTCAGCGCGGCCACAAGTGCCGCCAGCAGCGCAAAGACAACGCCCACTGTGACCGTGCAAACGCGCAGATATTGCGGACGATTGCGACGCTTGTCGGTATAGCGCCCACTCCAGACCCGTGTGAGCGCCGCCCCGGTCTGCACCGCCCCGAGCGTGAGCGAAATCGTCAGCACGCTCGCATGTGCGAAGTCATGCAGAAAGACCGTCCCGAACGTCAGTACGGCAATTTGCGGCATGGCGAGCACCGCCATACCCAACGCCGTGCTCAGCAACCGCGCATCGCGCAGCGGTGAGTATTGAACCGGTGCGCCGGCGGTAGCGCCGGCACGTACTGGCGCAACACGTGCGGCGTCCGCCGACTCATGCGCTTCTTCCGGCGGTTCGAGCAGCCACAGCCACGCCATGTACGTTGCCGCAACGCACGCGACCGCCAGCCCGATGTAGACCACAGCGAAGCCGAAATGCAGCGCAGCCCCGGGCAGCAGCATCGCGCCGACGCCGCCGCCCAGCGGCACGGCGCATTGCCGCACGCTCATCGCCAGCCCGCGCTCGCCGTCATGAAACCAGCGCATCACCGCGCGCCCGCTCGACCCGTTGACGCTGCCGCCGAGAATGCCGATGGCGAGCATGCCGGCGGCCAGCAACGGCATCGGCGGCACATGTCGGGGCGTCGGCACCACCCAGATACCCATCGCGAACAATGCCGCCGCCGTCACCATCAATCCGACCAGCAGCACACGACGGTCGCCCCAACGGTCGGTGAGCATGCCCCAAGGCAATTCGGACACGGCAATGCCCAGCCCGATCAACCCAAGCACGAGGCCGAGATCGCCGTTGGCGAGCGCGTAGTCGCTGCGCATCTGCACGGCGGTTGCCGGCAGGCCGCCCAAGGCGGCGGCAAAGCTGGCGTTGGCCGCCACGCCCACACCCAGCACCTTCCAGCGATGCTCACGCCCCAATGCACGGGTACCGCCACGGCGCAGCGCCGCGTCAGCCGCAGGCAATACCGTGGGCGCAGGCCCGGGCGTCAGAGGCGTGAGGGGAACCAAGGGAATAGCCGGGCCGGGCGGCGCGGCGGTACACGAGAGGCGATCGTTCATGAGTGACACGGTGCACGGCCCGGAGGCGCGTCGCAGAGGAGGAGGGATGCTACGCATCGTACGGATAGACAATCCATCGGAAAAGCGGGAAAATTCGATGCCTTATATCGTGTTTTCCGGATTATCTACGCCGAGGCGCGCCGGTTCGACGCGATAAGCGAGAAACCGCAGAGATACTGCTGCGCTATTGCAGTGACAGCATCCACCCGAGAGCCGCCATGAACGCCCGCGCCTTCGACCTCACGCAGTTACGCACCTTCATCGCCATTCACGATGCGGGCAGCATTTCGGCTGCGGCCGAGCTGATCTTTCTGTCGCAATCGACGGTCAGCGAACAATTGAAGAAGCTGGAAGAGCGGGCGGGCCAGCCGCTGCTGGTGCGCTCACGCAAGGGCATGCGCGCGACGCCGGCCGGCACGCGCCTGATTGCCTACGCGCGGCAGATTTCCGCGCTGTCCGAGGCCGCGTTTGAAGACCTGCAAGGCGTATTGCTCGACGGCGAACTGCGCATCGCCATCACCGATTACTACCGCCCGCACGATGTGGGCCGTGTGCTCAAGCGCTTCGCGAGCCTGTATCCGCGCCTGCGTTTGCATGTGAGCGCGATGCAAAGTGCGCAGATCGAGCGCACGGCGCTGACTGGCGAACACTTCGATGTGGGGTTGGCGTTGCGGCTGATGAATGACGACATGGGCAAGGCGCCGAAGGCACTGGGCTATCGTGCGCCGGGCACGCTGGTGCGCCGCGAGCGGCTGGTCTGGGCAATGTCGTCGACGCTTGCCGAACCGCTGGGAGAGCCGTTGCCCCTCGTCACGCTGCCGCCCTCGTGTGCGCTGCAAAGTCTGGTGCTCAGTGTGCTCGAGCGCCACAAAGTGCCGTACCGCGTCTCGCACTCGGCAGCGGGTGTCGCGGGGATGCAACTGGCGCTGGGGGCCGGCTTGGGGATTTCGTGTCTGAACGAGTCGGCGCTCACGTCCGACCTCGTCGTGTGCCCGCCGTCGCTGGGACTGCCCCCGCTGCCGCGCGCCGAATTCCATCTGATACCGGGGCGTGCCGACGAGACCGAATTGATCCGCCACGCGCGCACCGCGCTGCTGCGGTTGTTTGCGTGATACCTTTGGCGCCCTTGCTCCCCCCGCTCACCTGGCCCCTTGCTCAACATCCACCAGAGAGTGCAATCGTCATGCCGGAAGCCACACCGATTCGTCTGAATTTCAACACCCGTCGCGCCTTGCTGTTCGCGCTGACGGCCGAGCGACTCTCGGCCTATTACGAGCATGGACAGTGGATGACCGACAAACAGGGCGCTTCGCTCGCACAGCTTTGGCTGTCACGCTCGAAACTGCAATTGCCGCTGGCGGAGCGGCGCGTGTTGTCGGAGTTGAGCGACGATTTCGCACGCGAGCTGGCCGGCACGCTCTCGCGCGAAGCGGGGCTGTACACGGCACACGAGATGACGGAATCGCTCGACGCGGACTACGCTTATGCGTCAGCCGTCGCGCAAGACCTGCTGGAAGACTGCACGCGACGTCTGGTCGAAGCCGGCATTACCGACTAACCCCACCGACTAACCTCACCGACTAACCCTACCTACCGACCTCACGGACTGACGGAGCGCTCCTGCACGAGCACCCACGGCGCGACCACCACGGCCCACAATTCGGGGGTGCGGGCGGCAAAATCGCTGGCTTGTTCGGCCTGCATGCGTTCCACCATGCCGGACGAGAGCCACTGGGTCACGACAGGTGTGTCGTCGTTGGCGACGGCTTCGGCGACCGACACGAGATCGACGCCCGGCGCGACGTACAGCAGCACACCGCGCGCGAAAAACGATTCCAGATCCTTCCAGTCGATCTTGGCGGTCTCGCCCAGCAGACGCACATAGGTCTCGCTGGCAGTGTTGGCGGTGGCTTGCGGGGCTTGATCTTGCTTGGGTGAATCCATGACGGCTCCAGGCGGCGCAGGCTAAGAATTGCCTGCACCCGGGGTAAGACAAATGACGAAAGCCGCATTGTAATGCGCCCCGGCGTGCGCGACGGTGGTAGCATCGGAACCCCACGCACGCCGCTGGAGTCGGAAGTGACATCACTCGCCGCGCTGCATGGTGACTAACGTTTTACCGAGGACCCGCATGACCAAACAAAAAACCGATCCCAAGCTGGAACAAGCCCTGACGCGCGGCGATCTCGCCATGCGCCAGATCAACTCCGCGCGCGCCACTGCCTTGCTGCGTGCCCTTGGCGAGATGATCGTGGCCGCATCGAAGACGATCGGCGTCGACGCAGTCGTGGACGTGCCGGGTGGCGACAAGATTTATGACCCGGAAGACGGCGTGTGGCCGCAATCGCTCGTGCTGTCGTTCGACGGTCCGATCGACGAAGCCGACGAAGAAGAACTGCGTACCGTGCAGCTTCGCGCCGACAAGTACCCTGAGACGTTCCAGGTCGAGTGGCATCGTGCCGACGGCAAGTTGGGGCATCACGAAGCCCGTCCGCTCGCCATGGTCGCGTTCCTGACCGATGTCGAAGTGCCTTGGCTCGACGACGACGCCTGATCCGCCTAGGCATCTCGCCGCACCGCGATCCAGCGATCAGCCCCTGATTCGCTGATCCACCACACCGCCGCCCGAGGCTCACGCCCGGGCGGCGGTGTCGCATTCAGACCTCCCCCAGCCCGAAACCCTCGCCACTGCTGCGTTAGCGCTCACTTGCGTGTCTGCATCCGCCCCGTCTTGCGCACATTATTTCTAAAACAGCAATTTAAAATAGACAATTATCGTGTTTATTGTGATTGATGGCAGCAATAGACTGCAACTGTCGACGGTGAAACGAACACCGCCAACGTTCAAACGACAGGAGAAAACATCATGAAACGCACTCTTATTACCTCGGCTCTGGTTTCCGCAATGCTTGCTGTGTCGGCCGGTTCGGCCTTTGCCAGCGACGCCTTCGAAGGTCCTTCGGAATTCGCATGGGTTCCGCAAACTAGCGCCGTGAGCCGCGCACAGGTCCGCACGGAACTCGTCCAAGCCGAGCAAGCCGGTCTGCTCGAACAACACGACTCGGTGTATCCGACGACGGTTGCCAAGGTTGGCGGTGCCGCACAGCCGGTGATGGCAGGCTCGGTGACCAACGTTGCCAGCGCAGGTAGCACTTACTTCGGTAGCTGATCGCCGTATGTGCCCGTGAGCCGGCGCCGCAGTTAGGCGCGACGCGACTCCGGGTCACGCACCCTCACCGATCACAAATCGGCCGCAATTCTGGCGGCCGATTTTGTTTTGTCCGCGCGAAACGATGCCACGTCGACGGATTGTGGATAAGTCTGTCGATAACCCAGTGAACAACCTGTGATTGGCACAGGGACAAGTCTGTGGACAGTCAGGGGATAGCGCAGGGATAACCACGGGATAAGTCGCCTCATTCGGGTGGATAAGTCGTGGATAAGCCGTGAACAAGCTGTGGATATGCCTTGGATAACTGGGGCATTGCCAGTGGATTACCTGTGGAAATCCCGGGGTTTTGCGGTGATTAACCTGTGGATACCCGGTGCATAACCGCCACCGAATCGCCCGCAGATGCCCGCCAGCCGGGCATCTGCATCGAATCACTCAAATTCCCTAGACGTTTTGGCGCCGCGAAATATCAAGACGCAAAAGCCTTCGCCAGAAATGCAGTGACGCGAGCGATAGCGTCGTCGCGGGCTTCCGGCTGCGTGCCGGTGATCGGGACGATATGCGTTTTCGGATTGGTGAACTCAGGGCGCTCGCGCAACGGCAGATTCGGATAGTCGAAGTCGTGATACGCGCCCGGATACATGTGGAAGGTGATCGGCGCGCCCTTGGCCGTCACGTCTTTCACGAACGCGTCGCACGGCACCGGCTTGGACCAGACGTCATCGGCACCGATCAGCACGAGCAACGGGATACGCGTCGACCAGTCGGGCCCTTGGGCCTTCGTGTTGCACCACCCCGGATAGAACGCGACGGCTGCCACGAAGTCAGGCGGCGTGGGTGCAGGCGTCGATGCGCTCACCGGCACTTTGCCCGGGCTGCGCGGCCCCACGGAGTACAGCACCGTGCCACCGCCATGCGACCAGCCCATCAGCGCGATGCGATCCGGCGCAATGCCCGGCAGTTGCTGCAAATACCGCAACGCGCCGTAGGCATCACGCGGGCGCTCCACCGACGGTCGAACATCTCCGCCACCCCGGCATTCGCTGGCCTGCCCGCGCGACGTAAAGCTGTCGACCGCCAGCACCGTATACCCCTGCGCGTTGAATCGTTGCGCCCAATCGAGCTCGCGGCTGTCGATCTTGCCCTTGCGCGTAATCATCCCGTTACAGCCATGCATGAACACGACCGCGGGTGTCGGCCCCTTGGCGTTGGCTGCGCGAAACAGGTACGCATCGAGCATCACCGGCTTACCGGCGCTGTCCGTATCCAGCGAAGGAATGCTGATCTTCTCCTGCGCATGCGCCGTCGCGGACCACGCGCCCGCCATGCAGGCCAACACCAGCGCACATCGCAAAGCGGCACGCCCCGGCACACCGGCGTGCGTGCTGAGACGCGCAAAAAGCGCAGAACGAAACGTCATGATCGGGCGACTCCGTAGCGGTGGTGAATCAGCGTGAATCGAGTATATCCAGCCGAATAACGCCCAAACGTAAGCGCTATTACGCGCGATATTACGAACCGTTGCACCCGGGCCGAGCTAAGCATGTGCCGATCAGAGATAAGGCGTCGCGGAGCGGACCATTAGAATGTCATCGGATACCTAAACAAACTCGCTAAACAAACCCGCTAAACAAACTCGCCAACCCATCCGTTCCCCACAGGGAACGTCATGTTTATCCGGAGACAATCGACATGACCGAGAAGACACAGAGCACCGAAGAGAACGCACAAGCGCCTAAGTGGCGACTCGAAACGCTGGCCGTGCACGGCGGCTATCGCCCCGACCCGACCACGCGTGCGGTGGCGGTGCCGATCTACCAGACCGTGGCGTATGCGTTCGACGACACGCAACACGGCGCCGATCTGTTCGACTTGAAAGTGCCCGGCAACATCTACACCCGCATCATGAACCCGACGCAGGACGTGCTCGAGCAGCGCGTCGCCGCGCTCGAAGGCGGCATTGCCGCGCTGGCCCTCGCCTCGGGTCAGGCGGCCGTCACGTACGCGATTCAGACGATTGCCGAGGCGGGCGACAACATCGTGGCGGCGAGCGCGCTCTACGGCGGCACCTACAACCTGCTGGCGCACACGTTGCCGCTCTCGGGCATCACCACGCGCTTTGCCGACCCGCGTGAACCCGAGTCGTTCGAGCCGCTCATCGACGAGAAGACCAAAGCGATCTTCGCCGAATCCGTCGGCAACCCGCTGGGCAACGTCACCGACATCGCCAAGCTGGCGGAAATTGCGCATCGTCACGGCATTCCGCTCATCATCGACAACACGGTGCCGTCGCCGTATCTGCTGCGTCCGTTCGAGCACGGTGCCGACATCGTCGTGCATTCGCTCACCAAGTATCTGGGCGGGCACGGCACGAGTCTGGGCGGCGCCATCGTCGACTCCGGCAAATTCCCGTGGGCCGACCATAAGACGCGCTTCAAGCGCCTGAACGAGCCCGATGTGAGCTATCACGGCGTGGTCTACACGGAAGCCTTCGGGCCGGCCGCGTACATCGGCCGTGCGCGCGTCGTGCCGCTGCGCAACACCGGCGCGGCCATCTCGCCGTTCAACGCCTTCCAGATCCTGCAAGGCATCGAGACGCTGGCACTGCGACTGGACCGCATTACCGAAAACGCGTTGAAGGTGGCGCAGTTCCTCAAGCAGCACCCGAAGGTCGAGTGGGTGAACTACGCCGGTTTGCCCGAGCATCCCGACAACGCGCTCGTGAAGAAGTATCTGTCGGGACGCGGTCCGGGCATCCTGACGTTCGGGGTGAAGGGCGGCCGTGCGGCCGGCGCATCGTTCCAAGATGCGTTGCAACTCTTCACGCGCCTCGTGAACATCGGCGACGCCAAGTCGCTGGCCACGCACCCGGCATCGACCACGCACCGCCAGCTCTCGCCGGAAGAGTTGCGCAAGGCCGGTGTGAGCGAGGAAACCGTGCGCCTGTCGATCGGTATCGAGCATATCGACGACCTGCTGGCCGATCTGGATCAGGCCCTCGCGCGCCTCTGAAACGCGGCGTAGCCATCGCGGCTCGTTTTCACTGATAAAACAACGGGCGTCCCCACGGGCGCCCGTTGTCATTTCAGCGCGATGGCGCGCCGACGGCCGGCAAAATACCCACGCAAAGACCTCATTCAAGACCAATTCTGACGGGGTATCATGCGCGGCAGCCGGTCGGGGGCAGGGATCGGCGACGCCGTCATATGACTGTCACCAAAACGACATGATTGCAGCGTAGTGTGCTTGCCCATTTCCCAAGGATTGCGCATGGACTATTTGCAAGTGCTGGTGCTCGCGATTGTGCAGGGCGTGGCGGAGTTGTTGCCCGTTTCAAGCTCCGCGCACGTCATCATGGCCGAGAAGCTGATGGGGCTCGACCCGACCGCCCCCGAGATGACTTTGCTGCTGGTGATGTTGCACACCGGCACGATGCTGGCGGTGATCGTGTACTTCTGGAAATCGTGGCGCGAGCGTTACTTCTCGTCCCGCCGCGACTTCGTCCACAACGCCAAGCAGGTGATTGTCGCCACCGCCTTTACCGGCGTGATCGGCATTGCGCTGATGCTGTTCATCGAGAAGGTGCTGATGCGCGGCACGCAGCATTCCGAGATCGAGCATCTGTTCGGCAACCTGTACATCATCTCGGCGGGTCTCGCGATGGCGGGCATCCTGATCCTCATCTCGGGCCGCAAACGTCCGCCGATGGGCGACCGTCCGATGCGCGCCGCCGACTCCGCGTGGATCGGTGCGGTGCAGGGCGTGTGCCTGCCGTTCCGTGGTTTCTCGCGCTCGGGCTCGACCATTTCGACCGGCATGCTGCGCGGGCTCGACAAGATTCGCGTCGAAGAATTCAGCTTCGCGCTCGCCGTGGTGCTCACCCCGCCGGTGATCGTCAAAGAGGCGTACCGTCTGTACAAATCGGGCGCTACGCAGGCATTCTCGGGCCACTTTATGACGGTGCTCACGCCGTGTCTCGTGGGCATGGTGTTCAGCTTCTTCGCGGGCCTGATCGCCCTGCGCTGGCTCTCGCGCTGGCTGGAGCATGGCCGCTGGTACCTGTTCGGTATCTACTGCCTCGTCGCCTCGGCCGTGGTGCTGTTCTCGAGCCAGTACCTGAGCTGACGTTTTCGCATGTGTTCAAGGCCGATGAGATTCTCACCGGCCGTTGCCTTCCACGCCGGTGGACTTCACACGGCGTCGTCAACGCTCCACGGACTCAAACGCCAGTACGAGTCCGTCGACTTCCACGCAAAACGCCTGACCTCTTCCGCACGTTCCGGATCGCGCAAATAGGCGCACATGAAGATCAGATGCTCCAGCGTGGGCGCATGCCGCACCAGCACCTCGGGCGGCACCGATGGGGCGACCGCGATCAGCGGCCTGAGGTCCACGCACTCGCCGAAGTCATCGATAGCCGCGGGTAGCGACAATGCCTCGCTCAGCCGATCCGAAGCGCCGAGCACCGCCCGCGTCATTTGATGGACCATGACGCCCGCCAGACTCTCCGTCTTGCGCTCGCGCAGCCCATCTTCACTGAGATAGATCACCGGCATCTTCGCCCGATTGCTGGCCACTTGCGATTGCAGCCCGCCGCGTGCGGCAGTGGCGGGCGTTGCCGGATCCACCATCAATGCCACGGCAACGCGGGTCCGGTAGTTCGCAATAAACCTCGGTGTGACTCTGGCCATCGATTCGAGCGCGCCCACGAGCGCAACACGCAGTCTTGTGACCTGCTCGATAGGCGTAAACCTTTGCAGGAGCAACTCCGATTCCGCACGGTTCATCGGGTCCATCAGCCAAAGCATCGCGTCGAGCTGTACTTTTTGCATGCGCAGCGCAATACGCTTGATGCGTGTCTGCTCCGTTCGCGACAAAGACACCACCCGCTGGAATTGCGAAACGCCTTCGTACACCACGATGTCGCCTGCGTAGGGGGTGTGCAGCAGTGCCCTGAACTGGAGGTAACTCGCAACGTCTGCATCGGTCGCCTGAAACAGGGTCACCGGGTGTCTCGCCACCGGCACCGCCGTCCACCCGTGCTCGATTTTGAAGACGTAGTGCGTGCCTTGCACTCGCGCGACTTGCATGCAGTGTCCGTGAGGATCGGCATACGTGGCGTAACGTGCGGCAATCTGCAACGTGCGCTCGTCGCCGCCCACGGTGGTGACCGGCACGTCGACGACGACATAGCGAGGATCGTTTCCCAATGCCCCCTTCAGCGACGACAACACGTGAAGGGCATCCTGCCTGAGGCGATTGAACGCCGTCGCGAGCGTCCGGTAGCGATCGAGATGCCGCCAGACAACATCGCCCCCGATCAACAGATACTCTCGTTCCACCAGTTGCCCGGCGTCGGTCATGTCGTCGACCACGACCGTTCTCATGGCCGCGTCCTGACTGTCGAAGGTGTCGAAGTGCTGCGTGCCAGTATCGTACTGATAGCGCGCCTCGCCGCCGCCCTGCGGATAGGGCCGGACGTAGCCGCCCACCCGTTCGAGTTGCGAACAAGCACCGTCTTGTTCCGGCGGGCTGCGGCGGGTCCGGCACAGTTGGTTCAGCATGGGTGACTCGACTGAGGAGGAATCTCTCAGGAGACGCTCCTCGGCCACCCGCAATCGCGGCAAGTGCCGCCGCAGCACCGGCATTTTCGACAATCGCTCGAATAGTGAGCGTGCGCCACCGGCCGCGCCAGCACTTAGATGCCACGCGGCGGCAAAACCCGGATCGAACAGGTGGACGGATTCCTTAGCGAGACGCATGCCGTCGCGGACACCGGCGTCGAGCCAATAGGCAAGCTGCGCCGGCGTGCTCTCGCGCAACGCGGGCAAGCCGTGCGCGATCAATTTTTCAGACCACGAGAGCCACTCGTCCGGGCCAAGCGCCGTCAACAAGTGCGTCGCGGTAACGGCGGCGTCGAGTCCGGCATCTGCCAGCGGCACAAGGCCGGTCAGATCGATCGCGCAATCGAATACGGTGTCCGCCTTTGCGGCACGCACGTCCTGCACGCAGCGATAAAACGGCAGCAGGCCAAGCAATGCCTCGCGACGTGCTGCATGTTCGGCTTCGGTGGCCGTCATGGCAAAGGAAGCGTCGTGTAAGGCGTGGAACGGCGCGGCAAGCATTTCCGCCGCACCTTGCGTCGCCGTAATCGTCGCGCCGCAATCCTTGCGCTTGACGGTGTCGGTGCACATTGGCCGCCCGCTGCGATCGCTAGACTGCCCTGCAACACGGGGCACGGCGACGAACGGCGTTTGGCCCGCGTTCAGCCGTGCCGAAAGATCGGCATCGAGCCGAACCACTTGGAGCGTGGACGGCGTGATCAAGTAGTGACGTACCTCACGGACACCCGAGGCTGATTGACGACGAATCGACATCAGCAGCGTGAAGTGGCGAATTTCATCGGTTTTGCTCGCCCTTTCATCCGGCAACACCACGCCCAGCACGCCGCCGGCATCGTCCGGCAGCGGTTGCATCGCAAGCGTTCCGGCAGCGCGATAGAGGGTCCAGTCGCCGCATTGCCAGAACTGACGGTCGGTGTCGCTCATGGCATCGACACGCGCCTGAAGCAGAGGCATCAGAAACGTGTGAGCGAGCGCGGGAATCGCCGTAGCGTAGTGCGCCTCGAACGACGCCGTGATGCTGTCGTGTGTCACACCGGCTTCGGCCAGCCGGGTATGCAGCATGGGGGCGTCGCGCTTGAGATCGATCAGACAGTCGTGCATCAGCAGCTCGACGGGCGTGTACATCCCTTCGGTGTGCATGCATGGCGGAAAGACCATAGGGTGGGCAGATGCGATCCACAGTCCGATCCATACGCGATGTTTGTTCACTTGTATTTGCACATCCGGGGACACGCCTGCGCTCACCACGCGCTCGCGTGCGATCGCACGGCGCGTCGGCAGTAATCCGGCGGCAGCGGCAAGACGTTCGCCTTGTCCGAGCATGTCTTGCACGCGCCATCGAAAGTAGGCGATCACGCGAGCGCGGGTGCCCGTGTCGAGACGTTGCGCCTCGTCAGGTTCGATAACGTCGTGCGCCAGCGCCATGCGTGTGACGACTGGCATAAACCGGGAGAGAAACGTAGCACTCGCATCGGTGTCGTCGTGGGCCGGAAGCATGGCCAGCGCGACCGCAACCAGCGCGTTCGGTGCCCAGTCACTCGCCTCGTCGCCGATCAGTGCGCACCCGATGCGCGCCAAGGCCCAGTCAAGGCTGCCGAAGCGCATACCGCTCACGTCGTGCCGCGCCATGACCGGATCGATGCGCGCCGTGAGCTGCCGCGACATCGCATCTCGCTCGGCCGGTGTTTTTTGTGCGGTGTCTGCGGGCGGCACGGCGCTCAGTGCTGCGTGCAGCACATCTGCCTGTGTCGGAAGCGCGTCGTTGATGGCAGGCGGGGCGATATCGCCGGAACAACGTAGCGGGGCACGCGCACACGCGTGTGAGAATCGCTCCCCGACCCACGAGAGGAATGTCTCGACGCCGAGCGATGGGAGGCCTGATGCGGTAGCCGCCGGCAATACTGCGCACCGCTGTGCCGGTGTGCCGGTTGACGGTGGCAATAGCGACGCGAGGGCACTGTCGATATCGGAAGTGCGCACGTGGGTGTCACGCGACGCTGCACGCGTCACGTCTGCGCGACAAACCTGTGCGCCGAGAAAGCACATGCCGAACAGCAACGCTTTCGCAGCGGCCCCGGCGTTGCCGCTTTGCACGCTCGCCGATGTGGCGATCTGCGGCGTTTCGCGCACCATACGCTGTCGCGGGACTTGCTCGCGTTGTCGCGCGTGTTTGAGCAAGAACCGCGCATGTGCGCGGTCATTTCGGGTGAAAGCGGCAGGCGAGCGCCCGACGGAATGGGAAGGGCTTGCGCGATGTGGCGTGACGCGTGTGGCGGGCATCATCTTCTCCAAGGAAAATCGGGAGAGGGTGATGCCATTGGCAGGAGGATGCTGTCGTTAGCGACGTGCCGGTTTTTGTCGTTGACGCGTGGGCCGCGTGGTCGCGCGGGTCGCGTTTTCCGTGTTTGTCGTGTGTGAGGACGAAATTAGTCCGTCAACTCGTACGACGTATTGCGCCCCGCCCCGGGGCCTTTACGCAGTACGCCGTGCTCGAGCAATTCGGTGATGTCGCGCAACGCCGTGTCCGGCGAACACTTGGCGAGCGCCACCCACTTGGCGTTCGTGAGTTTGCCCTCGAAGTCGTCGAGCAGCTGATTGAGCACTTTGATCTGACGGCCATTGAGCGGCAACGTGGCCCACCCCTGCCACAGATGCGCCTTGCGAAGTACCGCATCGAGCGTTTTGTCGGCTTGCTCGATGGCACGCTCCAGCGCGTCGTAGAACCATAGCAGCCACGCCGTGACATCTAACGTGCCCTTTTGGGTGCGCTCCAGAATCTCGTAATAGCCCTTGCGCTCACGCTGAATCTGCGCGGACAGACTGTAGAAACGTTGCGGACTGCCATCGCCGCGCGCGAGCAGCAGATCGCCGATCGCCCGTGCGATCCGGCCGTTGCCATCGTCGAAGGGATGCAGCGTCACAAACCAGAAATGGGCGAGGCCCGCCTTGATCAGCGCGAGTTCGTCCGACTCGTGATTCACCCAGCCGAGAAATCGCGTCATCTCCTCGTCCAACCTTGCGGCAGGGGGCGCCTCGAAATGCACGCGCTGCCGGTGGTGCGAACCGGAGACCACCTGCATGGCACCGCTGGCATCGTCGCGCCAGTTCGCCACAGCAATGCGCGACATCCCTGAATAACCGGCCGGAAAGAGTGACGCATGCCAGCCGAAGAGACGTTCTCGCGTCACCGGCTCGGCGCTACGTTGTGTGGCATCGAGAATCATCTCCACGACACCTTCGACATGGCGATCCACGGGTGCCAGTGCGCCGATATCGACACCAAGGCGATGGGCGATGGACGAACGCACCGACGCCGGATCGAGCTGCTCGCCTTCAATGGCGCTGGTCTTGAGCACGTCCTCGGTCAGCGCCGCCAGACTGGCTTCGTCCCGCAGGGACATCCCGACATCTGCCATGCGGCCATACAGGCGCCCCTGCGCGCGACTGACGCGTGCGAGCGGACGCGCCAGCAATGCCATGTCGTAGCGCATTGCCGGCCATTCGGGAGCCTGCCAGAGATAGAGCCAATCACCGCGTTTCATGCGGCGATTATGGCGAAGATTCGCCGCAGGGGCAAATCAATCACCGCAAAATATGCGGCGATTACACCCGACATTCACCGCAAGCACGTCATACCATCCCGGCAACCACGTTCAGGAACGCCGCGATCATGCGCGACTCACGGCGCTCTGCGAGACACACCACGACGGTAGTCGTCTCCACTTTGGCGTCGCTGATCGACACCACTGCCAGCCGCTCATCGGGGATGTGCTCGCGCGCCGACACCGCCGCAATGCCCAGCCCGAGAATCACCGCCTCGCGAATCGCCTCGCGGCTGCCGATCTCCATCGAAACATCCGGCGTGACACCCGCCGATGCGAGCGCCGCCTCCAGCGCGTGACGCGTCGTCGACCCCGGTTCGCGCATCAGCATCGACTCGCCCGCCAATTCCGCCAGCTTCACACTGCGACGGCGCGCAAACCGGTGACCCCGTGGCACCAGCAACACCACCGGATGCGTACGATACGGCACGGCATGCAGTCGCGCGTCATCCTGATAGCGCGCCAGCACCGCGACATCCGTGCGATACGCGAGCAGGCCATCGATCATCTCCTCCGAGTTGCCCGCACGCATCGAGATGGCAATGCCCGGATAACGCGGCCGAAACGCCGCCACGATCTCCATCGCGTGATGCGGCCCCACCGCGCCGAGGCGTAGCTCCCCCGTTCTCAGCCCGCCATGCTCCTTGAGCAACCCGAGCGCTTCAGCCTCGTCGGCAAAGATGCGCAGGCTCACCGAGTACAACGCCTTGCCCGTGGGCGTGAGCGTCAACCCACGGCCGTGCCGATAGAACAACTCGATGCCGTAAGTCTCTTCCAGCGCGCGAATCTGCGTCGTCATCGTCGGCTGACTCACATGCAGCGCCTGCGCCGCGCGCGTCACGCTGCCGTGATGCGCCACGGCATGAAACGAACGCAATTGGGTAATCCGCATCGGTGACGCTCCCGTGACGAGGTATAGGTTTTACCAATAGGTTGGCGAAAAAATGTGAATTGGAAGTATAGGACGGCGCTCACCATAATCCAGCTCAATCTTTCGCCAACCGTTCGCTTCGCCGGGTGCGAAGCGGCAAACGCGGCATCGTCCCCGCCATCCGCCATGACCGAACGTTCGCGCTCTCCCGACATTTCAAGCTTTCACAACCCTGTCGACGTCCACTTCGGCGACGGCGCCCTCGCCCAACTGCCGGCGCTCGTCGGCCAGCGCCGTGCCGTGCTGGTCACCATGCCCGAAGCCCGGGCGCTGGGCATGACGGGGCAGGTCGAAGCCCTGCTCGGCGGCAAGCTTGCCGGGGTGATCGATCAGGTGAGCCCAAACCCCGACGTGCGTGAACTGGCGCCGATGTACGGCGATTTTTGGCGTCGCTACGGACAGTGCGAAGTGATCGTGGCACTCGGTGGCGGCAGCGCGCTCGACACGGCCAAGCTGTTGATGGTGGCCGGTGACGACGACCGCTTCAGCACGCTGGTCGACGCCCTCGATGCGGGCGGCAGCTTCAAGCCCACGCGCACCAAACGGCTCATCACGATCCCCACGACAGCCGGCACCGGCAGCGAAGTCACGCCGTGGGCCACGCTCTGGGACCGGCACGTGAAGCGCAAGAAATACTCGCTGCATCTGCCCGAGACGTGGCCCGAAGCCGCCATCGTCGATCCCCGGCTCACTCGCTCGCTGCCCCGTTCCGTGACATTGCAGAGCGGTCTCGATGCGCTCTCGCATGCACTGGAGGCGATCTGGAACGTCAATGCGAATCCGATCTCCGACACCTTCGCGGTCACCGCCGCGCGCGACATGATGCGCGTGCTGCCGCTGCTCATGGCGTCGCCGGGCGACATCGGACTGCGCCGCGACGCTGCACTCGCCGCGTTGCGGGCGGGCATGGCGTTCTCGAACACGAAGACGGCGCTCGCGCATTCGATTTCGTACGACATGACGATTCGCCACGGGCTGCCGCACGGCATTGCCTGCTCGTTCACGCTGCCGGCGGTGATGCGTCTGGCGATCGGCCGGCGCGCGGACCGCGACGCCGTGCTCGCGCAAGTCTTCGACGGCGATATCGCCGGGGCGCCCGAAAAGCTCACGGCATTCCTGAACGGCTTGGGCGTCGCCACCGAATTCGCCGCTTACGGGGTGACCGAGCTGGAGTCGACAGCAATGATTGCCGCCGCACTCGATGGTCCGCGCGGCCGCAACTTTATCGGCGCAACGGTCTGACCGGCCGACGCGTCTTCATCGCCTCTTCGCCGTGCGGCACTGCGCGCGGCGAATCACCGAAGTTTGCCGCTCTCGTCCTGAAGTCCTGAAGTCCTGAAGTACTGACGTACTGAAGTTCCGGCGCGCGGCCGTTTGCAGCGTCGGTTTGCCTGAGCTTACCTAAGCATTTCCGAGACTTATCCGCAGTCCCCGCAACAGCCATTATCGAAAAAACAGCCGCCGGTCCAACGCGCGGTCACGAGACAACCATGGAGACAGACGCCCCGGCGCAGACCGGAGCGTCGCAGCGCGCCGCCACGGCGCGGCGCATCAACAGGAGGCGCAATGGAACAGGTTCTCACCGGGATCGGCAACAGCGATACCGTCTCTGCCGAAAAGGCAGTGCGTACGGTCGCGCTTGCCAGCCTGATCGGCACGACCGTCGAATGGTATGACTTCTTCCTGTACGGCACCGTCACAGGACTCGTCTTCAACAAGCTCTTCTTCCCCAGCGGCGATGCCTTCATCGCCACGGCACTGGCCTATACCGTCTACGCAGTGGGCTTCGCCACCCGCCCGCTCGGCGGCATTCTGTTCGGCCACTTCGGCGACAAAATCGGGCGCAAGCCACTGCTCATCATCACGCTCACCATCATGGGGGTATCGACCTTTCTGGTCGGGCTGGTGCCGAGCTACGAAAGCATCGGCATCGCCGCGCCATTGATCCTGCTGTTCCTGCGTCTGTTGCAAGGCATCGGGCTGGGTGGCGAATGGGGCGGCGCGGTGCTGATGGCCTTCGAGTACGCCCCGCGCGACAAGCGCGGCCAGTTTGCGGCCTACCCGCAGATCGGGCTGGCGGTCGGCTTGTGTCTGTCGACCGGTGTCGTGGCCTTGCTCTCGTCGACGCTGACCGATGCGCAGTTCATGTCGTGGGGCTGGCGGCTCGCCTTCATGCTCAGTCTCGTGCTGGTGGCCGTGGGCATGTTCATCCGACTGAAGGTGCTCGAGACGCCCGAGTTTGCGCGCATCAAAGACAGCCAGCACGTGGCCCATGTGCCGCTCAAGGAGATCGCCCGCGACTACCGCCGCAACGTGCTGCTCGGCTGGGGGGCGCGCTACATCGACGGCGTCGTGTTCAACGTCTACGCCGTGTTCGCGATTTCCTATCTGGTGGGGACGCTGCACTTCCCGAAGACGCCCGTGCTGGTGGCCGTCACGCTGGCCGCGTTGGTGCTTGTCGTGACGATTCCCTACGCGTCGAAGCTGTCCGATCGGGTGGGGCGCCGTCGCGTGTTCGGCTGGGGGGCGATGGCGTGCGGGTTGTCGTCGATTCCGGCGCTGGCCGTCATGCACTACTCGTCGAACATCTGGTGGGTGTCGCTCGCGGTGATTTTGCCGCTGGGCGTGGTGTACGCCTTCGTCTACGGGCCGGAAGCCTCGATGTTCTGCGAGCTGTTCGATACGCGCGTGCGTTACACGGGTATCTCGGTGGTGTATCAGGTGTCGGGGATTGTTTCGAGCTCGATCACACCGCTGGTGGCGGCAACGTTGCTCGAATACGGCGGCCACAAACCGTGGTGGATCGCGGTCTATGTGGTCGCCGTCGGGTGCCTCTCCGCCGCGTGCGCCGCAGCGATGAAGAAGACTTACTGACCGAAGTAGATCGAACCGGCGCGGTTCACGCGACCCGGCACTTCATACACCGGTGCCACGGTCGTGGCTTGTTGGGCAGCAACAGGACCCGGCTGGGCTTGTTGCTGCACCTGCACCTGAGCTTGCGTTTGCGATTGCGCCTGTTGCTGCTGCGATGCCGGTTGCGTGTTTTCGGCAGCTTGGGCAGCGCCAACGGTCAGCAGGGCGGCAGCAAAGGCCGAAGCGATCAGAGCGTGTTTCATTTTCCGTTTCTCCTGTCGGAAGCGACGTCCACGACGGGCGCCACCATTGCCGCCAATCTACGCTCGCGCACGCATGAGAAAAACGCGGTCCCGGAGAAGGACGCATTGCTGAAAATGAAATAATCGGGGGATGTTTGAGGCGATTGATCGCGCATACCGAATCATGGCGAACATCGCAGCGGGCTCACGTTGCACGAACCCCGCGCGAGGCGAGGCTCGCGCAAATTCAAAGCTTCAGATCAACCGGTTACACCCATCTACGCCAGCGCAGCGTTGTCACTGCGCGGCGATCGGCATCACGCCAACACCCGCCAATCAACGACGCGTAATACGCACTGGCTGACGACGCGAGCGGTTGGCACGTTCCTGACGGCTGCGCAAATACACGGCGGTGAGCAACGAAGCACTCGCCAGCAAGAGGAAAGAACCGAGGGCAGCCATTTTTATGCTCCTGTACGGGCCAACATCGTCCGCGGTGCGGCGCACCTTGCGAACCACGACGTCGGCCAGACTTCATGATTGTTACTCTACTGCTGACACGCGTAGCAATAAACCCCATTGCATGAGACAGGTTGTTGCGCAAAGCGACATTTCCCGCCAAATCCCCGCCCAAACCCGGTCAGCGCGCAGCCATATACCCCTTATATCGGCTCCAGAGCGTTGATTTTCAATAGATTTTTCGAATCAGACGATTGGTTGTGTTTTGTAGACGCTCAGTTGCGAAAAAACCACGGGTTATCCCTAAGATTCAACTCATGCCAACGCGACGGACATCGCAGCGCAGCAAAACTGCGGAAATGCCCCGAACGCTAGCTGAACACGAAAGAACACAATCAATTGACAGGAGTATCACCATGAACACCCGTATCCTTGCTGCTGTTGTTGCTGCTACCGCATTCGTGTCGGCCTCTGCTTTCGCCGACGCTCGTTACGACAATTCGATCGGCGACACGCAACAACTCGCCAGCCAAAGCGATGTGTCACGCGCTGAAGTGCGTAGCGAAATTGCCCAAGCCCGCGCCGACGGCCAGCTCAATCAAGTGGAAACCGGCACGCCGTTGACGGCACAGCTTCAGGAAGACAAGGCAGCCCCGGCCAGCGGTATCACGCGTGCCGACGTGCGCGCCCAGTTGAACGACCGCAATCTGGTCGACCCGGACAACCACTCGTAATTCACCGGTTGGATCGTTGCCCGCGCATCGTCCCCAAGCGATGCGAAGCCGCCAGCGTGCAGACGCGGCGGCTTTTTTGTTGGGCAAAAAAATACCGCCCGAAGGCGGCATAAGGTCGGGTGAGACCAAGGAAAAGCGGTGACTCAGGCGCCGGGCACCTGCAACGACGCCTCCAGCGCACGGCGCGCCGTATCGAACTCCACGGCGAACGTGCGGCGCCATGCGCGACGCGTGCTGTCGTCGATCCACGCGCCGTCGAGACCGTTCTGCATGAACGTCTGCAAATCGTCGAGCGAGAAGCCCAGATGGCTGAACATCAACTCCCACGCCTGCGCCGGGTTGACCTTGTGCAGCGTCGGATCGTCGGTGTTCGGGTGAATCTTCAAACCCAACCCCGGCATGCGGCGAATCGGGTGATCTTCCGCCCAGCGCTCCGGCGTCAGCGTGCGCAGGTAATACGAGTTGGTCGGCACCACCGTGAACACGATGCCGCGCTCGGCGCATTCGTGCGCGAAGTCCGGTGCGTCGACGATGGTGTAGCCGTGATCGATGCGATCGCACTTGAGCAACTCGACGGCCGTCTCCACGTTCGTCCACGGCGTGCCGAATTCGCCCGCATGCGCGGTCGTCTTGAAGCCCGCCAGACGCGCGTTGCGATACGCCTTCCAGAAGAATTCCGGCGGGCGGTCATTTTCCCGATAGTCGATACCGATACCGATCACCTCATCGGCGCGATGCGCACGCATCCACTCGACCATCTCGACGGCTTCGCGTGGATCGGCCTCGCGGTCGATGCTCGGGATCAGACGCCCAACGATGCCGTGGTCGCGCTCGGCGTCACGAATCGCAGCGACCAGGGCGTCTTGCGCATCGACATACGGAATGCCCGACGTGCGCACGGTGCCCGTCGGGTTCCAGAAGAACTCGCTGTAACGCACGTTGTGCGCGGCGGCATCGGCCAGATATTCGTAGGCAATGCGATGCAGATCGTCCGGCGTGGTCAGCAAATACTCGTCGAGCGCGCGCAGCACACGCAGCACGCCCACGGGCTTCTCGCCACGGGTGTAGAACCCATCGATCTCGTCGCGCGCGAGCGGTGCGTTCGACTTCTCGGCCAATGCGACGAACGTGTCGTGACGCACGGCACCCAGCAAATGGCAGTGCAGTTCGACCTTCGGCATCGCGTGGAAAAACGTGCGATGCGCCTCCTGAATCTGCACGCCGGTGCGTGCGGCGGGCACGTGGCCCGGTGTCTCTGTCATAACGCTCAGTCTTATTGAATTCGTGAGGCCCGCCCGTGGCGGACGGGCCGATGTTGCTCAGTGGATGCCGCGTCGCTTAGTGACGCCCCACCACCGTCCAGAAGTAATACGCGAGGGGCAGTGTCAACACATACAGCCCCCACGGCAGGTCCTTGAAGCGCCCCATCAGCACCTTCACCAGCACGTAGCACAGCAAGCCGCCCGCGATACCCGTGCCGAAGCTGTTCGAGAGCAGCGTGAGCAGCACCATGGCAAGCACCGGGAACGCGTCGCTGAAGTCGTCGAACGGCACATGACGAATCGTGCTGAACATCGACAGACCGATCAGGATCAGCGCAGGCGCCGTGGCTTCCTTCGGAATGGCCAATGCCACCGGCACGAAGAAGCACACCAGCGCAAACATGAACGCGGCGGCAATCGACGTCAGGCCCGTGCGGCCACCCGCTTCCACGCCTGCCGCCGATTCGACCAGCGCCGTCAGCGCGGGAATGCCCAGCAGCGCGCCGCCCGTAGCGGCAATCGAATCGACCAGAAACGGACGATTGATGTTGGCCATGTTGCCGTGCTCGTCGAGCAGACCTGCCTTGCCACCCACCGCCAGCGTGGTGCCCAGCGTGGAGAAGAATTCGGCTGCGAAGAACGCGAACAGATACGGCAGCGCCGCCACGGTCAACGCACTGTGCAGATCCAGTTGGAACGCCACCGGCGCGATGCTGTGCGGCAGCGAAATGAACGACTCGGGGATCTTGGTCACGCCCAGCGGCACACCCGCGAGCGCCGCCAGCAGGATCGACCAGAGAATCGCGCCCGGCACCTTGCGCCCTTGCAGCAAAATGGCCGCGCCCAGCCCGACCAAGGCCACGATCGTGCCCGGCTTGCTGAAGTCGCCCAGTGCAAAGGCGTTGGTCTTGGCGTTGGCCACGACCATGCCGGCATTGCGCACGCCCAGCACCGCGATGAACAAGCCGATGGAAGCGCCGAGCCCCAGCTTGATGGCCGTCGGGATCAATCGTGCGACCACGCTGCGCGCGCCGAGCACGGTCAGCAGCAGGAACAACACGCCCGAGAGGAACGCGATGGCGATACCCGTTTGCCACGCCACATGCTCCGTCGCGGCCAGCGTCACGCCCACGATCACCGAGCCGCCGATGCCCGGGCCGACCACGAACGGCAGGTTCGCGTAGAAGCCCATCAGCACCGAGAACAGCACGAACACAAGCATGACCGCCGTGGTGGCGGCGCCGCGATCCATCCCGCCGGTGGCGAGCAGCGAGGGAATCACCACCATCAGGTAGGCGGCGGCGAGAAACGTCGTGATGCCGGCCAGCACTTCGGTGCGCACGGACGAGCCGCGCTCGGCGATGGCGAAACGCCGCTCGAACCAGCCGCGCGGTGCGCTTGCCGTGCCGCCGCTGGTGCCGCCGCTGCTGCCAACATTAACGTCGCGCTCAGTAGGAGAGGTATGCATATGCCAAGAATAGTTGGGTCTTTGCGTGGCACTTTACGGCCAAGCGACTATAAATAAAAAATCAAATTACTTATGATTCGATAATTCGAATCTATTCTTCGCAAACGCAGGAGCGCGCCATGGCGACACCCCCGAATTCATCGCGCCGTACCGGTCAATCGGCCGCCGCCAAAACCGCGCCCGCCACCGCCACGCCGCCGCTAGCGAAGAAGCAAGCGCCGGCGACAACCAAGGCCACCGCGACCGCCACGGCCACCCCAGCCACCGTGCCGCCTCTGCCTGCGCTCACGTTGCGGCAAGTGCAGTACTTTGTTGCGCTGGCGCACTCGCGCAGCTTCACGCAGGCGGCGCAGGCGCTCTCCGTCACCCAACCAGCACTGACCGCCGCGATCCGGCAAATCGAGTTTCTGCTGGGCGGCCGGTTGTTCGAGCGCTCCGCACACCGGCTGACACTGACCGAGGCCGGCACGACCATCCTGCCGCTTGCCGAGCGCCTGCTCAACGCCGCGCGGGGCACCTTCGACGACATGACCAGCACCTTCACGCTGCAAGCGCAGACGGTGCGTATCGGCTTCATCCCGTCGGTGGCCGCCCGCTTGCTGCCCGTGCTCGGCAGCCTGCGCGAAGCGCACCCGGGCGTTCGCTTCGCCCTGAGCGATCTGCCGAACAGCGAACTGGTCGCTGCGCTTGCCCGTGGCGAAATCGACCTCGGCGTCGGCATTCGCGATGAAGACGACGAAGCGGCCAGCGCCGAAGGCTTTCGCTGCGACGACCTGTTCGACGATGAAATCGTGCTCGTCGCGCGCCACGACGATCCGCTGGCAAAGGCGGCGTCGGCCACGTGGGCACAGCTCACCGAGCGCGACCTCGCCGTCTTCGTGCGCGGCAACGTCAGCGATTCGCTGCGTCGCACGGGCGGCTCTCACAATCTACGTCTGGAGCCGAAATACCGCATGGAGTACACCGAGCCGCTCTACGCGCTCGTGCGCAGCGGTCTCGCGCTGGCCATCCTGCCCAAGCTCTACACGCTGCACCTGCATGACCCGGAACTCGTTGCGCTCGACGTCACCGCACCGCGCGTCACGCGTACCGTCGCGCTAATGTCGCTCGACGGCAAGGAGCGCGGCCCGCAGGTCAGCGCCTGTCGCGACTGGATCGCAAAACATCTCGCGACGTAATCACAACATGCGAAAACGCGGTGCCCTTGTCTTTGCTGGGGCACCGCGTTGCATCTTCTTTCTGAATCGTTACGGCAGGCGCGCAATACGCGCCAGCAACGTCTCGTAGAAACGGTCGTCATCCACGTCGGTGATCCACGTGGCGTTCACGGCGCGCTTGGTGCGCCCGGTCCAGTCCACCACGGTCTCGCCCAGCGTGAGTTGACCCGTCGTCTCGACGGCGACATTCACACGACGCCCGCCGAACATCGTCGGATCGATCAGGTAACCAATCGTGCAGGGGTCGTACATCGGTGCCGACTCCACACCGCGACGGCCCTTCTGATAGGCCACTTCCGCGGCGAGAATGTCCGCCACGATCGGGCCGCAACGGTTCTTCAGCGCGCGGAACGGTGCCACACGCGCCGGGGTGATCGGTGCCTTCACGCACACGTCGCGCGGCATCACCGTAATCGGCACACCGGCGTTCAGCACGATGCTCGCGGCTTCCGGATCGACAAAGATGTTGAACTCGGCCGACGGCGTGATATTGCCGCGCTCGAACCACGCGCCGCCCATCACGACGATTTCGCGCAGGGCCTTTGCACCGTCCGGCGCAGCGGTCAACGCGGTGGCCACGTTGGTGAGCGGACCAATCGCCACCAGCGTCACGCTGCCCGGCTTGGCCGCGCGCAGCGTGTCGATCAGGTACGTCACAGCGTGTTGCGGGGCGAGCGGCGCGCGCGGCTCATGCAGCGTCACACCGTCGAGGCCAGTGCGGCCATGCACGTTGGCGGCCGTAATCAGATCGCGCATGAGCGGCTTCGGGCAGCCGGCGTACACCGGCAGCGAGTTCGTCTTGCCCGCCCAGTCGCGCACGATGCGCGCGTTGCGCTCGGTCAGTTCCAGCGGGACGTTGCCGCCCACCGTCGTGAGCGCTTTCAGGTCGATCTGATCGCTGGCACCCAGTGCAAACAAGATGGCAATCGCGTCGTCCTGACCCGGGTCGCAATCGATGATGACCGTGCGGCGCGGCGTAGCGTCGGCTGCGAGGCGCGACGCGCCTTCGGTCGACGTCAGTTCGGCCAGCGCGTTACCGGCACCGGTCGCGCCCAGCGTCGCCAGCGAGGCGGCGAGCGACGTGCGCAGGAAAGTGCGGCGATTGCGTTGCGGGGCCGCGCTTGTATCGTTGATGTCTGCCATGTCGTCGAATCTGAAAATAACGTGAAAGGCGAAGTCGTGAGGCCGCGTCGGTCGATCAGAACGTGTGGCGCATGCCCAGCGTGACGGCCAGCTGACGCTTGGTGCTCGATGCTGCGTAGCCGAACAGCTGCGCATTCTGCGCGTCGCCGGCCGCCTGCTGCGCGTTGAGCGTGAGCGCCACGTCAGTGCGCTTAGACAGCCAGTAATCGGCTTGCAGGTTCACCTGATGCCATTGCGGGCGCGTGTTGATCACATCGTAGTTGCCCGTCGTGAAACCGTACGCAGCACCCAGCACGAGGGCCGGCGTGACGTTGTAGTTCAGCGTCAGGTTGTAGTTCTGCAAGTGCAGATGCGACGCGTCGAGATACGTGTAGCGCACGTCGGAGAACATCGCACCGATCAACGCCGGGCCCCAGTGGTAGAAGCCGCCCGTGGCGAAGATGCGCTGTTGGCTCGCGTACACCGTCGGGTGCACGGCGCTCTTCGAGAAGATCAGCAGCGGGCTGGCGTAGTCGTTGGCGATGGCGCCGTCGTTGTTCGTGCCGCTGAACGGGTTGTTGTACTGCGCGTACGCGGCGTTCCAGTCGAAGTCGGCGTACTTGTAGCCCAGCCCGAAGCTGTAGGCGTTGTTGTTGCGGAAGCCCGTGGCCGAGTTCGAGAAGCCGTATTGCGCTGTGCCGTGGAAGCCGCCCACCGTCGGGCTCACCCACTTCACCGAGTTCTGCATACGGATATCGTTGTAGCCGTTGTCGTTGTCGCCGATGTTCACGCCGTTGCTCGAAATGATGATCGGGCCGACGTAATCGTGAATGGTGTCGTACTGGCGGCCGAGCGTCAGCGTGCCCCACTTGTTGTCCGACAGGCCGACGAACGACTGGCGGCCGAAGGCGCGGCCGTTCTGGGCGGCCGTGCCATTCACGATGCTGAAGCCGGCTTCGAGCGTGAAGATCGCCTTGGTGCCGCCACCGAGGTCCTCAGACCCACGGAAACCCCAGCGCGGGTTCTGGTTCGTACCCGAGAGCGCCTGCCACGTCTTGTTGCCACCCTGATTGCTCACGTACCCCACGCCGCCCGAAATCAGGCCATAGATGGTGACGTTGCTTTGCGCATGTGCCGAGGTTGCGGCAAGGGCCATCGCGGCGCAGGCGCCGGCAAGGCCCAGACGGGCCAGAATCGTGGTCTTCATGAGGTGTGGCGTTCTCTAAGGTTTTATCTGCGCGCCGGCGAGATAGGTGCATTCGGCGCTACAGGGACCGAACTATAGGGAACGGGTTTGTATAAATATAATTTTGATTTTTTATATATCGATAAATTTTATCGATTCAACGGCGCAGGCCTTGTGGGGCGGCAACCCGGGATTTTTGACACGGTGATGGCGCGCGCTGCGGAGTGTTGCGCCAGAAAGACACTAACGTGCGAGCAGGGCCGGCGCTTGTGCGATCAGGTACAGCACCGCGCCGATGAGTCCGCCCACGAGGGTGCCGTTGATGCGGATGTATTGCAGGTCCTGCCCCACGCTCAGGCGAATCTGTTGCGAGAGATGCTCCGCGTTCCAGCCGTGCACCGTTGCGCGGATATGTTCGGTCACGAAGTCGGCAAAACCCGGTGCCATGCGCTCGGCAGCGTCGAGCAGTTGGGCATCTAGCGCGCGGCGCAGCGATTCACTGCGCGCCAGCTCTTGTGCAATCCACGACGCCGCGCCCACGATCTTCGCGCCGATCACCGAGTTTTCCTGCGCCAGATCGCGCTTCACCCAGTTGCGCCACTCGTTCCACAGACTGCCTACGTAAGCGGTCAGCGCGGTGTCGCCCTTCAACTGCGCCTTGAAGCCGTCGAGCTTCGCCTGAAACTCGGCGTCGTTGCGCAGCCGCTCGATCAGTCCGGCCACGGCGCGGTCGAACGCCTGACGCAGCTGGTGCGAGTCGTCGGCCTCCATTTGGGCGAGCAGGCGCGTCACGGCGGCCGAAATCATGTCCGAACCCTTGTTGCCGATCCATTCCGAGGGCAGCACCTTCTCCTTCTTCGGATGATCGGCCTTGAGCCATTCAACGATGCGCGCCGAGAGAAATTCGCGCGTCTGCGGTTCGTTGAGCAGTTCGACGAGGTACTCGAGCGTCTCGTCGAGCAGCGCCTGATGGCGGCCATCGCGCGTGAGCGTGTCGAGAATGGCGGCGGCCGATTGCGACAGGTCGAGCCGGTCGATCATCGTGTCGAGCGCGCGGCGGATGAACGCCTGCACGTTGCGCTCGTCCATCACGTCGAGCACGCCGCCGGCCACCTTCACCAGCACGGCGCTCAACTGGCGCGCGTTATCGTGCGACCCCAGCCAGTGGGTCACCGCGTCGGCCGGATTCTGTTGCTGAATGAGGCGCACCACCGAGGGCGTATCGAGAAATTTTTCGCGAACGAAGCGGGCCAGACCATCGCCTAGCGCGTCTTTCTTGCGAATGAGAATGTTGGTGTGTGCAGCGAGCCCGGGGATCGGAATGCGCCGGAACAGCGCCTCGACCGCGAACCAGTCGGCCAGACCGCCGACCATCGCCGCTTCGGCGGCGGCGCGAATCCAGCCGGTGAGAAAGTGCGGCGGCATGAAGAGCGTGGCGATGAAAATCGCCAGCGCGACCAGCAGGAAGTACAGGGCACGCCGTTCGGCGCGTTGCAGTGCGATGGCGGGGTCCATGCGCAACAGGCTCCTGAAAAAACACGAACGCCTGACAGGTTACCCCGTCAGGCGTCCGGTGATAAGTCTTGTGCTTATCGAGACCTGCGATTCACGCGATAGACGCGATAGACGCGATCACTTCAGCGATCGCTTCAGCCGCGTTATTCCGCCTTGAGCTTCAGACGGTACTTGTGCAGCAGCGGCTCGGTGTAGCCGTTCGGCTGCGTGAGGCCTTCGAACACGAGGGCGCTGGCGGCCTGAAACGCCAGCGAATCGCTGAAGTTCGGGGCCATCGGGCGATACTGCTTGTCGCCTGCGTTCTGCTTGTCCACCACGGCGGCCATGCGCTTCATGGTCTCTTCGACCTGTTCGCGCGTGATCACGCCGTGACGCAGCCAGTTCGCCAGATGCTGGCTCGAAATACGCAGCGTGGCGCGGTCTTCCATCAGGCCGATGTCGTTGATGTCGGGCACCTTCGAGCAGCCCACACCCTGATCGATCCAGCGCACCACGTAGCCGAGAATGCCCTGCGCGTTGTTCTCGATTTCCTTGCGGATCTCTTCGGCGTTCCACTCGGCTTTCGCCACCACCGGCACCGTCAGCAAACCGGTGAGCAGGGCGTCGCGCTCTTTCGCGTAATCGATCTTTTCGAGTTCCTGTTGCACGGCCTGCACGTCGACGACATGGTAGTGCAGCGCGTGCAGCGTGGCGGCGGTCGGCGACGGCACCCAAGCCGTATTGGCACCGGCCTTCGGATGCGCGATCTTCTGTTCCAGCATGGCGTGCATCAGGTCGGGCATAGCCCACATTCCCTTGCCGATCTGCGCGCGGCCACGCAGGCCGGCAGCCAGACCCACGAGCACGTTGCTCTTCTCGTACGCGGTGATCCACGCCGACGACTTCATGTCGCCCTTGCGCATCATCGGACCGGCTTCCATGGCCGTGTGCATTTCGTCGCCGGTGCGGTCGAGGAAGCCCGTGTTGATGAAGGCCACGCGCGCAGCGGCCGCGGCGATACACGCCGACAGGTTCACGCTGGTGCGGCGCTCTTCGTCCATGATGCCCATCTTGAGCGTGTTGCGCGGCAGGGCGTAGAGGTCTTCGATACGGCTGAACAGTTCGTCGGCGAAGGCCACTTCGGCCGGGCCGTGCATCTTCGGCTTGACGATGTAAATCGAGCCGGTGCGCGAGTTCAGGCGGTGCTTGCGGTCATGCAACGAGGCCAGCACGGTGACCACGCCGTCGAGAACGCCTTCCGGAATTTCGCGGCCGTCGCGATCGGTGATGGCCGGGTTGGTCATCAGGTGACCCACGTTGCGGATGAACAGCAGCGAGCGGCCATGCAGCTTCACCGGCTTGCCATCGGCACCGGTGTATTCGCGATCGGCGTTCAGGCGGCGCGTGAAGGACTTGCCGCCCTTCGACACTTCTTCTGTCAGCGTGCCTTGCATCAGGCCCAGCCAGTTGCGGTACAGCTCGACCTTGTCGTCGGCGTCCACGGCGGCGACCGAGTCTTCGCAGTCGATGATGGTCGTCACGGCGGCTTCGACGAGCACGTCCTTGATATGGGCGGCGTCCGTCTTGCCGATCGGATGATTCGCGTCGAATTGAATTTCGAAATGCAGACCGTTTTGCTTGAGCAGCACAGCCGTCGGCTTCGCGGCGTCACCTTGATAGCCGATGAAGAGTGCCGGCGTAGCGAGTGCGGTCTTGCCGTTTTTCGTCGTGATAACGAGTTGACCGTTCTCGACGCTGTAGCCGGTCGCATCCTTGTGCGAGCCTTCGGCCAGCGGGGCCGCCTGATCGAGGAAGCCGCGGGCGAAGGCAATCACGAGTTCGCCGCGCTTCGGGTTGTAACCGGTGCCTTTCTCGGCGCCGTTGGCTTCGGGAATGGCGTCGGTGCCGTAGAGCGCGTCGTACAGGCTGCCCCAGCGTGCGTTGGCAGCGTTCAGGGCGTAGCGGGCGTTCGAGAGCGGCACCACGAGTTGCGGGCCGGCTTGTTCGGCGATTTCGTAATCGACTTCGGCGGTGGTGGCTTTGACGTCGGCCGGGGCGGGCAGCAGGTAGCCGATTTTTTCGAGGAAGGCGCGGTAGGCGGCAGCGTCGGCGATCGGACCGGGGTTGGCGCGGTGCCAGCCGTCGAGTTCACCTTGCAGACGGTCGCGCTCGGCGAGCAGCGCGCGGTTCTTCGGCGCGAGGTCGTGGACGATGGCGTCGAAGCCCTTCCAGAAGGTTTCGACATCGACACCGGTGCCCGGCAGGGCTTCCTTTTCGATGAACGCGATCAGATTGTCTGCGACCGTCAGGCCGCCACGCTGGGAAGTGGAAGTCATGATGCTGTACTCGAGTTTGAAAACCTGGTTGACGCTGCTTCGCCGGGCCATTCACTTGTCACCGAAAACGTATTTCACGTTAGGGCGGCGCATGATCGCTGACGAAAAGGGGCAGTCTTATATAAGACCCTGAGTGTAATCGTTCTCCCGGCGCTCGGAAACCCGGGATTTCGAGTCGTGACTCCACCCCAGCTTATAGGTGGCATAAGGGTTTGCGTATGACGACGGCCTGACGGGCCTTCCCGGGCACCCGCCATTTTTGGGCGTGCAGTTGCAGCATTCGGTATGGCGTTTCACTTCATGAGAAATGAGTGGGGCGCGGTAGGAATCCGAAATTCCGAATTAATTGATACCCATCGAGCGTTGCAGCTTCCCCACGCGATGCCCACAATCCTGCCCAGTCGCCCCCCGACGTCACAACCCTTAGCCGCTATCAAGGGGAAATCCCGTGAACATGAACACCAATCTGACGGGGCGGTTGCGCAATACGCCCCTGCCGCAGCACAAAGGCCTTTTGCCGCTCTTCGAAGCCGTCGTCAATTCGATCCACGCCGTCGGTGCCGTCGAGGGCGATGCCACCCGGGGCGAGATTCAAATCGACATCGAACGTCTCGCCCAGACCGATCTGGCGCTCGACGACGCGTCGTCACGACGCGGCGCGCCACCTCTGGCGCCGATCTCCGGCTTTCGTATCGTCGATAACGGCGTGGGCTTCGACGCCGCGAACATGACCTCGTTCGAAACGCTCGACAGCGACCATAAGGCCGCGCACGGCTGCCGCGGCGTGGGGCGTCTGCTCTGGCTCAAGGCGTTCGAGTGCGTCACGGTAGCGAGTGTTTTTCGCACCGGGCCTCAGCGCGCGCGGCGGCGGCAGTTCCATTTCACCGCCGGACAAGGCATCCGAAACATCGACTTGCGTGACGCGCGCGCCAACGAAGCCCCGCACACGGTCGTACACCTGCAAGGCTTTTTCCAGAGTTACCGGGAGAAGTCGGCCAAGACGGCGCGCGCCATCGCCAACAGTCTTTTCGAACATTGCCTGTGGTACTTCGTGCGCGATGGCGGCGTGCCCAGAATCGTCGTTTGCGATGGCGAAGAAATCATCGATCTGGTCGACGTCTACGACAGCTATCTGTTGGGTGGCACACAACGCGAGACGCTCGATATCAAAGGACATCCGTTCGTCATCACTCACGTGAAGCTCAAGACGAGTGCGGTCACACACCCCGTCATTGCCTGGTGCGCGGCGAGCCGGGTCATCGAGAACGAGCCGCTGAGCGGCAAGCTGCCGGGCCTTCACGGCAAATTGCAGGACGGCGAGGGAGATTTCACCTATGCCTGCTACGTCACATCCCCCTGGCTCGATCAGCACGTACGCCCCGAGCGTATCGGCTTCGATATTCCGGAGTCGTCCGACGATCTCTTCGGCAGTGCGTCGCCGGGACGTGCCGATATCCGGGAGGCACTGCTCGCCGCTGCCGCCGACTACCTCGCACCATGGCTCACCCAAACCCGGCAGGCTAGCCGCGACCGCGTCGAGCGTTTTGTCACTCATCGTGCACCACGCTATCGCCCGATCCTCCCGCATATCGATCAGGACCGGCTGAGTGTGCCGCCTGACATCTCCGATCGAGATCTCGATCTGCTGCTGCACCGCGAATTGGCCAATGTCGAACACTCGCTGATCGCAGAGGGGCACGACATCATGCAATTCGCCTCGAGCGAAACCACCGAGATGTACCGGAAGCGTCTCGCGGGCTATATCGCCAAGGCCGACGACATCAAGCGATCCGATCTCGCCAACTACGTCTTTCATCGCAAGACCATCCTCGACATCCTCGCGCAGGCATTAACGCGCGGCGAAGACGGTCGGTTCGTTCGCGAAGAGGTGATTCACGAGTTGTTTATGCCGATGGGCAAAAGCTCGGAGGAAGTGCACGCCGAGCATGGAAATCTGTGGCTGCTCGACGAGCGGCTGACGTTTCACTCGTATCTGGCGAGTGACAACCCCCTGCAATCGATGCCAATCACGGACTGCGCCTCGGGGCGCAAGCCCGACCTGTGTGCACTGAAAGTCTTCGACCGGCCGATGCTGATGGCAGACGGCGCACACGGCCCGCTGGCGTCGCTTGTGGTGGTCGAGCTCAAACGCCCCATGCGCAACGACGCGGCGGCAGGCGAAGACAAAGACCCGGTCGAGCAGGCCATCGGTTATCTCGTGCGGATTCGCGCCGGGTCGGTCACCACGCCGGGGGGCCGGCCCGTGCCGGGGGCGGCGTCGCTACCGGGCTTTTGCTACGTGGTGTGCGACATCACCCGCTCCGTCGTGCAGCGCTGCCAGATGCTGCAACTGAGCGAGACCATGGATGGAATGGGGTTCTTCGGCTACAACAGCCACTTCAAGACGTATATCGAAGTGATCTCGTACGACCGATTGCTGCAATCGGCTTATGAACGCAACCGCGCGTTCTTCGACAGGCTCGGCCTGCCCTCCGGTGGTCATCCCGCAACTTAGCCGGCCACCAGCAAAGCCCATCGTTCCCGCCCAATGAAAAAACGCCCGGACAAGTCCGGGCGTTTCGTCTCGACGTGTGAGTCTTGTCACACGCGCACCGGGAATTCCCGGCAGATCCAGCATTCATGCGGCTTCGGGGGCAGTTTTCAGCACACTCCGCACCAAAAAAGGGCGAAAAGCGACACGGGTGTTTACCCTGAATTTGTGAATTTAGCGTTGCCGCCCCATTTATGCCTTTCTAAAATGTACCACATACAGACACAGTGGTGCTAATAGAGAGACAATTTTTTATGACGCTGAAGACGCTCGACAACGCGCTGACGCTTTTGCGCCACTTCACGGCCGAGAATCCGACGTGGGGCGTGCGTGAGCTGGCCAAGGAAACCGGCATCAACCACTCGGTCGTGCAGCGCATTCTCGCGACCTGTGCCCAGCACGGTTTCGTCACGCAGCGTGGCAAGTCGCGCAAGTACGCACTCGGCATGGCCTTTCTCGAATTCGCGCAGTCGCTGCGCGAAGGGTTGCATCTGTCGGATCTCATCCTGCCGATCATGCGTCGTCTGGCAGCCAACACCGGTGAGACCGCATTTCTCGCGGTGCTCGATGGCAAAGAAGCGGTCTATCTCGAAATCGCCGAGTCGGATCAGAACATCAAGTATTCCGTGGCCGCCGGTACGCGCTTCGCGCTGCACGCCGGCTCGTCGGGCAAGGTCATCGCCGCGTATCTGCCCGAGGCACAACTCGACGCCATTCTCGAACACGGTCTGAAGCGCTACACGAGCAGCACCATCACCGACCCGGCCGCGCTGCGCGCCGATCTCGCGGCCATTCGCGAGCAAGGCTGGAGCTACTCGGCCAACGAATTTGCCGACGGTGTGTTCGGCCTCGCCCTGCCCGTGTTCGACGAGACCGACGGCATTCTCGCCTCGTTCGGCGTCTCGGGCCCCGACTTCCGCATGACCGACGACAAGCGACGCGAGATGCTCGCCGCCGTGCGTCAGGAGCTCGCCGAAGTGCAGTCGCTCATGCGCCGTTTCTACTGACCCGCCCCCGATTTCGCCAGACAAGCCCCTTCGAGAATCAACCCGATGAAATCCGCCCCGCCTTCTGCCGCCGCCAAGCCACCCGGCGCACCTTATGCGCCGCTCGACGGCAAGCACCCGTCCGTTTTCGAGCCGACATCGTTACTGCTGATGGTGGCCGTCTCGGTCGCGGGCGCGATCATCGGCATGCAGCTGATCGTCACGCTCGGCATCTCGGCCAACACGTCGATCATCGGCGCGCTGCTCGCCATGCTCGTGGCACGCCTGCCCATCGCGATGATGCGCAAGTTCCGCTCGGTGCACCGTCAGAATCTGGTGCAGACGGCCATCTCGTCGGCCACCTTCGGCGCGTCGAACAGCCTGATGATTCCGATCGGCATTCCCTTTGCCATGGGCCGCCCCGACCTGATCGTGCCGCTGCTCATCGGCGTGATGATCGCGATGTTCCTCGACGGCACCGTGCTCTATCGCGTGTTCGATTCGAAGGCATTCCCCGCCACGGGCACCTGGCCCGCCGGTATCGCCACGGCCGAATCGATCATTGCCGGCGATCAGGGCGGCAAGAAGGCCCGCCTGCTCGTCTACGGCGTGGTGGGGGGCGTCGCCGGCTCGGTGCTGGGCATCCCGATGTCTGCCTTCGGTGTGGCCTTCATCGGCAACATCTGGGCGCTCGGCAGTTTCGGCATGGGCCTGCTCATCAAGGGCTATTCACTGCCGCTGCTGCACGTCGATCTGAACAAGATCTATCTGCCGCACGGCTTCATGATCGGTGCCGGTGTGGTCGCGCTCATTCAAGTGACGTTCCTCGTGCTGCGCGGCAACCGCAAGGGCGCGCAGGCAGAGACCGGCTACCAACCCACCGTGTCGGATCGCAAGCTCGCCGGCTTCCTCGGCGTGAGCTTTCTCGCCTATGTCGGCATCGCGTTGCTGATTGCACTGTGCGCTGGCCTTGCCACGCACATGTCGCCGGGCATGCTGATCGGCTTCCTGTTGTTCGCCGCGTTCGCAGCCTTCGCGCATGAACTGATCGTCGGTATCGCCGCGATGTACTCGGGCTGGTTCCCGGCGTTCGCCGTCGCGCTCATCACGCTGGTGATCGGCATGCTGTGCGGCTTCCCGCCGACGGCCCTCGGCCTGCTGGTCGGTCTGTCGTCGGCCACCGGTCCCGCCTTCGCCGATATGGGCTACGACCTGAAGACCGGCTTCATCCTGCGCGGCAACGGCGCCGACCCCGCGCTGGAACGTGCCGGCCGCAAGCAGCAGTACTACGCCGGCATGCTGGGTTTCTGCGTGGCAGGCGTGGCCGTCGTGCTGGCCTACCCGCACTTCTTCGCGAACAACATGTTCCCGCCGGTCGACAAGGTCTATGCCGCCACCATCGAAGCCGGTGTGTCGAACGATATCGGTCATCAACTGATGATCTGGGCCATCCCCGGTGCGCTGCTGCAACTGATCGGCGGCCCGAAGCGCCAGCTTGGCGTGCTGATGGCGACGGGTCTCTTGCTGATGAGCCCGGCCGCCGGCTGGGCCGTCGCCGCGGGTCTCGTGCTGCGCGTGTTGATCGTGCGCCGCTGGGGCGCAGCAGGCGAGTCGGCCTGCGGCACGCTGGCAGCCGGTTTCATCGCAGGCGACGCGCTGTACAGCTTCTTCAAGCCGCTGCTGTTCGGCAAATTGCTGGCCAAGTAATTTCGAGTGGCGCGCGCCACTCGCGTGCGCCCGTTGTTTTGTCTCACCCCCGTAGGACAGTTCGATGGATCTGAATCGCATCACCGCCGACAGCGCACTCGCGCCCGGCCTCGTCTACTTCGATCACGCCGCCGCCTCGGTGCCGCCGCGCTGCGTCGTCGACACCATGACCGCATATCTCGCCGAGACCGCACGCACCGGCCCGTACCTGCCCGCCTTCCGTCGCGAGACGTATGCACGTGTCGAGCAAGTGCGCGCCGCCACGGCGGCCTTCGTCGGCGCCAACGCGTCGGAAATTGCCTTCACCAAGAACGGCAGCGAAGCGATCAGCCTCGTGGCCGCCGGCATCGACTGGCAAGACGGCGACGAAGTCGTGCTCTCCGACTTCGAAATGATCTCGAATCAGGCGCCGTGGCTGCAATTGCAGGCGCAGGGCCGCGTGAAGGTCGTGGTCGTACCGGCAAACGCCGACGGCGTGATGGAAGTCGACACGCTCGCGCAATACCTCACGCCGCGCACGCGTCTGATCTCGATGGCGCATCTGCCGAACGTGACGGGCGCCTTGCAGCCGATCGATGCGATCTGTGCACTGGCCCGTGAGCGCAATGTCTGGACGCTGATCAACGCCACGCAAACCGTTGGCATGGTGCCGATCGACGTGCGCACGCTCGGTTGCGACTTTCTCGCTACGTGTGGCCGTAAGGCCCTGCGCGGCCCCGAAGGCAGCGGCTTCCTCTACGTGCGCGAAGCGCTCATCACGCAACTGCGTCCGGCGCTGATCGGCTGGTGGAACGCGTCCGTCGACGCCAGCGGCGCGCTGTCGCTGCCCGCGACGGCCAAGCGCTTCGAAGCCGGTTGCCCGATCGTGCCGTCGATTCTCGGCATGGGCGAGGCCATCGCCTACGCACAGTCGCTCGGTATGGCCGATGTCTTTGCACGTGTGCAGCAACTCACGCGCTACGCCGTCGAACAATTGCAAACGCTGCCGGGTGCCGAGATTTACGGGCCGTCGAAAGTCGAGCAGCGTCTGAGCCTCGTGCCCTTCAACGTCAAGGGTCTCGAAGCGGATGCCATCGTCGCCCATCTGGAAGCCGCCGGTGTCATCATTGAAGCCGGTCACTTCATGGCGACGCCGATTCTCAAGCGTTTCAACATTGAACGCATGGCGCGTCTGGCAGTGCATTATTTCAATACCGAGCAGGAAATCGACCGGGCCGTCGGCCTGATTCGTGAATTGCTCGGCAAGCGTTCGTGACCCGTAATCCAGTCGTCTTTGAACCGTCACTCCCTTCCCCCGACGAGGCATAAGCCATGAAACAAATTCTGATGATGAGCAGCTCCCGCAAGGGCAATCTGGGCTATCTGGAGCATGCGGACGACCAACTGCACGCGTTGCTCAAGGGTCGCGCCAAGCGCGTGCTGTTCGTGCCCTACGCGGGCGGCATCACGTTCAGCTACGACGAGTACGAATCGCGTGTGAAGCCGGTGTTCGAGCGCCTCGGCTACGAACTCGAATCGATCCATCATCACAAGGACCCGCGCGCAGCGGTGGAACAGGCGGAAGCCGTGGCTGTCGGCGGCGGCAACACGTTTGCCCTGCTCGATCGCATGTACAACGCGGGCATCGTCGGTCTGATTCGCGAGCGCGTGAATGCCGGCATGCCGTATGTGGGCTGGAGCGCCGGGTCGAACGTCGTGTGCCCGACCATTCGCACCACCAACGACATGCCGATCGTCGAGCCGCCCACGCTCAAGGCGCTGAACCTGATTCCGTTCCAAGTGAACCCGCACTTCATCAGCGGCAAACCGGCCGGTCACAACGGCGAGTCGCGCGAAGAGCGTCTGGCCGAGTACCTCGGCATCAATCCGGACGAGCGCGTTGTCGGCATTCCGGAAGGCACCGCGCTGCACGTGCAGGGCGAAAACGCCACCGTGCTCGGCGAGTTCGACGCGCTGTACTTCAAGCAGGGCGGCGTCATCGACAAGATCGCCACGGGCAGCACGTTCTCGCTCGCATCGATCTGAGGTCGCTACGGCGTCTCTGGTAACAAAAGCAGATTCAAGAGGTTTAGAAACATGGCATTGCAGCAAACCCTGGCGGTGTATGAACTCATCGACCTGCCGAGCGTGAACGGTGACGACATCGTCGCCTTGTTCGCGCCTTACACCGACGCCGGCGTAACGGTCACGGTGGAGCGTGTGACCGAAGGCCGCGTGGCCGACTTCATCAAGATCGTGGTACCGGGCGCGGCAGGCAAGACGGCTGGCGGCACTGCCCCGACACTTGGCCTGATCGGCCGTAACGGCGCGATCGGTGCACGTCCCGACCGTATCGCGCAGGTGTCGGATGCCGACGGCGCGACGGCAGTGATCGCCGCGGGCCTGAAGCTCGCGCAACTGCGGGCACGTGGCGACACGTTGCAGGGCGACGTCATCGTGACCACGCACCTGTGCACCGACGCGCCGATCACGCCGCGTCAGCCGGTCGACTTCATGGGCATGCCGTGCAGCTCGACGACGATGAACCAGTTCGAAGTCGACGCCGCCATGGATGCGATTCTGTCGGTCGATACGAGCAAGGGCAACCGCGTGTTCAACGAGCGCGGTTTCGCGATCACGCCGACGTCCAAGCAAGGGTATTTGCTGCGCGTGTCGGACAGCCTGTTGAACATCATGCAGCAGACGACCGGGCATCTGCCGCGCGTCATGCCGCTGACGACGCAGGACATCACCGACTACGACAACGGCCTGTACCACATCAACAGCATCATGCAGCCGACGGTGGCCACCGAAGCACCGGTGGTCGGCGTGCCGATCACCGCGCAAGCGGCCGTGGCCGGCAGCGGCGGCAGCGCGAGCCATGAAGTGGATATCGCGGAAGCCGTGCGCTTCTGCGTGGAAGTGGCGATTCAGTACACCGACCGCCAGCGCTATCAGTGCGACTTCTACAGCGAAACGGAATATGCGCGTCTGCTGGAGTTGTACGGCCCGATGACGGTGCTGCAAAAGGCCGCGTAACACGAAAGGTGGTTGATGGACCCGGGCGATTCGATGTGAGTCGAGTCGCCCGACTTTTCCCCAAGGCGACAGGCTGAACCGCGACACGCCAGTGCTGGGTCACAAACCCGCGCGACGTGCCTGGCTGCCGCCAACGCCCTGACACAACCGGTTCGCCGGCGACTGCGCCGGACCTGTGTCGAGTGGCTCCTCTGCGACGACATGACGTCGTTCTCTTGCCTTGTGCACGAGAGCGCGGGGGCGTTTTTGCGTCAATTTTTTGAATCGAGGGCCGGCGACATGCCATGGCTCCGTCTATTTCTCGTGCTTCAAGACCGATCGGAACTCTCATGAAATATCCGCTTCCTTCCCTGATCGCCGCAGCCGCCGGCGTGTGTTTTGCCAGCGTCGCCCCGAGCGCCTTTGCGCAATCGAACGTCACGCTGTACGGCGTGCTCGACGCGGCCGTGGTCATGCAGACCAACACCAGTCCGCAAGGCGGCAAGACCTTCAGCGTGCAGCAGGGCGGCGAGGGCTTTCTGTCGGGCAGCCGCTTCGGCCTGACCGGTAGTGAAGACTTGGGCGGCGGCATGAAGGCGCGCTTCGTGCTGGAAAACGGTCTCACGATCAACAACGGCAGCTTCGATCAGCAGGGGCAGTTGTTCGGCCGTCAGGCGTTCGTGGGACTGTCGGGCGCGTTTGGCGAAGTGGATATCGGCCGTCAGTACACGGGCGCTTTGCTCGCGGTGTCGGCGGTCGATCCTTTGTCGGTCGGCGCCCCGGCGACGAATTCGTGGCAGGTGTATCTCACTGGTCAGCGTTTTAACAATGCGTTGACGTACACCAAGTCGTTCGGCGCGATTGGGGTGAACTTGCAGTACGCACTGGGCGGCATCGCGGGTCAGGGTTCGGCACGCTCGTCGCTCTCGGGTGGATTGTCGTACGACGGTAATGGCTTGAAGTTGACCGGTCAGTTGCAGCAAACGCGCGATACGCAAAGCCGCACGGCCAAGCTGTGGGTGTTGGGTGCGAAGTACGCATTCGGCCCGGCCACGTTCTACGCCGACTACCTGCAAAGCCAACGTGATGCGGGCTTCGACGTGACGAACGGTGGTGTTGATTTCGCGTCGATCACGAACATGAGCACCCCGGCGACGGCCAGCTCGACGGCGTCGATCGGCTCGGTGTTCAGCGCAGCACGCCGCGATCAGTTCCTGACGCTGGGTGCGACGTACAACTTCAACCCGGTGCTTTCGTTCACGGGTGCGTGGATGTACAACAACACGTCGGCGAGCAACTTCGGCGGCACGCGTCAAACGGCTTACGCGATCCTCGACTATCGCCTGTCGAAGCGCACCGACGTTTATGTGGCCGGTGCTTACGATCACGTGAACGGCGACTGGTCCGGCTTGTTCGGCACGTCGACCACGTCATGGACTGGCGGCTCCGGCGTGCGTCTGAACGGGCACGACAATCAGGTGACTTACTACGCCGGACTGCGTCATAAGTTCTGATGCGTCTGTCGCGGCAACTAAAGTAGTGATGCGGTAGCTGTCGGCATGCGATGACCCGGGTCATTCGGGTCATCGGCAAATTCCGAAAAGCCTCGCGACGCCGTGCAACGACCTCTATTCCTCAGCGCAAGCTGACAGAATGCGAGGTCGTTTCTTTTTGCGAGCCCCGACCATGTTCATCCGATTTGCGCGGGGCCCCGAAGTCTACGCACTCATTGCCGCCGCATTGAATGGCACGATCGGCCCGCTCACTCGCGTCGGACTCGGCCACGGTTTGACGCCGACGAACATCGCGTTCTGGAAATGCTTTGGTGCCTTTGTTCTGATTGCGAGTTACTGCTGCACACGACGGACGTTGCGCGATCAAACGGTGCGACTGGCGAGCCGCTGGCCCGTTTTTGCACTGCTCGCGTTGCTGGGCATCTTCTGTCTCTACGCTTTCGAAACATGGGCGTTCGCTGAGGCATCGATTCCGCTGGTCTCTTTTCTGACCTACGCCGCGGGGGGTGTCACGATTGTGCTTTCGACGCTGGTTTTAAAGGAGCAGATCACACGGCGGAAGGTCGCTGCGTTCGGTTCCATCGTCACCGGCATTGCACTGATCTGCCTGTTCGAAGGCGGTGTGACGGGAAGTTATCTCGGTGTTGCGCTCGCCCTATGCGGCGGACTCGGTTACGCGTTGTTCATCTTTCTGTCGAAGTTATGGAACGTGGGGAGTGGACTCCCGCAGCTCACTTGGCTGTTTGGATTTGGTAGTCTCTATTTGTTGCTGCTCTCGTTGCATCAAGGGTTTTCAGTGCCGGTCGGTTGGGCGTGGGCGATCCTGTTGGCGTTAATTCTGCTGCCCACGATTGGCGGCTTCTATTTCACGACACTGGCGATTTCGCACGGCGAGGCAAGCAAGCTACAGATCATAGAGACCAGTGACCCGTTGTTCGCCACACTGTTCGCCTTCGCATGTTTCGGAGACATGCTCGGTGGCTTCGGTGCATTGGGTGCCGTCTGCATCGTCGCTGGGCTTTTGATGACGATTGTGCCGCGTCGTATCGGTGACCTCGTGACGAGCGATCAGGAATGACATGAGCGTAGTGGAAAACAAACGGGACGCCGAAGCGTCCCGTTTGTCTTTCTGCTCGGCGGAAGTCCTGCGGTTACTTCACCGCTTCCGCTTCCTCGACCTTGGCAGCCGATTGCGCCAGCACTGGCCTGAGGGCGATACCGGTATGGCTTGCCGCCACCTTCGCGAGCGCATCCGGTGATGTTGCCGCCACCACGGTGCCGCCGTCCTTGCCGCCTTCCGGTCCCATGTCGACGATCCAGTCGGCTTCGGCGATGACGTCGAGGTTGTGCTCGATCACCACAACGGTGTGTCCGCCATCCACCAAACGATGCAGCACCTTGATCAGGCGTGCCACGTCCGCCATGTGCAGACCCACGGTCGGCTCATCGAGCACGTACAGCGTATGCGGCGACTTCTGACCACGGCGCGTGATGTCGTCGCGCACCTTGGTCAACTCCGTCACCAGCTTGATACGCTGCGCCTCGCCACCCGACAACGTCGGCGACGGCTGCCCCAGCGTCAGGTAACCGAGCCCCACGTCCTTCATCAACTGCAACGGGTGCCCGATACTCGGCATCGACGCGAAGAACTCGACCGCTTCGTCCACTTCCATCGTCAGCACGTCGCCGATGCTCTTGCCACGCCACGTTACCGCCAACGTTTCGGCATTGAAGCGCTGGCCGTGACACACGTCGCACAACACCTTCACATCTGCAAGGAAGCTCATGCCGATCGTGCGTACGCCCTGCCCCTCGCACGCCGGACAGCGCCCGTCGCCCGTGTTGAACGAGAAGCGCGAGGCCGAGTAACCACGCGCACGTGCTTCCAGCGTGTCGGCAAACAACCGTCGAATCGTGTCCCAGAAGCCGATATACGTAGCCGGACACGAGCGCGGCGTCTTGCCGATCGGCGTCTGGTCGACTTCGAGCACGCGGTCGATCGTCTCCCAGCCTGTCACCGACTCGCAGCCGTGCCACGCATGCGTCACCGCACGACGCGGTTCCGCCGGCGCCTCCGACTTGGCGCGCGGCTTGCCGTCCGCCTTCACCGCATGCCGGACCGTGCCCTTGCGTGCCCGGCGCTCGGCCGGCGACGACAGCACCGAACGACCCACGGCGTCGAGCAGGTTCGTCATCAACACATCGCGGGCCAGTGTCGATTTACCCGAGCCCGAAACGCCCGTGATCGCCGTCAATCGCGAGAGCGGCAGCGATGCCGTGACGTTCTTCAGGTTATGTAGCGTTGCGCCATGCACCGTCAGCCAGTTCGGCGGCACCGCTTCCGTGCCCTTCTTCGGCGCAACGACTTCGCGACGCGGTTGCAGCGGGTGCTGCAACGGATGCGCGAGGAACTTGCCCGTCAGCGAATCGGGATGCGCCGCCAGATCGGCCACGCTGCCCTGCGCCACAAGCGTACCGCCACGTTTGCCCGCCCCCGGCCCGATATCGATGATGTGGTCGGCGCGACGAATCGTGTCCTCGTCGTGCTCGACCACCACCAGCGTGTTGCCTTGGTCGCCGAGCTTGCGCAGCGCGCCAAGCAGAATGCCGTTATCGCGCGGGTGCAAGCCGATGGTCGGCTCGTCCAGCACGTAGCAAACACCCTGCAAATTGCTGCCGAGTTGCGCCGCCAGACGAATACGCTGCGACTCGCCGCCCGAGAGGGTCGGTGCCGCACGGTCCAGCGTCAGGTAGCCCAGTCCCACTTCTTCCAGAAACTCGAGGCGGCCCTGAATTTCGCTGATCAGGTCGCGCGCAATGCTCGCATCGCGGCCATGCAGATGCAGCCCTTGCACCCAGTGGCGAACGTCGGTGACGGTCCACTGCGCTACGTCCGAAATCGCCTCTTCGTCGAAGGTCACGGCCCGCGCGACCGGATTCAGTCGCGCACCATGGCAGTCCGGACACGGCTGATCGCCCACGTCTTCCGGCTCTTGCTCCTCCGACGGCAGCGAATGCTCGCGCCCCCGGTTGTCCTGCCCCAGCACCGTGTCGTCGAATGCTTCGCGCTGCTCACGCGTGAGCGCGAGCCCCGTACCCACGCAGGTCGTGCACCAGCCATGCTTGCTGTTGAACGAGAACATGCGCGGATCGAGATCGGGATAGCTCGTGCCGCACACCGGGCAGGCCCGCTTGACCGAAAACACTTCGATCTTACCGACGCCCTCGCCGGGTTGTTCGCTGGTCATGGCATCGCCCAGACCGTCGAGCGGTGCCAGCAGATGCATGACGCCCTTGCCCAATTCGAGCGCCGCCGCGAGCAACGTACGCAGCAGACCTTCGTTCTCGGGCGTGACAACCACGTCACCGACCGGCAACTCGATGGTGTGCTCGCGGAAGCGATCGAGCTTCGGCCACGGATCCACTGGCAGGAACACGCCGTCGACGCGCAGATGCGAATGCCCGCGCGCTTTGGCCCACTTCGCCAGATCCGTGTAGATACCCTTGCGGCCCACCACCAGCGGTGCCAGCAAGCCGACGTGCTGACCGCGCCGGTCGCGCAGCAACTGCGCCACGATGGAATCGGGGCTCTGCGCCGTCACCGGTGCGCCGTCATGAATGCAATGCTGAATACCGAGCTTCACGTATAGCAGCCGCAGGAAGTGCCAGATCTCCGTGGTCGTCGCCACCGTACTCTTGCGACCGCCGCGCGACAGACGCTGCTCGATCGCCACCGTCGGCGGAATGCCGTAGACAGCATCGACTTCCGGACGCCCTGCCGGTTGCACGATGGAGCGCGCATACGCGTTCAGCGATTCCAGATACCGGCGCTGCCCCTCGTTGAACAGAATGTCGAACGCGAGCGTCGATTTGCCCGACCCCGACACGCCCGTGATCACGCTGAACTTGCCGCGCGGAATCTCCACGTCGAGCGACTTCAAATTGTGTTCGCGCGCGTTGATGATCCGAATGGCGTCGCCACCCGCCGGCTTGCGATGGGCGCGGGCGGCACGCAAGGCGGTTTGCAGCGGCATGCCGGCATCGTCCTTTGCGCTTGTCGCCACGGCCTGTGCGGGCGCCACGATATTGCGCTCGTAGTCCGCCAAGGCTTTGCCCGTATGCGAGCCGGGACATGCCACCACATCGGCCAGCGTACCGGCGCAAAGCACTTCGCCGCCGCCTTCACCGCCTTCCGGTCCCAGATCGATGATCCAGTCGGCAGCGCGCACCACGTCGAGGTTGTGCTCGATCACCAGCAGCGAATTGCCGCCGTCGAGCAACTTGCCGAACGCGCGCATCAGTTTGGCGATGTCGTCGAAGTGCAGGCCCGTCGTCGGTTCGTCGAAGATGAACAGGCGGCCGCGATGCGCCACCTTCTGGCCGCTTGCCGTCTTCTTTTGCGACGCTTCGGCCAGAAAACCCGCGAGCTTGAGACGCTGTGCTTCCCCGCCCGAGAGCGTCGGCACCGGCTGGCCCAGCTTCACGTATTCAAGCCCGACGTCCACGATCGGCTGCAACACGCGCAGCACGTCTCGATCCGACGAGAACAACTTCACCGCCTCGTTCACCGTGAGGTCGAGCACATCCGACACGCTCAACTCGCGCATGGCTTCACCCGGCACGGCGCGCTGAATCTTCACGTCGAGCACTTCGGCGCGATAGCGCTTGCCATCGCAGTCCGGACAGCGCAGATACACGTCGCTCAGGAACTGCATTTCCACGTGTTCGAAACCCGAGCCGCCGCAGGTCGGGCAGCGTCCGTTGCCCGAGTTGAAGCTGAACGTGCTGGCGTTGTAGCCACGTTGCAGCGCCACCGGCTCGGCCGCGAACAGCTTGCGAATTTCGTCGAACGCGCCGACGTAACTTGCCGGGTTCGAACGCGCCGTCTTGCCGATGGGCGACTGATCCACGAACACGACGCCGGACAGTTGCTCGGCACCCACCAATTCATCGTGGGCACCGGGCGCCTCGGTCGGATCACCGAAGTGACGCGCGAGCGCCGGGCTGAGCACGTCTTGCACGAGCGTGGACTTGCCGGAGCCCGACACGCCCGTCACGCAGACAAGCCGTTGTAACGGAATGTCCACGCTGATTTGTTTGAGGTTGTGTTCGCGAACGCCCGTGAGCGACAGACGCGGCGTGTCGGCATCGACCGGACGCGCCCGCCAGTTCGACGCGTTCGCCACATGCTTGCGCCCGCCGAGATAACTGCCGGTGAGGGTGTCGGCGTTACGCACTTCTTCGGGCGTACCGTCGAATACGATCTGACCGCCGCGCTCGCCGGGGCCGGGGCCCATGTCGATCACACGATCGGCCGCCAGCATGACGGCTGGGTCATGCTCGACCACCACCAGCGTATTGCCCGCGTCGCGCAGGCGATGCATGGCGGCAACGATACGGTCCATATCGCGCGGGTGCAGGCCGATACTCGGCTCATCAAGCACAAACAACGTGTTGACGAGCGAGGTGCCCAGCGCCGTCGTCAGGTTGATCCGCTGCACTTCACCACCGGAAAGCGTGCGGCTCTGGCGATCGAGTGTGAGATAGCCGATGCCGACGTCGCACAGGTATTTCAGGCGCGTGCCCACTTCCTCTTGCAGCAGCTTGAGCGCATCGTCGAGCAGGCTCGACGGCAGCGTCAGCGAGTCGAAGAACTGACGCACGCGCGAAATCGGCATGAGCATCAGGTCGTGCATGGTCAGGCCGGGCAGTGCTTCGAGTTGCGCGCGCGACCACGACACGCCGCGCGGCATGAAGCGTTGCGACGGCGGCAGCACGGCGTCGGCGTTCTCTTTCGACCCCAGACGCCACAGCAGACCTTCCGTCTTGAGACGCGCACCGCCGCAGGTATCGCAGGTGGTGTAACTGCGGTACTTCGAGAGCAGCACGCGAATGTGCATCTTGTACGCCTTCGACTCCAGATAGCCGAAGAAGCGGCGCACGCCATACCACTGCTTGTTCCACTCGCCGTTCCACGTCGGGTCGCCTTCGATCACCCATTCCTGATGCTCGGGCGAGAGCTTCGACCACGGCGTGTCGCGCGGAATGCCTGCTTTACCGGCGTATTCGAGCAGGTCTTGCTGAATCTCTTTCCATGCGGGCGTCTGAATCGTCTTGATCGCGCCGCCACGCAGTGTCTTGCGCTCGTCGGGAATCACCAGACCGAGGTCGACACCGATCACGCGCCCGAAGCCCCGGCATGCCTCGCAGGCGCCGTAGGCCGAGTTGAACGAGAACAGTGCCGGCTGCGGATCGGCGTAATGCAGATCGCTGTCGGGGCAATGCAGGTCCTGTGAATACCGCCAGATGTCCGGCTCGCCTTCTTCCGCGAGCACGTAGACGTTCACACGGCCACGTCCGCGCTTGAGCGAGGACTCGATGGCTTCCATCGCGCGCGCCTTCTCGGTGTTCTGCAAGCGGAAACGGTCGGCCACCACGTCGAGCACCTTGCGCGTGCCGGTGGCGCTCACAACTTCGCGCTCGGCCTGCACACGGGTGTAACCCGAGGCGGAGAGCCACTGCGTGACCTCGTCGGGCGTGACACTGCCCGGCAGTTCCACCGGGAACGTGACGACCAGCCGCGGGTCGCCCTGCGCCGTGCGCGTCATCAGTTCCGCGTAGATGGTCTCGGGGGTGTCGTGGCGCACGGGTTGCGCCGTCTCGCGATCGAACAGCGCCGCCGCACGGGCGAACAGCAGTTTCAGGTGATCGTTGAGCTCGGTCATCGTGCCGACCGTCGAGCGCGAACTGCGCACGGGGTTGGTCTGATCGATGGCGATGGCGGGCGGCACGCCTTCCACATGGTCGACCTGCGGACGGTCCATGCGGTCGAGAAACTGGCGCGCGTAAGCACTGAAGGTCTCGACGTAGCGACGCTGGCCTTCGGCAAACAGCGTGTCGAAGACCAGACTCGACTTGCCGGAGCCGGACGGACCGGTCACGACCGTCATCTCGCCGGTCTGGAGATCGACGTCGAGATTCTTGAGATTGTGCTGACGGGCGCCACGAATGCGAATGGCGTGATTGGCCGACGATGCAGGCGACGGCGTGGTCGCCGGGTTTGTCGACAGGTCGGGTTTCGAGGACGAATTATCCAATTGATCAGGGCCGCTTGGTTGACGTCTGAAAGTGCGCATGCGCGCCTCGGGGGAACTACTGTATCAGGCCGATACGACAGGCGCTGACAGCATCCACGCTCCGTTCGGCATGGGGCAATTGTACTGTATATTTGTACAGCACCTCACCCATACCCCCATTGCCGATAGTCCTAATTTTCGGAAGGTCGACGCTACCGTGCCCCCGCATTTATTTCCCATCCGTCGCCGCCCCATGCGTGACATGATATGATGCGAATGATTATCATTAACCAACAAAACTGTTGAATCAGTGACGGCAGCGCAAGCCCGCGACCGAGCCAAGATCATGATGCGTGACGACACCGGGGGCCGTTCAGACCACGCACGCGCCGAAGCGTCCGGCGTGGCCGCGCTCTATCACAATCACCATGGCTGGTTGCGTAACTGGTTGCAACGCAAGCTCGGCAACCACGGCGACGCGGCCGACCTCGCGCACGACACCTTCGTGCGGCTGCTCAGTAAAGACGCCCCCGTCTGCCCGCGCGAACCGCGCGCGTTCCTGACCGTCGTCGCGCAAGGGCTCGTCGCCAACCTGCACCGCCATCGCAAGATCGAAGCCGCGTATCTCGACACGCTCGCCGCCCAGCCGGAAGCCGTCGCGCCCGATCCGGAAACGCGCGCCATCCTGCTCCAGACCCTCATCGACATCGACCGCCGCCTCGACGGCCTGCCGCCTGTCGTTCGCCGCGTGTTTCTGATGTCGCAACTCGATGGCCTCGCGCAACGCGATATTGCCGAAGCCGTCGGCATTTCGATTGCCACCGTGCAACGCCATATCGTCAAGGCGCTGCATGCCTGCTGCTTCGGAACCCACCGCCCATGAACGCCCACTCGCACACCATCGGCGACCCGTTGCCGGAATCGGTCACGCTGGCCGCCACCGAGTGGTTCGTCCGTCTGCAAGCGAACGAAATGACCACGGGCGGCATGGGGGGCGTAGAGACGGCTGCGCAGACCCGCGCCCGCGCCGCCGATCAGGCCGCGTGGCAGCGCTGGCACGACGCGCACCCGCAGCACGCGCAGGCATGGCAGCGGCTGGTCGACTTCGGCAGCCAGTTGCGCACGATTCCCCCCGTGGTCGCCCGCGGCACGCTGCTGCGGATGGCGACGCGCAAGGCCGCGACCAGCCAGTCGCGCCGCCGCGTGCTCGGCCTCTTTGCACTGGCGACGGTCGCCGGTGCCGCATGGACCGCACGCGACAGCGCGACGGTGCAATCGCTACGCGCCGACCTGAGCACCGGTATCGGCGAGCGCCGCACCGTGCAACTGGACGACGGCACCGCGCTCGCGCTCAACACCGATTCCGCAGTCGACGTGCGTTATACGCAAGACACCCGCCGCCTGCGCCTGCTTCGCGGCGAGATTGCCGTGACCACCGGTGCCGATGCCGACCACGGCCACCGGCCGTTCTTCGTCGATACGGCACACGGCCGCCTGCAGGCGCTCGGCACGCACTTTCTCGTGCGTCAGCAGAACGACACTGCCTCGGTCATCGTGCTCGAAGGCGCCGTGCGCGTAACGCCGTCGGGCGCCGCCGGTGATGCCATCGTGCTCACCGCCGGTCAGGGGGCAACCTTCGACGCTACGGCCATCCGCTCGCGCTTTGACGACACCAGCGCCGCCAATGCCGCCGCGGCATGGACGCAAGGCATGCTCGTCGTGCACGCCATGCCGCTCGGCGACTTCCTCGCCGAATTGAGCCGCTATCGGCGCGGTCATCTCGGCTGCGCGCCCGAAGTGGCCAACCTACTGGTTTCGGGGATCTATCCGGTCGACGACACCGACCGCGTGCTCGACATGCTCGCCCGCGCACTACCGCTCGAAGTCGAGCGCTATACGCGCTGGTGGGTACGCGTGCGGCCGGGCACGCAAACTGGTGAGTCGCCGGGGCGTATCCGCACGATCCGGACCTTCGGCGGGGACCGTACGCACACCTGAACCGCGCGGCGGGTCGTTCGCCGTCACTTCATCGGGACGATACGCACCGCCCGCCAAAAACTTTTTTGCCGTCGGATGAGGGGTTTTCGAATCTCGCGGGGCATAGGAAGGAATGCCCATTTCGATGTTCGATGCTCCATAGAAAGGAATCCGCCGTCATGTCTTCTCACGTCAGCCCCACGCCGCCGCGTGCCGCTCGTGCTTCCGTTGCTCCCGTTGCGTCAGTTGCTTGCGTTGCAACCGCCCGCCGCGCCGTCTCACTGGCCGCCTTCGCCGTCTTTGCCCTGAGCGCACAGGCCCACGCCGCCGACGCTACCCCGCAGGCAGGCACCACCACGGCAACAGCCGCCCGCCCGGCACAGTCGCTGCACATTCCCGCCGGCTCGCTGCAACAAGGGCTTGTCGCCTTCGCCCAGCAAACCGGGCTGATGATCTCGTACGACGCCGCCCAGATCGCCGAGAAACGCACGGCCGGCGTCTCCGGCAACTACACGCCGACGCTCGCGCTGGCGATCCTGATTGAAGGCACCGGCCTACAAGCCACCGGCCAGCCCAACGGCGGCTACATCGTGGCGCCCGGCGCCAACGGCGGTGCACCGGCAACAGGGGCAGCCGTGGCGCTGCCCGCGACCGACGTGAACGCCCGCGCAGATCGCGACGTCGCGCGTGGCCCGGTGGTCGGCTACGTGGCGCAGCGCAGCGATACCGCGACGAAAACCGACACGTCGATCATGCAGACGTCGCAGTCGATCAGCGTGATTCCGCGCGACCAGCTCAACGATCAGGCCGTGCAAACGGTCAGCGACGCGCTCAAGTACTCCGCCGGTGTGAACGCCGATCCGTACGGCAGCGACACGCGCGCCGACTGGTTCTACATCCGTGGCTTCAACGCCGACGCGTATTGGGACGGCCTGCGCATTCCGCAGATCGCCAACCGCCCGGGCAGCTACGCCGCCATTCGCGTCGACCCGTACACGCTGGAGCGCGTGGAAGTGCTGCGCGGCCCCAGCTCGATCCTCTACGGCGCGGGCAATCTGGGCGGTCTGGTCAACCTGGTGAGCAAGGTGCCGAGTGCCGAGCCGTATCGTGAGATCGGCGTCGATTACGGCACGTTCGACCGCCGCCAGTTGCGCGTCGACGTGACCGGCCCGGTCAATGACGACGGCACACTGCTCTATCGCATCACCGGTCTGGGCCGTCTGGCCGACACGCAGACCAACAACGTGACCGACGACCGCATCATGATTCAGCCGTCGATCACGTGGCGCCCGAATGCGCAGACGAGCCTCACGTGGTTCTTCAATTACTTGCAGGACAACATGGGTTCGTCGGTCAGCTATGGCCCGGCCATCGGCATGGTGACGCCGTCGAGCTGGGGACGCATCGACCGTGAACTGCTCACCGGCGACCCCGCGTTCGACCGTTATCGCAAAACGCAGGTCGCTACAGGCTTCCGCTTCGAGCACCGCTTCAACGACGCGCTGCAACTGCGCTCCAGCGTGCGCTTCACGCACATGGACCTCGACTACAAGTCGATCTACGGCACCGCGCTGCTCGCGGACCAACGCACATTGCAACGCACCGCCTATCAGGCCGAGCCGATCCTGAACGGCTGGCAGATGGACAACAACGTGCAGTACGACACCAAGACCGGCCCGGTCGCGCACAAGGTGGTCGCCGGCACGGACTTTCAGTCGCAACGTTTTCTGAATCGCGTGTGGACCGGGTCGGCGCCGTCGCTCGACCTCTACGCACCGGTGTACGGCGTGAAGGGCGTGCTGCCGGCTAACCCGACCACCAGCACCGACCAGACGCAAACGCAGCTCGGCCTGTATTTGCAGGACCAGATGCGTTGGGACCGCTGGTATCTGACGCTGGGCGGGCGCGAAGACTTCACGTGGTCGACGACCGACAACAACATCGCCAAGACCACGGTGAAGCAAACGCCGAACAAGTTCACGTGGCGCGCCGGTCTGCTGTACGAGTCGAGCTTCGGTGTGTCGCCGTACTTCAGCTACTCGACGTCGTTCCTGCCCACGCTGTCGACCAACCTTGCGGGCGATCCGCTCAAGCCGACCACCGGCCAGCAGTACGAGATCGGCATCAAGTACCAGCCGACGAACACCAACGCGCTCTTCACGGCGTCGCTGTTCAACCTCACGCAACAGAACGTGTCGACGGCCGACCCGGCTAATACGCGCAACACGATTCAGACCGGGGAAGTGCGCTCGCGCGGTGTCGAACTCGAAGGCAAGGTGAGCCTGACGAACAAGCTCAACGTCGTGGCCAGCTACACGTATCAGGACGTGGAAGTCACGCGCAGCAACAACGCCGATCTGGGCAAGCGTCCGTATGGGGTGCCGCGCAACATGGCGTCGTTCTGGGCCGACTACAACTTCGGCAATATCGGCGACGTGAAGCTCGGCGCCGGGGCCGGTGTGCGCTATCTGGGCCAGACGGCAGGCGATACCGCCAACTCGTTCTCGGTGCCGGGCGTGACGCTCTTCGACGCTTCGCTGCACGCCGATATCGGCTGGCGCTGGCGCCTGCAACTTAACGCGACCAACCTGTTCGACCGCACCTACGTGGCGGGCTGCAACACCACCGTGCAGTGCTACTACGGCACGGGCCGCACGGTGATCGGTAGCGTGACGGCGCGCTGGTAAGTACACCTGCAAGCCACGAGTAAGCCATTGAAGCACCCACGCGGCGACGCGCGCTACAGCGTGTCGCCGCGGCCGAAGAAGGAGCAATGGAAGCGATGGAGTAGCATGGCGTCATTCGGGCTTTCCATCGTCTCCCATGGGTGCAAACCTGCCGGCGCCGCGCGCCAACGTGCTCGCTTCGATCACTCGCGTTTCCGTTGCGCTCGTGAGCGCCGTTGCCCTGCTCACGGCCTGTGCGGGGCCATCGCCAAAGGGTAAGATCACCGCCGCGACCGCAACCTCGTCCACATCAACAACAGCAGCAACGACCGCGCAGCCCCGCTTCAACGTCAGCCGCTTCCCCATCGAACACTACGATCAGGACGTCGATCACTGGATCCGTCCCGATGCCCCCGGCTACGATCAGCCACTCATCTCCTCCGCCGAGCAAGCACGCCGCTTCGAAGCATTCCGCGCGCGCTACTTCGGCACTGCCGCAGGCGATGCGTCGCCGTGGAACGGCACTTGGCTCTCGACGTCACTGCTCAATGCCGCAGGCGCCAGCCAGATTGCCGACTCGCAGGCACGGCGCGTCCGCCGCTTCGACAACAGCGCCGCCGGTGTGCGCAAGACCTACGGCGAGAACTTCCAACCGCACTCACAGGCGTGGATTCGTGCGATCGAGTCGAACATGGCGCTCGCGCAACTCGACGCGGACCATGCCGACTGGCGTTACGACCCGCGCCGTCGCGGCATCACGGTCGATAACGCACTGGTGCGGCAACTGCCGACGTCCGACCCCGCGTTCTACGATTTCCGTCAGGCAGGTGAGGGCTATCCGTTCGACGCGCTGCAAGACTCCGCGTTGCGTCCGGGCACGCCCGTGTACACGCTTGCGCGCAGCGCGGATGGTGCATGGCTGCTGGTGTATTCGCCGGATCTGATCGGCTGGGTGGATGCCCGCACCGTAGCGTCGGTGGACGAGCGGTTTGTCGCGACTTGGCGCGCGGTGGCGCAGCGCGGACTCGGTGCCATCGTGCATGCCGACGCAACGCTCGCCGACACCGTGCCCGGCACGCTCAAGACGATCTATCGCACGACTGCGCCCATCGGGACGGTGCTGCCGATGACACGCGCACAAGACGGCAGGCAAATCGTGATGTTCCCCGTCGCCGATACCCAGCGAGCCGCCGTGATCCGCACGATGCCGCTCGATGCGTCGACGGTCGTACCCATGCCGTGGACGCTGACACCGCGTCACATGGCACAAGTCATGAAGCAGATGATCGGGCGGCCGTATGGATGGGGAAACACGCTGTTCTACAACGACTGTTCGGCGGAGACGCGCAGCCTCTTTGCGCCGTTCGGCATCTGGCTGCCGCGACATTCCTCCGACCAGTTGCGCGCGGGTCAACGCACCGATCTTCGACAGGCCGACATCGATACACGTTTGCGCACGCTCGCCGAGCGTGGCCGGCCGCTCATGACGTTGATCCACATCGACGGCCACATCATGCTGTATCTCGGTAACACGCAGATCGACGGGCAAACCGTGCCCATGACGTATCAGAACGTGTGGGGGTTGTCGCCCGCCGATAACAGCCGGCGCAACGTCATCGGTGGCTCGGTGATTCTGCCGCTGCTGAAGTCGTATCCCGAAGACCCCGAAGCGCGCTCGCTGGCGGGCAAGCGGCTATTCGAAATCAGCGTGATCGGCGACGGTAATGCCGATGCCAGCGGCGACGCGGCGCACGCGAAGAGTGCCGACACGCCGGAGGAAATGCCGCAGTAAGAATGAAACGTCAGGATTGCGTCAAAGCCACGGAAGGAAGCGCTCTGTGCTCATATCCGACGTGATGAACCACTGTCGCCGCGCGGGATCGTAGCTCGCACCGAGCCCTCGAATTTCCGCGTGATCGCGCGGATCGTAGTGCTTTAGGTAGATACGAATGATGTTGTCTGCGGACGCCAGTTGGCGATTCCGGTCCAGCGCAATATCCGCCCGCAGTGTCGATTTTTCCAAATCCAGATCACCGATGAACCGGCTTTGAAGCACGGCATCGGCAGATGAGGTCACCAGCACCAGCTTGTTGCGCGCGCGCGTCGCAGCCACGTAGAACAGATTGGCTTCCTGATCGTGCGCAAGGTGCGGGTTCGGGAATTCGTTGCGATCCATGTACGGCAGAATCACGCAGTCGAATTCGCGTCCCTTCACGTTGGAAACCGTGTCGATGATCACGCGTTCGACTCGCCGTCCGGTCGTCGCGGAAGTGACGGTCGTCAGCCACGTATCGAAGAACCCCGCGAGCGTATCCGGTTTTCCTGCCATGGCGCTTTCAAAGGCATCGAGCGACCGGGACACCATTTCCGCGTCATACGGTTTCGCGTAAACGCGACGCGCAATGGCCCCGAAATCGATCCTTGCGCGAATCAGCTTGAACGCATCGACGGCGCTCAATCCCTGCACGATCCCGCGAATTTCCAGCACCAGTGCGCCGACTTTGGTCACCGGACGCTCCGGCACATCGCCCACTAGCCACGTCTTCAGGAATTCCTCGAACAACTCCGGATTCTGCGCCAGCAGCGCCTGCATCTCCCGCACGCGTCCGGGTTCGATTTGCACGTTTCCGAACAGCGCCAACGTCGCAGCAATCGCGACACGGTCCGATGATTCCAGTCTGCCGAAGGCGCCAAGCGCGTAAGCAAACACGCCGCGAACGAAACGGATCTCTTCGCGATGATGGAAGTTGCGCGCGGCCGGCGCCCGATAGCGGATATTGCGTCGCCACAGCACTTCTTCGATCAACGCCGACTGATGCCAGTCGCGCAGCAAAATGGCGCATGCGTCGGCACTTCCCGCCTGCGCAGCCCACTCGGCCACTTCGTCCGCCACCGCGTTGGCGACGCCCAGCGCGCTGCCGTCACTTTCCACCAATTTGATCGGCGTGTGCGTGCGGACGTACGACTCGATCGTCTTTTGCTTGAACGCAGCGACCGGGTAGGCAATGTGCGGGCCGTGACGGAACGTCTGACTCAGCGGATAGAGTTCGGTCGACGTGAAGTCGTTGCGGAATCGGTCGCCCATGTAGGTGTCGCTCGCACCCAACGTCGCGTGGATGACCTGATCCTTGTCGCCGACGCCGAGAAAACGGCACTGGTTGGCCAGCAGCACGCGACACAGCACCCGATACGCCGCCTCGTTGAAGTCGTGTTGCTCGTCGCAGACGACCAGACTGTATGGCCCCAGATACGCATCGGCGATGGCGTCCATGCCGATCGCCTTCGCCAGATCGTAGGTCGCGTCGTATGGGTCGCGAAAGCGCGGTTCGTCGTCGCGTCCCCGTCGGATCCGTTCGTATTCGATCGCGATGATGAACTGCGCACGCGTCACACCCAGCGCGTCGAGCATGCCGTCCAGATTCTCGTCGTAGATATCGTCGAACAGGGCACCGGACGCTTTCAGGCGGCGCATGGCGTCGATGGCGAGCGCGACGTTGACGTGATTCGGCTCGAAGGTCCCTTCCGGAAACGCTTCGACGGTCTCGTCGGGCACGTTGTCCATGGCCTCTTCGATCCACGGCGCCAGATCCCGATCGAGTTCGAACTGCGTGGCGCGCGAGTTATCGCCCGGCAGGCGGGAGAGTACATGCCGGCTGAATTTGTCGAACGTGAACACGTGCACTTGCTCGGCGGCGCGCACGTGAATGCCCGCCTGCGCCAGCCGGCGATTCAGCACCGACGCGGCCGTGTCGGTAAACGTGAGCGCCAGAATGTTACCCGGTGACGTGCCCCGTGCGACCGCCTCGCCAATGCGCGCCACCAGCACCGACGTTTTCCCCGCACCGGCGTTGGCCTGCACAAGGCAAACGCGTTCCTTGGCTAACTGAATCGCCACTTGCTCGGCTGTCGGTGCCGGACCATTCGGCACGAAGCGCGGCGCGCGCGAGGTATCAACGAAATCTTCCATCAAGCCTGATCAATTCTGCGGTGTGAGTGAGTGCGACGAAGACGACAGGAACCGCTGCACACCGAACGGGCGCGGGTCCAGCAACGGGGTCTCGCCCGTGATCATTTCGGCCACGAGACGACCGGTGACCGGTCCAAGCGTGAAACCGTGGTGCGCGTGGCCGAACGCAAACCACAGGTCCCGATGCGCGGGCGCAGGGCCGATGATCGGCATCATGTCCGGCGTACACGGACGACGGCCCATCCACGGCGCATCGTCGACGCGCTCCGCCAGCGGGAACGTCTCGCGTGCCAGCGGCTCGACGGCCGCGAGTTGCACCGGCGTCGGCGGCGTATCGCGAAGGCCGAGTTCGACCCCCGTCGTCAGGCGGATGCCACGCGTCATCGGTGCGATCAGGAAGCCGTACTCGGCGTCCAGCACCGGTTGATTCAACTGCGCGCCATCTTGCGCGCGATAGTGCATGTGATAGCCGCGTTTCACCGCCAGCGGCAACCGGTAACCGAGCGATGCGCTCAGGGTATCGGACCACGGTCCGAGTGCGATGACTGCACGGCGGCCTTCCACCTCGCCCTCGGACGTTTGCACCGTCCACTGCGGCTTGAGCGTCGTCGCGTCGCCTGTCAGCACCCGGCCACCGAGCGATTCGAAGTAGCGCGCGTACGCCGCCACCAGACCGCCCGGATCACGCACCGAATTCGACGCCGTGTAACGCAGTCCGCCGACGAGTGCATGCGTGAGCGAAGGCTCCTCCGCACGCAGTCGCTCCACGCCGAGGACTTCGTGCGGTACGCCGTATTCCTGTTCCCATTGCTCCGCATCGCGCCGTGCCGCGTCCATCGCCGCGACCGTTCGAAACACCTTCACCCAGCCGCCTTCGCGCAGCAAGTCGCTCGCGCCCGACGCCGCGATGAGATCACGGTGTTCCGTCAGACAGTGGGCAATCAACTGGCTGTAGTGCTGCGCAATCTGCGCATGTCGTGCCGGTGCCGAGTTGTGCCAGTAACGCGCGAGAAAAGGCGCCATGGCGGGCATGGCCGACGGGTGATAGCGCACGTCCGTCGAGCGATTGCGTGCGTAGCGCAACAACGTGCCGACATCGCGTGGAAACGCGTACGGATAGACGCCTTCGCGCTGAATCAGCCCGGCATTGCCGAACGACGTCTCGTTGCCGGGCGGTTTGCGATCGATCAAGGCCACCGACAACCCGCGTCGTTGCAAGTGCACGGCGACCGACACACCGACCATTCCTGCACCGAGGACAAGCGCGTCGAACGTCATAGGGAAGGGGGGAGAAAAAGGAAGGAGAGGGGGAAAGGGGATAAGCAACGTGGCCCACCGAAGTGAGCCACGTGAATGAAACTTACGCCAGCGCGGTGACGGCGATTTCGACTTCGAGACCGGCACGCATCAGCGGCGACTGCACGCAAGCGCGCGTCGGGGCGTGGCCTTCAGGCACCCAAGCGTCCCACACGGCGTTGAATTCGGCGAAGTGCTTGGCGTCCGACAGCCAGATGTTGGCGGTGAGCAGGCGGGTCTTGTCGACACCGGCCGAGGCCAGCAGCTTATCGATGCGCGTGAGAATTTCCGTCGTTTGCTGCGTCACCGAAACGTTTGCCGTATCCGGCACTTGGCCCGCCAGATACACCACGTTGTTGGCGATCACCACCTGGCTCATGCGGGCGTTGGTTTGCAGACGTTTGATTTCGTTCGACATTGAGGCACCGTAAAAGAAAAAGGGCCGGACGTCGGCCCTGGCCCCGATATCTTATACGAGTGTCACGTGTCACTTCCGCCCAATGACGCGTGGATGACCACCGAATGACCGCCGACTGGCGGCCGGATGACTGACGAGTTACCGACGAATTACTGACGAATCAGCGCCATCGCGCAATCGAGCACGGTGCGCTTGAGATCGGCCATGCCTTCGGGCGGCAGGAACGGTCCCATCATGTGGCGATACGACACCGTTTTGCTGATCGCCGAGGTCAGCATGAAGAACATCACGTCGGCGTCTTCCACGCGGCGGTCTTGCGCGACGAGCCAATCGGCCACCAGCGGCACCATCGCGTCGCGATAGGGGCGCACGAGGCGCTGCGTGAGGATATCGAGCCGTTCGCCTTCTTCCGTGGCCGCCGTGGAGAAGAACATGCCGATGTCCGGGTTATCGAACACCGCTTCCACAAACAGCTGAACCGCCTGTTCGATCCGCTCGGCGGGCTCGATCGGGGCATGGCGCAACGCCAGCGTGTCGTCGATCAGCGAGCGCGTGAGCGTCGCGATCTGATCGACCACGGCCACCCACAGCGCTTCTTTCGAGCCGAAATGATGCGCGATCAGCGCTGCATCCACCCCTGACGCCTCGGCAATCTGCCGCACGCTGCTCGCATAGAAGCCCCGCTGCGCAAAGATCCGCCGGGCGTTATGCAACAACGCTTCGGCACCGTGCGTGCAGTTATCGGTGGGACGGCCGCGCGTACGTTTGCGCGGCAGGTCGGCTTGCGAGACAGCTTTAATCGGAGTCATTGAGCGATGGGTTAGTCGAATTTGCGACAGCAATGCACCAAGTCTAACCGACCCGCGCGCACCTGCCTGCCCAGACACACCCCATTTGACACATAGGGGGCACGGTCGCTATTATGCGCTTATTCATCACTTGTTGAATTGGACATTTCCCCCCCAAATGTCTCCCGCTAACCGAATCGTGATCGTCGGTGGTGGTGTTGCCGGCCTGATGCTGGCGACCCGCCTGGGCCGCACGCTGGGTCGTACCGGCGTTGCGCGCGTGACGCTCATCGACAGCCACCCCACGCATCTCTGGAAGCCGATGCTGCACACCATTGCAGCCGGCACCCGCGATGTGGCGCGGGCGCAGGTCGCCTATCTGGCGCATGCGTGCAGCCATGGCTTCACGTATCAGGTCGGGCGTATGTGCGGGCTGGATCGCCGCAGCCGCGAGATCGTGCTGGGGGAAATGGACGCGCCGGACGGTTCGCGTCTGCTCGGCGAGCGCCGGGTGCCCTACGACGCGCTGGTGCTTGCCCTCGGCTCGCAGGCCAACGATTTCGGCATCCCCGGTGTGCGCGACGTGTGTCATTTCATCGACAGCCAGCCGCAGGCCGAAGCCTTCAACACCGCATTGCGTTGCGAAGCCTTACGCAGCACCGTGAACGACGACGCATTACGTGTCGTGATCGCGGGCGGCGGCGCCACGGGCGTAGAACTGGCGGCCGAACTGAGCCGCATGTTCGAAATGGCCACGGCCTATGGCGACCCGCAAATTCGCGAACGTCTGAAACTCACACTCGTTGAAGGCGGCCCGCGTGTGCTGGGCGCCTTTCCGCCGGAGATTTCGTCAGCCACCCAAGCGCAACTCGAGCGCCTTGGCTTTCGTGTGCTGACCGATACGCGCATCGTGTGCGCCGACCGCGATGGCTTCTACCGCGACGACGGCCAGTTGATCCCGGGCGATCTGCTCGTGTGGGCCGCTGGCGTCAAAGCACCTGACTTCTTGCAAGGCATCGGTGGACTCGACACCAATCACGCGAACCAGATCGTGGTGCGCGCGACGATGCAGACCGCACAGGACGAGCGCATTTTCGCCGTCGGCGACTGCGCTTCACTCGTGCCCGCAGACGGCGAACGTGCCTTGCCGCCGACCGCGCAAGTGGCCACGCAGCAGGCCGCGCATCTGAGCCGGCATCTGGGTGCGTGGCTGGAAGGTCATGCGATTCCGCCGTTCGGTTATCGCGATCACGGGGCCCTTGTGTCGCTCTCGGACTACAACGCGTTCGGGGCGCTTGGGCGATTTGGTTTTTTCAAAGGTGGCATCGTGCGCGGACGCTTTGCGCAGTGGAGCCACGCGATGTTGTACCGGCGTCATCAACATGCGCTGCACGGGGTGGCCCGTGCGACAGCGCTGTTGGGTGCCGAAAAACTCGGCGGCCTTCTCGGGCCGCGCATCCGGCTGGCCTGACTATGCGAAGCGAAAACAGAACCAATTGCAGCAACCGGGGCGGCCGCGGCCGCGCATCCGGCGTATCGAGTGCCTCGGGCGCGTCATTGCGCAAGAAGGGCGTTTGGCAGCACACCGTGGCCATGCTCGATGCGAAGCCGGTCGAGTGCCGGCCGGTGATTCCGTACACGCGTCGCGCACCGATCGTGCGCGTGCTCGAAATCGCGAGCGAACTGACCATCACCGTGTCGTGGAACGACGCGATGGGCGGTAACTACGGCGCGCAGATCTGGCGCGTGCGCAAGGCCCATCACCCCGGCGTTTGTGCGCTCACGGGCGCACCGATCGACGTGGGCGATTTCGTCTACCGTCCGCTCTTCGGTGACATTCCGCCGCTCAACGCCGACGCCATGATCTCCGCCGAGTCGATCCGTCGCGAAGAGCCTGCGCTTCAGGACGCCTGATTTCCGAATCGATTCGCCACTGGCCGCTCGCTGATAGCGCAGGGCTGATGGCGGATCGTCGATACCCCCGCGCTGAATGCAATCCCCCCTGTATCGATTCAGCGTGTTGCCGCCCCGTAGAGGGCGGTTTTTTTTCGTCGAACGAGCGTTGCAACGGTTACGTCTGTTACCAGCAGAGGGAACGACCGGCGACAACTTTCGGATTAGGCTTAGCGCAATCCAAACGGGCGTCGCACATTTCGTCGATCGCCCGCCGCACAAGCCTTCAGGGAGACCCCCGACCGATGAACAAACGCCATTTCACCTTCCTTACGCCGGTTGCGGCAATCGCCACCCTTGCCGCCATTGGATGGATGGCCATGAGCGCGCGCAGCTACGCCGCACAACCCGGCGCCGATCCGCAAAGTGCCGCCATCAAGACGCTCGTTGACCAGACCGTCGCATCGGTCATGAAAGACAACGCCGTCCCGGGCATGGCCGTCGGCGTGATCGTTGACGGCAAGTCATACGTCTTCAACTACGGCGTCGCCGACAAGGCAGCAAACAAGCCCGTGACGGCTGACACGCTGTTTGAGATCGGCTCCGTCAGCAAGACCTTCACCGCGACGCTCACCGCCTACGCGCAAACCACCGGCGCACTCTCGCTCACCGACAAGACCAGCCGCTTCCTGCCGTCGCTGGCCGGCACGCCCTTCGGTGAGCTCACGCTGCTCAATCTCGGCACCCACACGGCCGGCAGCCTGCCGCTGCAAGTGCCGGACGGCATTCGCGACGACGATCAACTGCTCGCCTATCTGAATACGTGGAAGCCCGCGAAGCCGCCGGGCACCGTGCGCACGTATTCGAACGTGAGCATCGGCACGCTCGGCTGGATCACGTCCCGCGCGATGGGCAGCGATTTCACGACGCTCATGACCCAGCACGTGTTCACGCCGCTCGGCCTGTCGCATACCTATCTGCACGTGCCTGCCGATCAGATGGCGAACTACGCATGGGGCTATTCGAAGACCGACAAGCCGGTGCGAATCCGACCAGACATTCTCGAATCGGAAGCCTATGGCGTGCGAACCACGGCGGGCGACTTGCTGCGTTTCGTCAGCGTGCAACTTGGCAAGCCGGTCGGTGACGCCAAGTTGCAGCAGGCGATTCACGACACGCGCATCGGCTACTACTTCGACAGCCCGATGACGCAAGACCTGATCTGGGAGCAGTACCCGTACCCGGTCACGCTCGATTCGTTGCTCGTGGGCAACGGTCCAAAGATGGCGTACGAGACCACGCCGGCGCGCGAGCTTTCGCCGTCGATTGCCCCGACACCGGCGGTCTGGGTCAACAAAACCGGCTCGACGAATGGTTTCGGCGCGTATGTCGCGTTCGTGCCCGCCAAGCAGATGGGCATCGTGATCCTCGCCAATAAGGCGTTCCCGATCGCGGAGCGCGTGCGCGCGGCTCATCAGATTTTGTCGACACTCGACGGCGCAGCCCGCTAACGGTTTCGCGATGCTCAAGTCCGTACTGTCTTTCGGCGTCACCCTTTCGCTGATCACTGCCGCCACCATGACAGATGCCGCGACCACCGAAATGCAGGCACCGGGTCCGCATGGGCCGCTCGCGGGGATGCTCGAGTCTCCCGCGCAACCCATCGCCACGGTGCTCATCATTCCCGGCTCCGGGCCGACGGATCGCGACGGCAACAATCCGTTGGGCGTGCGTGCTGAGCCATACAGGTTGCTCGCCGAAGGGCTGGCCGCGAATCGCATCGCCACCGTTCGCATCGACAAGCGCGGCATGTTCGGCAGCGCGAAAGCCGTGGCGGATGCCAATGCCGTGACCGTCGACGATTACGTGCAAGACACATTGACGTGGGTCGGCACCATCCGTCAGCAAACGCGTGCACCTTGCGTCTGGCTGCTGGGTCACAGCGAGGGGGGATTGATGGCGCTGGCAACGGCGGCCCGTCATCCGGAGGGCGTCTGTGGACTGATTCTCGTGTCGACGGGCGGACGGCCGTTGGGCGATGTATTGAGCGAGCAGTTGCACGCCAACCCCGCCAACGGTCGCATCGCCGATGCGGGCGACGCCGCCATTCGCGCGCTCACAAAGGGCGAGCATGTGGACGTCAAGACACTGCCCGCGCCGCTGGCCCCGCTCTTCGCACCGGCCGTGCAGGGCTTTCTCATCAGCCTGTTCGCGCAAGACCCGGCCAAACTGATTGCCGACGTGCGCGTGCCCACACTCATCGTGCAAGGCGAGCGCGACCTGCAAGTCGGCGTTGTCGATGCACAGCGGCTCAAGCAGGCACAGCCCGCAGCAACGCTCGCCTTGCTGCCCGATACGAATCACGTACTGAAGGCAGTGACCAACGACAACCGCGCAGCGAACATCGCGACCTACGGCAACCCGTCACTGCCGCTCGCGCCGGAAGTCGTCGCCACGATTGCCCACTTCGTCTCCACCCACCTGACCACGGACAACGCGCCGCCAACGCCAAAGTGATCGTTGACGGCGCGCCACACGTCACACGTCACACCGACGCCGGGTCCAGCTTCTCCGGATCGATACCGTATTTGACGATGGCCTCGGCGGCACGCTCACGCGGCAGCTTGCCTTCGTCGGCCAGCGCAGTGAGTGCCGCAAGCACGATGAAATGCCGATCCACTTCGAAGAACGTCCGCAGCGATTCGCGCGTATCTGAGCGGCCGAAACCATCCGTGCCCAGTGTCACGAACCGCCGGTCCGAAACGAACGGGCGAATCTGATCGCCGATGATCTTCATGTAATCGGTGGCGACCACCAACGGCCCATCCCGCTGCGCGAGACATTGCTGCACGTACGGCACGCGCGGCATTTGCGACGGATGCAGGAGATTCCAGCGTTCCACCGCGAGCCCTTCGCGTCGCACTTCGGTCAGGCTCGTCGCACTCCAGATGTCGCTCGCCACGCCGAAATCCTTCGCCAGCAACTCGCCCGCCGCCATGACTTCGCGCAGAATCGCGCCACTGCCCATCAGTTGCACGCGAGGCGCGTCGGCCACCGGTGCGGCGCCTTCCTGCAACAGATACAGCCCCTTGAGAATGCCCGCTTCGGCGCCTTCCGGCATGGCCGGGTGCTGGTAATTCTCGTTGAGCAACGTGACGTAGTAATAGACGTCCTCGTCGTTCGCATACATGCGCCGCATGCCGTCTTGCAGAATCACGGCCAGCTCGAACTGGAACGTCGGGTCGTACGACACGCAATTCGGAATCACGGACGACAGCACGTGGCTGTGCCCATCGTCGTGTTGCAGCCCTTCGCCCATGAGCGTAGTCCGCCCGGAGGTCGCGCCGAGCAGGAAGCCCCGCGTGCGCGCATCGCCGGCCGCCCACGCCAGATCGCCGACCCGTTGCAGACCGAACATCGAGTAGAAGATGTAGAACGGAATCGTCGCGAAGTCGTGCGTGCTGTACGACGTGCCCGCTGCAATCCACGACGCAATGGCGCCCGATTCATTGATGCCTTCCTGCAAGATCTGACCGTCGCGCGCTTCCTTGTAGTAGCTCAACTGCCCGGCATCCTGCGGCGTGTAGAGCTGGCCGAGATACGAGTGAATACCGATCTGGCGGAACAGGCCCTCCATGCCGAAAGTGCGTGACTCGTCCGGCACGATAGGAATGACGCGCTTGCCGATTTCGGGATCTTTGAGCAGCGTGGTTAGCATGCGCACGAACGCCATCGTCGTCGACAACTCGCGCTCGCCCGAGTCCTTCAATTGCCCACCAAATGCACTCAACGGCGGAATCGACAGCGGTGCACGAAGACCGAAACGCGCCGGCAGGTTTCCGCCCTGTGCCGCAAGCCGCGCCGCAAAGTAGCGGCCTTCAGGGCTGTCCGGCGACGGCTTGAGGTACGGCATCGCTTCGAGCTGATCGTCCGGCACCGGCAAATCGAAGCGATCTCGAAACGCGCGCACGGCATCGGCACTCATCTTCTTCAACTGATGGTTGACGTTCTGCCCTTCGCCCGCCTCGCCCATGCCGAAGCCCTTGACCGTCTTCGCGAGAATCACCGTCGGCCGCCCTTGGGTGCGCATCGCCTGCGCGTACGCTGCGTGCACCTTCAGCGCGTCGTGACCGCCACGGGCCAGTTGCCAGATCTCGTCGTCGCTCAGGTGCGCAACCATCGCCAGCAACTCGGGCGATTTGCCGAAGAAGTGCTCGCGCACGTAGGCACCGTTTTGCGACTTGAACGTCTGATAGTCGCCGTCGACGCAGGCCATCATCCGCTCGCGCAGCAGACCGTGCGTGTCCTTTTCCAGCAAGGCGTCCCAACCGCTGCCCCAGACCACCTTGATGACGTTCCATCCCGCCGCGCGGAAGGTGCCTTCCAGTTCCTGAATGACTTTGCTGTTGCCACGCACTGGCCCATCGAGCCGTTGCAAGTTGCAGTTCACGACGAAGATCAGGTTGTCGAGCCGCTCGCGCCCGCCGAGCGAAATCGCGGCCAGCGACTCGGGCTGGTCCATCTCGCCGTCGCCGAGAAACGCCCAGACCTTGCGGCCCTGATGCGGCTTGAGGCTGCGGTATTCGAGATAGCGCATGAAACGCGCCTGATACGCGGCGGTGAGGGGCCCGAGCCCCATCGACACCGTCGGAAACTGCCAGAAGTCAGGCATCAAGCGGGGATGCGGATACGACGAAATACCGTCGCGGCCCGCCTCGCGCCGGAAGTCATCGAGCTGCGCCTCGGTAATGCGGCCCTCCAGATACGCGCGGCCGTAGATGCCGGGCGCGGAGTGCCCCTGAATGTAGATCATGTCGCCGTCGAACGTGTCGGTGCGGCCACGGAAGAAGTGGTTGAAGCCCACGTCATACAACACTGCCGCCGACTGATACGTCGCAATATGCCCGCCGACGTTCGAGTGCTTGCCCGCGCGCAACACCATCACCATCGCGTTCCAGCGAATGAAGGCGTTCAGGCGCCGCTCGATAGCGAGATCGCCCGGATAGTCCGGCTGACGCGACTTGGGAATCGTGTTGACGTACGCCGTCGTGACGCGCCCGTGGTAATCGCCATGACGCTCGAAATCCCAATCGGCGAGGCGATCCATCAGGTAGTGCGCGCGGGCGCGGCCTTCGTATTGCGTCACGCCGTCGAGCGCGTCGAGCCACTCGCGCGTCTCTTGCGCGTCGATATCCGTGGGCGAGGAATTTGCAGCGTGCGCCGCCAGCAGCGGTTGAGTCATGACATGCCTCCTTGTGAGTTGCAATTGCAATCGTCTTGCCGGCCATTCTAGCCATGTACAATTGCAACTGCAACTCACATTCGAATTTGACGAGGGCCCTCATGAGTTCAACCGACCCCGATCTGTGGTTTTCCTTCGTGCGCGCGCACCGCACGATGATTCGCGAAATCGAGCGCCGTCTGGCCGACGCTGGCTTGCCGGCCTATGCGTGGTACGACACGCTCTGGGGGCTGGAAAGCGGGCCGGACGGCACCCGCCGCATGCATGAACTGGCCGACGTGCTCGCCATCGAGCGCTACAACCTCACGCGGCTGATCGACCGGCTGGAGCAGGAAGGGCTGGTGACGCGGATGCGCTCGCCGGAAGACGGCCGCGCCGCCTACGCGACCATCACCGACAAAGGCCGCACGCTGCGCAAGAAGATGTGGAAGGTCTACCAGTCCACGGTCGCAGAGCTGTTCCTGAGCCAATTCCGCGAGAAAGACGTGCGCCCGACGGCCGAGGCCCTTGATCGCGCCAGCGCCGCCGCTTTCGAACTCCTCTCCGACAGCAAACGCTAGGGCCCACAAGCCTCAACTGCCATCTCTGGACGTGCCTCGCGACCTCCCCGGTCGCCCGATGGGTGTGCGTGCCGATGACTCGCTTGCGGTTCAAAACGAAACCGCATAGGATTGCAATTGCAACGATTGCAATTGCAATCCATAATTCCCTAACGCGAAATCATTCCTGAAGTCATTCGGCGACCGCCCACGAGAGGAACGTCATGGCACACCCCATCACGCTGTACACCGCAAACACGCCCAATGGGCTGAAGATCAGCCTGTATCTGCATGAAGCCCGGCTGGCTTATCGTCAGATCGACGTCGATCTGTCGGCAGGCGAACAGAAGCAGCCCGAGTTTTTGCGGCTGAATCCGAACGGCAAGATTCCGGTCATCGTCGATCACGAACGCGATCAGACGGTATTCGAGTCGGGAGCGATCCTCACCTACCTCGCGGACAAAACGGGGGTTTTGCAGCCTGCCACTGAGGCCGGGCACCTCGCCGTGCAGCAGTGGCTCCATTTCCAGATCGGTGGCATCGGCCCGATGCTCGGGCAGTTGTGGTGGTTTTTACACGGCGCGAAAACAGACAATCGCGAAGCCATCGAGCGCTATCGCAAGGAGTCGCTGCGTCTGCTTGGCGTGGTCGAAGCGCGTCTTGCACAGTCCGCCTATCTCGCGACCAACGACTATTCAATCGCCGATATCGCGGCGTTCGCGTGGCTGCGCACGTACGAAGAGTTGCGCCTCGATATCGCCGCGTTTCCGCATATGCGGCGCTGGCTCGCGACCATTGCCGAACGGCCAGCCGTACAGGCGGCCATCGTCGCGAATCGCGGCGTGCCACTGGCGCAGGAGGAATGACGCGATGGCTTGGGGATATTTGCTGCTGGCGGCCGCGCTTGAAATTGCGATGGGCATCGCCCTCAAGCTCAATAGTGGCTGGACGCGCGTCACGCCCAGCGTCGTCGCACTGGCCGCGGCGCTGGCCAGCATCTATCTGCTGGCGCTGGCGTTGAAGACGCTGCCGGTCGGCACGGCGTATGCCATCTGGACGGGCATCGGCACCATCGGTCTGGTCGTTATCGGTGTGATGGTCTTCGGCGAAGCGTTGACATGGTCGCGCGGCGGCTTCCTCGCCCTCGCGATTCTCGGCATTGCAGGGCTGCGCATGACGGGAGGCGAGGGCTAAAGAACGCGGCGTTACGCCGGCATTTGCGCGAATCCGGCGGCCAGATCGTCCATCAGATCCTGTGGGTCTTCCAGACCGATGTGCAGCCGCACGATCGGCCCGGCCGTCGACCAGTCCTCACAGGTGCGCGTGCCGGCAACATTCGACACGGTCGCCAGACTCTCGAAGCCGCCCCACGACGCGCCGATACCGAACAGGGTCAACGAATCGACGAAGCGGTCTGCCTGCAAAGCCGTAGCGTTCGCGAACTCGAACGAGATCAGCCCGTTGGTGCCCAGACAATCGCGTTGCCACAGGTCATGCCCGGGGTGCGAGGGCAGGGCCGGACAGAAGACACGCGCCACCTCGGGCTGACTCTCCAGCCAGTGCGCAACTTCCAGCGCGTGGCGCTCGTGCATTTGCAGGCGGGCCGCCAGCGTGCGCGTGCCGCGCAGCACGAGATAAGCATCGTCCGGGCTCACGGCCACGCCCTGCGCATCGGCCATCGTCGAGAGCGTCTGCCAGACTTCCTCGGTGGTGGTGACGGTGCCCATCATCACGTCGGAGTGCCCGCTCAGATACTTCGTCGCCGCCATCACCGATACATCCGCACCAAGCATCAGCGGACGATATTGCACGCCCGATCCCCAAGTGTTGTCGGCCACCAGCAACGCCCCGTGACGGTGAGCGAGATCGGCCAGCGCGGGGATGTCGCACATTTCATAGACGAGCGAACCCGGCGCTTCCACGTACACCAGCTTCGTGCGGGCGGTCATGTGCTCACCGACATCGCTGCCATCGGCGCGGAAGTAAGTGACATGCACGCCCCACGGCTTGAGGAATGTCTCGACGAAGTGCCGCAGCGGCTGATACACGCAATCGGCGATCAGCACGTGATCGCCGGGGCGCACGTAAGCGAGAAACACCATCGAGATCGCCGCCAGCCCGGTCGGGAAAAGCCGCGTGCGATAGCCGCCTTCGAGCGCAGCCACCACGTCTTCGAGTGCAAACCCGGTCGGATTGCCGCGCGCGCCGTAGGTGAACATGCGTTCGGTGCTGCGACGGCGACGGGCATCGTTCAGATCGTCCATCGAGTCGAACAACACGGTGGACGCGCGCACCACGGGCGGGTTGACGGCACGGCCGCCGACGACAGGGGTGTGCGTGCCGCCCTTCACAAGACGGGTGGCAAGACGTTGGGGGGGCGTTTGTCGGGACATGATCAGGGCGTTGGCAATGACCGGCAGGTCGGATTCGTCGCGTGCGCGACCGGGCCGCGCACGCACAGGCACTGCGACTGCAATTACTTAGCGGCGGCGGCGATACCGCCGATAGCGCCAATGCGGAAAGCACCGCGCTCCTGCTCGTCGAGCTGGGCGAGCAGGCCCGTCTCCCACGCCAGATACTGACGTGCGGCCGCCTTGTTACCGTCGTGGCGGTCGTGCACGAAGAACAGGTAATCGATGCACTCGGCATCCGCCGGCAGGTCGGGCGTACTCATGCCCGGCTGGCCCGCCGCCGTCCACGCCTTGAACCCGCCAGCCAGCAGCGAGAACGTGCGCGAGTCGGCAGGATGGGCGCGGCGCCAGTCGGCCACGAACAATTCGGCAACGCCGCGCTCATCGGCCACGAGCACGACATTATGCGCTGCCGGCAACTGCGGCAGGTGCGGACGAATCGCCCAGTGCGATCCCGGAATATGTTCGCGCCGGTAGCTCATGCTCGGGCGCACGTCGATCACGGTAACGCTGTCGTCAGCCAGCGACCCGGCGAGCGCAGCGGCATCGATCTCCGGAAGCGTGATGTCGAACGCGGGCGTCGTGGCGGCCAGCGATACGCCGCTGTCGAGTCCATCGCGCAACACACAGGCGTCGTGACCCAGCTGACGCAGCCAGCTAGCGACGATCGGTGCGCGCACGCCGTCGTTGTCGAACAGCACCACGCGGGCATGACGCACGCCCACATATTGGTCGGTCGCCTGAATCAACTGGCCGCCCGGCGTGTGCTGCGCGCCCGGCAACGTGCCGGCGGCGAATTCTTCGGGCGTGCGCACGTCGCACAGGTACAGCGAGCGCGACGCGTCGGCAGCCCACTCGGCAAACGTCGCTGCGTCAATTTCCGGCACGGCGAAGCGCTCGGCCAGCGCATCGCTGGCTTCCTGCATCTGGGCGACGTTCGACGGCGCCACGGCCTCCGGATAACGGCGCGTGCTGCCGTGTTCGAGCGGCAGGTCTTCGAGGTACCAGCCTTGCGTGCCGTTCTCGAGCGCCATCACCGGGTTCGGAATGCCGAGATTGATGAGCGTCTGCGCGCCGATGATGCTGCGGGTACGCCCGGCGCAATTCACCACGATGGGCGTTTGCGGGTTCGGTACCAGTTCGCGAATACGGTAGCCCAGCTCGCCGTTCGGGCAGCAGATCGACGACGGAATCGTCATCTTCAAATACTCGTTGACGGGGCGGCCATCGAGAATCACGACCTCGTCGCCGCGCTCGCGCATCGCGGCGAGTTCACGCGCGGTCACGCGCGGCGTGTGATACGCCAATTCCACCAGTTCACCGAACGTCTTCGACGGCACATTCACCCCGGCGAACAACGCATAACCCGCTTGTTGCCAGCCTTGGGTGCCGTTCTCCAGCACATGCACGTTCGTGTAGCCAAGCGCCGCCAGACGTGCGGCTGCCTCCACGGCGACCGTGGCATCGGTGTCATAGACCACCACGCGCGCATCGCGGCGCGGCGCGAGCCGGGGAATATCGAGTTCGAGGCGGCTATAGGGCAGCGTCACGCCGTAGAACAGGTGGGCTTCGCCGTACTGGCCGTGCTCGCGCACGTCGAAGACGGCAATCTCGGCGCCGTCGTGCAGCCAGTCCTTGAGCTGGGCGGCCGGCACGAATGAAGGAGTGAACGAGGTCATAGCGTAGCGTCAGTTTTCGAAGTTCGTCGCGGCGTTTGCCGAAACGTAGGGATGAGCGAGCCCGCACCGCCGGTCAGGGCGGTGTGATGCGGGGGGCGCGAGATTCGCTCGCGCCGTCAGGAATTACCGCCGCCGGTGCCGCGTCAGGCGCTCAGCGCACCACGCAGGCGGCGGTTTTTATCGGTGAGTGTTTGCGCTTATCGACGTGTCTTCACGCCGATGTCCATCACCTGATACGTGCCTTTATCCAGATCGAACGTGATGCGCTCGGTGAGCGTCTCCAGAGCGCGGCCGTACATGTGCAGATGGCGAATGGGGGCTTCGCCCTTGATCTCCACGGCGTGGATATCTTCCGAAGCGAGCGCAATGCCATGCCCCGGGTCGACCACGACGGTGTCGCTCACTTCGAGCGTGCCGACGCCGGGCGTCGCGCCGTCGTCGGTGCGGCGATACACGTAGTTGTATTCAGTGCCGTCGACCGCCGCGATACACGCCCACGTGGTGTGGTTGTGCGGCGTGATCTTCTTGCCGGGGCGCATCACGTTGAGATACAGCGCATAGGTGCGGTCGGCATCTTCGTGAATCAGATAGCGCGCTTGCAGCTCACCGTCGTTCGGCGGCGGGAAATCGGCGTCGTTCCACAGCGCGGTGCGCGCGGCGAGCGATTTGACCTGTTCGAGCACGGCAGCGAGTGCCGGGCGCGTCTCGCCCGCCGGGGCCAGTGCTGCCTTCATTGCGGCGATGGCATCGGCCACGACGGCCTGACGTTGTTCGGTTTGCGTGGACATGGTGAGGGTGTTCTCCGTGAAGCTTTGTTATGGATGTGCCCGAAAACAGCTGACTGGGGCAGTGTCGCGTGTGTGTTTTATCGTTATGGGGTATCAGGCCGGTACCGCGTCGCGGGGCACGCTCACGAACGGTTGGGGACGCAGCACGTCTTGCAGGAACCGCTGCGCACGCGCGTGCTTCGGCTGACTGAAGAACTCCGCCGGCGGTGAGTCTTCGAGCAATTCACCCTGATCCATGAACCAGACGCGGCTCGAGACGTCGCGGGCAAACCCCATCTCATGCGTGACGATCATCATCGTCAGACCTTCGTCGGCGAGGGCGCGCATGACTTGCAGCACTTCCTGCACCATCTCCGGATCGAGCGCACTCGTCGGCTCGTCGAACAACATGAGCGGCGGCTTCATGGCCAGCGCGCGCGCAATCGCCACGCGCTGCTGTTGCCCGCCGGACAGGTTGGCCGGCATCGCATCGATCTTGTGCGCGAGGCCCACCTTCGCGAGCAGCGCTTCGGCTTGCGCCGTGGCTTCATCGCGCGACATGCCGAGCACCTTCGTCGGGCCGAGAATCAGGTTCTGCCGCACCGACAGGTTCTGAAACAGGTTGAAGCTCTGGAACACAAAGCCGATGCGCGCACGCAACTGGTTGAGCTTCACGTCGCGCGCCGTCACGTCCTTGCCTTCGAACAGGATGCGTCCCTGCTGAATCGCTTCCAGCCGGGTGACGGTGCGGATCAGCGTCGACTTGCCCGAGCCCGACGGCCCGCACACGACAACGACTTCGCCGCGCTCGATGGTGGCGTCGATGCCCTTGAGCACGTGATGCTCACCGTAGTACTTCTGGACATTCTCGAATGCGAGCATGGTCATGGCCGCGTTCTCCTTCTGAATACTTGAGTGCTCACTTGGGTGCTTCATGGGCTCAGGCCAACCCCGCGCGCTGGCGGGCGATGCGACGCTCCAGCCAGCCGGCGAAGCGCGAGATGGCGAAACACACCACGAAATAGAATGCTGCGAGCACGAGGAACGTTTGCAGCGGCTTGGTCAACGTGATCGTGTTCACCTGCGCGGCCGAGTACGTCAGCTCCGGCACACCGATGACGTAAGCCAGCGACGTCGCCTTGATGATCGACACGAACTGATTGACGATCGACGGCAGCATGTTGGCGAGCGCCTGCGGCAACTGCACGTAGCGCATGCTTTGCAGCCACGACAGCCCGTTCGAGCGCGCGGCTTCCATCTGTCCGCGCGGCAGGCCTTCCAAACCGGCACGCACGATCTGCGACAGGAAGGCGCTTTCGTAGACGATGATGGCGCAGACCGCCGTCGTGAACGCCGAGACTTCGGCCCCCACCAGCAACGGCACCGCGAAGTACGCCCAGAAGATGATCATCAGCAGCGGAATGCCGCGCACGAGGCGCGTCCACACACCGATCACACGGCGCAGCCAACGCCACGGCGAGACTTGCCCCATACCGATCGCCACGGCAATCGGGAACGAGATCACCAGCCCCAACGCCGAGAGGATGAGCGTGACCGCCACGCCGCCCAGCGGGCCGTTAGGCCAGCTGCCGACGAGGAACAACGCGAGATAGTCGTGAAGAATCTCGAACATGGCCTCAGACTCCCGACGGCGCCGTACGGCGCTTGGCAAAATGCTCGGAGAGCGCCATCAAGGCCAGCGTACCGATCAGATACAAAATCGTCGCCACCAGAAATACGTCGAATGTGCGGAAGGTCAGGTTATCGATCTGACGCGTGCGATACAGCAGCTCGTGCACCCCGATAGCCATCGCCAGCGAACTGTTCTTGAAGAGCAGCAGCGCCTGATTGAGCAGGGCGGGCAACGCCGCGCGAATGCCTTGCGGCAGGATCACGTAGCGAAACGATTGCAGATACGTCAGGCCGATCGACCACGCGGCTTCCTGTTGGGTGTGGGGAATGGCGCGCAGGCCGGAGCGCATGTCTTCCGAGATGAACGCCCCCGCGTTGAGCGCGAGCGCCACCGTCGCGAAGAAGAACTCGGTGTTGCCGGCATTGATCCAGTCACGCGCGCCATCGGGCAGCAGTTGCGGCACGCCGAAGTACCACACGAGAATCTGCACCAGTACCGGCACATTGCGGTGGTACTCGACCACCACGATCACGAAGCCCTTAAACAACTTCACCGGCATGGCGCGCAAGGTGGTGAGCACCACGCCCACCACGACCGCGAGCAGGCCAGAGACCACGAACAGGCGCAGCGTCGTCAGCACCCCATCGCGAAACAGCTTCAGGTAGCCGTCTTCAAGCAAAAACGAGAGATCGAACATCGCGGGGCGTCTCGCTTACTGCACTTTGATCGGCTCGACCTTGTAGTCGCGCGTGAACTTGTAGACGGACTTGGCGCCCAGCCACTTGTCGAAGCTGTCCTGCAAGCCGTTGGTCTTGTCATAGTCGAGCAGGATCTTGTTGACCGCTGCCATTAGTGCCGGCTCGTTCTTGTTGGTCACCACACCCCAGCGCTCTTCGTAGACCGGCTTGGTCAGCAGGCGAAATTGCTGCGTCTCACCCTTGGCGGCGGCGTCGCTGGCAAAACGCGCCAGAATCAGCTGACCGGCGACGAGACCTTCCACCTTGCCTTGTTTCAGCGCGAGGAACGCCGACGAGATGTCGTGGAACGTGAGCAGGTTGGAGTCGGGCAGGCGCGTGACTGAGACTGCCGCGGAGCTGGAGCCTTCGGAGGCAGCGATCTTCTTGCCGGCGAGTTGGTCCAGCGTCTGGATCGGCGAATCGGCGCGCACCAGCACGCGAATCGGGGCAACGAAGTATTGATCGCTGAAGTCGACCTGTGCGGCGCGTGCGGGCATCCACGCGACGGCAGCGGCCAGCACGTCGACACGGCGTGTCTTCAACTCAGCGATACGGGCATCGGTCGACAGCGCACGGTGTTCCAGCTTCACACCGAGACCCTTGGCGATCGCGCTGCACACGTCGACGTCGAAGCCGACGATCTTGCGCGTGGCGGCATCGGGGAACGCGTACGGCTCGCTGGCGTTCTGCGTGCCGCAAACGAGCGTGCCGCGCGCCTTGATGTCAGCCAGTTGGTCGGCGTGCGCGAGGCCCGTCATGGCGAGGGTCGCGAACAGCGCGGCTGCAAGGTGTCGTTGCCACATGATCCTGAGTCTCCTTGGGTTGGACCGTTTGAGGGGATCCATTAGCGGGGGAGTGATCTGCCCTCGGTCACATAAATATTGCTTGAGTGTTATGCAGGTTATCGACCAAAATCTGCAAGAACAATTTAATTTTTATCCCAGATACATTAGCAACTCTGAAGTATCGACACGGAACCTCATGCGAAATCTGGATATCGATCTACTGCGCACTTTCGTCGCGATTGCCCAGCACGAAACCTTTGCGGCAGCGGCCACGCGCGTGGGCCGCACCCAGTCGGCGATCACGCAGCAGATGCAGCGGCTGGAGCAGGAAATGGGCTGCCCGCTGTTCGAAAAGCAGGGGCGTCAGAAGACGATGACCGCCGATGGCGTGCGGCTGGTGGCGTATGCCAACAAGATTCTCGCGCTCAACGATCAGGCGGTGCAGGTCATGCACACGCGCGGGCCCGCGGAGAAGCTGCGCATCGGCTCGCCGCACGATGTGGCCGACTCGATACTGCCGAGTATGCTGCGCCGGTTGTCGAAGCTGTCCGGCGAGTTGCAACTGGAAATCATCGTCGGGCGCAGCCCGCACCTGATGGACGCGTTGCGCGACAAGGAGCTCGATCTGGCGATCTCGACACGCTATGACGAAGGGTTTCCGGGCATTAAGCTGCGCACGTCGCCGATGGTCTGGATCTGTGCGGACGACTTCATCTTCAATGCCGCCGAGCCGGTGCCGCTCGTCATGGCGGACGAATTGAGCCTGTTCCGGCGGTTATCCATCGAACGGCTCAATGCGGCCGGTATTGCGTGGCGAACCAGCTTCCATTCGCCCACGCTAACGGGCATCAAGGCCGCGATCAGTGCGGGGCTTGGCATCACCGCGCGCACCACCGAACTGCTCGACGCCAATATGCGCGTGCTCTCGGAGGCGGACGGTCTGCCCCGGTTACCCGATGTGGCGTTCTATCTGTATGTGCAGCCCACGTGCACGAGTCAGGTGCTGCGTGAGCTGTTCGAGTCGACCGAACACATCGCCACGCGCTTCGGGCCGCCGTTTCTGATCGGAGAGTAATGGACGGTGAGGCGCGCGTGGCGTGAGGGGGCGATGCTAATGGCTTATGCCTGCGGTGCCGTGCCCGGACGCAGATAAGCCAGCACATGCGGCACGTAGTCGGCCTTGCCGAGTTCGACGCCGTGGTGACGCAAGATGCCGTAAGCCGTGTTGATATGGAAGTAGAACTGGGCGAGCAGCCAGTCGCGCGCGTACTGATCGCCGGTCATGTCGAACACGACGCCGTTCGGCAGTGAGAGCGACACGGTGAGGTCTTTGCCCGCGTCGAGTGCGCCCGGCGGCAGGGCGTCGAGAAACGCGAGTGAACGCGCGAGGCAAGCCTTGGCGTCGTCAAACGTGCCCGGCTTCTGGTTGGCATTCCAGCCTTCGCGCTGCACATCGAGCGCCGCCTCGGCCACGGCTTCTCCGCGCAGTCGATAAGCCGGCTCCATCGCCTGATAGCTCACGAAGCGCACTTGGGCGGCGAGCGGATACATGTCGGGGGCGAGACGCAACGTCATCAGCGCGTTGGGGTCTTTACCCGCTGAGCGTTCGTATTCTGCGGCCTTATCCAGCCAATTAGACAACGCGCGCAGCATCTGCGACAGCGTGGGGACAAGCAGCTCGGTCAACGTCATGCGAAAACTCCGGTGATTGGCTCAAAGCGGTGACGGCAGGTATTGCCGCCGCGCGAAGCATAGCGCGATAGCGCCGGTTTCGCCGATCAGAATGCGCGCTGCGGTCAGCCGTCCGGTCGGGTGAATCAAGTCGTCGCGACCAACAGGTCTTCGGCATTCCCGGGCGGACGCAAGCCATCGCTGCGATGCGCAAAATAGCGTTGCGTCAGCGTATGGGCACTGACGTGCTGCGCCGTCTTGAAGCCGTTTTCCGTCGCCAGCGCCATCATCTCGTCCGGCTGGAAGAAGCTGATGAACGGCGTGCCGCTCGCGCGCGCGCCTTTCTCCGCCATTTCCAGCCCGGGACGCACATCGGCGTCCGCCATCGCCAGCGGCCACAGAAAGGTCATCGCAAACGTGGAGCCCGGCGCAAACGCCGCCACCTCGCGCAACGTTGCCGCGTTAGCCTCACGCGTGAGGTACATGCTCACGCCGGTCGAGACGACGACGGCGGGCTTGTGGGCGTCGAAGCCTTCATGCAGCAGCGCGTCGCGCCACGACTGACCTGCCTCGAAGTCCACCGGCACGAACCGTAGCGTGTCGGGCACGCCGTAGCCGAGTTCGACGAGCCGGTTGCGCTTCCATTGCTGCGGCCCCGGACGGTCCACTTCGAAGATCGTCAGGCGCTTCGCGACATCGGGGCGCCGTTGCGCAAAGCTGTCGAGCCCGGCGCCGAGAATCACATATTGCTGCACCCCGCGTTGCGCTTCGCTTACGACAAGGTCTTCGATGAATCGGGCTCTGGCCACGATAGACGCGCGAAACGGGCGGGTGAATGCCGGATTCATGTCGCCCCGCTCGCGCCAGTCGGCGGGCGGGTCTAGCAGCTTCAGGCCGATAGCGTCGTCGAGTACCGGCGGGGCGGCGTCGATTTCACGGTGAAGGCCACGCCACAGCGCAACGCGCGCGGCCGTGCTTTCCGGTGCAATGTCGTGGGAATCCGTCATGGGAAGATGCCTCGCACAAGCGATGCCGGGCTGGCAGAGGCTTCAATTCTGGCATAGCCGGCCGTCACTGTGATTTGTCTCAGTTTGCACGGAACGTCCCGCCCGGTATCGTTGAATCAACTCGCGAAAACGCGAGACCGATGAAACCGAATAGTGGAGGTCGATATGCCCTGGATGGCTCTCTTGGACGGATTGGTGGCAGTGGGTTCGGCAGCAGCACGGCTCGCCCCGGTGGCCAAATTCCTCGCACAAACGGTCGATATCTTCTGCTGAACGGCGGGTTCGGCATCGTGGCGATGTCGCCGAAGTCACCGAAGTCGCCGAAGTCCAGTTACCGACGGCCGTAGTGCCCCGCCATGAAGTCGATGAACGCGCGCGCTCGCGGGTTGACGTGGCGCGTACGCGGATACAGCGCGTAGTAGTGATGTGCCCCCATGCGGTACTGCGGCAGCACCCGGACGAGCGTGCCTCGTGCGAGTTCGGTGCGCACGGTGCGCTCGGTGAACGCGGCAATGCCCGCACCGGCGAGCGCCGCAGAAAACAGCGCGGGAATCGCGTCACTGGTGAATCCACCCGCAGCCGGCACGCGATGCAGCTCGCCCGCGGCGTCGGTCATCGACCACTCCGCCGCTTGCCCCGGCCGCACGGACGCGAGGCGTCGATGGCTCACCAGATCTGCGGGCATCGACGGTAAGCCGTGTTGGGCGAGATACGCCGGTGAGGCGACGATAACGGTATCCGACGTCGTCAGCAGCTTCGCCATCAGACTGCTATCGGCCAGCGGTGCCGCGCTGATGCGCAATGCAACATCGAAGCGCTCAGCGACGAGATCGACGAACTGGTCGCTGCACGACAACGTCAAGGCGATATCGGGATATTGCGATTGAAAAGCCGGCAACCAGTCGGCCAACTCCAACGTGCCGATGGCTAACGGCACCGTCACACGCAACGCACCGCTCACCTGTTCGCGCTCGCTCGACATGGCATGCGTCATGGCATCCACGCGCGACAGGATATCGAGGCAATGCCGGTGATAACGCTCCCCGGCACTGGTCACCGTGAAACCCCGCGTGGTGCGATTGAGCAGTTGCACGCCCAACGCCGCCTCGGTCTGCTTCAACTGCCGCGACACGCTGGAATGCGACATGCCGAGCACGTCCGCCGCCGCCGAAAAACCCTTGGCGTCGACGATGGTGCAAAAGATGCGCATTGCCAGCAATTGATCCATGACGGATGTCGTGAGCAGGTCAGAACGGGAACGGGGCCGCCATCAACGCAGCGGCAGCCGGCGAATGCCGTCGGTGGTCATCACATCGCCGAAAGTGTCTTCGATTTCGGCGAGCGCCGCGCGGTGCAACGCATCGCTCGACACTTGCGAGCCGTCGGCACGCGTGATGTCCCGGGTGGCGGTGGCGTCCGATGCTACCACGACGGTATAGCCCAACGGCACGGCATCCCGCGCGGCGCCGGCCACGCAGGCATGCGTCATCAGACCGGCGATGATGAGCGTATCGATGCCCTTTGCCTTGAGCCGTTTGTCGAGATCGGTGCTGGCAAACACGCTGACCGTCGTTTTCTGCAATACCGTGTCGTGTGCACGCGGCGCCATCCCCGGCACGAACGCGACCGTTGACCCGTCATTCGCAAACACAGCGGCCCCCGCGGGTGCGACGTGTTGAATCTGGAACGCGGGAATCTTCGCTTCGTCGGCAAACGCGATGAGTTGCTTGGCGTTTTCCATAGCCCGGGCACCGTCGCGAATCGGCATGCGCCCGGTGAAATATTCGTTTTGGAAATCGATCACGAGGAGCGCCGTGCGCTTCGGATCGAGATGATCCAACGGCGTCGCGCCGAGCATCGTGCGGATGGTCGGATGCGCAGCGGCCTCCGACGCGGGTGCCGCGCCAACGGTGGCGGCACCGAGCGAAAGACCCAACGCGGCCAGTTTGAGCGTGCGAAGCAGAAAGTGCGTCATGTGCGGAATCCTCTATCGGAAACAATCGAGGCTCCCAGTCTAGGGACGCGGCAGGGCGTCGACCAGCCGCCCCGCCGCACAGGATTTGTTTGCCGACCGCACTAATCGACGCAGAGGATTGACCGGCTCAGCCGTTGAACCAGAGATGCGACGCGCCCTGATAGCCGACGTACAGGCCGACCAGAATGATCAGCGCGCCCGAGAAATACGGCGCTTTTCTCGCGAATTCACCGAAACCACGCCAGCGTCGCGATACGTGCCGCACACTCAGCGCCGCCAATACCCCGGAGACGACCATCGTGAGGGCCAGCCCGATGCTGAAGCACAACACGAGCCCGGCACCCAGTACAAAGCGCTTGAGCTGAAGGCACAGGAGCAACACCGTAATCGACGCCGGACACGGCACGAGACCGCCCGTCACGCCAAACATCACGATCTGCCCTGTGGTGACATTGCGATCGCCGAAGCGCTTCTCGATGTCGCGGGCATGGGCACGTTCGTGGGCATCCTGATACTCGGTGGTCGCCATCCCCGACGCTACACGCCCTTGTGCGGGCTGCGCATGGGCGTAGGTGTGGGCGACGCGGCTCAGGTTCTGATGCTGCACATGTCCGGTGTGAACGTGCCCGGGCTCGTGGCCAGCATTGTGGGCGCGGGCCCGAGCGTTGTCGCGCCACGTGCGCCACAACATCCAGCACGCGATCAACACGATCAGTACCGCCGACGCCAACTGGAAATACGGCTCTGTCGCGTTGGCATCCCAGCCGCGTCCGAAGTACAGGCCGGCCATCGCCACCAGCCACACCACTGCGGTATGCGAGACCGTCGCCGACAAGCCGAGCAGCACCGCCTGCCCGACCGTGCCGCGAATCGCGACGATAAACGCCGCCATCATCGTTTTGGAATGCCCGGGCTCGAGCCCGTGCAGCGCGCCCAGCAGGATCGCGCTCGGAATGAACAGCCAGGCGTTGCCTTGCTGAAGGAGGGTCGAGAAATCAGTCATGAGACAGCTCGCGAACAGACGGGGAAGATCGAACAGCGCGGTCGCTATTCGACGGAGCGAGTCGGAACGTGGCCCGAAACGGCCACCCGCGACTGCCGCCAATATACTCCCCACCAGTATATTTGTGTTAGCATTTTTTTCACGGATTTCCCGGCATCTACAGGAGCGCGGCCAGACGTGCATACGATTCGAGACAAGAACAAGCTGTTGGCACGGGTTCGCCGCATCCAAGGGCAGGCGCAGGCGCTTGAGCGCCAACTGGATCAGGAGGGCGACTGCGTCGAAATCCTGCAACAGATCGCGGCCATTCGCGGCGCGGTCAACGGGCTGATGGCGGCCGTCATCGAAGGCCACCTCGTCGACCATCTGGTCAACGAACCCGATCAGGCGCAGCGGGAGACCGAAATGGCCCCGATGCTGCATGTCATCAAGACCTATCTGAAATGACCTGCCTCCCCGCACTCGCCGCGCGCTGGGTCATCCTCTAGGTCATCCTCTGGGTTATCTTCAAGCAGCACTATCTCGCCCCCTGATCTGCTCACCGACTCTTCCATGCTTCGCTTCGAACATCTCACCAAACGCTTCGGCAGCCGCACGCTCTTCGAAAATCTGCACTTCCGCGCAGGCGCCGGATGCATCGCGTTGAGCGATGAAAACGGCAGCGGTAAGTCGACATTGCTCGGCATTCTCGCGGGAACGATCGATGCCGACGCGGGCGGCGTCTGGCTCGACGGCCACGCGTTGCGCGACGCGCCGCTCGCCGCAAAATCCGCGCTGGCCTATGTGCCCGACGATTGCCTCGCGTACCCGGTTCAGACCGGCCGCGCCTTCCTCGACATGGTGGCGTCCGAAAAGAAGGTGAGCGTCGACGACACCGTGCTGGATCTGGCCAACCGCTTCGGGCTCGCGCCGCATATGGAGAAGCGTTTCGAGCAGATGTCGCTGGGCACACGTCGCAAGTTCTTTCTCAGCGCGACGCTGCTGGGCGCCCCGCGCGTGATCGTCGCCGACGAACCGGGCAACGGTCTCGACGCCGCCGCGCGTGCCGTGTTGATCGACCTGCTCACCATGCTCGGCAAAGATCGCTGCGTGTTTTTCTCCAGTCACGATCCCGAGCTCACCGAAGCCTGCAACGCGAGAACCGTCAGCTTCGCCGACTTCTCCTCACCCGAAGCCGCAAACCTTCGCTGAGCACCCCGGGCACAGAGACGCCCGCGCGGCGGGTGACTGTGCCATCATCGCGCCATCGATCCGTTCTCGGGAGATGGTCATGGGTGACAAGTGGTTTTCGAAGTTTTCGAGCTACCTTTCCTCGGTGACCGGCCGGCCGGCATCGTTCGTGCTGGCGGTCGGGCTCGTCATCGTATGGGCCGCCACCGGCCCGCTCTTCGATTACAGCGATACGTGGCAACTCGTGATCAACACGTCGACCACGATCGTCACGTTCCTGATGGTCTTCCTGATTCAAAACACGCAGAACCGCGATACCGCCGCGATGCAGATCAAGCTCGACGAGTTGATCCGCGCCATGGAAGGTGCCCACAACGCGCTGCTCGATCTGGAAGAACTCGACGAAAAGGAACTGGTGCGCTTTCGCAATCGCTACGAAGCACTCGCGGAAGCCGCACGAAAGGCCCTTCGCGATGGCCGCGTCGATACCGGTTCGCCGTTTGTCGGCGACGACGATACCGATGGCGGCGACAACAGTACCGGTGACGGCAAAACCGGTAGCCCGAAAGGGCGTGAGTGATCTAAGTGATGTCGACACTTCACGACACGTAGAAACATTCCGCGATCGCGCGCCCGTAGACTCCGGCCATCATCCTCACAGGAAAGCCGGCTATGCGCGCCCATCGCGAGTTGCCTCTCGCCGACAGTGTCGGCATCGAACACGCCACATCCCCTCACACCGGCGGTGACGCCGACATAACAGTCGACATCGCAGCCGACATGGGAGCCGACATCGCGCGCCGCCGTGTGCTCGCGGCGACCTGCATCAGCTATGTCGTGGTTTTGCTCGACACCTCCATCGTCAACGTTGCGCTCGAGCGACTGAGCGTCGCGTTCGACGTGCAGATGGCGGGACTCCAGTGGGTGGTCAACGCCTACACGCTGATGTTCGCCAGCCTGCTGCTCACCGGGGGCACGCTGGGCGACCGATGGGGTGCGCGACGCGTCTATCTCGCGGGGCTCGGACTCTTCATGCTCGCGTCGCTGGCCTGTGCGCTGGCGGACTCACCGGACATACTGATCGCCGCACGCGCGTTACAAGGCATCGGTGCGGCACTGCTGGTGCCGTGTTCGCTCAAGCTCATTCGCGACGCCACCCCGGACCCGCAAGCGCGTGCGCGCGCCATCGGGCGCTGGGTCGGTCTCGGTGGCATCGCGATGGCCGCCGGTCCGCTCGTGGGCGGCGTGTTGATCCATTGGTTCGACTGGCGCAGCGTGTTCTTCGTGAACGTGCCGATCTGCCTTGCCGGCATGGCGATGGCATGGCGCATCACAGAAGACCGGGGGAGTGCCATCTCCGGTCCGGGCAAGCCCGTCGATCTGCTGGGACTCGTCTGCGGCGTCGTGGCACTCGGCACGCTCGTGGGTGTGCTGATCGAAGGACACACCCTCGGCTGGACCTCGCCCGTCATTGTCGGCGGCATCATCGCGACCTGCCTCGCTTGGGCCATTCTGCTGCGCATCGAAACGGTGCACGCGCACCCGATGTTGCCCTTGGGGCTATTCCGCCACGGCGTCTTCTCGGGTTCGACGTGTGCATCGATGGCCTCCGCCTTCGTCTTCTATGGCTTGTTGTTTGTCGTCAGCCTGCACTTTCAGCAGGCGCGCGGCTATTCGCCACTGCAAACCGGCGTGGCATTGCTGCCGATGACGGTCATGGTGGCGGCGGGCAGTCTGTTGGCCGGGCGAATCGCGACGAGGTTCGGCCCGGTCTGGCCGATGATCGTGGCCTTTGGCGGATATGCGGCCGGGGCGCTGGGTTTGTGGTTCGTGACAGGTGACATGGCCTACGGCTTCGCAATCTTGCCAATGCTGGCCATCGGTCTGGCGTCGGGCGTTGTTTCGCCTATCGCAACCGCGCCAGCGCTGGAAACGGTCCCCGCAGCACGCGCAGGCGTCGCCGCAGCGGTACTCAACACCGCACGTCAGGCGGGTGCCGCGCTCGGCGTTGCCACCTTCGGCTCGCTGCTGGCGACCTTGCACCCGTTTGAGGCGGGCCTGCGCTCAGCGCTCGCGCTGGCGGCCGTGGTCAGTCTCGGGATGGTGCCGCTGTGGTGGCGCGTCGTTCGGCGGGCAGGGCGGCGGATGGCGTAGGTGTGCACCGTCGCGGTGCCGAAGGGGGCCGAAGGGGGCCGCTGCCGTAAGCATCGGAAAGTTACGCCGGCCCGATTGAGCCCGGCCTGACGCGCATTGATCTGCGCTCATTAAAGTTGTCACCGGATTGCGCCGTAAGCCGAGAGAGTAGACCAGTAGTGTTTGAGTGCGTCAGCGGGGGCCATCGCCCATCGCGACGGTTCCCCTCTCTCAACGGCTCGTGCGCGGGCCAATCGAAGACCGCTTATGAAAGTCACTTCGTTGCGAACCCGGATTCTGCTGATCACCTGCCTGACGGTGGTCGGCGCCCTGATTCTGTCTGGCATCACGACCTATGTGATCGTGCGTGACAGCATGATGACGAGCATCGCTCACACCCTCGCGGCCGTGGCTAACGGCAACGCGAGCACCATCGAGCGCTGGTCCACCGATAAGGCGACCGCCGTGAACGCCACCGCGCAAGTCGTGGAAAAGGGCGACCCCGGCGGCCTCGTCAAGCTGCTTGGCAAGACCAACGATTTCCCGATCACCAGCGTTGGCTGGTCGGACAAGACGTTCTTCTCCACCGCCGTCACGCAGCCCGATTACGATCCGACGGCACGCCCTTGGTACAAGAGCGCCGTGGCCGCCGGCAAGCTGGTGGTCACCAAGCCGTACGGCGATTCGTCGACGGGCATCCCGTATGTCGCCTTCACCACGCCGATTTTGCGCGACGGGCAGATTACCGGTGTCGTGAGCGGTGCGGTGGCACTCACGGGCGTGCAGGACATCATCAAAGCGGTGCATCCCACGCCGGCCAGTCTGGCGCTGGTAGTGGCGAGCGACGGTCAGGTGATCGCGCACCCCGACAGCAAGTTCTCGCTCAAGCCGTCGACCGACGTGGCCGCCACGCTCACCGCCGACTCGCTCGCCGGTATGGCCGGCGACGATGCCAAGCCAGTGGAAATGACGCTCGCCGGCGCGCCCAAGCTGCTCAAGGCTAAGCGCATCCCGGGCACCGACTGGTATCTGGTCGTCGCGCTCGACCGCGCCGAAGCGACCGCCGGTCTGACCCACGTGCTGGGTGCCACCGTCATTACGCTGGTCGTGCTCACGCTGATCGCGCTGGTCATCGCGTCGCTTTTCACGTCGCGTGCCTTCAAGCGCCTGTCGGTCGTGCGCGATGCGATGGACACGATCGGTTCGGGCGATGGCGACATGACGCAACGCCTGAATGTGGACGGTCATGACGAAGTCGCGCAAATCTCGAAGTCGTTCAACGCGTTCGTCGACAAGATCAGTGCCGTGATGCTCGACGTGCGCTCCGGTGTCGCGTCGATGACGTCGGCCACGAGCGAGATCGAGATGGGCAACCGCGATCTGTCGCAACGCACCGAGCAATCGGCGGGGTCGTTGCAGGAGACGTCGTCGGCACTGACCGAACTCACTTCCAGCGTGAAGCAGACGGCCGACACCGCCGAGCACGCCACGCGTCTCGCCAACGACGCCAGTGCCGCGGCGGCACGCGGCGGTCAGGTGGTGACCGATGCGGTGACGACGATGGGCGCCATCACGCAATCGTCGCAACGCATCACGGAAATCATCGGCGTGATCGACGGCATTGCGTTCCAGACCAACATTCTGGCGTTGAACGCCGCCGTGGAAGCGGCGCGTGCGGGCGAGCAGGGCCGGGGCTTTGCCGTGGTGGCCGGAGAAGTGCGCACGCTGGCTCAACGCAGCGCCGCCGCCGCGCAGGAAATCAAGGCGCTGATCGAAACCTCGGTGCAGAACGTGAAGAGCGGCACCGAGCGTGTGCAGGCGGCCGGCAACACGATGAGCGAGATCGTGAACGGCATCACCCGCGTGCAGCGACTGGTGAGCGAGATTCACGGCGCGATGACCGAGCAAAGCACAGGCATCAGCCAGATCGACCGCTCGGTCTCGGAAATGGATCAGGCCACGCAGCAGAACGCCGCGCTGGTGGAAGAATCGGCGGCGGCCTCGGCGATGCTCAGCGAGCAGGCGCGCATGCTTGCCGAGACGGTCGCGCTCTTCCGCTTGCGCGAAGAGCCGCGCGTGGCGCAGGCACCGGCGCTGTCGCGCGTCGGTAGCGCTGCACCGCAACGACTGGCTGCCTGAATCGCCGCAACCGCGCGGGGCCGTGGGGGCCGGGGGCCGGCCTCTATCGTTCCCTGAACGATTCCGACGTCACTTCTTCGATGGGCGAGAGCAGGTAGTCGATCACGCGACGCTCGTCCGTCTTGATCTCCGCTGTCACGGCCATGCCCGTCTGAATGCGCAGCGCGTGCCCGCTGTGGCTCACAGGGGCGCGTGGCAGCCGGATGCGCGCCAAGTACACCGGCCCGAGCTTTTCGTCATTCACGGCGTCTTGAGAGACGCTCTCCACCGTGCCCGTCAACGTGCCGTACTTGGTGTACGAATACGCCTCGATCTTCAACGTGACGGTCTGCTCGGGTTTGACGAAGCCAGCATCTTGATTGAGCACCTTGACCTCGACCGCCATCGGCACGTCGTGCGGCACCACGATCATCAGCGTCTGCGCCGGCTGAACCACGCCCCCGACGGTGTGAATGGCGCGTTGCTGCACAGTGCCGTCCACGGGGGCCCGCAAAAACCGGTACTGCTCTCGCTGCCGATACCGATCGATACTCAACTGCGCCTCGCGAATCTGATCGTTGGCTTTGGTGAGTTCGGTCAGCGCCTCGCGACGAAACTCGGCGCGCGCCTGATTCAGATCCTCCGCCAGACGAGACAGCGTGGCACGATGCTGCCGGCTGCGTTGACGCTCGGCATTGAGCGTCTGGTCGTTCTCGGCGAGTTCCTGCTCCGCTTCGAGCCATTTCAAACGCGCCACGCCGTCGTGTTCGAGCAACGTCTTGAGCGCATGCTCTTTGCTCGCCAATACTTCTCGCCGCACTTTCAGCCGCTCGATTTCGCTGGCGCTGGCAGCGAGCATCGCGTCATCTTCAGCACGCTGCGCGGCCACCGATGCGACCTTGGCGCGGTAGACCGCCTGACGTGACGCCAGCAGGCTGCGGGCACGTTCCCCCTGCGCGGTGTTGCTCCTCTGCGCCTCCCATGCCGACGGGCTGACCTGCCCCTCCAATGTCGCGAGAAACGCCTGCAATTCGCCGGCATCGAGTTGCGCCGTGGTCAGTTGCCGCTCAAGTTGCAGCAGGTCGACGTGTTCCTCCGCGCTGTCGAGCACGACCAGCAGGTCGCCCTTTTTCACCTGTTGCGCGTCGTCGACCAGAATCTTGCGCACGATGCCAATCTCGAACGGCTGGATCGACTGGGTCCCCCCGAGCGGCACCACCTTGCCTTGCGCGACGGCGTTCATATCGACGCGCCCCACGATCGACCAGACCAGCGCGACGCAGAACAGCACCATGATCAGTAGCGCTACCGTGCGGCCCGCCGGAGAGGCGGGGGTTTCGAGAATTTCCAGTTCGGCAGGCAAGAATTCACGCTCGTGTGCCGGGATTTTCTGCCAGCGTGCGGTCAACGCTTTCCACCATAACGTCATACGTTGCAGCGACGTCATGCCGCGATCTCCCCGGCTTGAATGCTGCACAGGCGCGCATAGCGGCCGCCTCGCGCGACCAATTCGTCATGCGTGCCGTCTTCGACCACCGTGCCCGCTTCGATCGTGATGATGCGATCGGCCCTGCGAACCGTCGACAAGCGGTGGGCAATGATCAACACCGTACGGCCCGCACAGATCGCCCGCATGTTCTGCTGAATGATGCTCTCCGACTCGTAGTCGAGTGCGCTGGTGGCTTCGTCGAGAATCAGGATGCGCGGATTGGTCACCAGTGCGCGCGCGATGGCGATGCGTTGGCGTTGACCGCCCGACAGATTCACACCACGTTCTTCGATCGATGTGTCATAGCCGTGCGACATCCCGAGAATGAATTCATGGGCGCCGGCAAGCTTCGCTGCGTCGATCACGCGCTCCATCGGCATGGCAGGATCGGCCATGGCGATGTTCTCGCGCACGGAGCGGTTGAACAGCAAGTTCTCCTGAAGCACCACACCGATCTGCGTGCGTAACCAGTGTGTGTCAACCATCGCGAGATCGACGCCGTCGATCACCACGCGCCCCGCCGAGGGCACATAAAGACGCTGCACGAGTTTGGTCAGTGTGCTTTTTCCTGACCCCGACGGGCCGACGATGCCCACGGTCTGTCCGGCCTGAATGGCCAGCGTGACGCCGTGCAGCACTTCGGGCTTGTCGGGCCGATAGCGAAACGTCACGCCCTCGAACGTCACGTCGCCCTGAATCGACGCCATCATCGCCCGCCCCGGGTTGTACCCCGGCTCGGTCGGGCTGTTCAAAATATCGCCCAGACGATCGACTGAAATGCGTGCCTGCTGAAAATCGTTCCAGAGTTGCGAGAGACGCAGCACAGGCGCCGTGACGTGATTCGCGAACATGTTGAACGCCACCAGTTGGCCTACGGTCAACTCGCCGCCGATCACCTTCATAGCGCCGAGATACAGCAACGTCGCGCTGCACAGCTTCGAGACTAGTTGCACCAGTTGACCGGCGATATTGCCGAGATTGGCGGTGCGAAAACTCGCCCGCACGTAGGCCGCAAGCAAGGTCTCCCAACGGCTTTGCGCCTGCGGCTGGACCGACATCGATTTGAGCGTTTCAATGCCGCTCACCGACTCCACCAGAAACGACTGCGACTCGGCACCGCGCCGGAATTTCTCTTCGACACGTGCGCGCAATACGGGGGTGACGAGCACGGCGATCAACACGTAGCAAGGCAGTGAGACCACGACGATCATCGTGAGCCACGGACTGTAGATCCACATGATGACCAGAAACACCACGGTGAACAGCAGGTCCATCACTAAAGTGAGCGCAGAACTCGTGATGAATTCGCGAATGCTGTCGAGCTCACGTATGCGGGCGACCGTCTCGCCGGTACGGCGCGACTGAAAGTACGCGATCGGCAGCGCCAGCAGGTGCCTGAACAACTTAGCGCCCAGCTCTACGTCGATTCGATTGGCGGTGTGCGAGAAAATATACGTACGCAAGCCCCCCATCACCACCTCGAACACCGAGACGGTCACCAACCCGATCACCAGCACCTTGAGCGTGCTCATGCTCTGATGCACGAGCACCTTGTCCATCACCACCTGAAAGAACAACGGCGAGATCAGCGCGAACAGTTGCAGAAACAGCGAGATCAGCAGCACTTCACCGATCAGCCGCCGGTATTTCATGAACGCGGGCAAGAACCACGCGATGTCGAACTTGCCGCCCGCACCCAGCATGGCGGCGCGTTGTGTGGCCAGTACCAGCTCACCGGTGGCCCGCGCTTCGAATTCGGCGAGCGGCAGCGCGAGCACCTGCCCGCTGCAACTGTCCTGCACCACCGCCAAGCCCTCCGCGATTTTGCCCAGCAGCATGAACGTGCCGTCTCGCATGACGGCAATCGCAGGCAGCGGTGTCTTCTCGAGACGTGCGGGCAGGACACTCACCTGCCGCGATTTCAATCCGAGGCGGCGGAGCAGACGCACCAGTTGCGCGGCATTGACCTCGTCGCCCGCGAGTTCACGGTGAAGCTGTGCGGCATTGGCCGGCAGGCGGAAAAAACTCAGCAGAATGACGACACTCTCGACGGCACTGTCGCGGGCGGTTGCGTCAGCGTCGACGGTCTGCGGTTCGGAATGCGTTGGCATGCGAGATCACCCTCCCTGTGTCATCAGCGTGGCGTTGAGATCACCGAGCACGCTGTCGTCGAGGTGACCGGTCGCGTAAGCGAGCAGCAGGCGCGACATGTAGTACCCGTGAAATGCCTCGGCAAGCCCCGTGCGCGCTTCGAAATGCTCTTTCTCGGCACGCAGGAGATCGAGATTGGTGCGCAGGCCCACATCGCGCCCGAGTCGCGTGGTGCCCACCTTGTTCTGTGTCGACCACCGTTGCGCCAAGCGCGCCCGCACCTGCTGCACACCGCTGTTCACACCGAGAAAGGCCTTGATCACGCTCTCGCGCACCTTGATGCGCGTGTCGTCGAGCCTCGCCTGCGCACCGTCGGCTTGGTAGCGCGCTTCGCGCACTTGCGATGCGTGCATGCCACCGGAAAATAGCGGAATGGTCACGCTCACCCCGATGACGTTGTCGCGTCGCGTGCGGGCCGTCTCGGCATAGATCGGGGTGCTGTCGGTGGTGCGGTGGCGCGCAAAAAGCTCAACCACCGGCAGGAAGCGGCCGGCGGCCTCCTCAATATGGGTCAGGGCGATATCGAGCTCCACCGACTTCTGCCGCAGGTCGTTGCTGTCGGTATCGGCGGTTTTCACATAGGCGTCCAGCGACGCCAGCGCCCCCGCCTGTGCAAAGCGCTCGCCAAAGCGGGCCGTGATGCCGTCCGGGTTCAGGCCGGTCAGACGTGCAAATACGCGCTTTGAGAGTTCCCATTCGTTTTCCGCCACGAGAACGTTGGCCTGCGCTTCGTCGAAGGCGGCCTGCGCCTCGTCCTGATCGAGCTTTGCCGAGAGCCCGAGGCCAACCTCTTCGGTCACATTGGCAAGCTGCACTTGCAGCGCGTCGCGACTAGCTTTCGCGGCAGCATCTTTGTCGCGCGCCACGAGAATGTCGAAGAACGCCCGGGCACTCTCGAGCATCAGTTGCTGCTCGCTGCTAGCGAACGTGCTCACGCCAAGGGCGGTGAGTTCGCGGCCCTTCTGGAAACCGGCGAAGCGGGCCATATCGAAGAGCGGCTGGCGAAGTTCGATGTCGAGCGTCTGGTTGCGAATCTCCCTGCCGTGCAGGGCGCTGTCACGGTCTCTGTCGAATCGGCCTTCGAGTTCGACACGCGGCAGGATCTGCGCCAGTCCCTGATCGAATTGTTCGCCGCTGGCGGCAAAATCGGCGCGTGCGGCGGCAAACCCGGCGTTGTGGTCGCGCGAGGCGCGCACGGCGTCGAGCAAATCGAACGCGTTCGCCACAGACGGGGCAAGGGTGAGGGCGAGCACGGCGGCGAGCGGTAGCGAGAAGGCGCGTTTCATGACGCGAACATAGGGGAGGTCGCCAGTGCCGCCATCGCGGCGACCTTCCGATGTGACATATCCCTCAAGGGAACATGGGAAAACCCCCTGCGAATCCCAGAACGGACGTCTCGCACGAGAATTTCCTCACACACGGCAAGCAACCCGCTGCCTGCATGCGCGTCAGGCATTCACAAAAATAAATTTTCCCGTTACAATCGCGCTCCCCTGCCCAGGTGGCGAAATTGGTAGACGCACTATCTTGAGGGGGTAGCGCCGAAAGGCATGCGGGTTCGAGTCCCGCCCTGGGCACCAGTAGTTCCGACACCTCCCCCTCCCTCCAGCAGTCCGATCAGCCGGCGTGCTGTCTCAGAAAGTTCTCCACGAGTAACGCGAAGTACGGCGGGCATTCCTGCATCGGGTAGTGGCCGCAATTCGGTATCGATGCCAGTTGCGCATTCGGATGCCACGCGAGGAACGTCGCTTGCATCGCCTCGGCCCCCAGCCCCGGATCCTTCTCGCCCACGATCACCAGAAACGGTGTCTCAAGCCCCTTCACGTCGTCGACGAAGTTCACGGTCGTCATCATGTCGAGATACCGGGGGCGACACGCCGAAGCCACGCCTTCGCGGTTCTGGCGTAACTTCCGGTCCGCCCAGACATCCGACAATCCCCCCGTCACGAACTTAACCAGTCGGCGGAAGGCATCGTCGCTCTCGCACGTCGCCGCGAAGAATGCCGCGGCTTCCGGGGGCAACCGGTTTCCCGCTGCGGAGATCGGACACACGGCGACTGCGCTCTTGATGCGCTCGGGCGCGTTCGCGGCGATGCGTTGCGTCGCCATGCCGGTCATCGAATGCCCCAGCACGTGAAACCGGGCCCAGCCGAAGGCATCCGCCACGCCGAGGCAATCTCGGGCGATCTCGTCGATGGAATAGTCACCCGTCAGGTGCTTTGACCGGCCGTACCCGCGCAGATCCACGAACGCGTAGGTGAAGGCGTTGCCGTCGAGATACGGCAGCACGGCGTCGTAGTTGGTGTGGTCGCCCAGCCAGTCGTGCAATACCAACACAGGCTCCGGGCCGGTGCCGAATTGCGTGAAGCCCAGTTGGGGCGCTGTCGAGGCCACCGGTGCCGCCGGTGCCGCCAATGCGGAGGAGGAGAGATTCATTTCGAGGTTTCCTTTTGGATGACATATCTTCCGGCGCCGCTAAAGCGGGGATTCGCCAACGACGAACGCCGGAAACCAAAAAGAAACGCCCCCCCGGCGGACCGGGAGGGCGTTCGAAATTGGACTCAATCGTATCGAGCCGTCAGCGCAAAGTCAATTCAACTGACGGATGAGTCCGGCACAACGTGCATCAGTCGAATTTGCGACCGCGCGTTTCCGGCATCTTCAGGTAGACGATCAGCGAGATGGCCGCACAAATCGTCACGTACCAGTAGAAATACGATTCGTGACCGCTTGCCTTGAAACGCAGCGCGACAAACTCCGTCGTGCCGCCAAGAATTGCCGTCGTGAGCGCATACGGGAAACCCACAGCCAACGCGCGAATGCGCGGCGGGAACAGCTCGGTCTTCGCCAGCATGTGCACCGACGTGAATCCCGAGAGCATCACCAGCCCGGCAAACGACAGGGCAAACGCGACCAACGGGTCTTTGGTGTGACTCAGCGCCGTGAAGAGCGGCACGGAGAAGAGTGTGGTGCTCACGCCGAAGATGATCAGCACCGGACGGCGGCCGACGATGTCAGAGAGCAGCCCGAACAGCGGTTGCAACGGCATGTAGAGCAGCAGCGCAATGGTCGAGACAAACGTCGACGACTCTTTCGACAAGCCGACCGAGTTCACCAGAAACTTCTGCATGTACACCGTGAACGTGTAGAACGCCACGGTGCCGCCGATCGTGATGCCGATGGCCAGCAGAATCTGCCGCCAGTGTTGCAGCACCTCGCGGGTGACCGAGGCCTCGCGGTGCTTCGCGCTATGCACGAACGCCTCGCTCTCCGTCACGTTGCGGCGCATGTACAGCGCGAACATCGCCAGCACGCCGCCGATCACGAACGGAATGCGCCAGCCCCAATGTTCGATCTGCTCTGCCGTGAACAACACGCGCTGCATCAGCAGCATCAGCCCGAGCGCGACGAGTTGCCCCGCCACCACGCTCACTTGCAGGAAGCCGAGATAGAAGCCCTTGCGATGCTCGGGCGCGACTTCGCTCAGATAGGTGGCGCTCGTACCGTACTCGCCGCCCATCGACAGCCCTTGCAGCAATCGGGCGGCGATCAGCACGATTGGCGCGAAGATGCCGATGGTCGCGTAGCCCGGCGTGAGTGCAATCATCAATGAGCCGACGCTCATCGCGAGCACCGAACCGGTGAGCGCCGATTTGCGGCCGCGCCGGTCGGCATACAGCCCGATCAGCCAGCTGCCCAGCGGACGTGCCACGTAGCCCACTGCCGCGATGGCGGCGGTGTTCATCAGTTGGACGGTCGGGTTGTCGCCCGGGAAAAACGCTTTCGCAAAGTAGATCGAGAAAATGCTGTACGCCAGAAAGTCGTACCACTCGATGAGGTTGCCCGCGAGGCCGCCGACGATGGAACCGATCTTGACCGGAGCACGTGCCGGGGTGGCGGTGGCGGGGGTTGGTGCGGTGGAAGGACGAGCGGCGAATGAATCCGAGGGGGGCGTCAAAATCTGTCTCCGTGACTTAATTACTTAGTTACTTTTTTTGTATGGCTGGAAAAACCAGCGACGCTACAGGGGGAAGGGGGCAGGGGGCAGCGTCGCCGTGATGCGGTACGACGTCAGTTGCTGGTGCCGTATTGCTTGTCGAGCGCGTCGTAGAACGGTTTATTCACCAGTCGCTGACGTTCGGCAAACGGCACGACCAGCGCCGGGTCTTCGTCCAGACGTCCACTGTCGCGCAAGGTGCCGAGCGCCTTCTGCATACCGAGGACCGCGCTTTGCAGCGCGGCATTGGCGTAAAGGACGATGCCGTAGCCCAGTTCGGCCAGACGCGGCTGCGATTGGGTCGGCGTCTTGCCGCCGATCACGATGTTGATCAGTTGCGGACGATCGAACAGCGCCGGCAGGCGCTCGATGTCGGCCAGCGTCTCGGTGGCTTCGATGAAGAGAATGTCGGCACCCGCTTCGATGAAACGGCGGCCGCGCTCGATGGCGGCTTCAATGCCCTCGACCGCAGCAGCGTCGGTACGCGCAATGATTTGCAGATTGCCGTCTTCGCGCGCGTCGACCGCCGCACGGATCTTGCCGACCATCTCGTCGGCACCGATCACAGCCTTGCCGTTGAAGTGGCCGCACTTCTTGGGCAGCACCTGATCTTCGAACTGAATGGCATCGGCACCGCTGCGCTCAAGCACGCGCACCGTGTGCCGCACGTTGAGCGCATTGCCGAAGCCGGTATCGGCGTCGACGATGATCGGCAGCGACACGGCGTCGCGCACGCGGGCGGTGTGCTCGGCCATTTCGGCCAGCCCCACGAAAGCGAGGTCGGGCAGACCGAGCGACATGTTGGTCACACCGGCACCGGTGAGATAGAGGGCCTCGAAACCAGCGTCTTCGATCACACGCGCCGACAGCGCGTTGAAGGCGCCCGGCACGAGCAGCCCTTGGCGGGCTTCGACCTTGCGGCGGAATTCGGCACGACGTTGGGCGGTGGCGGTGGTCATGGCAGTGTCTCCGGCGTTATTGAATGGATGGATTGGAAAGATATTGCGCAAGCCGCGTGCCAGCCCCTGCCAGACTTGAGAATGCGTCGCCAACGCCAGCCAAATCAGTCACTTACGGTGCGCGGTACGTTTTCTGCGGATGTGGCAGAATGCCCGGACAAGATTTGAAACGTTTCATGGAACACCCGAAACACTCGATGAAACGTTTCACAAGCCGTACGGAGACAATGTCATGCCCCCCCGCTTTACCGGCCCTGCGCCGTCGCGCCACACGGCGCTTCCCCCGTCATCTCATCCCCACGCCGATCCCCGCGCCCGCCGTCCCGGCATCGCATTGGTGAGCATCAGCCGCTTGCAGACCCTGTGCGAAACCGTCGCGCCGCGTTACACCGACCGCGCCCGCTTCTACTCAGTGCGCGAGGGTTACGGGGCCGCCGTCACGGCATTGCAGTCGTATGTGGAATCGGGTGCGGTGGACGTGGTGCTGGCCGCCGGCTCGAACGGCGCCTATCTGCGCGAGAACCTGTCGGTGCCGGTGGTGACGGTGAAGGTCAACGGCTTCGACGTGCTCAGCGCGATCACACGCGCCACCACGACGTGGCCCGATCAGCCGGTGGGTCTCGTGCTGCACGAAGCCGTTTCGCGGGAGCTGGACGATCTGGGCGAGTTGCTGAAGATTCAGTTGCACCAGCGCGCGTATCGGTCCATTGACGAGGTCCATCACGTCGTCGACACGCTGGCGGCGGAGGGCTGCAAGGTCATCATCGGCCCGGGCATGGCCTGCGACTTCGCGCAGGAGGCCGGGCTCGAGCACGTGTTTCTCTATTCGCTCGGCGCCGTGGAAGAGGCCTTCGAGCGTTCGGTCGAACTCGCTCGCGTGAGCCGCGAGAAAGAGGCGAAGCGCATGCGGCTGAACACGATCGTCGCGCACATGCGTGACGGCGTGGCCGCGTTCGACGACAACGGGCAACTGGAAGCGGTCAACCCGGCGATGTTCGCGCTGCTCGGCATCGAGGCGGAACGCGTCGCAACGCAAGGCGCACAACAGTTCGAACTCGCGCGCAAGCTCGGGCCGATGCTGCGCGAGCTGTCCGCGAATGGCGTCGCCATCGAAGAGCGTCTGGAGCACATCGACGGTCGCGCGTTCATCGTGAGTTGCGTGCCGATTTCGGAACACGGGCTGCGCTCCGGTGCCGTGGTCACGGTGCAGGACGCGCAGATGGCGCAGCGCATCGACCGCTCGCTACGCACGACGCAACGGCCACGTCATCTGGTCGCGAAACACGAACTCGATGAGCTGGTCGGCGACTCGCCGTTGATCGCCAAGGTCCGGCGTCTCGCACGTGCAGGCGCGGCCCACGACGCGACGGTGTTGCTGACCGGCGAGAGTGGTACGGGCAAGGAATTGGTCGCGCAAGGTATTCACAATGCGAGCGCACGGCGCGGCAACCCGTTCGTGGCGTTCAACTGTGCGGCGCTGCCGGAAGGATTGATCGAAAGCGAATTGTTCGGCCACGACGAAGGGGCCTTTACGGGCGCGCGGCGTGGCGGCAAGGCGGGGCTGTTCGAGATCGCCCATACCGGCACGATCTTTCTGGACGAAATCGGCGAGATGCCAGCCGCGTTGCAGAGCCGCCTGTTGCGCGTGTTGCAGGAGCGCGAAGTCATGCGACTGGGTTCGGGCCGGCCGGTCCCCATCGACGTGCGTGTGATCGCCGCCACGCACCGCAATCTGCACGAGCTTGTCGCACAGGGGCGTTTTCGCGCGGATCTCTATTTCCGGTTGAACTTGTTGCAGATCGAATTGCCCGCCTTACGAGAGCGCCGAGCGGACATTGCGCTGCTCGCCGAAACGTTGCTCACGCGAAGCGCGGCGCAATACGGATTGAACGACCGCGCCACCGGGCAAATTCTCGCGGTGCTGGCGCCGCTTTTTGCTAGCTACGACTGGCCGGGGAATGTGCGGGAGCTAGAGAATTTGCTCGCACGTGCAGCGATCTATCTCGATCACGATCTCTCGGCACACGCAGCATCACTGCAAGAAGTGTTCCCCGAGTTGCTGCGATTTAACACCTCTGGTGCACTGCGCACTCCGTCGCCTGAGCATGCGGAAGTCATGTCTCCGCGTGAAGCTGTCACCTACGAAGCGGCGCAAGCGGCCTTGCAGGCGGCCGGTGGCAATCGTGCGGCGGCGGCCCGTGCACTCGGCATCAGCCGCACGACGTTCTGGCGGCTTATGAAGTCGCCGGACTAAGCGCGACGAATTCGCCGATGAGGTGCCCGACGCGCTGTCCGTCGTATTCCAGCGTCGATACCACTGAGACACGTGCCTTGCCCATGCGCGAGAACACACGCAGGAACTTGGACCATTGATCAGGGTGTTCCAGCGCGGATGTCGCCGTGAATTCTCCCGAGATCGGCAGCTCGTATTCCATCGTGTTGCGCTGGATGACCAGACGGCAGTCAATGCCCTCGCCACGCAGCCGCGTGTGCAACAACGACCACGCGGCGAGAATCGCCACGGCCGAGGCGCTGCCGCCGAACACGGTTTCGCGATGGTTGATGTTCGGGGCGAGCGGGGCACGCAATACGACGGCGTCCGGTGTCACACTGTCGGCCGACACCTGCATCGCCTTCGACAGCGGAATGTGATCGTAGAGGTATTGCTGAAGATCGGTCGGGGACATCGTGTCGTCTTTCCTGTGGGGGAAACCATTGCGGGTTGTCGCTTGCGTTGGCAGACTACCCGTCATTGCGCAAACGCGAAACGCTCAAAGTCGGCAGGGGCGCAAGAACGATCAAATGCGCATCATGCGAAGTCTCTATAGTCCGCTCAAACGTTCTCGGAAGCGCTATGACCCCGGTAGGAAAAGCACTCTGGTATATCGAGATTCAGATAGGCAGCGAACTCACGCTCGATCATATCGCGCACGCCAGCGAGATGTCGCGCTTCGCCATTTCGCGCCTGTTTGCGATCACGACGGGCTGGTCTGTCATGCGGTACGTGCGCGCCCGTCGGCTGACGCGTGCGGCACAAACGCTGGCGAACGATGCCCCCGATATTCTCAGCGTTGCGCTCGACGCCGGCTATAGCTCCCACGAAGCGTTCACGCGCGCCTTCGCCGACTTCTTCGGGCTGACACCCGAGCAGTTGCGTGCCCGGCGCCATCTCGACGGCCTTGGACTCGTGGAGCCACTCCGCATGAAAGACATCAAATTTATCGACCTCGCCCCGCCGCGCATTGAGACGGGCAGACCACTGACGGTTGCCGGCTTGAGCAGCCGCTTCACCTTCGCGACCAACGAAGGCATTCCGGCGCTTTGGGAAGCCTTCAATCCGTACTTCCGCAATTTTCCCGATCAGGTAAGCGACGTGACGTATGGCGTGTGCTGCAATCCCGACGGGGAAGGCGGTTTCGAGTACATCGCGGGCGTGGAAGTCAGCCGCCGTGACCGATTGCCGGAAGGATTCCGATGTGTCGATATCGCACCGTTGCAATACGCGGTGTTCGAGCACAAGGGACATATCTCGCTGCTGCATCAAACCGTCTACACCATCTGGCACCAATGGCTGCCGTCGTCCGGACTGGACGCCGTCGATGCGCCCGATTTCGAGCGCTATAGCGAGGACTTCAACCCCGTAGCGGGGACGGGTTCGCTGGAGATCTGGCTGCCGGTGAAGACGCGATAAGTGAACGGGGGTGGCGCACGCACTTACGCGGACACCACCCTCTCAGGGCCCGACGTTTCTGCTTTCTCACCGAACCAGACGAGCGCTGGCAACCACACCATCCAGCCGACAGCAATGAGCGCCAACGCGGCAACCGGTACGATCAAATGCGCCGCCCCGAGCGCGGCCCCCGCGCGAAACGACAATGGCCCGGCGATGCTGCCCAGCAGCGCAGCAATCATCCATCGACCGCGCAGCCAGCGAAACATCGCATTGATCTGCAAAGCAAAGAGCAGCCACAAGCTCGCCATCCAGTAGGGGGCATAGGCAGTTGCCGCGTCCCCCGGGTATCGGAGCCATCCGGTGCGCACCACAACGCACTCCCACGTCCAGCCGCAGATTGTCACGACGCATAGGAACAAGAGTTCGCGACGTTTGGCGTGCGTGAGCGCCAAGTGAGCGCAAGCCAATACGGTAACAACGACCGCCCCGATCCAAGCCTTACCGTGCGCTGCGCCAAGCACGCACGCGAACCAGCCGATCTGTCCGGCGATGGCATAGACGCCGACTCGCGAGCGTCGTGCGATGGCGATCACAGCGACGCCTGCGCGCACGCGCTCGATAAGTAGGCCGCGAAGTGCGATCGCATATCAACGTCACACGCTCACAAGAAAATGCCGCACGTCGATGCGCTGTTCCATGAACGCCGCCTCGCAGTACTGCAAGTACAACCGCCACGTCCGGATGAAGGTGTCGTCGAAGCCTTGCTCGCGCACCGCGTCGAGATTCGCTTCGAAGGCAGCACGCCAGAGGTTCAACGTCCTTGCGTAATCGAGCCCGAACGACAGCGTGACCGCTGCCTTCATGTTGGCGTCATCCGCTGCTTTCGCGAAGCGCTCTGCGCTCGGCAGCATGCCACCCGGGAAGATGAATTCGCGGATGAAATCGCCCGACGCGCGGTAAGCCTCGAAGGCCGACTCATCGATGGTGATCGATTGCACCAAGGCTTGGCCACCCGGTTTAAGGCATCGTTTTAGCGTCGCAAAATAACCCGGCCAGAACGATTCGCCGACCGCCTCGAACATCTCGATCGACACGACCGCATCGAACTGGCCCTGAACGTCGCGGTAGTCCATCAGCACGATGTCGGCGAGCCCGCCGAGCCCCTCGTCCGCGATGCGTTGCTGTGCAATCTCGAACTGCGCCTGCGAAATCGTCAGGCTGTGCACGTGAATGCCCTGACGTGCCGCATGTACGGCAAAGCCCCCCCAGCCGCAGCCGATCTCTAGCACGCGCGCGCCCGGGCGCAGCTTCAATGTGTCGACGATGTGCTGATACTTCGCGCTTTGTGCCTCGGCCAGCGAACGGTGTTCATCGCCCTCGAACAGCGCGCTCGAATACGTCCATGTCTCGTCGAGCCAGAGCCCGTAGAAGCGGTTGCCGATATCGTAATGCGCGTGAATGTTGCGGCGGCTTCCCGAGCGCGTGTTCGCGCGCAAACGTTGCCGCAGTTGATACCAGAGCTGCGCCAGTCGTGAGCCCGTGAGCGTTTGCGAAACACACGACTGATTGCGAATCGCCAAGCGCAGCAACGCGATGATGTCGGGTGAATCGACCCACTTCGCCCGATAGGCTTCGGCAAAGCCGATATCGCCCGCATGCAATATCCGCCGGCAGGCGCGCCAGTCCAGAATCTGGAGCGTGGCCCCCGGCGACAGGTGCGGGTCGCCGAAGACGTGTTGTGTCCCGTCGGGCGCAATGAGCGTCAGATGCCCGACGCGGATGCGTTGGAGCAATCCCATGAACAGACGTGCCGACAGAGGAATCGCCGAATGCGGCGAGAGCATGCGAATCGGAATCATGGAATGACCTCTTGATCGGAAGGCGAGGCTTGTTGTTTGGCCGCATCGGCATGGGCAACACATGTCGTCGCTACCTGCGTCGGCGGAGTCTTGCCATAGAACGGCACGCGCTTGCGCAGCAGGCGCAACGCTTGCCAATGAATTCGCAGCACCACGTTGATCGCATTGAACGGCAGCGCCATCACCGCGCGTAACGCGCTTCGACCAGTGAACGGCTCGGCCTGCATGCTGAGTGCCGTGCGCAGCAACACCTCATCGCGATCGAAATAATCGATGGCGACCGACAGGTTTTGTTTGTAGCGCCGTGCGCGAAATTCGTAATGACCTTCGACATCGCAGAACGGCGACACGTGAAAGACCTTGCGGCATTGCAGCACCGTGCCGTTCAGAATCGCGAAGTGGCCGGGCGCGCTCAGCAAGTACCCGTGATGCTCGCCGAAGGTGTTGCGCACGTCGGCGTACAGCGCCCGCAAGTCGCCATGCCGGTCGTGGCAGTACCAGAAGCTCACCGGATTGAACGCGTAGCCAGCAAGGCGCGGAATCGTTTGCAGCCAGATGCGTCCGTCTGCGGGGATACCCGCTTCGGCAAGACGGGCGCGCATCCACGGCTCGAGCGCGCTGCCATCGCGCGGCCCATAGTCGCGCGACGATATCGACATCGGCCGCCAGCGCTCGACACCGAACCACCAGCGTTTCGATTCGTCCAGACGGCCAACATCGCAAACGATCTGGAATAGCGGATAGTGGAACGCGTGATGCGCCGGGCGCAGACGCTCGTGCATCACGTTGCCGCGCAAGAGATAAGCGGCGGGGCCGTCGCGCAGGTTGAGGGCTTTCATAGCTTGGCCCATTGCGGTGATACGCCGAAGTCTCTGGCGACGCGCAGCGCAGACTTCAGTCCGTCTTCATGAAAACCGTAACCTGTCCATGCACCGGCAAACCATGTGCGCCGCTGGCCTTGCAGTTCCGGCAATCGCGCCTGTGCATCGACGGCGGCAAGATCGAGCAACGGATGTTCGTAGGCGTAGCGGCCCAGTGTCGCTTCGGGTGCGGGATCGTCCACCGGATTGAGCGTGACGATCACCGGCGTGCTGAACGGCAATGCCTGAAGCTGGTTGAGCAGATAGCTCACGCACACGGGCGATTGCGCATCGCTGTCGGTGGCATTCGTCGCGTTGGTTTTGCTCAGGTAGTTCCATGCGGACCAGACGCGGCGACGACGCGGCAGTAAGCGGGCGTCGGTGTGCAACACCGCCGTGTTCGGTTGATAGCGAATGGCACCGAGTGTGCTTCGCTCTTGCGGATCGGCATCGGCCAGCAGACGCAGCGTATCGGGGGCGTGTCCCGCCATGACGACGGCGTCGAAATGTTGTGGCGCCTCGCCGTCGAACATGAGCGTCACACCGTCGGTGTCGCGGCGGATGCTCTTCACAGGCGTGTTCAGACGCACATCGTCGAGGGCGGCCACGATGCGCTCGACGTAGTCGCGTGAACCGCCGGTTACCGTCTTCCACTGCGGACGATGATTGACTTGCAGCAGTGCGTGATTCAGGCAGAAGCGAAGAAACGTGGCCGCAGGGAAATGCAGAATATCGGGCGCGCGACTCGACCAGATCGCGGCGGCCATCGGTAACAGATAGTGATGCTGGAACGGCTGACCGTAGCCATTCACGGCGAGCAATTCACCGACGGAATGGCGTTCGCGTTCGGCGTTGTGGAGATGACGTTCGGCTGATGCATTGAAACGCAGGATGTCGCGCAACATGCCCAGAAAGCTTGGCGAATACAGATTGCTGCGCTGCGCGAAGACCGTGTTGAGGTTGGTGCCCGCCCATTCTAGCGCGCCGCCGTTCACCGACACCGAGAACGACATGTCGCTGGCGATGGCGCTCACACCCAGCTCGTCGAAGAGCGCCAACAGGTTGGGATAGGTGCGGTCGTTGAACACGAGAAAGCCGGTGTCTACAGGCGCCGTCGTGCCATCGAGGGTGACGTCGACCGTATGCGAGTGGCCGCCCGCGTAGTTCGCCGCTTCGAACAGCGTGACGCGGTGTCGTCGCTTGAGCAGATAAGCGCTCGCGAGCCCCGCAATGCCTGCGCCCACGACGGCGATGCGGCGCCCCGGGGGAAGCCAAGCAGGTGTCGAATGCATGATGTTCCCCGTCGTCACTTCGTGAGGCGGCGCGATGCACCGGCTTTCTCGAACAGGTAGTGACCCACGCCCCATTCGTTACCCTTCGCGTACCCGAACAGCTCGGCGACGGCCATGTAAAACATGCGCCACCGTTGGAGCCAGACACGTGCGTCAGGGCTGTAGCAGGATTCGAGAATCGGAAGAATTCGGTCACGCGCGGCGTCGAGCGATGCCAGCCACTGATTGGCCGTGCGCTCGTAGTGCTGCCCGTTGAGCCACCATTGATGCGTGACACGCAGGTCGTTCTGAAAGCGCAGCAGCAAATTCGCCGACGGCATGGTGCCGCCCGTGAAGAAGTGTCGCGACATCCAGTCGGTGCCGTCTTTGTTCTCGAAGTGATAGGCGAGGTGGCGGTGCGCGAAGATGTGCACGAACAGTTTGCCGTCGTCGTTGAGCCAGCGGGCAATGCGGGCAAGCAACGCGTCGTAGTTCTTCATGTGCTCGAACATTTCGATGGAGATCACGCGGTCAAAACCGGCGGGCACGGTGTGGTCGAATTCGAAATCGACAACGTTGCCGGTCACGATGCGCAGGTTCTTCAAGCCGCGCTGGGCCGCGACGGCTTCGATGTGCTGTCGCTGGCCCGCCGAGTTGGAAAGTCCGACGATGCGCGCATAGGGGTAGCGCGCGGCAAGCCACAGCGAGAGCGATCCCCAGCCGCAGCCGAGATCGAGAATGCGTTGTCCATCTTCGATGCCGGCGCGCTCGGCGTAGCAGGCCAACATGGCGTCTTCCGCTTGGGCGAGCGTTTCGTCTCCGGTCGGATAGAGACAGCACGAGTACTTCATCGCCGGCCCGAGATGCGCGGCGAAGAACGCGCTCGGGACTTCATAATGCTGGACGTTGGCCGCCGTGGTCTCGATCGCGATGGGGCTGGCGCGGAGCTCGGCAACGAGCGCTTCGAGGGCCTGTGCGCTGCGCTCGGCGTCGTCGGCGTGCTCGTCGCGCAGGCGCTGGCGCATCAGGGCGCGCATGGCGGCACGCAAGAGCACGTCGGGTACGAAACCCCGTTCGCACAGGCGGATGAGTCCGGACTCGTCGTGCGCCGTGGCAGGCTTCGACGTGTCGGCAGGCGGCTGCGTGAGGATCGCGGTCATGGGGGCGGACTCCGGCGGACGGGTGGATTGGGCGGCCGTCATGATTGGCGGCCTGACGGGGGTGAGGGAGGTGGCGTGTCTGAGTTGGACTGCATCGATGACTTCGGCGGCCACGGCACAAGGGCGCTGGTGGTGCGCATGTATTCGCCATAGCCCGGCCGTGTTTTGACGAGGCGCGCTTCGAGCATGGGGACGCCAGAGACCTTCAGCAGCAACACCGCCATGAGCAGCGGCGGCAGCAGCGTGAGCCAGCCCCACGGCAAGCCCAGCGACAACGCTGCATAGGCGCACCAGTGCACGCATTCGAAAAAGTAGTTCGGATGGCGCGAATACCGCCACCAGCCAACCCGGCAGACCTGCCCGCGATTGGTCGGGTCGGCCACGAAATGCCGCAGTTGGCGGTCAGCCGATGCTTCACCGATGACGGCAATCAACCAGATGACGATGGCCGCCGCGAGGGCGATCCACGATGGGGTTTCCGACTGAAACGCGGGGATGAAGAACGCGATGGACAACGCCATCGAGATCACCGCCTGCAACTGGAAAAACCAGAACATGTTGCGGTTCGCCGCGTCGCCCCACTGCTCACGAAACTGGCGGTAACGGGGATCTTCCGGCTGGCCGTGGTTTCGCTGCCAAAGGTGGTGGGCGAGTCGCAGCCCCCAAAGGCCACCGGCGACGAGCACGAATATCCGGCTGACGGCGGCGCCTGTGCCAAGGACGGCAGCCAGCACGGCCACCCCGGCCAGCGACGCCGCCCAGACGGGGTCGACCATCCCGGCGTTGTGCGTGCGCAATTGGCGCAGCCACGTCCCCGTAAAGACGGCAATCAGTGCGACGTACGCGAAGGCGGCAGCGAGCAGCATGCGAGCTCCGATGGCGGTATTTCCCCTCTATACGAACGGGGGCCGCCAACGGATGCAGACGTCGGGAGAAATTATCGGGTTGGGTCGCTGATAGAAGAATACTAACGGCAGGCGCTGACGGCCTCAGGTGCTCTGGTGGCGGGGCTTCTGGGGAGGGATCGTCATGGCGGCCACGCCCGCGACGACACATCCCAGCCCGAGCCACGCGGACGTCGACAGCGATTCCCCAAGAAACGCGATGCCGATCGCCACGCCAATCGGCACCCGCAGATAGGCCTGCGCGGTGGTGCCCACGGAACCAAGCGTCTGCACGAGCCGGAAGTAGATGACGAATGCCACCGCGGTCGAAAAGATCGACAACGCGAACAGCGCCATGAGCGATGCCGAAGACGGGTGAAGCGTCCACGGACGGTCGACGACCAGACTCACCGGCACGAGCAGAACCGCACCGACGATGAGGGAGCCGGCCGCCGGTGCCGCCGGAGAGAGCCCTTTGAACGATCGCCCATAGATCGCCGCCGCCGCGTAGCAAACCGTCGCCAGCAGGATCGCCAGTTGCGGGACGATCTGATGGCCGAGCCCGTCGAACGCACTGACACCCACGACGAGGCAGATCCCGGCGAGGCCTGCGATCACGCCCAAGCCCTTGCGAGGGGTGATGGGTTCATGACGGGTGAACAGCCACGTGCCGAGAAACGCGAGGACCGGGGAGGCGGAATTGAGGATGGTCGCGAGGCTGGCGTCCACCGAGCGCTCCGCCCATGCGATGAGCGTGAACGGGACCACGCTGTTGAGCAGCGCCTGCACGAAGAAGCGCCGCCACACGGCCGGATCGCGTGGCATAGCAACGCGATGCATGCGCATCCAGAGCAGCAGCGCGGTGCCTGCGATCAACGTGCGCGCCGCGATGAACGTCACCGGCGGAATGGTGGCGACGCCAATCTTGATGAACGTGTAAGACGCGCCCCAAAGCGTGGATAGCGTCAGCAGCAATGCCATGTCGATGGCGGTGTTCGGTGCGCTCGTGGTGGTTTGCAGTGGCTGCAATTCGGGTGCCTCGGGGATGTCGGGAGTGTCGGGATCGGAATGATCGAATCGATGGGTACGTCGAGGCAATTGTGCGAGCGGCACGAGGCGGGACGTTTTGGCTTCAGGTGAAGTGTGGGGTGCACATCGCGGGTGAAGCCAAAGACCTCGGGCTTTAAAGCGCCAACCCCCGCGCTTCATCCAGCAACCATTTCGCAAACGCCTGCACTGGCGGCTCGCTCAATTCGATCGGGTCCGGCAGCACGAGGCAGAAGGTCTTGGTAATCGCTTTCGCGTCAGGCCACGGCGCGACCAGACGACCTTGCGCAAGCTCCGTTTCGATGTAAAGACGCGGGACCAACGCGACACCCAAGCCGGCGAGCGCTGCTTCAATCAGCATCGAATGAAGATCGAACCGTGCGCCCACCGCCGAATTGGTCAGCAAGATGCCGGTGGCCTGTGCGTAACTCTGCCACGCGTCCGGGTTCTGCCGGCGGTGAAGACGCGGCAGTGCGTCGAGCGACGTGTTCGGCTCGGCTTCGGCAAGAAGCGCTGGGCTACAGACGGGCACCAGCACCTCCTCCAGCAGGGGATGCAGATGCATGCCGGCCCACGCCGGATGGTCAAAATGAATCGCCGCGTCGAAGCCACTTCCCGCGAGAAGGAACGGCTCCATTCGCTCGGCGATATGCACGGTGACGTTCGGATGCTTCCGCTGGAAATGCTTCAGGCGGGGGATCAGCCAGCGGGTAGCGAAGGTCGGACTCGCGGCGATATCGATGCTCGCGCCCTCGATGGGTTGCCCCATCAGATACAGGCTGTCGCGTTCCAACCGATCCAGCGTCTCGCGCACCTGCGCCGCGTATCGCACGCCGTTCGGGGCAAGTCGTACGCGATTTCCAGCACGCTCGAACAGCGCGACGCCCAGAAACGCCTCCAATCGGGCGATCTGACGACTGACGGCGCCTTCGGTCAGCGCTAGTTCATCGGCCGCGCGGGCGAAGCTGCCGTGTCTGGCTGCCGCCTCAAAGGCTTGGAGCGCGGAGTTGCTTGGAATCTTGCGTCGCATGGGGGGCTCGCGGATTGGCCTGCGCGCGATGTCAGCTTGATCAAACATCACTGAAGGCTGACTTTATATCGATGTGAAGGCCGGAAACATCAGATTAGCATTACGTTAATGCAATGAGCATGCGTTTTTTCACCGGCGAATGCTCATCCGTCACTAAGGACAATCTGATGATCTATACCGTGGAATGCAGCTTCGCCGACGCCGAAAGCGAAGCGGAATGGAACGACTTCTATAGTCTCGATAAGCTGCCCGCGCTCATCTCGGTCACGGGCTTTCACACGTCGCAGCGCTTCAAAGCGATCAGCGACGGTTGCCCCGTTTATCTGGCGATCCACACGATTGATGGGCTCGATGTTTTGACGAGCGAGGAATATCGCCGGAAGGGCGGCGGCAATTTCGCCAAGTGGCAGCAACACATCACGGATTGGCATCGGAATCTCTACAGCGATATTGGTCTTGCCCCGGCGGTGAATGACGACGAGATTCTCGCGCTTTGCGCGAATGGGCCTGAGCCGCTGATGCAAATGGGGCTTGAACCGTTGGCCATGCACGCCGTTGCGCTGGAGAAATTTCCGGAACGGCGTTGGCTTGCGGTGTTGTCTCGGAAGGATGTGCCGCGTGTCGAGTCCATCGCGGAAGGCATTCATCTTTACTCGCCGATGACGACGCAACTGACCAGCGCCGCGCCACGCATTCCGGGGAGTGCGCCGGACGCTGCTGCGCCACCGTCCTTGACCCCGAACATTCACACCCGCGATTAGTCGTTCTGGAGCCTCCCTGTGTCCAACCTTCTCTTTCCCAGTCAGCACGTCGGGGAATTCACGATTACCGCCGTCAGCGACGGCTATCTCACCGCCAGCCTCGACTTCCTCTCGAATATCGAAGCGTCGGAAGCCGCCAGAATCCAAAGTGATGCCGGGCAAAAGGCGTCCGACGCGGTGCATATCAACTGTTACGTGGTGCGCGGCGCAGGCCGCACGATTCTCATCGATGGCGGGGCTGGCGGTATCAAGCAATGGGGCGGCCGCCTGAAAACCAACTTGTTGCTCGCCGGCATCGAGCCGTCTTCGATCGACACCATTTTGTTGACGCATGCGCATCCGGATCATGTCGGCGGGCTGGTGAATGCCGATGGGGCGACTGCCTTCCCGAACGCTGAGCTTGTGGTGCATCAACGGGAGATCCGGTTCTGGCAGGACGACGGCAACCTGAGCCGGGCCAGCGAGCGGGCACGCGGTAACTTTCTCATCGCGCGTCAGGTGTTCGACGGCTATCGCGACAGAGTTCGTACGTTCGATGCCGGCGATGTGCTGCCGGGTATCAGCGCGATGCCGCTGCCGGGGCATACGGACGGGCACACCGGTTATCTCATCGAATCCGGGGATCAAGGTGTACTGGTCTGGGGCGACATCGTTCACTTCCCTCATATCCAGATTCAACGGCCGGACGTGACGATTGCCTTCGATCAGGATGCGACGATGGCGGCCGACACACGATCACGGCTTTTGGATAGGGTCAGCGCGGAGGGACTAATGATCGCCGGAATGCATCTGGGCGAACTCGGCTTCGCGCGAATCAAGCGAACAGGCGGGGAGTACGGGCTGTATTACGAGGCGTGAGATTTAAAAAGGAAGGGCCTTGAATATCAAGGCCCTTCTCTTTTGTTGCAACGGCAGTGGTATCGAAACGCGCTATGCGACTTCAGTCGCCGCCCCAGAAGCCGGGGCCTCCGCCCGGTTGCGCGCCCGCGCATCCGGGAATTTCATCTCACGGTACTTCACGAAGCGCGATCCTTTCACCAGCCGGTAGCCCGCCCAGATCACAAGGAACAGCGGAATGCCGATGTACGTCGCGACCACGCCGCCCCAATCGATCTTGTCTTGCAGGAACGCCTGATAATTCTGGCCCAGCGTGATGACCAGACACAGCACGAATGCGAAGATCGGACCGAATGGGAAGAACGGCGACACGTAGGGCAAGTTGGCCAGATCGTGACCTTGCTTGATGTAACCGCGACGGAATCGATAGTGACTGATCGCGATGCCCAGCCACGCGATGAAGCCCGTCATGCCCGAGGTGTTGAGCAGCCAGATATAGACAGCGTTGGGACTGAACACGAAGGTAAAGAAGCACAAGGCCGCGACAGTGGCCGTCGCCAACAGCGCCCACATCGGCACGCCGTTGCTTGAGATTCGGCCGAAGACGCTCGGGGCCTTGCCATCGCGCGCGAGGCTGAAGAGCATGCGCGTCGCGGCGTACATGCCCGAGTTGCCTGCCGACAGGATCGAGGTCAGCACCACCGCATTCATGACCGACGCTGCGCCCAGCAGCCCGGCACGCTCGAAGATCAGGGCGAACGGGCTGACGCTGATGTCGCTCACGTCGTTACGCAGCAGATGCGGATCGGTGTACGGGATCAGCAGGCCGATCACCAGAATTGCCGCCACGTAGAAGAGCAGGATGCGCCAGAACACCTGACGCACAGCGCGCGGCAGGTTGCGTGCGGGGTCTTTGGATTCACCGGCGGCGATGCCGATGAGTTCGGTGCCTTGAAACGAGAAACCAACGACCATCGCCACGCCGATCAGCGCGGCGAAACCACCCGCGAAGGGGGCATCGCCCACGGTCCAGTTGGCGAGGCCACCGGTCTCGCCGCCCCGAATGATGCCGAGCAGCATCATGACGCCCATTGCCACGAAGGCCAGCACAGCAACGACCTTGATCAGCGCGAACCAGAATTCGGCTTCACCGAAACCGCGCGCCGAGAGCGCGTTGAGACCGAAGGTGATCGCGAGGAACAACGCGCTCCAGTAGACGCCCGGTATGTCGGGGAACCAGTACGCCATGACCAGTTGCGCCGCCACCAGATCCACCGCCACGGTGACGGCCCAGTTGTACCAATAATTCCAGCCCAGCGCGAAGCCGAAGCCCTCTTCGACATAGCGCGCGCCGTACGTCGAGAAAGAGCCGGACACCGGCATGGCAGCGGCTAATTCGCCCAGACTGGTCATCAGGAAATAGACCATGATGCCGATCAGCACATAACCGAGCAGCGCACCACCGGGGCCCGCCTGCGCGATGGTGGCGCCGGAGGCCACGAACAAGCCTGTGCCGATCGACCCGCCCACCGCGATCATCGTCAGGTGGCGCGCCGACAACGTTCGTCGCAATTCGCCCGGGGCAGACGCCCCCGCCTTGCCGCCCTCGCGGTGCGGCTCGTGTTCCGATGGTGCCAACGTCGTGTTCCTTTCGTGATGAATGTGAGGGGATTGCTGTAAAGCGGTCGATATGAAGCGGTCCTTATGAAGCGATGGACACGAAGCGATCGATGCCGCCGGATAAAGAAAAGGCCTTGAATGATCAAGGCCTTTTCAATTTCCGTCCCGCTGATGTCTTGGGAGATGCTGCATGGATTGCGAATTCGTCAGACTTCGCCTTATTTCGAATCAAGGACTTACGGGCGAATTTTGTCACACTTTAGCGTCCTCCTGACCGAATTGCGGAGATTCACCGGATTTGTGACGCGAATTCGTTAGCCTCGCGCGGCCGGACTTGCGATCAGGACAAACTGGCGCGCATCGTCACGACCTCGCCGTCACGATACACGACGAGCTTGCAGGTGGCACCGGGCGCCTGCGCCGCGACATAGCGGGCGAGCACGTCCGGCGACGCGATCGCGCGATCGTTGAAGGCGACCACCACGTCGCCCGCCGCCAGACCGGCCGCCTGTGCGGGACTGTCGGCTTCAACCTTGATCACCAACGCGCCACGCGTAGACGGCAGCGCGAGCGCGTCGGCAAGGTCGGGGGTCAGGGTCCGGATCGCGATGCCGAGTCGACCATGCGAGGCAGGCGAAGAAGGCAACGGCAAGGGCGATCGCGCGTCACGCGGTGCCCGGTCCTTGATGCGCATCGCGACGTCGATCGGAATAGCGAACGACAGCCCCTGAAAGCCGCCGGTGCGCGAATAGATCATCGAGTTGATGCCGATGACTTCGCCTTTCAGATTGAACAGCGGGCCGCCCGAGTTGCCGGGGTTCACGGGGACGTCGGTCTGGATGAACTTCACCGGGTTGTCCTCCGACATCGTGCGCGCCTTGTTGCTGATGATGCCCGACGTGACGGTGTTGTCCAGCCCGTAAGGCGAGCCGATGGCGGCGACCCATTCCCCGGTCTTGCTGTCGTCCGGGTTGCCGATCTTCACCACCGGCAGGCCGCGGCCGTCGACCTTGAGCACCGCCACGTCCACCGCCGGGTCGGCGCGGACCACGCGCGCGTCGAAGGTGCGCCCGTCGGTCAGCTTCACCGACACCTGTTCCGCCCCCTTGATCACATGGTTGTTGGTGAAGATGAAACCGTCGCTGCTCACGATGAAGCCCGAGCCGAGGCTGGCCGAGCCTCGCCCGGCCACGGCGTCGATATGGACGACCGCAGGGCCGTAGCGTGACACGATGCTGGCGAAGTTCGGGGCCTGCGGCGCGACGGAATCGCCGGCCGGCGTCGGTGCCGGGGCGGTGGCTGCGGCTACGGCAACGGGCCATACGCCGGCGGCGGCGTCCGAAGGGGCCAATGCCATGCCGGCGACGGTCGTCGTCAGCACGGCGATACCCGCGGCGATGCGGCCGTATCGATGTTTGTCGGTGCTCATGATGCTCAGAAGGACGGGGTGGCGCGAAAAGCCAGCATCCTATGTGACGCACCTTAAGCGAGTCTTAAGCCGTTTTGCTCTGCGCATCGCCGGTTCCGACAGTCGTTACTCCCGCCGTTACTCCCGCCGTTACGCCGTCTGCCGTCCGTCTTCCCACGTCGGGTCTGCCGTGAACTGGACCGTCACGCGGCTGCCGATGTCCTGACGGCTGGCGACGGCCCAGAGGCGTTCGCGCAAAGCATCCTGTGCCCGCACGTCGCGCAAGGGAGAGTCGGCGTCGATCAGGATGCTGATATCGACGAAGTTCAGGCGCCCGGCCTGCGCGACGTGGGTGTGAAAGCGCAACACGCCGCCTTGCCCCCCGATGCTCGTCAGCAGTCCGTGAATGTCGTCCGTCGGGTTGTTCTCCTCCGGCGGCACATGCAGCAACTCACCGAAATTTTTGCGAATCAGCCGCAGGGCTACGCCCACGAACAGCACTGACAGCACCACCGTCACCATGCTGTCGACATAACGCGCCCACACTTCGCGAAAGGCGTCCGGCAGCGCCAGATACACGAGAAAACCGAGCAGCGTCGCGGCACTGAACGTGAGTTTCATCACCCATTTCCAGCTGTCGGCCTTGAGCAACTTGGAGTTGACCTGCGCGCTCGCCCAGCGCTTGTAGCGCACCATGATCAAGCAGACAAGACAGCTGCCGGCGCTGAACCAGACCACCCCCTGCGTGTTGACATAGTGGCCGCCGGTGCGAATCCCTTCCAAGCCGTTGATCACACCGTACACACAGATCAGCAGAATCATGATCCCGGTGATGCCGTTGACCAGCGGCTCGACGAACCAGTCACCGTGTTCGGGGCGGCGGTTCGCCGGTGCGTTGACCCGCGTCGCGGCGAGCAAACCGAGTCCGGCGGTCACCAGATTGAGCAGGTAGATCACGGCCGTCAGCAACAGGGCGTCGGACTGAACGAGCAGCCCGTAGCCGATGTTGGCGACGAAGCCGAAGCACACGACGAAGAGGGAGACCTTCATCGCGCGCTTCTCGATAGCGGCTATCTGCGCTTGCTTCAACGTGGAACGAATGGGCATAGTGCCTCGCGCGTTGGTGCGAAAGGGAGGAAGCAGGGCTGCGTGATTTTTCGTGGCGCTACCTCAGCGTCATGCCCGTCATGGTGACGATGGCGACGCCGGCACACCCCATGACGACGGCAAAAGCGCACCATTCCCGGCGCGAGAACAGCGGCTGCCCGTGCCGATGTCGTGCCCACGCGTAGAGCAGGCTGCCCGGCGCATAGAGCAAGGCGGCCATCAGCATCAGGTCGATGCCGCAGGTATAGAGCAGGAACGCTGTGTACACCGTGGCGCCGATGGCAATGCCGTAGCGCGCCGTTCGCCCGCGTTGCGTATCGGGGTCGGCATCGGATGATTGTCGCGCCACCACCTTCAGTCCGAACAGCGCGACCAGCAGATACGGGATCAACGCCATCGTGCTCGTCATGCGCAGCATCAGCGAGAAGGCGTCGCTGGACCAATACGTGCTGATCACAAACGCCTGCACGACGGCCGATGTGAGCCAGATCGCATTGGCGGGCAACTGCTTCGCGTTCAGGTGCGCGAAGGCCTTCGGCAAGCCACCGGCCAGTGCCGTGGCGTAGACCACTTCGGCGCAGATCAGCGACCACGCGAGGTAGGCCCCCAACACCGACAGGATCAGGGCAGCCGAAATAAACGCCGCCCCCGCCGGACCGGCGACGGCACCCAGCACGGCCGCCATCGACGGTTGCCGCATCCCCGCGATATCGGCCTGTTCAAGCACGCCGAAAGGCAGCAGCGTGACCAGCACGAGCAGGAGCAGCACGAACGCGAAGCCTGCCAGCGTCGCGATGCCGACATCCTTGCGGCTGCGCGCGTGCCGCGAGTAGACGCTGGCACCCTCGATGCCCAGAAAGACGAATACCGTCACCAGCATGGTGGCCGATACCTGTGAGCCCAGCGACGTGTTGCCGGCTTGCCAGTTCGACGCGAATACGTCCGGATCGATCTTGAAAACCAGAATGCCGACGAACGCAAAGATGGGCAGCACTTTGATCACCGTGAGAATCGCGTTGATCAAAGTGGCCTGTCGCACACCGCGCAGCAGCATCCAGTGAAAGCACCATATGCCAACCGACGACACGGCAATGGCCGTGAGCGTATTGCCGTCGCCGAATACGGGAATGAAAGTGCCGAGTGTCGACTTAATCAATACCCAGTAAGAGACATTGCCGAAACAGCCTGCCATCCAATAGCCGAAGGCCGAGATGAATCCCGCGTAATCGCCGAATCCATCGCGCGCGTACGCAAATATTCCGGAGTCCAAATCAGGTCTGATTTCGGCGAGATATTGAATGATGCGCGCCAGCAGATACATGCCGCCGCCGGCGATGCACCAAGACACGATGGCGCCTGCCGGTCCGGTTGCCAATGCGAAATTTCGCGGCAAGGAATAGATGCCCGCGCCGACCATCGAACCCACAACCATCGCCCACAGCGCAGGCAACGACGTCTTGGTTGGATTGGTTGAATTCATGCGCCCTCACCGTGATGCAGTCTCGCTGCTCTTGAGGAAAACTAACTGGCTGTCGCCGTTAAATTTCCTATGCGCAGTAGTTGCAAATGGTCTACTCTGCCTTATGCATCGGATGGGAGACAGACAGAGAATTTCAAGCAGCATACTCGTTGCGACAAAATTTTTGTCTGATCTACTCACCAGCACGATAAGAAAATATTTGCGGATTCCTTACCGTCGGGACAACGTCGTTATTTAATGCTTAACGCGAGTAATTTTAATTACTCCGTGTCCCGATAGATAAGTGCCGCGCGCGGGGGGAAGTTTGGGTCGGCAAGATGCGTGGCTTCATTTTCTCGGGAGAATGGAATGCGTAACGATGCATCGCTAATGCTTCATCCTGTCCTGCGCATGTTCAGACTTTCAGGCGGCCATCACGCGGTGTCCGCCGTCCGTTCCTCACAACTCCCGGGTTCGCCGTCTCCACCGGCAGCGCCCGACGTCGTCGCAGTTCCCCGCGCGATGATCCACCAGACGCGCCAGTAACATCCGCCTTCGGGCCATTCCTGCACACAATCCTGTTCGACGCCACGGACTGCGTTTCCGGCATCGTTCGCGCTTCAACCCGGTGAGGCCACGAATGTCCAATTCGACAGCGAAAATGAGTCGTATTCAACTCACCGCCATGGTGGTGGGCGGTATGGTCGGGGCGGGGATTTTCTCGCTGCCCCGCACGTTTGCCAACGCCACGGGGCCCGTGGGCGCGGTGATAGCGTGGGTGATCGCCGGCATCGGCATGTACACGCTGGCGCGGGTCTTCCAGCATCTGGCGCAGCGAAAACCCGACCTCGATGCCGGTGTGTTCATGTACGCCAAGGAGGCTTTTGGCGACTACCCGGGGTTTCTGTCCGCCTTCGGCTACTGGATCGGCAGCTGTATCGGCAACGTGTCCTACTGGGTGCTGATCAAGTCAACGCTCGGCGCCTTCTTCCCGGTGTTCGGCGACGGCAACACGCTCGTCGCGATTCTCGTGGCATCCGTCGGGATCTGGTTGTTCCACTTCCTGATCCTGCGCGGCGTTAAGCAGGCCGCCTTCATCAACACGGTGGTGACGTTCGCGAAAGTGATTCCGATCATCGTGTTCATCGTGATTCTGGCGTTCGCCTACAAGGCCGACATGTTCAGCCTGAACATCCAGCTGGCGGCGCAGGAGGGCGGCATCGTGCAGCAGGTGCGCGCGACCATGCTCGTGACGGTATTCGTGTTCATCGGTATCGAAGGCGCCAGCGTCTATTCCCGTTATGCCAAGAAGCGCGAGGACGTCGGGTTCGCAACGATTACCGGTTTTTGCGCCGTTACGGCGCTGATGGTGCTGGTGTCGATGCTGCCGTTTGCGGTGCTCCCGCGCACCGATGTGGCCGGCATGCGTCAGCCGTCGATGGCCGCGGTGCTCGAGCAGTTGGTGGGTCCGTGGGGCGGCCTGTTCGTCAGCATCGGTCTGGTGGTGTCGGTGCTGGGCGCCTATCTGGCATGGTCGCTGATCTGCGCGGAAGTGATGTTCGCGGCGGCGAAGAACAAGGACATGCCGGTGCTGTTCGCGAAAGAAAACGCCAACGAGGTGCCGGCCAATGCGCTGTGGATCACGAACATCATCGTGCAACTGCTGGTCGCGAGTACGTATTTCTCGCGCGATGCGTTCACGTTGATGCTGAACCTCACCAGTTCGATGGCCCTGATTCCGTATCTGTTTGTGGCGGCCTATGGCGTGATACTCGCGCGCCGGGGCGAGAGCTATGAAGTTCGCCCGCAGGAACGCAATCGCGATCTCGCCTTCGCGCTGGTCGCAGTCATCTACACGGTATTCATGATCATCGCCGGCGGGCTCTCGTATGTGCTGCTGTCGGCGGTGTTGTACGCGCCGGGAACCGCCCTCTATTTCTGGGCCCGGCGTGAGCGCGGCTTGCCGGTGTTTCAGGGCGCCGTCGACATCGGCATTTTCGCGGTGATCGTTATCGCGGCCGTCGCCGGTGTCGTCGGTCTGGCCACGGGCTATATCGCCGTGTGACCGAATACCTTGCCGTCGCGAAGCGCCGTGCCCGTGCTGCCGCACTTCGCCATTTCTTGCACGAGAGATCAATACGGAGATCGACATGACCAAGTCCCAAGGCGGAGACGCCGGCGTTTCGGTGAAAGACAGTCCGTTCGGCGTGTATTCCGAGGTCGGCCAGTTGCGCAAGGTGATGGTCTGCGCGCCGGGTCTGGCGCATTCGCGGCTGACGCCGAGCAACTGCGACGAACTGCTGTTCGACGACGTGCTGTGGGTGGAGAACGCCAAGCGCGACCACTTCGACTTCATCACCAAGCTGCGCGACAAAGGCGTGGACGTGGTGGAAATGCACAACCTGCTCGCGGAAACGGTGGCGGTGCCCGAGGGCAAGGCGTGGATTCTCGACAATCAGGTGGTGCCGAATCAGGTCGGGCTGGGCTTTATCGACGAACTGCGCAGCTATCTGGAAGGACTGGACAATCGCAAGCTGGCCGAGACGCTGCTCGGCGGCCTCTCGATTCACGACTTCCCCGAGACTCACGGCGGTGCGGCACTGAAGGTGGTGCGCGAAGCCGCCGGCGCCACCGAATACCTGCTGCCGCCGCTGCCCAACACGCTCTACACGCGCGACACGACGTGCTGGATCTACGGCGGCGTGACGCTCAACCCGCTGTATTGGCCGGCGCGTCACGAGGAAACCATTCTCACGACCGCCATCTATCGCTTTCATCCGGACTTCGCCGGCAAGGTGAATGTCTGGTGGGGCGACCCGACGCAGGATCACGGTCTGGCCACGCTCGAAGGGGGCGACGTCATGCCGATCGGCAACAAGACCGTGCTGATCGGGATGAGCGAGCGCACGTCGCGTCAGGCCATCAGCCAACTGGCCAATGAGCTGTTCAAGCGCGGTGCCGCCGAGCGCGTGATCGTCGCGGCGATGCCGAAGATTCGTGCCGCCATGCATCTGGATACCGTGTTCACCTTCGCCGATCGCGACTGCGTGCTGGTCGCGCCCGACTTCATGTCGCAAACGCGTACGTTCTCTTACCGGCCGAGCGACGGGCCCGCCGGGGTGGAGTTGCATGCCGAGCGCAAGCCGTTCGTCGATGTCGTGGCCGAAGCGCTGGGACTCAAGAAGCTGCGCGTCGTGGAAGCGGGCGGCAGTGATTATCAGCGCGAGCGCACCCAGTGGGACAGCGGCGCGAATCTGGTCTGTGCATCGCCCGGTGTGGTGTTCGCATACGACCGAAATACGTACACGAACACCCTGCTGCGCAAGGCCGGCATCGAGGTCGTGACCATCGTCGGGGCCGAGCTTGGCCGAGGACGCGGCGGCGGCCACTGCATGACGTGCCCGATCATCCGCGACGCCGTGGATTTCTGAAGTGACGCCGCCGTTGCGAAACCGGCGGGGGCAGAGGCAGGAGCAAGGACGGGTCCTAAGGCACCTCGTGGCGGCGGCCGTCCTGCTCTGTCCCGCGCTTTGTCTGGCAGCGGTCTCGGTGCTGCGTCCGCCGCGCGAGGCGCGCTCGGACCGGCCGCTGGCCGTGACAATCCTCTATGCGGGCGACACCAACGGCGTCGATGCCGATGTGCCCGAGCAACTGACGATCACGCTGACCAATGGCGAAGCGCTGCCACGCGCCGTGACGCTGCAACGTGCGGCGTCGGCCCCGGCGCACGTGACACTGGCGGCCGGTGCGATGCAGGCCGTCACGTACGAGGCGCCGTGGCCGGAATGGGCGCGCGGGGCGTTGCGTGTCGACGTGCCGGCGATGGACGTCTCGCCCTCGACTGTCGTGCTGACTCGCGTGAAGGGCGGCGGCACGACGGCGGAAACGACTGCCGACGCGTCGGCCGCAGCCGCGGGCTGGGGCAACCTGCCCGCGAGCGCGTCGGGTGATGCCGCGCCTGCCGGAAAGCCGATCGATTTGGCGGCCAGTGGCACGTCGCCGGATGTCCCAAGCTGGTTCGGCGGCCGCCTCAGCATGTACGAGCCGACCTACTTCGCCGATGGTCTTGGGTCGAACAGCGAGAACCTCGCGCGCTTCCAGATCAGCTTGAAGTTCCGCATGATCATGCCGGACGATCCGCGCTCGAAGGGCTTCTTCGACAATCTCTACTTCGCCTATACCCAGACGTCGTTCTGGGCGATGCGCGAAGAATCGGCGCCGTTCCGCGACAACAGCTACAAGCCGTCGATGTTCTATTACGTGGAAGATACCGGCTGGAAATCCAGCTGGTTCAGCCGGCTGGGCTTCGCGGGCGGATACGAGCACGAGTCGAACGGCCGCGACGGGCCCGAATCGCGCGGCATCGACATCATGTTCGTCAAACCGATCCTCGACTTCGGCAATCTCGACGGCTACCACCTGACCGTGGCGCCGAAGATCTACTGGTATGAACACAAGGCCGAAGAAAACCGCGATATCGCCGACTATCGCGGCTATGTCGACCTGTTGCTCAAGTACGGCAGCACCGACGGGTGGCAACTTGCGGCCACGCTGCGCAAAGGGATGAAGGCCGGCAAGGGCAGCATCGACACGCAACTCACCTATCCGCTGGCCAAGCTGATCAACAACGCGTGGGGCGGCTATCTCTGGGTCGGATACTTCAACGGTTACGGCGAAGACATCCTCGACTACAACAAGCATCGGTGGATGGCGCGTATCGGCTTTGCCGTGTCGCGTTGAGACGGCTGACGCCGGACGCCCCATGAAACAGGATCTGATCACGTGTACGTGCGTGCTGATCATCGTCACCATCGTCGGCTGGACGATTCACGTTGGCCGCTCGGTGGTGGTGCCGATCGCGTTTGCCATGATCGTGACCTATATCGTGTTCGGGCTGGCCGAGATATTCCGCTATCTGCCGCGTTACGGCCGGCGCTTACGCTCAGGCGTTCGCTACGGCAGCGCCGCGCTGCTCATCGTGCTGGTGGTCTGGCTCGGCATCGATCTGCTGCTGGCGGACACGAATCGTATGGTGGCCGTGGCCCCCCGCTACGAAGCGACGCTGCTGGCGCTGCTGTCCAAGGCTGCGGTGCTGCTGCACATCGAGACCGAGCCGACGTGGGCAGCCATGCGGCGGGAGATACTGGGCGCCGTCAACATTCAGGCGCTGCTGGCAACGCTGATCGGCTCGGTGTCGTCGATCATCGCCACCATCGTGCTGGTGCTGCTGTATGCGGGGTTCTTTTTGGTCGAGCACGACCGCTTTCGCCAGAAGTTGCTGGCGGTGATGCACCGGAAACCGGATTTCGCGTCGGTCATCGACGACATCAATGCCCGGATCGGCACCTATCTGGCGCTCAAAGCGTTGTTGGGGGCCGTGCTGGGCATTCTGAGCTGGGTCTGCATGCACATCGTGGGCCTTGAGTTCGCCGGGCCGCTGGCGGTGCTGATCGTCGTGCTCAACTTCGTACCGTATGCGGGAGCGATCGTTTCGGTGGCATTGCCGGCGCTGCTCGGCGTACTGCAATTCGGGGGGTGGAATGAGCCGACCTTTCTGCTCGTTTCACTCGGTATCCTAAATTTCTTGGTTGGCAATCTGCTCGACCCGTGGCTGATGGGCGGCTCGATGAACCTGAGCGCATCGGTCATCCTGATGAGTCTGGCGGTCTGGGGCGCGATCTGGGGCGTGGCCGGCGCGTTTCTCGCCGTGCCCGGCACGGTAGCGTTCACCATCATCTGCGCCGCCTTCGGGCCGACACGTCCGCTCGCGACGTTGCTCACGAGAGATCCCGTACCCTCGCAAGTCTCGAAGACTTCAGGCTGAGAAGCGCATACGCCGCGCGGTGTGCCGCTGATGTGGGCCGCAGATATTCACTGCGTGTCGGTTGCTGCGCCGTCACCCGGTATCGCGTTGGCCTGCCACCCGCCCCCCATCGCGCGGAACAGGGCGACCTGCGCCTGAAGCTGCGCCACCTGCTCCCTAACCTGTGCCGACTGACTCTCCAGCAGCGCCAGCCGCGACTGGTCGATATCGAGCCTGCCGTTGTCGCCGACGGCGTACTGCCGCTGCACGTTGGACAGCACGCGATTGCGCTGGGCCACTTCTTCGCGCCGGCTGGCGAGCACTTCCGCCTGCCGCGACAGGCGGGCGAGCGCGCGTTCGACATCGAAGAGCGCCGTCATGGCCGTCTTGTCGTACATCGCGAGCGCCTGCCGGGCGCGGGCGTCGGAGGCGTCCACCTGCGATTTGCGTGCACCGAAATCGATCAGCGGCACCATTGCCGCGATGTTGAACAGCCAGAAGGTGCTCGGTGCCAGCGTCTGTCCGGCAAGCTCCCAGCCGTTGCGCGCCAGCGTGCCCGCGAGCGAGAAGGTCGGCCAGTAGTTTTTGCGGGCGGCATCCGATTGGCTAATGCTCGCCTCCAGCCGCGCCTGTGCGGCGATCAAGTCGGGGCGGCGGCGCATCAGGTCGATGGGCTGCCCCGGCCCGATGGCCGGCAAGGCCGGGGGCAGGGCACCCGGCCCCGCGAGCCGCTGCGTCAGGCTACCCGGCGGCAGGGCGCAGAGGTTCTCCAGCCCGAGCCGAGCCTGCACGATCGCAACGTCAACGTCGGCCCGCCGGGCGCGCACCTGCGCCAGTCCCGCCTGTGCAACCCGGATGTCTGTGCTCAGTACGACACCTGCCGTAAAGCTTTTCTGCGCGATCGTCACGAAATCGCTGGCGATCGACTCGCTGGCGTTCAGCAGGTCATGCTGCTGTTGCAGCCCACGGTAATTGATGTAGAGATCGGCGGCAGCAGCAGCCACACTCAATCGCACCGCTTCGACGTCGCCTGCGGCTGCCGCTGCCAGCGACTTCGTCGCCGACAGCCGGTCGCGGCCGCGCCCGAAAACGTCGACTTCCCACTGCGCTTGTAGCGCGCCGCGCCACATCTGGGCCGTCAGATCGTTGACCCCGAGCAGTTGCTGGAACTCGAGCGACGTTGGCCCGCCGTAGTAACGCAAGCCGTCCACGCCCGCGCCGATCGTCGGGAATAGTTGCGAGCGAGCCGCATCGATGGTTGCGCGCGCCTCGTCCAGCCGGCCAGCGGCGACGCGGATGTCCTGATTCTGCGCGAGCGCGGTCGTCACGATAAACGTCATCGTGTCGTCGTGATACTGCTGCCACCAGACGGCGAGCGCCGCGTCGTCGGGCGGTGTCGGCACCGACGGCGCGGCTTCGGTGTACTGGGTCGGTACGGGCGTCTCGTCCGCAAGTTTCAATGGGCCATAGCAGGCGGCAAGTGTTGCGCTCAGCACCGTTGCCGTCACGCTTCGCGTCAAGGCGCGGCAGCGTTGTCGATCAGGCATCCGCATGCTGGCCTCCTGCACTCGCCGGGGGAACGCTGCCGCCGCGAGGGCTGTCCGCCGGGGACGCCCCGGGCCTCGCGCGTACCTTCATGAGCAGTGCGTAGAGCGCCGGCACGGCCACCATCGTCAGCACGGTGGCGAAGGCCAGCCCCGACATCATCGTGATCGCCATGTCCTTGAAGAAGGGGTCCCAAAGCAGCGGCACCATGCCGAGAATGGTCGTGCCGGCTGCCAGCGCCACCGGGCGCAGGCGGCTCATGGCGCCGTCGACGATCGCATCGTACGGGGCGACGCCCGTTTCTACCTGATGGTCGATTTCCTGCACGAGCACGACGCCGTTCTTGATCATCATGCCGACCAGACTCAACAGGCCGAGCAGCGACATGAAGCCGAACGTGCCGCGAAACACGGTCAGTCCGAATGTGACGCCGATGATGCCCATGGGCACGACGAACAGCACCACCAGCGCCGATTTCACACGGCGGAACATGAACAGCACGATCAGGATCATCGCGAGGAAACCCATCGGCAATTGCCGGAACAGACTGGCCTGCGCCTTCGACGAAGACTCATGCTCGCCCCCCCATTCCATGTGATAGCCGGGCGGCAGCGAAATGGCTTCGACCGCGCCGCGAATGCGCTCGAAGGCTGCGACGCTGTTGTGGCCGTATTTGACGCCCGCGAACACCGTCAGCGTCCGAATACGTTCGCGGCGGGCAAAGCCGCCTTCCTCGGTGCGGATCGCGAAACCGTCCGTGACATCGGCAATGGGTACGTAACGCCGTTGCGTGGCGCTGAACACTTGCAGGTTGCGCAGGCGATCGGTGCCGCGCACGGCATTCGGCTCGGCCAATACGATCGGGATGATCTGGTCTTCTTCGCGGAACACACCGCTTGTCAGGCCGTCAGTGGCGTAGGCCAGTACGTCGCCGAACTGCCGGCGCGTGACCCCGGCGGCGCGCGCCCGGGACTCATCGAACAGCGGCCGCAAGACTTCTATCGGCTGCTCCCAGTCGTCGCGAACGCCGTCGATATCGTTATCGGCGAGCAGGGCATGACTGACCTTGTCGCCAAGCTGACGCAGCACAGCAGGATCGGGGCCTTGCAGGCGCACCTGAATCGGCGTGCCGCCGCCCGGCCCGAAGCTGGGCCGTGACACGGTCCACTGCGCCTCGGGGTGATCGGCCCGCAACGAGGCAAGGATGCCGGGTGCCATGCCGTCGATGTCGCCAGCGCTCTTTACCTGCACGATGAACTGGGCATAGCCCGGATCGCGCGCCTCCGGCTCGTAGACCAGCACGAAGCGCGTCGCGCCGCCGCCGACGTACGTGGCGACGTTCTCGACCCCCTTGCGATTGCTCAGCGCGCGCTCGACGGCGGCGGCGCGCGCCGAGGTCGCGGCGATATCGGTGCCGCGCGGCAGGCGCATGTCGACGTAGAACATCGGCGTGGTCGACTGCGGGAAGAAGCTCTGCTCGACATAGCGGAAGCCGAAGATGCCCAGCGCCGTGAGCACGATCAGCCCGGCGATGGCGGCAGCGCGGCGCGGGATGACCCACGTGAGCACGCGGCGATAGCGGGTGTAGACGGCACCGCCATATTCCGGCTGGCCCGACGCGGCGTCGTCGGTTTTCGGTTTCAGCTTGAACAGATATTTGCCGAACAACGGGGTGAGCGCGACCGCGATCACCCAACTGAGCAGCAGCGAGATCGCCGCCACGGCGAACAGCGAGAAGCAAAATTCGCCGACGGCGTCCGGCGACAGGCCAATGCCGGAGAACGCGAGAATACCCACGATCGTCGAGGCCAGCAGCACCCACTGCTGCTGGCGCAGGACGTCTCCGGCCGCTTCGATGTGCGACTTGCCGCGCTCGATCTGCACGAGCATGCCTTCGCAAACGACGATCGTGTTGTCGGTAAGCATCCCCATGACGATGATCAGCGCACCGAGCGAGATACGCTCCAGCTCGATGCCGGCCGCATACATGATGGCCAGCGTGCCCAGAATCGACAGGAGCAGCTCCGCGCTCAGGATGACGCCGGCGCGCCAGCCCAGACCGATACCGAGCGCGACGCCGACAATCACCACGGACAGAAAGACGTCGAACATGAAACCCTTGACGCTGGCATCGACGATTTCCGGCTGGTCGTAGAGCGTGTGCAACGTCATACCGATGGGGCGGTCGCGTGTCAGTGCGTCCAGTTTCGCCTTCACGTCCCGGCCGACCTTCACGACGTTGACGTTGGCTCTGGCACTGATGCCGATGGTCAGTGCCGGTTGGCCGTCGTAACGAATCAGTTGGGTAGGCACGCTGGCGTAGCCGGCCGACACGCGCGCGATGTCTCCCAACTGGATCGGGCCGGCGGTGGCGCCCACGGGCAGCGCAGCGACGTCGGCCACCGAGTTGATCTGCCCGGTGGGCGCGATGCGCACGTCGGTGCCGGCCACGCGCAGGCGGCCGGCCGTTCGCGTTTCGCCTTGCAGCGCGAGGGCCTGCGCGATGTCGTCGGACGAGAGATTCGCAGCGATCAGTGACGACTGCGGCACGTCCACCCGCACCTGTTCGGTTTGGTTGCCGCCGATCACGACGTCGGATACGTCGGGCATCGTTAGTAGCTGGCGGCGCAGCTCGCGGGCGTAGGCGAAGCGTTCTGCGTCGGTATAGCCGTCGCCTGTCAGCGCGTAGAACATGCCGTAGACGTCGCCAAAGCGGTCCACGACCACGGACGGGCCTGCGCCTGCGGGCAGCCGGGGCTGGACGTCGCCGACCGAGCGCCGCAACTCGTCCCAGACCTGAGGCAGTTGATCGGTCGTATAGGTGTCGCGAATGTTGACGCGAATCTCGGAGTAGCCGGGCAGCGAGCGGGATGTCACCACGTCGATTTGCTCCATCTGCTGGATGGAGCTTTCCAGCAGATCGGTGACCTGACGTTCGACGTCGGCCGCACTGGCGCCGGGGAACGTCGTCACGACCATGGCGGATTTGATCGTGAATTTCGGGTCTTCCAGACGGCCGATGTTGACGTAGGCGAACAGGCCGCCGAGCAGGCAGGCCAGCGCGATCATCGACGCGATCAGCGGCCGCTCGATCAGGGGGCGGGCGAGATTCATCGCGAGGCTCCCAGCGGCCGGACGGCGTCTCCTTCCTTCAGTTGATTCACGCCGGCGGCCACGATCGTGTCGCCGGGTGCGAGCGCGCCGGTGACTTCGACGGTGCCGTCGGCATCATGAATCTCGCGTGGGTTGACCGTGACGGCATGCACCCGGCGGTCCGGGCCTTGCACGCGCCACACGCGGTGTGTGCCGTCGGGCGCGGCCGCCAGTGCGCTGAACGGCAGCGTGGTTTGGGCCGTGGCGGTGGCGGTCGCTGCGGCGGCGGCAGAGGCGGGAGTGGGGGCGGCCGCCGCGGCGGCGGAGGACGACGTTGACGCCGCGACGGCGGGTAGGGGCGTGGTCAGCCTGACACGCACGGCCATGCCCGGCAGCAGTCTCTCGGGCACGCGCGACGCCGCCGTAAAGATCAACCGATACGACGCGCCCTGCGGGCCGGCGGCGACGGACGACTCGCGATACTGGAGCTCGATGCGTTCGTCGGGCCGATCCGTCGTCCATGCTTGCGCGTGTAGCGACGCGTTGAGCGGCAAGCGTTCGACGAGGCTCTGAGGCAGCTCGATACCGATATCGGCGCGGTTGAGCGATTCGAAGCTCATGGCCGGTGCGCCGGCTTGCACGGTCTGTTCCGTTTCGATATTGCGTTGTAGGACGCGGCCGTCGAACGGTGCGACGAGTCGTGTGTTGCGCAGGTCGCGCCGGGCCAGATCGCGGGCAACGCCGGCGGACACGAGCGCGCTCTTGAGTTGCTCGAAGGCGCCGTCCGACAGGATGCCGTCCGAATGGAGTTCCGATTTGCGTTGTACGTCGCTGGACAGTTGAGCGTACTGCGCTTCGGCGCGCCGGAGCTGGAGTTCGAACGGTTCTGCGTCGAGCCTCGCGAGCAGTTGGCCTTTGACGACGCGTCGACCGTCGAGCACGAGGATCTCGACAACGCGCCCGGGCACCTGGAATGCCAGCGGCGAGACGTTCGTGCGTTCGACCCGGCCGGAGAATTCGCGCAGTGACGCCGTGTCGCTACCGGCCACCGTGAACAGCTTGACCGGGCGGGCGACGGCTTCGGCCGGTGGCTTGTCCCGCTGGCCGCAGCTTGCGAGCAGCGTCAGGCAGAGACAACAGGAGGCAAAGCGAATCGAGCGATGGTGGCAGGCCTGTCGAAGGCGAGTCGAAGATGTCGTATCGAGGCGATGCGCCGGCATGACAAACTCCTAAGTCGGGACCTTCGGTACGTCCCGGAACGTGTCGCACAGAATTCGCTACTTCGATGGCGCTCGGCCTCTTGCGATCCAGTCTATTCGAAAATTTGCGCAGGATTGCGCGCGGTCATGCAAGACGATGCACGGAGTAATTTTTATTACTTGCGCGGCGCGCGTCGGCGCAATGGATACCAGCATGGGAAGGTGTGGCGCCGATGGATCGGGCGATCGATCGGTTGCAAAACGCCGTCGCCAGACCCGCGTGTCGATGCTATAGAATCGACTGGCGAAGGATTCCGAACGTGTCGTCCCCAACACAGTCCAGTGTCCACCGATCTCCTGCTCACCGTCGGCCTGCTGTTCAGCGCCATCGTCATGTTCGTAGTGGGACGCCCCCGCACGGACGCCGTCGCGTTGATCATGATCATCCTGCTGCCGACGCTCGGCATCGTCACATTGCCGGAGGCCGTCGCCGGCTTCTCGGATCCCAACATCATTCTGATTGCGTCGCTGTTTGTCATCGGCGACGGACTCGTGCGCACCGGTATCGCGCACCGCGTCGGCGAGTTCCTGATCCGTCATGGCGGCCAGAGCGAACGCCGGCTCGTCGCGCTACTCATGCTCATGGTGGCCTTGATGGGTTCGTTCATGAGCTCCACGGCCATCGTCGCCATCTTCATCCCGATCGTGCTGAACATCGCCCGCAAGGCGGAGATTCCGCATGCCCGGCTCATCATGCCGGTGGGCGTGGCCGCCCTGACCAGCGGCATGCTCACGCTGGTCGCCACGACATCGAATCTGGTCGTCAACAGCGCCATGGTGTACCGGGGGTACCCGGCGTTCGGGCTCTTCGACATCACGCGTGTCGGCGCGCCGATGCTTGTCGTCGCCATCGGTTACATGATGTTCGCCAGCCGCCGGCTGCACGGCCCGACGCCGGCCGCCAGCCTGCCGCGCCCGACCATGCGCGACTGGATCGAGCGCTATTCGCTGCGGGGGCGCGCGCACTGGCTGCGGCTGCGGTCGGCCTCGCCACTGATCGGCCGCTCGCTCGACGACATCGATCTGGCGGATGACTACGGCGCCCATGTGGTCGCCGTGGAGCGGCGCACCCCGATGGGTGCCAGTGTCCTGCTCGGCAATGCCGACACGGTGCTTGCCGGCGGCGACATTCTGCTGCTCGACGCCGATGCCGATGCCGAGGCCTTCGACGTGTCGGCCCTCTGCACGCGCTATCGGCTGGCACAGACGACGCTGTCCGGCGCCTATTTCATGGACCAGACGCATGAAGTCGGCATGGCCGAGGTCATCGTGCCGCCGGACTCGGGACTGGTGGGCGGCATCGCGCGCAATTCGGCATTGCGCCGTTATGGCGTGACGATCGTCGGGCTGCGCCGGGCCGGCGGGCCAGTCGCAGAAGGGCTCCAGTCGACGCCGCTCAAGGTCGGTGACACGCTGCTGGTGGTCGGCCCGTGGGACAGCATCTTCACGCTGCAATCGGTGGAGCATGACTTGGTCTGTCTGGCCATGCCGATCGAGAGCGAGTCGTCCGTGCCCGCACCGCACCGGGCAATCGAGGCCATGCTGTGTACGGCACTGGTGATCGCGATGTTCATGATGCCGGGCATTCCGAACCTGTTCGCGGGCCTCACCGGGGCGCTGCTGATGGGTTTTTTCGGCTGCGTGAACTGGGAGAGTGCGTATCGGGCCATTCACTGGCGCAGCATCGTGCTGATCGTCGGCATGCTGCCGTTCGCCATTGCACTGCAACGAACCGGTGGCATCGACATGGTTGCCGATGGTCTGGTGTACGTGGCGAGCGAGTGGGGCATCCACAGCATGCTGGCCGCCGTCTTCGCGTTGACGGTGATTTTCGGCACGGTGGTGTCGAGCACGCCCACGGCCGTGCTGATGACGCCCGTCGCCATCACCATGGCGGAGCATTTGCATATGCCGCCGGCGCCGTTCGCGATGACCGTTGCGATCGCCGCGTCGGCAGCCTATATTTCGCCCATCGCCACGCCCGTCAACGCGCTGATCAGCAGCGCGGGCGGCTACACCTTCCGGGATTTCGTCAGGATCGGCGTGCCGATTACGCTGGCGGCAGGCGTGATCTGCGTGGCGCTGGTGCCCGTCTTTTGGCCGGCTTGATTCGATGTCAGCAAGACAAAGGAAGATTGCCTCATGCAGAGCAAATTGTCCGGCGTCGTGAAGAAGTGGAGCAAGCGGTGCGTGATCGGCCTGTTGCTCGTGCTGGCGACATTCCTCGCCTTGCGCATTTACGAAACGCAACGCGGCCCAGCGTTGTCGCTCTGGCACACCTACGTGCCGCCTGACTGGCATTACGACGATATCGATCACGCGACATGGGCGCAGTATCTGGCGCACGAAAATGTCTTATTCGACGACGTGCGCACGCATGTCAGCGACCATCTGCCCGCCGAGGAGCGGGTGCCGAGCAACCGCTTCAACCCGGCAAGCCCGATCTATCCCGAGCATTTCCAGCAGGACTGGAATCGCTCTTATACGCTGATGCCGGCGGGCGCGCCGCGCGGGGTCGTCGTGTTGCTGCACGGTCTGACGGATTCGCCTTACAGCCTGCGGCATATCGGCCGGCGCTATCAGCGCGACGGCTTTGCGGTGGTCGCTGTGCGCCTGCCGGGGCATGGCACGGTGCCGTCGGGCCTGTCGGATGTCACATGGGAGGACTGGGCCTCGGCAACGCGTCTGGCGGTACGCGAGGCACGCACGCTGGTCCCCGCGCCGTTGCCGTTGCATATCGTCGGCTTTTCCAACGGCGGGGCGCTCGCCATGCAGTACGCGCTGGGTGCCATCGAAGACCCCAAGCTCGCGCGGCCGGACCGGTTGATCCTGATTTCGCCGATGATCGGCATTACCGCGTTCGCCCGCTTTGCGGGGTTAGCCGCGCTGCCGGCGTATCTGCCGCCTTTCGCCAAGGCGGCGTGGCTCGGTATCGTGCCCGAGTTCAACCCGTTCAAATACAACTCGTTCCCGGTGAATGGGGCACGGCAGTCGTACCGGCTGACGCGCGCCTTGCAGTCGCAGATTGTCGACATGTCCCGTCAGGACAAGCTCGGTACGCTGCCGCCGGTGCTGACGTTCCATTCGGTGCTCGACTTCACGGTCAGCACGCGTGCGGTGGTAAGCGCGCTGTATCAGCGCCTGCCGGCGAACGGCAGTGAGTTGGTGCTGTTCGACATCAATCGTTCGGCGAAGATGGTGCCGTTCTTCCGGGCCGCCGCTTCGGATGCGATGCTGCGTCTGCTGCCGCCCGCGCCGCGCAACTATCGTACGACCATCGTCACCAACGCTACGCCCGATTCGCCGGACATGGTGGCTCAAGTGACCGAGGCCGGCAGCGCCGATACCCGCGTCACACCGCTGGCATTGCGCTACCCGCAGGAGATCTTCTCGCTGTCGCATGTGGCGTTACCGTTTCCGATGTCGGACTCGCTCTATGGCATCCGTCCGGACGAAACAGAGTCGTTCGGCGTACATCTCGGTGCGTTGTCCGTGCGGGGCGAAGTTGGCTTTCTGGTGATCGGTGCAGACACGTTTCTGCGGCTGTCGTCGAATCCATTCTTCCCGTTGATGGAGCAGTACATCGACGAGGCAACGGGTGCGCCTGCGCAGTGAGTTGTGCGGCTATCGCAAACAAAAAGAGGGCCTTGAAATTCAAGGCCCTCTAAGTACTTTCGCAGTGGTTTTTGTGGGGTCGTGCCGGTTTAAACCCGACAGGAACACGACGCTTTAAACGTCGATATTCCCCGCACGCAGTGCATTCGACTCGATGAACGCGCGACGCGGTTCGACGTCGTCGCCCATCAGCGTGGTGAAGATACCGTCCGCGGCAATCGCGTCTTCGATCTGCACGCGCAGCAGGCGGCGCACGGTCGGGTCCATCGTGGTTTCCCACAGCTGTCCCGCGTTCATTTCGCCCAGACCCTTGTAGCGCTGCTTCGACACATTGCGCTCGGCATCGGCCATCAGCCACTTCATCGCGGCCTTGAAGTTCGCCACCGGCTGCGAACGCTCGCCACGACGAATCGTCGCGCCTTCGCCGATCAGGCCCTTGAACGTCTCGGCCGTCTTCTGCAACTGCGCAAAGTCCGCCGATTGCAGGAAGTACGGATCGATCACGCTCACCTTCACGTTGCCATGGTGACGACGCAACACGCGCAGCGAAATCACCGGCTCCGCATTCTCGACGTCTTCCTTCACCGCCTCGATCGTGATTTCCGGTGCCAGCGGGTCGTCGCTCAACGCCGCTTCCAACGCGAGCGCCGACTTCGCTGCGGCTTCCTCAGTGTCCAGATTGACCTCGACACCTTCGGTCACGGCGGTCAGCACCGACGCTTCGTACAGACGGCTCAGACGCTCGATCACGCTGTCGGCCAACTGGTAGCTGCGCGTCAGTTCGCCCAGCGCATCGCCCGAAATCGGCGTTGCGCCCGTCGACGGCGTCAGCTCGGCATTGTTCATCGCCAGCTTCAGCATGTACGTGGCCAGCTCGGCCTCGTCCTTGATGTAACGCTCGTCCTTGTTGTGCTTGACCTTGTACAGCGGCGGTTGCGCGATGTAGATGTAACCACGCTCGATCAGCTCCGGCACCTGACGATAGAAGAACGTCAGCAGCAGCGTACGGATGTGCGCGCCGTCCACGTCAGCATCGGTCATGATGATGATGCGGTGATAACGCAGCTTGTCGATGTTGTAGTCGTCCTTGCCGATGCCGCAACCCAGCGCGGTAATCAGCGTGACGATCTGCTCGCTCGAAATCAGCTTGTCGAAACGCGCCTTCTCAACGTTCAGCACCTTGCCGCGCAGCGGCAGAATGGCCTGGAACTTACGGTCGCGGCCCTGCTTGGCCGAACCGCCTGCCGAGTCGCCCTCGACCACGTAGATTTCGCACAGCGCCGGATCCTTCTCCTGGCAATCCGCCAGCTTGCCCGGCAAACCAACGCCGTCGAGCACGCCCTTACGGCGCGTCATTTCACGTGCCTTGCGCGCTGCGTCGCGCGCACGCGCCGCTTCAACGATCTTGCCGCAAATGATCTTCGCGTCGTTCGGGGTCTCGAGCAGGAACTCTTCAAGCGCCTTCGCCACGTACTCTTCCACCGGCGCACGCACTTCCGACGACACCAGCTTGTCCTTCGTCTGCGACGAGAACTTCGGCTCCGGCACCTTCACCGACAACACGCAGGTCAACCCTTCGCGCATATCGTCGCCGGTCGTCTCGACCTTGGCCTTCTTGGCCAGTTCGTGCTCGTCGATGTACTTGTTGATCACGCGCGTCATGGCTGCGCGCAGACCGGTCAGGTGGCTGCCGCCGTCACGCTGCGGAATGTTGTTCGTGAAGCACAGCACCGACTCGTTGTAGCTGTCGTTCCACTGCATCGCCACTTCCACGCCGATACCGTCGCGTTCGCCGATCACATGGAAGATGGTCGGGTGCAGCACCGACTTCGAGCGGTTGATGTACTCGACGAAGCCCTTCACGCCACCCGCGAAAGCGAAGTCTTCTTCCTTACCCGTGCGCAGATCCGACAGGCGGATACGCACACCGTTGTTCAGGAAGGACAGCTCGCGCATGCGCTTGGCGAGAATGTCGTAGTGGAATTCAACCTTGCCGAAGATCTCTTCGTCAGCGAGGAAGTGCACTTCGGTACCGCGCTTGTCGGTATCGCCCAGCACCTTCAGGGGCGAGGTCTCGACACCATCGATGACTTCCAGTTCGCGGTGCTGCGGCACGCCACGGTGGAATTCCATGAAGGACTTCTTGCCGTCACGGCGCACCGTGAGCTTCAGGTACGTCGACAGTGCGTTCACGCACGACACGCCCACGCCGTGCAGACCACCCGACACCTTGTAGCTGTTCTGGTCGAACTTGCCGCCCGCGTGCAATTCGGTCATCACGATTTCCGCCGCGCTACGCTTCGGCTCGTGCTTGTCGTCGAACTTGATGCCCGTGGGAATGCCGCGGCCGTTGTCGGTCACGGAGATGGAGTTGTCCGCGTGAATGATCACGTGGATGTCGTCGCAATAACCCGCCAGCGCCTCGTCGATCGAGTTATCCAGCACCTCGAACACCAGGTGATGCAGGCCCGTACCGTCCGACGTGTCGCCAATGTACATGCCTGGACGCTTGCGTACGGCCTCCAGACCTTCGAGGATCTGGATGGATGCTGCGCCGTAGCCGTTTTCGGCCTGTTTTTGCTGTTCGCTCATGACAATCTTCCGGTTACTGCGTCATTGCTGACGGTTTGCTGCTTCATGACCCTGTCGCTCCCAGGCACTTTTGGCACCCGGAGAGCGATTTATCCTGCAAAAGGATCATCCTCTAGAAACGCCAAAGGGGCGCTCGGCCCCTTCGCGCATGGCGGCGCGTGTAGCGGAATTTCCGCTTAAATGCGCATCGGCATCACGACGTACTTGAACTCGTCGTTGTCCGGCAGTGTGATCAACGCGCTCGAATTGGCGTCGCCCAGACTGATCTTCACTTGCTCGACCTTCAGGTTGGCCAGCACGTCGAGCAGATACGTGACGTTGAAACCGATGTCCACCGAGTCACCGCTGTAATCGATTTCGATTTCTTCGCGCGCTTCTTCCTGCTCGGAATTGCTCGCGATGATCGTCAGCAGATTCGGCGCCAGCGTGAAACGCACGCCCTTGAATTTGTCCGACGTCACGATCGCTGCACGTTGCAGCGAACGATGCAGCTCTTCGCGGCTGATCGTGAAGCTGTTCGCATAGCCCTTCGGAATCACGCGCGTGAAGTCCGGGAACTTACCCTCGACCAGCTTCGACACCAGTTCGACATTCGCAAAACGGAACTTGACCTGGCTCGGCGCCACGTCGATCTGCACGGGGTCGTCGATGTCTTCCATCAGACGTTGCAGCTCGAGAATCGTCTTGCGCGGGATGATCACTTCCTGCTTGGCAAACTTCTCGCCGGCAATCTTCGTGCTGCTGTACGCCAGACGGTGACCGTCCGTCGCCACAGCCTTGATCTCTTCACCGTCGACCACCAGCAGCATGCCGTTCAGGTAGTAGCGGATGTCCTGCTGCGCCATCGCAAAGTGCACCATCGCCAGCAACTGGCGGAACGTGCGCTGCGGCAACGCGAAGCTCGCGGCGTAATCCTTCGCCTCGGCCACGGTCGGGAAGTCTTCCGCGGCCAGCGTCTGCAACTGGAAACGGCTCTTGCCGGCCTGCACCGTCAGACGCTTGTCCGACAGCGAGAGTGCCACTTCGGCGTCCGGCATGTTGCGCAGGATGTCGAGCAGCTTGCGCGCCGCCACGGTGGTCGCCACATCATCGGCGCCCGCACCGCAATCGGCGGTCGTGGTGATCTGGAGTTCCAGATCGGTGGAGAGGAACGAGATGTCCTGTCCGTGCTTGCGAATGAGCAAATTGGCCAGAATCGGCAACGTATGGCGACGCTCGACGATGCCACTCACAATTTGCAGCGGCCGCAGCAGATTGTCTCGTTGAGTTTTGACCAATTGCATATTTATCCTTCGTAGTAACTGTTAACGGGCGCCAGTTCCTGCTGATAACCCGAAGATTCCCTTACCAATCAATCGCTTGCAAAAGGGATAACAGGGCGGAAAACGCTGTGGATGATCGGGGGACGCAATGTGCGCCGATCCGCTATTGTGCCCGAAAACACGAATTGCCCCCAAACCGCTCCCAGCTTATCCACAGGGAGACGAGCAACCCCGCTCGCGCCCCGCCATACCCCCCGGCATCGATGCTGCCGACTACCTTTCGCCAATCGCTTGCCGACGCTTCGCCAGACCTTTCGATTTAACCCTTGAGCGTCTGCTCCAGCACGTGCAACTCGTGGTTGAGTTGCGCATCCTTGCTACGCTCTTCGGCAATCTTGCGCACGGCATGCAACACGGTCGTATGATCGCGTCCGCCGAACAGTTCGCCAATCTCCGGCAGGCTCTTTTGCGTGAGCTCCTTTGCCAGATACATCGCGATCTGTCGCGGCCGTGCAATATTGGCAGGCCGCTTTTTCGAATACATGTCGGCGACCTTGATATTGTAAAAATCGGCGACGGTCTTTTGGATGTTTTCGACAGAAATCTGACGATTCTGAACCGTCAGCAGATCTTTCAGCGCTTCCTTGGTCAGCTCGATCGTGATCTCTCGGCCATGGAACTTCGAATACGCCAGAATCTTGCGCAACGCACCTTCGAGCTCGCGCACGTTCGAGCGCAGGTGCTTACCTACGAAGAACGCCACGTCTTCCGACAGCCCTACGCCTTCGGCCTGCGCCTTCTTGATCAGGATGGCGACGCGCATTTCGAGCTCAGGCGGCTCGATGGCCACGGTCAGCCCCGAATCGAAGCGCGAAATCAGGCGGTCGTCGATGCCGGTGATTTCCTTCGGATACGTGTCGCTCGTGATGATCACCTGCGCACGGTTCGCGATCAGCGCCTCGAACGCGTAGAAGAATTCTTCCTGCGTACGGCTCTTTCCCGAGAAAAACTGAATATCGTCGATCAGCAACAGATCGAGCGAATGGTAATAACGCTTGAACTCATCGAAAGCCTTCCGTTGGTAGGCTTTCACCACGTCGGATACGTATTGCTCGGCGTGGATGTAACGAATTCGCGGATTCTGCTTCTCGGCCAGCAACTGGTTGCCGATGGCGTGAATCAAGTGGGTCTTACCCAGACCGACGCCGCCGTACAGGAACAACGGGTTGTACGACGTGCCCGGATTGTTCGCGACCTGAATCGCCGCCGCGCGGGCGAGCTGATTCGACTTACCCGTCACGAAGTTGTCGAAGGTCAGCACCGGGTTGAGCTTCGAGCGCTCGTAAATCGATTCGACCTCATGGGTCTGCGCCGGCTCTTGCGGCGTGACCCGCCAGTTGCGGCGCACGGCCTCGGCTTCGCTGGCTTCCAGATCGGGACGCTCGCCGTCGAGCGCGGCGCCGTCAGCGCCCTGCGATCCATGCGACCCATGTGACCCGTGTTGTCCGCCATGGGCACCGTTCGCACCATTCGAACCGTTGGCGCCATTCGCGCCAGTCTGCGCGCCAACCGGTGTCGTACGCTGGGCGGCCGGCGCCTGCGTGGCAACCGATGCCGGGGTGGGCGTGGGGGCAGGGGTGGACGACGGCACACGCATGCCGGCCTTCGGGTCGAGCACGAAGGTCACTTCGACCGGCTCGTTCCAGAAGTCGGACGCCATACTCTGGATGCGGCCCGAAAACTGGCTCTTCACCCAATCCAGCTTGAAGCGGTTGGGCGCACCAATTTTGAGCGTGCGCGAAGCCTCGTCGAAGTCGAGCGGCGCCAGCGGTTTAATCCACGTACGGAATTGCTGGGGCGTGAGCTCTTGCTCGAGACGCGTCGCGCAGTGTTGCCAGAAGTCGTTCATGCAGCGTGTGTCCAGGTGGCGCGAAGCCCGTCTGACCTGTCCGGCAGTGTCATTGACCGCACTATCCGATACATCCGATATGGGGTCAGAACACCGAAAACCAAGTCGTCACCCGCGCCGGCATTGGGTGCCAAGGCATAGCGGAGAGTCGACTGGCCGGTACCCGAGTCAGGCCGACGGCGCAATGCAGAAGACCGGCAAAGCCTTGCCATGGCGCTGCGCTCGGGCTCTCGTCGCGCGCTCGGCCGTGCTTCGGCGCGCGCAGACGACAAAACCCGGCGCGCTATCCACATGGCGGCGTCACCGGTACTCTGCTGGGAAAAAAATTGATGGGGGATTTTACCGCCAAAGCGTCGGCAAAGCGAGTTATCCACAGGAATGCCCACAGCACCGGCATCAGCAAGCGGGCGCACCGCGTTAACCCGCTTACGTTCGCACGATGACTGCGCAAAACCCCGGCAATCGCGACGATTTGCCGCGACCCTTTGGATATCTTTTGACGACGAACCGACCGATCGGCAGAAATTGATGCAATGGACGATTTTCGCCAACAAATCCGTGCCAAGTGGCGTCAACACGACAGCCCCGCGCGGGATGGCGCGTGCCCGCCTTTCACGCGGACGCTAACCTATTGACACACAACGGAAAAGCCGATTAAATAGCGGGTTCGTTAGAAAGACAACCGGATTCTTATCCAACTCCCGACGGCTGGACCGTGCGTGAAAGTCCTTGAATACGCAGGTTTTCACGGTGTCCATGTGGCGTTTCACGATGCTGCTGCGCGGGAATTTTTTCACACAGTGAGTGCATCATGAAACGTACTTTTCAGCCTTCCGTGACGCGCCGCAAGCGCACCCATGGCTTCCTGGTTCGCATGAAGACCCGTGGCGGCCGCAAGGTCATCGCCGCTCGTCGCGCCAAGGGCCGTAAGCGCCTGGCCGTTTAATCGCGGTTCGGTCGTACCGCGGTTTGCGCGTCAAATCCGCAAGGCGCGAAGTCCCGGCATTGGGGTTTCCCAAAGCTGCGCGACTTCTCAAAACGGATGAGTTTTCATCCGTTTTTAGTTTGCGCCCTCTGCGTCGTAGCGCGCATTTCGTCTTGTACATGCGTCGGCGGGAAACTGCGCCTGACGTCACTCCGGATGCCGGTGCTACGCCCGATGAGGGCCGCATCGGTATCGTCGTCGGCAAGAAGCATGCGCCGCGCGCGGTCACTCGCAACCTGATCAAACGTCAGGCCCGCGAGATGTTCCGACAGCGCCGCGTGTCTCTGGCCGGCTGGGACTTCGTGCTGCGACTGACCCGGCGTTTCGACAAAGGGACGTACACTGCGGCGGCCGCACCGGTTCTGAACACGCTGTGTCAGACCGAGTTCGCGCAGCTCTTCGATGCCGCTGAGAAAGCCGCACGCAAGGGCCGCACGACGAGCGACAAGACGGAAGGTAGTTAGTCCCCACACGGTAGCGCCCGAACCCGGGCATGCGCCGCCCACCCGGCCCCCAAAGGCCGGACTGACAGGCGGAATCGAGATGCGAAGCGTGCTGTTGTTGCTCCTGCGCGGTTACAAGCTGGTGATCAGTCCCTGGCTGGGGAACCGTTGCCGCTTTCATCCGAGCTGCTCCGACTACGCACGCGAGGCCATCGTCGAGCACGGTGCCGGTTACGGCACTTATCTCGCGGCCAAGCGTCTATGCCGCTGTCATCCGTTTCACCCCGGCGGTTTCGATCCCGTTCCGCCGGCTCGACACGCCCGTCCCGCTCCCGACTCCTCCGCTGAAGGCACCGATAAGGCTGCCGGCAGTGATTCGTCGCGAGCAGAACGGTCTGTCTCGTCCAGGCCCGCGGCCGCATCGGCAGTCACGCGCCGCGCGCCGAGCCATTCCTGAGTTTCGTCCACCACGAGTTACCGCATGGACATCAAACGCACCGTACTCTGGGTCATTTTCGCGCTGTCTGTCGTGATGCTTTTCGACAACTGGCAACGCGCCAATGGCCATTCGTCGCTGTTCTTCCCGGGCGCCGAAGTCTCGACCCCGGCCGCCACAGGCGGCAACGCGACCTCCGCCAACGACCTGCCGCAAGCCGCTAACGGCGCTGCGACGGGTAACGCGCCGGGCAATGCGCCCGCGACTGCCGCTGCGCAGAAGGTCCGCATCAACACCGACGTCTACGAAGCCGACATCAGCACGCAAGGCGGCACGCTGTCGTTCCTCGCGCTGAAGAAGTGGCCGGACGCCGATGAAGCCGACAAGCACGTCGTGCTGTTCGACAACACCCCGAGCCATCAGTACTACGCTCGCACGGGTCTGATCGGCGGCGACTTCCCGAACCACAACGACATCTTCACGATGGTGCCGGGTCCGACCACGTTGGAAGGCGACACGCTGACCGTGAAGTTCGAATCGCCGGTCAAGGGCGGTCTGCAACTGGTGCGTACCTACACGTTCCATCGCGACAGCTACGTGATCGACGTGTCGAACACGATCGTCAACAAGACCGACGCGCCGATCAAGCCGACGCTCTACATGGAACTCGTGCGCGACGGTCGTGAGATCAGCGGCGCGAAGTTCTCGCACACGTTCACGGGCCCGACCGTGTACAGCAGCGAAGACAAGTTCCAGAAGATCACGTTCAGCGACATCGACAAGGACAAGGCTAAGTACAACAAGCAGTCGAGCGACGGCTGGATCGGCATGGTGCAGCATTACTTCGCCACGGCCTGGATTCCGAAGGAAGGTGTCGCACGCGACAACTACATCGGCAAGCTCGACAACGGCCTGTATCGCGTCGGCGTGAAAGAGCCGCTCGCGAGCATCCCGGCAGGCGGCACGCAGACGGTTGACGCACGCCTGTTCGCCGGTCCGCAGGAAGAGCACATGCTCGAGCAGATCGCGCCGGGCCTGGAGCTGACGAAGGACTACGGTTACTTCACCATCCTCGCCAAGCCGCTGTTCTGGCTGCTCTCGAAGCTGCATGGCCTGATCGGTAACTGGGGTTGGGCGATCATCGCCGTGACCGTGATCATCAAGCTGGTGTTCTTCCCGCTGTCGGCCGCAAGCTACAAGTCGATGGCGCGCATGAAGGAAATCACGCCGCGGATGCAGGCGCTGCGCGAACGCTATAAGGGCGATCCGCAGAAGATGAATCAGGCGCTGATGGAGCTGTACAAGACCGAGAAGGTCAATCCGTTCGGGGGCTGTATTCCGATCGTGATTCAGATTCCGGTGTTCATCGCGCTGTACTGGGTGCTGCTGTCGTCGGTGGAAATGCGCGGCGCGCCGTGGCTGGGCTGGATTCATGACCTCTCGACGCAGGATCCGTATTACATCCTGCCGGTGCTGATGGCCGTGTCGATGTTCATCCAGACCAAGCTGAACCCGACGCCGCCGGATCCGATGCAGGCCAAGATGATGATGTTCATGCCGCTGATTTTCTCGGTCATGTTCCTCTTCCTGCCGTCGGGCCTGGTGCTGTACTACGTGGTCAACAACACGCTGTCGATTGCCCAGCAATGGTCGATCAACCGCATGCTTGGCCAGAAGAAGGAAAAGAAGGCGGCGTAGTGGTTTGAGAAATCCGGCATGCCCGGATTTCGCCGTCTGACGAACGAAGCCGCCCGCGAGTCTCTCGCGGGCGGTTTTGTTTGGTGCGTGTCAAAATGAGCCCTGTTTTTCGATGAATCGTCCTATGAGCGCAACCTCCAACGCCGCCCCGATTGCCGCCATCGCCACTGCCCCCGGGCGCGGCGGGATTGGCGTGGTGCGCGTGTCCTTCGGCAAGCATCGTGGCGAAGCCGTGCAAGGCGTCATCGCACGACTCGTCGGACAGCCGTTGAAACCGCGCCATGCGTCGTACCTGCCGTTTCTCGATGGCACCGGCGACGCACTCGACCGCGGGATTGCGCTCTACTTCCCCGGGCCGAATTCGTACACCGGCGAAGACGTGCTGGAGTTGCAGGGCCATGGCGGCCCGATCGTGTTGCAACTGCTGTTGCAGCGCTGCATCGACGAAGGCGCTGCGCTCGGTGTGCGTCTGGCAGAGCCGGGCGAATTCACGCATCGCGCTTTTCTGAACGACAAGCTCGATCTGGCGCAGGCCGAAGCCGTCGCCGATCTGATCGAAGCAAGTACCGAAGCGGCCGCACGCTCGGCCAGCCGGTCGCTCGACGGCGCGTTCTCGCGCGAGATTCATTCGCTGGTGGATCTGGTGATCCATCTGCGCATGCTGGTCGAAGCGACGCTGGATTTCCCGGAAGAAGAAATCGATTTTCTCGAAGCGGCCGATGCGTTCGGGCAGCTCGAGCGCATTCGCACGCAGTTGGCGCAGGTGTTGTCGCAGGCCCGTCAGGGCGCGCTGCTGCGCGAGGGCATCAACGTGGTGCTCGCCGGGCAGCCGAACGTGGGCAAGTCGTCGCTGCTCAATGCGCTGGCCGGGGCCGAGCTGGCCATCGTCACGCCCATTGCCGGCACCACGCGCGACAAGGTGCAGCAGACGATTCAGATCGACGGCATTCCGCTGCATATCATCGACACGGCCGGGTTGCGCGAGACGGAGGATGAAGTCGAGCGCATCGGTATCGAGCGCAGCTGGAGCGAAATCGCGAAGGCGGACGCGGTGCTGCATCTGCTCGATGCGCGCACCGGCGTGACGGCGGAAGACGAGGTCATCGCCTCGCAGTTGCCGAAGCACGTGCCGATCGTGCGCGTGTTCAACAAGACCGACTTGGCGAGCGAGCCCGCGACCGTGTTGCCGAAGGAGGGCACGGCGCCCCTCGGCATCCGGTTGTCGGCGAAGGGCGGGCAGGGCATCGATCTGCTGCGCGCAGAGCTGCTGAAGATCGCCGGCTGGCAAGCAGGTAACGAAGGCGTGTTCCTCGCTCGCGAGCGGCACCTGACGGCGCTACGGGCCGCGCGTGAGCATGTCGAGATGGCCGACGCCCACGCACGGCAAAATGCCGGTGCGCTGGATCTCTTCGCCGAAGAACTGCGACTCGCGCAAGAACAGTTGAGCACCATCACGGGCGAATTTACTTCTGATGATTTGCTCGGCGTGATCTTCAGCCGGTTTTGTATCGGGAAGTAGGCGCCGCGCCGTCTGCTGCCCGTCGCAATGTTCGTCACGGCATGACGATCGGCTCACGCGCGTAAGCCTGCGTCAGCAGCGCCACGAAGTGCGGGTCGACCGGTATCGACACCTCGTCGATCCGATGCACCGCGACACCCGGCGTCCACGAGTTCATCACCACGGCACCGCGCATCGCTGGCAGATCGTCCACGGTGATTTCCTGCTCGCGCTGCGGCACGCCCAACGGCGTTAGCTGCCTGCGTAAGATGCCCATGGTCGTGCCGCCCAGCATCGCGGCCACCGGCCAGACCACCGATTCGCCATCCCAGAACGCCAGATTCCAGATCGAGGCCTCGCTCAACCGGCCCGCGCGGTCTTTGAACGCCGCATCGTCGAAACCACGCGCTGCTGCCTGTCGCAAAAGCCATGTCTTGGCGACTTCGCCGACGTGTTTCAGTTCGGGCAAAACGCGCTCGTGCTCGAACGTCGCGAGACTGAGTGATTCGGCCGCTCCCGTTCGTCCATTCCCCCCCGCCAGTCCAGTCCACGCCGGCCCAGTGCGTACCAGCAGCTCCGGCACGGCCTCGGCGCCCGCGACAGTGAACTCGCCCTCAGGCGAATACACCGTCGCCACCAGCGACATCTCCGCAGGCCCTGCACGTAGCGCCGCCCGCAACGCGTGCTTGATGCGTTCGTCCGGGAGCGCTTGCCCGAACATCTTCAACGACGCCTGTCGCAGACGCGCCAGATGCAAGTCCAACCCGCGTACGCCGCCGTCACGAATCTGCATGGCCGTGAAGTGCGCGTATCCGGCGAACGCCAGCGGCGTCAGTTCGGCAGCCGTTGCAGGGTGCGCTTCGGGAATCGACCGCTCATCGGCATTCCCCCTCGATATCTGCGTGACGAATTGCCCGGACGCGTTCTCCGTCACCGCGCGTGAACGCACTTCGCCCGGCGTGCTCTGCGTCTCCTGCCTGCCTGTTGCTGCCATGTTGATCTCCCGATCTGGATGTCTTCATTCACGCGTCCACACATCGACGCCAGCCCAAAGGCTAAACTCTGACAGCGCTGTCAAGGTCAAGCGTTGATGCGGGCCTCGCGCGCATCACCTCATCAAGGAGTCCCAGAGCCATGCGAATCGGAGAACTGGCACACCGCGCCGGTGTGAGCGAGCGGATGTTGCGCTACTACGAACAGGAGGGGTTGTTGCGCCCCGCACGCACGGGCGCGGGCTATCGCGACTACGACGAGGACGACGCGCAGGTCGCGCAACGCATTCGCGTGCTGAGCGCCGCCGGTCTCAAGATCGACACCATCCGCGTATTGCTGCCCTGCATGCGCGGCGATCAACCGGTGTTCGAGCGCTGCGACGACATCGTCGACGCGCTCTCGCAAGAGGTGGAAAAGCTCGATCGGAAACTCGACGAACTCACGCAAAGCCGACGTCTCGTCGCCCGTTATCTGGCCGATCTCAAGGCGACCGTACCCCGTCGCTAGATCGCCTGTTCATGCGGATCTTCGTAAAAAACGTAATGCTTTGAAACACTTCTAACAGGCACCGTAATTGCTACGCCGGAGGGACGGGCCTAGACTCCGAAGCGTCAACTCCAGGGCGTTGTCTCGTCACATCCAAGCCAAGTGCGACGCGCGTACGCGAGGCGGAATCCACCGCGCCGGGAGTCAGTTCCTTCGAGGTCTGTGCCGTGAAACGTATTCCTGTTGTCCTCGGTTTCGTCGCCGTGGCCGCCGCGCTCGCCAGCAGCAGCGCATTTGCCTGGCGCGGGGGTGTGCGCGTCTGGGTCGGCCCCGGCTACTATCCGTACGCCTACCCGTATCCGTACTACTCAGCCCCGTATTACTCGCCGCCCGTCGTCGTCGTGCCCAGCCAGCCCCAGCAATATGTCGAACAACCGCAGGCTGCCGCACAACCGGGCCAACCCGGCACAGACAGCGACACCTGGTACTACTGCGACAAGGCCGGTGCCTACTACCCGTACGTAAAAACCTGTCCGGCAGGCTGGCGCGAAGTGCCGGCACAGCCGGCTAACTGATCGGGAGGCTCCGCATGCCATTCGAATCGCTTGTTTCTGACCAATCCCACGCCAGCCAATCCCGCCGCAACGTTCGCCGTCTTGCTGCGCCGCTGGCCATCGTGCTCGCCGCGGCAACGCTCGCCGGCTGCGCGGTCGTCCCGTCCGGCCCGAGCATCATGGCGCTGCCGGGCACCAACAAATCGTTCGACCAATTCCGGCAGGACGACTTCAACTGCCGTCAGTTCGCTAACGGCCAGAACGGCGGCATGGATACCGCCTCCGCCGCCAACACCAGCGCTATCGGCAGTGCCGTGATCGGTACCGCCATCGGTGCCGCAGCAGGCGCCGCCTTCGGTGGTGGCTCGGGGGCCGCGATCGGTGCCGGTGCCGGCCTGCTCGCGGGTAGCGCGGTGGGCGTGGGTAACGCCCAGTCGTCTGTGTATATGACGCAAAGCCGCTATGATCAGGCCTACATTCAGTGCATGTATGCCTATGGCAACCGCGTGCCTGTACGGGGCGACATGGTATCTTCGCAGCAGATGCAACCTGCGCAGCGCTATGCGCCGCCGCCTCCGCCGCCCCCGGGCTGGAAACCGCCCCCCGGCGCTTACTGAAACGACTGAACCCCATGACACCGACATGGCGCGCGCCTGCCGATCAGCGCGCGGCGCCAGCGTCGATGTCTTCCCGAGAGAATTCAATGGCCCACCCCACGTTTGCCCGCTTCCCGTTCGCCGGGTACTTCTCCGTGCGTACGGCGCTTTGGCTGACGCTGCCTGCCGCCATCGCCGCCGTGCTCGTACTCACGCCGTCGGCCCACGCCCAGAACACGCCCGCACCGGCCAACTCAGCGAATTCGGCCAACGCCACCGGTGCCGGCAATGCCGCCAACGCCGCCGCATTCAATCCGAGCGCCGACATTTCGCGGGCCGTGTCGCGCGACACCACCGACGCTGCTATCCAGAGCAACTGGAACAGCATCATGCACCCGCCGGTACAAGCCAAAACCGAAGAAAAACCCGCCGATACGCCGCGCCGCGGCCGTCGCAACGGGATCAACACCGGGGTGTCGACCAACTGAGGGGTAACGATGACGGCGCCGGCTGGAATTCGCGCCGTACCCCGTCTACTATGAGAATCATCAGAAGGACACAACGACTGGTGTTCTCATGCGACTTTTCCTTGCCCTGTGGCCTGGGCCGGGCGTGCGGGCGCAGCTTCACGAATGGGCGTCTGCCGCCCATGCGGAGTGCGGCGGACGCGTGCTCCGTGCGCAGACACTCCACCTGACACTCGCCTTTCTCGACGAGGTCGATCCCGCCCGCCTGCCGGTGCTCCTTGCGCTGATGCAGCGCACGCCGCTCGCACCGTTCTCGCTCACGTTCGATCATCTGGGCTACTGGTCCGATCGCAAGATCGTCTGGGCCGGTTCACCCGCGGCGCCCGAGAGTCTGATCGCCACGCGCGACACATTGCTCTCGCAATGGCGCGCCACCGGCGCACGTGTCGTCACGCAGTCTTTCAGGCCCCACGTGACGCTGTTGCGTCATGCACGGCGTGCCCCGTCAGACCCCTATCCGCGTCCGCTCATCTGGCATTGCGACGGCTATGTGCTGGTGCATTCCGTGCGCACGCCGCGCGGTCCGCATTACCGCGTGCTGGCCGAACATCACGGCGGACAGACGGACGGTTTTTTCACCACGGCGCCGGAGAAATCGGGGATGTCGTCTGCGCAATACGGTATAGTCGGATGACGATTCGCCCGCATGAAATCACCCGCCGGCGCGTCGTTTTTCGTTATTCGCAGGAGACTCAAGTGAAAGTGGGAACGATCGTCACATCCAATCACATCGCAGTGCCGCAGGGCGCCAAAGGCATCGTGACCCGTGTGCTGGGCGACATGGCGATGGTGCGCTGGTACGCCGGCCAACCCGGGGCATCACGTGAACTCAACACCGAACCTTTCTTCATTGCCGATCTGATCCCGACGGGTGACGTCATGCCCGTGGGTGCCAGTAGTCCCATCCTGCATTGACCCGCCGCGTGCGAGCGCGCAATCACTCGCAAGCACGCGCAAAAAAACGCCGGCCCATCGAAAGACGGGCCGGCGTTTTGCTTTGTGTTGTGTCGTTAATTGTTTCGTTAATTGTTTCGTTAAACGTGTCCAGTGCGCTGCTGCATCACGGCGTCCAGCCGCGCGGCAATACGCTCACGACGGCGCCGCCCGGTGCGATAGAGCAGCACGCCCATCCCCAGCAGCACCACGCACGCAATCACGAAGACACCGTACGGCAGCAGGTCGCCCTGCAAGCGCGGGCTGATCTGCGCGCGCGTTTCCGACGTGCAGATCATCGTGCCGGCGAGCATGCCCGTGTAGTGCATGCCGCACACCGCAATCGCCATGACAATTGCCGCGAGCGCGCGTTGCAGGCTCGTTTGCAGATGGAACGCCAACCACAGCGCCACGCTTGCCGCCACCATGGCGATGAGTACCGACAGCGCAATGATCGTCGTATCCCATTGGAAAACGGCTTGCGTGCGTACGGCGTTCATGCCGAGATAGTGCATGCCTGCGATGCCGAGGCCGCCCGCCACACCGGCGATCACGCAGTGCATCGCATTGCGGTAGGGCGCCTGAGCGACGTACCAGAGCGCCGCACCCGACACCACCACGGCGAGCACCAGACTGCCGACGGTCGGCCACAACGCAAACGACACCGGGAACGGCATGCGCTGCGCGGCCATGCCGATGAAGTGCATGCCCCAGATGCCGACGCCGCCCAACGCAAGCGCTGCAACTGCCAGATAACCGACGCTGATGCCACCATCTTCATTGCGGATACGCGACGCGGCCACGAGCGCCACATAGGCACCGAGCGCGGAAATCAGAAACGAAAGCAGGACGAGAAACTCGCCGTACTGAAGGGGAATGACGCTGCCTGGTTGCATGGGGCTTTTCCTGTGGTTTTACCGTTGCCCGGCATCGTTCGCAAAAAGCGCACGACGCGGGTCATTTGGTTTTCTGAGCCGGCCGACAACGCCCAGGGGCAGCGACGCGAAAACCTCCGCATCGGGCGTCAACGCCGATTCAAGCTTGTGCACTGTCTGGCGTCAAGTGGCAAAAACGTCTCGTGATCGCCAACTGACGGCGTTTTGCCGCATGACCGTCGTGCGGCATGCCAGCGTTCGCCTGAAAACCATTACAGGACGCGCATTCCACGCAGTTCGCAGGTGTCCGGACAGGATAAAGGTGCGTAAGGGGTGCGATTAGAGCATCGCGTCCAAACTTGCGTCGCACATCTCCCGGCGATCTGCGGCACCATCCAATATTCGGAATGGTCAGGCGACTTCAGATCGCCGGCCGCCAAATCAGGGAGAGCATTTGCATGTCTGACGCCGCTACCGCCAGCCCAGCCGACGCGCCACAAGCCGCCCCGATCACGGGCGGCCGACTGGCCATTCTCACGGTCGGGCTGGCACTCGGCACTTTCATGGAAGTGCTCGACACGTCGATTGCGAACGTGGCCGTGCCAACCATCGCGGGCAGTGTGGGCGTATCGAACAGTCAGGGCACGTGGGTCATCAGCTCGTACGCGGTGGCCGCCGCCATTGCCGTGCCGCTGACCGGATGGCTGGCAAGGCGCGTGGGCGAAGTGCGGTTGTTCGTGACGTCGGTCACGCTGTTCACGATTGCCTCGATGCTGTGCGGCCTCGCGCCGAATATGGAATCGCTGGTGTTCTTCCGGCTGCTGCAAGGGCTGGTCTCCGGCCCGATGGTGCCGCTCTCGCAAACCATTTTGCTGCGCAGCTTTCCCGAGAAGAAACGCGGGCTCGCGCTCGGCTTATGGGCCATGACAGTGATCGTCGCGCCGATCTTCGGCCCCGTGGTCGGCGGGTGGATCACCGACAACTACACGTGGCCGTGGATCTTCTATATCAACGTGCCGGTCGGCATATTCTCGGCTGTCGCGTGCTATCTGCTGCTGCGCGGACACGAAACCAAAACCCAGACCATCCCCATCGATCTCGTCGGGCTGGCGCTGCTCGCCATCGGTGTGGGGTCGCTGCAAATGATGCTCGACCTCGGCAAGGATCGCGACTGGTTCAACAACAGCCTGATCGTCACGCTCGCGATCACGGCCGCGATCTGTCTGTCGTTGCTGATTCTCTGGGAGCTCACGTCCGACAAACCCATCGTCGATCTCACGCTGTTCAAAGACCGCAATTTCGCGCTTGGGGTGGTGGTGATCTCGTTCGGCTTCATGACGTTTTTCGCCTCCGTCGTAATCTTCCCGCTATGGCTGCAAACGGTGATGGATTACACGGCGGGTAAAGCCGGGCTCGCGACCGCGCCAGTCGGCTTATTGGCGCTGATTCTCTCGCCGATCATCGGGCAGAACATGGACAAGCTGAATCTGCGCGCCGTGGCGTCGTTCGCGTTCTTCGTGTTCGCGGGGGTGTCGTTTTGGAACTCGCATTTCGCGCTCAACCTGTCGTTCGCGAAAGTCATCGAGCCACGGCTGGTGCAGGGCATCGGCATCGCCTGCTTTTTCGTGCCGGTGACGACCATCACGCTCTCCAGCATTTCCGACGACCGGCTGGCCGCGGCATCCGGGCTGTCGAACTTCTTCCGCACGCTCTCGGGCGCCATCGGCACCGCCGTGAGCACGACGATGTGGGAAGACCGGGCGATCTACCACCACGCGCGGCTGGCCGAGAGCGTCACACCGTACTCCGATGCCACCACGAGCTATCTCGACCAGTTGCGGCAGGGGCTGGGCCTCACCAACGGGGCGGAGATCGGCGTGCTCAACGATCTGGTTACACGGCAGTCGTTCATGCTGGCGACGAACGACATCTTCCACTTGTCCGGCTACGTGTTTCTCGCCATGGCGGCGCTGGTGTGGATGACCAAGCCCAAGCGGGGCACGAAGGCGTCGATGGGGCACTAAAAACGTCACCGACGGCGATTTCGCCCGCGATCGTTCCAAAAGAGCAACAATACTTTTCGAGATACGGGCTTCTGGCCGTCATGGCCGGGGGCTACCATGCGTTATTGCGTAAATTCGCTCAGGTACCGGCATGCTGTTCGATCTGATTGCCCGCTATGGCCTCTGGCTCGTCTTTCTGAATATCTTCGGACAGGCGCTGGGCCTGCCGTTGCCGGCGTATCCCACGCTCATCGTCACCGCCTCGACGGCGCTGTTCCCGCCCCTCGGCATCATCGCGCTGGCCGCTGCCGCCGCGCTGCTCGGTGACGTCATCTGGTTTTTGGCCGGGCGCCGCTACGGTCATCACATCCTGCGACTGATGTGCCGCCTGTCGATCTCGCCCGACACCTGCGTGAGCCGCACCGAAGGCTCTATGGGCCGCTACGGCGTGCGCGTGCTGCTGTTCGCGCGGTTCGTGCCGGGTCTCTCGGCCTTGTCGGTGCCGATGGCCGGGGCGCTAGGCGTGTCGTGGCGCAAGTTTTTGCTCTACGACGCGCTGGGCGCGATGCTCTGGTCGGGCGTGGCCGTGGCACTGGGTGTGGGCTTCTCGTCGCACATCGTGTCGGTGCTCGACGCCTTCGACACCCTCGGCCGGGGCGTTCTCTGGCTCGTGGTGATCGTCTTCGCGCTCTACCTGCTCAACCGCTGGCTCAATCGTTACCGCCTGCTGCGCTCGCTGCGCATGGCACGTATCGGCGTGCAGACGCTTGAAACATGGATGAAGGACGAGATCACGCCGGTCGTGATCGATGTTCGCTCGGCAGCACGCCGTGCCATCGACCCGTTCACGATTCCCGGCGCGATCGCCATCGAGCCGGACGACATCGCCAGCAAGCTCCGGGATATTCCCCGCGACCGTCGGATTGTGGTGTTTTGCGCCTGTCCGAACGAAGTCACGGCGGCGCGGCTCGCCCAGCAATTGCGGCAACAGGGCTTTGCGGAAGTGCGTCCGCTGCTCGGCGGACTGGATGCATGGCGCGATGCCGGCTACCACGTAGAGAAGATCGCCGGCTTCGAGATGCTGATGCCGGCGCACTGATCTTTTCACCGGCAGCCGATTCAATTGCGCGCAACTCAATGACGCGTGCCTTTCCGAAGAAGGGCACGCGTTTTGTTTTTTTACGCCTCGCCGAGGGCGTCGCGAAGTTGCAGCAACAAGTTGCGCAAGGTCTTTTGTGCCGTGTCGGATTGACCGGTGGCGGCTTGAATTTGCGCCGGCACCTGACGCGCTTCGCGACGCAGATTCACGCCGCGCGGGGTCAGGTCGATAAACACCTGACGTTCGTCGATATGACCGCGTCGACGCGTCAAAAGCCCCATGGATTCCAGTCTTTTCAGCAGCGGCGTGAGCGTTCCCGAGTCGAGCCCGAGGCGTGCACCGAGTTGATTGACGGCGATGTCGTCCTGCTCCCAGAGCACGACCATCGCGAGATATTGCGAGTACGTCAGCCCAAGTCGATCGAGCATCGGCTTGTGCGCTTTGGTCATGGCAAGCGAAGCCGAGTACAACGCGAAACCCAACTGCTCTTCGAGACACACGGGTGATTTTTGTGTGCCTTTTTTGCTGACTGCCATTCGGGTGGTGCTTTTCAGTTCCATTTCAATTGCGTGCCATTCTATTTCACTGAATGGAATGTGACCAGTTGATTGCGGGTTGGTATGACGAATTCGTGACGCGTGATTTTTCGAGGCGTCGGCCAAGCAGGTGCCGCTATTCCGGCATGCGCTTTTAGTGCCTGTGTGCCTGTGTGCGGCTTGCCGGCGACGTCTCAGAAATGCGGGCGGGGCGCCCCTGCGCGCGGAAATCGGCCGTGGAAAATACGCCTCTCTGGAAATGGCAAAAAATCATGTCGCGGGCGGTTTGGCGAAGGCGCCGTGCCTCAGAAATTACCTTTATCTGAATCACGCTCAGAAGTCGCTGGATGGCCGGGGCGTACGGAAAATCGATCTCGGAAAATGCCGCCGGGGAATACGTCGCGCGAGACATGCGAAGGCGGTGCACAGCGATGTAACTAAGCTAGCGAAACCCGCTTATCTGAGGCCGGCTCAGTTTTTGCCGGGAATCGGCAGGCCAAAATCGCTCAGGCCCTCAAAAAATGCCCCTCGGCTGAAATCGATCCAGCCGTTCGAAATGGATTTCAAATCGACGCTATCTAGGAAGCTCAACGCGAAGCAGGGGCGATGACCGCTAAAAAATACCTTACGTGAGCAACGCTCAGTTTTAGCGAGAACGACGGGAGCAAAAAGTCACGTTCCCGTCCAAAAGTCCCCTTCATGCCGAAAATCGCCCGTTCCCGGCGCCCGGCGCGCCGGTCCCGCGCTTTCAAAATAAGTCGTCGGTCGATACCATGAGACCCAATTTCGATCACGACAGTCTCCTATCCGTGTCAGCAGTGTCCGCTTGGGCCAAGTTGCCCGTCGTCGTGTGGGTGCGTCGTCAGTTCGCGCCCAACACCCTGCAAATCACGCTGCTGCTCGCCGGCATCGTCGGTCTGTTGGGGGCGTTAGCCACCGTCGCGTTTCGCGAAGCGCTCTCCGGCCTGCAATTTCTCCTCGCGGGCCACCACAGCGGCATGGTCGAGCTCGCCATAGACCTCAACTGGTGGCAGCGCCTGCTGTTGCCGACCACCGGCGGTCTCATCGCCGGGCTGATCCTCCAGTACGCCACGCTCTGGGTGCCCAAGAAGGGGGCCGACGACTACATGGAAGCCATCGCTATCGGCACCGGCGTGCTGAGCCTGCGTCAGACGCTCGTGAAAAGCACGTCGTCGCTGTTCTCGGTGGCCTCGGGCGCGTCGATCGGCCGGGAAGGGCCGATGGTGCAACTCGCCGCCATGTTCGCCTCGCTGGTCGGCCGCGCGCTCGCGTTCCCGCCTGAGCGGCTGCGGCTGCTCGTGGCCTGCGGTGCCACCGCCGGCATCACCTCTGCCTATAACGCGCCGATCGCCGGGGCGTTATTCATCTCCGAGATCGTCTACGGCTCGATTTCGACGGCAACGCTCGGGCCGTTGGTCGTCGCCTCGGTCATCGCCAACATCGTCATCCGCCAGTTTCTCGGCTACGAGGCGGTGTATCAGATGCCGCGCTTCGACTTCGTGTCGGGCTGGGAAGTGTTTTTCTACGTCGGGCTGGGCATTCTCGCGGGCGTGCTCGCGCCCCTGTTCCTGCGCTTGCTCGACACCGCCAAACAACGCTTCGGCGCGTTGCCCGTGCCGTTGTTCGTAAGGCTCGCGCTCGGCGGGCTGGTCGTCGGGGTGCTCTCGCTGCAAGTGCCGCAGGTCTGGGGCAATGGCTACAGCGTGGTGAACTCGATACTGCACACGCACTGGGCGTGGCAGGCGCTTGCCATGGTGCTGGTGTTCAAGGTGCTCGCCACGGCCTCGTCGGCGGGGTCGGGCGCGGTGGGCGGCGTGTTCACGCCGACGCTGTTCGTCGGCGCAGCGCTCGGCAGCCTCTACGGTCTCGCCATGAACGCGCTCGCGCCGGCCACGGCGTCGGTCGCCAGCAGCTATGCGGTCGTCGGTATGGGGGCGTTTCTTGCTGCCACCACCTATGCGCCGTTGATGTCGATTCTGATGATCTTCGAGATGACGCTGAGTTATCAGGTCGTGCTGCCGCTCATGCTGGCCTGCGTCACGGCGTATCTCACCGCGCATACGTTGCGAGAAGACTCGGTGTACGCCAAGTCGCTGCGCCGCAATCTGGTGGCCGGGCGCTGGTTGTCGATGACCGGCGAGGCGAGCCAGATGCGGCTGTCGTCGCTGGCCGTCGATCCGGACGCCAGCGACGCCGTGGTGACGGCCAACCTCTCGCCGGAGGCCATCGGCGAACGATTTGTCGAGACGGGATACCGCAATCTGGTCGTGCGTGCGGAAGACGGCCGTCTGGTCGGCATGCTCGACGCCGCAAGCTGGTGGCGCCGGCAGGCGACCGGCGAGCCTGCGCAATGGACGGAGATCGTCGCCCCTTGCAACGCGCTCGATGGTGAGATGGCGCTGGTCAGCGCACTGCGCGCGGTGGCGAAGTTACATGCCGACTGGATTCCGGTCGCCGCGGCCGACGGCCGCTGGCTCGGCGTGGTGTCGCTGCCCGGGCTGATCGAGATCGTGACCGAAGAGCGGGGGAGCGAATGAAGCGCCGCGCCGGTTTGCGCCCGATCGTGCCGGCAGAACCGGCCCGAACCGATGACGGCACGCCGTACTCGGCCGAGTTCGACGACGTTTATCACCCCGTGGAAGGCGCACTCGCGCATGCCCGTCACGTGTTTCTCGACGGGAATGACCTGCCTCAACGCTGGCAGGGGCGCGATCAGTTCGTGATCGTCGAGACGGGCTTCGGTCTGGGCCTGAACTTTCTGGCGACATGGGCCGCGTGGCGCGACGATCCGCAACGCCCCAAGCGCCTGCACTTCGTGTCGGTCGAGAAATTCCCGTTCCGCCCGCGCGACCTCCGCCAGACGCTGACGCCGCTGCTGGTGCAGCCCGGCATGACCGAACTCGCGCCGCTCGTGCAGCGGTTGTGCGATATCTGGCCGTTGCCCGTGGCGGGCTGGCACCGGCTGGAACCGGCCCCCGGTGTCGTGCTGAGCATCGGGTTCGGCGACTTCTCCGACTTGATGCCGGACCTGCGTGTGGGCGCTGACGCGTTCTTTATCGACGGCTTCGACCCGGCCAAGAACCCCGACCTGTGGACGCCAGTGGTCTTCAAGACGCTGGGCAAGATGGCGCGGGAAGGGGCGACGCTTGCGACCTACACTAGCGCCGGGCAGATACCACGCGATCTCGAGGCTGCGGGCTTTCAGATGACGCGTCGTGAAGGCGACGAACACACTCGCGAGTCGCTTGCAGGTGTCTACGCGCCGCCTTACCGCATGCGCCGCTACGATCCGCCCGATGCGCCCAATATGCCCAATACACCCAATGCGCCAGCATGGCGTGAGTTGCGGACGGCCGCCGCCGAATCAGATACCGCGGATAACGCAGAAGCCGCAGATACCGCCATCATCATCGGCGCGGGGATGGCGGGTGCCGCCATGGCATTGCGGCTCGTCGCGCGCGGCTGGCGGGTGAAACTGTTCGAACGGGCAGAGGCATCGGGTTCGGCAGCCTCGGGCAATCCGGCAGGCGTCTTCCATCCGCAGCTATCGGCGGACGACAACGTGCTCTCCCGCCTTACGCGCGCCGGCTTCCTGTACGCGCTGTCGCAATGGCGCACGCTGCCGGGCGGCCTGCCCGGACGCGCCGACGGCCTGTTGCAGGTGGCCTCGGACGACGACGACGCGCACGGCCTCGCGCAACTGGTCGCGGTGCATGGCTATCCCGAGGAATACGTGAAGTGGGTCGATGCGGCCCAAGCCTCGGCGCTCGCCGGGGAAACGCTGGCATATGGCGGCCTCTGGTTCCCGGAAGGCGGCTGGCTGGCCCCGGCAATGCTGTGCCGCGCGGAACTGGTCGCCGCCGGCCCGTCGCTCGATGCCCGCTACGGCGTGAGCGTCGAGCGGCTGGAACACCGGGACGGCCGCTGGCTGGCCATCGACGAGACCGGACGGGTGCTGGCAGACGCCGCCGTGGCGGTCGTCACCGCCGCCGATGAGTCGCAACGCCTGCTGGGCCCGTATCTCGCGCCCGAGTTCATTCCCGTCCAACGGGTACGCGGTCAACTGACCTTCCTGCCGCCCGATTCACTCCCCGATCTGCGCATACCGGTCTGTGGCGAGGGCTACGTTGCCCCATCGCCGCTGGGCGGGGCAGGCCCGATCACGGGCGCCACATACGGTTTCGACGATCCGGCGACCGATGTCCGCGTCGGCGACCATCAGGCCAACCTGCGCCGCCTCGCCACGTTGCTGCCTGACCATGCTGAAGCCTTTGGCGATGGGGAAGGCGGGTTGGGAAGTGCCAGCGCCGCCGCCGAACTCGGCGGACGTACCGCCTTCCGGGCGCTGGTCACCGACCGTTTGCCGATGGCCGGTCAACTGCCGGATATGCCCGCAATCGCCAGCAGCGACCCGCAGGGCCGCCGGTTGGCCGGGGGCCACCTGCGAGACCTGCCTCGGCTGCCAGGCCTGTACGCGAGCTTTGCGTTCGGTTCTCGCGGTCTGGTCTTCGCGGCGCTCTGCGCAGAATTGGTTGCCAGCCAGATCGACGGCGAGCCGTGGCCCGTGGGCAGCGATCTGGCCGACGCCATCGACCCGGCGCGCTTTCTGTTACAGGCGCTGCGCAAGGCCTGAGCGCACGGCACCACGGCAGAACTTCGGCAGATAAAACCGGCCGACCGGCCGTTCATCGCGTAGCCGATGTCATTCCCAATAATTCGAATCTGACCCCCATGCAGTTCAAGGTCCGCCGCAGGCGGAGGCGACGCGCTACGCGCTTGCCTCCGGCACTTTTCGCCTTGCCTGCCGTGCGACTGCCCCGGAATCGGCCCGCCATCCGGTCTTCAGTTCGGTCTTCAGGAATGGGGGAATGGCGAAGTCCCGCCACAAGGGGCTTCCCGGGGTACCGCGGGTCCTGACAGAGCCCTCCAAACCGAGTGTGGCAAAATGAGCCCAACCCTAAGGGTTCGTCGCGCATTTGTCTTTATTTCTGCAACCCCGCGCGCGGCATTCTTTTCCTTTCCACCACTTGATGCGCCGTCAAGCGGCGCAAAGCGAGCAATATGACGTCGGAACTGTCCCTTTTCCCGGGCTGGCCGCCGGCGCCTGATCCCGTTTTCTTCGCTGGTCTGGCATTGGTATTTGCCGGTCTGGCAGGAGAAATCTGTTTCCGGAGACTGCGCCTGCCGCGCATCACCGGTTACGCGGTGGTCGGGCTGGTCGGCGGTACGTTGGGTCTCTCGTCGATGCTGGACGCGCAAACGAGCGCGGCCATCCGGCTGCTGATCGATCTGGCCCTCGGCCTGCTGCTGTTCGAACTCGGCAGCCGTCTGAATCTGAAATGGATGCGGGCCAACTCGTGGCTCATCGTCACGAGTGCACTCGAGGCGCTGCTCACCCTCATCGCGGTCTACGCGGTGCTGCGGTTGTTCAACGTCGCGCCGCTCACATCGATGCTCATCGCGTCGATCAGCATGGCCACGTCGCCGGCGGTTGTCGTCCAGCTCAAGAACGAGTTGCGTGCCGAAGGTCAGGTCACCGAGCGCCTGCTGGCGCTGGCGGCGCTGAACAGCATTTACGCCGTGGTGGCCGTCAAGCTGGTCTACGGCTGGATGCACCAGACATACCACTCGAGTTTCTGGGTGGTGCTGTTCCATCCGCTGTACCTGCTGATCGGCTCGATCGTGCTGGCCTTCGTACTCGCCAAGGCGTGCAATCTGGTGTTCCGGAAGTTCGGCAGCCAGGACCATCATGCGTTCGTGATGCTGATCGGCCTGATCATGCTGATGGTCGCGCTGGTGCACATGCTCAAGCTGCCCAACTCGCTCACGCTGCTGCTTGCCGGGATCATTTTCCGGAATCTGGATGAGCGTCCGCAGCTTTGGCCGGCGTACTTCGGCACGGCCGGCTGGCTGCTCGCCGTGGTGTTGTTCGTGCTGACATCGCTGGCATTCCAGTGGCAATACGTGATGATCGGCGGTCTGGCCGCGGCAGCGATCATCGTCGTCCGTCTGCTGGCCAAGGTGGTCGGGACGGTCGCCGTCGCCCATCCGGCCGGCATCAGCTACAAACAGGCCGTCGCACTAGGGCTCGCGCTCTGTCCGATGGCGAGTCTTGCGCTCGTACTCGTTGCCGACACGTACGACATCTACCCGCAGTTCGATCCGATGCTCAAGGCCGTGGTGATGTGCACCATCGCGTTGCTGCAACTGGTCGGCCCGCTGGTGGTCTATTGGGCATTGGCCCTTGTCGGTGAACGGAAGGATTAAGCCATGTCATTAGAAGAATTCATCCCCTCGAAGCCGTGCACCTTCGGTGTCGAGCTCGAGATGCAGATCGTCAATCGCCACGATTACGACCTGACCAAGGCCGCGTCGGACGTGATGCGGCTGGTGGCGAAGGAGACACATCCGGGGGAAATCAAACCGGAAATGACCGAAAGCATGATCGAGCTTTCGACCGATATCTGTCACCACCACAGCGACGCCGTCTCGCAACTGCGAAGGGTTCGCGACGTGCTGATCGGCGCCAGCGAACAGCTCAACGTCGGCTTATGCGGAGGCGGCACTCACGCATTCCAGCGCTGGAGCGAGCGCACGATTTACGACTCGCCGCGTTTTCATTTCCTCTCCGAGCTCTACGGCTATCTCGCCAAGCAGTTCACGGTGTTCGGTCAGCACGTGCACATCGGCTGTCCGGACCCGGATAGCGCCCTTTACCTGCTGCACGCGATGTCGCGTTATATCCCGCACTTTATTGCGCTGTCGGCCTCTTCGCCGTACGTGCAAGGGGTGGACACGGGCTTTCACTCCGCGCGTTTGAACTCGGTGTTTGCGTTCCCGCTGTCGGGCCGTGCGCCGTTCGTGCTCAAGTGGGAAGACTTCGAGACGTACTTCGACAAGATGGTCAAAACGGGCGTCGTCGAGAGCATGAAGGACTTCTACTGGGATATCCGTCCAAAACCGGGCTTTGGGACGATCGAAGTGCGAGTGATGGATACCCCCTTATCGGTCGACCGGGCGGCTGCCATCGCCTGTTACATCCAGTCTCTGGCCCGTTATCTGCTCGAGGAGCGCCCGTTCACGCTGAGCGAGGACGACTACCTCGTCTACACGTTCAACCGCTTCGAGGCCTGCCGTTTCGGTCTGGAAGGCGCTTACGTCGATCCGCAGAGCGGTGAGCGGACCACGCTGGGTCAGCACATCGCCCAGACGCTGGAGGTCATCAAGCCCCACGCAGCGGTGCTGGAAGCCGAAGCCGCGTGTGAAGAGATCCGCCAACTGGTGGCCTCGGGCATGAACGACGCCGTGTGGCTGCGTCAGATCCACGCGGATGCGAAGTCGCTCAACGAGATGGTCCGTCAGCAGTGTCTGCGGTGGGCGTCATGACGCCGTAGGCCTGCCAGAGCGCCTGTCAGGGTGCTGATGAAGCCCTGATTCAGCGATCGGTGTCACGAAACCCCGCCTTGGCGGGGTTTTTTATTGTCTGCAACGCTTGTTGCACGCATCGCAAGCGCTGCGTTTTCCACTGTTCGTCCCTACCGGGTTTTCCGGTTTTCGCGCCGCTCGTAGCAATGTTTTAAGGTTTTAATAGGTTTACTGTATGTATACATAGTAGTAGTTAACAAAGGCAGCCCACTCCTGTGGATAACCACAGTTAACGCCTTGTAAACATCAACTTGCCCGATTGAGAACTGGATGGACAAACAGCGGGTATCTCCAGAACAACTCTGAACAGTTTTTGCCCCCTGTGGAAAGATTGGCAAGTTATCCCGAACCCATGCACACGTACTCCGATAAGTTATCCATAAAGTTATCCACAGGCGCCTAAATATTGTGCAGCAGACCCCCGAAAACACGGTTTTGTGGATAATTTTGACGTTCTCACTTCGTCTGTGAGGTTCGCGGCTACAATCTCGCCACTCCGTTTTTGTGACGTACCGCGCGTGTTATCCGAAGTGATTGATGTTGGTTTTATTGGCTGTAACGCGCGAAATCGCCGTCGTCGTCCATTTCTTCATTTCGCATGTCAAAAAGGTGCGCTCACCGGACATGCCGATCAGCTCATTCCCCGAATTTTTCGCCGAACGGGTCGTTATGCGACTGAGGGTCGCCGTTCGTGTTTCAGAACATTTGCGTTCTGTCCGAAACACAGGCGCGCTTCGTATACGCCAGCGCATGCGCTAAAGCGAAGCGGATCTCTCGATATTCGAGGCATTTTTCCCGGGGACGTAACAGGGACGCTCGTCAATCAAAAAGCGTCGCTACGGCCTGCGAGCCAAGTCCGGCGCGGCTTTGCACGGATGCTTGCGATTGGTGCGGGGTGCGAGACAAGACACGGCGTTACATCTATTGGCTTAGCGAGTGAATTCGCATGGGATGCGAAATGTTTTTGACGCTGTCACGATTCGCGCTGCGAGTGAGCAGGACACCAATATTTTGTAAACATCGCGCCTAGGATCTGGGAGATCAGTACAAGAACTGATACGCCAAAATTCGACTCAGAACACACAATGGAATCGTGGCGGGAAGGCAGGTTCAACAGCGACTTGCCGTCGCGTATCGACACGGAAGTGGGTCAGGGTTTCCCCCGGGCGGGGCGCCGAAATTGATGGAAAGGCAAGGCAACTCGTGTGATGCACCGCCTGATAGTAAATTTGACAAGCTGTTTTACCGACGTATAGTTTTTAGAAATCCTAACGAAAATCATGGCTACTCCGACCCCACTAGATGAAGCGCTCTCCAAGCGCGTAACGGCAGGTTTGTTGCGCATGGGAACGGCGTTACGGAGCCACGCCTGGGAGGGCGCGGCATTGGCTGGATTGACGCCGACGCAGGGAGAGATTCTGACGCTCCTGCTCTCGCGTGGCGTGCCGATGCGATTAGGTGAGATTGCGGAGGATGCCGCACTCACATCGGCCACGGTCAGTGAGGCCGTGAGTACACTGGAATCCAAGGGACTGGTCGAGAAACGGCGCGATGCCAACGACGGCCGGGCACTGGCGCTTCGATTGACCGCTTGCGGCCGTACCGCCGCCAAGCGGGCGTCGCAGTGGCCCAACTTCCTGACGACGGCGGCCGACTCGCTGGGCGACAAGGAATGTGCTCAGCTCTATCGCGCGCTGCTCAAGCTGGTCTTCACGATGCAAGAGCGCGGTGACATGCCGCCGCAGCGCATGTGTCTGACCTGCTCGCACTTCGAAGCAGCGCCGCGCGGCAAGGGCCAGTTCCATTGCAATCATTTCAATGCGACTTACGACGATTCGCGAATTCCTCTCGATTGCAATTCGCATGAGGACGCGGACATCGCCACACAGCGCAAGGTCTGGAAGCTCTACAGCAAGGCTTGAGCGACCGGCCATCCGTCGCAACGCCCAGGCGGCGCGAACGAGGGGGGAACGCCATCCGGCATGGGTGGCGTTTTTTTTCGTCGGGACTTGTCATGCACATGACCGGCGCGGCCCTGTACACTGCGCTCTTTTGTACCCACGAAACCTCGTCGCATATACATGTCAGCTAAGCGCAGAATCGAAGTCAGAAAATCCGGCGTCCACGGCAAGGGCGTATACGCGGTCAGGCGTCTCAAAAAAGGCGAACGCGTGATCGAGTACAAGGGCGAGGTCATTTCGTGGAAAGAAGCGTTGCGTCGTCATCCGCACGACCCGGCGCATCCCACGCATACGTTCTACTTCAGTCTGGAAGACGGGCGTTGCATCGACGGCAAAGTCGACGGCAACAATGCGCGCTGGATCAACCACTCGTGCGCGCCGAATTGCGAAGCGCGCGAAGAGGGCGAGCACGTGCAGATCTACGCCATGCGCGAGATCGACGCCGGCGAAGAGCTTTTCTATGATTACGGATTAGTGATCGACGCGCGTTACACCGCCAAACTCAAGCGCGAGTACGCCTGCCATTGCGGCAGCAAACAGTGCCGTGGCACATTGCTCGCACCAAAGAACTGACGGAACATCCATCGGGATATCAACCCGCGGCATCGGTGCGGACCGGGCCCTCAGTGGCCGCGATACCGTCCGATGCTGGGTGAAAAAGTGGAAGAGTGAGACGTCGTGATCCGGCTGAAATCAGGCCGAGGCGCGATCGCCCGCGAACTGATCGATGGCGAGCGCCAGATCGACGTCGCGCTGGGTAAGACCATCGGCATCGTGCGTCGAGAGCGTGATGTCGACCTTGTTGTAGACGTTGAACCACTCCGGATGGTGATTCATTTTTTCGGCCTTGAGCGCGACCTGCGCCATGAAGCCGAAAGCCTCATTGAAATCGTGAAATGTGAAGCTACGCTGGATCGCGTCGCGTCCAACCACCTGGTGCCACTCGGGCAGCACTTCCGCCAGGCTGGCGCGCGTCTCGGATGAGAGTCGTGTTGTCATGGCATTCCTTTCAAAGCGTATTCAGTACAGTACGAATCGAATATCGAATCGACGCGCCTTTTGAGCCCGTCGAATGGCTATTGTTTCACAGGCAGATGCGACGTGCGCGCAAGTTCCGCCCGGACGGGCAAGATCCCGTAGGCGGAACTTAGCAACATCCGGTAGCAACATCGGAAGCGGCCCGGTCTTGCTCAACATCGACCGGGCCGGGCCATCACGCCGGCAGAATGATCTGCGTATCTTCCGGCAGGCGGGCGTTGGCGGCGAAAGACGGCTCTGCCGCCAGCGCCTTGAACAGCGCGGGCAGGTCGGCGCGCATGGCGTCGAACAGTTGCGCAAAGTCGTCGATGACGAAGTAGGTTTGCTGGAACGTGTCGATGCGGTATTCGGTACGCAGCACCCGGTCAAGCGAAAAGCCGATCCGGTTCGGTTCGTTCGAGGTCAGCGAGAACTCGGTTTCGCCGCGGCTCGAGACGATGCCGGCACCGTAGATGCGCAGCCCGTCACCGTCGCGCATCAGACCGAATTCGACCGTGTACCAGTACAGACGCGCCAGCAGCGGCAGTGCCCCGATTTCCTGCGCGACCTTGCCGGCCTGACCGTAGGCTTGCATGAAGTCGGCGAACACCGGGTTGGCGAGCAGCGGCACGTGACCGAACACATCGTGAAAGCAGTCAGGTTCTTGCAGGTAGTCGAGCTGGTCGGGGCGGCGCATCCACCACGTGGCGGGAAAGCGACGATTCGCCAGATGGTTGAAGAAGACCTCGTCCGGCACGAGACCGGGCACCGCGACCACTTGCCAGCCGGTGGCCGCCATGAGCTTTTCGTTCAGATGGGCGAACTCCGGCACGCGGCGGGCGTCCATGTCGAGAGCGCGAATGCCGTCCATGAACGCGTCGCACACCCGGCCCGGCAGCATGGCGGTCTGGCGTTCGTAAAGTTGTTGCCACACCGCGTGGTCAACCGCGCCGTATTGCTCGACGGGTTGATCGATGGTGAAGTCGGGCCGGGTCGTGAGACCGGCGTCGAATTGCTCTTTGAGCATGGCGGTGGTGGACATGATGCTTACGTCTCAATCAGGCAGTAACAATGATTGAAAGTGTAGTGCGCATGGCATGCGAAATGGGCGCATAATGCGCCTGTGGTGAAAGCCGTTTGCATAAAGTTCGCAAAAATAAGCGATTTATTGCGGAGAATCGTCATGGTTGATCTGGATAGCTACGATCTGTCCCTGTTGGAGTCCTTGCAGAAGGACGGACGGGCCACGCATCATGAGTTGGCCAAAGATGTGGCGCTCTCGGCGTCGCAGATCGGCCGGCGGCTTCAGCGGCTCGAAGCGGCGGGCATCATCGAGGGGTATCGGGTGGTGTTGCGGCCTGAAGTGTTGGGCCTTGGCGTGACGGCGTTCACGACGCTGCGCCTGCAACATCATGGCGATCACGTCATCGAGCGTTTTCAGGCCGAGATCGATCTGCTGCCTGAAGTGCTCGAGTGCCATGCGGTGGTCGGCGAGGCCGATTACCTGTTGCGCATCGTCGTGCCGGACCTCAATGCCTTGTCGGCCTTCGTGATGAAGCGTCTGATGCAGGTGCCGGGCGTCGAGAACGTGCGCTCGAACATCGTGTTGAGCGCCTTCAAGCGCAGCAACTCACTGCCGCTGCACTATCTCGCACGCAGCACGGGTGTGCGCCGGGTGGTCGGCTCGGACGACTGATCGGGCTGGGCCAAAATGGCCTGCCTCGCATTGTTCGCCTCGAATCGTCCGTCTTAGTCGCCCGGCATCAACCAGGGTTTGACGTAACGCCCATAGATCAGCGACATGATGAGCGCGACGGTCGAGCCGACCAATACCTCGATCACGCGCAGCATCGCGAGGCTCAGCTCCTCGTGAAGCCCCTGTCCCTGACCGCTCAGCGCAGCGGACATCAGAATGACGACCGTGGCCGGCCCCAGCCGCCAGTTGGCCGGATAGTTCTGCACCAGCATCGCCGCGAGCGTGGCGATGGTGATTCCTACCAGCATGGCCGCCAATCCCGGCCCCATGACCAGCAAGACAATACACGCCACGATGGCCCCGCTGATCGTATTGATCGAGCGCGCCTTGAAGTTGCTGCGCGCCTGTAACGGATCGGGCTCGGTCACGATGATGAGCGAAATCATCGCCCAATACGGTTCGGGAAAACCGGCCGCCCGTAGGCCGAACCAGACGATCAGCGATCCGGTGAGAATCTTGACCAGATAGACCAGCGCATTCTTCTTCGGATGGAGAAAGGCGATGGACATGGGGCAGATAGCACGAAGACAGGAAGTTGGCAGTGTGACATAGGCCGCGTCCGAGGCCCACAGGCCGATTGTCCGAAGCACCGTGCTCTGGAATCCGAATTGCCATGAATCCGCGCGGTTGTCACTGGGAAATGGTTCGAAATGCCAAAAGGTGCAGGGTAGAATCCGATGACCAGAAACCGGGAGGAGTCCGGCATGCATAGCCGAACGCAGCGAACACAGCGAACGCAACGAGTCTGGCCGGCCGCGCCTTTGGCGCTGGCGGCACTTTGTCTTGGCGTCTTCGCGACGTCGCCCGCACACGCCGCGCGTGTGACGAGTGTGAGTCCGCAGGGTGAAGTCGCCAGCGTCGATCAGGTGGTCGTCAAGTTCGACGAAGCGATCGTCCCGGCGGGAGATCCGCGGGCGCAGGCACCGGCAACCGTGCGTTGCTCCGATGCCAAACTCACCGGTGACGGTCACTGGCTCGAACCCAAAATCTGGGTCTACGACTTCAAGCAATCGTTGCCTCCCGGCGCGAAGTGCACGGTAGAGATGCGCAGCGGTTTGTCCGCCGTCTCCGGCACAGCGGTGTCCGGCACGACACGCTACGCGTTCAACACCGGTGGCCCTGCCGTGACAGGGATTCGCCCGTCGTATGGCCCCATCGACGAAAACCAGATCTTCGTTCTCACGCTCAACGGCGAGGCAGACCCTGCCAGCGTGCGCCAGAACGCATGGTGCGAGACCGAAGGCATCGGTGAGCGCATTGGTGTGAAGTGGATCGAGGGGGACGCGCGCACGGCGCTGCTCAAGCGATTCAATCTGGATAAGCAGGCGTCGCGCGTGGTGATGCTGCAATGCAATCGCACGCTGGCGGCTGGTGCGAAGATGCATCTGGTCTGGGGCGCGGGCATTGCGACGCCGTCGGGTGTGGCGACGCGCAAGGCGCGCCCGTTCGAATACGAAGTGCGCGAACCGTTCACTGCGAGCTTCAGCTGCGAGCGCGAGAACGCCAACGCGCCGTGCACGCCGCTGCGTCCGCTGCGACTGACGTTCAACTCTCCGGTCGCACGCGACATGGCCGCCAAGCTTCGCGTCACCGGGGCCGGGGCGGAACGCAGCCCGAAGATGGATGCCTCGGACCGCTCGGCCAGCGTGACCGATGTGACGTTCTATGCACCGTTCCCCGAGAAGGCGGAACTGACTATTACGCTGCCGAAGGGCTTCGCCGATGACAGCGGACGCCCGCTGGCCAATGCCGGTGAGTTCCCGCTGCATACCAAGACATCGACGATGCCGCCGCTGGCGAAGTTTGCCGCCGCGCCGTTCGGTATCGTCGAGCGATTTGCCGAACCCGGCATGCCACCGATGTTGCCGGTCACGCTGCGCAAGGTCGAACCGGCGTTGCAGATCAACGGCCTTGGTGTCGCGGGGGAAGCGGCCGCCAACGGACGCACCATGCAACTGCGCGTAGAGGACGACACGCAAGTGCTGGAGTGGCTGTCGCGCGTACGCCGTTTCGACGAAACATGGATGACGCGCAAGCAGATCGCCGGCGACATGCCGTCGATTCTTACTGCGCCGGCCGCCAAAGACAGCTTTGGCCCGAACGCCGCGGCGATTGTCGAAAATAAGGTCACGCGCTACGACACGCGCAGCCTGTCGCTGCTCTCCGGCCTGCCGGGCGTGCAGGCACTGACGTTGCCGGTGCCCAAGGAGAAAGACCCGCGTCCGTTCGAAGTTGTCGGCATTCCGTTCCAGAAGCCGGGCTTCTACGTGGTGGAGCTGGCATCGCCCTCACTGGCGGCGGCGTTGTTGGGGAAAGCGGTGCCGATGTATGTGCGCACGACGGTGCTCGTGACCAACCTTGGCGTGCATTTCAAGATGGGCCGCGATAACGCCGTGGCATGGGTGACGACGCTCGACAAAGGTCAGCCGGTGCCCAACGCCAGCGTGCGTGTGCTCGATTGCGACGGCAATGAAGTCGGCACTGCGGTAACCGACAAGACGGGCGTCGCGAAGATCGACAAACCGTTCGAGAGCTACAAGTACTGCGAGAGGACGAGTCGGTCGGGCTACTTCGTCGTAGCCCGCACGAAGGGCGAAGATCCCGACATGGCCTTCGTTTCGTCCGACTGGAATCGCGGTATCGAGCCGTGGCGTTTCCATGTGCCGACCGACGGCGGCAGCAGCCCGACCGTGCGCGCACAAACGGTGTTCGACCGCATGTTGTTCCGCGTCGGCGAAACCGTCTCGATGAAGCACTTCATCCGTCAGGAAACGATGCAGGGCTTGTCGTTGCCGGGTGGCCTGCCGTCGCAACTGACCATCACGCACGAAGGATCGGGGCAGACCTATACGCAGCCCGTGAACTGGCGCAACGGCCGGCTGGCGGAGAACGCGTTCCAGATTCCGCAGGGTGCCAAGCTTGGCGAGTACTCGGTCACGCTCGACTACACCGATGGCGACAAGCGGCCGCCGAATTACCCGGCGTCGCTCGATGCCGGGCGTTTCCGTGTCGAAGCGTTCCGCCTGCCCGTGTTGGCGGGCAGCATTGGCGTGCGCGACGCGGCGAAGTCGCCGCTCATCAACAAGACAGAAGCACCGCTGAACGTGCAGGTGAACTACGTGGCAGGCGGTCCGGCGGGAAATCTGCCGGTGCGCGTGTCGGCGTTGCTGCGTCCGCGCGATCTTACGTTCGACGGATATGACGATTTCAGCTTCACGCCCTATCGTCCGCCGTCAGCGCAGACCGGCGCGTCGGATGACGACGATCAGAATGGTGACGACGGGGCAGGGGCGAGCGATCAGAAGCTTGTCGCCGACAAGCAGCGTCTGGTGCTCGATCGCAATGGCGCAGGCAGCCTCACGCTCAAGGATCTGCCGAAGGTCGACCGTCCGAGCGATCTGGTGCTGGAAGCGAGCTTTGCCGATCCGAATGGCGAGATTCAGACGCTGCGCGGCAACGGCACGCTATGGCCGGCCAATCTCATCACCGGTGTGCGCAGCGAAAGCTGGGTATCGGTGACCAACAAGCTGCCCGTGAAGGCGATTGCGCTGGATCTGCAAGGCAAGCCGAAGGCCGGTGTGGCGATGGACGTGCGTGCCGAGGCACGTATCACCACCAGCAGCCGCAAGCGGATGGTGGGCGGCTTCTACGCCTATGACAACCGTACCGAGGTCAAGGATCTCGGTACGGTGTGCAGCGGCAAGACGGACGATCGCGGGCTGCTGTCGTGCGATGTGTCGCTCACCCAGCCGGGCGAAATCACGCTGGTGGCGCAGGCCAAGGACGACAAGAGCAATCTGAGCACGGCAACGACCAGCGTCTGGGTGACCGGACGCGGCGAAGTGTGGTTCGGCGGTGACAACACCGATCGCATGGATGTGCTGCCGGAGCGCCGCACCTACGAGCCGGGTGAGACGGCCAAGTTGCAGGTGCGCATGCCGTTCCGTACGGCGACCGCACTCGTGTCGATCGAACGCGAAGGCGTGATCGAGACGCGCACTATGGAGATTTCAGGGAAGGAGCCGAATATCTCGCTGAAGGTCGACCCGTCGTGGGGCCCGAACGTCTACGTTTCGGTGCTGGCGGTGCGCGGACGTATTCACGAAGTGCCTTGGTATTCGTTCTTCCAGTGGGGCTGGAAACAGCCGCTCGAGTGGTTCCGCGCGTTCTGGTACGAGGGGCGCGAATATCAGGCGCCCACGGGGCTGGTCGATCTGGGCAAGCCGGCCTATCGCTTCGGCGTCACGGAGCTTCGCGTGGGCACGGCGGGTCAGCGTCTCGGCGTCGAAGTGAAACCGGATGCCGCGACTTACCCGGTTCGCGGTCATGCCAAGGTGCGCATCAAAGTGACGCAGCCGGACGGCAAGCCGATGCCGGCGGGGTCCGAAGTGGCGCTCGCCGCCGTGGACGAGGCATTGCTGGAGCTGGCGCCGAACACCAGTTGGAATCTGCTCGACGCCATGTGGCAGCGCCGCAGCTACAGCGTGACGACGGCCACCGCACAGATGGAGATCATCGGCCGCCGACACTATGGCCGCAAGGCCGTACCGGCCGGCGGTGGTGGCGGCAAGAGCCCGACGCGTGAACTGTTCGACACATTGCTGTTGTGGCAGCCCCGCGTGGTGCTGGATGACAAGGGCGAGGCGAGCGTCGATGTGCCGCTCAACGACGCGATATCGAGCTTCCGCATTGTGGCGATTGCCGACGACGGCAAACCCGGCGACGCGAGTGCCAAGGCGCTCGGCTGGTTCGGCACGGGCACGGCGACGATCCGCACCACGCAGGATCTGCAACTGATCTCGGGGTTGCCGCCGCTGGTGCGCGAGGGCGATAACTACCGCGCGCAATTCACGGTACGCAACACGACGCAGCACGCCATGCAGGTGCAACTGACCGCCCGGGCGACACAACTCACGCTGGCACCGCAACGTATCGACGTGCCGGCGGGCGAATCGCGCGAAGTGGCGTGGGAGGTCACTGCGCCGACGGGGCTGGCGGATACCCGTGCGCAACGCGTGATTTGGGAAGTCTCGGCACAGGCGCCTGCGGTGAGTGGCGCGGCGGCGGCGAGCGATGCGATCAAGGTCGGTCAGGACATTCAGCCGGCATTGCCCGCGAGCGTGCAGCAGTCGGTGCTCACGCAAGTGGAAGGCAGCCTCACGTTGCCGATGGCGGCGCCTGCCGGCGCCGTGGCCGACAGCACAGGCAAGTTGCGTGGCGGCGTTCGCGTGAGCTTGCAGCCGCGCCTGTCGCAAGGTCTGCCGGGCGTGAAACGCTGGTTCGAGCTGTATCCGTATGCGTGCCTCGAACAACAGGCGTCGAAGGCGCTGGGCTTGCGGGATGTCGCGCAGTGGAAGCGGGTGACGGGGACGTTGCCGTCGTATCTCGACGAAGACGGTCTGGCCAGCTACTTCCCGCCGCAGGAAGGATTTGCCAATCAAGGTAGCGACACGCTCACCGCCTATCTGCTCGCGATGAGCAACGAAGCCAAGGCGCTCGACCCGGCGTACGCCATCCCCGATGACGCGCTCGCGCGCATGGAAGACGGGCTGGCGGCGTTTGTGGAAGGCCGCCTCACTCGCAAGTTCTGGGCACCGCGCGACGACCTGACGCTGCGCAAGCTCACGGCGATCGAAGCGCTTTCGCGGTATGGCCGCGCCAACGCTCGCATGCTGAGTTCGCTCACGATTGCGCCGAACGACTGGCCGACCTCGGCCGTTATCGATTGGTACGCGATTCTGCAACGCTTGCCCGATGTGCCGCAACGCGCGGAGCAGATGGCGCAGGCCGAGCAGATTCTGCGGGCGCGTCTGTCGTATCAGGGCACGCGTGTGGGCTTCTCGACGCAGTCCAGCGACGGGCTCTGGTGGCTGATGGTTGGCCCGGAAACCAACGCGGCGCGACTAGCACTGCTGATGAACGCGAACCCGGCATGGAAGGATGAAATGCCACGTCTCATCATCGGGTTGCTCGGCTTGCAATCGCGCGGCGCGTGGTCGACGACCACGGCGAACGTGTGGGGTGGGCTGGCCGTGGATCGCTTCTCGGCACGGTTCGAACGTGACACGCCGACGGGCCAGACGGCTATCCAGTGGCAGCGCGACAACCAGACGAGCGGTGGCGTGCAGACCGTCGATTGGGACAAGCTGAAAGCGGGCACGGTGCCGCCTGCGGTATCGCTGCCGTGGCTCGCGCAGGCCGCCACAGGTGCCGACAATGGTCGCGACGTATTGCGGCTGGACCAGACCGGCGCAGGCAAGCCGTGGGCCACGATCCAGAGTCTCGCGGCGGTACCGCTCAAGGCACCGTTCTCTGCAGGCTATCGGGTCACTCGCAGCGTGCAGGTGCAGGATGCGGCCGATAAATCGGGGGACAGCTACCTGCGCGGTGCGGTGCTGCGTGTGCGTCTCGATATCGATGCGCAAGCCGATATGCGCTGGGTGGTCGTGAGCGATCCGCTGCCGGGCGGCGCAACGGTACTGGGTGGCGGGCTGGGCCGCGACTCCGCGATTGCGGCGCAAGGTGAGCGCAGCGAAGGCGCCATGCCGGCATTCGAAGAGCGTGCGCAGGATGCTTATCGTGCGTACTACGACTATCTGCCGAAGGGCCAGCATCGTATCGAGTACACCGTGCGGTTGAACAACGTCGGCAAGTTTGCGACGCCGCCGACGCGTGTCGAAGCGATGTACGAGCCTGCGATGTATGGCGAGTCGCCTAACGCGGTGGTGCAGGTCATTCCGGCCAAATGAATCGGAGCGTGAGGGCGCAATGACGTCGAACTTCTTCCAGCCTGCGGCGGCGCTGCCGCGCGAAGCACGACGCTTCTGGTGGCTCGCGGCGGCGGCGGGTGCCGCCTATGCGGTGTCGTTGCGCGGTGCGCCGTATCCCGATCAGGCCGTCGCCAAGGTCTTCCTGTGCGTGATGTTGCTGTTTGCTGCGCTCTACCACCGCGAACACCGCGAGCGCATGTGGTTGTGCGCGGCGTTGATCTTCTCCGGAGCGGGGGATGTGCTGCTCGCATTGCCGGGGATGGCACAGGGCTTTGTGCTGGGGCTCGGCGCGTTCCTGTTGGCGCATCTTGCCTACTTCGTTCTTTTCTGGCGCGTACGGCGCCGGTGGTCGCAAGTGCCCGCGTGGCATCGGGTCGCGATTGTGCTGGTATGGATCACGGCGGCGCTCGCGTACGTGATGTACTGGCCCGGTATGGGCGAATTGAAGGCGCCCGTGGCGTGCTACGTGATCGTGCTGGCGATGATGGCATCGGCGGCGCTGCTCGCGAATGTCGGGGGGGAATGGGCCGCCGTCGGTGCATTGCTCTTTACCGTCTCGGATGCGCTGATCGGCACCACCCGCTTCGTCGGCAGCGTGCCCGCGCAGGAATACACCATCTGGATTCTCTACGCGTTGGCGCAGTTGTTGCTCACGGCCGGCATCTTGGCCAAACGCCCGGGCAATGACGCGCGCGCCTCCGGTGCAAACACTGGAAGTGGCGACAGCAGCGGAAGCGGTGAAAGTGGTGGAAATAGTGGAGACGCCCGCAGTGCCTGATCTTCGTCGTCTGACGGCGTCGGTCGTCGTTGCGCTCGCACTTTGCACGCTACAAGCCGTGCAGCCTGCGCATGCTGTACCGTCGTTTGATGAGATGCGGCAGGATTGGCGCGCGTCCGACTGGATCTTGCTCGATCGTCATGGGCAGCCGTTGCAGCGTTTGCGTGCCGACATGCGTGCGCAACGTGGCGATTGGGTCACGCTGGCCGACGTCTCACCCGCGTTCCGGCAGGCGTTGATCGTGTCTGAGGACAAGCGTTTTTACGAGCACAGCGGTGTCGATTGGCGAGGCGTGGCGGCGGCAGCGTGGGGCAATCTCTGGCACTCACGAACGCGCGGCGCATCGACGCTGACGATGCAGTTAGCCGGTTTGCTCGACGACGATTTACGGCCGAACACGCGCAATCGTTCGATGACACAGAAGGTCGGTCAAGCCGCGACGGCGGTGTGGCTGGAACAACGCTGGCGCAAGGATCAGATTCTCGAGGCGTATCTGAACCTCGTGCCGTTCCGGGGCGAATTGGTCGGACTCTCGGCGGTGTCGCAGACGCTCTTCGGCAAGCTGCCGATCGGACTGGACGCACGCGAGTCTGCGATAGCCGTGGCGCTGTTGCGCGCGCCGAATGCGCCCGCTGCGCGGGTGTCGCAACGGGCCTGCGGCATTCTCCGCGACATGGCGCAGGGCGGCGCTGGCGGCGTTGGTGGCGTCGGCGGTGCAGCCAACGACTGCAACGGACTGGAGGGTTACACGCAACTCGTGTTCTCACGTCCCGCGGCCGTCATGACCACGCGCGACGCGGTCAATCTGGCGCCGCATTTCGCGCGCCGGTTGTTCTCTGGCAGCCGGCCACCCGCAGGCACGCGTCTGACGAGTACGCTCGACGCGAATCTTCAGCGCATGGCCGTCACCACTTTGCAACAGACGCTGCGTGAGCTTGGTGCACCCGGGCGTTCACGCAACGTGCAAGATGGCGCGCTGGTGGTCATCGACAACGCCAGTGGCGACATTCTCGCGTGGGTCGGCTCGTCGGGCGCACTCTCGGCGGCGGCACAGGTCGATGGGGTGACTTCGCTACGTCAGGCGGGCTCGACACTCAAGCCCTTCCTTTATGCGCAGGCCATCGCTGAACAGCGAATCACGGCGGCGACGTTGCTCGACGATTCGCCGCTCGACTTGCCGACAGGTGGCGGTTTGTATATCCCGCAGAACTACGACCGCCACTTCAAGGGATGGGTCAGCGCGCGCACGGCGCTCGCGTCGTCGTTGAACGTGCCAGCGGTGCGCACGTTGGTGATGGTGACGCCGCGCCGTTTCGCACAAACGCTGGTGTCGCTGGGTCTGCCGCTGACGCAAAGCGGCGACTATTACGGTTTTAGCCTCGCACTGGGCAGCGCCGACGTCACGCTGCTTTCATTGACGAACGCCTATCGCGCGTTGGCCAACAGCGGTGTGGCGAGCGCCACGCGCGATCAAATGCCGGTTGCCGCCCGCGCAGGTACCGGAAAACTCGCTGCCAACGCCAACGCCAACGCCAACGCCAACGCCAACGCCAACGCCAACACGACCGTTTTCTCGCCGCAGGTGAGTTTCATCGTGTCCGACATGCTCTCCGATCGTCAGGCGCGTACGCGCACGTTCGGGCTCGACAGTCCGCTCTCCACACGCTACTGGACGGCCGTCAAAACGGGCACCAGCAAGGACATGCGCGACAACTGGGCGGTGGGCTATTCGCGCCGCTATACGGTCGGCGTCTGGGTGGGGAATGCGGATGGTGCGCCGATGTGGGATGTCTCCGGTGTCTCGGGGGCGGCGCCGATCTGGCATCGCGTGATGGACTATCTGCACCGCCGCACGGCCAGCCTGCCGCCAACGCCACCAGCGGGCGTAGAGCATGTCGCAGTGCAGTATGCCGAGCACGTCGAACCCGCGCGCGAAGAGTGGTTTCTCGCGGGCACCGGGCAAAGCACCATTGCCTTGTCGTCGCTCGCGTCGAAAGCACCGGGCGGCCCGCTCTGGCGCATTTCCGGACCGGCCGACGGCACCATCGTCGCGCTCGACCCCGACATTCCGCCCGCTAATCAACGCCTCTGGTTTCAGGTGGCCGCAGCGTGGCCCAAGGGCGCCGCGTGGCGACTCGATGGCAAGCCGCTGAGCGGCGGTGCTCGCGTGAGCTGGTTGCCTTGGCCGGGACGCCATACGCTCGAACTTGTCGACGCCTCGGGCACGGTGCGCGATAGCGTTCATTTCGAGGTACGCGGAGCGAGCGTGAACGACGGCAAGCGCATGCGCAATGCGAGTCGCTGAGCGCATGTGCGCTGTTCGTGAAGTGAATCTGCTGGGAATGTGTTTGGAATGTGCGTGGAATGTGCTTATTCCGCCACAAGGATTGCCCTGATTAATTTTTGATGAAGCAGACGCGTCGACGCGATGCGCGCTACACTAAAAATCAGACTTGGCAATCTTGGCAATACGTGACGCGATGTGTCGGTAGCGAGTCGAAACGCCATCGAACTGTGCGGACACGCCCTGTAGCGGAGACACATCGATGATCACGCTGGATGCGCGGCAAACTGCGCAGTTGCTTCCCTATCCGCAACTGGCCGATGGTATCGAGGCCATGCTCATGGAGATGCGCTCGGGCACGGCGCGTGCGCCGGAGCGTCTGCATTTTCCCCTGACCGAACCTGAACGCGGCCGTCGCGGCGGCGTGCTGCTTGTCATGCCCGCCACCAATCGCGATGTGGCGATGACGAAGCACATTACGGTGCATCCCGAGAACTGTCGCGCGGGCAAGCCGTCGATCATCGGCGAAGTCATGGTGTTCGATCCCCACACGGGCGAGCGCCTGATGTTGCTCGACGGACCCACGGTGACCGGGCGCCGCACGGCGGCTGTCACGCTGTTTGCCGCGCGCAAGTTTGCGCCGCGACCGCAGGGCCCGGTGCTGATCGTCGGCGCGGGGGTGCAGGCGCGTGCGCATCTCGAAGCCTTTGCGGCCGGCATGGGTACGCGTCACTTCATGATTTTCTCGCGCAGCCCCGAGCGTGCGCATGCGCTGGCCGATCACGCCGCAACGCTTGGCGTCGAGGCGACAGTCGTTGATGCGATCGAGCCGGTGCTGAGTACGGTGAGCATTGTCATCACGGCCACCACGAGCAGCGAACCGGTGTTGCCCGATAGCGATGCGATGCGGTGGCGCGACGACATTTTTGTCGCGGGCGTCGGCGCGTTCCGGCCCGACATGCGAGAACTTCCGCCGCAGTTGTGCCGTGACGCAGCGGTGCGCGGCACACTGGTGGTCGATACGTGGGAAGTCAAACACGAAGCGGGCGATTTGCTGCACGCCGCGATCGACTGGGGCCGTGCCGCACCGTTGATGGACGCCATCATCACCCCCGACCGTTTCCGCGCCAGCGGCCCGGTACTGTTCAAGAGCGTGGGTTACGCGCTGTGGGATCTGGCGGCTGTGCTGTGCGCACGGGCCAATCTCAAAAAGGACGGTGTGCCGGAAGCTTGAGTAGCCATCGTTTACGCCGGCAGCGCAATCGGCACGCCCGCCGCCCCCGCAGAGATGTGCGAGAGGTGTGAAAGGTCGGGCGTAATCACATGCACGGGCAATCCGAGCGTCTGCTCGATCAGATCGGCGCGCATGATCTCGCGCGGCGTGCCTGTGGCAAGAATGCGGCCGTCGGCCAGCAGCGCCATCCGGTCGGCATGGCGCGCCGCGAGGTTCACGTCGTGCACGATCGCCATCGCGCCGAATCCCCATGACTTCGCCAATTCACGTGTGAGCGACAGCAGATGATGCTGATGCGCGAGGTCAAGCGCCGCCGTCGGCTCGTCGAGCAGCAGATAGCGCGGTACCGATGCTTCGCGCTCCTTCGAAGCACCCGAAGCACCCGAAGCCTCCGACGGCCACAACTGCGCCAGCACCCGCGCGAACTGTACGCGTGCCCATTCGCCACCGGAAAGCGTCGTCACGTCGCGATGCAACAGCGGCCCCGCGCCTACGCGCTCCAGCGCCGCCGTCGCAATCTCCGTGTCGCTCGCACCGCGTGCGTTGCCGCGTCGCGGCGTGGCGAACGGCAAACGTCCCATCGTCACGATTTCCAGCGCGCTGAACGGAAACGACAACTGCGCCGTTTGCGGTAACACGGCGCGCAACCGGGCCAATGCCGCCGTGGTGTATTGCGCGAGATGCGCGCCGTTGAGCGTAATGGCGCCAGACACTCGCGCCCGCGGCGACATCGGCTCGCCCGCGAGCGCCTTGAGCAACGTGCTCTTGCCCGCGCCATTGCGCCCGAGCAAGACCAGCAATTCGCCGGGACGGATGTCGAGCGACAGGCCGTCGAGCACGGGCGAATCGGTGTGAGCAATGGTCAGATTGTGGGCGCTAAGCATGTTGAATTCCTGTTCGGTGTCGGTGCACGTTGTTGGCGTCTCGTCCTACAGCCCGAACTGGCCACGGCGTCGCCACAGCAGCATCAGGAAGAAGGGCGCGCCCAGCAGCGCCGTCAGAATGCCGAGCGGCAATTCCGCCGGCGACACCCACGTGCGCGCCACCAGATCGGCGAGCAGCGTCAGAATCGCGCCGAACAGCGCCGCCGCAGGCAACACCGCACGCGGATCGGGGCCGACCACCAAGCGCACGATATGCGGCGCGATCAGGCCGATGAAGCCGATCATCCCGCTCGACGCCACCAGCGCGCCGACGCACAACGCACACGCCACCATCACGCGACGCTTTACCGACTGCACGGCCACGCCCAAGTGCAAGGCTTCGGCTTCGCCAAGCAGCAGCGCATTGAGCGAACGGCACTGGCTAGCCAGCACGACGATGCCCAGCGCCACCGGCCACACGATCACGGCCAGCATCGACCATTGCGCGCCGCCCAGACTGCCGAGCGTCCAGAACGTGAGGGTGCGCAGTTGCGTGTCGTTGGCGAGATACGTCAGCAAGCCGATGGCGGCGCCGGAGATCGCGTTGATTGCAATCCCGGCGAGCAACAACAACGGCAACGCCAGACGGCCCCGTCCGGCCGCCAACCGGTAGACGAGGGCGGTCACGCCCAGCGCACCGACGAATGCGGCCAGCGGCAGCATCCAGAGACCGAGGGACGCGGCGAGCGCGGCAGGCAGCAACACGCCGCCCATCACGATGACGCCGGCAGCACCTAACGCTGCGCCGCTTGCCACACCGATCAGTCCGGGATCGGCAAGCGGGTTGCGAAAGAGGGCCTGCAACGCCGCGCCCGCTGCGCCGAACCCGGCGCCCACGAGGATGCCGAGCACGATGCGCGGCAGACGAATCTGCAACATCACGCTGCGCGCCTGATCCTGTACGAAGTCGCCGCTGGCGCCGCGAAACAGCGCCATGATGGCCTCGCCGGGGGCAATCCGATACGCGCCGCCACAGAGCGCCGCAAGCACCGTGAGCGCGAGCAGCGTGACGAGTACTGTCATCACCAGCCATCGCGGCGGACGCCGGCGAGCGATGCCGGTCGCAGGTTGCGCGAGCCTGTTCAGTGTATTGGGCGTATTGGTTGTGTTGAGCGGGGGAGCGGCTGACATATCTTCGTTCAATAGCGGACCAATAGCAGCTTTACGCCGCGTGCACGCGTTGCGCCAGTTCGGCCACCGCTTGCGGCAGGCGCGGTCCGAAACCGAGCAGATAGAGTGCGTCGAAGCTCACGACGCGTTTGGCACGTCCGGCGGGCGTATTCGCCAGCCCGGGTTGTGCCAGCAGCGTGGCGGCGGGGTCGACACTAGACGGACCGGTTGTGGTGGTGAGCAACACATCGGGCTGTGCCGCGACGGCGGCTTCTGCCGTCAACGGGCGATACCCCGTGAAACCGCTCAACGCGTTGTCGGCACCGGCGAAGGCGAGCATCGCGTCGGCCGCCGTGTCCTGCCCCGCCACCATCACCTGATTGCCGGTGTGACCCAAGATGAACAACACGCGCGGGCGACGTTGCTTGCCATAGCGTTGGGTGATCTCGTCGCGTGCCTTCTGCCAGTCCGCCATGAAGCGATTGGCCACGCGCGCACCATCGTCGTTCACGCGCAACGCGGCGGCGACGTCACGAATGTTGTCGCGCACCAGTTCGGCGGTGTAGCCGTGCGTGAAGCGTTTCACCGGCACGCCGGCGGCCGCGATTTGCGTCAACACGTTCGGCGGACCGGCTTCCGCACCGGCCAGCAGCAGATCGGGATGTAACGACAGCACGCCCTCGGCCGAGAGCGTGCGCAGATAGCCGATCTTGGGCAGCTTGGTCGCGGCCTCGGGGTACAGGCTGGTGAGGTCGTTGGCGACCACACGGTCCTGCGCACCGAGGGCGTAGACGATCTCCGTCAGCGCGCCGCCTGCGACGATGACGCGCTTCGGGCCAGCGGCGTTGGCGGGCATGGAAGCGGGCACGGCAGCGGTGGCCGCCCGTGCCGACGAGACCATGGCGAATGGCGAAAGCCACGCGCCCGCCGCAAGCGCTGCACCGCCCGCGAGCAGCGCTCGCCGGGCAGGCTTGCCGGGCACGCCTGCCGGGGTGCCCGATGCCGTCACCGATTGCGTGTCGATGACGGCATCACGTGCGTCGAATGTCGTTTTCACGCGGCGGCTCCGGCAGCGGCCACGCGAGCCAGCGTCTCGCGCCAGTCTTCGCGTTCGGCCTGACCCGGCTTGCGCTCGCCGAAGAACATGGCGATCACCATGCCCGACGCGTCGAGCAGTTCCAGCGACGACACGATCCCGTCGGACGTCGGCTTGCGCACGATCCACGCGGTGTCGACGAGGTCTTCGCGCAGGTGCAGGTTGAAGTCCGAGTCGAGCACATTGACCCACGGGCCCATCACGCGGATGTTTTTCACCGGGCCGGTGTGAATCTGGATCATGCCGGCGTTGCCGACGAAGACCATGATCGGCAGGTCGGTGCCGGCGGCATCTTCGAGCAGCGTGCGCACCGACGACGCGGGAATGCTCTGTGCGTGATCGGCAGGCGCCAGACGCAGGGCTTGTGCGCGCGACACGCCGTGACGGCGGAGCATGTCGAAGAACTGGTGCGTATCGGTCATGGCGAGCCAGTCGCGCTGGAACGCGGCGGCATCGATGTCCGCGTCGGGCGTTTCGGCCTTCGGGGCGTCGGCAGCCACTACGTGCTCACCCGGCGTCTGGTCGTCGGCGCGGTATTTGGCGACGAGCGCTTCGAACGCGGCCACATCGCTGTGATCGCGCAGGAACATCTTGTGCACGGCCGTGCCGGTCTTGTCGAAGAATTGCAGCGAGCGGCGCGGACCGTTTTCCGCCGGCGTTTCCACGGCATAGCCGAAGGCCCACTGGTGATAGAAGATGCGCAGATCGAGCTCTTTGCCGAGGCCGAGACCGATGGTGCCGTTGTGCGAGAGCTTCTCGTACGGACCGTCTTTCTCGTGCACGGCGGCGTTGTTGCGCGTGAGCGCCATCACGCGGCCCAGCGCGGGCAGGGCTTCGACAATCTCGATGAAGTCCGGGCGCAGACGCACGACGTGTTCGCCGACAAACGCGGCGACGGTCTCGCCTTCCGACACGCCGAGCGCCGCCGCAGCGTCACGATCGCGCAGGTTCTGCTCGGACTTCAGGCGTTGGAACTCGCTGCGCAGACGGGTGACGTCGGCGAGGGCGGGAAAGACCGGCTTGGAAGCAGCGGTGGCGGAGGCGTTCTGAGCGTTCATCATGGCAAATTCCTTTGTTGCGGTAGCTTGCTGGCAGGTGGCTGGCACGTGCCCGCACGGCGGCGGGCACATCGTCTGACTTGTCTGACTAATCTGATCTTGCGAAAAATCTCGTCAACCTGACGATTCGATCGGTCAGTACTGCAATTTCAGGCTCACAGCCACGCTGCGGCCCGGTGCCGAATACGCGTCCTTCACGTTCGACGTTTCGGCGATGTTGCGCACGTCCGACCAGTTCCAGTACTTGCGGTCGAACACGTTGTAGACGCCCGCATAAACCGTGGCGTGCTTGTTGATGTGATACCCGCCCGACAGGTCGAGCACGATCGATGACCCCGGCGCCCAGCAGGTCTGGTTTTGCTGCATACCCGAGGTGCAGGTCTTGGCGATCTGGCTTTGCGACTTGGCCGCTTGGAACAGCAGGTCGGCTTGCGCGAACCACGTGCTGTTCGGTTCATAGCGCACGCCGAGCACCATCGAGAACGGGTTGATGGTGTTGAGCGGCTGGCTGCTCGACCCATCGTCCTCGGTGGTGCCGTGCGTGTAGGCCATGGCCGTACGCAACGTCACACCGCCCTTGAGCGCCCACGTGGCACGGCCTTCCCAGCCCTGAATGCGGGCGCGGCTGAAGTTCACGTACTGATAGATGAGCGGATCGTTCGGGCGGCCCGAGCCGCTGATGTTCTGCTGCGAGATGAAGTTGCGGTAGTTGCCGGCAAACACGGCGGTGCTATACGTGACCGGCCCCAACGTGGTGGCCAGTCGCCCACGCAGACCCAGCTCGACCGTGTCGCTCGTTTCCGGCTTCAGGTTCGGGTTGGCAATCGACATGTAGCCGTACAGCGGATTCGAGAAGCCGTTGTTCACCTGATCGGGCGTCGGCGTGCGGAAGCCGCGTGCGTATTGCACGTACGGAATCAGCGACGGGGCGATTTCATACATGATCGCCAGACGCGGCGAGAACGCTGAGTCGTTCGATGAGGTCGGCGCGACCGGCTTGCCGTTAGCCGATTGCGAGACATACAGCGGGTCGTTCTGTTTCGGCGAGAGCCAGTATGCGTCGTAGCGGATGCCCGGCGTGACGGTCAGTGCGCCGTAACGGATTTCGTCCTGCAAGAACGCGCCGAAGAGGGTGTAGTCGGTATCCGGGAACGCCTTGTTCGGGAACGATTCGCCGGCGCCCGGCACCGTGCCGTTGCGATAGCTCGTGATGAACGCGCTGCTGGCATCCGTGCCGTACACCAGCTTGTGCGCGAGCGGGCCGGTAACAAAGTTGCTTTCGGCTTGCAGCGACCCGCCGATGGTGCGTTCCTTGTACGTGTTGTCGCGCGTGCGGGCACCCGCCGTGCGATTTTCGTACGCGTACTGGTTGTTCTTCGCATCTTGGAAGTACAGCAACGCGTGCGCGTTCTGCACATACGCCTGCGACGCGTCGTTGAAGTCGTAATCGAGGCTGACGCGATTGCGCTCCAGACGATCGCTGGTGGCCAGACCCAGCGTCGTGGGCGGGTTCACCGCCGACAACACCTGCGTGTCCACGCGGCGGCGCACGTTCTCGGCCGTGAGCTTGAAGGTGGAGCTCGGCGTGGCCTTGAACACCAGCTTGCCCAGCACCGAGTCGCCATTGCTGTCCTGCGGATTGGCGGTCGTGCGTGCCGTGCTGGCGCTGTTGTTGGTGCCCTTGCTGTCGAGCTCGTGGCCCTTGTTGCTGTCGATGATCACCATGCCCTGCCACTGCTCGCCGCCCCACGCAGCCTGCGCGGTGGTGCCGAAGCTGCGGTCCATCGAGTTGTAGTACGGGCGCAGCGAGAAGTAGGTCGACTTGCCGAAGGTGTCGAGCAGGTCCTGCGGGTCTTTGGTCAGGAAGTTGACCACGCCGGTCAGACCGTCGCTGCCGTAGAGGGACGACGCCGGGCCGCGCAGAATTTCGATGCGGCGCAGGATGTCCATGCTCATGTAGTCGCCGCGACCCGCTTCGAGCGGGCCGAACGAGTAGCCCGACGGCATGCGGATGCCATCTTCGAAGAGGGCGACGCGGTTGCCTTCGAGACCGCGGATGTTGATGCTCGAATTGCCGTCGCGCCCGCCACCCAATGCGGCCGAGCCGGGACGATAGGGCGCGCGGCGCACAGTAACGCCGGGCTCGTAGCGCAGCGCTTCCTTGATGTCTTGCGCCTGCTGCTCTTCGAGATCCTGATCGGTGATGACCGAGATCGATGCCGGCGTGCGGTCCGATTCGGTGCGCGTGCGCGTGGCCGTGACGTTCACCTCTCTGAGGTTGGCTTCCGCGAGTTGCAACGGTGCTTTGGGCGATGCCTGCGCGAGCTGGACGGACTGGGCCGCCGTGGCCGACGTAGCCGTCGCACCTGTCGCAGTCGTCGTTTCGACCTGAGCCTGCGCCGGTGTCTGCTGCGCGTACGCGGCAGTCATTCCGGCGGTGAGCCCGGCAGGCAGCCAGACGGCGGCAAACACCGCACGCACCAGCGGACGCAGACGCCGGTGGTTCTCACGAGCGCGTTCGCTACGCGAGTCTTCGATACGGTTGCCGGCGATGCGGCTGTTACGAATCGAAGGGTTGGCGCCGTTTCCCCGGCGCGTGGTCATGACAAATTGGCGGTCCCCGCCGCTCGACGACTGCTTCACTGCTGGCTCCCAGTGCAAAAAACCCCGTTGCTGGCTGGCAAGCGCTCGTGGCAATCGTCGTGTTCCCCCGATGTCGAAAACGACCGGTCGAAACACGCTGGCAGGCGCGGCTGGCGAAATCTCGTGCCACCCGGCCGCATGTTTTTCGGCCTCGGGACAACGAACTTAAATAAGAATCATTCGCATTTTTAATGATAAATGAAACCGGCGTCAAGGGGGAATTTCCTCGACGGTGTCAATGGACGGGAAGGCTTGGCAAGGCGGCGGGACGGCGAGGGGACGGCGCGGCGGGGCACGGCCGCCCCGCCTTGTGATCCGATTGCCGTCAGACCGGCAGGCTCGTATCGAACTTGATTTCGCGCAGCACCACGCTGGTTTTGACGTGGGCGACGGCGGGCAGGCGGAAGATGTGTTCGTGCAGGAAGGCGTCGTACGCCTTGATGTCCGGCGCCACGATTTTCAGGATGTAATCGGCCTCGCCGGTGGTGCTATAGCACTCCGTCACCTCAGGGCAGGTGCGGATCTCGCGCTCGAACTGTTCCGTGCCGCCTTCCGTGTGGCGCGTGAGTTGCACGTGCGCCAGCGCGCACACGTGCAGGCCGAGCTTCTCGCGATCGAGCAGCACCGTGTAGCGCTGGATCACGCCGTTCTGCTCCATCTCTTTGATGCGCCGCCAACACGGGGTCGCCGACAGCCCCACGTTTTCCGAGAGTTCCTGCGCCGAACGGCGCGAATCGATCTGCAAAAGGCGCAGGATCTGCCGCGCAAAGTTGTCGAGTAATTCCATTTTCCAAAATGGCCTATTTCGAAATGAACGTTTCTTATTCTGCGCCAAACCGAGTGAAATAGTAAAAATCTTTCTCCTGCCTCCCCATACACTGCTTCCATACGGACGCTCGCCTGTCCTGCTGGGCCGGGCGCGACAACGAACATAACGACACGCCCCCGAAGCACGCCCCGCCTCGATCACTTCCCTGATCACAAGATGCCGGCGCGGGCCGCACGGGGATCAGGAGATACACGATGAATGCCCCCATGCGCGCCGCGCTCGCGACGCCCACGGCCAACCCGCTGGCCCATCCCGACTATCAACTCTCCGACGCGCTCACCGCTAGCCGTGGTCAGATTTTCCTGACCGGCACGCAGGCGCTCGTGCGCATTTTGCTGATGCAGCACCAGTTGGACGCCGCGCGCGGCCTGAACACGGCGGGCTTCATCAGCGGCTATCGCGGCTCGCCGCTCGGCGGCGTGGATCAGCAACTGTGGAAGGCCAAGAAGCTGCTCGACGCGGCCAAGGTCAAGTTTCTGCCGGCGATCAACGAAGAACTCGGCGGCACGGCCGTCATGGGCACGCAACGCGTGGAAGCCGATCCGGAGCGCACCGTCGAGGGCGTGTTCGGCATGTGGTACGGCAAGGGCCCGGGTGTCGATCGCGCGGGCGATGCCTTGAAGCACGGCAATGCCTATGGCGCGTCGCGCCACGGTGGCGTGCTGGTGGTGGCGGGTGACGATCACGGCTGCGTGTCGTCGTCGATGCCGCATCAGAGCGACTTCACGATGATGTCGTGGAGCATGCCCGTACTGAACCCGGCCGACATCGGCGAACTCGTCGAATTCGGTCTCTACGGCTACGCGCTGTCGCGCTTCTCCGGTGCGTGGGCGGGCCTGAAGGCGATCTCGGAAACCGTGGAGTCGCGCGGCACCGTCGATCTCGACAAGATCCGCACCGACTGGGCCGAACCGCTCGATTACGTGACGCCCGAAGGCGGTCTGCACAACCGCTGGCCTGACCTGCCGAGCCTCGCGCTCGAGACGCGTCTGGCGGCGAAACTCGACGCCGTGCGCGCGTTCGCTCGCGTGAACAGCATCGACAAGTGGATTGCCCCGACGCCGGACGCCGACATCGGCATCGTCACCTGCGGCAAGGCGCACCTCGACCTGATGGAGACGCTGCGCCGTCTGGACATCACCATCGAAGACCTCGCTGCTGCGGGTGTGCGCATCTACAAGGTGGGCCAGTCGTTCCCGCTGGAGATGTCGCGGATTGACAGCTTCGTGGCCGGCCTCACGGAAATTCTCGTCATCGAAGAGAAGGGCCCGGTGGTCGAGCAGCAGATCAAGGAGTATCTGTACAACCGCACGACCGGCTCGCGTCCCATCGTGCTCGGCAAGACCGACACGGATGGCCGCGCGCTGTTGTCCGCACTCGGCGAACTGCGCCCGTCGCGCGTTCTGCCGGTGTTTGCCGAATGGATCGCGAAGCATCGCCCGGCGCTCGATCGCCGCGAGCGGGTGGTCGATCTCGTGGCGCACGACATCCTCTCGAACGAAGCCGACGGCGTGCGCCGCGTGCCGTATTTCTGTTCGGGCTGCCCGCACAACACGTCGACCAAGGTGCCTGACGGCTCCATTGCGCAGGCCGGTATCGGCTGCCACTTCATGGCGTCGTGGATGGACCGCGACACCACGGGCCTGATTCAGATGGGCGGTGAAGGTGTCGACTGGGCGGCACACTCGAACTTCACCAAACGTCCGCACGTTTTCCAGAATCTGGGCGACGGCACGTACTTCCACTCGGGCCTGCTTGCCATTCGTCAGGCGGTCGCCTCGAAGGCGAACATCACCTACAAGATTCTGTACAACGACGCCGTGGCGATGACCGGCGGGCAGCCTGTCGACGGTTCGATCTCGGTGCCGCAGATTGCGCGTCAGGTCGAAGCCGAAGGGATCGCCAAGCTGGTGGTCGTGAGCGACGAGCCGGAGAAGTACGTCGGCCACGAAGGTCAGTTTCCGAAGGGCACGACGTTCCATCACCGCAGCGAACTCGACGCCGTGCAGCGCGAGTTGCGCGAGATTGCGGGCGCGACCGTGCTGATTTACGACCAGACGTGTGCGGCCGAAAAGCGTCGTCGTCGGAAGAAAAACGAATTCCCGAATCCGGATCGCCGTCTGTTCATCAACGAAGCCGTTTGCGAAGGCTGCGGCGATTGCGGCGTGGCCTCGAACTGCCTGTCCGTCGAGCCGGTGGAAACGGCCATGGGCCGCAAGCGCCGCATCGACCAATCGTCGTGCAACAAGGACTTCTCGTGCGTGAACGGCTTCTGCCCGAGCTTCGTGTCGGTCAAGGGCGCCGCGTTGAAGAAGGCGCTCGCTGCGGCGTTCGATCAGGCCGCATTTGAAGGGCGTTTGAACGCGCTGCCGCAGCCGGCGGCACTCGCCGGCGATGCCCCGTTCGACATCATGGTCACGGGTGTGGGCGGTACGGGTGTGGTCACGATTGGCGCGCTCATCACGATGGCGGCGCACCTCGAAGGCAAGAGCGCTTCGGTGCTCGACTTCATGGGTTTTGCGCAGAAGGGCGGCGCGGTGCTGTCGTTCGTGCGTTTTGCGAACACGCCGCAGGCGCTCAACCAAGTGCGTATCGACACGCAACAGGCCGACGTGCTGCTGGCCTGCGACATGGTCGTGGGGGCGAGCGCCGATGCGCTGCAAACCGTGCGCCGCGACCGCACGCGTGTGGTGGTCAACACGCATGCGATTCCGAACGCGACGTTCGTGCAGAACCCCGATGCCAACCTGCACGCCGACGCGTTGCTGGCGAAGATGCGTCATGCGGCCGGCAACGAGAAGCTCGACGCGTGTGATGCGCAGGCACTGGCGCAGCGCTTCCTCGGCGACACGATGGGCGCGAACATCATCATGCTCGGCTTTGCGTGGCAACTTGGTCTCGTGCCGGTGTCGCTGGACGCGTTGCAACGTGCGATCGAACTGAACAACGTTGCCGTGCCCATGAACCAGTTGGCACTGGCGATTGGCCGCCTTGCCGCTGGTGACCCGACGGCACTGACGCAAACGACGGCCAAGGCCGTGAATCAACCGGTGCATGCGCCGGTGGCGGCGGACATGTCATTCGACGAACTCGTCGCACACCGCGTCGATTTGCTGACGAAGTATCAGAGCGCGGCGTATGCGGCGCAGTTTGCGAGCTTCGTGAAGCAGGTCGCCGATGCGGAAACGCGAGTGGCGGGTGCACCGGGGCGTGTGTCGCGTGCCGTGGCGCAGCAGCTTTCGCGTCTGATGGCGTACAAGGACGAGTACGAAGTGGCGCGTCTGTATGCCGAGACGTCGTTCACCGATGCGCTGGGCGAGACGTTCGACGGCAAGCCGGGCCGCGACTTCCGTCTGGAGTTCCACATGGCCCCGCCGCTCATCGCGCGCGGCAAGGACGGTGGTGCGCCGAAGAAGGTCACGATCGGCCCGTGGCTGTGGCCGGTCTTGCGCGGTATGGCAAAGCTGCGCGGCCTGCGTGGCGGTGCCCTCGATGTGTTCGGCTACACGCTGGAGCGCCGCATGGAGCGTCAGTTGATCGCCGACTACCGTGCGACCATCGGTCAGGCGCTGGCCGGTCTGAACGCCGAGACGCTGGCGGATGTCGCAGCGTTGGCCGAAGTGCCGGCAAAGATTCGCGGTTATGGCCATGTGAAGCTGGCGAATCTGGTGATGGCGAAACGTGTCGAAGCGACCATCGCCGGCCGTCTCGACGTGACACCGGCCACGGGCGATGCCGTGACCGAAGCACTGGCCCACGCGCGCAGCAGCGGCAAGTCCCTCAAGGGCATTCCGGTGGTGACGGCGCGCTAGGCGGGCGCCATCAAACGCGGCAACCCGTAAGTGATATGTTGGCAAATGCCGTTCAGTGGCAAGACTGAACGGCATTTTTATTTGGGCGCGCAAAGTGGTCGTGCCGCGCTATCCGAATTGGCATCACGTAAGCCGTTTCCATACCGGCATCCGGCCAACGCGCTACCATTCGGGGGTTACGGTTTACGCGAGTGGGTCGACTCGATGCCGGCTGAGCATGCGACGGAGGGTTTTGGCGCGGCTCGGCGGGTGTGGTCAGCCCACCAATCTGCTAAGTAGCCGGTTGAGTCATCGGTTCAATAAGCGGTTGATTATGGAGAAGAAAATGAGTGTTTCGAAGTCGCCTGCGGACCGCAAGGTCATTCTCACGGGTGACCGCCCGACTGGCCCGCTGCATTTGGGTCACTACGTCGGCAGTCTGAAGAACCGCGTCGCTTATCAGCACGAATACAAACAATTCGTCCTCGTGGCCGACGCACAGGCGCTCACCGACAACACGGATGATCGCGGCAAGGTGCATCGCAACGTCTCGGAAGTGGCCCTCGACTATCTGGCCGTCGGCATCGACCCGGACGTGACCACCATCTGCGTGCAGACGTGGCTGCCCGAGCTGACCGAACTCACCTTCTACTACCTGAACCTCGTCACGGTCGCGCGCCTCGAGCGCAACCCGACCGTGAAGCAGGAAATCGGGCTGCGTAACTTCGAACGCGATATTCCCGCCGGCTTCCTCACCTATCCGGTTAGTCAGGCCGCCGACATCACGGCGTTCCGCGCAACGCTGGTGCCGGTGGGCGAAGACCAACTGCCGATGATCGAGCAGACGAACGAAATCGTGCGGCGGCTGAATCGTCTGGCCGATCGCGAAATTCTGGTCGAAACGAAAGCCCTCGTGCCGCCGATCGGCCGTCTGCCCGGTATCGACGGTAAGGCGAAGATGAGCAAGTCGCTCGGCAACGTGATCAACATTTCGTCCTCGCCGGACGAGATTCGCAAGGCCGTGAAGAATTGCTACACCGATCCGCTGCACCTGCGCGTGGAAGACCCGGGGCATCTGGAAGGCAATGTCGCGTTCGCGTATCTGGATGCGTTCGATGAAGACAAGGAAGGCGTGCAAGCCATGAAGGACCACTACGTGCGTGGAGGTCTGGGCGACTCGAAGGTGAAGGCACGTCTGGAAGAGCGTCTGCAAGAGATGCTGCGCCCGATGCGCGAGCGCCGCGAAGAATTCGCGAAGAACCCGGAATACGTGTGGGATATGCTGCGCGCCGGCACTGAACGTGCCCGCGAAACCGTGTCGCAAACGCTGGATGACGTGCGCTCGGTGTTCGTCACGCCGGGCTGGAAGAAGTGACGTCGTAAGCGCAAGACACAAGCGCAATATTGATGTGAAGTACGCGCTTCAGATGTCGAGAGGGGCAGTCCGCGAGGGCTGCCCCTTTTTTGTTGATGCCATCAAATTTACGTCGAGCGGGCAGCTTCAAAATCTCTTCGCATGCGCTCCATCGTGGCATTCAACGCGTCCATTGAGGAACGAAGGTTGCTGATGTCGTTGCTCTGCCCACTGAGCGCGGTTCGAATGTCGGCGATGTCACTACTGTGACCGGTAAATGCAGCACGAAGCCCCGCGATGTCATTCCCTATCGTTGTCGTTCGTTTATCGATACCGTCCGTTGCGCGTCTGAGATGTCCGATGTTATTGCGCGCCTCCCCCATTTCTTTTCCGAGATGCCTGACGTCATTGCGCAAGTTTCCCGTTTCTTGTGTGAGATGTTCGATGCCTTTGAGCGTGCGATAGGAATTTACGGTGTTCATGCGTTGCTCCAGTTGGGTGATGGTGAGATCGTGCAGCTTGTCGATGGCTTTGGAAAACTCGTTCCAGCCGGTGTCGCGTTGGTAAAAGCGTTGGTTGAGGATGGTGTTGATCGAACTGGCTAACGTGACTGCGATACCGAATGCGAAGAGTGCGGCAGCGATGGTCCCGCCGGACGCCACAAATGCGCATACCGTGATGGCTATCGACGCGGCCGCAAGCAGCGCGACGACCACAGCCTTTGTGTTGAACCGATTCTTCGACGAGGGCAGGCATCTGCGGGCGGCGTCGAGATGCGTTCGCACGTCACTGATCAAATTGGCCTGCGTCACAACGTTGTCCGCGCTTTCCTTGCCAGCGCACAACGTCGACGTGGTAGTCAACAGACCGCTCAAAGCACCGTCGATATGCTGCAAGCTCTCGTGAAGATGGCGGGCAGACTTTGATAGTTCTTTCGTGTCGGGTACATCACTCTGTTTGCGCGCATACCGCCGAAAGCAATGCAGTGGATTGCAGTGACGGCCCGGTGTGCCTGTCTTGTCCCATACCGTCTCATCGATCTTCCTCATCGCTTTGGCAAGACCGTCGATCGCCGCATCGATTTGCGCTGCCGGTATGGTCTCGAAACGGCTTTCGCCCAGTTGCCATGCAACGTTTTTCAAGCCCTCAAGCTTTGCGGCGATGTCGCGATGTAACTCGTTGGTTGACCGGCCTCCGGCAACCGAGGGGTGAGGCACTTTGGTGTCAGGCAGCGACGCATCAAACAGAGAATAGACATCGGAACTCCAAGGTTTCCATGGGGTGAATGAAAATTCGGATGACATGTTGAGTGGCTTCCTCCGACGGCGTTTGCAGTTTCAGGAAATGCTTCGTCACGTGCCGACGCTATCTGACGTAGCCGGGCCAATTTTTCTGCCGTTCGAAGCGACGCGCTTTCGGTTTCCCCGTTCATGTTTCGCCAAGTGGACATTGCCAGTCCCCTCTGCGCTCCCCCTCTGATTCCCCCCTCACTCCCGGCCCAAAACGTGTTTGGGCCTTTTCCCTTGGCGTTACTTCGGTAAATAGGCATCTAACGTACGCGCGCGAGTCACTGCTGCTTTGCTTCACTGGACGTAAAGCGCCGGGCGAACTCGCCGTGTGGCCCTCGATCACCCCCCCAAAGCGGTCAGGGCGCCGCCAATCAAAACGACTACATGGATCGAGGTATCAGGAGATGAACGATATTGTTGGAAAGGTGGCACGCACCTGGGCCGTGTCCACACGCGATATGTGGGTGCTGGCGGCCAGTGCCCTGATGATGGTGACGATGATTCTTGTCTTGCCGTTCGAAGACAAAACCAACCGCGGCCTCGCATTGGCCGCTTTCGTCGCGGTGTTGTGGCTATCGGAAGCCGTGCACCTCACCATGACCGCGCTAATGGTGCCCGTGCTCGCGGTTCTGCTCGGCATTCTGGAAACACCAGCGGCCTTGCAGTCATTCGCACATCCCATCGTGTTTCTGTTCTTCGGCGGCTTTGCGCTGGCGACGGCGCTGCGTGTTCAGGGACTCGACCGTTTTCTCGCCAACCGGCTGCTGCATCTCGCAGGTGGTCGCATGAACCGCGCAGCGTGGATGTTGTTCGGGGCGACGGCTGCCATGTCGATGTGGGTGAACAACACCTCCACCACGTCGATGATGTTGCCGCTCGCGCTCGGCATCCTCGCGCAACTCGACACGCGGGACGACCGCAACACCGTGGCGTTCCTGCTGCTCGGCATTGCGTATAGCGCCAACATCGGCGGCTTGGGCACCATCGTCGGTAGCGTGCCCAACGCGATGGTGGCGACGCATCTGGGTATTGACTTCCTGACGTGGGCGAAATTTGGCGTACCGCTGGTTGCGGTGTTGTTGCCGCTGATGGTGGTCACGATGTATGTCGTGCTGCGACCGCGACTGGACCAGCGGATCGAGACGACGACGGAACCCATGGTCTGGACCGCGCAACGCGTCGTCGCCGTGACGATCTTCGCCGGTACGGTGCTTAGTTGGATCTTCAGTCAGCAGATCAGCCAGTTACTCGGTGGCGTGAAGCAACTGGATACGCTCATTGCGTTGTCAGCAGCGGTCTTGATCGGCATGACGGGCGTAGCCAGCTGGAAGCAGATTCAGGAACACACCGATTGGGGTGTCCTGTTGCTGTTCGGGGGCGGTTTGACGTTGAGTGTGGTGCTGCGCAATTCCGGCGCGAGTGTGGTGATGGCGGAAGGTGTGTCGAGTGTCTTCGCGATGAGCCACACGCTGGCGGTCTTGCTGATCACCGCGGCGTTCATCGTCTTTCTGACCGAGCTCACGAGCAACACCGCGAGTGCGGCGATACTGGTGCCGATCTTCGCCACTATTTCGGTATCCTTAGGGTTTCCGGAAGCGTTGCTGACAATGGTGATCGGTATCGGCGCGTCGTGTGCGTTCATGCTGCCGGTGGCGACGCCACCTAACGCCATCGTGTTCGGCACCGGGCAAGTGCCGCAACGCCGGATGGTGCATGCCGGGTTCTTCATCAACCTGATTTGCGTGGTCGTGATCACGGCGTTCGCGTGGACGCTGTGGCGATAATTCGCAACGCGTCGAAGTAGCGACGCAATGAAAAACGCCGTGACGTGTAGAACGTCACGGCGTTTTTTTCATGCCATCGGAAGCGATGTCGCAGCCGCGATTACTGCGGCTGCTTTGCGACCTTGCCGTCCTTGAACACCCACTGAATGCCTTCGCCTTGGCCGGTCAGCACGCCGATGGTTTCCAGCGGATTGCCGTCGACGACGAGCACGTCGGCGAGTGCGCCCGGGGCGATGACGCCCAGCTCGCCCACACGGTTCAGAATCTCGGCGCCGATGACCGTTGCCGAGCGCAGCGTGTCGGCGGCACCCAGCACGTCGGCGCGAATCGTCAGTTCATCCGACTGGTACTTGTGCATGTCGCCCAGCAGGTCGGAACCGAAACCCATCTTCACGCCCGCGTCGCGATAGATCGACAGCGACTCGCGGCCCGCACGTTGCACGCTCTCGACCTTCGCCACCGATTCCGGCGGCAGGCCCAGCGATTCACCGTCCTTGGCGAGGGCGTCGTAGGTCACGAGCGTGGGCACCACGTACGCGCCTTTCTCTGCCATGAGCTTGGCCGTTTCGGCGTCGCACAGGTTGCCGTGCTCGATGGTGCGCACACCGCAGCGCACGGCGCGTGCGATCGCCTTCGGCGTGTACGCGTGGGCCATCACATACGTTTGCGCGGCTTCGGCTTCTGCCACCGCTGCGCGGATTTCGTCTTCCGAATATTGCGTGTTCGCAATCGGGTCGACCGGCGACGCGACACCGCCCGAAGCCATCAGCTTGATCTGCGTGGCGCCCTTTTGAATCTCTTCACGTACGGCCAGACGAATCGGGTCGACACCGTCGACCACCCGGCCGATAGCGCCCGCACGGAACGCGCACGAACACGGCTCCAGCACGTCGCTGCGCGGACGGAAATCGCCGTGACCGCCGGTCTGCGAAAGCGCCTTGCCCGACGGGAAGATACGCGGGCCCGGGATCACGCCTTGTTCGATGGCTTGTTGCAGCGCCCAGTCGGCACCGCCGGCGTCGCGCACGGTGGTGAAGCCGCGGTTGAGCATGCCCTGCATGATCGGCAGCGACTTGAGCACGGTCAGCACGTTGGGCTGGCTGGCATTGGTGCCGAGGTTCGGATGCGAGGCGAGTACGTGCACGTGGCAGTCGATCAGGCCGGGCATGACGGTCTTGCCGGTCACGTCGATGACGGTCGCGCCATCGATGTCGAGCGGCGTCGCGGAGACGGCGGTGATGCGGTTGCCCTCGATGGCGACGTCGTGGCGCGCGAGCAAGCGGCCGGCGGCAGCGTCGAGCACATTGCCGCCGCGAAGCAGGGTAACGGACATGGGGGAGTTCCTTGGACGTTGTTGGAGTGTTGGTGCAGAGGTGCAGCGAATTGCAGCGCAATTCAGCGAAATGACAAAAAGGCGCGCCGGTGAGGGCGCGCCTTTTCTATGAAACGGTCAGGCCTTGTTTTTGTACGGCAGCGGCTTGACGAAGCGGGTACCCACGAAGCTGATGGCCGCCGCGATGATCACGTAGATCGCCGGGGCCATGTTGCTGCCCGTGCGGGCGATCAGCCACGTGATGATCAGCGCAGCGAAGCCGCCGAAGATCGTGACCGCGAAGTTGTACGCCACCGACAGGCCGGTCGACAGCACCTGCGGCGGGAACAGCTCCGAGAATGCCGCGAGAATCGGGCCCGTGTAGCAAGCGATCAGCAGGCCGAACACGATCTGGAACGTCAGCAGCGATTGCAGACCCGGTGCCACGTTCAGATACGTGAACATCGGCCATGCGAGCAAAAGAATCAGCAGTGCCGAACCCGACAGGAACGGACGGCGGCCGTAGCGGTCTGCCAGACGTCCCACAACCGGTGCGAACACCAGAATCATGGCGCCGCCCACCATGCCGGCGGTGAAGCCATTGGCGGCCGGCAACTTCAGCACGCGTTGGGCATACGTCGGCATGTAGAACAGCAGCACGTAGGTGCAGATCGTCCACAGCACGACCATCGAGAAGCTTGCGAGCGTTTCGCGCGGGTACTTCGAGAACACGTCGCGCAGCGGCGTATTCGACTTCTCGGCGTGCTGGAACGTCGGCGTCTCATCGACCTTGCTACGGATGTAGAAGCCGACCGGGCCGATCAACATGCCCACGATGAACGGCACACGCCAGCCCCACGATTCGAGCGACGCCTTGTCCAGTTCCGTCGTCACGAACGTGCCCACCGCCGCGCCGAGCAGCACGGCAAAACCGATGCTCGACTGAATCCATGCGGAGTAATAGGCGCGTTGGTTCGCCGGTGCGTATTCGGTGAGGAACGCCGTGGCGCCGCCCATTTCGCCGCCGGCCGAGAAGCCTTGCAGCAAACGCGCGAGCACGATGATCACAGGCGCGGCCAGACCGATCTGGTCGTAGGTCGGTGCGAGACCGATCATCGCCGTGCCGGCGGCCATCAACAGGATGGTGAGCGACAGGGCCGCCTTACGGCCGACGCGATCGGAATACACGCCGAGCACGATGCCGCCGACCGGGCGCATGAAGAAGCCCACGCCGAAGGTGGCCACGGCCAGCAGGAACGACGAGAGGTCGTCGCCGGTGGGGAAGAATTGCTTGGCGATAATCGCCGCGAAGAAGCTATAGACGGTGAAGTCGAACCATTCCAGACCATTGCCGATCACCGTCGCCACAATGGCGTGACGGCGTTGGCGGTCCAGGTTGGCTTGAGGCACTGCGTACGTCGCCTGCATCTGGGTCTCCCGGAGGATGGGTGGCGTCCGTTGCGTGCGAGAAGTCACGTCATGCCGGTAATACGCCTGCTTTTTTGTCGGATCACGTTCGCCCTACGGCACGAACATGCGCGGATGAACCACAACATAGGTCAGACAAAATGACAGGAAAAACGATAATTCCGCATGTTGCCATGCGTGCAGCGCATAGCAACTTTGTCAGATGGCCTCTAACCCTATGACGGCAAACGGGTTTGTGAGTAGATCCAATTACGGAAAATTCGGGCCGCCGCATGCTCATGGCGCTCGGCAGGCCACACGAGATAGTAGCCGCCGCCCAGACTTGCGCGCGCGTCGCACGCCGGGACGAGCAGACCCGCCTCAAGGCAGGGGTCGATCATATGACGCCAGCCCATCACCAGCCCGCCGCCTTCGATGGCCATCTGCACGAGCAGCGGGTAGTAATTGGCGCTGACCATGCGCGGCGACTTGGGCGCGCTCACGCCTTGCAGCTCGAACCAGTCTTGCCACGACATCCACTTGCGCTGACCGTCTTCGATGAAGAGCAGCGTTTCGTTGACGAGATCGGCGGGTTTGAGCGTGCGGCCGTCGAGATAGGCGGGGGAGCAGACGGGAAAGACTTCTTCGTCGAAGAGCCGCCGGCCCGCGAAGTCGGGCGGCAGATCGTTTCGCACGTAATAGACACCGAGGTCGAACTCCGACGCCGAGAGCGAGGTGAGGCCGTCTTTGACGATCACGCGAATCTTGACGTCGGGGTGGGCCGCGCGAAAGCGCATGAGTTGCGGCGTCATCCACAACACGGCGACACCGGATGAGCAGGCGACGGTCAGTTCAAGGTCGCCGCGACGCTTCATCAGGTCGGCGGTGGCCTCGGCACATTCGTTGAGCAGGCGTTGAATCTGCTCAGCGTAGCGCTGGCCTGCGACGGTGAGGCGCAGCGTGCGATGTTCGCGCGTAAAGAGGGTGCGGCCGAGAAACTCTTCAAGCTGCGCGATCTGACGGCTGACCGCGCTTTGCGTGAGATTGAGCTCCGCCGCCGCGCGGGTGAAGCTCGCGTGCCGCACGGCAGCGTCGAACGCGACGAGACAGTGCAGTGGCGGCAACGGCGAGATGGGCATGCGCGGCGGGGTCTCCTGTGAGCGTTAAGGTGGCAGCTTAATCAGCGTGATGCTTAGCGCTTGCCGACCATTTGCTCCGCGCGCACCCAGGCGTCGAACTGCTCGGACGTGACGTGGCCCAGTGCCAGCGCCGCTGCCTTGAGCGTGGTGCCTTCCTTGTGCGCCTTCTTGGCGATGGCGGCTGCCTTGTCGTAGCCGATGTGCGGGTTGAGTGCCGTCACCAGCATGAGCGACTCTTCGAGCAGGTTGCCGATGCGGGCGCGGTTCGGCTCGATGCCGATGGCGCAGTTATCGTTGAAGCTCACCGAGCCGTCGGCCAGCACGCGCACGCTTTGCAGGAAGTTGTGGATGAGCATCGGCTTGAACACGTTCAGCTCGAAGTTGCCCATCGAGCCGCCGATGTTGATCGCCACGTCGTTGCCCAGCACCTGACAGCAGAGCATGGTCATCGCTTCGCATTGGGTCGGGTTGACCTTGCCCGGCATGATCGAGCTGCCCGGTTCGTTTTCCGGAATCTGCAATTCGCCGATGCCGCAGCGCGGGCCGCTGGCGAGCCAGCGCACGTCGTTGGCAATCTTCATCAGGCTGGCGGCGAGCGTCTTCAACGTGCCGTGCGCATTGACGATGGCGTCGTTGGCGGCGAGCGCTTCGAACTTGTTCGGGGCGGTGACGAACGGCAGGCCGGTGTCGCGGGCGAGCGCTTCCGCCACTTTCTGCGCGAATTCCGGGTGGGCGTTCAGGCCGGTGCCCACGGCGGTGCCGCCGAGTGCGAGCTCTGCCACGTGGGGCAGGGCGTCGTCGACGTGCTTCAGGCCGTGATCGATCTGCGCGACCCAGCCCGAGATTTCCTGACCCAGCGTGAGCGGCGTGGCGTCTTGCAGGTGGGTGCGGCCGATCTTGACGATGTTGTCGTACGCGTGGGCCTTCGCAGCGAGCGTGTCGCGCAGTTGGCCGACGCTCGGCTTGAGGTGGTTGATCAGCGCGTCGAGGGCGGCCACGCTCATGGCTGTCGGGAACACGTCGTTCGACGACTGGCCCTTGTTCACGTCGTCGTTGGGGTGCACGAGACGCTCTTCGCCGCGCACGCCGCCGAGCAGTTCGCTGGCACGGTTGGCGAGCACTTCATTCATATTCATGTTCGACTGCGTGCCCGAGCCGGTCTGCCACACGGCCAGCGGGAATTCGTCGTCATGCTGACCGGCGACGACTTCGTCGGCGGCCTTGATGATGGCATCGGCCTTCTTGGCGTCGAGCACGCCCAGACCCTTGTTGACTTCGGCGGCGGCGCGCTTGACACGAGCCAGTGCGCGCACGAGTTCGCGCGGCATCTTTTCCGAGGAAATCTTAAAGTTTTGCAGCGAACGCTGCGTTTGCGCACCCCAAAGACGATCGGCAGGCACTGCAATTTCGCCGAAAGTATCGCGTTCCATTCTCACAGACATGATCAACATCCTTGTAGAGAGACAAGCGTCTGCCCCATGCAATTGGGTGGGGGCGGACTCTGAATTGTAGAACTTCAATGACGATTCGACATGACAGGCATCCCGGTGGAAAACCGTGTCATGGGAATGAATTGCGGGGGCCTCGCGTGTTCGGGTGGCGGCTTTTGCGGGCTCTGATGCCACGTCGGGTGGTGATTCGGCCGTTATTGCAGCCACCTTTCAGCCGCTGTCCGGCCATTTTCTGCGCCGCCGGTATTCTGTCACGCCCAGACCGCCGCGACCAGTTGCAGCGCGGCGGCAATGGCGGGTTCCTCCCGGCGGGCGGCCAGCGTGACGAAGGTGAGTTCGGTGGGCACGGCCACGCCGTCGGCAATGACCAGCCCGTGGGCACGGGCTTCGCGCAGCGCAATCGAGTCGCGCATGAGCGACAGGCCGATGCCGGATTTCACCAGATCGAGCATCGACGGCTCCTGATCGACCTCGGCGACCTTCACCGGCGAGACGTCGAGTGCACCGAACAGCGCCGACAACAGGCGGTTGTGGGCCGATTCGGGCGGCGTCCAGATCCACGGCAGGGCGGCCAGCTCGCGCCAGCCGCGCCGGGCCACGCGCTCGCGCCAGCCCGCCGGGGCGAGCACCTGATAGGAGAACGGTGTGAGGGTAATGGTGTGAAAGCGATCGCCCTCGGGACGCCCCAGATAGAAGCCGACATCCAACTCGCCACGAGCAATCTGTTGCAGCACCGAGCCGGACATACCGTGGCGCAGCGCCGTTTCGATCTGGGGGTACGACTCGACCAGACGCTTGAGAAAGGCGCCCAGCCGCGTGAATTCCGGATCGAGGATCGTGCCGATGCGCAAGCGGCCGCGCACCGTCTCGCGCAGTGCGCCGGCGGCCTGTTGCAGATCGGCCAGCGCGGCCAGCATGCGTTCGGCGAGCGGTAGCAGCGCCTGCCCGTCGCGCGTGAGCGCGAGCCCCTGCGCGGTGCGCGTGAAGAGCGTGAGGCGCAGGGCTTCCTGAAGGGCTTTGACTTGCAGGCTGACCGCTGGCTGCGTGAGATGCAGGCGCTGTGCGGCACGTGTGAGGTTGCCCTCATGGGCGATGGCGACGAAGGCGCGAAGATGGGCGAGTTCCATGCGACGGTGGTCAGAGCCTGTGGCAACGGGGCAGCAACGCGCAGAAATCCGTCGCTTCATGCCCCGCAATATAAGGGCATCTTATATTGCTTTTCATAATTTCTCATTGGATCGCACCGCCGTCCGGCAGTACGCTAGGCAATCACTTTGGCGAATAGCGTTGTGTTGCGGTGCGGCACGACGCTGACTGACGCCATCTTGCCATTCCACGCAGAGACCGAATTCAGGGAAACCCAACATGAGTAGCGCTGATATTGCAACCGTGCAGCACTTCATTGGCGGCCAACAGGTGGCTGGCCGCAGCGAGCGCTTTGCCGATGTGTACAACCCCGCAGAAGGCACCGTGACGGCCCGCGTGGCGCTGGCGAGCGAGGCAGATGTCGACGCCGCCGTCGCCGCGGCAAAAGCCGCCTTGCCTGCGTGGTCGGAAACGGCGCCGCTCAAGCGCGCCCGCGTGCTGTTCAAGTTCAAGGCGCTGCTCGACGCGCATCAGGACGACCTCGCCCGAATCATCTCGCGTGAGCACGGCAAGGTGTTTTCCGACGCCCGAGGCGAAGTCACGCGCGGCATCGAGATCGTCGAATACGCGTGCGGCGCGCCGCAGTTGCTGATGGGCAAGCACAGCGACAACATCGGCGGCGGCATCGACAACTGGCATCTGCGTCAGCCGGTCGGCGTGTGCGCTGGCATCACCCCGTTCAACTTCCCCGCGATGGTGCCGATGTGGATGTTCCCGGTGGCGATCGCGTGCGGCAATACGTTCGTGCTCAAGCCGTCCGAGCGTGACCCGTCGGCGAGTTTGTTGATGGCGGAACTGCTGCGCGAAGCGGGCCTGCCCGATGGCGTGTTCAACGTGGTGCAGGGCGACAAGGTCGCCGTCGATGCGCTGCTCGCGCACCCCGATGTGGAAGCGCTGTCGTTCGTGGGCTCCACGCCGATTGCCGAATACATTTACACGGAAGGCACGCGACGCGGCAAGCGCGTGCAGGCCCTTGGCGGCGCGAAGAACCACCTCGTGGTGATGCCCGATGCCGATCTCGATCAGGCAGTCGATGCGTTGATCGGCGCCGCCTACGGCTCGGCCGGCGAGCGCTGCATGGCGATTTCGGTCGCGGTTGCGGTGGGGCAGGTGGCTGATCGCCTCGTCGAGGCGCTGGTGCCGCGCGTGAAGGCGCTGCGCATCGGGCCGGGTTCCGACGACGCGTCGGAGATGGGCCCTGTCGTGACCGGCGCACATAAGGCGAAGATCGAGGGCTATATCGCCGAGGGCGTGAAAGCGGGCGCCGAGTTGCTGGTCGACGGTCGCGGCTTGCAGGTGCCGGGGCACGAGAAGGGATTCTTCATCGGTGGCACGCTGTTCGATCGCGTGACGTCCGACATGACGATTTATCGCGAAGAGATTTTCGGGCCGGTGCTCGCGGTGGTGCGTGTGCCGGATCTCGCTGCGGCCATCGAACTCGTCAATGCGCATGAGTATGGCAACGGTGTGTCGTGCTTCACGAGCGATGGCGGCGTGGCTCGCGCGTTCTCGCGTCAGGTGAAGATCGGCATGGTCGGCATCAATGTGCCGATTCCGGTGCCCATGGCGTGGCAGTCGTTCGGCGGCTGGAAGCGCTCGTTGTTTGGCGACCATCATGCTTACGGTGAAGAAGGTGTTCGCTTCTACACGCGCTTCAAGAGCGTGATGCAGCGTTGGCCAGACAGCATCGCGAAGGGCGCGGAATTCACCATGCCGGTGGCGAAGTAGCGTGACGGGAAGCGTGACGATAAGCGCGACGGGATAGACTGCGTCACACGACACGATAAAAATGAACCCGATGGTGGTGGCGGCAGTCCACCACACTCGGGCGCCGCACCAGAGCCGGCGTCGCTATCTGGCGAACGCTGCGCCATCGACGGAGACAGGCGGGAATGAGCAAGCAGGCAGCAAAGGAAGAGACCTTCGATTACGTGATCGTGGGGGCAGGATCGGCCGGCTGCGTGTTGGCCAATCGTCTGACGCAGGACCGTGACGTCAACGTGCTGCTGCTCGAAGCGGGCGGCAAGGACGACTATCACTGGATTCACATTCCCGTCGGCTATCTGTATTGCATCGGCAATCCGCGCACCGACTGGCTCTATCGCACGCAACCCGAAGCGGGCCTGAATGGCCGCTCGCTCGCGTATCCACGCGGCCGGGTGCTGGGCGGCAGTTCGTCGATCAACGGCATGATCTACATGCGCGGTCAGCGCGAAGATTACGACGTGTGGGCCGACGCGACCGGCGACGATGGCTGGCGCTGGGACAACGTGCTGCCGCTGTTCAAGCGCAGCGAAGATCACTACAAGGGCGGCTCGGAATTTCACGGCAGCGGCGGTGAATGGCGCGTCGAGAAGCAACGCTTGTCGTGGCGTGTGCTCGATTCCTTCGCCGATGCCGCCGAGCAAATGGGCATTCCCAAAACCGACGACTTCAATCGCGGCGATAACTTCGGTATCGGCTACTTCGAAGTGAATCAGCGGCGCGGTGTGCGCTGGAGTGCGGCGAAGGGGTTTCTGCGCCCGGCCAGCGAGCGACCGAATCTGACGGTGATTACGGGCGCGAGCGTGAGCAAGTTGTTGTTCGAGGGCACGCGTTGCACGGGCGTAGCGTATCGCGGCGGCAATGACGACTACACGGCGCTCGCGCGTGCCGAAGTCATTCTCGCGGCGGGCGCGGTGAATTCGCCGCATCTGCTCGAGGTATCGGGCATTGGCGATGGCGAGCGTCTACGGGGTTTCGGTATCGACGTGGTGTCCGATCTGCCCGGTGTCGGCGAGAACTTGCAGGACCATCTGCAACTGCGCACGGTGTACAAGCTGCGCGGCGTCACGACACTCAATCTCACCGCGAACAGTCTGTGGGGCAAGCTCAAGATCGGCATGCAGTATGCGTTCGCGCAGCGCGGGCCGATGAGCATGGCGCCGTCGCAACTGGGCGCGTTTGCGAAGAGCCGCGAAGACGTTGCAAGGCCCGATCTCGAATATCACGTGCAGCCGCTCTCGCTCGACAAGTTCGGCGAGCCGCTGCACAAGTTCAACGCGTTCACGGCGTCGGTGTGCAACCTGCGGCCGACGTCGCGCGGCAACGTGCATTTGACGTCGCCCGACGCGCGCGTGGCACCGGCCATCGCACCACACTACTTGTCGACGGAAGCCGACCTTGCGGTGGCCGCCGATGCCATCAAGCTCACACGTCGCATCGTGGGCGCGCCGGCGTTTGCGCGCTACGAGCCGCGCGAGTATCTGCCGGGGCCGTCGTATCAGAGCGATGAGGATCTGAAGCGCGCCGCAGGGGATATCGGCACAACGATCTTCCATCCGGTAGGCACCTGCCGCATGGGACGCGCCGACGATCGCAACGCGGTGGTCGATGCCGAACTTCGCGTGCGCGGCGTGCAGAACCTGCGCGTGGTGGATGCCTCCGTCATGCCGGTGATCACCTCAGGTAACACCAATTCGCCGACGATCATGATTGCCGAACGCGCGAGCGACATGATTCGCGCGGCGCGCAAAGCAGGGCGGTGACAGCGCACGCGGGGATCAGCAGCGTCATCACGTCGATCTTCGAAAGCGGAATCATCGACGTGACGACGCCCAACGCTCCCGCGACGAGAAAGCGCATGGCGCCCATGACTGCGGCTGCGGTTCCGGCATGCGTTTCGAATAACGCCATCGCTAGCGTGGCGGTTGCGGGGCGGATCAGGCTCATGGCGAGCGAGACGAAGAGCATGGGACACAGGATCGTCGCGACATGAGGTGTGGCGGCGACGCCAAGGAGGACCATCAACGCGCCCGCGAAGGCGAACAGTTGGGTGCCCACGCGAATTTGCCGGTGGATATCGATATACCGCGTCAATCGCGATGCGACGATTCCACACGCGACATTGACGAGCCCATAGAAGAGAAGCACGTAAGCATATTCGTCGATCGAATAACCGAACTGATCCAAAAACAGCGTCGGTGACAAGATCACGAAGGCAACGTGGCACGAAAAGGCCATTGCGCCGGTCACGCTGTACTTCAGGAAAACTCGGTGGGTGACGATCTGCTGATAGCGCCGTACGTATGTCGTCGGACTGTGAGCAGCATGGGTGGCAGGCGTGGCATGCGCAGGCAGACATTTGCCTGCGAGGGCGCACGTCGCAGCACTCATTCCTGCAAACAGCCAGAAGCTCGCTTGCCAATCGACACTCGCCTGCAACGCAGCGCCGAGTAGTGGCGCACCAGCGATGCAAATGCCACTAAACGTGAGCGTGAAGATGCGCACACGCAGACCGGAGTGACCGGGATAAGCGTCCTGAAGAATGGCTTGCGACAGCACGAATGCCGAACATCCGCCGGCCTGAAGCAGGCGCGCCGCCACATGCCACGCATAGCTGGGTGCCCATGCACCCCCAACCGCACCCACGAGCGCAACGGCAAGACCGGCGATGAGGGTATTGCGCCGGCCAAACCGGTCCGAGACAGGGCCGGCAACGAGCGGCAGTACCGCAGACGAAATGAGGACATAGCCCACGATGGCCGTCATAGCGTCGATATCTGTGCGGTAGGCTCGCGCCATCGCCTCAAACGACGGCAGCATGACATCCACGAGCAGTGCGCTGAGCGCCGTGAGCGCATTGATGAGGATCAGGATTTCGATTCGGCGCATGGGGCTGGTCAGGCATCGTCGGAGAAGCACTCGATGCTGTCATGAACGGCGCCGTCTAAGTTTGGTGAAATTCCGATGAATTGGCTGGGGCGCAGCGCGTGCGCGGCTTTCCGGATTTCCAGACTCGCCGCCAAAACTTACGTAGTAATACCTAATGTTGGTCGCGCACCCCGCTGCGCGCTCATCGACTTTAGCTATCGCACCTGCATTTGCGTGTGCCGCAAAAGCCTTATGCCACAAGGCCGGGAGAGGTGCTTGCGCATTGTTACCGAGTGGTCTGCAACACGTGCAGACATGCGTGTTTCAGGTGGTGCGAGGCCTAGTGCAAATCCCAATGATCGCGTTGCAGCAATCCGCCCACAATAACGTTTCCCTATGTGCGACCGAACCAAGAATTCGGCGCGACGCGAGGGACGCGAGAGATTCGGCGGGCGACGCAAATGACAGCGTCACCCGAGTGCCTCGCGGTTGTCACAGACGATGGTGCCGGGGCCAACCAATCGCCTCACACCGCCAACCAGGAATGTGGCAGGAGACATGGCGAACAACGATTACATTCTCGAAACCCGCGGACTCACCAAAGAGTTTCGTGGCTTCACCGCCGTGAACGGGGTCGACCTGCGCGTTGCGCGCGGCACCATTCACGCACTCATCGGGCCGAATGGCGCGGGCAAGACGACCTGCTTCAACCTGCTCACCAAATTCCTCGTGCCGAGCGCCGGCACCATCACGTTCAACGGCGAAGACATCACGCGCGAAGCGCCCGCACAGATCGCACGGCGCGGCATCATCCGCTCGTTCCAGATCTCTGCCGTGTTCCCGCACCTGTCGGTGCTGGAGAACGTGCGCATCGGCCTGCAACGCAACCTCGGCACCGCATTCCACTTCTGGCGCAGTAGCGCGTCGCTGCATCAGCTCGATGCGCGAGCCATGGAACTGCTCGCCGAAGTCGGACTCACCGAATTCGCTCACACCCTCACCGTCGAGTTGCCCTACGGCCGCAAGCGTGCGTTGGAGATCGCCACCACACTTGCTATGGAACCCGAACTAATGTTGCTCGATGAACCCACGCAAGGCATGGGTCACGAAGACGTGGATCGCGTGACGGCACTCATCAAGAAGGTGTCGGTCGGCCGCACGATTCTGATGGTCGAACACAACATGAACGTGGTGGCCGGCATCTCCGACACCATCACCGTGCTGCAACGCGGTGAGGTGCTCGCCGAAGGGCCGTATCACGAAGTCTCGAAGAATCCGCAAGTGATGGAAGCCTATATGGGCACCGCGGACAGCGAATTGCAGGGAGCCCACGGGTGAGGACGGCTATGTACGGTAACGGCGGCGGCAATGTGCCCGCACTCGAAGTCGAAGGACTGCAAGCCTGGTACGGCGAATCGCACATCCTGCACGGCGTGGATCTGACCGTGGGCCGTGGCGAAGTCGTCACGCTGCTCGGTCGCAACGGTGCGGGCCGCACCACCACGCTGCGCGCGATCATGGGCCTGACCGGTCAGCGTCAGGGCTCGATTCGTGTGGCCGGCGAAGAAACGATTCATCTGCCGACCTATAAGGTCGCGCATCACGGCGTGGGCTACTGCCCCGAGGAACGCGGCATCTTCGCGAGCCTGTCGTGCGAAGAGAACCTGATGCTGCCGCCGTACATCGGCATGCGCGGCAATCGGCGCGAAGACGGCGGCAAGGGCATGTCGATCGAAGAGATCTACGACATGTTCCCCAACCTGAAGGAGCGTCGTCATAGTCAGGGCACGCGACTCTCGGGCGGCGAACAACAGATGCTGGCCGTCGCGCGCATTCTGCGCACGGGCGCGAATCTGCTGCTGCTCGACGAGATTTCGGAAGGTCTCGCACCGGTCATCGTGCAGACGCTTGCCCGCATGATTACCACGCTCAAATCGCGGGGTTACACGATCGTGATGGTCGAACAGAATTTCCGTTTTGCAGCACCGCTTGCCGATCGCTTCTATGTGATGGAACACGGCAAGATCGTGGAGCGCTTTGGCGCGCCCGAGCTGGAAACGAAGATGCCGGTGCTGCACGAATTGTTGGGCGTATGAGGTGAGCTACCCGGCGCGTTGCCATGCGTTGCATGGCGCGCATGCCGGGCGATGGACCCAGGCGATATAAATCCACGAAGGAGACGAAGATGACGATGCGGATGAAGGCGTTGGCGGTTGCGGCTGCGATCGGTTTTGCGGCGATGGCCTCGCAGGCGCAGGCCGATGGCAACACGGTGAAGATCGGTTTCATTACCGACATGTCGGGTCTGTACACTGATATCGACGGACAAGGCGGTGCGGAAGCCATCAAGATGGCAATCTCCGACTTCGGCGGCAAGGTGCTCGGCAAGCCAATCGAACTGGTCACGGCCGATCACCAGAACAAGGCCGACGTGGCCGCGTCGAAAGCGCGCGAATGGTTCGATCGCGGCGGCGTCGACATGCTCATCGGCGGTACCAACTCGGGTACCGGCCTCGCGATGAACAAGGTCTCGGCCGAGAAGAAGAAGGTATACATCAACGTGGGTGCCGGCTCGGACGCCCTCACCAACGATCAGTGCCAGCCGTACGGCGTGCACTACGCGTATGACACCGTCGCACTCGCGCGCGGCACCGGCTCGGCCGTGGTCAAAGCGGGCGGCAAGTCGTGGTTCTTCCTGACCGCCGACTATGCATTCGGTCACGCGCTGGAGAAGGCAACCGTCGACGTGGTCAAGGCCAACGGCGGCACGGTCAAGGGCGCGGTCCGTCACCCGCTGTCGGCCTCGGACTTCTCGTCGTATCTGTTGCAGGCGCAGTCGTCGGGGGCACAGGTGCTGGGTCTGGCCAACGCCGGTGGCGACACCATCAACGCGATCAAGGCCGCCAAGGAATTCGGCATCAAGAACAAGATGCAGATCGCCGGTCTGCTGGTGTTCATCAACGACATCCACTCGCTCGGTCTGGACAACACCGAAGGCATGTATCTGACGGACAGCTGGTACTGGGACAAGGACGACAAGACCCGTGCCTTCGCCAAGCGCTACTTCGACAAGATGCGCAAGATGCCGTCGAGCCTGCAAGCGGGTGACTACTCGGCCACGATGACGTATCTGAAGGCTGTGCAGGCCGCTGGCAGCACCGACGCCGACAAGGTCATGGACGAGTTGCACAAGATCAAGATCGACGACATGTACAGCAAGGGCTACATCCGCAAGGACGGCACGATGGTCCACGACATGTACCTGATGCAAGTGAAGTCGAAGAAGGAATCGAAAGAGCCGTGGGACTACTACAAGGTCGTCGCGACGATTCCGGGCGACAAGGCGTTCACCACCGTGGCGGAATCGACCTGCCCGTTGATGAAGAAGTAAGCCGGGTTCGCATCGTCATCTGACAGTGCACTGAAAAGCGGCGGGACGTGTGTCCCGTCGCGGTCTTTCTCCCAGAGAATCGATTTCGATGGAATTACTAGGCATCCCCCTGCCGGCGCTGTTGAGCCAACTGCTGCTGGGACTGGTGAATGGCTCGTTTTACGCCATGCTGAGTCTTGGCCTGGCGGTGATTTTCGGCCTGCTCAACGTGATCAACTTCGCGCACGGCGCGTTGTTCATGCTGGGTGCCATGCTCGCCTGGATGGGCGGCAACTATCTCGGCCTCAATTACTGGGTCATGCTGATTCTCGCCCCGATCGTGGTGGGCATTATCGGCATCATCATCGAGCGCACGATGCTGCGCTGGATTTACAAGCTCGATCACCTCTACGGGCTGCTGCTCACGTTCGGTATCACGCTCGTGCTCGAAGGCGTGTTCCGTTCGATGTTCGGTGTGTCCGGGCAACCGTACGACGCGCCGGAAGCGCTCTCGGGCGCGACCAATCTCGGCTTCATGTTCATGCCGAACTATCGCGGCTGGGTCGTGGTGGCTTCGCTGATCGTGTGCTTCGCCACATGGTTCGTGATCGAGAAGACGAAGATCGGCGCGTATCTGCGGGCCGGTACGGAAAACCCGAAGCTCGTTGAAGCGTTCGGCGTGAATGTGCCGCTCATGATCACGCTGACGTACGGCTTCGGTGTCGGGCTGGCCGCATTTGCCGGCGTGCTCGCCGCGCCGGTCATCCAGATCTCGCCGCTGATGGGCCAGTCGATGATCATCACCGTGTTCGCCGTGGTCGTGATCGGCGGCATGGGCTCGATCATGGGGTCGATCATCACCGGTCTGATGTTGGGTGTGATCGAAGGCTTCACCAAGGTGTTCTACCCGGAAGCGTCGGCGACCGTGGTGTTCGTGATCATGGTGATCGTGCTGCTGCTGCGCCCGGCAGGGCTGTTCGGCAAACAAAAGTAAGGGGCACAGCAATGCAACATCGTATGCAACAACGAGTGCTTTATGCGCTCTTGCTACTGGCGCTGATCGCGGCGCCGTTTGCCGGGGCGTATCCGGTCTTCGTGATGAAGGTGCTGTGCTTCGCGCTGTTCGCCTGTGCATTCAATCTGCTGCTGGGCTTTACCGGGCTGCTGTCGTTCGGGCACGCCGCGTTCTTCGGCAGCGCAGGGTATGTGACGGGCTACGCGATTCGCAATCTCGGCTTCACGCCGGAAGTCGGCATTCTTGCCGGCATGGTCGCGGGCGCGGCACTGGGGCTCGTGATCGGCTTGCTGGCGATCCGGCGTCAGGGCATCTACTTCGCGATGATCACGCTGGCACTCGCGCAGATGCTGTACTTCCTGTGCCTGCAAGCGCCGTTCACGGGCGGGGAAGATGGCCTGCAAGGCGTGCCGCGCGGCAGCCTGTTCGGTGTGCTGCCGCTCGACTCGGATCTCACGCTGTATTACGTGGTGCTGGCGATCTGCGCGCTGGGCTTTCTGCTCATCATGCGCGTGGTGCACTCGCCGTTCGGTCAGGTGCTCAAGGCGATCAAAGAGAACGAGCCGCGCGCCATCTCGCTGGGTTACGACGTCGATCGGTTCAAGCTGCTGGCCTTCGTGTTGTCGGCTACGCTCGCAGCGCTCGCCGGTTCGACCAAGACGGTGGTGCTGGGCTTCGAGACGCTGACCGACGTGCACTGGACGATGTCGGGCATGGTGATTCTGATGACGCTCGTGGGCGGCCTCGGCACGATGCTCGGACCGGTGGTTGGTGCGGTGCTGATCATCGTGCTGGAGAACAAGCTGGGCGACATCGGTAACTGGCTCGCCACCGCAACTGGCGTGACGTGGTTCCAGACGCTCGGCGAGTCGGTGACGATCGTCATCGGCGCGATCTTCATCATCTGCGTGCTGGCGTTCCGACGCGGGCTGGTGGGGGAATTGATCGCGCGCAGCAGGTTCTTCCGGGGCGTGGCGCAGCAGTCATAACGGCGGGCGGATGCCGGGCGGGTGCCGGGGGTGTGCACCGAATTGGGGCGTCTGGTTGGGGCCCCGGCGCCACCCCGGCGCACGAATGTCGGAAAAATGCCCATCCGTAGGGGTAAATGCTGACTTGTGGTGCATTGGGTGCTCCTTTATTCTCACCCCTAGTTCGCGTCACAGCAGGATATAGGGGCGAGGAACGAGGAGACAATAAGCGCGATAACGCGCACCGCCAAAAAGGAAGCGCTGTTGGAGAATGCTCCAACAGCGCTTTTTATATTGTGCTTCGATATCGTGCTTTTCATTGCGCTCGCGCCCTACGTCGCGCTTCACGTCTCGCCTCATGCCGTGCTGGTTTTCGCGCTGTTCTCCACAGCGTTCGCCGCAATACTCCGTGTGATTCCCATTCCGGCGCCGGTCATTCCCGACGCATGCATCTATTTCCCCATGCTTCACGCTATTCCTCGCATTGCTTTGGTCGTTGGTCCGCTCACTGTCTGGCGCATTACTCTGATCATTGCCCCGCTCATTGTTCCGTTTAGCGTCGGCTCGGGGCGCTCGTCATGCTGAGCACGCTGGCGTTCCCCGATCTCCTGATGCTCGCCGGCGGGGCGTTTCTTGCCGGTCTGGTCGATGCCGTGGTGGGCGGTGGCGGACTCATCGCCGTGCCCACGCTCTTCGCGGTCTTTCCCAACGCCGCGCCGCCGTTGTTGCTGGGCACCAACAAGATGGCCGGAGTCTGGGGCACCGCGTCGGCGGCGTGGCGTTTCGCCCGCGGCGTGCAGCTGCGCTGGGCGATCCTGCTGCCTGCAACGGTCACGGCGTTCGTCTTCTCGTTCTGCGGGGCTTTCGCCGTCACCCATCTCCCCGCCGATGCGCTGCGCAAGCTGCTGCCGTTCGTGCTGGTTGGCGTGGCGGTCTACACCCTGCGCAAGAAGGATTTCGGGACGGTACACGCGCCTGTTAAAGGCGGCACGGGGGTCACCCTTGCCGCTGTGGGCGTAGGGGCGGCTATCGGCTTCTACGACGGTTTCTTCGGCCCGGGCACGGGCAGCTTTCTCGTGTTCCTGTTCGTGCGCCTGTTCGGACAGGATTTCGTCAATGCGTCGGCGTCCTCGAAGATCGTCAACGTGGCGACGAATCTGGCCGCATTGCTGCTCTTCGGCATGGGCGGCCACGTGTGGTGGCAACTCGGACTGGGCATGGCCGTCATGAATGTGCTGGGCAGCCAGATCGGCAGCCGTCTGGCACTGCGATACGGTGTCGGTTTCGTGCGGCGGATGTTCCTTTGTGTGGTTGGCATATTGATCGTGAAGACGGGTTACGATGCCTTCCTGCGCTAGGTTTTGCCCTTCGCAGCGCAACATGCCGGGAAAACCCCTTGTGGCAATTGCCACATTTGGGGAAACCGCACTTTACGAGACGGTACGGGTGCCCGTAAGATGGGCGGCAATTCACCGACTGAGCGGTCGGTTAATGTAAGAAGAACGAATTCGAAATTTTGTGAGGAGACCCAAATGAAACTGAAGTTGCTGTGCATGGCATCGGCGATGATGCTGGCTGCGGGCGTCGCGCACGCTCAAGTGAAGATTGGCGTGTCGCTGTCGGCGACGGGTCCGGCGGCATCGCTGGGCATCCCCGAGAAGAACACGATCTCGCTGATGCCGAAGACGATCGCAGGACAGACGGTGCAGTACATCGTGCTCGACGACGCGACCGACACGACGACCGCCGTCAAGAACATGCGCAAGCTCATCAGCGAAGATCACGTCGACGCCGTGCTCGGCTCGACGGTCACGCCGAACTCGCTGGCGATGGTCGACGTGGCGGCGGAAACGCAGACGCCGGTGATCTCGATGGCCGCAGGGGCTGCCATCGTCGAACCGATGGATGCCAAGCGCGCCTGGTCGTTCAAGACGCCGCAGAACGACATTCTGATGGCCACCGCCATTGCCAAGCACATGGCTGACACGGGCGTGAAAACCGCCGCGTTCATCGGCTTCTCGGATGCGTACGGCGAAGGCTGGTACAAGGAATTCCTGAAGGCCGCCGACCTGAACAAGATCAAGATCGTCGCCAACGAGCGCTTCAACCGCGCCGACACGTCGGTCACCGGTCAGACGCTCAAGATCATGGGCGCGAACCCCGACGCCGTGCTGATCGCCGGTTCGGGCACGCCGGCCGCACTGCCGCAACGCTCGCTCAAGGAGCGCGGCTACAAGGGCAAGCTGTACCAGACGCACGGTGTGGCCAACAACGACTTCCTGCGCGTGTGCGGCAAGGACTGCGAAGGCACGTTCCTGCCGGCGGGCCCGCTGCTCGTCGTCGACCAACTGCCGGCAGACAACCCGGTGAAGAAGTCGGCTGCCGCGTACAAGGCCACCTATGAGAAGGCCTACGGCGCCGGCTCGATCTCGACCTTCGGCGGCCACGCCTGGGACGGCGGTCTGCTGCTGCAAACGGCCATCCCGATGGCACTCAAGAAAGCCAAGCCGGGCACCCCGGAATTCCGCGCTGCACTGCGTGAAGCGCTGGAGAACGTGAAGGAAATGCCGGGCACCGCCGGTATCTTCAACATGAGCAAGAACGACCACAACGGTCTGGACCAACGCTCGCGCGTGATGGTGCAAATCGTCGACGGCAAGTGGAAATTGGCGAACTGATACGCCGCGGGGCTGCCTATAGCACACAGGCATGCTCCGCTTTCTCATCTGCGGTATCTGCGCCCGGCGTGAGTTTGGGCGGAAGAACGGGCGTTCGCGCCCGTTTTTTTTGAGCGTGGTAGTTTCGCGCTTCGCAAAGAGTCGGCAGGACATGCGAAACGAGCGGCACATGAGAGGCCGCGTTGTCCCAACCTGATCGCCGCAGCCGGGGGGCTGTTCTGGCGATCCTTTCGAGCGTAAATCCATGACGGGTGAATTCGAGCACCGCAATCTATCTCTGGTGTTGTTGCAGTCGCGTGAAGCGGTGATGGGGCTGTTCCGGCCCTTGCTCAATCGTTACGACATCACCGAGCAGCAATGGCGCGTGATCCGTACCGTAAATGACAGTGAATCGGGGGAGATGGAAATCGGGCAAGTGGCACGGGAGTGCTGCATTCTCAGCCCGAGCCTGTCGGGCATGCTGGAGCGCATGGAGGCCGCCGGCCTCATTCTGCGCAAGCGTGTCTCTTCCGATCAGCGGCGGGTGATGGTGTCGCTGACACCGGCGAGCCGGGCCTTGTGCAAGAAGCTCGGCCCGTTGGTCGAGGAGCGATACGGCTATCTGGAAGACAAGGTCGGGCGCGACACGCTCGCCGAAATCTACCGCCTGCTGGACGTAGTACGCGAGGCGCTGCCGCCCGAAGTGCTGGCCGACGCGCCGTCGCTGCCGGCCAAGCCGCGCCGCCGCCGTAAGGCTGCGCCTTGATTAGTACGCATATGTGTTGCCGGACGTTGGGGAGTGAAGCCCTAATGTCTGCGGTGGTTGACTGACGTTGTCCGGGGTTATCGACGCAGGCGGGGTGCCTGACCGGTCGATTTATGAAGGACGGGTGACAACGAGACGGGTGTTATCTCAGTAGTCACCCGGGTTTTACCAATGCATAACCGTTTATACAATTCATAATTCGCTGCATCACTCCTTGGAGACCGGGAGGGGTGTGTCGAAGTGAAGGGGAACGGGGCGGCAGCGCGCCGCGCCGTGCATCACACCGGCTGTCTCGCCAGCCGGTTCAAGAAGTACTCAAACGAAGTGAGAGGAGCATGGATCTTTCGATTGCCGCCATCCTGGCGCAGGACGGCATCACTACGGGTGCGATTTATGCCTTGCTGGCATTGGCCCTCGTACTGGTGTTCTCCGTTACCCGCGTCATCTTTATTCCGCAGGGCGAGTTCGTGTCGTATGGCGCACTCACGCTCGCGGCCCTGCAAACCCAGAAATTCCCGCTGACCAGCTGGCTGCTCGTGGCCATGGGCGTGTGCACGTTCATCGTGGAGACGGCCGGTGTGTTGCGCCATAGCGAACGCCGCAAGCTCGCGGGCCGACTGGTGCCGGTGCTGGCGGGCAAGTATCTGGTGTTCCCGATTGCCGTGTTCTTCGTAGTGAAGGCGCTGGCACCGATGACGCTGCCGATGCTCGTGCAGATCGCCATCACGCTGCTGCTGGTCGTGCCGATGGGGCCGATGCTCTATCGTCTGGCGTATCAGCCGCTGGCCGAAGCGAGCACGCTGCTGCTGCTGATCGTCTCGGTGGGCGTGCACTTTGCGCTGACCGGGCTTGGGCTGGTGATGTTCGGTGCCGAAGGCTCGCGCACGCAGCCGTTCTCCGACGCCAGCTACAACATCGGCTCGGTGATGATCTCGGGCCAGAGCCTGTGGGTGCTCGGGGTGTCGGTGGTCATGATTCTGGCGCTGTACTTCTACTTCGACCGTTCGCTCTCGGGCAAGGCACTGCGCGCCACCGCCGTGAATCGTCTGGGCGCGCGTCTGGTCGGTATCGGTACGGTGCAGGCCGGGCGGCTGGCCTTCACGCTGGCCGCGGCACTGGGCGTGCTGTGCGGCATTCTGATCGCGCCGATCACGACCATCTATTACGAGTCGGGCTTCCTGATCGGTCTGAAGGGCTTCGTGGGCGCGATCATCGGTGGTCTGGTGAGTTACCCGGTCGCGGCGCTCGGCGCCATTCTCGTGGGCCTGCTTGAGTCGTACTCGTCGTTCTGGGCGAGTGCGTACAAAGAGGTCATCGTGTTCACGATGATCCTTCCGGTGCTGCTGTGGCTGTCGCTCACAAGCAAGCACGTGGAAGAGGACGAGGAATAAGCCGGGGCGGACCACAGAATGAAAAACAAATACTTCCTGATTTTTCTGGTGCTACTGGCCGTGTTGCCGGTACTGCCTGCACCGGTACGTCTGCCTGAATACTGGGTGACGCTGCTCAATTACATCGGCCTTTACAGCATCGTGGCCATCGGTCTGGTCCTGCTCACGGGCGTGGCTGGCATGACGTCGTTCGGTCAGGCCGCTTTCGTCGGTCTGGGCGCTTACGCGACGGCTTATCTGACGACGGCCTACGGCGCGTCGCCGTGGCTGGGTCTGGTGGTCGGCATCGCCATCACGGCCGCTGCGGCGCTCGTGATCGGTGCGATCACCATGCGTCTGTCGGGTCACTTTCTGCCGCTCGGCACGATCGCGTGGGGTCTGGCGCTTTACTACCTGTTCGGCAACCTCGAGTTCCTCGGCAAGTACGACGGTCTGAACGACATTCCGACCATCAACGTGTTCGGTGTCGAGCTGGCGAGCGGCCGTCAGATGTTCTATCTGATCTGGGTCGTGGTGGTGCTGGCGGTGGTGTCGGTCAAGAACCTGCTGGATTCGCGTCAGGGCCGTGCGATTCGCGCGCTCAAGGGTGGCGGCGTGATGGCCGAAGCCATGGGCGTGAACACCGCGTGGATGAAGGTGGTGGTGTTCGTCTACGCCGCCGTGCTCGCCGCGATTTCGGGCTGGCTGTACGCGCACTTGCAACGTGCCGTGAACCCGACGCCGTTCAACCTGAACCACGGCATCGAGTACCTGTTCATGGCGGTGGTGGGCGGCGTCTCGCACGTCTGGGGCGCAGTGCTGGGGGCTGCCATCCTGACGGTGCTCAAGGACTACCTGCAAAACATCCTGCCGGTGCTGCTGGGCGCTAACGGCAACTTCGAGACGATCGTCTTCGGGGTGCTGCTGGTGCTGCTGCTGCAATATGCGCGTGATGGCGTGTGGCCGTTCTTCGCGAAGATCTTCCCGGCACGCCGCGTGGCCCGGGCGCCTGAGCAGGCGGACCCGCTGGGCCATCGTGCCAAGCCGGCCGTGGGCGAAGTGGTGCTCAAGCTGGAGAAGGCGCGCAAGGAGTTTGGCGGGCTGGTGGCGGTCAACGATGTGTCGTTCGAAGTGAAGGCCGGTGAAATCGTCGGTCTGATCGGCCCGAACGGTGCCGGCAAGTCGACCACGTTCAACCTCGTGACCGGGGTGTTGCAGGCTACGCGCGGTGAGATTTCGTTCCTCGGCGAGCGGATTGATCGTCTGCCGTCGCGCGAGATCGTCAAGCGCGGTATCGGCCGGACCTTCCAGCACGTGCGGTTGATGCCGCATATGAGCGTGCTGGAGAACGTGGCGATCGGCGCGTATCTGCGTGACAAGAACGGCCTGCGCCGTCGCCCGCAGGGCGGTGTGTGGTCGAGCGTGCTGCGTCTGGACCGCCACGAAGAAGCCATGCTGCTGCACGAAGCCGCTAAGCAGATCGAGCGTGTGGGCCTTGGCGCGCACATGTACGACGAAGCCGGCAGTCTGGCGCTGGGCCAGCAACGGATTCTGGAAATTGCGCGCGCCCTGGCGTGCGATCCGACGCTGCTGCTGCTCGATGAGCCGGCTGCTGGCTTGCGTTACAAAGAGAAGCAGGCGCTGGGCGATTTGCTGCGCAAGCTCAAAGATGAAGGCATGAGTGTGCTGCTGGTTGAGCACGACATGGATTTCGTGATGAACCTGACCGATCACCTGGTGGTGATGGAGTTCGGCACCAAGATCGCCGAGGGGCTGCCCGAAGACGTGCAGAAGAACCCGGCGGTGCTCGAGGCGTACCTCGGAGGAGTGGAGTGATGGCAGAGGCGATTCTGGAGGTCAAGGACCTGGCGGTAGCCTACGGCAAGGTCGAGGCAGTACACGGGGCTCACCTGCGCGTGGAAGCGGGGCAGATCGTCACGGTGATCGGTCCGAACGGGGCAGGCAAGTCGAGCATGCTCAACGCGATCATGGGCGCGCTGCCGCACAACGGTTCGAGCCGTGGCAGCGTGGCGTATCTCGGTCACGAGATGTCGGCGCTGAGCATCGAGACGCGCGTGGCGCGCGGCATGTGTCTGGTGCCGGAGAAGCGCGAGTTGTTCTCGACGATGACCGTCGAAGACAACCTGCTGCTCGGTGCGTACCGCCGCAAGAAGGCCGGGGAAAAGAACTTCCTCGACCAGATGGAAGTGGTCTACGCGCTGTTTCCGCGCCTGAAAGAGCGCCGTGTGCAGCAGGCCGGCACGCTGTCGGGCGGTGAGCGCCAGATGCTGGCGGTGGGCCGCGCATTGATGGCCAAGCCGCAGTTGCTGATGCTCGACGAGCCGAGTCTCGGGCTCGCGCCGCTGATCGTGAAGGAAATCTTCCACATCATCAACGACTTGCGCAAGACGGGCGTGGCAACGCTGCTGATCGAGCAGAACGCCCGTGCGGCCTTGCAAGTGGCCGACTACGGCTACGTGATCGAGACGGGTGAACTGGCGCTGGAAGGCCCTGCGCAAGAGCTGGCGAGCAACCCGAAGGTGATCGAGACGTATCTGGGGCTGGCAAAGAAGGCTGCCTGATACTCGTAATCGGGCACGCTATCGATGCCCGGTCGAAGCGGCGTCGCTGCCGATGATGAATAAGAAACCCGCCTCCCGGCGGGTTTTTTTATGGGCGCGTGTTGGGGGCGAGTCGTGAGGGTCGCGAGGGGTGAACGGTCGGCTTTTCGGTGGTCGCGAAGGACGATGAAAGATTGTCGCGAATATGATCCGGCCCCAATTTTGAGATGGTCCATAAAGCGAGTTATCCACGACAACGAGAACTCACTTATTCACAGTTGCTTGTGGATAGTTATGCAACGCGCAAATCTATGGCGCACCGCCGCAATAAGGGGTTCGGCGATTTTTACGATTTTCGAGTGAATTCGTCGCTTAGGGTTATCCACAGAAAAGCAATTTCTTGTTTGCGGTTTAGCGAGGGGGTGGAGTGGTGTGGATAACGGGGCGTGTCTCCCCACTTTGCTCGACGAAATTGCGGTGCCAAAGTATTTGGTTTTGGCGAACGTGATTGTGGTTTTTCGTGACCGACGACTCGGTTAAACGGTAGCGAGTGATGCCCGGTAGGGGAGAGATTTTTGCGTGTCCGGTGTTTCACGTGGAACGCGCGATGCTGTGGTTGCATCCAGTGGTCGAGGGAGGAATCTTGGCGGCGCAGATTTCGTCGTTGGGTATCTGCGAGGCGAGTTTCTGTTGCTGTGTTTTTTGGATGAGTGCGGCGCCTGTGTTTGCATCCAGTGATCGTCGGTGGCGTTACTGGATGGATAGTCAGGTTTTTGGTTTCTTAATTCTGATCGTGGGGGTTTTGGTTTTGACGGCGCTGTGGAGTAGGGACTTTATTCTCGAATCCGGCATTGCGTTCGGGAACGCCTCGGCTTGGTTTTTGTTTTTGCGGAGACAGATGCAAGAACGACTGCCGAGGCAACTGAAGGAGAAGCGGCGGAATATTTGTCGGTGCGCGGGGTGTTGGGTTGCTATTGCCCGCCGAGCGTTGTTTTGGATTTTGATTTCTGGGTGCGAATACGTAGCGAGACTTCGAATGGCGAGTCCCCGGCAAATCACCTGAACCGAAAGCGCTTCCCTTTGCGCTATCGCTGTTTCACGTGGAGCAGGGGAGTGGTGGTCCCTGCATCAACTCATTCGCTACGGAGCAGCCGTCCCAGTTGTTCATGCGACGGGAGGTATCGATGGGACGGGCGCGCATTTATCAACGAAGTCGACACGAGGCGGGCGAATCTTCGCCATCGGGAGCGCTGGACTTCGGGGTTGTGTATATCGCGTTCGGCGTTGATCCGCTCGAGTGAGAAGGGGGCAGGGAATTTTCGGGGCGTGTTTCACGTGAAACGTACGTCAGATCCTTGGCGCACTCCGTGGGTGATCTCGCTGGAGAGGTGGTCTCTATCGCTGTTTCACGTGAAACATGAAATCCGGCAGCGACGTCGTTCAAACTTGCAGGAAGGCGGTGGGGCGAAGGTAGCTCGGTTGGCCGTGTGGTTTTCACCGCGTCGAGGACTATCGGCGATAAGGGACGAGTCTACCCAGCACACACCGATATCGAATGTTTCACGTGAAACGGGAGTGGGGCGACTGCGATCTCGGCACGACCGTCGCCGCGCATCCAATCTCGATACACCCTCAATGCCTCGATCCTTCCCAACGTTCCACGTGAAACAGTCTCCAATATCGTCGTTTTCCACTCACGTTCCACGTGAAACATGGTGTGGTTACAAATGATGCATCGCAATACCGCTATAATTCCGCAATTACCGAATCCAGAGAGTTTGCCGCGCGCGGCAAAATTGCGATGCTTTATCCAACCGAGTTCGATGTGATCGTAGTGGGTGGCGGCCATGCCGGCACTGAGGCTGCGCTCGCTTCGGCCCGCATGGGCTGTAAAACCCTTTTGCTTACCCACAATATCGAGACGCTCGGTCAGATGAGCTGTAACCCCTCGATTGGTGGGATCGGCAAGGGCCATCTCGTCAAGGAAGTCGATGCCCTCGGTGGCGCCATGGCGGCGGCGACCGACGAGAGCGGCATCCAGTTTCGCATCTTGAATTCGTCGAAAGGCCCGGCCGTACGCGCGACCCGCGCCCAAGCCGACCGCATTCTCTATAAGCAGGCGATCCGTCACCGTCTGGAAAATCAGCCGAATCTCTGGCTGTTCCAGCAGGCCGTTGAAGACCTGATCGTCGAAGGCGACCGTGTTGTCGGTGCCATTACGCAGGTCGGGCTGCGTTTCCGCGCCCGTGCCGTGGTGCTCACCGCCGGTACGTTCCTCGACGGCAAGATCCACGTCGGCCTGAACAACTACGTCGGCGGTCGCGCTGGCGACCCGGCGGCCATCAGCCTGTCGGCCCGCCTGAAAGAGTTGAAACTCCCGCAAGGCCGCTTGAAGACGGGGACGCCGCCGCGTATCGACGGCCGCTCGATCGATTTTTCCGTGCTCGAAGAGCAGCCCGGCGATCTTGATCCGGTGCCGGTGTTCTCGTTCTTGGGCTCTGCGGCTCAACATCCGCGCCAAGTGCCGTGCTGGGTGACGCATACCAACGAGCGCACGCACGACATCATCCGTGGGGGTCTCGACCGCTCGCCGATGTACACGGGCGTGATCGAAGGGGTAGGGCCGCGCTATTGCCCGTCGATCGAAGACAAGATCCATCGCTTCGCCGACAAGACGTCGCACCAGATTTATCTGGAGCCGGAAGGGCTGACGACCAACGAGTTCTACCCGAACGGCATCTCCACGAGTCTGCCTTTCGATGTGCAACTCGAACTGGTCCGCTCGATGAAGGGCATGGAGAACGCGTATATCCTGCGTCCCGGCTATGCCATCGAGTACGACTACTTCGATCCGCGCGGACTGCGTAGCTCGCTGGAAACACGCGTGATTTCGGGCCTGTTCTTCGCCGGCCAGATCAACGGCACGACGGGGTACGAAGAAGCCGCAGCCCAAGGGCTGCTCGCTGGGATGAACGCTGCGCTCCAGGTGCAGGGCCGCGAAGCTTGGTGCCCGCGCCGCGATCAGGCCTATCTGGGCGTGCTCGTCGACGACCTGATTGCGCGTGGCGTGTCCGAGCCGTACCGCATGTTCACCAGCCGCGCCGAATATCGCCTGTCGCTGCGTGAAGACAATGCCGACATGCGCCTGACTGAGGTTGGCCGCGAGCTGGGTGTCGTGGACGACATTCGTTGGGAAGCCTTCTGTCGGAAACGCGATGCTGTTTCACGTGAAACAGAACGCCTCAAGACCACGTGGGTGAATCCCAAGACATTCCCGGCGGAAGATGCCGTGCCGTTGCTCGGCAAGGCCATCGATCACGAGTATTCGCTCGCCGATCTGCTGCGTCGCCCGGAAGTCAGCTACGACGCATTGATGGCAGTGCAGGGCGGTCGACTCGCCCCCGAGAACGCGCTGTCGGACGATCCGTTGCAAGCCGGGCAGATTCGCGAGCAGATCGAGATTGCCGCCAAGTATCAGGGCTACATCGATCGTCAGGCCGACGAGATCGTCCGCAAGGAAGCCAACGAGAACACCGTGCTGCCCGCGAGCATCGATTACAACGAGGTGCGGGGTCTGTCGATTGAAGTGCGTCAGAAGCTCGCGGCTCAGCGTCCCGAGACGTTGGGGCAGGCCTCGCGCATCTCCGGGGTGACACCGGCGGCGATCTCGTTGCTGATGATCCATCTGAAGAAGGGGCTGGGACGCCGTCGCGCGTCGGGCGACACAAGTGCGGGCGCCGATGACGGCGACCAGCACGCCGCCTGACCGGAGACGACATGACGGCTTCAAGAAACACTGCCGCGCAAGGCGGCAACGAGCTGGCTACGCTATTGGCCGACGGCATTGCACAACTCGGCCTGTCAATCAGCGCCGAGCAGCAAGGGCGGTTGCTCGACTTTCAGGCGTTGCTGGCCAAGTGGAATGCCGCTTTGCAGATGACCTCGATTCGCGATCCGCGACAGATGGTCGTCAAGCACCTGCTCGATTCCCTCTCGATTCTGCCGCGCCTCGACCGTGAGCCGATTTCACGTGTACTTGACGTGGGCTCAGGCGGCGGGTTGCCGGGCGTAGTGCTGGCCATCGTGCGCCCGGACTGGCAGGTGACGGTCAACGACATCGTGCACAAGAAGACCGCCTTCCTGACGCAAGCGCGGGCCACTTTTAAGCTGACCAACCTCACCGTTGTGACCGGCCGTGTGGAGTCGCTGGTGATCGGCAAGGAAGTGCCGGCGGCCTTCGATGCCATCGTGTCGCGTGCCTTTGCCGAACTGAACGACTTCGTGACGCTGGGGCAAAATCTGCTGGCCCCGGATGGCAGCTTCTGGGCCATGAAGGGTGTCGCCGCCGAGAGCGAGCTGACATTGCCGCCGGGTTACGCGCTGGTCGAACGCTTGCCGCTGCAAGTGCCATTCCTCGACGCCGAGCGTCATTTGCTTCGCGTGAAGGTGGCTGCATGACCGGAATTACCCGCTGGATTGGTGCTGCGATCGTTGGTTTTTCGCTGCTCGCCGCCGTAGCTTGGGCGCAAACCGGACAAGAATCGCTGACGACGCGCGTACGCCCGGTCGGGGCGATCGATAAGACGCGTTATGTCGGCACCTGGTACGAAATAGCACGCTATCCGAATTTCTTCGAGCGAAAATGTGTGTCGGACGTGACCGCTGAATACGTAGCGCGCGCCGATGGCAGGATCGAAGTCACGAACAAATGCCGCAAGGATGATGGCACCTGGGTCAGTGATGCGGGCCTCGCACGCACCGACGGGCAGGGCACCGGCACTGCGCGCTTCAAGGTAACGTTCGCGCCGGACTGGTTGCGCTGGATTCCCTGGCTTTGGGCGAACTACTGGGTTATCGTGCTCGACGGCGACTATCAGTATGCCGCCGTCGGAGAGCCGGGCCGCGAGTATCTGTGGATCCTGTCGCGCACGCCGACCATCGACGAGAACACGTTGAATCAAATGCGCGCGCAGTTGCGCAAACAAGGCTACGACACCGACAAGCTCGTGTTGACGCCGCAGAAAGCCAGCGCCGGCAATAACTGAGCATTGCTCAGGTAATCGAATTCATCGAATTTGCAGTATTTATCGGCAAGTCAGCCATCGGCCGGCCGCGTGACCATGTCATGCTGTCGAATCATTCGGTGACTTGGCGGCACGACCTGCATCACCCCGCTTCATCAGCATCAACCGCGCTTGAACAAGGCAGCATTCGGAGGACTACATCGGCATGGCGAAAATTTTCTGCGTGGCCAATCAGAAGGGCGGCGTCGGCAAGACGACCACCACGGTGAACCTCGCCGCCGGTCTGGCGTCGCACGGACAGCGTGTCCTGTTGGTCGACCTGGATCCGCAGGGCAACGCGACAATGGGCAGCGGCATCGACAAGGGCGCGCTCGAGACGAGCGTCTATGAGGTGCTGGTCGATGGCACGGACGTGAGCGTGAGCCGTCAGCGTTCGGAGACGGGTAACTACGACGTGTTGCCCGCCAACCGCGAACTCGCGGGGGCCGACGTGGAGCTGGTGTCGCTCGAGAACCGCGATACGCGTCTCAAGCAGGCTCTTGAGAAAGTGGACGATGCGTACGACTTCGTTCTGATCGACTGCCCGCCGACACTCTCGCTGCTCACGCTCAACGGCCTGTGCGCTGCGCACGGCGTGATCATTCCGATGCAGTGCGAGTACTTCGCGCTCGAAGGGCTCTCGGATCTCGTCAATACGATCAAGCAGGTGCACGCGAATCTGAACCGTGACCTGAAGGTCATCGGCTTGCTGCGCGTGATGTTCGATCCGCGTATCACGCTGCAACAACAAGTCTCGGAGCAGCTCAAGCAGCACTTCGGCGACAAGGTTTTCAACGCGATCATTCCGCGCAATGTGCGACTCGCCGAGGCGCCGAGTTACGGCATGCCCGGCGTCGTCTTCGACCCCGCATCGCGTGGCGCGCAGGCGTATCTGCAATTCGGCGCAGAGATGATCGCGCGCATTCAAACTATGTAAGGCGCATTCGCGCAGGAACGCATTGTCATGGCGACCAAGACCAACGCACTCAAAAAGAAGGGCCTGGGCCGCGGCCTCGAAGCGCTGCTCGGCGCACACGCCGATAACCATAACGGCGCAGACGAAGCCTCGGCCGAAGGGGCACCGTCGGTGATGGCGCTCGACCGCTTGCAGGCGGGCAAGTACCAGCCGCGTACGCGCATGGACGAGGGCGCATTGCAGGAACTCGCCGCGAGCATTCGCGCGCAAGGACTGATGCAGCCGATCCTCGTGCGCCGTGTCGATGGTGAGAAGTACGAAATTATTGCCGGCGAACGGCGCTTTCGCGCTGCCCGCATGGCCGGCCTGTCGGAAGTGCCCGTGCTCGTGCGCGATGTGCCCGATGAAGCTGCCGCCGCCATGGCGCTCATCGAGAACATTCAGCGCGAAGATCTGAATCCGCTGGAAGAAGCGCAGGGCATTCAACGCCTGCTCGGTGAATTCAATTACACGCATGAACAGGCCGCTGAATCGCTCGGCCGTTCGCGCAGCGCCGTGTCGAATCTGCTGCGCCTGCTCAACCTCGCGCAACCGGTGCAGACGATGCTGCTCGCCGGTGATCTCGACATGGGGCACGCACGTGCGTTGCTCTCCGTCGATGCCGCCACGCAGATCACGCTCGCCAATCAGGTGGTGAATAAGCGGCTGTCGGTGCGCGACACCGAGCGCATCGTCAACGCGTCGCTCAAGCCGCAAGGCGATGGCATTCGTCGACGTTCGGCGGAAGAGGGCGGGCGCGACGTGACACGTCTCGAAGAAGAGCTGTCGGATCTGCTCGCGTCGAACGTGAAGATCAAGGTCGGCCGCAAGGGCGCCGGTGCGCTCACCATCGAGTTCGGCAGCCTCGATGCGCTCGACGGCATTCTCGCGCGCATTCGTGACGAATAATGTCGGTGTCCTGATTATCTGAAGATTCACACATGACCGATGACGCGCAGCATCAGACGGCACCCGCACGGTTGACGCTGATGAAGCGCACATGGGGTGCGTTAGGCACGTTGTTCGAACGAGTGCGTAGCGATCGCGTGCTCGTGATTTTGCTGATCGCGTTTGTCGCGCTCCAGATACTTCGGCCGGCGAGTGCCGGCGCGTTGTTCGCGCGTATCGATCAGCACACCATCCTCACGCTCGCCGGCCTGCTGATGCTTACGCGGGCCATCGACCAGAGCGGCTTTCTCGATTGGCTCGCGCAACGGCTGTTGCGATGGTTTCGCACCGAGCGGCGCCTTGCGTTGCTGATGGTGAGTTTTGCAGCGGCGTTGTCCACGTTGCTCACCAATGACGTGGCGTTGTTCGCGGTGGTGCCGCTGGCGTTGTCGCTGGCGCGCATCGCACCGGTGCGCATCGAGCGATTGATTATCTTTCTCGCGCTGGCGGTGAACGCCGGCTCGAGTCTCACGCCGCTGGGCAACCCCCAGAACCTCTTCCTGTGGCAGCACAGCGGGATGGGCTTCGGTGCGTACGTCGCCATGATGACGCCGATCACCGTGGCGCTCATGGGGCTTCTGTTGGCCGTCTGTGCGTTTGCCTTCGACTCGCGTACCCTGCATTTTCAACGGCGGGGGCCGTCGCACGAGGTGCGCTGGCCATTGCTGTGGACTGCGCTCGTGTTGTTCGTCGCGTTCGTGGCGCTGGCCGACCACGGTCTCGCCGGCTGGGCGTGTGCCGGGGTGGCGGTGGTGCTGTTGTTTGCGCGCCGGAGCGCGGTCATCGGCATCGACTGGTTGCTGCTGACGATCTTCGTGCTGATGTTCGTGGTGTTGCGCGGGGTGGCCGAGATGCCGGAAGTGCGCACGCTACTGGGGCACGTGGATTTCTCGGGCACCCTGACGGCGTATCTGGGCGGCGCCGTGTTGTCACAATTCATCAGTAATGTGCCCGCAGCGATTTTGCTCGCGGAGTACACGCAGAACTGGCCGGCGCTCGCTCACGGCGTGGCTGTCGGCGGATTTGGTCTGGCTGTCGGGTCGTTAGCGAACCTAATTGCATTGCGCATGGCGAAATCGAGCAAAATCTGGTGGCACTTTCACTGGATTTCGATACCGTTTTACCTAGTGGCACTGGGGCTGGGGTTCGCTGCCCTGAAATGGGTCTGATCCGGCCCCCAACGACGCGCAGATGGCGTGATTGTGCGGCCTTCCGGACGAATGCCGCGCTGCACCATGCGAGAATGCGCACTCCGTGAGAGTTGGCGCCAAATCGAAGCATGCACTGCACAGTTTCGGCGAATTTGTTGCGTGTTTCAATTGACTGGCGTTCGTAATCTCCCGTAAAATCTCGCGGGTTTAACTGCTTGAAGAGCCCATTCGTTTTGCACGAGTCGGGCGGGGAGGTACGAGATGGCCGATGAAATACGGTCGAACTTGGAACCGAAACCGCAAGCGCCGGCGCATGCAACAGATGATGTTTGGGACGACGAGCAGGAGCAAGAAACAATCGTTCCGCTCACGCGTGCGCAGGCCGAGCGCCTGTTCGGTCCCAATGTGGGGCGCGCATCCCGTGTGACTCCATTCAGAGTGGTGGGTGCCCAGGTACTGTTGTCGCTCGCGGCGACACTGGCTTGGTGGGTACTCTCGGCATCGCCCCAAGAGGCTGCGGTGTCTGCATGGCTGGGCGGAATGATGGGTTGGGTGCCGGGCGCATTGTTTGCGCTGCGGCTAAGAATTTCAGGTGATCGCCTCTCCGTCGGTTCGTTAGTGGCGGGAGAAGCGGTCAAGGTAGCAACGACGATTGCGTTGTTGGTGGCCATAGCGTTCGGTTACCCGGGAGTTCACTGGGTAGCGTTGCTGGTCACCTTCGTGCTGACGCTGAAGGCCTATTGGCTGGCGATGGCATTCAAGTAGCGGTCAATTCCGCTCACGCGTCGCGCGCTGCCGTGTGCGGATTTTCATAATTGGGTGTTTGATCGCTATGTCAGTAGAAGCCGGTAGCCACGCTCCGAACCCGTCGGAGTACATTTCGCACCACCTGCAAAACCTCGCGAGCTCGACGCAGACGAAGATCGTCGACTTCTCGATCATCAACTGGGACACCATGTTCTGGTCGATCGCGATGGGCGCTCTGGGCTGCTTCGTGCTCTGGTTGGCCGCGCGTAAAGCCACCTCGGGCGTGCCGGGCCGTTTCCAGGCTGCGGTCGAAATGCTCGTCGAAATGGTCGAAGACCAGTCGAAGAGCATCGTGCACGGCAATCGTGCCTTCATCGCCCCGCTCGCGCTGACCGTGTTCGTCTGGGTCGCGCTCATGAACTCGCTGGACCTGTTGCCCGTCGACCTGCCGTCGAAGGTCATCGGCTGGGTCGGCCTCGGCTCGATCATTACCCACCATCGTATTGTCCCGACGGCCGACTTGAACGGCACGCTCGGTATCGCCGTTGGCGTGCTGATTCTGATGCTGTACTACAGCTTCAAGATCAAGGGCACGGGCGGCTTCATGCATGAGCTGTTCACGGCACCGTTCGGCAACCACTTCCTGCTGTGGATTCCGAACCTGCTGCTTAACCTGATCGAATTCTGTGCCAAGACCGTGTCGCTCGGTATGCGACTGTTCGGCAATATGTACGCCGGCGAACTGGTGTTCCTGCTGATCGCGCTGTTGGGCGGTATCTGGAGTTTTGGCGCAGATGCGTCGGTGCTGGGTTTTGTCGGTCATATCATCGCCGGCACCGCATGGGCGATTTTCCACATCCTGATCGTGTTGCTCCAGGCGTTCATCATGATGATGCTCACGCTGGTGTATATCGGCCAGGCGCACGACCATCACTGATCGGTTGTTGCGGTTGTTACGTGTTTCCCGGTTTTTCGGTTTTTCAAATTTAAAGTTTCAAGTCTCTAACCAATAGGAGTAATCATGCAAGCTTTCATCGCTAACATCCAGGGTCTGACCGCCATCGGTATCGGTATCATCATCGGTCTGGGTGCCATCGGCGCCTGTCTGGGTATCGCGTTGATGGGCGGTAAGTACATCGAAGCATGCGCACGTCAGCCGGAACTGATGAACCCGCTGCAAACGAAGATGTTCCTGCTGGCTGGCCTGATCGACGCCGCATTCCTGATCGGCGTGGGCGTTGCCATGCTGTTCGCATTCGCGAACCCGCTGCTGTCGAAGCTCGCTTAAGTTTCTTTCGGATGGTCGCGCACTGATCCGCGCGACCTGGACATGAACGGCGCGCCCAAGCCAGCAGGCACAATGGGGCGCGCTGTTTTGCCAATCGACTCGCAACACCGAAAGGGAACACCGTGAACATCAACGCAACTCTGTTCGCGCAAACCGTCGTGTTTCTGATCCTGGCATGGTTCACGATGAAGTTCGTGTGGCCGCCGCTGATCAAGGCTATCGACGAACGCGCGAAGAAAATCGCTGACGGTCTGGCTGCTGCCGATAAGGGCAAGGCCGAACTCGAAGCCGCCAACAAGCGCTCCACGCAAGCCCTCACGGAAGCCCGTGACGAAGGCGCGAAGCGTATTGCCGACGCTGAAAAGCGCGCGCAAGCCGTGGCCGAAGAGATCAAGCAGCAGGCTCAAGCCGAAGCCGCCCGTATCATCGCCAACGCCAAAGCCGAAGCCGAGAACCAGGCCGTCAAGGTCCGTGAATCGCTGCGCGAAGACGTTGCCGGTCTGGCAGTCAAGGGCGCCGAGCAGATCCTGAAGCGCGAAGTTGACGCCAAGGCCCATGCTGACCTGCTGAACCAACTCAAGGCAGAGCTCTGATCATGGCCGAACTCGCAACCATCGCTCGTCCGTACGCTGAGGCGTTGTTCCGCGTGGCCAAGGCCGGTGATCTGAATCGCTGGTCGGAGCTGGTGCGCGAACTGGCGCAAGTGGCAGCGCTTCCCGAAGTGGCCAATCTGGCCGACGATCCCAAGGTAACGCCGGCGCAAGTCGTCGACGTGCTGACGGCTGCCGTGAAATCGACCGACGCCGAAGTGCGTAACTTCGTCGCCGCTGTGGTCGAAAACGGTCGTCTGGCTGCCATGACGGAAGTCGCCGAGCAGTTCGAGGCGTTGAAGAACGCCGCCGCCGGTTCGGCGGATGCCACGATCGAAAGCGCTTTCCCGCTCGACGGTGAGCAACTGACCTCGCTGGTCAAGGGCCTCGAGCACAAGTTCGGCCGCAAGCTCAACCCGAGCGTGACGGTAGATCCGTCGCTGATCGGTGGCGTGCGTGTGGTGGTTGGCGACGAGGTGCTGGACACTTCGGTGCGCGCCCGCCTGGCGGCCATGCGGACGTCGCTGACGGCCTGACGGCCGGCGCGAATCGCCTGCGACGGCAAGAATTGAATATCAGGAGCACATATGCAACTCAATCCCTCTGAAATCAGCGAACTGATCAAGAGCCGGATTCAAGGTCTCGAGAGCGGCGCCGAAGTCCGTAACGAAGGCACCGTGATTTCGGTGACTGACGGTATCTGCCGCATTCATGGCCTGTCGGACGTGATGCAAGGTGAAATGCTCGAATTTCCGGGCAACACCTTCGGTCTGGCACTGAACCTCGAGCGCGACTCTGTCGGCGCCGTGATTCTGGGTGAATACGAGCACATCTCGGAAGGCGACACCGTCAAGTGCACGGGCCGCATTCTGGAAGTGCCGGTCGGTCCGGAACTGAAAGGCCGCGTCGTTGACGCGCTGGGCGTGCCTATCGACGGCAAGGGCCCGATCAACGCCAAGATGACCGACGCAATCGAAAAGATTGCCCCGGGCGTGATTTGGCGTAAGTCGGTGTCGCAGCCGCTGCAAACGGGTACCAAGGCTATCGACGCCATGGTGCCGATCGGCCGTGGCCAGCGCGAGCTGATCATTGGTGACCGTCAGACGGGTAAGACCGCTGTGGCCATCGACACGATCATTTCGCAAAAGGGCAAGGGCGTGACCTGCGTCTACGTCGCGATCGGCCAGAAGGCTTCGTCGATCATGAACGTGGTGCGCAAGCTCGAAGAAATGGGCGCGATGGAATACACCATCATCGTGACCGCTACCGCTTCGGACTCGGCCGCCATGCAGTTCATCGCACCGTACGCCGGTTGCACGATGGGCGAATACTTCCGCGACCGCGGCGAAGACGCGCTGATCATTTATGACGACTTGACCAAGCAAGCTTGGGCGTACCGTCAGATCTCGCTGCTGCTGCGCCGCCCGCCGGGCCGTGAAGCTTACCCGGGTGACGTGTTCTATCTGCACTCGCGTCTGCTCGAGCGTGCCGCTCGCGTCTCGGAAGAGTACGTCGAGAAGTTCACGAACGGCGCGATCAAGGGCCAAAGCGGCTCGCTGACCGCACTGCCGATCATTGAAACGCAAGCCGGTGACGTGACCGCGTTCGTTCCGACGAACGTGATTTCGATTACCGACGGCCAGATCTTCCTGGAAACCGACCTCTTCAACGCAGGTATCCGTCCGGCAATTAACGCCGGTATTTCGGTGTCGCGCGTCGGTGGTGCTGCCCAGACCAAGGTCATCAAGAAGCTGTCGGGCGGTATCCGTACCGACTTGGCTCAGTACCGTGAGCTGGCTGCGTTCGCGCAGTTCGCTTCGGACCTGGACGAGGCCACCCGCAAGCAACTCGAGCGCGGCCGCCGCGTGACGGAACTGCTCAAGCAGCCGCAGTATCAGCCGCTGCAAGTGTGGGAACTGGCCGTGTCGCTGTTCGCCGCCAACAACGGTTATCTGGACGATCTCGAAATCGCTCAGGTCCTGCCGTTCGAAAAGGGTCTGCGCGAAGTTCTGAAGACCAGCCACGCTGCGCTGATCGGCCGTATCGAAGAGACCAAAGATCTCTCGAAGGACGACGAAGCTGCCCTGCACGCTGCGCTCAAGGACTTCAAGAAGACCGGCGCTTACTAATCCGGTTGAATCGGTAACTATTCAACGGACCCGGGAAGGCGCGATGTTCAGGCAAGAACGAACGTCGCGCCGAGACAAGGAGTAAGCAATGGCTGGAATGAAGGAAATTCGCGGCAAGATCAAGAGCGTGCAAAACACGCGCAAGATCACCAAGGCCATGGAAATGGTGGCCGCGTCGAAGATGCGCAAGGCGCAGGAACGCATGCGCCATGCCCGGCCGTACGCTGAGAAGGTACGCCAGATCGCTGCGCATATGGGCCAGGCGAATCCGGAATACCACCACCCGTTCATGGTGAAGCATGCCGACGCGAAAGCGGCCGGCATCATCGTGGTGACGACGGACAAGGGTCTGTGCGGCGGCTTGAACACCAACGTGCTGCGTGCCGTGGTGACCAAGCTGAAGGCGATCGAAGCGCAAGGTCTGAAGATTGAAGCCACCGCCATTGGCGGCAAGGGCTTCGGTTTCCTGAACCGTATCGGCGCGAAGGTGGTCTCGCACGTGGTGCAACTGGGCGACACCCCGCACCTCGACAAGTTGATCGGCGCCGTGAAGGTGCAGCTCGACGCGTATGCCGAAGGCAAGCTCGATGCCGTGTATCTGGCCTACAACCGCTTCGTCAACACGATGAAGCAGGAAACCGTGGTCGAACAACTGCTGCCGCTGCCCGAGAAGTTTGAAGGCCAATCGGAAGACGCGAGCGCAGTGCCGGCAACGCATTCGTGGGACTACATCTACGAACCGGACGCAAAGTCGGTGGTGGATGCCCTGCTGGTGCGTTACGTCGAAGCGGTCGTGTATCAGGCAGTCGCAGAGAACATGGCGTCGGAGCAGTCCGCCCGTATGGTGGCCATGAAGGCCGCATCGGACAACGCGAAGACCGTGATCGGTGAATTGCAGATGGTCTACAACAAGGGCCGTCAAGCATCGATTACGAAGGAACTGTCCGAAATCGTGGGTGGCGCTGCCGCTGTTTAAGCGGTGGCACGGGCCGATGCGCCGCAAGGCGAAATGAATTTGAGTATCTAAAGGAAAAGCGATGAGTACTGCTTTGATTGAAGGCAAAATCGTACAGTGCATCGGCGCCGTGATCGACGTGGAGTTCCCGCGCGATAGCATGCCGAAGATCTACGACGCGCTCATTATGGACGGTTCGGAACTGACGCTCGAAGTTCAGCAGCAGCTGGGCGACGGCGTGGTTCGTACCATCTGTCTGGGTTCTGCCGAAGGCCTGCGCCGCGGCATGATGGTGAAGAACAGCGGTCTGCCGATCACTGTGCCGGTCGGTAAGCCGACGCTGGGTCGCATCATGGACGTGCTTGGCCGTCCGATCGACGAAGCCGGTCCGATTGCACGCGATCACACGCGCTCGATCCACCAGAAGGCTCCGGCATTCGACGAGCTGTCGCCGTCGACGGAACTGCTCGAAACCGGCATCAAGGTTATCGATTTGATCTGCCCGTTCGCCAAGGGCGGCAAGGTGGGTCTGTTCGGTGGCGCCGGTGTGGGCAAGACCGTGAACATGATGGAACTCATCAATAACATCGCCAAGGAACACGGCGGTTATTCGGTGTTTGCCGGTGTGGGCGAGCGTACCCGTGAAGGGAACGACTTCTACCACGAAATGAAGGACTCGAACGTTCTGGACAAGGTCGCGCTGGTGTACGGCCAGATGAACGAGCCGCCGGGCAACCGTCTGCGCGTCGCGCTGACCGGTCTGACGATGGCTGAGCACTTCCGTGACGAAGGTCTCGACGTGCTGTTCTTCGTGGACAACATCTACCGTTTCACGCTGGCCGGTACCGAAGTGTCCGCACTGCTCGGCCGTATGCCGTCGGCAGTGGGCTATCAGCCGACGCTGGCTGAAGAAATGGGTAAGCTGCAAGAGCGTATTACGTCGACCAAGAAGGGCTCGATCACGTCGGTGCAAGCCGTCTACGTGCCTGCCGATGACTTGACCGACCCGTCGCCGGCAACCACCTTCGGCCACTTGGACGCCACCGTCGTGCTGTCGCGTGACATCGCCTCGCTGGGTATCTACCCGGCCGTCGATCCGCTCGACTCGACCTCGCGTCAGATCGACCCGAACGTGATTGGCGAAGAGCACTACACGGTCACCCGTCGTGTGCAGTCGACGCTCCAGCGCTACAAGGAATTGCGCGACATTATCGCGATTCTGGGCATGGACGAACTGTCGCCGGACGACAAGCTGGCAGTGGCGCGCGCTCGTAAGATCCAGCGTTTCCTGTCGCAGCCGTTCCACGTGGCAGAAGTGTTCACGGGTTCGCCGGGCAAGTACGTTCCGCTCAAGGAAACGATCCGCGGCTTCAAGATGATCGTCGACGGCGAATGCGACCACCTGCCTGAGCAGGCGTTCTACATGGTCGGCACGATCGACGAAGCGTTCGAAAAAGCCAAGAAGATGCAGTAAACGGTTGAGTGCCGGGTGACGGCGGAGGTCTCTCGCGAGACTTGCGCTGCACCGGCAGGTGACTGTCGAACGGCGGGGTAGCGGGGCGAGGGCGGTAACGACCGCGCTCGGTACTCCTGCCGCTTCATCACACTCAACGGGAGCGATTATGGCAACCATTCACGTAGACGTCGTCAGCGCAGAAGAGCAGATCTTCTCGGGTCGGGCGCGCTTTGTGGCGCTGCCGGGCGAAGCCGGCGAACTGGGCATTTTGCCCGGTCACACGCCGCTGATCACGCGCATCAAGCCGGGTGCCGTGCGCATCGAGGACGAAGCAGGTAACGAAGATTTCGTCTTCGTGGCCGGCGGCATTCTCGAAGTGCAACCGGGCACGGTGACCGTGCTCGCCGACACCGCTATCCGCGGCAAAGACCTGGACGAGGCAAAAGCTGCCGAAGCCAAGCGTCGCGCGGAAGAAGCGCTTGCGAACAAGGATTCGAACATCGAGTACGCGAAAGCCCAGGCCGAGCTGGCCGAAGCTATCGCCCAACTCGCTGCGATCAGCAAGCTGCGCAAGGCAAAGCTGTAAATTGGCATTGTCGTAGTCCCGGCCGCAATGCCGGTGTTGCGATCGATGCAGAAAGCTCCATGCATGAAAGTGCGTGGAGCTTTTGTTTTTTCCGGTCACCGCACTCTCTCAGGGCCATCCCCACTCGTTACGTTACGTGAATTACGTTAACGTAAACGTCAACGCAGCGTGACGCGCTATTGTTGTAAAGACCAGCCGATAGCGGCGTCGGGCACGACAGCATTTCGCCATTTCAGCATTGCTTCAGTATCAGGAGACAAAAGCATGGAAAGCCGGGAAGGTGCAGGCGTAGTCCCACGTAATGGGTTGTCGTATGTGAAGGGCGACACGACGGTGCCGTTGTCGTCGCTCACGGTGTTTGGTCTGCTGGCCGAGACGGCCTCGACGTTTCCTGAGCGTCAGGCGGTGGTGTTTCGCGAGCAGGGCGTGGATTGGACGTGGCGCGAATTCATCGCGCACGTCGACACGTTCGCCGCGGGTTTGCTGGCATTGGGACTGAAGAAGGGCGACCGGGTCGGCATCTGGTCGCCGAATCGCGTCGAATGGCTCGTTACGCAATTCGCGACCGCACGCGTGGGGCTGGTGCTGGTGAACATCAACCCGGCCTACCGCCTCGCCGAGCTGGAGTACGCGATCAACAAGGTCGGCTGCAAGGCGCTGGTGGCCGCCGAGTCGTTCAAGACGTCGCGCTATCTCGACATGCTGAACACGCTCGCGCCCGAGCTCGCACAGAGCGAACCGGGCCTGCTGAAGTCGGCGAAGCTGCCCACGCTCACCACGATCATCCGCATGGGCACCGGCATCACGCCGGGGATGATGAATTTCAGCGACGTCGTGACCCTCGGTGCCGACGCCAGCCTCGACACGCTGCGCAGTATTTCCGACAGTCTCGATTGTCACGAAGCGATCAACGTTCAGTTCACGAGCGGCACCACCGGCAGCCCGAAAGGTGCGACGCTAACGCATCACAACATCGTCAACAACGGGCGGTTCATCGCGATGGCGATGAAGTTCACGGAGCACGACAGCCTGTGCATCCCGGTGCCGTTCTATCACTGCTTCGGCATGGTGCTCGCAGTGCTGGCGTGTGTGTCGACGGGCGCGACGATGGTCTTCCCGGGCGAGGCGTTCGACCCGAAGGCCACCATGGCCGCGGTGTCGGAAGAGAGCTGCACGGCGCTGCATGGTGTGCCGACGATGTTCATTGCACAGCTCGACCATCCGGACTTCGGCAACTATCACTTCGATTCGCTGCGCACCGGCATCATGGCCGGCTCGCCGTGCCCGATCGAGACGATGAAGCGCGTGATCAGCCAGATGCACATGAGCGAAGTGACCATCGCCTATGGCATGACGGAGACGAGCCCGGTGTCGTTCCAGACCACGACCACCGATCCGCTCGAAAAGCGCACGAGCACGGTCGGCCGGGTTCAGCCGCACCTTGAAGTGAAGCTGGTCGACGCGGCAGGCGAGATCGTACCGGTGGGCGAGAAGGGCGAGCTGTGCACGAAGGGCTACTCCGTGATGCAGGGCTACTGGGACGATGAGCCGCGCACGCGCGAGGCGATTCGCGATGGCTGGATGCACACGGGCGACCTCGCCACCATCGATGAAGACGGCTACTGCAACATCGTCGGCCGTGTGAAAGACATGCTCATCCGTGGCGGCGAAAACATTTACCCGCGCGAGATCGAGGAGTTCCTGTTCCGCCATCCGAAGATTCAGGCGGTGCAGGTGTTCGGGGTCCCCGACGCGAAGTACGGCGAAGAGGTCTGCGCATGGATTGTGCTGAAGCCGGGCCAGAGCGCGACGGAAGACGACATCCGTGAGTTCTGCAAGGATCAGATCGCCCACTACAAAGTGCCGCGCTATATCCGCTTCGTCGACGACATGCCCATGACGGTCACCGGCAAAGTGCAGAAATTCATCATGCGCGAGCAGATGGTCGAATCTCTGGGATTGAGCGAGGAAAAGACGGCCTGATCTGCGCGTTTCAATCGATGTCAGCCGATCTATTTCCTCTCTGATCGGCGGACACGGAACGATGGAACTCCCCGCAGCAAATGCCCGCTCGCAAGGCGGGCATTTGCCTATCTGGCGTTATCCGCGTGTCGCCCTGCCGACGGGCACACGGACAATGCCGTATGATTCGGGATTACCCTAGGTGCCCCGGCCATGTCAGCCCACTATTTCCGCTCGGTGTTTGTTCTCGGCATTCTGTCTGCCATCGGCTCGTTGTCGATCGACATGTATCTGCCGGCGCTGCCGAGCATCGCGCGGGAACTGAATACGACGGATGCGGCAGCGCAATTCACGCTGGCTTCGTTCTTCATCGGGCTGGGCCTCGGACAATTGCTGCACGGCCCGCTGGCCGATCGCTTCGGCCGCAAGCGCCCGCTTTACGCCGGGCTCGCGCTCTACACCATCGCGTCGGCCGGCTGCGCACTCGCCCCCAACATCGAAACGCTGATCGTCTGCCGCTTCATTCAGGCAGTGGGCGGCTGCGCCTGCTTTGTGATCGCCCGGGCGATGGCGCGCGACCTGTTCGATACGAATACCGTGGCCCGCGTGCTCTCGCGCATGACGCTGATCATGGGCGCCGCGCCGATTCTCGCGCCGCTCGTCGGCGGTCAGGTGCTGATGTTTGTCGGCTGGCGCTGGATCTTCTGGGGCCTGACGGTGTTCGGCGTCATCTGCTTCGCGATGGCCGTCTACTGGCTGCCCGAGACGCGGCACGCCGCCAAGCAGGCACGCCACTGGCTGGCAACCGCGTGGCACAACTACGGCGCGCTGATCCGTGATCGCGAGTTCATGGGCAACGCGCTGGCCGGTGGTGTGGCGCAGGCCGGCATGTTCGCGTACATCACCGGCTCGCCGTTCGTTTTCATCAACCTGTACGGCGTGGACCCGGCGCACTACGGCTGGTTGTTCGGCCTGAACGCCTGCGGCATCATCTTCGGCTCGCAGGTCAACGCGCACTTGCTGCGCAAACGCCGGCCGGCCGATGTGTTGCGCCGTACCAACAATCTGGTCGCGATTCTCGGGCTGGTGCTGTTGGTGGTGGCGAGTTTGCAGCTCGGCGGCCTGCCCGGATTGATGGTGCCGCTCTTCGCGTACGTGGCGAGTCTGGGTTTTTCGCAGCCGAACGCCGTGGCCGAAGCCCTCAATCGCCAGCACCAGCGGGCAGGCGCGGCCTCAGCACTGCTCGGTGCTTTGCAATTTCTCGCGGCCGCCAGCGCAGGCGCAGCGGTGGGGATGTTGCACGCGCGCTCGGCGGTGCCCATGGCGGCCGTGATTGCCGTGTGCGGCGTACTGTCGTGGTGCCTGCACACGCTGCTGATTCGCCGCGCCGGCCCGCCGGCGGCGCTGCCGCCCGCACCGGAAAACGTGTAGGCGGCGCCGGTCTCGCGTCCGAATGTCGGCGTATTTGGGGAACTTTGCCCGAAGTTTTCTTCCAAACCTGAGATTCGGCGCAGGTCACTACATCTGTAACACTTTGTAATTGCACTGTTCCGGCGTCGAACGGGTCGGCAAAGTACGATCCAGCCACTTCGCAAAAGCCCCCCAAATCTTTTTGCAAAGACGGCTAAAGTTCGGCGCAAAACGGCCGAAATACAGACGAGTAGTAGAGCGCAGCTTCGTGACATTTGCGTGAAGCCACCGTCTTTTCACACCGATCATTCCCCCCGAATGCATCGCAGGGGCCGCTCGCGCCCCGCATGTAGGAAAAACTCCTACAAAAAACTTCCGCTTTTCTTGCCCTTCTATGTAGTTTTTCTCCGATTTCTTTATCTTTCGCCTTTATCCACAATGCGAGGGAAAACGGAGTAGTACCGCAAGATCATCCATTGCGCCGGGGGGCCGCATGCGAAACAGCGAAACACTGAATGAGATTCGTGAGTTGAATCTCTCCTACCTCGTACTGGCTCAGCGCCTGATTCGCGAGGACCGTGCCGCGGCGATGTTCCGCCTTGGCATCAGCGACCAACTTGCCGACGTGCTCGGCAGTCTCACCTTGGCTCAACTCGTCAAATTCGCGGGGTCGAACCAGCTTCTGTGCCGATTTCGCTTTGACGACCACGTGATCCTCTCAAGCCTTACGCACGGAGCGAAAGACGTGGGTATGCAGCAGTCGCACGCATCGATTCTGCTCGCGGGGCAACCCGTCGAGCAGATCGGCTAAGTACGCGATGTAATTCGCGCGCTACCCGGGGGTAGCGCGCCGCGTCACCTGCCAGGAAGCCTGCATATGCGTACCAAAAGCGTCGTTCTCGAGGCCCGCGAGATCCAGTTGGCCATCGAACTGATCGAACTCGGCGCCCGCCTCCAGTTGCTGGAAGCGGAAACGAGCCTCAGTCGGGATCGCCTCATCAAACTCTACAAAGAGCTCAAGGGTGCTTCGCCGCCCAAGGGCATGCTGCCGTTCTCGACCGATTGGTTCGTGACCTGGCTGCCGAACATCCACTCGTCGCTTTTCCACAACATCTATCGCCATCTCGTGCATCACGGCGGATGCCAGGGCATCGAGGCCATCGTCAAGGCCTACCGTCTGTACCTGGAGCACGTCGAACTGCATGGCTGGGAAGCTGTGCTCGGGTTCACCCGCGCATGGACGCTGGTCCGTTTCTTCGACAGCAAGATGTTGCAAATGACGCCGTGCACGCGTTGCGGCGGCCATTTCGTCACGCACGCGCACGAGCCTCACGGCCAGTACGTCTGCGGTCTGTGCGCGCCGCCGTCGCGCGCCGGTAAGACGCGGAAAGCAAAACATGCGCACGCCGCCGATCTGGCGCCGGTAGTGGCCGAAGCCCCGGTGGGCGTGCCCGGCCCCGGCGGTACGGACATTTCGCCGTTGGCTGCCTGAGCGGCACATTCGTCACGAGGACGCATCCCCTACAGTTTCCCTGCTTGTCTGCCGTTAAGCCCTCTGAACAGGAAGGACATTTTTCCGTAGACGTATTTTTGCGAGAGGTATCCGGCAGTGCTTGTCGTCATTGGTTACATCATCGTTCTTGCCTCGGTCTTTGGCGGTTTCGTCATCGGCGGAGGTCACTTGGGCGCGCTGTTTCAGCCGACCGAGCTGCTGATCATCGGTGGCGCGGGCGTCGGCTCGTTTGTGGTGGGCAACAACAGCAAGGCGATCAAGGCGACGATGAAGGCGCTGCCGATGCTGTTCAAGGGCTCGAAATACACCAAAGAGCTGTACATGGAGCTGATGGCGCTGCTCTACGTGCTGCTCGCCAAGGCACGTAAGGACGGCATGCTCGCCATCGAAGGCGACGTGGAAGACCCGGCGTCGAGCCCGGTGTTCTCGCAATACCCGCGCATTCTGAACGAGCCGCGCATCATGGAATTCCTGACCGACTATCTGCGCCTGATGGTCAGCGGCAACATGAACGCGTTCGAGATCGAGAACCTGATGGATCACGAAATCGAAACGTACCGCCACGAAGGCGAGGTACCGGCCCACTGTCTGCAAAAGACCGGCGATGCGATGCCGGCCTTCGGTATTGTGGCGGCCGTGATGGGCGTGGTGCACACGATGGCTTCCGCCGACCAGCCGCCGGCCGTGCTGGGTGCGCTGATCGCGCAGGCACTCGTGGGGACGTTCCTCGGCATTTTGCTGGCATACGGCTTTATTTCGCCGCTCGCCCAACTGATCGAACACCGCATCAACGAGTCGGTCAAGCTTTACGAGTGCATCAAGGTCACGCTGCTGGCGAGCCTGAATGGCTACGCCCCGGCCCTGTCGGTGGAGTTTGGCCGCAAGGTGCTGTACTCCACGGTGCGGCCGTCGTTCGCCGAGCTCGAAGAGCACGTGCGCCAGGTCAAGGCACGTTGACGGACGGCAGCAATGAGCGAGAAAGACGAGCGGCCCATTATCGTCAAGCGCCGCAAAGCCGGCGGGCACGGCCATCACGGCGGTGCGTGGAAGATTGCCTACGCCGACTTCATGACGGCCATGATGGCGTTCTTCCTGCTGATGTGGCTGCTCAGTTCCGTGAGCAGCAAGGAACTGACGGGCATTGCCGAATACTTTCGCACGCCGCTCAAGGTCGCGCTCACGGGCGGGCGTAATGCGGCGGACAACAGCGGTGTGATTCCCGGTGGCGGTACCGACACGACGCGTACCGACGGCCAGAAGTCGCGTGGCGATCAGGTGCGCTCGCGTCAGGCCACGACGGCCGAGCTGGCCGAGCGCGCCGATGCACAGCGTTTGCGCGAACTCAAGGCGCGGATCGAGAAGGCGATCGAGAATAATCCGACGCTCAGGCAATTCCGCAAACAGTTGCTGATCGACGTGACGACCGAAGGCCTGCGCATTCAGATCGTCGACGATCAGAACCGGCCGATGTTCGCCAACGCGAGCGCGCAGGTGCAACCGTATATGCGCGACATCCTGCGCGAGATCGGCAAGTCGCTCAACGACGTGCCCAATCGCATCAGCCTGTCGGGTCACACCGATGCGACGGCGTATGCGCAGGGCGACAAGAGCTATAGCAACTGGGAGCTGTCGGCCGATCGCGCGAACGCTTCGCGTCGCGAGTTGATCGCGGGCGGCCTCGATGGCGATAAGGTCCTGCGCGTGGTGGGGCTGGCCTCGACCGTGCCGCTCGATCGCGATGACGCTTACAACCCGATTAACCGACGCATCAGCATCATCGTGCTCAATCGCCGTGCCGAGGCTTCTGTGAAGCACGAGGGCGACCAGCCGACGATCGATGCGACGAACGCCCGAGGTTCGGGCGCCGACGCCGTCAACGCTGCCATCAGTGGCGTGTTGCCGCCGGGCGTACCGTCGCCACCGTCACCCCCCGCAGCGCCTGCTGCGCCGGGTGAAAACGGTGCAGCGGCGAGATAACCGATAAGAAGAGGAGACGCATGGAGGCCATGCAGGCACGCAATACGATTCTCGCGGTCGACGACTCCGCGTCAATGCGTCAGATTCTGGCGGCCACGCTCGACGAAGCCGGCTATGCCGTGACGACGGCGCGCGACGGACAGGAGGCACTGGCACTGGCATCGAATGCGAATTTCGATCTGGTGCTGACCGACCAGCACATGCCCGGCATGGACGGGCTGTCGCTGATTCGTGCCCTGCGGGACCTCGATGCGTTCGCACAAACGCCGATTCTGGTGCTCACCACAGAAGTTGACGGCGCGTATAAGACGGCGGCCCGTGAAGCGGGGGCAAGCGGCTGGCTGATCAAGCCGGTCGACCCCGAGGCACTGGTCGACGTGGTGGGCTCGCTTGTCGGCGCGGGCGCATGACGATGTTGATGGCGTCGACGGCACAACCAAGTTAGGACGAGGAAACCGGTGGATATCACCCAGTTCTACCAGACCTTTTTCGATGAAGCGGAAGAGTTGCTCGCAGAGATGGAGCACCTGCTGCTGGCGCTCGACGTGAGCGCTCCGGATAACGAGCAGCTCAACGCGATTTTTCGCGCCGCACACTCGATCAAGGGCGGGGCCGCGACGTTCGGCTTCACCGCGCTCACCGAGACCACTCACCTGCTGGAAAACCTGCTCGACCGCGCGCGTCGCGGCGAGTTGCAGTTGCGCACCGAGATGGTCGACACCTTCCTGGAAACCAAAGACGTGTTGCATCAACAGTTGAATGCCTACCGCGCCTCCAGTGAACCCGATGTCGAGGCGATGACGCGCATCTGCGCGGTGCTCCAACGCTTGGCTGCCGAAGAAAGCGGCGAGGCACCGTCGGCCGCGCCGACTTCGCCTGCTGCACCGGCGCCCGCAGCTGCGGCGCCCGCGCCAGTCGCGCCCGAAGCCACGACCGACGCGAGTGGCGCACCCACCAGCCCGGTCGCACCGGGCCAGACTCGCCTCAAGGTCACGCTCACGGGCGTGAGCGAAAAAGACCAGACCCTGCTTGCAGAAGAACTTGGCAACCTCGGTCACGTGGCCGGCCGCCAGTCGGTCGACAACGCATTGCATCTGTGGCTCGACACCACCTGCGGCGCCGACGACATTCTCGCCGTGTGCTGCTTCGTGATCGAGCCGTCGCAGATCGACGTGCAGGATGCGGCCGCCGCCGCAGCGCTCGCAGCGGCGACGCCCGCCGCGCCAGTTGCCCCTGCTGCTGCGGCCCCGGTCGCGCAGCCCGCCGTCGAGATCTTCGAACCGATCGCCGCCGCTCCCGCCGCTTCCGCCGCTCAGGCAGCCCCCGCCCAGATCGAAGTGCCGGCCCCCGTGGCTGCGCCCGAGCAGATCGTGGTGCCGCCGGCCCCCGTCGCCCACGCGGGCGGCAGTGGTGGAAATGGCGGTAACGGCACGCATCCGCCGGAAAAGCGCGCAGCGGCCCCGGCCGCCGGCGGCGCTGCCGGCCACGAGAACAGCTCCATTCGCGTGGGCGTGGAAAAGGTCGACCAGCTCATCAATCTGGTGGGCGAACTGGTGATCACGCAGGCCATGCTTGCGCAGACGGCCAGCAGCCTCGACCCGATGCTGCACGACCGTCTCTTCAACGGCATGGGCCAGTTGGAGCGCAACGCGCGCGACCTGCAAGAAGCGGTCATGTCCATTCGCATGATGCCGATGGACTACGTGTTCTCGCGTTTCCCGCGTCTGGTGCGCGATCTCGCGACCAAGCTCGGCAAGCAGATCGAACTGGTCACGTTCGGTCAGGCGACCGAGCTCGACAAGAGCCTGATCGAGCGCATCATCGATCCGCTCACGCACTTGGTGCGTAACAGTCTCGACCACGGTATCGAAACCTCGGAGGCGCGTCTCGCCTCGGGCAAAGACCCCGTGGGCCAGCTCGTGCTGTCCGCCGCGCATCAGGGCGGCAATATCGTGATCGAAGTGAGCGACGACGGTGCCGGCCTGCGCCGCGAGAAGATTCTCGCCAAGGCGCAGCAGCAAGGCATGAACGTGTCCGACTCGATGGCGGACGAGGAAGTCTGGCAGCTGATTTTCGCGCCGGGTTTCTCGACGGCCGAAGCCGTGACCGACGTGTCGGGCCGTGGTGTGGGCATGGACGTCGTCAAGCGAAACATCCAGCAGATGGGCGGCCACGTGGAGATTCTGTCCACGCGCGGCAAGGGCACCACCATCCGCATCGTGCTGCCGCTGACGCTGGCAATCCTCGACGGCATGTCCGTCAAGGTCGGCACGGAGATCTTCATCCTGCCGCTGAACTTCGTGATGGAGTCGCTGCAACCGCGCCGCGACGACATTCGCGCCGTGACCGGCGAAGGGCAGGTCGTACTGGTGCGCGGCGAGTATCTGCCGCTGGTGGAGCTGTACCGTGCGTTCGACGTGCCCGAGGCACGTGGGGATCCCACGCAGGGCATCATCGTGATCCTGCAAGCCGAAGGCCGGCGCTTTGCGCTGCTCGTCGACGAGCTGGTGGGTCAGCAGCAGGTCGTGGTGAAGAACCTCGAAACCAATTACCGCCGTATTCACGGTATTTCTGCCGCCACCATCATGGGTGACGGCAGTGTGGCCCTGATCGTGGACGTGGCGGCGCTTCAGCGCGGCCAGCGCTCGGCATCGGCCACCATCTTCAACTGAAGTCGGAGAGTCGTCAGATGGAAAAGCTTTCGCAAGAGCATGCCATGTCGCGCCAGGGCGGCGCCATGCAGACCGAGGGCGACGGCCAGGAATTTCTGGTCTTCACGCTCGGTGAAGAGGAATACGGCATCGACATCCTGAAGGTGCAGGAAATTCGCGGCTACGACGCCGTCACGCGCATCGCCAACGCGCCCGACTTCATCAAGGGCGTGATCAACCTGCGCGGCATCATCGTGCCGATCGTGGACATGCGTATCAAATTCCGCCTCGGCCGCGTCGAGTACGACACGCAGACGGTCGTGATCATTCTGAACGTGGCCGGCCGTGTGGTCGGCATGGTCGTTGACGGCGTGTCCGACGTGCTTACGCTCGCGCGCGGCGAAATCAAGCCGGCACCGGAATTCGGCGCACAACTGGCCACCGAGTACATCACGGGGCTGGGCACGGTCGAAGGCCGCATGCTGATCCTGATGGACATCGAGAAGCTCATGACCAGCGACGACATGGCGCTGATCGAGCGTCTGGCGAGCTGAGACGAATTAAGGCGGACAAAGACGCAGCTCGATGGCGCGGCGTCCGGGGATGCCGTGCCGACAGCAGCAGATAGATCGAAATAGACGGAAACAGACGGGCAGAGACACCCGCAGCGTTACCCACAGACATAACCCACTCACCCGAAGACCACGGAGACCGAGCACGTGCGCGATAACCAGCCCGTCACCCAAAACGAATTCGTCATCGGCGAGCATCAGTACCTGATCTCGCGAACGGATCTGAAGGGGCGGATCACGTATGCCAATCCCGCCTTCGTGGAGGTGAGTGGCTATTCGCGTGACGAACTGCTGGGCGCGCCGCACAACATCGTGCGCCATCCCGACATGCCGTCCGAAGCGTTCGGCGACCTGTGGGACACGATCAAGCGCGGCGATACGTGGACGGGGCTCGTGAAGAACCGCCGCAAGAACGGCGACTTCTACTGGGTGCTGGCGACCGTCACGCCGACGCTCGAGAACGACGCCGTGGTCGGCTACACCTCCGTGCGCGTGCGTCCGGCTGCCGGGGCGACCGAGCAGGCCGAAACCATCTACGCACGCTTTCGCAACGGTCAGGCCGGCAATCTGCGCATTCGCGGTGGCATGGTCGAACGTGGCGGCATTGCTGCACTCGTGCGCAAGATCCGCATCGACACGCTGCGTGCGCGCCTGACCGGCATCATCGTGCTCGGCGCGCTGCTGCTCGCCGTGGTGGGCGGGCTGGGCCTGTGGGGCATGTCGAGCAGCAACGCCAAACTGCTTCAGGTGTACCAAAACGGCATGGTGCCGGTGGGTACGCTGGGCACCATCGGCCAGAAGCTCGACCGCGACGTTTTGCTCGTGGCGGAAGCCATCGGCAACCCGAATCTCGACGCGATGAAGCGTGCGGGCGACGAGATTGCCGCCAGCCTCGACGACATCAATCGCGAGTGGGCGAACTACATGAAGGCGGTCGATCCGGCCACGCAGGCACAGGCCGAGCGCTTCAACGTGATTCGCCAGCGTTTTACGACCGATGGCCTGCAACAGACCGTCGAAATGCTCAAGGCAGGTTCGGCGGAAGGCGCACAGCAAACGTATCTCGAGAAGGTGAAGCCGGCGTACGGTCCGATGCGCGATGAGCTCAACGTGCTCACGCGGCTGGAACTCACGCAGGCCACCGACTTGTATCAACAGGGCCAGCGCGAGCACACCATCGTGCGCTCGCTCACGGCAGTGGCCGTCATCGGCGGCATCATCGTGTTGTTCGTGCTCGGCAGCATCTTGCGCCGTGCGATCAACCATCCGCTGCGCGTGGCGCTGTCGATGTCCAAGCAGATTGCGGCGGGCGACCTGACCGGCAAGGCCGAAGGCACCGGACGCGACGAAGTCGGCCAACTGCTGTTCGGCCTGACGGTGATGAAGAACAGCCTGCTGTCGATCGTCTCCGACGTGCGCGAGGGCATCGAGTCGATCAACGTGGCGTCGCGCGAAATCGCAGCGGGCAACACCGATCTGTCGGCGCGCACCGAGCAACAGGCCGCGTCGCTGGAGCAGACGGCGTCGTCGATGGAGCAGCTCACGGCCACGGTCAAGCAGAACGCGGACAACGCCAAACAGGCGAGCGCGCTGGCCGTCAACGCGTCGGAGATTGCAGCACGCGGCGGTCAGGTGGTCGGCAACGTGGTCGACACCATGCAGGGCATCTCGTCGAGCTCGCACAAGATCGTCGACATCATCAGCGTCATCGAAGGCATTGCCTTCCAGACCAACATTCTCGCGCTGAACGCGGCCGTGGAAGCGGCGCGCGCGGGCGAGCAAGGCCGCGGTTTCGCCGTGGTCGCGGGCGAAGTCCGCACGCTGGCGCAGCGCAGCGCGTCGGCCGCGAAAGAAATCAAGGTGCTCATCGAAGACTCGGTGGGACGCGTCGAGAACGGTTCGGCACTGGTGTCGCAGGCCGGCAAGACGATGGATGAAATCGTGCAGGCCGTGCAGCGCGTGACCGACATCATGGGCGAGATTTCGGCGGCCTCCGCCGAACAGTCGGGCGGCATCGAGCAGGTCAACCGCGCCGTGTCGCAGATGGACGAGGTCACGCAGCAGAACGCGGCGCTGGTCGAAGAAGCGGCCGCTGCGGCGGGCTCGCTGGAAGAACAGGCGCACCGCCTGCGCGACGCCGTGTCGGTGTTCCGCGTCGGCGATGCGTTCAAGGCAGGCGATGCCCGCAGCGCGGCACTCTCGCGCGCGGCCAGCGCCCAGACCGTTCGTCATTCGACGGCAGCGAGTACCGCTCAACCCGTCGCGAGCGCAGCCAAGGCAGCATCGGCAGCAAGCGCAACGAAGGCCTCGGCAACTGCCGCAGGTGCAGCCACCGCCCGCGCGAGCGCCGGTGCCGCTGCGGCACGCACGGTAACGCGCCGTCCGCAAACGGCGGCTCCGGCCGCTGCTGCCGGTCCGGCGGCGGCCACGAATGCACAAGAAGATGCACAGGTCTTGCAACTGGCGGCGCGTCGCGGCAAAGCGGCACCCGGCGGTGCACCCGCCGGTGGCGCGAGCGACTCGGGCGACTGGGAAGAGTTTTGAACGTTTCGGTGATTGGGATGGGTACGCCGGCGTGAGCCGGTATTCACGGGGTAGAGGTCGTTATGTTTAAAAATGTCACCATCCGGGCGCGGTTGACGCTGGCGCTTGGACTCTTCATGGTGTTGCTGGTCGTCGGCGCCGCTGTGGGGCTCTTGTCGCTGCGACAAAGCAACACGTCGTTGCAGGAGATGTACACCAACGACATGGCGTCGTCGCGTGCCCTCGCGCAGACCACGCTCTCCACGCTCTCCGCACGTGTGACCCTTGCACGCATCGAGTTCATCGCCGATCCGAGCGAAATCAAGACAGCCATCGACGGGGTGCGTAACAACCTCAAGAAGGCCGACGATGCGTGGGCAACCTACGCGGCGCTGCCCATGAGCGATGGCGAGAAGCCGCTGGCCGACGCCGCCATTGCCGCCCGCAGCAAGGTCGTGAACGAAGGCATTCTGCCGGCGCTCAAGGCAATCGAATCGGGTGACATTCCCGATTTCCACGCCAAGACGGTCATGGATGTGCCGCGCCTGTTCGGTGATTACACCAAGGCGATGACGACGCTGGCCGACCTTCAGGTCAAGAATGCGCAAGATCGCTACGACGTGGCGCAAAACCGCTACACGCTGGTGATGTGGATGGTCGGCATCGGCCTGATTGTGGGTCTGGTGGTCGGTCTGATTACGCAGATCACGCTCACGCGCGCCATCGTCGGCCCGATCGACGACGCCATCAAGCACTTCGAAAAGATCGCCGGCGGCGACCTCACGCAACGCATCGACGTGTGGAACGACACCGAAACCGGCCGCCTGTTCAAGGGCGTGAAGCACATGCAGGACAGCCTCGTGCGCACCGTCGCCGAAGTGCGCTCGGGCACCGAGTCGATCACGTCCGCTGCGCAGCAGATCGCCGCAGGCAACACCGATCTGTCGGCGCGTACGGAGCAACAGGCCGCCTCGCTGGAAGAAACCGCTTCGTCGATGGAGCAGCTCACTGCCACCGTCAAGCAGAACGCCGACAACGCGCGTCAGGCAAGCCAGCTTGCGGTGAATGCCTCGGATATCGCGGCACGCGGTGGTGACGTCGTGGGCAAGGTGGTCGGCACGATGCAGGGCATCTCGACGAGCTCCAGCAAGATCGTCGACATCATCAGCGTGATCGACGGCATCGCTTTCCAGACCAACATTCTGGCGCTGAACGCCGCCGTGGAAGCCGCGCGCGCAGGCGAGCAGGGTCGTGGTTTTGCGGTGGTCGCAGGCGAAGTGCGCACGCTGGCACAGCGCAGCGCCGCAGCCGCGAAGGAAATCAAGGAACTGATCGAAGATTCGGCCCACAAGGTCGAGGACGGTTCGGCACTTGTCGAGCAGGCCGGTCAGACGATGGAAGAGATCGTGCAGGCGGTCAAGCGCGTGACCGACATCATGGGCGAGATTTCGGCCGCATCGGCCGAGCAGTCGGGCGGTATCGAGCAGGTCAATCGTGCCGTGACGCAGATGGACGAAGTCACGCAGCAGAACGCGGCACTCGTCGAAGAAGCCGCTGCCGCTGCCGGTTCGCTCGAAGAGCAGGCCAACCGCCTCAAGTCGGTCGTCTCGGTGTTCCGTCTGGACGCGAGTCAGGCAGCCGGTGCTCAAGCTGGCCACGCCGCGCATGCGGTGCCGGCACTGGCGGCAGCGCCCGCACCGCGTGCAGCAGCTCGCCCGCCGGTTCGCAAGACCGCAGCGCCGGCCCCGGCCGCCGCCCCGAAAGCCGCAGCGCCT